>CBDAUL010000001.1:0-128561 GCA_965200475.1 Vicinamibacterales bacterium
GGACGAAGAGGTGTACCTCACGGTGCCGCCGATCACGGACTTCGTCCAGCAGGAGCCCGACACCGGGGCGCTCGCGACCGAGCGCACCGAGGTCTGGGTGATGTTCGACGGCGAAACCCTCTACGTCGGGGCGCGCTGCCTGGTCTCCGAGCCGGGCCGCGTCGTGGCCAACGAGATGAAGCGCGACAGCCCCGGCATGTTCGGCAACGACAGCCTCGCGGTCATCCTCGACACGTACTACGACCGGCGCAACGGGTTCATCTTCATCACGAACTCGCTGGGCGGGATCTTCGACGCGACGGTGACCAACGAGCGGACCCCGAACCTGGACTGGAACACCGTCTGGGACGTGCGCACCAGCCGCTTCGAGGACGGCTGGACGGTCGAGGTGGCCATCCCGTTCAAGTCGCTGCGCTACCGGGCCGGCGCGGCGCAGCTCTGGGGCATCAACATGCAGCGCCGGGCGGTCTGGAAGAACGAGCAGTCGTTCCTCACGCCCATCCCCGCCGCGTTCGGCATGACCGGCATGTTCAGGGTCTCGCTGGCCGCTACGCTGACGGGGCTGGAGGTGCCCTCGGCGGGCATGCCGGTCGAGATAAAGCCGTACGCCATCTCCGACGTGACGAGCGACTTCGCGGCGCCGACGCCGTTCACGAACCAGCTCGGCGGCGACGCGGGCGTCGACCTCAAGCTCGGGGTCACCCAGGGCCTGACCGCCGACCTGACCTACAACACCGATTTCGCCCAGGTCGAGGTGGACGAGCGGCAGGTCAACCTGACCCGCTTCAGCCTGTTCTTTCCGGAGAAGCGCGAGTTCTTCCTGGAGGGACAGGGCATCTTCGACTTCGGCGGCGGCCAGCGCCCCGTGCCCAACCGCTTCTTCATCACCGGCGAGCGCTTCCCCGTCGACGCCCCGATCCTCTTCTTCAGCCGCCGCATCGGCCTCGAGGGCGGCCAGACCGTGCCGATCACGGGCGGCGGCCGGTTGACCGGCAAGGCCGGGGCGTTCAGCCTCGGCCTGCTCAACGTCCAGACGGGCGATACCCCGGCCGGCGACGTTGCGCCGACGAACTTCACCGTCGTCCGCGTCAAGCGCGACGTGCTGCGGCGCAGCAGCATCGGCGGCATGTTCACCCGGCGCTCGCTCTCGACCGGCGGCGACGGCGCGAACCAGGTGTACGGGGTAGACGGCGTGTTTTCGTTCTACGAGGCGCTGAACTTCAACACGTACATCGCGCGCACCGACACCCCGGAGCTGCGCGACGACAACCTGAGCTATCGGACGGAGCTGTACTACGAGGGCGACCGCTGGGGCTTCACCGCCGATCACCTGCGCGTCGGCACCAACTTCAATCCCGAGATCGGCTTCGTCCGCCGCTACGGCTTCCGGCGCAACTTCGGCATGTTCCGCTTCAGCCCGCGCCCGCAGGGCATCGACGCCGTGCGCAAGTTCACCTGGGAAGCCAGCGTCGACCACATCACGGACGGCGCGGGCCGCATGGAGACGCGGCTCCAGCGCGGGCAGTTCGTCACCGAGCTCGAGACCGGCGACCTGCTGTTCGCGCTGGCGACCGACAACTACGAGTACCTCGTGGAGCCGTTCCAGATCGCGCCCGACGTCACGATTCCGGTCGGCGGGTACTCGTTCCTGAACTATCGCGCGGGATACTCGCTGGCCCGGCAGCGGGGCGTCAGCGGGGGGATTGCCCTCGACTTCGGCAGGTTCTACGGGGGCGAGAAGACGACGCTCAGCTACTACCAGGGCCGGCTCACGCTGACCCCGCAGCTGACGCTCGAGCCGAACATCTCGCTGCACTGGATCGACCTGCCCGAGGGCAGCTTCACGACCGAGCTGGTGTCGACGCGCTTCACCTACACCCTGTCGCCGCGCATGTTCGTGGCCGCGCTGCTGCAGTACAACTCGGCCGACAACGCGATCGGCAGCAACGTCCGCTTCCGCTGGGAGTACCAGCCCGGCAGCGAGCTGTTCGTCGTCTACACCGACGAGCGCGACACGCTGAACCCGCGCCCGTTCCTGCTGAACCGGGCGTTCGTCGTCAAGCTGACGCGGCTGTTCAGGTTCTGAAAGGCGAGGCGAGAACGTTGCCGCGCGCCGGGCCCGGCGACGCAGCAGCCTTCATGAAGACCGCCTCGACGTTGGCGGCCAGACGGCCGTTCCGCTGCTCATGTCGCACCGCAACGTCACATTCACGTCCCTCGTGCGCGGCGCAGCGCTGCTGGCGGCGTGGCTGCTGGTCCAGCCGGCGCCCGCGCGCGCCCAGCCCGGCGCCGGAGCGCCGGTCCCCGCCCCGCGCGCCGGCGTCGCCGTGCAGCCGTTCGCCAACCTGAGCGGTGACGCCGCCGACGCGTGGATCGGCGCCGGGATCGCGGCCTCGGTATTCGCGGACCTCAACGCCGCGGGGAGCGCCGCCGACCCACGCTGGCTGGTGCAGGGCAGCTACCAGCGGGTGGGCGGCCGGCTCCGGATCACCGCGGAGCTCGTCGACGCAGCCTCGGCGACCGTCGTCGCGGCCGCGCGGGTGGACGGCGAGCTGTCGGCGCTCCTGGCGCTCCAGGACGCGCTGGCCGACCAGTTGGCCGACGCGCTGGACGCGGCGGAGCGATCGCCCGCGGGCCCGCCGGCGCCCCGCGCAGCCGGCATCCCGGCGGGCACGGACCCCGCGCCGGCCGCGCCGCAGGCCACCCGGCCCGACGCCGGCTTTCCGCCCGCGCCGACGGCCGCGCCGGCCGCGGGTGCCGGGACCTTCGCCGGGCTGGCGCTGAGCCCGACCGCGGCCATCGACGGCCCGCCGCCGCCGGTGCCGCCCGAGGTCGTCTCGCGCGACGCGCGCGGCCGGATGACCATGCGGGCCATCCGGCTGAACGCCCCGCTGCAGCTCGACGGCCGGCTGGACGAGGAGGTGTACCTGACGGTGCCGCCGGTCACGGACCTCGTCCAGCAGGAGCCCGACACCGGGGCGGTCGCGACCGAGCGGACCGAGATCTGGGTCCTGTTCGATAGCGACACCCTGTACGTCGCGGCGCGCTGCCTGGTCTCCGAGCCGGGCCGCGTCGTGGCCAACGAGATGAAGCGCGACAGCCCCGGCATGTTCGGCAACGACAGCCTCGCGGTCATCCTCGACACGTACTACGACCGGCGCAACGGCAACATCTTCATCACGAACGCGCTGGGCGCGATCTTCGACGCGACGGTGACCAACGAGCGGACGCCGAACGTGGACTGGAACACGGTCTGGGACGTGCGCACCGGCCGCTTCGAGGACGGCTGGACCCTCGAGCTGGCCATCCCGTTCAAGTCGCTCCGCTACCGGACAGGCGCGGCGCAGCTGTGGGGCATCAACGTGCAGCGGCGGGCGGCCTGGAAGAACGAGCAGTCGTTCCTCACGCCCATGCCCGCCGCGTTCGGCATGACCGGCATGTTCAGGGTGTCGCTGGCCGCCACGCTGACGGGCCTCGAGGTGCCCTCGTCGGGCATGCCGATCGAGCTCAAGCCGTACGCCATCTCCGACGCGACGAGCGACTTCGCGGCGGCGGCGCCGTTCTCGAACCGGCTGGGCGGCGATGCCGGCGTCGACCTCAAGCTCGGCGTCACGCAGGGCCTCACCGCCGACCTGACCTACAACACCGACTTCGCGCAGGTCGAGGTGGACGAGCGGCAGGTCAACCTGACCCGCTTCAGCCTGTTCTTTCCGGAGAAGCGCGAGTTCTTCCTCGAGGGGCAGGGCATCTTCGACTTCGGGGGCGGCCGGCGCCCGGACCCGAACCGCTTCTTCGTCACCGGCGAGGGGTTCGCGGTGGACGCGCCGATTCTCTTCTTCAGCCGGCGCATCGGGCTCGCGGGCGGCCAGACCGTGCCGATCCAGGGCGGCGGCCGGCTGACGGGCAAGACCGGGCCGTTCAGCATCGGGCTGCTGAACGTCCAGACGGGCGACAGCGCCACCGGCGACGCCGCGCCGACGAACTTCACCGTCGCCCGCATCAAGCGCGACGTGCTGCGGCGCAGCAGCATCGGCGGCATCTTCACCCGGCGCTCGCTGGCGAGCGGGGGCGCCGGCCCCAACCAAGTGTACGGGGTCGACGGCGTGTTCTCCTTCTACGAGGCGCTGAACTTCAACACGTACCTCGCGCGCACCGACACCCCGGGTGTGCGCGACGACAACCTGAGCTACCGCACGGAGCTGTACTACGAAGGCGACCTCTGGGCCTTCACCGCCGACCATCTGCGCGTCGGCGCCAACTTCAATCCCGAGATCGGCTTCGTCCGGCGCTTCGGCTTCCGGCGCAACTTCGGCATGTTCCGCTTCAGCCCGCGCCCCCAGGGCATCGACGCCGTCAGGAAGTTCACGTGGGAAGCCAGCGTCGACCACATCACCGACGGCGCGGGGCGCATGGAGACCAGGCTCCAGCGCGGGCAGTTCATCACCGAGCTGGAGACCGGCGACCTGCTGTTCGCGCTGGCCACGGACAACTACGAGTTCCTGACCGAACCGTTCAACATCGCGCCCGGCGTCACGATTCCGGTCGGCGGGTACTCGTTCCTCAACTATCGCGCGGGATACTCGATGGCCCAGCAGCGGCCTCTCAGCGGCGGGGTCGCCGTCGATTTCGGGCGGTTCTACGGCGGCGAGAAGACGACCCTCAGCTACTACCGGGGCCGCATCACGCTGACGCCGCAACTGACGCTCGAGCCGACGATCTCGCTGAACTGGATCGACCTGCCGGAGGGCAGCTTCACCACCGAGCTGGTGTCGACGCGCGTCACCTACACCCTGTCGCCGCGCATGTTCGTGGCCGCGCTGCTGCAGTACAACTCGGCCGACAACGCGATCGGCAGCAACGTCCGCTTCCGCTGGGAGTACCAGCCCGGCAGCGAGCTGTTCGTCGTCTACACCGACGAGCGCGACACGCTGAACCCGCGTCCGTTCCTGCTGAACCGGGCGTTCGTCGTCAAGCTGACGCGGCTGTTCAGGTTCTGAGAGGCGGGGCGAGGGCGTCTGCCGCGCGCCGGGCCCGGCGGCGCGGCAGACGGATTGCGCGTGGCTCTAGTGGATGGGCGAATAGTCGGTCGCCTTCATGAAGACCGCCTCGACGTTGGCGGCCAGGCGCCCGTTCCGCTCCGACTCGGCGCGCGCCTCCATCCACTCGGGATCCGAGCGGAAGGCGTCCCAGCTCGCCTGCGCGGCGTCGCGGCTCTCGTGCTCGAGGACGTAGATCAGCGTGTTCTCGGAGAGCGGCTCGTCCGTCGGCACCCAGTAGCCGACGTTCGTCATGCCGTGCTTCTCGAACAGGCCGACGGTGTGGTTGCGGAACCGCGCCTCCAGGTCGCTCAGCTTGCCGGGCGACGCGGTGTAGGTGCGCAGCTCGAAGACGTGCTCGCCGTGGTCGTGCTCCTGCGCGCGCGCCGCCCCCGGCGACTCGGTGAAATTGCCCGCGACGAAGCCGCCGGCGAAGACGAGCGCCAGCAGGACGAGACCGAAGGACTTGTTGCGCAACATCGACCTTCCTCCTTCCGCGCCGTTCCAGGGCGCAGACTCCGATGGTAATCCGAACACGATGACCGTTCCGGCCGCCGGCGAAGGCATGCATTGTAGCCGACGCGTGCAATAATGCCCCTTCTCGCGGAATGTGACGGAGGAGGTGCCGCATGAGGCGGTCGCTTGCATCGAGCGTCCTGATTGCCGCCGTCGGGCTGGCGGCGGCCGCCGGCGCAGCGCGCGCGCAGGACGAGGAGCCGAAGGTCGTCCGCATCGACACCTTGAACGTGCGCGACACCCTCTACCACCTGTCCGGCGGCGGCGGCAACGCGCTGGCGCTCATCGACGAGATCAACGGCGGCATCGTCCTGGTCGACGCGATGCCTCCCGGCTGGAGCCAGGCGGTGCTCGACGCGGTGGCCCTGGTGACCCACCTGCCGGTGACGACCATCATCAACAGCCACGCGCACGCGGGTGAGGCGGGCGGGAACGCCGGGTTCGAGGACGTGACGCAGATCGTGGCGCACGAAAACACCGGCGCCCGCATGGAGGTGTTCGCGGGACCTGACGCGCCGGGATTGCCGACCACGACGTTCGCCGAGCGGCTCTCCCTGCTCGAGGATCTGGACCGCATCGAGCTGTACTACTTCGGCCCGGCGCACACCGACGGCGACATCGTCGCCGTGTTCCCCGCCAAGGGGGTGGCGTACATGGGCGACCTGTTCCCCGCGAAGCGGGTGCCGGGCATCGACGCGGCCAGCGGCGGCAGCTACCTCGCGTACCCCGAGACGCTGGCCCGCGCCGCGGCGACGATAGAGGGGGTCGAGCGCGCGATTACCGGTCGCACGCCGCCGCCCTCGACGTACGCCGGCCGGGGCCGGCGCGACCGGCGGGAGCCGTGGACGAGCTGGCAGGACTTCGTGGAGTACGCCGAGTTCACCCGCGAGTTCGTGGGGGCGGCCGAGGCGGCCTACGAGGCCGGCCGGAGCGCCGCGGAGGCGGCCGCCGCCCTCACCCTGCCCGAGCGCTACGCCGCGTACGACATGGAGCGCGCGGAGGCGAGCATCGAGGCGATCTACGCCGAGCTCGCGGCGCGTTGACCTCGCAGACGATGCGGAGGAGGATGACCACCATGAAGCTCATCAACCACGGGCTCCTGGCGCTTGCGCTCGGCTCGCTGGTCGCGGCCGCCCCAGGCGCCGCCCACGCCGAGGACTGGCCCGAGTTTCGCGGGAAGGGCCGCCTCGGCATCTGGCCCGAGACCGGGATTCTCCGGACGTTCCCGGCCGACGGCCTCAAGGCGCGCTGGCGGATGCCGATCAAGGCGGGCTACTCCGGGCTGGCGGTGGCCGACGGGCGCGTCTTCGCGACCGACTGGGAGCCGACCCGCGGCATGCGCGGCGTCGAGCGCGCGCTGGCGTTCGACGAAGCGACCGGCCGCACGCTGTGGACGGTCGAGTGGGACGCGGACTACGCCGGCGTCATGTGGGAGATAGGCCCCGGCGCCACGCCGACCGTCGACGAGGACCGCGTGTACACGCTCGGCCGCACCGGCGTCCTGTCCGCGCTGAACGTCACCGACGGCACGCTGCTGTGGCGCAAGAACTACGGCGAGGACTACGAGGTGAACCGGATGCGGTGGGGCTACGACTGGGGGTTCGCCAGCGCCCCGCTGGTGGACGGCGACCGGCTCATCTGCCTGGTCGGCGGCGCGCAGGACGCGCGCGTGGTCGCCTTCGACAAGCTGACCGGCGAGGAGATCTGGCGGGCGCTGCCGAGCGACGAGGACCTCGGCGTGGCGCAGCCGATCATCATCGAGGCCGGCGGCGCGCGGCAGCTCATCGTCTGGAATCCCGAGGAGGTGGCGTCGCTCGATCCGGAGACCGGCGAGATCTACTGGCGGCAGCCCTACACGGTGGGGGGCGCGATGACCGTCGCGGTGCCTGTGCAGATCGGCTCGCAGCTCTTCTTCACGACGTTCTACGACGGGCCGATGATGCTGAACCTCAACCAGGATCGGCCCGACGCCACGGTGGCCTGGAAGGGCTCGAGCAACAGCGAGATCCTGACCGAGGGGCTGCACGCCGTCCTCGCGACCCCGATCATCGACGGCGGCTACATCTACGGCATCTGCAGCTACGGCCAGTTGCGCTGCCTGGACGCCGCCACCGGCGAGCGCATCTGGGAGACCCAGGAAGCGACCGTCGAGCGGCGGCGCTGGGTGTCCGGGTTCATGGTGCGCAACGGCAACCGCGTGTTCATCAACAACGACCGCGGCGAGCTCATCATCTCCCGCCTGAGTCCGGCCGGCTACGAGGAGATCAGCCGCACGCAGCTCATCACGCCCACCTCCGCGCCGGGCAACCGCCGCGAGCTGCGCTACGTGAACTGGGTGCACCCGGCCTACGCCAACAAGCACATCTACATCCGGAACGACGAGGAGATCATCGCCTGGTCGCTGGATGTCGCCGACTACGAGTGAGCCGCCAGGGAGGAACCATGCGGATGACGGGGAAGTGGATGCTGTTGCTGGGCGCGGCGGTCCTCGCCGCGTCGACGGCGTGCGCGTCGCGCGCCGACGTCCGTACCGCGGCCGCCGCCGCGGCCGCGCGAATCGAAACGCTGGCCGCCGCGGTCGAGGAGACGCAGGAGCGCACGGCCGACAACGAGGATCGGATCGACGACGTCGATCGTCAGATACAGCAGGTGGCGCAGATGGGCCAGCAACTGATGGAGACGGCCACCGGGGCCGCCCAGGCGGTCAACGCGCGCCTCGATCGGATCGAGCAGGCGGCCAACCGGTTGATCTACGAGGTGACGCTCAACGAGGCGCACGGCGACTTCGTCATCGACAGCGCCGACCTGCCGGAAGAAGTCCGCGCGCGCATCGACGAGCTGGTGGCCCGGATCAAGGTCGAGCACCGGAACGTGTACCTCGAGATCGAGGGCCATACGGATTCCATGGGATCGGAGCCCCACAACCTGCGTCTCGGCCTCGAGCGGGCCGAGGCGGTGAAGATGTATCTGTACGACATGCACAAGGTGCCGCTGCACAAGATGAACGTGCTCAGCTTCGGCGAGACATGGCCGGCGGCGCCGAACGACACCGCGGAGGGACGCGCGCAGAACCGGCGCGTCGTGATCCGGGTCCTCGGCTAGGAGTCTGCGCCGCAGAACGGCGTAGACTCCCGGCCAGGGTTGGTTGGGCGGCAACCGGAGCCGGAAGCGACGATTGCCGGGTGGTGAGCCGTTACGGCTCCAGGAAGATCGCCTTCGGGACGAAGGCCGTCACCACCTGTGTCAGATCGACGGCCTCGGCGACGCGGAAGTCGACCGCGACGCTGGCGAGCGAGAACGCCTGCGAGCGCGTCAGGCCGCGCTCCTCGACGAGGAAATCGACCGTCGCCACCACTGCGTTGCGCAGCGCGCGGTCGAGGTCGAGATCGATCCCCATCAGGATGTGGTGCGCCGCGTTCTCGGCGCGCGGGCCGGCGATGGAGCGGTCCTTGTGCAGGACGAAGCGGAAATCGCCGTCGAGCGACTGCTCGATGGCCGTGCCGCTCACCTCGCCGTCGCCCTGCGCGGAGTGCGGGTCCCCGACGTAGAAGCGCGCGCCCGGATGGAAGACCGGCAGGTAGAGCGTGCTGCCGGCCGTGAGGTCCTTGACGTCGAGGTTCCCGCCGAACGGCCCCGGCGGGCGCGACGCCTGCACGCCGGCCAGGGTCACGCCCGGCTGCCCGACGGTCGGGCTCTCCGGCGCCACGGCCATGATGCCCATGAACGGCGCGAGCGGCACCTGGACGGTGTCCGAGAAGAAGGCCACCTCCCGGCCGCCGACCTCCCCGGTCCGAATGAAGTGCCGCACGGCCGGCATGCCGGGGAACGGCTCGTCGTCGGGCGCGGTGCCGGGATAGCCCGGACCGAGGACGCCGGTCGTCGGGCCCGTGCTGTTGATGCCGTAGGACACCCGCGTGCGCAGAGCCAGGACCTGCACCTCGAGCACGTCGCCCGGCTCGGCGCCCTTGATGTAGATCGGCCCCGTGATCACGTGGCCGCTGCGCCCCTCGCGGGGCCGCTCCGACCGCGTCTCCCAGAAGTCGAGGACGTCCTGCAGGACGTCCTCGGGCGCCACGCCGAACTGGCCGAGATAGCGCTCCGGATCCGCGGCCTGCGTGGCCCCGGCGTGGCTGAGCGTGTCGATGCGGACCGTCTCGCCCGAGCGGACGGTCAGGACGGGCGCACGATCGATCGGGAACCAGCCCCAGACGACGTTCTCCGGCGTCGACCGCACGACGTGCCGCGGCGCGGCCTCCTGCGCGCCGAGCGGCACCGCCGCAACGGACGCGAGCGCGGCGCTCAGGAAGGTGACGAACGGGAGGCGCAACCGCGGATGCATCACCCTCCGGCCGGACGTCGTGCCGTCACGGATTGACGACGAAGGTCACGTCCTCGGCCGCCAGGAGCCCCCCGTCATGGGCGAGTCCGCGCAGGACGTAGGTTCCCGGCTCGCTGAAGGTCGCCTGCACGAGCCATTTGCCATCCGGCGGCGCCGGGGGCGTCTTCCAGCCGGGCGAATAGGGCGAGTCCGCGTTGTTTCTGGTGTCCTCCCAGGCCTTGAACTGCGGCGGATCGAAGACGACCTCCCCCGCGCCCCGGTAGACGAACCAGGACAGCCGGAGACCGCTTGCGGCATTCGGCGTCACGTTGACCGGCCTCCGCGCCGGATCGAAGCGCCGCATGGGCCTCGGCTCGGGGAGCCCGTCATCGCTGGCATGCGCCACCAGATCGACAGGCTGTCCCACCTTGGCGGTGCGGGTCAGCCTGCCGTCGACCGTGAGCTCCGGCGGCTGGTTCTTGTAGATCTCGCCGGAGACCCCCCCGCCGCTGTTCGCCATGATCACGCTGTTGTCGACGTAGTAGTCGGGGTGGAGCGTCGCGTACGCCCGCTTCGTCTCGCCGTTGGGACTCGTCAGGGTCCAGACGACCTCGCTGTCGCCGAAATCCGCCGGGACGCGGATCCTGAAGAGGAACCGATTGCGTCGCGGGAGAAAGTGGGTCGGCTGCCCCTGGTCCGGCGCGCCGGGCTCGATGCGATTGTCGGGACCCGGCGGGATGTCGATCTCCTCTTCCCAGTTGCGGTTGAAGTAGCCGAAGACCAGGTTGAAGGACCCGTCGGGATTCGGCTCCCAGCCCTCGTACGCGGGCACGACCTCCTGTCCCGTCGCGAACGATTCCCGCATCTTCCGCGGGCCCTGGGCGCCACTCTCCAGAACGGCCCCGACGACAACCGCCAACGCCACGAGCACAGCGCAGCCCAGCCTCCACATCTGCCGGCGAGTGCGCGGTTCGTTCATAGCCGACCCTCCCTGGTGGACGACGAACACGGACCGAAGCGGCCGGGCGGCATGCGCCGCCCGACCGCCCTCTCTCATCTTTCGCGACTGCTTGCCACGCGCCGCGCTACTGGTTTCCGTCGGCGTCGGCGACAGCGCCCGCGTCCGCCTGGGCCTCGTTCAGCGGGTCGTCCACGCCGCAGAGCGGGCAGCCGATCACGCGCTCGCCCGGAGCCACGTCGAGCGCCGCCTCGCGCTCGGCAAGGGCCGCCTTGAACTCGTCGTCGTCCAGATAGCTGCCCTGCATGATGTTGATGAACATCTGGTCGACCGAACGGTGGCCGCCACCGGACCAGTTGCGCGGATCGGGAACGTTCGGGTTCGACGCCGAGTTGTTGAACCAGCCGGTGATGTGCAGGATGGTGCCCTTCGGCAGCAACGGCATCGCGTCATCCTCGTACGAATAGACGCGCACCCAACTGTGGTCGTACCCCGCGCAGTTGAGGGTCTCGATCGTGGTGCCGTAGATGGCCTCGAGACACATGCGCACGCCGGGCGCATGCATGTGGGGCTCGAACACGGCGATCCGCGCATGCTCCGGGAGCACGAAATACGACTCCATCGTCTGGTTCGGGTGCATCGCCTCGACGTCCAGGTCGACACCGTTGCCGAACGAGATGAGCCTCTGATCCACCTTCGGCTCGTATCCCCGTGGATGGAACTTGAAGCCGATGTCGAGGCGGGCCTGGGTGTCCGCGCCGTTGGCGTGCAGGTGCATCGAGGTGAACTGGATCTTCGAATCGGCCGCCATGAGCTTGCCGCCGTCGGCATCGAAGACGTCGGCGTTGCGCCCGACCTCGTGGACCGGCCAGCTGCTGAGCCCGGCGCGCGCCAGCTCGTCGTCCGCATCGCCCTCGGGATCGACGACGCGGATGACCGCATGGTGGACGACGAAGCGCCCCCCGACCGTCTGCCGGCTGGTTCCGACCCGCGACTCGGTGACTTCCTTGAACTCGACCGCCGAGACGTAGCGATCTTCCGTCAGACCGGTCGGCCTGTCCTCGATCGCGCCCCACCAGTCCGGCTGCTCGGCCTTCACCTCAACGCTGGGGCTCGACACGATCAGATCCGGCTGGCCGATCTCCCACTCGTCCACGTCGATGAAAGCGAGCGGGGGCGGCAGGTCGTTCGGATCGCCCTGGGGCGCACCATTGTCCGCCCAGGCCGCGATCTTCGCGATCTCGTCGTCGCTCAACGACGGATCGTTCTTGAACTCCTGGATGCCGATGTCCTTCTCGATGTACCACGGCGGCATCACGCCCATCGTGTCGCGGAGGCCGGTCCGATACTTCATCGCCCGCGCCCAGGGACGCACCTCTTCGTAGTCGATCAACGACATCGGCGCCAGCGAATCGGGCCGATGGCACTTCTGGCAGCTCCGCTGCAGGATCGGCGCGATGTCCTTCGTGAACGTCACCTGCTCGGTGGCCTGGGCGGGTTCGTGTACCTGCCCGGCCGCGGGCAGCGCCGCCATGACGGCGATGGCCGCGACTGCAAGCACGGTTCTCGCCGCCGCCGATTTCCGGGGATGGTGCTGGATGGTCATGGATGAGTTCCTCCCTGTTTTCGATGACACGGAACCCGAACGCTCGGCGCCGACTGCGGCGCACCGACCGTCCGGCCAACTTATCAGGTTTCCGAACAAACCTCAACGGAGATCCGAACTCACGAAGATACGGGAACATCCGGCAGCCGCCGGACCGCCTGGCGTCGAGCAGTGCAAGCCGCTGACGACGTGCCCGTTACGCCGGACGAATGCGCAGCGGTACGGCGGGGTGTCGCGCGGGCTCGCGAGACTGACACCGGCCCGCTTCACAGGTAGCGCTCGCCGCTCCACTCGGGAACCTGCTGGTTCTGCCTGAGCCGCAGGCGCTGCAGGTTCAGGGCGGAGTAGTAGCCGTCGAGGTTCGTCTCCGCCGGCACGATGCCCGGCAGGCTGCCGGCCGCCTCCAACCTGAAGCGTTCGGCCAGGGGGTGCTCCGCGTCCGCCCGGTATGCGGCGTGCCACCAGCCGAGAATCCGCTCCTGCGCGGCACGCAGCAGCCGGTCGGCCGGCAGCAGGTCACGTTTCTCGCGCTGATTGACGGTGCGGTGTGCGGGCATGAGGTTCCAGAGGTCGCCGCAGGGCCAGACAGCCCACGGAAAGCAGTGATCGACGTCGAGATTGGCCGCCGACAGGCGTTTGCCGCTCCACACGCAGTAGAGGTTGCGCGCCGCGAGCAGTTCCCCGGCGCGCTCGCGGGCGACGGTCACTTCCCGCTTCGGATCCGACCAGGTCATGGCCGAGGACAGTTGTGATTCGTCAAGCAATCGTCCCTGTCCGTGGGCGTACTTGCGGGTCTCCCGCTTCCATTCGGCGACGATTGCCGGCTCGATCCAGGCCGCGAAGCGCTGGATGGCCAGCCAGAGATGGACCGGCACCCGCATCGTGCCGAAGCTGGCGAGATACGGCTCGTCCAGCCGCATGGCGCGCCCTCCGCGAGCGGTTGCGACGGGGCCGCTCACGGGCAGGATGGGCCGCTCGTCATTGGGATACGTCATGTAGTGCGCCGGCATCCTGCGGATGGTGTCGGCTACGTCCTTGAGCGCCCGGTGGAGCGCGACGCCCGTGTCGGCGAATCGCATGCCCACGCGCAGGTCGTGATGCGACACGGCGCCGAGCTGCTCGAAGGCCGGCCTGGCGAATCCGAGTCGCTCGCCGCCGCGACGATTGAGCGGACTCTGGGGCATGTCCGCCGCCAGCAGCGGCTTGTAGAGCCGAATCCACGTGAGGGCGACCAGGCCCATCGGGATCTCGACGTGCTCGTCGTCCACTGGCGACGCGAGCCCGCCGGCGCCGTCCGCGATGCGGCAGAGCACGCGCAGCAGGCCGAGCTTGTAGGTCGAGCTCTTGTCGTCGTTCAGGATCACGTGCCGCAGCAGCGGCAGCGCGCCCGTGCCGTCGTCGGGCAGCCGCACCGCCAACTGGGTCCAGCGGATCTCGCCGCGGCCGAAATGGTCGTCGGCCGTGACCTCCCGCTCGACGAACGCGCCGTGATCCCGGGCGAGGCTCCTGATCTCGTCGGCGGAGACGGGATGCAACCTGCGCTCGGCCTCGGCAGGGCCGCTGCGCAGCGTGATGGCCAGGCAGCCGCCTGGCTTCAGGAGGGTGATCAGCTTCCGGAACGCGCGGGACCGGTCGGCGGGCGCGACGTGCATCCAGACCGCGCTGACCAGTATGAAGTCGAAGGCAAGCCCGGTCCTGAACGTGCGCTCGAGGCCCGGGAGCGAGTCGGCGACCCACTGGATGGCGGCATCCTCGTGGCGCTCGCGCGCGATGGTGCGGAAACGGTGGGACGGCTCGACGGCGACGACATCGTGGCCCCTGCCCGCCAGCCACGCCGCGTCGCGGCCGCTGCCGGTGCCAACGTCGAGGATGGCCGCCGGCGCGGGGGGCAGCAGGTCCTTCAGCCAGCCGTGAACATGCTCCGGGGACACGGACTCGTAGCGGTCCGCCAGCGGCGCGGCGTGGGCGTCGTACCAGGCGATCTCGTCTGCCACTGCGCCATCCTGCCCGCCCGCGGCGCATGCTGCCGCGCGGGCGGTCGGCCCCGGCAGCATAGCACTCCGGCGGCGGGCGGCGGAGGCGCGCCGGGCCGGCCAAACCCCTTGCAACCCGGGCGAATCGAAGCAAGAATAGGCAGATCATGCGAAGTTGTCTGTACTTGATGGCCGGTTGGCTGGTCGCCGGGTTCGCGTCTCCCGGTTGGGCGCAGCCGGCTTCACCGGCGCACGCCAGCGGGACGGCGGCCGACGCCGAGACCCGGGCCGTCCTGCAGCGCTACTGCCAGGGGTGCCACAACGAGCGAGCCGCCGTCGGCCGCGACACGGGGCTGACGCTCGACACGCTGGGCACCGAAGACCCGGCCGGCGCCCCCGGGCAGTGGGAGAAGATCGTCCGCAGGCTGCGGAACGGGTCGATGCCGCCGGCGGGACGTCCGCGCCCGAGCGCCGACGTCTACGAGCGCACGGCGGCCTGGATCGAGGCCCGGCTCGACGCCGCGGCAGCCGCGCGGCCGAACCCCGGCCGGCCGGCGGTCCTGCACCGCCTCAACCGCGCCGAGTACCGCAACGCCGTGCGCGACCTGCTGGCGCTGGACGTCGACGTGTCCTCGCTGCTGCCCGCCGACACGTCCAGCTACGGCTTCGACAACATCGGCGACGTGCTGGGCGTGTCGCCGCTGCAGCTCGAGAGCTACCTGTCGGCGGCCAACCGGATCAGCCGGCTCGCCGTCGCCAGCAGCCCCACCGTCGCCGTGACCGCCGACGTCTACAAGGTGTCGACCGAGCTGACGCAGACGGATCGGCTCGACGGCATGCCGTTCGGCACGCGCGGCGGCACGCGCGTGGAGCATTTCTTTCCGGTCGACGGCGAGTACGAGATTCGCGTCCGCCTCGCGCGCAACAGCTACGGCATCGTCGGCCTGCGGGAGCCGCACCCGCTGGAGATCACGCTCGACGGCGCGCGTGTCCAGCTCGTGACCGCGGGCGCCGGCGTTTCGAGCGCGGATGCGGACGACCGCCGCGAGCGCTACAAGCTGCGGGACGACAACCTCCACGTGCGCCTGCCCGTGCAGGCCGGGCCGCACGACGTGGGCGCCGCCTTCCTCAAGCGGCCCTCGGCGCAGGTCGAGAGCGTGCGGCGCCCGTTCCTGCGCGCCCTCCTCGAGCATGGCCAGTCGCACCAGATCCCGTACATCGGCGAGATCGTCATCACCGGCCCGTTCGACCCGGCGCCGCCGGACAGCACCCCCAGCCGCGACCGCATCTTCGTCTGCCGCCCCGCCGGCGGCGGCGACGAGGCGGCGTGCGCGCGGCGCATCGTGACGACGCTGGCGCGGCGGGCCTTTCGGCGACCGGCCACCGACGCCGAGCTGCGCGTGCTGCTGGACTTCTACGAGGAGGGGCGCCGCGGCGGCAGCTTCGACAGCGGCATCGAGCGCGCGCTGACGCGCCTGCTGGTCAGTCCGGCGTTCCTGTTCCGGCTGGAGGCCGACCCGCGGGACGCGAGACCGGGCGCGCCGTACGAGCTGGACGACTGGACGCTGGCCTCGCGGCTCTCGTTCTTCCTGTGGAGCAGCATCCCGGACGACGAGCTCCTCGCGCTCGCCGAGCAGGGCCGCCTGCGCGACCCGGCCGTCCTCGAACGGCAGACCCGGCGCATGCTGGCGGACCCGCGGTCGGACGCGCTGGTCGCCAACTTCGCCGGTCAATGGCTATACCTGCGCAACCTGTCGGTGCCGCAGCCCGACTTCCGGCTGTTTCCGGACTTCGACGACAACCTGCGGCACGCGTTCCGGCGCGAGACGGAGCTGCTGTTCGAGAGCATCATCCGCGAGGACCGCAGCGTGGTGGACCTGCTCGCGGCCGACTACACCTTCGTCAACGAGCGGCTGGCGCGCCACTACGGCATTCCGCACGTGTACGGCGACCACTTCCGGCGCGTGAGCACGGCGGACCACCCCATGCGGGGCGGCCTGCTGGGCCAGGGCAGCTTCCTCACGGTGCAGTCGCTGGCCACGCGGACGTCGCCCGTCAAGCGCGGCATCTGGATCCTGGAGAACATCCTCGGCACGGTGCCGCCCGACCCGCCGCCCAACGTGCCGCCGCTGGCGGCGGACGCCTCCGACGGCCGGCCGCGGTCGATGCGGGAGGCCATGGAAGCGCACCGCGCGAATCCCACGTGCGCGGCGTGCCACCGGCTGATGGACCCGCTGGGGCTGTCGCTGGAGAACTTCGACGCGGTCGGCCAGTGGCGCGAGGTCGGCGCGTCGAACGAGCCGATCGACGCCTCCGGCGCGCTGCCCGACGGCACCCGCTTCGCCGGCGTGACGGAGCTCAAGCAGGTCCTGCTCGCGCACCGGGAGCAGTTCGTGAACACCCTGACCGAGAAGCTGCTGACGTACGCCCTCGGACGGGGCCTCGAGCACTACGACGCGCCGGCCGTCCGCGGCATCACGCGGGGGGCAGCGAGCGCGGATCATCGTTTCTCGGCACTGGTTCTCGGCATCGTCGAGAGCGTGCCGTTCCGCATGCGGATGGCCGGCGGGGATGCGCGGCAAGCGCAGAATTGACGGATTGACGCCACACGGGAGCACCAGCCAATGTTCATAAGCAAGCAAGCACTTCCGCGACGAACGTTTCTGCGAGGCATCGGCGCCACGGTGGCCCTGCCGCTGCTCGACGCCATGGTGCCGGCCCTGACGGCGGCCGCCCGCACCGCGGCCGCGCCGGTCCGCCGGCTCGGGTTCATCTACTTCCCCAACGGCGCGAACATGTTCCAGTGGCCCAGCGCCGGAGACGCCACGCGGCTCGAGCTGTCGCCCACCCTGGCGCCGCTCGGCAAGGTGCGCGACGCCGTCACCGCGTTCTCCGGCCTGGACAACGCGCCGGCCGACGCCTGGGGCGACGGGAGCGGCGACCACCCGCGCAGCGGGTCGTCCTGGCTCAGCGCCGTGCATCCGAAGAAGACCGAGGGCGCCGACGTGCGGGCCGGCACGACGATCGACCAGATCGCCGCCGCCGAGTTCGGCAAGGAGACGCCGCTGGGCTCGCTGGAGCTGTGCCTCGAGCCGGCCGGCTGGGTCGGCAGTTGCGGCGGCACCGGCTACAGTTGCGCCTACACCGACACCATCGCCTGGCGGACGCCGACGACGCCCCTGCCGATGGAGCGCAACCCCCGCAACGTGTTCAACCGCCTGTTCGGCGACGGCGCGACGGCCGAGGAGCGCATTGCGCGGCGGAAGCTCGACCGCAGCGTGCTCGACTCGGTGACCGAGGAGATCGCCGGGCTGCAGCGGCGGATCGGCCCCGCGGACCAGTTGCGCCTGACCGAGTACCTGGACGCGGTGCGGGAGATCGAGCGGCGCATCCAGCGCGCCGAGGCGCACAGCGCGACCATGCCGGACGTCGACCGCCCGCTCGGGATTCCCGACGGCACGGCCGCGCACTGCAAGCTCATGTACGACCTGCAGGTGCTGGCCTACCAGGCCGACGTGACGCGCGTGGTCACATTCCAGTTGGGCCGCGAGGTCAGCCAGCGCACGTTCCCCGAGATCGGTGTGCCGGATCCGCACCACTCCAACTCGCATCACCTGAACGACCCGGCGCGGCTGGAGAAGATCGCCCGCATCGACACGTTCTTCGTGCAGCTCTTCGCGTACTACCTGGAGAAGCTGCAGGCGACGCCCGACGGCGAGGGTACGCTGCTCGACAACGTGATGGTGCTGTACGGCGGGGGCATCAGCGACGGCAACCTGCACATCCACACGTCGCTGCCGCTGGTGGTCGCCGGCCACGGCGGCGGGCGGCTGGCCGGGGGGCGGAACCTGGAGTATCCGGCCGGGACCCCGCACGCCAACCTGCTCGTCTCGCTGCTCCACAAGGCGGGCATGCCGGTCGAGAAGATCGGCGACAGCACGGGTCGGCTCGATGGCCTGGCCGATGTCTAGACGGGCCAGCTCGGGGGCGGCCGCCGCGGCGTGGCTGGCCGCGGCGCTGCTGCTCTGGCCGCTCGGCGCCGGGGCGCAGCCCACGCTGATCGAGGCGGTCAAGCAGGGCGATCTGGGCGCGGCGCGCGCGCTGCTGGACCAGGGCATCGACGTGAACGCGCCGGAGGTCGACGGCACGACGGCGCTCCACTGGGCCGCCCACCGGGACGATCTCGAGGCGGCCGAGCTGCTGATTGGCGCGGGGGCCGACGTCGCCGCCGGGAACCGGTACGGCGTAACCCCGGTCTCGCTGGCGGCCACCAACGGCGGCGCGGCGATGATCGAGCGGCTGCTGGCCGCCGGCGCCGACGCGAACGCCAGCCTCCTGGAAGGCGAGACCGCGTTGATGACCGCCGCCCGCACCGGCGCGGTCGAGGCCGTCCGCGTCCTGCTCGAGCGCGGCGCCGACGTGAACGCGGCCGAGCAGTGGCGCGGCCAGACGGCCCTGATGTGGGCCGCCGCCGAGGGTCATGCCGCGGTGGTGCGCGAGCTCGTCGCCCGCGGCGCGGAGGTCGACGCACGCTCGAGCCCCGCCGGCGACGATGCGGACGCCGACGGCGAACGGCCCGGCGGCTTCTCGGCGTTCCTCTTCGCCGTCAGGAACGGCCACCTCGAGGCAGCGCAGGCGCTGGCCGACGCGGGTGCGAACCTGAACGACACGGCGCCCGACGGCTCGAGCGCGCTGGTCGTGGCGGTCGACAATCGCAACTACGAGCTGGCGGTCTGGCTGCTGCAGCGCGGCGCCGACGCGAACGCGGACGGCGTGGGGTGGACCGCCCTGCACACGGCAGTCCTGGCGCACCGGCCCCATTTTCGGGTCGTGCCGGACCCGCTGCCTACCGGCGGCGTCGACAGCTTCGGTCTGCTCGAGGCGCTGGTGACCCACGGGGCCGATCCCAACCGGCCGGCCGCGCGGCGCGTGCGCCTGGCGCAGGCGACCTCGCCGCTGTTCGACACGGTCGGGTCGACGCCCTTCATGCTGGCGGCCGTGGCGGCCGACGTGCCGGTGATGCGCCTGCTGCTGGCCCACGGCGCGGATCCGTACGTCAGGACGCCGGCCGGGTCGACCGCGCTGATGGCGGCGGCGGGCGCCGCGACCTACGCCTGGCAGAGCCCGGGCTCGGAGGCGGAAGCGCTGGCAGCGGTGCGGCTGGTCCTCGAATCGGGCGTCGACGTCAACGAGGCGGACGAGGCGGGCAACACGGCGCTGCACGGGGCGGCCAACCGGGGCGCCAACTCGGTCGTCGAGCTGCTGCTGGCGCGGGGGGCCAGGCTCGACGCCGCCAACGAGGAAGGCTGGATGCCGGTGACCATCGCCCAGGGACCGGTCGACACGATCGAGCCGTTCCCCGAGACCTACCGGTTTCTGCTCGGACTGATGGAGGAGGCCGGGCTGACCCCTCCGGCCTGTCCGCAGTGCGCGCTCGGCTATACCAACGACGAGATCATCCTCGCCGGCGGCGACCCGGACGCGCGCTGAGGCTGCGCCGCGGAGAAGAGGACGTCATGAGAAGCCTGCTGCGGAACCGCAAGCTGTGGATGGGTGTCGCCGGCGTCGTGCTGTTCGTGGCGCTGGCGCTCGGCCAGTCGGCGCTGGAGAAGTCGGCGGCGGCGCAGGCCGAGGGGTTGACCTGGGGACCCATCTTCGAGGTGGACCCGCTGTGGCCGAAGCCGCTGCCCAACAACTGGGTCATCGGCGCCGCCATCGGCGTCGCGGTCGACGAGTGGGACCACGTTTGGATCGTGCATCGCGAGGCAACGCTCAACGCTGGCGAGATCGAGGCCGCGGCCGACCCGCCGGTGGCGGTCGACTGCTGCGTGCCGGCGCCGCCGGTGCTCGAGTTCGACACGGCCGGCAACGTGAAGCGGCACTGGGGCGGCCCGGGCGAGGGCTTCGAGTGGCCGCGGTCGAACCACGGCATCACGGTCGACTACAAGGGCAACGTGTGGATCGGCGGCAACGACCGCAAGGACGCGCACATCCTCAAGTTCACGCGCAACGGCGACTTCCTGCTGCAGGTGGGCCGGGCCGGCCAGAGCATGGGCAGCAACGACCTGGCGAACTTCAGCCGCGTAGCGGAGATCTCGGTCGACCCGCTGGCCAACGAGGCGTACGTGTCGGACGGCTACGGCAACAAGCGCGTGGTGGTGATCGACGCGGACACGGGCGAGTTCAAGCGCTACTGGGGCGCGTACGGCAACGTGCCGGACGACGCGGACCTCGGGCGCTACGACCCCCGCGCGGCGCCGCCCCAGCAGTTCCGCACGCCGGTGCACTGCGCCGAGATGTCGCACGACCAGCTGCTGTACGTCTGCGACCGGGCCAACGACCGCATCCAGGTGTTCAATCCCGACGGCACGTTCGTCAAGGAGCTGTTCATCGAGAAGGAGACGCTCGGGTCAGGGTCGGTGTGGGACATCGCGTTCTCGGCCGACGGCGAGCAGAAGTACCTGTACGTCGCCGACGGGACGAACGAGAAGGTCTACATCGTGGACCGCAAGTCGCTGACGCTGATCTCGAGCTTCGGCAACGGCGGCCGGCAGCCGGGGCAGTTCTACGGGACGCACAACGTCGCGGTCGACTCGCACGGCAACGTCTACACGACCGAGACGTACGAGGGCAAGCGGCTCCAGAAGTTCGTCTACAAGGGCGAGGGCCCGATCCGGACCCCGCATCAGGGCGTCCTGTGGCCGGGCGGCAAGTAGGAGTCGGCATGCTCACGCAGCGCGCGCGGCGGGTGCCGGGGAGCCGTCGGCGGACGGCTGCGCTAGTCCTGGCAGCCGGATTGTCGGCGGTGGTCCTGGCCGCGCCTGCGGCCGGCCAGACGCAGCCGCTGCCCGCGCGCGCCGCCCAGTTCGAGCTCGACACGGACTACGTCCCGCCGCCCGGCGACCCGCTCCTGCACCACACCGCCGGGTTCGCCAAGACCCTCTGCTCGGCCGTCTTCATCACCGGGCTCGACCCGGACTTCGCCGCGGCGAACGTCGGCTTCTTCACCGGCCCGTACCGCCAGCGCCGGCACGTCGTCGAGCGCGTCGTCGACCGCGAGAGCCAGGCCGTCCACCTGACCCTGGCCAACGGGGTCACGCGGACGGCGCAGTACGTCGGCGGACAGGGGTGCGTCGCGTTGCCGCTCGGCGAGAGCGCCGTGCGCTTCACGCCCGTCCCGGTCGCCAGCGCGCTGCCCGACCCCGCCTCGACGGCGTGGCCGATGGGCGACGTGCTGCCCGACGAGCCGCTGCCGCCCGGGCTCGACGCCGGCCTGGTGGCCCAGGCGGTGGAGGCCGCCTTCGATCCCCCGGCGGGCATGACGGCCGCGTTCGTGGTGACGTGGCGCGGCCGGATCATCGGCGAGCGGTACGGCGAGGGGATCACGCTGCACACGCCGCTCGAGAGCTGGTCGATGGGCAAGAGCCTGACCGCCACGCTCATGGGCGTCCTCGTGCAGCAGGGGGTGTACGACCTGTGGCAGCCGGCCCCCGTGCCGGAGTGGCAGGAGGCCGGCGACCCGCGCCGGGCCATCCGCATCGCCGACATCCTGCGCATGTCGAGCGGGCTCCGGTTCCGGGCGCCCTTCGATCCCGACTACGACCCGTCGCTGGGCTACCCGGACCACGTCTACGTCTACACCGGCGCCGCCGACGCCTTCGCGTGGGCCGCGACCCGGCCGTCGCAGTGGCCGCCGAACACGGTCGGCCGCTACCGCAACTCCGACCCGGTGCTGATCAACTACCTGATCCGCCTGGCGGTGGAAGGGCGCGGGGAGGAGTACCACACGTTCCCCCAGCGGGCGCTGTTCGACCGCATCGGCATCCGCGACATGGTGCTGGAGACCGACCCGTCGGGCAACTTCCTGCTGCAGGGCTACGAGCTGGGCGCGGCGCGCGACTGGGCCCGGCTGGGCAATCTCTACCTGCAGGACGGCGTCTGGCAGGGCGAGCGGATCCTGCCCGCCGGCTACGCCGACTTCGTGAGCACGCTCGCGCCGGCCTGGGAGGCGGACGGCCGCCCCGTCTACGGCGGCTTCTTCTGGATCAACGGCGCCGGCGCGTACCCCATCCCCCGCGACGCCTACTACATGTCCGGCGCGGGCGGCCAGAAGACCATCATCGTTCCGTCCCACGACCTGGTGGTCGTGCGGCTCGGCCACTTCCGCGGCGCCGGTCCCGGGGACGCGGCCCTCTCGCGGGCGCTCGCGCTCCTCATGCAGGCCGTGCCGGCCAGTTCGCCGGCCGGCCGGTAGCCGAGATCGACCTGTTCGTCGCGCTGGCCGAGAAGCTGGTCGAATCGAGGCTCCGGGCCGAGTTGGAGATCAACAGCTCCGAGGCGAGATCCAGAGGTCGACAGCGCGCCGGAATTCTTCCCGCTCAGGGCTGCAGCGGGTGCCGCCAACGCAGACCCGTGAACCGTGCGAAGTCGCTGTCCACGGTCACGAGCTCGCAGCCGGCCTCCATCGCGATCGCCGCGAGATAGGCATCAGCTACGAGATTGCCGCTCACTTCGTGCTTGCGGCACAGCGAATCGAAGATCGCCCAATGCCCGGGTCCGGGTCGAACCGGGACGCAGTTCGAAGGGGACAGCAATTGTCGCGTGAACCCCAGCGCCTGCGACGAGGTGCTGGGGTTTCTGAATACGCGCCGGTTGGTCACAACCCGAACGAACGCGCTGAGCACCAGCTCGGACATGCCGTACGGACGTCCGGCGCTCACCGCCCGGCTGAGCCAGTCGCGGTACCGATGGTGGTCGGCCATGTCCGCGCGATAGGCGTATACCAGGACGTTGACGTCCGGGAGGATCACTACTCCTGGTCCATGACCTCGAGCAGGGCGGCGTTGCTGTCCAGCGTTACCCCGGGCTGCAAGCCGCCGCTGCCGCCCGTCGGGAGCTCCACCGGTGCGGCCTGGCGCGGCGCCACACCACGAGCCAGCACCCCGCGGAGCCCCTCGTCGATGAGCGACGTCAGCGTTCGGCCCGATTGCGCCGCGTAGCGCTTCGCGTCCGCCAGCAGCCGATCGTCCAACCGAACCGTGGTACGCATGCGCCGAGCGTACGTGGAGTATGTCGGTATGTCAACGAGCAACGGGAACGCGTGTTCCGCGGGCGGCCGGCGCCGCGGGTCTGCTCTTCAGCGGCCCGGCAACGCGAACGTCAGGACGACGTTGCCCGCGGGCACCGTGACGTACTGCACGCCGTCGACCTGATACGTGATCTGCGCGGCGCTCACGTTCGCCCCCGTGTGGAACTGCCAGAGCAGGTCGCCGGTCGCGGCGTCGAGGGCGAAGAACGTTCCCTGGCGCTCGGCGGTGAACACCAGGTTGCCTGCCGTCGACAGGGTGCCCGCCGAGGGGCCGCCGTCGATCTCGGTCCGCCACGCCAGCTCACCGGTCGCCGGATCGTAGGCCGACACGTTCCCGAGCGCCGGCGCGGCCGACAGCCGGCGGCCGGCCGTGCTGAACTGGCCGGGCCGCAGGGTGTTGCCCACGGGAATGGCGGTCATGAAGATCGGGAAGTCGCGCCCCGCCACGTAGACCAGCCCGGTCCCCGGATGGAACGAGTTGACCCCGTAGTGCACGCCCTCGCGCGGCGCGTGGAGCGCGCCGTCGAGCGTCGGCGGCGTGTAGAACGGCAGCTTCGGGTAGGCCCCGAACTGCGGGTAGAGGTTCTCGGTCGGAAACTGGCGGGCCAGCGGCGTCATCGGGCGGCCGGAGGCCGTGTGGGGGATCGGCTGGGTCGGCCAGACCTCCTCGCCGGGCGTCTCGGTGTCCGTCGGCACCGGCGTCTCCACGATCGGGTTGAGCGGCGCGCCGCTCTCTCGGTCCAGGATGTACAGCAGGCCGTTCTTGTTGCCGGCGACGGTGGCCCGCACCGTCCGGCCGCCGACCTCGATGTCGAACAGCGTCGGCTGCTGGCCGGCGTCGTAGTCCCAGATGTCGTGGTGAATCTGCTGGTAGTACCACACGATCCGGCCGGTCCGCAGGTCCAGCGTCACGAACGCGTTCGTGAACAGGTTGATCCCCTTGCGCGCGGAGCCGTCCTGGTCGGGCGACGGATTGGCGACGGTGAGGTGCAGCGTGTCGGTCTCGGGGTCGATCGCCGGCGTGCCCCAGACGCCTCCGCCGTGACGCACGCCGCCCACCCAGGTATCGCCGGCAATCTCCCAGCCCTCGTCGTCGGGACCCTGCGGTATGGTGACGAACTGCCAGAGCAGCGCACCCGTTCGGGCGTCGATGGCCAGCACGATCCCGCCCGGAATATGGCTCTCGCTGAGTGCCGTGCCCACGATGAGAATGCCGTCGTGGTACTGCGGCGCCATGTTGTAGCGGTAGCCCCACGAGGTCGGCTCGTCGAGCTCCGGGTAGCGCTCCCGCAACACCTCCGTGAGCACGTGCGAGACCCCGTCCTCACCGAAACCCGCCACGAACTCACCGGTGCCGGCGTCGAGCGCCATCACCCGCGTGTCGGTCGCGGTGTACACGATGCCGTCGGCGTACGCCGCGCCGCGCGTGCCGGCGGCCCGCGCGTTGCGCCACACGGGCCGCCCCGTCGCGGCGTCGAGCGCAATGACGGCGTTCGGCGTCGTCAGGTACATCACGCCGTCCGCGACGACCGGGGTGGCCCGGCCGCTGCCGCCGTGGTACAGCCAGCGGACCGCCAGCGACCCCACGTTCGACGCGTTGATCTGGTCCAGCGGGGCGTGGCGGGAGTTGGCGATGTCGAAGTTGTGACGCGGCCAGTCGACGGAGGCCGACGGGTCCACGGCCGGCAGCGGGACGAAGCTGTTCGCCCGGTTGATCCGCGCACCCCTGGCCGTGTCCTCCAGCAGCTCTTCCGGCGTCAGAGGAGTCTGCCCGCTGACCGACCCCGGCACGACACCGAGGATGGACGCGACAGCTACGACCTTCCAGAGCCTGGTTCCCATCGTGTTCTCCGTGCAACTCGCGGTCAGCGGCGGACGGTGACGGTCACGTTCCGGAGCCTGACGCCCGCGAGGAGCCGGCTGCCTTCCGTGGGGCGCCACGCCCGGTGAGCATTCGCCTGCTCCCGGGGCCTCCTGCCGCCGCGCATCGATACTACCTCACGCTGGCTTCGTCCGGGCACGGCGACGGCCGTCGCCGACCGTGGCCGGCGACGGCGAGGGAGTCGGGGAGCGGCCACCACTCGGGCGGCGTGGAACCCCGCGCGGGGGCAAGCGACAAGCACCAGATCGTCAGCTCATGAATGATATCTGTAAATTAACACTCTTATGATGTATGCTAAACGGGAAATAACCACCACGCGTTCACTCAGCGGACCGGTTGGACATGCCGAGGAGACCACGGAGCAAACGTAGCGGGCCTACGTGGCAGCCTTCCGATGTCGACTACAGGCGGGTTCTCGTCGAGCAGAACCCATGGATGTCCACCGGCAACGTGCCTGCATCCCTGGCGCCGCCAGTCGAGCGACCGCTCCCGGCCTTGCTCTCCGCCCACCTGCTTGCCGGGGAACCGCGCAGATTCCAGCTCGTTCTGGGACCGCGCCGCGTGGGCAAGACGACCTGCCTCTACCAAACCGTACGCCGACTCCTGACCCTGGGCATCGACCGCCGACGCATCTGGTGGTTGCGGCTCGATCACCCGCTGCTGATGCCCTTCGATCTGGGTCCTCTGCTTGGCGGGATTCGAGACGGCGTGGACGATCCGAGCGAGCCCGCTTTCGTGTTCCTCGACGAGCTGACGTACGCCCGGAACTGGGACTTGTGGCTCAAGACATTCTACGACGAGCGGTGGCCCCTTCGCATTGCCGGCTCCTCGAGCTCGACAGCGGCGCTGCGGCAACGCGGACTCGAGAGCGGCGTCGGACGGTGGGACGAACAGTACCTGGCGCCGTACCTGTTCGGCGAGTTCCTCGACCTGGTCGATTCCGACGCGTCGATCCCGATTGAAGCCACGCTGGGCAGCACCATAGAGGCCGCGGTGAACGCCAGGTGCGACGTGGCTGCGCTGCCGCCGATCCGCAGAGCGTTCCTTCTCACCGGCGGGTTTCCCGAGCTCCTGGTGGCGGTCAGGGCCGACGCCGAGGGCGAGGACGAGGCCTCGACCCTGCTCCGGTCGCAACGGACTCTGCGCAGCGACGCGGTCGAACGGGCAATCTACAAGGACATCCCGCAGGCGTTCGGCATCGACAATCCCATGCTGCTGGAACGCCTGCTCTACACGCTTGCGGGCCAAGTGACCGGATTGCTGTCGCCGCAACGCTTGTGCCAGGAGCTCGATGGGCTGTCGCAACCCACGTTCGACCGCTACCTGTCGTACCTGGAGCGGGCCTTCCTCGTCTTCACGCTGCCGAACTACTCGGGTCGGGAAGGGAGCGTCCAGCGCCGGGGGCGGCGCCTCTACTTCGTCGACGGCGCCGTTCGGAACGCGGCGCTGCAACGCGGGTTGGGGCCGCTGACCGACTCGGCCGAGATGGGTCTGCTCTACGAGAATCTGGTCGCCGGCCACCTGCACGCGCTCGCCCGGCAGACGCAGGTGCGGCTGTACCACTGGCGGGAGGGCAACCACGAGGTCGATCTGATCTACGACCATCCGGAGCGGCCGATGGCGTTCGAGATCGCTTCATCCACGCGTCATCCGACGACAGGGCTGCACCGGTTCATGGAGCGGTTCCCTCGATTCGAAGGGCGGTGCTATCTGGTCAGCCCGGACCCGGTATGCATGTCGCCCAGCGCTGCTTCGGGATGGATCGGGCTGCTGCCGCTGGATCTCCTGCTGCTCGCCGCGAGTCGGCAGGCCGAGGACGCGCTCCGGCAGAAGCTGCAGACGTAAGCGCGACGTCACGAGGATCTCCACGCCTGCCACGCGACTGCTCCGTGAAGACCGTTGCGGGCGGCCGGCTGAATCAGAAGCGGAAGAGCCGGTTGATCTTGACGACGAACGCGCGGTTCTCCAGGCGCGGAAAGCGGGGGTTCAACGTGTCGCGCGCCTCGTTGTAGACGACGAACAGCTCGCTGCCGGGCTGGTACTCCCAACGGAACCGGAGATTCGCGCTCGCGGCCGTCTCGCTCGAGTTGTACTGCACCAGGGCGCTGAAGAACATGAGCGGGGTGAAGGTGTAGCTGGTCCGGGTGGTCACGAGGGTGGTGGTGAAGCGGCCCTCGCGCAGATGGATGCGGTTGATCGACAGCCCGGGCTCCAGCGAGAAGCGGGGGGTCATCTCGAGCCGCCCGCGCGTGGTGCCGCCGCCGAGGCCGAACTCCAGGGTGGTCTTGGTCCCGCTGAAGAACGTGCCGTGCTGGGCCGCCAGCAGGCCCGAGAACCTGCGCTGCCGGCCCAGCTCGAGCGACGCCCGGACGTCCTCGAAGCCGTACCCGCCGATCGGAATCGCCACCTCGCGGGTGATCTCGAACGGCGCCTCCAGGAACTCGTAGCTGCGCGTGTACTCGAGGTTCACGATGTCGCTGTTCTCGAGCTCGACGCCGAACAGCCCCTGCGCCAGCCGCGTCTCGAGAACGCCGGCCCGGCTGGTGATGTAGTCGAAGCGGCCCTCCCAGGTCAGCTTGCGGACGAGGGCCAGCGAGCGGGGCCGGGGGCTGAAGCGGAACGAGCCGAAGCTGCGCTCGAAATCCTCCCGGCGCAGGAACCCCACCTCCGGGTTGAAGTCGGTCCCGACGGCGAGGCGCTCGAGCTGCACGCCGTAGCGGTCGCCGCGGTAGTCGAGCTGCGCGCGGTAGCTGACGTCGTCCGCCCCCGACCCGGGCGTGCTGGTGGCCGCCCAGTAGGTGTTGATGTCGAGCAGATCGTGGAACGAGAACGTCCCGTCGACGCCGTAGGTCTCGCTCGCGCCGGCGCCCCGCGCGGACACCGAGCGGCGCGTCACGATGGCCCCGATGCTGCTCCGCCGCAGCACGTCCCGCTTCAGCCTGACGACCGAGAAGTTCGTCGCCCGCGCCGCGGTCACCGGCTCCTCGCCCGTCCGGATGTTCAGGAGGCCGACGCTGAACTTCCCCACCCGGCCGGTCAGCCGGCCGCCGGCGTCGATCGGCACCTCGCGCCCCCGGTTCAAGCCGATGCGGCGGCTGTAGAACAGGACGGGCGTGTCGCCGCCCGCGCCGAACGCGCCGGTCCCCGCGCCGCCGAAGGCGAACAGCCCCTGGTTCTCGAGGAAGAACTCGCGCTTCTCCGGAAAGAACAGGCTGAACCGCGTCAGGTTGATCTGCTGCTCGTCCGCCTCCACCTGCGCGAAGTCCGTGTTCACGGTGACGTCCGCCGTCAGGTTCTGCGTGACGCCGTACTTGAAGTCGATGCCGCCGTCGCCGCCGACCCTGTTCGTGACCGCCGGCGTGGCGGACAGGTCGCTCGTCAGGTCGGCGATGGCGTACGGCTTGATCTCGATGTTGCGCGAGCCCGGCGGGGCCTCCAGCCCCACCAGCGCCGCCCCCAGCGACACCTGGAAGTGGCCGCGTCCGCTCAGCGCGGCCGGAATCGGCGTCAGGTACGAGATCTCGTTCCGCCACCGGCTGCGGCGGCGGACCTGCAGGCCCCAGGTCTGCTCCCGGCCGGGGGCGTAGCGGAGCGACTTGAACGGGATGGCCGCCTCCATCACCCACCCGCCGTCGAACATCCCGGTCCGCACCTCCCAGATCGGGTTCCAGTCGGAGTTGACCTGCGTCTCGTTGGTGATCTGGCCGTCGAGCCGGCCGCCGATGGGATTGACCTCGAACAGGAAGCCGTTGCGCCGGTCGAAGAACGTGTCGATGCTCCACGCGAAGTTGTCGTTGCGCACGATGCCGAAGTTGTCCCGGCGCATCTCGTTCGCCACCAGCCGGTCCGGCTCGGTTTCCCAGCAGCGGCCGACGATATAGAAGTGCTCGTCGTCGAAGAGGATCCAGACGTCGGTCTTCTCGTTCGCGGGCGCACCCTCGTCCGGCTCGTTCTGGATGAAGTCCGACATCGGCGGCACGCGGGCGTACACGGCTTCGTCGAGCCGGCCGTCGATGCGCAGCGGCTCGGCGACCCGCTCGGCGCGCACCGTCGCGCGCCCCGACGCGTCGCGCGCTATCACCGCAGGCGGGACCGGCGGCGGCGGCCGGTCGGTGATCACCGCGGGCTGCTGGCCGCCTTCGACCGGCGCGGCGAGGCCGGCCACGACGGCGCAGACGGCCAGCCCGGCGCGGCAGGAACTGCCTCGCCTTCGAGGCGCAACGCGTCCCGCACCAGGCGACGCCCGATGCGGCATCGATCGTGTCTCGAGCCTGGGCCGACTAGCGGCCTTCCAGGACACCCAGGTGGACTTCGGCGACCATGTGCATGTAGCCGCCCGCCCGCCGGTAGCGCCCGTCCGCCGCGGCGCGGATGTGGCGCAGCGCCTCCTCCGCCTGCCCCTGCGCCTCGTGGTACAGCCCGAGGTAGAGATGCGCGTAGAACCGGGCGGACGGCCGATCCCCCGCAACGGGCAGGATCGCGTCCGGATCGAGGTCGCCGCGATACAGCTCGTAGATCTCCTGCATCGGCACGCGCGAGTCGGGCCCGACCGGCAGCAGCGCCGCCCGGGCCGCCTCCGGGGACTCCTCGCGGGCGACGCACAGGTAGTGCCAGGCGGCGTTCTCGACGTCGTTGGGGTTCACCGTGCGGTGCGACTCGAACTGTGTCCGGCAGTCGCCGTAGCGCGCCACGTAGTAGAGCGCGATGCCGCGCTGCCAGAGGTAGGGCGCCTGCGCGGGCAGCAACTCGGCCACCGTGTCGAACCCGGCGGCCGCGTCCTCGAGACGACCCTGCTCGAAGTCGAAGATGGCGCGGCGGAAGATGGCCTCCGCCGCGCCTTGCGCGTGCACGCCGACGGCGAGAGCCGCCAGCAGCACGCAGGCGGCCGCCGCCCGACAACGAGTCTTCACATGCCCCCGCTTTCTGCTCCTACCGGTAGTCCGCGGCCGCCAGCGAGGCACGGATCACCTCGCGGTCGTTGCGCTGCACGACGTGGCGGTTGGCGAACGCCGGATGCGCCCAGCTCACCGCCCGGTCGAACCGGCGCTGCGGTCCGAAGCCGGCGCTCGACGTCGCCTCGAGCAGCATGGTGCGATCCAGCTCGACGTAGCCCTCGGGGGTGAAGCGGGCGATGATCAGGTAGCCCTCGTCGTTGCTCACGAAGTAGCGCTCGCCGTGGCGCACCATGAAGGCCGTGCCCCAGCGCGCCTGGGCCGTCATCTCGCCGCTCATCCAGAGCCGCTCGCCCGTGCGGGCGTCCAGGCCGCGCAGCTCGCCGTAGCTCCCGACGCCGTAGACGTGCTCCCCGCTGACGATCGGCGTGGTGATCAGCGCGTGCAGCCCCTCGGTCTCGCCGGGCATCTCGCTGCGGCTGCCGCCCTTCCAGATCATCGTGGCGTCCGGCCGGTCGGTGTCGAGCCGCATCATCAGCGAGCCGTTGTAGAACTGGCTCACCAGCAGGTAGTTGCCGTCCCTCACCGGCGTGGCGACGCTCATGCCGGCGCCCACCTCCCACGGCTCCTCCCAGTACACCTCGCCGGTCTCCGGGTCGAGCGACGCCAGCGCGGCCGCGTGCCAGATGATGAGCTGGCGGACGCCGCCCGCCTCGTAGATGACGGGCTGGCCGTAGCCCATCTCGCCCACCACGTCGAGCGCGCGCCACAGCTCCTCGCCGGTGTGCTTGTCGAAAGCCACGACCAGCGCGTCCGGCTCGCCGCCCACGATGGCTATCAGCCGCTCGCCGTCGACCAGCGGCGCGCTGGCGATGCCCCAGGTGGCGACGCTCGTGTCGTAGTCGTCGATGTAGCTCTTGCGCCAGAGCACCTCGCCCGTCTCGACGTCGAGACAGTGCAGCATCCCCGTCGCGCCGAGCGCGTACACCCGGTTGCCGTCGACGGTCGGCGTCGCGCGCGGGCCGACGGCGTACGACCCCTGGAGCATGCGGTACGTCACGCCCCACTCGTGGGTCCACAGCACCTCGCCGGTCTCCTCGTCGAGCGCCACCAGGCGCTCCGTGCCGTCCAGCGTGCGCGACTCCGGATCCTCCTGCCAGTCGAGGACGAACACCCGGCCGTCCGCCACCGCCGGTCCCGCGAAGCCGGAGCGCACCGGCGTGCGCCACGTCACCTTCAAGCCGTCATCCGGAAAGCCGTCGACGATGCCGGTCTCGTGCCAGACCGCCAGCCGGCCGGCGCCGCGCCACTGGGGCCAGTCGTCGGCGGCCAGGGACTGTGCGCCCCATGCGACGCCCGCGAGCACGAGCGCGACGAATGCAAAACGGTACCAGGCGCGAGCGTGTCTCATCCCGTCACTCCCTTTCTCTCCGATGCTCCCTGGCATTCTATTCCGTTTCGACATCTGGCATCATGACGGGCGAGGGAGGTGCCATGTCGAAGAAGCTGCTCGTGCTGCTGGCGTTGGTCGGATTGGCCGTGGCGTCCGGAGGCTCGGGGCCGGTCATGGAGAAGGCGGCGGAGGCCGCCGGGATGGGAGCCGCGCAGACCGCCGCACCCGCTGCGCGGGCGCCGTTCGTGGGCAACTGGGAGCTGGTCCGGCGGGAGCGCATCGACGCCGACGGCGATCTGCTGCCGCCGCCCGACCCGCCGGCCCCCGGCGCCGCGGGCGAGGTGGGGTACATCATGTACGACGCGGCAGGCCACATGGGCGTCGTCATCCAGCCGCCCGGCCGGCCGGTCTGGGCCGACGACGAGCCGACGGGCGAGGAGGCGGTAGGACAGCTCGGCACCTACACGTCGTACTTCGGCACCTACACGGTCAACGAGGCCGAGGGCTACGTCACGCACCACCTGCAGGGCAACGTACGGCCTCCGGACGCCGCCAACGACAACCAGCGCTTCTACGAGTTCTCCGGCGATCAGCTCATCCTGATGCCGCCGTCCGACGGCTCCGGCATCCGGCGCCGCATCGTCTGGCAGCGCGTCCCGGACCTGCCGGAGGCGGAGCTCACGGACACCCACCGGCGCCTGTTCGGCTTCTACCGCTTCGTCGAGATCGCGCGCACGACGCTCGACGGCGAGGCGGTGCCGACCGACCAGTGGGACGACGCCTTCATCATCTACATGTCGTCCGGCCACATGGCCGTGCACATCTCGCGCCCCGAGCGGCCCGTCTACACCGGCGCACCGACCCCGGAGCAGGCGCTGCAGGCGGTGCAGACCTACGGCAGCTACTTCGGCCCGTTCTCGGTGAACGAGGAGGGCGGCTATCTGGTGCACCACCGGATAGGCAACTTCAATCCGGGGCAGGCGGGCACCGACGCGCAGCGCTTCTACGAGCTGACCGACACGACGCTGACGCTGCGGCCGCCGGTGCGGCCGATCGACGGCGTCGAGGTGCAGGGCCAGATTACCTGGGAACGGATCAGCGACTGAGGGAGCGGCAGGCTGTGGAGTCTGCGCCGTAGAACGGAGCAGACTCCACAAGGCGCGCACGGCGCGCCTCGGCGGGAGCGGCGCGGGGCGAAAGGGGTCCCCGCAAGCGGACGCCGGGGGTTCGGGGCGCAGCCCCGTCTGATTGAAGCCCGTCAGCTCTCGGCGATGCAGTACAGGTAGGTGTCGCCCCGCATGTAGATGTCGCCGCCGACCAGGGCCATCGAGGCGCTGAACTGATCGTCGAGCTTGTTCGTGGCCAGGACCTCGTAGGTCCTGCCGTGGCGGATCACCACGGTGGTTCCGTCGCGGCCGGTGACGTAGACGCGGCCGTCGGCCGCCACGGGCGACGCCATGATGCCGCGCAGCCCTTCCATGCGCTGCGGGCCGTAGTACGGCGTCCCCGCCTGCGCGTCGAACACCGACAGGATGCCGTGCACGTACTTCGTGAAGTAGAGCGCGCCGTCGTAGTACAGCGGCGATGAGACGTACGGGGTGTCGCGGTCGTGCGTCCAGACCACGGCACCCGTATCCGTGATGTCGCCGCGGGCGTCGGTGAGGCTGATCGCCTTGAGCACCGCGCCGTTGAAGCCGCTCGTCACGAAGACCATGCCGTCGCCGGCGACGGGCGAGGGGATCGTGAGCGGCGTCAGGCCGGTGGTGTGCCAGACCAGCTCGCCGGTCTCGAGGTCGTAGCTGCGCACGCGGCTCCAGCCGTTGGTGACGACCTGGGCGCGACCGGCGTGCTCGACCACGATCGGCGTGGACCACGTGTCGAGCTCGTCCCGCTCGGTCCGCCACAGCTCCTCGCCGGTGCGCTTGTCGAACGCCACGATGTACGACTGGTCGTTGTGGTCCCAGACCACCACCAGACGGTCGCCGTGCAGCACCGGCGTCGTGCCCTCGCCGCCCTCGGTCAGCACGCGCTTGTCGCCGAGGTCCTTCGACCACGCCAGGTTGCCGTCCATGTCGTAGACGTAGAGGCCGTTCGACTCGAAGAACGCCACCACGTGCTCGCCGTCGGTGATCGCCGAGCTCGAGGCGTAGGTGCCCGCCGAGGCGTGCGTCGCCTCGTGCGGCCGCCGCTCCCCGGCGACCCGCTGCCAGACGAGGCTTCCGTCGCGGCGGTCGAACGCGAGCACGACGTAACGATGCACGTCCCGCTCGGGCAGGGCGCCGCGGTAGTCGTGCTGCTCGTCGTCCGCCACGCCGACGGGAACGGCGGTGAGCAGGAACAGGCGGTCACCCCACACGACGGGCGTCGCCGCGCCGAGCCCGGGAATCTCCGTCTTCCACTTGACGTTCGTCGTCTCGCTCCAGGTGACCGGCGGGGTCGCCGTCGGGGACGTGCCGTTCTGGTAGGGACCGCGCCACTGCGGCCAGTACCGCTCGGCCTCGGCGGCCTGCTCGGCGCGGACCGGCAGCAACACGGCCAGCGCGAGCGCCGCCAGCAGCAGCGGCAGCCTCGCGGTGCGTCGTCCTGTCATGGCGCGCGGCCCTACCGGACCGAGTCCTCCGGGTTGTGCAGGAAGCCCTGCACGAGCCAGCCGCGCAGCGCCCCCGCGGGATTGTCCTGCGAGTGGATCTGCACGTAGTACCACCCCTGGCGCAGCTCCTCGGCCTGCTCCTCGCTGATCCAGAAGCTGCCGTTGAGCGTGCCCCGCGTCGCCCGGGACACGACGAGCTCGAACACGCCCGGTCCCGGCGTGGGCCCGCCCGGCGCGTCGGGTCCCGTGGCGGCGCGGTGGACGCGGGCGACGGTCGCCGCCGAGGCCAGCCCCTCGAACGTGCCGTTGACCATCAGCTTCGGTCCTTCGGGATAGTAGTCGAGGACCGAGTACAGCAGCCCGCTGCCGGTCTCGGCGGCCGCGGCGCCGTCGCCGTCCGCAATCGGCTCGAGCGCTCCCGAGAACGGTGCGCCGAGCTGCCCCCAGGCGGCGCCGGCCGACACCAGCAGCGCTACCGACCACGACCAGCAGGCGCAGGCCCGTGACTGTCACGTCGATTCCTCCCGTCTCGTTGGCTCCAGCCGCGCCACGGTAGCAGCGCCCCGGACGCGCAGTCAAGCGCACCAGGCCAGGCGTCTGCGCCGTAGAACGGCGTAGGCTCCTGGCGAGGGTTGGTTGAGCGGCAACCGGAGCCGCAGGCGACGATTGCCGGGCTAGCGCCCCGCCTGCCGCCGGAGCTCCGGCGTCACGCCGCCGGTGAACAGGCGCGCACCCTGCTCGATGCGCTCCATCATGTTGGTGGTGTTCGTCATGGCGACCGGCAGGCCGAACTCCCGCCCGGCGGCGAGCACGGTATCGATTGCTATCGCCACGGACTCCAGGCTGCCGCCGTGCGTGTTCAGCATGTCGCCGCCGGTCTCGGAGCCGGCGAACAGCACGGCGCCGATGTTCCGCTCGCTGAGCTGCCGGGCGATCTCGCGCACGTTCGCCACGCCCTGCGGGCTCTCGATCAGGATCCAGGGCAGCAGGTTGCCGTTCGGCCGGTCGAGCCGCCAGACATCCGCTTGCTCGATGTAGTCGGGAACGGAGAGGCCCCAGTAGCGCGCTGCCTGCCGGGGATTGGTGCCCCGCAGCCCCGTCGGCTCCTGGTCCGGCGCGCCCAGCCGCTGGGGGTAGCGCATGGCGCGAACGGCCATCAGGGCCTGCTCCGGGGTCTCGACCGTCGGAAAGATGACGCCGTGCGCGCCCACGTCCAGCACCTGCTTGACCTGCCAGATGTTCTGCTCGAGCTCGCGGCCGGTCGCCGGAATGCGCACGATGACGGCCTTGCCCGCCATGGCGTTGCCCGTGGACGCGATCGCGCCGGGGTCCACGAGCCACTGCATCCACGTCCGCAGCGTGCTGACGTCGTACGGCCCGTGCTCCATGTCGAAGAAGACGAAGTCGATGTCGTCGTTGGCCGCGAGGGCGACGGGGTTCGCGCGCGCGTCGACCGTGAGCCCGAAGGCGACCTTGTCCTCGTCGAGCAGCCTGACGAGGCCGGCCCGGGGCATCGCCTCCGAATCCTGCTGTCCGTGCACGACGAGCGCGGGCGCGGCGGCAAGGGCCAGAACCGCGACGAGTGCAAGCCGGGGGGTGCTGGTGCGCATGGGCTCTCCTTGGATTGTTCGGCCGGCCGGCTACAACGTCGGAAACCCTTCGTCGTCCGGTCGGAGCTGCACGCCGAAGGCATTGAGCGTCATCGACACGAAGCGGTAGGTCGCGACCGTCATGACGATGCTGGCCAGCTCGTGGGTGTCGTAGCGCGACGCCAGGGTGTTCCAGGTCGCATCGGACACGATCGCGTGCCGGTACAGCTCGTCCGCGGCCTCGAGCAGGGCGACCTCGTGCGGCTCCCAGCCCGCCGCGTCCGGCCCCTCCGCAATCCGGCGCGGCTCGAGCCCGTGGTCGCGCGCGCGGCCGACGCTGCCGACGTGCTTCGCCCACTCGTACTCGGCCTGGCAGTTCCAGCCGATGCGCAGGATGAGCAGCTCGCGGTCGTGCGGCGTGAGCGGCGACAGGCGGTTGACGTAGTTCGTGTTGCCTCGCCAGTTCGCGGCCACCTCGGGGTGCCGCGCGATGGTCCGCGTCACCCGCAGTCCCGGGCCCTCGCCCGGCTCGATCCGCGGGCTCGTCAGCGCGGGCTCCCGATCCGCGACATCCAGGCGGTACGGCACGTCGGCCGGCAGGCGCTGCGCCGCGTCCGTGTCCGGCTGGACGCCGAGCGAATTGAAGAGCATCGACAGGGTCGTGAACTCGGCGACCGTCATCACCGCATCCGCCAGGTTGAGCAGGCTGTAGCGCGTGGACACGGCGTCCCAGGTCGCGTCGGTGACCGACGAGTTGCGGAACAGCTCGTCCGCGAAGCGGAGCAGCGCGGCGTCGCCGGCGTCCCACGCCCCCGCGTCCGGCCCGACCGCGATGCGGCGCACGTCGGCGGACGTCAGGCCGGCGGCGGCCGCCGGCGGCGCGTGATCGGCCCACAGATAGGCGTTCTGGGCGAGCCAGGCGACGCGGAGTATCAGGATCTCCCGGTCGCGAGCGGGCAGCGTCGACCGGCGCGACGTGTAGTCCAGGAACCGGTGGACCGACTCGGCGAGCTCCGGGATCCGGAGCATGGTCGCGAGGGCGTTGCCGGCATCGCCGGTCCGGACGTAGGCCTCGGCCGCCGACCGCTGTGCGGCGGTCCACTGCGCCTCGGGCAGCGGCGCGAGCCGCGGCGCGCCGAGCCGGAAGCCGGCGTCGCCGCTGCCCGGGGGCGGCGGCAGGGAGCGTCCGGCCTGCGCCGCCGCGGGTGCGGGCAGCAGCAGCGTGCCCAGCACGACGGCCGCGCAGGCTGCCGCGGCGCGCCGCAGGCCGGGCGCCCTCACGCGCGCGTGGCCTCCGAGCCTCGATGTCTGACGACGCGGTTCCACCACATCACACCCCCCGTCACGAACATGGCCACCGGCACCAGCCCGAGCACCGCCCACGCCACCTTGCTCGTCATCCCGTAGAAGCGGCCGAAGTGCAGGCGCGAGAACCAGTACAGGACGGCGTCACCCACACGCTCCTCGAACGTCTCCATGTTCAGCGGCTCGACGTAGTCGACGAACGCGGTGAACGGCGCCGGGAAGCAGAGATAGATGCCGGTGAGCCCCCACATGAAGACGAGCAGGACGGTCCAGATGCCGATGGCGCTGTGCAACGTCCAGTTGAGCCGCCGCCAGCTCGCCCGGAAATCGACCGTCAGGCTGCGGCGCCAGCTCCGGATGCCGGGCCACCAGATGACGATGCCGGTGATGCTGAGCAGCGTCATCAGGATTGCTCCGACGCCGTTGACGGCGCGGCCCGTCCGCCCGGCCAGGAGGTTGTCGTGCAGATCCAGCAGCCACGTCGTCAGGCGCCAGCCCGCCGGCATGGCGTGACCCAGATCGGCCCCCGTGAACGGATCCAGCAGCATCTGCTGCACTTCTCCGTCGCGATTCACCGAGATGGTCACGGCCTGGGTCGGGATGTCCCGCTCGGCGAAGATCGACACCGAGGCGTCGGGCCACGCGCGCTCGGCCGCGGCGAGCATCCGCTCCGGGTCCATGCGCTCGCCGACCGCCTCGACGAACACCGGCTGGGGCATGAAGGTCTGCCGGAGCTCGCTGCGGAAGACCAGGATGCTGCCGGTCACGCTGATCGCGACGAGGTACAGGCCGATCCCGAGGCCCGACCACAGGTGCACCTGGAAGATCGCCCGGCGCAGCCAGACGCCCTGCGGGCGACGAACCCATTGTTCGAGGGACACGGTGCCCCTGATTATAGAAGCGAACCCGGCGGATTCCGCGCGGCCGCCTTCAGAACACGATGCGCAGGCCGAGCTGGGCCTGGCGCGGGGCGCCGACGATGACGCCGGCGAGGCCGAACTCCGGGTTCGGGGTCACGCCGTCGCTGTCGAAGACCTCCTGCTGGTCCGCGTGCCCGACCCGGAAGGCGCCGGTGTTCAGGAGGTTGAAGACCTCGAAGAGCGCCTCGACCCGCGCCCCGCCCAGCCGGAAGCGCCGGGTCAGCCGCAGATCGAGGTTGGTCCAGGGGGCGTTGCGCTCGCCGTTCACCGGCACGAGCTCGCCGCCCACCACCGCCCGGGTCTGGGCGCCGTGCGGGCCGACGGCGAAGCCGGGGTGGTTGTGGAAGCCCACCGCCGGATCGAGCGCGGTGTAGGGCGAGCCCGACTGGGCCGTGAAGATGCTGCTCGCCGTGATGCCGAAGGGCAGCGAGAAGATGCCGCTCGCCACGAAGCGGTGCGGGATGTCGCGGATCGAGAGTCCCCAGTCGTAGTCCGGGTCCGTGGGGTCGGTCAGGGTCAGGCTGCCCGAGCGTTCGTTGTCGTCGTTCGAGCGGTCGCGCGACCAGGTGTAGTGCGCCTGGAACTGCACCCCCCCGCGGAAGCGCCGGCGCAACGCGGCGGTGAGCGCGACATAGTCGGAGCGGGCCGGCGAGGCGCGCACCAGGATGGGCCCGTAGGCCGGGTCGATGCGCTGGCCGGAGTACACGGGCCGCCCGAAGGCGCCGCGGGCGGGCGCCGCGACGTTCGCGTCGTGGTTCGAGGCAAGCGAGTCGCTCCGCGCATGCAGCAGATCGAACGAAGCGGCGGTGTCGCGGCCGAGCTCCCGCTCGTACCCGACGTTGAAGCGGATGGTCCGGGGATCCTCGAAACCGGGGTCGAAGTGGCTCAGCGCGGGGATCAGGCCGGGCGGCGGACTGTCGTTGTCGATCGGGTTGCCCAGCGGCACGAAGCCCGGCTCTCCCGGCGACACGATCGCGTTCCCGTAGCGCGGATAGATGCCGGTGTCGCTGTGCGCGGTCGAGAACAGCAGCGTCGGCGTGCGGGCGTAGAAGATCCCGCCCGCGGCCCGGACGACGCTCCCGGGATCGGGCGACCAGACCACGCCGGCGCGCGGCGAGAAGTTGTCGAGGTCGTCGGGGATGCGCCGCCCCGCGGGGAGCACGTGCTCGATGGCGCCCGGGTTCAGCGTGCCGTCCCAGCGGGCGCCGACCTGCAGGGTGAGACTCCGGTTCGGGCTCCAGGAATCCTGGACGTAGGCGCCGAGAAGCTGCTGGGAAACCTCGAAGTTCGGGTTCTCCATGATCCCGAAGAAGATGACGGCCCGCGCGGGGGTGCCGGCGGCGAAGTCGTGGAGCGTGTCGAAGTCGTAGCTCCCGTCGGCGTTCCCGGCGAAGAACTCGCTCAGGGCGTCGTGGCTCAGCGTGAAGCCCGCACGCAGCTCGTGGTTCCCCGAGAGGAAGGAGAAGCGCTCCTGGATCTCGAGCTTCCGCTCGTCGTTGGAGACGGGCAGCCACCAGGGCTTGCCGAAGGAGCCGAACGAGGGATAGAAGATCCGGATGTTCGCCTGCAGCGCGCCGGGGGGCAGGTGCGAGCGGCGGTCGAAGTCGTCGCGGGCGGACTGGACGCGGAGCTCGTTGACGCCGTTGTCTCCGACCACCGAGACGAGCGCGCCCACCGTGGAGTGGCTCCTCACGAACCGCCGCGATTCTTCGCCGACGAAGTCCGACACGCGCGAGTAGCGCGTGAAGTTGTAGCGCAGCGTGAGCGAGTGCCGGTCGTTCGCCCGGTGGCTCAGCTTGCCGAACAGAATCAGGTTGTCGGTATCCCGGAGGAAGCGCCCGCTCGCGGTGCGCCCGCGCTCGGGATCGGCGGCGGCGATCCCGTCGTCGTTCGGCAGGTAGCCGGCCAGCAGCTCCGGGAAGGCCGCAAGGACCGCATCGTACTGCCCGCGGCCGCGGATGTCCCGGAGGAAGGGCTGGTTCTGCGCGGTCTGGTCGTAGGAGACGAAGAAGTGGGTGCGGTCGCGCCGGATCGGCCCGCCGAGCGACGCGCCCCAGTTATAGCGGCGGAACTCGTCCACCTCGTAGCGCGGGTCGTCCGCGGGCACGCCGCGGGCGGCGTCGAGCGGCGACCGCGGCAGCCGGGCCGCCAACTGGTCGTCGCGCCCGAAGAGGACGACGGAGCCGGCGAAATCGTTGGTGCCGCTCCTGGTGATCACGTTCAGGGCGCCGCCGCCGGAGCGGCCGGCCTCGGCCGAGTACCCGCTCGTGACCACCTGGAACTCCTGGACCGATTCCTGCGCGATCAGGGCGCCCCCGCCCTGCCGCGCCAGCCCGCCCCGGCCGAAGCCGAAGAAGGCGCTCTTCGCGTCCGCGCCGTCGATGGTGAAACCCGAGTTCACGGCGCGCTGGCCGCTCAGCGAGAGCCTGCCGCTCGCGTCCACCTGCACCGTCGGCATCAGGAGCGCGAACCGCACGAAGTCGCGGCCCGAGATCGGCAGGTTGGCGATCTCCTCCTCGTTCACGTACCCGGCCGCCCCGGCGCGCCCCACCTCGAGCAGAGGCGCCTGCGCGACGACCACGACCGTCTCCGCGACGGAGGCGAGACCGAGCCGCAGGTCCACCTCGAAGCTCTGCCCCACGAGGAGGCGGATGTTCTCGCGCCGGGTCGTGCGGAAACCGGCCAGCGACGCCACGAGGTCGTACTCCCCGCTGGGCACCGCGCGGAGGGCGAAGAAACCCTCCCGGTTCGTGACCGCCGTGCGGCGGTGGCCGCGCTCGAGGTCCACGAGCTCGATCGCCACGCCCGGCAGGCTGGCGCCGGTGTCGTCGCTCACGAAACCCTGCACCGACGCGAGCGACTGGGCGGCGGGCCGCGCGGCAGCGGCGAGCGTCAGGAACAGCACGCCGGCAGCCAGCGCACTGCTGGGGATTCCCGTTCCGTGTCGGCAAGGGCGAACACCTGGCATGGAACCGCATCAGAATACATCGGGGGGGCGGCGGCTCGCCGCAAGCGGCCGCGGCGTGCGACAATGCAGGTGCGGGGGCCCCTGACGCGCACCGCGCATCGCGATGAGAACGCTGCTCCGGATTGCCGTCCTGATCTTTGCCGCGCAGCTCGGCTTCGAGCTGCTGGATCAGCTCCGCGCGGATGACGCACCCTGGTGGATGGACCTGCTGGCCTCGCTCGCCTTCGGCGCGGCCCTGTCGTACTTCGTCGGGCAGGCCTTCGGGCGCTACCTGCCGTCCCGCACTGCTGCCGGCCTGTTCCGCCGCGCGCAGGTGGACGATCGCGGCAGCCGCGCGGAGCCGATCACACCCCGGATGTTCTCCAGCCCCAGACGCGATCCGGATTTCCCGCAGCCCTGATGCGCCGGCCGCGGGAAGGCAGCGGTGAAGGTTGGCTGGGAGGCAGGGATTCGAACCCCGATACCGTGGTCCAGAGCCACGTGTCCTACCATTGAACGACCTCCCAGCAAGGAGGGGCGGGCACGCCGGACAATGATTATAGTAAAGCTCGCGCCATGACCGCCAACGGCCAGCCTCTGGAGCCGCCGCGGTTTCAGCTCTCCCGCTGGCTGCTGCTGCGCCTGCTCGGCGTCGTCTACCTGCTCGCGTTCGCCTCGCTGACCCCGCAACTGCCAGGTCTGGTGGGCGCGGACGGGCTGCTGCCGGCTGCCGAGTACCTCGAACGCGCGCGCGATTTCTTCGGCCCCGGCGCGTACTACCAGTTTCCGACGCTGGCGTGGATCAACGCCAGCGATGCAGCCCTGCTGGCCCTGTGCTGGAGCGGCATCGCGCTCGCCGTCCTCGCGATTGCGGGCGTGGCGCCGATCCCGACCTTCGCCCTGCTGTGGGTGCTGTACCTCTCGCTCACCGTGGCGGGGCAGGAGTTCCTGTCGTTCCAGTGGGACATCCTGCTGCTGGAGGCCGGCCTGCTCGCGTGCCTCTACGCGCCGCCCGGCTGGCGGCCGCGCCTGACCGACGTCCCGGAGCCCGTGGCCGCCGTGCGCTGGCTCGTGTGGGGACTGGCGTTCAAGCTGACCTTCCTCTCGGGGGTCACGAAGCTCGTCAGCGGCGATCCCACCTGGTCCGGACTGACCGCGCTGACCTTCCACTACCAGACGCAGCCGCTGCCCGCCTGGACGAGCTGGTACGCGCACAGCCTGCCCGTCTGGCTGCACATGGGCTCGGCCGCGGTCATGTTCCTCATCGAGATCGTCGTGCCCTTCGGCGCGCTCGCGCCGGCCCGTCTCCGCCGCGTCCGCCTGACGGCCTGCGCGCTCATGTGCCTGCTCCAGATCGGCATCGCCGCCACCGGCAACTATGGCTTCTTCGGCCTGCTGACCGTCACGCTGTACCTGGCCCTGCTCGACGATGCGACGCTCGGCCGCTGCCTGCCCGGAGCGCTCGCGACCCGCGCGGCCGTCGTGCGCTACGAGGAGTCGCGCGGCGCATGGGGCGTGCGCACCGGCCTGGCGGCCGCCATCGGGTGCCTCAGCCTGGTGGCCATCTGGCACGAGGTCACCCCCCGCGAGTCGCACCCGGCATGGTCCGGCAGCCTGATGCGGGCGGTCAGCCCGCTGCGATCGATCAACGGTTACGGGCTGTTCCGGTACATGACCACCCAGCGGCCCGAAATCGTGATGGAGGTCAGCCGCGACGGCACTGTCTGGCAGGAGCAGGAGTTCCCCTGGAAGCCGGGAGCCCTCGACGGGCGGCCCCGCTTCGTCCAGCCGCACATGCCGCGCCTGGACTGGCAGATGTGGTTCGCCGCGCTCGATCCGGCCGGCGCGGAACATTGGCTGCAGCCGCTGATGGACAAGCTGCTGGCGGGCTCGCCCGCGGTGACCGCGCTGCTCGACGCCAGCCCGCGCGACGGCGGGCCGCCGCGCCACGTCCGGCTGGCGTACTACCGCTACGACTTCACCGCGCCCGCCGAGGGCCGCGAGACCGGCAACTGGTGGCGGCGGAGGCCGCTGGGATATCTCATGGAAGCCTCCGCACCCTGAGTTTCTGCCGGTCCGCGATCGCGGCGAGGGCCTGCCGGGCGGAGGCGGCCGTCCCCGGGTCCGGGTCGAAGTCGAACACCTCCACCAGATGCTGATAGGCGGCGGTCGGCTGGCCGAGCTCGTGGAGCTGGACGAGCCCGGCGCCGAGATGCGCCTCGGCCGCGAGCTCGCCGGCGGGATAGTCCCGCAGGTGCCGCTGGTACACGGCCAGCGCCGCCTGCGGATGGCGGTTGGCGAACAGCCAGTCGCCGAAGGCAATGGAGTCGTCGGGGCGCAGCAGACGTCTGGACTCGTCGGGCGTCAACCGGAAGTAGGCCGGCGCCGCGTCCCGGAAGCGTCCGCCGGCGACCAGCGCGGCCACGACGTCGCCCGGCGAGGCCGCCCCCCGGCGGCCGGCCGGCCGGTACTCGTCCGGCGGCCGGACGAGCTCCCGGCGACCCGCCCACCAGGCCCACCCGAGACCGCCCAAGAAGCCGCCGATGTGGGCGCCGTAGGCGACGCCGCCGCCCTCGACCCCGCGGGTGATCAGAAACGGCATGACGTTGTCGATGAACAGGTAGACACCGAGCACCAGGCGCGCCGGCCAGTGCACGACCTGCATGAAGAACGGGAACAGGGCGATCCAGACCCGGACCCGGTTGCGGGGAAACCAGATGAAGTAGAAGCCGAGCACGCCCGAGATGGCTCCCGAGGCCCCCACCAGCGGCAGCTCGGAGCCGGCATCGAACGTGGCATGGAAGAGCGTCGCCGCGACGCCCGTCGCGAGATAGGCCAGCAGGAAGCGCCCGGGGCCCAGGCGATGCTCGACGTTGTCGCCGTAGATCCACAGGAACAGCATGTTGCCGGCCAGGTGCATGAACCCGGCGTGCAGGAACATCGACGTGAGCAGCGCGGCGACCGCCGGCTCCGCGGGCCGGAACCCGTGGGTGAACACCACCAGGTCGTAGGCGCTGGTCTGCCGGAGGACCTCGGCGGCGGACAGGCGCCCGCCGAACTGCTCCGTGAGCATGCGCAGGTAGGCCGCCAGCGCCGGGTCGTCGAGGTCCGGCCGGACGCCGCTGAGCGGCAGCGAGATCAACAGGTAGACCGCCACGTTGGCGGCCATCAGGCCGTAGGTCACCCACGGCACGCCGCGCGGGTTGGGCTCGTCGCCGAGCGGCAGGAACATGTCGCCTCAGGACTGCAAGCCGCGCAGGCGCGCGGCGATCTCGTCTCGCACCGTGCGAAACCGGGCGAGCCGCTCGTGTTCGGGCCCGGTCGCCGCCGCCGGATCGGGCAGCCCCCAGTGCAGCCGCGTCACCGGCCGCGGAAACGCGGGGCACACTTCCTCGGCGCAGAGCGTCACGACCGTGTCGACCGTGGCCGGGTCGATGGCGTCCACGCCCTTGGACCACTGGCCGGAGATGTCGATGCCCAGCTCCGCCATGACCTGCACGGCGAGCGGGTTGACGGTGGCCGGCGCCGAGCCCGCGCTCTGCACGCGGACCGCGTCCGGGAGACGCGCGCGGGCCAGCCCTTCGGCCATCTGGCTGCGCGCCGAGTTCGCCACGCACAGGAAGAGCAGGCCGGTCACCGCGGCGTTCCCGGCTTGACGGCCCGGATGAAGGCGCTCATGAACGCCCCGTCCAGCTCGGCCGGGCTCTCGCGGGCGGCGGGCGGCAGCAGCTCGTGCGCGTCGGCGCCGCCGTAGATGCGCGTCGGCGCAATCTCGACACCCTCGAATCCGGCCCGGACCAGCCTGGCCCGGTAGTCCGTGTCCCGCAACGAGCCCGCCAGGCAGCCGGTCCACAGCTCCATGCTTCGCTGCAGCTCGGGCGCGACGTCCCGCCGGCGCACGACGTCCGAGACCGCCAGGCGCCCGCCCGGACGCAGCACGCGGAAGGCCTCGGCCAGCACCGGGTCCTTGTCGGGGGCGAGGTTGATCACGCAGTTGGAGATGACGACGTCGACCGCCGCGTCCGGCAGCGGCACCCGCTCGATCTCCCCCTTGAGGAAGGTGGCGTTGGCGACGCCCGCGCGCCGCTGGTTCTCGCGGGCCAGCGCCAGCATCTCGTCGGTCATGTCCAGGCCGTAGACGTGGCCGGCGGGGCCGACCCCGCGGGCCGCCAGCAACACGTCGATGCCGCCGCCCGAGCCCAGGTCGAGCACCGTTTCGCCGGCGTTCAGCTCCGCCAGCGCGGTCGGGTTGCCGCAGCCCAGCGAGGCCATCACGGCCGCGCTCGGCAACCCGTCGACCTGACCCGCCTCGTAGAGGTCGGCGCTGATGGCCTCGGGGCCGCAGCAGGTGGGCCCGCAGCACGACCCCGCGGAGTCGCCGGCCCGACTCACCTCCGACGCAATGGCCCCGTACCTGTCCCTGACGACCCGCCGCAGATTCTCCGCTGTGCTCATGACCTGCACCCCACCCCGCCAGCATACCGCGTCACGGGCCGGTAGGGCACCAGGCGAAGCCCGAGGCGACGAGTGGTGGACAGGCGTCGGCGTCGTGGAACGCCGCGGACTTCTGCAGGATTGGTTGGGCGCCACAGCAGTCGCAGGCGACGCGTGGCGGGCAAGGCGGCGCGGGGCTATGGCCCCCCCCGCAAGCGGACGCCGGGGGCTCGGGGCGCAGCCCCGTCTGAATCTAGTCGAGCAGGGTCTCGGTCAGATCGAGCAGCGACAGCGGTTGACCGTCGCCGCCCCGGTCCTCGAAGAAGAAGCGCTCCTTGCCGAAGGCCGGGCGGAGATCGTCGAACCAGGCCGCGTCGGCGTCGAACTCGGCAAAGAACGGCCGCCGCACCCAGTTGGGGTTGCGCGCCTGGATGAAGTCGCAGACCAGCAGCGGCTGGTCCGGGGCGCCGAGGAGGTCGAAGCCGACGGCCTCGCGCAGCACGTCGAGCACGTGGGCGTCGGTCAGGTCCCGCAGCCGTGTGACGCCGAGCAGGCGCACCTTGCCCGGAAACGCCGACATCGACGGTCCGCGGACCGAGCGGGCCAGGCCCGACACGCGGGCGTACGCGTCCCTGAAGATCTGCACGCAGCGGGCCAGCGGAACCTCGAAGTAGTTCCTGGCGCCGGTATCCCGCTCCACGAACATGTAGTACGGAACGAGCCCGAGCTGGACGCCCGTGCGCCACAGGTCGGCCCACACCGCGGGGTCGTCGTTGACGTGCCTGATGAGCGGGGCCTGCATCCGAATCTGGGCGCCCGTGTCGCGAATCCGCCGCGCGGCGGCGCGCGCGATGTCCGGCTCCAGCTCGACGGGATGCGAGTAGTGCCCCATGATCGCGAGATGGCGGCCGGCCGCCGCGACCTCATCGAAGAGCCGCAGGCAGTCGTCCGCGTCGGCGTCCGAGACGAACCGCTGCGGCCAGTAGGCCACCGCCTTCGTGCCGATGCGGATGTTCCGGACGTGCTCCAGGTCCGGCGCCAGCAGCGGCTCGATGTAGCGGCGCAGCACGCTCGAGCGCATGATCATCGGATCGCCGCCGGTGAAGAGCACGTCGGTCACGTCTCGATTGGCGCGCAGGTAGGCGACGAGATCGTCCGTCTCCTGCGCCTGGAACTTCAGATCCTCCATGCCCACGAACTGCGCCCACCGGAAGCAGTAGGTGCAGTAGGCGTGGCAGGTCTGGCCCGGCGCGGGGAAGAACAGGACCGTCTCGCGGTACTTGTGCTGCAGCCCGGGCAGCGCCCGCCCGTCGAGCTGCGGCACGTTGTGCGTGAGCTGCCCCGCCGGGTGGGGGTTCAGGCTGCGGCGGATCCGCTCCACCGCGCCCCTGAGCGCCTCGGGGTCGCCGCCGGCCAGCGCGCCTTCCACCGCTTCGAAATCGCTGCCGGCGAGCATCTCACGCTGCGGGAAGACGAGCTGGAACAAGGGGTCGTCCGGCACCCTGGACCAGTCGATCAGCTCGTCCATCACGTAGCGGTTCGTGCGAAACGGCAGCACCTCGCCGACCACACGGATCGCGGCCCGCAGGTCCGCGTCGATCCGCTCCCAGTGCGGCATCTTCGCCACGTTGCGCAGATCGACAGGGCGATACGTGGTGTTGGCGGCAGGCGTGTTCATGGAGTCGAAGGCCTCCTCAAACTGGTTCTCCGGGAGCACCGCGCCGGTGGGATGGACGCGCCCGCACGACGCGGAGCGCACCGCCGCCACATCGGTGGCAGGCAGGCCCACGATCTCGACCCTGGCGGAGCTGCCGGGACGCCCCGCCTCGACCGGCACTATCCGCGGCCGGCGTGGGCGCCGGTCGCGGAGGTATCGCCGCATGCCGCTCCGCCCGCCGGGACCGCCGCCGAGGCGGCCAGGGCGGCGACGGAACGGCGGCGGCACGCCGCGTCCATCTCCGACGTGCCCGTCTCCAGGTGTCAGGGCAGCGCCACGGCGCCCAGGTTCAGCGGCCCCTGCTCGGACTGGCGGGCGATGACCAGCGCGTGTCCGTCGTCGAGCAGATCGAGCTGCTCGACACCCTCGAGCGCCGCAATCGTCTCGAAGGGCACGCCGGCCGTCTCGCCGTCCGGCACCGCCGCGGTCAGCGGATCCGCGTCGCCGAACCCGGCGGTCGGAATCTTCATCACGCCGCGGCGGTTGTTCGACATGAGCAGGAAGTCCTGGCCGTCCTTCTCGTAGACGATCATGTCGAGCGGGCGGTTGCCGTTGCCGAACTCCGCGATCGTGACGCCCCGCACGTCCTTGCCGGGCTCGAGGCTCGACACGGGGAACTTCACGAGCGGCGTGCACAGGTACGACGCGATGAGGTGCGGCTCGTCGCCGATGTCGTACGGCACGAACGTGTAGACCGGCGAGCGGGTCTCGAACTGATCGTGCGGGGCATGCCAGATCTCGACGCTCGTGCCCTCGTCGACAGCCGTGAACGGGTAGGCGATCGACCGCAGCTTGGAGGCGAACTCCTCGTTCGACAGGCCGGCGACGTACACGCGTCCGTCGCGGTAGGCGAGGTCGGTGATCGTCTGCACCCCGAACAGGGCCAGCGGGAAATCGGTGGCCTGGTTGCTGGGGTAGTTCGGAATCGGCAGCTCGCGCCCACCCTGGAGCGGGAGCCCGGTGACCTCGCCCGGCGGGTTCGGCAGCCGCACGCGCGAGTACGCGACGTCCTCGAGCGGGACGACCTCGATCTCGCCCGCCCCGTCGACGCGCAGCAGGACCGGCGTGGCCCCGGCGCCCTTCCCGCGCATGACCGAGATGAACGCGTTGCGCGTCTCGGGATAGACCGCCAGGTCCGTGACCATCACGCCGGCCGCGTCGGTCCCGAGCACGGCGGCGATCTTCTCGTCGATGGCCTCGACGTTCGCGGCGCCCGGCGCACCGCCGCCGAGATGCCCGCTCAGGTCGAGCGCGTAGATGAACACGTCCTCGGAATCGGCAGCAAGCAGCACCCCGTCAGGGCCGAAGGTCATCGGCCCGAGGTACGAGAGCTCCGGCCCGACGCCGGACGACACCGTGGAATCCTGAGCGATCGACGCGCCGGACGTGGCGACCGCCAGCATCAGCGCGAACAGCAGCTTTCCTGAACAGCTACGCATGGGTGATCCTCCTCTTGCGCGGAACGCAGATTACCGGCTGCGGGCGACCGGGTCAAGCGGCCGGCCGCGAGGTCCCGCGTCCATGCCGGGCGACGCCGTCAGCGCAGCACGTCGCCGGCCTCGGCCTCGCGGACGAACCGCTCGGCGTCCTCCGCGAGCAGGAAGCGCTCGCGCACGAGGTCCGCCGTCGCCCGCCTGACCGCCTCGACGTAGCCGTGGTGATCGGTGTAGCGCTCCTCGAGCGACAGCCGCGGATCGCCTGCCGCCTCGCGCTCCGCCCGCGTCTCGGCGAACGGCATGAACGACCCGGTCAGGCCGCAGAGGTTGCCCTCTCGGCGGCCCTCGGCGCGCACGTTCCACCCGAGGTTCGTCCCGAGCGGCACGCGCACCTCCAGCGGCCGGATGCCGGCCGGGTTGAGGCCGTCCGCGTCGGCGCTCGGGACCAGCACGGCGTACGCGGGCCCGATGCCGGGCGGCAGGGTCGTCAGGAACCCGCCCTGCGAGCCGAATGAAGGGCCGAAGTTCAGGAGCGACACCTCGTTGAGCGCCTCGACGACGGCCGCCCCGGGGATGGCGGGGAAGTCGCGCAGGTACTCGTCGAGCGTCACGAGCGTGCCGTTCTCGACGCGGGGGTAGCGGCTCGGCGGGGGTTCGACGCCGCGGTCGGCCCAGGCGTCGAGCGCCATCAGCATGGCGCGGTGCGTCGGTCCGTGGTAGTTGGGATTCGTCGGGTTGGCGCACAGCTCGCTCGACCCCGGCACGGCCGCCGTCGGATCGCCGCCGCTGTGCTGGAAGTTCGAGAGCAGGTAGAGGCGGACGTTGTCGGGCACGAAGATCGGGCGGCCCCGGCCGTCGTGCACGTTCAGCGACGCCTTCATCGTGTAGAACTCGTTCTCGGAATCGGTCTGGATGACCAGCGGATCCGTGGCCGGCCGCTTCAGGATCCCGTCCCGGATGCCCGAGAGCGGATCGGTGATCACCGCGTACTGCATGGGCGGGTACGAGGTGGACACGAAGTGGTGCCGGTCGTCCTGCCGCGAGTAGGTGTTCGGGTCCGCGAACGCCACGTTGGCGAACAGGCGGTGCGACCCGGGGATGTGGACGTTGACCGCGTCGAACACCTGCCGGTGCGCCTCGTCCTCGTTGAAGCCGAGGTACAGGAAGTCGCGCAGGTACATGCCGGTCGACGACGACCCCGAGGCGTACGCCCGCCGGATGCCCACCTCGGACGCGCCGCGCGCCAGCGGGTTGGGATTGCCCGCGTCGTCCTGCGCGCTGTAGCGCAGGAACGAGGCCAGATCGCGCGTGACCGCGTAGCCCAGCCCCATGACGATCGGGCCGCGCGCCGGATAGACCAGCTCGTAGAGCCGGTCGGCCCGGAAGCCCTCGAACACGCAGATGTGCATCGCGGACGGCTCGAGGCTCGACCGGCCGGCCGGGCAACGCCCGAACGCCCAGGCGTCCGCCGGCACCGGGGCGCCGGGCCCCGTCACCGTCTCGCGGACGGTCAGCGTCGACCCGGCCGGGTCCATGTCCGCGGTCGGGTAGGGCCGGAACCGCGGGCTCCCCTTCAGCGGCAGGTCGAAGGTGCCCTCGAACGGGATGCCCCGATCGGAGAACTCGACCCGAATCGGTGCGACGATGGGGCTGCCGTCGGCCTCGGTCGCGACCGGCAGGTTCGGGAACAGCCGGTCGTTCCCCGCGGCGACGTCGCCCTGCCAGCCGGCGTCCACCACCGTGTAGCCCAGTCGCATCAGGAAGCCGTCGCCCGCGTGCTCGGCGCTGATCGGGTCGTTGCTCGCCGGCACGTGGTGCCACCGCAGCCCGCTCTCGAGCTTGTTGCCGCGGTTGTTGATGCCGTAGAAGATCTTGCCGTTGCCGCGCTCCATCGCGACCGGCTTGAGGATGTAGAACGTGGTGCTGAACTCCACGAGCCCGCGGTCGTTGCGCGGCGCGCGGTCGAGGTTCACGATGACGGCGTTCAGCGGATCGTCCGGCTCCACCTCCATGTACACCGTGCCGTCGAGCCGCTCGTACGGACCGACCGCGCCGAACTCCATGCCCCCGGCGAAGGCGCGGCGCTGCTCCACCACGATCCGCACGACCCGCGCCTCGGCCAGCGAGGCGCCCAGGACCACGAGCAGCAGCGCGCCGGCAAGTTGACGAAACAGCGGACATCGCATCTTGAGCTTCCTCCCCGGCCTCCCCGGCCCGCCAATCGTCGCCTGACGGCTCCGCTCGGCGCCCAACCAACCCTCACCAGGAGTCTACGCCGTTCTACGGCGCAGACCCCTGGGGCAGGCCGAACGTGAGCACGGTGTTGGCCGCGATGACGGTGACGTACTGCGCGCCGCCGGCCTGGAACGTCGTCGGGCTCGAGCGGATCCCGGTGTCGGCCTCGTACTGGAACAACTGCTCGCCGGTCGCGGCGTCGAAGGCGTAGAAGTGGCCCGTGCCCGCGCCCTGGAAGACGAGGTCGCCGGCCGTCGCGAGGTTGCCGCTGTTGGTCATGCCGTCGATCTCGGTGTACCAGGCGCGGCGCCCGGTGGCCGGCTCGTAGGCCGCCAGCGTGGTCCTGCGCGTCACGCCGGTCTCGCCCTCCTCCGTGAACCCCGCGAAGTGGCCCAGGTTGCCCGGCCCGGGCTCGAGCGTGTCGCCGACCGGCCGGACCCTGATCGACCAGGCGTCGTTCTTGCCGGTCGCATAGAGCAGCCCCGTGCGCGGGCTGAACGAGGGCGACCCGAAGTTGGCGCCCCCCATCAGGCCCGGGGCCACGATGAAGAACTCGTTCACCGAGTGGGGGTGGAAGCTCTGCCGGACGCGGGGCGCGAGCTCCGGATCGTCCACCAGCGGATAGGTCGCGCAGAACGGCTGCTGCGGAATCCCGGCCGCCGTGTACGGAATCGGCTGCGTGGGCCAGACCTCCTCGCCCGGCACGTCCGTGACGGTCGGCACGGCCGTCTCGACGATGGGGTTGATCGGCTCGCCGGTCGCGCGGTCGAGCATGTAGACGTAGCAGGTCTTGCCCAGCGAGGCGATCCCCTTGAGCGGCCGGCCGTCGACCTCGATGTCGAACAGGATGGGCCCGGCCACGAGGTCCCAGTCCCAGATGTCGTGATGGAGCGTCTGGAAGTACCAGGCCAGCTCGCCCGTTTCGATGTCCACGGCGAGCATGGAGTTCGTGAACAGGTTGATGCCCTTGCGCGACGAGCCGTCGTAGTTGGGCGACGGGTTGGCGGCGTTGAAGTAGACCATCCCGAGCTCGGCGTCGACGGCCGGCTGCGTCCAGATGCCGCAGCCGTAGCGCTCCGGGCTGCTCCAGGTGTCCCTGGAAACCTCCCAGCCGGAGTCCCGCGGCCCCTGGGGAATGCTGTTGAACACCCACTTGACGGCCCCCGTCTCGCCGTCGGCGGCGACGAGCAGCCCGCCGGGCAGGAGGCTGTCGGAGAACGGCAGCCCGACGTACAGGGTCCCGTCCCGATAGGCCGGCGGATTCGTCATCGAGTAGCCGATGCTGCGCGGATCGATCGTCGGCGGGTACGTATCCGGGTACTTGAACGACAACGCCTCGTTGATGATGCTGAGCAGGCCGTCGCGGCCGAACGAGTCCACCAGCACGCCGGTCCGGGCGTCGACCGCGTACATGATGGTCTGCCCGTACGCGTAGATGCGCCCGTCGCCGTAGGCCGGCCCGCGGCCGCCGCCGGTGAACGCCTCCTCCGCCTCGAACGTCCACACCGACTCGCCCGTGGCCGCATCGACGGCGAACAGCGTCGACCCGGAGTGGAAGTACATGACGCCGTCGATGACGAGCGGAGACACCTCGCCGACGCGCATGGTCACGTCCGTCTGCAACGACCACTTGAGCTCGAGCGAGCCGACGTTCGACCGGTCGATCCCGGTGAGCGGGGAGAACCGGCTGTTGTGCTCGTCCAGGTTGTGCAGGGGCCAATCGGCGCCCGCGGCCGGCACCTGCGCCAGCGCCGGGGCCGCGCTCCAGGCCGCCGCCAGGCAGAGTGCCGCTGCAGCCCGTCCAGCAATGCTCATTATCGCTCCTCCTGAAACGCCCACAGTCTACCGGAGGCTGCGTTCCGATCAGCCATCGGCGCGCCCTGCGAAATCGACTCGCCAGATCCGCACGGCCCGTTCCGCGAGCCGCCGCTGCCGCTCCTCCAGAAGCGGAAGGGTCCATTCCTCGGGGGCGAGCTCGGCAATCTGCCGCGAGAGCGCGTACGCGCTCGCCTCGTACGCCGCACGCTTCCGTGCGTACGCTCCGCTTCCAACTTCCCGATTCGCCGCCCGTTCGAGCAGCGTCAGGTTCCCGAGGCGATCGACCGCCGCGTCCCACTTCTCGGGTGGGAAGCTCCCTGCCCAGTCGCCGGACGGATTCTCGGGCAGGACATGCTCCACCGTGGCGGGATCGGCTTCCGGATCGCCCGCTCGGCCGGAGGCATCCCCTTCCAACTGGACGAGCACGTACTTGGCGAGCTTGCCGCGCCGACCCTTGCCGATCGTCCACCTGGCAAAGTCGCTCTCGAATCGATCGTCGTCTACGTAGATCGTTCCCAGCTCCTCGAACACCGCCCTGGGGCGTGTTGCCCGCCCCTCGATGACCGCTTTCGCGGCGGCGTGACTGGCAGGCTCCAACGGGTTGGGGTTGAGGCGGCTCACGATCGAATAGCGAAAGACAAGGTCCCTGACGAGCTTCAGCAATCGCACGAAGTCCTCGTCCGGGAACCGGCCCCAGGCGGCGAAGAACACCGGCGTCATCTGCCGCGAGCGGAAGAGATTCAAGTCTCGGACAAGGGCCTTCGCCGCAGGCAGGTCCACCCAGTATTCATGACTGGCGTCAGCAAGAGCGGCGAAGAGCTCCGCGCGTTCCTCCAGCCTCATCAGCAGCTCGAACGCCTGGTCGGGCGTTGCGACGCGATCGCGCACCATCTTGAACAGCCGCTCCCTGCGGATCTTCGGGTGCTCGCAGAGAAGGTGGTAGCGGAGGAAGTCGGGAAAACGCTCCTGTGTCACCGTCGCGATCAGGCGGCTCCAGCGACGCTTCAGCGCCTCGATGTCGCTCGGCACCTGGACCTTCGAGAAGAGGTAGTTCTTCAGCAGGTCCGTGGCGGTCAGCTCCAGGCCGCGGGCATTGAGAGTCTCGAAGACGGTGTACGCGTTGAGCTCATCGTCCACCGAGATGAGGATGAAGAGCAGTTGGCGAGCGACGGTTTCCGACAGGATCCTCGCGATGGTCTCGCCGTCGCTCGGGGCGCCCGGGAAGGCGTCGTCGATGTGTTCGGAGAAATACCGGAAGCACTTCCAGAGCAGCGCGTTCGACCCTCGCAGCGCCCGTGGATTGAGCGGGGTTCGAAGCTGAACGAGGTAATCCTGATAGAGATGGTCGTCGGCCTCATTCAAGTGCAGTCGGCTGCCTTCGACGAGCGAAGCCGGATCCTTCTCGCCGATGAAGCGCTTGCGAAGCTCGTCGGCGCGCTCCCGGTTCCGGTCCGCGTCGACGCCCTTCTCGGCCATCGCCCGCAGCCGATGGATGATGGCCAGGGCGAGCACGGCAATGGTCGCAAGCCGCTGTTGTCCGTCGATGACCAGAAACTCGCGGTCGCTCTGCGCCTGGACGACCAGGGCCCCCATGTAGTGGCGGTCGTCCGGCTGCTCGTGAAGATCAACGATATCGCTCCAGAGGTCCTCCCACTCTTCTTCCGTCCAGGCGTAGTCACGCTGGTACGGCGGGACACGGTACGTCTTGCCGTTGCCGATCAACTCCAGGTAGTTGGTCGTGCCCGTACTCAGGATGTTCGCGCGACCCATCGACGTCTCCGCTCGGAAGCGTGGCGCTCCGTACCGCGGCGATCCGGGGACGGTCCGACAGGCGGACCGAGGTCCGTCACCTCGATCCTGCGGCCGCCGCCCGCTCGAGGGCGCGCTCCCCCGCCAGGATGCTCGTCAGGGCGTAGTTGCCTTCCTGGCACGCCGATTCGTAGATCTGATTGGCCCGGTTGTCGAGCCGGTGCAGCGGCACCTCGATGGTCCAGGGGCGCTCGAACGTGTCCGGATCCTCGACCGTCACGCGATACATCAGCAGGTCCGGCCCGCTGCGCGTGAACCGTTCCGTCAGCCACAGATTCTCGCGTGAGCCGTAGTAGCTCGTCCGGTCGCTGAAATTGGTCGCCTCGACCACGAGCGTATCGCCCTCCCAGCGGCCGGCGGAGCGGCCGAACCACTGCCGGATGTGCGCCCCGACCGGCTCGCGGCCGTCCAGGAAGACGTCGCGGTACTGCCCTCCCTGGTGCCCGGACTCGTAGTACATGGAAACCAGGCCGGGGGCCTGCACGATGCGGCTGTGGCCGCCCGAGATGCGCGCGCTGCCGTACTGCAGGGGCAGCGTGATGCCCTCGCAGCGGTCATCCTGCTGGTCTTCGGGGTGGTGGGCCCGATCCCGAAGGCGATCCGCTTCCGCCCGCTCCGCCGCCCAGCGCGCCCGGCCCTCCGGCGAGAACGGGATCTTCCCGTCCGGCGGGTCGATGATCAGCGACGTCCGGCGGGTGTGGAGCACCTGCCGCCCGCGCCCGCTGTAGGCGTCGTTGTACGCGCCCTCCACGTCGGCGACAGTGCCGGCCTCGGCGCGCTGGTCGCGCCCCGGTCCGGCAGCGCGGCCCTCCAGGGCCGCCACCTCGTCGTCGGTCAGGAACTCCCGGCCCTCGAACTCGTCCGGGCGCTCGAGCGGCGTCAGGATGTAGCCCGCGCCCCAGATGCCCTGCAGGTCCGGATCGCCCCAGGGGGTACGCGCGGCCGCACCGCCGTCCTGCGCCCCCGCTGCAACGGCCATGCCCGCCAGCAACCCGATCGCGATCAGAATCCTCGTCTTCACAAGCGCCTCCCTGGAATCGACCCCACGGCGTGGCGAGCCTATTCAACCACAGTCGAGCGCCAGGCCGCGCACGGCGCGGCCCGGCAAGCGCGGCGCGGGGCGCAGGGGTCCCCGCTAGTGCTAGTGCTTGCCGGGGGCTTGGGGCGCAGCCCCAACTCCCGGATGACGCGCCCGCACTCAGGCCGCGGGCGGCACGAAGGCCAGGAAGCGGAGCGGGTTGTCGTTGGTGATGCCGCGCAGGACGTCGTCGTCCACGCCGGCCTCGCGCAGCAACGGCACGAAACGGGTCAGCGTCTTGCCGTACCCGGGGCCGCCGCTGCCGCGCGTGTCCGGCTCGAGCGCGAAGTCCGATGCCAGCAGCACCCGGTCGGCGTGGCCGGCCTCGAGCAGGGCGAGGATCATCGGCACCTGCGCCGCGTCGGACTCGGGGGCGCCGCCCAGCCGGTCGAAGCCGACGTACGCCCCGCGGCTGCAGATCTCCGCATGGACCGTCACCTCGGGGTAGCCGAGGTGCCCGATGACCACGCTGCCGGGGTCGACGCCGACCGACTCCAGCAGGTCGAGCTGCGCCACGGCCTCGGCCCCGTTGGCCGTGTGCGTGAAGATCGGCAGCCGCGTCTCGAGATGGGCGCGCCCGACGGCCCGCAGCACCTTGCGCTCGGCCTCCGTGCTCTCGGCCGAAAAGCCGATCTCGCCGAACGCGCCCCAGCGCTGCGGGCCGGCCTCGCGCAGGAACTCCGCGACGAGATCGTCCTCGCTCCGCTCGTACAGATCGGGGGGGAAGGTCGGCTCGTGGTAGTAGCCCCCGCTCGCGACGATCGGCATCCCCGACTGTTCCGAGAGCGCGCGGAGGAACGCCACGTCGCGGCCCATGTCGGCATGCCCGCCGTCGACGATGCAGGCGATGCCGTCCTCGGCGGCGGCCTGCATCTCCGCCACCATGTAGTCGAGGTCCTCCATGAAGTACGGCCGGGAGGTGTCGACCAGCCGCTCGAGACCCATGTCCAGCCAGAACTGGTTGTTCATGGACATGTGCTCGTGAAACAGCGTGGCGCCGTGCGACAGCTCGTCGGGGGACATGTCCCGCAGGATCGTGCGCACGATCGCCGCCCGCGACGCGGGCGGCGCCTGGCCGGCCGCGCCGTCGTCCGCGGGCAGGGACGCCGGCTCCTGCCGGCCGCACGCGGCTACGGCGCCCGCCGCCCCAGCCCCGAGCAGGGCCAGCGCCTCCCTCCGGCTCCAGCGGTGTCTCCTGATCAGCATGGCTCGTCCCCCCCTGGTCGCGGGCGCCGTCCAGTCCGCCTGTCCGCCCGGATCTTAACAGCCCGCGACGAAACCCCCGGTCGTCCCGCGGGGTACAAGAGAAGGGCGGGACCCGCGGCCCCGCCCCCATGTCCCATGCACCGCGCGGTGCGATCCGGATCTAGAAGTCGAACTGGCCGCCGAACTTGAGCAGCCGTCCGCCCATGACGCCGCCGACGACCGGATAGACGCCCGGGTTGTAGTTGTTCGTCACGCTGGTGACGTTGTTGGCATTGAAGATGTTGAACAGGTCGATCCACGCCCGGAACCGCGTGCGCCCGAAGTTCAGGATCTTCGTGAACCGCACGTCGAGCTGGTTGAGCCGCGGCTCGTAGAACTCGGAGCCGGTGAAGTAGAACACCGTGCCGCCGACCGCGCTGCCGACATCGGTCAGCGAGCCGACGCCGGTTCCGGACGGGAAGAGCTGGATCTGATCCGGCACGACGACGGGATGCCCGATCTGCTCCGCGATGGCGGCCTGCTCGGCCGCGCCGCCCGATCCGAGGCGGTAGCGCGACTCCCACGGCACGCCGCCAAGGCTCTGGAAGACGAACGAGAACTGCGTGTCGTACGGCAGCGGGATGGCGCCGTTCAGCTTGAGCTGCGTCCCCGGGCCCCACGGCTGGCGCACGTCGCAGTAGCCGCCCCGGGCCTGCATCGGGTTGTCGACGACGAAGCACTCGTCGAACTGGATGGCGCCGGTGCTGAAGCCGCCGCCCAGGGTGATCCCGTTGTCCATCCGGCCGTCGATGTTGATGTCCACGCCGTTGTAGACCTGGCGCATGTCGCCGAAGTCCGACGCGAGCTTGACGACCTCGCTGGTGCCCTTCGCCTGGCCCGCGGGCGAGATGGTGTACAGGCCGTCCAGCGTCGCCCCGCTGTACGCGCCCAGCCGCTCATCCACCGGCGCCGTGATGCTGAACGGGCCGGAGAAGTCTTCCGGGCCGATGTTCTCGTTGTCGGACACCAGGAAGTTGCCGTACTGCGTCCGGTACCAACCCACCTCGACCGACCAGCCACTGAACAGCTCGTGCGTGATGGAGACGGAGTTCTGCCAGTTGTAGCGGCGCTTGCCCCAGCCTTCCAGCAGGTCCGGGGAGAACGCGCGGACGATCTGCCCCGTGCCGAACTCGGGGTTCTGCACCGCCCCGCATTCGCCGTTCGCCCCGAAGTTGTCGAAGTTGCAGTCGGGCACCATGTTGCCGTTGCCGGGCGCCAGGCCCCAGAAGGGGAACGGCAGGTCGTTCCAGAACCGGCTGGTGGCCGTCTGAATCGCCTCCTGCGGGTTGAGGTTCTGGGCCATCGACGAGGCGACCGCCATGATGTACTTGCCCCAGGTCGCCTTGAGCGCCGTGCGGCCGTCGCCGAACAGGTCGTACGACGCGCCGATGCGCGGCGTGACGTCCTGGTAGTACGGCACGTTGTCGATCCGCCCGGTGTTCAGGCCGCGCACGAAGCGGGTGTTGAGGCCCTGCTGCGCCGGCACCCACGCCTTGAGGCGGTCGTAGCGCACCCCCAGGTTCAGCGTGAGGCGGTCGACCGTCCACTGGTCCTGCGCATACAGCCCGAAGTCGTACGACGTCTGGTTCGACACCCGCGGGGTCGCGAACTGCGACACCTGGTACGGAACCTGATCACCCAGCGGCCCCAGGGCGGCGATCGACAGGAACTCGTAGCGCAGCGGCTCGCCGTTCAGCTCCGCGAGCTCGTGGTTCTCGTAGGCCAGGCGCCCGCTGACGCCCGCCTTGAAGTTGTGCGAGCCGGTGACGTACGAGACGGAGCCGCGGAACACCCGGGTCGGGAAGTTGTGTCCGGTGCCGTAGAGACAGGGCGGCGACGTGCAGAAGCCGAATGCCTGCCAGTTGAAGAGCTGGCTCCAGTTGACGTGCGCGATGTCCGACGGCAGCACCTGATCCTGCCGGCGCGGCGCGCTGTTGTTCGTCAGGATGGAGACGCCCGCCTCGAACAGCAGGCGGTTGCTGGCCGGCATCGTCCACGTCGCCTGCGACAGGTTGATCGGCCAGTAGGTGTAGTTGACCGACGCGTCCATGTCGGTGTAGCCCCACTGCGTCCAGTAGTTGCAGGCGCAGTTCGTCTGGAACGCCTGGTGCAGCGTGATCTTGTTCCGCTCGCTGGCCTGGATGGTCAGGCGGAGCGAGTTGTCCTGGTTGTAGAAGTCGGTCCAGGCCGGGTCGTCCGGGTCGGGCGTGTAGAACGGCGTATGGGGCGTCAGGTTGACGTTGCCCTTCGGCTGGAAGTTCTGCGCTCCCCACCAGCGGTGCGCGGTGTAGAACCAGACCCGGTCGCGGACGATCGGCCCGCCGACGCCGACGCCGTAGTCCCAGATCTTGCGGTTCTTCGCCAGCGGCGACGCGCCGCGCGCCTCGAGCGCCTCGTCCACGTTGGCGCTCTGCAGGTCGCCGTTGGTGCCGCTGACGTTCACGTAGTAGCTGAACTGGTTGCCGCCTTCCTTCGGAATGGCGTTCGTGGCGACGCCGCCGAACGGGTGCTCGGCGTTCATGTCGCTGGTCGAGATGACCATCTCCTGGATGGCGGCCTGGTTCAGGAAGAACTCCTTCGACCCGCCGCCGCCGTTGTTGATGTTGTTGTTGATGCTCATCCCGTCCCACATCACCTCGCCGTCGTAGGTCGAGCTGCCGTGGATGGTGACGTAGCCCCAGATGTCGCCGGTCGAGCCGCCGACGTCGTGGCCGCCGCCGGCGATGCTGGCCGACATGCCGGGAGTGAGCGCCGCGAGCCCGAAATAGGTCTTCGAGGTCGGCAGGATGTCGATCGTCTCGCGCGACAGGTTCTCCTGGCTCACGACGTTCTGCACGTCGATGAGCGGGCTGGCGCCCGAGACGGTGATGGTCTCCTCGATGGAGCCGACCGTCATCTGCCCGTCGACGTTCGCGGTGAAGTCGGACGTCAGCTCGATCCCCTCACGCACGAACGTGCTGAAGCCGGGCAACGTGAAGGTAACGGTGTACGTGCCGGGCCGCAGCGCCTCGATCGTGTACAGGCCGGCGCCGTCGGTGACAGTCGACCGCACGCCCTCGATCAGCGCCGGGCTGGTCGCCTCCACCGTCACGCCGGGCAGCACGCCGCCCGTCTCGTCGGCGACGGCGCCGGCGATGGCGCCCGTCTGGGCCAGCGCTGCGGCGGGAATCAGTAGCGCGCATGCGAGTGCCGCAAGGCTCGTACGCGCGAAGCCGAAGTTGTCCATTCTGCTCCTCCCAGGTGCTCCGGAATCAGGCTGGCTTCTCGAAGTGGAAGACCGCCGGACGTGAGCAGCCGTGCACGCGTCGCCCGCACGGCCGTGACCGGCCGACAAGCTTATCTGCAAGTAACGTACCGCTGCAAGGTCTCCCGCGATGTCGCGGCTGCCACGATTCTGTGCCGGCGGCGCATCCAATCGCTTGAAGAACGTTCGAGGTTTTGGATCGGCTTATAATCTGTCCCTATCACCATGCCATCGACATCGAGAAGCGTTGCTGCCCGGGCCGTCGCCGTCTGCCTGCTGTCGCTGCTCCCGGGCGCCCCCGCCGCCGCCCAGAGCGAGCCGTTCGAGCCGGTGACGAACGAGATGCTGCTGAATCCCGACCCGGCCGACTGGCTGCACTGGCGGCGCACGCTCGACGGCTGGGGCTACAGCCCGCTCGACCAGATCGACCGCGACAACGTGCACCGGCTGCAGCTCGTCTGGTCGATCCCGCTGCGGCCCGGCCTGAGCCAGCCGGGCCCGCTGGTCCACGACGGCAGGATGTACATCCCGAATCCGCTCGGCTACGTGCAGGCGGTCGACGCCGCAACCGGCGACCGCCTCTGGGAATACCGCAAGACGTTCGAGGGCACGCCGGACGACACGTTCCGCAGCCGCACCCGATCGCTGGCCATCTACGGCGACAAGATCTACGTCACCACGAACGATGCGCACATCCTGGCGCTCGACGCGCGGACCGGCGAGGTCGCGTGGGATCACACCGTGGCCGACTGGCGCCGCGGCTACCGGTATACGAGCGGGCCCATCGTGGTGCGCGGACAGATCGTCGCCGGCATCACCGGCTGCGAGCGGTACAAGGAAGGCGGCTGCTTCATCTCGGCCCACGACCCGGAGACCGGCGCCGAGCTGTGGCGCACGGCGACCATCGCCGGCCCCGGCGAGCCGGGCGGCGATTCCTGGGGCGACCTGCCGGCCATGTTCCGGGCGGGCGGCGATGCGTGGATTCCCGGCAGCTACGACCCGGCCCTGGACCGCCTCTACTGGGGAACGGCGCAGGCCAAGCCCTGGGCGCGGCTGTCGCGCGGCACCGAGGGCGACGCGCTCTACACGAACAGCGCGCTGGCGCTCGATCCGCGGACCGGCGAGCTGGACTGGTACTACCAGTTCGTTCCCGGCGAGTCCCACGACCTCGACGAGTCGTTCGAGGCCGTGCTCATCGATCGCGACGGACGCCGCTCGCTGTTCAAGATGGGCAAGCTGGGCATCCTGTGGGAGATCGACCGCGCCACGGGCGAGTTCGTGGCGGCGCACGACCTCGGCTATCAGACCCTGGTCGACGTCGACGCGGACTCCGGCCGCGTGACGTACCGGCCGGGGATGATTCCGGAGGCCGGCGTCGAGCTCGAGTTCTGTCCGGGCCTGTTCGGCATCAGGAACTGGCCGGCCAGCGCCTACCACCCGGAGACGGGCGCGCTGTACATCCCCATCCATCCGCACTGCACCCGGGCCGTCTTCAGCGAGGTGGAGAAGCGGGAGGGGCCGGTCGGGGACTACTACTTCTACGGCGACTACGACGCCGCCGGCTGGCGGCCCACCGGCGGCAGCGCGCACCCGCTCAGCCCCGACCACGGGGCGCACTTCGTCGCCATCGACGTCGCGACCGGCGAGGTGCTGTGGCGGCACTCGTCGGCGACGCGCGCCCTGGCCGCCGCGCTGACGACCGGCGGGGGCCTGGCGGTCAGCGGCGACGGCGACGGCTACCTGCTGCTGCACGACGCCGCGACGGGCGAGGTGCTGTTCCGCACCCGCCTGCCTGCGCCGATGCAGGGTTTCCCGATCACCTACGCGGTCGGCGGCAGGCAGTACCTGGCCGTGCCGGTCGGGGGCGGCCGGGTGGCCGGATCGGCGAACACCCTCTTCGTCTTCGGTGTGCCCGAGCGCTGACAGCCCCAGCTTGCCGGATCTGTGCGTCCGGCGTGCGATATGCTACCGTTACGCACGGTCGCGACGCCCGTGTGTCCGGGCGCATCGTGCGGATCTTCCGAAGCGGCGTGTCGCGAAGGAACTGCGCACCGAGGGATCGGCTCGCCGGTGCTCGCGTCCTTTAGGGAACGAGGTAATTGGAGATGTCGAAACCGTATCGGAACATAGTGGTCGGGGCGGCCATCGCGATTGGTCTGCTCGCTCTGTTGGTGTACACGCAAGCGCCGCCGCCTCGGGAGCCAAGCCCGCCGATGGCGCAGGCGGAGCCTGCCGCGCCGCCGCCCGCCGCGCCGGCCGCGGAGGAAACTGCCCCGGCCGAGCCCGAGGAAGCCACCGAGGAAGAGCCGGCCATGGCCCCGGTGCCGCGGCTCGAGGGCACGGAGCAGCCGGCGATTCACGGCGTGTGGCAGGCGTTCAACGAGGTGGAGTACAACCTCGAGGGACAGGCGGCCCAGCCCGCGGTGGTGCTGCACGAGGGTGTGCCCAACGGCGGACCCGTGCCGCACGCCCCGGTGCTGGCGCTGGGCGCGCTGGGCGGGGTGCCGCCCAGCCTCGGCGCCGTGGTCGGCGGCACGATTCCGTATCGGGCGGAAGCCCTCGTGCAGCGCGACGACAACCGCGCCAACGCGCTGACCCGCGATCCGGCGGTCAAGTGCCTGATGCCCGGCGTGCCGCGCGCGACCTATCTCGGCTACCCGTTCCAGATCACGCAGGGCACCAACAAGATCATGATCGCCTACGGCTTCTCGAACGCCGGGCGGACGATTCATCTCGACGAGGTCAACTCGCCGGGCCTCGAATCCTGGATGGGCCATTCGGTCGGCCGCTGGGAGGGCGACACGCTGGTGGTCGAGGTCACCGAGCTCAACGATCAGACCTGGCTCGACCGGTCGGGCAACTTCCACAGCGGATCGATGACGGTCACCGAGCGCTACACCCCGCTCTCGCCGTACCACATGCAGTACGAGGCGACCATCACCGACCCGGAGGTGTTCACCGAGCCGTGGACGATCTCCCTGCCGCTCTACAAGCGGATGGAGCCGAACGCCCAGGTGCTCGAGTACCGCTGCGTGGAAATGGTCGAGGAGCTGATTTACGGGCACCTGCGCAGGGAGCAGCTCGTCCAGCACTGGGAGGGCGACTACGGCCGGCGCGGCGGGACGGTGATCGTGCACATCACCCGCCGGCCCACCCAGGAGCCGGACATTTAACCTAACGCTCAGGGAAAGGACAAACCGATGCGCACACACCAACTGATACGGGTGGCGGTCGCGGTCGCCATCGCGCTGCCGCTGGGCGCGGGCCCGGTCGCGGCCCATCACGCGTTCTCGGCCGAGTTCGACGCCAACCGGCCGATCCACTTCCAGGGCACCGTCGCCCGGGTCGAGTGGATCAATCCCCACGCCTGGATCCACATGGACGTCCAGATGGAGGACGGCACGACCGAGCGCTGGATGATCGAGGGCGGCAATCCCCACAACCTCTTCCGCCGCGGCTTCAGCAAGGACGTCATCACCGTCGGCATGGAGATCGTCGTGGACGGCTACGGCTCGAAGGATGGCACGCGCCGCGCCAACGGCCGTGACCTCACCCTGCCCGACGGCCGCACGCTCTTCATGGGCTCGTCCGGCACCGGCGCCCCGCGCGACGGCCGCGACCCCACGGAGCGCTAGCCCGCCGCTGTCGCGAGTGCTTCACGGCCCCGGCGGCGCGCCGCCGGGGCCGTTTTCCTGTACGGGCTTGCTACGGCAGCGCCAGCGCGATGAGCTCGGGGACCGGGCTGCCGCCGACCGTCAGCGCGATGTACTGCCGGCCGTCGAGCAGATACGTCATCGGCGTGCCGATGGCGCCGCGCGGCAGGTCGACCGAGGCGATCTCCTCGCCGGTGACCTTGTCGCGGGCCACCAGCCGCGGGCCGTCGTTCGTCCCGCCGGCCGACAACGCGCTGATGAGCAGGGTCTTCGTCAGCAGCGGGCCGCTGCGGCCGCTGTCGCCGCCCAGCGGCGGCAGGTCCAGGTCGCGGAGCTGCGGATGGTTGCGGATGCGGTCACCGTTGCCCAGCGGCTGCATCCAGGCATGCTCGCCGGTGTTCATGTCGATTGCCGTCATCCGCGAGTACGGCGGCTTGAACAGCGGCAGGCCGCGGGGCATGGTGGGATAGGCTCCCTCGCGGTCCTGAAAGTAGCGCAGCGAGCCGCGCTCGTGCTCGCGCGGCTCGCGGACGCGGAAGACGAAGAACGTGTTGTTCGAGGGGACGTAGAGCATGCCCGTCTCGGGATCCACGGCCGCCCCGCCCCAGTTCGCCCCGCCGCCCGCGCTGGGGCGTCCGAGCGTACCCTGGTTGCCGCCCTCGACGACGAGCGACGGCGGGGTGTACAGGGGTCCGATGCGGAACGGCTCGATCACCTCCAGGGCCATCTCGCGGATCTCGGGCGTGAAGTCCACCAGGTCGTCGACCGTGACGCCCTGGTACTCGAACGGCGCCGGCCGCGTGGGGAACGGCTGCGTCGCCGACGCCCGCTCGCCCGGAATGTCCGACGCCGGCACGGGCCGCTCCTCGATGGGCCAGATCGGCTCGCCGGTCACGCGGTCGAACGCGAACACGAAGCCCTGCTTGGAGATCTGCGCCACCGCCTTGATCGGCCGGCCGTCGACCACGATGTCCAGCAGGTTCGGCGCGGCCGGCAGATCGTAGTCCCACAGGCCGTGGTGGACGAACTGGTAGTGCCAGACGCGCTGGCCGGTCTCGAGGTCGAGGCAGAGCAGCGTTTCGGCGAACAGGTTGTCGCCCAGCCGGTGCCCGCCCCAGTAGTCCGGCGCGGCGGTGTTGAGCGGAATGTAGAGATACCCCAGCTCCGGATCGGCGCTGTAGATCGTCCAGCCGCTGATCTTGCCGGTGTAGCGCCAGGAGTCGCCCTCCCACGTGTCGTTCCCGTAGCTGTCGGCCTGCGGCACCGTCTCGAAGGTCCACTTGCGGCGGCCGGTGCGCACGTCCCAGCCGCGCGTCCAGCCGGGAATCTGCTCCCGGTTGATGTTGTAGGACGAGATCGACGCGGGCGTCACCACGGTGTCGCCGACCACGATCGGCGGCGACTGCACGGAGTAGGTCAGCGCGTTGAGCCAGTCGCGCGTGCCGCGCTCGGCCTGCGGCAGGCCCTCCATCAGGTCGACGCGCCCCCCGTCGCCGAAGCTCTCCACCGGCCGGCCGGTAGCCGCGTCGACCGCCACGAGGTAGCCGTTGCTCGTGCCCCAGAGGATCCGCTCCGCGTCGCCGTCGGTCCAGTAGGCGACGCCGCGCTGGTTCCAGCGGGCGGTCATCGTGGTGGTGCCGGCCTCGTAGGTCTTGGGGTTGTAGACCCAGATCGTCTCGCCCGTGCGCGCGTCGATGGCCGCCCCCACGGACGTGGGCATGTTCACGTAGAGCCGCCCGCCGACCATCAGGGGCGTAGCCTTGAAGTTCGCCAGGTACGGCGGCTCCCGGTCGCGCCAGCGCTCGGGGTCCTCCCGGTCGAGCTGCTCGAAGATGAACCGCGAGCTCGTCCACAGCTCACCGCCCGCGGGGTCGCTCTTGCTCAGGAAGGCGTCCGCCGACTGCCAGCGCCAGGCGATCTCCAGATCGCCGAAGTTGTCCCCGTCGATCTGATCGAGCGGCGAGTACTTGGTGTTGCCGAGATCGCCGCCGTAGGTGGGCCACTCGCCGTCCGCCCGCGCGCCATGCTGCGCCTGCGCGCCGGTCGCGCCCAGCAACGCCGTCACGCACGCGACCGAGGCGGCCCGGCTCCAGACTCGGCGTGCCATCACCATGCGCCCGCTCCCTCCGGCGTCAGGCGCTCCCAGGTGATCATGCCGCCCCAATCGGCCTCGCCCTCCGCGGGCGCGGGCAGCACGCCGGCGGTCGACAGGAAGCGCAGCACCATCCGGTTGCCCACGAACTCGTAGAAGCGCTGGGCGTCCGTGTCGAGGCCCGTCCTGCGCTCGGCCTCCGGCCGGTCCGTGAGATCCAGCGTGTGACCGATGCGATGGTGGATGAAGTAGCTCCCTTCCTCGTCGACGCTGAACGGGCCGAAGTAGCTGGTGTAGGAGCGGATGGCCGCCTGCGCCTCCTCGGCGGTGGGCTCGTCGCCGGCGTAGGAGGCGCGCTCCGGGTCCAGCAGGTGCACCATCATGCGGCCCGCCGGCGTGTAGATGATGAACCCGGGCCGCAGCGGCGGGTCGTCGTCGGTAGCGCCCTCGTTCGGCACGTGGTGCCAGAAACCGAAGACGCGCTCGTGCGTCGGCGTGACCTCCGCGAGGTCGGGCAGGCGGCTCCACACCGCGGTGGGCGTCGCGCCGTCCGCGGTCGCCGGCAGCTCCAGCGACAGGCGGTCCGCCGACGCCTCCACGGCGCCGCTCCGTCTGGCGCCCGTCAGGCCCGGATCGCGGCTGCCCCGGATCTGGACGGTCAGCTCGCCGGCGGCCTCGTTGACGCTGTAGGTGCCGAAGAACGCGGTGTAGCCGTCCAGGTCGGCCAGGGCCTGCTCGGGGGTCGGATCCTCGTACTGCGGCCCCCCCTGCTGCATGATCGCCAGCCCGATGTGCCCGGCGTCGTCGAGGATGAGCTGTCCGACGGCGCCGGGTGCTCCGAGCGCCGGGCCCGCGGGCGCCGGCAGCGGCGCGCCCGCCGCGTCGCGCAACTCGACCGACGCGAGCTCCCACGTGCCCACGACGGCGGCGCTCAGCGAGGGTCCGGCCGGCGCCTCCGGCATCGCTTCCTCCGCCGGTCCGCCGCCGCATCCGGCCAGGCCCGCCACGAGTCCGAGCAATCCCAGCATGACCGCGTAGTTCGTTCGCATCGTCGGCTCCATTTCAGACGGGGCTTTGCCCCGAACCCCCGGCGTCCGCTTGCGGGGACCCCATCGCCCCGCGCCGCTACCGCCGAGGCGCGCCGTGCGCGCCTTGCGCCGGCTGCGCCGGCGCTGCCATCAGACGGGGCTGCGCCCGGCCCCCCGCCGCTAGCGGGGACAATGCAGCGGGGCTTGGCGGCTGCTAGGATCATAGCTTCCGGAAGGAGGGGCAGCAATGCAGCGCCGAGACGTTCCCGGAGCCGCGCGAGCGGCGATTGCCGTGGCCATCGTGTCGCTCGCGGCGGGCGGCGCCGCGGGCCAGGGTCCCGGCGGCGGGTCGGACGTGCCGCGGACGCCGTGGGGCCACCCCGACCTGCAGGGCGTGTGGAGCCATACGACGACGGTGCCCCTCGAGCGCCTGGCGGCGCCCGGCGAGAGTCCGGCGGCGACGGAGGCGGAGGCCGCCGGGTCCGCGCCGCTGGTCGTCGAGACGGCCGACGGCCGTCTCCCGCCCCTCACCGCGCGGGGGCGGCAGCGGGCCGACGCCGGCGCCCACGATTTCCCGGACGGCAACGTGCCGGTGGCGTCCTGGCAGGAGCTGTCGCTGTTCGACCGCTGCATCACCCGCGGGCTGCCCGGCGCCATGTCGCCCGGCGTCTACAGCCAGAACTACCAGATCATGCAGACGCCCACGCACGTGGTGCTGATCGTCGGGATGATGCGCGACTCGCGCATCGTCCCCATCGACGGCCGGCCGCATGTCGGCGAGGGGATCCGCCAGTGGCTGGGCGACTCGCGCGGCTACTGGGACGGCGACACGCTGGTCGTCGAGACGCGGAACTTCAGCCGCAAGACCAACACGCGCATGACCACCGTGTTCGGCGGCAGCGAGAACCTGCGGCTGGTCGAGCGGTTCACGCGCATCGACGCCGACACGCTCGGCTACCGCTTCACGTTCGAGGATCCCGACGAGTTCACGCAGCCCTGGACCGCGGCCATCGAGCTGACCCGGGGCGAGGGAACGGTCCTCGAGCACGCCTGCCACGAGGGCAACTACGCGCCCGAGGGGGAGGTCATCACCGGCTCCGGGGTAACGGAGGAAAGGACGGCCGCCGAGAGCGGCCGGAGGTAGGCGGCGGCACCGGCGGGCGCGGGACGGGACAGAAGTCCCGCCCCGCAAGGCGCGCAAGGCGCGCCTCGGCGGGAGCGGCGCGGGGCGAAGGGGCCCCGCAAGCGAACGCCGGGGGTTCGGGGCGCAGCCCCGTCTGAAGTTAATACTTGCCGAGCCCCTCCGTGAGCTCGATGCGCGTGCCCCACGGGTCGGTCACGAACGCGACGCCCAGCTCGAGGGCGTCGGCGTAGCGGTACTCGCCGTCGAGCTCGATCCCCTTCGCCTGGAGCTGCTTCGCGAACTCCTCCAGATTCTCGACCTCGAACCCGATGTGGTCCAGCGCCTTGAAGCGGGTGGCCTTGACCGGCGTGGCCGAGGGCGAGAACGTCAGGTTCACGCCCGGCAGATCCGCGGCCTCGAACGAGCCGCGCATGCCGGGCACGGCCCCGAACGCGTCGGCGTACCACGCCTTCATCGCGTCCACGTCCGGCGTCGCGAAGTGGACGTGGTGCAGGACGATCGACCCGCTCATCGACTGGTTCTCGAGCAGCTCGACCTTCACGCCGTCCGGCGCCATGACGAAGGAGATGTAGGTGTCCTGGTTCTCGACGCGCACGAGACCGTCCTCGTCGACCGCGACCGAGGGCGGCATCTCCTCGCGGGTGATGTTCTGGTAGCCGGCCTCCTTCACCCTCCTGACCATCGCCCGCAGGTCCGGCACCTGGAAGCCGATGTGGTTCACCGAGGTCCCTATGGTCCCGCCGCCCGGCACCTGCTCGCTGAACAGCATCTGCACGCCGGGGATCCTGACCACCGCGACCGGGACCGGCCCGAGGTTGCCGGCGTCCACGCCGCCGAGCGTATCGACCCAGAACTTCTTCTGCGCGTCGATGCTGCTCGTGTAGATGTGATGATGCCCGTAGACGACGGGACCATCGGTCCTGAGCTGCGCCGTGGCCGTCGTCGAGCCGGCCAGCAGCAGCAGTCCCACGAGTACGCACACGGTCTGTCTCTGCATCGGTGTCTCTCCTTGCTTCCGGATACTCTACGGCGCGAACTCCTAGAACACGGCCAGCGGGTTGATGGCCGTCCCCGCGCCGTTCGGCACGCCGTGCGGCGAGGCCATGAACAGGAACTCCCAGCGGTTCAGCTCGCTGGCCGTCTCGGCGAGCGCCTCGAGGCCCAGGTTGTCGAACAGATGCACGCCGAGCGCGACGAGCGTGAAGAAGTGCACCGGGATGGCGACCCCCTCGATCTGGCCGCCCTCCTGCGGCACGTCGGCGCCGAGCAGCGCGATGTCGCGCTCCTTGAAGAACGGGAGCAGCGACGGATGGTAGCCGCCGCTCTGGCCGACGTCGCGGCCCGTGCGCAGGAACAGCGCGTCGCCGGCCGAGATCGTGATGCCGGTCTCCGCCTCCCAGGCCTCGATGTCCTGGCGGCGCACGGCGGTGCCCGGCATGTCGATGAGCACGCCGCGCGTGACCAGCCCCTCGTCCTTCAGGTTGACGACGCCCATGGCGCTGCAGCCGTCCTCGAGCGAGGCGACCTCCTCGAAGTCGCGGCCGTTGTATACCTTGCCGTCGTAGGCCACGTGGCAGAAGGCGTCCAGGTGCGTGACGAGGCCGCCGTGGTACTCGATCTCGTACCGCTCCCAGAAATAGCCGTTGTCGGTGTCGATCCCGAACACGTTGCGGACCGACCCGGCCAGCACCGGCGGCCGGTTCGCGCTGGTGCTGGCGGGATCGTCCAGCCGCTCGATCGTCATGTCGCGCGCCATGGAGACGACCCGGCCCGTCTCGACCAGTTGCGCCGCCTGCACCCGCTTGGCCGGCGTGATGAGGTTCAGCGCCCCGAGCTGATCGTCGTCGCCCCAGCGGCCCCAGTTCGACAGCTCGGTCATCCAGCGGTCGTACTGTTCCTTCGTCACCTCGTCGCCCGACCCGCCCTGGGCCTGCACGCCCGCGCCGGCCCCGAGCAGGACCGCGGCTGCGACAGCCAGGCTGCCCGCTGCAAGCATCGTTCGCATGTTCTTCCCTCCTGGAAAGTTCTTCCGCTTCGTGGCTCGCGATCGCCGCGCCGCGGCGTCAGGACGGCAGCGCGAAGGCGATCAGCTCGGGCACGCGACCCCCGACCGTGAGCGCGATGTACTGCCGGCCGTCGAGCATGTACGTCATCGGCGTGCCGAGGGCGCCGCCCGGCAGGTCGACGGAGCCGACCATCGCGCCGGTCGTCTTGTCGTACGCCACCAGCCGCGGCCCGCCGTCGCTGCCGCCGGCCGTGAGCGCGTTGATCAGCAGCGTCGTGGTCAGCAGCGGCCCGCCCCGGCCGTCGCCGCCGAGCGGCGGCAGGTCCAGGTCGCGCAGCAGCGGCAGGTTGCGGTAGCGGTCGCCGTCGCCGAGCGGCGTCATCCAGACGTGCTCGCCCCGGTTCATGTCGATGGCGGTCATCCGCGAGTAGGGCGGCTTCCACAGCGGCAGCCCCTGCGGCATGACCGGCCCGCGGTCGCCCTGCCCCCAGCGCCAGGTGTAGCGCATCGTGGCCGGGCCGTCCGGGTCGACGTCCGCGAACGGGATGACCGAGTGCGTGTTCACCGACGGCACGTAGAGCAGCCCCGTCTCGGGATCGACCGCCGCGCCCGACCAGTTGGCGCCGCCGCCGACGCTGGGCCGGATCAGCGTCCCCTGCGTCGAGTTCGGCGTGAAGAGCGGCCCCAGCCGGTAGCCCTCGACCGCCTCGACGGCCATCTGCCGGATCTCGGGGGTGAAGTCGACCAGGTCGTCTATCGACGTGCCCTGGTACTCGAACGCAGGCGGGCGGGTCGGAAAGGGCTGCGTCGGCGACGGCACCTCGCCGACCAGATCGGTGTCCGTCGGCACCCGCCGCTCCTCGATCGGCCAGACCGGCTCGCCCGTCACCCGGTCGAACGTGTAGATGAAGCCCTGCTTGCTCGGCTGCGCCACCGCCCTGATCGGCCGGTCGTCCACGACGATGTCGATCAGGTTCGGCGCCGAGGCGAAATCGTAGTCCCACAGGCCGTGGTGCACGCCCTGGAAGTGCCAGATGCGCTCGCCGGTCTCCACGTCGACGCAGACCAGACTCTCGGCGAACAGGTTGTCGCCCGGCCGGTGGCCGCCGTAGTAGTCGCCCGTGGGCGTGCCGGTCGGCAGGTACGCGTAGCCCAGCTCCTCGTCGCCGCTCATCAGCGACCAGACGTTCGCGGCGCCCGAGTAGCGCCAGGACTGGTTCAGCCAGGTGTCGGCGCCGTACTCGTCCGCGCTCTGCGGAATCGTGTGGAAGTCCCACTTGTGCCGGCCCGTCCGGACGTCGTAGGCGCGGACCCAGCCGGGCGGCATCTCCTTCGTGATGACCATGTCGGTCATCGACGAGCCGACCAGCACCGTGTCGCCAATCACCAGCGGCGGCGACTGCGACGACAGCGCCAGCAGGTTCTGCACCGTCCGCGACTCGCGGCTGGCGCGCGGAACGCCCTGCATGAGATCGATGCGCCCGCCGTCGCCGAAGTCGGCCGCCGGCCGCCCGGTCTGCGCGTCGACCGCGATCAGGTACCCGTCGCCCGTGGCCCACACGACGCGGGCCTCGCCCCCGGCCTCCCAGTACGCGACGCCGCGGTGCCGCCAGGGAATCACCGCCGGGGTGCCCGACTCGTAGGCCCTGGGGTCGAAGGCCCACAGCGTCTCGCCCGTGCGCGCGTCGACCGCCGCGGCCTGGTAGAGCGGGGTGCTCAGGTACAGGACGCCGCCGACCATGAGGGGCGTGGCGACCATCAGCGAGGTGCCCGGCCGCGGGCTGTAGAGATCCGTCTCCCAGCGGTCGGGATCCTCGCGCGCCAGCGCCTCGAAGACCTCGCGCGCCGGGCCGATCCAGGCGCCGCCGGCCTCGCTCTTCGCGAGGTGCGTATCGACCGACCGCCAGCGCCAGGCGATCTCCAGCGCCTCGAAGTTCTCCCGCGTGATCTGGTCGAGCGGCGAGTACTTGGTGCTGCCCGTGTCGCCGCCGTAGCTGCGCCATTCGCCGTTCGCGGCGCCGCGCTGCGCGGCGGCGGGCGCGGCCAGCCAGCCCGCGAGCAGCAGGGCGGCCAGCAGGCGGCCCGCGTGTCGTCTCGGCATCTTCATTCAGACGGGGCTGCGCCCCAAGCCCCCGGCGTCCGCTTGCGGGGCCGGCGCCGCGCACATGCTGCGCAACTATAGCGGCTCGGCCCGCGTCCGTCTACGCGGGGGGCCGGACTGGCGCCGCACGCCCGGGGCGGCGCGCCTCCTGTCAGCGGGTGTCGGCGAGTCCCTGGCGGGCGGCCCGGTTGCCGGGGTCCAGCCGCAGCGCCCGCTCGTAGCTTGCGCGCGCGGCGGCGGTCTCGCCGCGCGCGCGTTGGACGCGGGCCTGGCCGATCCACGCGGCCGCCAGCAGCCGCAGCGTGGTCTCGTTCGTGCCCTCGTCGCGGAACGAGGCCAGCAGCCCGTCCAGGTCGGCCCCGGTGACGGCGCCGCGGAACACCCGCCGCAGCCGGCCGCCGCGGTCGAACACGAACGTGGAGGGCAGCGCGAGCTCGAGCTCGGAGCCGAAGAACGCCGCCATCACCTGCTCGTCCATGAGGAACTGCGGATAGCGGATGCCGAAGCGATCGACTGCCTCGCGGACGGAGTCCAGGTCGTCCAGCTCGATGCTGACGCCGACGAAGTCGATCTCGCCGTCGTAGCGTTCCGCCAGGTCGACGAGCGCCGGCAGCTCCTCGTTGCAGGGCGGGCACCAGGGCGCCCAGAAGTTGACCACCGACGGCCGTCCTCCGGCCAGCGGCCCACGGCCGCCGCCAAGCGCCTGCGCCGCGACGGACGGGGACGGCGAGCCTGTCATGGTCGGCCGCGATCCGTCGGACCAGCGCGGGAGGCGGCGGGCGTCGACGGTGCCGGAACGCTCGTCGACGACGAGCAGCCGGTCCGCGGGCAGGTCGCGCCAGACGCCGACGCCGCCCGACGGCCAGCGTACCTCGAGCCGCTCGATCGTCTCCGCCGTCCCGAGCCCGAAGTGGAGGTCCAGCGGCACCTGGGCCCGGAACCCCCCGGTCAGCCTCACGACGTCGCGCCGCGTCACCCCGCCGGCGCTGAGCGCCACCTCCGCCCCCAGCGCCTGTGCGTCGGCTCCCGCCGCCAGCCGCACGCGCGCGAAGCGCCGCGGCGCCGACGTGTTCTCGAGCAGCGCGAGGCCGCGCGGCGTCAGCAGCGCCAGGTCGAGGTCGCCGTCGCCGTCGATGTCGACGGGCGCGGCAGCCCGGCCGTCGTGGTCGGCGTCCAGCCCCGGCAGGTTGGCCGCCTCGACCAACCGCTCGCTCGCGGCGGCAGCGTCGAGAGGCCCGGCGTTCGACTCGGCGGCGAAGCGCAGGCCGCCCTGGCTGACGAAGAGGAGGTTGCCGGCGCCGTCATTGGCGCCGACGCCGCCCGAGGCGCCCGGGTGCCCCGTGCGGTCGGCCGGGTAGCCCCGCACGACCAGGTCGAGCCGCCCGTCGCCGTTCAGGTCGCCGGCTGTCAGGAACTGCGCCTCGCTGCGCCTGACGCCCGGCGGGTTGTCCCACTCGAGCGCCCGCGGCAGGAACACCCACTCGCCCCCGCGCCGCGTGTGGATGCCCATCCGGGCCTGCCCGTCGCCGTACGCCACGCGGCTGCCGACCAGCTCCTCGAGCCCGTCGCCGTCGAGATCGACGAACAGCGCCTGGCCGGGAATGAGCCGGTCGTCCCCGAATGGCAGCGGCTCGCGGACGAACCCGCCCCGCCCGTCGTTGCGGAAGAGGATGGCGTGGCTGGCGACCTCGGTGACCAGGATGTCCCAGTGCCCGTCGCGGTTCCAGTCCACGACCCCCAGCGCGGAGTCGAACAGGCCGATGCCGGCGTCGGCGGCGGCGCGGCGCAGCCGGTCGTTCTCCGGCGAGCGGTTGAAGTGCAGGCCGGCCGCGTCGGTGATGGCGCGCAAGGGAGGGGCCGGACCGCCGCCCTGCCCGGCCGGCCCGGTCGCCGGCAGGCCGAGCAGGGCCGCGAGGGCGGCCGCCGCGACCCGAGCGCCGAAACCGGTTGCCTCCACCTGCCAGGATCTCAGAAGTCGAACTGCCCGCCGAACTTGAACAGGCGGCCGCCCATGACCTGCGCCACGCGCGGATACGGCAGGCCGGGGGCGGTGTAGTTGGCGACCAGGTTGGTCGCGCTCACGTGGTTGAAGACGTTGAAGATGTCGAACCAGCCGCGAATCCGCGCGTTGCCGACGTGGAAGATCTTCGTGAGCCGCAGATCGAGCTGGCTCAGCCGCTTCTCGTAGAAGGTCGACCCCGTGAAGTTGAACGTGTCCCCGAGCGTCACCGAGGCGCTCCCGCTTCCGGCCGGGAAGAGCTGGATCTCTTCCTGCGCGACGGCCATGGGGCGCCCGAGCTGCTGCTCGATGAGCACGCGCTCGACCGGGTTCTGTCCCGCCTGGTAGAGCGACTCCCAGGGCCTGCCGGCGAGGTTCTGGAAGACGAACGACACCTGCGTGTCGTACGGCAGCGGGACGGCGCCGTTGAACTTGACCTGCGTGCCCGAGGACCACGGGGTCCGGAGGTCGCAGTAGCCCGGTCTGGCCTGCTGGGGATTGTCGATGACGAAGCACTCGTTGTACGAGAGCGACCCGGTGCTCACGCCGCCGCCGAGCGTGACGCCGTTGTCGAGCCGGCCGTTGAACGTGAAGTCCACGCCGTTGAACCACTGCCCCATGACGTCGCCGCCCGGGAGGTCCCTCGCCAGCGTCACGAGGTTGTCCCGGCCGCGCGCCAGCGCCTCGGGCGTAATCGTGTAGAGGCCGTCGAGCCTCTGGCCGCCGAGGTCGCCCAGCCGCGGATCCTCGGGCGCGATGATGTAGTAGGGATCGAAGTCGTCCGGACCGATGAGCTGGTTGTCGGCGACGATGTGGTTCTTGTACCAGGTCCTGAAGTACCCGACCTCGACCGACCAGCCTTCGGCCACCTCCTGCTGAATCGAGACGGAGGTCTGCCACTGATACCCGCGCGTCCCCCAGCCCTCGAGCAGGTCGGGGGCGAAGCGCTGCGTCCGGTCGGGCCTGCCGAACTGGGGATCCTCGATCGGCCCGCACTCGCCGTTGGCCGCGAAGTTGTCGAAGTTGCAGTCGGGCACGAAGTTCCCGTTGCCGCCCTGGAACGGCAGGTCGAACCAGCGGCGCCGCGTCTCGAGCTGCAGCGCGTTGAGCGGGTTGACCTCCTCGGCGATCGACGTGCCCACGGGGAGGACGTACTTGCCGAGGGTCGCCTTGATCGCGGTGCGGCCGTCGCCGAACAGGTCGTAGGCGGCGCCGAGGCGCGGGACGATGTCGTGGTAGTTGGGGACGTTGTCCCGCCGCTCCACGTCGAACGCCGAGACGAACCGGGTGGCGTCCGCGCCGAAGTACTCCAGCGCCAGGTCGCCCGGGTGCGACTGAGCCGGATAGTAGGCGTTGACGTGGTCGTAGCGGACCCCCAGGTTCAGCGTCAGCCGGTCGATGGTCCACTGGTCCTGCGCGTAGATCCCGAGGTCGTTCGATATGTGGTGCGAGTTGCGCGGCGTGCCGAACTGGGTCACGGCGAAGGGGAACTCGGGCGTCGCGAACTCGTAGCGCAGCGGGTTGTTCATGAACGATACGCCGTGGCTCTCCTCGGCGTGCCGCGTGTTGAAGCCGACCTTGAACGAGTGCGTGCCGGTGACGTACGACATCGACCCCCGGAACACGTAGGCCGGGAAGTTGTGGCGGACGCCGTAGAGACACGGGTTGCAGGTGTTGAAGCCGATCGCCTGGTAGTTGACGAACGGACTGAAGATCATGTGCGCCACGTCGGTCGGCCGGACCGTCTCCTGGCGGCGCGGCGACGTGAGGTTGCGGAGAAACGACCCGCCCGCCTCGAAGAGCAGCCGGTTGCTGGCCGGGAAGGTCCACGTGGTCTGCGTCAGGTTGATCGGGAAATACGTGTAGTCGACCGCGGCATCGGCATCCGCGACGCCGTACTGCGTCCAGAAGTGACAGGCGCAGTTCGTCTGGAAGGCCTGCGACGCCGTGAACTTGTGCCGCTCGGTCGCCTGCACCGTGAGCCGCAGGCTGTTGTCCTGGTTGTAGAAGTCTGTCCAGGTCGGCCGCTCCGGGTCGGGCGTGTAGAACGGCGTGTGCGGCGTCAGGTTGAAGTTCGTCGCCGCCTGATAGTTCTGCGCCCCCCACCAGCGGTGCGCGGTGTAGAACCAGACGCGGTCGCGCACGAGGGGTCCCCCGACGCCGACGCCGTAGTCCCAGATCTTCTTGTTCTTCGCCAGGGGGTTGACGCCCCGTTCGACCATGTCCGGGCCGACGTTGTCGGCCATCAGGTCGCCGTTGGTCCCGCTCACGTTGACGTAGTAGCTGAACTGGTTCCCGCCGTCCTTCGGGATCGCGTTGATCCCGACGCCGCCGAACGGGGTCTCGGCGTCCATGTTGCTCGTCGAGACGACGATCTCCTGGATGGCCACCTGGTTCATGAAGAACTGCTTGGAGGACCCGCCGCCGTCGGTGATGTTGTTGTTGAAGCTCATGCCGTCCCAGGCGACGACGCCGTCCTGCGCGGAGCTGCCGTGGATCTCGACGTGGCCCCACGCGTCGCCCATGCTGCCGCCGACGTCCTGGCCGCCGCCGGCGATGTTGCTGGTCATGCCGACCGTGAGCGACGCGTAGCCCCAGTAGGTCCTCCCCGTCGGCAGCACGTCGAGCTGCTCGCGCGACAGGTTCTCCTGGGTGACGACGTTCTGCACGTCGATGATGGGGCTGGCGCCCGACACCGTGACGGTCTCTTCGATGGCGCCGACGCTCATCAGCCCGCCGACGTTCGCCGTGAACCCGGACGTCAGCTCGATGCCCTCCCGGACGAACGTGTTGAACCCGGGCAACGTGAACGTAACGGTGTACGTGCCGGGGCGCAGCGCCTCGATCTCGTACAGGCCGGCCCCGTCCGTGACGGTGGCGCGGACGCCCTCGATGAGCGCGGGGCTGGTCGCCTCGACCGTCACGCCGGGCAGCACGCCGCCCGTCTCGTCCGTGACCTCGCCGGCGATGCTGCCGGTCTGGGCCAGGGCGGCGGCCGGCGCCGCCAGCAGGAACACGAGAACCACCAGACTCCTGCGCGTGAAACGCCGCCGCTGCGCCTGCTCCATCGCTACGCTCCTTCGGAGAGATTTCGACGCCGAACCTGCGAAACAGCATCAGCGTAGCAGGTATTCGCCGCCTTCGCACAAGTGGGAACAACGGGCTCCGGCGGCCCGCTCGGCCGGCTTGCCTGCCTGTGGCGTCGAACCGTACCATGCCCGTATGGAATCGATGCTCTTGCCTCGCTCGTCGTTGCGGGGCGGCCTGGCCGCCGCCGCCACAAGCCTCTGCATCCTGGCCGCCGCCGGCAGCGCCGGCGCCCAGGAAGACCGGTCCGGGTTCTACGTCGGCCTCGAGCTGGGCGTGGCGCTGCCGTCCGGCGTCGACTCGTCGGTCCACGCCGTCAACCACCCGACGCGGTGCGACCGGCTCCTCTACCCGGCCTCGATGAGCCCCCCTGCCGACGCGGCCTGCCGCGACAACACGCCGGCGGTGCTGCTCGCCAACGACTTCGACCCGGACCCGGGGTTCACGAGCGGCTTCACATTCGGCTACGCGGCGGGCGGGCCGCGCTTCGAGGTCGAATACGCCAACCGCTACCAGGGGGACGACGTCAAGCCGCTCGGCGGCACGGAGAGCCCCGCCCTGGCCGGCAAGGACACCGAATGGGCGACCGCCGCGCCGCTCGAGGAGTGGCTCGGCGACTACCATGCCCAGCAGGTCTTCGCCAATGCGTACTACGACTTCGTGAACGATTCGCGCTGGACGCCGTACGTCGGCGCGGGGGTCGGCTGGGCCGTCACCGAGCTGAGCTACTACACCCAGCTCACCCGCAAGCCGGACGCCGAGTACCTGCAGATCGAGTTCGACCCCGACTGGCCGGAGGCCGCCAAGCGCGCCGCCGCGGGCACCGCCAGCATCCTCGACGACAAGGCCGGCCAGACGGTCTTCGGCTACCAGGTGCTGGCCGGCTTCGACTACGCCCTGACCGAGCGCACGTCGCTCGGCGCGAAGGTGCGCTGGACCCGCTTCGACGACGTCGTCGAGGACGTGACGTGGACGCAGATCCGCAGCCACGCGCCGGTCCAGGCGGACGGCGTGACCCCCTTCGGCAGCACGCTGGCGTTCGGCGGCATCGGCTACCAGGCGGTGACCATCACCCTGAAGCACCGCTTCTGACGGACCGCCGCGACCGGCGGCCGCGCAGGTCAGAGGAACGCGAACTTCGCCGCGAACATCAGCGCCACGGCGGCGAGCGTCGGCGAGCAGTCGCGCGCGCGCCCCGCCATGACCTTGATGACCACGTAGGTGACGAAGCCGATGCCGATGCCGTCGGCAATGGAGAACGTCAGCGGGATGGCGATGGCGGTGACGACCGCGGGGGCCGACTCGGTGACGTCGCCCCACTCGACGTCCGCCAGCGCCCGCGCCATCAGGCAGGCGACGTAGAGGATGGCCGGCGCCGTGGCGTAGGGCGGGATCGATCCCGCGAGCGGCGCGAAGAACAGGCAGGCGACGAAGAGCCCGGCCACGACGACGGCCGTCAGCCCGGTCCGGCCGCCGGCGCTCGTGCCCGCCGCGCTCTCGATGTAGCTCGTCACCGGCGACGTGCCGAGCGCGGCGCCCGCCAGGGTGCCGGTGGAATCGGCGATCAGGGCGCGGTTGATGCGCGGCAGCCGCCCCTCGGCGTCGAGCAGGTTCGCCTGCCGCGCAACGCCGATCAACGTGCCGGTGGTGTCGAACAGGTCGACGATGAGGAAGGTGAGGATGACGGCGACCATCCCGGCCTGCAGCGCGCCCGCGATGTCCAGCGCCAGCAGCGCGGGCGTGGGATCGGGCGGCGCGGAGACGAGGCCCTGCCACGCCGAGGCGCCCCAGACGACGCCGGCGCCCGTGACGCCGAGCACGCCGATGACGGCGGCGCCCGGCACGCCCCGCGCCGAGAGCGCCACGATGACGCCGAACCCCAGCAGCGCCAGCACCGGCTCGGCCGCGACCAGGTCGCCGGTGGTGACCAGCGTGGCCTCGCTGGCCTGGATGACGCCGGCGTTGCGCAGGGCGATGATGCCGAGGAACAGGCCGATGCCGGCCGAGATGGCCATCTTCATGCGGGCCGGCACGGCGTTGATGATCCACTCGCGCACCGGCAGCACGCTCAGGGCGAGGAACAGCACGCCGGCCACGAAGACGGCGCCCAGCGCCACCTCCCAGTCGTACCCCAGGCCCTGGACGACCACGTAGGCGAAGAACGCGTTCAGCCCCATGCCCGGCGCCAGCGCGATGGGATAGTTGGCGTAGAGCCCCATCACGAGGGTGCTGAACGCCGCCGAGACGCAGGTCGCCACGAAGACCGCGTCGCGCGGCATGCCGGCGTCGGCGAGGATCTGCGGGTTGACGAAGGCGATGTAGGCCATCGTCAGGAAGGTGGTGACGCCTGCCCACACCTCGGTGCGGACGGTCGTGCCGCGCTCCGCCAACCCGAAGTAGCGTTCCACGTCGAGCGTCATGTCGATCGCCCCTTTCCCGCGCGAGCCGCCGGCGGCCGTCGTGGTCGGATATCCTATCAGTGGCTCGCTGGCGGGCAGCGCCGAATCCGGGCGGGCGGAACAGGACGATGAGAATCTGGGACCGTTGGGTGCAGGCGCCGCAGGGCGTCGGGCTGCGCAAGGCCATCTTCCAGGTCCACCTCTGGAGCGGCGTCGGCCTGGGCGTCTACATCTTCGTGATCTCGCTGACCGGCAGCGTGCTGGTCTACCGGAACGAGCTTTACATTACTTTCGCCCCGCAGCCCGTCATCGTGGAGGGCTCGGGCGTGCCGCTGAGCGTCGAGGCCCTGGAGCGCGCCGCCCTGGCGGACTACCCGGGCTACGAGGTGCGGGACTTCCGGGCGGGCGACACGCCGCAGCAAGCCGTCGAGATCGCCCTGCTGCGCGACGGCGAGCGGATACGGCGGCTGTTCGACCCCTTCACGGGCGAGGACCTGGGCGACCCCCTGCCGCTGGGCTACCGCGTCACCGCCTGGCTGCTCGACCTCCACGACAATCTCCTGGGCGGCGAGACCGGCCGGCGCATCAACGGCCTGGGCGCGCTGCTCCTCATCGGGCTCTCGGTCACGGGCGCGGTCATCTGGTGGCCGGGCATCTCCCGCTGGCGCCGCAGCCTCACCGTCGACCGGCGCCGGCTCAACTGGAGCCTGCACAGCACGTTCGGCTTCTGGTGCTGGCCCTTCCTCCTGATGTGGGGCGTCACCGGGGCCTACCTGTCGTTCCCGGCGCTGTTCTCGGCCGTCGTCGACTACCTCGAGCCGTTCGACCCGACGAGTCCGGTGGACCGCATCGGCGACCGGGTGATGTACTGGCTCGCCTTCCTGCACTTCGGCCGGCTCGGCGGCCGGGGCATCCCCGGCTGCGAGGCGGTCTGCAACGAAGTGGCCAAGGCGACCTGGGCACTGATCGGGATCGTGCCGACGGCCCTGTTCGTCACCGGCACGGTGATGTGGTGGACCCGCGTCCTCCGGCGCTGGCTGCACTCGAGGTCCAGCGCCTGATCCGCGGATGCAGCAGGGGCCGTACTTCGCGGACGACTCGCCGGCCGAACGCGAGCAGGTCCGCCTGCGGGCGCTCGAGGCGCTGTGCGACGGCGCCACCACGCGGCGCCTCGCGGCGCTGGGGGTCGGCGCCGGGTGGCGCTGCCTCGAGGTGGCCGCCGGCCGCGGTTCCGTCGCCCGCTGGCTGGCCGCGAAGGCGGGGCCGGCGGGCCGGGTCGTGGCCGCGGACCTCAACACGCGCTTCCTGCGCGGCGCCGAGCTGCCCGCCAACGTCGAGGTTCGCGAGCAGGACCTCCTCGCGAGCGACTTCGAGCCCCGGGCCTACGACCTCGTGCACGCCAGGGCGTTGCTCGTGCACATGGCCGACCCCGAGCAGGCCGTCGCGCGCCTGGCGGCCGCGGTCCGTCCCGGCGGCTGGCTGCTGATCGAGGAGGCCGACTTCAGCATGTTCCGCGCCTCCGACACCCGCTACCCCGGGGCCGAGGCGTTCGACCGGAAGGTCCGCCGCATTCTCGACGCCATCCGCGGCGCGGGCATCTATGACGCCTGCCTGGGGCACCGCACGCCCCTGTTCGTCGAGCGGCTCGGCTTCGAGCGCACGGGGTGCGAGTGCTTCCCGTTCATGGCCCGCGGCGGCGACGACCCGGGCGGCACGTTCTGGAGTCTCACCTTTCCCCTCTCGGGGCCCGCGCTCGTCGCGGCCGGCGCCGTCGGCCAGGACGACCTCGACCACGTGCTCGCGTGCCTGGAGGACCCCGACTTCCGCTTCATCGCCGGCGTGCTGTTCGGCGCCTGGGGCCGCCGGCCGTAGGAGCCCCGGCGCCAGGCCCCGGTGAGCAGCCGGGGCCGCGCGGCTCACAGCGTCGATCGCATCCAGGCGGTCGCGAGGCTGTCCGCGTACTCGTTCCAGCGATCCCCGGCGTGGGCAGCGGTCCACCGCAGCCTGCAGGCCGGGTGGGCGCGGTAGCGCGCCAGCAGCTCCCGGACGAGGTCCAGGTTGCTGATCGGGCCGGCCTTCCGCTTCCAGCCGGCACGCTCCCACGCCGGCGCCCAGCGCGTGACGGTGTCCACGCAGAGCCGGCTGTCGCTCAGGACGTCGATGGCGGCGTCGGCCGGCAGCATCCTGAACGCTTCGATCAGCGCCCGCAGCTCCATGCGGTTGTTGGTCGTGTCCGGCTCGTGGCCGCGGGCCTTCGAGACGATCCGGCCGTCCTCGACCCAGACGACGCCCCAGCCGCCCGGGCCCGGGTTCGGCACCGCGCTGCCGTCGGTGAACACGCCCCGATCAGGGCCGCCGTCGTACCTGGCCAGAACCTCGGCGAGCGTCAGGTTCTCCTCGCGCAGGGTGCGGCCCCGAGCCGCCCCGCCACGGCCCGCACCCCGGGCGCCGGTCCGCCTCCGCGGCTGGTGCAGCCGGCAGTACTTCGGCTGCCAGCCGGGATACTTGTCGAGTGCCGCCTGCGACACCTCGAACGACGCGCGGCACGTCACGCACAGGAAGCTGGGCACGGCGCAAGGATACGATCAGCCTTGGCTTCCAGGCCTACGCGATCCGATCCGCCAGAGCCGTCGCCACGTTCCTGACGGTCTCCGCGCGGGCGTGGCCCGGAACGCCGCCCGGACGGGGTCGGGAGAGATCGCTCCACGCCGCGCGCCCGCGCGCCGCCGCCCACGACGCCCGCCAGGCCGGGCCCGCGTCGCGCTCGAGGCTCTCGCTCACCGCCGCCTCGATGGGGACCGGCTCGATCGCCGCGTGGCCGCGGGCGAGCACGGCGCGTATGGTGGCCACCGCGCGGGCCGCGAGCAGCTCCACGCCCGCGTCGCCGAGCCGGACCTCTTCCTGCCCGCGCAGCCGCCGCAGCACCTTGCGGGCGCTGGCGCCGGCCGCCCCGAGCGCCGATCCAACGGCGCCGAGCGCCGCGAACCCGCCCAGGGACACGCCGCCGAGCGCGATGTCGACCAGCGCGCCGGTCGCCACCAGGCCCGCGCCGGCGCCGGCGGCCCACAACCCGGCGCGCTCCAGGCTGGCGGGACTCAGGAAGTCGACGCCGCCGAGCGCCTCCGCCACGTCGAACGCCACGGCCCGCGCCTCGGCGCCGTGGAAGCCCAGCGTCGCCGCTATCCGGTCCCGGGCGACGGTCTCGCGCTCCCGCAGGCCCTCGAGCAGCAGCGCGGTCGCCTCCTCGACGGCAAGCCGGCGGGCGGCCTCGTCGCGCGGCTCCGGCGCGGTGACCACGACCGCCGCGGCGGCGGTGACCAGGAGCTCCCCGGCGATGTCGGTCGCCGCGGCGATCGCCTCCCGCCGCTCGCGGGAGCGCAGCGCCAGCCAGCGCTCGAGGGCCGCCTCGTGGCCGGGCGCCAGGGCCTTCAGGGCGGCCAGCAGCCGCTGCTCGCCGGCATCGTCGTACACCACGGCGTCGAAGGCCACCGTGGCGTGCAGGCCCTGCCGGGCGCAGGCGCCGCGCCAGCTCTCGGCCTGGGCGTCGGGATGGGCGGCGTAGTTCAGGACCGGGATCAGCGGCCGCGCCGTGGCCGCCAGCACGGCGAGCTCGTCGAGATGCTTCGGCTTCAGATCCTCGCGCGCGTCGATGGCGTAGAGGAGCACGTCCGCGCCGAGCGCGGCGCGCACCGACGCCGCCTCCAGTCCGAGGTCGTTGACGTCCGCGGCGGCCGGCGAGGCGAGGAAGCGGTCGAGCAGGGTCCGCGGATCGTCGTAGCGGTCGGTCTGCTCGGACTCCAGCGCGTCGCGCAGCCGGTCCGACTCCTCGATGCCGGGCGTGTCGAGCAGGACGCCGACGACGCCGGCGTCGTCGGCGACCTCGCCCGCCTCGACCGCGCGCGTCGTGCCGCCGTGGGCGCTCACCTCGCCGATGTCGCGGCGGCGCAGCAGCGTCTGGAGCAGCGACGTCTTCCCGGTGTTCGTGTGTCCGACGAGGGCGAGCCGCAGCGGCTGCCCGGACCCGCTCAACCGTCCCCCCGGGCCGCTGCCACGACGCGGCCGCGCGCCGCGGCGAGCCACCGCCTGGCCCCATCCGCATCGTCGAGCGCCGGGGCGACGTCGTCCGGAACGAGCGCTTCGAGCGCACGCGTCGTGCGTGCCTCGTCGGCGCCCTGCGACCACCAGAGCACGGCGCTCGCGGCCGCGGCGAAGACCGCCTCGCCCAGCCGCTGCGGCCGGTCGGGCGCGGCATCCGCCGGTGGCGGCGAGCCCGTCCTCCCGCCGCGCCGGACGAGCGACAGCAGGCCGGCCACCCCGGCCCCGGCTGCCGCCCAGCTCGGCAGGGCCAGCAGCGCCGCGGGCGCGACGGTTGACGCGGCGGCGCAGGCGGCGGCCCCGAGCAGCCCCCCGAGCCCCGCCCACAGGGCGCGCTGGCGCAGGGCGGCCGGCAGCAGGCCGACGCCGGTTGCGGCGAGCGACGCCGCCAGGCTGGAGGCGTCGGCGGGATCGAGGCCGCGGAGGGCCGCGAGACGCGCGCTCCACGCTTCGGTCCACGGGTCCCGGCCGGCCCCGGCACGGAACGTCCGGGCGACCCCGTCGAGGCAGGACGCCAGGGCCGCGTCGGACGGCAGCGGGTCGTCGCCCTCCAGGTGGCGCCCGATCACGCCGAACGCGGCATCGAGGGGAGCCGGGTCGAGATCACCCGGAGCCAGGCCAGGGCCGGCCGCCAGCCCGCCGCCGTTGGTGGCGGCCTGCCGGCCGATGGCGCCCGCGAGGCGGCGGCGGCTCGCGTCGGTCAGCTCCGCCAGGTCGCATTCGACGGGGGCGACGCCCGTCGCCCGCGCGAGCGCGCGCCAGTCCTCCAGGCGGGCTGCCGCCGTGCGGGCCGGCTCGGCGCGCCGCAGCGCATCGCCGCCGTCGAGCACGAGCAGCGGCGCCTCGTGCGAGGCGTCGGCGAGCGTCCGCAGCCGCGCGCACCCGCTCCAGATCGGCCGCCGCGTCGACGTTGCCGAGATCGTCGAGGCGGTCGAGCGGAGCCGGGAGGCCGACGGCCCGCTCGGGCCGCTCCAGCCGGACGACGTGCGTGCACGGCCCGCCGCCGGGCGGCCGGACCGGCGGCGGCGCGAGCGGACTGCTCGCAGACACCGCAGCAGCCGCGGTGGATCGTGCCACGACGGCGACCGTGGGCCGCCAGCGCGCCGCGCGCCGGTGTCCGAGCACGGCCTGCAGCAGCGTCCAGGCCGCCATCGGCACCAGCAGGTACGCCGCCACGCCGGCGGTCAGGAAGCGGATCCACGCCCGGCGCGCCGCGAGCGCCGCGGGGTCGTCGGCGGGGGCGACGGGCGCCGCGGCGATCGGCGTCAGATCGTCGCTGCCGATGAGAGGCGTCAACGGCACCGCCGCGAGCTCGACGACCGCCCGTCCGAAGCTCGGCGGAATCCACGAGCTCTCCCAGCCGAAGCCGAGCGCGACGCGGGCGGTGACGATCCAGATCGTCGCGACGGCCACCGCCGCGTATGCTGTCCAGAACGTCCCGCTGCCGGCGGCCGCCAGACACCGGCCGCTGCCGGCCGCGAGCATGCCCCCGATGCGGCGGGCGGTCGCCGCGGAGAGATCCCTCGCCGCCGCGTCCCGTCCCGCGGCTCGCAGCAACCCGGTGGTGACGAGGCGACCCAGGATCGGCGACACCCGCCGCCGGAGCGCCAGCAGGACGAGACTCCGCAGCGTCAGGAGCAGCCACGGGCCGCCCGCTATCACCAGCAGCCCCAGCGCCGCGTGGACAGGCCCCTCGGCGGGACGGAGCAACTCGGCGGTCGTCGTCCAGCCGGCGAGTGCGCCCAGCGCCGCGAGCGTTGCCAGCCCGGCCGCCGCGCCCAGCCGGCCCCGGTCGGCCAGCTTCCGCGCCTGCGCGATCGCCTCGGCCTCGGAGGCCCGCCCGACGTCTGCCGCGGCTGCGCGGGCAGCCCGGTCACGCCAGTCGCGGGCGGCGGGGATGCCGCAGGCGGCGGGTCGAGTCACGGTGTCGGTCGACGCGTCGCAGCCACTTACGATCTATGGTGCACGATCGGTCGTGCGTCTATCAACTTGGCGCCTCCCTCCGCGGCGGCCGCCGTGCCCGGGCGGCGCCTGCTCACACCGCGGCGGCCGGCCCCACGCGGACCGTGACCACGTCCGTGTCGTGGAACTGCTGATGGCGCACCGCCGACGCGTAGTGGCGCAGCAGGCGCAGGGACACCTCTTCCTCGACCCGCGGACCGGCAGCCCGCTCGCCGAGCAGGGCGAGCTGGTCCTCCAGGTTCGCGTCGTCGGTGGTCGCCGCGAACTCGAGCTCGACCGCATCGCCGTCGTCGCGCGCGACGAGCAGCAGGTGCCGCCTGGACGCCGTCTCGCCCTCGCCCCCCGGCCGGGTCAGGGTGAGCAGCAGTTCCTCGCCCACCGCCCGGAGTCGGTCGGTCAACTCGGGGCTGCGCTTCCCGCGCGCGGCGAAATCGGACAGGAACGCGTCGATCTCGGGGAAGTTCTCCAGGGCGAGCTCGGTCTTGAGCCGCCGGGCGCGCGGCCCGGTCAGCTCGACGAACTGCGTCAGCACGATAACGGTCACGCCCCCGACGGTCAGGCCGTTCGCGAGCAGCTCGCCCCATCCACCCTGCAAGTACTCGGGGAAGATCCAGTCGAGCTCGAACGCGAGGCCCAGCCAGAAGGCGAGGCCCACCGCGACCCCCTTGCGATGATCGAGGCCGTCGTGCATGAGGACCCGGACGCCGAGGACGAAGAGCGACGACACGATGACGACGTAGTAGGCGGCCGCCACCGGCCCCGGCATGGCGACGATGACGGCGACGAGCTTCGGCAGGAACGCCAGCACGACGAAGACGATGCCGACGCAGATGCCGACGACGCGGGCCGTCACCCGCGTGAGATCGGCGACCGCGATGCTGTGCACGTAGGTGGTGTTGGGCATCGTGCCCATCAGGCCGGACAGCAGGTTGCCCACGCCGTCGGCGGCCAGGGCGCCCTGAATCGACTGGAAGTCGATGGCGCGCGGCCGCCGCCAGGAGATGCGCTGGATGGCGATGCAGTCCCCGATCGTGTCCATGGCCCCGACGAGCGTCAGCATGACGAACGCGGGCAGCAGGGCCCAGAAGTCGGGACCGAAGCCCAGGTCGATGCCCGGCCAGGCCAGTGCGGGCAACCCGATCCAGGCCGCCTCGAGGACGCGCTCGGTGTCGTAGATGTCGAACAGCACGCCGCCGACCACGCAGCCGGCCGCCACCCCCGCGGCCGCGGCCCAGAGCTTCCAGGCGCCGGTGCCGCGGACCGAGATGGCCGCTATCACGCCCAGGGTGACGGCTGCCGTGACCGGCGCCGCAGCGGGCGAGGCGTCCGCCGGCACGTCGGTCAGCTTGCGCAGGATGATCCCCGACAGGGTCACCGGAATCAGCAGGAGCACGGTGCCCGCCACGGTCGGTGTGAAGATGCGCCGGAACAACGAGAGCTTCGCGGCGAGCACGAACTGGAACAGGGACGAGACGATGATCAGGCTCGCCAGCAGCCCGCCGCCGCCCCGCTCGAGCGCCGCGAGGCAGATGGCGAGGAAGGCGCTGCCGGTGCCCATGAGCAGGAGATAGCCGGAGCCGATGCGCCCGACGCGGGCGACCTGGATCACCGTGCTCGCCCCGCTGACCACGAGGGCGGCGAAGACCACCCAGGACAGGTACGCCTCGCCGCCGCCCCCGGCGCCAACCAGGATGGCCGGCGTGAGCACGACGCCGGTCACCGTCAGCACGGCGTACTGCAGCCCGAGCCCCAGCGTGAGCGGCAGCGGCGGCCGCTCGTCCGGCTCGTAGCGCACGTCCTGGCCGTGGTTCGGGGTGCCGGATTCCATGGTACGGCTACCCCCCGATCTCGCTGGGCCCGACCGCGACTCGGGCGCGGGTGCCGACCTGCCACAGCGACAGCAGCGTGCAGCCAAGGATGACGGCGCCGGCCGGGAAGGGAAACCAGTCGATCGCGAACCACGGCCGTGTCATGGCGTGCGGCAGATCACAGCAGCCGGATCGGTCCCGGGTAGCGCGCAACGGTGGGGTCCGCGGTGAGGAGCGTGATGCCTTCGACCTGGGCCTGCGCGACCAGCATGCGGTCGAAAGGATCCTCGTGCATCCGCGGCAGCGAATCCAGCGCGACGGCATGCAGGCCGGCGACCGGGAGCTCCGTATAGCCGTTCTCCAGCAACCCCCGGCGCAGGAGGCGCGGGTCCACGCGGAAATCTTCGCGGCCGAGACCGTGCTTGATGGCGACCTCCCAGAGCGACACCGCGCTGAAGACGAGCTCCGTCCCCGGGTTCTCGATCAGCTCGCGCGCCTCCCGCGTCAACCGTTCCGGCACGCCCGCCGCCCACAGCAGCACGTGGGTGTCCAGCAGGACCCTCACTCGCCGCCCTCGAACAGGGTCTCGATCGCGTCCGATCCCATCCGGTCGAAGTCGCGCGGCACGGCTATCTGTCCGGCCAGGAATCCGGTTCGCCGCGGCCGGCCGACCGGGGCATCGATCGCGACCACCTTGACGATGGGCTTGCCGGCGCGAGCGATGATGAACGGCTCGCCGTTGGCCGCGGCCTCGACGAGCCGGGACAGATGCGTCTTGGCGACGTGCATGTTGACCGTGCGCATGGCTGGCACCGGATAGGACTTAGTCATTCTAGTCTAGTTCATACGCGCGGGGCCAGACCGGCTGCCCGCCGGGTTGCCGGCATGCCGACCGGTGCCGCCCCCCGGCGGTGGTAGACTGAGACCATCATGCATGTAGCCACCAGGGCGCTGATCGTCGTCGGTTGCCTCCTGCTCATCCCGGTGACCGCGGTCCTCACCGCCGCCGCGAAGCAACGCCTCTCGGACGGCTCGGACTTCGTGTTCTCGGGCGGCCCGCTCGTGACGGGTGAGCTCTACGCCGGCCCGGAGCCGGACTGGAGCTTCACCAACGACGTCGCGCTCATCGAGCTGCAGTTGGAGGACCCGCCGCGGTCCCGCACCATCTGGGTCGGCGACCACGACGGCAAGCTCTACGTCTTCTCCGCCTACATGCGCAGCGCCGTCGGCCGGCTGTGGAAGAGCTGGCCGCGCCAGGCCGAGCGCGACGGCCGCGCCGTGCTCCGCATCGACGGCAAGCGCTACGAACGGCAGCTCCGGCGCATCGAGTCGGGCCCGATACTCGACGACATCACCGCTTCGATTGCCGACAAGTACACGTACGACATCAGCCGCGAGCTCGTCGAAGCCGGCGACGTGTGGTTGTTCGAGGCAGGACCGAGGTAGCGCCACCGGATTCCGGTCATGAAGAACTTCTACTACTGCATCGCGGCGGCGCTGGTCGTGACCATCCTCGCGGTCCTGTTCATCCCGGGCGTCGACGACTTCGTGGAAACGACCTTCCAGGCCTACCTCGGCCGCGCCGCGCGCTGAGCAACGACGCGCCGTCCGTGAAGCGCCGCGACGGGCGGCCCGCAGCCAGCTTCAGGCGGTGTCGGCCGCGAGCGCGCCGCGCAGGGCCTCCAGCTTCGCCGCGTTGAACCGCTGCGCGATCTCCGTGTCGGCGGCCAGGCCGTCGAACCCGTGGAAGGCCCCCGGAACCACCAGGAGCTGCGTCGGCACGCCCGCCTCGATCAGCCGCCGCGCATACTCGATGTCCTCGAGGACGAACAGGTCGATCCCGCCCACGCCGATGAACGCCGGCGCCAGGCCCTCCACGCTGGCGACGCGGGCAGGCACCCCGGCGCTCGGCACCGATGCGCCGCCCGCCTCCTGGCCGAGGAAGGCGCCCCAGCCGAACCGGTTGGCCGTGGCGGTCCACACGATGCGGCCCATCTGCGGCGGCACCTCGCGCGTGCTCCCGGTCCGATCGTCCAGCATGGGATAGACGAGGAGCTGGAACGCCAGCGGCACCTCGCCGCGGTCGCGCGCCGCGATGGCCAGCAGGGCGGCATGCCCGCCGCCGGCGCTCTCGCCCATCACCGCCAGGCGCTGCGGGTCGACGCCCACCTCGTCCGCGTGGCGGTAGAGCCACAGCAGGCTGGCGTAGTTGTCCTCGACGGAGCCCGCGTAGGTCGTCTCGGGCGCCAGCCGGTACTCGACGGTGACGGCACAGCAATCGAGCGCCGCGGCCACCTCCTGGAGCGGGCGCACGCTCGCGGAGGCCGAGCCGGTGACGTAGCCGCCGCCGTGCACGTGGAGGATGCCGGGCCGGCTCGCGCCGGGCCTCGCGTTGATGACGTGGACATCGACGTCCGGCTCACCGGCCGCACCGGGCACGGTCCGCCTCTCGACCGACGGCGCGTCCAGGGGCGGCGGCGTCATGGCGTCCGCCGCTCCCCGCATCGCCGGCAGCGTCTCCGCCGTCATCGCGGACAGCGCCTGCCCCAGCGGCTGCGCCTGGCGCGCGGCGGCGCGTAGCTCGGGATGCACGAACGACAGCGGGTCCGCCGCAGCCGCGGCCTGCGGCAGCGCCGCGAGAGCGGAGCGGGCGGTGGAAAGAGCCAGGAGTCCCGGCAGCGTCATCCCCGCGAGCATGAGCTCACGGCGCGTCAGTTCGGTCATTGCGTTCTCCTTGTCCCTGTCGAGCGTCGGCGGCCGGGCAGACGGCCGCGACGAACCCGGCTACCCGTGAGGGCCGCGACGATGCCGACCGCCATCCCATTCTACGACGCCGCTCGGTGGACCTTCCGGTAGAGGTCCCAGTCGGCCTGCAGTCGCATCCAGAACTGGGGCGAGGTATCGAGCAGCCGTGATAGTCGCAGGGCTGTATCGGGGGTGATCCGGCGTTTGCCGAGGACGACTTCATTGAGGCGGTTCGCAGAGATGCCCAGATGCTTGGCAGCCTCGGCCTGCCGGAGTCCCAGCGGCTTCAGGAACTCCTCGAGCAACATCTCGCCGGGGGAGATGGCGGGTCCCGGCCAGTCCGGATCTCTAATGATAGTCTTCGACTCCGACCTCGTAGGCATGGCCGTTCTCCCACCGAAACGTCACGCGGTACTGATCGTTGATCCGAACGCTGTGCCGTGCTGAGCGCGTCCCCTTCAGCCGTTCCAATCGATTCCCGGCCGGAATTCGGAGGTCGTCCAGTCGAGCTGCCACGTCCAGTGCCTTGAGCCTCCGTTGCGCGACACGCCACAAATCTCGCGGCAAACGGCGTGCGTGGCGCGTGTTGCGTTCGCGGAACAGGTCGACGGCAGTCTGATCGGCGAACGACTGAATCATGTACCCAGCAGTCCTACATGATACACGTGTATCATGTAGTGGTCTAGACCGTGGCTCCTGCCGACCGCGAAGGTGCCGGCTTCGACCTGCCGGGCAAACATGAACAGATGACGATCTCGCCGAGGCAGGCCGCGGGCCGGTTGTACGCTATCGGGTGACCGGGCCGGATGGCGGCTCGCGGTTGGAGTTCGGAGGCGACGAGTGACGCTGCGGGACGAGGATATCCGCCAGCGACTGCGGCTGGGAGAAGACAGCCGCTGGGAGTTCAAACAGATCGGGTTCTCGGGCAACCGCCCGACCAGCCCGGACCGGGGCGAGCTCGCCGATGAGATCGCCGCCTTCGCCAACGCGAACGGCGGCGTGTTGCTGTGCGGCGTCACGGATGACGGACGGCTCCAGGACATGTCCCCCCCACAGATGGCCGCGCTCGACCATCTGCTGGTCGAGGTGAGCACCGACAGCATCGAACCCCCGGTTCGCATCGACATCCATCACCGAGAGCTGGACGGCGGGCGCTTCCTGCTCGTCGACATCGCCAGGGGTGATTCCCTGCACGAGCACCGCGGGCGGAGCTTCATCCGGGTGGGCGCGTCGAAGCGCCAGATGACCGGTGACGAGCGCCTGCGCCTCGCGCAACGGCGCGCGCAGGGCCGCTACCTCTGGTTCGACGAGCAGGCGGTGCCGGAGACGGGGTTCAACACGCTGGAGCCAGCGCTCTGGAGGCTGCTGCTGAGCGCCGAGGGTGCAGCCGAGCCGGTGGTGGCGCTGGAGAAGCTCGCGCTGCTCAAGGCCGACGAGTCCGGAGTCCGGCGCGCGACCGTCGCGGGCGTGCTGCTGTGCACGCAGCACCCCGAGCGGTGGCTGCCGAACGCCGCCATCACGGCGACCCGCTACCGGGGTGCGGACCGCACGACCGTCCAGGTGGACGCACAGGAAATCACCGGCCCGCTCAACCGACAGATCGCGGACGCGGTGACGTTCGCCGTCCGCAACATGCAGGTCGCCGCCCGCAAGACCCCTGCGCGGATCGACATGCCGCAGTACAGCGAGAAGGCGATTGGGGCGAGAAGGCGATCTTCGAGGCGGTCGTCAACGCCGTCGTGCATCGCGACTACGCGATCCGGGGCAGCAGGATCCGCCTGTCGATGTTCTCCGATCGCCTGGAGCTCCAATCGCCCGGCGCACTGCCCAACACGCTGACCGTGGAAAGCATGGCGCTGCGGCAGGCGACGAGGAATCAGGTTATCGCCTCCCTGATGGGCCGCATGGGGGTGGAAGAGATCCACGGCTCCGCGCACCGCCGCTACTTCATGGAGCGCCGCGGGGACGGCGTTCCCGCCATCCTGCGTGAGACTCGCGAGCTTTCGGGCCGGTCGGCGGAATACCGACTGCTCAACGGTGCGGAAGTCCTCCTGCTGATCCCCGCCGCGCCGCAGGATGCGACGTCGGCCCGCGCGGTCGTCACCGTGCGGGCCGAGGGGCGGCCGCTGCCCGGCGCAGACGTGCTGGTCCTGTTCCCGAACCGCACCTGGAAACAGGCGGTCGCGGACGAGCACGGCGAGGCGGCTGTCGACCTGTACACGACGGAGTTGCCGATGACCGTGTTCGGCGCGGCGCCCGGCTACGCGGCGTGCCTGATACGCGAATGGCTTCCGGCCGGGGGCGCGCTGGCACTCGAGTTGCCGCCTCGACCGCGAGGTGGAAGCGTCATCTTCCCCGAGGCGACGGGCCGTCTTCCCGGCCTGAAGGGCAGCCTGAACCCCATACGCGACGTACTGGATCGCACCTACCTGTACGCGTCGAACATCACCATAGGCCAGGGCCGCCCGCAACCAGTCGACTTCGTCCCCGGCGAAGAACTCCGCTTGACCGACTCGGACGGCGCGGAGCTTCTCGTGCGCGTCGTCGACATCGTCGGCCGTTCCGCGCTGGTAGAGTATCGACTGCCGCGAAACACATCGTCGACAGATGAAGGAAGTCGAGAACGCGCCACGTAACCTGACGCCCGCGGAGACTTCGGCCGTCGCGAGAGTCTGACTACTTCGATCGGGGAACACGGGGCATGGCGCGACGAATGTCAGGGAAACGGCAGGGCTCGGAGAGGAAACCAAACGACGGAGCCACGACTGGCCACGAGGCCGAGCTGTGGGCCGCGGCAAACGCCCTGCGGGGCTCGATGGACGCCGCCGAGTACAAGCACGTCGTCCTCAGCCTGATCTTTCTGAAGTACATCTCCGACGCCTTCGAGGAGCGCCACGCCACTGTGCTGGCCAAGTTCGGGGAGGACGCCGCCGAGGACGGCGACGAGTACACCGCCGAGAACATCTTCTGGGTGCCGTCAGAGGCCCGCTGGGGGCACCTGAAGGCCCAGGCGAGGCAGTCGACCATCGGCCTGACCGTCGACCAGGCGATGGCGGCGATAGAGCGCGACAACCCCGCGCTCAAGGACGTGCTGCCGCGCGACTATGCGCGGCCCGCGCTGGACAAGCGCCGGCTCGGGCAACTGATCGACCTCGTCAGCAACATCCAGGTGGGCGACGAGGACGCCCGCTCGCGCGACGTGCTCGGCCGCGTCTACGAGTACTTCCTCTCGCAGTTCGCGAGCGCCGAGGGCAAGAAGGGCGGCGAGTTCTACACGCCGCGCTGCGTCGTCAAGGTGCTGGTCGAGATGCTCGAGCCGTATCGGGGCCGGGTCTACGACCCCTGCTGCGGCTCGTCGGGCATGTTCGTGCAGTCCATCGAGCTCATCCGCGCCCACGCCAGCGGCAACGGGAACGGCGGCAAGGCGTGCGGCGACATCAGCATCTACGGCCAGGAGTCGAACTACACGACGTGGCGGCTCGCGAAGATGAACCTCGCCATCCGCGGCATCGAGGGGCAGATCGGCCACGGCGACAGCTTCCACAACGACCGTCACCCGGACCTCAAGGCCGACTTCATCCTCGCCAACCCGCCGTTCAACGTCTCGGACTGGGGCGGCGAGCGGCTGGCCGACGACAAGCGCTGGCGCTACGGCGTCCCGCCGAAGGGCAACGCCAACTTCGCCTGGGTGCAGCACATGGTCCACCACCTTGCGCCCGCCGGCGTCGCCGGGTTCGTGCTCGCCAACGGCTCGATGTCGTCGAGCCAGTCGGGCGAGGGCAAGATTCGGAAGAACCTGATCGAGGCCGACCTGGTGGACTGCATGGTCGCCCTGCCGGGGCAGCTCTTCTACTCGACCCAGATTCCCGCCTGTCTCTGGTTCCTGGCCCGCCGCCGGCCGCGCCCAGGAGAGGTCCTGTTCATCGACGCCCGCAGGCTCGGACGGATGGTCGACCGCACGCACCGCGAGCTGACCGACGACGACATCGCCCGCATCGCCGGCGCCTACCACGCCTGGCGCGACCGCGCGGACGCCTACGAAGACCTGCCCGGCTTGTGCAAGAGCGCCCCGCTCGACGAGGTGCGCCGGCACGGCCACGTGCTGACGCCGGGTCGCTACGTCGGCGCCGAGCCGCAGCCCGACGACGGCGAGCCGTTCGAGGCGAAGATGCGGCGGCTGGTCGGGGAGCTGCAGGCGCAGCAGGCCGAGGGGGCGAAGCTGGATGCGGCCATCGCCGAGAACCTGAACGCGCTGGGGTTCGGAGGCGACAAGTGATTGCGAGGGCCGTCGCGCGACACGCACGGCGCCGCGGCCGTTTCCGATATGCACACATCGTGCGATGCGCCGGGTGACGTGCGACTATCGCAGGAGACATCGGCCGTGAGCGAGAAGTTGAGCCCCGAGGAGCGAGAGATCCTTGATCAGTTCGAGCAGCAAGCGTTACACCCCGTCGCCGATGTCGACCACGAGCTTGAAATCGCGCGTGAGGCCGCCCGGAACACGTTCAACAAGACCCGACGTGTCAATCTCCGTGTGACGGAACGCGATTTCCTTTCCCGCGAGGAGGACCGATGACCGTCAGCGAACTGATCGAGACCCTCAAGACCCATCCCGGCGAGCTCCGGGTCGTGGTCAACGGGTACGAGGACGGCTTCGACGACCTCTCGCCCGATCAGATCTCCCTCGTGCGCATCGCGCTGAACACCAGCGTAAGGGACTGCGAGGGGCAACACGGATACGATTGGGAACCTGCTGCCCGCGGAAGAGGGCCGGCGACCATCGTTGACGCGCTGGTTCTCAACCGGGTGTCGCACTGACCGCTGCTCTGGCGAACGTGCGTCCTGTCATGAGACTCGACCTGACGCCGCTCGATGATGCGATTGCACAGTTGGAGGAAGCGATCGAGTACGACGGCTCCGACCTCGCGTCGCATGACCCCCCGCTCAAACTCCACCTTCGAGCCGCCGCGATTCAGGCGTTCGAGTTCACCTACGAACTGTCCTTCAACATGGTGAAGCGGCACCTCGAACAGGTCTCCCCGAATCCCGCGGAACTCGACAAGATGAGCTTCGAGGCCATCATGCGTGAAGCCTTCCGGCGCGGGCTGGGTGCAATCCGAAGTGTCCATCACACCTACAACGCAGGCAAGGCGCAGATGGTCTTCGCGAGCCTGCCGGATTTCCTCCGTGAGGCCAGATTCCTCCGGGATGAGCTTCAGCAGAGGAACGAGTCCCTTGACGACCCCGATTGACATCCGCGCCGATCACCTGCGCATCGTGCAGGACGTGCTGCGCCGGCACCTTCCGGACGGCGTGAAGGTCTGGGTCTTCGGGAGCCGCGCCACCTGGGCCACGAAGGACTCGTCCGACCTGGATCTCGCTCTGGAGGGTAACGGCGAGATCCCGGCACGCAGTCTCACCGCGCTGGAATCCGCGTTCGAGGACTCGGATCTGCCGTACGCCGTGGATATCGTGGACGTCAAGCGGATCGCTGGACGTTTCAGGGAGATCGTGGCGACGCAGCGCGTCCTTTTGCCGATGTTCCCCTTCGCGGGCGCGTCGCTCGGCCGTGCCGACGGACGAGCTAAGACTTCGGGCACCGGCCTGGGCATCGCGAGGCGCGAAGAGTGGACGACTGTACGGCTCGGTGACGTCGCGGATCTACTCACAGGATTCCCTTTCAGGAGTGACTGTTACGTATCCGATTCTGAGGCACCCCGTCTCCTTCGGGGCGACAACGTCGCGCAAGGGCGTCTGCGATGGAATGGCGCCAAGCGATGGTCCGCTGAGGCAGCCGTAGCGATGGAGCCGTTCTGGCTTTCCGAGGGCGATGTTGTCCTTGCAATGGACCGTCCGTGGATCGAGGCCGGTCTGAAGTTCGCCTCGGTGCATCGTTCGGATCTCCCAGCTCTACTCGTGCAACGGGTGGCTAGGCTACGTGGTGGTGAAGACCTCGACACACAGTTCCTCAGGTACGTGATTGGTGGTCGAGATTTCTCGGACTACGTACTCTCGGTACAAACAGGGACAGCCGTACCGCACATAACAGCCCGTGGTGAAACCCCGCGTCGCACCGAGAGCGGCCAGGCGCCCGGCTGGCAAGGCGCGACGAGGGAGCATATTGGCCATATTCGAGCGAGGAGCAACGCCGCCAGCCGGGATGCATGGCCGCTCGAATGCAGCGGGGCCTTTTGCCACGGGCTGATAAGTGCTCGGCAGATCGAGGACTACGAGTTTCATCTGCCGCCCCTCCGCCACCAGCGCGCCATCGCCCACATCCTCGGTACGCTGGACGACAAGATCAACCTGAACCGTCAGATGAACGCAACGCTGGAGGCGATGGCGCGAGCGCTGTTCAAGTCCTGGTTCGTCGATTTCGATCCGGTGCGGGCCATGATGGAAGGACGCGACACCGGGCTGCCGAAGGAGATCGCCGACCTGTTCCCCGACCGGCTGGTGGATTCGGAGCTGGGGGAGATACCACTGGGATGGTCGGTGGAGAGCCTTGCAGATCATTTCGAGGCAGTGAAGGGCGTGAGCTACAAGGGCTCCGGTCTGACCGGAGACGGCACGCCGCTCCACAACTTGAATTCAATTCACGAAGGGGGTGGATACAAGTACGAAGGCATCAAATTCTATTCCGGCGAGTACGCGGATCGCCACCGGGTTCGCCCCGGCGACGTGATCGTAGCCAACACGGAGCAGGGGCACGACCGTCTGCTCATCGGCTACGCGGCCATCGTGCCGGGACTCTTCGGCACTGATGGAATTGTAAGCCATCATATCTACCGTCTCCGACCGCGAACAGCGAGTTGGCTGTCGACGCGGTTCCTGCTCTTGCTGCTGAACTCCGCCCGAATGCACGACTTGGTGAGCGGCTACGCTAACGGTACGACGGTCAACATGCTTCCGATTGACGGAGTGCAACGACCAGCGCTCGCGGTCCCCCCGAGGGCTCTCGTTGACGCCTTCGACGTCGTGGCGTCGTGCTCTGAGCAGCGGCACGAGCAAGCCGTGCGCGAGTCCCGGACCCTCACCGTTGTGCGGGAGGCACTCTTGCCGAGGCTGGTCTCGGGTGAGATTCGAGTGGCGGACGCCGAGAAACTCGTCGGAGGCACCGCATGACGGCGACACCGCTTGTTGTTCGGTATCAGAAACACGCGCCGTCGCGTGGGACTTGGAGTTCTTGTGGCTAGTGGGGCTCAGACGACTGGTTTGCGTCTCACCTTCCTGGGAAGGGTGAGTCCTCGTCCCTGGAAGGTCAACATGCCACCCGCAACCATACGGTTTGCTGACCAGAGAGTTGGAGCACTGAGCGAGCTGCAGATTGACTTGACTATCGCCAACTCAGAGGTTGCCGCTCAGGTGCGGTCACCCGAGCCCATCACCGATTTGGCGACAGTACGGTACGCGGTGGAGCACGAAGCACAGAATCTCGTGGACGTCATGGGATTCCTCAAGGCGCAGTGCTTCACCGTCGATATCGATCGAGTGGTTTCGGATGCTGGAATTGTCACGCATTTCAGCAACTACTCATCCGTTGACGTCAGCGACCTAACGAACGGACAACTGGACGAGGGTGTGGGTTTCCAGTCAATAGTGGATGTGCAGAAACACAACCCATACTTGAGGACTGCGTTGGCTGATATTCGGGATGCGATCAGGCGATTCAACGACACGCCACTGTATGCTTACAGAGCGATTGAGTCTATTCGCCAACACTATCAAAGGGACAAGCAAGACAACGACAGGAGTCGACGACAGGCGTGGATAGAAATGAGAGAGGATTTGGATCTGAGTGTCTCTGAACTGCGGTTGGTGGCCGAGGCGTCGAAGCACGTGCGCCACGGGCAGCGTGCGCCGAGTGGAGACACCGAACGAGTCGAACTGGTTCGTATCGCGTGGAAGGTCGTATACCGATTCTGGCGGAGAGTCGCAGGCCATGCAATGTAGGAGGGTCTCGGGTGTGCGATGCGGGAAGAACGATGCGCGACCGGGGTACGGTTGTTGGCGGTCTCGCCAGCGGCGCTGGCGGCGTACGCCAGGACCGCGGGATGGAGGCGCCAGGAGCCGTACCGGGTGCACTCGGACGTCTACGTCGATGAGGAACGACCGGAGATCATCGTCCCGCGGACGGACCGCCTCGGCGACTACGCGAGCGTCGTGGCGACGCTGATCGATACCTTCGCGAGGGTCGCTGGACAGGACGACTTTACCGTCTACCGTCCGCTGGTGGCCGCGGGTTGCGGCGTGGTCCGCGTCCGCGCCGCGGAGAGCGACGACGGCAGTGTGACGTTGAACGACGGCGTGGGACCTCATCGGCGGCGCCCGCGACCTCTTGCTGTCGGCGGCGTGTTCGCTTTGGGAACCGCAACCGGTCTACCGGGCGGGCGCGAACCGGGAGGCGGCGGATCTGCTGAGGCGGATGCGGCTCGGGCAGACGGACCAGGGCCGCTTGGTGGTGACGGCGCTGCCGCCGATCGTGCCGCGGCGGATCCCGGCGCTGTTCCCCGGACGCGGATGATCGGAACGCACCGATCGAACGCCAGATCGAACGCCGGATGACGCGGCGGCTGGTCGAGGCCGTCACCGCGGCGCGTCAGACGACGGAACGGGCGGCTGCCGGTGATGACGGCGCGTTCGAGGAGACGGTGGCCAGCGGCGTGAGCGCCAACCTGTGCGAGTCCCTGGTCCGGATCATCGAACCGTTCCCGACGCTGGACGTGGGCGTCTCATGGGCTCGGACTCGGCCGGTTGCGGCAACGGGAACCGTCGTTCGTTTCGGCAGGGCGGATGCGGCTCTCCTGCGCGAGGCGGCGCGCTCGCTCCGCGAGCGGGCGCCCCGACCGGAGGTGCGTCTCCACGGCTTCGTGCGGCTCTGAAGCGCGGGGAGGCCGAAGACGACGGGACGATCCGTCTCGCGACCGACATCGACGGGCAACGACAGTCGGTCGTGGCGGTTCTGGAACGGGCGGACTACGAGCGGGCGGTTCAGGCTTGAATCCGCACCTTGAAGGCGTCCTCCGCGACGACGGACCGGCGGCGCAGGAGAGTTGGGAACCCACGTAGTGCAGCGAGTTCGTGAAGAGCGGGACGATGGCTGACTCCGGTCTCACCCGGGCGGAAGCGGACGCGCTCATCGCGTTTGAGAAGTGCCGGCCCTGAGACCGCACTTGGTCAGCGGGACCACTCATTCAGCCGGACCCTGACCTTTCATTCAGCCGCACCGCAACCTTACAATCAGCCGATGCCGGATCCCGTGCTCTACTCGTGCGGTGTCGGGTCGCGGCTGGCCGAGGCCCTGGACGACTCGCCGCTTGTACTGACTCACGGCCCGCGCCAGTGCGGCAAGACGACGCTGGCGCAATACACCTACACCGACTACCTGATGGTGACGGAGGGCGGTCATCTGCTCGTCGCTGACGACGGTTCCCTGCTGGCGACAACAAGGCGGCCGCTACGGTAGACCGGAGACCGGGAGACTTCCGCGGGCTCCGGAAGCTGGCGTCGACCGCCGGCAATCGCTTCGCTTGCGGTGTCGTAGTGTATGACGGTGAAGTGAGCGCGCGCTTCGGCGATCGCCTGTACGCCGTTCCCATCCGCCGCCTGTGGGAGGCGCCATGACGCCGGTCGGCGAAGCGACCGTCGAAGCCGCCCTCCTCGAATGGCTCGCGGCGCTCGGTTGGACCGTCCTCCACGGCCCGGACATCGCGCCGGACACGCCGGACGCGGAACGCGCCGACTACGGCGAGGTGGTGCTGACAACCCGGTTGCGATCCGCTCTCGCCCGGCTCAATCCGGACCTGCCCGACGATGCGCTCGAAGATGCCCTGCGCCGACTGACCCGGCCGGCCGGGGCGACGCTGGAGGCCCGGAACCGCGACTTCCATCGGATGCTCGTCGCCGGCGTGACGGTGGAGCACGTCGACTCGAACGGCCGCGTTCGCGGCGCTCAGGTCCGCGTGCTCGACTTCGACGACCCGGACAACGACGACTGGCTTGCGGTCAACCAGTTCACGGTCGTCGAGAACAAGCACGAACGGCGGCCCGACGTCGTGCTGTTCGTCAACGGCCTGCCGCTCGGCGTCATCGAGCTGAAGAACCCGGCGGACGAGAACGCGACCATCTGGTCGGCGTTCCGGCAGCTTCAGACCTACAAGGCGGAGATCCCGTCGCTGTTCACGTTCAACGCCGCGCTCGTCGTCTCGGACGGACTGGAAGCACGCATCGGCGCGCTGACGGCCGGGCAGGAGTGGTTCAAGCCCTGGCGCACGATAGCGGGCGAGACACTGGCCGACCCAAGCCTGCCGCAGCTCCAGGTGCTGCTCGAAGGCGTCTTCAACCGGCGCCGGCTGCTGGCGCTGGTCCGCGACTTCATCGTGTTCGAGGACGATGGCAGCGGCGCCCTGGTCAAGAAGATGGCCGGGTACCACCAGTTCCACGCCGTACAGACCGCCGTCGGCGAGACGCTGCGCGCCGCAGCGTTGCAGCAAGCCGTGGCAGACCCCGGCCCGCCCGGCCGTTACGAGTCGCGCCGCCAGCCGGCCGGCGTCCGCGGCGACCGGCGGATCGGCGTCGTCTGGCATACCCAGGGGTCGGGCAAGAGCCTGACGATGGCGTTCTACGCCGGTCGCATCATGCGCGACCTGGCGATGGAGAATCCTACGGTCGTCGTGCTGACGGACCGCAACGATCTCGACGATCAACTGTTCACCACCTTCTCGCGTTGCGCGGACCTGCTCGGCCTGCCGCCGGTCCAGGCCGAGAGCCGCGCCGACCTGCGGGCGAAACTCGCGGTCGAATCGGGCGGCGTGGTGTTCACGACGATCCAGAAGTTCTTCCCCGACGTGCCCGCGGCCGGGGAGCGCGAGGGGGCCACCCCCCGCGGGAAACAGGAGGAGCCCGAGGGAGCCACCCCTCGCAGGAAGCAGCCTGGCGATCGGCATCCGCTGCTGTCGAGCCGGCGCAACGTCGTGGTCCTCGCCGACGAGGCGCACCGCAGCCAGTACGACTTCATCGACGGCTACGCCCGCCACATGCGGGACGCGCTGCCCAACGCCTCGTTCATCGGCTTCACCGGAACGCCCATCGAGCTGGCCGACGCGAGCACCCGCGCCGTGTTCGGCGATCACATCAGCGTCTACGACATCCAGCGGGCCGTCGAGGATGGCGCGACCGTGCCGATCTACTACGAGAGCCGTTTGGCGAAGCTGGCTCTCGACGAGACCGAGAAGCCGACGATCGATGCCGGCTTCGAGGAGGTGACGGAGGGCGAGGAAGTCGACCGCCGCGAGAAGCTGAAGACGAAGTGGGCGCAGCTCGAAGCGATTGTCGGCGCGGAGAAGCGCGTCGCGCTGGTCGCCCGCGACATCGTCGAGCACTTCGAGCGCCGCCAGGAGGCGCTGGACGGCAAGGCGATGGTGGTCTGCATGAGCCGGCGGATCTGCATCGACCTCCACCGCGAGCTGGTCCGGCTGCGCCCGGCATGGCGAGACGACGACGACCGCCGGGGCGCGCTGAAGGTGGTCATGACCGGACAGGCATCCGACCCGCCCGGCTGGCAGCCGCACATCGGCAACAAGGCCCGGCGCGAGGCGCTGGCGAAACGGTTCCGCGATCCGGCCGACCCGCTTCGGATCGTGCTCGTGCGCGACATGTGGCTGACCGGCTTCGACGCCCCGAGCCTGCACACGATGTACGTGGACAAGCCGATGCGCGGCCACGGGCTGATGCAGGCCATAGCACGGGTCAACCGGGTGTTCCGGGACAAGCCGGGTGGGCTCGTCGTCGACTATCTCGGCCTCGCTCATGAGCTGAAGCGGGCGCTGGCCACCTACACCGAAAGCGGCGGCACGGGCGAGACCGCGCTCGACAAGGAGCAGGCGGTCCGGGCCATGCTGGAGAAGTACGAGGTCTGCTGCGGCCTGTTCCACGGCTTCGACCGGTCCGCGTGGGCCAACGGCTCGCCGGCCGAGCGACTCCAGCTCCTGCCGGCGGCGATGGAGCATGTCCTCGCCCAGGAGGACGGCAAGGCCCGCTGCCTGCAGGCCGTGCGGGAGCTGTCGCAGGCGTTCGCACTGGCCGTGCCGCACCCCGAGACGGTCCGCATTCGCGACGACGTGTCCCTGTTCCAGCACGTCCGCGCGGCGCTCTCCAAGCGCGTTCGCCCCGACGCCAAGTCCGACGAGGAGCTCGACCATGCGGTCCGCCAGATCGTCTCGCGGGCAGTGGCCCCGGACGGCGTCGTGGATATCTTCGCCGCGGCCGGCCTGAAGAAGCCGGACGTGTCGATCCTGTCCGAGGAATTCCTGCGCGAAGTACGCGGCATGGGCCGGCGGAACCTCGCCGTAGAGCTCCTGGAGAGGTTGCTGAAGGGCGAGTTGACGACGCGGAGACGGAAGAACGTCGTGCAGGCGCGCTCGTTCGCCGAGATGCTCGAGCAGACGATTCGCCGCTACCAGAACCGCGCGGTCGAGGCGGCGCAAGTGATCGAGGAGCTGATCGGCCTCGCCCGCGAGATGCGTGAGGCCAACGCCCGCGGCGAGCGGCTCGGGCTGTCGGACGACGAACTTGCGTTCTACGACGCCCTCGGTGTCAACGACAGTGCGGTCAAGGTGCTCGGCGACGAGACGCTGCGCGACATCGCCCGCGAACTGGTCGAGACCGTGCGGGGCAACGTCACCATCGACTGGACGCTCCGGGAGAACGTCCGCGCCAACCTCCGCCGGCTCGTGAAGCGCGTCCTGCGGAAGCACGGCTACCCGCCTGACAAGCAGGAGTCGGCGACCCGGACGGTGCTGGAGCAGGCCGAGGTCATCTCCGCCGGCTGGGCGGCGTGACGATGACTCAACCGCTGCCCCTTACCGGGCCACTCTGCCGAACACGACAGCCGGGACTCTACGGTTCGAGCCGTTGCTCGATAGCGCCAATCAATGGCATGAGCGGCACTCCCGAGACATCGAGCATTCTGTCCCAGCACGACTCGTCGACGACACCGCGGCAATAGGCCCGCAGCGTATCCCTCCAGTCACTCTCGGACTGGAACGTGTCTCCTTCGGTCTGCATTTCGCGGGCATTCAGGAACCCGAGGTAGAGGAGCACGACCGGCACGCCCAGCATCGCCAGCTTCCAGGCCCACGCGAACCGGTTGGACAACTGGTAGTGGTGTCGCGTCGAAAGCGCCCACGGTCCGCCCGTCAACTCTCGCAGACTGACATTCGCCTCCTCGATCGCGCCGTCGATCCGCATCCGGTTGGCCCCCTTGGCCCAGCAGCGGTCGTCCTTCTTCAACTCTTCCGAGTGCGCTTTGGCCTCCACCAGAAGCAGACCCTTCTTGCCAGAGATCGTGCAGGTGCTTGCAACATCCCAGGTCGCCGTTCTTACCCTTCCGGACCGGTGATCCACGAGCCACCAATCCCTCATCCGCCGGCGCATCGCGCCCGGAAGCAGAACCGCGCCGTCCTTCAACTGCTTGTCCAATTGGGCTTCCCTGACGTCAGGCATGCCGCGTGGCTGCCACCGGTCTTCCGGCGAGAACACGACTTCCGGCCTGTCAACAATCCTCGCAAGACGTTCAGCGACGTGTTCCCGGCTACCGTCGGCAAGGAGAACGGCGCGCGGGCGGCTACCCCGATTGTCCTTGCCCAGTTCCGTCTTCCAGTCCACGCTCGGGTCCACCATCCGGTTTCCTCGTCCACGTCCACCGCAGTGCCGGGTGAGTTTGGCAAGCGGAATCCGGGCACCGCGAGCCTAGCTCCCGGAGCCCGTCACTGGTACGTCGGGGGGCCGCGTCGGAAGGGATTCGAGCCCGAAGCAGCGTGAGCCGCGCAGCGACCGAAGTCCTGCGTCAGCGCCGATACGGAGCAGACGCGAAGTGTTGGCGGTGAGGCAGGGATTCGAACCCTGGGAAGAGGTTTATTGCCCCTTCAACGGTTTAGCAAACCGCCGCCTTCAGCCTCTCGGCCACCTCACCGTACGGGAAGAGCGCGGCCCGGAGCCCCCGGAACCGGCCGCGCCCTCTACGATACCGCACTTCACCCGCCCGCGAAAATGCGCCGGCCGCGGTCAGTCGACCAGAGGGTTGCGCGAACGGAGCGACGGGAACCGGCCGAAGTCGCGGTCGGCGGTGAGCAGTTCGTGAACGCCTTGGCCGACGCAGATCGCTGCCACCCGGGCGTCGTGGACCAACGGGCCGTGCACTTGCCCCGCTTCGAGCTGACGGCGCAGGTTGGACCAGTGGTCGTGGGGCTCGCCGAGCAGGACGAGCGTGGGTGAGGCGACCCAGGCGTCCACCTGATGGATGGCCTGCGCCGTCGTGGATGGCGGGTCGTAGATGCGCGGGTGTGTGACGATGGCCAGGAATTCGTGCAGGCAGGGCCACGGAATCGCCCAGGAGGCCCGGCCGCCGGCGAGCGCCTCCAGGCATGCGCGGGCGCCAGCGTGCCACGGCGAATCCTGGCGATGGGCGTAGACCAGGAGGTTCGTGTCGACGCCGATCAACCGCCCCGCCCTCCGTAGGCGGCTGCACGGATCGTCGACCAGTCCGCGCCACGGTACTCGGCCTGCAGGCCGGAGCCATCCACACTCGCGTCGCGCAACGTGAACCGGGTTCGCGTCTGCTGCTCCGTGCGGAGCGTGGTTCGGATGCCGTCCTCGATGACGGCGCGCAGCGTGAGTCCGTGACGGGTCGCGTACTGCCTGGCCGCCCGTGCGAGATCGTCGCTCAATTCGATGGTGGTCTTCATTGCCTGTCACACCATACTAATAGATACGGGTACCCATATCCCCTGGCGGCTGCGCGCAACATCACGAGGTCAGTCCGGATCGGGGTCGAACGGCGGGATGGCGTCCGACGGGTCCCGGAACCAGACGCGCGAGAGGTAGCTGAGGGCGAGGGCGACGCCCTGGCGCTGGGGCATCGTCAGGATGAGCGGGCCGGCGATGGCGAGGAAGAAGAGGGCGCCGCTCAGCCAGCCGGTGATGCGGAAGCCGAAGTAGATCGCGGCGATGCCGGCGAGGATCGGGATGCGGTCCATCACGATCCAGAAGAGCCACGTGTCGCCCTGGTTGCGGAGGAAGACGAGGCCGCAGGCCGCGCAGCGCGGGTGGAACCGGATCCAGCGGACGAAGAGCGGGCCCCGGCCGCAGTGCGGGCAACGGCGGCACGCGCCGCGCCAGAGCACGGTGCGGACGCGCGGCGGGCGTGGGCCGGTCCGTTGGGTAGTCTGCGGCTCAGTAGCGGACAACGCCGCACCAGAACATCGTCTCGCCGCGCGTCTCGACCGGCAGCGTGGACTTGAACGTCAGCCGGCCGTCCGCCTCGATGTCGTACAGCGTCAGCGTGGCGGGCACGGACTCCAGCCGGTCGTCCACTCGGACGTACGCGGGCGCCGTGTTGGCGGCCACCATCGAGCGGCCGTCCGGGGCGAACGCCATGGTCCGCACGGCGATGCTGTGGGTGTCGGCAGTCTGGATCAGCGTCGGCTCGCCGGTGTGCGGATCGACGTCGAACACCGAGATGGTGTTCTCGGTGCCGTTCGCCACGCGCTCGCCCTGGAACGTCTCCGTGCCCCGGCCCCGGTTCGCGACGTACAGCGTCCGGCCGTTGGTCGGGTGCATGCGGATGGACGACGTCGTCTGACCGCCGCGATAGGCCTCCGGCGCGGCCAGCGTGGTGCTGACGAACAGGGGCTCTTCCGACAGGGTGTCGTCCTCGCCGATGGCGTAGGTGTGCAGCAGGTTCTGGGTCTCCAGGTCCACGTAGACCCAGCGCCCGGACGGGTGGAAGTCGGCGTGCCGGGCGCGGTATTCCAGGCCCCCGTTGGGCGCCACGGTCTGCTTGCCGGTCAGCCGCCCGTTCTCGAACCCGTAGACGTACAGGCCGCCGGGGTCCTCCGTGTGGATGGCGGGCTCGGGCTCGTTGCCGCGCGCCACCAGCAGGACCGAGCGGTTCGACGGCAGGACGTAGACGGCGTGCGCGTAGTATCCGGCGTCCAGACCGGCCGGCTGCTCCACCTCCGCGCCGATCGACCCGTCGGCCTCGAGGCGATGCACCGCCAGGGAGCTCGGAAAGCTGAAGGCCGAGATGACGTGCTCGCCGCTCCGATCGACGGTGATGTAGATGGGCCGATGCGCCAGCTCGACGGCGTTGCCGAGCGGATGCAGCCCGCCGGACGAATCCACCTCGAACGCGTTGAGGTAGTGGTGCCGCACGCGCGCGGTCGACGTGCGCTGGTCGCTGCTGGCGAGGTAGAGGTAGCGGCCCGACGGATGCTGCCAGCCCTCCTGGACCTGCGCGGGCAGGACGAGGGGGCGCGGGTCGCGCGTCAGCCGGTCGCCGTCGCGGCGAATCCGGTAGAGCTTGGCGTCCACGGCGGCATAGACCGCGCCGTGCGCGTGGGCTTCGTCGTCGTTCTGGGCGGCGGCCCGGCCGAGCGGACCGAGCGCGGCCCAGCCGGCCGTGCCGGCCAGCACCGTGTTGAACCGACGTCGATCCAGCATGTGCACACCTCCCCGCCCCCGTGCCCGGGGCGAAAACCGGGCGCCCCGTCTACTCGATCCTCCAGAGCGCCAGCGTCGAGACGTCCTTGATGTACAGCCGGTCGCCCGCCAGCGTCGGCTGGGTCCACGTCTCGCTGTCGGCGACGTCGTAGCGCCGCAGCGGGTTGAACTCGGTCCGGCTGTGCTCGAGGACCAGCAGCTCGGCGTCGTCCTCCAGCGAGAAGATGGTGCTGCCGGCGCGCTGGATGGAGGCGTGGTCCGCCTGCCGCGGCGCGCTCGTCCAGAGCACCTCGCCGGTGTCGAGATCGAGGGCGAAGTACTGCCCGCTGTTGAGGTGCGAGAGGCCGAAGAGCACCCCGTCGTTGACCACCGGGTTCGCCATGTGCAGCGACACCTCGTCGGTATGCCAGACGTCCTCGGTGGTCCAGCCGTCGGGACCCTCGGACACCCGGAACGCCGTGACGCCGTTGCCGCGGCCGTTCTGGATCACCATGTCGTTGTAGAGGATCGGCGTCTGCGACGTGGTGGTCGCCCCCGTGATGAACGGCCGGCTCCAGAGCAGCGCGCCCGTCTCGAGCGACGCCCCGATGAAGTGCTCCTGCGTGAAGACCACCACCTGGCGGGTCCCGCCGAGCTCGAAGATCATCGGCGAGCCGTAGGCCGGGCCGTCGCCGTCCCAGCTCCAGCGCACCGTGCCGTCGGCCACGTCGAAGGCGGTCAGCGCGCCGTCGTCGTGGCCGCCGACGTGGACGATCACCAGGCTGCCGTCGACGATGGGCGACATCGACGTGTGGTAGAGCGGCTCCACGCCGGTGCCGGGCACCTGCCAGAGCTGCTCGCCCGAGGCGGCGTCGAACGCGGTGACGGCGCCGGTCATGCCCAGCGTGAACAGGCGGCCGTCGGCGTAGGCCGGCGTCGACTTGGGTCCGGGGCCGTGCGGAGCCGTCGCGGGGTTCATGCTGAACGGCGCCGGATAGCCGGTGCGCCAGATCGTCTCCCCGGTGTCGGCGTCGAGCGCCGTCATCACCTCGTCGTCGCCCTGCCGGCTGAACATGTAGATGCGGTCGCCCACGAGCACCGGCGTGGCGTAGCCCTGGCCGATCTCGATCGACCACTGCTGCTGCAGGGCGTCGGGCCAGGCCGCCGGCACGTCGAAGGCGCTGATCACGCCGTCGCGCGCCGGTCCGCGCCACTGCGGCCAGTCCTGGGCCGCCGCGCCCGCCGCGCAGGCCGTCATCACCGCCGCCGCCACGAATACGCGCATTTGCTGTCTGTTCATCGGATGCTGCTCCCCTGCCCGGCACCCCGCCGGGTCGCTCACTCCCGATCATACTCCGGCCGCCGGCACAAGGCGCGCACAGCGCGCCTCGGCGGAGCGGCGCGGGGCGATGGGGTCCCCGCGAGCGGACGCCGGGGGTTCGGGGCGCAGCCCCGTCTGAAGCTAGTAGCGGAACAGGTACTGCAGCTTCGTGAAGATGGCCCGGTTCGTGCGCCGCAGCGCGGTGCTGCCGGGGAAGAACCGATCGTCGAGGCCGTCGCCGTCCACGTCGCGCACGATCTGGTCGGCCTGCCGGTAGTGGTCGTCGTAGCCGACGTAGAACACCGTGCCCGCGTTGACGCGGTAGGTGAGCAGGAAGTTGAGGCTGAGCTTCTGGTCGAAGCTGTTGAACTCGCTGATGTTCCGGAACAGGAGCCGATCCGTGAACTGGTAGGTGGTCTGCGAGCGGAAGATGTTGACGTCGAAGACCAGCGTCTCGGCGTTGCGCACGTCGACGAAGCGGTTCGTGTTGATGAAGACGCGCGACTGCCAGCGGGGGAACGCCCGCACGTTGAAGAAGATGTTCCAGCCCTTGTCGCGGCCCAGGTAGGGGCTGTCCGGGTCGAAGAAGATCTGGTCGCCGCCGTCCGCGCCGACGCCGAACGAGTAGGCCCGGCTCGCGCTGATGACCCCCATGTACTGGTAGCGGGTCTTGGGGAAGTCGATGCCCCCGAACCGCTCCATCTCGCGGCTGACGTTGCCGTCGAAGCGGATGTTGTTGGCGAACGAGAAGTTCAGGCCTCCGCGCACCTGCTGGTCGTCGAGAACGCCCGCGAAGCTGTGGCCGCGCATGTAGTCCAGGCTCGGCCCCCAACTGATGAGCCAGTGCTCCGGCCACCAGCGGTACAGCATGGTCCCGAACGTGGCGCGCTGGTCGGTGCGCCGCACGAAGCCGACGTCGGTCCAGAAGTCGGGCGAGAGGGCGTAGTGCGCCAGCGTGTAGCTCAGGTTCCGGCCGATCTTGTCCAGGCTGGCGTCGAGCAGATAGCCCGAGGTCTCCAGGCCGTCCAGATCCCGGTCCCGGCTGCCGACCGCGCGGAGGCCCAGCGTGTGCGTGTCCCCGAGGCGGAAGTTGCCGTCGAGCCCCGCGACCCGGTTGTAGCCGTCGAGGAACTGGCGCTCGGAGAAGATCGCGCCGACGTGCGACTCGGCGTACAGGTCGTAGCGCACCCGCCCGATGAACGTCTGCGAGGAATGCCCCAGCCCGCCGGCGCCCGCGTCCTCGACGTCGGCCGCCGCCTCGTCGTCGGCGTACAGGACGCCGATGGTCGTGTTGCCGGCCTTGCCGGTCAGCTTCGCGCCGTAGCGCGGGTCGACGATGGTGCGCGTGTGCACCAGGGTGACCGGATCGAACGGGCTCTGGAACTGGAAGATCTCGGCCCCCTCGAGGAAGAACGGCCGCAGCTCCGGGTAGAACAGCGCGAACCGCTGATTCACCTCGATCTGCGGCCGGTCCGACTCGATCTGCGAGAAGTCGGGGTTGAAGGTGACGTCGGCCGTCAGGTTCGAGGTCACGCCGTACTTGAAGTTGACCCCGCCCTCCGGCTCCACGTCGCGGTCGCTGAAGCTGCCGTCCGCCTCGAGCCCGCCGAACCGCAGCGCGGTGAACGTCGGCAGGATCTCGATGTTGCGGCTGGTCGAGAGCCGCGTCATGCCCTCCACCACAGCCCGTGGTGAAAGTCGGGGAACGGGCCTGGCCTGGGCGCGATCGAGCCCGTAGACTGAACAGCTATGGCGATGGGCAAGAAACCGGCCGCGCGACCAGGGGCGCCGCTGTGGGTGACGACGGCGGATTTGCCGACGAACGCGGGGCATCCGTTCTTCGAGCGTCTGAACCGGGTTCTGGACGAGGCCGGGTTCGACGCGTTCGTCGAGGGGCTGTGCGCGGTGTTCTACGCGACGCGGATGGGGCGGCCGAGCCTGCGTCCTGGGCGGTATTTCCGGATGCTGTTCATCGGCTACTTCGAGGGTCTGTCTTCGGAGCGTGGGATTGCGTGGCGGGTGGCCGACTCTCTGAGCCTGCGGTCGTTCCTGGACCTGGATGTGACCGAGGCGGCGCCGGACCACTCGACGCTGTCGCGGACGCGTCGTCTGATCGACGACGAGACGCACGAGGCGGTATTCACGTGGGTTCTCGAGCAGTTGTCGGCGGCGGGTCTGGTCAAGGGGAAGACGGTGGGCGTCGATGCGACGACGCTGGAAGCGAACGCGGCGATGCGGAGCATCGAGCGGCGGGACACGGGAGAAAGCTACGAAGCGTTCCTTCGGCGCTTGGCGGAGGCGTCTGGGGTGGAGACCCCGACGCGGGCGGATCTGGCTCGGTTCGACCGGTCTCGCAAGAACAAGAAGACGTCGAACAAGGACTGGCAATCGCCGCAGGACCCGGACGCGAAGATCGCGAAGATGAAGGACGGCCGGACGCACTTGGCTCACAAGGTCGAGCACGGGGTCGACATGGAGACGGGGGCCATCGTGTCGGTGACGGTGCAGGATGCATCGGACGGCGATACGGCCACGCTGCCGGAGACGCTGACCGCGGCGGCCGAGCAGGTGGAGTTGGTGCAGCCGGACGGTCGAGGGGTCGAAGAGCTGGTCGCTGACAAGGGGTATCACAGCGACGAGACGCTGGTGGCTCTCGGCGAGGTCGGGGTTCGGAGCTACGTATCGGAGCCCGAGCGCGGCCGGCGCGTCTGGCAGGACAAGAAGACGGGAGAGACGCCGCCGGCGAAGCGTGCTGCGCAGCAGGCGTTGTATGCGAACCGGCGGCGTGTGCACGGGCGGCGGGGTCGTCGCCTGCAACGCTGCCGGGGCGAGATGGTGGAGCGTACTTTCGCGCACATGTATGAGACGGGGGGCATGCGTCGGGTGTTTGTGCGCGGTCACGAGAATGTCCGCAAGCGGGTGCTGATCCAGGCGGCTGCCTGCAACATCGGGATGCTCCTGCGGCGCCAGACCGGCATCGGTACGCCCCGGAGCCTGCAGGGGCGGGCTTTTTCGGCGATTTTCCGCCTGATCGACCGCCTGATCGACCACTGGGGGCGTCTGACGCGTCCCTGGGGCCTCAAATGGACACCGCCGGCGCCCGTCGGCTCAATTACTCATCGCCAAGCGGCCTGAACAGCAGGGCTCGGCGAACCGACTTCTACCTCGGGCTGTCCAGCACGCCCATCTGCGGCAGGAAGCCCGCGACGTTGCGCGACACGGGCGCCCACACCTGCGTCTCGTTCTTGCCGCGGAGGCGGCGCGCGATCTGGAACCCCCAGCGGTGCGCCGCGTTGCCCGCGCGCTGCGGGTAGCGCAGGCTCTTGAAGGGAATGGCCATCTCGGCCGTGAATCCGTCCGCAACCACCTGCCCGGCCGTGACGAAGAGCGTGTCCCAGGACCGATCGCCCCGGGGCGGGCCGAAGAACCCGCGCGGCTCGCGGCGCCGGTTGCCGAAGACGCCGCCGCCGCCGAAGCCGCCGCCGCCGCCCTCGCGCGAGCCCAGGATGGCGTCGCTCTGCACGCCGTAGCCGTTCACCGAGAACACGTACGCCCGCTGCTGGTCGAGAAACGGATCGAAGTAGACGACGAAGGCGTCGTCCCCGGGCGCCTCGTCGCGATCCGACAGGTTCGCGCGGAGCATGCCCGGCTCCGTGTAGCGGGCGCGGAAGGCGAGGTAGATGTTGGTGCTGTCGTACGCGATGTAGGCCTCGGACGCCTCGGTTGCGGGCGCGCCGTCGAGCGGCGAGAGCTGCACGAAGTCGGTGATGCGCGCGGCGGCGGCCCACACCGCGTCGTCCAGCCGCCCGTCGATGTTCGGCGCCACCCGCGTGCGCGGCGGCCGCACGGACGGGCGGCCGGTCAGCGCGCCCGCGCCGGTCGCGACGCCGAACCGCGGCAGCAGGTCGTCCTCGACCACGGAGTCGCCCAGGACGCCGGCGGCGGTCAGTCCGTCCGGGCGGCGCGGTACGACCGGGGCCGCCGGGACCGGTGTGGCCGCCGGGGGCGGCTCCGCGGCGCGCGGGAGGCTGGCGGGCGGCGCGACGACGTCGGGCAGCGCCGCCCGCCCGGTCGCGCCGGCACCGAGCACGCCCCCGCCGCGCCTGGCCGGCGTGGGCGCCGCGTCGGGCGGCGGCGTGCGCGCGGGACCGAACGAGAGACCGCCCACCCCGCCGCCGCGGCGCTCCGCGACGCGCGTCCCGACCAGCTCGCCGAAACCGGCGCGCAGCTCCGCCCCGACCTCGTCCTGCAGCTCGAACAGCTCGCCGAGATCGCCGTCTACCTGGACGGTCCGGCGCGCTGCGCCCGTCGCCACGCGCACGATGCGGGCCGTGATCCGCAACTGCGGCCCGCGCCGCTCGTAGCCGCCCGTCACCATCCACGCCGCGCCCAGCCGGTCCGCCACGGCCAGCGCGGCCGCATCGCCCGGGTCGCCGTTGCCCGCGCCGTTCAGCGGCGCGTCCGCAAACGGCGCGCGGGTGACCACCGTGAGCGACGCCAGCCGCTCGAGGTCGATCGTGACGGTCTCGACGAGGCCGGCGCCGATCCAGGCGTCGGCCGGGTCGCCCGAGAGGTTCGCGAACGGCGCCACCGCCACCGTGCGCGGCCGGAGGGGCGCCGCGTCGGCGGACGCGCCCGCGCCGTCCTGCCCGGGCGACTGGCCTTGAGCGGAAGCGGCGACGCCGACGCTGAGCAGGCAGATCGTGCCGGCCGCGGCCACGGCCAGACCCCGACGGGACACCGCATGAGCACCCAACCCCCAAATGTTACTCCGACTTCACAACCGGACACCGGCGGCCGCAGCCCGGCAAGGTCCGAGCGAAGCGGGTCCTTCCGGTCACTCGGGGACGCCAAGCCTCCTCAGCAGATCGACGGTGCTCTGGCTGACCACGCGCACGATGCCGCGCTGGCGAAACGCCGTGCCCAGGGCCGTATCGCCAAGCGCATTCCTCGCGCTCACGGAGGCCCCGTGGTCGACGAGCAGCGCAATCATCGCGTCGAAGGACTTGCTTGTCGCCACGTGCAGCGCCGTGTTGCCTGCCGCGTCGCTCGCGTCGATGTCGAGGCCCAGCTCGAGACAGAGCGCCGCGGCATCCAGGTGGCGACTCTCCGGCCGCCTGAAGCCGACGCTCTGGCCCGTCGGCAGGAGCAGCATGCTGCCGGCAGCAGCCATGAGCGGGGTGGCCTCGCTGTCGGTGCGCAGGGTCGGATCGGCCCCGTGACGAAGCAGGACGCGCATGACGTCGACGTCACCTGCGCCCGCCGCCAGATGAAGCGGCGTCGCGCCCCGGATGTCGGCTCGCGACGCCCCGCCAATCGCGCTCCCGAAGCGGGGTGGGCGCCTCGCAAGACGCGCGTTCGGATCGGCGCCGTGCTCGAGCAGCGCGGTCACCAGCGCCACGCGATCGGACTCCGACGGCACGCCTCCCAGCACGCTCCACTCGCCGGACTCCACGGGGTAGTCCTGCGTGAAGGTGGTTTCCCAGCGCCCGGCTGCCCAGTGCAGCGCGGTGAAGCCGAGACCGAACGCGTCCGGGTCGGCGCCTGCCTCCAGCAGGAGCTTCGCGAACTGGACATGGCCTCGCATGGCAGCCACCAGCACGGGGCTCGTGCCATCGATCGCCGTCGCGTTGACGTCAGCCCCGTGACTCAGCAGGAGGCGCGCGGCGGCGACGTCGCCTCGACGAGCCGCAAACAGCAGAGGACGCGAACCGCCCTCGCGGCGAGGCTCGCCGCGCTCGAGCAGCATGGGAGCGCCCCGTCTCGAGAACGTCCGCGCGTGGACGTCCGCGCCGTGCTCGACCATCACCCGCGCGACGTCGACGTGCCCTTCGGCCAGGGCCCACATCAGCGCCGTCTGGCCCCGGATCGTTTCCCTCGCGTCGACGTTCGCGCCGCCCACCAGAAGCGCCCGTACAGCGGAGACTGCTCCCGTCCGGGCGGCTGTCATGAGCGGCGTCTCTCCGCTCGGCGTTCTGGCGTTCGGATTCGCTCCCCCGGCGAGCAGCGTCTCGAGCATCACGCGGCTTCCGTTCAAGGACGCCAACCACAGTGGCGTTATCCCGTAATCATTGGCAGCGTTCACGTCGGCGCCACCGACAATCAGCCGCGCCGCGGTCTCCAGGTCGTCCCAATCCAATGGGCGGCCCAGTGGAGCGCAGTTGCACCATCCGGTTGCGCGGTATTCACGTCGACGCCCTCGGTCAGCAGAGTGCCCACCCGGGCCGCATCCTGCTGCCTGGCCGCGTCCACGAGCCGCAGATCGCCGCTTGCCGCCACCAGATCGAGCGCCAGCAAGTGGCCTGCTGCCAGAGCGACAAGAGCCAGCATTCGCCGTTTCCCGGAAACTCGCATGGCTGCTTCCCCCTCCGTCCTCTCCACATCAGACGTCCGACAGGAGTTTCAACTCGCCCGTGCTGTCGCCAAGACGATCCAGGTGGATCCCCATGCGATCCAGCAGAGTCAGTTGGAGATTCGTCAGCGGCGTCTCGTCGGGGACTCGCAGGTGACGGCCGCCCTTGAAGAACATCTTCCCTCCCGCCAGCAGCGTGGGCAGGTTGTACGGCGAGTGAACGTCCGGTCTGCTCATGCCGGATCCGTAGAGCAGCAGCGTGTGATCGAGCAGCGAGCCATCGCCGTCCGGCGTCGACGCCAGCTTCTCGAGGAAGTGGCGAAACAGCTCCAGGTGGTACACGTTGAGCTTCGCGTGCTTCTCCTCCCAGTCCGGAGCGCCGGAATGGGTCAACGGATGGTACGGCTCGGGCACGCCGATCTCCGGGGCCGCGCGGATGCTGTTCTCGCGAATGAGCAGGTACGTGCCGATGCGCGTCAGGTCTGTCTGATAGGCGAGCGCGAGCAGATCGAACATGAGCGCCGTGTACTCGCGCAACGTGGCGGGCACGCCGGCAGGACGGTCGACAACCGGCACCTCCCGGTACGCCTGGCGCTCGGCAATCCGGAGCCGCCGCTCGACGTCGCGTATGGACTCCAGAAAGCCGTCCAATCGCGTTCGATCACTCGTCCCGAGCGTCCGCTGCAAGTCCGACACCTTGTCGGTGACGGAGTCGAGGATGCTGCGGTCGGTGCGAATGTCGGCCAGGCGGGCCGCCGGCTCGGTGCTGTCGGCGGCGCCGAACAGACGCCGGAAGAGTGCTCGTGGATTGTTCTCCATGGGCACCGGGGTCGTCGGCGTACGCCACGAGAGCGTGTTGTTGTAGATGCAACTGAATCCGACCGCGCAGGTTGCGCCCGAGGTGAAATCGACCGGTTCGACCGAGAGCTGCAGGGAAGGCAGTTGCGTCTCGGCGCCGATCTCCCGGGCGGCGATCTGATCGATGGAGACGCCGGCGGCGACATCGGCGCCGTCGGTGCGCTTTGGACTCACCCCCGTCAGATAGGCTGCCTGAATCTGGGCGTGAACACCGGCGCCCGGCTTCGATCCGAGTCCGGTTATCACGAGCAGCCGATCCCGAAACGGCGCCAGCCCTTGCAGCGTGGGCGAGAGGTCGAGCGCACCCGCGGCGGCCGGGGTCCACCGCGCCATGTTGGCCCCGTGACCGCTGTACACCACGCCGAAGCGACGCACCGGCCTGGCCGCCGTGCGGCGGAGCGCGGCGAACGCGGGCACCATCCCGTCCAGCAGAGGGAGCGCCAGCGCGGTGCCGAGGCCACGCAGCATCGTCCGACGTGGCAGGCACTTCTTGGTGACGATCATGGCTCGAACCTCCTCAACTGAAAGGACGGGCTGTCGACAACGCCCAGGATCAGCGACGACCAGCGGTATCCCGTCGGCGCGGCGTCATGAACGATGCTGCGCACAACCGGCATGTCGGAATGCTCCACGCCCCGGCCGAGGGCGTACGTCAGGAGCTTCTCGGTCAACGTGCGAACGAATTCCTCACGGTGCTGCAGCAGCAACCGCCGCAGGCCCGCCGGCCCGTCGAACCTGGCCTGGCCGAGGAAGTCTCCCGACGCGTCCACGGGCCGGCCGGCCTCGGTATCGCGCCAGCCGCCAATCCCGTCGAAGTGCTCGAGGGCGAATCCCAGCGGGTCCACCTGCGCGTGGCAACTTGCACACACCGCGTTCTGCCGATGCCGTTCCAGGCGCTCCCGGATCGAGCGAGGTTCGCTCGCCTCGTCGGCTTCGGGAAACGGCGGCACGTCGGGCGGCGGCGCCGGCGGCGGCACCCCGAGCAGGTTCTCGAGCACCCACTTGCCGCGCAGCACGGGCGACGTACGGTGCGCATACGAAGTGATCGTCAGCACGCTGCCCTGGCCCAGCAGGCCGCGGCGGCGCTCGTCGCCCGGCTCGATGCGCCGGAAGTGGCTGCCGCTCACGCCGGCGATGCCGTAGTGTCGAGCCAACCTCTCGTTGACGAACGTGTAGTCGGCGCTCAGGAGCTCCAGGGCGCTGCGGTCCTCGCGCAGTTGACTCTCGAGGAACAGCTCGGTCTCTTGCCGGAAGGCGGCGCGCAGATTCTCGTCGAACTCGGGAAACACGTTCACGTCCGGCACGGCTGCTTCCAGGTTGCGGGTGTTGAGCCACTGGCCGAAGAAGTTTGTCGCGAACGCCTCCGAGCGTGGATCCGCGAGCATCCGCCGCACTTCCTGCTCCAGGACCGTCGGGTCGTGCAGCTTCCCCACGTCCGCCAGATCGAGGAGGCGGTCGTCGGGAATGCTGCTCCAGAGCAGGAAGGACAGCCGCGACGCGAGCTCCATGTCGCTGATGCGATAGACCTCTCCGGCTACGGCGTCCCGCGGCGTCCGCTCGATGCGGTAGAGGAACTCGATATCGCTCAGGATGCGCTCGAGGCCGCGGCGCACACCCGATTCGAAGTCCCCGTCGGCGCGGCCAGCGCGGTAGAAGGACATCAGCTCGTCGAGATCCCCGTCACCGAGGGCGCGGCGATAGGCGCGGCGGGCGAGGCCGGAGAGAATCTCCCGGGCGCAGGGTCCCTCCCCTGCTTCGTCGGGCGGGTAACAGACGAAGACCTGGCGGCGGCTCGGGCTGTCCGCCCGCGGGTTGGCGGCGAAGGGGCCGGCGATGCGCAGCCGGGCAATCCCGGACCTGATCCGACCGTGCTCGACGCTGGTGTCGATGCCCGTGTTGTAGCTGTAGCTGGCCAGAGGCAGCCGTGAGGGTCCCACACCTTCCACGTACCAGTTGCTGGCGGGAGCGAACGCGACGCCTACCTGGTGCGTGCCGGCCGAGACAGGGATTCGGACCCGCAGCAGGGCATCCCTGTCGTCCGTGCCCTCAAGGCTGCCGGTGACGCCTCGGCGCCGGGTGCGCCTGAGCTTGAACCGCTCGTCCGCAAGGTCGAACGACTGGACCCGGACGCCGTCGAGAAAGAAGTCGATCTGCTCGTTCGGGTCGAGACCGCGGATATCCCCGCCGAGGCCGATCACCTGCCTCCGGAGGCCGGCGCTGATGACGTATGTGCCGGCCAGGGGGAAATGGTGGCGAATCGAGACGCCCCCGCGGGTTCCGAACGGCAGGTCCTCGCTCATGCGGCCATCCTGCGACAGCGCCAACGGTATGTCGTAGGTTCTGTCGCCGCGATTGCCGGCGGCGCCAATGGCGAGACGGCTGACTTCGTTTGCGGCCAGGAGGTAGCGCTCCAGCAGGGCCGGCCCCACCGTGAGGACATCCGCGATGTTGTCGAACCCGTGGGCCGACTCGTCCGCCGGAAGCAGCGAGCGGCCGTCGATCTCCAGGGCAAGCAGGTCGCGAACGGCGTTGGTGTACTCGATCCGGTTGAGCCGGTGGATGAACGGCCGGCTCACGTTCGGTGCTGCCGCCGCCGCACGATCCAGGGCGCCCTCGGCCCAGGACACGAAGGTATCGCGGGCGGCCGCGTCGGGGCGCGGTTGACCGAACGGGGGCATGACGCCGACGCGGAGCTTCCGGACCACCCGCTCCCAGAGCCCCGCGTTCGAGCCGACGTCGTCCAAATCGACGCGGTCGAGGGCCAGGCCGGCAACCTGCCGCCGCCCGCCATGACAGCGGGTGCAGTAGCGATCGAGGAATACGCGCTGCGGCGCCCGGGCCGGCGCCGCGACACCCGCCGCCCGCTGCGCCGCCGGCAGGCGGGCGGCGAGGCGTGGCGCTCTCGCCGCCTCAGGCAGCAGCATGCCACGCGGCTCGCGCAGGCGACCCGACGTCTCCTGAACGGCCGCCAGCCCCGCCGAAGCGACGGCAACCCAGGCGAGAGCGGACAGGAACCTGGCAACTGGCACGACGCACCCCCTTGCGGTCCGCACGGCGCCGAGCAGGAACATGCGGCGGATCTTGCCTCCGCCTGGGCGGACCGGCCTTGCAGCCGACCCGGGTGCATGCAGTTTTCCGAACGGTATCCAGCGCAGAACCGATTGTCAACCGGCCGCAAGGCGCGCACGGCGCGCCTCGGCGGAAGCGGCGCGGGGCGAAGCCCCGTCTGATGTCAGTAGCGGAAGAGGTACTGCAGCTTCGTGAAGAAGGCGCGGTTCGTGCGCCGCAGCGCGGTCGAGTGGAAGAAGCGGTCGTCGATGCCGTTGCCGTCGAGGTCGCGGACGATGTGGTCGGCCTGCTGATAACGGTCGTCGTATCCGACGTAGAAGGCGGTGCCCGCGTTGACGCGGTAGGTGAGCAGGAAGTTGAGGCTCAGCCTCTGGTCGAAGCTGTTGTACTCGCTGATGTTCCGGAACAGGAAGCGGTCGGTGAACTGGAACGTGGTGAGGGTCCGGAAGATGTTGACGTCGAACACCAGCAGGTCGTTGCTGCCCACGTCGATGAAGCGGTTGGTGTCGACGTTGATGCGCGACTCCAGCCGCGGCACCGGGCGCAGGTTGAGGAAGACGTTCCAGCCGGTGTCGCGGCCGAGGTACGGACGCTCCTCGTCGTAGAAGATCTGGTCGCCGCCGCTGCCCCCCACGCCGAAGGAGACCTGGCGCATCTGGCTCATCACCCCGAAGAACCGATAGCGCCTCTTGAAGAAGTCGATGCCGCCGAAGCGCTCCATGTCGCGGTTGATGTCCGCGTTCACGTTGACGCTGTTGTCGAAGGCGACGTTGAACCCCGCGCTCGCCTGCTCGTCCTCGAGGATGCCGTCGAAGTTGTAGCTGCGCGTGTAGCGCACCCGCGGCCCCCAACTGATGATCCAGCTCTCCGGCCACCAGCGGTAGGCGACCTCGCTGAACGTGAAGCGCTGGTCGGTGCGCCTCACGAAGCCGACGTCGGTCTTGAAGTCGGGCGACAGGGAGTACCAGGCCAGCAGGTAGCTGAAGTTCCGCCCCGTCTTGCGGATGTTCGCGTTCAGCATGTGCCCCGAGGTCTCCAGGCCGTCGAGGTCGCGATGCCGCGTGCCGAAGGCGAGCATGCCCAGCTCGTGGGTGTCGCCGAGGCGGAAGCGGCTGTCGAGGCCGGCCACGCGGCTGTAGCTGTCGAGGAACTGGCGGTCGGTGTAGGTCGCGCCGACGAACGATTCCGAGTACAGGTCGTAGCGCATGCGCCCCACGAACGTCTGCGCCGACTGGCCCATCGCCGCCGCGCCGGCATCGTCGGCGTTGCCCGGCGCCTCGTCGTTGGCGTACATCACGCCGACGGTCGTGTTGCCCGTCTTGCCGGTCAGCTTCGCGCCGTAGCGCGGGTCCACGATCGTGCGGGTATGCACAATCTGCGCCGGCGCCCGGATGTTGAAGATCTCGGCGCCCTCGAGGAAGAAGGGCCGCAGCTCGGGATAGAACAGGGCGAAGCGCTGGTTCTGCTCGATCTGCGGCCGGTCCGACTCGATCTGCGAGAAGTCGGGGTTGTACGTGACGTCGGCGGTCAGGTTCGACGTGACCCCGTACTTGAAGTTGACGCCGCCCTCCGGCCGCGCCTCGCCGTTGTCGAAGCGGCCAGCGGCGTCCAGCGCGCCGAGCTGCACCGCGGTGAAGGTCGGCAGCACCTCGATGTTGCGGCTGGTCGACAGACCGGTCATCCCCTCCAGCACCCCCATCTGCGGGAGGAAGCCGCTCACCTCGCGGGCGACGGGCGCCCAGACCGCCGTCTCGTTCCTGGCGCGGATGCGCCGGGCGATCTGGAAACCCCAACGGTGCGGCGCGTTCCCGGCACGTTGCGGATAGCGCAGGCTCTTGAGCGGGATGGCCATCTCCGCGGTGAAGCCGTCCGCCACGATGCGGCCGGCGCTGTCGAACAGCGTGTCCCAGGAAGCGTCGCCGAACGGCAGCCTGAGGCCCGGGCCGCCGCCGCCCCGGCCGCGGCCGAATCCGCCGCCGCCGCCCTGGCTCACGATCGTGTCCATCTGCACGCCGTAGGCGTTGACGGCGAACGAGTAGGCGCGCTGCTGATCGAGGAACGGGTCGAAGTACACCCAGAAGACGTCGTCGCCGGTCCGCACGTCCCGGTCCTTGCGCTGCGCGCGCATCATCTGCGGGTCCGCGAAGTGCGCGTGGAAGGCGACGTAGATGTTGGCGCTGTCGTACGTGATGTAGATGTCCGAGGTTTCGCTGGCGGGCTCGCCCGCGCGCGGCGCCAGTTGCACCAGGTCGGTGATGTGCGCCGCGCGCGCCCAGGCCGCGTCGTCGAGCCGGCCGTCGATGGTGGGCGGCGCGGACGCGCGCGGCGGCCGCACCATGGGCCGGCCGGTCAGGATGCCGGCGCCCGCGGCGACACCGAACCGGGGCTCGTCGTCGCCCAGGGCGATGCCGCCCTGGACGCCGTCCACCGCCGCGGTGGGCAGGAACGGCTCCGGCGGGAGCGGCGGCGGGAACGACCCCGGCAGAAACGCCTCGGGTGCGTCGTCCGGAAAGGGCTCCGGCGCGGAAGGCGCGTCGGCCGGCGCCGCGATCCCGGCGACGGCCGTCTCCGGCGGAGCCGATCCCGCCCCGAACACGCCCCCGAGGCGGCGGCGCGTCGCCGGCCCGAGCAGCCCGTCGCCGTTGCCGTTGCCGTCAGTGGCGGCCGGCGCGGGAGCGGCGGCGGGCGCGCGGGCGGCCGGCGCGGGCGGATCGGTTGCCTCCAGAGGCCGTCCCGCGGGAAGCGCGGCGGCGATGGCGGAGAATCCGTCCCGCAGCGCCGCGGCCACGCGATCCTGCAGGTCGAAGAGGTCGTCGAGCGCACCGTCGACCCGGACGGTGTGGCGAGCCTCGCCGGTCGCCACGCTGACGATGCGCGCCGTGATCCGGATCTCGGGTCCGAGCCGCGCGAAGTCGCCGGTTACCAGCCAGGCAACGCCCCGCTCGCGCGCTTCGACCAGTCCCGACGGCCCGCCGGAGACCGCGTCAGGCCCCCGGAACGGGTGGTTGGAGGCGTCGCGACTCACGACCGTGAGCCGGGAGAGCTGCTCCAGATCGATGCCGACCGTCTCGGCGATGCCGGCGCCGAGCCACGCGTCGGCAGGGCGGCCGGAGAGGTTGACGAAGGGGGCGACGGCTACCGTGCCCGGCCGCAAGGCCGGCTGGCCGAGCGCGGGCCGCGCCGCTACCGCGAGCAGGAGCATCAGTGCACCCCGTACCCACGGTCGCACGTTGTCGCTCACGCACGCTGCCCGCGCCGCGATCAAGCCTGTTCCAGCCGCGCCACCACGGCGTCGGTCATTCCGGTGCAGGATACGGCAGCGCCCGACGCGCCGGCAAGCAGGTCCGCGGTGCGCAGCCCGGCGGCGAGGGTATCGCCGATCGCCCGCTCGATGACGCCAGCCTCCTCGTCGGCGCCCAGCGCGTGCCGCAGCAGCATGGCCGCCGAGGCGATCGCCGCCACCGGGTTCGCGATGTCGCGGCCCGCGATGTCGGGGGCCGATCCGTGCACCGGCTCGAACAGGCCGCCGCGGCCGCCCACGCTGGCCGACGGCAGCAGGCCGAGAGACCCGACGAGGCCGCCGGCCTCGTCGGAGAGGATGTCGCCGAACAGGTTGCCCGCGACCACGACGTCGAACTTCTGCGGGTCCGTCACCATGAGCAGCGCGCACGAATCGACATACTGATGCTCGAGCCGCACGTCCGGATAGCGTGCGCCCACCTCGGTCACGACCTCGCGCCACAGCCGCGAGGTGTCGAGCACGTTGGCCTTGTCGACCGAGGTGACCAGACCCCGCCGCTGCCGGGCGCTCTCGAACGCCACGACCGCGATGCGCTCGATCTCGGGGCGCGCGTAGCGCATGGTGTTGAACGCCGCCTGGCCGTCGTCGGTCCGGCCGCGCGGCTCGCCGTAGTAGAGCCCGCCCGTCAGCTCGCGCACGATCAGCATGTCCAGGCCGCGCACCCGGTCGGGTTTGAGCGAGCCGCCGTCCTCGAGTCCGGGCCACATCCGGGCCGGCCGCAGGTTGGCGAAGACCGCCAGCTCCTTCCGCAGTTGCAGCAGGCCGGTCTCCGGACGGCCCGCGCTGGGGCCATGGTCGAACTCCGGGTCGCCGACGGCGCCGAGCAGCACGGCGTCGGCCGCCGCGCAGGCGGCCCGCGTGGCGTCGGGCAGCGGGGGGTCGCCGGCGCGGAGGGCGGTGCCGCCGATGGGGTGCCGCGTCAGCGTGAGGTCGTGGTCGAAGCGGCGGGCGACCACCTCGAGGACGCGCGCCGCCGCAGCGGTGACTTCCGGCCCGATGCCGTCGCCCGGCAGCAGGGCTATCGTCGCACGCATCGCCTACGCCGTCGGCGCGGCGGCCTCCGGCCGGGCCGGAGCCGCCGCGTTCTGCTCGGTGCGGATGCGCGCCACGATGGCGGCGACGTCGTCGTCGTCGATCTGCTTCTGGCGGTCGGCGAGCTCGATCACGGCGCGGTACACGCGATCGAGCTCGTAGCGGCTGAGCTCGAGGCCCAACTGCTCGCAGCGGCGCTTGACGGCGTGCCGCCCCGAGTGCTTGCCGAGCACCAGCGTCGACTCGACGCCGATGTCCTCCGGCCGCATGATCTCGTAGGTGCGGCGATCCTTGATGACGCCGTCCTGGTGGATGCCGGCCTCGTGCGCGAACGCGTTGCGGCCGACGATGGCCTTGTTGGCCTGGACCGGCTCATGCGTCAGCGTCGTCAGCAGTTGGCTCGTCCGGAAGAGCTCCCCGGTGCGCACCGTGGTCTCGTAGGGCAGCCGGTCGCGGCGCACCCGCGTCGCCATCACCAGCTCCTCGAGCGACGCGTTGCCCGCGCGCTCGCCGATGCCGTTGATGGTGCACTCGACCTGGCGGACGCCGGCCTGCACGGCCGCCAGCGAGTTGGCGACGGCGAGGCCGAGGTCGTCGTGGCAGTGCGCGCTGAACACGGCCCGGTCGGCGTTCGGCACCCGGGCGCGCACCGCGCCGAAGAACTCGCCGATCTCCTCCGGCGTGCAATAGCCGACCGTATCGGGCAGATTGACCGTGGTCGCGCCGGCATCGATCGCCGTCTCGACGACCTGGCACAGGAAGTCCATGTCGGTCCGCGTCGCGTCCTCGGCCGAGAACTCGACGTCGTCCGTGTAGCCGCGGGCCAGCTTCACGCCGGCCGTGAGGGCGGCCAGGCACTGCTCGCGCGTGATGCGCAGCTTCCGCTCCAGGTGCAGGTCCGACGTCGCGATGAACGTGTGGATCCGCGCCCGCTCCGCCGGCTTCAGCGACTCGCCGGCGCGCTCGATGTCGGCCGGGTTGCAACGCGCCAGCGCCGCCACGACGGGCCCCCGGATCTCGCCGGCCACCAGCTTCACGGCGTGCGCGTCGTCGTCCGACGCAATCGGAAAGCCCGCCTCGATGATATCGACGCCCAGCGCCGCCAACTGCCTCGCCAGGGTCAGCTTCTCGTCCGTGTTCATCGAAAACCCCGGCGACTGCTCGCCGTCGCGCAGGGTCGTATCGAAGATAATCAGCCGCTCGTTCGCCACAGGACCTCCCGATTGCAATGCTCTCTATTCATTAACGCGCACCGGCGCTTCCTAAGTCAAGGTTATAGACCTTACCATTGAATAAATTACAATTATAATACTCGGCCGTGGATCTCGCCGAGCTCCAGGTCTTCCTGGCCGTCGCTACCGAGCGCAGCTTCTCGCGCGCCGCGACGCGGCTGCACCGCACGCAGCCGGCGGTGAGCCAGGCCATCAAGCGGCTCGAGGAAGAGCTGGACGAACGCCTGTTCGACCGCTCGTCGAAGGACGGCCGGCTGACGGAGGCCGGGGAGATCCTGCTCGACTACGCCCAGCGCCTGACGCGGCTCAAGGACGAGGCGGAAGGCGCCGTGCGCGAGCTGCAGGATCTGCGGCGCGGGCGCGTCCTGATCGGGGCCAACGAGGGGGCGGTGCACGTGCTGCTGCCGGTCATCGAGCAGTTCCGCCGGGCCCACCCGCACGCGCAGGTCGAGGTGCGCCGCGTGCCGGCGCGGCAGATGGCGCGCGAGGTGCTCAGCCGCTCGCTGGACTTCGGCGTGCTCACCTTTCCCCCGCGCGAGCGGGGGCTGCAGACCCTCGTGCTCGGCGAGGACGAGCTCGTCATGCTGATCAGCCCGGCGCATCCCCTCGCCGGCCGACCGCGGATCACGATGGAGGAGTTCGGCCGCCAGACCGTCATTGCCCACAACGAAGCCTCGCCGGCGCGCGAGCGGGTGCTGCGCCTCTACGAGCAGCGGCATACATCGATCAACATCCAGATCGGCCTGCCCAGCCTCGACGGGATCAAGCGCGCCGTCGAGATGGGCCTGGGCGTGGCCCTGCTGCCGCAGCGCTGCGCCCGCGCCGAGATCGCCCGCGGCCAGCTCGCCGCCGTCAAGGTGCCGCAGCTCCGGCTCCCGCGCCAGGTGCGCCTGGTGTACCGCCGCGCGGGCGAGATGTCGCACGCCGCCACGGCGTTCCTCGACGCCGCGCGCGCGGGCGCGTCGTAGCTCGCCGCGGGCCCACCCGCGCGCGGCGCGTATGCCGGGACTTCCGGGCGTCATAAATTCGATAGGCAGCGGGAAAATAATTTACGCCGATATCATTTTAACTGGCATACTACATGGGGTTCGCGGCGCAGCCCCGTCCGATTTGAAGCCGCCGGGAACTCCGGAGGACCAGGAAGGGATGGCGGGGAAGGCGGGCAGACCGACGGTCAGCAAGCGTCCGGCGGCAGGCACCAAGGGTGGACGGGTCTGGGATACGGCCGACGCGATCACCCTCGAGAAGCGCCGGGCCGCCACCTGCCGTGAAGTCCGGGAGCGGTACATGGCGGAGGGGGGCAACCCCAATACCGCGAACACGCAGTACTCGCATTGGAAGGCGGACTACGACGGCCGCGTCGCGAGCCGCGCACCGGACGCGCCCGGGAACGTCGACCCGCGGCCGTTGCGAGTGGCCCCCGACGGCCGCCTGCTGATTCCCGCCGAGATGCGGCAGGCGATGCAGCTTGGCGAGGACGGTCACGTGGTCGTGCACGTTGAAGGCGGCGAACTGCGCGTCATGGCGCAGGCGGTCTCCATACAGCAGGTCCAGGCACGCATGCGGCCGTACCGCAGGCCGGGCGTGAGCGAGGTCGACGAGTTCCTGGCGGAGCGGCGGGCGATGTGGGGTGAGGAGTGAGCGTCGTATTCGACAGCTCGGCGCTGCTCGCGATCACCTTCGGCGAGGACGGCGCCGCCGTTGCGCTGCGCGCGATGGGTGGCGCGGTCGTGTCGGCGGTCAACGTGGCGGAGGTGATCACGCGCTTGATCGACCGCGGCGCCAGCCCGGAACAGGCTCGCTGGGAGCTGTCCAGATTCGGCCTGACCATCCGGCCGTTCGACGAGTCGCTCGCCCTTGCCGCCGGTTCGCTTCGCGCCGCAACGCGGTACGTCGGGCTGTCACTCGGCGACCGCGCGTGTCTGGCTCTCGCCATCCGCGAGCGCGCCCGGGTCGTCACCGCGGACCGGGCGTGGGCCAGCCTCGATCTGGGGCTCGACATGCAGGTGATCCGCTGAAGGGTTGACCCAAACATGCAGACTTGGTAGAACACACGCATGAAGGCGACTACCATCAAGCTGGAAGGTGAACTGCTCGAGAACCTCGAAGCCGCCAAGCCGCCGGACAGCAGTCTCTCCGCGCACGTTCGATCGGTGCTGCAGAAGGACCTGGAACGGCAGCGCGCGCGGGACGCCGCCGCCGCTTTCAGGGCCTTCCTCGACGCGCACCCGGATGAACAGGCGTGGATGGCCGAGTGGGATGGCGTCGATCTCGCCGCCCCTCCTGCGCGAAAACCGGAGGCGTGATGACGCGAGGTTCGCTGTTCTGGATCAACCTGGGCGCCACGTCACCGCCCGAGTTCGGGAAGACCCGGCCCGGCCTGGTCGTTTCCAGCACCGCGCACAACGAGGTCCTCGACAGCGTAGTCGTGGTTCCTCTCTCCACGGTTGGGGATGAGATCTGGCCGCTGCGCATCAGGACCGACCACGTCCGCGGCAGGGCCGCGTTCGCCGTACTGCCCGGAATCCGTCAGGTGTCGAAGGCCCGGCTGGCCGACTTCATCGGCCTTGCGTCTGGTCCGTTCATGCAGCGCCTCGACGCGGCCATCGCCCTCTACCTCGGCGACTGACCGGTTGCGGCGACCACGGCGTAACTTGGCGCTGTCATGCCTGAATTCACGCCCTCTCCACTTTCGGTCGTCAATCAGATCAAGAGCACTTTGCACGATCGTTACGATCCCGGCTATCCGATTCTCAAGGAGTTGTTGCAAAACGCCGATGACGCAGAAGCACGTTGCTTCCGGCTCGACGCCCGATGCGGCTGGAGCCAGGCCAACAACCCGCTTCTCCACGGGCAGGGACTGCTGGTCGTCAACGACGGCGTATTCCGTGAGAAAGACGAGCGCGGTATCCTGACATTTGGCGTGAGCGTCAAGGCGTCCGATCACCAGGCTATTGGCAAGTTCGGGTTGGGCCAGAAGGCGGTCTTTCATCTATGCGACGCCTTCGTCGTCCACGCGTTCGACGGGGACGAGCAGGAGTGTTTCAGCACGGTCGTGAACCCGTTCCTGAACGTCGACGTCCAGGAAAACGTCACCAGTCAATGGGACGAGCTGAGTGATCGCGACGTCGAACTGTTGCGTCGCGCGGCGTCGGACTTCGGCGCTCGTGGCCTCGTGCTCTGGCTGCCGTTCCGTAGCGACAGGCTGCAGCCGGCGCCCGGCGTCGCGTTTTCCAGCATCAGACCCTCAATTCCTGCGACGCTAGACCAACTGGCTCGCACAGAAGACCTGCAAGTCCTGCTGACGATGCTTCGGCATCTCAAGTCGATCGAAATTCGGAAGCAGGACACGCAGGATCCGCGGCCGGTGACCCGTTGCGTCGTTCGTGTCGCCGACTATCAGACCCGCCTGCGCGGACCGCAGTCGTCGCGTCGGGAACCACAGCCCCTCCGCGGCACCATCACCACCGGCGTGGAACATGCAGAAGAAACGGCACCGTTCGTGGGCCGCGAGGCAACGCGTCCGAACGACCGTCTGACGGATCTACAACGCAGCGACCATTGGCCGAAGGTAGTTACCGTCGCTGCCGAGCCGAAGCTCGAAAAAGGAGAACCGCACGGCGCCGCGACGCTTCTGAGGGCGACGGCGCAGCCCTGGCTCGTGCCGAACGAGCTGACGATTTCATGGGCGGTGTTCCTACCGATCTCGGACCAGCAGAACACGACGCTTCCACTCCGACGCCCCGCCGCAACCCGCGGCTTCGGCGATGCCAGCGATCTCGGCCGGTTCCGTCTCCTGCTGCATGGCTATTTCTTCCTTGACAGCGGCCGTCGTCGCATCGACGGGCTCAGGCAGCCGGCACCGACCGGCGATCCGGCCAGTGACAACGAGTTGCATCGCGCCTGGAATGCCGAGCTTCGTGATTCCGTCGTCCTCCCGCTCATTCCGGCGGTGCTAAACGACGCCATGGACAGCAGGATGGTGACGGCCCACGAGATGGAGACTCTCGTCGCTGCAGTGGCGGCGAGCGACTGGTTCGTCCGCAATCGAGCTGGCGTCTGCAGGGACAACGCGTTTGTGCGCGAGCTCACGGCCGAAGAAACGGCCACCTGGCGCCTCGCTCCGACAGGCACCGTCCTGCGTCCACTGCCACGCATCGTCGCAGACGCTCCCGAACGGCTGGAGAAGCTGTTTGCCGGCGTTCGTGCCTGGGCCAGCGACCGCGACGTCCTCTTGTGCATCGACCCGGATGCCTGCCTCGCGCGCGAAGCGCTTCACTGGACGCCAGAGGAACTCGACTCCCTGTTCTCGAAGCTCTCGCCCCGGGCATTCCAATCCACTGCACTCGCCTCATTGCTTGGCGAGATACTCAATGCCGCGCGATCCGACGAGAGCCGTCGGCGCGTCACGCCTTACGTCTTGCGTTGTCTGCGCCAAGCGCTGATCGAGAATGCCCCGCTGGCACCCCCCGAACGCATCCGCGAAGTCCTTCGGTTTGGCGCCTCCGACGCCCGCCTCGTCGCGCTTCCGCAGTCGGTTGGACACCGGCACGTGCTGAGAACGCTGGCGTCGGCGGAGACCGAAGCGCTACCGATCCGGCAGGTATGGCGGCCGGAAGGGCAATCACGGCCTCGCATCTCGACAACAGACCTCCACGCGCTTCTCAGCGCGCTCGCTCCACTGGTCGCCGACGGCGGCAACCTGGGGGATCAGGCGGCGACTGCTGCATTGCATCTGCTCGGGTGCTCGGACGCCCGACTTGGGGACCT
>CBDAUL010000002.1:0-380037 GCA_965200475.1 Vicinamibacterales bacterium
TACGACTACAGCCTGGAGTTCTACGACCGCTACTACCGGCCGAACAACAGCTTCATCGTGGTCGTGGGCGACGTCGACAGCGGCGAGCTCGAGCGGCTCGTCGAGCAGCACTACGGCGGCTGGCAGCCGGGGGACTTCGAGCCGCAGATTCCCGTCGAGCCGCCGCAGACCCGCGAGCGCAGCGACAGCGTGACCTGGCCCAATCCGACGTTGCCGTTCCTCATGCTGGGCTATCACGCGCCCGCGTTCTCGGACCAGACCATCGACATGCCGGCGCTCGACGTCCTGTCGCAGTTGCTGTTCGCGGAGACCGCGCCGCTGTTCCGGAAGCTGTACCTCGAGGAGCAGGTCGTCGACGTGCTGGCCGGCGGCGCGGTCGACCATCGCGATGCGCCGCTGTTCACGATCATCGCCCGCGTGACCGATCCCGAACGGGTCGACTACGTGCGCGACGCCATCATCGCGGACATCGAGCGGCTGAAGATGGAGACCGTCGACGAGGCCGTGCTGGCCGCCACGAAGTCGCACATGCGGTACCGGTTCGCGATGGGCCTGGACAACCCGGGCGACGTGGCGGAGACCCTCGCCCACTACCTGCAATTGACCGGCGACCCGGAAACGGTCAACCGGGTGTACCGGCTCTACGACGCCGTGACGCCGGACGACATCCAGCACGTGGCCACCACGTACTTTCCCGCGACGAACCGGACGGTGGTGACGCTGCGGCAGGAGGACGTCGATGAAGGGGACGCCGATGAAGCCGACGAATAGGTTGCTGTGCGGCGCGGTGCTCGCGGCGCTCTGTGCGGCCGGGGCCGGTTGCGCCGAGGCGCCGTCCGAGGAGTCCTCGGCGACGAGCGTCGGGCTGCCGGCGCCGGACTCGCCGCTCGTCAGCCTGCGGATCGCCTTTCGCGCCGGCTCGGTCGACGACCCTGCCGGCAAGAACGGCCTCAACGCGCTGACCGCGTTGATGATCGGCCGGGGCGGCACCCGCGCGCAGACCTACGAGGATCTGACGCAGACGCTGTATCCCTGGTCGGCGACGATCGGCGTGCAGTACGACAAGGAGCTGACGACCATCGTCGGCAGCGTCCATCGCGACTACCTGGAGCCGTTCTACGGCATCGTGCGCGACCTCATCGTGTCGCCGCGCTTCGACGAGGCGGACTTCGAGCGGAACCGGGAACAGCTCCGGAACGGCGTCGTCGCCACGCTGCGCGGCAACAACGACGAGGAGCTCGGCAAGCAGGCGCTCAACGCGCTGCTGTATCGCGGACATCCCTACGAGTCGCCCGAGCTCGGCACCGAGCTCGGGCTGGGCGCGATCACGCTGGACGACGTCCGCGACTTCCACGCCCGCCGCTACACGCGGGACAATTTTCTCGTCGGCGCCGCCGGGGGCTACCCGCCCGGCTTCGTGCAGCAGGTCGAGGCCGACCTCCGCGCGGGCCTGCCGGCGGGCGATTCGGAGCCGGCGACCCTGCCGGCGCCGCGCGAGCTCGCCGGCGTCGAGGCGCTGGTGGTCGAGAAGCAGGCGATCGCGACGGCGATCTCCATCGGTTTCCCGCTCGGCCTGACGCGGGCCGACGACGACTTCTACGCCCTGCTCGTGGCCAACTCGTACTTCGGGGAGCACCGCACGTTCAACGGCCTGCTGATGAACAAGATGCGCGGGGAGCGCGGCCTCAACTACGGCGACTACTCGTACATCGAGAATTTCATCCAGGCCGGGGGCTCGCGGTTTCCGGTGCCCAACATCCCGCGCCGGCAGCAGTTCTTCAGCATCTGGATCCGGCCGGTGCCGCACCACAACGCCCACTTCGCCCTGCGCCAGGCGCTGCGCGAGCTGCAGGTGCTGGTCGACGACGGCCTGAGCGCCGCGGACTTCGAGGCGACGCGGGAGTTCCTGATCAACTACTCGCGGCTCTACGTGCAGACCGCGAGCCGCCGTCTGGGGTACGTGATGGACGCGCGTTTCTACGACGCCGGCTATCTCATCGACGAGATCCAGCAGCGGCTGCCGCAACTGACCCTGGAGGACGTGAACGGCGCGATCCGCCGCCACCTGCAGTACGACGACCTGGCCGTGGCGATCGTGACGACCGATGCGGAGGACCTCGTCGAGCGGCTCCTGGCGAACGAGCCGTCGCCGCCCACGTACAACACCACCGTGAGCGACGAGGTGCTCGCCGAGGACGAGGCCATCGTCTCCCACGAGGTGCCGTTCAACCCGGAGCGGGTGCGGATCGTGCCGGTCGAGGAGATGTTCCGCGAGGTGTCGGCCGGGTAGCCGTCCACCGCAAGGGGTGACCGGATGACAGCCAGTCCGCCGCCGGCGCAGTCCGCTGCCGCATTTCAGCCCGTCAGCCTCTCGAGTCCCGATCGGCCGGCGCGGGTCGACGTGCCGATGCCGCGCGACCTCTACGACCGCCTGACGGATCACGACGAGGCGCCGCGGAGCCGCTACGACATGGCGACGGGCCTGGCGGAGTTCGTTGCCGAGCCCGGCCTCTCGCACGAGTGGCGCGCGGCGCGCCTGGCGGCCCTCTTCGGCCGCATCGAGCAGGCTCTGGAGGACGCGGAGCAGGCTGCCGCGGGAGAGCTGCTGAGCACCGGTGCGACCCGGCTGCTGAGCGACGACGGCGCCTACGAGCCGGACGCGAGCCTGTTCGTCGGCCGTGCGGTGGTGGAGGCGGCGCTGCAGCAGGAGGGCTGGCTCGACAGCCGCGCCGGGCACCCGGTGCCGGCCCTCGTGGCCGAGGTCGACCGCAGCGTCAAGTCGAGCGGCAAGCTCGCGCCGTACTTTCGCATGGGGGTACGCGAGGCCTGGACGTGGAGCCGCGGCGACGGCGCCCGCATCTGGATTGCGAGCCCCGAATCGCGCGAGGGCTTCCGCGCCGCCGACGGCAGCCGCGTGCTGCCGGGCCTCGACCGCGAACGGCTCGACCGGGTGCTCGCGCACGGGTCCGCCGCGGCGAGCGTGCGCCTGGCGCACGGGCTTGCCCGTGACGTCGCCGCGGCGATCGTCGCACGGGGCGACGGCTGGAGCGCCGGCCGGGAGTCTGCGCCGTAGAACGGGGGAGACTTCCGGGAGGGCCGGCTGCGGTGGGCCGAGCCGCACCATTCGCGAAGGCGTGTTCTGACGCAAGCCGCCAGGCCGGCAGGAGCCCGCGACGTCTACCGCGGGGACTCGCGGCCGGCAGACGCGGTCTCGTTCAGCGCGCCCGGGCGGTACCCGTCGGGGTCGACGTCGATCTCGTCGAACCCGGCGGCCCGGAAGCGGGCGGTGACGTCGGCCAGCAGCCCCGGGTCGCGCAGCCTGGCCACTTCCTCCGGCGCCACCTCGATGCGCGCGCGCGGCCCGAAGTGGCGGACGCGGCAGACGGCGAAGCCGTGTGCGCGCAGCACCCGCTCGCAGCGGGCCACCCGGGTCAGGCCCTCCGGCGTCACCGGGGTCCCGTAGGGGAAACGGCTCGACAGGCAGGCCAGCGCCGGCTTGTTCCAGACCGGCAGATCCAGCCCCCGGGCGGCCTGCCGGATGTCGGTCTTGGTGAAGCCGGTCTCGTCGAGCGGCGACCGCACGCCGAGCTCGCGTGCGGCCTGCCGCCCCGGCCGCCAGTCTGCGCGGTCGTCGCGGTTGAATCCGTCCAGGACGTGCGCCGCGTCCAGCTTGCGGGCCTCGGCCACGGCCCGGCCGTACACCTCCGTCTTGCAGAAGTAGCAGCGGTTGACGGGGTTCGCCGCGTAGCGCGGGTCGTCGAGCTCGAAGGTCTCGACGAGCAGATGCCGCGCGCCGAGCGCGCGCGCCAGCCGTTGCGCGGCGGCGCCTTCCTCGGGTGCGAGGCTGGGGGAGACGGCCGTGAGCGCGACGGCCCGCGCCCCGAGCGCACCGACCGCCTCGGCCAGCAGGTACGTGGAGTCGACGCCGCCGGAGAAGCAGACGACGACGCGCTCGAGATCGGCGAGCAGCGCGCGCAGCCGGGTGACCTTCACGTCGAGAGGCGTCATAATGGTCGGTCGCCCGTACGTCCGGAGAACAACCTCGAAGATAGTGTAGCGTGCGGCCCCGCGCCGCACGCGCCCTGCGCCGATGCCCGATACGTTCGACGCCACGACGCTGCTGCTGGGAACGACCGCCTCGCTGGCGGTCGTCCACGCGCTCCTTGGACTGGACCATTCCCTGCCGTTCGTGGCGCTGGGCCGCGCCCGCGGCTGGACGCTTGCCCGCACGCTGCTGGTGACTGCCGTGTGCGGCGCCGGGCACGTGGCGTCGTCCGTCGCGATCGGCGCCGTCGGCGTCGGGCTGGGCATCGCGACCGACGCGCTGCTGTGGCTGGAGTCGGCGCGCGGGGAGCTGGCCGCGGCGCTGCTGCTCGGCTTCGGCCTGGCGTACGCGGCCTGGGCGGTCTGGCGTCGTCTCCGCGGGCGGGACGGCCCGCGCCCGGGGGCGGAGGCCGGCGCGGGCGGCGCGGACGTGACGCCCTGGGCCCTCTTCATCGTGTTCGTGCTGGGACCGTGCGAGCCGCTCATCCCGCTCATGGTCGTGCCCGGCGTGGCCGGCGACTGGCTGGTCGTCGCCGCCGTCGTCGGCGTCTTCGGGCTGCTGACGGTCGCGGTCATGCTGGCCGCGGTGGTCGCTGTTCATCGCGGCGTCGGCCTGATCGGCGCCGGCCGCATCGGCCGTCACGCCGACGTCGCCGCCGGCCTGGTCGTCGCCGCGAGCGGCGCGGCCGTGCTGTGGCTGGGGTTGTAGGTCGCATGACGCTTGCGGAGAACGAACCGTGCTCGCCGACGTCCTGCTGATCGCCGTCGGGTTTGCCCTCGTGGCCAAGGGCGGCGATCTGTTCGTCGACTCCAGCATCCAGATCGGGCGGGCGCTCGGGATCCCGCGCTTCGTCATCGGCGGCACGCTGGTGAGCCTGGCGACCACGGCGCCCGAGCTCGTCGTGTCGGCAACCGCCTCGTGGATGGGCGATTCGGGCATCGCGCTGGGCAACGCGGTGGGCTCGTGCATCTGCAACATCGGCCTCATCGTCGGGACGGTGGCGCTCATCATGCCGGTGGAAGTCGACCGGGCCGACTTCATTCGGCGGGCCGCGTGGATGGTTGCCGGCGGCGTGCTCGTCGTGGCGTTCTCGTGGGACCGGTCGATGGAGCGGGTGTACGGCGTGCTGCTGCTGGCCGGCGCGGCGGCGTATCTCATCTGGGATCTCGCCGGCGTCCTGCGCGCCAGGCGGCGCGCCGGGTCGGATGCCGGGGACGCGGAGGCCGCGGAGGGGCTGGGCGGGGCGGCGGGCTGGTTCGCCGTCGGGGGCGTCCTCGTCCTGCTCGGCAGCCGCCTGCTGGTCACCTCGGGCCAGGACCTGGCGGCGGCGCTCGGCGTGCCGTCGGCAATCATCGGCTTCTCGATCATCGCCATCGGGACCTCGGTGCCGGAGCTCGTCACCGGCGTGACCGCGGCGCGCAAGGGGGTCCCCGACCTGTCGCTGGGGAACATCGTCGGCGCGAACGTGCTGAACCTGTTCCTCATCGTCGGCCTCTCGGGGACGATCCAGCCGCTCGCGCTCGACCCCTTCAGCCAGCGCTACGGGTTTCCGTGGCTCGGCATCTTCTTCCTGGCCATCGTCGGCGCGGTGCTGAGGTTCGGCATCGTCCGCCGCGGCGCCGGAGTCGCCCTGCTCATGCTGTACGGGCTCTACGTCGTGGGTCTGGTCTCGTTGCCGGCCCTGTTCTGAGATGCCGCCCGCGCTTTCGCTAACATGGGCTCGAAAGAAGCGTGATTCCCCGATGAACCCGCCGCTGCCGCCCGGCTACCGTCCGTACGACTACGAAGACCCGTTCGAGGACCTCGTCGGCCCGTTCGGCTACAAGGTCGAGGACGGCGGGATCCGTTTCGCGTTCCAGGCCGACGCGCGCCACCGCAACACGGGCGGGACGCTGCACGGCGGCATCCTGATGACCTTTGCCGACTTCGCGCTGTGCCTCACAGCGGTGTGGGACCAGCCGGGCGAGCGCTGCGTCACGGTGTCGTGTCACAACGAGTTCGTCGCGGCCGGCCGGGCGGGCGACCTGATCGAGGCGTCCGGGGAGGTGGTGCGCCGCACGCGGTCGCTCGCCTTCGTCCGCGGGCAGCTCGTCGCCGGCGGCCGCGTGCTGCTCACCTACAGCGGGATCGTCAAGCGGTTGCCGGCGGCTTCGACCGCGCGGCGCGACGGCTGAGATCTCTTATCATCACCCTGACGGGAGGAACTGAGATGCGCCATGGGAAGATGCGTGTCGGGTCGGTCGTTGCCGGTCTCGCCGTCCTCGCTGCGTTGACCTCGGCGCCGGCGGCCGCCCAGCAGGGTGCCGCGGACGGCGAGTGGAGGCACTATGGCGGTGATATCGGCGCGACGAAGTACGCGCCGCTCGATCAGATCAACGCCGACAATGTCGGCAGCCTGCAGATCGCATGGCAGCGGCCGGCCGTCGACCGGAGCATCCTGGACCAGGTGCCCAACCTCACCTACACGAACAACCTGACGAACACGCCGCTGATGGTCGACGGCATCATCTACGGCTCCAACGCCGTGGGCTTGGCCGAGGCGTGGGACCCGGCGACCGGCGAGACCATCTGGATCCAGGAGCCGATGGACCCGGCGCCCCAGGGGTACCGCGGCGCGGAGACCCGCGGCGTCGGCTACTGGACCGACGGCAGCGACGCGCGCATCCTCGTGCAGCGCGGCCAGTACCTCATCGCGCTCAACGCGAAGACCGGCGAGCCGTACCCGGACTTCGGCGACGGCGGCCGCGTGCTCCTCACGCTGGGACTCGAGCCGGACGCCCGCTACCGCTGGACGGGGGCGCCGCTGGTCGTCGGCGACGTCGTCGTGATGGGCCAGTCGATGACCGACACGTTCATCACCAAGGAGGCGGTGCGCGCGCCGGTCAGGGCGTTCGACGTGCGGACCGGCGAGCTGCGCTGGATGTTCCACACCGTCCCGCAGGCGGGCGAGTTCGGCACCGACACCTGGGAGGACGACTCGTGGGAGTACTCCGGGCACGCGCCGGTCTGGTCGCTGATGAGCGCCGACCCGGAGCTCGGCTACGTCTACCTGCCGGTCACGTCGCCGACGAGCGACATGTACGGCGGGCACCGGGTGGGCGACAACCTGTACGGCCAGAGCATCGTGTGCGTCGACGCGGCGACCGGCGAGCGCGTGTGGCACTTCCAGACCATCCACCACGGCCTGTGGGACTACGACCTGCCGACGGCGCCGATCCTGATGGACCTGGAGGTCGAGGGGCGGCCGGGCATCACGAAGGCCGTGGTCCAGTTGACCAAGCAGGCGTTCGCGTTCGCCTTCGACCGCGCCACCGGCGAGCCGCTGTGGCCGATCGAGGAGCGCCCGGTGCCGCAGTCGACCACGCCCGGCGAGGTCACCTCGCCGACGCAGCCGTTTCCCACGAAGCCGCCGGCGTTCGACCGCCAGGGGGCGACCGTCGAGAACCTGATCGACTTCACCCCCGAGCTGCGCCAGGAGGCGCTCGAGATCGTCAGCCGCTACACCATGGGGCCGATGTTCACGCCGCCCACCGTGCGGGACGACTCGAACCTCGGCACCATCCAGCTTCCGGGTTCGCAGGGCGGCTCGGACGTGCAGGGCGGGGCCTACGATCCGGAGACCGGCTACCTGTACGTGCCGTCGATCACGGCGCCCTTCGTGGCCGACATCCTGCAGGGGAATCCGGACCGCACCAACCTGAGCTACGTGAAGGGAACCCGCCTGTGGATCGGCGGGCCGCGCGGTCTGCCGCTCTTCAAGCCGCCGTACGGGCGCATCACCGCCATCGACATGAAGCGCGGCGAGATCGTCTGGATGGTGCCGAACGGGCACGGCCCGCGCAACCACCCGGCCATCGCGCACCTGAACCTGGGCCGCCTCGGCTGGCCGGGCCGGCCGTCGCCGCTGCTCACCCGGTCGCTGCTCTTCATCGGCGAGGGCAATCGGGCGCGCGCCCTGCGGAGCCGGGACCGCATCCCGGACGGCATGCCGCTCGAGATCGTGACCAACTACGGCGAGCCCTGGTTCCGGGCGTACGACAAGATGACGGGCGACGTGCTGTGGGAGATGGAGCTGCCGGGCGGCACCACCGGCGCGCCCATGTCCTACATGCACGAGGGGCGGCAGTACGTCGTCGTCGCCGTCGAGGGCATCGACGAGCCGGCGCAGTGGGTGGCCTTCAGCCTGCCGCAGGCGGGGTGATGAACGCCCGGATCGTCTCGGCCTGGGCCGCCGCGTCGGCCTCGCCAAGCTCGATGAGCGTGCTCAGGTAGCCGGGGTCGAACGCGAGCAGGCTGAGGAGGTCGGGGCTCGAGGTCTCGCGCGAGCCGAGGCTGCGGGTCAGGTAGCGGAACACCGGCGGCAGCTTGGGCTCGAACTGCGCCACCAGGTGGCCGAGGTCCCGCGAGGGGCGGGCCACCAGCAGTTGAATCGGCCGCAGCCCGCGGCGCCTGGCCGGCGGCAGATCGCGCAGCAGCAGGTTCAGCCGGGCCAGCTCGCGGGCATCGCTGTCGAGGTCGTCGAGGAAGATGGCGTTCAGCAGTTGGCCCGCGATCTGCAGCGGCGGCGGGTAGCCCCGCACCGTGGGCTCGTCCCGTTCGTCGAGGCTCGCCCGGTAGCGCGTCGACAGCGCCAGGATGCGGTCGGCGCCCAGGTGAATGGCCGGCGAGCAGGGCGCCATGAGCCGGATCCCGCCGTCGCCGTGCCACCCGCCCTCGAGGTCGACCGCCGGAAAGAACAGCGGCAGCGCCGCCGACGCCAGCACGTGGTCGAGGGTGATGCGCGTCACCCGGCTGCGCCGGTCGGGCCGTTCCCAGGCCGGGAGGTCCCGGCCCTGCATCCAGACGACCGACTGTCCCGTTCCGTAGTTGCAGGTGACGATGGCGAGCGCCGCCAGGCGGCCGGCGTCCAGGCGCTCGGCGATGCCGCCGATCTCCCGGGTGCCGGGCCGGATGCCGTAGACGGACGCGAGGGTCCTCTCGAGCGGAGCCGTGTCGACCAGACCGCGCACCTGCGGGGCGATTGCCGCACCGCCGGACGCCAGCCGCAGGCCCCACCTGGCGGCGAGACCCAGCAGCGAGGCGTCCACCCGGAAGACCTGATCGACCGTCAGCGTCCGCCACAGGCTGGCCAGCCGTTCGATGGCGTCGGCCTGCGTGCCGGGGGCGGAGGCCAGGAGCGCGGCGTTGATGGCGCCCGCCGAGATGCCGGTCAGGATCGGGAAGTCGACGTCGGGGACGTTGCGCGCGATCCAGCGCAGGTAGCCGACCTGATACGCCGCGCGGGCGCCGCCCCCTTCGAGGAGGACGGCGAGCTTGCCGCGGGCGTCGGTCGGCACGGATTCGTCGGCGGCGGGGGCGGGCAGCGTCACGGTCCAGCTCCGTCGGGATGGTACAGTGTAGCGGTTGACACCTCGCCCGGAGGCTGACTCGTCCACGTGATTGCCGATCGGTTGCCGCCGCTCGAGCTCCGCCGCGCCGTCGACGAAGCCGTCCGGGGAGTCAGCCTCAACGCGTTGCGCGGCGCCGCCGACCGTCTGTCGGCCGCGTACCGCGCCGGTGGGCCGCCCGGTCCGCGACGCGCCGGAGGCCGGAGCGGGATCGAGCCGCTCGCCTATGCGGCCGCGCGGATGCCGGCGACCTACCACGCCATGTCGGCGGTGCTGCGGGAGCTCCGCGTCCGCTGTCCCGCGCTGCGCGTCGAGAGCGTGCTCGACGTCGGGTCCGGCCCGGCAACCTGCCTGTGGGCCGCCTGGTCGGCGTTCGACGAGCTGGCCCGCGCGACGTTGATCGAGCCGGACCCGGCCATGGTCGCGCTGGGCCGCCGCCTGCTGCAGGGGGCGCAAGCGGCGGCGCGGATCGACGCCGTCTGGTGGACCGGCGACGCCGGCCGCCTCGCGGCCGTCCCCGCGCACGACCTGGTGGTTGCCGGCTACCTGCTCGGCGAGCTGGACGCCGCGCGCCGCCGGCAGGTCGTGGACGACGGCTGGACCGCGTCGCGCGGCGCGTTCGCGATCGTCGAGCCGGGTTCGGCCGCCGGGTTCCGGCGGGTCCTCGAGGCGCGCGACCGGCTGATCGCCCGGGGCGCCCGCATCGTCGCTCCCTGCCCGCACGCCGCCGCCTGCCCGTTGCCGCCGGACGACTGGTGCCACTTCGCCGCGCGGCTCAACCGCACCGCCCTGCAGCGGGGGCTGAAGCGGGGCGCGCTGGCGTACGAGGACGAGAAGTATGCCTACGTCGTGGCCGTGCGGTCCGCCGGCGCCCGCGCGCCGGCGCGCGTGGTGCGGCGGCCGCGCCTGGCGCCGGGGCGGGTGACCCTGCGCCTGTGCGGAACGGACGGCCTGCGGGACGAGACGGTGGAGCGGACGCGGCGCGCCGACTATCGAGCGGCCCGCAAGACCCGCTGGGGCGACGCCTGGCCGCCCGCGCAGCGGGACGGGGCGTCGTGAGCCCGCGCCGCGCTGCCGTCGCCGGCTGCCTCCGGCGGCTCGGCATTTGCGCCTCGATCTGCCTCGCGGGCGCGGCTGCGGCGCCGCCGGCGGCCGGGCAGGTGGCGGTCCGCGGCTTCGTGCAGGCCGGCCTGCTGCGGTTCGCGGCGGCCGAGAGCTTCACGGCGATCACGGGCCGTCCGGGCGCCGCAGTCTACGGCGGCGGCGGGCAGATCGGCGTCGCCGGCCTGTTCGTCCAGGGGAGCATCGAGCGCTACGCGGCCACCGGCCGGCGTGTGTTCGTCTTCGAGGACCGCGTGTTCGATCTGGGCATCCCGAACCAAATCACCATCGTGCCGGTGCAGGTCACGGCCGGCTACCGGATGACGCCGCGCGGCCGCTGGCGGCTGGCCGGTTACGGCGGCGGCGGCCTGGGCGCCTACCGCTTCGCCGAGTCGGCTCCGTTCGGACCGCGGGCCGGCGACCCGCCGGAGGCCTCCGCGGAAACGGTCGTTCCGCCGCTCGGCCCGCCCTACGGCGACGAGGTGCGGGAGACGCACCGCAGCTACCACGTCCTGGGGGGCGTCGAGGCGCCGCTGCTGCCCTGGCTGCGGCTCGGCGGCGAGGGCCAGTGGACCTGGGTGCCCGGCGCTCTCGGGGAGGGCGGCGCCCCCGCCGCGTTCGGCGAGAGCGACCTGGGAGGCCTCACGTTGCGGGTCAAGCTGTCGATGGGCTACTGACGTGCCCGGCGCGGTGCGAGCCCCCGGCGTGCGCGCGGCGGCCCTGGCCGTGCTGGCCGGCGTGCTGCTGCTCGGGTACCGGCCGGCCGGCCTCGGCCGGGAGCCGCTGCAGCCCGGTGCGCGCGTCGTCAGGGCCGCCGCCGTCGCGGCCATCGACGGCGGCTACGAGCCCGCGGCGGAGGATGCCGGCCCCGGTCCCGCGCTGACGCTGGAGCCGGGCGCCCCGTCCGCCCGCCCGCGGTACGTGCCCGGCGAGGTCATCGTCAAGTTCCTGCCGTCCACCGCGCCCGAGTCGGCTGCGCGGCACCTGCGGGCGCTCGGCGTGCGGGCGCTGACGCGGCCGCGCCTGGCCGGCGCCGACGTGCTGCAGCTCGAGCCCGGCGCCGATCCCGAGGCGGTGGCTCGGGCGCTCGCCGCGCGGCCGGACGTCGAGTACGCCCAGGCCTCCTATCTGCGGCAGCCGCTGTTCGTGCCCAACGATCCGTACTTCGCGCAGCAATGGAATCTGGCCATCCTCAACATGGCGCAGGCGTGGGACATCAACGACGGCGCCACCGACGCGGTCGTCGTCGCCGTGATCGACAGCGGCGTGGCGTTCGCCGACCTCGACGTGGACTTCAACGCCCGGGCGTTCCGCATCGGCGAGACGCGCTATCCGGCGCTCGGCGCCATCGACCTCCCGTTCGCGGCGGCTCCCGATCTGGCCGGTCCGGACCGTTTCGTGGCCCCGTACGACTTCGTCTGGGGCGACGAGTATCCCCTCGACTTCGACGGCCACGGCACGCACGTTGCGGGCACGGTCGGGCAGCTCACGGACAACGGGGTCGGCGTGGCAGGCGTGGCGTTCAACGTGCGGATCATGCCGCTCAAGGTGATCGGCGGCCCGTGGGACTTCATCTTCGGCGCGCTCGACGAATGCTGCGGCGCCAGCGACATGGCCGTGGCGGAGGCCGTCCGCTACGCCGTGCTGCACGGGGCGCGGGTGATCAACCTGAGTCTCGGCGGGCCGTCGGAGTCGCCGCTGATCGTCGATGCCCTGCGCCACGCCGTCGACCGCGGCGCGTTCGTCGCCATCGCCGCCGGCAACGAGTTCGGGGTCGGCAACGTCCCGATCCATCCGGCGGCGTCGGGCGCCGCGATAGACGGCGTCATGTCGGTCGGCGCGGTCAACCACGCGCTCGCGCGGGCTTCCTACTCGAGCGTGGGCCGCTACGTCGAGATCGCCGCTCCCGGCGGCGACCTCAATCCCCCCGGCAACCACCGCCGCAGCGCCGTCCTGCAGCAGACGCTCGACTACCGGGCCATCCGGACGTTCCTGCTGCCGCCGGAGCGGTACGGCCCGCCGCGCTTCGACGTCCTGCGCATCGTCGGCGTCCACGGCACGTCGATGGCCGCGCCCCACGTCGCGGGCCTGGCGGCCATGCTGATGACGCAGGGCATCACGGACCCCGCGGCCATCGAGGCGGCCATCAAGTACTTCGCCGTCGATCTCGGACCGCCCGGACGCGACGCCGAGTTCGGCTACGGCCTGATCAACCCGCACGCGACGCTGCGCGGCTTCGGCCTCGCGCGGTAGGAGTCTGCGGGGCCTTGTGCCGCGGGCTCCCGGGAGTCCCGCGACGACGTTTCGTGCTATAAGGGGCACGTGAGAAAGCGCTGGTCGTTCCGTCTGCTCGCGGCGGCGGTCTGTGCGGCCGCCGGCCTGTCGGTCGCGCACGCGCAGTGGCGTTTCATGGAGGGCAATTTCCCGGCGCGATTCCCCCCGCCGAGCATGCCCGACCGCGACTTCGCGTTCTGCAAGATCATGTACAACAGCGTGCGGTACGAGCATCTGGGCATGGGGTGGTCCACCGATTACCCCTATGCGGGCATCAACCTCATGATCCGGTTCTCGGAGCTGACCACCGGGCGCGTGAGCGTCGACGAGCGCGGGGAGCCGAACCACTGGGTCGTCCGCTTCACGGACGACGCGCTGTTCAACTGCCCGTTCACCATGGCCGCCGACGTCGGCACGATCGGCTTCAGCAACGAGGAGGTGGTCCGGCTGCGGGAGTACCTGCTCAAGGGCGGGTTCCTCTGGGTCGACGACTTCTGGGGCTCGCGCGCCTGGGTGCACTGGGAGCGCGAGATCGGCCGCGTGCTCCCGCCGTCGCAGTATCCGGTGCGGGATCTGCCCCTGAGCCACCCGGTGTTCCGCACGCAGATGCACGTGCTCGAGGTGCCCCAGATCACGGCCATCCAGTTCTGGTACGGCGTCGGCGGCCGCACGACGTCGGAGCGCGGCTACGACAGCCGGGAGCCGCACCTGCGCGCGATTGCGGACGAGCACGGCCGCTTGCTCGTGGTCATGTCGCACAACACGGACGTGGCGGACGCCTGGGAGCGGGAGGCCGAGGATCCGAGGTACTTCGAGCGCTTCTCACCCGACGGGTACGGGCTGGGCATCAACGTCCTGCTCTACACCATGATGCATTAGCAGCATCACTCAGACGGGGCTTTAGCCGCCCGGAGCGGCCGGGCTGCCGGCGGCGTCGGGCTCCGCGAGTTGCTCCGCCTGCCGCAGGAGCATGGCCGCGCCCGCGACCGCCGATTGCAGGTCGGCGGCGCTCAGGTGCTCGCGCGCCATCGTGACGGCCGCGTGTCCGACGGCGCCGGCCGTGAGCAGCAGCGCGTGAGCCGCCTCGAGCGTCGGCGGCGGGTCGCCCGTGGTCAGGTAGTCCTGCAGGGCGCTCCATTCGAACACCGTCCGCTCGTCGTCGCGGGGATCCCCGGCCGGACTCGGACGCGCGTCGGTCGTCTGCTCGATCAGAAGCGCCAGCGTACGGACCGCGCCGGCGAACCAGGCCGAGTACGAAGTCGTCTCGGTCTCGAGCGTATCGGTGCAGGCCCCGCCCGGCAGGCGGCCGGCCGGGCAGCCCGGCATGGCCCGGGGGCTGCCTGCCCCAACCGGCCGGCGGGCCGCGCCGGGCGCGCCCTTGGCGGGCGGCGCGCTGCCGCGGTACGACCGGCTCACGTCGGCGCCGCGCAGGGGATCCGGGCGCGGAGCCGGCAGCGGCCGGTCGGGCTCGACGACAATCCGGATCTCGTGCGGCGTGGGTCCCTGCTGCAGCCTGTAGCTGGCCGTAGCCTCCAGGTCGAGCACCACGCGCGTGACCGGCGGGCGGGCCCGGTTGAGCGCCACCCGCACGCGCCGCACCGCCCCGAGGTTCACGTCGGTCACGGCGGGGACATCCGGCACGATGTCCGGCAGGTCGACGAACAGCCGCGTGGCCGGGCTTCCGACGGTCTGCAGCCGGCCCTCGATGGCGCGGTCGCTCGCGAGCTCGACGACCACCCGCTCGGCGGTCCCGCCTACCGTCAGGCGCTGCAGCGCCCCGCGCGCGGGTTGCTCCTGCGCGCGCGTCACCTCGGTCGCTTCGCCGGCGAAGAACGGAAGCAGTCCGGCGCAGATGGCGAGACGGGACAGGCTGGTCGGCATGGCGAAATCCTCCGCCCCTTGTATCGGCCGCTGTCCGGCCGCGCGTGAGCCGCCTCCGCGGACGCCGGCCCGGGCCGCGCGGACACGGTGTACGATCCAGCGCCATGGTCAGGTTGCTGCGACACGCGGGCGCGGCGTGCCGTGTCTGCGCCATCCTTGGCTCGCTGCCGCTCGTTGCGGGCGGCTGCCGGAACGCACCGGCCGATCTGCCGCAGCCATCCGTGGAAGAGGCGTCGCCGCCGGCGCCCGGGACCAGCGAGGTTGCCGGACGCCTCGAGCGGCGTCCCGGGGGAGCCACGCCAATCGTCACGCTCGAGCCGCATGCGCCGGTCGACATTCCGCTGCCCGCCGAGCCCGCGGAGATGGACCAGTACGGCCGCACCTTCATCCCGCGGCTGCTGGTGGTGCGCGCGGGGCAGACCGTACGGTTCAAGAACAGCGAGAACGAGCTGCACAACGTGAACGTCACCGACGATCGCGGCGTGACGATCCTCAACGTGGGCATGCCCATTCTCGGCGGAACCTTCGATCACCGCTTCGACCGCGCCGGCGACTACGCGGTCCGCTGCAACGTGCATCAGGAGATGGCCGCCACGATCAGCGTCATCTCGAGCCCGTTCGCCGCCGTCGCCGATCGGCAGGGGCGGTTTGCCCTGTCCGGCGTGCCGTACGGCGTCTACGACCTCGTGGTGCGGCGCGGGGCCGAGCGCGAGGCGCGCGTCGTCGACGTCGCGGCTCCGCGCACCGAGATCGTCGAGCAGGAGTCGGCGCCGTAGGACGGCGCGGACTCCTGCAGGGTTGGTTGGGCGCCGAGCGGAGCCGTCAGGCGACGATTGGCGGGCTAGGAGTCGGCGCCGTAGGACGGCGCGGGGGGACGAGCCATGAAGACGGTTCTCAACAAGACCGGGCGGCCGCTGAAGATCGCGCTGTCGCGCGGGAGGGTGCTGCGCCTCGGCCCGCGCAAGGAAGGGCAGATCGCCACGCAGGACGCGGAGCGCGACGCGGTGCAGCGCCGCGTTGCGGACGGCGACATCGAGATCTTCGACGACGCCGCGCGCGCCGGGGGGGCGAACTCGGCCGCGGCCGGCGGCAGCACGCGCTCGCAGGGATCGCACGCACGGTTCTCCGTCGCGAAGCGCGGCGACCGCTAGGAGTCTGCGCCGTTCTACGGCGCAGACTCCTAGCCCTGCGGGCCGCCGACGCGCGCCCGCCGGGCGCTATAATCCGTCCAGGAGTCCGCCCGGCCGCAGCGATAGGGCCGGACGGGGAAATGCACGATGCCGATATACGAGTACAAGTGCCGCGGCTGCGGGCACGAGTTCGAGCGCCTCGTGCTGGGCGGCGACCCGGGCGCCTGCCCCGCGTGCCAGCAACGCGAGCTCGACCGGCAGTGGTCGCTGTTCGCCGTCGACTCCGAGGGGACGCGGCAGATGCACCTGAAGAAGGCGCGCGTCGCGGCGCGCAAGGTGCAGCGCGACAAGGCGCACGCCGAGCACGAAATGATCCACCATCACCACCACTGATCCGGCCGACCGCGGCCATGCGAGAGCCGCCGCCGGGCGGGTTCGGGTCCCGAGGGACGTTGCCGATGCGATTCCGATTGTCATGCGCGACGGCGGCGCTCGTCGCGGGCGTGGTCGGGCACGGGCTCGCCGCCCGGGCGGCCCAGGGACCCGCCCCGGAATACGAGCGCGCCGACATCGAGCGGGGCGCCCAGCTCTACGACGAGCTCTGCTCGACCTGCCACGGCTCGGAGGGCGACGGCGTCGGCAGCGTCAACCTCATGAGCGGCCAGTTCCGCCACGCCTCGACCGACCAGAACTTCCGCCGCATCCTGACGAACGGCATCCCCGCCGCCGGGATGCCGCCGGGCAACTACACCGACGCCGACATGCTGGCCCTCATCGCCTACGTGCGCAACATGCGGGACTACGACGGCGGCGTCGTCACGCTGGGAGACGCCGCGCGCGGCCGCGCCATCTTCCTGGGCAAGGGCGACTGTGGTAGCTGCCACCGGGTGGCGGGACGGGGGTCGCGCCTGGGACCCGATCTCACGGCCATCGGCGCCGTCCGCGGCGCCGGATCGCTGCGCGAGACGCTGCTCGATCCCACGGGATCGATGCTGCCCCTGAATCGCCCGCTGCGCGCGGTGACGCGCGACGGCGAGGTCGTCACCGGCCGGCGCCTCAACGAGGACACGTACACGGTGCAGATTTTCGACGAGCGGGAGCGTCTCGTCTCCCTCGACAAGACCGACCTGCAGGAGCTGACCGTGCTGGCGGCGTCGCCGATGCCGTCGTACGCCGAGACGCTGAGCGAGGCGGAGCTGGCCGATCTGCTGGCGTATCTCGTGACGTTGAAGGGACTGGTGCCGCAATGAGACGACCCGTCGCCGCATTGGCCGCGTTCATTCTCCTTGCGCCGGCGGCGGCCGGCGCGCAGGTCACGCCGGAACGCCTGGTCAGCGCCGCGGACGAGCCGCACAACTGGCTGACCTACTCCGGCACGTACGCCAGCCAGCGGCACAGCACGCTCGACCGGATCACGCCCGACAACGTGGGCGACCTCGAGATGAAGTGGGTGTTCCAGTCCCGCACGTCGCACCACTTCCAGGCGACGCCGCTGGTGGTCGACGGCGTCATGTACCTGACGCAGCCGCCCAACGACGTCGTGGCGCTCGACGCCCGCACGGGACGCGTGTTCTGGGTCTACGAGCACGTCCCGTCGCCCGACGCGCGGCCGTGCTGCGGGTTCAGCAACCGCGGCCTCGCCATTGCCGGCGACACCCTGCTGATGGGCACCGTCGACGCCATGGTCGTGGCGGTCGACGCGAAGAGCGGCGGGCCCATCTGGAAGACGCAGGTGGCCGATCCCACCTACAGCTACGCGATCACCCACGCCCCGCTGGTGGTCAACGACAAGGTGATCGTCGGCACGTCGGGCGGCGACATGGGCATCCGCGGCTTCATCGCGGCCTACGACGTGGCGACGGGCGCGGAGGCCTGGCGCTTCTACACCATTCCGGGGCCGGGCGAGCCGGGGCACGAGACCTGGGAGCCGTGCACCCCGGAGATGGAGCACTGCGACCCAGAGGCGTGGAAGACCGGCGGCGCCGCCGTGTGGCTGACCGGCTCGTACGATCCCGAGACGAACCTGACGTTCTGGGGCGTCGGCAACCCGGGACCGGACTACGCCTGGTACCAGCGGCCGGGCGACAACCTGTACGCCAGCTCGGTGGTGGCGCTCGACGCCGACAGCGGGGAGCTGGCGTGGTACTTCCAGTTCACGCCGGGCGACCGCTACGACTACGACGCCGTGCAGATTCCCGTCCTCGTCGACCTCGACGTGAACGGAACGACCGTCAAGGCGATGCTGTGGGCGAACCGCAACGGCTTCTTCTACATCCTGGACCGGGTCACCGGCCGCTTTCTGACCGGCAACCCGTTCACGCGGATCAACTGGGCGGAAGGGCTCGACGACAGCGGCACGCCGATCCAGACCCCCCAGGGTCCCGACCGGCCGACCTACCCCGGCAAGCAGGGCGGGACGAACTGGTACTCGCCCTCGTACAGCCCCCGGACCGGCCTGATGTACTTCTCGACGTGGGAGGACTACGCCACCGTCTTCGACTCCGCGCCGGTCGAGTACACGCCCGGCCAGCTCTACACGGGCAGCCGCAACCGCAGCCCGGTCAGGGGCGTCCCCGAGCCGCCGGCCGTGGGCCGCGGGCACATCAACACCTGGACCGCGGCGGTCGGGTCCGGCTCCGTGCTGGCCTTCAACCCGATCAGCGGCGAGAAGGTGTGGCAGTGGGAGACCTACGACGTCATGAACAGCGGCGTCCTGACCACGGCCACCGACCTGCTGTTCGTGGGCGGCCGGGAAGGCTACTTCCAGGCGCTCGACGCCCGCACCGGCGACCTGCTGTGGCGCGCCGTCACCGGCGGCAACACGCTCGCCGCGCCCATCACCTACGAGGTCGCCGGCGAGCAGTACGTCGCCATCGCCGCGGGCCACTCCCTGTTCGTCTTCGGCCTGCGGGACTGAGACGCCGCCGCGGGTCCAGCCGTCTACCTGCTCTCGGCAGCGCGAGGGTCTGATCGGGCAAGCCGCTGTCGCTCGCCGGAGTGCTGCCGATTACAAGATGCTGGGCCAGTTGCAGGACGCCGGGAACACGACGACGCTGGCGCGCTATCTCGATCTGCTAGCCGCTGCCGGTTTGCTTGCCGGGCTGCCGAAGCACGCCGGCCGTGCGCCGCGCCGGCGCGGGTCGAGTCCCAAGCTGCTGGTGCTGAACGCCGCGCTCATGACAGCCGGCTCGGGATACTCCTTCGATGAAGCGATGGCGGATCGGACGTACCGGGGACGCCTGACTGAAAGTGCCGTCGGGGCGCATCTCTTCAACACCGCGTCGACGGCAACGCGCCTGCACTACTGGCGCGACGGTCTGCGAGGAGTCGACTTCGTGCTGCAGCGCGGGCCGCGGCTGGTCGCCATCGAGGTCAAGAGCGGCCCGCGGCGGGCGGACCGGCGCGGCATGGACGCGTTCTCGGCGCGTTTCCGGCCCGGCCGGACCCTGCTCGTTGGCGAGGGCGGCGTGCCCTTCAACGAGTTCCTCTCCGTGCCTGCCGACCACTGGCTGGACGAGACATGAATTCCGTGCCCCGAACGTGCACGCCGGTGCCCGACGAACGCGGGTCGGAACACGCCGCGGCCCGCGCGCCGGCGCCCGTGGCCGAGTCCCGGCCGCTGGCCGACTGTCGCGACGTATCCGCCTATGTGCTGCTCGGCGATCCCGGAGCCGGAAAGACCACCGCCTTCCGGTCCGAGTGCGCCGCGCTCGGGGGCGAGCATGCCTTGCTGGTTGCCGCCCGCGACCTCCTCACGTTCGATCCCGCGGCGCGCCCAGAGTGGCGCGGCAAGACCCTGTTCATCGACGGCCTCGATGAGGTGCGCGCCGGGGCATCCGATGCGCGCCCGTCGTTCGATGTGATCCGCGGGCGTCTCGTGGCGTTGGGCAGGCCGCGCTTCCGCCTGTCGTGCCGGGCCGCGGATTGGCTGGGGGCGAACGACCGCGATCGCTTGCAGTCGGTCGCGCCCGACGACCGCGTCACGGTGCTCGCGCTCGATCCGCCGCGCAGCCAGACGGTCGGCTGCGGCTCCACCAACACCCGCTTCGCAGCGGCGGACGTGCTGCGCCTGCACGCCGCCGCCGAGCTGCGAGGGGGGAGCGCAGCGATCCCTGCGCTCTACGCGCTGGCGCACAACGAGGACCACCGCCGGGTGGCCGCCCGTGCCGCGCTGCCGCTGTTGCGATCGTTTCCGACGCGCTGCCGCAACGCGCAGGTAGACGCGCTGACCTCGTTGCTGTGGGCGGCCCTGCGATGGGCCGACCGGGCGGAGCTATGCGGGCTGATCGAGCAGAAGCTCGGTGTGCGGAGCATGAACGACGCGCAGCGTACGCCCTGGCTGGCCGCCGGTCTGGCGGCGGCGCCGGACCGCTGGCGCGCCCCGCTGGAGTCGTTCGTGCAAGGCCGGGACGCTCGCATCCGGCAACTGGCCGCGTTCTTCATGACCGACGACGGGCACCGTCTGTCCCGCGGCATGCGGGTGCCCGAGCTGGCCCTGCTGATGCGTCTGCTGGGGCCGGTCTTCGGCCCCTCCCGGCAGCGCGGCTTCGGCCACCTGTCGCTCGCTCTGAAGGCCTCGATCGGCATCGGCGTGCTGCTGGACCGTCTCGCGGCGTCCCCGGACCCGGCCGCCGGGGACGCCCTGGCGGACTTGGCCTCCGACCGGTCCCTGTCCGCCTGGCGCGAAGCGCTGGTCCGCAAGTGCGACGAGCAGCGGATCGTACGGCGCGCCGCCGGCTACCGCCCGCCCGGCATCGAGCAGGTCTGCCAAACGCTGGCGAACGGTCCTGCTGCCAACGCCGGCGATCTGGCGGCGCTGCTGGCGGACCGGCTGTGCGAGATCGCGGCCGAGGTCCGAACGGGCAACGCCAACGACTGGCGGCTGTTCTGGAACGAGGGGCCTCACCGCGAGCCGATCGCGCCGAAACACGAGAACTCTTGCCGCGACGCGCTGCTGCACCTGTTGCGCGAGCGCCTTCCCCGAGGCGTCGATGCGCAGCCGGAATGGCAGTGCGGGAACGAGCGGCGGGCGGACGTGCGCGTCGCCTGCGGGGACTCTCAGGTACCGATCGAGCTCAAGAAGGACTCGCACCGCGAGCTGTGGCGCGCCCCGCGCGAGCAGTTGCTGGCGCACTACGCGCAGGATCCGGCGACGGACGGCTACGGGATCTATCTGGTGTTCTGGTTCGGTGCGAACGGCGCACCGCCCCCGCCCGACGGCCCACCGCCGCGCAGCGCAGGAGAACTCGAAACGCGCCTGAGCGAATCCCTCTCGGCGGCCGAGGCGCGCCGGATCGTTGTCCGCGTGATCGACGTCGGCAAGCCCGCGCCGCAGGCGGCCCCGGATGCCGCGGGTACAATCGACGCTGCGAATGACGGCCGGTGAGCGTGCCGAACGAGCAGATGGGGCTGTTCTTCGAGAACCTGATCCGCCGCTTCAATGAGCTGGCCAACGGAACCGCGCCGTAGCCGGCCAGATCGATGTCGGGAGCGCGCCATGAGGCTAACCACGGTTCGCATCCGCAACTTCCGGGGGATCAAGGAACTCGATCTCGAGCTGGATGAGATCACCGTCCTCGTTGGCGAGAACAACTCCGGCAAGACAGCCGTGCTTGATGCCCTACGGATCTGTCTCCGGGATCTCGGTCCGCGCCGGCGCGTCGTCTTCGAGGCGCTCGACTTCCATCTTGCTGACGCGTCGGCGGACCCTGCCTCTGCGGAGCCGATCCAAATGGAGATCGCGTTTTCCGAACAGAAGAAGGGTGAATGGAGCGACGAGCTAATTGGGCGCCTCGGTCGAGACAACATTCTCCAGGTGGACGATGGCGAACGCAGCCACGTGATGCTGCGTGTGACCTGTGCATACGACCCCGAGAATCGGGACTTCGATCAACGGTGGTCATTCCTGAACCTGGACCGCGAACCGCTCACCGGGGTGAACGAACGCGCGCTGGCTGGGCTTCAGCGCGAAGTGTCGTACTACTATCTGCAGGCCCTCCGCGATGTCAGACACCATTTCGGAGAGAAAGGCCCGTTCTGGCGTCCGTTCCTGAAGGATGCTCGACTTCCCGCCGACCAGAGGGCGGAGATCGAGAAGAAGCTCAGGGAGGTGAACGACCTGGTCGTCAATTCGCACGACAGTTTCCGGCAGGTGCACGACGGCCTGCACCACGTTCAGGAAGTTGTTCCGCTCGCAGCCGGCGACGTCGTCTCTATCGAAGCGGTTCCAGGTCGGATATTCGACATGCTGGCCAAGGCCCAGATCAACCTCGGGTCCGTCACCGGCGCCAGGATTCCTTTGCACCGTCACGGTGAGGGCACGCAGAGCCTGTCGGTACTGATGCTGTTCACGGCGTTTCTGCAGGCGTGGCCAGCGGGCGCGCCGATCCTGGCGCTGGAGGAGCCGGAGGCCCATCTGCATCCATCCGCGGTGCGGGCGTTGTGGTCTCTGGTGCGGGACTTCTCGGGCCAGAAACTGATCTCCACACACAGCGGCGATCTCCTCGCCGAGACCGAGGTCCATCAAATTCGGCGGATGGCCCGTACTCGGGACGGCATCAGCGCCTTTCGCGTTCCCGCCGGTCTGCTGTCGCCCGAAGAGACGCGCAAGTTCAACTACCACATCCGGCAGGCTCGCGGCGAGTTGCTGTTCGCCCGTTGCTGGCTACTCGTTGAAGGTGAGACGGAAGCCTGGATCTATCCCGCGGCTGCGCGCGCGACGGGCATCGACGTGCACCGCGACGGTGTCAGGCTCGTCGAATACAGACAGACGGACGTGGGCCTCCTCGCCAAGATCGCGAACGCGCTCGGCATTGCCTGGTACTGCGTCGGCGATGATGATGCCGAAGGGGGAAACACTCGTACTGCACTTGGGGAATACCTGGGTGGAGCCGGCGAGCAGGATCGGATGGTGTTTCCTTATGACGACATCGAGGTCCATCTTCTCGAAAACGGGTATGCCGATGTCTACGACGCGTTCATCAGCCCGAGGTAGAAGTCGGTTCGCCGAGCCCTGCTGTTCAGGCCGCTTGGCGATGAGTAATTGAGCCGACGGGCGCCGGCGGTGTCCATTTGAGGCCCCAGGGACGCGTCAGACGCCCCCAGTGGTCGATCAGGCGGTCGATCAGGCGGAAAATCGCCGAAAAAGCCCGCCCCTGCAGGCTCCGGGGCGTACCGATGCCGGTCTGGCGCCGCAGGAGCATCCCGATGTTGCAGGCAGCCGCCTGGATCAGCACCCGCTTGCGGACATTCTCGTGACCGCGCACAAACACCCGACGCATGCCCCCCGTCTCATACATGTGCGCGAAAGTACGCTCCACCATCTCGCCCCGGCAGCGTTGCAGGCGACGACCCCGCCGCCCGTGCACACGCCGCCGGTTCGCATACAACGCCTGCTGCGCAGCACGCTTCGCCGGCGGCGTCTCTCCCGTCTTCTTGTCCTGCCAGACGCGCCGGCCGCGCTCGGGCTCCGATACGTAGCTCCGAACCCCGACCTCGCCGAGAGCCACCAGCGTCTCGTCGCTGTGATACCCCTTGTCAGCGACCAGCTCTTCGACCCCTCGACCGTCCGGCTGCACCAACTCCACCTGCTCGGCCGCCGCGGTCAGCGTCTCCGGCAGCGTGGCCGTATCGCCGTCCGATGCATCCTGCACCGTCACCGACACGATGGCCCCCGTCTCCATGTCGACCCCGTGCTCGACCTTGTGAGCCAAGTGCGTCCGGCCGTCCTTCATCTTCGCGATCTTCGCGTCCGGGTCCTGCGGCGATTGCCAGTCCTTGTTCGACGTCTTCTTGTTCTTGCGAGACCGGTCGAACCGAGCCAGATCCGCCCGCGTCGGGGTCTCCACCCCAGACGCCTCCGCCAAGCGCCGAAGGAACGCTTCGTAGCTTTCTCCCGTGTCCCGCCGCTCGATGCTCCGCATCGCCGCGTTCGCTTCCAGCGTCGTCGCATCGACGCCCACCGTCTTCCCCTTGACCAGACCCGCCGCCGACAACTGCTCGAGAACCCACGTGAATACCGCCTCGTGCGTCTCGTCGTCGATCAGACGACGCGTCCGCGACAGCGTCGAGTGGTCCGGCGCCGCCTCGGTCACATCCAGGTCCAGGAACGACCGCAGGCTCAGAGAGTCGGCCACCCGCCACGCAATCCCACGCTCCGAAGACAGACCCTCGAAGTAGCCGATGAACAGCATCCGGAAATACCGCCCAGGACGCAGGCTCGGCCGCCCCATCCGCGTCGCGTAGAACACCGCGCACAGCCCCTCGACGAACGCGTCGAACCCGGCCTCGTCCAGAACCCGGTTCAGACGCTCGAAGAACGGATGCCCCGCGTTCGTCGGCAAATCCGCCGTCGTCACCCACAGCGGCGCCCCTGGTCGCGCGGCCGGTTTCTTGCCCATCGCCATAGCTGTTCAGTCTACGGGCTCGATCGCGCCCAGGCCAGGCCCGTTCCCCGACTTTCACCACGGGCTGCTCTAGGCCGGGCTGGTCGGGGTCGAGCTAGGGAAGCAGATCGTCGACGACGATCCGTGCGTCGGGGCGAGCGAGCGGCGCGACGCGGTCGCCGGCCGCATGCCGGGTGACGTTGCGGTAGCCGTCTTCAGCCGGATCGCGGTAGACCTCGAGGCGCGCGTCGGGGAGGGCGAGGATCCAGTACTCGGGAATCCCGCACCGCGCGTACAGGCGCTGCTTGACGGTCCGGTCGTGGTGCAGCGACTCGCTCGATACCTCGACGACCAGCACCGCGGACGTTGGATGGGCCTCCATGTAGTCGCGGATCGCACCCGTCACGACGGCGACGTCCGGTTCGGGCTCCGAGTAGTCGTCTGCCGCCAGCGGGTGCCGTATCCGTACATGGAACCCGGAATCGAACACGCGCCGCAGGCGGTCCGCGACGAGCTCCATGACGGCCGCATGGCGGCTTCCCTCCGGGGTCATGGCGTGCAGATCTCCGTCGACGAGCTCCAGCCTGGCGTCCGCCTCGAACACGCCGGCTTCCACGGCACGGTCGTACTCGACGCGGCTCAGGCGGTAGTGGCAGATGGACACGTCGGACACATGCACCTCGGGACGGCACCTCTATCGTAGCCCGGAAACAGCCCGCGAGCCTCGAACCCGACACGTCGCCGCGACACCCACGGGGTTCCTCAGTCGGGGACGTAGACGATCTGTCCGTCGGCGAGGCGATAGGCGGTGCCGAGACGCTCGCCCTGCCCGCCGAGCGTCTCGCCGGTCACCTCGTACGCCGTGATCTCCGTGCCGCGCTTGACGATGATCTCGCTCAGCCCATTGGCGTTGGTCTTCACCAACGTCACCTCGCTTTCCGGGTCGACGAGGTCGCCGATGCGGTAGACGGAGAAGAGCGTGATCATCAGACCGACGATGAACACCACCGAGACGTCGAAGATGTTCGCCACCCCGGAGAGCGGGTCCTCGTCCTCCGCGTCAGCGGGCGGTTCCAGGTGCAGAAAGCGTCCCATCGTGTCGTTCCTCCGGTGCGGGGTTGCGCAAGTCGTGGGCCAGATCGGCGGCAAGACGCTCGGCCAGGAACCGCTGCTCTCGCACGGTCTCGTTGACCCAGCCATGGCGTACGACCTGGATGACGTAGGCGATGGTCCCAGTTGCCAGCCCGACGACAGTCGTCGTGAACGCGACCACCATCTGACCCGCCATCGCCTCGAGGTTGCCGGCGGTCAGCGAGGCGAGGGCGGCCCCCATCGGGATGAGGGTGCCCAGCAGGCCGAGACTCGGGCCGACCCTGACGAGCAGGCGTGACCATTTCAACGTGCCTCGCACCCGTTCCTCCCGCTCGAGAACGAGGTGCTCCAACCCGCCGGCGCCGAACGACGGCTTGTCGCGCTCGGCCTCGACGTCGCGGAGCAGCCCGCGGAGGGCTGCCGGCAGCGCCGCCCGCCGCGCGGCGTCCGCGCCGAGCGGCGGTCCGGCGTCGAGCCACGTCTTGAGATCGAAACCCGTGCGTTCCCGCCGGCGTGCGAGATACTCCATGAGACACCCGCCCGCCAGGAAGGCTGCCGCGCCGACGGCCACCCAGAGCGAGGCGATCACCGGCAAGCGCAGCACTTGCGCCAAGGCAAACAGGCCGTTCTCGAGAATCCCGAGCAGGTTCACCTGCGCCTCCAGAGCGCGTGCAGGCCACCGAGCGCAACGACAGCCGCAAGGCCGAGGAACATGCCTGGATGCACGCCGGGTCGCACCATGTCATGCGCTGCGAGATTCAGTGCTTCCGCCGTGCGCCACCCAGCCGCCACGCCCGGCCCCGCGGCGACAGCCACGCCGAGCACGGTGAGCGCCACGAGGGCGTCCTCGAGGACTGCCGGTCGGGCGAACCGCGGATCGCGTGTCGATGCAACCGCCGAGACTGCCATGACGCCGGCCGCCAGCAGCCAGGCCAGCCAGGCCGGCACGCCGTAGCCGGCCAGGAGCCGGGCCCACAGTCCGCCGGTCAGTCCAGCGGCCAGTGCGGCGGCCAGAGACGCCGGCGCCCGACGCGGATCAACGAGCAACACGCCGGCAGCGCCTCCGACAACCGCCCCCGTCCATTCCGGCGCCGGGGCTGCCCAGGTCACCCCCACCAGGAATCCGACAGGCAGCGCGAGGGCGCCGCGATAGTCCCGAACCGCGGTCGCGAAGACGACGGCGGCAAGGGCGCACAGCAGACCGGTGGCATGGAGCAGCAAGCGAGAACCTGGTGCAACGACCAGAGAGATCCTAACGGGTGTACGAGCTCCGCCGACCTGTTATCATGGCACCTCACGTCCGCGGTCAGATGCCCGGGAAGTTCGGTGCGACGCCGACGCTGCCCTCGCAACTGTGAGCAGGTACGAAATCCGCACGTCGGCCACCGTCCGTTGAGGACGGGAAGGCGCGGAGAGTAGGCACGAGCCTGCAAGCCAGGAGACCGGTCTGACCACGCCTCACGCCGCTTCCGATGGGGAGGCAATGGAGGAGTTGTGGCCCGGTTTCCGTCAACGCATCTCCGCCCTCTCTTCCGCGTCCTTGCCGCGCTCCTGCTCTGGTCGGCAGGCGTCGCGCCGGCGGCGTCGGCGCCCGCCGAGCAGATCCGGATCACCTACCTCACGGTCGACGCCACGCTGCCGGGCATTCTGAGCGCCTGGCGGTCGCTGCTCGACGAACGTCCGGAGCTCCGCGACAGGGTCACGGTGAGCCTGCTGACCGAATCGCTGCTCGACGGCGTGGACGCGGAGGACGTGCTGGCGAGCGATGTGCTGATCCTCAACACCCTGGATCAGCAGATGCTGGAACGGTTCGATGCGGAGCACGCCGTGGACCTCGTCGGCCACGTCGCCGGTCGCGGACTGGTGCTGCCCGTCGACGAGGGACTGCATTCCCGCGAGCACTATCTCGGCCTCGGCGCGGCGTGGGACGAGCGCGCCCGCGCGTTCTGGCGCCACTCCGGCGTCGCGAACCAGGCAGGGCTCCTCAAGTACGCGTTGTCGGCTGCCGGCGTTCCCGGACTGGCCGTGCCCGACCCGCAGCCGAGCCTCGAGGCGGGCTACTACCACCCGGAGGCAACACCCGGCGAGCCGGGAGTCTCGGCCGGTCGGCTCTTCGCCAGGTGGGAGGCGTTCGACGCCTGGCGGCGGCGCGCCGGCAAGCTCCGCCCCGGTGCGGTACGGGTCGCGGTCGGCTTCTACGCGGCGAGCGTGCATGACGGGGACACCGCCCTCATCGACGCCGTGATCGCCGAGATCGAACGGCAGGGTGCCGAGGCCATACCGATCTTCGGCTATCCGGCGGGCGAAGCCTTCGAGACTCTGCTTCGCGACGCCGACGGCGCGGTGCGGGCCGATGCCGCGCTGGCGTTCCTGTTCCGCTTCGCCGGCCCCGAGGCGAGCGAGTCGCTCCGCGCGCTGGATATTCCCGTACTCAACCTGATCAGGCTCTACGGGCGAAGCGAGGCCGAATGGCGCGCATCGTCCCGAGGACTGTCGCTGTTCGAGGGCACGTTCCAGGTCTTCGTGCCGGAGCTGTCGGGACTCGTGGCACCGACCGTGGTCGGCAGCCGGGAGCGGCGTACCGATCCGGACACCGGCCTGACGGTCGTGGTCGACAGTCCCCTGGCCGGCCGCGTGGCGGCGGCGGTGCGGCGGGCCATCGCCTATGCGTTGCTGGCGTCGACACCCAACGCCGACAAGCGCGTCGCGGTACTCTTCTACAACTACCCCGCGGGCAAGGCCACCATCGGGGCGAGCTACCTGAACGTCGCAGAGTCGATCTCGAACATCCTGCGGCGGATGCGCGCGGCCGGCTATGACCTCGGCGGTCCCGGCGTCGATCTGTCGGCGGCCGCCGTCCTGCAGGAGATCACGGCCCGGGCCCGCAACGTCGGCGGGTACGCGCCGGGCGAGCTCCAGGCGCTGCTCGAGCAGGGGGGTGCTGCACGGGCATGGCTGGGAGACTACCTCCGCTGGCTCGACGGCTACACGCCGGCATTCCGCGCCAGGGTGATCGCCGATTGGGGTGAGCCGGTTGACGCCACGATGATGGCGTCCGGAGGCGGCTTCGTCATACCGGCGGTGCGGTACGGCAACGTCGTCGTGCTGCCGCAGCCGGGGCGGGGTTGGGGCGAGGACGCCGAGAAGCTGTATCACGCCAAGGACCTCGCGCCGCATCACCAGTACGTCGCCGCCTACTCCTGGCTGAGAGCGGACGAGCCGGTCGGCTTCGCCGCCGACGCGGTCATTCATCTCGGCACGCACGGCACGCTCGAGTGGCTCGACGGAAAGGACCTGGGTCTCTCGGAAGACGACGCGCCGGATGCGCTGATTGGCGACCTGCCCAACCTGTACGTCTACAACGTCGACGTCGTCGGCGAGGGCCTGGTGGCGCGGCGGCGCGGCATGGCCGCGCTGGTGGACCACATGGTGCCGCCGTTCAGGACCAGCGAGCTGCTGCCGGCGCTGGCTGTGCTCGGCGAGAGCGTCGACGACTACCACAACAACGTCCACAAGAACGTGCAACTCACCGAGGCCTACGCCGACCAGGTCCGGCGCCAGGCGGCCGAGCTGGGGATGGTCAAGGACCTCGGCGTCGACCTCGGAAGCGGACCCGAGATTCCGCACGAGTCGGTACACGCCATCGAGGACTACCTGATCGAGCTGCGCGGGCAGAACGTGCCGTACGGACTGCATGCCTTCGGGCGGTCGCCTGGCCCGGAGATGCGAGAGAGCACGGTCGAGGCGATTGTTGCCGTCGACCGGAGCCTGCTGCCGCACGACGCCGAGGTTCTGGCAACCGACATGGAACGGCGCATCGCGGAGTCCGGTCCGCGGGAGCTCGATCACCTGTTGCGCGCGCTGGACGGCGGCCGCGTCCCGGTGGGCGCCGGCGGCGAGCCCATCCGCAACCCGGACGTCTATCCCACCGGCAAGAACTTCTACGGCATCGATCCGGAGAAGGTGCCGAAGCCGGCAGCCTGGAGGCTCGGCGTCGACCTGGCCGAGCAGATGCTGGCGGATCACCTCGCAGAGCACGGGCGCCATCCCAAGAAGGTGTCCTTCGTGATCTGGGGCGACGAGACCCTGCGCCACGAGGGAGTGCTGGAATCGCAGATCTTCCATCTCCTGGGAACGCGACCGGTTTGGGATGCGCGGGGGAGGGTGGTCGACGTGGAGGTCGTTCCGAGCCACCAGCTCGGCAGGCCCCGCGTCGACATCGTCATCGCGTCGTCCGCGGCGGGGATGTTCAGCAACCTGACGCGGCTGATGAGCGAGGCGGTCCAGCGGGTCAAGGTAGTGGAGGAGGCGGACAACCACGTGCGCCGGCACTATCTGGCGACGAAGGCGGCGCTCATCGACCGCGGGTACGCGGAGGGCGACGCCGAGCGACGCGCCGGCGTGCGCATCTTCGACGAGCCGCCGGGCAGGTTCAATCTGAACACGTCGCGCATCGCCGCGGCGAGCGGCACCTGGGACAGCGACCGGCCGATGGCTGACGAATACCTGTCGAAGCTGGGACACGGCTACGGCAACGGCTTCTGGGGCGAGCCGATGGAGGACGTCTTCCGCCTGGCGCTTTCCGGCACCGAGAAGGTGGTGCACAGCAGCTCCACGATGGTCTACGGCGCCCTGGACAACGACGATTTCTTCATGTACATGGGGGGCCTCGCGGCGGCCGTCCGGAGCATCGACGGGGAGAGTCCGGAGATGGTCGTGACCAACACGCGCGATCCGGGGCGGCCCGAGATGACCGGCATCGACGAGTTCATCGGCGCGGAGCTGCGGACGCGCTACGTCAATCCGACCTGGATCGAGGGGATGCAGCGCGAGGGCTACGCCGGCGCGGGCGAGATGCGGGGGTTCGTCGAGTACCTGTGGGGCTGGGACGCGACGGTGTCCGAGACGGTCGACGACGCCATGTGGCAGGAGGCGTTCGCGGTCTACGTGGAGGACAGGCACGACCTGGGCATGCAGCGGTTCTTCGACGCCCACTCCCCGTTCGCCTACCAGGACATCACCGGCCGGATGGTCGAGACGATTCGCAAGGGGTATTGGAAGGCCGACGACGCGACCACCGAGCGTCTCCTGCGCGAGCACGTCGAGAGCGTTGCCACGCACGGCGTCGGCTGTTCGACGCATACGTGCGGCAATCCGAGACTGCTGCGCTACGTGCTGGAGCAGGGCGCGGCGAGGAACGTTCCCGGTCCCGCTCTGGAGGCGTACCGAGCGGCGATGGAGGAGGCGCTCGGCACCGACATCGAGACCGCGTCGGCCGCGGCCGAGCAGTTCGTGCGCCGCAACGAGGCACGACCGCCCCCGCCGACACCCATCAACATCGAAGGCTACCGCATGACGGCGACCACCGAGGGCCGCACGCCGTCGCCGACAGTCCCTGCCGTCGGTCCGGTGACGGATGGCTGGACTCCGCTGTGGGTCGGGCTGCCGCTGCTTGGATTTCTCGCCGCCTGGAGCTGGCGGCGGCGTGTGTCGAGGGGGTAGCCGGGATGCGTCTTGGACATTCGGGCTGCGCGCTGCTCCTCGTCAGCGCGCTCGGGGCCGCGGTGCCGCACCCCGTCGCGGCCGACAGCCTGGAAGGACGCGTTCTCGACCCACAGGACCGAGCGGTGCCGAGCGCGCAGGTCCGGCTCTTCGACCGCGCGAGCGGCCAGGTGCGTGAGACTGTCAGCTCCCCAGACGGCAGCTACCTGTTCGACGCCATCCCGCCGGGCGACTACGTGCTCGAGGCAACGGGATCGGCCGGGGCATTGTCCGGCGCGACCGTGGTGCGCGTCGACGGCAGCAGCCGCGGCGACCTCTCGCTGGCCGTCACCGGCGTGACAACCGAGGTCGTGGTGACGGCGTCGAGCACGCCTCTGACGGTGCAGGAAACAGCCAAGGCGATCGACGTCATCGGCGCGGAAGAGATTGTTCTGCGCAACGAGATGTCCGTGGCCGAAGCGGTCCGGACGCTGCCGGGCATCCGCGTGCAGTCGCTGGGCGGGCCGGGGAGCTTCACGACCATCCAGACACGCGGCATGCGAAGCTACGACACGGCGGTGCTGATCGACGGCCTGCGCTTCCGGGACGCGGCGAGCCCGCAAGGGGACGCCACCAGCTTTCTCGCCCATCTGGCCACCGTCGACACCGAGCAGATCGAGGTGATGCGCGGCTCGGGATCGTCGCTGTACGGCTCGAACGCAATGGCGGGCGTCATCAACATCACGTCGCGCACCGGCGGCGGACCCGCGCAGGGAGACGTCCTCGCCGAGGGCGGCGGGCTCGGCATGCTCCGGGCCGTGCCGAGCATTCGCGGCGGCGTGGCGGGCGACAGGCTGACCTACAGCGGCGCCGTGTCCTACCTTGACGTGACGGAAGGCGTTCGCGGCGCCAATCCCTATCGCAGCATCTCGCCGCAGGGCATGATCCGGTATCGATTCACGCCCACCTTCTCGGCGACCGGCCGCCTCTGGTACACCGTCGACGAGGTGAGGCTTCGCAACAATCCGGAGTTCCCGGCCTCGGTGGTGGCCAATTTCCCCGCAACCGGCACCGTCCCGGCCGTCGCCCTGCCGACGGACCAGCTCGAGCTGTTCGAGCGGCGCCTGCCGTTCACCGGCGGCAGCGCCACGTTCGTCCCCAGTGCGAACGACCCGGACAGCAACCGCAGGTCGTCGTTCCTCAACGGCAGTGCGACAGTGCAGCACACCGTCGCGCCAGGTACGACCTACCGCGTCAGCTATCAGGGCGTCGACACCAACCGGGAGTTCATCAACGGCCCGCGGGGCGCCGGCTTCCAACCGTTCACAGAGAACAGCAGCCACTTCGACGGGCGCACCGACACGGTCCAGACCCGCCTCGACTTGGCTGTCGGGACGACCAGCTTCTTCAGCGCCGGATACGAGTTCGAGCGAGAGCAGTACTACCGGGAGGCCTCGGGGGACGCGGCAACCGCCACCATCGATTCCTACAGCCATGCGCTGTACGCACAGGATCGGATCGAGCTGCTCGACGGCCGCCTGCAACTGAGCTTCGGCGGTCGGGTGCAAACGTTCAGCCTGCCCGATCCCACGTTCGTCGGCGGCCATCACCCGTACGGCGACGCCACCTTCGAGGTGCCCACCGCCTACACCGGCGACGCGGCCCTCGCGTACTTCCTCCCGGACAGCGGAACGAAGCTCCGGGTACATGTGGGCAACAGCTATCGCGCACCGTCGGCGTTCGAGCGCTTCGGCGGGTCGTTCTCCTCGTTCTCCAGTTCCTTCAGCTTCTGGGGCGATCCGCGGCTGAAGCCGGAGCGCTCGGTGGCGTTCGACGGGGGGATCGAGCAGTGGCTCTTCGACTCGAAGCTGCAGTTCAGCGCGACCGTGTTCTACACGGAACTGCAGGAATTGATCTTCTTCGACTTCGCGAGTTTCCCGGTCGCCACAGACCCCTTCAGCCGGTTCGGAGGCTTCCGCAATACGGGCGGCGGCCGGGCCCGCGGTGTCGAGACGAGCCTGCAAGCCGCCCCCTCGATGTCGACCAACCTGCGGGTGTCGTACACCTACACCGACGCCGAATCGGACACACCGACCGTCGGCGACGACTTCTTCGGCGTGCCGGGCCTGTCGAAGCACCTGTTGGCGATGACGGCCACGCAGTGGATCGCCCAGCGTGCGAGCGTCACGTTCGACCTGTTCGTTGCCAGCGACTACTCGCTGTCGCCGTTCGGCGCACTGGGACGCCGGCTGATCTTCAACGGCCCGGTGAAGGGCGACCTCGTCGTCCGTTACGACCTGCTGGCCCGGCGCGACCTGGGACTGGATCTCTACGCGAAGGTGGAGAACCTGTTCGACAACGTCTACCACGAGGACGGCTTCCTGACGCCCGGCGCCTGGGCCATCGGCGGGCTGCGAGTCCGGTACTAGCGGCGTAGCACGCCCGGGCCTCGACGCGGTGGACCCGGAGCGCCTGGCCGGCCGCCTGCGAGCCCCGCGCGCCCTGTCCGTGCCAGGGCCAGGTCGAGCGGCGCTATCATCTATATATGAGCGAAGAGATCGTCGCCCGGCCCACCCGCACCGTGCTCGTCTCCCCGCCCGCGCCGGAGGGCCCGCCTGGGGGGCGCCGCGACATGGGCATCCGCACCAGCATGACCGTCGGGCTGATCGTCGTGGGCGTGTTCGTGGGCGGCTTCGGCACCTGGGCGGCGGTGGCCCCGCTCGAGAGCGCCGCCATTGCGCCGGGCATCATCGGCGTGAGTACCGAGCGCCGCACCGTGCAGCACCTCGAGGGGGGCATCGTCGCGGAGATCCTGGTGGCCGACGGCGACCAGGTGGACGCCGGGCAGACGCTCATCGTCCTCGACGACACCACGCCGCGCGCCGCGCTCGACCTGCTCGAGGGGCAGTACCGCTCGGCCGTGGCGCTCAACGCGCGGCTGGAGGCCGAGCGCGACAACCGGCCGGCCATCCGCTGGCCCGACTGGCTGGAAGACGCGGCCGTGGACGACGGCGAGGCGGCCGAGGTCATGGCCACGCAGGAGCGCATCTTCCGGGCGCGCGCCGTCTCGCTCGCCAACCAGCGCGCCATCCACCAGCGACGCATCGAGCAGCTCCGCGAGGAGTCGGCCGGGCTCGCGGGCGAGCTCGAGGCGCAGGACCGCCGCCGCGCCCTGCTCGCCGAGGAGCTCGAAGGGGTGCGCGAGCTGGTCGAGCGCGGGCTCGAGCCCAGGCCCCGGCTGCTGGAGATGGAACGCGCCGAGACCGAGATTGTCGGCGCCCGCGTCCGCAACCAGGCGCGCATCGCGAGCATCGCGCAGACCATCGACGAGACGCGCCTGGTCATCGACGAGCTGGGCAACGTGCGGCTGGCCGAGGTGGTGGCCGAGCTGCGCGAGGTGGAGACGCGGCAGTCCGACCTGCGCGAGCGGCTGGCCGCGGCCCGCGACGTGGTGGAGCGCACGCGCGTCATCGCCCCCGTGGCCGGCACGGTGATGGACCTGCAGGTGTTCACGCGGGGCGGCGTGGTGGCCGCGGGCCAGCGGCTGATGGACGTGGTGCCCGCCAATGACCGGCTGATCATCGAGGCGCGCGTGGCGCCCAACGACATCGAGACGATCGAGCTGGGCCTGGAGGCGCAGGTGCGCCTGACGGCCTACTCGCAGCTCGGCGCCCCGCGCCTCAGCGGCCGCGTGGTCCGCGTCTCGGCCGACCGCCTGGCCGATCCGCGCACCGGCATGTCGTGGTACGAGGCGCGCATCGCGCTCGACCCCGACCAGCCCGGCCTGTCGAGCCTGGCCCTGGTGCCCGGCATGCCGGCCGAGGTGATGATCGTCACCGGCGCGCGCACGCCCATCGACTACCTGCTCACGCCCATCGTCGAGAGCCTGGGGCGCGCGCTGCGCGAGGAGTGAGGCCCGTCAGCGCCTCTGGCAGCCGCGGCAGGCCCGCGCTACACTGGAGCCGGCCATGTTCGATACGCACGCCATCGCCCGCAGCTTGACCGCTGCCGAGTTGACGCCGGCGCAGGCCGACGCCATCACGGAAGCCGTTCGCCAAGCCGCCGAGCAGGGCGACCACGTGACGCCCGACATGCTGGACGCCCGCCTTGCGGCACTCGAGCTCCGCCTGATCAAGTGGACGGTCGGGAGTGGGATCGCCGTGGCTGGCATCGTGATCGCCTTCTTGCGCCTCGTCGGCTGAGTCTCGCCACGCAAGGGGAGAAGCGCCGCCGTGCCTACCACGCAGCCCGTCGTCAAGTTCACCTACGAGGACTACCGCACCGCACCGCCGGACAGGCGCTACGAGCTGCTGGACGGTGATCTGATCATGGTTCCCGCCCCGAATCTGAAGCACCAGAAGGTACAGCGCCGCCTGGGCCAGCGGCTGAGCCAGTTCATCGAGGAACGCGACCTCGGGGAGCTCTTCTTCGCCCCCTGCGACGTGGTTCTGTCCGACACCGACGTCGTGCAGCCGGACCTGCTGTTCGTCTCCGGGGAACGCGGGCATCTGCTGAGCGGAGGCGACAACGTGCGGGGTGCGCCGGATCTCGTGGTCGAGATACTGTCCCCGGCCACCGCCGACCGGGACCGCGGCTACAAGCGTGCGCTCTACGGCAGACACGGCGTGACGGAGTACTGGCTGGTCGACCCGACAGCCGAGACCGTCTCAATCCACCGCCAGCAGGCGGGGGCGCTGACCATGACCCGGACCTTCGGTCGGAAAGAAACGCTGCGCTCGCCGCTGCTCGCCGGCCTGGAGCTCCACCTCGACGACGTCTTCCCGTCTTGAGGGTCGGCGCCCCTCCGCTGTTTCCGGGCTACGATAGAGGTTCCGTCCTGAGGTCCAGGTGTCCGACGTGTCCATCTGCCACTACCGCCTGAGCCGCGTCGAGTACGACCGTGCCGTTGAAGCCGGCGTGTTCGAGGCGGACGCCAGGCTGGAGCTCATCGACGGAGACCTGCACGCGATGACGCCGGAGGGAAGCCGCCACTCGCTCGGCATAGACCTCGCGGCCGAATGCCTGCGGGAGGTGTTCGGCCCGGGGTTCTACATACGGATACAGCACCCGCTCGCCACCGACGACTACTCGGAGCCCGAACCGGACGTGGCCGTCGTGACCGGCCCGATGCGCGACTACCGGGACGCTCATCCGACGACGGCCGTGCTGGTCGTCGAGGTGTCGAACGAGTCGCTGCACCACGACCGGACCGTCAAGCAGCGCCTGTACGCACGCTGCGGGATTCCCGAGTACTGGATCCTCGCCCTCCCCGACGCGCGTCTCGAGGCCTACCGCGATCCGGCTGAAGACGGCTACCGCAGCGTCACCCGGCATGCAGCCGGCGACGGCGTCGCGCCGCTCGCTCGCCCCGACGCACGGATAGTCGTCGGCAATCTGCTTCCCTGATCTCGACGGACCAGCCACCGGCCGCTCGCGGCCTCGGCAGCCGGAAAAATTTTTTCGTTGATCAAGCAACGTGTGCGGTTTTCGGTTGTCACAAAGGAGAGATTGAACTAACCCGCTTCGCGGGAGCCAGGCACACGCCGACCGGATCGGTCGGTCTCCATCCGACTGCTTCCTGATCCCTTTCGCTCCTCGTCGTCCTCCGTAGGCTCCTCTGCACGACCGCCTGGATGGACCAGGCCGGTGCTGTTCACGGAGGAGTCTCACCATGACCGTGCTTCGCCAACGGATGCTCGACGACATGCGGATCCGGAACCTGGCGGCCGAGACGCAAACCTCGTACCTTCGGCAGGTTGCGAAATTCGCGCGTTACCACGGGCAATCTCCCGAGCTGCTGGGTCCCGAGGACATCCGGACCTACCAGTTGCACTTGATCGATGACCGGCAGCTCGCGCCGACGTCAGTGGCGGGCACCGTGGCAGCGCTGCGTTTCCTCTATCAGGTCACGCTCAAGCGGGACTGGGCGGTCGAGGCCCTACCGTTGCCGAAGCGCGGCGAGACGCTGCCGGTCATCCTGAGCCCCGAAGAGGTCGTTCGGTTTCTCGCCGGCGTGGCGCGTCCCAAGCACCGCATGATCCTCACCACGTGCTACGCCGCGGGGTTGCGACTCGGCGAGGCGCTGCGGCTCCAGGTTGCCAACGTCGACAGCAACCGGATGGTCCTGCATGTCGCACAGGGCAAGGGCGCTCGAGATCGCTATGTCATGCTCTCGCCGACGCTGCTCCAGCAGTTGCGGGCCTGGTGGCGGGTCGAGCGGCCGGCCCGGTGGCTCTTCCCGGGGCGAAATCCGGAGCAGCCGATGCAGAAGGGGACCGTCCAGTGGGCGTGTCGCCTCGCCCGGTATCGCAGTCGGCTAGCCCGGAAAATTCTTGACGTCGTCGAATCGGTCGCTGGCCGAGCCCTGATCGTTGAGCGAAGGAGGTCTTCGGTTGCCACACGGGGCAGGTGGCAGCGTGGTGGAGCGGTATGGCGTGGTTGCGGGGTGTACGAGGCGCCAGACGCGGACAGCTTCGCCGACAGGGCGCTTGCGTAGATTCCGGGAGCTGTTGGGGAAGCGGCGACTAGGCAAGCCGGTGACGCCGCACTCGCTCCGCCACGCGTTCGCCGTTCACCTGCTGGAAGTCGGCACCGACGTCCGCACCATTCAGCTGCTGCTCGGTCATCGGCGGCTGGAGACCACGGCGCGCTACCTCCGCTTGGCGACGACCAAGGTCTGTTCGGCGACCAGCCCGCTCGACTTGCTGCCCCGGCCGGAGACCGCGTCGGTCCCCACGCACTGATCGGGGGCCGCCGTGGCTCGTTCGCTCCTTCGCGTGGCGGAGGTCTTCCGCCGCTACGGCGACGTGTATCGTGCCCGGGCCGGGGCCGCGTTGTCGACCGCGCACCTGCGCGTGATGGCTGCCATCGAGCAGTGTCGGACCGCGGCGCTCGGCGGCCATGTCGAGGCGTGCGACCGCTGCGGTCACAAGCGGGTCTGGTACAACAGCTGCCGCAACCGGCATTGCCCCTCGTGTCAATCGTTGGCGCGGGCGCGATGGGTCGATGCCCGCACCGCGGAGCTGCTCGACTGCGAGTACTTCCACGTCGTCTTCACCGTACCGCAGGTGGTGGCGGCGATCGCCCTGCAGAATCCCGCCGCCGTCTACGGGATCCTGTTCCGGGCCACCGCCGAGACGCTGCGCACGATCGCCGCCGATCCGGAACACTTGGGCGCCGAGATCGGCTTCATCGCGGTGCTGCACACGTGGGACCAGACCCTCGGTCTGCACCCGCACCTGCATTGCGTGGTTCCCGGGGGCGGGCTCTCCAGCGACGGGGCGCGCTGGGTCGCGTGCCGGCCGGGATTCTTCTTGCCGGTGCGTGTGCTCTCCCGCCTATTCCGCCGCCTCTTTCTCAGGCACCTCGAAGAAGCCTTCGACACCGGGCGGCTGCGCTTCGGCGGAACGCTGAGCACCCTGACCGAGCGTCGCGCGTTCGTCGCGCACCTGGCGCCCGCGCGTGAGACCGAGTGGGTGGTCTACGCCAAACCTCCATTCGGCGGCCCGCAGCAGGTGCTCGACTACGTGGGTCGCTACACGCACCGCGTGGCCATCTCCGACGATCGACTGGTCGATGTCGAGGCCGGCCAGGTCCGCTTCCGGTATCGGAACTCCCGGACCGAACCCCCCTCGGTCGCCACGGCCACGCTCAGCGCACCGGAGTTCATCCGGCGGTTTCTGCTGCACGTGCTGCCGACCGGCTTCCACCGCATTCGCTACTACGGCCTGTTCGGCAATCGCCACCGGACTGCGAAGCTGGCCCGCTGCCGGGAACTGCTCGGAATGGCGCCGCCGCGCCCCGCCGACCCGCCACCCGACTATCGCGATCACCACGAAGTGCTCACCGAAGAGTCGCTGCGCACGTGTCCGAGCTGCGGCGACGGACACATGACGGTGGTCGAGACCGTGCCACGTGCGTACCCGCGGCCAGACATCATTGATACGTCATGACACGACCGACCGCTTCCACCGCAACACTGCGCGCCGCACATGACGGGAGAAGTCTGTCTCGCGTCCCTCTCTCACGACGCCTCGACGGCCCTCGTGTTCTCCAGCCCTCCGACTTCGCTCGTCGCAGGCCTCCAGGAGCTGCGCAGCGGCGCCCGCCGAGCCCAAGCCACGCCACCGCCTGCGTCCTCGGTCGACAGCCGGGCCGATTCAATCCCCATAGCGTCCAGGGGGCAGCGGCTTAGTTCAATCTATCTTTCGCTCACCGGCGCGGCGAGCGATCGTGAACCTTCTGCCGCACCGCTGGGCGCCGCGCCGCCGACCGAAAGATGCTCTGCATTGAACTAACCCGCTTCGCGGGAGCCAGGCACACGCCGACCGGATCGGTCGGTCTCCATCCGACTGCTTCCTGATCCCTTTCGCTCCTCGTCGTCCTCCGTAGGCTCCTCTGCACGACCGCCTGGATGGACCAGGCCGGTGCTGTTCACGGAGGAGTCTCACCATGACCGTGCTTCGCCAACGGATGCTCGACGACATGCGGATCCGGAACCTGGCGGCCGAGACGCAAACCTCGTACCTTCGGCAGGTTGCGAAATTCGCGCGTTACCACGGGCAATCTCCCGAGCTGCTGGGTCCCGAGGACATCCGGACCTACCAGTTGCACTTGATCGATGACCGGCAGCTCGCGCCGACGTCAGTGGCGGGCACCGTGGCAGCGCTGCGTTTCCTCTATCAGGTCACGCTCAAGCGGGACTGGGCGGTCGAGGCCCTACCGTTGCCGAAGCGCGGCGAGACGCTGCCGGTCATCCTGAGCCCCGAAGAGGTCGTTCGGTTTCTCGCCGGCGTGGCGCGTCCCAAGCACCGCATGATCCTCACCACGTGCTACGCCGCGGGGTTGCGACTCGGCGAGGCGCTGCGGCTCCAGGTTGCCAACGTCGACAGCAACCGGATGGTCCTGCATGTCGCACAGGGCAAGGGCGCTCGAGATCGCTATGTCATGCTCTCGCCGACGCTGCTCCAGCAGTTGCGGGCCTGGTGGCGGGTCGAGCGGCCGGCCCGGTGGCTCTTCCCGGGGCGAAATCCGGAGCAGCCGATGCAGAAGGGGACCGTCCAGTGGGCGTGTCGCCTCGCCCGGTATCGCAGTCGGCTAGGCAAGCCGGTGACGCCGCACTCGCTCCGCCACGCGTTCGCCGTTCACCTGCTGGAAGTCGGCACCGACGTCCGCACCATTCAGCTGCTGCTCGGTCATCGGCGGCTGGAGACCACGGCGCGCTACCTCCGCTTGGCGACGACCAAGGTCTGTTCGGCGACCAGCCCGCTCGACTTGCTGCCCCGGCCGGAGACCGCGTCGGTCCCCACGCACTGATCGGGGGCCGCCGTGGCTCGTTCGCTCCTTCGCGTGGCGGAGGTCTTCCGCCGCTACGGCGACGTGTATCGTGCCCGGGCCGGGGCCGCGTTGTCGACCGCGCACCTGCGCGTGATGGCTGCCATCGAGCAGTGTCGGACCGCGGCGCTCGGCGGCCATGTCGAGGCGTGCGACCGCTGCGGTCACAAGCGGGTCTGGTACAACAGCTGCCGCAACCGGCATTGCCCCTCGTGTCAATCGTTGGCGCGGGCGCGATGGGTCGATGCCCGCACCGCGGAGCTGCTCGACTGCGAGTACTTCCACGTCGTCTTCACCGTACCGCAGGTGGTGGCGGCGATCGCCCTGCAGAATCCCGCCGCCGTCTACGGGATCCTGTTCCGGGCCACCGCCGAGACGCTGCGCACGATCGCCGCCGATCCGGAACACTTGGGCGCCGAGATCGGCTTCATCGCGGTGCTGCACACGTGGGACCAGACCCTCGGTCTGCACCCGCACCTGCATTGCGTGGTTCCCGGGGGCGGGCTCTCCAGCGACGGGGCGCGCTGGGTCGCGTGCCGGCCGGGATTCTTCTTGCCGGTGCGTGTGCTCTCCCGCCTATTCCGCCGCCTCTTTCTCAGGCACCTCGAAGAAGCCTTCGACACCGGGCGGCTGCGCTTCGGCGGAACGCTGAGCACCCTGACCGAGCGTCGCGCGTTCGTCGCGCACCTGGCGCCCGCGCGTGAGACCGAGTGGGTGGTCTACGCCAAACCTCCATTCGGCGGCCCGCAGCAGGTGCTCGACTACGTGGGTCGCTACACGCACCGCGTGGCCATCTCCGACGATCGACTGGTCGATGTCGAGGCCGGCCAGGTCCGCTTCCGGTATCGGAACTCCCGGACCGAACCCCCCTCGGTCGCCACGGCCACGCTCAGCGCACCGGAGTTCATCCGGCGGTTTCTGCTGCACGTGCTGCCGACCGGCTTCCACCGCATTCGCTACTACGGCCTGTTCGGCAATCGCCACCGGACTGCGAAGCTGGCCCGCTGCCGGGAACTGCTCGGAATGGCGCCGCCGCGCCCCGCCGACCCGCCACCCGACTATCGCGATCACCACGAAGTGCTCACCGAAGAGTCGCTGCGCACGTGTCCGAGCTGCGGCGACGGACACATGACGGTGGTCGAGACCGTGCCACGTGCGTACCCGCGGCCAGACATCATTGATACGTCATGACACGACCGACCGCTTCCACCGCAACACTGCGCGCCGCACATGACGGGAGAAGTCTGTCTCGCGTCCCTCTCTCACGACGCCTCGACGGCCCTCGTGTTCTCCAGCCCTCCGACTTCGCTCGTCGCAGGCCTCCAGGAGCTGCGCAGCGGCGCCCGCCGAGCCCAAGCCACGCCACCGCCTGCGTCCTCGGTCGACAGCCGGGCCGATTCAATCCCCATAGCGTCCAGGGGGCAGCGGCTTAGTTCAATCTATCTTTCGCTCACCGGCGCGGCGAGCGATCGTGAACCTTCTGCCGCACCGCTGGGCGCCGCGCCGCCGACCGAAAGATGCTCTGCAATCCTAACAGCCCGTAGCAAAGTCGGGGAACCGGCCTAGCCCGAAACACGATGACGATGGGCAAGCGATCGGCAGCGCGACCGGGGTCGCCGCTGTGGGTGACGACCGCGGATTTGCCGGCGATTGCGGGGCATCCCTCCTTCGAGCGTCTGAACCGGGTTCTGGATGAGGGCGCGTTCGACGCGTTCGTCGAGGGACTGTGTGCGCGGGTTCTACGCGGCGCGGATGGGGCGTGTGTGCGTCCCAGGTGGCATTTTCGGATGCTGTTCATCGGATATTTTCGAAGGCCTGTCGTCGGAGCGTGGGATTGCGTGGCGGGTGGCCGATTCTCTGAGCCTGCGGTCCTTCCTGGACCTGGATGTGACCACGGTGGCGCCCAACCACTCGACGCTGTCGCGGACGCGTCGGCTGATCGACGTGGAGGCGCACGTCGCGGTTTTCACGTGGGTTCTCGAGCGGCTGTCCAAAGCGGGTCTGGTTCGGGGGAAGACGGTCGGCGTCGATGCGACGACGCTGGAAGCGAACGCGGCGATGCGGAGCATCGAGCGTCGGGACACGGGCGAATCGTACGAGGCATTCGTGCAGCGTCTGGCGGAAGCCTCTGGGATAGCGACGCCGACGCCCGCGGAGTTGGCACGCTTCGACCGGTCGCGGAAGAACAAGAAGACGTCGAACAAGGCGTGGCGGTCTCCGCAGGATCCGGGCGCGACGATCACGAAGACGAAGGACGGTCGGACGCACCTTTCGCACAGGGCCGAGCACGGGGTCGACCTGGAGACGGGCGCCATCGTCTCGGCGACGGTGCAGGATGCGTCGGCCGGCGATTCGGCAACGCTGGCGAGACGCTGACGACGGCGGCCGAGCAGGTCGATCGTGAGGTTAATGAGGCGGTTCTTCTTCCGCTGTCGTTCGAAGACGGATGAGGTGTTTTCGAGGACAAGGCCACCACGACTACGCGGCTCTACGGGTCAGTGATGGGCGCACAGCCGCCGTTCCCATGCAACCGCAGGGGTCCAGAGTGACAGCATGATTGACCGGAGAGCATCACGTTCAACGTTCACCACAGCTCTTCGCCAATCAACTAATTCCGCACCAAGTCGACTTCGTCCGCGGACTCGGCCCCGGACCCTTCCAGTACACCAGTGTCGTCGGGCATCTGAACGACAGGATCTCCAATCTTTACATAACTGTCTTCTTCGTCGAGATCTTCCCACGTCTTCTCCTCTGTCTTCAACGTTTCGTATCTTGTCTCCCATTTTGGCGGCAGAAACATCCGAGCCACTTCTCCGCCGACAACGACGCCAGCCCCACCAACATTTACAGTCTCCTTCTTGTAGGTCGATGCTACGGAGAGGCGCTCCTTCACTCTAGAGCTAACCGCCGGCACGAGTACCCGCGCGCCCACACTACGACCCGCCGGCCTTGTCCGCCGGCGCCTCGGTGCCGGCCCCGCCGCCGGGTTGCGGGAACACGGCGAACATGAGCCACAGCAGCCCGGCGACGATCAGCAGCAGCATCGCCCAGCGCATGGCGCTCGCGAGCAGCGCGAGGTCGAACACGGGCAACCCGAACTCGAAGGGGAACTGGCTGAGCTGAGCGGCGCGGTCGGTCATCCAGTGCCAACTGGTGTGCGCCACGAGGGCCGACAGCAGGATCGTCCCCACCCTCTCCACGACGACGAAGCGGAACAGCAGGCTCAGAGCCGGCACGAGCAGCACGAGCACCAGCAGTTGCCCGAGCTCGACGCCGAGATTGAACGCGAGCAGCGACGTGAGCAGGTGCGACCCCGCGAACTGGAGCGTCTCGCGCAGCGCAAACGAAAAGCCGAAGCCATGGATGAGGCCGAAGCCGAACGTGATGAGCCAGCGGCGCTGCAACTGGACGCCCACGATGTTCTCGAACGCCATGTAGACGATCGACATGGCGATCATCGTCTCCACGAACGGCGGGAACCAGAGGGCGTCGGGCGCCAGCTCGAACGCCGACGCGATGAGCGTCACCGAGTGGGCCACGGTGAACGCCGTCACGATGGCCGCCAGGGGCAGCAGCCGCCGGAAGGGGATCACCAGGCAGGCGAGAAACAGCAGGTGGTCGATGCCGTCCAGGATGTGCTCGAAGCCGAGGGCGACGAAGCGCAGGGCGGCCTGATGCCAGCGCGGGTCGAGCCGGACGAGGCCGGGGTTGCCGGAGTACTCGAAGGCGCGCACGGTGCCGTCCGGCAGGACGAACCGCAGCACCGTGATGGTGCGGATGCCGAGCCGCCCGAGCGTCGGATCGAGGGAGAACTGGGCCTCGTCCGAGCGGATCGGGTACTCGAACAGCGCGTCGAGCATCGCCTGCTGCCAGAAGATCTCGGTCTCGGGCGGCAGCGGGGGGCCGGTCACGTGCGCCAGCGCTTCCTCGTAGCTGGCGAACGACCGGTCGGACGGCAGCGATACGCGCACGGCGCGCAACTGCTGGTCCGTGAGCCGCCGGTCGTCCTCGTACACTTCCAGCTCGTCGCCGACCCAGACCATCATCGCGTCGCGCAGCATGCTGCCGGCGGCCGGGATGTCGAGGTAGCCCGGCCCGCGCTGGGGAAAGATGAAGTCCCGCATCGCGCCCAGCGGCACGCGGACGAGGAGGCGCAGCCGGTCGCCCTGCGGCGCGACGATCGTCTGCACCGTGACGTCGCCGGGAATGTCGTGCGCCACCGGCCGGGACGGGGCGGCGAGCAGCAGCCCGGCTGCCAGCAGCGCAACTGCGAGCGGCCCGCGAGCGTTCGATCGAAGCATGATCAGGTCGCCTTGATGACAACGAGCGTCCGGTCGTCCTGGCGCGCCACCGACCCGTGGCGCCGCACGTCCCGCATCACCGCGTTGCAGATGTCCTTGGCGCTCGACTCGCGCGACTGCTGCAGCACCGCCACGAAGCGATCCATGCCGTACGGCGCGTCGTCGGCGTCCGCCGTCTCGACGATGCCGTCCGTGTAGAGCGCGAGCAGGTCCCCGTCGGCGAGCGTCACGTGCCCCTCCACGTAGCGGGGCGCGTCGAAGAGCCCGAGCGGCACCCCCCCTTCCTCGAGCAGCTCCACCCCGCCGCCGGCGCGCAGCAGGATCGGCGGCAGGTGGCCGGCGTTCGAGTACAGCAGGCGGCGGTCGAGGACGTCCGCGAAGGCGAAGAAGAGCGTGACGTACTTGCCGTCCTCGACCGAGTTGTGAAAGAAGCGGTTGGCCCGCCGCATGATGGCGCGCACCGCCAGCTCGTAGCCGACCAGCGAGGCGATCGATGCGCGAATGGCCGCCGCCAGCAACGCCGCCGCGATGCCCTTCCCCACCACGTCGGCGATGACCACGCCCCAGCGGTCGTCGCCGATGGGGATGAACTCGTAGTAGTCGCCGCCGACCACCAGCGCCGTCTCGTGCGCGCCCGCGATGTCGAATCCCGGCAGGTCGGGCGTGGTCCGCGGCAGCAGGCCCACCATCACCTGGCGCGCCAGGGCCAGCTCGCCGTCGAGCCGGCGCTTGGCCACCATGGCCAACTGCAGCCGCGCGCTCTCGATCGTGCCGGCGACCGCCAGCCCGTAGGTGGCGAGCAGCTCCGCCGCCTCGGCCCCGTAGCCGTCGGGATCGTCCGACCAGACGTCCAGCACGCCCAGCACCCGGTTGGTCGCGCTCAGGATGGGCACCAGGAGCCGCGAGCGGGCGCACGGGCGCCCCTCCAGCGCCTCCGGCAAGTTGTCGGCCGTGATCTGGATCGGCTGGCCGGTGGCGAGCACCTTTCCGATGACGCCCTGGCCGTCGAACGGCGCTTCCATCTGGGCGACCGGAAAATCGCACCCGCGCACCAGGGTGTAGCGCAGCTTCTGGCCGCGGCCGTCGACGACGTACACGCCCGCCGCGTCCGGATTGACGAGCGTCGCGAGCCCGTCGAGGATGCCCTCCAGGATGTCCTCGGGCTTGCGCAGCGACGGGAGACGAAACGTGTCGACCATGACACGGGCCGCCTGGACGGCATCCGTACTGACGCCGACAGGCTGCTGCGGCACGGGCGCTGGAGACCCCGTCTCGATCGGCATCCGGTCTATTCTAGCGCCCGCCGGGCCGCTGCCCGCGTGCTAGACTTGTGGTTTGTTTATTCGACGGTGAGTGTAGCTCAATGGTGGAGCGCCGGACTGTGGCTCCGGAGGTTGGGGGTTCGAGTCCCCTCACTCACCCCAGCCGGCCGCTCCTGACACGCCGCTCCCCATGAAACCGATGCCGAACGAGTCGCGGGCGACGCGGCGGCGCGTGCTGCCAATCGCCGTCGCGCTGCTGCTCGGCGCCTGGCCCGGAGGCACGGCCGGGGCCGGGCAGGAAGCAGACGGGTGGCGCCAGTTGGGCGGCCCGCACCGCAACTTCCGGGTCGACTCCGCCGCGCTCGCGACCGCGTGGGGCGAGAACGGACCGGCCCGTCTCTGGAGCCGGCCGCTCGGCGAGGGCTACTCGTCGATCGTCGCCGACGGCGACCTCCTGGTCACGATGTACCGCGCGGACGACGACGAGGTGGTCGTCGCGCTGGACGCGGCGACGGGGGCCACGCGCTGGCGGTACGCCTACCACGCGCCGCTGCTCCACGACGGGTACTTCGACGTCTGGCTGAACGCCGCGGGTCCGGGCCCCTACTCCACCCCGCTGATCGCCGGCGACACCGTCTTCGCCGTCGGCGTCGACGGCCGCTTCCACGCGCTCGACAAGCGGACGGGCGAGCTGCGCTGGGCGCACGACCTCGTCGAGGCGTTCGACGTGGGCGTGTACAACGCGTTCGCGTCGAGCCCGATCGCGTACGGCCGCACCGTCATTCTGCCGCTGGGCGGCAGCGGCGGCGGGGTGGTGGCGCTCGAGCGGGAGACCGGGGCGACGGTCTGGCGCAGCCCCGCCTTCGACCTGGCGCCCGGCTCCCCCGTGCTAATCGAGGTGGACGGCCAGGACCAGCTCGCGGTGCTCGGCCAGCAGGAGCTGGTGGGGCTCGATCCGCGCAGCGGACGCCGCCTGTGGAGTCATCCGCATCCGAACGAGCTCGGTCTCAACATCAGCATGCCGGTCTGGGGTGACGACAACGCCCTGTTCCTGTCGTCCGGCTACGACGGCGGCAGCCGGCTGATACGCCTGTCGCGGGTCGACGACCGGACCACGCCCGAAGAGGTGTGGTTCAACAACCGCATGCGGCTGCACTTCGGCAATGCGCTGCGCATCGACGGGCTGGTCGTCGGGAGCACGGGCGACTTCGGACCGGCCTTCGTGGCCGCGCTCGACGCCGCGACCGGCCGGGAGGTGTGGCGGGAGCGGAGCTTCGCCCGCGCCCAGTTCCTGCACGCGGGCGGCCGGCTCGTCCTCGTCGACGAGGACGGCGAGATCGCCGTGGCGTCGGTCACCGGCGAGGGGCTCGACGTGCACGCGCGCGCAGCCGTGCTGACGGCGAACGCGTGGACGCCGCCGACGCTGGTCGGCAACGTCCTGTACGTCCGCGACCGGCAGAACATTCTGGCCCTCGATCTGCGCGGCCGGCGCGCCCCGGCCGACCCGGACGACGAATGACGCCGCGCGCCGCCGCGCCGGCCCGGAGCTCGTCGCCTTCGGCTCCGATTGCCGCCCAGCCAACCCTCCTGGCCGCCGGCATCCTGACGGCGCTGCTCGCGGCCTGCGGCGCGACGCCGGGGCCGGCGGCGCCCGCGCCGGCCGGGACCGTCCGCGCCGCCGGGGGCTCGGGCGGGGTCAACGACCCCGCCGTCCGCGACCGCCCGTACGTCGTGCTCGTGTCGTTCGACGGCTTCCGGCCCGACTACCTCGACCGCTTCCACACCCCCGGCTTCGAGCGCCTGACGGCACGCGGCGCGCGCGCGGACGGGCTGGTCACGGTCTTTCCGTCGGTGACCTTTCCGGGGCACTACTCCGTCGCCACCGGCCTCTATCCGGAGGCGCACGGCATCGTCGGCAACCGCTTCTACGATCCGCTGCGCGACGACGAGTTCGACTTTCGCGACGACGACGATCCCGGCGACGGCTCGTGGTGGGGCGGCGAGCCCATCTGGGTCACCGCCGAGCGGCAGGGCATGGTGACGGCGGCGTTCTTCTTCCCCGGCACGGAAGCCGCCATCGGCGGCGTGCGCCCGAGCCACTGGCGCCCCTACGACGGCGGCGTGCCGAACGCCGAGCGGGTGGCGCAGGTGCTCGCGTGGCTCGCGCTGCCAAGACGACGCGCGGTAGGACGACGCGGCCCTCGGTACGCAAACATCAAAACTCGGTCCCGGTGATGAGCTTGAGGTTGCGGGCGTTCCCCTCATGGCAGGCGTACTCGTACAGCATATGGTCCTCCGGGGCGCGCCTGAGCCCGTCGTACTCGATGGTCCACGTTGGGTGAAGACATTCGGATCTTCAATGGTGGCCCGGTAACGGGTCGCGCTTCTCGGCGGCCCATTCCTGCAGCGGGATTCGCCCCGAATCCCCTGAGCCTTCCGATTCGGGTTGACGGTGAGTGCTGCTTTGGTTGACTATGATTGCCATGCAATTATACTCATCCGGTGCCGGCCGCGCGAGTTTCCGCCGTGCGAGGAGCTTTGCATGAAACGGATTGTCGCGATTGTGATCGTCAGCTGCTCCGCCGTGGTGAGCGGCCAACCGCCGAGTGGTTCTGCGGTCGAATGGCCCTACGTGGGGGGCGACCAGGCGCACACCAAGTATTCGGCGCTGGACGACGTCGATCTTTCGAACGTCGACCAGCTCGAGATCGCCTGGCAGTGGGATGCGGGCGAGACGCCGTTGCCCGATGCGCGCCCCGGCAGCTTCCAGGCGACGCCGTTGATGATCGACGACACGCTCTACCTCTCCACGGCTTTCTCGCGCGTCGTGGCGCTCGATGCCGACACCGGGGAGCAGCGGTGGGCCTATGACCCCCGGGTCTACGAGGACGCGCCGCGAGGGGCGAGCCCGGCCGGGTTTCACCATCGGGGCCTGGCGTTTCGGCGAGACGGCGACGCGCTCACCCTGTTTCTCAACAGCCGCACGCGCCTCTACGCGATCGACGCGTCAACCGGCCAGCTGATCGAGAGCTTCGGCGAGCAGGGCAGCGTCCTGCTGACCGAGGGGCACGGGCGCGACGTGCCGCCCGAGACGTATGATCAGACATCCCCGCCGGTGGTGTACGACGATCTGGTCATCGTTGGGAGCCGTGTCCCCGACCGCGTCCAGAAGGAGTACGACACCCCGGGGTCGGTGCAGGCGTTCGATGCGCTGACCGGCGAGCGCCGCTGGATCTTCTTCACCGTCCCCCAGTCGAACGATGCCTTCGGGGCCGACACCTGGGAGAACCAGTCGTGGCGCATTACGGGCCACGCGAACGTGTGGGGCTTGATGTCGCTGGATGAGGAGCGCGGGCTGCTCTATTATTATCAGCCCGTGGTGAAAGTCGGGGAACGGGCCTGGCCTGGGCGCGATCGAGCCCGTAGACTGAACAGCTATGGCGATGGGCAAGAAACCGGCCGCGCGACCAGGGGCGCCGCTGTGGGTGACGACGGCGGATTTGCCGACGAACGCGGGGCATCCGTTCTTCGAGCGTCTGAACCGGGTTCTGGACGAGGCCGGGTTCGACGCGTTCGTCGAGGGGCTGTGCGCGGTGTTCTACGCGACGCGGATGGGGCGGCCGAGCCTGCGTCCTGGGCGGTATTTCCGGATGCTGTTCATCGGCTACTTCGAGGGTCTGTCTTCGGAGCGTGGGATTGCGTGGCGGGTGGCCGACTCTCTGAGCCTGCGGTCGTTCCTGGACCTGGATGTGACCGAGGCGGCGCCGGACCACTCGACGCTGTCGCGGACGCGTCGTCTGATCGACGACGAGACGCACGAGGCGGTATTCACGTGGGTTCTCGAGCAGTTGTCGGCGGCGGGTCTGGTCAAGGGGAAGACGGTGGGCGTCGATGCGACGACGCTGGAAGCGAACGCGGCGATGCGGAGCATCGAGCGGCGGGACACGGGAGAAAGCTACGAAGCGTTCCTTCGGCGCTTGGCGGAGGCGTCTGGGGTGGAGACCCCGACGCGGGCGGATCTGGCTCGGTTCGACCGGTCTCGCAAGAACAAGAAGACGTCGAACAAGGACTGGCAATCGCCGCAGGACCCGGACGCGAAGATCGCGAAGATGAAGGACGGCCGGACGCACTTGGCTCACAAGGTCGAGCACGGGGTCGACATGGAGACGGGGGCCATCGTGTCGGTGACGGTGCAGGATGCATCGGACGGCGATACGGCCACGCTGCCGGAGACGCTGACCGCGGCGGCCGAGCAGGTGGAGTTGGTGCAGCCGGACGGTCGAGGGGTCGAAGAGCTGGTCGCTGACAAGGGGTATCACAGCGACGAGACGCTGGTGGCTCTCGGCGAGGTCGGGGTTCGGAGCTACGTATCGGAGCCCGAGCGCGGCCGGCGCGTCTGGCAGGACAAGAAGACGGGAGAGACGCCGCCGGCGAAGCGTGCTGCGCAGCAGGCGTTGTATGCGAACCGGCGGCGTGTGCACGGGCGGCGGGGTCGTCGCCTGCAACGCTGCCGGGGCGAGATGGTGGAGCGTACTTTCGCGCACATGTATGAGACGGGGGGCATGCGTCGGGTGTTTGTGCGCGGTCACGAGAATGTCCGCAAGCGGGTGCTGATCCAGGCGGCTGCCTGCAACATCGGGATGCTCCTGCGGCGCCAGACCGGCATCGGTACGCCCCGGAGCCTGCAGGGGCGGGCTTTTTCGGCGATTTTCCGCCTGATCGACCGCCTGATCGACCACTGGGGGCGTCTGACGCGTCCCTGGGGCCTCAAATGGACACCGCCGGCGCCCGTCGGCTCAATTACTCATCGCCAAGCGGCCTGAACAGCAGGGCTCGGCGAACCGACTTCTACCTCGGGCTGCTATGTGCCGACCAGCACCCCGAGCAGCGACTACTGGGGCGGGCGACGCCCGGGCGCCAACCTCTTCGCCGAATCGATCCTCTGTCTGGACGCGCGCACCGGGGAGCGGCAATGGCATTTTCAGGCGGTGCACCACGGGTTGTGGGACTACGACTTCACGGCGCCCCCCAACCTAGTGACCATCACGGTCGACGGTCGCACCATCGACGCCGTGGCCGAGGTGTCGAAACAGGGGTTTGCCTACGTCTTCGACCGCGTGACCGGCGAGCCGGTGTGGCCGATTGAAGAACGCCCGGTCGACACGACGACCGACGTGCCGGGCGAGGTGCCGTATCCGACCCAGCCGTTCCCGACCAGGCCGCCGCCGTTTGCGGAACAGGGGGTGTCGCTCGACGATGCCAATGATCTGACCCCGGAAATCCACGCGATGGCGGTTGAGGAGATGCAGCAGTTTCGTCTGGGGCCGCTGTTTACGCCGCCCAGCCTGCGCGGCACGTTGCAGCGGCCCAACGTGGCCGGCGGGGCCAATTGGGGTGGCGCGGCGTTCGACCCCGAGTCGGGGCTGCTCTACGTCCGGTCGTCGGAATCGACCAGCACGAACCAGGTTTGCCGCAACGAGGGGACCGACCCCGATGTGGACGTCGAGTTTACGAACAACTGTCCGCACGGGGCGGCGGCCATGATCTTCCAGCTGGGCAACCGTCCCGGCGCGGTTGAGGTGGCCCGGAGTCGGCTGGGGCCGATCCCGCTGATCAAGCCGCCGTATGGCCGCTTGACGGCGATCGACCTCAATCAGGGCGAGATCGCCTGGCAGATGCCGCTCGGCGAGGGGAGCCGCATCCTCCGCAATCACCCGTTGCTCCGCGGGGTCGAGCTGCCGGATCGGCTGGGTGGGGGCGGCCGCGGCCCGCTGGTGACCAAAGGGGGCCTCGTCTTTGTCGGCAGCTCCGACGGGCATCTCTACGCGTTCAACAAGACGACGGGCGAGGAGGTCTGGCGCGGGGCCACGCCGTTTCGCCCGGGCGGCAATCCGATGACCTATCGGACCACGTCAGGCCGGCAGTTCGTGGTCGTGCCGACGGGGGCCGGACCGGATGCGGCGCTGGTGGCGTTCGCGAGTCCGAATTGAGCTGGTGGAATCCTCGGTGGCGATGTTTCTCAACAAGGGGACAGGCACCATGCGTTCCAGAATCGTCCTGGCTGTCGTCGTCGCGCTGGCCCTGCTGCTACCCCCCTCCGTCGGAGCGACCGGCTCCAACGACCAGCAACTGGTCGAGGCCGCCGCGGAGCGCGACAGTCGGACGGTGCGCGCTCTTCTGAGTGATGGTGTCGACGTCAACTCGTCTCGGGCGGACGGCACGACAGCGCTTCACTGGGCGGTTCACCGTGACGATCTCGAGCTGGTCGAGCTGCTGGTGCAGGCCGGCGCCGACGTGGACGCGAGCACCGACAACGGGGTCACCCCCCTCGCGCTGGCCTGTGAGAACCGTAGCGTTCCGGTCGTCGACCGACTGCTCGCGGCCGGTGCTGACGTCAACGTCGCGAAAACCAGCGGTGAGACGCCGCTGATGATGGCGGCTCGCACCGGCAACCTCGAGATCGTCGAGGCGCTGCTGGCCCGCGGAGCCGACGTCAATCGCCGGACCCACAAGAGCCTGCAGACTGCTCTGATGTGGGCGGTAGCCGAACGCCGCCAAGTCATCGCCGAGCGGCTCATCGAGGCTGGAGCGGATGTCCACCCCAGCGCAGCCAAGGGCTTCACCGCGCTCCTGTTTGCCGTGCGAAACGGCGACCGGGCGATGACGCAGCTCTTGCTCGGCGCCGGGGCCGATGTCAATGACCCTGGTGGGGACGGGACGCACGCCCTCGCCCTGGCGGTCGTCAGCGGTCGTGACGACCTCGCCGTGTTCTTGCTCGAGCACGGGGCGGATCCGAACGGTACGATGTTCGGGATTCCCGCGTTGCATGCGGCGGCGGGCCCGATCGGCATGTGGCTGCGGGAGTGGCTCCACCTCAGGCGGGCCGGTGTGACTCACAATCTCCTCCCCTTTCCGCTGGCGCGCCGCCCGGCGCTGGTGAAGGCCCTTCTGGCGTCTGGTGCGGATCCCAATGGGCGAATCACCACCTCGACGACGACGCTCTTCTTCACCAAGGTGAGCCTGGGGGCGTTCGATCTGTTTTCGAACGGCACTGGAGACCTCCGAGGTGCGACGCCGCTCTGGGTCGTCGCGTACGCCTCGCAGGGAGGACAGCGGATTAATGTAGGTGAGGACGACATCGGAGAGGACGCACAGGTTCGAGAGGCCGCCTCCTCCCATACGCAGGTCATGCAGATCCTGCTTGACGCGGGCGCGGACCCTGACCTGGCCACCGCTGACGGAACGACGCCGCTGATGGCGGCGGCTGGTCTAGGTCATGGCGGTGGCGGTCCCGAGCGGCCGCGGCCGCAGGCGGTGCCGCCGGTCCAGCTCCTGCTTGACGTTGGGGTCGACGTCAACGCGGTCAATGAGGCGGGGTTCACGGCGTTGCACGGCGCGGCGTTTGTGGGCATCAACGAGGTGGTGCAGGTCCTCGCCGACCACGGAGCCAACCTCGACGCACAGGATTTCATGGGGCGGACGCCGTTTCGGATCGCGGAAGGGGCGAAGCAGCAATTCTCGATGAGATCGTCCCCCCACACGGCGGAGTTGCTGAAGAACCTGGGGGCCGATACCAGCCTGGGGGTGCCGGGCGAGGTCCTCCAGCGCCAGTTGCAGCGTGACGAGCAGCGCCCGGCCGACGAGACCCCGCGCTGACGTTCAGCACCAGAAGGTTCGCCATGATGAGAACGATGAGGCTGACCCTGCTCGCGAGTGGACTGCTGGCGCTGCCCGCCGCTGCGGCGGAGCAGCAGGCGGGCGACGGTGCGGCGACCCCCTCGCTCCTCGATCGGTATTGCGCCGGCTGTCACAACGAGCGGCTCAAGACGGGGGGCCTGGTGCTCGACGGCATCGATCTCGATCGCGCCGACCGGCACGCCGCCGTGCTGGAGGAGGTGGTCCGCAAGCTGCGGAGTGATCAGATGCCGCCGGCCGGCCGGCCTCGTCCCGCACCCGAGGAGCGGGACGCGTTCGTGCGCAGGCTCGAGACGGCGCTGGATCAGGCAGCCGCGGCGACTCCAAACCCCGGTCGGGTGGTCGTTCGGCGTCTCAATCGACTCGAGTATGTGAACGCGGTTCGGGAGCTGCTGGCGCTCGAGGTCGACGGCGACGCGTTGCTGCCGGCCGATGATTCGGCGTTCGGGTTCGACAACAACGCCGAGATGCTGTCGCTCAACCCGTCGCTGATGGCACGCTACGTGTCGGCGGCGACGAAGGTCAGTCGCCTGGCGATGAACAGCGCCGCCATCCGTCCCGTCACGGAAGTGTTCCGCGCTTCGCCGTTTACCAGGCAGAACGAGCGGATGGGGGACGACTTCCCGTTCGGCACGCACGGGGGCTTGGCGTTCCGCCACACGTTTCCGCTTGACGGGGAATACGCCTTCAAGATCCGGATGCAACGGAACCTGTTTGCGCGGACGATTCGCGGCACCGATGACGAGCACGAGATAGAGGTGCGTCTCAACCATGAGCTGGTGCGGCGTTTCTCCGTGGGCGGGCAATACCCCGGCGTCGATATCGGGCTCACGGTGGGGATTGCCGAGGACGACATCGAGGGCCAGCAGCGCCACGCATACCGCATGTCAGCCGACGATCACATGGAGTTCCGGCGGATCGTCAAGGCTGGTACGCATCTCGTGACGGTGGCGTTCACCGACACGGCGCCGTCGGTCTGGCAGAACGTTCCGCTCATGCCGAAGTCGATCAAGTCCGAGATGTCGACGGATGACGCCGGTGATCCGGGGATCGACCGGGTCGAAATCTCGGGGCCGTACGGCGGGACCGTACCCGACGAGACCCCCAGCCGCTCGAAGATCCTCGTCTGTCGCCCGGACGTGGCCAGTGACGAGCGGTCGTGCGCGCGGCAGATCCTCGAGACGCTGGCTCGTCGCGCCTATCGACGCCCCGTGACGGACGCCGACATCGATCCCCTGCTCGACTTCCATGCCGAGGGCCGGGCGCAGGGTACGTTCGACGACGGGATCGAGCGCGCGATCGAGGCGCTGCTGGTGTCGCCCCATTTCCTGTTGCGAGTCGAGCGGGATCCAGCCGGCGCGGCGCCTGGAACCATCTATCGACTCAGCGATCTCGAGCTCGCGTCTCGTCTGTCGTTCTTCCTGTGGAGCAGCCTGCCGGACGACGAGCTGCTGGCGGTGGCCGAGGCGGAGAGGCTCCGGGAGCCGGCGGTGCTCGAGCGACAGGTGCGGCGGATGCTGGCCGATCGCCGAGCCTCCACCTTCGCGACCAACTTCGCCAACCAGTGGCTCATTACCCGCAACGCCTCGGTCGTCGAGCCGGATCCCAGGCGGTACCCGAACTTCGACGATTCGCTTCGCCGCGCGATGATGCGCGAGGTCGATCTCTTCATCGACAGCCAGGTGCGCGAGGACCGAAGCATCCTGGAGCTGCTGACCGCGGACTACACCTTCCTCAACGAGCGGCTGGCGGGACACTACGGCATCGCGGATGTCTACGGCGGCCACTTCCGTCGCGTGCAGCTTGCCGACGACCGCCGGCATGGCCTGTTGGGCAAGGCCAGCGTCCTGACAGTGACCTCCTATGCGCACCGCACCTCGGTCGTCACCCGAGGCAAGTGGGTGCTCGAGAACGTCCTCGGGGTTCCGCCACCGGACCCGCCTCCGAACGTGCCGGCCCTGGAAGAGAACGACGGCAGGAGCGCGCCGACCTCGCTGCGTGAGCGCATGGATCAGCATCGGAGCAATCCGGTCTGCGCCTCGTGTCATCAGATGATCGATCCGCTCGGGTTCGCGCTGGAGAACTACGACGCGACGGGCGGGTGGCGGGACCTTGACGACGGGCTGCCGATCGACGCATCCAGCGCGATGGCGGACGGCAGGCGGATCGATGGCCCGCGTCAGTTCCGCGAGTTCCTGGTTACGGAACGCGGCGACGCGTTCGTGCAGACCGTCACGGAGAAGCTCCTGACCTATGCCCTCGGCCGTGGTCTGGAGTACTACGACATGCCCACGGTTCGGGAGCTCATGCGTCAAGCCGAGCGCGACGACTACCGCTGGTCGTCGCTTGTCCTCGGCATCGTGCGGAGCGACGCATTTCAGATGCGTCGAGTCGCCGCAGCCGAGACCGCCCGCCAGGCAAGGAGGACGCCGTGATCATCACCAGACAGCATCTGTCCCGGCGCACGGTTCTGCGGGGTCTCGGCGCCTCGGTGGCGCTCCCCCTGCTCGACGGCATGGTGCCGGCCCTGACCGCGACCAGCCGGACGGCGGCGGCGCCGGTTCGACGTCTCGCGATGGTCTACGTGCCGAACGGGATGGCGATGGGCTACTGGATGCCGAAGGCCGAGGGGCCGCTCGACGAGCTCCCGCCCACGCTCGAATCGCTGTCCGACTATCGCGACAAGGTCCTGATGGTCAGCGGGCTGGCCGACAAGTCGGCGGGGCTATCGAACCGAGGTGGTGACCATGCACGCGCGGCGGGCACCTATCTGACCTGCGTTCCCTACCGGGCGATCTCCGATTCCAACGTTCATGCGGGTGTGTCGATGGATCAGATCGCCGCGCGGCAGCTCGGGCAGGAGACCCAGCTGGCGTCGCTCGAACTTGCCCTCGATTCGGTGGCCGTGCTGGGCAGCTGCGACGGGGCGAGCTGTGCCCTGACGAACACGTTGGCGTGGCGTACGCCGACGACGCCGCTTCCCTGCGAGAACGATCCGCGGGCGATCTTCGAGCGACTGTTCGGGACGAGCGGCAGCACCGACGCCGGGGCGCGGCTCGAGCGGATCCACCGCGACCGCAGCATGTTGGACTTCGTGGGTGCGCAGATCGCCGACCTGGAGCGTGTACTGGGAAGGTCCGACCGGACGCGGCTCGACCAGTATCTCGAGTCGGTGCGAGACGTCGAACGACGTCTCCAGATGGCGGAGGCGCAGAACGCGCGGGAGCTGCCCGTGGTCGACCAGCCGATGGGGATCCCCAGCACCTACGCCGAGCATGCAGCGCTGATGATGGATCTGCTCGCGCTGGCCTATCAGACCGACCTGACCCGGGTCAGCACATTCATGCTGGCGCGCGAAATCAGCGGGCGGGCGTATCCGGAGATCGGCGTGCCCGACTCGCACCATCCGTTGTCGCATCACATGAATGAGCCGGCCAAGCTCGAGCGGCTGTCGAAGATCAACGCGTTTCACATGGAGCAGTTCGCTCATCTGGTGGAGACGCTGGCCACGACGCCCGACGGTGACGGCACGTTGCTGGATAGCTCGCTTCTGGTCCACGGGACTGCAATCAGCGACAGCAACACGCACTTCCACGATGACCTGCCGATCACGATGGTGGGTGGCACCACGGCCGGGCTCAGGGGAGGACGGCACGTTCGCTTCGCCGAGGGCACCCCGTTGGCGAATCTCTGGGTAACGGCCCTCGCGATGATGGATGTGACGGTGGACGCGTTCGGTGACAGCACCGGTCAACTGGAGCACTTGACCGATATCGCATAGGGCACGGTGCGCGGGCCGAGCCGGTCGCTCGCCAATGGGAGAAATACGACGATGAGCATCAAGCACGTGATGGCAATCCTCGTGGTTGGGGTGGCGGCCTTGTCCACGGTCGTAACGGCCCAGTTGCCGGTCCCGGTTCCCATCACGTCGAAGCCGGTCGACCCCGAGCCGGTGGAGATTGTCAGGACCGACTTCGATCCGCGCGAGCTTGCCGAGGAGCTCGAGCGGATGCGGAGCAGGCCTGAGGCGCCGGGGCAGCAGCTGTTCGTCTCGCGCTGCGCCATCTGCCACGATCCGATCGGGCAGCCAGGCAGCGGTCAAACGCTCGGCCCGTGGCTGGATGCAGAGTTGGTGTCGTCGAAGGGGGAAGAGGCGGTCCGCGCCTCGATCCTCAACGGCACGGCCAACATGCCCGGGTTCCAGCACCAGTTCGATGCCGCGCAGGTAGACCAGGTCATCGCGTACATGAAGACCGTCCCGGCCGAGGTCCGGCCCTGGGCGCCGACCGAGGACCGGATCAACGCGGCGCTCTGGGAAGCCCCCGGCGCGCCCAGCATGCACCTCGCCGGCACGACGACCGCCGCGGGCGGTGAGCCGTTGCACGGCGTGGCCGTGTCGGCCCGCCGGGTGGAGACCAACTACACGACGACGGTCTACAGCGATGAGCAGGGCGAGTACGTTTTTCCGCCGCTGCACGAGGGGACCTACAAGGTGTGGGCGCAGGCGACCGGCTTCGAAACCAGCCGTGCGGACGCCACCTTGAGCTCGAGGACCCACCAGACATTCGCGCTGCGGCCGATCGCCGATGTCACGCCGCAACTGCGCGGTCCGGAATGGCTGGCGGCGCTGCCGGAGGAGACGTTCGAAGATCGGCGGATGAAGGAGATCTTCCGGGTGCAGTGCTCCGAATGCCACCAGGCCGGCGTCCCGCTGCAGAACCGGTTTGACGAACGCGGCTGGCGGGCGATCATCAGCTCCATGGAGAAGGCCGGCTACAACGGGCTGAACGCGTCGAGCAACCGCCCGCCCGTGGCGATGCGGTACCACAAGAACGAGCTCGCCAGGTACCTGGCCCGGATGCGGGGGCCGGGCGAGTCGCCGATGGAGCTCAAGCCGGTGCTGCCCCGTCCGACCGGTGACGCCGCTCGCGTCGTGATCACCGAGTACGACGTGCCGGTGGCCGATACGGGTGAGTTCATGCTGTGGAATGGGGAGGATTGGTCCGAGGGGACGCCGTCGGGGGCGCACGGCGGACGCAGCGGTCCCCACGATGTGGCCATCGACCAGGACGGCAACGTGTGGATCGCCCCCTGGGCGAGCGCGTCCAGGTCGCTCCGAACGCTCGTCAAGCTCAACCCCGAGACCGGCGCCGTGCGCTCCTACAACAAGGTGCGCACGAGCCCGCGCGACTCGGTGTACACGCATGGGATCTACGTCGATCAGAAGGGCATCATGTGGTTCAACGTCAGTGGAATCCTCGGCCGGGCGGATCCGGAGGCCGATGAGATCGTCACCTTCACGCCGCCCGCCGGTATGCGCGTCGCCGGCACCCAGGATGTCGACGCGATGGGCAAGGTCTGGATGGGTTCAACGCAGGGGGTCCTCCGGTTCGATCCCGAGGAGCGAACCTTTCAGTACTTCCAGAATCCTTCCGCCACCGGCGGCACCTATGGCGTGACCGGTGACCGGCTCGGCAACGGGTGGTGGGGACGATGGACTCGAGATGTCGTGGGGCACGCAGACGTGAAGACCGGCAAGACCTACGAGATCCCGATGAGGCCGCCCGGTGCGGTGAAGCCGGAATCGTTCATGACCGACGCCGACAAGGAGTTCTACTACAACCATGGCGCGCTGAGGTTCATGTGTTGCGTGCCGTGGATGCCGGGTGGCCAGGCACCGCGGAGAATGGGTGCGGACAAGAACGGTGACGTGATCTGGGTCAGCAACTGGTGGGGCGGGAACCTCGCGGAGATCGACATCCACACCAGGGAGGTGACCTATCACCCGCTGCCGCACAAGGGGATGCACCCCTACTCGGCGGTCGTCGACAATGACCACAACGTGTACACGAACGTCAGCAGCGACGACTCGGTGGCGAAGTTCGATCCGAGCACCCGGGAGTGGACGATCTACCCGTTGCCGAGCCGCGGCACGGAAGTGCGGCACATCGCCGTCGATGGCCGCAACGGCGACGTCTGGGTGCCCTACGCGACCACGAGCCGGGTCGCCCGGCTGCAATTCCGGACCGAGGCCGAGCTGCAGGCTCACAGAGCGGCCGCCGTGCCGACGCCGGCCGAGTGAGCATGATTGGCAGGTTCCGAATGAATGTTCGCGGAACGCTATTGGTTGTCAAGGCAGGGCGAAGGCGACCAGCGCCGCGTCGGGCCCGGCGCCGGTGGCGATGACGATGAACTGCCGGCCCGACCGCGCCCGGTAGGTCATGGGATTGCCGCTCGTCCGGAACGTCGTCGCCCCCCGCCAGAGCTCCTCGCCGGTCTTGCTGTCGAAGGCGTACAGGTACGGATCGCCGCCGCCGAGGAAGACCAGCCCGCCGCCGGTCGCCAGCGGCCCGTTGCTCGCGGGGGTTCCGAGCCGGGCGGGGAGATCGACGCCGCGCAGCAGCGGGTGATTGCGGACGATGCGGCTGCCTTCGCCGAACGGCACCCGCCAGGCGATCTCGCCCGCGTTCAGATCGATCGCCGCCAGGTAGGCGTACGGCGGCTTGAGGAGCGGGATGGGGCCCAGCCGGCTGGGCGGGTCCTGGGCCACCGCGCGGCCGCCGCGGCAACTGCCGCCCGCGCCGCCCAGCAGCGAGATGTAGTCGGCGTCCACGCGCGGGTCGGACCCGTCGTTGCGGCAGATGCGCACCAGCGAGATGCGCTCGGACGTGCGGACGTAGAGCAGGCCGGTCTCGGGGTCGAACGCGCCCCCGCCCCAGTTGGCGCCGCCGCCGATGCTGGGCCGCACCAGCGTGCCGCGCAGGCTGGGCGGCGTGAACAGCGGGCCGAGGCGGTAGCGGCTCATCTCCTCCCGCGCGATGGCGTTGATCTCGGGCGTCAGGTCGTTGGCGTCGTCGAGCGAGATGCCCTGTCCGCTGAAGGGCGGCGGCTTCGTCGGGAACGGCTGCGTCGGATGCGGCCGTTCGCCCGGCACGTCGGTGACGGTGTCGACCGGCCGCTCCTCGATGGGCCACACCGGCTCGCCCGTCACGCGGTCGAAGACGTAGACGAAGCCCTGCTTGGAGACCTCGGCCACGGCGTCGATCTCGCGGCCGTCGACGGTGATGGTGACGAGGTTGGGCGGCGACGTGAAGTCGTAGTCCCACAGCCCGTGGTGCACGGCCTGGAAGTGCCACTGGCGCTCGCCGGTGCGCGCGTCGAGGACGACCAGCGACTCGGCGAACAGGTTGGCGCCCAGCCGCCGGCCGCCCCAGAAGTCGCCGCTGGAGGTGCTCGTCGGCACGTACAGAAGGCCCCGCGCGTCGTCGAGCGACATCAGCCCCCAGACGTTCGCGTGGCCGGTGTAGCGCCACGACTGGTCCTCCCAGGTGTCGGCGCCGAACGCGTCGTTCGACTGGGGCACCGTGTAGAAGACCCAGCGCCGCGCCCCGGTCCGGGCGTCGAAGGCCTGCACCATGCCCGGCGGATCGAACCGGCGCTGCACCCGGTCCGGCACGCGGCTCCCGACGATGACGAGGTCCTCGAAGACCACCGGCGGGGAAGTCTGGTCGAACGCCTCGCGGGTCATCTCCCGCTCGAGGCCGCCGGTCAGCAGCACGCGCCCGCCGTCGCCGAAGCTCGTCACGAGCTGTCCGGTCCGGGCGTCGATGGCGTGCAGGGTGTCGCGGCTGTTGAGGAACAGCCGCAGCCCGCCGCCGTCCGACCACCACGCCAGGCCCCGGTGCTTGAACCCGCCGGGCGGCGAGCCCTCCGGACCGTGCCGGTAGGCCTGCGGGTCGAAGGCCCACAGCTCCCGGCCGGTCTCGGCGTCGAGCGCCACCGCGCGCGCGTACATGGTCGGGAGATACAGCACGTTGTCGAGCATCAGGGCGGTCGCCTCGAAGGCGCCGGGCCGCGTCCCGTACTCCGGCAGCGGCCGCTCGGCCGGATCCCACTCCCAGGCAATCTCGAGCCGCTCGACGTTGGCCCGCGTCACGTCGGACAGGGCCGAGTACTTGGAATGCGATTGCTCGCCGCCCACGTAGCGCCACTCGACCATCTCCCCGGCCGGCGCCTGCGCTCCGAGCGCGGCGGTCGAGGCGGCTACGGCTATTGCGCACCACAGTCGCTGCATGCGATCCCTCCTGGCCCTTGCCATGCGCGTTCGGTCATGATAATTCCCGCAACGGGGACGCGCCGGTCAGACGGAGGGAGCCATGCGAGAGGAACGAGCGACGACCAGACGGCAACTGCTGAAGGGCGGCGGGGCTGCCCTGGTCGGCCTGGCGGCGGGCGCGCGGCCGGCAGCCGCCCAGGGCCTGCGCTCCACGCCCGCGGGGCTCGCGCGCGAGCTGATGGCGTACGGGCGGCGCTCCCGTTTCGTCGGGACGTCGCGCATCACGCTCGACAACAAGGTCAACATGCAGATGCACGGCGACCCGAACGGGTTCGACGCCCTGACCCCGCTCGGCGAGCAGATGGGCATCATCACCCCGGCGCCGCTCCACTTCATCTCGTCCCACGGCGACCCGCCTCCCGACATCGACCCGGCGCGGCACCGGCTGATGATTCACGGCATGGTCGAGCGGCCGCTCGTCTTCACCCTGGCGGAGCTCAGGCGCCTGCCGTCCGTGTCCCGCATCCACTACATCGAGTGCCTCGCCAACCGGCCGCGGCCCGGCGTGGAGCAGACGCTCGAGACGAGCCACGGGATGGTCGGCTGCAGCGAGTGGACCGGCGTGCCGCTCTCGCTGCTGCTCGCGGAGGCCGGCGTGCAGCCGGGGGCCAGGTGGGTCGTCGGCGAGAGCCTGGGGCGGACGCAGCAGGCGCGCAGCTTTCCGCTGGGCAAGGCCCTGCTCGGCGACACGCTGGTGGCGTACGGCCAGAACAGCGAGCCCATCCAGCCGCACAACGGCTATCCGCTGCGGCTGGTGATTCCGGGCTTCGAGGGCAAGTTCCAGTTGAAGTGGCTGCGCGGGATCAAGGTGACGGATCAACCCTACGTGACGTACTGGGAGCACGGCTCGTTCACGCGCCGGGAACGGACGCCGCTCGGATCGTACTGGGAGCAGGGGCCGAAGTCGGTCATCACGTATCCCGCCGGCGGCCAGCGCCTCGCCGGCCGCGGCCACCACACCATCGTCGGCTTCGCCTGGTCGGGCAACGGCGCCGTGCGCCGGGTCGAGGTCTCCACCGACGGCGGACGGACCTGGGCGGACGCCGAGCTCGAAGGGCCGGCCCTGCCGATGGCCATGACCCGCTTCAGGCATCCCTGGACGTGGGCCGGCGGCGAGGCCGTGCTGCAGTCGCGCTGCATCGACGAGCGCGGCGAGGTGCAGCCGATGGCCGCGGAGTTCGGCGATTTCTGGGGCGAGTACGCGGCGCCGCACGGCAACCAGATTCAGCCCTGGAGGATCACCGATCTCGCGCAGGTGCTCAATGCGCTGTAGGAGTCCGCGCCGTGGAACGGCGCGGACTCCTGAAGGATTGGGTTGGGCGCCAAGCGGAGCCGCAGGCGGCGATTGGCGGGCGAGGAGTCCGCGCCGTGGAACGGCGCGGACTCCTGAAGGATTGGTTGGGCGCCAAGCGGAGCCGCGAGGCGACGATTGGCGGGCCAGTCGCTGCGTCGCGGCGGCCGGGCTGCTGGCGGCCATGCTTGTGGCCGGCGGCGGCGCCGCCGGCGCGCAGGGGCCGACCTACGAGCTGGGCCGGCCGCCCACCGCGGAGGAGCTGCGGCCGCCGGGCGCGGCCATCGGGCCGGACGGGCGGGGACTGCCCCCGGGCAGCGGGACGGCCGCCGAGGGCGCGCTGCTGTACGTCGCCCGCGGCTGCAGCGCGTGCCACGGCCCCACCGGCGTCGAGGGGCCCGGCCCGCACCTGGTCGGGCCGCGGGGCGCGGGCAACACGCACTACGACGCCGCCTACGAGGGCGGCAACTGGCAGGGGCGGGGCGTCACGAACTTCATGTTCGGGCCCCAGATCTGGAGCTGGATCAATCAGGGCATGCCGCTCAACCAGCAGGGCTTCCTGACGGCCGACGAGGTCTACAGCCTGACGGCGTATCTGCTCCACCGCAACGGCATCATCGAGGAGGACGACATCCTCGACGCCGACAGCCTGCCCCGCGTGCAGATGCCGGCGCGCGGCACGTTCGCGTACACGCCGGATCACCCCGCGTTCGCCGCATGGACGCCGGGCATGCCGCGGAGGCGGGTCCGATGAGCGCCGTCCGACCGCGGCTGGCGCTGCTCCTGCTGCTGGCGATCGCCGCCGGCAACCCCGCCCCCGGCGCGGCGCAGGCGCCGCCCCGGACGCCCGGCGTCAGCGGCATGCCCCACGGCGTGCCCCTGCTGTGCCGCGAGCCGACGGTGACGAGCGTGTCGGGGGGCGCGTGGTCCGACGCGCGGACGTGGTCGACCGGCGCCGTGCCCGGAGCGGACGCGCGGGTCGCCGTCGCGGCCGGCCACGACGTGGCCTACGACGTCGTCAGCGACACGACGGTGGCCTGCCTCGAGGTGCAGGGTCGTCTGGCTTTCGCCCGCGACCGGAACACGCGCCTGAAGGTCGGCAGCGTGATCGTGCTCGAGGGCGGCCGGCTGGAGATCGGCAGCCCCGACGCCCCGGTCGCCGCCGGGACGACCGCCGAGCTGGTCATTGCCGACCGGCCAATCGACCCGGCGGTCGATCCGGATCAGGTCGGCAACGGTCTGGTCGCCCTGGGCGCCGTGACCATGCACGGCGCGGTGCGGACGCCGACCTTCGTGCGACTCGGCCGCGCGCCGCGCGCCGGCGACACGACCATCGAGCTGGCGGAGCCGGTCTCGGGATGGGAGGCCGGGGATCGCATCGTCGTTCCCGACACCCGGCAACTGCGCCCCGGCCGCCCCGGCCGCCGCCCCAGGTCACAGACCGAGACGGTGCGGATCGCCGCGGTGGACGGCACGCAGGTCACGCTGGCGGCGCCGCTGCGGCACGACCACGCGGGCGCGCGCGACGCCGCCGGCGAGCTCGCCTTCCTGCCCCACGCGGGGAACCTGAGCCGCAACGTGATCGTGCGCTCCGAGAATCCGCGCGGGACGCGCGGGCACACCATGTTCCTCTCGCGCGCGGAGGTGGACCTGCGGTACGCGGCGTTCGTGGGGCTCGGGCGCACCCGCAACGGGGGTGTCGACAGCACGCGGCTCGACACGCGCGGCCGCGCGCGCCGCATCGGCACCAACCAGCTCGGCCGCTACGCCATCCACTTCCACCACGCGTTCGGCCCGCGCACACCGCCGGCGAACGGCTACCAGTTCACGCTCGTCGGCAACGCCGTCGACGGCGCGCCGAAGTGGGGCATCACGATCCATCGCAGCCACCACGGGCTCATCCGCGACAACGTGGTCTTCGACACCCAGGGCGCGGGCATCGCCACCGAGGACGGCAGCGAGAGCTTCAACGTCTTCGACCACAACTTCTCGGTGCGCTCCGCCGGCCGCAGCGCCTCCGCGCTCGGCGCGGGCTACGGCGGCTCGTTGCAGGGCATCGGCGTCGAGGGCGCCGGCTTCTGGTTCCGGGGGCCCAACAACTACATTCGCAACAACGTCGCCGCCGATGCCCGCACCTACGGGTTCGGCCTGCCGGCGGAGCTGGGCAGCGTGCGGGTGCCCGCCTTCCAGGGCGCCGACACGAGCGTCCCCGGCGAGGCGGTGCTGACCGACATGACGAACGCCGCGGTGCTCGAATTCGCGAGCAACGAGGCGTACGGCGCGCTCGAGACCGGGCTGGAGACCATCTGGAACGGCACCGTCTCGGACCTGACGGTGTGGCATCCGTCGCGGCACGGGTTCGCCGGCATCCCGCCCGAGCGGCTGGTCCTCGACGGCGTGACCGTGCGCGGCGACCTCGCGGCGCTCGGGGAGACAGCGGAGGCGCCCGTCGGCGTCTCGATCGCGAACTACCTCTCGCGGCACGTCACCGTCGCGAACGCCGACGTGCAGGGCATGCGCGTGGGGGTCCGGAGCCCGTTCTTCTACAACCAGACGCCGGAGCCCGGCCGCGGCCCGGGCGCCCTGGTGGTCGAGAACGGCTATTTCCGCAACCACGTGGACGTGAGCATCGCGACGTCGTACGCGACGGATGCGCCGGGCGGCGCACCGCTCAAGCGGGCCGAGGTGCGGGGCTCCGTGTTCGAGCCGCTCGGCGTGCGGCCGGCCGCCGCGTGGCCGCGCGAGTCGATCTCGGCGAACTACGAGATGCGTCCGGGCGACGGGCAGCCGCGCGATCCCATCTTCGTCTACGACTACAACGATCAGGCGGGCAACGACTTCGAGGTGTACTACTCGCACGAGGCGCCGGCGGCGGCGGCCCCGTGTCAGGAGGTACGGCAGGGCATCGGCGGCTGGGTCTGCCGGTAGGATCTGATTGAAGCTGCGGAACCGGGGGTGAGAGATGCGTTTCCGAGGGTGGATGGTCACGGTCGTGCTGGGAATCGGGCTGCTCGGGCAGCCGGGCGGCGGGGTGGTGGCGGGCGGGCAGAGCGCGGGCGAGTCGATGGCGGGCTCGCGCATCGTGAGCCTCGACATCACCAGCCGCGAGCCGGCGTTCGGCGGTCGGTCGTTCGGTGACGTCGGCGAGTACGAGATCCTGCTCGGCACCGCCACGGCCGTCGCGGACCCGGCCGCCGAGCTCGACGCCGGCATCGTCGACCTCGACAAGGCGCCGCGCAACGCGGACGGGCTGGTCGAGTACACCTTCGAGGTCGACATCCTCAAGCCGGTGGACATCACGAAGGGCAACGGCACGCTGGTCTACGAGGTCAACAACCGCGGGCGCAACATCGTCTTCGGCTACTTCCACGAGGCCGGCCGCGGCTACGGGGCCGAGCACGCCGGCAACGGCTTCCTCATGGACCAGGGCTACACCTACGTGTCGAGCGGCTGGCTGCACGGCGCGCCGGGCAGCGGCAGCCCGCGGCCCGTGCTGGCCGACCTGCCGCCGGCGACGGACGGCGGGCGGACCATCACCGGCCGCTCGATGGAGGAGTGGCAGGACCCGGACAGCGCCACGTTCGGGCGGCTGACGTATCCGGCGGCGACGCTCGACGAGTCGCGGGCCACGCTGACGCACCGCCAGCTCCAGAACGATCCGCGCCAGCCGGTGCCGGCCGACCAGTGGCACTACGTGGACGACACGACGGTCGCGTTCACGCCGCCGGCCGGAACCGACGCCGGGACGATCTACGAGTTCGTGTACGAGGCGCGGGACCCGATCGTGATGGGCCTCGGGTTCGCCGCCGTCCGCGACTTCGTCTCGTTCGCGCGGCACAGCCCGGCGGACGGGCAGGGCACGCCGAACCCGCTCTTCGTGGACGGCGAGCCGGTGCTCGAGCACGTGGTGGCCGTGGGATCGTCCCAGAGCGGGCGCATGATCCGCGACTTCATCTACCAGGGCTTCAACGCGGACGCGGCCGGCCGGCGGGTGTGGGACGGGGCGACTCCCTACGTCGGCGGCGCACGGCGGACGTTCGTGAACGCGCGCTTCGCCCAGACCGGCCGCTACACGCGCCAGCACGAGGACCACAACTACCCGATGGACGAGTTCCCGTTCACCTGGGGCGTGACGACCGATCCGCTGACCGGCCGGACCGACGGTCTGCTGGCCGCGTGCACGGCCTCCGACACCTGCCCGAGCGTCATCCAGGTCGACGCCGACTCCGAGTACTACGGCGCCCACGCGTCGCTCATCCTGACGCGCACCACCGGCGAGCCCGTCGCGCTGCCGCCCAACGTGCGCTACTGGATGCTGGCCCTGGCGCACCTGCAGGGCGACGCCGGCTGCCGCGATCCGGGGAACCCGATATCGCCCTGGCCGTACTACCGGGCGGCCTTCGACGCGACGGTCCGGTGGGTGCGCGACGGCGTGGCCCCGCCCGCGACCGCCGCGCCGTCGGTGGCCGACGGCACGGCCGTCACCGTCGCCCGGCAGGGCCGGCAGTATCCGACGATTCCCGACCGCCCGTACAACGCCGCGATCAGCGAGCTCGGCGTGCGCGACTTCTCCGTCTGGCCGCCGCGGGAGAGCGTCAAGAAGTACCCGCTGTTCGTGCCCGGCCTCGACAGCGACGGCAACGTCGTGGCCGGCGTCATGACGCCGGAGGTGGCGGCGCCGCTCGCCACCATGGGCAAGGCCGTCCGGGGTCCCGGCTTCGCCGAGGGCGACCTGTGCGGCGTGAACGGCTCGACGATTCCGTTCCCGAAGACGAAGGCCGAGCGGCTCGCGAAGGGCGACTCGCGCCTCTCGCTCGAGGAGCGCTATCCGGGCGGCCAGGCCGAGTACTCGGCGCGCTACAGCGCCGCCGTCGACGCGCTGGTAGCCCAGCGCTACCTGCTGCCCGCGGACGGCGAGAAGCTGAAGGCATCGGCAGCCTCGGCGCTGGCCGCCGCGGCCGCGACGACCGGGGGGCAGTAGCGCGCAGCGCGGGGCGCGGCGGGGGGAGATCGGATTCCCCCCGCTGCCGCGAACGCGCCTTCGTCGGCCTGCGCTCAGGGCAGGCTGAGCGCCACCAGCTCGGCCGTCTCGCCGCCGCCGGTCGCCACGACGACGTACTGCCTGCCCTCGTGCAGGTACGTCATCGGCGCCGCCGCCGAGCGTCCGTCCAGCAGGAACGTGCGCAGCGGCGAGCCGTCGGCCTTGTCGAAGGCGTACAGGAGCTGGCGGTCGGCCTCGGGGTCGCCCCACCGGTCCGGGGTGCGGCCCTTGGTCATCGTGCCGAACACCAGCGACTTCGTCACCAGGACGCTGGTGGTCATCGCCTGGTTGCCCAGCGGCGGCAGGTCGAGCCCCTGCAGCAGCGGGTGGTTGCGGGGGCCGTTGCCCAGCGGCGACGTCCACAGGATCTCCCCCCGGCTCATGTCGATGGCGGTCATGCGCGAATAGGGCGGCTTGAACAGCGGCAGCCCGTCCAGCGTCATCGACTCGCGGATGCCCCGCCCGCGGTCCTGCACGTAGCCGAGGTTGGTCTGGTTGGGGTTGCCGGGCAGCAGCCGGTACATCGTGGCCTCCGTGCGCGAGGGCACGTAGAGCACCGAGGTCTCCGGATCGAAGCCGGCCCCGCCCCAGTTGGCGCCGCCGAGCAGCCCGGGCAGGAAGATGGTGCCCTTCTCCGACGGCGGCGTGAACAGCGGGCCGTACTCGAACTGCTGGAGCTGCGCGAGCGCCCGCTGCCGGAGCTCCGGCGAGAAGTCGAGCAGGTTGTCCTCCGTGGTGCCCTGCAGGTCGAACGCCGGCGGCCGGGTGGGGAACGGCTGCGTCGGCGCCGTCCGCTCGCCCGGCACGGTCGACTGCGGCACGGGCCGCTCCTCGATGGGCCAGACGGGCTCGCCCGTGGCCCGGTCGAAGACGTAGGTGAAAGCCTGCTTGCTCACCTGGATGATCGCCTTGATCGGCCGGCCGTCCACCGTGATGTCGGCCAGGATGGGCCGCGTCGGGAAGTCGTAGTCCCACACGCCGTGGTGCACCGCCTGGAAGTGCCAGATGCGCTCGCCGGTCCGCGCGTCGACGCAGACCAGGCTCTCGGCGTACAGGTTGTCGCCGGGACGGTTGCCGCCGTACTCGTTGTGGGTCGGCGTGGACGTGGGCAGGTAGACGTAGTCGAGCTCGGGATCGTACGCCATCCCGTTCCACACGTTGGCGTTGCCGGTGTACTCGGCCGACCCGTCGAGCCACGTCTCGTAGCCTGCCTCGTACTCCCGGGGGATGGTGTGGAAGGTCCACAGCTTCTCGCCCGTCCTCACGTTGTACGCCTGCACGTCGCCCGGCGGCATCTCTCTCGTGCGGAACCCGTCGGCAATCGCGGTGCCCACGACGACGACGTCGCCGGCGATCAGCGAGCGGCGGGCCGCGAAGTTCGTCCCGCGCACCGCGTCGCGAATGCCGACCATGATGTCGACCTTGCCGTCGACGCCGAAATCCGGGTCGGGCTCCCCGGTGCGGGCGTCGATCGACAGCAGGCGCGCGTCGTTCGTGCCCAGCAGCAGGCGCCTCTCCGTGCCGTCGGTCCAGTAGGACAGGCCGCGGTGGAGGAACCCGACGTTGGCCGGCCGGCCGGCGCCGTAGGCGCGCGGGTCGTGGACCCACAGGGTCTCGCCCGACGCCGGGTCGAGCGCCGCAATCAGGCCCAGCGGCGTCACCGTGTAGAGCACGCCGTCGATCATCAGCGGCGTGTCCTCGTAGCGGCCGCCGCGCCAGGCCGGGTTGGACGCCTGCAGCTCGCGGTCGGCGGTCGGCCAGCGCCACGCCACCTCGACCTCGTCGACGTTCTCCGTCGTGATCTGGTCGAACGGGGAGTACTTCATGCCCTCCTGGTTGCCGGCGAAATCCGGCCACTCCCCGTCCTGCGTGCCGCGCTGCGCCTGTACCGGCGCTCCGATCAACACGGCCGCGCCGAGGGCGACGGCCAACCTTTCCAGATACGCGCCCATTCGCTGTCTTCGCAACGCTCCTCCTCGTGAACCTGCCCAATATCTCACAGCCGGCCGCGTTCCGGCGACTTCATCCCGGGTTGCTCGCCTGCCGGCAGGCGTCCGCGAAGCCCTGGGCGCACGCGCGGCGGTAGATCTCCGGCGGCGGCAGGCCGGGGGGCAGCGGCCGGCGGCCCTCCCGCACCACGACCTCGTAGTCGGCGAGCGTGGGCGGCGCGCGGGCCGCCTCCGTGGTCCCGCCGCGGTCGAGGTTGGCGCAGCCGGCCTCGGAGCCGAGGTCGCAGGCCCGCCGGAACGCGTCGGCCGCCAGCTCCGGCCGCAGCTCGGGCTGCAGCAGGAGGCCGTACTCGTTGCAGGCCCAGCCGGAGCCGTTGTTGCAGAAGGCCGAGACCAGCACGCCGAAGTGGGGGCAGCCGTTCGGCAGGTCCTCGGCGCAGGCCTGCTGCCAGAACATGACGTGCGTGCCGCGGTGCGTGTCGCCCACGCCCTGCGCGGCGCTCAGGGTGACGAAGACGGCCGTCCACAGGCCGACCCACGCCGCGTTGCGCCGGGTCCCCGCCAGGCCGCGCCACAGCGCGGCGGGGTCGAGCCGCCGCAGCGCCGTCCGGCTCAGCCGGTCGATGACCTGGATCAGCAGGTTCAGCACCGGCACGGCGAGCAGCTTGTCGTAGAACCGCGGGTGTCCGAGCGCGCCGAGCGCGCCGTAGAGGGCGATGACGCTCAGGCCGTAGGCCACGCCGAACAGGATGCGTCCCAGCTCGGTGCGCGGCGCGGTGGACGGATCGGTGAACAGCAGGTGCATCCCGAGGAAGACCGCGATCGGAATGTACGCGTCGACGAAGTAGTACGTGCCGGCGCTGGCGAAGTAGATCAGCCCGAACACGTACGTCGTCGCCACCGCGGCAATCGTCATCGTCGCCACGCCGAACAGCATCTGGACCGGCAGGCTGACCAGGAAGATCACCAGGTAGATCTGCGGCGCGCGGTTGAGGGTGGTGGCGATCTCCTGGCCCCAGGTCAGGCCGGTGGTGCCGGTGAGGATCAGCCCCAGCGAGAACAGCCCGAGGGGGAACGACGACGGGTTGAAGATGTGCACCTGCCGCCCGTCCTTGTTCCAGCGGACGAGCTCCTTGGCGGCGAAGCCCACGGCGATCAGGAGGAACTGGAAGTAGAACCAGTCGGGCCGGAACCAGAGGAACAGGTTGATGCTGAAGATCACCGGCACGGGCGCGAAGCCGACGGTGTACGCGCCGCGCCGCGCCCACGCGAGCAGCATGTCGAAGGCGTACGCGAAGAGGAGCTGCGCCAGGAGCAGGTGGGCGGCGTCGTACACCTCGCGCCAGTACCAGCCCCAGTAGAGCAGGATGGCGCCCTGCGCGCAGGCCTGCACGTAGTGCTGCCGCCGCAGCACCACGCCGGCGGTCACATCCGGCCGGCGCCAGGCCAGCAGCGCATGCCAGGCGCCCAGCGCGCCGGCGGCCGACAGGAGGGTGGCCGCGAGCGCGGCGTTGCCCCGGACCACCGGCAGCAGGCTCAGCGCGGCGAGCGCGGCGGTGAACGCCAGCGGCAGGAGCCGGACCGGGAGCATGCCGGGAGTCCGTGGTGAACGCTTGCGGTCAGTCGGCGGCGATGCAGTACAGGTACTCGCGGCCGCGCAGGTACAGCTCGCCGCCCGCCACGGCCGGCGAGGCGTCGAACCCGTCGTCGAGCAGGTTCGCCGAGAGCACCTCGAACGTCGGCCCGGCCGCGAGCACGACGGTGGTGCCGTCGCGGCTCGGGATGTAGATGCGCCCGCCGGCGGCCACGGGCGAGGCGTACAGGCTGCGGATGCCGGGCAGCCGCTCGGGTCCGTAGTGCAGCCGGCCGGTCCCGGCGTCGTAGGCCGAGAGGATGCCGTTGTTCCCCTTGGTGAAGTAGAGGATGCCGTCGTGCAGCAGCGGCGAGGGCACGTACGGCGTGTCGCGGTCGAGCGACCACGCGATGGCGCCGCTGCCGGTGATGTCGCCGCCGGCCGCGCCGAGCCGGACGGCATCCAGCCGGTTGCCCCGGTAGCCGGTCGTGAGGTAGACGATGCCGTCGGCGGCCACCGGCGTCGGGATGGCGTTGGTCGTCCCGCCTTCGCCGTCCCACAGCAGCTCGCCGGTCTCGAAGTCGTAGCTCCGCACCCGGTTGGTCGCGTTGGTGACCACCTGCGTCCGGCCGTCGTGCTCGACGACCAGCGGGGTCGCCCACGACGTCATCTCGTCGCGCTCGGTCCGCCAGTGCTCGCGCCCGGTCCGCTTGTCGAGCGCCGCGATGAACGACTGGCCCTGATGATCCCAGTTGACGACGAGGCTGTCGCCGTGGAGCGCCGGCGAGGCGCCCTCGCCGAATCCCATCCGGATCCGCATGTCGCCCAGGTCGCGGTCCCACAGCGGGCGGCCCTGCAGATCCAGGCAATAGACGCCGGCGGAGCCGAAGAAGGCGCACAGCACCTCGCCGTCGGTGACCGCCGAGGGCGCGGCCCAGCTTCCGGTCTGGTGCTTGCCTTCGTGCGGCGCGGCTTCCCGCACGACGCGCTCCCAGGCGACCGCGCCGGTGCGCCGGTCGACGGCCAGCACGGTGTAGCGCAGCGTCTGCGACGGGGACTCGGTGCCCACGAAGCGCCGGGTGAGGCGCCGGAAGAAGCCGTCGCGCGCCCCGCTGTCGCCGGCCGGGACGGCCGTCGAGACGAAGACGTGGTCGCCCCAGACGATCGGCGTCGCCGACCCGTTGCCGGGAATCGCCAGCTTCCAGCGCACGTTGCGGGTCTCGCTCCACGCCACGGGCGGGTCGGCCTCGGGCGCGGCGCCCGTCGCGAGCGGACCCCGCCACTGCGGCCAGCCCTCGTCCTCCGCGGCCGCTGCACCCGCGCCGGGCGCAGCTACCGGCAGTGCCGCCAGCAGCCCCGTTGCGACCATCCGCCATCCCTGCTTCCACATCATCGGCCACCCTCGTCTTCGGTCATGGACCGATTGTAGTCCGCTTGCAGTCCGCCCGCGGCGCGTTGACCGTCCAACCGAATTCTGACAAAGTGTGACCGGTGCATCTCTGGGAGGAGGAAGCGCGATGACGAAGCGCAGTTTCCGTATCGGCATGGTGCTTGCCGCGGCGCTGGCCGCTGGCGCACCGGCCCCGGCCGGCGCGCAGCCGGAGGCCGGCGCGGCCGAGGTGACGTTCACGAAGGACATCGTGCCGATCCTGCAGCGCTCCTGCCAGGTCTGCCACCGCCAGGGCGAGATGGCCCCGATGTCGCTGGTCACCTATCAGGAGGTGCGTCCCTGGGCCCGATCGATCAGGAACCGGGTGGTGAACCGCGAGATGCCGCCCTGGCACATCGACAAGAACATCGGCATCCAGTCGTTCAAGGACGATCCGTCGCTGAGCGACGACGAGATCGCGATGGTGGCGGCGTGGGTCGACAACGGCGCGCCGCGCGGCAACCCCGAGGACATGCCGCCGCCGGTCGACTTCCCGGACGCCTCGGAGTGGCAGATCGGCGAGCCGGACCTCGTGGTGCAGTACCCCGCGTATCTCGTGCCGGCGGAAGGCCCGGACCTGTTCGGCGCCATGTACACCGATCTGGACCTCGAGGAGGACCGTTACATCCGGGCCATCCAGACCCGCCCGGTCGACGATGCGTCGCGCCGCGTCGTCCACCACGCGCTCTCGTTCGCCGTGGACCCGGACGAGGAGCAGATGCGCATCGCGGGCGACGACGACGTGCCGGCGGCGCAGTTCCTGGTCGAGTACGCGTCGGGCAAGAACGGCGAGGTCTATCCCGACGATTCCGGGCTGCTGCTCGAGGCCGGCCGCAAGATGCGCCTGGACTATCACCTGCACTCGGTGGGCGAGGACGTCGACGCGCTGGTCGAGCTGGGGCTGGTGTTCCACCCGAAAGGGCACGTCCCGGAGCACGTCCGCTGGTCCAAGCAGCTCGGGATCAACAACCGCCTGCTGGACATCCCGCCCGGGAAGGTCGTGCGCACCGACAGCTACGCCGTGCTGGCGAAGGCGGCGCGCCTCACGGCGTTCCAGCCGCACATGCACATGCTGGGCACCTACCAGTGCCTGGAGCTCATCTATCCCTGGCCCGGCTGGACGGCGCAGACCGAGACGGTGAGCTGCGCCAACTTCGACTACAACTGGCACCTCGTCTACAACTACGAGGACGACGTGGCGCCGATCGTGCCGGCCGGCACCATCCTCCATATCATCAGTTGGCACGACAACACGGAAGGCAACCGGGCCAATCCGGATCCGCGGAACTGGACCGGCGACGGAGGCCGCACGATCGACGAGATGGGCTTCGCGTGGATCGGCTGGTACGACCTGACCGACGAGGAGTACGAGGCGGAGCTCGCCGCCCGCCGGACGCGTCAGGAAGCCGCCGCCACGAATCAGCAGCAGTAGCCCTTCCGGGTTCCGGCGCCGCCAGTCGGTGCCTTCCTCCCGGCGTGAGCCGGCGGGCGAGGGTCCGTCCGCCCGCCCGCTGCCTGCCCCGCGGCGGCCATGGGGGTATAATCGGCCTGCCCTCTTGGAAAAAAGCGCGCGACCCCGTGTTGCCGGTACCGGCGAGACGATCCATCTCGACGCGCGCGACTATCCCCGGAAGCCGGAGGAGACAATGAGAATCGCAGTTGTTGTGGCGTGCCTGCTGGCGGTTCCGTACGCTGCCGCCGCGCAGGACGGCCAGATTGGCGGCATGGTCAGCGACCAGACCGGCGGCGTCCTGCCCGGGGTGACCGTGGTAGCCACGGGGCCCGCACCGGGCGACGCCTCGCGCGTCGCCGTGACCGACGCGGACGGGCGCTACGTGTTCGAGGCGCTGCCCCCGGGCGCGTACACCCTCACCTTCACGCTGCCCGGCTTCGAGGAGCTGGCGCGGACCGTCGAGCTGGCCGCGGGGGCCGCGCCCGTGGCGGACGTCCGCCTGCGGCTCGGCGGCCTGTTCGAGGAGGTGACCGTGGCGGTGACCGGCACCGCCATCGAGGCGCCGGCCATCAACATGCCCCACGCGGTCGCTGTGGTCAGCCGCGAGACCATCGAGCAGCAGGGCTCCACGCAGCTCGTCGACCTGTTCAAGAACCTCAGCGTCAGCCACGGCGTGGTGGGCGAGCGGAACAGTTGGTACAACTCGAACCAGCCGTCGACGCTCACCGAGAACGTGGCCAACGTCAACCTGCGCGGCCTGGGCGCCTCGCGGACGCTCGTGCTGCTCAACGGACGCCGCCACGTGCCGGTCCCCGCGCGTCTCATCGGCGGGCGCTTCGTCGACGTGAACACGATTCCCGCCATCGCCATCGGCAGGCTCGAGGTGCTCAAGGAGGGCTCCGCGGCGATCTACGGCTCGGACGCCGTCGGCGGCGTCGCCAACTTCGTGACGCGCAGCGACTTCCGGGGCCTCGAGCTCAACGTCTCCCACGACTACTTCGACAGCGCCGGCGACACGACGGTGGCCGGCATCTGGGGCGGGCGCATCGGCAGCTCCAGCCTGGTGTTCGCCGCGGAGCGCGTTTCCCGCCAGGAGCTGCAGATGGCGGACCGCCCCTGGACGCTCGATCGGCTGAGCACGCACGTCCCGGGCAACCGCGCCGGCTGGTCGAGCCTGGGCAACCCGGGCACGTTCGCCGTGGGCGCCCCCGTGCCCTGGACGGCCGACGTCTTCGATCCGCGCTGCGCGGAGTTCGGCGGCCAGGACGAGGGCTGGACCTGCCGCTTCCGCTACGCGCCGTACGACAACCTGATCGACGAGCAGTATCAGAACCGCGCCTTCTTCGAGGCCAACGGCCCCCTGAACCCGCGGACCAACTACCACGTCGAGGCGCTCTGGTCCGATGCGACGATTCCCGAGTGGTACACGACGCCGTCGTATCCGCCCTTCCCGCTGACGAGCACGACGATCATGGAGGTGGGGCCCGACCACCCGGGCCGGCAGGCGTTCTGCGGCGACTACGCGGGCCACGGCAAGGCCGACCCCGGCGGCGCCTGCGCCGGCGGCGCCCCCTGGTACTTCAACGGCCGCCCGTACGGGAACTCCGGCCCCGGGCGGCGGCTGCGGCGGGAGTCCCGCACGCAGCGCATCGCGGGCTCGGTCGACGGCGACTTCGTGCTCGGCGGACGGGACGCCCACTGGGACGTCGGTCTCTCCTACTCCCGGGCCCGGGGCAACCTGAACCTGCCGGCCGTGTACACCGATCGGATCTACCGCGCCTTCCGCGGCTACGGCGGGCGGGACTGCGGCGTCGGCGTGATGGCGGATCGGAGCTCACCGGCCGGCATGGCGCTCGGGCCGCTCGGCGGGGCCGTGGCGGGCCAGGGCCCGTGCATGTACTACAACCCGTTCAGCAACGCCATCCAGCACGCCGATCAACCGGGGGCGGCGTTCGAGACGATGGCGAACCCGGACTACGTTCCCGGCCTGGCGAACCAGGACGAGCTGCGGCTGTGGCTCAACGAGGAGGTGGACCTGGTCAGCACCACCGACCTGCTCGTCGCGGACGCAACGGTCAGCGGCAACCTGGTCGAGAACGTGGCCGACTTCGCCGTGGGCTACCAGTTCCGCGCGATGCGCGCCGACGGCAATCCGAACGATGCCGGCGACGTCACGGTGAACCCCTGCCCGGTGGCCGGCGACACGGGCTGCGCGGCGGGCGATCGCTTCGGCCCCTACCTGTTCACCAACGTCCACCGGCCCTACGCCGCGGACCAGCAGGTGCAGCGGTTGTTCGGCGAGCTGGCCCTGGCCATCGGCCCCCGGGTCGATACGCAGGTGGCCGCGAACTACGAGTTCTACAACGTCGCCGGCCGCCACGTCAGCAGCTTCGACCCGAAGTTCGGCGGGCGCCTGCAGATCGCCGAGAACCTGCACTACTCGCTGGCGCTGCGCGGCTCGGTGCAGACCACCTTCCGCACGCCGTCGCTCGACGATCTGAACCCCAGCCCGCTGACGACCCTGGAGTGGATCCCGGAGACGGGCGCGTACCAGGCGGTCGACCGTTTCGGCCGGCCCGATCTCTTGCCCGAGCAGGCGTTCACCTACAACGTCGGCACCGTGCTCTTCCTGGAGGGGGGCGTCGAGGCGACGGTCGACTACTGGAGCTACGACTTCGAGAACGTCATCGGATCGATGCCCTACGATGCCGTGACCAACCTCTACAACAGCGGCGGTCCGGCGGCGCAGGACGCCCTGTCGCCGTTCATCATCTGCCCGGGAGGCCGCGCCTCGGACCTGGCGCCCGCGGACAGATGCCCCGCCGTGAACCTCGAGCGCGTGCAGATCGACCTCGTGAACTGGCCGGGGCTCACGACGTCGGGGATCGACACGCACCTGGCCACCCGCTTCGACGCGGGGCCGGGCCAGCTCTCGGCCAGTTGGGACGCCACCTACACGGTGGAGTACGACACGAAGGCCCTCATGCTCGGGGATACCGATCTGATGCTCTACTCGCAGCGGAGCGCGGCCGGCTACCTGAACTTCGCCCACCCCATCGCGGTGCCGCTGCCGCGCTGGAAGAGCCGCTGGTCCGCGACGTACTCCTGGAACACGTACAGCTTCGCGAACTACGTGAGCTACATCTCCTCGTACGGGGACCGGGGCGACAGCACCACCGCCCCGATCATCGACCCGTTCCTCACGTGGGATGCGAGCTTCCTGTGGCGCTTCCCGGCGAGCGGCCTCGACCTCATGGTCTACGGGCTCAACCTGACCGGCACCATTCCGCCCTGGGCCAACATCGAGCAGTCGTACGACGGCTTCACGCACGACCCGAAGGGCCGCCGCTTCAAGGTGGCGCTGACCTATCGGTTCGGCGGCTGAGGACCGCGCGTCCCACGGCATTCTGTTGGTGCAACTTGCCGGGCGTGGCGCTACACTGGCAGCGATGACCACCGTGCGCCGCGCCGCCGCCGCCGCGCTGCTGGCTCTGCTGCCGGCCACGGCGGCCACGGCCGAGGTCATCCATCTCGCGATTACGTCGCGCGAGCCGTTTGCCGCCGACGTGCCCGGGAAGATCGGGCCCTACGAGCGCCTGCGCGGGCGGGTCGTCTACGCGCTCGACCCGGAGCATGAGGCGAACCGCCGCATCGTCGACCTAGCCGCGGCCACGCCCAACGAGCAGGGACGGGTCGAGTTCTACGCGGACGTCGAGATCCTGGCCCCGGTCGATCGCGGGCTGGCCCGGCCGACGGTCCTGTACGTCGTCAACAACCGCGGGCGGCTGACCTGGGGCGCCGATCCGTTCCTGCTCGCCCGCGGCTACGTCACGGTCTCGAGCGGGTGGATCGCCGAGGTGCCGCCGGCGTCCGGGCGGCTCCGGCTGGAGGCGCCGATCGCCAGCGACGAGAACAACGTGAACGTCGTCGGCAAGGTGCGGGCCGAGTTCGTCACCGACCGGCCCGCGGACCGCCTGCCGGTCTCCAACCAGCTCAGCTACGAGCCGCTGGCCAGCGGGCTGCCCGCAGCGACGCTCACCCGGCGGCTGCGAGAGAAGGACCCACCGCAGCCGATTGCGCGCGACCGGTGGCGCCTGCGGGTCAAGCAGGGTCCGCGCGAGGAGGGCAGCGGTCTCGTCGAGCTCGAGGTCGCGCTCGACGACGGCTTCGAGCCGGGCGTCATCTACGAGCTGATCTACGACGCGCGCGGCTCGGTGGTGCAGGGCACGGGGTTCGCGGCCATCCGCGACCTGGTCGCGTTGCTCAAGTACGACGAATCGACGCTGAACCCGCTGCGCGGCCGGGACGGGCGTCCGCTCGCGGCGCGCGTCATCGCCCACGGCCGGTCGCAGAGCGGGCGGGCGATCCGCATGTTCCTGCGCGAGGGCTTCAACGCCGACGAGCAGGGGCGGCAGGTCTTCGACGGGGTGATGCCGACGATCGCCGGCGGCGGACAGGGGTTCTTCAACCACCGCTTCGCGTCGCCGACGCGCACCAACACGCAGCACAGCGGGCACCTCTATCCGGCGGACGTCTTCCCGTTCACCTACGGCGAGGAGACCGACCCGTTCAGCGGCCAGAGCGACAGCATCCTGCGGCTGGCGCGCGCGAGCGGCACCGTGCCCAGGGTGATGCACCTCGACACCGCGTCGGAGTACTGGCACCGCAGCGGCTCGCTGGTCGTGACCGACCCGCTCGGCGAGCGCGACGCCGCGATCCCGCCCGAGGTGCGGGTGTACGTGTTCGGCGGCACGCAGCACAGTCCGGCCGCGGGGCCGTCCGACCGCGGCCAGCTCCAGCCCAGCACCATCCCGTACCAGCCGTTCCAGCAGGCGCTCTTCCTGGCGCTCGATCGCTGGATCACCGACGGCACGCCGCCGCCGCGCAGCGTGCACCCGCGGGTTGCCGACGGCACGCTGGTGGGCTGGAAGGCCGGCGAGGCCGGCTGGCGGCCGCTGCCCGGCGTCGCATATCCCACCGTGATCCAGCAGCCGGAGCATCTCGACTACGGTCCGGATTTCGCCGACCACAAGCGCATCGACCAGCATCCGCCACGCCGCACGGGGAAGGCGTACCGCGTGCGGGTGCCCGCGCTCGACGCCGACAACAACGAGCGGGGCGTGCTGCGGCTGCCGCCGGTCGCCGTGCCGGTGGCGACCTACACCGGCTGGAACCTGCGGGCGCCGGCCATCGGCGCGCCGACCGAGCTGCTGCGGCTGACCGGGGGCGCCATCCCGTTCCCGCGCACGGCCGCGGAACGCGCGCGGTCCGGCGATCCGCGCCCGGCGGTGACGGAGCGGTATGCCGGGTTCGACGACTATCTGGCGCGTTACCTGGCGGCCGCGGACGCGCTGGTGGCGGACGGCTACCTGCTGCCGGAGCACCGCGCCGGGCTGGAGCAGATGGCCCGGGCCCACGCGCCGCTGTTCGACAACTAGACGCCTGGACACCGAATAGACACCGGAGGAGACACATGCGAATCCTGACCACCGCCGCGCTGGTGGCCGCCGTCGCGGCAGCCGCCGTTCCGCTCGCCGCCCAGGAGCTGCCCCGCACGCCGTGGGGCCACCCCGACCTGCAGGGCATCTGGTCGAACACCACGACCACGCCGCTGCAGCGGCCCGAGGAGCTGGCCGGGCGCACCACGCTGACCGACGAGGAGCGGGCCGAGCGCGACGCGGAGCGGGAGCGCAACGCCGACCGGCCGCCGCCCCCGGGGCAGACGGGCGCCTACAACAGCTTCTGGTTCGAGCGGGGCGTGACCGGCGAGCAGACGTCGCTCGTCGTCGACCCGCCGACCGGGCTGCTGCCCGACCTGACGCCGGCGGCAGCCGCGCGGGCGGCCGCCATCCACGCGGTGCGCTACAGCGACCGGCGCGACTGGACGACCGACTTCCACCTCTACGACCGCTGCATCACGCGCGGGCTGCCGGGCGGCATGATGCCGGGGTTCTACAACCACAACTACAACATCATGCAGACGCCCGACTACGTCGTCCTCCAGGTGGAGATGATCCACGACTCGCGGATCATCCCGCTCGACGGGCGGCCGCACCTCGATCCGTCCATCCAGCAGTGGCTCGGGAGCTCCCGCGGCCGCTGGGAGGGCGACACGCTGGTGGTCGAGACCACCAACCTGAGCGCGAAGGCGAACGAGCAGCGGGTCGACATGGCCAACGTCGTGTTCGGCATCGGCGAGCACGCGCGCATCGTCGAGCGCTTCACCCGTGTCGGTGACGATTCGCTGGACTACCGGGTGACGGTGATCGATCCGACCACCTACCAGACCGAGTGGACGGCGGCGATTCCGATGGTGGCCATCGAGGGGCCGCTCTTCGAGTACGCCTGCCACGAGGGGAACTACGCGCTGCGCAACATGCTCAGCGGCGCGCGCGCGGACGAGGCGGCGGCTGCCGCCGCGGCGGAAGGGAAGTGACGCGCACGGTGGTGGCGGAGGCCTTGCGCGCTGGGGCGGTCGCCGCGGCGGCGATCCTGGCGGCCGCTCCGGCCGCCCGGGCGCAGCCGCCCGCGGCGGCCGAGCCGCTCCCGTTCGTCCCGCACACGATCGCCACCGAGCTGGCGGGCGCGTACCAGGCCGTCGCGGCCGACCTGAACGCCGACGGGCGGCCGGACGTCATCGCGCTCTCCACCCGGCTGCCGGAGCTCGCCTGGTACGAGAACCCCGGCTGGGAGCGGCACGTGATCGCCGGCGGGCTGACCCGGATGATCAACGTCGCGGCCCACGACATCGACGGCGACGGCATCCCGGAGCTGGCGCTCGCGCACGATTTCTCGAGCACGTACGCCGACAGCGTGGGGATCGTCTCGCTGCTCACCCACCGCGGCGACCCGCGGGAGATGTGGTCGATGCGCGAGATCGATCGCGTGCCCACGACCCACCGGCTGCGGTGGGCCGACGCCGACGGCAGCGGCGCGAAGGTGCTCGTCAGCGCACCGCTGATCGGCGACGAGTCGCTGCGGCCGGAGTTCCACGACACCCTGTCGCTCCTGTGGTACCGGCCGGACGACTGGGAACGGCGGACGATGGCGGACACGGAGCGGGGCGTCGTGCACGGCATCGGCGTCGGGCCCTGGGGCGATCCCGGCCGCGACGCCGTGCTGAGCGCGAGCTTCCTGGGCGTCCACGTTCACGAGTTCGCGGACGGCGGCTGGACCCGGACGCACGTGACCGCGGGCGATCCGAGCGACTGGCCCGCGAGCGGCGCCAGCGAGGCGCAGGCCGGCCGGCTCGGGGCGGAGCGCTTCGTGGCGACGATCGAGCCGTGGCACGGGCATCAGGTAGTCGTCTATCGACAGGCGTCGGGTTCCGGGGCGTGGTCGCGGCACGTGCTCGACCCGTCGATCGAGGACGGCCATACCGTGGTGGTGGGCGATCTCGACGGCGACGGGCGCGACGAGATCATCGCCGGCGAGCGGCGCGGCCGGCAGAGCGTCTACCTCTACCGGATGGGCGCCGGCGATGCGGGCTGGTCGCGGCAGGTGCTCGACGACGGCGACATGGGCGCGGGCGGCTGCGCGATCGCCGACCTGAACCTGGACGATCGGCCGGACGTCATCTGCGCCGGCAGCCGCACGGCCAACCTGAAGTGGTACGAGAACGCCGTGCGGTAGGCTGCAGCCCCGTCTGATTCATGCGGCGAAGCGGGCTGGTGCTGGCGGCCGTCCTGGTCTGGGCGGGCGCCCCCGGGGCGGTGCACGGGCAGCCGCCGCCGGGCGCCGGCCAGCAGCCCGGGGTCGTGCTCGGCGGACGGACCATCCAGGGTCCGCCACCGCCCGTTCCTCCCGCGGTAATCCGGCGCGACGCGGCCGGCCGGGCGACGGTGCGCGCCGTCGAGCTCGCCCGGCCCCTCGTGGTCGACGGACGGCTCGACGAGGCCGTCTACGCCGAGGTCGCGCCGTTCAGCGGCTTCATCCAGCAGCTTCCCGACGAGGGCGCGCCGGCGAGCGAGCGGACCGAGGCGTGGGTCTTCTACGACGGCGAGCATGTCTACGTCGCCGCCCGGATGTGGGAGTCGGTGCCCGAGTCGCAGTGGATCGCCAACACGCTGCAACGCGACTCGTCCCAGATCCTCGACAACGACCGCTTCCAGGTGGCGTTCGACACGTTCTACGACCGCCGCAACGGAGTCGCGTTCCAGGTGACGCCGATCGGCGGCTTCTTCGACTACGAGATCAGCGACGAGGGGAGCCCGAACCGGGACTGGAACGCGGTGTGGGACGTGGAGGTCGGCCGTTTCGACGGAGGCTGGACGACCGAGCTGCGCATCCCGTTCAAGTCCCTGCGCTACCGCCCGGGCGGGGTGCAGATCTGGGGCCTGCAGATGGGCCGGCGCATCCGGCGCCTCAACGAGGCCGCGCACCTGACGGCGGTCCCGATTTCCGTCGGCCCCGGCATGTTCCGGCTGTCGCAGGCTGCCACGCTGGTGGGCATCGAGGTGCCGCCGAGCGTCACCCGGCTCGACCTCAAGCCGTACGGCATCGGCACGTCGGCGACGGACCTGACCGCGGACCCCGTCTACGCGAACCGTCTCGGCGGCGACTGGGGCGTGGACGCCAAGTGGGGCGTCACGCAGAACCTGACGGCCGACCTGACCTACAACACCGACTTCGCCCAGGTGGAGGTGGACGAGCAGCAGGTCAACCTGACGCGCTTCAACCTGTTCTTCCCCGAGAAGCGGGAGTTCTTCCTGGAGGGCAGGGGCATCTTCGACTTCGCGAGCGGTCCGCGCGTGCTCGGCGGAAACAACCAGGGCGGGGGACGCGTCTCGGGCCCCGCGAGCCAGCAGCAGGCCGACGTGCCGACGCTCTTCTTCAGCCGGCGCATCGGCCTCGAGGGCGGCCAGACCGTGCCGATCCGCGGCGGCGGCCGGCTGACCGGCAAGCTCGGCGCGTTCACCGTCGGCGCCCTGAACATGCAGGCGGGCGACGAGGCCCGCGTCGGGGCGCGCGCCACCAACTTCACCGTCGTGCGCCTGAAGCGCGACATCCTGCGCCGCAGCCGGATCGGCGGGATGTACACGCGGCGGTCGGTATCGCGCGTCGGCGACGGCGCCAACGAGGCCTACGGCCTCGACGCGGCGTTCTCGTTCCACGACAACGTCACCTTCAACGGCTACTACGCGCGCACCCGCACGCCGGGGCTCGCCGGCGACGACGCGAGCTACCAGGCCGCGTTCACCTACGACGGCGACCTCTACGCGGTGCAGGTCGACCACCTGCTGGTCGGGGACAATTTCAACCCGGAGGTGGGCTTCATGCGCCGCGACGACTTCCGGCGCACCTTCGCCGCCGCCCAGTACAGCCCGCGGCCCGCCATCGAGGCCGTGCGGCAGTTCACCTGGGGCGGCAGCCTCGACTACATCGAGAACGGCGCCGGACAGCTCGAGACGCGCGCGGCGCAGCTCCGGTTCACAACCGAGTTCGAGAGCAGCGACGAGATCAACGTCGACTTCCTGCGCAGCTACGAGCTGCTCGTCGCGCCGTTCGACATCACCCGGGACGTGACGATCCCGGCCGGCGGCTACGGCTTCCGGGACATCTTCCTGTCGTACCTGTTCGGGCAGCAGCGGCGGCTGTCGGGAACCGTCTTCGTCCAGCGCGGGGGGTTCTACGACGGCGAGATCACCGCGTTCGGGTACCGGCAGGCGCGGCTGGAGGTGACGCGGAGGCTGACGATCGAGCCGGCCGTCCAGATCAACCGGGTCGAGCTGCCGAACGGCCCCTTCACGGCGACGCTGGCGTCGACGCGCGTCACCCACACGTTCACGCCGCGGATGTTCTTCTCGGGGCTGGTGCAGTACAACTCCACCGCGGCTTCGCTGGGGACGAACCTGCGCTTCCGCTGGGAGTATCAACCCGGCAGCGAGCTGTTCGTGGTCTACAACGACCAGCGGGACACGGCGCTGCGGCCCGCGCCGCTGCTCCAGACCCGCGCGTTCATCGTCAAGATCACCCGGCTGTTCCGGTTCTGACGGTCACGCTGCTCGTCATTCACTGACTGACGGTCCGGCCGGCGAGCGGACCCGGCGTCACGCGGGCGGAGCAGCGCCGGCAGCGCCGCCGCAACCGTGCGTGGCAAGATGGGCAATTGAAATGCTCGATCGGACGCAGGACGCAGCCGTGCGCAACGCCGCCTTCGACTGGCTCCGGGCCCGGGTCGAGCACCACGGCGACGTGCTGCCGCGGACGCTGCTCGCCGCGGGCTTCACGCTGAACGGCGTGCGCGTCCCGCTCCTCGGGCCGCAGGGCATCTTCAAGCCGAAGGTTCTGTCCGCGGCCCCGCTCTCCATCACGACCGCCCCCGACGGACCCTACGACGACGCCTTCGGCCCGAACGATCTCCTGCGCTATCGATACCGGGGCACGGACCCCGACCACCCGGACAATCGGCGCGTCCGCGTCGCCATGCGGGAGCACCTGCCGCTGATCTACTTCCATGGCGTGGTGCCGGGCAAGTACCTCGCCGCATGGCCGGTGTTCGTCGTCGGCGACGACCGGCGCGGCCTGACCTTCACCGTCGCGGTCGACGATGCACGGCACATCTGGTCGGAACCCGTGTCCGGGGTGCATGATGACCGTGAGAGCGGGCGCCGGGAGTACGTGACGGCCGCGGTCCGGCAGCGTCTCCATCAGCGCGTGTTTCGGGAACGCGTCCTCGATGCCTACCGGCACCAGTGCGCGTTCTGCAGGTTCCGGCACGCGGAGCTCCTCGACGCTGCGCACATCGTTGCCGACGCGGAAGGGGGGGAGCCGACCGTCAGGAACGGACTGGCGCTCTGCCGGCTCCACCATGCCGCGTTCGACCGCTACTTCGTCGGCGTGACGCCCGACTCCGTCGTCCAGGTGCGCCCGGACCTGCTGCGCGAGGAGGACGGTCCCACCCTGGTGCACGGCATCCAGGCTTTGCACGGCGCCCGCATCGCCATGCCGCGGAGGGCCGGTGACCGACCGGACCGGCACTACCTGGAGCGCCGCTACGAGACCTTCCGGCGCGCGTGAATGCGTGGCTGGAGGTCGCCTCACCTACCACTGAAGGCGCCTGATTCCCTGTCACCGCGTCAGCCTCACCGCGTCAGCCGAGCAGCCGTAGCGCGGCTATCACGAGTCCGGCGACGGCGAGCATGCGCCACGTCAGGCGGGTCTCGGCAGCGCTGATGGCGGTGAGCACGCCGGCAATCTCGGCACGCAGTGCCTCCGGCGCGACGTGCTCGCCGTGCTCGGCAGCCTGGCGGATGCCGTCTGCGATGGCGTCCGCGTGGGCGCGGCCGATGCCTGCCTCGGTCAACTGCCGAACGATGGTGAGGGAGTCGAACATCCTGCGCGTCCTCCAGCGTCAGTCCCGGCCGAAGCCCCTGGGGAGTTCCACGTCGAGGGTGTCGAGGTCGAGCTCACAGACCCCCTCGAGGAGCTCGGCCGTCCGGGAGTCCGCCAGGGACTCGGGCAGCTCGTCGCGCCATGCCTCGTACTCGGCCTGCAGGGTGCGGAGTTGGTCGACGGCGTCGGCCCACCGCCGCGGCCGAGCCCGGCGATCCTGTGGGCGCTGGAAGGTCCGGACCGGCTCGCCTGCGGCGCGGCGCTCCCGGTATCGGCGCTGGCGCTCGGCGTTCGTCATGCCCATGGGAAACTATTATACGCCGTTATGTAACGGGACGCTTGGCGCGGCCGAGGGGCCCGGTAGCCCCAATCTCGGTCACCGGCCGCGATTTCAAGGACCAGCCGAAAGAGCGGCCTCGTGACGGCCGATCCGTGGCGTTTCGGGCCCGATCGGTCAGACCGCTCGTCGCGCAAGGAGCCGTCGAGGGCTCGCACGCCCGGGTCGGTCCAGAACGCGGGGTCCTCCGACCACCAGCCGATCGCCGGCCGCACCAGGATCAGTCCCGTCAGGCCGAGCGCCAGCCAGCAGGCGCCCATCCATCTCGATTGGCGCCACGCGAGGCGGGTGGCTGACCCGCAAGCGGCGGCCGGATCGGATGTGGCGGTGGGTGCCCGCCGGCCGCGCGCCAGGCGGCGGGTGCCGCGCACACACCACTCGAGGAACAACGCGAGGAGGCCGAACGGAAGCAACTCCTGCATCTGCCGGGTCCGACGCCAGGCAGCCACCCTTCGATGCCGGACAGCCGTGCCGGCGCCAGGCGGCGGGCCCCCGTCAGGGGACCTCGCCCTCGCGCCACGGAGTGCGGCAGGGCTGGCGGGCTTCGTACAGCTCGAGGTTGGCGGCCATGCGCTCCTGCAGCTCCGGCGGGGCGGCGGCAATCGCCTCGCGCTGCAGGTCGGCGGCCTCCTCGTAGCGCCCGACCTCGGCGAGCGCCATCGCCAGGGTCTCGCCCAGGTCCATGCGCTGCTGCTCGTCCGGGAGGCGTCGCATCACCTCCAGGGCGCGGCGGCCGTCGCGCGCGCGGCGGTCCGGGGCGGCCGCCAGCACGCGGGCGAGGGCGAGCGGAAAGGCCGGCGTGTTCGGAAACCGCTCCATGGCCTCGGCTAGCCGATCGCGCGCCTGCGTCCAGCGCCCCTCGGTGACCAGGACCATCGCGTAGCCGAAGGGTCCCTCGAACTGGGTCGGGTCGATCTCGATGATCCGCTCGTACTGCGCCCGCGCGTCGTCGGGGCGGCCGGCGCGCCGGAGCATCGCGGCCAGTAGCAGCCGCGCCTCGACGTAGTCCGGATCGTAGCGCACGGCCGACGTATAGCGGGCCAGGGCCCTGGCGAAGTCGCCGCTCTGCTCCAGGAGGATGCCGAGACTGTAGTGGGCCCTGGCGTGCTCCGGCGAACGGCGCAGAAGCTCCTCGAGCTGGTCGCGGCTGGCCTGCGTGTTGCCGGCCAGGGCCAGCGCCACGCCGAGCTTGTGGCGCAGCGACGCGCTGCCGGGCTGCCGCTCGAGTCCGGCGCGGAAATGGGTGATGGCCCGCGAGAGGTTGCCCTGGCCGAGCGCGCGCCCGCCGCGCCGCTCGTAGGCTGCGGCCGTCCGCACCAAGCCCTCCAGGTCCTCCAGCAGAGGGTCGGGCGGCCGGATGGTGGGGTCGGCATCGACGTGCGCGAGCGTGCGCTCGGCCACGCGCTGGCGCTGGCGGTTCGCCTCGGCGCGACCAACCTCTCCGAGGCTGCCGTAGGCTTCCGCGAGCGCCGCGAGCACGGGGGGCGCCGCCGGGTTGAGCGCCAGGGCCTCCTCCAGGTACTGCACGGCGCGGAAATAGTCCTCGCGGGCGATCGCCGCGCGGCCGAGGCCGAAGATCACCGCGAGCGAGTCGGGCTCCAGCGCCTGGGCGTACTCGAGCAGGGGGCGAGCGGCGCCCGGATCGCCTGCCGCCAGGTGCATCTCGGCCAGCCACACCAGCGTCGGCACGTCGTCGGGCCGCAGCTCGCGGGCCTGCTCGAAGTGCTCCACGGCGCGCTCCGGTGCGCCGCGAGCGCGTGCGAGGTGGCCGAGGTAGTAGGGCCAGCGCCGGTCGCGCGGCAGGAGCGCGCGGGCGTTGCGCAGGCACGCCTCGGCCTCCGGCGCATGCCCCGTGGCCATGAGGAGCATGCCCGTCTCGCCGTAGGCCCGGCCGCGCTCGAGCGGGCCCGCGGCGTCGTCGTCGAGCGTCTTCGTCAGCGCGCCGAATTGCTCGCGGAGCTGCTCGACGACGGCTTCGGATGCGGTGCTCTCGTCGAGGTCCGGCAGCGCCACCGGTTGCAGCGCCGCCGGCTCGGACTCCAACGGCGCCGACGCCGGTTCGACCGCGGGGGGCGCCGCCGGCCGATCACCCGACCCGCAGCCGGCTGCCAGCACGACGCAGGCGCCCGCGACGACGGCACGCGCCACGATCGCGATGCTTGCGTTTGCGCGTTCGCTCACGGGTTATCGTCCTATGATAGCCCCATGGTGCGTCGTGACGATGCGGACGGGAAGCCGCCCGTATCACGCTGTTCTTCTCCAGCGGGTGCAAGTCCCGTCTCGGTAAGCGCCGGAGCGCCGAGTAGCAGACCCCAGGCACGGCCGGAGACGGCCGTGGCCCGAGCGGGGTGTCAAGAGCCTCTTCGGAGGGAGCAAGTCCGCGGGCCGCAACATGAAGTGAAGCCTGCAGCCTCGACACATCTACAGTCCGAGAGCCGAGCCGCTCATGTCACGGCGAAGGCCATGTCTCCCGCGCCCCGGTCCGGCGGCGCACGTGCGGGAGGTCTCGGCGGGGTAGGGGGCGCAGCACGCGGACACGGAGGGGGACGGAACACGAGAGGCCCGTCTGCGCGGCCCGGGTCGGGGCAACGCGGTCCGCATAAGCCGAAGGTGAAAGCGGGCACGGCGCAGCGGGAGTCCGAGGGGGCCATAGTACCGGTGAGGGCCGTGCAGCAGAACGCGGCCGGAGGGAAGGGCCCCTGCGGTGGGCACGGCGTTGGCGCGAGGACGCGCGAGGGCATGATCGGCGAGACCGGACCCAACTCCCCCGAGAGGCGTGCGCCTCTCGACAAAGTGCGCCAATTGCAACGACGCCTGTGGGCCGCGGCCAAGCGGTCCCCGGAACGGCGCTTCCACGCCCTGATGGACCGGATTTGGAGGGATGACGTCCTCTGGGAGGCGTGGCGGCGGGTGCAGCGGAATCGTGGCTCTGCCGGGGTCGACAGGGAGACACTGGCGGAGATTGAGCAGCGCGGTGTCGACGCGTTCCTCGCGGAACTCGGCGCGGCGCGACGGGCGGGGACGTATCGGCCGCAGCCGGTCCTGCGGCACTACATCCCCAAGGCCGATGGCCGACGGCGACCGCTCGGGATACCGACGGTCCGCGACCGGGTGGCGCAGATGGCCGCGACGCTGGTGTTGAGCCCCATCTTCGAGGCGGACTTCCGGTCCTCGTCGTACGGGTTTCGACCGAAGCGGAGCGCGACGCAGGCGCTGGAGTTCCTTCGCGTCCGCGGGGCGCGTGGGGGCAACCACGTGCTGGACGCAGACATCTGCGACTACTTCAGCCGCATCGACCGAACGAAGCTGCTGACGCTGGTTCGCCAGCGCGTTTCGGACCGGCGTGTCCTTCGGCTGCTGCGGATGTGGCTCGCGGCGGGGGTGATGGAGGAGGGGCAGGTGCATCGCACCCTGGCGGGGACTCCGCAGGGGGGTGTCATCTCGCCGCTGCTGTCGAACATCTACCTGCACGTGCTCGACCGGGTCTGGGAGGACCGGTGGGCGCACCTCGGTACGCTGGTGCGTTACGCGGACGACTGTGCGCCACGAAGGCGCAGAAAGGAGGCCGCGATGGCCGCCTAGCTGCAGCCATGCTGCACGAGGGATGAGGGCAGGCCCCTCGGAGCCGCCCGGCAGGGGGAGGCTCCAAACCGCCGTGCGCTGCCTCGGTCAAGAGCCGAGGTGGTAAGCGTCACGGAAACGGCGCGGCGCGACCGCGTCAGGTAGGGTGCAGGGAGACGAAGTGAATGAACCACCGGTAACGTGTCGAAAGCGTAGGGACGGTGTCGAAACCGGGGCGAGTCGTTAACCCGGGACAGGTCCAGCGGGAGCCTGCAGCTTGGCTGGTCGGCACCCGGCATAAAGGTGGCGTGACCCTGCACCAGGCCCTTGTGTGGAACGTGGGAACCTGTCGCCTCGATGTGAAGGGAGAAATCCAAGGGGCCGACCCCCGAGGATGAGAAGCCCGATGCGAGGCACAGGGGCGGAGCGACCCGTACGAGCGATGAAGTCGAGGAAACTCGATGGAGCAAAGGGGTCGCGTCATCCAGTGTGTCCTGACGGTCAACCGCGCGGGCGGGAGGAGCCGTCGAGCCACGCGAAGCCGTTTCGTATTTCCAAGTGGGTGGTTTGGGAGGCCTACACTCGAGTCAAGGCGAACCACGGAGCAGCTGGTGTCGACGCCGAATCTGTCGAGATGTTCGAGCAGGACCTGAAGAACAATCTCTACCGGATTTGGAATCGGATGTCGTCGGGCACGTACTTCCCGCCTCCGGTCCGTTCGGTTGGAATACCGAAGAAGGACGGAAGCGAGCGCCGCTTGGGCGTACCCACTGTCGCCGACAGAATTGCCCAAACGGTGGTCAAGATGTACCTGGAACCGGAGGTAGAGCCGCAGTTCCACCCCGATTCGTATGGGTACCGCCCGCGGAAGTCAGCGGTCGACGCACTCACGGCAACCCGGCAGCGATGCTGGCGTTACGACTGGGTGATCGACCTTGACGTCCGCGGCTTCTTCGACAACCTGGACCACTCGCTCGCACTGCTGTCCCACGGGATTTCTAATTTAGGCGGCTTGAACCTTCTATGTCTGTTAGAATGGTTTTGCCACAAATCATTCAAAACACAGGAGATCCAAGCCGTGGCCCATCATAACACAGTCTTCGGGCAGTTTCTCGCGTTGCTTCCGCGACATGAATTCGACGCCGAGTCGCGCGAGCATCAGCGCGGCCAGCGCCTGCGGGTGATGAGCCGCTGGGCGCAGTTCGTCGCGCTCGGGCTGGGCCAGGTGACGGGCCGGCAGAGCCTGCGCGACATCGTGGCCAACCTGCAGGTCCAATCCAGCAAGCTCTATCACCTGGGCGTGCGGACCGTCAGTCGTTCCTCGTTGGCACGGGTCAACGCCGAGCAGCCGTATACGCTCTACGAGGCGGTGTTCTCCCGTCTGCTGAGCCGCTGTCAGCAGCAGGCGCCGGGCCACCGCTTCCGCTTCAAGCACAAGCTGTATGCGGTCGATGCATCGACTATCGACCTGTGCCTGGCCCTCTTCCCGTGGGCCACGTTTCGCCGCACGAAAGCCGCGGTCAAGCTGCATGTCGGGCTCGACCAGGCGGGCCAGTTGCCGAGCTTCGTCAGCCTCACCGAAGGCAAGCGCGGCGACGTGACCGTCGCCCGCACGTGGCGGTTTCCGGCCGGCAGCGTGGTCGTGGCCGACCGTGCGTATCTCGATTTCAAGTGGCTGCATCAATTGCAGACCCGTTCGGTGACGTTCGTCACCCGCCTCAAGCGGGGCGTGCGCTACCGGGTCACCCACGAGCACGACTTTCGGCCGGAGACCGGCGTGCTCGCCGACCAGCGGATCGAACTGACGAGCGCCCGCAGCGGCAAGGCCTACCCCGACCCGTTGCGCCGGGTGGTCTACCGCGACCCGCAGACGAAGAACCGCTACGTGTTCGTGACCAACAACACCACCTGGGTCGCCAAGACGATCGCCGACATCTACAAGTCTCGCTGGCAGATCGAGCTGTTCTTCAAGTGGATCAAGCAGCATCTGAAGGTCAAGCGCTTCATCGGCCGGTCGAAGAACGCCGTCTGGACCCAACTGTGGATCGCCACCTGCATGTACTTGCTGCTGGCCTATCTCAAATTCGTCCTGCGGCTGCGCTGGAGCCTCAATCAGATGCTCCAGGTGCTGCAGCTCAACATCTTCGAACGTCGACCACTACACGAACTGTTCACCACACACGCGCCGCCAGACCCCGACCGTCCGCAACTGGCACTCGCGTGGACCTGAAACTGTGGGACACTAGTGACTCGCTCGTCATGCGAGCGGTCAGGAAGTACACACGGTGCCGGTGGATTCTGCTCTATGTGCAGCGGTGGCTGACCGCTCCCATGCAGCAGGACGACGGAACCCTGGTGCCGCGCACGATGGGGACGCCCCAAGGGGGCGTCGCGAGCCCACTCCTGGCCAATATCTTCCTGCACCTCGCGTTCGCGACTGGATGCGGACCATGCACCCGGACGTTCCGCTCGAGAGATACGCGGATGATAGTGCGCCACGAAGGCGCAGAAAGGAGGCCGCGATGGCCGCCTAGCTGCAGCCATGCTGCACGAGGGATGAGGGCAGGCCCCTCGGAGCCGCCCGGCAGGGGGAGGCTCCAAACCGCCGTGCGCTGCCTCGGTCAAGAGCCGAGGTGGTAAGCGTCACGGAAACGGCGCGGCGCGACCGCGTCAGGTAGGGTGCAGGGAGACGAAGTGAATGAACCACCGGCAACGTGTCGAAAGCGTAGGGACGGTGTCGAAACCGGGGCGAGTCGTTAACCCGGGACAGGTCCAGCGGGAGCCTGCAGCTTGGCTGGTCGGCACCCGGCATAAAGGTGGCGTGACCCTGCACCAGGCCCTTGTGTGGAACGTGGGAACCTGTCGCCTCGATGTGAAGGGAGAAATCCAAGGGGCCGACCCCCGAGGATGAGAAGCCCGATGCGAGGCACAGGGGCGGAGCGACCCGTACGAGCGATGAAGTCGAGGAAACTCGATGGAGCAAAGGGGTCGCGTCATCCAGTGTGTCCTGACGGTCAACCGCGCGGGCGGGAGGAGCCGTCGAGCCACGCGAAGCCGTTTCGTATTTCCAAGTGGGTGGTTTGGGAGGCCTACACTCGAGTCAAGGCGAACCACGGAGCAGCTGGTGTCGACGCCGAATCTGTCGAGATGTTCGAGCAGGACCTGAAGAACAATCTCTACCGGATTTGGAATCGGATGTCGTCGGGCACGTACTTCCCGCCTCCGGTCCGTTCGGTTGGAATACCGAAGAAGGACGGAAGCGAGCGCCGCTTGGGCGTACCCACTGTCGCCGACAGAATTGCCCAAACGGTGGTCAAGATGTACCTGGAACCGGAGGTAGAGCCGCAGTTCCACCCCGATTCGTATGGGTACCGCCCGCGGAAGTCAGCGGTCGACGCACTCACGGCAACCCGGCAGCGATGCTGGCGTTACGACTGGGTGATCGACCTTGACGTCCGCGGCTTCTTCGACAACCTGGACCACTCGCTCGTCATGCGAGCGGTCAGGAAGTACACACGGTGCCAGTGGATTCTGCTCTATGTGCAGCGGTGGCTGACCGCTCCCATGCAGCAGGACGACGGAACCCTGGTGCCGCGCACGACGGGGACGCCCCAAGGGGGCGTCGCGAGCCCACTCCTGGCCAACATCTTCCTGCACCTCGCGTTCGACGACTGGATGCGGACCACGCACCCGGACGTTCCGTTCGAGAGGTACGCGGACGATATCGTCGCGCACTGTCGGACGGAGGCGCAGGCGCAGCAGGTCCTGTCGCACATCCAACGTCGTCTGGCGCAATGCCGGCTGGAGGTGCATCCGGAGAAGACGCGTATCGTCTACTGCAAGGATGACGACCGGCCGGGGCAGTATCCCACGGAGCAGTTCACCTTCTTGGGCTACACGTTTCGTTCACGTCGGGCGAAGAATCGATGGGGTCGGTACTTCATCAGCTTCATCCCGGCGGTGAGCAATGCGGCGGCGACGCGGATGCGGCAGACGATGCGGCGTTGGCACCTCCCTCGGCGCAGCGACAAGGCCATCGACGACTTGGCCCGCATGTGGAATCCGGTCCTTCGCGGCTGGATTCAGTACTACGGCCGCTTCTACAAGTCGGCCCTGTATTCGGTCTTTCGCCACCTCAACGGTCTGTTGGTTCGATGGGCCATGCGGAAATACAAGAGGCTCCGGCGCCATCGCCGCCGCGCCACACATTGGCTCGGGGGTCTTGCGCGTCGCGAGCCCCGGCTGTTCGCCCACTGGCATCTGCTGGGGCTGACGCCGGCGGCTGGATGATGGGAGCTGTATGAGCGGAGACGTTCACGTACAGTTCTGCGAGCGCCCGGGGGTGCGATTCCCCCGGGCGACTCACCTCGTCGCGCACTGTCGGACGGAGGCGCAGGCGCAGCAGGTCCTGTCGCACATCCAACGTCGTCTGGCGCAATGCCGGCTGGAGGTGCATCCGGAGAAGACGCGTATCGTCTACTGCAAGGATGACGACCGGCCGGGGCAGTATCCCACGGAGCAGTTCACCTTCTTGGGCTACACGTTTCGTTCACGTCGGGCGAAGAATCGATGGGGTCGGTACTTCATCAGCTTCATCCCGGCGGTGAGCAATGCGGCGGCGACGCGGATGCGGCAGACGATGCGGCGTTGGCACCTCCCTCGGCGCAGCGACAAGGCCATCGACGACTTGGCCCGCATGTGGAATCCGGTCCTTCGCGGCTGGATTCAGTACTACGGCCGCTTCTACAAGTCGGCCCTGTATTCGGTCTTTCGCCACCTCAACGGTCTGTTGGTTCGATGGGCCATGCGGAAATACAAGAGGCTCCGGCGCCATCGCCGCCGCGCCACACATTGGCTCGGGGGTCTTGCGCGTCGCGAGCCCCGGCTGTTCGCCCACTGGCATCTGCTGGGGCTGACGCCGGCGGCTGGATGATGGGAGCTGTATGAGCGGAGACGTTCACGTACAGTTCTGCGAGCGCCCGGGGGTGCGATTCCCCCGGGCGACTCACCTCGTGGTGATGTGCAACACGAAGGCGTCGGTCGAGGCGGCGCGAGAGCGGGTGGGCCTGGTGCTCGCCCGGCTCGGGCTGGAGCTGCATCCGGAGAAGACGCGGGTGGTCGACCTGACGGACGGTCGTGAGGGCTTCGACTTCCTGGGGTGTCATCTGCACAAGCGCCTGAGCGGACCCATCTGGGCCCGCCAGCGGCAACGGGTGTATTTCCTGCACCGTTGGCCGTCTCGGCATGCGATGCAGCAGGTGCGCGCCCGCGTGCGGGCGCTCACCCCGAGGGGCCGTTGCCACACGGACCTGCGTCTGGTCATCGCGGATGTGAACCGGGTGCTTCGCGGGTGGGGGCAGTATTTCCGGACGGGGAATGCGGCGACCCACTTCGTGCAGCTCGACCAGTACGTGGAACGGCGCCTGCGCGGCTTGCTCCTCAAGCGCGCGGGGTCGCGTCTGGCGGCTGGTCGGGCGCAAGCCTGGAAACGTTCGTTCTTCGAGGCCTTGGGGCTCGTCCGCCTGCGCGGCACGATTCGGTATCCGGGGGTGGTGCATGCTGCGACCTGAAGTCCACCTGGAAAGCCGTGTGCGGGAAATCCGCATGCACGGTTTGAACGGGGGTCTTGCTCTCAGCCGGTCGGTTGTCTCGACCGACGCCAAGTAGGATCTACCAATGCCCATGGAGCGCGAGGAAGCCGGTCTGCGATGAGGTGTGCGGGATGAGAAGGCGTGTTGCGGTTCCGTTGGGGGCGTGGCCGGTTCCGGTCTGGGTGCTGGCGGTCGTGCTGGCTGCCGCCGGGGGGTACGGCGGCGTGGCCATCGCCGGCGGCCCGGCCGGCGGCGGCGCCGGCCAGGATGCGGCCGAGGCGATCGTGCCGTTCACCATCGACGTGCCGGACGCCGTGCTCGACGACCTGCGCACGCGGCTGGGGCGCGCGCGCTACCCGGACGAGCTGCCGGGGGTGGGGTGGACGTACGGCACCCCGCTCGACTACCTGCAGGAGCTGGTCGCGTACTGGCGCGACGAGTTCGACTGGCGCGAGCAGGAGCGGCGGCTCAACCGGTTCGACCACTTCAAGACGACCATCGACGGTCTCGACGTCCACTTCATCCACCAGCGCGCGGCGCGGGCCGACGCGCTGCCGCTGATCATCGTGCACGGCTGGCCCAGCTCGTTCATGCAGTTCCACAAGGTGATCGAACCGCTGACCGATCCGGCCGCGCACGGCGGCGACCCCGACGATGCATTTCACGTCGTCGTGCCCTCCATTCCCGGCTACGGCTTCTCGGACAGGCCCCGCGCGCGCGGCTACGGGGCGGCGCAGATGGGCGACATCTTCGTCGAGCTGATGGCGCGCCTCGGGTACACCCGCTACGGCGTGCAGGGCGGGGACTGGGGCGGGCCGATCGTCGCCCACATGGCGCGCGCCGACGTGGAGCACGTCGTCGGCATGCACACCGAGACCTGCCGCGGCGGGCCGCCGGAGGGAGTGGCCGACCCCACGGCCGGCGTGCCGGCCGACGAGCTGGAGCGGATGCGCGAGCGGCAGGCATTCTTCTCGGACGAGGAGCGCGGCTACAGCGCCATACAGGGGTCGAAGCCGCAGACCCTCGGCTACGGCCTGAACGATTCGCCGATCGGCCAGGCGGCCTGGATCGTCGAGAAGTTCCGCGCGTGGAGCGACGTGAACGGCGACGTGGAGAGCAAGTTCACGAAGGACGAGCTGCTGACGAACGTCACCATCTACTGGGTGACGCAGACCGCGACGTCGTCCGCGCGCCTCTACTACGAGAACCCCCGCCAGGGCCGGGCCGGGCTGCTCGGCGCCGCCAGGATCGAGGTGCCGACAGGCTGCGCGGCCTACCCCCGGGACGTCGGCTTCACGCCGCGTTCGTGGAACGAGTCGCGCTACAACGTGACGCGCTTCACCATCATGCCTCGCGGCGGACACTTCGCGGCGCTCGAGGAGCCGGCGCTGTACCTGGACGAGGTGCGGGCGTTCTTCGGGGACTTGCGGTAGTCGGGTGACTATAATGGCCGTCTCGCATTCGTCGAGGAGGGTTCACATGGGTTGTCGAAAGCTCGCGCGCAGGCTCGGCGGCGCGGCCCTGCTGGCGGCGTTCGTGTTGGCCGGCGCCATGCCGGCAGCGGGTCAGGCGGCGGCCGCCGCGAATGATTGGTCCGTGCCGCGGACCCCGTGGGGCCACCCGGACCTGCAGGGGGTCTGGACGACCGACGACGAGATCTCCGTACCCGTCGAGCGGCCCGAGACGTTCGGCGGTCGCGAGGAGCTGACCGAGGAGGAGACCGCGTCGCGGACGGCGCAGCGGGAAGCCGGCCTCGAGCGCGGCTCCGGGCAGACCGGCGATGGTCCCCCGCACTGGTACGAAACGGCGGCGCAGGCGTCCACCCGCTCGTCGTTCATCGTCGACCCCCCGGACGGACGCATTCCGTACACCGAAGCGGGCCGGCGGGAGTGGGACAACCGCAACCTGGGCAGCTTCAAGGAGGGGCCGTTCGACGGTCCGGAGGATCTGGACCTCCGCGACCGCTGCATCACCCGCGGCCTGCCGAACACCTACTTCCCGAGCGCCTACAACAACGGCTTCCAGATCATCCAGCACGCGGACCACGTGGCGATCCTGTACGAGCGGCTGCACGAGCACCGGCTGATCCCGCTCGACGGGCGGCCGCATCTCGACGCCTCGGTCCGCCAGTGGTTCGGCGACTCGCGCGGCCGCTGGGAGGGCGACACGCTGGTGGTCGAGACCACCAACTACACCGACCGGGTGAACTTCCGGGGCTCGCGCGACGGCCTTCGGCTCGTCGAGCGCTTCACGCGCAGCGGTCCGGACAGCATCCGGGTGGAGTTCACGGCGAGCGACCCACGGGCGTGGAGCCGCGACTGGACGGTGACGGTCAACGCGCGAACCGACGCGAACTACTGGCAGATCTTCGAGTACGCCTGCCACGAGGCGAACTACGGGATGTTCAACATCCTGAGCGGCTCGCGCGCGCAGGAGGCGCAGGCGGCCGCGGAAGCCGGGTCGCGCTAGGCTGCGCCCCGCTGCAGAGCCGCCTGATCGAGCCGTGGTGGTCACGTTGCGCGCCGGGGTGGTTGGTCTGGGCATCGCCGGTCTGGGTGTGGCCGGTCTGGGCATTGCTGGTCTGATTGGGGCGGCGGGTGCGCTGCTGCACGCCGCGACGCAGCAGCCGGTCATCCACAGCCAGTTGCGGCATGCGCGGGGCCAAGCGGTCGTTCCCATCTACGAAGGCTGGTTCGAGGACGCGGCCGGCGTGGTGCACGCCAGCTACGGCTACGTCAACCTGAACGTCGAGGAGGCGCTCGACATTCCGATCGGTCCGGCCAACGCCATCGAGCCCGGCCCGGCGGACCGCGGCCAGCCGACGCACTTTCTGCCGGGGCACCAGAAGGGGGTCTTCACGGTGGCCCTGCCGGCGGGCGCGGCGTCGGAGGAGATCGCCTGGACGCTCAGCGTCCGCGGGCAGACGACGTCGATCCCGTCGAACCTCGGTCCGCTCTACCAGGTCGAGGGGCTGGTGACGAACGGCGGCCCGTTTCCGGGGAACACGCCGCCGTTGCTGCGGCTCGAGGCGGGCGGCGCACGCGGCCAGGGGCCGGCGGGCCTGACGCGGGGGGCGGCCATCGAGACGACCGCCGCGTCCGACACGCCCCTCGATCTCTGGATCACCGATGACGGACTGCCGGGCGATCTCGATCCGCTGGTCATCCGCTCGTTGCAGAGCGGGCAGCGCGTGCGCCGCGGGCGGAGCCTGTCGGTGACGTGGACCAAGTACCGCGGCCCCGGGGAGGTGCGCTTCGCGGACCCGACGCCCGCGATCGAGGGCGGCGCGGCGCATACCACGGCCCGCTTCACCGCGCCGGGCGCCTACGTGCTGCGCGTGCTGGCATCCGACGGATCGGGTCTCAACGGCTGCTGCTGGACGAACGGCTACGTGCATGCCAACGTGGAGTAGACGATGACCGGTCTCACTGGATTGCGGCGGTGCGGCCCCCGCGCGTCGGGTGTCGCGGCAGGCGCGGCAGTCATGGTCCTGGGCCTGGCGCCCGCCGCGGTCGGGCAGCCGGCCGCGCCCGCCGCGCCGCCGGTGACCTTCGCCGAGGACATCGCGCCGATCCTCCAGCGCTCGTGCCAGGAGTGCCACCGGCCCGACAGCATGGCGCCGATGTCGCTCCTGACCTACGCCGAGGCCCGGCCCTGGGCGCGGGCGATCAAGGCGCGCGTGGCCGCCCGCGAGATGCCGCCCTGGTTCCTCGACAAGACCATCGGCATCCAGCAGTTCATCAACGACATCTCGCTGAGCGACGCGGAGATCGACGCCATCGTCCGCTGGGTCGACGCCGGGGCGCCGCCGGGTGACCTGTCCCGCATGCCGCCGCCCCTGACGTGGCCGTCCGGGGACAACTTCCGCCTGGAGGTGGAGGCCGGCCTCGGTCCGCCGGACACGGTCGTGCGGTTCCCGCCGTTCACCATGCCGGCCGTGGCGCAGGACACGTTCTTCCGGCCGTTCGCGGACATCGACATCGACGCGCCGCGCTGGGTGCGGGCGGCCGAGACCAAGCCGTCCGGGCGGCAGGGCCGCCGCATCGCCCACCATGCCTCGGCGTACGTCCACCAGCCCGAGACCACGGACTTCCTGGAGGTCGAGCGGGAGCTGTTCGCCGGCCAGGCGGCGGCCGACGCCGTGCTGGAGGCGGCCCGCGCACGCAGCTCGGGCGACCCGATCGACACGCGCGAGATGTTCACCGAGTGGGCGCAGGGCAAGAGCGGCGAGATCTACCCGGAGAACACCGGCAAGCTGATCAAGCCCGGCGCCCGCATGGAGGTGCAGATCCACTACCACGCCGTGGGCGAGGAGATCACCGACCAACTGGAGATCGGGCTCTGGCTCTATCCCCGGGGCGTCACGCCGACGTACAGCGTGACCTACGTGTCGGTGGGGACGCAGAACAACAAGCCCCTGCACATTCCACCGCACTCGGTGACGATGCACCAGGGCTCGTACACGCTCCCGGCGCCGGCCATCCTGCACAACTTCCAGCCGCACATGCACTATCGCGGCAGCGCCTTCGCGATGGAGGCCATCTACCCGGACGGCGGCCGCGAGCTGCTCAACCATGCCGACCGCTTCAGCAACGACTGGCACGTGAGCTACATCTACCATCCGGACCACGCGCCGCTGCTGCCGCGCGGCACGGTGCTGCAGATCACGGCCTGGCACGACAACACGGCGGCCAACCGGAACAACCCCGACCCGCGCCAGTGGGTCGCCTACGGGCCGCGGACGGTCGACGAGATGGCGCACTCGAACAGCCAGATCATCTTCATCACCGAGGCCGACTACGAGCGCATGTCCGCCGAGCGGCGGGCGCGGCAGAGCCAGAATCAGGACTGACGCCAGGAGTCTGCGTCGCAAAACCGTGCAGACTCCGCAAGGCGCGCACAGCGCGCCTCGGCGGGAGCGGCGCGGGGCTGTGGGGCCCCCGCAAGCGGACGCCGGGGGTTCGGGGCGCAGCCCCGTCTGATTGAAGTTAGCGCACGGTGCGGAAGAAGGTGCGGACATCCTCCAGGAGCAGCTCGGGCTCCTCGAGCGCCGCGAAGTGGCCGCCGCGCGGCATGATCGTGTGCTGCGTCAGGTTGTATTGCGTCTCCAGCCAGCGGCGCGGCGTGAACGAGATTTCCCTGGGGAACGCCGCGCAGGCGAGCGGCACGCCGCCGGCGTCGGCGCGAAGCAGGTCGGCCGGCTCCCGCCGCACCTCGTAGTAGATGCGCGCCGCCGAGGTGGCGGTCCGGGTGAGCCAGTAGACCATGACGTTGGTGAGCATCTCGTCCTTCGTGAACTTGCTCTCCACGTCGCCGTTCACGTCGCTCAGGGCGCGGAACTTCTCGACGATCCAGGCGGCCTGGCCCACCGGCGAGTCGTTGAGCACGTAGCCGATGGTCTGCGGCTTGGTGCCCTGAATGGCGCTGTAGCCGCGTTCCTCGTCGGTCCAGAACGCCTGCCGGTCGCGTATCAGCGCCAGCTCCTCCGGGGGGACGCCGGCCGTCGGGTCCTCGACGCCCGGCGGCGGTCCGCTGCTGCACAGGTTCAGGTGGATGCCGGCGACGTGCTCCGGGTCGAGGCCGCCCATGACGCGGCTGATCAGCGAGCCGTAGTCGCCTCCCTGCAGGCCGTAGCGCGTGTAGCCCAGCCGGGCCATCAGCTTCACGAAGACCTCCGCCATCCGGGCCGGGCCGTAGCCTGCCTCGCTGGGCCGGTCCGAGAAGCCGAACCCGGGGAGCGACGGAATGACCAGGTGGAAGGCGTCGGCCGGGTCGCCGCCGTGGGCGGCCGGGTCGCTGAGCGGCTCGATGATCTTGTGGAACTCGACGAACGAGCCGGGCCAGCCGTGGATGACCATCAGCGGCAACGCGTCCGGGTTGGCGGCGCGCTGGTGGATGAAGTGGATGTCGAGGCCGTCGATGCGGGTCTTGAAGTGATCGAAGCGGTTGAGCTGCCGCTCCTGCTCCCGCCAGTCGTACTCGTCGCGCCAGTACGCCACCAGCTCGCGCATGTAGCCGAGGTCGGCGCCGTACGTCCAGCCGGCGCCGTCCAGCTCGTCCGGGAAGCGGGCGTCCGCCAGCCGCGCCCGCAGATCGTCGAGCGCGGCGTCCGGCACGTCGATCGTGAACGGGACGATCGCGTCCTCGGCCGTCTGCGCGGCGGCGTGGCCGCCGGCGGCCAGCCACGCCGCGCAGGCGAGCAGTACCGGGAGGGAGTGGCGCGTCCACATCTGCATCGTCAGTCCTCCGTCTGCCGCAGGACGATCACGTCGCCGTCGTCCTGGGAATGCGAGCCCCGGCGTATCGTGCCGTCGAGGACCAGCACGGCCGTCTCGGCGACGGCCACGTCCCGCGCGGAGTTTCGCGTGCGGTACGTGCCGACCACGCCTGGCGCTTCCGGCGTCGACAGGTCGACCACCGAGAGTCCGGCCGGGCCGTCGGCCACGTAGGCCCGCGCGCCCGCTATCTCGGCCCGCTGCGCGTCGCCCGGGGTGGCGAACGTCGTCATCAGCAGCGGCGACGCCGGGTCCGAGACGTCGTAGATCTGCAGCGTCCCGCGCGGGTCGTCGGGTGCGGCATCCCGCAGCGAACGGAGCGGGTCGTATGGCACGCCGCCCACCAGGACGGCGATGCCGGGGGTGGCCGCCACGACCTCGACGTGCCGCGGCGCGGAGGCGGACTGCAGCGAGCCGACAGGCTCGAGCGGGTCCGCGAGCGTCATGTCGAGCACGTAGAAGCCGGCCGGGTGGTCCACGCCGTACGCCCGCGAGCCGAACATCGCGACGTCCCGCGCGTAGCCGTCGGTGTACACCGAGCCGACGGCGGCCGGTGCGTCGATATCGGAGATGTCGATGACGTCGATCCCCGACATGTGGTCGGCCACCACCGCCCGCGCGCCCGACACGGCCACGTTCTTGGCCTGGCCCGGCGTCTTGAGCGACCCCCGCAGCACGGGCGCGTCCGGATCCGACACGTCCAGGATCCAGAACCCCGAGTGGCCCGCGGCGACGTACGCGAGCGAGCCCGCGACCGTGAAGCCCCACACCTTCTCGGGGAACGCGTGCGACCCGCGCCGCGCCGGCGCGGCCGGGTTCGAGAGATCGAACACGGTGAGCCTCTCGCCGCGGGTGACGTAGGCGAACGCGCCGCTGGCCCGGACCAGGTCGATCGGCCCGGAGATGGCGCTGACCGGCGTGAACTCGAGCGTCTGGGCGGGCGCGGACGCGGGACCGGCCGCCAGCGCCAGGCCCAGCGCGAGCGGCAGCACGGCGCGGCGCTGCGGCATGCGGCCCGCCATCACCGGCCACCCTGCCGGGAGAGGCAGTACAGCTTCGACTGCGTCCTGATGAGCAGCTTGCCGCCCGCGACGGCGGGCGTGGCCAGGGTCATCTCGTCGAGCGGGTTCGTCGCCACGATCTCGAACTCGGGGCCGGCCTTGATGACGTAGGTGTCGCCGTCCTCGCTCAGCACGAAGACGTTGCCGTTGTAGGCCCAGGGCGAGGCCGTGAAGCCGCTGCCCGGCCGCAGGCGCTTGCGGCCGTAGATCTCGCTCCCCGTGCGGGCGTCGTGCGCCAGCATCAGCCCGCGGTCCAGCAGCGTGTAGTAGGTGCCCTGGTAGACGAGCGCCGACGTGACGTAGGTGCCCAGCAGCGGCTGGAACCAGGCGATGTACGGGTGATCCGTCGGGTTGTCGGGATCGAGCGAGATGTCGCCGGCGCCGCCCGGCCGGACCGCGTACACCGGCCGCACGGACGAGCCCGGGTAGCCGGAGCTGAGATACGCCAGGCCGTCCTTGGCGAACGGCGTGGGCGCGACGTTGCCGGTCATGCCTTGCAGCTCCCACAGCACGTTGCCGTCGAGGTCGTAGGAGCGGACCCTGCGGCGCGCCGTGATCACGAGCTCGGTGCGCAGGTCGTTCTCCCAGACGAGCGGCGTGGACCAGTTCTCCGTCTCGTCCCGCACGACGCGCCAGAGCTGCTCGCCGGTCGCCGCGTCGAAGGCGATGAGGAACGACTCGGTCGTGTTGTCGTTGACGATGTACAGCCGGCCGTCGTGCAGCACCGGCGAGGCGGCCGGCGCGAACTCCTGGTGGCCGTTGAACGCGCCGACGTCGCGCGTCCAGACCACCTCGCCCGACATGTCCAGGGCCGCGACCAGGCCGATGCTGCCGAAGTACACGTAGACGCGCTCGCCGTCGGTGACCGGCGTCTCGGAGGCGAAGCTGGCCTTGAGGTGCCGCTTGATGATCGGCACCGCCGCCCGCAGCTCCGTCGCCCAGCGGACCGCGCCGGTCTCGAGGTCGAGGTCGTAGACCATCCAGCGGTGGCTCGCGACGGCGTCCCGCTTGCCGTGCTCGTCGCCGGGGTCGTACAGCCCCTTGACCGGCTGCGGCTCCTCGCCCTCGCTGACGGCCGTCGTGACGAACACGTGGTCGCCCCAGACGATGGGCGAGCTCCAGCCCAGGCCGGGAATGTCGGCCTTCCAGACGACGTTCTCGGTCCGGCTCCAGCGGTCCGGCAGATCGGGGTGATCGGGCGCGACGCCCGCCTCGGCACCCCGGAACTGGGGCCACTCGTCGTTGGCCGCCGCCGCCGGCAGCGCCAGCAGCAGGAGCGCGACGGTGGTGAGCACGATCCTGTTCATCGCTATCCTCGCTTCCGGGCGGCAGTCTCGCCAAGGCGCATTATAGATCCGCACCCCGCGCCGCACCCGGCCGGCTACTTCTCACTATAATCCGCACGCCATGACGGACAGCGTCGATCCCATCCGGTATCACCGCGCGCACCTGGCGGCACGTCGGGCGGACAGGGCGCGGCTCGCGGGGGCCGACCTGCGGCTGAGCCGCGCGCGGCTGGCGACGGCGCTGCTGGCGGTAGCCCTCCTGCTGGCGTCCCTGTGGCAGGGCTGGCTGTCGGCGTGGTGGCTGGCCGCGCCGGCTGCGCTGTTCGCCGTCCTGGTGGTCGTGCACAACCGGGTGATCCGCCTGCTGCAGGCTGCCTCGCGGCGCGTCGGCTGGCACGAGCTCGGGCTGGCGCGGCTGGAGGATCGCTGGGTGGGGCGTGGCGGGACAGGCGCACGGTTCCAGGACGGCAACCACCCGTATGCGCTCGATCTGGACATCCTCGGGGACGGCTCGCTGTTCCAGTTGCTGACGACGGGGCAGACGGCCGCGGGCGAGGAGACGCTCGCGCGCTGGCTCCTGGAAGGTGCCGATTCCGCTACGGTGCGGCAGCGCCAGGCCGCGGTGCGGGACCTGGCGTCACGCCCGCTGTTTCGGGAGGAGCTGTACACGCTCGGCGCGGACGTGCGCGCGGCCGTCGACTCGGCCCGTCTGGCCGACTGGGCCGGCGCGCCGGCGCAGCTCGACACCGGTTGGCTGCGGATGGCCGCGGCCGCGCTGTCGACGGCGGCGGTCGCGGCGCTGGCCGCCTGGCTGGCGGGGCTCGCGCCCGGGGCGCTGCCCGTCGCGCTGGTCCTCGTCAACGTTCTGGCGGGCGGGTTCTTCCGCGGGGCTGTCAGCCGCGTGCTGCACGGCTCGGCCGAGCCGGCGCGCGAGCTCGCCGTCCTGGGGGCGATTGTCGGGCGGGTGCGTGGGGAGTCGTTCGCGGCCGACCGGCTCCGGCAGCTCGCCGGCGACCTCGGCGAGACGGGCGACCCGGTGCGCACGGTGCGGCAGCTCGGCCGGCTGATCGAGATGCACGACTGGCAGCACAACATCCTCTTCGCGCCGATCGCTGCCTGCGTCCTGTGGGGCCTGCACTGCGCGACGGCCGTCGAGGCGTGGCGCGGGCGCCACGGGCGGGCCGTGACGGCGTGGCTGCGGATTGCCGGCGAGATCGAGGCGCTCGCGTCGCTCGCGACCTACCACTTCGGGCGGCCGGACCAGCCGTTTCCGGAGCTGAGGGAGGGGGAGACCCCGGTCTGCGAGGGCGAGCATCTGGCGCATCCGCTCCTGCCGGCGGGCGCGGTGGCCAACGACGTGTCGCTGGGAGCCGAGCCGCAGCTCCTGGTCGTGAGCGGCTCGAACATGGCCGGCAAGACGACGCTGCTGCGCACGGTGGGCGTCAACGCCGTGCTGGCGCTGGCCGGTGCGCCCGTGCGGGCGCGCCGGCTGCGGCTCACGCCGCTGGCGATCGGCGGGACGCTGCGGGTGCAGGATTCGCTGCTCGACGGGCGGTCGCGGTTCTACGCCGAGATCACCCGCCTGCGCCGGCTCCTGGACATGGCGCGCGGGCCGGCGCCCCTGCTGTTCCTGCTCGACGAGCTGTTCCACGGCACGAACTCGAGCGACCGGCTGGACGGCGCGCACGGCGTGCTGCGGTATCTCCTGGAGCTCGGCGCCATCGGCCTGATCACGACGCACGACCTGGCCCTGGCCGCCCTGGCCGACCGTCTCGCGCCGGCGGCGGCCAACGTGCACTTCGAGGATCAGCTCAGCGGGGGCGCGATGACGTTCGACTACCGGCTCCGGCCGGGCCGCTCGACCGGCACGAACGCCCTGGCCCTGATGGCGGCCGTCGGCCTCGAGGTCTCCCGCGCGAGCGCGCCGAAGGGCGACCTGCCGGATCTCGAGCCGCCGGGGGGGCAGCCGTCCACGGCCGCGAGCGAGGCACTGATCGCCGACCGCGACGACCGACTCTGAGCGCGGCGCGGTCTATCTGCGGCTCCTCGATGCCGCGGCGGAGACGGGTCTGGCGGTTGCGATGCCGCCGGACGCCGCCCCGTCCGATTGAAGCTAACGCGCCGGCTGCAGAGCCTCGGCCGACTGGCCCTCGCCGGCCGGATCCGGACGGCGCAGCAGGCGGCGCGCGGCCCACTTGAGGTCCTCCAGGATCATGTAGGACGTCGGCACGAGCACCAGGGTGATGAAGGTGGCGAAGACGATGCCGAAGGCCAGCGAGATGGCCATCGGCTTGAGGAAGTCCGCCTGCGTGCTCTGCTCGAACAGCAGGGGCGCCAGCCCGACGAACGTGGTGAGCGACGTCAGCAGGATGGGGCGGAAGCGGTAGCTGCCGGCTTCACGGATCGCGAGCTGCAGGCCGACGGACGCGAACTCGTGGCGGCTCTGCTGCCGGCCGCCCGCCTCTCGAATCCTGCGCCCAAGGTCGCTGTGAACGCGACGCGCGCGATTGATGAAGGCGACCATCACGAGGCTGTCGTTGACGACCACGCCGGACAGCGCCACGATGCCCATCGTCGACATCAGCGAGATGTTCTCGCCCATGATGACGTGGCCCCACACGGCGCCCACGAAGCCGAACGGGATGGCGCTCATGATGATCATGGGCTGGATGTACGACTTCAGCGGGATGGCCAGCAGGGCGAAGATGCCGAACATTGCCAGCGTGAACCCGATCTGCAGCCCGCCGATGGCGTCCGCCTGCTCGGCCTGCACGCCTTCGAACTCGTAGCGCACGCCGGGGAAGTCGGCCAGGACCTCGGGGAGGACGGTGGACGCGAGGTACCCGTTCACGGTGCCGGTGGACGTCACGGTCTCGTCGACCGCCGCGATCACGTTGATGGCCCGGTTGCGGTCCACGCGCTTGATCGACGCGAAGCCGCGGCCCGGCTCGACGACGGCCACGTGGCTGAACGGCACCTCGGCGCCGTCCGGCGTGCGGATGCGCATGCCCTCGAGATCGCCGAGCGACCGGCGCTCGTCGGCCGGGTAGCGGACCATGACGCGGATGTCGTCGCGCCCGCGCTGGATGCGCTGCGTCTCCTCCCCGTAGAATGCCTGCCGCACCTGCCGCCCGAGGTCCTGCAGCGTGAGGCCGAGCGTCTCGGCGGCGGGCGTGATGCCCAGCTTCAACTCCTCCTTGCCGGCCCGGAACGAGTCCGTGACGTCGTAGACGCCCTCGTAGCCGCGCAGGTGCTGCTTGAGCCGCTCGGCGGCCGCCTGCATCTGCTCCACGTCGGGGCCGACCAGCATCACGTCGACGTCGCTGCCGGCCGCCGCCTCGGAAGCCACGTAGCTGAGCTCGGTCGCCTGGGGAATCGGCCCGGTCAGATCCCGCCAGCGGTTGCTCAGCTCCTCGGCCCGCAGGGGGCGGCTGTCCGGCGGCGCCAGCTCGATCATGACCTGCCCGAGGTGACCCGACGACGGCGCGCCCAGTGCCCGCATCGGCCCGGGGCCGTCACCTCCCATCGGCTGGTCGCCCACGGCCGCGTAGACGTGCCGGATCACGTCGATCCCGGTTTCCGCCAGCACCTCCTGCCGGAGCCGTGCCGCCCCGTCCTCGAGCTGCTGGATCCCGTCCGACGTGGCGGTCGCCGGCGTGCCCAGCGGCATGGTCAGCGACGCGCTGATGACCGTCGCCTCAGGGGACGGGAAGAAGTGGAACGCGATCCAGCCGGCGGCCACCATGCCCCCGGTCACGATGAGCGTGGACAGCCCGACGGCCAGCGAGAGGTAGCGCCAGCGCAGGCAGAAATCGAGCGCGGGTTGATAGACACGGGCGACGAAGCGCTCGAGCCCGTCGGCGAAGTGCTTCTGGAACCCGTTCCACAAGCGCCACAACCCCCGCCCGCCCTGCTTGCGGTGCGCCAGGTGGGCGGGCAGGATGGCGAGGCACTCGACCAGCGAGAACAGCAGGCACGGGATGACGACCAGCGGGACGAAGATCATCATCTTGCCCATCATGCCGGGCACGAACAGCAGCGGCGAGAAGGCCGCAACGGTGGTGAGGACCGCGAAGGTGACGGGGGTCGCGATCTCCTGCGCGCCGCTGATGGCGGCCCGCAATCGATTGGGTTCGTGTTGCTGATGGCGGTGGATGTTCTCGCCGACGATGATGGCGTCGTCCACGACGATGCCGAGCACCATGATGAAGGCGAACGTCGAGACGACGTTGGCCGTGACGTCCATGCCCGGCAAGAGCATGATCGCCCCGAGGAACGAGATGGGGATGCCCAGGCTCACCCAGAACGCGAGGCGCAGCTCCAGGAACAGCGCCAGCATGAGGAAGACGAGCGCGAAGCCCGCCAGACCGTTCCGCAGCATGAGCGAAAGCCGGTCGACGAGGATGTCCGCCTGGTTCATCCAGACGGTCAGGCTGATCCCCTCGGGCATGGTGGCCTGGGCGCGGGCCATGTAGTCGTCCACCGCGCGGGCGATTTCCATGTCGCTCTGCTCGCCGGTGCGGAAGATCGAGACGAGCATGGTCGGCTCGCCGTCGAAGCGCCCGAACTGATCGGTCTCGGCGAAGCCGTCGACCACCGTCGCCACGTCGCCCAGCCGCAGCCGCGTGCCGTCGGGGCGCGCCAGCAGCACCAGCCGCTCGAACTCCGCCCCGCGATACGCCTGCCCGATCGTCCGCAGCAGGATCTCGCCGCTGGCGGCGCGGACCGATCCGCCCGGCAGGTCGAGCGACGAGCGACGCACGGCCATGGCGACGTCGTCGAACGTCAGCCCGTGGCGCCGGAGGGCGTCCTCGGACACCTCGATGGAGATCTCGTAGGGCCGGGCGCTGGCGAACTCGACCAGGGAGATGCCCGGCTGGGCCGCCAGGTCGTCGCGCACGCGCTCGGCGATGGCCTTCAGGGTGAACTCGTCGGTCTGGCCCGAGACGGCGATGTCCACCACTCGGAACCGCGCCAGCATCTCCGTGATGATGGGCTTCTCGGTCTCCTCCGGAAACGTCTCGATGGCGTCGACGTTGGCCTTGATGTCGTCGAGCACCCGCCGCGTGTCGGCGCCGAGCCCGACCTCGACGAGCACCGTGCCCGAGCCCTCGTCCGCGGTGGACGTGATCTGCTCGATGCCGTCGATGCCCTGGATGGCCTCCTCGATCCGGATGCAGACGCCCTCCTCGACCTCCTCCGGCGCAGCGCCCAGGTACGGCACCTGGATGCTCACCATGTCGAGCTCTATCTCCGGGAAGGTCTCGCCCCGCACGTTGAACAGGCCGATCAGGCCGCTGACGATGATGAACACCATCAGCAGGTTGGCGGCCACCGGGTTGCGCGCGAACCAGTCGATCATCCCGTTCATGATGCGCCCGCTTTCACGTTGTGCCGGTCATGGACCCGGATGTCCGGGCTGGCCGGCTGGGCCGCCGATGCGGTACAGATGGGTGGCCGTGCGCAGGAAGAACGATCCGTCCGAGACCGCCATCGAGGCGAGCGTCAACCCGTCGAGCTCGTTGGTCGCCAGCTCGGTGTACGTCGTCCCGGGCGCGAGCACGGTCGTCCTGCCTTCCTCGCTCTGGATGTAGATGCGTCCGTCCGCGAACACGGGCGAGGCGGCGTAGTTGCCGCGGATCCGCTCCTGCCAGTGGACCTCTCCGCTCTCGGCGTCCAGGCAGGTCATCACGCCCAGGTCGCTCACCATGTACAGCTCGCGGCCGACGAGCAGCGGCGAGGGCGTGTGCGGCGCGCCGCGCCGGTGTCTCCAGGCGACGTGCGTGGCGGTGACGTCGCCCGAGCCGTCGGCGCGCACCGCCAGCATGGTGGGGGACTGGAAGCCGGTGGCGATGTAGACGAGGCCGTGGCCGTAGACGGGCCGCGGCACGTTCGAGAAGCCGCGGCCGTAGCGCACGCGCCAGATCTCGTCGCCCGTGTCCGGGTCGTACGCCGACGTGCGGAAGGCGCCGACGCTGACGATCTGATCTGCATCGCCGACACGAATCGCAAGCGGCGTCGAGTAGGCCTGCGACACCGGCTGATCGCGCTCGACCTGCCAGCGGACCGCGCCGGTCGCGGTGTCGAGCGCAACGGTGTAGGCCACGTCGTAGCCGTCGCAGCTCAGGATGAGCAAATCCTCGTGGACGATCGGCGATCCGCCGTTGCCGTGCTGCGTCACGCAGGTGAACCGCGCCGTCCAGAGCAGCTCGCCGGCCGTCGTGAGCGCGGCGGTGCCGTAGGTGCCGAAGTGGGCGTACACGCGGTCGCCGTCCACGATCGCGGAGGGCGACGCCAGGCTGTTCTTGGGATTGGGCGCGGCGACGTCCTCGGTCCGGAACACCTCGACGTCCAGCGCCGGCTCTCCGGATCCGGCGTCGAACGCCAGCAGGCGCAGCGAACCGCCATCCGCGTCCGTCGCCGTCGTGATCCAGACCCGCCCGCCGGCCACGACCGGCGTCGACCAGCCCCGGCCGGGGACGGCGGTCTTCCACCGGACGTTGCGCGACTCGCTCCACTCGACCGGCAGGCCCCGCTCGGTCGAATGGCCCTGCCCGGACGGGCCGCGAAACTCCGGCCAGTCGCCGGCGCCGGCCACGGGGCCGGCATCGAGCAGCAACGCCGCGCCGATCCATCCCAGGCACCGCCCGAAACTGCCTGCCCGCATCCTCACATTGTAACGCCGAGACGCAGGCGCGGCCGGTATAATCGGCGCCTGGAGTGGAGGCGAGCCGATGTCCACACTGCTGACGCGATGCATGCGCGGTCTTGCGGCGCTGGCCCTGCTGGCGGGAGCCGTGCCCGCCGGCGCGCAGCCGGTGAACGACCTGCCGAATCCGTACCTCACGATCGAGAACCACTTCCGGATGCCCCCGGGCCGCACCTGGGGCGCGACGAGCGCGGTGGACATCGACCCGGACGGCGAATCGATCTGGGTGGCGGAGCGCTGCGGCGCCAACAACTGCGCCGGGTCCGACCTGCCGGTCGTGCTCAAGTTCGACGCCGCCGGCAACCTCGTGCGCAGCTTCGGCGCCGGTCTGTTCATCTTTCCCCACGGCTTCCACGTCGACGCCGACGGGAACGTGTGGGTGACCGATGCGCAGGGGCCGGACGGCGAGGATCCCAACCGCGACGGCAAGGGGCATCAGGTGCTCAAGTTCAGCCCCGAGGGCGAGATCCTGCTGACGCTCGGGACGCCCGGGGTGGCGGGCGACGGGAGCGGCCCGCTGCTGTTCACGCCGTGCGACGTGGTCACGGCGCCGAACGGCGACATCTTCGTCTCGGAGGGGCATACCGGCCAGGCCGCGGACGCGCCGCCCGACACGGTGGCGCGCATCGTCAAGTTCGACAGCGACGGCAACTTCATCAAGGCCTGGGGCCGGCTGGGCTCCGGCCCGGGCGAGTTCAGGACGCCGCACGGCCTGGCGTTCGACTCGCAGGGGCGGCTGTTCGTGGCCGACCGCGGCAACAACCGGATCCAGATCTTCGACCAGGACGGCAACTTTCTGGAGGAGTGGACGCAGTTCAGCCGGCTGAGCGGGATCTACATCGACGCCGACGACATGCTGTACGGCGCCGATTCCGAATCGAGCGCGACGCGCAACCCCGGCTGGCAGCGCGGCCTGCGCGTCGGCAGCGCGCGCACCGGCGAGGTCCTGTACTTCATCCCGGATCCGGCCGGGGAGCAGGCCCGGGGCACGAGCGCGGCGGAGGGCGTGGCGGTCGATGCGGCAGGGAACATCTACGGCGCGGAGGTCGGTCCGCGCGCGCTGAAGAAGTACGTCCGGCAGTAGGCAGCCGAGGCCGATGCGGCGAAGCGGTCGATACGCAATCGCGGCCTTGCTGCTCATGGCGGCTGCGGCGCCGGCGCCCGCCGAAGAGGTCGTGGTCGAGCGGCGGGTGGTCATCCTGACGCCCTCGCTCGAGGACCCGCGCCTGGCAGCCGCCCGGGAGGCGCTGGCGTTCTGGAACCGGACGCTGGCCGGGCTCGGCCTCGGCGCGCGGCTCACCGAGGCCGCCCTCATCACGGGATCGCCGCTGACCCGGCCGCTCGAGAACTACGCCCAGCGCCTGTGGCGGCAGGCGGGCCGGATCTCGGCCGGGGAGAACGGACCCCGCCCCCCCGACGAGCTGCGCGGCATGGAGGGCGACATCGTGCTCCTGCTCTCGCAGCAGCACCTCATGTCGTTCGCCTGGCCGGTGGACCGCACGGAGCGCTACTTCGTCGCCATCGGGACGCGCTCGAACGATCCCGTCAAGAGCCCGGTGGCGGTGCACAACGTCGTGGCCCACGAGCTGGGACACGCGCTCGGGCTGGTCCACAACAACTTCCCGGCCGCGCTGATGTGCAGCCCGTGCCGCTCGTCGCTGATCGCGTCGTACAAGGAGCGGTTCCTGCCGCTGACGGCGAACGATCGCGCCCGGCTGCAGGCGTTGTATTCGACGCGCTGATTGCATCCATGACGTCGCGGCTCACGGCGTCGGTCGGAGCGAACCCGGTGCGGTGGGGCCTGCTGCTGGGCTCCCTGTTCTGCGCCGCCATCGGGGCGATACTCAGCCTGGCCATGGAAGGGACGCTGGTCGGCGAGTACTTCGCGGTCAGCTACTGCATCGGGCTCTCGGTGCTGGCCTGCACCCAGCTTGGGGCTTCGTACGGGCCCGCGTGGCTGCCCCATGAGGCGGTCAGGTTCGTCATGGTCGTGTGCGGGCTGGTCATCGGCCTGGCTGTCGGCGGCGTCCTGCTGGCGGGCAGCCCGGTGCTCCTGCTCGCGGAACCTGTGCGCGTCGTGATCGGGGCGCTGGTCTGTGCGGTTGCCGGTGTGGGATTCGAAGCGCTGAAGCAGGTCTGGAACGCGCGTGGGCTCGAGCAGGCGGAGCGGGACAGGCTGACGCGCGAGAAGACGCTGGCGGAAGCGGAGCTCCGCGTGCTTCAGGCGCAGGTGGAGCCGCACTTCCTGTTCAACTCGCTCGCGAATGCCAGCTCGCTGATCCGCCGGCATCCCGAGCGTGCCGCGCGGCTCCTGGAACGGCTGACGTCGCTGCTGCGCGTCTCGCTGTCGCGGACCCGCCGCGCCGCCGGGACGCTGGGAGACGAGCTCGCGGTAGTGCGCGCCTACCTCGACATCCAGGCGCTGCGCATGGCCGGGCGCATGACGTACGACGTGCAGGTGGACCCCGGGCTCGAGTCGGCGCCGATGCCGCCGCTGCTCGTTCAGCCGCTGGTGGAGAACGCGGTGCTGCACGGTATCGAGCCGTCGGCGGCGGGTGGGCGCGTCGTCGTTCGCGCGGAGGGGACCGGCGAGACCGTGCGCATCCGGGTGACCGACAACGGGGTCGGCTCGCGTTCGGAGGGCTCGGGGCGCGCCGGCGGCATGGCCCATGTCCGGGAGCGGCTCCACGCCATGTTCGGCGAACGGGGCCGGTTGGTGTTCACGGAGATGCCGGGGGGAGGCAACAGGGTGGACCTCCGGATTCCCCGGACGTCGGAGGCGGGACGTGGTGGGGAGATGACCCCCGTCCACGCCCCCGCGCCGCTCGTCGCCGACGCCAAGCCCTGAGGGCGGCCGGTCCGTCGTTTCCCACGCCGACAACCGACTGCAGTGCCCGATCCGCAGCCGCGCGCGGGACTTGGTGTCCGTTCGCTCCCTTGCATGCAAGTTTCGGTCCGCGCAGAGCGGCTTCTGTCGTGCCGGCTGGGCGGCGCAGGGCGAGTCCTGGGACAATATCGGGTTGGCAGCACCGCCGAAACGGTTGCCTGCGGAGGGCGGGTTCAAGTTCCATTGGAAGCATGGGGTCGTCGGTGACCGCCCGGATTCTCCGGCATGCGGGCCGCCGCCAGTTCGTGCGACGGTGCGTACCTGTCTCGACGTCCAGGCGTTACGCATGACAGGACGCATGACGCGCCAGGTGTCGGCCGCCGGCGGACGCGTCACGGTGCGCGCGGAGCTCCGGAGGTCCGCGACTGTCCGGGAAGCGGTGGCTGGATGAGCAACGTCAACGGGGCCACGGCGTTGATCGCCGATGACGAACCCGCGCTGCGCACGGAGCTCGAATGGCTGCTCGGCGACGCGTGGCCGGAGCTCGTCGTCACGGCGTCCGTCGGGGACGGGGCGTCCGCACTGGAGGCCATCGACCGCCTGCGGCCGGACGTCGCCTTCCTGGACATTCGCATGCCGCCCCCGTCGGGTCTCGAGGTGGCGAAGCGCATCGGCGCAGGCACCGCCATCGTCTTCGTCACGGCGTACGACAATCATGCCGTCGAGGCGTTCGAATACGCGGCCGTCGACTATCTCCTCAAGCCGGTGCTCTGGCCGCGCCTCAAGGAGACCGTACGCCGCCTGAAGCGGTGGCTCATGGGCGGCGGCCGGAGCCTGCTCGACCCGCAGGCTCTCGAGTCCCTGATCGGGCGCCTGGCGAACGCACCGGCCTACCTGCGCTGGTTGCGGGTGGGACGGGGGAGCGGATCGAGATCATCGCCGTCGACGACGTCTCCTTCTTCCGGTCCGAGCGCAAGTACACCGCAGCCGTGACGAGCGAAGCGGAGCACCTCATCCGCACCCCAATCGCGGAGCTCGCGGCGCAGCTCGACCCCGAGCGTTTCTGGCGCATCCACCGCGGCGCCATCGTCAATGTCGGGGCGATCAGGGAGGCGCGCCGCGACCTGCGGGGGCGCTATCGGCTGGCGTTGAAGAGCCGGCCGGAGGTGCTGCCCGTGAGCGCGACCTACGGACACCTGTTCCGGCGCATGTAGGCGCGGGCCGCGCGTCCCCGCCACCGGCAACCCGGGCGGTTGGCGGCGATCGGGATAGAATCGCCGTCATCCGGGTTTTCACGGCATCCAGGGAGGTTGCAGCGATGACGCTCTCACGACGCAAGGCGCTCTCGATCTCCGGGCTCACGCTCGCCGGCCTTTCCCTCGGCGCCGTGCGGCCGGGGCGCGCGGCGGTCCGGCCTCGGCAGGAGGAACAGGACGACTGGCCGGACCGGCTGGTCGAGCGGCCGCTCCGCGACGGCTTCCCCGCGCCGCTGCCGCTCAACGCGGACGGCTCGGCTCCCGAGCATCCGGAGAGCTCGGCCGGCCCGATCACCGATCCCGTGCTGTGGCGCACGCCGGGCCGGGAGACCCCGCAGATCGAGTTCGACTATCGACGGATGGCGATCAGGGTCGACACGCGCGGCCTCGCCCGGCTGGCCGGGACGCTGCGGTTCGAGGACCTCGAATCGCTGCCGCAGGTGTCGCACACGTTCCTGCTGCAGTGCGGCGCGCCGAATCCGCGCGGGATCGTCAAGTGGACCGGCGTCCGCTTCAGCGACTTCGCCGACATGCTGGGGCTCGTCCCCGGGGCGCACTACTGCCGCTTCGTCGGGTCCGACCGCTTCTACGCCGACGAGCCGCTGACCACGCTGCGCCGGCCGCAGGTGATGCTCGCCTGGCTGATGAACGACGAGCCGATTGCGCCGCGGCACGGTGCGCCCCTGCGCCTGATCGTGCCGTTCCGCTACGGAAACCGGAGCGTCAAGGCCGTCCGCGAGATGACCTTCAGCACGCCGGGCCCGCGGATGCCGCCGCTGCCGGCCTGAGCAGCCGCGCGGACAGGGCGCGCCTCGACTCTCCGTTGATCAACCGATCAACGCTGTCGGAGGATGCCGCGGCGGGCTATCTCGGCAAGCGCCCTGCGATCGTCCCGCGGCTGCTCGCGCGCCTGCAGCTCGGGCGGCAGCGCCGCGCGCGGGCCGATGCGGCCGGCGGCGAACGCGCACATCGCCGCGTGGTGCTCGGCGTCGACGCCCAGCTTCGCGTGCGCGGCGTCGACGTCGATGCCGGCCATCGCGTGCGTCGAGATGCCCATCGTGTGCGCCTGCAGGGCGAGCGACATCCAGGCCGCTCCGGCGTCGAACTGCGCGGTGCGCGGCTCGCGGCCGTCCTCGGTCCGGATCCTGGCGAAGAGGAAGGCCAGCAGCGGCGCCTGCGCGGCCCACACGCGGTTGCCCGGCTTGAGGATCGCATCGAACACCGGGCGATCCGGACCGTCCGTCTCGTACAGGAAGAGCCACGGCTGGAGGTTGGAGGAGGACGGCGCCCAGCGCGCCGCCTCGAACAGCGAGGCGATCTCGGCGGCCGTCAGCGGCTCCGGGGCGAACGAACGCGGCGACCAGCGGTCGATGAACTGCGCGTCGACGCGGGCCGTGGCCACGCGCGGATTCGTTGTGTTGGTCATGAGTTTGCCGGCAAGACGCCGAATCCCGGGGCGGCGCAACCCACGTTGACTATCGTGTCACTCATCGTTCGGTTGGCGTAGTCGGGAGCCAGCGGCACCATAATACCTGCGAAGCGGCGCGGACGGCCGGGCCGGCTTCGTTGCCGAGGGCGGGACCGCCATGTTCGATACCAGCATCAGGGACAGGTCCGGACGGGTGCGGCGGCAGCGGCTGGCGGCGGAGCAGGCCGAGCTGCTGCAGCGTGTCCGGCGCACCCTGACAGCCTTGCGGGAGCCGCTCGGCATCCGGGCTGCCTACATCGTGGGGTCGCTGCGATCGCCGGACTGCTGGCGGGAATCGTCCGACGTGGACGTGGCGGTGGCAGGTTGCTCGCCCGCCGTCCTGGACGTCATGAAGGCATTGGAGGAGGCTACCGGCGGGGCAGTGGACGTCATCGACCTCGACCGGCATCCGTCACCGCAGTCGTTCGTCGAACCGGGAGTCCGAGTGTATGGATGAAGGGGCCTTCGCGCTGCTGGAGGCTGCGCTGCGGGCACGCTGCCGGGACATCGACCGCATCGGCGACCGGGTCGAGCAGCGCCTGCAGGGTACGCCCCGCGGCGGCGAAGCGATCGACAGCATGGGGTATCAGCTCCACAACCTGTACGGCGCGTTCGAGCAGCTGTTCGAGGAGGTCGCGCGATTCTTCGAGAACCGCATCGACGACGCGGCCTGCCACGCGGATCTCATCCGCCGCATGCAGCTCGACATCCGCGGCATTCGCCCGGCCGTGCTGTCCGTGGAGACCGCTTCCCTGCTGGATGAGCTGCGGCGGTTCCGCCACCTGTTCCGCCACGCGTACGCCACCGACCTGGATCCGGCCAGGGTGACGGCTCTGGCGGCGGAAGTCCCCGGCATCCGCGGCGCGTTCGCGCGGGATATCGAGCGCTTCCTGTCGGCTCTGCGGCCGGCATAGGCGCGCTCGAGTCGGTCATGGGTTTGCCGTGTGCAGCGGCGGCCCCGCCTGCCTGCAGGCCAGCTCGAACACCGCACTGGTCATCCACTGCTTGCAGCGCCGCGTCCTGTTCCACGATGCCGGCTTCGTCGAGCATGGCCTTCGCGTCGAGCACCGCCTGCTTGCTGGGCTCGAGCACCGCGTCCAGCCGGCGCAGGACGGTCATCGGCAGGATGACGTCGCGGTACTTGCCGCGGACGTACAGGTCGCGCAGGACATCGTCGGCGATGCCCCAGATGTAGTTGGCGATCCAGTTGAGGTTGGCGTTGCTCGTCGTGTCGCTCATGGTGCGGCCGGCGATGCCGCGCGGCGCCGTCCTCTCGCCCGGCCCCGGCGAGTCGTGCGTCTCACGGGGGAGGATCTTCGGCGTGCTGAGCACCCGCGCCGGTCCAGCCCTTCTTCGCCAATACCTCGGCGGCCAGATTGATCTGGCGGATAGAGAATTGCTTCTTGCGGCCATTCCAAGCGTAGACACGCGATACGACATCTTCACGACTGTCCGGAGATTCACGCGTGATCACCCAATGTACCGTCGACAAGAGCTCGAGCCCGAACGGCGTCTCGAACCCCGCCACCAGATCCGCCACGCGGTCGAATCGACCGCGCGTATCAGGATGCCGCTCCAGGAACCGATTCGCGTCAGCCACCGCGCCGGGCACAAGCTCCAGTTCCTTGTCCGGCGCATCGCCGCCGTCCCGATAGCCCGAGATCAGGTAGCCCTCGACTTCCCGAAGTACGTGTGTCAGATTCTCGGCATAGGGGCCATAGGGCCCCTTGACCACCCGCAGCCTCGTCAAGCGCGGCTCACCGCTGACCTTCATGAAGTACATGAGTTTGTGCACTTCAAGCAGCGTCACGAACGGATCCAGAAGACCTCCCAGATAGCGGTCCATCAAGCCGACGAGCGCCGCGCGGCCCGGTGTCATTCTCGGCACCGTCTTCCGCTTCGTCATGCGAGCGCCACCCGGCGCGCCATGCGGCTCGAAGACCACGACATGCAGATCCTCGAGGCCTCCCAGCGCGGCCTCGATCCGCGCTCGCACGCGCTTCCAGTCCAGTCCGCCGAGCCCGCTGCCAAGTGGTGGAAGAGCAATGGAACGTACCTTCTTGTCGCGGATTAGCGCCCGCAGCGCGTTCAGGCCCGCGTCGATGTCCTCAATGCGGCTCTTGCCCCGCCAGTGGCGTTTGGTCGGAAAATTGATGATGTAGCGCGGATTCGTCAGTCGGCCGGTCTCGAAGACGAACATGCGACCCGGCTGCACCTCGTGGCGCTTGCATGCCTTGGCGTAGGCGTCGAAGTTCTCGGGAAAGGCGTTCTTGAACTGCAGCGCGACACCGCGGCCCATCACACCGACGCAATTCACGGTGTTCACCAGAGCCTCGGCGTCTTCTGTCAGGAGGTCGCCTGTCTTGAATTCGACCATCTCTACTCCCCGTCTCTCAGTAGTACCAATCCGGCCTGACTTCCAGACGTGGTCGATGCTCCGCTGCCTGCAGAGCGGTGCGAACCTGGTGATGGACCTCGTTCGAGAGGACGCCGATGCAACTCAAGAGTGGCCACGGGAACGACCGCTCGATGAGAAACTCGGCCTGCTTGCCCTCTTTTCGGCCTCGCCAATCCCGCGCTGCGATCGCGTCCCAGTCGAGTTCGCCGAGCTGTGCCAGGTCTGCTCGGTCCTCGAAGTAGCTGCTGCCTGCGTTGGACGACGTGAATGCCCACCGGCGTTGATTCTGATCCGCCCAGGCGACGCTATGGCGGAGGTCGGCTTCGAGGTGAACGATAGATCCCTGGCCACCGCGATACGCGAGTTCCGGGTGGTTCGCCCGGTAGATCAGGTAGAGCATGACCGACCGCGGGCAAAAGTAGAACGGCACGCACTGACCGACGTACAAGCCGGGGTGACTGCGGAGCGTCAATTCCGTCAAGCGCCGCTGCTTGATGCTTGTCATGCCGATCGTCGTGCCCATACCGGGGTTCATCGCTTCACGACGCACCACCTCTTCGTCGCACCAGAGCCAACCGTCGGCGATAATGGAGGGAAGCCGGTCCACGTGTACGATGTGATAGATCTTCGGATCGGCGGGCAGAGGCATGGTCAAGCACCCGTGTCCCGGCCCTCAGGCAGCACGGCCGCGCTCAAGGCGGGCGACCCGCCCTCAGATGTGGTCAGCTCCTCGTCGAGCATGGCCTTCGTGTCGAGCACGGCCTGCTTGCTGGGCTCGAGCACCGCGTCCAGCCGGCGCAGGACGGTCATCGGCAGGATCACATCGCGGTACTTGCCGCGGACGTACAGGTCGCGCAGGACGTCGTCGGCAATGCCCCAGATGTAGTTGGCGATCCAGTTGAGGTCGGCGTTGCTCGTCGTGTCGCTCATGTCGCGGCGGGCGCGGTTGCGGCCTCGTTGCGGCATCATATACTTGCGGAGACGATGCCGCGCGGCGCCGTCCTCGCGAGCGGCGCCGGTGGGTCGTGCGTCTCACGGGGGGAGGGAGCATGCCGAAGACAGTCACCCGTCGGGATCTGCTGGCTGGCGCGGCCGGCACCATCGGGGCGGCCGCGCTCGCGCCGGTCGGCGGCCGGGCCCTCGCGCAGGGGAGCGACACGACGAAGCTGCCCGGGGCGCCGGCGAGCGCGCTCGGCGCGCGCTCGCCCCACGAGCCGCTCGTGCGGGGGGCCGTGCGGGGGGCCGCGTCGCGCACGCCGCTGCAGGACCTGCACGGCATCATCACGCCCTCCGACGTTCACTTCGAGCGGCATCACGGCGGCATTCCGGCGATCGACCCTGCCGACTACCGGCTCCTGATCCACGGCCTCGTCGAGCGGCCGACCGTGCTGACGCTGGCCGACCTGAAGCGCTTCCCGGCCACGTCGCGCATCTGCTTCCTCGAGTGCTCGGGCAACTATCCGCAGGAGGCCGGGCCGGAGACGAAGCCGGAGAACGTCTGCGGCATGACCTCCACGACCGAGTGGACGGGCGTCTCGCTCGCGACCCTGTTCCGCGAGGTGGGCGCCCGGCCGGAGGCCGCGTGGTTCCTGGCCGAGGGGCAGGACGCGGCGGTGATGACCCGCAGCGTGCCGATGGAGAAAGCCTGGGACGACGCGCTGATCGCCTACGCGCAGAACGGCGAGGCGCTGCGGCCGTCGCAGGGCTACCCGGCGCGGCTGCTGCTGCCCGGCTGGGAGGGCAACTCGAACGTCAAGTGGCTGCGGCGCCTGGAGCTGGGCGACCGGCCGTTCATGACGCGCGAGGAGACGTCGAAGTACACCGATCCGCTGGCCGACGGCACGGCCCGCCAGTTCAGCTTCGTCTTCGACGCGCGCTCGATCATCACGTCGCCCGCGTATCCCGACGTGGTCGAGCCGGGCTGGATCGAGATCCGCGGCATCGCGTGGTCGGGGCGCGGCACGATTGAGCAGGTCGACGTGAGCACCGACGGCGGCCGGACCTGGCAGGCGGCGCGTCTCCAGGAGCCCGTGCTGCGGCAGGCGCACACGCGCTTCCGGCACCTGTGGCGCTGGGACGGCGGGACGGCGGAGATCATGAGCCGCGCGACCGACGACACGGGCTACGCGCAGCCGACGCGGGCGGCGCTGCGCGCGGCGCGCGGGCGGCGGGCGCGGCGCTATCACCTCAACCCGATCACGGCCTGGCGCGTCGAGCCGGGCGGGCGCGTCTTCTACCGGGAGGAGCCGCCGTGGGACGCCTGACGAGCTGGCGGACGCTCGCCGCGGCGCTGCCGGTCGCCGCGCTGCTCGCGGGCGCCGCCGGCCCGGTGGGTGCGGGCGGGGCCGCGGCGCAGGAGCCGGCGGCCGGCCAGGCGGCCGCGAGCCCCGAGCGGTTCGGCTTCGGCCGGACGGCGACCGAAGCCGAGATAGCGGCCTGGGACATCGACGTCAGGCCCGACGGCGAGGGGCTGCCGGCGGGCGAGGGCACGGCCGCGAGCGGCGCGCCCATCTACGCGCGCCAGTGCGCGTCGTGCCACGGCGCGGCCGGGGAGGGCGGCGTCGCGGACCCGCTCGTGGGCTACGAGCCCGAGAGCACGCCGCCGTTCGGCCCGCGCTACGAGGCGTGGCGCGGCGACGGCGACGACGTGCGGTTCACGGTGGGCAACTACTGGCCGTACGCCACGACGCTCTACGACTACATCCTGCGGGCGATGCCGTCGGACGCGCCCGGCACGCTGCAGCCGGACGAGGTCTACGGGCTGGTGGCCTGGATCCTCGCCGAGAACGGCATCATCGCGCGCGACGCGGTGATGGACGCGGCGACGCTGCCGGCGGTCGAGATGCCGGCCCGCGACATCTTCGTGCCGCAGGAGCGCTGACGGCGCGCGTCAGCGCCGCTGGCGCCTGCCGCCGCCGCCCTGGCCGGCGGGTGTCCGCTCGAGGGCCGCGCAGGCGCGCGCGATGCCGTAGATCGCGGTGGCGAGCAGCGCCGCGCCCGCCGGGACCACCAGGATGCCGAGCCCGGGGTCGCCGCCGTAGAAGGTCACCCCGCCCAGGAAGAAGCCGCCCGGCAGCAGGAAGCTGGCCCCGACGAGGCAGGCGGAGGTCGCCGGCAGCCGGCGCGACGCCAGCTCGGGCGCGACGCGCAGGCAGAGGCCGAAGGCGACGTGAATCAGGCCCAGCAGGCCGCCGTGGGCGTGGGCGAGCCGCCACATCAGCCGCCGCGTCTCGTTCGAGGCGTCCAGGTACATCCCCGCCTTGAACCCGTGCAGCAGCTCGAGGACGAAGCCGAGGGTGAGGAAGACAAGGAGCGACCACCAGCCGAAGCGGAGGTGCCGGCGGGCGTAGCCGGTGGAGCCGAGGGGGTTGCTGCCGTCGGCTGGCACTACTCCCTCAGGAACAGCGGCCGGTTGTCGCGCTGGTGAAGGATGCGCCGGAACTCGTCGATCCGCATGCGGCCGTCGGCATCGACCAGCAGCTCGGGCTCGCGCCGGCGGCGGGACAGGGCGCTGTTCTGCCAGGCCCGCAGGATGGGCAGGGCCGCGGCGACCCGCTCCTCGCGGCTGGCCACGTAGTCGTAGTCGACGCCGCCGTAGCCGGGCAGGGTGCGCAGCGAGCGGTAGGCGATGTAGCGCACCGCCTCGTACGGGTCGTTGAGCAGCTCGGCGAGGTGCGGGACCATCCAGCTCGTGCCGGACGCCGCCTGGGCCGGGGCCCAGCCGAGCGCCCAGGCCGTCAGCGCCCGCTCGCCGGCGTCGCCCCGCATCGCCCACAGCAGGCCCGCCGCCACGGTTCGTTCATCTTCGGTCAGCGGCGGCGTGGGCAGGTCGTACCAGTCCTCGAGGGCCGCCCCCGTCCAGGCCAGCGTCTTGTCGAGATGACAGAGGTTGCACGCGTTCGGCCGGCCGGCCGCGACGGTCTCGGCGACCGACGGGCTGCTGATGGTGTGGCTGCGGATGGCCTTGAGCAGGCCGTACGACGTGTACGGCATGTGGCAGTTGTAGCAGGCGCCGCCCGCCGAGTCGGGCGCATGGCGCGTGTGCGCCGCCGCGTCGTCGGCCACCGCCGCGTGGCACTGCGTGCAGGCGGCGTTGCCGTCCATGCCCGCCGCTACCTGGTGCGTGTCGGCCCACTCGGCGACCGGCCGCGGGTCGTCCGGCGTCTTGTGCATCGTGTGGCACGCGAAGCACGACAGCGTGCGCTGCGGATCGGCCGCGTTCTTGAAGCAGGGCGAGTCGATCAGGCCGTTGTACTCGCGTCCCGACACGCGGATCAGCCCGTCCGGCCAGAACGAGCCGGTGACGAACGCCGGGTCGCGGGCGACGAACGCCGCCAGCTCGGGCGAACGCCGCTGCTCCGCGGGCTGCGGCAGGAAGCGCGTGTCGCGCAGCTCGTCGCCCGGCCGGTACGGAAAGCCCCGCGCGTTCGCCTGCCGCTCGCCGGCCGCGTCGCGGAACTCCCACACGCTGTGGCACTGGCCGCAGACCTGCGACGACCGCTGCGGGTCGAGGCGGGTGGGCAGCACGATGGTCGGATCGGGCCGGTCGCCGAGGTGGCTCCCGTAGCGCCTCAGCGGGTTCCGATGCCTGCGGACGTGCGCGGCCCCCGGCCCGTGGCAGGCCTCGCAGGCGATGCCGAACTCGGCGGTCGTCGTGTCGACCGCCTGCTCGGCGATCGCCTCGGAGAGGAAGGGCGTGTCGAAGCGGGTCCGCGGGAACGTCGTGTGGCAGGCCAGGCAGACCGCGTTCCAGTGGCCGTCGACGGTCGACACCGCCTGGTTCGGCGGGTGCAGGACCACGGCGCTGCGCGGCGCCCAGCGGTCGTCGGCAATCAGGTAGACGCCCGGCAGCACGTTGAGGGCGCGGTCGTGGCCGGTGGCGTACCAGTAGATCTGCTGGTGGTGCGAGCCGGTGATCATGACCACCTGGCGCGTGATGCGCGGGCGCTCGCTCTCCGGTCCCTCCGCGCCCGGATCGTTGAACTCGGCCCAGAACTCGTTGCCGCGCCGCTCCAGCCGCATCGGCTCGCCGTGGACGTCGTCGACCCGCGTACCGTCGAAGTCGGCGAGCACGGTCTCCGGCGTGGCCACCTGGGTCATCGTGCGGTGGTACGAGCCGTACCAGGTGTCGTACTGCGAGGGATGGCAGGCCTTGCACGCCGCCGACGACACGAACCCGTCGGTCGACACCCGGATCGGCCGGTTGGCGACCTGCGCCTCGGGCGTGACCGGCTCGCGCGTGAGCACGGCGGCCGCCCCGAGCGCGACCGCCGCCGCCACGATGGCGCCGATCGGCAGCAGTTCCCGGGCGGCCGCGCGCCGCTCTGGCCCGCCAATCGTCGCCTGACGGCGCCGTTTGGCGCCCAACCAACCCTGCAGGAGTCCGCGCCGTTCTGCGGCGCGGACTCCTAAAGCGCGGGCTCCCCGTCCAGAAGCTGTCGCTCGACCCATTCGCGAACCACTCGCTGGCGCCGCGTGCTGAAGAAGATGCGCAGCTCCATGCGGAAGTTGTACAGCTTCGGGAGCCACACGTCGGGCGCGACGCGCTCGAACTCGAGGCTGCCCACGGCCTCGTTGAGCGTCGCCAGTCCCAGGAGGTAGCGCACCGGCGAGTCCATGCGGAACTCGACCCGGGCGACGCCGTAGTCGCTCCGGGCCACGTACATCGTGCCGCTCGAGCGGTTCAGCGCCTTGTCGATGCGGGTGTTCTCCGGCAGCCTGCCTGCACGCGGCTCGAAGGCGATGGCCCAGCACGGCTCGCCGGCGATCGTCTCGACGCCGACAAGCGAGGCCTCGTAGCGGCCGAGGAGCTCCGGGCCGAGGCGGACCTGGCGCTCGTCGTTCGTCTCGGCCCGCCCGCCGCCCTCGCGCGCCCGCTCCCGGGCTTCGCGGATGAACTCGGCGCGCTTCTCGCGCTCGTCCCGCTGCTGCCCGGCGTCGAGCGGCTGCCCGTCGCGGAGGATCAGCTCCTCGTAGAGCTCGCCCTCGAGCGGGTAGCGCCGGTACTCGCGCGTCTCGGTCTCCGTGATCGCGCCCTCCTCGTCGAGCCGGTCGCTCGTCGAGACGATGCGCGACTCGTAGCGCAGCTCGGACTCGTTCTCGTCCTGCCGTTCCGCGCGCTCGAGCATACGCTCGATGATCTCTTCGAGCGGGGGTGCATCGGCGGCGGCGGCATCCGGTGCCGCCGCCGTCGGCAGGGTCTCCTGGGCCGGCAACATCGCGGCGGTCGCCAGGATGACGCCGGCCGCCAGGGCTGCTAGGTGTCGCATCGGATTGATGGTAGCACCGACGGCTTGCGATGTTCCGCCTCCGGCGGTTCCGGCTATACTGCGGACCAATCCCCGATGTCCGCGGCCAGCCCGCTCCCGGTGCTCGTCGTGAGCTGCTCGCTCAACGCGTCGAGCCGCTCCCACCGTCTGGCCTGCGCCGCCCGGACCGCGCTGCGGGCGCTGGACGTCGACGTCGAGCTGATCGATCTGCGGGAGTGGGAGCTGCCGTTCTGCGACGGGGGCGGCAGCTACGAGCACCCGTCGGTCGCGCCGCTCGCGGGCCGTATCGAGCGGGCCGCCGCGGTGCTCGTGGCGGCGCCGGTCTACAACTACGACCTGAACGCGGCCGCCAAGAACCTCGTGGAGCTGACCGGCTCGGCCTGGAGCGAGAAGCCGGTCGGCTTCCTGTGCGCGGCCGGCGCCCGCAGCAGCTACATGTCGCCGATCGGCCTGGCGAACAGCCTGATGTTCGACTTCCGCAGCCTGATCATCCCGCGCTTCGTCTACGCCGTGAAGGACGACTTCGAGGCCGACGGCGAGCCGGCGGAGCCGTTGCGGGCGCGCGTCGAGCAGCTCGCGCGCACGGCGGTCGGCCTGGCGCGCGCCCTGGCCCGGCTGCAGGGCTCGAACGGCGCCTGGCCCGAAGCAAGACCCGGCCCTGACTGATCCGCATCCGGCGGCAGCGCCGGACGCCCCCGAGGTGCTCCCATGATTCCAGTCCGCCCACGATCCGGCGCCCGCCGGCCCGGCCGCCGCGACCTCCTGCGGGTGGGGCCCGCGGCGCTCGCCGCCGGCCTGTGGCCCGCGCCGGCCGCCGCCGCGGGGCAGCGCGCTGCCCCGCAGGCGCCGAGCGACATCCTGGCATGCGCCGCCACGCTCGCGGACCTGGAGTTCACCGCGGATCAGCGCAACCTGATGCGCGCCGATGTCGCGCGCAACCGGCGGCGGTACGCCGCGCTGCGGACGCTCGACGTCACCCGCGACACCGCGCCGGCCTTCGCCTTCCGGCCGGCGCCGGCGAGCAGCCTCCCGGCGGGCCGGGCCACGCCGCACGCCCCGCTCCCCGTGGCGCGTCCGGCGCGCGTGGCTGTCCCCGCCAGCCTCGAAGAGCTCGCCTTCGAGCCGGTCACGACCCTGTCGCGGCTGCTCGAAGAGCGCCTGGTGACCTCCGTCGACCTGACGCGGATGTACCTCGACCGTCTCCGGCGCTACGGCGGCCGGCTCAACGCCGTGGTCACGCTCATGGAGGACGCCGCGCTGGCGCAGGCGGCGGCGGCCGACCGGGAGATTGCGGCCGGGCGCTACCGCGGGCCGCTGCACGGGATTCCGTGGGGCGCCAAGGACCTGTTCGCGGCGCGCGGCGCCCGCACGACGTGGGGCGCCCGGCCCTACGAGCAGCAGGTGATCGACGACGACGCGACCGTCGTCGAGCGCCTGGCCGAGGCCGGCGCGGTGCTCGTGGCCAAGCTGTCGATGGGGGCGCTGGCCCGCGGCAGCGTCTGGTTCGGGGGCATGACGCGCAACCCGTGGGCGCCCGGGCGCGGCTCGAGCGGCTCGTCCGCCGGATCCGGCGCCGCCACCGCCGCCGGGCTGGTGGGCTTCGCGCTCGGCACGGAGACCCTGGGCTCCATCATCTCCCCCTCCGCCGCGTGCGGGGTCACCGGCCTGCGCCCGACGTTCGGGCGGGTCAGCCGGCACGGGGCGATGGCGCTCACCTGGACCATGGACAAGATCGGGCCGATGTGCCGCAGCGTGGACGATTGCGTGCTGGTGTTCAACGCCATCTACGGACCCGACGGACGGGACGACACGGTGGTTGACGCGCCGTTCGCGTGGGACCCCGGCTTCGACCCGGCGCGCCTGCGCGTCGGCTACGTCGCGGACGAGCTCGAGCGGCCGCCGCTGGGCGAGCTGTTCCGGAACGCGCGCGCCGCCGAGGCCCGCCAGGCGGTGCTGCGGACCGCGCTCGACGATCTGCGGCGTACGGGCATGACGCTCGAGCCCATTGCGCTGCCGGAGTTCCCGGCCGACGCGCTGCGCCTGATCCTCGAGGCCGAGGCGGCCGCCGCGTTCGACGACCTGACGCGCAGCGGCGGCCTCGACCAGCTCACCGAGCAGGGCCCGGACGCCTGGCCGAACGTCTTCCGCGCCTCGCGGCTGATCCCGGCCGTCGAGTACATCCGCGCGCAGCGCGCCCGCACGCTCCTGATGCGCGCGATGAACGCGCTCTTCGAGCGGGTCGATCTGTTCGTGAGCCCGACGCTCAGCGCCAGCCTCACGATGACCAACCTGACCGGGCATCCGGCCCTCGCGCTGAAGGCCGGCTTCAGCGGCGGCCTGCCGGTCGGGCTGATGCTGACCGGCCGCCTGCACGACGAGTCGACCCTGCTGCAGGCCGCCCGCAGCTACGAGCAGGCGACCCGCTGGCACACGCTGCACCCCGCGCTCGACGCGCTGTGAGGGGCGCAGTCGCGGTCAGGCGTCCGCGCCGATCGCCTGCCGGGCCTGGAGGACGTCGGCGACCAGGCGCTCGACGTGCTGCTCGTCGATGAAGGGCGAGAGCATGAAGCTCTTGAGGCCGACCACCGGCTCGCCGTAGTCCGTGTGGCGGTAGCAGTCGGTCATCGAGATGTGCACCCCCTCGCCGCGCATCGCGCGGTCGTAGAGGTGGCGGAACAGGCGCCGGTTGTACTCGTTGTGGCGCAGCAGCTCGGCGCGCGCGGCGGGGTCGGTGCGCTCGCGGTCCTTGATGGTCCAGGTGTCGACGCCGTCGGGGTAGACGCGGAACACGGTGACCGGCCCGACGCCGTCGTCGTTGAGGACGGTGGTCGAGTCGCGGCCCTCCAGATGCTCGCGCAGCAGCTCGGCCATCTCCACGAGGTGGCCGAGGAGCACGCGCAGGCCGACCCGGCCGAACAGGTGCAGGTTGGCGTAGGCGGAGAGGACGCCGCCGCCGCCGCGGGACGTCTCGAGCGTGTAGACGCCGGGATGGCGCTCGCCGCTCTGGAACAGGTAGGGCATCTGGTCGCGGCCGCGGACCAGGAGCTGCAGGTCGTCCCGCTCGCGAACCAGCAGCAGGCTCGAGATGTACGGCGTGAAGCCGGTCTTGTGGAAGTCGATGCCGATCGAGTCCGCGCGCGCGAGCTTCGAGATGCGGCGGCCCGCGGCCGCCAGCGCGCGCACCGTGCGGGGACGGAACCCGAGCACGTTGCGTTCGAAGTCGTAGTCGTTGAAGACGGACCAGGCCCAGCCGATGACCGCGTCGGCGTGAACGTGCGGCCTGTAGTCGAGCCCGTAGTCCGCCACCAGCCGGTCGCGCAGGTCGACGATGGCGTCGAGGTCGTCGACCCCGAAGGCGTCGGTGGTGCCCATGGTCGCCACCAGCGTGACGATGCGCCGCCCGTCGTCGAGCGCCGCGCGGGCGGCGGCCTCCAGCCGGTCGATGCGGATGTCGTTCCGCAGGTGCGTCGGCACCTCGATGACCTGCTTCTCGCCGAGGCCGAGCCAGCCGGCGACGTTCAGGCGGCAGTAGTGGCTCTGCTCGGACGCCAGGATGACGCCGTCGCCGCGGATGCCGTTGTCCATCGCATCGGGAAACGCCTTCTCGATGCCGAGGCGGGCGCCGTAGAGCGTGGTGCCGGTGCCGCCGAAGGTGAAGATGCCGGCCGCGCGCGCCGGGTCGTAGCCGACGAGGCTGGATGTCATGGCGGCGACGGCCGTCTCCGTCTCGGCGAGACCGTAGGACGTGTCGTCCGACACGAGGTTCGGGTTGTAGATGGCGGGCAGCAGCGCGCCGATGATGCTCGGGATCGACGGCGGCGGCACGACGTTGATCTGCGTCCGCGGATGCCCCCAGATCGGCATGCCCTCGAGCCTGCCGACGAGCTGGCGCGCCACGTCCTCCACGCTGCGCCCCTCCTCGGCCAGCGTCGCCTGCTCCGCCGCCGCGTAGTCGAGCTGCTGCGGCTGGCCGAGCAACGGCACCTCGGACTTCATGTCGTCGATCCGGTCGAGCGCCTGCATGATCGAGAAGACGAAGTAGGCGTCGCGCATCCGGTCCGAGACCGGCGCCGGGAAGGTGTCCCGCAGGTGGGTCAGCCGTTCGTAGTAGCGGGGCTCGCTCACTCGTATCGGACGCCGTCGATCAGGGCCGTGAAGGCCGGCTCCCAGCGGATGACCGTGGTTTCCGGGCCGGTCAGCTTGAAGAAGAACGGACCGCCCGGCGTCTCGACCACGGCCGCCTTCAGCCGGAACCCCCGCTTGTAGTACCGCATCCTGGAGCCGGGCAGAACCTCGGCCGCGAAGATCCCCGGCACGTCGAGCAGCGTGACCTGCATGCCGCCCAGCTCGAAGCGGCTGGTCGTCGCCACGTCGGCGGACGGGCGGTCGTCGGGCTGCAGCATCTGGTTGGTCCAGCGCTCGAGGCGCAGCTCCGCGGCGCGGCCTTCGTTGCCGAAGTGGAAGATGGCGCACTCGGCGTCCTCGGCGTCCTCGGCGGCGCGCGGCAGCACGAAGTGGGCGACCCCGGCGGGCGAGTCCGGCTCGACCGCAATCCAGCCGTCCGGGGCGTCGAAACGGAGCGTGGCCTGCGCTCCGGCCGGGCTCGCGAGCAGCACCAGCAGGAGGAGGGGAAGCCCCACTGCCGCCAGGCGCGTGGACATGTTGGGCAGCACCTCCTTCCATGCTAGCACCCTGCGGGGAGGGCGTCATGCCGCGTCGGGTCCCTCGGCGGCCGACTGCTACAATGGCGTGCGCGCCGCCGGCCGGCGTGCCCGCTCGCGCGCGACTCCCTATGGTGACGACGGTTCGACGCCGGATTCAGACGGCCGGTCAGGGTGACGTGCACGACGTCACCGCGGAGGTGGCGACGGCAGTGTCCGGTTCGGGCCTGACGGCCGGCGTCGCGACAGTGGCCGTGGTCGGCTCGACGGCCGGCATCACCACGATCGAGTTCGAGCCGGGCGCCGTGGCGGACTTCAACCGCCTGCTCGAGCGCCTCGCGCCGCGCGACGGTCCCTACGCCCATCACGAGCGGTGGGGCGACGACAACGGGTCGAGCCATGTCCGGGCGGCGCTGCTCGGTCCGTCCCTCGCGATTCCCTTCAGCGACGCGGAGCTGGCGCTCGGCACCTGGCAGCAGCTCGTGCTCGTGGAGTGCGACACGCGGGGGCGCACGCGCGAGCTGGTCATCCAACTGGGTTGGCGAGTGACGGCCATGCAGATCGGCTACGAGAAGGAGACGCTCGACAACGGGCTCGACGTGATCGTGCACGAGGACCACGGCTGCCCCGTCGTCGCCGTCAACCTGTGGTACCACGTCGGGTCCAAGGACGAGCGGCCCGGCCGCACCGGGTTCGCGCACCTCTTCGAGCACCTGATGTTCGAGGGGTCGGCGCACCACGACAGCAGCTACTTCTCCCCGCTGCAGGAGATCGGCGGCACGCTGAACGGGTCGACGAACACCGATCGCACCAACTACTGGGAGGTCGTGCCGACCCCGGCGTTCGAGCGCGCGCTGTGGATGGAGTCGGACCGGATGGGCTTTCTCCTGCCGGCCCTCACCGCGGAGAAGTTCGAGACGCAGCGCGAGGTGGTGCTCAACGAGCGGCGCCAGAACTACGAGAACCGGCCCTACGGCCTGGTGCCCGTCGCGCTCATGGCGGCGCTGTACCCGCCTCGGCATCCGTACCACTGGCTGACGATCGGCGATCCCGACGACGTGCGCGCGGCCGGGCTGGCGGACGTCAAGGCGTTCTTCGCCGCCTACTACCATCCCGCCAACGCCTCGCTCGCGATTGCCGGTGACATCCGGACCGGCGCCGCGTTCGAGGCGGCCCGGCGCCATTTCGGCGACATCCCGGCCGGCCCCCGGCCCGCGCCCCCGCCGCTGCCGGCCGAGCCCGCGCCGCCGGGCGAGCGGCGCCTGCTGCTCGTCGATCGCGTCGAGCTGCCGCGCCTGTATCTTGCCTGGCGCACCCCGCCGCTGTACGCGCCGGGCGATGCCGAGTGCGACCTGCTGGCCGAGATACTCGCCGGCGGCAAGTCGTCGCGGCTGTACCGCGCCCTCGTGCACGACCGGCAGATCGCCACGGACGTCAGCGCCGGCCAGAGCTCGCACGAGCTGTCGAGCAGCTTCGCCGTCGTCGCCACGGCGGCGCCCGGACACGACCTGGCGGAGCTCGAGGCCGTCATCGCCGCCGAGCTGGCGGCGCTGCGGACCGCGGGCCCTACCGCCGACGAGGTGGAGCGGTGCTGCGCGAGCGTCGAGGCCGACTTCGTCTACCAGGTGCAGACCGTCGGCGGATTCGGCGGCCGCTCCGATCAACTCAACGCCTACAACGTGCTCACGGGCGATCCGGGCTACGGCCCGACCGACCGCGCGCGCTACGCGGACGTGACGCCGGACGCCGTCGGACAGGCGGTCGACACCTTCCTGACCGCCGCCGGCCGCGTCGCCCTGAGCGTCGTGCCGGAAGGCAGGACCGACGCCGCCCTGCCGGACTCCACCCCGGTGAATCCACGGTAGGCTCTTGGGAGTGTGCCCGCAGAATGTCACGGACTCCGCAAAGGCGTGCACAGCGCGCCTCGGCGGGAGCGGCGCGGGGCGCAGGGGTCCCCGCAAGCGGACGCCGGGGGTCCGGGGCAAAGCCCCGTCTGATTGAAGCCGACGCCGGGGGTTCGGGGCGCAGCCCCGTCTGAGTAATGCCACGCACGCGCCTGCCCGCCGTCGGCCCGGACCCTGCGTTCAGCCTGCCCGCGTTCGAGCGCGCGACGCTGAGCGACGGCCTGCAGGTATTGGCGGCCGGCCACCACCGGGCCCCGGTGCTGACGCTCCTGCTGCTGCTGCCGGTCGGCGCCGCGGCGGATCCGCCCGACCGGCCGGGACTCGCGGCGCTGACGGCGGACCTGCTCGACGAAGGCAGCGCCGCGCTGTCCGACGTCGACCTGCACCGGGCGTTGATGCGCATCGGCGGGCGGCTGAGCACCGAGGTGTGGAGCGATGCGACGGTCGTCGGGCTCACGACGCTGTCGCGGCACGCGCGGGAGGGGCTGCGGCTGCTGTTCGAGATCGCCGTGCGCCCCCGCTTCGACCCGGCCGACGTTGCGCGCGTCCGCGACCTGCGGATCAACCGCATCCGGCAGTTGCGGCGCTCGGCCGCGGCCGTCGCCGATCGCGCGTTCGTGGAAGCCCTGTACCGCGCCCATCCGTACGGGCACCCGGCCATCGGGACCGAGGCCGCGTTGCGCGCGCTGGGACCGGCCGAGGCGGCCGACTTTCACCGCCGCCGGTACCAGCGCGTGCCCTGGACGCTCGTGGCCGTCGGCGACCTGGCGCCCGAGGCGGTGTTCGCCGAGGCCGCGCGGGCGTGGGACGAGGGTCTGCTCGCCGACGGCGGAGCGCCGGAGGGGCCGCCGCGGGAGCCGCCGCCCGTGACGGAGCGCATGGTGTTCGCCGAGCGCGAGGGCGCGGTGCAGTCCGAGATCCGCCTCGGCCACGCCGGCGTGCCGCGCACGTCGCCCGACTTCTACGCCCTGAGCGTGCTGAACATGGTGCTCGGCGGACAGTTCGTGAGCCGCATCAACCTGAATCTGCGCGAGGAGAAGGGTTACACCTACGGCGCCCGGACGTCGTTCGACTGGCGCGTCGGGCGCGGGCCGTTCTGCCTGCAGGTCGGCGTGCAGACGGCGGCCACGCTGGACGCGCTGCGCGAGGCGGTGCGCGAGATCGCGGAGGTGCGGGGTCCGCGTCCGCCGTCGCCGCGCGAGCTCGAGACGGCGCGGGCGGCGCTGACGCGCGGCTTCCCCCGCAGCTTCGAGACCGCCTACCAGGTGGCGCGCGCCGGGGTGCGGATGGCGCTGCACGGGCTCCCGGACGACCACTACACGCGGTTCGTGCCGCGCATCACGGCGGTCGGCGCCGACGACGTCCTGGGTGCGGCGCAGCGTCACCTGCGGCCCGACGAGCTGCTCGCCGTGGTGGTCGGCTCCCGGCCGGACGTGCTGGGGGAGCTGGCGGGGCTGGGCTTCGGCGATCCGGTCGAGTGGCCTGCCGGTTGACCGCGGGCCGGGAGTCCAGGGGTCCCTACAGCGTCCGGGTCAGGAAACGCACCAGGACGTAGCCGTCCAGCCAGTTGAACGGGGCGATGCCGGTGGTGTAGTGGCCACACGGCAGCGCGAACGCCCGATGCGGCACGCCGCAGCGCCGGAAGCGGACCACGAGCCGGCGCGAGAGGCCGACCGGAAACGAGGGATCGTAGCGGGCGTAGACCAGCAGGACCTGGGTGTCCCGCAGGCGGTCGACGTAGGGCTGGGGGCTGATCGGCAGCCACAGCCGGCGCAGGCGGTCGAGATCGATGTGGCCGTCGAGCCCGGCGCGGACGTGGGCGGTCGACAGCCCTCGCCACACCACGTCCGCGAAGTACGGGGAGATGTGATTGAGGGCGGCGGCCCGGATGCGCGGCTCGTGCGCGGCCGTCAGCATGGCCAGGCAGGAGCCCAGGCTGGTTCCGAGGATCCCGATCCGCTCGTAGCCGCGCCCGCTCAGCCAGTGCACCGCACGCCGCGCGTCGAGCACGGCCTGGCGGCAGACCTGGAGCGTGCGCCCCAGATTGGCGCTGACGATGTAGTCGGCGCGGTGGAGCTCCGGCGGCATGCGCCGGTCGTGATACGGCAGGCTGAGCCGGAGGCTGCTGATGCCGGCGCGCGCGATCAGCCGGCTCAGGGCGACGTGGGAGCCGGCGTCGGCGTTCCATTGCGGGAGCACCACGACCGCCCGGCGCCCCGCAGCGCGGCCCGCGGCCGGGCGGCCGGCGGCGGGAAAGTACAGCGCGTGGACCGTGTTGTTCTCGGCGTGCGGCGTGCGGAAGGCGCTGGGGAAGCTGAGGGCGTTCCCGCGCAGCTCGTAGCCGTCCGTGGCGGGGGCGTGAAAGAACCGCTCCGAGTCGGCCACCATGCGGGCCGACCAGTCGCGCAGCTCGTCGTGCGGCGAGGCGGCGGCGCCGCGCCGGTCGTCGAGCCAGTCAGTGCCCCACTCGAAGCCGCGCACGACGCGGTCCGTGGTGCGGGCGGCGAGCCGGCGCTCCCAGGCGTGGAAGAAGTGCGCGATCATGGGCAGGTCCCGGGCGGGAGCGTCAGCGCGGAATGCTACTATGGAGGCCGCCGCCGGGGGGAACGATGGGGCTCAGGGACGTCGACGTGAAGACCGCATTCGAGCTGCAGTCGCGCGAAGGGTACACCTACGTCGACGTGCGCTCGGTGCCGGAGTACGAGAACGGCCATGCGCAGGGCGCGCACAACGTACCCCTCCTGCACCGCGACCCGGCCACCGGCCAGATGCTGCCCAACCCCGAGTTCCTGGCCGTGATGCAGGCCAACTACCCGCCGGAGACCAGGCTCCTCATCGGCTGCCAGATGGGCGGCCGCTCGGCGCGCGCGGCCCAGATGCTGGCCGCGGCCGGCTACGAGGACGTCGCGAACGTGCAGGGCGGCTACGGCGGCGCCCGCGACCCGCGCAGCGGCCAGGTGCTCGCCGAGGGCTGGGTCCAGGCCGGGCTGCCGGTCGAGCAGTCGGCGCCGGCGGGCGGCGGCTACGAGGACCTGCGCGGCAAGCTCTCCTGACCGGCCGCATCCGGTCGACGCCTTTTCTTCAGCCCCCAGCCGCTCAGCCCCTGAGCGCGCCTTCGCAGCGCGTTGCGAGCGCGAGCAGCCGCCCGGTTGCGCCCCGCAGGCCCACGAGTTGCGCCGCACAGGGCAGCCCGTCCGGCGTGGTTCCGCAGGGGATCGAGACAGCCGGGTGGCCGGTCAGGTTGAAGAGCTGCGTGAGGCGCAGCGTCACGCTCCGCACGTCGACCGTCCGGTCGCCGACAGTCACTTCCTCGGCGCCCAGCCGCGGCGCGGGAATCGCAAGGGTCGGCAGCAGGAGCGCCTCGCGGTCGTTCAGCGCCGCGTCCACCTCGCGGCGGAGCGTCGCTCGGAGCTCCTGCGCCCGCGCATAGTCGGCAGCACCTACGGAGCGGCCCAGCTCGATCCGTTGGCGCACCGTCGGCGAGTAGTCGGCGCCCCGCGTCTCCAGCGTCGCGGCGTGGGCCGCGTAGGCCTCCCGCAACTGGGTGTGCCGGTAGGTCCATGGGATCTCGGGCGCGTGCGGGATGTCGACCGCGGCCAGCGCCGCGCCGCTGGCGCGCAGGCGGTCGACGGCCGCCTCGAACGCGGTGCGCACCCCCGGGTCGAGCAGGTCGAGAAAGTACCGGCGCGGCAGGCCGATGCGGATCGTCGCGGGCAGCTCGCTGCCGTCGCCGCTGTCTGCCGGTGCTGCGGGCCCGGCGCCGCCCGCCAGCGCGCGATAGACGGTGGCCACGTCGTCGACGGTCAGCCCGAGCGGCCCCACGTGATCGAGGGTCGGCGCCAGGGGAACCACACCGTCGCACGACAGCTCGCCGAAGGTCGGCTTGAGGCCGACCACGCCGCAGGCGGCGGCCGGGATGCGGATGGAGCCGCCCGTGTCCGTGCCGACGGACGCCAGCGCCATCCCTGCCGCGACCGATACGGCCGACCCGCTGCTCGACCCGCCGGCGAGGTGCGCCGGCGCGTGCGGATTGCGCGTCGGCCCGAACGCCGAATCCGCGCCGGTCGTGCCGAACGCGAACTCGTGCAGGTTGCACTTGCCGACGAAGAGCGCGCCGGCCCGCCGTAGCGCGGCCAGCACGGGCGCGTCGGCGGCCGCCAGGTGTCCGGCCCGCGCGCGGGAGGCCGCCGTGGTCGGCAGGCCGCGCAGGTCAAGCAGGTCCTTGACCGAGACGGGAATGCCGTGCAGCGGTCCGAGCGGCCGGCCGGCCGCCAGCTCGCGGTCCGCTTGCGCCGCCTCGGCGCGGGCCTCGTCGGCCATGACCGTGATGAAGGCGTTCAGCTCGCCGTCCCGGCGCGCGATGGCGTCGAGACACCGCTCGACCAGCTCGACCGCAGTCGTCCGGCCGTCTCGCAGGCCCGCCGCCGCGTCCGCGATGGTCGGAAGCGACGGCTCGCTCGTATCTCGGCTGGGTCGGCGAGGTGCGGGGATGACGGTCATGCGCTGGAGCCAGCCGTCGCGACGCCCGTTCGATCGTGTCTGGCGATCGGAGATCTATCCGTGGCCCTCAGAAGCTCGTTTATCGCCTGCTCGATCGGTCGTTGGGAAGAAAAGAGGTCCTTGCTGTAGAGCCAGCCACGCCGTCTGAGGCCCACGTCGACAAGGCCGGTACTGGTTGATTTCGACCGGGTGTCAACCGCGACGGTACCGTCGTCTCGGGTCTTCAATTCGCGCCTCCGGACCGCGCGCTTGATCTGAGGCTCCGGCATTCGAATGTCGTCGAGAACGAAGTACAGGCTGTCACTTGTTGCAACCAGCCAGGTGTGCTGTCTGGAGGTTTCGAAAATCAGGAGGCTACTTGCGTCATCCAATGAGTCGCTCGACGAATCGTAGCTTCTCGACTTCGTGATGCTCTCACGGATCTCGGGCTCGCTCGAGAAGGACCGGTATCCAAGCAGGCTCTCGATCAGATTCATCGCATGTCCTCCTCTTCGTTCTGCTCTGCCTCCGTCGTGCCTCCGGAAGCCATCGAAAGCAGCCGCGGCAGCACGGTCGGCCAGCCGATTCCAACTATGACCCGCGCGTTGATGCTTTCTGTATCGAACAGTTGCACGAGACCTCCGAGATATGCGCCCAGCACCGCGCCGACACCCCACAGGAGGATCGACTGGAAGGTGCGCCAGCCGCCGAAGCCGACCCCCAGAAGACCGGGGCGGCCCAGCAGCAGCGTTCCCACCCAATCGAGCACGCAGATGGCCAACGCGATGATTCCGCAGGCGAGTGCAAAGGACAACACGGCCGGGTCGTACACGCTCTTCAGCGCGTTCTGGAACACGTCCCAAATCGTCGCCATGATGGCTCCCGAGACGGCTCTGTCCGGGCTGCGCCACGCGGCGAATGACGCGGAGCAAGCTCCGGCAGGGCCGGCGGTCGACCTTCATGCAAGTGGTAGGCCATCCATGGTGTCCGACCATCAGTAGAGCAGGAAGCGCGACCGAACCCCGGCGAAAGCCGCCACGTCCGCGTCCCACCCGGCCGCGATGTCCGCTGCCTCGACGCCCGCGTCGATCTGCCGGCGCAACGCGGCGGACCCGGCGAGGATGTCGATGGGCTGCTTCGTCCGCTCGTACTCGTAGGGCGGCTCGCGCCAGGCGAACCGCGCCGGGTCCGCCCGGCGGATCGCCTGCAGGACGGCGACCGCCGTCAGCACGGGCCGGAAGGCCCCGCGGTCGGTCACGTGGAGCTGGCAGCCGCCGCAGGGCCGGCCGGCATGCTTCTGGAAGGTCGGCTCGAAGTGCGTGGCCCGGGCCGCCACGCCCGGCAGCGCGGCGTCCGCGATGCGCGCGGCAAGGGCCTCGCCGTCGATCCATGGCGCGCCGAGCAGCTCGAACGGCCGCGTGGTGCCCCGGCCCTCCGACAGGTTGGTGCCCTCGAACAGCACCGCGCCCGGGTAGACCACGGCGCTGTCCAGGGTCGGCAGGTTGGGCGAGGGCATGACCCACGGCAGCCCGGTGGCGTCGTGGTACGCCGTCCGCTCCCAGCCGTCCAGACGCGCCACCCGCAGCTCGGCGCCGAGGCCGAAGTGGTCGTTGAACAGGCGCGCCAGCTCCCCGATGGTCAGGCCGTGGCGCAGCGGAATCGGGAACTGGCCGACGAACGACTCGTGGCCCGGCTCGAGCAGGGGGCCTTCGACCTGCGCGCCGCCGATGGGGTTGGGCCGGTCGCACACCACCACGGGCAGGCCGTGGCGTGCGGCCGCGCGCAGGCAGTTGGCCATCGTGTAGACGTAGGTGTAGACGCGCGTCCCGACGTCCTGCAGGTCGACGACGAGGACGTCGAGGCCGTCGAACATGGCCGCGGTCGGCTCGCGGCGGTCGCCGTACAGCGAATGGATGGGGATGTCCCAGGCCGGGTGCCACGCGTGCGGCGTCTCGACCATGTTGTCCTGGACGTCCGAGCGAAAGCCGTGCTGGGGGCCGAACAGGGCCGCCAGCGTGACGTCGGGCGCCCGCCGCAGCCGCTGCGCGGTGTGCCGGTACGCCGCGTCGATCGAGGCCGGGTTGCAGACGAGGCCGACCCGGCGACCCGCGAGGTCCCCGGATGCCAGCAGCCGGTCGATCCCCGGCGAAGTCTCGGACGTCCGGCGCATGCGATAGAGTGTACCGGCTCGGTCAGGAGTCTGCGCCGCAGCCCGATGCAGACTCCCCAAGGCGCGCACGGCGCGCCTCGGCGGGAGCGGCGCGGGGCTATGGGGTCCCCGCGAGCGGACGCCGGGGGTTCGGGGCGCAGCCCCGTCTGATGGATGCCAGGGAGGCGCCCGATGGGGACCAAGGCAGGCTGGAGCGGCCGCGTCTACGAGGACTTCGAGGTGGGTGACGTCTACCGCCACCCGCTCGGACGGACGGTGATTGCGGCCGACAACATCTGGTTCACGCTGCTCACGCAGAACAGCAACGCGATTCACTTCGACGCGGCGTACGCGGCGAACACCGAGTTCGGCAAGCCGCTCGTCGACTCCACCTTCACGCTGGCGCTCGTGACCGGCCAGTCGACCATCGACCTGTCGTGGAACGTCATGGCCAACCTCGGGTGGGACGAGGTGCGCCTGCCGCATCCCGTGTTCGAGGGCGACACGATCTACTCGCAGAGCGAGGTGCTCTCGAAGCGCGAGTCGAAGTCGCGGCCGAACGTCGGCATCGTGACGGTGAAGACGGTGGGATTCAACCAGGACGGCACGGTCGTGATCGAGTACAAGCGCACCTTCATGGTGTACCGGCGCGGGCACGTGCCGCCGGCCGGGCGGGTGACGCCGAAGCTGCCGGAGAAAGGACAGTCGTGACCAGCATGCGATGGGGCGCGTGGCCGGCCGCCGCCCTCCTGGCGATGGCCGGTTGCGGAGGCGGGCCGGAGACCGTGGTCGAGGGCGACATCGCCTTCGTCAACGCCAACGTGCTGCCGATGGATGCCGAGCGGGTGCTCGAGGGCCGGACCGTGGTGATCGACGACGGACGCATCGCCGCCATCGGCCCGGCGGCCGAGGTCGGGCCGGCCGAGGGCGTCGAGATCATCGACGCCGCGGGCGGCTACCTGCTGCCCGGACTGGCCGAGATGCACGGCCATCTGCCGACCCCGCGGATGACCGACCGCGACGCCGGGAACCTGTTGTTCCTGTACGTCGCCAACGGGGTGACGACCGTGCGCGGCATGCAGGGCCACCCCTCTCAGCTCGGATTGCGCGAGCGGGTCGCGAGCGGCGCGGTCGTGGGCCCGCGGCTGCTGCTGGGCAGCGTCTCGATCAACGGGCGCGACGTGTCGACGCCGGAGGAGGCGGAGCAGCTCGTGCGCGAGTACCAGGTGGCGGGCTACGACCTGATCAAGATGCTGGAGGGGGTGAGCGTCGAGACGTACGACGCGGCGGCGCGGACGGCGGCGGAGGTGGGGATCCCGCTGGCCGGTCACGTGCCGGACAGCGTCGGCCTGCTCCACGCCCTGGCGTCGGGGCAGGCGTCGATCGATCACCTGGACAACTACATCGAGGCGCTCGTCCCGGACGACGCGCTGCCCGCCGACCTGCCGGCCATCGTCGGCCTCGGCGGCCTGCTGGAGCGCGTGGACGAGTCCCGCCTGCCCGAGGTCGTGAACGCGACGCTCGCGGCCGGCGCCTGGGTCGTGCCGACGATGGTGCTGTGGGAGACGGGCATCTTCGCCGCGCGGCCCGCGGCGGAGGTCGAGGCCGAGCGGCCCGAGGTTCGCTACATGCCGCCGGAGACGGTCGAGCGCTGGCGGCAGGCCGTCGCGGGCAGCCTCGCGCGGAGCGACGTCGAGACCAACCGGCAGATCGCCGAGCTGCGCCGCACGATCCTGCTGGCGCTGTACGAGGCCGGCGCCAACATCGCGCTGGGCACCGATTCGCCCCAGACGTTCAGCGTGCCGGGCTTCTCCGCCCACCGCGAGCTGCGGTACTACGTCGAGCTGGGGATGACGCCGTACGACGCCCTGGTGATCGGCACCCGCAAGCCGGCCGAGTACTTCGGCGCCGACGAGGAGTTCGGCACCGTGGCGGTCGGCCGCAGCGCGGATCTGATCCTGCTGACGGCCGACCCGCTCGCCGACATCGCCAACACCGAGCGCCGGGCCGGCGTGATGGTCCGCGGGCGCTGGTTCCCGGAAGACGAGATCCAGCGGCGGCTGGAGGAGATCGCGGTCTTCTATGGCAACTAGCCCGGGCGCGGGCGACGAGCGGATACGCCGCAGCCTGCTCTTCGTTCCGGCGGTTCGCCCGGACCGCTACCCCAAGGCGCTCGCGACCGGCGCCGACGCCGTCTGCCTCGACCTCGAGGACGGCGTGGCGTTCGGCGCCAAGGCGGCGGCGCGCGAGCAGGCGTTCGCGCTGCTGGCCGGGCGCGAGCCGACGGCGGCCGAGGTCAGCCTGCGCGTCAACGACGTCAAGACCGAGCTGGGCCGCGCGGACCTGGCGGCCCTGGCCGAGGCGGGCCTCCGTCCGGACGCGCTGATGCTGCCCAAGGTGGCCGGCGCCGGCGAGGTCCGGGAGGTCGAGGCGGCCCTCGCCCCGCTGGGCGCCGCGCTGCCGCTCATCGTGCAGCTCGAGACCGCGGCCGGCGTGCTGGCCGCCGAGGAGATCGCGGCGGCGTCGCCCAACGTGTCGGCGGTGTTCTTCGGCGCCATCGACCTGTCGGCCGACCTCGGCTGCGCCGTGGCGTGGGAGGCCCTGCTCTACGCGCGCTCGCGCGTGGTGCTGGCGGCCGGGGCGGCCGGCGTCAGCGCGCTCGACTCCCCCTTCATGGACGTGCCGGCCGTCGACGCGCTGGCCGACGAGAGCCGCCGCGTCCGCCGCCTCGGCTTCGCCGGCAAGGCCGCCATCCATCCCACGCAGGTGCCGGTGATCCAGCGCGCGTTCTCGCCCTCGGACGAGGAGCTGGCCTGGGCGCGGAAGACCGTGGCGGCCTACGAGAGCCAGCAGGGGGGCGTGCTGCTGGTCGACGGCAAGCTCATCGAGCGTCCGGTCATCCGCGCCGCGCAACGCAACCTGCGGATCGCCGCGCGGCTCGCGAGCGAAGGCGCGCCGGGCCGCTGAGGTCGGCCGCCGGCCGCCAGCCGTTCCGCCGCGCGGCGGGCGGAGGCCGCAGCCCCCGCCCGCCGGGTCCTACCAGTCGAACTGGCCGCCGACCTTGAACAGGCGGCCGTTCATGATCTGCGTGATGCGCGGGAAGTTGTCCGCGTAGTTGTCGTCCACGAACGAGACGTAGTTGGCGTTGAAGATGTTGAAGATGTCGAACCAGGCGCGCACCCGGGCCCCGCTGAAGTTGATGATCTTCGTGAACCGCAGGTCGAGCTGGTTGAGCCGCGGCTCGTGCTGCGTGGAGATGGTGTTGAACGTCTGCGAGGCCACCGCGGCGCTGGTCGTCGGGTACGACGTGAAGAACCCCGTGCCCGCCGGGAGGAGCTGCACGTTCTCCTCGCCGACCGCCACCGGCCGCCCGAGCATGGCCTCCGCAAAGGCGCGCTCGGCCGGATCCGCGAGCGCGTCGTACTCCGCCTCGTGGAGGATGCCGGCGATGTTCTGGTAGACGAACGAGACCTCGGTGTCGTATGGCAGCGGGTAGCTGCCGTTGATCTTGAACTGCGTGGCCGCTCCCCACGGCTCCGAGACCTGACAGTACCCCGGCCGGTTCTGGGTCGGGTTGTCCACCACGAAGCACTCGCTCCAGGTCTGCGAGCCGGTGGTCAGCCCGCCGGCCAGCGTGGCCCCGTTGGGCAGCCGCCCGCTGAAGTTGAAGTCGACCCCGTTGAAGTCCATCCACTTGTCGCCGAAGTCCGAGGCCGGCACGGTCACGAGGTCCTCGCCGCGGTCGAGCCCGGGCCTGCGTGATGGTCCAGAGGTTGCAGAGCTGCGTCCCGCTGACGCTGCCGAGCCCGGGATCGGTCGGGGCGGTGATGCAGTACTCGCCGTAGTCGTCCGGGGTGGCGTTCAGGTTGTCGATGACCGTGAAGCCGTCGAACTTCGTGCGGTAGTAGCCGACCTCGATCGTCCAGCCCTCGGCCACCTCGTGCTGGACGGCGACCGACGTCTGCCACTGGCCCTGCCGCGTGCCCCAGCCGCGCAGCAGGTCGTCGCGGTAGCGGTTCACGATGACGGGCGTGCCGAAGTTCGGGTCGCGGATCGCCCCGCACTCGCCGTTCGCCTCGAAGTTGTCGAAGTCGCAGTCGGGGTTGAGGTCCCCGTTGCCGGGGGGCAGTCCCAGGAACGGGAACAGGTTGTCGTTCCACGGGCGGGACGCCTGGACCGAGAACGACTCCATCGGGTTGACGTCCTGGGCGATGTTCGTGCCGATGCCCAGCACGTAGCGGCCGAACGACCCCTTGATGGCGGTCCGGCCGTCCCCGAACAGGTCGTACGCCGCGCCTACCCGCGGGGCGATGTCGTGGTAGTTCGGGGCGCCGTCGATCGCCGCGACCGTGAACGAATCCGTGAACCGGCCCTGGGGGTGGGTCTGCTCGGGGATGTAGCCGTTCAGGTGGTCCCAGCGCACGCCCAGGTTGAGCGTCAGACGGTCGATGGTCCACTGGTCCTGCGCGAACACCGCGACCTCGTGCGCCCGCTGGTCCGACAGGCGCGGCGTGGCGTACTGGTTGACCCCGAACGAGACGCCCGGCGCGACGAAGTCGTACGACAGGTGGTTGTGGATGTACACGTTGAGGTGCGCCTCGCGCAGCCAGAGGTGCGAGTAGCCGACCTTCAGGTTGTGCGAGCCCGTGACGTACGACACGGACGCCCGGCTGCTGAAGTTCGGGTGCTGCTCCTCCCCGTACAGGCACGGCGTGGCGTCGCAGACCACCTGGGTGTTGTGGACGAAGAAGAACGGGGTGAAGGTGCGGATCCCGACGTCGTCCGGCCGCACCGTGGGCTGCAGCTTCGGCGAGGCGCGCGTCTTCAGCATCGACGCGCCGGCCTGGAACAGCAGCCGGTTGGTGACCGGCATGGTCCACGACACCTGCGACAGGTTCACCGGATCGAACGTGTAGAGCGCCGACGCGTCCTTGTCGACGAAGCCGTACTGCGACCAGAAGTTGCAGAAGCAGCTGCTCTGGTCGCTGCGCGAGATGTTGATCTTGTGCCGCTCGCTGGCCTGCCACGTCAGCCGCAGGCTGTTGTCCCGCTGGTGGATGTCGAAGTCCACCGGCTGCTCGTAGTCGGGCGTGTAGATCGGGCTGTGCGGCGTCAGGTTGACGAAGCTGCTCGGCTGATACGACTGCGAGCCCCACCAGCGGTGCGCCGTGTAGAACCACAGCCTGTCGCGCACGATGGGGCCGCCCACGCCGATGCCGTAGTCCCAGATCTTGCGGATCCCGTTGACCTGGCGTTCCAGCATGCCCCGCCGCCCCAGCTCCTCGTCCCAGTTCAGGCTCTGCATGTTCTCGTTCGTGCCGCTCATGTTCACGTAGTAGCTGAACTGGTTGCCGCCCTCCTTCGGGATGGAGTTGACCCCGACGCCGCCGGTCCGCGACTCGGCGTCCATGGCGGCGATGGTCATCACGGTCTCCTGGATGGCCGCCTGGTTCGGGAAGTACAGCCGCGACGTGCCCGTCCCGGTGCCGATCCCGTTCGTGAAGTAGAAGCCGTCCCACTTGATGTCGCCGTCGGTGTCGTCGCTGCCGTGGATCTTGATGTGCCCCCACGTGTCGCCGATGCTGCCGCCGACGTCGTGCCCGCCGCCCAGGATCTCGGAGGTGGCGCCCGGGGTCAGCGCGGCGTAGCCCCAGTAGGTCTTCCCGGTCGGGAGCGCGTCGAAGCGCTCGCGCGTGAAGGTGTCCTGGGTCGTGACGTTCTGGACGTCGATGATCGGGCTCGCCCCCGACACGGTGACCGTCTCCTCGATGGAGCCGACGGTCATCTGCGCGTCCACGTTCGCCGCGAAGCCCGAGCTGAGCTCGATGCCCTCGCGCACGAAGGTCGAGAAGCCGGGCAGGGTGAAGGTGACGCTGTAGGTTCCCGGCCGCAGGGCCTCGATGGCGTAGAGCCCCGCACCGTCGCTGATGCTCGTCCGCACCCCCTCGATGAGGGCCGGGCTCCGGGCCTCCACCGTCACGCCGGGGAGGACGCCGCCGGTCTCGTCTGTCACGGAACCGGCGATGCTGCCGGTCTGGGCCGCGGACGCGGCCGGGAGCAGGAGGGTAGTCGCCAACGCCAGACACGCCGCCTGAACGCCTCTTCGTCTCAGCACGATCTCCCCCTTCCGGAAAGAACGCCGACTGACGATTGAGCCGCCGACCGCGCCGTCCTGTCGCACGCCTGCTACATGCGGCGATTATCCCTCCCGGTGACGGGTTTCTCAAGCACTGTTCACGCGCTGTGGACGCCGCCGGAATCGGCCGCGCGGGGTGCCAGCCGGGCTGCGTCCGCTATGATCCCCGCAGCCCGCAAAGGCGCGCACAGCGCGCCTCGGCGGGAGCGGCGCGGGGCGGTGGGGTCCCCGCAAGCGGCCGCCGGGGGCTTGGGGCGCAGCCCCGTCTGATTGAAGCTCAGCCCCTCCTGATGGAAGTCTGAAGCTGGTCATGGCCGACGACAGGCGGCGCCCAGCCGCCCTCCACAGCGCGGGATTGCTGTTCATTCTGGCGGCGGCGGCCACCATCGCGGCGGTTGTCGGACGTGTGTCCGCCGGCGCCGACCAGGACACCGTGGCGGCCTCGCTCGCGGCCATCGCCGCCAGCCAGGGGCGCTACGCGGCCGGCGGCGCCGCCCGGCTCGTGTCCGGGATGGCCCTGGCCGCCGCGGCGTGGTGCCTGCACCGGGCGCCGGCCGAGCGCCGGCCGCACGGCACGGCGCTGGTCGCCAGCCTGCTCGCGGCGTCGGGAATGCTCACGGCCTGTTCGGGCGCGGGCGCCGTGGTGCTGGCGGCCGGCGTGCCGGCCGGCCTGGATGCCGCGGGCCTCGACGCGCTGGCGCGCGAGCTGGAGTCGACGGCGTGGCTGCGCCGGGCGACCGGCGCGGCAGGCTTCGCGCTGGCGGGTGTGGCGCTCATCGCCGCGGCCCGCAGCCAGTGGGGCGCCGGAGGCATGCTGCGGCGCATCGCGCCCGCCTCGGCAGTGCTGGGCCTCGCAATGCAGCTCGTGTGGCTCGACGCGGCGACCTGGGTGCACCCGATCACCGGCACCGCCTTCGTCGTCTGGCTCGCCGCCGCCGCCGGCAGCCTCCTGAAGGGCAGGACCTGGTGGGGTGCGGGGTCCCCGCAAGCGGCCGCCGGGGGTTCGGGGCGCAGCCCCGTCTGAATGATGCCCCGTTGTCAGGGAATACGCTGATCTATATCCTGCAGCATGACAGCCGGGAGGCGGCGCAGCCGAGCTGGGACGCGTTCCCCAACGACCCGGAATGGCGCGCGGCGTTCGAAGAGCTCAACCGGGACGGCCGGCTGGCCGCCTCGGTCGAGTCCGTGTACATGGAAGCGACCGATTTTTCGCCGCTGCAACAGCGGGCGACCCGGCCGCGGAAGGAGATCGTGCGATGAGTGAGCGACCCCCGCAGGACACCCCTGCGGGCCATTGGGTCTCGTACCGCCCCGAGATCAAGGTGCTGGACTGCACCATTCGCGACGGCGGTCTGATGAACGACCACCAGTTCGGCGACGAGACCGTGCGGGCCGTGTACCGGGCCTGCGTCGAGAGTGGCATCGACTACATGGAGATCGGGTACGTCAATTCCCGCCGGCAGTTCCCTCCGGGCCAGTTCGGGCCCTGGAAGCACTGCGTCGAGAGCGACATCCGGCGCATCGTGGGCGACAACGACACGGAGTTGAAGCTGTCGGCGATGGCCGACGCCGAGAAGAGCGACTACCGGGAAGACATCCTGCCGAAGTCGGAGAGCGTCGTGGACCTGATCCGGGTGGCCACCTACATCCACCAGATCCCCCTGGCGCTGGACATGATCAAGGACGCCCACGACAAGGGCTACGAGACGAGCCTGAACCTGATGGCCCTGTCCACGGTGCCCGACGGCGAGCTGCACGAGGCGCTGGCGCTGGCGGCCGAGTCCGAGGCGGACGTGGTCTGCATCGTCGACAGCTTCGGCGCGCTGTACGGCGAGCAGATCGACGGCTACGTGAAGACCTTCCAGGGCTACACCGCGGGGAACGGCAAGGAAGTGGGCATGCACGCCCACAACAACCGCCAACTGGCGTTCGCCAACACCGTGCAGGCCACCATCAAGGGCGCCAACCGGCTCGACGCCAGCATGGCCGGCCTCGGCCGGGGCGCGGGCAACTGTCCGCTGGAGCTGCTGCTCAGCTTCCTGCACAACCCCAAGTTCCGGCTGCGGCCCGTGCTGCACTGCATCCAGAATCACATCGAGCCGATGCGCGAGGCCCTCAAGTGGGGCTTCGACTACCCGTACATGCTGACCGGGGTGCTCAACCAGCACCCGCGGGCCGGGATGGCCTTCAACGAATCGGCGGATCGCGGCGACATCATCAAGTTCTACGATTCGCTCGACAATCCGGATTGACGGCGCCGCCCGGGCGCCGCGCCCCGGCGTGCGCCCGGCGCTCGCGCTGAACGGAGGGTGCCGATGCATCGACGACGAGGCGACGGTCGTGCGGACGGCCTGCGTTGCGGAACAATCGCCGCCGCGGTGGCGCTGGCGCTGGCGCCGTCCTCCGCGCCGGCGCAGCTCGCTTCCGCGGCGTACACCGCGGCCGAGGCCGAGGCGGGCCGCGGGGTGTACGATCGGGCCTGCGCGTCGTGCCACATGCCCAACCTGAGCGGGCAGTTCGAGGCGCCGGAGCTGGCCGGGCCGAGCTTCCGCGGCACGTGGGGCGACCGGCCCGCCGCGGAGCTGCTCGACCTCGTGCGCGCGACGATGCCGACCGGGGCGCCGGGCACGCTCGCCCCCGAGGCCTACACCAGCGTCGTCGCCTACATTCTGCAGGAGAACGGGGTGGCCGCCGGGAGCGTGGCGCTGGGCGGCGGTGCGCTGCCCGCAGTCGCCGCGACGGCTGCCGCCGATGCGCGCGACGGCACGCGGGTCTTCCGGCCGATCGCCGAGCGCGCGCCCGTCACCGATGCGATGCTCCTGGATCCGGACCCGGCGGACTGGCTGATCTACCGCCGGACCTACGACGGCTGGGGCCACAGCCCGCTGGACCAGATCACGCGCGAGAACGTCGGCGAGCTGCAGCTCGCCTGGGTCTGGGCGATGGCCGACGGGCGCAACCAGCCCACGCCGCTCGTCTACGACGGCGTGATGTACCTGGCCAATCCGGGCAACGTGGTGCAGGCGCTCGACGCCGCGAGCGGCACGCTGCTCTGGGAGTACCGCCGGCCGCTGCCGGAGGCGCTGCGCGGCGCCAACAGCCGCAATCTGGCCATCCACGACGACAAGCTCTTCATGGGGACGCGCGACGCGTTCATCGTGGCGCTCGACAGCCGCACGGGCGAGCTGGTCTGGGAGACGCGGATGGCCGACTACAACGACGGCTACTCCAACACCAGCGGGCCGATCGTCGCGGGCGGGCGCGTCGTCAACGGCATCAACGGCTGCTCGCGCTTCATGCCCGACAGTTGCTTCATCACGGCGCACGACGCGGCGACCGGCGAGGAGCTGTGGCGCCGGCTCACCATCGCCGCGCCGGGCGAGCCGGGCGGCGATTCCTGGGGCGATCTACCGCTGGCGCTGCGCGGGGGCGGCGACTCGTGGATTCCGGGCAGCTACGATCCCGAGCTGGATCTGCTGTTCTGGCCGGTCGCGCAGGCCAAGCCCTGGGTGCCCGCCAGCCGCGGCCTGACGGTCCACGACCCGGCGCTGTACACGAACTCGACGCTCGCGCTCGATCCCCGCGACGGCGCCATCCGCTGGTACCGGCAGCACGTCCCCGGCGAGGCGCTCGACCTCGACGAGGGGTTCGAGCAGGTGCTCATCGACAGCGGCGGGCGCAAGGCCTTGTTCACGATCGGCAAGCACGGCGTCCTCTGGAAGCTCGACCGCGAGACGGGCGCGTTCCTCGGGCACGTCGAGACCGTCTTCCAGAACGTGTTCGAGCGCATCGATCCGGACACGGGCATCGTGACGTACCGCCAGGACATCGCGGACGCGGGCGTCGGCGACTGGGTCTCCGTCTGCCCGAGCACGGCCGGCGGCCACAACTGGCACGCCACGGGCTACAGTCCCGAGACGCGCCTGCTGATCATTCCGTTGAGCCAGAGCTGCCTCGAGATCGCGGGCCGGGAAGTGGCGCTGGAGATCGGCTCGGGCGGCTCGCAGGCCGACCGGACGTGGTTCGAGATGCCCGGCACGAACGGCAACCTGGGCAAGCTGGCCGCGTACGACGTCGATACGCTGGAGGAGCGCTGGAGCATCGAGCAGCGCGCGGCGTTCGCGACGGCCGTGCTGACGACCGCCGGCGGGCTGGCGTTCGCCGGCGACGTGGACCGCTACTTCCGGGCGCTCGACGCCGCCACCGGCGACGTGCTGTGGGAGACGCGGCTGGGCACGTCCGTGCAGGGGTTTCCCGTCTCGTACGCGGTCGGCGGCACGCAGTACGTCGCCGTGTCGGCCGGGCTGGGCGGCGGCAGCCCGCGGCGCGTGCCGAGGCTCCTGAGCCCGGATATCGTGCATCCTGACACCGGGAACGCGCTGTACGTCTTCGCGCTGCGACAGTAGAGCAGGGCGCGCCGCTCGCCCGCGGTCAAAGAACGCTTGGCGAACGGCGCCGACTGGTTCAAACTAGGGAGTTGCCGGCGGCCCGAGCTGCGGCCGGCGCTCTCGTTCGTCCCACGGGCAGATCTGGAGGCCTGAAAGATGTCACGCACAACTGGGTTCGGTCTCGTCGCCACGCTGGCGGTCGCACTCGGCGTCCTGGCCGCCGGGCCGGCCGCGGCGCAGGAAGCCGCGGAGCAGCCCACGTTCACCAGGGATGTCGCGCCGATTCTGCAGCGCTCGTGCCAGCACTGTCACCGGCCCGGATCGATCGCCCCGATGTCGCTGCTGACGTACGAGGAGACGCGGCCCTGGGCGCGGTCCGTCAAGGACAAGGTCGTCACCCGCGCGATGCCGCCGTGGTACATCGACAAGAACATCGGCATCCAGGAGTTCAAGTACGACTACTCGCTCAGCGACGAGGAGATCGCCACGGTCGCCGCCTGGGTCGACGGCGGCGCGCCGCGCGGCAACCCGGCGGACATGCCCCCGCCGCGCGAGTTCCGGGACATCGCCGAGTGGCAGATCGGCGAGCCCGACTGGGTGGTGGAGATTCCCGAGCCGTTCGTCGTGCCCGCCGAGGCGCCGAACTGGTGGGGCAACCTCGAGTCCGACTCCGGCCTGACCGAGGACCGCTGGGTCAGGGCGGTCGAGACCAAGCCGTCGATCGAGGGCTTCCCGGTGGTGCATCACGCCGTGACCGGCGTGGTGGCCCCGGATGCCGAGGACGTCGACGGCATCGGCGAGTTCCTCAACGAGTACGCGCTCGGCAAGAACGGCGACATCTATCCCGAGGGCACCGGCCGCCTGATCCCGGCGGGGTCGAAGATCCGCTTCAACATGCACTACGCCGCCATCGGCGTCGAGACGACCGATCGGACGCGCGTCGGCCTGCAGTTCTATCCGCGGGGCGTCGTGCCGGAGCGCAAGATCATTGCCTCGCACGTGGGCGACGAGGAGGACCTCGACATCCCGGCCGGGGCGTCGAACGTGCGCCACGACGGGTACTACCGGCTCAAGGAGAACTCGCACATCACCGGCTTCCAGGCGCACCTGCACAACCTTGGCAAGCGGCAGTGCCTCGAGGCGATCTACCCGGACAACCGCGTGGAGACCCTGAGCTGCGCCGACTGGGACTTCGGGTGGCACATCGTCTACAACTACGAGGATCACGTGGCGCCGCTGCTGCCGAAGGGCACCATCCTGCACGTGATCAGTTGGCACGACAACTCGGAGGCCAACCGCTGGAACGACGACCCGACCAACTGGACCGGTTTCGGCCAGCGGTCGAGCGACGACATGAGCTTCGCCTGGGTGAGCTGGTACGAGCTCGACGACGAGGCGTTCGAGAAGGAGCTCGAGGAGCGGCGGGCGCTGACCGCCAACAACGACGACTAGAGCCGCGTCGTCGCGGAAAGAGCATCATGAAGGGGCATAGTCGCATCGTCGGCGCGGCCGGTCTGGCCGCCTGGCTGGTCGTGTCGCTGGCAGCGCCGGGCGCGGCGCAGGAGCGCTGGAACCGCGGCCAGAACATCCAGCCGGTCTTCGAGGGCTGGGAACGGAACGACGACGGGTCGTTCACCATGGTCTTCGGCTACCTGAACCGCAACTACCAGGAGCAGCCGGTCGTCCCGGTCGGACCGAACAACTTCTTCGAGCCGGGTCCGGCCGACCGGGGCCAGCCGACGCACTTCTACAACCGGCGCCAGCAGTTCGTCTTCGAGGTGCGCGTGCCGGCCGACTGGGGGCGGGAGCAGGATCTGGTCTGGACGGTGACCCACAACGGTCGGACCGACCGGGCGTTCGGTCATCTCTGGCCGGTGTGGGAGATCGACAACGTCGTCCGGCGCCAGAACCGCGGCACGGGGTTCGCCCAGGGTTATGCCGACAACCAGCGGCCGAGCATTCGCCTGGCGGGCGCCGACGAGCTCGAGGTCACGTTGCCCGACGCGCTCGAGATCGCCGTCGTCGCCGGCGACGACGGCATCCCGCCGCCGAACCCGGACATCCTGAAGCGGACGCTGCGGCCGGGTCCCAAGATGCAGGCCATGGTCAGCCCCCGGGACGCGGCCACGACGGGCCTGGCGGTGACCTGGCTCCACTGGCGCGGGGCCGGCGCGGTGTCGTTCGATCCACGGGTCCTGACGCTCGACGAGCAGGGGCAGGCCGTCACGCGCGTCAGCTTCAGCGCCCCGGGTACGTACGTGCTCCAGGCCGTGGCGGACGATACGGTCTTCACGACCCCCGTCAACGTGACCGTGACCGTGAATCCGCCGGTCGCGGCGCCGTAGGGGGCGGCGGGGATGCGGCGGGGTCCGGGCGTCGCGGTCGCGGTCGCGCTGGCGGCCGCGGCCGGCTGCTCGGGCCCGGCGGCCGGGAATGCGCCGGCCGCCGGGCCACCTGCTGACGGTCCACCGACCGTCGCGGATACGCCGACGCGCGCCCGCGCGGCGGACGGTTCGTACATCTCCTGGCGCGAGCACATCATCGACGACCTCGCCGTCGGCGGGGTCGCCCTCGCGGGCAGCGACGGGCTGGCCCTGGCCGACCTCGATAGGGACGGCCACCTCGACGTCGTGTCCGTGCACGAATCCGACACGACCTACGACGGCGTCGCCGACGGCCATGTGCGGATCGCGTTCGGCGCGGCCGACCCGGACGTCTGGGAGCGCTACGCGCTCGCCGAGGGCCCCGAGGCGGGCGCCGCGGAGGACGTCGCCGTCGGCGACATGAACGGCGACGGTTATCCCGACGTCATCGTGGCGTGCGAGCTCGCCCACCTGATCTACCTCGAGAACCCCGGCGCGGCAGGGCGCGCCGCGCCCTGGCGGCGGGTGATTCCGTCCGCGGCGCGCGGGCGCGGGTCGTACATCCGGGTCTTTCTGGCGGACTTCGACGGCGACGGGCGGCCGGAGGTCGTCGCCGCCAACAAGGGCGCCCAGAACCCGGCCCCGGATACCACGGAGACGCATCCGATCTCGTGGTTCGCGCTGCCCGCCGATCCGCTCGACGGCGACGCCTGGGTCGAGCACGAGCTCGCGCGCGTCATCGTCCCGATCAACGCGCAGCCAGTCGACCTCGACGGCGACGGCGACCTCGACGTCGTCGGCGGCTCGCGCGGGGAGCAGCGGATCTTCTGGTTCGAGAACGTGAGCGCGGCGGACGTCGCGTTCCTGGAGCACCGGATCGCGATCCGGCCCGAGGCGGCCGTCACGGGCTTCAACATGGACTTCGCCGAACTCGACGGCGACGGCCGCCTCGACATCGCCCTCCGGGACGAGGGCCGCGGCCTCGTCTGGCTGGCGCAGCCGGCCGACCCGGGCGGCGCGTGGCGGGCCCACGCGATCGGCGACATCGCACCCGACCGGCTGGTCGGCTTCGTGCTCGCCGACATCGACGGCGACGGCCGCCGCGATGCGTTCACGGGCGCCTACAGCCAGGGACCGCGCGACGTCGACGCCGCCGAGCCGTCCGCGTCGCACCGGGCCGGCCGCCTGGCGTGGTTCCAGCAGCCGGGCGATCCGGCCGGAACCTGGACCCGCCACGACGTGTCCAGGCGCATCCGGGGCATGTTCGACAAGTTCGTGGCCCGCGACATGGACGGCGACGGCGACGTCGACCTGCTCGGCACGCGCGGCAACTCCGTGCCGTACGACGGCGTCTTCTGGCTCGAGCAGGTGCGCAGCGCCGAGCCGCTGCCGGCCTTCGACCAGGCGCGGGAGCGCGAGAGCCGGCAACTGCCGTTGCCGTAGCAGCCCGCCCGGCCGCGATACAAGGAATGCCGGCGCCCCGACCATCGCGGCGAAGGTGGGCGTGCCTTGATCCGGCGCCGACCGGGAAGCCGACCCGGATCGCCGAACGACGCAAACATCGAGAACGAGGAGACGAATGCGGTACAAGCTGCTGGGAAGGAGCGGCCTCCGCGTGTCGGAGGTCTGCCTGGGCACGATGATGATGTCGACGGAGTCCCCCACCTCCGCCGGACCCGAGGAGAGTCGCCGGATCCTGGAGGTGTTCGCGGACCAGGGCGGCAACTACTTCGACACGGCCAACGAAGTGTACAGCGGCGGTCTCAGCGAGCAGATTCTGGGCGAGTTCGTTGCTTCGGATCGCCACCGCTACGTCGTAACCACGAAGTACACCAACACGCTCTACAGCGGCGTCGATCCGAGCATTCGGGACCATCCCAACGCGGGGGGCAACCACAAGAAGAGCATGGTGAATTCGGTCGAGGGAAGCCTGAAGCGTCTCGGCATCGATTACATCGACCTGTTGTGGATTCACTTCTGGGAGTACAGCACCGACATCGCGGACGTGATGCGCAACGTGAACGACCTGGTGCAGCAGGGCAAGATCCTGCACTTCGGCCTGTGCAACGCGCCGGCCTGGGTGGTGGCGCGGGGCCAGACCGTGGCCGAGCAGAGAGGCTGGGAGCCCATCTCGGCGCTGCAGTACCAGTACAACCTGGTCTCGAGGGACCTGGAGTTCGAGATCATTCCCTGTGCTCGAGCGCTTGGCATCAGCGTGAATGCGTACTCGCCGCTCGCCGGCGGTTTCCTGACCGGCAAGTACACGCGGGCCGACAACGACGAGGGCCGACGGTACGACAGCGAGTTCTGGAGCCGGGTCGCCTCTCAGTTCGACGAGAAGGCGTACGAGACCGCCCGCCGGGTGGACCAGATCGCCGACCGCCTCGGAACCAGCTCGGCCGCCGTGGCGCTGGCCTGGGTGCGGGACCGCGGCGTGATCCCGATGGTCGGAGCCCGGAAAGTCTCCCAGATCGAGAACAGCCTGCAGTACCTGTCGCTCACCTTGCCGGTGGAGGACATGCAGGCGCTGAACGAGGCGAGCGCCCCCGTGCTGCCCTGGACGTACTCCCTCCTCCACGGCGACAAGAGCGTGATACGCCAAATGGCCACCGGCGGCATGCTGGATGCGATCGACAATGAATACTTTCCCGCCTGACTGTCCGAGCTCGGTCCGCGAGCGCGCGCGGGTGCGTGCTTTGCGTATTGGAAACGCCCGTCCGTCTCTCGGCCCGGAGACGATCAGATCAGCGCGTCGTCGTGGAACGCCTCGCCGCGGGCGAAGCGTCCGGGGTCGAACGCGCTGATGTCGAGGCGCGACGAGGCCCCCGTCGCGAGCAGCTCCGCCAGGGCCGCCCCGGTCGCGGGCGCCAGCATCAGCCCGTGGCCGCTGAAGCCGTTGGCCAGATAGAAGCCGCCCAGCTCGGGGTGCTCGCCCAGCAGCGGGTTGTGGTCCGGCGTCATCTCGTACAGGCCCGCCCAGCCCTCGACCAGCTCGGCCGCGGCGAAGGCCGGCAGCCGCGCGACGAGCGGCGGCCGGAAGTCGCTCGTCCAGCGGTCGCGGTCGCACTCGAAGTTCTCGCCGGGAGGCTCGTCGTGCCGCGTGCGGGCCACGATGATGCGATCCGGCTCGTCCGGGGCGAGCGGGTCGTCGTGGCGCCAGTGGACGCCGCCCGGATCGATCACCACCGGGAAGCGGTGGGGCCAGCGGCGCGGCAGCGCGCAGCGAAAGAGGTGCTGCCGGACCGGTGTCACGGGCAGGTCGAGATCGGCCAGGGCGGCGAGGCGGGCGGCGAACGGGCCCGCGGCGTTGACGACCGCGCGGGCGTCGAGCGACGCGCCGCCCTTGAGCGTCATGCCCCGGACGCGGCCGCCCGCGGTCCGCAGGCGGGTGACCTCGCCGTTGACGTACTTCGCGCCGGCCGCCGCCGCCGCATGCCGGAAGCCCGTCAGCACCTCGCGCGGGTTGGCGTAGCCGTCGTCGGGCCCGAAGAGGCCGAAGCGGATGTCGTCGAGGGCGAGGTCGGGCACCAGGGCGCGGACGGCGGCGACGTCCAGGCGTTCGACGCGCGCCCCGAGAGCCCGCTGGCGCGCGTAGCGGCGCTCGAACCGCTCGGCGGTCGCGTCGTCCGCCAGGAACAGGTAGCCGCGTTGCCGGAACCAGGCTCGCGGCCGGTGGCCCGGCACCCGCAGGGCGGTGTCGAAGCGCTCGTAGAACCGCACGCTGTGCCGGGCGAGCCGGATGTTCGCGGCGGAGCTGAACTGCTGGCGGATGCCGCCCATGGCGAGCCGCGACGAGGCGCGCCGGTAGGTTGGATCGCGCTCGATGACCGTCACCTCGGCGCTGGAGTTGCCGGTCCGCAGGTGCCAGGCGATGCTGGATCCGACGACTCCGCCGCCGACGATCACGATGCGCTCGGCGGCCATGGGCGGGGCCCGGTCTACCGGACGTGGGCCAGCACGGCGTGGCGCCAGTTGAACTCCACGTCGGTGGGCTCGGCGGGCAGCGGGATCTCCACGTCGACCGTCTCCGCGTCGACGAGGACGCGGTACACCTCGGGCGCCCGCCCGGCGAACTCCACCCGGATGGGGACCGGCATGCGGAACGTGTCCGGCACGTCCTCCTGGCGGATGGTGCCGTGCAGGACGTACGGGGACGGCCGGTCGAGCAGGCGGGTCGTCCGCAGGTCGGGGCGGTAGGTCGGCACGTCGACGCCGTAGACCCACTGGTCGAAGAACCAGTCCATCGGCTCGCCGAACGCCCGCGCGACGGCTGTCTCGAACGTCCGCGTGCTGGCCGGCTGGTGGCGGTGGTCGCGGACGAAGCGGCGCATCAGGTCCCGGAACCGCGTGTCGTCGCCGGTCTCGAGGTCGGCCAGCATCATCCGCAGCATGTGCAGGATGAACGCGCCCTTCTCGTAGGCCAGGAGCTGATAGTCGACCGGCGTCTCGCTCGAGTTCAGGCGGTAGCCCGCCACGACGGGACCGGACTCGTGCCCGTCGCTGCGCCGGATGACCTCCGGCCGGACGCCGAAGTGCACGAGGCCGGTGCCCTGGCCGACGTTCACCTCGCCGAGCACGTCGAGCCGCCAGGCGTCGAGGATGTCCTGGAACTGGTCCGCGTCGTCCAGGGCGGCCAGCACGTACAGCGCGGCGGCGTAGTGGGAGAACCCCTCGGAGATCCACTGGTCGCGGTAGTCCTCCCAGTGGACCGCGGCGCCCCACCACTGGTGCGCGACCTCGTGCGCCCGGAAATGCTCGGCGACCCCGGTGTTGAGGGGGCCGAACGCCTGGAACGAGAGCAGGACGAGCCCCGGGAACGCCTGGCCGGTATAGGTGACGATCTCCGTGGCGTTCAGGGCGCGGTACGGATAGGGGCCGAAGTAGTCCGTGTAGAAGCGGATCGAGCCGTCCAGGTCCTCGATCGTCTTCTCCAGGTTGCCGGGGGCGAACCCGGTCTCGTAGCGGTTCTCGTAGACCGTGATCGGCAGGCGGCCCGGCTCGTCGACGGTGGTGACGTCGAAGCGGCCGAGGCTGAAGGCCATGCCGCGGACAGGCTCGTCCGACACCCACTCCGCGATCCGCGTGTCGTCGGCGACGCGCTCGTCCACCCGCGTCATGCCGCTGGCGATCTGCAGGCCCTCCGGGATGCGGTAGGTCAGGTGCAGCAGGCTGCGCCGGTTGTCGAGGTGCATCGGGATCCAGTGCACCGTGTCCTTGAGGAGGTAGCCGCGCGCCGAGCGCAGGCGCTCGACGAGCTCTCCCTCGTAGGCGATCTCGAGGACGAAGCGCTCGCCGGGAGCCACCGCCCGCGGCAGGGCGATCGTCACCCACGGCTCGTAGAAGTCGTCGCCGAACAGCCGGCCGTGGGTCTCCTGGACGTAGTGCAGCCGCTCGCCGGTGAGGGCCGCCGGTTCCGATGGCTCGGGCGGCTCCTCGGGAGGCGCGGCGTCCTCGCGGCCGGGTTGCGCGGCGCCGAGCAGGCGTCCTTCCAGCACGCTCCCGGCGCTCGCCGGCACGGTGGTCCGCCAGCGCACGTCCGTCACCTCGAGGACCCGCGAGATGCGGATCCGCAGCGCCGCCAGTGTCTCGAGCGGCTCGATCAGCAGCGCGGTGCTGGCCGTCGCGTCGCCGTCACCCTCGAGGGCGAGGTCGACGTCGATGCGGGGCACGGCAACGCGCTGCGTCCACCCTTCGCGGTCGGGCACGAGCGTGCGCGGCGGCAGGCCCAGGTCGCGGGCGTCCCAGTCGTCGTCGTCCGGGTCGCCGAGGCCGCCCTCGACCTCCGGGTCGCGCGGGAAGCCGCGCAGCGCCCGGGCGGCGACGTCCTCGCCGAACTCCGCGAGCGCGTGGAACCCCAGCCACGTGTTGCGGTAGTTGCGCCGGTCGCGCCGCCGGAAGCGGGAGACCGAGACCTCCTCCCGAGCCAGCGGCTCGATCTCGATCGAGAACCAGTCCTCGTCGTCCCCGTCGATCTGGGCGTAGAAGTACGCCGGTCGACGCGGAGCGGGAATCGTGGAGGCCGGGGCGAGGATGTCGAACAGCAGCCGGCTGTCGGGATTCTCGTGCCGCCGCTCCAGCAGCGCCTCGCGCCGATCCTCCAGCAGGTCGTTCGCGCGGCCGGCCTGCCGCCCCGGCGGGCCGGCCGCCAGCGCGCGGAGCTCCCGGCCGGCCGGACCGGCCAGCCAGAACACGAACCGGTCGAACTCCTCTTCCAGATAGTCCTCGTCGAGGAACTTCTCGACCTGCTGGTGCTCCACGCCGTCGGGCGGGTAGCAGCGCACGACGCCGTCGCCGAGATACACGGCCACCGTGACCCGTTCGTCGTCGCGCGGCAGCAGGTAGAGGTCGCCGCGGGTCAGCTCGAACTCGAAGCGGTCGATGCGCAACGAGCCGCCGTCGATGCGGCCGGCGGGCTCGAGCCGCGTCTCGACGAGCGCCTCGTAGGCAGGCGGCGGACCGAGACCGTCGTCGTCGTCGCCGCGCGCGCCGGCCGCCAGCACCAGGGCCGGGAGGGCGGCGAAGGCGGCAGCCAGGCGGAGCGCCGGGCGAGCGTCGCGCCGTGCCGCCGGGTCGTGGGCTGCCGCCATGCGTCGCCGAATGGTAGCAGCTTCCTCCGGATGGGGCTGCGCCCCAAGCCCCCGGCGTCCGTTTGCGGGGACCCCTGCGCCCCGCGCCGCTCCCGCCGAGCCGCGCCGTGCGCGGCTTGCGGAGTCTGCACCGTGCTGCGGCGCAGACTCCCGGGTCTGGCCGCTGCGACGGGTGCGCTACAATCACGGCACCTTGCGTGTGGGGGTGCTGCGATGAGACGAACCGTATTGCTGGTGGTGCTGCTCGCGGCGGGCGGGCTCGCGATGGCGGCCGCCGGCCAGGACGACGAGGGGCCGCCGGTCCCGGCGATCGAGCAGGTGCGCGACAACCTGTACGTGATCATGGGCGGCGACCCGACCGACCGCGCGACCTTCAGCGGCGGCAACGTGGCGGTGTACGTGATGGAGCAGGGCGTCGCCGTCGTCGACTCGAAGCTGCCGGGCTACGGCCGGCAGATCATCGAGCAAATCAGGACGGTCACGGACAAGCCGCTCCTGGCCATGTTCCACACGCACACGCACTACGACCACGCCGGCAGCACCCCCGAGTTTCCCGCGACGATCGAGGTCATCACGCACGAGAACATCGAGGCCAGCCTGACCCGCGAGACGTGCCTGCCGGTCACCAACTGCCAGACGTTCCAGGGCCAGGGCGCGCGGTACCTGCCGCAGACGACGTTCTCGGAGCGCATGTCGGTCCGGTTCGGGCCGGACCGCGTCGACCTCTACCACTTCGGGCCGGCGCACACCAACGGCGACACGCTGGTCGTGTTCCCCGCCGTGCGCGCCATGCACTCGGGCGACATGTTCTCGCTCAAGCGCCCGCCGTTCGTCGACACCAACAACGGCGGCAGCGCGCTCCGCTACCCGGAGACGCTGGCCGCGGCCGCGGCCGGCATCGAAGGCGTCGACACCATCATTCCCGGGCACACGGCCGGGCTGTTCACCTGGGCCGAGCTCGAGGAGTACGCGGACTTCCACCGCGACTTCGTGGCCAAGGCGAAAGCCGCGCGCGAGGCGGGCAGGACGGCCGCAGAGGCGGCGGCGGACTACGTGATCCCGGACCGGTTCACCGGCTACAACCGGGCCGATCCGGGGCGCATCGAAGCCAACATCCAGGCCATCTACGACGAGCTGGGACAGTAGCCCGACTGGCGCGCTCGTGAAGTCTGTTTCCGAAACTTGACTTTATATTTGTCAGGATATTACAAGGTTATGTGATTGATCGGTGGCTGCAGGCCTCGCTCACCCAGGATCTGCGCCGCCCCTTCGTCCACATCCTGTTCGGGGCGCGCCAGACCGGCAAGTCGACGCTGCTCGCCCACCTTCTGCCCGCTCCCTCACTGCACTACAACCTGGCCGATCCGGAAGAGCGCAGTCGCCTCCTGGCGGATCCCGGCGCGTTCCGTCGCGAGTGCGAGGCGCTCCCCCGCGGCAGCGACCCGCACGTCGTGGTCGTCGACGAGGCCCAGGCGGTCCCGGCCATATTCGATGCGGTGCAGGTGCTCTACGATCGCGACCGGTTGCGCTGGAGGTTCGTCCTGTGCGGCAGCTCGGCCCGCAAGCTGCGGTCGACGGGCGCCAACCTGCTGCCAGGGCGCAGTCTGCTGCATCGCCTCTTGCCCCTTGTCCTGGCCGAGCGCCCGGCTCCCGCCGGCGCGTTCGCGGCATCGCTGGTGCTCCCCATGCCGCCCACGAAGGCCGGCAGCACGTTTCCGGCGGCGGACCTGGAGGAGCGCCTCGCCTACGGCGATCTGCCGGGCGTGGTCCTGCTGGACGAGGCGGAGCGAGCCCGCATCCTGGCGACCTTCGCGACCGTGTACCTCGAGGAGGAGATCCGCCGTGAGGCGCTCGTGCGGGACTGGGGGGCTTTCGTCAATTTTCTTCGCCTGGCGGCCAGGGAGTCGGGCAACGTCGTCAACTACGCGAGCATCTCGCGCGAGGTCGGTCTCTCGGTGCCGACAGTCAAGTCCCACTACCAGCTCCTGGAGGACATGTTCGCCGGCATCCGGATTCCCGCCTGGTCCGGCAGTCCGCGCAGGGCGCTGCTGTCCACGCCGCGGTTCGTGCTCTTCGACCTCGGGGTCTGCCATGCGGCCGGCGGCGTGCGCCCGGCCCTCGACGTGGTGCGGGCCGATCCCGGACGCCGCTTCGAGCAGTGGGTGATGCTCGAGCTGTGGCGGCGGCTGCAGTATCTCGGCGCGGGTCGGCTTTCGTTCTACCGCACCCGGGGCGGGAGGGAGATCGACGTCATCCTCGAACGCCCGGAGGGCGACGTCGTGCCGCTGGAGGTGAAGTGGACGGCGCGTCCCGTTCCGCAGGACGCGCGCCACGTCGAGGCGTTCGTGCGTGAACACGCCGAGGCGCGCGAGGGTTTCGTGGTCTGCCGCTGTCCCCGGCCGATGCGCCTGACTGAGCATGTAACGGCCATTCCGTGGTCCGCGTTCTGAGGGAACGAAGCAGCGTTGGCCGATCGGTTCCGACCACCCACGCACGTGAGCGACGGTGGCATCGACGCACGCCGCCATGCACGTGTGGAGCGGTGCTATTCGCCGAGGCGCAGGACGAGGACCCCCGGCAGCTCGGCCGGCCCGTCGCCGGCGCCCACGGCCACGAAGACCAGCTCGCCCGAGACCGAAACGTCGCGCGGCGGTCCGTACGGCTCGTGGACGGCCGCGAGCGCCGGCTGCGCCGGGTTCGAGACGTCGACGACCTGCACGAGGAAGGGCGGAAAGATGTCGGCGATGTAGGCGAGCGAGCCGGCGAACCGCACGCGCGGGGCCGCGATGTTGCGGCCCACCGCCGGCCGGTCCGGGTGGCGGTAGGCGCCCACCGCGACGGGGGCCGCCGCATCGGTTACGTCGAACATCTCCAGCAGCGAGTCGGTCGTCACGATGGCGGCCAGCGTCGCGCCGGGCGCGCCCGGATCGCGGCTCACCGCGGCCGTGGTCGCCGGCCGCTCGGTGGAGGCGTGCGTGCCCGCGGCGGCCATGTCGTCGCTGGCCTGCGCGAGGTCGAGGACCGACAGCCCGCCGGGCCGGTCGACGACGTAGGCGAACGAGCCGACCGCGTTGACGTCGATGGCGTAGCCCTCGGTGAAGTAGACCCCGCTGGAGACGGGCGCCGCCGGGTCGGACACGTCGATGAGCTCGACGCCCGACAGGCGGTTGGCCACCAATGCGGTCGTGCCGGTGATGTCCACGCTCAGCGCCTGGCCGGCGGTCTGGAACGACCCGAGGAAGGCGGGCGCCGCCGGGTCCGAAACGTCCAGGATGCCGAGGCCGTAGAAGTCGACCGCCGCATAGGCGATCGAGCCGGCGACCCGCACGCAGTAGATGTTCTGCGGGAACGTGTACGAGCCGCGCTCGGCCGGCGCCGCCGGATCCGACACGTCGACGAGGCGCAGGGTCGGGCCGTCCGAGACGTAGGCGATCGATTCGTGGACGTGAACCGTCGTGGCCGGTCCCGGAATGAAGCCCACGACGTCGAGCGTCCGCGTCTGGGCCGCGGCGGGCGCGGCGAGGACGGCGCCGCTCCACGCCAGCACGAGTGCGCGCACGAGCCAGACCCGCATCGGCTACTGCTCCGCGATGCGGTAGAGGTGGGACGCGGTCCGGATGATCAGGCTCCCGTCGGCGACGGCCGGCGTCGCCATGGCCATCTCGTCGAGGTCGTTGCTGCCGAGCAGCTCGTACTCCGGGCCGGCCTGGATGACGAACGTCTCGCCCTCCTCGCTGAGCGCGAAGACCTTGTCGTTGTAGGCCCACAGCGAGGCGGTGAAGGCCGTGGCGCGGCGCGCGATGCGCTTGCGCGAGTACACCTCGCGGCCGGTGCGGGCGTCGGTGCAGATCAGGAAGCCGCGGTCGAGCAGCGTGTAGTGGAAGTCGCCGTAGACGAGCGCCGAGGTGCTGTAGGTGCCGAGCTTCGGATTCGACCAGGCGATGTACTCGTTGCGCGTGCGCCCCTCCTGCAGGGTGATGTCGCCGATGGCGCCCGGGAGGATGGCATAGACGGGGCGCACGGCGTCGGCCAGGAAGCCGGAGCTGACGTACAGCAGCCCGTGGGCCGCGAACGGCGTCGGCGCCGTGATCCACGTCATGCCGGTGAGCTCCCACAGCAGCTCGCCGTCGAGGCCGTAGGAGCGCACCTTGTCGGTGCCGGCGGTCACGATCTCGGTGCGGATGTCGTTCTCCCACACGAAGGGCGTCGACCAGTTGCTGCCCTCGTCGCGGTTCACCCGCCACAGCTCCTCGCCCGTGTGCTTGTCGAAGGCGGCGATGTACGACTGGCCCTCGTTGTCGTTGACGACGTAGAGGCGATCCCCGTGCAGCACGGGCGACGCGCCGCTGCCCCAGCCGTGGCGGTAGTCGATCACCTCCATCTCGTGCGACCAGACCGGCGTGCCGTCGAGATCGAAGGCGAACAGGCCGATGCCGCCGAAGTAGGCGTAGACGCGCTCGCCGTCGGTGACCGGCGTCTCGGATGCATAGGTGTTCTTGCCGTGCCGCGCGATGGGCGGGGCGGAGCTGCGGACCTCGCGCGCCCAGCGAACGCTGCCATCGTGCAGATCGAAGCCGTAGACCATCCAGCGGTGAACCGCCGTCGGGATGGCGCTCGACGAGTGGCCGTCGTAGAGGCCGAGCTGCGGCCCCGGCCCCGGATCGTCGCTGACGGCCGAGGTGACGACGACCAGGTCGTCCCACACGATCGGCGAGCTCCAGCCCTGTCCGGGCACCTCGATCTTCCAGACGACGTTCTCGGTCCGGCTCCAGGTGTCCGGCAAGGTTGGGCTATCCTCAGCCACACCGGCGCGGAGCCCGCGGAACTTCGGCCAGTTGTCCTCGGCCGCCGCTGCCGGCGCATTCAACAGACCGGATACTGTGAGAACCGCCACGGCCAGATACGCCGCAACGGCGGTGGTCATCGACTGAGACTGCATGGCGCCTCCTGCCCGCACGAGTCGTTTGCGGATCTTCTCGCAAGGCCCCCGAAAGTGCAAGGCCGCGTGCCCCGCCTGAGGCGGATCGCCGGTGTCGGCGCCTGCCTGCTCGGCTCGCTCGGCGCCTGGAGCTCCGGGGCCCGGGCGCAGACCCAGGCCCAGGTCCAGGGGCAGGTTCACGCCCTCCAGGCGCGGGGGCAGGCGCGCGTCCTCGAGGCCATGCGGCTGGCGCCGGCCGAGCACGTGGCGCTCGACGGACGGCTCGACGAGGTGCTGTGGCGGCGGGCGCCGGCTGCGGACGGCTTCCTGCAGCAGGAGCCGGTGGAAGGCCAGCCGCCGACCGAGCGGACCGAGGTGCGCGTCGCGTACGACGCCGACAATCTCTACATCGGGGCGCTGCTGCACGACAGCGACCCGGACGGCATACTCGGCTACCAGCGCCAGCGCGATCAGGAACTGGACTCCGACGACCGCTTCATGGTCGTGCTCGATACGTTCCTGGACGGCCGCACGGCGTACTACTTCGAGACCAACCCGGCCGGGCTGATGGGCGACGGCCTGGTGCGCAACACGGGCTACGCGCGCGTCAACAAGGCCTGGGACGGCGTCTGGGAGGCGCGCACCGCGCGCGGCGCGTACGGCTGGTCGGCCGAGATCCGCATCCCGTTCCGCACGCTCAACTTCGACGAGTCGTCCGCGGCCTGGGGCATCAACTTCCAGCGGACCGTGCGCCGCAAGAACGAGGAGCTGGTCTGGTCCGGCCACCGCCGCAACCAGGGTCTGCTGCGGCCGATCCACGCCGGCCGGCTCATCGGCCTGCGCGACCTGACGCAGGGGCTGGGGCTCGAGGTGGTGCCGTACGGCGCGGCGACCTGGCGCAGCGGGGCCGGGGTCCCCACCGCCATCCCGCTCGACGCCGGCGTCGACATGAACTACAGCGTCACGTCCAACCTGCGGGCGGCGGTGACCGTCAACACCGACTTCGCCGAGGCCGAGGTCGACAGGCGGCGCGTCAACCTGACCCGCTTTCCGTTGTTCTATCCGGAGCAGCGCGACTTCTTCCTGGAGAACGCCAGCATCTTCGAGTTCGCGCCGCTCAACGCGGTCAACCCCTACTTCAGCCGCCGCATCGGCCTCGACGAGGGGCAGGTGATCCCCATCGAGTACGGCACGCGGCTGGCCGGCCAGGCCGGCGCCAACGACCTCGGCTTCCTGCAGATCCGCACCGGGCCGGTCGGCGGCCGGCCGGCCGAGGACTTCACGGTCGCCCGCATGAAGCGCAACTTCTTCGCCCAGTCGAGCATCGGCGTCCTCTACACGCGCCGCGCCGCGGGCGCCGGCGAGCACGATCCGGCGGCCCCCGACCGTCATACCGTCGGCGTCGACCTCGACCTGTTCACGTCCACGTTCCTCGGGGACAAGAACCTGCAGTTCCAGACCTTCTACGTCGTGCACACGGACCCGGAGCGGGGCGGGCTGGCGGGCGGCGCCGCCGATCGGGCCTCGCGCGGATTCCGCGTCAACTACCCGAACGACGTGTGGGAGGCGCACCTCTCGTACCGCGAGTTCGGCGAGCAGTGGGACCCGGCCGTGGGGTTCGTGCAGCGCCGCGGGTTCCGGCGCTCCAATCCGGTCGTGACGTTCGCGCCCCGGCCCGACTGGTTCGACAGCGTGCGCCACCTCGAGTTCCGCTTCTATTACGAGCACCTGACGGACCTGGACAACCGGCTGCTGACCCGGCACACGGGACTGACGCTGCTGGGCGTCGTGTGGGAGAGCGGCGACCGCCTCGACCTGCGCCGGAACTTCCGCTTCGAGCTGCTCGAGGCCCCGTTCGAGATACATCCGGGGATCGTGCTGCCGATCGGCGCGTACGAGTTCGACGACTGGGAGCTCAACGTGGAGACGGCCAGCCACCGGCTCATTTCCGGCAGCGTGTCGGTGGCGGCCGGGGAGCTGTGGTCGGGCGACCGGGCGACCCTGCAGCTCGGACTGACGGTGCGGCCGTACCCGGGCGTGACCGCCACCGCCGAATGGGAGCACGAGAACGTCGATCTGCGCCAGGGAACGTTCAGGACCAACCTCGTCCGGATGCTCGGGAGCTGGCACGCGAGCCCCTGGATCGCGTTCGACGGGAACCTGCAGTACGACACGGTGACGGCCGTGGCCGGCCTCTACACGCGGCTGCGCTGGATTCTGCGGCCCGGCAGCGATTTCTACTTCGTCTACACCGAGAACTGGCGTTCGACGCGCGACCGGTTCCACACGCTCTCGCGCGGCGCCACCACGAAGATCAACTACACGCACCGCTTCTGAGGGACCCGGACGGCGGGGCAGGATCTATAATCGGACCGTCAAGCACGCTTTTCTCGAGAGGACAAGACCATGAATCGACTGGTGCTCGCACGACGCCTTTCCGTCTGCGCGGTGCTCTGCCTGTTCGGGCTGGCCGGCCCGAGCAACGCGCAGGATCACACCGAGTACTCGCCCACCGACATCGAGTACGGCATCTCGGTGTACCGCGCGCAGTGCGCCGTCTGCCACGGCGAGAGCGGCGACGAGATTGCGGGCGTCGACTTCCGCAGCGGCCAGTTGCGCCGGGCCTCGTCCGACCGCGAGCTGCGGCAGCTCATCCAGGACGGCATTCCGGGCACCGGGATGCTGGCCTTCGACCTCGACACGGCCGAGATGACCGGCGTGGTGGCCTATCTCCGGAACTGGAACTACGAGGTCGACGCCATCTCGCTGGGCGACGAGGCCCGCGGCCAGGCGATCTTCGAGGGCAAGGCCGACTGCCTGAGCTGCCACCGCGTGAAGGGTCGCGGGCCGCGGGTGGCGCCGGACCTGACGGCCATCGGCACCGCGCGGCCGCCGAGCTCGCTGCGGCGCACGCTGCTCGACCCGACCGGCACGATGCGGCCCATCAACCGTCCGGTGGAGCTGGTGCTGGCCGACGGCACGCGCGTCACGGGCCGCCGCCTCAACGAGGACACCTACACCGTGCAGCTCATCGACGACGACGAGCGCCTGCGGTCGTTCGACAAGGACCAGCTCCAGGAGTTCACGATTCTGACCGAATCGCCGATGCCCGCCTACGGCGACCTGCTCGACGACCAGGAGCTGGCGGACCTGCTGGCGTATCTCGTTTCCCTGAAAGGCTGACGCGATGATGCGGGCAAGCGCAGCGGCGCAGCGGATCGTGCTGGCGGTGGTCGTGAGCGTCATGGTCGCCGCCGGCCTCTCGGCGCAGGTGCCTTTCGACCGCCTGCGCGAGGCGGCGGCCGAGCCGCACAACTGGCTCACCTACTCGGGCACCTACTTCAGCCAGCGCTACAGCGATCTGGACCAGGTCACGCCGGAGAACGTCGACGATCTCCAGTTGCAGTGGGTGTATCAGACGCCGGTCGCCGGCCCGTGGCAGTCGACGCCGCTGGTGGTCGACGGCGTCATGTACGTGACGCAACGGCCCAACGACATCGTGGCGCTCGACGCGCGGACCGGCCGCGTCTTCTGGATCTACCGCTACAACCCCTCGCCCAACCACCGGGCCTGCTGCGGGTCGAACAACCGCGGCGTGGCGATGCTGGGCGACCGGCTCTTCATGGGGACGCTGGACGCCCACGTGGTGGCCATCGACGCCACGACGGGCGTGGAGCTCTGGGACGTCACGCTCGCGGACATGGATCTGGCGTACTCCTTCACGCTGGCGCCGCTGGCCATCGAGGACAAGGTCATCGTCGGCACGGCCGGCGGCGACCGGGGCGTCCGCGGCTTCATCGCGGCGCTCGACGCCGAGACGGGCGAGGAGGTGTGGCGCTTCCACACCATTCCCGGACCGGGCGAGCCGGGGCACGAGACGTGGGAGCCGTGCCCGCCCGACCCGGAGACCTACTGCGATCCGGAGGCCTGGATGCACGGCGGCGCGGCGGCCTGGCTGACCGGGTCGTACGACCCCGAGCTGAACCTCGTGTACTGGGGCACGGGCAATCCCGGGCCGGACTTCTACCGCGAGCAGCGCCCGGGCGACAACCTGTACTCGGACTCGGTGGTGGCGCTCGACGCCGACACGGGCGAGCTGCGCTGGTACTTCCAGTTCACGCCGGCGGACCCCTACGACTACGACGCGGTGCAGATCCCGGTGCTGGCCGACATCGTGCGCAACGACACCGAGTTCAAGGTCATGTTGTGGGCGAACCGCAACGGGTTCTACTACGTGCTGGACCGGGCTACCGGGCGCTTCCTGACCGGGCTGCCGTTCATCGACGTCAACTGGGCGGAGGGCCTCGACGACAGCGGCCGGCCGGTGGAGACGCCGCAGCCGCCCGGCGAGCCGACGTTTCCCGGCGTGCAGGGCGGCACGAACTGGTACTCGCCCGCCTTCAGCCCGCGGACCGAGCTGTTCTACATCCCGGCCTGGGAGGACTACGGCTCCGTCTTCGTCGGGGAGGCCCAGGAGTACCGGCCGGGCGAGTCGTTCATCGGCGGCCGGCCGACGACCTACGAGCCGGTGCCGGACGCGCCCACGCCGCCGGGGCTGACGCGGGGGCCGATCAACGACTGGACGGAGGCCGCGGGGCGCGGGGCGGTGATAGCGCTCGATGCGCTGAGCGGCGCGCAGCGCTGGAAGTTCGAGATGACCGACGTCATCAGCAGCGGCATCCTGACGACCGCCTCGGACTTGCTGTTCACGGGCGCCCGGTCGGGCTACTTCCAGGCGCTGCACGCCGAGACCGGCGAGCTGCTGTGGAAGGCCAGCCTCGGCGGCCAGGTCGTCAACGGCCCGATGACCTACGAGGTGGACGGCCGCCAGTACGTGGCCGTCATCTCCGGACACTCGTTGTCGGCGTTCGCGCTGCGGTAGGGCCAGGGCAAGTCACCGGCAGGCCGCCCGAGTGAGGCAGGCGGCCTGCCGGTGCGGCCACTCAGGGCAGGGCGAACACGTAGACCGCGTTCCCGCCCTGCGGCCGCCGCTTGTCGGGCAGCAGGTCCGCGGGGATCATCCCGCCCCAGCTTCCGCCGCCGGTGCCGGTCGGCGCCGCCAGGTACTGCCGCCCGCCCGCCGCGTAGGTGATCGGAAAGCCCTGCAGCGACTGCGGCAGGCGCGTCTGCCACAGGATGTCGCCGTCCCCGGCGTCGAACACGTACAGGTTGCGGTCCCAGTCGCCCGCGACGACGATGTCGCCGGCAGTCGTCAGCGCCGCGGTGTTGATGGGCGTCCGCGTGCGGAAGCGCCAGTGGACCTCGCCCGTGCGCATGCTCATCGCCAGCAGCTCGCCGAGCTGCTCGGGGCTGTCGGGGTGCACGTGGTTCGTCCGCCGCACCGGCCCGGTCCCGCCCCCGCCCGGGACCAGATCGACCGGCCCGAACACGGCCGTCTCGCAGTTGAGGTTGATCGGGATGTAGAAGGTCTCGCGGGCGGGGTGGTACGACATGGCGCGCCAGCTCTTGAACCCCGCGGTGCTCGGGCACCAGAACACCGGCTCGCCCAGCACCGGGTCCATCCCTTCGCGGTAGGTGACCTGCCCGGTCGCCGGGTCGACGTCGGCGAACGTCTGGTAGCCGAGATCCCTCGCGCTGCGGAACTCGCCGGTCTCGAGCGCGAGCTCCCACAGCACGGCCATCTTGCCCATGGTGAAGACCGACCGCCGGCCGTCGTAGTCGACCAGGATGCGCTCGAAGACCTCGTCCATGTCGAGCGTCTCGCCGGGCAGGTGCTGGTAGTACCACTTCATCTCCCCGGTGTCGGGGTCGAGCGCGAGCGTGGAGTTCGTGTACAGCACGTCGCCGTCGGTCCCGCGGGCCGCCCGCGCCCAGGGCTTGGCCTGCGAGGTGCCGTGGAAGAGCGTCCGCGTGATCGGGTCGTAGCTGCCCGGAATCCACGAGTCGCTGCCGGCCCGGAACATGAGCGGGAGGTCGCCCCACGAGTCGCCGCCGCGCTCGCCGGGCCGCGCGATGGTGGACGTTCGCCACAGCTCGCGGCCCGTCGCCGCGTCGAGGCCGACGATGTAGCACGTGTCGTCGCGGTAGCGGCCGCAGCCGGTCAGGCCGGACACCACCCGGCCGTCGGCGACGATGGCGCCGCTCGAGAACTGGAAGCCGACGCCCTGCCCCACGTCGGTGTCCCAGACCACGTCGCCGCTGCGGGCGTCGAGCGCGACGACGTGCGCGTCGGCCGTGTTCAGGTAGATCATGTTCTGGTAGATGGCGATGTTGCGGTGCGCGCGGCCCGGAGGCGGCCCGCCGTAGCTGTCGCCGGGCGGCGGGGCGTCGCGGCGGTACTCCCACAGCAGCTCGCCGCTGGCGGCTTCCAGCGCGTGCACGATCTCGCCCGGGCTCGCCAGGTACATCACCCCGTCGTAGACGAGCGGCGTCGTCTGCTGGGAGCCGTTGGCCATGGCCCAGCTCCAGGCCAGGCGCAGGCCCGCGACGTTGTCGGCCGTGATCTCGTCGAGCGGGCTGTGGGCCTGGGCGTCGAGCGTGCGGCGCCAGTTCAGCCAGTCGGCCGGCGCGGGGTTCTGCAGCGTCGCGTCGGTCACGGGCGTGAAGTCGTCGACCTGGGCCAGCGCGGGCGCGCCCGCGAGCAGCAGGACGACGGACAGGAATGCCAACAGCCGGCAGATCATACGCATCTCCTTTGGGAAGGCCGCTGGCCGCACGGTACGTGACGGCTCACGGCGAGTCAAGCGACGGCCTGCCGCGGCGTCCGCGGCCGAGCGACGGCTAGAATACTCTCGGAACGCCGTTCGCGTGGGTCGCAACGGCGCGGTCGGTCGCCTCGCACTGCACTACCGCGACGGACGCCAACCTGTTCCAGGCACCCCTCCGCGCCGGCGCGGGGCGCCGTTCCGCGACGTCCTGTCGGGCTCGCTGGAGCTGCTGGACGCGCCGCCGCTCGGAAACCGGGCATTTGACAATCGATCACAAATGCTCGATTGTCGTCCATGAGCGGGGCGGAATTCATCCGGCGTGCCAAACGCTACGCGCGGAAGTTCGGCCTGTCTTTCCGTTTCGACGCGAGCGTGGGCAAGGGCAGCCACGGCCGCCTTCACGTCGATGGTCGCTTCACCACCGTCCCGCGCAAGGAGATTGGCAAAGGGCTGCTGGCCGCCATGTTGAGGGACCTCGGCATGGACAAGGAGGCCTTCTGATGCGCTACCTGTACCCGTGCGTCCTCGAGCAGGAGGAGGGCGGCGGCTTCGTCGTGTCGTTTCCGGACGTTCCGGGCGCCAACACCTGCGGGGACGATCGGGCCGAGGCACTGGCGATGGCGGAGGATGCGCTGGCGGTTGCGCTCGCCGGCCATGTGCACGAGCGGTGGGACATCCCCGTTCCGAGTCCGGCAGCGCCCGGTCAGGTCCTGGTCGCCGTTCCCCCGCTGGTTGCGGCGAAGCTCGTGCTCTATTCCGCGATGCGCGAGCAGGGTATGACGAAGACCGCACTTGCGGACCGGTTGGGGCTGAGCGAGTCTGTCGTCCGCCGCCTCCTCAATCCCGATCACCGCTCTCACATCAGTCAGATCGAGAAGGCGCTGCGGGTGGTCGGGCGCCGGCTGGCCGTTGAAGACCGGGTTGCGTAGGTGGCGAAGTGGCGAAGCCGGCCCGCTCGATCAGCGTGCCGATCGGTTCTTCGGCTCGCGCCGCCATGTCGGGCACGTCCGGGATCCACCCGCGCTTCGCCACCGCCCTGAGCGGAAACCGGCGCCAGTCGAGTTCAGCCAGCGGCGGTTCGCGCGTGGCGTCCTGCGGCTATAGGTTCGTCTCGGAGTTCAACGCGTCGAGATCAACCAGCGGCAGTTCGCGTGTGGCGTCCGGCCGGCGCAGCAGCACGTCGGTGGGGATTCCGAGGTGCTCGTGGAGGGCCCGCGCCATCGGCATCGTGATTGCGCGCTTGCCGGACAGGACCTCGTAGACTTTCGCACGGCTGCCGATGCACAGGATCAGGTTGCGCGGACTCAGGCCCGCCTGCTGCATGCGAAACTCGATGGCGGCCACCGGGTCGGGGTATCCGATCGGCTCGTGCCTGCTCTCGTACAGATCGACGAGATTGACCAGCACCTCGAGTTCATGGCCTCCCGGGCTGCCGGGCTCGGCGTTCATCAGCTCGTCGATCCGCGCCAGCGCGGTTTCGTAGTCCGCTTCGGTCCGAATCGGCTCGATGTCGGCCATCTTTACACCTCTTGGCATCCACGGCGTCGTACTCCGCGTTCGTGCCGACGAATCGCACGTAGACGATGCGGTACGCGTACTTGATCCTCACGACCACCCGATAGGCGTTGCCCTTCACGTTGAAGACCACGCGGTCGTCGCCGGGAATGCTAGCGTTGCGGTACTTCGCCTCCACGGCGGCCGGCGTCCCCCAGTCCTCCCGTTCGACTTCCCGAAACCACGCGAGAAGCGGTTCTCTGGCGGCCGGATGCCGCTCCCAGAATTCACGGAGCCGCTTCTTCGCGATGACCCGCACCAAGAGAATATATCGGATCCCAAACGGTCCCAATGTGAGTGCGCTCCGTCGTCGCGCGGCCGCAAGGCGAGGGTAGTGGGGACTGAGGGTAGACTGCCCGCAACGCCATGCCGTCCCTGCAGGATTGCGTCCTGGAGGCGCTCCGCCGCGAGCAGCTCGTCCCGCCGGGAGGACGGGTCTTCGCCGCGCTGTCCGGCGGCGCGGACTCCGTCGCGCTGACGCTGCTGTTGCAGGAGATCGCTCCGGCGGCGGGCTTCGTCCTGGCCGGGGTGGTGCACCTGAATCATCGGCTGCGCGGGGCGGCCGCGGCGGACGAGCGGTTCTGCCGCGAGCTCGCGGCGCGGCTCGCGCTGCCCATCGAGGTGGAGCAAGCGGACGTACGCGGCATGGCCGCACGGGAGGGGATCTCGATCGAGGCGGCGGGACACCAGGCCCGCTACGCGCTGTTCGAACGGGTCGCGGGCGGGGAGCGGAGCGCCCGCGTCGCGACGGCCCACACGCGCGACGACCAGGCCGAGACGTACCTGATGCGATTGATCCGCGGCGCCGGGCCGGCCGGGCTGGCTGGCATCCGGCCCCGCCACGGGGCGGTGGTGCGGCCGCTGCTGCAGGTCTCGCGGGGGGAGCTGCGGGCCTACCTGGCCGCGCGCGGCCAGCCGTGCCGGGAGGACGAGACCAACCGCGATACGGCGATCACCCGCAACCGCGTGCGGCACGAGCTCATCCCGCTCCTCGAGGCGCGGTTCTCCCCGTCGATCGTCAACGCGCTGGCGCGCGGCGCGGCCATTGCCCGCGCCGATGCGGCGTGGATCGACGCGGCGGTCGACGCGGTCGCGGGCACGGTCGTCACCGTGGGTGCGGAGGAGGCCGCGGTCGACGCGCCGGCGCTGCGCCGCCAGCCCCCCGCTCTCGCCCGCCGGCTGGCGCGGCGGGCGCTCGAGCGCGCCGGAGGTCGGCGGGTCGGGTTCGACCACGTCGAGAGGTTCCTGGCGCTGGCGGGGCAGGCGGGGAGCGTCGGGGGAGGAGCCGATTTTCCGGGCTGCCGCGTCGAACGCCGCGGCCCGCACCTTGTCGTCCGGCCGGCCCGGCCGCGGGGGGCGCCTCCCGGCGATGTCGAGCCGTTCCGCTACGAGTTGCGCGTGCCCGGCCGCGTCCGGGTGCCGGAGGCCGGCCTGGAGATCACCGCGGAGCAGGCCGCCGCCGGCGCCGCGTCCGGGCGGCTGGCCGCGCGGGGGCATACGGTGGCCGTGGCCGCGCGCGACCTGTCCCCGCCGCTGGTCGTGCGCGGCTGGCGGCCGGGCGACGCGCTGCGGCCGCTCGGGCTGCGGGGCCGCAAGAAGCTCCAGGATCTGTTCGTGGACCGCAAGGTCGCGCGCGGGACCCGTCACCGCGTACCGCTCGTGGCCGACCGCGGCAGGGGCATCGTCTGGGTCGTCGGTCACACCGTGGCCGACGATTTTCGGATCACGCCGACCACCGAAGGCATGCTAATCTTGAAGGCTAGGAAGCTGAGGGAAACTGGGTGAATTCGACCCTGCGCAGTCTCGTTTTCTGGATGGTCCTCGTGGTCCTCGTGGTCCTGATCTGGAATTTCTCCACGCGGTTCCAGGCGGGCGACAACTCGGTGAGCTTCAGCGAGTTCGTGCGCTGGGTCGACGCGGGCCAGGTCGAGACCGTGACGCTCACCGGCAACGAGATCACCGGCACGCTGTCGGCGGGCGACCGTTTCCGCACCTACGCGCCGCCGCAGTACGAGGGGCTGGTCAACCGGCTCGTCGAGCGTGACGTGGCGGTCACCGCCAAGGAGGCGGCCGCCAGCCCGTGGACGACGCTGCTGTACTCGTGGGCGCCGTTCCTGCTGATCATCGGGTTCTGGATCTTCTTCATGCGCCAGATGAAGAACGGCGGCAACAAGGCGCTGTCGTTCGGGAAGAGCCGGGCCAAGCTCTCGTCCAACACCCAGAAGAAGGTGACGTTCAAGGACGTCGCCGGGGTGGAGGAGCCGAAGGAGGAGCTGCAGGAGATCATCGAGTTCCTGAAGGAGCCGCAGAAGTTCCAGAAGCTCGGCGGCCGCATTCCGAAGGGCGTGCTGCTGATGGGGCCGCCGGGAACCGGGAAGACGCTGCTGGCGCGCGCCGTGGCGGGCGAGGCGAACGTGCCGTTCTTCTCGATCAGCGGGTCGGACTTCGTCGAGATGTTCGTCGGGGTGGGGGCGTCGCGCGTGCGCGACCTGTTCGAGCAGGGCAAGAAGAACGCGCCCTGCATCGTCTTCATCGACGAGATCGACGCGGTCGGCCGGCACCGCGGGGCCGGCCTCGGCGGCGGACACGACGAGCGCGAGCAGACGCTGAATCAACTCCTCGTCGAGATGGACGGCTTCGAGTCGAACGAGGGCGTCATCCTGGTGGCCGCCACGAACCGTCCGGACGTGCTCGATCCGGCGCTGCTGAGGCCCGGGCGCTTCGACCGCCGCATCGTCGTGAACCGGCCCGACGTCAAGGGGCGCGAGGGGATTCTGGGCGTCCACACCCGCAAGATTCCGTTGTCCGACGACGTGGACGCGCACGTGCTCGCGCGCGGCACCTCGGGCTTCTCGGGCGCCGACCTGGCGAACCTGGTGAACGAGGCGGCGCTCAACGCGGCCCGCTACAACCAGAAGGTCGTGCGGATGCACGACTTCGAGTTCGCGAAGGACAAGGTCCTGATGGGCTCCGAGCGGCGCTCGATGATCATCAGCGACGAGGAGAAGCACGTGACCGCGGTGCACGAGGCGGGGCACGCCCTGCTGACGGTGCTGCTCCCGCACGCGGATCCCATCCACAAGGTGACGATCATCCCGCGCGGCATGGCGCTGGGGGTCACGCAGCAGCTTCCCGTCGACGACCGGCACAACTACTCCCGCGACTATCTCAACGACCAGATTGCGATTCTCCTGGGCGGGCGGATTGCGGAGGAGCTCACGAACGGCAACATCACGACCGGCGCCGGCAACGATCTGGAGCGCGCCACCGAGATGGCGCGCCGCATGGTCTGCGAGTGGGGCATGAGCGATGCGATGGGGCCGCTCACGTTCGGCAAGAAGGAGGAGCAGATCTTCCTGGGCCGCGACATCTCGCAGAACCAGGATTACAGCGAGGACAGCGCCATCCGGATCGACCAGGAGGTCAAGCGGATCGTCACCGGCAACTACGACCGCGCGCGCACCGCGTTGACCGACTACAAGAAGGAGCTCACGCAGATTGCCGAGGAGCTGCTGATTCGCGAAGTGCTCGACGCCGATCAGGTCAGGCGCATCGCCAAGGGCCTGCCGCTCGAGGCTCCGGCGCCGGCCGATTCGCCCGAGACCCCTTCCGACGGTGAAGTGGATCGTTCCGAGAGCCAGCCCACCCCGATAGTTCCCCCCGTGCCGTCGCTCGACAAGGCGATTCCGCAGGAGTAGCCGACCGCTGCCGGCGGGCCGTTGCCGCGTGCCGGCGCGCCGCCAGGAGGATACGTGTGATGGTCCCGCGCGCACGCTACACCCTGCGCCTGCCCGGAGACCGGACGCTGGCGCTGGGCGAGCGGACGCTCGTGATGGGGATCATCAACGTGACCCCGGATTCGTTCGCCGACGGCGGCGCGTATCCGGACCCCGACCGCGCGGTGGCGGCGGCGCTGCGGCTCGAGGCGGACGGCGCGGACATCATCGACGTGGGCGGCGAGTCGACCCGGCCCGGCGCCGCGCAGGTGCCGGCCGACGAGGAAATTCGCCGCGTCGTCCCGGTGCTGCGCCGCCTCGTGCCGCGGCTGCGGGTGCCGGTCTCGATCGACACCTGCAAGGCCGAGGTCGCCCGGCGGGCACTCGAGCACGGCGCCGCCCTCATCAACGACATCTCCGGGCTGAGCTATGATCCGGACCTGGCGGCCGTCGGCGCGGCGGCCCGAGTCCCGCTCGTGCTCATGCACATGCGCGGCCGGTCCGGCGACATGTACCGCCACGCCGCGTACGACGACGTCGTCCGGGAGGTCGTCGCCGAGCTGGGTGCGGCGATCCGCCGCGCGACCGCGGCCGGGATCGCGCGCGAACAGTTGGTGATCGATCCCGGGCTCGGCTTCGCCAAGCGCCCGGCCCAGACGTTCGCCGTGCTCGCGCGGCTCGGCGCCCTGGCGGAGCTCGACAGGCCGATTCTCGTCGGCCCCTCGCGCAAGTCGTTTCTCCAGGAGGCGTTGGGCGCGTGCCCGCCCGCCAGTCGCGAGTGGGGGACCGCCGCCGCGGTGGCCGGTGCGGTCCTGCTGGGCGCGCACATCGTGCGGGTGCACGGCGTGCGCGAGATGACGCACGTCGTGCGCGTGGCCGACCGCATGCGAGCGGAGCGGGAGCAGCCCGCCCAAGGCGCGCACAGCGCGCCTCGGCGGGAGCGGCGCGGCGCGGCGGGGCCCCCGCAAGCGGACGCCGGGGGTTCGGGGCAAGGCCCCGTCTGAGCGATGATCGACCAACTCCTGGACCTGTGGCCGCAGGGCCGACTCGGCTGGCGGTCGCTCATCGACATCGCGGTCGTCGCCTGCCTGGTCTACGGCTTCCTGCGGTTCATCCGCCGGACCCGGGCCGTGCAGATGGTGTTCGGCGCGGTGCTCGTCGTGGCGCTGTACTACGCTTCGGAGCTGATTCCCCTGCCCACCGTCCACTGGCTCGTCAGCGACCTGCTGGGCTACGTCGTCTTCGCGGCCATCGTCCTGTTTCAGGCCGACATCCGGCGCGCCCTGTCCAGCCTGGGCGGGGCGCCGTTCTTTCGCTACCTGACACGGCCGACCGCGACCGACGAGACGATCGAGGAGGTCGTCGTGGCGGCCACGCGGCTCGCGCGCCGGCGCGTCGGCGCGATCATCGCGATCGAGCGGGAAACGGGCCTGCGCAACTACATCGAGAGCGGCATCCCGATCGACGCGACCGTGACGTACGATCTGCTGGTCAGCGTGTTCCAGCCGGAGTCGCCGTTGCACGACGGCGCGGTGATCATCCGCGAGGACCGGATTGCGGCGGCCGCCTGCTTCCTGCCGCTGACGGTGAATCCGCGCATCGACACCCGCTTCGGCGCGCGCCATCGGGCGGCTATCGGCCTGACCGAGGAATCCGACGCCGTCGCCGTGATCGTGTCGGAGGAGACCGGCGAGCTGTCGCTGGCGCTCGACGGGCAGGTCGAGAGCGAAGTCCGGCCGGACCAGCTCCGGTTCCGGCTCGATACGTTGCTGCTCGAGTCCGAGCGCGTCGCCGGGCGGCCTGCGGACCGGCGGACGCTGGCACCGTGATGGCGCACTCCCTCTTCCGCAACTTCAGTCTCAAGGTGCTGGCGGTCGGCATCGCCGTGCTGCTGTGGATGAACGTGGCCGGCGATCGCGTCGTCGAGCGCGGGCTCGAGGTACCCGTCGAGTTCGAGAACGTGCCGGCCGGGCTGGAGATTGCCGGAGATCCCCCGGATACCGTGCGCGTCCGCGTGCGCGGTTCCGGCGTCATCATCGGCGGCCTCGCGGCCGGCGACGTCGCGGCGGTGCTCGATCTGAGCGCGGCCCAGGCGGGCCGGCGCGAGATCGAGATGGCTCCCGACCGGGTCCGCACGCCGTCCGGCGTCGAGGTGACGCGCATCGTGCCGGCCGCGATCACCGTGACCCTGGAGGCGGAGGCCGGCGATGCCCGCGCTGTTCGGCACTGACGGCGTCCGCGGCGAGCCGGGCCGCCCCCCGCTCGATGCCAGGACGCTGGCCCGCCTGGGGGCGGCGGTGGCGCGTGCGCTGGGCAACGGCCGCGCGTCGCTCCTGGCCGCCCGCGACACGCGGCAGTCGGGGTCGTGGATCGAGCAGGAGCTCGCTCGAGGCGTCGCTCATCAGCGCGGGACGCTGGTGAGCGCCGGCGTGCTGCCGACACCGGCGGCCGCCCTGCTGGTGCCGGCGGGCGGCTTCGACGGGGCCCTGGTCGTGTCCGCGTCGCACAACCCGTGTCCGGACAACGGGATCAAGGTGCTGACCGCCCGCGGAGAGAAGGCCTCGCCGGCAACGGAGGCCGAGATCGAAGCGCGGGTCGCCGACGACTCGTGGACCGTGGCCGCGGCGGCCCGCCCGCAGGTCGAGGTGCGGGATCTGTCGGACGCCTATCGCGAGCATGCGGCGGGCGTGCTGGCGGGCTCGGCGCCGGCTGCTCCGTTCCGCATCGCCGTCGACTGCGCCCACGGCGCGATGTCCCGCGTCGCGCCCCGCGTGCTGCGGGAGCTGGGCTTCGACGTCGTCGCGTTGAACGCCAACCCGGACGGCGGCAACATCAATCGGAGCTGCGGCTCCACGCACCCGGAGGGCCTGCAGCGTGCCGTGCGGGCGCAGAGGTGTCGCCTCGGGCTCGCATTCGACGGCGACGGCGACCGCGTCATCATGGTCGATCACCGCGGCGAGCTCGTCGACGGCGACGCCATGCTGTTCATCTGCGCCCGCTTCCTGCGCGGGCAGGGCCGGCTTCCGGGCAACGCGGTGGTGGCCACCGTCATGAGCAACATCGGCCTCGAGATCGCCCTGCGCGGGGCCGGGGTGACGCTGCACCGTTGCGCCGTGGGCGACCGCCAGGTGCGCGAGGCCATGGTCGAGCGCGGCGTGGCGCTCGGCGGCGAGCAGTCGGGGCATCTGATCTTCTCCGACCTGCTGCCGACCGGCGACGGGCTGCTGACCGCCCTGTCGGTCATCGAGGTAATCGCCGCAACGGGGCTGGAGCTGGCCGAGCTGCGGCGCGGCCTGGAGGCCTGCCCGCAGGTGCTCGTCAACGTGCCGGTGCGCTCGAAGCCCGATCTGGCGTCCGAGCCGCGGCTGACGGCGGCCGTGGAGGAGGCGCGGCGGGTGCTGGGGAGCGAGGGCCGCGTGCTCATCCGCTACTCCGGCACGGAGCCGCTCCTGCGGGTGATGATCGAGGGCCGCGACGCCGCGCTCGTGCGGCGGCTGGCGGACGGCCTCGCCGGCCGGGCCCGGGAGTTGCTAGGCTGAGCGCATGCGTCTGGGCGTCAACATCGATCACGTCGCCACGGTCCGCCAGGCCCGCATGGCGCCCGAGCCCGAGCCGGTCACGGCCGCGCTGCTCGCGGAGCTGGCCGGGGCGCACGGCATCACCGTGCACCTGCGCGGCGACCGCCGCCACATCCAGGAGCGCGATCTGGAGCTGCTGCGGCAGGTGGTCGCCACGAAGCTGAACGTCGAGATGGCCGCGACGGCCGAGATGATCGACATCGCGGCGCGCGTGAAGCCGGACCAGGTGACGCTCGTGCCGGAGCAGCCGGAGGAGCTGACCACCACCGGCGGCCTCGACGTCGTAGCGCATGCCGGCGTGCTGGAGCACGCCATCGGGAGCCTGCGCGGCGCCGGCATCCGGACGAGCCTGTTCATCGACACCGACGTCTCCCAGATCGAGCGGGCGGCGCAGGTCGGCGCCCAGGCCGTCGAGATCAATACCGGCCCGTACGCCGACGCGGCGGAGGACGGGCGCGGGGCCGAGCGCGAGCGGGTGGCCCGGGCGGCCGCCGCGGCGGCCGAGCAGGGCCTGGAGGTGCTGGCGGGGCACGGGCTGACGTACCGCAACGTGGGCCCGATCGCGGCAATTGCCGGCATCGAGGAGCTGAACATCGGCCACAGCATCGTCGCCCGCGCCGTGCTGGTCGGCCTGGAGCGCGCGGTGCGCGAGATGCTGGCGTTGCTGGCTGCGTAGCCGCGGCGGCCGGAGGTCAACAGGCGGAGCGAGTTGGTCCGCCGCGGCCGTCGAGTCGGAGATCGGCTACGTGCAGGCCGGCCGTCACGGCGCTGGGCCCGGGCGCCCGAACGTCCGCCGGTCATAGAGGCGTGCGTGCACGGCGCTCAGTCGAATCGACCCCCCGTCGAGAAGGGCCGGGTTGGCGAGAACGATGTTCTCGATCCCGCTGGGCACAGCGGCGCTCGGGACCACGAGCAGGGATACACGCCGCTGCCTCAGCCAGTCCGAGCCCATCCGCTGCGTGGATGGCGGCCACGGAAATCCGTCCCAGCCGGCCGGCAGGTCGGCTGCGGTCCAGCGCTCCGTAGGCAGGTTCCCGGCGACATCGTAGACGCCCAGGCGATAGGTTGGAGGCACCAGGCGGGGCGACGGCAGGTAGTTTGCCATCTCCAGCATCGCGACGCTCGCCGCCTCGGCGAAGTAGAGTACGGGAATACCGGGCTCGTTCCACCGTCCTGGTAGCTCGCCCCAGGTCCCTGATAGTTCTCGAGATGGTCGGCATGACAGATCCGGTACAGGCGCATCAGGGAAACTCGCCGTGTTCGATGCGCCGGATCGCGTCCTGTACCAAGCCACGCCCCTCGAACGTGTCGCAGAGATCGATCGGTCGTTGGCCTCCGAGCGCGGGAAGCGCCGTCTCCAGCCACTCGCGGGCCAAAACGAGACCGGCGAATGCCCGCTCGGCGCGATCGAAGACCCGCAGCGTATCGAGCAGTGCCTCCGACTGCGCCTGAGCGAGGGCCTTGCGGCGATAGACCCGGTGGAGATTGGCGGATGTCGTTCCGACCAGCCGCACGACGAGTTCCCGGTATCCGACGACAGCCACGGTCTGCTTCACGATCTGACCGGGCAATCCGGCTCGGACCGCCTCGATGAAGGCAGAACGATCGACGAGGGCAGCGGCCTCGACGTCGATGCCCAGCAGACCTCCCGCAACCCGCCCCACGGCTTCACGCGCGACGGTTTCTTGCGTCACAAGCGCCCTCCTCCCGACCAGTACTTTCTACGTTACATCATAGTGATGCCTGTAATGATTCAGATTGACGCATACGATCCGAGTCCAGATCTCTCGACCGGGCGCGAACTGCGCCACGCCCGGCCTCGCCTGTGGACTCGGTTTCGCCGCCGCTGGCCGGAGCGGACCTCGAGTGCGCTCCTGCATCATCGGGGCCTACCCGGTGCCCCGGCAGGAAAGCGCGCAATGCCGTTTCGCAGGCAGTACGCCAGCGGATATCATTTCGTGCAATGACTGCACGCGAGTTGCTGGTGCTCGGCGTCGCGGCCGCCTGCTCCCTCTCGGTCATGGGGTGGATCATCTGGAGCGAGCGGCCCGTTCCCGCTCCGCCGCCGCCCGAGCCGGCCGCCGCGGCCGAGGCGGCGCCGGAGACCGAGGTGCTCGAGGTGGACGCGGAGCGCGCCGCGGAGCTCGAGGCCGCGGCTCAGGCGGCGCCGGACGACGCCGCGGTGCGGGCGTCGCTCGGGGACCTGTACTTCGATGCGCGGCAGTTCGAGACGGCCATCTCCTGGTACGAGGAGGCGATGGCGGTGGATCCCGCGTACGTCGACGCCAGCACGAGCCTCGCCATGAGCTGGTTCCATGCCGGCGATACCTCGCGGGCAATCGAGACGTTCGAGCGCTCGCTCGAGATCGATCCGGCCCATCCGCGCACGCTGCTGAATCTCGGCATCGTGCGGGCGCTGGGCTTCCGGGACCTGGAGGGGGCGCTGGCCGCCTGGGAGCAGGTGATCGCCGCCGCGCCCGACAGCCGCGAGGCGCTGGACGCCCGCGAGCTCCTGGACCGCGTGGGCGCGGCGCACGAGTCGGCGCCGGCCGCCGGCCTCCCGTGAGGAGGAGGGCCGACCGCGATGCTGGGGGGCTGGCTCGTCCGGCTGCTGATCGCGGCCCTCATCATCCGACTGATCTGGGGCCTCGTCGCCAGCATCCTCGCCGGCGCGTCGGGGCCGCGGCAGGTGCGGCGTCCCCGGAGCGTGCAGCTCGTGCGCGATCCCGTCTGCGGCACGTACATCCAGCAATCCCGCGCGCTGGAGGTGCATGCCCGCGGCAAGACGCACTACTTCTGCTCGGAAGACTGCCGGCGGAAATTCGGCCGGCGGGCCTGAGCCGGTCGTGACGAGGGCGCCATGAATCGCGAGGAGCAACTGCGGGCCGACATCGTCGAGATCGGCCGGCGGCTGCACGCGCGCGCCTACGTGGCGTCCAACGACGGGAACATCAGCGTGCGGCTCGACGACGATCGGCTGCTGACGACGCCCAAGGGTGTCTCGAAGGGCTTCATGACCCCCGACATGCTGGTGATCACCGACCTGGACGGGAACAGGGTGGCCGGTCACCGCGACCCGTCGTCGGAGCTGCCGATGCATCTGGCCGTCTACCGCAACCGCCCGCAGGTAGCGGCCGTGGTGCATGCCCATCCGCCCACCGCCACGGGCTTTGCCGTGGCGGGGATCGCGCTGGACCGGGCGGTGCTCGCGGAGGTGGTGACGACCCTGGGCAGCATCCCGATTGCCGACTACGGGACGCCGTCCACGCAGGAGCTGGCCGACGCCGTGCAGGAGCACATCAAGGTGCACGACGGCCTGCTGCTGGCCAACCACGGCGCCCTGACGGTGGCCGGCGAGCTGCTTGCCGCCTACTACAAGATGGAGACCATCGAGCACTTCGCCCGCATCAGCCTGGTCGCCAGGCAGCTCGGGCGGGAGCGGCTGCTCTCCCGCGAGGAGGTGCAGCGGCTGCAGGCGCTGCGCGGCACTTACGGCATCGCGGCGCCCGCGCCGATCTGCCCGGAGCCGGGCGACGGGCAGGCGGGCGGCGAGGACTGCCAGGTGCTGCAGGCGCCGTCCGCCCCGGGCCAGCGGCTGGTCGCCGGCAACGGGGATTCCGGTGCGCGGCCCGCGGCGGGTGGGGACGACGAAATTCGATTAACATACCGCGAGCTCGCGGCCCTCATCGAGGATGCCGTGAAGCAGTTGCGCTGATGCGGGGCGGTCCGCGGGCCGCCCCGCGTGCGGCGCGCCGGCGGCGGGGGACGCGTGGAGGAAGCCATGGGTGAGGCGTTGGGAATGGTGGAGACCAAGGGTCTGGTCGCGATGATCGAAGCGGCCGACGCCATGGTCAAGGCCGCCAAGGTGACGCTCGTCGGGTGGGAGAAGATCGGAGCCGGCTACGTCACCGCCATCGTGCGCGGAGACGTGGCAGCCGTCAAGGCCGCGACCGACGCCGGGGCGGCGGCGGCCCGGCGGGTCGGCGAGCTGGTGGCCGTGCATGTCATTCCCAGGCCGCACGCCAACCTGGAAGACGCCCTGCCGATCGGCAGGGCGGGGGCGTAGGCGACAGGACGCCGCCGCACGCGCGCATGATTCTGGCCCGGATCGTCGGCACGGTCGTCGCGACGCAGAAGGATGCGCGGCTGGTCAGCAGCAAGCTGCTGGTGGCGCAGCCGATCGATGCCCGGGGCAACGAGCAGGGGAGCCACCTGGTGGCGGTGGACACGGTGGACGCCGGGTTCGGCGAGACCGTGCTCATCGTCGGCGGCAGCTCGGCGCGGATGGCCGCCGCGCTGCAGGACACGCCGGTCGATGCCGCGGTGGTGGGCATCGTCGACACGATCGAGCTGCAGGAGAGTTGAGGCGTGCAGCTCGCCCGCATCGTGGGCACGGTCGTCGCCACGCGCAAGGACGACAACCTGCGGGGCCTCAAGCTGCTGCTGATCCAGCCGCTGGCTCCCGACGGCCGCCCGTCCGGGCGAAGCCTGGTCGGCGTCGACGCAGTCGGCGCCGGCGTGGGCGAGACGGTCTTCTTCGTCCGCGGCCGGGAAGCTTCGTTCCCCTTCCTGCCGCGGCAGGTACCGACCGACGCCGCCGTCGTCGGCAGCGTGGATCACTGGTCGGCCGGGGCCGGCGGCGGGCGCGCGGCGGACGAGAAGCAGGCCTGATGCGGCTCGGGCGGGTCGTCGGCACCGTCGTCGCGACGCGCAAGAACGCCCGGCTGGACGGCGCCAAGCTGCTGCTCGTCGAGCCCACGACGGCCGGCGGCGTCCCGTCGGGCCCCGTGACCCTGGCGGTCGATGCCGCGCAGGCCGGGGTGGGCGACACGGTGCTGCTGCTGCTCGAGGGACGGGCGGCGGGCGCGGCGCTCGGCCGGCGCGCGGCGCCGGTGGACGCGGCCGTCGTCGGCATCGTCGACGCCATCGAGACAGGCTCCTGACGTGAAACCGGCGGTGCTCGTCACCCAGCGCCTGCCCGCGTCGGCCATGGCGCAGCTCGCGTCGGGCTGCACGGTCGATCTGCACGCCGGCCGCGACCCGCTGCCGCCCGCGGAGCTGCGCGGGCGCCTGCAGGGCAAGGCGGGCCTCGTCTGCCTGTTCCAGGACACCATCGATCGCTCCCTCCTCGAGGCGGCGCCCGACCTGCGCGTCGTCGCCAACGTGGGCGTGGGCTACGACCACATCGACGTGGCCTGCGCCGAGTCGCGCGGCATCGTCGTCACGAACACGCCCGACGTGCTGACGGCCGCGGTGGCGGAGCTCACCTGGGGGTTGATTCTGGCGGTCAGCCGCCGCATCGCCGAGGGCGACCGCCTGATTCGCGCCGGGCGCTGGCAGGGCTGGACGCTCGACTTCATGCTCGGCACGGAGCTGCGCGGGAAGCAGCTCGGCGTCGTCGGACCCGGCCGCATCGGCCGGGCGGTGGCCGAGCGCGCCGCCGCCTTCGGGATGCGCGTGGTGGCGGCGGGCCGCGAGCAGCCGGCGGGCGCCCGCCGCGGGGCGGACCCCGCCGCCGGCGACTGGCGCCGCGTCCTGCTCGACGAGCTGCTGGTCACTTCCGATGTCGTCTCGCTGCACGTGCCGCTCAGCGCGGGCACGCGGCATCTCGTCGACCGGCGCGCCCTGACCCGCATGAAGCGGACGGCCCTGCTGATTAACACCGCCCGCGGCGCCGTGGTGGACGAGGCTGCCCTCGTGTGGGCGCTCGAGGAGCGGCTCATCGCGGGCGCGGCGCTCGACGTCCACGAGCGCGAGCCGGCGGTCGCGCAGGGCCTGCTGGCGCTGGAGAACGTCGTGCTCGCACCCCATCTCGGCAGCGGGACCCGCGAGACGCGCGCGGCCATGGCGGAGCTGGCGGTGGCCAACGCCCTCGCGGTCCTGGGCGGCGGCCCGCCGCTCACGCCGGTCAGCGCCCGGGAGGTGTGAGCGCATGGCCCGGTCGTCTTCCGCCCCGCCGCCGGGCGGCGCCTCCGTCGACGGCGTCATGCGCCGCCTGCGGCGCGCGATCGCGCGCATGGAGGACCCGGCCGTCGAGAAGATCGCGGAGGAGCAGAAGGGCGATCCCTTTCAGGTCCTGATCGCCACCATGCTGTCCGCGCAAACGAAGGACGCGGTGACGTTCGCGGCGTCGCAGCGCCTCTTCGCCCGAGCGGCCACGCCGGCCGCCATGCTGCGTCTCGCGGCGCGCGAGATCGAGGAGCTGATCTACCCGGCCAGCTTCTACCGCAACAAGGCGCGGCACGTTCTCGATACCTGCCGCCAGCTCCTCGAGCGCTTCGGCGGCCGGGTGCCCACCACCATGAAGGAGCTGCTGTCGCTGCCGGGCGTCGGCCGCAAGACGGCCAACCTGGTGCTCATCGTCGCGCACAGCAGCGCCGACAACATCTGCGTCGATACCCACGTGCACCGCATCGCGAACCGCCTCGGCTGGGTGCGGACGCGGACGCCCGAGCAGACCGAGGAGGCGTTGTATGCCGCCGCGCCCCGCAAGTGGTGGGCGTCGATCAACCTGTATCTGGTGAGCTGGGGCCAGCACGTCTGCCGCCCCGTCTATCCGCTGTGCGACGCGTGCGAGGTGCGCCGGTTGTGTCCGCGCATCGGCGTGACGCGCGTCGGCCGCACGGCGGGCGGCTCGCAGGACAGCCGCTCGTGAGGCTCCGGATGCGCCGGCCGCCATCGTCTAGAATGGGTCGATCCGCCGCACCCGGGCCCGATGCTGACGGTCAACGAGATCTTCCATTCGATTCAGGGCGAGTCCAGCTACGCGGGCCGGCCCTGCGTGTTCGTGCGCCTGACCGGCTGCAACCTGCGCTGCGCGTGGTGCGACACGGCCTACGCCTTCGACGAGGGGCGCTCGATCGCGGTCGACGAGGTGGTGGGCGCCGTGGAGGCCTACGACTGTCCGCTGGTGGAGATCACGGGCGGCGAGCCGCTGCTGCAGCCCGACGTCTATCCGTTGATGAACCGGCTGCTCGGGGCGGGCAAGACGGTGCTGCTCGAGACGGGCGGCCAGATCGACATCTCGGACGTGCCCGCCGCGGTCGTCAAGGTCCTGGACGTCAAGTGTCCCGGCAGCGGCGAGGCCGGGCGCAACGCGTGGGGCAACCTGGAGCGCCTCGCGGGGCACGACGAGGTGAAGTTCGTGATCCGCGACCGTGCCGACTACGAGTTCGCGCGCGACGTCCTGCGCCGGCATGGGCTGGAGCGCCGCTGCGCCGCCGTGCTGCTGTCGCCCGTGCACCGGGTCATGGACCCGCGGCAACTGGCCGCCTGGTCGCTCGCCGACCGGCTCCCGGTGCGGCTCCAGGTGCAGCTCCACAAGTACGTGTGGGGCGACGACGCCCGCGGCGTGTGAGCCGGGTGCCAGGTCTGCCATGACCGGCGTCCGCAAGGCCGTCGTGCTGCTGAGCGGCGGCCTCGACTCGTACACCACCGCCGCGATCGCGGCCGGGGAGGGCTTCCGGCTGCATGCCCTGACCGTGCGCTACGGTCAGGTGCACGACGACGAGCTGGCCGCCGCCCGGCGCGTCGCGCGCGCGCTCGGCATCCGGGAGCACCTCGAGCTGGGCGTCGATCTGGCGTCAATCGGGGGGTCCGCGCTCACCGGGAGCCTGCCGGTGCCGCTCGACCGGCCGCCCGGCGCCCCGGGGATTCCCGTCACGTACGTGCCGGCGCGCAACACGGTGCTGCTGGCGCTGGCGCTGGGCTGGGCCGAGGTGCTCGACGCCCGCGATCTGTTCGTCGGCGTGAACGCGGTGGACTACTCCGGCTATCCGGACTGCCGGCCGGAGTACATCGCGGCGTTCGAGCGGCTGGCCGCGCTGGCGACCCGGGCCGGTGTCGAGGGGGCGTCGTTCCGGGTGCACGCGCCGTTGATCGCGCTAGGCAAGGCCGACATCATCCGCCGGGGCGTCGCGCTGGGGCTCGACTACGGGCTGACGCACAGTTGCTACAGCCCGGCTCCCGGCGGACGCCCGTGCGGCCGCTGCGACAGTTGCCGGCTGCGGGCGCTCGGCTTCGAGGAGGCCGGCGTCCCGGACCCCCTCCGCCCCGCCGACGGGCAGCCTGCGCCCTGAGCGGACGCCGGGGGCTTGGGGCGCAGCCCCATCTGAGCTCAGCTTTCCTGCAGCGCCTCGAGGGCGTCGAGCGCGGCGTCGAAGGCCTGGCTGTCGATTTGGCCGGCCCCGCTCTCGTCGCCGCGCACGGCGTACGTGTCCTCCCCGGAGCGCCAGACGGTCACCTGCTCCTCGGCGCCGTCCTCGCCGAACCGCGCCCGGATGGTCGCCGCCACCTGCTCCGGCCCCAGCCCGGCCTCGGCGCGGGAGGCCACGAACGACTCGGCCCGCAGCACCGACACCTGCGACAGCAGACTGTCCATGTCGGCGCGCGGCACCTCGGCGGAGCCCGGCTCGGTGCGGTGCCAGGCGTCCTCCTCGTCGTCCGCCTCGGCCTCGACCTTCTCGAAGACGACCGTGCCGTCCGGGCGCTCCACCTCCAGCCGGGTCGCGTTGAACGAGCGGAACGCGAACAGTCCCTTGCGGCGGTACTCGGCCGCCTCCCGCTCGAGGCTGGTCGCGAGCGACGCGTCGATCGTGAAGACGAGCGGCCGCGACGCGTCCCGGGCATACCGTGCGCCGTCCGGCGTCTCGTTGCCCACGTGCAGCGTCGCGCTGGCGCTGCCCGCGCTAAGCGCCACGGAGAGGGCCGCCTCGGCCAGGCCGAACGACTCGAGCCCGTCGGCGGTCTCGCTCTCCACCGAGCGCATGCGGCCGTTGCTCAGCGAGCCGATCAGCCCTTCGACCGTGCTGAAGTCGGCGCCCGCCGCGAGCGGCTCGACGATCTGCCAGTCGTCGCCGTCCTGGGCGAAGCGAATGACGCGGTCCCCGGCCGTGATTTCGAGCCCGTCCAGATCGCCGCGCTCGAAATCGAGCACGGTCTTGTCCCGCAGGTCGAACGTCGACTTGTCGAACGTGCTGTTCAGATAGCCGGCGACGAGGAAAACGCGATCGCTGTCGCCGAGCTTCGCGTAGCGGTCGGCCCCGGTCGGCGTCTGCTCGCCGATCAGGAGGCGCCGCGGCGCCTCGGCGCCGGCCAGCGTGAAGCCGATGTCGAGTGCCGGCTCGGCGAGGCCGAACGGCTCCAGGTCGACCGGGCCCTCCTCCACGACGCGCTGCACCTCCAGCGACGCCAGCGTGGACGCTATCGACGACGTGGCGCTGTCGTCGGCGGCCACCTGCACCGGCGCAACCACCTGCCACGCGCCGTCCGTGCGCCGCAGCTCGGTGACGGCGTCCCCGCCCGCGTCCACCCGCAGCTCGGCGACGTCGTCCGCCTCGAAGTCGAAGAGCTGCTCGTTCGGCTCGGGTGCGGAAGCCGGGGGACGGTGGCGTTCGAAGAAGAAGATGTACCCGCCCAGGCCGAGGGCCACCACCAGCAGCACGAGCGTCGATCGCAGGCCGCGCATACCTATCGTCTCCGCCACCAGGTGTACACGCCGGTGCCGAAAATCAGGCCCGGAATCAGGAACAGCGAGGCCACCTGGATGCGGAACTGCTGGTCCGCCGTCAGCGTGATGCGGCGATCCTCCGGCTCGCGCGGGCGGATCGAGATCAGGTTCTCCTGCTCCGTGAGCCAGTTCACCGCGTTGAGCAGCAGGTCGCGGTTGCCCTGAATGCCGAGCGAGCCGTTGGCGGCGAAGTCCGAGTCGCCGAAGACCGCCACGCGCGCCTCGGCCGGACCCTCGTCCCCATCCGCGGCGCCCTCGCCGTCATCGGCCGCCGCGCCCGCCTCGCCGCCGCCGCCCTCGACCGCCTCGTCCGCGCCGCCGTCCGGCGGCGCCTCGACCTCGACCGCGACGGCCGCGGCAATCGAGATCGGTCCGGGAACGTCGCCCGTCTCCGCCTCCATCGTCACCTCGCCGGTCGTCAGGTCGAGGTTGCTCTCGGCCCAGCTCCGCGGCGAGGTCTCCACGAACGACGTCGCGACGCGGTCGCCGGCTCCGCCGGCCGCCGGCCGGACCGAGCGGGCGAGCGGGAACGCCGTCAGCAGGGCGAACCGATCCGTGATGGGGTGCGGGGGGTACGACGCCGCGACCGGCACGGTGGCGTCCGTCCCCAGGAGCTGACCGACGCCGCTGACGTCGACCACCATGTCGCGGCCCACCTCGATGCCCCACTCCGCGATCAGGCCGAGCAGGTTGTCGCGGTCGGGGGCGTCGGGCGACTCCGGCGGATCGATCAGGAAGAGCATCTTCCCGCCGCCCTCGAGGTAGGCGCGCAGCAGATCGACCTCGGCCGGCAGCAGATCCGTGGCCGGACCCGCCACCACCAGGACGGCCGCGTCGGCCGGGACCTCGCCGGCCTGGGACAGGATGACGGTCTCGACCGAGAGGTTGTCGAGCCGCAGCGCGTCGGCCAGCGCGCTGTAGCCGTCGCGCTCGGTGCCCGTCGGCAGCCGCTCGCCGTGCCCCTGCAGGAAGTACGCCCGGCGCTCCTCGCCCTCCACCGCCTTGATCAGCGCGTTGGTCAGCTCCTGCTCCTGGTCGGAGACCACCCGCTCGACGCGGCCGTCGTAGTCGAAGACGACGGTGCCGTACGACTGGACCTCGTACTGCCGGGCCAGGCCCGGGTTGCGGTCGACGTCGACGAACTCGAGCGACACCTGGCTCGACGTGTACTCGTACTCGGCCAGCCGATCGCGGTAGCGGGGGAAGTCGAACTCCTGGGCGAACACCATCACGCGGATCGGCGACTCGAGCGATTCCAGGATGCGCACCGTCTGGTCGGAGAGCGAGTACTGCTGCGCGGCGGTCAGGTCCCAGCGCTTGTTCTGGCGCGCGAGCACGTAGTTGGCGCCCACCAGGATGGCCACGCCGAGCAGGACGCCGGACGTGGCGAGGGTGCCGTAGCGCGCCTGCCGCCGCTCGAACAGCTCGGCGACGCTGCGCCACTGCCCGAGGCCGTAGACGACGATGAGCGCCACGCCGACAACCAGCGCCCACCACCACAGCTCCTGACGTTCCGGCACGACGAACCGCGCCACCATGCCGGCCACGACGACCGCGACGCCGACCCAGCCCAGAGCTCCGAGGACTTTCTGCACCATGAGTCCGCTACCCCCGCCACCGCTCGCTGTCCACCGACTTGACGGTGAGGAAGAGTCCGAATGTGATGAAGCTGATGTAGTACGCGAGATGCTTGGTGTCGATCACGCCCTTCGAGAAGTCCTCGAAGTGGTCGAGGATCGACAGGTAGGCCAGCACGGCGGACGTGGTGGAGCCGCTCTCGGGCTCGCCCATCCAACTGATGACCCAGAACATCAGCAGGACGCCGAACGTCACCACGCCCGCGACCATCTGGTTCCTGGACGCGCTCGAGATCAGCAGCCCGACCGAGATGAACGAGGCGCCCATCAGCCAGAGCCCCAGGTAGCCGCTCAGGATCGGGGCGAGCTCCGGCTCGCCGTAGATGAAGAGCACGGCGACGTGGACGAGCGTGACGCCCAGCATGGCGGTGAACAGCGCCAGCGCGCCGAGAAACTTGCCCAGGATGATCTGCAGCTCCGTCAACGGCGACGACAGCAGCAGCTCGATCGTGCCCGAGCGCTTCTCCTCCGCGTAGCTGCGGCTCGTCAGCATCGGGAGGACGAGCAGCATGACCACGGCCGTGTTGCCGAGCAGGGGCCGCATCATGTACTCGTTGATGTTGACCGTCTGCGGCCCGCCCATGCCCATGCCGGCCTGCATGCTCACGCGCACGATGAAGTTCAGGCTGACGATGAAGAACCACCCGTAGATGATCGCGAACAGGCCGATCAGGGCGTACGCCATCGGCGAGACGAAGTACTGCCGCAGCTCCTTCTGGGCAATCGCGAGGATGTTGCTCATGTCCGGTCCTCCGTCGTGTCCGCGGGCTCCGTCTCCGCCTCCGGCCCTGTCGCCGCTTCCGGCTCCGGCGCCGCGTCGGCGCCTTCGTCCTTCGGCTCCTCCGACGTCGTCAGTTGCAGGAACACGTCCTCCAGGCTCACCCGCAGCGGGCTGAGCTCGAGCAGACCCCAGCCGCTCGAGACGACGGTTCGCGCGAGCTCGCGCCGGACGTCGGTGCCGCGCTCGCTCTGCACGTCCAGGACGCACGACCCGTTCGCCGCCTCGGCGACCGTCACGCCGGTCACCCCGGGCACCGCCGCCAAGGCCGGCTCGGGATCCGCTCCCAGCGGATCGACCTCCAGGCGGATCGTCTCCGCCCCGCCCAGGCGCTCGGTCAGATTGGCCGGCGTGTCCACGGCGACGACTTGGCCCTTGTTGATGATGATGACGCTCTGGCAGGTCTGCGCCACCTCCGGCAGGATGTGGGTGCTCAGGATGATGGTGTGGTCGCCCGCCAGATCCTTGATGAGCTCGCGCGTCTCGATGATCTGCTTGGGATCCAGGCCGGCCGTCGGCTCGTCGAGGATCAGGACGTCCGGGTTGTGCAGTATCGCCTGCGCCAGCCCCACGCGCTGGCGGTAGCCCTTCGAGAGCTTGCCGCAGTGGCGGTCGGCCATGTCGTCGACGCTGGTGCGCGCCATGGCGCCCGCGACCCGCTCGCGCCGCTCCGCGGACCCGATGCCGTTGATCCGCGCCGCGAACGTCAGGTACTCGCGCACGGTCATGTCGGGATACAGCGGCGGCGTTTCGGGCAGGTACCCTGTCCGGCGCTTGGCTTCGACCGGCTGCTCGAAGACGTCGTAGCCCGCGACGATCGCCGTGCCCTCGGTGGCGGGGATGCAGCCGGTCAGAATCCGCATCGTGGTGGTCTTGCCCGCGCCGTTGGGACCCAGGAATCCGAGGATCTGCCCGGAATCGACGCGGAAGCTGACGTCGTTGACGGCGGTCACCGGCCCATAACGTTTCGTGACATGCTGCACCTCGATCACGAAGCTGCTCCTTGCAAGGTAGATGCCGAGGGCCGCGGCGCGGCCCGCCGGGGAGGCTCCCCGGAGATCTTAGACGTGAAAATACGGAATTGGTCGGCGAACCAGCCTCGATCGCAACACAAGACCCAGAATCGTAATACAGAACGGTGGCGCCCGGCGTCAACCGGCCGCCGTCCCGCCGGGGAGGTGCTCGCGCTGGTCGACGAACTCGTCGATGGCTGCCTGATCGGCCGTGTCGACGTCCTCGAACTGCAGGCCGAGCGCCGACTGCCGATCGCTCCACACCACGCGGGCCGCTACCTCGATGTCCCGCGCGGGGCGCGGGAGCCGGAAGCGGACGGTCACCCTGGCGCCGGCCGTCAGCGCGGTCATGGCGCGTACGGCCATGCCGCCGCTGCCGATGTTGAGCGTGAAGACCGGGACGATGGCGTCGCCGCACCTGAGCGCCGCCGGAATGCCGAGCGTCCGCCGCCGGCTCGTGCGCCGGTCGAAGCTGTTGGGAGACAGCAGGGGAGCGAGCGCCGGCAGGATGCGCTCGGCGGCGACGTGCTCGTCGACGTAGCGCTCGACGCCGAGCCCGGCCAGCTCGCGCACGTCGCGCGCGCCGCGGATCGAGCGGCTGAAGGCGATGATGGGGATGGCGGGCGCCACCTGCCTGAGGCGTTCGACGATCCGCGGCGGGTCGCTCTCGAGCCCGACGTCGAGGACGATCAGGTCGACCCCCGCGGCGGGCGCTTCGACGGCGCCGAGCAGCTCCCGGGCGCAGCCCGCGCCGACGACGCGATGCCCCGCGCCGCCGAGCGCCGCGGAGAAGCGGTCCACGACGTCCGGCGCGTCAATCGCAACCACCACGGTCTTCGGCGTCAAGGCAACCCATCATATAATTCTGCACGCTCGGTGCTGTCATGGCGACCTGCGCGGCCTGCGAGGCGGAGATGGACGTCGACGAGTTCGATGTCGACCGGGGCGACCTGCTCAGTTGCCCCCAGTGCGGCGCCAACCTCGAGGTGGTCCGGATCGGCCCGGTCGAGCTCGACGTCGCCGAAGGGGAGGATGTCGACGCCCGCAATTGACAGGCATCGGCGGAATCGGTAAGGTTACCGCGCTGCCGTGTAGCCCGGGGCGACCTCGGTGCGCACCGCGGCGTCAGGTCTGACCGTTTTCGAATCTGTTATCAGGAGAGGATTATGAAATCCCCATGGCGACTGCTGCTGGCTGTGAGCATCTGTGCCACTGTCGGGCTTGGCGCTGCCTCCTGCGCAAGCAACCCGCCACCTGAGCCGCCTCCGCCTCCGCCGGCCCCGGAGCCTCCGCCTCCGCCTCCGCCTCCACCTCCACCGCCTCCACCGCCTCCGCCGCCTCCGCCGACCGAGGAGGAGCTGTTCGCGGCCATGTCGCTGGAGGAGCTCAACGCCCAGATGCCGCTCGGCGCGGTCTTCTTCGACTACGACCAGTCGGAGATCCGGCCGGACGCCCGCACGGCCCTGCAGGCGAACGCGAACTGGATGAACCGCTGGACGTCAACGCGGATCCGCGTGGCCGGCCACTGCGACGAGCGGGGTACCAACGAGTACAACCTGTCGCTGGGCGAGGAGCGGGCGGCGGCCGTGCGCGACTACCTCGTCGGCCTCGGCATCGACGCGAGCCGGATAGCGACGGTCAGCCGCGGCGAGGAGTCGCCGTTCTGCAACGAGGCGACCGAGGGCTGCTGGCAGGAGAACCGTCGCGGTCACTTCACCGTGACGGCGAAGTAGCTCGCGACACGGCTGCGGCCAGCTCGTGCACCGTCGTTCGATGGCGGGCGATGACCCGCCCGCCATCGAACAGTACCGGGATCTCCGTGCCCCACCGGCGTTCGAGCGCCGGCTCCGTGGAGATGTCGACCTCGGTCAGCGACAGGCGGTGAGAGCGCTGCACCTGTCGGACGACCTCCTTCATCTCGTCGCAGAGCCGGCACCCGCCGCGGGTCAGCAGGGTGAGGCGGATCATCTCGGGCGGGGGCAGGTCGATGGCGCCGACGATGTCGCTCACCGCGCGGTGGCCGTGCCGCGTGAGATAGGCGGTCAGTCCGTCGAGCAGCTTGGGCCACACGAACGGGTCGACGAAGTTCGCGGTGCCCACCTGCACGGCGTCGGCGCCGGCGATGAGGAACTCCACGACGTCGTCGGCCGTCATGACGCCGCCCATGCCCATGATGGGAATGCCGATCGCCTGACGGCACTCGTACACCATGCGCACCGCGATCGGACGTATCGCGGGGCCGCTCAGTCCGCCCACCACGTTCGACAGGCGCGGGCGCCGCGTCTCGATGTCGATCGCCATGGCGAGGAAGGTGTTGACCAGCGAGACGGCGTCGGCGCCGGCCTCCTCGGCGGCCCGCGCGAACGAGGCGACGTCCGTGACGTTGGGCGTCAGCTTCGGGATGACCGGCAGCGGCGTCGCCCGGCGCACGGCGGACACGACGTCGGTCAGGCCGCGCAGGCTGCACCCGAAGGTGATGCCGCCCGCCCTGATGTTGGGGCACGAGATGTTGAGCTCGAGGGCGGCGACCCCCGGGGCGTCCGACAGAATCCTCGCCAGCTCCGCGTACTCGCCGACCGTGGTGCCGCAGACGTTGACGATGGTGACGGCCTCGCGCGCCCGCAGTTGCGGCAGCACCTCGTCGACGAACCGGCGCACGCCGATGCCCTGCAGGCCGATCGCGTTCAGCATGCCGCTGGGTGTTTCCACGATCCGCGGCGGCGCGTGTCCCTGGCGCTCCTCGAGGAACAGTCCCTTCACGGCGACCGCGCCGAGGGCGGACAGGTCCACCACGTCGGCGTACTCCACGCCGTAGCCGAAGCAGCCGCTGGCCGCGACGAGCGGATTCTTCAGCCGGAGGGGTCCGCACGACACCGCCAGGTCGACCGCGGACATGGTGTGCGGAGGCTTCAGGCCGCCCCCGCGAGGGCATCCCACTCGATGCGGTCGCCGGGGAACACCGGGCCGTGCACGCACGAGCGCACGAAGCGCCCGCCGGCGGGCAGCCGCTCGTCGCGGACGCGCACGACGCAACTGTAGCACCCGCCGAGGCCGCAGCCCATGACGGGCTCCAGGGACACCTCGGCCGGGCACCCGTGCTCGCCCGCGAGCGCGGCCACGGCGCGCATCATCGGGGTCGGCCCGCACGCGTAGATCATCGCCGGCGGCGCCCCCGCCGCCAGCATCCGCTCGAGCGCGCCGGTGACGAGCCCGGGCTGGCCCCGGCTGCCGTCCTCCGTGGTCAGCCGGACGTCGACCCCGAGCCGCCGGAACCACTCCACGTACACGAGGTCTCCCGCCGAGCGGCCGCCGTAGAACAGCGTCGCCGGGACGTGCGCCGCGCGCAGCGCCTCGGCCAGCGTGGCGAACGGGGCCAGCCCGACCCCGCCCGCGACCATCCACGCCGCGCCCGGGGGGGAGCCCGGCGAGAAGGCGCGGCCGAGCGGGCCAAGGCACCGCAGCCGCTCGCCGGGCTGCAGCGCGTACAGCGCTTCGGTCACGATGCCGACGCGCTGGTTCAGGATCGACAGGCCGAGGATGTCGCCGCGCTCGTCGCGCAACACCTCGAAGACCGAGAACGGGCGGCGCAGCAGGGGCGCGGCGGCGAGATCCTGCTTGACCATCACGAACTGGCCGGGGCGCGCCGCCGCGGCTACCCCCGGCGCCGCCAGCTTGAGGACGTTGCAGCTCGCGGACAACCGATCGTTCGACATGACGAGCGCGTCGACGTCGATCGGCACCCCCGGAGTATACCCGACCGGATCGCGCCGCCCGCGCGTTGACAGCCGCATCCCGCGCCGGTACGATCGGGCCATCTCTTTAACGACGACCCGGTGAGGTCGCGAAGAGTGACCGTGCCAACCTCGCCATCGACGGGCGCTTCGCTCCCGCCCGGGCCGCTCGCGGCGCCGTCGCCGCCGGGGGCGGCCGCCCGCCACGGACTCCCATGGCCGTCGTGATGGAAGCCGCCCTCGTCGACCGCGCGCTCATGCGCATCTCGCACGAGATCCTCGAGCGCAATCGCGGCCTCGAAGAGCTGGCGCTCGTCGGGATCCGGACCCGCGGCGTGCCGATCGCGCAACGCATCGCCCGCAACCTGTTCGAGATCGTCCGGCACCGGGTGCCGAGCGGCACGCTCGACATCACGTTGTACCGGGACGATCTGATGCGGCACACGGTCGGTCCCCAGCCGCTGCTGCGGCGCACCGAGATTCCGTTCTCGATCGACGAGCGCCGGATTCTGCTCGTCGATGACGTGCTCTTCACGGGCAGGACCATCCGCGCCGCCCTCGACGCGCTGGTCGACTTCGGGCGGCCGCTGGCGATCCAGCTCGTCGTCCTGGTCGATCGCGGCCACCGGGAGCTGCCGATCAAGGCCGACTACGTGGGCAAGAACCTGCCGACCTCGATTCGCCAGAGCGTCCGGGTGCGGCTGGCGGAGGTCGACGGGTTCGACGAGGTGTCGATTCGGGAGCCGGCCGCCGAGGAACGGTCATGACCCTGCCGCCCACCGCCGACCGTGCAGCGCCCGGCGCCCCGGCGCAGCCCGTTCAACGCCTGCGATCGAGGCACCTGTTGAGCGTCGCCGACCTGACGCCCGCCGAGGTGCTGCTGATCCTGGACACCGCCGAGGCCATGCGCGAGGTGGGCGCGCGGACGATCAAGAAGGTGCCCGCGCTGCGGGGCAAGACGGTCGTCAACCTGTTCTTCGAGCCGAGCACCCGCACGCGGACCTCGTTCGAGATCGCCGAGAAGCGCCTGAGCGCCGACACGCTCAGCGTGGCCGCGTCCTCGTCGAGCGTGGCCAAGGGCGAAACGCTGGCGGACACGGCCCGCAACATCGAAGCGATGGCGCCCGACATGATCGTGCTCCGGCACCCGTCGTCGGGCGCGTGCGAGCTGCTGGCCGGCGTCTGCAGCTCGCGCATCATCAATGCCGGCGACGGCATGCACGAGCACCCCACACAGGCCCTGCTCGACGTCCTGACGATTCGCGAGCACAAGCCGGCGCTCGCGTCGCTCAAGGTCGCGATCGTCGGGGACCTGCTGCACAGTCGGGTGCTGCGGTCCAACGTGGCGCTGCTCGGCATGCTCGGGGCCGACGTCTGGGTGTGCGGGCCGACGACGATGATCCCGTCCGGCATCGGCCGCTTCGGCGTCACGGCGACGTCGTCGGTCGACGCGGCCGTCGAGGGCGCCGACGTGGTCATGCTGCTGCGCATTCAGCTCGAGCGCATGCGCGGCCATTTCTTTCCGTCGCGGCGCGAGTACTTCAGGCTGTTCGGGATGTCGGCCGCACGACTCGCCCGCGCGAAGCCGGACGTCATCATCATGCATCCCGGCCCGCTGAATCGCGGCGTCGAGATCGCGTCGGAGGTGGCGGACGGCCCGTACTCGGTCATTCTCGAGCAGGTGTCGAACGGCGTCGCCGTGCGGATGGCGGTGCTCTACCTGCTCGCCGGCCTCGAGGAAGGGGGCGCATGACGACGACGCCGCAGGGCGACGAGCAACCGCTGCTGCTGAAGGGCGGCCGGATGATCGATCCGGCGCAAGGGATCGACGGCGCGTGCGACCTGCTCGTGCGCCGCGGCGTCGTCGAGCGCGTGGGCCGCGATCTGCCGGCCGCGGGCGCCGTCGTGATCGAGGTGCCGGCCGACCTCGTCGTGTGTCCCGGTTTCGTCGACATGCACGTCCACCTGCGCGAGCCCGGCCAGGAGCACAAGGAGACGATCGCCACCGGGGCGGCGGCCGCGGTGGCCGGCGGGTTCACCGCCGTGGCCTGCATGCCGAACACCGATCCGGTGAACGATCACGCGGGCGTCACCGAGGAGATCCTGCGCAAGGCGGCCGCCGCCGGGCTGGCCCGGGTCCATCCCATCGGCGCGGTCACGCTCGGATCCCGGGGCGAGCGGATGACCGAGATCGGCGAGCTCCGCGCGGCGGGCTGCGTGGCGATCTCCGACGACGGACATCCGGTGGCCGACGCGCTCATGATGCGGCGCGCGCTCGAGTACGCCTCGATGTTCGAGATGCCGGTCGTCGATCACTGCGAGGATCCGTCGCTCAAGGGCGACGGGTCGGCGCACGAGGGCTACTACGCGTCCGCGCTGGGCATTCGCGGCATCCCGGGGGCGGCCGAGGAGATCATGGTCGCCCGCGACGTGACCCTGAGCGAGCTCACGGGCGGCGCGGTGCACGTCGCGCACATGAGCACGCGCGGATCGTTGCGGGCCGTGCGGCAGGGCAAGGAGCGGGGCGTGCGCGTCACGTGCGAGGTCACGCCCCATCACTTCATCCTGACCGACGAGCAGTTGAGCTACGACACCAACTACAAGATGAACCCGCCGCTGCGCGAGGCGGCCGACCGGGACGCCATGATTGCCGGGTTGGTGGACGGCGCGATCGACGTCATCGCCACCGATCACGCGCCGCATCACGCCGACGAGAAGGCGGTCGAGTTCGACGCGGCGCCGTTCGGCATCATCGGCCTCGAGACGGCCGTTCCGCTCGTGCTCGATCGCCTGCTGCACGCCGGGCTGCTCCCGATCGGGCGGCTCGTCGAGCTGCTGGCGACCAACCCCGCCCGCATCCTCGGCCTGCCGGGCGGCAGCCTCGCTCCCGGCTCGCCGGCCGACGTGACGGTGCTCGCGCCGGACGCGACCGCGACGGTGGCGGCCGGGGAGTTCCGGTCGCTGGCGCGCAACACGCCGTTCGACGGGTGGCGCCTGCGGGGCGGCGTCGCGGCCGTCCTCATCGCGGGCCGGACGGTCCATGTGAACGCACGGGTCGCCGGCGCGGAGGCGTTCGCCGCTGCGGCGGACAGGCCGGCGGGCTGAGGACGGCCCCGCGACGCAGGTCCGTCAGGTGGACGCTGCGCGGGCCCCGGCGAGCTCCGCGTACACCGCGAGCGTCTCGTCGACCATCCGCCCGGCGTCGAAGGTGGTCCGCGCGCGGGCGAGGCCGGCCTGGCCGCAGCGCGTCCTGAACGTCGAATCCCGCAGCAGGCGGATGATGGCGCCCGCCAGCGCCGCGGCGTCGGCGACCGGGACGAGAAGGCCGGTCTCGCCGTCCACGACGACCTCGGCCAGTCCCCCGGCGCGCGTCGCGACCACGGCCCGCCCGCACGCCATGGCGTCGAGGGCCGAGGTGCCGAGACCCTCCGTGGTCGAGCTCATGACGAACAGGTCGCAGCCCTTGTGGAGCGCGAGCACGTCGGAGCGGAAGCCGGTCAGGACGACGTGCCGGTCGAGGCGCAGGCGCTCGATCTGCCGCCGCAGCGTCGCGGCCAGCTCACCCTCGCCGGCGATGAGGAAGCGGGCGTCCGGGACGGCGCGCACGACCCGCGCCGCCGCGTCGATCAGGTGGCGCTGCCCCTTGTGCGGCACGAGCGCCGCCACGTTGCCCACGACGGGCGCCTGCGGAGGCAGCCGGAACTCCCGGCGGACGTCGAGCGCGCGCGCCGCGGCGATGCGCTCCAGGTCGACCCCCTCGTAGACGACGGTCGTCCGCGACGGCGGGATGCCGTCGGCCGCCAGGATGGACCGAATGCAGGCCGACGCGCAGACGAAGCGCTCCACCTGGCGGTACTTCCAGCGCGACAGGACGTTGGCGCCGACGCGGAAGTCGACCCGGCGCGAGGCAACGAGGCGGGCCCGCAGGGACCTGCCCCCGAGAGCGAAGGCGAGCGCGGCCAGCGCGACCGCGTGCGCATCGTGGGCGTGGACGACCGCCGGGTCCAGCCGGCGGAGCAGACGCTGCAGCCGCCAGGCGGCCCCCAGGTCCAGCTCGCTGCGCGGCGCCAGCGGAAAGAGGTCGGCTGCGCCCGGCATCCGCTTGCGCAGCTCCCCCTGTGGATGCACGACCAGGCCGGTGCGGTGGCCCCGGGCCCGCAGGCCGAGCACGGTGAGGAGCACCTGGTTCTGGCCGCCGCGCCACGTGCGCGCGGTGTCGACGTGAACGGAGAACATGGGGGCGGCCGCTACGGGGTTGCGGAGCGCCGGTGGTGCTCCCACAGCTTCGCGAACTTGAGAAACACGTAGTACGAGTTCATCAGCGAGACGATCAGGCCGGGGATGCCGTCGCGGAAGCCCCCGCGCAGGACGTAGTTCCGCAGGAACACGAGCGGCGGGTGGGCGATCAGGTCCAGCGGCCCGGCCCGCCGCCCGTCGTCGAGCATCTGCCGGGCGGCCAGCGTCGTGTAGTGGTTGATGGTCGACAGGTGGTCGGTCAGCCCGTCGTAGGCGTAGTGCAGCACCTCCGAGCGGAGCCTTCCGACCCGGCCGTCGACGGTGACGGACTCGTGCACGTAGCGTGCGTTCCACTCCGCGACGCGGCGGTCGTAGAGCCGCAACTGGTGGTCGGGGTACCAGTCGGTCGACCGAATCCACCGCCCCAGGTAGCGGGTGGTGCGCGGGATGCGGTAGCCCTGCACCGGCGGGGAGCGCCGCAGCACGCCGTCGATCTCCGCGGCGAGCTCCGGCGATACGCGCTCGTCCGCGTCGAGCGACAGCACCCAGTCGTGGGCCGCCAGACCCGTCGCGTAGTTCTTCTGCGCGCCGTAGCCTTCCCACTTGCGGGTGAACACGCGGTCGGTATGGCGGCGCGCGATGGCGACCGTGTCGTCCGTGCTGCCCGAGTCCACGACGACGATGTCGTCGATCCACGACACCGACTCGATGGCGCCGGCGATGTTGGCGGCTTCGTTCTTGGTGATGATCACCACCGACAGGTCCACGGCCACGGAGCGAGTCTAGCCTACAGTCCGTCCGGGAGGGCGGCGGAGGCGGCCTGTATACTCCGCCGGACGCCCCGGCGCAGCCGCCGGCCTCCGCGCATGCGGACCTTCAAGCTCACCCTGGCGTACGACGGCACCGACTACGCCGGATGGCAGCGGCAGCGCGGCGCGGCGACGATTCAGGCGGCGGTCGAGGCGGCGCTGCTGCCGATCGAGGGACGACCGGTCACCGTGCACGGCGCCGGCCGCACCGACGCGGGCGTGCACGCGTTGGGTCAGGTTGCCAGCGTGCGCCTGGCCCACCCGCTGGCGCCGCCCGCGCTGGTCAGGGCGCTCAACGCGCGGCTGCCGCCCGACGTCCGGGCGCTGCGCGCCGAACCGGTGGCGGATCGGTTCCACGCCCGGTTCGACGCGCGCGGGAAGGTGTACCGCTACCGGCTGGCCGCCGGACCGGTGGCCAACCCCCTGGACCGGCGCTACGTCTGGCACCTGCCGCAGCCGGTCGATCGCGCCGCGATGCAGGCGGCCGGCGCGCTGCTCCGCGGCCGGCACGATTTCGCCGCGTTCCAGACGGCGGCCGCCGAGCGCGGCCCCGGCTCGACCGTGCGCACGATTGCCGATCTGCGGGTCGTGACGGAGCCCGGCCCGGCCTGGTCGGCGGCTCCAGGCGATGGCTGGGGCGGCATCGTCGGCGTCGAGGTCGCGGGCGACGGGTTCCTGCGGCACATGGTCCGCTCCATCGTCGGGACTCTCGTCGAGGTGGGCCGGGCGCGCCGGTCCGTTGCGGACGTCGCGGCGGTGCTGGCCTCGAGGCGGCGCGCGCGCGCCGGCCCCACGGCGCCGGCGCGCGGGTTGTTTCTCGTGCGGGTCGACTATTCTTGAACGCATCGCGAACACTCCGTATCATCGAAAGCCGACCACTTGCGCCACGCTCGCCCGCCCGACAGGGGCGGCGACGTCGACTGTCTGATGAGCCTCGAGAAGATCCTGGCCTGGGTTCCGGACGGATCCGCCGCCGCGGCGCTCGCCCGCCAGGTCGACTACCTGCGCCTCCCGGGTCACGTCGCCGTCATCATGGACGGCAACGGGCGCTGGGCCGCGCAGCGCCGCCTGCCGAGAATCGAGGGCCACCGGGCCGGGATCGACGCCGTGCGCGACGCGGTCGAGGTGTGCGCCCGGCTGGGCGTCGAGGTGCTCACCCTCTATGCGTTCTCGGTCGAGAACTGGAAGCGGCCGCAGTCCGAGGTCAGGCTGCTGATGGAGCTCCTCAAGCGCTATTTGCGGCTCGAGCTCGACACGCTGATGCGCAACGACATTCGCCTGCACGTGATCGGCCGCGACGGCGAGCTGGCCCCGGACGTGCGCGAGGAGCTCGCGGCCGGTTGCACGCGGACGGCCGGCAACGGCGGCATGCGGTTCAACATCGCGCTCAACTACAGCGGGCGCGCGGAGATCGTGGAAGCCGCGCGCCGGGCGCTGGCAGCCGGGATGGCGCCGCGGGACCTCGACGAAGCGCGCTTCAGCGGCCTGTTGTATACCGCCGGGCAGCCGGACCCGGACCTGCTCATCCGCACCAGCGGCGAGATGCGCGTGAGCAATTTTCTGCTCTGGCAGATTGCCTATGCGGAAATCTGGGTCACCGACACCCTCTGGCCCGACTTTCGAGCCCGCCACCTCCTGGAGGCCATCGTCGCCTACCAGAAACGCGACCGCCGCTACGGAGGCCTCAAGCCCGAGCCGGCGGCCGTGGGACAATGACGGCGGTTCGGCGCGAGACGCATGCTGCGTGTCCTGAGCGCCCTGGTGCTCCTGCCGCTCGTCGCCGGCATCGTCCGGTTTCTGCCCCCGCTCGCGACGCTGCTGCTGGTCGAGGCGGTGCTCCTCGCGGCGCTGCGAGAGTACGCCAATCTGGCGGCGCGCGCCGGAGCGCCGCTGCCGGCGGCGCCGACCGCGGCGGCGGCGCTGGGCACCTGCGCCGTCGTGGGTCTGGCGCCTGCGCTGCTGCCCGTCACGCTGATGGCCGTCACCGTCGGATTGGCTGCGGCGCAGCTTCCGTTGCGGCCCGGGCAGCGCGCCCCGGTGCCGGGCTCGACGGCGACCTTCGCCGTCCTGTACCTGGCGCTGCCGCTCGGCGCGCTGGCCGGGTTGCGGTACGCGCACGGCCCGCAGGTGCTGCTGCTCCTGCTCGCGGCGATCGTCGCGAGCGACACGGCGCAGTACTACGGTGGACGGGGGCTGGGCCGGCGTGCGCTCGCGCCCTCGATCAGTCCGGGCAAGACGGTCGAGGGGGCCCTGTTCGGCCTCGCGGCGGGGGCGCTCGTCGTGTGGGCCCTCGGCGGCTGGTGGCTCGCCGGGCTGGCGCCCGGCTGGCGGCCGCTGCTCGGGCTGGGGCTGGCTGGCCTCGGCATCGCCGGCGACCTGTTCGAATCGATGCTCAAGCGGAGCGCGGGGCTCAAGGACGCTTCGCACGCCATTCCCGGGCACGGGGGCGTGCTCGACCGGCTCGACGGATTCCTGTTCGCCGCACCCGTCTACTACACTGTCCTGCACTTCGCGAGCGGCCCTTGAAGCGAATCGCCATTCTCGGCTCGACCGGCTCGATAGGCCGCAGCGCGCTGTCCGTGATCGAGGCGCAGGCCGGCCGGCTCGAAGTCGTGGGGCTCGCCGCGGGACGGAACGCCGGTCTGCTCGCCGAGCAGGCAGGTCGCCACCGCCCGCGGATCGTGGCGGCGTCCACCCCGGACGCGCTCGATCGGGCGCGGGCGGCGCTGCGCGGCGCGGGCGTGGAGGTCGAGCAGGCCTGCGCCGGCCGCGACGGACTGCTGGCCGTGGCGACGCATCCCGCCGCCGACCTCGTGCTGTGCGCGACCGCCGGCACGGCGGGTCTGGACGCCACCCTCGCGGCCATCGACGCGGGCAAGACGATCGCCCTCGCCAACAAGGAGGTGCTGGTCATGGCCGGGGGGCTCATGATGCGCGCCGCCCGGCGGCGCGGGGTCGCCATCCTGCCGGTGGACAGCGAGCACAACGCCATCCATCAGTGCGTGCACGGGCGGGACCCCGACGAGGTGCGGCGCCTCATCCTGACGGCCTCCGGCGGCCCGTTCCGCGAGCGCCCGGCCGCGGAGCTCGCGGCCGTGACGCCGCGCGAGGCGCTCGACCACCCCACGTGGCGGATGGGGCCGAAGATCACGGTCGACTCGGCGACGCTCATGAACAAGGGGCTCGAGGTGATCGAGGCGCGCTGGCTCTTCGAGGCGCCGCCGGACCGGATCGACGTGGTGGTCCATCCGCAGTCGATCGTCCACTCGCTCGTCGAGCTGCGCGACGGCTCGGTGATCGCCCAGCTCGGCGTCACGGACATGCGCCTGCCGATTCAGTACGCCTTCTCCTACCCGGAACGGTGGGACGCGCCGCTGCCGGCGCTCGATCTCGCGCGTTGCGGCCGCCTGGACTTCGACCGGCCCGACCTGGAGCGCTTTCCGTGCCTGGCGCTCGCCTACCGCGCCCTGCGGGGACCGACCGCGATGCCGATCATCCTGAACGCCGCCAACGAGCGGGCCGTCGCAGCGTTTCTCGACCGCCGGCTGGGGTTCACGGCCATCCCGGCGGCCATCGAGCGGGCGCTCGACGCGGGGGAGCGCCGGCAGGCCGGCGACGTGCAGACGCTCGCGGCGGTCCGCGAGGTCGACGCGTGGGCGCGCCGGTTTACGGACGAGCTGATCCGCGGGTTAGAATCAGGACAGTAGCCCGACGGCGGCTGCGGAGGGATTCGTTGACCAGCCTGCTTGCATTCATCTTCGTCATCGGCGTGCTGGTGTTCGTGCACGAGCTCGGGCACTACCTGGCCGCGCGGCGCGTCGGCGTGCGCGTGCTCACCTTCTCGCTCGGCTTCGGCCCCAAGCTGCTCAGGACGCAGCGCGGCGACACCGAGTTCTGCGTGAGCGCCATTCCGCTGGGCGGCTATGTCCGGATGGCCGGCGAGAACCCGGACGATCGCCGCACCGGCCGCGACGACGAGTTCCTCTCGAAGACCAAGTGGGAGCGCTTTCAGATCCTCATCGCGGGACCGGCGATGAACGTGGTGCTCGCGATCGTCGTGATGACCGGCGTCCTGTATCAGGGGGCGGAGGTCCCCGCCTACGAGACCGAGCCGCCGGTGGTGGGCACGGTCGCCGAAGGCTCGGCCGCCGAGCGCGTAGGGATCCGGGCCGGCGACCGCGTGGTCAGCGTCGCGGGCCGGGTCGTCGAGACGTGGGAGGAGCTGTTCCGCGCCGTCCTGCCGCGCGCCGCGCGCGAGATCGAGGTGGTCGTTCGCAACGCGGCCGGCGAGCGGGTGCTGCGGGTCACGCCCGACAGCCAGACCCAGTTCGAGATGGGCGATCTGGGCATCGCCCCGGTGCTGCAGCCGCAGATCCGCAGCGTGACGCCCGGGGAGCCGGCTGCGGCGGCGGGCATAGAAGCCGGCGACGTGATCGAGGCGATCGAGGGGGATGCGGTATCGAGCGACGAGCTGGTGTCGCGGATCAATGCGCACGCGGACGAGCCGCTGCGCGTGTCGGTGCGCCGCGGCGACTCGCGCCGTGACATCGTCGTCACACCGGCCCTCAGGGGTGACGTCGGCCTGATCGGCGTCTCGATCAGCCCGTTCGAGGTGCGCACCTTCGAGCCGGGTTTCCTCGAGGCCTTCCGGCTCAGCATAGCCCGCAACTACGAATGGTCCGGCCTGATCTTCCAGACGCTCGTCGGCCTGTTCACCGCCGAGACCTCGCCGCGGCAACTGGTCGGGCCGCTCGGCATCGCGCAACTGTCGGGCGGCGCCGCCGAGATCGGCCTGATCGCGCTCCTCAGCCTCATGTCGATGATCTCCCTGAACCTGGGGATCCTGAACCTGCTCCCGATTCCGGTGCTCGACGGCGGCCACATCGCCATCATGGCCATCGAGGGCGTGTCGCGGCGCGACTTCAGCATGCGCGTCAAGGAGCGCATGCTGCTGGTCGGCTTCGTCGCGCTGATGATGCTGATGGTCACGGTCATCTACAACGACCTGACGCGCATCGCCTGGATCGAGCGCTTCATGCCCTGGCGCTAGCAGCCCACAGCGCGCCTCCGCTGCCCGCGATCCCGCAAGGCGCGCACGGCGCCTGAATGAAGCTGCATGCCGCCGCTCACCCTGCTCCGCAAGGAGCTGTATCCCGTCGCCGCGCTCGCCGCGCCCGTCGTCGTCGCCGAGGTGGGCTGGGTGTCGATGCAGCTCGTCGACATCGCCATGGTGGGACGCCTCGGCCCCGAGGCCATCGGCGCGGTCGGCGTCGGCAGCGCGCTGTTCCTGGCGTTCGGGGTGTTCGGCATGGGCCTGCTGCTCGGCCTCGACACGCTCGTCTCGCAGGCTCACGGCGCCGGCGTTCGCAGCGAGTGCCGCCGCTGGCTGCGCCACGGCATCTGGCTCGCGCTGGGACTCGCGATTCCAATCGGTCTGACCGCGCGGGCGGTCGGCGCCAGCCTGGACGCCTGGGGCTTCGATCCCCGCGTGCTGCCGCTGGTCCACGACTACTTCGACATCGTCACGCTGAGTCTGCCGCCGCTGCTGCTGTACGCTGCCTTCCGGCGCTACCTGCAGGCCGTGACGCGGGTCACGCCGGTGATGGTCACGCTCGTCACGGCCAACGCGGTGAACGCCGCGGCGAACTGGGTCCTGGTATTCGGCAACCTCGGCGCGCCGGCGCTCGGCGTGGAAGGGGCGGCCTGGGCCACGTGCATCTCGCGCACGTACATGGCGGGCGTGCTGGCGGTCGTCGCCGCGCGCCAGGGGGGCGTGCTGCGCCCCCTGGCCGGGGTCCGGCCGTCCCGCTTCCGCCGGCTCCTGGCCCTCGGCTGGCCCGCCGCGACGCAGACCACGCTGGAGTACGGCGCGTTCGCGGCGGTGACGCTCCTGGCGGGGCGTCTCGAGCCGACGACCCTCGCGGCGCACCAGATCGTCACGAACGTGTCAGGCCTGACGTTCATGGTGCCGCTCGGGATCTCCGCGGCGGCGGCGGTCCGCGTCGGTCACGCGGTCGGCCGGCGCGACGCGCCCGGGGCGTCCGCCGCGGGCTGGAGCGCGATCGCGCTGGGCGCCGGCGTGATGACGGTGTCGGCGGCACTCTTCCTCGCTGCGCCCCGGCTGATTCTGGGCGCCTTCACGCCGGACGGCGGGGTGGTCGGCATCGGCCTGACGCTCATCTTCGTCGCCGCGCTGTTCCAGATCTTCGACGGCCTGCAGGTGGCGGCGACCGGCGCGCTGCGCGGTCTGGGCGACACGCGCACGCCGATGCGGCTGAACCTGGCCGGGCACTGGATGTGCGGGTTGCCGATCGGTTACGCGCTGTGCTTCGTGGCCGGCTGGGGCGTCATCGGCCTCTGGATCGGCATCCTGATCGGCCTCGCGCTGGTCGGGGTCCTGCTGCTGGCGATCTGGCGCCGGCGGGAGCGCGATCTGCCCCGCATGCTGGCGTCCGTCCCGGCGGGTCGCCGGCGAGCGCCTGTTCGATCGCGTCCGCCAGACCGCACTCGTCGTGCGGCGCCGTCAGCGGCCAGCCGCGCGCCCTGAGCGGCTCGACGGCGTTGCCCATCACCACCGGCGCGCCGGCGAACTCCAGCATGTCGCGATCGTTCAGGTTGTCGCCGACGGCCATCACGTCCCGCCGGTCGACGCCCAGCCGTTGCGCCCACGAGGCCAGCGCCGCGCCCTTCGAGCATCCTGCGGCGGTGAGGTCCAGCAGGGAGAATTCGCGCTCGGGATACTCGGTGAGCGTGAGGGAGAGCCCGCCCGCCACGGGCAGGCGGCGCACGTCGGCGGCCAGCGCGCGCATGTCCTCGACGCCGCCGGTGCAGGATACCTGCACCGGATCGCCGGTCAGCGCAGCCTCGATGGGCTCGGCTCGCGTCATGAACGCCCGGTTGCGCTCGTAGTACCACGCGCGCTGCGGATGGCTCCAGTCGATGCCCGCGTACGTGTACTGCCGTGCGTCGGGCCGGTCGAAGATCACCGCGACGCCCTGCTGCCGCGGCCGCAGGGCGGCCAGCACGGCGCGCGCGGTCGCGCGCGGCAGCAGCCTGCTCGCCAGCGTGTCGCCGCCGACCGTCTTGGTCAGCGCCCCGTTGCTGACGATGAGCACGATGTCGTCGGCGAGCTCGGCGGCCGTTGGCGCGGCGTGGTGAAAGGCGCGCCCGGTCGCCAGCACCACGTGGACGCCGGCGTCGATCGCCCGCCGCACGGCCCGGCGGTTGCGTGCGGGCAGGTTGCCGCGGCTGTCGAGCAGGGTGCCGTCGATGTCGACGGCAATCAGGCGGATCGACACGGACTGCCAGGTCCCGATGGCCTACGAAGGGGTGGGCTTCCGCGCGTACTTGCGTTCGACGTACTCGTCGACGAGCGCGCGGAAGGCCGCCGCGAGCTCGTCGTACGAGCCGCGCAGCGTGTGCTCGTGACGCCCGTCGATGTACACGGGACAGGTCGGGGCCTCGCCCGTGCCGGGCAGGCTGATGCCGATGTTGGCCGCCTTGGACTCGCCCGGACCGTTCACGACGCAGCCCATGACGGCGACGGTCATCTCCTCGACGCCGTCGTACGCCTGCTTCCACTGCGGCATCATGCCGCGCACGTAGTCCTGGATCCGCTCGGCCAGCTCCTGGAACGTGCTGCTCGTCGTCCGGCCGCAGCCCGGACAGGCGGTGACGCTCGGCGCGAACGAGCGCAACCCGAGGGCCTGCAGCAGCTCGCAGGCGGCGGTGACCTCCTCGCGCCGGTCGCCCCCGGGCCGCGGCGTCAGCGAGACGCGGATCGTGTCGCCGATGCCCTCGCTGAGCAGCACGCCCATGGACGCTGCCGACCACACCATGCCCTTGATGCCCATCCCGGCCTCGGTCAGCCCGAGATGCAGCGGCTGCGAGGTCTGCCGGGCCAGCGCGCGGTACACGGCGATGAGGTCGCGCGGGCGCGACACCTTGCACGAGATGACGATCTGGCTCTCCCGCAGGCCGCAGTCGAGCGCGAGGGCCGTCGACTCGAGCGCCGAGACGATCATGCACTCGTTGATGATCTCCTCCGATGTCTTCCCGAGGTCGGCATCGGTGTTCTCCTGCATCCTGGCCATGACGAGCTCCTGGTTCAGGGAGCCGCCGTTGACCCCGATGCGCACCGGCCGGCCGTGCTCGCGCGCCACGGCGCAGATGGTCTGGAACTGCTCGTCGCGCCGCCGGCCGGTGCCGACGTTGCCCGGGTTGATGCGGTACTTGTCGAGTGCGGCCGCGCAGTCGGGGTGACGCGTGAGCAGCAGGTGGCCGTTGTAGTGGAAGTCGCCGATCAGCGGCGCCGCGCAGCCGGCGTCGAGCATCCGCTGCTTGATCTCCGGCACCGCGCGGGCCGCCTCGTCGCGGTTGACCGTGACGCGCACGAGCTCGGACCCGGCGTTGGCCAGGTCCACGCACTGCGCCGCGGTCCCGGCGGCGTCGGCGGTGTCGGTCAGCGTCATCGACTGCACCGCCACCGCGGCGCCGCCGCCGATCTGCAGGCCGCCCACGGGAACGCCCGTCGTGCGATGGAGGCGGACGGTCGTCATGCCCGGGTCCTCAGCCATCGCCTGCCGCGACGTCCTCCAGGGACCGGCGCGCCGCGCGGACGGTGGCGTCGACGTCGCGCTCGGAGTGCGCGGCCGACAGGAACCAGCCCTCGAACTGGGAGGGCGGGGGGTAGATGCCGCGCTGCAGCATCCCGCGGAAGAACGTCGCGTACGCGGCGGTGTCGGACGCGGTCGCGGACGCGTAGTCGACGACCGGGCCGGCGCTGAAGAACGGCGTGAGGACCGAGCCGGCCACATTGACCGTGAGCGGGACCCCGACCTCGCGCGCTGCGGTGCGGAACCCGTCCGCCAGGCGCTCGCCGAGTGCCGCCAGACGGCGGTAGAGCGCCGCGGACAGGTTCGACAGCGCCCAGATGCCGGCGGTCATCGCCAGCGGATTGCCCGCCAGCGTCCCCGCCTGGTAGACCGGCCCGGCCGGCGCGACCTGCGCCATCAGATCGGCCCGGCCGCCGTAGGCGCCGACCGGCAGCCCGCCGCCGATGATCTTGCCCAGGCAGGTCAGGTCCGGGCGCACGCCGCAGGCTGCCTGCGCGCCGCCCCGGCCGGCGCGGAAGCCCGAGATGACCTCGTCGAAGATGAGCAGGGCGCCGGACCGGTCGCACAGCTCCCGCAGGCCCTCGAGAAAACCGGCCGCCGGCGGCACGACGCCCATGTTGCCGGCGATGGGCTCGACGATGACCGCCGCCACCTTGCCGCGGTGGGCGCGGCACAGGCGCTCCACGGACGCCAGGTCGTTGTAGTCGGCAATCAGCGTGTCGGCCGCCGTCCCCCGCGCCACGCCGGGGCTGGTCGGCACGCCCAGCGTCGTCGCGCCGGAGCCCGCCTGGACGAGGAACGCGTCGCCGTGGCCGTGGTAGCAGCCGGCGAACTTGACGATCCGGTCGCGGCCCGTGGCGGCGCGGGCAACGCGTATCGCGCTCATCGTCGCCTCGGTGCCGGAGTTGACGAAGCGGACGCGCTCGATCGACACCACGAGGCGGACGACCAGCCGCGCCAGGTCCACCTCCTGCGCGGTGGGCGCGCCGAAGCTGGTGCCCCGGCCCGCCGCGGCGCGCAGCGCCCGGACCAGCCCGGCCGGGGCATGCCCGTGAATGAGCGGTCCCCAGGACATGACGTAGTCGATGTAGGTCCGCCCGTCGACGTCCCGGATGCGCGCGCCCCGCGCCCGCTCGATGAACGGCGGCTCGCCGCCGACCGCGCCGAACGCGCGCACCGGGCTGTCGACGCCGCCCGGGAGCACGGCCTTGGCGCGCGTGAACAGCTTGCCCGATTCCGACCGCCTGGCGCGAGGCATTCGCGGAACGATATCACGGCGGATGCGGGCTCGGGCGCGGGCGGCCTGCGCGGCGCGGGTCGACGCCTGGCGTGGGATGGCCGCGATGTTTTCGGATGGCTGAACGACAGTTGCGGATCCGCCGATCCGAAATGACTCGTTCCCCGGATTCTCGGTCTGTCTACGTCAACAACCAACGACCCGTATGTGACCTTGCGCGCCGTAGTCCAGGATGGCCGCGTCGCGCGTCGCCAGGACGTAGCCGAACGCGCGGGCTGTAGCGATGATGATGCGGTCGGCGGGATCGTTGGGCGGTCGCCCTGGCAGGGTCGTCGATGCGACGAGCACGGATGTCGGCATCGCTGCCAGCGCAACCGCGGGCAGGTCGCAAAAGCGCTCGAACCAGAGATGGGGGTCGAGAGCGAGTGCGATCCGGCCCTTCGCCGCGAGCATCGCTACCTCCCATGCACTGATCGGGGACACCATGAGCTGCGCGCCGCGTTCGTAGGCGTCCCGCAGGTTGCTCGCGCCGGGTTCGTGGAGGGGTTGACCCTCCGCTATCCAGATCGCCGTGCAGGTATCGAGCAGGAAATCGATCATCGGCGACTATCGCGCGGCGTCCCAGTCTTCGCCGATCGGATCGGTCAGATTGGTGCCAGGCGAGATCTTTATGGTCCCCTTCAGGGCGCCGAAGACACGCGCGAACAAACCGGGACGGCGGGTGGGCTGCTCGCTGCCCGGGCGGGTCCGGGGTCTCCCGGTATCCGAGGGCGGCCTCGCGGCCGGGTTCTTCCGGAACACGAGCGTGCGGTTGGTCATGTCGACCTTCTCCGTCTCGTATCCCGCCGCAAGCCAAGCCTTCGTCATGACCCAGTTGGCAGGGTTGTTGGACCATAACGCGCGATGCTTCAGGGCTGACGCCGGCAGCGGCACATCGATGACGCGCTCGATTTCCTCGAAGGTCATGGGCACGCGCTCGCGCCCGGAGTCGCGCAGATGAGACTCGAGGGGGGCGTACTTGCTGTTCATGACTTCCTCCGTAGCTGAACAAGATTTTCGATCGCCTCCTGGCTGGCACCGCGTTCTACGCGGCGAGCGACGGCATGATGCGAGAGAGTGAGCCTCATTAGGCGCCTCTTTGAACGAGAAGTGTAGCCTACGTGGCACCAAGGGGCAACCTTGCCCGGTTCGTGACGCAGCCCGGGATACCACGGTTGCGGGCACACCTGGACGGAACCCGGATGAATCGTGCCGGAATCTGGAGGCTGCGGATGCGTCGAGGCGAGCGCGGTGGAAGCCGGCGGCACCGCCAGCCCCCGCCGGTGTCAGCCGGCCAGCCGGCGCGCGGCCTCGCGGGCGTAGTAGGTGATGACGATGTCGGCGCCCGCGCGGTGGATTGCCGTCAGGCACTCGAGCATCGCGCGCTCCTCGTCGATCCAGCCGTTGCGCGCGGCGGCCTTGAGCATCGCGTACTCGCCGCTGACGTGGTACGCGGCGGTGGGGAAGCCCAGCTCCTGCTTGACGCGGGCAATCACGTCGAGATAGTGCAGCGCCGGCTTCACCATGACGATGTCGGCGCCTTCCTCGATGTCGAGCTCCGTCTCGCGGACGGCCTCGTCGACGTTGGCGGGGTCCATCTGGTGCGTGCGCCGGTCGCCGAACGCCGGCGCGGAGTCGGCCGCGTCCCGGAACGGCCCGTAGTAGGCCGAGCAGTACTTGGCGGCGTACGACATGATGGCGGTGTCCTCGAAGCCGCCGGCGTCGAGCGCCTCGCGGATGGCCGCCACGCGGCCGTCCATCATGTCGGACGGGGCGACGACGTCCGCGCCGGCCTCGGCGTGCGAGAGCGCCGCCTGCGCCAGCAGCCCGACGGTGGCGTCGTTCACGATCTCGTCGCCTTCCACGAGGCCGCAGTGGCCGTGGGAGGTGTACTCGCACAGGCAGACGTCCGTCACGACGAGCAGGTCCGGGACGCCGCGCTTGATGGCCCGGACCGCGCTCTGCACGGGAGCAGCCGGGTCGCTGGCGGCCGACCCGCGCTCGTCCTTCGCTTCCGGGAGCCCGAACAGCAGGACCGCGTTGATTCCCTCGCCGGCGGCCGCTTCCGCCTCCCGGACCGCCTCGTCGACCGAGAGCTGCGCCACGCCGGGCATCGACGGGACCTCGCGGCGGACCTGGCGTCCCGGGCAGACGAAGAGGGGATAGACCAGCATGTCCCTCGTCAGCCGCGTCTCGCGGATCAGGTTGCGCATGGCCGGCGAGCGCCGCAGCCGCCGCAGCCGCCGGGTCAGGGTGGGGCCGTCCGCGGACTCGTCCGCGCGCGGCCGCCGGAGCATGTCTGTGGGCGCTGTCATGATCGGGTCTCCGCGAAGTGCTCGGCGATGGCGTCCACCAGCGCCGGAATCGTGTAGGTCGGCGGCATGATCCGGGTCTCGATGCCGAGCTCCCTCGCCGCCGCGGCCGTGACCGGGCCGATCGAGGCCACGGAGGTGGTGCCGAGCAGATCGGCAGCCGGTCCCGGGCCGAGGATCCTGACGAAGTTCCGCACGGTGGACGCGCTCGTGAACGTCACGACGTCGAGCTGCTGATCGAGCAGCAGCTTGTACGGGTCCGGCTCGCCGCCCGGATCGCCGTCGGCCAGGATTGTTCGGTACGCGGTGGCCTCGGTGACGTCCGCCCCCGCCTCGCGCAGCGCGCGCGCGAGCGCCTCGCGGGCCAGATCCGCGCGCGGGAGCAGCACGCGCGTGCCGGCCAGGTCGCCGGCCTGGCGCAGGACGTCGAACACGGCCTCCGCGCGATGCTCGTCCGGCATCAGATCGACCTTGAGGCCGTAGCGCTGGAGCCGCGCGGCGGTCGCGGGCCCGATGGCGCAGAGGCGGACGCCGCTCAGGCTGCGGACGTCGCGCGGTCCCGCGAGCAGCCGGCGCATGAACGCGTCGACGCCGTTCACCGACGTCAGCACGATCCAGTCGAACGAATCGACCGCGGCGCAGGCCGCATCGAGCGGACCGTGGTCGTCGGGCGGCACGATGCGGATGGTGGGCGCCTCGATCGGCTCCGCGCCGAGCTCCGCCAGGCGATCGACGAGCTCCGCCGCCTGCTCCCGGGCGCGGGTCACGAGCACCCGCCGGCCGAACAGGGGGCGGTCCTCGAACCACTGCAGGCGCTCTCGAAACTTCACGACGGAACCGACCACGAGCACGCCCGAGCCGCGGCGTTGCGCGTCGCGGACGACGTGCTGCAGCTCGCCCAGCGTGCCCCGGATGGTCCGCTGGCGCGGCGCCGTGCCGTGGATGATGAGCGCCGCCGGCTCCGACGCCGCACGCCCGTGCGCCAGGAGCTTGTCGATGATGGTCTCGAGCTGGATGCCACCGGCGTGGCTGACGACCGTTCCGCGCAGGGGCGCGACGTGCGCCCAGTCCACGTCGGGCGTGCTCTCGGTCTGGCCTTCGTGTCCGCGTATGAACACCAGCGCGTCGCCCGCGCCGGGGTAGGTGAGCGGGATCCCCGCGCAGCAGGCGCCGCCCACGGCGTGCGGAATGCCCGGCACGACCTCGAACGGCACCCCCGCGCGCTGCAAGAACGCCGCCTCCTGGCCGCCGCTGTCGAAGAGGAACGGATCGCCCCACTTCAGCCGGACCACGGTCTTCCCCTCGCGCGCCTGCTCCATGAGCAGGTAGCCGATCGCGTCGTGCGCGACCGGCTGCGGCGCCGCCGTCCCCACGTCGATGCGCTCCGCGTCCGGGCGGACCGCCCGTAGCAGCCGGTGGTGCACGCGATGGTCGTGCACGACGACGTCGGCGGCGCTCAGGCAGCGCTGGCCGCGCACGCTGATGAGCGTCGGATCGCCCGGCCCGGCTCCGATCAGATAGACGCACCCGGTCTTCATCGACGATGTCGGTCCAGGATCGCGCCCGCGCCGTCCGCGAGCAACTGGCCGGCGACCCGTGCTCCCAGCGCCGCCGCCGCCCCGGCGGGTCCCCGGTCGCGCCGCCGCAGCAACTCCGTGCCGTCGAGGGAGGCGACGACCGCCTCGAGCGTCAGGCTGCCGGCAGCGGCGGTGGCGATGGCTCCGAGGGGCACGCCGCAGTCTCCCTCCAGCGCGCGGACCAGCGCGCGCTCGGCCGTCAGGGCCGCCTGGGTGGTGCGGTCGCCGACCGCCGCCAGATGGGCGGCGGTCTCGCGATCCTCCTCGCGCGCCTCCACCGCGACGATGCCCTGTCCCGGCGCCGGCACGCACTCGGCCGCCTCGAGCCGGGCGGAGATGCGTCCTTCCAGACCGAGGCGGACCAGTCCGGCGGCAGCCAGCACCAGGACGTCGTAGTCGCCCGCGTCGAGCTTGCGCAGGCGGGTGTCGACGTTGCCGCGAATCGGTTCGAACGAGGCCGCCGGAAACGCACGCGACAACTGCGCGATGCGGCGAACGCTCCCCGTGCCCACGCGCGGCGCGGGCCCGCGCGCCGCCAGCAGCGCGGCGGCCCCCGCGGCAGGGGACGGGGCATGCTGCCCCGCCGCCACGAGGGCGTCCCGCGGGTCTTCGCGCGGCAGGGTCGCCGCGATCACCAGGCCGGGCGGCAACTCGGCCGGCAGGTCCTTCGCGCTGTGCACGGCCAGGTCCGCCGCCCCGCTCAGCAGGGCGTCCTCGATCTCCCTGACGAACAGCCGCTTGCCGCCGATGGCCGCGAGGCTGTGCGTGGCCATGCGGTCGCCGGTGGTCCTGATGACGACCGGCTCGCACGGTGGCCCGCCGGCCTGCTCGATGGCGCGTCCGACGGCCCGCGCCTGCCACAGCGCCAGCGGGCTGCCGCGCGTCCCGATCCGCAGCGACTTCAACGCCCGCGGCCCCGCGTCGACGCCAGCATGCGGTCGGGGACGCGGCTGCGCGCGGCCGCGTCGTTGCCGCCCTCGTCGCCCGCGAGCTTGAACAGATGGTTCAACGCCTCGGTGTAGGCGCCGACGGTCTCCTCGTCGGTCAGCGCCTTCAGGCGCTGGGTCGGCGCGGACAGCAGCTTCTCGACGAGCAGCCGGGTGACCTCGTCGACGCGCGCCCGCGCTGCGGGCGACAGTCCGGCGAGCTTCGGCTCGAGACGCGCCAGCTCCGACCGGCGCACGGTCTCGAACCGCTCGCGGAGGGCGACGACCGTCGGGGTGGCTGCGCGCGAGCGCAGCCAGGCCATGAACTTGTCCACCTCGGCGTCGACCATCAGCTCGGCGAGATCGACCTGGGACTGGCGCCGCGCCAGGTTCTCCTGGACGATCGTGCGCAGGTCGTCGATGTTGTACAGGAAGACCTGCTCGATCTGGCCCGCCGCCGGATCGACGTCGCGCGGCACGCCCAGGTCGATGACGAACAGCGGGCGGTCGCGCCGCGGCCGCATGGCGCTCTCGACGTCCGCGCGGGTGATGATCGGCTGCACCGAGCCGGTCGCCGTCACCACGATGTCGTAGGCCGTCAGCTCCCGCCTGATCTGGCCCCACGGGACGGCCTCGCCCTCCACCCGCGCCGCCAGCGCGGCGGCATGGGACGCGGTGCGATTCGCCACGCCGATACGGTGCACCTGCTGGGAACGGAGATGGGTCGCCGTCAGCTCGGCCATCTCGCCGGCCCCCACGAGCAACGCCCGCAGGTTGCCGAGCTTGCCGAAGATCTTGCGCGCGAGCGATATCGACGCGTAGCTGACCGATACCGCGCCCTCGCCGAGCCCGGTCTCGGAGCGCACGCGCTTGCCGGCGCCGAAGGACCAGTGAAACAGCCGGTTGAAGAAGACGCCGGTGTGCTGCTGCTCCGAGGCGATCGTGAACGCGTCCTTGACCTGGCCGAGTATCTGCGGCTCGCCCACGACGAGCGAGTCGAGGCCGGCCGCGACGCGGAACAGATGGCGGGCGACGTCGGTGTCGGTGCGGGCGTACAGGTGGGGCGCGATCTCGGACTCCGGAACGTCGTGGAACCCGCTCATGAAGGCGGCGAGGGCCGGGCGCGCGCTCCGCGGATCGTCACAGATGACGTAGATCTCCGACCGGTTGCACGTCGACAGTATGACGACCTCGCTCAATCCGGGAAGCTGGGCCAGCTCGTCCAGCGCATGGGCGACACCGCGCCGCGTGAAGTCGATCCGTTCGCGCAGATCGATCGGCGTGCTGTGGTGGCTTGCGCCGAGCAGGAACAGGTTCATGGCCTGGACCGGATCGCGGTTCGAGAGGACGTTTGCCCGGCGAGCCGTCAGTAGAAGTTGTGGCTCCGCGTCACGAAGTAGCCTATCGGCACGAAATTGAGCAGCATGACGGTGAAGCCGACCGCCGACAGCACGGCGGTCCGCCGCCCGCTCCAGCCGATGGAGCGCCGGGCGTACAGCGCGAACGAGTAGACCACCCACATCAGGATCACGATGGAGATCTTCGGGTCGAACAGCGACATCGCCTGCACGCGCGGGTCCACGGCGCCTGCCTGCACCTGCAGCAGCCAGATCGCGCCGACCGCCAGGCCCACCGTCAGGAACAGCCACCCGACCGTGATCGCCCGCCCGTTCATGACGTCGAGCACGCGCAGCGAGGGCAGGCGCGAGTAGAAGAAGCCCAGGTGCTTGGCCTTCAGCTCCTTGAACAGGAGCACGTAGGTGATGCCGATCACGCAGGCGAGGGCGAAGCTCGCGTAGGCGAAGAGCAGCGACAGCACGTGGACGGCGAACCACGGGCTGTCGAGCACCGGCGGCCGCGCCGCCACGGTGTTCATCAGCGCCGGAATCGCCAGCAGCAGCGCCATCGGCGGCACGATGAACACGCCCATCGCCCGCTCGTCGGTCATGGTCTCCGTGTACAGGTACGCCAGCGCCAGCAGGCAGACGAACGCCGAGATGGCCCCGGTCGTGCCGACGACCGGGAGGTGTCCGACCTGCATCGTCTGCATGCCGATGACGAAGGTGTGCGCCAGCGCGCCGCAGACGAGCACCAGCGTGGCGAAGCGTCCCGCCGTATCGCTGCGCCGCGCGAAGTAGGTCCCGTAGGCGGCGGCGGCGGCCACGTACAGCGCCAGGGGCACCGAGGTCACGCGGAATGCTCCTAGCCGGTCGGTGCGTAGTAGCCCTGCTTGGTGCGGGCCGTGGTCCGTTCCCGGTCCACACGCACCACGGTCCGGCGCCACTGGCCGTTGCGCAACGGATTCGCGGAGACGTATCCGAGGCTGTACTGGCTCGACAACTCGTCCGAGATCTGCTCGTAGATCGCCGGCAGGTCTTGCACGTCGTCAGGGAAGAACGATCGTCCGCCGGTTTCGTAGGCCAGTTGCCGCAGCACGAAGTCGGCCTCCCGGAAGCCCGAGCGCCGATCGTCGTCGTCCTGCAGCCCGATGGTGTAGATGGCCGTCTCCGAGCGCTTGGCCAGCTCGAGCACCTCCTCGAACGTGAGCAGGCTGGAGGTGTCCTCGCCGTCCGAGAGCACGACGATCGCCTGGCGCCGCACCTCGGCCATCCGCAACGGCGCATTGCTCAGGCCCTTGAGCGAGATGTAGAGGGCGTTGTACAGCGAGGTCGAGCCGCCGGCGGACGTCCGCCGGATCGCGCGCCCGAGGTGATCGAGGTCGTTGGTGAATGCCTGCAGGATCTCGACCCGGCTGTCGAAGTCGATGATCTCCGCCAGATCGTCCGGCTTCAGCCGTTGCGCAAAGCCGATCGCGGCTTCCTGCGCGGTCCGCATCCGCTCGTCCATGCTCGCGCTGGTGTCCATCAGCAGCGACAGGGCGATAGGCAACTGCGAACGGTTGAAGAAGGTGATCTCCTGTTGCACGCCGTCCTCGTAGACCGCGAAGTCGTCCCGGTCGAGGTCGGTGATGAAACGGTTGTCGGCGTCCGTCACCGTGACGTTGAGCGAGACCACGTCCACGCCGGCGCGGAACGACGGCAGCAGCGTGGGGTCGTCCTGTTGCGGCAGCCCGCTGCCCGGGAGAACCACGCCGGCTGTCGCCGTGAGCATCAACGCGACGAGGCCACCTGCGTAGGGTCGCATCGGCTAGCTTCCTTCCACGACGGCAAGCTCCTAGCGGGCTCCCGGCACCGGGGCCTGCCGGACGTCCACGCCGTCGCGGGCGACGCGCACCTCGACGTCGCGCGGCGGGATGAGCGCGGCAGGCCGCGAGTAGACGACCAGGTACTGATTCAACAGCTCGGCGGCGACCGCCTCCAGCGTCGCTTCCGCCGCCATGCTCGCCAGCATGTCGCGGCGGCGGCCGCCGCCGGCGGGCGGGGCGCGGTTGAGCGCCAGGTCGCGGTCGATTCGCCAGCGGGCGAACCCGGCGTCCGGCGGGGCGCCGAAGCCGGCCGGGTCGAAGCCGGCCCGGCCGAACCCGGGCGGCCCGACGCCGGGCCGCCCGGACCGAATCGGCCCGAACGAGAGTCGGGACGAGGTGCGCGAGCCGCGCGCGGTGAGCACGGCCGCATGCACGGTCACGCCGGCATCCTCGATGTCGCGAATCACCGTCGTCGAATCGACATGGCTGTGGTCGAGCCCCTCGGTGGCGAGCACGACCATGACCGGACGCGCCGCGCCGCGCCTGACGAAGCCCCGGGTCGTTTCCGACATGGCGTCCAGCAGGTAGGCCGCGGTCCGCGAGTAGGCGAAGATGCCCGCGACGCCCTCCTGGAGGCGGGGCAGCTCGCGCGTCGACGGCACGAGGATCCGCGGCCGCCCGCCGAAGCTGATGATGGCAATCTCGCTCTCGCGGTGGAGCGCGTCGACGAAGGCGTTCACGCCGTTGCGGAAGTTGGCGACGGCGCCGAGCGCCGCCTCGCTGGTGTCGACGAGCAGCGCCACCTGCCGTGGCCGCGTGTCGCGCGCCGCGCGCAGCACCTCGCGCTCCACGCCGTCCTCGCGAACCTCGAAATCCCGTGCCTGCAGGCCCGGAAGGGGCGCGCCGTCGCCGTCCACGACGCTGACCAGCAGGCTGTGCTCGGTGGGCTGCGCGCTGCTCGCGCCGGCGGCCGAAAGCAGGACCGCGAGGGCCGCACAGACGAGCGACACGGCACGAATATCCACCATAGTCCCCTCTCCGCGAGTATAGGCCCGCGCCGCGAACCCGGTCAAGACGGAAACCCGTTGCAAATGTTGGAGTTGCGAGCACCGATCGCGACCGGGCCCGGCCGGTGGCTGCCTTGACACCCCCTTGGGCGCATGCTATAAACACCGCGGTTTTCGGTCCGCATTTCACGCCATCCGTCATGTCAGCCTGCATGGCGCGGGCTGAGTTCTCCGGCGAGCCAAGGCGAGGCCAGGGCGAGGAAAGTTGCGATCGATGTCCCTTCGGGCGGGAGCGATCGGGTGGGGCCTGTCGATCCCACGGTAGCCATGCTGGACGCATACATTCCGGTTTTTCTGTTCATCCTGGTCGCGCTCGGCTTCGCGATCTTCACGCTGATGGTGGCCGGCCTGGTGCATCCGAGCCGCTACAACCGCGTGAAGCTGCAGCCGTACGAGTGCGGCATCGAGCCGCTCACCGACGCCCGCGACCGCTACAGCGTGCGCTACTACCTCGTGGCCATGCTGTTCGTCATCTTCGACGTCGAGACCGTGTTCATGTTCCCGTGGGCGGTGATCATGGACGAGCTGGCGCTCTTCGGCCTCATCGAGATGCTGGTCTTCCTGTTCATCCTGGTGGTGGGCTACGTGTACGCCTGGCGCAAGGGCGCCCTGGATTGGACATGATGGCGGACGACACGAAACGCGACGCTGACCCGCCGGAGCGCGCGGCGGGCAAGTCCGACAAGCCGGCGGCTCCGCCCAAGGCTGCGGCTCCGCCAAGGGCCGCGGCCGGCGCGAAACCGCCGGCGCCGAAGAAGGCCCCGGCCACGGCGCCGAAGCCCGCGGCTTCCGGGAAACCCGGAGCTCCCGCCAAGGCGGCCGCTCGCCCGCGGCCGAAGCCCGCGCCGAAGGCGCCGCCGGAGCCGCCCAAGGGGCCGGCCGATCCCGCGCCTCCCGCCGACCTCGAGGTGCCCGCGTGCGTGCAGGCCCTGCAGGCCGGCATGCCCGGGGTCGTCACGCGCGTGACGTACTGGGTCGGCGACTGGTCGGTCATCGTGCCGGCCGAACGGTTGCTGGACGTCGCGCGCTTTCTGCGCAGCGACGCGGCGACCGACTTCGATTACTGCTCCGACGTCACCGCGACCGACTGGCCGCCCCGGCAGCAGCGGTTCGACGTCATCTACTGTTTCTACTCGACCCGCCTGCGGCACCGGCTGCGCGTCAAGGTACGCGCGGCCGAGGGCGAGCCGGTGCCGTCCGTCACCGGGATCTGGCCCGGGGCGAACTGGCTCGAGCGAGAGGTGTACGACCAGTTCGGCGTGAACATCGTCAACCATCCGGACCTGCGCCGCATCCTGATGCCGGACGAGTGGCAGGGCCATCCCCAGCGCAAGGACTACCCGCTGGAGGGTCCGGGCGAGTTCCTGATGGAGAACCCGCAGGATTGGCTGCGCCTGTGGAATCTGCCGGATGAGGCGGAGATCGAGTAGCGTGTGGGACGACGATGACTATTGAGGCGCCACGACGTGTCGGCCAGGCGTTCGACACCGACGAGCTCGTCCTGAACATGGGGCCGCAGCACCCCAGCACGCACGGCGTGCTGCGGGTCGTGCTGCGTCTCGACGGCGAGCGCGTCGTCGACGCCGACTGCGTGATCGGCTACATCCACCGCGGGGTGGAGAAGCTCTGCGAGAACCGGGACTGGACGCAGATCATTCTGCTGACCGACCGCATGGACTACGTGGCGGCGGCGACCAGCAATCTCGGCTACGTCGAGACGGTCGAGAAGCTGATGCAGATCGAGGTGCCGCGCCGCGCCCGCTACATCCGCACGATCCTGGCCGAGCTGCAGCGCATCGCCAGCCACTGCCTCTGGCTGGGGACGCACGCGATGGACATCGGCGCGATGACGGTGCTCCTCTACGCGTTCCGCGAGCGCGAGCACGTGCTGGACCTGTTCGAGGAGTACTGCGGCGCGCGCCTGACCTACAACTCGATGCGGATCGGCGGCCTGCCGCTGGACATTCCGACGGGCTGGGACAAGAAGGTCAGCGCGTTCTGCGACCTCATGGAGCCCAAGCTCGACGAGTACGAGGAGCTGCTGACCAACAACCGGATCTGGGTCGGCCGCACCCGCGACATCGGCGTCATCTCGGGCGAGGAGGCGACCGCGCTGGGGCTGTGCGGCCCCCCGCTGCGCGGCTCCGGCGTGTCGCGGGACGTGCGCAAGGACGAGCCGAACGCGGCGTACGAGGAGTTCGACTTCGACATCCCGCTCGGGACGCGCGGCGACACGTACGACCGCTACCTGATCCGGCTGGAGGAGTTCAAGCAGTCGATCCGCATCATCCGGCAGGCGCTCGAGGGGCTGCCGGAGGGGCCGGTCATGGGCAAGGTCCCGCGGCTGATCAAGCCGCCGGCCGGCGAGACCTACCATGCCATCGAATCGCCGAAGGGCGAGATCGGCTACTTCATCGTCAGCGACGGCCGCTCGACGAACCCGTATCGCTTCCGGGTGCGGCCGCCGTCGTTCTGCAACCTGCAGGGGTTGCGCAGGCTGGTGAAAGGACATCTGGTGGCCGACGTGGTGGCGCTGATCGGGACCATCGACATCGTGCTCGGCGAGGTGGACCGGTAGGATGCTGGAAACGTTCGTCATTCCGCTGCTGCAGATCGCCGTGCTGCTGAACGCGGTGCTCGTGGCGGTCACCTTCATGGTCCTGATGGAGCGCAAGGTGATGGCCTGGGCGCAGGCGCGGCTCGGTCCGATGCGGGTCGGCCCCTACGGCATCCTGCAGGCGATCGTCGACCCCATCAAGCTCATCCTGAAGGAAGACATCACGCCCGTCGCCGCGGACAAGTGGGTCTTCACGATCGCGCCGATCATGAGCCTCGTGCCGGCGCTGGTCGTGTTCTCGGTGGTGCCGTTCGGTCCCGACCCGCTCTACTACGTGGCCGACATCAACGTCGGGCTGCTGTTCATCGTCGCGGTCACGTCGATCGGGGTGTACGGCATCATCCTCGGCGGCTGGTCCTCGAACAGCAAGTACCCGCTGCTGGCCAGCCTGCGCGCCTCGGCGCAGCTCATCAGCTACGAGATTGCCGTCACGATGACGCTGGTGAGCGTCATCCTCACCGCGGGCACGTTGAGCCTCGTCGAGATCGTCGAGGCCCAGCGCGAAGCGGGCGTCTGGTTCGGGTTCATCCAGCCCGTGGCGTTCGTGCTGATGTTCATCGGGGGCCTCGCCGAGACCAACCGGGTGCCCTTCGACCTGCCGGAGGCCGAGACGGAGCTGACCGGCGGCTTTCACACCGAGTACAGCGGGATGCGGTTCGCGCTGTTCTTCCTGGCGGAGTACGCCAACATCATCGTGATCTCGGCCATCGTCTCCATCATGTTCCTGGGCGGATGGATGCGTCCGTTCCCCAACGTCGAGGCGCTGGCGTTCCTCGATCTGATCCCCCCGTGGGTCTGGCTGGTCGGCAAGATCTTCCTGTTCCTGTACGTGTTCATCTGGATCCGCGCCACGCTGCCGCGCTACCGCTACGACCAGTTGATGCGGCTGGGGTGGAAGGTCCTGATCCCGATTGCCATCGGGAACCTGGTCATCACCGGGATCGTGAAGGTCCTGGTGTAACGCGGAGGACGTCATCAGCCGATGCTTGAAGCGGCCGTGTTCTACACGCTGGCGGTCCTGATTCTGGGGTTGGGGATTCTCGTGATCTCCGCCCGGAGCGCCGTGCACAGCGTGTTGTTCCTCGTGGTCAACTTTCTGCTGGTCGCCATCCTCTACGTGACGCTCAGCGCCCAGTTCGTGGCCGTCATCCAGGTGCTGGTGTACGCCGGGGGGATAGTCGTCCTGTACCTGTTCGTCGTGATGCTGGTGAGCCTCAAGCGGGCGCCGGAGCAGCACGCCGACACGCGGCGGCTGAGCGTGACGGGCGCCGTGCTGGCGGGCGTGGTGCTGCTCGAGGTGATCGGCATCGTGGTCGCCGGCGGCGGGGGCGCGGACGCTCCCGCCGCCGGGCAGGCCGCCGGGATGCCGGAGCGCATCAGCGACCCGCTGCTCAACACCGAGCAGGTGGGCTGGGTGCTCTACACCGAGTACCTCATCCCGTTCGAGCTGGCGTCGATGCTGCTGCTGGTGGCGATGATCGGCGCCATCGTGCTCGCGAAGAAGAACCTGTAGGTATCCGAAGGTGCTCGAAATCACACCGCTGCACTACACCGCCCTGTCGGCCGCGCTCTTCGTGATCGGCGTGATCGGCGTGCTCGTGCGACGCAACATCATCATCATCTTCATGTCGATCGAGCTGATCCTCAACGCGGTCAACATCAATCTGGTCGCGCTCTCGAATCAGCTCCAGAATCTGGTGGGGCAGGTGTTCGTCGTCTTCGTGATCGCGGTCGCGGCCGCCGAGGCCGCGGTGGGGCTCGGCATCATCATCGCGTTCTACCGCAACAAGGAGACCGTGAACATCGACGAGATGAGCTTGATGCGATGGTGACGGCGAACGGCTGAAGCAATGGACTTGATCTGGCTCATTCCGGTACTGCCCGGCATCGGTGCCGCCCTCAACGGGCTGCTCGGCGTCAGGTACTTCGACAAGCGCACGGCCGCCTACGTGGCCTGCGGCACGATGGCGGCGTCGCTGCTGCTGTCGCTGGTGGCGTTCGCGCAGCTACTCGGCCTGCCGGGCGACGAGCGCTTCCACCAGGTGACCGTGGCCGAGTGGATTCCGCCCATTCCGCTCGAGACGGCGGGCGGCATCGGCTCGTTCGAGGTGCCCTGGGCGTTCACGCTCGACCCGCTGTCGGGGATGATGATCCTGGTCGTCACCGGCATCGGGCTCCTCATCCACGTGTACTCGGTGGCCTACATGGACCACGAGCCGCGCCCGGCCTACGCGCGGTTCTTCTGCTATCTCAACCTGTTCTGCTTCTTCATGCTGCTGCTCGTGCTCGGCAGCACCTTCCTGGTGATGTTCGTCGGCTGGGAGGGCGTCGGCCTCTGCTCGTATCTGCTGATCGGCTTCTGGTACCACAAGCAGAGCGCGTCGGACGCCGGCAAGAAGGCGTTCATCGTCAACCGGATCGGCGACTGGGGCTTCATTCTCGGCATCTTCCTGGTCTTCTTCACCTTCGGCACGCTCGACTTCCATGCGGTGGCGGAGATGGCCGCCGAGATGCCCGTCGAGGCGGCCGGCATGGGGGTGCTGTCGCTGATCTGCCTGCTGCTCTTCGTGGGCGCCATCGGCAAGAGCGCGCAGATCCCGCTCTACGTCTGGCTGCCCGACGCCATGGAGGGCCCCACGCCCGTGTCCGCCCTGATTCACGCGGCCACGATGGTCACGGCGGGCGTCTACATGGTCGGGCGCAATGCCGTCCTGTTCTCGCACGCGCCGCTGGTGATGGAGATCGTCGCCGTCGTCGGCCTGGCCACGGCGATCATGGCCGCGACCATCGGGCTGGTGCAGACCGACATCAAGCGGGTGCTCGCCTATTCCACCGTGTCGCAGCTCGGCTACATGTTCCTGGCGACCGGCGTCGGGGCGTTCGCCGCCGGCGCGTTTCACCTGATGACCCACGCCTTCTTCAAGGCGTTGCTCTTCCTCGGGAGCGGATCGGTCATCCACGCCATGAACGAGGAGCAGGACATGCGGCGGATGGGCGGGCTCAAGCAGTACATGCCCGTGACGTACGCCACCATGGGCATCGGCGCGCTGGCGATCGCGGGGGTCCCGCTGCTGTCCGGCTTCTTCAGCAAGGACGAGATCCTGTACCGGACGTTCCTGCACAACCGGCTGTTCTGGATGCTGGCCGTCGTGGCGGCCGGCATGACCGCCTTCTACATGTTCCGGCTGATCTTCATGACGTTCTACCAGGAGTACCGCGGGCCGGCCTGGGAAGGCGGCCACGGCGAGCATCATGAAGACGACGGCGGCCACCACGCCTGGCACGGGCCGCACGAGTCGCCGCGGCTGATGACCGTTCCGCTCATCGTCCTGGCGGTCGGCGCCGTCCTGGCCGGCTACGTCGGCGTGCCCGCGGCGCTGGGCGGCAGCAACGCCATCGAGCACTTCCTCGAACCGAGCTTCGTGGCTCATGCCGGCGAGGGAGCCCACGGCGGGGAAGGGGCGCACGGCGAGACGGCCCACCTCTCGCACGCGGCCGAGCTCGGCCTGATGGCCATCTCGGTGCTGATTGCCGGACTCGGCATCTTCCTCGCGTACCGCAACTACATCCAGAGGCCGGAGACCGCCGGCGAGTGGGCCGAGCGGTACGCCGGACCGCATCGGGTGCTGACCAACAAGTACTACGTCGACGAGTTCTACGACACCACGGTCGTGCGCGGCACGATGCTCGGCGCGCGCGGTCTCTGGGGGCTCGACGCCAGGGTGGTCGACGGCGCGGTGAACGGAACGGGCTGGACCACCGTCGCCTCGTCGCGGATCTCCCACGTGCTCGACAAGCACGTGGTCGACGGGCTCGTCAACCTGGTCGGTCGGGTCTGCCAGGAGGGCAGCTACGGCTTCCGCCGGGTGCAGACCGGCCTCATCCAGAACTATGCGTTCGCCACGCTGGTTGGCGTGTTCGCTTTCGTGACCTGGTTCCTCGTCGGGCGCTGACCCGCATTCAAGACCATGAGCAACGCCGCCGGATTCCCCTTGCTGTCACTGATTCTCTTCACCCCGCTGGTCGGCGTGGTGCTCCTGCTGCTGACGGACCGGCGACAGGAGGACCGGATCCGGTGGATCGCCAACGCCACCGCCGGGGCCGGCTTCCTCGTCTCGCTCCCGCTGTGGTTCTGGTACGACACGCAGGACGCCGGGTGGCAGTTCGTCGAGCGCCTCGCCTGGATTCCCTCGATCGGGGCCGAGTATTTCCTGGGCGTGGACGGCTTCAGCGCGCTGCTGATCCTGCTGACGACGCTGATGGGCGTCATCGCGGTGCTGTCGTCATGGACGGCCGTCACCGTCCGGGTGAAGGAGTACTACGTCTTCCTGCTGGCGCTCCAGACCGGGATGCTCGGGGCGTTCATGGCGCTCGACTTCCTGCTGTTCTTCCTGTTCTGGGAAGTGATGCTGGTGCCGATGTACTTCCTGATCGGCATCTGGGGCAGCGACAACCGGCTCTATTCCGCCATCAAGTTCTTCCTGTTCACGCTCGTGGGCAGCGTCGTGATGCTGCTGGGGATTCTGGCGGTCTACTTCTACAACCACAGCGTGACCGGGGTGTACACCTTCGACATCACGCAGTTCCACCAGCTCAACATCCCGTTCGGCCTGCAGTGGTGGATCTTCCTGGCCTTCTTCCTCGGGTTTGCGGTCAAGGTCCCGATGTTCCCGTTCCACACCTGGCTGCCGGACGCCCACACGGACGCGCCCACGGCGGGCTCGGTCATTCTGGCGGCCGTGCTGCTGAAGATGGGCACGTACGGGTTCATCCGCTTCAGCCTGCCGATCCTGCCGGAGGCCACCGCGGCGTTCGTGCCGCTGGTGGTCGGCCTGTCGATCATCGGCATCATCTACGGCGCGCTGGTCGCGATGGCCCAGAAGGACTGGAAGCGGCTCGTGGCCTACTCGAGCGTCAGCCACATGGGCATGGTGATGCTCGGCATGTTCGCCCTCACGCCGGTCGGGATCACCGGCAGCATCGTGCAGCAGCTCAACCACGGCATCTCCACGGGCGCCCTCTTCCTGATCGTGGGCATCGTCTACGAGCGCCGCCATACGCGCGAGATCGCGGAGTACGGGGGGCTGTCGAAGGTGATGCCGGTCTACGCGGCGATCTTCCTGGTGATGACGATGTCGTCGATCGGGCTGCCGACGCTCAACGGCTTCATCGGCGAGGTCCTGATCCTGCAGGGCATCTTCGTGGTCAGCAAGTTCTGGGCGTTCGTGGCCGCGAGCGGCATCGTGCTCGGCGCCGCCTACATGCTCTGGCTGTACCAGCGGACGATGTTCGGCAACGTGACCAATCCGAAGAACGAGGGGCTGCCCGATCTCAGCATGCGCGAGATCTGGACGTTCGTGCCGCTGCTCGTCCTGGCCGTCTGGATCGGGCTGTACCCCAAGCCGTTCCTCGATCGCCTGGAAACGTCGGTGGACAACGTGATGGCGCGCGTGAGCAGCGACTACACGCCGCGGCTGGCGGCGGCCGGCGCGGAGGCCGCCGCGCCCGAGGTGCCGTCGGGCACCGCCGGCGCGCAGGCGCCGGTTCGTGGAGGCACCAGGTAGATGGCGGCACTCGGTTTCTCGCCCAGCGACTTCTACTACCTCCTGCCCGAGTTGATCCTCACGGCCGGGGCGCTCCTGCTGCTGCTCGTCAACGTCATCGTTCCCCGGCGGGACGACCTGCTGTTCGGCCTCTCGATGGGCACCCTGGCCGTCAGCGGCCTGGTGCTGCTGTCGTTCGCCGGGGTCGACATCGTGATCTCCCGGGGGCTGCTGGCGATCGACGGCTTCGCCCTGTTCTTCAAGCTGATCTTCCTCGTGTCGGCCGGCCTGACGCTCATGATGTCGGTGCCGTACCTGCGCGTGGAGGGGGTGCGGGCCGGCGAGTACTACTTCCTCATCCTGTGCGCGACGCTCGGGATGATGTTCATGGCCAGCGGCATCGATCTCATCACGCTGTTCATCGGCCTGGAGACGATGGCCGTCGCGTTCTACATCCTGGCCGGCTACCTGAAGCCGAGCCACCGGTCGAACGAGGCAGCCGTCAAGTACTTTTTGCTCGGCGCGTTCTCGCTGGGCATCCTGCTGTACGGGATGTCGATCGTCTACGGCATGACCGGCTCCACCCGGCTGGACGAGATCGCCGTGGCGCTGGCCGCGCAGGACCGCAGCCTCGTGCTGAGCCTGGGGATGATTCTCCTGGCGGCCGGCATGGGATTCAAGATCGCGGCCGTGCCGTTCCACATGTGGGCGCCGGACGTGTACGAAGGGGCGCCGACACCGGTGACGGCGTTCCTGTCGGTCGGGTCGAAGGCGGCCTCGTTCGCGATGCTGCTGCGCATCTTCATCGAGGGGCTGGCGGCGCTGACCCCCGACTGGCAGGTGGTGTTCGCGTTCCTCGCGGTCGTGACGATGACGGTCGGCAACATCGCGGCGATCACGCAGAGCAACATGAAGCGGATGCTCGCCTACTCGTCGATCGCGCACGCCGGCTACGTGCTGATCGGCGTGGTGGCGGCCACCGAGCGCGGCGTCGTCGCGGCGCTGGTCTACCTCTGGGTCTACCTGTTCATGCAGTTGGGCGCGTTCGCGGTCATCACGATGCTGCGGCGGCGCGACGTGGTCGGCGATGAGCTCAAGGACATGAGCGGCCTGTTCGTGCGCAGCCCGATTGCGGCCATCGCGATGCTGCTGTTCATGCTGTCGCTGGGAGGCATTCCGCCAACTGCCGGATTCATGGGCAAGGTGTGGATCTTCGGCGCGGCGGTCGACCAGGGGTTCATCTGGCTCGCCGTGGTCGGCGTGGTGAACAGCGCCATCTCGCTCTACTACTATCTCCGCGTGGTCGTCTTCATGTTCTTCCGGGAGGAGACGACCGGCTCCGAGATCACCCTCGGTCCCGCCCTGGCGACCGCTCTGGCCGTCGGCGTGGTCGGCACGATCCTCTTCGGCATCTATCCGCAGTGGCTGTTCGACCAGGCCCAGAACGCGGCCGCGCTGTTCGGGTCGGGCACCGCGTCGGCGATGCTCCGCTAGGCTAGGAGGCTGGGCCCGCGCCGCTACCGCCGAGGCGCGCCCGTGCGCGCCTTGCGGAGCCTGCGCCTTGCCGTGGCGCAGACTCCTGGCAGGCTGCAATCAGACGGGTTGCGTCAGCCCTGGGCGGGTGGCTGGATCTGCTTCAGCGCCTCGTCGATGAGGGCCTGGTTGTCGGCGGGGGAGAGGTTGCGGCGGATCAGCTTCGAGGCGATCAGGATCGATACGTCGACCGCCTCGCGCCGGATCTGGGCCAGCGCACGGTCCCGTTCCTGCTGGATCTGACGCTCGGCGTTCTCGACGATCGACTGCGCCTCCTGCTGCGCCTGCCGGCGCAGCTCCTCACGGAGCTTCGCCGAGTCCGAACGCGCCTCCTTGACGATGGTGTCGGCCTCGCCGCGCGCCTTGCCGATGATCGCTTCCGATTCCTGCTGGACCTGCTCGAGCTCCTTCCGTGCCCGGTCCGCGTCGTCGAGCGACTTGCGGATGCCGGCCTGCCGCTCGTCGAGGGCCGCCAGCAGCGGGCCCCAGGCGTACCGCCTCAGCAGATACAGCAGGACCAGGAAGACGAGGATGGTCCAGACGAACAGCCCGGGGTCCGGTTGGACGAGCGCGTTGTCCATGGTCCTTCGTTCCTACACGAGGATCAGGATGAGGAAGATGAAGACCTCGGCCAGGATTGCCACGCCTTCGAGCAGGAACAGCGGCAGGTTGATGGCGCCGGTGATCTGGGCGGCCGCGTTCGGCTGGCGGGCGATGCCCTCGGCGGCAGCCGCGGCAAACCGGCCGATGCCCAGTCCCGCGCCGATGACGACCAGTCCGAGCCCAATCGCGGCGCCGAAATAGTGCAGAACTTCCATGCAGGTAACCTCCGTCCTTGCTGGTTGTCTAGTGGTGCACGTTGATGGCCATGCCGATGAACACGGCCGACAGGAGCGTGAAGACGTACGCCTGAACGAGGACGACGATGATCTCGAGGCCGTTGATGCCTACCGCCAGCGGGACGGAGACGAACAGTCCGACGCCGATGCCTGCCAGGTTGCTTCCGAACGCCTCGGCGAACAGGAACACGAACGAGAGAATGGCGAATATCGCGATGTGGCCGCCGGTCATGTTGGCGGCGAGCCGCATCGTCAGGGCGAACGGCTTGACGAACATGCCCATGATCTCGATCGGGATGAGCAGGATGTAGACCGGCCAGGCCAGGCCGTGGGGCACCAGGTTCTTCCAGTGCTGGATGAAGCCGTGGGCCAGCGTGCCGGCGATGATGATCGCGAAGAACGTGATCGTGGCGAGCGCGGCCGTGACGTTGAAGTTGGCCGTGGCGGTCGTGCCGCCGTGAACGATGTTCTTGACGAGCGAGTGCTCGCCGGTGTGCAGCACCGCATGGTCGATCAGCCCGAGCACCTCGAAGATCGGAATCAGGCCGATCACGTTGGCGCTCAGGATGAAGAAGAAGAAGGTGAGGACCAGCGGCGCCCAGGTCCGGACGTACTTCGCACCCACGTTGGGGAGGACGATCGAGTCCCGGACGAACTCCACGACGAACTCGAGGGCGTTCATGAAGCCGTCGGGGACGAGCCGCTCCTGCCGCAGGTAGCGCCGGACCGTCGTCGTGATCAGCAGGAAGACCGCCGTCGCGACCAGCAGCAGCATGAAGACGTGCTTCGAGATCGAGAAATCGATGCCGAAGACGGCCGGCAGGTGCAGGATCGGGTGATCGGGTGCGCTGTTCGTGACGTGGCCGATGATCACCTCGCCGGCGTCGAAGCCGCCTTCGCCATGCTCGGCCGCGTGGTCGACGGCGTGGTCCGTTGCGTGCTCGGTCGGTTCGGCCTGGTGCGGTTGTGCCATGTCTTCGAAGCAGGTTGAATGCGGCGTGTGTGGCGTCCGTCGATCGGATGGGGCGCGGCGTCAGCCCGTGAACAACCGTTGCAGATGCAGCGCCTCGGCGAGATGCAGCACCACGAAAGCGGCGGTGAAGCTCCCCGCGAACCAGATCGCGTCGAGCGAGAGCATGCCCACGGCCACCGTCATGTACAGGCCGAACACCACCAGCTTACCGAGGAACGCCCGCACCATCAGACGTGTCAGCCGTTCCGGACTTCGCTTGTACGTGCGGTCCATCAACACCAGCGAGCCGACGCCCACGACGAGCGGCCCGGCCATGCCCAGCAGCACTTCGAGCGCCGCACCGGGCACCAGCGCGGCGGCGACCGCGCCGCCGGCGACCACGAGTGCGACCGCAACCCACAGACCCCGCATCGGTCACGACTTCAGGACCGCCTTCGCCAGCTCGTAGAAGCCGACGAGCAGCCCGAGCAGCAGCCCGGCGACCAGTCCCCACGGCTCCGTCTGCTGCCAGCGGTCGAGCAGATGCCCCGCTCCGCCAAGCAGGAGAATCGCACCGATCAGCGAATAGCCGGCCGTCGCTGCGGGTCCTGCCCTGCGGATATTGTCTTGCAGCTGCTGCAGGGAGCGCGCCAGGAACGGGTCTCGCTCGTCGGGCATGTGAAACTCAGGCCCGGAGCAGGTCGCTCATGGCTGCGCCGGCGCCACCGTCCAGAGCGCTTGGACACGGCGCCGTCTCCCGAGGCGGAACAAAACGACCCATGATAGCAAACGCACCTGCCGCCGGCAACCGCCGGCGCCGGGCGCAGACATCCGTCGGAGGGCGTCGACGCGCTGCGCCGCGGCCTATACTCCCGCCAATGATCATCACGCAGGTCGATGCGTTCGCGGCCACCGTGTTCAGCGGCAACCCGGCCGCGGTCTGCCTGCTCGACGAGCCGCGCGACGCGGTCTGGATGCAGTCCGTGGCGGGCGAGATGAACCTGTCGGAGACCGCGTTCCTCCGGCGGCGGCCGGACGGGGCGTTCGACCTGCGCTGGTTCACGCCGGCCGTGGAGGTGGACCTGTGCGGGCATGCGACGCTGGCGGCCGCGCACGTGCTGTGGGAGCAGGCGGCGGGCAGCGCGCCGGGCGAGCTCCGCTTCCACACGCGGTCCGGGTTGCTGACGGCGCGCCGTTGCGACGACTGGATCCAGCTCGATTTCCCGGCCGACCCGGCCCGGCTGGTGGCGCCGCCCCACGGGCTGCTCGCGGCGCTCGACGTGGCGCCCCGCTATCTGGGCCGCGGCCGGTTCGATTACCTGGTCGAGCTCGAGTCCGAAGCCGCGGTGCGCGGACTGCGCCCCGATCTGCACCGCCTGCGGGCGGTCGACACGCGCGGCGTGATCGTCACCGCGCGGGCCTCGACGCCCGGCTTCGATTTCGTCTCGCGCTTCTTTGCCCCGGCGTCGGGGGTGGACGAGGATCCGGTGACCGGCTCGGCGCACTGCTGCCTGGGCCCGTACTGGGCGCGGCAGACGGGCCGCGACTATCTCACCGCCTATCAGGCCTCGCCGCGCGGCGGCGTGGTGCGCGTGCGGATCGCCGGCGACCGGGTGCTGCTGCTGGGGCAGGCCGTCACGGTGTTCAGGGCGGAGTTCGCCGCCCCTCGGTGACGCTCTACCGCACCGTGAACTCGTAGCAGCCGGGGGTGGCGAGCAGGCGGCTGCGGCTTGCGAACGACAAGCTGGTCGGCTGGAGGACGCCGGCGGCGCGGAGCCTGAGAGTGCGCACCTTCTCGCCGTCCGGGTCGTAGACATACACGTACGGGACGGTCAGCGCGATCCACAGGTAGCCGTCCGGGTCGACGGCCGCCGTGCGGACGGTCGGCGGGACGATCGGCACGGTCCGCCCGCGGCCGATCGAGCGGCGCGCCCAGGTGGTGGGCAAGGCCGCCAGCAGGCCGTCGAGCTCGCGCCCCTGGATGTGGCGCTCGAATACGAGCTCGCCGTTCGCGTCGTACTTGCGAAACACCGGCACGCCGGCCTGGAAGACGAAGTAGTAGCCGCCTTGCGGGTTCACGAGCGGCAGGCCGCTGTTGAGCGCGAGGTGCACGTCCCGGTCGGCTTCGTGTCCGGTGCGCCGGAAGACGCCGAACGTGTGAAACGGGTGTCCGGCGAGGCTGAACTCGGTCATGAGGCCGCCCAGCTCCGGCTGGCTCATGACGATGGCGCGCCCCGTGAACTGCAGCGAGGCGATGCCGGTCAGCACGAGGTCGCCCAGCGTGATGCGCGGCGCGGCCCTCCCCGGCAGGCGGAAGCCGCCGATGCGGGTCCCGTCAGACTCGAAGATCTGCACGCGCTCGCGGCCCTCCGGCGCATCGGCCACCACGAAGCGGCCGTCCGGCGCCATGTGGAAGGCGCTGGCGCCCAGCAGGCGGCCGTCCTCGGGCCCGATCCGGACGATCTGCGACGCCTCGCCGCCGGCGGTGACGCGGTGGACGCTGTGCGAGCGGCGATCGAAGACGTAGTAGTCGCCGGTCGGGGCCTGCTGGAATCCGGCCGGGGCGCGGAACTGCCCGACCACGTGCGGCGCCAGCCCGCCGGTCGAGCGCATCTCGTCGACCGGCCGTGACCATTGCGCCCCCGCCGCGCCCGCGGTCAGCACGATCGCCAGGATCAGGCAGCGCATCAGCCAGCTTCTCAGAAGCGGGCGGTCTCGCGAATCGCTTGCAGGATGTCCGACGCCTGCGGCAGGATTTCCTCTTCGAGAACCGGATGGTAGGCGACCGGGCAGTCGAGGGCGCCGACCCGCTTCACCGGCGCGTCGAGGTGCTCGAACAGCTCGCCGCCGATGCGCGCTGCGAGCTCGGCCCCAAAGCCGCACGTCAGTTGATCCTCGTGGGCGATCACGACGCGGTTGGTCGCGCGCACGGCCTTGGCGACGCCCTCCCAGTCGCAGGGGGCGATGGTGCGCAGGTCGAGCACGCGGACGTCGATGCCTTCCTGCCGGACCTGCTCGGCGGCCAGCAGGGTGCGCTGCACGAGGGCCCCCCACGTGACGACCGTGACGTCGGCGCCCTCGCGCCGGACGACGGAGCGGCCGAAGGGCAGCATGTAATCCGGGCCCGGGTAGGGCTCCTTGTTGTACGTCTGCCGGTACAGATGCTTGTGCTCGAGGAACAGCACCGGGTCGTCGCAGCGGATGGCGGTGCGCAGCAGGCCGGCCGCGTCGGCGGCGGTCGACGGAAAGACGACCCGCAACCCCGGGCAGTGCGCGAAGATGCTCTCGCCGGACTGTGAATGGTACAGGGCGCCGCCGCGCAGGTAGCCGCCGATCGGAGCGCGGATCACCAGGGGACAGGCGAACGCGTTGTTCGAACGGTACCGCAGCATGGTCAGCTCGTCGCGAATCTGCATCATGGCGGGCCAGATGTAGTCGAAGAACTGGATCTCGACCACCGGCTTCAGCCCGCGGATGGCCATGCCGATCGCGCGCCCGACGATGTTCGCCTCGGCGAGCGGCGAGTTGAAGACCCGCAGGTCGCCGAACGCGCGCTGCAGCCCGAGCGTGGCCTTGAACACGCCCCCCTTGCCCGACAGCTCGGCCAGGAGCTCGGACCGGCTGACGTCCGCCACGTCCTCGCCGAACACCACGATGCGCCGGTCCCGCTCCATCTCGTCCTGCAGCGTGCGGTTGATGGCCGCGACCATCGTGTCCGGCGCACCGGCCGGCCGGGGTGCGGCCTGGAAGTCCGCCGACGCCGGATCGACCGTTGGCGAGTACAGGTAGCGGGTCGCGGTGCCCGGATCGGGCGCCGCCGCCGCGAGCGCCCGGTCGGCAGCTTCCTGCAGCTCCCGGTCGACGTCGGCGGCCATCGCCGCGAGCTCCTCGCGGGTGGCCAGCGACTGTTCCCGGAGATACGCGGCGCACAGCTTCAGCGGATCGCGCGCGGCCTCGTCCTCACGTTCCGCCGGGCTCTTGTAGGCCCGCTCGTCGTCCGACATCGAATGCGAGTACGGGCGCGTGACGCTCGCCCGGACGAGCGCCGGACCCGAGCGCGCGCGCGCGTAGCCGACGGCGTCCCGCATCGCCTCGAGGCTCGCCGCCGCGTCGGTGCCGTCGACGCGAATCACCTTCAGGCCCGGAAACGACTCGACCAGATGCGAGACGTCGCCGCCCGGCGTCTGGGCCTCCACCGGCACCGAGATCGCGTAGCCGTTGTCCTCGACCAGATACACGACGGGCAGCCCCCGCGTGCAAGCGGTGTTGAGCGATTCCCAGAACTCTCCCTCGCTGGTCGACCCGTCCCCCAGCGCGACGAAGATGACCTCGTCGCCGTGTCCGGCGACCGTCTCGGCCAGCCCCGGCACGTGCCGCGCGATCTCGCCGGCCTCGGCGGCGCCCACCGCATGGAGGCACTGGGTGGCACAGGCGCTCGAAGGCGACACGATGTGGAGTTGCGGGGAACACCAGTGCGTCGGCATCTGGCGGCCGCCCGAAAAGGGATCGTCGCCCGCGCCCACGGCGCTCATGAGCATCTCGAGCGGCGCCACGCCGAGCGCCAGGCAGAGCGCCCGGTCGCGGTAGTAGGGAAAGAACCAGTCGTGGCCGGCCCGCAGCGCCATGCCCGCGGCCACCTGGATGGCTTCGTGTCCCGCGGCGCTGATCTGAAAGTAGGTCCGGCTCTGGTTCTTGAGCTGAATCTCCTTGTCGTCGAGCCGGCGCGACAGCAGCATCGTCCGGTAGAAGCGGTGCCACTGCTCGCGCGACAGGGCGTCGCGGCCGGCGGCTGGTGACGGCGCGACCGCCGGCGCGTTCGTGACCGACGAACCCTTCATGGTGCAGAATCCTTGCAGACGTCAAGAGACGGCGCCACTGCGGCCCTTCGGAACGAGCGCACGACCTGCAATTATATCAGCCCCACCACGTTCGGGTTGCAAGGCGCAAGCGGGAGCGGAGATGCTGGAGAACGCCATGACGCCGGACGCGGCCCTCCACCGCTGGAGCGATCTGCGGCTCGAGAAGGTGACCGCCATGGTCTCCTGCAAGGTGATCGCCGGCGCGCGGCAGACCATGATTCAGGCCTATCTCAAGCGGGGTGCGCAGATTCCGGTGCATGCGCACGCGGCCGACCAGCTCGTCTACATCCTGCGGGGCGCGCTGCGGTGCGTCGTGGGCGCGCGGGAGATCACGGTGCGGGAAGGCGAGGTCCTGCACGTGCCCGCCGGGCTGCGGCATCAGGCGGAGGCTGTCGAGGACACGTTCGAGCTGGTCGTGTTCGCTCCCGGGCAGTCGACCGCCGGGGACCACCCCCCGGACTGCCGGGAGCCAGCGCCGCAGAACGGCGCAGACTCCTGGTGAGGGTTGGTTGGGCGGCAACCGGAGCCGGAGGCGACGATTGCCGGGCCAGGAGTCTGCGCAGCAGAACGGCGTAGACTCCTGGTGAGGGTTGGTTGGGCGGCAACCGGAGCCGGAGGCGACGATTGCCGGGCTAGTGAACCCGATCGCGCCAGTCGCGGTCCTGTCCGCCCGGATGCACGTCGAATCGCCGGCGCAGGCGGTTCATCCGCCAGCGCAGGTAGCGGTAGCGGAGGTCGGCCAGCACGCCGAGGCGGCCCAGGGACATGCCGCGCAGCCGGCGCAGGTACAGATAGCCCGCCACCAGCCCGCCGAGATGCGTGATGTGCGCCACGCCGCCGCCGCGCGGGGCCGATACGAAGGCCACCGCGCCCAGAATCATCACGAAGTACTTCGCCGGCACCGGAAAGAGCAGGAACATCAGGATGGGGGTGTCCGGGTAGTACAGCGCGAAGGCCATCAGCAGACCGTAGATCGCTCCCGAGGCGCCGATCGTGATCGTCGCGTACGTCGCGGCGCTGAACGAGAAGGGCAGCAGCGCCACGATCATCGTGACGACGGCCGCCCCGACGCCTGCCACGAAGTAGTACCGCAGGAAGAAGCGGGTGCCCCACACGCGTTCCAGTTGCACGCCGAACATCCACAGGATCAGCATGTTGATCAGGATGTGGCCGACGCCGCCGTGCATGAACAGGTACGTGAACGGCTGCCAGACGTGGAGTCCGGTCAGCGTCAGGGCGGGGGTCAGGCCCAGCAGCTCGCTGAGCCGGAACCGCAGGCCGGCAGGGGCGAGCGAGGTGAGCAGGAACACGCCGACGTTGGCCCAGATCAGCCACTTGACCGCCGGCGTCATGAGGCCGGGGCCGAACGAGTAGCCGCCGGTTCCCGGATAGGAATACCCGCCGGTTCCCCGATAGTAGATACGACGCATTTCCGAGCGGCCCCCCGATCGGCGCATCGTACCACACGTCACCGCACGCTTCGGAACGCGGTCATCCGAGCCGGGCGACGACGTACCGCAGCGTGTCGTCCCACTCGCGGATCCGGAGCAGCCGCGCGCAACCAGCCAGTACGAGAAGTCCTCCGCCGATGCTCGCAGTCACCCGCGGCAGCCGTGCGGCCAGGCCGGCGCCGGGCCAGCTCTCGAGCAGCGCGGCGTGGATGCCCGCCACGGCGGCGCCCATGAGCGCCGCGGCGACCGCCATCTTCGCGAACGCGACCAGCAGCCGGCGCGTGTCGAGCCCGCCGAGGCGGCGGCGCAGGAAGCCGCACAGGAGCCCGGCGTTGACGAGCGCGGCGATCGAGGTCCCGAGGGCCAGCCCCCGGTAGCCGATGCGTTCGACCAGGATCAGGTTGAGGACGATGTTGAGAGCGACCGACGCCACGCTGATCAGGGTGGGCGTCAGGCTGCTGCCGAGCGCGTAGAAGCACGGAACGGTGATGCGGACGGCGGAATAGCCCAGCAGCCCCGGTGCGTAGAAGGCAAGCGCGGCCGCCGTCGCGCGCGTGTCGTCCGCCGAGAAGCTGCCGCGCTCGAAAACGAGCTCGACGATGGGCCCGGCGAGCACGATGAGCCCGACCATCGCCGGTACGCCCAGCATGAGCATCATGCGCAGGGCGCTCGAGACCGTCCGGCGGATGCCGTCCGGCTCGTTCAGCGCGGCCGAGCGGGAGACCGCCGGCAGCGCCGCGGTCGCGATCGAGACGCCGAACAGACCGATCGGGAGGTACATGAGCCGGAATGCGTAGTTGAGCCACGACACCGCGCCCGTGCCTTCCCCGGTTGCGAGGATCGTGTTGACCAGCACGTTGATCTGGACGGCGGCGCCGGCCAGGGTGCCGGGACCGATCAACATGAGGATGTCCCGCAGGCCGCGGTCCCGCGGGTCGAGCTCAAGCCGGTAGCGGTACCCCTCCCGCAGGAGGGCCGGCACCTGCAGCGCAATCTGCCCGGCGCCCCCGAGCAGCATGCCGACGGCAATGCCGACGATCGGATTCCAGCCCAGGCGCGAGGCGGCCGGGACGAGGCAGACCGCGCCGAAGATGATGCCCACGTTGAACATGGCGGGGGAGACGGCCGGCGTGAAGAAGCGGTTGAGCGAGTTCAACATCCCCGTGAGCACGGCGGCGAGGGACACCAGCGTGAGGAACGGGAGCACGATGCGGCTCAACGTCACCGTCAGCTCCAGCTTGCCCGGCACCGCGGCGTAGTCGCCGGCCAGCAGCTCGGTCAGCGGGCGCGCGAAGACCATCCCGGCCAGCACGAGCAGGCCGGTGACGACGATCAGCGCGTTGATGAGCTGGTTGCCGACCTGCCAGGCCGCCGCCCGGCCGCGCCGGGCCAGCCGCCGCGTGAACGTGGGCACGAACGCCGCGCTCATCGCACCCTCGGCGAAGAGATCGCGCATCAGGTTGGGGACGCGGTACGCGACGTTGAATGCGTCCATCGCGTTGCCGGCGCCGAACAGGTAGGCGAGGATCTGGTCGCGCACCAGACCGAGCACGCGGCTGGTCAGCGTGGCGGCGCCGACGACACCGGCGGACCTGGCGAGCCGGGCGGCGGAGGGCGGGGCGACGTCGGGAGGCTCCGGTGAAGCCACCGCCGGCGCGGTGGGTTCGGAAGGGGCCGTCACTGGCGGTGAGCGTAGCACACGACCCGCATCGCAAGGCGGGCGGCTTCAATCCGACGGCGCTGCGCCCCGCACCCCCGGCGTCCGCTTGCGGGGGCCCCTTCGCCCCGCGCCGCTCCCGCCGAGGCGCGCCGTGCGCGCCTGGCAGAGTCTGCACGCTTCTACGGTGCGAGCTGCCGGGGGGCGCCGGTACGGCGGCGGGGCCGGTTCGACGGCGGCCGCGGTCGCGGCGCGGGGTCGTCTGGCTGCATGATCACGCCCGGCTGCGGCGTGGTGCGCGGCCCTGGAGCTGTCGTGGCCCCCGGGGCGGGCAGCGGGAAGAAGGTCGGCCGCGGGTCGCCGGCCGGCTCGGCGGCGGACTCGTAGCGTCGCCGGAGCGACTCGAGCAGCTCGAGGTCGTCGAGATCGTCTTCCTCGTCGTTCTCGCCGTCGTCCGGCACTACGCCCGCACCCGGCCCGCCGGGCATCGCGCGCGGGGGCCGCGGCGCGGGCACCTGGAACCGGTCCGGGCCCGGGCGCGCCCGCGCGGCCCGGCGACGACCGCCGGCCATGATCAGCACGCGTTCGAACTCCGACACGCCCGGTTGCCGTGCCGACCTGGACTCGGCGATGTAGCCTCCCGCCGCGCGCAGCAGCACCCGTAACGCCTCGCGTTCCGGCACGTCCACCATGCGGACGGACACCGGCCGCGCCGGGAGGCCGTCCGCGGCGACAAATCGCGTAGCTCCCAGCCGCGCCCACTCGTCGAGGATGGCGGCCAGGGGCACGTCGGCCGCCACCACCGTCACGCGGCCGGCACGGAACGAGAGCTCCAGATCATCGGCCGCGACGGGGCCGGCCAGCGCCGCCGCCAGCACCGCCGCCGCCGCCGTCACCGTCGCGAGCCTCCCGCCCCCCATGCGGCCCAGTATAGCGACCAGTCACCGTGCGAACCGGAAATTGAGGATGTCGCCGTCCCGCACGATGTACTGCTTGCCCTCGAGCCGCGTTTCCCCATGCTCGCGGCAGGCTCCGAGGGACCCGCGGCGGGCCAGGTCGTCGTAGGCGGTCACCTCCGCGCGGATGAATCCGCGCTGCATGTCGGTGTGCACCGCGCCGGCGGCGTTCATGGCGATGGTGCCTCCGGGAATCGACCACGCCCGGCACTCGTCCTTGCCGACGGTGAAGAAGGAGATGTAGCCGAGCAACTCGTACGCGGCGCGCACCACGCGCTTCAACCCGGTCTCCCGCAACCCGAGATCGGCGAGAAAGGCACGCGCGTCGTCCGCGCCGAGCTGGGCAATCTCGAGCTCGATCCGCGCGCAGACCGGCACGGCCCGCGTTGCGGGATGCGCCAGCATGCCGCCGAGATCCGCCCGCTCGAGCGCACGCGCCGCATCCGCGATATCGGCCTCGTCGAGATTGACCACCAGCAGCAGCGGCTTGGACGACAGGAACTGGAAGCCGCGCAGCGCCCTGTGCGCGTCAGGGTCGAGATCCAGCGCGCGAATGGGCGTTCCGTTCTCGAGCGCCCGGCGGCACCGGTCGAGGATGCGCGCCTCGTGCTCGAGTCCCCTGCCGGCGCCCTTCTTCCGGTCGCGCTCGATGCGCTCGAGGCGGCGCTCGGCCACCGCGAGATCCGCCAGGATCAGCTCGTCCTCCATCGCCCTGGCGTCGCGGGCGGCGTCGACCGCGCCGCTGGCATGCGGCACGTCGGCCGCGCGAAAGGCGCGCACCACGTGCAGCAGCGTGTGCGCTTCCCGGTACGCGGCGACATCGACGAGGCTGCGCGGGCCGGCGCCGCCCGCGATGTCCGCGAACACGACGCTGGCGGCAACCCGTTTCCGCGGCTCGAACAGCTCCGTGAGGTGGTCGAGGCGCGCATCGGGCACCTCCGCGGCGCCCACGTTCGCCTCGCCGCGGCCGGCCCGTGCGGACGAGCCTGCCCCGGCCGCGCGCGTCAGGAGGTTGAAGAGCGTGGTCCTGCCGGTGGAAGGGAATCCGATTAGGCCTGCGCGCAACATCCGAAGGGCGTCGGAACGACGTGTACAGGCGGATGGTAGCACGCCGCCGCGGGCTTCCTGTTGACAGCGTCGCCCCGCTCCCCTAACATCGACGTGGATTTCTGTGGTTCGTAGTGGAGTTAAGTGGTGCTCCGGGGAAACTTTTCCGCCAAGATCGACGACAAGGGGAGGCTCAAGATCCCGGCAGCTTTCCGGGCGCCGATTGCGGAGAAGTACGGCCACTCGCTTTTCGTGACCAGCGTGACGGGCGAATCGGTTCACATCTACCCGATGCCGGTCTGGATCGAGATCGAGGAGCGGGCCGCCGGCATTCCGCCGTCGCACCCGTCCCGCAACCGGTTCTTCGACCGCGTCAACTTCTTCGGACAGCCGGCCGAGATCGACAGGCAGGGACGCGTCTCGGTGCACACCCGGTTGCGCGAGTCCGCGGGCATGGCGGGCGAGGTCGACGTCTTCGGCAAGTACAACTTCCTCGAGGTCTGGAACCACGATCGCTTCCTGACCCGACTCGAAGAGAACCCGTTCACCGACGAGGACGCCCGCGCGCTCGCGGAGCTCGGTATCTGACGATGCGCCCCGATGCTGCCCAGCCTGTGCACCGACCGGTGATGCCGACCGAGGTGGTCGCGCTGCTCGAGCCGCGTCGCGGCGGCCGGTTTCTCGACTGCACCGTCGGGACGGGGGGGCACGCGCGGGTGCTGCTCGAGGCCGGCGCCGACGAGGTGCTGGGGTGCGATCGGGACGGGGAAGTGCTGCCGCTCGCGGCCGCCACCCTGGCGCCGTGGGCGGAGCGCGTCGAGCTGGTGCACGCGGACTACCGGGAGCTCGACAGCGTGCTCGATCGACGCGGTCTCGCGATCGTCGACGGCGCGCTCGCCGATCTCGGCGTCTCCTCGGTGCAGCTCGAGGGGGAGGGGCGCGGCTTCAGCTTCCGGCGCGACGAGCCCCTCGACATGCGCATGGACCGGTCCACGGGGCCGACGGCCGCGGAGGTGCTTCGAGATGCGTCCGAGCAGACGCTGGCGGACGGCATCTTCGAGTACGGCGAGGAACGGCATGCGCGGCGCATCGCGCGAGCCATCGTGGCGGCTCGCCGGCGGCAGCCCCTGACGTCGACGGGTCAGCTCGCGGCGCTCGTGCGGCGCGTGGCGCCCCGCCGCCGCGGTCAGCGGATCGATCCGGCCACGCGCACCTTCCAGGCGCTCCGCATCTGGGTCAACCGGGAGCTCGAGGGGCTGGGCGAGTTCCTGCGGGCGGTCTGCGGGCGGCTGCGCGCAGGCGCCCGCCTGGCCGTCATCAGCTTCCACTCCCTGGAGGACCGCATCGTGAAGCGGGCGCTGCGGGAGCTGGCGCAGGGCCCGGGCGGCATGGTCCGCGTGCTCACGAAGCGGCCCCTGCGGCCCGGCCGCGAGGAGATCAGGCTCAATCCGAGGGCGCGCAGCGCAAAGCTGCGTGCCGCCGAGAGGCTGGCATGAGCAGGCAGCGCTTCGAGCACGTCATCAGACAGGACATCCACAACAACCCGATCGTCCGGGAGGTGGACCGGACGCGGCAGCGCGAGTTCCGGCGCTGGGGCCTGATCGGCGTCTTCCTGGTGACGGTGCTGCTTCTCTCCGCCTGGCTGCACTTCGAGCTCCTCCAGCACGGCTACCGACTGGAGCAGATGCAGCAGGAGCTCGTCCGGGAGCTCGAGATCAACCGGCACCTCAAGCTCGAGATCGAGACGCTGCGCGCGCCGGCGCGGATCGAACGGATCGCGACCGAGCGGCTCCGCTTCGTTGCGCCGGGCAACGACGACGCCATGGTGATCGAGCGCGTCGCGCCCGCGGCGGAGCCCGATCGGACGCTCGTGGCGACACGTCGGGGAGAGGCCACCCATGCAGGACGACCGTAGCCGCTTCGGCCGGGCCGGGTCGCTGCTGGGGCGGCTGCGCCGCCGGGGACGCCTCGGGCGGGGGCATGCGGCGCCGCGGCTGGACGACTGGCAGCGCGTCCTGCGCGGCAGGCTGCTGGTCGGACTGGCGGCCTTCGGCGTGTGGTTCCTGGCAATCGAGTCCCGGCTCTTCTATCTGCAGGTGATGCGCCACGAGCAGTTGGTCGAGCGCGCGGAGCGCCAGCAGAGCCGGAGCATCACGGCGCATCCGCAACGGGGCGAGATTCGCGATCGCGAGGGCCGCGTCCTGGCCTACAGCGTCGACGCGGACACGATCTACGCGGTGCCGACCGACATCGACGATCCGGCGGCGACCGCGACGGCGCTGTGCAACGCGCTCGACGCCTGCAGCGAAGCGCGGCGGCAGGTCATCGAGCGCCGCCTGGGCCAGGAGCGCGCATTCGCGTACGTCGGGCGCAAGGTGTCGCCGGAAGCCGCGCGACGCGTTGCCGCGCTCGGCCTCGACGGCGTCGGATTCCTGAAGGAGGATCGCCGGTTCTACCCCAACCGGGAGCTGGCCAGCCATCTGCTCGGCTACGTGGGCATCGACAACCAGGGGCTCGGCGGCGTCGAGTCGACCTACGACGACGAGATCAGCGGCCGTCCGGGGCGGATGCTGATCCAGACCGACGCGCGGCGGCAGGCGTTCAGCCGCGTCGAGCGCCCGCCGACGACGGGCGCCACGATCGAGCTGACGATCGACAAGTATCTCCAGCACATCGCCGAGCGCGAGCTGCGCGCGGCCGTCCGGGCGCACGAGGCCGACGGCGGTACGGTCGTGATGCTCGATCCCCACAGCGGCGAGCTGCTGGCCGTCGCGAACGAGCCGAGCTTCAATCCGAACGCGTTCGGCATGGCGCCGGCCGCGGCGCTGCGCAACCGTGCGGTCCAGGATGTCTACGAGCCGGGATCGGCGTTCAAGCTCGTGACGACGTCGGCCGCGCTCCAGGAGGGGCTCGCCCGGCGCGACGAGCTGTTCGACGTCAGCGCGGGCGTCATCCGGATCGGCGGCACCAACGTCTACGACATGTTCACCTACGGCGTGCTGTCGCTCGAGGACGTCATCGTCAAGTCGAGCAACGTCGGCACGATCGAGATCGGTCTCCGGGTGGGTCCGGAGCGCCTCAGCGAGTACGTGCGCCGGTTCGGATTCGGGCGGAGGCTGTCGCCCGACCTGCCCGGCGAGAGCGCGGGCATCGTGCACCGCCCCGAGAACCTGAACGATCGGGCCGTGGCGTCCATATCCATGGGCTACCAGGTGGCGGTCACGCCGCTGCAACTGGCGGCGGCGGTCGGGGCGGTCGCCAACGGCGGCGAGCTGCTCGAGCCCCGCGCCGTCCGCGCGGTGATCCGCGACGGCCGGCGCACCGAGCGGCCGCGGCGGGTGATCCAGCGGGCGATTACCCCGGAGACCGCTGCGGAGCTGACCGGCATCATGGAGGCGGTCGTCGAACGGGGCACGGCGCGGGCGGCCCGCATTCCCGGCTACACGGTCGCCGGCAAGACGGGGACCGCGGAGAAGCTGATCGACGGACGCTATTCGAACGTCGATCACAACGCGACGTTCGTCGGCTTCGCCCCCTCGCGCGCGCCCCTCTTCACCATGGCGGTCATGATCGACACGCCGCGCGGCGCGCGCTACACCGGCGGCGTGGTTGCGGCGCCCGTGTTCAAGCGCGTCGCGGAGGCTGCGTTGCGGCACCTCGCCGTCCCCGCGACCGGCAATTCCAACCGCGCGGTTCTGCGCCGGCGCGCGGCAACCGGGCCAGCCGGTTCGGCCGCCGCCCGGCCCGCCGCGCTGCCCGTCCGCGGCACGCCGGCCGACACATCGAACGGACAGCGCGTCATGCCCGACCTGCGGGGATTGAGCGCCAGGCGGGCGGTCGAGGCGCTCGGCCCGCTCCGGCTCGGCGTGCGTCTGGAGGGCGACGGCTTCGTGACGAGCCAGCAGCCGGGCCCGGGCCAGCCGGTGGGCCACGGCGCCGTCGCCGCGCTCCATCTCGAGAGGCGCCCGGGACATGCGCCGGGCGATGCCCAGTAGTGTCGTCATGACGGTCTGCGACCTCCTGCAACGGGCCGGCCTGGAGACGGGGTCGAGCGTGCTCGACGGCACGCTGCTGGACAGGCCGGTGACCGGGGTCGGCTGCCATTCCCGCTCGCTGGCGGCTGGCGAGCTGTTCGTGGCGATCAGGGGGCTCCGCCACGACGGAACCGAGTTCGCGGGCGAGGCTCGGAGTCGCGGCGCCGTGGCGGTCGTCGCCGAGGCCGCCCGGCCGTCGGGCTTCGACCTGCCCTGGATCCGGGTGCCGGACGCCCGCGCGGCGTTGGCCGCCCTGGGCGCGGGCATCAACGGCCATCCGAGTCGGGAGCTGGTCGTGGTCGGGACGACCGGCACGAACGGGAAGACGACGACCACGTACCTGGTGGAGGCCATGCTCGAGAGCGCGGGCATGCGGTGCGGGCGCATCAGCTCGGTGTCCTACCGCATCGGCCCCGACGAGCAGCACGCGGCGCGCACCACGCCGGAGGCGCACGAGCTGCAGTCCCTGTTGCGGCGGATGGTCGACCGGCGGTGTCGAGCGTGCGCCCTGGAGGTTTCGTCGCACGCCCTGGCGCTCCGGCGGGTGGATCAGGTCAGCTTCGATGCCGTCGTGTTCACCAATCTGACCCGCGACCATCTCGATTTCCACGGTGACATGGCCAGCTACTTCCGCGCCAAGCGGCGGCTGTTCGAGATGGCCGGCGAGACGTCGCCGGCCGTGGTCAACATCGACGATCCGTACGGACGGACGCTGGCCGCCGAGCTGGGGCGGCCGGTGACCTACGGGCTCGATGCCGCGGCGGACGTGATGCCCGATCGGATGGACCTTTCGACCGACGGGATCGATCTCGATCTGCGGACGGCGCGCGGTCCGCTGCACCTGCAGTCGTCGCTCCTCGGCCGCAGCAACACCTACAACATCGTGGCCGCCGCGGCGACGGGTACGGCGCTCGACCTGCCGCCTCCGGCGATCGAGCAGGGGATCGCGTCGGTGACACGCGTTCCGGGCCGCATGCAGGTGGTGTCGGGGGCGGACGACCCGGTGACCGTCATCGTGGACTTCGCGCACACCGACAACGCGCTGCGCGGCGTGCTCGAGACGGCCCGGGGATTCGCGCGCGGGCGACTCATCACGGTGTTCGGGTGCGGCGGCGACCGGGACGCGAAGAAGCGGCCGCTGATGGGCGCCGTGGCGTCGCGCTGCTCCGATCTCGTGATCGTGACGTCCGACAACCCGCGCTCGGAAGATCCGCACCGGATCGCGGAGGACATAGAGCTCGGTCTGGCCCGTGGCCGGACGCCCTGGCTGACCGTCCTCGACCGCTCCGAGGCCATCGACCGCGGCGTGCGGGCAGCCCGCCCGGGGGACGTGGTCCTGATCGCGGGCAAGGGGCACGAGCAGCGGCAGGTGTTCGCCACGCAGTCCGTGCCGTTCGACGATGCGGTCGTGGCGCGCGAGGCGCTGGCGGCGCGCAGGGGCCGCTCAAGGGCGGGATGAGGGACGTCCATGCCGAGCCCCGGACCGCTGGTGCTCCACGCGGGCGAGCTGGCAGCCGCCGCCGGCGGACGGCTCGCGGCCGGGTGCTCCGGCGCGCGGGTGGAGGGATTCGTCATCGACAGCCGGCGTGTCCGTGCGGGCGACCTGTTCGTGGCCATCCGCGGGACACGGTTGGACGGCCATCGGTTCGTTGCGGAGGCGGTTCGCAGGGGGGCGGCCGGGGTCGTGGTCAGCGACGCATCGTCCGCGGAGCCCGGTGCGGCGCCGCCGCCGCCGTTCGTGATCGTCGTGCCGGATACCACGCGGGCGCTGCAGGGGCTGGCCACGTTCGTGCGCCGGCGGTCGACCGCCCGCGTCGTGGCCATTACCGGCAGCGTCGGCAAGACGACGACCAAGGAGCTCGTGGCGGCCCTGCTGGCGGGCAGCTACCGGGTGTTGCGGAACGAGGGCAACCTGAACAACCACATCGGCCTGCCGCTCTCGCTCCTGGAGCTGCGCCATGACCCGGAGGTCGCCGTCGTCGAGTTGGGCATGAATCACGCAGGCGAGATCAGCACGCTCGTGGCGATCGCCGAGCCGGACATACGGGTGTGGACGAACGTGGCCGAGGTGCACTCGGCGTTCTTCGATTCGATCGAGGGCATCGCCGACGCGAAGGCGGAAATCATGGACGGGGCGACATCCGCGTCGCAACTGGTCGCCAATGCCGCCGACCCGCGCGTCATGGCGCGCGTCGCGGCGTTCCCCGGGCGGGTCACGACGTTCGGAGTCGAGACCGACGCCGACGTGCAGGCGACGGCGGTCCAGGCCCGGGGGCTGCGCGGGATGGCGGCCACCATCCGGACGCCGGCCGGATCCGTCCCCGTGCGGACGCCGCTGCTCGGCTACGGCCAGATTGCCAACGTGACGGCTGCCGTCGCGGTGGCCCAACTGTTTCCCGTGCCGCTCGACGAGCTGGCGGAGCGGGTCGCCGCCTGCCCGCCCCAGCCCCGGCGCGGGCAGGTGATCGAGCTGGGTGACGTGACGCTTGTGGACGACACCTACAACTCGAGTCCGACGGCGCTGCGAGCGGCTCTCGACGCCGTCGGCCGCGAGCCCGGGCACACCCGGCGCGTCGCCATCCTGGGCGAGATGCTGGAGCTCGGGGAGCGCTCGACCGCACTGCACGAGGCGTGCGGCCGGGCGGCGGCCGACGCCGGCTTCGACGTCGTCGTCGCCGTCGGGGGAGCGGCCGCGCAGGCGCTGGCGGATGGTGCGCGCGCGGGCGGCCTGCCGGCGGCCGCCGTCTCGACCGTCCGCACCGGCGACGAGACGGCCGAGCGCGCGCCGGCGATCGTCCGCGACGGCGACCTGGTCCTCGTGAAGGGGTCGCGCGGCATCGGCCTCGATCGCGTCGTGGACCGACTGAGAGGGCGGCGCTAGTGCTGTACCACCTGTTGTACCCGCTGCACACCGAGCTGTCCGTGCTGAACGTCGTGCAGTACATCACGTTCCGCACGGCCGCCGCCAGCCTGACCGCGTTCGTTTTCATGCTGCTGGCCGGGCCGGCGGCGATCCGCTTCCTGCGCCGGATGCAGATCGGACAGGTGGTGCGCGTCGAGGGTCCGAAGACGCATCGGGCGAAGGAGGGAACGCCCACGATGGGCGGCCTGCTGATCCTCGGGGCCGCGCTCGCGCCCACGTTGCTCTGGGGCGACCTGCGCAACCCGTTCGTGTGGGTCGCCGTTTCGTCCACGGTCGCGTTCGGCGCCATCGGCTTCGTCGACGACTACCTGAAGGTGATCGGCGCCTCGCACCACGGGCTGCGTCCACGCTACAAGCTGGCGCTGCAGTGCCTGGTCGCGGTCGGGGTGGGCCTCGCGCTGCTCGCCCTGAGCCGGGAGAACCTCTACGACACGCGGATGGTCTTTCCGTTCTTCGAGGCGTTCACGCCCGATCTGGGCTGGCTCTACGCGCCCTTCGCGATTCTGGTGCTCGTCAGCGCGTCCAACGCCGTGAACCTGGCGGACGGCCTCGACGGTCTGGCGATCGGCCTGTTCACGGTGGCGGCCACCGCGTTCACGGCGCTGGCCTACGTGACGGGGCATGCCGTCCTCGCGGAGTACCTGCTGCTGGTCAACTTCCCGCCGGCCGCCGAGCTCACGGTGTTCTGCGGCGCGCTCATCGGCGCCGGGCTGGGGTTCCTCTGGTACAACTCCTATCCCGCCGACATCTTCATGGGCGACGTGGGCTCGATGGCGCTGGGCGGCGCCCTGGGCACCGTGGCGCTGCTGATCAAGCAGGAGCTGCTGCTGCCGATCGTCGGCGCCGTGTTCGTCATCGAGACGCTGTCGGTGATCATCCAGGTCGGGTCGTTCAAGATGACCGGCCAACGCGTGTTCAGGATGGCTCCGCTGCACCACCACTGCGAGCTGATCGGGTGGAGCGAGCCGAAGGTGATCAGCCGGTTCCTGATCATGGCCGTCGTGTTCGCGCTCTTGAGCCTGACCACGTTGAAGCTCAGATGACGATGACACCCGCAACGCCCGAGTTCTCGGTTGCCGGCGCCCGCGTCGTCGTGGTCGGCGCCGCGCGCAGCGGCGTGGCTGCCGCGGAGCTGCTGGCCAGCCGCGGGGCGCGCGTGACGCTGAGCGAGGCGCGCGGCGCCGTCGCCGGGCTGGCCCGGCTGCGCGCCGCCGGCGTGGAGGTGGAGCTGGGGGGACACCAGGCCGCGACGCTCGCGGCCGCCGAGCTGGTCGTGCTCAGCCCGGGGGTGTCGCCCCGCCTGCCCGTCGTCGACAGCGTGCGACGCCGCGGCACGCCGGTCATCAGCGAGGTGGAGCTCGCCGCGCGGTGGCTGCGCGGACCGATCGTCGCCGTCACGGGCACCAAGGGCAAGTCGACCACGACCGTGCTCACCGGGCGGATGCTCGCCGCCGGCGGTCGCGAGGCGCTCGTGGGCGGGAACGTCGGGACGGCGCTGAGCAGCCAGGTGGAAGCCTCGGCGCCCGACGTGATTCACGTCGTGGAGGTGAGCAGCTTCCAGCTCGAGCTGACCCAGACGTTTCGTCCGTGGATCGCCGTCTTCCTCAACCTGTCGCCGGATCACATGGACCGTCACGCCAGCTTCGAGGACTACGCCGCGGCCAAGGCGCGCATCTTCGCCAACCAGACGACCAGCGACGCCATGGTGATCAACGCCGACGACCCGTTCGTCCTGCGGCTCGCGCGCGGCGGGCGCGCGCGCCCGGTCCGCTTCGCGCTCGCCTCGGCGCTCGCCGAAGGGCTGGTCGTCGCGGGCGACTCGGTCGCCTATCGGTCGGCGCGGGGCGTGCGGCCCCTCGTGCCGCTCTCCGCCGTGAAGCTGCCGGGACGGCATCTGCTCAGCGACGTGCTCGCCGCGTCTGCCGCCGGCTACGTCGCCGGCGTGTCACCCGCGGCGATGGAGCGCGCGGTGCGGGCGTTCGACGGGCTCCCGCACACCCTCGAGGCGGTTGGCGAGATCGGCGGCGTCCGGTTCGTCAACGACTCGAAGGCCACGAACGTCGCGGCGGCCCGGGCGTCAGTCGAGTGTTTCGAACGCGACGTCGTCGTCATCATGGGGGGGCGGTTCAAGGGCGGGGACCTGGCCGAGCTGCGTCCGGTTCTTGGCGCGCGCGCGCGCGCGGTCGTCGCCATCGGCGAGGCGCGCCCGCACCTGCGCGCCGTCCTCGGCGGCACGCTCGACGTGCAGGAAGCCCTGACGATGGGCGCGGCGGTCCGGGCGGCGTTCGCGCTGGCCCCGCGCGACGGCACCGTGCTGCTGGCGCCGGCCTGCGCCAGCCTGGACATGTTCGACGACTACGCGGACCGCGGTCGCGCCTTCAGGGAGGAGGTGACGCGACTCGGACGCGAGGCGGCGAGGAGGTAAGCCGCGAGCAGTCATCAGCCGGGACATTGCGGTGGGGAGCCGGCTGCTGGGAGCGCAGGCCGCCCTGACCTGCGAAGCTGGTGTCCTCACCCGGGGACCGGCTGATGACTGCTGACGGCTTACCCGTCGGCCCACAGTGGAAGTTTCGGGTGCGGCGCCCGGGCACTTTAGGGGCCGCGGCGAAATTCCCGGCCGGCCGACGAACGAGAGCAGGGAGTATGGCGCGAAAACTCAAATCGGACAAGCTCCTGTTCCTGGCCACCCTGCTGCTGGTTCTGTCCGGCTGGGTGATGGTCTACAGCGCCTCGGCCGTGCTGGCCATGGACGAGCACGGGCAGCCCTACTACTTCCTGTTCAGGCAGATCCTCTGGGTGGTGATCGGCGGCTGCCTGCTGCTGGTCGCAACCCGGGTCGACTATCGCAGGCTCGAGCGCCCCGTGGTCATCTGGACGCTCCTGGCGGTCGTGACAGCGGCGTTGATTGCCGTCCTCTTCGGTCCGCCCATCAACGGCACGCGCCGGTGGTTCGCCGTGGGCGGCATCGGCGTGCAACCCTCCGAGGGGGCCAAGCTTGCCGTGATCGTCTTCACGGCGGCCTTTCTCGCCGGCCGCGCGGATCGCATCAACGAGCTCTCGTCCGCCCTGCTGCCGGTTGCAACGGTCGCCGGCGTGCTGAGCGGCCTGATCCTGCTGCAGCCAGACTTCGGCACCGCGCTCGCGATGTTGCTCATCACCGGCGCCATGCTCTTCGCCGCGGGCCTGAGCTACCGGTACGTGATCGGGGTTGCGTTGACGGCGGCGCCCCTGCTGTACATGGTGCTCGCGAGCGCCGATTACCGGCGGCGGCGCCTGCTGGCCTTCCTCGATCCCTGGAGCGATCCGCTCGGCGACGGCTTCCAGTTGATTCAGGCCCAGATCGCCGTCGGTACGGGGGGGGTGGTGGGCCAGGGGCTGATGGCCGGGATACAGAAGCTGTTCTTCCTGCCGTACCCCCACACCGACTTCATCTACGCCGTCATCGCGGAAGAGACGGGGCTGATCGGCGCGACCGCGATCGCCTTGTGCTTCTGCGTGATCACGTGGCGCGGATTTCGCATTGCGACGCTGGCGCCGGACCGGTTCGGGGCGCTGCTGGCGGTCGGATTGACGACGATGATCGCGTTGCAGGCGTTCATCAACATCAGCGTGGTGCTCGGCCTGCTGCCCACGAAGGGCATCCCGCTGCCGTTCGTCAGCGCCGGCGGGTCGTCGCTGCTGGTCAGCATGGCGGGGATGGGGGTGCTGCTGAACGTGTCGCAGCATGCGTCGATGCGGACATGAAGCACTGCGTACTCTTTGCCGGCGGCGGGACGGGCGGACACCTGTTTCCCGGCATCGCCGTCGCCGGCGAGCTCCGGCGGCGGCATCCGGAGATGGAGGTGGTCTTCGCCGGCGCCGGCAGGGCCGTGGAGGGGCGCGCGGTCGCGCGCGCCGGGTTCGGATTGGAGCGCATCCGCACGCGCGGGCTGGTGGGGCAGTCGGCGGGGAGTCTGCTGCGGGGACTGGCGCTGCTCCCGGTGAGCATGCTGGACGCGGCCGCCCTCCTCCGCCGGCGTGCGCCGGGTCTGGTCGTCGGCCTCGGGGGCTACAGCTCGGGGCCGATCGTCCTCTGGGCGGCGCTGTGCGGTCTGCCGACCCTGCTGCTGGAGCAGAACACCGTCCCCGGGGTGACGAACCGGATCCTGGCCAGATTCGTGCGCGGTGCGGCCGTGTCGTCCGCGGCGGCGCTGCCCTGGTTTCCCGGCGCCGGATTCGTCAGCGGCAACCCGGTTCGCGCCGGGTTCTTCGACGCACCCGCACCCGAGCGCAGCCCGGAGCGCGTGCACGTGCTGGTGGTCGGCGGTTCGCAGGGCGCCCGCGCGCTCAACGCGGCCATGGTGGCGGCAGCGGCGCAGATGGCGGCGGCGCCCCGGCCCCTGCGCGTTACGCATCAGGCCGGCGCAAGCGACGTCGCGCGCGTCCGCGAGGGCTATCTCGCGGCCGGCCTGCCGGCGCGGGTGGAGCCGTTCATCGAGGACATGGACCGGGAGATGGCGGCGGCCGATCTGGTGGTCTGCCGGGCGGGAGCGACGACGCTGGCGGAGCTGGCGGCTGCCGGGCGACCGGCCGTCCTCGTGCCGTTTCCGCACGCGACGCATGACCACCAGCGCCACAACGCCGCCGCCGTCGCGGCGGCCGGCGGCGCCGAGGTCATCGACGAGCGCGAGCTCTCCGGTCGAACGCTCGGGGACCGCGTCGTGGCGCTGGCGGCGGACGACGAGCGGCGGGCCGCGCTCGCGGCGGCGAGTCGGCGGCTGGCGCGGCCCGCCGCGGCGCAGGTCATCGTCGATCGCATGGAACGCCTGCTCGCCCTGGAAGCCGCGTCGACAAGGCCCGTCCGGGGTGGCCGGCTGGTATGAACCGTGTCGTGGTGAAGCGTGCTCGATCCGGGGACACACATCCACCTGGTCGGGATCGGGGGCAGCGGCATGAGCGGCCTGGCCGAGGTGCTGGCCGGGCTGGGCCACGTCGTGAGCGGATCCGATCTGCGGATGTCGCGCGTCACGGATCGGCTGCGGCGCGCGGGGATCCGCTGCAGTGCAGGACATGACGCGCGCTACGTGGCCGGCGCGGATCTGGTCGTGGTCTCGGCCGCGGTGCCGCCCGACAACCCGGAGCGCGCCGCCGCGTTGCGCAGTGGCATCCCGGTGGTGGGACGCGGCGCCATGCTGGCGGAGCTCGCCGCCGCGAAGCGCGCCGTGGCCGTGGCCGGCTCGCACGGCAAGACGACCACGACGGCGATGGTCGCGGTCGTGCTCGAAGCTGCCGGGCTCGACCCGACGGCGATCGTGGGAGGGACGGTGAGCACGTTCGGCGGCAACGCCCGCCTGGGGCACGGGCAGTACATGGTGGTGGAGGCCGATGAGAGCGACCGCTCGTTTCTGCGGCTGTCGCCGGAGGTCGCGGTGCTGACGAACATCGACGAGGAGCACCTCGACGCCTACGGGGACATCGGGGAGCTCGAGCGGGCGTTCGCGGACTTCGCGGCGCGGGTGCCGCCTGGGGGATGCGTCGTGGCGTGCCGCGACGACGAGCGGTTGCGGCGCCTGCTGCCCGGCATCCCGGGTCCCGTCGTGACGTACGGCCTCGACGACCCGGCGGCGAGCCTGTTCGCCGTCGAGACGGCCTGCGGCGCCGCGGGTTCCCGCGCCCGCGTCCGGTTCCCGGCCGGCGGCGCGACGGAGCTCGAGCTGGCGCTCGGCGTTGCGGGTCGCCACAACGTGCGGAACGCCCTGGCGGCGCTGGCCGTCGCGACGCGGCTCGGGGTCCCGCCCGCAACGGCCGCCGCGGCGTTGGCGGGATTCCGCGGCGCCGAGCGGCGCCTGCAGGTGTGCGGGGAGGCCGCCGGCGTCGTCGTGATCGACGACTATGCGCACCATCCGACCGAGATCGAAGCGGTGCTCGAGACCGTCCGGCTGCGCGCGCCGCATCGTGTTCGCGTCGTGTTCCAGCCCCACCGCTACAGTCGCACGATCGGCCTGCTCGACCGGTTCGGCTCGGCGCTGGCCGCGGCCGACGAGGTCGTGCTGGCCGCGGTGTACGCGGCGGGGGAGCCGCCTGTGCCGGGCGCGACGGCAGATGCCGTCGCCGCGGCCGTCAGGCGCCGGGCGGCGCTGCCCGTGACGGTGATCGCGGAGCTGGACGACATACCGGGGCACGTCGCGGCCACGTCGCAGGCCGGCGACGTCGTCCTCACGCTGGGCGCGGGCTCGATCGCCGCGGTCCCGGAGCGGATTCTCGACGCGCTGCGCCGCGGCGCGGAGCCCGCCGCACGATGACGACGGTCCAACTGCCGAAGGACGCGCGTTTCAGGCGCGCCAGGGTGCGGCCGCCGCGGCGCCGGCGGGCCGTGGTGATCATCCGCCGGGTCGTCCACGGACTGCTGCTCTGCGCCGTGGCCCTGCTCGGGATCCACTGGGGTCCGACCATCCTGGACCGGTCGGAGCACCTGCGCATCGACACCGTCGCGGTGAAGGGGAACCGCTACCTGTCGAGCGGCGAGGTGGCTGCGCTGCTCGGCCCCCTGCAGGGCGTGAGCATCCTGCTGGCCGACCTCGAGCTCCATCGCGAGCGGCTGCTGGCGTCGGGGTGGGTGAAGGCGGCCGCGCTGCGGCGCCTGCTCCCGTCGACGATCGAGGTGACGGTCGAGGAGCGCGAGCCGGTGGGGCTGGCCAGGGTCGCCGCCCAGCTCTACCTGATCGACGATACGGGCACGGTCATCGACGAGTACGGACCGGCGCTCGCCGGCTTCAGGCTGCCGATAATCGACGGCCTGGCGCCCCGCCGGGCGCGGGGCCGGGAGATCGATCGCGATCGGGCGCGGCTCGTGGCCCGTCTGACCGCGGCGCTCGGCGCGCGTCCCGACCTGTCGGAGCGCGTGTCGCAGATCGACGTGGCCGACAAGCACGACGCGGTGGTGCTGCTCGACGACGACCCGACGCTGCTCCATCTGGGCAGGGAGCACTTCGTCGAGCGGCTCGACAGATATCTCGAGCTGGCGCCGATCCTCGAGGAGCAGATGCGGGAGCTCGACTATGTCGATCTCCGCTTCGAGCGGCGCGTGTACGTGCGTCCCGCGGGGTACGCGGGCCGATAGTGGCCGGGAGTCGGCGCCGCCGGGCGGCGCCGACTCCCGCAGGGTTGGTCGGGCGCCGAGCGGAGCCGCAAGGCGACGGTTGGCGGGCTCGGCAAACGGAGGACGCGTGGCACGCAGGGAACGTTATCTCGTCGGCCTCGACGCCGGGACCTCGACCATCGTCGCGGTCGTCGGTGAAGCGCTCGACGACGGGGGGCTCGACATCATCGGGATCGGCCTCGCCGACGCCCGGGGCATCCGCCGGGGGCTCGTGGTCAATCTCGAGGAGGCGGTCGAGTCGATCAAGAAGGCGATCGACGAGGCCGAGCTCACCGCCGGCGTCGAGATCGATTCCGTCCACCTCGGGCTGTCCGGCGCCCACGTCAAGGCGTTCAACAGCCGCGGCGTGGTGGCCGTGGCAGGCAAGAACCGGGAGATCACGCGCGAGGACGTCAGTCGGGCCATCGATGCCGCCAAGGCTGTCGCGTTGCCGAGCGGCCGCGAGATCGTCCACGTCCTGCCCCAGGACTTCGTCGTCGACGAGCAGGACGGGGTCGGCTCGCCGATCGGCATGACGGGCGCGCGACTCGAGGTCAACGTGCACGTCGTCACGGGCAGCACGGCCTCCACGCAGAACATCGTCGCCTGCGTGAACCGGGCCGGCGTCCGGGTCCTCGACACCATGCTGGAGCAGCTCGCCGCGGCGGAGTCGGTTCTTACGGCCGACGAGAAGGAGCTGGGGGTGGCGCTGGTCGACATCGGCGGCGGGACGACGGACTTCGCGATCTACGAACGCGGGAGCCTCTGGCACACCGGCGTCCTGGAGCTGGGCGGCAACCACCTGACGAACGACATTGCCGTCGGCCTGCGGACGCCCATTCCCGAGGCGGAGAAGGTGAAGCGTCGCCACGGCTGCGCGCTGGCCGGCCTCATCGAGGAAGAGGAGACCGTCGAGGTGGCGAGCGTGGGCGGGCGCCAGCCCCGCGTGATCCCGCGGCGGATCCTGTCGGAGGCCATTCAGCCGCGCGCCGAGAGCATCTTTCGGCAGTTGTGGGACGAGATCCGCAACGCCGGTTACGAACACTCGCTGCACTCGGGCATCGTGCTCACCGGCGGCGGCGGCATCCTCGACGGGATGCCCGAGATCGCGGATCAGATCTTCGACCTTCCGATTCGGCGCGGTTGCCCCGTCGGCGTGGGCGGCCTCATCGATCATGTGAACAACCCCGCGTTCGCCACGGCGGTGGGCCTGGTCATGTGCGCGCATCGGAACCAGCTCATGGAGCCGGCGCGCGCGGCCGGCTCGGACGCGCTCAGCCGCGTCGTGGTCGGTCTGCGCAGGGTCTTCAAGGAGTTCTTCTAGGAGGACACGTCATGGTGGAGTTCAATGATCAGGCTGCTCCCGACCCGGCAGGCGACGACGACCTGCGGTTGACCCTGGACGCGAGCTCGCAGCCCGGGGCCCGGATCAAGGTGATCGGCGTCGGCGGCGGCGGCGGAAACGCCGTCAACCGCATGGTGGAAGCCGGTCTCGACGGCGTCGAGTTCATCGCGGCCAACACGGACGCGCAGGCGCTGGCGCAGAACGTGGCGCCGCTCAAGCTGCAAATCGGTGCGAAGCTCACGAAGGGGCTCGGAGCCGGCGCCGATCCGAGCGTCGGACGTCAGGCGGCGCTCGAGGACACGTCCCAGCTCATAGACGCGCTCGACGGCGCCGACATGGTGTTCGTCACCACCGGCCTGGGCGGGGGCACCGGCACCGGCGCCGCGCCGGTCATCACCAATCTCGCGACCGAGCTCGGCGCGCTGACGGTGGCGGTGGTGACCAAGCCGTTCGCGTTCGAAGGCAAGCGCCGGGCGGACCAGGCCGCGCGCGGGCTCGCCGAGCTGCGCAAGTGCGTGGACACCGTGGTCACGATACCGAACGATCGGCTGCTGTCGACGCTGGATCCGGCGACCAGCGTGACGCAGGCGTTCATGAAGGCCGACGACGTGCTGCGGCAGGCGATCCAGGGCATCTCCGACCTGATCCTGACCCCCGGTCTCATCAACCTCGACTTCGCCGACGTCAAGACGATCATGTCGGGCCGGGGCCTCACCATCATGGGCACGGGCGTCGGGCACGGCGAGAGCCGCGCGGTCGACGCCGTGCGGCAGGCCATCACGAGCCCGCTGCTGGAGGACGTGTCGGTCGACGGCGCCCGCGGGGTCCTCGTGAACGTGACCGGCGGCGAAGATCTCGCGATGTCCGAGGTAGGCGCGGCCGCCTCGATCATCCAGGAGGCGGTCCACAAGGACGCCAACATCGTGTTCGGGGCGGTCGTCGATCCCACCATGGAAGGCGAGATCAAGATCACGGTGATCGCCACCGGGTTCGACGAGGCCGACGGCGCGGCGCCGCAGGCGGCGTCGACCGCCGATACGCCCGTCGATCTCGACATGTACACGGGCTGGAGCCGGGACACGTCGGCCGGGCAGACGCCGGCGTCCCCACCGCCGCACCGCGCCGCCGGCGCGTCGGCCGGCGGTCGCGCGGAGGACGTGCTCGACGCCGCAGAGGAGGGTTCCCGCGATAGGGCCGGGGAGGAGCCGTCCGCCTACACGGGCCGCAAGGCCGTGTGAGCCCGGGAGGCCGCGCCCGCGGGGCTCTGCTCGTGCTCGCGGTACGCGCGGAGGATGAGCTCCCGCAACGGGTCCGTCCGCGACACGTCCTCCGTCGCGCGCAGCAGCACGAAGTGACGGCGCTCCCCGTCGATGGTGTACTGGCGCGCCGGAAAGGTCACGCTTCGACCGCGCGAGTCGCGCCCGTCCCACACGGTGAATCCCACCAGCTTCAAGCCGGCCAGCAGTCCGTCGGAAAAATGCAGCTCGGCGTCCGCCAGCTTGCCTGCCGGCGCGCCGGCGGTGCGCGGAACGATCTTCACCTTCATGGCGTCTCTCCCCGTCGACGGCGGAGACAAGCAAACGGTGTTCCGTAGCGGGGCTCCGCGCGGTTGGCAGCCGAACCTGTTGATTGGCCGGGACTTGCGCGCCGCCGGTGGCGGGCGGCGCGGACCGCGGTCGTCGTGCGCCGCCGCGCGTGACAACCAGAGGCGACGTCAGGTGCCGAGCAGCAGCACCTGCGCCAGCGCGAGATCGCCGGAGTGGCTCATGCTGATCAGCGATTCCCGGCCGCCCAGCGCCTGCAGGCGCCGGGCGGCTTCGTCGTGGAACCGGAGTTGCGGTGGGCCGGCGCCCCGCACGACCTCGATGCTGCGCCAGAGAACGCCCGCGGCACGCCCGGTCCCCAGGGCCTTCATCGCCGCCTCCTTCGCGGCGAAGCGCGCGGCGAGGTGCTGCGCGGGGTGCCGTCTGCGCAGGCTGTACGCCGCTTCGCCGGCAGTGAACACGCGCTCGACGAAGCGTGGTCCGTAGCGCTCGAGCAACTGGCCGACCCGTTCGATCGACTCGATGTCGACCCCGATCGCGATGACGCCGCGGGCCGCGCCGCCGGCCGGCGGGCGCGGGCTCGGGGTTCCGTCCATGGCCGCGTTGGCCAGCCTGTCCGCCTCGGCGTTGGCCGACCGCGGCACGTGCTCGAACCGCACCCGGCCCAGCCGGCTCACGAGCGCGCCGGCCTGCCTGTGCAACGGCTGCAGGCGCGGATGCCGGACCTTGAACTGCCCGAGCATCTGCCGGGTGAGCAGCTCGGAATCCGAACGGATGATGACGTCGCGATGGCCGTGCCGGTCGAGATAGGTCAGCGCCGCCAGGAGGCCGCGATACTCCGCGACGTTGTTGGTGGCGACGCCGATGGCGCCGTTCAGCTCGTCCAGCAGGGAGCCGTCGCCGGCCTCGATGCGGACGCCGTAACCGGCCGGACCGGGATTGCCCCGGGCGCCGCCGTCGATGTACGCGACGACGGGACCCCCGCTCACCCGTCCGCTCCGCGCGCGGGCGCCTCGGGGCGCACCTCGAAGTACAGGATCCGCTGGCAGCTCTCGCACTGGATCAGGCTGTCGTTCAGCCGGATGTTGTTGAAGAGCTGGGGGCGGAGCCGCACCTGACACGACGAGCAGCGTCCGTCGCGCGCCTCGACGACGGCGATGCCGTTGCGGTGGCTCGCAACGGTCTCGAAGAGCGTGAGCAGGCGCGGGGCGAGCACGCCCACCTGTCGCTGCCGCTCGGCCTCGAGCTGCTCGACGCGCTGCGCGAGATCGACCTGCTCGCGCTCGAGCTCCGCGCGCTCGGCCTCGATGGCGGCCCGCTGCTCCGCGAGCTGCTGCTCGGCGCGCGCCACTTCGGCGGCGAGCTCGTCGCTCTCGAGCATGCGCTCGAGAATCACGTCTTCCAGGCGCCCGACTTCGGCCTCGCCGCCCGCGATCTCGACCTGCATCGCCTGGTACTCGCGGTTGGTCTTGACCTCCATGAGCTGCTGCTTGAAGCGGCTCAGCCGCGTCTGGACGAGCGCCAGCTCCTTTTCCCGCGCCTGCCGGTCGGCCTTGAGGTCGTTGAATCGCTGCCGCGCCCGGACGACCTCCTCGGAGGTCGCGCCGAGCCGCGCGTCGAGCCGGGCGATATGCGACGGCAGCTCGTCGATCCGCGCGCGGGCGGCCGTCGCCGCGTTCTGAATCCGCTGGAGCGTGATCAGGTGTTCAAGGTCGGGCAGCATCCGTTCCAGCGCGGCGAGCCGATGTCACCGCCAACCAGGGCAAAAAAAAACCCGCCGGGGCGGGGCATAGGGAGAGCGCGCTTCGCGACCCTGCAGCCGGGCGCGTTGGCGCCCGGCGCGTGATGGAACGAGGTGTTCCCGGTCGTCGATGCGAGTCCATGAGCGTGTCGGGATCCCGATCGTAACATGGCCGCCGTTGCGCGGCGGGCAGGCGGTGGTGGGCCCACCAGGATTCGAACCTGGGACAAGCCGGTTATGAGCCGGCGGCTCTGACCGCTGAGCTATGGGCCCGGCTATTCAGGTGCTGCCCTCGAGGAAGGCCCGCAGCTTGCGGCTCCGCGACGGATGCCGCAGCTTGCGCAGGGCCTTCGCCTCTATCTGGCGGATCCGTTCCCGGGTCACGGCGAAGTTCTGGCCGACCTCCTCCAGCGTGTGCTCGCTGCCGTCGCCGACCCCGAAGCGCATCTTGATCACCTTTTCCTCGCGCGGCGTGAGCGTCTTGAGCACCGAATCCGTCTGCTCCTTGAGGTTCAGGTTGATCACGGCTTCGGCCGGCGAGACGACCTGCCGGTCCTCGATGAAGTCGCCGAGGTGGCTGTCCTCCTCCTCGCCGATGGGGGTTTCCAGGGAGATGGGTTCCTGCGCGATCTTCAGCACCTTGCGCACCTTGGTGACCGGAATGTCCATGCGCTGGGCGATCTCCTCGGATGTCGGCTCGCGTCCCAGCTCCTGCACCAGCGCCCGCGACGTGCGGATCAGCTTGTTGATCGTCTCGATCATGTGCACCGGGATGCGGATCGTGCGCGCCTGATCCGCGATGGCCCGCGTGATGGCCTGCCGGATCCACCACGTGGCGTAGGTCGAGAACTTGTAGCCCCGCCGGTACTCGAACTTGTCGACGGCCTTCATCAGGCCGATGTTCCCCTCCTGGATGAGGTCGAGGAACTGCAGGCCGCGGTTCGTGTACTTCTTGGCGATGGAGACGACGAGCCGGAGGTTCGCCTCCACCAGCTCCCGCTTCGCCTGCTCGGCCTGGGTCTCGCCGCGCACGATCGTCAGCAGGATGCGGTTGATGTCGTCGGGGGTCTCCTGCAGCTTTTCCGTGCGCCGCTTCAGATCGGCCCGCAGCTCCCGCAGCCGCTTCGCCAACTGCTTGCGGTCGTCGCCGTTCAGGCGGCCGCGCCTGGCCCTGGCCTTCAACTGCCGATCGAGCAGCTCGATCTCCCGGTGCACGCGCTGCGCGCCCTCGGCCGCCTCCTTGATGAGGTCGATCAGGTGACGCTTGACCGGCTCGGTGAACTCGATGCGTCGGATGAGCCGCGAGAGCTCCACGCCGGCCCGCAGCCGCCGCCAGCGATACAGGCGGTACTGCCGCCGGTTGCGCTTCGTGATCCCGGCCAGCTTGCTGTCGGTCTGCTGCAGCTCGCCGTGCTTGGCATGAACCCTGTCGATCTGTCGCAGCAACTGTTGCCCGCGGTCGGCGACGCGGGCGTCGGTCAGCTCGTCATCCTGGAAGATCACCAGCTCGCGGATGGTCCTTTCGCCGCGCCGCAACTGCTCGCCGAGCCTGATGACGACGCGCGCCGTCGTCGCGGTGCGCGAGATGGTCTTGATGACCGAGAGCTTGCCCCGCTCGATCCGCTTGGCGATGGCCACCTCTCCCTCGCGAGTCAGGAGCGGGACGGTCCCCATCTCGCGCAGGTACATGCGAACCGGATCGTTCGTCTTGTCGATCGTGCTCGGCGCGAGGTCGAGTTCGACCTCCTCGCCGCCCTCGCCCCGGCGGTCGAGCAGCTTCTCTTCGCGGTACTTCTGCTCGGAGTCGACCACCTCGATGCCGGCGTTGCCCAGCGCGGCGAACAGGTCGTCGAGCTCCTCCGACGAGGTCAGCTCGGCGGGGAGCATGTCGTTGACCTCGTCGTAGAGAAGGTAGCCTTTTTCCTTGCCAAGGATGATGAGTTGACGAATCTCGTCGTACTTCTCTTCGATTGACAAGAGTCTGCCTCCTGAGCGTGTCACCCTCCGAGCACCTCCGGGCGCTGCAGCAGATCCTGCTTGCGTTGCAGCAGTGCCAGCATCTCGTCCTCCGCTCCCCGCGTGCCGGCCCGCTGGCAGCGGTCGATGGCTTCCTGAAGCGCGCCCAGCTCGCGCCTGAAACGTCGCCGCCGCAGGGTGCCCACGCAGTCGGCGGCGGCCGCCGGCGCACGCGGAGCGCGCGCGATGCGTTCGACCAGCGCCGCCTCGCCGGCGTTCACGCGTTCGAGCAGCGCCTGCGGGACGGCGTCCGCCGGCCACTCCACGAGGGTCTTCGCGACGCCGAGGATCGGCGCGGTCGCCAGGCCCTCGAAGTCGGCCGGCTCGGTGTCCGCCAGTGCGCGCAGCGCCGCGCTCGTGTCACGCATCGTGGCCCAGACGAGACCCCTCTCGGCATGCGTCACGGCCGGCTCGATCGACTCGCTCACCGCCCCGTCGAGGGTCGTCCGCCGCTTGACGGCGAGGCGCCGCAGGTCGTTGCGGACGACGTCCTCCATGATGCCGGCCCTGTGGGCTACGCGATCGGCGAACTCGTCCCGCGCCGCCGCGTCGGGCATGCGGGCAGCCACAGCCAACATATCGGACAGGAACGCCTTGCGCTGTGCACTGCGCGACAGATCGCGCGCGCCCGCCGCCTTCTCCAGCACGTAGTCCACGTAGCGCCGCGACGTGCGCAGCCGCTCGACGTAGTACGCGCCCCCGCGCTCCCGCACGCAGGTGTCCGGGTCCTGGTCCGGCGGCAGCTCGGCCACATTGACGTCCAGTCCCTCGCCCAGCAGCAGCTCGCCCGTCCGCGCGGACGCGTTCTGGCCGGCCGCGTCGGGGTCGAAGCTCACGATGACCTTCGACGCGAAGCGGCGCAGCAGGCGCGCCTGCTGGGCGGTGACCGCCGTGCCGCAGGTGGCCACGGCCGGCTGCACGCCCGCCTGCACCACCTGGGCGAAGTCGAAGTACCCCTCAACCATCACGGCGTAGCCCAAACGCCGGATCGCGGACTTGGTGAGATGTAAACCATACAACGTCCGGCTCTTCGTATACAGCGGGGTCTCCGGCGAGTTGACGTACTTCGGCTGCTGGCCGGACTCGAGCGCGCGCCCGCCGAACGCCACCACCGAGCCGCTGTCGCGGCAAATGGGAATCATCAGCCGGTTCCGGAACCGGTCCAGGATCTGACCGCCGTCGCGCTCCACGACCAGACCGCCGGCCAGCAGCAGGTCCAGCGGCTGACCCGCACCGAGGAGGTGCTGCTTCAGGCTGTCGCGCCGCGCGGGGGCATAGCCGAGTCCGAGCCGCTCGATCGTCTCCGGGCGGATGCCGCGCGCCTCGAGATGCGCGCCCGCCCGCGCGCCCGCCGGCGTCGCCAGTTGCGCGCTGAAGAAATCGGCGGCCAGGCTGTGAACCTTCAGCAGCGCCTCGCGTCTGGCGTCGGCCGCCGCGTCCCGGGCCGGATCGTCCGCTTCCGGCACCTGCAGACCGAAGCGCCGGGCAAGCAGCCTGACCGCATCCGGGAAGCCGAGCTTCTCCTGCAGTTCGACGAACTTGACCACGTCGCCGCCGACGCCGCAGCCGAAGCAGTGGAAGAAGCCCTTGTCGGGGTTCACGTTGAACGAGGGCGTCTTCTCGCTGTGGAACGGGCACAGGCCCTTGTAGGTGCTGCCGGTCTTCCTGAGCGGAACCGAGTCCTGCACCACCTGCACGATGTCGGCGTGAGCCTTGAGGTCCTCCACGAAATGCGGCGGAAAACGTCCCACGCTCAGTCCTTCAGCTCGACGACCGTGACCCCCTCGCCACCCTGCTCCCGCTGCGCCGGCGCGAAGCGCGCCACCTGCGGATGGGTCTCGAGGAAGCCGGCTATCGAGCGCCGCAGCGCCCCGGTCCCGTGCCCGTGGATGACGCGCACCTCCCGCCGTTCGTGGAGCACGGCCCGATCGAGATGCCGCTCCGTGCGCGACAGCGCCTCGTCGACGGTGCAGCCGATGACGTTGAGCTCGGGCGGCAGGTCGCTCTCGTCCGCGGCGCTCACCGTGACGCGCCCGCTCTGCGGCCGCTGGCCGGCCGGGGCGGCGCGCAGGTCGGACAGCGGCACGCGCATCCGCTTGCCGCGCACCTCCACGTCGGCCTCGGTGTCGTGCAGCGCGCGCACCTGGCCGTCGAGGCCCAGGCTCTCCACCTTCACGGTGGCGCCGACGTCGGGTATGGCCGCCGGGGGGCGCGCGCCGGCTGCCGGGCCTGCGGGCCGCGGCGCCGGCGCCGCGGCCGCCGCGTCCGCCCGGCTGGCGAGGGCATCGAGCGCCGCGTGCGCAGCGCTGCGCAGGGCGCCCGTCTCGCCCGTGGTCAGCGGTCTCGCTCCGGCCGCGGCGCGCTCGGCGGCGGTGCGCTGCAGATCGGACGCCTGGCCGCGGAGATCGTCGACGACGGCGTCGATTTCCTTGCGCGCCGCGCGGATCCGGTCGCCGACGCCGTCGGCAAGGCGCAGGCGCGCGCCTTCCGCGCGCGCCTCGGTCGCTTGCCGTGCGGCATCGAGCTCCGCGCGCTCCGCGGCCAGGCGCTCGCGCTCCCGAGCCAGCGTCTGGCGCTCGCCCTCGAGCGAGCGCAGCTCGCCGTCCACCCTGGCCAGCCGCTCCGCCAGTTGCGCCTCGCGCGCGCTCTGGCGGTCCCGCGCGGCCCGGATGACCTCCGGCGGGACGCCCAGCCTGGCCGCAATCTCGAACGCCAGGCTGCGTCCGGGCGTCCCGTACGTGAGCTGGTAGTTCGGCGCGAAGGTGTCCGTGTCGAAGCCGAACGCCGCGCAGGCAACGCCCGTGGTGGTGGCCGCGTACGCCTTGAGCAGCTCGTCGTGCGTCGTGGCCATGACCACCGCGCCGCGCGCGCGGAAGTGCTCGATGAGCGCCGCACCCAGCGCGCCGCCTTCCACCGGGTCCGTGCCCGCGCCGACCTCGTCGAGCAGGACGAGCGCCGGCAGCTTCAGTTGCTCGTGCATCGACACGATGTTGCTGATGTGGCCGGAGAAGGTGGAGACGCTGGCCGTGATCGACTGCTCGTCTCCGATATCCGCGAAGACCGTGCGAAAGACCGTCACCCGCGACCCTGCCGCCGCCGGCACGTGCAGCCCGGCCTGCGCCATGAGGGCAAGCAGCCCCGCCGTCTTCAGCGCGACTGTCTTGCCGCCCGTGTTCGGTCCGGTGATGACCAGCACCGAGGTCGGGGCGATCGCGCACACGTCCACCGGCGTGGGCTGTCCCGACGCCGGGTCGTCGGCGCGCAGCCGCGCGCGCACCTCCGGAATCAGCAGCGGATGCCGTGCGTCCCGGAACTCGAGATGCAGCTCGGTGCTCAGCGTCGGCGCGGCGCCGCCGACCAGGCGCGAGAACGCGGCGCGCGCCTGGATCTCGTCGATCTCCGTGGCGGCCGTGAGGGTATGCCGCAGGTCGAGGGCGCGCTTGCGCAGCGCGTTGGTCAGCTCGAGGAGGATCCGTTGCACCTCGGCCGCCTCGCGGTCGCGAAGGGCGACGATGTCGTTGTTGATCTCGACGGTGCTGAGCGGCTCGAGAAACAGGCTCGCCCCGCTGCCCGAGCTGCCGTGGACGATGCCCGGGATCGCGTCGCGGTGCGCGGCCTTGATCACGAGCACCTGCCGGCCGGCGCGCTCCGTCACGATGCGCTCCTGCAGATAGCGCGCCGTGCCCTTGCCCCGCAGGTAGGAATCGAGCGTGGACCGCAGGCGGTTCGTCTGTCGGCGCAGCGTCTCGCGAGTGGTTCGCAGGGTGTCCGAGGCGCCGTCCACCACGCTGCCCGCGTCGTCGATCTTCGCGCGGATCTGCGCGATCTCGCCGGCGAACGAGCGGCACCCCTCCAGCGTGGTCCGCAGCGCCGGAAACGGCCCGCCGTCCGCGCTCTCGACCGCGCGCCGGACGGCGTCCACGGACGAGAGAAAGACGGCCAGACCGCGCAGGTGACCGGCTTCGAGCGGGACTCCCTCGATCGCGAGGCCCGTCAGGGCCTGCTCGAGATCCGCCGGCGCGTCGAGCCCGACCGGCCCGTTCGCATCGAGATACCGAACGCACTCGCTGGTGGCTGCCAGGGCGGCCTGCGCGCTGCGGATGTCGGTGCGCGGACGGAGCTCGGCCAGCCGGGCGGCGCCGAGCGGCGTCAGCGCGAAGCTCTGAACAACCTCGACGATCCGGTCGAACTCGAGAGACCGGAGCGAGCCGTCGTGCATGACAGAAGGCCCCGAGCCTATCACGGACGACGAACCGTGGTCCAACCGCGTCAGGGCAGATGATTGATGGCGCTGGCCAGCGCCGCCGCCCCGAAGCCGTTGTCGATGTTCACGACCGCAACGCCCGCCGCGCAGCTGTTCAGCATGGCCAGCAGCGCGGTCAGGCCGCCGAAGCTCGCACCGTATCCGACGCTCGTCGGGACCGCGATGACCGGCGCCCTGACCAGGCCCCCGATGACGCTGGGGAGCGCGCCTTCCATGCCTGCCACCGCGATGATCACCCGCGCGCTGTCGAGCCGCTCGCGCTCCGCGAGCAACCGGTGCAGTCCGGCCACGCCCGCGTCGTACAGGGCGTCCACCCGGTTGCCGAGGACCTCGGCGCTGATGCGGGCTTCCTCGGCCACCGCGACGTCGGAGGTTCCGGCCGCCACGACGAGGACGACGCCCCGTCCCGTCGGGGCCGCCGCGGCCTGCCGGGAGATTACCCGCGCGTCGGCGTGAAAGCGCGCGTTCGGCACGACCCGCGTGACGGCTTCGTAGGCCGCTTCGTCGGTCCGGGTCACGAGCAGGGCGCTTCCCGCGGCGACGAGCCGCTCGGCAATCGCCGCCACCTGCTCCGGCGTCTTGCCGGCGCCGAAGATCACCTCGGGGAATCCCTGCCGCACGGCGCGGTGATGATCCACGCGGGCGAAGCCGAGGTCCTCGAACGGCATGCGCCGCAGCATCTCGGTCAGCCGCTCCGCCGCCCGGGCGGCGGTGGTCGCGCCCTGCTCGACCTCGTCGAGGATGCCGCGCAGCTCGTGGGGAGTCATGCCGGCCGGGCGCCGCGTGCAGCGCCGCGCGAATTGACTTGCGGGATTCCGGCCTGTACGTTCATGGCGAGCGTGCCAGGCACCGACACGGCCGTCATGCCCCTACCCGGATCGCTTCTGGTAGGGCTGTATTTCGTTCTTCTCGTCTGCCTGAGCGCCTATGGCGTGCACCGCGCCTACCTGCTCTACCTTTATACAAGATATCGCCCGCGCCGGCCCGCGGCGCGGCTCGACGGCGACGACGTCCCGTTCGTCACGGTGCAGCTTCCCGTCTACAACGAGCAGTACGTCGTCGAGCGTCTCATCGACGCGGCAGCGCGCCTCGACTACCCCCCGCAGCGCCTGGAGATCCAGGTTCTGGACGACTCGACCGACGAGACGCGGCGGATAGCGGCCGCGGCCGTGGCCCGCTGGTCCGCGCGCGGAGTCGCCATCCGCCGGCTGCAGCGGGCCGAGCGGACCGGGTACAAGGCCGGCGCGCTGGCGGCCGGGCTGCGGGCCGCGCGGGGCGAGGCGATCGCCATCTTCGACGCCGACTTCATCCCGCCGCGCGATTTCCTGCGGCGCGCGCTGCCGGCGCTCCGCGAGCCGGGCGTCGGCCTGGTGCAGGCCCGCTGGGGGCACGTGAACCGGGAGTACTCGTGGCTCACGCGCGTGCAGGCCCTGCTGCTGGATGCCCACTTCGTCCTCGAGCACGGAGCCCGCAACCGCGGCGGGTGCTTCTTCAACTTCAACGGTACGGCCGGTGTCTGGCGGCGGGCGGCCATCGACGACGCGGGCGGCTGGCAACCCGACACGCTGACCGAGGACCTCGACCTGAGCTATCGCGCCCAGTTGGCCGGGTGGCGGTTCGTGTTCCTGCCGGACCTGGTCGCGCCCGCCGAGCTGCCGGTGGAGATGAACGCCTTCAAGACGCAGCAGCACCGGTGGGCGATGGGGTCGATCCAGACCTGCCTGAAGGTGCTGCCCCCGGTGCTGCGGAGCAGCCTGCCGCTGCGCCTCAAGCTGGAGGCGCTGTTTCACCTCACGGCCAACTTCAACTACCCGCTCCTGCTGCTGGCGTCCGTGCTGATGGTGCCCGCGCTCTTCGTGCGGGCGCTGGCGGGATCGCAGACGCTGCTGCTGGTCGACGTGCCGCTGTTCTGCGCGGCGGCGTTGTCGATGGTGAACTTCTACGCGGTCAGCCAGCGTGCGGTGCGGCGCGACTGGCTGTCGCAGTTGCGGTACGTGCCGCTCGCGATTGCCGTCGGGATCGGCCTCTCGGTCAACAACACGCGCGCGGTCCTCGGCGCGCTGCGCCGGGCCCGGCCGCGCTTCGTGCGCACGCCCAAGTACGGCGTCGTCGGCAGCCGCGACGAGTGGCGGATGAAGCGCTACCGGCCGGCCGTCGCGGGCCAGCCGTTCGTGGAGCTGGCGCTGGGGATCTACTTCACGCTGGCCGTGGTCGGCGCGGCGTCGAGCGCCCTGTTCGCGGCCGTTCCGCTGCTCTGCGTCTTCCAGTTCGGGTTCCTGTACGTGGGAGTGGTCTCGCTCCTGCAGCAGCCGCGCCGGGGTCGCGCCGCGGTGTCGGGAGCGCGGCCGGCAATGGCCGGCGTGGCCGGCAAGCGGCGCGGAGCGTCTGGTGTGAGGAAACCGGGGTGGATCGTCAGCGGACTCGCATGAGCGTCCGCTCTCGATGCGACCGGGCACCGGTCACGCCACGTCCTGCAGCCGGTTCACCAGGTCACGTCCGGTCGTAGCCGTCGGCAGCGGCTTCCCGTCGGCGTGATACAGATCGATGGTCTCTTCGACAATCACGCAGAGTTGCGCGAAGACCTCGCGTTCGTCGGCCCCGTGGCACCCGCCGAGCAGCAGCCCCGGGCAGCTTCCCACGTAGCATCCATCCTCGTCCGACCATGCCACGATCTTGGCGTAACGGGCGCTGTCCTTCACTGTTGCAGCTCCTCGATGGCCCGACGCACGGCCCGGATCTGGTACCGGCGCGCGTCATCGCCGGCTCGTCCCGTTATCGTAACCGGCTTGACCGTGTCTGGATGCACGAAGTTGCGGTGGCTGCCCTTCCCGCCGCGGTTCACGAATCCGGCGCGCTCGAGTTCGGCGATCAGCTCTCGAACTTTCGGCGGCATGCGAAGCCCTGGCCTGATCGATTCGTTCAATCGCTGAAGAGTGCCTGCAGGATAATCACGGACAGCGACGCCTGCTCGTCGGCGCGCACGAACTGGCCGCCGCCTGCCGCGGCGACGCGTTGCATGAACGCGGGGGTGTCGGGGTAGGCAGGGCCGAGCTCGCTGGCATCCACCAGCACGGCGGACACGGTGTGCCGCGCGCCGCGCCGTCCCGCGAACCGCCGCGCGTCGGCTATCGCCTGTTCGCGCCGGTCGGCGTGCGCGGGGTTGTCCGAGATCATCACGATGGACCGCTGCGCCGCGCCGGCCCGCCAGTTCGCGTCGACCGCCGCGCGGAGCGCCTCCGCGTAGTCCTCGTCGGCGGTGTGGTTGCAAGCGTCCGACCCTGGCTGCATCGAGCGCGCGAACGCCACGAGTTGTCGCACCGACCGCCGATCGATGGGCTGAAGCGGCGCAACGCGCAACGCCGTGCCCGGATCGCAGCGGTCCTTGAAGTCGATCAATCCGACGGCCGCGTCCTCGGTCAGCTTCACCAGCAGCTCCGCCAGGCCGGCGATTTCCTCCCGGAGGCTCGCGACCTCGTACGTCATGCTGGAAGTCGTGTCGAGGGCGATGATGAGATCGATCGGCGGCAGCTTCGGCAGCCTCGATTCCGCCTCGGCGAGCGCTTGCTTGAGCTCCCGCTCGCGCGCCCGCGCGGCGGCGCGTTCGGCCTCGGCATCCGCCAGCCGGTCGCGGAACGCCTCGCGCTCAGCCTCGGCTTCAGCCAGGCGGGTCTCGAGCCGGGCGCGTTCCGCCTCGACCTCCTCCAGCCGACTCTGTGACGCGTCGTCTGCAGTGGGCGGCGGGCCGGCGGGTGGTTCCCGTGCGGGGGCAGGTGCGTCGCCCGTGTTGGGGAAATAGGGAAACAGGACGAACGAGACGATCATGAATGCGCCCAGTGCCGACGCGAACAGATCGATCGCCGACACGTTGAAGATGTTGATCTCCCGGCGGGCGGGTTTCACCGTGTGCTCCGCCTGATCGACAGCGTCAGGCGAACCGCCGCGCCGACGCCGATCTCGTCCCCGTGCGACAGCCCGGCCGGTCTCCCAGGAGGGAGCGCGGTACCGTTCAGGAGGGTACCGTTCGTCGAGTCCAGATCCTCGATTGAGAGATTGCCCCCGTCTGCCGCCATCCGGAGGTGTCGCCGCGATGCTTCCGGATGGTCGAGCACGACGCCCGCCCGCTCCGGATTGCGTCCTACCACGACACCTTCCGGCGATCCCAGTTGCGCGGCGTCGATCTTGAGCACCACGCTCCGGCCAGCCTCGTCCGCGCCTTCCAGAAGGCACGAGAACGAGGCTGGTGTGACGGCTGCGGCGAGCTTGTCCTGCGCTTCGCGGCGTGCTGCTTCCGACTCGACCAATTGACTCCGCCGCCGCCAGTAGAGGAGGCCCACCGCGAGCAGCACGACGGCACCGGCGACGAGCGCGCCCACGAACCGGAGCCGCTCCTGCTCGAGCTGCGCCACGCGTTGCTCGGCCTCCCGTACCTGCGCGCGGGCGGCATTGGCGCGTCGCTCCAGATCGTCCAGCTCCGCTTCCTGCTCCTCGGCGGCGGCCTGCAAGAGCTCGGCTTCCTCGCGCGCGGCATCCCGTTCCGCCTCGGTCGCGACCGCATCCGCCTGCAGAGCTGCGGCACGTCGTTGTGCCTCGGCGGCCCGCGCACGAGCCGCTTCCGTTTCGCGGCGGGCCGTGTTCGCCGCCTCCCGGGCCTGCCGCGCCTCGTCTTCGAGCTCTCTGGCTCGCGCGGCCTGTTGCGCAAGCGTGGCGTTGGCGTCGGGGCAGAGCGTGTCGGCTGTCCGCACCTCGACGCCCAGCTCGCCAACGGCGCGGCGGGCCTCGGCGCCGGCGACGCCGAACGTCGACTCGCCGGGTCCAACCCGATCGTTCAGGTCGCGTAGCGACAGGTCGGGATTCTCGCTCTCTGTATGCTCGCTTCGAGTAGCGGAGAATGCAGGGGGCGATGTCCCGAACACAAGCGGTTCTACTAGGTGGCCCGCGACTGTCGGACTATCTCAGCATTGGGGTGCTTGCCCAGGTGTACCCGATCGCGGCAGTCCGCGAGGCGTTGGCGTTGTGCGGCCGGGCAAGCCTTCGGCAGCGTGCTCTGCCGACCGAGGCGATGGTGTACTACGTGGCGGCGTTGGGTCTGTTCCGGTCGGTGTCAGCGCGGGAGGTGCTGCGCTGCCTGATGGAGGGGCTGCGGTGGGTGTCGTCGGACGCAACGCTGCGCGTGTCGGGCAAGTCGTCGATTTCGCGCGCGCGGACACGCTTGGGGTCTGCGCCCTTCGAGGCGTTGCGCGCGGCGCGGGTGGCACCGGTGGCGGACGCGGCGACGCGCGGGTCGCGGTATCGCGGCCGGTGCCTGGTGGCGTTCGACGGGTCGACGCTGAACGTGCCCGACGAGGCGACGAACCGGCGGGCGTTCGGGGGTGCCGGGCGCGTCGCGTGGCCGAGCTGCTTTCCCGCAGGTGCGGCTGACGGCGCCGGTCGAGTTGGGGACGCGCGCGGCGTTCGCGTGGCGGGCCGGCCCGTATGACGAATCGGAGGAGGCGCAGGTCAAGGCGCTGCTGTCTGGGTTGTCGCCGGGCATGCTGGTGCTTGCCGACCGGGGCTACTGCGGCTTCCCGCTCTGGCGGCGGGCGGCCGGCACCGGCGCCGACCTGCTCTGGCGGATGAAGGCGAACCTGCGCCTGCCGGTACTGGAGCGTTTCGACGACGGTTCCTACCGGAGCGTGCTGCGGGGCAGCGGTCAGGACCGACGGCGCAGTCAAGGTGCGTGTCCCGTCCGTGTCGTCGACTACCGGCTCGACGAGCCGAGCGACACCGTCTACCGCTTGGCCACCACTCTGCTCGACCCGGCCGCCGCGCCCGCCGCCGAGGTGGCTGCTCTGTACCACGAGCGCTGGGAGGTGGAGACCGCTTACGATGAGGTGAAGACTCACATCCTGGGCCCGGGCGCGATCCTGCGCAGCAAGACGCCGGACTTGGTATTGCAGGAGGTACACGGCCTGATGCTGGCGCATTAGGCCGTGCGGCGCCTGATCCACGAGGCGGCGCGCAAGGTCGACGAGGACCCCGACCGCCTGTCGTTCGTCCACGCCGTGCGGGTTGTGCGCCGCCGTGTCGAGAACCCCGGCGTTCCCCCCCTCTTCTCCGAATGAACGGCTTCGCGAGCGCGTGCTGGACGAGATTCTGGAAGAGCGGGTGGTCTCGAGTCGCGGCCAAAGGAAACCCCGCGGCGTCAAGCGGAAGATGAGCGGCTATCCCCTGCGCGGTCCTGGCCCGGTGTCCCGCCGCAAGTGGGATTGGACACCGCGGATCCTAACCCGGAATTCTCACCGACGCAACGACAAGAGGCTGCCGGTGATGGCGTAAAGTATTGTAGCCACAGTACTTCAGGCCATTCACGGAGGCAGCCTCTTGTCGACACAGTGTACGCCAACTCAGCTTGAGTTTCCTCGGGTCGGTCGCCGCCGGCTGGTTGCCCGCTTCGATGGCGGGACGCTCACCTCCAACGCGGGGGCGCTGCTGTTGAGGGCGGTCGAAGCGTGCACCGGCGTGTGCCGCCGTGCGGCACGCTGCTTTCAAGACGCGCGGGCCCCGAGCTTGATCGAGCACACGGTCGAGGAGTTGGTGACGCAGCGGGTGATGGCGCTGGCCCTGGGCTACGAGGACATCAACGACCACGACACGCTGCGCCGCGACCCGCTGGTGGCGGCGGTGGTTGGCAAGGCGGACCCGACCGGGTCGTCTCGGGTACGGGCGGCGGATCGCGGGGCGGCGCTGGCGGGCAAGAGCACACTGAACCGGCTGGAGTTGGCCAAGCCGGGCAAGACTCACCGCTACTGGAAGGTGACCTACGAGGCGGCGGCGCTCGACGCCCTACTGGTCGACGTGTTCATCGAGTCGCACCCGACGCCGCCGGCGCGCGTGGTGCTCGATGTCGATGCGACCGACGACCCACTGCACGGGCAGCAGGAAGGGCGTTTTTTCCACGGCTACTATCGGCACTACTGCTACCTGCCGCTGTATGTCTTCTGCGGCGGGCACGTGCTGTGCGCCAAGCTGCGGCCCTCGAACATCGACGGCGCCGCCGGGGTCGTTGACGAGGTGGCGCGGATCGTGGACCACGTGCGGCGGGCATGGCCTGCAGTTTCCTTCCTGGTGCGGGGCGATTCGGGATTCTGCCGCGACGAGCTGCTGAGCTGGTGCGAGGCGCACGGGGTCGACTACCTCGTCGGGTTGGCGAAGAACGAGCGCTTGAAGCGGCAGCTCGCCCCCGAGATGGCCCGGGCCGAGGCCGCCTGCCGGGCCAGCGGCAAGCCGGCGCGCGTGTTCGCCGACTTTTCCTACCGCACGCTGACGAGCTGGAGCCGGGAGCGCCGCGTGGTGGGCAAAGCAGAACACCTGCCTGGGCGTTCGAATCCGCGTTTCGTGGTCACCTCGCTGCCGGCCGCCGTCTGTGGCGCACGGCGGCTCTACGAAGTGCTCTACTGCGCCCGCGGCGAGATGGAAAACCGCATCAAGGAGCAGCAGCTTGCCCTGTTCGCCGACCGCACCTCCAGCGCCACGTTGCGCGCCAACCAGTTGCGGCTCTACTGGTCGACCCTGGCCTACGTCCTGCTACACGCGCTCCGGCGCATGGGGCTGGCCGGCACCAGGCTTGCCCGCGCGCAATCAGGCACGCTCAGGCTGCGGCTGCTCAGGGTCGGCGCACTCGTCCGCGTCACCGCCAGATGCGTCCGGGTGTCGTTGACCAGCCATCTGCCTGACGCCGACCTGTTCGCCATGGCCGCCAATCACCTGCGCCGGGCGCGGGCGCCCGCCTGACCCGCACCGGAACCACCAGACCGCCGCGCGCGGCCGACCGCCAATCGCCGGGGCCAGTCCAGGTGCGTCCAGCACCCCGAATCCGAGGCCGCGCCACCGCACTGGGCGTCATCGCACCGTCACGCGGGCAGCACGAATACCTGCAATGCCGCCAAATCCACCGGCGGCGCCGACGTTGTGAGAAATGCGGGCTAAGCGGCCGGTCCGGCGGCGGGCGGCGTTCCGCCCCGCGGCCGCCACAGCACGCCCACTGCCCAGTCCAGGTCCAGCCGCTCGCCCCGCCAGGCGGGCGTCGCGGTGTGCGGGCCCGGGCGGATGTCCTCGCGGTCGAGCCGCGCCCAAACGGACGCCAGCGGCGGACCGGTGACGGCCGGCGGCGGCGGCGCCTCCGGCAGCGCCTGGCCGTCGGGCCGGACGAACCGCGGCTCGCCCGCCGTGTCGAACCCGACCCGGAACCCCTCCTCGTGCACCGCCCGGTGATGGCGCCGGCACAGCAACACCAGGTTCGACAGCGCCGTCTCCCCGCCGTGCGCCCAGTGGCGGACGTGGTGCGAATCGCATCGCGTTGTCCGGCAGCCAAGGAAGCGGCAGTGCCGGTCGCGGGCAGCCAGCGCCCGGCGCAGCGCGGGCGAGATGGTGCGCGTGCGGCGGCCGACGTCCAGGACCTCACCGGCCGGTCCGTGCCGCATCGTCACGGTCGCGGCGTCGCAGGCCAGCCGGCGGGCCGTCTCGGCGGAGACGTGGATGCCGCCCGCCTCCTCGAGGGCCGACTGGCCCCCGGCGGCGGTCGGGAAGACCGTGCGGCCGGCCCGCGCCGGTTGGGAAGCGCCGGGCACGGACCGGAGCGGCAGTACCGATGCCGGCGCCGGTTGCGTCGCGGTGGGCGCGGATTCGACCGGTGCCGCTGCGGGCGCCGGTTTCGCCGCGCCAGCGACCGACCGGGCCGGACCTGCTGCCCGGGCCGGGTCCTCTCCGTCGCCCGCGCCACGCGCCTCTGTCGGCGACGGCTTGTCCGTACTGCCGGGGGGCACTGCGCGCAGTCCGTACGTTCCCGCGGGAACGTGCGGACCGGCCGGCCGGCCTTCGGAGTCGCGGGCCGCGTCCGTCCCGGTTCCGTCGCCGGCAACTGGGTCCGCGGCGGCCGCGTTCGGGCGAGCCGTCGCCGCACCGTCTGCGCCCCGCTCGCCCTGCTCCACGTCTTCCGCCAGGGTGTCGGCGTCCACGTGCACGACCACCTGATAGCGGTCGCCGGCGGTGCCCTTGTCGAGTCCGCCAGCCAGTGCGCACTCGGCCACCACTCCCAGCGCATCCGCGCGCCGCTGCGCCAGGGTCGGGGCCATGTCGTCGGCCGCGCCATCCGCCGCCCCGTCCGACCCCGCCGTGCGCCGCTCGGCGTCGAGCGCCGCCTCCAGCGCCCGCCGCACCGCCGCGCCCACCTCCGGCGCCAGCCGGCCGCGCACCACCACCATGCCGTCCTCGTCCACCCAGGTCGCGAGCGACCGCAAGGCGTGCCGCTGCGCGTCCTCCGCGGCCTCGGCCGCGCGGTCCACCCGCCGCCACGTGCGGACTATCTGTTCGACGTGCGCCGCGGTGCCGGCCAGCGCCACGTCGAGCAGCGCCTGCTCGGTCTCGGGCGTGGCCACGCGGGTGACGGCGCGCACCTTCGAGTAGGAGACGGCGCCGCGCCTCAGCGCGTCGCGCAGCAGGGGCAGCTCGGCCAGGGCGCGGGCGACCCGCACGTGCTCGCGGGCGGCCCCCGGCGCCAGGCCGGTGCGCCAGCTGAGCCACTCGGCGCAGGAGGCGAAGCCCTCCCAGCCGTTGCGCGCGTCGAACTCGCGGATCAGGGCGAGCAGCTCACCGGTGGCCGCCGCGATGCCGGCGGCCAGCTCGGCTATCTGGTTGCCGAGCGCTTCGACGCTCGGCGCGGGCTCGCCCGCACCATCGGGCGGGAGATCGGGCGTCCCGGCCGCAGCGGGCCGGGCGGGAATCGGGGCCGGCGAAACAGACGGAACGTCCGGAGCGGGTTTGGGGTCGGCAGCCATGAACCCATCATAAACCCCATTATTTCAGCCACTTGTACGGCTCCAGGACGACCGATCGGACAGCAGAGGATTCTTGTCGTTCCGCTGCCGCTGGCGGGCCGCCAGAGGCTGGCCAGGGCGGCATGAAGGGCAAGTCTCGCGGGCGTCCGAACCCGATCGTTCGGGCCTCACCTGAGGCTGTCAAGCAAAAAGTGCAGGCGGGACGAAAAAAACACGAACCTCAACGGCCACTTCGACGGCGACGTTGGGGTGGTCCAGCCGGGCGAGGAGGCGCGCCTCGTCGAGGTACCGGCCGCGGATCCAGTCGAATCCGGCCGCGTTGCTCGCGGACCCAGCGCGACCGTGCCGTCGCTGTCGCGGGCCGCCAGGCCGGCGTAGAAGTACTCCTTGATGGCGACCGGCCCGTCGAGCTTGTGGTCGAACGCCAGGTAGGTGATGCCGAAGCCGCCCGCGCCGAGCACGCGGAGGTTCTCGTACTCCTCGATGCGAAAACCCTTCGGCAGCGCGTGCGCGTGGGTCTCGGGCACGGTGGGAACTCTATCGGAGTCTGCGGCGTGTTGGTTTGGAACGTCCCTGCGGAGCGAGGCGACCGCGCGTACCCCGACCAGCTCATGGCGCCCGCTGACGCTCCAGCGACGCGGCCAGGCGCGGCACGTCGGCTACGGGGAGGGCTGCGATCCTGTCGTCCAGGTCGTACGCTTCATCGCCGGGGTAGACAATCCACACGCGGTGGATGGCGAGGTAGCGCCGGGCCGTCGTCTCGCTGGCGCCAAGCGCGCGCGCGAACTCCGCCGCGTTCCAGGTCTGGCCGTGATAATGGGCGCTCATCGTCCAGAACCGGCGCAGCGTCTCCGCCGGGATGGTGATGTTGCGCCACTCTACGGTCTCATTTGCCCGCGCTTCCGGCCGGATAGTAGGCTCTGACCGGATGACTGCGCCAGCCGCGCCGGCGAAGGCCGGCCTCGAGGGCGTCGTCGCGACCTCGTCGGCTATCTGTTATCTCGACGGGGCGCGCGGCGTGCTCGCCTACTGCGGGCACGACATCCACGATCTCGCCCGCCGCGCCACCTTCGAGGAGGTGTGCTACCTCCTGTGGCACCGGCGCCTGCCGACGCGGGCCGAACTGGGGGACCTGCAGTCGCAGCTCGCGAGCGCGCGGCCGCTGTCCGAGCCGCTGCGGCGGCTGATCCGGTCGCTGCCGCCGGGCGGCACCATGGATGCCCTGCGGACGCTGACCTCGGCGCTGGCGCACTTCGACCCGCAGGCCGGCGACCCCTCGCCCGCCGCACGCTATCGCCAGGCGGTGCGCCTGACGGCGCAACTGGGCAGCGTCGTGGCGGCCTGCGGCCGCGTCGCCGCGGGCCGCAGTCCGATCGAGCCGGATCCCGCCCTCGGCCACGCCGCCAACTTCCTGCTCATGCTCGGGGGCGAGCGGCCTAGCGCGGTGGCGACGCGTGCGTTCGACGTCGCGCTCATCCTGCACGCCGACCACGAGTTGAACGCGTCGACGTTTGCCGCCCGCGTGACCGCCGCCACGCTGAGCGACGTCCACTCGGCCGTGGTCGCCGGCATCGGCGCGCTCAAGGGGCCGTTGCACGGCGGCGCCAACGCCGCGGTCATGAAGCTGCTGACGGAGATCGGCGAGGACGCCGACGACGAGCGCGTCGAGCGCGTCATCCGGGACATGCTGGCGCGCAAGGTCAAGGTGCCCGGTTTCGGGCACCGCGTGTACCGGACCGAGGACCCGCGCGCCACGCACCTCCGGCGCATGTCGCGCGAGCTGGGAGAGCGCGCCGGGCGGACCCGCCTGTACGAGATGTCGCGGCGCATCGAGGCCGTGATGAAGGAGGCAACGCAGATCGACGCGAACGTCGACTTCTACTCGGCGTCGACGTACGCGCTGCTGGGGATCCCGGTCGATCTGTTCACGCCGATCTTCGCCGTCAGCCGCGTGGCGGGCTGGACGGCGCACGTCCTCGAGCAGTACGCCAACAACCGTCTCATCCGGCCCCGCGCCGAGTACGTCGGGCCGGAGCACCCGCAGCCCTTCACGCCGCTGGACGAACGAGGCCGATGACCGCGCCGCCGGAGCGGGCGGTGGGCGCGGGACGGGCGCCGCGGCGCGGCCCCCTGCCGGCCGCGGCCATCCGCGACGTCGGCCGCGCGATCCGGCTGCACACCGACGGGCAGCTCGACGCGGCCGTCGACGCGTACCGGGCCATCCTCGAGCGGCATCCCGAGGCCGGCGCGTGCTGGTCCAACCTGGGCGTGGCGCTGCGGAAGCTGGGCCGCAGGGACGAGGCCCTGGCGGTGCTGCGCGAGGGCGTGCGTGTCTGCCCGGAGCTCGTCGATCTCAACTACAACCTCGGCAATGCGCTCTCCGATGCCGGGGACGCGGAGGGCGCCCTCGAACGCTACCGCGCGGCCTTCGCTCGCGAGCCGGGCCATCTGCCCGCGGCGATTGCCTGCGGCGCCGCGCTCCTCGGGCTGGCGCGTTGCGAGGAGGCGATCGATCACTACCGGGCGGCGCTCGACCGGCATCCCGACAACGCCAGGCTGTACCACGCGCTGGGCCGGGCGCTCTGGAAGCTGCGGCACGTGCGGGCCGCCGCGGCGGCCTACCGGCGCGCCATCGCGCTGGGACCCGCGCCGCCGGTCTGCCGCATCGATCTGCACCACGCCCTGTCCGCGCTGGGGGAGTACGCGGAGGACGAGCGGCAGTTGCGCGCCGCCGCGGCGCAGGATCGGCGCTCGCCGGCAGTGCTGGCGGCCCTGGGTCAGAGCCTCGTCGACCAGGGCCGTCTCGCGGACGGCCTCGAATGCTGCGACGCGGCCCTGGCGGCAGACCCGGACCATCTCGATGCGCGGCTCGGGCGCGCGCGCGCCAACTTCCTGGCGGGCCGCTACGCCGCGGCCTGGCCCGACTTCAGGTGGCGGCGCCGGCACCCGACGTGGCGCGCGATGGGTGTCGAGGGCCGGGATTGGGACGGCCAGGATCTCGCCGGGCAGTCGATCCTGCTCTACGGCGAGCAGGGCCTGGGCGACGTGATCCAGTTCGCGCGGTTCGCGCCGCTGCTAGCCGCGCGCGGCGCGGCGGTGTCGCTCTACTGCCCGCCGCGCCTGGCGCCGCTGCTGCGGCGGCTGCCCGGCATCCACCAGGTGCTGCCGGGCGACCGTCCCTGGCCGCCGACCGACTGGGTCTGCTCCCTGCTGGACGTGCCCGGCGTCCTCGGAACGGACCTCGATTCGATACCGGACACCTGTCCCTACCTGCCTGCCGGCAAGCGGCCGCGGCCGCTGCTGCCGCCCGCGCGGGGGTTTCGAATCGCCATCGTCTGGGGCGGGAATCCGGCTCACGCGCGGGACGGCGAGCGCTCCTGCCGGCTCGCGGATTTCGCGCCCCTGATCGAGTTGCCCGGCACCGAGTTCGTCAGCTTCCAGGTGGGGCCGCGCGCCCGGGAGCTGCGCGCGGGCTGGCGCGGGCTCGTCGGCGCCGCCGGGAAGGAGCTGACCGCGTTCGAGGCGACCGCGGACGCGCTCATGGAGGTGGACCTCGTGATCACCGTGGATACCGCGCTGGCCCACCTGGCCGGCGCCCTCGGCCGGCCCGTCTGGACCCTGCTGGCGTTCGCCCCCGACTGGCGCTGGCTGCTCGGGCGCTCCGACACGCCCTGGTACCCGACGATGCGCCTGTTCCGGCAGCCGCGGCCCAACGATTGGGCGGGGGCCTTCCGCGCGGTCCGCGCGGAGCTTGCCGCCCGGCTGGCGCAGCCGCATAATTGACCCGCCGCCCGGTCGTCTCGATGCATCACCTTCAGATCCGCAACTTCTCCATCGTCGCCCACATCGACCACGGCAAGTCGACGCTCGCCGACCGGTTTCTCGAGCTCACCGGCGCCCTGCGGCCGCGGGAGATGGAGGCGCAGGTCCTCGACAGCATGGACCTGGAGCGCGAGCGCGGCATCACGATCAAGGCCCACGCCGTGCGCCTGGACTACGAGGCGGATGACGGCCGGCGCTACGTGCTGAACCTCATCGACACCCCGGGGCACGTCGACTTCTCCTACGAGGTGACGCGCTCGCTCGCCGCCTGCGAGGGCGCGCTGCTGCTGGTCGACGCCTCGCAGGGGGTCGAGGCGCAGACGGTCGCCAACGCCTACCTCGCCGTCGACAACGACCTCGAGATCATCCCGGTCATCAACAAGATCGACCTGCCCGGCGCGCAGGCGGACGAGACGGCCCGGCAGGTCGAGGACCTGGTGGGGCTCGACGCCGCCGCCTCGATCCGCGCCAGTGCGAAGGAGGGCACCGGCGTCCGCGAGATCCTGGAGGCGGTCGTCGCGCGCGTGCCGCCCCCTGCCGGCACCCCCGATGCCCCGCTGAAGGCGCTGATCTTCGACTCGTGGTACGACGCCTACCGGGGGGTCGTGATTCTCATCCGCGTGCTGGACGGCGCGATCCGGCCGGGCATGAAGGTGCGGCTGATGGCCCAGGGCCGCGAGTGCGAGATCGAGCAGGTCGGCGTCTTCTCGCCGAAGCCGGTCGAGGCCGACGCGCTCGGGGTCGGCGAGGTGGGGTTCGTCATCGCCGGCATCAAGCGTGTCGGCGATGCCCAGATCGGCGATACCCTGACGGACGCCGGCCGCCCGACGGCCAGCCCGTTTCCGGGCTTCCGCGAGCTGAAGCCGATGGTCTTCGCCGGGCTGTATCCGGTGGAGGGCCACCAGTATCCGGAGCTCCGCGAGGCGCTCGACAGGCTGCGGCTCAACGATTCGTCGTTCGTCTTCGAGCCGGAGACGTCCGCGGCGCTGGGGTTCGGATTCCGCTGCGGCTTCCTCGGGCTGCTGCACATGGAGATCGTCCAGGAGCGTCTCGAGCGGGAGTTCGACATGGACCTCGTGACGACCGCGCCCGGCGTGCTGTACCGCGTGACGACCACGGACGGCGAGGTGCTGGAGATAGACAGCCCGGCGAAGCTGCCGGACCCCGGTCGGATCGACCGGCTCGAGGAGCCGATCATCGCGGCGATGATTCTCGCGCCGGCCGACTGCGTCGGCGCGATCCTGCAGCTCTGCCAGGAGAAGCGGGGCGTGCAGACGAATCTCGAGTACCACGCGTCGAACCGGGTCATGATTTCGTACGATCTGCCCTTCAACGAGGTGGTGCTCGACTTCTACGACCGTCTGAAGACCGTCTCCCGCGGCTACGCGTCGCTCGACTATCATGTGAGCGGATACCGGGAGTCGCCGCTCGTGCGGCTGGATCTGCTCGTCAACGCCGAACCGGTCGATGCGCTGTCGGTCATCGTGCACCGCGACATGGCCTACACGCGCGGGCGGGCGCTGGCGACGAAGATGCGCCAGCTCATTCCGCGGCAGATGTTCGAGGTGGCCATCCAGGCGGCGATCGGCACGCGGATCATCGCTCGGGAGACGGTGCGGTCCCTGCGCAAGAACGTCCTCGCCAAGTGCTATGGTGGTGACATCACCCGCAAGCGCAAGCTGCTCGAGAAGCAGAAGGAGGGCAAGCGCCGCATGAAGCGCGTGGGGCGCGTGGAGATTCCGCAGGAGGCGTTTCTCGCGGTGCTCAGGATTGGCGTCGACTCATGACATCAGCATTCCGGAAATCGACGGCGCGCGAGTACTTCGAATCGATCGTCATCGCCGTGATCCTGGCGCTCTTCATCCGGACGTGGGTCGTGCAGGCCTTCAAGATTCCGACCGGATCGATGGAGCACAACCTGCTGATCGGCGATCACCTGCTGGTCAACAAGTTCGTCTTCGGGCCGACTGCCGGCGCCGCGGAGCAGTGGGTGCTGCCGACCGGCGCGGTGGAGCGCGGCGACGTCGTGGTGTTCAAGTTTCCCGAGGAGCCGGAGCGGGATTTCATCAAGCGGGTCATCGGCCTGCCGGGCGAGACCCTCGAGCTGCGCCGGAAGCGCGTCTACATCGACGGCGAGCCGCTCGACGAGCCGTACCTGGAGGGTCAGCAGCCCCTGCTGCGGCCCGGGGCCATTGCCGTCGAGCGGCGCGACACGTTCGGGCCGGTGACGATTCCGGACGGGCACTACTTCATGATGGGAGACAACCGCGACAACTCGCAGGACAGCCGCTTCTGGGGCCCGCTGCCGCATGCCTACCTGAAGGGCCGGGCCATGCTGGTCTACTGGTCGTACGACGCGGCCGAGCCGGTCCTGCAGGAGCCGGGCCCCGGTCCCGGCCTCAGGCGTCTCTCCTCCGGGGTGGCGAGCTTCTTCACTCGCACCCGGTGGGAGCGGATGTTCCAGCTCATCGGCTGAGTCTCCGGGCGCCGCGGACAGGAGGAGCCGCCATGCACAAGCCGACCGTCCGTCTCGCCCTCTGCATCGTTCTCCTGCTCCCGCTGCCCGCCGGGGCCGCGGAGCACCCGCTCGACCCGCTGAGCTACCAGGAGATGTGGCGCGCGCTCGAGCTGCTGCGGGATGCCGGGCACATGGACCGGGATACCCGCTTCTCGGAGCTGACGCTCCGGGAGCCGGCCAAGCGCGACGTCGTGGCCTGGACTCCCGGCGCCGAGATGCCGCGCGCGGCCTACGCCGTCGTGCGCCAGGGTCGCGAGACGTACGAGGCGACCATCGATCTCGCCGCCGGGCGGGTCGCGTCCTGGACGCCGCTGACCGGCGTGCAGCCGAGCTGGATCGGCGAGGAGTTCAACGCGCTGGTCGACAAGGTGCTCGAGCACCCGGACTTCATCGCCGGTCTCGCGGCGCGCGGCATCACCGATTTCACGTTTCTCGACTGTCGTACCGGGCCGCCGGGCTACTTCGGGACGGCGGAGGAGCGTGGCCGTCGCATCGGCAACGTGAGCTGCTCGGAGTCCCGCGACGTCCGCAACTCGTGGACCCGCCGCGTGGAGGGCCTGAGCGCCGTGGTGGATCTCGTCGCGGGGGAGGTGCTGCGCGTGGTCGACGACGGCCCGGTGCCCATCACCGGCACCGTCGCCGACTTCGATCGCACGACGCTCGACGCCCCGCGCGAGGTCCCCGGACCGATCGACACGCGCCAGCCGCTCGGCCCCGGCTTCGAGCTGGACGGCTATCAGGTGCGCTGGCAGAACTGGCGCTTCCACCTGCGGCCCGACCAGCGGGTCGGCGTGGTGCTGTCGCTGGTGCGCTACCAGCCGGCCCCGCCGGCGGCCGCCCGCTCGGTGCTGTACCAGGGCTACCTGTCCGAGATCTTCGTGCCGTACATGGATCCCTCGTTCGCCTGGTACCGCCGCAACTTCATCGACATCGGCGAGTTCGTGGCCGGCGGATTGGCCAAGTCGTTGCTGCGGGGGCGCGACTGTCCCGACCACGCGGTGTACGTGGACACGCTGATCAGCGGCGGCAACGGGCGCCCGCGCACCGTGCAGGACACGATCTGCCTGTACGAGCGGGAGACCGGCGACCCCGTCTGGCGGCACTACGCCGACGAGCAGCCCGACAGCCGGCGCAGCCGCGATCTGGTCGTGCGCACCGGCGCCGTGGTCGGCAACTACGATTACGTGCTCGACTGGATCTTCCGCCAGGACGGCTCGATCGAGGCCCGGGTCGGCGCCACCGGCATCCTGGAGGTGAAGGCGGCCAACGCCGCGTCCGCGACGGAGTCGGCCGCGGCGGCCCGCGCGACCGACGCGGACGGCGCCGAGGCGCCCGCCGCGCCGGACCGCGAGGATGCGTACGGCCGCTTCGTGGATCGCAACATCGTGGCCGTGAACCACGACCACTACTTCAGCTACCGCCTGGATCTGGACATCGACGGCACCGGCAACCGGTTCGTCACCGACCGCCTGGTTGCGCGGCGGCTGCCGCCGGACCATCCGCGCCGCAGCCTGTGGGTTCAGGAGCAGCAGGTCGCGGCGAGCGAGCGCGACGCGCAACTCGACATCGACCTGCAGCGGCCGGCGCTCTGGCGGGTGCTCAGCACCGAGCGGGTCAACGCCGCGGGCTACCCCACCAGCTTCCAGGTGCTGCCGGGACGGAACGCGAACACGCTGCTGTCGGCCGACGACTATCCGCGGCGCCGCGCCGGCTTCATCGATCACCACCTGTGGGTGACGCCGTACCGCGTCGAGGAGCGCTACGCGGCCGGCGACCACCCGACCCTGAGCGAGCCCGGCCTGGGCCTGCCCGACTGGACGGCGGCGGATCGGCCCGTGCTCGACACGGACATCGTCCTCTGGCACACGGTCGGCATGCACCATCTGCCGCGCGCCGAGGACTGGCCGGTGATGCCCACCATGTGGCACGGCTTCGAGCTGCGGCCGTTCGATTTCTTCGACCGCAACCCGGCGCTCGACGTGCCCTGAACCACGAGCGCCGCCCCAAGGCGGGCGCGGCGCGGGGCGATGGGGTCCCTGCAAGCGGACGCCCGGGGTTCGGGGCGCAGCCCCGTCTGATTGACGCTAGCCCGCCAATCGTCGCCTGACGGCTCCGCTCGGCGCCCAACCAACCCTGCAGGAGTCCGCGCCGTTCTACGGCGCAGACTCCTGCTGCTGCGCGGCCCGGCGGCCGAAGATGGCCGTGCCCACCCGCACGATCGTGGCGCCCTCCTCGACGGCGACCTCGAAGTCGTTGCTCATGCCCATCGACAGCTCGGCGAGCCGCTGCCGCGGCACCCCGCCGTCGGCGAGCCGGTCGCGCAGCTCCCGGAGCCGGCGGAAGTACGGCCGTGTGCGCTCCGGATCCGCGGACCAGGGAGGCAGCAGCATGAGTCCCCGCACGTTGACCGCCCGGCACGCCGCGGCGGCCGCCAGGACGTGGCGCACGGCGTCGATCGGTGCGCCCGACTTGCTCTGCTCGCCGGCCAGATCGACCTGTACCAGCGCCTCGGCCGTCGTGCCCTCCTCGCCGGCCGTGCGCTCGAGGCGCTGCAACAGCCCGACGCTGTCCACGGCATGGATCCAGGCCATGGCGACGACCGCGCGGCGTGCCTTGTTCGACTGCAGGTGCCCGATGAGGTGCCAGGTGAGCGGGTCGAGGTCGGCCGTCTGGGCGACCTTGGCCAGGGCCTCCTGCACGCGGTTCTCGCCGAGGTCGGTCAGGCCGGCCGCGACCGCCGCCCGGACGTGGGTGACAGGGAACGTCTTGGAGACGCCGACGAGGCGAACCGCGCCCGGGTCGCGTCCGGCGCGGTCGCATGCGCCCGCAATCCGTTCGCGGACGGCGCGCACGTTGCGCGCAATCGTCGCGGCGAGGTCGGCCGGCGGCATGGCGGCTACCGTTCCAGGCGGGCGAGCTCCTCGCGCGCGCTGGCGGCGTGCTCGCCGCCGCCGTCCAGTCGGAGGTAGCGCCGGAACGCGCGCGCGGCGCGGTCGGGATCGTCGGATCGCAGCAGGCTGACGGCCAGCCAGTAGTGCGTGGCGGGGAAGCTCGAGTCCTGCCTCAGCAGGCTCTCGAAGGCGGCCCGCGCGCTGGCCACCTCGCCCGCGTCGAGTCTGGCGATGCCCCGCTCGAGCTCTTCCTGCAGCCGCTGCCGGCGCTCCGCAAGCTGAGCGACCGCGAGCCGGGTGGCTTCTTCCCGTGCCGCCGCCGCGTCGGCGGCCCTGCCCTGCCGCGTGTAGATGCTGGCGAGCCCGTAGTGGGCGGCCGCGTAGTCCGGCGCGATCTGCAACACCCGCCTGAAGGCGGTCTCGGCGTCCGCGAACCGTTCCAGCTCGGTGTAGGCGACCGCGAGGTTGTAGCTGCACTCCGTGCAATCCGGCCGCCGCTCGAGCGCGCGGGCGAACTGCGCAATCGCCGCGGCGTAGTCGGCCGCGCGGTTCGCGGCCAGGCCGGCCGCGAACGCTCGCGACGCGGCCTCGCGGTCGCCGAGCTCGGCGATCCACGCCGCGTCGCGCCGGCCCGCGGCCAGCTCCATGTTGACCTCGACCGTGCGGCCGGCGCGGACCCGAATCCTGAACATGTCGCTGTTCAGCTCGTCCCTGGCGGCGGTCACGGTATAGAGCCCTGCCGCGACGTCGCTCCCGGCGTAGGCGCCGTCCGCCGTCGTCTCCAGCGTGCGGCCGTCGCCCCCGCCGCCGAAGCGGCGCACGACGACCTCGGCGCCGGCGACCGGGCGGCCGTCCTGGTCGACGACGCGGCCCCGGATGGTGCCCGCCTCCTGCGCCGCCCCGGCCGCACCGAGGAGGCACAAGAGCGCCAGCACCTGTAACGCGCCGGTCGGGACGGTGCGCGAACGGACCTGGCCAGCCTGCAGCATGCTCCAGCCAGTCTACACCCCGCCGGCGTCAGGGCGGGCTTGCGAGAAACCGTCGCACGTCGTCGAGCTCGTGGGTGATCGCCGCCGGTGGCAGGCTGGACCGGAATCGGCGCCCGTAGCTCCTGGTTTGGACCCGGGCATCGAGCAGCGCCAGGACGCCGCGGTCGCTGCGGTGCCGGATCAGGCGGCCGAAGCCCTGGCGCAGGGTCAGAATGGCGAGGGGCACCTGGTAGTCGGCGAAGGCGTTGCCGCCGCGGGCCTCGACGGCCTCCATCCGCGCCGCCGTGATCGGGTCGGCGGGGGACGCGAACGGCAGCTTGTCGATGACGACGCAGCTCAGCGCCTCGCCGGCCACGTCGACGCCCTGCCAGAAGCTCGAGGTCGCCAGGAGCACCGCGTGGGGCGTCGACCGGAACTCGCGCAGCAGCACGGTGCGCGGGGCCGAGCCCTGCACCAGCAGGGGGTACGGCAGGGTCTCCGCCAGCCGCTTGCGGACAGCGCGCAGGTTGGCGTAGCTGGTGAACAGGACGAACGCGCGGCCCTCCGTGGCGCGCAGCAGGCCGTCGAGCTCGTGCGCCACGGCCGCCGTGAAGCCGCTGCTGCGGGGCTCCGGCATCCCGCGCGGCAGGAACAGCACGGTCTGCTGCTCGAAATCGAACTCCGACGGCAACCGGAGCTCGTGCGCGTCGCGGACGCCGAGCCGTTCCCGCAGATAGTCGAACGTGTCGTCCACGGTCATCGTCGCCGAGGTCAGCACCGTCCCGGCCGCGCGCGCGAGGATGTGCTCGCTGACGACCCCGGACACGTCGATGGGGGACGCCCGCAGGAACACGCCCCGCTCGCGGCGCTCGAGGAAGTAGACGAATTCGTCGTCGCTGGCAGCGAGCAGGAAGCGGAGCTGATCGCGCAGCTCGCGCGCACGCCGCGCCAGCGCCAGCAGATCCTCCGCGGCGTCCTTGATCGCTCCGCAGCCCGCCTCGAGCTCCGTGAGGCTCTGCGCCAGGCTGGCGGCCGGGTCGGCCGCCGGCTCGAGCCGCTCGCCGGTCACCCGGATCCTGTCGCCCGGGAGCGCCATCTGCTGCAGCGCCGCGACGAACATCTGCGCCCGCCCGCGCGTCAATTCCAGGCAACGGCGCAGGTCCTCGGCGTCGGCGGGCGAAGCCACCTGGTCCGCGTCCAGCAGGCGGCGCCCGTCCCGCACCAGCTCCTCCAGCCGGTAGTTGCTGACCGCCACGCCGAAGTACTGGGTCGCCGCGTCCTCGAGCTGATGCGCCTCGTCGATCACGGTGCAGGCGCACGACGGAATGACCTCGCCGTACGCGCTCCGGCGCACCGCGGCGTCGGCGCACAGCAGATGGTGATTGACGATGACCAGATCGGACTCGAGCGCCTGGCGCCGCATGCGCGTCACGAAGCAGTCGTCGTAGCGCGGACACGCCAGGCCGAGGCAGTTCTCCGACGTCGCGGAGATCTCGGGCCACAGGGGGAAGTCGTCCGGCAGGTCCTCGACCTCGGCGCGGTCGCCGGTCTCCGTCTGCTCGGCCCACTCTCGCAGAGTGTCCACGTAGGTCCGCTCGGCCGCGGCGCGCGGCTCGCCGTCCTGCCGGAGCTGGTCGAACCGCTGCAGGCACAGGTAGTTGCCGCGCCCCTTCATGTAGGTGGCCGTGAACGGGACGTCGAGGGCGCTGCGGAGCGCCGGCAGATCCTTGTGGAAGACCTGGTCCTGCAGGTTCTTCGTGCCGGTCGAGACCAGGACGCGCCGCCGGGCGAGGATGGCCGGCACGAGATAGGCGAGCGTCTTCCCGGTGCCGGTGCCGGCCTCGACGAGCAGCACGCCGCCGCCGGCGAATGTCTCGCCCGCGGCGGCCGCCATCTGCCGCTGGCCCGGACGGGGCTCGAACGCCGGCAACGCGCGCGCGAGGGGACCGTCGTCGTCGAACGCCTCGGCCACGAGCGCGCCGAGCGCGTCCTGGTCCGGGCTCAGCTCGCCGGCTCGGGATACAGGGGGAACCTCCGGCACAGGGCCTCGACCTCGGCGCGCACGCTGCCCGCGACGCCATCGTCCTCCGGCGCGGCCAGCACGCGGCAGATGAGCTCGCCGATGCGGTCCATCTCGGCCTCGGCCATGCCGCGGGTCGTCAGCGCGGGCGTGCCCAGGCGGATCCCGCTCGCCACCATGGGCGGGTTCTCGTCGAACGGGATCGTGTTCTTGTTGACGGTGATCCCGGCGCGCCCCAGCGCCGCCTCGGCCAGCTTCCCGGTCAGCCCGCGCGAGACCACGTCGACCAGCACGAGGTGATTGTCGGTCCCGCCGCTCACCAGCCGGAAGCCGCCGTCCGCCAGCGCCGCCGCCAGGCGTGCGGCGTTGGCCACGACCTGCCGCTGGTAGGCCGCGAACGCCGGCTCGGACGCTTCCTTGAGGCAGACGGCCTTGGCCGCGATGATGTGCATCAGCGGCCCGCCCTGGACGCCCGGGAACAAGGCCCGGTTCACGCTCTTGGCGTGGTCCCGGCGGCAGAGCACCAGGCCGCCGCGCGGTCCCCGCAGCGTCTTGTGCGTGGTCGTCGTGACGATGTCCGAGTGCGGGACCGGACTGGGATGCGCGCCCGTCGCGACCAGCCCCGCGATGTGCGCCATGTCGGTCACCAGCGCGGCGCCGACCTCGTCGGCCGTCGCCCGGATGCGCGCGAAGTCGATGATCCGCGGATAGGCGCTCGCGCCCACCATGATCATCTGCGGCCGGTGCTCGCGCGCCAGCCCCGCCAACTGCTCGTAGTCGATCCGCTCGTCGTCCCGCCGCACGCCGTACGGCACGATGTCGTAGAGCTGTCCCGAGAAGTTCAGCGGGTGGCCGTGCGTCAGATGGCCGCCGTGCGCCAGGTCCATGCCCAGGACGGTGTCGCCCGGCTTCAGCAGGGCGAAGTACGCCGCCATGTTCGCCTGGGCGCCCGAGTGCGGCTGGACATTGGCGTGCTCGGCGCCGAACAGGGCCCTGGCGCGATCGATCGCCAGCGATTCGGCGACGTCCACGAACTCGCAGCCGCCGTAGTAGCGGCGCCCCGGGTAGCCCTCCGCGTACTTGTTGGTGAGGACCGAGCCCATCGCCTCCAGCACCGCGGCGCTGGCGAAGTTCTCCGAGGCGATCAGCTCGAGGCCCGTGTTCTGGCGGTTGACCTCGGCGCGCAGCACCTGCGCGATGTCGTTGTCGACTTCGGCGACCGCGCGCAGGCGGGCGGCCGCTGCGGCGTCCAGCGTCCTCGTCATCGGACTCCTTCGAGATGGTGGGCCGGATCGGTCTCGACGGCGGCGATCTTGTCGACGCGCCGCTGGTGGCGACCGCCGTCGAAGGGCGTGGCCAGGAAGGCGTCGACGATGCGGAGCGCAGCGTCGACCGCGAGCGTCCGCGCCCCCAGCGCCAGCACGTTGGCGTCGTTGTGCCGCCGGGCCAGCCGCGCCGCGTCCGGCGTCGTCACCGGCGCCGCCCGGATGCCCCGGACCTTGTTCGCGGCGATCGCCATGCCGATCCCGCTGCCGCAGATCAGGATGCCGCGGTCGCACGACCCGGCCGCGACGAGGCGCGCCACGCGCACCGCGTAGTCGGGATAGTCGACCGGCTCGTCGCTGTCCAGCCCGAGATCCTCGCAAGCGAGGCGGCGCTCGTCGAGCAACTGCCGGACGCGCGCCTTCAGGCCGAAGCCCGCGTGGTCGGCGCCCAGTGCAATGCGCATGCTGAAATTCTACCGGAAGCTCCGCGGCCGAGGCGCGCCCCGCCGCCCGGACGAGGGTGGGCCGCATGCTATGGAGGGCGGGCCGCATGCTATATTTGTGCGCATTCTCCGATCGAGAAGGAGCGACTCATGGCGAGTCCCGCCGCTTCCACACCCTCCGTCGAATCGCGTTTCGCCGCGGCCTTTCCGGGCTCGCGCAAGGTCTACGTCGAGGGCGGCCGCGTCCGCGTCCCGATGCGCGAGATCACGCTGTCGGGCGGCGAGCCGGCGCTGCACGTCTACGATACGAGCGGCCCCCGCGATACGGACGCCCGGACCGGCCTGCCGCCGCTCCGCGGCCCGTGGATCGCGGACCGCGGCGACGCAGCCGCCACCGGCCGCCCCGTGACGCAACTGCACTACGCGCGCAAGGGCGAGGTGACGCCGGAGATGGAGTTCGTCGCCCTGCGCGAGGGCTTCGATCCGGAGTTCGTGCGCGCCGAGGTCGCCCGCGGGCGGGCCATCATTCCGGCCAACGTCAACCACCCGGAGCTCGAGCCGATGGCCATCGGCCGCAACTTCCTGGTCAAGATCAACGCCAACATCGGCAACTCCGCCGTCAGCTCGTCCATCGACGAGGAGGTCGAGAAGCTCCGCTGGGCGACCCTGTGGGGCGCCGACACCATCATGGACCTGTCGACCGGCCCGGACATCCACGAGACGCGCGAGTGGATACTCCGCAACGCGCCCGTGCCGGTCGGGACCGTGCCGATCTACCAGGCGCTCGAGAAGGCGGGCGGGCGGCCCGAGGACCTGACCTGGGAGGTCTACCGGGACACGCTGATCGAGCAGGCGGAGCAGGGCGTCGACTACTTCACGGTGCACGCCGGGGTGCTGCTGCGCTACGTGCCGCTGACCGCGCAGCGCGTCACCGGCATCGTCTCGCGCGGCGGCTCGATCCACGCCAAGTGGTGTCTGGCGCACCACCAGGAGAACTTCGCCTACACCCACTTCCGCGAGATCTGCGAGATCATGCAGCGCTACGACGTCTCGTTCTCGCTCGGCGACGGGCTGCGCCCGGGATCGATCGCCGACGCCAACGACGAGGCGCAGTTCGCCGAGCTCCGCACGCAGGGCGAGCTGACGCGCATCGCCCGGGCGCACGACGTGCAGGTGATGAACGAGGGTCCCGGGCACGTTCCCATGCATCTCATCAAGGAGAACATGGAGAAGCAGCTCGAGTGGTGCGATGAGGCCCCGTTCTACACGCTGGGACCGCTGACCACCGACGTCGCGCCGGGCTACGACCACATCACGTCGGCCATCGGCGCGGCCATGATCGGCTGGTACGGCACGGCCATGCTGTGCTACGTCACGCCGAAGGAGCATCTCGGGCTGCCCGACCGGGAGGACGTCAAGGCGGGCGTCATCGCCTACAAGATCGCCGCCCACGCCGCCGATCTCGCCAAGGGGCATCCGCGCGCCCAGGCCTGGGACGATGCGCTCTCGAAGGCCCGCTTCGAGTTCCGCTGGGAGGACCAGTTCAACCTGGCCCTCGACCCGGTCACCGCCCGCGCCTATCACGACCAGACGCTGCCGGCGGAGGGCGCCAAGGTCGCCCACTTCTGCTCGATGTGCGGCCCGAAGTTCTGCAGCATGGAGCTGACGCAGCAGCTCCGCGACTTCGCGGCCGAGCGCGGGTTGAGCACGGAGACAGCGGTCGAGACCGGCCTGGACGAGAAGTCGGCCGAGTTCCGGACGCAACGCGAGATCTACGTGACGCGCAAGTGAAAACTAGCGCCCCGCGGCGGGCGCGGGCACGATCTGGATGATGGTGCGGTACCGCTCCGGGCCGGCGGCACCCGCGTGCAGGTAGCCTTCGGAGCCGTTCCAGGTATAGTCCTTGATCGTCACCCCGGGCGGGAACGCCATGGTCGACTCGCGGAAGCGGCCCATCTCGAAGATGTGGGTGGCCGGTTCGTCGAAGACGCGGTCCCCGCGCTCGTCCAGCAGGAGCCGGTAGTAGTTGACCATGTCGGTGAAGGTGGAGTCGGTTCCGAACAGGAAGTAGCGCTGGCCCCGGCCGGCGTCGTACGACGTCAGGAAGCGCGCGGTCGGGTAGACGGGGAAGCCGAGCGTGGCCTCGGTCGGCGCGTCGCCTTCCCCGGCCTGCGCGGCAGCCGTGGGCGGAGCGGGCCGGCCGGTCTGCTGCACGCGGGCCGCGGCCGTCAGGAGCACGACGGAGACCAGCGTCAGGGTGACGGTCCGCGAGGCTCCGGACACGGGTGCCATTATGCGCAGGCGACCATCCTCGTGCAAGCCGGCCGGCGTTCGGCACGGCGGGAGCAGGCCGGATGTCCGCTGACGACACGGCGGGGCTGCTGGCGTTCTGCACCGCCCGCCGCGGGTGGCTGCTCGAGACCACGACGGCGCTGGCAGGTCTCGAGTCGCCCACGCCCGACAAGGCCGCCGTGGACCGCTGCGGCCGGGAGCTGGCCCGCCGCCTGGGGGCGCTGGGCGCCGCCGTCGACAGCGTGGCGTCGACCACGACCGGCAACCATCTCCGCGCCGCGTTCGGCGCCGGGGACGGCCAACTGCTGCTGCTCGGGCACTTCGATACCGTGTGGCCTGTCGGCCAGGTCGAGCGCATGCCCGTGCGCCGGGACGGCGGGCGGCTGTACGGGCCGGGCGTCTTCGACATGAAGGCGGGCATCGCGATCGGCATGCTGGCCGCTTCCGCCGCGAGCGAGCTCGGCTACCGGCTCCGCCGCCGCGTGGTCATGCTGCTGACGGCGGACGAGGAGCGCGGCAGCGGCGCCTCCCGGGAGCTGGTCGAGGCGGAGGCCCGCCGCTCGGCGGCCGTCCTGGTCCTTGAGCCGTCGCTGCCGGGCGGCAGCGTCAAGACGCAGCGCAAGGGGGCCGGCGAGTTCGAGCTGACCATTGGCGGCATCGCCGCGCACGCCGGCCTCGAGCCGGAGAAGGGCGCGAGCGCCATCTCGGAGCTCGCCGCCCAGATCGCCGCGCTCGACCGGCTCGCCGAGCCGGCCCGGGGCGTCACGGTCAACGTCGGCGTGGTGGACGGCGGCAGCCGGCCCAACGTCGTCGCGGAGCGTGCGCGCGCCGTCGTCGATGTCCGCGTCGCGACGGCCGCCGACGCCGAGCGCATGCACGCGGCGATCCACACGCTGCAGCCCGGCTCGCGCGGAACCTCCGTGACGGTCCGGGGCGGCTTCTCGCGTCCGCCCCTGGAGCGAACGGCGTCCGTGGCCCGCCTCTACGAGCTGGCGCGCGAGGTGGCGCACGGGCTTGGGCGCGATCTCGGCGAGGGGGCGGCCGGGGGCGGCTCGGACGGCAACTTCACCGCGGCGCTCGGCGTGCCCACGCTCGACGGCCTCGGCGCCGTGGGCGACGGGGCCCATGCGCTGCACGAGCACGTCGAGGTCGACGCGCTCCCGTGGCGCGCCGCGCTCGTCGCCGGTTTGCTGCGCCGCCTCGACGCGCCCTGGGAGTCTGCGCCGTAAAACGGCGTAGACTCCCAGTTAGGGTTGGTTGGGCGGCAACCGGAGCCGGAGGCGGCGATTGCCGGGCTAGACTGGAGACTGGGACTGGCGGACAGAGGCACATGGGAAACACCTTCAAGACGGCGTTGCTGTTGACCCTCCTCAGCGGGTTGCTGCTGCTCATCGGGGAGTTGCTGGGGGGGCAGGCCGGCCTGCTGATCGCGTTCGTGTTCGCGATCGTGATGAACTTCGGCTCCTACTGGTTCTCCGACAAGGTCGTCCTGCGGATGTACAAGGCGGGAGAGGTCGGACCCGAGCACCGTCTGCACCGGATGACGGCGCGGCTCGCGCAGCAGGCCGGGCTCCCGATGCCGCGCGTCTACGTCATTCCCGACGCCTCGCCCAACGCGTTCGCTACGGGGCGCAACCCGAGCCACGCCGCGGTCGCGGCCACCGAGGGCATCCTGCGGCTGCTCGACGAGCGCGAGCTCGAGGGCGTGATCGCCCACGAGCTGGCGCACATCAAGCACCGCGACATCCTGATCGGCACGATCGCCGCGACCGCGGCGGCGACCATCATGATGGTCGCCAGCATGGCCCGCTGGGCCTTCATCTTCGGCGGCATCGGCGGGCGGGACGACGAACGCGGCGACTCCAATCCGCTCGCCATGCTGGCCATGGCGATCCTGGCGCCGCTGGCGGCGACCATGATCCAGATGGCCATCTCCCGGTCGCGCGAGTTCGCGGCGGACCGCGGCGCGGCGCAGATCGTCGGCACGCCGTACGGGCTGGCCGACGCCCTGCGCAAGATCGACGCCGCCGCCCGCCGCGTGCCGCTCGACGCCAATCCGGCCACGGCCCACATGTTCATCATGAAGCCGTTCGCCGGCCGCGGGATGGCCGCGCTCTTCAGCACCCATCCGCCCACGGAGCAGCGGATCGCGAAGCTCCTGCAGCCGGCGTAGGCTGGTCGCCCCGGGCAGGACCCTCGATATCCTCGGCGCTTCGTCCTGCCGACGCCGGACCAGCCGGCAGAGTAGGTCAGGTCAGCCGCTGCTGGCGCCACGCCGGCCGATCGGCCGCGGCGGCCGGCGTTTCCGGTGCGCGGGGCCGCATGGGACGGCCCGCCAGCCCGTAGCGCGACCGCAGCGTCCCGAGCACGGCGTTCACCTGCTCCGTGTAGCGAGGGGTCGCGTACTTGCCGGCGTAGAGCCGGTCGTAGCCTGCCACGAGAGCGGGATAGTCGCGGGCGAGGAACTCGAGGAAATGGGCGCGGGCGCCGCCTTCCAGGTGCAGCAGCCCGGCTCCCACGAACGTCGCGCCGTGCTCCGCGACGGCGCGCACCGTCGCCTCCAGCTTGGCCCGCGCCGAGCTGACGCCGGGCACGATCGGGGCCATCAGCACCCCCGCGTCGACACCCGCGTCGACCAGGGCTCGCACGGCGCGCAGCCTCTGGAGCGGGTGCGCCGTGCCCGGCTCCAGACGCCGCCAGGCGTCCTCGTCCACGGTCGGCACGCTGACGCTCACGGTGCAGGCGGTGGCGCGGGCGAGTGCGGCGAGCACGTCGATATCACGAACCACGAGCGGGCCCTTGGTGACCAGGGCCAGCGGCGTAGGGCGCTCGGCGAACGCCTCGAGGGCCCGCCGCGTGAGCCGGTAGTGGCCCTCTATCGGCTGGTAGGGATCGGTGGCCGTGCCGACCGCCACGAGCTCGCCGCGGTGCAACGCCCGCCGCAGTTCCCGCCGCAGGACCTCCGGCAGGTTGACCTTGACCAGAATGACGGACGAGAACTCGTCGCCGGGACCCATCTCGAGCTGGGCCTGATAGCGCCGCGCGAAGCAGTAGTGGCACCCGTGCGTGCAGCCGCGGTACGGATTGAGCGTCCACTTGAAGGGCATGCCCCGCACCCGGTTGAGCGCGGAGCGGCAGACGATTTCCTGATAGGTGGCGTCGTCTCCCCGGCGCAGCGCATCCGACAGCCCGGAGAGCCCGTCTCGCTCCCAGAGGCGGGCGACGTCCCGGGTCGTCGGCAGGCCGGGCGCTCCAAGCAGGTCGTGCGAGGTGCGCGAGGGCATGGTGTTCGCTTTATGTTCGCCTTCCGTTCGTCATGATGCGCCGCGCGGCGCACGGCTGTCAAGCCTTCTAGCGGATGCCTCCGTACTGCCGCGCGTAGTACGCGCGGAAGGCCGGATCGGCCTCCTTGATGGGACGCCACCACCACTCGTTGTCGCGGTACCACTCGACGACCGCGCGCAGCCCGGGGCCGAGCTCGATCCGCGGCGCCCAGCCCAGCGCGTGCAGCTTGCCCGTGTCGAGACGGTACCGCCGGTCGTGCCCGGGGCGGTCCGGCACGTGCCGGACGAGCGACGCGGGCCGGTCGAGGAGGTCGAGGATCCGGCGCGTGAGCGCGACGTTCTCCAGCTCGCTCCCACCGCCGACGTTGTAGGCCTCGCCGGGCCGGCCGCGTTCGATGAGCATGTCGAGCGCGCGGCAATGGTCGGTGACGTGCAGCCAGTCGCGGCTGTGGCGTCCGTCGCCGTAGAGCGGCAGCGGCAGGTGGTCGAGAGCGTTCGTGACGAACAGGGGAATCATCTTCTCGGGAAACTGCCGCGGGCCGTAGTTGTTCGAGGCGCGCGCGATCACGACCGGCACGCCGTGCGTGGCCCAGTAGCTGTAGGCCAGCCGGTCCGCGCCGGCCTTGCTCGCGGCGTACGGGTTGCGCGGCCGCAGCTCGTCGGTCTCGGTCGAGGCGCCGGCGGCCACGCTGCCGTACACCTCGTCGGTCGAGATCTGCAGAAAGCGGCGCAGCCCCGGCGCCCCGCGCGCCGCGGCGAGCAGCACGAACGTGCCGTGCACGTCCGTCCGAATGAACGCCCCGGCGTCCTGAATCGCCCGGTCGACATGCGTCTCCGCGGCGAAATGGACGACGATCTCGGCCGCGGCCACGAGCGGCCCGGCAACCGCCGCGTCGGCGATGTCCCCGCGCACGAAGCGATGGCGCGGGTGGTCCCTGACCGCGCGCAGGTTCTCGGGGCGGCCGGCGTAGGTGAGCTTGTCCAGCGTGGTGATCCGCCAGTCGGGATGCGCCGCCAGCGCGAACTCGACGAAGTTGCTGCCGATGAAGCCGGCGCCGCCCGTGACGAGGACCTCAACCATCCTTGCGGCTCCAGTCGTACGGCAGCGTGCCGTGCGGCGCGAGGCGGTACTCGTCCGGGTCGTCGTAGCGGTACACCTCCGTCGGCACGTTGGCGACGATCGCGACCTCGCCGCCGATGCACTTCCAGCCGTGGTAGACCAGATTGGGCACCTGCACGAGCAGCGGGTTGCGCGTGCCCACGAAGAACTCGTTCACGGCGCCCGCGGTGGGCGAGCCCTCGCGCGTATCGACGAGCACGAGCTTGACCATGCCGCTCACGCAGGCGAAGTTGTCGACCTGCCGCTTGTGGTAGTGCCACGCTTTGACCACGCCGGGATAGGTTGCCGACACGTACACCTGCCCGAACCTGTCGAAGAACTCCGCGTCGTCGGCCCGCAGGATCTCCATCAGCCAGCCGCGCTCGTCCGGTATGAGCCGCAGCCGTTTCGTCTTCACCCCGGCAATCAGGGGCGCCTTGCCGCCGGTCGCGGCGAAGCGCGCCGGCCGATCGCCCGATCCGCTCTCTACCATCGCATGCCCACCTCGGAGTTGTCGCCGAGCATGAAGCGGTACGCCGACGGCTTGTCCGGCTGCCGGGAGATCCGCACGTTCCTGCCGATCAGGCTGTCGACGATGCGGTTGGCCAGATCGGTGATCTCTGCGCCCTCGAGCACGATGCTGTGCTCGATCTCCGAGCCCCGCACGAGCACGTCGTTCATCATCGCCGTGTACGGGCCTACGTACGCCTGCTCGATGCGGGTCCCCGCGCCGATGATCGCCGGCCCCCGCACGACCGACTGCCGGATGCGGGCGCCGCGCGCCACGACGACGCCGCCCTCGATACGGCTCTCCGCGTCGATGTCGCCCTCGACGCACCTGCCGCGGGTGGCCAGAATGAGCCGGTTGGCCTCGAGCAGGTCCTCGAGCCGGCCGGTGTCCTTCCACCAGCCGTCGACGACGTGCGGGCGGACAGTCTGCCCGCGGTCGATCAGATCCTGAATGGCGTCGGTGATCTCCAGCTCGTCGCGGAAGCTCGGCCGGATCCGCTTGACGGCGTCGAATATCCCGGGCCCGAAGAGGTAGACGCCCACGAGGGCGAGATCGCTCCGCGGCTCGCGCGGCTTCTCCACCAGCCGCATGACGGTGTCGCCGTCCAGCTCGGCCACCCCGAAGCGCTCGGGGTTGGGGACGCGCGCCAGGAGGATCTGGGCGGCGGGCGTGGTCGTCAGGAACTCGTCCACGAACGGCGCGATCCCGCGCGCGAGCAGGTTGTCCCCGAGATACATGACGAACGGCTCGCGCTGCAGGAACGGCTCGCTGATCAGCACCGCGTGCGCCAGACCGCGCGGTGCGTCCTGCTCGATGTAGGTGACGGCGACGCCCCAGGCCGAGCCGTCGCCGACCGCGGCCTGGATCTCGGGCCGGGTGTCGCCGACCACGATCCCGATATCGCGAATGCCGGCGGCGGCCAGCGCTTCGATGCCGTAGAAGAGGACCGGCTTGTTGGCGACCGGAACGAGCTGCTTTGCGCGCGTGTAGGTCAGCGGACGCAGGCGCGTGCCCTTCCCGCCGCTCAGGATGAGTCCCTTCATTGCACTCCCTGGCCGATGCCGAACGCGCCCAGCACGTTGGCGAACGTGCCCAGGCCGGCGAGCGTGAACGACAGGCTCAGGCGCACGTCGCGCGGTACGCGGGCGCGGGCGCCGAGCCCCGCGAAGTTGAAGGTCTGCAGCTCGCCGCTGATGCCGCAGCACTGCGCGTTGTAGTAGACCAGCACCCGCTGCTGCAGGTAGCGGCCGCGCTCCACGTCGTAGTGGAAGGAGTAGGCGCCGCCCAGCGTGTTGTCGCGGGTCCGCAGGCTGGTGAACGCGTTGAGGTAGTGGTCGAGCCGGCGCGGGTCCGTGAAGCCGCCGAGGCCGTCCACGAACCGGCGCTGGCTCCAGCCGGCGGTCGTCCGCAGCCAGCCGCCCAGCCCGATCGTGCCCTCGGCGCTCACGGCCCTGAGCGCCATGAAGCGCGTATCGTACTCCGCCCGCAGCGATCCGGAGAGACGCCGGGTCAGCTCCGTCCGCACGTCGAGCTTGACGGGCGACAGGTGGCTGGGCGGGGTGTCGCTGAAGCTGGTCTGGAATCTGGGGTCGAACTGCGCGGCGTTGGCGTCCGAGTAGTAGGCCTGGGACACGATGACGCTGAGGATCTCCCGCGCGACGGAGCCCTGATCGCCTTCGGCGCGCCTGGCGTACAGCCGGTTGTTGACCCCGTAGCGGATCTGGGTGACGTTGCCCGGGATGGCGTCCAGCGCCTCGAGCTGCACGATGCGGTCGAAGTCGTCCACCGCGGTCGTCCGCTGCAGGATGACCCATGGCTCGATCAGGTGCTTCATCCGCTCGGCGTACCCGCCGTCGGGCGTATCCCACACCTTGACGAAGCTCGGGCCCGTGATTTGCGACTGCAGGTCGAAGAAGGCGCGGCCGATGCCTTCGTCGATCTGCGCCGCAAATCCTCGCGATGCGCCCGCACCGGCGTCGAGGCGGTCGGTCCAGTACGTGCCCCGCCAGGACACGGACGAGTCGATGCTCAGGAAGGGCCAGCGCGTGAACGGTAACTGGAGGACGGGACTGACGTCGAAACGGTCGAGCCCCGAGTCGAGCGAGATCTCGGTCAACCCCGGCACGACCTCGTCGGTGAACGGATTGAGGTCGACCGTCGAGCTGCGCAGCAGGTGCGCGTACTCGGACTGGAACGAGAAGTAGACGGGCGTGGAGAGAACCTGGCGCTGGCTCTGATCGAAGGTCACGCGCGGACCGGCGCCCCAGAGCGTCGACTCGCGTGCGCCGAAGAACGTCTCGTTCATGTCGAACGTGCCGCTCAACTGGTACAGCCCCCACGCGCCGGCGATGTTGGCGCTCATGCTGCGCTGCCGGCTCGACGCCTCGAGGATGTTGGTCTGGTACAACTGCTGCACCGTCACGTCGGAGAAGTAGTCGATTTGGCCCCGCACGGACAGGTTGGGCGCGATGCGCTGGCGGGCGTTGCCGCGCAGCTCGTAGCTCTGGCGCGAAGGAAACTCCCGCTCGACGCCGCCCACGGTCAGGCTCGTCTCGCGCTCGTTCAGGAAGTAGGCGCGCAAGCGGCCCTGGGAGCCGCCGCCGCGCGTGTAGCGGTACTCCGCGCCGCGCCCCTGGCCGGAGCGCGGAAACCAGTCGTGGTAGAAGGTGGCGTCCTGGCTGCGGCCCGCGGCCCAGAAGAACGCGTTGCTCAGGCTCTGCCCGCGAAACGTCGAGGCGCCGTAGGTCGGCATCAGGAAGCCGGTCGCGCGGTCCTCCTCCGGGATCGGGTAGTACATGAACGGCAGGTACAGGACCGGCACGCCCTTGACCTCGAGGACCGAGTTGCGGAGCAGCGCGTGCGAGTCGAGGTCGAGCGTGAGCGTCGAGGCGGTCATCTGCCAGCGCGGCGTCGGCTGGACGCAGCTCGTGAACCCGCCCCGGGTCAGCCGATAGCTGCGCGGTCCGAGCTTCTCGATCACCTCGCCGAAGAAGAGCATGTCCGGCTCCTGCGTGCCGAACATGCTGCGCTCGATGAGCTCCTCGCCCAGGGTCACCGAGCCGGACGCGTCGTAGAACGTCGCCGTGCGATCTTCCGTGTTGAACACCGCGCGGTCGCCCGACACGCGGTCGCCGTCGCCGCCCGCGTACACCACGTTGCCGACCGCGACCAGCCGCGATTCGTCGACGTACACGTCGACCTGATCCGCGAAGAACCGGTAGTCGTCCTCCGTGATCTCCACCTCGCCCGTCAGGCGCACGTGGTTGTCGCCGAGCTGCTCGATGCGGAATTGCCGGGAGTTGAAGGGCAGGGCCGGAAGCAACTGGGCCTGCGCGCCGCCGGGTGCGCAGGCGAGCCACAGGCAGACGATGCAGGCAAGGCGGCTCATCCGGACCGGACGCTCGAAGAATACCATTCGTCCTTCCGCGCCCGCAACGCCGGCTCGGCCAGCAGCTCGCCGACCAGGTAGATGGACCCGACCGCCCCGATGACGTCGCTGCGGCGCCAGGCGGCCGCGAGCGCCGCGCGCAGCGACGGCGCCGCGCTCACGCTCAGGTCCGGACGCGCCGCCCGCATCCTGGCAACCGCCGCGTCCGGCGGCAGTGCGCGCCGGCTGGCCAGCGGCGGGCAGATCGCGGCCGTCACCGCGGCCCCGAGCGCGCGCGCCATCCCGCCGACGTCCTTGTCGCCGAGCGCGCCGAACAGCAGCGGCATGCCCTGCGGCCACACCTCCCCGACGTAGGCCGCGAACGCGGCCGCGGAGGCGACGTTGTGGGCGGCGTCCAGCACGATGAGCCGGCGCCCGCCGGCGCGGACCACCTCGAGCCGCCCCGGCCAGCGGGTACCCGCCAACCCCTCGAGGACGGCGTCGCGGGAGACGCGCAGTCCGTAGCCGTGCAGCTCCTCGAGCAGCCGCACCGCGACCGCCGCGTTGCCTGCCTGATGGCGTCCGCGCAGCCCCAGACGCAGCGGCCCGTAGCGGCGGCGGGGCGTGGCCATGGTCAGCTCCGTCCACCCGTCGCGCAGCGCGGCGCGCGATTGCACGTCGCGGGGCGGCTCGACGAGCCGGCAGCTCCGCTCGCGGCAGGCGCGCCGGAACACCTCCACGGCCTGCGGCTTCGTCTCGCCTACGACGACCAGCGCGCCGGGCTTGATGACCCCGGCCTTCTCGCGCGCGATAGCGGTGAGCGTGGGGCCCAGGAACTGCTGGTGGTCGAGGTCGATGGACGGGATCGCCACCGCGATCGGCGAGACGACGTTGGTGGCGTCGAAGCGTCCGCCCATCCCGACCTCGAGCACCGCCACCGCCACCCCGCGCCCGCGGAACAGCGACAGGGCGACGGCGGTGGTCGCCTCGAAGAACGTCGGCGGCGCCGCCAGCCGACCGTCGTCGAGCAGCCGCGCGGCCACGGCTCGCAGCCGGCCGGCCTCCGCCTCGAGGCTCTCGCGCGCGACCGGCCGGCCGGCCACGACGAAGCGTTCCTCGAGCGCGACGAGGTGCGGGGAGGTGAAGCGGCCCGTCGCGTAGCCGGCTGCCCGCAGGGCCCCGTCGAGCATGGCGGCCACCGAGCCCTTGCCGTTGGTGCCGGCGACGATGATCGAGCGGAAGGAGCGGTCGGGATAGCCCAGGGCCGCGCGCAGGGTCCGGATGTTGTCGAGGCCGAGCTTGACGCCGAACTGCTCGAGGCTGAAGAGGTAGTCGATCGAGCCGTGCCGGGCACTCGTCATGGCGCGCGTTGGCGCTGCGGCTCCGGTGGCGGGACGGCTCAGGACGACGTGTGCCCGGTCCGCGGCACGTAGTAGCGCGTGCCGCGCCCCATGTCCCGGAACTGCCTGACGAGGTCGTCCATGGCGGCCGCGTCCCAATCGAACGCGAGCTGCGACGTCTCCACCACGAGCAGCGGCGTCTCGCCGTAGTGGAAGAAGAAGTGGTTGTACGCGTCGTTGAGCTCGCCGAGATACTCGTCGTCCGGCAGCGGAGCGGTCGCGTCCTGCTGGCGCCGGCGTCGGGCGCGCTGCCGCAGAACGTCGGAAGGCGCCTGGAGGTAGACGACGAGGTCGGGCGCGACGACATCCGCCGCCAGCAGGTCGTAGAGCCGCTGGTAGATGAAGAGCTCGTTGTCGTCCAGGTTGAGATAGGCGTAGATCTTGTCCTTGTCGAACAGGTAGTCCGAGATCGTGACCTGGTTGAACAGATCGGTCTGGCGCAGCTCCGACTGCTGCCGGTGGCGGGCGAGCAGCGAGAAGAGCTGAGCCTGGAACGCTGCTCCCGGCCGGCCGCTGTACAGGTCCGCGATGAAGGGATTGTCCGTCTCGTCGAGGATTGTCGCGGCGTCGAGCCTGAGCCCCAGATGCCGGGCGAGAGTGGTCTTGCCCACGCCGATGGGACCCTCTATCGCCAGGTAGCGGAAGTCCAAGATGCAGCGGAGTATAGCAGTCCCCCGGCGCGTGCTACCATGGCGCGTGGCGCGTCGTCTGGCGGCTGTTCGTGCGGCGATCCGGCAGGTCCCGCGGGCCCGGTGGACGGGGCTCGCCGCCCTCGCGCTCGCGCTCGGGACGGTGGTTGCCGGATGCGGCGGCGGGCCGCGCGTCGCGCCGGTTCAGCCGCCCACGCTGAGCGACAAGCTGGCGTGGATCCTGCGCCTCGAGGACCAGCGCCTGCTCGGCGATCCGGCGCCGCCGGTCGACGCCGCGGCGGCGCCGGCCACGGCGGCCGCCGCCCCCGCCCGCCCGGCGCGCGCCGATCTGGTCGAGCTGTTGGCGGATGCCGCGCCCCGCGTGCGCCGGCGGGCGGCGCTGGCCATCGGCCGCGTCGGACGCCCGGAAGGGATCGCCCCGCTGGTCGCGAGCCTCGGCGACGCCGAGGCGGAGGTGCGCCAGATGTCGGCGTTCGCCCTCGGGCTGCTCGGGGACGAGTCGGCTGCCGAGCCGCTGCTGCTGGCGCTCGACGACCCGTCGCCGCTGGTGCAGGGCCGGGCGGCGGAGGCGCTGGGGCGCATCGGAGCGGCCGGCGCCGCCGAGGCGATCGGCGCGCTGGTCCAGAGGTACGTCGCCACGGCGTTCGAGCTGGATCCGGAGGACCTCTCGCATCCCCTGGCGCCCGAGGTGGAGGCGTTCCGTCTCGGGCTCTACGCGCTGGCGGATCTCCGCGCGTTCGAGCCGCTGGCCGCCGCGGTGCTGCAGCCCGACGGCCAGCCCATACTCTGGTGGTGGCCCGTCGCGTACGCCCTGGCGCGGGTGGACGATCCGCGCGCGGTCGACGCGCTGGCCACCCTGGCCGGCGTAGAGGGCCGCATCGGCGTCGCGCTGGCGGCCGAGGGCCTGGGCGCGCTCGGCAGCCCCGCGGCGATCGAGCCGCTCAGCGGCCTGCTCGACCCGCGCCGGCGCGGCACCCAGGTGCTGGGGTCCGCGTTGCGGGCGCTGGGCCGCTACGAGAACGGGCCGGCGACCGAGGCCCTGCGGCGCTTCGCGGTGACCCGGGGCCTCGACCCGGTGCTGCGGCGCGACGCGCTCGATACGCTCCGCGGGCGTCCCGTCGTCGTCGACGTGGCCGTCGAGCTGCTCACCGACGGGTGGCCGCCGCTGCGCGCCGCCGCCCTGCGCGCGCTGGCGGCGGCCGACGCGGAGCTGTTTCTGCTCGTGCTGTCCGGATTGGGCCCGGACCCCGACTGGCGCGTGCGGGCCGCGCTGGCCGACGCGCTGACGCACGCCGAGCCGAGCGTGGCGCTGCCGCGCCTCGAGCAGATGCTGGCCGACGCCGATCAGCGCGTCGTGCCCAGCGTGCTGCAGGCGCTGGTCGAGCTGGAGGCGCCCGACGTCGGCGCGATCCTCGCCGACCACCTCGCCAGCGACGACGTGGTCGTCCGCAAGACCGCCGCGCGCCTGCTGGGCGAGGTGAGGCCGCCCGGTGCGGCCGAGCAGCTCCGCTCGGCCTGGCTCGCGACGCGCGGCGATCCGCCGTACCTGGCGCGCGCGGCGATCATCGACGCGCTGGCCGGGCTGGGTGGACCGGTCGCCCGCGAGGTCCTGACGGAGGGGCTTGCCGACCGCGACTGGGCCGTGCGGGTCCGGGCGGCGCGGTGGCTGGATCGCATGGCGCCCGACGAGGACCACGACGCGCGCATCCGGCCGGCTCCGGGGCGCGACACCGACTACGCGGCGCCGCACCTCGTCGAGCCTCCGGTTTCCCCGCACGTGTACATCGAGACCGAGCGGGGGACCATCCAGATTGAGCTCGCGGTCCTCGACGCACCGCTCACGGCGGACAACTTCGTCAGGCTCGCGCGCAGGGGCTTCTACGACGGGCTGACGTTCCACCGCGTGGTGACCAACTACGTCGTCCAGGGCGGCGACCCGCGGGGCGACAGCGAGGGCGGCCCCGGCTACACGCTGCGGGACGAGATCAACCAGCTCCCGTTCCTGCGCGGCACGGTGGGGATGGCCCGCGACTGGCAGGATACCGGCGGCAGCCAGTTCTTCATCACGCGCTCGCCGCAGCCGCAGCTCGACGGACGGTATACGGCGTTCGGGCGCGTGATCGAGGGCCTGGACGTCGTCGACGCGCTCCGGCCGGGCGATTCGATCGAGCGGGTGCGCGTCTGGGACGGCAGCGAGCCGCTGCAGTAGGTGCCCCGGCCGGCGTCAGTCCATGCTGGTGCGCAGGCGCTGCTTCTCCGCGTGCCGCGCCAGCGCCAGCTCGACCAGCCGCTCCAGCAGCCGCGGATAGTCCAGTCCCGAGGCCTGCCAGAGCTTGGCGTACATGCTGATGGTGGTGAAGCCGGGAATGGTGTTCACCTCGTTGAGATAGAGGCGTCCCGTCCCGCGCGCCAGGAGAAAGTCGACGCGCGCCAGCCCGGCCCCGTCGAGGGCGCGAAACGCCTCGCCGGCCAGCGCGCGCACGTCGCGGGCCTGCTCGGCCGGGAGATCGGCGGGGATGACGTACGTGGAGCGCTCGTCCACGTACTTCGATTCGTAGTCGTAGAACTCGCCGGCGGGCAGGATCTCCCCCGCGACCGACACCTCCGGCACGTCGTTGCCGAGCACGGCGCATTCGATCTCGCGCGCGTCCGGAACGGCTTCCTCGACGACGATCTTGCGGTCGAACTCGCGCGCCCTGCCGATGGCCCGCCGCAGCTCCGGGCGGGTGCCGGCCTTCGAGACGCCGACGCTCGAGCCGAGGTTGGCCGGCTTCACGAACAGCGGCCAGGCCAGGCGGCCGGCGACGTCGTCGAGCACCGCCGCGGCGGCGGCGTCCCAGCGCCGCGCGGGCACGACCAGGTGCCGCACGATAGGCAGGCCGGCAGCCGCGAACAGCGTCTTTGCCACGGCCTTGTCCATGGCCACGGCCGACCCGAGCACGCCGGCCCCGACGTAGGGCACGTTGGCGAGCTCGAGAAGGCCCTGCAGGGTGCCGTCCTCGCCGTACGGACCGTGGACGACCGGGAAGATCACGTCCAGGGCATGCAGAGCCACATCCGCGCGGACGCCGCCCGCGCCCTGCGCGATGCCCGGCCGCAGGGTCAGCAGCGGCGCAGCCGACGGCTGCGCCAGAAAGAGCGCGTCGCGCCGGTCGGCCCCGGGCGCGGCGTCGCGGGCCGATCGCGCGGATGCAATCGTCTCCGCCACCGGCCGCGGCGCGGGAGGCGCGTCGGCGAGCGACCAGCGGCCGTCCCGGCCGATGTGAATGGGGACCGGCTCGTACCGCGCGGGGTCGAGGTGCGCGATGACGGCCGCGGCCGACGCCAGCGAGACCTCGTGCTCGCTCGACCGCCCGCCGTAGACCACGCCGACCCGTACGCGCTTCACTGGGGGGCCGCTAGTATAGCGCAATGCCCGATGCGCTCGAGTTTCGCGTGAGCCACACGGACGGGCTCGCGCGCCGCGGCGAGCTCGCGACACCGCACGGCGTGCTGCAGACGCCCGCCTTCATGCCGGTCGGCACCGGGGGCGCGGTCAAGGCGGTCACCCACCGCGACCTCCTCGACCTGGGGGCGGAGATCATCCTCGCCAACACCTACCACCTGTTCCTGCGGCCGGGCGACGCGCTGATTGCCGACGCCGGCGGCCTGCATCGCTTCGCCGGCTGGTCGGGGCCGCTGCTGACCGACAGCGGCGGCTACCAGGTGTTCAGCCTGGGGCGGCGCCGCACGATCAGCGAGGAGGGCGCCTGCTTCCGGTCCCACGTGGACGGGAGCCGGCACCTGCTGACCCCCGAGCGGGCCACGGAGATTCAGGCCCGCCTGGGAGCCGACATCGCCATGGCCTTCGACGAGTGCACCCCGTATCCGGTGACCTGGGACGAGGCCAGGCGTTCGATGGAGCTGACGGCGCGCTGGGGCCGCCGCTCGCGCGAGAGGTTCCTCCACCTGCAGGCGGGCGGCGACGGCGGCCTGACGAACCGCGGGCAGGCGCAGTTCGGCATCATCCAGGGCGGCGTGTTTCCGGATCTGCGCGAGCGGCACGTCCGGGAGACGCTGTCCATCGGGTTCGACGGCTACGCCATCGGCGGACTGAGCGTGGGGGAGCCGACCGCCGTGATGTACGACGTGGCAGGCGGCACGGCGCGGCTGCTGCCGGCCGATCGCCCGCGCTATCTCATGGGCGTGGGGCTGCCCGACGACCTGGTCGAGATGGTCGGCCGCGGAATCGACCTGTTCGACTGCGTCGTGCCGACGCGCAACGCCCGCAACGGCCAGTTGCTCACGCGGACCGGGCCCATCAACATCCGCGGCGCGCGCTACGCGTCCGACGTGCGGCCGCCCGATCCGGAGTGCGGCTGCTACACCTGCCGCCACTTCTCGCGGGCCTACCTGCGGCACCTGCACCTGGCGAACGAGATCAACGCGGCCACCCTCAACACGCTGCACAACCTGCACTTCTACCTCGACACCATGCGGCGGCTCGGTGAGGCTATAATGTCCGGCACGTTCGAAACGTTCAGACAGGGTTTCCGCCGGACGTTCTCCCGCCGGCCGCGGTCCGGCGGCGGTGGGACGGCACGATCCCAATGACCATCGATCGCTTTACGGCCGTCCTCGCGATGGCGCAGCCCGCGGGGCAGTCGCCGCCGCTGCTGGTCCAGTTCCTGCCGTTCGCGCTGATACTCGCCATCTTCTACTTCATCATCCTGCTGCCGATGCGGCGCCGCCAGCGGAAGGTGCAGAGCTTTCAGGCGAACCTGAAGGTGGGGGACCGGATCGTCACGACGAGCGGCATCTACGGGGTCGTCTCGAAGATGGGGGAGCGCTCGGTCCACGTCCAGGTCGCGGACAAGGTGCGGATCGAGATATCCCGGGCGGCCATCGGCGGGTACCAGGGCCAGGAGCCGGTGGTGCCGGAGTCCGGCGGGTCGTAGCAGTTCGCGCCGCCCCGGCGCGGACGGACTGCCGTTCGGGCGCGGCGGGGCTTCGGCCCCGGCTGACGAGGTGTTGCCCATGAAGCAGAACGTGCAATGGAAGCTGGTTGCCGTGGTCGTCGTGGCCGCGCTGTCCGCGCTGGCCATCTATCCGCCCGAGGAGCGCATCCGCCTGGGTCTCGATCTCGAAGGCGGCGTGCACATGGTCCTGCGGGTGCAGACGGATGACGCGTTGAACGTGGAGTCGGAGACCGCGGCCGAGCAGCTCGGCGAGCAGCTCGAGCTGCAGGGCATCACGACCGCTTCGGTCGTGGCCGTCGAGCCCACCACCATCCGCGTGGAAGGCGTGCCGCCCGAACGGGACGCGGAGTTCCGCGAGATGGCGGAAGACCAGTTGGCGGCGACGTACGACCGGGAGGTGGGCGCGGGCGGCACGTACACGTACAGGATGCGCGCGCCGATCGAGAGCACCCTCCGCGACGAGGCGGTCCGGCAGGCGCTCCAGACGATCGAGCGGCGCGTCAACGAGCTCGGCGTGGCGGAGCCCATCGTGGCCCCGTACAGCGTGGGCGGGTATCAGATCCTGGTCCAGTTGCCGGGCGTGTCCGACGTGGCGCGCGCGAAGGAGATCATCCGCAACACCGCGCTGCTCGAGCTCAAGATCGTCGAGGACGGTCCGGCGATCTCCCGGGAAGCGCTGCTCGAGACGCGGAACGGCGTGGTGCCGCCGGACATGGAGGTCGTCTCCGGCGCCTCGGACGTGCTTGCCTCCGGCGGGCCCGGGGGCACGGAGTACTACCTGGTGCGGCGCGTGGCCGCGGTCACCGGGCGGGATCTGCGCAACGCGCGGCCGGCGCTCGACGAGTTCAACCAGCCGGCCGTGAGCTTCTCGTTCAACAGCGAGGGCGCGCGCAAGTTCGGCGACGTGACCGGGCAGAACATCGGACGCAACCTCGCGATCATTCTCGACGGGCGGGTCCAGACCGCGCCGCAGATTCAGAGCCGGATCAACGCCGACGGGCGCATCACGGGCAGCTTCAGCCAGGAGGAGGCGGCGGACCTGTCGCTGGTGCTGCGATCCGGCGCGCTGCCCGCGTCGCTCACCTACCTGGAGGAGCGGACGGTGGGTCCGACCCTCGGCGCCGACTCGATTCGGGCGGGCGTCGCCGCGTCGGTGGCCGGCCTGCTCGCCGTGGCGGTGTTCATGCTCTTCTACTACCGGCTCGCCGGGATCAACGCGATCGTGGCCGTGGCCATGAACCTGTTGATCCTGATGGGGTTCATGGCCTACGTCGGCGCCGTGCTCACGCTGCCCGGCATCGCGGGGCTCATCCTGACCATCGGCATCGGCGTCGACTCCAACGTCCTGATCTTCGAGCGCATCAAGGAGGAGCTGCGTTCCGAGAAGGGGGTCCGGGCGGCGGTCGCGGCCGGATTCGATCGCGTCCTGCTCACGATTCTGGACACGCACGTTGCGTCGCTCATCGCGGCGGCGTTCCTGTTCCAGTTCGGGTCCGGTCCGATCCGGGGCTTCGCGACCACGCTCGCCATCGGTCTCATCTCGAACGTCTTCACCGCGATGTTCGTGTCGCGCACCATGTTCGAGGTGTTCCTCGGGCGCCGCCGGGCCGCCACGCTGAGCATCTGAGCCTGGAGCCGACAGGAGGAGGAGAGAGCACGGGTGCAGCTTTTTCGCAAGGAACCGAACTTCGATTTCATCGCTTGGCGCTGGCAGGCCCTCGCGCTCTCGCTGCTCGTCATCGCCGGCGGCGTCGTCCTGCTGGCGGTCCGCGGGGGGCTCCCGCTCGGCATCGACTTCTCGGGCGGCACGCTGATCGTGATCGAGTTCGAGGAGCCGATCACCGAGGACGCGGTGCGCGATGCGCTCGCGTCCGTCGAGGGCGAGAAGGTCGTGCAGCAGTACGGCGCGGCGGACGCGAACCAGATCATGGTGCGTCTGCCGCAGTCGGGGCCCGAGGTGGGCACGAGCCTCGAGGAAGGGGCCGAGGCGGTGCGGCAGGCTCTTCTGGCGAGCGCCGTCGGCGGCTTCGAGGTGGTGGGTCAGGAGCTGGTCGGTCCCGTGATCGGCCAGGAGCTGCGCCAGCGCGGGATCCAGGCGTTCGTGTTCGCCATGGCCGGCATCCTCGTGTACATCGGCCTGCGGTTCCGATTCAGCTTCGGGGTCGGCGCCATCGTCGCCGTGGCGCACGACATCATGATCACCGTGTCGCTGCTCATGTTCTTCGGCTACGAGCTGTCGCTGAACGTGGTGGCGGCGATGCTCACCATCACCGGGTACTCGGTGAACGACTCGATTGTCGTCTTCGACCGCGTTCGCGAGAACCTGCGCGTGATGCGGCGGGACCAGTTCGACCACCTGGTCAACCGCAGCGTCAACCAGACGCTCGCCCGCACGCTCATCACGTCCGGCACGACCGGGTTCGCCGTGCTGGCCCTGTATGTCTTCGGCGGGGAGGTGCTGCGCGGCTTCGCGTTCACGATGCTCGTCGGCGTCTTCAGCGGCACGTACTCGACCATCTTCATCGCGGCGTCGATCGCGATCCTGATCACCCAGCGCCGCGCGGCGCAGCGCCACCCGCACCCGGCGCCGGCCGCTCAGGCGCCGCCGCGGCAGCGCTCGAAGCGCCCGGGACGCCGGGCGCGCGCCTCCTGACCGACCCGCGTGACCGCGCTGCAGGCCGCGCTGCTGGGAGTCGTCCAGGGGCTCACGGAGTTCCTGCCGATCTCGAGCTCGGCCCATCTGATTCTGGCGCGCGACTTCTTCGGGTGGGAGATCGAGCCGCGCTTCGCGGTGGCGTTCGATGTCGCCTGCCACGTCGGCACGCTGCTGGCGGTGCTCGTCTACTTCCGCCGCGACGTCGCGGGGTTGGCCGGGACTGCGGCGGCTCCGCGCGCGTGGCGCGGCCCGGGCGACGACGCCGTCGTGCTGCGGGCGATTGTCATCGGCACCGTGCCGGTCGCGGTCGTCGGGCTGGCGGCGGCCGACGCCATCACCGGGTCGCTGCGCACCGCCGGTGTCGCCGGCGTTGCCCTGGGCGCGGGCGCCGTCGTGATGCTCGTCGCCGAGCGCCTGCGCACCCGCACCCGCCGCGAGACCTCGCTGGGTCCGTGGGAGGCCCTGGGTCTCGGCGTCGCGCAGGCGTCGGCGCTGGTGCCGGGCGTCTCGCGCTCCGGAGCGGTGCTGACCGTGGCCATGCTCCTCGGCCTGCGCCGCGAGCGCGCCGCGCGGTTCGCCTTCCTGCTCGGGATTCCCGCGATCATGGCCGCCGGCGCCAGGGCGACGCTCGATCTCGTGACGGAGGGGATCCCGTCCGGCGGCGTCGTCCTGATGGGGATTGGGGGCGTCTCGTCCGCGATCGTGGGCTATCTCACGATAAGCTACTTCATTCAGTCCGTCTCGCGGCGCGCGCTGGACCCGTACGCCATCTACCGGCTCGCGCTGGCGGGCGCGGTCTTCTTCCGGGTGGCCGGGTCGTGAGGCGCTCGCCAGGAGGAACCGATGCAGTGGCTTCGTCGCAGCCTGATTGCCGGTTTCGTCGTCACGGTGCCGCTGATCATCACCGTGGCGGCGTTCGTGTGGCTCTTCCAGTTCATCGACGGCGTCATGAGCCCCGCCTACGCCCGCTGGATCGGCCGCGAGGTGCCGGGGCTGGGGCTCGCGACGCTGCTCGTGTCCGTGCTGTTCGTCGGGGTGTTCGCCACCAACGTGCTGGGCAGCCGCCTGCTCACGCGCGGCGAGGCGTACCTCATGCGGCTGCCGGTCTTCCGGGCGGTCTACGTGCCGGTCAAGCAACTGGTGGCCGCCTTCTCGCCCGACAGCCGGATGGGCTTCAAGCAGGTCGTGCTCGTCGACGATCCGCGGCGCGGCCTCGTGCTCGGCTTCCTCACCAAGCGGTTCGCCCTCGATCGCGGCAACGGCGACGAGGACCTCGTGGCGGTGTACGTGCCGACGAACCACATCTATTTCGGCGACATCCACGTCTACGAGTCGTCCGTGGTCTCGTATCCCGACCTGAGCGTCCAGGAGGGGGTGCAGATCTTCCTGACGGGCGGCATGGCGCTGTCCGCGCAGCTCCGCATCGATCGCGGCCAGCCGGCCGGGGCCGCGCCCCCCGCGCCTTGACGGCGGGAAATGCGGATTGGTACGCTCTTGCGTTTCGTCAAGGCCGGTGAGTCGGCAGCGTTGAGGTGCGAATGGAACAGCAGCTCTACTTCGTCTTGGGTTGGGGGGCGCCGGTCGTCGCGGCGCTCTTCGCCTACTTTCTGATACGCGGCATCAGCGGCCGGGATCCCGGCACGGACAGGATGCAGCGGATTGCCGCGCTCATCCGGGCGGGGGCCATGGCCTTCCTGCGGACGGAGTACACCGTCCTGGCGGGCTTCGTCGCCATCATGTTCGTGATCCTGGTGGCGTTCCTGCCCGGGGATTCGTGGCTGACCGGCATCGCCTTCCTGGTCGGCGCCCTGCTGTCGGCGGGCGCCGGGTGGATCGGCATGCGCACCGCGACGAGCGCCGCAGTGCGGACGACGCACGCCGCGACCACCAGCCTCTCGAGCGCGCTGCGCGTGGCCTTCTCCAGCGGCGCGGTGATGGGCCTGACCGTGGTCGCGCTCGGCACGCTCGGCATCGCCACGCTCTACTATGCGTACGGCGGGTTGCAGGGAGCCGGCGCGAGCGCCGTCGAGTCGCTGTTCGGGTTCTCGCTCGGCGCCTCGTCGATCGCGCTGTTCGCCCGCGTCGGCGGCGGCATCTACACGAAGGCGGCCGATGTGGCGGGCGATCTGTCCGGCAAGGTGGAGGCCGGCATCCCGGAGGACGATCCCCGGAACCCGGCCACCATCGCCGACAACGTCGGGGACAACGTCGGCGACGTCGCGGGCATGGGCGCCGACCTGTTCGAGTCGTACGTCGGCAGCATCATTTCCTCGATTGCGCTCGCCTGGGCGCTGGGCGCGGCCTCGGCGGCCGCGCTGTGGGGCGTCGACGAAGCCGCGTTCGAGGCGCTCCAGTCGCGGCTGGTCATCTTCCCGATCCTGCTGGCCGGCGTCGGCATCGTCTCGTCCATCCTGGGCACGTTCGTCGTCAACACCGACGACGAGACCAGGATTGGCAGCGCGCTGCACCGCGGCCTGCTGGTGGCATCGGCGCTCGTCTTCGTGGGCGCCGGCGCCCTCGTCGTGCTCCTCGACATCCCAGCGGCCATTCTCTGGTGCGTGGTGGCCGGCGTCGCGGCCGGCGTGCTCATCGGCCAGATCACCGAGTACTACACAGGCAAGGACAAGCCGCCCGCACACGGTATCGCGCAGCAGTCGGAGACCGGTCCGGCCACGAACATCATCGCCGGCCTCGGCGTCGGGATGATGTCGTGCGCGCTGCCGATCGTCGTCATCTGCCTCGCGATCTACTTCAGCTACTCCCAGGCCGAGCTCTACGGCATCGCCATCGCCGCGGTGGGGATGCTCTCGACGCTCGGCATCAGCCTCGGCGTCGATGCCTACGGGCCGGTCGCCGACAACGCGGGCGGGATAGCGGAGATGAGCGGGTGCGACGCGTTCGTCCGCGAGCGGACCGACGCGCTCGACGCGGTCGGCAACACGACGGCGGCCATGGGGAAGGGCTTCGCCATCGGCTCGGCGGCGCTGACGGCCCTCGCCCTCTTCAGCACGTTCCGCGCGACCGCCGACGCGGCGATCGCGGAGGCGGGCGGGCCGGCCATGTTCGAGCCGCGCCTGCTCGATCTCGCGCTCGACAACCCCAACGTGTTGCTCGGGCTGCTGCTCGGCGGCATGCTGCCCTTCCTGTTCTCTGCGCTCACCATGAACGCCGTCGGCCGCTCGGCAAACGACATGATCGAGGAGGTGCGCCGGCAGTTCAAGGAAATCGAGGGACTGCTCGCGGGCGACGCCGAGCCCGACTCGGCGCGCTGCGTGGAGATCTCGACCCGCTCGGCCATCCGCGAGATGGTCGTGCCGGGGCTGATCGCGGTGCTGGCGCCGGTCGCCGCCGGGTTCCTGCTGGGCATCTCGGGCCTGGGCGGGCTGCTGGCCGGCGCGCTCGTCACCGGCGTGCTGATGGCGCTGATGATGGCCAACGCCGGCGGCGTGTGGGACAACGCCAAGAAGTACATCGAGGAGGGGCACCACGGGGGCAAGGGCTCGGAGCCGCACAAGGCCGCCGTCATCGGCGACACGGTCGGCGACCCGTTCAAGGACACCTCGGGGCCCAGCCTGAACATCCTGATCAAGCTGATGAGCGTCGTCGCCGTGATCTTCGCGCCGCTCGTGGTGGCCTGGATGGCGTGACGTTCTCGTGACGAGCCGGCGCGGCCCCCCGTCGTCGTCGCCGGGACTCGACGCGCCAACGGCCGCGAGCCGGCGGGACGCCGCCGGCGGGACGCCGCCGGCGGGAACGGGCGGCAACGCGCAACCTGCTGATTACAGGTATGTTCGCGAAGAGCGACCGATGCCGAGCGGTCCGGGGCGGAGGCGGCGGTACTTCGTTGACAGTCGTTTGAACCCGTGCTTATAATCGACGCTCTTTCGAGGCAGCACCCACGCGTCGCGGCAGGGTGAGGAGGGTATCGGTGGCAGCCGGTCAAATGTTTGGTGATATCGCAAATCCCTCGATCAGAGTGGGGTCGCGGAAGTGGTACACCGTGCCCCTGTCCATCGTGGCGCACGTCGTGGCCATCGCTGCTGTGGTGATCGTCCCGCTGATGGCAGTCGATGCGTTGCCGACGCCGGCCTCGATGATGGCGTTCGTGGCCGCGCCGCCGCCGCCGCCGCCGCCACCACCACCGCCGCCGCCGCCCACGCCGGCGGCGGCCGAGCCGCCGCCGGTTGTCGACGTCAACCCTGACGCCGCGCCCGTCGTCGCTCCCGACAGCATCATCGAGGAATCCGGATTCAACATCGAGAACGTCGGCGGCGTCGAGGGCGGCATCGCGGGCGGTGTCGTCGGCGGCATCGTCGGGGGCCTGCCGGAGGCTCCGCCGCCGCCGCCGCCGCCGCCCGAGCCGGTGCGCGTCGGCGGGAACATCTCCCCGCCGACGAAGACCAAGGACGTTCCGCCGGTCTATCCGCCCGTGGCCCAGTCGGCCCGCGTGCAGGGAATCGTCATCCTCGAGGCGGTCATCGGCCCGAGCGGCCGGGTCACCGAGGTGAAGGTGCTGCGTTCGGTGCCGCTGCTCGACGAGGCGGCCATCAACGCGGTGAGGCAGTGGGAATACACGCCGACGCTGTTGAACGGCTTGCCCGTGCCCGTCATCATGACGGTGACGGTGAACTTCACGTTGCAATAGGCTGGGCGCCGGAACCGCGCGCGTTCCGGCGTTGCGCTTCGCCCTGAAGGCTGGTGTCCGAGGAGGATTCAGATGGATTTGCTCGAGATGTGGGAACAGATGAGTCTGATGGTCAAGCTGCTGATGGCAGTGCTCGCGGTGATGTCGATGATCTCCGTCGGCGTTTTCTTCGAGCGGATCTTCACGTTCTTCCAGGCTCAGAAACAGTCCAAGGCCTTCGCGCCGCAGGTGGCGAAGCACCTCAAGGACAGCAAGCTGAAGGACGGCATCGCCGTCTCGCAGTCCAAGAGCTTCAAGTACAGCCACCTGGCCAAGGTGGTGCTGGCCGGCCTGCAGGAGTACCAGTTCCAGCAGGACACCGGCGTGCAGCTCGACAAGGACGACGTCGTCGACAGCGTCCGCCGCGCCATTCAGCGCGCGTCCGCCCTGACCGCCGCCGACCTGAAGAAGGGGCTGGGCATGCTGGCCACCATCGGCTCGACGGCCGTGTTCGTCGGCCTGCTGGCGACCACGATCGGCGTCATCAACGCGTTCCAGGGCATCGCGCAGACCGGGTCGGGCGGACTCGGCGCGGTCTCGGGCGGCATCTCGGAGGCGCTTGTCGGCACGGCCATCGGGCTGTTCGTGGCCATCCCGGCGGTGTGGTTCTACAACTACCTCACCGGGCGGATCGAGTACTTCAACGTCGAGATGGACAACTCGTCGTCCGAGCTCGTGGACTACTTCATCAAGAAGTCGTAAATCCGACGCAGCTGGCAGTAGGAGGATTCACCCATGGGGATGGATGTCGGTGGTGACAAGGGTGGACTTAACTCGCAGATCAACGTGACGCCGCTGGCCGACGTGATGTTGGTGTTGCTGATCATCGTCATGCTGATTGCGCCCCTCCTGCAGGCCGGCGTCGCGGTGACGCTCCCGGAGGCGGCCAACACGGTGGAAAAGCCCGACAACGACGCCAACACGGTGCTGCACGTGGACGCGGCGGGGCGGTTCTACGTGGACAACCAGATGACCGAGGAGAGCCAGTTGCTGGCCACCGTGCAGCGCGCGCTCGACCGCAAGCTGGAACGGATCGTGCTGATCAAGGCCGACCAGGGCGCCCGCTACGCCGAGGTGATGGACGTGCTGGACCGGTTGCAGCGGGCGGGCATCGAGGACATCGGGCTCGTGACCGAGCGGCGGCTGCGCGGAGCCGCGGGAGGCTAGCCGATGGCACACAAGCATCACGGGGCCGAGACCGTCGCAACGGTCTCGAAGGCCGAGGCGAACTCCGAGATCAACATCACGCCGTTCATCGACGTGCTGCTGGTGCTGATCGTCATCTTCCTGGCCGCCCTGCCGTTGAATCAGCGGGGGCTGGACATCAACCTGCCGCTCGAGACGCAGGGCTCCCAGCAGGCCGCCACCGACAGCAGCCAGATCGTGCTGGAGTACACGGCCGACCGGAGGATTTCGATCAACAATCAGGATGTCGCCATGCCGGTGCTCCAATCCCGGCTGCGCGAGATCTTCGAGACGCGGCGTGACAAGACCATGTTCATTGCGGGCGACGGCAGCCTGACCTACGGCGAGATCATCGACGTGATCGACGCCGCGAAGGGAGCCGGGGTCGACAAGGTCGGTATCGTCACCGAGGGGATGCGCCGGGCCGCGGGCGCGGCGCCGGTCGGCTAGAGAGCCGGCGACTCGTTCGGGTTCCCCCCGCCTGGGGGCAACGGAACGGCCGGGCGCTCGTCGCGTCCGGCCGTTCTCGTGTACGGTGACCGGCTGCCATACCCTCTGCCGTCTTCGTCCCCCCGCCCCTGCGCGCGATTGACGGCCCGCCACCGCCCCCCTGGGCGTCGTTCCGGCGCGCCGGCTCCCCGTTCCCCGTACGAACGCTCCGTCGGGTCTGGCGCGCGTCGGCTTGCTGCGGCCATTCCGTCACGAACCGACCGGATCGTTCCTGTGCCGGATCGTTCCTGCGCCGGGTCCTTCCCGGGGTGGGTCGCGGTGGCGGTTCAACCGTCGGAGGAGCAGGTTGCCGGCCCGACGCTGGCGGCTGGAGCAGGGGGCGCACCGCATGACGCCTGCGGTGCCGGGGGGGGCGCGGTTGGCGGCGGCCCGCGCCGGTACGGCGGGCCGCCGCCGGATAGGCGGAGAGCTCAGTTGGCGGCCGGTGCGGCCATGCCGGACTGCTGCTCCTCCTGCAACTGCTCGGCGCGGTCACGCAGCTCGTCCGCTTCCGCGATGAGGCTGTCCACCTCGTCGCGGTCGTCCGTCTCGTTGGCCTTCATGCGGAGCAGAATGTTCTTGTAGACCAGCGCATCGACGTAGCGATCGTTGAGGCCGATCGCGGTATCCGCCGCCGTGAGGCCGGCCTCGATGTACTCGACCTTCTGGTCCTGCGTGATCCGGAAGTCCCGGAACGCCTTCTCCCAGTAGAACGTCGAGATCGTGTAGAAGGCCTCGGGATTGTCGGGCTCGATCGCGGCCCGCTGCTCCAGCGCGTCGATGGTCAGCTCAAACTCGCCCGCGCGATTGTAGAACCCGGCGAGCTGCAGATAGACGATGGGATCGTCCGGATGCAGGTTCCTGACCTCCAGCATGACCGCTTCGGCGTCCTCGTACAGCCCGGACTGCTCGTAGAGGTTGGCCAGGGCGAAATAGTTGTCCGGATTCTCCGGGTCGTTCAGGATCATCTGGCGCAGCACGGGCTCCGACCGGGCCGGATCGTTCGCCTTGTCGGGTCCGAACGCCGCAACCAGATACTGCATCGACAGGAGCCTCAGACTCGGATCGGAGATCCGCTCCGAGGCCAGGGTGTAGTACCTGACGGCGTCTTCCAGGAAGGCGTCGTTCTCGGGCTCGCCCGCGCGCACGGGCTTGTACAGGTTGTCGTAGGAGTTGGCCACGTAGAAGTACGTGGCGGTCAACTGCTCGTTCAGCAGCGGATCGCCCTCGCCCACCTCATCGAGGATGGCCAGGATCTCCTCGTAGTGCTCCGCGGCGCCCTCGTAGTCGCCCCGGCCGTAGGCCAGGTTCGCTTCCTTGAACGTCCGCATGGCGCTCACCTGGTCCAGATAGCCGCACGAGGCCAATGGGACGATCAGTGCGGCCACCACGATGGCTCTTGCGACGCTGCGTCCGATATTCATCCTGCTTCCCCTTTCGCCCCCGATCCGCGGCCGCGCCCGGCACGTCGCCGCGTGCCTTCGGCCCGGGCCCACGCGCGCTGCCTGGATCGGGGTCGGTGACCGAGAAGAGACACTGCCCCCAAGGCGGCGGAAAACCGGGCCAGTATAGTGAAGCGAAAAACGGGAAGTCAAGACTTCCCGTGCCCTTCCTTGACCGCCCCAGGCGGCAACCATATGATGGGCACGATCTGCCCTGAATCCCCGCATCTTGTTGTTCAGCATAAGGTTGCAATGACCAGCTTCGAAGACCTGACGGCGCGGGCGCGGGCCGTCAACCCCGACGTCGATACCGACCTCCTGCGCCGCGCCTACGAGTTCTCGGCCGCGGAGCACGCGGGTCAGGTGCGGCGTTCCGGTGAGGCGTACATCACCCATCCGCTGGAGGTGGCGGCGCTCGTCACCGACATGAAGCTGGACGGCGTCGCCATCGCGGCCGGGCTGCTGCACGACGTGGTCGAGGACACGCTGACGACCATCGAGCGGGTGAGCGAGCTGTTCGGTCCGGACGTGGCGCATGTCGTCGAGGGCGTGACGAAGATCAGCACCATCCCGTTCTCGTCGAGCGAGGAGCGGCAGGCCGAGAACTTCCGCAAGATGCTGCTCGCCATGGTCAACGACGCGCGCGTGATCCTGGTCAAGCTCGCGGATCGGCTGCACAACATGCGCACGCTCGACTCGCTCGGCGAGGAGCGGCGCATCAAGATCTCCCAGGAGACGCTGGACATCTATGCCCCCATCGCGCATCGGCTGGGGATGAGCAAGATCAAGAACGAGCTGGAGGAGCTGGCCTTCCGCCACCTCGAGCCGGAGGCGTACGAGAGCCTGCGGGAGTCCGTCGAGCGGCGCCGCGTGGACACCGAGCAGACGATGGCCGACCTGAAGGATACGCTCGTCGAGCGGCTGCGCGAGGCCGAGGTGCCCATCGTCGAGGTCGAGGGCCGCATGAAGCGCCTCTTCAGCATTCGCCAGAAGATCAAGCGGCAGCAGATCGGCCTCGAGGAGGTGTACGACCTGGTGGCCCTGCGCGTGATCACCCGCTCGGTGCGGGACTGCTACGCGGCGCTCGGCATCATCCACCAGACCTGGGCGCCCGTCCCGGGCCGCTTCAAGGACTTCGTCGCCATGCCCCGGCCCAACGCCTACCAGTCGCTGCACACCTCGGTCGTCAGCGAGCGCGGATTTCCCTTCGAGGTGCAGATCCGCTCGGAGCGGATGCACCGCGTGGCCGAGGACGGCATCGCCGCGCACTGGAAGTACAAGGAGGGCCGCATCGGCGCGAACACCGACGAGCGGTACTTCGCCTGGCTGCGGCAGTTGCTCGAGTGGCAGCAGGAGGTCCGGGACCCACGGGAGTTCATCCACGGCCTCAAGATCGACCTGTACCCCGAGGACGTCTACACGTTCACGCCGCGGGGCGAGGTGAAGGCGCTGCCGCGCGGCGCCACGCCGGTCGACTTCGCGTACTCCATCCACACCGACGTGGGCCACACGTGCGTCGGGGCGCGCATCAACGGCCGGATGGTGCCGCTCCGGACCCAGTTGCAGAGCGGGGACATCATCGAGATCGTGACGGCCGGCGCGCACAAGCCGAGCCGGGACTGGCTGAACTTCGTCGTCACCACGCGCGCGCGCAACAAGATCAAGCACTTCATCACCGCGGAGGAGAAGGTCCGCGCCGTGGAGCTCGGCCGCCGGCTGCTCGAGAAGGAGGCACGGCGACTGGACCTCAGCCCGAAGACCGTGCTGGACGCCGAGCAGCTCGACCGCATCGCCAGCGACCTCGCCTCGAAGCGGGGCGACGACCTGCTCGCCGCCGTCGGCTACGGCAAGGTGTCGCTGCACCGCGTGCTCGAGCGCCTCGTCCCCCAGGAGCGCCTGCGGCAGCGCAGCGGCCCGACCGCCATCGCGTCGGTCGTCCGCCGCGTGTTCAGGTCGCGCGAGCAGAAGCTCAAGATCAAGGGGTTCGACGACTTCATGGCCTTCCGCGCACGGTGCTGCACGCCGATCCGGGGTGAGAAGATCGTCGGCTACGTCACGCGGGGCAAGGGCGTCTCGGTCCACTCCGTGACGTGCCCCAACGTGCTCAACCTCCTCTACGACCCCGAACGGCGCATCGACGTCGTGTGGGACAAGGCCGACGACACCAGCGCGTTCACCGTGGCCCTGACCATTCAGGTGGAGGATCGCCGCGGCATTCTCGCCGACGTGACGTCCTCCATCGCGGGCGTGAACATCAGCATGAAGAAGGTCGAGGCCTCGGCGAACGACAACCACCACGGCCAGATCAGCGTCACGCTGGACATCAGCGACCTCAAGCACCTGCAGCGCGTGATCAAGGTCGTCAGGGCCGTGCCGGGCGTGGTCGACGTCGAGCGGGTGCTGCGGTAGGCGGCGTCCCGCGGGGCGCGTCAGGCGGACTTGGTGATGCGGTTGGAGCGGATGCAGCGGGTGCAGACACGGAGACGCTTGACGGCGCCGTTGACGACGGCGCGCACCGTCTGGATGTTGGCTTCGAAACGCCGGCGGGTCACGTTGTGCGCGTGACTCACGTTCCGGCCGACCACGGGTCCCTTACCGCATATCTCGCAACGCCGCGCCATCTGCACCTGCCTTGAACGCGACAGTATAGCACCACCGGGCGGCGCGTGCCGCCGGTCGCCGCCGCATCCGGTGGGTTACCATTCCACGGACATGCCGGCGACGTTCTCGACATTCGCCTCGACCGTGCAGGGGGAGACCGCGTTCACCGTGCTCGCGGCGGCCCGCCGCCTGCGCGCGGCCGGCAAGGACGTCATCGAGCTGGAGATTGGCGACAGCCCTTTTCCGACGTCCCCCGCGGCGCTCGCCGCCGGAGTCCAGGCGATAGGCGCGGGCCATACGCACTACGGGCCGTCGCTCGGGCTGCCCGAGTTCCGCGCGGCCGCGGCGGAGTACGTCGCGCGCCAGCACGCCCTGCCGGTGACCGCCGACCACGTCGTCGTCGGGCCGGGCGCCAAGATCTTCGAGCAGCTCTTCTGCGAGGCGTTCGTCAATCCCGGCGACGGGGTGCTCGTCTTCAGCCCGCACTTCCCGACCTATCCGGCCAACATCCAGCGGCGCGGCGCGCGCATGGTGCTGTCGCGGCTGCGCGCGGCGCACGACTTCCGGCCCAGCCTCGCGGACGTCGAGCGCTTCCTGGCCGCGGACCCGAGCCCGAAGGCCATCTTTCTCAACAGTCCCCACAATCCGACCGGCGGCGTCGCGACCCTCGACGACCTCGAGGGGCTCGCCGGGTTGATTCGCGGCCGCGACGTCGCGGTCTTCAGCGACGAACCGTACGACGCCATGGTCTGGCGGGGCCGGCACCGGACCCTGCTGAGCCAGCCGGGGATGCTCGAGCAGTGCGTCGCCGCCTACACCTTCAGCAAGTCGTTCAGCATGAGCGGCTGGCGGCTCGGGTTCGCGGTCGGCAGCCCCGCGGCGATCGAGGTGCTGGGCACGCTCACCAACACGGCGCTGTCGTGTGTGCCGCCGTTCACCCAGCGGGCCGGGATGGCGGCGCTGGCCGACGACGGGCCGGTGCGGGACGAGCGCATGGCCGACTTCCGCCGCAAGGTGGAGCGTCTGGTCGAGGGCCTCAACGCCATCGACGGGGTGTCGTGCCTGATGCCCGGCGGGACGTTCTACGTGTTCCCCTCGGTGGCGCCGATCTGCAACCGCCACGGCATCACGTCGCACGGCCTGGCGCTGTACCTCCTCGAGGCGGCGGACGACAGGCACGGCGTGGCCTGCCTCGGCGGCGAGTGCTTCGGCGCGGCCGGCGGGGGGTTCCTGCGACTGAGCTGCGCGGAGCCCGACGAGCGGCTGTCCGAGGCCGTCGCGTTCATCGGCGAGGCCGTCACCCGCGGCGCGCGCGCGGCGGCGTACCTACAGTCGCATCCCGAGTACCGCCTCCCGGAACCGTACGCGGACGATTGATGCCCGAAGGAATCTGCGCCGCACAACGGTGCAGATTCCACAAGGCGCGCACAGCGCGCCCCGGCGGCAGCGGCGCGGGGCTTTTGGGGTCCCCGCCAGCGGCCGCCGGGGGCTTGGGGCGCAGCCCCATCTGGAGGATGCCGCGCACAGCGCGCCCCGGCGGTAGCGGCGCGGGGCTGTGGGGTCCCCGCAAGCAGCCGCCGGGGGCTTGGGGCGCAGCCCCGTCTGATTGATGCCCGTCACCCCGGGACGATCAGCCCGGAGCCGCCCGTCCCGGCCGGGTCGTCCGCGTCGCCCCCGGGCGTCTGCCCGTCGGCGGGATGCAGCCGCTTCAGCAGGTCGAGGTACGCCGCGTCGCCGCCGGGCAGGGCCGCACGGGCATCGCGCGCGCCCTGCTCGATGCGCCGCAGCGCACCGGCGACGTCCGCGTCGCCGATCCGCATGCCCTTCTCCTGCAGCGTCTCGATCAGCATCCGGATTGCCGCGCTCAGGCGCTCGGCGCTGGCGACGCCCGCGGCATGCTCGTAGATGATGCCGCGGCTGGCCGTCTCGTAGGTCTCGGCGAGGGCCCGGACCGCGTGCTCGACGTCGATGTCGCGCAGGCCCGGCGTCGCTTCGCGGTCGCGCAGCAGCAGCCCCTGGATGAGCAGCACGAGCTCCTGCTGCCGGCCGGTCAGCTCGTGGAGCAACGGCAGCACGAACAGCATGTCGCGCTCCTGCCGGCGCTGGACCACCGCGGGCGGGTGGGCCTGCGACGAGACCAGGTAGCGGCAGTCGCGGGGACAGTCGATTTCCGCCAGCCGCTTCGTGCCGCAACAGACGGCGCAGATGCGGTGACCCAGGGCGGGACACGCGCGGCCGGCCCGGCGCCGCCGGCACAGTGGACACCTCTCGCTCATGGCACCGCCCATCAGTTTACAGTCTCCACTTTTCGTGGCAGCCGGTGTCCATGGACGTGGACACTGCCCAGAAAAGGCGAAACCTGCCGCGAGATTCCTTCGTCTAAGGGTACAGGGAGTCACGGAATGCAAGGACGTCACTGCAGAGACGGCGGCACGAGCGGTACAAGACGAGCTTGATGCAGCCGCGACAGCAGCCGGACCGGAACAGCGGCGGGCCCTGACGAAGGACGACCGTTTCCCCTCTCGCACCCCTCCCGCTCTTCCAGTTTGCTCGGTTTCAGTGCCCGGCGATGACGCAGGTTGCGGGTGGAATCCGGCCGATCAGGGCAGGCATCGCTTTTGCATGGCTCTGGTACATGGTTGCGGAGCGGCCGGACGGATGGAAGCAATGACGGAAGGAGCCGTCATCATGAGAGCCAAGGCGAACAGCGCGATGCGGCAGGATCGTTACCAGGAGCTCAAGGGGATGCTCGAGGAGCGCCGGCTCGAGATCATCGAGGAGCTGCAGCACAAGATGCGCGACGTGCGCAACGAGCACGTGGCTGCCTCGTTGCAGAACGTGCGCGACGAGGCCGAGACCTCCGAGGCGGAGATTCAGGACGACATCGAGTTCGCGTTGCTGCAGATGAAGGCCGAAACGCTGGAAAAGGTGGGCACGGCGCTGAATCACCTCGACGAGGGTCGCTACGGCTACTGCTACGAGTGCGGTGAGGAGATTCCCGAGCGTCGGCTCCGGGCGCTGCCGTTCGCGGTGCGTTGCAAGAGCTGCGAGGAGGTCCGCGAGATCGCACGCCAGCGCGAGCGCATGCTGGCCGGGCGGCGGACGATGCCGTCGCTGTTCGCGGACGTCGTCGGTTGATTGGACACGGGCCGGCGTGTTTCACTGGTAGCGTGAGCGGCGAGCCTGAGCACCCGGCGGGCGGCGAGGGGCCGGTCGGCGCCGACCGGCCGGTTTCCGTGCCGTCGCAGTTGGCGATTCTGCCGCTGCGCGACACGGTCCTGTTTCCCAACTCGTTCATGCCGCTGGCCGTCGCCCGCGAGAGCTCGATTCACCTCATCGACCAGGCGCTGGCCGGCGACAAGCTGGTGGGTGTGTTCACCCAGCGCGACGCGGCGCTGGACGCCCCCGGACAGGCGGATCTGTTTCCGGTCGGCACGCTGACTCACATCCACAAGATGTTCAAGCTGGCCGACGGCAGCCTGCGCCTGATAGTGCAGGGGCTGACCCGCGTCCGCCTCGATTCCGTCGTCTCCTCCGATCCGTTCATCATGGCGGAGGTGAGTCCCGCCGAGGAGGCGGCCCGCGGGGAGGACCGTCTCGAGATCGACGCGCTGCAGCGCAACATCAAGAACAACTTCCAGCAGGTCGTCTCGCTGTCGCCGCTGCTGTCGGACGATCTGCAGTCGCTCGCCGCCAACGTCGCGGAGCCCGGCAAGCTCGCCGACTTCATCGCGTCGAGCCTGACCACGCTGCCCACGGCCGCCAAGCAGCAGGTGCTCGAGACGCTCGACATCCGATCCCGGATGGACGATCTCAACCGCCTGCTGATCAAGGAGCTCGAGGTGCTGGAGCTCGGGTCGAAGATTCAATCGCAGGTGCAGTCGGAGGTCGGCAGGAACCAGCGCGAGTATCTGCTGCGGGAGCAGCTCAAGGCCATCCAGAAGGAGCTCGGCGAGGGCGACGATCAGACCAAGGAGATCGCGGAGCTGCGCGAGAAGATCGACGCGGCCGGCATGCCCGAGGCAGTCAGGAAGGAGGCGTTGCGAGAGCTCGACCGCCTGTCGAAGATGCCGGCGGCGGCCGCGGAGTACACGGTTTCGCGCACCTACCTGGACTGGATGGTCGCCCTGCCCTGGGACGCGCGCACGCCGGAGGTCATCGATCTCGAGCGCACGAAGGGGGTCCTCGACGCCGATCACTCCGATCTGGTCAAGGCCAAGGACCGCATTCTCGAGTACCTCGCGGTGCGCAAGCTCAATCCCGAGGTCAAGGGGCCCATTCTCTGCTTCGTGGGACCGCCGGGCGTCGGCAAGACGTCGCTGGCGAAGTCGATCGCGGTGTCGCTGGACCGCAAGTTCGTCCGCGTCTCGCTGGGCGGCATGCGCGACGAGGCGGAGATTCGAGGGCACCGCCGCACGTACATCGGCGCACTGCCCGGCCAGATCATCCAGGGCCTGCGCAGGGCGGAGTCCAGGAACCCGGTGTTCATACTCGACGAGATCGACAAGCTCGGCATGGACTTCCGCGGCGATCCGGCCTCGGCCCTGCTCGAGGTGCTCGATCCCGAGCAGAACAACACGTTCCGGGATCACTACCTCGACGTGCCCTTCGATCTCTCGGAGGTGCTCTTCATCACGACGGCCAACGTGCTCGATCCGATTCCGCCGGCCCTGCGCGACCGCATGGAGGTGCTCGAGCTGCCCGGCTACACGGACGACGAGAAGCTCGTGATTGCCGTCGAGCATCTGGTGGGGCGGCAGGTGCCGAACCACGGCCTGACCGCCGAGCAGCTCTCGTTCACGCAGCCGGCGCTGCGGGCCGTCATTCGCGGGTACACGCGGGAGGCGGGCGTCCGGAACCTCGAGCGCGAGATCGGCGCCATCTGCCGCAAGGTGGCGCGGCGCCGCGCCGAGGGCGACACGACGCCGGTCGAGGTCACCCCCGAGACCGTCACGGCCATGCTGGGCGCCCCGAAGCACCTCGACGAGGAGGTCGCGGAGCGCACGAAGAACCCCGGCGTGGCCCTGGGGCTCGCGTGGACGCCGGTCGGGGGCGACGTGCTCTTCGTGGAGGCGCGCAGAATGGCGGGCAGCGGCTCGCTGACGCTCACCGGGCACCTGGGCGACGTGATGAAGGAGTCGGCCCGCGCCGCGCTCTCGTGGTTCCGCGCGCACGTGTCGCGCTACGGTGTCGATCCGGCCTTCTACAAGGACGCGGAGATCCACCTCCATGTGCCGTCGGGCGCGATACCCAAGGACGGCCCCTCCGCCGGCGTCACGATGGTGACCGCCCTGGTGTCGGAGCTGACCGGCCGTCCGGCGCGCGGCGACATGGCGATGACCGGCGAGATCACGCTGTCCGGGCACGTCCTGCCCGTCGGCGGGATCAAGGAGAAGGTGCTGGCGGCCCGCCGGCTCGGCGTGTTCGAGGTCGTCCTGCCCCGGCAGAACGAGAAGGACGTGAACGAGGATCTGAGCGAGGACCTGCGCAAGGAGATCTCCGTGCACTACGTCTCGGCCATCGACGAGGTGCTGGAGCTCGCGCTGCTTCCCGCCCAGGGGGCGAAGCCGCCGGCCCGCGCCGCTGCGGATGACGCGCAGGTCCACGGCACGGTGCAGTAGAGGGGCCTTGTGACTCCTACACGAGCGAGAGTCCTACCACCGTCTTCATGTCGGCGACGTCGGCTGCCGTCGCGAGTCGGCGCGCGGCCTCGAGCGTGAACACCCGCGGCTCGAGCACCTCGTCCTCGTCGCGCGCGGCCGGCGTCGTCAGCGTTCTCAGCTCGGTCAGGCGGAAGAACACCATCAGCTCGTCGCAGTAGCCGGGCGTCGGATAGCAGGCGCCGACGCGCTCGATGCGGCCCGGGTCGCGGCCGGTCTCCTCCCGGCACTCGCGGCGCGCGGCGGTCTCGACGTCCTCGTGCGGTTCGAGGGTGCCGGCGGGGAGCTCCCAGATCCAGCGATCGATGCTGTAGCGGTACTGGCGCACCAGCACGACATGCGCGGGGTCGGGCATCGGCACGAGGATGACGGACGGTCTGTGCCGGACCACGTCCAGCGTGGTCTCCCGGCCGTTGGGCAGCCGCACCCGGTCGCTGACGATGGTGAACACGCGGCCCGTGTGCACCGTGCGGCTGTCGATCGCGGTGGCTGAACGCTCCTCCATTCCAACTCCTCCTGCGGGCTTCCATCGGATTCGCCCCGCGCCCGGCTTCATTCAGACGGGGCTTTGCCCCGAACCCCCGGTGTTCGCTTGCGGGGACCCTTTCGCCCCGCGCCGCTCCCGCCGAGGCGCGCCGTGCGCGCCTTGCTCTCAGGGCGCCGCGGGGTCGGCTTGGGCGCGGAGCCGGGCGACGACGGTCTGCAGATCGGCTGGCAGGTCGCTCCGGACGGTCACCTGCCGGCCGTCGCGGGGGTGGCTGAAGACCAGCCGGGCGGCGTGCAGGAAGGGCCGCTCGAGCGCGCGCACCGCGCGCAGGTGCGGCGGCACGTGGCGCCGCCTCCCGCCGTAGTCGGCGTCGCCGATCACCGGATGCCCGATGGCGCTCAGGTGCACGCGGATCTGGTGCGTGCGGCCGGTGGCAATCGTGACTTGCAGCAGCGAGGCGCCGCGCAGATGCTCGGCCTTCACGACGCGCGTCACGGCCTCCCGCGCCCGCCGCGAGCGCGTCGAGATCTTCTTGCGCCGGTCGGGGTCGCGGCCGATCGGCAGGTCGATCCGCCGCCCCGCCTGCACCAGCCCCCACACCAGCGCGACGTACGTCTTCTCCACCTCGCGCTCCCGGAACTGGCGGGCGAGCTCGTTGTGCGCCCGATCGTGCTTGGCCACCAGGATCAGCCCGGAAGTGCCGCGATCGAGGCGGTGCACGATGCCGGGACGCAGCGTCCCGCCGATGCCGCTGAGGTCGGTGACGTGGTGGAGCAGGGCGTTGACGAGCGTGCCCTCCGCGTGCCCCGCCGCCGGGTGCACGACCATCCCCGCGGGCTTCTCCACGACGACGAGGTCGGCGTCGTCGTACACGATGTCGAGGGGGACGGCTTCCGGCCTGGGGATCGCCGGCCGGGGCGGCGGAATCTCGAGCGTGACGACGTCGCCCGGCCGAACCGCGCTGCTGGCCCGCGCCGGCTTCCGGCCGATGTGGGCGCGGCCTTCCCTGATCAGGCGCTGCAGTTGCGAGCGGGTCTGGCCGGCGAGGCGCGCCGCCAGCAACTGGTCCAGCCGCCGCGGTGCGTCGTCGGCCGTGACCTCGATGCGGACCAGCTCCGGCTCGGCGGCAGACGGCGGGACCACGGGCTACGCGGCACGCGCGCGCGCCTGCTCGCGGGTCGGTTCGGGGTTCCACGACCGGCGCAGCCTGAGCAGCATGACGATGCTGACGGGCACCAGCAGGAGCGAGACGAACTGCGAGGTCGACAGAGTGTCCAGGACCATGCCGCGCGGATCGCCGCGGAAGTACTCGATGCCGAACCGGGCGCAGGGATACAGCAGGAGATAGGTCCAGAACGTGCGGCCGGGAAACGACGGCCCCCGGCGCTCCATGAGCAGCAGCAGACCCAGGATGCCCAGCGCCGCGCCGGATTCGTAGAGCTGCGTCGGATGCAGGCTGACGTCGAGCGGCGTGCCGACGTTCGCGGCCGCCAGCGGGTTGGTGAAGGTGACTCCCCACGGCAGCTCGGTCGGCCGGCCGTAGCAGCAGCCGGCCAGCAGGCAGCCGAGCCGGCCCACCGCCTGGCCCAGCGCGATGCCGGGCGCGAACGCGTCGCAGGTCGTCCAGATGGGCAGCCGGTGCCGGCGGATGTGCCAGAAGGCCACGCCCACCGCCAGCAGCAGGCCGCCGTAGAAGACGCCGCCGGAGCGCAGCACGGTCCAGATCTCCGCGGGGTCGCGCCGGAAATGGTCGAACTCGACGACGACCAGCAGCAGCTTCGCGCCGACGAGCGCGCTGATGATGATGTAGATGCCGAGGTCGGTGACGCGGTTGCCGTCGAGTCCCCGCGCGCGCGCCCGCCCGGCCGCGAACCAGAGGCCGACGAGGTAGGCGGCCGCCAGCAGGACGCCGTACGTGTAGATCGAGACGGGGCCAAGCTCAAGCAGACGTGGGTACATGCCGGTTCAGGATCACCGTGTCGAGAATCAGGAGGCAGGCGCCGACCGTGATCGCCGCATCGGCCACGTTGAACGCCCAGAAGTGCCAGTCGCTCCAGTACACGTCCACGAAGTCGACGACGTAGCCCGCCGTGACGCGGTCGATGAGGTTGCCGGTCGCGCCGCCGAATACCAGCGCCAAGCCGAGCCGCGCCAGCGGCTCGGTGGGGCTCGTGCGCACGGCGAAGACCCCGATGGCCACGAGCGCCGCGAGCGCGATCCCCGACATGAGCAGCGGCTTGAACGGGATGTCCACCGCGTTCAGCAGCCCGAAGGCGGCGCCGGTGTTGCGGACGTGGGTGAAGTCGAGCAGTTGCGGCACGACGCTCACGCTCTCGTACAGCGGCAGCCATGCCCGCACCAGCGCCTTGGTGACCTGGTCCAGCGCCACCACGCTCGCGGTCACGGCCACGAGCACTCTTGTCGACAGACCGGCCGCCGGGGGCGGCGCCGGCCGGGTGGTTCGGTCATCCGGCACTGACGTGCTCCAGCAACGCGTCCGCGCAACGCTCGCACACGCCGGCGGCGCCGGCCACCGGCGCGAGCCGCCGGACGTAGCGCCAGCAGCGCGGGCACTTCTCTCCCGCGGCCGGCGCGACCTCGACGCGGGCAGCGCCGCCCGGCTCCGTCCACCGCCCGTCCGCCGCCTCGCCGTCGAGCGGCACGCTCGCGTCGCTTTCCACCGCGGCCTCCGAGGTGATGAACAGCGTGGGCAGCAGGTCCTCGCAGGCCGCGAGCAGCTCGGCGGTCGTGCCGCGGCAGCGCAGCGTCACGCGGGCCTCCAGCGAGGTGCCGACCACCTTCTGCTGGCGCAGCCGCTCGATCTCGGCGTTCACCGTGTCCCGGACACCCAGGAGCCGACTCCAGCGCTGCTGCAGGCCGCGGTCGACGAGCGCCTCCCAATCTGCCGGAAAATCCGCCAGGTGCACGCTCTCGGCCCGCTGGCCGGGCAGGTGCAGCCACAGCTCGTCGGCCGTCACAGGCAGCAGGGGCGCGAGCAGGCGCGCCAGACCGTCGGCCATGGTGTACATGGCGGTCTGCACGGAGCGCCGCGCCGCGGAGCGTGCGCCGAGGGTGTAGAGCGCGTCCTTCGAGACGTCGATGTAGAAGGCGCTCAGGTCCACCGTGAGCAGCCGGGCGATCGTGTGCGAGATCGACTGGAACTCGTAGCGCTCGTACGCGTGCAACGTCTTCGAGACGGCTTCCGCGTAGCACGCGAGCACGTAGCGGTCCAGCTCCTGCAACCGGTCCCGCGGCACGCGGTCGGTGGCCGGGTCGAAGTCGTAGAGGTTGGCCGCCAGGATGCGCAGCGTGTTCCGGATCTTGCGGTAGGCCTCGACGACGCGGGCCAGGATCTCGGTCCCGATGCGCATCTCCTCGCGGTAGTCGACCATGGCGACCCACAGGCGGAACACCTCGGCCCCGTGCCGCTCGAGGACGGTCTGCAGCTCGACCACGTTGCCGCGCGACTTCGACATCTTGCGCCCGTGCTCGTCGACGACGAAGCCGTTGGTGACGACCTGCCGGAAGGGCGCCGCGCCGCGGGTCCCGAGGCCCACGAGCAGCGAGCTGTGGAACCAGCCGCGGTACTGATCCGAGCCTTCGAGGTACAGCGCCAGCGGCCAGCCGAGCTCGGGGTGGTCGATCTGCACGCCCTCGTGGCTCGATCCCGAGTCGAACCAGACGTCGAGGATGTCCTGCTCGCGCCGGAAGTCGCTGCCGCCGCAAGACTGGCACGCGAGGCCGGCGGGCACGAAGTCCGCCAGCTCGCGTTCGTACCACGCGTCGGCCCCGTGCTGCTCGAACACGACGGCCGCGCGCTCGACGACCTCGGCGAGCAGCATCGCCTCCCCGCACGCCGTGCACTGCAGGGCCGGGATGGGCACGCCCCAGGAGCGCTGCCGCGAGATGCACCAGTCGGGCCGCGTCGCCAGCATGCCGCGAATGCGCTGCTCGCCCCACGCGGGAAACCACTCGACGCCGGCGACGGCCTTGAGCGCGCGCTCCCGCAGCGAGCCGGCGTCCATCCGGATGAACCACTGGGCCGTCGCGAGAAAGATGACCGGCTTGTGGCAGCGCCAGCAATGCGGGTAGGCGTGCTCCACGGCGTCGCGATGCCACAGCCTCCCGCGCGCCGCGAGCGCCTCCTCGACCCGCGGGTTGGCGTCGAAGACGCGCAGGCCGCCGAACAGCTCGACGTCGGACGTGAAGTGGCCGGCGGGTCCCACCGGCGCGTACACGTCCAGGCCGTAGCGCATGCCGGTCAGGAAGTCGTCCGCGCCGTGGCCGGGCGCCGTGTGCACCGCGCCCGTGCCCTGCTCCAGCGTCACGTAGTCCGCCAGGACCGCGACCGACTCCCGGTCGTACAGCGGGTGGCGAAACCGCAGGCCCTCCAGGTCGCGGCCCCTGCAGCGGGCCAGGGGGGCGCCGAGCGGCCGGCCGGTGCGCCGCCCGACCTCGGCCGCCAGCGGCTCGGCCACGATGACCGCGCCGGCGTCCGTCGCGTAGGCCGCGTAGTCGAAGTCGGGGTGGAAGGCCACCGCGAGGTTCGACGGAATCGTCCAGGGCGTCGTCGTCCAGATGAGCACGGACGGGGTCTGGCCGGCCAGCGCCGGCACGCGCTCGCCCAGGGTCCGCGCGCTGGCGCCGTCCAGCGGAAACTCGACGTGGATCGAGGGCGACGTGTGGGGCTCGTACTCCACCTCGGCCTCGGCGAGCGCCGTCCGGCAGTCGATGCACCAGTGCACCGGCTTCTTGCCCTTGTAGACCGCGCCCTGCCCGACGAACGCCCCCAGCGCGCGCACGATGGCGGCCTGGTAGCGGTAGTCCATGGTGAGGTACGGCGTATCCCAGGCGCCCAGGATGCCCAGCCGCCTGAAATCGTCCCGCATCAGGCCCACGTACCTGTCCGCATAGGCGCGGCACGCCCGCCGGAAGTCGGCGACGCTCAGCTCGCGCTTGCGGCGGCCCAGCTCGCGGTCCACCTTGAGCTCGATCGGCAGCCCGTGGCAGTCGAAGCCCGGCACGTAGGGCGCGTCGAAGCCGGCCATCGTCCGGGACTTGACCACGAAGTCCTTGAGCACCTTGTTGAGGCCCGTGCCGGTGTGGACGCGCCCGTTGGCGTACGGCGGCCCGTCGTGCAGCACGAAGCGCGGCGCGCCGGCCCGGCGCGCCCGGATGCGCTCGTACAGGCCGAGCTCCTCCCAGCGCGCCATGGCGCGCGGCTCGGCGGCCCGCAGGTTGGCCTTCATCGGAAAGCCGGTCCGGGGCAGGTTCAGGGTGTCTTTCCAGGCGGACATGCAGATCGGCCCATTGTAGTGCAAAGCGCGCGCGCCACGGCCGCGCCTGACGGGCCTGTATAATCGCCGGGGCGCCGCCCGTGACCACCACCGCCGTCTTCTTCGACGTCGACTTCACCCTGATCCATCCCGGGCCGACGTTCGACGGCGAGGGCTACCGGCGGTTCGCCGCCAGCCATGGGTTCGCGGTCGACCCGGATCGGTTCGCCGCCGCGGTCGCCGCCGCCACCGGCACGCTCACCCCCGCGCAGGACGGCATCTACCGCCCGGCGCTGTTCATCACCTACGCTCGGCGCGTGCTCCAGGAGATGGGGGGCGCCGGCCCCGGTCTCGCCGCCTGCGCCCGCGAAATCCACGACGAATGGGCCAGGTGCCGGCACTTCGCCCTGTACGACGACGTGCGGCCGGCCGTACGCCTGCTGCACGCCGCCGGCGTCCGCATCGGGCTCATCTCGAACACCCACCGCTGCCTCACGTCGTTCCAGAGGCACTTCGGCCTGCAGCCCTACATCAGCGGGGCCGTCTCCTCGTCCGATCACGGCTACATGAAGCCCCACCCCAGCATCTTCCGCAAGGCGCTGCAGGTCGTGGGCGCGGCCGCGTCCGAGTCGGTGATGGTCGGCGACAGCATGGTCCACGACATCGAAGGCGCCCGCCGCGTCGGGATGCGGGGCGTGCTCCTCTCGCGGTCTCCCGCGGCGCCGGCCACCGCGCCCGAGGGCATTCCCGTGATTCGGACGCTCGCCGAGCTCCCGGGCCTGCTGGTCTGAAATTCAGGGCGGGCCGCGCGGCTAGCCCGGGGGCCAGGCCAGCTTCCGGCCGCCGAGCAGGTGCAGGTGGATGTGGTACACCGATTGCCCGGCGTCGGCGTTGCAGTTGAAGACCGTCCGGTAGCCGGCGTCGGCGAGGCCCCGGTCGCCGGCGATGAGCGCGGCGCGCCGGACCATCCGGCCGACGAGCTCGTGATCGTCGGCGGTCAGGTCGTTCAGCGTTGCGACGTGGCGCCGGGGGACGATCAGGACGTGCGTCGGCGCGCCCGGGTTGATGTCCTCGAAGGCGACGAGATCGCCGTCCTCGTGGACCAGCGTTGCGGGCACGTCGCGGTTGATGATCCTGCAGAAGAGACAGTCGGCCATGGTTCAGTCAGGTGCGTGCGGCATGGCGTCGCACGACCAGGGTGCGGGCGATGCCCTGGAGGTCGCGGCGGACCCGGACGAGGGCGAGCCCCGGCCGGGCGGCGACCGCGTCGCGGACGGCCGGGGCCTGGCCGCTGCCGACCTCCAGCGCGAGATGGCCGCCGGGGACGAGCTGTCCGGCCGCGGCGTCCAGCAGCCTGCGGGCGACATCCAGGCCGTCGCGTCCGCCGGCCAGCGCCAGGCGGGGCTCGAACCCGCGCACCTCCGGCGGCAGGCCGGCGATGTCGTCGTCGGGCACGTAGGGCGGATTGGCCACGATCACGTCCGGGGCGGCGGACACGCCGTCCAGGCAGGACGTGCGGACCCAGGCAATCCGCGCGTCCACGCCGTGGGCGGCCGCGTTGCGGCGCGCCACGGCCAGCGCGGCGGCGGAGACGTCGGTGGCGATGACGCGCGCCTCCGGCAGCTCGGTTGCCAGCGCGATCGCCACGCAGCCGGACCCGGTGCCGACGTCGGCGAGCAGACGCGCGGCGCGCGGGCCGCGCGCGAGACGCAGCGCTTCCTCGACCAGCAGCTCGGTCTCGGGACGCGGCGTGAGCACGCCGGGCCCCACCTCGAGCTCCAGACCCCAGAACTCGCGCCGGCCGACGATGGCGGCCACGGGCTCGCGGCCCGCGCGCCGGTCGAGGGCGGCGTCGTAGGCCGCCCCGAAGCCGCGCGGCGCGGCATCCCGCCGGTTGCAGACGTACGCCGCCCGGTCCCAGCCCAGGACGTGGCGTGCGAGCACCTCGGCGTCGAGCGCCGCGACGTCCGGCGGCAGTCCCGCGGCGACCAGCCGCGACGCGGCGGCTCCGACCCGCTCGACGACGGTCACGACGCCGCGACCTCGGCCTTGAGCTGCTCGGCCTGGTAGTGCGTCACGAGCGCGCCGATCATCTCGTCGAGGTCGCCGTTCAACATCTCCGTCAGCCGGTGGAAGGTGCTGCCGATGCGGTGGTCCGTGATCCGGTTCTGGGGAAAGTTGTAGGTCCGGATCTTCTCCGAGCGCTCGCCGCTGCCGACCTGGCTGCGTCGGTCCTGGGCGATTTCCTGCTGCTGCTGCGCGAGCTCCAGCTCGTAGAGCCGCGAGCGCAGGACCTTCATCGCCTTCGCCTTGTTCTTGATCTGCGACTTCTCGTCCTGCTGCGACACGACCAGCCCGGTCGGCAGGTGGGTGATGCGGACCGCGGAGTACGTCGTGTTCACGCTCTGGCCGCCGGGCCCGCTCGAGCAGAAGGTGTCGATCCGGAGATCCTTGGCATCGATCTGGACGTCGACCTCCTCGGCTTCGGGCAGCACGGCCACCGTTGCGGTCGACGTATGGATCCGGCCGCTCGCCTCCGTCGCCGGCACCCGCTGCACGCGGTGCACGCCGCTTTCGTACTTCAGGCGGCTGTACACCCGGCGGCCCTCGACGAGGGCGACAATCTCCTTCACCACGCCGACGCCGGTCTCGTTGAGCGACAGCACCTCGACCCGCCAGCCCTGGCCTTCGGCGAAGCGCGAGTACATCCGGAACAGGTCTCCCGCGAACAGCCCCGCCTCGTCGCCGCCGGTGCCGGCCCGGATCTCGAGCACGACGTTGCGCTCGTCGTTGGGGTCCTTCGGCAGCAGCAGCACCTTGATCTCGGCGAGCAACGCCTCGCGGCGATCGCCGAGCTCGCGCAGCTCCTGCTCGGCCAGCGCCTGCATCTCCGGGTCGTCGCCGGCGGCGAGCTCGCGCGCCTGCCCGATCTCCTTCTCCACCGCCTTGTAGTCGCGGAACCTGTCGACGAGCGGCTGTATCTCGGCGAGCGCCTTGGTGTGCGCACGGTACTCGGCCGGATCCGCCTGCACCGCGGCATCGCTGACGAGCCCCATCAGCGTCTGGTAGCGCTGCTCGACCCTCTCGAGCTTGTCGTACATCGGTACGTCCTGAGCGTGTCGGCCGCCCGCGGCCGGACCCTGCCGCCCGTCAGCCTCCCGACACGGGCGGCAGGAACGCCACCTCGTCGCCGTCGGCCAGGCGGCGGTTCATCTTCGCGTACTCGGCGTTGACCGCGGCCGACACGGCGTCGCGGTAGGTGTCGAGCTCCGCGTACTCGCTGGCCAGCAGGTCCCACAGGACGCGCGCCGTCGCGCCGTCGGGGAGCTCGCGCGTGAGCTCCCCGGCTCCCGTGATGTCGCGCAGCCGGGCGAACAGGCGCACGGTCACGCGCATGCCCGTCGATACGCGTCCTCGCGCGCCGCGCTGTCGTCGGGGTCGGCCAGCGCTCCCTCGATCCAGACGTGTCCGCCCTCGAAGAACTCGTGCTTCCAGATCGGCGCGATCTGCTTGACGCGCTCGATGGCGTAGCGGCAGGCGGAGAATGCCTCCGCGCGATGCGGCGACGCGGCGGCAATCGCCACGCTCGCCTCGCCGACCTCCAGCGCGCCGAGCCGATGGTGGACCGCCAGCCGCGCCTCCGGCCAGCGCTCGAGCGCCTCGGCCGCAATCCGCTCGAAGGCCTTGACGGCCAGCGGCTCGTAGGATTCGTACTCGAGCCGCAGGACGCGCTTGCCCAGGTTCTCGCGGCGGACCAGGCCCAGGAACGACGTGACCGCGCCGGCCGTCGTTTCCGGTGCGCCGCCGCCTTCGCCCACCGCGCGCACAACGTCGTCGAGGTGCAGCGGGCGACTGGTCACGACGAACCGGGAAACCGACATTTTCGGAGTATATCAGCCCGTGGTGAAGCCCCGCGCCGCACCGCCCGAATGCAGCGGGGTCTCTTGCCACGGGCTGACAGCAGGGGTCATTCCCGCCAGAAATGGTCGAGCGGACCCGGGCCGCGGCCGAGCGGCAGGGCATGCCGGAGCGCCTGCTCCACGTAGTGCTTCGCCGCCCGCGCGGCGGCGGGCAGCGGACGCCCGAGCGCGAGCCCGGCGGCCAGCGCGGCGCCGAACGTGCACCCCGTGCCGTGGCCGTGGCGGGTCGCCACGCGCGGGCTGCGCAGCTCGAGCAGCTCGCGGCCGTCGAACAGGATGTCGACGGCGTCGGCGCCGGGCAGGTGCCCGCCCTTGACGATGACGGCCTCCGCGCCCAGCTCGTGGAGCCGGCGCGCGGCGTCCCGCGCGTCGGCCAGCGAGGCGATCGGCCGGCCGGTCAGCAGCTCGGCCTCGGCCCGGTTCGGCGTCACCACGCGGGCGCGCCGCAGCAGCTCGGCCCTGACCGTCGCGACCGCGCCGCCCGCCAGCAGCCGCTCGCCGCTCGTGGCCGCCAGCACCGGGTCGACGACGAGGTTGGGCAGCCGCAGCTCGTCGACGCAGGCCGCGACGGCCTCGACCGTCGCCGCATCGACGAGCATGCCGGTCTTGGCCGCCCGCACGCCGAAGTCGCACGCCACGGCCCTGATCTGGGCGGCGACGATGTCGGCGGGCACGGCATGCAGCGCCTGCACGCCGAGACTGTTCTGCGCGGTCACGGCGGTCACGGCGGTGAGACCGAACACGCGGTGGGCCGCGAACGTCTTCAGATCGGCCTGGATGCCGGCGCCTCCGCCGGAGTCGCTCCCGGCGATGGTCAGCGCCGTGATCATCCGCCGGCGGCCGGCGCGAAGACGAGCAGGTACTGGTAGCGCAGGAACCGCTCGTGGGCGAGCAGGCGCAGCCCCGCCCGCTCGGCGCTCCCGATGACGAGGCCGGGCTCGATGCGCTCCTCCAGCGGCGGCCCCGGCCCGCCGCCGTCGAGCGTGAAGTCGACGATGCCGAGCCGTCCGTCCGGCTTGAGCGAGGCCACGACATTGCCCAGCAGGGTGACGGGATCGGCGATCTCCGGATACGTGCCGACGATGAGCACGGCATCGAGGGCGGCCGGCAGCCTGGGGTCGCTGGCCGTGCCGAGGATGGTGCGCACGTTGGCGAGGCCCTCGCGGCCGACCCGGCGGGAAATCGACTCGATCATGCGGGGCTGGATGTCCTGGGCGTAGACCACCCCGCCGGGCCCGACGCGGCGGGCCAGCCGGACCGTGAACCAGCCCCCGCCCGCCCCCAGGTCGGCCACCCGGGCGCCGCCCGTGATGCCGAGCGCGTCCATGACCTCGTTCGGCATCTGCCAGGCGTCGCGGTCGGGGCCCTCGAGGATGCCGAGGTCCTCGGGCGGAAAGAGCCGGCTGTGCGGCACGCGGTCCTGCGCGGCCGCCGGGACGAGCAGCAGCGCCGCCAGGGCGAGACCGCCGGCCAGGAGTGTGTGCCGTGGAACGGTGCAGACTCCTGGGAGGGTTGGTTGGGCGGTAATCGGAGCCGCAGGCGACGATTTCCGGGCCAGGAGTGTGTGCCGTGGAACGGTGCAGGCTCCTGGGAGGGTTGGTTGGGCGGTAATCGGAGCCGCAGGCGACGATTTCCGGGCTAGTCGCATGGGTCGCGATTATAGGCCTCGACCTCGCGCATCGGCGGCCGCGCGTACCCGCGCTCCGCCGCGCCCGCGTCGAGGTCGCTCGACGCCAGGTCCTCCACCGCCAGCAGCTCGAACGGCGTGGGGGCCGCCACGGTCAGGCTCTTGAGGTAGCCGCCGCAGGTGCGGCACAGCTCGAGGCGCCGCACCCCCTGCTCGGCCTCGGTGAGCGCCGCCGCCAGCAGCGAGGTCCCGTCCTCGGCGCAGTAGATGCACCGCCGGGTGGTCGGCCGCCACGCGGCGCCGCAGAACGAGCAGCGCAGGCTCCGGACGTCGTCGACGATCTCGGACAATGCCGGCCAGGAGCCGCACGCCGGGCAGGAGCCCTCGTCCCAGGCGTCCAGCGCGGCGCGCAGCGCGGTGTCGCCGGCCGCCGCGCCGGTCAGGCAGCGGGACTGCAGCCGGTGCGCGAGCGGCGCCACGGCCAGCTCCGCAACCAGCCAGAGCAGGTCGGGGGCGACGCCGACGTGATGGGCCTTCGCCCGGATGGCGTGCTGCCGGCGCAGCAGCGAGGCGGCGAGCAGCGAGCCGAGGTCGATCTCGCGCCGCTCGAGGGTGCTCCGCAGGCGCACCGCCGGCCCGCCGGCGCCGCCCCGGGCGAAGTCGTCGCAGAAGGCCAGCACGAACGATTCGAAGCGGTCCGGGTCCAGCTCGACGGCGCTGTCCACCAGCACGGGACGCTTCGCGATCAGTCTCGACACGGCCTCGGCGGGCGCCAGCGCCAGCGGCGGCGGCGGGCGCTCGTCGAGCGTCGCGCCCAGGGCCAGGCTGCGCCCGACCAGCCGGCGTTGAAGGTCGATGGCCGCGGCGAGGTCGGGCCGCGCGCTCGCGAGCGAGGCCCACCGCTGGCAGGCCCTCTCCAGCAACCGGTCGGCGTGCACCCGCATAGGGTAGCAAAGTGCCCGGGACGCCCGGCGCGTGCGGGAGGGGAGCCCCGTCCGCTATAATGTGCATCATGGCAGTGCAAGGCATGGGTGCGATGGAAACAAGCGGATCGATGGTTCCTGTCAGCGTCACCGAGGCGGCGGCGAGCAAGATCGCGCAGCTGCTGGCCGAGGAAGAGAAGCGGGAGGCGGGCCTCCGGGTGTTCGTTCAGGGCGGGGGCTGCTCCGGATTCCAGTACGGACTGATGATCGAGGACGGGGCCGGGGATCCGGACGCCGATCGCATCTTTCAGTCGAACGGCGTCACGCTCTTCGTCGACCCCATCAGCATTCGGTACCTGACTGGCGCCGAGGTGGACTTCGTCGACAATCTGATGGGCGGCGGCTTCACGATCAAGAACCCGAACGCCAAGTCGACCTGCGGCTGCGGCCAGTCGTTCGGCGCCTAGGCGTCTGCGCCGAACAACGGCGCGGACTCCTGCAGGGTTGGTGGATGGAGCCGCAGTCAGCCTACGTCGAGCGTCTGCGCCCGCCGGGCGGACGCCGATCCAGCAAGCGCGAGCTGATCGTCAACGTCTTCCTGCGCCAGCAGGGACACCTGAGCGCCGACGATCTGGTGGCCCTGATGCGCTCCGAGGACCAGCGGATCAGCCGGGCGACCGTCTACCGGACGCTGCGCTGGATGGTCGAGGCCGGCATCGCCCGCAAGGTCGATTTCGGTGAGGGCCGCTTCCGTTTCGAGCACTCGTACCGTCACCCGCGCCACTTTCACCTCATTTGCAAGTCCTGCAACCGGTCGTACGAGTTCCTCAGCTCGGACGTCGAGAGCCTGCTGGAAGAGATCGCCGACGAGCGCGGGTTCACGGTCGGCAAGAGCGTCGTCCAGATCTACGGCACGTGCGAGGAGTGCCGGGCGGGGCGCCGGCCGTCGGGGGCCGCGGTCGCCACCGAGCTGCTGTTTGCCCGGGACGCCCTGCGCATCGCCATCGCCACCGAGCGCAGCGGGCTGGAATTCTACTCGCGGGCGGCGCGCCTGACGAAGGACTCGCGCGGGCGGCGCGTCTTCGAACGCCTGGCCGGGGAGGAGCAGGAGCACCTGGCCAAGCTCGAGGCCCGCTATCAGGAGCTCCTGGCCCAGAATCCCGACCTCGAGTCCCGCCCCACCTTCCTGTTCTTCAAGGGGGCTGCCAACGGTCTGTTCGCGGCCGGCGCCGACGAGCTGGCGAAGGGCGTGGACGACCGGCAGGCGCTCAAGATCGGGATTCGCTGCGAGCGCGGGTCGCATCGTTTCTTCAAGCGCTACGGCGAGCGGTTCGAGGACTCGGAGGGGAAGCAGATCTTCCTGGAGTTCGCGGACGAGGAACGCGAGCACCTCGACCTGCTCATCCGCGAGTACCGGTCGCTGGTGCGCCGCAGCGCGAAGGCCGCGGCGCGGTCCGGCCAGGCCGCCGCCGGCTGATATGATCCCCGCGTGTCCGCCGCGCTAATCACCGCCGCATTCGTGGGGATCGCCGCGCTCGGGTACGCCACGGTGCTCGGCTTCACGGCGCTCGGTCCCGCCGACGTGCTGCGTCACACGTCGCTCGGCATCTTCGCCACCCTGGTCACGCTCCTGGCGCACTCGATGACGATGTTCTACCTGATCGGAAAGGGCAGGGCCGTGCGCGAGGCGGTCCAGGAGGGGCATTTGTCGGTGGAGCTGTACCGCGCCGTGGCCCGCGTGCGCCGCCCGGTGTTCTCGATTGCCACGATCGCGATGGGGCTCACGATGGCTACCGCCATCATGGGCGGCGGCGTCGACACGGACACGGTGCCGGCCGTGGTCCACTCGGTCCTCGCGCTGGCGGCCGTCGCGGCCAACGTCGCGGCGCTGCGCACCGAGGTCGTCGCCATGCTGTCGAGCGCACGCATCGTCGCCGAGGTCGACCAGTTGCTCGAGGACCGCTAGTGGGCGCGTGCGCAAGCCGGCCGGCGCGGCTCATCCTGTTCGACATCGACGGCACGCTGCTGCTCTCGGGCGGGGCCGGCAAGCGCGCCCTGAACCGGGCGTTCCAGGAGCTGTTCGGCGTGACCGGCGGCTTCGACGGGATTCCGGTCGCGGGTCGTACCGATCCCCTGATCTTCGACGACGCGCTGGAACGCGCCGGGGTCACGGCCGGGCCGGCCGTGCGCCAGCGCTTCCATGCACGCTACTGCGAGCTGCTGCAGGGGGAGATCCTCGGTCCCGGCCCGCGCAAGGGCCTGATGCCGGGCGTACGGACACTGCTCGCCCGGCTGGGTGCGCGCACCGACGTGGCCAGCGCGCTGCTGACCGGCAACGTCGCCCGCGCGGCGCGGATCAAGCTGGAGCACTTCGATCTCTGGAGCTACTTTGCGTGCGGCGCCTACGGCGACGACGCGCCGAGCCGGGACGAGCTGGTGCCGATTGCGGTCGACCGGGCCCGGCGGCAGGGAATCGATGTACCGTCAGCCGCGCAGGTCGTGGTCGTCGGCGACACGCCGCTCGACGTCCGCTGCGCGCAGCGGTCGGGCGCGAGGTCGGTGGCGGTGGCGACCGGCCCGTTCGACGAGGCCGCGCTCAGGCGGCACGGCGCGGACAGCGTGCTGCCGGATCTCGCGGACACGGGCGCGTTCCTCGAACTCCTCCAGGGTTCTGCGCCGTAGCGCGGCGCAGAACCCGCAAGGCGCGCACGGCGCGCCTCGGCGGTAGCGGCGCGGGGCGAAGGGGTCCCCGCAAGCGGACGCCGGGGGCTTGGGGCGCAGCCCCATCTGGAGGATGCCGCGCACAGCGCGGCTCGGCGGTAGCGGCGCGGGGCTATGGGGTCCCCGCAAGCGGACGCCGGGGGTTCGGGGCGCAGCCCCGTCTGAAGGAAGCAGGAGGACTTCGTGGATCGATTCAGGGCGTATCGGGTATTCCAGGACGGCGACACGATTGGGGGCCGCCTCGTCGAGGCCGGCCTGCAGGACCTCGCTGACGGGAACGTGGTCGTGCGGGTGGCGTACTCGGGCGTGAACTACAAGGACGCCCTGGCCGCCACCGGCGCGGGCAAGATCATGCGCCGGTTTCCGCTCGTCGGCGGCGTCGATCTGGCCGGCGTCGTCGAGGCCAGCGAGGATCCGCGCTTCACGCCCGGCGACGAGGTCCTCGCCACCGGCTTTGGATTGGGCGAGAGCCATGACGGCGGATTCGCCGAGTACGCCCGCGTGCCGGCCGACTGGGTCGTGCGCCTGCCGCGCGGGCTCGACCTGCGCGAGGCGATGGCCATCGGGACGGCCGGGTTCACCGCCGCCCTGAGCGTCGTCGAGATGGAGCGGAACGGGTTGACTCCCGCCAGCGGCGCGGTCATCGTGACCGGTGCGACCGGAGGCGTGGGCAGTCTGGCGGTGCAGTGTCTCGCCGCCGCCGGCTACCGGGTCACGGCGTCGACCCGCAAGGCGGACGCGCACGAGTTCCTGCGGTCGCTGGGCGCCGCCGACGTCATCTCCGCCGAGGTCCCGGACGCGGCCGCGGCGCGGCCGCTCGAGAAGGCCGCGTGGGCCGGGGCCGTCGACCCGGTCGGCGGCGACACGCTCGGCTGGCTGACGCGGACGATGCGGCGCGGCGGCTGCATCGCCAGCTCGGGACTGACGGGCGGCATCGAGCTGCGCACGACGGTCATGCCGTTCATCCTGCGGGGGGTCAAGCTCCTCGGCATAGATTCCTCGATGTGTCCGATGGACCTGCGGCTGGAAGCGTGGCGCCGTCTGGCCGCCGACATGAAACCGGCGCGCCTCGCCGCCATGACGCACGCGATAACGCTGGAGGAGCTGCCGGCCGCGTTCGACACCCTGCTGCGGGGCGCGGCGCGCGGCCGCTACGTCGTCGGGATCGGCGGCGCGTAAATCAGACGGGGCTGCGCCCCGAACCGGGGCGCGCGACGGCGTCGGCGCGCTGGCGGAAGCGCCTGGGAGTCGAACCCAGCCCCCCCGCGTTGGCGGGGAGCGACCGATTTTGAAGACCGGGAGGGCCACCGGGCCCCGTTCGCTTCCGGACGAGAGAAGCCAGCGCGAACCAGGACAGACGAAGAATGGGAAGGGCGGCTGCTCGAGTGTCTACCGCCGGAGGACGAGACGCCGATCTAGCTCTCGATGAGACGAACGTCGCCCGCGCGGGGCCCCTTCTGCGATTCCTCGGGCGTGAAGTCCACGCGCTGCCCCTCACGCAGGAGCTCGAACACGGCACCCCGAACCGCACTACGGTGGAAAAAGTGCTCGATTCCGCCCTCGTCGCGAATGAAACCGAACCCCTTGTCAATCAAAAGACGCGCGATCGTGCCGGTTGGCATACCGTCCCTCCGAAGGCCTGTGACTCGCCGAACACACTCCAGGCCACGGTGTCGCGAGCTGTGAGCGCACTCGCCAAGCGGCGAAGGTGGCCAGTCTAGTGAGGTCCATGAGAGAAGTCAAGCGTGTAATCTGCGGTCGTCAGGCGGGTGGCGGGGCCGGCTTCGGCGGCTTGGGAGGCGGGTAGGTCGTCCAGAAATGCCGTCCGCACGCCGGGCACTCCCAGAACTGCTGGGGAGGCCACGGCGCCCCGGGGCCCGGGTCCTTCAGCTCCATTTGTGCGCCGCACCGCTGGCAGCGAATCTGAATCGCGACATCACTCATGCGCGGGATTCTATCATTCCGGAAACGCAACGAGGCGGGTGGATGGGGAGACTCGTTCCGGGCATCGTGCTGGCGGCCGGCCGGTCGCGCCGCATGGGCCGCACGAAGGCGCTGCTGCCTATCGGCGCGGGCGGTGAGACGTTCGTCAGCCGGATCATCCGCACCTTGCGGGAGGGCGGCGTCGACGATGTCGTCGTCGTGGTCGCCGGCGAGGAATCGCCGGTTGCGAGGGCCCTCCTGCGGGAGGAGCTGCCGCACCGCGTGGCCGTCAACCCGGCCCCGGACCAGGGACAGCTCTCGTCGGTCAAGGCCGGCCTGCGGGCGATAGATCGTCCCGGGGTGGGCGGCATGCTGGTGACGCTCGTCGACGTGCCGCTGGTGTCCGCGGGCACGGTGCGCGCGTTGCTGGCCGCCCACGAGTCCACCGGGGCCCCCGTCGTGCGTCCCGTGCGCGACGGGCGCCACGGGCATCCGGTCGTCTTCGACCGGTCGGTCTTCGACGAGCTCAGGCGCACCGCGGTCAGCGCGAAGGAGGTCGTGAAGGCGCACCTCCGCGCCTCGATCGACATCCCGATCGCCGAGGACGGACCCTTCCGCGACATCGACACCCCGGCCGACTACGAGGAGGTGTTCGGACAGCCGCCGCCGGACGTCGCGGACGCCGCCGGGGCGGGCCGTTGATCGCCCGCCGCGTAGGGCATAGAATGATTCCAGACACGCCGTGGGCCAGTGGCGCAGTTGGGAGCGCGCGTGAATGGCATTCACGAGGTCACGGGTTCGACCCCCGTCTGGTCCACCACTCACACCGCCTCGTCGGCCGGTCATGGACGGCACGCGCTACACGGCCGCCGCGGGCAGCTACGTCATCATCCCCGGCAAGGTGCACCACGCCTGGCACACGCACGCGGACGCCGACGCGGTGCTGCTCGCGCGCCGGGACGGCCCGGCCGACTTTCACTTCGTCGATCCGTAGCCCGGCGCGGCGCGCGCTCAGTACTCCTGGAACATCCGCTGGATCTCGGCCTGCTCGCGGGTGTGCGTGAGCGCGAGCATCAGCAGGACGCGCGCCTTGACGGGCGACAGGTCCTCGCCCATGACCCGCCGGGGCGGAGCGGGCAGGCGCCGCTTGCGCGGTCCGCTTCCGGGCCGCGGGACGACGCGGCCGCCGCCCGTGCGGCTGGCGACCACGACCGCGACGCCGCGCCGCAGCACGAGCCGCGTCGCCTCCAGTTGCGAAGGGCTCATCGAACCGGCGCCGCTGGCGGCCACGACCACGCCGGCCGCCCCGCGCGCGGCCGCCGCCACTATCAGGTCGCCCGGCGCCCCCTGGTAGGCGAGCAGGACATCGACGCGCGGGAGCAGGTCGATGGCCGCGACGTCGAACTCGCTCCGCCACGTGTGGCGGCGGTCGGTCCGGCCGTAGTAGATGACCCGATCGTGGCCGACGACGCCGAGGCGCCCGTATTCCCGGCTCCCGAACGCGTCCAGTCCCTGGGCGTTCGCCTTGGTGACGTCGCGCGCCGAGTGGATCTCGGCGTTGAGCACGACCAGCACGCCGCGTCCCACCGACGCGGGCGCCGCGGCCACGCGGAAGGCGTGCAGCAGGTTGGCCGCGCCGTCGTAGCCGAGCGTCCCGGGCGGGCGCATCGCGCCGACGACGACGACGGGTCGCGTGTGGCGCACCGTCAGATGCAGGAAGTACGCCATCTCCTCCAGCGTATCGGTGCCGCTGGTCACCACGATGCCGGACAGCGCCGGTCGCTCGTCGAGCAGCCGATTGACCCGCCGCGCCAGCGCCAGCCAGGCGGTCACGGTCAGCTCGCTGCTGGGGAGGTTGGAGAACTGCTCGGTTTCGGCCCGCACGTGTCGGCCGAGCGCGGGCACGAGCGCCACGAGCTCCGTGGCGGTCAGGCGGCCGGCCGGGCGGCTCGATATCGTGCCGCCCGTCGCGATGAGGCGAACCGCCGGCAGCTCGACGGGCTGGGCCGCCTCGACCGCCAGCGGAAGCAGCACGAGGCAGAGAGGCAGTGCGATCCGCGGCGTTCGCATGGCTCGCAACCCGGAAGGGCCAGCCTACTATACCGAATCTTCCGTGGCGCGATGCGCGCGCGTCAGCCAGTCCACGAGTTGCTGCGCCGCCTCGTCGGGCGTGCGGCCGTAGAAGGGCATGAGCGCCGTCGGTCCGCCGCTCATGCGCACGAGATAGGCGCGCCAGCGGTCGGGTCGGACGGCCAGCACCTCGATCTCGTAGCCTTGACCGTTGATGGTCTCTGCGAAGCGGTGTGTGGTCACAGGGCCGTGCGTCGTCCTGGATAGGGTCTTGCGGTCCGGTCGGTAACCAGGAGATTCTAGTGGCCTGAGGTCGGCCGTCAAGCGAAGCAAGGCGCGAAGATCTCGTCAACAGCGGGCATCGCCGCCGATGGCCTCATGGAACCGGCGCCGGGATGTTGCCGGCGAACAGTCCCGCACAACGAATGCACAGTTTTTCAACAGCTTTTGCACACGCGGGCGCGCCCACGACGCGCTTGACGCCGGTCGGCGGCGCCACTACGCGCGCAAGCGCGCGGTTTCACCCCGGGCGGCCTGCACTCCCTTGATCACGCCCCGCCGCACGCGCCTGCTCCGCACTGCCGGCCTCCAGGGCTTTCAGGAGGCGATCGCCGCCCTGACCCGGACGCGCGATCCGTGGCGCGCCCGGAACACGGTGGTCCTGGTGCCGACGCGGGCGGCGGCTGTCCGGTTGCGGCGAACGCTGGAGGAGCTGACGCTGCTCCGCGAGCCGTGCGCACCGGTGCTGGTGCTCCCGGAGGTGCTCTCGCGGGCCGACTGGTACGCGGCGCTGGCCGAGCGGCTCGTCCCGCCGCCCGCGCTGCTCTCGACGATCGAGCGCTACGTCTGCATGCTGGCGGCGGCCCGGGAGGCGAGCGCGGGCGGCGCCGAGCCGCCGTTCCAACTGCGGCCGGGTCTCGTGCCGGCCATCGTGAGCTTCCACGATGAGCTGCTGCGCCAGGAGGGCACCGTCGACAGCTTCGAGCGCCTGGTGATGGCCGACCTCGAGCCCAGCGCCGGGCTCGACCGGGGGGCGCGCCGGCTGCTGCGGCAGACGCGCTTTCTCGCCGCCACGTTCCGGGCGTTTCAGCAGCGCGCGGCCCGGACCGGTCGGCTGGACGAGCACGGCCTGCGCCGCCGCGCCGTCGACGAGGGTCTCGCCCGGCCGCTGGTCCACGTCGTCGCCGCCGTCGCCGACCACGCGGCCGACCCGGACGGACTGTGGCCGGCCGACTTCGACCTGTTGGCGCGTCTTCCCGCGCTGGAGCGAATCGATGTGGTGGCCACGGAGGCGGTGCTGGCCGCCGGCTTCCACGAGCGTGTGACGGGGCTCCTGCCGGGCATCGACGAGCAGCGGTTCGAGAGCGCCCCCGAGCAGGCGCCGGTGCTGGTCGCCCCGGCCGACGCCGACGCGCCCCACTTCGTCTGGCGCGATCGGGAGGAGGAGCTGCTCGGGGCCGTCCGTCGCCTGAAGTCCCCGAGCCGCCGGTCGGGTGACGTCCGGCCGGGTGGCGGAGCGGTCGACGGCGCCGAGGCGGTCGTGTTTCAGCGGCCCCTGCCGTATCTCTACCTGGCGCGCCAGTCGTTCGCCCAGGCCGGCGTTCCGTTCGAGACGCACGATTCGCTGCCGCTGGCCGCCGAGCCGTACGCGGCGGCGCTCGATCTCGTCGTCGAGTTCGTGACGTCGGACTACGGCCGGTCGGCCACCGTCGAGCTGTTGCGCTCACCGCACTTCGCGTTCGAGGACGGCGGCCGGGCGCTCGGCGCCGGCGCCGTCGACGCGCTGGACCGCGTTCTGCACGAGGTCCGTTACGCCGGCGGGCGGACCGCGCTGGACCGGCTGGCCGCCGCGTGGGCGGGCGCGGCCGGGGCCGGCGACCCGGGACCCGACCGGGGGCACGCCGCGGCCGCGCGGGTGGCGGCACGGCTCGCCGGGGAGTTGCGGCTGCTCGAGGAGCCCGCCCCGCCCGCCGCGCAGCTCGCGGTCGTCGCGTCGTTCCTGCGGCGCCACCGGGCGAGCGCTGCCGCGCCTCCCGCGGCGCGCGAGCGCGAGTCGCGGGCCAGGGCGGCGATCGCCAGCGGGTTGGCTGCCCTGGAACGCGCCTACCGCGCCATCGACGATACGCCGACCGCATTTCCCGAGCTGATGCAGTCGGTGCGGCGCTGGATCGAGACGCAGACGTTCACCCCGGCCGCGGGCACGGGCGGCGTGCAGTTGCTCGACGCCCGCGTCGCTCCCTACGGACGCTTCCGGGAGCTCTTTCTGGTCGGCCTGGTGGACGGCGAATGGCCCGCGCGGCCGGCGCGGTCCGTCTTCTATCCGGCGGCGGTGCTCGCGGGCCTCGGCTGGTGGGCCGAGCGCGACCGCTTCCGGGCCGCGCGCGCGCGGTTCACCGACCTCGTGCGCCTGGCCCGCGAGCGCGTGACCCTGTCGGCGTTCGCGCTCGAGGACGACGCCGTGGTCGCGCCGTCGGTGCTCCTCGAGCAGCTCGCGGGCCTGGAGCTGGCCACGGAGCGGGAGCCGGCGCCGCGCCAACCCTGCGTCACGCCGGAGGAGGCGCTGCTCCATGCCGCCGTCGTGCCCGCCGATCTGCCCGCGCCGGCCGGCCCCTGGATCGCCCAGCGGCGCCGCCGGCCGGCGCGCGACGATCGCTTTCGCGGCCGGGCCGGGGCGAGCCGCGCCGCGACGCACGCCGTCAGCGCCCTCGAGCGGTACCTCGCCTGTCCGTTCCGCTACTTCGCCCGCCACGAGCTCGATCTGGAGGAGGAGGCGATCGACGAGCCGGTGCTCGCGCCCCGGCAGCGCGGCCGCTTTCTGCACCGCGTGCTGGAGAGCTTCTACGCCGGCTGGCAGGCAGCCGGCCGGGGGGCCGTGACGCCGGCCAATCTGGACCAGGCGCTCGACCGCTTCGGCGCGCTCGTCGAGGCGGCGCTGGGCGATCTGCCGCCGGTCGACCGCGCCGTCGCCCGCGCCTGGCTGACCGGGTCGGCCGCGGCGCCCGGCCTGGCGGAGCAACTGTTCCAGCTCGAGATCAGCCAGCCGGCGGATATCGTGGAGCGTCTCGTCGAGGTGCGGCTCGAGCGCACCTATCCCGTCGATGATCAGGGTTTCCGCCGGACCGTGCGGGTCCGGGGCACGGCGGACCGCATCGACCTGCTGGCGGACGGCACGTTCCGCATCGTCGACTACAAGACGGACCGGGCGCCGCGCCGCGACCGGGCGCTGCAGCTCCCGGTCTACGCCCGCTGCGCCGAGCGGCGGCTCGACGGCCACCGTCAGCGCGCCTGGCGTCCCGGGGACGCGGCCTACGTGGCGTTCGGAGAGCCGCGCCTGCACGTGCCGCTGGCGCGGGGCGACCTGGACCGGGCGCTGTCCGAGGGCGAGGCCCGCGCCGTCGGCGCGCTGGCGCAGATCGGGCGCGGCGCGTATCCCGCCCGGCCGGCGGAGCGGCAGCTCTGCAGCCACTGCCCGTACCCCACGGTCTGCCGGAAGGACTACGTCGACGAATGACGGACGCGCCCGCCGACAACGCCGCGCGCGAGTTTGCCACCGACCCGGCCCACAACGTGGTCCTCGAGGCCTCGGCCGGTACCGGCAAGACGTCCGTCCTGGTCGAGCGCTACCTGCGGCTGCTGCGGGCCGGCATCGCGCCGGCCAACATCCTGGCGATCACGTTCACCCGGCAGGCGGCGGCCGAGATGCGCGCCCGGATCATCGGCGCGCTGCGCCGCGACGCCGCCGAGTCGCCGGCGGGTCGCGCGCGCTGGGGCGAGCTGCGGGACCGGCTGGGAGAGGTCGCGGTCAGCACCGTCGACGCCTTCTGCCTGGCGTTGCTCAGGGAGTTTCCGCTGGAGGCCGACCTCGACCCCGGCTTCGGCATCGCGGACGAGACCGAGGTTCCGCGCCTCGCCGACGAGGCGGTCGACCGCACCCTGGTCGTCGCCGCGCGGCTGGCCGGGCGGGACGCGGCCGTCGCCATGCTGCTCGCCCGGCTCGGGCCGCGGCGCACCCGCGCCGCACTGCGCAGCCTGCTCGAGCGCCGGCTGGTCGTACCGGGCGCCCTGCAACGATTCCTCGCCGGGACGCCGTCCGATCTCACGGGCGAGGGCGCGTGCCGGGCCGCCGCGAGCCGCCTCGCCGACCGCCTGTCCGGCCTGCGCCGGGAAGTCGGGCTGCTGGTCGAAGCCGGCGAGGCCGCGGATCCCCGCGCCGCGGTCCTGGCCCGGGATCTGCGGCGGCTGCCGGACCTGGCGCGGGCCGGCGCGCCGGCGGTCCGGGCCTGGCTCGATCGCCTGCGGGAGGCCTTCCTGACCCGGCAGGGCGATGCGCGCAAGTCCTTCCCGCTGGACACGCGGGCCGCCGCCGTGAAGCGCCGCTACCGGCAGGCCGCCGCGGCCGTGGCGCCGGCGGTGCGCGACGTGCTGCGGGCCTTCGAGCGGGACGTCAACGTCGTGCTCGCCCGCGCCGTGCGCGTGCTGTTCGGCGTGGTGGTGACGGAGTACCAGCGCGCGCTGCGCTCGCGCGGCCTGCTCGACTTCTCCGACGTGCTGCAGCGGGCGGTCGACCTCCTGCGGCAGATGGACGAGTTCGCCCAGTCGCGGTACCGTCTCGAGTCGCGCTACCACCACGTCCTGGTCGACGAGTTCCAGGATACGAGCCGCAACCAGTGGGAGCTGGTGTCGCTGCTGGTGCAGTCGTGGGGCGAGGGCAGCGGTCTGGTGGCGGAGGCGCCCCTGCCGCCGACCATCTTCGTCGTCGGCGACCACAAGCAGTCGATCTACCGCTTCCGGGATGCCGACGTCGCGACGTTCCGCGAAGCGACGGACGAGATAGCCGGCCTGCGCGCCGGCGGCGACGTGCGCCGCTCCATCAGCCACAGCTTCCGGGCGGTGCCCGAACTGCTCGGCTTCGTCAACGATCTGTTCGCGGAGATCGGCAGCGGCGGGCCCGGCCGCGACCGGTTCCGGTTCGAGGCTCGAGATCGCTTTCCCGTCGCGCGGCCCGCGCGGGACGCGGCCGCGGGCGACGCGCTCGGCGTCATCGCCGGGTCGGATCTCGAGGCGTGCGCGGCGGCGGTCGCCGCCGAGATCGCGGCGCTGCTCGACGACGGTCAGGTGCGCCGGAAGGGAGGCGCCGGCACCCGCGCCGTCAGGGCGCAGGACGTGGCCATCCTGTTCCGCACGCGCGAGAGCCACCGGGAGTTCGAGGCCGCGCTCGCGCGCCGGCGCATCCCGACGCACGTCTACAAGGGGATGGGCTTCTTCGACGCCGACGAGATCAAGGACGTGCGCGCGCTCGTCAGGTTTCTCGCGAATCCGTCGTCCGAGCTCCGCGCGGCCGCGCTGCTGCGCTCGCGCCTCGTGGGGGTCTCGGACCCCGGCCTGCTGGCGCTCGCGGGCGTGCTGTCGCCGGCCCTCGTCGGCGCCGAGCTGCCCGCCGCGGCCGCGGCGCTCGGCGACGACGACCGGCGCGCGCTCGCCATGGCCCGCCGCGGCCTGCGCGAGTGGACCGGCATCGTCGATCGACTCCCCCCCGCCGAGGTGCTCGATCGCGTGCTGTGCGATGCGGCCTACGCGTTCGAGCTGCGCGGCCCGCAGGCGGCGCAGGCGCAGGCCAACCTGAACAAGATGCGCGCCCTCGTGCGGCGGATTCAGAACCGCGGGTACGCGACCATGGCGCGCGTCGCGCACCAGATCGATCGGCTCTCGGCCGGCATGGCCAACGCGGTCGTCGAGGCCGTCGACGCGGTCGCGTTGATGACCGTGCACGCGGCCAAGGGGCTCGAGTTCCCGATCGTGTTCCTGGTCGACCTCGGCCGCGGCACCCGCACCCATCAGCCGCCCGTGCGGGTCGTTCCGGACCGCGGCGACGGGCAGCCCGCGGTGGCGGTCTGGCCGTATCGGGACGAGGCCGCCGAGGCGGAGCGCGAGCGCGACATCGAGGAGACCAAGCGGCTGCTCTACGTCGCGGCGACGCGGCCCCGCGACCGCCTGTACCTGTCCCTGGTCGTCGAGGACGGCGCCGCGAAGTGCAGTCAGGGCAGCTTCGGCAGCGTGCTGCCGGCGTCCTTCCAGGCGCTCTTCGGCCAGGCCGCGGCGGCGCCGGCCGGCCAGCACGTGGCGTGGCCGGGGCGGAGCGGGGTGCGGCACGGCCTGCGGGTGTGCGGGCCGGTGTCCGCGGCGGCGCGGAGCCCCGATTCGGAGCCGCCGGGCGGCGACGGGTCACGGCCCGTCCTGCTGGCGCGGCTGGCGTCGCGGCCGCTGGTCGAGCGGCGGCCCGTGACCGGGCCGGCGACCCGCGCCGCGGGCGGGCGGGGGCGGGAGGCGGCGGGAAGCCGCCGGATCGGCCGGCTCTTCCACCTTCTGCTGCGACGGTACGAGGGCGCGCCGGTCCCGCCGGAGGCGCTCGAGCGCGCGGGCCGCGAGCTGGTCGACACGCTCGAGCCGGCGGAGGGGGCGGGGGACGAGAGCGCGCAGGCGGCCCGCCTCTACGCGCGGTTCGTCGCCGGCGGCGAGGGCGCCGCGCTCCGCGGCCGAGAGCTGCTCTGGGAGGTGCCGTTCGCGCTGCGCGATTCGGCCGCGCCGTCGCGGGACGGTGGCCCGGCGGTCGTGCTGCGCGGCACGATCGACTGCCTCGCGCGCGACACGGCCGGCGGGATCACCGTGCTCGAGTTCAAGACGGGACGCCCGCGCGCCGAGCACGTGCGGCAACTCGACGTCTACGTCGCGGCCGCGCGGGCCATGTTCCCCGAGGCTGCGGTCGACGGCCGGCTGGTGTATACCTAGCGGCGCTGCAGGCGGGGGTCGTCGTCGAGGCGCTCCGCCCAGCGTCGGGCGTTCGCCTCGGCCTCCTCCTGCGTTTGGCCGACGAGGATCGCCGAGCCGGCGGGCTGCGTGTCGCCGCCGGCGGTCACCCAGGCCACCCAGTGGCCTCCGCTCGGCTTGCTGTGCATGTCGTACTGCGCGTCGGATGTGCTCATAAAAGGTCTCGCCTATCCTATATCAGAGCGCGCGTCCGGCGCCACGCGGGCGCTCCGCCGCCCCGTTTCCGGCCGCCTTGACAACCACCAGGGCTGACCCTATCGTTGCTTCCATGCCTGTCCGGCGCGCGATTCTGGAGCGCGAACGACGCGATGTCGGCGATTGGCTGGCGGACGAGATCGTGGTCGATTTTCCCTCGATGGCCGGTGTCGTCGACCGCATGTTCCGCTCGTTCCGCGGTGCGCACGAAGACTGCCGGGCCACCCACAGGGCCGAGGTCGAGCTGACGCCGAGGGAAGCCGGCGAGGGAATCCGCGTACCCCTCGACCTGCCCGTGCGACAGACGTGTCCCGTGTGCGGGGGGCGCGGCGAGGTGTGGAGCGAAGCGTGCGGCGTCTGCGCCGGCACGGGCGGCGAGCTGCTCTCCCACCAGCTCGACCTGCGCGTGCCTCCCGGCGTGCACCACGGGATGCGCCTGCGCTATTGTGTGAACCCGCCGTTCGCGCCCGAGACGCACGTCGAGGTGCGCATCGCGATTCCGTGACGGAGCCTGTGCCTGCCATCAGCGAGTCGGCCGTTCTGGACGCCCTGAGGGTCGTGACCGATCCCGACCTGGGTCGGGACATCGTCAGTCTCGGCTTCGTCAAGAATCTGGGGATCGCCGGCGGGGCGGTCTCGTTCGCCATCGAGCTGACGACGCCCGCCTGCCCGGTCAAGGACCAGATGCGGGATGAGGCCCGGGCCGCCGTGGCGGCGCTCCCCGGGGTGACCGGTGTCGACGTGGAGATGACCGCGAGCGTCCGCTCGGCCGTAGCGCCGGGCGGCGAGCGCGCGCCGATTCCGGGCATCAGGAACGTCATCGCCGTCGGCGCCGGCAAGGGCGGCGTCGGCAAGACGACCGTCGCGGTCAACGTCGCCGTGGCGCTGGCCCGCTACGGGGGGCGGGTCGGCATGATCGACGGCGACGTGTACGGCCCCAACCTCCCGATCATGCTCGGCATCGACGCGCAGCTCTCGTCGGAGGACCGCAAGATCGTGCCGGCCGAGAAGCACGGGATACGCGTCGTGTCGATGGGCTTCCTCGCCGACGGCGACGCTCCCATCATCTGGCGCGGCCCGATGCTGCACGGCGTGGTGCGGCAGTTCTTCCAGGACGTCCGCTGGGGAGAGCTCGACTACCTGGTCGTCGACATGCCGCCCGGGACCGGCGACGTGGCCCTGAGCCTCACGCAGACCGTGCCGGTGTCGGGTGCGATCGTCGTGACCACCCCGCAGACGGTCTCGCTGGCCGACAGCCGGCGCGCCATCGCGATGTACAGGAAGCTCGACGTTCCCACGCTCGGCCTGATCGAGAACATGTCGTACTTCGCATGCCCCGGCTGCGGCCACGAGAGCGACATCTTCGGACGGGGCGGCGGCAACGGGGTGGCCGAGGAGCTCGGCGTGCCGTTCCTGGGACAGATCCCGCTCTACGAGCCGATCCGGGTCGGCAGCGACCGCGGCACGCCCATCGTGACGACGGAGCCCGACTCCCCGGCCGCGCGCGCCTTCGTGCAGGTGGCGGAGCGCGCCGCGGCGCAAGTATCGATCGCCAGCTACGAGAGCGCCGCCCCCGCCGGCTGATCCCCAAGGCGCGCACAGCGCGCCTCGGCGATAGCGGCGCGGGGCTATGGGGTCCCCGCAAGCGGACGCCGGGGGTCCGGGGCGCAGCCCCGTCTGACTGAAGTCAGCGCCGCCTCCGCCGGCTGATCCCCGGAAGCTCGGGGCGCAGCCCCGTCCGAAGGAAGCCCTCAGCGCCGCTCCGCTTCTCCCGTCATCGGCACGAAGCGGACCGGCAGCGTGGTTTCGGACACCGGCCCGTCCGCGGTCATCGTCACGACCCGCATCTCCTGCGCGCGGCGCCCCACGGGAATGACCAGCCGCGCGCCGACGGCGAGCTGCTCCACCAGCGCGGGCGGCACGTGGTCGGGCGCCGCGGTGACCATGATGCCGTCGAACGGCGCGGCCTCCGGCCATCCGCGGTAGCCGTCGCCCAGCCGCAGGTGCACGTTGTCGTAGCCCAGCTCGGCCAGCAGCCGGGCCGAGCGCTCGGCCAGCTCCGGCACGATCTCGATGCTGTACACCTCCCGGGCGACCTCCGCGAGCACCGCGGCCTGGTAGCCGGAGCCGGTGCCGATCTCGAGCACGGTGGCGTCGGGCGGCAACCGGAGCGCCTCGGTCATGTAGGCGACGATGTACGGCTGCGAGATCGTCTGCGAGGAGCCGATCGGCAGCGGCGTGTCGGCGTACGCCTGATCCTGGAGCTGCGGCGGAACGAAGCGGTGGCGCGGCACCGCTGCCAGGGCGTCGAGCACGCGCGCGTCCCGCACGCCTCGCCCGCGGATCTGGCGGTCCACCATGTGCCGGCGCTCGGCCGACCGCGCGGTGTCCTGCGCCGCCGCCGCCGTGCCGGGGCCCAGGCGTTCGGCCGCGGGACCGCCGGCGCAGGCGACGAGCAGAGCCAGCGCCGTCAGCGCCGGGAGCGGCGAGCGGACCGTCCGGCGCCGCCCCGGCGTCGCCCGGACGGCGTCCCGCCGGATGCGTCCGGCGCTGCGCTCCGCACGGGAAATGCGCTGGGTCCACATGGCTTGCCTCCTGTTATGCTGGAGCGGTTCCGGGGATTCCATTCAAGCGATGTTCTTCCTGCTCGTCGCCGCGGGCTTCGGGTTGCTGTCGCTGGCGCACGTCGCGCCCTTCCCGTTCATGCTGGACGCCGTGGCCCCCGCCGACGCGCTGTGGAGGATGCCCCCGAGCCGCGGCGCCCCGACCATCTATCTTACGTTCGATGACGGCCCGAACCCCACCGCGACGCCGGATCTGCTCGACGTCCTGAGCCGGGAGCAGGCGGCGGCGACGTTCTTCGTGATCGATCGCCACCTCGACGAGGGAACGGCGCCGATCGTCCGCCGGATGTTCGACGAGGGCCACGCGGTGGGCCTGCACACGCATACCCGGCGGCCGATGGTGCTGCCGCCCGACGAGGTCGCGGGGCTGCTGACCGCCGCCGCCGAGCGCATCGAGCGCCTGGCGGGCCGGCGGCCGTGCCGCGCGTTCCGGCCCCACGGCGGCGCGCGCAGCGGGAGCATGTACGAGGGGCTGGCGCAGATCGACCATGCGCTCGTCGGGTGGGGCTGGGGCCTGTGGGACTTCAACTGGTACCGCCGCCCGGACGCGGAGGCGCTGGCCGAGCGGCTGGCCCGGCGGGTCTCCGACGGCGACATCATCGTGATGCACGACGGGCATCACGAGAATCCGCGGGCCGACCGCCGCTATGCCGTCGAGGCGGCCGCGCTGCTGGTGCCGGCGCTGCGCGCGCGCGGCTTCCGGTTCGGGACCGTCTGCCCCTGAGCGGGGCGGCCATGCATTGCGCTCAGGCCGGGACCTCCAGCGCGAGCTGCTGCGCGGCTATCGCGGCGCCCAGCAGCGCACCGTGCGGCTCGAGAATGACGGCAATCGGCATGGCGTCGACCAGCGCCTCCATCGGCGCCTTGGCGCGGAACGCATCGAGAAAGGTCGGCGTCCGCAGCGCGGGGAGAATCTTCGGCGGAATGCCGCCGCCGAGGTACACGCCCGCGGTCGCGACCGAGCGCAGGCCGAGGTTGCCCGCTTCCGCGCCGAGCACGCCGACGAACAGATCGAGCGTTTCCGCGCAGCCCGGGCAGTGCCGCCCGAGTCCGGCCCGGGAGATCAGCGCCGGCTGGTCGGCCGCCGGCGCGTCCGGGGGCACCGCGCCGCAGCCGGCGCCGCCGTGCGCGAAGCGATGGATGTTGACGAGCCCGGGACCCGAGATGACGTGCTCGTACGATGCGCGGCCGAAACGTGCCGCCAGCGCGCGCGCCAGCTCGGCTTCGCGCTCGTTGCGTGCCGCGAAGTCCGCGTGGCCGGCCTCGGACGGCGCCGGAACGAAGCGGTCCCCGACGCGGTGCAGGAGCGTCTCGCCGAGGCCCGTCCCGGGCGCGATGAGGGCGGCGTTGCCGGCGGCTTCCGCATCGCCCGGCCGGATGACCGCGAGCTGGTCGCCCGCCAGGGTCGGCACCGCGTGCGCGAGCGCGGCCAGGTCGTTCAACAGCGCGACGCGCGGGATCGCCAGCTCCGCGCCGACGTGCCGGGCGTCGACGCGCCACGGGACGTTCGTCAACCGGCAGACCTGGCCGCGCACCGGGCCGGCGACGCCGAAGCAGGCCGCCTCCAGGGGGCCGCGCCAGCCGACGCCCCCCAGGAACGCCGTGACGAGCTCGGCCAGCCCGCCGAACTCGAGCGTCGGGAAGCGCCGCACGGCCTGCGGCCGCGGCGCAGGCAGCCCGCCGGCGTAGAGCCCGAGCAGCGTCTTCGTGCCCCCGACGTCGCCAGCCAGCAGCATCTCGAGTCCGTGCGCCGCGCCGCGCGGCAGCTTGACATTATTATCATTCTCATTCATCTTTCCAGCGCGCGACGGGCGCAATCTCGCAAGATGACGCGGTCCTCCGAGCCGCAGGAAGACTCCCCCCAGGGCACCGAGTTCGCCGGCCACGTCGTCGTGTTCACCGGCAGGCTGTCGTCGATCGGACGGCGCGAGGCGGGCGAGCTCGTCGAGCGTCTCGGCGGCACGGTGGCGGGCACGGTGACCGCGCGCACCACGATGCTCGTCGTCGGGTCGGAAGGCGTCGCCGCGCCCGAGAAGACCGGCAAGCTGAAGCGCGCCGAGGCGGTGAACGCCAAGTCGCCCGGCTGCGTCCGCATTCTCGGCGAGGACGAGTTCTGCCGGCTCGGCGGCCTGCGGACCGCCGCGGCGCTCGAGGCGCGGTACCACGGCCTCAGGCGCGTGCGCGACCTGTATCCGCTGGTCCACGATGCGCGGCTGCGCTACCTGCTCACGTGGGGCCTGGTGCGTCCGGCCGCGCGCACCAACGTCGACACGTACTACACGCTGGCGGACATGGCCGTGATCAAGCAGGTCAACGACGGCCTGCGGCAGGGGCACTCGTTCCGGGGCATCGTGCGGCGGCAGCTCGCGGCGCGCGCCGGCCAGTTGACGTTCAATTTCAACGCCCGGGGCGACGCGCGGCCGGCCAAGGTGGTGGCCCTGCGCCGCCGGGCGTCGCGCAAGTTCGCGCCGCGCGACGATCAGCTCCCCTGGATCGACAGCGGCAATCCGCAATCCGCCATCGCGGCGCGCTTCTTCCTCGAAGGGGCGGAGCTCGACGAGGGCAGCGAGGCCGACCGCGAGCAGGCCCGGGCGGCCTATCGGAAGGCGCTGCTGCTCGATCCCACGCTCGTGCCCGCCATCGTCAACCTGGCCAACATCCACTACGCGCACGACGAGCTGGTCGAGGCGCAGGCGCTGTACGCCTGGGCGCTGAGCCTCGATGCGGACTGCTTCGAGGCGCGCTTCAATCTGGGCAACATCCACCACGACCTGGGACGCTACGAGGAGGCGGTGGGCTGCTACACGGATGCGCTGGGCCTGAACCCGGGCTACGCGGACGCGCACTTCTACCTCGCGGTGACCCTCGAGAAGATGGGCCGGTCGGGGGAGTCCAAGTCGCACTGGCGGGCCTACCAGCAGTTGGCGCCCGACGGCGAGTGGGTGGACCTCGCGCGGCAGTTCAGCGAATAGCGGCGGCGGGCCCGCGCGCCCTCAGTAGTCGTCCAGGAGATAGGCGGGGCGCTTCTTGACGCTGCGACGCGCCTTGAAGTGGTCGCACTCGGGGCACCACGCGTCCGGGCTGAAGCCGTTCACGCCGGCGTACGGCAGCACGTCGCGGTGCGAGCAGTAGGGCGAGCCGCCGTTGTCCTGCGTGGCGTGCCAGCGGCACGACGTGAACCGGACCAGAACGGCGTCCGCGCCGGCCTCCGACCCGCCCGCCGGCGGCGGACCCGATTCGTCGAACATGCCGCTGCCTATCTCGCGCGGAAGGTGATGATGCCGCGGGTCGGGTCGTAGGGCGAGACGCCGACGGTCACGCGGTCGCCCGGAACGACCTTGATCCGGAAGCGCCGCATGCGGCCGCTCAACTGGGCGAGCACCTCGTGGCCGGGGTCGCACTGGACACGGTACAGGCCGCCGCTGTGCACGGCCGTGACCGTACCCTGGACATCGATGAGGTCATCTTTCGCCACCCTGGCTCCCGGCCGGTGATTATAGCAGGTGACTCGGGCGCCCGTACTACATCGCTCTGACCGCCTCTTCCACGCGCCGCGCCAGCTCGCGGTACGAGCCCTGGCCCGGCTCGAGGGGCGGGCCGAACGCGACCCGCACGCGGCCGGGCACCGCCATGCGCCAGGACTTGTGGAGCACGCGGTCGAGCCCCTCGATCCGGACCGGGACGATCGGAATCTGCAGGCGGGCCGCGAGCATGCCGATACCGGGCTGGAACGGGCCGATCTCGCCCGCGTCCGTCCGGCGCCCCTCGGGAAAGATGAGCACCGAGGTGCCTGCGCCCAGCAGCTCGCCGAGATGCCGGATGGCGTCGCGGGCGCCGCTCTCGCGCTGGGGCAGCGGGAACACGTTGAAGAGCAGGCAGGCCAGGTAGTAGTTGAGGCTGTTCGTGAGCCGCCGCCGCAGCGGGTGCCGGCCGACGCGGAAGTGCGCCGCGAAGAACTCCTTGCCGGCCGCGGTCGCCACCCGGTAGCGCAGGCGCGGCGGCAGCGCTGCCAGAATGACCGGTGCGTCCAGGTGGCTCTGGTGGTTGGCCGCGTAGACGACCGGCCCCGGCGCCGCGTCCAGATGGTGCCGGCCTTCGACGGTGAGCCAGGCGAACACCCGCGTCAGCGGCAGCAGCCACAGTCCCAGGTTGACCCGCCGGGTCAGCCGTGCGGGCCCGCTCGCGGCCCAGGTGGGGAAGTCGAACGCCGCCGCGGCCCGGGCCGGCCCCGCGGCGGCTGCGCCCGGGAGGGCGGTCTCGGCGACGAGCGCGCGCAGGTCCCCGACGGTGGCCGCGGCGGCGAACGCGGCCTCGTCGACCGTGCGGTCGAACGCCTGCTCGAGCGCCATGAGCAGCTCGATGCGTTCGATGGAGCTGAGGCCCAGCTCGGCCAGGTTCGTTGCGTCGGTGACCGCGCGATCGGGCGCGAAGCGCTGCACGACGGCGGCCGCCGTGGCGCCGTCGCCGGCCGCGGCGGCGGGTCGGCCGGCCCGCCCGCCGCTCTCGACCCAGCGCTTCAGCTCCCGCCGCTTCAGCTTGCGCGTGCCCTCGGTGCGCGGCAGGGCCGCGTCCGGCCAGATCGACCGCCCCCGGATCTGCTGGTGATCCTCCAGGCGCAGGTTGGCCTCCCGCAGCACCGCGGACGGCTCGACGCCGGCTTCCAGCACCAGCACCGCGTGCACGTGCTCGCGGCCCTCCCGCGAGATGCCGACCACGCCGGACTCCCGCACCCCGGGCACCGCGCCCAGCACCTGCTCGACGTCCTGCGGAAACACGTTCAGCCCCTCGGGGGTGACGATCACCTCCTTCTTGCGGCCCTTGACGGTCAGGTTGCCGGCCGCGTCCCAGGCGCCGATGTCCCCGGTCCGGAACCAGCCGTCGTCGAAGGCCGCGGCGGTCTCGCCCGCGGCGTCGTAGTAGCCGGCGGTCACGTTGTTCCCGCGCACCAGGATCTCGCCGTCCGGTCCGAGCTTCACGTCGACGCCCCCGATCGGCCGGCCGACCGTGCCCCGCCGCGTGCGGAACGGATGGTTGAGGGTCACGATGGGCGCCGTCTCCGTGAGCCCGTAGCCCTGGATGACGAGAAAGCCCAGCCGCGACCAGAACGCCTCGAGCTCGGGATCGAGAGGCGCGGCGCCGACCACGAAGGCCCAGAACTTGAAGCCGAACAGGCGGTGAATGCGCCGGTAGCGCCACCAGCGCCGCGCCACGTTGGCCGGCGGATGCTCCCGGGCGGCTTCCGGGGCGAGGCGCACGACGTGGTCGCGCAGCACCTCCAGTATCCTGGGCACGCACACCACGACCGACACGCGCCGGCGGCGGATCTGCCGCACGATGTCGGCCGGGTTGTAGCCGCGCATGAACACCGTGATCCCCGCCAGCAGCGGCGGGATGAAGGTCGCCATCGCCTGGCCGAACATGTGGCTGAGCGGCAGCAGGTTGAGGAAGCGCAACGGGGCGAACGGGCGGGCGTAGCGGCGGTACCTGAGCACCTCGTTCTCGACCGGGACCACGTTCGCGAGGATGTTGCGGTGCGTCAGCCGCACCCCCTTGGGGTCGGCGGTGGCGCCCGACGTGAAGATGATCTCGGCGAGCTCGTCGGGCGCGCCGCGATCCCCGCGCACGTCCGCCTCGCCGCCGGCGCCGTCCTCCCGGCGCGCCGCGAGGAGACGCCGCAGCGGCCAGCGCTCGACGCGGTCACCGCCCACCGCGGCCTCCAGGCCCTCGCCGACCAGCACGGCGCGCGCGTCGACAATCGCCGCGACGCGCGCCACGAGCTCCCCGGAGGCGCGAAAGTCCACCGGGACCAGCACGGCCCGCGCGAGCAGGCAGCCCCACATCGCCGCGATCCAGTCCGGGCAGTTCTCGCCCCAGATCACGACCCTGTCGCCCGGCCCGATGTTGGCGCGCGCCAGGCGGCGGGAGAAGGCGAGCGCGGCGCGGCGGACCTCGTCGTACGTGTACCGGTACGAGCGGTAGCCGTCGTCGTGGACGACGAAGTCCGCCGCGGACCGGATGCGGTCGTCGAAAAAATCGAGCAGCGTGTCCCGCCTCATGAGAGCATTATGGCGAATCGGGCCGGCCGGCCGCCGTGCCGCCCCGGCTACCTGAACGACGCGCCGACGCTCAGCACCATGAGCGTCAGGCGCGGCGTGGCGGGCGCGGTAGCGGTCGGCTGCAGCGGGCTGACGGAGTGAAAGCGCAGGTCGAGCGAGAAGGCGAGGTGCCGCTTGACGAACCAGCGCGCCCCGGCGCCGTAGTTGAGGGTGCGGGCGGAACGCTCGGCCGGCTGCTCGCCGTCGCGGGGGAACAGCGCGAGTTGCGACGTGCCGATCCCGCCGCTCAGGTAGCTCCAGCCGTTGCGGCCGCCGAAGTTGAGCGAGAGCTGCGGCGAGATGGCCCGGAACGTCTTGCGCAGCGTTGGGCCGTCCGGGTCGACGTCGTCCGGGCGCGCGCCGCGGTCGCCGAACGAGGCGTGGTAGGCGGCGCCCAGGCCGAAGGTGACGAAGCGCCAGCGGAGCGGGTAGACGTGCGCGCCCGCGTCGACGCCAAGCCCGATCGACGGCGTCGCGTGCGGCCGGAAGCCGTGGGAGCCGGCCAGGCCCGGCTGCTGGCCGAAGCGGACGAATGAGCCGCGCAGGTCGGCGACGAAGCGCCCGATGGGCTCGTCGACCTGGGCCGCGGCCGGCGCCGCCGCTCCCAGCAGCGTGGCCGCCGCTGCCAGCAGCACCCGCAGCATGGCTGCCAGTATAGAAGGTCCGTGACGGTCATCTCGGGCGCCGACATCGACGCGGCGGCCGCGCGCATCCGCGGCGCGGTCGCCCGCACGCCGCTCCTCGACGCGTCGCAGGCCGCGGGCCGGCCGTTGCGGCTCAAGTGCGAGAACCTGCAGGTCGCCGGCTCCTTCAAGCTGCGCGGCGCGTTCAACATGATCGCCGCGCTGCCGCCGGCCGAGCGCGCCCGGGGGGTGATCACGTACTCCTCGGGAAACCATGCGCAGGCCGTCGCCTGCGCCGCGCGCGCCATGGGCGTCGCGGCCGTCGTGGTCATGCCGCGGACGGCGCCGGCGGTCAAGGTGGCCGGCGCCCGGGGGTACGGCGCCGAGGTGCTGTTCGAGGGCACCACGTCGGTCGAGCGCAGGACGCGCGCCGAGCGCGAGGCGCGGGGGCGCGGACTGGTGATGATCCCGCCCTTCGATCACCCCGCGATCATCGCCGGGCAGGCGACTGTCGGCCGCGAGATCGTGGAGGACGCGCGGCCGGTGGCGCGGGTGTTCGTGCCCGTCGGCGGCGGCGGGCTGCTGGCGGGGGTGGCGACCGCGGTCAAGCAGGCGCAGCCGTCGGCGCAGGTCATCGGGGTGGAGCCGGTGGGCGCGGCCTGCCTGGCGGCGTCGCTGGCGGCCGGCCGTCCGGTGACCCTCGAGCGGACCGCGAGCGTCGCCGACGGCCTGCTGCCCGTGCGGCCCGGCGACCTGACGTTCGCGGCGGCCCGGGCGCTCGTGGACGACGTGATCCAGGTGGAGGACCAGGCGATCGAGCAGGCCGTGGCCTGGCTGTGCCGCCACGCCAAGCTGGTCGCCGAGCCGAGCGGCGCCGCCGCCACCGCCGCCGCCCTGGCGGCCGAGCCCGCGCCGGACGCCGGCATCAGCGTCGCCGTCGTGAGCGGCGGCAACGTGGCGCCGGCGGCGCTGGCCGACCTGCTGCGGGGGGCGGCCGGCGACCCGCCCGGGTGAGTCACGATTCCGCCGCCGGCGCCGTTCTCGCGCCTGCAGAGCCTTCCGGATCGTCCTCGCTGCGGGCTCCCTCGGCTTCCAGCAGCGCCCGCGCGGCGGCCTGCGCCTCGGCCAGCGTCGTGACGTCGCCGTCGAGCTGGCGCTCGTAGACCTGCGCCAGGATGCGGCCGATGCGCGGGCCGGGGGCGAGGCCGAGCGCCAGCAGGTGGCGCCCGAGCAGCAGCGGCGCGGGCGCCGCGTGCTCCACGCCCAGGCCGCGCGCGCGCTCCAGGAACCAGTCCATCGCCGAGCAGTCGAAGTCGCCGGCGCGGCCCCGGCAGTCGGCCTGCGCCAGCCGGGCCAGCAGCTCCAGGTCCACCTTGCGCGCGAGGCGCCGGAACGCGCCGTCGCCGACGCCGTCGCGCGCCGTGCGCCACATGCCCGGCTTGAGGTGGTGGGCCACCAGGCCGAGCACCTGCCGCCGGACGTTGTAGCCGTCGAGCGTGTGGATGCCGAGCCGATCCAGGAACGCCGTGGCCGGCGCCACGCCCATCTCCTCGTGGTTGAGCGACCGGATGCGGCCGTCGAGGTGCGCGGTGGTGGCCGGCTTGCCGAAGTCGTGGCACACGGCGCCCAGCATGACCGCGACCCGCTGCGGGCGCGGCAGGTCGTCGATGCGGCCGCGCGCCTCGTCGATGACCAGCAGCGTGTGCACCCAGACGTCGCCCTCCGGATGCCACTCCGGCTCCTGGGGGCAGCCGACGAGCGCGGCCAGCTCGGGGAACAACTGCTCGACGACGCCAATGTCGCGCGCCAGCGCGAAGCCGGCCGACGGCCGCCGGGCCTGCAGCAGCAGCTTCTCCAGCTCGCCCCACACGCGCTCGGCGGGCAGGTCGTCGAGCGCAATCGAGCGGCAGACGGCCCGGGTGGGCGCGTCGACCTCGAAGCCGAGCCGCGCCGCGAGCTGCACCGCGCGCAGCACGCGCAGGCTGTCGTCGCCGAACGTCGCCGGATCGACCATGCGCAGGCAGCCGGCGGCGAGGTCCTCGCGTCCGCCGTGCGGGTCGAGGTACTCGCCGCGCAGCGGGTCCCAGGCGATGGCGTTGACGGTGAAGTCGCGCCGGCGCGCGGCGGCCTCCAGCGGCAGCGCCGGATCGCCCGTGACGGCGAATCCCCGGTGGCCGCGGCCGGTCTTCGACTCGCTGCGCGGGAGGGAGACGTCGAGCGGCCCGAGCTTGAACACCGCGAAGCTGGCGCCTACGCAGTTGACCGGGCCGAACCGCACCAGCACCGCCTGCAGCCGGTCGGCGGGGAGGCCGAAGACTTCGATGTCGATGTCGAGGTCGTTGGACTCACGATCGCCGGTTGCGCGCCGGGCCCTCGACTCGTGCCCCAACAGCCGGTCGCGCACCCAGCCGCCGACGAACAACGCCCGCCCGCCCGCGTCGCGCACCGCGCGGGCCACGTCGAGCGCGAGGTCCAGCTCCTCGGGCATCAGATGTCGCGGGCGACCCGGAAGCCGTAGTCGGTGTAGCGGAACGCCGGATCGAGCTTGCTGCGCGCCGCCAGGCGGCTGATGGTCACCGCGTGCCGCCACGAGCCGCCCCGCGACGCCCGCCGGCGGCCGCTCGCCGCGCCGGCCGGATTGCGCGCCGGCGAGCGGCCGTAGTAGTCGCGCGCGTGCCAGTCGGCGCACCATTCATGGACGTTGGCGGCGATGCCGCGGACCCCGAAGTCGTTCGGCGGGCCGAGGGCGACCGGCCACGGCCCGTCGCGCGGGCCGCGGCCGCCGTCCGGGACCCACGCCGGCAGCGCGTCGCCGCCGGGGTAGCGCTCGCCCTCGCGCCCATCGCGGGCGGCCCGCTCCCACTCGGCCTCGGTCGGCAGCCGCAGCGGGCCGCCGCGGTCCTCCGACGAGCGCCAGAGGCAGTAGACGACCGCGTCGTTCCAGCTCACGCCCACCACCGGCAGGTCCGCGGCCGCGAAGCGCGGGTTGTCCCACTCGCGCGGCGCGCTGCGGCCGGTCGCCGCCAGGAAGTCCGCGTACTCGCCGCGCGTCACGGGATCCACGGCCAGCTCGAACCCGTCCACCCAGACCCGGTGTACGGGGCCCTCGTCGGCCTGCCCGTCGGCGCTGCCCATGAGGAACCACCCCGCCGGGATGCGGACGAAGCCCGTCAGCGGTCGTGAACGGGGCAGGGCGGCGGCGCTGCGCATGCAGCGATGGTACATGAGTCCCGGCCGCCCACCGCCTGCCGTCGGTCCGGCGCCCGCGGCCGGCGCGGAACGGCCGCGGCGGGCTGATATGATCGAGAGTTGCACTGTTGCGGGCGGCATGCGAGGAACCCTCAGACGATCGGTCCGGTTGGCGGCGGCCGCGCTCCTGGCCGCGGCGCTCGCGGGCTGCTCGCTGCGTTCGATGGCCGTCAACGCCGTGCTGCCGACGCTGGTCAACCCGGCCGTCTATCTCTCCGAGGAAGACCCGGAGGTCGTGCGCGCCGCCCTGCCGTTCCTGCTCAAGACGATCGAGTCGATCCTCGACGCCGACCCGGAGCGGCAGGACGTCCTGCTCTTCGCGAATACCGGCTTCCTGCTCTACGCGAACGCCTTCCTGCAGGCGGACGCGGCCATCGCCGAGTGGGACGACTACCGCCGGGCCACGGCGCTCAACGCGCGGGCGCGGCGCATGTACCTGCGGGCGCGGGACTACGGGCTGCGCAACGTGGAGCTGGACCACCCCGGCATCACCGCGCGGCTGCGCGCCGAGCCCGAGACGGCGACGGCGGTCTTCGACGTGGACGACGTCGAGAGCCTGTACTATCTCGGCGGCGCGTGGCTGCTGGGCATCTCCCTGGGGCTCGACCGGCCGGCCCTGGTGGCCGACCTGCCGGCCGCCCGCGCCCTGCTCGACCGGGCGCTCGCGCTCGACGAGGACTTCGAGCGGGGCGCGCTGCACGCCGCGTTCATCACGCTCGAGTCGGTGGGGGAGGCCATGGGCGGGTCGTACGCGCGGGCGCGCGAGCACTTCGCGCGCGTGGTCGAGCTGTCCGACGGCCGCGACGCCGGCGCGTACGTGTCGCTGGCGACCGGCGTGGCCGTCGCCGAGGAGAACCGCGACGAGTTCCGCGAGCTGCTGGAGGCCGCCATCGCCATCGATCCGGACGAGGAGCCGAGCAACCGGCTGCTGAACCTCATCGCCCAGCGGCGGGCGCGGGTGCTGCTCGACCACATCGACGATCTGTTCTTCGAGCCCTTCGACGAGCTCGACGAGGACGTGGAGAACCAACCATGAAGACGTTGCGTTTCGCCGTCGCCGTCGCGTTGCTGGCGAGCCCCGCGCTGCTCGTCGCCCAGCGGGCCAACCTCCGGCTCGGCACGATCCTGCCCGCCAACTCGGTCTGGGACCGGGCCCTCAAGCAGATGGCGTCGGACTGGCAGGAGGCGACCGACGGGCGCGTGCGCCTGCAGGTGCGCGGCACCACCGGCGACGAGGCGACCATCATCCGCCGCATGCGCCTGAACAACCCGCAGGTCGCCGCCCTCACGCTGCCCGGCCTGACCGAGGTCGACGACTCGTTCAACGTCTTCGGCATCCCGTTCTTCTTCGCCTCGGACGCCGAGGCGGTGCACGTGCTCGAGGCGCTCACCCCGCTGTACCGCGAGAAGCTCGCCGAGCAGGGCCTCGTGCTGCTCGGCTGGGGGCACGGCGGCTGGGCGCACATCTTCTCGGCGCACCCGATACGCGGCATTCCCGACCTCCAGAAGGCCAAGCTGTACACGTCGGCCGGCGACGACGGCATGGTGCAGTGGTACAAGGAGAACGGCTTCCAGCCGGTGCCGCTCGAGCTGACCGACGTGCTGATGGGGCTGAACACCGGGCTCATCGACGCCTATCCGAGCCCGCCGTACGGCGCCCTGGTGTTCCAGTGGTACCGCCAGACGTCCCACATGCTCGACATCCCGCTCAGCCCGGTCTTCGGCGCCACCGTCATGACCGAGCGCGCCTGGGCCCGCATCGACGAGGCGGATCGCACCGCGCTCCTCGAGGCCGCGGCCGAGATGCAGGCGTTCCTCTTCGACGAGGTGCCGCGCCAGGACGAGGAGGCGGTGGCCGAGATGGAGAAGCGGGGGCTGACGCTGTCCAGCGTCGGGGAGCCCGAGGTCGCCCTGCTGCGAGCCATCGTGGATACCCTGACGGCCACCTGGCGCGGCGACCGCGTCCCGGCGGACATCTACGACGCCGCGCTCGCCGCCCGCAGCGCGTTCCGGGCGAACTGAGCGTCGAATCCGGTGTCAGGTGGCGAGCACGACTCGGCCGCACCTGTTCCGCCCGGGGGCACTGTTTCAGCCGATGGTCTGATGCCGGCGGGTGATGGTGTGATCAGCGGGTTACCGGTCGGCCTGTCCAGCGCTCGACTCGCCGGCCGACCGCTCCGAAATCACCGAGCGGAGCGCACGGTTCACCGCCTCCGACGTATCGAAGACCGCGGCGACGTCGGGTTCCAGGGCGACGGCGACCACCGTACTACGCGTATCGGCTGCGAACCGGTTGGGTCGACTCCGGGTGTATTTCAGTTCATACTCCGCCCGCAGGTCGTCGGACGTGTCAGTGGACGACGGTGCCTTGTTCGCAGCCATGTCGTTCCCGTCTCGTGGCGCGGCGGGCGCTGATGATCGGAACCCCGGCCCGCCCACTCGAAGCCCGCGCCCACGCTGCACCCCAAGCGTAGCACGGTGTCGTCCGGCGGCCGATGAGTTGAGTCCCATGGCGCTCCATTCGGGGACGCCCGCAGCCTCTGGTGGGGCTTCCAGCACCGTCGCGAACGGCTGCCGGCGGGCGACTCGGGCACCAGCGTGACCCGCGCGTCGTGGGTCGAGCCGTTCCTGGGGCTGCTCGATTGGGAGCCGCGCCCGTGGTGCAGAACCGGCTTGGTATGCTGGGCGCCGAATGAGCCGGGACGGGAAGTGAGGGCGGGATGAAGACGGCATCCATCTTCGTACGGGCGACCTGGGACGGCGATGCGCGCGTGTGGGTGGCGACAAGCACCGACATCGGTGGGTTGGCGGTGGAGGCGGAGACGCACGAGGCGCTGACTGAGAAGGTCGTGGCGGCGGTCGCCGATCTCATAGAGCTCAACGGCATCGACAGCGACCTGCCGGAGATCCCGGTTCGCTACCGCCTCCAAACCCATCGGCACCGATGACATCGCCGAGAGGCGGGCGAACTGAGGCTCCGCCGGTCCCGGAGCCTCAGGCGCGCCGGTAGACCCCTCTCGTGCGCGTGAGGAGGCCGCCGACGATGAGCTCGCGCCGCAGGGTGGCGAAGTCGGGATGGCGCCGCCCGATGATCTCGTTGACCTCCTTCTCGGCATAGTCCCGGCCGGGCTCGAAGTCCGCCACCAGCCAGCGCAGGATGACCTGCCGCTTCTTGAGGCTGGCGGGAATCTCCTTGAGCCGCTCGCCCTCCAGAAAGTTTGCGAGCACTTTCGTCTCGGCCGCGTCGGCGCCGAGGCCGGCCGCATCCGCTGTGAGGGCGGCGATGCGCTCGGGCGTCCGGAGCCCCGCCCGAAGCCGCGCGAGCCCCGTAGTGTCGAGCCGGTAGTAGTGCGTGGTGCCGGACGCGCGCATGCCGACGAGCCCGGCGTCCTTCAGCGTCCGAAGGTGGTGCGAGACGGTGGGCGCCTTGACCGCGAGCAACGCGGCGAGCTCGGAGACGCTCCGCTCCCGCCGGGCCACCAGCCCGAGGATCGTCAGCCGACTCTCGTCGGCGAGGGCCTTCAGTATCCCGAGCTCCACGCCGGGGGTTGCCTCATCCGTTTCGTCGACAGTCATCAATGTAGATGATTGTCGAAATAGCGGCGTCGCGGCAAGACGGGGTCGCAACCTGTCGGTACGCGTTGGGTTCTACTCGCCGTTCGGAGCGATGAGGTCCTTGGGGGGCGGCTGATTCTCGTCATCGAGACGTTCCAGCGTTTCCGCGACCCCGCCAACGAGGTAGGCGCCGAATCCGGCGGCGAAGAACAACGACGTGAGCGCAGCTTCACTGGCCGGGTCGAACTCGACCGCGAACTGCACGAAGAGAGCCGGCACCCACAGGAACACGCCGCCCACCATGAGGACTCCCTGCTGTGGTCGCCAGCGCAGCATCCTGGCCGGGTCCCGCAGCTTTGGCCGAAACAACCCCAGGCGCGCGGCGCAGTTGACGAGCGGGACCAGCGTGCCGATGGCCGCCGCGTTCAAGACGGCCAGACCCCAGGGTGCTCCGATAGCGGGCCGAACAGGACTGCGACGAGCGCGCCGGTTACGATGCCGACTGCCGTCGCCCGCGCCGTGAACACCTTCATCGTCCCGCTCGACCTCCGCGCTCCCGGCGCCATTGCTCGTGCAGCCGCATGGTGCGGAGCGCGGCCGGCGCAATGAGGCGGGCGAAGAGAAAGGCCACCAGCCAGGCAGGCAGGATTCCGCACCAGTCATCCGTGAGCCAGAGGTCGGCACCTCCCAGCCAGCGACCGATCACGATCCCGCCCCCCTGCCCGATCTGGAGGCCGGACGCAATCAACGCTGCATAGCCCCAAGGCGACAGGTTCATGACCCAGGCGTTCACGCGCCGGAAGGCGGTTCTTGCGGCAGCGACGTGGCCGGCTGCCGCTGACGAACCCGAGTCAGGACCGCTGCGCACTGGAGACCACCCCATCCCCTGCCTTGAGGTTATCCATATCTCGCGGACAGGTCGAGGCCTTGGCTTGGAGCCTTCGGCATGCGGCGCGGTCGACCCGACGGTGCGCGTGGCCCGGGACCATGCTTGGGTCTTTGCCATCAATACTGTACACTTCAGGTGTACGTTTGGCACACAGTGGAGTAGCAGGTGGCGAAGACCATCGGGGCGGCCGAGTTCAAGGCGACGTGTCTCCGCGTCATCAGGCAAATGGGAAAGGACGGAGAACCGGTGACGATTACCAACCGCGGCCGACCGGTCGCTGTGTTGTCGCCGGCCCCCGCGCCCGGCGCGCGTCCATCGCTCGTCGGGGCGATGCGGGGCTCGGTACTGCACTATGACGACCCCTTCGGGCCGGCAGCCGATCCGTCGGACTGGAACGCGGCGCGGTGATCGTCGTCGATACGCACGTGCTGATCTGGGTGGTCGACGGCGACGCCCGCCTTGGACGTACCGCCCGTACCACCATCGAAGAGGCGGAAAGCACGGACGGCATCGCCGTCTCGGCCATCACGCCCTGGGAAATCGTCCTGCTGGCGGAAAAGGGGCGTCTGCGCCTGGGATGTGACGCCGCGGTCTGGATCGACACTGCGCTCGACCTGCCCGGCGTCCATCTGATACCCATCGAGCCGGCCATCGCGATAGACAGCGTGCGCCTCCCGGGCAGGTTCCAAGCCGACCCGGCCGATCGCTTCATCGTTGCTACTGCCCGCTATTGCGGCGCGCCGCTCGTCACGGCCGACGGCGCCATCCTCAAGTACGCCGCAGCCGGCCATGTCCGCGTCATCGACGCGTCGCGGTGAGAGTGGTCGCCACGGCTGGCCCCCGGGGTCGGCGCATGGAGCTCTCCGCCACAGAGATCCCTCACCGCGGACGGCCACCGGAAGGGATGGGGCCACGCCGGCTGCGGTCAACGTCTTCACGACCGCGTGCGTGTCGAGGACGATGGCTGACGGAGTAACATGGAGCCCGAAGGGCAGCCTGTACGGCCTGTCCGGGTTCAGATCGCGGATCACGCCGGCACCTGCGGCCCTGCGGTGACCCCGTTGACTGCCACGCGTCCGACTGGATGAGCAGACCTCTCCCATGAGCCGATCTCCCCAAGGCGGCGCCGCGCCCCTGCGGCGGGTCCTCGGCGGCCTGCACCTGACGGAAGAGTGGGGCGCCGGGCTGGCGCTGGCGCTGATGGCCCTGCTGCCGCTGGCCGAGATCGTCGTGCGGCCGCTGCTGACGGGCGGCATTCCGGGCTCCATTCCCTTCGTCCAGCACCTCACGCTGTGGGTCGCCTTCCTGGGCGCCGGCATCGCGGCGCGGCAGGACAAGCTGATCGCCCTCGCGACGGCGACGTTCATTCCCGAGGGCGCGGCGCGGCGGGCGGCGCAGGCGTTCGCGGCCACGGTCGGCGCTGCCGTCACGGCGCTGCTGGCGTGGTCGGCCATCGACGTCGTGGCCATCGAGATGGAGATCGGCGGCGACATCGCGCTCGGGATTCCCTCGTGGGTGTTCCAGCTCGTGCTGCCGCTTGCCTTCGGCGTCGTCGCCGTGCGCTTGGCGTGGCGGGCCGGGGGCTGGGGCGCCCGGGCGGTCGCGGCGGCCGGCCTGCTGGCCGGCGTGTGGCTGAGCGGGACGGGCGCGGCGTGCGCCGCGGGCGAGGACGGATCGTGCCTGCTGGCCGGCGGCGCGGGGTGGCCCTGGGTCGTGCTGGTCGTGCTGGCGGCGCTGGCCGGGGCGCCGATCTTCACGGTGCTCGCCGGCGCGGCGGTGTTCCTCTACATGGTCGACGCGTTCGATCCGGCGGCCGTGCCGCTCTACGCCTACGACCTGGCGACCGAGCCGCACCTGCCGTCGATACCGCTCTTCACGCTGACCGGCTTCATCCTGGCGCAGGGGCAGTCGTCCGAGCGCCTGCTGCGGGTGTTCCGGGGCCTGGTCGGCTGGCTGCCGGGCGGGACGGCCATCGTCTGCGCCGTCGTCTGCGCCTTCTTCACCATCTTCACCGGCGGCTCGGGCGTCACCATCCTGGCCCTCGGCGGGCTGCTCCTGCCGGCCCTGCTGAAGGACGGCTACCGCGACCGGTTCTCGGTCGGCCTGCTGACGGCGTCCGGCTCGCTGGGGCTGCTGCTGCCGCCGGCGATGCCGCTCATCCTGTACGCCATCGTCGCGCAGACCGCGCCCGAGAACCTGTTCATCGGCGGCATCCTGCCCGGCGTGCTGCTCATCGCGCTGGTGGCGGCCTGGGGCATGCGCGAGGGCCTGCTGACCGGCGCGGGCCGCCGCGCGTTCGACGGGGCGGAGACCCGCCGCGCGCTGTGGGCGGCCAAGTGGGAGCTGGCGCTGCCGCTGGTCGTCCTCGGCGCGCTGCTCAGCGGCCGCGCGACGCTGGTGGAGACCGCCGCGCTGTCCGCGCTGTACGCGGCCGTCGTCACCGGCGCCGTCCACCGCGACTTCCGGCTGCGCGCCGGCCTGCAGCAGGCGTTCCGGGAGTGCGTCGTGCTCATTGGCGGCGTGCTGATCATCCTGGCGGTCGCCAAGGGCTTCACCGCCTACATGGTCGACGTCGACATCCCGTTCCGGCTGCTCGAGTGGACGCAGGCGCGCATCGAGTCGCCGCTGGTGTTCCTGCTGGCGCTCAACGTGTTCCTGCTCATCGTGGGCTGCCTGATGGACATCTTCTCGGCCATCGTCGTCGTGGTGCCGCTCATCAGCGCGATCGGGGCCGCCTACGGCATCGATCCCGTCCATCTGGGCATCATCTTCATCGCGAACCTGGAGCTCGGGTACCTCACGCCGCCGGTCGGGCTCAACCTGTTCCTGGCGTCCTACCGCTTCGACCGGCCGCTGCTGCAGGTCTACCGGGCGTCGGTGCCGCTGCTGGTGATCCTCGGGATCGGCGTGCTCGTGATCACCTACGTGCCCTGGCTCACGCTTGGATTGCTGGAGCTGGTCGGGCGACAATAGCGCCTGGCTCAGGCTCGCACGACAGGGAGGATTGAACCGATGTCGAACCGCCGCCGCGTCCGCAGGACGCTGATCGCGCTGTCGCTGCTGCTCGCGCCGCTGGCCGCGGGGGGCACGGTCGCCCAGGAGCACGAGTCGGATGCGGCGGGAGGCGAGGTCCACCTGGCCAACGTCCGCCAGCTCACCTTCGGGGGCGAGAACGCCGAGGCCTACTTCTCGTTCGACGGCTCGCAGATCATCTTCCAGTCGACGCGCGAGGGCGTGCCGTGCGACCAGATCTTCCGCATGGACCTCGACGGCTCGAACCAGCAGATGGTGAGCACCGGCGACGGCCGCACCACGTGCGGCTACTTCTATCCCGGCGGCGACTCGATCCTCTACGCGTCGACCCACCTCGGCGGCGCCGCCTGCCCGCCGCCGCCGAGCTTCCGGATGGGCTACGTCTGGGCCATCTACGACACGTTCGACATCTTCCGCGCGAACCCGGACGGCGGCGGGCTCACGCGGCTGACGGACGCGCCCGGCTACGATGCCGAGGCGACCGTCGGGCCGGACGGGCGCATCGTATTCACGAGCGTGCGCGACGGCGACATGGAGATCTACTCGATGAACGGCGACGGCTCGGACGTGCGCCGGCTGACGCACCGGCGGGGGCCGGACGGCGGGGCGTTCTTCTCGCCCGACGGCTCGCGGATCATCTTCCGCGGCCGGGAGATCGCCGACGGCGAGGAGTACGACGACTACAAGCGGCTGCTCGACCAGGGCCTCTGGCGCCCGAGCGGGGTGGAGGTCTTCGTCATGGACGCCGACGGGAGCAACCTGCGGCAGGTGACCGACTTCGGCGGGGCCAGCTTCGCGCCCTACTGGCATCCCGACGGCGAGCGCATCATCTTCTCGTCGAACCTGCACGACCCGCGCGGCCGCAACTTCGATCTGTTCATGGTCAACCTCGACGGCACCGGCCTCGAGCAGATCACGTTCACCGACGTGTTCGACGGCTTCCCCATGTTCTCGCCCGACGGGACGAAGCTCGTCTTCGCCTCGAACCGCGACGCGGCGGCCGAGGGCGACACGAACATCTTCATCGCCGACTGGGTGGATTGAAGGGCGGGTCGCCGGCCTGCTCGCGCAGGAGGCTGCGGACGACGAAGGCGACGTTGGCCGGCCGCTCGGCCAGGCGCCGCATGAAGTAGGGGAACCACTGGCGGCCGAACGGGACGTAGACGCGCACCGGGTAGCCCCGGTCGCGCAGCTCGGCCTGCAGGTTCCGGCGCACGCCGAAGAGCATCTGGAACTCGAACCGGTCGGGTCCGATGCCGCGCTCCGCGGCGAAGCGGCAGGCCGCGTCGATTGCCCGCCGGTCGTGCGTCGCGATGGCGGGCGCGTTGCCCTCGGCCAGCAGCACGGGTATCAGGCGCAGGAACGCGTCGTCGACGTCCGCCCGATCCTGGTAGGCGACCGCGGAGGGCTCCTTGTACGCGCCCTTGCAGAGACGCACGCGGGCGCCCAGCGCCACGACCCGCCGCAGGTCGGCCTCCGTGCGGTGGAGGTAGGCCTGCAGCACGACGCCGACGTTGCGCAGGCCCTCGTTCCAGACCGTTTCGAAGATGTCCAGCGTGGCGTCGACGGTCGCCGAGCCCTCCATGTCGATGCGGACGAACCCGTCCCGCGCGGCTGCCGCGCCCAGAATCCGGCGCAGGTTGTCGGCGCACAGCGCGCGGTCGAGCTCCAGGCCGATCTGCGAGAGCTTCACCGAGATCTTGCAGGGCAGGCCGGCGGCGCCCACGCGCTCGATGATCTCCAGGTAGTCCTCGGCAGCGCCGCGCGCCACCTCCGCGGAGGCCACGTGCTCGCCCAGGTAGTTCAGCGTGTGGGTGAACCCCTGGCGGTCGAGCTCGCGCACGACGTCCATCGCCTCGTTGAGGGTCTCGCCGCCGACGAAGCGGCGGGCGAAGCCGTCGGGGCCCCGCATGCCGTAGCGCGAGGCGCCGGCCTTGAGCAGGGGGCTGCGCGCGAGTGCCAGGAAGAAGGCCCGCGACAACGCGTCCCGCATCGGGCGCCAGCCGCTCAGTGCGTCAGCGCGGAGCCCCCGCGATCGTGCAACAGATGGCGGATGCTGCGGCCGTAGTAGCGGAGCACGCCGCGCTGCCGGATGCGGTAGCGGCTGCCCTGGATGACGATGATGCCGCGCGTCGCCAGCGGCTCGGCCGCGGCGTCGAGCGCCTCGCGGCCGCTGCGCACGTCGAGGTTGGCGCCGGCCAGGCGCAGGATCTCGAGCAGTTGGTCGATGCGCTCCTCGAGCTCGCGCCGGCCCAGCGAGGGGCGCATCGCGGCCGCCGTCACCGCCGCCGGCAGCACCTTGCCGAGCCGCCCTATCTCCGACCGCAGGCGCCGGGCGAGCTGCACCATCGAGCGCCGGCAGTCCGGGTCGTAGGCGCCGAGCAGAATCGGCGCGCCGAAGCTCACGACGGCCCGGCTCTGATAGCCAACGGCGCAGCGGGCCATCTCGGCCACCTCGAGCGCGAACGGCCGCTGGCGGCGCTTGACCCGCTGGCGCGCCAGCACGGCGTCCTCGAGGACGAAGTCGTAGGCGACGGCGACGGGCACGACGACGGCGTCCTCGCGGCGCGCCTGCGCGGCCGCGTGCAGCAGGCCGGTCTTGAACGGCTTGAGCTCCCCGCTGTAGCTGCGCCCGCCCTCCGGGTACAGGAACAGATCGTGGCGCTGCAGCACCTCGGAGACGTACGCCTTGAGGGTGGCCAGATAGGCCGGATCCCGCATCTCGCGGCGGATGGGGATGGCGCCGGTCACGTGCCGGTGGAGGCAGCCGAGGGGGCCGCCGAACAGGTTGATGCCGGCGGCGATCACCGGCGGCCGCACGCGGTGGTCGTCGAGGACGATCGGCTGGACGAGATAGTCGAGATGGCTCCTGTGGTTCGAGGCGTAGATGACGCGCCGGCCGGCGCCGACCGCGGCCTGCGCGCGCTCGACGTGCTCCTGGCGGCGGTCGATCTTGCGGAGAATGGGATAGAGCGGATGCTGCAGGGCGCGGTACATCCGGTAGCGCTGGGTGGTCCGCAGCTCGTGCAGGTAGCCGTGCACGCGCTGCGCCGCCTGCCGGGCCGATTCGCCCCCGCCGCCCCGGAGGTAGCGCGAGACCTCCTGTCGTGAGAGCACCGCCGCGGTGATCTCATCCTGCCGCACGGCCGAACTATAGCACGGCGCCGCGCGGGTTCCGGACCGCGGATGCGGGGCGTTCCGCTCGCATATAATGGACGCGCTTGCCCACCCCAGCGCCACGTTCCGAGGGCCCCACGCCCACGCTGCTCCCCCGCGTTGCCACGGCGCTGCTGCTGCTGTTCGTGTTTCTGATCGGCGTCAAGGGGCTGGGCTCCGGCTTCAGGCTGCTCGGCGAGGACCTCATCGGCAGCTTCTTCGCGGCCACCGAGAATCCGTTCGTCGGCCTGCTGGTCGGCCTGCTGGCTACCACGCTGGTCCAGAGCTCGTCGGTGACCACCTCGATGATCGTGGCGCTGGTGGCGGCGCCCGAGCATCCCCTGCCGCTCGCCAACGCCATCCCGATGGTGATGGGCGCCAACATCGGCACGACGGTGACCGCGACGGTCGTCTCGCTCGCCCACCTGGGACGCCGGGACGAGTTCGAGCGGGCGTTCCCGGTCGCCATCTGCCACGACGCCTTCAACTACTTCAGCGTGCTCATCTTGCTGCCGTTCGAGCTGGCGACGGGCTATCTCCGCCAGACGGCCGTGTGGCTGGCCGGGACGCTGGGCGGCGTCGGCGGGGTGGCGTACGAGAGTCCGCTCGATGCCGCGCTGAGCGCGGGATTCGCGCCGTTCGTGGCGCTGGCCGGGGCCGTCCTCGCGGCGCCGCAGGGGCAGGCGGTGTTCCTCATCGCGGTCAGCGGGCTGTTCATCTTCTTCGCCCTGTTCCTGCTCGTGAAGGTGCTGCGCACCGCGCTCCACACGCGCGTCGAGAGCACGGTGAACGACGCCCTCGGGCGCAGCGCCGTGCTCGCGATGCTCATCGGCGCGGCGGTGACGGCGATGGTGCAGTCGAGCTCGATCACGACGTCCGTGCTCGTGCCGCTCGGCGGCGCCGGGCTGCTGCGGCTGGAGCAGGCCTTCCCGGTCACCATCGGCGCGAACCTCGGGACCACCGTCACGGCGCTGCTCGCGGCGCTGGCCGTCTCCGGTCCGCACGCCGCCGAGGGCCTCCAGATTGCCCTCGTGCACCTGCTCTTCAACCTCAGCGGGCTGGCCATCATCTATCCGGTGCGGGGGATCCGGCGGGTGCCGCTCGACGTGGCCCGCGGGGTCACGCGGCTGGCCCTGCGGTCGCGCAAGCTGACGGTTCTCTGGGTGGCGCTGCTGTTCTACGGCCTGCCGAGCCTGTGCATCGCCGTCGCGCGCTGGCTGCCATGACCTGACGACATGGCGCGGACATCCCAGGTGGTCGTCGTCGGCGCGGGCATCATCGGCTGCGCGGTGGCCTACGAGCTGGCGCGCCGCGGCGCCCGCGTGCAGGTGATCGATCGGCGCGAGGTGGGGCAGGGGGCCACCCAGGCGTCGGCCGGCGTGCTGGCGCCGTATCTCGAGGCGCACGAGCGCCCGCTGGTCGAGCTCGGCGCGCGCAGCCTGGCGCTCTACGACGAGTTCGTCGCCCGCGTCGTCGAGGATTCGGGCGCCGCGGTGCAGTACGTGCGCAGCGGCACGCTGGAGGTGGCGGACGGCGCGGCGTCGTTCGCCCGGCTGCAGGCCAAGGGGCGCGCGTACGGCGCAAGCGGGGTCCCGGTCGAGATGCTCGCGGGGGCGGCCCTGCGCGAGGCCGAGCCCCGGCTCGCGGAGCACATCGCCGGCGGCCTGCTGGTGCATCCGCACGGGTTCGTCGGCGCGACCGACCTGGCCGGCGCCCTGCAACGCGCGGCCGCCGCCCACGGCGTGACGTTCGTCACGGCGACCGCGGTGGCGCGGGTGTCGCGGCGGGGCGGCGACCTGAGCGTCGAGACGGGGGGCGACGTGATCGCCTGCGAGCGGGTGGTGCTGGCGGCCGGGAGCTGGACCGGCCAGGTCGAGGTGGACGGCGGCGAGACGATTCCGGTGCGGCCGGTCCGCGGCCAGTTGCTGCACCTCGGCTGGCCGGCGCGGGCGCTCTCGCGCGTGGTCTGGGCGGCGCACTGCTACCTGGTGCCGTGGACGGACGGCACGGTGCTGGCCGGCGCGACGATCGAGGACGTCGGCTTCGAGGAGCGGGTCACGGTGACCGGGGTGCGGCAGCTCCTGGAAACGGCGCAGGCCATCATCCCGGGCGTGGGCGAGGCGTGGTTCCGGGAGGCGCGCGTCGGCTTGCGGCCGGCCACGCCGGACGAGCTGCCGGTCGTCGGACCGTCGACCCGTCTGCCCGGGCTGGTGTACGCCACCGGCCACTACCGCAACGGCATCCTCCTCGCGCCGCTGACGGCCGCGCTGGTGGCCGACCTGGTGCTCGACGGGAAGGACGATCCCGCGCTCGAGATGATGGCGCCGTCCCGCTTCGGCGACTCCTGACCGCCGCCTTGCTCAAGGGAGCCGCGTGGATTATCCTGTCGCACTGTCGCGCCCGCGGGCAGGCGCGCCCTACAGAAGAGCGAATGGCTGAGTTCTCTTGCGACCTGTTGATTGTCGGCGGCGGCGGCGCCGGGCTGCGCGCGAGCATCGCCGCGGCCGAGGCCAGACCGGACCTGGACATCGCCGTGGTGTCGAAAGTGTACCCGATGCGCAGCCACACGGTGGCGGCCGAGGGCGGCGCCGCGGCGGTCATCAAGCCTGAGGACACCACGGACGCGCACGCCTACGACACCATTTCCGGGGCCGACTGGCTGTGCGATCAGGATGTCGTCGAGGCGTTCGTCGAGGAAGCGCCGCGCGAGATGGTGCAGCTCGAGCACTGGGGCTGCCCGTGGAGCCGGGAGCCGGACGGCACCGTGGCCGTGCGGCCGTTCGGCGGCATGAAGGTGAAGCGGACCTGGTTCGCCGCCGACAAGACCGGCTTCCACATGCTGCACACGCTGTTCCAGACGTCGCTCAAGTACAAGAGCGTCAAGCGCTACGACGAGTGGTTCGTCACGAAGCTGCTGGTCGACGACGGGCGCTGCCTGGGCGTGGTCGCCATCGAGATCGCCACCGGCCGGGTCCACAGCATCGTCGCCCGGGCCGTCATCCTGTGCACCGGCGGCTGCGGCAAGATCTTCCCGTTCACCACCAACGCGAACATCAAGAACGGCGACGGGATGGCGCTCGCCTATCGTGCGGGCGCGCCGCTCAAGGACATGGAGTTCGTCCAGTACCACCCCACGGGACTCCCGCAGACGGGCATCCTCATCACCGAGGCCGCGCGGGCCGAGGGCGGGTGGCTGGTGAACAAGGACGGCTACCGGTACCTGCAGGACTACGACCTCGGCAAGCCGGAGCCGAAGCCGGTGTTGCGGTCGATGGAGCTCGGGCCGCGCGATCGCCTGTCGCAGGCGTTCGTCAAGGAGCTCGAGAGGGGCCGCACGCTCGAGGGGCCGTACGGCGCCTACGTCAATCTCGACATCCGCCAGATCGGCGAGCAGGTCATCGACAAGCGCCTGCCCTTCGTGCGGGAGCTGTGCCTGAAGTACGCCAACATCGATCCGGTCCGCGAGCTGATTCCCGTCCGGCCGGTGGTCCACTACATGATGGGCGGCGTGCACACGGACATCAACGGGGCGACGCCCATCGCCGGCCTGTACGCGGCCGGGGAGGTGGCGTGCGTGAGCCTCAACGGCGCCAACCGCCTGGGCTCGAACTCGCTGACCGAGTGCCTCGTGTTCGGCGCCCGCGCGGGCCGGGTCGCCGCCGAGTACACGGACCGGGCGGAGGCCGCGGGCGGGGCCGTGAGCGCGCAGGTGCGCGACGAGGAGCGGCGGCTGCGGGCCCTGCTCGAGTCCAACGGCACGGAGCGCATCGCCGGCCTGCGGGCCGAGATGCAGGCGGCCATGGAGGAGAGCGCGGGCATCTACCGCACCGGCGCCGGGCTCGAGCAGGGCACCGAGACGATGGGCCGCCTGCGCCAGCACGCGCGCAACCTGAAGCTCGACGATCGGAGCGCGACGTTCAACACCGAGCTCGTCTCGGCGCTCGAGCTCGAGTACATGCTCGACCTCGCGGAGGTCATCCTGCGGTCGGCCCTCGAGCGGACCGAATCGCGCGGCGCCCACCAGCGGAGCGACTTTCCCGAGCGGAACGACGAGCGCTACCTGTCGCATTCCCTCGCCTACCGCGAGGCGGACGGCTCGGCGCGCATCGCGTATCTGCCGGTGACCATCACGCGCTGGCCGCCCGGCGCCCGCGTCTACGGAAGGTAGCGACATGGCGGAGACAATCAAGCTGACGGTTGCGCGGTATCGGCCCGAGGAGCAGTCGGAGCCGACGTTCCAGTCGTACGACGTGCCGTACAACAAGGACTGGGTGCTCCTCGACGCGCTGAACCACGTCAAGAACGAGATCGACGGCTCGCTGACCTTCCGCTGGTCGTGCCGGATGGGCGTCTGCGGCAGTTGCGGCATGATGGTCAACGGCGTGCCCAAGCTGACCTGCGCGGTGCCGCTGACCGACTACCGGCCGTCCGAGCCCGTGCGCATCGAGCCGCTGCAGTTCTTCCCCGTCATCCGGGACCTGGTGGTCGACATCACCAGCTTCCTGGGCAAGCTCTCGAGCGTCAAGCCGTGGATCATCCGCGACGACGTGGAGGCCACGGAGGTGGCCGAGTACCGCCAGTCGCCGGCCGAGCTCGACGCCTACAAGCAGTTCAGCATGTGCATCAACTGCATGCTGTGCTACTCGGCCTGCCCCGTGGTGGGGCTCGAGTCGGAGTTCACCGGGCCGGCCGCCATCGCGCTCGCGCAGCGCTACAACCTCGACTCGCGGGACGCGGGCGCGGAGGAGCGGCAGGACGTGCTGAACGAGCACGAGGGCATGTGGGGCTGCACCTTCGTCGGCGAGTGCACGAAGGTGTGTCCCAAGAACGTCGATCCGGCGGGCGCCATCCAGCTCTACAAGATGGCGACCGCGCAGGACTGGATGAAGTCCATGCTGCTGCCGTGGGGTGCGAAGTGAGCAACCCGTCCCAGGCCCCGACCGTCGATCTCAAGCTCTACCGCCGCCCGATGCCGTTCGGGTGGTGGCTGGAGAACGGTGCGTACTTCCGCTTCATCGCGCGCGAGCTGACGTGCGTCTTCGTGGGCCTGTTCACCGTGCTGACGCTGGAGCTGGTGCAGGCGGTGGGCCGCGGTCCCGCGCCGTACGCCGCGTTCATGGCGCGGCTGGAGGGCTCCGCGTACATCGCCTTCAGCCTGCTGGCGTTCGCGGCCGTGCTCTACCACGCCGTGACCTGGTTCAATCTGGTGCCGCAGACGGTGGTGGTGCGGCTGGGCGGCGAGCGCGTCCCCGACGGCGCCATCGCGGCCCTGCACTTCGCGGCGTGGGCGGTCGCGTCGCTGGTCGTCGCCTTTTTCGTGCTGAGGGGCTGAGGGACATGGCAAGGAAGGGGATGACGCCGCTGCTGTGGTTCCTGTTCGGGGGCGGGGGCATGGTGTCGGCGCTGCTGCTGCCGGTGCACATTCTCCTCTTCGGCCTGGCGTTTCCGCTGGGGTGGTTCGAGGCGCCCAGCTACGAGTCGCTGCACGGCCTCGTCACGCATCCCGTCACGCGGCTCTATCTCTTCGTGCTGATCTTCCTGCCGCTGTTCCACGCGGCGCACCGCTTCCTGTACACGGTCTGCGACCTCTTGCAGGTGCACGGCGACCGCCGCACGCCGATCGCCGTCGTCTGCTACAGCGCGGCCCTGCTGGGCACCGTCATCGCCGGCTATACGCTGCTGACGATCTCCTAGCCTAGTGGATCCGGTAGCGGCGGCGGTGCTCTTCCCAGGCCTGCTCCTCGGCACGCTCCTCCAGCTCCCATTGCAGCCGGCGCTCGCGGCGCCGGCGCCGGTGGCGCCAGATGGCGGCCAGCGCCAGCAGCGTGATGACGGACCACTGGACGAACGGCTGGCCGGCGAAGCTGACCCAGGACTTCCAGACGTCGTGGCGCGCCCAGAAGCCGGCCACGAGCGCGTCGACCGAGGCGCCGGTGGCGGCGTACAGGGCGATCTCGAACGGGGCGCCCCGGGCCATGACGGACAGGATGCGCGCCGGCGCGTACGGCCCGTAGCGTTCCAGCAGGTGGCGCACCAGCGCGTCGGACAGCGCGTAGGCCCGCGCCACGTC
>CBDAUL010000003.1:0-420914 GCA_965200475.1 Vicinamibacterales bacterium
CCGTACTGGCCCTACAATGCGCCGTACCACCTGGACTACGAGGATCCCTACACGGGCTATCTGCGCCTCAAGGTCAAGCCGCGGGAGGCGGAAGTGTACGTGGACGGCTTCTACGTCGGCCTCGTCGACCACTTCGACGGCGTCTTCCAGCGCCTGCGGCTGCCGGAAGGAGCGCACCGGGTGGAGATTCGGCACCCCGGCTTCCGGCCGCTCGAGCTCGACGTGCTCATCGTCGCCCGCAGCAAGGTGACCTACGAGGCGCGCCTCGAGCCGCAGTAGCTTGCCGCCCACCAGCGCACCAGGGGTCCGCGCCGTTCTGCGGCGCGGACCCTACCGGCGGGCGGCGCCGCACTGCCAGCAGTCGCTGAACTGGGCCTCGAGACGTTCGCCGCAGGACGGACAGGTCCAGTCGCCGTCCCCGCCTTCCGGCGTCCCCCCGCCGGTGCCCGTCCCGGCCTGATAGTCGTTCACGATCGCCAGCGCCCTGGGCAGGTCCGCGTCGTCGAGCACCCAGATCGAGGGCCGCGTCTCCACGTGAAACAGACTCCCGCCCTGGAGCGGCACGAAATCGTCGCCCCGGACGACGACGCGGATGCCCTCGGACTCGAGCAGCCCCCGCAGCAGATGCGCGTCGCCCGGACCGCGCGCGACATACACCTTCCTGAGATCGGCCATCGCCAGGCGCGAGGGTAGCAGACCGCCGCCGTCGGCGCCCGTGCTACGCTAGTCACCCCGTGTCACAAGCGCCTTGCGCCAGCCCGCCCGCCGCCCTGCACCGGAACGACGTGGAGGCAGTCTACCGCCGCGGCCTGCTCGAGCTGGTGTTCGAGGCCGCCGCGGTCCACCGCCGGGCCCACGACCCGGCGGAGGTGCAGTGCGCGTCGCTGCTGAGCGTGAAGACGGGGGGCTGCGCTGAGAACTGCGCGTACTGTCCGCAGTCGGCGCACTACCGCACCGGCGTGGAGCCCGCGCCGCTCATGACGGTCGAGGCCGTCGCGGACGCCGCCCGGTCGGCCCGGGCGCGCGGGGCCGACCGCTTCTGCCTCGGCGCGGCCTGGCGCGAGGCGCGCGACGGGCCCGAGTTCGAGCGCATCCTGGCCATGGTCGGCGCGGTCAAGGACGCCGGGCTCGAAACCTGCGTCACGCTCGGCATGCTCAGCGGCCCGCAGGCCGTCCGGCTGCGCGCGGCCGGGCTCGACTACTACAACCACAATCTGGACACGGGGCGGGCGTTCTACCCGCGCATCGTGACCACGCGCTGCTACGACGACCGCCTGCGAACGCTGGAAGCGGTCCGGGAAGCCGGTCTGAGAGTCTGCTGCGGCGGCATCCTGGGCATGGGCGAGGGCCACGACGACCGCATCGACCTGCTCTGGGAGCTGGCGCGCCAGACGCCGCCGCCCGAGAGCGTGCCGATCAACGCGCTCGTCGCCGTCGAGGGCACCCCGCTCGCCGAGCGGCCGCCGCTGCCCTGGGACGACCTCGTGCGGGTCGTCGCCACGGCCCGCATTCTCATGCCGCAGGCCAGAATCAGGCTCAGCGCCGGCCGCCTGCAGATGAGCGACACCCTGCAGGCGTTCTGCTTCCTGGCGGGCGCGAACTCGATCTTTCTGGGCGACCGTCTCCTGACGACCCCCAACACCGACGCCGGCGACGACTTCGCGTTGCTGGCGCGTCTGGGGTTGCACGCGGTGCAGCCGCGCGGAGCCGGGACGGCGTCCCCGCATTCGGAGTACCAGGACAAGGAGGTCACGTCGTGAACACGGTTCACCTGCATCTGTCCCACCGCCGGGCCGCGGCGCTCGCCGTTGCCGCGGCGGTCCTGCTGTGCGTCGCCGCCGCGCCCGAATCCGCCGCCGCGCAGACATCTGCCGCCGGCAGCGCGGCCGCGGCGGCCGCGCTGCCGCTGGTGACGGACCTGCCGGCGGAGTACCAGTCGGCCGGCGAGATCGCCGGCCGCGGCACGTTCTACGCCGCCGGCGGCCGGCGGACGTCCCGGAAGGACGACGGCAGTCACTACCACGGCTACGACGGCCCCGGCGTATGGGCCAGCGAGCCCATCGAGACGCGGACGGACGGCCTCGTGTACGGCGTCGAGGGCGGCCGCGTGGTCTCCGCCGGCTACCTGCTGCGCCAGGCGGATCTGACGGCCGGCCGCAGCTTCCACGGGTTGACGCTGCGCGAGCTGGATTTCCCGGCCGCGCGCGCCTTCACGGCCGACTTCGTCCCCGACGAGACGTCGGGCGACCACCAGTACCTGCTGCTCTGGCACTTCCTGCCGGCCGTCGGGCACGGGCTGCCGTCCGGCGAGCTGCCGCCCCTCGAGGCGTTGCCCGACCGTTTCACGATGTACGCGTGCGAGCAGTATCCGGACGACTTCTGCCCCGGCATGGGGCGGCATTACACCGATCTCACCAAGCCGGGCGGCCGGCTGCCCGACTCGCCCGGGGACGACGGCGTCATCTACGGGGAGGCGGCCGGCAAGCTCATCTTCATCGAGTACGTCCTGGGACAGGAGGATCTGGCGAACGGCGTCTCCTGGCCGGCGATGCCCCTGCACTACCTGCCCATCCCGCCCATCGACAACGCCCACGTGCTGCACTTCGGAAGCCCGATGTCGATGAAGGGACGCTACACGGTGCACATGTACTTCCTGCCGGAGGAGACGTATCTGGCCTGGGAGACCGAACCGGAGACGGCGCCGTAGCACGGCGCAGCAATCCTGCAGTGCCGCTCGGGCGCCAGGCCGCGGTGCTTTGGCGCCCGAGCCCGGTCGGCGCGTTTGGCTGCCTTGTCCGGCCAGGACCGGGACCACGAGAGCGACCGCGCGTGGTCCCAAGGCGCGCACAGCGCGCCTCGGCGGGAGCGGCGCGGGGCGCAGGGGTCCCCGCAAGCGGACGCCGGGGGTTCGGGGCACAGCCCCGTCTAAGTTTGGAGCGCGTCCAGATCGCCGAGCACCGTGCCGATCGTGTCCAGCGCCCAGCCCGCCTCCGCGTCGGAGATGACGTAGGGCGGCATGAAGTAGAGCACGTTGCCGAGCGGCCGCAGCAACAGGCCCCGCCGCAGGAACGCGTCGGCCAGCCGCGGCCCGATGCGATCGAAGTAGCCGCCGTCCGCGCCGTCCGCTTCGGTCTCGCCATCTGCCGTCAGCTCGACCGCCCCGACGCCCCCGATGACGCGGACGTCGCCCACGTGGGGGAGGCTCCGCAGCGGCTCGAGCCCGGCGCGCAACTGCGCCTCGAGCCTCCCGATGCGCTCGAGCACGCGCTCGTCCCGGAACAGGTCGAGGCTGGCCACGCCGACGGCGCAGGCCAGCGGGTTGGCCGTGTAGGAATGCCCGTGGAAGAACGCCTGGCGGCGGTCCTCGCTCAGGAACGCCTCGTAGATCGCTTCGCTGGCGACGGTTGCCGCGAGCGGCAGGTAGCCCGCGGTCAGCCCCTTGGACAGGCAGATGATGTCGGGTGCGACCCGCGCGTGCTCGCAGGCGAACATGCGGCCGGTCCGCCCGAAGCCCGTCAGCACCTCGTCGGCGATCATGAGCGTGCCGTACCGATCGCAGAGCGAACGGACGCCGGCCAGGAACTCCCGCGGCCACACGATCATGCCGCCGACGCCCTGCAGCATGGGCTCGACGAGCACGCCGGCCGCCCGCGACCCGAGCTCCGCGAGACGCGCCTCCAGGCCCGTCAGGCAGTCGATCCGGCAGCGCTTCCGGTCGAGCCCGACCGGGCAGCGGTAGCAGTAGGGGTCGTCGACCCGCACCACCGGAAACAGCAGCGGCTCGAACGGCGCGGTGAAGCTGGAGGCGGCGCTCACCGACATCGCGCCGACCGTGTCGCCGTGATAGGCGTGATCGAGCGCGACGAACGTCCGCCGCGCCGGCTCGCCCCGGTTCTGCCAGTACTGCCAGGCCAGCTTGAGCGCCACCTCGACCGCCGTCGAGCCGTTGTCGGAGTAGAAGACGCGCGTGAGTCCGCCGGGCAGCAGCGCCACCAGCCGCTCGGCCAGCACCACCGCCGGCGGGTGCGTGCAGCCGGCGAAGATGACGTGCTCGAGCTCGGCCGCCTGCCGGGCCAGCGCCGCGTTCAGCACCGGATGGGCGTGGCCGTGAACGTTGACCCACCACGACGAGACGCCGTCGAGGACCCGCCGCCCGTCGGCGGTGTAGAGGTACACGCCCGCGCCGCGCACCACCTCCAGGGGCGGCGGCTCGTTCAGCATCTGCGTGTACGGATGCCACAGGCACGCCTGGTCGCGCGCCGCGAGGTTCTCGCGCGAGGTCATTGCAGCCACTCCGCGAGCCGCGCCTCCGGATCGAGCCCGCGCGGAGCCCAGCCCGCCAGGACAGCCGCCGACACGGGCTCGAAGCGCGGCATCTCGCCCACGACGACGACTCGTCCGTAGTCCTCGATGGCGGCCCGGTTGTGCCGGTCCGGCTCGCCGACCATCACCACGCCCGCCACCGGCACCGACCGGCCGCGCAGGCAGGCCAGCGTGAGCAGGGTGTGATTGATCGTTCCCAGCGAGCTGCGCGCCACGACCAGCGCGGCCAGCCCCAGTGCGCCCAGCAGGTCGACCATCAGGCTCGACCGGTTGATCGGCACGAGGACGCCGCCGGCGCCCTCGACGATCCAGGCCCCGGCGGGCGGGCCGGCGGTGCGGCGAGCGACGAGCGGAGCCAGGTCGATCTCGGTGCCGGCCAGCGCGGCGGCCAGGTGCGGCGACACGGGCTCTGCCAGCCGCACGCCCTCGTCGACGATCTCGACCCCGACGCCCGCGCTGAGCCGCCGCACCTCGGCCGTGTCGTCGTCCAGCCGCGTGCCGGTCTGGATCGGCTTCCAGTAGCGCAGCGGCGCCGCCCCTCCCCCGTAGCGGTGCAGCAGGGCGGCCGCGACGACGGTCTTGCCGACACCCGTGTCGGTGCCGGTCACGAACAGGCCGCGGAACACGGCTCGATCTCCTTCAGACCCTGCCCGAGGGCGGCGACGAACCGCTCGAGGTCATCCTCGGAAAGCTGCGCGTTCACCGCGACCCGCAGGCGGGCCGTACCGGCGGGCACGGTCGGCGGCCGGATGGCGCGCACGTCGAAGCCTCGCCGCTGCAAGCCCGCCGCCAGCGCCACCGCCGCGTCGTTCGCGCCCACGACGATCGGCACGATCTGCGAGGTGCCGGGGGCGCGCGCAAGGCCGGCCCGCTCGAGCCGCGCACGGAGGAAGCGGACGCGGGCGCGGAGCGTCTCGCGGCGCTCGGGCTCGGCCGCCAGCACGTCGAGCGCCGCGTCGAGCGCCGCGGCGAGGGCAGGCGGGGGCGCGGTCGAGAACACGAACGGCCGCGCCCGCTGCTGCAGGTAGTCGACAGCCCAGGCCGGGCCCGCCACGAACGCGCCGGCCACGCCCAGCGCCTTGCCGGCGGTGTTGATCGACACGAGCACATCGTCGTCGACGCCGCAGTCCCGGACGAGCCCGCTGCCGCCCGGTCCGTAGATCCCCACGGCGTGCGCCTCGTCCACCAGCAGCAGCGCGTCGTGACGCCGGCAGACGGCCGCGTAGTCGGCGAGCGGCGCGATGTCCCCGTCCATGCTGAACAGCGATTCGATCACCACGAACCGCTGGCCGGCCGCGTCGTGCCCGGCCAGCCCGCGCTCGAGCGCTCCGACGTCGCCATGGGGCACGATGACCCGGGCGGCCCGCGACAGCCGGATCCCGTCGATGATGCTCGCGTGGTTGCGCTCGTCCGAGTAGATGACGTCCCCGGCTTCCGGCAACGTCGCGAGCACCGCGAGGTTGGCCAGGTAGCCGCTCGAGAAGTACAGGCTGCGCTCCGCGCCCTTGAACGCGGCGAAGCGCTGCTCGATGGCCGCGAACCGCTCCCGGTGGCCACGCAGCAGCCGCGAGCCGGTGCTGCCGCAGCCGTCCCGCTCGACCGCCTCGACCAGGCGCGCCGCCAGGCGCGGGTGGGCCGCCAGGCCCAGGTAGTCGTTCGACGAGAGGTCGATGCCGGCCGGGGGCCGCAGCGTCCGGAGCAGCCCCTGCGAGTCCAGGTCCGCCACGCGCGCGCGCACCCGGGCGGCGAGAGCGTTCTCCATGCCGTGCAGCTTCAATCAGACGGGGCTTCAATTCGAGTCGGCGGGAGCTACTGTCGGGGGGCGACCTCGATTTCCAGCTCGGCGCTGAACAGCGCGGTGCGATCCCAATCGACGGCGGCCCAGCGCAGCAACGTCGCGGCGTCCGGGGTCACCATCCCGTGATGGGCCACGACGCCGTTGGTGATGACGCGGACCGGCCGGGAGAGGTCGAACTGGTCTGCCGAGAGCAGCAGCGTGAAGCGGCGCACGCCGCGGGTCGCCGCGCTGACCGTGTTGCCGTCGCGCCGCAGCTCGACCCGGCCGGATGGCTGGCTGCGGGAGAAGGCGAGCCGCGACTCGCCCGGCTGCGTCGCCGGAAAGCGCAGCGTCAACCGCACGGGTGCGCCGGCGCGCTCGACGGTCACCGGCAGATCCTGGCCGGGCCGGATGCGGAGAATGGCGTCCCGCGCCGCCTCGGCCGTCCGCGTGGGAGCCCCGCCCATGTCCAGGAGAACGTCGCCCGCCTCGATGCCGGCGTCCTCGGCCAGCGAGTCGGCCCCCACCTCGACCAGCACGAGCCCGGCCCCGTCCGGCAGCTCGCCGACGGTGTTGATGCCGAGCGGCCGGCGCGGTCCCGGCACCGTCACGCGGTCGAACGGATCGAGCACGCTCTCGCCCGCCACGGGGCCGAGCTCGTCGACGACCAGCCAGTGAGCGCGGTTGAACTCCCGCGTCGTCTCCGTTTCCCAGGTCAGCTCGTCCGGCAGCGGCTCGCGGCGCGTGGCCGCGATGAAGGCCTCCACGTGCTCGACCTCCGCGTCCCACCAGCTCAGGTCGTGGCCGGCGTCGGGTTGCGGGCGAAACTCCACCTCGATGCCGGCCTCGGCAAACAACCGGACATACGGCTCGACCACGGCGGCCGGGTACAGGCGGTCATGCGCGCCGTTGACGACGAACAGCGGCTTGCCGCGCAAATTCGCGACGTGCATCTCGCCGTCGACGCCCGTGCTCGGATTGGCGAGCACGGCCGGATGGCCGATGAAGAGCAGGAAGCCGGCCCAGGGCGTCGTGGCCTTGAAGGCGTGGTAGTAGGCGCCCGTCGCCCCGTCGGAGACGCCCATGAGGTACGCGCGGTTCTCGTCGATGTTGTAGGTCCGCTTGAGATCGCCCAGCAGGCCCGCGAGGTTCTCGATCTGGCTCCGCTGCCACCAGACCGACTCGCTCCAGGAGGCGGGCGCCACGACGATGGCGTCGTCGCGCAGCCAGCGTTCCTCGCTTCGCCACCACGCGCCGTCCGCCGGCCGCGGGCGCATGACGCCGCCGTGCAGATAGATGCGCAACGGATACGGCGTGCGGGCATCGTAAGCGGCTGGCACCTGCAGCACGTACTCGTGCTCGAGCCCGTTCCGGTTGCGCCGGCTGCGCAGTTGGCGGCCGGTCGGCACGTCGGCCGGGTACTCGCGGCCGGCCTGCAGCCGCGCGCGGACCGCGGCGGGCGCCGGCTCGAGCGCGAGGATGGCGTCGACCGCGCTCGCCACGGCCTGCTCGGACCCCGCGGCCCAGAACGCGGCGAACGCCGCGTCGAGCGCCGGATCCTCCGCTCCGCCTGCCTGGAACGCCGGGGCGGCGGCCACGGCGGCCGCCACCAGCGCGGCGCACGCGGGCAATCGCCAACGCGTGCGCCGCCGCGGACTGCTGGTCATGGCCCGGCGTCAGTTCTGCTGGTTCGTCGCGCTGCGTGCGGGCAGCCCGTGCCGGGCGAGGAAGTCGAAGATCTTCTCGTAGATCGCGAGCGTCTCCTCGTCGTCGAAGCCGCCATGGCCGCCGCCGGGCACCGTGTGCAGCTCGTTGGCCGCGCCAACAGCGTCGAGCCTGTCCTTGAGCCGCACCGCGTGCTCGTACGGCACGATCGGATCGTCGTCGCCGTGAATGGTCAGGATCGGCGGCAGCCCCTCCCGCACGTAGTTGACGGGCGAGACGCGCGAGGCGACCTCCACGCGGTTCGGCAGGCTGCCGAGCCACTCCACCGCGTAGCCCTTGACGTTCGGGCCGTCGAGCATGTCGACGACGTCCGTGATGCCGTACCAGTTGACGATGGCGACCACGGTGGCCGGATCGTCCGGGCGGGGACCCGAGAAGGCGCGCGCGGCGCACTGGCGGTCGAGACCGGCCGCGGACGGGATCATGCCGGTGGTCAGCGACAGATGGCCGCCGGCGGACATCCCGGTCACGACCACGCGCGACGCATCCAGGCCGTACTGCTCGGCGTTCTGCGCGATCCAGCGCAGCGCGCACAGGCAGTCCTCCACCGCGGCGGGCGCGAGCGCGACGTTGGCCAGGCGGTAGCCCACGTTGACGACCGCGAACCCCATCTCGAGATAGGGCAGCAGCCGCATGGTGTAGGTCTCCTTCTGACCGGCCACCCAGCCGCCGCCGTGGATCATCAGCAGCACCGGCGCCGCGCCGTCCGGGTTCCGCCGCACGTAGAGGTCGAGCTTGCTCTCCACGCCGCTCGCCTCGTGATACGTCACGTTGGGAACCACGCGGTAGGCGTTGTCGAGCGTGGCGAGAAAGGCACCGGTGGGGCTCAACTGGGCCTGCGCGGCGCCAGCGCCGACGAACGTCAGGACGGCGGCGGCCAGCAACGCTGCCGCGATCGAGTGTCTGGACATGTCGCTCCTCACTATCTTCCTTTTCGACTGGAAATTCGACGGCACTAGTATAGGATCGGACCAAATATCATGCGCACAACTTTTCTTGCGGCGATGTCGGCGCTGTTCGCGATCGCGGTCGTCCTGGCGGTTTCGCAGCAGACCGTGCCCGCTGCGGGCGACGACGCGCTGACCCCCGTCGTCGTCGAGCTGTTCACGTCACAGGGTTGCTCGAGCTGCCCGCCGGCCGACGATCTGCTCCGCTCGCTGGAGCGCAATCAGCCGGTCGCCGGCGCGCGGGTCATCGTCCTCAGCGAGCACGTCGACTACTGGAACCGCCTCGGCTGGCAGGATCCGTACTCGTCCGGACAGTTCAGCTCGCGCCAGCGGGTCTACGTCGAGGCGCTGGGCGCCGAGCACATGTACACGCCGATGATGGTGGTCGACGGCCGGACGGCGTTCGTCGGCAGCCGCCCCATCACCGCCCGCGAAGCGATCGTCGCGGCGCGCAAGGCGCCGAAGGCGACGCTGGCGATCGGGGCGACGGGCCTCGCCGAGGGCACCATCCGGATCGACGGCGTCGTCGAGCAGGTGCCGCCCACGACCGAGGCGCCGGACGTCTGGGTCGCCGTGACCGAGAGCCCGATCACCACCGAGATCACGCGCGGCGAGAACGCCGCGCGGACGCTGACCTACACCGGGGTCGTCCGGAGCCTCACGTGGCTCGGGTCCCTGCCCCGGCCGACGCGCGCCAGCTATGCGGTCGAGGGCCGCGTGCGGCTGCGGTCGACCTGGCGGCGCGAGCATCTGCGTCTCGTGGTGTTCCTCCAGGAGCCGACCAGCCGCCGCATCCTCGGCGCCACGCAACTCGCCCTGGGATGAGCGACACGGCGAAGGACTCGAGGAGCCCGCTGGTCGCGGCGGAAGACTGGTGGGCCGTCTGGCTGGGCGGGCTCGTCATGGCCGCCGCGGCCGCCGGCCTCGTCGGCGCCGTGCCGGGCGTCGGGCGCTGGACCACGCTGCCGACCGAGGCGTTCGCCGGCCGCGTGCCGGGCCTCCTGGGGCTGGGGCTCGCCCTGCTCGCCCTGACCGCGGCGGCCGTCCAGGTCATCTCGCGCGAAGGACGGCGCCAAGCCGCGGCCTTCGTGCCGCTGTTCCTCCTCGCCGTCGCGGCGTACACGCTGGCCAATCAGGCGGGCGTGCGCGCGGCCGGCTTCGGCTACGCCTTCTGGGCGCTGCTCATCGGCCTCGTCATCGCCAATACGGGCGGGACGCCGGCGTGGCTGCGCCCCGCCCTGCGCAGCGAGCTGTACATCAAGACCGGCCTGGTGCTGCTGGGCGCGGAGATCCTGTTCGGCAACATCCTGAGCCTCGGCCTGCCCGGGCTCTTCGTCGCCTGGCTGGTCACGCCGCTCGTCATCGTCTTCATGTACCGCTTCGGCGTGCGGTTCCTGAAGATCGGGAGCCGATCCCTGGTGATGGTCATCGCCGCGGCCACGTCCGTCTGCGGCGTCTCGGCCGCCATCGCGGTCGCGGCGGCCGCACGGGCGCACAAGCAGGAGCTGACGCTGGCCGTCGGCATGTCGCTCATCTTCACGGTGGTGATGATGATCGTGATGCCGCTGGGCATCCGGGCCGCCGGCATGGATCCGGTGGTGGGCGCGGCCTGGATCGGCGGCACGGTCGACGCCACCGGGGCGGTCGTCGCCGCCGGCGCCCTGCTCGGCGAGCAGGCCGAGCAGATCGCCGCCGTGGTGAAGATGATCCAGAACACGCTGATCGGCGTGGTCGCCTTCCTCGTGGCGGTCTTCTGGGTGACCCGCGTCGAGGCCGGCGGGGCGCGCAAGCCGGAGGCAATCGAAATCTGGCACCGCCTGCCGAAGTTCATCATCGGCTTCCTCGGCGCGTCGCTGCTCTTCTCGTTCGTGCTCACGCCCGCCCTCGGGGAGGCGCGCGTCGGCGACGTGCTGGACCTGACGTCCGACGTGCGCGGCTGGCTCTTCTGCCTGGCGTTCGTCAGCATCGGCCTGCAGTCCAGCTTCCGCGATCTCGCCCGCCACACGGCGGGCGGCCGGCCCATTCAGCTCTACGTCACCGGCCAGGCGTTCAACGTCCTGCTGACGCTGGCCGCGGCGTACCTGGCGTTCGGCGGGATCCTGTTCGAGCGGGTGCCGCACACCGCTGCCGCCGACGGGGCCGAGACGCGGGCGCGGACCGTGATCGAGCACAACCTCGCGACCGGCCGCGACGCCACGCCGCTCTTCTACACCGAGGTCGACGGCTGGCGCGACAATCTCCTGCCGTAGGCGTCTGCCCCAAGGCGCGCCTCGGCGGGAGCGGCGCGGGGCGAAGGGGCCCCGCAAGCGGACGCCGGGGGTCCGGGGCGCAGCCCCGTCTGATTGATGCCGACGCCGCGGGTTCGGGGCGCAGCCCCGGCTACTGTCCCGCCCGGCGCCGGCGGAAGTACTCCACCTGGAACTCGCGGACGTTGCGGTTGTGCTCGCGCAACGTCTCGGCGAAGGCGTGGGTACCGTCGTTGCGGCTGACGAAGTACAGGTAGCTCACGTCGGCCGGCGCCAGCGTGGCCCGCAGCACGGCGCGGCCCGGCGCCGCAATCGGGCCGGGCGGCAGTCCGCCGTAGCGGTAGGTGTTGTAGGGCGAGTCGAACTGCAGGTTGGCGCGCGTCAGGTTGCCGTCGTACAACGCCGCGCGCTCGAGCGCGTAGATCACCGTGGGGTCGCTCTGGAGGGGCATCCCGATGCGCAACCGGTTGTTGAACACCGCGGAGACGAGCGCGTGCTCCGCCGCGGCGCCCGTCTCCTTCTGGATGATGGAGGCCAGCGTCACCACGGCTCGCACGCTCAGCCGGCGCTCGGCGGCGCGCGCGCGCAGCTCGTCGTCGAACTCGGCCCGGAACTGGGCCACCATCGCGGCAACCAGGTCGCGGGCCGTGGCCTCGCGCGGCAGCGCGTACGTCTCCGGAAACAGGTAGCCCTCGAGATTCGCCGCGTCGGGATCCAGGTCGGCGACCAGCCCCGCCTGTCCCGCCGCCGACTCGAACGCGCCGGCGGCGCCGAACCCCGCCGCCTCGAAGACCGCCGCCATCTGCCCGATCGTCAGTCCTTCCGGAAAGGTGATCGAGCGCAGGTGCACCCGGCCGCGGGCGACCTTGTCGAGCACGTCCAGCACCGACAGCGGCCGGTCGAAGCGGTACTCGCCGGCCTTGAGCTCCCGGTCGCGCCCGGTGCGCCGCGCCGCCAGACGGAAGGTGAGCTCGTCGCGCACGACGCCGGCCGCGGCCAGACGCGCCGCGATCGTCCGCGTCGAGTCGCCCGGCTCCACGTCGACGAAGACCTCGTCCCCGGCGTACCCGCGGTACGGCGCCTCCAGGCGCCGCGTCCACTCGCTGACCAGCATCGCGGCCCCGGCCGCGGCGAGACCGCCGAGCGCGAGCGCGATGGCCAGCAGCCTCCGCAGCATCACCCCGTCCCGCGTCCGCCGGCGGTCCGCGGGGCCTCGTCCAGGTAGTCCTGCAGAATGAGGGCAGCGGCGGCGGCGTCCAGCCGCCGCTTCCGGCGGCGCCAGTCCGGCTCGCGGAGCGCGAGCCTGCGCTCCGCCTCGCGGCTGGTGAGCCGCTCGTCCTGCAGCACGATCGGCAGCGGGGTGCGGCGGCGCAACGCCGCCACGAACGCGGTCACCCGCGCGGTCTCCCGGCCCGGGCGGCCTTCGAGGTCCAGCGGCAGGCCGACGACGATCTCCGCGAGCCCGGGCGCCTCGGCAGCCAGCCGGTCGATCTCGCCGCCGACCTGCGCCACCCGCGCGGCCAGCCGCCCGGGCGCCTGCAGCGTGCGCAGCGGGGTGGCCAGGGTGCCCGAGGGATCGCTGAGCGCCAGCCCTATGCGGCGTGTGCCCACGTCGATGCCCAGCGTGCGCATCGACTCAGGGTAGCGGCGGGTAGCGGCCCTGTCCAACGATCGACTAGAATGCGTGGCTATCATGTCTACGCGCACGCGCCTTGCCTTTCTGCTGCTGACCCTGCCGGTGGTCGCCTTCACGCTCGTGGGCGGCTATCTGGGTCAAGCCGTCGCCCGCGAAGACACCTATCGCCACCTGCGTATCTTCGAGGACGTCGTCTCGCTCATCACGGAGAACTACGTCGAGGACGCCGACCTCGAGGAAGTGATGACCGGGGCGCTTCGGGGATTGACGAGCGGACTCGATTCCGACAGCACGTACCTCTCGCCGGAGCAGGTCGCGCGTCTCGAATCCGGCGCGTCTGCCGCGGGGGCCGGGATCGGGGTCGAGACGACGAGCCGGTTCTACACGCAGATCGTCGCCGTGCGCGACCGGTCGCCGGCCGCGCGCGCCGGACTGCGACCGGGCGACTACATTCGGGCCATCGACGACGAGCCCACACGGCGCCTGTCGAGCCTCGAGAGCGCGGAGCGGCTGAAGGGCGCGCCCGGCTCCACGGTCCGCCTTTCGCTGCTGCGGGGCAACACCTCCGAGCCGTACGACGTCGAGCTGGTGCGGGAGGCGCCGCAGGGCCCGACCGTGACGACACGGATGCTGCCCGACGGCGTCGGCTATCTGCGCGTGGCCGCGTTCCCGGCCGGCGTGTCCGCGGAGATCGAGCGCGCGGCCCGGCAACTGGTCGCCGACGGCGCCACGCAGCTCCTGGTCGATGTTCGGAACTGTGCCGGCGGCGTATTCGACGAGGGCATCGCCGCGGCCCGGTTGTTCGTCGCGGCGGGGACGCTGTTGCGCCGCGAGGAGACCGGCGGCGACCGGCAGGAGACGCGGATCGAGGCGACCGCGGGCGACGGCGCCATCGACACCCCGCTCGTCCTGCTGACGAACTACGGCACGGCGGATGCGGCCGAGCTGTTCGCGGCCGGGTTGACGACCGGCGGGGAGCGGGCCGAGTCGGTAGGCCAGCGCACGGCCGGGCGCGTGAGCGTCCAGAAGCTGATCAGGCTGCCCGACGGCAGCGGCCTCTGGCTGTCATGGGCACGCTACCAGCACGCCTCGGGCGATCCCCTGCACCGCCGCGGCGTGGAGCCGACGATCGCGGTGAACGTGCCGCGCGTGGAGCTCGGGGAGCCGGCGCCGGCCGGCGACCCGATTCTCGAGCGCGCGCTCGAGCACCTCGGGACGGAGTCGCGGCAGGCTGCCGGGGTCTAGGAGCCCGCGCCGTTCCACGGCGCAGACTCCTGGACGGCTTCGTCTCAAGCGGCATCCCGACAAGCTCCCCGGCAGCGCAGGCTCCTCGCGCATCGTGCGGCATCTGTATGATGGCGCTGGTGGCGGGCCGTGCTTGCGCGTGGGCCGGCGGCGCGATCGCCGTGGCGATCTGGATGAGTCCGCTCGTGCACGCCGCGGGCGGCGGGATCCGGTTCACGATCGGGGAGGGCCGCGTCACGCTCATTGCGAGGAACGCGCCGCTGGGGGCAGTCCTCGCCGAATGGGAGCGCGCCGGGAGCACGCGCTTCGTCGACGCGGGCGGGCTCGACGCAGTGCCCGTGTCGCTGCACCTGGTCGACGTCCCGGAGGCCATGGCGTTGCGCCTCCTGCTGCGCCCGGCGGCCGGCTACGTCGCCGTGGCGCGGGCGCCCTCGACCCCGGGCGCATCGCAATACGATCGCGTCGAGATCCTTGCCGCGCGCGCGACGCCCTCGCGGCCACGATCCGCCGCCGCGACGCGGGCGTTGGCGGCGCCCGCCCCGGGCGCGGCCGGCCGCGGCCGCCCCGAGGACGGCCGCGGCAACGGGCCGCCGCCTGCCGGGCTCTCCGAGGCGGCGCAGATCGAGCGGCTGCAGCGGCTCCTCCGTCCGCGCGAGAGCGGCGACGAGTCGGCGGCCGCTGCGACGGAGACGGCGCCCCCCGCACGAGCGCCGCGCGCGACGCCGCGTCCCGGCATGCTCGTCGACACCGAACAAGGAGAGGGACGATGAAGATGGCACGTGTTTCCGCGTTCGCCGCCGTCACGTTGCTGCTGGCGGCGCTGCTGGCCGTGCAGGCCAGGTCGCAGGCGGCGCCTGCGCCGATCATCACGGACGTGCGCGCCGACAACACCGCGATGACGCTGACGATCAACGGCTACAACCTGGCGGACGGGATCCCGACCGTCACGCTCGCCATGACGCCGCTGACCGTCACCGCCGGGACGGCGACGTCGGTCGTGACGAACCTCCCGCCGCTCGATCCCGGCACGTACCTGCTCGCGCTCACCCGCAGCACGGACGGCGCGGGCGCCGTCTTCTATCTGACGGCCGGCGCCGTCGGGCCGCCGGGACCGGCCGGGCCGGCGGGGCCGTCCCTGTCATCGGCGAGCGTCGCCGGCGTGGCGCCGGCCCCGACGCTCGCCCCGGGCGATCCCGGCGCCAGCCAGTGGACCACCCGGGATCACGCCGGCACGAGCAATACGCACCTGGGCAGCGGCGCGCTGGCCTCCGTCACCTCCGGCGAGGGGAACAGCGCCGTGGGCAGCAACGCGCTGGGCGGCCTCACGACCGGCTTCCGCAACAGCGCGCTGGGCGAGAATGCGCTCCGCGATCTCACCACCGGCCGCTTCAACAACGCGTTCGGCGCGACGAGCCTGCAGAGCCTGACGACAGGGCGCAGCAACTTCGCCCTGGGCACGGGGGCGATGTTCGCGGCGACCGACGCCTCGTTCAACGTGGCGATCGGGGGCAGCGCCCTGCGCCGGAACGTTTCGGGAGCCAACACGGTCGCCATCGGCTCGTCGGCGCTCCGCGAGAACCTGGGCACCGAGAACATCGCCATCGGCGCCGGCGCGCTGCGCCGCAACGTGACCGGCTCGAACAACATCGCGATCGGGTACGAGGCCGGCAACGACAACCTCGGCGGCGACCGGAACGTCTACATCGCCAGCGCCGGCGCGGACGGCGAATCGGGCGTCATCCGCATCGGGACGGAGGGCGTGCACACGACGACGGTGCTGACCGGCCGCGTCGAGGGGAACATCGTCGCGGTGTATCAGTAGCGACGGCCCGCCGCCGCGCAGCGGGCGCCCTACTCGAGCGCCGCGACCGCTCCCCGCAGCTCCATCAGGTGCGCCGCCCTGATCGCGGTCGCGCCGGCCGTCATCACCGGGTCCGTGTAGACCGGCGCCGGACGCCCCGCCGCGGAGTACGCCTCGGCGAGCGCCGCCCGCAGCTCCGTCACGTGCACGCCGCGGATCGGCGTCACCCCGGGCGTCAGCGCCGGGTCCGTCCACCGGAACGGCGGCCGTCCCGCGGCCGCCCGCAGGGCGTCGATGCGCGCCCGCAGCTCCCGGAAGTGAATCGCCCTGACAGGCGTCACGCCCCGCACGACGGGATGGTCCGTGAACGCCGTCGGCGACGCCTGGTAGACCGTCACCCTGCGGCCCGCCACCGCCAGCGCGCCGCGGCGCGGGCCGCCCGCGTTCGCCGCCACCGCGTAGCGCACCGTGCCCGGCCCCCTACCCATGGCGCCGTCGGTCACCGTGAGGAACGCCGACTCGCTCGCCGCCGTCCACGCGCAGCCCGGCCCGGTCGTCACCGTCACCTGCCCCGTGCCGGCCGTCCACAGCACGTCGCGGTGCGGCGGCGTCACCGCGTACGCGCACGGGTCCGCGGTGGTCGTCGCGACCCGGAAGGTCCGCGTCGTGGTCAGGCCGCCGGGGTCGCTCGCGCTCAGCGTCACCGTGTACGAGGTCTCCGGCGCGCCGGGCGCCAGCGTCAGGACGGACCCGCTCAGCGCAGCCAGGTTGCCGGAAACCGGTCGCAGCGAGTAGGTCAGCGCATCACCGTCCGGATCGTCGAAGACGTCCGCGAGCTCGAGCGTCACCGCCTCGGCGCCCGGCGCGAGCCTCCGGTCGCTCAGCGGATTCGTCGCGGTCGGCGCCCGGTTGCGGTCCGCGGGAACGACGTCCACCGCATCCACCGCATCCGGCGCCATCGCGATGCCGCTCCCCGACGCGGCGTCGACGCCCGGCGCCAGGATGTCGAGCGCGTTCGCGGTCAGCGCCTCGCGCAGCGCGGCCGGCGCGAGGTGGGCGGGGCCGCCCGCGGCCTCCACCATCAACGCCCCGATCGCCGCCGCGTGGGGCGCGGCCGCCGAGGTGCCGTAGAACGGCGAGAAGCCCGGCGTCGAGGTCGAGACCCCGTTGGCGGCCGCCACGTCCGGCTTGTTCAGCAGCCGGCCGCCGGAGGACGAGTAGTCGCCCGGCGTGATGGCCGTGCCGTCGGCCTCGAAGAAGATGCGCCGCGGACCGTCGGAGCTGAACGTCTCGACCGTCGCCGCGGCGTCGAAGGCGCCGCCTTCCGCCGGGACGCGGACCGCGGCGACGCCCACCGCATGCTGCGACGCCGCATGGCCGAAGGTGTTGCCGCCGGTCGCGACCCCCAGCGCGCTGCCCGCGTCCAGGCGCAGATAACGGTCCGCCGCGCCAGCGTTCTTGACGATCACGAGACGGGCGCCCGAGTACTCTCCGGCGCATGCGCCGGGGAAGTACTCGAACGGATCCTGCGTGCCGTCCTGCGTGTTGGTCGAGCTGGCGATCACGTTGTCGTTCGCCCCGATCAGGAACAGGTCGTAGTCGTTGTCCGACGCGCCGAGCGGATCGGACCACTGCAGGCTCATGTAGTACCTGCCGCTGCCCACGATCCCGTTCCCGGTCGCGCCGCGGCCGAAGTCGTGGTAGGTGGCGCCGGTAGCGACCCCGTCCAGGTCCAGCGGCGTCCCGGCCGCGAAGTCGCCTTCCCAGATGGCGGACGTGCGGTGCAGGAGGTTGCCGCCGTTGCCGGCCGACGAGAAGTAGTAGCAGCCCCTGGCGGTCACCGCGCTGACCGCGCGGGCGATGACGCCGTCCTGGAGGGCCGGCGCCAGCAGGTAGGCGATATCGTCCACGATGACGTCGGCGCCGGCCGCGCAGAGGTCCTCGATGTTCTGCGCCATCTGCGCCGGCCCGCCGCCGCCGTCCGCGAAGAACAGCTCCGCGCCCGGCGCGAGATCGTGGACGATTTCCAGCATGGCCGTCCCCTCGCTGCCGTTGCTCCGGCCGCCGCAGGCCACGTCGAACGCGCCGCCCTGCTGCCCGGGCAGGATCGTGACGTGGGGCGGCACGTCGCCCGTCGCCTGCTGCGCGGCGAGCGTCTCGACGCCGTCCGAGATCACGCCGACGCCGATGCCCGCGCCGTCCACGCCGTGCGTGCCGCGCGCCGCGTTCGCGCGGTGGGCGGCGTCACCCTCGCTCGTGTCGGCCTTGTGGGTCGCGGCGGGCGCCGCGGGGTCCGACGCGCGGGCGGCGGCCACGGGCTGCTGCGTCCGGATGCGCGGCCGGTCCGCCGCCCGGATCCACTGGACATCGGCGCGTTCGGCGAGCGGCTCGAGGCCGGCCAACGGCAGCCGGGCCCGGATCGCGCGGTAGCGCGGCACGCTGCTGACGACGGTGCCGCCGAGGTCTCGAACGCGTGCGAGCAGCGCCGGCGTCACGTCCGCCCGGATGTCGACCAGCACCCCCGGGGCGGCCGGCGGGCCGGCGCCGGGCGCGGCATCCGCCGCCACCTGCCGGTCCGCCGGCGGCGGGCCGTCGGCGCCGGCTGCGGCCTGCGTCAGGAGGTCCGAGCTGATCTTGCGCTGGGCTGGCGTGCGCGCCGCCTTCGCCGCCAGCAACGCCGCGATCTGCGGTGCGCCCGGCTGCTGCGGGGCCGCGCCTGTCCCGGCCGGCTGCGTCGGCACGCCGCCCGCCCCCGGCGCCGGGCGGCCCCGGGCGGCGGCCGGCGCGGCAGGGCGCCGGGCGCCAGGTTCCTCGGGCGCGGCCGGCGGCGTAGCCGGCGGGCACCCGTCCTGCCGGACGCCGCATTCACCGTCCGCCGCCGGGGCGGACGGCTCCTGAGCGACTCGGGCCGCGCACGCGGCCGCCACCGCCAGCGCACCGACCAGCACCAATCCTCGAACGCGCCGCATTCCCGTGAGTCCGTAGCCCGCCAATCGTCGCCTGGCGGCTCCGCTCGGCGCCCGACCAACCCTGCAGGAGTCCGCGCCGTTCTACGGCGCAGACTCCTGGCAGCGGCGACGCCAACCCGCGGGGCCGTTGCCCGGAGCGCGGCGGATTGTCCACCGCCCGCCGCGAGCGGTTGACGCGATTCGCCGGTATGGGAGATCATGATTCGGATCAACAGGCGGGGCAAACTGACTCCAACGAATAGGCGCGTAGCTCAGTTGGTTAGAGCGCCTGCTTGACATGCAGGAGGTCGGCGGTTCAAGTCCGCCCGTGCCTACCACGCCTGCCTCAACCCGAACCACCGCATGAGCCAAGTTACCGTTACGTTGCCGGATGGGTCCACGCGACACGTGCCGGCCGGCACGGTCGTCTCCTCCGTGGCGGCCGGCATCTCGCCGCGCCTGGCGAAGCAGGCCCTGGCCGCGGTCGTCGACGGGCGGATGGTCGACCTGTCGCACAGCCTCGAGGGCGACGCGACGGTGCGGTTCGTGACCCCCGCCGCGGCCGAGGCGCTCGAGCTCTACCGCCACAGCACGGCGCATCTGCTCGCCGCGGCCGTGACGGCGCTCTTTCCGGAGGCCCAGTGCGGCATCGGACCGCCGATCGACGACGGGTTCTTCTACGACTTCGTGGTCGATCGCCCGTTCGTTCCGGACGATCTCGAGGCCATCGAGCGCAAGATGGCCGAGATCGCCGCGCGGGACCTGCGCTACGAGCGCAAGATGATGCCCAAGGAGGACGCCAAGGCGTACTTCCGCGACCGGGGCGAGCCGCTCAAGGTCCAGCTCATCGAGGAGAAGGGCGGGCCGGTCGTCTCGTGCTACACCATCGAGGACGCCTTCATCGACTTCTGCACCGGGCCGCACGTGCCGTCCACGGGCCGGCTCAAGGCGTTCAAGGTGCTCAGCAGCTCGAACGCGTACTGGAAGGGCGATGCGCGCAACCAGCCGATGCAGCGCATCTACGGCACGGCCTTCTTCAAGGCGTCCGAGCTCAGCGCGCACCTGACGAGACTCGCGGAGGCCAGGAAGCGGGACCACCGCAAGCTCGGCCGGGAGCTGGGGCTCTTCATGTTCCACCCGGTCGCCCCGGGGGCGCCGTTCTGGCAGGCGAAGGGCGCCACGCTCTACCGCCTGCTGGCCGACTACATGCGCGCCGCGATCGCGGGCGAGGGCTACCAGGAAGTCCGCACGCCGCTCGTCTTCAACAAGACGCTCTGGGAGACCTCGGGGCATTGGGAGCACTACCGCGAGAACATGTTCCTGGTCGACTCGGACGGCGAGGCGTCCGGACTCAAGGCCATGAACTGCCCCGGCCACATGCTCCTCTTCGCGAGCGAGGTGCGGAGCTACCGCGACCTGCCGCTGCGCTACGCCGATCAGGGCGTGCTGCACCGCAACGAGGCCTCGGGGGTGCTGTCGGGCCTGACGCGGGTCCGCCAGTTCTCCCAGGACGACGCGCACTGCTTCATCACCGAGGATCAGATCGGCGCCGAGGTCGAGCGTCTGCTGCGGCTCGTCGATCGGGTCTACCGGGACTTCGGGCTCGACTACGGCATCGAGCTGTCGACGCGTCCGGAGGACCATCTGGGCAGCGTCGAGACCTGGGACCATGCGGAGTCCCAGCTCAGGGGCGCGATCGAGGCCACCGGCGAGCCGTATGCCGTTTCCGATGGCGACGGGAGCTTCTACGGGCCGAAGATCGACGTGCACGTGACCGATGCGCTGGGACGGCGGTGGCAGTGCGCCACGATCCAGCTCGACTACCAGATGCCGCAGCGCTTCGGCCTGAAGTACGTCGGCGCGGACAACGCCGAGCACATGCCCGTCCTGATTCACCGCGCCATCTACGGCAGCTTCGAACGCTTCATCGCGTTGCTGATCGAGCACTATGCCGGCGCGTTTCCGCTGTGGCTCGCGCCGGTGCAGGCCACGGTGATCCCGATTGCGGATCGCCACGCCGGGCAGGCGGCCGCGGTGCGGCGGCAACTGACCGAGGCCGGCCTGCGGGTCGAGCTGGACGCCCGCCAGGAGAAGATCGGGTATAAGATTCGCGAGGCGCAGCTGCAGAAGGTGCCCTACATGCTGGTCGTCGGCGACCGCGAGGTGGCCGACGGCACGGTGTCGGTCAGGGCCCGCGGCGGCGGGAACCAGGGCGCGCAGGATGTCTCCGCGTTCGCCCGCGCTGCACTGGAGGAAGTGCGGCGGAAGCGATTGGCGGCGGAGTAGAATCAACCAGAAGGGAGCTCGCTATCGCTTTCGGAAGAGGACCGCGCCGGGACTTTCGTGCGAACCGCACGCGCATCAACGAACGCATTCGCGTGAGAGAGATCCGGGTGATCGACGACAGGGGCGAGCAGCTCGGCGTGATGGCCCCGCAGCAGGCCCTGGCGATTGCCCGCAGCAAGGGGCTCGACCTCGTGGAGGTCTCGCCCACGGCCCAGCCGCCCGTCTGCCGCATCACGGACTACGGCCGCTACCAGTATCAGGAGCAGAAGCGGACCCGGCAGGCGAAGAAGCATCAGAAGACGATCGAGATCAAGGAAATCAAGTTCCGGCCGAAGGTCGACGAGCACGACTACCAGTTCAAGAAGAAGCACGTGGAGCGCTTCCTCGCCCACGGCGACAAGGTCAAGGCGACCATCTTCTTTCGCGGCCGGGAAATGGCCCATCCGGAGTTCGGACGGCACATTCTCGACCGGCTCGTGGAAGAGCTGGTCGAGGTGGCCACCCAGGAGACCATGCCGCGCATGGAAGGCAACCAGATGCACACCATCCTGGCCAGCAAGACCGTCCAGCGCAAGCGGCACTAGGACTCGGCGCCGTGGAACGGCGCCGTGAAGGTAGCGAGATGCCGAAATTGAAGACGCACCGGGGAGCCGCGAAGCGGTTCGGCGCGACCGGGACCGGCAAGCTCCGGCGCAGCAAGGCGTTCAAGCAGCACATCCTGACCAGCAAGACCGCCAAGCGGCGGCGCGGCCTGCGCGGCACGACGATGGTGGCCGACGCGGACACGCCGCGGCTGAAGCGGATGATTCCGTACAAGTGAGGCCGGACCCGGTCCGGTGAGGGAAGCGAGACATGCCCCGAGTGAAACGCGGAAGCCTCCGGCGCACCAAGCGGCGGCGCCTGCTGGCCAGGGCCAAGGGCTTCTATCAGACCAAGAGCAAGCTGTACCGTGCCGCCAAGGAAGCGGTCGACACGTCGCTGAGCTATGCCTTCGTCGGCCGCCGCCGCAAGAAGCGTGATTTCCGCCGCCTCTGGGTGATCCGGATCAACGCCGCCGCGCGCCTGCACGATCTGAGCTACAGCCAGTTCATGAACGGCCTGAAGCTCGCCGGCGTCATCCTCGACCGGAAGACCCTGGCCGACCTGGCCGTGCGCGACCCCGAGGCCTTCACGCACCTGGTGGGGCGCGCCCGGGACGCGCGCGCCGCGGCGACCGCCCCCGCGGGCTAGAAGCCCTGGTGCCCGAGGCTCCCGCCGTCGGCGAGGTGCGGGCCGCGTTCCTGGCCGAGCTCGGGCAGGCGGCCTCCCTCGAGCAGATCCAGGAGGTTCGGCATCGGTACCTGGGCCGCAAGCGCGGCGCCGTCACGGCGCTGCTCAAGTCGGTGGCCCAGGCGCCGCCCGAGGCACGCCGCGACCTCGGACAGCAGGCCAACGCGCTCAAGCGGGAGATCGAGCGGGCGCTGGCCGAGCGCAGCGGCTCGGTGGCGGCGGCGCCGACGCCGGTCGGCCGGCAGCAGCCCGGCGGGTCCGCGCGCGCCGGCGATGCGGCCGGGCGCGGCGAGCCGGTCGACGTCACGCTCCCCGGGCGCGACGTCCGCATCGGCAACCGCCACCCGCTGACCGTCGTCCGCGAGGAGATCGAGGCAATCTTCACCGGGCTCGGCTTCGAGATCGTCGAGGGCCCGGAGGTCGAGGACGACTACCACAACTTCGAAGCGCTCAACATGCCGCCGGAGCATCCGGCGCGCGACATGCAGGACACCCTGTACCTCGAGTCGCCGCTGACGACGACGACCGGCCCGCCCGGCACCCTGCTGCGCACGCACACCTCGGGCATGCAGATCCGCTACATGGAGACGCACGAGCCGCCCGTGCGGATCATCGCACCCGGCCTCGTCTACCGGCGCGACACCCCCGACCTGACCCACTCGCCGATGTTCCAGCAGGTCGAGGGGCTGCTGGTCGGCGAGAACGTGACGATGGCCGATCTGAAGGGCACGCTCGAGTGCTTCCTGCGCCAGCTCTTCGCGCCGGACACGCGGGTCATGTTCCGCCCGAGCTTCTTTCCGTACACGGAGCCGAGCGCGGAGGTGTTCATCAGTTGCGTCTTCTGCCGCGGCGCCGGCTGCGCGGTCTGCAAGCGGACCGGCTGGCTGGAGATTCTGGGCAGCGGCATGGTGCATCCGGCCGTGCTCGAAGCCGTCGGCTACGACCCCGAGCGGCTCACCGGCTGGGCGTTCGGCGTGGGCATCGACCGCATCGCGATCCTGAAGTACCGCGTCGAGGACATCCGGGCGTTCTACGACAACGATCTGCGGCTGCTGGAGCAGTTCCCCCTGTGAGAATCCTCGTCTCGTGGCTGCGCGAGCTGGTGCCCGTGGAGGCGGGCGTCGAGGAGCTCGCCGACGCGCTCACCCGGCACGGGTTCGAGGTGTCGGCGATCGACCCGGCTCCCGCCGTGCCGGGGCGGCCGGCCGGGGCGGCGGACGCGGTGCTCGACCTCGAGATCACGACCAACCGCCCGGACTGCCTCAGCATGGTCGGGATAGCCCGGGAGGTGGCGACGATCTACGCCCGTCCCCTGAGCCGGCCGACGCTGGCCGCCGTGGTCCCGGGCGAGGAGCCGCTGCCGGTCACCATCGAGGACGATGCGCGCGAGTTGTGCCCGCGCTACGCCGCCGCCGTCGCCGACGTGTCCGTGGCCGCGTCGCCCGGCTGGATGGCCGCCCGGCTCGAGGCCGCCGGCGTGCGCCCGATCAACAACATCGTCGACGTGACGAACTACGTGATGCTCGAGCTCGGCCACCCGCTGCACGCCTTCGACCTCGACCGGCTCGAGGGAGAGGAGCTGCGCGTGCGGCTGGCCCGGCCGGCGGAGACCGTGCGCACGCTGGACGGCGTCGAGCGCACGCTGCCCGCCGGCACGCTCGTCATCGCCGACGCCGGGCGCGCGCAGGCCGTGGCCGGCGTCATGGGCGGCGCCGACTCGGAGGTGACCGGCTCGACGCAGCGCGTAGCCCTCGAGAGCGCCTGGTTCGACCCGCTCTCGGTGCGCCGCACGAGCAAGCGGCTGGCGCTGTCGACCGACGCCTCCTACCGGTTCGAGCGCGGCGCCGACATCGAGGCGCCGGTGCGGGCGCTGCGGCGCGTGCAGACGCTGCTGCGCGACATCGGCGCCGGCGCGCCGCGCGGCGCCATCGTCGACCGCTACCCCGCCCCGCGGACGGCGGCGATCGTGACGCTGCGCCACGCCCGCATCCGGCAGGTGCTCGGCGTCGAGGTCGAGGCCGGGTTCGTCTCGGCCACGCTCGAGCGGCTGGGCTTCGACGCCGACCCGCTGCCGGCCGGCGACGGCCGCAGCGCGTGGCGGGTCACCGTGCCGGCGCACCGGGTCGACGTCGGCCGCGAGATCGACCTCATCGAGGAAGTGGCCCGGCATCACGGCTACGACCGCCTGCCGGCCACGTTCCCCGCGGCGGTCCGGCCGCCGGCGCCGCCGAGCGGCGCACTCGCCCGGCGGCGGCTGCTGCGCCGCGTGCTCACGGCGAGCGGCTGCAGCGAGGCGATCACCTACGGGTTCATCGAGCAGGCCGCCGCGGCGCCGTTCGTCGACGGCTCCGACGATCTCGTCCGCATCGCCAACCCGCTGGCCGAGACGTCCGCCGTGCTCCGGCCCTCGCTGATCCCGGGCCTGGTCGATGCGCTCATCTACAATCGCCGGCGCGCGCACCGCGACATTCGCCTGTTCGAGATCGGCCACCGCTTCACGGCCGCCCGGGGCGAGACACCCGGATTCGCCGTCGCGCTCACGGGCGCGAGCAGTCCCGAACACTGGAGCAACAGCGCCCGCTGGCGCGGGCAGGCGCCCCCAATCGACGTCTTCGACGTCACGGGCATCGTCGGCCGCGTGTGCGCCGCCTTGGGCGTGGCGGCAGCATTCGAAGCGCCCGCCACGCCGGCGCCCGGCCACCTCGTCGCGGGCCGCACGGCCGTGGTCCGGGCCACGGCGCCGGACACGGCAACCGCCCTGACGCTCGGCTACGCCGGCCAGCTCGCACCCGAGATCGCGGCTGCCCGCGGGCTGCCGGCGAGCGACGAGGCGATATACGTGGCGGAGCTGGACCTCGACCGGGTGGCCCGGGCGGCGACCGACCGCCGCCGGATGGCCGCGGCCCCGCTCCCGCGCTACCCCTCCATCGTCCGCGACCTGGCGGTCATCGTCGATGCCGCCTTGCCCGCAGCCACGGTTCGTGGCACGATTCGTTCAGCGGCGCCAGAGGCGCTGCGGCAGGTGCGCGAGTTCGACCGGTACGCCGGCGAGGGCGTTCCGCAGGGCCGCGTCAGCTTGGCCTTCCGCCTGACATTTCGAGCACCCGATCGAACGTTGACGGACACCGAGGTAGAGCAGGCGATGCGCGTCATCGTGGCGCGCTTGACGGCGGAGCACGATGCACAGCTCCGCTAAGGCGCGCACAGCGCGCCTCGGCGGTAGCGGCGCGGGGCGCAGGGGTCCCCGCAAGCGGATGCCGGGGGCTCGGGGCGCAGCCCCGTCTGAAGGATGCCGACGCCGGAGGCTCGGGGCGCAGCCCCATCTTGAAGCCGCCGCGACATCAAGGGAGTTGGAGCGATGCCAGAGGAGCAGGTCGTCGAAGAGCAGGTGATGGAGGGAGAGCTGGACGAGTCGGCGTCGGTCCCGGCGCCGGACACGGGTCCGGCGCTCGGCGGCGATCAGGTCGACCAGATCGAACGCCTGGTCGGCAAGGTGAAGGGGCTCATCGCCCTGACGGAGCAGAACCGGGCCGAGCTCGCCCGGGCCGGCGAGGAGAACGAGCAACTGCGGCTCGAGAACGAGGAGCTGCGCGGGCGGGTGAGCTCCGCCGAGGCGACCGCCGCCGAGCTCGCGACGGTGCTGGCCGAGCGGGAGCAGGTTCGCTCGCGTGTTGAGGAGCTGCTCGAGCAGCTCGAAGCGATCGACATCTAGCGGCCCGCGGCAGCACTCCGCGGCATCCGGCGCGCGCCGCGTCCCGCGGGGACAGCGGTCGACGATCGTTCGGCGGGGTCGAGCGGATCCGCGATGCCGGCTCGTCGCGTCTTGCCAGCCGGGCGTCCCGCCCGGGCCGTGCACCACGCAGCCCCGCCACGGGCGGCCGGACCCCGACGCGCTGACTACGGACCGCTAGCCAACGTCAGGAATCCGACTCGTGGACGATACGCCGACCGGCGTGGTGAACGTGGAGATCTTCGGCCAGCAGTACCCCATCCGGAGCCAGTTGGACCAGGTCTACGTTCTGAAGCTCGCGCGGTATCTCGACCGCAAGATGCAGGCGGCCGCCGAGCAGGTCCACGGCGGCGATTCCGTGCGCGTCGCCGTGCTGGCCGCGCTGAACATCGCGGACGAGCATTTCAAGACGCTGGCGGCCCAGGAGGACAGGGAGATGGACGCGCAGCGGCTGGCGCTCGAGCTCGAGCAACTGGTCGACGACGCGCTGGGGCAATCCTAGGAGACGGGCCTTGCCCCGAACCCCCGGCGTCCGCTCGCGGGGACCCCTGCGCCCCGCGCCGCTCCCGCCGAGCCGCGCTGCGCGCGTCTTGCCACCCGCCGACGTTCGTTCTAAGATGAGGTCAGACGGAAAACGGCGAGTGCGATGATGCTGGCGGCAGATGCTGCCGGCCATTGAATTTGGAATACCCTGCTTTGTGCGTGATGGTCCGGGGGCTCGTTTGAGCCAACGTTGCGTCCAAGAGAGCTGCGATGCCGTGCGGTGTGCACGCCTTCGAGTGAGGAAGCCTGAAGCAACGGTTGCGTAGCAGCTCCACCCTGCCCAGGCAGGTTCATACGACCCCCCCACACGGCAACGCGGGGCTCTTCAATATCCGCGGCAGGCGAGGTCGAGCAGTGGCTGATGCCGGGCCACGACGCCGTACGCCTGGAGCGGGACTGGCCGTAGGTCCGTCGGGACGACGCGCATGGGCCAGTTCCTGTCAACCGTCGCTCCTGCCATCCTCGCCCTCGTGACGGGCGCTGCGGTCTTCTTCGTCTGGATCGGGAACCGCAAGCGAATAGCCGCCGAAACGGTCGGTCGCGCCCGGCAGGACGCCGCGCGCATCCTGGGCGATGCGCAGCGCGACGCCGAAGCCCAGCAGAAGGAGCTCGTTCTCGCCGCCAAGGAGGAAGCGCACCGGCTCCTGCGCGACGCCGAGCAGCAGGCACGGAAGCGGGAGGACGAGGTCGCCAACCTCGAGAACACCGTGGCCGGCCAGACCCGCGCGCTCGCCGACCGCACCGCGGAGGTCGACAAGCGCGAGCACGAGCTCGGTGCGCGGGAAGAGGCCGTCCGGCACCAGGAGCAGGAGGTCGCTGCCCAGACCGAGCGCTGCGACCAACTCGCGGCCGACCACCAGCGCGAGCTGCAGCGCGTGTCCGGCATGACCGCCGACGAGGCGAAGGATGTCCTGATACGACAGATCGAGTCCGACGCGCGGCGCGACGCGGCGAACCTGGTCAAGCGTCTCGAGCACGAGGCGCGCGAGAACGCCGAGAAGAAAGCGAAGCACATCATCACCCAGGCGATCCAGCGCAGCGCCGCGGAGCAGACCATCGAGACGACCGTCTCGGTCGTCGACCTGCCGAGCGACGATCTCAAGGGGCGAATCATCGGACGCGAAGGACGGAACATCCGCGCTCTCGAGACGGCAACGGGCGTTGAGCTGATCGTCGACGACACGCCCGGCGCGATCATCCTCTCCAGCTTCGATTCCTACCGGCGAGCGATCGCCAAGCAGGCGATCGAGCAGCTCGTTGCCGACGGCCGCATCCACCCCGCGCGCATCGAGGAGGTCGTCGAGAAGGTCAGGACCGAGGTCGACGAGGCGACGCTGAAGGAAGGTGAGGCGGCGGGCTTCGAGCTCGGGCTGCATGACATGCATCCGGAGATCTACCGGATGATGGGGCGCCTCAAGTACCGGACCAGCTACGGTCAGAACATGCTGGCGCACTCCAAGGAGGTGGCGTACCTGGCCGGCGTGATGGCCCGCGAGGTGGGCCTCGACGCACATGTCTCGATCCGCGCCGCGTTCCTGCATGACATCGGCAAGGCGATGGATCGCGAGATCGAGGGCACGCACCTGCAGATCGGCATCGAGTTCCTCAGGCAGCACGGCGAGAGCGCTGCCGTGGTCGACGCCATGGCGGCCCATCACATGGACATCGACTGGCCGTCCCTGGAGGCGATGATCGTGCAGGCCGCGGACGCGATCTCGGCCGCGCGGCCCGGGGCGCGCCGGGACATCCTCGAGTCGTACATCAAGCGCCTCGAGCAGCTCGAAGGAATCGCGGACTCGTTCAAGGGCGTCAGCAAGGCGTTCGCGCTCCAGGCCGGCCGCGAGATCCGCATCATGGTCGAGAGCGAGGAAATCTCCGACGAGGAAGCGGTCTGGCTGTCGAAGGACATCGCGAAGCGGGTCGAGAACGAGCTGGAGTACCCGGGTCAGATCAAGGTCACGGTCATCCGCGAGACGCGCGCCATAGACTACGCCCGCTAGGAAATGAAGCCTGGCGAACCCTCCCGCCAGACGGTTGCCGACCTCGGTGAACGCGCCTTGATCGCCCGCATCGAGGCTGCCGTGCCGCCGGCCCCGGCTGCGGTCGTGATCGGCATCGGGGACGACGCCGCGGTCGTCGAGCCGGAGCGCGGCAGGCTGACCGTCGCCACGACGGATACGCTGGTCGAGGGCATCCACTTCGACCGGGCCTTCTGCTCGCCCGCCGACGCCGGCCACAAGGCGCTCGCCGTCAACCTGAGCGACCTGGCCGCCATGGGCGCGATGCCATGTCAGGCGCTGCTCTCGCTCGCCCTCCCCGCCGCCTGCCCCGTGCGTGATGTCGACGCCATGCTGCAATCGCTGCTCGCGCTGGCCGCACGTCACCGCACCGCGCTGATCGGCGGCAACATCGCCGCGTCTCCCGGCCCGCTCGTCATCGGGATGACCGCCATCGGCCACGTCGCGCGGCGGCGCGTCCTGACGCGCGGCGGCGCGCGGCCGGGCGACATCCTGTACGTGAGCGGCCACATAGGGGGAGCCGGCGTCGGGCTCGTCTCGCTGCGCGCCGGACCGCACCGCGCGGCGCGCGAGCCGGACGACTGCAGGCTGCGCTATCGGCGCCCGGAGCCCCGCGTCCGGCTCGGCGTGGCGCTCGGCCGCAACCGCGCGGCGCACGCGTGCATCGACCTGAGCGACGGACTTGGCGACGCCGTGCGGCAGCTCGCCGCGGCCAGCGGCGCCGGCGCGCGGATCGAGGCCGATGCACTGCCGATCCATCCGGAGGCGCGGGCCCGGCTCGACGCGGACGGCCTCGATCCGGTGGCTACGGCGTTGCAGTCGGGCGAGGACTACGAGCTTGCCTTCACCGCGCCGCCGGCGTTCCGCGGCCGTCTGCGGCACGTGCGGCGGCTGGTCGGCGACCTGCCGCTCACGCCCGTAGGCGTCATCACCCGCGAGCGGGACATCCGGCTTCACCGGGACGGCCGGGAGGAGCCGCTTCCGGGCGGCTTCGAGCACTTCGGCTAGCCGTGCGCGCCTTCCGCCAGATGGGGCTGCGCCCCAAGCCCCCGGCGTCCGCTTGCGGGGACCCCACAGCCCCGCGCCGCTACCGCCGAGGCGCGCCGTGCGCGCCTTCCGCCAAGGCGCGCTGTGCGCGCCTCGCGGTGCGGTATAGTGGGGTTTGAGGCACGGTCCCGGGTGCGCCGCGCACGGCAGGTGGCCGGGAGCTCCGGCTGCCGCACGTACCCTGCGATGGGCGAGATTTCGCTGGCCGACATTGCGCGCGGGCTCGATGCGATGCTGGACCGTCAGATGACGGTCCAGGCGCGCGTCGTCGCGCACCTGGTGGCCGCGGCCGAGGCGTTCGGGCACGATGCCGCGCACGTCACGGCCACCCTCGACGGCGTGGCGGCGCGCACCGCGCTCGACGAGGTCTGGATCACCGACGGGCAGGGCTTCGCCTACATCACCAACGTGCGGGGCGAGAGCGGCGCGCCGGTGCCCTTCCGGTTCGACCCCGATCCCGCGGTGCAGCCACAGGCCTCCGCGTTCCACAAACTGCTGGCGTGCGGCCCCGAGGTCGACGACGTGGTCGCCCAGCGGGCGCAGGTGCGGGAGATCGATCGCGAGGTCTACAAGTACGTCGGCGTCAACGGCGTCGACCGCCGCCGCATCGTGCAGGTCGGCAGCGCGCTCGCCTTCGAGGAGCAGGCGGCCTCGAGCAACGCCTATGCGTCGCCTGTCATGACCGCGGTGATGGCAGCGTTCGGCGAGCCGGAGCTGCTCAGCAACGCCTTCACCAGCCGGCTCGACGAAATCAGAATCGTGCTCGAGGAAATCCTCGGCAACCAGATGATCGCGCAGGCCACGCTCGTCGACCACTTCGTCGCCGCGGCCGAGGAGGCGGGCTGGCTGGCCGAGGCCATCGACGGCGCGCTGACACGCAGCGCGAGCACGCCGGTGGGCGCCGAGATCCGCGTCCTGTCGCGGGCCGGCGAAAGCGTCTACGCCGCGCCGCCCGCGAGCCGGACGCCGCCCTCCCCCGCCGGCCTGCCGCCGGCGGAGGAGCTGGCGCGGCTCGGCGAGGACGCGCCGCGGGCGACCGCCTGGCCCGCCGCGGAACGCACGGCCGGCGGTGCCTTCCACAAGCACGCCGCCGTCGCCCGCGCCCGCTCGCCGCAGATCGTGCTGGTGAGCCAGCCGCTCGACGACGGCTCGCCGGTCTCCCCCGGGTTCGCGGCCGGCTCCCGGCCCGCGTCAGGCTGACGACGACGCCGCCGCCGGCTGCGCCTGGTCATTCAGGGAAGCGGGCGCGGCGCGCCTTGGTAATTCCGGAAAATATGCGCCATAATGTGCATCAAGTGCGAACGATAACGCAGGAGGAGTAGTTGCATGTTGCGTTGCTTCCTGATCATCGCTTTTGCCCTGCTTATCATGCCGCCGCCGGCAAACGCCGGCGCCTTGTGGGCTCAGACCGACACGCAAGACATCCTGCCGCTCACCGACTTCTCTCCGGCACTGCTGGGCATGTTCCGGAAGATGATGGAGATCGAGGACGAGATTCGGAAGTTCTCCGACCAGTATGACGTCTCCTTCGACCTGGCCCGAGCCGTCTGTCTGCACGAGTCGGGCGGCAATCCGAATCTGCGCTCGGGCGCCGGCGCCCGGGGCTACTTCCAGGTCATGCCGGCAACCTTCCGCTCGCTGCGCGTCGAGACCAACATCGAGGCAGGCATCAAGTACCTGTCCGAGATGACCGAGCAGTTCGGGCGCGAGGACTATGCGCTGGCCGCCTACAACGCCGGTCCGGGCCGCGTGCGCCGCGGACGGCCGCCGCTCGAGACCCTGCAGTACGTCCTGGCCGTCGGCCAATTCAGGAACGTGCTGAAGCTCTACGGGCCCTCGATTCGCCACCACGCCGGGCAGATCGACCTGGAGTCGGTGCGCGAGGGCGACACCTGGTGGGCCATCTCGCAGCGCGTCGGCATCCCGGTGCTTCAACTGCGGATGCACAACCCGTTTCTGGCCACGCGGCCCCTGCGGGCGGGTCAGCTCATGGCCTATCCGCGGTTGCCGCGGACCGACCTGCTCGCGGGGTCCGGCGACGACCTGACGTACCGCAGCCGGCACGGCGACAACTACCTGCACCTCGCCTTCATCCTGGACATCGAGCTCGACGAGTTCCGGGCCGCCAACGAGCTGTGGCGCCTGCAGACGCTCCCGGCCGGGCAGCTCCTGCGCGTGCCGCTGGGCTGGCAGGGCCGGCACGACGAGCACCGGGTCGGGCCGGGCGAGGACCTCGCAGCGGTCGCCGAGGCCTATCGCTCGACGCCCTGGCGCATCATCCGCGACAACGGACTGTTCGAGGACGAGCGGCTCGAGCCCGGCACCGTGCTGAAGGTCCGGGCCCAGCGGAGCAGGCAGCCGGCGCCCGCAGCGCAGGCCTCACCGCCCGCGCCGGCCGCAGCCACGCACGTCACGCATCGGGTCCGGCGCGGCGATACGCTGGGCAGGCTGGCGCGGCGCTACGGGACGACCATCCGCGCCATCCAGGCGGCCAACGACATGGGCCGCCGCACGGTCATCCGCGTCGGGCAGAGCCTCCGGATTCCGTCCAGTTGAGGGCAGCCCCGTCTGATGACGCCGCTACCGGCACGGAAAGGCGTCGACGAAGGCGCGGAGGATCAATACCGTATCCCACATCGTCAGCTCGGCCGGGTTGTCCTTGAGATAGGCATCGACTATCCGCGCCATCCGGCCGGCGCTGATCGTTTCGGTGGCGCAGAACGCCTCGCGGCCGCCGAAGTCGTCCACCATGATCATGTGGGTGTGCCAGACGGCGGTGACCAGGCCGAGGCACTGGCCCATGTCGCTGCCGCGCTCCATCTCGTCGCGGTCCGGGTCCACGGGGCCGCCGTCGGCCTGATTGAGCGCCGCGCCGCACTCGCGGGCCAGGGCGTTGCCGTCGTTGACGTTGGGGATGGGCCGCTGGGCCGCCGCGGGTACGGCCGCAAGGCTCAGCAACGCGACGCCGGCGACGATTGCTCTGGTGCATCCCATCGCGCTCCCCCTAGTAGTTGTCCAGGCCTTCCGTCAGCTCGATGTTGACGCCCCACGGATCGGTGAGGAAAGCGATGGCGATGTTCAGCTCGTCGATGCGGGTGTAGGGCCGGTCGAGCGTGATGCCCTGCGCCTCGAGCCGCTCGCAGAACGCCTCGAGACCCTCCACCTCGAAGCCGATGTGGTCGTAGCTCCGGCCGCGGATGGGGGCCACCTCGCCGTCCGCCTCCGAGAAACGGATGTTGACGCCCGGCAGGTCGGCCACCTTGAAGCGCCCGTTCATGCCGGGCACGGCGCCGAAGGTCTGCACGTACCAGTCGCGCATCGCATCGACGTCGCTGGTGAAGAAGTGGAGGTGGTGGTTGCGGATCGGCTCGCTCTGGCCCCGGTTCTCGACCAGCTCCACCTTGACGTCGTCCGGCGCCATGACGTAGGCGATGCACGTGTTCTGGCTCTCGGAGCAGATCATGCCGTCCTGCACGTCGGCGTTCGGCCGCTCCTGCGCGGTGATGACCGGGTAGCCGGCAGCCTCCACCCTGTCGAGCACGGCGCGCGTGTCCGGCACCCACATGCCGATGTGGTTCAGCGCCGAGCCGATGGTGCCGCCCGTCGGCTCGCGGTCCGTCAGGAAGACCAGCGCGTCGGGAAACTTGAAGACGTGGACGTCGCGCCACGGCGTCGGGACGCCGCCCAGGGTGTCGCGCCAGAACCGCTCGTGGGCCGCGCGGTCGGTCACGTTCAGATGATGGTGCCCGTGCACGACCGGGCCTTCGCTGGCCCACGAGGACTGCGCGGACGCCGGCCCGGCGGCAGCCGCCAGCAGTATCGCGGCCACGAACAACGCGCCCCATCCGCTTGCCTTCATCGTTGCCCCCTTCGCGCGGCGGCGCGCTCCCTGCCGCCGCTCAGGAATGCCGAGTATAGCAGCCTGCCGTCTGCCGCTACCGCAGCAGATCGAACAGGTGGGTGTACTTCAGGATCAGGCTCCGGCCGCTGCCCACCGGGATGTAGTCGGCGAGCCCGTCCGTCTGGTTGTAGACGATGAACAGGCCGGTGTTGGCGTCCTGCAGCCAACCGAAGCGCAGGTTGACCGACCAGAGATCGGCGCTGTCGTTGTACTGCAGCAGTCCCTGGGCGAAGACGCGCGGCGAGAAGTTGTAGGCGATGCGGCTCGACGCCAGGTTCGTGACGACGTGGCCGGCCGGCAGGTCGATGTCGTTGCGCGTCCAGCGCAGCTCCAGGTTCAGCGCCTCGCCGCGCCGGAAGTGGGCCGACGGACCCGCCACCTGCAGCGTGCCGCCGAAGAACCCGCTCTGCTGGAACCGGAACCCCCAGCCGACCGGGGCCGACCGGTCCGAGTTGTAGTTCAGGCTGAGCTCGTGCCAGTCGTAGGAGCCGGGCGGCACCGGCACGCCGGAGATCGTGAACTCGCGGGTGACGCCTTCCTTCCGGATGTTCCAGGCGGTGATCGCGATCGAGCTGTCATCGAACTCCCAGAAGTTGTCCATGTGCAGCAGCGAGGTCTCGACGAAGCCGCTGTCGATGCGCCAGAACCGGTTGAAGGTGACGTGGGGCTGGACCTCCTGGATCTGCAGGAAGTTGTCGGGCGGCCGCGACGTGTTGAAGATGCCCGCGTCGATCTTGCGGAACCCGGTGCGCCGCACGAACCCCACCTCGGGGTTGAAGTGCTCCCCCATCTCCATGATGCTGCCGCGCAGGCGCCAGGCCTCCGTGTTGTAGTCCACGGCCACGTCGAACGCGTGGTCCCGGCCGGCGAGCCCCGGCGTCTCGGTCCGCGCCGCGAACCCGGAGACCAGCCCGTTCTGCCCGAAGCCCCAGCGGCCGTCGAAGGCGTAGGTCCGGTTGTGGTCGTCGGCGCCCGCCCGCTCCCCCGTCGCCTGCCGGCTCACGAGCAGCCCGCCGATGCTCGAACGGTTCGGCAGGTCGCGCCGGAGCCGCGCCACGGTGAAGTTGTTGGCCGGGGTCAGCTCGCCGACGGCCTCGGTCTGCATGTTCAGGAAGCCGACGGTGACGTTCTCGGAGACCCGTCCCGAGAGCCGCGCCCCCGCCAGGATGGGAATCGCCTGCCCGGCCGCGTCTATCCCGATGCGCCGGCTGAAGAAGAGCTCCGTCTGGCCCGGATCGTTGAACACCGCGCCGCCGCTGTTGCTGACCGTGAAGGCGCCGGCGTTCTCCAGGAAGAAGGGGCGTTTCTCGGGGAAGAACAGGTTGAAGCGGTCGAGGTTGATCTGCTGCTCGTCCACCTCGACCTGCGCGAAGTCGGTGTTGTAGGTCAGGTCCAGGGCCAGCCCGGAGGTGACGCCGTACTTCAGGTCGCCGCCGAAGTCGCCGAACGCCTTCACGCCGGCCGCGGGCCGGTCGGCGCGGCCGACCGCCTCGCCGATGACGTACGGCGTGAGCTGCAGCGTGCGCCAGAGCCCTTCGGGCGCCACCAGTCCCGTGAGCTGCCCCGCCAGGGACACGCGGAACAGGTCGAACTGGCGTGGCAGCGCCGCCCAGTACGCCGACTCGTTGCGCCGCCGGATGTTGCGCTGGAAGTTGACGCCCCAGCGCTGCTCGCGCCCGGCCGGGAAGCGGAGCGTACGGAACGGAATGGCGAACTCCGCGCTCCAGCCGACCTCGGAGATGGTCGTGCGCACCTGCCAGACGCCGTCCCAGTTCTGGTTGAAGCCGCCGCCGGCGCCCTCGGTCTGGCCGCCGCGGCCCATGCCGCTGCCGCCCGCGCCCTCGTTGACGAGCTGCCCGTCGTACTCCTGCCCCGACGGGCTGGTGCCGAAGACGAACCCGTTCTGCCGGTCGAAGAAGGTATCGAGGATGATCTGGAAGCTGTCGCTGTCGGCCAGCGACGAGTCGCGGCGGCTGTCGGTGACGATGATCGACGCCGGATCGCGGTCGTAGCAAACGATGCCGAAGTAGAGCGTGTCGCCCGTGAAGACGATGCGGACCTCGGTCCGCTCCGACGCGGGCCGCCCCTCGTCGGGCTGCGTCTGCACGAACCCCGTGGCGGGCGGGGCGCCGTCCCAGGCCGGATCGCCCAGTACCACGCCGTCGAGCAGCGGCGCGACCGGCGCTTCGACGGCCGCCGCGGTCCGCGCTCCTACCGGCCCGAGCCCGGCCTGCGGCGGCTGGGCCCGCACCGCAGCCGAACCGCCCAGCATCGCGGCGACCGCGCAGGCCGCGAACCGGACCGCGGCCCGCACGGCGCGGCCGGAACGGGTGGACGAGAGAATCGACGGGATCGGCACGCGGCCTATCAGAATACGTCAACCGGATGACGCGAGCACGTTCACCGCCGCACGTCCGTGCCGACGGCGCCCCGGCCTGCCGGCCCGCCGTGCGACGCGCGGTGGCCCGTAGCCGGGCCCGCCGCGGCGCAAGACCCGGGTGGTATAGTGTGCCGCGTTCCGCTACGCCACTGACGGAGGACCGACGATGAAGAGCCCGCAGCCGCCCGCCGTACCGACACCGTCACGCCCGTTCCGCCTCGTCCGGCGGGCGGTGCTCTTCGCGGCCGCGGCCGTCATCGCGTGCGGCGCGCCGGAGGCGGCGCGGGCCCAGGGAACGGCCTTCGACAACTTCGTCCCGGTCACCGACGCCGTGTTGCAGAACCCCGCTCCGGCGGACTGGCTCCACTGGCGGCGCACGCTCGATGCCTGGGGCCACAGCCCGCTCGACGAGATCACCCCCGACAACGCGCACGAGCTGCGCCTGGCCTGGAGCTGGGCGCTGGCGGAGGGCTCGCAGCAGACGACGCCGCTGGTCTACGACGGCGTCATGTACATCGCGAACCCGGGCGAGCGGGTGCAGGCGCTCGACGCCCGCACCGGCGAGCTGCTGTGGGAGTACCGGCGCCCGCGGACGCCGACCGACGCGGGCACGCCGCCGCCGAACCTGCAGCATCGCAACCTGGCCATCTACCAGGACAGGATCTACCTGAACACCTCCGACGCGCACATCGTGGCCCTCGACGCCCGCACCGGCGACGTGGTCTGGGATGCCGACGTGGGCGGCGCGGCGGGCTTCGAGTACACCAGCGGGTCGATCATCGCCGACGGCAAGGTGGTCTCCGGCCTCACCGGCTGCGAGCGCTACCGCGACGACACGTGCTACATCGTGGCGCTCGACGCCGACACGGGCCGCGAGCTGTGGCGCACCTCGACGGTGGCCCGGCCGGGCGAGCGCGGCGGCGACTCCTGGGGCGACCTGCCGGTCATGTTCCGCGCCGGCTCCGACGCGTGGATCCCGGGCAGCTACGACCCGCGCGCGCAGACGCTGTTCTTCGGCACGGCCCAGGCCAAGCCCTGGGCGCGCGCCGTGCGCGGCACGGACGGGTCGGCCCTTTACACTAACTCGACGCTGGCCCTCGATCCGCTGACCGGCGAGCTGAAGTGGTACTTCCAGCATCTGCCGGGCGAGTCGCACGACATGGACGAGGTGTTCGAGCGCATCCTCGTCGACTACGACGACCGGCAGTCGGTCTTCACCATGGGCAAGATCGCCGTCCTGTGGGAGCTCGACCGCGAAACCGGCCAGTTCCGGGCCGCGCACGATCTCGGCTACCAGACGCTGGTCGACATCGACCCCGTGAGCGGGGAGGCCGTCTACCGCGACGGCATGATCCAGGACATCGGCGAGGAGATCTACTGGTGCCCCAGCACGTCGGGCTTCAAGAGCTGGCGCGCCATGTCGTACAGCCCCGTCACCGAGGCGTTCTACATCCCGCTGACCCTCAACTGCGAGACCGGCGTCTTCGGACCGGTCGAGCAGCGCGAGGGCGGCGGCGGGGTCGGGCCCGTGCGCCGGACCAACCACTTCCATCCGCGCAGCCCGGAGCACATCGGCGAGCTCGTCGCGATGAGCATGCGCACCGGCGAGGTCCTGTGGCGGCACCGGACCCGGACGCCGATCAACACGGCGGCCCTGACGACCGACGGCGGGCTGGCCGTGGCCGGCGACTGGGATCGCCACCTCTACGTCTACGACGCCCGCAACGGAGACATCCTCTGGCAGACGCGGCTGCCCACCTCGGTGCAGGGCTTCCCCATCTCCTACGCGGCCGACGGCAAGCAGTACCTGGCCGTGCCGGTCGGCACCGGCGGCGCGAGCTGGAACAACCTCGTGCCGCGCGACCTGACGCCCGAAAAGCGCCATCCGCCGACGGGCAACAGCATCTTCGTGTTCGCTCTGCCTTGATACCCAATAGCAGTCCGCTGGCGTCCGCGTAGGGGACGACCGTAGTACCATGGGTCTGTGTTTGACACCCACGCCATCGCACGCGCACTGACCGCTGCGAAACTCACGTCCGAACAGGCCGACGCCATCACGGACGCCGTTCGCCAGGCCGCTGAGCACGGCGAGCACGTTACGCACAACATGCTCCGAGCCGAAATCGCGACGCTCCGGGCCGATCTCACATGGCGCATGCTGGCGGTTGCCGGACTCGTTGTCGCGGCAATCCGGCTGCTCGGTTGACATCTTGCCGAGCCGTTCACATGTCCAACTGCCGCACGTTCGGCGTCGGCGAGACGTTCCAGAAACTCCGTCGATCGCTCCCTGACCAGGAGGCGATTCGCGAGGCGGTCGGCAAGCACCACACGACGCTTACACCCGGAACTGCGCCCTGAACTCCGCGTAGCCTTCCTCGAACGTGCACGGGTAGCCCTGCAGCGCGTATGCCATCGTCTCCAGTGCCGTCCGGCGGAAGTACAACTGTGCCCGCCACAGCCTCCCCTCATCCTTCGGTCCGCGGTACTGGTCCACGACGCGTTGGGCGAACTGCTGCCCGTTGGCGAGCAGTCCAGCGAAGTCGAGGGCGGGGTCTCCGATGGAGCGGTCGCTGAAGTCGATGATGTTGACCTGTTGCTGGCCCGCGTCCCAGAGTATGTGCTCGCCGGCCAGATCGCCGTGGACGAGCGCCGTTGGGCGCGTCGGTTTCACTTCGGCGGCCAGCTCGGTCAGGAAGGCACGGATGACCTCGACTTCGTGCGATGCGAGGCGCGGTAGCACGAGCGTTTCGACGTCACGAACGAGGTCCTCGTGGTCCTTCTCCGGGTCCTGCTCGGACACGCCGCACTCGCGGGCGACCGACTTCGGGGTCTCGTGAACTGCGGTGAGAAACGTGGCGAGCTGTTCGGCTATCCGTTCCCTTGCCGTATCGGAGAGCCGGCCGACCGTGGCGACGTCCAGCTCCCGACCGGCGAGAAGTCTGTAGCCAACGAACGAGCCGTCGGCGGACTCGTAGACGTAGTCGGGAATGCCGACGTCGACCCTCGGCTGGAGGTAGCGAAGCAGCTTGGCTTCGTTCGCCAGCGCATCCCGGTTCGCCTGGGCCTTGGGAGCCCGGAAGACGAGCGTCTCGTCGAGGATCAGGACGGCATGGTCCCAGCCGTGCGTCAGGTACCGGTGCGACGTCCACGTGACGTTGGGAAACTCCTCCCGTATCCGCCGCAGGAGCAGGGCTTCTTCCATGCGCGTCGCTAGCCTACAGCCAGTGCCGGACGGGCGTCGTCAGGAACGACTCGACGTCGATGCCGTCGCCGCCGACGAGCAGCGTGCGGGACGGCTGGAGCGCCTCGGAGGAATGCCGCCATCCCCGGCAGCGCATCGGGTGCGCGCCCGCTCTTGACCTCGATGGCGACCACCGCGCGGCCCGCTTGCAGGACGAGGTCGACCTCGCGGTTGCGGTGGCGCCAGTAGTGCACGGCGCAGTCGCCAGCCATCTGCGGGAGGTCATCGAGGCTGCGCTGGCTCACGTCGTCCAGAACAAGGTCGAGGCGGCCTGCGCCCGCTCGGACCTGTTCGACCGTCGGCGGAGGCTCATGGATGACTGGTCGGCGTACCTGGCGAGCGAGGGCCGGTGACGGCGCCTCGTCGCGCTGCGATCTGCACGATGGCAGTGACCGTTCGCCCCGGACGAGCTACAACGGCAGTTGATGACGGCCTTGCGGCGGTTGTCCGAGCAGTCCGAGCGGGAGTGGACGCAGCGCCCGCGGGTCGTCGTCGACCACCAGGACGCGCGGCGGCTCGCCGGGTTCCGGCGCGGGCGCCGCAACGGCCGCGCGATCGGCCGCCGCCGCGCCGACCTCCCCGGCCACCGGGACGGTGAAGGTGAACGTGGCGACCGCCGCGTCTTCACGGGCTCCGCAACCGCTCACCGCACTGCGACGGCGGCACCCTTCCCTCGTCGCCGACGCCTCGGTCCGGCGGCGTCGGCGGCCCGGCCCGGCGGCGGGTCCGGCCGATGACGACTATCCGGAATGGCCGGGTGGCCCGTCAGGACGGCGGGTCGCCCGCGCCTGCCGCGGCCATGGGCATGACAAAGGCGTGGCCCGGCTGCCGCACGGTGAGAACGGGGCAGCGCGCCTTGCGCACCACTTTCTCGGCGACGCTGCCGAGCAGTAGGTGCCTGACCGGGCCGCGGCCGTGCGTGCCCATGACGATCAGGTCGACCGCCTGGTCCGTGGCGTACCGGATGATCTCGACGAACGCGTGACCGACGCGGATCGCCCGCACGGTCTCGACGCCCTCCAGCGCGGTCTCCTCCAGACGCCGCTCGGCGTCGGCGGTCCAGGCCCTGAGCAGGTCGGCCACGACCACTCCGGTCGCGCCGACCGCCCAGTCCTGGGGCGTCGGATCGGAGACGACGTGCAGCAGGTGCACGCTCGCATTGAAGCGCACGGCCAGTTCGCGCGCGTAGCCGTGCGCGTGCTGGGCGGTGTCGCTGAAATCGGTCGGCAACAGGATTCGCGTGAGCGTCATGGCGAGCCTCCGTCCCGTCGTCCACGTGGCGCCGTCAACGACACATGATAGTGTCGCCGGGCGGGCGCTGTGGGCGGTCAGCGCCCCAGATCGACCACGCTCGTCACCGCCAGCGTCACGACGGGCACCAGCACGATCGTGAACACCGCCATCAGCAGACCGTAGCGGACCATGCGGGTGATGGGAACGCGCCCGGTCGCGTAGACGAGCGCGTTCGGCGGCGTGGAGACCGGCAGCACGACCGAGATCGAGGCGCCGAACGCTGCGGCAACGGCGGGCGTGACGGGGTCGACGCCGGCCGCCGCAGCAATGGAGATGACGATCGGGATCGAGATGTTGGCGGCGGCCGTGTTGGACATCGTGTTGGAGAGCACCACCGTGAAGAGCGTGGCGGCAAACGTGATCGGCACCAGGCCGTCGGCCGGCACAAGGCCGGTGATCCCCTCGCCGACGACCCGCGCCAGCCCGGTGGCGCCCGACAGGGCTCCAAGCGAGAGCCCGCCGCCGAAAAGCAGGATCGTGCCCCAGTCGATCTGTGCCGCCTGCTTCCAGGTGATGGTCGACCGCTGAGTCCGGCTCACCGGCAGCAGGAAGAGCAGGATGGCGCCCGTCATGGCCGCCACCGACTCCGGCACGCTGGAGAGCACCGCCACGGCGAACGGGTGCTGGCGGCCCAACAGGAGCGGCAGCAGGCCGGGACCGACCCACAGCAGCACGGTCACGCCGAACGCGACGACCGCATTCCGCTGGCCGGGCGTCCAGGGCCCCAGGGCGCGGCGCCGCTCCGCGATGATCGCCGCGGCGCCCGGGATCTCCCGCACGCCGGTCCGTCCGATCCAGTTGAGGTAGACGAACGCGATCGAAACGAACACGAGCGTGGCGGGCACGCCCGCCAGCATCCACTCGACAAACGAGATCCGGACGCCGAGCTGCTCGCCGAGCATGCCCATGGCGATGATGTTCGGCGGGGTGCCCACCGGCGTCGCCATGCCGCCGATGACGGCGCCATAGGCCGTCATGAGCATGAGCGCCGTCCCGTAGTGCTTCGGCAGCCGGCCCTCCGACTCCATGAAGACGACCAGCGACACGCCTATGGGCACGAGCATCGCGGTGGTCGCCGTGTCGCTCATCCAGGCCGACAGGAACGCCGCGAGGGCGCCGTAGGCGAGCAGAATGCGCGTCGGGCGGGCGCCGACCAGACGCAGCGACAACACCCCGTAGGCGATACGCTCGTTGACGCCGTGCAGGAACAGCGCCCGTGCGAGGATGAAGCTGCCGATGAACAGGAAGATCAGCGGATTCGCGAACGGCGCCAGCACCTCGCGCGCCGGCCCGATACGGAGCATGACGGCGAGCACCGGACCCAGCAACGCCGTCACCTCCAGCGGCAGCGCCTCGGTGATCCAGAAGACGATGACCAGGGCCATGATCGCCGCCAGCCGCTGGCCCGCGGGGGTCAGACCCTCGAACGGCAGCAGAAGCAGCAGCAGGAACAGGGCGGGGCCCAGCAGCAGGCCGGTCCGTCGGCGCAACTCGTCGAAACGGGCCTGGGTATCCTGGACCGCCTGCACCTCGCTCCGGCGCGCGTCCGTCATCGGGATTTCATGTCACCGCGAGGCGCATTCGGCTGTCGCCAGTCGTGAGGCCGAGTGCGTCGGGCATTGCTGCCCGGCGCCTTCAGCGCCGGACTGGCGCGAACCGGGTCGGGGCGCGGCGGCGGCGCCCTGGGCGCGGGCGACGCGCAGCACGTTCCACATCGCGTAGTTCCCTTCGTGGCAGGCAAACTCGAACTTGTTGTAGGCGGCCGTCGGCCCGGTAGTCGACGCAGCCCCTGCCGGTGCCAGCTCGCGGGGCCGCTCCCGCAGTCGCTCGTCCTCGGCGACCGCGGTAGGCGTCGAGCGCTGCAATGCCTCCCGCTCGGTCAGAGTGAAGCCCACCGAGATCTTCGGCAGATCCGGGTTACCCCCGGGAGTCCGCGGCGCCTCCTGGCCCGAGACGGTGGCGGCGCCCAGCGACCTGCGCGGTCAGCACGCCGGTTGCCACCGTTCCGAGCAACTCCCAGACTCATCAGTGCCGATCTTACCCGAACGTTCCCAGGACATCCCGGCCTCGCCGGCGCGCCGCATGTCGATCCGCACCGCGGCCGTGCGGTCGTCGCGCCATGTGTAACCCAGGCTGATGTACCGGAAATATTCCCCCGCCCGCCCGGGGATGAACCGAGAGGGAACGCCGCCTACGATCTGCCGTGACAGTGTTCCCCGCCCGCGCGGGATGGACCCTACCGTCTCGAGGATGCGTAGCTCCGCATAGTCGGCAACCTCACTCTCTACGAAGCGCGGAAACCCGGCGTCCCGCCGGCCGGGGAGATGATGCTTTCGACTTCTTCCTGCAGGCGTACGGCGAGCTCCTTGCGGTCGCTTGCACGCAGCGCGTTAGGACTGAAGCGGACGACAACCTCAAAATGGTGCAACTCAAGCAGTCGCTTGACGTGGGAACGCAGGGGAGCGTCCCCTGACCAGCAGATGGATTGAATTGCCTCCGGCTCCCCCGGCGGCGTGCGGTAGCTCACCGCAGCGGCGTGAACCGGCATTCGCCGGCGTGCCGGGTGGTCGAATAGGGATGAACGGAAGCGGCGGATTACCACGCCTTGCGTGAACGTCCCCTCGGGAAAAAGCACGACTCCGTAGCCGCGACCCAGCGCGTCTTCGATGGCCGCATTCGCGCGAACGGCGTCGCGACTTGACTTCCGATCGACAAAGATGGTCCCCACCGATCCACAGAGCACACCAACCAGCGGCCAATCCCGGATCTCGCGCTTGGCAACAAACCACGCGTCGATGCAAGCCGCGAAAGCCAGAATATCGATGTAGCTAAGGTGGTTGGAGACCAGGAAAAACGGAGGCCGTGGGCGGGGTCCGTCAACGCGCAAACGCCCACCCATCATGCGAAGGCAGGTACGTGACCAGAGACGAAAAATGGTGTTGAGTACGCCCCATCGCGAACTCCGTGTAGCTACCAGCCCGTGGTGAAAGTCGGGGAACGGGCCTGGCCTGGGCGCGATCGAGCCCGTAGACTGAACAGCTATGGCGATGGGCAAGAAACCGGCCGCGCGACCAGGGGCGCCGCTGTGGGTGACGACGGCGGATTTGCCGACGAACGCGGGGCATCCGTTCTTCGAGCGTCTGAACCGGGTTCTGGACGAGGCCGGGTTCGACGCGTTCGTCGAGGGGCTGTGCGCGGTGTTCTACGCGACGCGGATGGGGCGGCCGAGCCTGCGTCCTGGGCGGTATTTCCGGATGCTGTTCATCGGCTACTTCGAGGGTCTGTCTTCGGAGCGTGGGATTGCGTGGCGGGTGGCCGACTCTCTGAGCCTGCGGTCGTTCCTGGACCTGGATGTGACCGAGGCGGCGCCGGACCACTCGACGCTGTCGCGGACGCGTCGTCTGATCGACGACGAGACGCACGAGGCGGTATTCACGTGGGTTCTCGAGCAGTTGTCGGCGGCGGGTCTGGTCAAGGGGAAGACGGTGGGCGTCGATGCGACGACGCTGGAAGCGAACGCGGCGATGCGGAGCATCGAGCGGCGGGACACGGGAGAAAGCTACGAAGCGTTCCTTCGGCGCTTGGCGGAGGCGTCTGGGGTGGAGACCCCGACGCGGGCGGATCTGGCTCGGTTCGACCGGTCTCGCAAGAACAAGAAGACGTCGAACAAGGACTGGCAATCGCCGCAGGACCCGGACGCGAAGATCGCGAAGATGAAGGACGGCCGGACGCACTTGGCTCACAAGGTCGAGCACGGGGTCGACATGGAGACGGGGGCCATCGTGTCGGTGACGGTGCAGGATGCATCGGACGGCGATACGGCCACGCTGCCGGAGACGCTGACCGCGGCGGCCGAGCAGGTGGAGTTGGTGCAGCCGGACGGTCGAGGGGTCGAAGAGCTGGTCGCTGACAAGGGGTATCACAGCGACGAAACGCTGGTGGCTCTCGGCGAGGTCGGGGTTCGGAGCTACGTATCGGAGCCCGAGCGCGGCCGGCGCGTCTGGCAGGACAAGAAGACGGGAGAGACGCCGCCGGCGAAGCGTGCTGCGCAGCAGGCGTTGTATGCGAACCGGCGGCGTGTGCACGGGCGGCGGGGTCGTCGCCTGCAACGCTGCCGGGGCGAGATGGTGGAGCGTACTTTCGCGCACATGTATGAGACGGGGGGCATGCGTCGGGTGTTTGTGCGCGGTCACGAGAATGTCCGCAAGCGGGTGCTGATCCAGGCGGCTGCCTGCAACATCGGGATGCTCCTGCGGCGCCAGACCGGCATCGGTACGCCCCGGAGCCTGCAGGGGCGGGCTTTTTCGGCGATTTTCCGCCTGATCGACCGCCTGATCGACCACTGGGGGCGTCTGACGCGTCCCTGGGGCCTCAAATGGACACCGCCGGCGCCCGTCGGCTCAATTACTCATCGCCAAGCGGCCTGAACAGCAGGGCTCGGCGAACCGACTTCTACCTCGGGCTGCTACGACATCCTGCTGTTCTTCGACCGCCGCGAGTTCAAGGCCTACTGGTTCGAGACCGGCACGCCCTCGTTCCTGGTCGACAACCTTTGCCGGCGGCGGGTCGGCTCTCCGGCCCTCGAAGAGATGGTCGGCACCGACGAGCTGCTGTCGAAGTTCGATGTCGAGGAAATCGGGACCGAGGCGCTGCTGTTCCAGACCGGCTACCTGACGATCGGGGACGAGCGGACCCTCGGCGGCAAGACCCTGTACCGGCTGCGCTACCCGAACCGCGAGGTGAAGCAGAGTCTGAACGAACACCTACTGGGCGCGCTGGGACCGGACCCGTCCCGGCAGGGCGCGCACGACATCCGGCTGCACGAGCTGCTGGCGGTCAACGACTTCGCCGGTCTGGAGTCGCTGTTCCGGGCGTTCGTCGCGGGAATCCCCTGCAACTGGCACGTCAACAACGACATCGCGAGCTTCGAGGGCTACTACGCCAGCCTGTTCTATTCGTGGTTCGCGGCGCTGGGGCTCGACGTCACGGTCGAGGACGCGGGCAGCCGCGGCCGGGCGGACATGGCCCTGCGCTTCAACGGCAACGTCTACCTGTTCGAGCTCAAGACGGTGGAATCGGCGCCGACCGGCACGGCGATGGCGCAACTGAGAGACCGGCGCTACGCCGACAAGTACCGTGGCCGGGGCGAGCCCATCCACCTGATAGCGGTGGAGTTCGGCAGGCAGAGCCGCGACCTGGCGTCGTTCGAGGTGGAGCGCGCATGAGCCGTGGCGGCCGGATCCTGCACCCGCGTCCAACGCGAACCGGTTGACGGTGGTCGAACGTTGACCAACGTCATGGCGGGCTCAGCACCGCCGTATTCTCTCCCTTGGATCGTCGTCGTCGGTATCGAGCAGGAGACGCGTTTCGGCCGGCCGGCCCAGTACGTGCAGTGCCTTCTCGACCTCGTACGACGAGACGGTGCTGTTCTCGTCGAGGTACTCCACGATGCCGGAGTTGCGGAGCGCGGCTTCCGGGTCGTTTTCCATCGTCGCGGTCCTCGGGGTGCCGTGCCGCGGGACGGTCAGGATGATGATCCCGTTCCCGGCTGCGTAGATTTGCACCCGCGTGTACTCGTGTTCGTGGAGCGCCCGCGCGGCGTCCAGGCCCATGGTCTCATGCGGCGTGCGGTGGCGTTCCGGCACGCCGGCCAGGGCCGAGCCGGCCGCGGACGCGATCCTGGCGTTCGATTGTCGCAGGTGCTCCTTGGCGGTCACGCGCTGGTCGGGGCTGAGCGAGTTGACCGCGCTCTCAAGCGCCGGCGGGTCGGTCTTGGCGGCGACGATAAGGTCGAACGCGTCCCGGGGCAGGGCCTTCCGTATCCGTTCCAGTTTGCCGCGCAGGATCTGAGCGGTGCTGAGCACCGTCTCGATGCCTCCCTCGACGTTCATGCGGCGTTCGCACCCGGCGAGGGGTGGCTGCATCGCGGTGACGTCCACGACTCCATCCGGGGTGAGGACGGTGATTCGGTGTTCGGTCTGCCGGATGACCTCGCCGGCAACGGCGGCGGCCAGATCCAGCCGTCTTCCCGGCCTCAGATCGTGAAGAGTCCGCCGCTCCGGAAGGAGCAGGTCGATGTCGACGCTCTCGCGGTGGCCCCACCGCGCGTTCAGAATCGTTCCCCCGCCCAGGAGCAGGCGGCTCGGTTCGGCTTCATCCCCGGCCCGCGCCCGCGTCGCCCGTCCGTCCGGCGGCAGGGGGCGCTCCGGCGTCGTCGGTCCACCGGTTGAGGTAGGGGCTGAACTCGCTGGTCTCCATCCCGAGCCTGTGGATCATCGCAGCGAGCTGCCGCCAAGTGAACGCACCTTCGAGGTGCGCCATCAGAAGGTCGTCGATGCCGGCCTCGTCGATGAACGCACCCGCGACGGCCAGTTGCCGGGGTGTCGGCCGCCGGGTCCGCATCGCGCCGTACAGCTCCGCCGCGTCCGGCGGCCGATCCCAACCGCAGCTGTCGGCGAGCGCGAAAAACTGACGGATTCTCGAGGCCTGTTCGGGCATGCGTGCCGTCGGCCGTGTTCGTCGATGTCTTGAGGAAGAAGAGGATGATGGCTGTGGTCGCTGTGCGAAACCGCGTCTGCGCGGTTTTGCAAACTGCTGTGGGCGCGGCTGTTTGCGTCCACAGCAGTGGCGGCGTCCACAGCCTCCGGGCAGGCGTGGCGGGCGGCGGCTCGTTGGGGTAGCGTTGACGGCGGACTCAGACGTGGGGTGAGGGCCCGGCAGAGCCACCGGACCCTCGTGACCGCCCCGTGCTCCGACAGAGCGAGCCGGTCGGTGCAGTTGTGCCACGGTTCGACCGCGTTGTCCAGTCGGAGACCGCCCCGCGCGCTCCGACGCCGTGGACGTCCCGCTTCGCCAGAAGACCTGCCGACACTGCAGCCGCCTGTTTGCGATCTGCGCGACGTGTGATCGCGGCCATGCCTACTGCACGCCGTCGTGCCGAGCGATTGGCCGCCGCCGCTCGGTGCGGGCCGCCCGGGCCCGGCATCAGCGCAGCCTCGAAGGGCGCCTCGACCACCGCGACCGCCAGCGTGCCTATCGCCGCCGCGTGACGGATCAGGGTTCCGCCGCCCCCCGGCCATCGACCAGACTCCCCGTCGCGGACCTCGCCCCGGTTCGGGCGCCCGCGGCCACCCGTTGCGTGGTCTGCGGGCGGTCGAGCCGGTGGCTGCTCCCGATGCGCGAGCCTCGCGCGAATCGGAGGAGGAGCGACGATGATCACACCCGCGCAGCGCGCCGAGATCCGGCGCTTGTACTACGGCGAGCACTGGAAGATCGGGACCATCGCGGCCCAGCTCGGCCTCCACCGTGAGACCGTTCGCGCCGCGGTCGAGCGCGAGACGCCAGGCGTCCCCCCCAGCGTGTGTCGGCCCAGCATCCTCGACCCGTACCTGCCGTTCATCCGCGACACGCTGACGCAGTACCCGCGGCTGCGCGCCACGCGCATCCACGAGATGCTCCGCCAGCGCGGCTATGCCGGCTCGGTCTTCCCCGTCCGCAAACTCGTGCGGCGCCTGCGGCCCGAAACCTCCCGCGCCGTCTACCGCCGCGTGGTCACCCTGGCCGGCGAGTCCGCGCAGGTCGACTGGGGCTCGTTCGGCAAGGTCCGCATCGGACAGGGCACCCGCACCGTCTCCGGATTCGTCATGGTCCTCGGCTACTCGCGCGCGTTGGCCGCGCTGTTCACCCTCGACCAGACGCTCGAGAGCTTCCTCCGCGGGCACGTCGCCGCCTTCGAGGCGCTTGGAGGCGCCGCCCGCAATCTCGTCTACGACAACCTGCGCAGCGCTGTGCTCGACCGCCGCGGCGCCGCCGTCCAGTTTCATCCCCGCCTGCTCGAACTCGCCGGGCACTACCACTTCGCCCCCCGGCCCTGTACGCCGGGACGGGGAAATGAGAAGGGAAAAATCGAACGCCAGATCCAATACCTGCGCCACGCCTACTTCGCCGCCCGGCCCTTCCGCGACCTCGACGACATCAACGCCCAGTTCCGACGCTGGCGTGACGAGGTCGCCCACCGCCGACGCCATCCCGACCAGCCCCATCGCCGGGTTGCCGAGGTCTGGGCCGAAGAAAAGCCCCGCCTACTGCCGCTGCCCGCCAATCGCTTCGAGACCGACCTGATGCGCGCCGTCCGCTCCGGCAAGACGCCCTACGTCCGCTTCGACCGCAATCTCTACTCGATTCCTCACACCCACGTCCGCAAGCCGCTCACCCTGCTCGCCTCAGCCACCCGCATCCGCATCCTCGACGGACAGACCGAGCTGGCCAGCCATCGCCGCACCTACGACACCGGACTGACCGTCGAGGACCCCGCCCATCTCGACGGCCTGCTTGCCGCCACCCGCCAAGCCAACGCCCACACCACCCGTGACCGCCTCCGCGCCGCCGTCCCCGCCACCGCCACGCTCTTCGAGCGCCTCGCCGAGCGCCAAGACGCCCTCCGCCCGCACGCCACCCGGCTAGTCGCCCTGCTCGACGATTACGGACCCGACGAGCTGGCCGCCGCCGTCCACATCGCCCTCGAACGCGATGCCCTCGGCGCCGGCTCGATCACCCACATCCTCGAAACCCGACGCCGACAGCGCGGACTCAAACCCCCGCTCCGCCTCACCCTGCCCGACCGACCCGGACTGCGTGACCTCGACGTCCGGCCGCACGACCTGGAGACCTACGATGCCCTCGGACAGAAAAACCCTGACGACGCTGGCGACTGACCTGCGTCGCCTCGGGCTCAACCGCACCGCCGACGAGCTGAACGACATCATCGCCCAGGCCACCCGCAAGCGCTCGAGCGCCACCGTCCTGCTCGAGCACATCGTCGCCGCCGAGCTTGAGGAAAAACAGCGCCGTAGCGTCGAGAGCCGACTGGGGCGTGCCCGACTCGGACGCTTCAAGCCGCTCGCCGACTGGGACTGGGACTGGCCCACCGCGCTGGACCGGCGCGCCCTCGAACGCATCCTCACGCTCGACTTCCTCGCGCGCGGCGAGAACGTCGTGATCCTCGGCGCACAAGGCTTGGGGAAAACCATGCTGGCGAAGAACATCGCCCACCAGGCCATCCTCGCCGGGAAGACCGCCCTCTTCACCACGGCCGCTGACCTGCTGCTCGACCTCAACGGACAGGAGACCGCCCGCGCACTCGAACGCCGCCTGCGCCACTACACGCGCCCCGTGCTATTGTGCGTTGACGAGCTGGGCTACCTTGCCTACGACGCCCGTGCCGCGGACCTGATCTTCCAGCTCGTCAGCCGACGCTACGAGCACCGCTCCCTGCTGATCACCACCAACCTGCCCTTCAAGAACTGGGACACCGTCTTTCCCAACGCTTCATGCGCCGTCGCCCTGATCGACCGGCTGACCCACCACGTCGAAATCCTTCGCATCGAAGGCCGCAGCTATCGTCGCCGGGAGGCTGAACTCAGCCAGCAGGAGCGCAACCGCCAGCGTGCCCCGCGCGACGAAGACACCGAATGACACGATCAGCAGGGGCGTCCACAGGCAGTCGACGGCACTTCAGAAATGATCACTTCCTCAAGCTCGCCGACACAGCAGCCTCCTCCGAGCAGGCCCCTGACCGTGGACGATTCCGGTCCGCGTCCTCCCTCGACCTCCGGGTGTTCCGGGGCGTAGGCGTCGCTGAAGGCGGAGGGAGGCGCCAGCGGCTCGGCGCGGACGGCGTCTTCCTCGACGCGGCACCGGATCTCGCGGCGGCGCCATTCCCGGAGCTCTTCGTCGGTCATGCCGTCCCGTCGTCGATCCGCCTCGGTGGACTTCAAGACGCTGAAGTCGACTCTCCCGACCCGGCGGTCGAGACGACCGTCAGATCGACCTTCACGCCGCCCTCAGAACAGCGCCGCCAGCGGCGACGCGAATCATGGCGCTCAGCCCCACGGCCGACCCGTTTTTCTTTCGCATGCCGCACAGCCCCGCGTACAGCGGCGTGCCAGGTCGACTTGCCTGCCTCGTTCGTCCCGTAGACGACGTTGAGCCCGGGCAGCAGCGTCAGGGCCTCGTGGTCGAACGGCCCGAAGGGGTGCGCGCGAACCTTCTCGAAGCGCATCGGTCAGAGCGCCTCCAGGTCGGTCCGGCCCGCGAGCGCCCGCAGGCCGGCGGCGAGCACCCGCCGCACTTCGTCGTCGGGCAGGCCGGCCTCCAGCACGTCCCGCACGAACTGCCCCCGCACGGTCTGCTCGCGGCCCAGCTCGTCGATGCGGATCCGGACCGCATCGAAGGAGCCGCGCAGGGCCTGGCGCAGATCCTCTTCCCGGAGGTCGACGTCGGGATGCAGCTCACCCTCGACCGTCAGCCTCGCGACGCCGTGCCGATCGTCAATCGCCCGGGTCGGACGGTCGCGCACCTTCCGGGTCACGCGGTCGAGCACTTCCTGCCGTGAGGCGCAGCCGGTGATGTCGAGGGACAGGTCGTGCGCCGCCGTCCGCGCGACGACGCGCTGCTCCCGGGTCAGGCTGCCATCCGCGGCGATTGCCGCCACGACCGCGCCGCGCTCCCCGTCCTCCCCGAACGCCAGCGGATCCGGGTTGCCCGGATAGGTGTGGCGCGCCGCGTCCCGCGGCCGATGGTAGTGACCGAGGAACGCGTGCGCCAGACCGGCGCGCTCGATGTCTTCCGCGGCGAACGGGGCGTGTGGTTGCTTGTCGCCTCCCTGCGCGGCGAGCGCGGTCCGCTCCGCGGCGTGGCAGAGGGCTACGTGCGCGCCGGGACCGTCCGGCCGGAAGCCGTCGAAGAAGTTGCCGGTGTTCGCCGGTGCGCAGTGCGCGGCGCCCCACAGGGTCAGGCCGTCGGCGAGGTTCACGGGTTGCAGCCGCGGCTCCCTGAAGACGTGGACGTTGGGGCTCCAGTCGCCGAGCGCATAGAGACTGTCCGGGCCGTACCAGTCGTGATTGCCTGGCGCGAGGCATCCACTTCCCCGGAATCGGTGATCCACTTCCCCGGAATCGGTGATCCACTTCAGAGAAATCCGCAGCACACGGCGCGGGGGGCGAGATCGGCGAACGTCGTCCGGAGGAACCGGGCGGTATCGGGCGTGACCCGGTCGTGCTCGTAGAGGTCGCCGCCACAGAAGAGCGCGCCGGCGTCGACCTCGCGCGCGAGGTCCGCGATGCTCAGCAGCGAGTCGCGCAACGACTGGCGGCGCCGTCGCGCCGCCGCCCCATCGGCACCCGCCCACGCGAAGCCGGCGTCCAGGTGGAGGTCGGCAAAGTGAACGATCTTCACGTGGCTCCTGCGGCAGCGCCGCGGGCTCCAGGCACCGCAGCCCAGTCGAGCGTCGGCAACGCGAACGAATAGGCGCAAGGATCTGGGTCTGTTGAAAGTTGGGCCGCCAGGCCCATAGCGGCTCTCTGAGCGGAGGGACGGGCGGCGTGTCACCCGACAGGGGCCGGAGCGCACGCGGAGGACGCGCGCAGCGCGTTGACACGCCGCCCGTTCCGGAGCTACTCGTGGCCGAGCCCATCGATCGACCTCCCAGCCGTGGCTGCCTGGACCTTGGTGCGCCAGGCTGGCCGGTGCGGGGGTTGAGCAGTCGGACGTGCATCTCGTTCCTTTCCCGTCTCCCGCGCGCGGGCCGTCAAGACGGAGGCGGCGCTGGTGGCCGCGTCGGCGGCGCGAGTGGTCGACGTGACGCCCATCGAGATCCTGACGGCCGAGAAGGCGGCTTCCGTCTCGTCATCGCCCGGAAGCACCCACTTGAGGAGGACCGAGGCGTCGGGTGTCACGATCACGACGGCCGCCGCTCCCGCTCCTCGCGAATCCAGCGGACCACATCTTCGGTGGCGACCGGGGACAGCCCGGCGCGCAGAGAGTCCATGCGCGCGGCGGCGTCGCGGCGGGCGGAAGCCGCGGACCACTCGCGGATCGCCGTGTTGACGGCGCGGCTTCGAGCACCCCTTGGCAACTGTTCGATGACGCGCCACGCGTCATCGTCCATCATGATGTTGACCCGTCGCGACATGCCTCACCGGCTCCTGTACGCGGTTCGTGTGTGAGTGTTCCACACCTCGGCGGCGTTCGCAATGACATCCGCCGGCAGCAGGACGCGAGCACGGCTGCCCGTCAGACACGCTGCGGGGCGCTGGTCAATGACAGGCGCCGCGACGTTCTTCAGTTGTCGGCCGGCATCGTCGGCGCTGGTGGACGTGTCGCCGGGCGGGCAGGCCCGTCGGGCCTCGACGCGCAACCGCTCCCGAGACGGCACGACCGCACCCAGGAAGGACACGGCCCTGTCACCGGGTTCCCTATTCCGGGGAATGGGCGTCCCCATGCGTAGCCACGGCAACACGAGGACGGTGGGGGCTTGCGCCGGGTTTCGTGCGGGGGCGTGCGTTATCCGACCTGAACGGGCGGATGCTGGCGATCCTGCCAGCCTTCGATACGGCCTTCGAGGCGCGCCAGCCTCTGCGCGACATCGCCCAATCCGCGCTCTACGGAACCGAGGCGTCGATCCAGGCTGGCGATCTGCCGCCAGAGGAACCCGCCGACCGCAAGCACGGGCAGGGCGTCGATCAACATCTCCATTCCCTTGAGCATAGACGACGGTCGCTGAGGCCGGCAACGACAGCTTGACCGATGAGCGGTCGTGCCGGCGCGTCGTGGCGCGACAGCCGGTAGATCGGTCACCGGTTCTGGACGTGCTCCGTGAACCGCTCCAGTGCGGCCACCAGCACGGGGTCCACGGCGGCGCGGGCGTACCGCTCGGTCGTGCTGGCCGATTGGTGCAGCATCAACCGCTGGGTCGTCCGAAGATCGTGGGTCGCCGCGAGCAGGGCCGTCGCGTAGGAGTGGCGGAAGTCGTAGGGCCGAACCCGACTCAAGTCGATCGCGATGCCGTCGAGCCGGAAGCGCTCCTCAACCTTGCGGCAGGCGGTCCGCAGGCTCTTGCGCATCGAGGCATGGGAGAAGCGCCCCCAGCAATCCAGAGCGTCGAACCGACGCAGCGCTGCGACCGCCTGCGCCGTGACGGGCTTCCGATGACCCTTGCGTTCGGTGCCCGCCGCGCCCTTCCGTCGTCCCCGCACCCAGACGGACGGGCCGTTCCAGTCGATGTCCTCCCGCCGCAGGCCCGCCACCTGTACATGCGCCAGGCCGGTCCAGGCCATGACCGCCAGCCGGGCCTTGGTCCGGTTGCCGGCCGCGCGCTTGGCGCCCTTCGGCGCCCGGGTCACGTCCGGCATCGCGTCGAGGATTGCTTCGATGACGCCGTAGGGGAGTGCGCGCGGCTCGCTCTCGATTTCGTCGGCCTCGGGCACCTCGCGAACCGGATTCGCGGCGTGGCGGCCGTCCAGCACGCGCCAGAGATTGCTCAAAGCGCGAAGCCGCTTGTTGACGGACGCGGCGGAATACGGTGGCCGGCGCCGCCCCTGCTGATCGAGGCGCGGCTCGGTCAACCAGCGGTCGCGCTGCGCCCGGATCTCGTGCGGGCGGACCGAACTGCGCAGCCGGTCGCCGAACAAGTGCGTCCACTCGTCGATGTGCTGCCGGCGCTGTTCGATGGTCGGCAGCGCCGCGACGCTCTCCAGGTACCGGGCGGCATCGTCGGCGAAGGTGGCCGAGTCGGGGAGGCGGCCCTGTCGGGCCTCGACGCGCATCCGCTCCCGCCAGGCTCGGCGGTCGCTGAGCAGCGAGTCCGCCGGGAAGGTCCTGGACAGAAAGCGGTAGCCTTCCTCGCCCTGGACGCGGACCTGCACATTGACCTGCCACTTCCCCGATTGCAGGCGGCGTTGACCGGGCTCACGGCGGCGCTGCTTCTTCACGGTTGCTCCCTTCGGTTTCCATACGCTGCGTCGCCCCCGAGGAACGACCACGCCGATCGGCTGGCCATGGGGCGTGGTCTGTCAACGGTCGCTCGATAGCGCCGGGTTCTTTGCAGTTCGCCGACCAGAACGTTCAGGGGGTCAGGATTGGGCATCGTCTGCAAGAGCCAGTTTGGACGAGCGTGCGCGCAGGCGGAGTCAAGGCCGTGAGCCCCGCGCAAGCGGGGGCGGAGAGGAGCGACGCGCCTTGACGCTGGCAAGCACACGCGCACGCTGTTGGCCAGACGATGCCCCGGTCCACCGCAACATCTTGCGGTCGACACGAGTCGCGAATTGGCCGTTTCGCGGGGTCGTGAACATGGTCTGAATCTCTCGTCCGGAATCCCGTGACCGCGTGGCGGCGGCGTCGCTGCGCGGCCCCAGCGCTCTGCTGGTGATTCACGCAAGGCGCGGCCGGCGTACCGCCGAAGGGTGCCGACTCGTGCCGCGGCCGGTCCGAGCGGCGGGCCGATCACAGCGTCCTGCCGGTCCACATCACCTGTCCCAACACCTTGGCGTCCCGTGGCCACGGTCTCGGCGGGTAGACCCTCCGGCCGCTCTGCTCGTTGGTCTCGTTGTCGCTGTCGAGCCACCAGCCGTCGTTGTCGTGCCGGAGCCGCTTGACGATGGGGCCGTCCTCGTCGCGGACCGCGAAGATCTTGTTCCGCCGCCGCGTCTTGCGCTGGAAGTCCACGAGGATCACCGCCCGGTGTTCGAGCGTCGGCTCCATCGAATGGCCGATGACTTCGATCACGACGCACTGGGCGGAGTTCAGGCCGTGGCTCCGGAGCCAGTCGTCCCGGAAAGGGACGTAGCTGAGCACGTGCTCGTCGTCGGCCTCGCCTCCCGCGCCGGCGGCTATGCCGGCGTTCTGTACGAGGGGAACCGGGTTGATGCCGGGGCGGGCGAAGGACTGCAGCCGCGTGTTGCCGTCGGCCGGGCTGGCGGCGAGCGCGCCGGAGTCGTCCAACTCGCCCACCCTGGTCCGCTCGTGAGCCAGTTCGCCGGCGAGCCGGGCGGCGGGCTCGGGGTCGTCGGTCAGGCCCGCGAGATAGTCGACCGAAACCTGAAGTTCCCTGGCCGCCTTGACCACACCGTCGAATCGGAGCCCCTTCTGGCCCGACTCCACGCGGGAGACCATTGCCTGGTCGTAGCGCGGGCCGAGCGCGGCGGCGAGTTGCCCCTGGGTCAATCCGGCCCGCTCGCGCGAGGCGGCCAGTCGTTTGCCGAACATGTCCCGTGAACATAACACACCCCGCAAGGGGGGTTGACATATGTCCACAGGACATCTATGCTCCGGGTATGTCTCTGGGACATGTTCGCGGATGCGCTACACGGGACCGCCTCACGCGGGAGCAGGAAACGTGCCCGCGCGGGCTGACGGGGGAGGGGACGGCGTGAGCACGAAGCGCGGCCTGATCACGCGCCGGACGGCGATGGAGCGCTTCGACTTCCCCTCGACGGACGCGGTGCGGATGTTCGCCAAGCGGCACGGCGTTCCCGCCATTAACCGCGGGCGCTTGGTCGTCTATGACCCGCGCGACTTCGAGCGGCTACTGGCGCCGGCGTCCCACCTGTTCGACGGTCCGTCCGGCCGCAAGCGGAGAACGGCATGACGGCCTGCACGGACCGGAGGATGCTGATGCGGGGAATCGAGGGTGGTGCCCGAGTGACGACTGACCGAACGGCGCCGACGCGGCAGGGCGGGGACCGATGGCGGGACCGCGTGGGGACGGTGGAGTAGCGATGCCGGCCGATCGGCTTCTGCACGCCCGGCTCGGCCACTCGGCGAAGGTGTCGAGCCTGTCGGACCTGGAGTACCGCGTGTGGACCACGTACGTGCTTGCGGCCGACGACTTCGGCGTGATGCGGGCCGAGGCCGTCGCGTTCCAGGCGGCGCACGACGCGCTGAGCGAGAGGCCGGCGCGCGCCATCAAGCGGTCCATCGAGCGGCTCGTGAAGGCGGGTCTGGTGGCGGCGTTCGTCCACCAGGGGTCGCGCTACCTGTACCAGACCGACTGGCAGGACTTCCAGCGGGTGCGCTATCCGCTGCGCACGATGCACCCGTTGCCGGTGGCGGCCGAGGTCAGCGCGAAGACGCGGCATCTGTGGTCGGTCCATCCGGGCGGCGTGAAGCTGCCGGCGATGCCGAGAGCGTCCTGCGCGAATCCCGAGAACGGCCGGGAATCCTCCCGGACCACTCCCGGAGCGGTGCACGAAGATTCCGGGACTGCTGCGGCAGGACTTCCGGAAGATTCCCGAAAGGGTCCCGGACATGTTCCGGAAGATTCCTGCACTTCTGCGGGAACTTTCCCGTCTCCCGCGCGCAGCCGCCAAACGGCTAACGGCTTACGGCTAACGGCCAACGGCAAGTCCGAGGGAGAGGGTGCGGGTGAGGGGGAGCCGCCCGCCGCCGCCGCGTCGCGGCCGGCGGCCTTCGTCGAGCGGTACCGGGCGGAGCTGTATCCGCGGCACCGGGGCGTGGCGTACGCACCGACGCGGGCCGTCGAAGCGGCGGACGTGGACGCGGCCGAGCGGCTGTGCGCGACCTATGGCGAGACGGAGCTGGAGCGGCTCGCGGAGCGGTTCCTGACGACCGAGGGGGACCGGTTCCTGGACGGCCGCACGCGGACGCTGTCGATGCTCCTGTCGCGGGCGCCGGCACTGGCCGAGCAGCTTCACGGTCCGAAGGACACGCGGCGTGACGGCGCGGCGCGGTCGACCGAGCCGCGCGAAGCGTACGACGCGGTGATCGAGCGGGCGAAGCGATGACGAGCGAGTGCGATCGGTGCGCGGGGACGCCGGGCTGGGAGCCGGCCGAGGCGGGCGGGGTCACGCGGCTGCGCCGGTGCGGGTGCTGGACGGCGGCGCACGCCTCGGCGCCGTCGGTGCCGCGCGAGTTTCGGGACGCGCGGTGGTCGACATGGCGGTCGACGGCGAACAACCGGCACGCGCTGGAGGCGGCGCAAGCGTTCCTGCGCGCCGGCGAGGACGGCCGGGACCTGCTGCTGTGCGGCCCGGTGGGGGCGGGCAAGACGCGGCTGGCGTGCACGGTGCTGAACGAGTCGTGGTGGACCGGCGAGCGGTCGATGGCGTTCGCGCGGGTGCCACTGCTGCTCCACCGGCTCCGGCCGCAGGCGGTGCTGGACAACTCGGAGACGTTCGACCGGCTGGCGGCGGCGAGGCTGCTGGTGCTCGACGACCTGGGGTCGGAGCGGGACGCGGCGACCGACTACACGCGGCGGACGCTGCTGATGCTCTACGAGGCGCGACACGACGCGGGACGGAGGACGGTGTGGACGTCGAACAAGCGGCCGAGCGAGATCGCGGCGTTCATGGGAGACGACCGCCTGTCGAGCCGGATCGTGGGCCGCTCGGAGGTGGTCGGACTGGAGGGTCCGGACTGGCGGCTGGCGGATCGGGACTCGCTGGCATCGACCCAGCACGCGCAGGGCGTCGTGTCAACTCTGGCGAGCCGGCGCGCGCAGGTGGAGGGACTCACCCGATGACGGCTCGCATGCCCGACAGGGAGCCGGCGCGGGACGAGGGGCGCGACGTGCAGCCGGAGCGCCGCGGGCGGAGCGGGCATCGGCGGGAGTACGACGCGAGCAAGCCGCGGCGTTCGTTCGACGAGCGGGTGGACGGGCTCGTGCGCGACGTGGGGGCGTTCCGGGCGGTGGCGCTGCGGGACCTGGTCGAGCGGCAGTTCGACGGGCATCCGTTCGCGGCGCGTCAGGGCGTCGCGCTGGCGGAGCGTCAGGGGTTGGTCGAGCGGCGGAAGGCGCGCGGCCCGAAGGGCGGCGAGTACGCCGTCGTGGTGGCGACGGCGGCTGGTGCGGCGCGGGCCGAAGGGCTGTGGAGCGGTGCGGGCCGACCGGGGCAGCGGGCGTTCGCGGGCGCCGTCAAGCCGGCGGAGATGGGGCACGACGTGGCGGTGTACCGCGCCGCCGGCATCGAGCAGGCACGGATCGAGGCGGCGGGCGGACGCGTCGTGCGGGTCCGCATCGACGCGGAGCTGAAGGGCCTGCTGGCGGCCCGGTCGGAGCAGGCGCGGCAGGCGGCCAGCCGTAGGGCGGCGGACGAGGCGCGCCGGCAGGCCGCACAGGCCCTCGGGCTGCCGGTCGCCGACGGCAAGGTGCTCGTGCCGGACGCGCAGGTCGAGTACGTCGACGCGGTCGACCGCAAGGGGCGCTGCAACGTGGAGGTGGCGTCGGAGCACTACCGCGGGCGGGCGATCCGGGCGAAGGCGAAGGCGGGCTTCGCGATGTACGCCGCCTCACGCCGCGCCGCCTCCGTGGTGCGGCGGGCGCTCTGGGGCGGGGCGACCGGCCGCCGCAGCGGCGGCCGGCCGCGCCAGGAGCAAGAGGTGATCGAGCTGTGAGGCCGTGGAAGGTGGGCGTGGGACTGACGGCGTCGGCGGGCGCGCTCGGCGTCTGGGCGCTCTGGGCCGAGACGGCCTACCTGCACCCGTTCTGGAGGGTGGTCGCAGCGGACCACGGCCGGTACGTCGCCGCGCTCGGCGGACTGGCGCTGGGAACGTTCGGCACCGGGCTGTACGTCATCGCGCGGTCGGTCGGCCTGGGCGCGGTGGGCCGCAAGGTGGACGTGGTGGAGCAGGCGATCCGGCGCGGGGGCGGGCAGGACGCGGCGCTGTCCGAGGCGCTCGCCCGCGACGAGGCGGGGGACTACGCGTGAGCGAAGCGGCCGAGTGCGCGCGCGTGGTGCTGTGGGCGGCCGGCCTGTGCGCGGTCGGTCTCGGAGGCTCGCTACTGGCCCGGCTGCCGCGCGACGGCGAGGGCGTCGACACCGGGCTGGCGACGGGCGTCGCCTTCGGGGCGTTCGCCGCGGCGGTGTGGCTCGCGGCAGGAATGTGCGGAGTTCGGTGACGAGGAGGGTATCGATGCGGAAGCATGCGTGGGTGTGGAGCGGCGGGGTGGCCGCAGTGGTGACCGTGGCGGCACGGGTCGCGCTGGCGCAGGGCGTCTCGCCCTGGGTGCAGGCGGTCAACAACCTCCAGACGGCGTTCACGGGGCCGATCGCGCGCGGGCTGGCGCTGGTCGCGATCGTCGTCGGCGGCTTGATGTTCGCGTTCCAGGAAGGCGGCAGCAAGCAGGCGCTGGCCGGGATCATCTTCGGCCTCGGGATGGCGCTGGGCGCGGCCAACTTCATCGCGTGGCTTTTCTGATATGCGCGGGCGCAGGCGGTGGCGGGGCTACGCGGTCCTGAGCCAGCCGTTGACGGTGCTGGGGGTCGAGCGGCGGTTCTTCCTTGTGGCGGCGACGCTGGGTGCGGCCATCTGGAACGCGGTGAACAGCCTCGCCGCGGGCGGGCTGGTCTTCGGCGTGCTGTACGGGGCCGGCTGGCTGGCGTGGCGGCACGACCAGAACCTAGTCGGGGTGGTCCGGGCAGCGGTGCGGTACCGCAGCCGGTACGACGCGGGGCTGCTCCCGGACCGCTCCCCGTACGTCGCCATCGAGCGGGGGGAGCCATGACGGGCGACGCCGGGGCGCTGGCGCACGAGCTGCCGTACTGGGGCTGGGTCGACGAGCGGACCTGCCTGACACGGCACGGCGAGCTGGTGACGGTGGGCCGGCTGGCGCCGGTCGTCACGGACGGCCGGACGGCGGAGGACCTTGACGCGGTGGCGGGCCGCTGGCAGCGGATGTTGTCGGGACTGCCATCCGAGATGCGGGTGTCGTGGATCGTCGAGCGCCGGCCGGCGGCGTTCGACCTTCGGCCACCCGGCCCGGACATCGCGGACCTGGCCCAGCGCAAGCGGCGTGCGTTCCTCGAAGGCCGCGTGCAGGACGTGGACGCCATCGTCGTCTGGAGCTTCGACCCGGGTCTGCGGCGCACGGCCGGCGCGCGCGGACGCGGCTGGTGGCGCACGTATCTGGCCAGGTGGCTGCGCCGCCGGCGGGCGCCGCACGAGTCGGCCTTTCTCGCCGCGGACATCGCGCGGGCCGTCAAGACGGAGGCGGCGCTGGTGGCCGCGTCGGCGGCGCGAGTGGTCGACGTGACGCCCATCGAGATCCTGACGGCCGAGAAGGCGGCTTCCGTTCTCTACCGGCTGGTCAACGGCGGCCTCGGCGGCTGGGTGTCCGGGATGCGGACGGACGCCGGGGTCAACTGGCGGCTGGCGGGCGAGGACGTGGCCGCCGAGCGGCACGTGCTGCACGTCGGCGGCGCGCAGTTCGGGATCTGGTCGTGCGTCGCGCCGCCGGCCACGGTCACGGCCAACGCGCTGGAGGAGCTGTACGCCTTGCCGGCGCCGATGACTGTCGTCCTGGAGTGGAGCCCGTGGTCGCGGGAGGCGTCGCGCCGGAAGCTGCGCTCGGCCCAGCGGCACTACTTCTCCAAGCGCTACTCGATGGCCGCCCACATGCAGGAGAAGGAAGGGACGGCCGCCGCGCTCGAGGACGCCGCCGCGAGCATCGAGGCGCAGCGGGCCGGCGCGGCCCTGGTCGAGCTGGAGACCGAGGGCGTGGCGTACGGCGACGTGGCGCTGTCGATGGTCGTGCGCGGCTCGGCGGAGCAGCTTGAGCAGTGGGGGGGCGACATCCAGCGCGTCTTCGGGGGCCTGGACGCCAAGGCGGCGCGGGAGTCCTACGGGCAGCTCGCGGCCTGGTTCGGGCGGCTGCCGGGCCAGCCGGCGTCCCGCCAGCCGCGGCGGGTGTTCGTCTCCGCCGGTGTGGCGTCCTGCATGGCGCCGCTGTTCGGCCCGTCGCGAGGCGACCGGCGCTGCGCCCATCTGGGCAAGCCGGCCCTGACCGTCTTCGAGACGCCGGCCCGAACGCCCTACCACTACGACCTGTTCGGGGGGCGCGACGTCGGCCACACGCTGATGCTCGGCGCCACGGGTTCGGGCAAGAGCTTCACGCTCAACTTCCTGCTGGTGCAGGCGCTCCAGTACGACCCGCGCGTCCTGATCCTCGACCTGGGCGGCAGCTACCGCGCCCTGACGCAGTTCCTCGGTGGTGGCTACCTGGAGGTGTCGCCGGAGAAGGACGCGATCCCGCTCCGGCCGTTCAGCTTGGAGCCCACGGAGCGGGCGATTCAGTTCCTCACCGCCTGGGTGCTGCGGCTGCTGCGGATCGGCGGCTGGGAGGAGTCGAGCGGCGACCTCTCCGAGGTGCGGGCGCGCATCGAGGACCTCTACGCGCTGGCGCCGCAGCGCAGGTCGCTGGGCAACCTCGTCCGTTCCCTGCCGGCCCCGATGTGGCCGGCGCTCTCGCGCTGGCACGGCTCGGGGGCCTGGGGCAGGTGGTTCGACAACGCGCCCGCCGAGGACGCCGATCTCACCCTGGCCGACTGGCAGGTGATCGATCTGGCCGGGGCGGTCGAGCACGAGGACTGGTGCGAGGCGGCGCTGCTCTACCTGCTCGAACGGCTGCGGACCGAGATCGAATCGCCCGAGGAAGCGACGCGCCTGAAGCTGATGGTGGTCGACGAGGCGTGGCGGTACCTCCGGGACCCGGTCGTGCTGGGCCGTCTGACCGAGGCCGCCCGCACGTGGCGCAAGCGCAATGCGGCGCTGATCCTGGCCACGCAGTCGGTCACCGACATCACGGAGACGGTCGGCGCGGCGGCGCTGCTGGAGTCGATGCCGACCCGGCTGTTCCTGGCCAACCCGGACTTCCCGGCCGCGGGGCAGGCGACGTTCCAGCTCAATGACGACGAGCTGCGCACGATCCGCGAGCTGGAGCCGAAGCGCGAGATGTACCTGCGGAGACCGACCACGGCTGCGGTCCTCCGGCTGGCGGTGGACCCCGAGAGCTACTGGCTCTACACGTCGTCGGCGGGGGAGGCGCAACGGCGGGCCGAGATGGTGGCGCGCCACGGGGTGGAGGGCGCGATCGTGAGGCTGGCGGCGGGGTTGGATCACCACCGGGCGGCGGTGCTCGGGTGAAGGCGAAGGGAGGAGCGATGAGACGGAGGCTGACGGCGTTTGGCTGGTGCGCCGTGCTGGCGGCGGCGCCGGCCGCGGCGCAGGGTATCCGGACGGTGCCGGTCGGCGCGGACGAAGCCGCGATCCCGGTCATGGCGCAGGTGCGGCACACGACGACCGTCGTGCTGCCGCGCGGCGAGACCATCGTCGACGTGGTGGCGGGGGACGCGGACTACTGGGACGTGTCGGCGGCGGGGAACGTCGCCTACGTCAAGCCACTGGAGGTCGGCGTAGCGTCGAACGTCACGCTGGTCGCCGAGAGCGGCCGGGTGTGGGCGTTGCTGGTGGCCGAATCGTCCGACACGGACCCGGACCTTGTAGTCCATGTCGAGGACCGGACGCGGCCCACGGCGGACACGCCGCGGCACGCCCCGGCGTTCGTGGCCGGTGCGGAGCTGGCCGCGCACGAAGCCGAGGATGCGGCTGCGCGCGCGGAGCTTCGGGCGACCCGCGAGGCCGCGGCGGCGGAGGTCGCCACGGTGTGGGCGGAGCACGACGCCGCGTGGTCGCGGTGGCGTGACGAGTACCCGCGCCGGCTGCGGTTCCCCTACCGGCTCGACGAGGCGGCGTTCGGGCCGCCGTTCGAGGTCGAGGCGCTGTGGCACGACGGGCGGTTCACCTACCTCCGCTCACGGGCCGAGGAGACCCCGGCGCTCTATGAGCTGCGGGAGGCGGACCGCCGCCTTGGCCGCAAGGGCCTGGAGCCGAGCATCGTGTCGTACGAGGTGTTCGACGACGGCCTGTACGTCGCGGACCACGTGCTGGGGCCGGGCCGGCTGCGGATCGGCGACACGGAGACCGACTGGAAGGTCGGCCGGGAGGAACGGAAATGGACGTGGAAGACGCGCGCGGTGGTGGGCGGGATGCTCGCGGCAGTGGCGGCGGTGCTCGTGCAGGCGCGATGAGGCAGGAGGCCGGAGTGGAGCCGATTACGAAGAAGGACGGCGTAGCGGATTCCGATCACGCGCAACTGGCGGCGGCCATGTCGGAGCTGGACGAGACCCTGCTGCTGCACGGCAGCGTGGTCTCGGAGTCGGCGGAGCTGATGAGCCTGGTCGGCGATCAGTTCGACAAGCAGGTCCAGTCGTTGACGCGCTTGATCGAGCGGGCGGAGCGTTGCGCCGCCCGGATCGAGCGGTTGCCCTCGCCGCCGGCCTGGCGCTTGGTGCTGACCGGAGCGGGCTGGGCCATCGTCGGCGCGCTGGCGGCCGTCTTCGGGATGGTCGGTCCGGTGCTGTGGGGGCTGGAGCGATGAGGATGTGGGCTCTGTCGCTCGGATGCGCCCTGGCCGTGACGCCGGCCGCGGCGCAGGGACCGCAGGCGTCGATCGCGCCGGAAGATGCGCCGATCACGGTCATGACGCGCGTACGGCATGTCAGTACGGTGGTGCTGCCGGAGACGGCCGAGATCGTCGACCTCGTGGCCGGCGATCCCGAGTACTGGGACGTGTCGGCCGCGGCGCACCTGGTGTTCGTCCGGCCGCTGGTCGAGGGCGCCCGCTCGAACGTGGTGCTGCTGACGGCGGCTGGCGATGTGGTGCCGCTCGCCGTCGTGGAGAGCGCCGGGGCCGCGGTCGACGCAGTCGTGCGGGTGGAGACGCCGGCCGGCGCGCCGGCGAAAGCCGGGCCGGTGCTCGCGACGAGGGACGCGGCGGCGGCGACGGCCCGGCGTGCGGCCGAGACGTGGGCCGCCGTGGCCGCGGCGGAGGCGCGGGCGGTCGAGCGGGTCGAGGCTGCCCGTACGGCGGCGCAGACCAGGCTCGATGCGAGCCGCGAGGCGTATCCCCGGCAGTTGCAGTTCGACTACCGCTGGCCGGAAGCGGCAGCCGGCCATCCGTGGCTGGTCGAAGGGATGTGGCACGACGGGCGGCGGACGTACCTGCGGACGCGGGCGCTCTCGCCCGTCCTGCACGAGCGGACCGATGGCGAGCTGGAGCCGGTAGCCGTGTCGGCCGTGCACGACGGAGTGCTGCACGTCGTCGCGCGGGTGCTCGGGGCCGGCGTGCTGGAGGTCGACGGCGAGCGGCTCGTGTGGACGGCGAGGCCGCGGAAGGCGGGTCCGTGATGGCGAGCTGGAAGCAGCTTCTCCAGCCGCCGTCCGGCGCGCTGCCGGCCAACCTGGTCACCAAGGCGGGCGTGGGCATCATCGCCCTGCTGCTGGTGGGCCTCGTGGTGAGCCAGTCGGGCGAGGACCCGGAGGTCGGCGACGCCGCTGCTGGCGATGCCGATCCGGGCGTCGCGGGGCAGGGCGTGGTCGGCCAGATCCGCTCCCGCCTGACGCAGCTTGCCGAGCGGCGCCAGATGGAAGAGGAGGACCGCAACCGGCGCGCTGCCGCGGATGCGGCCGGTCCGGCGGACGGGTTCGCGCCCGTGCCGCCGGCCGCGCCGGGATCCGTGCCCGGCGATGCGGGATCCGGCGAAGTGCCGTTGCCGACGGCGGGGGAGGTCGAGCTGCGGGAGCGGCTGCGGCTGGAGGCGCTCGAACGGCGCACGCGCTCGCTGCGCGCCCCGAGCGTCGTGCAGACGTTCCGCAGTCCCGAGGCTCGCGCGGACGCCACCGAACTACCCGTCTCGGACAACGGCGCGGCGCCCGGCCGCGTCGCGGCGGGCCTGCCGGCCCCGCCCGATCCTGCCGTCATCGCCGACCGGATGCAGGGAGCGAACGCGGCCCTGCTGGCCGGACTGGCGGACGGCGCTGCGGCCGGGACCGCACCCCCGGCGCGGACGGTTCCCGGCGTGACCGGGCCGCCCGTCGGGACCACGGCCGAACCGGTGGTGATGAGGGCGCCTTCCGACCCGGCCGGCTGGGAGCGGGTCTACGAGGGGTCGGTGCTGAGCGCCGTGCTGGTGACGCAGCTCGACGGCGACTTCACCGGCCCGGTCCTCGCGCAGGTGGCGATCCCGTTCTACTCCGCCGACCGCCAGCGGATCCTCGTGCCTCGTGGCGCAAGGCTGCTCGGCACGGCGCAGGCCGTCGAGCAGCAGGACCAAGGACGGCTGGCGGTCGGCTTCCACAGGCTCGTCTGGCCCGACGGCCGCTGGGTCGACCTCGCCTTCCACGGCCTGAACGGGATCGGGGAGAGCGCCCTGGCCGACCAGGTCGACCGACACTACGCGTCGACGTTCGCCGCGGCCGGCGCCGTGGGCCTGCTCGCCGGCCTCACGCTTCAAGGCTCCGATCCGTATGCCGGCGGCGGGGCCGGCTTCCGCGCCGCGGCCGGGCAGGGCTTCGGCCAGTCGGCGACGCAGATCCTCGGGCGGTTCCTCAACCGCCTGCCCACGGTCACCGTCCGGGCCGGCCACCGGCTGCGCGTGTGGGTGACCTCGGACTTCCTTGTGCCGCGGCCCGAGCCGCACCCGGAAAGGATGTATCGGAGATGACGAAGAACAGATGGCGTTGGCTGGTCGCCGTACTCGTGGTGGCCGTAGCGGTTGGGACGTGGTCGAGCCGCCGCGCGGAGGCGTGCCTGTTCGGGTCGTGCGACTCGATCATCATCGCGAACCAGATCACGCAGATCGCCCACATGGTCACGCAGATCTCGAAGATGGTCGACCAGCTCTCCTCGCTCGACGGCGTGCTCCAGACGACGACCGAGCTGGTCACGTCGAACGACATCGGGATGGGCAACATCGGCAGGTTGCGGGAGCTGACCGACGCCGGCTGGCTGATCGGCCGCCACGGGATCGGCCTGTCGTCGAGCACGAGTTCGGGCGGCATCGGAGCGTTCTCGCAGCGCATCCCAGGCCTCACGGACGAAGCCGGGTGGCTGCGGGTGCTCGCTGCCCCGGAGACCACGCTCCTGGCAACGCGCCCTGCGACCGAGGTCCTGGCCGCGTTGCCGGGTGCATTGGATACGTGGACGGTGCCCGCCGAAGCGACCGAAGTGCTGACCGCGCTGGAGGCGATGGGCAGCGGTAGGCGCAGCTACCGGGGCGTGTGGGACGACATCGAGGCGCTGGCGCCGCCGGTCCTGACCGACGCCGACCTGCGGGCGGTGACCGGCGATCCGGCCACGCAGGCGCGGCTCATCGACGCGCACCAGCGGGCGCGGGCTGTCCGGTCCGCCGACCTGATGCACGCGCACGCCGAGGCCGAGGCGGCGTCGTTCCTGGCCCGGCAGGTGGGTGAGGCGTCGGCGGCGCTGGCCGACCTGCGCAACGACGACCTGATGCGGACGCAGCGCGTCGGGCAGGCGCAGCTCGCCGCCGCGGTCACCGGGACCGAGATCGCGCTGGCGCACGCCCAGCTCGCCGCCTACGAGGCGGCGCGCGAGGCCAGAGCGCGCTACGAGGCCGAGCGCGCCCGCCGCGAGGCGCTGGCCCGCTGGCAGGCCGACGCGGTGCGGGCGCGGGCCGAGCACGCCGCCTTCACGGCCGAGGTGGCCGCCGTCGGCGGCGCGCTCGTCGACAGCCACCGGTTCGTCCCGTCGCCGGCCGACTGGTAGCAGCACGCAAGACCCCGAACCCACGAAGGAGAGGAACGGTAAATCCATGTCGCCATTGCAAGAGCTGGTGCTGATGCTCCAGCAGGCCGCGATCCTGGTCGATCAGCTCATGGCCGCCGTCGCGCCCGCCGTCGCCGGGGCGGGGATGCAGCTCTGGCAGGGGCTCGCCCTGATCGTCGTCGTCTGGACCGGTGCGCAGATGGCGCTCTCGGGCCACGGGTTCCACATGGCCACCGTCGTGCGGCTCGTGATCGGCTTGTCGCTCCCGCTCGGCATGCTTCAGTTCTACACGGCCCCTCTGCCGGGCACGGGCCGCAGCGTGCCGGACCTGATCACCGGCATGGGCGAGTGGCTCCAGGTGATGATCGTGGCCGACGCGGGGACCGCGATGGTCCAGGAGATCAGCGAGGCGATGGGCGCCTGGCAGGGTCTCTTCGCCCGCGGGCGCCTCGCGGGCGGCCTGTTCGGCTTCGGCTGGGACGCGCTGACGGACCTGCCGGGGGTGTTCGACGCGGCCTTCGACCTGGTCGTGACGCTGGCCTTGATGATGCTCCTGGCGATGGGCCTGCTGGTGGTCTTCGCCATCGGGCAGGCGCAGGTGATGTGGGCGCAGATCGCGCTGTCGATCGCGCTGCTGCTCGGTCCGGTCTTCATCCCCTGGATGGTCGTCCCGCAGCTCTCCTTCCTCTTCTGGGGCTGGTTCCGGACCGTGCTGAGCTACTCGCTCTACGGCGCGGTGGCGGCGGCGGTCTTCCGCATCATCACCGAGCTGGGGGTGTTCGTCGTGCAGGGCTGGACGGGCGACATCGGCAACCCGGACATCGAGTGGTCGGGACCGACCGGCATCACGACGGCGCTGCGGCGCTCGATGGTGACGGTGCCCTACATCGTGGCGGCCTGTCTTGCGGCGGGCAAGGTGGGGGAGCTGACGCAGATGCTGATCCTGGGCGGCGGCAACGCCAGTTCGGGCGCGTCGACGCGGGCCGTCCAGGCGGCGACCGTGGCGCGCGTGGCGGTGACGGGAGGGGTGTGATGGCGGCGCGCGAGTTCGCGGAGATCTGGGGGGAGCAGATGCATGCGGCACGGCATCTGCGCGTGGTGACCGGGGCGCTGTGCGCGGTGATCCTGGTGCTGGCCGTCGCGCTGGTGCGGCTGGCCTGGGCGCCGCAGCCGAAGCCGCTGGTCGTGCGCGTCGACGAGGTCGGCCGCGCCGAGGCGGTCGCCTATGAGGCGATGGAGGCGCAGGCCGACCCGCTCGACCCGACCACGGGGTTCTTCCTGCACCGCTTCGTCGTCGACCACTACTCGCGCCGGCAGGGCACGGTCCGCGAGTACTGGGAGCGGTCGCTGTGGTTCCTGACGCCGGATGTCGCGAACGCCGCCTATGCCGAGCAGGCCGAGGACGTTGCGGCCACTGCGGTCGGGCTGCGGGACGAGGAGCTTCAGGTCGAGGACGTGGCCGTGCGCATCCTGCCGCAGCCCGCGGAGCCCCACAGCGCGGCGGCGGCGTTCGACCTGGTGCGGATGCGCAGCGGCGAGGAGGTCGCGCGCGAGTCCTGGTCGGTCTCAATGCGCTTCTCGTTCCTGCCGGAGATCCCGGCCGAGCTGGTCGTCCGCAACCCGATGGGGATCGTGATCTCGTTCCTCCAGGGCGACCGCATCGTCACGAGCGGGGAGGGACGATGATCCCGCATCTCAAGGATCGGCCGGCGGCGCTCGCGGCTTTCGGCTGGACGGGCCGCGACGCCGAATGGCTCGCGCTGGTCTGCCTGCACAGCGGCGTCTTCCTGCGCAAGCAGTACCTCGCCTTCGTCGGCGCACGGCATCGCTGGATGGCCGGCGACTTCGTGCAGCGCTGCGGCAAGGCCGCGGTCGAGGAGCCCTGGAACGGGCGTCGGCGGCTGTGCCACATTGCCGCCCGGCCTCTCTACCGGGCGCTCGGGGCGGAGGACGTGCGCCATCGGCGCGCGGCGTCGCCAGCGGTGGTGCTGCGGAGACTTCTGTCGCTCGACTACGTGCTCGACCACCTCGACCAGCCGTGGCTCCCGACCGAGCAGGAGAAGGTGGCGGCGCTGGCCGACGCAGGGGTGCCGGAAACGGTATTGCCGCGGCGCATCTACCGGGGAGCGGTCGGCTCGCAGCGCCGTTACTTCGCCCACAAGCTGCCGCTGGCCCTCGACGCCGAGCGCGCGACGTTCGTCTTCGTGCAGGCCGAGGACGTGACCCCGAGCGCCGTGCGCACGTGGGGCGACGAGCACGCGGGGCTGTGGGCGGCGCTTCGCAAGTCCGGCCGGGCGGTCGATGTCGTGGTGGGGGGGCGGGACCCCGTGCGCCTGGCCGACGCGCGGCGCGTGCTCGACGGCTGGACCGGCGGGGGCGCCGGGTCCGGGGCGGCGTCGAAGGCGGCGGCCGAGGTCGCCGCGATCCGCAAGGCGGTGGCGACGCTCGACACGAGCGCCCTGGAGACCTGGGGCGGCCTCAACGGCGCCATCGCCCGCTGCGCCGCGCTGGAGTCCGCGGCGGCGCAGCCCCGGCCACCGGGGGCACGGATCACGGCCGGCCGGACGTGGCGGTCCCGGAGGGTGCCGGAGTGAGCCGCCTGGTCGCGGCGCTGGCCGCTTCCGCCGCCGTCTGGGTCTGGTGGCCGTTCCCGGCGACCGGCGCCGACCCCATCGTCGACCTGATCGCGCTGAACTCGCCGCGGCTGCACGCCGCGATCCGCGCCTGGCACTACCTCGCGCCCGCCGTCGCCGTCGTCATGGCGTGGTCCATGACCTTGGCCATCGGCCGCGTCTGGTTCACGGGCCGTTCCCGCGGGCGGGTCCGCGGCAAGCTCCCGGCGTGGCCGGTCAAGGCCACCGATCCCGCGCCCGCCGTCGTGGTCGGCGAGGTCCATCACCCGGTCGTCCAGCGGGAGGTGGCCTCGCCCCGGTGGCTCGTGATCCCGGAGCTGGGCCTGTACACGGGCATCCTCATCTGCGGCGCGATCGGCTCGGGCAAGACCTCGGCCTGCATGCGTCCGTTCGCCCGCCAGCTCTTCGGCTGGCAGGCGGGCGACGAGCAACGGCGCGCCGCGGGCCTCGTGCTCGAAGTCAAGGGCGACTTCTGCCATCAGGTGCGCGGCATCCTGGAGGACGCAGGCCGCGGCGACGACTACATCGAGCTGGGTTTCGGCGGGCGCTGGCAGTGGAACCCGCTGGGCGACGACCAGCTCGACTCCTACTCGCTCGCCTACACCGTCGCCAGCCTCATCAACCAGCTCTTCGGGCGCTCGAAGGAGCCGTTCTGGCAACAGGCGTACGTCAACCTCGTGCGCTGGATCATCGTGCTCTACCGGATGTCGCCGCGCCGGTGGGTGACCCTGCGCGACGTGTACCGCTGCACGCTGGAGCCGAAGCGGATCGAGACGCTGATCGCCGAGGTCGAGGCCAGGGTCGGACCGCCGCCGGCGATCCGGATCCAGGCCACGGACCTGTCGGGGCACGCCGAGGCGCTCACGGCGTGGCAGTGGACTTCAGCCTGCGACGACACGGTCCGCACGGCCGACGGCGAGGCGTTGCGCGAGCAGCTCAAGAAGCTGGGCGTGGAGTTTGCGGTCGACGCGCCGGCCGACCCGGAGCGCCGGGAGCGGCTCGACGCCGTGGTGCGCTGGTACACGCAGGACTGGAAGGCGCTCGACCAGAAGCTGCGCTCCAGCATCATCGAGGGCCTCAGCGTCTTCCTGTCGGTGTTCGACCTGCCGGACGTGGCGGCGGTGTTCTGCCCGCCCAGACGGCCGCAGCCGGCGCCCGCCGCGCCGGCCGGCCCTGCGCCCTGCGACGATGCCGCTCCCGGTGACCAGGTCGCCCCGCTGGTCCGGCCGCTGCCGGCACTCGACGATGTCATCGACGCCGGCAAGGTGCTCTGCCTGAACATGCCGGCCGGGACGAACTCGGCGCTGTCGCGCGCCGTCGGGGTGATGCTCAAGCAGGCATGGCTCCAGACGCTGCTGCGCCGGCCGGCCGAGATGGCGCGGAGCCCCAAGCGCGTCTTCCGGCCCGCCGTGTTCCTGTGCGACGAGTACCAGACCTTCGCCACCGTCGGCGAGGACGACCCGGCCGGCGACGAGAAGGCGTTCGCCCTGACGCGGCAGTCGCGCCTGATCCCCATCCTGGCCACGCAGTCGATCGCGTCGCTGCGGGCGGTGCTCGGCCAGTCCGAGGCGTGGCGGGCGCTGCTCCAGACCCTGCGCACGCGCATCTTCCTGTCGCTGGCCGACGACTCGTCGGCGCAGATCGCCAGCACGCTGTGCGGCCAGGTCGCGAAGATGAAGGCCTCCTACAGCGTGTCGGAGCAGACGTCGCAGGCCACGGCGTCGCTGCTGACCGGCTCGCCGGGCGGCGGCACCGGCAGCCTCAGCGCGAGCAAGTCGTTCAGCGAGCGGCGCGAGGCGCTGTTCCATCCGCGCGACTTCACCCTGCTGGGCAACTGCCAGGCCGTCGTGCTGCCCTACGACGGGAAGCGCGCGCTCGACGCCCGGCGGGTCTACCTCAAGCCGGACTTTCTGTCGCGGGACCGCCCCTACTGGCGCGCCCGCGAGGCTGGAGATCTGTAGATGGAGCTGACCATCGCGGACCTGAAGCCGTTCCTGCCGGGTCTCGAAGCCGTCCTCGACGACGAGGACGTGTCCGAGGTGATGGTCAACGAGCCGGGGACGGTCTTCATCGAGCGCGCCGGCCGGATGACGGCGCTCGACGCCGGGGAGTTGACGGCCGAGGCCGTGGCGCGGGCTGCCGTCCAGATCGCCCGCCCGCTCGGCAAGGACCCGAACACGGAGCCGATCATCGACGCGCGGCTGGCCGACGGCTCGCGCGTCGCCATCTGCGGCCCGCCCGCCGCGCCGAGCGCGGCTATCACGATCCGCCGCTTCGGCGGCCGGGCCTTCACTGTCGAGGAGCTGTCTGCGAACGGCTCGCTGCCGGCGCCGGTGGTCGAGGAGGCCGCGGCCGTGCTCGGGAGGGGGCGCAACGTGCTGATCTCGGGCGGCACGGGCTCGGGCAAGACGACCCTGCTGAACGCCCTGGTGTCGCTGCTGCCCGCCGAGGGGCGCGTCATCTCCATCGAGGACACGCTGGAGCTTCGGCTTCGCCGCGCCAACGGCCTGCGCTTCGAGGCGCGGGGACTGGGCGACCGCGGCGTGACGATCCGCGACCTGGTGCGGCACGCGCTGCGCCACCGGCCCGACCACATCGTCGTCGGCGAGGTTCGCGGGGCCGAGGCGGCCGACCTGCTCCAGGCGCTGAACACCGGCCACGGCGGCAGCCTCGCCACCGTGCACGCGAACAACGCCGCCGCGGCGCTGTCGCGGCTTGCGGCCTGCGCCATGCAGGCCAGCGACGCGCTGCCCTGGACGGTCGTCTGCCGCGGCGTGGTTGACGGCATCGAGGCCGTCATTCATCAGACGCGAACGAGGGAAGGGACCCGGAAGGTCGACCAGATGGTGCGCGTCCGCGACTACGACACGCAGGCGAACCGCTGGGTCGTCGAGCCGGTCTGGCCGCCGCCGGCCACGAACACGGGGACCAACCCGGGCGCGAAGCCGCCTTCCCGATCGGTGTCGAAACCGGGGCGGAAGCGGAGGCGCAGGCGATGAGCCGAGAGGCCGTCCGCGTGCAGGGGAACGCCGCCGGCGAGTCGCCGCACGGCGGCCTGGTCCTCCGCACGCTCGCCGACCATCGCCGGTTCACGTTGATCGCCTGCTGCGGGGTCTGCGAGCGCCACGTCGAGCTGGAGCACGCCGCGCTGGCCGAGCGGTTCGGATGGGACGCGACGCTCGACGAGATGCGCCGCCGCGTGACCTGCCGGCGGTGCGGCCGGCGGACGGGCCGGGTGCTCCTCGCGCACGGCGGCCGGCCTCGGGGCGACTCACGACATACACAACGGTTTTCGGAGGAGGTGTGGGAATGAACGAGCGCAACGACAGGGAGCCGGACGGGTGGGAGCCGATCCGGGTCGAGACGCGGGAGCAGTTCGACGAGGCGGTCGGCGAGCTGTTCCGGACCGGCCGTGCCATCGAGGCGCGGTCGCTGGACGACCTGGCCGCCTGGAACGTCGACCTCGAAGACGACGAGGGCGCCATCGAGGAGGACCGGTGATGGCGAAGCGCAGCGAGAAGGCCGACGAGTACCATCAGCAGTTCGCCGAGCGCATCATCAGGGCGCTCAAGGAGGGCACGGCCCCGTGGCAAAAGCCGTGGAAGCCGGGGGAGCGGATCCTGCCGCACAACTTCGGCAGCGGGCGCGACTACCGCGGGGGCAACGCCATGTTCCTGACCATGCAGGGGCTCGACCGCGGCTACGCCGACCCGCGCTGGGGCGGCTACCGCCAGATCCAGGCGGCCGGCGGCCACGTCCGCAAGGGCGAGAAGGGCACGCCCATCCTGTACGTCGAGTGGCGGCAGCAGCGCACGGCCCGCGACGAGCACGGCAAGCCGGTGCTCGACGAGAACGGCCGGAACAAGATGGAGTGGGTTGAGCGGGACCGGCCCCTGGTCAAGGTCCAGCACGTCTTCAACGTCGAGCAGACCGACGGACTGCACCTGCGGTCGCTCGCCAAGGCCGCGCCGGAGTGGGAAGGGCACGATCGTGCGGAGGCCGTGATACGGGGCAGCGGGGTCCGGATCGACCACGTGGCCGGGGACCGGGCCTTCTACCGCCCGTCCGAGGATCGCATCGTGCTGCCGGAGCGGAGCCAGTTCGCGTCGCAGTCGGCCTACACGCACACGGCGCTTCACGAGCTGGGGCACGCGACCGGGCATCCCGATCGGTTGAACCGGCCGACTTTGAACAAGCACGGCGGGTTCGGTTCGGAGGACTACGCGCGGGAGGAGCTGCGAGCGGAGATCGCGGCGATGATGACCGGCGAGAAGCTCGGCGTCGGGCACGAGCCGCGGCACGGCACCGCATACGTCAGCTCGTGGATCAAGGCCCTGGAGAACGACCCGCGGGAGATCCGCGCGGCAGCCGTCGATGCGCAGAGGATGTCGGACTGGCTGCTGGCGCGCGAGCGGGAACGGGGCCGCGACGACGACAAGACGGAGCAGGAACGGCCGTCCGCGGAGGCGGGCAAGACGCCGGAGCGGGCCAACTCGGAGAGGATGCCGCTCGAATCGCCAACGGTGTCTGACGCCGCGGGATCAGATCTCGGGAGGTCGCCACAGATGAGTCACCAGGCCCCGAGCGCCAACCACGAGCGAGACACGTCGCCCAGTCGGTGACCGCGGGATGACGACGACAGGATCTGCGAAGCGGGCGCAGAGTCAGCGCAGGTCGGTCGTTGAGGAGGACGCCGACACAGCATTGCCTCCCGAGCGCAGCAAGTGGGGACCGCAGCATCGGTGCTGCGGACGATGACGTCGATCGACGATCTGGCTACGGAACACGTCTCGACGACTCCCGTCGTCGGCCAGCTTCCTGCGAGGCGTGCAAGTCGACGATTCGGCGTCCGTCTTCCCGTTGCTTGCCCCGGAGGTCCGCGGCAAGCCGCGCAACGTCGTAACCGTGCTCGCGGGCCATGTCATCCTTGATCCGCCACAGCTCCTCAATTACCTCATCCGACATCGTCCGCTCCTCCCACGAGCCGGGGACCGTCATACCCGTGCCGGTCGCAGATGTTGCGTATAGCCGGCTCCTCTCCGCGGGAGCGCGAGCGGAGCCTACTACGGGCTTGAGCAACACAAGCAGGGTCCAGATAGCGCCGAAGCAAACGGCGGTGGTTGCCAGCAGCAAGGTGACTCGTACGAGACGACGTAGCAGCCGCATGCTCGATGCTCTCCGAAGCCATTCGAAAGTTGACGAACCCCACGCCAGTCAGGGTCGTGATGCACAGGCCATGGAACTCTTTCCGGATCCGACCACCAGGGCAAGCGCCGATACGGCACGCCGATCCAATCCTTGCGGATGCTCGTCAATCCGTCCGCCGCTTCCGCAGCAGCGCAGACACATAGCAGCCCGAGGTAGAAGTCGGTTCGCCGAGCCCTGCTGTTCAGGCCGCTTGGCGATGAGTAATTGAGCCGACGGGCGCCGGCGGTGTCCATTTGAGGCCCCAGGGACGCGTCAGACGCCCCCAGTGGTCGATCAGGCGGTCGATCAGGCGGAAAATCGCCGAAAAAGCCCGCCCCTGCAGGCTCCGGGGCGTACCGATGCCGGTCTGGCGCCGCAGGAGCATCCCGATGTTGCAGGCAGCCGCCTGGATCAGCACCCGCTTGCGGACATTCTCGTGACCGCGCACAAACACCCGACGCATGCCCCCCGTCTCATACATGTGCGCGAAAGTACGCTCCACCATCTCGCCCCGGCAGCGTTGCAGGCGACGACCCCGCCGCCCGTGCACACGCCGCCGGTTCGCATACAACGCCTGCTGCGCAGCACGCTTCGCCGGCGGCGTCTCTCCCGTCTTCTTGTCCTGCCAGACGCGCCGGCCGCGCTCGGGCTCCGATACGTAGCTCCGAACCCCGACCTCGCCGAGAGCCACCAGCGTCTCGTCGCTGTGATACCCCTTGTCAGCGACCAGCTCTTCGACCCCTCGACCGTCCGGCTGCACCAACTCCACCTGCTCGGCCGCCGCGGTCAGCGTCTCCGGCAGCGTGGCCGTATCGCCGTCCGATGCATCCTGCACCGTCACCGACACGATGGCCCCCGTCTCCATGTCGACCCCGTGCTCGACCTTGTGAGCCAAGTGCGTCCGGCCGTCCTTCATCTTCGCGATCTTCGCGTCCGGGTCCTGCGGCGATTGCCAGTCCTTGTTCGACGTCTTCTTGTTCTTGCGAGACCGGTCGAACCGAGCCAGATCCGCCCGCGTCGGGGTCTCCACCCCAGACGCCTCCGCCAAGCGCCGAAGGAACGCTTCGTAGCTTTCTCCCGTGTCCCGCCGCTCGATGCTCCGCATCGCCGCGTTCGCTTCCAGCGTCGTCGCATCGACGCCCACCGTCTTCCCCTTGACCAGACCCGCCGCCGACAACTGCTCGAGAACCCACGTGAATACCGCCTCGTGCGTCTCGTCGTCGATCAGACGACGCGTCCGCGACAGCGTCGAGTGGTCCGGCGCCGCCTCGGTCACATCCAGGTCCAGGAACGACCGCAGGCTCAGAGAGTCGGCCACCCGCCACGCAATCCCACGCTCCGAAGACAGACCCTCGAAGTAGCCGATGAACAGCATCCGGAAATACCGCCCAGGACGCAGGCTCGGCCGCCCCATCCGCGTCGCGTAGAACACCGCGCACAGCCCCTCGACGAACGCGTCGAACCCGGCCTCGTCCAGAACCCGGTTCAGACGCTCGAAGAACGGATGCCCCGCGTTCGTCGGCAAATCCGCCGTCGTCACCCACAGCGGCGCCCCTGGTCGCGCGGCCGGTTTCTTGCCCATCGCCATAGCTGTTCAGTCTACGGGCTCGATCGCGCCCAGGCCAGGCCCGTTCCCCGACTTTCACCACGGGCTGATAGGCGATGCGGCCGTCCATGATTCCGTCGTAGATTACGCTGCCTTCGACCGCCGCGAAGTGATTGAGCAGGGGCCGCAGGAACCAGGGTGCGTGGCGCCGGATGAGCGCTACCTTCATTGCCTCGGTGGCCCGCAGCCCGTCCCTGACGCAGCGAGCGATGTCATCCTTCCTTACCAACTCCAGCGACGTGTTGCGGAGGGCGTGCTCGAACCTTGCCAGCCCCGCCGGGTCCCAGTAGGTCGCCACGCAAAACGACCCGCCCGGGCGCAGGACCCGCTCGACTTCGTCGAAGAAGGTCGCCAGCGACGGATAGTGGTGACACGACTCCACGTTCACCACCACGTCGAAGGAAGCGGCCCGCAACGGCAGGCGCTCCGCGTCGCCGCGCTGAAACGTGAGACTCGGGGCGCGATGCAGGCTCTTGCACAGCACAATCGCAGAGTCCGACAGATCCACCCCGGTCATGGACCGTACGCCTTGGGTGCGTGCGATCCAGGCGCTCCCGCCTCCCCTGCCGCAGCCGACTTCCAGTACGTCGCACCCCGCAACGGAACCTGCCTGACCGAGCGTATGGGCATACAAACCAATGAACGCGCGATACGGCTCGTCCTCCGGTTCCAGGGTAACAGAGTCGGTCTCGGCGCCGGCGTAGCCGTAGTTCATGAACAGCCAGTCGGGCGTGCGAAAGCGGAAAGCCAGGAACCCGTAGAACAGCTTCCACCAGAGTTTCGTGATTCCTGGCACCCAACGGCGGAGCGGGTGCCGAGCGTCAGGCCGATCGGCGGTCTTCCCGGCGCCGCCATCGCGCTCGTGCGCCGTGTGGGCGCTCGCCGCCGGCGCGGAGGCGAACCCATCGAGCGTGCCAAACAGGTAATCCATGACGTGCTTCGAGAGCGGGTCGCCGAAGGCGTAGTTCTTGGCATTCGCAAAGTCCCCTCCGGTAGAAGTGAGATGGTGAACTTGATGGAACTCACATTCCGTCCGGAACCACTGGAATCGTGAGAGCCATGACTCGGAGGCCGTGTGGGACATCTGGTGCAGATACCAGTGGAAGAGTCCTATCACGGCTGTTACCATTGCGAAAACGGTTGCTATCCAGGGCGAGAATACTACGAAGAACAGCACAATACTGAGGGATGCAAGGACCACCCACATGCCGTGGCCGATGATCGAATCCCAGAACGCCATTTTGGGGTTCGATCGAAACCTCCTTTTCCACTCGTCGGGATCGTCCACGTGCAGATGATGGTCCTGAAAATGAGGCCGGTAGACGGGTATGCCGAGCACCGTTTGGTGCTGAACGAAATGGATGGCCCAGGACAACCACAGAGCTGTGAAGTAGGCGGACATCAGAACGAGCAGGAGGTTGAGAACGGTGAACTCGACGTGCAACATTGGCAGTTTCCCCACTTTCCTTTAGATGGACAGGCGAGTAGAATACGCCGGCAACCGCCGACGCAGAACCCCCAACGCAGCGCCACATGGGCTTCGCGTTGCGATTGGCAGCCAACGTCCTCCTCCTTGACGCGGGTCACGAGTGCGCCGGCCAAGCCTTATCTCGGGCGGACAATTTCAAAAACGTGCGCGCGATCCTGGACAGAGACCGTTCTGTCGCGTCTCGACCCGCAGCGATCGCCAACGCGGGCTGCGCGGTCCCGAACAGGGGCGCAAGTTTCGGTTCGATCAGAATGTCGGCGTCGGCGCCGGCGGCGTGAGGACGGCGGCTGAGGTCATGGGTGATACTCGCCGATCTCGCTATTACCGCGACTGGGTCGAGCCCACACCTACCGCGCTGAGAGGCCCGGTATCTCCTCAAGCTCCTTAACTTGGCTGCTTTCGCAACCTTCGTCGGCAGCAGCGCGAGGGCGGGATTCAATCGCTTCATCTTGGCAATCGTCCGGGCGCCGAAACCGTTCCTGGCGACGTTGGACAGATTCACCGCGATGACCAAGTCGGCGCCGAGGGCGCGGCACGCCGAGACCGGCACCGGGTTGACGATTGCGCCGTCGACCGTCCAACGGTTCGAAATCCTCACGGGCGGAAACAGGATGGGACACGCACTAGATGCGGCGATGGCCCTCCCCAGCGATCCGGTCTGAATAAGGACCTCTCGCCCGACCGCGAGGTCCGTCGAGACCGCCGCGAAACGGACCGTCAGCTCCTCGATCTGCAGACCATGGACGTGCTCGGCCAACTGGCGGAAGAGCCTGTTTCCGAACAGGCTGCGGCCCCACCTGATGTTCAGGTAGCCGAGCATGCGCCTTGGCGTCAGGTTGCACGCCCAGCTATCCAGAGCATCCAGCTTGCCGGCAGCGTAGAAACCGCCGACCAGCGCGCCAACCGACGCGCCGCAGACGATGTCTGGAGAGATGCCAGCCTCCTTGAGGCGCCTGATGACACCGATATGGGCCCAGCCGTACGTGGCTCCGGCTCCGAGAGCCAAACCGATCAGTGGTCTTGCGTTGGTCGCCACAGTCTTGGTGCCAAGAAGAGACCAATCACGATCTTTTCACGTCGAACGGTTCCGCGGCCGTGCTCCGCGGTGCGGCGCAGGACCGATCGCTTCGACGAGAGTTCCGAACAAGTAGTCCATCACGTGCTTCGAGCTGGGAAATCGTGGCGGGCGTCGGCGTTTCTGCTGGACTAATTAAAGGTCACGCTCGGGATCGGAGCAGATCGGTGCCCGGCTCGAGGCGAACCGTTACCACGTCCGTATCGTGATACTGCTCGTGACGCACCGAGGTGGCGTAGTGCCGCAGCAGACGAAGCGAGACGTTCCGCTCGATCGAGACGTCGGCTGACTCTTGCCCGAACAACGCCATCCGATCCTCGACGTTCGCGTCACCGGTCGCCGCGATGAACTCCAGTTCCGCGGCGCCGTCCGCACTGGTTCGGGCGACCAGCAGAAGACGTCCCGCCGCCGGCCTCTTCGTCGCCTCGCCGGATTCGAATCCGGGTAAGAGGAGGCGCGACAGCAGGCGCCGTTGGGGTCTGGACTTCTCCTCGTGCTGCTGAACAAGGATGAGCAGCGTTTCCTCGCCGATGGCACGGATGCGGTCGACCAGCGCACCGCTCCAGCCCAGGCTGGCCGCGAATCTGTTCAGAAACGCATCGATCTTCGGGTAGCAGCCCGAGGTAGAAGTCGGTTCGCCGAGCCCTGCTGTTCAGGCCGCTTGGCGATGAGTAATTGAGCCGACGGGCGCCGGCGGTGTCCATTTGAGGCCCCAGGGACGCGTCAGACGCCCCCAGTGGTCGATCAGGCGGTCGATCAGGCGGAAAATCGCCGAAAAAGCCCGCCCCTGCAGGCTCCGGGGCGTACCGATGCCGGTCTGGCGCCGCAGGAGCATCCCGATGTTGCAGGCAGCCGCCTGGATCAGCACCCGCTTGCGGACATTCTCGTGACCGCGCACAAACACCCGACGCATGCCCCCCGTCTCATACATGTGCGCGAAAGTACGCTCCACCATCTCGCCCCGGCAGCGTTGCAGGCGACGACCCCGCCGCCCGTGCACACGCCGCCGGTTCGCATACAACGCCTGCTGCGCAGCACGCTTCGCCGGCGGCGTCTCTCCCGTCTTCTTGTCCTGCCAGACGCGCCGGCCGCGCTCGGGCTCCGATACGTAGCTCCGAACCCCGACCTCGCCGAGAGCCACCAGCGTCTCGTCGCTGTGATACCCCTTGTCAGCGACCAGCTCTTCGACCCCTCGACCGTCCGGCTGCACCAACTCCACCTGCTCGGCCGCCGCGGTCAGCGTCTCCGGCAGCGTGGCCGTATCGCCGTCCGATGCATCCTGCACCGTCACCGACACGATGGCCCCCGTCTCCATGTCGACCCCGTGCTCGACCTTGTGAGCCAAGTGCGTCCGGCCGTCCTTCATCTTCGCGATCTTCGCGTCCGGGTCCTGCGGCGATTGCCAGTCCTTGTTCGACGTCTTCTTGTTCTTGCGAGACCGGTCGAACCGAGCCAGATCCGCCCGCGTCGGGGTCTCCACCCCAGACGCCTCCGCCAAGCGCCGAAGGAACGCTTCGTAGCTTTCTCCCGTGTCCCGCCGCTCGATGCTCCGCATCGCCGCGTTCGCTTCCAGCGTCGTCGCATCGACGCCCACCGTCTTCCCCTTGACCAGACCCGCCGCCGACAACTGCTCGAGAACCCACGTGAATACCGCCTCGTGCGTCTCGTCGTCGATCAGACGACGCGTCCGCGACAGCGTCGAGTGGTCCGGCGCCGCCTCGGTCACATCCAGGTCCAGGAACGACCGCAGGCTCAGAGAGTCGGCCACCCGCCACGCAATCCCACGCTCCGAAGACAGACCCTCGAAGTAGCCGATGAACAGCATCCGGAAATACCGCCCAGGACGCAGGCTCGGCCGCCCCATCCGCGTCGCGTAGAACACCGCGCACAGCCCCTCGACGAACGCGTCGAACCCGGCCTCGTCCAGAACCCGGTTCAGACGCTCGAAGAACGGATGCCCCGCGTTCGTCGGCAAATCCGCCGTCGTCACCCACAGCGGCGCCCCTGGTCGCGCGGCCGGTTTCTTGCCCATCGCCATAGCTGTTCAGTCTACGGGCTCGATCGCGCCCAGGCCAGGCCCGTTCCCCGACTTTCACCACGGGCTGGTAGGCGTCGATGGCCAGTCTTGTGCGCAGATACTTGAAGCCATCGAACCGGATCCGGAAGAACAGAGAGTAGACGATCGGCACGACAACGACAATCAGTGCAGTCGCGAAGAGTAGTCCGAATATGATGGCAATTGCCATCGGTTCCCACATCGGCCCACCGCCGAACCAAAGCGGAAGCAGGCTGGCGATGGTCGTCACTGTCGTCATCAGGATCGGCCGCAGACGCTGCTGCGTCCCCTCGAAGATCGCCCGCGTCGGATCGAGTCCGCGCTCGATCTCCATCCCGATCCGATCGATGAGGATGATGGCGTTGTTGATGACGATGCCGGTGAGGGCGACGATGCCCAGCAGGGTCATGAAGCCGAAGTAGGACTGCGCCACGATCAAACCCGCGACCACACCGATGAGACCAAGGGGGATCGCCAGCAGAACGATGGCGGCTCGCCGCACCGAGTTGAACTGCCCGACGAGGAGCAACACGATGAGCAGCGCGGCGATCGGAAGCTGCTCGGTAATGGAACGGTTCGCCTGGACCGACGCCTCCTCCTCCCCGCCAAACTCGTAGCGGTACCCCACGGGCCAGTCGGCCTGCTCGGCATCGAGCCAGGGCCGAAGTCGTGCCACCACATCTGACGCCGTCACGGCGGGATCGATGTCGGCCGAAACGGTCACCGTGCGGAGCCTGTCCCTGCGGCGGATGGTCGACGGCTCCCAAGCGACCGTGGCGTCCGCCACCTGGAGGAGCGGCACCGCTTGGCCGGTCGCCTGCGAGTGGACGTTGAGGCCCTGGAGCTTCGCCACGTCGGTGCGGGTTGCCAGGGTGGACCGGAGCATCACCGGAATGATCTCGTCCTCGCCGCGGTACTGGGTGGCCTCGAACCCGCGCAGCGCAGTTCGCAGAGAGATGGCGATGTCTTGGCTGGTTACGCCGGCTCGACGCGCGCGCGGCTGATCTACCTCCACCATGAGCTTCTTGCTGCGCACGCCCCAATCGTCGGTGAGCTGGCGGATGCCCGGGGTCGCACGCATCCGTCCCTTCACCGTGTCGACGATGTCGAACAGGACGTCCTGGTCGCCTCCCGACACGCGCACCTCGACGGGGAAGGCGACCGGCGGACCGATCGAGAGCAGATTGAGCGTGGTCTCGAGATCCGGAAACTGTTCGCGGCAGAACGTGGCGAGCCTGGGAATCAGGTCGGCCGCGATCAGATCCCGGCTCGTCGCGTTCAGAATGGAGAACGCCTTCTGGGGGTTGGGCGGTCCGGGCCGGTGCGCTGTGTAGAAGCGCGGCCCTCGGTTGCCCACGAACGTCACCCAGTTGGTTACTCCCTCGCGCCGCTCGCGGCCGAGCGCCGACGGACGCGGCGTCCCGACCCCGTCGGCCCGCAACTCGGTGGCGATGAACTGGTCGATCGCCGTGACAATCTCCATCGTCCGCTCAATGGACGTCCCGGCCGGCAAGTCATACTCGGCGGTGAAGGCCGCCTTGCTCGACGGCGGGAAGAAGATGGATGGGATGAGCCGAACGCCCTGCAGGGCGAGGACGAACAGACCGGCGACGGCGGTGAGCGTGAGCGCCCGGTGCTGCAGGCTGGCCAGCAGCAGGCGCCGATACCACCGGTAGAAACGCCCGTAGAAGCGTTCCGGTATTGAGGTGGGTCTGACCCTAAGAAACCGGACGCACAGCAGGGGGGTCACCGTCAACGCCAGAATCCAGGACGATAGGAGCGTGGCGGTGACCACCGTGAACAGCGGCGCCGTGTACTCCCCGACGTTCGATTCCGCCAGGTAGATCGGTAGGAACGCCGCAGCCGTCGTCAGCGACGAAACCAGCAACGGGACACGGAGTTCGTGCGCCGAGCCGGCTGCCGCCTCGACCGGCGGCCGGCCCGTGGCCATCCGAACTGTGATCGACTCGGCCATCACGATGCCGTTGTCGACGAGCATGCCGAGCGAGATGATCAGCGCTGCCAAGGAAACCTGATTGATCCCCACGTCGAAGAACGAGATCATCGGTAGCGCCATGACCATCGCCGCGGGTACGAGGCTCGCCACGACGAGTCCGGCTCGCACCCCGAGGAACGCGAGCGCGACCACGAGCACGATGCCGACAGCCTGAAGAAGATTGACTCCGAAAGACCGGACCAGGGTATCGACGCTCTCCGGTTGAAACGACACGAGGTCGAACTCGATGCCGATCGGATACGCCGCCTGCAGCCGGTCGAGCGCGGCCGTGACCTCCTCGCCGAGCGCGGTCACGTCGCCGCCTTCACGCATCGCAATCCCGATTGCGAGCGCAGGGGCGCCCGAGGCGCGAACCATACTGGCGGGCGGATCGACGTAGCCGCGGGTGATCTCGGCCAGATCCTCCAGGTAGACGATCTCGGAGCGCCCCGGCGCCGTGACCACCGTGCGCCGAAGTTGGTCAACGGATTGGAAGCTGCCGGACGGCTCGACGGAGATCCGCTCCGTGCCGGCCAGGATGTCACCGCCCGGGCTGAGGGTGTTGACGCTCTCCAGGATCGAACGCAACTGGAGCGGCGCCAGGCCCAGTTCCGCCAGCCGCGTGTTGTCGTAGTCGACGTAAATCCGCTCGGCCTGCGCCCCGTAGATGTTCACCTTGGCGACATCGTCGATCAACAGCAGCTCGTCGCGCACCTCGTCGGCTACCGTCTTCAACTCGCCGAGCCCATAGCCGTCCCCGATCAGCGCCACCAGGATTCCGAAGATGTCATCGAGGTCGTTCACCGTCGGTCCGATCACGCCGGCCGGGAGATCCGGCGCCACCCGCTCGACCTGCTGCCGCACGTCGTCCCAGATCGACGGCATGTCGTCGAACTCGTTCCGGACAGTGACCGTCACGAACGACACGCCGGCCTGCGACGCCGAGACGACGAAATCGACCTCGGCGATTTCCTGAATCGCCGCCTCAATCTTGTCGGTGATCAGCCGCTCGACGCGCTCCGGGCTCATTCCGGGACGGAGCGTCGTCACTTGCCCGATGCGAACTGTGAATTCGGGATCCTCGGCGCGCTCCATCTCCTGGTACGTGGCCACGCCCCCGGCGAGCACGACCAGCAGGGCGACGGCAGTGACCCTGTCGTTCTGGATGGCGATGCGTGTCGGATCCATGATGAGCTGCGGCCCCCTGCGGGCGGGGTCAGTCTTCCAGCACGCGATCGAACCGCACTTCATCGCCTTCCTGGAGCCGGCTGGCGCCCGCGGTGACGATGATCTCGCCCTCCGACAGCCCCCTAACCACCTCCAGGCCGCCGACGAAGAAGTCGCCCGCCGTGACCGATCGCCGCCGCACCACGCTGCGCTGTCCCGCGGTCTCTTCGACGACAAATACGAACTGGCCGGCTCGATCCGCGATGACGGCATGGGCCGGCACAACGATGCGGTCGGCCTGCCCGGCGTCGACGAAAGCGATGGTGATGTCCGCCGTCATCCCGGACCGCACGTCCGCTCCCACGTCGTCAACGCTCACGGCCACGGGGAAGGTGGTGCCGGTGGACGTCGTCATCACGCCGACCTCGGTCACGGTGCCCTCGAACCGCCGGCCGGGAATGGCGTTGAAGACGACGGATGCGCGGGACCCGTCCCGGATACGGCCAATCAACGTCTCGGGGACCGCAAACTCGACCTCCGGCGCGACATCGGGCACCAGTACGGCGATCGGGAGTCCGGGGACGGCGTGTTCGTTAACGTCGGCTTCGACGACCGCGATCACCCCTGCCCCCGGAGCAGTCAGCCGCGTATGGGCCAACTCCCGCTCGGCCAGTTCGACCCGCTTCGCTGTCAACGTGACATCCGCAGCGGCCATGTCGGCCGCGGAGGTCGCCGCGTCGAGAGCCGCACGGGTGCCGTCCCCGTTCTCGTACAGGCGCCGCGCGCGTTGCAGATCGGCGATTGCACTCATGGCCCGGACCTCCGCCTGGCGGAACGCGGCTGCAGCTTCCTGCACCCGAAGCTGGTAGTCGATCGGATCGAGTTCCGCGATCAGATCGCCGGCCCGCACGCGGTCCCCGACCGCGACCGCCAGCCTGGTGATAGTCCCGGTGACCTTGAAGCTGAGCGACGACGTCATCTTGGTCCGTGCCACGCCGGAGAACGTGAGCGTTCGCTGCGCGGCGGATGCGTGCACTGTTGCTGCGTGTACGGGGCGGATGATGGGCAACGTCGGCGGTAGCGGAGTGCTGCAAGCGGTGAAGAGCAGACCGCCCATTGCGGCGGCGGCCACTCCGCGGCTGGACCCTTGACCGGGCCGATTCGTCACGGACGCGGTATTCATCGGGAACCTCCTGCCATCGTTTTCGCGGGTTCGTCTTGTTGGATTGCGGTCGAACGATAGAATTCGCGTAACCGCTCCGTGAACCCGGCGATCTCCGCCGGCTCCATGAAGAAGCCGAACTGGCCGATCGCGCGGTGCACGTCCATGAGATCGACCAGATAGTCGTAGACCGCGTTCGTCTCCATCCGTCGCGTGGCCAGAGCTGTTTGCTGCGCGTCGATCAGGTCCAGCAACGGCGCGCTTCCCTCGCGGTAGGAGTCGGTGACGAGCTCGAGGTTCGTGCGCGCGGCAAGTGCAGCTTCAACCGTGAAGTCGATCGCAACGTAGGACGCGTTGGCGAGGTGCAGCGCAGAACGAATCCGCTGTTCGACCCGAGCGGCCACGGCGCGCCTGGTGAAGCGCAGCTCGTCCAGCGCGCGTTCCGCCCTCGACCGGTCCGCGCGGCGGGCACCGCCCTCGAATAGCGGAAGCGTCGCCGAGAGGCCCACTGTCCAGTTGAATGCGCTCGGCTGTCCAAGGGCGAACGGCAAGCCGTTCAACCCGATGTCGCCGTGTCCGACGCCGCCGACGTCACCTCGCGCTGCGACGGTGGGTACCCAGAGCGCACGGCGGGCGGCGAGCACCTGCCGTTCCTGCGCATCGATGGCGGCGTCTATCTGACGCAGCTCCGCCGACCGGGCCAGCCCCTCGGCCGCCATGAACGCCCGGAAGTGTTCAAACGCCGCTTCGTTTCCGGCGTACGCGTCGAGCATCGATGGGACAGCCAGCAGAGCCGGGTCGTTTGGATCGACGTCGACCGTACCGAACAACTCCTCGAGCGGCCGATCCAATAAACGGTTCAGCGCGATCTCGGTAACTCGGCGTTGTGCGCGCACCTTTAGTAGATCGCGGCGGTCGATAGCCACTTGACTCTCCCACCGCGCGACCTCGGACGCGCGGGCAACGCCGATTCGCTGGCGCGATCGTGCGAGGTCGAGGTGCGACCGAGTGATGGTCAGGTTGTCCCACTGGAGGCGCTCGAGCGTCTTCGCCCGCAGCACATCGAGGTAGCCGGTCGCGGCGCCGTGCGCGACATCGAGCCGGATCTCTTCGCGGGAGTGCTCGCGCGACCGCTGCAGATGAAGCTCGGTCTGCAGTTCGGCTCGCGCACCCTCGGAGTAGAGGAGTTGAGTCACGGCCACCGACCCGGCCGCGAACCAAGAAGGCTGGAGGCCCATCGCCCGAAGCACCGGATTCCCTGCCGGCGTTTCCGTGACGGCGGACGCCGTGATCTGTGGACGCAGAACGGATCGAGCAGTTCGAACGGTTTGGCGTCCTGCGGCCACAACGTGATCGAACGCCGCCAGGTCGAGATTGGCCGATACGGCCTCGCGGGCTGCCGACGCGAGGCTGAGGTAGCGTGCGCCCTGCCGGCGATCGTGCAGCACTTCCGCCTCGGTCAGGACCCTCCAGCTCGGGGACAGACCAACGGCGCGAGCCGTCGCCATGTTGAGCGTCAACCGCTGGTCCCGGCGAAAGTCGATCGGGAGCACGCTGGCGTCCTCGCCGCCCAGGATGCGTTGCACGTGGAGTGCGATGCGACGGCCGAGCCTTCGGAGATCGGTAGCCGAGTAGATGCTTGTCAGCAGCCCGCGATCCACCTCGCTCGACCCCCACCAGGAAAAGGTCGGCAGCCGCCGCTCGCGCAAAGCGCGGACCAATCGATCGAAACCGCCTGGCGGAAGCTGTCTGAGCGGAGTCAGGTAGATCGCCTCGGCGTCGGGCGGAATCGCCCCGATTGCGGCGTCGACTGAGACCCCTACGCGAACGGCGGCCATCTCAACACCGAGGCTCGCGGCGCCGCGCCGCAGGCCCGCCTCGAGCGGTCCTGCTGTCCACGGTTCATCATGCGCGACGTACGTCAAGCGGGTGAACGGCGCCACCTGCCGGAAGTGGCGCAACTCCTCCAGCGGATCACCGGAGAAGGTGATGTAGCTCAGGTTCGGGACTCCGCTCACGCGCTCGCCCGAGCCGGTCATCGCGATCGGGAACCCTTGCACCTCGGGACTGTGTACGAACGCTGCCACCACCGGCTTCCGCAACTCCTCCCGATCGGCTACCTGGCTCGACACCACCGGACCGGCCGTCAGCACGAGGTCGACCACCGGGTCGGCGAGCAGGTCATCCACGACGTCGCGCGCGCCGGCGATCGTCCAGTCGGCGACCCGCCGTTTCTCCGAAGGAAAAGTCACCCTGAACCGCGGGCCGACGAGATCGGTGACCTCTTGCTCGAATCCCAGTCGCACCTCGTCGTTGCGCTCCCAGGGACCGTCGAGCGCGACGCCGATGACACAGGGATCGCATGTCATCTGCGCCCGCGCCGGGCCGGTGGATGCGGCCAACGCGGCAGCCGTCAGCAGGCCCACCACGCCCCAACGCCCGTCACTTACGGCCATCACACAGCACGCCGCGAGGCGTCCCCTGTCGAAAAGCCGGCGGCGGATCCGAGATACCCGTCGTGATTCCTGACAACACGTTGGCTTCATGCCAGCGGCTATCAAGCACGATCCGTGCCAGGAATGTCGGTCACCCTCGCATGGCGCTGGATACCCCGATCCGAGAGCATCCGTCCTGCGACCGCGGACCCATACGGGAACAGCCCAACGGCGACTGTTGCGTCAAGGTACTGATCTGGGAGTGCCCACTCTCGTGGCGGGTTGGGGTTGGTGGACGGGTCGGAGACAGGGAACCAGGAGGTGTCGCATTTTGCACCACATGCGTCAAAATGCGACGGGTCGTCGCCTCGCCCGGAAGGCGGCTTGGCGCGACACCCCTCCGCAGCCGGCGACGGTCGTTCGCGGCCGGGGATGCCGGTCTCCAGCGGCAGGCGGCGCGGCCTAAAGGCGCAGGCCGTACTCTTTCAGCTTCCGGTGCAGCGTCCCGCGACTGATGCCGAGGGCCTTGGCCGTCTGCGTCAGATTGCGATCCGACTGTTTGAGCGCGTCGGCGATTGCGCGCCGCTCGACCTCGGCAAGTGGTACAACCGGCGCGGGCTCGCTGGGGACGGGCGCCGCGCGCCGCCACAACTCCGCCGGGAAATTGCCCGCTTGAAGCACATCAGTCGTCTCCAGCACCAGCGCGCGGCAGATGACGTTCTCCAGCTCCCGAACGTTGCCCGGCCAGGGATAACGCAGCAGCTTCATCTCGGCGGCCTCCGAAATGGAACGCACCGAACGACCGAGCTTGGCCGCGTGCTTCTCGACAAAGTGGGCAGCGAGCAGTGGTATGTCCTCCAGGCGCGTCCTCAGCGGCGGGATCTCGATGGGGAACACCGCGATGCGATAGAACAGGTCCTCCCGGAAGGCACCGTCCCTACGCGCCGCCTCCAGATCTCGGTTCGTGGCCGCGACCACCCGGACATCGACCGGTATCGTGACGGCTCCGCCGATGCGGCGGATCTGCCGCTCCTCAAGCACCCGCAACAGCTTGGCCTGCAGCGCGACCGGCATGTCCCCGATCTCGTCGAGCAGCAGCGTGCCCCCGCTGGCCCGCTCGAAGCACCCGGTCCGCCGCGTGGTCGCTCCCGTGAAGGCTCCGCGCTCGTGGCCGAACAACTCGCTCTCGGCGAGCGTCTCCGGCACCGCCGCCAAGTTGACCGCCACGAACGGCCCCTTTCGCCGCGGACCGTTGAAGTGCAGTGCCCTGGCAATCAGCTCTTTGCCGGTGCCGGTCTCACCCCGGACCAGCACTGTCACCTCGCTGTCGGCGACGCGCCGCACGAGCGAGCATACGTTCCGGATCCCGACGCTGGATCCCACGATGCCGCTTAACGCGTAGGTGGTTTCCAGATCGGCCTGGAGACGCTCGACTTCCAGCTTCATCTGCGCGATTTCAACCTCGCGCGACAGGTCCCGGTACACGAAGAGCTCTCCGATAACGTCGCCAGTGTCATCCTGGACCGGTTGTCGCAACCGATAGAACAGCGGCTTGTTCTCCTGTGGACCGAGCAGCTCCACCACGCTCCCCTCGCCGCCGTCCACCTCCACACCGCGCGGAATCTCAAGCATGGAGCGACGCCGCTCCGTGAAGCGCTGCATGGCAGCGTCGCGCGGCATCGCCCTCACCGAATCGGATGAGATGCCGAGTAGCTGTTCGTACCACCGGTTCGCGAATACCAGCCGGCCGGCGTCGTTGTACATCGCGATGGCGTTGCCCGTGGTGTTGAGCACCGCTTCCAGTCGCCCGTGACTCTCCGCGAGCTGCCGCCGACCTTCCTCCAACTCCTGCTCGACGTTCCACTTTGCGACCAAAGATAGGGTGATCTGGCGGATCTCCTCGCGAGCGAACGGCTTCTGGATGTAGAGCAGCTTGTGCGGACGGTCCAGGTCCCGGCCAACCTCGTTCAGGGGCTGGTCCGAGTACGCCGTCATGAGGACGATCTCGATGTCCCGGTCGAGGCTGCGTATCCTCCGCACCGTCTCGATCCCGTCGATGCCCGGTGGCATCCGGATGTCGACGTAGGCGGCGGCTACGGGACGGCCGTTCCGGCGCGCCTCGCCGACCAGGTCGCAGGCTGCCGCGCCGTCCCTGGCGTGCAGCAGTTCAAACTGCTGCAGCGGGGACGGGGGCCGGGGGGAGAGGAAGCCCGCCACATCGTCGGACACCAGGGACCCCTTGTTGGGCCGAAGCATCTCGATGAAGTCTTGGTGGATCTGTTGCTGGTCGTCGACGATCAGAACTCGCCGGTTCCGCAGCACACTGAACTCGGTTGCGGGCCGTTCGCCGGCTTGCGTCGTCGTCACGCTGCGTTACCTCGCCCCCGGTTCCCCAAGGGTAGTGTCACGCGCACCGTCGTCCCGCACCCGATCCCCTCGCTCAGCACGTCGATGCCCCCTCCGGCCGAGGTGGCGTAGTTCGCCGCCGAGTGCAGGCCGAGTCCGCTCCCGGTCGGTTTCGTCGTGTAGCCTGCCGCGAAGACCTGCTGCAATCGCTTCGGATGGATGCCGATACCGTTGTCGGTCACGTCGATCACAAGGCGCTGCGGCTCGTTGCGGGCAATGATCCCGACGCGCGGCTCGATCCCGCCGCCGCTATCCTTCTCGAGGCGCTCGGTAACGGCCTCCATCGCGTTCTTGACAAGGTTGACCATCATCTGGTGGAACTTGGACTCTGACACCCAGACCTCAGTTGGCGCGTCGGCGCAGTCGATGGTGACGACGATGCCGCGTCTCGCGAGTGAGCCATCTAGCACCCTGACAGCATCGCCTATCGCCCGATGTAACGCGACCGCCGTGCGCTCCACGGCGCCGTCCGTAAAGGTCTCCTGTTTGCGAATGATGTCGACGATGTGCCGCACCCGGCCGGACACGCGCGCCGCGGTCTGGCGCAGCGAGTCGTTCTCGATCTGGAGGTCTTGGATCAGCGCCAGGAGGAACGGCCCTAGTAGCAGCCCGAGGTAGAAGTCGGTTCGCCGAGCCCTGCTGTTCAGGCCGCTTGGCGATGAGTAATTGAGCCGACGGGCGCCGGCGGTGTCCATTTGAGGCCCCAGGGACGCGTCAGACGCCCCCAGTGGTCGATCAGGCGGTCGATCAGGCGGAAAATCGCCGAAAAAGCCCGCCCCTGCAGGCTCCGGGGCGTACCGATGCCGGTCTGGCGCCGCAGGAGCATCCCGATGTTGCAGGCAGCCGCCTGGATCAGCACCCGCTTGCGGACATTCTCGTGACCGCGCACAAACACCCGACGCATGCCCCCCGTCTCATACATGTGCGCGAAAGTACGCTCCACCATCTCGCCCCGGCAGCGTTGCAGGCGACGACCCCGCCGCCCGTGCACACGCCGCCGGTTCGCATACAACGCCTGCTGCGCAGCACGCTTCGCCGGCGGCGTCTCTCCCGTCTTCTTGTCCTGCCAGACGCGCCGGCCGCGCTCGGGCTCCGATACGTAGCTCCGAACCCCGACCTCGCCGAGAGCCACCAGCGTCTCGTCGCTGTGATACCCCTTGTCAGCGACCAGCTCTTCGACCCCTCGACCGTCCGGCTGCACCAACTCCACCTGCTCGGCCGCCGCGGTCAGCGTCTCCGGCAGCGTGGCCGTATCGCCGTCCGATGCATCCTGCACCGTCACCGACACGATGGCCCCCGTCTCCATGTCGACCCCGTGCTCGACCTTGTGAGCCAAGTGCGTCCGGCCGTCCTTCATCTTCGCGATCTTCGCGTCCGGGTCCTGCGGCGATTGCCAGTCCTTGTTCGACGTCTTCTTGTTCTTGCGAGACCGGTCGAACCGAGCCAGATCCGCCCGCGTCGGGGTCTCCACCCCAGACGCCTCCGCCAAGCGCCGAAGGAACGCTTCGTAGCTTTCTCCCGTGTCCCGCCGCTCGATGCTCCGCATCGCCGCGTTCGCTTCCAGCGTCGTCGCATCGACGCCCACCGTCTTCCCCTTGACCAGACCCGCCGCCGACAACTGCTCGAGAACCCACGTGAATACCGCCTCGTGCGTCTCGTCGTCGATCAGACGACGCGTCCGCGACAGCGTCGAGTGGTCCGGCGCCGCCTCGGTCACATCCAGGTCCAGGAACGACCGCAGGCTCAGAGAGTCGGCCACCCGCCACGCAATCCCACGCTCCGAAGACAGACCCTCGAAGTAGCCGATGAACAGCATCCGGAAATACCGCCCAGGACGCAGGCTCGGCCGCCCCATCCGCGTCGCGTAGAACACCGCGCACAGCCCCTCGACGAACGCGTCGAACCCGGCCTCGTCCAGAACCCGGTTCAGACGCTCGAAGAACGGATGCCCCGCGTTCGTCGGCAAATCCGCCGTCGTCACCCACAGCGGCGCCCCTGGTCGCGCGGCCGGTTTCTTGCCCATCGCCATAGCTGTTCAGTCTACGGGCTCGATCGCGCCCAGGCCAGGCCCGTTCCCCGACTTTCACCACGGGCTGCTACTAGATTCCGGCCCTGCGGATCGCTCCGCAACCACTCGATCCAGTCATCCCGATGTTCCATCACCGTGTCGGCCAAGTCCGAGAACCGGCACACCACCTCGTTATCCCGCGTTCTCTCGCAAAGGGTGTCCACGCCGGTCGCCACGCTGGTGATGGCGTTGCCGATATTGTGGAGCACCGTTTCGATGACCTCCAAGCGGCCCTGGCTGAACGCCTGCAGAACGGCGTCCTGAGACCGGACGCGTTGCGTCACGTCACGGAACACGATAACGCCACCCACCACGCCCCGTACTGGGTCCCGCATCGGTCTTCCGCTCACGCTGATGTGGACGCCGTCTGGCACGTGGGGGTTGCGGATGAACAGGCCGACATCGTTCGACGGCTCGCCCTCGATGGCGCGCACTAGCGGCAGGTCCTTCGGCGGGAAGGGCGTAACCTCGTCTGGAAAGAACGTCCCGTATGCAGGGGCCCAATCGTCCGGGCCAACATCCATGAGCTCCATGCCGACCATTCGCTTAGCGCTCGGGTTGGCGGTTGTCAACCGCCCGGTCGCGTCGGCGACCACCACACCGTCGCTGATACTGTCGAACACCATGTTCATGAACCGGTGGCGTTCCCGCAGCTCGGAGGTCACGTCTTGCAACTTCTGCTCCGCCTGTTTGAGCCGCGTGACGTCGCGGAACACGACGACGGCACCACTCGGCTTACCATCGGCGCCGGATATCGGCCTGGAGTTGACGCTGACACAGATCCCTTCGGGGTTGTTCGCATTCCGGATCCGAAACTCCGCTGCGTCCAGCGACGCGCCATGCAAGCCACGTACGAGCGGCAGGTCCCCCTTGGCGACGAGCGTCTCGCCGTCGCTGTGAAACAGGCCGTGGGTGGACGACCATTCATCAGGGTTGGTATCCGTTGCTCCGCGACCGACAATTTGTTCCGCACTGGGGTTGAAAACGGTGAATGTCCCCCGCGCGTCGACAGCCATCACGCCGTCGCTCATGCTGTCGAACACGGCTTGCATGATCTGCATCTGGTTACCCAGCGTCGCGGTGAGACTTCTGAGCTTCGTCTCCTGCAGCGTAACAGGTTACCGGGTCGGGGCCAGCGATCCAAATAATTGGATTGTACTTTGGTAGCGAATATGCCATAAACGTGGTGTGCAGCGTCAGGCAGGAGGCCGGACCGAGTCGCAGAATCGGTGGCGCGAGCGAGCGGAACGATTGCGCCGCGAGCTCGAGCGGGTTGAACGCGAACGGGACCGGCTGGAGCGGGACAACAGGCGGCTGCACAAGCGCAACGAGCGGCTGGAGGACCAAAACGAGCGGTTGAAGCGGGAGCTGGCGGCGGCGCGCCGGGCGGGTTGTCGTCAAGCGGCGCCGTTTGCCAAGGCCCTCAAACGTAACCCGCGGCCGCCAGGGCGCCGGGCGGGTGCCGGCTATGGCATCGCGGCGCGGCGGCGACAACCGCGGCGAGTGGATGAACGACACGATGCCCTGCTGCCGCCGGCCTGTCCGGATTGCGGAGGCGGGTTGCAGCCGACGGGGCTGGCGACGCAGTTTCAGGAAGAGTTGCCGACTCCGCGAGTAGTCGTGCGTGCGTTCCGGGTGGCCATTGGGACCTGCCGGGCGTGCGGCCGCCGCGTGCAAGGCCGTCATCGACTGCAGACCTCCGATGCGCTCGGCGCCGCCGGGGTGCAACTCGGACCGCAGGTGGTCGCGTCGGCAGCCATTCTCAACAAGCAGTTGGGTTTGTCCTTCGGCAAGGTCGCCACGCTGCTGCGGCAACAGTACGGTTTGACCGTCAGTCGCAGCGGGCTGGTGCACGCCGTCGACCGCGCCGGTCGGCGGGCTCAGCCGACCTATGCGGCCCTGCGCGAGCAGATTCGCCGCAGCCCCGTCGTCACGCCCGACGAGACCGGGTGGAAGGTTGGCGGACGCCTCCAGTGGCTGTGGGCCGCGGCGACACCCGCGACGACGGTCTACGCCATCGAACCCGGAAGGGGGTACCCGCAGGCTGCCGCCTTGCTCGGCAACGACTTCGCTGGCGTGCTCGTCCGCGATGGCTGGGCGCCGTATCGGCAGTTCACCGCGGCCACCCACCAGAGTTGTCTCGCGCACCTGCTCCGCCGCTGTCGGCTGCTGCGAGCCGACCATCCGCACAGTCGCGTCGTCACCGACATCCAGACCGACTTGCAGCGCGCCCTCGAACTGCGGGCCCGCCGTCGCGCCGGCACGCTCTCGGCCGCCGACCTCGACGCGCTCGTCGAGCGCCTCGCCTGGCGGGTAACCCACCCGGGTCCACTCGCCAACGTGCGGCGCTTCGCCGCGCATCTGACTACCGAATGGACCGCGCTGTTCACCTTCCTGTACGACTCGCAGGCCATCGACGCCACCAACTGGCGCGCCGAACACGCCATCCGGCCTGCCGTCGTCACGCGCAAGGTCTGCGGCGGCAATCGGTCCTGGCGCGGTGCCACCACCCAGCAAACCCTCGCCTCCGTCATCCGAACCGCCTGCCAGCGCAAACTCAACCCACACGCCGTCCTCGTCTCTCTCCTACACGCCCCCACACCAATCGTTGCGCCTGACCTTCGCAGTCCACCGATACCGGATCACACCCGGTAATCAGTTACCCTGCAGCTTGCTGTCCGTCACGTCACGAAATAGGATAACCGCGCCGCGCAGGGTACCGTCCCGACGCCGCAGCGGCATGCCGTTGACGGTGACGTAGATGTCGCGCGGCTGGTGGCTTCTCCTCACAACAAGTTCGCAATCCTCGACCGGCTCCCCACGCAGCACCCGCGCAACCGGGCGATCCTCCGCCGCGCACGGTGACATATCCCGCGCATCGAGCAGCTCGGTCCGTTTGCGCCACTGGTCGAAGTCCTCATGCTCTTCGAAGTTGGCTATGCGCCATGCCTGCTTGTTGACCAGCACGACTCTCCCAGGCTGGTCTAAGACGACCATACCGTCGCTCATGTTGTCGAACGCGGTCCGCATGAGATCGGCCTGCTCGTGCAGGTCCTCGATTCTCCGGTTTAGATCAGTGAACCGTCCGTCCCCAGCGGCCGCCACGAGGCGGTCAGTGTCAACCATGGTCTCCACGACGGTGTTGCGATCCTCCAATTCCGGGCCCAGGCGCCAGCCCGTCTCCTGTTCCGGGCGTGTTGCCGGGCGTCGGGAGAGTGCCGCGTCGATGGTCAGACGCAGTTGGCGGCTGTCTACTGGCTTGATCACGTAGCCGAACGGATCGGTCTCGCGCGCCCGCTTCAACATCGGTTCATCCACGTCGCCGACCACATATACGATCGGAACGGCGACGCGGCGCACGAGTTCGGCGGCTGCCTCAATGCCGCGGGCATCCTCAAGATCGATCAGCGCGAGATGGGGATCCAGGTTCCCGGCGCGCTCGAAACCCTCCCGCCCGGGCGCCGCCGCGGACACCGTGTGGCCCAAGCCGTGCAGTCGGTCCGTCAGGGACTGCGTCGCATTGGAATCGATGCAGACGATCAGTATTCTCGCGTTCGACGTCATGTATCCTCCGTCGCGCCACCGCCGGGATGCGTCGCCCGTCGCCACGACCACGGGTACGCCGGCCGTAGAGTTTAACGTCGGACGATCAGTCTGCACCACCTGCGCCACGGCTTGGCCGTGACCCGTCTCGCCGCCTGGGCGCGTGCGCAGGCCGGCCACGATGCGCTTCGCATCCCGGTTGAAGGACAGCAGCGCGCCGTCACGGCGTCGAACACCACGACGCCGATGGGCGAGGTCTCGACCAGCGCTTCCAGGTCGGCCCCGGGTGCGCCGCTCGTCACGGTGCGTGGGCGATGGCCGCCGGCGCCTGCTGCGCGAACAGCACCAGCACCGCCTCGCCCGGGTCCGTGAACCCGCCCTCCTTCTCATCCAGGAAAAGCCGCCCACGGGCCGGGGGCGGCGCGCAGCCGATCGAGCGGGCGTAGTCGGGCAGGTCGGGCAGTCTTCGCGGCGCCGCGAGGCCGCGCCGGTGTTCGAAGAGCCGCAGCCCGCCGGGCCACCCGGCCAGCGTTGCGGGTTCCTCCGGCGTGAGGCAGGAGGTGACGAAGTCGAGGGGCCGTCCGGAACCGTCGACGGTGGAGATGGCGCCGTAGCGGGCGCCGGTAAGCGCGCGGGCGTCGTCGACGACCTCGCGCAGCACCGTGTCGAGGTCGAGGCTCGAGCCGATGCGCAGGATCGCCGCGATCAGGGTGGCATCGCGGCCGCCAGGGTCTTCGGCCTGCGGTGCCGGTTCGCGGAAATCGTGCAACGGTGCATCCTTCCTCGGCCGAAGCGGCGCGTCCGACGCGGCGATGCGCCCCGCCGTGTGGGGCAATGGCCACATTGGAAGCATAATACGTGGCCATTTGGCCACATCACAGGCATGCATAGCCTGGCTTAGAACCCGCAAGGCGTTCTGAACATCTGCATCTTTGCCATACTACCGCGCGCAACGCGTCGATTGTGTTACAAGGTAGACACGTTGCGGGTACGATAATCGGGGCTTCCGCTGGCCGGCCTGCGGCGACTGAACTCGGGTTGGTTGACATGAGCAAGCTGCACTTCGCCAAGTCGACGCGAGCCTGAGTTGTTCGGGATCGTTGCCGGTGCCGCGACGGCCGTCACGTTGTTCCGGCCCGATCCGCCGTGAGCCTGGTTCTCCTCGGCACGCACGGACCGTTCGGAAGCAACGCAGGGAGGGTACGGGCCATGGGTCCTGGCATGTTGAAGCAGCGAATCGCCGGCCTCGTCGCGGTCGGTGCCTTGGTCACCGGCGGCGGCGGCAGGCTTGCCGCCGCGCAGCAGGATGCCTGCGCGGACGTTTCCCTCACGGATTCCGCAGCCTTGATTCAGCAGTGTGCTGAGCAAGGGCAAGCCGCCGCGCAGAACCTCCTCGGGCTCATGTACGCGAACGGCCGCGGCGTTCCGCAGGACGATACCGAGGCGATCGCCTGGTACCGCCGAGCTGCTGCGCAGGGCAACGGGGACGCGCAGTTCAATGTCGGCATCGCGTACGCGTTGGGCCGGGGCGTCCTGCAGGATGAGACCGAAGCCGTCGCCTGGTTTCGCCGAGCGGCTCAGCAGGGTCACGCCGCTGCGCAGGGCGCGCTCGGGGTCAGTTATGAGCACGGCCGGGCCGTCGTGCAGGACGATGCTGAGGCCGTTGCCTGGTATCGTCGGGCGGCTGAGCAGGGCGACGCCGATGCGCAGAACAACCTGGGCCGGGCGTACGCCTTCGGCCGGGGCGTTTCGCAGGACGATGCCGTCGCCGTGGCTCTGTTCCGACGAGCTGCTGCGCAGGGTAACCCCGGAGCACAGTTCAACCTCGGGCTCATGTACGAGGACGGCCGGGGCGGCCTTCCGCCCGACGAAGCTGAAGCCGTCGCCTGGTTCCGCCGGGCGGCCGAGCAGGGCTTCGCCGACGCGCAGTTCAACCTCGGTCTCCTGTACGAGCAAGGCCGGGGCGTCGTGCAGAACGAGGCCGAAGCCGTCACCTGGTATCATCGGGCCGCCGAGCAGGGCAACGCCGACGCGCAGAACAACCTCGGGCTCATGTACGCGACCGGCCGGGGCGTCCCGCAAGACGATGCCGCAGCGATCGCCTGGTACCGTCGAGCGGCCAAGCAGGGCGTCGCCGACGCGCAGTTCAACGTCGGGCTCATGTACACGTTCGGCCGGGCCGTCCCGCGGGACGAGGCCGAGGCTGCCGCGTGGTTCCGGCGAGCGGCTGAACAGGGCTTCGCCGACGCGCAGAACAACCTCGGGGTCATGTACGCCAACGGGCGAGGTGTCCCCCAGGACGACGTGACCGCGCACATGTGGCTGAATCTCGCTGGAGCGCAGGGCCACGAAGAGGCACGCCGGGGCCGTGAGGAGCTCGATGAACGCATGACGCCCGAGCAGCGCGCCGAGGCGCAGCGCCGAGCGCGGGAGTGGCTGAACAACGCCAGGTGACGTCGGTTCGGGGGCTGGTGTCGCCGTGCGTCTACATGGGCCGCGGCCGTCTTCCCGGCGGCCGCCGGTCAACCCCCGGCTTCGTCCACATGGCCGCTGAGGACCTCGCCCTGCTCCAGCGCCATGCTGTCCACGATGATCCCGAAGATGCCTGCCGCCATCTCCTCCCAGGACTGCGTGCCGTAATACACCGTCTGGTTCGGATCCGGGTTGTAACGGTTGTTCGTCGAATTGTCGAAATACGACTGTGCAACGATCCGTGTGCCCTTGGGGATGGCAATCGGCTCGGTTTCATACCCGAGCTGCCAGTTGTAATCGTAACGCGGCACATGCAGCACTGTCCGCGACCGGCCGTCCGGATACGCGAGATCGATGGTCATGGCCTTGCCCCGCACGTGCATGTGCGGCCACATCCAGACCAGCTCGGCATCTGCGGCGAAAATGGCCTCTGCCGGAGGGGCGGCCCAACTCGGATGGTTGGGAGGGATGGCAAATCCCCGGGTCGAGGTATCCGGCGGGCTCAACGTCAACGTAACGTGTCTGCGGGCCGGCGGCTCCACAGCCACCGTGAAGCCGACTCGCGGCCGGTCCAACACCGCCCGGCCCCTTGGCTCATAGTGCAGGTTCCAGAGGAGGTCGGTTCCGGCGGGTATCAGCTTCCCCGCGTTGAACGGCCGGAAGTCCATCGCGCCGATTCCCGGCACGTAGCAGCCCTCGAAGCCCCGTCCCACATCGCCGATCGCCCGCACCTGGCCCGGCTGCCTCGGCGACTCGGCGCCGACCTCGTCCCGCTGCCCTGCGAGCAGGACCGGGACGAAGTACTGCGTGTCGGGCGAGGGCGGCACGAGCGACAGGCAGATGTGATGCACCACTTCCCGCCGACTCGGCTGAATCTCGATCGACGTGACCCAGGTGTCCTCCTCGAAGCCGCCGGGCGTCGTGATGAAGGTCCACTCGACGACTCCATCGGCGGGCACGAGAAATTCCGGACCGTCGACGACGAGATCCGGCTCGACGTGCCAGCCCTCTTCGGGCCATTTCACGGGAGGCGGCGCGTCATTCGGGTCCCCGGCCGGCGCCCCGGCATCGACCCACCGGACGATGGTGTCGATAGCGCTCTGGCTCAACGACATGTCGTTCTCGAACTCGCCGTGTTCGGAGTCCGCAAACCACGGCGGCATCGTCCGCGACACGACGGCGCTCCTTATCGCTCGCGCCCACGGGCGCGTACTCGGATAGTCCAGAAGAGACATGGGCGCAATCTGGCCCGGCCGGTGGCAGTTCTGGCAATTGGCCTGCAGAATCGGAAGCACGTCCTCGTAGAACACGGGCTCCGACGCTGCCTGGGCGACCGGCGCCGTAACCGCGAGCATGACGCTCCCCAGCAACAGTGATCTTGGCACCACGAGAACCTCCAATCGGGTCGTCCACTATAGCCTGTTCGTGCAACCTGGCCCAGCCTGCCGCCACCCGCGAGTGCGGCGCGTCGGACAGACTGGCGGCAGTGCGAGTTTTTTCGCGGCCGTCGGGGATGATCCCCGACTCGCCGTTGCCGAATCAACGTGGACGCACGGCAGGCCGGCAACGCAATCGGGGCGCTCCATGCGCACCCGGAGCCTGCTGCGACCGTCAGCGAGCCGACGCTCGAGAACGCGGCAACGCGCCCTGGAACGGATCGTGCAGCTCCAGACGGCATGAGTGCGATGGAATCGGTCGAGCCCGGAGCGTCCGCATCCCGCCAGCGTGTTCGCCGGTCGACCGGCCTGGGCGCCGCCGGGATGCTGGCGGGTGTCCTGGCCCTGGCGGCGTGCGGCGCCGGGGACGATCCGCCGCGAGTCGCGTCGGAATGCGTGCAGTGTCATCGGGAGGCGACACCCGGCATCGTCACGGACTGGGAGTTGAGCCGGCACAGCGCGGCGGGCGTCGAGTGCAGCCTGTGTCACGGCGACGGGCACAGCTCGGCGGACGACGTCGCCCTCGTCCAGATGGCAACGGTCGAGGTGTGCGCGGGCTGCCATCCCATCCAGGCGGAACAGTTCACGGGAGGCAAGCATGCCCTCGCGTGGGCCAGCATGAACGCCATGCCCACCACGCACTGGCTGCCGATGGCGCTCACCGAGGGCATGAAGGGCTGCGGCGGGTGCCACCGCGTCGGGATCAAGTCCGAGGACGACATGCGGCAGTTGCGGGCCGAGGGCGCCACGTTCGGCCTGGCTTCGTGCGATGCCTGTCACACGCGCCACCTGTTCTCGGTCGCGGAGGCGCGGGAGCCGCAGGCGTGCCGGACGTGCCACATGGGCTTCGACCACCCGCAATGGGAGATGTACTCGTCGTCCAAGCACGGCGTGCGACATCTGCTGAAGCAGAACGGCACGCTGCCCGACGAGGCCGCGGCGCCCACCTGCCAGACGTGCCACATGCCGCAGGGAGACCACGAGGTCCGGACTGCCTGGGGGTTCCTGGCGGTGCGCCTGCCCCTCGCGGAGGATCCGGACTGGGCCGCCGACCAGACGACCATCCTGCAGGCCCTGGGGGTGCTGGACCCGGAAGGCAACCCGACGCCGCGCCTGGAGGTCGTGCAGCAGGCCGACGTCGCCCGGCTGACCCAGGAGGACTGGCAGCGCGAACGGGATCGCATGCTCGCGGTCTGTGAAGGGTGTCACTCCGGCAACTTCGCGCGCGCGGAGCTCGAGAAGGGCGACGACATGATCCGGGAGGCGGACGGCCTGCTGGCCGAGGCGATCCGCGTCGTTGCCGATCTCTACGCGGACGGCGTCCTGCGCAAGCCGGACCACTACGCGCACGACTATCCCGACCTGCTGGCGTTCCACGACGCGCCAACCGTTATCGAGCAGCGCCTGTTCAGGATGCACCTGGAACACCGGATGCGGGCGTTCCAGGGCGCCTTTCACAACAACCCCGACTACTCCCTCTGGTACGGCTGGAGCGAGATGGTGCAGGACCTGACCGAGATCAGGACGCTCGCGCAAGAGCTGCGCGAGCGCCGCTAGCCGGCGGCACGGAGCGTCGCAGATGACAGGCGCCGACTTCAGCCTGGGTGTCCTGGCCGTCGCGGCCCTTGCGCTTGTCGCGGTCGTGATCCGCCGACCCGAGGCGGCGGCCACGCTCGGGGGCAGGATCGTCGCGTTCACGGCCCTCTTCGCGCTGCCGGGGCTCGTGCTGCTGGGCGGCGGGGTGCGACACTACGAGCAGGCGCAGACCACGACGTTCTGCCTCTCCTGTCACGGGATGGAGCCCTATCGGCAGAGCCTGCACATCGACGATCCACGGTTCCTGCCGGCGGCGCACTATCAGAACCGCCGGGTTCCGGTGGACCGCGCCTGCTACACCTGCCACACGAACTACACGATGTTCGGCGCCGTCGACGACAAGTTGCGAGGCGTACGGCACGTGTGGCACGCCGTGTGGGGGACGGCCTCCGATCCGGTCGAGCTGTACGAGCCGTTCCCGAACCAGGCTTGCCTCGCCTGCCACCAGGGCGGCCGTTCCTACGAAGAGCAGGACGCCCACGCCCGCTTTCTGGCCGACCTGCGCGAGGGAACGAGGTCCTGCGTCATGTGCCACAACCTGGCGCACGAAGTGGCGCACCTCGATCGGTACCCGCGCCGGGATCCGGGGAGACCGGAATGAGCCGGGTGCGCGCGCCCGGGCTGAGGGACGGACTGCCCGGTCGGCTGCAGTTGTCGGGCGTGTTGATCCTGTCAGGGCTCGGCGTGGAGCTGGCCACCTTCTTCTGGAACCATCCCGTCTCGTTCTTCCTGTTCCTGGTGCCCGGAACTGTCCTTGTCGGCGCCGGCATGCTGCTATACGTGTCGTTCCTGGTGAGTACGCCGGGAAATCGTTCGCGACCAGGTGCGCGATAACACGCACCTGCCTTCCGGCACCATTGGGCGCCGCCCACGAGGAGACCGGGCGCAACGCATCGAGGGCATGCCGGGGATGCCTGGCACGAATCTTGTTAGCGTCAAGAGCGATGGCGGAGACGAAGAGGAGCCGGCGATGACGCTATCGACAATCCTGCACCCGACCGACTGCTCGGAGAGCGCCGCGCGAGCGCTCGAGGTGGCGGCGCGGCTCGCCACGGCGCACCGTGCGACGCTCGTCATCCTGCACGCCGAACTGGTGCACGGTGACGGCTCGCGCGAGCGGCGCGCGGTGCTCGACGAGTACGTCGGGTCCGCTCGCCGCCTGCTGGACGAGCTGGCGGGGCGACGCCCGTCAACCGCGCCGGTGGTCGTGGAGGTGGTCGACGCGCGGACGTACTTTGCGCACGAAGCCATCGTGGAGGCGGCAGCGAAACGGCGCGCTGATCTGATCGTCATGGGGACGCACGGACGCCGCGGGCTCAGTCGCCTGCTGCTGGGGAGCAACGCGGAACGCGTGCTGCGGCAGGCTCCGTGTCACGTGCTGACGGTGCGAGCCGATGCGGTGATACCGGCCGGCCCCGAGCTCCGGAAGCTCCTCGTCCCGGTCGACTTCTCCGCATGCTCCAGAACCGCGCTCGAGGGCGCCATGGCCCTGGCGGCGCCAGACAACGCGGCCATTGACGTGCTGCACGTCATCGAACCGCTACCGCCGATGTACCAAGCGGCCAGGGCCTGGACCGACTTCGAGGTGGACGCCGAGCTCCACGCTCGTGTCGACGAACGGCTTCGGGACTGGGCCGGCGATCCGCCCGGCGTGCGGTACGTCGTGATGGAGGGGCACGCGGCAACCGAGATCGTTCGCCTGGCCGGCGAGAGACAGCCGGATCTCATCGCGCTGGGCAGCACGGGGGACACGGCTGCGCCGTGGCTGCTCGTCGGCAGCGTCACGGAACGCGTCTGCCGCATGGCCAACGTGCCGGTCCTTGCGATCAGACAAGGCAGAGCCTCCGAGCCGTAGAACGCAGGATTCGCGTCAGCGTCATCTTGGCGGTCTCCACCACGAGCTACGGCACGGAGTCCCGGAGCTTCGGAAAGAGCTAAGGTGCGTGCCATGGCCCGGCACGGCTGATACCCGGTCATGAGCCGATTCTCTGCCGGCTTGCGCATTCCTCCCCAGGGGCATCCAGCCACCCGAAGGAGGACCGAATGGAAGTCACGGCGCCAGCCCGCCACGTGCGGGAGAACGGGAGCATCCTCGCGCAGGTCGAGAAGCGCGCGTTGATCTGGATGGCCGCGCGGCTGCCGTCCTGGATCAACGCGGACCATCTCACCATCCTGGGATTGCTCGGCATGGCCGGGGTCGGCGCCGCGTACTGGGCGTCCAACTGGTGGAACGCCGCGCTCCTGGCGGCCGTCGCGGGATTGGCGCTGCACTGGTTCGGCGACAGCCTCGACGGCACCGTCGCACGCGTCCGGAACCAGCAGCGTCCACGCTACGGGTTCTACGTGGATCACGTGGTCGACATCACGAGCGCGCTGCTGCTCTGCGCCGGGCTTGCGCTGTCGCCCTACATGACGCCGACCGTGGCGCTGCTGCTGCTCGCCGCCTACCTGATGATCTCGGCGGAGACGTATCTCGCCACGCATGCCTGCGGCGTCTTCCGCATGTCGCTGCTCGGGGTGGGACCCACGGAGCTCCGGATCCTGTTGGCCGTCGGCACCCTGCGCCTGCACGCCGGCCATTCGCTGGTGGAGCTGTTCGGCCGGCCGTGGCTGCTCTTCGACGTCGGCGGCCTGGTGGCTGCGGCTGGCATGCTGGGCGGACTGGGGCTCGCGGTGGCGCGCAACGGGCGGGCGCTCTACCGCGCCGAGCCGCTTGTCAGGTGACCCGTGCGGACGCCATGCAGCCTGCGGCGCTGGCTCGTCTTCAACACGGTCGGACTCGTCGGCGTCGCGGTGCAACTGCTCGCGCTGGCCGCGGGCACGGAGCTTCTGCATCTCGACTACCGGGTGGCCACCGCGCTGGCGGTCGAGGCCGCCATTCTCCACAACTTCGCCTGGCACGAGCGCTGGACGTGGCGGGACCGCGGCCGCGGCAGGCGGTGGACGCGGCTGATGCAGTTCAACGCCGTGTCGGGCACCGTGTCGATAACCGCGAACGTCGTGCTCACCGCGTGGTACGTGACCATGCTCGGCATCCACTACCTGCTGGCGAACATGGCGGCGATCGCGTCGTGCTCCCTCGTGAGCTTCCTCGCGAACGACCGCCTCGTGTTTCGTGCGCGGAACGATCGTCCTGTCTCCATGCTCGCGGCAGCGCACGCTGGAAGGAGAACCGGGCGATGAGAGCTCGCTTGCGCGGCCCGGCCGCCCGGCGGCCGGCGGCGCGCGCGGCGCTGGCGCTCGGCCTCGCGGTCGCTGGCGCCGCAGTCCTCCACGCGGCGGAGCTGAAGGAGGAGACGCTCGCGGCCTGGCAGCGGTACGTCGAGGCGACCGAGCGCCGCATGGCCCGCGAGATCGGGGACGGCGGGCGGTTCCTCGTACTGGACTTCCACGACGATGCGGAGCCCATGCGCTGCGAGGCGCTGGCCGGCCAGCCGATCACCTGGCGGGCGGAGACGGTCGACGATGGCGGCGACTCGATCGAGGTGCCGAAGGGCAGGATTCACCACTGGCTCGGCGCCATCCTGTATTCCGAATGCCGACGTGGACCACGTGGTCGACGGTCTGCAGCATGCGATCCCGCCGCACGAGCTGCAGAACGACGTCATCGAGTCGCGCGTCCTCTGGCGCGACGGCGACAAGCTGGGGACGTTCCTCAAGCTGAGCCGGAAGGCCGTCGTCACCATGCACTACAACACCGAGCACGTGGCGGAGTACGTGCGCCCGGGCGGCGGGCGGGCCTGGAGCCGGAGCGAGTCGACGCGGATTGCCGAGCTCGAGGACTTCGGGTCGCCGGACGAGCGCGAGAAGCCCGTCGGCAACGACCGCGGCTTCCTGTGGCGGCTGAACGTGTACTGGCGCTACGAGGAGGTCGCCGGCGGCGTGCTGATGGAGTGCGAGGTCGTCACGCTGAGCCGGTCCATACCGCTCCTGATGCGCTGGATGGTCGCGCCCATCGTGACGCGCGAAGCGCGCGCAGCGATCGTGGACATGCTGGAGTCGATGCGGGCAAGGCTCGACCCGGCTTGCGTGGGCTGCAGCGTGCGGCCCGGCCGCGCGCGGCCGAGCTATCCGCGCCCGAGGCGGCGCAGCTCGTCGTAGACGAGCGGCATCAACTCCGCGAGCACCCGTCCGCCGCGGCTCGCACGGGCGATCAGCTCGGCTGTGGCAAGTCATCGCCGATGCAATCGGGAACGTCGCTGCCGTGGTTGCCGCTGTCGGCGTGTTGACACCAACTTCCTTCAGGCGCCCGGGTCTGCGGGAACGCCGGTTCCGCAGTTCCAGCACGCGCCGAACTGACCCTCGTTGACTTCCGCGCAGCGAGGGCACGTCCAATCCGTCTGCGCCGACGCCGCCGGCTGGAGCGCCTCGTTCACCGCCTGCCGCGCGTCTTCGATGCGCGCAGGATCGACTACCCAGAGCTCGGGCCAGGCCTCGGCAGGTCCAATCTGCACGCCCAGGCCCGCACGGTGCTCACCCTGGATTCTGCACTCGATGCCGCGCATCTCCAGAAGGTGCTTCATCTGCGTGACCTGGGCCAGCACCGGCGCGCTGTAGATCCTCAGGTGTCGATTCCGGAACGGCACAGCTTGCCCTCCACGGTTCCGCCGGGAATCTCACCGGGTGAGCGGCGGCCCTCAGCCAAACCTGATCCCCCACATGGGGAAGGGCTAGGTGCCCGCCGTGATGATCACCTCTTCCGGCGGCTGGGTGGTGCGCGTGGTGCGGAGCCGTCACCGGTGATCGAGTCGTCGGAGGCAGGCGGGAACAGCGCGGAGCCCGTGCGGGTGCGCGGCAAGGTAGGCCTGCCGCGCACCCGCCCGGGGAAGCGAAAGAGGGTCGAAGTCAGTCGGCGTCCGGCCAGAGCACGCCCTGGTGCGGAGTGCGGATCGGGCCCTCGCCCTTGTAGACGAACTTCTGCAGCCGCTTGCCCTCGAACGTCTCGGTCGTGTAGATGTTGCCGTGCGAGTCGACCGCGACGTTGTGCGTCCCGTAGAACTGCCCCGGCTGCCGGCCGCCGTTGCCGAAGCTCGAGACCAGCGTCAGCGACTTGCGGTCCACGATGTAGACCTTCTCGTTCACGCCGTCGGCCACGTACAGGTACTTCTGCTCGCCGTCGTGCGAGAACGCGATGTCCCACACCGAGCCGGCGCCCAGCGTCTCCTTCTCGATGAACAGCTCCTTCACGAAGGTGCCGTCGGGATTGAAGACCTGGATGCGGTCGTTCACGCGGTCGCAGACGTAGAGCAGCCGGTCGTGGGACATCTCGGCGCAGTGCACCGGCGTGCGGAACTGCTGGGCCGGCGCCGCGCGCGGGTCGTAGCGCCCGAGGTCCGCGTCGTCGGGCACGTTGCCGTACGCGCCCCAGTAGCGCTTGAACTCGCCCGTGTCCGCGTCGATCACCACCACGCGCTTGTTGCCGTAGCCGTCCGAGACGTACGCCTCGTTGGCCAGCGGGTCGACGGAGATCTCCGCCACGCGGCTGAAGTTCGCCATGTCGTTGCTGCCCATGCTCTGGCCGGCGCGGCCCACCTGCAGCAGGAAGTCGCCGTTGCGCGTGAACTTGAGGATGTGGGCGTCCTCGCGGTCGTTGCCGCCGATCCACACGTTGCCCTTGTAGTCGACCGTGATGCCGTGGTTCGACCGCGGCCACTCGAAGCCCTCGCCCGGGCCGCCCCAGTGCCGCTTCACGTTGCCGGCCGTGTCGAACTCGAGCACCGGCGGCGCCGGCACGCAGCAGTCGACCGCCACCGGCGGGTCGGCCGCGGCCTCGATCTCGCCGGCGTTGAGCGTTGCCTCGCGGTGCACGATCCACACGTGGTCCCACTCGTCGACGGAGACGCCGATGGCGGCGCCGATGACCCAGTTGTTGGGCAGCGGCTTCGGCCACAGCGGGTCGACCTCGAAGATGGGTCCCCAGGTCAGCCCCTCGGTCTGCGCGACCGCCGACTTCTCCAGCGCCGACTGGCCGAGCGCCAGCGCCACGAACAGCACGACGCCGGCAACACCCACCCACAGCTTGCGGTTCCGTAGCAGCCTTCTCATGGACTCTCCTCGTTGCTCGTTGCTCTAGTCAGTTTTCGCCCGCCGAATGTTGGCACACGCACGCCGGGGGCGCAAGTATCTTCATTAGGATGGGGCTGCGCCCCAAGCCCCCGGCGTCCGCTTGCGGGGACCCCTTCGCCCGCGCCGCTGCCGCCGAGCCGCGCCGTGCGCGGCTTGGGGCATCGTGCTACGGCGCAGACTGCGCCCGGTGTACTGCCGGGTTGAGGTAGCCGGCGGGGAGGACCCGGTCGGGGTCGGGGCGGATGCTCAGATACGTTACGTGGTCCGAGATGTCCCGCCAGCCGTGGAACACGCCCGCAGGGATCACTACCACGTCGCCCGCCGAGATCGTGCGCACCTGGTTCCCGTCGTCCTCGAACGTGGCGCGGCTGCTCGGGCCGACCGCGACCTGGACAACCTCCGCATCGGGCGCGATCGGCTGCCGATCAACGACCGCCGTGCCGGTGACGAGCGTCCCCGAGCCCGACACCACGTAGTACACCTCGGTGACCCGGCTGTGCTCGATCGCCGGCGTCGGACCCGCGCTGGCGCCCGTCGGCCCGCGGTGCAGCACGCCGACCGCGACGTTCAGCTTCCCGATGTCGACCACCCGGATCTGCCGGTCGATGCCGCCCTCGGGGCTGTTCAGGACGGCCTCGATGTCGGCCTTGAGCACGTCGGTGGCCAGATCCTGGGCGAGCCCGGCAAGCGGGACGAGCGTCAGGGCTGCTGCAAGGGCGATGGTGAACCTGGGCATGTCGGCTCCTGTCTCCGGGGGTGGTCGTTCCGATGGCGGCGCAGTTTCCTAGAATAACGCACGGCGGGCGCGGCGCCTCCTGCCGCGGGCTGCCGGGGGGGAGAGCCGATGGCAACCTATTCGCGCAAGGAGTTTCTCGGTCTCGGCGCCGTGCTGGCCGGCGGGGCCGGCCTGGCCAGGCTGCCGGCCGCGGCGGCGCAGGAAGCGGCCGGCGAGGCTGGCCGACCGGACCTGGCGGTCCTCAACGCCCGCGTCCACACCGTGGACGACGCGCTGCCCCGCGCCGAGGCCTTCGCCGTCCGCGGCGGCCGGTTCCTCGCCGTGGGCAGCAGCGACGACGTCCGCAATCTCGTCGGCGCGGAGACCGAGGTGATCGACGCCGCGGGGATGACCGTCACGCCGGGCTTCATCGACGCCCACGCCCACCCCAGCGGCGTGAACGAGCTCTACGGCGTGAACACGAACCTGCGCACGGTCGCCGAGATCCAGGCCGCCCTGCGGCGCAAGGCGCTCGACACGCCGCCCGGCCGCTGGGTGCGGGGCTTCATGTTCGACGACACGAAGGTCGTCGACGGCCCCCTGCACCGGATCCACCTCGACGCGGCGGTGCCCGACCATCCCGTCGACGTGGCGCACCGCGGCGGGCACACCAACTGGTTCAACAGCACCGCGTTCGCGCTGGCCGGCATCACCCGCGACACCCCGGACCCACCCGACGGCCGGTTCGCGCGCGACGCCGACGGCGGCCTCTCGGGCATGGTGGCCGAGCACGCCCGGGACGTCTTCGACGACGTCGGCGAGCGCGAGGAGCTCACCGCGGCCGAGCAGCGCACCCGCGCCCGCGAGGGGATGGCGCACATCTCGCGGCTGATGACCGCCGCGGGCCTCACCACCGTGCACGACGCCGGGGCCGGCCGCGGCCGGCTGCTCGCCTATCAGGACGCCCGCGAGGCGGGCGAGCTGCGCCACCGCGTCTACGCCATGGTCCGGGGGCCGTACGAGCATCTGCGCAAGGCGGGCGTCTACACCGGCTTCGGCGACGAGTGGATGCGCATCGGCGGCGTGAAGTACAGCGCCGACGGGTCGGCGTCGGAACGCACGATGCGCATGAGCACGCCGTTCGAAGGCCGGCCGGACGACTACGGCATCCTGACGATGTCCCAGGACGAGATCCACGAGGTCGTCGAGGAGGCGCACCGCCACAACTGGCAGATCGGCATCCACGCCAACGGGGACGTCACCATCGACATGGTGCTGAACGCCTACGAGCGGGTCCTCGCGCGCTGGCCGCATCCCGACCGGCGCCACCGCATCGAGCACTGCTCGCTCGTCAACCCCGACCTGCTGCGGCGGATCCGGGACACCGGCTCCATCCCGACCCCCTTCTGGACCTACGTCCACTTCCACGGCGAGAAGTGGCGGGAGTACGGCGCCGCAAAGATGGAATGGATGTTCGCGCACCGCTCCTTCCTCGACTTCGACATCCCGGTGCCGGGGGCGTCCGACTACACGCCCGGTCCGTTCGAGCCGCTCATGGCGCTGCAGAGCATGGTGACCCGCCGCGACTTCGACGGCCGGGTGTGGGGCGCCAGCCAGCGCGTGACCGTGGACGAGGCGCTGCGCATCGGCACCCTCCACGGGGCGCGGGCGTCCCGCGAGGAACGCGACAAGGGCTCGATCACGGCGGGCAAGCTGGCCGACTTCGTCATCCTCGAGCGCGACCCCCACGACGCGGACCCCGACGACATCAAGAACATCGGGGTCGTGCGCACGGTGGTCGGCGGGCGGACGATGCACCCGGCGACCGGTTAGCTGGAGCGCCGCGGCTACCTCAAGCCGAGCTTCCGGCCGGCGGCCAGCAGCGCGATCGACTCGCGGATGCGTCGCTGCCGCGTCGCCGGCCGCTTGGCGGTGTGGATCCACGTCACGAACCGACGCCGGTGCGTCGGGGCGAGGGCTCGAAAGAACCTCCACGCCCGCGGCTCGGCCCGGAACGCTGCGGCGACGTAGTCCGGCAGCTCCGGTATTGCCGGCGCCGGCGCTTGTGGCGGCATCAGGTCGGCCGGCGCCATGGCCAGTCCGGGGGCGGCCAGCAGGCCCTCGCTCCGGAGCTCGAGCCAGCGCCGGCGGTTGGCGGCCGACCAGTTGCTGCGGGGCCTGCGGGGCCTGCGGGGCGTGAACTTGCGGGCGTAGCGGTCGTCGTCGAGCCGCCTGACCAGACTGTCGATCCAGCCGAAGCAGAGCGCCTGACACACGGCCGCCTCGTAGGAGACGGACTCCCGACCCGTGTGGCGCTTGTGGAAGACCAGCCAGATGCCCGGGCTGGCCGCATGGTGCGCCTGGAGCCACGCCCGCCACTGCTCGCCGTCGCGAACGTCCAGGGCTGGGAGATCGTCCGCCATGGGCGCTTACGGCAGCGCCGGCGCGAAGCGGCAGCCGCCGATGCCGAGCACCATGGCCGCGACGGTGCGTCTCGCCATCGTGCAGCTACCGCGACGCTCCGCGGCCATCCGCTGGGAGTCTGCGCCGTAAACGGCGTAGACTCCCAGCGAGGGTTGGTTGGGCGGCAACCGGAGCCGGAGGCGACGATTGCCGGGCTAGTCGAGCGTGCGGATCTTGACGTTGCGGAACCGCACCTGCCCCGCCGCGTTGTACTGGAGCGCGATGGGGCCGTGCGCATGGCGATCCGAGTGCGCGTCGACCGTCGTCTCGCCGTTCAGCTTCACCACCAGATGATCGCCGTCGGCCGTGATCTCGAACGTGTTCCAGCGCCCGGTCGTGTCGGGCATCGTCTGGATCTTCGCGATCTCGTTGATGCTGCCCGTCGGCCAGGACGCGTGCGGGTCGTAGATGTTCACTTCGAACGAGTTGCCCTGGTTGATCGCGCCCTCGGCCGGGGTGCGGATGAAGATGCCGCTGTTCGCCGCCTCGTCGATCCAGAAGTCGGCAACGAGCTCGAAGTCGGCGTAGTGGGCCTCCGTCGCGAGGTGTCCGCGCCCCGACCCCTCGACAGGGCTGACGGTGCCGTCCGCAACCTCCCACCGCGCGTCGCCGCGCGGCGTCCAGCCGTCCAGGCTGACGCCGTCGAACAGCAGCCCCCAGCCGTCCGCCTGCTCGGCGCCCGTCAGCATGTTGTGCTCCTGGGCCGCACCCGTGGGCCCGAGGGCCGGAACCGCCGCGACCGCGAGCATCGCCGCACATCTCCTGAACCAGGTCATCGTCCGCCCATCCCTTCCATGAAGTCGTCCGCGAAGCCGCGAGCCGGCGCCGATTATACCGCCCGGCCGCCGGCCCCAAGCTGCTAGAATGGGATCAGCGATTCACGTACGGCCGCCATGGGGGCGACACGGCTTCGACGGGGGTAATGGAATCGCGGAATGCATGCCGAGCACCATCGACTCGCTAATCCGATGGAAAACACAGTAACTGCGGACACGCAGCTTCCACTCGCTGCTTAATCAAGCGGCGCGTTCACCTCGTCCTCGCCCGCGGGTCGGGGCTGAACGTCATTTAGCGGGCTGGCCGTCGCGCGTGGCGCCGACACGCGCCGGCGAGACTTTTCGGCGCTGGCTTCCGGCGGTTTCCGCCGTCCTTTGACACCGGAAGCGAGACCTTCAAGGACGGACAAGCATGTAGAGTTCCGCGGAGACATACTTTCGGACGCGGGTTCGACTCCCGCCGCCTCCACCACTCGTTCGCCATAACGTCAACGTCTTCGGAAAACCGACCGAGGATGCGATAGACCTTGGAGAGTGAGGTGCCGCCCTTGAAGGCCATCGGGTGAGGGTCGGGCATCGAGAAGACCGCCTGGAGGACCCAGCAGATCCAGATGTCCTTCTCCAGGATGATGGCCGCCCGTCCGGACCGGGCGGCGACGGTCCGGAGTATATCGGCGCGCTCGCCCGCATCGAGCGACAGGAAGGCCTCAGCCATGGAGCCTGTCCCGGCCGACGGCGAGCGCCTTGGTCATCCACGCCGGCATGTCTGCCGACCGCAGCCGCTCGAACTCCGCCGGCCCGAGGGCGGCCTCGATCGTGGCCACCGTCTTCGGGCTCACGTTGTTCTTGCCGAGATAAAGGACCGGCTGCGCCACGACCCGCTGGGCGAGCTCACCGGCGGCGCGAGCCCCGAGGAGCTGGACCGGGCCCTGCGCGTGGCCCGGACGATCGTCAACGCCCTCGCCCGCGCCGGACTGCCGGCCATCACCGTCCGCGACAACGAGCCCGCCGCCGAAGGCGTCCGGCCGCGCGGCGTCGCCCGAGAACGGCGGCGCCCGGCCGCACCGGAGCCCCCGCCCTAGCAGACCCGCCCCCCTGCTCGGGGACCTCGGCGAACCGCAACCGCCGGAACCCCCGGCACGCCTTGCGAGTGAGGCTACATGTGGCTATACTCTGCGGCGCGGCTCCGCGGCGGACCGACGGGGACGCGGGTCGGGCGTGACCACTGACTGTTGGAGAGCCGAATGGCGAAACAATCCGTTCAAGCAGGTCCTGTGACCTCCACGGGCATTCGGGAGCTCAAGGACAACCTGAGCCGCTATATCCGCCGGATCGAGGCCGGCGAGCGCATCGTGATCACGGCTCACGGCCGCGTGGTCGCCGAACTCGTCCAGCCGGGCGCAACGGCGAAGGGCTCGTCCAGGCGCTTTGACGAGCTCGTCGCCTCCGGAGTGATTCGCCCACCGCTCGAAGCGGGTGACCCGACAGAAGCGTGGCCGGACATCAGCCTTCCCGCGGGAACCGCCGCCGAGCTGATTGACGCCGAACGCGGCGAAGCGTAGAGCCAGAGTGCCGCCTTCGACCCCGGAAACCGCCGGTGTGCGGTACATCGAGTCCAGCGCGCTGGTCGCCGCGCTTCTCGAGCGTGACTCGAACGCACTGGAATCGATCCGTGCTCGAGGACGGAAGGTCACTTCCGCATTGACGATTGCCGAGACCGCACGGGCGATCCTTCGAGCGCGCGCGACCGCGCGGCTGACGGCCGACGCGGAGCGGGCGGCAGTCGGGGCGCTCCGTCGTTTCGAGTTCCGCTGTTACGTGGTCGGTGTCACCGACGCGGTTCTCGCTCGCGTCCGCAGGCCGTTCCCGATAGAGCCGATTCGCACGCTCGACGCCGTGCACCTGGCGACAACGGAGCTGATCGACGAGCCGCCCCCGCTGGTCGTGGTCGTGACGCGGGACACCCGGGTTCGCGAGAACGCAGCAGCACTCGGATACGCGGTTGAGTGAGCCGGCCAGGAGAAGCAGACTCGCATCGCCAACTCCCCCCGCGCCTTTGGCCCGGACCATCCAACTGCCCCGAAAGGAGCATCGAACCATGTTCGGACTGCATCCCAGTGCGCCCACGCACCCCGAGGACTACGCGATCCATAGCGCCGGACGGCCGCTGAGGAACACCCGGGTGAGACCCCGCGGGCTCACGCCCAGACGGCTCGCGCAGCGTCGCTCGCGCGGATTCGCGAATCGCCAAGTGGTTCGCCCGGATCTGCCGGCGAACGAACCCGGCCGTTCGTCCCCCATACGGGCCGATCGGGACGGCGCCTGACGATTTACTCAATGCCGTGAGCAATCATGCTCCGACCGAAACAGCACGTCGCGAACCGGATGCCGCTGATCGACCGCGCGCGCTGGAGCGTCGTGCGTCAAACGGATCGTTGTTCCGACGGTCCGCAGAGCGTTGAGAACGTCCGATGAAGTCCCGTCAGGATGGTGGACAGAATGTGGGGCAGGCCGTGCTGGTCGGCCGGCCGGAGAGTCGGAGCCTACAGATGGACGTTCTCGACGGTGCCGTCCCGGGCGATCCGCCAGCTCTGGATGGCATTGTTGTGATACACCGACCGCACGCCGCGGGCGGCGATCAGCGCGTCACGCGTCGGTTGCACGTAGCCGGTCTCGTCGACGCAGCGTGATTGGAGGACCGCCTCGTCCCCGCTCCACGTCCAGTCGAGCCGGAAGCGCGTGTGCGCGAGCGGCAGCACCGGTTCCTGCAGCACGGCCGCGCGCCACGAGCGACCCCCGTCGGTGGAGACGTCCACCCGCTCGACGCGGCCGCGGCCCGACCAGGCGATGCCCCGAATCTGGCGATAGCCGCGGTCGGCGAGCCGTTGGCCGCCCGCCGGATGGGTGATCACCGACTTCGCCTCCATCGTGAAGGTGAACTGACGCGCCCGTCCGTCCGGCAGCAGGTCGGTGTACTTCGAGGTCTCTTCCCGCGTCATGTACGGCTGGTCGGTCAGCCGGATGCGACGCAGCCACTTGACGCTGATGTTCCCCTCCCATCCAGGCACGAACAGCCGCAGCGGATAGCCCTGCTCGGGCCGCAGCGCCTCGCCGTTCTGGCCAAGGGCCACCAGCGTGTCGTCGAGCGCCTTGCCGAGCGGGACGCTCCGCGTCATCCGGGCGGCATCCGCCCCTTCCGCCACGAGCCAGCCGGCCTCCGGCCGCACACCGACCTCCTCCAGCAGACGTGACAGCGGGACGCCGATCCACTCGCTGCAACTGGTCAGGCCATGGGTGCTCTGCGGCGTGGTGCTGGTCGCCGCCCGCCAGAGAGCGCCGCTGTTCCCCGAACATTCGAGGAAGCAGATGCGCGAGACCGACGGCAGGCGGCGCAGCTCGTCCATGGTGAACACCAACGGGCGGTCGACGAGGCCGTCGATCAGCAGCCGGTGGGTGGCCGGATCGATGTCGGGCACCCCGGCGTGATGCCGCTCGAAGTGCAGCGCGGACGGGGTGATGATGCCCCTCAGATCCTGCAGCGGCGTTCGACTGCTCGAGGCCTGCGGATACCGCGACGACCGCAGGAGGCGGGTGGCGGTTTCGAAGCGAGCGCGTTCGCCGTAGGCACGCACGCCGCCGCCCAGCGTTCGCGGGGTCACCCCCTCCTGCCCCCGGAGGGAGGCCGGTCGCGCGGCCGCGAACAGGGAGGCAATCGCCGTCCCGAGCCTCAGGAACCCGCGTCGTGTGTGGTGTGGCATCAGTCGTCAGCGGCCGCTCGACCGCAGCTCGTCCGGGGCACCGGTGCCCGGAGACCCGAGAAACAGGGTGCGCCCGTCGGGAAACGTGACGTCCCGGCCGTTCGCGCGACGCGTACCGTCCTTGGCCCGATACCCGTCGACGACGATCTCGGTGCCCGGGAGCAGCGAGGCCCTCGTGAACCCCCGCCGGAAGAGCACGTTCGGGGTCCCCGCCTCGATCGCCCACGGCTCGACCGTGCCGTCCGGGTGCTCCACGTCGATGTAGATCCAGACGTGGGGATTCGTCCACTCCATCCTGGTGACGGTCGCCTTGTCGAAGCGGACCGGCTGGTTGGCGTCGAACTCGGCCGAGAACGCATGATGGGCCCGGGCCGGCGGGCCGACGAGGCTCCCCAGGAGCAGGGCGAGGGCGCCGGTCACGGCGCCGAGGCGCGTTGGTCCGTGCATGGAGGTCTCTCCTGTGCTCACCGCGGGTCCGGCGGGTTGCCCGAGAGGTGACGCTCGTACACCCGCTCGTCGCCGATCTCGAAGCGGCGCGTGATATCCACCCGCATGGTGTCCCCCTCCCACGTCGTGACCAGCGGCTCCTTGCGCAGGTGCCCGTAGAGGGTCTCCTCGACCATCTCGACGCAGCGGAAGTCCAGGAGCTGCGCGTGCTGCTCCAGCCGTCGGTACAGCGGCATGCGGATGGTCCAGGGACGTGTGAACACCTGCTCGTCCTCGATGGTGGCTTCGTACTCGATGGCGTCCGGCGTGAGATAGCTGAACCGCTCCACCACGCGCAGGGCGTCGCTATGGAAGTTGCCCGCCCGGTCGAACCAGGTGTAGGGCGTGAAGCTCGTCGACTCGACCACGAGGGTGTCGCCCTCCCAGTGCGCCACCGAGTGGCCCATCCAGGCCTGGTTGGGATAGGGCTCGACCTCGTCGAGGTGGATGATGCGCTGGGCGTTGGCGAACTCGAAGATCATCATGACCTTGTTCGTGCCCTGGAAGATCTGGAACGGGTAGGGGAGGTACATGGCGCGCGGCACGCCCGGCAGGTAGCAGAAGATCTCCGGGTCGCGATCCAGCCAGCGCTCGGCGTTCTCCCGCTTCCGCTCCGCCGCCCACGGCTGATACGGGATCTCGTCGCCCACGACCACGCCCAGGCCGCCGGGCGCCCAGCCGATCGAGCCGAGGGCGAGCACCGGGGCGGCAGGCACGGGAATGTCGGGGTAGACGCCGGGCTGGCCCACCATGGGGCGCGCGACGTGCGTCAGCAGGTCCCAGTTCGCGGTGTTGTTCGCCTGCCAGATCCCGCTGAAATCCGGCTGACCGTCCACCGTTCGCGGCGCACCGGGCGGCGCCGGCGTCTGACCGACGGTGTGCGTGGTGGTCAGCGTGAGCGCGGCGAGCCCGATCGCCGTGACCAGACCGCCCAGCACGCATGTCGAACGAGCGCGCATCATCTTGTCTCCCCCGCTTGTCTCCCCCGCGGATTGCAGCGCGTTCCCCGCTCGGCCTCAGCGAGGCTCCTCGATGAGGCCCGGCCGCCGCCCCCGCAGCGGATCGTCGCGATCGTCGGTCCCGTCGGCCGCGCGCAGGGCGAGGCCGGTCGTGCCCGGGTCCGGACCGCGCCCCTCGGCGAACGCCCGCTCGGCGGCGCGGGTGTTCGCGAGAATGCCGGTCAGGCCGAAGTTCCCCTCGTGACAGGTGGATTCGAAGATCCGGTTGGGTCGGTCGTCCTGCCGCTCGAGCTCCACGAGGACCGTCCAGGGCCGCGTGAACGTCGTGGGGTCGTCGATGGTGACCTCGTGGTGCAACGTCTGCTCGTCCACCCGGGTGAACCGCTCGACCAGGTGCAGATCCTCGCGGGCCCCCCGGTAGTTCGTCTTGCGGGTGAAGTGACGGGTGTCCACCACGAGCGTGGCGCCCTCCCAGCGGCCCCGGGCATCGCCGTACCACAGACGCACGCGGGCGGGCAGATGCGCGCTCCCGTCGACGGGGATGATCCGGTTGCCGCCGCCGCCCTGGCCGGCCTCGTAGTAGATGGCGACGTAGCCCGGAGACTGGACGATCCGCGAGTAGCCGCCGAGCGCCGGCAGTCGGTTGCCCAGACAGCGCTCGGCGAGGCCGCGGTCCTCGGGCCCGTCGGCGCGGTTCATCCGCTCGGTGCCGTAGTCGCCCGCCAGCTCCTCGAGCGAGGTACGGCCCCGACGGTCGGCCGCCACACGCCGCTGCCCCGCCGGGGTCAACGGCGGCACCCGTCCGTCGGGCGGATCCACGATGAGCGACGTGCGGCGCCCCGTCCGCTTCACCGATTGGTAGACGGCGTTGTAGGCGCCGGCGACGTCCAGCGGCGTGCCCGCCTCCGACCGGGTGTCGAAGCGGCGCAGCGCCGCCCGCCGCGCATCCAGGGCCGTGCGTTGCTCTTCGGTGAAGCGCTCCTGGTCGGCGAACTGCGCCGGCCGCTCGAGCGGCGTCGCCGTCGGGTCGGTCCAGATGCCTTGCAGGTCCGGCTCGCCCCACGGCGTCCGCAACGCGGCGTCCCGCTCGTCCGCCGGCGGTTGCGCGGAGCCGAGCCCCTGACTGAGGACGGCGACGCAGAGCGCGACCGCCGCCCCCCACCGCACGCTCGCCCGCTCCCGGTCTCCCATGTCACCCCCAGTCCGTCCCATCACGGCGCCCTCCGTTCCCTCCGCGACGAACGCTGGCACGACCACCGACCGTCCACAGTCTACAGCCTGTGCCAAGCCTTTCTGCAGTGTGAAGAGCCCACCTGCCTGTCCAGACAGCCCGGCTGCGGCCGATTGGCGACCGGCCGGATCCGCGTTCCCCTCGGCGCGCTCGGCCGCCAGTGCCGCGTCGTCTTCGTCGTCGAGCGGAAGCGTGCATGGCCGCTCCCGCATCCTGTGCAATTATGATCGCGGTGCGGAACACGCGGTCGAGCTGTCACGACAACGCCGTCCAGGGCCTGCGCATGGCCCGCGACGGCGTGGTGGAGGATGTCGATGTGTAGCGGGCATGAACTGCCGGGCGTCACGCTTCCCAACCCGTCGCGCGCCGCGGCGGGAGTGCTGCTGTGCGCGCTGCTGTGCGCCGGCGCGGCCGAGGCGCAGACGCTCGGGCTCGGCCGCCCGGCGACGGCCGCGGACAGCGAGGGCTGGGGAGTCATCGTGGGACCGGAGGGCGCGGAGCTGCCGCCCGGCGGCGCCACCGCGGCCGAGGGGCGGGCGGTGTACGACCGCCGCTGCGCCGCGTGTCACGGCCCGACCGGCACCGAGGGGCCGGACCACCGGCTGGCCGGGGGACGGGGCTTGCTGGCGACCGACCAGGCGCGCAAGACCGTGGGCAGCTACTGGCCGGCGGCCACCACGCTGTGGGACTACATCTACCGCGCCATGCCGTTCAACCAGCCCGGATCGCTGACGACCGACGAGGTCTACGCCGCGGTCGCCTACGTGCTCTTCCTCAACGATCTCGTCGGCGAGGAGGACCGGATCGACGCCGCGGCGCTCCCGCGCATCGAGATGCCGAACCGGGACGGGTTCGTGGCCGATCCGCGTCCCGACACTGCACCCCCGGCCGGCGCGCGGACCATCCGCATCGAGCGCCTGCTCGACCGCCCCATCATCACCCCCGACATGGACGGACGGATGGGGAGCAACATCGCCGGGCCGTCGCTCATCCGGGTGCCGGATTGGGTGGAGAATCCTCTCGGCCGCTACTACCTCTACTTCGCCGATCACCGCGGCCTGTACATCCGCCTCGCCTACGCGGACGATCTGACCGGGCCGTGGACGATGCACGAGCCGGGGACGCTGCAGATCGAGCAGTCGCACTTTCCGGCCACCTGCCCGCCGTGCGGCGCCGACTCGCCGGACCCGGCGGGGGCGTACGCCCACGTCGCGTCGCCCGACGTGCACGTCATCGACGAGCGGCGGGAGATCGTGATGTACGTCCACGGGCGGGAACGCGGGCCGCAGGTGACCCGCGCCGCGGTCTCGCGGGACGGACTGCACTTCGAGGGACGCCCGGAAATCCTGGGCCGGGCGTACTTCCGGGCGTTCCGGCACGACGGCTACTGGTACGCGCTGGCCATGCCGGGCGTGATGTACCGCTCGCGCGACGGCCTGACCGGCTTCGAGGAAGGGCCCAGCCTGTTCAACCCGGACATGCGGCATTCGGCCCTGCTGAAGCGCGGCGACCGGCTGTTCGTATTCTGGACCGAACGCGGCGACGCACCCGAGCGGGTCTGGCTGGCGAGCATCGACCTCGCGGGCGACTGGCGGGAGTGGCAGGCGGCCGGGCGGGTGGAGGTGCTGCGCCCGGAGCGGCCCTGGGAGGGCGCGGACCTGCCGGTGGAGCCGTCCCGCGGCGGCGCCGTCAACGTCCCGGTCAACCAGTTGCGCGACCCGGCGATCTTCGAGGAGGACGGCCGCGTCTACTTCCTGTACGCGGTCGCCGGCGAGCGGGGGATCGCGCTCGCCGAAGTGCACGTGGATCCGTAGCTTCCGTGCGAGAACCTGCATCCGGTCGCCGGCGCTACCTGGCGGTCCCGGCTCAGAAACGGAACTGGCGGGTGAGCTTCACGACGTAGGCGCGGTTCTCCAGCATCGGAAAGCCGCGGTTCATCCAGGTGTCCCGCTGATCGTTGTAGACGACGAACAGCTCGCTCCCCGGCTGATACTCCCAGCGCAGGCGCACGTTCGTGCTCAGCACGTTGTTGGTCGAGTTGTGCTGCAGCAGCGCGCTGGCGAACATGCGGGGCGTGAAGGTGTAGGTGAGCCGCGTCGTGGCCACCTGGGCCGTGAAGCTCCCTTGCGGCAGCGTGATCCGGTTCCACGAGATGCTGGGCTCGACCGCGAACTGCCGCGAGACCTCGATGCGGCCCCGCGAATAGCCGAGCGCGGTGATGTCGCCGCCGAAGAACTCGCCGTGCTGGAACGAGAGGCTGCCCGCCACCCGGCGGTGGGGTCCCATCTCGTAGGACACCTGGAAGTCGGTGAGCTCGTAGCCGCCGACGGGGATGGTCACCGCGTCGGTTATCGCGAAGGGCCGGGAGAGGAGCTCGTAGTCCTGCTGGACGTCCGCGCTCAGGTTGTCGCTGTTCTCGAAGCTGGTCTCGAAGCGGCCCGACAGGATGCGGGTCTCGAGCTGCCCGGCGCCGTTCTCGATGTAGTCGACGCTCCCGCCCCAGGTGAACTGGCGCACCGCCTCGATGCCTTCCGGCCGCGGGCTGAACTGCGCGTACACGTAGCTGCGCCGGAAGTCCTCGCGGCGCATGAAGCCGATCTCCGGGTTGAAGTTCCGCCCGACCTGCAGGTGATCGGCGAGCAGTCCGTAGAGGTCGCCCTCGTAGGAGAACGCCGCCCGGTAGCTCTCGTTCCTGCCCTGCAGGCCCGGGGTGTTCGTGCGCGCGTAGTAGCCGTACATGTTCACGTTGTCGTAGAACGAGAACGATCCGTCGATGCCGTACGCCTGGTTCGCGCCGTCGCCCCGCAGCGAGACCGAGCGGTTGGTGAAGATGGCGCCGACGCGGCTCCGGCGCAGGATGTCGCGCTTGACGCGCAGCACGCTGAAGTTGGTCGGCAGGGCAGCGCTGGCTTGGGCGTCGTCGGTCTGGATGTTGATGGCCCCGACGCTGAAGTCGCCCAGCTTGCCGGTCAGGCGTCCGCCCCCCACGATGGGCACCGTCCGCCCTCCCTCGTCCAGGCCGATGCGCCGGCTGAAGAAGAGCGTCGGCGCATCGCCGGGCGGGAATGCGCCGGGCGGCGCGTTGAGGATGCCCCGCGTGGGTCCGCCGAAGTCGCCGAAGCCGGCCACCCGTCCGAAGTCGAAGATGCCCTGGCTCTCGAGGAAGAACTCGCGCTTCTCCGGGAAGAACAGGCTGAACCTCGTCAGGTTGATCTGCTGCTCGTCCACCTCCACCTGCGCGAAGTCGGTGTTGTAGGTGAAGTCCGCCGTCAGGTTCTCCGTGAGGCCGTACTTGACGTCGACGCCGCCGCTCCCGTCGCCGTCGTTCGAGATCGGCGGCACGACCGTCCGGTCCGTGTTGAGCGAGCCGATCGCGTAGGGCTTGATCTCGAACGTGCGGCTGTCCTCCGGCACCTCCAGACCCACCAGGGTTCCGGCGGCCGACAGCCGGAACTGCCCCGGACCGGCCGAGATCGGCACCGCCGTCAGATACGCCTCCTCGAAGTTCGACCGGATGTCCCGGCCCAACTGGATGCCCCATACCTGGCCGGCCCCGGGCCGGAAGCGGAGCGACTGGAACGGAATCTCCATCTCGACGGTCCAGCCTCCGTCGAAGCGGCCGGTGCGCACGTCCCAGACCGGGTTCCAGTCCGGATTCGGGTTGCCCTCGTCGGTGACCTGCCGGTCGCTGAAGCCCCCGATGGGATTGACGCGGAAGGCGAAGCCGTTGCGGCGGTCGTAGAAGGTGTCGAGCACGACGATGTAGCCGTCGTTGTTGATGAGCTGGAACGAGTCGCGCTGCATCTCGTTGGCGACCCACTCCGACTCGGGCACCGACTCGTGGACGCGGGCCCCCACGTAGATCGCTTCGTCGTCGAAGAAGATCCAGTTGTCGGTACGCTCCGTGGCCGGGGCCCCCTCGTCGGGGGCCTGCTGGATGAAGCCGCCGAACGGCTCCACGCGGGCGTAGATCGGCTCGTCGAGGACGCCGTCGAGCTGCAGGGGCTCAGCGAGGCGGACGGCGCGGACCGTCGCCCGGCCGCTGGCGTCGCGGGTGATCGTCGCCGGCGGCAGCGGGGCGGGCGGACCATCGATCACGGGGCCCGCGAGCTGGAAGCCCGCCGGCGGGCGTGTGACCTGCCGCGGCTCCGTGCCGGCGGGCTCCTGTGGCGCGGGCTCCTGTGGCGCGGCCGCCAGCGGGGCCGTCCCCCACAGCGCCCCGCCGCACAACACGAGCGCGCCGGCGAGCCTTGCGGTCCGTCGCGTGCGCGCCGCCTGTCCGTCGGGCCGATTCAGCGACATGCAAGTGAAGTCTACTCAGGATGGTCTCATCGCCGGTCGGCCCCGTACCCGCGTCGACGAAGGGAGGTCACTCGTGATGGACCCGACTGCCTGGCAGCCGCGCGCCGCCACGCTGTTCGCCGGTGTTGCCCTGATCTGGGCGGTGTCCGTGTACGGGCTGTTCATGGATGAGCGCCTGGTCTACGCCCTGGCGCTCGTACCGCGCCGCGTCGACGGCCTGCCCGGCATTCTCGGCGCGCCCCTGGTGCACGGCTCGTTCGCCCACCTACTGGCGAACACCGTCCCGCTGCTCGTCCTCGGGGGCATGGTGGCAATCCGCGGCGTCGCCCGCTACCTCGCGACCACGCTCGCCATCGTCGTGCTCGGCGGCCTGGGTGTGTGGGCGCTCGGCCGCGACGCGGCGCACGTCGGCGCCAGCGGCCTGATATTCGGCTACTTCGGCTTCCTGGTCGGCCGCGGATACTACGAGCGCCGGCTGCAATCCGTCGCCGTAGCCGTCCTGGTCGTGGCGTTGTACGGTGGCCTGCTCGCCGGCGTCCTGCCGCAGGGCGACGGGGTCTCCTGGGAGGCGCACCTGTTCGGCCTGCTCGCCGGCTGGCTGTGCGCCCGCGCGGCGAGGCGCGACGCCCTGCGCTGAACGACCGGGCGGTCGGATGGGCACCGCCCCTTCCCGGTGCCGGATCCGACCCCGGCTATGGCGCGCGGCCGCGGTCGGTCGGGCCCTCCGTGTCCCTGCCGTACCTCCCCTTCCACTCGTCGACATGCGTCCTGTCCGACAGCGGGACATTTGTGCGGTACGCCGCGCGGGCGATCGCGTGGGCGGCAACCGGCGCCGTCGCGAGCAGGAAGACGACTGTCAGGACGGCGATTGCGGTCTCGGCCGTAGTCCTGAAGTACAGGGCTGCCGCGCCGAACACGAGGCCAACGCCCAGCGTGCCCGCCTTCGTGGAGGCGTGCATGCGAATGAGCACGTCCGGCAGGCGCAGGATGCCGAGTCCGGCGACGAACAGGAAGAAGCCTCCGGCCAGCAGGCACGCGGCAACGACGAGATCCAACCACGGCATGTCACCCGCCATCGGTTTCGTCCACCCTCTCGGCGCCCCCCCTGTCGCGGTTGCGCAGCTCGGTCGAGCGCTCGGCGTACCAGGCGAAGGCGACCGTCGCCAGAAAGGCCACCAGCGCCAGCGCCACGGCGATGTCGAGAAAGTCGGGCTCGGTGTGCGTGATGGCCAGGAGGCCCGCGATCGCGATTGCCAGCACGGTGATGAGGTCGATTGAGACGACGCGATCCGGCAGGCTCGGTCCCCTGACGAGGCGTACGAACGAGGAGACCAGCCCCAGCACGGTCAGGGCCATGGTGACGTTCACCGCCCACGCGACGATCTGCGACTGCGCCTCCGGACCCGTCACTGCATGGCCTCCCGGACCAGGCGTTCGAAACCCTGCTTGATCCGCCTGCGCGTCTCGTCCGGATCATCGAGGAACATCTCGTGCACGTAGAGCGTCCTTCCGTCGGGGCTGACGTCGAGGCTCAGCGAGCCGGGCGTCAACGAGATGAGATTCGCCAGCACCGTGATCTGCAGCGGCTCCTCGATGTCCAGCGGCACGGCCAAGATGCCCGGGCGCGATCGGTGTCCGGGCGTGATCACGTCCCACGCGACCTGCAGGCCCGAGACCGTGAGCTCGTACAGGAAGTAGGCTCCCAGACGGGCCGACAGCAGCACCCGCCTGAAGTAGGCGGCCTGCCCGAACATGGGGCTCGACAGGCTCAGGGCCGCGAACGCCAGGACGAAGCCCAGCACGAAGGTCCCCAGATCGAAGGTCCCGACCAACGCGCACCAGCCGCCGGCGAACAGCAGGTTGATTTGGAAGAGCCTCATCGACTGCTCCCGCCGAGCACGGCCTCGACGTAGTGCGAGGGGGCCATCAGCTCGGTGGCGGCGCGTTCCGCCAGCACGTAGAGAGGCCGGGCGTACAGACCGATCGCCACCGTGATGATCGCCAGCGTCGCAATGGGAGCCAGCAGCAACCACCGCCGCTGCGGCGCGACCGCGGGCGGCGGCCCGGCGTCGTCCGGGCGGGCCTTCCAGAAGGCGTTCAGCCAGATCTTGGTCATCGAATAGACGGTCAGCAGACCCACGGTCAACGCGACGCCCGCCATGACGAACTCGTCGCTCGCGATCGAGGCCTGGATGAGCAGCAGCTTCGCCCAGAAGCCGGACAGCGGCGGGAAGCCGGCCAGCGAGAACGCCGGCACGAAGAACAGCGCGGCGAGCAGCGGCTTGTCGCGGTAGAGCCCGCCGAGCCTCTCGAGGTCGGTCGAGCCGGCCAGCCGATCGACGGCGCCGGAAACGAAGAAGAGGTTCGCCTTCACGATGATGTGGTGGATCACGTAGAAGATGGCGCCCAGCAGCCCGAGCGTCGTGAAGAGCGCGAGGCCCAGGATCATGTAGCCGATCTGGCTGATGATGTGGAACGACAGGATGCGCCTCAGCTCGTTCCGCGAGGCGGCGCCGAGCACGCCGGTGACCATCGTCAGGCCCGCCACCCAGAGCAGCAGCTCGTGCGTGTAGCCGACGTCGTGCCGGAAGATCAGCGTGAAGAAACGCATCAACGCGTAGACGCCGACCTTCGTCAGCAGGCCGGAGAAAACGGCCGAGACCGCGGTCTGCGGCGTGTGGTAGCTGGCCGGAAGCCAGAAGAAGAGCGGGAAGACCGCCGCCTTCAGACCGAACGCGATGAGGAACACCATGGCGACCAGGGTGAGCAGCCCCTGGTCCTCGACTTCCTGCACCCGCAGGTGCAGGTCCGCCATGTTGAGCGTGCCCGTCAATCCGTACAACAGTCCGATGCCGCTCAGCAGCAGCGTGGTCGCGATCAGGCTGAGGGCGGCGTAGCGCACGGCCCCATCCAGTTGCGCGGGCCTTCCTCCCAGCACCAGCAGGGCCAGCGAGGCGATCAGCATGACCTCGAACCAGACGTAGAGATTGAAGATGTCTCCCGCCAGGAACGCGCCGCACACGCCCGCCAGCAGGGCGTGCAGCAACGGATGCAGGACGTGGGAGACCTCGCCGCGCCGCGTATCGCCGCAGGCGTAGACCACGGTAGCCAGCCCGATGAGGGCCGAGACCGCGACCATCGCCGCGCTCAGGTGATCCGCCACCAGCGTGATGCCGTAGGGCGCCGGCCAGTTGCCGATCTGGACCGACGCGATGCCCTCCCGCCACACGGCGGACAGCAGGCCCGCGGCGGCGGCCGACAGGCCGACGGCTCCGACCAGGCTCACGGCCCGTTGCGTCCGCTCGCTGCCGCGGCCCGCAAAGCCGATGACGGCCGCGGCCAGCGGAATCACGATCGGACAGACCAGCAGCCAGTTCAATCGACCGCCCTCTGCCCCGCATCCGCCGCTGCGTCGACCGACGAGGGTTCCGCGGCCCGCATGCGGTCGGTGTCCACGGTTTCCAGCTCCTGGTAGGTGCGGAAGGCGAGCACCAGTGTGAACGTGAGCAGGCTGAAGGAGATCACGATGGCGGTCAGCATCAACGCCTGCGGCACGGCGTTCGAGATGTCGGGGAGGGGCTGGGACGCTCCCGGCGCGATCAGCGGCGGCCGCGCGCGCGTCATGCCCCCGCTGGCGAAGAGCACCAGATTGGCGGCGTGGGAAAGGAGCGCCAGCCCGAAGATGAAGCGCACGAAGTTGCGGCTGAGCATCAGATAGACGGTTGCCGCCATCAGCACGCCGACCAGCACCGCGATGATTGGTTCCATTCCGGCTACCGCTCCCTGATGCCGATGACGAAGCTCAGCACGACGCCGATGACGACGAGGTAGACGCCGACGTCGAACATCACCGGCGTGCCGATCTTCAGCCCCGCCAGGGTTCCCCACTGGCCGGTCAGGAACGGGGCGGCATCGCGGATCGATCCGATGAAGCCGGATGCGATTGCCACGGCCAGACCGACGGCGCCGACGGCGCGGGGGTCGGCGCGCAATATCCCGCGGGCCGCCCGCGGGCCGAAGACGAAAGCGTACAGGCTGAACGCGATGGACGCGACCAGCCCGCCGACGAAGCCCCCGCCGGGCTGCTCGTGGCCGCGCAGCAGCAGGAACACGGAGAACACCAGAATCAACGGGACCAGTCGGCGAGTGGTTTCCCGCAGGATCATGGTGTTCACGATGCCGCCGCGCCACGCCTGCCGCCGCCGGGGTCCCGGCAGCAGCAGGGCGAAGACTGCCGCGCCCGCGATCGCGAGCACCGTAATCTCCCCCATGGTGTCGAGCGCACGGAAATCGACCAGTATCACGTTGACGATGTTCCTGCCCTGACCGCCGGGCACGGCGGTCCGCTCGAAGTACTCCTGGAGATCCGGTTGGGGCGGGGACGCCGTCACGGCGAGCATGAGCAGGGTGACGCCGAGCCCGACCGTGACCGCGACGATGGCGTTGCGCAGGTGTCGGGCGCCCGAAGGCCGGACGTCGTTCCTGAAGTCCGGAAGCTTGAGCAGCACGATGGCGACGATGACCGTGACGAGCGTCTCGACGATCAACTGCGTCATCGCGACGTCCGGGGCGCCGAAGGTGAGGAAGATCAACGCCGTGGCAACCCCCACGACGCCGAGCGCGGTAATCCCGAGCAGACGGGATCGGGAGCGGATGATCACGATCGACGCCGCGGCAACCAGGCCGGCGAGCGACCAGTCGAGAAACGTCGCTTCCGCCAGCCGCAGCGGCCCGGGGACCACCTCCTTGAGCCAGAAAGTCACGGCCAGGCTCAGTCCGAGCGTGGCGAACACGATGAGCAGATAGTGGCGCTGGACGCCGGACTGCAGGCGGCGGGTCTGCCAGACCGCGACGGCGGCGATGCCGCTCATGGCCGCGTCGTACGCGCGGTCGCCGCTGAGCGGCACCCGCCTCTTCAGCCCGGCCAGCGCTTCCGCAACCGCCGCCCGCTGCCAGAATCCCAGAACCGCCGCGGCCAGTGTCGCGAGGGTCAGCGCGAAGGCCTCGCCGGTGCTGTGCCAGGGAGCGAGCCCGGTCTCCAGGGCATGCCCGGCCACGGCCGTCTCCGCGGGCACGAGCAGGCTCGTGAACGGGAACTCGGGGGCCAGCCCCCAGTAGATGCCGACCGCGCCAAGCGCGACCGGGCCGCACCAGAGCGCCCAATGGCCTTCCCGGGCCGGCTTGCGATAGTCGGGGCGGGGGCCGAAGAAGGGCTTGATTGCCAGCACCATCGCAATGGTCGCGATCGGCGCGGCGGCCAGCAGCGTCGCCCACGGCAGCCAGGCGGAGGTGTCGGCCGCGAAGCCGACCGTGTACAGGAGCTCCTTGCCGATGAACCCGACCGAGAACGGCACGCCGGCCATCGAAACGGACGCGGCGACCGCGGCCGCGAACGTGACGGGCATGGCCTTCCTCAGCCCCCCGAGCCGGGTCAGGTCGCGGGTGCCGGTTGCCTTCTCGATCGTCCCGGCGACCATGAACAGGGCCGCCTTGTAGAGCGCGTGCGCGACCAGGAAAGCGAGTGCGGCCAGGACGCCACGCGACAGCCCGCCCTGCCCCGCGGCAGGCGACGATCCGAGAAACAGGACGCACGTGCCGAGCGCCATGACCGTCGTGTACGCCAGCACCTGCTTCAGGTCGGACTTGCCCAGCGACACGAACGCCGAGTACACCGCCGTCACCGCGCCCACCGCGGTCAGCGTCTCCATCCAGAGCTGGGTTCCGCCCAGCAGCGGCGTCAGGCGCGCGAGCAGGAACACGCCGGCCTTGACCATCGTCGCCGAGTGCAGGTAGGCCGAGACCGGCGTCGGGGCCGCCATCGCGTTCGGCAGCCAGAAGTGGAACGGGAATTGCGCCGACTTGGTGAAGGCGCCGAGCAGCACCAGCACGACGACCGCCGTGTACTGCGGGTGATCGGCGAAGGCGCTCCCGTCGGCCAGCATCTCCCGCAGGCTGAACGTGCCCACCGCCTGGCCCAGGACGACGAAGCCGGCCAGCATCGCCAGCCCCCCCGCACCGGTTACGAGCAGACCCTGCAGGGCGGAGCGCCTGGCCGCGGCGTTCTCATGCGAGTAGCCGATGAGCAGAAACGAGGTGATCGTGGTGAGTTCCCAGAAGACGAAGAGCGCGACGAGGTTGTCGGCCAGCACCAGGCCGAGCATCGCCAGCATGAAGCTGACGAGAAACAGCGTGAACCGGCCGCGTTGCCGATAGCCCTGCATGTACTCGCCGGCGAAGAGGAAAATGAACGCGCCGATCCCCGTGATCAGCAGGGCGAACAGCAGGCTCAGGCCGTCGACCACGAAGTCCAGGTCGATGCCCTGCTGCGGCAGCCACGCCATTTCCCAGACGAGGACCTCGCCCCCGGAGACGGCTGGCACCATCGTGCAGAACCACACGAAGAGCACGACGGGCAGGGCCACTGCGAGACGCACGTAGGGCGGGTTCGTCACAATGGTTTGTCGAGGATTCTAACCCGGACGCCGGCGCACCCGGGGTTGCGGTCGCTCCGAGCGCGGATCACCTCGGTGAAATCAGGTACGGCAGCACCTGGTTCGTGATGACGCCCGGTCGTCGGAGATGCCCGTGATGAGGGGCTTCGGCCTTCTGCCAGGCGACCTCCAGGAGCGTGTCGAACCAGTCGTCGATCGCAGCAGGCCCCTGCACGACGGGATGCGGGTCCCCGTCGGCCCGATCCGCCCCCTCGACCATGAGCTTGAACAGGTTGCCGGGCGTGTTGTTCGGGTGGTTGCCGAGAATGACGTCCCAGGGACCCGCCTCCTTGAGGCGCTCGCGGCCCTCGATCCACTCGTCGGTCCAGTCCGAGCCCATGCTGAGACCGGTGCCGCCGGGCGTCAGCACGCGGTAGCGCCGGTCGCCGTCGTGGGCGACGTATTCGAACGAGCTCGTTCCCGGGGTGTGGCCCGGCGTGGTGTACAGCGTGAACTGCGCGTCGCCCACGGTGATGACCTCCCCATCCCGGATCTCGTGGTCCCGGGGCGGCGCCACCTGCGTCGTCCAGTCGTACTCGACCCAATCGGCACGCTCCACCGCCAGCTCGAGAAAATCCCAGTCCGCCGGCGACAGGCAGATCGTCGCGCCCGTCGCCGCCTTGATCTGGGCCGCCCCGCCGTAGTGGATCTCGTGCGCTTCGGTGACGAGCACGTACTTGATGTCCAGCGGATCGAACCCGAGCTGCCGGACGTTGTCGAGCGTCCGATTGACCATGATGGCGTTCGTCGCATCGATGAGCACGAGCCCGTCGGACGTCGTGATCAGGTAGGAGCTGACCGCCTCGTTGCCGACAAAGTAGACGTTGTCGAAAATCTGGAACGGAATCTGGACCTTCCACTCGCCCCCCGGGATGTACCCCCGGGGCAGACCCCACTGGATGCCGTCTCGTCCTCGCGCGCGCTCGTCCTGCGCCTGAGCGCCCGCCACCGACGTCGCGATAAGGGCGACGACCAACGTCATGCACAACCGTCTCATCCCGGACCCTCCTGTCTCAAACGGCTCGTTCCCGACCCGATGCCCGCTGAGCGAATTCTACCTGTGTCGGGAAACGACTCCGCGGCGTCCCAGGCGCTCCCGGCCGGAGCCCGCAGCGCGACCTGCTAGAATGGTTGGTTGGGCAGGCCACGATCGGTCCTGCCAATGTCACGGAGGAGGAAAACCGACCATGCCGACACGACGACAGGCGCACGGGAGGACCGTCGCCCGTAATGCCCACCCGCGGCTGCGGCTCTCGGCCGCGCCGCTTCGCCAGCACCCCGCCGCCCCCGTCCGGCGGGCGACCGACGCCGGGCGTTCCGAGGACCGTCGGTCCGTCTACCTGCAGTTCGTGCGACGCCTCTGGCTCATGGTCTCGTAGCCGGAGTCCACCCTGCCCGCCCGGGGCGCGGGCGCCGCTCCGATCCCTTACCGCGACTCGCTCGATTGGAGGACATGGTGACCGTCACCATGGCCGCCGCGTCGCCGGCGCACGGCAACGTGCGCCGGGAGGGCTGCAGCGAGACGGTGTACGACGCCCGGATCGACTGACACGGTGCGCGCGCCCCCGGCAACGGCTCGGAACAGCTTCGGCACGAGCAGGTCCGGAACCTCTTCGCGATAGCGGTCCCAGTCGGCTCCGTACGCTCGACGAAGCGGACTACCGGATAGGATCTCGGCATGCCTTCACGACAGACCCGTCAGGCGCGGCTTCCGCGTTGGACCCGGTGGGCAGCCGCGGCGCTGCTGCTCCCTGGCGTCGCCATGCCGATCGTGGCCGGGGCGCAGGATGCGCCGCTGCAGCTCGTCTCCACGGCGTGGTCGCCGTTCACCAACGTGCCCGGACAACCGCGGTTCGCCCTCGATCTGGTCGGCGCGGCGCTCGAACGCATGGGCGTCCACGCCGAGACGGTCATCGTGGACGAGGCCCGGCTGACGCCCTCATTGCTGAGCGGCGAGTTCGACGGCAGCGCGGCCCTCTGGAGGGACACGGAGCGCGAACGCGCGCTCGTCTACTCGGACCCCTATCTCGAGAACCGGTTGATCCTCGTCGGGCGGCGGGGCAGCGACGTGTCCGCGACCTCGCTGGCCGACCTTGCCGGCCGGCGGATCGCCCTGGTCGCCGGGTACGCGTACGGCGCGGCCGTCGAGACGACGGACGGGCCGGTCTTCGTCGGCGCGAGCAGCAAGGAGGACAGCCTCGCCAGACTCCTCGACGGCGCGGTGGACTACACGCTGATGGACGACCTGGTCGTCCAGTACCTCGCCCGCAACCACAGCGAGGAGGCTCGCACGCGGCTGGCGTTCGGCTCGACGCCGCTGCTCACGCGCTCGCTGCACCTCGCCGTCCGCCGCTCGCATCCGGCCGCCGAGTCCATCATCCTGCGGTTCAACGCCGAGCTGCGCGGCATGATCGCCGACCGCAGCTACCATCGCCTGCTCCATCTCGACTGGATCCAGGCGGACGTCGACGGCGACGGCCGGCAGGAGTACGTGCCTCGCGGCGACCAGGCAGGTCCGCACCCGCCGCAGCAGTCCTACGTGCTCTTCGCGCCGGGCTCGCCGACGGCAGAGCCCGACGCGGCCCGGCGCTTCTACTTCGGCGGCAACATCTACCAGGGCTGGTCCGCCGTGCCGGAGCGGTACAAGGCCCCGGACCCCGGCAGACCCGACCTGCGGCGACGCACGGTCAGGCTCTTCACCTTCACCTGGTAGCCGGAGCGGTTCTCGAAGGCGCTGCCGGGCTCCACGTCAGTCGGCCACGACACGGTCGCCGTCGGCGAGCGCCGGTGGCCCCTCGACCACCACGCGCTCCCCGGCCGAGACACCCGCCAGCACTTCGACGTCGCCGCCCTCCTCGAGACCAGTGGTAACGGCCCGCCGCTCGACCGTGTCGCGGCGCGCCACGAAAACCACCGACCGGCCGCCGTCGCTTCTCAACGCCTCGGACGGGACCCAGAGCCTGGGCGCGGCATCGGGGGCATCCTCCTCCGGCGGTCCGGTCTCGAGGAACGCCACGTTCACCCCCATGTCCGGCAGGATGCGGGGGTCGCCGAGCTCGTCGAACGCGATCCGCACCAGCAGCGTGGCGCGCTCCCGGTCCGCGGCGGGAATCGTGGTGATGACGCTGGCCGGAATCGCCCAGTCCGGGTACGCATCCAGCGTGGCCACGACCCGTTGGCCGGGCGAGACGCGGTTGATATAGCTCTCGTTGACGTCGACCTCGATCTCCAGTGACGACATGTCGACGATCGTGCACACGCCCGTGCGCGTGAAGCCGCCGCCCCCGCTGACCGGCGAGATCATCTCGCCTGGCTGCGCTTCCTTCGAGATGGCTACGCCGCTGAACGGCGCGCGGATGGACGTGTCCTCGAGGGCGCTCCGCCGTACGTCGATCTCGCGCTCGGCGACAACGACCTGCTCTCGCTGGTTCGCGATGCGCGCACGCAGCGAGTCGGCCTCGGCCTTCACCGCGTCGAGGTCGGCCTGTCCGATCAGGCCCGGCTCGAGCAGACGGCGCTGCCGGCCGAGATCGAGCTGGGCCTCTGCGTGGCGCACCTCCAGCTCCGCCAGCGCGCCCCGAGCCGCGTCGAGTTGCGCCTCCGCCAGCGCCAGGTGCGCGCGCTCGGCGGTGTCGTCGAGCCGGGCCAGGATCTGGCCTTCCGTCACCGCCATCCCCGCTTCGACAAGCACCTCGACGATGCGCCCGGTCACCTCGGAAGAGACGGTCGACTGCAGGCGCGCCGTGACGTAGCCGGAGGCGTTCAGGATCGTCGGCTGGCCGTTTGCCGGCAGCGCCTGCCGCACGGGGACGGCGCGCACGACGGTAATCCGGGCCTCCTCCCACCAGCGCCAGCCGGCCGCACCACCTGCGCCGACGACCGCGGCCACGAGTACGAACCAGAGGGTGCGTGCTACCCGGGACCGGTCGTTCGGGGACCGATCGATCTTCAGGGCATCGAGTGACGCTGGCATGCTATCGGCTCCCGCCCGCCCTGCCCGGCGCCACCACCAGCAGCAGGACTTCATGGCGCTATTCCTCCGCCAACGATCGAGATACCCGCGCGCGAGAGCGACGTCTGCTGCACGCGCTCGAACTCGATGACGGCGTTCTGGTAATCGAGAATCGCCCGCAGCTCGGTGTCGCGCGCAGTTGCGAGATCGCGCTGCACCTGCACGACGAAGAAGTTCGTCGACGTGCCGACCTCGAACTTCCTCTCCTCGGCCGCCAGCTGCTCCTCGGCCAGCTCGCGCGCCGCGCGCGCCGCGTCGATGCGCGGCTGCACGCTCTGGATCAGGACCGCCGCGTTGGCGACCTCCGTGGCTACCTGCAGCTCGAGCTGCCGCAACTGCGCGCGTGTCTGCCGCACCTGCAACTGCGCCCGGGCATGGGCCGCCCGCTGCGCGCTCTGTCCGAGCGGATAGGACAGCCGGAGCTGGACGGTCCAGTCCGGGTAGTCGACACCGGCGAGGTGAGCGAGGGCGTCTCCGTACCCGCCCGGAACCTCGAAGGCGGCGGGACCGCCGAGAAAGGCGCTGACGAGCTGTGTGCCGCCCTGGCCCTGGAGTCGAAACGACCCGACGAGGTCCAGCGCCGGCAAGGCGGCGTTGGCCAGGTTTCGCAGCGTCACCGTGTTGATGTCCTGCTGGCGCCGCGACCGCTCGATGTCCGTGCGCGCCTCGAGCGCCGTCCGGATCGCCGCGTCAACGTCGATCGGCCGCTGATCCAGCAACGGCTGGTCGACTGTGTTGATATGGGCGCTCCACAGCTCGTCGTCGGTCCCCGACACGATCAGCTGCTTCAACGCGAGCTCGGCGGTGCGCGTCTGCTGCCGGGCCTCGGCCAGCGACTGGCGCCGGGCGGCCGCCTCCGCGCGGGCTTGAACCATCTCGATCGGAGCCAGCGTGCCGACCTCGACGCGAATGCCGTTCTCGCGGACGAGTCGCTCTGCCAGCTCCAGCGACTGGCGCTGTACCTCCACGCTCGCCGTCGCATAGACGAGATCCCAGTACGCCCGGCGCACATCGGCCAGCGTATTCGCAATCGTTTCGCGGAGGTCGATGTCGGAGATGTCCCTGTTCAGTTGGCTGACCTGCAATTGACGCCGCTGCGGGTCGATGCTGCGTCCGCGGAGAATGGGCTGCGTGTACGACAGCGCGACGTTGCTCGAGAAGCTCGGATTGAAGCGGAAGAAGACGTTGTTCGTCTCGGTACGCGCGTTCGTCCAGTCGAGCGTGTACCGGCCGCCGTTCCAGCCGAGTGCGTGCTCCAGTCCGAAGCCGGCGTTGCTGCTCTCGGTTCTCAGCCGCTCCGCGCCTTCGAGTTGCGACCGCGACGGGCTCATGCTGCGGCCCAGGTCGAAGTTGGAGCTGACGCGCGGCAGGAAGGGGGACCTCGATTCGGCGATCGTGAGGTCCTGGAGTTGCGGGTTGACCCGTTCGACGACGAGGCCGAGGTTGCGGTCCAGCGCGCGCTCGATCGCCTCGTCGACCGTCAGATCGAACACCCGGCGTGCATGCGCCGGCAGCCCGGCGCATGCCGCATGCTCCGTGAGCCGCGCCACGTCGGCGCCCTGTGGTTGCGCAGCGGCTTGTGCCGCGGCTCCCGTCAACAGCAGCAACGCTGCCCGAACGCGTCCCCTGTTCACGTCGCACTTCCTCCTGACTATTGCGCTGCGATGGCGCCGATGGTGCCGTCCGCCGATCCGTGCCGGCGAAGCCTCAGGCTTCTCGCAGAACGGTCGAGATCGGCAGGCGCGCCGCGCGCACTGCGGGTGCCGAGCCACCGATGACGCCAAGCGCGACGGCCCACCCGAGGCCGAGGCGTATCGACTCCGGCGTCACCCGGAACGCAAAGGCCAGCTGGGACCCCGCGGCCGGATTGAATGTCGATGCGGTGTAGCCGTCGAGCATCGCGTACACGATGGCGGCGCCCAGGATCCCCCCGGCGAGCGCAAGCGCTGTCGCCTCGACCAGGACCGACGTGACGACCGGAACGGCGTGGAAGCCGAGCGCGCGCAGGGTCGCGATCTCGACCGAGCGCCGGCTGACCGCCGTGAACATCGTGGTCAGCGCGCCGAACACGGACCCGAGCGCCATGATGCCGGCGATCAGATAGGCGAACGTGTCGATCAGCGCTGCGCGTGACGCCGACTGCGCGGCGAAGAACTCCTGCTCCGGAATCAGGGTGCCGCTCAGACGCGGATCGGCGGCCAACCGCAGGTTCAATGCCGCCACGTCGACGTCCGGATCCAGCTTCACGCGGGCGACGCTGACCGTGGAGGTGCGGCGGAAGACCCCCTGCGCGATAGCGCGATCCATCCAGATCTCCGACTCCGCCGCCGTGCCGTCGGTGACGAAGTGACCGACGACTTCGAGCGTCGCGCTGCGCGCCTGCACCGTGTCGCCCACGTCCAGTCCGGCGTACTGCCGCGCAGCGGAAGCACCTGCGATGATCTCGTTTCGTCCCGGCACGAGCATGCGTCCGCGGATGATCCGCACCTCCGGGCGCAGCGCGAACGCCGCGCTGGTGACGCCGCGGCAGACGACGTCGACCGCGGTGCCGGCCCCGCGCTTCGGCACGGTAAGCGTCGCGTAGACCTCGCCGCTGGTAACGGCGAAGTCTTCGTACGCCTCGAGGATCGCGAGCTCCTCGAGACCGATCCACCCGTCCATCTCGTTGTTGCTGCCGTTTCTGAGGATCAGCCCCCGGTCGGGCTTCGCCGTCTCGACGAGCGCCGAGCGGAAGCCGGCGGACATCGCAAGCAGGCCGAGCAGCACGGCGACCACGGCCGCCGCACCCACGACGACGGTCGTGCTCGATCCGGCGCGCGAGCCGAGGTTCTCCAGATTCATGCGGGTGACGGCGGCTGTCTGCTTCAACATCTAGCTGATCTCCCTGAGGGCCCGAACGATCGACAGGCGCCTGGCTGCGATCGCCGGCGGCAGCCCGATGGCCAATCCGAGCCCTCCCGCGATCCCGAGGGCCAGTCCGGCGTCGATCCAACTCATCTGGAAGCGGCCGACGGCACGCGCGAGCTGCGCGTTCAGCGGCGCCTCGAGCGCGAGCCCGAGCGCGACCCCGCCGACGGCGCCTGCCAGGCAGAGCGTCAGCGCCTCGGCGAGTACCACGACCGCGACGGTGCCGTCCCTGAATCCAAGGGCCTTCATGACGGCCAGCTCCGGCACGCGCTCGCGAAACGCCAGCGCGGCGACGTTCGCCGTCAGCAGGAGCATCGTGAAGAAGACGGCGGCCAGGATCAGGGTCGCGATGAGGCCGATGTCTCCAATCCGGCTAGCGAACTGCCGGCTCAGTTCATCTTCGGACAGCGAACGTGTCGGGTCGGACGAGTTCTCGAAGCGGCGATCGATGGCATCGACGACTGCCTGCGGATCGACGCCGTCGTTCAGGCGGGCCACGATCCAGCCGACCTCGTTCTTCGCCCACTCTGCGACCGACTCGTTGAAGTAGTCGTAGCGGAGCAGAAACCAGGGCTGGAGACCGCTTTCCGGAGGCAGTTCGTAGGTCCCCGCGATCTCGAACTCCCAGCTCCACGATCCGTCCGACTTCGGCCAGATGTCGCCGACGATCGGAACGAGGTCGCCCGCTCTCCAACCGTACTCCTCGGCCATCGCATCGGGAACGACCACGGCCCGACGCGATGCCTGGAACCGGGCGAGGACATCGTCCGCAATATCCAGTTCGGGAAAGATCCGGAAGTACCGCGTGTGGTCGACTGGGGCTTTCGCGAAGGCGTGCGCCGGATCCTGGTAGTAACCGCCGAACCAGCGCATCTGCGTTGCGTCGGCCACACCGGGTATCTCTCGCACGGTTTGCACAGCGGCGAGCGGCAGGTTGTCGGTCATCGCGTACCTGGCATCGACGAGCAGTCGTTGTACGCCCGGAACGCTGACGCCGCCCGCGAACGCGGCGCCGAGAGCGCGCAGGAGCATGAACAGGACGAAGGCTGCCGTCAGCGACAGCGCCGTCAGCACCGTCCGCGTCGGTCGGCGCCACAACCCGGTCCTCACCAGCCCCAGCCAGGTCATGCCGCCGCTCCGATCAGAGCGCCCTTGTCCATCCGAACGACGGAATCGGCGTACTCGGCGGCCTGGGGATCGTGGGTGACCATGACGATGGTCTTCCCCATCTCGCGATTCAGCGATTGGAGGAGCGACAGCACGCCGGCCGCGGTCTCCCGGTCGAGGTCTCCGGTCGGCTCGTCGCACACCAGCAGCGTCGGGTCGGTCACGATCGCGCGAGCGATCGCGACCCGCTGTTGCTGGCCGCCCGAGAGAGCCGACGGCTTGTGCTCGGCACGATCCTCGATCCCGACGATCTGCAGTGCGGTGTTCGCATGCCGGCGCCGTTGGCTTCGCGTGAGCGATGTCAGGAGCAGCGGCAGCTCGACGTTGGCCACCGCGGACAGCCCCGGCAACAGGTTGTAGAACTGAAAGACGAACCCGACGTGGCGCGCCCGCCACTCGGCCAGCGCCGTCGAGCTCAGCGTCTCGAGCGGCACGCCGAGGACTCGAACCTCCCCCGACGCCGGTCGGTCCAGGCCGGCGATCAGGTTCAGCAACGTCGTCTTCCCGGAACCGGACGGTCCCATCAACGCCGTGAAGTCACCCTTCTGGATCGCGAGATCGAGGTGATCCAGCACGGCGACCGTCTGGCCGCCCCGCGTGTAGGCGAATGTCAGGTTTCGGCACTCGACCAACGCTTCACTCATCGCAACACCTCCTGGCGAAAAACCGTTGAGCGAATCTACGGTTGGACGGACCAGGTGGTCTCGGCGAATCGTTGAAGCAGTGGTCGTTTTCGGGAATCGCCGGGGTTTTTCAGGAATCGGCCGGCTTGTGCCGGCTGCGGGCGCGAAACTGGGTCGGCGTCATCCCCTTGAGCGTCCGGAACGCGCGGTTGAACGGCGTAATCGACTGGTAGCCGGCCGACAGGGCCAGCGTGAGCACCGGCGTATCGTCCCGGGCGGGATCGGCCAGCGCTTCGCTGACCTCCGCCACCCGGTAGTGGTGCAACAGCGTGTTGAAGTTGCGATAGCCCAGATCGCTGTGGATCAGGGAGCGGAGGCGATACTCCGGTATCTTGAGGTGCTCCGCCAGCGCGCCGACGGTGAGGCCCATGCGCCGGTACACCCGCTCGGATTCGAACGCGGCCCGAATCCGCGCCACGTCGGACGCGTTCCGGCTGACGTCGGCCGCCGTGGCGACGGGCGTGGGGCGCAGCGGATCGACGAATCGCGCGGCGTCGGGTCGGAGGAGCAGCAGGACGATGGCGCCCGAAAGCAGCAGGCCAAGGGCGGTGATGCCGGCATGCACGGGAAAGTAGACGTCGATGGGCAGCGCCCAGATCTGCAGGGCAAGGCGCTCGACGAGCAGGGTCAGCACGATCTGGACCACCGACACCACGACGAGCACGGCCCGGATCTTCCGACGCGCCTCCACCAGGTCGGCTTCAGATTCGCGTAGCGCCCAGATGAGCGCGCACCCGAGCATGACGATCTGGAGCGCTGATGGGACGACCTCGTAGAGCACGAACGTCGCGTGCGGTCGCGACAGCTCCCACGCCGCCGGCACGATCCATTCGAGCGGCTCCTCGAGCAGCATCTGCACGGTCCAGAGCGCCAGCAGCGGCGGCGGCAGCCGTATCCGGTCCCTAAAGATCGAATGGCAGAGAACCATCACCACGCCCGAGCTGAGATTCCGGGCGAGGTTCATCGGAATGATCAGCGGTCCGAGGTCGACGGCGAACTCCGCGGGGAGCACTGCCATGTAGGAGTGCCGCGCGGAGACGACCGCGCAAACCGTGCTGAAGGCAAGCAGCACGATCAACTGCACGTTGCGGTTTCGCGGCGCCAACGCCAGGAGACGGATGGCCAGCACCGACAGGAACGCGATGTGGGCGCCGTCGATGGCGGCGTAGAGAAGATGCAGGTTCATTGATGGTCAACGGCAGATCGTCAAGACCGCAAGCGTGCGCGTGCGCCACGACCTGGACGGTGTGCGGCGGCCCGGTGGCTCTTGTCCGTCCTCGAGGCTGGCGAACGGTGCTCAACGGCCCGGAACGGGTCGCGCCTCGCGGGGTCCCTCCGGTTGGCGGCGCACCCCGGTGATCGCGACGAGTCCTTCCTCGAGCCGCTGCCTGTCATCGAACCCGCGGCCGGTCTCCGCGTCCACCCCTTCGTCGGCAAGCAGACGGACCACATCTGGCACGTGGACAAGGACATTGACATGACGCTCGTCGTCGCGCTGCCACACGCCGGACGCACTGCGCACGAACGTCGTGATGTCGCGGGCGTAGGTTTCCGGCGCCGGGGAGTCGAACGCGATGAAAACCGCCCACTCGTCCCTTACCGTTGCCACGGGCGGCTTCCCGGCCCGCGCCGGGCGGTAGGTCAAGTCGAGCAGGTCGACGGCCAGCACGCCTTCCGGCCGCAGCGCCGCCGCGACGGCCCGGATGGCGCGCTCGACGGCCGGTGCGCTCGGCAGATAGCTCAGCACGTGCCCCACCGACACGACAGCGTCGGCCGCCGGGAGCTGGTCGTCGGCCAGGGCAAGCCGCCGGAACGCCTCCACACCCGGCACCGCCTCGCGCGCGATCGCCAGCATGGCCGGCGACGCATCGGTCGCAATGACGCGGTGACCGGCGGCCACCAGATGCCGGGTCAGGGCTCCGGACCCGCAGCCGAGCTCCAGTACCACCCGGCCCCGCGCGCGCACCCGTCTCAGTCTGGCCAGGATCCCCGGCGCGCAGGCGTCACCATGGCCGCCGAACCCTTCGTGGTGCACGCGCGCGAGCGCCGGCCGGTAGCAGGGCATGGCGGTCATGGCGTCGCCGGTGGCCGGCGGCCACGAGCCCACGAATCCGACTTCGACCCGGGTGTGCAGCGGGACGTTCGATCCACTGCGGGAGTCGAGCGAGTCGGAACCGGCGAGCAATGGTTTGGTGTCACGGTCCAAACCAAACGGCACTCACTGGCCGAGGCCGAGCAGCTCGCCCGCCTTGGATCGGAACTTCGCGAGCAACGAGTCGTCCGTCGCCACCTTCACACGCTCCATAAACTCCCGTTCTACGGCATCGGTCTCCGGCACTTGCCCGTCGGTCCTCGTGAACACGGTTACGAGCGAGGCAATGTAGATCTTACCGAGGACGGTCGTCAGCGTTGTGGCCGTGGCGGCCGAGACTGCTCCACCCAAGATCGAGCCGCCGCCTGGGAGGAACTTCAGAAGATTGGCCGCGATGGCGCGTCCGGCCACGGTTGTGCTCGCCGTCCCCATCACCGTTGCCGCGAGTACGCTGAGGAACGCCCTCGATGTGTCGAGCCCGAAGACGACCGAGATGCCGGCCAGCATGCTGATCTGGATCGGCACCAGAATCACTGCGTCGGCAAACGGAATCGGCACTGCAGCGGCGGCTGCGGCACTGGTTGCTGCGGATGCAACCACTCCATGCGCGTGCTGCTCCTTCTGCTTTAGAGAGACCCTCTGCGCCGCGGCGAGTGCGCCCTGGATTCCCTCGGGCACGACCTCGGCTGTCGAGGCGACAAGATCGTCCAACCCCATTGGCGGCAGTGAGACGCCAGGATCGTCGAACTCCTCCGCGATGGCTCGCACGCGAACGACATTCTTCACCTCTGGCAGCAGCCGGCGTACCTCAACGCGGAATCCATCGTCTCTACGAGCCTTGGTGACTACGCCGAGCACGGGCACGTGTTGCGCCAAGGAGCGGCACAGCTTCCGTTCCGCGGGTTCGACACGGCGTCCATCTTCATTCAGGCACAGCCACGCGACGTGAATGTGGTCCCGCGGTTCCGGCTCATTGGCGCGCTCCCCGACCAACTTCGTCAGCTCGCCGAGCGTCTCGTCGAAGTCGGACATCTCCAGGCCGCGGGTGTCCCAGATCGCCAGCGGGATGCCGTCCTTTGAGATGAGGTGTGTCGTCTGTGTGACTGGCTCTCCTTGGCCCGTCGCGGCCAGCCTGCCGTGGAAAACGCTGTTGATGAGAGTGCTCTTGCCGACGCCCGTGCGGCCGGCGATGAGCACGTTGACCCTGCCCAGGTCACGCCTGGCTTCTTCGATCGCCCTCTTTATGGCCGCAGTCAGGTCCACGGACTTCATCCTGGAGAACCCCTTCGCATCTCGTTCCGGATCTTAATCCGGCAGATTCATCATGGCCTCGTCGCCGGTAGAGACACAAAAGCCTCCGTGTGCTAAAACGCTGTTGACCACAGACATTTTCGGCACGACGGAGGCTCTTGCGTGACGGACTCCACGATAGCACAGTCTGTTCTCTTGCCCGATCTGTTCGACAAGCCGCTCGAGGCCACGTTCGACCGCGAGCAGGTGAGCTCTGACGCCGGCTGCTCGGTGTCACGCCGTTGTACGTTGAGCAGGTGCGCCTCAGCGCGAGCGGGATGCTGCGCGTGTCGGCGCGACCGTCGTGGCGTCGGTCGCGGTGCGGTGTGTGCGGTCGACGGGCGGTGCGCTACGACCGTCAGCCGGCTCGGTTGTGGCGCCATTTGCCGTGGGGTCGGGTAAACGGTGTGGCTGCGTTATACGCCGTGGCGGGTCTCGTGCGAACGCTGCGGGGTTAGGTGCCGTGGGCGGCGCACGGCAGCGCGTTCACGGCGCCGCTCGAGGAGTTGACGGCCTATCTGGCGCAGGCGACGGACCGAACGACGACGAGTCGCCTGGTGGGCATCTCGTGGCCGGCGGTCGGCGGCATCGTCAAGCGGGTGGTGGCTCGCCGGCTGGATTCGACGCGGCTGGCCGGGCTGCGACGGATCGGGGTCGACGAGTTCAGCTACCGCAAGCGCCACCACTACCTGACGGTGGTGGTCGACCAGGACCGCCGCGCGTGGTCTGGGCCGGGCCGGGGCGCAGCGCCGAGGCGCTGGGCAAATTCGTCGACCGGTTGGGACCGGCTGGTTGTGCCCATATCGAACTGGTGACAGCGGACTTGGCGGCGAGCTACGGCAAGGCTCTGCGGGCGCGGGTGCCCCAGGCGCGGCTGGTCTACGACCGCTTCCACGTCGAACGGCTGGCGGCCGACGCCGTCGACGCCGTCCGCCGGGCCGAGCAACACCGACTGGGGAAGACCGAGGCCAAAGCCCTCAAGGGGACGCGCTATGCGCTGCTGAAGCATCCGGCGCGGCTCAAGCCGAGCCAGGCGCAACGACTGGCCACACTGCGCCGCGAGAACCGGGCCCTCGACCGTGCCTACGAACTGAAGGAGTACCTGGCGACCATTCTCGAGCAGGCCAAAGCGGACGAGGCCGACGAGTTGCTCAACCAGTGGCTCGACTGGGCGGCGCGGTCACGCCTGGCCCCGTTCGTCAAGCTGGCACGGACCGTCCGAAAGCACGCGGCGGGGATCCTCGCCTACCTCGAAACGAAGATGACCAACGGGCCCGTCGAGGGCATCAACAACAAGCTCCGGGTCATCGCGCGGCGCGCCTACGGCTTCCACTCGCCCGGGCCCCTCATCTCGATGCTCTATCTGTGCTGTGGCGGCATCCAACTGGCCCCGCCCTTACCCACACGAATTTGAGGAGATTCCCATTCCTGGGACACACCAGTAGCCAGCCAAACGGAAACAGGGTAGCGGTTCGCGAGTCGGAGGAACACAGCCGGACCACCGTCGATCAGATTGGAGTTGCACTGCGTGTGTCGGAGTCACTCCGGCCAGGGGATCCTCCTGTAGTCCTTACCGTACTTGGAACGCGCCGCACGGACGCCGGCCGCCGCTGACTGCCTGCGCGACTCGGTCGTGTCTTCGTGGCCTGAATCACCCTCCCGTATCTGACCACCTTCCAGCACCTCGCCGACGGCGTCCAGGATGGTGGGTGCAGACCTGATCAATCGTTGCAGAACGGCATCCGCCTGCGCGGGCGTGTAGTCCCCCCCACTCTCCGACGCGCCGCGGTGCACATGCAGGAACAGCGCGACCAGATGCGACCGTTCCGGTCGGTGCTTACGGTAATGTTGGATGTCCCATCCCATGCAGTCGGCGAGGGCGAACACGTCTTGTTCATGGTCTGTCGTCCCCTGTCTCCGTCCGAGTCTGACCAAGGCATCGGTCACCAGACTCCAGTGCCCATCCTCTCCTTGTCGCACCTTCCCCTGTTCGCTCAGGCGGCTGAGTGTGTTGTAGACGTGCTGGCTAAGGTGCTTCGCCGAGGATCTCCCACCCTTGCGTAGCATGTCCATTAGGTCTCGCTTCGCCAATGGGCGTCTGGCCGCGGACAGACAAGCCAGGATGGCTTCTGGCATCGACATGACCGACAGTGCATCCCCCGCTCCGTCGATTCTTTCCTCTAGTAAGGCAATCGCGGCCTGCAGTTCTGCGCGCCTCGATTCGACCTCGGCCAGATCTTCTCGCAGTTCGTCGAGCACCAGTTGGTGGTGTTCGGCCACGATTCCACCTCCAGTCCTGATAAGATCTACGGCGATCCGGGCCACGAACACGACACGCGGACCCGAATCGCCGCTGACCCGCCAAGGCTCAAGACCGCGACTACGACACGCAGACCTCCGAGCCTTGGCGATGGACGTGGCCGTCAGTACGACAGGCGGTCCACAGACGGTCCACGCCCAGCTTCGGGCGGGCGCGGCGAGTTGGCGCGCCAACTCGCCGCGCCGCCTTCAACAGATCCAGCCTACACGAAAAGGCGGGTCAATGTCTAGGTTCCGTGTAGATATGTCGTAGAAATGGGTAGGATGTCTACGGCAGACGTGTCTGCCTCGGCGACCGGCTGTGCCGCCGGATCCTGACACTGAGCGGCGGCTGGTGGTCCGGTTAGGTGTTCTTGGCAGGCTCCATAGCCTTCCGGCGTTCCGGGAGATGGAGGCCGTCGTGAACCGTGCTGGCCCCTCCGGCCGTTCGCGGGCTCGCCGACGCGCGGGAACTGCCCCTTTTAGTGGCCCTGGCAAGTCCGCCAGCAGCTCGTAGCCGCGGCACCTACGTCGACCCGTGGCGCGCGCCCTCGAACGCCGCCGCGGGGGGCCTCCGCGTCCCCGCACCTCGATCAACCCGTCCGCGTCGGCGTCTTAGTCGACCACGACCGTCATCGTGAACACCAGCGCCGCCGGCGCGTAGTACTGCGTCAGCACGGGATGACCACGGCCGGATACTCCGAGCCCGGGCTCTTGTGCACGGTCGCGGCGGCACCAGCGTGTCCAGCTCGCCCAGGCCGTAGACGTGCTCGCGCCGGTCGAACCGCGCGGTCAGCTCCCCGGCGTCGGGATCGACGTCGGCGACCTGACCGATGTCGCCGTTGTAGACCTCCTTGTCGTAGTCGTTCTCGATCTGCATCGCCTGTCGCCCAGAGCGAAGGTCCAGCCGAAGCGCTCGACCTTGCGCTCGCCGGCCGGGTTGAGGGCAGCCTGCAGCTCGATGTTCAGCGAGCGGGCGCCGGCGCCGCCCCGGTTCATCGGGCACAGGACCTGGATGTCGCGGACGGCGTCGAAGCCGAAGCGCTTCGGGATCCGCGTCGTCACCAGCTCGACGATCCGGGCGGCGGCGGTCTCCGGCTCCTCGGCCGGCACGAAGTAAAAGTCGCTGTCGCCGTCCGGCCGGGCCAGATCGGGGATGACGTTGCGGTTGATCCGGTGCGCGCTGGTCACGATCCGGCTGCGCGCCGCCTGCCGAAAACCTCGGTGAGGCGCACCACGGGGACGGCGCCGGAGGCGATGATGTCGGCCAGCACTTGGCCCGGCCCCACCGAGGGGAGCTGATCGACGTCGCCCACGATGAGCACGGCCGCCTCGTCGGGCACCGCCGCGAGCAGGCGCCCGCATCAGCCGAACGTCGACCATCGAGGCCTCGTCTACGACCAGCAGGCCGCAGTCGATTGGATGATCCGCGTCGCGCCGGAAGCCGCCGGTCCGCGGATCGACCTCCAGCAGCCGGTGGATGGTCCGGGCCTCCAGCCCGGTGGCCTCGCTCATCCGCCGGGCGGCCCGGCCGGTCGGCGCGCACAGCGCGAGCTCGACGCCCTTGGCGGCCAGGATCTGCAGGATGGTGTCGACGATGGTCGTCTTGCCCACGCCCGGCCCGCCGGCGATGACGACGGCCTTGGACGTGAGCGCCAGCCGCACCGCCGCGGCCTGGCCCGGCGCGAGCGACAGGCCTGTCTTTGGATTTTCTCCAGATGCCCGCAGTAGCGGGGATGGAGCGTGGGCGACGAACAGCCCCATCGCTTCGTCGAGGACCGTCCCGGCGGGCGGGATGGTCCGATCATCATCGGCAGGTTCGGACTGCGGATCGGGATACGATCAGGGCCAACCATCGAGGCGAAATAGTGCATGAAGGTCAGAGACGTGACCAAGCGGATCACCGCCGACGGGTGGTACTACGTGAAGAGCCGGGGAGACCACCATCATTTCAAGCACCCGGCCAAGCCGGGGAAGGTGACGGTCAGGGGACGTCCGGGCGACGAGATCAGCGGGGCACTGCTAGTGGTGTGTCCCTAGAATGATTTTACACTTGTTGACCTTGTCGAGGATGGCCTCGACGGTGGTGCTCCACACGAACGGCTTCGGGTCTGCATTGTGTTGGGTCAAGTAGTCCTGGATGGCCGCTACCAGTTCCTGCACGCTGCAGAAGACGCCGCGGCGAAGGCGTTGCTGCGTCAGCTTGCTGAACCAGCTCTCGACGACGTTGAGCCACGAGGCGCTGGTGGGCGTGAAGTGTAGTTTGAAGCGCGGGCGGGCGGCCAGCCACTTGCGAACCTTCTTGTGCTTGTGGGTCGCGTAGTTGTCCAGGATGACGTGCAACGTGAGGTCGGGCGGGAACGCCCGGTCGAGGTGGCGCAGGAACTTCAAGAATTCCTGGTGCCGATGACGGCCGTGGCATTGGCCGATGACCTCGCCGGTCAGCACGTTCAACGCAGCGAACAACGTCGTCGTGCCATGTCGCTTGTAGTCGTGGGTCATGGTGCCGCGCCGGCCCGGCTTCATGGGCAGGCCCGGCTGTGTACGGTCCAGAGCCTGAATCTGGCTCTTCTCGTCCACGCACAGCACCACGGCCTTGTCCGGCGGGTTCAGGTAAAGCCCGACGACGTCGGTCAGCTTCTCGACGAAGGCCGGGTCTTTCGACAACTTGAACGTCGTGATGCGGTGCGGCTGCAGGCCGTGCGCGTCCCAGATGCGCTGGACGGTCGAGCGGCTCACGCCGGCCGCCTTGGCCATCGAGCGGCAGCTCCAGTGAGTGGCGCCCGGCGGCGTTTCGTGCAACGTGGCATGTACGATGGCCTGCACTTGGCAGGCCGTGATCTCGGGTTTGCGTCCGCGGCCAGGACGCACTTCCCCAACCGAATCGAGCCCATCGGTGAGAAAGCGCGCGCGCCAGTGCAACACCGCGGCCGGCTGATGTCGAGCGTGGTCGCGATGCGACTGTTCGCCGCGCCGTCGCCGGCCATCAGCAAGGCCTTGGCGTGTGTCACCACGCGATGGGGCGCCGTTGCACTGAGCGCCCACTCCGTCAGCGTGTTCCGATCTGCGCTACTGAGCAGCAGCGCGGCGGCGGGGTTGTTCATACCCGCAGGTATATTACTCGGCGCACCAACTGTCAATATATTTCAGGGACACACCACTAGCGAGCATTTGGCGACAGGCGGGCATCCGAAAGCCCGAGGAGTAGCGTCATGAGCGGCATGGAAAACACAAGCACGCGCAGACAACTCGAGGAGCGGATCGCGGTGCTCCAGCAGGTTTGTGCCGAGGCATACCAGCTGGCCGGTGCCATAGGGGCGCCGGAGAAGGTGCTGGACAACCTCGAGGCGGCAGCCGACGGCAGGCCGATCCCGCACGCCACGTTCCTGCCGGTGTCAGCGGCGGACTGCGACGAGTTCGGCGACGCAGAAACGGCCGGCGCCAACAGACACAGGACAGCGACTTCCGCGGTCCAATCGCGAGGATAGTCGAAGCCGCGGAGGCTGGCTCGGACCATCTGGAGGGAACCGAGTCGCCCCGCAAGCGCGGGAATGTACCCCCGTCGCCACCCGGCGTGGATCTGCTTCGCGAGCGGGTCGAGGTCGGCTTCCTCGCACACGCGGGGATAGGCGGCAGCGGGAACCGCTGCTAGGGCGTGACTACATTCGGCGTGCAGGGCACACTGAAAGGAATACCTGCCTGGAAATTTCGAATCGCGTTGTCGCCGGAGGTCGGCAGGGTGAGTCGGGAGTGCTTGAGTTCGGCAACGACAAGCTACGACTCCGGCGACTCCGGCGACTCCGGCGACTCCGGCGACTCCGGCGACTCCGGCGACCACACTGTAGATCTCTATCAGCGGCAAGGTCGTCCAGCTCTTTCGGTGCGCTGCTGTATAGCGAATACGGAAGAGCTCTTTTCGAAAAATTTCGAAAGCGCCAGACCGGTACTCGGCCAGGTTGCCGCCGGAGACCTGCACGATGCGATCTCAATTGGCACGCTTGAGCGGGCCGACGCCGTCGAGAAACTGACCGATCTGGTGCGCGCGGCGCCGTGAGCTTCAACGTGCTTGTCATCCCGGAGGATCCGAAGCTGAACGGGCATATCCTGAAGCTTCGCCGTCAGAGCGATTCGCGGGCAGCTCCCCCAACGCTGCGGATTCTTCGATCTCTGGCTCTTCTTCTCCGACGCGGACCGCGCGGGCGCCGAGGCCATGAACGACCTGGAAGCGGATCGGCTGTGCCCGGAGACGGAACAGTTGCGCGACCATCTTGCGGCGCAGCTCGGAAACCCTTGACCGGCAAGTCGATGAGCGGCTCTCGCACGGACAGCGGCGTCTGGCATGTTTCCTGCTGCGCAGGACTCCGTGCACGACGAGACCTACAAGAAGCTGTTCGCCTTCCCACGCATGGTCGAAGACCTGCTGCGGGGTTTCGTCGTTGGTCCGTGGAGCAAGGAGATCGACTTCTCGACGCTGGAGAAGCTCTCGGCCGAGTACGTCAGCGACGAGTTGCTGGCGCGCCACGGTGACGCGGTCTGGAGGGTGCGCCTGCACCAGAGCTGGCTCTACCTACTAGTGCTGCTGGAGTTCCAGTCGCGAGACGAGCCGAGGATGGCGCTGCGTATCCTTGCCTACACGAGCCTGCTCTACCAGGAGCTGGTCCGCAACGGGGCGGTGGGCGTGGGCGAGCGGCTGCCGGCCGTGCTTCCGGTAGTGCTGTACAACGGCGAGTCGGCGTGGCGGGGGGCTCGGGACGTGGGCGACCTGATCGCAACCGTGGGACCAGCGCTGGCACCGTATCAACCGACGCAGCGCTACTGCGTGGTTGACGAGCGGCGCGTGGGGGAAGACGATCTGACGGGCGACAACCTGATGGCGGCAGTCGTACGGCTGGAGAAGAGCCGCACGCTGGCGGATCTGTTGCGGGCGGTGGACACGTTGCGGGCGCGGTTGGCCGGACCGGGCGACGGCGAGTTGCGCCGGGCTTTCGCCGACTGGGTGAAGCAGGCGACGGAGCGGTTGACGCCGCGCGGCGAGGCGCTGCCGCCGGTGCGAACGCTGGAGGAAGCGAAAATGACGTTGGTGGAACGCGTCGCTGAATGGCCGAAACAGTGGGTTCGGGAAGGCATTGAACAAGGCCTCGAGCAGGGGCTGGCGCACGAACGGGCGCTGTTGCGCCGGCAGGCAGCGTCGCGGTTCGGAGAGGACACGGCCGGGCGGCTTGCGGAAGCGCTGGGGCAGATCACCGACCCGGAGCGCCTGGCCGACGTGGGTGAATGGCTTGTCCGTTGCGATACCGGCGCGGAGTTGCTCGCGCGAGCAGCCGGGATGGGAGATCCGCAGAGCCTCGATGAATCATGACCGACGACCAGATCCCCATCCAGCCGGGGTAGCCGGCTCGATCCGTGCCGTGAACAACTGGGGGCGGCTCGGAAAGTGGACGTTCCTCGCGTGCCGCGATCCGCAGCGGCTACGCGAGGTACTGGGCCAGCAGGCTCGCGAGCACCGGGGCCGGCACGCGCCGGCCCCGGCCGCGTCGACGAGGGCGCCCAACGAGACGGGGCCGTCCCAGGACGGCCGTGCGCCGCATCACTCTGGCAGGGCGAAGACGTAGAGCGCGTTGCCGCCCTCCGGCTGGTAGATTTCCGGGCTGAGCTGCGCGGTGAGGCTCCGGAACGCGCCCCCCAGCGAGGCCGGCACGGCGATGAACTGCCGCCCGCCCGCCTCGTAGGTGATCGGGTAGCCGTGCGCCGCTGCGCTCAGGCGGGTCTCCCAGAGCACCTCCCCCGTCTCGATGTCGAACGCCCGGTAGTAGCGGGCGCCGTCGCCCGCGAAGACGAGGCCGCCGGCCGTCGTGAGCGTGGACGTCAGGAAGGCGGCGCGCTGCTCGTGGCTCCACAGCTCCTCCATCGTCCGCACGTCGTAGGCGGCCAGCTTCCCGACGTTGCCGTTGCTGCCCGGCATCTCCAGGAGCTCGTAGCGGCCGGCCGTCCCGCCGCCGCCCTCGATGAACTCCACCTCGCGCCCGGTCAGGTGCATGCAGGCCTGGTGCAGCGGGATGACGAGCGCGCCGGCCCCCGGATGGTAGGCCGAGGCCTGCCAGTTGTGGCCGCCCAGCAGGCTGGGACAGGCGAACACCCGCTCGTTGATCGCGATGTTCTGCAGGTCCTCCCGGTAGGTCACTTCGCCGCTGGTGCGGTCGATCTCGAAGATGTCCTGGTGGACCGTCTCGTGCAGGTCGACGAACGCGCCGGTCCGCCGATCGAGCTTCCAGAGGATGCCGTCCTTGCCAATGGTGAAGACCCACTTCTCGCCGTCGGCGTCGACGAGCACCCGCTCGTAGACGATGTCGAGGTCGAGCGTCTCGCCCGGCGCGTGCTGGAAGTACCACCGCACCTGTCCCGTGCCCGGATCCAGCGCCAGCGTCGAGTTGGTGTAGAGCGCGTCCTGCCGCGTCGTCATGCCGCGGCTCGAGGCCACCCACGGCTTCGCCTGCGCCGTGCCGATGTAGAAGAGGCCCAGCTCGGGGTCGTAGCTCCCCGGGATCCAGGCGTCGCCGCCCGCGCGCAGGTACGGCGGCGTATCGCCCCACGACGCGTCGTTCGGATCGCCGGGCAGGGCGATCGTGGACGTGCGCCAGAGCTCCTCGCCGGTGTCGGGGTCGTGGCCGGTGATGAAGCAGGTCTGCTCCGTGTAGCGGTCGCAGCCGTTGGTGCCCGTGATGAGGACGCCGTTGGCGATGACCGGGCCGGCGTTCTGCCGGAAGCCCTGCGTGTAGTCGGTCTTGACCGTCTTCCACACCTCCTCGCCGGTCCGTGCGTCGAGCGCGACGAGGTGCGCGTCGGCTGTCGCGAGGAACACCTTGTCGCCGTACAGCGCCAGCGTGCGGGTGGCGCCGGCGCGCGCGTCCTGCGGCAGCCGGTGGCGGTACACCCAGATGACGTCGCCGGTCGCCGCGTCGATGGCCTGGACGACGTTGCCGGGCTGGGCGAGGAACATGATGCCCTCGTGCACCAGCGGTGTCGTCTGGTGATTGCCCGGCCGGACGGAGAGGGACCACTGGAGCTGCAGGTCGGCCACGTTGTCGCGCGTCACCTGCTCGAGCGTGCTGTAGCCGTGGCTGTTGCGCGTCCGGCGCCAGCTCAGCCAGTCGCCCGGCGGCGGGTCCGCGAGCATCGCATCGGTCACCGGGCTCAGCTCGCGGGGCACCACCTGGTTGATGAACCGCGACGAGCGCCGCCGCACCCGCTCGCCCGCCCCGGCCGCGCGGCGGGCCTCCTCGATGTCCGCCGCGTCGCCGATCGGCACCCCCTCGCCGACCATCAGGGTCCGCTCGCCCGGCACGGCGCCGTTCGCCTCGAGCAGGTACGCCACCAGGTCGATGTAGGCCTGATCGCTGAGCGCGCCGGCCTGCCCGGGGGGCATCTCGTCGCGCAGATAGGCGAACAGCCCGTCGGTGGTCTCACCGGCCCAACTGTTCAGGAACTCCACGCCGGACAGCGGCGGCGCGTGCACCATCCCCTCCAGGTTGGGCCCGTGACAGTCGCCGCACTGCACGCCGTAGACCGACCAGCCGCTGGACGCCTGATCCGTGGTGAAGGCCCCGTCGGCCCCCGGACCCTGCGCCGCCGCGACGGCGACGCCCGGTCCGGCGATCAAGCTGCCCGCCGCGAGCAGTCCGGCGGCCGCCACCCGAACCGTCCGTGCCGCGAGATGCGCTTCCCGCCAACGCGATTCACCGACTCCGATGCGAGTTTCCTTCGACATGATCCGCAGCTCCTCGGTACCGTTGGACTGCGCCCGCACACCGCGCGGCCGCCCGCACCGCCCTTATACCACCAACGCGGCGGCTGCGCGACCCCGCTCCTCGCCCGCGGGACCGACCGGGCCTCACCGGCGGGCTCAGTTCAGCAGCTCGAACAGGTGGCTGTACTTCACCGTCAGGCTGCGCCCGGCCCCGGGCAGCCTGAACCGGTCGAAGCCCTCGATGTCGTCGTACACGATGAAGAGCCCGGTGTTGGCGTCCGCCAGCACGGCGAAGCGCACGTTGGAGGACCAGAGCCGCGCGCGGTCGTTGTACTGCACCAGCGCCTGCACGAACACCCGGGTCGTGAACGAGTAGTTGAGCCGCAGCCGGGCCAGGTTCGTGGCGAACGCGCCGCCGGGCAGCGCGAGGTCGTTGCGCTCCCAGGCCACCTGTGTGTTGAACCGCTCGCCGAGACGCAGGCTCAGCCGCGGGCTCAGCGTCGTCCGCCGGCCGCCGAACAGCCCGCCGAGCACCGAGAAGAACTGGAAGCTGAGGGGGGCGCCCTCGTCGGTCCGGAACCGCAACTGGGCCTCGGCATGGTCGTAGCGCGCGGCCGGCACGACCACGCCGGGGAAGATCTCGAACGGCTCGAGCACCCCTTCCGTCGTCAGGTTCAGCGCGGTGCTCGCCCAGAACCCGTTGCGCCACTCCATCGTGTTGTCCAGGTGAATCCACTCCGACTCGGTCCGGCCGGTGTCGAAGTCGCGGATGACGAAGAAGGCGGCGTGCGGGGTCCACTCGTGGAAGCCGATCGCGTTGTCGGGACGGAACGCCGTGCGGAAGGCGCCGTCGACCCGGCGGTAGCCGCGCCGGGCGTAGAAGCCCGCCTCGGGGTTGAACCCCGGGGCGACCTCGGTGAATCCGCCGCCGTAGCGGTAGCGCTCGGACTCGTAGCTGGCGGCGAGGTTGTACGCGTGCGTGCTCCCGCCCACCCCAGGTGTGTCGGTCGCGGCCGCGAACCCGGACATCGTCACGGCCTGCCCGATGCCCCAGCGCCCGTCCGCCGCGTAGGTCCGGTTGACGTCGTCGGCGCGGGCGAGCTCCCCGCCGGCGCGGCGCTCGACCACCATCGCCCCCAGGTTGGACCGGTTCGGCAGGTCCTGCCGGACGCGGGCCACCGTGTAGTTGTTCGACGGCGTCCCGCTCGCGGCGACCGGCGCGGTCTGCATGCTCAGCACGCCGATGTTGGTGCCGGCCCCGACCCTGCCGGTCAGGCGCCCGCCGCCCCGGATCGGGATGCGCGACCCGTCGGCGCCGATCCCGATGCGCCGGCTGAAGAACAGCTCGAGCTCGCCGGGCTGCCCCACCGAGAACAGCCCGGCGTTCTCCAGGAAGAACGGCCGCTTCTCGGGGAAGAACAGGTTGAAGCGGTCGAGGTTGATCTGCTGCTCGTCCACCTCGACCTGCGCGAAGTCGGTGTTGTAGGTCAGGTCGAGCGTCAGGCCCGGGGTCACGCTGTACTTCAGGTCGGCGCCCGCGTCCCCGAGCAGCGCGGCGCGGCTGTCCGCATCGCGCCGCAGCGCCTGGCCCAGCACGTACGGGTTGAGTTGGAGGTTCCGCGGCGGCGGCACCTCGAGATCCCGCAGCTCGCCCGCCAGCGACAGCCGGTTCAGGTTGAACTGGCGCGGCAACGGCGCCCAGTACGACTCCTCGTTCCGGTGCCGGATGTTGCGCTGGAAGTTGAGCCCCCACGTCTGGGCGGCGCCCGCCGCGTAGCGCAGGGTGCGGAACGGTATCGCGAACTCGGCGCTCCAGCCGCTGTCGCCGACCTGCGCGGCCACCTGCCAGACGCCGTCCCAGTTCAGGTTGAAGCCGCCGCCCGAGCCGCGCTGCTGCTCGCTCCCGGACCGTACCACGAGGCCGCCGCCGATGCCGCCGCTGCCCTCCCCCTCGTTGGTGAGCTGCCCGTCGTACTCGAGGCCGGCGGGGTTGGTGCCGAACACGAACCCGTTCTGCTGGTCCCGGTAGGTGTCGAGCACGATCCGGATGCTGTCGGTCTCGGCGAGCGACGCGTCGCGGCGCGCGTCCGAGACGATGATCGTCGCGGGGTCTCCGACGTAGCAGATCACGCCGAAGTAGAGCGCGTCGTCCGTGTAGACGATGCGCACCTCGGTGCGCTCCGACGCCGGCTCGCCCTCGTCCGGGGTGTTCTGGCGAAAGCCCGTCGCGACGCTCGCGGCCGTCCAGACCGCCTCGCCGAGCACGTCCCCGTCGATCACGGGTCCGCGCTCGACACGCTGGGCGCGCACGACCGGGCGCCCCGGCGCGTTGGCCGCCGCCGCGGGACGCGCCTGTCCGGCCGGCGGCTGCGCGCGGGCGGGGATGGCCGCCAGACCCGACGCGGCCAGCGCGACGCACAGGACTGACCGGCCGGGATGGAAGGCCACTGCCGCGCCAGGTCCGGGGGGCTACGGCTCGTTGGGCAGCGGGCCGAAGGCGGGCGGCGGCGCCCGGTGCCGGGTCGCGGCCTCGTAGGCGGACGCCGCCTTCAGCACCGCGGCCTCGCCGCCCGGGCCGGCCCAGAACATCAGGCTGATCGGCAGCGGCGTGGCCAGCAGCGACCGCTCGTACCCGGGGACCGCATCGTAGCCGTCCCCGGCGGCGTTCAGGACGAACCTGGGCTCGTAGACGACCGCGTTGAACCCGGCCGGGACGACGATCTCGGGCACGCCGATGAGCGCCGTGACGGCCTGGGTGGCCCCCGCCGCGCTGCGGCCGTTCACGGTGGGCTCGCTGGGTCCGCCGACCTTCTGGTGCGGCAGCGTGTTCTCGGGATTCACCAGCACGTCGATCCGGTTCTCCCGCAGCACCTTCCCGAGCACGAGCTGCAGCACGGCGCGCATCTGCATGCGCTCCGTGTTGCCCGCCGAGCGAACGTCGTCCAGCACGGCCCAGTTCGCCGATCCCGCCTCGGCCGCAGCGGAGAAGTACCTGGTGCTGGCGTCCAGGCTCGCCATGTCGGCGACCCGTGCGTCGCCCCGCCGGGCCAGGTACTGATCGATGTGGAAGGCGAAGCTGCGCGTCGGGGGCGAGAGCGTCACGCGGCGCAGATTCAGCCTGGGCGAGAGCGGCGCGTTGCCCTCCGCGAGCTGCACCAGGTAGCGCTTCGACGTCACGTCGTGGCCCGGCACGGCGAACTCGAGGTCGCCGGCGGCGGTCGTGCTGGAGAAGTACTCCGGCATGTGGATCGGCAGGATCTCGGCCAGCGCGTCCTGGAACGTGTACGCCATGTCGGGCACGGCGGGGTCGCCGGGATGGAGCGGGTCGACGGACTCGACCAGGCTCGCCCCGAGCCGGTCCCGGAGGACGCTCCCGATCTCGGCGTCGATGCGATCGCTGATGGCCGCGTCGTTCAGCGTGTGCTTGACCATGTACTCGCGGACGATGCCGATGCGCATGCCCGCCAGCGGCCTCCCGCCCCCGTCGCCCGGCGCGTCCTCGACGACGAAGCCGGCGTAGGGCTCGCTGGACACCAGCGCCTCCGGCACCGCGGTGTGGATGTCCCGGGGATCGAAGCGGCCGAGCTCCGGGTCGGCGAGCGCGTCGAGAACCAGCGCCGCGTCCCGGACCGTGCGGCAGTTGATGCCCGCGCGGTCGACCAGCGGGTTCGATCCCACGGCTCCGCCATACGGGATGAGGCCCTTCGTCGTCAGCAGGCTGACCACCCCGTTGCGCGACGCCGGCCCCTTGCACGATCCCCCCGTCTGCTTGCAGAAGGCGCAGGTCACGAGGTTCGCCGCCACCGCGACCCCCGACCCCGAGCTCGAGCCCCGCGGCGAGCGCTCGGTGTCATACGGGTTGCAGGCCTGGCCGCCCCACGTGCTCCGCTCCGCGTAGCCCAGGTACCGCGCGGCCGGGGCGGCCGGCCCGCCGGGGTCGCCGATGCCGCCGTTGAACTCGGTGGCGTTGGCCTTGGCGTAGATGATGGCGCCCTTCGTCCGCAGCCGGTCGACGACGGTGGCGTCGGCCGGGGGCGCGTCCATGGCGAAGTCGATGTCCGCTGCCGTCGTGGTCCGCATGTCCGCCGTGTCGTAAACGTCCTTGAAGGCCAGCGGAATGCAGTACATCGGCAGCCGGGCGAGATCGGGATCGGCGCCGTAGCGCGCGTCCAGCTCCGCCGCCCGCTCGAGGGCGTCCGGGAGCCGCCGGAACGCATCGCAGGCCGCGGGACAGTCGGCCGGCAGCTCACCGGTCGACGGATGCGCGTCGCAGCCGCCCTGGCAGGTCACCGAGCGCTCGCCGCGCAGGTTGAGCGTGCTGAGGGCATTGACCTGACCGGCATCCGGCACGCCGACCACCATGCCGAACTGCGCCTGCACGGCCGGGTCGGAAACCGTGGGCGCCATGCGTCCCAGGTCCAGGGGGATGCCGGCGTACCGGTCGACGTCCGGCAGCACGCTGGAGACCGGCACGGTGGCCGTGGGAAAGCGGACCGCCGAGCCGGCGCGCACCGGCCCGCTCGCGGGCGCGACGGGCGCCCCGTCGCGCGTGACCAGTTGCGTGCAGGCGCCGTTGTAGGCGCGGGCGCGGTCGACGTAGGCCTGCACCAGCCCGCGGCAACTAACCTGGCCGTCGCGGATGGCCTCGTGGATCCCATCGATGGTCGCTTCCTCGAGGCGGAAGCGGTCGGACTGGGCGGCGGCAGGCTGCGCGGCGACGAGCAGCGCGATCACCACGATGGCCGCCGCGGGCGCCCCGGTCAGCCGCCGCGAGCGCGTTCGAGTCGTTGTCAGTCCCGTCAACGCCAACCTCCCCGACCCGGGCGACTTCGATTCGCGTCGAGCTGCCCGCTCGTCTCCCGGCCCGCTCCTCTCGAGAATCCGAGCTTCCCAACACCCGATTCTAGTCGCCGAGCGCGAGGTTTTTGCCGGCGCCTTGACACCCGGTCGAAAAAATGCGCTGCTATTCGCATATCTGCTGCCCGAGGCTTGGCAGCGCGTCCGCGGAGGAGCGAGTCATGGTCGACAACCCACCCGCCGGCAACCAGCGCATCATCCCGTACTTGGCCTACGCCGACGCGCCCGCCGCCGTCGAGTTCCTCTGCAAGGCCTACGGCTTCGAGGCCGGCGTGCAGATGGAGATGGGCGACGGCGTGCTGGGGCACGCCGAGCTCCATCTCGGCGGCAACGTCGTGTTTCTCTCCACCGCCTTTGCCGAGATGGGCCACGCGAGCCCCAGGGACCTCAAGGCCGTGCATGCTCAGGTCATGATCTACGTCGACGACGTCGATGCGCACTACGAGCACGCGCAGGCGGCCGGCGCCGAGATCGCCGAGGAGCTCGCCGATCAGTTCTACGGCGACCGCAACTACCGCACCGTCGACCCCGAGGGCCACCACTGGATCTTCACGCAGCACATCCGCGACGTCTCACCCGAGGAGCTCAAGGCGGCGGCTGCCGGCGCCGCCGGTCAGTAGGCAGGGGGTTCCGGGCGCCTGAACTCAGCGCGGGGCGGCCTCGAACACCCACGCGTCGCCGGCTTCCACCGCCGCCCGCGTGACCTGCGACGGATACTTGTCCGCGATGGCGCGGCTGATGCCGTCGAGAATCGCACCCGACTCGATGCGCACGAGCCGCCGCTCGTAGCGCTTGCCGTCGATGCGGACCACGGCGCGGCCGTCGCGCTCCGCCTGGGCCGGCCAGCGCTTCCACAGCCGTCCGACCGCGGTGCCCATGTAGCCGGACCAGACGTAGAGCCGGCCGCCGTGCTCGGCAGCCCAGATGCGGCGCGACGTAGGCGGGTCGAGCAGTTGCAGCTCGATGGTGTCGATGTCCCGGACGAAGCGCCAGTCCGGTTCCGGACCGGCGTGCAGCTCGCCCGCCACCAGGCGACCGCCCGCGAACAGCCGGTTCGGGCCGTCGGCGAAGCGCTGCTTCGCGGCGGCCGTCATGACGGCGGCCACCGGGATCAGCAGCAGGCAGCCGACGACGACCAGCGCGCGGGTGGCCGCCTGCCTGGTCAGGCCGGTCCGCATGGGCCGCTACTGCTGCTGCTGAGCCCGGGCCTCCTGGGCCCGCGCGCCCGCGAGCATGTTGTACAGCCCGTAGTTGCCCTCGTGGCAGGCGTACTCGAACACCAGGTCGCCGCGCTTCATCGGCAGCTCCGCGGTGAACGGCCGCGTGAAGGTCGTCGGGTCGTTCACGGTGTACTCGTAGAGCAGCGTGTCCTCGGCCGCGAGGCTGAAGCGCTCCGTCAGGTGCAGGTGGGTGCCGTCACCGGCCGCCTGCGCGATCGACGGGTTGAAGCTCGCGGTCTTGGCGGTGAAGTTGGTCGACTCGATCACCAGCGTGTCGCCGTCCCAGTAGCCCCGCGAGTCGCCCATCCACTGGCGGATGCTCGCCGGCAGGTGCTCGCGCCCGTCGAGCGGCACGATGCGGGCGTCGTGCACCATCTCGTGGAAGATCACGACGTAGTCGGGCGTCTGGAAGAGCTGGATGTTCTGGTTGTAGCCCACGGGCACGATGGGCGGACCGGAGTTGAAGCCGAGCAGGCAGCGCTCTGCCAGGCCGCGGTCCTCGTGGCTGTCGGTGCCGATGCCGGCGGCGCGCACGCGGACCGGCAGGGTGCCGCCCACGTCCTCGGCCAGCGAGAGCTGCTGCATCTCGACCCCGGGCTGCAGCGCGGGCAGGCGTCCGTTGGGGGGATCCACGATCAGCGACGTCCGCTGGCCCTCGCTCACTCCGGCGCCCTGATCGACCCAGAACGCGTTGTACGCGCCCACGTCGCCGCCCACCGGCAGGATCTCGTCCCCGCGCTCGGTCGGCGCGTTCGCCGCGGCGTCGCGCGCCGCCGCCTGCGCTTCGATCTCGCTGACCTCCTCGTCGGTCAGCACCGCCCTGTCGGCCTGGTCCGCGGGCCTCTGGAGCGGCGTCAGCGTCCGGAAGTCCCACACGCCCTGCAGGTCGGGCCTGCCGTCGGGCAGCCGCGGCGGATCGAACGCCGTCTGCGCGCCCGCGGCGCTCGCCAGCACGGCGCACAGGAAGGTGAGCGGTACGACGACGAGAGCTTTGCTGATCATCTCCTCCTCCTGGGAGCCCGCGGCGCCGCCGCGAGCAACCGCCATCATACCGCAGGCGGCCGAAACCATCGAACCCGACCCGCCGCTTGGCAGTATGATGGCGTCTCTGGGCACGGCCCGCGCGCACGGCGCTCCCGACGGAGGTCGACGCGACCTCGCGGGCGGCCGGCGCGCGACATGAACGGCGCACGTGGATAGCGGGCAGGTAGCGGTCACCGGCGCCAACAGCGCCGTCGGCAAGGCGCTGCTGGCGCGGCTCGCCGGCGACGGCGGATTGCGCGTCGTCGCCGTGGTGCGACGCCAGGCGGCGGCGGCTGCCCTGCCGCGTTCGCCGCGCATCGCGGCCGCCGTGATCGGCTACGACCAGCCCGACCGCCTGCGCGCGGCGCTGGGCGGCGTCGACTGCGTCGTGCATCTGGCCGGCATCCTGTTCGAGACCCGGGCGTCCGACTATCGGCGCGCCAATGTCGACACGACGCGGGTGCTGGTCGAGGCCGCCCGGGACGCCGGGGTGCGCCACATCGTGTTCGTCAGCTCGCTGGGAGCCGATCCGGACTCGCCGAACGGCTACTTCCGTTCCAAGGGGGAGGCGGAACGCCTCGTGGCCGGCGCCGGGGTCGCGGCGACGATCATCCGCACCCCGCTGCTCCTGGGGCCCGACACGGCCGGTGGACGCGCGCTGCTGCGCGACGCATCCCGCCCGGCGGTCCGCCTGCTGGGCGGCGGGACGCACCGGCTGCGCCCGCTCGACGTCGACGACCTGTGCGCGGCCGTCGCGCGCTGCTGCCGGGAGCCGTCCGCCGGCGCGCGGACGTACGAGCTGGTCGGACCGACCCTGCTCACGCAGCGCGAGCTGTTGCGGCAGACGGCGCGCCTCCTGGGCCGCGACCTCGCGATCCGCTCCACGCCCGTCTGGCTCGCGCGACTCGGGGCGCGTCTCGCGGGCCTGATCCGCACCGGCGGCCTGACGCCGGCGGTGATCGACGTCATCACCTCCGACGAGGCGGTGCCGCGCAACGCCGACGGCGACCTGGGCATCGATCTGACGCCGTTGTCCGACACGCTGGCCAGGTTGCGGCAGTCGGCGGGAGGACCATGACCGTGCCACCGACCGAGCACCCCGTTTCCGACGAGCCGTCCGCCGCCGTCCGTCCGGCGCCCAGCCGGGCCGGCCGCGCCGGCTTCCTGGCCCTCGGCGCGGCCTGCTTCGCCTATCTGTACTACCGTCTCGACGGCGCCGCGGCGCGGGAAGGCCTGTCGCTCGTCGACTACATGACGGGCGTCTTCGCCAACGTCGACTGGCTGTCCTGGGTCGTGCTGATGGTCGCCTACTCGGGGCTCTACTTCTGCATCGACACGCTGGTGGTGTCGCGGGCGCTCAACTGGTTCATCACGCCGATCCGCTACCGCGACATCCTGCCCATCCGCGCCAGCGCCTACATCATCTCGATCTTCAACGAGCAGATCGGCAAGGGCGCGATGGCCTACTACCTGCACCGGCGCGACCGCGTCCCGGGCTGGGAGGTCGGCTCGGTGATGCTGTTCGTGATGTTCTGCGAGGTGTTCTACCTGCTGTTCTGGGCGACGGTGGGCTACGCCTTCAGCGGCCCCGCGCTGCCCCCGGCCTTCGCGCTCCTGCCCTGGCTCGCCGCGGGCGCGGTGCCGGTGTTCGCCGTCTGGGTGCTCTACTTCCGCGGCGCGATCCTGCCGCGCAACAACCTGCGCGAGCGACGGATCTTCCACGCGTTCCGCCGCGCCGACCTCAAGCACTACGCGCTGTTCCTCGTGATGCGCTCGCCGGCGCTGCTGGCGGCCGTGGCCGTCTACACGACCGCGCTCAACCTGTTCGGCGTCGAGGCGTCCTTCCTGGCACTGCTCGGCTACCTGCCGGTCATCTTCTTCGCCGCCGCCGTGCCGACGCCGATGCGCGCGGCGGCCATCACGTTCTGGGTCATCCTGTTTCCCGAGAACGAGGGTCCAATGGCGGCGTTCGGGTTCGTGCAGCACAACTTCTTCATCCTGTTCAACGCGCTCATCGGCGCGGCGTTCTGGCCGCGGGCGCAGCGCGAGCTGTTCGGGTAGCCGCCGCCGACGGGCATGGCCCACCTGCTCACGGGCGTCCGGCTCGGGCTGGCGCTGCCGCTCGCGGCCGCCTTCGCCCGGCCGGACTGGCTGGCCCCCGGCCTGGTCGCCACGCTGCTGGCGGTAGCCATCGCCAGCGACTGGCTCGACGGCGTCGTCGCCCGGCGGCGGGGCACGGCCTCGGCCGGCGGGCAACTGTTCGATCACGCCACGGACTGCGTTTTCGTGACCGCGGGACTGACGGGCGCCGCGCTCGCGGGCGGCGTCCCGGCGGCGCTGCCGGTGCTCATCGCAGTCGCGTTCAGCCAGTACGCGGCCGACTCCTACTGGCTGCACCGCGAGAAGCGGCTGCGCATGAGCACGATCGGGCGCTGGAACGGCATCGGCTACTTCGTCCCGCTGGTGGTGCTCGCCGCCGCGCGGATCGAGGTGGTTCCGGGCCAGGCGGCCGTGCTCGAACCGCTCGCCCGCGCCTCGGGCTACGTGCTGGTGGCCTCGACGATCGTCTCCATCGCCGATCGCGCCACCGCGGCGCACCGGGCGCGCCGGCGGTAGCTGGCTTCAATCCAACGGGGCTGGACGTCCTTCAGACGGGGCTGCGCCCCGAACCCCCGGCGGCCGCTTGCGGGGACCCTCATTGCCCCGCGCCGCGCCCGCCGAGGCGCGCCGTGCGCGGCATTCATCCGACGGGGCTGCGCCCCGAACCCCCGGCGGCCGCTTGCGGGGACCCTCATTGCCCCGCGCCGCGCCCGCCGAGGCGCGCCGTGCGCGCCTTGCGGGCGCAGCCTGTGGACCTGCCCGGGAGTCGAGGTATACGATGCCGGTCGGAGACGACAGTTGCGAATACTGCTGGACACGCGAGGAGACATCCGGGGCGCCACGGCCGCCCGCCGCGTGATGCTGGCGCTCGGGATGGCCGTGCTCGCCGCGACGGCCTGGGCCCAGCCCGATCGGCGACCGCCGGCGATCGAGCGGCTGGAGATCGTGGAGGCGCCCCGTCCCGAGGCGCCGCTCGGCGCGCGGATCGCGATATCGACGGACGAGCCGGCGCGCCTGGCGATCGAGATCGCGGGCGGCGGGCAGGTCGAGCAGCGGGATCTGGACGGCCGCTATCGAACCTCGCATGTCGTGCCGCTCACGGGCCTGCGGCCCGGGCGGACGCACGCGGTCACGTTCATCGCCACCGACGCCGCGGGCAATCGGGCCGAGGCGGCGCTGAACATCGAGACCGAGCCGCTGCCGAACGACTTCCCGCCGCTCGAGGTCACCGCGAGCCGACCCGACCGGATGGAGCCGGGCGCGACGCTGTTCAACGTCTATCGGTGGGGCGAGGCGGGCCGCGACCCGAGCTTCGGCCTCCTGGTCGCCGTCGACGCGCGGGGCGACGTCGTCTGGTACTACCGGGCCGGGCACGTCATCGCGAACGCGGTCCCGCTCGCCAGCGGCAACCTGCTGTACATGGCGAACGTCGACGGCATCTGGGCCCTGCTCGTCGAGATCGACCTCCTCGGCAACGTCGTTCGCGGCTGGCACCCACGAGCCCTGGCCGCCCGCGCGCCCGCTGGCAGCATCCTGGTCGACACCGACTCGCTGCACCACGACATGCTGGTGCTGCCCTCGGGCAACCTGGCGGCGCTGGGCTCCGAGGTCCGCACGTTCGACGACTATCCCACGAGCGAGGAGGACCCCGCGGCCCCGCGTGCGACGCGGGACGTCGTCGGCGACCTCGTCGTGGAGTTCGCACCCGACGGGACCGTCGTGCGGCAATGGTCGCTCCTCGACGCGCTCGATCCCTACCGCATCGGCTACGACTCGCTCGGCACGTCGTTCTGGGGCGACACCTACGGGGCACTCGGTCGTCCCGGCGCCGAGCTCGCCGACTGGACGCACGCGAACGCCCTCGCGTACGACGCGCGCGACGACACGTTCGTCGTCTCCGCGCGGCACCAGGATGCCCTCGTCAAGCTGGACCGGAGCGGCGCGGCGCGCTGGATCCTGGCGCCGCACGCGGGCTGGTCGGACCCGTGGCGCGGCCGGCTCCTCGAGCCGCGCGGCGACCTCGAATGGTCCTACCACGGCCACGGCGTCGAGGTCACGCCCGACGGCACGATCCTCGTGTTCGACAACGGCAACCACCGCGCCACGCCCTTCGACGAGCCGCTGCCGCCCGCGGCGTCGTACAGCCGGGCGGTCGAGTTCGACGTCGACGAAGCGGCGCTGAGCGTCCGGCAGCGCTGGGTCTACCCGCAGCCCGACGGCGAGCGCTTCTACTCGTCGTTCCTGAGCGACGCGGACTGGCTGCCGGCCACCGGCAACGTGCTGATCACCGACGGCGGGCGGACGCGAACGGTCGACACGGCCGACGGGGAATCCGAGGTCCGGCGCTGGGCGCGCATCCTGGAGGTGACCCGCGACGAGCCGGCCGAGACCGTGTTCGAGCTGGTGATCGACGACGACTCGCCGAGCGGGTGGCACGTCTACCGCGCGGAACGCTGGCGGATGCCCTCGTTCAGCGTTAGCAGCCCGTGGTGAAACCCCGCGTCGCATCGAGAGCGGCCAAGCGTCCGGCTGGCAAGGCGCGACGAGGGAGCATATTGGGCATATTCGACCGAGGAGCAACGCAGTCAGGCGGGATGCATGGCTGCTCGAATGCAGCGGGGACTTTTTCCGCGGGCTGTCAGGACAGTGATCGATATGGACTTGCCGACTTCGGCAGGGCGCGGCCTCTCATTATTCGCTGATCGGGACGCCCGGAAACGGCAACGTAGTTTCCGTCGGCATCCTGGGACGAGTATGCGCTCCACCACGTCGCGTTGCGCGGCCAGACCGCCTGCCACGTGCGGCCGTGTGCCCAGGACCACGCTGCCGCGAAGGCATCGGCAACGCCGGCCCGAGGGTGGCTTGCGATCTTTTTTCGCCCCGCATGTATTTTTCTGTTGACAGCCCGTTTCGAGGCCGGCGGTCTGGCATGCCGACCGGCTTCAGGCATGCCGCTCGGACAGCCCTGACCGGCCGCTGTGGGCCTGCCGGCGCCCGGGAAGACAACGCAGCCGCACCGCGGCCCGATCGGCCCGCCTGAGGCCGTACAAGCCGTTGAAAAAGAGGGGGTTATGATGGAGTCATGCCTGTCGAGCCCCGCGCCGTTCCCGTTCCGTCTGTCTCGCCTGCCCCGCCGGCCGCGCCGACTGCCGAGACCGGCGTCCCGGCCGCGCAGCCCGCGCGAGCCGACGAGGCCGCGCCCGGCGTCGAGGCGCTCGGCAACCGGATAGCCGACCTGGCCGCCCGCATCCAGGCCGCCACCTACGAGCTGCTCGTCCTCATCCGGCACTTCGACGAGCGCGGCGGCTGGGAGAGCTTCGCCTCCTGCGCGCACTGGCTGAGCTGGCGCATCGGCCTCGCGCCGGGCGCCGCCCGCGAGAAGGTGCGCGTGACCCACGCCCTGGCCAAGCTGCCGCGGCTGAGCGAGGCGCTGCGGCGCGGCGCCGTCTCCTACTCGAAGGTGCGCGCCGTCACCCGCGTGGCGACCCCCGCCACCGAGCAGGCGCTGCTCGACGTCGCCCTCGCCGGCACCGCCGCGCACGTCGAGCAGGTGGTCCGCACGTGGCGCCGGGTCGACCGCGCGGCCGAGCAGGCGGAGGACCGGCGGCGGCACGAGTCGCGCGCCCTCCACACCTGGGTGGACGACGACGGGATGGTCGTGGTCCGCGGCAGGCTGACGCCGGAGGTGGGCGCCGTGCTGCGGCGGGCGCTGGACGCGGCGCTCGATGCGGGGGCGAGGACGGCGCGGCCGGCAGCGGGGGGTGACGGGCAGCCGCACGCGGCGGGCCCCGACGCGAGGACGCCGGACGCGACGGCAGCGGATGCGACGGCGCCGGACACCGCAGTGCCGGACGCGGCGACCGCGGAGGCCGCCGACGCGATGGCCCCGACCATCGCGCAGCGGCGGGCCGATGCGCTGGGGATGGTGGCCGAGTGCGCCTTGGCCGGCGGGCTCGACAAGGGAACGGCCGGCGACCGCTACCAGGTGGTCGTGCACGTGGACGCCGACACCCTGGCGGACGACGGTGAGAAGGGCGAGGACCCTGCGGCCGTCCCCCAGCCTGGCGACTCCGCCGTCGTCGACGACGCCGCCGTCCATCGCGCCGCTGTTGACCGAGCGGCTGCCAGCCGGCGCAGTGAATCGCCCGCCGACGGCGGCGACGCTGCGGTCCCTAGCCCCGAGACGCCAGCGCCGTACGTTCCAGCGGGAACGTACCCGCGGCGCGCGGGGGAGGTTTCCCCGGCCGTGGACGAGGCGTCCCCCGCGTTGCCGGACGGCCCGTCCCGGCCCCTCCCCGACGTTGACGGACCGCCCCGGCGGCGCCGCACCGCCTGCCCCGGCCCCGCCGGCGGCCAGTCGGCCCTCGACGAGGCGGGCGGCATCCACGTCTCCGCGGAGACCGCCCGGCGGCTGGCCTGCGACGCCGCGACCGTCACCATGCGGCACGGGCCGGCCGGCGAGGTCCTGGACGTCGGCCGCCGCACGCGCACCATCTCGCCCGCCCTGCGCCGGGCACTGGCGGCCCGCGACCGGCACTGCCGCTTCCCCGGGTGCGCGGCAACCCGCTGCGATGCGCACCACATCGAGCACTGGGCGCAGGGCGGGGCGACCGCGCTCGGCAACCTCGTGCTGCTCTGCCGGCGGCATCACCGGGCCGTGCACGAGGACGGGTTCCGGGTGGCGCTCGACGCGGCGGGTGAGGCGCGCTTCCTGCGGCCCGACGGCCGGCCGCTGCCCGAGGCGCCGGCGCTACCGGCGGTAACCGACGCGCCGCTGGCGCCGGTGACGGCGCGGCTCGACCGGGCGGGCATCCGCATCGGCCCGCACACGGCCACGCCGGCCTGGCGCGGCGAGCGGCTCGACGTCGACTGGGCCGTCAGCGTGCTGTGGCGGCCGTGCGGGGACGGCGCGGGCGACGGGCGGCCCGAGGCGCCGTAGGCGCCTCGCATGTCGCGTTCTTGATCGCTCCGTCAGCGGTCCGGATCTTGTGCGCGCCCCGGTTGCCTGTCGGTGACGGCGGGCGGAGCCGTTCCGCTATGCCCTGCCTTCTGGCGGCCTATGCCGGTTCGGCAAGCGTCGTGAAGTGCTTCGCGGATGCGGCTCGCACCGCAGGCGCTGGCGCCGAGATAGTGGCCGACGCCGCACTCATCGAGCGTGTGACGAGGCCGCGGTCCGCCGTGCCGTCTCGCGACATGGGGGGCGCGCGGCTGGCAGCTCGTCTACACGCTGAGATCCCGACCGACGGGATTTCGCGAGGTCGTCGACCACATCCTGACGTTCACCGGTCAGTAAACGGACGTGCCGCTTCGGGTGTGGGGCTCGCAGGTGGTGCGGGGCAGCAGTCACCACCCTCATGGTCGCGTGCGGGGCTGGCGTGGTGCCGCCAGGTGCCACCGCTCTACTCGCGTCGACTGACAGCAACAAGGGCCTTCACGCGCCGCTTGCGTCACGGCCGGCCGCGTTCCTCGGCCCGAGCGCCGCTCAGGATGAGCGGCAGGCTGTAGTTCCCCTCGTGGCAGGCGTTCTCGTAGACGGGGCCGGCGGCGCGCGTGATCGGGAACATCACGGTCCAGGGCCGGGTGAACGACGCGGGGTCGTGCGCCGTGAACTCGTAGTGCAGCGCATCGGCGGCGGCGAGCCGGAAGCGCTCGACGTAGCGGGCGTTCGGCCCGCTGCCCCGGATCGTCCACTCGCCGTTGAAGCCCGCCGTCTCCACGACGAGCGTGTCGCCTTCCCAGCGGCCGCGGGAGCTGCCCTGCCACTGGCGGATCCGCGCCGGAAGCCGCGGCCGGCCGTCCAGCGGGATGAGGCGCAGGTCGGAGTTCTGCTCGTGCAGGATGGCGACGTGGCCGCGCGTCTGGAAGATCTGCGCGATCCGGTTGGGCGACACGGCCAGCAGCGGGACCGTGCGTCCCATGATGCAGCGCTCGTAGCGCTCGCGGTCCTCCGGGCCGTCGGCCGACCGCAACCGGATGGCGATGCCGAGCGTGCGCGCCCGCTCCCACCCGGCCGGCGTGCGCGGCGGCAGGCGGCCGTCGGGTGGATCGACAATCAGCGACGTCCGGCCGTCGGTCAGCCCGCCGGGCTGCCACCAGTCGGCATTGAGCTGCAGGTCGCGCTCGCGGCGGATGGCCGCGTGGCGGCCGGCCAGGTACTGGGCCTCCTCGGCAGGCGTGAGCACTTCCCGCCCCGCCAGAGCCTCGGGCCGCTCCAGCGGCGTCGTGCTGCGGTACTCCCAGTAGCCGCTCAGATCCGGCGCGCCCCAAGGCGTGCGCGGCAGGTCGGCCGCCTGCGCCAGCACCGGCGCGGGGGCGGCGAGAATGAGAGCGGCGAGCAGCAGGCCGCGCATGCTGGCTCACGATACCGCACAATGGCGTCGCGCGCACGACAGCGGCGGCTCGGGCCCGGGCGAACCAGGAAGCCGGCCGGTGGCTGGGAGATGCCGCAGCGACGCGCTGAAACGTGGTGAGATCCCCGACGTTGCTGATTGCGCGCACATGCCGCTCGATGCAGGTGGGCATGCAGGAAAGGGCAGGGCTGGTAATGGCAGCCCGTCCCGCCAGCGACCGGTTGCTCGATGCGAGAAGCGTGACGTTCCGCGACCCGCTGATTCAAAATGCAACTTTTAATCAGCCCGACGACGTGCGCAAGGTAGGGAAAAGCGCGCTCGTCGGACTACCGTGGAGTTGAACCCGACGTCAGTGCAGGCCGGGCGCGTTGATGTGAGCGAGGAGCGTATCGCTGAGCTGCTGGACCATGCCGGCCAGTCGCGAGTACTGGTAGGCGTTCCACAGGCTGGCGATCGCGGCGACAACGCCGCCGATCGCCCCGGCCACCATCAACGGGTCCCGCTTCATCGCTCCAACCGATCCTAAATCATGCATCATGCGAACCCGGACCCGATGTCGAGAGTCCTGATCGCCGGGTGCGGCGACGTCGGCGGCGAGCTGGCGCGGCGCCTGCTCGCGGACGGGCACGAGGTGTACGGGCTGCGGCGCCGCGTGCACCTGCTGCCGGCCGGCGTGCGTCCGGTCGCGGCGGACCTGCAGGATCTCGACAGCCTGCGCGCGGTGCCGGACCGGCTCGACGCGGTGTGCTACGTCGCCGCGGCCGACGGGCGCTCGCCCGAAGCCTACCGCGGCGCCTACGTCGACGGCCCCCGCAACCTGCTGCGCGCCGTCTCGCGGACCGGTGCGCCCGGTCGGGTGCTGTACACATCGAGCACGCGCGTCTATGCGCAGCACGCGGGCGAGTGGGTGGATGAGGACTCCTCCACCGGCGGCGACGACTACGGGCGGATCCTGCTCGAGGGCGAGGCCGCGGTCCGCGACGGCGCGGCAGCGGTCGTGGTGGTGCGCCTCGCCGGCATCTACGGCCCGGGCCGCACGCGCGTCATCGAGCGGGTGCGCGCGGGCGAGCCGTGCACGCCGGCCTACACCAACCGGATCCACCGCGACGACTGCGCCGGCGTTCTGCGCCACCTCCTGCAGCTCGAACGTCCGCTGCCCCTGTATCTGGGCGCGGACCACGAGCCGGCGACGCAGTGCGAGGTCATGCGCTGGATCGCGGGGCGTCTCGGCCTGCCGGCACCCGCGCCAACGGGCACCGGCGCGGCGGCCGGCGGCAAGCGCTGCCGGAACGCGCGCCTCGTCTCCAGCGGTTACGCCTTCGAGCACCGCAGCTTCCGGGACGGCTACGGCGCCCTCCTCGCGGGCGCCCCCGGCCAGGACGCCGCGCGTCGGACACCCGCGCCGTAAACACGGGGCTCGGCTGCCTTGTCACGGGAGGCACCCGGGGCCATCATGAACACACCGGCGCAGCCGCCCCGCGGCCGGCGTCCGGGGCTCGCGGAGACGAGAGACGACCATGTCGCGGCACGCCACCCCGGATCGCGGACCCGCCCCGGACTCGCCCGCCGACGCGTCCGCCTGGCCCTGCCCGGCCCTGCCGTTCCTGGCGTCGGCCTCCGCGTGGCTCGCCGCGGTCTACGCCGTTTCGAGCGCGCAGGTCATGGAGATCGTGCTCGTCGGCGCGAGCCTGCTGCTGGTGGGAGCGCCCATCTGTCTGGCCGGGGTCTACGCGAGCACGTTGCGCAAGCAGTTCAAGCTGCTGCTGTTTCGGAGGCGGGGCTGGCTGTACGGCCTGCTGTCCCGCCGGCTACTCCGCACGCTGTTCTGGACGGGCTGGGCGCTGGCGATGTCGTTCGTGCTGCTGCTGCGGTTCCACGTCTACGGCGGGGTGGAATGGGCCGTTCTGGCGGCGACGATTCCGATGTTCGCGCTCGTCTTCGCGGGCCTTCTCCGCGTGTTCGCGACGGAGCTGCGCGCGGACGCGGCCGTCACCGAGGCGCTGGTGTGGTCGCGCCGGGCCTGCCCGGCGCTCATGCTCCTGCTGTACGTCGGCGCGCTGGCTCAGTGGGGCGACGTACCGCGGCACGTATCGCTCGACGAGGCCATCGAGGCCCACCGCGGCAGCGCCGCCGCCTGGACCGGAAGCGCGCTGGTGCGGGAAGCGCTGCACTGGGGCGCGTACTTCGACGGCCTCGAGGCCTACGCGCTGGGCCGCCTGGGCAACGTCGACTCGCCGTGGCCGCTGCTGGCGACGGGCGCGGGCAACCTCGCCATCTTCTACAACGTCTGTCTCGCCCTGTCCTGCTTCCGGATCCCGCGGGCGGGTTTCGCGCAGGCCCGCCTGGCGCCGCGCTCGTTCGAGAACGTCTTCGCGGTCGCGGCGGTCGCCACGTTCCTGGTCGGCTTCGTCTACTTCCCGCTGTTGGCGCGCCTGGACGAGTACGTAGCGCGGTCGCCGAATCCGGCGAGCTTCCGGGCGCGCGTGGAGCAGGAGACGACCGAGGTGGCTCGGCACGTGTTCGAGCGCATCGACGACGGCTACTACCAGCCGGGGACGCTGGCGGAGCTCGCGAGCGCACGCGCCGCGGCCCTCGGCGTGGTAGGTGCGGCCGCCGAAGGGTTCCGGCGCGAGGTGGACGCCGCGTTCGAGCGGCTCGAGGACGAGGCCGTCGCGGAATACCTCGACTGGTACTACAGCCTGCCCGCCGAGTACGGCCGCATCGGCATGATGCTGCAGGGGCGCCTCGAGGACTACCTGACCGAGAAAGCGCGCCAGACGTTCGGGCAGGACAAGTGGTATGGGAGCCTGGAAGCCGTGTTCGAGACGATGTTGTCCGTCGAGGAGCAGGCGCGTGCGGCGTACGAGCTGACCGTGCGCGACATCCTCGACCGGAACCGGGTGCATCCGGAGCACGCCGCGTTCGACGTGACGCTGACGGCCTCGCTGGAGGACATCGTCCAGCCGTCTCTGCATCAGGACGTCATCCCGGCCGCGCACCGGCTGGCCGCGTCCGGGGTCGCCGCGGGGGCCGGGTCCGCCGCCGCAGGCGGCATGACGTTCATCATCGTCCAGAAGGTCACCGCGAAGGTGCTCGGCAAGCAGGTCCTCAAGCTGGCCGCGCAGGCGCCGCTCAAGGCAGCGGCGGGCAAGCTGGCTGCCGCTGCCGCGGGCGGAGCGGCCATCGGATCGCTGCTGCCCGGCGCGGGAACCGCGGTGGGCGCCGTTGTCGGCGGAGTGCTCGTCGGCGCGTCCGTCGGCATCGCCGTGGACGGCGCGCTGCTGGAGCTCGAGGAGGCGTTGAGCCGGGACGATTTCGAGCGCGAGCTCGTCGCCGCCATTCGGGAGGCGCGCGGCGAGTTCGCCGACGAGTACCTCGGACCGCCGCCTGCGGGGTAGCAGCCGAGGGCGTCACCGTCGCGCGAGCCGGTGATCACGACCGTCGGCGCCCCGGATTGATCCAGCGCAGGTTTCGAAACCGGGCGAAGTCGTTGTCGAACGAGACGAGCGTGGCGCCGCGAGAAATGGCGAGCGCCGCGAGATGGGCGTCGGAAGTGAGATTCCCGCCGGTGCCGGTCTCCGCGAGCAGCCGTTCCAGATGACGCCAATGCTCGTCCGTCTCCCGCACCAGACGTACCGGCGGCTGGCCGAGCCAGCGCTTGACCCGCCCGCACGCCTGCTCGACGGTGAGCGGTCGCGGGAGGGCGGCGGCGTGCGTGCTCAGGCGCAGAAACCCGGTGACGACGGACCAGGCGAGACCGACCGGCTCGTCGCCGTTGAGCGCGGACTCCCACCACGCGCGCGCCTCGGTGTGATGCGCGGCTGCCGTGTTGATGGCGTAGAGGACGACGTTGAGATCGACGAGCGTCACTTGCGCTGCTCGAGCTTGCGAAGCGTTTCCTCGTCTTCGAGTTGCGCCGCGAGCGCCAGGGCGCGATCGAGATTCACGCGCGGCTCGCCCAGATCGGCCACCTCTTCCCGGTAGCGTCGGCGCGGGCGGGACAGACCGGCGCGGCGGTCGAGTCCGAGGCGCAGCACATCGTTTGCCACACGCGTCAACGACACGCCCGCCTCGTGGGCGCGCGCCTTCATCTCCCGGAGGATGTCGTCGGCGATGGTCAGTGTGGTTCGCATTTTGTGCATCATAGCATCACAAGAGGCATCATCAATATGCGCTTGGCGGCTCGCGTGGACGTCAACATGGAAACGGGCCCGCGAGTGCCTCGGCTGCGGCCACAGCCCCACGCACGACCGACACGATCGCGATGGACGCGATCGGCAGGCGCGCGGCGCGTTCGCCGACGAGCTGCTCGGCCGCCGGCAAGCGACGCGTCAGGTCGAATTTCCGCCGGCCGCGGGTAGTAGCCGCCGGCGCGGTGCACTATACTCCCGGTACCGAGGTCGCGCCGATGCCACCGAAGCGTGATGTCGCCGATTCGCCCGCTGCCTTCGACGCGTCGCGCCGAAGCTTCCTGAAGTGGACCGCCCTGCTCGGGGGCGCGACCGCGCTCGGCGGCGGCGGCCTGCTGCTGTCCGGCTATCCGTCGGGCGGGGCGCCCGCGGGCGTCGCGACCGCCGCGGCCGCGGGCAGCCGGATCTTCCGCACGGCGAACACGCCGGAGTGCCTGCACTGCGCGCTCCTCGCCCACGTCGAGGACGGCCGCCTGGTCAAGGTGACCGCCGACCCCGACTTCAACGTGCTCGCCTGCGCGCGCGGCATCTCCCGCATCCGCCAGCTCTACAGCCCGCATCGCCTCAAGTACCCCATGCGCCGGGCCGGGGGCCGGGGCGAGGACCGCTGGGAGCGGGTCGAGTGGGAGGAAGCCCTAGACACGATCGCCGAGCGCTACCGGCGGATTCTCGAGGAGGACGGCAACCAGGCGTTCCTCTCCTTCGGAGGCACCGGCAACTGGTCGACGCTCTCGACGGGCGTCCGCGGGCTCTACTCGGCCTTCTGGAACCGCTTCGGCGGAGCGACGCCGATCATCTCGCAGCTCTGCTGCGCCTCGGTCACCGAGGGCTACAACGCCGTCTTCGGCGGCGGGCGGTCCGAGTTCCGCGACGAGTGGGTCCACAGCCGCTTCTTCCTCGCCTGGGGCAACAACCCGGCCGTCTCCAACCAGGGCTACATGAAGAACCTCTTCCAGGCCCGGGAGGAGCACGGCGCGCGGCTGGTGACGATCGATCCGCGGCTGAGCGAGACGGCCGCCCTCTCGGATCAGTGGATCCAGGTCCGGCCGGGCACGGACGCCGCGCTCGCCCTGGGCATGGTCAGGGTGCTGCTCGACGAGGAGCTGTTCGACGACGACTACGTGCGCACCGTCACCAACGCCCCGTTCCTGGTGCGGCTCGGCGAGCGCGGCTACGACCTGCCGGCGGCGGCCGACCGCTGGCCTGCGGGCGGCAACGCGCTGCCGGTGGACCTGCGGGAGCTGCAGCTCCTGACCAGCGGGGGCAGCGGCCCCGGGAGCTTCGTGGTCTGGGACGAGCGCGGCGGGCGCCCCGTCCCGGCCGACACCCCGGGGGTGCGGCCCGCCTTGCGTGGGAGCTACGAGATTGACGGCGTCCGCCATCAGCCGGTCTTCGAGTGGCTGCGCGCCGTCGCGGCGCGCTACACGCCCGACGTCGTCGAGCGCATCACCGGCGCCCCGGCCGGGGTCGTGGCCCCGTTGACGCGGGAGTTCGCGGCCACGAAGCCGGCGGCCATCATCCAGAACATGGCCGGCGCGCAGCGCACCGACAACGGGACGCTGACGGTGGTCGGCCACCTGTACCTGGCCTCGCTCACCGGCAACGTCGGCGTGCTCGGCGGCGGCGTCAACGACAACGGCGGCTACCTCAGGCAGGGCGGGGACATCAACTACCCGGTGCCCGTCCAGCGCAACGAGCCCATCGCCGGCATTCCGGCCACCAAGCTCGGCGAGTACCTGGTCGAGCGCAAGCCGCACCCGATCCGGGCCATCCACGTCGCCGGCGCCGGCGTGCTGACGCAGTACCCGAACACGCGGAAGATCATCGCCGGGCTCGACAACATCGATCTCATGGTCGTGCAGGACATCTTCATGACGACCACGGCGCGCTACGCCGACTTCGTCCTGCCCGTGACGACGCTCTTCGAGACCCGCAACCTGCTGGCCGGCATCCGCAGCCGCTACATCCAGCTCATGGAGCAGGCGATCGAGCCGCTGTTCGAATCGCGCTCCGACCGCTGGATCCTGACCGAGCTCGCCAAGCGCCTGGGCTTCGGCGAGGACTTCGACAAGCCGGACGACGAGCTCCTGCGCCACGTGCTCGAGCCGACCGGGGTGACCCTCGAGCAGCTCGAGCAGGGCCCGGTCAATCCGATGCCGGATCCGTGGATTCCGTTCGCCGACAAGAAGTTCGGCACGCCGTCGGGCCGCATCGAGCTCTTCTCGCTGTACCTGCAGCGCAAGGGCTTCGCGCCCCTGCTCGAGTACCGGCACCCGGTAGAGGCCCCGTGGGTGGACGAGCGGCTGGCCGCGCGCTATCCGCTCCAGCTCATCAACCGCAAGAACCACAACCACGTCAACTCGAGCTTCCACCACCACGACTTCCTGACCGAGATCTGGGCCAGCCAGGTGCTGCAGATCCATCCCGACGACGCGCGGCCCCGCGGCATCGAGGACGGGGCCCGCACCCGCGTCTTCAACGACCGTGGCGAGATCGAGGCGATGGCGCAGGTGACGCGCGGCATCCTGCGCGGCGTGGTGAGCGTGACCACGGGCTGGGGCGCCGTGGACGAGAAGCAGAGCGCCAGCATCCTGAGCCCCGACAAGTACGAGCCGATCTCGCTGGGTCACACGCTGAACTCGTCGATGGTGGAAGTTGCGCCGGGAGACGCCGCATGAGCCAGCAAGTCGCGTTCTTCTTCGACGCCAACCGCTGCACCGGCTGCCGCACGTGCGAGGTGGCGTGCAAGGTCGAGAACGGGGTGGAGATGGGTCCGCGCTGGCGCAAGGTGCGCACGGTGGAGGGCGACGAGGACGGCGGGCCGTACATGTACCACGTCTCGATGTCGTGCAACCACTGCGAGGTGCCGGTCTGCGCCGAGGCCTGTCCGTCGGGGGCCATCACGAAGCGGCCCGACGGCATCGTCGTCGTCGACCAGAGCAAGTGCATCGGCGCCCGTCTCTGCGCCTGGGCGTGCCCGTACGACGCGCCGCAGTTCAGCGCAGAGACCGGCAAGATGGAGAAGTGCAACTTCTGCTCGCACCGCATCGACGCCGGCACCGGGGGGCCCGCCTGCGCGGAGGCGTGCCCGACCAAGGCGCTGCAGTGGGGCACGCTCGACGAGGTGGCCGCGAAGCAGGGCGCCACGGATCAGTTCGGACCGCTGCCCGACGCCGACATCACCAAGCCGGCCATACGCTTCATCCCGCTCAAGCTCATCCGCTCCTGACCGCGCCCGGCATGGAGACGCGCGACTGGTCGCTCGTGGTCTTCACGCTCCTGTCTCAGGCCGCGGTGGGTGCGTTCCTCACGCTGCTGGTCCTGCGGCGCCTGGCGGCCCGGCGCGGCGCCGCCGCGAGCGGCGGCGCCCTGTTCGTGCCGCTGCTGGCGGTGCTGATTGTGCTGTCGGCCGGGCTGTTCGCCGCGCTCTTTCACCTCTCCACGCCGCTCCAGGCGGCGCGCGCCGTCGTGAACTTCTCGTCCTCGTGGCTGAGCCGGGAGATCGTCTTCGGCAGCCTGTTCGCGGCCCTCCTGGCCGCTCTGGTGGCGCTGGAGCGGCCGGCCGGAGGCAACCCGCGCGCCCGGCCCTGGCTGAGCGGCCTCGCCGCGCTCGCGGGCCTGACGTTTCTCTACTGCCAGACGGCAATCTACCTGCTGCCGGCCCAGCCGGCGTGGAACAGCTTCGCGACGCCCGCCGCGTTCGGGGGCACGGCGCTGCGCCTCGGCATTCTCGGCGTGACCGTCGGGGCCGTCGCCGGGAGGCTGCCGCCGGCGGCCGACCCGGGGTCTCGACCCGGCGCCCCGCCCTGGACGACCGTTCGCGGCCTGGCGCTGGCCGGCCTCGTCGCGCTGGCGGCCGAGCTGGTCGTCCTGCCGCTGCACCTGACCGCGTTGGCCGCCGACGGGTCGCCGGCCGCTGCGGCGAGCGCGCAGCGGCTCACCGAGGACTACGGCGGCATTCTGCTGTTGCGGCTGGCGCTGCTCGGCGTGGCCGCCGCCGCCCTGGCGTGGGTCGCCAGCGCCTCCGCCCGGCCGGCGCGCCGGCCGCTGGTTGCCGCACTCACCTGCGTGTCCTTCTCGACGGTCCTCGTGTCGGAGCTGTGCGGGCGCTTCCTGTTCTACGCCATGCAGGTGAGGGTCGGCATTTGACCGCGCCCCGCGCGGGCGACGAACCCATCGACCGCGCGGCGTGGCAACGCCTCCAGCAGCCGCAGGCCCTCGTCTACCACTTCCTCGGGCGCTGCTTCCACGCGCCCCCAGGCGCGGAGTGGCTGGCCACGCTGGCCGCAGGCCGCCTGTTCGAGGCCTGGCCGCTGCCGTCGGACGACGAGGAGACGGCCGCCGGGCTGACGCTGCTCGCGGCGTACTGCGAACGCTGGGACCCGGCGCAGCTCGGCGCGCTCACGTGGGACTTCAACCGACTCTTCGTGGGACCCGGCGAGATGCTGGCCCCGCCCTGGGAATCGGTTCACCGCAGCAGGACGAAGCTGACCTTCCAGGAGTCGACCCTGCAGGTGCGGGCGTTGTACGAGGCGTTCGGCGTGCAGGCCCCCGCGCTCCACCGCGAGCCGGACGACCACCTCGCCCTCGAGCTGGACTTCCTGGCCGCGCTGTCGGAGCGGGCGGTCGAGGCCGCCCGCGGGGGTGACGGCGAGCAGCTCGAGCGGTGCCTGCAGGCCCAGCGCGACTTCCTGCGGGACCACCTGCTGGCGTGGGCGCCCGCCTGCCTCGCCCTCGTCGACGCGCACGCCGAAACCGACTACTACCGGGGCGCCGCCCGGCTGGCGCGCGGCTCGCTGGCGACCTCGGCGCGCCTCTGCGGCGCGCGCCCCGCCGGCCCCTGACCGCTCAAGCGCGCGGAATCCAGCGGCCGCCGAGGACGGTTCCTCTCGGGAAGAGCCGCCGACCGCCGGCCCGCAGGTTCTCGTAGTTGTCGACGAAGTCGAAGGCGCCCACGCGCAGCTCGAGCAGCGCGAGGTCGGCGGGCGCCCCCACGTGCAGCGTCCCGCGATCGTTGAGGTGCGGGAAGACCCGCGCCGCGTTGACGGTCACGCAGGCGACCACGTCGTCCAGCGTCATCCCGGCGTCGAGGAACTTCGACATGACGTTGGGCAGATCGACGACCCCCGGCACCCCCCGGCTCGCGGCGTTGCCGTCCGTCGAGATCGTGTCGGGCCAGAAGCCGGCCCGCATGACGCTGTCGAAAGTGTCCCAGCGCAGGTGGCCGGTGCGCCCGTTGGCGACATCGAACCACACGCCCCGGCGGCGGGCCGCGAGCACGTCCGGCAGGATGTGCCCGGCGCCGTCGACGATGGCGTTCGGCGGCGGCGCGAACATGTGGGTGACGATGTCCCCCGGCTTGAGCAGATCGAGCAGCCTGGACAGCGGCGAGGCGGTCTGGCCCATGTGGATCATCACCGGCAGATCGAAGGACGAGGCCACCTCCTGCGCCCGGCGCAGCACCTCGACGTCGTCGGCGGCGACGTTGCGCGACAGCCGCGCCTTGACCCCGACGACGAAGTCGCGGTGGCGCGCGACGGCGTTCTGCGCGGCGTCCACGTCGGCCAGGTCGAGGTCCATCGTGTCGCCCTCGCGCAGGATGCCGGCGCGCCCGATGTTGATGAGCACGCGCGCCGATTGCGGCGCCGCGCGCGCAATGGCGACCGGTTCGGCGAGGCCGTCCGCGCCCGCCGAGCCGGCGTCGACCCAGGCGGTCACGCCGTCCTCGAGCGCCACCGTCGGCCCCTCCGCGTCCCGGGCGTAGTGCGCGTGGACGTCGAGCAGGCCCGGCACGACGAACCGGCCGCGCGCATCGATCACGTCGGCGCCGCCGGCCGGGATGTCGCTCTCGACCGCGGCGATGCGGCCGCCGGCGATTGCCACGTCGCGGACGGCGTTGATGCGCAGCGACGGGTCGACGACGCGCCCGCCCTTCACGATCAGGTCGTAGGGCGCCTGGAGCGCGCGCGGCGCGCGGCCGAACAGCGCCGCGCCGGCGGCTGCGTAGACGAACTGGCGGCGATTGAGCTGCATCGGGGCCTCCCGGGTACGCGCGGGCCGGACGTCAGTCGATCTGATACTCCGGCGTGCTCATGATGAGGTGCGCCACCATGCGCAGGGGATCCTCCAGGTACGTGCGGGCGCGGGCGATGTCCGGCGTGCCCAGCTCGGCGTCCAGGAACGCCACCAGCGCCTCGCGCACGTCGGCCGATGCGGGCATCCGCAGGAACCGCGCCAGCAGGTAGTCCACCGCCTCGGCGGTCGTTTCCGCGCCCGAGTCCAGGATCATCCGCGTCAGGTCGACGCGGGCGGCGCCGCGCGGCGTCGGGATCAGCTTCTGCATGGCCTGCGCCCAGGCGCGGTAGCCCGAGACGCGCGTGTTGAACAGCTCGTCCCGCTCCGTGGCGGCCAGATCGAACGCCGTCATCCGGCCCGGATCGTCGAGGGCGATCGCCGAGCTGAAGGCATAGCCGTCGCGCAGGCGCTCGCCCACGATGCCGTCCCCGCTGCGCGTCAGGAAATTGGGATCGTAGAAGTCGATGACGTTGGGGAACAGGAAGTCGAAAGCGACGTTGCCCCGCTCCTGAATCAGCGCGGGCGTGATCCACGAGCGGCCCTGCGCCCAGCCCGCCACCGACGGCGGATTCAGCAGGTGCTGCCCCAGCGCAATCGTCGTCTGGTTGAAGTCCGGCACCCCCGGCACGTCCTCCGCGCCCAGGTGCTTGAGCAGCGTGATCACGTGCTCGACCGGACCCTTGATGTGCGCCCCGTAGCTCGCCGCGCTGTAGAAGTCCCGCGAGCCAAAGATGGCCGCCAGCAGCGGCCGCAGCTCGTAGTTGTTGTCCCGGAGAATCGTCCCCAGCTTCGACTGCAGCGCCGGCGAGACCTCCTCGCGCACGAAGAAGCGGTAGATCTTCGCCGCGATGTACTCCGCCGTCACGTCCTGCTCGAGGATGATCTCGAGCACGTCCACGCCGTCGAAGTTGCCCGTGCGCCCCAGAAACGTCTTCTCCTCGTCGTCGTGCAGCGCCGGGTGCACCACGAAGTCGAGGTTCTCGAAGTTCCAACCGGTGAAGGCCCGCGCCGCCTCGCGCACGTCCATCTCCGAGTAGTTGCCCACGCCCATCGTGAACAGCTCCATCACCTCGCGGGCGAAGTTCTCGTTGGCCGCGCCCTTCACGTTCACCCCGGCGTCGAGGTAGTAGAGCATCGCCGGGTCCTGCGCCACCGCGATGGCCAGGTCGCCGAAGTTGCCCGTGGCATGACGCTGGAAGGTCTCGATCTGCAGCAGCATCTTGCGGTAGTCGCGGACCTTGTTCTCCGCCGTCGCGAAGTGCCCGTGCCAGAACAGCGCCATCTTCTCCTGGAGCGGCCGGTTCGTATCGAGCATGCGCTCGGCCCACCAGTAGGCGACCCGGCGGGTCTCGAGCTGCGTGGCGCGCAGCCAGTAGAAGAAGCGGTCCGAGACGGGCTGCATGTGGCGGTTGACGGACTCGGGCTTGACCCGCACGCCCATGCTCGCGCCGCGCGCCAGCGCCAGGTCGGTGGCCGCCGGGCGGCTGGGCGGGAAGTGCGCCAGCGTCTCGTCCCAGAACCCCGAGTGCTCGAACGGCTGCAGGTGGTCGTTGGGGATGTCGTCGTAGTAGACGAGCGAGCGGACCGCCTCCCCGGGCGTCATCGCCGCCAGCCGCTCGATATCCTCCGGCGTGCCGCTGAAGCCCGCCCTGCCGAGCAGGTGCTCGGCGCGGTCGTAGTTCCAATCGGCGGCCGTGATCGGCGTCAGATCATCCTGCCAGGAGGCCGGTCCGGGCGCCCAGTCCGGCGGGTTCGCCGAGGCGTGGCCGGCGATGCAGAGCGCCAGGACCATGCCAGCCGTTGCCACCTGCCGGTAGTATCCAGTCGTCATCAGTTGCTTCCTCCGCGGTCCGGGGCCGTCCCGCGCCCCGGGACAAGCCCCCTCGTCCAGCACTCCCATTCTGGACGCCCGGCCGCCATTGTCAAGCGCGGCGCGCGCGGCATGGTAGACGGCCGCGACCCAGCCGACGCAGACAGGCTGAGTCCGCGGGGGCCACCCGAGCGCTCGTCGCGGTGGCCCCAAGCCGCGCACGGCGCGGCTCGGCGGTAGCGGCGCGGGGCGAAGGGGTCCCCGCAAGCGGACGCCGGGGGCTTGGGGCGCAGCCCCATCTGATTTTAGTCGAGCTCGATGACCACCAGGTGGGCGTCCAGCCAGCCCGGCAGCCACCGCGGCACGTCGGGCCGCAGACGCTCGAACACCTCTCGCTTGTAGTCGGGATCGTCGAACACCACCCGCGCCCGGCCCGACAGCGTCTCGCCGCGGATCGTCACGGTGACGGGCGCTCCGCCCCGGCCCAGGGCGCGCCACCAGGGGCCGTCGGCGCCGACGAACACCAGATTGCCCTCGCGCCGGTAGTTCACCGGCAGCACACGGCCGCCCGGCAGCCGCAGCAGCATGACGAGGCCGGCGCGCTCGCCCTGCGGGTGCGCCGTGAGCTCCCGGACGACCCGCGGATTGCCGATCAGGTTGACGTAGGCCAGCACGCCGGCCAATCCGAGGACCAGCGCGACGACCAGCCACTGGAACCAGGACATGGCGGGGAGATTCATGGGGGCGGCGTCGAACAGGGGAACGGCATCCAGCAGCCTGCCGCCGCGCTAGCGGCGAGCCGGAGCCCCGCCCACGGCCGGCGACGGCAGCGTTGCCGGGACGCGGGGCAGCCGGGCCTTGCGGCGGGACCTGCGGCGAGCCGGCCGCTTGTCGCCGGGCTTGCCCGCCAGCTCCCCGACGGCGCGGGCATGCACGATGCGGCCCTCGTTGACGAACGCCTCGTGGTTGGCCACCACGTCCGCCTCGTCGTACACGTAGTTCACCATCATGCCGGCCGACTGCTGGAGGCCCGACGGAGACGGATCCCCCATCCAGTTGATCCGCTCGAGGCGCGCGCCGTTGCGCAGATGAAAGCGGGCGACCGGGTCGAGCGGCCGGCGCCCGCGCTTGGCGTGCAGGAGATAGCGCGCGCAGAGGCGCAGCAGGCGCGGCTCCGCATCCTCTGCAGGCCCGTGGTCGGCCGGCCAACCGGGATCCTCGACATCGCCCAGATCCCCTTCGTCGGCAAGCTGATTCTCGCGCATCGCCGCGCTCAGCCACTTGCGGAAGCCGGGGATGGGCGACAGGGTGGCGAACGTGCGCAGTCCCGGCATTTCCGCCGCCAGCTCGTAGACCACCTGCTTGATGAGGAAGTTGCCGAACGATATGCCGACGAGGCCGCGCTGGCAGTTGCTGATGGAGTAGAAGACCGCGGTATCCGCCTCGGGATCGGGCTCCACCGCGCCGAAGATCAGATCCTGCACCGAGCCCGCGAGCCCCTTGCAGAGGGCCACCTCGACGAAGATGAGCGGCTCGTCCGGCAGCGACGGATGGAAAAAGCCGAAGCAGCGCCGGTCTGCCTCGAGACGGCGCTGCAGATCCTCCCAGTCGAGAATCTCGTGGACCGCCTCGTACGTCACGATCTTCTCCAGCACCAGGGCCGGCGTGCGCCAGTCGATGCGGCGCAGCTCGAGGAACCCGCGATTGAACCAGGCCCGCAGCAGGTAGAGGAAGTCGTCGTCGAGCGGCTTGAGCTCGGGATGCGCCGGCAGCAGGTCGAGCAGGACCTCGCGCATGGCGAGCAGATCGGACATGCCGTTCGGCGAGGTGTTGAAGAGGCCGAGCAGCTCGCGGCGCGGCGGATCCGCCGCGCGGGCGAGCGCCGTCACCGTCTCCGGCCCGGGCGCCGCGCGGTAGCCGTCGATGGCCGACTCGAGGGTGGCCGGCTCCGGACCCAGATCGTGGGCCAGGAACTCGAAGAACGCCCGGCGGCCGTCGGCGTCGAGCCGGCGGAACGCGTCCAGGGCGCGGCGCGCGAGCGCGACGACCGACGCCTCCCCCCGCGTGCGGAGCAGCGTGCGGCAGACGTCGCGGATGTCCTCGTCAGGCCCGGGTCTTCCGGTTCGCCGGCCCCTGAGCCCGCCGCGCGCCTTGGCGAGGCTCGCCATGACCTCTTTCCAGAAGGCGCCGCGCAATCTCATGAGGAGTCGATCCAGTCCGGCCGCGCGAGGGCAGGCAGCAACCCGCAGGCGGCCATCGCGTACCGGAACATTTTATCGCGGATCGCCCGCGCCGGATGTCTCATCAAGCCCAGCGCACGCACGAGGGCGAGGCGACCGCGAGCGTCTGGCCGGTCGGCCGCAGCCGTCCGGTATCCCGGTCAACCGCGTACACGACCACCTCGTCGCCCATCTGCGCCGCGGCCAGTGCCCAGGCGCCACTCGGGTCGAACACCATGCTCCAGGACGAGGGCGAGCCGATGTCGGCCGGCGCGATGGCGCTCAGGCGTCCGTCGGCAGGGTCGATACGAAAGCCCGCCAGCGTGCCGGCGCCGCGATTCGTGACGTAGACGAAGCCGCCGCCGGGATGCATGGCGATGTCGGCCGGCGTGTTGCGGCCGGTGAAGCCCGCCGGCAACGTGGTGACGCTCTGAAACGCCTCGAGATCACCCGCCGTCTCGTCCCAGCGCCACGCGGAGATCGACGACCCGGTCTCCCCCGCGGTGTACAGGTAGCGGCCACCGGGGTGCCAGACCAGGTGCCGCGGTCCGGCGCCGGGGGTGTCGGCCGCCAGCCGATGCGTCTCCAGCGCGCCCCGCTCGGCATCGAAGCGCAGCACGCGGCAGCGGTTCGCCACGATCTCCGGGACGATGGCATAGCGCTCGGTCTCGGACAGGACGATGGCGTGCGGGCCGCGGGGCGCGTCGTCTCCGGCCGGCGGCGTCCCCGTGACGGCCTCCCCCGGCGCGCTGCCGATCAACGCGCTGCGCGCCGCGAGCGAGCCATCCGGCCGCAGGCGGAAGCACACGATGCTGCTCGTGACGAAGTTGGTCGTGAGCAGGTTGCGGCCCGTGCCATCGACCACGCCCACCGTCGGCCCGCCGCCTCCGCTGCGCACGGTGTTCAGCTCGCGCAGCCGGGCGCCCTCGACGGCGAAGGCGGTGATGAGGTTCTGCCCGTCGATCTGCGTCGGCCAGCGGCACGCGTACAGCACGCGCCGGTGGGGGTGCACGGTCAGATTGAACGGGTTGCTCACCTCGGCCGCGAGCGAGACGCCGCCGGCGCGGCCGGTCGCCGGATCGAAGGTGAAGGTGTAGAGCCCGCGGCTCCGCTCGCCGCCCGGCCGCGCCCGGAAGTACGCCGGCACCTCCGCGCCGAGGGCGTCCGTGAAGGTGCCCACGAAGGCGCGCGGCAGGTCCTCCCGCGCACGTGCGAGCGCCGGGCGTCCCATGACGAGGGCCGCGCCGGCCCGCAGCACCGCTCTGCGCGTGACGAATCGCATCCAGTCAGCCCGGAATCCCCACCGCAGAACGGCCCAGATTCCGCCAAAAGGCGCGCACGGCGCGCCTCGGCGGCGCGGCGCGGGGCTCACGGGGTCCCCGCTAACGTCGCCGGGGGTGCGGGGCGCAGCCCCGTCCAAATTCTAGCTGCCGCGCGACACGACGCGGAACGACCACCAGCCATCCGGCCGCGGCGAGCCGAGCGGCGCGGGCGGGTTGGCCGGCGCCGCGAGCGAGTGCAGCTTGTCGAGCCGGGCGCTCCAGACCCGGTCGAGCTCACCCGGATCGAGGACGCGCGTCAACATGACCGGGTACACGGCGCCGTCGAGCCGCAGCCTGGCCCAACCGTCGTTCACCGCGATGCCGGACCAGCGCTTGCCGTCGCAGTTCGAGCAGCTCAGGTACAGGTCGCCCGCGCGCGTGGCGAAGCAGTTCAGGTTGATGGCGTGCGGCAGCACGCCGGCGCGGACCTGAATCTGGCACAGGGTCACCTGGTTCGCGAAGGTCCAGTCGCTGACCGGCTCCTCCCGCTCGTCGCCGAACAGCCAGCCTCCCGGCGTGTAGTCGCAGGGACAGGTGGCCGACCAGGCCAGGAACCCGCCCACCAGCAGGACCAGGACGACGGCCGCCGCGCTCAGCAGCGCGCGTTGAAGCTGCTTCCCCTGCAGGCCTCGAGCTGCTCCGTCCGTCATCGGTTCGCCTCCCTCCGTGTCGTCGCGTTCCCGGCCGCGGGGCCGCCTCCGGCGGCTGCCTCGAGCCCCGGCTTGACCAGCGTCTCGCGTGCGCTCGACCGCGCCCAGGCGGGACTCGGCGTCTGCACGATGGGACGCAGATCCGCGGCGTCGAACGAGCGCGCCACCTGCTGCTCGGACGGCGTCCCGTACGTGGTGGAGCGCTGCCTCGGGACGCGCCCCGCGGCGCCGATGAGCGCCTCCATGCGGGCCGGCGGCAGCTCCTGCCCGAAGCTCGCGCCGGCGGCCCGCGTGATGCTCTCGTTCATCAGCGTGCCGCCCAGGTCGTTCACCCCGGCCTGCAGGCAGGCGCGCACGCCGCGGGGCCCCAGCTTCACCCACGACGCCTGGATGTTGGGCACGAGCGGGTGCAGCGCCAGACGCGCGACCGCGTGCATGAGCAGCGACTCGCGGAACGTCGGGCCGCGGCGGGCCCGCCCCTTGAGATAGATGGGCGCCTCCATGTGCACGAACGGCAGCGGCACGAACTCGGTGAAGCCGCCCGTGCGCGCCTGCAGCGCGCGGACGCTCGCGAGATGCCGCGCCCAGTGCCGCGGGCGGTCGATGTGGCCGTACATGATGGTCGCGGTCGTCCGGAAGCCGACGCGATGGGCCGTCTCCATCACCTCCAGCCACTGGCCGGCCGTCAGCTTGTCGGGGCACAGCTCCCGGCGAACCTCGTCGTGCAGCACCTCGGCCGCCGTTCCCGGCAGCGTGCCGAGCCCCGCGGCCTGCAGCCGCCTCAGGAACGGCTCGAGCGGCAGGTCCAGCGTGGCGGCGCCCTGCCAGACCTCCAGCGGCGAGAACGCGTGCACGTGGATCTCGGGCACGGCGTCCTTCACCGCGCGGCAGATGTCCAGGTACGTGGCGCCGGTGTACTCGGGGTGGATGCCGCCCTGCATGCACACCTCGGTAGCCCCGCGCTCCCAGGCCTCCACGCTGCGGCGCGCGATTTCCGCCAGTTCGAGGTCGTAGGGCGCCCCCCGCAGGTTCTCGCTGAGCTTGCCCTTCGAGAACGCGCAGAACTGGCACTTGAAATAGCAGACGTTGGTGTAGTTGATGTTGCGATTGACGACGTAGGTGACCTCGTCGCCGTTGACCTCGCGCCGCAGGGCGTCGGCCGCGCGCAGCACCGCCGCCAGATCCTCGCCGCGGGCCGCGAAGAGCTCGGCGATCTCCCCCTCGTCGAGCGCGTCGCCGCGCGACGCCCGGGCGCACAGCGCCGCGATCCGCGGGGCCGGGCGCGGAGCGGCCGCGTCGTCGAGGCGGCGCAGCAGCTCCGCCGGCAGCACCGCGTCGCGGTCGCCCGGCGACCACGCGCTCTCGCGCGCGAATCCCTCCGCGTCGGACGCCTGCCGGACCGCGGGCCGGAGCGGCTCCGCCACCCAGGCGTCGAGGCGCTCCACGTAGGCCGGGTAGACCGTGAGCCGCTCGGTGAGCGCCTTGCCCTCGCGCGCGGTCGCGCGGGCGAGCCGGTCGAGGTGCGGCCAGGGGGCCTCGGGATTGACGTGGTCGGGCGTGACCGGCGACACGCCGCCCCAGTCGTTGATGCCCGCCCGGATCAGGCTGCCGAAGGTGTCCGGCGTCAGGTTGGGCGGCGCCTGAATCGCCATGCCGGGGCCGAAGATGAGCCGGGCGCACGCGATGGTCCACTGCAGGTCCGCGAGCGTCGGGTCCGGCGCCTCCGCCATCCGCGTGCCCGGCTTGGCCCGGAAGTTCTGGATGATGATCTCCTGCAGGTGCCCGTGCGCGTCGTGCAGCTCCCGCAACGCGAGCAGCGCGGCGAGGCGTTCCTCCCGCGTCTCCCCGATCCCGATCAGGATGCCGGACGTGAAGGGCACCGCGAGCTCTCCGGCCAGCCGGATCGTCTCCAGGCGCACGTCCGGTTCCTTGTCGGGCGAGCCGTGATGCGCCTGGCCGGGCGCGAGCAGGCGCCGGGACGCGCTCTCGAGCATCAGCCCCTGCGACGGGCACACCTCCCGCAGCGCGAGCAGCTCGGCGCGCGTGACGACGCCGGGGTTGGCGTGCGGCAGCAGGCCGGTGGCGTCGAGGACGGCGCGCGCGGCGGCCGCCAGGTACGACACCGTGGTGGGATGCCCCAGGGCGTCCAGCTCGGCGCGGGCCTGCGGGTAACGGAGCTCCGGCTTGTCGCCCAGCGTGAACAGCGCCTCGCGGCAGCCGGCCGCGGCGCCCCGCCGCGCCACGTCGACCACCTCGTCCAGCGTCATGTAGGCCCGCTCGCCGGGCCGCGGCGGCTGGGCGAACGTGCAGTAGTGGCACACGTCCCGGCACAGCTTCGTGAGCGGGATGAACACCTTGCGCGAGTAGCTGACGGCGCCGCCGAACCCGGCGTCCCGCAGCTCGGCCGCGCGCTGCATGAGCGCCGGCAGGTCGGGCGCCCGCGCCAGATCCAGCGCCGCCTCGCGTGACGGTCGGATGTACGTCTCGGTCTCCATCGGGCTTCAATTCAGATGGGGCTGCGCCCCAAGCCCCCGGCGTCCGCTGGCGGGGACCCCAAACGCCCCGCGCCGCTGGGAGACGCTTATAGCACGTCGCGAGGCCGGTTGGAAACCGGGCGGGCGGCCGCGGCGGGCGGTGCTCCCCCCGGCGTCGGATCGCGTCCCGGAGGTCGCGTCAGAAAATCGCTACCGGATTGACCGCCGAGCCGGCCCCGTTGTCGACCGGCAGCGGCGTGACAGCGAGCATGAACTCCCAGCGATTCGCCATTGCCGCGGCCTCGGCCAGCGCGTCGAGATCGACCCCGTCGAGCAGCGGCATCCCGAGCGCCACCAGCGTGAACACGTGCATCGGCAGCGTGGCGCGCCCCTCGACCGGATCGCCGTCGACGCCCGCGTCGGCGCCGATCAGCGCCACGTCGCGCTCCCGGAGAAACGGCATGAGCGAGCTGTCGAAGCCGCCCGGGCCGGCGGTCCGCAGCAGCAGGGCGTCGCCGGACTCGATCGCGACGCCGGACTCGCGTTCCCAGGCCTCGATGTCGTCGATCCCGACGTTGCCGGCGCCGGGCAGGTCGATGAGGATGCCGCGCGTGACGATGCCGTCCTTCAGCGGGGCGACCCCGTTGTGCGTGCAGCCGCCGCCGGCGGTCGCCGTCTCGTCGAACCGGCGGCCGTTGTAGGTCAGGCCGTCCCACGCGATGTGGCAGAGCGCGTCCAGGTGGGTCAGCGGGCTGGCGTGATACCCGATGCGGTGCTGCTCCTCGATCCACGCCATGCGCTCGCCGAAGTCCTGCGCGCCGATGGCGAACTCGTTCTCGAAGCCGCGCTGGAACGTGACGCGCTCGCCGAGCGCCAGGCTGCGCGAGAGCGACACGGTGACGCCCTCGGTCACCAGCGCCGCGGCCTGCACGCGCTTCGCCGGCGTGATGAGATTGAGCGTGCCGAGCTCGTCGTCGTCGCCCCACCGCCCCCAGTTCGACAGCTCCATCATCCAGCGATCGAACTGCTCCGCGGTGACGCCGCCGCGCTGGCCGGCGGCCGCCTGCGATGCGGACCCCGGCTCGTGCGCCCGGCCCGAGCCGGCCTGCGGCCCGCCCGCCACCCACAGCACCGTGACGACGGCCGCGCAAATCGATGCGTTCGCTCGCATGCCTCGCTTCCTTTCCCGAGAACCCGGATCTCGCACTTCCTGGGAATCGCAAGCCCTTTGTATCCCAAGGCGCCCCCGGTGCGCCACCCGGCGCCCGGGTTGAACCGCCCCGACCCACTCTGCGAGAATGCCCCGCCATGAACGCCGAGGGCCGCTACCTGGTCGGCGTCGACATCGGCGGCACCTTCACCGACTGCGCGATCATCGATGCCGACGGCGGGATCGCGACGGGCAAGGTGCCCACGGCGCCGGCCGACCTGGCGCGCGGCTTCTTCGCCTCGATCGACGCTGCCGCGGGGTCGCTCGGCCTGGATGCGGCGCGCGTCCTCGCGTCGGCCGCCAAGCTGGCGCACGGCACGACGGCCGGGACCAACGCGCTGGTCACCGGCCGGGTCGCACGCGTCGCCCTGCTCACCACCCGGGGCCATCCCGACGCGATACGCATCATGAACGACATGGGACGGGCGCTCGGCGCGTCGATCGAGGAGCAGCTCGACTGGTCGATCAGCAGCCGCCCGGAGCCGATCGTTCCCCGCCGGCAGGTGTTCGAGATCACGGAGCGGGTCGACTACGCCGGCGACGTGGTGGTCGCGCTGCGCGAGGACGACGTCGAGGCGACGCTCGACGGGTTCGCCGACGAGGGGATCGAGGCGGTCGCCATCGCCTTCCTGTGGAGCTTCGCCAACCCGGCGCACGAGATCCGCACGCGCGAGATCGTGCAGCGGCGGTTCCCGGACCTGTACGTCTCGTGCAGCCACGAGGTGGCGCCCCGCATCGGCTCCTACCAGCGCACGACGGCCACCGTCATGAACGCGCAGATCGGCCCGCTGATGCGCGCCTACATCGATCGCATCGCCGACGGCGCGCGCCGGCGCGGCTACCGGGGCCCGCTGCTGATGGCGCAGTGCGACGGCGGCCTGCTGCCGGCCGACGCGGCGCGGGAGCTGCCGATCGGCACGCTGCAGTCCGGACCGGTGGGCGGTATCGCCGGCGCCGCCAGGGCCGGCGCCGCCGTGGGCGACCCCGACGTGATCGTGGCCGACATGGGCGGCACGACCTTCGACGTGGGGGCATTCTCCGGGGGCGTGCTGCGCCGCCGCAACGAGAGCGTCATCGAGCGCCACCTGACGCACCTGCGCAAGGTCGACATCGAGTCGGTGGGCGCCGGGGGCGGCAGCGTCGCCTGGCTCGACCGCGAGAGCGGCGTGCTGCGGGTCGGCCCGCGCAGCGCGGGGGCGGACCCCGGCCCGATCTGCTACGGGCGCGGCGGAACGGCGGTGACCGTGACCGACGCGGACCTGGTGCTGGGGGTGCTCAATCCGGAGCGCCCGCTGGCCGGCGGCCTGCGCCTCGACGTCGAGGCGGCGCGGCGGGCGATTGCGGCGCTGGGAGAGCAGATCGGGCTGGACACGCTGCGCTGCGCCGCCGGCATCGTCGAGATCGTCGACCGCCGCATGGAGGATCTGCTGCGGCGCGTCACCATCCAGTCGGGCCGCGACCCGCGGCGCTTCTCGCTGTGGGCCTACGGCGGCGCCAGCGCGGCGCACGTCGGCCTGTTCGCACACGGGCTCGGGGTCAGGCGCGTGCTCGTCCCGCTGGGCGAGACGGCCTCCGTGTGGTCGGCCTGCGGCTGCGCGCTGCTCGACCAGCAGCGCCGCTTCGAGGCCTCGACGTACCTCGGGACGCCCTTCGACCTCGCGGCCCTGCGCGCGCACCTCGCGCAGCTCGAGCGGCAGGCCCGCGGCTACGCCGAGCTCCTCGGACTCGGCGCGGGCGAGTTCGAGCTGGAGCGCTCCGGCGACCTGAAGTACGCGCTGCAGGTGTTCGAGGTCGAGACGCCGCTGCCGGCCGGACCCGTCGACGACGGCTGGGCCGAGCGCCTGATCGCCGCGTTCGAGGGCGCCTACGCCGACCGCTTCGGGCCCGGCACGGGCTACGCGGCCGCCGGGGTGACGCTGACGGCCCTGCGTGTGGTGGTGCGCTCGACCGGTGCAACCCCCGCGCTGCGGCGCCCGCCCGCCGCGGCGCAGGCCGCGCCGGCGCCCGCCGGCGTCCGCGCCGTCTTCTGGAAGGAGCACGACGCCGCGGCCGAGACGCCGATCTACGACGGCCCCGGGCTGCACGCCGGCGCACGCGTCGCCGGGCCGGCGGTCGTCGAGTACCCGACCACGACCGTGGCGGTGCGGCCGGGCCAGGCGCTCGCGGTGCACCCGGCCGGGCATCTGGTGCTGGACCTGGAGGCAGCCGCATGACCCAGGCGATCGCCGGGTCGAACCCGGACCGCGCCGCGTTGCGCAAGCAGCACAGCTTCCGCCACGGCTACGTCCCGGGCACGCAACTGGAGGTCGATCCGTCGCTCGCATTCCATACCGCGAGCGACGCGGCGGTCGACCCGATCACCTACGAGGTCATCCGCTCGAAGCTCTGGAACCTGAACCTGGACCACGGCGACACCATCCGCCACGTCTCGGGCTCGAGCATCGTGATCGAGGGCCACGACTTCAACGCCAGCCTCACCACCGAGCTGGGCGACGGCGTGGTCTTCGGCCCCTACGCGATCTTCTTCGCGGGCTGCGCCGACGTGGTGATCAAGTGGACGCTGGAGCACCGCTCGGCGAATCCCGGCATCCGCGAGGGCGACGTCTTCATCCAGGACGACCCGTGGGTGGGCACCAACCACCAGCAGGACACGGCCGTCTTCGCGCCCGTGTTCTGGGAGGGCCGGCTCTTCGCGTGGATCTACAACTGCGTCCACCAGCGCGAGCTGGGCGGATCGGAGCCTGGCAGCTTCGTCACCGACACCGACGACTGCTTCAAGGAGGCGAGCTTCATGCCGCCCGTCCGGCTCGTCGACGAGGGCGTGCTCCGCGACGACATCCTCGACGCCTGGACCCGCCGGTCGCGCCTGCCGGACCTGATCGCGCTGGAGGTCAAGTCGCAGCTCGCCGGGCTGAACTTCGCGCGCCAGCGCATGCGGCAGATCCTGGACGAGTACGGCCCGGCGCGCGTCAAGGGTGCGATGCACCGCATGACCGAGAACACGGCGCGCGCCGTGGGCCGGCGCCTGGCGCGGCTGCCGGACGCGACGTGGCGCGACGAGCGCTACCTGTGCGGCGCGAAGACCGGCGACTTCGGCCTGTACCGCATCTGCCTCGCGCTGATCAAGCGCGGCGACCGCCTCACGGTCTCGAACCGGGGCACGGCGCCGTCGGTCGGCTCGTTCAACGTCTCGCCGGGCATGCTGCGCGGCTCGGTGCTGGCGGCGCTGTTCCCGCTGCTGGCCTACGACCAGTACCTCTGCGGCGCCGGCCTGCTGCGGCAGATCGACTGGGAGTTCGAGCAGGGCAGCATCACCTCGGCGTCGCACCCGGCGGCGGTCAGCACGTCGGTCGGCAGCATGGCCGTCCTGAATCAGGCCCACTACCTGGGCGCCAAGATGATCGCGGGCGATCCGGAGCTGGCGAGCCGCGCGCTGGCGCCCTGCGCCATCCACACGCTGAGCACGGCCGGCCTCAAGGGGCTGGATCAGTACGGGCAGCCGTTCCTCGACAGCCCGCTGGACGGGATCGCGGGCGGCGGCGGCGCGTTCACCGACCGCGACGGCATGGATCACGCCGGGCCGATCTGCGGCGTCATCGTGCCAATCACCGACATCGAGACCTCCGAGCGCAAGATCCCGATGCTGTACCTGTACCGCCGCGAGCTGCCGCAGACGGGCGCGCACGGGCAGTGGCGCGGCGGGGCGACCATCGTGGCGGCCTGGATCGGCCACAAGACGAACGCCGCGTTCGCGTCCAACGGCGGCCTGCTGCAGAGCGTGACCCAGGGCCTGAGCCTGAACGGGGCGCTCCCGGCCACCGGCGGCCGCAACTGGTACGCGCCGGGCACCGCCGTGCAGGCGTGGCTGCGCCAGGGCCGCATGCCCGCGGACCCGGAGGAGCTGCGCGCGATGGCGCCGCACGGCGGGATGGCGCCGCCGAAGTCGCTCGACATCCGCCTCATGCCCGACGACGTCTTCGAGATCATCCCCAATCCCGGCGGCGGGTTCGGCGATCCGCTGCTCCGCTCCCCGGAGCGGCTGCAGGCCGACCTGCGGGCGGGCCGGCTGCCGCGCGCGCAGGCCCAGCGGTTCTACGGCGTCGTGCTGGACGCGGCGGGCGGCGTCGACGCGGAGGCCACCGCCGCGCGCCGCCAGGCGCTGCGCGCGGAGCGGCTCGCCGCGAGCCGGGCGCCCCGCGAGCCGGTCGAGGGCCGCGTCGAGCGCGGCAGCGTCGTGCGCGGCCTGCTCGCCGGCGTGGTGCTGGCCGACACCCCGGCCGGCCCGGCGCAGGCCTGCCGCCACTGCCGCCGGCTGCTGGCCACGGCCGCGGGCTGCTACCGGCTCGGATGCCGCGAGCTCGAGGACGACATGACCGCGCTCTCCGAGTTCCACCTCGACCCGGCCGAGCAGGCCGGCCAGCGCCTGGTGCTGCGGCGCTACGTCTGCCCGGACTGCGCGCTCGCCCTCGACGCCGAGCTGTGCCGGCCCGAGGACCCGCCGTACGTCGACCTGACGCTGGCGTGAGGCGGTGCTCGGGGTCTGGCGCGCCGCCCGCGCGGACGCGCGCCGCGCTCAATCCACGAGCGCCCTGTAGAGCGCGTGCATGTACTCCGCGCCGAACCCCCGCGGAACACCGCTCCGCTGAATGAAACGCAGGAAGATCAGGTCTGCTCCCGGGTCGGCCGTCCACTGGACGCCCGTCGCGCCATGCCACCAGAACGAGCCGACCGAAGGGCCGGCGCCACGCTGTTCCGTCGTGACCTGGAGCCCCAGGCCGAACCCCGCACCGCGCCAGAAATCCTCGAAGAGAAAGAACCGCCGCGCCGGCTCCACGGGCAGCTGGTCGCTCGTCATCATGTCGACCGATCCGGGGGACAGGATGCGCACCCCGTCGAGCTCGCCGCGGTTGAGCAGCATCCGCGCAAACCGCAGGTAGTCGTCCACGGTCGAGACGAGACCGCCGCCCGCCGAGGGAAACGTTGGCGGCGCGGCGTAGCGCGTGCCGTTGTCCGCAACCGGCACGAGCGCGCCCGGCTGCCCGCCGGCCCGGTAGTAGCTCGCCAGCCGCGGCCGCTTGGCGGCGGGGACCCAGAAGCCGGTGTCCGGCATGGCGAGCGGGTCGAAGATGCGGGTCTGCATGAACTGTTCGAGCCCCATCCCGGATGACCGCTCGATCAGCACGCCGGCAACCATCGACGGCGTGTGGTAGACGAAGCGCTCTCCCGGCGCGTATGCCAGCGGCAGGGCGCCGAGCCGCCGCATGTAGTCGTCGGCCGTCCCGCCGCCGGCACGCATGTCGGCGAAGGCGCGCGCTAGCGGCGCGTCGGGGGCAATCCCCGCCCACTCCGGGAAGCCGAGGCCCATCGTGTAGCGCAGCAGGTCGCGGGGCGTGATGGCGCGCGGCGCGTCGTAAACCTGGTCGAGTGGTCCGTTCGGATCGGTCAGCACCTTGCGGTCCGACAGCTCCGGGAGCCAGCGGTCGACCGGTTCGTCGAGCTCGAGTCTCCCCTCTTCGACCAGCATCATCACCGCGACCGCCGTCACCGGCTTCGTCATGGACGCCAGACCGAAGATCGTGTCGCGCGCCATCGGCGTCCCGGTCTCGAGATCCTGAACGCCCCTGGCGCTGACATGCGCGACCTCGCCGTTCCAGTAGATCAGCGACACGGCCCCCGCGAGTTCGCCGGCCGCGATGTACTTGTCCAGCACGCCGGTGACCTGCTCGAAGCGGTCCGGCGCCGCCACGGAGGCGGCCGTCCGGCCGGGCAGGGTCGCGGCGGCCAGCAACGTCATCGCGCAGGCGCAGGCGGCAACGAACCGTCCCCGATGCCAGCTCAGCATTTCTCCATCCTCCTTCCGCTGCCTTTCGCCGCGGCATCCGCCGTCCCACGCGACCCGGCGAAGCGTCTTCAGGGCGTCGGCGGACTGGCATGGTATCCGAATCCCGTGCCGCGGGGCGCGGGGTTGCACTTGACAGCAGCCGGCGGGCGTAGATCATTGTTGCAGCAGGAACACGCGGGATTACCTCGGAACAGGGGGTTCTCATGAAGCGCCGGGCTCGTGGCTGGCTGGGCATCATCGCGTTGGCGGCGGTCGTCGGGGGGCTGACGTCCGGGACGGCGGCCGCGCAAGAGGCCGACGTCACGTTCACCCGGGACGTGGCGCCCATTCTCCAGCGCGCCTGCCAGGCGTGCCACCGGGAGGGCGCCATCGCGCCCATGTCGCTGCTGACCTACGCGGAGACGCGGCCCTGGGCCCGCGCCATCAAGGAGAAGGTCCAGACCCGCGAGATGCCGCCCTGGTACATCGACAAGAACGTCGGCGTCCAGGGGTTCAAGTACGACCGCTCGCTGAGCGACGCGGAGATTGCGACGCTCGCCGCGTGGGTGGATGGCGGCGCGTTGCGCGGCAACCCGGCCGACATGCCGCCGCCCGTCGAGTTCGCGGACCGCGACCAGTGGCACATCGGCGAGCCGGACTGGATCGTGCCGCTGCCCGAGCCGTTCGTGGTGGCCGCCGAGGCGCCCAACTGGTGGGGCGACTTCTACGCCGATTCGGGCCTGACCGAGGACCGCTGGATCAAGGCGGTCGAGACCAAGCCGTCGGCCGAGGGCTTCCCGGTGGTCCACCACGCCGTGACCCGGCTGCTGCTCTCGGAGGACGACGACGAGGGCGACTTCCTGAACGAGTACGCGCAGGGCAAGAACGGCGACGTGTTTCCCGACGGCACCGGCCGCATGATCCGCGCGGGCTCGATCATCAGCTTCAACATGCACTACGCCTCGGTCGGCCGCGAGATCACGGACCGGACCAGCGTCGGCCTGACGTTCTACCCCAAGGGGGAGACGCCCAGGCACGAGCTGTTCTCGCGAGGCCTGGGACACAACTACGACCTCGACATACCGCCGGGCGAGGACAACGTGCGGCACGACGGCTACCACCGCTTCGACGCCAACGTGCGGCTGACGGGATTCCAGCCGCACCTGCACAACCGCGGCAAGCGGCAGTGCATCGCGGCGATCTACCCCGACGGCCTGGTCGAGACGCTGAGCTGCGCCAACTGGGACTTCGGCTGGCACATCGTCTACAACTACGCGGACGACGTGCAGCCGCTGCTGCCGAAGGGCACCATCCTGCACACCACCACCTGGCACGACAACTCGCGCTCCAACCGCTGGAACCCCGATCCGCGCAACTGGACCGGCTTCGGGTCGCGGTCGAGCGACGACATGAGCTTCACCTGGACGAGTTGGTACGAGCTGGACGACGACGAGTTCGCCGCGGCGGTCGAGGAGCGCCGGACGCGTGCGGCCGACAACAATCAGTAACCGCGTAACGGGGGAAACCACGATGGCGAGCTGGACTCGAGCAGGCATGGCTGCGGCGGCGCTGTCTCTCGCGGCGGCGTTGCTCCTCACGATCGCGACCGCCGCCCCGGCGAGCGCCCAGGTGCGCTGGGACCGGGGTCAGAACGTCGCCCCCGTGTTCGAGGGCTGGGAGCGGAACGCCGACGGGACCTTCAACATGGTCTTCGGCTACATGAACCGCAACTACGAGGAGATGCCGCACATCCCGGTCGGCGAGAACAACTTCTTCGAGCCGGGCCCCGCGGACCGCGGCCAGCCGTCCCGCTTCTACGTGCGGCGGCAGCAGTTCGTCTTCAAGGTGCAGGTGCCGGCCGACTGGGGCGACAAGGACCTCGTCTGGACGCTCACCCACCAGGGACGCACCGACAAGGCCTTCGCGTCGCTGTGGCCGGTCTGGGAGCTGGACGTCGGCGTGCTCAGCAAGAACCGGGGCATGGGCACGCCGACCGGCGCCCTCTACGACAACCAGCACCCGGCGGTCGCGCTGTCCGGCGCGCACGACCTGACGGTCACGCTGCCCGACACCCTCACGCTGACCGCCGTGGTCACCGACGACGGCGTCCCGGGACCGCGTGCGCGGCGGAAGCCGCCGTCCGACCCGCGGCTGGCGGCGTTCCAGCGGCAGCGGGCAAGCAGGCCGAGCCCCAACAATCAGGCCGTGGTGAGCGCGCGGGCGGCGGCGAGGACCGGCCTCGCGGTGACGTGGACGCTGTACCGCGGGCCGGGGATGGTGACGTTCGAGCCGATGAGCATCCCGGTGGAGGGCGGCCGCGGCGGCGAGACGGTCACGACGGCGACCTTCGACAGCCCGGGCACCTACGTGCTCCGCGCCTACGCCGACGACTCCGTCCTGACGACGCCGCTCGACGTGACGGTCACCGTGCAGCCCGAGCCCGCTCCTCGGCGCGCGCGCCGCTGAGCCCGAGCGCCATCGGGTAGTTGCCCTCGTGGCAGGCGTACTCGTACAGCGGGCTCTCCGTACGCCGCATCGGAATCGCCGCGGTCCAGGGTCGGGTGTACACGGTCGGATCGGTGACGGTGAAGCGGTAGTCGATCGTGTCGGCGTCGATCGGGGTGAAGCGCTCGACCAGGTGCAGGTTGCGGCCGGTCGAGAACGCCGTGAACACCAGGATGTGCGCGCGCTGCTCGGCCTTGGGCGTGAAGTTGGTCGTCTCCACGACCAGCGTGTCGCCCTCCCAGCGGCCGCGCGAATCGCCCAGCCACTGGCGAATCCCTGACGGCACGTGGGGCCGTCCGTCCAGCGGGATGACGCGCGCGTCGTGGATCATCTCGACCTGCACCACCACGTGGTCGGGGGTCTGCAGAATCAGGTAGTTGTGGTTGTAGAACCCCGGGATCATGGCGCCGGGCAGGCCGCGGGTGATGCACCGCTCGTACATGTTCGTGTCTTCCCACGAGGCGTGCAGTCCCTGCCAGCGCGCCTCGAACGCGTCGTGCCGGGCCTGCGCGCGGGGCGTCAGGGGCGGCAGCCGCCCGTCCGGCGGGTCGACGATGAGCGATGTCTGGCGGATCAGCCCGCCCCGCTCCATGTAGACCTCGTAGATGTGCCTGAACCGGATGCGGTCGAAGAACTCCGGATCCCGCGCCGCGCGCTCCTCCTCCGTCAGGATCGCCGTGTCCCGCAGATCGTCCGGTCGTTCCAGCGGCGTGGTGGTGGCGTTCGTCCACTGACCCCGCAGGTCCGGATCGCCCCACGGCGTGCGCGGCACGGACGCGCCGCGCGGCGACTGGGCGCCCGCGATGACGGGCAGGGCGAGGAGCAGGCTCATGGCGGCGACGTTGCGTATCGACATCGGGCTTCCCTCTCCCCTTGCGTCAGCCTGGCCCGCCAATCGTCGCCTGCGGCTCCGGTTGGCGCCGAACCAATCCTACAGGAGTCCCGCCGTTCAACGACGCCGACCTGCCACCTGCACGGGGCCTGCAGCGACCCGCCCGGACGTGCCGCCGCGGCGGGCTTGCGTGGTAGAGTTCGGCAGGGGGGATTGGCAAGATGAGAATGATGCGGCTCGTCGTCACGGGATTTGCGCTGGCCGGGATGCTGGCGGCCGCCGCGCCGGCGGGCGCGCAGGCCGGGTCGCAGCCGGTGACGTTCACCCGGGATGTCGCCCCGATCCTGCAGCGCTCGTGCGAGAACTGCCACCGCCCGGGCGGCGGGGCGCCGATGTCGCTGGTCACGTACGAGGACGTTCGGCCGTGGGCGCGGGCCATCAGGAGCCGCACCGAGGCGCGCGAGATGCCGCCCTGGTTCATCGACAAGAACATCGGCATCCAGGCGTTCAAGGACGACCCGTCGCTGAGCGACGCGGAGATCGCCACGATTGCCGCCTGGGTGGACGGCGGCGCCCGGCGGGGCGATCCGGCCGACCTGCCGCCGCCGCGCGAGTGGCCCGCCGGCGACCAGTGGAGCATCGGCGAGCCGGACCTGGTGGTCTCGTCGCCGCTGATGACGGTCGAGGCCGTGGCCCCCGACTGGTTCGGCATGATCAACCCGCCCGTGCCCACGGGCCTGACCACGGACCGCTGGGTCAAGGCAGTCGAGATCAGGGAAGTGCTCTTCGACGAGGACGGCCTCGAGCTGGCGTCGACCTCCGACGCCGCGGGCGGCAAGTCCGACGCCGGCCGGGCCGACCTGAACCTGTACGTGGTGCACCACGCGGTCATCATGGCGCTGGTGAACAACGGCGAGCAGGAAGATCATCCGAACCGGTCGCCAGATCCCGATGCGGGCGTCGGGTCGCCGGACGGCTCGTTCGGCATCATCCACGAGCTCGGGCAGAACGCGACCGTCTTTCCCGACTACGTGGGCGTGAAGCTGCCCGCCGAGTCGGTGCTCGCGTTCACGAACATGCACCTGCACTCCGTCGGCACGAAGGTGCGGGCGCGCGTCGATGCCGCCTTCAAGCTCCACCCCGAGGGCTACGAGCCCAAGTACCTGCAGGTCACGGCCACCCAGGCCGGCGGGTACGAGATGGAGCTCGACATCCCGGCGGGCGAGAGCAACATCCTGCGCGACGGCTTCTACCGGCTGACCCGGCCGGCCATCATGATGACGTTCGAGCCGCACCTGCACTCGAGCGGCACGCGCATGTGCCTAGAGGCGCTCTACCCGAACAACGCGCGCCAGATGCTCAACTGCGCCGACTACAACCACAACTGGGTGCGGGTCTACGTCTACGAGGACGAGGCGGCGCCGTTGCTGCCGGCCGGCACGGTCCTGCACATGCTGGCGTGGTTCGACAACTCCCCGAGCAACTCGCGCGTCTCCGACCCGCGCAACTGGAAGGGCTGGGGCAACCGCTCGATCGACGACATGTTCTTCCACCTGCCGCGGATGGTGTACCTGACCGAAGAGCAGTTCGAGGAAGAGGTGGCGGCGCGCGGGATGCCGCAGCCCTTCGCCGCCGCGCAGGACCAGCAGTAGGAGCGACACGGATCCATGACAGGACATCGAGCGCGGCGGCGGATCGTGGCGGCGGCGGCGGTCCTCTGCGTCGCGGCAGCGGGCCTGAGCGCCCTGGCGGCCGCCGGCAGCCAGACCATCCTCTACTCGCGGGGCCAGAACGTCGCGCCCGCGTTCGAAGGGTGGGAGCAGAACCCCGACGGGACGTTCAGCCTGTGGTTCGGTTACATGAACCGCAACATGGACGAGAAGCTGCACATCCCGGTCGGCCCGGACAACTGGCTCGAGCCGGGGGCGCTCGACGGCGGGCAGCCGACCTGGTTCCAGCCGCGGCGCAACCGCTACGTGTTCCGCGTGGTCGTGCCGGCCGACTTCGGCGACCGGGAAGTCGTCTGGAACGTGACCGCCCACGGCAGGACCGACAGCGCCTACGGCAGCCTGCGGGTCGACTACGTCGTCGACAAGCTGATGAAGATGATGGACATCGGCGGCGTCGGCGTCGCGGAGTCCGAGCTGGCCAACGTGGCGCCGGTCGTGCGGGTCGAGGGCGCCGCCGAGCGGACGGTCCGCGTGGGCGAGCCGCTCGCCCTGCAGGCAGTCGCGAGCGACGACGGCATCCCCCCGCGGATGCCGTCCATGCGCTGGCCGCCGGTCAAGCACAACGCCTGGGGCCTGCGCGTGTCCTGGTACGTCTACCGGGGCGACGGAGACCAGGTGACCTTCGAGCCGGAGCAGGTCAAGGTCTACCCGGACTACCGGGGCAACTCGCCCTGGACCCCCGGGTGGCTGCCGCCCGTGCCGCCGGAGGACGGCCGGTTTCCCGTCACCGCGACGTTCCATGAGCCGGGCACGTACGTCCTGCGCGTGATGGCGCACGACGGCGGCTCCATCAGCAACGAGCCGGTGACGGTCAAGGTCACCGCGGACTAGCTCCTCCGCCGCTCCGTGAAGTGTGGCCATGCGAGACCGACGGGTGTTCCTGCGCGCGGCAAGGACGGCGGCGGCCGTCATCCTTGCCGCTGCCGCGGCCGGCATCTGGCTGTCGGGCTCGGGCGTCGGAGCGGCCGCGCAGGCTCCCGCCTACGTGGCGCCCCGCTTCGTCGACGGCAACTCGGACCTGAACGGCATCTGGCAGGCCCTGGGCACGGCGCACTGGGACCTGGAGGCGCATCACGCGCGGCCGGGACCGCCGCAGTTCGGCGCCCTGTTCGCCGAGCCCGGCGGACTGAGCTACGTCGACGGCGGCGCGATTCCGTACCAGCCCTGGGCCGCGGCCAGGAAGCGCGAGAACTTCGCGCAGCGCTGGACGCTCGACCCCGAGGCCCGGTGCTACCTGCCCGGCGTGCCGCGCGCGACCTACATGCCGTATCCGTTCCACATCGTGCAGAGCACGAGCAAGATCCTGATCGTCTACGAGTTCGCCAGCGCCCAGCGGACCATCCACATGGACGAGGTGCCCGCCACCTACCCCATCGACACCTGGATGGGTCATTCGCGCGGCCGCTGGGACGGCGACACGCTGGTGGTCGAGGTCAACAGCTTCAACGATCAGACCTGGTTCGACCGGGCCGGCAACTTCCACAGCAACGCGCTGCGCGTGGTCGAGCGCTACACGCCCGCCGGTCCCGACCGCCTCGACTACGCGGCCACCATCGAGGATGCCGAGGTGTTCACCCGGCCCTGGACCCTGCGCCTGCCGCTGTACCGCCGCCAGGAGGCGCACGCGCAATTGCTGGAGTTCAAGTGCGTCGAGTTCTCCGAGGAGCTGCTCTACGGGCACCTGCGCGCCGATCCGGCCAGGTGACCGCGCGCGGGAGGTGCGGAATGAGGCATCGATTGGCGGCGCACGTGACGTCGGTCGCGGCGGCGGTTGCCCTGGCGGCGCCGGCCGTCGTGCTCGTGGCGGAGCCGGCCCGCGCCCAGGCAGCCAAACCCCGGACGGCGGACGGCTGGACGCCGCCGCGCACGCTGTGGGGCGATCCGGACCTGCAGGGGCTGTGGACGAACATGCGCGAGGCGCAGACGCCGTTCGAGCGCCCGGACGCCCTGGCGGAGCGCGGCATCACCGATCCCCGCAATCCCGAGATCCTGGCCGAGCAGCAGGCGCTCATCGACGACCCCGCGGCGCGGCAGGCGTTCGAGGCGCAGATCGACGCGGCGGGCGGCGCAGGCACCGGCGCCGGTCCGGTGCACTGGTACGAGAACCTGGTGCCGGAGCGGAGCCGCCTGTGGTTCGTCGTGGATCCGCCGGACGGCAGGGTCCCGCCGCTGACGCCGGAGGCCGAGCGGCGGGCGGCGGCGCGGGCCGAGGCCCGGGCCGGCCTCGGCGACGACGAGCCCCGAGCCGGCCGCTGGGTCGAGGACCTCAGCCCGCTGGTGCGCTGCATCACGCGCGGACTGCCGGCCGTCTACGTCCCGGGGGCGTACAACAACAACTACCAGATCGTGCAGAGCCCCGGGTACGTCACGATCCTCTACGAGTGGATGCACGAGACGCGCATCATCCCGCTCGACGACCGCCCGCACCTGCCCGCGCACGTGCGCCAGTGGATCGGCGATCCGCGCGGCCGGTGGGAGGGAGACACCCTGGTCGTCGAGACGACCAACTTCTCGAACAAGACCGAGTATCTGGCCGGCTTCTCCAGCCGGGAGGTGCTCGAGCTCGCCGGCGCCGACGGCGAGCCGCCCTACGGGGCCGACGAGAACCTGCGCCTGATCGAGCGCTTCACGCCGGTGGGCCCGAACACCATCGACTGGCGCGTGACCGTCGAGAATCCCGCCAACTGGGAGCGGCCCTGGACCTTCGCGATGCCCCTGACCCGGGACGACGCGCAGCCCTGGGTCTTCGAGTACGCCTGCCACGAGGGCAACTACGGCATCGCCAACATCCTCAGCGGCGCCCGGGCCCGCGAGCGGGCGGCGCAGGAAGCCGGCGGGCAGCCGTAGCCGTTCTACGGCGCAGACTGGAAGCTTCCGGCCCGCCCGCTCGTCCGCGGTCAGGTCGGCCGGCTGGACGACCCGGCGCATGTCGTACACGCCGCGGGTGACGGTCGGGTCCGCCCCGGGCAGCACGCCGGCCGGCCGCTGGGGCGACGAGGCCGCCGGCGGGAGCGGCGGCAGCGGATCGCGTTCCTGTTAGCGCGCCCAGTACGGGAGCGGCTGCCGCGTCACGGACTCGAGCACGACCGGGGCGGCGGCGTAGTCCTGCAGCGCGACCATGCTGCGGTTCGCGTCGATCGCGATCTCCGCCGCGGCCGACAGCTTGCCCTCGCCCTCGTTCATGTGGTCGATGCGCAGCTCGATCACGGTGAAGGGCCGGGTGGCCGCGTCGGCAGGCGCGCCGTCAGGCATCCAGGACGCGCGGCCGAACGTGCCGACGCGCCGGCCCGTGACGAACGTGAGGTTCTCGCCCCCACCCGCCAGGGGCACGCGGCGCGCGTACTTCAGCGAGTACCCGACGCTGCTGCTGTCGAGCCACAGGTGGCCCAGACTGGGGAGCTCGAGCAGGTCGGCGAGCTCGCCGTCCGTGCCTCCGGCCGCCGCCGCGGAGCTCGTCAGCACGTCCACCACCGCCTGCCGGTCGGCCTCCGTGGACCACCGCAGGACGCTGAAGCGGAGCCCTTCCTCGGCCGGGTCGATGTTCACCGTCGTGGCGGTGAACGTCTCCGGCACGGGGACCTCCTGGGCGGCCGCCGGCGGCGCCGCAACGGCAACCGCGGCCACGACGAACGGCAGGCATCCGAGTACGGACTGGAGGAAGGACGTTGGCTTCATCAGGTTGCTGACCACGGTTCGCTCTCCTTTCTGTGTCGCCGGAGGGTCGGTCCGCGACGGCCGCCGCCGCGCACCGCTCCCAGGGAGCCGCTACGGGCGGCGGTGCCGGTGCTCTCGCTCCGCCACGACCACACGGTGCCGATGTCGATTTTGCGCCGGCGCCAACTCCTGGCCCGGCAATCATCGCCTCCGGCTCGGGTTGCCCCCCAACCAACCCTGCCCAGGAGTCTCGTTCTACGGCGCAGACTCCTAGGCCAGCAGCAGCCCGTCGAGCGTGCCCGTCCCGTCGCCGAACTGCTCGACGGGCACGCCCAGCTTGTCCATCAGGGTCAGGTGCAGGTTCGCGAGCGGCGTCTCGGCCGGGAACACGAGGTGCCGCCCGCCCGCGAGCCGCCCCGCGCCGCCGCCTGCCAGCAGCAGGTTCAAGTCGTCGTACGAGTGCGCGTTGCCGTCGCGCAGCGACGCGCCGTACAGGATCATCACGTTGTCGAGCAGCGAGCCGTCGCCGTCCGGGGTCGACCGCAGGCGCTCGACGAACTCGGCGAACAGCGACACGTGGTACTGGTTGATCCGCGCGATCTTCGCGCGCAGCTCCGGATCGTTCCGGTGGTGCGAGATCGGATGGTGCGCATCGGGCACGCCAATCTGCGGGTAGGTCATGCCGCTCTGCTCGCGACCGACCATGAACGAGAACACCCGCGTGAGATCGGTCTGGAAGGCGAGCAACTGCAGATCGTACATCAGCCGCGCGTGCGCTTCGAAAGAGACCGGAATGCCCGACGGCGAGTCGACGACCGGCAGCTCCCGGTCGGCCTGCGCCTCGGCCGTCTGGATGCGGCGCTCCACGTCCCGCACCGCCTCCAGGTACTCGCCGATCTTGACGTTGTCGCCGGCGCCGACCTCCCGCCGCAGGTCGCGCACCTTCTCGAGCACGGAATCGAGAATGCTCCGCTGCGCGCGGATGCGGGCCAGCCGCACGGCCGGGTTCGTGCTCCCGACATCGCCGAAGAGCCGCTCGAAGACCACGCGCGGATTGGTCTCGCGCGGCATCGGCGTCGTGGTGTTGCGCCACGAGATGTTCAGGTAGGCGCAACTGTACCCCGTGTCGCACGTGCTCACGCCGTTGACCGTGTCGACCCCTTCCAGCGACAGCTCCAGGGACGCGAGCTGGGTCTCGCGGCCGAGCGACGTCGCCACGAGCTGGTCCATGGACACGCCGAGCTCGAGCGACGACCCGGTCGTGCGCTTGGCGTGCACGCCGGTCAGGAACGCGGCCGCGGGGCGGGAGTGCTGCCCGGCGAGCTCGCCCGGCCCCGGCCGGGCGGCCGTGTTCTCGAGTCCGCTGACAACCAGCAGGCGCTCCCGGAACGGCTCGAGGGGCCTGAGCGTCGGGGTGAACTCGAACGCGGCGCCGGCCGCGGCCGGCCGCCACTGCGCCTCCTCGATGCCGTTCGGCACGTAGACCACGCCCAGGCGGGGCACCGGGCGGGCGGCCGTCCGGCCCAGCGCGCTCAGGGCCGGCACCATGCCGTCGAGCAGCGGCAGCGCCAGAGTCGCGCCGACGCCGCGCAGGACCGTGCGGCGGGGAACAGCCTTCTTGGTGATGATCATGCTTCCGGTCTCCGCGCCTGGAACGGCGCACTCCCCACGATGCCCAGGATCAGGGACGACCAGCGGTTGCCGCCCGCCGCGGTCTCCCGCAGGATGCGGCGGACCGTCGGCATATCGTAATACTCGACCGGTCGTCCCAGCGCGTACATGAGCAGCCTTTCCGCCACCGTCGCCACGAATTCGTCCTGACGCTCCAGCAACAGCGCCCGCAGCCCCGCCGGGCCGGTGAACGCGGCGCCGCCCGGCAACGCCCCGCTCGCGTCGATGCGCGCGCCCGGCGCGGGCGCGCCCGCCGGCGGCTGCTCCAGCACGCCCGTCAGGTCGACGCTGCGCCACCTGCCGATCGCGTCGAAGTTCTCGAGCGCGAAACCGATGGGGTCCATGGCGTTGTGGCAGCCGGCGCAGGCCGGGCTCTGGCGGTGCAGGCGGAGCTGCTCGCGCACCGACCGCGGCTGCCCGTCGGATCCCCGCTCCTCCAGCGCCGGCACGTCGGGCGGCGGGGGCGGGGGCGGGGCGCTGAGGATGTTCTCGAGCACCCACTTCCCGCGCAGCACCGGCGACGTGCGGTTCGGATACGAGGTCAGCGTCAGGATGCTCCCCTGCCCCAGCAGCCCGGCGCGGCCGTCGCTGTCGACCGCCACGCGGCGGAAGTGGCCGCCGTAGACGCCCGGCATGCCGTAGTGCCTGGCCAGGCGTTCGTTGACGAAGGTATGGTCCGCCCGCAGCAGGTCGACGACGCTGCGGTCCTCGCGGAGCTGGCTCTCCAGGAAGAGCTCCGTCTCCCGCTGCAGGGCCCGCCGCAGGTTCTCGTCGAACTCGGGAAAGATCGTCGGGTCGGGCGAGGCGTTCCGCAACTGGCGGAGCTGCAGCCACTGCGCGGCGAAGTTGCGCACGAGGGCCGCCGAGCGCGAATCCGCGAGCATGCGCCGCACCTGCCGCGCGAGCACCGCGGGCTCCGCGAGCCGCCCGCCGGCGGCGAGGTCGAGCAGCTCGTCGTCCGGAATGCTGCTCCACAGGAAGAACGAGAGGCGCGACGCCAGCGCGAGGTCGCCGATGCGATCCTGCGCGGGGTCGCCGGCGTGGCGCTCGATACGGAACAGGAACTCCGGATCGACGAGCATCCGCTCCAGCGCGGCCTGGATGCCGCCGTCGAAGCCGCCCGCCTGCCGGCCGCCGGCGTAGAACGCCAGCAGCGTCTCGACGTCCCGGTCCGTCACCGGACGGCGGTAGGCGCGGCGCGCCAGCCGTGCGAGGATCCGTTCGGCGCAGCGCGCCTCGTCGGCCGCCGCTCCGCCCGCGGGACGGCAGGTGAAGATCCGCTGCCGCGCCGCCGTCCCCTGCGGCGCCGCGCCGGTGAACGGGCCGTCGATCTCGACGCTCCGCACCGCCGGGTTGCCGTCCATCATCTCGTCGGTGCTGGCCCCGAAGGTGGCCAGCATCCGCGGCGGCTGCAGCACGCCCTCGGCCACGGCCGGCCGCTTGACGAACGACACGCCTACGACCCGCTGGCCGGCCGTCACCGGCACGCGCGCCACGAGGTTGTCGTCGGCGTGGTGCGAGTACGTCTCCCAGGCCCGATCGCCCCGCGTGTTGCCGGTATGGCTGGCCGGCGGCTTCGGCCCCTCGTGCTCGCCGCCCACCGAGAAGCGCTTGACCAGCGCGCCGTCCACCCGCACGTCGAGCTCGTGCGCCACGGTGCCGAGGCCGCGGATGACGTCGTAGAAGCTCCGCTGCAAGCGGATGCGGATCGAGTACTCCCCGTCGACCGGGAAGTAGTGGCGGATGGCGGCGCCCCCCCGGGAGCCGAACGGCAGATCCTCGCTGACCTGGTCGTCCTGCACCAGCGCCTCGGGCACCCGATAGATCTCGGAGGCCGTCACGACGGCGGGGTCGCCGACCGCGAGCTGGCTGATGCGGCGCGCGGCGAACAGGTACCGCTCCATCAGCGTCGGCGAGACCGAGAGCACGTCCGCGATGTTGTCGAAGCCCTCGTCGTCGTCGTCCGGCGGCAGCAGCAGCTCGGTGTCGACCTCCACGCCGAGCAGGTCGCGCACCGCGTTGCCGTACTCGACCCGGTTGAGACGATGGACGGCGAAGCGGCGGGGCGCGGGCGTCAGTCCCGGCGCGGCGCGGTCGAGCGCCGCTTCGAGCCACGCGGTCAGGGCGGCGTACCCGGCCGCGTCCGGACGCGGCCGGCCGGCCGGCGGCATCGCCCGGGCCCGCAGCTTGCGCACCACCCGCTCCCAGCGCTCGGCGTCGTCGCCCACGCGCGCCAGGTCCATCTCGCTGAGCACCAGGCCGGCCGTGCGCAGCCGCTCGTCGTGGCAGGTGAAGCAGTAGCGCTCGAGGAGCGCGCGGTGCGGCGACGGCGACTCGCCCGCGGCCTGCGCCCGGGCGGCAGCCGGTGCGCCCCCCCCGAGCCCGAGCAACGCGAGCGCGGCCCAGGCGGCGGCTGTGCGCGGCAGCAACATGGTCACCGTCGGGTCATCCTCCGAAATCGGTCACGCAGCGGACGACGCGCTCACCCTCGTAGCACAGCTCGGGCAGGCGGCCCTGCCGGTTCCTGGCCTGCATGTCGCCGCCCCGCGCGACGAGAAAGTCGACCACGGCCCCGAACCCCTTGAACGTCGCCGCGTGCAGCGCCGTGTCCCCCGCGGCGTTGGCGGCGTTCACGTACGCATGATCGAGCCGCCGCGCCGCGCCGGCGCCCAGCTCGAAGGCCAGCTCGACGACCTCCAGCGTGCGGGCCTCGTTCGCGTGCAGCGCGTCGACCACCTCGTTCGGCCGCGCCCGGTCGCGGCGGTCCTCCATGTTCCAGCCCCAGGTCAGCCCCGCGGCCACCATCAGCGGCGTCGTGCCGTCGTTCGTGGGCAGCAGCGGATCCGCCCCGTGCTCGACGAGGAGCCGCATGATCTCCGGCTCGGCGTACTTGGCGGCCAGCAGGAACGGCGTGGCGCCCGCCAGGTACGAGCTCAGCACCCAGTGGTTGGTGTCGCGCGGCACGCGCGTGCCCTTCGTCAGGCGCGCGTTCGGATCGGCCCCGTGGGCGAGCAGCGCCTCGATCATGCCCAGGTCGCCGCGCAGCACGGCGGCGTGCAGCGCCGTGTACCCCACCTCGGCGGCGGCCACGTCCACCCCGCGCTCCAGCAGAAAGTCCACGAGCGCGGCATGCCCGCTGTGCGCGGCCAGCACCAGGACGCTGATGCCGTCGGCCGCCGCGTCGTTCACGTCCGCCCCGGCTGCGAGCAGCAGCCGGGCGGACTCGACGTCGCCGTGGCGGGCCGCGAACAGCAGGGGCGTGAAGCCGCCCAGCGGCATGTCGACCACGTCGCGCCGGGAGAGCCGGGTCGCGTAGGCGTTGGTCGGCACGCGGAGATGGGTGACGATGGAGCGGGCGTGCACGTCGGCGCCGTGGGCCAGCAGCACCCGCACGACGTCGGCGTGCCGGTGCGCGGCAGCCCACATGAGCGCGGTCTGCCCCCGCGTCCGCTCGCGGGCGTTGACGCTGGTCGCGCCGCGATCGAGCAGCGCCGCCACCGCCCCGGCGTCGCCGCCGCGCGCGCAGGTCATGAGCGCGGTCTCGCCCATCGACGTCGCCGCGTCGGGATCGGCGCCGGCGGCGAGCAGCCGCCGGACCAGCGCGGCGTCGCCGTTGGTGCAGGCCAGCGCCAGCGGCGTGACGCCATGATCGTTGGCCGCGCCCGGGTCGGCCCCCGCGCCGAGCAGCACGTCGGTGGTCGCGGCGTCCTGCCTGAGGACCGCCCAGTGGAGCGCCGTGGCGCCGTCGCCCCAGCGCTCGGCGACGTCGGCGCCCGCGGCGAGGAGCCGGCGCACCTCCGCGGCGTCGCGGCCCTTGACCGCCTCGATCAGCGGGATGGAGCCGGCCGCGGCCGGGACCGCCGACGACAGCAGCCAGATCGCCGACCATGCCGCCAAGTGCCGCACCTCAAGCCTCCACGGACAGGGTGACCGCGCCCTTATGATGACTCCGGAGCGCGCCGCCCGTCAATACGCGAGATCCGGCGCGGACGCCCCCGCGCCGGCACGGGAGGGTACAACCGGCGAGCCGTTGCTGTTCAAGGGCGACGATTTCGTTCACACTGACATCGAGGCGGCATGAGGAGGGGGCTGCGCGACCTCTTCCGCGGCGCGGCCTTGCGGGGGCCACCGATGGACGCTAAGGTAGGCTCGTGATGGTCACGCTGCGTCGCTTCGGCCGGGTGGCAATCGCACTCCTCGCGTTGCCGGCCGCCGCCTGGACGGGTCCCTCGCGTGCGGCGGTGGAGACGCTGCGGATTCCCGAGGGCGGCCGCCTGCCCCGGGCAGTCGTCGACGCCGGCGGAACGGTGCACCTGGCCTATGTCGCGGGTGGGACCGCCCCCGCGAACCTGTTTCACGTGACGCGCGAGTCCGGCGCAGCGGGCTGGTCCACGCCGCAACGGGTCAACAGCCGGGAGCTCTCGGTCTCCGGCGTGGGACCGGTCGACGGCGCCCAGCTCGCGCTCGGGCCCGACAGTCGGCTCCACGTCGTCTGGCTCCAGGCCGAGCCGGCGCGCTTCTTCTATACGCGGAGCCTGGAGGACGGTGCCGGGTTCGAGCCCCAGCGCGACCTCTCGACCGGCAATGAGGGCGACGTGGAAGCGGGTCCGGCGGTTGCCGTCGATCGCCGCGGCAACGTCTTCGTCTTCTGGCACGCCGGCGCCCTCGAGGACGCCCGCCGCAGCGTCTACCTGACCGTGTCCCGCAACGGCGGGACCACCTTCGGGCCGGCGCGCCGCGTCAGCCCCGCGACCGAGGGCGCCTGCGCCTGCTGCGGCCTGGCCGCGATGGCCGATGCGGAAGGCGCCGTCCACGTGTCGTACCGGGGAGCGGGCGACAACGTGCGCCGGGGGCAACGGCTGCTGACGTCGACCGATCGGGGTCGCAGCTTCGCCGACCGGCTCGTGCATCCGTGGAAGCTGGCAGCCTGCCCCGTATCGACCACGAGCCTGTTCGCCGGCCCTCACGGGCTCACGGCCGCGTGGGAAACGCGCGGACAGGTCCACTTCGCCGCCGTCGACCGGCTCGAGGCCGTGCGCGCGCCGCCGGGGCAGGCGCGCTTCCGGCGCAAGCATCCCGTGGCGGCCGTGAATGCCCGGGGCGACACGCTGCTCGCCTGGGGCGACGGGCCCGGCTTCAGCTTCGGGGGCTCGCTCCACTGGCAGGTCTTCGACGCGGCCGGCCGCGCCGCGGGGGAGCCGGGCGGAGGGTCCGGGACGATCATCGAGGGCAGCACCGTCGCCGCGGTCGTGCAGGACGGACGGTTCCTCGTCATCTTCTAGGGGATCGATCATGCGCGTGGTTCGATTGGCGGGCACGATGCTCTGCACCGCGACCGTTGCGGCAACGTGGGTCCTCACGCTCCACGCCCAGCCGTCGCGCACCGTGACAGAAGGGGTGTACGCCGTCGAGCAGGCGGCGCGCGGCCTGCAGCTCTACCGGGATCAGTGCGCGAGCTGTCACGGCGACGCGCTGGAGGGCAGCGTCGGGCCCCCGCTGGCCGGGGACGGGTTCCTCTCCGTGTGGAGCGCCCGGCCGCTGGTGGAGCTCGTCGACAAGATCCACAACACGATGCCGTTGCAGGCGCCGGCGCCGCTCTCCCGGGAGGAATCGATCGATCTGACCGCCTACCTCCTCGAGGCCGGCGGGTTCCCGGCCGGAGCGGCCGAGCTGAGCGACGGCGCGCTGGCGGGGATCGCCCTGCCCGCGGTGGCGACCGCTGCCGCGTCCGCCGGCGGCGGAGACCTCTCGGTGGCGCCCATCGCCAACCTCGCCCAATTGATGCGGGCCATCGCCTTTCCCGCCTCCAACATCGTCTTCAACGTGCAGATCAAGGACCCCGGGGCCGAGGACCCCCCGCCGACGGGGACGCGGCCCTTCGACTTCGTCGAGTGGGGCGCCACGGTCTATCCGGGGTGGGAATCCATCGACCTCGCGGCGCTGGCCATCGCCGAGTCCGCGCCCCTCTTCCTGGTGCCCGGCCGGCGGTGCGAGAACGGCCGGCCCGTTCCCGTGGAGCGGGCCGACTGGCAGGACTACACGGCGGCGGTCGTCGAGGCCGGGCGGGCCGCCTACCGGGCGTCGCAGTCCCGCGACTGGGACGCCGTCATCGCGGTCACCGACCGGCTCAACGAGGCCTGCGCGAACTGCCACGAGGTCTATCGCGACGCGGGCGCCGAGGGGCGCGGGGTGGGCGCGGACCGCTGCCGTCAGGACCCCTGACGCAGGATCTTCACGGGAGGAACGACCATGCGCCTGATTACAGTCGTCGCGGCGGTTTCAGCCGTGTTCGTGGCCGCGCCGGGGGCGGCGCAGGACTGGACCGAGTTCGCCAGCCAGGAGGACCGGTTCACCTGCAACTTTCCCGGCGAGCCGGAGGTGACCGAGACCACGTGGGTCTCCGAGTTCGGGGCCGAGGTGCCGGCGCGCGTCTACGCCGCCGAGAGGGGCCCGAGCCGCTACACGGTGACGGTGGCCGACTACAACCACGTCGAGCGGATCCTCACCGAGCGCGCCGGCGGCTGCCCGCCGGGCGCGGAGCGCTGCAGCGGCGGCGGGTCCACCGGGGAGGGCTACTGGCGCCACGACGTGCGGGGCGCGATGCTCTACGCGACCTGGACGTTCCTGGAGCGGGACGCGGAGGCGACGCACCTGGGCTACAACGAGCTCGATCGCGTCGAAGGCTACCAGTTGCACCTGACCAACCCCGACCAGTCCCGGACCTTCGTGTCGATCTACATGCACGAGAACAAGCTCTACGTCCTGGAGGGCACCGTCCCGCGGGGCTACCCCGAGCCGGCGCTCTTCCAGCAGTCGCTGGGCTGGCTCGACGAGAACGGGAACGGGCTGCGCTACCAGGGCCCCTACTCGAACGGGTTCCCGGCGCCGCCCCGTGCCCCGGCCGTGTTCTAGTTGGAACGCTGGAAGCGAGTGAGGAGGGTTTTGTCATGCGGTTCAAGCTCGGTCTCGCCGTCGTCTGCGCGGTCGCTTTCGTCCTGCCGGCCGGGGGGCATCATTCCCACGGCAACTACTCGGAGGAGTTCACCGACATCGAGGGCGTGGTCACCGAGCTCCACCTGCTGGTGCCCCATTCCTGGCTGTACATCGAGGTGGAGGGTCCGGACGGCGAGCCGCAGATCTGGGCGCTCGAGGCCAGCGACCGCGTCCACCTGGCCGAGAGCGGCATCACCCGCGGCTACATCCAGCCCGGCGACGCCGTCAAGGCGCGCTGCCACCCCGTGCGGGACGGCTCCCCGGGGTGCCTGCTCGGGTTCCTGAAGGACCCGGACGGGAACGTCAAGGACTGGGACGGCCACAACGCGCCGCCGCCGGCCGACTTCTAGCGAAAGGGAACGGCCATGAAGCGAAGCATCTGCGCCATCGCGGCCCTGGCGCTGGGATTGCCGCTGGCAATCGCCGCCAACGACGATCTGCAGTCGCGGCAGACTGACGACAACCAATGGGTGCTGCCGGGGAAGGACTACTCGGCGACGCGCTACAGCTCGCTCGACCAGATCACCGCGGACAACGTCGCCAGTCTCACCCAGGTCTGGTCGTTCTCGACGGGCGCGCTGCGCGGTCACGAGGGGCAGCCCCTGGTCGTGGACTCGACCATGTACGTGCACAGCGCGTACCCCAACCATGTGTACGCCATCGACCTCGCGGAGGAAGGCTGGCCCATCAAGTGGCGCTACACGCCGGTCCAGGACGACCGCGCCGTGCCCGTCGCCTGCTGCGATCTGGTCCATCGCGGCGTGAACTACGTCGAGGGCCGGATCCTGATGACCACGCTCGACGGTCACGTCATCGCGCTGGACGCCGAGAGCGGTGAGGAGCTCTGGAAGGTAAGGAACGCCGACCCGCTGCGGGGCGAGACGATGACGATGGCCGGCCTCGTGGTCAAGGACAAGTACATCGTGGGCGTCTCCGGCGGCGAGTTCGGCATCCGCGGCTGGGTGGCCGCCTACGCCGTCGAAACCGGCGAGCAGCTCTGGAAGGCCTACAGCATGGGCCCGGACGAGGACGTCCTGCTGGCGGACGACTTCAACGCGGCCAACCCGCACTACGGCCGCTTCGGGGCGGGCACGGAGACGTGGCCGGGCGACCGCTGGCAGAACGGCGGCGGCGCCACCTGGGGCTGGTACGCGTACGATCCGGAGCTCGACCTCGTCTACTACTCCACCGGCAACCCCGGGACGTGGAACCCGACGCCGCGCGAGGGCGACAACAAGTGGTCGATGACGATCTTCGCCCGCGACCCCGACACGGGTCTGGCGAAGTGGGCGTACCAGATGACGCCGTGGGACGCCTGGGACTACGACGGCATCAACGAGCACGTGCTGCTCGACCTCACCATCGCCGGACGCGACGTGAAGGCGCTGGTGCACTTCGACCGCAACGGCTTCGCGTACGTGCTCGACCGCACGGACGGCACGCTGCTGTCGGCCGAGAAGTTCGTGGAGGCGACCAACTGGGCCGAGCGGATCGACCTGGAATCCGGCCGCCCGGTGGAGGTACCCGAGAAGCGCACCCGGCAGGGCGTGAACACCCTGGACATCTGCCCTTCCGCCATGGGGGCCAAGAACCAGCAGCCCGTGTCGTACTCGCCCCGCACCGGCCTGATCTACGCCGGCACGAACAACCTGTGCATGAACTACGAGGGCTTCGAGGTGCGCTACATCGCGGGCGCGCCGTACGTCGGCGCGAACGTGCGCATCTTCGCCGGGCCGGGCGGCTACCAGGGCGAGTTCATGGCCTGGAATCCGGAGGCGGGCGAGAAGGTCTGGGGCATCACCGAGCCGTTCCCGGTGTGGACGGGCACGCTGGTCACGGCCGGCGACGTGGCCTTCTACGGGACCATGGACCGCTGGTTCAAGGCGGTCGACGCCAGAAGCGGCGAGCCCCTGTGGCAGTCGCGGCTGCCGTCGGGATCCATCGGCAACCCGATGACGTTCACGGCGCCGGACGGCCGGCAGTACGTCGCCATCTACTCCGGGATCGGCGGCTGGTTCGGCCTCCCCGTCGCGGCGGACCTCTCGCGCGAGGACCCGCTCGGCGCGCTCGGCGCGGTCGGCGCCGCCTACGAGTCGGGGCTCGACCGGGTGACCTCCGTGGGCGGCACGCTGCACGTCTTCGCCCTGGAAGACTAGCCGTGACCCGCGCTCTCGGGCGTGCCGTCGCCGCCGGCAGCTTCGTCGCCGCGGTCGGGGTCTGCGCGCTGCCGGCGGCGCCGTCGCCGTCGATTGTTCCGCTGCACGCGCAGTCGCCGTCGCTCCGCGTCTGCGGCGATCCCGACAACCTGCCGTACTCGAACGAGCGGCTCGAGGGGTTCGAGAACCGGATTGCCGCAATCGTCGCCGCCGAGCTCGGCGCAACGCCCGTCTACACGTGGTGGCCCCACCAGCGCGGGCTCGTCCGCAACACCATCGACGCGGGCACGTGCGACGTGATCTTCGGGGTGCCCGAAGGTCTCGATTTCGTCCTCTGGACGGAGCCGTACTACCGTTCGTCGTACGTCCTGGCCTACCGCGCCGACCGGGGCCACGACATCCGGTCGCTGGACGCGCCGGAGCTCGAACAGCTTCGCATCGGCGTTCACGTCAACACGCCGCCCGAGGAGAGCCTCGCGCGGCGCGGCCTGCTCGACAACGTCTCGACCTACTCGCTGTTCTTCGATCCGCGCGGCGACCGGGACCGGCCCCGGAAGCTGCTCGACGACCTGGTGGCGGGTACGCTGGACGTCGCCGTCGCGTGGGGTCCCCTCGCCGGCTACGCCGCCAGGACGCTGAACGCGCCGCTCGAGCTCGTGCCGCTGGCGGACGAGCCGGGGGTGCCGCTGTCCTTCGACATCTCGATGGGCGTCGCGAAGGGCAACGAGGTGTTGAAGGACCGGCTCGAGACGGCGATTGACCGCCGGCGAGCCGACATCCTGGCGATTCTGGAGGAGCACGGCGTGCCGGTCGTCCCCGCCGCGGGCGGCCCGGGCCCGACAGGACGGAGCGCCGCGGACGCAGCGCCGGCCGCGGCGTCGCCGCCGGCGCCACCGAAGCTGAACCCGTTCACGGGGGACGCCGGCAGGGCGGCGGAAGGCCGGACCCTGTACTTCGAGGTCGGCTGTCAGGGCTGTCACGGCGGCGGGGGCGGCGGCGGGATGGCCACCTCCGTGATCGACGACGTTTGGACGTTCGGCAGCAACGACGAGGTGCTGTTCCGTCTCATCAAGGGCGAGATCCCCGAGCAGACGATGCCGACCGTCTACAGCGTGCTCGAGGACGACGAGGTGTGGAAGATCCTGGCGTTCATCCGCTCGGTCTACGCCGGGGACCCGGCCAGAATCGACTGGTGAAGGGCGCGCCCCTCTGCTTGTGACCGGACACGCTCATGGCTCGCGCGGCTGATCCGCCACCGGCCACGATAGCCGAGGCGCTCGCGCTGCTGAACGCCGAGTTCCTGCTGCCGCTGATGGAGCTGCTGGCAATAGCCAGACCCCGCCCCACGCGCAAGGCGGAGATGATCAAGGCGATCGAGAGCCACCTCGCCGGCGACCGGTTGCGGAAGCTCTGGGGCAGACTCGACGAGAAGCAGCAACTGGCGGTGCGCGAAGCGCTGCACGCCCCGTTCGGCGTCTTCGAGCGACAGCAGTTCGAGGCCAAGTACGGCCGCCTGCCCGCCGGCCTGGGCACGACGCACACGCGCGGGCGGGCGCGGCCGCTGCACCTCTTTCTCTACCCGCGCTTCCGTCACGCGACGGAAATCTCCATCGTTCCGCCGGAGCTGGCCCGCCGCCTGGCCGCGTTCGCGACGCCGCCGCCGGAGGCGACGGTCGCCGCCGCGGACGAGCTGCCCGAGGCAGTCGAGCTGCCGCAGTCCGGGCCTGTCCGCCGCGGCGAAGAGCCGAGCCGCGATCGGCTGTCTCTGACGCGGCGTGACACGGAGCGGACCGCGCAGCACGATCTGCTCGCCGTGCTGCGCCTGATCGACGGCGGTCGCGTCGCCGTGAGCCCCGCGACGCGGCGGCCGGCGACGGCGTCCAGTCAGCGCGTCGCAGAGGTGCTCTCGGGCGGCGACTTCTTCGATCCGACGACGCGCGACAAACCCGAAGGGGTCCAGGCAATCGGTCCGATCAGGGCGTTCGCCTGGCCGTGCCTGGTGCAGGCGGCCAGGCTGGCCGAGCTGCGCGGATCGAGGCTCGCGCTGTGCCTGCTGTTCGAGTACGCGGCCACCCTGGGCCTGATCGACGTGGCGTACATCGACCCGCGCGGCGCGCGGCAGGACTACACGCGCATGTGGGGTGCGGATGACCTGGAGTTCCTGAGCCGCTACGACGGCCTCCAGTACTTCCGCTTGAATCCGCTGGGCGCCTACTGCCTGGGGCTCGCCGCTGCCTACGAGCCGAGCGCGCCGCCGGCGCGGGCCGCGCTGACCGTCTTTCCCGGCCTCTGGCTGCAGGCCGGCGCGCCGCTCTCGCCGGAGGAGCGCCTGCTCCTCGACACCTACGCCGACGCCGAGGCGGACGGCGTCTGGCGCCTCAACCGGGACAAGACGCTGTCCGCCATCGAGAGCGGCCACGATGCGGACGAGCTCCGCGGGTTTCTCGCGGCCCGCGACGATCAGCCGTTGCCGGAAACGGTCGAGGGGTTCCTGCGCGCTGCGGAACGCGGCGCGCGCGCCCTGACGCGGCGGGGCACGGCGCAGCTGATCGAGTGCGCGGACGCGGAGACCGCCACGCGGCTCGCCACGGACGCGAGCACGGCCGGGGTGTGCCTGCGCGCCGGCGAGCGGCTCCTCGTCGTGCGCACGACGTCCGAGAAGGCGTTTCGCAAGGCCGCGCGCGCGTTGGGCTACGGCATGTCGCCGGCGTGACCATGCCCGTGCGCCAAGTGCTCGATCGGGGCGGCGTCCCGGTCAAGATCTTCACCGACGACGTCGACGAGGCGTCGATGCGGCAGCTCGCCGCCGTCTCGCGGCTGCCGATCGTGGTCGGCCACGTGGCGGCGATGCCGGACGTCCACCTCGGCATCGGGGCGACCGTCGGATCGGTGATCGCCACGCGGCGCGCCCTGATCCCGGCCGCGGTCGGCGTCGACATCGGGTGCGGCATGAGCGCCGCGCGGCTCTCGCTCGACGCCGCGCGGCTGCCCGACTCGCTGCGCCCGGTGCGCGAGGCGATCGAGGCGGCCGTCCCCGTCGGCTTCGCCGCCCACGACGAACCCGTCGCCGAGCGCCGCGTGCTGGCCGCCCTGCGGCCCGGACTCGCCCGCATCCTGGCCCGCCACGAGCGCATCGCGACGATGATCCGCGACGTCCACGCGAAGTGGCCGCGCCAGCTCGGCACGCTCGGCGGCGGCAACCACTTCATCGAGGTCTGCCTCGACGAAGCGGAGCGGGTCTGGGTGATGCTGCACTCCGGGAGCCGCGGCGTGGGCAACGTGCTGGGCCGCTACTTCACGCAACTGGCCAGGCGGGACATGGAACGCCGGGGCGTCCGACTGCCGGCGAAGGATCTCGCCTGGCTGGACGACGGGTCGGCGCACTTCGCCGACTACGTCGACGCCCTGACCTGGGCGCAGCGCTACGCGCTGGAGAACCGCCGGCTCATGCTGACGCGCATCCTTGCCGCGCTGCGCGGGCTGCTGCCGCCGTTCCGGGTCACGGCCGCGGCAGTCGAATGCCACCACAACTACGTGGCGGAGGAGGAGCACTTCGGCGAGCCGGTGTACGTAACCCGCAAGGGGGCGATCCGCGCCGGGCGCGGCGAGCTGGGCATCATTCCCGGCAGCATGGGCTCGCGGTCGTACATCGTGCGCGGGCGCGGGTCGCGGGAAGCGCTGGAGTCGTGCGCCCACGGGGCGGGCCGGCGGATGAGCCGGTCGCAGGCGAAGGCCGCCTACACGGCCGCGGACCTGGCGCGGCAGACGGCCGGCGTCGAGTGCCGCAAGGACGCCGGCGTCATCGACGAGATTCCCGGGGCCTACAAGGACATCGACACGGTCATGGCCCATTCCTCCGACCTGGTGGACGTCGTCCACACGCTGAAGCAGGTCGTCTGCGTCAAGGGATAGGTTTGCAGGAATTACGACGTGCAGCGGGGAATAACATGGAGGTAGCTGCCAGCATGTCACCAATCGGGGACGGAAGCAGCTCGCCGGGAGTTGATTCCCAGTGACGCGAAGGTACTTCGAGAGACTCGTCGCCCAGGCTCTCCGCGACATCCCGGAGAGCTTTCGCGAAGCGATGGAGAACGTCGCGCTCGTGGTCGAGGACTACCCGCAAACCGAGCTGCTGGAAGAGATGGGAATAGAGCCGCCCGACACGTTGTACGGTCTCTACCAGGGCACGCCGCTACCGGAGCGGGACTGGTCTCACGGCAACGTGCTGCCCGACACGGTGACGATCTACCAGCAGCCGATCGTCGAGGACTGCTGCGACGACGATGAGATTGTCCGCGCCATCCACGAGACCGTGATTCACGAGTTCGGTCACTACTTCGGTCTCAGCGAGGCCGAAATCGAGGAGATCGAGTCACGCTACTGGCGCGGCGAAACCGACGGAGACGACCGCTGACCGGCGCCGGTGCGCCTACTCCTTGTCTCCGGCTTCCGTGGCCTCGGCAGCCTGCTTCCTGCGTTCCGCCCAGTAGTTCTTCATCCGTTCCGACACGGCCTTCTTGGCGTCCGCGGACATCTTGCGCCGCTTGCGCGGAGCCCTCTCGGCGGTTCCGGAGGCAGCGGCGCGGCCCGGCTTGACGCCGCCCAACGCGGCGATTGCCGCATCGATCCGCGCGACGTTGTTCAGCAGCTCGGCCCGCTGTTCCTTCAAGACCGCTATGACGTCTTTCATCGTCTTTCCTTTTCTCCTCTATGTCACGGATGGCGACCGACTGGCAAGTATACCGCGACTCGATCGCCATCCCAAGCGGGAGGCGGCGTTACCCGCGAACTGTGCGAATCCCCAATCATTAGGAAGCGCCGCCAACTTGCCGCCCGCTTCTGCGCAGAGCCTCCGACTCCCCTGGCGGCGCACCTTGCGCCGACCGGGCGCGGCTGGTAGGCTCGACAGCACTTGCACGCGGCGCGCCCGTCGGCGGGCGTGCCCACCGGGAGACCGATAGCCATGCTGAAGACCGTTCGTGGATCGAGGGCGTCCGTCGCCTGTCTGGCGGCCGGGCTCGTGTTCATCGGCATCGCGCTCGCGCCGCTGCCGGCCGCCGGTGCGGAGCGCGAAGCCGGGGTGACGTTCAACCGGGACATCGCGCCGATCCTCCAGCGGTCGTGCGAGAACTGCCACCGCCCGCAGGGCGGGGCGCCGATGGCCCTCACGACGTACGAGGAAGTCCGTCCCTGGGCGCGCTCCATCCGGAATCGCACCCAGTCGCGAGAGATGCCGCCCTGGTTCATCGACCGGAACATCGGCATCCAGGACTACAAGGACGACCCGTCGCTCAGCGACCTGGAGATTGCCCTGATCGCGGACTGGGTCGATGCCGGCGCGCCGCGGGGCAACCCGGCCGACCTCCCGCCGCCGATCGAATGGCCGACCGACGGCTGGCACTACGGCACCCCGGACCTGGTCGTACCGTCGCCGGAGGGCACCATCGAGGCCGAGGCTGCCGACTGGTTCGGCGAGTGGGGCGAGACACCCACGGGCCTGAGCGTGGACCGCTACATCAAGGCGATCGAGGTGAAGGAAGTCCGCACCTGGGAGGATACGAGCGCGGCGGTGGACGCCGACGGGCGGGCCGCGCTGGGCCTGTTCGTCGTGCATCACGCGGTCATCGGCGCCGACAGGCTCGAGAACACGCTGACTCCGCTCGACTGCGGCAACGAGACCACCTGCGCCAACGACGACCGGCAGTTCTGGCTGGTCCACGAGCTGGGGCAGAACGCGACGATCTATCCCGACGAGGTGGGCGTCACGCTGCCGGCCGACTCGGTCGTCACGTTCAACTCGATGCATCTCCACTCCATCGGGCGCGAGGTGCGGGCGCGGCTCGACGTCGGCTTCACGTTCCACCCGGAGGGGTACGAGCCCGAGTATCACCTCGGCGCCACCAGCTTCGGCAGCGTGACGCAGTACGACTACGAGTTCGACATCCCGTCGAACGAGGACAACGTCATGCGCGACGGGTTCCACCGGCTGACCCGACCGACGAAGCTGCTGACCTTCGAGCCCCACCTCCATTCGAGCGGCAAGCGGATGTGCTTCGAGGCGCTGTATCCGAACAATGCGCGGGAGGTGCTGAGCTGCGCCGACTACGACCACAACTGGGCGAAGGTGTACGTCTACGCGGATGACGCGGCGCCGCTGCTGCCGGCCGGCACCGTCGTCCACGTGATGGCCTGGTACGACAACTCGGTCACGAACAAGAACGTGGTCGACCCGCGCAACTGGAAGGGCTGGGGCAACCGCTCGATCGACGACATGTTCTCCGCCATCTCGCGGATGGTGTACCTGACCGAGGAGCAGTTCGAGGAGGAGCTCGCCGCGCGCGGCGGCACGCCGGTGTTCGCCGCGTCGCAGGACAACCAGCAATAGCTCCGCCCGGGAGCGGGGCGCAGAGGAGGGCGGCAGGATGCCTGCATGGATGTGGCCGGCGTTGGCGTTCGTCATGACGCTCGGCAGCGGCGCGCCGGGTCTGCCGGGCTCCCCGGCGCTGGCGCAGGCGCAGGCGCAGCCGACCGAGGCCAGCATCCGCTCCGGCATGCGGATCTACCGCCAGAAGGCGGACTGCCAGGCGTGCCACGGCTGGGCGGGTGACGGCCGCAAGATGGACTACCAGATGCCGGACGGGGCCAATCTGCGGGAGAGCCGGCTCAGCCGCGAGCAACTCGTCTTCGTGATCAAGTGCGGCCTGCCGGGCCGCAGCATGCCCGCCTTCGACCGCTTCGCCTACCGCGACGACCGCTGCCTGGGGCGGACGCAGGCCGACCTGCGGCGGCAGGGCCTCGAGCTGCCCGACCCGGCCGCCACGCTGCAGCCGCGCGAGATCGAACGGCTCGCCGACTTCCTGTTCGCCAAGGTCATGGGCCGCGGTCCAATGGACCGCGCCGCCTGCGTCAACTACTGGGGCGAGGACGTCGAGATCTGCCGCACCGAGTTCCCCGAGTAGGAGTCTGGAGCTAATCCAGCGCAAAGACGAAGAGGTAGCTCGAGTTCTCCAGGTTGTCGTACCGCACGGGATGCAGGTGCCGGCCGCTCGCCTGCACCGCGATGTACTGTCGCGGGCCGACGGCGTAGGTAACGGGCGCCCCCTTGAGCGGCGTGCCGACGTTGAAGCGCCACAGCTCCTGCAGCGTCTCGTCGTGGTAGCCCACGACCCAGCCGTCCTGCAGCGCCGTGAATACCAGCCCGCCCGCCGTGGCGAGCATGCCCGAGCGGACCTCGATCTCCGTTATGGCCTTGGCGATGATCTGGTGCGTGTCGGCATCCACCGCCGTGACCGAGCCGTAGTACAGGTCGCTCGTGTACTCGCGGCGCTCGCTCGCCGCGCGGTCCACCCCGCCCTCCGGCGACAGCGGCACCACGGCGGCGCCGCTCTGCGAGAAGCAGCCTTCGGTGCCTGCGCCGTAGGCGATTCCCTTCTCCGGGTTGAACGCCGTCGGCTGGTGCGCGATGCCGCCGTGCCACGTCGGGCAGGCCCGCTTCATCGTGTCGCGATCGGCGCGCAACGCGCGTGCCTCGGGGTTGTAGATCTGGACGTCGAGATTCGGGTCGTAGTCGAGCGGCCGGCCGGTGACCGGATCGAGGCCCGCGGTCCAGTTGAGGTCGTTCACGTACTGCTCGCCCCTGATGAACGTGCCGTCGGTGCGGTCGAGCGAATAGAAGAACCCGTTGCGCGCGTAGTGGGACACGACCTTGCGCAGCCGGCCGTCGATCATGGTGTCGTAGAGCATGTGGATGCCGACTTCGTCGTAGTCCCACGAATCGTTGGGCGTGTACTGGAAGTGCCAGGCGCGCTCCCCGGTGGCGACGTCGACGGCGACGACCGAGTTGGTGTACAGGTTGTCGCCCGGACGATACTCCGGGTCGTAGATGGGATACGGGTTGCCGGTGCCGAAGATGTACAGGTTGCTCTCCGGATCGTAGGAGCCGGTCTGCCAGATGCCGCCGCCGCCCGTCTTCCAGGCGTTGTGGTCGTCCTTCCAGGTCTCGCTGCCGGGCTCGCCGGGCTCGGGCACCACGTACCAGCGCCACTTCTCTTCGCCGGTCTCGACGTCGAGCCCGGCCACCCAGCCGCGCGTCCCGGCGTCGCCGGTGCCGTTCTGGATGATGACCGTGCCGTCCGCCACGAGCGGCGCCGCGCGGAACGCCTCGCGCCCCCCGAACTCGTTGGTCGCGGCGATCTCGTGGTCCCAGATGATCTCCCCGGTATCGCGGTCGAGCGCGATGACCCGGCCGTCCGGCAGGTTGGCCAGGACGCGCTCCTCCCACAACGCGATGCCGCGCGTCCGCGACCGGTTGCCCTCGTGCTCCACGCCCGGATCGGTGATCCACACGAACTGGCCGTAGTCGGATTGCCGGGCGTCGATCTTGTAGATGGTGCCCCAGCCGTCGCTGGTGTACATGAAGCCGTTGTCGATGAGCGGATTGAGCTCGTTCTCGGGACCGTTCTGGCCGGTGTCCTGCATGCCGCCGAGCGCCAGCGCCCACACCATCCGCAGATCTTTTACGTTGTCGCGATTGATCTGCGTGAGCTTAGAATAGCGTTGGGAGCCGTAGTCCCCGTTCATCAGCAGCCAGTTCTGCGGCTCGTTCTGGGCGTTGATCAAGCGGTCCCGGTTGACGGTGATCGTGTACTGGCCGCCCAGCGTCACGGCCCAGGCGGAAACGACGAGCGCGCACGCGGCAGCCGTTCGTAGCAGCAAGTGGCGATGCATGTTTTCCTCCGGGTTGTCGAGGCCGGTACATCTTACAGAGATCGCGCGGGAGGCACGATGAGAAACTGGCTCTTGCCCGCGGCGTTGACGGTGGCTCTCGGCGTGTGGCCGGGCGGCGGCCCGGCGGCCGCCCAGTCGGACGCCGCGTGGAGCCAGGCCCGCACGGCCTGGGGCGACCCCGACCTGCAGGGCATCTGGGACTTCCGGACGCTGACGCCGATGGAGCGTCCGGCCGAGCACGCCGGCAAGGCGGTGCTCACCGCCGAGGAGGCGGCGCTCTACGTGCAGGACCTGCCGTTCACCAACTGGGACGACCGGGAACGCTGGGACCGCACGAAGGCGTTCAGCTTCGACAGCGACGTCGAGCACGGCTACAACCGGTTCTGGCTGGACTTCGGCACGGGCGTCAACGCCGACCGGCGCACGTCGCTCATCGTCGATCCGCCCGACGGACGCATCCCCTGGGTGCCCGGCACGGCGTTCCTGCCCGACGGGCGGCTCGCCTGGGTGGAGGGCGAGCAGCGACCGGGCGGCTACGGCGACGCCTTCCTCGGCCTCGACGCCGCCGGCCCCGAGGACCGGCCCCTGGGCGAGCGCTGCATCCTGGGCATGAACTCGGGACCGCCGATGAACCCGAGCGCGTACAACAACAACGTCCAGTTGCTGCAGACCCCCGGCACGGTGGTCATCTTCAACGAGATGGTCCACGACGCGCGCATCGTGCCGCTCGACGGGCGCCCGCATCTGCCTGCCGGGCTGCGGCAGTGGATGGGCGACTCGCGCGGGCGCTGGGCGGGCGACACCCTGGTGGTCGAGACCACCAACTTTCTCCGCGAGACGAACTTCGAAGGCTCGAGCTCGCGCCTGCACGTCGTCGAGCGGTTCACGCGCACGGGTCCCGACGCGCTCGCCTACGAGTTCACGGTCGAGGATCCGCGCACGTGGACGCAGCCCTGGACGGCGCGCATTCCGATGCAGAGGACGGCGGGGCCCATCTTCGAGTACGCCTGTCACGAGGGAAACTACGGGCTGTTCAACATCCTGACCGGGGCCCGCGCCAGAGAACGCGCGGGGCGCCGGGAGTCTCCGCCGTAGAACGGCGTAGACTCCGCAAGGCGCGCACAGCGCGCCTCGGCGGGAGCGGCGCGGGGCGAAGGGGTCCCCGCGAGCGGACGCCGGGGGTTCGGGGCGCAGCCCCGTCTGATTGAAGCTGAGGAGCCTGTCATGAAACGAGCACGAGCACCGCTGGCCCGCACTCTCCTGGCCGTCGTCCTGGCCGGGGCCGCCGCGGGCGGCCTGGCGGCCCAGGTGCCGTTCGACCGCCTGCTGGAGGCGGACGCCGAGCCCCACAACTGGCTCACCTACTCGGGCGCCTACTTCAGCCAGCGCTACAGCGAGCTCGATCAGGTGACCGCGGACAACGTCGGCGGGCTGGAGCTGGAGTGGGTCTACCAGAGCAACGTCTTCGGCCCCTGGCAGTCGACGCCGCTGGTGGTCGACGGCGTCATGTACGTGACGCAGCGGCCCAACGACATCGTCGCGCTCGACGCCCGGACCGGCCGCGTCTTCTGGATCTACCGCTACAACCCCTCGCCCAACCACCGGGCCTGCTGCGGGGCGAACAACCGCGGCGTGGCGGTGCTGGGCGACCGGCTCTTCATGGCCACGCTCGACGCGCACGTCGTGGCCGTCGACGCCACCACCGGCGCCGAGCTCTGGGACGTCGTGCTCGCGGACATGGACCTGGCGTACGCCTTCACGCTGGCGCCGCTGGCCGTCGACGGCAAGGTGATCGTCGGGACGACGGGCGCGGACTCGGGCATCCGCGGCTTCATCGCGGCGCTCGACGCCGAGACGGGCGAGGAGGTGTGGCGCTTCTACACGATTCCGGGGCCGGGCGAGCCGGGGCACGAGACATGGGAGCCGTGTCCGCCCGACCCGGAGACCTACTGCGACCCGGAGGCCTGGAAGCACGGCGGCGCATCCGCCTGGCTGACCGGGTCGTACGACCCCGAGCTGAACCTGGTGTACTGGGGCATCGGCAATCCCGGGCCGGACTTCAATCGCGAGCAGCGCCCGGGCGACAACCTGTACTCGGACTCGGTGGTGGCGCTCGACGCCGACACGGGCGAGTTGCGCTGGCACTTCCAGTTCACGCCGGCCGACCCCTACGACTACGACTCGGTGCAGATCCCCGTGCTGGCGAACATCGTGCGCAACGACACCGAGTTCAAGGTGATGCTGTTCGCCAACCGCAACGGGTTCTACTACGTGCTGGACCGGGCCACCGGGCGCTTTCTGAGGGGTCTGCCGTTCGTGCGCGTGAACTGGGCGGAGGGCCTCGACGACAGCGGCCGGCCGGTGGAGACGCCGCAGCCGCCGGGCTCGCCCACCTATCCCGGCGTGCAGGGCGGCACGAACTGGTTCTCGCCTTCCTTCAGTCCCCGGACCGGGCTCTTCTACATCCCGGCCTGGGAGGACTACGCCACCGTCTTCCTGGGCGAGCCGCAGGAGTACGTGGCGGGAGAGTCGTTCCTGGGCGGCCGCCTCACCGAGTTCGAGGACTCGCCGGAGGGCCGGCAGGGACCCGGGATGACGCGCGGGCCGATCAACGACTGGACGAGCGTGGTGGGGCGCGGGGCGGTCATCGCGCTCGACGGGCTGACCGGCGAGGCGCGCTGGAAGTTCGAGATGACCGACGTCATCCGTAGCGGCATCCTGACGACGGCCGGGGACGTGCTGTTCAGCGGCGCGCGGTCGGGCTACTTCCAGGCGCTGCACGCGGAGACCGGCGAGCTGCTGTGGAAGGTGAACCTCGGCGCGCAGATCCTCAACGGCCCGATGACCTACGAGGTGGACGGCCGGCAGTACGTGGCCATCATCTCCGGACACGCCCTGACGACCTTCGCGCTGCGTGACTGACGCGGCGTGCGGCCTGCCGGGAATGCCGTCTTCGATTCGTGACTTCGCTGAACTGGTCGGTTAGCCAAGCATCCGCACTATGGCGAACGCGGCACCGACGACAGCGGCGACGATGGTGCCCGCCTGGACGAGCATGGCGCGGTAGAGATCGGCGCGGAGATTGGCGAGGTCCGCCTTGGTTGCCATCTCGGCAGGTGCCTCGGCCGCCTGCCGAATGGCGAGAGTATCGAGCATCTGCATCTCCAGGAACAGAGCGGTACGAGCGCCGCGACTGTTCGCTCCTTCATGATCGAGGATGAGCCTTCCGCTAAAGTAGCCACGATGAACGCCGAAAGTCAGGCCAGCCCGTCGCAATGCTCGACTTGATCGCGAACGCCGCCGCGCGGACGGCCGGCTGCCGTGTCCTGGCCCTCGCCATGATGCTGGCGGCAGGTGACGTCCATGCCGGACAGCCCCCCACCCCTGCCTCCCCCGCGCGGCCCGTCTCGGTCGGCATCGTGCCGTTTACGAACCTGAGCCGGACAGCGGCCGACCGCTGGATCGGCGAGGGCATCGCGGAGATGCTCGCCGCCGAGCTGCAGGGTGAGCACGGGCTGGAGGTCCTCGATCGCGCGGTCTACGGCCGCGAGCCGGCGGCGTCGACGGCATCCGGCAGCGATGCCGGCGACGAGGATGCCGCGCTGCGACTCACCCGCGAGCTGGGCGGGCGGTGGCTCGTGGCCGGCGACTACCAGCAGGTCGGCGGCCGCCTGCGGATCACGTCGCGGCTGATCGACGCGAGGACCGGCGCCGCGCACGCCGTGCGGGTCGACGGCACGGTCGGCGAGCTGTTCGCCCTGCAGGATCGTCTCGCGGCGGCGCTCGGTGACCGGCTGCGGAACGCGGGCGCGCCGGCCCGGCCGGCCGCGTCCACGCCGGTCGCGTCCGCGCCCGTCGCGGCCCCGCCGCCCGCGGAGGCTCCCCGCCCGGCAAGCGTCGCGACCCCGGTCCGCGCGCCGGCCAGCGGCCTGGCCGCGCCGACCCTGGCCATCTTCGGCCCGCCGCCGCCCGTGGCGCCCGACGTGGTCGCCCGGGACGCCGCCGGCCGCCTCACCATCCGCGCCGTCCGGCTCCGGGCGCCCATCGCGTTCGACGGCCGGCTCGACGACGAGATCTACGCCACCGTTCCGCCGCTGTCCGACTTCATCCAGCAGGAGCCGCAGGAGGGGGCGCCGGCCACGGAGCGGACCGACGTGTGGGTGTTCTTCGACGACGAACGCGTCTACTTCTCGTTCCGCTGCTGGGAGACCGCGCCCGAGCGCGTCATCGCCAACGAGATGCGGCGCGACAACTCCAACGTGTACCAGAACGATCACATCGCCTTCGTCGTGGACACGTTCTACGACCGCCGCAACGCCCTGGAGTTTCTCGTCAACCCGCTGGGCGGCCTCATGGACGGGCAGATCACGAACGAGAGCATGTACAACGGCGACTGGAACCCCATCTGGGACGTCGCGGTCGGCGAGTTCGACGGAGGCTGGACGGTCGAGACCGCCATCCCGTTCAAGTCGATCCGCTATCGGCGCGGGGCGGCCCAGATCTGGGGCTTCAACGTGCGCCGGGTGAGCATCTGGAAGAACGAGCACTCGTTCCTCACCCGCGTGCCAGCCTCCATGGGCGGATCGGGGATCTTCCTGATGTCGCGGGCGGCGACCCTGGTCGGGCTCGAGGCGCCCGCGCAGTCGACGAATCTCGACATCAAGCCGTTCGCCATCACGGACCTGACGAGCGACCACGTCGCGCGTCCGCCCATCTCCAACGTGCTCGGCGGCGATGCGGGCCTCGACGTCAAGTACGGCGTCACGCAGAACCTGGTGGCCGACCTGACGGTCAACACGGACTTCGCGCAGGTCGAGGCCGACGAGCAGCAGGTGAACCTCACGCGCTTCAGCCTGTTCTTTCCGGAGAAGCGCGAGTTCTTTCTCGAGAACCAGGGCCTGTTCGCGTTCGGCGGCACCGGCTCCGGCGCGTTCCGCGGGAACGACACCACGCCGATACTCTTCTACAGCCGGCGCATCGGCCTGCACGAGGGGCGCGAGGTCCCCATCCGGGCCGGCGGCCGGCTGAGCGGCCGGATGGGCCGCTTCAGCGTCGGGGCGCTGAACATCCAGACGGGCGACACGCAACTGGGCGGCGTGCCGGCCGACCGGGTGCAGGCCGCGAACTTCACCGTGCTGCGGGTCAAGCGGGACGTGCTGCGGCGCAGCAGCGTCGGCGGCATCTTCACCCGGCGCGGCGGCTCGAACGGCGGGCCGGCGTGGAACGAAGCCTACGGGCTCGACGGCACGTTCGCCTTCTTCGACGACCTCGCCATCAACACGTACTGGGCGCAGACCCGCGCCGCCGAGCGCCTGGAGGACGACGTCAGCTACCGCGGCCAGCTCGACTACGCCGGCGACCGCTACGGGGTGCAGCTCGAGCACCTCGTGGTCGGGGACAACTTCAATCCCGAGGTGGGCTTCCTGCAGCGCGACGACTTCGAGCGCAGCTACGGCGCGTTCCGGTTCAGCCCGCGCCCGCACGCCATCGCGGCCATCCGCAAGCTGTACTTCGAGGGGCGGCTCGACTACTTCACCGACCGGACGGGCGTCGTCGAGACGCGGATCGCGCAGGGGCTCTTCTCCATCGAGTTCGAGAGCAGCGACCGGTTCGACGCCACCTACACGCGCAGCTACGAGTTTCTCGACCGGCCGTTCGCGATCGCGTCCGACGTGACCATCCCGATCGGCGGCTACCGCTTCCAGGACGTGGATCTGCTCTACAGCTTCGGCCTGCAGCGGAGGCTGAGCGGCGGACTGGGCATCCAGCACGGCAGCTTCTTCGGCGGGGAGAAGACGACCGCGCGGCTCGGACTGGGCGGATTCCGCCGCAGCGGCCGGCTGGAGGTGTCGCCGCGGGTCTCGGTGGAGCCGGGCTTCGAGTACAACCGCATCACGCTGCCCCAGGGGCAGTTCACCACGCGGCTGGTCACCACGCGGACCACCTACACGGTCACGCCGCTCATGTTCGTCAGCGCGCTGCTGCAGTACAACTCCACGAACAACTCGCTGGGCGCGAACGTCCGGCTGCGCTGGGAGTACCAGCCCGGCAGCGAGCTGTTCGTGGTGTACAACGAGCAGCGCGACACGTTGACGCCGCGCACGCCCGTGCTCCAGAACCGGGCGTTCATCGTCAAGTTCAACCGGCTGTTCCGCTTCTGAGAGGGCAGGCGTTCCGTGGTCGGGCAGCGTTGCTGCGACGAGCCGACCGAGCTTCGATCAGACGGGGCTGCGCCCCGAACCCCCGTCGCCTGTGAGGGCCCCTTCGCCCCGCGCCGCTTCCGCCGAGGCGCGCCGTGCGCGCCTTGTGGCCCGAGCCGGCTCGAGAGCGGGAAACATGACGGGTATAACATGACACGTGTGCGAGCATGGGGGGGTTGGCGCCGTGAGTGGGGCCGTGAGCGAGACACTGAAGCGGGTCTCTCCGAAAGACGACCGCTATCCCCTGAGAGGGAAACCCTATCGGTACGATCGCCCACATGATCCGGTCGCAGCGCGTGAGTGGGAGTCCGAGGGATGATCGTGCTGCGACGCCGGTTCGCGGTAGGCTGATAGGCATGAGTCCCGAGTTCTGGGCGATCCTCGGCGTTGGCGTGCCGGTGATGGCGGTAGCCGTGTCCGGGCTGGTGATGCTTGTAGGGCTGCAACGCGATGTTGGCGCGCTACATCGTGACGTGGCCAGTCTGCGCGAGCGGATGGCGAAGCTCGAAGGCTCCCTCGACGGGTTCATGCGCGGCACGATGGGGCAACATCCTCCCCCGGTTCCGTCAGATCCGGCTCGATGACGCAAGACTCTACTTGACTTGGCAGCGGCACCGGGCTCGGAGGTCCTACATGCGGAACCATCACCATCGCCTCGCGGCAGCATCGTGCTCGATCGCCGCGGCCCTCCTGCTCGCGGCCGCGCCGGCCGCGGCTCAGGCAGACAGTCCGTCGACGTCGGGTCGCACGCCGTGGGGCGACCCCGATCTGCAGGGAATCTGGTACTTCGGCACCGTCACGCCGATGGAGCGACCCGTGGAGCTGGCCGGGCGGGCGGTGCTGACCGAGGAAGAGGCGGCCGCCTTCGAGCAACGGTATGCCACGGCGCGGGACCGGCCGAATCCGCGCGTCGGGGAAGAGTGTCCCGAGGAGTTCTTTGCCTGCGAGGGATCGGGGCTCGCCTACGAGTGGCGCATCTGGCTCGACCTCGGCACCACGGTCGTCAGCACGCGGCGCACGTCGCTGGTGGTGGAGCCGCCGGACGGACGCATCCCCGCGCTGACGGCAGCGGGCGAGCAGCGACAGCAGGCGGCGCTGGCCGCGTACGCGCGCGCCGCCGGTCCCGAGGATTTCTTCCTGCACGACCGCTGCGTGGTGGGCTACAACTCGGGGCCGCCCATTACGCCGGGGCCCTCCCTCAACATCATGCAGGTGTTCCAGAGCCCGGGATTCGTCGCGATCCGCCCGGAGATCGGCGATGCCCGGGTGATTCCGACGGACGGGCGAACCCGGCCCGCCTTCCGGCAGTGGCAGGGCCAGCCGCGCGGCCGCTGGGAGGGAAACACGCTGGTCGTGGAGACCCGCCACGCGCGGGTGTTCATGAACGCCACGCAGGCGACCCCGTGGCTGCGCCTGGTCGAACGCTTCACGCGCACCGGCGAAGACGAGCTGCTCTACGAGGCGCGGGTCGAGGATCCGACGACCTGGACCCGGCCGTGGGCGTTCGAGCTGCCCATGACCAGCCACGCCGGCCCGCTCTACGAGTACGGCTGCCACGAGGGCAACTACTCGCTGCCGGTCATGCTGGGCGGCGCCCGGCGGGCCGAGCGCGAGGCCGCCGCGGCGGCCGAGGCGCGCTGAACGGCTGCGACTCTCGATCAGGAGGTGTTCGATGCGTAACCGTCGCCTTCCCGCCGGCGCCGCGTCGTTTTCCGTCGTTGCCGCCGCCCTGCTACTGCTGACGGCCGCGCCGGCCGCCGGTCAGGCCGCCGACCAGGCCCCGCTGACGCCGTGGGGCGCGCCCGACCTGCGGGGCATCTGGAGCTTCGCCACCCTGACGCCGATGCAGCGGCCCGCGGAGCTGGCGGGCCGGGCGCTGCTGACCGAGGAAGAGGCGGCGGCCTACGAACAGCGCGACGCCGAGATCCGCAGCCGGCCCAATCCGGCCACGTTCGATGAAGCGTGTCCCGAGGACTTTCCGTTCTGCAGCCAGGCGCCGCTGGCGTACGAGTTCCGCATCTGGCTCGATCGCGGCACCACGGTCGTGAGCTCGCGGCGCTCGTCGCTGGTGGTGGACCCGCCGGACGGACGCATCCCCGCGCTGACGCCCGCGGCGCAGGCGCGACGGGACGCGGCGCGCGCCGCGAGCCTGCGCGCCCACGGCCCGGAGGACCGCAGCACGGTCGACCGTTGCATCGTGGGCTTCAACGCCGGACCGCCCGTGACGCCCGGACCGTACCTGAATCACCTGCAGGTGTTCCAGAGCCCGGGCGTCGTCGCGCTCCTCCCGGAGATGGGCGACGCCCGGATCGTTCCGACCGACGGGCGCCCGCACGCCACGCTGCGGCAGTGGCGGGGCGATTCGCGCGGCCGCTGGGAGGGCGGCACCCTGGTCGTGGAGACGCGGCACGCGCGCACGTTCATGCGCGACCCGGCCAGCCCGGCGCTGCGCCTCGAGGAGCGCTTCACGCGCGCCGCCGACGGCACGCTGCTCTACGAGGTGCGGGTGGACGACCCGACCACCTGGACCCGGCCGTGGGCGTTCGAGGTCCCGATGACGCGCAGCGCGGGCCCGCTGTACGAATACGCCTGCCACGAGGGCAACTACGCCATGCCGAATATCCTCAGCGCCGCGCGCGCCGAGGAACGCGCCGCCGAGGCCCAGCCGACGCGCTGAAGTCCGCCGCGACCCTTGCCAGGAGTCTGCGCCGTGAAACGGCGCAGACTCCGCAAGGCGCGCACAGCGCGCCTCGGCGGTAGCGGCGCGGGGCGAAGGGGGCCCCGCAAGCGAACGCCGGGGGTCCGGGGCGAAGCCCCGTCCAAATGACGCCGCGCAAGGCGCGCCTCGGCGGGAGCGGCGCGGGGCGAAGGGGCCCCCGCAAGCGAACGCCGGGGGCTCGGGGCGAAGCCCCGTCTGATTAACGCTGCAGCGGGTCGGCCTCGTCACCCGACTCGGCGAAGCCGCCGCCGAAGCCGCCGCAGGCCGTGGTGCCGCCGGCGATGCACAGGCTGGCCGGATCCGGACCCCGCCCCTCCTCGAAGGCCCGCTCGCCGGCGCGCGCGCCGGCGAGCAGCCCCGGCAGGCCGTAGTTGCCCTCGTGGCAGCGGGGCTCCTTGTAGATGCGGTTCGCCTGGTTGTCCTGCAGGCTCAGCTCGAGGGTGACCGTCCACGGCCGCACCCACGTGGTCGGGTCCTCCATCGTGGCGACGTACTCGATCGTCTCGGCGTCGATCCGCCGCCAGCGCTCGACCACGTGCAGATTCTCGCGCGCGCCGTAGAAGTCGGTCTTGGGACTGAAATTGGTCACGTCGACCACCAGCGTGTCGCCCTCCCAGCGGCCACGCGAGTCGCCCCACCACTGCCGGACGTCGGGCGGCAGGTGCGGGCGGTCGGTCACCGGGATGACGCGCTGCCAGCCCTGGCCCTGGCCGGTGTCGTAGAAGATCGATACCGTGCCGGGGGCCTGCACCACCTGCAGGAAGAACCCGGTGGAGCCGCCGAAGTCCGGCAGGCGCGCGCCGATGCAGCGCTCCGACAGGCTGCGGTCCTCGGGCCCGTAGGCGCGGTTCGAGTTGCGGGTCAGGTAGTGCGGCGCCTGCTCCTCCCAGCGCGGCGACCGCGGCCCGTACGCCGGACAGCCCGGCCGGCCGTCCCGGCAGGCGTCGGTGCTCTGCAGCAGGGCGCGGTGGTACTCGTTCATCTCGTCCCGCCGCGCCTGCACCTCCGGCGTGACGGCCGGCAACTGCCCGTCCGGCGGGTCGATGATGAGCGAGGTCCGCTCGCCGAGATGCTTGTGGGTCAGGAAGATGGACGCGTCGTAGGCACCGCCGACGTCCTGCTCGCTGCCCGGCTCCGAACGCCGCGTGCCGAGCAGCCGCGCGCGCGCGCTGTCGATGGCGGCCCGTTCCTCCTCCGTGAAGAACTCGCGGCCGGCGTAGCGCGCCGGACGCTCGAGCGGCGTGTCGTAGTTCGTCGTCCAGATGCCCTGCAGATCGGGGTCGCCCCACGCGGTGCGGAGCCCGGCGCCGGGCGCCTGCCCCTCGATCGTGGCGGACGCCGCCTGCAGCAGCACGATGACGGCCGCAAGAACCGTCAGCACGCCGGTCAGCTCGATGACTCGTCTCCTCATCTGGGACCTCCAGGCCTTCCTTCGGACGGGGCTGCGCCCCGAACCCCCGTCGCTTGCGGGGACCCCTGCGCCCCGCGCCGCTCCCGCCGAGGCGCGCTGTGCGCGCCTTGCGCTGATTTCTTCGTCGTCACTGGCCCAGCTCGTCGTAGATGGCCTGCACGGCGCGGCCCGCGCCCGACAGGTCGTAGTCGGGGTAGCGCGGCTGCAGGTCCAGGCCGGCGACGGCCTCGTCCACGCTGCGGCCGGCCTCGAAGGCGGTGCGCGCGCCGTCGAGCAGGTCGCGCGTGAACGCCGCATACTCCCGGAAGTCGTCCCAGGTTGTCCAGCCGCGCACGGGACTGCCCGTCGGCGGCGGCGCGTGCCCGGGCATCACGCGCTGCACGTCCGCGATGCCCGCCAGCGCGCTCGCCAGCGTATCCGGGTACGCCACGCCGCTCCCGCCGTTCGGCCGATCGATGAAGGGGGCGGCCTTGCGCGGGAACAGGTCGCCGACGTGCGCCGTGGCCAGCGCGGGGAAGACCACGATCGTGTCGCCGCTCGTGTGGGCGGGACCGAAGTGGTACAGGTCGATCCGGTCGCGGCCCTCGAAGAGCGACAGCGTGTCGCGATACGTCTCGTTCGGCAGGAAGCGGGCGTTGTCGCCGGCGAACACCTCCGAGGCGGCCATCCCCGCGCGCGCGTTCTCGTGCGCGGCGATGCGCACCACGTCGGAGAAATGCGGGTTGCTGCCCGTATGGTCGCCGTGCTGGTGCGTGTTGATGATGGTGGTGATCGGCTCGTCGGTCACCGCGCGCACCGCGTCGAGAATCGCCGCGCCCCAGCCCGGGTTCTTCGTGTCGACGAGCACGACGCCGTGGTCGTCGGTCACGAGCATCGCCGTATGGCCGCCGCCGCCGCTGACGAGGTACAGGTTCTCCGCGACGCCCATCGACTGGACGGCCACCGAGCGCCGTTCCTGCGCCGCCTGGCTGCCGGCGACGGCCGCCGTGAGCATGCCGGCCAGCAGCAGGCCGGGCACCATCGCCCGCGTCGTGTGCATTCGTCTCATACCGCCTAGTTTGCCACGGATCCGGACGGGTCTCCCAGGCCGCGGTGGACGAACAGCACCCCGCCGACGAGGACATGACGATTGGTGCCCATGCCGCTCCCTCCCGGACGACTGCCAGTGTAGCAGTCCGCGCCCGCCGCCTCGCATATTCCACGCGTACGGGAACCCGCGGGCTGGGAGTACAATGCCAGCCGGCCCGCCGACTCGGCGGGCCGGGGCTGCCGGAGAACCGGCATGCATCCGGGGAGGCTGTCGATGGGGCATCGTCTGGTGAACGGGCTCCGCTCGGCGCGCTTCGAGGAACGAGGAGGCGAGAGATGACCCGGCGCTCCCCATCGCACGGCGGCGCCCTGCTGCTCTGGCTGGTCGTCGCCGCGGCCGTCTGGGCCGGTCCGGCGCCGGCGCGCGCGCAGGGCGGCTCGGACGACGGCGAGTGGCACTCCTGGGGCGGCAACGCGCAGTTCACGCGCTACTCGCCGCTGGACCGGATCGGGCCGCACAACGTCGCGGATCTGCGGGTGGCGTGGCGCTGGGAAACGGTCGACCGCGAGCTGCAGGACTCGAACCCGCTGTGGCGCGCCGGCCGCAACGAGGACACGCCGCTCATGGCGAACGGCGTGCTGTACACCGTCACCGGGCTGGGCCTGATCGCCGCGCTCGATCCGGCGACGGGCGAGACGCGCTGGGTGCACGACCCGCGGAGCTACGAGCAGGGCCGCTGGGGCGCCGTGGGATTCATCCAGCGCGGGCTGGCCTACTGGACCGACGGCACCGACGAGCGCGTGCTGGTCGGCACCATCGATGCGCACCTCATCTCGCTGGACGCGCGCACCGGGCAGCCCGACGCGGCGTTCGGGGACGGCGGGCGGGTCGACCTGCTCGTCGGCGTGCCGCGCACGAGCCGCGACGCGCGGCACGTGGCCGCCCGGCGGCCGCTGGTGGCCGGCGACGTAGTGGTCATCGGCAGCTCCATCTCGGACCGCCCGGCCAACCGCGAGATGCCGCCGGGCTCGGTGCACGCCTACGACGTCCGCACCGGCCGCCGGCTGTGGACGTTCTACACGGTGCCGCGCGAGTTCGAGGCGGGCTACGAGACGTGGCTCAACGGCTCGGCCGAGTACTCCGGCAACGCCAACGTGTGGGCCGGCATGGCCTACGACCCGGAGCTCGACTACGTCTACCTGCCCACGTCGACGCCGACGAACGATTACTACGGCGGCCAGCGCCCCGGCGACAACCTGTTCGCCGAGAGCCTCGTCTGCCTGGAGGCGCGGACCGGCCGCCGGGTCTGGCACTTCCAGGCCGTGCACCACGGGCTGTGGGACTACGACTTCGCGTCGACCCCCGTGCTGGCCGACATTACCGTCGACGGCCGGCCGATCAAGGCCGTCATCCAGGCCAGCAAGCAGGCCTTCGCCTACGTGTTCGACCGCGCGACCGGCAAGCCGGTGTGGCCGATCGAGGAACGCCCGGTGCCGGAATCGACGGTGCCCGGCGAGTGGACGGCGCCGACCCAGCCCTTCCCCACCCGGCCGCCGCCGTTCGATCTGCAGGGCGCGACCGAGGAGAACCTGATCGACTTCACGCCGGCGCTCAGGCAGCGGGCGCTGGCGCAGCTCGGGCAGTTCGACCACGGGCCGCTCTTCACGCCGCCGTCGCTGCGCGGCACGCTGATACTGCCCGGCATCGTCGGGGGCGCCAACTGGCCGGGCGGGGCGTTCGATACCGAGACGGGCCTCTTCTACGTCGCGTCCCGCATGAACCCGTCGCTCATCGTGGTATCGCCGGTCGATGCCGCACGCTCCAACCTGCAGTACCGCGGGCAGGCGGGCGGGCCCGGGCAGGGCGGCGTCGGCGGCATGCCCGACGCGGCGAGCCGGATGACGGTCGACGGCCTGCCGCTGTTCAAGCCGCCGTACTTCCGGGTGACCGCCATCGACATGAGCACGGGCGAGCAGCGCTGGATGGCGCCGCTCGGCAACGGGCCGGTCGACCACCCGCTGCTGCGCGACCTGGACCTCGGACCGCTCGGGGGCGACTATCACCGCGGCAGCGTGCTCGTCACGAAGGGCCTGCTGTTCGTCAGCATGTCGGCCATGCACTCGCAGGGCGTCCCGCAACGCGCGGCCTGGTCGGAATGGGCCGACCCGGACGACGAGCGGAACCTGCTCTACGCGTTCGACAAGCTGTCGGGCGAGCTGCTGCACGCCTTTCAGCTCGACGGGTTCTCGGCCGCGGCGCCGCTGACGTACGAGCACGAGGGCCGGCAGTACGTCGTGGTGGCGACAGGCTCCGGCCCCGACTCGGCGGTCGTGGCCCTCAGCCTGCCCGACTAGATCTTGGGAGAAACGACATGAGAAGCGGAGTCGCTTGCCTGACGGCGGTGCTTCTGGCGGGTCTCGCGCTCCACACGGGCAGCGCGCAGTCGGGCCGCGAGGTGACTCGCGCCGAGTACGACCGCTGGAAGACCGAGCTGTCGAACTGGGGGCGCTGGGGCGCCGACGACGAGATCGGCACGCTGAACCTGATCACGCCGGCCAAGCGCCGCGAGGCCGCCGCGCTGGTGCGCGACGGCGTGTCCGTGTCGCTGTCGCTCGACCTCGACACCGAGCCGGCGGTCGACAACGGCAGCCCGTTCGTCCAGGACATCTACGGCCTCGGCGGCGACGGGTGGCACATCCGCTACCACGGCTACGGCATGACGCACATCGACGCGCTCGCCCACGTCTTCGACGACGGGGCGACCTACAACGGCTACGTGCCGGACGAGGAGGAGGTGCTGGCGAACGGCCATCCGCGCAGCTCCATCCACAACCTCAAGCACGGCATCGTCACGCGCGGCGTGCTGATGGACATCCCGCGGCTCAAGGGCGTGGACTACCTCGAGCCGGGCACGGCCATCTACCCCGAGGACCTCGAGGCCTGGGAGCGGCAGGCCGGGTTCAGGGTGTCGGCCGGCGACGCGATGTTCGTGCGCACGGGACGCTGGGTCCGCCGCGCGCGGACGGGCCCCTGGCCGATCGCCGAGCAGGCGGCCGGACTCCACGTCTCGTGCCTGCCGTGGCTGCGGGAGCGCGACGTGGCGCTGCTCGGCGGCGAGTCGCCGCAGGACGTCGAGCCGATGGTCGGCGGTCCGGGCGTCCAGTACGCGCTGCACAACTTCCTGATCATCCGCCTGGGGATGCACCTGTTCGACAACGTCGACCTGACCGCGCTGAGCGAGACGGCGGCGGAGCTCGAGCGCTGGGAGTTCATGCTCACCGTCGCGCCGCTGGCGGTGCGCGGCGGGACCGGTTCCGCCGTCAACCCGATCGCGACGTTCTGACGTCCGGAGGAGGACCTCTTGCGCAGAGCCAGCGTCGGGCTGACGTTCATCGGCATGTTCCTGCTGCCGGCCGCGGCGGCCGCGCAGCCCGGCGCGGACGCTGCCGGCATCCCGCGCACCCCCTGGGGCGCGCCGGATCTCATGGGGTACTGGACGTACGACACCACCACACCGCTGCAGCGCCCCCCCGAGCTGGCGGGCAAGGAGGTGCTGACCCCGGCCGAGGCGGCCGCGTTCCTCGACGAGCGCTACGTCAGCATCGGCCGCGAGCGGGCCCTGCAGCTCAACGCGGACTGGTGGGTGCCCGGGGATCTGACTGGTGGCCGCACGGCGTTGATCGTCGATCCGCCGGACGGCCGGATCCCCCCGCGGACGGCCGCCGGGCGGGCCCGGCTCGCGGCGCTCGCGCCGGCGCTGAGAACCCGCTCGGCGGACGGGCCGGAGGACCGCGAGCGCTACGAGCGGTGCATCATGGGCCGCTCGATCCCGATGGAGGCCAGGCCCGCGCCGCGCCTGTTCCAGGTCTTCCAGACCGCCGACCACGTGGTCCTGCTCAACGAGCAGAACTTCGAGATCCGCCTCGTCCCGCTGACGGGCGCGCCGCGTCTGCCGGCCCCGATCCGCCAGTGGCGCGGCGAGGGACGCGGGCGCTGGGAGGGGGACACCCTGGTCATCGAGACCACGAACTTCAACGGCAAGTGGACGCTGCACGGCGCCGGTCCGGAGCTGCGGCTCGTCGAGCGGCTCTCGTTCGCCGACCCGGACACGCTGCAGTACGAGTTCATCGTTCACGATCCGGCGTCGTTCGTCCGCCCCTGGACCGTGCAGTTTCCGATCGCGCGGGCTACCGGGCCGCTCTACGAATTCGCCTGCCACGAGGGCAACTACAGCCTGCCGCTCATCCTGAGCGGCGCGCGGGCGGAGGAAGCGGCAGCCGCCAGGGCAGTGCCGTAACGGCCGGAAGCGCAGACAGTGCGCCCGCCCCCCGGCACGTGATGGCCGCCACCATCGTTGCCGCCACCCTGCTCTCCCTGCTCGCCGTCGGCCTGCACTACGAAGCGCTGGTGGCCGCCTCCGCAGTCGTCCGCCACCTGCCGGCCGGCTCGGCGCGCTTCGGAGTCGCGCTGGCGCTCGTCCTCGCGCTGGTGGCGCACATCGTCGAGGTCGTCGTTTTCGGCGTCGGGTGGTACGGGCTGATCCGGGCCGGGGTGGTCGCGCTGTCGATCGAGTCGCCGACGATGCTCGACGCGGTCTACTTCTCCGGCGCGGTGTACACGTCGCTCGGCTTCGGCGACATCGTGCCGGTCGCCAACGGCGAGATCCTGGCGGTGTCCGAGGCGGTCACCGGCCTCGTGCTGATCGGCTGGACCGCATCCTTCACCTTCTTCCAGATGCGGGAGCGCTGGGAACCGGACCGCGGCTGAGCGGCGGGCGGGGGATCTACTGGCCGGAGCTGCTCGCCAGCTCGCGCCGGCCGCGCTCGAAGAGCTGACGGACGCGGCTGCTGGCCCGGAACTCCGCGAGGATGGCGGACCGCAGGCTGGCGGTGAGGCTGTCGAGAATGAAGCCCAGTGTCGTCGCCATCACCGTGCCCTCCTCGGTGCCGGTGTCGGCGAAGCGCCGCCGGAACGACCGCAGCGTGGCCTCGAACCCTGCCTCGTGCCACTCGTGCACGCTGGCGTCGAGACGGACGAACTCATCGAGGACGGCCGCATACTCCGGACTGGGCGGCCGGTGCCAGAACGACACGTCGGGACCGAGCGCTTCGACGTACTCCGGCAGGTAGACGTTGGCCCGCGCCGGCACGCGCCGCACCAGCGCCGGGTTGTAGCGCTTGGCCTCGTCGCTCGACAGGCCGCTCGCGCGCGCCACGGTCGCCAGCGACGTGTTGCGGGGTACGCGCATGGCGTAGACCCGCGACTGCGGCATCTCGTCGATCAGCCGCTCGACGGTGTGGACGTTGCCGAAGATCATCTCCGCGTACAGCGCCGAGCGCGGGCCGTAGGTGCGGAAGAGGTCGCGGTAGCGGCGGATGGAGATCTCGCGCAGCGAGCGCGCGAACTCGGAGCCCAGCAGGTACTGCTCGCGCGTGTCCCGGCCGCCGAGCCGCTCGCCGTTGATGACCGTGCGGCCCACGTTCACGCCGCCGGCGTGATGCTCCGAGAGCGCGGGAATGAAGCTGCCGTACATCGTGGCCAGGATGCTGAGGTGGGCCGCGCAGAACGGCGCCTGCGTGGTCTGGTTGTAGCCCTCGATGACGTACGGCGACAGGCGCTTGAGGAAGTTCCAGTTGCGCGGCAGCCACTGGCAGAGGCCGAGCGCGCGGGCCGACGACCGTGCCCGGCCGTTCAGGCCCGACTCGACGACGGCCTGCGCCAGGCCGATCTCGGCGGGCACGCCGAACCGCTCGTAGATGAGGCCCCACTCGCGCAGGAAGTTGCCGTAGCGCCGGGCGTGCGGCGCCAGGAACCGGCCGCGCGCCGGGTTGTGCACGACCGGCCCGACCCGCGGCGCGAGCAGCTCCTCGAGCCGCTCCCGGCGATCGCTCAGCCGCCGCGGCAGCCGCCGCCCGGCCAGCAGGTCCGCCAGCCCGGGCTCGGTCCACTCGCCGTCGCGGGCCCAGTTGCCCCGCGTCGGAAAGGTGGCGAGCAGCCGCCCGTCCGTCCCGCTGCCGAAGACGATGTGTCCGTCCGGAATGGAGAAGATGTGCTGCCAGAACGAGTAGTGCGGCCTGGTCTCGTCCAGCGCCGCCAGGTCGGCCTCGTAGCGCGCGCGTGCGAGGGTCGCGTAGGCGGGGGTCGACGGCGCAGGCACGGGAGCCGCCGGCGGCGCGGCGGGAACCAGCTCCGCGGCCGGCGGGGGCTCCTCGTCCGTCTGGGCGCGCAGCGGGCCGCCCTTCCACTCCGCACCCGCGGCGAGCACGCCGAGCAACGCCAGCAGCGCCGCCGTCCATCCGGGCATTGCCCGGCGACCGGTCCCCCGATGGCTGCCGGAGGCAGCCTGGCTCACCGCCATTGGAAGTGATTATACGGATTTTTTCCGGATTGCACAGGTTCCCGACATTGCACGGATCCTCACGCCGCGCCGAAGCGTTTCGCGTCGGCCGACGCGTAGCCCGCCATCGCGCGGTCGAGCCCGACCGTGGCGTCCAGCGTCTCGACCACCTCCGCGAGCCGCGGCCCCGGAATGACGCACGTCATTTCCTCGGATCGCATCCCGGTGCGCGAGCGGCTGAGCGCGCAGCCCACGCTGGCCGCCACGAGGTTGCGCTCCCGCGCCATGGCCACGATGTGGCACTGCGGCTTCCCCTCGATGGGCATGTCCGGAAAGGCATCCTTCAACGTCATCAGGCCGAGCCCGTTGATGCGCAGCAGCACGACGTCGGGCGCCGTCCGGCGCTCCGCGAGCGGCCCGTAGACCACCGCGTCGGGCTTCTCCGCGACGTGCGGCAGGCTCATCACCGCCGCCTGATCGACCCAGCCGGCCTCGAGGACCGCCGCCACGTCGTCCCTGGCGGCCGCCTGCTCGAGCGTGAGGAACCCGTGGGTGTAGCTGCCCACGCTGCAGTTCGCGTGATCGGCGGCCGCGGTGGCGAACGTGCGCTCCGCCCCGTGAATCCAGAAGACGCAGCCCGCGGGCACCTGGCCGGTGCGCCCGTGCTCGTTCGGCGCGGGATAGCGAGGTTGCACGCGGGCAGCGGGCACCGGATCGCCCGGGGCATGGAAGGAGATTGCCACCGGCGGTGCGAACGGCTTCAGCGTGGCGACGAGACGATCGTTCAGTGCTTGCCAGTTGGTCGTCGGAACGTTGTCGGAACTTGCCATGCGATGATTATAGGGACGATGTTGACCGAGAGACAGGAGCGCCTGTGCACCGCGAGCCGCTGGGACTTCTCGGACCTGTCGGCCCTGTTCCTCAACTGCACGCTGAAGCGCAGTCCCGAGCTGTCGCACACCGAGGGACTCATGCGCATCTCGCGCGCCATCATGGAGCGCAACGGCGTCGGCGTCGAGCTGCTGCGGCCCGTCGACTTCACCATCGCAGCGGGCGTCTACCCGGACATGCGCGAGCACGGGTGGGAGCGGGACGACTGGCCCGGGATTCTGGAGAAGGTGCTGGCGGCCGACATCCTCGTGATCGGGACCAGCATCTGGCTCGGCGAGAAGACCTCGGTCGCCACGCAGGTGGTCGAGCGCCTGTACTCGGCGTCGCACCACCTGAACGCGCACGGGCAGTACAGCTACTACGGCCGCGTGGGCGGCTGCCTCGTCACGGGCAACGAGGACGGCGCCAAGCACTGCGCCATGAACCTGCTCTACTCGCTGCAGCATCTGGGCTACGTCATCCCCCCGCAGGCCGACGCCGCCTGGGTCGGCGAGGCGGGCCCCGGGCCGTCCTACCTGGACGCGGGCTCGGGCGGTCCCGAGAACGACTTCACCAACCGCAACACGACGTTCATGACATGGAACCTGCTGCACATGGCACGCATGATCAAGGACGCAGGCGGCATTCCGGCGCACGGGAACCAGCGCTCCGAGTGGGACGCCGGCTGCCGGTTCGACCACCCGAATCCGCTGTACCGATAGTTGCTGCCGTAGCCACGCGCCCACAGCGCGTCGATGAAGGGGCTGGTGAGGCGCCGGGGCGCGGCTGCCGCGGGGCCGGGAGATCCCGCGTGACCAATGGGACGAACGCGGCTACGCCCGCCGTGCACACGATCGCGGCGGCCACGCACGGCCGGTACCTGGTCGAGCCGCCCGGCGCGCCGGGGGCCGCGCCGCTGCTGATCGGGTTTCACGGCTACGGCGAGCACGCCGAGCGGCACCTCGCCGAGCTGCGGCGCATCCCCGGCAGCGCGGACTGGCTGCGCGTCGCGGTGCAGTCGCTGCACCGGCACTACAGCGCCGACCGCCGGCACGTCGTCGGGAGCTGGATGACCCGCCAGGATCGCGAGCTCGCCATCGCCGACAACACCGCCTACGTGCGCGCGGTGGTCGACGCGGTCCGGCAGCGCTACGCGACGGCCGACACGCTCGTCTACTGCGGCTTCTCGCAGGGCGTCGCCATGGCGTACCGCGCGGCCCTGCGCGGCGGCCACGCCTGCCGCGGCGTGATTGCCCTCGCCGGCGACGTCCCCCCCGAGCTGCGTTCCGAGCCGGCCGCCGCGTGGCCCCCCGTCCTGATCGGCCGGGGGCGCACCGACGCCTGGTACACGCAGGACAAGCTGGAGGACGACCTGGCGTGCCTCGAACGCGCAGGCACGCCGGCGGAGGCGCTGGTGTTCGACGGCGGCCACGAGTGGACGGCGGCGTTCCGCGACGCCGCGGGACGCTTCCTGGCAGGCCTGTGCTGACGGCCACCCCGTTTGCGGTCGCGCTCGACTCCGGCGATGCAGTCGGCGCGCATGCCTATCCGGCCCGAGCGGAGGCGCCGGCGGAGCAGACGCTCGTGCTCGCGCACGGCGCCGGGGCGCCGCACACCCACCCCTTCATGACCGCCTTTGCCCGCGGCCTCGCCGGGCGGGGAATCGACGTGGTCACCTTCAACTTTCCGTACATGGAGCGTGGGCGCCGCCTCCCCGATCCGGCCAGGCGGCTGGAGGCGTCGTATCGCGCGGTGCTGCACGCGACGCGCGAGCGTCCGGAGCGCCGCGGGCATCCGCCTCCGCAGCTCGTGATCGGCGGCAAGTCGATGGGCGGCCGGATCGCGTCGCAGACCGTCGCCGCGGACGTGCGAGCGGGACGCGACCCCGGCGTGGCGGGCCTGGTCCTCCTCGGCTATCCCCTGCACCCGCCGGGACGACCCGACAAGCTGCGCGCCGCCCACCTGCCGACCATCGCGGCGCCGATGCTCTTCGTCCAGGGCAGCCGGGACGCGTTCGGTCGTCCCGACGAGCTGCGCCCCGTGCTCGCCGAATGCGCCGACGCCGAGCTCGTCGTCGTCGAGGGCGGCGACCACTCGTTCAAGGTGCGGGGCCGGGAGGCTCCCCCGGTCGAGGACGTCTACGCGACGGTCCAGGACGCCATCGCCAACTGGATGGCCCGGATCCGTGGAAACGCCGCCTCCTGACACGCCCGCTTGGTCCTCACGGGCGACGCCCTCGTCATCGATCGCACCCGCACACCGGGCGCGATAGCGGTTGTGAGGCCCGTGCGGGACTGGTATGTTGTGCGGTGTCGGCTGGCTGGCCCCATGTCCCAGGGAGGCACGCGATGAGACTTCGACGTCCGACCCACGTCTGGCTGCTGCTCCTTCCCTTCCTGCTCGTCGGCTGCGGGGGGTCCGAGATGGCCTCCGAGCCGATGGAGGAGGACGCGGCTCCCGAGTACGTCCCCCCGTCGTTCACGCCCGAGTCGCGCGAGCTCGTCCGGGCCGACATCGAGCGGCTGATGGAGGAGCTCTCCAACTGGGGGCGCTGGGGTCCCGACGACCAACTGGGAGCGGCGAACACGATCACGCCGGAGAAGCGCCTCGAGGCGCTGGCGCTGGCCACCGAGGGCATCACCGTGTCGCTCGCGCACCGGGTCCTCAAGAGCGAGGCGGACGACGTGCCGCTGCCGTTCGGGCACAGCATGCTGGGCGTGCCCGACACGTCCGCCGAGCCGGGCTTCTTCGGTGGCGTCAGCGACAACTACAACGTCAGCTATCACGGCTACTCCCACAGCCACATCGACTCGCTGTGCCACATCCTGTCGAACGGCAGGATGTACAACGGCTTCTCGTACGACACGATCACCGAGGCGGGCTGCGCCAGCGCGTCGATCGCCAACCTGCAGGCAGGCATCGTGACGCGCGGCGTCCTGTTCGACATCCCCCGCCTCAAGGGCGTGTCGTATCTCGAGCCGGGAACGCCGATCTACACCGAGGACCTGGACGCCTGGGAGGAGATGGCCGGCCTGACGGTGCGGCCGGGCGACGCGATCTTCATGCGCACCGGGCGCTGGGCGCGGCGGGCCGAGGTCGGCCCCTGGACGATCTCCGAGAACGCGGCCGGGCTGCACGCCTCGACCATGCCCTGGGTGAAGTCGCGCGACATCTCGTTCATCGGCAGCGACGCGGCCCTCGACGTCGTCCCGTCCCTGGTGGAGGACGTCAACCTGCCGGTGCACCTGCTGACAATCGTGGCGATGGGCGTCGACATCTTCGACAACCAGGACCTGGAGGCGCTCGCCGAGACCGCCGCGTCGCTGAACCGGTGGGAGTTCACGTTGATCGCCGCACCGCTGGCCGTGGAGGGCGGCACGGGCTCGCCGATCAACGCGCTGGCAATCTTCTAGTAGACGGGGCTGCGCCCCGAACCCCCGGCACCCGCTAGCGGGGACCCCGGCGCCCCGCGCCGCGGGTGCCGAGGCGCGCCGTGCGCGCCTTGCGGGGCCACGGGGGATGGCCCGTGTGGCCTTGCCGTCATTGACTAACGGGCTGTGGGGAGAATCCGCGTCGTACCGGGGCGGGCGAGGAGAACGACGATGAAGGGTACAAGCAGGGACCGGCGGCGGTTTCTGAAGCAGGGCGCGGCGGTGGCGGGGCTGGTGGCGACGCCGCAGGCGCTGGAGCTGGCGGGCGGCTCGGCCGCCGCGGCGGCGCAGACGGTCGTCGACCACAACGCGCTCGAGAGCGTGCTCTACGGGCGGCGCTCGCGCTTCGTCACGACCACGCGCGAGGTCGAGGGCCGGAGCCACAGCGAGCAGACGCTGATCCGGCCGCACCCGCACCGGCCGAGCGCCCGGACGCCGCTGGCCGAGCTGATCGGCACCATCACGCCGACGCCGCTGCACTTCACGACGCAGCACCACTACGGCATCCCCGACATCAGCCCGGACGAGCACACGCTGCGGATCGAGGGCCTGGTGGAGCGGCCGCTGGTCTTCACGATGGACGAGCTGCGGCGGCTGCCGTTCGTCTCGCGGGTGTACTTCCTCGAGTGCGTCGGCAACCGGCCGAACCCGCGCGCCGAGACCGTCACGGGGACCCACGGACGCATGGGCTGCAGCGAGTGGACCGGCGTGCCGCTGTCGGTCCTGCTCGACGAGGTCGGGCTGCGCGACGCGGCCTCGTGGATCGTGGCGGAGGCGGCCGACGGCGGGAAGCACACGAAGAGCATCCCGCTCGGCAAGGCGCTCGACGACGTCCTCGTCGCCTACGGCCAGAACGGTGAGCCGGTGCGGCCCGACCACGGCTACCCGCTGCGGCTGGTGGTGCCCGGCTTCGAGGGCATCTACAACGTGAAGTGGCTGAAGCGGATCAAGGTGGTCGATCAACCCTACCTGTCGTTCCAGGAGCATTCGCGCTTCCTGACCCCGAATCCGAAAACGCAGCGCGACGCCTACGACTTCGGGCCAAACTCGGTCATCACCCAGCCGTCGGGCGGACAGCAGTTGCCGGCGCACGGCGCCTACCAGCCCGTGGTGAAAGTCGGGGAACGGGCCTGGCCTGGGCGCGATCGAGCCCGTAGACTGAACAGCTATGGCGATGGGCAAGAAACCGGCCGCGCGACCAGGGGCGCCGCTGTGGGTGACGACGGCGGATTTGCCGACGAACGCGGGGCATCCGTTCTTCGAGCGTCTGAACCGGGTTCTGGACGAGGCCGGGTTCGACGCGTTCGTCGAGGGGCTGTGCGCGGTGTTCTACGCGACGCGGATGGGGCGGCCGAGCCTGCGTCCTGGGCGGTATTTCCGGATGCTGTTCATCGGCTACTTCGAGGGTCTGTCTTCGGAGCGTGGGATTGCGTGGCGGGTGGCCGACTCTCTGAGCCTGCGGTCGTTCCTGGACCTGGATGTGACCGAGGCGGCGCCGGACCACTCGACGCTGTCGCGGACGCGTCGTCTGATCGACGACGAGACGCACGAGGCGGTATTCACGTGGGTTCTCGAGCAGTTGTCGGCGGCGGGTCTGGTCAAGGGGAAGACGGTGGGCGTCGATGCGACGACGCTGGAAGCGAACGCGGCGATGCGGAGCATCGAGCGGCGGGACACGGGAGAAAGCTACGAAGCGTTCCTTCGGCGCTTGGCGGAGGCGTCTGGGGTGGAGACCCCGACGCGGGCGGATCTGGCTCGGTTCGACCGGTCTCGCAAGAACAAGAAGACGTCGAACAAGGACTGGCAATCGCCGCAGGACCCGGACGCGAAGATCGCGAAGATGAAGGACGGCCGGACGCACTTGGCTCACAAGGTCGAGCACGGGGTCGACATGGAGACGGGGGCCATCGTGTCGGTGACGGTGCAGGATGCATCGGACGGCGATACGGCCACGCTGCCGGAGACGCTGACCGCGGCGGCCGAGCAGGTGGAGTTGGTGCAGCCGGACGGTCGAGGGGTCGAAGAGCTGGTCGCTGACAAGGGGTATCACAGCGACGAGACGCTGGTGGCTCTCGGCGAGGTCGGGGTTCGGAGCTACGTATCGGAGCCCGAGCGCGGCCGGCGCGTCTGGCAGGACAAGAAGACGGGAGAGACGCCGCCGGCGAAGCGTGCTGCGCAGCAGGCGTTGTATGCGAACCGGCGGCGTGTGCACGGGCGGCGGGGTCGTCGCCTGCAACGCTGCCGGGGCGAGATGGTGGAGCGTACTTTCGCGCACATGTATGAGACGGGGGGCATGCGTCGGGTGTTTGTGCGCGGTCACGAGAATGTCCGCAAGCGGGTGCTGATCCAGGCGGCTGCCTGCAACATCGGGATGCTCCTGCGGCGCCAGACCGGCATCGGTACGCCCCGGAGCCTGCAGGGGCGGGCTTTTTCGGCGATTTTCCGCCTGATCGACCGCCTGATCGACCACTGGGGGCGTCTGACGCGTCCCTGGGGCCTCAAATGGACACCGCCGGCGCCCGTCGGCTCAATTACTCATCGCCAAGCGGCCTGAACAGCAGGGCTCGGCGAACCGACTTCTACCTCGGGCTGCTACGTCGTCAGCGGCCTCGCGTGGTCGGGCAGCGGCGCGGTGCGGAAGGTGGAGGTGTCGACCGACGGCGGGGCGACCTATCAGGAGGCGGAGCTCGCCGGGCCGGTGCTGCCGAAAGCGCACACCCGCTTCTATCTGCCCTGGCGCTGGAACGGCGAGGAGGCCGTGCTGCAGTCGCGCTGCCTCGACGAGCGCGACCAGCTCCAGCCGACCGAGGCGGAGTACGCGCGCTACTGGGAGCTCACGCGCGGCCAGTTGTACGGCACCGTCCAGAGCCAGCTCGGCCACTGCAACTGGATCCAGCCGTGGAAGGTCGGCCGGGACGGCAAGGTCACGAACGGCCTCGAGCCGGTCGACGTCGTCGTCGACGTGCACGCGTAGGACGGTGCAGTGCAATACGATGAGCGAGCGGCACATCGCACGCCGGGCGGTCGTCGCGCTGCTGGCGGCCGCCTTGCTGTCGGGAGCAGCGCTGCAGGCCCAGGAGACGGCGTCACCCTCGGGGCTCGGCCGCCCGCTCACGGAGGCCGAGCAGCACGACCGGATCGTCGGACCGGAGGGAGCGGACCTGCCCCCCGGCAGCGGCACGGCGGCCGAAGGGGAGATGGTGTTCGCGCGGCGGGGCTGCGCCAACTGCCACGGTCCGACCGGCCTCGAGGGGCCGTCGATCGCGCTCGTGGACGGCGACGTCACGACGCGGAGCAACTACTTCCCCATCCGCTTCTGGCCGTTCGCGCCGAGCATCTGGGACTACATTCGCCGCGTCATGCCGTACGACCGGCCGGGCGTGCTCAGCGACGACGAGACCTACGCGGTGACGGCCTGGCTGCTCTACCGCAACGGCATCATCCGGCAGGAAGAGGTCATGACCGCCGAGACCCTGCCCGAGGTCAGGATGCCCGAGCGCGACAACTACCAGGCGCCCGGCACCTGGACCCCGGACACGCGGCGCGGCTTCCGCATCCTGCCGGAGCCGTGATCGGCCGGGCACGGTACTGCTCGCACGGGACGCCGTCGACCTCGGTCTTCGAGCTGCTCCCGGACCTCGACGCTTGCGTCGACAAGGTTCTGGCGGCCGATAGCGATGATTCCTCCCTGCATGCCGGGGCGGGGTCATGAGGGCGGGAACGGGCATGCAACCGGACGCCGGCGATATCGATATCCTCGGCTTCTGGGGCAAGGCCCGGCCTGTCGAACCGTCCCGCGGGCCGGGCTGGCACCCGCTGGTGTTCCACGGTCTCGACGTGGCCGCTGTCGGAGAAGCTCTGCTGACGCGGCACCAGGGTCTGAAGAGCGCCCTGCCCCGCCTCCTCGGCTTGGCGCCGCAAGAAGCGGTTCGGCTGGTTCGGTTCCTGCTCTGTGTGCACGACATCGGCAAGTTCGCCAAACAGTTCCAGGCGAAGGTGCCGGATCTCTACCCGAACTGCTTCGGTGACGATCCCGCGAGCGTGGCGGCGCACTACGACCACGGCGCCGGCGGACTGCGACTGTTCTGTGCCCACCCCGACCTCTTCCACCTGCCGGGCGAGACCGATGCCGGCATCTGGATGCCACTGTTCTCCGCAATCATGGGCCATCACGGAGAGCCGCCGGACATTGTCGCGAACGACAACAGGTCGGCGCTACGGCGCACGTTCGGCCGGGCGGGCATCGCGGCCGCGTGCGCGTTCATCCGGCGTGCGCATGAGCTCCTGGATCTGCCTGCAAGACTGCCGTCTCTCGAACGTCGCCAGATGAAGCGCGCCTCCTTCGCAATTGCCGGCCTCGCCGTGCTGGCCGACTGGATCGGATCCAGCCAGGCGTGGTTTCCCTATCGCGGTGCCTCTTCGGACCTCGCAGACTACCTGCGCGGCGCGCAAGAACGAGCCGCGCTCGCCGTCGAGCAGGCGGGCGTGCTCCCAAGCGCCAGCAGCAGCCGTCTCGCCTACGAACACCTGATTGGCGGGGCGTTCCTGCCCAGTCCCATGCAGGACTGGGCAGGAAAGGTCGAACTGCCGGAAGGCCCGGCTCTGTTCCTGATCGAGGACGAGACCGGCAGCGGCAAGACCGAGGCCGCTCTGATGCTCGCGCATCGACTGCTGGCGCGCGGGCGCGCCGAGGGTCTCTACATCGCGCTGCCCACCATGGCCACGGCCAACGCGATGTTCGACCGGCTCGCCGCTGCCTATCGCCATCTCTTCGCACGAGACGCCAATCCGTCGGTTGCCCTCGTGCACGGCGCCCGCGACCTGCACGCCGGTTTCCGGCGGGCCAGGCTGCGCGGCGGGCGCCGCGAGACACCCTATTCCGACGCGAACGGACAGCGGAACGCCGCGGAAACGACCGCATCCGCGGCCTGCGCGGCCTGGGTTGCGGACGATCGGCGGCGGGCGTTCCTGGCCGACGCAGGTGTCGGCACCGTAGATCAGGCGCTACTGTCCGTGCTGCCGACCCGGCACCAGTCCCTGCGTCTTCTGGGTCTCATGCGGCGCGTGCTCGTTCTCGACGAGGTGCACGCCTACGACGCCTACATGCAACGCGAGATGGAGCGACTGCTCGAATTCCAGGCGGCACTGGGCGGTTCGGCCGTGCTTCTTTCCGCGACGCTGCCACGAGCGATTCGCGAACGATTGACCGCCGCCTTCGCCAAGGGGGCGGGCGGCACGACGGGCGGCGCGGACATGGACATGGCGTATCCCCTCGCAACGGTCTGCGGCGGGGACCGGCTCTCGGCCATGCCCGTAGCCGGACGACCTGGGAGGGCGCGCACGCTTCCCGTACGGTTCCTCCGGTCTCCGGACGAGGCCCTGTCCGAGGTCGAGGACGCAGCGCGCGCCGGCAAGGCTGCTCTGTACATCCGTAACACGGTGGACGACGCAATCGACGCCCATGCCGCTCTGATCGAACGCGGCCTGCCTGCCCGACTCTTCCATGCCCGGTTCGCGCTGACGGACCGTCTCGATATCGAAACGTCCATCGTCAACACGTTCGGCAAACTCAGCACGCCTTCCGATCGAGCACGACAGGTGTTGATAGCCACTCAGGTGGTCGAGCAGTCGCTCGACCTCGACTTCGACGTGCTGGTCAGCGATCTCGCCCCGATCGATCTCTTGATCCAGCGCGCCGGAAGGCTGTGGCGGCACGACCGTCCGGAGCGCCGGGGTCAACCGGAATTGCTCGTCGTGACGCCGGAAGCCACGGCCGACGCCGACGAAGCATGGTTCGGCCGGGCCTTCCCCCGTGCGAAGTACGTCTATCCGGACCACGCCCGCCTGTGGCTGACCGCACGGACGCTGCAGAACGTCGGCGTCATCGAGAGCCCCACCGGCCTGCGGGCGCTTGTCGAGTCCGTGTATGGATGCGAAGCAGACGCGCACCTGCCCGGCGCTCTGCAAGGCAAGTACCTCGACACCGAAGGCCGAGCGAGCGCCGATCGAGGAGTCGCAACCACGAATCTGCTGGATCCTGCCAAGGGCTACGTACGAGACGCCGGCGCCTGGAACAGCGACGATCGGACTCCCACCCGACTCGATGAGGACCCGCGGGCCACGCTGCGGCTGGCAAGAGTCCGCAACGGCCACATCGAACCCTACGCCGGCGCGGAAGTGTCCGAGGAGCCGTGGCGGGCATGGCGACTCAGCGAGGTGAGCGTACCTGCACGATACGTTGGCGGCGAAGCCCCACCGCCTGAGCTCACTGAAGCGGTGCGGCGGGCGAAGGCAGATTGGACACGATACGACGAGCGCAAGATCCTGGTCGTGCTCGAAGAAGACGTTGTTGCCGGCAGGCGCTTCAAGGGAGCCGCGGCGCCTGCAACCGTTGACGGAACCACGGTCCGCCTGCACTACGATCCGACCCGCGGGCTCGAAGTTGTTGACCGATGAACCAGTGTGCACGGGCTGTTCCTGCCCCCATCGGCGGGATGAACCGGGGATCGACTGAAGCCGGCTGACGTTCCTCGCCAGCGCGGGGATATGGGTATTGATTGTAGTTGACTTGCATGCTATCGTGTCTTGCGTGGCTAACGAATCCGACCTGGCACGACCGCGCAAGCGCGACGCGTTCAACCTGATTGACGAACCGTGGCTGCCCCTCCAGCGGCGCAGCGGCGAGATCGAGCGCGTTCAGCCGTGGCGGATCAACGACCGTATCGACGAAGACCCGTTCATCGCGTTCGCCTGGCCCCGGCCGGATTTCGACGGCGCTGCGCACGAGCTTCTGATCGGCTTGCTGTCCACCGCCGCTATGCCCGCGAGCGAGGAGGCATGGGCAGACGAGTGGCTGGACCCGCCCGCGCCGGACGTGCTCGAGCGACGCTTTTCGACCGTCGCCTACGCCTTCGATGTGGACGGTGACGGACCTCGATTCCTCCAGGACATCGACCCGCTCGAGGGCGCCGAGAACAAGGACGTCGCCGCACTGTTGATTGACGCGCCGGGCGCGCAAACGCTGCGCAACAACGCGGATCTGTTCGTGAAGCGAGGCGCGGTGCCGGTGCTCTCGTGCGCGGCAGCCGCGATGGCGCTCTACACGTTGAGCTGCTACGCCCCGTCCGGCGGTGCGGGCCATCGCACGTCGTTGCGCGGCGGCGGTCCGATGACAACGCTGGTCGTTGCGAGCCATGCCAGATACGGCAGTACGCTCTGGGGCCGGCTGTGGCCCAACGTCGAGAACGGTGAGCAGCTCAAGGGGCGCGCCAGTGCCTCGAGGTTGGACAACGATCCCGAGAGGATCTTCCCCTGGCTTGCAGCAACCCGCACGTCCAACCCGAAAGCGCACGGCAGGCGGACGACGCCCGCCGATGTCCATCCGTTGCAGGTCTATTGGGGCATGCCGCGCCGCATTCGGCTGCTGTTCGAGCAAGCGGCCGGTCGGCGCTGCGCCCTCACTGGCCAGGGCGATTCCACCGTCGTGAGACACTACAAAACCAGGAACTACGGGATCGACTACTCAGAAGGATTCGAGCATCCCCTGACACCGTACTATCGCCAGAAGTCGTCGGCCGTCGTGAAGCTGCCGGTGCACCCCAACCCCGGCGGCATCAGCTATCGCCTGTGGCCGGGGCTCGTGGTTCGAAGCAGGGACGGCCTCCGCGAGCCCGCACGGGTCGTTCGAAGCTGGCCGCAGCAGCCCAGGCAGAGCGTGATCGGCTCCAGATTTGCCGCGTTCGGCTACGACATGGACAACATGAAAGCACGTGCCTGGAACGAAGGCGAAATGCCGCTCTGGCACCTCGACGGGGTGATGCGCGACGAGCTTGTCGACTTCATTCAGCTTGCGGTCGCCGGCGCCGCGACGGTCGCCGGCCTGGTGATGAGCACCGTCAAGGCAGCTCTCTACGATCGTCCCCGGGACGCGGCCGGCGACTACGGCTTCATCGCGGAGCGGTTCTACCGCGACACGGAAGGCAGCTTCTACAACGCGCTGAACGACGCTGCGGCTGCGGTGAACGCGAATCCCGACCGCGACGATCCCACCATCGAGGCTCGTCGACGATGGGCGCCGGTGATGGAGAAGGCGGCGCTGCGGCTGTTCGACGAGCACGTGCCGGCCGAAGGACTGGAGGATCGCGCCATGCACCGCTACGTCAGGGCGCGATTCTATCTGGCGCTCGCGCTGCGCGGGCGCGGAAGGGTCGGCAAGTCGCTGTTCGACGGCGATCTCGACATTCCGTCGCCGGAAACCGCGCGCGTGCGACGTCGCAAGCAGGAGCCCGCATGACGAATCCCCGGCAGCAGAGTGGCGCCGCCATCGCCCATGACTGGTGGCAGCGCCTGACGACGAAGGACGGCGCCCAATCCGGCTACCGCCGCGCGGCTCTGGCGCGGATGCGGCACGCCGCCACGCCGATCGAGGTAATGCTCGAGCCCGAGGCCCTGCGCCTCGTCGCACGACTTCCGTCCGAACCGGAGCGGTCCGCGATGCTGGCCGGCGTCCTCGCGTTCGTGCGCGAGTCGGACGACTCCCGTGTTGCCCGTGCCGTTGGCCGCACAGGTCTTGACGTTGATCAGCCGCCGCCTGTGCTCTCCGAAGGCCGGTTCCGCCGGTTGCTCCAGACGCAGCCTGACGAGCTGATGGCAGCCATGCGGCGGCTGGTCCGCATGACCAACGGCAGGGCCAACGTCCGTGACCTTTCTTTCGCGATCCTCTATTGGGGTGAGAAGGTCAAGCAGCGCTGGCTCTTCGACTACTACGCCGTCGCCGACAGCTTCCGCTCGGAAGAGCGAGCACCCGTGTTGCCGGCGGCCCCGCAACTCGAACGATAGGAATCCCCGCATGGCCGACTTTCTCCAACTGCACCTGCTCACGGCGTACGGTCCCTCCAATCTGAACCGGGACGACACCGGCCGTCCCAAGAGCGTCGTCTTCGGCGGCGTGCCGCGCCTGCGGGTATCGTCGCAGAGCCTGAAGCGCGCATGGCGGACGTCCGAGATCTTCCGACGGAGGCTCGACGGGCACTTGGCGGCCCGCACGCAGCGCGTCGGCAAGGAAGTCTTCGACCATCTGCGCGAACGCGGGATGGACGAGGTCAAGGCATTGAAGGTGGCGCGCGACATCGCGGGCGTGTTCGGCAAGGTCAGGGACGAAAAAGACAAGAAGCCAACCTTCACCGAGCAACTCGCCTTCGTGTCCCCCGAGGAACGTGAGCGAGCACTCGCGCTTGCCGACGAGGCTGTTGCCGGTAACGTCGCGGAGCCACCCAAGGCGGACGACCTGCTCCGGACCGCGGACGCGGCCGCCGACATCGCCATGTTCGGCCGCATGCTTGCCGACAATCCGAAGTTCAATCGCGAAGCGGCGGTCCAGGTTGCGCACGCCATGACGACGCATCGCGCCGTCGCGGAGGACGACTACTACACGGCCGTCGATGATCTCAAGCCGCGCAACGAGCCAGAGGATGCCGGAGCCGGCTTCGTTGGTGTCCAGGAATTCGGGGCGGGCGTGTTCTATCTCTACGTGTGCGTCGATCGGGAGCTGCTGCTCCGCAACCTGAACGGCGAGCGCGCGGTGCGGGATGCGAGCCTGGCCGCTCTCGCGGAGGCTGCGGCGACCGTGTCGCCCGGCGGCAAGCAGGCCAGCTTCGCCAGCCGCGCTCGCGCCTTCTACGTGCTCGGGGAGAAGGGATCCGCCCAGCCGCGCAGTCTGGCGACGGCGTTTCTCAGACCGGTCGGGAAGGACGATCAGGGTAGGCAATCCATTGTGGAGCTCGAGGGCTTCCGGGGCCGACTCGACGCGGCGTACGGTCCCTGCGCCGACGAACAGTGCACGATGAATGTAGAACAGGGCGAGGGAACACTCGACGAGCTGATCACGTTCGCGACGAGTTGATCCCATGCGCTACCTGCTGTTCACGCTCTACGCGCCGCTGGGCGCCTGCGGCGAGATAGCCGTCGGCGAGCGTCGCATGAGTTGGGCGCGGCCCGGGCGTTCCGCCATCCTGGGTCTGGTGGCCGCCGCCCGAGGTGTCGAACGCGCCGACGAAGCCGCCCACCGGCGGCTGGGCGAGGAACTCCGTTACGCCGTGAGAACCGACGCCCCGGGCAGACCGCTCATGGACTACCACACCGCGCAGACGCCGAAGGCACGCAGGGGACGAACGTTCGCCGTCCGCCGCGAGGAGCTGGAGTCGGACGGGATCAACACCGTGCTGTCCAGCCGGGAGTGGCTCGCGGACGCCTTCTTCACCATCGCGTTGTGGCCGCGTGCCGACCAAGCCGTGGACCTCGACGAGATCGCCGCCGCGTTGCAGCGTCCGCGGTTCGTCCTGTACTTCGGCCGCAAATCGGCCCCGCTCGGCCTGCCCCTGAACCCGGAGGTCGTCGAAGCAGACACCTTCGTGGCTGCCTTGGACGCCCGGCGGCAGACCGCGGAAGAGCGACGGATCCTGCAACACGCCGGCGTCGGCGACGCCGCGCGGGGCGCCATCGCGTGCGATCACGATGCACCGGGCGCACCGGGCGCCGGCGGCATCGAGCGCCGGCGCGACATCGTTGTCAGCCGCACCCGCTGGCAGTTCGCGGATCGACTGGAACGCGTAGTCCTGAGGGAGGATCGTCAGGCATGACGGCGACGCTGTACCTCTCCCGCGCCCGCCTCAAGCGCGACGCCTCGGCAGCCGCACTGGCGCCACTGCTCCTGGGCCGAACGGGAAAGGGCGGACCGACTCGTCAACCCGGGCATCACCTCGTCTGGTCCCTGTTTGCCGACGATCCGGATCGGCGTCGCGACTTCCTGTGGCGAGAGATGGACACCGGCGTGTTCCTCATCCTGTCGGCGCGCCAACCTGAAGATCGACACGGGCTGTTCGAGATCGCAGCGCCGAAGCCGTTCACGCCGGTGCTCGAACCCGGGGATCGTCTGGCGTTCTCGCTGCGCGCCAATCCCGTCGTTCGGCGCCGGGTGCCGCCCAGTCGCCGTTCGGTCAAGCACGACGTCGTGATGGATGCCTTGCGATCCCACGGCAAGGGAGCGCGGGCACAGCATCGTCTGGCCGTCGTACGCGATCAGGGCATCGCCTGGCTCGAACGCCAGGGTGCCGGCGGGGGATTCGCGATACGGGCAGACGACGTACAAGTGGACCGTTACGATCAGCACCGCATCTCCCGGCAGGGCTCGGCGCCGGCGATGTCCTATTCGACGCTGGACTTCGAGGGCGTGTTGACGGTGAACGATCCGGACGTGCTGCTGGCGTCCGTCGCGCACGGCTTCGGCGCCGCCAAGGCCTACGGCTGCGGCCTGCTGCTCATCCGCCGGGCTTGACCAGAACGCCGCCATGCCCTTCCAACGCAATGCCGCGCCGCACTGGCATCGAGACGTCCCGGGGGCGCGCTGGTTCAAGGCAGACCTGCACGTCCACACGATCGATGACGTTGCGGGCGGGCGGGCAAAGCTGCCGGCGGGCATCGACGGGCCGCCTGATGCGGCAGGAACCCTCGCGAACTATGCACGGCGCTTCCTGCAGAGTGCCATCGAACGGGGGGTGCAGGTGCTCGGCCTGACGCCGCACTCGCCCCGGGTGGCGGCTGGCGCGGAGACCAGCGCGGTGTGGCGGATCGTGGAAGAGTGGAATACGGGCGACGACGACGACGGGATCCCGTTCCGCAACAAGATATACGCGGCCCTGCCGGGGTTCGAACCGTCCCTCAAGCAGGGCAAGAGCGGTCTGCATCTCTTGTTCCTGTTCGATCCCGAGATCGGACGCGACTGTTACCTCAGGGCATTTGACCTGGTCATGGGCGGCGCGTCGCCGTGGCGCGAAAATCAACTCGTGCTGTCCGGCAGGGACGCCGAGGAGGCTTTCGAAGAGCTTCGCCGCCTTCACGGACACGAGTCGGGCAAGGACGCGGACGACCCGACCCGCTGGAATTACCTCGCGCTCGCACCTCATATCGACAACGAGAAGGGCCTTCTCGGGGCGCAAAAGTCGCAAGTCCTGGAACGATTCCAGCATGGCGAAATCGCCGGCCTCGAACTTGGCGACAACAAGCTGCCTCAAGAGGTATTGAGTGAGCGGACCTGGTTGCAGGACGGGATGCGCGACCACCGTCAGGCGTTCTTCCATGGCAGCGACGCGTACGCGGTCGACGACATCGGGAAGCGCCATACCTGGATGAAGCTCGCCAGTCCCCGGATCGAAGCTCTGCGACAGGCATTCATCGCCAGCGATTCGCGGATGCGCATCGGGTACGAACGAGATTCTGCCGGTGGTCTCGCCGAGATTGCGGCTCCCGATATCACGGTCAATGAGCGGCCGTGGTTGAAGTCCGTTACGGTCAGGGGACGGGCGTCGTTCTTCGGCGGCAGGGACGGTACCGTGGTCAGCCGCTTCGACCTGAGTCCGGACCTGACCTGCATCATCGGCGGCAGCATGACGGGCAAGAGTACGTTCCTGGACGGCCTGCGCGTGCATGCGCGGGCACCGCTGCCCCACAACGACCTGATCCGGCGTCAGGTCGAAGTTCGCGGGCGGGAGAAGTTCCTCGGAGGTTCGCCCGAAGTCACCCTGGAGTGCCCCGGCAGCGATCCGACCGCGCCCGTGCACGACCGCTGGCCGGCCGTGTTCCACGCGCAGAACGAGCTGCAGCGACTCGCTCAGGAAGCCGAGGCCGTCGAGGACATTCTGGCGCGGCTGGTGGCATCGGAGACACAGGAAATCAAGGCGCGCGACGAACGATTGAGCGTCCTCGACCGGGAGCTCAAGGGCGCGGTCAAGCGGTTCGCGAATCTCGACGAGGACGTCGCCGACGCCGAGCAGGCGTTCGAGCGCAGCAGGAGTGCCGTGACCGCGCTGGGCGCCTTTTCGGACGCCGGCATCCAAGACCTCCATCGGGCATCCCGCGACCTGCGCGATTGGGAGAACGCGGCACAGACGGCCGGCGAGTTGGCTGCGAGCCTGAATCGCGTGCTGCAAGCGGCCGAGTCGTTCGAGCCGCCGAATGTCGAGACGAAGCTGAGCGACCTGCTGCGAGCCGCGCACGTGGACGCGGGAGACGAGTTCCGTGCAGGCTGGAAACAGCTCGGCGCGAAATTGCGCGCCGCCCGGAACGAACTGTCGGCCGCACAGGCGGTCACCGAGTCGGCCGTCGGCGTGCTGTCGGATCACGAACGGGCCGTGCGGACCGACGTCGAGCGCAAGCTCGCCGCGCGCGGCGTGGATGGTGCGAAGATCAAGGAATTCCAGGTGCTCAGCCGTCAGGCGGCGCTGCTCGACAGCTATTCGGCGAATCTCGATCAGGCGCGGGAGAAGCTCGCGAGCGCCGAGCGCTCGTTCGAGGCGCTGACCACCGAGCGTCGTAAAGTCATCGAGCTGCAGCGAGCTGCCTTCGACCGCGTGATCGACACGATCCGCGTCGAATTCGGGGGCAGGATTTCGGCCCGCAGGATCGACGACGGCGACCACGGCCCCCTCGAGAGCTTTCTCAAGGAACTGAATCAGCGAGGCATTACCCGTTGGTGGAACGACCTGCCTGACAGAAAGCGGCCGTCGCCACAGAAGCTGCTCGACAAGCTGAACGCCGGCAAGCTGACGAGCGTCGGGATGAGCAGCGCGGTCCAGACGACATTTACGGGCTGCCTCGGACGCCAGAAGCGACGCGAGTTGGCAGCCGTCCGCTGCCGTGACCGCTACTCTCTTGCACTCGAAACGGATGCCGGGAGCCGCCGTCTGAGTGCCCTCTCCGGCGGCCAGCGGGTCAGCGTGTTGCTCTCATTGCTGCTGGAAACCAGCGACGACCGCCCCTTGGTGATCGATCAACCCGAGGACGAGCTCGACAATCGGTTCCTGTTCGAAACCGTGCTGCCGGCTCTGAAGCGACTCAAGGGACGCCGCCAGATCATCGTGGCGACCCACGACGCCAACATCGTGGTGAACGGTGACGCGGATCAGGTCATCCAACTGGACGCCACCGCGAACCGGGGACACGTCGCGCGGTCAGGAGCCATTGAGGATCCGGCCGTGCGCAACGCCATCGTGCGCACGGTCGACGGGGGTGACAACGCGTTTCGGTTGCGGCGGCTCAAGTACGGATTCTGAGGACCCGAAGCGTCGAACATGGAGTGGCTCGACGTCCTGCAGCGCATCGAGGCCGGTGAAGGGCAGCATACGGAGTTCAAGCGGGGTCCAGGTGACCTCCGCGGCGTCGGTAGGGCGATCTGCGCATTCGCGAACACCGACGGCGGGATCATCGTGCTCGGGGTCGCGGACCGCGGGGAGATCGTCGGGGTCCGGGAGGATGCCGACACCGTTCACGAGCGCCTCACCGCGTTTCTCCAGACAGGATGCAGCGCGCCGGTGTCGGCCCGCACGGGACGCCGCGAAGATCCGCACGGTTGGGTGCATTGGGTGGAAGTCCCGCGCCAACGGGGATTCGAGCCGCTGCGCCATGATGGCCGCGTCTGGGTTCGCCGCGAACGGAGTAGCGTCGAGCCGTCGCCGACGGAGCTGCAGGACCTGTACAACACGTTCGGCTACATCCTGACGGAGGAACGCGCCATCCAGGACGCGACGGCGGCGCACATCGACCTCGCCGCCTTTCGCGGCTACCTGGACCGCCTCGGATTCGACACCGAGCAGGAACCGCAACCCGACAGCGAAGCCGACCTCCGCAACCGCGGCGTGCTCGTGGACATCGGCGGCGCGTTGCGGGCAACGCTATATGGCATCCTGGCGTTCGGCCGGGACCCGCAACGCTATCCGCAGACCCGGAACTTCCGCATCGAGTGCGTGGCCTATGCCGGCCGCGACCGGGCCTCGGAGACGCTGCAAGTGGCGGACGCGGCCGGCCGCCTCGATGAACAGGTCGACCGCGCCGTCGGCTGGTTCCTGGGGCTCGGCCGGTTCGAGTCGTATGGACACCTGATCCGCAACGATCGGCACCTGCTTCCACGCGCCGCCGTTCGGGAAGCACTGGTGAACGCCGTCATCCATCGCGACTACGCCCTCACCGGCTCGAAAGCGTTCCTCGAAGTGTTCGCCGATCGCGTCGACGTCACCAGTCCCGGCGGTCTGCCGAATCGCATGACGGTGGAACAGGTCCGCGCCGGTGCCAACCCGCGCGCGAGGAACGACTCGATGGGCCACTTCATGGCCGCGATGGGCTTCATGGAGGGACGCGGCAGAGGCTGGCTGATCATGCGCCGGCAGATGCGCGCCTTCAACGGGACAGAGCCCGAGTTGGTTCATGCAGCGGCGAATCGGTTCGTCAAGGTGACGTTCCTTCTCGACGCCGGAACGTAGACCAACGCCGGCGGGGTCAGACGCCTGGAGAGCGAAGAAACCGATGGCGAAGCTGCCCGGCATTGCGCCGCCGCGCCCGATTCCGATCAAGGATCGTGCGTCCATCCTGTTCATCGAGCGGGGGCGGCTCGACGTTCTCGACGGTGCCTTCGTGGTTGTCGACAAGAACGGCGTGCGGACGCACATCCCCGTGGGCGGGCTCGCCTGCCTCATGCTGGAGCCCGGGGCGCGCATCTCCCACGCCGCCGTCGCGCTGGCGGCGCGGGTCGGCTGCCTCCTGGTCTGGGTGGGCGAAGCCGGCGTCCGCCTGTACTCGGCGGGCCAGCCGGGCGGAGCCCGCGCCGACCGCCTGCTTCACCAGGCACGACTGGCGCTCGACCCGGATGCCCGGCTCAAGGTGGTTCGCAAGATGTACGACATGCGCTTCGGCGAACCGGCCCCAAGCCGGCGTTCGGTCGATCAATTGCGCGGAATCGAAGGAGCGCGAGTGAAGCGGATGTACCAGGTGCTGGCTCAACAGTACGGGGTGGAGTGGAAGCGGCGGCAGTACGACCCGGGCGATTGGCAAGCCGCCGACCTGCCGAATCGCTGCCTCAGCCAGGCAACGGCGTGTCTCTACGGGCTCGCCGAAGCGGCCATCCTGGCGGCAGGCTATGCCCCCGCAGTCGGCTTCCTGCATACGGGGAAGCCGCAGTCGTTCGTCTACGACGTGGCGGACGTGTACAAGTTCGAGACGGTAGTCCCCATCGCCATGAAGGTCGCCGGCCAGGCGCAACGCGGAATCCAGCCTGCCGTGTCCGACCCGGTCGGCGAGGTGCGACGCGGCTGCCGCGACAGCTTCCGTCGAACTGGGGTGCTTCAGAAGATCATCCCCGGGATCGAGGAGATGCTCGCGGCCAGCGGTCTCGAACCGCCTCCGCCGCCGGATGAAGCCCAACCCGTCGCCATTCAGGAGCATCCCAGCGGTGATGTTGGTCATCGTGGTTAACAACGCGCCGCCGAGGCTGCGGGGACGCCTCGCGGTCTGGCTGCTCGAGATTCGAGCCGGCGTCTACGTCGGCAATTACTCGCGCCGAACGCGCGAGATGATCTGGGAGCACGTGGAAGCGGAGATCGACGACGGCGACGCCATCATTGCCTGGCCGGTGCCGAACGACGCCGGCTACGATTTCGAGACCTGCGGGATCAACAGGCGCGTCCCGACGGACCTGGACGGCTTCAAGCTGGTGCAGTTTCTCCCTTTGCCAACCGACTGAGGTGACGCTCAGTATTGGTCACGCCGCGGCAGGAAGCGTGTGGTGTTGATCGGCTCCGTCGGACCTGTTGGTCCGGTACTCTCGTCTGCAAACAATAAGCTCCGCCTAATCAATACGTTGCAGAAAGAGTGTTCCCCGCCCGCGCGGGGATGAACCGGTCGCTGCCGCCGTGTCCCTGTCTTTCACGCTGTGTTCCCCGCCCGCGCGGGGATGAACCGGCGTCGTCGCCGGACATCGTGACCGACGGGCGGTGTTCCCCGCCCGCGCGGGGATGAACCGGTGGCCCAGGGGAGACTGGAGGTGGAGAGGCTGTGTTCCCCGCCCGCGCGGGGATGAACCGAGGGCGCGGCCATCATGGAGCGTCTCGGGCTCGTGTTCCCCGCCCGCGCGGGGATGAACCGTTGTTCTTTAGCTCGATCTCCGTCTTGGTTTCGTGTTCCCCGCCCGCGCGGGGATGAACCGCGGCTGTTCCGCCTGCACGTGTGCTCGCGCGAGTGTTCCCCGCCCGCGCGGGGATGAACCGACGAGGCATGGTCGGCTGTCACTACGAGCGCGGTGTTCCCCGCCCGCGCGGGGATGAACCGTCCACAGGGTAGTGCTCCCCGAGGGGTATACCGTGTTCCCCGCCCGCGCGGGGATGAACCGATAGCCGAGGGTGTCCAGGTGGTGGAGGTGTGGTGTTCCCCGCCCGCGCGGGGATGAACCGGGGATCGGGACACTCGCCCATTTGGACCCTTGGTGTTCCCCGCCCGCGCGGGGATGAACCGCTTGAAAGCTCACCCATGAGCCGTCTTGACCGGTGTTCCCCGCCCGCGCGGGGATGAACCGCGGCGGGCGTCGGACTGCCAGGCGGCGGCCTGGTGTTCCCCGCCCGCGCGGGGATGAACCGGCCGCGATGGCCATGCGGCCCGTGGACGCCCCGTGTTCCCCGCCCGCGCGGGGATGAACCGGTGACGCGCCGGACGGGAGCGCCCATGGCCGCGTGTTCCCCGCCCGCGCGGGGATGAACCGCGCGTGCCCCCGTGGACCGACGTCATGACCGGGTGTTCCCCGCCCGCGCGGGGATGAACCGATCTACCGGCGGTCGGGCTCCCCGAACCACGTGTGTTCCCCGCCCGCGCGGGGATGAACCCGACTCGACCGTGTCGACCCGCGCCACGCACGAGTGTTCCCCGCCCGCGCGGGGATGAACCGTCGACGCCGACGCGGAACATCTTGAGGTGATGGTGTTCCCCGCCCGCGCGGGGATGAACCGTTGTGCTCCTTGATCCACTCCAGGATCGACATGTGTTCCCCGCCCGCGCGGGGATGAACCGATGGACTTGAGCTGGTTGATCGTCATCCCGAGGTGTTCCCCGCCCGCGCGGGGATGAACCGCGGCCGGCGTCCTTGGGGTTGTCGAGCGCCGTGTGTTCCCCGCCCGCGCGGGGATGAACCGCATGTGGTACTCGCGTCGGCGTCCGGGTCGCGGTGTTCCCCGCCCGCGCGGGGATGAACCGGAGCGGTTCGGCGCCGCCGTGGACGTGACGACGTGTTCCCCGCCCGCTCGTTGCGCCTGACCTTCGCAGTCCACCGATACCGGATCACACCCGGTAATCAGTTACGGCCCGAGGAACAGAAGTAGCGTTTCCAGCGGGAATTGGCCGATTGAGCGGATTACGCCGCCATCCTGCCAGGGTAGGAACTGGACGGTCGCGACGGCACGGCCGTCGTTGTCCTGAATGGTGAAGGGTCGTGGCGGGAGGTGGGCGGCACTATAGGGTTTGAGTTTCCCCGCCAGGTCGAACTGGTAGCTGGCTATTGGCGTGCACGTATTGGGGATGCCGTCGACGATCTCACGATATGGAGGCACGTCTGCTGTCCGGACAGATAGGGCTAGGTGTGCTACGATGAGTGCTAGCATTCGGTTTAGTGTATGCTCGGCGGTCGGTCTGATACCCATGACCACGTAGACGGGAAGTAACTGATTACCGGGTGTGATCCGGTATCGGTGGACTGCGAAGGTCAGGCGCAACGATTGGTGTGGGGGCGTGTAGGAGAGAGACGAGGACGGCGTGTGGGTTGAGTTTGCGCTGGCAGGCGGTTCGGATGACGGAGGCGAGGGTTTGCTGGGTGGTGGCACCGCGCCAGGACCGATTGCCGCCGCAGACCTTGCGCGTGACGACGGCAGGCCGGATGGCGTGTTCGGCGCGCCAGTTGGTGGCGTCGATGGCCTGCGAGTCGTACAGGAAGGTGAACAGCGCGGTCCATTCGGTAGTCAGATGCGCGGCGAAGCGCCGCACGTTGGCGAGTGGACCCGGGTGGGTTACCCGCCAGGCGAGGCGCTCGACGAGCGCGTCGAGGTCGGCGGCCGAGAGCGTGCCGGCGCGACGGCGGGCCCGCAGTTCGAGGGCGCGCTGCAAGTCGGTCTGGATGTCGGTGACGACGCGACTGTGCGGATGGTCGGCTCGCAGCAGCCGACAGCGGCGGAGCAGGTGCGCGAGACAACTCTGGTGGGTGGCCGCGGTGAACTGCCGATACGGCGCCCAGCCATCGCGGACGAGCACGCCAGCGAAGTCGTTGCCGAGCAAGGCGGCAGCCTGCGGGTACCCCCTTCCGGGTTCGATGGCGTAGACCGTCGTCGCGGGTGTCGCCGCGGCCCACAGCCACTGGAGGCGTCCGCCAACCTTCCACCCGGTCTCGTCGGGCGTGACGACGGGGCTGCGGCGAATCTGCTCGCGCAGGGCCGCATAGGTCGGCTGAGCCCGCCGACCGGCGCGGTCGACGGCGTGCACCAGCCCGCTGCGACTGACGGTCAAACCGTACTGTTGCCGCAGCAGCGTGGCGACCTTGCCGAAGGACAAACCCAACTGCTTGTTGAGAATGGCTGCCGACGCGACCACCTGCGGTCCGAGTTGCACCCCGGCGGCGCCGAGCGCATCGGAGGTCTGCAGTCGATGACGGCCTTGCACGCGGCGGCCGCACGCCCGGCAGGTCCCAATGGCCACCCGGAACGCACGCACGACTACTCGCGGAGTCGGCAACTCTTCCTGAAACTGCGTCGCCAGCCCCGTCGGCTGCAACCCGCCTCCGCAATCCGGACAGGCCGGCGGCAGCAGGGCATCGTGTCGTTCATCCACTCGCCGCGGTTGTCGCCGCCGCGCCGCGATGCCATAGCCGGCACCCGCCCGGCGCCCTGGCGGCCGCGGGTTACGTTTGAGGGCCTTGGCAAACGGCGCCGCTTGACGACAACCCGCCCGGCGCGCCGCCGCCAGCTCCCGCTTCAACCGCTCGTTTTGGTCCTCCAGCCGCTCGTTGCGCTTGTGCAGCCGCCTGTTGTCCCGCTCCAGCCGGTCCCGTTCGCGTTCAACCCGCTCGAGCTCGCGGCGCAATCGTTCCGCTCGCTCGCGCCACCGATTCTGCGACTCGGTCCGGCCTCCTGCCTGACGCTGCACACCACGTTTATGGCATATTCGCTACCAAAGTACAATCCAATTATTTGGATCGCTGGCCCCGACCCGGTAACCTGTTACGACGGGAATTGGTTGGGAGTGAAGCGCGTTGGGCAGAAAGAAGTCGCCCATGGTGGTCTCGCCGGGAAACTGCGCGGCGTATTGAATCAGGCCCGTGTTAGCTACGGCAACGATGTCCGGCCATTGGGTTGCGGATGTTCGCTCATTGAGGCGACGCACTTCGTTTGCGATAGTCGACAGTGTGAGGTCTGAGCGTAGCGCAAAGACGACGGACAACAGTTCATTCCGGTAGGCAGTATCGCCATGGGGGCATGGCGCGCTCTGTTGGATCTGCTTGGCGGTGGCGGTGCGCAGATACGCGGCGCGCAAGTCCTCAAGGGACAGGTTCTCGCAGGCGTCGATCACGGTGGTGGCGCAGGCGGCCGGAATGGGGTCAGGGGTGGACGTCTCTGTCGCGGGGGTCGGACCACGGAATACGACGCAGGCGAAGGCGTCAGTGTGCGGGCCGTTTTGAGGCTTCAGTGCAGAAGTGCGAATCACGTACGGTCGGCCAACAAAGCGCTGGAGGAAGGCAATCAGGGCATCGGGCAGGGAAGCGTCGGCGGAAGCGAGAAGCGACGCGGCGGCGTGGCGTACGGTTTGGGGGAACGTCATGCGGTTACTTCGGGGAGTCTCGGGAGTATGAAAGGAATGGCTGCTGGTGGCGGTCGGGGCGGATGGAGTCCGGACCCGGACTGGGGAGCTGCGGTGGTGGCGTGCACACGCCACGACGCGGGATCAGCACTACCAGGGTTGCTCCGGAGCGATGGGGCGTGGATTGCTGGGTCGGCGCTGGGGGCGCTTTGCGAGAGCGGGCTGGAGCTAGATCAGATCGGTCGGCGCAAGGGGGGCGAGGGTCGGACTGTCAGGCGACATGGAAAACTGCCCCCCCAGCGACAGTGAAAACTGCCCCCCCTTGTCCAAGGAGGAGTCAGCAGATGAAGGGATGCCAGGATGTCGGCCCGTGGGTGGGGAGGCCACGGGCGCAGATGATGAAGTCGGACGAGGTGGAGGCGATGCTGCACCTGCGGGAGCTCGGTTGGGGGCTGAGACGGGTCGCCCGGGAGTTCGGATGCAGCAAGAACACGGTGAGACGCTACGTGGCGGCCGACGGCTGGATGGCGTACAGCCGCCGGTCGGGCGGCGGCAAGCTCGAGGATCAGGCGGCGTGGCTGAAGGAGCGGTTCTTCCAGCACGGCGGCAATGCCGAGGTGGTGCGCCAGGACCTGCTGCGCGAGCAGGGGGTCGACGTGAGCCTTCGCACGGTCGAGCGGGCGGTCGCGCCGTTCCGGCAGCTGCTGACGGCCGAGGCGAAGGCGACGGTGCGGTTCGAGACGCCCCCGGGACGTCAGCTGCAGGTTGATTTCGGCCAGTTGCGGGTGGTGGTCGCCGGCGAGCAGGTGCGCGTGTTCCTGTTCGTGGCGACGCTGGGCTACTCGCGGCGCTGCCACGTGGCGGCGTTCCAGCACGAGCGGCAGTCGTCGTGGTTTCGCGGCCTGGAGGCTGCGTTCCATCACTTCGGCGGCGTGACCAGGGAGGTGCTGGTCGACAACCCGCGGCCGCTGGTGGTCGCGCACGACCCGGCCACGCGCGAGGTCGAGTTCAACGACCGGTTCCTGGCGTTCGCCGCCTACTGGGGGTTCCGTCCGCGGGCGTGTGCGCCGTATCGGGCCCGGACGAAGGGGAAGGACGAGCGCGGCGTCGGCTACGTCAAGGGGAACGCCATCGCCGGCCATCGCTTCGAGAGCTGGGCGGGGATGGAGGCGCATCTGGCGTGGTGGCAGCGAGAGATTGCGGACCGGCGGCGCCATGGCACCACCGGTGAGGTTCCTCTCGAACGCTTCGCCCGGGAAGCGAAGTGCCTGCGCCCCTGTGCGGGCCGGCCGGCGTTCGGCCAGTTGCGGGACCTGCTCCGGACGGTGCACGCCGACTGCGCGGTGGTGGTCGACACCAACGCCTACTCGGTGCCGTGGCGGCTGATCGGCGAGCGGGTGCGGGTGGTGGTCAGCGGTGGCCGGGTGCGCGTTCACCACGGCTCGACGGTTGTCGCCGAGCACGTCGAGCACACGGGCCGGCATGCGCGGGTCACCGACCGCGCTCATCTGGTCGGCGTCGCCGGCGGCCCGCGCCCTGCCGAGACCGAAGCGCTCGCGCCGAAACCGGCGCTGCTGCGCCCGCTCGACGAGTATGCGGCCGTTGCCGGGGGGAGTTTCTGAGATGGCCGGGGTGGACCACGAGACGCTGGTCGCCTGGCTGACGCGGCTGCAGCTGACGGCGATCCGGGACCAGCTCGACAACCTGCTCGACGAGGCCGCCGACAAGAAGCTGACGCTGCGTGAGGCGCTCGCGTTCCTGGTCGAGCGCGAGGTCTCGCGCAAGGATGAACGCCGCATCGAGATGGCGTTGAAGATCGCGCACTTCCCGATGGTGCGCGAGCTCGCCGACTTCGACTTCAAGGCCCAGCCCAGCGTCGACCGGCGCCAGGTGCGAGAGCTGGCGACGTCGCGATGGGTGGCGCACGGGGACGCGCTCCTGGTGCTCGGTCCGCCCGGGGTCGGCAAGACGCATCTGGCGATCGCGCTCGGACGCGAGGCGATCCGGCGGAGCTACTCGGCCCTGTTCACGACGGCCCAGGCGCTGATGGCGGCGTTGGTCAAGGCGCACAGCGACGGCCGGCTCGAGGACCGCCTGACCTTCTACGCCAAGCCGAAGCTGTTGATCGTTGACGAAATGGGCTACCTCCCGTTCGAGGCGCATGCCGCGCACCTGTTCTTCCAGCTCGTCTCGAGGCGCTACGAGCGCGGCAGCATCCTCATCACGTCGAACCGCTCGGTCGGCGAATGGGGCGAGGTGTTCGGCGACGCCGTCGTCGCCACCGCGATCCTCGACCGGCTGCTGCACCACAGCCACGTGCTGACGATCACCGGCGAGAGCTACCGGCTGCGGGAGAAGCGTCGGGCGGGCGCCCTCAAGTTTCCCGCACCGAAGCCTGTCGCGTCGGAGACCCGTTCGCAGGCGTCGTCCTGATCATGCGACCGACATCGTGACGAGCACAGACAGGGACTCACGTCGCGAACGTCGGGGGGGCGAGCCGCCTGTCACCGGTCCGTTACGTAACGGTGTGCAGTTGGATCGTGGCGTTGACCAACGCGGAGCGGCAGGCGCGTTACCGGGAGCGGCGGCAGGCCGGCGAGTCCCGGATCTGCCCCGGAACGCACGGCAGCTTGCCGGGCGATCGGGGGCGAGTAGCGGCGGGACGGCCGGCGTGTCAACGTGCTGCGCACGTCCTCCGCTTCGCTCCGGCCCTACGGGTGACACCCCGTCCGCCCCGCCGCTCGGATGGCAGTTGTGGGCCTTGCGGCCCGGCCTGAACGGGGCGTCCCGGCCGTCCACGACGCTCACGGGACGCGGTGGACAGCCGGAAGTCGATCGACATACGCCGTTTCTTCGGGGGTCAGTTTTCGCTGTCGCCAGGGGGTCAGTTTTGAGTGTCGCTTGACAGTGGGGGGAGGTGTTCCCCGCCCGCGCGGGGATGAACCGTTGCACCTGTGCGAGTCGAGCCGGGCGAAGGAGTGTTCCCCGCCCGCGCGGGGATGAACCGATCCGCTAGGAACCGTTCCGCGTAGCGCTTCGGTGTTCCCCGCCCGCGCGGGGATGAACCGGCGTCCGCGAACAGCTCGCCCGGCGCCAGGCGGTGTTCCCCGCCCGCGCGGGAATGAACCATCCAAACACTTGCCGCACCACTGGGGGCATCGTGGTGTTCCCGGCCCGCGGGGATGAACCGGCGGGCGGGCTACGGGCGCGTGTTCCCCTCGCCGTTCCGAACGCGCCGCCGCCGGCAAGGATTGGATCAGTGGTGAATTCGGCGGTGCCGCCAATTTCGCACGAGCCGAGCGAACGCCGTCCACCAGCGCAGGCGGCGCGCCGAACGGCTCCTACGGGGCGGCGTGGCGACCCGCGTCATGACCCGGGTCGCCGTTGCGCGTGCCCGCGGCATCCCCGGCCGCCAACCATTGGCTCTCGCCGCGAGTACGATCTGCGCGCACGCTGCCGCGTCCGCTACGGGGTCGTGATGATGGAGTGAGATGCCCAACCGCCGGCACACGTCCGGTAGCTTCGTTGGCCGGATTCCCCACCGCGAGCGGGCCAACCGGACCGTGCAAACGAACGGCGTCCGCGTTGGGCGCAGCCGGTACCTCGCGCAGCAGGCGTGCAGGACGCTGCGGTCGAACGACGCGTTGTGGGCAGCAAGGAACGCCGCGACGTCGATCCATGCTCGGAGTGTCGGCCACAGCTCGGCGAATGTCGGTGCCTTCCGGACGTGCTTCCAAGCCAGCCCGTGAAGTCCAGTGAACGTGAAATGCGCGCTGGGCGGCCGGATCAGATAGCTTCTCGACAACACGATGCCGTCGCCGCAACACGCCGCCAAGCCGACCGCGCAGGCGCTATCGCGGCGTGCGTTCGCGGTCTCGAAGTCGATCGCAACAAAGGTGTCCACCATGTCGGAGACACCGTCTACCCGTCGCCTGCGCGCCACCGTCACCGGCGTCGCCCACCCCCTCCGCAGCTCCGAGGAGTCCGCGCCGTAGAACGGCGCAGACTCCCAGTGAGCGTTGGTTGGGCAGCAACCGGAGCCGGAGGCGGCGATTGCTGGGCTAGCGGTCGCCGGCGACGTTCACCCGAATGCGGTACAGCCCGGTGCGGGCCGTCATGTAGAGCGTGCGCCGGTCGGCATCGCCCCACGCCACGTTGGCGGGCACGAGGTCCGGCTTGATGGTCCCGAGATGTCGCCCGTCCGGCGCAATGACCCAGACGCCCCCCGGGCCCGTCGCCCACAGGTTGCCCTGCTCGTCGAGCTTCAGGCCATCGGGGGCGCCGCTCTCCTCCGAGCCGCTGGCGTCGAGCAGCAACTCGACCTCGCCGAGCGTGCCGTCCTCGTTCACCGGGTACGCCATCCACTGCTGCGTGCGGCTGTCGGCCACGTACAGGAGGGACTCGTCCGGCGCGAAGGCGATGCCGTTCGGGCCGGTCTGCTCGGCCAGACGGACGAGCTCGCCGTCGGGGCTCAGCCGGTAGATCCCGTTCGCGTCCTGCTCCTGCGCCTCGGGACTCGGCAACCCGTAGGGCGGGTCGGTGAAGTAGAGCGAGCCGTCGGAGTGGTAGTCGAGGTCGTTCGGGCTGTTCAGCCGCCCGCCGTCGTAGCTGTCGACGACCACGCTGCGGGTCCCGTCGGCCGCAATCCGCGAGATCCGGCCGTTGAAGTGCTCGGTGAAGACCACGTTCCCGTCCGGGTCGACCGTGATGCCGTTCGAGCCGACGATGCGCCCCGCTTCGTACTCGCCCTCGTAGACCGGGTTGAGGAAGTCGCTGACGGCGCCGTCCGGGTCCCACCTGACGATGCGGTTACCGGGAATGTCGCTGAACAGCAGGAAGCCCCCCTCGTCGTCGATCCACGCCGGCCCCTCGGTGAAGCCGAACCCGCCGGCCAGCTCCTCGATCACGGCGTCGGCCGGCACGAGCGCGTCGAAGGCCGGGTCGAGCCGCTCGATCGTGCCCGCGCTCGGCGCCGGCTCCGGCTCGGCCACCGGCTCCGGCTCGGCACCGCCGCCGCACGCCGCCATCGAGAACACCCCCACCAGCACCCATATTCGCATCACGCACCTCCTCCCGCGATCCGCCTGTCAGAAGTGCCCCAAGCGTAGCACGGCGCGCGCCCCTGAACACGACGAAGCCTTCATGTCAGAATCCCGACATGGCAGACACCAGCACCGGCGCGCACGGGAGCGATTCGGCCCGGACACGCCGGGCCACCTACCAGGACGTGCTCGACGCGCCGGCACATCGGGTCGCGGAAATCGTCGACGGTACGCTCTACACCTGGCCGCGCCCGGCGCCGCCGCACGCAGTCGCCAGCTCACGGCTGGGGTTCGACCTCGTAGGCCCGTTCGACAGGGGCCGCGGCGGCCCGGGCGGGTGGTGGATCATCGACGAGCCGGAGCTGCACCTCGCCGAGGACATCCTGGTCCCCGACCTCGCGGGCTGGCGCCGGGAGCGAATGGCGGAGTTGCCGGACACGGCATACTTCACCCTCGCACCGGACTGGGTGTGCGAGGTGCTCTCGGCCTCGACGCGCAGGTTCGACCTGCATGGCAAGCGTCCGATCTATGCCCGCGAAGGGGTGGGGCACCTGTGGCTGGTAGACCCCGCGGACCGCACCCTGGAGGCGTTCGAGCTGCGTGAAGGACAGTGGGTGCTGATTGCGAGCGCGCAGGACGACGACCCGGTCAGCATCTGCCCTTTCGATACGGTCACCTTCAGCCTCGGGGGTCTCTGGCCTTGAGCGGCCCGATGGATCGGGCCGGCTACATCCAGACCTGCTCGTCGTCCGCGTCGACGTCGGGCGCGGGCGCGGCGGCGACGCGCAGGGCGACGTCGCCGGTCACGGCAACCCTGCCCGTGTGCGGCGCATAGCCGGCCTTGCGGACGTACAGGTCGTAGTCGCCCGTCGGCACATCGACCCGCGTGCGCCCTTCGGCATCGGTCGCCGCGCGGTACGGGCCCAGGTTCACCTCGACTGCAGCGAGGGGCGCCTCGGTCGCCTGGTCGTGGACCGTCACCGTTACGCGGTGCTCGGGCGGCGCGGCCGCGCGGAAGCTGAACGTGGCCTGGGCCTCCGCGTGGGGCGCCTCCGGTGATGCGGCCGTCTCCGGCGGCGACGACCCCGCCGACTGGCTCTCCGCCGCGGGCGGCGCGCCGGACGCGGCCGCGGGGAACGTGGCGGTCCAGGCGTGCACGCCGGCCTCCGCCGGGGCGGCGAGCGCCACCCTCGCCGCGTACAGCGCGAGGGTGCCGGCCGCCGGCTGCGAGCCGAGCCGTCCCCGGCCGACCTCGGCGCCGGCGGCGTCGCGGACCACGACAGGCTGCCCCGCGAGCGGACACGCGGCCGCGCACTTGACGCCGACCGTCACGTCGAACCGACTACCTGCCACCACCGGCGACGGAACGTCCCACACGGCGACGCTCGTGGCGTGCGGCGGCGGGGCCGCGTCCGACGGCTCGCCGGCAGCCGCGGCCAGCGGCGCCTCGCTCACGGCTCAGGCCACCCCGCCGTGGAGCGCGGCGTCCCGGCCGGCGATGCGGCCGAACACTAGGCAGCGTCCCAGGCCGTGCTGCGCGAAGCCGCCCTGCGACTCGCCGGCGCAGTACAACCCCGGAATGACCTGGCCGCGCGTGTCGATGACCTGCGCCTTCGCGTTCGTGCGCAGCCCGGTGAGCGAGTCGTGCAGGATGGGCGTCGACCAGGCCGCGTAGAAGGGCGGGCGCTGGATCTTGTAGCGCGGCGCCGGCTTGCCGAAGTCCTCGTCCACGCCCGCGTCGACGAACGTGTTGTAGCGGGCGACGGTCTGCTCCAGCACCGCCGCCGGCAGCGGCCTGGCCTGATACGGGTTCCGAATCGCCGCGGCCAGCTCGGCGAGCGTGTCGGCCGCGAAGAAGTAGCCGTCGAGATCCACGTTGGGCGGCCGCGGGTCCCACTCCTCCCGCTCCACGGCGTCCTGGTCGAAGATGGCCCAGATCGGCCCGCCCCCGTTCAGCTTGTTCGCGTCCCCGCTCCAGGCCATGGCGGCCGCGAAGAAGTCGTAGCGCGAGTCCAGCTCGTTCCAGAAGCGCCGGCCGGTCTGGTTGACGAGGATCAGGTCGTGCCAGTCGACGACGCTCAGGCCCGACGCGCGCGCGAGGTCGAAGATGCGGGCGTCCGGCTGCCAGATCAGGCTCGAGTAGCCCCACTGGCACCCGATGTGGCGCGTCTTCGAGATCGCGATGCCTTCCTCGACGGTCTGGTTGGCCGTGCCCCACAGCGACGCCCCGACGGCCATCGCGGACAGCTCGCCGTCGCCGCTCTGCCGCGACCACGGCTCGCCCGCCACCTGGTACTCTTCGGTCAACCGCGGGTCGAACGTACGCCGCAGCGTCACGTTGCTCGTGCTGCCGCCGGTGGCGACCAGCACCCCCTTGTGCGCCCGGATGTGCACCGTGCGGCCGTCGTGGGTGGCGGTGATGCCCAGCACGCGCCCGGCGGACGGGCTCTCGCGAACGATGCTCGTCATCTTGTGGCGCAGCAGCACCTCCACGCCCTTCGCACGCGCGCTCTTCTCGAGCGCCCGGACGAGGCCGGAGCCGACGCGGGTCGGGTGGTGCGTCACCCGCTCGCTGGCGATCGGCCACTGGACGGTGCGCTGCTGGCGGCGCACGCGCGACGCCTGGGTCGGACCGGTCAGGTGGTCCTGGAACTTCACGCCGTTCTCGATCAGGAACTCGTACGTCGGCGCGTTCTCGTCCGCGAACGCGCGCACGAGGTCGCGGTCGCTGTAGCGGCTCTGCATGTGGTCGTGGCGTATCCAGTCCACGAAGACCTGGTCGGCGGAGTCCTCGACGCCGTGCTTGCGCTGGTTGCTGGTGCCGCCCCCGAGGTGGACCTGCCCTCCGGAGCACATGCCGTGGCCGCCGATGTCCACGTTCTCCTCGACCATGATCACGGACGCGCCGTGGTCGAGCGCGGCGACCGCGGCGGCCAGCCCCGCGGTGCCGGCGCCGATCGTGACGAAGTCCGCCGCCACGTCCCAGAAGTCCTGCGCCTCCACCGCACGCCCCTGCGCGCCGAGTCCGGCCAGCGCGGTCGCGCCGACGCCGGCCGTGGCGCCCCGCTTCAGAAAGGACCGCCGACTGACGCTCGCATCCTGCCGTGTCGACTTGGGCATGGCCTTCTCCTCCCCCGTACGAACCGCACTCTACCGGCACCGCCGGAGTCGCGCAAGACGTTTCGGGCGTCCGTGGCGCACGATTCGGAACGCGCCGGGCGGCGATGTGACACACTGTCGCGAGCTCGGCGCGGAGGGAGATCATGACGAAGCCGCGGTCCGTCGATCGGCGGAAGTTCCTGGCCGGGAGCGCCGGCGCCGCGGGGGCCGCCGTGCTCGGGCGGCTGCCGCTGGAGCTGCTGGCCCGGCAGGCCGCGCCGCCCCCCGCGCAGGGCTGGGACGCCGGGCGCGTGCGGCATCTGCTGCCGGCGGTCAGCGACTCGCGGCTGCTGCTGAAGGCGTCCTTCACGGCGCCGCTGGGGGCCGCGCCCACGCTCCGCGTCGGCGGCGCCGCGGTCCCGGGCCGCATGAACGACACGGCCGGCGAGCACTGGCAGTTCCACGCCACGGGCCTCGAGCCGGCGCGCCGCTACACGCTGTCGCTCGCGGACGCCGGGGGACGCGCGCTGTGCGAGCCGTGGCCGCTGTCGACGTTCCCGGCGCTCGACGCCCTGCCGCAACGGTTCCGCCTGCTCTTCTTCACCTGCGCCGGCGGTCCGGGCGGGACGTACGCGGGCATCGGCGAGCGCAGCGGCTTTCTGCCGACGGCGGTCCGCAACCGCCTGCTGCGCCGCGCGCTCGCGTTCGAGCCCGACGCGGCGGTCGCCAACGGCGACCACATCTACTGGGACCTGCACGTCTGGCAGGGCGAGGGCGCGGGCGGGCTCAGCGCCGCCGGGCGCCGCTCGAGCTTCGACTTCTCGGCGTCCGTGTTCGCCGCCAGCAACGAGGCCGCGCTGAAGGCCGCGGCCGGGCCGCAGATCGTGCCCGTCTACGGCACGGACTTCCGCTCGACGCCGGTGTTCTTCCTGCAGGACGATCACGACCACTGGGAGAACGACGCGGTCACCGACGCGATCGCCAACTTCCCGATTCCGTGGTTCCAGCTCCAGCTCGCGCGCGCCACGCAGCAGCTCTACTACCCCGAGTTCCTACCCGACGCGCGGCGCCCGGCGGGCTTGCCGTGGTCGGCGGCCGGCGGCCGCGGCGACCTGTCCGAGAGCTTCGGCACGCTGCGCTACGGCGCCCTGGCGGAGGTCCTGCTGTACGACGTGCGGCGGACGGTCAGCCTGGCGGGGCCGAACGCGGTCTTCGTCGACCGCCAGGTGGAGCGCTGGCTCGTCGAGCGGACCGGCGCCACGGAGGTGCGGCATCTGGTCCACGCGCCGTCCAACCCGTTCGGCTGGAGCGCCGGCAAGTGGGGCGAGTGGTACCCGGACGTGCTCGATCGCGACACGGGCGAGCTGACCGCCGCCGTCGCGAAGGCCTACTGGCAGTCGGGCTGGCTCCGTCAGCACGACCGGCTGGTGGCGGCGATAGCGTCGCAGCCCGGGCGGGTGCCGCTGGTGGTGAGCGGCGACCTGCACGCCATCGGCATGGGCCGCATGCACCGCGCCGGCAGCCTGGACCTCGGCGCCCGTCCGGTCACAACGGTGCTGAGCGGCCCGATCGGCACGTCCGTGCGAGGCTTCCCCTCGGTGGTGCGCGGGGTCGGCGCGACGCCGCCGGCCCACCTCGATCTGGAGGAGCCGGTGGCGCCCATCGAGGACCACGGGTTCACCCTGGCCGACTTCCTGCCCGATCGGATCGTGCTGCGCCAGTTCCGCTGGGACGTCGACCGCCAGCCGCTCGACGCCATCGACACGCTCGAGCCGTTCCACACGGCGGAGCTGCCGGTGCCCGGCTAGACCTAGACCTGGAGGCGCCTGGCCCGCAGGATGAGCGCCTCGCCGAACAGGACCTCGCGGCTGAACATCTGCTTCGCGATCTCGCGGTTGCGCCGGCGCTGGGCCGGGTCCTTCTCCTCCCTGTGGAAGACCCACCTCGTCAGCATCCACGCCGCGGGCGCCAGGGGCGCATAGACCCAACTGATTGCCTTGATCCGGTTCGTCGTCACGTCGGTGATGCGGAGCCCCGAGCGGTGGAGCAGGTAGCGCAACTGGGGGAACGAGAGCAGCGCCACGTGCTGCCAGGGCGTGGGACGGGTCTCGTCGAGGGGGACCTTGCCCTTGTTGTGGAAGCCGGTCAGCAGGTGGCGCCAGCGGGAGCGCAGCGCCGAGATGTTCGGCGTCGAGAGGATGAGATAGCCGCCCGGGCGCAGCACCCGGCGGCACTCGCGGACGAAGTCGAACTGCCGTTCGATGTGCTCGATGCCGTCGATGCTCACGACGGCGTCGAACGCGCCGTCGTCCCACGGCAGCCGCTCGACCATGTCGGCCCGGGCCGACGTGCTGCCCGCGACCGGCGGGACGGCCTGCACGTCGGCGGCCGTGACCTCGTAGTCCCCGACCAGCCGCCGGGTGAACGCCCCCTCGCCGGCCGGGATGTCGAGCACCCTCCGCACGCCGTCGCAACTCCGCAGGAGCTGCTCCGCGACGGCGTGCGTGTTCTTCGACGCGTGCTCCTGGCGGGGACCGGCGGCCGGCGGCGGTGTCACTGCCGCCGGATCCCCGCGGCCGTCCACCGGCGGGCCGCCACTCCCGGCCTCAGCGGTTGCGCGGCCGGTCGTCCGGGTCGCACAGCTCGCCGAGCCGCCCGGAGCCGCCGCAGTAGCTGACGTCCTGGATCTGCACGACGATGCCATCCGGGTCGTTGAACGTCAGCTCCTCCGCCGGCGGGTCGGAATCGGCGCGCATCCGGATCCGCGCCTCGACGCCGTGCGCGGCCAGCCGCTGCTGGACGTCCGCGGCGTCGAATCCCTCCATGCCGAAGCAGTAGTGGTTGATGTGCGGGCGGTCGCCGCGCGACAGCGCGACGAACTGCGGGCCGCCCCCGATGCCGAGCACCGGGACCGTCGGCGCGTCCCAGTCGCGCTCCGTGCCCTGGGTGGTGACCAGCGGCAAGCCGAGCACCCGCTGGTAGAAGTCGGCCGACCGCTGCACGTCCGCCACCGTGAGCGTGACGTGATTCAACGTCGTGACCGGAATGGGCGCCGCGGCCGGCTGCGCGGCCGGCGCCGCGCCGCCGGGGGCGGGCCGCGCCACCATCAGCGCGGAGAGCGCCACCACCAGCTCCCGCCGCGTCATCTGCCCGCCCTCGTAGCGGCGTACCAACCGATCGACCATCTCGCTCATGATTTACCTCCTGGACGGTAACATCCCGCGGCGCGGCGACGCCCCGGGGCGCGGGTCAGCATGCCCGGACGTCCACGTCGACCTCGAGGCGCGCGGCCGCGTCGCCGCGGAAGCTCCCGGTCACGGGCGCGGCGTCGCGCGGCCGGGCGGCCGCGGCGACCGCCACGTGGCGGTCGGCCACTGCCAACCCCAAGCTTGGATCGTAGCCGCGCCAGCCGCCGCCGCTCAGGTACACCTCGCCCCACGCGTGGAGCTCGTCGCCCGCGCCGCCGGCGCGGGCGGCGTAGCCGCTGGCGAACCGCGCCGCGAGCCCCACGGCGCGGCAGCCCGCGACGAACAGCACGGCGAGGTCGCGGCAGGCGCCGCGCCGCGTTGCCAACGTCTTCTCGGGCGGCTGCGGCGGTCCCTCCGGCCGCGGCTGCACGGTGATCTCGCGGTGCAGGCGCCGGGCCAGCTCGAGCGGGAAGCCGGCCTGGTCGCACTCGGCATCCCGCGCGGCGGCGAGCGCCAGCGCGCGCACCTCCGGGTGCGCGGCGGCGGGGGCCGACCGGTACTGCTCCAGCCCGGCCGCACGATCCGGCGCGTAGACCTCCGGCAGCGACCGTTCCGGCTCGGCCAGCAGGAAGCGGAACGGATCCGTCCGCAGCGTCTCGACCCGGGCCTGCGTCCGCAGCCGCAGCTCCGTCGTCGAGCCCTCGAACCAGGCGTGGGTGACCACGTTGCCGTCGAGGTCGAGATTGTCGGCGCGCACCGCGGGCGGCGGCTCGATCTCCAGCGCGAAGTCGAGCAGGCGGACCGCCCCGTCCGACCGGGGCCGCAGCCGCACGAGATGGGGCTCGAGGCAGACCGGCGCCGCGAACGTGTACGACGTGCGGTGCCGGATGGTGATCGTCACGGGGATGCCGGCACCGGGGGGCTCGGCGACGACGCCGCGTCCAGCTCGTCGTAGGCGCGATCGAACCACTCCCCCGGCGTTTCCTCGATGGCCCGCCGGATGCGCGCATCCCACCACTGCGAGAGCCGCTCGAGATCGTGCTTCTCGAAGCGCCGCTCGACGATGCGGAACGAGTTGCGCCGGTACAGCACCACGTCGATGGGAAAGTCGACGTCGGCCGCGCTGATGCGCGTCGAGTCGAACGACAGGCACGCGACCTTGAAGGCGTGGCGCATCGAGTCGTCGGCCTTGAGCGCCCGGTCGAGAATCGGCTTGCCGTAGCCCGTCGAGCCGATCACGTGATACGGCGTCGGGCTGCCCGTGTCCACCCAGTTGCCTTCCGGGTAGAGCAGGTAGAGCTTGGCCCCGGCGTCGCGCTCCATCTGCCCGCCGATGAGCGCGTGGATGTTGAACGCCATGCCGCTCTCGACCAGGGCCCGGCGATCCTCCCGCGCCACCCGGCGCACCTGCTCCGCGAGCAGGTTGACCGCCTCGTACAGCCGCTCGAACGGCTGGTCGCGCTCGTCGAGCGCCTCCTCGAGGTAGGTGAGCGTCTTGTCCCGCAGCGACCGCAGGCCGGACGTCATGACGAAGAACGTCCCGTGCGGCGGCGAGTAGACGCTGACCTTCCGCAGGCTCGCCTTCTCGAAGCCCGACATGATGAGGGTATCGGACAGCCCGACGATGCCCTCGTCCACGTTCATCGCGACGCAGTAGGTCATGGCGTGCGCGCGGTGGCCGGCACGGCGCTTCAATCAGACGGGGCTGAGCCCCGAACCCCCGGCGTCCGCTTGCGGGGACCCCATTGCCCCGCGCCGCTCCCGCCGAGGCGCGCTGTGCGCAGCTTCCTTCACACGGGACTGCGCCCCGGACCCCCGGCGTCCGCTTGCGGGGACCCCATTGCCCCGCGCCGCTCCCGCCGAGGCGCGCTGTGCGCGCCTTGGGCGCTGGACGGTGCGAAGAAGGTGCGCGTTATCTCGTTGCCGACGTGATTGAGCTTCTCCTGGAGCGTGTCGACGAAATCGTGCAGGCCGGTGCTGACCACGTCGCCGATATCAGTATAGTCGAGGTCCGCGACGAGCCGGCCCAGCTCCCGCTCCGCCGCGTTGGCGAACCGCCGCGCCGGCGTGCCGGTCACGGCGTGGAGCGATGCCTGCGCGCGGCCGGCGCAGTGCTGCACCGAGCGCGGGAACTCGCGGTTGAGGAGCAGGAAGCTCGCCACGGTCAGGGCGGCGACGCGCCCGTGCATGCGCCGGTACGCCTCGAGGCCGCTGGCCGACCGGAGCAGGGCGCCCCACTGCAGGTCGTCGATCGGCTTGCCCACGTCGGCCGCCGACGGCAGCAGCAGGAAGTACTTCAGGTCGAGGATGCGCGTGGTCTGGTCGGCCCGCTCGATGTGCCGGCCCATCTGGCTGAAGTGCCAGGCCTCGCCGTGCTCCATGGTCTCGTTCTTCGTGCCCTCGATCATGTGCGACGAGCGGCGCACCTCGCGGAAGAACGCGTGCGCGTCCCACAGCGCCCGCTCGCGCGCGCCCGGCTGCCGCAGGAAGAGGTAGAAGCGGTTGATCTCCTCCCACATCTCCGACGAGAGGATCTCGCGCACCGAGCGCGCGTTCTCGCGGGCGGTGGTCACGCACGAGACGATCGAGTTCGGGTTGAGGGCGTCGAACGTGAGGAAGTCGATGACGTTGGCCCGTGTCGCCCCCCCGTAGCGCGCCTGGAAGTCCGCCTCGGCGCCCGTCACCTTCACCATCGGATCCCACTGCTCGGCATCCTGTCCGGGCAGGTCGAGAACGAGCTGATTGTTCACGCCGACGACGCGCGCCACGTTCTCGGCCCGCTCGATGTAGCGGCTCAGCCAGTAGATGGAGGCGGCGACGCGGCTCAGCATGCCAGCACCCAGGTGTCCTTGCTCCCGCCCCCCTGCGAGGAGTTGACCACGAGCGACCCCTTGCGCAGCGCCACCCGCGTCAGGCCGCCGGGCAGCACGTAGATCTCCCGTCCGTACAGGATGTACGGCCGCAGGTCGACGTGCCGCCCTTCGAACCGCTCGGCGATGCGGGTCGGCACGCGCGACAGGGCCAGCGTGGGCTGGGCGATGTAGTTGCGCGGCGCCGCCTCGATGCGCGCGGCGAACTCGCGCCGCTCGCCCGGAGTGGACGCGGGGCCGACCAGCATCCCGTAGCCCCCCGCCTCGTTGGCGGCCTTGACCACCAGCTCCGGCAGGTGGTCGAGGACGTAGCGCCGGTCGTCGTCCCGCCAGCAGAGCCAGGTCGGCACGTTGGGCAGGATCGCCTCCTGATCGAGGTAGTAGCGGATCATGTCCGGGACGTAGGCGTAGACGACCTTGTCGTCGGCCACCCCGGTGCCGGGCGCGTTCACGAGCGTGACGCGCCCGCGCTGATACAGCTCCATCAGACCCGGCACGCCGAGCAGCGAGTCCGGCCGGAAGCAGGTCGGGTCCAGGAAGTCGTCGTCGATGCGCCGGTAGAGGACGTCGATCGGCTCGAAGCCGCGGGTCGTGCGCATTTGCAGCCGGTCGTCCACCACGGCCAGATCGCGCCCCTCGACGAGCTCGATCCCCATCTGCTGCGCCAGGAACGAGTGCTCGAAGTAGGCCGCGTTGTAGACGCCGGGCGTGAGCACGGCGACGCTCGGCCGGCTCTGCGACGGCGGCGCCACATCCTCGAGCATCTGCAGCAGGCGGCTCGGGTAGTCGTTGACCGGCCGCACGCCCAGCCCCTCGAAGACGGCCGGGAACGTCTCCTGCATCACGGCCCGGTTCTCGAGCAGATACGACACGCCCGACGGGCAGCGCAGGTTGTCCTCGAGCACGTAGACCGTCCCGTCCCGGTCGCGCACGAGGTCGGTGCCCGTGATGTGGCACCACACCCCGCCGGGCGGCTCCAGGCCGGCGCACTGCGGCCGGAAGCCCTGCGACGACTCGACGACGGCCGCGGGAATCACGGCGTCGCGCACGATCTTCCGCTCGTGGTAGACGTCGTCGATGAAGAGGTTCAGCGCCTCGATGCGCTGCTTCAGGCCGCGCTCGATCGGCGCCCAGGCATCGCCGGGCACGATCCGCGGCACGACGTCGAAGGGGAGGATGCGTTCGGTACCCTGCTCGTCGCCGTAGACGGTGAAGGTGATCCCGGTGTTGAGCAGCGCCCGCTCGGCCGCCTGGTGGCGCCGGATCAGCTCGCCCGCGGGCAGCGACTCGATGCGCTCGACGAGGAGGCGCGCCTCGGGACGCGGCGAGCCGTCCGCCTGGAACATCTCGTCGTGGAAGCCTTCGGTGTCATAGCCGTCGAACGTCATGAATTCTGCGTCGATCCTGCGCGGCGCCGCGGCGGGTCGCCGCCGCGGCGCCCGCCCGCCTCACCGCGTGTGTTCCAGGAATCTGAGCAGCTCGCTGTCCGTTCCCAGAATGAAATACGTCTCGGGATCCATCGTCTGCTCGTACGTCTCCAGCGACTTCGTGAACGCGTAGAAGTCCGCATCCCGGTTGTACGCCTCGGCGTAGATGTTCGTCGCCTCCGCGTCGGCCTCTCCGCGCAGCTCCTCGGCCTGGCGGTACGCCTCGGACTGGATCTGCGCCAGCTCGCGTTCCCGCTCGCCGTGAATCCGCGCCGACTCGCCCTGCCCCTCGGACCGGAACTGCTCGGCGATGCGCTGCCGCTCGGCGATCATCCTGGCGAAGACGTCCTTCTGGACCTCCTCGACGTAGTTGATCCGCTTCAGCCGCAGGTCGAGCAGCTCGATGCCCAGATCGGCCGTCCGCTCCGCGGCCGTGGCCAGGATGTCCCGCGTGATCTCGCGCCGCCCGCGCTCGATGGCCTCGAGGATGACCGCCTCCTCCTCGGACTCGATCGGTACGTCGTCGGGGTCGCGGTTGGTGCTGCGCACCAGCTCGATCAGGTCGTGGCGGGCCACGGCGTTCCGCGTCTCGCCGTCGAGGATGTCGTCGAGCCGCGACTGCGCCCCGCGCTCGTCGCGCAGCCGCTGGAAGAACAGCAGCGGATCCGTGATGCGCCAGCGCGCGTAGGTGTCTACCCAGATGAAGCGCTTGTCGCGCGTCGGCACCTGGTTGGGGCTGCCGTCCCATTCGAGGAACCGCTTCTCGAAGTAGTTGGGCCGCTGGATGAACGGCACCTTGAAGTGCAGCCCGGGCGCGACCACCGGGTCGCCGACGGGCTCGCCGAACTGCGTGATGATGACCTGCTCGGTCTCGTTGACGGTGTACAGCGACTGGGCCAGGACGACCAGCAGGGCGACGACGACGGCGATTCGAGTCGGGGTCAGGCGCATCATTGGCCACCTCCCGTGGCGCGCGTGGTTGCGGGCAGCGGCCGCGTCCCGTTCCCGTCGAGCGACAGCAGCGGGAGCACGCCGGTGGTGTCCTCGTCGACGAAGAGCTTGCGGCCCACCTGCGGCAGGATGCGCTGCATCGTCTCCAGGTAGAGGCGGCGGCGCGTGACCTCCGGCGCATCCTCGTACTCCTCGACGATGGCCGTGAAGCGCACGGCGTCGCCGCGCGAGCGGTTGACGCGGTCGAGCGCGTAGCCCTCGGCCTGCAGCACCGTCTGCTGCGCCTCGCCGCGCGCGCGCGGGATGACGCGGTTGTACTCCGCCCGCGCCTCGTTGATCATCCGGTCGCGTTGCTGCTGGGCCTGGTTCACCTCGTCCCACGACGGCTTGACCGGGTCCGGCGGATTGACGTCCTGCAGCACCACCTGGTCGATGGTGATCCCCATCTCGTACTGGTTGGCGAGCTCCTGCAGCCGCTCCTCCACGCGCGACTCGATCTCCTGGCGGCCGACGGTCAGGACCTCGGTGACGGTCCGGTCGCCGACCACCTCGCGCATCACGGCCTCGTTCATGGCGCGGAACGTCTCGCCCAGGTTGCGCACCTTGAAGAGGAACAGGTAGGGATCGGCCACGCGGTACTGCACGATCCACTCGACGACGGCGACGTTCAGATCGCCGGTCAGCATGACCGCCTCGTCCGCGAACTGGCGGTCCGGCGCGTACAGCGTGCGGATGCCGGCGTCCACGGTGCGGAACCCGAACTCCTGCTTGAGCTGCCGCTGGACCGGAACCTTCAGCACCTGCTCGGCCAACGGCAGCTTGGCGCGCAACCCCGGCTCGGTGGTCCGCACGTACTCGCCGAAGCGCAGCACGATGCCCACCTCCTCGGGTTGCACCTGGTAGAGCGAGCCGAAGCCCGCCGCGACGACGAGCAGCAGCACGATCAGCGCGGCGGCCGTCCGGCGCGGAATGCGCGGGAGGCCGGTGACGTTCAGCCGCCTGAACTCGATGGGTACCTCAGCCATGCGTAAATCCTCCCGGACCGGCCCGCATGCGGGCGCTTGTAGGCAGATCCAACTCGTACTATACAATGCCGCCGACGCGCCGGACCGCGCCAGGTACCGCATGCGCAACAAGTTAATCGCGCTGATTGCCGCCTCGTGCGCCGCCGGTCTGTCCGGCTGCGGCGCGGAGCCCGCGACGACCGCCGAGGCGCCCGCCGCGCTGTCGCTCGATACGTTCCGCATGGCCGACGCGCCGTGCTACGACCGGTCCGTGCAGCCGCAGACGTCGGTGGTCGACACCCACGTGCACTTCCGGCCGTTCGGCGGACCCGCCATTCCGTTCGAGGAGGTGCTGCAGTACTTCGAGCAGACCGGCGTGCTGTTCGCCAACGTCTACGGCATCGGGCAGACGCTGCCGGCCGGCTCCTCGTGCACCTACTACCTGGACTGCCCCGGCACGCCGGTGACGCCGTCGCTGAAGAACGACATCGTCAACGCCGCCAACTACCTGACGAAGGCGCCGGCAAGCATCCACCTCACGCTGTCGATGACCTTTCCGGACCTGGCCGCCCCGGAGTCGATCCTGCCCGGCATCGAGCTCCTCGACGCGGAGTACCCCGGGCTGTTCCGCTGGATGGGCGAGGTCAACCTGGTGAAGCAGGCGCTGTTCGACAACGGGCACGCGCCGGTCTCCCGGGCCGCCATCGGCGCGTGGGCTCCCTTCATGGCGGTGCTCCGGGCGCGGGGCATTCCGCTCGCCGTGCACTCCGATCTGGGGGACGACGACGATCCCACCCGCTACCTGCCGCTGATGGAGGAGGTGCTGCGGCTGTATCCGGACAACGCGATCGTCTGGGTCCACATGGGCCTGTCGCGGGAGCTCACCCGCATGGAGCCGGCCCGGCACGTCGAGCTGATGACGGCCATGCTGGAGAGCCACCCGAACCTCATGCTCGACATCGCGTGGCGCGTGCTCGAGGACGCGTACTTCTCGACGCCGGACGGGCAGGCGGCGTACGTCCCGTTCCTCAACGCGCACGCCGACCGGATTCTCCCGGGGACCGACTTCCTGGCGTCGCGCGACAAGGGCATCGACGTCTACCGGACGGAGCTCGAGGTCACGAGCCGCATCAACCGCTACCTCGACGACGACGCCTTCCGCAACATCGCGCTCGGCCAGAACTACTTCCGGCTGCTGGGCCTCGGCTACCAGGCGCCGCCCGTCTGCCCGTGAGGACGACAGCAAGGACCGCCATGAAGAAACCGCCCGACGGCTGGCCGCAGATCTCACCCTCGGTCTTCTACGACGACGCGAAGGCCGCCATCGACTGGCTGTGCCGCGCCTTCGGGTTCGAAGTGCAGGTGAAGGTCGAGACCGAGCAGGGGCAGATCGCGCACTCGCAGCTCGTCCTCGGTGGCGGCCTCATCATGGTGGGCCAGGCCGGCCTGTCGCCGGAACGGTCCTACCTGCGGTCGCCGCAGGCCGTTGGCGGCGCGAACACCCAGGCGCTGTTCGTCTACGTGGACGATGCCGACGCCCACTGCGAGCGGGCGCGCGCAGCCGGGGCGGTCGTCACGGCGGAACCGGACACCCAGGACTACGGCGAAGGCTACTGGGCGGACAGAAGCTACGAGGCCCGCGACCCCGAGGGTCACCACTGGTGGTTCGCGCACCGCGTGCGCGGGTAGCCTGCGGCCCCTGCCGCCATAGTCGCCACCCATGCCGCAGCAGCCTGTCGCGCGGCAACTGGAGCGGTTCTTTGCCGGGCGCGAGAACGAAGAGCCGACGGCTGTCTACCTGTTCGGCAGCGTCGCACGCGGCGACGAGCGCCCCGGCAGCGATGTCGACGTGGGCGTCCTGTTCCGGCGCGACCCGCCGCCGACGCTGGAGGGGCTGCCGTTGCGCCTGGAAGGAGAGCTCGAGCGGTTGCTGGGCCGGGCCGTTCAGGTCGTGACGCTCAACGCCGCCCCCGTCGATCTCCGCGCCCGCGTGCTGCGCGACGGCGTGCTGATCCTCGACCGCGACCCCTCCCTCCGCATCCGCTTCGAGGTGCGGACGCGCAACGAGTGGTTCGACCTCCAGCCGATCCTGCGGGAGTACCGGCGGGCCGCGACGCCGGCCGAATGACCGATCCCGACCTGCTCGCCAAGCGGCTCGCCACGATCGAGACCTGCATCCGGGAGCTCCGGGAGCTCGCCCGAACGGACGCCATCCGCACCGACGTGCGCGAGCAGCGCTTCGTCGAGCACACCCTCCAGCTCGCGATCCAGGCCGCCCTGGATGCCGCGTCGCACGTCGTTTCGGACGAGCGCCTCGGCGAGCCGCGCACCAACCGCGAGCTGTTCACCCTGCTGGCCCGCGCCGGCTGGATCGACGGAACGCTCGCCGCGAAGCTCGGCGACATGGCGGGATTTCGGAACATCCTCGTGCACGGCTACGACACCGTGGACCTGGCAGTCGTCGAGGACGTCGTGGCCCACCACCTGGACGACCTGCTGCGGTTCGCGGAGGTGGTGCGGGAGCGGATTGGCGGAGCGCAGTAGAGCCCTGCCGTCATCGCGAACCACCGGAGGCCGCCGTGCCAGACCGGTCCGACCGCACGGTGCGGGACAGAGCGCAACCCTCGTTCATGCGGTCGCTTCGGCGATGACTGCACGGAGCACTTCGAAACTGCGCGAGCGGCTGCGATCCGGGTCGAAATGCGTGGCGATTGCCCGCGCCGCCTCCACCTTGCGCAGACCTGTCGTGAAGTAGCCGTATTGCTTCAACACCCGCTCGAACGCCTCCCAAGTGCCTCCCCGAATGGCATCGGGATTTCGATACCGCGCCTGTTGAGGCACCCTCCGACTCACCCGTGGGTAGGCGCTACGCACGGCTCCACAGGAAGCCAGTGACGATATCCGAGCAGCCTTGCCGGCAGTTTGCCAAGAAGGTCTCGTTTGCCCTGGAAAGCATGAAGTTCAAAGGTGCATTCCGCCGGAAGAAGACGCACAAGCAGCGGCCGCAGGAATGCTTCCATCGACGGGTCCTCAACCAGAAGAACCAAGTGTGCCGCCATCTATCCGTCGCTCGAGACGGTGGACCGAGTCGGTGACCCCTCGTCCACCAGCGGATCGCCGACGCCGAAGTGTCCCTCCAGCCAGAGGGAACCAAGATCCGCACCTGCGTGCACGAATTCGGGTACCCCGAGCAAGTCGGCGACGCGCTGCGCCTGGGTGAAGCCGGACTCGTTGCGCCAGAGAACACGCACCTCCTCGGGGCGCAGCGTGTTCAGAAAGAACGGCGAGTGGGTGGTGACGAGCAACTGCGTCCGCTCGCACGCAGCACGGCATTCCTCGGCCAGCTCCGGCAGCAGGCGCGGATGTAGATAGTTCTCTGGTTCCTCAATGCCGATGAAGGGCGGCGGGGCCGGATCATAGATCAGCACCAGGTAGGCGAGCATCTTCAGCGTCCCGTCAGAAGTGAAGCGTGCAAGGACTGGGCTACTGAACGGGGCGTCCTTGATCTGCAGCAGCAGGCGGCCGTCCTGCATCGTGTCGGCTAGTACGCGTTCGATGCGCGGCACACGCTTGCGCAGCGTCTCGAATATGCGAACCAGCCTCTCCGGATGACGTTCGTCAAGATACTGAATGACGTTTGCGAGGTTGTCTCCAGACTTGGTCAGCCGCTCATGCGGTCCTGCCTCCGGCTGGCCACGCGTGCTGCCGGCGGAGAGGTATGACAAGTGCCAACCCATGATGAAGTTGCGCAGAGCGCCTACACGCGGATGGTCCTGGAATTGCCCAAGGGCGTTGACTGCAAGAAGATCGGCCGAACTCAGCGGGACCTGCACGCGCATGTCTTGTGCGTCGGGAAGCTCCCCGCTGACGGCCTGACCCGCGCCACGCTGGTAGTCCAGGAACCGAAACGGCGCCCCATAACTGCGCCGCTTCCAACGCAGCCATTCGTGGACGACAAGCGGCTGGCCAAACTCCTCATCCACCGCCAAGTGATAGGTGATGAGCGGAGATCCCGGTTGCTCACGATACTTGATCTCGATCACGAGCGGGCCGTCCGTGCCGCGGGTCTTTAGCAGCCCGTGGCAAAAGGCCTCTCGCTGCGCCGGTCGGCTCAGCCAGCTTGACAATGAGCAATTGAGCCGGCGAGCGTCGCCGGTGCCCGTTTCGGCCCCCAGGCGACCGTCAGACGCTCCCAACGGTCGATCAGACACCCGATCAGTCCGCAAATCGCCGAAAGAGTCCGCCCCTGCAGGCTCCGGGGCGTGCCGACGCCTGTCAAGCGGCGCAGGAGCAGTCCGAGGTTGCAGCCGGCCGCCTGGATGAGCACCCGCTTGCGGACATTCTCGTGGCCGCGCACCCACACCCGACGCAGACCCCCGGTCTCGTACTGGTGCGCGAAAGGCCGCTCGACCAGTTCCCCGCGGCGGCGTTGAAGACGACGACCTCGGTTGCCACGAATGCGACGGCGGTTTCCGTACAATGCCTTCTGCGCAGCACGCTTCTGCGGCGGCGTCTCCCCGGTCTTCTTGTCCTGCCAGCGGCGACGACCCCGCTCCGGCTCCGAGATGTAACTGCGGACCCCAACCTCGTCGAGCGCCACCAGCGTCTTGTCGCTGTGGTACCCCTTGTCGGCGACCACTTCTTCGACGCCCTCACCGTCCGGCTGAACCGCCTCGACCTGCTCGGCCGCCGTCGTCAGCGTCTCCGGCAACGTCGTTGAATCACCCGCCGACGCATCCTGCACACTCACCGAGAGAATGGCGCCCGTCTCCAGGTCGACCCCGTGCTCGGCCTTGTGGGCCAAGTGCGTCCGACCGTCCTTCATCTTCGTGATCTTCGCGTCCGGATCCTGGGGAGACTGCCAGTCCTTGTTCGACGTCTTCTTGCCCTTTCGGGACCGGTCGAAACGCGCCAACTCCGCGCGCGTCGGCGTCGCAAGCCCCGAGGCTTCCGCCAGACGCTGCAGAAACGCCTCGTACGATTCGCCCGTGTCCCGACGCTCGATGCTCCGCATCGCCGCGTTCGCTTCCAGCGTCGTCGCATCGACGCCGACCGTCTTGCCCCGAACCAGACCCGCTTCCGACAGCCGCTCGAGAACCCACGTGAACACGGCTCCGTGCGTCTCCACATCGATCAGCCGACGCGTCCGAGACAGCGGTCGAGTGGTTCGGCGCCGCCTCGGTCACATCCAGGTCCAGGAACGACCGCAGGCTCAGCGAGTCGGCCACCCGCCACGCAATCCCACGCTCCGACGACAGGCCCTCGAAATGCAGAGCATCTTTCGGTCGGCGGCGCGGCGCCCAGCGGTGCGGCAGAAGGTTCACGATCGCTCGCCGCGCCGGTGAGCGAAAGATAGATTGAACTAAGCCGCTGCCCCCTGGACGCTATGGGGATTGAATCGGCCCGGCTGTCGACCGAGGACGCAGGCGGTGGCGTGGCTTGGGCTCGGCGGGCGCCGCTGCGCAGCTCCTGGAGGCCTGCGACGAGCGAAGTCGGAGGGCTGGAGAACACGAGGGCCGTCGAGGCGTCGTGAGAGAGGGACGCGAGACAGACTTCTCCCGTCATGTGCGGCGCGCAGTGTTGCGGTGGAAGCGGTCGGTCGTGTCATGACGTATCAATGATGTCTGGCCGCGGGTACGCACGTGGCACGGTCTCGACCACCGTCATGTGTCCGTCGCCGCAGCTCGGACACGTGCGCAGCGACTCTTCGGTGAGCACTTCGTGGTGATCGCGATAGTCGGGTGGCGGGTCGGCGGGGCGCGGCGGCGCCATTCCGAGCAGTTCCCGGCAGCGGGCCAGCTTCGCAGTCCGGTGGCGATTGCCGAACAGGCCGTAGTAGCGAATGCGGTGGAAGCCGGTCGGCAGCACGTGCAGCAGAAACCGCCGGATGAACTCCGGTGCGCTGAGCGTGGCCGTGGCGACCGAGGGGGGTTCGGTCCGGGAGTTCCGATACCGGAAGCGGACCTGGCCGGCCTCGACATCGACCAGTCGATCGTCGGAGATGGCCACGCGGTGCGTGTAGCGACCCACGTAGTCGAGCACCTGCTGCGGGCCGCCGAATGGAGGTTTGGCGTAGACCACCCACTCGGTCTCACGCGCGGGCGCCAGGTGCGCGACGAACGCGCGACGCTCGGTCAGGGTGCTCAGCGTTCCGCCGAAGCGCAGCCGCCCGGTGTCGAAGGCTTCTTCGAGGTGCCTGAGAAAGAGGCGGCGGAATAGGCGGGAGAGCACACGCACCGGCAAGAAGAATCCCGGCCGGCACGCGACCCAGCGCGCCCCGTCGCTGGAGAGCCCGCCCCCGGGAACCACGCAATGCAGGTGCGGGTGCAGACCGAGGGTCTGGTCCCACGTGTGCAGCACCGCGATGAAGCCGATCTCGGCGCCCAAGTGTTCCGGATCGGCGGCGATCGTGCGCAGCGTCTCGGCGGTGGCCCGGAACAGGATCCCGTAGACGGCGGCGGGATTCTGCAGGGCGATCGCCGCCACCACCTGCGGTACGGTGAAGACGACGTGGAAGTACTCGCAGTCGAGCAGCTCCGCGGTGCGGGCATCGACCCATCGCGCCCGCGCCAACGATTGACACGAGGGGCAATGCCGGTTGCGGCAGCTGTTGTACCAGACCCGCTTGTGACCGCAGCGGTCGCACGCCTCGACATGGCCGCCGAGCGCCGCGGTCCGACACTGCTCGATGGCAGCCATCACGCGCAGGTGCGCGGTCGACAACGCGGCCCCGGCCCGGGCACGATACACGTCGCCGTAGCGGCGGAAGACCTCCGCCACGCGAAGGAGCGAACGAGCCACGGCGGCCCCCGATCAGTGCGTGGGGACCGACGCGGTCTCCGGCCGGGGCAGCAAGTCGAGCGGGCTGGTCGCCGAACAGACCTTGGTCGTCGCCAAGCGGAGGTAGCGCGCCGTGGTCTCCAGCCGCCGATGACCGAGCAGCAGCTGAATGGTGCGGACGTCGGTGCCGACTTCCAGCAGGTGAACGGCGAACGCGTGGCGGAGCGAGTGCGGCGTCACCGGCTTGCCTAGTCGCCGCTTCCCCAACAGCTCCCGGAATCTACGCAAGCGCCCTGTCGGCGAAGCTGTCCGCGTCTGGCGCCTCGTACACCCCGCAACCACGCCATACCGCTCCACCACGCTGCCACCTGCCCCGTGTGGCAACCGAAGACCTCCTTCGCTCAACGATCAGGGCTCGGCCAGCGACCGATTCGACGACGTCAAGAATTTTCCGGGCTAGCCGACTGCGATACCGGGCGAGGCGACACGCCCACTGGACGGTCCCCTTCTGCATCGGCTGCTCCGGATTTCGCCCCGGGAAGAGCCACCGGGCCGGCCGCTCGACCCGCCACCAGGCCCGCAACTGCTGGAGCAGCGTCGGCGAGAGCATGACATAGCGATCTCGAGCGCCCTTGCCCTGTGCGACATGCAGGACCATCCGGTTGCTGTCGACGTTGGCAACCTGGAGCCGCAGCGCCTCGCCGAGTCGCAACCCCGCGGCGTAGCACGTGGTGAGGATCATGCGGTGCTTGGGACGCGCCACGCCGGCGAGAAACCGAACGACCTCTTCGGGGCTCAGGATGACCGGCAGCGTCTCGCCGCGCTTCGGCAACGGTAGGGCCTCGACCGCCCAGTCCCGCTTGAGCGTGACCTGATAGAGGAAACGCAGCGCTGCCACGGTGCCCGCCACTGACGTCGGCGCGAGCTGCCGGTCATCGATCAAGTGCAACTGGTAGGTCCGGATGTCCTCGGGACCCAGCAGCTCGGGAGATTGCCCGTGGTAACGCGCGAATTTCGCAACCTGCCGAAGGTACGAGGTTTGCGTCTCGGCCGCCAGGTTCCGGATCCGCATGTCGTCGAGCATCCGTTGGCGAAGCACGGTCATGGTGAGACTCCTCCGTGAACAGCACCGGCCTGGTCCATCCAGGCGGTCGTGCAGAGGAGCCTACGGAGGACGACGAGGAGCGAAAGGGATCAGGAAGCAGTCGGATGGAGACCGACCGATCCGGTCGGCGTGTGCCTGGCTCCCGCGAAGCGGGTTAGTTCAATACCCGATCAACAGCATCCGGAAATACCGCCCGGGACGCAGACTCGGACGCCCCACCCGCGCCGCGTAGAACACCGCGCACTGTCCCTCGACGAAAGCGTCGAACCCGCCCTCGTCCAGAACCCGGTTCAGACGCTCAAAGAACGGATGCCCGGCACTCGTCGGCAAATCCGCCGTCGTCACCCACAGCGGCGACCCCTGTCGCGCTCCCGGTCGCTTGCCCATTGCCATCGTGTCTCAGTGTACGAGGTCGATCGCGCCGGAGCCAGGCCGGTTCCCCGACTTTTGCCACGGGCTGTTAGTTCCTTCGCCCTGCCTCGCTTGTCCCAGGCACGCCGCAGGCCGGACTCGAAGCACTCCGCCAGAAACGCGAACACGTCGAATATCGTGGACTTGCCGCTGCCGTTCGGTCCGAGCAGCACGGTCAGCGGCGTGAGATTCTTGAGCTCCACGTTGCGCAAGGCGCGGAAGTTCTGGACGCGCAGGTATTCGATGCGAGCAGGGCTGGGCGAGGCGGCTGCGGGCATGGTCGAGGAGAATGATACTAGTGGTGTGTCCCTGAAATATATTGACAGTTGGTGCGCCGAGTAATATACCTGCGGGTATGAACAACCCCGCCGCCGCGCTGCTGCTCAGTAGCGCAGATCGGAACACGCTGACGGAGTGGGCGCTCAGTGCAACGGCGCCCCATCGCGTGGTGACACACGCCAAGGCCTTGCTGATGGCCGGCGACGGCGCGGCGAACAGTCGCATCGCGACCACGCTCGACATCAGCCGGCCGACGGTGTTGCACTGGCGCGCGCGCTTTCTCACCGATGGGCTCGATTCGGTTGGGGAAGTGCGTCCTGGCCGCGGACGCAAACCCGAGATCACGGCCTGCCAAGTGCAGGCCATCTTACATGCCACGTTGCACGAAACGCCGCCGGGCGCCACTCACTGGAGCTGCCGCTCGATGGCCAAGGCGGCCGGCGTGAGCCGCTCGACCGTCCAGCGCATCTGGGACGCGCACGGCCTGCAGCCGCACCGCATCACGACGTTCAAGTTGTCGAAAGACCCGGCCTTCGTCGAGAAGCTGACCGACGTCGTCGGGCTTTACCTGAACCCGCCGGACAAGGCCGTGGTGCTGTGCGTGGACGAGAAGAGCCAGATTCAGGCTCTGGACCGTACACAGCCGGGCCTGCCCATGAAGCCGGGCCGGCGCGGCACCATGACCCACGACTACAAGCGACATGGCACGACGACGTTGTTCGCTGCGTTGAACGTGCTGACCGGCGAGGTCATCGGCCAATGCCACGGCCGTCATCGGCACCAGGAATTCTTGAAGTTCCTGCGCCACCTCGACCGGGCGTTCCCGCCCGACCTCACGTTGCACGTCATCCTGGACAACTACGCGACCCACAAGCACAAGAAGGTTCGCAAGTGGCTGGCCGCCCGCCCGCGCTTCAAACTACACTTCACGCCCACCAGCGCCTCGTGGCTCAACCTCGTCGAGAGCTGGTTCAGCAAGCTGACGCAGCAACGCCTTCGCCGCGGCGTCTTCTGCAGCGTGCAGGAACTGGTAGCGGCCATCCAGGACTACTTGACCCAACACAATGCAGACCCGAAGCCGTTCGTGTGGAGCACCACCGTCGAGGCCATCCTCGACAAGGTCAACAAGTGTAAAGTCATTCTAGGGACACACCACTAGCGCGCGTGCCCCGCCGACGTCTGAATGCGAGGGGCGAACCCACCCTTGCGGAGGCTCGCCCTACTGGCTGCCCGTCGCCGGCCAGTCGATCTGCGCGCGGGCGGCGCCGTTGCGGTGCTGCCGCGTGTGGACGTTGAAGTAGAGCGCGCCCGACTCGAGATCGTCGCGCTCGGCGGCGCTGAGCGTCAGCGCGCCGGAGGCGCGGGCGGCGCCGGGGCCGGACAGCGGCAGCACCACCGGACCGACCTCGCCGGGGGCGCCGCGGTGCAGGTGCGTGGAGAGGACGTCGCCGGCGGGCGCGCCGTAGACGGTCACGGCGTAGCGCAACTGCCGGGTTGCGGGGGTCCAGGTGAGACGGATGCTGGCCGTGACGCCGCTCGCGACCGGCGGCGCCGCGGCGGCACCCGCCGCTGTCCACGCCGCCGTGCGCGAGGGCGCGGCGAACAGGCTGGGCGTCGAGTCCGGGGGGCGCCGATGATGCGTCAACTGCTCGTACGAATAGGCCAGGCGGACGAGATCGCCCTCGGCCCAGGCCCGCCCGAGCAGCTCGAGGCCGACCGGCAGGCCATCGGCCGCGTACCCGGCGGGGACGACGATGGCCGGCAGGCCGGAGACGGCGCTCAACGCGCAGTTGTTGCCGCGCTGCGGCAAGCCGATCGGCGCGGCGGTGCGTCGCAGCGTCGGGTAGGCGAGCGCGTCGAGCCGCGCGTCGTCCATGAACCGGGTCACGGCCTCCCGCAACGGCCGGCGGCGGGCGAGCGCCTCGAGGTACTCGGGATCGTCGAGGCCGTGCACGCGGTCCGAGCGCCGGTAGCGCTCCTCGACCGCCGCGTGATACAGCCCCGAGTCGAGAATCTCCCGCAGCGACCCCACCGGCGTGCCCGGCGCGCGCAGGTAGTCGGCGAGCTGGAACTTGAACTCCACCGGGATGATCGACGCGCCGTCGAGCAGGTCCGGGACGCCCGGCAGATCCACCTCGACCACCTCCGCCCCGGCCGCCGCAATAGTCTCCAGCGCGGCGCGGATCACGGCCGCCACCGGCTCGTCCTCCGGCGCGCTGCCCACCAGCCAGGTGACGACGCCGATGCGGGCGCCCGCGAGCGCGCCCTCGGTGAGAAAGGCGGTGTAGCTGTCCGGCACGCGGCCGCGGCCGCGCGCGGTCACCCCGTCCGCCGGATCGACGCCCACCGTGGCGTCGAGCATGATGGCCAGGTCGGTGATGGTCTTCGTCATCGGCCCGCCCATGTCCTGCGTGAGCGCCAGCGGGACGATGCCGTCGCGGCTCGACAGCCCGCGCGTGCCGCGCAGGCCGGCCAGGGCGTGGTGGGCCGACGGGACGCGGATCGACCCGCACGTGTCGGTCCCCATCCCGGCCGCGGCGAAGCCGGCCGCCACCGCGGCGCCCGTCCCGCCGCTCGAGCCGCCGGGGTTGCGGGTCGGGTCGTACGGGTTGCGGGTCTGCCCGCCGGCGGAGCTGACGGTCGTCAGCCCGTACGCCAGCTCGTGCATGTTGGCCTTGCCGATGACGACGGCGCCGGCCGCCTTCAGCCGCGCGACCTGGAACGCGTCGTCCGGCGGGTGCCAGCCGGCCAGCGCGCTCGAGCCGGCGGTGGTCGGCAGGCCGGCCACGTCGTAGTTGTCCTTGACCACCACCGGGATGCCGTGGAGCGGGCCGCGGGGGCCGGTCTCGGCCCGCTCACGGTCGAGCGCGGCCGCCTCGTCGAGCGCCGCGCCGTTGATGCCGATCATCGCCCGCAACGCCGGGCCCCGGCGGTCGTATGCCTCGATGCGCGCGAGGTACTGGGCCACCAGCCGGCGGGACGTGACGCCGCCGGCCTCCAGGGCCGCCTGCAGCTCGGGGATGGTCTGCTCCAGGACGTCGAACGGCGGTGAGGGGGGCTCGGAGGCGCCGCCGCAAGCCACAGCGGCCAGCGCGGCCGGCAGCACGACGCGCCGGAGAAGCCCTGCCACGGGCTCCTAGCGCGAGGCGCGCGCCTCGGCGTCCTCCGTGCGGGCGCCGGCGAGGGTGTTCGGCATGGCGTAGTTCCCCTCGTGGCAGGCGTACTCGATCAGCGGCCAGTCCGTGGCCACCATCGGCTGCTCCACCGTGAACGGCCGGACGAAGGTGACCGGATCGTCCACCGTGTAGCGGTACATCAGCGTCGCGGCGTCCACGCGCGTGAAGCGCTCGACCAGCCGCAGGTTCTCGCCCGACCCGACGGCGCTGGTGATCTCCGGGCTGAAGCTCGACGTCTTGTCCGTGAAGTTCGTCGTCTCGACCACCAGCGTGGCGCCGTCCCAGCGCGCCCGCGAGTCGCCCATCCACTGCCGCAACCCGGACGGCAGGTGCGCCCGCCCGTCGAGCGGGATGATCCGCGCGTCGTGGACCATCTCGTTGAGGATGACCACATGGTCGGGCGTCTGCAGCAGTTGCATGGAGTTGTTGTAGAAGCTCGGAATCATCGGCGGGCCGGAGTTGAACCCCAGGATGCAGCGCTCGGCGATGCCGAGGTCCTCGGGGCCGTCCGCCATCCGGTTCGGCATGTAGCCGGCCACGCGCTCGCGGATGGGCCGCTCCCAGGTCACCGCGCGCCGCGCCATCCGCCGCTGCTCGGCCGCCGTCAACGGCGGCAGTCGGCCGTCCGGCGGGTCGATGATGAGCGAGGTGCGCCGCGTCGGGACGACCTCCGTCCCCTGATCCAGCCAGAACCGGTTGTAGAAGCCGGTGTCGCCCGCCTCCGGGACGCGGTCCACCCGCTCGGCCGCGGTGAGCGCCTCCTGCACGGCCGCCTCCTCGGCGGTGAGCACGTCCGTCCCGGCCAGATCGCCGGGACGTTCCAGCGGCGTGATGGTGCGGAAGTCCCAGATGCCCTGCAGGTCCGGATCGCCCCACGGCGTGCGGGCGCCGAGGGCGCCGTCCGCCGCCGGCTGCGCGCCGCAAACGCCGGGCACGATCACGGCGAGACCGACGGCCACCAACTGCTTCAGGGCCGGCATCGGCGGCTCCCTCCCCGCTGCGGTCAGCGGGTCACCGTGATCATCAGGTTCTCGCTGCTCGTCAGCGCACCGTCGCCCGCCAGGGCGCGCAGCACGTAGGTGCCGGGCTCGTCGAAGGTCACCGCGGTCTCGAACCGCCCGTCCTCGGGAACGGGCGGAATCAGATAGGGGAACGACCAGGGCGAGTTCGCGTACACCCGCGTGTCCTGCCACATCTTGAGCTGCTCGGGGTAGAACGTGACCTTGGAGGCGTCGCCCCGGTAGACGATCCAGGCGAACCGCAGGCCGGGCGGGTTGCCGGGCACGATCTGACGCGGCGCCCGGTAGGCCGGGTGCGGCTTGCCGGGCTCCACCGCGGGCGGCTCGTACGTGCCGGACGGGATGCCGTCGTCCGAGGCGAACGCCACGAGCCGCAACGGCTCGCCGACCCGCACCCGGCGCGGCTGGTCCACGGCGAGGTCGAGGCTGGGGAACTCGTTGTCGCGCCACTCGTCGATGACGCCCCCGAAGTTCGCGCCCATCTCGGTGCCGATGGTCTGCGGGTCGAGCAGGTAGTCCGTGCGCAGCGAGCCGTAGGCCCGCTCCGTCACCCCGTTGGTGGTGAGCGTCCAGACGACCTCCTGCTCGCCGAAGTCCGCCGGCACGTCGACCGTGAACAGGAACAGGTTGCGGCGCGGGTAGAAGTGCGTCGGCTGGCCGCGGTCGGGCCCGCCGGGCTCGATATTGTTGTCCGGACCGATCGGTACGTCGAACTCCTCCAACCAGTTCGAGTTCATGTAGCCGAAGAACAGCGAGTAGGTGCCGTCCTCGTTCTGCCACCAGCCCTCGAACGCGGGCGAGACGCTCTGCCCGCGCGAGTACGTGAACCGGGTCTGCGCGCTCAGCCCCAGGCCCGCCACGAGCAGGGCCAGCACCACAAGCAGCCAGCATGTTCTCTTCGTCATTGCCCTTGTCCGGATCGTCCCGGCCTCGCTACTGCTGATCGTCCTGCTGGTCGTTCGCCGCTGCTGCCTGCGACGGGAACTCGACCTGGCACAACGGACACCCGATGACGTGGTCGTTCCTGGTGAGCCGCAGCCGCGCGCGCCGCTCGGCCATCTCCCGCTCGAACTGCTCGTCGGTCAGCTCGTAGGCCAGTCCCAGGTCGATGAACATGTTGGACACCGAGCGCCGGCCGCCCCCCGACCAGTTCCGCGGGTCGGCCACGTTGCGGTTGGCGGGCGTCGTGTCCAGCCAGCCGATGATGTGCAGGATGGTCCCCTTCGGCAGCAGCGGGGCGTGGTCGTCCTCGAAGATGTACTGCTTCACCCAGTTGTGGTCGTAGCCCACGCAGGACAGCGTCTCGATGTTGTGGCCCCAGATGGCCTCGAGGCACATGCGCGTGCCGGGGGCGTGCTGGTGCGGCTCGAACGACAGCAGCTTGGTGTGCGCGTCGAGCACGCGGTACGCGTGCAGCTCCTGACCGGCCTGATTGGGCTTGATGTCGATGTCGACGCCGTTGCCGACGAAGCTGCGCGCGTACCTCACCGCCGGCTCGTAGCCGCTGGGGTGCAGCTTGAACGCGAACTTCAGGTGCGCCCGCGTCTCGCGGCCGTTCGAGTGCAGGTGGGCGTTGTGCAGGTCGAGCACCGACCCCGCCTCGAGCAACCGCCCGGCCTCGGGCGGAAACACGTCCGCGTTGCGCCCCACCTCGTGGACGGGCCAGCCGTCCGGCCGCTGACCGGCATCCGCGTCGGGCCCCAGCGACCCGTAGTTCATGTGGTGGAACACGTAGCGCCCGCCCACCGTGCCGGAGGCCTCCGTCTTCGGCACGTCGTTGAACTCCCTGACCTCGACGGCCGCGACGTAGCGGTCCTCCGTCAACCCGGTCGCGAGCCTCCCGAGCGACGTCCAACTGTCAGGCGCCGCCGCCGGCACGACGACCTCGGGCGACTCGAGGATCAGATCCGGCTCGCCGATCGTCCATTCGTCCTCGCCGGCGAACTCGAGCGGCGGCGGCAGGTCGGCCGGGTTGCCCAGCGGCGCGCCGTTGTCCGCCCAGATCGCGATGGCTTCGATCTCGTCTTCGCTCAGCGAGGGATCGTTCTTGAAATGCTGGATCCCGATGTCCTTCTCGACGAACCACGGCGGCATGGCGCCGCGCCGGTGCCGCAACGCGGTCCGCGCCTTGATGGCCCGCGCCCAGGGCCGCGTCTCCTCGTACGTCAGGAGCGACATGGGCGCGACCGAGTCGGGCCGATGGCACTGCTGGCAACTCCGCTGGAGAATGGGCGCGATGTCCTTCGCGAACGTCACCTCGCCCTGGCCGGAGGCGGCCGATCCGCCCGGCTGGGCACCCGCCGCAACCGGCAGCAGCACGGCGGCAATCAGAAGCGCGGAACGATACGTACCTTTCATGTACACAGCTCCCCTTCGCGAATCAACCGGCGATCGCGATCAGTATCCCTCCAAACCCCCCGCGACGCAACCGTATCGCGGCCACGCGGCGGGCCGGCCGTATAATCGCTCCGTGCCCGGGCGGATCGCGAACGTTGGCCGAGCCAGGAGTCTGCACCGCAAGGCGCGCACAGCGCGCCTCGGCGGCAGCGGCGCGGGGCGAAGGGGCCCCGCAAGCGAACGCCGGGGGTCCGGGGCGCAGCCCCGTCTGATATCTGATAGAAAATGAAACGTGACAGGTGGAACACGCCGGAAGGCCGCTCCCGAGTCATACGCCCGCGGACACGGCCGAGCGCGCCCACCCGTCGCTGCCCGCCCGGGCAATCTCCAGAATGTGGCCGTCGCCCGGGCGGACAAGACCGTATCCAGACTAGCGGGGCAGCGTAACGCCTTGTCGACGGCGCCGTTGCGGGCGCGTTAAATTCAGGAGGTAGCACACCAATGAGACGGACCGTGAGACGGACCGCGCTGCGTGCAACCCGTGGCGGACTGCTCGTCGGCCTGACGCTGCTGCTGGGCGCCTCCTCGGCGGCGGCCCAGTTCCGGGCGCCCAGCCCGGACGGGCTGGCGTCGACCGAGACCGGCGGACGGTACGCCGGCGGACGGACCCCGTACTACATCGAGGGCAGGTGGATCGAGATCAGCTACGGCCGTCCCATCAAGCGCGGCCGGGAGCTCTGGGGCACCGAGCAGACCTACGGCATGTGGCTCAACCGCAGCGCCCCGGTCTGGCGCGCCGGCGCGGACGTGTCCACCTACCTGATGACCGAGGCGCCGCTCGTCATCGGCGGCACGCGCATCGAGCCGGGCGGGTACACGATGTTCATCGACCTCGAGCCCGACGACTGGACGCTCATCATCTCCAACTGGCAGCCGCAGAGCCGCTACGACCCGAACGACCGCACCCGGCTGTGGGGCTCCTACGGCTACACCCCCGACAAGGACGTCGTGCGCGTGCCGATGGAGCTGTCGGAGCTGCCGTGGTCGGTCGACCAGCTCACCTGGCTGTTCCTCGACGTGAGCGACACGGCCGGCCGGTTCGCCCTCATGTGGGACACCGTGATGGCCGCGGTCGCGTTCGACATCCCGCCCGAGCCGGCCGACGTGGAGGGCCAGGGCCCGACCATCGATCCGCGCAGCGCGCCTGTGCTCCGCAACGGCCCCGGGGGCGCCGGCCGGTGACGGCGCGTCCCGCGCGCGCGGCCGCGTTGCTGCTCGGTCGACACCCTGGTGGTGACGGGAACCACAGCATGACAAACATCCTGGAGGGCGCGCGATGAGATGCGGCCGGCTGCCGGCGCTGGCCGTCCTGGCGGCGGTCGGCGTTCCGGCCTGGGGCGGGGCGGCGCAGGCGCAGGACGCGCCGCAGGTCGCGCACGTCGGCATCGTCGTGCGCGACGCCGCGGCCTCCGCGGCGGCCTACGCCGCGCTGGCGGGCATCGCCCCGGCGGCGGTGGAGGCGGCCCGCGGGGACGAGCCCGCGCGCGTGGCGCGGGTGCGGCTCGCCAACGTCGCCGTCGACCTGATCGAGCCGACCGGCCCGCCCGGCGGCGCCTACCGCGACTTCCTGGACACCCGCGGCCAGGGAGTGCACCACCTGGCGATCCGCACGGGCGGCGGGGAGCAGCGCATCGACCTCACCGCCCGGCTCGGGCTGCTGGTGGAGGTGGTCCCGGGCGCGGCTGGCGACCGGCCGCCGGACGCCGCCGCCGGACGCCCCGCCGTGGACCTCGACCGCCCGGCCTGCATCACGCACCTGGGCATCGCCGTCCGCGACATCCGGGCCGCGCGGCAGGCGCTCCTGGACGTGGTCGGCGTCGAGCCGACGCCGATCCGGGAGTTCCAGGCGGCGCGCGGCCAGGGCGAGTTCACCGCGTTCAACCTGGAGAACGTCAGCATCGAGCTGCTGCAGCAGGTGGGCGACGGCAGCGGCACGTATGCCGACTTCCTGGACCTGCACGGCCAGCGCGTGCACCACATCGGCATGCACTTCCGGAACGCCGGCGACAGCCTCGACATGCCCGCGCAAATCGAACGGCTGGCGCGGCACGGCGGCCTGCTGGCCGCGGACGGCGGCAGCCACGCCTACTACGATCTCCGGCCGCGGCTCGGCCTGCTGGTCGAGGCGCTGTCGCCGGCGTCGAGCGATGCCATCTATCCGCACCCGCACGATGTCCCGTAGCGCAGGGGAGGTACCCATGCCGTCGGTGCGACGCCGGACGCTGCCCCGGGTTGCCGCGCGCAGGCTGGCCCTCCTGTCCGGCTGGGCCGCCGCCTGGGCACTCGCTCCACTTGCCGTGCTGCACGGCCAGGAGCTGGACCTGGTCGGCTTCGTTCCCGGCCCGGCCACGGTCGTGAGCGTGCACGGCGAGCGGGCGTACGTCGGCGACGGACCGACGCTGCGCATCGTCGACATCGCGGATCCTGCGGCGCCGGCGGCGGCGGGCTCGGTGACGTTGCCGGAGAACGTCTACGGCATCGACGTCGCCGGCGCGGTGGCGTACGCGGCGATAGACTTCGGCGGGCTGGCGACGGTCGACGTGTCGGACCCGGCGGCACCGCGGCTCCTCGCCACGTTCCGGACGCCGGGACAGGCATTGAGCATCGCGGTGACCGGGACCACGGCGGCCGTGACCAACCGCTTGTCCGGCCTGGAGCTGATCGATGTCTCGGATCCTGCGGCGCCGGCGGCGAGCGGCTCCTACTTTGCGGAGGGTTACGCCATCGACGTGGCGGTCGCCGGTTCGCGCGCCTACGTGATCGACACCCCGGGAGGCTTGTCGATCGTCGACCTGACGGAGACGGGCGAGGAGCTCGAGGCGCGGGGCACGCTCGCCACGCGCGAGATGTCGGCGGCCGTGGCGGTGGGCACGCTGCGGCGGAACGGCGCGGAGACGACGCTGGCCGGGTTGATGAGCTCGGAATCGACCCTGGAGCTGATCGACGTCACGGACCCCACGGAGCCGGTGCCGCTGGGGAGCTACCGGGACGCGGGACGGCCCGGCACCGGCGGCTACATCGCCGCGGCCGCCACCGGCGGCCTGGTCCACGTCGAGCTGGCAGGTCCGCTCGCCTTCCTGGCCGACGCCTATCCCCCGTTCCTGCTGCAGGTCGTGGACGTGTCCGACCCCGCGGCGCCCACCCTGGTCACCGAGTACGAGCCCTCCGGTCCGCCCCGCGACGTGGCGGTCGCGGGGCCGCTGGTGCTGCTGGCCGTGGGCGGCGCGGAGACGGGCGGGACCGGCGAGCCCGGCGTGCTCATCCTGCGGCTGGAGCCGTAGGAGTCTCCGCCACAGAACGGTGCGGACCCCTGGCAGCGCGGATTGGACGCGCCGCGGACCCCTCAGGCGACGCCTGCCGGGCCAGGTTCGCGTGGCCCGATCGACGCCGAGCGCCACGTCTCGAGCCGCAGGCCGGCAATCCGGCGCATGTGATCGGCGTCATCGCTGACCAGCACGGCGCCGCTCGCGAGCGCGTGAGCGGCGATGGCGACATCGAAGTCCTCGATGCGGATGCCGCGGCGTTCCAGGTCGGTCTTGGTCGCGCCGAACGCGTGACTCACCTCGTCGGTCCACTCTGCCCGCGGCATCTCGTCCAGAAACGCCCGGAAGCGTGCGGCCAGCCGGGTCCGGCGTTTCGACTTGCGCATCCGCGCCAGGCCGTACTCGACCTCGGCGACGACCGGCTGGGGCAGCAGCACGTCGGTCCGAGCGAGCGACAGCAGCCGTTCGCAGACCTGCGGGTCGCCCGCCATCGCATACGACAGCGTGTTGGTGTCCAGCACGTACTTCACAACGCCGGCGGCCCTTTTCGAGTCCGGCCGCGCGCCACGGCCGCGCGCAGGTCCGCCAGGGCCCGGCGTCCCTCGACGTCGGCGCGGGCCGCCGCCAGCTCGGCGACGAACGCGGCGCTCCAGTGCGTCTCGGCGGCCACGGCGCGCTCCAGCGCGCGAAGGATGTAGCGGTTGCGGCTCACGCCGAGATCCCGCGCGCGGCGGTCGACGGTCGCGAGCAGGTGCGCGGGCAGGTGTACGGTCGTGCTCACGATGAATAGAATAGGATGCTATTCGTCCAGGGTCAATGCCGGGCCGCTGCGCCACGGTCCGAAACCGGGGCCGGCGGCCCGGAAGTGCGGCCGGTCCGCTTGTCGCGGGCTGCTAGAATGGGCACTCGCATGGAGGGAGGTCGAATCATGCAGACGAGTTCGATCCACCGCAGCCCCCCGGCGCGGGCAGTCGCCCTCGCGGGGCTTGCGCTGCTGCTGGCCGCCGCGCCGTGGGCGACCGACGCGGCCGCCCGGGCCGGCTCGCAGCCGTCGGTGACGTTCACGCGGGACGTGGCGCCGATACTCCAGCGCTCGTGCCAGGCGTGCCATCGTCCGGGCTCCATCGCCCCGATGTCGCTGGTCACGTACGAAGAGGCGCGGCCGTGGGCGCGGGCCATCCGGGACAAGACCTCCCGGCCCGACAACGACCCGGACCGGATGCCGCCGTGGTTCATCGAGAAGAACATCGGCATCCAGCGCTTCAAGGAAGACATCTCCCTGAGCCCGGAAGAAATCGAGACGATTGCGGCCTGGGCGGACGGCGGCGCGCCCCGCGGCAATCCGGCCGACCTGCCGCCGGCCATCGAGTGGCCCGCGGGCAAGGACTGGTCGTTCGGCGAGCCGGACCTGGTCGTCTCCTCGCCCGGGCACACGCTCGAGGCGGTGGCGGCCGACTGGTACGGCCTGCTCGACCCGTCGCCCACCGGGCTGACCGAGGACCGCTGGGTCAAGGCCGTCGAGGTGCGCGAGGTGCTGCTGGACGAGGCCACGGTCGAGCGCAAGTCGGGCGACCTCAACCTGTTCGTCGTGCACCACGCCGTCATCTCCGCCCGCGAGCGGTCGCAGGAAATCCAGACCCAGTCGCGGCCGGGCAGCGCGCGCGGTCCGACCGACCTGTTCATGGTCGTCCACGAGGTGGGCCAGAACGCCACCCACTATCCCGAGGTGCTCGGCGTGCGCCTGCCGGCCGGCTCGTCGCTCAACTGGGACCTGCACCTGCACTCCATCGGCGTCGAGGTGCCGTTCCGCATCGACGTCGCGTTCAAGTTCCACCCCCGGGGCTGGGAGCCGAAGTACAGCGGCCGGGGCGGCATCATCAGCTACCTGACCTTCGACATCGACATCCCGCCCGAGGAGCCGAACGCGAAGATGGAGGGGATGCAGCTCGTGACGCAGCCGGGCATCCTGATGACGTTCGAGCCGCACCTGCACTCGAGCGGCAAGCGGATGTGCATCGAGGCGATGTACCCCAGCGGCCTGAGCGAGATGCTCAACTGCGCCGGCTACAACCACAACTGGGTGAAGGTGTACGTCTACGACGAGGACCACGCGCCGCTGCTGCCCGCCAACACGCTGCTGCGGGTCACCGCGTGGTACGACAACACGCTCAACAACCCGCGCGTGGTGGATCCGCGCAACTGGAAGGGATACGGCAACCGCTCGACCGACGACATGTTCCTGAACCTCTCCCGGTTCGTGCCGATCACCGAGGAGCAGTACCAGGAGGAGCTGGAGCGGCGGCGCGAGCTCGAGCGGGCGCGGTTGACCCAGAACGACGACTGACCCGCGGCCGCGGTTTGCAACGATGAGAGCGCACAGCCAATTTCCGTGGGCAGCCGCGGCGGTCGCTGCCGCGGCAGCGGCCCTGCTGGTGGCGGGCGCGCCCGGCGACGGCGGCGGGCAGGTCGTCTACCGCACCGGCCAGGACATCGCCCCCGCCTTCGACGGCTGGGAGCAGCGGCCCGACGGGACGTTCGACCTGGCCTTCGGCTACTTCAACCGCAACTGGGACGAGAAGCCGTTCGTGCCGGTCGGCCCGGACAACAACGTCGAGCCGGGCGGGCCGGACCAGGGCCAGCCGACGCTGTTCCAGCCGCGCCGCAACCGGTTCGTCTTCCGGATCAACGTGCCCGCCGACTTCGGCGAACGCGAGATCGTGTGGACGCTGACGGTCAACGGCAAGACCAACCGGACGTACGGCTCGCTGCTGCCCGGCTACATCACCGACCCGCAGTTGCAGCAGTTCGACATCGGCGACTTCGGCCACAACAACGAGGAGATGCGGGCCAACCTGGCGCCGACCGTGCGCGTGGAGGGCAGCCTGCTGCGAACCGTGGCCGTTGGCCAGCCGCTGGCGCTCGCGGCCGTGGCGGCGGACGACGGCATTCCGCCGGTGCACGCGGCGCCGCTGCGGCTGGTCGGCCGCCACGGCGCCTGGGGGTTGCGCGTGGCGTGGATCGTCTACCGCGGCCCCGAGAGCCATGTGAGGTTCGACCCGTACCAGTTCAAGACGTACCCCGACTACCGCAGCAACTCGCCGTGGACGCCCGGCTGGGAGCCGCCGCCGCTCCCGGCGGACGGCCACTTCCTGGTGACCGCGACGTTCAGCCGGCCGGGCGAGTACGTCATCCGCGCGCAGGCGCACGACGGCGGCCTGAAGGACACCGAGGACGTGACGGTGACCGTCACGCCGTAGCCAGTAACGGAGGAGCCATGCAGGTCGAGCCGCACGAGTCCGGACTTGCGTTCACGCGGGAGCACCGTGGGGCAGGCGGGGTCCGTCTCGCCCTGCTGGCGGCAGCGCTGCTGGCGGCCGTCTCGCTCGGCGGCGCTTGCGCCGCCCGGCCGGACGCGGCCGCCGGCAACCAGGGCGAGGAGGCGGCGCTGAGCGACGTCGAACGCCTCCTCGCCATCGAGGAGATCGGGCGGCTCAAGGCACGCTACTTCCGCTGCCTGGACACGAAGGACTGGGCCTGCATCGCAACGCTGTTCACGTCCGACGCGACCGCGGTCTACAACGTCGAGGGGTCAGGCGACCTGGCCACGCCCGACAACCCGGTGACCGGCAACGAGGCCATCGCCGCCTTCATCCAGCGCGCCGTCGAGCACCTGGTCACGATCCACCACGGGCACATGCCGGAGATCGAGATCACCTCGCCCTCCACCGCGACCGGCATCTGGGCGATGCTGGACATCCTGCAGGAACCCGGCGGGGAGAACCTGGTCCATGGCTGGGGCCACTACCACGAGACGTACGAGCGCATCGACGGCCGCTGGTACATCAAGACGCTACGGCTGACCCGGCTGCGGGTCGACCGCGCGGAGTGACGAACGCGCCCACCCCGGCCCGCCGGCAGACCGGGAGCCCGCGCCGTGGACCGGCTACGGCTGAATCGGGCTGCCGTCCGGCCGCGTCAGCTCGGCGCAGCACATGCCGTGCGTGCCCGGCGCCCGGGACGGGTTGCCCACCGCGCGGATCTCGTCGCCCGCGCTGATCGTGTCCGGCGTCCATCCGCGGCGGCTCATCGAGACCGCCGGTCCCATCTCGATCTCCCAGGCGATGGCGGCCCCGTCGTCCCCCGTACCCTCGAGGTACAGGAAGGAGTGCGGGTTCTTGAACTCGAACCTCGTCACGACCCCCAGTGCCTCCACGCTGCGGCTGCCGTCGTAGAACGGCGTGCTGGCATGGTGCGCCACCGCGGGCGCCACCGCCAGGCACCCGGCCGCCAGACACGCCAACGCGATCCATCGCCGGACTGTCACCTCGCTACCCTCCCTTACTAGCGGTACTTCGGGATCATGAACCGCACCGGACGCCGCGCCTCCTCCGGGTCGCACTCGTACGCCTGCAGCCGGTAGCCGTCGGGCGCCGGCAGCCACTGGGTGGTGTACGAGGCCGGCTCCCTGAGGAAGAGCGGATCCTCGACGGTGACGGTCACCTTCAGGGCCTCTCCCTCGCGCCAGTAGCGCTCGGTCACGCGCTTGAGCTGCGAGGACGGGATGCCGTTGTAGTCGTCGAAGCCGGTGATGTCGAACACGAAGTGGGTAGTCTCGACGAGCAGCGCGCCGTCCTCGTAGCGGCCCACCGAGAAGCCCTGGATACCGTAGTCGAGGACGGTGGGCTGGCGCCCGTCGAGCCAGACCGTGCGCACCTGATCGTCCTTCTCGTAGCGGAACAGCACCCGCTCGGGCCACTGCACGACCTCCATCATGTAGGGGTCGTACTGCAGGGCGGGCGGCGTGGCCGGCACGCAGTCGTACTTCTGCGCTATCGCCTCGTCGAACACCTGCTGAAAGGCGAGCGCGCGCTCGTTCAGCACGGGGAAGTTGTCGGGCGTCCACGGCATGTCCGGGCCGTTGACCGGGCGCGCGGGGGGGCTTCCGTCCCACACGCCCGCCAGGCGGGGTATCTCGCCCGCGGCCTCCTGCGCCGCCGCGCCCGCCCCGGGCCGGGCGCCGGCCGCAATCACCACCACGAGTGCGAGCGGCGCCGCGAGCTGCACGGACCACCGCGAAACGAACCGGTTGCGCATCTTCCGCATGGGCATCTCTCCGCCCTGCGAGTCTACACCTATAATGGCTCGCGCGCGATGCGGCGCGCGGGGAGGACTGCTCATGCTCATGCAGCTCACGAGGCTCTCGCTGGCGGTCGGCGCGCTGGGCGCCGGCATCCTGGTCGCGGGGGCGGCCGGACAGGGCGCGGCGGCGTGCGAACCGGACGGCGACGTGCAGTTCCTGTGCGGGCCGCCGAGCCCCGAGGATCTGCTCGCGGTGCCCCGGACGCCCCTGGTGCTGGGGTCGAGCATGGAGGTCGAGGGGCACCTCTTCCTGGCCGACACCCGCGACCACACCACGGCGGTGCTGTTCCCCGCCGCCGACGCGCGCACCCGGCACGATACGGCGCTGTACGGCGCCTGCCCCGGCCCGCCCACGGCCCGCTTCCAGCCCCACGGCCTGAGCCTGCGCCAGGGCGACGGCGACATCCACACGGCGTACGTCGTGGGCCACGGCGACCGGGAGGCGGTCGAGGTGTTCTGGCTCGACATGGGCGGCGCCCAGCCGCTGATCACCTGGGTCGGCTGCGTCGTGGCGCCGGAGGGCGTGGGTCTCAACTCCGTGACGTCGCTGCCCGGCGGCGGCTTTGCCGCCACCAACTTTTCGCGGCCCGTGGGCGAGGTGTGGGAGTGGCGGCCCGGGATCGGCTGGTCGGAGGTGCCCGGCAGCACGATGTCCGGTCCGAACGGCCTGCTGGTGTCGGAGGACGGCCGCTGGTACTACATCGGCGGTTGGGGCACGCAGTCGGTGGTCCGCCTGTCGCGCGGAGCAACGCCGGTCGACAAGTCCGAGGTGAACCTCGGGTTCCACGTGGACAACCTGCGCTGGACGCCCGACGGCTCGCTGCTGGCGGCCGGCCAGGGTGCGGCCAGCCCCGACGCGATCTTCGATTGCGTCGGGGGCGGCGCCTGCGACGGGCTCACGGCCCGGGTCGCGCGCGTGGACCCGGACACGCTCACCGCCGAGGAGATCGTCAACTATCCGTCCACCGCGGGCCTGATCATCGGCACGGGCGCCATCGAGGTCGGCGACGAGATCTGGGTCGGCGGCGCCGGCGGGGGCGACCGCATCGGCCGCTTCCCGCAGTAGCGGCGCGGGGCAGTGGGGTCCCCGCGAGCGGACGCCGGGGGTCCGGGGCGAAGCCCCGTCTGATTGACGCTCAGCCGGCCTCGAAGAGCCGCTCGAAGTTGCCCCCGAAGACCTGCTCCCGGGCGGCCGCGTCGGCCCCCGCCTGCTCGAGGGCGACCGCCTGCGCCTCCCACACCGGCCGCTGCCAGCCGCGGGGAAAGAACGACGAGTCGGTGCCGAACAGGAGGCGCCCGGGCCCGACGACGTCCAGCGCCCGGCGGAAGACGTCCGCCAGCGTCAGGCCGGGGTGGTACCTGATCCAGCCGTTCGAGCTGGACGTGTCGAGGTGGATGTTCGAGCAGAGGTCGGCCGCCATCAGCGTCTCGCGCAGAAGGCCGGCGCCGAAATGGGGCACGATGATCGGCAGGCCCGGATGCTCGGCCGCGAGCGCGGGCAGCGCGAGCGGGTCCCCGAGCCGCACGTCGAAGCGGCTGGGCAGCCCGAGCTTGCGCCGCACGCCGACGGACAGCACGCCGCAGTGGACGAAGACGGCGGCGCCCGGATGCGCGGCGGCAACCTCGACGACCCGCCGCACCCGTTCGTCGTCGAGCCGGTAGCGGTGCATGGCCGGAAACAGGCAGACGCACCGCAGGCCGAGCCGGCCGAGAGCGTCCGCCGTCCGCCGCGGGGCGTCCTCGCGGGTGGGGTCCAGCATGAACCAGCCGACGAAGCGGCGTGGATGCCGCGCCGCCGCCTCGGCGACCGACTGCTCGTCGCCGGGCACGCTGGCGATGAGGGCCGCGCGCGAGACACCGTGCCGGTCCAGCTCCGCGGCCCAGCGGTCCGCGAGCTCGGCCGGCGCACCGGGCGCGTCCCACCCCAGGGCGGCGGTCGCCGCGGCCGCCGGGTCGCCGGGTCCCAGGTCGGGCGCGTCGCGCGCCAGCGTCTCGAAGAACCGTCTCGAGAAGAAGTGGCAGTGGGCGTCGTGAAGCATGGGGGGATCATGCCAGACATCGGGAGCGGCCTCGTCTACTACGTGGTCTTCCTGTTCTCGACGACGCTGCACGAGGCCGCTCACGCCTGGGCGGCGCTGCGCGGGGGCGATCCGACCGCGTACCACGGCGGCCAGGTGTCGCTCGACCCGCGGGCGCACATCCGGCGCGAGCCGTTCGGCATGGTGGTGCTCCCGCTCGTCTCGGTTGCGCTCTCGGGCTGGCCGTTCGGCTTCGCGAGCGCGCCTTACGACCCGTACTGGGCGCAGCGCCACCCGCGGCGGGCCGCCTGGATGGCGCTGGCCGGTCCGGCCGCCAACCTGGCCCTTGTGGGCGGCGCCGCGGTGCTGATCCGCGCCGGCGCCGCCGGCGGCCTGCTCGCCGCACCCGGGGCCGTCGGCTTCGACCACGTGGTGACGGCGCAGGCCGGCGGGCCGTGGCCGGCGCTGGCGTTCCTGCTCAGCGTCTTCTTCTCGCTGAACCTGCTCCTCGCCGTCTTCAATCTCATCCCGGTGCCGCCGCTCGACGGCAGCGGGGCCGTGCCGCTGCTCCTGAGCCCGGACGCCACCCGGCGCTATCAGGCGTTCGTCTGGGGTCAGCCGGCGTTGGCGTGGATTGGCATCCTGCTGGCCTGGCAGGTCTTCGACGTGGTGTTCCAGCCGCTCTGGCTGGCCGCCGTCAACCTGCTCCATCCCGGCGTGTCGTACGGTTGATGGGAGGGCCCGCGGGCATGCGCGACGATCTCAAGACCCGGGTGCAGTCGCAGTTCGGCGCTGCCGCCGACGACTACGCCACCAGCGACATCCACGCCCGCGGCGAGAGCCTGGCGGCGCTGCTGGAGGTGGCGCGGCCGGAGCCGGACTGGACGGTGCTGGACGTCGCCGCGGGCGCCGGCCACACGGCCTTCGTCCTGGCGCCGCACGTCTCGCGCGCCGTGGCGGTCGACCTCACGGAGGCGATGGTGCGCAAGACCGTCGAGCTGGCCGCCGCCAGGAGGCTGCGGAACGTCCGCGGCGCGCGGGCCGACGCGGAGCGCCTGCCGTTCGCCGCCGCCAGCTTCGATGCCGTCGCGTGCCGGCTGGCCTTCCATCACTTTCCGCATCCCGGGGACGCGCTGCGCGAGTTCCGGCGCGTCCTGCGGCCGGGCGGCGTCCTGGCCCTGGCCGACAGCATCACGGTCGAAGACTCCGGCGCGGCCGCCTGGTACAACACGTACGAGAAGATCCGGGATCCGTCCCACCACCGCGTCCTGTCGCTGGCGGGGCTGCGCGACCTGCTGGCGGCGGCCGGCTTCCGGGTCACGGCGACCCGCGAGCTGACCAAGGAGTTCGAGTTCCACGAGTGGACCGACCGGCAGCGTGTGTCGGGCGCCGACAAGGAGCGGCTGCTGGCGATGATGCGCGACCTGCCCGGCGCATTGCGGCCCGTGATGGCGCCGCGCTGGACGGACGGCACCCTCTACTTCACGCTCCTGGAAGCCGTGCTGCTGGCCAGGCGCGACTAGCCTTACAGGCCGAGCTTCGCGGCGAGGTCGACGAAGTCGGTGGCCACGACGTCGAACGCGGGATCGGGCGTCAGGTCGCGGCCGCTGTCCGGGCCGTACTCCTGCGGCCGCGGCACGTAGGCGGTGCGGAACCCGACCGCGGCCGATGCGCGCAGGTCGCCCGCGTGCGCGGCGACCATCATCACCTGCTCGGGCGCGAGGCCGAGCAGATCGGCGGCGGTCCGGTACACGATCGCGTCGGGCTTGTAGGCGCGCGCCAGTTCGGCGGACAGCACCGCGTCCCACGGCAACCCGGCCGCCTTGGCCATGTTGACGAGCAGGGCCACGTTCCCGTTCGACAGCGTGGCCAGCACGTAGCGCGCGCGCAGCCGCGTCAGGCCCTCGACGGCGTCGGGCCAGGGGCTGAGCCGGTGCCACGCGTAGTTGAGCTCGACGCGCTCGGCCTCGCTCAGGCTCTCGAGCCCGAACTCCGGAATCAGATCGTCGAGAATCATGCGGTGCAGATCGTCGATCTTCGTCCACGGCAGCTCGCCCTGCCGCACCCGGTTCATGGCCGGCCCGTAGCCGGCCCGCCAGCGCTCGGCGAAGGCGTTCCAGTCGCCGTCGAGCCCCTTGCGGGCGGCGATCTCGCGCCCCTCGCGCGCGATGCTCGACCGCCAGTCGACGACCGTGCCGAAGACGTCGAACGTGAGCGCGCGCACGCCGCGCAGGCGCTCGGGCAGATCCTGCGCCGCGGAGGCGGCGCCCGCCTGCCAGGCGGGCCGTGCGCCGGCCGCCATCAGAATGCCCGCCCCGAGACCGAGAAACCGGCGACGTCCATAGCTCTCCCCCATCTCCACAACCTCCGTCGGTCACCGGATTGTAGTCCGCGACGACTGGCGTTGCCACCGGGCCGCGGGCGCGGTCCCGCCGGCGGGCGCGCGGCCGCACGCCCCGCGCCGGCGCCAGGGCCCGCCGTCACGCGGCCAGCAGCACGGCTGCCGCCACCACCGCTGCCGCCGCCCACAGGGTGCGTCGCGTGCGCGCCTGCTCCGCGGTGAAGTCCGCCCGCAAGCGCGCCAGCTCCCGCCGCAGGTCGGCGAGATCCTTGACCGTCGCCACCCGGCGCAGCACCGCGTCGAGTGCCTCGTCTGCCATACGCCCAGCTTCAAACAAACGGGGCTGCGCCCCGGGCCGCCGGCCCCACGCTACTGCCGCCGGGGATACTCCTTCGTGTAGCCGTTCCTCGGATTCGACAGCGCGAAGCTGCCGTCCGCGCGCGCCGTCAGCGCCAGGTAGTACGCCGTCGTCTCGTCGAGGTTCGCGATGTGCGGCTCCGACGTGTTCAGATCCGGCCCGCCCGGACGCGAGGTCTCGTAGAGCCGGAGGTTGCCGTCCCTCGGCAGCGAATAGTGCAGTTGCCAGATGTCCTCGAGGCCCGGCGAGCGCCTGATGGTCAGGAAGTGTTCCGGCGAGGCGCCTTTCGTCGCGCCGTTGTTGATCACGGTGACGCGCGGCCGCAACGCCTGGACGAGCGCCGGCAACCCGGCGCCGTTCAGTCCATGACGGGTGGCCAGATACAGATCGACCGTCCCCAGCAGGTTGTCCGGGCACGCGAGGTCGTGCTCCTCGTTCCACGTCAGATCGCCGAGATCCACCAGGCTGAAGCTCCCGTGCCTGATCACCACCCCGACCGAGCGCGCATCCTCGCCTCCGTCGGGCGGCAGCGGCGTGAAGTCGCGGCAGAGCGGGTTCGGCTGACCTGCGCCGGGCAGCGGCTCCGCCAGCGCCGTGCCGTCCGCGGTCACGATCTGCACGTCGAGACCGTCGACCGGGATCCGCTCGCCCGGCCTGGCCAGGATGTGGCGGCCGCCCGCGCGCACGCCGGCATAGGCCTGATACGTGGCCGCGCCCGGATCGAGCGGCGCGCCCACGTCGACGTAGTTGAGGATCGGCATCCTGGCGGCGAGCGCCGGCGTGCCGCCCAGGTGATCCCCGTGCAGGTGGGTGATCATGTGGTAGTCGATCTGCCGGAGACCCGCTTCGGTCGCCGCGGCGGCGATGCGGCCGGCATCGCGTTCCCCCGGATAGCCGCTGTCGATCAGCAGCGACTCACCCGACGGCGCGACGACCAGCGTGGCCTGCCCGCCCTCGACATCGACGAAATAGACCCGGAGCGCCTCCTGGCCCAGGGCGGGCGCCAGCCCGAGCACCGCCCCGACGACGACGGTGACGGCCCATCGCAATGCAGCCTGCATGACAACCTCCTTCAACAACCGCGTAGCGCCGCGGGACCGACTGTCGCACACTGGCCGCGACTCCCGGGCGCGAGGCGTCCAGCCGGTGTCGGGTGGACGTCCGTCCGTCGAAGTATATGGCGCTCCGGGCGTATACTGGCCCTGCTTCCCTCGTTCCGTTGAAGGAGGACTGTCCCCATGTCACACCGCTGGTGTCCGAATCAACGACGTGCTCTCGTAGTCGCGGTCGCCGTCGCGGCGCTGGGTTCAGTCGGCCTGCGAGCCCAGTCCACCGACGGGTTCGTCCCGGTGACCGATGCGATGCTGCAGAACCCCGACCCCGCCGACTGGCTCAACTGGCGCCGCACGCTCGACGGGTGGGGGCACAGCCCGCTCGATCAGATCAACACGGACAACGTGGACCGGCTGCAACTGGCGTGGAGCTGGGGTCTTGCCGAGGGATCCCAGCAGACGACCCCCCTCGTGCACGACGGGGTCATGTACCTGGCGAATCCGGGGGCGATCGTGCAGGCGCTCGATGCCGCCACCGGCGAGCTCCTCTGGGAATACCGCCGCGAGACGCCGGACGGCGGCGACGGTCCCGCAGGGGGCCGGCATCGCAATATCGCCATCTATCAGGACAAGATCTACCTCAACACCAACGACGCGCACGTCGTCGCGATCGACGCCCGCACCGGCGCCGAGGTCTGGGACACCGACGTCGGGGGCGGCGTGGGGTTTCGCTACACCAGCGGGTCGATCGTCGCGGACGGCATGGTGGTCTCGGGCCTGACGGGCTGCGGGCGGTATCGCGACGATACCTGCTACATCGTCGGGCTCGACGCGGAGACCGGCCGCGAGGTCTGGCGCACCTCCACGATCGCGCGACCGGGCGAGCGCGGCGGCGACACGTGGGGCGACCTGCCGCTCATGTTCCGGGCGGGCAGCGACGCGTGGATTCCGGGCAGCTACGACCCGGTGACCCGGACGCTGTTCCACGGTACCGCGCAGGCCAAGCCGTGGGCGCGCACCGTCCGCGGGACCGACGGCGACGCCCTGTACACGAACTCCACCCTCGCGCTCGACCCCGCCACCGGCGAGATGAAGTGGTACTTCCAGCACCTGCCGGGCGAGATGCTGGACATGGACGAGGTGTTCGAGCGCGTGATCGTCGACTACGACGGGAAGCGCTCGGTCTTCAGCATGGGCAAGATCGGCGTGTTGTGGGAGCTCGCGCTCGAGACCGGCGAGTTCAGGAGCGCGGCGGACCTCGGCTACCAGACCGTCGCCGACATCGACGCGACGAGCGGCCAGGTCACGTATCGCGAGGGCACGAACCCGGTGATCGGCGAGCCGATCTACTGGTGCCCCAGCACGTCCGGATTCAAGAGCTGGCGCGCGATGTCCTATCATCCGGCCACGGAAGCCTTCTACATCCCGATCATCCTCAACTGCGAGACCGGGGTGTTCGGGCCCGTGGAGATGCGCGAAGGCGGGGGCGGCGCCGGACCGGTCCGGCGCACGAACCACTTCCATCCCGAGAGCCCGGATCAGTTGGGCGAGTTCGTGGCAATGAGCATGCGGACCGGCGAGGTCCTGTGGCGGCACCGGTTCCGGACGCCGATCAACAGCGCCGCCCTGACGACCGCCGGCGGCCTGGCCGTGGCGGGCGACTGGGACCGCCACCTCTACGCGTTCGACGCGGCCGACGGCGAGATCCTGTGGCAGACCCGGCTGCCGACCTCCGTCCAGGGCTTTCCGATCTCCTACGCCGTGGCCGGGAAGCAGTATCTCGCGGTGCCGGCCGGCACCGGCGGCGGAAGCTGGACGAGCCAGATCCCGCTGCAGCTCACGCCCGAGAAGCGGCGGCCCGGCGGGGCCAACGGGCTGTTCGTGTTCTCGCTGCCTTGACGCGGGCGCTGGTCCGTGCCTGTCCGCATCTGTCCAAACGTGCGCGTTTCGTAGCGCAATAACCGGGAATTATCCGCCTCTGGGGTTCATGCCGGTCCGGAACCATCCGCCCGAATCCGCGATTTGATTGTGGTCGTACCGTGGGTGTCCATTTCGGCCCAGGGAGGCTGAATCAATGGAGAGACTGACCGCCAAGCGGGCCGAGACGCTGCGCAAGCCCGGCCGGTATCGGGCGGGCGACACGGTGTACCTGGTCGTTGCCAGGGGCCGGACGGGCCGGGTCAACAAGCGCTGGGTGCAACGGCTGCACGTCCCGGGGAAGCGGCGCGACATCAGCATCGGCACGTACCCGACCGTCACGCTGTCGGAGGCTCGGGAGCGGGCGCACGACAACCGTTTGACGGCGAAGCGGGGCGGCGACCCGTCCGGGCGCGCGTCGACCGTGCCGACGTTCGCGGACGTGTCGGCCAAGGTCGAGCGAGGCGGCCAGTGGCGCGGCCGGACCCGAGAGACGCGGCGGCGGACCCTGGCGCGCGCTACGCGGCGCGTCCGATGAATCGACCCGTCGACCAGATCGACCGAGCGGCCGTGCTCTCGGTGCTCGGGCGGGTCTACCGCGACAAGCCAGCGACCGGCAAGCTCTTGCGCGGTTGGGTTCGGGGCGTGCTCACGGCCTTGCCGAAGACCCCGAAGGCGCGGGCGCATCGGCGGGCGTTGCCGTACGCGGACGTTCCCGCGGCGCTCGACGCCGTTGAGGCGTCCGGGGCGGGTTCGGCCGCCAAGGCGGACTGACGAGAGGGACGGACGGTTGCTTCGCGGACGGCGAACGAGATGATGGTCTTCAGATATGGAACGGGTTCCTCGGATACGGAGCACGAAAAAGTACGGATTTCGATGCCGACACGCCGGCAGGTGGCTACGGGATCTTACGTCGCCTCACGAGGACATGTGGAGTTGACGCGGTTGAGAAAGGCCATTATGGAGTATGCGGTGCGAAACGACCTGGACTTATTCGGTGGAGCGCGGTTTCTCAAGAGCGGTCACTTTCTCTGGCACTGAATGTAGTGACCAATATAGGTTTCTGGACTGCGTCGGGGTGCCAGCTCACAAGATTTCGTTCCCATAACACTATTGGAGAAGCAGTGCTATTGCATTCACCTGCGCCTTGGTCAACGTGATGGTCTCAGCCGGGAGCCAGAAACGGCGTCGGCTCGGCCTCGATGCGGGTCACCCGGAGCATCCCTTCGGCCCGCACCAGCAGCCTTCGTAGACCGGTGCGGTGGAGCGCGGACGCCGCGAGTCGCCGTGCCGGCGCCACCGCTGTGGTAACCGTTCGGTGCAGCCGGTACGGACAGCCGCCGGGCCACCCGCGACCGAAGCTTCGAGCTTCAGCCTCGGCCCGGCCTCGCCGCCGCCGTCCTCGCTCTTGAGCCAGCAGTGGATCGAGTGGCCTGCGGCCTGCCGCCCGACGTTGGCGGCCAGCAGCAGCTCGGCGCGGGCCGGCGCCTGCCGCGGGTCGAGTCGCACCTCGGTCATCGTGTTCTCCATCCCTGGGTAAGCTCGTGGCGGCCCCTTGCCGGCCGGGGTCTTCGTCGTTGCCCCGCACAGCGGGGCAAAAAGAGCGCGCATACCGCGCGCAAATTCTCCCGGTTCGGCCGCCTGCCAAGGACCGGCGGCCGGGTGGACGGGAAGCCCACCATCGTTCCGGAGCAGCGCCCTCGAAGGCGGCGAGGGCGCATCGCGGCGCCGCATGGTCTCGGCCGGCGGGGTTCGAGCGGGCTCGGAGGGCGACTGCGGCCTCCGCATCACCCGATCAAGCTCGGCGGCCATGGTCGCCCTGACGATGCCGAACAGCTCGGCGCGAGCGACCGCGACTTCTTGCTCGCTCGGCGGGCGGGGACGCTCTCGTTCCGGCCTGCGGGTCATCCAGCGCCGCCGCGGCAGGGCGCTCCACTCGCTGAGGGCCTGCTGATGGCGCCGGTCGGCCTCCGCGTCCTTCTCACCGTGGCAGCGGTCGTACGCTCCACGTTGGCCTCCACCTCGTTCGTCCCGAACTCACCACTGCTCAGGGACACTGTATCGCAGCACCGAGAGGAGTGCATGTCATCGGGAGGGCTTCACGACGACCAGCGTTGGCCGCTGTGGCCGCACGGTATACTGTCGTTGGTCGCGACGACGTTCGACGGATGGTCAGCTCAGGTAGAATCGATGTTCGACTCACTCACCATCGCTCGGCAGTTGACCGACGCCGGGATCGACCGTGGTCACGCCGACGCACTGGCCGACGCCATCCGGCAGGCCGCCGAGCACGGCGAACACGTCACGCCGGAGAGGTTCGACGCCGGTATCGCTGAACTGCGAACTGAGATCACCGGGCTGGAATCGAGAATCTACCGCGCGTTGCTCGTTCAGGCCGGGGCCATCGTCGGTGCACTGGTCGGCATCGCCGGGATCGTCGTCGGCGCCCTCCGGCTGCTCGGCTGACCATCTTCGGACGCCGCGGTTCGCACGTCCGATTCCGTCCAGCCGGTGGTAGAACCCGACAGCGTGCGCATGAGCCAAACGACCGAGGCCCTCTCCCGCGTCAAGATCGACGCCCTCCTCAAGGACGCCGGCTGGCACTTCACCGACGGCGTGAGCGTCCTCCTCGAGCATGTGCTGCCGGACGGCTCGCGGGCTGACTACGCGCTCTGCGACCGGTCCGGGCGGCCACTTGCGGCGGTAGAATCGTGGGCGTACGAGGTGCGCTCCTACAGAACCTCCAATGAATCCGGGGGTCTTTCGCTGTATTCGTGCTATCTCTGCCGTAGCCCGGAAGAACCGGGCGCGTCGTCATTGGTCGAGGACGGCTACCGGCGGAGGCTGATCGTGAATCGGCCGCTCGAGAGACAGTGTGCACAGGCGACCGATTCATGGACCGGGCGCTTCGAGCACGATATCGAAGTCGACCCGCACCTCGTGGCCGACGGGCGTCGAGGCCCCGCCGACGCGCATGGGGGGAATCCCGAAGTCGGCCGGCACCACGGTGGCCGTGCCGGTGAACCGATCCCCGCGCCGCACCGCGCGGACGTCGAGCGGCAGGAAGCGCCCGTGCATTCCCAGCTCGCCCTGCACGAGCCAGACGCCTCCCTCGCGCTGGTCGATCGTCAGCGAGTGGTAGGTGACCCGGGCATACCGCTCCGCCTCCAGACCCTCGGGTCCCAGCATCTGCGTGCGGACCCTCTGCCGCTCCTCGGCCGACTGCCCCGGATCGACGACGCGCAACTGGTCGACGTTGATCACGAGCGCCAGGTGCGGGGTCTCGGTGTCCTCGACCGATCCCTCGGCGAGCGGCGCGTCGATGACATGCGCCGCGGCGGCCGCACCAGCTTCCGCCCCGGACACGTGGACGGTGACGCTGGACCGCTCGACGTCGATCCAGCGCAGCTCCGCGCCGACGGTCGCGACCGACAGCAGAATCCAGGCGCCGACTGCGGCCAAGCGTATCATCGGGCTCATTCTATAGCCTTCCATCGGCCTGCACCCGGACGTAGAATGGCGGCCAGGGCCGGTATGAGGATTCCGTGCGAATGCGCGTGATGCATCTGACGTGGCGAGGGATGGCGGCGGTCGTGCTGTGCGCGGCGCCGGGCCTGGCGGCGGGCGCATCCGATTCGCGCCTCGTCGAGGCGGCCGCCAGGGCCGACGTGGCACAGGTCCGCGCGTTGATTCGGCAGGGGGTGGACGTCAACGCACCGTACGGCGACGGCGCGACCGCTCTCCACTGGGCGGCTCACCGGGACGACCGGGAGCTGGCGAACCTCCTGATTCGCGCGGGCGCCGCGGTCGATGCGGCGAACGACCTGGGCGCGACGCCGCTGTGGCTCGCCGCCCAGAACGGCAGCGCCGCCCTGGCGGAACGCCTGCTGGACGCCGGCGCCAAGCCGAACGTCGCGCTCGTCTCGGGCGAGACGCCGCTGATGGCCGCGGCACGCAGCGGCAACGCACGGCTCGTCGAGCTGCTGGTCGCGGCCGGGGCCGATGTGAACGCGACGGAGAAGCGGCAGGGGCAGACGGCCCTGATGTGGGCCGCATCGCAGCAGCACGCGAGCGTCGCGCGGGTGCTGGTGGCGTCCGGGGCGGACGTGCGGGCCCGCACGCGGGAATGGCTGGAATACGTGCAGTTTGCCGGCGGCGCCACGCTGGGCGTGCTGGGCGGCGAGATCGAGCTGCCGCAGCACCGCAACGGCGGATACACGCCGCTCATGTTCGCGGCCCGCTCGGGCGGCGTCGAGACGGCCGGGGTCCTGCTCGCGGCGGGCGCCGACATCGACGAGCCCACCGGCAGCGGCACGACGCCCCTGGTGGTCGCGGCGCACTCGGGCTTCGGCGAGCTCGGCGCGTTCCTGCTGGACCGCGGCGCCGACCCGAACCTCGCCGCGGGCGGCTACACGGCCCTCCATGCGGCGATCCTGCGCGGCGACCTGGCGCTCGTGAAGGCGCTCCTGGCGCATGGCGCGGATCCGGATGCACGCATCGAGACGGCCACGCCCGTGGGACGCAGCTCCGACGACTACGCGCTCACGCTCTCGCTGATCGGGGCGACCCCCTTCTGGCAGGCGGCGTCCTACAACGATGTCGGGATCATGAGGGCGTTGCTGGCCGGCGGCGCCGACCCTGCGCTGACCACCCCGGACGGCAGGACGGCGCTCGCGGCGGCGCTGAGGCCGACCGGCCGCGGGGACCGTCGCCGGACAGGCGCCAGCGAGCGCACGATTCTCGAAGCCGTCGAGATCATCGTCGACCAGCACGTCGACCTCGACGCGGCGGACGACGACCGCGGCGACACGCCGCTGCACATCGCGGCCACCGCGGCCGTTCGCGCGCGGGGCCGTGCGTCCGACGCGCCGCTCGGATTCCCCTCGATCGTCCGCTACCTGGTCGACCGGGGCGCCGATCTCCAGGCGCTGAATCACGACGGGCGGACGCCCCTGGCGACGGCCATCGCGGCCGGGCCGCGGGCGGCAGCCGCCGCGGCGCTGCTCCGGGAACTGGGCGCCACGAACTGAAGGCGCCGGGAGCATTGCGCCGCCATCGCAGGAGAGGGCCCATGCTCGGCAATCGCTCGCGCGTCGGGTTGCTGGCGTTCCTGACCGGCTGCTGGTTGGCGGCCGCCCCCGGCTCCGCACGCGCCGCGGGTCCGGCGCGGCAGGCGGCGGCGCACCCGGCGGCAGCGACTTCCTCGCCCGTGCGACCCGTCCTCGAGCAGTACTGTCAGGGTTGCCACAATCAGCGACTCCGTACCGCGGGACTGGCGCTCGACACGGCGGATGCCGAGCACGTGGGCGCCGACGCGGCAGTCTGGGAGAAGGTCATTCGAAGGCTGCGCGCCGGGACCATGCCGCCTGCTGGCAGGCCGCGGCCCGGCCAGTCGACGGTGGATGCGGTCGTCGCCCGGCTGGAGACGGAGCTCGACACGTTCGCGGCGGCGCACCCGAACCCGGGCCGCTTCGCGCCCGTCCGACGACTCAACCGGTTCGAATACCAGTCGGCGGTCAGCGACCTGCTCGGGCTCGAGATGGATCTGTCGGACCTGCTCCCGATGGACAACACCTCCGACGAGGGGTTCGACAACTACGTGAGCCAGCTCTCGGTGTCGCCGCTCCTGGTGGAACGCTACCTGACTGCGGCCCGGCGCATCAGCGCCGCGGCCGTGGGCATCGCCCCGGAGGGGCCTACCGTCGAGCGGCACGACGTCCATCTCAACCTGATCCAGAACGAGCGGATGAGCGAGGACCTGCCGTTCGGGTCGCAGGGCGGCGTGGCGGTGCGCCATCACTTCCCGGCCGACGGCGAGTACCGCATCGGGATTCGCCTCCAGCGCAACTACAACGACTACATCCGGGGCATGGGCAGACCCCACGACCTCGACGTGCGCGTGAACGGGGTGCTCGTCAAGCGGTTCACCATCGGCGGCGAGGACCACGGCACGCCGGCCCCGTCGGGGTACGGCGGCAACATCCAGATGGGGACCGAGTGGGAGCACTACATTCACCACGCGGACGACAACCTGGCGGTCACCTTCGCGGCCAGGGCAGGTCCGCAGGTGATCGGCCTCTCGTTCGCGCGGGACCGGATTGAACCGGAGAGGATTCCGCAACCCCGTCCGTGGGGCTTCGCCCTCGCGACCAACGAGTTCCCGTTCGGGCACATGTCCGTCAGCCGCTTCGACATCACCGGCCCGCTGCATCCCGGCGGGCGCGGGACGACGCCGAGTCGTGCCCGCCTGTTCGTGTGCGAGCCGCGGCGGAGCGAGGACGAGGCGCCCTGCGCGCGGACGATCCTGTCGACGCTGGCGCGCCGCGCCTATCGGCGGCCGATCGGCGAAGCGGACCTCGAGCCGCTGCTGGCCGCCTACGCGGCAGCTCGACGAGCGGGCGACTTCGATCGGGGCATCCAGAACGCGGTGAGGACCCTGCTCGCCGATCCCAAGTTCCTGCTCCGCATCGAGCGGGCGCCCACGGGCGCCGCGCACGGCGGCCTCGAGCCGGTGACCGACCTGGAGCTGGCCTCGCGGCTGTCCTTCTTCCTGTGGAGCAGCGTCCCCGACGACGAGCTGCTGGACCTGGCCGTGCGCGGAACGCTCTCGCGGCCAGCGGTGCTCGAGCGGCAGGTGCGGCGCCTGCTGGCCGACCGCCGGTCGACCAGGTCCCTGGTGGACAGCTTCGCCGCGCAGTGGCTGCAGTTGCGCATGCTCGAGGACGTGTTTCGCGATCCCGAGATCTTTCCCGAGTTCGACGAGAACCTCCGCAACGGCTTCGAGCAGGAGACGAAGCGCTTCGTGGCGCACACGTTGCGAGAGGATGCGAGCGTCCTCGATCTCCTGCGCGCCGACTACACGTTCCTCAACGAACGGCTGGCGCGACACTACGGCGTGCCGAACGTCTACGGGGAGCGCCTGCGCCGCGTGGAGCTGCCGGCCGACAGTCCACGCGGCGGCCTGCTGGGCCACGGCAGCATCCTGACGGTGACCTCGTACGCCAACCGGACGTCGCCGGTGATCCGCGGCAAGTGGTTGATGCAGACCATCCTGGGCATGGGTCCGCCCCCGCCGCCCGACGACGTGCCGGCGCTGCCCGAACGCGGCGGCGGGAGCGTGCCGGTGTCCGTCCGCGCGCGGCTCGAGCAGCATCGCGAGAACCCCGTGTGCGCCGCGTGCCATGCGCCGATGGATCCGCTCGGCTTCGCGCTCGAGAACTTCGACGGCATCGGCATGTGGCGGGCGACGGAGGAAGGTACCGCGATCGATGCCTCGGGGGTCACGCCCGACGGCGCCCGGTTCGAGGGACTGAAGGAACTGCGCGACGTGCTGCTGCGCCAGCCGGAACGGTTCGCGGGCGCCGTCGTCGAGAAGCTGCTGGCATTCAGCCTGGGCCGTGCGCTGGAGCACTACGATCGGCCTGCCGTGCGGAAGGGCCGCGAGATGAACAGCATCGCGAAGAGGACGCTGCCACGGCGGACCGTACTGCGCGGCGTGGGCGCCACGCTGGCGTTGCCGCTGCTCGATGCGATGGTGCCGGCGCTGACGCCCACGGTCAGGACGGCGGCGAAACCGATCAGGCGCTTCGGGGCGGTCTACGTGCCGAACGGCATGGCGATGGACTACTGGACGCCGGCCGCGGTCGGGTCGAGCTTCGAGCTCATGCCCATCAACGCATCGCTCGCACCCTTCAGGAACCGGCTCGTCATGGTTTCGGGGCTCAAGCTGCCCTGGGACGCGCCCCACCCGTCCGCGCCGTTCCTGAGCGGCGCCGTCGGCAACCCGGGCGAGAACGACATCGCCTGCGGCGTGACGATGGATCAGATCGTGGCGCGGGAGTTCGGCCGGCAGACGCAGCTCGCGTCGCTCGAGCTCGCCATCGAGAACGTCGGCAACACGGGTCAGTGCAGCGGCGGCTACAGTTGCGTCTACTCCAACATGATCTCGTGGCGCGACGCGACGACGCCGCTGCCGATGGAAAACAACCCGCGTCTGGTCTTCGAGCGGATGTTCGGCGAGAGCACGAGCACCGGGGCCGTCGCGCGCCGCGAGCGCCTCGCGGAGGACAACAGCGTCCTCGACGCCGTTCTCGACTCCCTTGCGAGGCTGAGGCGCGAGATTGGCGCGGGAGATCGCGACCGGGTCGACCAGTACGTCGAGAGCGTGCGCGACGTGGAGCGGCGCCTGCGGATCGCCGAGAGGCAGGCGACCGACGAGCTGCCGCTCCTCGAGCGGCCTGCCGGCATCCCGCCCAGCTACGGGGAACATGCCAGGCTGATGTTCGACCTGCAACTGCTCGCGTACCAGACCGACCTGACGCGCGTCGTCACCTTCATGATGGCCCGCGAGCAGAGCAGTCTCACGTACTCCGAGATCGGGGTGCCGGATTCGCACCACCCGTTGTCGCACCACGCGCACCAGCCCGCGCGGGTGGCGACGATGGCGAGGATCAACGCGTATCACTGCGGGCTGTTCGCGGACTACGTCGCACGGCTCGCGGCGACGCCCGATGGGGACGGCACGCTGCTGGACCACGTCATGATCGTGTACGGCTCGGGCATCTCCGACAGCATGGAGCACGTGAAGGACAACCTGCCGATCGTCCTCGTGGGCGGCGGCGCGGGCACGATCCGCGGCGGACGCCACCTCGACTACGGCGGGGGGAACCGGTCGGACTGGGACACCGACGGCCGGGGCGTGAAGGCCGACGTTCCGCCGCTGTCGAACCTCTGCCTGACGCTGATGGACAAGCTGGGCGTGCCCGTCGACCGCCTCGGCGACAGCACCGGGCCGCTCGACATCGATGCCGAGGTCAGCCTCTGACGAACGGTCTTGCCCGGACGATGGCCCATACGACGATGGCCCGTACAATGTCGGCGTGACGCGGATCGACCCGTTCCTCGACGCGCTGCGGCCGCTGCTCGACGCGCAGTCCGCCCACGGTGCCTGGATCTTCGGGTCGCACGCCCGCGGCACGGCGGCGCCGGAGAGCGACATCGACGTGATCATCGTCGCGCCCACCAAGCGTCCGTTCGTCGACCGCTTCCGAGACTACCTGCCCGCCATTCTCGCCGCAGGCGCCGGCGTCGACATGTTCGTCTACACGCCCGACGAGTTCGAGCGGATGCGGGCCGAGGAGCGGCCGTTCCTGATGACCGCCCTCGAGTCCGCGCGCCAGGTGTATGTGGGACAGCGCGGCTGAAGCCAACCGCTGGTGGCTGCAGGCCGAGAACGACCTCGCGTTCGCCCGCGTCGCCCTGCGCGAGCGGTTCTTCGCGCAGGCCTGCTTCGTGGCGCAGCAGACCGCCGAGAAGGCCGTCAAGGCCATCGCCTACGGGCTCGGCGAGCGCGCTGTCCTCGGCCACTCCATCGTCGTGCTGATCGACCGCTACGGCGACCGCGTCGCCGGCCTGCCGGAGCTGCGGCGGGACGCGGGCATACTGGATCAGTACTACGTTCCCGCGCGCTACCCCAACGGCCTGCCCGGCGGCGTGCCGTTCGAGACCTTCGACGAGCCGCAGGCCGCCGATGCGGTCGACGCCGCCGAGCGCTTCCTGCAACTCGCGGCCCGTGCGTTGCGGGCGAGCTGAGCTTCCCGCCCCGGCTCCGGCAGCCGGCCGGGACTACTTCCTCAGACCATATCCCCGCAGAATGCGCGTGTCGTCGAGATTGCACTTGAATTCGCCGCCCGTTGTGATCAGGACAACCTCGACATCCGCATTCCTTGCGATGTCGATCACCGCCTTGCTGGCGAACGTCGCGACAACCCCCTCCAGTTCGACCACCGCGCCAAACAGGTTCGAGGCGGTGTCCGAGCCGGCGATGTCAATGGTCAGCGGCTGCACCGTCTGGCGACCCTCCCTGTCGCCCCGGGGACGAACGACCAGGTGCTCGACACCAGTATCAGCCAACCTGGCCGCCGTCACCATACTGCCGCCAGAGTTCGGCAACACCCAGATGGTAAACACGTCGTCGACAAGGATGCCCTGAACCTCGTCGTCATCGGTGCTGGGCACCGGCATGTAGCGTTCCTGCGCAGCCGCGGCCAGATGGGCCACGCGCGCGAGCGGCGGCTGTCCGGTGATGGTGAATCGACGGATCCCATGGTACGACCCGTACGCACCCTGGGTCGCGGAGAGTGCCTCGCCGAGCTTGTTCCAGAACCCACCGATGTCGGCCGTGCATGTGTGCTGAATCCGGTCGATGCGGCCCCCGATACCTTGCGTGATCGCGGCATCGATGTCGGCTGCGCTGTAGACCGCAGGTTCCGCGCCGACTTCTGCTACCCGCGACTGCGCATTGCTGCCGGCGATCGAAACCGTGCCGAGCAGACAGATGAAGCCGAGCCTTCGCATGAGAACACCTCCCTCTCTTGCCCGCGACCGGATTGTCTCCGGGCCTTGTCCGGTCCCACCGTACGGCCAGCCGGTGTCAGAACCTGTCAGTCGGTGCGGGCTTCGTGAGGTGCTGCGGCAGAAGAGCGCGCCAGCGCCGTCGCCAGCCGCGCGCGGCCGACACGCGCGAGAGGTGCGGGAGCGTGAGAGCCGTCAGATCAGCGTGCGCTGCCGGGCGGACGCCTCACCCGCCAAGCCGGGCAGATCGTCCTGCTCGCGGCCGGCGGTGGGCTCCTGCCCGGCCGCCTCGCCGTGGCGCTCGAATGCGAGGCGCGCCATCTCCGCCACGAGCCGCACCAGGGCGGGCGGCTCGACGGCTCGCGCCTGTCCCGCAAACCCCAGGATCCAGCGGGCGATCTCGTCGAGGTGGGACAGGTCGACGCGATACTCCAGGTCACCGTTTTCCAGCCGCCCCACGCGCTCACCCGGATGGTGAACACCCTCTTCGATCAGCGGGGCGAGCGCGGCGTCGAAGTGGATCACGATGCGGTGCAGCTCGCGCCCCCGGTAGACGGCCCAGGTGTGCCGCAGGTGGGCGTCGAGATCGAACGCGGGGCGGTCGAAGCGGCCGTCGAGCAGCCGGGTGTCGGCGATGCGATCGAGGCGGAACACCCGGGGCTCGCCGTGCAGGTGGCAGCGTCCGATCAGGTACCACGCGGCCTCCCGGTGGAAGAGCGCGTACGGATCGACGCCGCGCCAGGACCGGTGGCGGCTGGCCAGCGAACGGTAGTGGATCGACACGGGCGTACGCTCCCGCACGGCGCGCTGGAGCAGGTCCGTCCGGCCGGCGGGAATGGCCCCGGAGCGCTCGGGACCGGCCAGCGTCAGCGCGCTCGGCGTCTCCTCCGCTTGGCGGGTCGCGGCATCGAGCTTCGCCTCGACCATCTCGATTGCCTTGCCGATGTCCGGGGCGGTGCGCACGGCCGGGCTCCGGAGCACCAGCTTCAGCGCCGCACGCTCGCCGGCCGTCAGCGCCAACGGCCGGATGGTCGCGCCTTCCAGCAACTGGTAGCCGTGCTCGTTGCGCGTGATTGGGATGTTGCGCCGCGACAGGTCTGCGAAGTCGCGATAGACGGTCCGTTGCGAGATCCGGAAACGGTCTGCGACCTCCCCCACGGTCCTCGGCCGGCGGCCGGCGAGGAGCTGCACGATCTCGAACAGGCGGGTCGACCGGTCCATGTCGGTGTTATCGGCTCTGTCGCGGACTCGGATCTAGCGATCGGTGCGAGCGGGATCGGTCGGTCAAGGACCCGCGCCGGCGTTCCCGAAGAGCTTCGCGCCCTTGCAACGAACGGCCAGCCTGCGCTCGGCGCAGCCAGCCCGCAGGCTCGAAACCGCCATGAACCATTGACAATAATCTATATTATTGTAGATTGTTGAGAACTGATGCGCCTGGACACGGCCGTCGATCTGCTGGGCGCGATGCCCTTTTTCGATCTTGCCACGGTCGTGCAGCTCACGGAGGAATCGCACGCGAGCGCCGTCAATCAGCTTCACCGCTGGAGCCGGGCCGGCAAGCTCGTGCCGCTCCGCCGCGGCATGTACACGTTCGTCGAGCGCTATCGCCGGGTGCCGGTCTCGCCGGCCGCGCTGGCCAACGCGCTGCAGTCGCCCTCCTACGTCAGCGGACTCTGGGCGCTCGGGTTCTACGGCCTGATCCCGGAGGGCGTGTCCGCCTACACCAGCGTCACCACCCGTACGCCGCGCAGATTCGACAACGAGTTCGGCACGTTCCTCTACTCCGCCGTCAAGCGGAGCTTCTTCTTCGGCTACCGGACCGTCTCCGTCGCCGCCGCCGACGTGGTGCTCGCCACGGCGGAAAAGGCGCTCCTCGATCTGTTTCACCTGAGCAGCGGCGAATGGGATCGCCCGCGGATGGTCGAGATGCGGTTTCAGCAGACCGGGATCGTCGACCGGCGCCGCCTGGAGGCCTACGCCCGGCGCATGGGGAAGCCCCGGATCCTGCGCGCGGTGCGGGTGTGGCGAGAATGCTGCGACGCGCCGGAAGACGGCGTGGACCTGTGAAGGACCGCGCTCTCGAGGCGGCATTGCGGTTCGATGATCCCGGGCGCAGGCTCAACGCCCTGCGCGAGTATCTCCAGGCCTTCATCATGCGCTCGCTGCACGAGAGCGAAGCATCGCGGGCTATCGTGTTCGTCGGCGGAACCGCACTGCGGTTTCTGGAGAACCTCCCCCGGTTCTCCGAAGACCTCGATTTCTCACAAGTCTCGTGCAACGGGTACGATCCCGTGCGCTGGCTGCACAAGCTCAAGCGGGACCTCCATCTCGCCGGTTTCGACAGCACGGTGCGCTGGATCGACCGCAGGCCGGTGCAGGTTGCCTGGATTCGGACGGCGTCGCTGCTGGCGGAAGCAGGCCTGTCCGGTCACCCGGAACAGAAGCTCGCCATCAAGGTCGAGATCGACACCCGCCCACCGGCGGGCGCGACGGTGCTGCGTTCCGTCGTCACGCGCCACTTCACGTTCGTCATCCGCCACCACGACCTCCCGTCGCTGATGGCCGGCAAGCTGCACGCGTTGCTCGCGCGCGGTTATCCGAAGGGCCGCGACTGGTTCGACCTGGTGTGGTACCGGTCGCGCCGGCCACCGGTCGCACCGAACGTGCAACTCCTCCAGCGGGCCCTGGATCAGACTCGGGAAACCCAGGGCTGCCGGGCCGCGGCTTGGCGGAGCCTGCTGCAGGCGCGGCTCGCCGACCTCGACACGGGCGTCCTCGTCCGCGACGTGGCGCCCTTCCTGGAGCGGCCGACCGACGCCGCGTTTCTGGAACGCGTCAACCTCCAGGCGGTTCTCGCGACGTGAAGCTCCCAGCCTACTCTCCCTCCACCGAGAAGGCGAGCAGCACGTTGCCCGGCATGAAGCCGAGGGTGCTGTAGCCCGAGTTGACGTAGACCATCCCGCCCGCCACCGTCGGTCCGGGGCCGTTCAGGGCGCCGCCGCGCGCCGGCACGCCGTTGACGGTCTCGTACTCGCCGACGGTGTCGACGTCCCAGATGACGCGGCCGGTGGCGGTGTCGTAGGCGCGCAGGTGCCCGTCGAGGCTGCCCGAGAAGACGACGCCCGGAATGCTGGTGACCGCGGCCGGCTGGCCGGTGTTGCAGCCGGCGCGCGAGCCGCAGGTGTCCTGGAACGGCGGCGAGTCCCAGATCGTCGCGCCGTCGCCGGCGCGCACCGCGGTGAGGCCGCCGGCGTCGCCCGGCCCCTTCTCGAGCGCCTCCGAGCTCGCGGCGAACGTCAGCTCGCCGTCGGTCGCGATGCCCCACTCGATGCCGCCGAGGATGCCGCCGTCACCCACGCGCGTCTCCCACGCGATGGCGCCGGTCTCGGGATCGAGGCCGTACAGCACGCCCGACTTCTGTCCGGCCAGCAGCAGCTCGCGCCCGTCGTCGACCGTCGTGAGCACGGGGGAGCTCCCGAAGTCGTGGTCCGGCCCCGCGTCCTCGGGGCAGTTGGCGCGGCCTTCCGGCGTCGTCTCGAAGCAGGCGATGTTCCACGCGTCGCCGGGCAGCGTCTGCTGCGTCCAGAGGATGCGGCCGCTGTCCATGGCCAGCGCCATGATGGCGTCGCTCTCGGGCGACGCCGGCTCGGTGTAGTTGTCGCCGGTGGCGACGTACAGCCGGTTGCGGGCCGGATCGAGCGTCGGCGCGGACCAGACGGCGGCGCCGGACGGGCCCCAGAGCTGCGTGCCGATGCGGTTGCGCACGGTCGGCCGCGGCTCCTCCTGGATGGTGCGCGTCTTCCAGATGCGGCGGCCGTCGGCGGCGTCGAGCGCCACCACGCTCCCGACGAACGTGCAGCACTCGTAGGTCGGCATCGCGCCCGACCCTTCCTCGAGCGACGAGACCGGCACGTAGAGCCGTCCGTCGTGGAGCGCGGGGGCGCCGGTGATCATCGCGTCGCCGTGGTCGTCCACCAGCACCTTCCAGCGCGCGTCGCCCGTGGCGACGTCCACCGCGTAGACGTTGGCGAACGAGTCGCCGAAGTAGACGACCGCCTCGCCGCTGCCGGGGTGCGGACCGACCGACGGGGCCGACCGGACGCCGCCGTCGGCCTCGAAGATCCAGTCGATGCAGCCGGTGCCGGCGTCGAGGGCGTAGACGAGGCCGTTGCGGCTGCCCACGAAGACGCGCCCGCCGACCACGCTTGCCTGCGACCCGGAGGCGGTGACGCCCGGGAAGCCGAACGCCCACTTGAGCGCCAGCCGCGGCACGTCCTCGACGGTCAGTCCGGCCGCCGCGGCCGGCTGGAAGCGGGTGTTGCGCAGCCCGGCGCCCCAGCCGTTCCAGGCCGGGCCGGCGAGGGCGTCGGCGCTGCCGGCCGGCGCCGTGCAGTAGGCGCTCTCGGGGATGATCTCGAGCGGGTCGCGGTAGGAGCCGGGCGGCCGGCCGGTGACGTACTCCGACACCGCCCGCCGCTCGGCCGCGGTCAGCGCCGCGCCCTGGCGGCGCATGCCGAAGGTGCTGAGGGCGATCTCGACGTCCTCGGGGGTGCGCTGCCGGAGCATCTCGCGCGTCGGCATGCGCGGCATGGAGCCCTCGTGGCAGCGGGCGCAGTGCTGCCGGTAGACCTGCTCGCCGTCGGGCGCCTGCTGGGCGGCCGACGCGAGACCACCCGGAACGCCGAGGATGAAGGCCGCCGTCACCATGAGCATGGAACGCATGAATCCTCCTGATCGTTCATTCGAAAGGCGCGCACCGGCGGCGGCCCGGCAACCGTGACGCCGGACGCCGGACGCCCGCGCAGCGCCGTCCTTCATTCGACCGGCTCGATGCGCAGCAGCGCCGCCTCGCCGGCGGCCGGGTCGCTGCCGAGGAAGGCGCCCCCCGTCAGCACGTACAGCAGGCCGTCCGGGCCCTGCTCGACGTCGCGGATTCGTTGCCGGAGGTCGGCCAGCAGCCACTCCCGGCGCTGCTCGAGGCCCTGCCGGTTGAACTCGATCCGCTCCACGTGGCCGGTGCGGGCGACGCGCCCGATCATCAGCGAGCCCGCGAACAGGTCGCCGCGCCAGTCGGGAAACCGGTCGCCCGTGTAGAAGACCAGCCCGGAGGGCGCGATCGAGGGCACCCACACGATCTCCGGCTGCTCGAGCTCCGCCTGCCACGGCTGCTCGGTCACGCGGGCGCCGAAGTACTCCCGCGAGTAGGAGACGTCGGGCCAGCCGTAGTTGCCTCCCGGCAGGATGACGTTGACCTCGTCGCCGCCCATCACCCCGTGCTCGCTCGCCCAGGGCTGGCCGGTCTCGGGATGAATGGCGAGACCCATCGGGTTGCGGTGGCCGAGCGAGAAGATCTCGGGCGCCGCACCCTCCCGACCCGCGAACGGATTGTCGTCCGGCGCGGTCCCGTCGTCGCGCAGCCGCAGCACCTTGCCGACGTGGCTGGCCGGATCCTGGGCCTGCGACCGGATGCCGCCGAACGCGCCCCCGACCGTCATGTAGAGCATCCCGTCGGGCGCGAACGCCAGCCGGGCCGCGCCGCCCGCGGTGGTGCCCTCGGACACGAACAGGTCGCGGACCTCCGACAGCGCCGCACCCTCGAAGCGGCCGCGGGCCAGCGCGATCCGCGAGCCGCCCTCCGTCGGCTTCGAGTAGGTCAGGTAGACGAACCGGTTCTCGCTGAACGCGGGGTGCACCGCGACGTCCATCAGCCCCGCCAGCGGCGCCTCGGTGTACACGTCGGGCACGCCCGCGAGCGGCCGCGGGTCGAGCCCCGCGGCGCCGATCCGCCGCAGCGTGCCGAGACGCTCGGTCACCAGCGCGCTCCCGTCCGGCAGGAACGCCAGTCCCCAGGGGTAGGTCAGTCCGCCGGCGACGACGACCATCCGGATCCGCTGCCCGGTGGCCGTGTCGTACGTGCGCGGGCCGTCCGGGAGCGGGACGGCGGGGATGCCTTCGGCCGCGAACGGCTCGGCCTCCGGGGCATCCTGCTGCGCGCCGGGCGCGGGCGGCGCGACGAGGAGCAGCAGGGCGGCGAGAAACGCGGTCGGTCTGTTCATGCTCGTCCTCCGGCGGCCGGACGCGGCCGCCGCCCCATGTTAGCAACCCGTGGGCTGCTATCCTACCTGCGGCCGCCGCGGGCGGCCTGGGGCTTGACTTCGCCCGGGCACGGGTGTATCAAGGCCCATGCGATCCGGTTTCCGTGAACCCGCAACTCCCGTGAGGATGATCATGACCCGACGAGTCATCGAGACGCTCGGCGTCGCGGCGGCGACCCTGGCGGTGGCAGCCCTGCTGATGGTGGCCCCGGGGGCCCAGGAGCAGCCCGAGGCCGGCCCGGCAGGCAAGACGGCCTGGGGCGACCCCGACCTGCAGGGCATCTGGACCACGGACTACGCGATTCCCCTGCAGCGGCCGGCGCGGTTCGCGGGCCAGGCCGAGTTCACGGAGGAGGAACGGGCGGCGCTCGATCGGGAGCGGGCCGCGCTGCTGGCCCTCGACCCGCGCTCGGAGGCAGGCAGCGAGCAGGACGTCGGCGGCGCCTACAACCGGACCATCTTCCTGACGCACAAGCACACCGGCAGCCGGACGTCGCTCATCATCGATCCGCCGGACGGGCGCATTCCGCCCTTCACGGCGGAGGCGCAGGCGCGGCGCGCTGCGTTCCGCCGGTATCAGCTCGATCTGCTGCAGGCGACCGACGTCTGCAAGAACGACATGCCGGGCTGCGCGGGCGGGCAGTACGGGCCGCCGTCGCCGCGGCGGGCCGAGCCGCCGCCGTCCTACCCGACCAGCGCCTTCAATCGTTCGGACAATCCGGAGGACCGGGGCCTGGGCGAGCGCTGCCTGTCCGCCCGCCTGCCCGATTTCGGCGGGGCGGCCGGCTACTTCCTGCAGGTCGTGCAGTCGCCCGACACGGTGTCGATCTTCTACGACACCGGGCAGGGACAGGGCTGGCAGCGCATCATTCCCGTGACCGACCGGCCGCATCTGCCGTCGGACGTCCGCCAGTGGTGGGGAGACTCGCGCGGCCGGTGGGAAGGCGACACGCTGGTCGTCGACGTCACCAACTTCAGCCCGAAGACCGACTACCAGGGCTCGCGCGAGAACCTGCACCTCGTCGAGCGCTGGACGCGGCGCGATGCCCACACGCTCGACTACCTGGTCACGATGAACGATCCGACCACGTGGACGCAGCCGTGGACCGTGGCGCTCGAGCTCAGCCTGCAGAGCAACGAGGCGAACCGGGTCTACAAGGAGCCGCGCTGCCACGAGGGCAACTACGGGCTGCCGGGGCTGCTCGCGGGAGCGCGCGTCGAGGAACGGGCGTTCGCGGCGGGCGAGGGGCCGGACCCCGCGACCCTGTGCACGGCGGGCTGCGGCTCGGCGTTCGACGGGGAGAACCGCGACCCGCTGCGCTGACGCGTGCTCCGCGCAGGCTCATGAGCTCGCGATACCGGGCGAACGTCCCGTCGCAGCGGATCACGCCGCCCGAGGTCTTCTTCAACCGGCGGCGCTTCCTCGCCGCCCTCGGCGGCGGCCTGCTGGCCGCCCCGGGGGCGTTGCGGGCGGCGGCCGCGAGCGGGGCCCGGACGCCGCAGGCGGAGCTGCTGGACGTCCCGTTCCAGCGGCCCGACGTCTTCCCGGCGGAGCGCAACGCGGACTACGCGCTCCCCCGCCGCATCGCCAACGCCGTGCCCATCCTCGGCCAGTCGAGCGGCCTCACCGACACGCGGGCGGCGACGCCGCGCGACGTCGCCGCCGCGCACAACAACTTCTACGAGTTCCTCGCGGGCCGCGGCGGCCCCGTCTGGCAGTTCTGCGGCGACTTCGAGGTCGAGCCCTGGCGGGTGGAGATCGGCGGCGAGTGCCGGCGCCCGCAGACGCTCGACCTCGACGATCTGTTCGCCTTCGACCACGAGGAGCGCCTGTACCACTTCCGCTGCGTCGAGCGCTGGGCCATGAACGTCCCGTGGTCGGGCTTCCCGCTGAGCCGGCTGCTCGAGCGCGTCGAGCCCACCGGCGCCGCGCGCTACGTCCGCTTCGAGACCATCGTCGCCCGCGACCAGATGCCCGGCGTGCGGACCGCGGGCTGGTACCCCTGGCCGTATCACGAGGGGCTGCGCCTCGACGAGGCCATGAACGAGCTCGTGCTGGTGGTGACGGGCGTGTACGGCGAGCCGCTGCTCCGGCAGCACGGCGCGCCCGTGCGCATCATCGTGCCGTGGAAATACGGCTACAAGAGCCCCAAGTCCATCGTGAGGATCGAGCTGGTGCGCGACCGGCCGCCCACGTTCTGGCAGGCGGAGCAGCCGCACGAGTACGGCTTCCTGTCGAACGTGAACCCGAACGTCCCGCACCCGCGCTGGCCGCAGAACACCTCGTACTGGCTCGACACGGAGGACCGCTTCCTGACGCCGATCTTCAACGGCTACGAGCAGTACGTGGCGCAGCTCTACCCCGACGAGCCGCGCCGGCCGCAGCAGCCGCTGCGACCCGGACAGGCCGCGCGCTGAGCGGCCCCCGGCCGCGTCGCGGGGCGATCCGCTACGCGAACGGGCCGCCGCGGGTATACAATGGGCGGGTTTTCCAGGAGGTGAATGGATGAATCATCGGTTGCTGACAGTCTTGGTGGCCGTCTTGGCGGTCGGGGTGCTCGCGCCCATGGTGGCCGGCGCCCAGGAGGTGCCGCGCACGCCGTGGGGCGCGCCGGACCTGCAGGGCGTGTGGGATTTCCGCAGCCTCACGCCGATGGAGCGGCCTTCGGATCAGGCCGAGATCTTCACGGCGGAGGAGGCGGCGGAGTTCTCGGAGGAGACGATTCGCCAGCGGAGCCGCGATGCCGACACGTCGGACCGGGTCGTGCCGTACAACGACTTCTGGTTCGACGAGGGCACGTCGGTCACCACCGAGCGGACCTCGCTGATCGTGGATCCGCCCAACGGGCGCATTCCGCCCCTGACCGCGGCCGCCATGGAGCGGCAGGCGGCGGCGCGCGCGGCGCGCGCCGGGGTGGGCGGCCATGAGCCGACGCCGGGCGGGTTCGTCGAGGATCTCGGTCCCGGCGGGCTGCAGGTGCGGTGCATCCTCGGGTTCAACTCGGGCCCCCCGATGGCGCCCAGCGCGTACAACAACAACGTCCAGGTGCTGCAGACCGAGGACATGGTCGTGCTGTACGCCGAGATGAACCACAAGGCGCGCTTCGTGCCGCTCGACGGGCGGCCGCATCTCGACTCCGACATCCGGCAGTGGACGGGCGACTCGCGCGGCTACTGGGACGGTGACACGCTGGTGGTGGAGACCCGGAACTTCCTGCGCGAGACCAACTTCCAGCGCGGGGCGACGTCGGAGCACCTCACGCTGGTCGAGCGCCTCACGCGGGTGAACGAGAATATCCTGCAGTACGACGTGACCGTCGACGATCCGACCGTGTGGACGACTGCGTGGACCTTCTCGGTTCCCATGCAGTTGAACGACCAGCCGGTGTACGAGTACGCCTGCCACGAAGGCAACTACGGCCTCTACAACATCCTCGCCGGCGCCGTGGCCGACGAGATGCCTGCGGGCTCCAGGTAGCAACCTCGGGAAGCACTCCGCGGCCGCGCCGTCCTCTCGGGCTCACGAGGGGACGGTGCGGCGCGCTTCCGCCGCGGCGCGGGCCGGGAGCATCCGCCCCAGCGCCCGCCGCATCCGCCTCAGCCCCACCCACAGCCCGATGCCGCTGCTCGCGAGCCCGCCCAGGCTCAGCGCGATGACGCCGATGTCCCACAGCGGGCGCCGGTCGTGCCAGAAGGCGAAGTCCAGGCTGTGCAGGCCGTTGAACAGCCAGCGCTCGACGCGGTTCAGGCGGTGGACGCTGGCCAGCACGCGGCTCAGCCCCGGATCGACGTAGAGCCACGTCTCGCCCGGGTCGGCGAGCTTCACCCGCAGGACGGGCAGCGGCGTCTGGCGGCCGCGCGAGTAGTAGTACGAGTCGTAGTCGTCGAGCAGCACCGCCTCGACGACCGGCGTCTCGGGCACCGCCGCCGTGAGGCGCGCCAGGAGCGAGTCCACGCTGAAGCCGCGCTCGCGAACGGCGAGCGTGTCGGCTGCGACCAGCAGCCGGTCGCGCTCCGCGCGGCCCGTGACGTAGTACGGCTGGTGCAGGCGTTCCGCCCGGCCGGCTGTCGCGGCCGGCGGCGGGGCCAGGCGGACGACGTAGTACGGATCGTCCTGAATGCGGCGCAGCTCCACCTCGCGCACGCCGCGCCCCGCGGTCAACCGGTCCCAGGCGGCGGCATCGAACGCCGGGAACCGCGCCAGGTCGATCGGCCCGCCCGTGAACGTGTCGCGCGGCAGCTCCAGCCCGCGGGCGTTGGTCCAGGCGTACGGCTCCATCGACAGCAGCCCGCTGAACACCCAGGTCAGCGTGACCACGCCGAAGACGACGCCGGTCACGTAGTGCCACCGCATCCAGCCGGTGTAGGGGATGCGGGCGCCGGCGCCGCCCCCCGCTCCCGCGTCCGCCGGCCGCCGCCAGCGGAACTGCGTCACGCCGAGCAGCAGGCCGATGACGGCCAGCACGCAGCCCAGCGTCGCGCTCCAGACGACGATCCGCGACCACAGCGGCTGGTCGAGCCGCAGCGCCGCGAAATAGAACCAGTGCGGGATGGCGCCCATCCAGGCCAGGGCCCGGCTGCGGCGCGTGGTCAGCATGGCGACCTCGGCGCTGTCCGGCGAGACGTAGAGCTCGGTGCCGGCCCCGTCGTCGACCTCGAACTTGTGGAGCGGCATCGAGCGGCCGTAGGTCAGCGTCCACTGATCGGGCCGGGTCAGCGTGCCCGCGTACCGTATCTGCTGCTCCGGCCGGCCGCTGAAGCGGCTGGCGATGGTGCGGGCCTGCGCGGCGCCGACCGGCCCGAGCAGCTCGCCGGTGTCGGCGAAGACGGTCGCTCCGTCGAAGCGGTAGGCGGGCCGATCCATGACGGTGAGCAGCGCGGCCCGGCCGGGCCAGCGCCAGACACCCGCGCGGTCCACCGCCTCCGCGGGCGTCAGCCGCACGCCGGCCAGGTCGAGGTCCGCCAGCCGCTCGAGCCGCAGCTCGGGGGTGAGCCGCGGCATGTCGCCCGTGTACATCATGACGATGCCGGACGCGAACCAGACCACGAACAGCAGGCTCAGCGGAATCCCCAGGTAGCGATGGACGAGAATCAGCCACTTGCGCAGCACAGGCATCGTGCCCCCAACGATACGCCAGCCGGGCAAGGCTGACCAAATCGGCCGTTCCGGGGCCGGTTCGGCCGTATAATCGCGACCGTGGATCCAAGATCGAGGAGGTCGGCTATGCGCAATGGAGTGGCGGCGGTCGTGCTGGCGGCAATCCTGGCCCCGCTCCCCGCGGCGGGCCAGGCCGGCTCCGAGTGGGCAGCCCCCCGTACGCCGTGGGGCGACCCCGACTTGCAGGGACAGTGGAACAGCCAGACGTCCACGCCGCTCGAGCGGCCGCTCGACGGGCCGCTGGCCGGACGCGGGTCGCTGAGCGCGAACGAGGCGGAAACGATCGAGACCGCCAACCGGGCGGCCTTCGATCTGCCGCCCCGGGAGGGCAGCGTGGGCAACTACAACGCGTTCTGGCGCGACATCGGCACGCCGCTCACGCGCACGTCGCTGATCGTCGATCCGGCCGACGGGCGGATTCCGCCGCTGTCGGCCGAGGGCGCGGCGCGCATTGCGGCCGAGCGCGCGGACCGCAGCACGCGCGGCCCCTCGAACTCGCCCGACACCTACGAGGACCTCTCGCCGTGGACCCGCTGCATCTCGCGCGGGTGGAACGGCATCGGGAGCTGGTACAGCAGCAACTACCAGATCTTCCAGGCGCCCGGCTACGTCATCGTCTTCCAGGAACTCATCCACGAGGCGCGCATCATCCCGCTCGACGGGCGCCCCCATGTGCCCGGGTCGATCCGGTTGTGGATGGGCGACTCGCGCGGCCACTGGGAGGGCGACACGCTGGTGGTGGTGACGACCAACTTCGGCCCCAAGACGAGCTCCTGGGGCTCGCGCGACACGCTGCACCTGACCGAGCGGTACACGCGCGTCGACGCGGACACGATCGACTACCGGTTCACCATCGACGATCCGCACACCTTCACGCGGCCGTGGACGGTGGCGCGGCCGATGACGCGCATCGCGGACCGGCGCTCCATCTTCGAGTACGCCTGCCACGAGGGGAACTACTCGATGGAGGGCATCCTGGCCGGCGCCCGTGCCGCGGAGCGCGCCGCGGCGGCCGGCGGGGACGGACGCTAGGCCGCGCGGTGGGCGACGAATCCCGGCCGGCCGCGGCGGAGCCGGCGGAAGAGCAGGCCCCGGCGGAAGTGCGGCCCGCGGTCGAGTTCAGGCTCGATCCGCACAGCCCCGCGAAGCGCCCCGAGCAGCTCGCGGCGCTCGTGGAGAGCGCGTTGCGGCGGGAGTTTCCCGCGGCGGCGGAGGTCGTCGAGGTCGTGCACGGCGCCGAGGACGGGGTGATCAGCCTGCGCAACCTGGAGGCGGTGGACAGCGGCACCGCGGAGAAGCTCGCCCACCGCGCGCGGGTCGTCTACAACGACTTCATGATCAGCCCGTGGTACTGAAGGGGGACGGGCCACCGTTGCGATTGTGTCGGTGGCCCGTCCAGCAGTCGGCCTTCAGGGCCCGGCCCGCAGCGCGCCGACGGCGAGCACCGCCCAGCCGGCGATGAGGCACAGCCCGCCGATGGGGGTGATCGCCCCCAGCCAGCGGGTGCCGGTCATCACCAGCAGGTACAGGCTGCCGGAGAAGATGACGATGCCGGCCACGAAGAGCCACCCGGCCGCGCCCACCCATGCGGAGGGCCACCGCGACGCCGCCCAGGCGACCGCCAGCAGCCCCAGCGCGTGGATCAGGTGGTAGCGCACGCCGGTCTCGAACACGGCGAGCATATCCGGCGTCACCCGCGCCCGCAGCCCGTGCGCGCCGAACGCCCCCAGCACGACGCCCAACCCGCAGAGCGCCGCGCCCGCTGCAAACCAGCCGGCCACCATGCCTCGTATGATAGCAGGGCGGCGCGGGTCGGGCGGGGCTGTTCGCCGGGCCCGTCCGTAGCGGAACAGCCTTCCGCGCGGCGCGTCGTCTTGTTCTCGAAAACCCCGTTTTTCGAAAACAGCCGTGCCCGGGGTTTGCCGGTCACGTATGAACACCAAGGCACCTTGTCAGTCATTTTTCACAGAAAGTGACTGACAAGCCGCATTGTGTGGCACGGGTGAACGTCAAGGCACTTCGTGGCCACGGTACCCTCGATGCGCGAGGAAAGCACCGCTTCGCGGGTGGTCAACGGCGCCACCAGAATGTCTGGGCTCGGCACCGCGGCAAGCATCCCGTCATAGCGCGCCACAGCCGCGGCCGCAGGGCCGATGAACGGAATCAGCCTGCCCCAATCGAGGCGCTCCTCAGGCGGAAATCGGCCGGCGTGGTAAAAGACGGGCGCCAATGCTCGTCTCCGCGACTGAACCAGGGGACGGCGCGCCGGATCGGCGCTACTCGCCCTTCGCCCGTGCGCCGCTCAGGCTGTTCGGCAGGCCGTAGTTGCCCTCGTGGCAGGCGTACTCGTACATGTCGTACTCGTCGTCCCGGTGCAGCGGCATGGACGCCGTCCAGGGCGCGGCGTACACCTCGGGATCCTCGATGGTCACGTCGTAGCGCATGCGGCCCGGCTCGACGAGCGTGAAGCGCTCGACCACGCGCATGCCGGCGCTCTGCGGAATCGCCTTGAGGGTGGCGGTGGTGGAGATGCCGGTGGCGATCGTCCCGACCTGCGAGGCGCGGTAGTTCGCCACCTCCACGACGAGCGTGCTGCCTTCCCAGCGGCCGCGCGAGTCGCCGTTCCACCGCCGGACCGCGTCGTCCAGGGGCGGCCGGCCGCCGAGCGGGATGACGCGCGGCTCGTGGATCATCTCGTACAGGATCACCACGTGGTCCGGCGTCTGCAGGATGCGGTACGCGTTGTTGTACCCGGCGGGGAACATGCCGCCCGGCACGCCGCGCGTGATGCAGCGCTCCCACGGCGTGTGATAGGTGTAGGAGTCGGTCAGGTGAATCAGGTTGTGCCGCTTCCGCCGCTCCGCCTCCGGCAGCACCGGGACGCGGCCGGTCGGCGGGTCGACCACCAGCGAGCGCCTCAGCGCGCTGCGCTTCGACGAGTGCCCTTCGCCGTCCCCCTCGCCCAGGAAGCTGGCCAGCCCGCCGGGGTTCGGCCCGGTGATGCCGCGCAGCCCCTGCGGCGTCACCTCGAGCCCCGGGAACCAGTGCTCGAGCGCCTCCAGACGCTCCGGGTCCTCGTCGGTCGGCACCTCCAGCGGCGTGCGGTCGAAGTTGACCCACACCCCCTGAATGTCCGGCTGGCCGTCGGGCGTGCGCGGCAGCGCCGCGGGGTCCGCGGCCGGCCGGGGCGCGGGCGGCTGGCCGTCCGCCTGCCCGGGCGCGAGGACAACGGCCGCGATCAGGGCGCCCGGCACGCCGAGCGCGCGCAGCGATGCACGGATCATCTGGAACCTCCCGGCAGGCATCGTACACCCGGAATTGGTCATATAATCGCCGTACTTCCTGAAAAGAGGCGCTCATGATACCCAGTCGTCGATCGATTCAGCGTTGGCGCACCGCGGTCGGAGTCCTGGCGGGAACGGCCGTCTGGCTCGGCGCGCTCGACCTGTCGGCCCCCGCGGCCGCGGCCCAGCAGCCCGAGCGGGAGCCGGCCACGTACACCGTCGACCAGGCCGACGCCGGGCTCGCCGCCTACCGGCAGCACTGCGCGTCCTGCCACGGCGAGAATCTCGACGACGGCCCGTTCGCGCCGCCGCTGCGGGGCATCGTGTTCCGCGAGAAGTGGCGCGTGCGCTCGGTCGAGGCGCTCTACACCGAGACCGAGTCGACGATGCCGCAGGACCGCCCGGGGTCGCTCGGCACCGAGACCTACGTCGCGCTCATGGCCTTCCTGCTGCAGGAGAACGGCGTCGAGCCCGGCTCGGACGAGCTGCCCGCCGACATCGACGTGCTGGCGGCGCTGGCGCCCGGCTGGCGCTCGCAGGGCGGCGGCCTCTCGGCGGGCGTCGTCCTGCCGCCCGTGCCGGTGCGCCGCAACCCGCTCGACGGCATCCGCCCGGTGACCGACGCCATGCTGCGGGACCCCGACCCCGGCGACTGGCTGCTGTGGCGCCGCACCTACGACGCGGCCGGCTACAGCCCGCTCGACGCGATCGACAGGACGAACGTCGACGACCTGCGCCTGGCCTGGTCGTGGGCGCTGCCGGGCGGCCCGAACGAGTCGACGCCCGTCGCGCACGACGGCGTCCTGTTCGTGCACGGCTACGGCGACGAGGTGCACGCGCTGGACGCCGCCAGCGGCGATCTGCTGTGGGAGTACGTGCGGCGCCTGCCGCGGGACGTCGCGCCGAGCCTCAAGCGCGGCCTCTCGATCTACGGCGAGCGGCTCTACGTGCCGACGTCCGACCTGCACGTCGTGGCCCTCGACGTGCGGACCGGCACGGTCGTCTGGGAGACGGCGGTCGGCCAGCCCGGGGCCCGCACGCGCATGACCGGGGGCACGCTCGTGGCGGACGGCACGGTCATGGTGGGCACGACCGGCCGCGCCGAGGGCGGCAACCACATCATCGGGCTCGACGCCGAGACGGGGGCGGAGCGCTGGCGCTTCCACACCATCCCGCCGCCGGACGCGCCCGGCGGCAACAGTTGGAACGGCCTGCCGTACGAGAAGCGCAACGGGGGCTCGGTCTGGATTCCGGGCAGCTACGACCCGGTCCACAACCTCGCCTTCTTCGGGCCCGGCAACACGTACGACACCGCCCCCCTGCGCAACCCGGTGCACCAGGAGGGCATCACGAACGACGGCCTGTACCTGGACACCACGCTCGCGCTCAGCCCCGCCACCGGCGAGCTGGCGTGGCACTTCCAGCACCAGGCGAACGGCCAGTGGGACCTCGACTGGGCGTTCGAGCGGCAGGTCGTCGAGCTGCCCGTCCGCGGCGTCCCGACCAGCGTGGTCGTGACCGCCGGCAAGCAGGCCATCTTCGACATCGTCGAGACGGAGACCGGGCGCTACGTCTCGTCGATCGACCTCGGGCTGCAGAACGGCATCACGGCCATCAATCCGACCACCGGCGAGAAGATCGTCGACCCGCGGCTGATTCCGGGCGACGGCGAGACGAAGATGGTCTGCCCGCACGTCGGCGGCGGCCGGAGCTGGGCGCCCACGGCCTACGACCCGCGGACGAAGATCGTCTACGTGCCGATCATCGAGGCCTGCATGGACATGGTGCCGGTCGCCGAGGGCGAGCGCGGCAGCCTGTCGACGGGCGTGCGCTGGACGGTGCGGCCGCGGCCCGAGAGCGACGGCAACTACGGGCGCGTCGAGGCCGTCAACCTGGAGACGCAGGAAACCGTCTGGATCGCCCGCCAGCGCGCCCCGCAGACCACCGGCGCCCTCGTCACGGCGGGCGGACTGCTGTTCGCCGGCTCGCTCGACCGGCGCCTCAGCGCGTACGACGCCGCCACCGGCGAGCGCCTGTGGGCCACGCGCCTGAACGACGTGCCGAACGCGCCGCCCATCAGCTTCGCGGCGGGCGGGCGGCAGTACGTGGCCGCGATATCCGGCGCCGGCGGCTATCTGACCGGCGCCTACTCCGTGATGGCGCCCGAGATCCGCAATCCGACGGATCGGGCCGCCACCCTGTGGGTGTTCGAGGTGCCCGCGAACCGCGGCGACACAAACTAGCTGCAGGGAGGCCGTGATGCGCAATCGATCCGTCTGGCTGCCGTCGTCCGTCGCCTTCGTGCTGCTCGCCTGCGTCTCCGCCGCCGCGCAGCCGGCGCCCGGGGCCGGGGCGCCGCCGCGCACGGCGTGGGGCGATCCCGACCTGCAGGGCGTCTGGGACTTCCGCTCGCTGACGCCCATGGAGCGGCCCGCAGAGCTCGCCGGCAAGGAGTTCCTCACCGCCGAGGAGGCCGCCGTGTTCGTCGAGGGGCTGGCCGCCACCAACTGGGACGACCGCTCCAACCCGGAAGGGCGGTTCGGCCTCGACAGCGACATCGAGCACGGCTACAACCAGTTCTGGATGGACTTCGGGACCAGCCTGACCGCCGACAACCGCACGTCGCTGGTCGTCGATCCGCCCGACGGGCGGATTCCGTGGATCCCCGGCGTGGACCGCCCCGGCGGGTACGGCGACGCCTTCTCCGGAACGCCGCCCGCCGGCCCGGAGGATCGCCCGCTCGCCGAGCGCTGCCTCATGGGCTTCAACTCGGGGCCGCCGATGATTCCCAGCGCCTACAACAACAGCGTGCAGCTCTTCCAAACGGCCGACCGGGTGGTGATCTTCAACGAGATGATCAACAGCGCCCGGATCGTCGCGATGGACGGGCGGCCGCACCTGCCGGGCAGGATCCGCCAGTGGATTGGCGACTCGCGGGGGCGCTGGGAGGGCGACACGCTGGTGGTCGAGACCACCAACTTCCTGGGCGAGACGCACTTCGAGGGCTCGAGCGCGAACCTGCGCCTGACCGAGCGCTTCACGCGCGTCGGACCCGACGGGCTCGTCTACGAGTTCACGGCCGAGGATCCGCGCCTGTGGACCAGCCCCTGGACCGCGCGCATCCCCATGCGGCGCACGGACGGGCGCATCTTCGAATACGCCTGCCACGAGGGCAACTACGGGATGGTCAACATGCTGGCCGGCGCGCGCGCGCAGGAGGAAGCAGGGCGCTAGCAGGGTCCCGCCAGCGCCTGCCGGGGGTTTGGGGCGCAGCCCCATCTGGAAACGAGGGCACATGTCTGCAATCCGTTGGGCGCTCGTGGCGTGTCTCGTGATGTCCGGAAGCCAGGCGTTGGCGCAACCGGGCGGCCGGTTCGTCCCGGTGACCGACGCGGAGCTGCAGGACCCCGATCCGGCCGACTGGCTCATGTGGCGGCGGACGCTGGACAGTTGGGGCTACAGCCCGCTCGACCAGATCGATCGCGACAACGTGGGCGACCTGCGGATGGTCTGGACGCGGGCCCTCGGCCCGGGCCTCCAGCAGGGCACGCCGCTGGTCCGTGACGGCGTCATGTACTTTCCCAACCCCAGGGACGTCATCCAGGCGCTCGACGCCGCCAGCGGCGATCTGCTGTGGGAGTACCGGCGGCCGCTCCCCGAGGACGTGGACGGGTTCCTCATCACCGTCCTCGCCGAGATCAACCGCAACCTCGCCATCTACGACGACCTCATCATCGACACCAGCGTCGACGACCACGTCTTCGCCCTCAACGCCGCGACCGGCCGCCTGGCCTGGGAGACGCAGATTCTCGACTACCGCACGCATCCCGCCAATCAGACCTCCGGACCCATCATCGCCGGCGGCAGGATCATCTCGGGGCGGAGCTGCACCCCGGCAGGTGGTCCCGAGGCGTGCGTCATCACCGCCCACGACGCCAGGACCGGCGCGGAGCTGTGGCGGACGCGCACCATTCCCGCGCCCGGCGAGCCGGGCGACGAGACCTGGGGCGGCGTGCCCTACGAGGAGCGCAAGCACGTGGGCGCATGGATGGTGCCCAGCTACGACCCGGCCCTGAACCTCATCTACATCGGCACGTCGGTGACGTCGCCCGCGCCGAAGTTCATGCTCGGGGGCGTCGACAGGAAGCACCTGTACCACAACTCGACGCTGGCGCTCGACGCCGACACGGGCGAGATCGCCTGGTACTACCAGCATCTGAACGACCACTGGGACCTCGATCACCCGTTCGAGCGCCTGCTGCTCGACACCGCCGTCGCACCGGATCCGGGGGCGGTGCGCTGGATCAATCCGCGGCTGCGACCCGGCGAGGTCCGCAAGGTCGTGACCGGCATTCCGGGCAAGACCGGCATCGTCTACACCCTCGACCGCGAGACCGGCGAGTTCCTGTGGGCGACGCCGACGGTCACGCAGAACGTGGTCAGCGACATCGACGGCGCCACGGGCGCGGTCACGGAGAATTCGGAGGTCGTCTTCACGGCCCGGGGGCAGACGGTGCTGGCCTGCCCGACGCTGGTCGGCGGCAAGGATTGGGAGACGGGCGCCTACAGCCCGCAGACCGGGCTGATGTACTTCCCGTTGCGCAACGCCTGCGCGCGGATGATGGCGATGGACAGCACCGACGACGTCGCCTCCTCGCTCTACGCGCTTGCCGTCCGCAACGAGCTCGCGCCGGGCACCGACCAGCTCGGCACCGTCCAGGCCATCTCCCCCGAGACCGGCGAGCTCATCTGGAAGTACGAGCAGCGGGCCGCCACCACGTCGCTCGTTGCGACAGCCGGCGGACTCGTGTTCGGCGGCGACCTGAACGGGCGGTTCCGCGCCCTGGACGCGACGAGCGGGGACGTGCTGTGGGAGGTGAACCTGGGCTCGCCGATCACCGGGTTTCCGATTACCTTCGCCGTCGACGGCCGACAGCATGTCGCGGTCAGCACCGGCACGTCGCGGACCGTGGTGCACTTCGCGCCCCTGACGCCGGAGCTGCGCCCGAGCGCGGGCAACAACCTGTTCGTCTTCGCCCTGCCGGAATAGCGCATGTGGTCCGTGACGAGCGTCCACAGCCGTGCCAGAGCGTTCATGACAGGCTGAGTAACAGGGGTTTGCTACACGAGAGCGAACCCGGGTCCCGGCCGGCACCCGACAAGGCCCTCTCGGCTGCCTTCATCCGCTCCGCACCGCCCGTAGACGGGGCGCCGTCGGGACGCTGCTCCTCTAGATCCAGAGCTAGAAGGCGAAATGCAGGCTGACGCGCGCCGTCCGGGGAATGGACGGATGCGTGTGGATGTCGGCCACGCCGTCGAGCGGCTCGCCGGGCAGCCGCGACGCGTAGAAGTAGTCGATGTCGGCCACCGTCGAGTTGAACAGGTTGTAGCCCTCGACCGAGACGCGCATGAGCTCGTTGAGGGTCACCCCGATCTCGCCGTTCCAGATGGTGGTCGACTCGGACCGCACGCTCGCGTCCTCGATCAGGGGCCGGGGACCGAAGTGGCGGACGCGGACGCTGCCGAAGACGCGCCGGGCGGGCGCGACCGTCAGGGCGGCCGCTACGACCCGATCCAGCGCGCCGGGAATGAACGGGCCGGCCGGATCCTCGTCGGTGAATCGCGCATTGGTGAACGACAGCTCGGCCTCGGCGGTCATCCAGGGCGCGAGCCGCAGGTAGTTGACCCACTCGAGGCCGTAGCGCCGGCTGGGCCGGCTCGCCTCGGTGATGCCGGAGTCGCCGAGGAAGAGCAGCTCCGAGTCGAAGCCGACGTACCATAGCGCCACCGTCGACTGCAGGCCACGGATGCGCACCGACCGCAGGCCCACCTCGGCGCCCCGCGCGGCCACCAGCGGCGTCAGTGAATCGACGCGCCGGCCGGTGCGCGGATCGACCGTCAGCACCGCCCCCCGCACGTCGTTGCTGTGGAACCCGCGGCCCCAGTTGACGTAGAACTCGGTACCGGCCCAGGGGCCCAGTACGGCTGTCACCTTCGGGCTGACGATGCTGTCGAAGCCGCTGCCCGAGTTGCGGGGGTCGATGGCGGTGACATCGAAACCGTACAGGTCGCCCCGCAACCCGAGCGTCGTCCGCAGGACCGGGCTCCACTCGATCTCGCTCTGCGCGAACAGGCCGCCGGACGTCTGCCGCAGCACGTCCGCACGGACGGCGTTCGTGCGGCGGGCCGCCACCGTGTCGTAGAGGCCGATCCCGCCGGCATGGTCGTGGCGGAGCTGCACGCCCGCCAGCGACTCGACGGGCCGGTCCAGGAAGCGGCCCAAGCGCCGGTAGCTCACCTTGCCGCCCGCCGCGGTCCGCCGATCCTCCTGCTCGAACTGATCGCCGTCGACCGGATTGTCCAGGAAATACGTGAAGTTCTGGACCAGGTTCAGCCCGTAACGCATGCCGTAGGCCGTCACGCGCAGCGCGCGGTCGCCCGTCGAGCGCAGCCAGTCGAACGCAATGCTGTGCTGGTAGGTGCGGCCGGCGTCGGTCGGATCGATGCTGCCGAAGCGGGAGATCAGGCCCGACTCGATCGCCCGCAGCGGCACCTGGTCCGTCGCGTTCCAGTCGGCCGTGTACCCCATGCCGGTGATCGAGAAGCCGTTGCGCGCGCCGCCCCGGCTGTAGCGCACGATGCCGTTCGCTTTCCGCAGGTCATCCGGCCGCTCCCACGGCCCGTCGTTGCGCGAGAGGTCGAGCCCCACCAGCAGGTGGCCGCCCGCGACCTCCGGCGAGGCGGCGCCGAGCACCCGGCCCCAGCCCTGGCCGCCCGCGCTGACGTTCACGATGGGGCGGTCGAGAACGTTGACGTAGTTGATGTTGGCCGAGCCGGCCGCCGAGAAGTCGCCGTCCTCGGCAAAGTAGGGCCCCTTCTTGAACTGCACGCCGCTGACCAGCTCCGGAATGATCAGGTTGGCGTCCAGGTAACCGTTGGCGTGGGCGCCGGCGGGCATGTTGAGCGGCACGCCGGCCAGCGTCGTGGCGAAGTCGGAGCCGTGGTCGAGGTTGAACCCGCGCAGGTAGTACTGGTTGGCCTTGCCCTCGCCGCTGTGCTGGCTGACGACCAGCCCGGGCACCGCCTCCAGCGCCTCGCCCGGCCGCATGATGGGCCGCGCCATGAGCTGCGCCGCCGTCACGGCGCCGACGCTGGCAGCCGTGGCGATGCCCACCAGGCTCTCCCGAGGGTTCTCCAGGTCCGCGACGTTGCGGAACGTGCCCGTGCCGGTCACCACCACGTCGGCGGTCAACGACAACGTCAGCGTGACGTCGACCTCCAGCGTCTCGCCGGCCTGAATGGCCACCTGCCGCCGGGCAATCGAGAAGTTCACCAGCCGGAACGTGAGCGCCGCCGGCCCCGGCGAGACCCCGTCGATGCGGTACTCCCCGGTCGGACCGGTGACGGCGGTCAACGCGTACTCCCCGGCATCGAGGTCGACGACCACGCTCGGCAGCACGCCGCCGGTCTCGTCCGTGACGCGGCCGGTCACCGCGCCGACGCCCCCGGCACTCGCGGCGCCGGCAGGCCCGATGACCATGACCAGCAGACAGACGACCATGGATACCGTGCAGCGACGGCCGGGCATCCGAGCAAATATACACACAAAAAAAGTACACAAATCCGGCAAGGCGGGGCGCGACCTGGGTGCGGCGGCAGACACATGGCTCCTCGCGCCGGACCCGCCGTGTGTCGGGCGGGGGAGACGCGCACGGGCCGCGGATTCGACAGGACGTCATTCACTTGTCACCATCAGGAGCCTGCAGATTCCATTTTATCGTTCATGATGCGCTAGACTGTGGCATTCGCTCATGCCGGCAGCGTGTTTGACACTCATGCACGCCGGGTTTGTCGTGAAATCGTCGACCAACACCGCCTTGAGGGTCCGGTCAACCAACGCCCTGCCTGGCCCGCTTCCTCCCTCGGAGAGAAGCGATGAACCGAACCGACCGTGACTACGCCGCCTTCTGCACGCGGCTGCCGAAGCTGCGGAGGCTGGCAGACTACGTGCCCAGGGTCCACCACCTCGAGTTGACCAGGGGCCGCGGGGATTCCCTGCAGAGCATCACGAACTACTACACGCTGGTGACGCGTGTCTACGCCGCCAACCGCTGCACCCTCAAGCGGCTGGTCGCGCTTGCGGACCACGTCGAGAGAGGGATGTCGCCGTGCGATGCGGCCAGGCAGGCGTGGTCGGAGTTTCCCGACCCGCACCCGGGCCGACCCGCGAGGCCGGATTGGGTGCTGCGGGCTCCCGAACGACAGGCGAGCGGGGATCGCGAGCGGACCCCGCAGGCGTCGGCGCCGTGAACGGCGCCGACGCCTAGCCCGCCAATCGTCGCCTGACGGCTCCGCTCGGCGCCCAACCAACCCTGCAGGAGTCCGCGCCGTTCTACGGCGCAGACTCCTAGTCCTGGTCGTCAGGCAGCGCGAAGACGTACAGCGCGTTGCCGCTCTGCGGGTGATGGACGTCGTGCGCCAGCGCGCGCGGCGCCAGGCGCGGGCTGCCGCCGCCCAGGCCGGTCGACACCGCGACGTACTGCCGGCCGCCGGCGCGGAACGTGATCGGAAAGCCCTGCACGGACGTCCCGAGACGCGCCCGCCACAGCTCCTCGCCCGTCTCGACGTCGAACGCGCGGAAGCGGCGGTCGAGGTCGCCGACGAACGCGAGGCCGCCGGCGGTCGACAGCACGCCGGTCAGGAAGGTCGGGCGCTGCTCCACGCTCCAGACCTCCTCCAGCGTCTCGGCGTCGAAGGCTGCCAGCTTGCCGAGGTTGCCGTCGGTGCCGGGCATCTCGTGGAACGGCCGCGAGCTCATCCCGACCCCGCCCGAGCCCAGCTCCAGGGGCACCTCGCGGACGGCTATCTCCATGCAGGTCTGGGCCAGCGGCAGGATCAGCAGCCCGGATCCCGGGTGGTAGCTCATCGGATGCCAGTTCTTGCCGCCGGCCGTGCTGGGACACGCCGGCACGAGCTGCTCGAACTGCGCTTCGATGATGTCCTGGCGGTAGCTCACCTCCCCGGTCTCGGCATCGATGCGGTCGAACACGTTCTGGTGGACCGCCTCCTTGTAGCCGAGGAACTCGCCCGTCTCGCGGTCCAGCTTCCAGAGGATGCCGTGCTTGCCGGCGCTGAAGACGGCCCGGCGGCCGCCCACGTCGACCAGCACCCGCTCGTAGACCTCGTCGAGGTCCAGGCTCTCGGCCGGCACGTGCTGGAAGTACCAGTCGAGGGTGCCGTCTCCGGGCCGGATGGCCACGGTCGAGTTGGTGAAGAGGCCCGTGTCCTCCATGGTCATCCCGCGGCTGACCGCCGCCCACGGCTTGGCCTGCGCCACGCCGAAGTAGACCAGGTCGAGGCCGGGGTCGTAGCTGCCGGTGATCCACGTGTCGCCGCCGGCGCGCAGGTAGTCCGGCACGTCCGCCCAGGTGTTGCCGCCCGGCTCGTCCGAGCCGGCCGCGGTGTGGAAGCGCCAGCGCCGCTCGCCGGAGACGGCGTCGTAGCCGCTGATGAAGCAGCGCTCGCGCGTGAAGCGGTCGCAACCGCTCAGCCCCTGCACGATGGTCCCGTTCACCACGATCGGCCCGCTGGTGTTGCGGAACCCGTCCGCCTGATCGGCGATGATCGTGTCCCACACCTTCTCGCCCGTGCGGGCGTCGAGCGCAATCAGGCGCGCGTCGGGCGTCGCCAGCAGCAGCCGGTCGCCGTAGATCGCCAGGTTGCGGCTGGTGCCCGAGTAGCCGCTCGTCGCGACCGCCACCCGGTACTCCCAGATGAGGTCGCCCGTCGCGGCGTCCAGCGCCTGCACGACCGGACCGATGCCCGCCACGTACAGCACGCCGTCGTAGGCGATCGGCGAGGGGGCGTTCCAGCCGCCCTCGTTCATCGCCCAGATCCAGGCCAGCTCGAGCTCGCCGACGTTGCCGCGGTCGACCTCCGCCAGCGGGCTGTAGCTCCAGGCCTCGTAGTTGCGGCGGATCATGAGCCAGTCGCCGTCGTCCGGCTGCCGCAGCATCGCGTCGGTGACCGGCCGGAAGCCCTCGACCTCGCCGGCCACCGTGACGCCGGCCTCCGCCGCCGGCGACGCCAGCCCGGCCCCCGCCGTCGGGGGCAACCCGCTGCCCGCCCGCGGGGGCGTGGCCGCCGCCTCCGCGGCGGCAGCCACTCCGGTGGCCACCGTCCCGATGGCCACCGCCGTCGTGGCGGTCAGCGGGGCGTCGCCGGCAGGCGCGCCGTTCGCCTGCAGCAGGTACGCCACGACGTCGACGTAGGCCTCGTCCGCCAGCGGGTCCTCGTCGGGCGGCATCGAGCTGCGGGTCCGCTCGTAGAGATCGCGCGGGCCCAGATCGCCCCAGAACCGCAGGAAGCTCTCGCCCGCGAGCGGCGGGGCCTCGAAGCTGCCCTGCAGGTTGGACTGGTGGCAGCGGGCGCACGCCTGCTCGTAGACGGCGCGGCCGGCGGCGGCCTGCGCGGCCGTGTAGACGCCGTCCGCGGACTGCGCCGCGGCGCCGGACGCGACGGCGGCGGACAGGATGGCGACGGCGGCCGCGCCGCGCTGAACGTATCCGATTCGTGACCCCGTCATGACTACTGCACCTTGAAGCGGGCGATGCGGTCGGCCTGGACCGAGCCGACCCAGATCTCGTCGCCGACCTCGATGGCCGTGGTCCCCGAGCTGAACGCGTCGTTGTACGGGTGGCGGATGATCTCCTCCACCTCCAGGGTCCGCGGATCGACCCGGGCCACGTTCGAGGTGCTCATCGGCATGCCCTTGCTGCCCTGCCCCGTGGCGAGGATCGAGCCGTCGCGCTGCATCCGGAGGTTGTCGATCCGGAACTCGGCCGCGGCCTCGGCGCGCTGGATGGGCGTCTGCCCGCGCGACAGCCGGACGAACGTCTGGGTGCCCCAGGCGCCGATGTAGAACCAGCGCCCGTCGGGCGAGATCTCGATGCCGTTCGGCCCGGACGTCTCGCTGCCGGGCACCATCTCCCAGCCGGTCCCGGTGTGCCACTCCCAGATGGCGCCCGAGAGCGCGCCCGTCATGATCGGCTCAATCGGCGCGCCGAGATTGCGGAAGCTCGTCGCCGCGAAGCCGCCCTCCGGCAGCGCGACCACGGAGTTCAGGTTCAGCGGCTCGGGCGCCACCGCGCACCCGATCCAGGTCAGCGCCGGCGGCGCGGCGCTCACGTCCAGCTCGAAGACCTCCACCGACTCGCGGTTGCCGTGGTGCACGGCGTACACCGTGCGGACCGCGCCGCCGCCGGGGGCCACGTAGAGCCCGTGCGTGTTGTCGATCGGCGCGGGGCCGGGGCACGAGTCCCAGGTGGCGCTGTCGAACCGCTCGCGCGGCGACGCGGCCGGCAGCAGCACGGTGGAGCTCAGATCGCGCGTATCGACGATCCGCAACCCCCCCGTGCCCTCCGGGTAGCTCGACACGAGGACCCACGGCGTGCCGGGCACCGCCACGAGGTCCTCCGGCCCCACCTGGCCGCAGATGAACTCGACATCGCCCACCGGTTCGCAGTCCTGGGCGCGGGGCGCGGCCACGCCCCCCTGCAGCACGAAGGCCGCGGTGAGCACGAGCAGCGTCAGCGTTCTCGTCATGTTGCAGAGCTCCTTCCGAGCGTCGGATCGATGCTGGTGCACAGCATCATACGCCGGCCCGCGGCTGGGAGAAAGGAGCGGCCGGTCGTCCGGCCGCCGGCGCCCGGGAGGACCCGGGGCCGGCGGCCGGCAGCAGGAAGGGAAGGGATGCGACGCCGCGGCTACGGCGTGACGGTGACGGCGAGGTCGGCCGTCGTGGCCAGGCCGCCGTCGTGCGCGATGGCGCGCAGCACGTAGGCGCCGGGCTCGGCGAATGTCGCCTGCGCAACCCAGCGGCCGCCCTCGGGGGCAGGCGGCGTCACCCAGCCGGGCGACCAGGGCGACTGGCCGATGTCGCGCGTGTCCTCCCAGACCTTGGTCTGCGGCGGATCGAAGGCCACCTCGCCGGCGCCGCGGTAGACGAACCAGGAGAGCCGGTGCCCCGTGGCGGTGTCGGTCGTGAAGCGGCCCGGGAAGCGCGGGTTCGAAGCCGGCATCGACCGGGCGCGGGGCTTGCCGTCGTCGGTCGACACGGCGACCAGCTCCAGCGGCTCGCCGGCGCGCACGGTGCGCGTCGCCCCGCCCTCGATCGCGAGGGTGGGCGCCGCGTTGTCGGCCAGCTCCGGGGTCGTTCCCGCGCCGCCGCCTGCGCCGTAGTTGGCCTGGATCACCAGGTCGTCGATGAAGTAGTCGCGCTTGAGCGTGGCGTAGGCCCGCTCGGTCCGGCCGTTGGTCGTCAGCGTCCAGACGAGCTCCCGGTCGCCGAAGTCGGCGGGGACGCGGACGCGGAACACGAAGCGGTTCCGCCGGGGATAGAAGTGCGTCGGCTGGCCCCGGTCCGGGCCGCCCGGCTCGATGCTGTTGCCGGGGCCGACGGGCACGTCGATCACTTCCTCCCAGTTCCGGTTCATGTAGCCGAACACCAGGTTGAAGGAGCCGTCGGGGTTCTGCTCCCAGCCCTCGTAGGCGGGCGCGATGGTCTGTCCCGTCGAGTACGACGGCTGGGCGGGCACGCCCGCCGGCAGCGCGAGCGACGCCAGCAGGAGCATCCCGAAGGCCGCGGCGATGACCCTCATGGCGCGCCCCTCAGTTGTTGCCGCCCACGGCCGCGGCCGGCGCCTCGTCGACGCCGCAGACCAGGCAGCCGATGTCGGGGCCGCCGCCGGCCGCGATGGCGGCCTCGCGCTCGGCCACCGCGGCGGCGAACTCCTCGTCGTCGAGGTAGATTGCCTGCATCAGGTTGATGAACATGTTGTCGACCGAACGGTGGCCCGAGCCGGACCAGTTGCGCGGATCGACCACGTTCGGGTTGGTCGGCGAGTTGTCGAAGTAGCCGGTCAGGTGCAGGATCGTGCCCTTCGGCAGCAGCGGCGCCGCGTCGTCGGCGTACTTGTAGACGCGCACCCAGTTGTGGTCGTAGCCCGCGCAGTTGAGCGTCTGGACGGTCGTGCCCCAGACCGCCTCCAGGCACATCCGCACGCCCGGCGCGTGCATGTGCGGCTCGAAGACGCTGATCTTGGCGTGCTCCGGCAGCGCGAAGTAGGCGTCGGCGCGCTGGTCGGACTCCATCGGGCGGATGTCGAGGTCCGGGCCGTTGCCCACGAAGAGCAGCTCCATCTGCTTCTCCGGCTCGTAGCCCCGCGGATGGAACTTGAACGCGACGTCGATGTGCGCGCGGGTATCGATGCCGTTCGAGTGCAGGTGCGTGGACGGGAACAGCAGCGTCGACCCCGCGGCCAGCAGCCGTCCGGCCTGCTCGTCGAAGACGTCCGCGTTGCGGCCCACCTCGTGCACCGGCCAGATGGTGGCCGCGGCCGGACTGTCGCCCTCCGCCATGGTGTAGAGCGCCGAGTGGTGCACGACGAACAGGCCGCCCACCGTGTCGGAGCGCACGCCGCGGTCCAGGTCGTTGCGCTCCTTGTACTCGATGGCCGCCACGTAGCGGTCCTCGGTCAGGCCGCTCGGCGACTGCCCCAGGCTGCCCCACCAGTCCGGCGCGTTGCCCGGCACCTCGAAGGGCGGCGAGGAGACGACCAGGTCGGGCTCGCCGATCTCCCAGTCGTCGACGTCGATGAACGGCGGCGGCGGCGGCATGTCGGCCGGGTCGCCCTGCGGCGCGCCGTTGTCGGCCCAGCGCGCGATGGTCGCGATCTCGTCGTCGCTCAGCGACCAGTCGTCCTTGAACCTCTGGATGCCGATGTTCTTCTCGATGTACCAGGGCGGCATCACGCCCGGCTTGTCGCGCAGCCCCGTGCGGTACTTGATGGCCCGCGCCCAGGGCCGGACCTCCTCGTAGGAGATGAGCGACATCGGGGCCAGCGCCTGCGGCCGATGGCACTTCTGGCAGCTCCGCTGCAGAATCGGGGCGATGTCCTTGCTGAAGGTCGGATCGTCGGGCACCGCCTCGGCGGCGGCCGCGTGCGGCGAAGCGGCCACGACCAGGACGGCGAGGCCGAGGAGGCCAGCCAGCTTCGAGGTCTTCGACATGGGTATCCTCACTCTCGACGCTTGCGGTTCTGCGTCGGTTTCCAGCCCGATAGTATAACGCCCGCGAGTTGCGGCGCGCGGGCGCGTCCCGCAACGGCCGCCTCGTACACTCCTTCATTACGTGCCGCCACGCGGTCCGGTTCCCGGCGCGGCACCCCGCCCCGGCACGGCGCCATGGTCGACCGCCAGGCCGGCACCATACGGCGCTATGGCATCCACTATGGTATCCTGGCGGCATGGACGCAACGCAGCGAATCACCGTCCATGTTCCCGCCGACCTGCTCGAGAGGGCGCGCCGCTCGACTGGCCGGGGCATCACGGCGACGGTGCGCGAGGGTCTGCGGCTGGTGGCCGCCGCAGAGGCGTATCAGCAGATCCGCGCACTCCGGGGACGCGTTCCCGTCCCGGTCGATCTCGAAGGGCTGCGGGAGGACCGCGATTGATTGCCGTCGATTCCAGCTCGCTCATCGCCTACTTCGCCGGGGACGAGGGCGACGACATCGACTGGCTCGACCAGGCGCTCGCCATGAGCCAGGTCGCACTCCCGCCCGTGGTGCTGACCGAGATGTTGAGCACGCCGGGTCTGGACGGCCGGGTGGCGCGACTGCTCGGCGAGCTGCCGGTCCTCGACCTCCATGCCGGTTTCTGGACGCGCGCCGCGGCCACCCGGGGGCTGCTCCTGGCCCGCCGACTGCGTGCGCGCCTGGCCGACACGTTGATCGCCCAGACCTGCATCGACCACCGCCTGGCGCTCATCACCCGAGACGGCGACTTTCGGCACTTCGCCGCGCACGCCGGGCTGGCACTCGCGTAACCTGTCCAGTCAGCCGGCATGGCGGCGATTGACCTCGCGATCCTCGCGGCCTTCATCGTCTATGCGGTGAGCGCGGGCATCCGCAACCGGCGTGCCGCGTCGCGCAACCTCGACGAGTACTTCCTGGCGGGCCGCCGCCTGCCGGGCTGGCAGGCCGGGCTGAGCATGGCCGCGACGCAGTTCGCGGCCGACACCCCCCTGCTCGTGACCGGCCTGATCGCCACGGCCGGCATCTTCGCGCTGTGGCAGCTCTGGATCTACGCGCTGGCGTTCCTGCTGATGGGCTTCGTCCTGGCAGGCGGCTGGCGGCGGGCCGGCGTCCTGACCGACGCGGAGCTGACCGAGCTGCGCTACGGCGGGCGCGCGGCCGCCGTGCTGCGCGGCGTCAAGGCCGTCTACTTCGGCACGGTGCTCAACTGCACCGTGCTCGCCTGGGTGCTGTTCGCCGCCGTCCGCATCGCCGAGCCGTTCCTGCTCTGGGACCAGTGGCTGCCGCCCGGCCTGTTCGAGCCTGTCGTCGACCTCGCGACGTGGATCGGCGTGCCCCTGACGGCCGGCCGCCCCGGCGACCCGGCCATCTGGACGGCGACGGCCAGCAACCTGATCTCGCTGCTCGCACTGCTGGCGGTCGTGACCGCGTACTCCGCCAGCGGCGGACTGCGCAGCGTCGTGGCCACCGACATCGTGCAGATCGCCGTCATGCTGGCCGGAACGGCGGCGTTCGCCTGGATTGTGGCCGCTGAAGTCGGCGGGCCGCGGGCCATTGCCGAGGGGCTCCGCGAGCGGTACGGGAGCGGCGGACCGGGCGGCATCCGGCCAGACGAGATCCTGGCGTTCACGCCGGACCGGGCGCGCAACGCAACGCCCGCGCTGCTCGGCATGCTCGGCCTGCTGTGGCTGATCCAGCTCAACGCCGACGGCAGCGGCTACCTGGCGCAGCGGACGATGGCCTGCCGCAGCGACCGGGACGCGCGGACCGCGGCGGTGGTCTTCACCGCGACGCAGGTGGTGCTGCGCAGCCTGCTCTGGCTGCCGCTCGGCCTGGGCCTGCTGGTGCTGTTTCCACCCGACCCGGGGCTGCCGCCCGGCCTCCTGCAGGCGGATCGCGAGGCCTCCTACGTGCGCGGCATGGCGGAGCTGCTGCCCCCCGGCGTGCAGGGACTGATGCTGACCGGGATGCTGGCGGCGCTGGCGTCGACCGTCGACACCCACCTGAACTGGGGTGCCTCGTACTGGACGAACGACATCTACAAGCGGTTCATCTGTCGCGCGTGGCGCGGCGTCGAGCCCGACGCACGTGCGCTGGTGCGGGTGGCGCGGATTGCCAACGTGGCCATCCTCGCCATCGCCCTGCTGGTCATGACGCAGCTCACGTCGATCAACCAGGCCTGGCAGACCAGCCTGCTGATGGGCGCCGGGATGGGCGTGGTGCTGGTGCTGCGCTGGATCTGGTGGCGGGTCACCGCCTGGGCCGAGATCGCCGCCGCGGGCGTCTCGCTGGTCGCGGCCCCGGCGCTGATCGTGCTGCTCGGCGACGACCGGCAGGCCGAGCGGCTGCTGCTCGTGGCGGCGCTGGCCACCGCCGGGGCGCTGGCCGCCATCCTGCTCGGCCCGCCGGAGGACCGGCGGCGCCTCGCGGCGTTCTACCGCAAGGCGCGACCGCCCGGGTTCTGGAGTCCGCTCGCGGCCGAGGCCGGCGACGTCCCCGCCGCGGGGCCGCGGCCGCTGGCGCGGTCCGCCGCGGCGGCCGGGGCCTGCGCCCTCTCGATGTTCTGCGTGCTGGTCGGCGCCGGCACCTGGCTCACCGCCGCCCCGCCGCCCGTCTGGTTCCCCTGGCGGGGCCCCTGGTGCACCCTGCTCCTCGCCGCCGGCGCAGCGCTCGTCCCGCTCTGGGTACGGCTGGGAATGCAGGCAGCGAGCCCCGGGGTGTCACATGAACACAGAGAGTGAACGCCGGGCCGAGGGAGATCCTCGTCGTCCGCTGCACGGGAGTCCGAGGACCCGGGAGCGCTCGGCTCGCCTCACAGCCGGAAGAGCCGGTTCACCTTCACCACCAGCCCCCGGCTGCGCAGCCCGTAGGAGCGGTCCGGACGGAACGGGTCGGCGAAGCGCTCGTCGGTGTAGACCACGAACAGCTCGCTGCCGGGCGTGTACTCCCACCGCAGCCGGAGGTTGTTGCCGACGGTGTTGGTGCTCGAGTTGTACTGCACCAGGCCGCTGAAGAACATGCGCGGCGTGAACGTGTAGGTCACGCGGGAGACGGCCAGGTCCGCGCGGAACGCGCCGTGCGGCGTGTCGATCCAGTTGACCGAAATGGTCGGCTCGACCGACAGCTCCGGCGTCACTTCCAGCCGGCCGCGGCTGAAGGTCAGCGAGCGGATGCTGCCATTGAAGTACTCGCCGATCAGCACCCGCAACTCGCCGCTGAGACGCCGCTGGGCGCCGGGCGCATACAGCAGCTCCACGTCGCGGAAGCCGTAGCCGCCCACCGGCAGCGTCACGCCGGGCCCGGCCTCGAACGGCGCCACGAGCAGCTCGTAGTTGTCCGCCGCCGACACGCCCAGCCGGTCGCTGCTTTCGAACTCGGTCAGGAACGCCACCTGCGTCTGGCGCGTTTCCACGTACCCCGTGTCCGCGGTCAGGATGTAGTCGAAGCTGCCCTCGAAGCGGAACTGCCGGACCGCCTCGATGGCGTCCGGCCGGGGGCTGAAGCGCGCCGTGGCGTACGAGCGCCGGAAGTTGCTGCGGCGGAGAAAGCCCACCTCGGGCACGAAGTTGTCCTCGATGACCAGGTGCTCCGCCTGCAGCCCGTAGCGGTCTCCGGCGTAGACGAACTGGCCCTGGTAGCTCAGATCCTCGCCGTCGCGGCCCGGCGTGCTCGTCTTCGCGAGATAGCCGAGGAAGTTGACGTTGTCGTGGAACGAGAACGTGGCGTCCGCGCCGTAGGCGTGGCTGGAGCCGTCGCCCGCGACCGACACCGAGCGGCTCGTGACCAGCGCGCCGACGCTGCTGCGGCGCAGGATGTCGCGCTTTATCCGCACGACGGTGAAGTTCGTCGGCAGGGCGCCGGAGATCTGTTCGTCATCGGTCTGGATGTTGAGCGCCCCGACGTCGAAGTCGCCGACCTTGCCCGTGACGCGCCCGCCGCCGACAATCGGCACGACCGCACCGCCCTCGAGGCCGATGCGGCGCGAGTAGAACAGCGTCGGCGCGTTGCCGGCGTTCTGGGCGCGGCGGTTGCCCCCGCCCACCTGCCGCAGCCCCGTGTTGCGCCGGCCGCCGTCGGCGGCGCCGCGGGCGAAGTTGAAGATGCCCTGGGCTTCGAGGAAGAACTCGCGCTTCTCGGGAAAGAACAGGCTGAAGCGCGTGAGGTTGACCTGCTGCTCGTCGACCTCCACCTGGGCAAAGTCCGTGTTGTAGGTCAGATCCGCGGTCAGGTTCTGCGTCAGCCCGTACTTGACGTCGAGCCCGCCGGCGCCCTCGCCCGCGTTCCGCCGCGGCGGCGTGGCCGCCAGGTCCGTGGTCAGGCCGGCGATGCCGTACGGCTTGATCTCGAGGCGACCGCCCTCGGCCGGCACCTCCAAGCCCACGAGCGTGGCCGCCTGCGAGATGCGGAAGATGCCGGTGCGCCCGGCCGAGATCGGCAGCGGCGTCAGGAAGACCAGCTCGTTCTTGCGCCGGATGGTGCGCCGCAGTTGCACGCCCCAGACCTGGGCCGGCCCCGGGCGATAGCGCAGCGACTTGAACGGAATCTCCATCTCCACCGTCCAGCCGCCGGCGAAGCGCCCCGTGCGCACGTCCCACACCGGGTTCCAGTCGCTGTTGGGATTCCCTTCGTTGCTGATCTCGAAGTCGCCCAGCGCGCCCAGCGGGTTCGTGTAGAAGCCGAGGCCGTTGCGGCGGTCGTGGAACGTGTCGAGGACCACCCAGAACCCGTCGTTGTCGCGGAGCTGGGGCGTGTCGCGCCGCATCTCGTTGACCACCCAGTCGGCCGCCGGCGCCGAGTCCCAGACGCGGGCGCTGATGTAGATGCTCTCGGCGTCGAACGCGATCCAGGCTTCGGTCTTCTCGGTGGCGGGGGCGCCCTCGTCGGGCATCAACTGGATGAAGTCGCCGATCGCCCGCACGCAGTCGTACAGGGGCTCGTCGAGCAGCCCGTCGAGCTGCAGGCCCGCTACCAGCCTGACGGCGCGGACGGTCACGCGGCCCTGCTCGTCGCGGACGACGACGTCCGGCGGACGGGGCCAGGGCACGCCGCCGACGCGCAGGCCGCCGCCGCCGCGGGCCGGCTCCGCCGCGACCCCGCTCCCCGGCAGCTCCCGCGGGTCGGGCGTGCCGGGCGCCGGGTCGGCCGCGGCGGGCGCCGCCTGACCCGCGGTCGAGGCGCCCGCCGTCTCGCAGGGCGTCGCGGCGGCGACCGGGCCGGCGGCGAGCGCGACGGCCAGCAGACCCGGCACGAGGCGGCCGCACGACGGCCGCTGCTTCGATCCTGGAATCATCGCAATCGGGCTCCGCCGCGGGCGGCGGATCGCCGCCGGCGCATCCCGAACAGCACATCTTACAGTCGGCTCGATTACAGTCGGCTCGAGGCCGGCAGACGCAGGCGGTCCCTCCGGCCGGTCAGAACTCGAGCTGCCAGCGGGTGTAGAGCTCGTAGAGCGCCGCCGGTGCGGGCCCCGCCGGGGTGGCCCTGAAGAAGTCCCCCGTCAGCAGGACGGACCCGCCGACGTCGAGCGCCAGCAGCGACGCCATCTGCCAGCGCGTCTCCGCGAGCAGCTCCGTCCCGATGTCCGGCGAACCGCTCAGCGGATGGGGTTCGTCCGCGCGCAGCCAGCCGGCCGCCAGCAGCGCCGTCCAGCGCCCGCCCAGCGGCTGCTCGTAGCCCGCCTGCAGGGTCAGCAGGCCGAGCCCGTCGTTCTGCAGCCCGATGCCCAGGTCGTTGCCGTCCGACGGCCCGCGCGGCGACGTCAGCCCGAGCAGGCTCCAGTACGCCTGCGCGCCCCGATTGTCGCGCGCGCTCTGGGCAATCGTCCGGAACTCGCCCGAGCGGTGCGGATCGCCGCCGTCGTTGCCGGTCGAGTACAGGACCCGCAGATGCGCCGTGCCGGGGCCCGCCTCGACGGCGGTCGCCGCCTTGGCGGCCCAACCCGCGTGCGACCAGTTGTAGTCGGGGGTCTCGCCCCGGTTCATGATGAGAAACAGCGAGGTCGACCCGCCGCCGTGATCGATATGGCCACGGCCGCCGATCCACAGGGCGTTGCCGCGGCGGATGAACTCGCCGGGCGCGCGGCCGTAGGTCGCGGCCGGGCCCCCGAACGCGCAGTACAGGTTGCCGGCCCGGTCGCGCGAGTAGTACACGCTCACGCCCCAGAGCGACGAGCCGACGGCCCGGTCGAGGTCGGCCGTCAGCAGCCAGTTGTCGCCGTCGCCGGCGCGCGATTCGCGCTGCAGGATCAGCGCGCCGAGCGCGTAGTGCCAGGAGTCGGCCGCCGTCGCCTCGAAGGTGATGCCGCCGACGTTGAAGTCCCAGACCGAGTTCGCCAGCGGCGCCTGCGACGTGTCGTAGCGGTCCACGGCCCACAGCGGGTCGCCGAAGGTCGGCCGCTCGCCGAAGCGGTCCTCCCAGGGCAGGACGCCGGCCCGCAGCAGCGAGTTGGGGGTCGGCTTGTACCACAGGAACCCGCGCCGCAGCGCCACGCCCGTCTGGTCCGTGCCCGCGAGGCGGCCGGGCTCGACGCCGAACGTCTTCAGCAGCTCGCGGCCGCTACCCAGCTCGACGTGACCGGCCTGCACCTGGACGTATGCGCCGTAGCGGCACGACTCGCGGTCGTGCACGTTCACCCAGGCGCGCAGCCGCTGATTCAGGAAGTCGGTCCCCGGCGGCGAGCTGCCGATCGTCCGCTGGTGGAAGCCGAAATTGGCCTGGTTGCCTGTCAGCCGCAACTGCGCGCCGGCCGCGACGCCAGCGCCGCCGAGCGCGAGCGACGGCGCGCACCCGTCGCCGTCGCTGTCGGCGGCCTGACCGGCCGCGGCGGCGCCGAACGCCTCGGGGCGGGTGCCGGCCGCGGCGGATGCCGGCAGCGCGAGCGAGAGCACGAGCAGGCAGGGCCAGGCCCTGGACGCCGTCACGACCACGCGGGTTCCGACCAAAATACGATATAGCATAGAACAGTCTCGACCATTATACGATTAACAAGATAATGGACGCAAAAGTGGAGGCGGTTCCCCGCTTCTACGACGCCGTGCTGCTGGAGCACTTCCTGACGAGCCGCGCGATGGCGCTCGTCAGCGGACCCCGGCATGTCGGCAAGACCGTAACCTGCCGGCGCCACGCCGACGCCCGCTGCGACTGGGACGACCTCGCCGACCGCGAGCTGGTCCTGGCCGGTCCGGCCCGCCTCGCCGCCGGACTCGGCGCCGACCGGCTGTCCAAGACGTTTCCCGTGGTGCTCTTCGACGAGCTGCACCGCTTCCCGCGCTGGAAGCCGCTGCTCAGGCGCCTCGACGACGCCCGGGGCGACCGGCTGCGCTTCATCGTTGCCGGCAGCGGCCGCATGGACGCCGACCGCGGGCGCGACCGCTTGACGGGGAGGCACCTCGCCTACCGGATGCACCCTTTCTCGGTCGCCGAGACGGTGCGCCGGGACCTGCCGGATCCGCAACGGGTCACCCGCCCCCCCGCCGCCGGCAACGCGGCCGACTTCGAGGCGCTGTGGCGCCACGGCGGCTATCCGGAGCCCTTCCTCAGACGCGACAGCCGGTTCAGCCGGCGCTGGCGGGCGCGGCGCGTCGAGCAACTGGTCCGGGAGGACATCCGCGACCTGACGCAGGTCCGGCAGCGCGACCAGATGTCCCTGCTGGGGCGGCGCCTCGCCCGCACGTCGGCGCGCCAGCTCGTGTACGGCGCCCGCGCGGCGGAGATCGGGGTGGCGATCGACACGCTCCGCCGCTGGGTGGCCGCCCTGTGCGACCTCCACCTCGGCTTCCTGATCCGGCCCTGGTCGCGGGGCGTCCGGCGCTCGCTGCGCCGCGAGCCGCGGTGGTTCCTGCGGGACTGGGGCGACATCCCGGACGAGGGCGACAGGGCGGAGACGTTCGTTGCCTGCCACCTGCTCAAGGCCGTCGAGGGCTGGAGCGACCTGGGTCTGGGCCGGTTCGAGCTCGGCTACCTGCGCGACAAGGAGCGGCGCAAGGTGGACTTCGTGGTCGCGCGCGACGGCCGGCCCTGGTTCCTCGCCGACGTGCGGCGGCGGCGGGAGCCGGTCGGCGCGGCGCTCGCCTACCATCAGGCGCAGCTCGGCGCCCCCTTCGCGTTCCAGGTCGTCGTCGACGCCGACTACGCGGACGCGGACTGCTTCGCGGCGCCCGGCAGCCCGCGCGTCGTCCCCGCCCGCACCCTCCTGTCCCAGCTCCTGTGAAGCCCCAAGGCGCGCACAGCGCGCCTCGGCGGTAGCGGCGCGGGGCGAGGGGGTCCCCGCAAGCGGACGCCGGGGGCTTGGGGCGCAGCCCCATCTAGAGGACGCCGCGCACAGCGCGCCTCGGCGGTAGCGGCGCGGGGCGAAGGGGTCCCCGCAAGCGGACGCCCGGGGTCCGGGGCGCAGCCCCGTCTGAATGGTGATACATTGGCACCCGGGCGGACCACAAGGAGGACCCATGCAGCGGTGGCTGTGCGCGGCGGTGGTGGTGCTGGCGGCTTGCGGAGGATCGAGCGGCGACCTCCCGGTGCCGAACGCCGATTGCGAGACGGACGGCGACGTCGCCTTCATCTGCGGCGTGATCAACCCGGAGGACGTCATCGCCATTCCGGACACGAACTTCATCGTCGCGTCGGGTTACGGCGGCGGCGGCGGCATCCACTTCATCAGCCACCGCGACCGGACGCGGCTGCAGGTGTATCCGACCCCCAATCCGCGGCTGCGGCACGATGCCGACGCGTACCCGGACTGCCCCGGCCCGATCGACCCCGCGGAGGGCGATCAGTTCAACGCCCACGGGCTGAACCTGCGGCTCGTCGAGGAAGGCCTGTACCACCTCTACGTCGTCCACCACGGGTTCCGCGAGTCAATCGAGATCTTCGAGATCGACACGCGCTACCAGGGGGCCGTCTCCGTGTCGCCGACCCCCGGCTTCGCCTGGATCGGCTGCGTCGTCGCGCCCGCGTCGATGACGCTGAACTCGGTCAGCCCGCTGCCCGGCGGCGGCTTCGTCGCCACCGCGCCCTTCGTTCCGGCCGGCTACGTCCCGCCCGCCGCGGAGGCCGGCGACGGCGAGACCGACGGCAAGGAGGTAGCGGACGCCGACGAGACCGCCGCCGCCGAGCCGGTCGCACCGGAGGACATCGACATTGCCGGGTCGTACGGCGTCGTCTGGGAATGGAGCCCCGCCGGCGGCTGGTCGATCGTCCCCGGCAGCGAATCGGCCGGGCCGAACGGCATCGAGGCGTCGGCCGACGGCGAGTGGCTGTACGTCAACCTCTGGGCGGGACGGCAGGTGCTGCGGCTCTCGCGCGGCCGCGACCCCGTCGAGACGCAACTCGCCGACCTGTCGTTCCATCCTGACAACATCCGCTGGCAGGCCGACGGCACGCTGCTCACGGCCGGACACGACGCGCCCGATCTGCTCGCCCGCATCCTGGAGTGCATCGAGGCCCGCTGCGACGGCATGTCGTCGCACGTCGCGCGCGTCGACGCGGACACACTGGCGGTGACGGACGTCGTGGACGCGCCGGCGACGGAGGACTTCTTCACCGCCACCGCGGCGCTGCAGGTGAACGACGAGATCTGGGTCGGCAGCGTGCGCGGCGACCGCATCGCCCTCTACCCCGCCGAGTAAGAGGCCAGACGTATTACGCCGCAGACGCCGCAAGGCGCGCACGGCGCGCCTCGGCGGTAGCGGCGCGGGGCGAAGGGGTCCCCGCAAGCGGACGCCGGGGGTTCGGGGCGCAGCCCCGTCAAAAAGAAGCGTTGCCCCGTCCGATTCAGGTCGTCAGGTCCGCCTCGGGCGCCGGCACGGCCGGCAGCCCCGGCGCGCCCGCCGGCTCCGGCTCCGCCGCCGGCGCCGACCGCAGCTCGGCCGGCGGCTCCATCTCGGACGGCACCAGGAACAGGCCGCAGCGCCGGGTCCACTCCCCCAGCCGCCGGCTGCTCGTCCAGCGCACCAGCGGCGCGGCCAGCAGCAGCCCGGCGAAGATGGGCGTCAGCCACAGGAAGAACGGCGGCGCGTAGTACAGGGTGAGCGCGGCCCAGGCGGCGCCGACCGCCGTGGTCCAGGCCACGCTGCCCGCCGCCTCCCGCCAGCCGAGCATGCGGCCCTCGCGCACCTGCGCATCCCACGGCACGTCGTGTCCGGTGAGCACGCTGGCCACGAAGCGAGTGTGGAACATCATCATGAGCGGCGCCAGGGTCACGGCGAACAGGGTCTCGAGCAGCGCGCCGGCCAGCAGCCGGGCCGCGCCGCCGAACTGCGCGCGGCGGCCGGCCAGCGCCAGCAGCAGCGCCAGCAGCTTCGGGACGAACAGCAGCAGGCCGGTGACCGCCAGCAGCGACACCGGGGGACCGCCCCCGCCCCACGACCCGGGCACGGACACCAGCGGGGCGCCGCCTGCGGCCGGCGCCAGGACGTACAGCGTGCTGGCCAGCAGCAGCAGCAGCCAGACGAACGACGAGACGTAACCTGCCGCGCCGAGCAGGAAGTGCAGCCGGCTCACCGGGTGCAGGCCGGCGGTGGCCAGCAGGCGCAGGTGCTGCAGGCTGCCCTGGCTCCAGCGGCGGTCGCGCTTGGCGTAGTCGACGACGTTCTCGGGCGCCTCCTCGTAGCTGCCGGCGATCGACGGCAGCAGGTAGACGTGCCAGCCCGCGCGCCGCATCAGCGCCGCCTCGACGAAATCGTGGCTCAGCACGGCCCCGCCGAACGGCGGGCGGCCCGGCAGCACGGGCAGGCCGCAGTGCGCCGTGAACGGCGCGATCCGGACGATGGCGTTGTGCCCCCAGTAGTTGGCCGCGTCGGTCTGCCAGAAGCTCTGCCCGGCGGCCAGCACGGGGCTGTACAGGCAGCCGGCGAACTGGATGAGCCGGCCGAACAGCGTGGCCCGCCGGGCCGGGAGCGGCACGGTCTGGATCAGGCCCGCGCGCGGGTTCGCCTCCATCGCGCGCGCGAGGCGGACCAGGGCGGGGCCGGTCATGACGCTGTCGGCGTCCAGGACGACCATGCACTCGTAGCGCGCGCCCCAGCGCCGGCAGAAGTCGGCGATGTTGCCCGCCTTGCGGCCGGCGTTGGCGGACCGCCGCCGGTAGTGCAGGCCGGTCACGTGATCGAGCTGGTCGCGCAGCGCCGCCCACGCCGCCTCCTCCGCCCGCGCGGCCGCCGGATCCGTCGTATCGCTCAACAGGAACAGGTCGAACCCGCCGGCGTGGCCGGTCCGGGCCAGCGAGCGCAGCATGGCGGCCAGGCCGGCCGTCACGCGGGCCGGATCCTCGTTGCGGATGGGCATCACCAGCGCCGTGCGGCTCGCCAGCGGCCGGGCGTCCTCCGGCGCGGGCCGCGGCGCCGCCAGCGACAGCGGGTCGCGCCCCGACGCCGCCAGCCCGAACCCGATGACCGCGTTCCAGAAGGGAATGGCGATCCAGCTGAACGTCACGGCGAACAGGGCGAGGATCACGACCTCGAGGCCGGTGACGCCGCCGGACCGCATGATGTCGAGCATCATCGCGATGCCGATCAGCGCGGTGGCGGCGATCAGCCCGGCGAACAGCCAGCGCCGCGCACGCCCGAGCGGCGGCCGGATGCGCTCCGCGCGCGCGCCCGGGCGCTCGCCGTCACTGCTGGACGTGATCGGGATGCCAGACATAGCTCCAGGTCTCGGACAGGCGCCGGTCGTCGTGCACGAGGTACAGGCTCAGCGCCGCCGGCTCGCGGCCGGCCGGCGCCAGCCGGAACGACGCCCGCCAGCCCGCCCCGTCCGGCAGCGGGTGCACGACGAGGTCGGAGACCTCGCCGGCCGACGCCTCCAGCACGCCGATGGGCCGCGGCGCGTCCGGCGCGGACAGGACGCCGCCGGCGAAGTCGACCGCGAACCGGCGCTGGCTGCGCGGAGGCGGATCGTGCGCGCCCGGCAGCGCGTCCCAGCCGATGCGCGTGCGCTCGACCGCGGCCAGCGTCTGGGTCGCGAGCCGGTCGTCGAACATCACGATGCGGTACCGGTAGCGCCGCTCGTCGCCGGCGCCGAATCGCTCGTCGGGCACCCAGTAGGCGGCGACGTTGTCGTTGAACTCCGACCCGACGGCATACTCCAGCAGCTCGACGCGGCCGCCGCCCCAGTCGCCGTCGAGCGGCACGATCCACTCGCTCGGCCGCCGGTGGTAGCCGGCCTCCGCGTCGAGGTAGTCGGCAAACCGCCGGGCGCGCTGCACCAGGCCGAACCCGCGCGGCGTCGGGCCCGGAAAGGCGCTCACCTGCACGTCCGGGCCGTTGCCCAGCGGCCGCCAGATCCACTCGTCCGCCGCGGTGTGCACGAGCAGGCCGTCCGAGTCGTGCACCCGGGCGCGGAAGTCGTCGAAGCGCGCCAGCCGGTTGGGGCCGTACAGGAACATGCTGCTCATGGGCGCCACGCCGAGCTTGGCGACGTCGGCGCGGGCGAACAGCCGCGCGTCGACGTCCACCGTCGTGCCCGCGCCGGGCTCGAGATCGAACCGGTAGGCGCCGCTCACCGACGGGCTGTCGAGCAGGGCGTAGACGGTCGCCGCCGTGGCCTCGGGCGCGGGCCGGACCAGCCAGAACTCACGGAACACGGGGAATTCCTCTCCGCTCTCGAGCGCCGTGTCCACCGCCAGCCCGCGCGACGACAGGCCGTACACGTGACCCCGGCCGAGCAGCCGGAAGTACGAGGCGCCCAGAAACACCGCCATCTCGTCCTTGATGGCGGCATCGTTGAGGGGGTAGTGTATCCGGAATCCCGCGTAGCCGAGGTCGGGGCTCCCGGCGCCCGCCGCCGGCGCGGCCCGTCCCTCGTAGCGGAACAGCGCCGCGTCGAACGGCACGCGGGTGATCCGGCCGTCCTCCACCAGATTCAGCCGAACCGGCTCGCGGTGGATGAAGCCGGGGTGGAAGAGTTGCAGCTCGAACCGCGCGGCGCCCCGCCAGAGCGCCGCCTCGGGACGGAACCGGATCGACCGGTACTGGTCGTAGTCCAACCCTGTCAGCGCGGGCGGCAGGTTCCCGCCCGGCGGCCGGTACGCGGCCCGCGCCCGCTCGCGCGCGAGCCCGGCCACATCCTCGAACAGCGTGGCGGCGGACACCGGGGCAGGCGGCGCGGCCGGGGACGGGTTGGCGGCCGCGTCCCGCTGGGGTACTGTGGTGTCCGGCCGCGGCGGCGCGTCGCAGGCGGCCGCGACGATCAGCGCCGGCAGCACCGACGAGAGAGGGATGAGGCAGCCGAGCTTCATGGGTAGCCGCAGCGGCGCCGCGGGCAGGATCCTGAGTCTGCTGATCGCCCTGCCGGTTGTCAACGTCGTGCTTCTGGCGCCGCACTGGCTGCTCCCGGGCGGCGCGGGCGGCGCCTGGCTGGCGCTCGAGGCGGTCGTGGCCGCGGGCGTGGCGGCCGCGCTGCCCAGGACGCGCTGGAGCCTGGCGCTGGCGGCGGGCGCCGCCGCGGCGCTCGTGCTCGCCAGCCTGCTCATGTGCGCCGAGGCGGTGGCGCAGCAGAGCCTGGGCCGCCCCCTCAACCTCTACCTCGACCTGCACCTCGCCGGCTCCGTGTACCGCCTGATGACCGGCGCCTTCGGCCTGATCCGGGCGCTGCTGCTGCTGGCCGGCGGCGCGCTGGCGGTCGGGGCGGCGGTCTGGCTGGCGGCGGCCGCCCTCCGGCCCGCCGGCGGCGCGCCGCTCCGGCGTCTCCCGGCGGGCGGCATCGCGCTTGCCGCCGTCGCGGCGGCCGGGCTGGCCGGTCACGCGCCGCCGGCGCTCGAGCAGCGAACGGCGTGGCCGCTCGTCGACATCGCGACCGCGCAGGCGCGCCACCTCGCCCGCATGGTGCGCGAGCGGAAGACCTTCGAGGCGGCAATCGCAGCCGCCCCCACCGACTATGCCGACGTGCCGGGCCTGCTCTCCCGCCTGCGCCAGCGGGACGTGGTGCTCGCCTTCGTCGAGTCGTACGGCATCTCGGCGCTCGACGACCCGCGCTACGCGCCGGTCATGCGGCCGCGGCTGGACGAGCTCGGGGCGCGCGCGGCGGCGGCCGGGCTGCAGCTCGCCACCGGCACGCTGATCGCGCCCACCCAGGGCGGCCAGTCGTGGTTCTCGCACCTGTCGCTGACCAGCGGCCTGTGGGTCGACAACCAGTTGCGCTACGACCTGCTCGTGGCCAGTGGCCGGGAGACGCTGATCGACGACTTCCGCCGCGCCGGGCACCGCACGACCGCGCTGATGCCCGCCAACACCCTGGCCTGGCCCGAGGGCGAGCGGCTCGGCTACGACCAGATCCTGGCGCGCAAGGACATCGACTACCGCGGCCCGCCCCTCAACTGGGTCACGATGCCGGATCAGTTCACGTGGTCGTATCTGGAACGCGTCCGGCGGGCCGCCGCCCGGGACGCCCGGCCGCTGTTCGCCGAGCTCGGCCTGATCAGCAGCCACGCGCCCTGGACGCCCATCCTGCCGGTGCTCGACGACTGGGAGAGCATCGGCGACGGCGCGGTGTTCGAGCCCTGGCGCGACGCCGGGGAGCCTCCCGAGCAGCTCTGGCTCGACCACGACCGGGTGCGGGAGCATTTCGCGCTTGCGCTCGACTACGCCATCAACGTCGTGACCGGGTACGCGGAGCGCTACGTCGACGACCGCACGCTGCTGATCGTGCTCGGCGACCATCAGCCCGCGCCGCTCGTCACCGGCACGGGCGCGAGCCGCGCCGTGCCGGTGCACGTCCTGAGCGGCGACGCGGCGCTGCTCGCACCCTTCCTGGACCGCGGGTACGCGCCGGGGCCCTGGCCGGACCCGGCGCAGCCGCCTGCCCGCATGGACACGTTCCGCGACTGGTTCGTGCGTGCGTTCAGCACGCCGCTCCACAGCGCCGCCGCGGCCGGCGGCGGCGGCGGATGAGGGCCGACAGATGACCAACGACACGGCACCCGACTACGGCACCGGCGCCCGGCTGTTCCACTGGATCACCCTCGTCCTGATCCTCATCCAGCTCCCCGCGGGGGTCGCCATGACGATGGAGGCCATCCCGACCCTCAACGACGCGCTGTTCATCCTGCACAAGGGTCTCGGATGCATCTTCCTGCTGGTCGTGGCGGCGCGGCTCGTCTGGAAGCTGACGCATCCCGTGCCGGCGCTGCCGGCGCGGCTGCCGGCGCTGCAGCGGCGCATCGCCGCGCGCACGCACTGGGTGCTCTACGGCCTGCTGGTCGTGCTGCCCGTCAGCGGGTACATCCGCACGGTGGGCGACGGCTACCCCATCGAGATGCTCGACGCGCTCGGCATCCCGCCGCTCGTCACGGGCATCCCCGGCATCGCCCACGTCATGCGGATCATCCACTCCGTCGCGGGCTACCTGCTGGCCGCCCTGGTCGCCGTGCACGTGGGCGCGGCCGTGCACCAGCAGTTGTTCGGGCGCGACAACGTCCTGTCGCGCATGTGGCCGCCCGTGCGGCCGGGACGCGGCGCGCGTGCGTGAGTGGCTCGGGCTGCTGCGCTCGTTCGTCGTCTACTGGCGCCCGGGGCGCCAGCGCGGGCTGCGACGCCTGTATCGCCCGCTCGTGAGCCCCGGGGATCTGGTCTTCGACATCGGCGCCCATCTCGGTGATCGATCGGTGGCCTTCGCCGCGCTCGGCGCGCGGGTCGTGGCGCTCGAGCCGCAGCCGCGCATCGCGGCGTGGCTGCGGCGGCTGGCCGCCCGCAACGACCGCATCACCGTGCGGCCCGAGGCCGTGGGCCGCGCCGCGGGCACCGCACGACTTGCGATCAGCCAGCGTACCCCGACCGTCTCGACGCTGGCCGACCGCTGGCGGGCGCGCATCCCGGCAGCCAACACCAGCTTCCGGCGCGTGCGCTGGGAGCAGTTCGTGGACGTGCCGGTCACCACGCTGGACGCGCTGATTGCGCAGTACGGCCTGCCGGGCTTCTGCAAGATCGACGTGGAAGGCTACGAGGCCGAGGTGCTGGCCGGCCTCAGCCGCCCGCTGCCGCGGCTGTCGCTCGAGTTCGTGTCGGGCTGCCTGGACGTCGCCGCCGCCTGCGTGCGGCGGCTCGAGGCGCTCGCGCCGTACGAGTTCAACGCCGTGCCCGGCGAGGACCGGCGCTTCGTCTTCGAAGCCTGGGTGCCGGGCGGCCGCCTGCTGGCCTGGCTGGCCGCCGGCGCCGGCGGCGTCTCGTCCGGCGACGTCTACGCCCGCCTCCGCTAATGAAGGCCCGCTACTGGCAGACGCTGACCACGGTCGAGGCCGCGCGGCTGGCGGAGCGCGACCCGGTCGTCGTGCTGCCGCTGGCCGCCCTCGAGCAGCACGGCCCGCACCTGCCGCTCTCCACCGACCTGGATATCGGCAGCGGCCTGCTGGCGCGCGCCTTCGAGCACTTGCCGGACGATTTCCCGGCCTGGGTGCTGCCGCCCCTGGCAGTCGGTGCGAGCCGCGAGCACGCACGCTTCGCCGGCACGGTCAGCCTGGATCCGGCGCTGCTGGACGCGGTCGTGCAGGCGCACGGCGCGGCGCTGGCGCACGCCGGCGTCAGGCGGCTGGTGCTCAGCAACAGCCACGGCGGCAACCGGGCGGCGATCGACACGGCCGCGCTCCGGCTGCGCGACGAGCTCGGCCTGCTCGTGGTCAAGGCGAACTACTTCCTGCTGCCCCGCCCGGACGACGTGGATCTGCCCGCGGCGGAGTGGCGCCACGGATTGCACGGGGGGGCGGTGGAGACCGCCATGATGCTGCACCTGCGGCCCGATCTGGTGCGCATGGACGCGGCCCGGCCGGCGCGCTCGATCGGCGCCGATCTCGAGCGCACGTTGCGGCGCGTGGACGCCGGCGGGGACGCGGCGGCGTTCGCCTGGCTGGCGGGCGACCTCCATCCGTCGGGCGCGGCCGGCGACGCGGGGCTCGCCGACGCCGGCCTCGGCGCGCGGCTCGTGGCCTGGTACGGCGCCGCCCTCGCGGAGGTCATCCGCGATGCGGGCCGCTTCCCGCTCGAGCGCCTGTCCGGGGGATGACCGCCGCTCGCGCAGCCTGCCGCGGGGGCGGCGCGGCTACTTCCGCGCGTCCACGCCGCCGGCCAGCATGTCGTCCAGCCAGTGTCCGGCACGCTCCACCTTGGCCTTGACGTACTCGGCGTTGTGCCGGTTGAGCGTGCCGTAGAGCGGCTCGCGGTCCACCACCTCGATGCCGGCGTCCTGCAGGGCCCGCATCTTCTCCGGGTTGTTGGTGAACAGCCGGACGCGCTTGACGCGCAGGTGGCGCAGCATCCCGACCGCCGCCTCGTAGGTGCGCTCGTCGGCCCCGAAGCCGAGCGTGCAGTCGGCATCGACCGTATCCAGCCCCTGTCCCTGCAGGGTGTACGCGCGCAGCTTGTTGCCGAGGCCGATGCTGCGCCCCTCCTGGTCGAGATACAGCAGCACGCCGCCGCCGCGCGCGGCGAACGCGCGCAGGCTGCCGCGCAACTGGTCGCCGCAGTCGCAGCGCAGGCTGCTGAACAGGTCGCCCGTCAGGCAGGCCGAGTGGATGCGCACGGGAACCGGGTCCGGCCACTGGCCGCGCGCGCCGACGAGGATGGCCACGTGCTCGAGCAGGCCGTTCGACTCTCGATAGCACACGAACCCGGCGGTCCCGGCAGCCTCGAGGGGCACCGGCCCGTCGCTGACGTACGTCAGCTCGAGCCGCGTGTCGCGGGCCATCGCGTCGATCTGCGCTGTGGTCACTGCGAGGATGGCGCCGCTCTCGATGCCCCGCTGCAGCTCCGGCGCGGCGCCGGCGTCGATCGGGGTGCCCACCACCGCGGGAATCAGCCGACCCAGGCGCACCAGCTTCAGCCCGCCGAGCTCGGGCTCGGATGCCTCGCGCACGTCGCGCACGCGCGCTGCGTGGGTGCCCGGTGCGGTCGACAGGTGCACGATCTCGTCGGGGCTGGACGCGCCGTTGAGCAACACGCTGAGCGGCACGCGGCGGGTGCCGTTCGACAGCCCCATGGCGTGCGCCCGGTGGTGGGTGATCGCCAGCCGCACCGGCCCGCCGGCGATGCGTCCGAGCTGCTCGACGGTGGACGGCGCCAACCCCTCGACTGCGGCGAGCAGCGCGCCCGGGGAGGCGGACGGCCCGCGAGAGGACGTGACGTACAGGGCTCGGCCCCGCTGCAGATCGAACAGCCCGCGTTCCGCTTCGTACATGCTAGCCTGAAAATCGTTGCCCGCGGCTCCGGTTGCCGCCCAACCGGCCTCCCGGGTCCGCGCCGTTCCACGGCGCAGACTCCCGGGACGCCAGGAGTCTGCTTGAGCTCCCCCATCGACGAACGCACCGCCTGGAACCTGCTGCGTGCCGTGTCTGCCGGCGTGACGACAACTGGAAGGCCCGTGCGCGTGCACCATCATCCCAATCCCGAAGTCTGGTTGCAAGTCGACGCCGCGGGCGCGTGGCGGACGTCGGGCGCGCCGACCGGCGCGGGGCGCGACCTGCTGGACCTGCTCCTGCCCCTCCAACTGCGGGCCGACCTGGTGGTCGCGCAGATCGGCCAGAGTCTCGACGGCTGCATCGCGACGGCCGCCGGGCACTCCCACTACGTGACCGGCCGGGCCGACATCCGCCGCCTGCACCGGCTGCGCGCGCTGGTCGACGCGGTCGTGGTCGGGGCCGGCACCGTGGCCGCCGACAACCCGCGGCTCACGGTGCGGGAGGTCGCGGGCGAGAACCCGCTGCGGGTGATTCTCGACCCGCGCGGGCGGGTCGACCGGGACCGGCACGTGTTCTCGGACGGCGCCGCGCGCACGGTGACGGTGCGCCTTGCGGCGGACGGCGGCGCGAGCCGGCCCCGCCTCGAGGGCGACGTGCTGCGGATGCCGGCCACCCGCGGCGGCGGCTTCGATCCGGCCGCCGTGCTCGCGGCCCTGCGCGGCCTGGGCTGCCGCCGGGTCCTGGTCGAGGGCGGCGGCACGACCGTCTCCCGCTTCCTGCAGGCCGGCGCGCTCGACCGCCTGCACGTGACGGTCGCGCCGCTGCTCATCGGCGGCGGCCGGCCCGCGCTCACGCTGGATCCGATCGAGTCGCTCGACGAGGCGCTGCGCCCGCGCTGCCGACACTTCCGCCTCGGCGACGACATGCTCTTCGACCTCGATCTGCGTTGCGCCGGGACGGAGCCGGTATGATGGTGGAGTTGCCGGATCGTCCACCCCGGCGGCGCGCGTTCAGGGGGTGTCCATGCGTGTTGGAGCTGTCGCGGCGGCGGCGGCCGCCTGGCTGGTCGGCCTGCCCGTTCCGGGTGCCGCGCAACCGACGGAGCAACCGGTGACGTTCGCCGAGCACGTGGCGCCGATTCTCCACGAGCGCTGCACGACCTGTCATCGGCCCGGCCAGGTGGGACCGATGTCGCTGCTGACCTACGAAGACGCCCGGCCGTGGGCGCGTTCCATCCGGCAGAAGGTGGCCGCCCGGGAGATGCCGCCGTGGGACGCCGATCCCGCCATCGGCGCCTGGGCCAACGACCGCAGCCTCGGCGACGGGGAGATTGCGACCCTCGTCGCGTGGGCGGACGGCGGCGCCCCGCGCGGCGACCCCGCCGCCATGCCGCCGCTGCCGAGCTACGCGGACAGCGAGTGGACGATCGGCGAGCCCGACGCTGTCTACAGCATTCCACCGTTCGACGTACCGGCCGAAGGCCTCGTCGACTACACCTATTTCGAGGTGCCGACCAACCTCACCGAGGACAGGTGGGTCAGCGCGATTCAGGTCAGGCCGGGCGCGGCGGCCGCCGTGCACCACGTCATCGTCACCGCCAGGGCCGAGCGCGGCCCGCGGGCGCCGGAGACCCGGCGCCGCCGCGTCGACCCGGGCTTTCGCCTCGACCGCGAGATCCTGCCGGGCCGGGAGATCGAGTGGAATCCGGGGGTGGCGCAGCTCGAGGGACGCGGCAAGGGCGCGCCCCTCGGCGGCACGACGGTCGGCAACGACGGGGTGTCGATATTCCAGCCGGGCTCCGCGCGGCTGCTGAGGGCCGGCACGACGCTCGTGTTCGAAATGCACTACACGCCGACCGGCGAGCCGCACGTCGACGAGACGCGCATCGGACTGGTGTTCACCGACACGCCGCCGGACCAGGTGGTGCGCAACGGGGCGATCGCGCACGGGCAGTTCGTGATTCCGCCCGGGGCGGCCAACTACAAGGTCGAGGCCGACCTGACGTTCACCAGGAACGTGAGGCTCCTGAGCCTGCTGCCGCACGCGCACCTGCGCGGCGTGCGCTGGGACTACGAGGCGGTGTATCCCGACGGGACGCGGGAGACGATTCTCTCGGTGCCCGACTACGACTTCAACTGGCAGATCGACTACATCTTCGACGAGCCCCTCGCGTTGCCCAAAGGGGCGCAGATCCACGCCGTGGCCTACTACGACAACTCGGCCGCCAACCGGTCGAACCCGGATCCGACCGCCGAGGTGCGCTGGGGCGAGCAGACCGACGAGGAGATGATGTTCACCGCCCTCTCGTACCTGATCGACGAGGAGGCCGGCCGGGACGCGGCCAGTCGACGCTGAGCCCCGGTTCTCAATAGAGTCGAAGACATGACGAGGAGCGACCAGGAACCCGGACCTGACGATGCGACTGACGGTAGAGACCCTGACGCTGTTTCTTCTGCTGATGCCGGGATTCGTGTCCTCGGCGGTACTGAACACGATAGCCGTGCGGCACGCGAAGGGCCGGGTCGACCAGATGATCGAGGCTCTGGTCTTCAGCTTCCTGATCTACGGTTGTCTCGCACCGTTTTTCGGAGGAAGTCCGGCCAGCATCGCGGTGGCAACAGTCGAAGGACAGACGACGTACCGACCGACCGCGGATCCGGCCTTCCTGGCCTGGGCGATCGGGCTGGCTGTGGCCTTCGCATTGGCCGTCGGCACGTCCATCACCCACGACCTGCACATGAAGGTGCTGCGCAGGATTGGCGTGACGTTCAGGACGGCAAGGGACAACACGTGGCTCGACATCTTCAGCGACCAAGAACGGTACATAGAGGTCAACTTCACGGATGGAAGACGCCTGTTCGGGTGGCCCCTGTACTACTCAAATCACCCGGACGAGGAACTGCTCTACGTGTGCGACGCAGCGTGGATCGACAATAAAGGGGAGTACGTCGAACTCAATGCACACGGCATCCTACTCACGAGGAAGGATGACATCCGAGAGATCGTGTTTACGAACCTGACATCCGGGCAAGCCGAGGAAGAGCACGAAGTGGCGGAAGAGGGAAAGTGACCGACGGGAGACTCAGATGAGCAGGAAAGAGAACGGGGCCGGGGGTGGTTCGCCCAGAGGGTCGGACATCCAGGAGCGAGGCTACAACCCGCCGCCTGTCGCGAAGGTGCAGCGACCGACGCCGTCGCAACCGGCACCGTCGCGGCCGGAGCCGCCGACAGGCTCTCGGACCGAGCAGTAGAAGCGCGCCGGATCAACGCCGCACGGCACCTCGGGCGGCGCGGGGATCAACGCCGCATGGTGGTCGACACCGAAATGCTTGGCGATGCCAGCTATGCGGGCGGCGGCAGGGCGAGCAGATCCTGGTGACCCACGGTCAGCTCGAAGCGGCCAGCGGCCGCCGTCTGCCGGCGGCGGCCCGCCCAGGCGCGGATCCGGCGCGCCCGCGCGGCGGGCGGCGACAGGTCCAGCGCCGCGGTCTCCCAGCCGTCGATCAGCGCCAGCGCCAGTGCCCGGTCTCCCGGCCCTAGCCGCCACGGGCTCGGCAGGCGCCACGTCCGGTAGCCCACCGCCCGCAGCAGCGCCTCGGCCGCCGCCGCCGCGTCCGGCCCCAACGCCGTCGCCGGCCCGCGGTCGCGCCGCTGGTGGGCGTTCACCGCGTCCCTGATCGCAGCGTCGTCCGGATCGCCGGGCTCGCCGGGACCGTCGCCCCCGCGCCCGGCAGCCGACCACTGCATGACGCCGTCGTAGGTCAGCGCCAGGTACGCGCCGCAGCCGGCGGCCCGGCAGGCACCGGCGAGGCAGTCCAGCCAGTCCTTCGTGACGAGATCGAGCAGCGCCGAGCAGGTCACGAGGTCGGCCTGCCCGACCGCCGGCAGCCCGGCCACCGCAAGGTCGCCGTGCACGCGCCGCACCTCCGCGGCCGTGCCGGCGGCCTCCGCCCGGGCCAGCAGGTCCGCGTCGTGGTCGACCAGCGTCCACTGCTGCGGGCCCGGCAGGCGCGGCGCCAGGTAACGCAGATTCGAGCCGGTGCCGCTGCCCAGGTCCACGATCCGGGTCCACCCCCGAGCCCGCCACTCGGCTCGCAGGCGGTCGACGAGGGCGCCGACGCGCGAGCGGTGGTCGGCCGCCTCGCGCAGCGCGAGCCAGTCCGGGCTGAACGCGTCCTGAGCATCGCTCGGCATGCCGCCTCGCTTCAATCAGACGGGGCTGCGCCCCGGACCCCCGGCGTCCGCTTGCGGGGACGCCTTCGCCCCGCGCCGCTACCGCCGAGGCGCGCTTGGCGCCGGCTGCGCCGGCGCTGCATTCTGACGGGGCTGCATTCAGACTCCTAGCCGGGCCGCGGGGCGGTCAGGTCCGCCACGGCGGCGGCAAACGTATCCGTCGCCTGCTCCCAGTCCGGCAGGCTGGCGGCGTGCCGGCGGGCCGCCGCCGCCAGACGCGCCGCGAGCCCGGTTGGCGGGCCGCCCGGCGCGGACGGGAGCAGCCCGGCGAGGGCGCCGGCCAGCGCCGCGTCGTCGCCCGGCGCCACGAGCAGGCCGGCGTCCGGGGGCACGGTGTGGGGAATCGCGCCGCCGGTCGTGCTCACCACCGGCAGGCCGCGCGCCAGCGCCTCGGTCAGCACCATGCCGAAGCCCTCGGCGTGCGACGGGAGCACGAACACCGAGCTGGCGTCGTACAGCGCGGCGACGGCCTCGGCGTCGCACTCGCCCGGAAAGGCGATGCGCGCCGCGAGCCCCGCCGCCCGCACCTGCTCGCGGACGGCGTGCGCGAACGCCGGCGCCCGGTCCGGGCTGCCCGCGCAGACGCAGCTCCACGGCCGGTCCGCCAGCCGCGCGAGCGCCCGGACGAGGACGTCCTGCCCCTTGCGGGGCGTGACCGACGCCACGCACAGCAGCCGCGGCGGCGCGCCGGGACCGGGACCGGCGGCGGGGGGCGCGGGATCGGTGCCGGGCGGGACCGCCCGGATCTGCGCGGCCGCCACGCCCAGCTCCGCCACGCGCTCCGCCGTGCAGGCGCTGGTCGCCAGCACGCCCGTGCAGGCCGCCAGCGCGTCCCGCTCGAGGGCGACGAAGCGCGCTCGCTGCGCCGCGTCGAGCCCGGTCTCGTCGGCCAGCAGGAGATGGACCAGAGCAAGCAGCCGCAGCCGGGCGCGCTCGGGGCGCACCAGCTCGGGCAGCGCGCCCATGGCAAGCCCGTCGATGACCACGCGCGCGCCCGCGGGCAGGCCCGCCAGCGTGCCGGCCAGACTGCTCCGCGCGCGGCCGTCGCCCGAGGGAAACTCGCCCGCGAGCTCGTGCACCGCGACCTCCCGGCGGCGGCGGCGCAGGCCGTCGACGATGCGCGCGTCGTAGATGTAGCCGCCCGTCCGCTGGTCGAGCGGACCGGGCACGAGAAAATGGAGGTCGGCGGCGCTCACACGGGACCCTCGTAGCCGCCCGCGGCCAGGTGCGACTCCTTCAGCGTCACGCGCATCGACGCGATGCCGCGGCCGGCCTCGCCGAGCCGGCCGTCGCGGATGGCGCGGGCCAGCCGGTCGAAGATCTCGCGGGCGAGCACCTCGGTCGTGGTATTCCGGCCGGCGAATGCCGGCTCCTCGTCCAGGTTCCGGTAGCGGAATGCCGCCAGCACCGAGCGGAGCTGGTCGCCGGCCAGCCCGATGTCGACGACGACGCCGTCGGCGTCCAGCTCGGGACGCAGGAAGGTGACGTCCACGACGTAGGTGGCGCCGTGCAGCCGCTGCGCGGGGCCGAAGGTCTCGCCCCGAAAGCTGTGGGCGATCATGAAGTGGTCACGGACACTCACGGTGTACACGGGTCAGGGCTCCTTCGTCCGACGGGTCGCGCGCCGTTCACGCGACGTCCGTCCGATAGCGGATGCGATGACACAGGGCGGCGCGCGGATCGCGGCTCAGGCGCGCCATCACGGCCGGCAGCTCGGCGAACCCGCTCTCGCCGCTGATCAGCGCGTCGAGCTCCGCGGCGCGCAGCAGCTCGAGCGCCAGGCGCATCCGGCGCGCATGGCTCCAGCGGGCGGCGCGCTCGGGCGGCAGCCGGCCGACCTGGCTGCTCCTGAGCGTCAGCCGGCGCGAATGGAACGCCTCGCCGAGCGGCAGGGGCACGGACCGCGACCCGTACCAACTGGCCTCGACGATCGTCGCCTCGACGCCGGCGATGTCGAGCGCGGTGTGCAGGCCGGCGGGCTGGCCGCTCGCGTGCACGATCAGATCGGCGGCAGGCTGCCGCCCGGCCTCGGTGCGGAAGGCGACGCCGAGCGCCCCCGCGGCCGACGCGCGTTCGGGATTGACGTCCACGGCGGTCACCGCCGCGCCCGGCACCTGCCTGCAGAGCCAGGCGACCAGCAGCCCCACCACGCCGGCGCCAATCACCACGATGCGGTCCCCCGCCGCCGGCCGCGCGTCCCAGACGACGTTGATCGCCGTCTCCATGTTGGCCGCCAGGACGGCGCGGGCGGGCGGCACGCCGGCCGGAATCCGGGCGACGGCGGCCGCCGGCACCCGGTAGAGATCCTGGTGCGGGTAGAGGCAGAACACCGTGCTGCCGGCCAGTTCCGGCGGCGCGTCCTCCGGCAGCACCTCCCCCACGTTCGCGTAGCCGTACTTGACCGGTCCTGGAAACTCGCCCTCCTGGAACGGCGCGCGCATGGCCTCGTACTGCGAGTGCGGCACCTCCCCGTTGAACACGAGCGCCTCCGTGCCGCGGCTCACGCCCGAGTAGACCGTCCGCACCAGCACCTGCCCCGCTTGCCCGGGCGGCAGGTCCGCCTGCACAATCTCACCACGGCCGGGCGACCGGATCCAGAACTGGCGCGCGGTGCGGGTAGTCGACATGCTGAGCATCGGCCGGGCCGGCCGCGACCTGATCGCCGGACTTCCGCTGCTGCTGGCCGTGGCCTTCGCGACGCGGCGGCTGTTCGGGTTGCCGTCCGCCTACGTGCTGCAGGCCGTAGCATTGTACGCCCTGCTGGCGGCGCTGGTCGTGCGGGCCGCGCCCGCCGTCCTGCCCGGCGCGGGGCTCGGCGCGGCGAACCGGGTCACGCTGGGGCGCGCCACGCTCGTGCTCCCGGTCGCGGCGCTGGCGCTGCACGCCGGCCGGCTGGACGCGCCCGCCTGGTGGTGGATCGTCGCGGTGTCCACGGCCGCGCTGATCCTGGACGGCGTCGACGGCTGGATGGCCCGCCGCACGGGCAGCGCGACCCCCTTCGGCGCCCGCTTCGACATGGAGCTCGACGCCTTCCTCATGCTGGCGCTGTCCGCCCTGGTCTGGCTGGGCGGCCGCACCGGCCCCTGGGTGCTGCTCATCGGGGCGCTGCGCTACTTCTTCGTCGCGGCCGGCCGGCTGCGGCCGGCGTTGCGGGCCGCGCTGCCGCGCAGCCGGCGCCGCAAGGTCGTCTGCGTCGTCGAGGGCGCCGTGCTCGTGAGCTGCCTGGCCCCCGTCATGCCGGGCGTTGCGGTCGGCCCCGCGGCGGCGGGCGCCCTCGCCCTGCTGGTCTACTCGTTCGCCGTCGACGTGCGCTGGCTGGTCCGACATGCAGCGCCGCGGGAGTCCGCGGCGCAGTGATACATTGGTAGCGTGAACCTGGGGACCAGCCGTCGCAGCGGAGGATGCCGCGCTGCCCTGCGGGCCGTTGGCTGCTGGATCCTGGCGGGGGCGGCGGGCTGGATCGCCGCCCACGAGGCGGGCCTGCGCGCCCAGGCGTCGCAGTTGCCGGCCATCGCCAGCCAGTTGCGGCATGCGCGGGGCCAGCACGTGGTGCCGCTGTACCGGGGCTGGTTCACGGGCGACGACGGACGCATCTACGCGGCCTACGAGTATCTGAACCTGAACGCCGACGAGACGCTGCACATCCCGGTCGGCCCAGACAACGCCGTCGCCCCGGGGCCGGCCGACCAGGGTCAACCCACCTGGTTCCTGCCCGGCCACCGGCACGGCGTGTTCGCGGTGCCGCTGCCCGCGGGGTCCACGACGGAGATCACGTGGACGCTGAGCATCCGCGGGCAGACGCTGAGCATGCCCTCGAACCTCGGCCCGCTGTACGAGATCGAGGGCCTGATCAATCACGGCGGCTCGTTTCCCGGCAACACGCCCCCGGTGGTGCGCTTCGCGCCGGACGGCCCGGCGGGACGCGGGCCGGCGGGGCTGGCGCGCGCGGTGGACGCCGCGGTCGGGCAGCCCGTGCCGCTGGACGTCTGGGTCACCGACGACGGCCTGCCGCCGCCCCCCGACCGCGGCAAGGTCATTCGCTCGCTGCAGCAGAGCTACCGGCGGGGCGACGGCAGCGCGACGGGCCTGACCGTGGCCTGGACGCGCTACCGCGGGGCCGGTCCGATGAGCTTCCGCGACGCGGCGCCGCCGGTCGAGGCGGGCCGCGCGCGCACCGCCGCGACGTTCGACGCGCCGGGCCGCTACATGCTGCGCGCGCTGGTATCCGACGGGTCGGGGTTCGACGGCTGCTGCTGGACGAACGCGTACGTCGCGGTCGACGTGCGGCCCGCGGGGTCCTGAGGAGGCGACGACATGCCACGATTCGACTCGCGCGCCGGCCTGCGGCAACTGCTGGCCGGCGGCCTGCTCGCGCTGGGCGCGGCGGGCGGCGCCCCGCACGCGGCCGCCCAGCCGGCTGGCGGCGAGGCCGGCCCCACGTTCGCGAAGGACGTCGCGCCCATCTTCCAGCGCAAGTGCCAGGAGTGCCACCGGCCCGGCAGCATGGCGCCGATGTCGCTGCTCACGTACGCGGAGTCGCGCCCCTGGGCGCGCGCCATCCGGGCCCGGGTCGCCGCCCGCGAGATGCCCCCGTGGTTCCTCGACAAGACCGTCGGCATCCAGCAGTTCCTCAACGACGCCTCGCTGAGCGACGCCGAGATCGACACCATCGTGCGCTGGGTCGACGCGGGCGCGCCGCCGGGCAACCCGGCCGACCTCCCGCCGCCGCGCGAGTGGCCCGACGGCGACCGGTTCCGGCTCGAGGCCGAGCTGGGTCCGCCCGACCTCGTCATCCGCTCGGAGCCGTTCACGATGCCGGCCGTGGCGCAGGACACGTTCTTCCGGCCGATCGTCGACGTGCCGCTGACCGAGCCGCGCTGGATCCGCGCGGTCGAGACCAAGCCCTCCGGCCGTGACGGCCGGCGCATCGCACACCATGCGTCGACCTTCCTGCACCAGCCCGAAACGCCCGAGTTCCTCGCGGCCGAGCGCGCGCTGATCGCGGGTCAGGCGGCTGCCGACGCCGTGCTGCAGGTGGCCCGCGCGCGGATCGGCGGCGACCCGATCGACACGCGCGAGATGTTCACGGAGTGGGCGCAGGGCAAGGGCGGCGAGATCTACCCCGCGGACACGGGCAAGCTCGTGCAGCCGGGCGCGCGGGTGGAGTTCTCCATCCACTACCACGCCGTCGGCGAGGAGATCACCGACCGGCTGGAGGTCGGCTGGTGGTTCCACCCGCGGGGCGTCACGCCGCGCTACAGCGCGTCGTTCGTCTCGGTGGGCAGCGTGAACGTCAAGCCGCTGCACATCCCGCCCCACGCCGAGACGGTGCACCAGGGCTCCTACACGCTGCCGGCGCCGGCCATCCTGCACAACTTCCAGCCGCACATGCACTACCGCGGCAAGGCGTTCTCGCTGGAGGCGATCTATCCCGACGGCCGGCGCGAGCTGCTGAACCACGCCGACCGGTTCAGCAACGACTGGCACATCAACTACATCTACCACCCGGACCACGCGCCGGTCCTGCCGCGCGGCACCGTGCTGCAGATCACCGCCTGGCACGACAACACGGCGGCCAACCGCAACAACCCCGACCCGCGCCAGTGGGTGTGGTACGGGCCGCGCACGGTCGACGAGATGGCGCACTCGAACGCGCAGCTCATCTTCATCGGCGACGCCGACTACGAGCGCCTCAGCGCCGAGCGGCGGGCCCGCGCCAGCCAGAACTAGTTCAGACGACGGTTGACGAGGCCGGGAGTCCGCGCCACGCAACGGCGCGGACTCCCGCAGGGTTGGTTGGACGGCAATCTGCCGGTCAGTGATCCAGATTGCTGATGCGGTCCCAGTGGATGAACCGCCGCACCGCGACGCCGTCGACCTCGCGGGGCCCGCCCGGCATCAGGATGAGCTGATCGCCCTGGAAGTCGTAGAACCGCTGCGCGTCGACGCCGGCGGACGCGGGCACGACCGCCCCGGTCCGGCGGTGCAGCACGTAGCCGCCCCGCTTGACGATGAACGACCCGAAGTAGCCGCCGTAGCTGGCCAGCGTGGGGATTGCTTCGTCCCCCGTCGGGCGCGCCCCGGCATACGGCGGCCGGCCGGCCTCCCGCATGAGGTGCACCGCCATGTGACCCGACGGCATGTAGATGATGTACCCCTCGGCGTACTGGTCGGTCGGGACCGGCTCGTCGCCGTCAACCGTCCGCTGCTCGACGTGCGAGATGGCCCAGAAGCCGAGGAACCGGTGCTGCTCGGCGGTCAGGTCGGCCTTGTCGGGCACCTTCTCCCAGATGATCCGCAGGCGCCCGCCGGACGGCCCCGGCGGGGGCTGCAGGATCAGCCGGTTGTCGGAGAACTCGTAGAAGCGCTGGTTGTCCTGCCCGGTCGTGCCCGGGTTGATGCTGCCCAGCACGTGGTGGGTGACGTACCCCTCGGCCTCGTTCACCGTGTACGGCCCGAAGTACGACGTGTAGCTGGTCAGCGCCGCCAGCGCCTCGTCGGGCGTAGGCTCGGCGCCGGCGTACGGCAGGCGCCCCTCCTGCTGGATGATGACGCCCATGTGCTCGCCGTCGTACATGATGTAGCCGAGCGGCGCCCCGGCGCCGAACGTGCCGGGCTCCGGCGGCGGCTGCAGGTTTCCGTCCCCGTCGTACCGCTCGACCCCCAGCAGCTTCCACGTGCCGACGAACTTGTCGCGCGGATCGGCCTCGGCGCCCCCGCTCTGGCTGGCCGCCGCCCCGGCGGCGGCCAGCAGCGCGACGAGCGCCAGGCATGCTGTCCCTGGCAGATGTACACGCATGGTTCGCTCCCTACCGCGAGCCCGCGGCTGCGGTCTCCAACTGGTCGGCGAGGGCGCCGGCCAGGATGTTGTACAGCCCGTAGTTGCCTTCGTGGCAGGCGTACTCGTACAGCGGGTCGGGGTTCAGCGTCATCGGCACCGTATAGGTCCAGGGACGCGTCCAGACCGTCGGGTCGTCGACCGTCGCCTCGTAGAGCAGCGTCCCGGGCGCAACGCGCGTGAAGCGCTCCACGAGACTGAGGTTGCGCGTGGAGGCGCCGCGCGCGAAGCTCGTCTCGCGCAGGAAGTTGGTCGTCTCCACCACCAGCGTGTCGCCGTCCCAGTGGGCACGCGAGCTGCCAGCCCACTGGCGCAGGCTCGCGGGCAGGTGCGCGCGCCCGTCCAGCGGCACGACGCGCGCGTCGTGGACCATCTCGGTCAGCAGCACGACGTGGTCCTCGGTCTGGAATATCTGCACGTTGTTGTTGTAGGCGCGCGGCTCCATCGGCGGGCCCGCGTTGAAGCCCATCAGGCAGCGCACCTGCAGGCCGTTCGCGCCGAGGTCCTCCACGAAGCCGCCGGGCGTCGGCGTGTGCCGCCCCGTGCCCTCGCGCGCCTTCGCCTCGGCCGCCTGCCGCCGCTCGGCCGCCGCGGTCAGCGCCGGGATGCGGCCGTCGGGCGGATCGGTGACGAGCGACGTGCGGTTGGTCTCGACCACGGTCGTGCCCCGATCGAACCAGAACTGGTTGTAGTTGCCGACGACGTCGGCCGGCTCCTCGTCGTCGAGCGCCGCGATCTCGGCGAGGCGCCGCGCCTCGAACTCCGCGGCCTCCTCCGCCGTGTAGACGTCCTGCTCCAGCTCGGCGGGCCGCTCCATCGGCGTCAGGGTCCGGAAGTCCCACACGCCCTGCAGGTCCGGGGCGCCCCACGCGGTCCGCGGCAGCTCCTGGCCCGCGACCGGCGCGGGCGCCAGGGCCGCAACGGCGATCACGAACGCCAGCGCGCTCACCGGCACGATCGATCGATGACTCATCATGAACCTCCTGTATCCAGCTTCCATCAGATGGGGCTGCGCCCCAAGCCCCCGGCGTCCGCTTGCGGGGACCCCTTCGCCCCGTGCCGCTCCCGCCGAGCCGCGCCGTCCGCGGCTTGCGGAGTCTGCGCCGTTCTGCGGCGCAGACTCCGGGCCCATGTTCGACTGGCGGCGCCTACTGCTTCGACGCGTTCATGGCCGCTTCCGCCGCGGCTTCCTCCGCGCGGGCGCCGGCCAGGATGTTGTACAGCCCGTAGTTGCCCTCGTGGCAGGCGTACTCGTACAGCGGCTGGTCGTTGAGCTGCATCGGGATCTCGTAGGTCCAGATCTGCGACCAGACGGTGGGATCGTCGATGGTGGCCTCGTACAGCAGCGTCCCCGGCGAGACGCGCGTGAAGCGCTCGACGAGCCGCAGGTGCTCGTCGCTCGCGCCCCGCTGGAAGCTCGTCTCGCGCAGGAAGCTGGTCGTCTCCACGACCAGCGTATCGCCGTCCCAGTGGCCGTGCGACTCGCCCGTCCACTGCGGGAGGCCGACGGTCGGGCGCCCGTCCAGCGGGATGATGCGGAAGTTGTGGTTCATCTCGTTGAGCAGCGCCACGGTGTCCTCGGTCTGGAACACCTGCACGTTGTTGTTGTAGGCGCCGGGGGTCATCGGCGGTCCGGCGTTGAAGCCGGTGATGCAGCGGAGCTGCAGGCCGTTGGCGCCGAGATCCTCCACCCAGCCGCCGGGCGTGGGCGAGTGCCCGCCGACGCCCTCGCGCAGGGCTGCGGCCGCCGCCTGCCGCCGCGCGGCGGCGCCGGTCAGCGGCGGCACCTTGCCGGTCGGCGGATCGACGATCAGCGAGGTCCGCCCGGTCTCGACCGGCGACGTGCCGTAGTCGAGCCAGAAGTTGTTGTAGAAGCCGGGCGCGCCGTCCTCGCCGCGGTCGACGCTCTCGGTGACCTGCGTGCGCCGCGCGGCGCGGTTCGCCAACTCCTCGTTGCGGGCGATGCGCTCCTGCTCGAGCTCCGCAGCCTCCTCGGCGCTCAGGAACGCCCGGTCCGCCAGCTCGTCGGGCCGCTCCATCGGGGTGATGGACCGGAAGTCCCAGACACCCTGCAGATCCGGCGCGCCCCACGGCGTCCGCGGAGCCGCCTCGTCCTGCGCGGCCGCCGGCACCGGGGCCAGCGCCGCCACCGCAACCGCCGCCAGCACCGCCGCGACACATCGATAGCTCATCCTGCCCTCCTTGGCTTCAATCATTAGACGGGGCTGCACCCCGAGCCCCCGGCGTCCGCTTGCGGGGACCCCTTCACCCCGCGCCGCTACCGCCGAGCAGCGCCGTGCGCGGCTTGCGGAGTCTGCACCGCTCCACGGCGCAGGCTCCTTGCTTGTCATGGCGCCATGATTGCGCAAGAGGCACATTGCATGCAAGGAGCTGACGGCGCGGCGCGGCGTCAGCCGCCCTCGTCGAGCAGCGCCTCGAGGTCGGCGACGATCCCTTCGAGGCGGTCGGCCGCCGCGGCCACGTCCCGGGTGGCGAGCTGCCGCGCGTCGTCGATGCGCTCCTGCAGCGGGCCGATCGGGAGTGCGCGCTGCGCGGCGGCGATCATCAGCCGCAACGCCTCGGGGGCGAGCCGCTGGAAGCGCTCGTGATCTGCCGCGTCGGCGGTATCGGTCCGCCGGGCCGGATTGGCGGGCTGCGCCCGCGGCGCAGCGGGAGGCGCCCCGGTCAGGGCGGGAGGCGCCTCCGGCGCGGGGGGCGGCGGGCTCCCGCCGCCGGGCGCGGGCTCGCCGCCGCCGCAGCCACCCGCGGCGAGCAACCCGGCCAGCGCGGCGCAGACTGCCACGCCCGGGGCCCCGACCGGTCGCACGACGGACGGCGGCAGGTTCGGCACGGCTTGCGGAGGGTTACGGCATGACGAAAGCATCGGCCGGCATCAACCGGCGCCGTTCCATGGCGCAGACTCCTAGCCCGCCAATCGTCGCCTGACGGCTCCGCTCGGCGCCCAACCAACCCTCACCAGGAGTCTACGCCGTTCTACGGCGCAGACTCCTAGCGCAGGCCGGCGGCGATCAGCGCGGCCTCCTCTTCCTGCTCCTTCTCGCGGGCGCCGGCCAGAATGTTGTACAGCCCGTAGTTGCCCTCGTGGCAGGCGTACTCGTACATCGGCTGGTCGCTCCGCTGCATCGGGATCTGGTAGGTCCACGGCCGCGTCCAGACCGTCGGATTGTCGACCGTCACCTCGTACATCAGGGTGCTCGGCGACACGCGCGTGAAGCGCTCCGTCAGATGCAGGTTGGCGTCCGACAGCCCGCCCCGGAAGCTGGTCTCGCGCAGGAAGTTCCTGGTCTCCACCACCAGCGTGTCGCCGTCCCAGTAGCCGCGCGAGTCGCCCATCCACTGGCGGATGCCCGCGTCGATGTGGTCACGCCCGTCCAGCGGCACGACCCGCGCGCTGTGCACCATCTCGTTGAGCAGCACCACGGTGTCCTCGGTCTGGAACATCTGCACGTTCTGGTTGTAGCCGGCGGGCGTGATCGGCGGCCCCGAGTTGAAGCCCAGGATGCAGCGCACCGCGAACATGCCCCCGCCGAGGTCCTCGACGAAGCCGCCCGGCGTCGGCACGTGGCGCGACACGCCGGCCCGCTCGGCCGCGAGCGCCGCCTGCCGCCGCGCGGCGGCCGGGGTCAGCGGCGGCAGGCGCCCGTCGGGCGGGTCGACCACCAGCGACGTGCGGTTGGTCTCGACCACGGTCGTGCCCCGATCGAACCAGAACTGGTTGTAGTTGCCGACGACGTCGGCCGGCTCCGCGTCGTCGAGCGCGGCCAGCTCCGCCAGCCGCCGCGTCTCGAATGCGGCGACCTCCTCGTCCGTGTAGACGGCCTTGTCCTCCAGGTCGGCCGGCCGCTCGAAGGGCGTCAGGGTGCGGAAGTCCCACACCCCCTGCAGGTCGGGCGCGCCCCACGCGGTCCGCGCCAGCCCCTCGTCCTGGGCCGCGGCGGCGGCCGGCAGCAGCACGGCGACCGCCGCGGCGGCGGCCAGCATCCTCAACGACACGCGAGCTTGCTGATTCATCTCGAAACCTCCGCTTCAATTGTGCGCGCCCTGGGCAGTGTGCGGCGCGCGGCTGGCTACTTCGAGCCGCTCGTGGCGGCCTCGCGTTCCTCGGCGCGCGCGCCGCTCAGCGAGTTCGGCACGGCGTAGTTGCCCTCGTGGCAGGCATACTCGTACTGCTGGTAGCCGCTGTCGCGGCGCCACGGGAAGGTGACGGTCCAGGGCGCGGTCCAGGTCTCCGGATCGTCGACGGTGATCGAGTAGCGCAGCGTGTCCGGTCCCACCGGGGTGAAGCGCTCCACGATGCGGCGCGACGGAGACTGCCGCGCGCGTCCCTTCGGCGCCCGCAGGTTCTCGACCTCCTTGAAGTTGGTCGACTCGATGACCAGCGTATTCCCTTCCCAGCGTCCGCGGGGATCGCCCTCCCACAGGCCGATGTCGCCGGCGACGTGCGGTCCGCCGTCGATCGGGACGATCCGCGCGTTGTGAATCATCTCGCTGTGCATGACGACGTAGCCGGGCGTCTGGAGGATCAGCGTGCCGTTGTTGTACGCCGTCGGCATCATCATCCCGAGCACGCCGCGGGAGATGCAGCGGTCGCCGCCCTCCATGTTGGCGTAGGTATCGTGCAGGTGCTCGCGGATGTACGCGGCGCGGGCGCGGCCGAGCTCCGTCATGCCGGGCATCTTGCCGCTCGGCGGATCGGTAATCAGCGCCGGCCAGTCGCCGCCCTCCGGCTCCTGCCAGAACCAGTCGAACCAGTACAGCGCGTAGAAGCCGGGGTCGCCTTCCCGGAGCGTCTCGTTGGCCTCGATGGTGGCGTCGAAGCGCGCCTGCGCGAGCTCGCGCAGCTCCTCGGCCGTGAAGCTGTCGCGGCCCGCCAGCTCGTCGGGCAGCTCCAGCGGCGTGTGGTTCGCATCGGCGTTGTTCCACATGCCCTGGATGTCCGGCTGGCCGTCCGCGAGCCGCGCCGGGGCCCAGTCCTGCGCGCCGGCCGGCGGCGGCGCGAGCCACGTCGCCAGCACGGCGGCGGCGAGCAGGCTCGCGGCGACTCGGAATCGATTCTGCATGGATACCCCACTTTCACCACGGACTGTTAAAGGTATCGGGGGCTGACCGTTCACGCAACAGTTTTCGGTGGCGGGAGGGACTGCGGTGGACACGCTGCACGGCAAGCGGGTTCTGATCACGGGGGCGAGCTCGGGCATCGGCCGCGCGACGGCTCTCGGGCTGGCGCGGCGCGGCGCGAGCCTGCTGCTGACGGGCCGGACGCCGGCGCGGTGCGACGAGGCGCTGGCGGCCGTGCGCGCGGCCGGCGCCGCCGAGGCGCGCATGTTCCGGACGGACTTCGCCAGCCTGGACGCCGTGCGGCAACTGGCGGCCGACGTCCGCCGGGAGGCGCCGCGGCTCGACGTGCTGGTGAACAACGCGGCGGTGGTCGCCTGGCGGCGCACGCTCACCGCGGACGGCTACGAGACGACCTTCGCCGTCAACCACCTGAGCCCGTTCCTGCTCACCGGCCTGCTGCTGCCGCTGCTCGGGCGGGGGGGCCGCATCGTGAACGTGGCCTCGACCGCCCACCACTGGGGCGCTGTCGACCTCGACGACCTGCACAACGAGCGGGACTACCGCGCGCTGCGCGTGTACGGCCAGTCCAAGACCGCGAACATCCTGTGGACCGTCGAGCTCGCGCGGCGGCTCGAGGGCAGCGGCGTGACGGCGAACAGCCTGCATCCGGGCGCCATCCGCAGCAACCTGGGCAGCGGGCAGGGATTCGCGAGCGACCTGCTGCGGCGGCTGGCGGGCCTGTTCATGAAGCCCACGGAGCGAGGGGCCGAGACGCCGATCCACCTGGCGGCCTCACCCGCCGTCGAGGGCATGTCCGGCCGCTACTTCGCCGACTGCCGCGAGCGGCAGCCGGCGCCGCACGCCACGGACCCCGCCGCCGCCGCCCGGCTCTGGCAGCTCAGCGAGACGCTGACCGGCTTCCGCTACCCGGCCGCGTGAGGGGGCGAGAGGCCGGCCGCCCGGCAGGTCAGTGCACGACGTCCGTCTCGAGGTAGTCCTCTACGGGCTCGAGGTGCGGGATCTCCAGCGTGCGCACGGCCTGGATCGCGAGCGCGAGGGCCTCGTCGGCGCTGCACGCCGTCGTCTCGGCCCGCAGGCGCCGGCGCGTCGCGCGCAGCAGCCGCAGGACCTGCGCCCGATCGAACCGTTGGCCTTCGCAATGATCGCAGAAGCTCATGAGCGGTGCCTCCGTCAGGAAGTCGCGCCGCAGCGGACTCCCCGGAGCCCGCGGTCGGGTTGCGAGTATACTCCCCCATTATGTCGCTTTTGTCGCGAGGCAGCCGCATGCCGGCCGCGGTCGTTGCGTTCGTGGCCGCCGGACTCGTCGGCGGCGCCACCCTGCAGGCAGACGACTGGACGCAGTGGCGCGGCGCCGGCCGCCTGGGCGTGTGGCACGAGACGGGCATCGTCGACCGGTTTCCCGAGGGCGGCCTGCGGGTGGCCTGGCGCGCTCCCGTGCGCGCCGGCTATGCCGGGCCGGCGGTGTCCGACGGGCGCGTCTTCGTGCTCGACTGGCTGGAGGATCCGGAATCGCGCACCCTGGACGGGACCGAGCGCGTCATGGCGCTCGACGAGCGGACCGGCGACGTGCTGTGGACCCACGAGTGGCAGACGTCGTACCGCATGCTGATGGTGACCTACGCCATCGGCCCGCGCGCGACGCCGACCGTGGACGGCGACCGCGTCTACGTCGTGGGCGCCACCGGCCGGCTGTGGTGCCTGGACGCGGCGACGGGCGCCGTGATCTGGGAGCGGGACTACGTCGCCGAGTACGACACCAGCGTGCCGACGTGGGGCGTCGCCAGCGCGCCGCTGGTCGACGGCGAGCGCCTCGTCGCCATCGTGGGCGGCGAGCCCGACGCGCTCGTGGTCGCCTTCGACAAGCACACCGGCCGCGAGATCTGGCGCGCCGTCGAGGTGGCCGGCGAGATGGGCTACGGCCAGCCCATCATCTACGAGGCCGGCGGCGCGCGGCAGCTCATCATCTGGCACCCCGGCGCGCTGACGTCGCTCGACCCGGTCACCGGCGAGGTCTACTGGAGCGAGCCGTGGGAGGTCCGCTCGGGACTGAGCGTCGCGACGCCGGTCCGCGGCGGCAACTACCTGTTCGTCAGCCAGTTCTACCTGGGCTCGCTGATGGTGCGCCTGCACACCGACCGCCCCGCCGCGACCCGGCTGTGGACGGGCGCCAGCCGCAGCGAGCTGCCGGACGACACCGAGGGCCTGCACGCCCTGATCACCACGCCCATCGTCGAGGGCGACTACATCTACGGCGTCGACAGCTACGGCGAGCTGCGCGGCCTGAGCGCCCGCACCGGGGAGCGGCTCTGGACGAGCGGCGCGATGACGGTGCAGAACCGCTGGGGCACCGCGTTCATGGTGCGGCACGGGGACCGCTACTTCGTCAACAACGAGGAGGGCGACCTCATCATCGCCCGCTTCACGCCGGCGGGCTACGTCGAGCTCGACCGGACGAAGCTGATCGAGCCGACCTCCACCGGCGGCCACACGCGCGCGCAGTGGACGCGCATCGTCAACTGGTCGCACCCGGCGTACGCCAACCGGCACATCTTCCAGCGCAACGACCGGGAGCTCGTCCGCGTGTCGCTCGCGGCGGCGGACTACTGACGGGCCCCGGGACCGGAGACGACGATGCCAGCCCCGCGCCTGCAGGCAATCGCGCTCGTTCTCGTGCTGGCCGCCGGCGGCGCCGGGCTCGCCGCGGCCGAGGACTGGCCCCAGTGGCGCGGCGCAGGACGCCTGGGCGTCTGGCACGAGGACGGCATCGTGGAGCGGTTTCCGGACGCCGGCCTGCGGGTCGCCTGGCGGACGCCGCTCGGGTTCGGGTACGCGGGCCCCGCGGTCGCGGACGGCCGCGTGTTCGTCCTCGACTGGCGCCAGGACCCGGACTCCCGCACGCTGGACGGCACGGAACGGGTGGTGGCGCTCGACGAGCAGACCGGGGCCGTGCTCTGGACCCACGCGTGGCGCACGTCCTACCAGGGCCTGATGGCGCGCTACGCGATCGGCCCGCGGGCGACCCCGACGGTGGACGGGGACCGCGTCTACGCCGTCGGCGCCACGGGCCGGCTGTGGTGCCTCGACGCCGCGTCCGGCGCGGTCGTCTGGGCCACGGACTACGTCGCGGAGTACGACACGAGCGTCCCGACCTGGGGCATCACGAGCGCCCCGCTCGTCGACGGCGAGCGGCTGATCGCCCTGGTCGGCGGCGAGCCCGACGCGCTGGTCGTGGCATTCGACAAGCACACCGGCGGCGAGATCTGGCGCGCAGTGGAGGTCGTCGGCGAGATGGGCTACGCGCAGCCGATCATCTACGAGGCGGGCGGGGCGCGGCAGCTCATCATCTGGCACCCCGCGGCGCTGGCGTCGCTCGATCCGGAGACGGGCGCCGTCTACTGGGACCAGGCGTGGGAGGTCGGCATGGGCATGTCGATCGTGACGCCGGTCCGGGGCGACAACTACCTGTTCGTCAGCCAGTTCTACAACGGCTCGCTCATGATGCGGCTCAACCCCGACCGCCCGGCCGCCACCGAGCTGTGGCGGGGCGCCAGCCGCAGCGAGCTGCCGCACCAGACCGACGGCCTGCACGCGGTCATGAGCCCGCCGGTCATCGTCGGCGACCACATCTACGGGGTCGGCAGCTACGGCGAGCTGCGCGGGCTCGACGCCGCCACCGGCACGCGCCTGTGGGACACGGGCGACATGACGCCGCAGGAGCGCTGGGGCACGGCGTTCCTGGTGCGGCACGGCGACCGCTACTTCGTCAACAACGGCGAGGGCGACCTCATCATCGCGCGCTTCACGCCGACGGGGTACGTCGAGATCGACCGCACGCACCTGATTGAGCCGACGACCGAGGTCGGCCGCTCGCGGGCCTGGGTCCGCACCGTCAACTGGTCGCACCCGGCCTACGCCAACCGCCACATCGTGCACCGCAACGACCGCGAGATCATCCGCGCCTCGCTGGCCGCGGACGACTACTAAGCCGCGGCCCGGCCGGACCGTGGGACCTGCGCGCGACCGCGCGCTGCGAAGCAGTGCTATTCGCGAGCGTCCTGCCGCGGTTCCTGCGTGATGGCCTTCTGGAGCGGCCGCCCAAGCTCCTTGTCGTATTGCCAGAGGGCCTTGTCGATCAGTCGAGGCGAGGTTCCTTGTTCCCTGGCACGAGCGGCTCGAAGGTGATTCGGAGACGCGTGCCGGTGCTCCTGGCGAACGTCTCCAGCGTCCTGGTGGAAGGACGCCCGCGCCGGCTCTCGAGTCGAGCGACGACGGACTGGGTCGTCTCCATGCGTTCTGCCAATTGCGCCTGGGTGAGCCCGGCGCCGACGCGAGCCTCGATCAGCGAACGCGCCAACGCAAACTCGAAATCGAGATCGTCATAGGCCCCGCGGTAGTCAGGGTTCCGGCTCCACTTCCGGTGCAGATCGCGGACCTTGCTCACTGGAGCACCTCCCGTGCACGTTGCAGGGCCAGCCGAACTTCACTGTGGGGCGTCTTGCGCGTCACCATATAGCACATATGCTATGTGCGCAAGCGGAGTCCGAACGCGGGCGACCGGGCATGATGCCGACTACGCCCCCCGACCGCGGACGCGCCCGGGGCCGGACTCCGGCTGCCAGTGCCGGCGGCCGGTTGCCACGCCGGTGTATCGTGGGCGCGAAGGAGAACACGATGAGGATTGGCCGTCGAGAGCTGTTCGCTGCGCTGGGCGCCATGGGCGCCGGACTGGGTGCGGCCGCCGCCGCGCCGGGGTTCCCCGCGATCCTCCAGTCCCGGCCCCTGCGCATCGGCGCGCTCATCTCCCACCGGGACCGGCAGGGACAGGACGAGCTGATTCAGCCGTACGACCGGCAGATGCGGCTCGGTCTGGAGCTGGCGATCGCGGAGCTCAACGTGGCCGGCGGGATTCTCGGGCGGCAGGTCGAGCTGCTCGTGGCCGACGACGAGGGCAGCCCCGCACCGGGCGCCGCGGCGGCGATGGAGCTCATTCGCAGCGAGGGCGTCGAGGCGCTCGTGAGCGGTTTCGTCATGGCCATGCCGCCGTACATGGACCGCACCCTCGAGCGCGAGGGCGAGGATGTCCCGGTGGTACATGCGATGCAGACCCCGGGCACCTGGTGCGGCCGGGTGGCGCACGTCGGCTCGACGACGCTCCAGGCGATCACGACGCTGCTCGAGCACCGCGGGCCGGAGGCCCGGCAGCGGACGTTCCAGATCTCCGACTGGGCGCCCTCGCAACGGACCGTCTCGAACCAGTTCTACCGGCACGTGCAGGCCGGCTCGACCGGCGCCGCGCTGGTGACGACGCCGGTCAGCGGCAACAGCCCGGGCGAATACACCGGGCTCGTGCGGTGGGCGCACGACCTCGACGCCAGGAACTTCTGGATCTCCGTCCCGCGGCCGTACGCCGTGAACGTGGTGACGCAGGCCGACTCGCTCGGCGTCGCATCCGACTTCGCCTGGCACTTCCTGGAGTTCAGCGAGTGGCAGGCGTCGCAGCTCCCCGACGGCGTCGAGGCCTGGACGTCGGTGCCCTTCGTCGCGAGCGACGACCGGCCCGGCGTGCGCGACTTCGTGGCGCGCGCCCGCCGGCACGCCGGCGACGACCTGGTCACGCACGTCGCCTTCTCGCACCACACGGCCGTGCATGCCCTGGCGCGGGCGATGGAGCAGGCCGGCACCACGGCGGCGGGCCCGGTGCGGGCGGCGCTCGAGGGTCTCGAGGTCGAGACGGCTACCGGCACGCTGACGCTGGGGTCGGACGGCTACGCGACGATGCCCATGTACGTGGCGCGCGCCACGCGCGCCGGTCTGGAGGTGGCGCAGCGGTTCGAGGTCGCGCCGCCAGGCGCGGCGTGCGGGTGACCCGTGCCTTGGAAGACTTCAAGGGCCCGGACGGGGCCTCAAGACGTTCGACTTCGCGGTCGCCAACCCGCCCTTCTCGGCCAAGGCGTGGTCCAACGGCCTCGACCCGGCCCACGACGAGTTCCGGCGCTTCGAGTTCGGCGTTCCGCCGGCCAGGAACGGCGACTACGCCTTCCTCCTGCACCTGATCGCGTCGCTCAAGAGCTCGAACAACGCCACGCGCCATCAAGCAAGGCATGATGCAGCAACTCCTGACAGGCCGCGTGCGGCTGGTCCAACCTGAGACGGCCGCCGCGCCATGACGCCCCTCCGCATCTTCGTCAGCAGCGTCCAGCGCGAGTTCGCGGACGAGCGGGCCGCGTTGCGCGACTACCTGCGCGGCGACCCGCTGATGCGGCGGTTCTTCGAGGCGTTCCTGTTCGAGGACGTCCCGGCGACGGACCAGCGACCCGACGCGCTTTACCTCGACGAGGTGGAGCGGTGCGACGTCTATGTCGGGCTGTTCGGCCACGACTACGGGTCGGAAGATGCGGACGGAGTCTCACCAACGGAGCGGGAGTTCGATCGGGCCGGCACGGTCGGGAAGCACCGCTTGATCTTCGTGAAGGATACCCACGGCGACGACCGGCATCCGAAGATGCAGGCGCTGATCGACCGCGCGCAGGCCGATCTGGTGCGGAAGCGGTTCAGTACCCCGGCCGATCTGGTGGCCGAGCTCTACGCGGCGCTGGTGGAGCACCTCGAACGGCGGAAGTTGCTGCGCTGGGGACCGTTCGACGCGGCGCCGTGCACGGACGCGACGCTCGACGACCTCGACCGCGATCCCATGACGTGGTTCATCGGTAGGGCACGCGGGGCCAGGCAGTTCCCGCTGGCGGACGACGCGCCGTCCGAAGCGCTGCTCGAGCACCTGAACCTGCTGAACCGGGGCCGGCTGACGAATGCCGCGGTGCTGCTGTTCGGGAAGCGGCCGCAGCGGTTCCTGATCTCGTCGGAGGTCAAGTGCGCCCACTTCCACGGAACGCGGGTCGGCAAGCCGATCCCTTCCCACCAGGTGTACCAGGGCACGGTGTTCGATCTGGTCGACCACGCGGTGGACTTCGTGCTCAGCAAGATCGCGCGGTCGGTCGGCACCCGGGCGGAGAGCGTTCAGGCGCCGGTGGCCTACGAGATCCCGAAGGAGGTCGTGACCGAGGCGATCGTCAACGCGGTGGCGCACCGCGACTACACCAGCGACGCCAGCGTTCAGGTCATGCTGTTCGCCGACCGCCTGGAGGTCTGGAACCCCGGCGTGCTGCCGCCGCCGCTGACCCTCGACAAGCTGCGGGGCCCCCACGAGTCGGTGCCGGGCAACCCGTTGCTGGCACGAGCGATGTACCTGGCCAAGTACATCGAACAGATGGGGACGGGGACCCTCGACATGATCGAGCGCTGCGTCGGCGCGGGCCTTCGCGAACCGGAGTTCGAGGCTTCCGGAAACTTCGTGACCAGAATACGGCGTGCGGCGCCCGCCGGGCAGCCGGTCGTATTCACCGACAAGAACGATGTGCGGCGCAGAACGAGGGAAAACGCCAAGTCGCAGCTAGAGTCAGGGCAGCTAGAGTCGGCCGAACGGCTAGAGTCGGGCCGGCCGACTTCACAGCTAGAGTCGCTGAGGACGAGAGTGCTCGGGGCGTTGGTCGGCGGCCCCCTGTCGAAGGCGGAGCTGTCCGACCGGTTGGGTCAGAAGCAGGCGTCCGGCCAGCTCCACGAGGTGGTCCGGCGGCTCGTGGCCGACCGGCTGATCGAATACACGGTGCCGGACAAGCCGCACAGCCGACTGCAGAAGTACCGACTGACGGAGACCGGCAGGGCTGTGCCGGCAACTTCGGAGCCGGCGCGGGCGCATGAATAGGGACCGCCGAGGGGCAGCCTGGCACAGGCGGGCGCGTGCGAGAACCGCTCGCCGCGAGGACTTCGGCAGCGCCGGCCCGAGGGTGGCTTGCGATCTTTTTTCGCCCCGCATGCATTTTTCTGTTGACAGCCCGTTTCGAGGCCGGCGGCCCGGGATGCGGACTGGCGTCAGGCATGCCGCTCGGACGGCCCTGGCCGGCCGCTGGGGGGGTGCCGGCGCCCGGGAAGACAACGAAGCCGTACCGTGGCCCGATCGACCCGCCTCGGGCCGTACAAGCCGTTGAAAAAGAGGGGGTTATGATGGACTCATGCCTGTCGAGCCCCGCAGCTTGCCCGTCGCGTCCGTCCCGCCTGCCCCGCCGGCCGCTCCGCCTGCCGAGGCCGACGTCCCAGTCGTGCAGCCCGCGCGCCCCGACGAGGCCGCGCCCCACGTCGAGGCGCTCGGCGACCGGATAGCCAACCTGGCCGCCCGCATCCAGGCGGCCACCTACGAGCTGCTCGTCCTGATCCGCCAGTTCGACGAGCGCGGCGGCTGGGAGAGCTTCGCCTCCTGCGCCCACTGGCTGAGCTGGCGCATCGGCCTCGCGCCGGGCGCCGCCCGCGAGAAGGTGCGCGTCGCCCACGCCCTGGCCAAGCTGCCGCGGCTGAGCGAGGCGCTGCGGCGCGGCGCCGTCTCCTACTCGAAGGTGCGCGCCGTCACCCGCGTGGCGACCCCCGCCACCGAGCAGGCGCTGCTCGACGTCGCCCTCGCCGGCACCGCCGCGCACGAGTCGCGCGCCCTCCACACCTGGGTGGACGACGACGGCATGATCGTGGTCCGCGGCAGGCTGACGCCGGAGGTGGGCGCCGTGCTGCGGCGGGCGCTGGAGGCGGCGCTCGATGCCGGGGCGAAGACCGCGGGGCTGGCGGCGGGAGCAGATGCGGCAGCAGGTGGGAAGCCGCACGCCGCGGGCCCCGACGCGACGGCGCGGGACGCTGCGGCGCCGGACACAGCGTCGCCGGACGCCGTAGCGCTGGACGCAACCGCGCCGGAGGCCCCGGCACCGGACGCAGCGGGGCCGGACGCCGCGGAGGCCGCCGACGACATGGCCCCGACCATCGCGCAGCGGCGGGCCGATGCGCTGGGGATGGTGGCCGAGTGCGCGCTGGCCGGCGGGCTCGACAAGGGGACGGCCGGCGACCGCTACCAGGTGGTCGTCCACGTCGACGCCGACACCCTGGCGGACGACGGTGAGCAGGGCGAGGCTACTGCGGCCGCCGCGCGGCCTGGCGACTCCGCCGATGTCGATGGCGCCGCTGTCGATCGCGCCGTCGACGATAGCGCCGCGGTCGATCGCGCGGCTGCCGGCCGGCCCGGTGAGTCGCCCGCCGTCGGCGCCGTCGCAGGCCTTGGCCCCGAGAGGCCGGCGCCGTACGTTTCCGCGGGAACGTACCCGCGGCGCGCGGGGGAGGTCTCCCCCGCCGTGGACGAGGCGTCCCCTGCATTGCCGGACGGCCCGTCCCGGTCCGTCCCCGACGTTGACGGACCGCCCCGGCGGCACCGCACCGCCTGCCCCGGCCCCGCCGGCGGCCAGTCGGCCCTCGACGAGGCGGGCGGCATCCACATCTCCGCGGAGACGGCCCGGCGGCTGGCCTGCGACGCCGCGACCGTGACCATGCGGCACGGGCCGGGCGGCGAGGTCCTGGACGTCGGCCGCCGCACGCGCACCATCTCGCCCGCCCTGCGCCGGGCGCTGGCCGCACGCGACCGGCACTGCCGCTTCCCCGGGTGCGCGGCAACTCGCTGCGATGCCCACCACGTCGAGCACTGGGCGCAGGGCGGGGCGACCGCGCTCGGCAACCTCGTGCTGCTCTGCCGGCGGCATCACCGGGCCGTGCACGAGGACGGGTTCCGGGTGGCGCTCGACGCGGCGGGCGAGGCGCGCTTCCTGCGGCCCGACGGCCGGCCGCTGCCCGAGGCGCCGGCGTTGCCGGCCGTGACCGACGCGCCGCTGGCGCCGGTGACGGCGCGGCTCGACCGGGCGGGCATCCGCATCGGCCCGCACACGGCCACGCCGGCCTGGCGCGGCGAGCGGCTCGACGTCGACTGGGCCGTCAGCGTGCTGTGGCGGCCGCGCGGGGACGGCGCGGGCGACGTGCTGCCCGAGGCGCCGTAGGCGCCTCGCACGGCATGTCGCGCTGTTGACCGCTCCGTCAGCGGTCCGGGTCTTGTGTGCCCGGGTCGCCTGCCGGTGACGGCGGGCGGAGCGGTTCCGCTATCCCATACCTCAAATTGCCGGTTCCGTAGCGTGATCCCCTCGCGCCACCGACGGCCGATCCGCGGCCCGGCGGCGCCGTGGACCTGCGCGCGACCGCGCGCTGCCACGGGGTCCCCGCAAGCGGACGCCGGGGGCTCGGGGCGCAGCCCCGTCCGAGATCAGAAGCGGAGCAGGCGCGTCAGCTTGACGACGACCGCCCGGCTCTCCAGCTCCGGGAAGCGGCGCGCCAGCGTGTCGCGCTGCTCGTTGAAGACGACGAACAGCTCGCTCCCCGGCTGGTACTCCCAGCGGAAGCGCACGTTGGCGGCCATCGTGCGGCTCGCCGAGTTGTACTGCAGCAGCGCGCTGGTGAACGCCTTGGGGGTCGTCGTGTAGACGACCCGCGAGCCCACCAGGTGCGTGGTGAACGCCCCCTCCGCCAGGTCGATCCAGTTGACGGAGTACGTCGGCTCGACGGCGAACTGCGGCGCCAGCTTCAGCCGGCCGCGCCGCACCAGCAGCGCCGTCCGCTGGCCGCTGAAGAACCCGCCGTGCTCCACCCGGACGTCGGCGGTCGCCATCCGCTGCGAGCCGAAGCTGTAGCGGACCTGCATCATGTCGAAGTCGTAGCCGCGCACCGGCAGGACGACGTCCGGCGCAATCTCGAACGGCTCGGGGAGGTACTCGAAGGTGCGGCGGTAGCGCAGCCTGAAGCGGTCGCTGTTCTCGAACTCGATGCCGAAGTCCGCGTCGCTCTCGCGCGTCTCCGGGCGGCCGGCCAGGTTCTCGATGTAGTCGACCGACGCCCGCCACGACAGCTTGCGGATCGCCTCGACGGACCACAGGCGCGGGCTGAACCGGAACCGGCCGGCGCTCTTGCGCATGTCGGTGCGCCGCACGAACCCGACCTCCGGGTTGAAGACGTCGCCCACCATGAGACGCTCGGCGCGGAACCCGTAGCGGTCGCCGTCGAAGTCGAGGTAGGCCCGGTGGCTGCTCGCGGCCGACCCTGCCAGGCCCGGGCTGCGCGTCTGCGCCCAGTAGGTGTCGATCGCCAGCCGGTTCTGCAGGAACCGGAACGCCCCGTCGACGCCGTACGCGGCGTTGCCGCCGGGCCCGGTCAGCCCGACCGAGCGCTGCGTCATCAGCACCCCGACGCTGCTCTGGCGGAACACGTCCCGCTTGAGCCGGACGACCGAGAAGCCGGTGGGCCGCGCGCCCGCCCCGCCCTCCGCGCCGGTCCGGATGTGCAGCAGGCCGAGGTCGAAGGCGCCGACCCGCCCCGTCAGCCGGCCGCCGCCCTCCACCGGCACCTCGCGTCCGCCCTGCAGGCCGATGCGCCGGCTGTAGAAGAGCGTCGGCGTGTCGCCCCAGCCGCGGTCGCCGCCGAAGGCGAACGTGCCCTGGTTCTCGAGGAAGAACTCGCGCTTCTCCGGGAAGAAGAGGCTGAAGCGGGTGAGGTTGATCTGCTGCTCGTCCGCCTCGACCTGCGCGAAGTCGGTGTTGTAGGTGAAATCGGCCGTCAGGCTGCGCGTGACGCCGTACTTGACGTCGATCCCGACGTCGCCGCCCGGCCGGTTCGCGACCGCCGGAATCGCGCCGGCGTCGCTCGTCACGTCGGCGATGGCGTACGGCTTGACCTCCAGGCGGCGCGACCCGGGCGGCGCCTCCAGGCCCACGAGCGGCGCCGCCAGCGAGGCCCGCAGACCGCGCCCGCCCAGCGCGGCGGGCACCGGGACGAGATACGACAGCTCGTTCTTCCAGCGGTTGCGGCGGCGCACGTTGAAGCCCCAGAGCTGCGCCGCGCCGGGCCGGTAGCGCAGCGACTTGAACGGCAGCGCGGCCTCGACGGTCCAGCCGCCCGCGAAGCGGCCGACCTCGACGTCCCAGATCGGGTTCCAGTCGAAGTTCGTGCGGCCCTCGTTCGTCGCCTGCCCGTCCATCCGGCCGCCCAGGGGGTTGACCTCGAAGACGATGCCGGTGCGCCGGTCGTAGAGCGTGTCGAAGATCCATGCCAGGTGGTCGTTGCGGCCGATGTTGGTGTTGTCCCGCCGCATCTCGTCGACCGTGACCCGCTCGGGCTCGCTCTCCCAGCAGCGGGCCGCGAGATAGACCCGCTCGTCGTCGAAGAAGATCCACACGTCGGTCTGCTCCGTCGCCGCCGCCCCGGCGACCGGCTCGACCTGCACGAAGCCCGACATGGTGGGAACGGCGGCATAGACCTCCTCGTCGAGGCGGCCGTCGATGTCGAGGGGGGTGGCCAGCCGGACGGCCCGCCCGGTGACGCGTCCGGCGGCATCGCGCGAGAGAACCGCGGGCGGCACCGGGGGCGGCGGGCCGTCGATGGCCGCCAGGCGATCGATTGCCAGCCCTCCCCGCTGCGCCGCGGCCGGCGCGGGCTCCGCCAGCGCCGCAGCGCCGCACAGCACCGCCGCAACGAGCGAGCGGAACCGTGTTCGGCGCTGTACGTCCACCGGCAAAGAGTCCGTGGTGAAACCCCGCGTCGCACCGAGAGCGGCCAGGCGCCCGGCTGGCAAGGCGCGACGAGGGCAGTTACCACTTTAGCACGCGTTGGCACGGGGCTGCCCGAGCGGACGGGGCGGCGGCGGCTGGCAGCCGGCGCCGCCGGCGCACTAGAATGCGGGGACGCACTCGCGTCCGATTCCGCAGCGACCGGAGCAGCCGGCCGGCGCACAGGAGGTTCGAGATGAGGCATCGACTGATCGTGCTGACCCGCGCCGCGGCGCTCGCCGGCATGGCCGCGGTCGCCGGCGCGGCGCATCCGGCCGCGCAGTCGGCGGCGCGGACCGCCTGGGGCGACCCGGATCTGCAGGGCGTGTACACCTTCGCGACGATCACGCCGCTGCAGCGCCCCGACGACGTCGAGGGCCGCGAGCTGCTCACCGCGGAGGAAGCGGCCAGCTTCGAGGAGCGCACCGCGCTCGAGCGCGTCGACCGCCCGCCGCGGCCCGGCGACACCGGCACCTACAACCGCTTCTGGGTCGACTACGGCACGCGCGTCGTCGGCACGCTGCGCACGTCGCTGATCGTCGACCCGCCCGACGGCCGGCTGCCGCCGCCGGCGCCGGCGGCGCGGGCGCGCAACGAGGCCCGGCGGGCCGCCGGCCCGCAGCCGCCGGCGGGGCACGAGGATCTGTCCATCACCGACCGCTGCATCATGGGCTTCAACGCCGGTCCGCCGTTCGTCCCCAGCGCCTACAACAACACCGTGCAACTGTTCCAGACGCCCGGCCACGTCGTGATCCTCAACGAGATGATCCACGACGCGCGCATCGTGCCGCTGGACGGGCGGCCCCCTCTGGACGCCGGCATCCGGCAGTGGATGGGCGACTCGCGCGGCCGCTGGGAGGGCGAGACGCTGGTCGTCGAGACCACCAACTTCACGTCGGGCCGCGACATGACCCGCGGCGTCAACATCTGGCGCTACGTCGACCCGCGCGGCGCCGTGGCCACCTCCCGGCTGGTCGAGCGCTTCACGCGGCTGGACGACGGGACGCTGAGCTACGAGTTCACGATCGACGATCCCGGCACCTGGACGAGTCCGTGGACCGCGGCCTTCCCGCTGGTCGGCATCGACGGCGAGCTCTTCGAGTACGCCTGTCACGAGGGCAACTACTCGGCCGCCAACATCCTCGCCGGCGCCCGCGCCGACGAGCGGCGGTAGCCCGCCCGGCCGTGCCGCCCGGGGCGAGCGCGGGCCGCCGGCCCTGGACGGCCGCCGCCATCGGCCTGCTGCTGGCCCTTGCGCCGCTGGCGGCGGCCGCCGAGGAGCCGCTGCTCGCCGCCGGCTACTGGACGCGCGGGCTGGCCTGGGGCTGGGGCCACACGTGGAAGCACGGCGTGCCGGGCTACGGCAAGACCGAGTCAGACCTCGGCTTCGCCGCCTTCCATCCCCAGCTCGGCCGGTTCCTGACCGACCACCTGGAGCTCTACGGCGAAGGCACGCTGCTCGTCTACCACGCGCCGGCGCTGGACGTGGCCGGCGGCGTCGCCGGCCTGGGCGTGCGCTACCACCTCTGGCGCGAGCGGAGCTGGACCCCCTACGTCGCGGGCGGCGCCGGGCTGCTCTGGACATCGCTCGACGTGCCCGAGATCGACCGCGTCTTCAACGGCCAGCTCCTGTACGGCGCCGGCATCCGGTGGATCCCGCCGCGGGGGCCGGGCTGGGTCGTGGAGCTGCGCAACCACCACATCTCGAACGCCGGTACCGCCGGGGAGAACCTGGGCCTGAACGCGGTCGCCCTGGTGGCCGGCGTGCAATGGGTCCTCCGGTAGGCAGGCGCGGCGCGGGGCAAGGGGGTCCGATGGAAGCTCAGAACCGGAGCAGCCGCGTGAACTTGACGATGAACGCGCGGTTCTCGAGCAGCGGCAGGCGGCCGGGGCGCAACGTCGTGTCGCGCTGGTCGTTGTAGACCACGAACAGCTCGCTGCCCGGGCTGTACTCCCACCGGAACCGCACGTTCGTCCCCATCTGGTCGATGGCCGAGTTGTACTGCACCAGCGCCGACAGGAACATCCGCGACGTGAACGTGTAGGTCGCGCGCGTCGTCGCCACCGTCGCCGTGAACCGCCCCTGCGGCAGACTGATGCGGTTGATCTGCACCGTCGGCTCGATGGAGAGCTGCGGCGTCACCCCGATGCGCCCCTGGCGGTACCCGAACGCGTTGATGTCGCCGCCGAAGAACGCCCCGCGCTGCACGAACGCGGTGCCGGACACCCGCCGCTGCTGGCCCATGAGATACGACAGGAACACGTCCTGGAAACCGTACCCCCCGATCGGGATGGCCACGTCCTTGTGCACCTCGAACGGCTCGACGAGCAGCTCGTAGCTCCGCATCACGTCGACGGTGAGCCGGTCGCTGTTCTCGAGCTCGGTGACGAACTGCCCGCGCACCGCGCGGGTCTCGAGGTCGCGCGCGCCGTTCTCGATGTAGTCGAGGCTGCCGCCGAACGTGAACTGCCGGACGGCCTCGATCGCGGGCCGCGGCCGGTAGTGGGCCGCCACGAACGAGCGCCGGAAGTCCAGGCGCCGCAGGAACCCTATCTCCGGGTTGAAGTTCTTGCCGACCAGCAGATGGTCCACCTGCAGGCCGAACAGGTCGGCGTCGTACGTGAACTGCCCCTGGTAGCTCGCGTCGTCGCCTGTGCGGCCGTACGTGCGCGTGCGGGCGTAGTAGCCGTTGATGGTCACGTTGTCGTGGAACGCGAACGAGGCGTCGGCGCCGTAGACGGCGTTCTCGCCGTTGCGGTCGAGCGACACCGAGCGGCGCGTGAAGATCGCGCCGATGCGGCTGCGGCGCAGGATGTCCTGCTTCACGCGCACCACCGTGAAGTTCGTGGCCAGCGCGTTCGCGTCGGGCGCGTCGCCGGTCTGCATGTTGAGCGCGCCGATGCTGAAGTTGCCGACCTTGCCCGTCAGCCGGCCGCCGCCCACGATGGGCACCGTGCGGCCCTCCTGCAGGCCGATGCGCCGGCTGAAGAACACCAGCGGCACGTCGCTGCCGGCGCGGCTGCCCGCCGGACCCTGCAGGCGCCCGCCGCTGGGGCCGCCGCCGCTCCCGAGCACGTTGGGCCCGGCCCCGAAGTCGAAGAGCCCCCGCGCCTCGAGGAAGAACTCGCGCTTCTCCGGGAAGAACAGGCTGAAGCGCGTCAGGTTCACCTGCTGCTCGTCCACCTCCACCTGCGCGAAGTCCGTGTTGTAGGTGAAGTCGGCCGTCAGATTCTGCGTCACCCCCCACTTGGCGTCGATGCCGGCGTCGCCCGCGCCGCGGTTCGTGAAGGGCGGGCTGGCCGTCAGGTCCGTGGCCGACGAGCCGATGGCGTAGGGCTTGACCTCCAGCCGCCGGTTCTCCGACGCCACCTCCAGCCCGACCAGCGTGCCGGCCGCCGACAGGCGGAACATGCCGGGACCCACCGCGATGGGCACCGGCGTGAGGTAGGCCGTCTCGTTCTTGCGGCGCATGCGGCGCCCGAACTGGATGCCCCAGAGCTGCGACCGCCCCTGCTGGAAGCGGAGCGACTTGAAGGGCACCTGCATCTCAACCGTCCAGCCGCCCTCGAAGCGGCCCGTGCGCACGTCCCAGACCGGGTTCCAGTCGTTGTTCGGCCTCCCCTCGTCGCTGATCTCGTAGTCGAAGAAGCCGCCGAGGGGATTCACCATGAACGCCATGCCGTTGCGCCGGTCGTAGAACGTGTCGAACGCCACGCTGAACGTGTCGTTGTTGATGAGCTGGAACGAGTCGCGCTGCATCTCGTTGGCGATCCACTGGTCCTCGGGCGCCGCGTCCCAGCAGCGCGCCGCCACGTAGACGTTCTCGTCGTCGTAGAACACCCAGACCTCGGTGCGTTCCGTGGCCGGGGCGCCCTCCAGGGGCACCTGCTGGATGAATCCGCTGACCGGCTGCATCCGCTCGTAGACGGCCTCGCGGAGCGCGCCGTCCAGCTCGAGCTCCCCGGTGAGGCGGAACGCGCGCATCGTCACCCGGCCGTCCGCGTCCCGCGTGATCACCTCCGGCGGCACCGGCGCCGGCGGGCCGTCGATCGCGCCGGCGGCCACGGGCGGCGCGAAGCCTGCCGCGCCCGGTGCGGCGGCAGCGGGCGGCGCGGGACGAGCGCCGTCGGGCAGGACAATCCCGGGCGGGGGCGCGGGTTCCGGCGGCGCGGCTGCCGGCCCGGCCGCTGCGGCCGGGCGATCCTCGGCGAGCGCGGCGGCGAGCCGGTCCTGGAGCGCGAAGAGCTCGCCGAGCGGACCGGTGACGCTCGCCGCCCGCGCCACCGCGCCCGTCTCCACGTGCACGAGACGCGCCGTGATCCGCACGCGCTCGCCGACCCGCTGGTAGGCGCCCGCGACCACCCACCGCGCATCGAGACGCAGGCCCGCCTCGCGGGCGGACAGACCGTCCGCGAGGGTGCCGTCGACCGCCGCCAGGTTGGCGACCCGCTCCAGGTCGACCGCCACTGTCTCGGCAAACCCGGCGCCAATCCAGTCGTCCGCCGGCAACCCGCTGATGTTCGTGAACGGCACCACGGCCACCCGGTCGCCCACCTGCGGAACGTTGCGCGCGCCCGCGGGCGACGGCTGGGCCGCCAGGCTGGCCGAGAGGGCGACGAGCAGGATCGCCGCGACCGAGACGCCTGCTGCGGCATTCGCCGACCCGGGCGTTTCGATCGCGGCCGGACGAGCGCGCCCGCCGACCGGTTGTGCGCCCCCCGCAGCCGCTCGCATGAGCCCGAGTCTATCCTCTGGCGGCGGCGGCGCGGATCCGAGGTCGGGGCTCATCGGCCATAATCAGTGGAAGGAAGGGTAGACCACATGCCGATACGCTCGTTGCCGCTGACCGCCTGCGCCCTGGCGGCGCTCCTCGCACCGCCCGCCCTGCCCGCCGCCGCAGCCGGCGAGATCACGACCGCGCAGGTGGTGGTCGGCGACCTGACGTTCGACGTGCGCCTGGCCGGGCCGGACGACGGCGAGGTCGTGATCCTGCTGCACGGATTCCCCCAGACGTCCTACGAGTGGCGCCACCAGCTCCAGGCGCTCGGCGAGGCGGGATTTCGCGCGGTCGCGCCCGATCAGCGCGGCTACTCGCCCGGCGCCCGCCCGCCCGACGTCGCGCACTACGCGCTGCCCCTGCTCGTGCGGGACGTGCTCGCCCTGGCTGACGCCATCGGGGCGGGCCGCTTCCACGTCGCGGGCCACGACTGGGGCGCGGTGGTCGCCTGGGCCGTGGCGGTGGCCGCGCCCGAGCGGGTCATCACGGCCAACCCGGTGTCGGTGCCGCACCCGGACGCGTTCGCCCGCGTGCTGAGCGATCCCGCGTCGTGCCAGGTCGCCGCCTCGGCCTACTTCGACGTGTTCGTCCAGCCGGACTCGGAAGACGCGTTCCTCGCCAACGACCACGCCCTGCTGCGCGCGCTCTTCGCCGAGCTCGAAGCGGGCGCGGTCGACGAGTACCTGCGCGTTCTCGGATCGAAGGCGGCGCTCGGCGCCGCGCTGAACTGGTACCGCGCGAACATCCGCAACCGCAACATCGAGCAGCCGGCCATCGGCCCCGTCGAGGTGCCCACGATGTTCACGTGGAGCGACGGCGACACGGCGCTGTGCGTCGACGGCGCCGTCCTCTCGGCGGAGTACGCCGCCGGGCCGTACCGCTTCGAGGTCCTCGAGGGCGTGAGCCACTGGGTCCCGGAGCTGGCGTCCGACGCGCTGTCGGCGCTGCTCGTCGAGCACGTGAGTCAGTACTCGGAGCGCTGAGGGATCGCCGGGCAGCCGGCTGCTCGCCGGGGTTCGATCGACCTCGAGGTCGGTGTCGCTGACCAGGGCGCGATATGCGGGCTCTCAGCCCAGGAACCGGAGGACCGCGCCGATAGCGGCGACGGCTCCGACGATCCGCCACGTCAGGCGCGTTTCCATCGCCGAGATCCGTGCATCGAGGCCGGCAACGGCTGCGGTGAGATCGGCACGGGTGACGCGATCGTCGTCACCGTGCGCGTCGCGCGCGACGGTCACGACGGCTTCCGCCAGCTCGGGTTGGGCGCCAGCCGCCGTCAACGTCTTCACGGCTGCATGCGTGTCGAAGGCCACTGCCATGACCCTACCACAGCCCAAGGCCGGCCGGCGTGGCGGACGCCTACCGGCCGCGCCGTATCAGCCAGGCCGCCGCGAGGATTGCCGCGCCGCCCTTGAGCAGCTCCAGCGTGGTGTAGGCGGCGTGCAGCAGGCCGAACGTCGCCATCGCAGGCGGCGGCGGGTCGCGCGGGACGAAATCGAGGCTGCGGCCCACGGCGACGATCGGCGGGGTCAGCCCGACGGCGAGCACCACCACGACCAGCAGCATCGCCGCCAGCGCCAGCTTCAGCCGGCGGGCGTCCGGCAAACGCCAGACCAGCCACAGCGTGGCGGCGCCGATGCCGAGCTGCGCCACGTTCCACCAGGTGAAGAACAGCCGGTTCAGCTCGGACGAGAGGTAGCGCAGCACGGGTCTGGCGGTCTCGCGGCCGGCGGCCGCCACGAAGGCGGCGAACTGCTCGTGGCTGGGTCCGGCCAGCAGGCGATCGATCGTGAAGAAGTTCTGCGTCGCGACGACGCTCACCCAGACCGTGCCCATCACCCACAGGCCGAGGCAGAACAGGGCGGCGCGGGCCCGCGCCCCGCCGCCGGCTTGCCCGCGAGGAGGCGCCGCGGTACCTTGCATGCGTGTCATGATGGCACACCCGCCGCGAGTGGCCGGCGCGCGACGCGCGCAGCGGGCCCCGAATCGAGGAGACGCCATGTCGACCACCGGCAACTCGTACCTCCGCACCGCTCGTTGGACAGGCCTGCCGGGGGTCCTGGCGGCCGCCGCCTGGCTGTCGTGGCCGGGCCCGGCGCCGGTGCTGCCGGCGCTCGCCGCCGGTCAGGGCGCCGCCGCCATCGAGCGCGTCGAGGCGACCCGCGACGGCGGGACGGTGACGCTGACCTGGACCGCAGACGGCCCGGTGGACGTGCTGCTGGCCGCCGACCCCGAGGCCGATCCCGAGCGGATGCCGGTCATCTCCGCCGCCGACGGGGACGGGCGCCACGTGGTGCGCGACCTGCAAGGCATCACGCGCCCGTACTTCTACCTGCGCACCGGCGACGGCCAGGGACGGCGGGTCGCCGTGCGGGTGCTGCCGCTCGAGGGCGGCCGGAACTTCCGGGACCTCGGCGGCTACCCGACGCGGGACGGGCGCCGGGTCAGGTGGGGCCGCGTCTTCCGCTCCGGCTTCATGACCAACCTCACCGACGCCGACTACGAGTACCTCTCCGCCGTGGGCATCCGCGTCGTCTGCGACTTCCGCTCCGAGGAGGAACGGGCGGCGCGGCCGACCCGCTGGCGGGCGGCGCCGACGATCGAGTACCGCACCTGGAGCTACTCGGACGCCGACGACCCCGGCCGCATGGGACTGGGCTCGCTCCTCTCCCGCCCGCATCTGACGCCCGAGAGCGTGGCGCGCATCATGACCCGCCTCTATCCGAACATCGTCGAGGAGCACAAGGCGAAGTACCGGGACCTGTTCCACAGCCTGGCCGCCGGCGAGCTGCCGCTGGCCTTCAACTGCTCCGCCGGCAAGGACCGGGCGGGCACCGCGGCCGCGCTCATCCTGTCGGCCCTCGGCGTACCGCGCGAGATCGTCGTGCGGGACTACGCGCTGAGCGAGCGGGTGGTCGACTACGAGGCCGACCTGCCGGCCGGCGACCGCGGGGAGCGTGCGCCGGACCGCTCCCTGGGCGCGCTGCCGGCCGCCCTGATGCGCCCCCTGCTGCGCTCCGACCCGGCCTACATCCGCAGCACGCTCGCCTACCTGGACGCAACCTACGGCGGAGTGCTGGAGTACATCCGCACCGAGCTGGACATCGACGACGCGGAGCTGGCCCGCATCCGCGAGCTGCTGCTCGAGTGAGGGCCACAGCCCGGGCGCGCGGGCGGGCTTCGATCAGACGGGGCTGCGCCCCGAACCCCCGGCGTTCGCTTGCGGGGACCCCTTCGCCCCGCGCCGCTCCCGCCGAGGCGCGCCGTGCGCGCCTTGCGGAATCTGCAGCGTTCTACGGCGCAGACTCCCAGGCTCCCAAGCGCGCGGGCTGCGGCTGTGGTACATTGCCGCGACATGACCCAGACCCCGACATGGCCGGCCGGCCGGCTCGCGCCGGCGCTGCTCGCCGCCGCGGCCCTGGCGCCGGCGGCCGCGGGCGCGCAACCCGCCGCGGGCGGCGCCGGCGAGGTGACGTTCACCCGGGACATCGTCCCGATACTGCAGCGCTCGTGCCAGGTATGCCACCGCCCGGACGAGATGGCGCCGATGTCGCTCGTCACCTACGAGGAGGTCCGCCCGTGGGCGCGGTCCATCCGCAGCCGCGTGGTGGCGCGCGAGATGCCGCCGTGGCACATCGACCGGCACATCGGCCTGCAGCAGTTCAAGAACGACCCGTCGCTGAGCGACGAGGAGATCGCCCTGGTGGCCCGCTGGGTCGACGCCGGCGCGCCGCGGGGCGACCCCGCCGACCTGCCGCCGCCGCGCGAGTTCCCGGATGCGGCGGCGTGGCAGATCGGCGCGCCCGACCTCGTCGTGCGCTACCCGGCGATGCCGGTGCCGGCCGAGGGACCCGACATGTTCGGCTCGGTGTACTCGCCGCTCGAGCTCGACGCCGACCGCTACATCCGCGCCATCCAGCACCGGCCCGTCGGGGACGGCTCGCGGCAGGTCATCCACCATGCCCTGTCGTTCGCGGTCGACGTCGACGAGTTCACGCAGATGCCCTCGGTGAGCGGGCACTTCCTGATGGAGTACGCCTCGGGCAAGAACGCGGAGGTCTATCCGGACGACTCCGGCGTGCTGCTGCAGGCCGGCCGGAAGATGAAGCTGGACTACCACCTGCACCCGGTCGGCGAGGCTGTCGACGCCGTGATGGAGCTGGGCATCGTCTTCCATCCCGAGGGCGTGCAGCCGAAGCACATCCGCTGGTCGAAGCAGCTCGGCCAGCACGTCACCGACCTCGACATCCCGGCCGGCCAGGTGGTGCGGCGCGACGGCTACACCCTCATGAACAGGGCGGCCCGCATCACCGCCTTCCAGCCGCACATGCACGCGCTCGGCCGGTACCAGTGCCTGGAGCTCATCTACCCGACCGCGAGCACGCCGATGCAGACCGAGGTCGTCAGTTGCGCCCACTTCGACTACAACTGGCACCTCGTCTACAACTACGCGGACGAGGTGGCGCCGCTCGTGCCGGCGGGGACCATCCTGCACATCATCAGTTGGCACGACAACACGGCGGCCAACCGCGCGAACCCGGATCCCGCCAACTGGGTGGGGAACGGGCGGGGGCGCACGATCGACGAGATGGCGTTCGCCTGGATCGGCTGGTACGACCTGACCGACGAGGAGTACGAGCAGGAGGTCGCGGCGCGCAAGGCCCGCCGCGAACGGGCGGCGTCCACCGCCGGGCAGCAGTAGCGCGATGCGGATCTTCAGGAGCGCCCGGCGCCCGCTCGTCGCGGCGGCGGCCCTGGCCTGCCTCGCCGGGACGGCCGGCCCCGCGGGCGCGCAGCTCGAGCACCTGCCCTGGATACTCAAGTACAACAGCGGCCAGAACATCCAGCCGATCTTCCACGGCTGGTCGCGCAACCCCGCCGGCGGCTTCGACATGCACTTCGGCTACCTCAACCGGAACTACGTCGAGGAGCTGCACGTGCCCGTGGGGCCCGCCAACCGTTTCGAGTCGGGCCGCGCCGACCAGGGGCAGCCGACCTGGTTCCGGCCGCGCTTCCACAACTTCGCGTTCCGGGTGGGCGTGCCCGCCGACTGGGGCGACCGCGAGCTGGTGTGGGCGGTGACCGCGCACGGCAAGACCGATCGGGCCGTGGCCTGGCTGCAGCCCGAGTGGGAGATCGACGACCCGGCCGCGGGCATCGCCTTCCTGCAGACCGACCCGCCCAACCGGCCGCCGTCCATCGCGCTGTCCGCCGCGGCGCCCGTCGCGCTGCCCGCGGCGGCCACCCTCACCGCCGACGTTGCCGACGACGGCCTGCCGGCCGGCCCGCGCGAGGTGCGCGCGCTGGCCGTCGGCCAGGAGACGCCGCCGACGCTGCTGCCGGGTCCGGGCGCCGTGCAGTCGCCCGTCAACCTGCCGCAGTTGCCGGCCGCACCGGACCGCACCACGGCGCGGCAACTGCCGGACCCGCGTCCCGCGGGCGTGTCGGTCTCGTGGATCGTGTGGCGCGGCCCCGCCGGCGCGGTCTTCGAGCCGGTCCACAGCCCGGCGGAAAACGGCCGGACCACCACCACGGCCCGCTTCGCCCGCCCGGGCACCTACGTGCTGCGCGCCACGGCGACCGACCGCATGCTGTCGGCCACGGCCGACGTGACCGTGACGGTGCGCGCGGCGCCCGCGCCGTAGAACCCGGCAGAACTGCGCAGGGCGGGAGCGGCGCGGGGCTGTGGGGTCCCCGCAAGCGGACGCCGGGGGTCCGGGGCGCAGCCCCGTCTGATTGATGTCGCGCACGGCGCGCCCTCGGCGGGAGCGGCGCGGGGCCGTCGGCGCCTGCGCCGCAGCGGCGGGTGGTACCCTGGATCGTGATGGACGCGGGATGAGTACCGGCAGCTATACCTTCCGTGCGGGAGCGGGCGCGCGGCTGATCTGCGGCCTGGCGGTCGCCGCGGCCGGGCTGGTCGCCGTGCTGCCGCAGCCGACCGCCGTCGTCTGGCAGGCCAGCGTCCTCCTGAGCGAGTGGGGCCACTGGCTGGCCGCGCTGGCCCTGCTCCTGCTCCCGGGCGGACGCCGTTCCGGGGCCGACGCCGCGGGCGCCGTCGCGGCCGCCGCCGGCATCGTCCTGCTCCTGTCGCCGCTGGCGCGCGCCCTGCCGCTCAACGACAGCCTGCCGCCGCTGCTGGAGCGGGCGTTCGGCCCCGCCCCGCCGCACGCCGCGACGGCCCAGGCGCCGCGGCCGGCGCCGCTCGTCGTCACCGACCTGCTGGCCGGCGTCGCGTCGGACGACGTGCTGGCCGACGAGCACGTCTACACCGTCGTGGACGGCCGGAACCTCACGCTCGACCTCTACCGCCCGGCCTTCGCCGAGGGCTCGCTGCCGGTGGTCGTCGCGGTCCACGGCGGCGGCTGGGTCGGCGGCGACAAGCGCGACCTGCCGGCGCTCTACGAGTACCTGGCGTCGCGGGGCTACGTCGTGGCAGCCGTCGCCTACCGGCTGGCGCCGCGCTGGCGGTTCCCGGCCGCCCAGGAGGACCTGGCGGCCGCCGTGCGCTACGTGCAGGGCCTGGCCCACTCGCACGGCCTCGACCCCGCGCGGATCGTCCTGCTGGGGCGCTCCGCCGGCGCCCAGATCGCGCTCCTGGCCGCCTACACGGCGGGCGACCCGGCCATTCGCGGCGCGATCTCGTTCTACGGACCGTTCGCCCTGCGGTGGGGCTACGACAACCCCGCCAGGCCGGGCGTGGTCGACTCGTCCGGGCTGCTCGAGACCTATCTCGGGGGGCCGCCCGCCACGCACGGCGACCGCTACCTGGCCGCCGAGCCGGCGCGGTTCGTCTCCCCGGCCTCCCCGCCCACGCTGTTCATCCAGGGCCTGCGCGACGAGCACGTGTCGCCGTTCCACGCGGAGTTCGTCAGCGCGCGGCTGATCGACGCCGGCGTGCCGCACGCGGTCGTGCGGCTGCCCTGGGCCACCCACGGCTGCGACTACGTCTTCAGCGGGCCGTGCGGGCAGGTCGCCACGTACGCCGTGGAGCGGTTCCTGGGCGCGGTGCTCGCGGCGCGCGACGAGCCGGCGGACGACGGGACGGCGGACGGCGCGGCTCCGGCCGCGCAGCAGCCATGAACCTCCACCTCGCGGTGCTCGTGGTCTACGCGGCCCTGCTGATGGGCTTCGGCATCTGGGCCGGCCGGCGCGTGCGGCGCGCGCGCGACTTCTTCGTCGCCGGCCGGCGGCTGGGCCCGTTCGTGCTGTTCGCCACCATCCTGGCCTCGAACATCGGCGCCGGATCGACCGTGAACGCCGCGGCGCTCGGCTATCGCGACGGCCTCAGCGCCTGGTGGTGGGTCGGGTCGGCCGGCCTCGGATCGATCGTCCTGGCGCTGTGGATCGGCCCCCGGGTGCGGCGCCTCGCCGCGCAGCACGACCTCCACACCGTGGGCGACTTCCTCGAGCAGCGCTACGGCCGGGCCGTCCGGGCGGCGGTCGCCGCGCTGCTGTGGATCGGCACGCTGGCCATTCTCGCGGGGCAGTTGCTGGCGATCGGCTGGGTGCTCAACGTGGTGACCGGGGTCGATCGCTGGGTGGGTTGCGTCCTGGGGGGCCTGGTCGTCACCGTCTACTTCAGCGCGGGCGGCCTGCTGACCTCCGCCTGGGTGAACGTCGCGCAGCTCGCCATCCTGCTGGCCGGCTTCGTCGTCGTCCTGCCGCTCGCGCTCGCCGACGTCGGGGGCTGGGGGCACGTCGTGGAGACGACCCGCGACATCGAGGGCTACTGGAACCCCTGGCGCGGCGGCGGCTCCGGGTGGTTCTACCTCGCGATGCTCGGGCCGGCGTTCATCGTCTCGCCGGGGCTGCTGCAGAAGGTCTACGCCGCCCGCGACGACGCGGCGGTGCGCGCCGGCATCGGGCTCCAGGCCGCGGTGCTGCTGGTGTTCGCCGCCGCGCCGGTCGTGCTCGGCATGATCGCGCGCTCGGTCTACCCGGCGCTGGCCAACCAGGACCTGGCCCTGCCGACCCTCCTGATGGAGGCCGTCCCGCCGCTCGTGGGCGCGCTGGGCCTGGCCGCGCTGTTCTCCGCGGAGGTGAGCTCCGCGGACGCCATCCTGTTCATGCTGGCGACGTCGCTGTCGCAGGATCTCTACCGCCGCTTCGTGCGGCCGGGGGCCAGCGACGGCGAGGTGCTCGGGGTGGCGCGGCGGGCCGCCGTCGCGGGCGGCGTGCTGGGCACGGGGCTGGCGGTGGCCGCGGAGACGATTGCCGGCGTGCTGAGCTTCTTCTACACGCTGCTGACCGTCAGCCTCTTCGTGCCGGTCATGGCGGGCCTGTACCTCCGCCGCGTGGGCACGGCCGAGGCGCTCGCCTCGCTGGCGGGCGGCGTCGCGCTGGCCACCGTCGTCCAGGTGGCGACGGCCGGGGCCGGCATCGCCGGGCTGACCCCGGCGATGTGCGGCCTCGGCGGCGCCGCGCTCGCCTGCGGCGCCGCCGCCCTCGTCAGACCGCGGGCTAATCCAGAAGCTGTCCCTTGAGCCAGTCGACGATGGCCGGCTCGAGATCGGGGTTCTTGCCGAACATCGGCAGCCCGTGCTCGGTCCCGCCGTAGATCTTGACCATCGACTTGTCGTTCTTCGAACCCTCGACCGCGGCCTTGATCACCTCGTGCACGCCGGGCGTCAGGTCGTCGGCGTCGGCGGCCGCGCCGAACACCGCCAGCCCCGGCGTCATCGCGATGTGCTCCTGCGCCGCGTCGCTGGGGAAGCCGGACAGCGCCAGGAAGGCCCTGACGTCCGGATTCCGCGTCGCGAGGTCCGAGGTCAGCGCCACGCCGCAGCTCGCGCCGCCCACGCCGGTGCGCGCCGCATCGACGCCGTCCTGCGCCAGCAGGTACGCGTAGGCCGCGTCCACGTCGGGCGGCGACTGCTGCATCAGCCGCGGGAACGAGTCGGGCGAGACGAGCCCCTCGCCCGGGGTCTCGCCGAAGCCGCGCAGGTCGAACGTCAGCACGTGGATGCCGGCCGCCGAGAGACTGCCGGCAAGGGTCTCCCACGAGCTGCGGTCCATGTTGCACTGGTGCACCAGCAGCATCCCGGGTCCGGGCTGCCCCGGATCGTAGTAGCTGCCCTTGAGCACCGTGCCGTCGGCGCTGGTGATGTCGACGGGGCTGCTGTCGGCGAGCGCGGCCGGCGCGACGCCCAGAACGAGAACGAGACTCAGAAGGGTGGAACGCATGAAAGAACCTCCAGGGTGGATCGGGGGATGACGAAGCTGACCCGGCTGAACATCGCAGTATATCACCCGGCCGCGGGCGGGCCGCCGCCCCGGGCGCGGTCGAGCGCGGCCGCCACGCGGCGGGCCGCGGCGGCCACCGCCGGCGGTATCGGCTCCGCCCGGATGTCGCCCTGCGCGGCATACCGCTCCAGACGGTCGAGCTCGGCGACGAGACGCGCGGCGAACGCCGGCAGGCTGCGATCGACGGCGGCCGGCAGCGGCTGCAGGGGCGGACACGCGCGCACCCGCACCGCGGGGAACTGCCCGGCGAACGTCGCCACGCAGCGCCGCATCGCGAAGCCCTTCGCGACCAGCAGCGCGGACCGCGGCCGGTGCCCGTGCGCGGCGAGCGCGGCCATGCCGAGCCGCACGTTCTCGAGCGTGTTCGTCGCCGCCGGCTCGACGATCACCGCGGCGGGCGGCACGCCGTCCTCGACCAGCTGGTCCCGGAACACGTGCGCCTCCGGACGATCGAAGCGCTCCCGCGTCAGCCGCCCGAAGCTCCCGCTCACGAGAATCCGCGGGGCGTGTCCCGCCAGGTAGAGGCGCGCGGCGCGCGCCGGCACGGCGCGGTCCGCCGATCCGAAGACGAAGATCACGTCCGCGGTCCGCGGAGCGTCCGCCAGCGCCAGATACTCCCAGAGGGGGCGGAGCAACCCTTGCAGGCCGGAGTCGCCGCGCGCGCGCACCGGTAATGATGTACGACAGGCCGGCGCCAGGGCGCAAGGACAGCCCGTCCGCTCCACGCGTCGGACCGGCGCGCGCGGACCCCGCCGCCGAAGACCGTGCGCCGGCCGGGGTGCTATCATCGTCGTGAGGCGCGCCGCCCGCGCGGCGCGACAGGATGGCACGCTCCCGCTCCGCACCCCTCGCTCTCAGCGCAGCCCTCACGGCGGCCGTCGCGGCGCTCGCGGGCGCCGCCGCCCAGCCGGCCGCCGACGGCATCACCGTGATCGCGCCGGGCGGCCGCGGGCACATCGACCTCGTCACCCACGACGGGCGCGAGATGATCGCCCTCGACGACCTCGCCCGGCTGTTCCGGCTCGACCTCGACGAGGACTCGCGCGCCGGCACCCTGTCCGTCGCGGCCGGCGACGCGGTCATCATCCTGACGCCGGATCAGCCGCTCATCTCGGTCGCGGGACGCCTCGTGTCGCTGCGGGCGCCGCCCCGCCGCGTCCGCGACCGCTGGCTGGTCCCGACCGACTTCCTCGCGCGCGCCCTGGCCCCGGCCTACGGCCAGCCGCTGGAGTACCGCCCGCAGTCCGGGCTGCTCATCGTCGGCGGCCTGCGGGTGCCGCAGGTCGCGGCCCGCTACCGGTCCGGCGGCGGGGCCGATCAACTGCGCCTGGACGTGACGCCGAGCACGCCGCACACCATCGAGGAGCTGCCCGGCCGGCTCGTCGTGACGTTCGCGGCGGACGAGCTCGATCTGGTGCGGCTGCCGCGGCTCGACGGCGCCCTGGCGACCGGGTTCAGCCGGGTCGCCGGCAGCCCCGGCCTGGCGATCGACCTGGGGCCCGCCGTCGATTCCTACAGCGTCGCGACCGACCCGGCCCCGGGCGGCGGCGAGACGCTCCGCATCGAGCTGCGGGCGGCGCGCGCCGCCGCGGACCCCGCGCCAAGCCCCGCCCCGGCCGCGCGGCCCGGCCCCGCGCCGGTCGACCCGCTGCCCGACTTCGCCACCGGGTCGGCCCTGCGCGTCGTCGCCATCGATCCCGGGCACGGCGGCGGCGACGCCGGCAGCCAGGGCCCCGACGGCGCCCTGGAGAAGGACATCACGCTGGGCGTGGCGCAGCGGCTGCGCGCCGTCATCGAGAGCCGCCTCGGGCTGCGGGTCATCCTCACCCGCACGCGCGACGAGACGGTCGACCTCGACGCCCGCGCGGCCATCGCGAACAACAACGGCGCCGATCTGTTCATCAGCCTGCACGCGAACGCGTCGACCCGCCCGGCGGCGACCGGCGCGGAGGTGTTCTACCTCGGCATCGACGAGTACGGCGCCGAGGCGCAGGCGCTCGCCGAGAGCGAGGTCGAGCCCATCCCGGTGGTCGGCGGCGGCAGCCGGCGGATCGATCCGGTGCTGTGGGAGATGGCGCAGATCCTGTACGTCGGCCGCTCGGCGCTGCTGGCCGGCATCGTCGACGCCGAGCTGCGCCAGCGGGTCGTCATGAGCCCGCGTCCGGTGCAGCAGGCGCCGCTGCGCGTACTGGTCGGCGCCAACATGCCGGCCGTGCTCGTCGAGCTCGGCTCGCTGGCCCATCCCGAGAACGAGCAGCGGCTCACCGGCGCGCCGTTCGCGAACGCGGTCGCCGAGGCGCTGCTGGCGAGCATCCAGCACTTCGGCCTCGCGCTCGAGCGCGGCGAGCTCGAGCGCGGCGAGTCGGCCGGCGTGCTGCCGGGCGGGTGACGCCATGCCGTTGCTCAAGGGCATCGTGGCGGCGCTCGTGGCGATCGGCCTCGCCGTCGCCGTCACCCTCGTGCTCGATCGCGCGGCCCGCGTCCCGGACGAGCCGGCGCGCGGCGCCGGGGGCGGCGGCGTGCCGGCGGGGGCGACGTCGAACACCGCGGTCCTCTTCCACGTGGCGGCGGACGGCACCGCGCTCGTCACCCGCACCGTCGAGATCCCGGCCGAGGGCGACCCGTTGACGCGCGCGCGGATCGTCGCCGAGCAGCAGTTGGCGCCGCCCGGGCTGCCGTTGAGGTCGGCGTTTCCCGCCGGGACCCGGCTGCGCGCCATCTACCTGACGGCCGAGGGCAACGCCTTCGTCGACCTGTCGGGGGACGTGTCCGCCGCGCACCCCGGCGGCTCGCTCGACGAGCTGTTCACGGTCTACGCGCTGGTCAACGCGCTGGTCAGCAACGTGCAGGAGATTGCGGCGGTCCAGATCCTGATCGAGGGCCGCGAGGTCGATACGCTGGCCGGCCACGTCGATCTGCGGCGGCCGCTCGGGCTCGCCATGCAGTGGGTCGGCGGGATCGGCTCCGCCGCCGGCTACGAGGAGGCGCCCGCCGGGCCCTGATGACCGTCTCGCCTGCCTCGCCCGAACGCGGACGCACCGACCAGCGCGGCCCGACCGATCTGCGCTCGCTGCGCCTGACCCCCCACTACTCGATGCACGCGGAGGGGTCCGTGCTCATCGAGGCCGGCAGCACCCGGATCATCTGCACGGCGAGCGCCGAGGACCGGGTTCCGCCGTTCCTGCGCGGCAGCGGCAAGGGCTGGGTCACCGCCGAGTACGGCATGCTGCCGCGCGCCACGTCGACGCGCAACACGCGCGAGGCCGCGGCCGGGCGGCCCGGCGGCCGGACGCAGGAGATTCAGCGACTCATCGGCCGCTCGCTGCGCGCGGTCACCCGACTCCCCGAGCTGGGCGAGCGCACCCTCTGGATCGACTGCGACGTCATCCAGGCCGACGGCGGCACGCGCACGGCGTCGATCACCGGCGGGTTCGTCGCGCTCGTGCTGGCCCTCGACAAGCTGCGGCAGGCCGGCAAGCTCAAGGCGATCCCCGTCGACGACTACGTCGCCGCCATCAGCGTCGGCATCGTGGGCGGAATGCCGATGGTCGACCTCGCGTACGCGGAGGACGCCGCGGCCGACGTCGACATGAACGTCGTCAAGACCGGCAACGGCCGCTTCATCGAGGTCCAGGGCACGGCCGAGCGGGCGCCGTTCGGACACGGCGCGCTCGCCGAGCTCCTGCGCCTCGCGGACGACGCCATCGCCAGGCTGGTCGGCCACCAGCGCGACGTCGTCGGCGCGCTGCTGAGTCCCCGCCGCGGATGAACCTGCTCGCCGCCACCACCAACCGGCACAAGCTGGCCGAGATCCGGGCGCTGCTGGCGGGCCTGCCGGTCCGCGTCGAGACCCTGGCCACGCACCCCGCGCTCGACGCGCCGGAGGAGACCGGCGCGACGTTCGCCGCGAACGCGCGCCTGAAGGCCGCCCACTACGCCAGCCGCAGCGGACTGCGCGCGGTGGCCGACGACTCGGGGCTCGAGATCGACGCGCTCGACGGCGCGCCGGGCGTGCGCTCGGCCCGCTTCAACGGCGCGACCTACCCGCAGAAGTTCGCCGCCATTTACGAGCTGCTGCATGCCCGCGGCGCCGCCGGGAGCGCCGCGCGCTTCGTCTGCGCGCTGGCCGTGGCCGACGGCGAGCGCATCGTCTTCGAGGCCCGCGGCGTCGTCGAGGGACGCATCGCGCCCGAGCCGGCCGGCGGCGGCGGGTTCGGCTACGACCCCATCTTCCTCTACCCGCCGTACGGGCGCACGCTGGCCGAGCTGTCGCCGGCCGAGAAGGACGCCGTCAGCCACCGCGGCCAGGCGTTCCGCGCCCTGCGCGGCTTCCTGGAAACTGGGAGTCTGCGCCGCAAAACGGCGCAGACTCCCAGTTAGTTAGGGTTAGGGTTGGTTGGGCGGCAACCGGAGCCGGAGGCGACGATTGCCGGGCTACGCTGCGGGGGCGCTGACGGGTGCCGGCTGTGCCGACGGCGCCGGCTCCCGCCGCGGCAGGCGGATGCTGAAGAGCGCCCCGCCGCCCGGCCGGTTCGCGGCGGCGGCCGAGCCGCCGTGCAGGCCGGCCAGGTGCTTGACGATGGCCAGCCCGAGCCCCGTGCCGCCCGGGTCGCGCGCCCGCGAGCGATCGACGCGGTAGAAGCGCTCGAAGACGCGCGTCAGGTCGCTGTCCGGGATGCCGGGCCCGCGGTCCTCGACCGTCAGCACGACCTCGTCGTCCGCCGCCGCGATGCGCAGCGTGACCGCGCTGGCGGCGGGCGCGTAGCGGGCCGCGTTCTCCAGCAGGTTCTTCAGGATGTCGTGCAGCTTGGACGGATCGGCCGTGATCGTGGCGGCCGACGGCGCGATGTGCGTGTCGACGCGCATCCCCTTCGCCTGCAGCAGCGGGGCCAGCTCGGTCCGGGCCGCCGCGAACACGGCCTCGGTCGCGCAGGGCATCAGGTTCAGCGGCTCCTGGCCGGCGTCCAGCCTGGCCAGCCGCAGCAGATCGCCGACCAGGCGGTCCATTCGCAGCGCGTGCCTCGCGATGATGTCCAGGAAGCGCGGGTCGCCGGCGGGCGCGCTGCCGTCGAGCAGCGCGTCGACCGCCGCACGCACGGCGGTCAGCGGCGTGCGCAGCTCGTGCGAGACGTTGGCCACGAAGTCCTGGCGCACCTGCTCCGCGCGCCGGAACTCAGTCATGTCGTGCAGGACCATGGCCGCGCCCTGGCGGCCGGCGCCGTCCTCCGCCGGGACGAGCGCGGCCGTGCTGGCGAGCAGCACCTTGGGCGGCTCGGTGTTCAGGCTCACCTCGCGCCGCAGCGACTCGCCGTCGTCGAGCGCGCGGGCGATCTGGCCCGCGATCTCCGGATGCCGGATCAGCTCGATGTAGTGCCGGCCCACGGGCGAGGTGCCGAGCGCCAGCATCGCGCGCACGGCCTCGTTCGCCATCCTGACGTGGCCGCCGGCGTCGACGACGACCACGCCCTCGGCCATGCTCGACAGGATGGCGTCGGTGAGCACGCGATGCCGCGAGAGCTCGTCGAGCCGGCTGCCCAGCTCGTGCACCGACGCGTCGAGCGCGCGCGCGACCGTGCCGATCTCGTCGTTGCCGTAGCCGCGCAGCGGACGGCTGAGGTCGCCCTCGGCGTAGCGGCGCGCCACGGCGGCAATCGCGCGCACGCGCCGGCTCATCGCCGTCGAGGTCACCCACGCCAGCACCAGCGCGCCGACCAGCGCCAGGAGGATGCCGATGACCGTCGCCCGCCGCACGGAGGCGAGCTGCTCGTCGATCGCCGTCAGCGGCAGGGCCAGGCGCGCGTAGCCCACCGCGCCATGCTCGACCGGCAGGGCGGCGTACAGGAAGTCGCGCTCGACGGTCGTGCTGAAGCGGCGGGTGACGCCCACGCCGCGCTCGCGCGCGATGAGAATCTCGGGGCGCGTGCCGTGGTTCTCCATCGCCGCGAGGCCCGCGCCGTCCTCGGCCGAATCGCCGACCACCCGGCCGTCCGGCGCGATGAGGGTCACGCGGGCGCCGAGCTCGCGGCCGAGCGCGTCGGCCTCGCCGTCGAGCTCGGCCAGCGTCGGGGCGGTCCCGCGCCGGGCGACCAGCTCGGCGACGAGCCGCGTCTGCGCCACGAGCTCGCGCTCGATGCGCTCGAGCAACTGGCGCTGCGACGAGAGCGAGACGAGCGTGCCGGCCAGCAGCAGGCTGATGGTCGCGATGCCCAGGACCGCGGCGAACAGCCGCGTGCGCAGCTTCATGACCGGCGGGCCGCCGGGGCGGGCGACTCGATCAGCTTGTAGCCGAACTGCTTGATCGTCACGATGGCGTCGCGCAGCACCGGCACCTTCTCGCGCAGGCGGCGGATGTGCACGTCGACGGTGCGCGTGCCGCCCGTGTAGCGGTAGCCCCACACGTCGGAGAGCAGCAGGTCGCGCGAGAGGACCCGGCCCGGGTGCTCCACGAGGTACTTGAGCAGCAGGTACTCCTTGGCCGTCAGCCGGACCTCCACGCCGTCCACGGTGACCACGTGCTGCTCGGCGTCGATCAGCACGTCGCCGAAGCGCAGCCGCCGCTGGCTCGACCGCGACCGGCCGGCGCGGCGCAGCACCGCCCCGACGCGCGCCACCAGCTCCTTCGGGCTGAACGGCTTGGTCACGTAGTCGTCGCCGCCCAGCTCGAGGCCGACGATCCGGTCGGCTTCCTCCGACTTGGCCGTCAGCATGATGATCGGGATGGCCGCGAGGGTCGGCTCCGACCGCATCGCCCGGCAGATCTCGAGCCCGTTCAGGCCGGGCAGCATCAGGTCGAGCAGCACCAGGTCGGGCACCTGCTGCCGCACGTGCGGCAGCACCTCGCTCCCGGAGTTGAGCACCTCCGTGAGATAGCCGGCCCCCTGCAGGTAGTGGGCCACGAGCTCGGCGATGTCGTGGTCGTCCTCGACCACGAGCACCCGCGTCGTCGCCCCGCTAGTCAGCGCCGCCCTCCTGCGCGTGATGCCGGACGTCGCGGCCCGAGACGATGAAGATGACCTCCTCGGCGATGTTCGTGGCGTGGTCGCCGATGCGCTCCAGGTGCCGCGAGATCAGGATGAGGTCGAGCGCCGGCTCCGTCTTGGCCGGGTTCTCGAGGATGAAGCTGAGCAGCTCGCGGAACACCTGCCCCTTGAGCGCGTCGAGCTCGTCGTCGCGGCCCAGCACCGCCCGGGCCCGCGCGGTGTCGAGCGCGACGTAGGCGTCGAGCGCGTCGCGCAGCATGCCCTGCGCGATGTCGGCCATGCGCGGGATGTCGATCAGCGGCTTGACCGGCGGATGCTCCATGTAGCGCAGCGCGGCCTCCGCGATGTTGACCGCGAAGTCGCCGACCCGCTCCAGGTCGCTGTTGATCTTGACCCCCGCGACGATGACGCGCAGGTCGGTCGCCACCGGCTGCCGCAACGCGAGCAGCTTGAAGCAGCGCTCGTCGATCTCGAGATCGAGATCGTTGATCAGATCGTCGTCCTCGAGCACGCGCTCGGCCAGCTCGCGGTTGCGCTCGACGAGCGCACGGACCGCCGAGCGGACGCGCTCTTCCGCCTCGCCGCCCATGACGAGCAGGCGCGCCTTGAGCTGATCGAGCTCATCCTGCAGGTGCGGAACGATCCTGTACGCCGGCTCCATTTCAATCAGACGGGGCTGCGCCCCGCACCCCCGGCGCTTGCGGGGGCCCCTTCGCCCCGCGCCGCTACCGCCGAGGCGCGCCGTGCGCGCCTTGCGGCGTCCGCATCATTCTAACGGCGCAGACGCCTACCCAAAGCGCCCGGTGACGTAGTCCTCGGTGATGCGCTGCGACGGGGCGGTGAAGATGCGGTCGGTGCGATCGTACTCCACGAGCCGGCCGAGCCAGAAGACTGCCGTGCGGTCCGAGATGCGCGCCGCCTGCTGCATGTTGTGGGTCACGATCACGATCGTATACGTGGACTTGAGCCGGTGGATCAGCTCCTCGAGGCGCTGCGTGCCGATCGGGTCGAGCGCCGCGGCCGGCTCGTCGAGCAGCAGGACCTCCGGGCGCACCGCCAGCGCCCGGGCGATGCACAGCCGCTGCTGCTGCCCGCCGGAGAGCGCGAGGGCCGACGTCTCGAGGCGGTCCTTCACCTCGTCCCAGAGGCCCGCGGCCTGCAGGCTGGCCTCGACGCGGGCCTCGAGCTCGCCGGGTCCGGCCGCCAGCCCCCCGACGCGCGGCCCGTAGGCCACGTTCGCGAAGATCGATTTCGGAAACGGGTTGGCCCTGCGGAAGATCATGCCGGCCCGGCGGCGGACGTCGGCCACGTCCACGCCGGCGGCGTAGACGTCCCGGCCGTCGATGGCGACCCGCCCCTCGACCCGTGCGCCGGGGACGATGTCGATCATCCGGTTCAGCGTGCGCAGGAAGGTGCTCTTGCCGCAGCCGGACGGCCCCACCAGCGCCGTCACCCGCGCGGCGGGGATGTCGAGCGAGACGTCGTCGAGGGCCCGGGTCGCGCCGTAGCGGACGCTGAGGGCCCGCACCTCGACCTTACAGCCCGTGGCAAAAGGCCCCGCTGCATTCGAGCGGCCATGCATCCCGGCTGGCGGCGTTGCTCCTCGGTCGAATATGGCCAATATGCTCGCTCGTCGCGCCTTGCCAGCCGGGCGCCTGGCCGCTCTCGGTGCAACGCGGGGTTTTCACCACGGGCTGTTCGGCGCGGCGGGCCGGGCCGCCGCCGGCCCCCGGCGAACGGCAACGGCGGACGGCGATGGCCGCGCGCGTGTCACCAGGATCCAGCAACCCTCCAGCGGTCCCGCATCCAGGCGGCCAGACCGCTCAGCAGCAGCACGAGCACCAGCAGCACCATGATAGCGGCTGCCGCGTTGCGAAGGAACTCGGACTCGGGGCGGGCCAGCCAGTCGACGATCCGCACGGGCAGCGCCGGCAGCGCCCCGTCGATCCCCCGCGCGGGCGCGGGCAGCGATGCCAGCGCGCCGAGCGCGATCAGCGGGGCGGCCTCGCCTAGCGCGCGCGCGAGCGCGAGGAGCAGGCCCGCCAGCGTGCCCGGCAGCGCGGCCGGCAGCACCTGGTGCCGGATGGTCTGCCAGCGGGTGGCGCCGAGGGCGCAGGACGCGTCGCGCAGCGCCGGCGGCACGGCCCGCAGCGCCGCGCGCGTCGACAGGATGACCGCCGGCAGGACGATCAGCGCAAGCGTCGCCGCGCCGGCGGCGAGGCTGCGGCCGAGCCCCAGGGCGCGGACGAACACCGCCAGGCCGAGCAGGCCGTAGATCACGGCGGGTACCCCGGCCAGGCTGGCGATGTTGATCTCGATGAGGCGCGTCAGCCGGTTCCGCGGCGCGTACTCCTCCAGGGGCCGGGCGGCCAGCTCCGCGACAGGCTGCCGCCGGCGTCGGCCGCCACGGCGGCGAGCAGCGCGGCGAGCGCCGCGGCGCCGCCCAGCGCGACGGCCGGGCCGGCCGCGCGCAGCAGCCGGTCCGCCGCGCGGGCGGCCGGCCCCGGCCCGCTCACCGCGGCGCCTCCCGGCCTCGCGGGCGCAGCCGGTTGCCGAGCAGGTTCAACCCGAACGTGCCGGCGAAGAGCAGCAGCCCGACGGCGAAGATCGCCTCCCCGTCGAGGGCGCCGGCCGCCGCCTCGCCGCGGGCGGCGTGCACGATGTACGCGGCCAGCGTCTCGACCGGCCCCAGCGGGTTCGC
>CBDAUL010000004.1:0-540933 GCA_965200475.1 Vicinamibacterales bacterium
AGGGTCTGGTCCCACGTGTGCAGCACCGCGATGAAGCCGATCTCGGCGCCCAAGTGTTCCGGATCGGCGGCGATCGTGCGCAGCGTCTCGGCGGTGGCCCGGAACAGGATCCCGTAGACGGCGGCGGGATTCTGCAGGGCGATCGCCGCCACCACCTGCGGTACGGTGAAGACGACGTGGAAGTACTCGCAGTCGAGCAGCTCCGCGGTGCGGGCATCGACCCATCGCGCCCGCGCCAACGATTGACACGAGGGGCAATGCCGGTTGCGGCAGCTGTTGTACCAGACCCGCTTGTGACCGCAGCGGTCGCACGCCTCGACATGGCCGCCGAGCGCCGCGGTCCGACACTGCTCGATGGCAGCCATCACGCGCAGGTGCGCGGTCGACAACGCGGCCCCGGCCCGGGCACGATACACGTCGCCGTAGCGGCGGAAGACCTCCGCCACGCGAAGGAGCGAACGAGCCACGGCGGCCCCCGATCAGTGCGTGGGGACCGACGCGGTCTCCGGCCGGGGCAGCAAGTCGAGCGGGCTGGTCGCCGAACAGACCTTGGTCGTCGCCAAGCGGAGGTAGCGCGCCGTGGTCTCCAGCCGCCGATGACCGAGCAGCAGCTGAATGGTGCGGACGTCGGTGCCGACTTCCAGCAGGTGAACGGCGAACGCGTGGCGGAGCGAGTGCGGCGTCACCGGCTTGCCTAGTCGCCGCTTCCCCAACAGCTCCCGGAATCTACGCAAGCGCCCTGTCGGCGAAGCTGTCCGCGTCTGGCGCCTCGTACACCCCGCAACCACGCCATACCGCTCCACCACGCTGCCACCTGCCCCGTGTGGCAACCGAAGACCTCCTTCGCTCAACGATCAGGGCTCGGCCAGCGACCGATTCGACGACGTCAAGAATTTTCCGGGCTAGCCGACTGCGATACCGGGCGAGGCGACACGCCCACTGGACGGTCCCCTTCTGCATCGGCTGCTCCGGATTTCGCCCCGGGAAGAGCCACCGGGCCGGCCGCTCGACCCGCCACCAGGCCCGCAACTGCTGGAGCAGCGTCGGCGAGAGCATGACATAGCGATCTCGAGCGCCCTTGCCCTGTGCGACATGCAGGACCATCCGGTTGCTGTCGACGTTGGCAACCTGGAGCCGCAGCGCCTCGCCGAGTCGCAACCCCGCGGCGTAGCACGTGGTGAGGATCATGCGGTGCTTGGGACGCGCCACGCCGGCGAGAAACCGAACGACCTCTTCGGGGCTCAGGATGACCGGCAGCGTCTCGCCGCGCTTCGGCAACGGTAGGGCCTCGACCGCCCAGTCCCGCTTGAGCGTGACCTGATAGAGGAAACGCAGCGCTGCCACGGTGCCCGCCACTGACGTCGGCGCGAGCTGCCGGTCATCGATCAAGTGCAACTGGTAGGTCCGGATGTCCTCGGGACCCAGCAGCTCGGGAGATTGCCCGTGGTAACGCGCGAATTTCGCAACCTGCCGAAGGTACGAGGTTTGCGTCTCGGCCGCCAGGTTCCGGATCCGCATGTCGTCGAGCATCCGTTGGCGAAGCACGGTCATGGTGAGACTCCTCCGTGAACAGCACCGGCCTGGTCCATCCAGGCGGTCGTGCAGAGGAGCCTACGGAGGACGACGAGGAGCGAAAGGGATCAGGAAGCAGTCGGATGGAGACCGACCGATCCGGTCGGCGTGTGCCTGGCTCCCGCGAAGCGGGTTAGTTCAATCGCTACTACGGCCTGTTCGGCAATCGCCACCGGACTGCGAAGCTGGCCCGCTGCCGGGAACTGCTCGGAATGGCGCCGCCGCGCCCCGCCGACCCGCCACCCGACTATCGCGATCACCACGAAGTGCTCACCGAAGAGTCGCTGCGCACGTGTCCGAGCTGCGGCGACGGACACATGACGGTGGTCGAGACCGTGCCACGTGCGTACCCGCGGCCAGACATCATTGATACGTCATGACACGACCGACCGCTTCCACCGCAACACTGCGCGCCGCACATGACGGGAGAAGTCTGTCTCGCGTCCCTCTCTCACGACGCCTCGACGGCCCTCGTGTTCTCCAGCCCTCCGACTTCGCTCGTCGCAGGCCTCCAGGAGCTGCGCAGCGGCGCCCGCCGAGCCCAAGCCACGCCACCGCCTGCGTCCTCGGTCGACAGCCGGGCCGATTCAATCCCCATAGCGTCCAGGGGGCAGCGGCTTAGTTCAATCTATCTTTCGCTCACCGGCGCGGCGAGCGATCGTGAACCTTCTGCCGCACCGCTGGGCGCCGCGCCGCCGACCGAAAGATGCTCTGCATTTCGAGGGCCTGTCGTCGGAGCGTGGGATTGCGTGGCGGGTGGCCGACTCGCTGAGCCTGCGGTCGTTCCTGGACCTGGATGTGACCGAGGCGGCGCCGAACCACTCGACGCTGTCTCGGACGCGTCGGCTGATCGATGTGGAGACGCACGGAGCCGTGTTCACGTGGGTTCTCGAGCGGCTGTCGGAAGCGGGTCTGGTTCGGGGCAAGACGGTCGGCGTCGATGCGACGACGCTGGAAGCGAACGCGGCGATGCGGAGCATCGAGCGTCGGGACACGGGCGAATCGTACGAGGCGTTTCTGCAGCGTCTGGCGGAAGCCTCGGGGCTTGCGACGCCGACGCGCGCGGAGTTGGCGCGTTTCGACCGGTCCCGAAAGGGCAAGAAGACGTCGAACAAGGACTGGCAGTCTCCCCAGGATCCGGACGCGAAGATCACGAAGATGAAGGACGGTCGGACGCACTTGGCCCACAAGGCCGAGCACGGGGTCGACCTGGAGACGGGCGCCATTCTCTCGGTGAGTGTGCAGGATGCGTCGGCGGGTGATTCAACGACGTTGCCGGAGACGCTGACGACGGCGGCCGAGCAGGTCGAGGCGGTTCAGCCGGACGGTGAGGGCGTCGAAGAAGTGGTCGCCGACAAGGGGTACCACAGCGACAAGACGCTGGTGGCGCTCGACGAGGTTGGGGTCCGCAGTTACATCTCGGAGCCGGAGCGGGGTCGTCGCCGCTGGCAGGACAAGAAGACCGGGGAGACGCCGCCGCAGAAGCGTGCTGCGCAGAAGGCATTGTACGGAAACCGCCGTCGCATTCGTGGCAACCGAGGTCGTCGTCTTCAACGCCGCCGCGGGGAACTGGTCGAGCGGCCTTTCGCGCACCAGTACGAGACCGGGGGTCTGCGTCGGGTGTGGGTGCGCGGCCACGAGAATGTCCGCAAGCGGGTGCTCATCCAGGCGGCCGGCTGCAACCTCGGACTGCTCCTGCGCCGCTTGACGGGCGTCGGCACGCCCCGGAGCCTGCAGGGGCGGACTCTTTCGGCGATTTGCGGACTGATCGGGTGTCTGATCGACCGTTGGGAGCGTCTGACGGTCGCCTGGGGGCCGAAACGGGCACCGGCGACGCTCGCCGGCTCAATTGCTCATTGTCAAGCTGGCTGAGCCGACCGGCGCAGCGAGAGGCCTTTTGCCACGGGCTGCTAGGAGTTCCGAGGAGGATCCGATGAGCAAGGGATGGTTGGCCGTCGCGTGCGCGGTGCTCACCAGTGTGGCGTTGCTGCCGGCAGCAGCCGCCGCCCAGCCGGCCGGCGAGTCGTTCCGCACGGCGTGGGGCGATCCGGACCTGCAGGGCATCTGGAACAACTCGACGCTGACGCCGTTCCAGCGTCCGGTCGAGCAGGCCGATCAGGAGTTTCTGACCGAGGAGGAAGCCGCCAGCATCGAGCAGGCGGAGATCGCCAAGAACGAGCGGCTCCTGAACCGGCCCTCGCTCCGGACGATTGCCGGCGCGAGCGTCGACCGCGGCGTCGACGGTGCGCCGGGGGCCTACAACAACTTCTGGATGGAGCGCGGGACCACCGTCCTGCCGACCCGCCGCACGTCGATCATCACCGATCCGTCCAACGGCCGCCTGCCGCCGCTGACGCCCGAGCTCGAGGCGTGGATGGCGTCGCCGGAGTGGGAGTACATCGCGGACGTGCGCGGCGGGCGCCTGCCCACCGCGACGTGGGAGCAGCTCGACGGCGGCGACCGGTGCCTGTGGTACCGCGGCATCCCGTCGTTTCCGACGGCCTACAACAACCACTACCAGATCGTGCAGAACGAGGACTTCGTCGCCATCCTCCAGGAGCACATCCACGACGTGCGCTTCATCCCGATCGACGGACGGCCGAACATCAATCCGGCCATCCGCCAGTTCGCGGGCGACTCGCGCGGCCGCTGGGAGGGCGACACCCTCGTGGTGGAGACGACGCACTTCAACCGCCACGCCTTCATCCGCAACTTCGGTCCGAACCTCAGCGAGGACCTGCACGTGGTGGAGCGCTTCACGCGCATCGGGCCCGACACGCTCGACTACGAGTTCACGGTGACCGATCCGCAGACGTGGACGCAGCCGTGGAGCGGGTCGCTGCCCATGGCGCGCACCGAGGGACCGGTGTACGAGTACGCCTGCCACGAAGGCAACTACGGCCTCTACAACATGCTGGCAGGCTCGCGCGAGCAGGAGCGGGCGACCGCCGAGGGTGGACGCTAGAGCCCACGTGCGAGGCTCCAAGCCGCGCAGTGCGTTGCCGAGCATAGCCGGCGGGGGCGGTGACCGCCGCCCCCGCCGTATCAGTCCGCCCTGACCCTTCGTCCGCGGGGTCGCCCGTTCCGGATACAGACCCGTCCCGCGCGCCCTTGTAGTCAACACATGGGGCGGCACTCGGCAAGTCGACCGCAGATCTACGGCGCCCGGACGTCCGGGGCCACCTGCACCACGAGCTGCGACGGATGCATGGCGTCGTGGTAAACCCGCTGGGTGGCAGGCTCGAGATCGGCGCCCTCCCCGAAGGCGGTCGCGGTGTTGGGGTTGCGGTCGAAGTGCGGGAAGTTGGATGAGCTGACCTCGAGCCGGATGCGGTGCCCGCGCCGGAACACCGTGGCCGTGTACCCCAGATCGATCGTGTAGTCGTGCACGGCGCCCGGCGTGAGCCACGACGCCCGCTGGTCGGAGTTCCGGTACCGCGCCCGGATGATCCCCTCGGAGACGTTGTGGGCATAGCCGTCCGGGTGCACGTCCACGAGCTTGGCGGTGAAGTCGGTGTCCGGGGCCGACGACGCGGCCCACAGCTCCACCCGCACCGGGCCGATCACGGTCACGTCCTCGTCGAGCGGCGGGGTGGTGTAGACGAGCACGTCGCCGCGCTGCTCCACCTCGCGCTGATCGAACGCGCCCGAGGGCAGCAGGTCGTTCGTGCAGCACATGTTGCCCCCGACCGTGGGCACCGGATCGGCGGGATCGTAGACGTACTCGTCGGCCGCCCCGCCGGGCCCGTCGGCGGTGAGCAGGCCGTCGCCGGCGGCCGTGTTGGCGCTCCCGCCGCTCCGCAGGTAGAAGCGCGTCTCGACGGCATCCGGCAACGGGAACTCGTCCGCGGTGATCCAGAAGCCGCCGCCGGCCGTACCCTCGTCCGGCGGCACCATCACGAACAGCCGCACCGCCGGGTCGTCCGCGACGCCGTTGTCGATGCCCTTCAGCCAGTAGTCGAACCAGCGCGCCCACGCCGCGTTGAGGTCGAACGCGTTGTGCGGACCGAAGTCGATGTCGCCCGCCGTCGTGTCGGCCGGGCAGGCGTGGCAGAGCGCCCGCATGACGAGCTGGGTGCCGCCGCGCGCGGCCTCCGACCCGCCCTCCGAGCGCAGGCCCACGAAGTTGCGGATGGTGCCCTCCTGGAAGACGTCGTACCAGCCGCCGGTGACGAGCGCCGGCACCCGGATGCGCGGGTACTTCGTCTCGACGTCCAGGTCTGCCCAGTAGTCGTCGTAGCCCGGCCGCGCGAGCCATTCGTCGTAGTACGCGGCGATGTTGCCGTCCCGCCGGAACGCCGCGAAGTCCTTCAGCGGCATCTGCCACAGCCAGTCGTCGATCAGCTTCGCGCGGCCCGCGGCGACGAACGCCTCGACCTCCCGCTGCACGGCATCCGCGGGCATGCCGGCGGCCTCGAGCCGCCGCTGCAGCGTGTCCGGGGCCAGGATCTGCGAGGTCCAGCTCTGGGCGAACCACAGGTCGAACGCGCCGCCCTGGTACGTCCAGCCCTGCAGGTAGTCCGACGAGCTGTAGTGCGGGGCGATGGCCACCAGGTGCGGCGGCTGCTCGACGGCCGCCTGCCACTGCGTCAGCCCGACGTACGAGCCGCCGACCATGCCCACCCTGCCGTTGGACCAGGGTTGGGCGGCCGCCCACTCCACGGCGTCGTGGCCGTCCCGGGCCTCCTGGCGCATGGCGTCGAACTCGCCTTCCGAGCGGTAGCGCCCGCGCGTGTCCTGGTTGAGGGTGGCGTAGCCGCGCTCGGCGAAGTAGCGGCCGACGGCCGCGTCGCAGTTGCTGCCGGGGCTCGGCGCGCGCCGATTGTACGGCGTGCGCTGCAGGATCACGGGGAAGGGACCCTCGCCCGCGGGCAGGTACACCTCGGTCGCCAGCTCGACGCCGTCACGCATCGGCGCCTGCTCGATGCGGCAGCTCACGCCGCCGGACTCTCCAGGCCCCGCGTCCTGCTGCGCCGGGCCGGCCCCGGCCAACCCGGCCAGCATCAGGATCGATCCCGCCGCCGCCGCGGCCATGCGGTTCGTCACGCGCTGCCTCGCCATGCCTGCCTCCCCCGCCCGCCGGCGCCGGCGCGATCGCCGACAGCCCGGACGCCTGCCAGTACGCAACTTCCGAAGGATTCCGCCGCGGGGAAGATCGCCGCCGGGAGCCGCAGCGGAGCGAAGGGGGCCGAGTGGTGGGCGCTAGTGGATTCGAACCACTGACCCCCGCCGTGTGAAGGCCCGTCAATCCCCGTTTTTTGGGACCAAAACGCGCGCTGTGCATATTTCGTGCATATTTTGCCTTGGGTATCGGGCCTGTTTTTCCATTTTGGGGGGATAACTCTCGCCGTTTGTTCGCCCCGATTGGCACCCGCACACGGCAGTCTCCCATCAGTCCCATGCTACGTTCAAGCCATGGGAAAAGTCCGCATCGAGGCCCGGCTGCCGGCCGCCCTCGCGGCGCGAGCGCGCGCGTTCGTCGCCCAAGGCTCCGCGACCGATCTGGACGCCCTGCTCGCGGAAGCGCTTCGGCGTTTCCTCGATTCCCACGCCTCGGACCTGACCGCGAAGTTCGTGGAAGAGGATGTCCAATGGGGACTCCGTGGAACGGACTGACACGATCCCTTGGCCGGCCGCGGGCGGTGCCGGGCCGGTCATTCATCTGGATGAACTCGGATGCATCGAGCTGCTGCACGACTTCCCCGCAGGTGGTCCTCCCGGCCGGCGTCCAGGACGAGGGTCGAGCGACACCGGCCAGCGGATCTTCCGTGGTGTGCTAGAGCCAACCCGTAGCATCGCCGCCGGCCGTGACCCTCAGTATATGGTAGAGTGTATGGCATGCACAAGACGACGGTCTACCTGTCGGCCGAACTCAAGACCTCGTTGCGCTCCATGGCCCGTGACACCGGGACCTCGGAGGCGGAACTGATCCGCCAGGCAGTCGGCGAGAAGGTGCTCCGGCATCGCCCTCGACCCCGCGTTCCGCTCACCGGCCGCGGGCTTGGCGATCCCGAAGCCGCCCACCGCGTCGACGAGCTGCTCGCCGGATTCGGACGCCAGTGATCGATGGTCGTGGTTGACACCAGCGGCCTGCTGGCCGCCCTTTTTCAGGACCAGCGGCGCCACGCGGAGTGCGCCCGCATCCTGACCGCGACGGAAGGCCCGTTCCTGCTCTCGCCCTTCGTCCTCGCGGAACTCGACTATCTGGTTGCCAAGCTGGCGAACGTCGAGACCGAGCTTCGGCTGCTGCGCGAGCTAGCCTCCGGCGCCTACGCTCTCGCGCCGTTCCTCGCCGGCGACGTGCAGGAAGTCGCCAGCGTGATCGAGCAGTACTCCGACCTCGGCATCGGCCTCGCGGACGCGTCCATCGTCGTGATCGCCCGCCGCCATCGGACCCGTGACGTCCTCACCCTCGACGAACGCCATTTTCGCGCCCTGACCGGACCCGGCGACCGGCCGTTTCGCATTCTCCCCGCCGACGCGCGAGCGTGAAGCGCACGCGCGTGCGTGCGACCTGCGGCCTTGTTCCCGACACCGGTTCTCGTCACCCAGGCAATCGTCCGGCTCCGGTCGGCGGCATGAGCGGATGGCGGAAAAACCACGTGGACATCAGTGCCGCTGCCTGCGGCACCCCTTCCGGCCACGTCTGACAGTCTCCCCGCACCCCAAGTCAGCGTCCTTCGATTTCGTTGCGGGCGGCGCTGGTGAGAAAGGCCGAACGGGTCATCCCGCGCCGCTTCGCCTCGTCATCGATGGCGTGCAGAAGGCCTGAATCCAGGGAACGTTGATGCGGCGCGGAGAACGCGTGTCCAGAATGAGCGGGACGAACGCGATCGTCGCTCCGTCCCGCCACCCGGCCAGGCTGTCGTCGGCCTTGATGTCGTGGAGCGAGCGCGGCTGGGGAACGGCCTCTCCATCGGCCATCATGCCGCCGACGTGAAACGAGAGCGCCTCGGTCCCGCGGCGGAGCGCGTCATCGACGGTGTCGCCATTGACACCATCGGAAATGCAGCCGGGGAAATCAGGAAAGCTGACACCGAATCCGGGCTCGTCATCGTCGTGAACGAAATGCCACGTAGCGCATCTCAGCTCCTCCCCGGACCCACCCCGCCTGCCGGCCGGTCCGGCCCGTCTCCGCCGACACTCCTCGCTCCCGGTGCGGCGCGCAGGCTCAACACCATTCCTGCCGTTGGCCGTGCCGGAACCGGGAGCAGGGCAAGCGGCGACCACACCCCGACCCGTGACGAAGAGCCGCGTCAGCACCCCACCCCGATCACAGCCCATTGTCGCCGCCCCGTCACCCCCGCCCGGCAGTACTCCGGAGCCGCTACCGTGCAGCGGCGTCGTCGGATTCGATCACGAGCAGCGTCGTGTCGGGTTCAGAGGCGAACTCCTCGATCTGCCCGCGGTGGAGACGCAGGCGACGTTCGATCTCGCTGGCCGAACAGTTGCCGAGCGCCAGCCAGATGACCTTCGGCGGCGCACCGTACAGGGAAGAACGACTCGACCAGAATCTCTCACCGAGGCTCTGCGGCCGTCTGCGGGACATCTGGACCGATGTCGTTCACGTTCGATTCGAGAGGTTGGTCTGGCGGCGGCGGACGACTCGGCAGTGTGGGCGCACGCTAGGCAGCACGGATTCGTCACCGCCCACCGACCGCAACCAGTCGTCGCTCGCGATCAGCGGCGAACGCGAGGCAGGCCCGGATGTCTTCGCGCGTCAGGTCCGGGAAGTCACGGAGCAGGTCCTCTTCGGACATGCCGGACGCCAAGTAGTCGAGCACGTCGGAGACCGTCATGCGCAGACCACGGATACAGGGCTTGCCGCTGCGTTTTCCGGGCTCGATCGTGATCCGATCCAGATGCACCATCGGGTCAGCGTACGAAACGCCCCGCCATCGGTCAAGGACCCGTGCGCCGAGGGATACGGTCACCTGCCCCACCCGGTCCTCCGCCGCGCCGTGAACCGCCCGGAACTACCTGTGCAGCGTGGACCGGCGGCACAGCACCGTCGCGCCACATCGGCTCGCACTGCGGGATGAGGTGCGGCCCGTCGTGCGCGCCCATCTGACCGAATTGCGTGCCCACAACACCAGTCTCCCCACTGAAAACAGGCGCCGCTTGTCGCTCCGGAGACCTGACACCCCTACCCCATACGAGTCGCCGGGTATGTAGCTGCTCTTGTCGGCCCTCGTAGCCACATAACCCAATTGTTAACAGCTACTTACACGCCGCCTTCCACAACTCTGCGGCCGATCCAGGCACATGGTGTAGGAACCGGGAGCGACCCCCGCCTTTCGGCGGGCATATCGTCCCACGAGGTGCGTGTCTGGTTGCACGCCCCTCTCGGCCGCTCTGCTCGGTCGCTCCCGGTGAGGGGGTCCCTGGCGGGAAGGCTCTCAGACACGGCGGCGGCGATCCCGCGGAGCGGTCGCCGCCGGGCCGCTGGGCGTTCGCTCCGCGCCCAGTGCGCGGGCCGGACGGCGGCGGCGCGGCGGCCAGGGGGGCGGTGTGCAACTCGCCTCTCGGCGTTGCCGCCGTCGCCTTGCTCCCATAACCCCGTGCGATTCCCACGCCGGCGTGCCGTGCTAGACTGCCGAACGCGGCGGCACCACCGGCAGCAGGCGCTCCTTGGCCAGCTTCGTCGGAGCCAACACCGGGCAGGCGTTGCGGCTGCCTGAACGCCTGAACTCAAGATGGGGAACGAACCCGCATTGCCTCGCCCGCTGCAGCACACCTCTGGCGAGCCCGTGACGGATCCGGGGCCGGATGCGTTCTACACGCGGCCTATCCTGAACTCTCCCTACGAGTACCCGGACCGCCATTGGGAACTCGACGAGGCCAACCTTCCGACCGGCCACGCTGTGGCCGGCCGGCGTCCCTCGGCGTACGTGTCGCCGATCCCCAAGCCGCGGAGGCGCCGGGCTGAGCAGCAGCTTGAGCTGGTGGCCGACGAGACCGCCAAGACGCTCGCCGCCGACGGTCAACAGTACGACCGGACGGCGTTCATCAACGGCGTGCGCCGTGCCGTGGAGCAGTGGCGGGCGCTGCCCGAGAGCGCCTGGCGGGTCACTCCGGAAACGGCCCGGCTTCTCCGGCACTGGCGGCAGCACGCGTTCGGCGACATCCGCCCGTTCTTCTGCCAGGTGGAAGCGGCCGAGACCGTCATCTGGCTGAGCGAGGTTGCGCCCCAGCTCGGGAAGGCGGGACGCCAGTACATCGAGCCGCTGGCGAACGCGAACGCTGGGGCCACGGCCGACAGCATCTCCGTCCTGAATCGGATGGCGCTGAAGCTGGCGACGGGGGCCGGCAAGACCACCGTGATGGCGCTGCTCATCGCGTGGCAGACCGTCAACGCGGTCCGCCATCCGGGCAGCCCCCGCTTCACGAGGGGATTCCTCGTCGTCACGCCCGGCGTGACGATCCGGCAGCGCCTTCGCGTCCTCCAGCCCAACGATCCGGACAGCTACTACGCGAGCCGCGAGCTGGTGCCAGCAGACATGCTCCGCGACCTGGAGAAGGCGAAGATCGTCATCACCAACTACCACGCCTTCCAGCCGCGCGAGACGCTCGAACTCTCGGCCGGCGGACGCGCGCTCCTCCAGGGTCACGGCGCTCCGCTCCAGACACGGGAGACCGACGGCCAGATACTTCAACGTGTCATGCCCGCGCTGATGGGCCTCAAGCGGATCTGGGTGCTCAACGACGAGGCCCACCACTGCTACCGGGAGAAGCCGGACGAGTCCGACGAGGGCGACCTCACGGGCGACGACCGGAAGGAGGCGAGGAAGAACCAGGAGAAGGCCCGGGTCTGGATCTCCGGGCTCGAGGCCGTGCAGCGCAGGCTCGGCATTCAGCGCGTGGTCGACCTGTCGGCCACGCCGTTCTTCCTGCGCGGCTCCGGCTACGCCGAGGGCACGCTGTTCCCATGGACCGTGAGCGACTTCTCGCTCATGGACGCCATCGAGTGCGGGATCGTCAAGCTGCCGCGGGTGCCGGTCGCCGACAACATCGGTGGCGGCGGCGAGATGCCGATGTTCCGTGAGCTGTGGGCTCACATCGGCAAGAAGATGCCCAAGAAGGGCCGGGGCCAGTCGTCGGCGGATCCCCTGCAACTGCCCACGCAGTTGCTGACGGCGCTCGACGCGCTGTACGGACACTACCGGCAGACGTTCGACGCATGGCGGGCGGACGGCATCCGCGTGCCGCCCTGCTTCATCGTCGTCTGCAACAACACGTCGACCTCCAAGCTCGTCTACGACTACATCTCGGGCTTCCACCGGGAACACGCGGACGGCTCGCCGGCCAGCTTCGAGCAGGGGCGTCTGGAGCTGTTCCGGAACTTCGACGACGCCGGGGGGGCGCTGGCCCGCCCGCGGACCCTGCTGATCGACAGCCAGCAGCTCGACTCCGGCGAGGCGCTCGACAAGCACTTCCGGGCCGCCGCCGCGGACGAGATCGAGCGTTTCCGGCGCGAGATCATCCAGCGCACCGGCGACCGGCAACAGGCCGACCGACTCTCCGACGAGGACCTGCTGCGCGAGGTCGTCAACACCGTGGGCGTCGAGGGCCGGCTGGGCGAGCAGATCCGCTGCGTGGTGTCGGTCTCGATGCTGAGCGAGGGCTGGGACGCGCGGAACGTCACCCACGTCCTCGGCCTCCGGGCATTCGGGACGCAGCTCCTGTGCGAACAGATCGTCGGGCGCGCGCTTCGCCGGCAGTCGTACCAGGTCAACGACCGGGGCCGGTTCGACGTGGAGTACGCCGATGTGCTCGGGATCCCGTTCGACTTCACGGCCAAGCCTGTCGTGGCGCCGCCGCAGCCGCCGCGCGAAACCGTGCTGGTCAGGGCCGTGACTCCCGAACGGGACGCCTGCGAGATCCGCTTTCCGCGCGTGCAGGGCTACCGCGTGACGCTGCCCGACGACCGGTTGACGGCCCGGTTCAGCGACGATTCCACGCTCACGCTCGATCCGACGCTGGTCGGCCCGACAGAGAACCGCAACGAGGGCATCATCGGCGAGGGCGTCGATCTGAAGCTGGTCCACACCAACCGGCTCCGCCGCAACACCCTGCTCTTCCACCTGACGAAGCACCTGCTGGAGAAGCACTGGCGCGACCCGAACGAAGACCCGAAGCTGTACCTCTTCGGGCAGCTCAAGCGCATCGCACGCGAATGGCTTGACCGGTACCTCGACTGCCAGGGGACCACGTACCCCGCGCAACTGATGTTCCCGGAGCTGGCGGACCGGGCCTGCGAGAAGATCAGCGCCGGCATCGTTCTGGGGCACCAGGACACCCACCCCATCACCGTCGTCCTCGATCCGTACAATCCGGAGGGCTCCACCCGAGCCGTCCGGTTCACGACCTCGAAGCGCACCCGATGGGAGACCGACGCGCAACGCTGCCACGTCAACTGGGCCGTGTGCGACAGCGACTGGGAAGCCGAGTTCTGCCGCGTCGCCGAGCGCCATCCTCGCGTGCTCGCGTACGTGAAGAACCACAGCCTCGGGCTGGAAGTGCCGTACCGCGCCGGACAGGAGACCCGGCGCTACCTGCCCGACTTCGTCGTGCTCGTCGACGACGGGCGCGGCCGGGACGACCCGCTCCAGCTCGTCGTCGAGATCAAGGGTTATCGCGGCCAGGACGCGAAGGACAAGAAGGACACGATGGACGCCTACTGGATCCGGGGTGTCAATCACCTCGGCACGTACGGCCGCTGGGCCTTCCGGGAGCTGACGAACGTCCATGGGATGGAGGAAGACTTCGACGCAGCGGTGACAGCGGGATCCGACCGCGCACAGAACTCCGCGTTGCACGGGTAGCCATGCGCAACACGCCCGTGGCGGTCACGGTGACAGCGGACCGGGTCATGAAGCTGCCGAACGCGCTCCCCGCGATTGTCGACTGATCCAAGGTCGTGGACTATCTGCTCTCGGCGCGGCACCCGGACGGCCGCAGCAAGGCTACCGTCTTCACGTCGTTCGGGTTCGCCGGCAACGGTGGGAGACGTTCGCGCGGGCGCTGTGCGATCATGGAAGACGTGGAGAGATCACCCGCACGGACCGGTCGGACTACGGCACGAGGTACAGCGTGGGCGGCGTCATCGAGAGTCCGGACGGGCGCAATCCCTGGATACGGACGGTCTGGATGGTGGCGAGCGAGAACGAGGCTCCGCGCCTCGTCACGGCGCATCCGCTGAGGAGACGTGATGCTTCGAGAACATGACCGGATCGTGCTCACGCGGGACATCGCGGCCGACCGCCTTCGAGCGGGCGACTGCGGCACGATCATGCAGGTCCATCGTGACGGCGCGGCCTTCGAGGTCGAGTTTCTCACCCTGGACGGGAACACCGCGGCCGTGGCGACGGTCCCGGCGTCGCGCCTCCGTCCCGTGGCCGCCACCGACCTGACCCATGCCCGCGTGCTGCAGCGGGCCGGGTAGCTCACAACGACGTAGCGCAGCAGGCAGGTTTTCGTGGGGCGCACACCAAAGAAGACGGCGGGGAAGACGGTCGAGACCCTCCTTCATGACGCCGCAGCGCGCCGGAACATCCCGACCGCGGAGTTCGCGTCCGTCATGGACCCCGCCGATCAGGCGCCCCTCCAGGCCGCCTACGAGCGCCGCAACCGGGACCTCGACCCGCAACTCGTCTGGCGCGGCAAGGACGAGCAGGACACGGCCGACCTGCTGGTCACCACGCCGCCGCTCTTCATCCAAGAGAAGGTGCACCCCAAGGTTCTGGTCGACGACCTGCAGCGGCAGACCCGCCAGCGCCGACGCGAAGCCGACACGGAGCGTCACCCGGACCTGTTCGCCGACTTCAACGGGCTGCCGAGCGATGACGCCCGGACGGAGTTCTACCAGCACGACGCCAACTGGTCGAACCGGATGATCCTCGGCGACAGCCTGCAGGTGATGGCGTCGCTCGCCGAGCGCGAGGGGCTGCGCGGCAAGGTGCAGTGCATCTACCTCGACCCGCCCTACGGCATCAAGTTCAACTCGAACTTCCAGTGGTCGACGACCAGCCGGGATGTGAAGGACGGCAAGGCGGAGCACATCAGCCGGGAGCCGGAGCAGGTCAAGGCGTTCCGGGACACGTGGCGGGACGGAATTCACTCCTATCTGACATATCTGCGGGATCGGTTGATCGTGGCGCGCGAGTTACTGACCGAGAGCGGTTCGATCTTCGTGCAGATCGGCGATGAGAACGTGCATCGGGTGCGGGCGCTGATGGATGAGGTATTTGGCGAACACAACCATGTGGCAAACATTGTATTTCGCAAGACGACCGGAAAGGCTGGTACGTTGCTTGACAACACCTATGATGTTGTCATTTGGTTCACGCGACGGCAAGAACTCTCCAAGATGCGGGCGCTATTCTTCAAGAGAATTGTGGAAGCGGATCAGAATTTCCGTTTCGACTTTACAGCATATGGGGTCCTTATACCGGCGGCCGATCATCCACACCGCATCGCCAGAATGAACCCGATTACATCGCAGTCCGCCAGCGCAACAACCCTTTTTGAGTTTGACTACTGTGGTAGAACATTTCGACCCGGCAAAGGGGGGTGGAAGACCAACGTCACTGGCATGGAGCGTCTAGACAAGGCTGGTCGCCTCACGTACTCGGGACGGACGTTAGGATTTGTGAGGCCGTTCGAGGACTACCCCTACCAAACACATAATGATATCTGGGACGATACACGCCAATCGGGATTCGGCGATGCAAAGGTTTATGTTGTCCAGACGGGAACCCGCGTAGTTGAACGCAGCATCTTGCTGACAACTGACCCCGGAGATCTGGTCCTGGACCCAACGTGCGGCTCCGGTACTACCGCGTACGTAGCCGAACAATGGGGCCGCCGCTGGATTACCATCGACACCTCCCGAGTCGCCCTAACTCTCGCCCGTGCCCGGATCATGGGCGCGCGCTACCCGTACTACCTGCTCGCCGACAGTTCGGAGGGCCAACGCAAGGAAGCCGACATCACGCGCAAGGCGCCATCGGAAGGGGCGACACACGGCGATGTCCGGCAGGGCTTCGTCTACGAGCGGGTGCCGCACATCACGCTCAAGTCGATCGCCAACAACGCCGAGATCGACGTCATCTGGGAGCGCTGGCAGGAGACGCTGGACCCGTTGCGCGACGACCTGAACGCCAGGCTCGATGCCGAGTGGGAGGAGTGGCAGATTCCTCGCGAGGCGTCGGAGGAGTGGCCGGCGGAGGCGGTCGAGACGCACCGGCTGTGGTGGGAGGCGCGCGTCGCCCGGCAGCAGGAGATCGACGCCTCCATCGCGGCCAGGGCGGACTACGAGTACCTCTACGACAAGCCCTACGAGGACAACCGGAAGGTCCGGGTGGCGGGGCCGTTCACGGTGGAGAGCCTGTCGCCGCACCGCGTGCTGGGGGTCGACGAGAATGACGAGCTCATCGACCGCGCGGCGGAGCGGAGGGCCGACTACGGGCCGCGGCAGGACTTCGCGGGCATGATCCTGGAGCAGCTCGCGACCGCGGGCGTGCAGCAGGCGCACAAGGATGACCGCATTGGCTTCGCCGCCGTCACGCCGTGGCCGGGCGAGTACATCTGCGCGGAGGGCCGCTACCGCGAGGGCGATGGCGATGCCGGTCCGGAGAAGCGCGCCGGGATCTTCGTCGGCCCCGAGTTCGGCACGGTGGCCCGTCCGGACCTGGTGGCGGCGGCGCGCGAGGCGGGCGACGCCGGCTTCGACGTTCTGATCGCATGCGCGTTCAACTACGAGGCGCACGCGTCGGAGTTCAACCGCGTCGGCCGCATCCCGGTCCTCAAGGCGCGCATGAACGCCGACCTCTACATGGCGGGCGAGCTGAAGAACACCGGCAAGGGCAACCTGTTCGTCGTCTTCGGCGAGCCGGACATCGACATCCTTCCGGTCGGCGGAGAAGGCGCCGACAGCACGCGGATCCAGGTAAAGATCAACGGCGTGGACGTCTTCCACCCCACCACCGGCGAGGTCCGCAGCGACGGCGCCGACGGCATCGCCTGCTGGTTCATCGACACCGACTACAACGAGGAGAGCTTCTTCGTCCGGCACGCGTACTTCCTCGGCGCGAACGACCCCTACAAGGCGCTCAAGACGACGCTGAAGGCCGAGATCGACTCCGACGCGTGGGCATCGCTCCACAGCGACATCTCGCGCCCGTTCGAGCGCCCCGACTCGGGCCGCATCGCCGTGAAGGTCATCAACCATCTCGGCGACGAGGTGATGAAGGTGTTCCGGGTGTGAGCGGCGCATGCCTTCCACCAAGCCGCGTGTGTATGTGGAGACCAGCATCGTCAGCTACCTGACGGCACGGCCGGCGCGAGACATCGCAGCCGCCGCCCGGCAGCAGAGCAGCCGCGACTGGTGGGCGACGGCCGCGACACGGTTCGACCTTGTGATTTCCGACTTGGTTCGACAGGAAGCGGCCGACGGCGACCCGGAAGCCTCTCACGCCCGGCTGGCCGTGCTCGCACCGCTGAGGCGCTTGGCCGCGCCCGCGGAGGCTCAGGACTTGGCGCGACGGCTGGTCGAAGCTCACGCCGTGCCGGCGCGGGCGGCACAGGATGCCGCGCACATCGCCATCGCGGCGGTTCACGGCATCGAGTTTCTCGTGACGTGGAACTTCCGGCACATCGCCAATGCGGTGGCCAGGCCGCGGATCGAGTCCGTTTGCCGCCACGCTGGCATCGATCCGCCGGTGCTGTGCACCCCTGAAGAACTCCTGCATGTGGAGGGCCAAGACGATGACTGACCCGATCATGGCCGAGGTGTGGGCCGTGCGAGACCGGCTGGCCGCGCGGTTCGATTACGACATCGAGGCTATCTTCAAGCACCTGAAGGCGGAAGAAGCCAAGTCGGGGCTGAGTTACGAGCAGTGCCCGCCCCGCAGGCTCACAACGCCCAAGGAGCATGCAGACAAGTGAGGTGTAGGCCCCGATCGGAATCGATCGGTGTAGCCGCTGCCACCGGCGACCGCCGTCGAATCGCATCGCCTGCCGCGACTGCGCCGACTTCCGCAGGTCGTGTCGGGCAGCACCTGCGACTGCGGATCTACGACCGATGCCCAAGCCGACGGCCGTCCTGGATCGGCGTTGGTCCCGTGTCTCGACGAAGTCGGCGACCGGCCGCTCGTGTTCCGCCTTGTCGTCACCTAGTAAACGTGGTGTGCAGCGTCAGGCAGGAGGCCGGACCGAGTCGCAGAATCGGTGGCGCGAGCGAGCGGAACGATTGCGCCGCGAGCTCGAGCGGGTTGAACGCGAACGGGACCGGCTGGAGCGGGACAACAGGCGGCTGCACAAGCGCAACGAGCGGCTGGAGGACCAAAACGAGCGGTTGAAGCGGGAGCTGGCGGCGGCGCGCCGGGCGGGTTGTCGTCAAGCGGCGCCGTTTGCCAAGGCCCTCAAACGTAACCCGCGGCCGCCAGGGCGCCGGGCGGGTGCCGGCTATGGCATCGCGGCGCGGCGGCGACAACCGCGGCGAGTGGATGAACGACACGATGCCCTGCTGCCGCCGGCCTGTCCGGATTGCGGAGGCGGGTTGCAGCCGACGGGGCTGGCGACGCAGTTTCAGGAAGAGTTGCCGACTCCGCGAGTAGTCGTGCGTGCGTTCCGGGTGGCCATTGGGACCTGCCGGGCGTGCGGCCGCCGCGTGCAAGGCCGTCATCGACTGCAGACCTCCGATGCGCTCGGCGCCGCCGGGGTGCAACTCGGACCGCAGGTGGTCGCGTCGGCAGCCATTCTCAACAAGCAGTTGGGTTTGTCCTTCGGCAAGGTCGCCACGCTGCTGCGGCAACAGTACGGTTTGACCGTCAGTCGCAGCGGGCTGGTGCACGCCGTCGACCGCGCCGGTCGGCGGGCTCAGCCGACCTATGCGGCCCTGCGCGAGCAGATTCGCCGCAGCCCCGTCGTCACGCCCGACGAGACCGGGTGGAAGGTTGGCGGACGCCTCCAGTGGCTGTGGGCCGCGGCGACACCCGCGACGACGGTCTACGCCATCGAACCCGGAAGGGGGTACCCGCAGGCTGCCGCCTTGCTCGGCAACGACTTCGCTGGCGTGCTCGTCCGCGATGGCTGGGCGCCGTATCGGCAGTTCACCGCGGCCACCCACCAGAGTTGTCTCGCGCACCTGCTCCGCCGCTGTCGGCTGCTGCGAGCCGACCATCCGCACAGTCGCGTCGTCACCGACATCCAGACCGACTTGCAGCGCGCCCTCGAACTGCGGGCCCGCCGTCGCGCCGGCACGCTCTCGGCCGCCGACCTCGACGCGCTCGTCGAGCGCCTCGCCTGGCGGGTAACCCACCCGGGTCCACTCGCCAACGTGCGGCGCTTCGCCGCGCATCTGACTACCGAATGGACCGCGCTGTTCACCTTCCTGTACGACTCGCAGGCCATCGACGCCACCAACTGGCGCGCCGAACACGCCATCCGGCCTGCCGTCGTCACGCGCAAGGTCTGCGGCGGCAATCGGTCCTGGCGCGGTGCCACCACCCAGCAAACCCTCGCCTCCGTCATCCGAACCGCCTGCCAGCGCAAACTCAACCCACACGCCGTCCTCGTCTCTCTCCTACACGCCCCCACACCAATCGTTGCGCCTGACCTTCGCAGTCCACCGATACCGGATCACACCCGGTAATCAGTTACTCGTCATGAAGATCACGACCAAGGGTCAGGTGACCATCCCCCAGCGGTTTCGGGTGAAGTTCGGCCTGTTGCCCCATACCGATGTCGCGTTCGAAGAGGCGGATGGCGGCGTGGTAGTGAGGCCGGTGTTGAGCAAGCGGGCGCTCATCGAGGAGCGGCGCTCCTGGTCGAGCGCCTGCCGCTGCCTTGGGGCGTCCGCGACAGCGTCGAGTGGTCCGGCGCTGCCTCCGTCAGGTCCAGGCCCAGAAACGACCGCAGACTCAGCGAATCCGCCACCCGCCACGCGATTCCCCGCTCCGACGACACGCCCTGGAAAAACCCAATGAACAGCAGCCGGAAGTACCGTCCCGGCTGCAGACTCGGCCGGCCCAGCCGTTCCGCGTAGAAGCTCGAGCATAACCCCTCCACGAAGGCGTCAAAACCGGATTCCTCCAGAATCCGGTTCAGTAGTTCGAAGAACGGATGTCCCTCGCTCGTCGGAAGATCCTCGCTGTGTACCCACATCGGCATCGCCTGCCGCGCCGCCGGTCTCTTGCCCATCGCCATACAGGCAGTGTAGAGAAGGTGCCTCGATCCGTCGAGTCCGGGCCCGACTCTTTCCACGGGCTGCTATCGGCGGTACCGCCACGCCGGTGGGGCGCGGACGTCGCCGCTGCCCGACTTCTACATAGGCGCCCATGCGGCCACGGACGGCCTGCCGCTGGTCACCAGGGACGCAGGGCCCTACCGTACGTACTTCCCCTCCGTAAAGCTGGTGACGCCGGGCCCCCACGACTGAGGCGCGTCGGCGCGAACCGTGCCGTGCTGGCGTGTCGATGTCGAAGTCACGCCGGCGGCCACACCGCCGCAGGCCGGGCGGGTTGGCCAATCCTGTCGAAGAAGAACGACTCGAGCTGGCGCAGGATGCGGCCACCCCGCCGCGCGTCGCCTCAGGCCGCCGTCGCTCGTGCCGTCGCCCGACTCCGCATCCTTCCCCTACCGCCGACCGCCCGAGCTGCCGAAACAAGCGAGTACTGAACGTCGGCAAGAACGGGAGGTAGCCGCCGTGCCTGCTACAGAGCAACCGGCGTCGTCGTCGACTCCACCCGCGTCCGTTGATCCGCCGCTGGTACCGGCGCGCATGGTCAACGAGTACGTCTACTGCCCGCGACTCGCCTACCTGGAGTGGGTGCAGGGCGAGTGGGAGGATTCGTCCGACACTGTCGAGGGGCGACACGCCCACCGGCGGGTCAACCGGGAAGGCGGGAAGCTGCCGCCGCCGGAGGATGTCGACGAGTCGCCCAGGCTGCACGCGCGGTCGGTGACACTGTCATCCGAGCGCCTCGGGCTCATCGCCAGGCTCGATCTCTTCGAGACGGACGCCGGCCGCGTAACGCCCGTCGACTACAAGCGCGGCAAGCGGCCGCACGTCGGCAGCGGCGCCCACGAGCCCGAACGGGTGCAGCTCTGCGCGCAGGGCCTCCTGCTGCGCGAGCACGGCTACGACTGTGTCGAGGGGGTGCTGTACTTCGTTGCCAGCCGCGAGCGGGTGCGCGTTCCCTTCGACGACGATCTGGTCGCCAACACGCGCCGTGCGATTGAGGGATTGCGCCGCTTGGCCGCCGCGGGCGAGATGCCGCCGCCTCTCGAGGACAGCCCGAAGTGCCCGCGCTGCTCGCTGGTCACCATCTGCCTCCCGGACGAAGTCAACCACTTCGCGCGGGCCGAGATCACCCCGCGGCCGATCGCCGTGCCGGCCACCGAAGCACTGCCGCTCTACGTGCAGGCCCGCGACGCCAGGTTGGGCAAGTCGGGCGAGACCCTGGTGGTCACCGTCGACGACACGCGGCTGGCGACGGCGCGTCTGGCCGAGACGTCCCAGGTCGTGCTGTTGGGGAACGTCCGCATCACGACGCCCTGCCTGCACGAGCTGATGTGGCGCGGCGTCCCGGTCACGTGGCACAGCTTCGGCGGCTGGTTCTACGGGCACACCACGGGCAACGGACACAAGAACGTCGAGCTCCGGACCGCCCAGTACCGCGCGAGCTTCGACGCGGCCACGTGCCTCCGCTTCGCAAAGGGTCTCGTGGCCGCGAAGATCCAGAACTGCCGGACGCTCCTGCGACGCAACTGGAAGCGCGCCGAGAGCAGCCAGCCCGTGCTGGTCGACCTCAAGTCCGACGTCCATCGTGCCGCCCGCGCCCAGTCCCTGCCCGAGCTTCTGGGACTCGAGGGAGCCGCCGCCGCGCGGTACTTCCGCGCATTCGACGCCATGCTGGCCAGGGACGGATGCGGCGGCACGCCGCGGTTCGACTTCCAGACCCGCAACCGGCGGCCGCCCACCGATCCGGTCAACGCCCTCCTGTCCTTCGCCTACTCGCTGCTGGTCCGCACGTGGACGGTGACGCTGGCCGCGGTCGGCTTCGACGCGTTCCGCGGCCTCTACCACCAACCGCGCTACGGCCGTCCCGCGCTCGCGCTCGACCTGATGGAACCGTTCTGCCCGCTCGTGGCCGACTCCGTCGTCGTGCAGGCGATCAATAACGGCGAGGTCCGGCCGGAGGACTTCGTGCGCGCGGCGGGGGCCGTCAACCTGAGTGCCTCCGGCCGGCGCAGTTTCATCGCCACGTACGAACGACGGCTCGGCCACGAGATCGTCCACCCGCTGTTCGGCTACCGCGTCAGCTACCGCCGCCTCATGGAGATGCAGGCCCGGCTGTTCGGACGCTTCCTGCTCGGCGAGCTTCCGGAGTATCCGAACTTCACGACGCGGTAGACGGATGGAGCACCTCTACATCGTCGTCTACGACATCAGCAACCCGAAGCGTTGGCGACGCGTGTTCAAGCTGATGCAGGGCTACGGCGAGTGGGTGCAGCTCTCCGTCTTCCAGTGCCGCCTGAGCCGGCGTCGCCACGCCGAATTGGTTGCGCGGCTCGACGGAATGATCGATCATGGAGAGGATCACGTCGTGCTCGTCGACATCGGGGTAGCCGACGGTGTGGATCCGCGCGTGGTCAGCCTGGGCAAGTCGTTCGAAGCCGTGCGTCGGGAGCCGCTGATCGTGTAGCCCTCCCGCCGATACGCCGCGAGCGCTGCGGTGCCGCCCGAACCCCGGGTAGCGCTCGAAAGCCCGTAGATCCTTGACAACTGGATAGTTGTCAGGCGCAAGGAGGTCGAATACGTGACCGCACGGCGGGTCAGACGCGCGTTGCCGGACCCACCGCTCGCATCGCCCCGGTCAAACGCCTTGCCTGCAGGCGGTTGCGAGCGGTCCGTCATCCGCGGGTAGTCCCCGCGGCCTCATTGAAGCCCCCAGTTGACGGCAAGTCCGTCGAGGATTGGCTGGGCGTCATCCGCGGGTAGTCCCCGCGGCCTCATTGAAGCCCTCCACCGCGCGGCGCGTCTCGTCCTGGTGCCGGTGTCATCCGCGGGTAGTCCCCGCGGCCTCATTGAAGCCGGTCCCACCTCCCGCGCGGCGCACGAGAGCAGATCGAGTCATCCGCGGGTAGTCCCCGCGGCCTCATTGAAGCCCGTTCGACGCGGGCGATGACGAGACGCTGGTGCAGTGTCATCCGCGGGTAGTCCCCGCGGCCTCATTGAAGCTCTCCTAGAGTGAGTGAGTGAGCCGGTGGAGCTGAGGCGGGTCATCCGCGGGTAGTCCCCGCGGCCTCATTGAAGCGCGTCCGGTCCGGGCGCGACGCTCGGCGACGCCGTGTGTCATCCGCGGGTAGTCCCCGCGGCCTCATTGAAGCTCCGCGTCGGCGACGATGTAACACTGTTCGGGGCGGGTCATCCGCGGGTAGTCCCCGCGGCCTCATTGAAGCGGTTGCGCTCAACGCTGTATGCGTTAAGCATGATGGAGTCATCCGCGGGTAGTCCCCGCGGCCTCATTGAAGCAGTAATGGCTGCCACGATTTTCTCGTTGTGGCTCCCGGTCATCCGCGGGTAGTCCCCGCGGCCTCATTGAAGCGCAGCTTGCGCACCGCCAAGGGACTGGGCGAGGGTGTCATCCGCGGGTAGTCCCCGCGGCCTCATTGAAGCGTCACGACCCGCGCGTGGGCGAGGGCGTCCTCGCGGTCGGTCATCCGCGGGTAGTCCCCGCGGCCTCATTGAAGCACTGATTTGCTGGACAAGGCCACTCCTCCAACCAGGGTCATCCGCGGGTAGTCCCCGCGGCCTCATTGAAGCAAGAGTACTGAAGATCATTTCGTCGTATTCTGTTCCTTGTCATCCGCGGGTAGTCCCCGCGGCCTCATTGAAGCCCAATTGCCCACTGCTGACTTACGCGGTAGCGAACTGTCGTCATCCGCGGGTAGTCCCCGCGGCCTCATTGAAGCTCAGAGTAATCTCACGCCGTGGCCGGTAGCGCGCGCGAGTCATCCGCGGGTAGTCCCCGCGGCCTCATTGAAGCCCGTCGACTTGCGCGCAGCCGCTGGCCCGCCCGTTGGTCATCCGCGGGTAGTCCCCGCGGCCTCATTGAAGCGATCCTAGTGCGAAAGGTCGATGCCAGCTCGGCGCGCGTCATCCGCGGGTAGTCCCCGCGGCCTCATTGAAGCAACCTATACCAGCGTAGTGCATCACCTTAGCCCTCCAAGTCATCCGCGGGTAGTCCCCGCGGCCTCATTGAAGCTTTTCCCCCAAGGATCCTGAATTGGTTCTCTGGAGGTCATCCGCGGGTAGTCCCCGCGGCCTCATTGAAGCAGGAGGCCGCGCGTTGACCGTCGCCGAGTATGTCGCCGGTCATCCGCGGGTAGTCCCCGCGGCCTCATTGAAGCGTAACCTACGTCGGGCATCACGTGGATGGTAATGCCCATGTCATCCGCGGGTAGTCCCCGCGGCCTCATTGAAGCTTATCGGGAGTTACCTAACAGCCCGAGGTAGAAGTCGGTTCGCCGAGCCCTGCTGTTCAGGCCGCTTGGCGATGAGTAATTGAGCCGACGGGCGCCGGCGGTGTCCATTTGAGGCCCCAGGGACGCGTCAGACGCCCCCAGTGGTCGATCAGGCGGTCGATCAGGCGGAAAATCGCCGAAAAAGCCCGCCCCTGCAGGCTCCGGGGCGTACCGATGCCGGTCTGGCGCCGCAGGAGCATCCCGATGTTGCAGGCAGCCGCCTGGATCAGCACCCGCTTGCGGACATTCTCGTGACCGCGCACAAACACCCGACGCATGCCCCCCGTCTCATACATGTGCGCGAAAGTACGCTCCACCATCTCGCCCCGGCAGCGTTGCAGGCGACGACCCCGCCGCCCGTGCACACGCCGCCGGTTCGCATACAACGCCTGCTGCGCAGCACGCTTCGCCGGCGGCGTCTCTCCCGTCTTCTTGTCCTGCCAGACGCGCCGGCCGCGCTCGGGCTCCGATACGTAGCTCCGAACCCCGACCTCGCCGAGAGCCACCAGCGTCTCGTCGCTGTGATACCCCTTGTCAGCGACCAGCTCTTCGACCCCTCGACCGTCCGGCTGCACCAACTCCACCTGCTCGGCCGCCGCGGTCAGCGTCTCCGGCAGCGTGGCCGTATCGCCGTCCGATGCATCCTGCACCGTCACCGACACGATGGCCCCCGTCTCCATGTCGACCCCGTGCTCGACCTTGTGAGCCAAGTGCGTCCGGCCGTCCTTCATCTTCGCGATCTTCGCGTCCGGGTCCTGCGGCGATTGCCAGTCCTTGTTCGACGTCTTCTTGTTCTTGCGAGACCGGTCGAACCGAGCCAGATCCGCCCGCGTCGGGGTCTCCACCCCAGACGCCTCCGCCAAGCGCCGAAGGAACGCTTCGTAGCTTTCTCCCGTGTCCCGCCGCTCGATGCTCCGCATCGCCGCGTTCGCTTCCAGCGTCGTCGCATCGACGCCCACCGTCTTCCCCTTGACCAGACCCGCCGCCGACAACTGCTCGAGAACCCACGTGAATACCGCCTCGTGCGTCTCGTCGTCGATCAGACGACGCGTCCGCGACAGCGTCGAGTGGTCCGGCGCCGCCTCGGTCACATCCAGGTCCAGGAACGACCGCAGGCTCAGAGAGTCGGCCACCCGCCACGCAATCCCACGCTCCGAAGACAGACCCTCGAAGTAGCCGATGAACAGCATCCGGAAATACCGCCCAGGACGCAGGCTCGGCCGCCCCATCCGCGTCGCGTAGAACACCGCGCACAGCCCCTCGACGAACGCGTCGAACCCGGCCTCGTCCAGAACCCGGTTCAGACGCTCGAAGAACGGATGCCCCGCGTTCGTCGGCAAATCCGCCGTCGTCACCCACAGCGGCGCCCCTGGTCGCGCGGCCGGTTTCTTGCCCATCGCCATAGCTGTTCAGTCTACGGGCTCGATCGCGCCCAGGCCAGGCCCGTTCCCCGACTTTCACCACGGGCTGCTACTAACCCCGGGCACTGTTTCGGTGTCATCCGCGGGTAGTCCCCGCGGCCTCATTGAAGCGGCAGAACCGGGGGCCGTTCCGCGTCACGGCCTCGAGGGTCATCCGCGGGTAGTCCCCGCGGCCTCATTGAAGCAGAAGCTGCTGTATCACCTCGCGCACCCGCGCCCGCCGTCATCCGCGGGTAGTCCCCGCGGCCTCATTGAAGCACCGCCGCGGTCGGGCCGACGTACGCGGTGTCGGCGAGTCATCCGCGGGTAGTCCCCGCGGCCTCATTGAAGCCCGACGGCCGTCGTGACCCTGCTCCATTTGGTTAATGGGTCATCCGCGGGTAGTCCCCGCGGCCTCATTGAAGCACGCCCTCGAACGGGCTCTCGATCCGCGTGCCAATCACGTGTCATCCGCGGGTAGTCCCCGCGGCCTCATTGAAGCGAGCCGGACGATCACCCCGGCATCCAGCGCATCGTGTCATCCGCGGGTAGTCCCCGCGGCCTCATTGAAGCACGCCATGCTCGATGCGGGACATGAGCCCCTCGATGTGTCATCCGCGGGTAGTCCCCGCGGCCTCATTGAAGCGAGCCGCCCCACCGCCCGAAGCAGCACCGCTTCCCCAGGTCATCCGCGGGTAGTCCCCGCGGCCTCATTGAAGCCGCAACACCTGGCGAGGCTTGTTCGGGTCGGACCCGACCGTCATCCGCGGGTAGTCCCCGCGGCCTCATTGAAGCATGAAATACAGCATGCCGCGGCAATCGCAGATCCGCGGGTCATCCGCGGGTAGTCCCCGCGGCCTCATTGAAGCCTTGCCGTCCGGCTTTTTGATGGTAACCTTCGTTTCCGTCATCCGCGGGTAGTCCCCGCGGCCTCATTGAAGCGGGACGGTGGCGGTCTGGAGAAACCCGATGATCAACGACAATTATTTCTGCCGGTCGCCGCGGACGCGACCGGCCGGTTGGTGAACGCGCTCAGCGTCGTGTGAAACTGCCCGTTTTCCTCGTGGAGGGCGGGTTGGTCACGGACGCGCAGGTACGGCGATTGCGCGAGAAACGGCTGTCTGGGAAGACGCTGGCGGCGGCGGCCGCGGCGGCAGGCATGAGCGAGCGGACGGCGCGAGACTGGCAGCGCGGCGCGTTGCCGTCGACGGTGAAGTCGCCGCGGTGGTGGCGGACGCGGGAGGACCCGTTCGCCGACGTGTGGCAGTTGGAGGTGGTACCGCAGTTGGTAGCCGATACGAGGGGACGCTTGCAGGTGCTGAAGCTGTTCGCGTGGCTGTGCCGGCGGCATCCGGGTCGCTTTCGGGCGGGGCAGCTACGCACGTTGCAGCGGCGGGTCCGCGCGTGGCGGGCGCAGTATGGTGCCGATCGTGAGGTCTACTTCGAGCAAGTTGCGGTGCCGGGTCGGGAAGCGGCGTTCGACTTCACCGACGCGAGCGACTTGGGGGTGACGATCCAGGGGACGCCGTTCCCGCACCTGCTCTTCGAGTGGGTGCTGAGCTACAGCCGGTGGACGTATGTGGCACTGGCCGTGAGCGAGACGTTCGAGGCGCTGGTGGCGGGCCTGCAGGGTGCGCTGTGGACGCTGGGCGCGGTGCCGGCGGTGCTTCGTCATGACAATCTGTCGGCGGCGACGCACGAGCTGAAGCGGAGCGGCGGGCGCCAGTTGACGGCGCGGTTCCAGCAGGTGCTGGACCACTACGGACTGGGCTCGTCACGGATCCAGCCGGGCAAGCCGCACGAGAACGGCGTGGCCGAGCAGTCGCACTTCCGGACGAAGACGGCCCTCGAGCAGGCGCTGCTGTTGCGGGGCGCGAGAGACTTCGACGACGAGTCGGCGTATCTGCGGTTCGTGCGAGCGGTTGTCGACGAGGAGCGCAATCGGCCGGCGGCGTCTCGGCTGGCCGAGGAGCGGGCGTTTCTGCGACCGTTGCCGTCGGCGCGGGTGCCGGAGTACACGACGTTTCGGTGCCGGGTGCGCAAGTGGAGCACGATCCGCGTCGGCGGCCGGATCTACTCGGTGCCGTCGCGGTTGATCGGTCACACGGTCGAGGCGCGTCAGCATCCGTCGACGGTCGAGGCCCTCTACGGCGGCCGGGTGGTGTGCACGATGCCGCGGTTGCGGGGCGCGGCCGACCACCGGATCGACTATCGGCACATCATTGCGAGCCTGGTCCGCAAGCCGGGTGCCTTCGCCCGCTACCGCTTCCGCGAGGAGCTGTTCCCGTCGCTCGTGTTCCGGGCAGCGTATGACGCGCTCGGTCGGACGCACGGCGAGCGGGCCGACGTCGAGTATGTGCGGCTGTTGCATCTGGCGGCGACGACCAGCGAGCGGCAGGTCGAGGCGACGCTTGGCGCTCGACTCGCCGCTGGCGCCGCGTGCGACTACGCCAGCGTCCAGGCCGAGGTGCAGCCGCCGGTCCCGACCATTCCCGTGGTGCACATCCCCCGGCCGGACCTGTCGCACTACGACGCGCTGTTGAGCGGAGGTCTGCACGGATGACGCCGGCGAGCACGGCGTCGACGACGTTGCTCCAGCAGTTCGGCCTGACGACGGCAGCCGAGGAGCTGGTGCCGCGACTGACGCAGGCCGGCCACCACGACGCGCTGCCAGTGCTGGTGGAAGTGTTCGAGGCCGAAGCCGAGGCCCGCCGCCAGCGGCGGATCGCCCGACTGCGGCGGGCATCGCGTCTGCCGCCCGGCAAGACGTTCGAGACGCTCGACACCGGCCGGCTCCCGGCGCCGCTCGTCCAGCAGCTCGAGACGCTGGCGACCGGCGCGTTCCTCGAGACGGCGACCAACGTGCTGGCCTTCGGTTTACCTGGCGTCGGCAAGAGCCACGCGCTGTGCGCTGTCGGGCACACGCTGGTCGAGGCGGGCCGCAGCGTGTTGTGCATGCCGGCCTACGCCCTGGTCCAGGAACTGCTCGGCGCGAAACGCGACCTCGACTTGCCGCGGGCGCTGCGAAAGCTCGACCTCTTCGAAGCGATCCTGCTCGACGACCTCGGCTACGTGCAGCAGAGTCCCGACGAGGCGGAGGTGCTGTTCACGTTGCTCGCCGAGCGCTACGAGCGCCGCTCGGTGATGGTGACCAGCAACCTCGTCTTCAGCCAGTGGGCCCGGATCTTCCACGACCAGATGGCCACCGCTGCGGCGATCGACCGCTTGGTGCACCACTCGGTGGTGCTCGAGTTCGACGTGCCGAGCTTTCGAACGGAACGGTCGCGGCCGGCAGCGCCGGCTCCATCGCCACCGCCCGCGCCGCGTGGACGTCCGCCAGGTCCGCTGCTGCCGCGCCGTCGTCGACCCCCGACCTCCTGAACTGTCAACCGAGCACCGCGGCGGCTCACTCCGCGCTCTTGCTCCGGTCCGTGACCGAGCTCGTCGAGCACCCTCTCGATGTCGGTTCGATTCCCGAGGGCCTGTGCATCCTGCCAGCGGCGTGGAAAACGCGCGCCAACGAGCTGAGAGAACGTGGGACCGGCGAACAAGCGCGTTTCCCACCCCGCTTTGGACGGCGCGAGCGCCGCCCACAGGCTGCACAGGCCATCATCTTCCTTGAGACAGATCTCCGATCTTCTCAACCGGCAAAAATAGTTGTCGTCCACCGGCAAGAGTAGTTGACGCCGAACACCCGAGCCTGGGGTCATCCGCGGGTAGCCCCGCGGCCTCATTGAAGCGGGGCTTCCGGGCACGTCATCGGCGCGTCGCGAATGAGTATTCGTTTAGCGGGGTCATGCTGTTGAGGGATTAGGAACTACAATTCTGCACTTGTACAATTTTTCACAATATGGCATAACTCGTGTGTGCCCGACGAACGCGCTGGGAATGGCGGTCAGGAACAGGAGCCACGCTCGAAGGAGAAACGGCGGCGCCGAGAGCGGCCGCGGGGCGAGGGCAACGGCACGGACCTGCGACACGAGAACGAACGCCTGCAACGTCGCAACGAGCGCCTGCGACGTGAGAACGACCGCCTGAAACGGAAGATCGACCACCTCGAGAGGCAACTGGCGGCCGCACGCCGCGCCGGATTCCGGCAAGCGGCCCCCTTCGCCAAGGACCGACCCCAAGGGCGCGGCGGGCGTCCCGGCCGGCGGGCCGGCGCGGCCTACGGGCGGCAGGCGTGCCGTCCGCGGCCGGCGCAAGTCGACGAGCACTACTCGGCGTCGGCACCGGCCGCGTGTCCGGACTGCGGCGGCACGGTCGAGGTGACCCGGGTGGCGACGCAGTACCAGGAAGACCTCCCGGTGGTGCGTCCCCTCGTGCGCCGCTTCGACATCGACGTCGGTCACTGCTCGCAGTGTCGGCGGCGGGTTCAGGGCCGCCACCCGCTGCAGACCTCCGATGCCCTCGGGGCCGCCAGCGCGCAACTCGGTCCGGAGGTCGTCGCGTTGGTCGTCGAGTTGCACACGCACCTGGGCGTCCCGCTGGCGAAGGTCGCCCATCTGCTCCGGACCCGGTTCGGGTTGACCGTCACCCCGGGCGGCTTGGTGCACGTGCTGCATCGCGCGGCCCGCAACGCCGCGCCGGCCTACACGGCGCTGTGCGAGCAGGTCCGCAACGCGCCCGTTGTCACCCCGGACGAGACCGGCTGGCGCGTCGGCGGCGAGCGCCACTGGCTGTGGGTGTTCGCCACCCCGGACACTACCGTCTACGCCATCTGCCCCGGCCGCGGGTTCGACGACGCCCTCACCGTCCTGGGGGCTGATTTCAACGGCGTGCTCATCCGCGACGGGTGGGCACCCTATCGGTGCTTCGACGACGCGCTGCACCAGACGTGTCTGGCGCACCTGCTCCGGCGCTGCAAGCACCTGCGAGACGACCATCCCGACAGCACCTGGGCCGTTCAGCTCGAAGCGGTGCTGCAGGCCGGGCTCGCCCTGCGCGACCGTCGCGACGACGGGGCGTTGACCGACCACGGTCTGGCCTCGGTCCGCGGTCGACTGCTCGCCCGCCTCTCTCGCCTCATCGACGCGCCGCCGCCCCTCGACGACGCCGAGCGCTTCGCCGCGCATCTCGACACCGAGTTCGCAGCCGTGTTCGCATTGCTATGGGACCCGTCCGTCGATGCCACGAACTGGCGCGCCGAACAGGCCATCCGCCCCGCCGTCGTCACCCGCAAGGTCTGTGGTGGCAACCGCACCCGCCACGGGGCCGACACCCAGCAGGTCCTCGCCAGCGTCGTCCGGACGGCGCACCAGCGGGACCTCGACCTCGCTCCGCTGATCGCCACGATGCTCCGTGCCACCAACGCCATCGTGCCCGACGGACTCCAACGACCGCCGCCGCCCCTCACGCCGTAGCAGACCACCCAGTCGCAACGTCCGCTCCGCTACGTCCACGACGTCGACCCGGTAAACGAATACCCATTGGATATCCAGTCATCCGCGGGTAGTCCCCGCGGCCTCATTGAAGCGACAACATAGCCCGGAAAATTCACCACGGCCTCGTGGGCAGTAGAGACACAAAAGCCTCCGTGTGCTAAAACGCTGTTGGCGACAGACGTTTTCGGCACGACGGAGGCTCTTGCGTGACGGACCCCACGATAGCACAGTCTGTTCTGTTCCCCGATCTGTTCGGCAAGCCGCTCGTGGCCACGTTCGACCGTGAGCAGGCGAGCTCTGATGGCGGCGCCGTGCTGCTCAAGGCCGCCGAGCGCGTCTACGGGCTGGTCAAGGCGTTCGGCCGGTGTCTGATTGACCGCCGGGCACCGGAGAAGGTCCGGCACACGCTCGAGGACTTGGTCGGCCAGCGGGTGTTCGGCATCGCCTGCGGCCATCCCGACGGCAACGATTCGGACCGGCTCGCCGACGACCCGATTCACAAGCTGCTGCTCGGACGCGACCCGGGTGGTGGGCGGTCGTCTGGCATCGCAACCGACGGTCTCGCGGTTCGAGAACGGTGCGGGCCGCGTCGCGCTCTATCGGCTGGGGCGCGAGCTGGCGACGTCGGTCATCGAGCGGCATCGTCGCCGGCTGCGCGGGCGGGCGCGGCGTATCACGATCGACCTCGACCCGACCGACGACCCGACGCATGGCGAGCAGCAGCTGACGTTCTTCAACGGGCACTACGACAGCTGGTGCTACCTGCCGCTGCTGGCCTTCGTGAGCTTCGACCGCGAGGTCGAGCAGTATCTGTGCGCGGCGGTGCTGCGACCCGGCAACGCGCAGGCGCCCGACGGCACGCTGGGCGTGCTGTGTCGGCTGCTCGCGCTGCTGCGGTCCGCGTTTCCCAAGGCACGCTTTCTCGTCCGGCTCGACGGCGGCTTCGCCTGCCCGGAGGTCTTCGACTTCCTCGATGCCGAGCCGCGGCTCGACTACGTCGTGGCGATGGCCAAGAACGCCGTGCTGTTGCGGGCTGCCGAGCACGTCATGGTGGCGGCCCGCGCCGAGAACGTGCTGCGAGAGAAGACGGCGCACTTCTACCTCGACACTCGCTATCGCGCCCGCACGTGGTCTCGTGAGCGCCGCGTGGTGATCAAGGCCGAAGTCGTGCAGCTCGCCGGCCGGCAGCCGCGCGACAACCCGCGCTTCGTCGTGACCAATCTGCGCCAGACGCCGCGCTTCCTCTACGAGAAGGTCTACTGCGGGCGCGGCGACATCGAGAACCGCATCAAGGAACTGCACGACGGCTTGCAGCTCGACCGCACGAGCTGCCACAGCTTCTGGGCGAACCAACTGCGGGTCCTGCTGACGGCCGCCGCCTACGTGCTCATGCAGCAGATGCGGCTGAGAGCCGCCCGCACCGCTTGCGCCCGCACCCAGGTGACCTGGCTGCGCGACCGACTGCTCAAGCTCGGCGCCCACATCGTCCGCTCCGTCCGGCGGCTCGTTGTGCACCTGCCGCGGGCGACGCCCGACCTCGACGCGTGGCGCCAAATCGCCGTCGCTCTCGGGGCGCGCGCCGGGTAGCGCTTCGTCGCGGCTTCCCCCTCAGCTCCCGGAATCCACGCAAGCGCCTTGTCGGCGAAGCTGTCGCGTCTGGCGCCTCGTACGCCCCGCAACCACGCCACGCCGCTCCACCACGCTGCCACCTGCCACGTGCGGCGACCGCAAACCTCCCTCGCTCAACGAGCAGGGCTCCGCCAGCGACCGATTCGACGACGTCAAGAATTTTCCGGGCTAATGTGGAGCTCCACATTAGTATTAGTCGACGAAATCGGCTACCTGCCGGTCAGCCAGGACGGCGCCGTGCTCTTCTTCCAGCTGATCAACGCCCGGCACGAGCGGGCGTCGACGGTGCTGACCTCGAACAAGGGCTTCGAGGAATGGGGCAGCGTCCTCGGCGACGAGGTGATGGCGGCGGCGCTCATCGACCGCCTGCTGCACCACTGCCACGTCGTCAACATCCGGGGCAACAGCTACCGGCTGCGGGAGCATCAGCAGTGGCTGCGGACCGCCGCTGACAAGCGCCGCGAGCGAGTCGCGACGTGACCGCCGGCCCAGCAGCCTCGCGCCGCGTTTCGGACCAGACTCCGGTCGCTCCGCTCCCTGCGTCCGGCCCGAAACGCCTGGTGGACGTCAACCGGAGAACGTCGGATCCGCCCGCGGCGTGCTCCCCCGAAGTGTGCAGTTTTCAGTTGCCAGAAGTGTGCAGAGCATCTTTCGGTCGGCGGCGCGGCGCCCAGCGGTGCGGCAGAAGGTTCACGATCGCTCGCCGCGCCGGTGAGCGACAGATAGATTGAACTAAGCCGCTGCCCCCTGGACGCTATGGGGATTGAATCGGCCCGGCTGTCGACCGAGGACGCAGGCGGTGGCGTGGCTTGGGCTCGGCGGGCGCCGCTGCGCAGCTCCTGGAGGCCTGCGACGAGCGAAGTCGGAGGGCTGGAGAACACGAGGGCCGTCGAGGCGTCGTGAGAGAGGGACGCGAGACAGACTTCTCCCGTCATGTGCGGCGCGCAGTGTTGCGGTGGAAGCGGTCGGTCGTGTCATGACGTATCAATGATGTCTGGCCGCGGGTACGCACGTGGCACGGTCTCGACCACCGTCATGTGTCCGTCGCCGCAGCTCGGACACGTGCGCAGCGACTCTTCGGTGAGCACTTCGTGGTGATCGCGATAGTCGGGTGGCGGGTCGGCGGGGCGCGGCGGCGCCATTCCGAGCAGTTCCCGGCAGCGGGCCAGCTTCGCAGTCCGGTGGCGATTGCCGAACAGGCCGTAGTAGCGAATGCGGTGGAAGCCGGTCGGCAGCACGTGCAGCAGAAACCGCCGGATGAACTCCGGTGCGCTGAGCGTGGCCGTGGCGACCGAGGGGGGTTCGGTCCGGGAGTTCCGATACCGGAAGCGGACCTGGCCGGCCTCGACATCGACCAGTCGATCGTCGGAGATGGCCACGCGGTGCGTGTAGCGACCCACGTAGTCGAGCACCTGCTGCGGGCCGCCGAATGGAGGTTTGGCGTAGACCACCCACTCGGTCTCACGCGCGGGCGCCAGGTGCGCGACGAACGCGCGACGCTCGGTCAGGGTGCTCAGCGTTCCGCCGAAGCGCAGCCGCCCGGTGTCGAAGGCTTCTTCGAGGTGCCTGAGAAAGAGGCGGCGGAATAGGCGGGAGAGCACACGCACCGGCAAGAAGAATCCCGGCCGGCACGCGACCCAGCGCGCCCCGTCGCTGGAGAGCCCGCCCCCGGGAACCACGCAATGCAGGTGCGGGTGCAGACCGAGGGTCTGGTCCCACGTGTGCAGCACCGCGATGAAGCCGATCTCGGCGCCCAAGTGTTCCGGATCGGCGGCGATCGTGCGCAGCGTCTCGGCGGTGGCCCGGAACAGGATCCCGTAGACGGCGGCGGGATTCTGCAGGGCGATCGCCGCCACCACCTGCGGTACGGTGAAGACGACGTGGAAGTACTCGCAGTCGAGCAGCTCCGCGGTGCGGGCATCGACCCATCGCGCCCGCGCCAACGATTGACACGAGGGGCAATGCCGGTTGCGGCAGCTGTTGTACCAGACCCGCTTGTGACCGCAGCGGTCGCACGCCTCGACATGGCCGCCGAGCGCCGCGGTCCGACACTGCTCGATGGCAGCCATCACGCGCAGGTGCGCGGTCGACAACGCGGCCCCGGCCCGGGCACGATACACGTCGCCGTAGCGGCGGAAGACCTCCGCCACGCGAAGGAGCGAACGAGCCACGGCGGCCCCCGATCAGTGCGTGGGGACCGACGCGGTCTCCGGCCGGGGCAGCAAGTCGAGCGGGCTGGTCGCCGAACAGACCTTGGTCGTCGCCAAGCGGAGGTAGCGCGCCGTGGTCTCCAGCCGCCGATGACCGAGCAGCAGCTGAATGGTGCGGACGTCGGTGCCGACTTCCAGCAGGTGAACGGCGAACGCGTGGCGGAGCGAGTGCGGCGTCACCGGCTTGCCTAGCCGACTGCGATACCGGGCGAGGCGACACGCCCACTGGACGGTCCCCTTCTGCATCGGCTGCTCCGGATTTCGCCCCGGGAAGAGCCACCGGGCCGGCCGCTCGACCCGCCACCAGGCCCGCAACTGCTGGAGCAGCGTCGGCGAGAGCATGACATAGCGATCTCGAGCGCCCTTGCCCTGTGCGACATGCAGGACCATCCGGTTGCTGTCGACGTTGGCAACCTGGAGCCGCAGCGCCTCGCCGAGTCGCAACCCCGCGGCGTAGCACGTGGTGAGGATCATGCGGTGCTTGGGACGCGCCACGCCGGCGAGAAACCGAACGACCTCTTCGGGGCTCAGGATGACCGGCAGCGTCTCGCCGCGCTTCGGCAACGGTAGGGCCTCGACCGCCCAGTCCCGCTTGAGCGTGACCTGATAGAGGAAACGCAGCGCTGCCACGGTGCCCGCCACTGACGTCGGCGCGAGCTGCCGGTCATCGATCAAGTGCAACTGGTAGGTCCGGATGTCCTCGGGACCCAGCAGCTCGGGAGATTGCCCGTGGTAACGCGCGAATTTCGCAACCTGCCGAAGGTACGAGGTTTGCGTCTCGGCCGCCAGGTTCCGGATCCGCATGTCGTCGAGCATCCGTTGGCGAAGCACGGTCATGGTGAGACTCCTCCGTGAACAGCACCGGCCTGGTCCATCCAGGCGGTCGTGCAGAGGAGCCTACGGAGGACGACGAGGAGCGAAAGGGATCAGGAAGCAGTCGGATGGAGACCGACCGATCCGGTCGGCGTGTGCCTGGCTCCCGCGAAGCGGGTTAGTTCAATGCAGTTTTCGGGTAGTGTCTCAGTAATCAAACTGAGACGCTACCAGTTTTCGGTTACCATTGACATGCCGTCTCGGGACGCCGGAAATGGCCGGATTTGCGGTGTCCACAAATGGCCGTCATGATCAGTGCCGCGTTATGACAAGCACCGGCGGCGTGGTCCGGTGGTGGCCGGGGTTGAGGAGGTCTCGCGCTTTCCATAATCAGAGGCTCGCCAGGAAGGTCAGCAGGGAGGCGTCGGCCTTGAAGCGCTGCGTTCGCTGACCGAGGGGCTCGAGTTTCCGCAGGGCGCCTTCCTTGAGTTGCAGGTCCGCCTCGACGTATTGATGTGTGGTCTCCAGGCGCTCGTGGCCAAGCCACAGCGCGATGGTCGCCACGTCGACGCCGGCCTGGAGCAGGTGCATCGCGGTGGTGTGGCGGACGACGTGTGGCGACACGCGTTTCGCGGCCAGGCTCGGACATCGCTTCCGAGCCCGCTGGCATGCCTGATCGAGCAGATGGGTGACGCCCTGTCGCGTCAAGCGGTCGCCGCGCGCGTTGCGGAACGCGTAGTCGGGTGTGGTCTCACCCTCCTCGTCGAACCACTGGCGCAGACTGCGGCTGGTCCGGGTCCACAGGGGTACGGCTCGCTCCTTGCGGCCCTTCCCGAAGAGCTGGACGACCGTGGCGGCACCGAAGCGCACGTGGGAGCGCCGTAGCGCCACGAGCTCAGAGACACGGGCCCCGGTGTTGTACAGGGTCAACAGGAGGACGTGGTCCCGCCGTCCGCCGGGGGTCGAGCGGTCGCAGCCGGCCAGGATCGCGTTCATTTCCGGCCGCGTCAGGTAGTGGACCTGTCGTCGTGGCTCGCGCTTGCGGGGAATCGCGAGGACGCGGGAGGTCAGGTCGAGGGACTCCGGCGTTCGCAACGCCGCGAAGCGGACGAAGGAGCGGACGGCGGTCAGACGCGCATTGCGGGACTGAACGCTGTTGCCTCGATTCTCTTCAAGGTGGTTGAGGAAGGCCAGGATGACGGGCGCATCGAGGTCGTCGAGCGTGAGCGCGTCGGGCTTCCGCTGGCGGTGTTGGTCAAGAAAGGTGAGCAGCAGACGGAAGGCGTCGCGGTAGGCGTTGACGGTCTGGGGGCTGACGGTCCTCTGTTGGACGAGATGGTCGGCGAAGAACGCACGGAGCAGCGGGCCGAGCGGGGTGGGGGCGATCATGGCGCCACCTTCCCGTCGACGAAGGCCTCGAACCGGGCGGCGGCCGGTTCGAGCACGGGCGGGGTGGCCGTCAGATACCAGTACGTGTTTTGCGGGTTGACGTGGCCGAGGTAGACGGCGAGGGCGGGGAGCCGGTCGCGGACGACGACCCCTTGCTGCGCCCAGGCGGCGAGGCGGCTCACGGCAAAGCTGTGGCGCAGGTGGTGCAGACTGACGCCGCGAGTGCCCACCGGCCCGCGCAGCCCGAGCCGGCGGGCCAACTGCACGAAGGTCCAGGCCAGGACGTGGTAGTGGAGTCGGGTGCCGCGTTCGGAGACGAAGAAGGCGCTCGACAGGCCGTCGTAACCGAGAGCGCGGCGTTGCTCCGCGTAGGTCCGCAGCGCGGCGGCGGTCGTGGGATGAAGCGGCACCAGGCGCGACTTCCGGAACTTGGTGCGTCGAATCTGCAGGCACGGAAGGTCGCCGACGAGATCGACGTCATCGATGTCGAGGCGGATCGCCTCGCTGGCGCGGAGCCCACAGCTCGCCAATAGCCCGATCACGGTGGCGACGGTGTGCGGACGTAGCGCGCCGCGCGGACCGAGTGAGCGAGCGGCTTCCAGCAGGGCGACGATCTCGTAGGGGTCCAGGATGCGCGGCGTGGGACGTTTGCTCGTGCGAACCAACCCGGCGCCGGGCACGTCGATGCCAGGCTCGGCGGCGCGCACGAACCTGAGGAATCCCCGTACGATGCTCAACCGCCGCACGTGCTGGCTTTCGGTGCTCGCCGAGGCCCACTCGACGGCGACCTGCGCGACCGGGATGTCGTGGCCGCGCCGTTCGAGATGCTCGACGAAGTCCTGCAGGAGGTGCGCTTCCGGTCGCATGGCGAAGCCGACGGCGCGGCGCAACGCCACGTAGGTCTGCAAGTACCGCCGCCAGACCTCTCCGGTCATCGTGCACCTCCGGGCCATGGCAGGGCGATTGTGGCCAGAGCTTCCCGGTCCAGCTTCGCGTAGATGGTGGTGGTGCGCAGGCGGGCATGGCCCAGCAGATCCGCAACGGTCTTCATCGGCACATCCCGCCGCACCATCTGGGACGCGATGGTGTGTCGGAAGACGTGCGCGCCCGGACGCGGAACGGTGACGCCAGCGCGGCGCAGCGCTCGCTTGGCGACAGCCGTCACGTTGCCGCCGATGAGTTGCCGATACGGGGGCCGAGCCGTCGCGAAGATCATCTCGGGGGCGCTGGTCTGGGGCCGCGCGCGCAACGCGGCGACCAAGGCCTCCCCGACGTCGGCGGGCAGGGGCAGCCGTCGCTCCCGTCCTCCTTTACCGACTACACGGACGGTCCCGTTGTGCCAGTCGACGTCGTTCACCCCGAGGGCCGCGACCTCGCCCGCCCGGAGGCCAAGCCGGATCAACAGCAGCAGGATGGCGTGGTCGCGAAGGCCGCTCCGGCGGGTCACGTCCACCGCGGCCAGCACCCGCTGGACGTCTTCCGCGGCGATGGCCCGGGGCAGCGCGGCGTGCGTCCACTGGCGGATGGTCGGCACGGCGCCCTCGATGCCGGCGGGAACCACACCACGGGTGGCGAGGAAGCGCAGAAACGCCCGCGTGGCGGTGACAGGGCTGCGCCGGGTCGACGGACTGAGCCGGTTGGCTTGCGTCTGCACGAACGCCGCGATCGTCGGCACGGTGAGCCGGGACCAGTCGGGGGTCGGCGTCCCCGCGCACTCGGCAAGAAGGGCTGCGGCATAGCGCCGGTACATCCGCCGGGTCCCGACGACCAGGCCGTGCACCTGCACGAGGTGATCGTCGAAGCGCTGCAACCACTGGTCGGTCTCGCATGGGGCCGCCACCGGCCGGCGGCGCGCCGCCACTTCCCGTGTCCACAGGTGCACAGCCAACAGACGGACGCCGCTTGCCACCTCCGACGGCCGGCCGCTCGGGCGCGTCGAGGACGGTCTCCGCGGCAGCCCGCTGACGAAGCGACTGACCAGCGTCTCGTCGATGTCAGTCGCCGCGACGCCCTGCTGATCCAGCCAGGCGCTGAAGATCGCGGCGGCTCGAACATGCTGGCGGATGGTGCTCGTCGCATACTCGCGCCCCGTGAGTACGTCGACGAAGTCGTCGATCCAGCGGCCCAGCGGTCCTGACCGGATCTGCTCGCAGATACGCGGGTGAACGGAGAGGGTTTCAAGCATGGTCTCCTCCTCGGCCCCGTCCGGGGCCCCTCAGAAGACCACGCGTACTATGTGAAGCTCGGCGCGATGCCAACGCCCGCCATGTCGGCAGAAAACAACGTCGTCTGACGGCTACTTGTCATAACGCGGCACTGGTCATGACGGCCAGTATGACCAGCTGGACATACTGGCCGGTGTTGACCCGTCCACCGAGGTAGCTAAGACTGGACGCCGACAGTGCAGAGAGCGCAGGTGCGGGGATCGAACGTCCTGCCCGTGTTGGGATTGGTTCTGCTCGTTCCTCCCGCGTACTTCCTCGCGAGATGGATCCGCATCTTCAACCAGATCAGTGGCCACGACGAGCGCGTCGAGGCGTTCGGTTCGATACTCCCGGGCGTGCTGCAAAACCCGATGGCGAGCACGCTCTTCGCGGCGGCGTCCGCGGCGGCCTCAGTCGTTGTCGGCGCGGCTGGGCTGACGCGGCTTGGCGGGCCGCGGCGGCTGCTCTCTCTCGCGACGCTTTGGGCAGGAGGGCTGCTATGTCTCTATGGTACGTCTGGACGCTGGTGTAGACGACACCCGTCCCGGACCGAGCCTCTGAGCGCCCCGTCCGGGTGACGCCGGGTCCGGCCAGACGACCAGGATCCTCGGGGACTTACGACCCCGGGGCCAAGCAGCACGCGCTCGGCGCGCGGCCGGGCCGGGGCCGTCGCGTCCGCGCGATCCTGTTTGGCTTCCTCGAGGTCCGGGGCTGGCTCGAAGCCGACGCCGGGTTCGAGGACGACGGTCAGCGGATCCTCGGGCCAGGGCCGCAACGCGAGCAGAACACCATGTAGTGCCAGGACCGCCCTGTCGGGTCGGGTGCGACCCCTGGCTGCCGCCTCAATCTCGTCCGGGCTTCCGCAGGATCGCCTCGCGCCCGCCTCATCGCCTAACCTGGAATTCTCACCGCCGCAGCGACAAGAGGCTGCCGGTGATGGCGTAAAGTATTGTAGCCACAGTACTTCAGGCCATTCACGGAGGCAGCCTCTTGTCGACACAGTGTACGCCAACTCAGCTTGCGTTTCCTCGGGTCGGTCGCCGCGGGCTGGTCGCCCGCTTCGATGGCGGGACGCTCACCTCCAACGCGGGGGCGCTGCTGTTGAGGGCGGTCGAAGCGTGCACGGGCGTGTGCCGCCGGGCGGCACGCTGCTTTCAAGACGCGCGGGACCCGCGCTTGATCGAGCACACGGTCGAGGAGTTGGTGACGCAGCGGGTGATGGCGCTGACCCTGGGCTACGAGGACATCAACGACCACGACATGCTGCGCCGCGACCCGCTGGTGGCGGCGGTGGTTGGCAAGGCGGACCCGACCGGGTCGTCTCGGCTGCGGGCAGCGGATCGCGGGGCGGCGCTGGCGGGCAAGAGCACACTGAACCGGCTGGAGTTGGCCAGGCCGGGCAAGACGCACCGCTACTGGAAGGTGACCTACGAGGCGGCGGCGCTCGACGCCCTGCTGGTCGACGTGTTCATCGAGTCGCACCCGACGCCGCCGGCGCGCGTGGTGCTCGATGTCGATGCGACCGACGACCCCCTGCACGGGCAGCAGGAAGGGCGTTTTTTCCATGGCTACTATCGACGCTACTGCTACCTGCCGCTGTATGTCTTCTGCGGCGGGCATGTGCTGTGCGCCAAGCTGCGGCCCTCGAACATCGACGGTGCCGCCGGGGTCGTTGACGAGGTGGCGCGGATCGTGGACCACGTGCGGCGGGCATGGCCTGCAGTTTCCTTCCTGGTGCGGGGCGATTCGGGATTCTGCCGCGACGAGCTGCTGAGCTGGTGCGAGGCGCACGGGGTCGACTACCTCGTCGGGTTGGCGAAGAACGAGCGCTTGAAGCGGCAGCTCGCCCCCGAGCTGGCCCGGGCCGAGGCGGCCTGCCGGGCCAGCGGCAAGCCGGCGCGCGTGTTCGCCGACTTTTCCTACCGCACGCTGACGAGCTGGAGCCGGGAGCGCCGCGTGGTGGGCAAAGCAGAACACCTGCCCGGGCGTTCGAATCCGCGTTTCGTGGTCACGTCGCTGCCGGCCGCCGTCTGTGGCGCACGGCGGCTCTACGAAGTGCTCTACTGCGCCCGCGGCGAGATGGAAAACCGCATCAAGGAGCAGCAGCTTGCCCTCTTCGCCGACCGCACCTCCAGCGCCAAGTTGCGCGCAACCAGTTGCGGCTCTACTGGTCGACCCTGGCCTACCTCCTGCTACACGCGCTCCGGCGCATGGGGCTGGCCGGCACCAGGCTTGCCCGCGCGCAATCAGGCACGCTCAGGCTACGGCTGCTCAGGGTCGGCGCACTCGTCCGCGTCACCGCCAGATGCGTCCGGGTGTCGTTGACCAGCCATCTGCCTGACGCCGACCTGTTCGCCATGGCCGCCAATCACCTGCGTCGGGCGCGGGCGCCCGCCTGACCCGTACCGGAACCACCAGACCGCCGCGCGCGGCCGACCGCCAATCGCCGGGGCCAGCAAGGTGCGTCCAGCAACCCCGAATCCGAGGCCGCACCACCGCACTGGGCACCATCGCACCGTCACGCGGGCAGCACGAATACCTGCAATGCCGCCAAATCCACCGACGACGCCGACGTTGTGAGAAATGCGGGCTAGGCGATGGCGACCACGTCCCGGCCTACCGGGGCGACGATCACCGCGCTGTCGACCAGGCTCCGTTGGCGACCTCTAGCTGCCCCACCCATAGCCGACCCGGACGTAGTAGTAGGCGCCATTGAAGCCCCAGGGCGTGTACTCGCTGTACTTCTCGCCGACGGACATCGCGCGGGTGGTCTCCTGGGGGTAGGTGTTGAAGGCGTTCTGGCCGCCGATGGCCAGCGTCGTGTCGCCGCCGAGGGCGATGCTCAGCTCCAGGTCCACGATCGGCCGGCCGTCGAAGAACCCCTGGTCGATGCCGGCCGAGGGCAGGAACGCCTGCGCGAAGCCGCTGTCGTAGTCGTACCAACCGCCGAAGTAGTTGACGCGGCCGAGGAAGCTCACCCGCCCGAAGCGCTGGTTGACGCCGACGTTCCAGCGGGTCCGCGGCAGGGCGTAGGCGAACTCCGCGAGCCGCCGGTCGCCCAGCAGCCCCATCTCGTTGTCGGTCACCTCGGTGTCGGTGTAGTTGAAGACGGCGCTGATGGTGGTGTTGCCGCGCAAGGCGAGCGGCGTGAACGTCGTGACGAGGTCGATGCCCTGCGTGGCGGTGGAGAACGCGTTCGTGAAGAAACGGAACGTCCGCAGGTCGCGGGCCGAATCGATGCCCTCCGCGAGGAGGCCGTCGATCTCGGCATCGGTCAGCGTGAAGTTGCTGGTGATGCCGATCCGGTCGGAGACGTTGATGCGGAAGTAGTCTGCGGTGAGGTTGAACGGCCCGGTGTCGAAGGCGACGCCGGCCGTGTAGTTGACCGACTTCTCGGGCTGGAGCGGCACGCCGCCGCGGAGCGCGGCCACGGGCGAGATGGACGGGATGGTCCCGTTGTTCACTAGGTCGCCGAGCGCAGGGTCGAAGATGGTCGCGATGTTGAAGCCGTTCTGCTGGCCGGGCGTCGGGGCGCGGAAACCGCTGCTGACGCTGGCCCGGACGAATCCGACGCGCGCCGAGACCTTGCCGTTTGTGGTGGTCCCGAAGTCCTCGAAGCGCTCGACGCGCACCGCCGAGCCGATGGTCCAGAGCCCGTCGGCGCCGCCCAGCTCCACGTCCCCGTAGCGGCGACGTTGCTGCGGCTCCACTTCCCCTCGGCGAGCGGGCCGTAGCCGAAGAAGCCGTTCGAGCCGGCCGAGAAGCCCTGGCCCCGCCCGTAGGGGCCGACGGTCCACGAATCGGGCTCGCCGCGCCCCGTCTCGTAGCGCTCGTCGCGCCACTCAACCCCGGCCGCGACGTTCACCATGTCATTGACGGCGTAGGAGACGTCGAAGTTGACCCCGACCTCCCGTTGCCGGTTGCTCCCGAGGTCGAACTCGGTCGGCGTGTCGTAGCCCAGCGACGCATTGACCGTGTCCTCGATGAAGAGGTCGGTCTCGTGAGCCCCGACCGACGCGCTCAGGTCCCAGTTGAAGCCGCCCTCGGTGAAGCCGCGGACGCCGGCAACGAGCGAGACGTCCTGCGCCTCGCCCCCGAAGCTCGGGGTGAAGCCGCCCGGGAAGCGGCTGTAGAGGGTGAAGCAGTCCGGGTCGGCCTCGACCGCAGCCAGCGCGCCCGCGTCCGGCACGTTGTCGGCAATGGGCACGGACGGACAGCCGCCCGCGCCCGCGACGCCTGTATCGGCCCACCGCCGGTCGCCCACCAGCAGGCTGTCGCCGCCGTCGAGGCTGAACACGCCGCCGCGGGTGTTCGGGTTGCGGAAGAAGAAGCCGCCGGTCACCGTCTTGCTGGCGTAGTTGGTGTGTGCGTAGACCTGCACGCCGGCCGCCGACGTGTAGCCGAAGTTGCCGAACAGCTTCAGGTCGTCGTCGATCGAGGGCGAGCCCCAGACCTGCGGGGTGTCGGAGACGACGTCCGTGTTGCCGGCCTCGATGAGCGCGATCGCGTCGCTGCGCGGCGCGCTGCGGTTGGTCGGGTTCGAGCTGCCGTACTCCAGACTGAGGTTGGCGAAGCCGGTCGCGCCGAGCGGGAGCCCGACGTTGCCGGCGACGTTGAACACTTCGCCGTCGCCTGCTCCGAAGGCGCCGGTGTCGAACTCGAGGGTGCCCCCGGAAGGCGCGTCCTTGAGCTGGAAGTTCATCACGCCGGCGATGGCGTCCGAGCCGTACTGCGCCGCGGCCCCGTCCCGCAGCACCTCCACCTGCCGCAGCGCGATAGCCGGAATGGCCGAGATGTCGGGCCCCTGCGACCCGAATGCGACGCCGTTGCCGCCGTGCCAGTCGATGATCGACGAGCGGTGGCGCCGCTTGCCGTTCACCAGAACCAGCGTGTGATCGGGAGCGAGGTTGCGGAGCATCGCAGGCCGGACGACCGTTGACGCGTCGCTGATCGGCTGCACGTTGACGTTGAACGACGGGATGACGGTCCGCAGCTGATCCTGCAGGTTGACCGCGCCCTGGCTAGTGAGATCAGCGCTCGAGAGCACGTCGACCGGAACAGGCGACTCAGTCACGGTCCGCGGCTGGGCGCGCGAGCCCACCACCACGGTCTCCTCCGCGAACCCGTCGAGCAGCCGCTGCATTTCCTCCGGTGAGAGCCCCATCGCCTCGACCTCGGACGCCGTCATTCCGAGTACGCGAGCGAGATCCTCGATCAATGACGTTCCTATCCCTCGCCCCGGCTCACCTTGTGAGCCAGCAGCCGCGGTCGCCGCGCTTCCCTCCTCTGCGGAAGCACCCGCAGGCCCGCTGAACAGTGCCGCTATCAGAACCGCGATCAAGACCGGCCGTGCATTCGCGCTTGAGTACAAGATCCCTTCTCCCTCCCGAGCCAGAGCAACAACCCGGCGCGCCGCTGCGCCTGCTACGGCGCGGCGCCAACGCCAAGTGAACGCGACAACCCGCCTACCGGCCGGGCATGGCTCATGAAAGGACGCCCACGCGGTCGCCCGGACACGCGCCTCGCAGGTTCTCGCCGCACGGATGTTATGCCTGAATAGGCGATGGCACAAGAGGCGACCGCCAGAAGTGTCGATTTGCTCAAAATCAACGGGGTATAGACGATTATCATCCGCCTCCGCGTTTGGTGGGTGCCGCCCGCGGTTGGCCCGCAGGGATCGAACGTGCTCATGTCCTGGCTGTCAGCGGATGCCGACGGAACCCGCACGGGGTACGCCCGCGCCGTCGTGGACCCCGTTATGAATGGCCGCGCCGGAGCGGTTCACGGAGCATCCGTCCAGAACCGGGTGAAAAAATATGCGTACGCATATTTTTTTGTTCGGAAGGGTTCGGATACGTTCACTTTCGCCCACACTTTCGCCAATTTCCGACCTGCCAAAACAGGTCGGAAATTGGCTGCAAGTGCTTGCAGTTGGCGGGTTTAGGAGTGGTGGGCGCTAGTGGATTCGAACCACTGACCCCCGCCGTGTGAAGGCGATGCTCTACCACTGAGCCAAGCGCCCACGTCGGTATCCCGCCAGTGTACTGCAACCCCGTGCGGGCTTCAACCGGACGGGGCTGCGGCGCGGACTACTGGCTTGCCGCTTCGATGAGCACGCTCAGCATCTGCGCGTACCGGGCGTCCGCCTCGGCGACCGCCGCCTCGTACTCGGACCGCGACATGTCCTTGTCGCGCCATTCCCCGTCGAGACGGAAGATGCCCGATCCGTCGTCCACCATGTCGACGGTGTCGCCGGTGGCGTGCAGCCCGTTCGCGCCCGAGTCGGTCACCAGCACCTTGGTGCCGGCCATCGAGCGCGAGTTGAGGTCGATGTAGATGTCGCGGAACTGGCCGGCGGCGATCCTGTCCGTGATGTACACCGGAACCTCGTAGCGGGCGGAGACGACCAGGAGCTGCCCGGGGAAGGCCAGCGCGGCGACGAAGCGGTTCTCCTCGCTCGGATCCGCGCCGGCCACCGCATCGAGCTGCCGACTGCCCATCAGCTCCGCGAGCTCCATCGCCAGCGGTTCCGACGTCGACTCCTGGGCTGCCGCGCCTGCGGGCAGCACCGCGAGCAGGACCGCACCGGCGAGGCCGCCCGCCGCGAACCTGTGCAACCGAGCCGTCTTCAACATGCTCACCATGGCACCCCCCTTCGCCACCGGCATGTTTACCACCGCAGGAGCGAACCGTCAACGGGGCGGTGAACGGCCGGCCAGGCCGATCTTCCAATCCCGCCGCCGATTCACTGCGCGAGTCCCAGATCCCGCCGTCGCAGATCGCGGATGCGGTCGCGCAGCGTCGCCGCCCGTTCGAATTCCAGGTTGGCGGCGGCGGCGCGCATCTCGGCCTCCAGCCCGGCGAGGTGCGCATCCAGCTCGCCGCGCGTGCGAAAGGTCTCGCCCGCCTCCTTGACCTGCGGCACCTGGGCGTAGTCCCGCTCGTAGATGCTCGACAACACGTCGTCCATGTCCTTCACGATCGAGGCCGGCGTGATGCCGTGCCGGGTGTTGTAGGCCTGCTGGAGCCCGCGGCGGCGCTCCATCTCCTCCAGGGCGACACGCATCGAATCGGTGGTGGCGTCGGCGTACATGATCACCCGCCCGTTGACGTTGCGGGCGGCCCGGCCGGCGGTCTGAATCAGCGATCCGGTCGACCGCAGGAAGCCTTCCTTGTCGGCATCGAGGATGGCGACCAGCGATACCTCGGGCAGGTCCAGTCCTTCGCGCAGCAGATTGATGCCGACGAGCACGTCGAACGTGCCGCGGCGCAGATCGCGCAGGATCTCGACCCGTTCCAGCGTGTCGATGTCGGAGTGCAGGTACCGCACGCGCACGCCCAGCTCCTGGTAGAACTGGGTGAGGTCCTCGGCCATCCGCTTCGTCAGGGTCGTCACCAGCACTCGCTCGCGCTGCTCGGCGCGCTGTCGAATCTCGTGCAGCAGGTCGTCGATCTGGCCCTTGACCGGACGCCGCTCGACCTGCGGGTCGATCAGCCCGGTCGGCCGGATGATCTGCTCGACCACGACGCCGTGGCTGGCGTGCAGCTCGTACGGCCCCGGCGTGGCCGACACGAACACCACCTGGCCCACCCTCGACTCCCATTCGTCGAAGCTCAGCGGACGGTTGTCGAGGGCGGACGGCAGCCTGAACCCGTGGTCGATGAGCACTTCCTTGCGGGAGCGGTCGCCGTGGTACATCGCCCGGATCTGCGGCACCGTCTGATGGCTCTCGTCGATGACCGTGAGCGCGTCGGGCGGCAGGTAGTCGAGCAGCGTCGGGGGGGGCTCGCCGGCGTCGCGGCCCGTGATGTGCCGCGAGTAGTTCTCGATCCCGTGGCAGTAGCCGATCTCGCGGATCATCTCGAGATCGAACAGCGTGCGCTCGTGCAGGCGCTGGGCCTCCAGCAGCCGCCCTTCGCGCTCGAGCCGCGCGCGCCAGTCGGCGAGCTCGGCCTTGATGCGCTCCGCCGCGTCGAGCGTGCGCTCGCGCGGCGTGACGAAGTGCGACTTCGGGTAGACGGCGATCTTGTCGTGCCGCTTGAGGGTGCGGCTCGTGACCGGGTCGAAGCTCACCAGCTCGTCGACCTCGTCGCCGAACAGCTCAATCCGCAGCGCCCGCTCGTCGTAGGACGGAAACACCTCGACGACGTCGCCCCGCACGCGAAACACCCCGCGCGAGAACTCGTGGTCGTTGCGCTCGTACTGGATCTCGACCAGCTTCCGCAGGATCCAGTCGCGCTCGACGCGCTGGCCGCGCTCGAGGGGCAGCAGCATGCCGTAGTACGCCTCCGGCGACCCGAGCCCGTAGATGCAGGAGACGCTCGCCACGATGATGACGTCCCTGCGCTCGAACAGCGAGCGCGTGGCCGACAGGCGCATCCGGTCTATCTCGTCGTTGATCGTTGCTTCCTTCTCGATGTAGGAGTCGGTTGCCGGCACATAGGCTTCCGGCTGGTAGTAGTCGTAGTAGCTGACGAAGTACTCGACGGCGTTGTGCGGAAACAGGCGCCGGAACTCCTGATAGAGCTGCGCCGCCAGCGTCTTGTTGTGGACCATCACGAGGCTGGGCCGGTTCACGCGGGCGATGACGTTCGCCATCGTGAACGTCTTGCCCGATCCGGTGACGCCCAGCAGGACCTGGTGGCGGTCGCCGCGGTCGAGCCCCTCGGTGAGCTCGGCGATCGCGCGCTCCTGATCCCCGCGCAGCTCGAAGTTCGTGACGAGCGAGAACGTGTCGTAGGTCGAAACCAGGGCCGCAGACTCCTAGCGGGGGTCGTCCTCCAGGTACAAGGCGTAGTAGCCTTCGCGGCTGCGCACCTGCAGGCGTCCGCGCTCGGAGCGGGAGGTCTTCAGCCTGACCTCGACCTCGCGCCAGGTCCCGTCGAGCCGCGTGTTGCCCGATACGTAGCCGAGCGAGTAGCGGGCGTCGAGCTCCGCCGCGATCTTCTCGTAGATCTCGTCGAGCTCGTCGACGTCGTTCGGAAAGTAGGAGCGCCCGCCGGTGACGTCGGTGAGCTGCCGCAGCCGCATGCGCTGAATGGGCCGGGCGCCGCTGGGCAGATGCTTCTGGAAGCCGATGGCGTAGATGGTGACGTCGGAGGCCTTCACCAGATCGAGGGCGTCGGACATGGTGATCCGGCTGCGGGTGTCGGCGCCGTCGGTGTACAGGAGCAGCACCTTCCGGCCGTCCTGCGCGAACGCCCCGTCGAGATACACGCCCAGCGCGTCGTAGAGAGCCGTGTTGCCGGAGGTCCGGCTGCGCCGAATCCGCTCGACCAGACGGGGGAAGTCCGCCTGGCTGTAGCGGCCCACCCGCACCTCCGTGTCGAAGTCCACGACGGTCATGTCCGTGGCGTAGGTGAGGGCGTTCAGGAACTTGATGGCGGCGGTCTTCGCGAAGCGCGCGTCGCGCTCCATGCTGCCGCTGGTGTCGAACAGCACGCCCAGATGCGTCGGCAGGATCTCCGCGTCGCTCGCCAGACCGCGGGAGAAGTACTCGATCTCCTGCAGGCGGCCGTCCTCGTACAGCTCGAAATCGTCGCGTCCGAGCTCGGTCACCGGCACGTCGTCATCGTCCAGGACGGACACGCCCACGTGCACGAGGTCGATCCGGCTGGTGAACAGCGGCTCCTGGGCCGCCAGGCCCGCGCCGGCCAGCAGGGCGACGAGGCAGATCGGGACGAGACGTGAGGCAGTCATGTTGAGGAGCATGATAGCGCAGGCCCGGAGCGTCGTATAATGGAAGATCTCCTCATGCGGTGTGTTGCCGTCTGCCGGGATGTGCTGGTCGTCAAGGTTCTGCATCGAGCGCTTGCCTCGAACCTCGACCTCGAGTTCCTGCTCGACGACCGTGCCGCGGCGCGGCGCCTGCACGACGAAGGCATGCCGGTGCGCTTGGCCGACCCGCGGCGGGTGGCCAGCTACCTCGAGGCCGACGTAACCCCCGCCACCTGCGTGATCATCGAGGACAACGGCCGGCAGAGCCTGCGGCGCATTCTGGAAGCCGTCACCGACGCGGGCACCACGCTGGTGTACGTCCTGCGCGTCGGCGACCGCGCCACGTCCCGCGCCGACGCGTGGCGGGAGGCGTTCCCCGACGTCACGGTGCTCAGCCTCGGACAGCTCCTGCAGGAATCGCTGGTGACCGCCCTGGGCCGCTCGCTGACGCGGGCGCGCGTCCAGCAGTACCAGCGCTACTTCGCCGGCGCGGACCGCGTGCTCATCCTGCTCCACAACGATCCCGATCCGGACGCGATGGCGAGCGGGCTCGCCTTGCGGAACCTCCTGCACCGCACCAAGACGACCGCCATCATCGGCGCCTTCCAGGGCGTGACCCGGCCCGAGAACCTGCGCATGGCCAACCTGCTCGACATCAAGGTCGAGCCGGTGACCGCCGAATCGCTCGCGCGTTACGACCTGGTCGCCACCGTCGACGTGCAGCCGCACTACTTCGGGGGGCTGCTCAACCGGGCGGATCTGGTCGTCGATCACCACCCGGAGCAGAGCGGGTACACCGCGGCGTTCAGGGACATCCGGGCCGATTACGGATCGACGTGCACGATCCTCACGGAGCACCTGCGGGCGGTCGGCGCCAACATCTCGGAGCGGACGGCCACCGCGATGCTGTACGCCATCAAGTCGGACACGCTGTTCTTCAGCCGCCACACGAACCGCGTCGACCTCGCCGCGTTCACGTACCTGTATCCGCTGGCGGACGCGGCGCTGGTCCGCAAGATGGAAGGGGCCGAGCTCACGCTCGAGCGGCTCACGTTCGTGTCGCGGGCGATCCAGCAGGGTCGGACGCGCGACCAGGTCTTCACGGCGCACGTCGGTTCGGCGCCGCGCGAGGACCTCGTCACCTACACCGCGGACTTCCTGCTGCAGCTCGAGGACGTCAAGTGGTCGATCATCTCCGGGCTCGTGGGCGACGTCGTCATCGTGTCGGTGCGCAACCTCGGCTACTCGCGCAACGCCGGTGACTTCGTGAAGAGCTGCTTCGCCGACGTCGGCAGCGCCGGCGGCCACCGGGCAATGGCCAAGGCCGTCGTGCCGGCGTCCGCGTTCCGGAAGAAGTTCGGCAGCCTGGACGACGAGCACGTCTCGCGCCTGCTGAGCGACCTCGCCGGCCAGTTCCTGCGCGACGCGCTGTCGAGCGAGCGGCGCCGCGAGTCTGCGCTCCGCGGCCGCGCGCAGCGCGACTCGACCTCGGGCGCGGCCCGTCGAGCCAGGCGCTCGTCAGACCTCGCCGGCTGAAGGAAGACTCCGGTCCCGCGTCCCGCCGGGCGCGGAACGCGCCGCGTCGATCCACTCGCCGCTGGCCCCCACCACGGAATCGACGAACTGCCGGAACCCGTCCTCGTAGCCGCGCGAGACCAGCTCGGCCAGGGTGTGCCAACGGTCGGAGCGCTCGTCGTAGTTGCCCCGGAAGTCGAAGGGGCCGAGCGGGTTGTGGGCCGGCCGAATCTGGAACACCGCCTGGAAGAGGCCGCCGCCGAACGCGAGCGCATCCCGGATCGACGCGCTCTCCATCGCCGCCAGATCCCCGCCGGCCCGGCCCCGCGCGTCCCGCCGGCCGGCCTCGAGGGCGTGCGGTCCCGGGGACTCGGCGCACGCGGTCACGAGCACGACCTGCTCGGCGCCGGCGTGCGCCACCTCCTCCAGCAGCCGGATCGTCGACTCCGGCCGGTCGCACAGCCGATGCGTCTCGCCCCGCCAGGCGCCGCCCGGCGGGAATCCCAGCAGATACGGATCGGTCACGACCGGCATGCTGAGCGCCGCGCTCAGCAGATCGATGGCCTGGTGGCGCGCCGGGCCGGCCAGGTCCAGCGCTTCGAGTCGCCGCTGCCCCTCCTCGTCGTCCACCCGCGGCCGAAAGAACGCGCCGCGGTACGGCTCGGCAAGCAGCGCCGACACCAGGTCGCGCCGGCCGTCGAGATCGTGCACGAGCACGATCAGCTCCCGGAACCCCGGCTGGCCGACGTTGTCCGCGAGGAGCTGCGCGTAGCGCCGGCCGAGGTCGGCTGCGCCCGGACGCGCCGCCGACGCGGCTCCGCGCATGACCTGCCAGAGTCGGGCGGCGAGCCAATCGGCGGCGCGCGACGTGTCGAGCGGCGACCCCAGCAGTTGCCACCAGCGGCCGCCCCGGGCGCGCCGGCGCCGGCGCGCCTGCAGCGCCGTGGCGAAGGCTCCCACCGCCAGAACCGCCAGCAGCGCGAGCAGCACGAGGGTGACGAACCGCGGCAGGTAGAGCGGCAGCGCGTCCGGCTGGAAGATGGCCTCCACCAGCCTGGCGTACGCGGACGCGACCGCCCCGCCGGCGCGCAGCCCGGTCATCTGCAGGATGAGCCCGACCGGATAGGCCACCAGCGCGCCGACCAGCACCGCCAGCGGCAGCAGCAGCGATCCGAGCGCCGTCGCGAACGCGGCGCCCACCGCGCGCAGGGTCCAGCGCCACGGGTAGAAGCGGGCCACGGAGGGCGCCGCCCAGCCGCGGCGCTTGTCCCACAGGTAGCTGCCGCCGTCGATGGCCGAGAACATGGCCCCGGCCGCACCGATGCCGCGCCCGGCAACGATGTCCACCTTGACGCCGGCGTCCTGCACGGCCTGCAGCACGCCGGCATGGTAGGCCCCGGCCGTGCCCGTGCCCGTCAGCACGACGGCGGTTCTCAGGTCGGGGGAATAGCGGGGCGGCGGCTCAGGGGTCGCGGCAGGAATCGATCTGTCCCTACTCGTCGTGGATCGTCGTGAGCTTGACGACCTCGAATTCGCGGATCCCGTTGGGGGTGGGCACGGTGACCTCGTCGCCGACTTCCTTCCCCATCAGGGCGCGCCCGATCGGCGATGCGGTGGAAATCCAACCGCGACCGGGATCGGCGTCCTCGGCCATGACGAGCTGGTACACGAGCGTGTTGCCCTCCGCTTCCCGCAGATGAACCGTCGATCCGAATCCAGCGCGGTCGCGAGGCAGCTTGCCCAGGTTCATCAGCGAGATTTCGGAGGCGCGCTGCTTCAACTGGCCCAGCCGCGCCTCCACCAGGCGCTGGCGCTCCTTCGCGGCCTGATACTCCGCGTTCTCCCTGAGATCGCCGAGCTCCCGGGCGCGCTGGATCTCCTTCGGCAGCTCCCGGGTCAGCTCGCGCTCGAGCGCTTGAATCTCGTCCTCGAAACGCTTCAGAAACTGCGACTTCATGAGCGGCAGGCTCCAGGCTAGCACATCTGTTATGCTCAGCAGCGGCGCGGCGCAGCCTCCCGCGCGCGACCGCGCCGCCGTCCTCTCCCGGTGAGAACCATCACCAGCCGCCGCAACCCGGTCGTCGCCGCGTTCCGGGCGGCCGAGCGCTCCCGCCGGGCGAGCCGGCGGCACCTGCTGCTCGACGGGGCCCGGCTCATCGACGACGCGCACCGGGCCGGCTGGCCGCTGCAGCAGGCGGTCTTCGCGAGCGAGGCGCTGCAACATGAGGGTGGGCAGCTCGCGCGTCTCGCCAGACGCCTCGAGGCGGAGGGCGTGGCGGTCGACGCGGTATCGGCGCCGGTGCTGTCGGCCATCAGCCCGGTCCGCTCGCCCGCCGGCGCCGTCGCCCTCGCGCGCCACCGCCCGGATCGGGCGGAGCGGGCATTCGCGCGCGCGGGACTCGTCATCGCGCCGGTCGGCGTGCAGGATCCGGGCAACGTCGGGGCGATCATCCGCACGGCCGATGCCGGCTCCGCAGCAGGCGTGCTCGTCGCCGACGGCTCGGCCGATCCGTTCGGCTGGCGGGCGTTGCGAGGGGCAATGGGCAGCACCTTTCGCGTGCCGGTCGTCGACGTGGGGCCCGCCGCGGCGGCGATCGACGCGGCCCGGGCGCACGGGGCCGCGGTGCTGGCCGCCGTGCCGCGCGGCGGAGAGTCCGTCTATGACGTCGACCTCACCCGTCCGAGCCTGGTGCTGGTAGGCGGCGAGGGCGGCGGGCTCGCCACCGGGACGGCTGCTCTGGCCGACGGCTGCATCTCGGTGCCGATGCGCCGGAGCGTCGAGTCGCTGAACGCGGCCGTCGCCGCGGCCCTCATCGTGTACGAGGCCCGCCGTCAGCGCGGGGTGCGAGCCGACTCGGAAAGCGCGGGGGAAGGGTCGTGACGCACCGGTCCGGGCACCTGTTCGAGCCGGCGGACGAGCCGCATCGTGCGGCGCCCGCACCGCTGGCCGAGCGGATGCGCCCGCGGTCGTTCGACGAGCTCGTGGGCCAGCAGGAGCTGCTGGCGCCCGGGCAGCCGCTGCGCGCCGCCATCGAGCGCGACGCGCTGCAGTCGATCATCCTGTGGGGCCCGCCGGGCACCGGCAAGACGACGGTGGCCAGGCTCATCGCCACGGCGACGCGCGCGCGCTTCGTCGCGTTCAGCGCGGTGCTCTCCGGCATCCGGGACATCAAGGCCGTGATGGCCGAGGCCGAGGCCACGCGCCGCGTGTCGGCGCGGCGCACCATCCTGTTCGTGGACGAGATCCACCGCTTCAACAAGGCGCAGCAGGATGCGTTCCTGCCGCGCGTCGAAGCGGGCGACATCGCGCTGGTCGGCGCGACGACCGAGAACCCGTCCTTCGAGGTGAACGCAGCGCTGCTGTCGCGATCGAAGGTGTTCGTCCTGCGACCGCTCACGCCGGCGGAGACCATCGACATCCTGCGGCGCGCGCTGCACGACCGGGAACGCGGCCTCGGCGAGGCGGAGCTCGCGGTGGACGACGACGCCCTCGACGCGATTGCGCGGCACGCCAACGGGGACGCCCGGGTGGCGCTGAATCTCCTGGAGCTGGCCGCCACGCTCGCCGGCCGGGCCGAGACGGGCGAAGAGGCCGCGACGACGGCCGCGGCGGCCACCGCGGACGGCGGCGCCGCGTCCCCCGGAGCCGGCCGCATCGACCGGGCGCTGCTGGCGCGCGCCATCCAGAAGCGGGCGCTGCTCTACGACAAGGCGGGCGAGGAGCACTACAACCTGATCTCGGCGCTCCACAAGTCGCTGCGCAACAGCGATCCGGACGCCGGCGTCTACTGGCTCGCGCGGATGGTCGAGGCCGGCGAGGATCCGTTGTACATCGCGCGGCGCCTGATCCGGTTCGCCTCGGAGGACATCGGCAACGCCGACCCCGCGGCGCTGACCGTGGCCGTGGGTGCGAAGGAGGCGGTGCACTTCATCGGCATGCCGGAAGGCAACACGGCGCTGGCCCAGGCCGTCATCTATCTGGCGACCGCCCCGAAGAGCAACGCCGTCTACGCGGCCTACAGCCGCGCCGCGGCCGATGCGCACGAGCAGGCGGCCGAGCCGGTGCCGCTCCACCTGCGCAATGCGCCGACGCAGCTCATGCAGGAGCACGGCTACGGCAAGGGGTATGCCTATGCCCACGACGACCCCGACGCCGTCGCCGCCATGAGCTGCCTCCCGCCGGCACTCGCCGAGCGCCGCTACTACCGGCCCGCCGGCCGCGGATTCGAGCAGGAGATCGCCCGCCGGCTGGAGAAGTGGCAGGCCCTGAAGCGGCGCAAGAACCGCGCGCAACGACCACAGGCGGAGGACGCGTAGACCGTGCCCGGCATCCTCTACTACGTGGGCCGCGGGCTGCAGCTCGTCGGCATGTGGCTGCTGCTCGTCTCCATCGCGACCGCCGGCCCGCTCGGACCGAGCCCGCGCCTGTTCGGCGCCGGCATCGCGGTCTTCCTCGCCGGCTGGCTCATCGTGAGGCGCCGCAGGGGGCAGGGGTAGCCGCCTCCTGGCGGCCCGACCCACTCGCTCTCACCTGCGACATGCTGTCCGTCTCGCTCAATTGCGCTGGATGACGGCCTCGATGCGCCGGGCCAGCGCATCGAAGTCGTCCGGGCACTACTGGCGGATCGCGTCGATGTGGCGGGCGGCCTCTTCGCCCAGCTCGCGCCGCCCGCCGTCGGGGCCGCCGTCGATGCGGCGCTCGTCGAACTCGTGTTCGAGATGGTCGAGCCGCTGTCGCCGTCCCGCGTCCCCGTCGCGGTCGATGCACAGCAGGATGACCTGCACCCTGCCGCTGTAGCGTTCGACGATTTCGGCAATGCGCTCGGATTTCAATGCCTCGCCGACGCCGCCGAGCAGCGGGTCCTGGCAAACCCTCACCTTCGCGCGCGGCTTGCCCAGCGTTGCAAGTAACTTGGCGAAGAGAGGCTTCAGCACAAACTGGTCCTTGCGAAAATCTTCGGGAACGATCAGGACCGTCATGCGTCCTGCTCCTCCGCGACTTCCGTGAAGGCGATCATGTCCTCCATCCAGCCGCCGGCCAGCAGTCGTCCCAGACCCTGGGACTTGCGCAGCTCGCCGGCATTGGGCAGATCAGCTACCGGCCGAATAATCGCGTCGGCGGCGTCTTCCGGCCGGCAGACGAGAGAGGTATGGCTGAACGTCGAGTCGTTCACGGGGGTCAGCAGTCCAGGTGAGTGCGTGGTGGTGACGACCTGCATGGCCCCGGTCGCCGTCTGCTTCTCGATCAGCTTCAGCAGCAGCCATTGGCGCGTCGGGTGGATGCCGTTGTCGACTTCCTCGAAGAAGTAGAACCGGGCCGGATCGTCCGCGAGCAGCGCCGCCAGCATCGCCAGAAAGCGCAGCGTGCCGTCGGAGACGCTGTACGCGGAGCAGGTCCTGCCGCCTTTTTCGACGACAACGAGTTGAACCAAGCCGGTGACCCGGTCGACCGGAAACTCGAAGTCCGCCACATCCATCGGCGTAAGTTCGCGAACCCAGTCCAGTAGGCTCGTCTTGCGCTCCGGATCGGTGCAGATCTGGCGCAGTACGGTCGGCAGATTCTCGCCGCCGTCGCCCAGAATCGTTTGTCCGGGAAACGAAGGTTGCCGCATGCGATCCGGGATCAAGTCCAGGAAGCGCATGTTCGAAAGGACGTCGATCACGTCGTTCGCGTGCTCCTTGCAGGCGCGGGCTACCCACCTGTGTTCGCGAATCTGCGTCAACGCGGGCTGATCCGGTCTGACCGCAATGCGGTCTCCGTACTTGCGTTGCGATCCGGCTTTGGCCATGCGCAACAGCAGATGGGTGTCGTCGCCCTGTGCGGCGACGGGATCACCGTAGCTCGGGTGGCTGGTGTACACGGGTCCCCACCAACCCCCGGTCGAAAGTTCCTCACGCGTGACGCGAAAACTACCTGCATTTCCGGGGCCGCGAGACACTTCAATGCTGTAGCGCCCGCTCCAGTTGCCGAGTCGGAGTTTGACGCGGAGGGCGAACCGGCTCCAGGGTTCGGCGTCCACCAGTCGCCCAACTTCGTTGGGTGCGCCCCGGATCGCCTGCCACTCGGCCTGACCGCCGGGGCCCCACCTGCCACCGAGAATCTCGGCGAGCGTGTAACCGCGTCCGACGCCGTGCAGGAACCGGAAGGCATCACGGATGTTGCTCTTGCCGCTCGCGTTCGCACCGACGATCACGGTGAACGGGCCAACGCGCAGCGTCTCGTCGGCAAAGTTCTTGAAGTTGATGAGTTGAAGTGAGGTGATCATCGCTCCGCCTCCGGCACCAGTTCGGGGGGCGGGGGAATCGCCTCCTCAGGAATCCGGAGCAGCCCTTGTCGCAGGAGGTACAGGCCGAACCGCCGCTGAATGCTGGTCAGGTGGGGATGGTGGGGATGCAGCAGGCGGCCGATGCGGCATTCCTTGAGATCCGAGAACTTGTGCACACGGAATTTCGTGAAGTCGAACCGACGGCTTCTTCCTTCTTGCACCGAGAACGCGACGGCCTCCCACACCCGCTCATTGAAGCGGCCGGACTGCGACTGCGTTCCCAGAGGCGTAGCAGAGCTGGACGACGTGGACGGCAGGACCTCCCACCGCCTGACACTGGTTTCGGCAATCAGCTCCCGCAAGTCTTCCCGTCGCACCTCCGCGGCGGGTGCGGCAAGGACTTCCGCCTTGACCGCGGTGGTACCGCAACCGCAGAACACGTCGGCCACGACCCTCACGTCGACGCCCTGCCGCTTGGCGTATTCCAGGGCCACGGTCGTGATGAAGGCGGGGAGCTTCGCGGGATAGCCGTGGATCCGGTGATTGGGCTCCTCTCTCCGGTCCTTGCGGTCGCCAAACTCCCAGCAAGACGCGGAGTCGTCGGAGCGGCCGGCCAAACGCATGGGCCTGAAACTAGCATCCTGCGTACCCACCGTCCATGTACCGGTCATGGCGCCTCGCCGAGTCGTTGCAGCGGCGCTTGGCGTGCGGGCGCCAGCCCGCCGCGGGCGGCGACGTGGTTGGACAGCGATTCCAGGATCGCACGTTCCTCGGAGGCGGCGGGCGACAGCTCGATCAGCGCCTGCAGCAGGCGGGCGAACAAGGGGTGGCGAACGAGGCCGCGGTCGTCGAGATAGTCGTTGACCCGCGCTTCGTCGCCGGCGCGCCAGAGGTGCATCAGGCGGTGGATCTGATCAATCAACGGCGGCTCACGGCCATCCGGCGTCCGGTAGCCGAGCGACTTCGCGGTGCGCCGTCGCCAGGGCTTCAGCGCGGCCCGGCTTCCGGCCCCGCCGGGACCGGCGGCCGCGCCGGCATCATCGTCGGGGTCCGCCTCGTCGCCCTCGGGCTCGCCGCCGGGGACGCGACCTCCGCGCGAGAGCAGGTCGTGGCAGTCGCTCAGCTCGCGGTCCGACAAGTTGCAGGAGAGCGCGTAGAGGATGCAGGCGCCGGCCGGGGCGTCGTCCATACCGAAGTCGTTGCGGTGCAGCAGGTAGTACGTGGTGACGTCGTCGAGGCCGCTGGTGGCCGCGGCGCCGCCGTCGCGTGTCAGCACGCGGCCGACGACGAAGTCGACGACGAACCGGCGGACCTCCCGCAGGAACTCCGATACCGTCAGGTGCGCGCCGGCCTCGTCCGCCCTCCTGACGATGGGATGCTTCGAGAACGCCTCCAGCGCCGGGCCGGTGGCCGCCCAGACGAAGTCGGGGCCGCGGATGCCGGCGTCCCAGAACTGGCGGAGCTGCTGCGTGACGTTCGCGCGCATCTCCATCAGCACGGCGGCGTCCCAGCCCGCGCGCGCTGCGGCGCGCTTGCGGCAGACGATCCAGATGGAGGAGGCGAGGGCGGCTGACTGCCTGGCGAGCGTTCTCGCCAGTCGCTCCGTCTGGATCGGCCACGAACCGGTCACAACGAAACCGGCGCGGATCAGCGCGCCATCCTCGTAGTTTCGCCGGGAGGCCGCGCGCTGGCCACCGTCCGGCCATCGGCGCGTTCGTCCTCGACCGTCTCGACGACGGTCCCCGCCATCCGGCGGTAGACCGCCTGCCGCTCCCGCGCGCCGCCGGCGTCCGGCAGCAGCGTCGCGATCAGCGCCGCCCGGCACGCCGCCAGCGCCCGGCGCGCCGGCCAGATGTGCAGCGTCGAGACGTGCCCGTGCCGTACGTTCTTCTCGTGTACGGCGTCGAGCGACACATGCTCCAGCGGGAACGCGGCCTCGATGAGGCGCTTGTCCGTCACCCGGGCGCTCCCGCCGCGTGCTTGCGCCACAGGTAGCTGGCGAACGACGCGCACGCGCCCAGCATGAAAACCGCTTCGTCCCGGCCGACCTGCGCGTCCGTCCGGTCAAGCAGCGCGTGGCGAATGCCCTGCTCGTCCGACGTGTAACCGTAGAGCGTGCTGAACGCCACCTTGAGCGCCGGATGCAGGGCACCGCGCTTCTCGAGCGAATCCAGCGCTGGTCCAAGTGTCTGCGCCGCTTCGGGATCGAGTTGGCGCGCCACGGACTCCACGGCGTGGATGCTTTCCCGAACGCTGCCCGCCCAATCTCCGGCGTTGATGCGCTCCGCCGCCGCGCGCAAGTGCGCCGCGCTGCCGTTCAGGCCGGCCTGTCGAAGCGTGCCGAGCGCGTCGACGACAGTGCGTCCCTCCTCGGCCGTTGCGGCGGGCAGGACGGTCGGTGGGGGCGTGGTACCGATGGCATCGACACTGCCGTGGAACGTTCCCGTTGCCGGAGTTCCCGGAGGCGGTGCCTGTGAAATCGGCCCCAACGGGCGTCCCTCGGGCGAACTCCCCCCGGCGTCGATCCCACCAGCCCCGTCACGCCGGGCCGCCGATTGCGCCGGCCCGGCTCCGGCCACCCGCGCGGCGCGCGCGCGCGCGCGCCGCGCAGCCCGCTGCATGGCCGCCTCCGCGCCGGCCAAGTCCGGATGGCCTGCCACTCGTGTCGGTTTCCCTGCCTGTGCGCTCATTCTCGACTCCCCTCGGCGACCAGTTGCGGCGCGTCGCCCGAATTGTCGAACACGGCCCAGGCATCGACCAGATCGCGGTAGACGTGCTCGAAGTTGCGCCAGCCCGCATGGAACCGCCGACGGATCACCGGCTCGGGCACGTCATGGCCGCCCTCCGACACGCGCTGCGCCACGCGTGCGATCGCTGCCTCAACCGTGGGCAAACGCAGGAAGAACAGCTCGACCCGGTAGCCCTGCGCCCGCCAGCGGGGAATCCGCCGGGCGTAGCGGCGCCCGCTCAGCGTGGTCTCGAAAGCGAAGCCGCGCCCGCAGCGCGCGTGCTCGTCGATCTGCCTCAGCATCAGCCTGGCAGCCTGGACGGCGACCAGGCTCGCACGAAAAGGACTCAGCCCGGCCGCGATGAAATCGGCGTTGACGAACAGCGGACAGTCCGCCTCGTTGGGCAGGAACTCGGTGGCAAACGTCGTCTTGCCCGCGCCGTTCGGCCCGGCGATCACGAGGACCCGCTTGTCTGCCGTCATGGTCGAGGCTCACGCTGCCTTGGGATCACCACTCGAAACCTTCGACGCACAGAGCGCTCTCACGCACCGAAGTCCCCGCGCACGATGCGCTCCCAGATGCGCGTGCCTTCCCGGTCGTCCCGCCGCGCTTCGTGCACGTTCTGGCGGCGCCTCGTATCGAGCCACGCGGCGAACGGAACGATGCGGGTCCGGTCGTTGGTGCGCTTGGTGCGCTGCACCACGAACAGCGAGCGGTTCGACACCAGATCGGGCAGAAACGGGTCGTGCGTGGTAACCACGTACTGGCTGTGGAGACCGTTGTACAGCCGCGAACGCGATTCCAGCAGTTGGGCGATCATCGGGATCCGGCGCGGATGCACGCCGGTCTCCGGCTCCTCGAATCCAACCAGTGCTGGCGGCTCGTCGACGGCGGTCAGCGCCAGGAGCCCCAGCATGCGCAGCGTGCCGTCCGACAGCAGGCGCGCGGGGGTCGCCACGCCCTTCTCGTTGAGCCTGAGCTCCACTTCGCCGAGGTCGTTCACGTCGGTCTCGATGCCGTCGACGTTCGGCACAAGGGCGTGCAGCTCCCGTTCGATGGAGCGGAAGAGGGTGGGATCGTCCGCCTTCGCCGTATGGAGGAACGCGGCCAGTTCTTCCCCCATCGGTCCGATGCACCGCGTTTCCGTGACGGGGTCGGCGGCCCGCATCCGCTGCCGTGGCTCGAAGTAGAAGAACAGCCAACTCTCCAGTTCACGCCGCGCCGCGACCAGATGGGGATGGTGCGGAGGGTAGTGCGGCATGGACAGGATGCTGTGGTCCAGGAACCGGTCGTGGTGCGTGGCGTGCGCACGCCCTTCGAGTCGCAGGTGCAGCTTGTCGCCCTCGCGCGCCAGGAAGGGCTTTCGTTTGCCGGTCAGCTCGCCCCGGGTGGTCAGCGGAGCCAGGTACTCGTCGGCGACGCGCAGCGTGCCGGACCGCGGCAGCATCTCGATTTCGACGCGGTACCGCAGACTACGTGCGTGCACGCCGGGCGACCGCGGGCCGGTATCGCGGGGCGCCTTCCGGTCGCCCGCACGCCGCATGTTGCTGATCTCTCGATGGACGCCATCGACGACCGCTTCCGACAACTGCAGGTCGGCCTCGATGGAGCACACGAGTCGCTCCTGCTCGATCAGCCCCCTGCAGCCGTCGGGCCCCATGCTGAACGACTCGAGCGGCGTACCGCGGGACGGGGAATCGAATGCATCCCTGACGGTCCGGCTCGTGCCGAGCCTGGAAAGCAACCGCAGCGCGTCCAGGAAATTGCTCTTGCCGGCCGCGTTCGGTCCGAACAGCACCGTGAGCGGTGCCAGCTTCACCTCGACGTCAGCCAACGACTTGTAGCCCTTGACGTGAACACGCCTCAGCATCCACCGTCTCTCCCGTACTCGTGGTAATCGACCGCAACTGTGCCCCCGCCAACCTCGTGATCAAGCCGGTTTCCGCAGGCGCTTGAGTCGTACCGCGGGGAGTCGCTTCAGCCGCTGGCTGGTCGGGTCGACTTCGATCCCGGCAGATTCCAGGGCAGTCACCCCGAGCAGCGAGTTCGCACACGCGCCTGCCCTTCGGCCGGAGACCGATCGCTTCCAGGTGCGGGCGTGGAACGAGCGAATCCGTGGCGCGGGTATCGACCAGGAACCGCCCTTCCCAGGCCCGGTCCGGGTCGGCCGGGTTGCGGATGGTGACGGTGACGTGCGTGGCGCCCATGTTCGTCGTTCCTTTCCGGAGCGCGCGGCTCCGCGCCGGCAGTCCTGCCACGGAGCGCCCCTGCAGGCATTATCGTGTATCCCCCCGCTCGACCTCGGCTGCCGCCTGCATGGCCGCCGCCGATATGGCGTAGGCGGAGAGTGCGCGGCTCCGGACGAGCAGCTTGCCGAACGGGTGGCGCACCCGCACGAGCGGCGGGCGGCGGGCGGCGGGCGGCGGGCGGCGCACGACGGGTACGCGGGGCGAGGTGGAACAGGTACGGCTCGCGAGCGTGCGGGTCGACGAAGAACGCGCCGCTGTGAGGAGTGACTCGGCCTGCCGGCGGTGGGGCGGGTATTGGGGGTGGCCGATGGCTCGGCCGATCCGGCCTGCTGCCGCCGGCGCCCGAGGTGGACGGATGCCCGCCCATCCCTCGGACGTCGGCCGCGGCGCAGACGTCTACGCCAGCGACAGCGCGTCGAGCTTGCCCGTGCTCCGGCCGACCTTCTCGACCGGCACGTCGAGCGTCTCCATGATGGCGACCAGCAGGTTGGCCATCGGCGTGTCCCCGCGGTACGTCAGGTGCCGGCCGCCGACCAGCCCGCCCGCGGCGCCGCCGACGAGCATGATGGGCAGGTCGATCGCCGCGTGGGCGTTCGAGTTCGACATGCCGGCGCCGTAGAGCAGCAGCGAGTGGTCGAGCAGCGAGCCGTCGCCGTCCGGCGTCGAGCGGAGCGTCTCGACGAACTCGGCGAACAGGGACACGTGATACGTGTTGATCTTCGACATCGTGGCGACCCGCGCCGGATCGTCCAGATGGTGCGACAGCGGGTGATGGGCCTCCGGAATCCCGATCTCGTTGTAGGTCCGGCCGCTGATCTCGCGGCCGACCATGAAGGTCGCCACGCGCGTGAGATCGGTCTGCCACGCCAGCCGCTGCAGCTCGAGCATCAGCCGCATGTAGTCGTCGAAAGCGTCCGGGACGCCGGCCGGCTGCTGCACCAGCGGCAGGGCGCGGGCGCTCTGCTCCTCGGCTCTCCGGATCCGCCGCTCGACATCGCGGACGGCGTCGAGATACTGGGTGATCTTGCGCCGGTCGCCGGCGCCGAGGCCGCGCTGCAGGTCGTCGACCTTCTCCGTGACCGAGTCGAGGATGCTGCGATCCTCCGCGATGCGGGTCCGGCGCACGACCGGGTCGGTGCTGCCGCTGTCGCCGAACAGCCGCTCGAAGACCACCCGCGGATCGTTCTCCATGGGCAGCGGCGTGGTGGGGTCGCGCCAGGAGATCGTGTTGGTGTACGCGCAGGCGTAGCCGGCGTCGCAGGAGCCGGCGAAGTCGCGGCTGTCGAGCCCCAGCTCGAGCGACGAGAGCTGGGTGCGCTTGCCGAGCTCCCGACCCAGGAGCTGATCGATGGACGGGCCCGAGTGGACCCCGGTCCCGTCGGTCATGCGTCCCGGCACGGCGGTGAGGAACTTGGTCGAGGCGCCGGCGTGCGCGCCGCCGCCGCGTCCGGGATCGAGCCCCGTCAGCACGAGCGTGCGGTCCCTGTGGGGCTCCATCGGCCGCAGGATGGGCGAGAACTCGAATGCGGTCCCGGCCTGCTTCGGCGTCCAGTACTCCATCGCCATGCCGTTGGGCACGTACACCACGCCGAAGCGCCGCATGCCGCGCGCGGGCGTGTTGCGAATCGCCGAGAGCGCCGGCACCATCCCGTCCAGCAACGGCAGCGCGAGGGCGGTGCCGAGACCGCGCAGAACCGTGCGCCGGGGTATCGCCTTCCTGGTAATGATCATGACCCTGTGCTCCGCATTCGAAACGGTGCGCTCCGGACGATGCCGAGAACGACGGCCGACCACCGATAGTCGTCGGCGGCCGCCTCCCGCGCGATCCGGCGGATCGTCGGGTGGTCGTAGTACTCGATGCTGCGGCCGAGCGCGTATGTCAGCAGCTTCTCGGTGACGGTCCTGACCAGCGGCTCCGGGTCCTCCACCAGCATCTGCCGCAGCCCGGCCAGACCGTCGAACGCATGGCCCGTGGGCATGACGCCCGACGCATCGATCGGCGTCTCCGCGTCGGTCGTTCGCCAGCGGCCGATGGCGTCGAACTGCTCGAGCGCGAACCCGAGCGGGTCCATCGGCGCGTGGCACCCGGCGCAGGCCGGATTCCGCCGGTGCATCTCCAGCAGCTCCCGCACCGTGGCGGGCTCGCCGCCCTCCCCGCGCTCCGGGAACGAGGGCACGTCGGGCGGCGGCGGGGGCGGCGGGGCGCCCAGCAGGTTCTCGAGCACCCACTTGCCGCGTAGCACCGGCGACGTGCGATTGGGATACGACGTGACGGTGAGCAGGCCGCCGTGCCCCAGCAATCCGCCCCGCCGGCCGTCGAGCGTCACCTTGCGGAACCGGCTGCCGTAGACGCCCGGGATGCCGTAGTGCGCGGCCAGCCGTTCGTCGACGAACGTATAGTCGGCGTCGATCAGGTCGACCAGGCTGTGGTCCTCGCGCATGATGCTCGCGACGAACAGCTCGGTCTCGCGCCGGAACGCCGCCCGCAGGTTCTCGTCGAACGTCGGGAACAGGTTCGGGTCGGGATTGATGGTCGGAATGTTGCGCAGGAGCAGCCACTGGCCAGCGAAGTTCTCGACGAGCGCGGCCGACCGCGGATCGCGCAGCATGCGGCGCACCTGACGCTCGAGCAGCGCCGGGTCGGCGAGATCGCCCCGCACGGCGGCATCCAGCAGCTCGTCGTCCGGGATGCTGCTCCACAGGAAGAACGACAGCCGCGACGCGAGCGCGAGATCGCTCACCGCGTGCGCGGCGCCCGGCTCGGCGCCCGCGGGGTCGCGCTCGATCCGGAACAGGAACTCCGGATCGCTGAGCAGGCGCTGCAGCGCGAACTGTATGCCGGCCTCGAAGCCGTCCGTCCGCTGCCGCCGCTCGTAGAACCCGAACAGCAGATCGACGTCGCCCGCGGTGACGGGACGCCGGTAGGCGCCCCGGGCCAGACGCGACAGGATCGTGCGGGCGCACGCGGACGCCTCGTCGCCGGCCGCCGGATGACAGGTGAAGATCGCACGGCGGCTGGCGGTGTCGCCCGGCCCCTCCACGGCATGCGGTCCGCCGATCTCGACGCTGCCCACGGCGGCGTTGCCCTGCCAGCGCTCGTTGATGGCGAGCGGAAAGCCGGTCTGACGGGGCTGCAGCGCGCCTTCCGGCTCCCACAGCCTGTGCTGGAACGAGACGCCCACGACGCGCTCGCCCGCCGCCGCGCGGAAGGTGACCGCGAGGTCCGCGTCCGCCCCCAGCACGTAGGCCTCCCAGTCGGGATGCCCGAACAGCGGCGTGTTGCCCGCGAAGCTGGCCGGCGCCGACCTGGCGTGCGGCGGTGCGCCGCCGCCGACGGTGAACCGCTCGATCAGCCGGCCGTCGACGCGCACGTCGAGCTGCTGCGGCGTGCCCAGCCCCCGGATGTAGTCGGTATACGTGCGCTGCAGACGCAACCGGATCGAGTACTCGCCGTCCACCGGAAAGCGGTGGCGTATCGCGATGCCGCCCCGCGAGCCGAGCGGCAGATCCTCGCTGAGCCGCCCGTCCTGGTACAGGAGCAGGGGTATGCGGTGCGTGTCCACGCTCGGCACCGGCGGCGCCATCCCCACCGCGAGACGACTGATCCTGCGCGCCGCCGACAGGTAGCGCTCGAGGAGCGCCGGCGAGACCGACAGGACCGCGGCCATGTTGTCGAAGCCGTGCGCGTCCGCATCGTCGGCCGGCAGGAGCGCCGAGACGTCCACGTCGACGTGCAGCAGATCCCGGACCGCGTTGCGGTACTCGGCCCGGTTCAGCCGGTGGAACGTCTCCGTGCGCCCCACGTCCGCACGCCCGGCCGCGGCGCGGTCCAGCGCCGCCTCGAGATACGCGACCGCCTCTCCCGCAGCGGCGCGCTCGGGACGGGGCCGGCCGGGGGGCGGCATCGCGCCGATGCGCAGCTTGCGGACGACCTGTTCCCAGATGCGCGCATCGTGCGCGACCGACGCCGGATCCGCGGCATCGAGCGCGAGGCCGGCCGTGCGCAGCCGCCCGTTGTGACACGTGACGCAGTAGCGATCGAGCAGCGCGCGCACCGCCGCGGCGTCCGGCGCGGGCTCCCCCTGCGCCGCTGCCGCGAGCGGGGGGGCGGAGAGGACGCCGGCAGCGACGAAGCCGAGCACGACACGCGCAGGCAAACTGGCTCTCATCCCGCTTCCGACCTCGTTCCAGCGATCCCCCTGATGGTCCCCGATGGCCGCTCGGTTGTCAATGGCCGGCAGTGCGCGGAGCCGTTGTCAGCGCGGCCGGGACACGGTACCATGAACGGTCATGGAGGCAGCAACGCGCCGGCCCCTCGCCCGGGCCGGTCTCGTCGCCGCGATGGCCGCGTTCGTCCTGACGCTCGCCGCGGGCCCGGCCAGCGCCCAGAGTCCGCGCGCGAGCCTCGCCGATGCGGCGAAGCGTCAGGACTGGGCGGCCGTGCGGGGCCTGCTGCACGCCGGTGCCGACGTCGACGGCCGACAGGGCGACGGCACCACCGCCCTGCACTGGGCGGTCTACTGGGACGATGGCCCCATGGCGCGGCGGCTGCTCGCGTCGGAGGCCGCGGTCGACGCGGTGAACGATCTGGGGGTCACGCCGCTGTGGCTCGCCGCGAGCAACGGGAGCGCCGACCTGATCGAGACCCTGCTGGGCGCCGGCGCCGACCCCGACCGGAAGCTGCCGTCGGGCGAGACGCCGCTGATGACCGCCGCGCGCACGGGCAATCCCGCCGCCGTGCAGACCCTGCTCGACCATGGCGCCGACCCGCACGCGACCGAGCACACGTACGGCCAGACGGCGTTGATGTGGGCCGTTGCGCAGCGGCATGCCGAGGTGGTCCGCGTGCTGCTGGCATCCGGCGCCCGCGTGGACGATCGCTCGCGCGCCTACCCGCAGGTCGTCAGCTCCTCCGGCAACGCGGACCCCAGCGGCGTCTTCGAGGTGCTGCAGGGCGGCTACACGCCGCTGCTGTTCGCGGCGCGGCACGGTGACGTCGCATCCGCCCGTCTGCTCGTTGCCGCCGGCGCCGCGGTGGACGAGGCGGCGGCGAGCGGCACGACGCCGCTGGTGGTGGCCGCCCACGGCAACCACCGCGAGCTCGCGACCTTCCTGCTCGAGGCCGGCGCCGACCCGAACGCGGCGGGGGCCGGCTACTCGGCCTTGCACGCGGCGGTGCTTCGCGGCGACCCGCAACTGGTCGCCACGCTGCTGAGGTTCGGCGCCGACCCCGACGCCGTCCTGGAGCGCGGCACGCCCGCGCGCCGCGTGAGCGCCGACTGGCGTCTGCCGCACCGCATGATCGGCGCCACGCCGTTCTGGGTGGCGGCGTCGTTCCGCGAGCCGGCGATCATGCGGCTGCTGGCCGAGCAGGGCGCGGATCCAGCGGCAGCCCTTGGCGGCGAGACCGCCGCGATGGCCGCGATTCTCGGTGGCAGCACGCGGCGGCGGTTCGGCGTCCCGCGCCCCGCGGCCGACGTCGAGCAGCGCCGCGCCGTCGATGCGGTGGACGCCGCGCTCGACGCCGGCGTCGACGTCAACGCGCGCGGCGCGCGCGGCGAGACGGCCCTGCACTTGGCGGTGTCGCGCCGCCTCGACGAGGTCGTCGCGCTGCTGGCCGAACGAGGCGCCGAGCTGGACGCACGCAACGAGCGCGGCGAGACGCCACTGGATGTGGCGCTGGCCGCGGGCGACGCGGCCGGCAGCACCGCCGAGCTCCTCCGCGAGCTCGGGGCGACGGCCCGGGACGGCGCGCCGGTAGCCGCCCGGTAGCAGCTTCCTTCAGACGGGGCTCCGCCCCGAACCCCCGGCGGCTGCTTGCGGGGGCCCCACTGCCCCGCGCCGCTACCGCCGAGGCGCGCCGTGCGCAGCTTCCTTCAGACGGGGCTGCGCCCCGAACCCCCGGCGGCCGCTTGCGGGGACCCCCACTGCCCCGCGCCGCTACCGCCGAGGCGCGCCGTGCGCGCCTTCCGCAGGTTGAAGGCCGGCGGCGCACGCGGCCGTCAGTCCGACCGCTTCCACCCGTTCGGCCAGGCGGAACCGGGAGGGTCCCGGGAAGACGACGTACAGGCGATCGAGACGCAGGTCGGCCAACGCCGACCGCATTGACCGCGTGAGCCGCGGGGCGCTCGTGCGCTTGAACTCGAACCCTATCCGCTGCCCGCCGGCGAACACCAGCAGATCGAGCTCGGCGCCCTGCTGCGTGGCCCAGTAGTAGCACCGGTCCCAGTCGACACCCAGAATCCGGACGATCTCCTGCATGGCGAATCCTTCCCAGGACGCCCCCACCCGGGGATGTCCCAGGAGCGCCGGCTCGGCGTCGAGCGCGAGCAGCGTGTGCAGCAGCCCGGTGTCGGCGACGAAAATCTTCGCCGCCTTGACCTGCCGCTTCTTCAGGTTCTCGTGCCAGGGCGCGAGCCGGCGCACCACCAGCGCATCGACGAGGTGGTCGAGGTAGGCATTGACGGTCGGCCCGGACACGCCGAGCGCGCGGCCGATCTCGGCGCTGTTCCACCGGTTGCCGTGGTAGTGGGCGACCATCGTCCAGAAACGCCGCATCGTCGCCGCCGGCACGGAGACGCCGAGCTGCGGCAGGCCGCGTTCGAGAAAGGTCCGGACGAACGCCTGCCGCCAGCGGACGCTGGCTGTCTCGTCAGGAGCAAGGAACGACGGCGGAAACCCGCCGCGCACCCAGAGCCGGTCGATCGCGCCGGCCCCCGTCTCGTTGACGCGGAACGGCGGCAGCTCGTGATACGCGATGCGCCCGGCGAGGGTCTCCGAGGATTGCCGCAGCAGGTCGGGTCCGGCGCTGCCGAGCACGAGGAACCGGACCGTGCTGCCCGGCCGATCCACCAGCACGCGCAGCAGCTCGAAGAGTCCCTCCCGGCGTTGGACCTCGTCGATGACCACGAGGCCCCGCAACGGATCGAGCGCCAGCTTGGGATCCGCGAGCCGCGCCTCGTCGGTCGGATCCTCCAGATCGAACGACGTGACGGGTTGCGACGCGGCGGCCGTCACGCGCCGCGCGAGCGTTGTCTTGCCGACCTGTCGCGCACCGATGAGGCCAACGACGGGAAACTGCCCGAGCAGGGCGCCGATGGCGGTCTCGTGGTCGGTGCGGGGAATCACACCCGCCATTATCCATGAATATCTAAAAGACCGCTTTAGATATTCATGGAGCGGCGCACCGCGCTACGGCAGCGCCAGCGCGACGTACTCGCTCGGCAGGTCGTCCCAGCCCACGGTGACGACGATGTACTGCCTGCCGTCGACCATGTAGGTCATCGGCGCGGCGGTCGTGCCGCCCGGGAGCTCCTTCTCCCAGACGACCTCGCCGGTCAGCTTGTCGTACGCGCGGAACATCTTGCCGCCGGCCCCGCCCCAGATCGGGTTGAGCACGACGACGCCCGTCCGGCCGCCTTCGCCGAGGAACACGAGCGACTTCGTGACGAGCGGCGAGACCCGGCCCGGCTGGCCCAGCGGCGGCAGGTCCAGATCGCGCAGCGCCGGGTGGTCGCGGGGCCCGTCGCCGTTGGCCTTCGACCACAGGATCTCGCCCTGGTTGAGATCGATGGCCACCAGCCGCCCGTACGGCGGCTTGAACAGCGGCAGCTCCCGCGGTCCCTCGAGGGGCGTGATCGAATGCAGCACCAGGTTCATGTCCGAGCGGGGATGCTCCGATCGCGTGATGCCGATCACCGACTCGCTGTGCACGGACGGCACGTACAGGATCCCGGTCTCCGGGTCGACCGCCGCGCCGCCCCAGTCGGCGCCGCCGACGACGCCCGGCATCTGCAGCGTGCCCCGCGTGCCGCCCGGCGACTCGTCGACCAGCGAGGGCGCGGTGAAGAGCGGGCCGCTCACGTACTGCTCGAAGACCGCCAGCGCCTCCTCGCGGAGCTCGGGGGTGAAGTCCATCAGGTCGTCGACGCTGGTCCCCTGCTGGTCGAAGGGCGGCGGCTTGGTCGGAAACGGCTGGGTCGCCGCGTACCATTCGCCGGGCACGTCGCCCGGCGGGACGGGACGTTCCTCGATCGGCCAGATCGGCTCGCCCGTGACCCGATCGAAGACGTAGGTGAACGCCTGCTTGCTCACGGCGGCCAGCGCCCTGACCGGCTCGCCGCGCCCGTCCACCCGGATGTCGACTACGTTCGGTGCGGCCGGGAAGTCGTAGTCCCAGAGACCGTGATGCACGGCCTGGAAGTGCCAGACCCGCTCGCCGGTCCGCGCGTCGAGGCAGACGATGCTCTCGGCGAACAGGTTGTCGCCGGGCCGGTAGCCCCCGTAGTAGTCGTTGGTCGGGGTGGACAGGGGCAGGTAGACGTAGCCGAGCTCCTCGTCCGCGCTGGCCCACGCCCACATGTTCGTGTTGCCGCTGTACTCCCACGACGGGCGGTCCTGGTCGATCGCCGTCAGCCAGGTCTCGTTCCCGAACTCCCCGTCCTGCGGCACGGTCCGGAAGGCCCAGATCTGCTCGCCGGTCCGGACGTCGAACCCGCGCACGTCGCCCGGCGGCGCCTGCTTGAGGGCGGGCTGCGTCGGGCTGACGACGTCCATGATGGACGAGCCGATGACGACGACGTCGTTGACGACGATCGGCGGGGAGCCCCAACGGAACGTGTCGACGTCGCGGTAGTAGCCCTTGCGCAGGTCCACCTCGCCGCCGTCGCCGAAATCGGGGAACCGCTCGCCGGTGCGGGCGTCGACGGCCACGAGATACTCGCCCACCACGGCCAGCACGCGCGCCTGGTCGCTATCCGGGTCCTCCCAGTAGGCCACGCCGCGCGTCTGCCGCGCGCGCTGGAAGGGCTCGCCGTCGCGGTCCGGCGGCTCGTCGAACCAGAGCAGCTCGCCCGTCGTCGCGTCGAGCGCCGCCACGGTGCCGAGGCCGGTGCTGATGTACAGCCGCCCGTCGGCCATCAGCGGGGTGTTCTGCGCCGCCACCGAGGCGGTGAGGTCGCGGTCGCCGCGGACGGCGTCGGGGAGCACCGACCGGCGCCAGACGATCTCGAGATCGCCGATCGTGTCCTCGTTGATCTGGTCGAGCGGCGAGTACTTGGTGCCGGCCACGTCCGATCCGTAGCTCCGCCATTCGACCTGCTGCGCCTGCGCCGCGGGCGCGGCGGCGACGACGACCGCAAGCGCCACCAGCTTCAGTCCGTTCGTGAGTGTCTTCTGCATGTCACATCCCGCCCGCTCGTGTTGTCGCTCTCCTGCACCGTGCCGTCGGGATTATAGTCGTCCCACGGCGTCTCCGGGGGCGCCGGCGCCCCCGGCATGCATGTGCCGTATACTGCGCTGTATGTCGGCCACGCGCACGCAGGTCTACCTGCAGCCGCGGCAACGACGGCGACTCGACGAGATTGCCGGCTCACGCGGCCTGAGCCTCGCCTCGGTCGTCCGCGAGGCGGTCGACCTGTATATCGAGAAGTCCCCGGTCGATCCGACCACGGCGCTGAAGAGCACGTTCGGCGCCGCGCCGGACGCCGAGGCTCCGGACCGCGGGGAATGGACGCTGCGCTCCGAGCGGCTGCAGGGCGGCCAGTGACCCGATGGCCGGTCTGCTGGTCGATACGGACGTCTTCATCGACCACCTGCGAGGGGCCAGGGAGCTGAAGCCCGGGCGGCACCGGCTCCACTATTCGGTCATCACACGCTGCGAGCTGCTGTCCGGCGCCGTGGGCGCCGCGCTCGTGCAGCGCCTCCTCGATCCCTTTCGCGAGCTCGCCGTGGACCGGGACGTGGCGGAGCGCGCCGGCCGTATCCGACGCGAGACCGGCATCGCCGCCCCGGACGCCCTGATTGCCGCCACGGCCATCGCGCACGACCTGACGCTGCTCACCCGCAACCGCCGGGACTTCGAGGCGGTCAAGCGCCTGCGAATCAGGGACCCGGGCCGGTAGGAGTCCGCGCCGTTCCACCTACCCGGGCAGCCGGTACGCGATGAGCTCGCCCGGGAAGCCGGCGCCGCCGATCGCCATGACGATGTACTGCCGCCCCTCGTGCAGGTAGGTCATCGGCGCCCCGCCGGATACCGACGCCGGCATGTAGACCGCCCCGACCTCCTCGCCCGTCGCCTTGTCGTAGGCCCGCAGCATCGCGCCCACCGCCCCGGACGGCGTCGTGAACGTACCCGTCTCGGCGGCGATCAGCAGCGTCTTCGTGACCAGCGTGCCGACGCGTCCCGCGCGGCCCGTGCGGGGGATGTCCAGGCCCGCCAGATCCGGGTGGTTCCGCACGTTGTCCGGCGTCTCGCCGTGCGCGATCTGCCACAGGATGTCGCCCGTCTGCAGGTCGATCGCGCTGATGCGCCCCCACGGCGGCTTGACCAGCGGCAGCCCGCGGATGTTCAGCGCCCGGCGCGGCGCGGGCACGCCCGGCGGGTTGCCGCGGATGAAGTCCATGTCGGAGCGCTCCGGATCGTGCACCAGACCCAGCGAAACCACCTGGGTGTACGAGTACTGGTAGAAGATGTCGGTCTCGGGATCGACCGAGCCCCCCGGCCAGGTGGCGCCGCCGCCGGTCGACGGCAGCATCAGCGTCCCGTAGGGGCCGTCGGTCTCCGCCACCACGGGCGGCGTGAAGATCGGCCCGATCCGGAAGTTCGACACCAGCTCCTCGGCCTCCGCGCGCAGCTCCGGCGTGAAGTCGATCAGGTCGTCGATGCTCACCCCCTGCCGGTCGTAGGCCGGCGGGTGCGTCGGGAACGGCTGCGTCCGCGACAGCAGCTCGCCCGGCACGTCCGACGGCGGCATCTCCCGCTCCTCGATCGGCCAGATCGGCTCGCCCGTCACCCGGTCGAGCACGTACAGCCACGACTGCTTGCTCGGCTGCACCAGCAGCTTGCGCTCGACCCCGTCGATCTCCACGTCGACCAGCACCGGCGCGCACGGAAAGTCCCAGTCCCACACGTCGTGATGAATGGCCTGCAGGTGCCACAGCCGCTCGCCCGTGTCGATGTCCACCGCCACGATGCTGTCCGAGAACAGGTTGTCCCCGTGCCGATGGCCGCCGTAGTAGTCGTTCGTCGGCATCTCCGTCGGCAGATACACGATGCCCAGCTCCAGGTCCGCGCTGATCTGCCCCCACACGCCCGTGTTGCCCGTGTAGCGCCACGAGTCGTTCAGCCACGTGTCGTTGCCGTACTCGTCCGCACCGGGAATCGTGTGGAAGATCCACTTGCGCACGCCCGTGGTCGCGTCGAAGCCCCGCACGTAGCCCTTCGTGTTGCGCATCGAGCGCGGCGCGCTGCCCGGCACGTGCGCCGCGCCCACCACCACCGTGTCGCCCGCCACCAGCGGCGTCGCGTGCAGGCCGATCTCCCCCGCCAGCGGGTCGATGTCCTGATCCATGTTCAGCATCAGGTCCACCATGCCGTCGTCGCCGAAGTCGGCCAGCCGCACGCCCGTCTTCGCGTTCAGCCCGATCAGCCGGTAGCCCGGCGTCACGTAGAAGATCTGCCCGTCGCCCCCGTCGTCGCGGTACGCCAGGCCCCGTCCCGACCGCCGCCGCGGCGCGTTCTCCGCCCGCTCGCCCTCGTCGATCCGGTGCATCCACAGCAGCTCGCCCGTCGCCGCGTCCGCCGCGATCGCCGCCCGCCGCAGCCCGGCCGTCGTGTAGACGACGCCGTCGACCATCAGCGGCGTCGACTGGAAGTTGTACTCCGGCGCCGGGCCGAAGTTGTCCGTCTTCAGCCGCCAGGCCACCTCCAGCTCGTCGAAGTTCTCCGTCGTGATCTGGTCGAGCGGCGCGTAGCGCGTGTTCGCGATGTCCCCGCCGTAGCTCCGCCACTCGCCGTTGTCGGTCTGCCCCGCCGCCGGCACGACGCCCGCCGCCAGCAGCCCGACGAGCGTCACCACCGACGCGACGCGCTGTGCATGTGTTGGCATGTTCGACTCCCTTGATCCGCCCGGCCGTGGGCGAAGAATAGCAAATTCGGCCATGCGCCCGACCCGATTCGATACGATGGCGCTGATGAGCGCGTCACCCCCCGGCGGATCGACGAGCCGCGACCTGGCCTACCAGGCGGCGATCCTGCGCGGCGTTTCCCGCACGTTCGCCCTCAACATTCCCCAGCTCCCGGACGCGCTGCGCGACGTGGTCGGCAACGTCTACGCCCTGTGCCGCATCGCGGACACGATCGAGGACGAGCCGGCGCTGTCCCCCGCGCAGAAGCGGGCGTTCTCGGAGCGCTTCATCGAGGTGGTGACCGGACGCGGCGACGCGGCGGCATTCTCCCGGGAGCTCGGCCCGCGGCTGTCGTCGTCGAGCACCGGGCACGAACAGGACCTGGTGGCCAACACCGCCCGGATAGTCCGCATCACCGGGGGCCTCGGCGCCGCCCAGCGCCGCGCCGTCGAGCGCTGCGTGCGGATCATGTCGCGCGGCATGGCGGAGTTCCAGCAGCAGGCCGGCGCCGCCGGCCTGCGGGACGTCCCCCACCTGAACCGCTACTGCTACTGCGTCGCGGGCGTCGTCGGCGAGACGCTCACCGAGCTGTTCTGCGACTACTCGGCGGAGATCGGCGAGCGGCGCGAGGAGCTGCTGCCGCTGTCGGTGTCCTTCGGTCAGGGGCTGCAGATGGTCAACATCCTCAAGGACGTCTGGGAGGACCAGCGGCGCGGCGCGTGCTGGCTGCCGCGCGACGTGTTCCAGGCCGCCGGCTGCGAGCTGCGCGCCCTGTCGCCGGGGCAGCCCGGCCCCGGCTTCGTCGAGGGGCTGTCGCACCTCGTGGCCCTCGCGCACCGCCATCTGGCGCACGCGCTGCGCTTCGTCCTCGCCATCCCGCGCGGCGAGACCGGCATCCGCCGCTTCTGTCTCTGGCCGCTGGGCATGGCGGTGCTCACGCTGCAGCGCATCCATGCCACGCCGGCCTTCCGCAGCGGCAGCGACGTCAAGATCTCGCGCCGCAGCGTGCGGGCCGTCACCGCCGTCACCAGCCTGCTGACGCGCTCGAACCCGGCCCTGACGCTGCTCTTCAGGGGACTGACGCGGGGCCTGCCGCGGACCCCCGAGCCAGCCTGACAGACGCCTACCCGGGCAGCCTGTACGCGATGAGCTCGCCCGGGACGCCGGCGCCGCCGATCGCCATGACGATGTACTGCCGCCCCTCGTGCAGGTAGGTCATCGGCGCGCCGGACACCGACGCCGGCATGTAGACCGCCCCGACCTCCTCGCCCGTCGCCTTGTCGTAGGCCCGCAGCATCGCGCCCACCGCGCCCGACGGCGTCGTGAACGTACCGGGCTCGGCCGCGATCAGCAGCGTCTTCGTGATGAGCGTCCCGACGCGTCCGATGCGGCCGGTGCGCGGGATGTCCAGGCCCGCCAGATCCGGGTGGTTCCGCACGTTGTCCGGTGTCTCGCCGTGCGCGATCTGCCACAGGATGTCGCCCGTCTGCAGGTCGATCGCGCTGATGCGCCCCCACGGCGGCTTGACCAGCGGCAACCCGCGGATGTTCAGCGCCCGGCGCGGCGCCGGCACGCCCGGCGGATTGCCGCGGATGTAGTTCATGTCCGAGCGCTCCGGGTCGTTCACGAGCCCCAGCGAGGTGACCTGCGTGAAGGAGTACTGGTAGAAGATGTCAGTCTCGGGATCGACCGAGCCCCCCGGCCAGTTTGCGCCGCCGCCCGCCGACGGCAGCATCAGCGTCCCGTAGGGGCCGTCGGTCTCCGCCACCACGGGCGGCGTGAAGATCGGCCCGATCCGGAAGTTCGACACCAGCTCCTCGGCCTCCGCGCGCAGCTCCGGCGTGAAGTCGATCAGGTCGTCGATGCTCACCCCCTGCCGGTCGTAGGCCGGCGGGTGCGTCGGGAACGGCTGCGTCCGCGACAGCAGCTCGCCCGGCACGTCCGACGGCGGCATCTCCCGCTCCTCGATCGGCCAGATCGGCTCGCCCGTCACCCGGTCGAGCACGTACAGCCACGACTGCTTGCTCGGCTGCACCAGCAGCTTGCGCTCGACCCCGTCGATCTCCACGTCGACCAGCACCGGCGCGCACGGAAAGTCCCAGTCCCACACGTCGTGGTGGATCGCCTGCAGGTGCCACAGCCGCTCGCCCGTGTCGATGTCCACCGCCACGATGCTGTCCGAGAACAGGTTGTCCCCGTGCCGATGCCCGCCGTAGTAGTCGTTCGTCGGCATCTCCGTCGGCAGATACACGATGCCCAGCTCCAGGTCCGCGCTGATCTGCCCCCACACGCCCGTGTTGCCCGTGTAGCGCCACGAATCGTTCAGCCACGAGTCGTTGCCGTACTCGTCCGCGCCGGGAATCGTGTGGAAGATCCACTTGCGCACGCCCGTGGTCGCGTCGAAGCCCCGCACGTAGCCCTTCGTGTTGCGCATCGAGCGCGGCGCGCTGCCCGGCACGTGCGCCGCGCCCACCACCACCGTGTCGCCCGCCACCAGCGGCGTCGCGTGCAGGCCGATCTCCCCCGCCAGCGGGTCGATGTCCTGATCCATGTTCAGCATCAGGTCCACCATGCCGTCGTCGCCGAAGTCGGCCAGCCGCACGCCCGTCTTCGCGTTCAGCCCGATCAGCCGGTAGCCCGGCGTCACGTAGAAGATCTGCCCGTCGCCCCCGTCGTCGCGGTACGCCAGGCCCCGTCCCGACCGCCGCCGCGGCGCGTTCTCCGCCCGCTCGCCCTCGTCGATCCGGTGCATCCACAGCAGCTCGCCCGTCGCCGCGTCCGCCGCGATCGCCGCCCGCCGCAGCCCGGCCGTCGTGTAGACGACGCCGTCGACCATCAGCGGCGTCGACTGGAAGTTGTACTCCGGCGCCGGGCCGAAGTTGTCCGTCTTCAGCCGCCAGGCCACCTCCAGCTCGTCGAAGTTCTCCGTCGTGATCTGGTCGAGCGGCGCGTAGCGCGTGTTCGCGATGTCGCCGCCGTAGCTCCGCCACTCGCCGTCGTCGGTCTGACCCGCCGCCGGCCAGGCGCCGGCCGCCGCCAGCCCGACGAGCATCACGACCGATGCGACACGCGTTGCATGTGTTGACATCTTCGACTCCAATTGCCGTGAATCGGACGACTCGTGCAAGTCACTGATTGGCAGTGACTCAACGAACTTGTGACGCTACTGTCCCCACGCCCGCACCCCACGGGGTTCGATAGTGGGCGCGAGGCTATTGCCTGGGCTTCCGATCCGCGAGGAGGATGTTGTCGATGCGGGTGTTCACATCCCGGATTGCTGCCGACAGCTTGTTGTCGACGCCCGTGATCTGCGCGGTCAGGTCGCGGCGCACGCTGTCCACCTGCACCGTCACGATTCGCCAGACGCCGATCAGGACGCCGACCCCCGTCAACACCGTTGCGAGCACGTCCGCGCTCATGAATCCGATTCTACCTGACGTCCCCGGGAAAATGCCGGCGCAGCAGGTCAACGGGGTGCTGAAGCCCCTCGCAGCCGCGCCCCGGCGATCTCCTCCCCGGGGTCGATGATCACACCGGGTCGGTCGTGTCCGGATTCGCCGTCCGTCAGGTGCGCTCGAAACGCTTCTCGAGCTCCTCGCGCGTGAGCCGCAGGAGCACCGGCCGGCCGTGGGGGCAGACGGTCGAGTAGGCGGTGCGCCGCAGCTCCCGGAGCATCCAGGTCATCTTCTCCGGCGTCAGGCGGTCGTTCGCCTTGACGGCCGCGTGGCATGCCGTGCTGGCCGCGATGCGGGCGAGCGCCTCGTCCACGGCTGCGCCGTCGTCCAGGCCGTCGAGGTCCTCGGCCAGCGCGCGGACGGCCGCCTCGCAGTCGCCCCGGCCCAGCAGGCCGGGGACTGCCGTCACCTGCACGCTGTCGCCGCCGAACGGATGGATCTCGAAGCCGAGCCGGGCCAGGGTTCCGGCGTGCGCCCGCAGGGCCTCGCGCGCGCCGGCTGGCAGGGCGATCAGCAGCGGCTCGAGCAGCCGCTGCGATTCCAGGACGCCGTCCGCCAGACGCGCGAGGACCTGCTCGTGGAGGATGCGCTCGTGGGCGACGTGCTGGTCCACGATGACCACCCCGTCGTTGTCGACGGCGATGATGAACGTGTCCCGGAACTGTCCCAGCGGAATCAAGGGGGCCTGCTCCGGGCCGGGCGCCGCCGACCCGTCGGCGCCGGCCCCCGGCCGCGACTCGCGGACCGCGTCCGCCTGCCCGCCCGGCGGACCCGGCGCCGGGTCCGGCTCACGGAACGCCTCCGTCACGGGGGCCCAGCGGCTGGCCGCCGCCATGCCGGCGACGACGCCCGGAATGGCTGCCGGGCGCGGCTCGGGCGGGCTCGGGCGCGCGGCCGCAAGCGGCACCTCGGGCACGACCTCCTGTCCGAGCGCGTCGGCGAAGGCGCGCCTGACTACCTCGTGGACCAGCGACTGCTCGAGAAACCGGACCTCGGCCTTCGTCGGATGGACGTTGACGTCGACCCGCTCCGGCGGCAGCTCGACGAACAGGTGCACCTCGGGGCTGCGCGGCTTCACGGTCGCGCGGCTGTAGGCCTCGTTCACCGCGTGCAGGATGGTCCGGTCCCGTACCGCGCGGCCGTTGACGAACAGGTGCTGCGGCCCGCGGGTGGGCGCGTCCCCGGCCAGCGCGGCCGCCCGGCCGTACAGGCGGATGCCCCCCGCCTCCTTCCGTACGTCGACGAGATCCGGCCGCTCGCCGTACACCTGGAAGAACCGCTCGGCCAGACTCGCCGCCGGCGGGTAGTGGAAGACGGTGCGGGGACCGCTCTGCAACCGGAAGCCGACCGTGGCGTGCGCCAGGGCGAGCTGCGTCAGCGCGCGCGAGACGTGCCCCGTCTCGGCGCCGTCCGACTTCAGGAACTTGCGCCGCGCCGGCACGTTGCAGAACAGGTCGCGGACCTCGACGCTCGTCCCCTCGGGCAGCCCGGCCTCCGCGACCCCCGCCAGGGCGCCGCCCGACACCCGCACCTCGATCCCCGTCGACGCGCCGCGCGCGCGCGTGCGCAACCGCAGGCGGGAGACCGACGCGATGCTGGGCAGGGCCTCGCCCCGGAAGCCGAGCGTGCCGATCGCGGCGAGATCGTCGACGCTGCCGATCTTGCTCGTCGCGTGGCGCTCGACCGCGAGCTCGGCGTCGCCCGGCGTCATCCCCTCGCCGTCGTCCTCGACCCGGATGAGCCGCTTGCCGCCGAGCTCGATCGCCACCGCCACGCGCGCGGCGCCCGCGTCCAGGCTGTTCTCGACGAGCTCCTTGACCGCCGACGCAGGGCGCTCGACGACCTCGCCGGCCGCGATCTGGTTGGCGAGCTCCGGGGGCAGCCGATTGATCCTGCCCATGCAGCCACAGTCAGCGGCGCGCGAGCGCCGCCTGCGCCGCCGCCAGGCGCGCGGTCGGGACGCGGAACGGCGAGGCGCTGACGTAGTCGAGGCCGACGTCCTCGAAGAAGTCGATCGAGGCGGGGTCGCCGCCATGCTCGCCGCACACGCCGAGCTTGAGCTTCGCCCGCGCGCCGCGCCCCCGCTCCACGCCGATGCGCACCAGCGCGCCGACGCCCTCCGCGTCGATCGACTCGAACGGATCGCGGGTCAGGATGCCGCGGTCCTGGTAGTCCTTGAGGAACTTGCCGATGTCGTCGCGGGAGAACCCGAACGCCAGTTGCGTCAGGTCGTTCGTGCCGAACGAGAAGAAATCCGCGTCCGCGGCGATCTCGCCCGCCACGAGCACGGCGCGCGGGAGCTCGATCATGGTCCCGACCAGGTACTTCACCTTGACCCCGGCCACGCCCATCGTCTCGGACGCCATCCGGTCGATCACCGCCTTCTGGTCGCGGAACTCGCCGACGTCTCCCACGAGCGGCACCATGATCTCGGGCACGACCCTGACGCCCTCCCCGGCCAGCCGGCAGGCCGCCTCGATGATGGCGCGCGCCTGCATCTCCGCGATCTCGGGATAGCTGATGGCCAGCCGCACGCCGCGGTGTCCCATCATGGGATTGAACTCGTGGAGCTGCTCGACGCGCCGCAGCAGCGCCCGCTTCTCCTCGAGTCCCTCCGTCCGGCCCTGCGCCTCCGCGCGCGCGATCTCGACCATCAGCTCCTCGCGCTTCGGCAGGAACTCGTGCAGCGGCGGGTCGATCAGCCGGATCGTCACGGGCTGGCCCCGCATCGCCTTGAACACGCCGTAGAAGTCCTCGCGCTGCAGCGGCAGCAGCTCGTCGAGCGCCGCGCGCCGCGCGGCCTCGGTCTCGGCCAGGATCATGCGCTGCACGATCGGGATCCGATCCTCACCGAAGAACATGTGCTCCGTGCGGCACAGGCCGATGCCGCGCGCGCCGAAGGCGTACGCCGTGGCGGCCTGGTCCGGCTGGTCGGCGTTGGCGCGGACGCCGAGCCGGCGCACCTTGTCGGCCCACTTCAACAGCCGGGAGAACCGCCCGTAGATGTCCGAGCGGCGCTGGCTGAGCTGGCCGGCCAGCACCTGCAGGATCTCGCTCGGCCGAGTGGCGACACGACCGATCTTCACCTCGCCGCTCAACCCGTCGAACGAAACGTAGTCGCCCTGCTCGAACCGCTGCCCGTTGACCGTCACCACCCGCTCGGACTCCGAGACGTGGAGCTCGCCGGCCCCGACCACCGACGGCTTGCCCATCTGGCGGCCGACCACCGCCGCGTGCGACGTCATGCCGCCCGTGGCCGTCAGCACGCCCTGCGCCACGTGCATGCCGTGGATGTCGTCCGGCACGGTTTCCTTGCGCACCAGCAGCACGTCCCGGCCCTGCCTCGCCCAGCGCACCGCCTCGTCGGCAGTGAACACGACCTCCCCGCACGCCGCCCCGGGCGAGGCCGGCAGGCCGCGCGTCACCGCCGGCAGCGCCGCCCACGCCTCGGGGTCGAAAACCGGCGCCAGCAACTGCGTCAACGCGTCGGGGTCGACCATGCGCACGGCGTCCTCGGGCTCGATCACGCCCTCCGCGACCAGGTCGGTCGCAATCACCACCGCGGCATGCCCCGTGCGCTTTCCGTTGCGCGTCTGGAGCATGTACAGCTTCTCTTCCTCGATGGTGAACTCGAAGTCCTGCACGTCGCGGTAGTGCTGCTCCAGCCGCTTGGTAATGGCGCGCAGCTCCTCGTAGGCCCGCGGCATCACCTGCTCCAGCTCCGCGATCGGCTGCGGCGTGCGGATGCCCGCCACGACGTCCTCGCCCTGCGCGTTGATCAGGAACTCGCCGTAGAACTCGTTGGCGCCGGTCGCCGGGTTGCGGGTGAAGCCGACGCCCGTCCCGGAGCGGTCGCCGGTGTTGCCGAACACCATCGCCTGCACGTTGACGGCCGTGCCGATGGCGTCGGGGATGTCGTAGATGCGGCGGTACTCCTTCGCGCGCGGGTTCTGCCACGAGCGGAAGACCGCGTCGCGCGCCATGCGGAGCTGGCGCCGTGCATCGAGCGGGAACGCCTCGCCGCTCTCCCGGATGACGACCGCCTTGAACCGCTCGACCACCTCGCGCAGCGCGACCTCGTCGAGCTCGGTGTCGAGCCTGGCGCCGCGGTGCGCCTTGACGCCGTCGAACTCCTCCTCGAACGCCTCCTTCGGAATCTCGAGGACGACGTTGCCGAACATCTGGATGAAGCGGCGGTAGCTGTCGAAGGCGAAGCGGCCGTTGGAGGTGCGCGCCTTCAGCCCCTCGACCGCGCGGTCGTTCAGGCCGAGGTTCAGGATCGTATCCATCATCCCCGGCATGGAGAACCTGGCGCCCGAGCGGACCGACACGAGCAACGGCCTGTCCGCGGCGCCGAGCCTGGCGCCCGTGAGCTTCTCGAGCCGGCGGAGATGCGCCTCCATCTCCCGGTCGATGGCGGCCGGCACGCGGCGGCGCTGCGCGTAGTAGGCCGTGCACGCGTCGGTCGACACCGTGAAGCCGGGCGGCACCGGCAGCCCGGCGTTGGTCATCTCGGCGAGGTTGGCCCCCTTGCCGCCGAGCAGATCCCGCATCGTCCGGTCGCCCTCGGAGGCACCGCCGCCGAAAAAGTAGACGTGCTTGTGCTCGGGCTCGGCGGCTGCCGTCCTGCCGGCAGACTTGCGGGTGGATTTCCTCGGTGCGGTCTTCTTCGTCGGCGTCTTGGACATGCGTTCTGGCCCGGGCGTCGCAGGGGTTCTCCGAACGGCGGACTGGGGATCGACGGGCGGCTCGGCGCGCAGCGCGAACACGTATTCTAGCAGTCCGCGAGCGGCCCGCCCGACTCGGGGCCGCCGCCGGACCGCGGCGCGCCCCGTCAGCCGCCGAGGCCGAGCAAGCCCTGCTGCCAGGGCAGCAGCGCGTCGCGGGCGGCGCCGCCGCCGGTGACGACGGCCTCGAGCGCGGCGCGCGACGCGATCAGGTCCGACTCGATCGCCAGCTCGGAGGCGGCGCGGTCGCGCCGCCGCTTCAGCGCGGCCACCTGCCGATCCTGCTCCGGCGCGAGGCGCGCGCGGCGCCTGGCCGCCGGGCGGCCGGGCCAGGCGTCCCGCTCGAGCCGCAACGCCTCGGCCGCGGCCCGCTGGAAGCGCTCCTGCCGGGCGGCGCGCAAGCCGCGCGGCGCCACGGCCTCGGCGCGGTCGAGGCGCTGCGCGGCGTCGACGAGGTCCTGGTTCGACAGGATGTGAAAGGGCGGCCGGTCGACGGCCCGCGCCTCGTCCTCGCGCCAATGCCACAGGGCGCGCAGGACCGCGCTGGCGCGCGCGCCGAGCGTATGGCTGCCGCGCACGCGCCACTCGGTCTCCGGGTCGCGTTCGCGCACGACGCGCGCGGCCGCCACCGCGCGGGCGCACGACTGCTCGAGCCACGCGACGCGGCCGAGCTCCGCGAGGCGGCGCTCGAGCCGTTCCGCCAGCGGGAGCAGAAAGCGTGTGTCGTTGCGAGCGTAGCGGGTCAGTTGCGGGGTCAGCGGCCGGCGCGCCCAGTTGGCCGTCTGCAGACCCTTGGGCAGCGCGACGCCGAAATGCTCGGCAACCAGCGCCGCGTAGCCGTAGCGCGCGGCGCCGGCGAGCCGGGCGGCGATGACGGTATCGAACACCCTGACCGGGGCGCCCAGGCCCAGGCGGTGCAGCATGCGCAGATCGAAGTCAGCACCGTGCATCACCATCTCGGTGCGCGACAGCGCCTGCAGCAACGGCGACAGATCGAGGCCGGCCAGGGGATCGACCAGCTCGTCGGCGCCGGGCAGCCCGACCTGCACCAGGCAGACCTTCTCGCGGTAGCAGTGCAGGCTGTCGGCCTCGGTATCGACCCCGACCCGGGCGCAGTCGGTGATGCGCTCGGCGAGCACGGCCAAGGCTGGCGGCGTATCAATCACGGCAGAGGAGAACTATAGCGGCGGGCGTACACGAAAACACCCACGCCCCCGGCGGCGCCGGGGACGTGGGTGCCTGAAGCCCGGCCTGGCGGACGCTATTCCTGCGCGTCCGCGGCTACCGCGACCGGCGTCTGCGGCACGGGCGCGTCGGTGTTGACGGCCAGCCGCGCCGGCCCTGCATCCGCGGGATGATGCGGCGACGTCACGCCCACCCAGGCGCCCGCCGTCAAATCCTGCACCGCATCCCGGCTGTCCTCGGGCAGCGGCACCCGGAAGGTCAACTGCCCGCCGTCGGCGGCCACCGCCTCGAACGTCGCACGCAGCAGATACCGGTTGCTGCCCCACAGGCCCGAGCCGTCGTCCGCCATCACCGCGCGGATGCCGCTCGCCTCGTGCTCCTGACCGGACCAGGCAATCACGATGGGCTGACCAGCCGTGAGACTGGACGCCGCCGCGCCGGCCGCGGCGGCCACGATCTGCGCCCGCACCGTCAGCGCGCCGGCCTTCTCGTCGAGCGCCACCAGCTCACCGCCCCAGCGATACGTCGCATCCTGCGCCACGGCCGGCGCCGGCCGGCGCGACGGCACGTAGGCCGCGACCGCCAGCAGCGCCGACTGCGCATCGGCCGGATGGTGCGGCGAGGTCATCAGCGCCCAGGCGCCCCGCGTCAGCGAGCGCGCCGCGCTGCGGCTGCCCTCCGGCAACGGAACCCGGAAGCTCAACTGCCGGCCGCCGGCCGCCACCGACTCGAACGTCGCGCGCAGCAGATACCGGTCGCTGCCCCACAGACCCGAGCCGTCGTCCGCCGTCACCGCGCGGATGCCGCTCGCCTCGTCCCAGTAGCCCGACCACGTGATCACGATCGGCTCGCCTGCCGTCAGGCCGGCCGCCGCCGAGCGCGCCCCGGCCGAGACCATCTGCGCCCGCACCGTCAGCGCGCCGGCGGCCTCGTCCAGCTCCAGCAGCTCGCCGCCCCAGCGATACGTCGCGTCCTGCGCCAGGGGCGCCGGCGGCGGCTGCCGCGACGGCACGTAGGCGTTGACGGCCATCAGCGCCGACTGCGCATCGGCCGGATGGTGCGGCGAGGTCATCAGCGCCCAGGCGCCCCGCGTCAGCGAGCGCACCGCGCTGCGGCTGCCCTCCGGCAACGGCATCCGGAAGCTCAACTGCCGGCCGCCGGCCGCCACCGACTCGAACGTCGCACGCAGCAGATACCGGTCGCTGCCCCACAGGCCCGAGCCGTCGTCCGCCGTCACCGCGCGGATGCCGCTCGCCTCGTCCCCGTAGCCCGACCACGTGATCACGATCGGCTCGCCTGCCGTCAGGCCGGCCGCCGCCGAGCGTGCCCCGGCCGAGACCATCTGCGCCCGCACCGTCAGTGCCTCCGACGCCTCGTCGAGCGCCACCAGCTCGCCGCCCCAGCGATACGTCGCATCCTGCGCCAGGGGCGCCGGCAGCGGCTGCCGCGACGGCACGTAGGCGTTGACGGCCATCAGCGCCGACTGCGCATCGGCCGGATGGTGCGGCGAGGTCATCAGCGCCCAGGCGCCCCGCGTCAGCGAGCGCACCGCGCTGCGGCTGCCCTCCGGCAACGGAACCCGGAAGCTCAACTGCCGGCCGCCGGCCGCCACCGACTCGAACGTCGCACGCAGCAGATACCGGTCGCTGCCCCACAGGCCCGAGCCGTCGTCCGCCGTCACCGCGCGGATGCCGCTCGCCTCGTCCCCGTAGCCCGACCACGTGATCACGATCGGCTCGCCTGCCGTCAGGCCGGCCGCCGCCGAGCGCGCCTCGGCCGAGACCATCTGCGCCCGCACCGTCAGTGCCTCCGACGCCTCGTCGAGCGCCACCAGCTCGCCGCCCCAGCGATACGTCGCGTCCTGCGCCAGGGGCGCCGGCAGCGGCTGCCGCGACGGCACGTAGGAATTGATGGCCATCAGCGGCGGCTGCGCGTCGGCAGGATGATGCGGCGAGGTCATGCGCGCCCACGCGCCCTGCGACAGCGAGCGCACCATGCTCTGGCTGTCCTCCGGCAGCGGCACGCGGAAGGTGAGCTGCCGGCCTGCGCCTTCGACGGCCTCGAACTTCGCGCGCAGCAGGTACCGGTCGCTCCCCCACAGACCCGAGCCGTCGTCCGCCAGCACCGCGCGGATGCCGCTCGCCTCGTCCCCGTAGCCCGACCACGTGATCATGATCGGCTCACCCGCCGTCAGGCCGGCCGCCGCCGACCGCGCCTCGGTCGAGACCATCTGCGCCCGCACCGTCAACGCGCCGGCGGTCTCGTCGAGCCGCCTGAGCTCGCCGTCCCAGCGATACGTCGCACCCCGCGCCACGGGGGCGCGCCGATCCCGCGACGGCGCGTAGGCATCGACCGCGAGCAGCGCCGGCGCGTCCTCGAGATGACGCGGCGACGTCATCCGCGCCCACACGCCGCGCGTCAGCGAGCGGACCGTGCCAAGGCTCGCCTCCGGCAGCGGCACACGGAACGTCAGATAGCGGTTCTCCGCGTCGAGCGCCTCGAAGGCCGCCCGCAGCGGAAACCGCTCGCTGTCTCCCTCGGACGCCGGCTCGTCGCCGGCGGCCGCCGCGTGACCGCCCGCACGCGCCACCGACCAGACGCCGCTCGCCCGGTCCCCGTAGCCCGACCAGGTGACGACGATGGAGTCGCCCGCGCGCAGGCCTTCACTCTCCTCCAGGACGGCCGGCGACAGGACGCGGGCCTTGACCGTCAGCGTCCCGGCCCCCTCGTCGAGCGCCACCAGCTCGCCAGTCCACCGGTACGTCTCTTCCGGTGATGACGAGGCGGTCGATGTGGGGGTCGCCGTGCCGGCCACCCAGATGAGCAGACCGGCCGCGCATGCGGCAACCCGCGCTCGTCCGGCTGCCCTGCTCCGATGTTCCGTCTGATTCAGCATGACTTACTCCTTCATCACCGCGGATGGACGGCGGGGCTGCCGCGCATCGCGTGACACAAGCCGTCTGCACATACGGCCGGCGCCGCCCGGCGCAACGGTGCGCCAAGACAGGGGTCTCCGCTGAGCGGAGACCGACTGACGCCGACCGAAGACTGGCTCTGGGAGAAGCCGTCTACTAAGGACGGAGGCTTGACCTATTGCCTCCCGCCACCATTATGGGGACGAACGCGGCGGGGGTCAAGCGGAAACGATTTCCGAGACGTCGGCGAGCTGCAGGATCACCTGCTCGACCTCCTGCATGAGGCGCAGCCGGGCGCTGCGCAGCGCCGGATCGTCCGCCATGACGAACACCTCGGTGAAGAAGCGGTCGACGGCGGGCCCGATCTTCGCCGCCTCGGCGAACGCCGCGCGGAACCCGGCGCCCTCCTGCACGGCCGCGTCGATGACGGAGCGGCGCGCGGTCAGCTCGGCAAGCAGCGCCCGCTCGGCGGGTTCGGTCAGGGCGGCTTCGAACGGCGCTTCGCCCGCGGCCGGGCCGGCGTCGCCGGGCAGCTCCCTCGCGATGTTCTTCACCCGCTTGAAGAGCGTCGCCAGCGTCCGGAAATCGGCGGTGTCCGTGAACTCGGGCAGCACCTCCAGCTTGCGGCGCGCGTCGAGCGGCCGGAGCGTGTCGAGCGGCTGATGGGTCACGGCGCGCACGTTGCGCCGGTCGAACCCGCGGATCTCCAGCAGGTAGCGGAGCCGCTCGAGAAGGAACGCGGTCTCGCGCTCGCGCGCGCCGTCGTCGGCTGCGTCCGCCCCGGCGAGGCTCCGCAGCGCGCCCAGCGCGACGCGCGCCTCCAGACCTGTCAGCTCCGGCAGATCGACCAGGATCCGCAGCATGCCCTGCGCCTGGCGGCGAATCCCCAGCGGGTCGCGGGAACCCGTCGGCTTCTCGCCGGCGCCGAACAGGCCGGCCACGGTATCCACCTTGTCGGCCAACGCCACAGCGGCCCAGGTCGCCGCCGCGGCGCCCAGGGCCGCCCTCGACGGCGGGTCGTCCGCGCCCACGCCGATTGGCAGGTAGTGGTGGTAGATGGCCTTCCAGACTGCCTCGGGCTCGCCCTGCTCGCGCGCGTAGACGCCGCCCATCACCCCCTGCAGCTCCGGGAACTCGCCCACCATGTCGGTGGCGAGGTCCGCCTTGGCCAGGGTGGCGGCGCGCCGCGCGTCGGGGGCCGCATCCGGGCAGCCGAGCACGTCTCCGGCGATGCGCTCGGCCAGCGCCGCCATGCGCTCGGACTTGTCCCGGTAGCTGCCGAGACGCTTGTGGAAGAGCAGCGTGTCGAGCCGGGCGAGGCGGTCGTCCAGCGGCCGCGCACGGTCGGCGTCCCAGAAGAAGCGGGCGTCGCGCAGCCGCGCCACGAGCACCCGCTCCGCGTTGCGCGCGATGCGCGCGACGTTGTCGCGCGGCGTGTTGGTCACCGCCAGGAAGTGCGGCAGCAGCCGCCCGCCGCCGTCGACGACCGGGAAATAGTGCTGGTGATGCACCATCGTGGTCGACAGCACCTCGTCCGGCAGCGACAGGAACTCCGCGGGGAAGCTGCCGGTCACCACGGCCGGATGCTCGACCAGGTCGGGCACCTCGCGGGCCAGCGCCGACTGCGCCTCGATGGGCGCCACCGAGCCGCCGACCCTGCGGGCGCAGGCCTCGAGCTTGCGGGTCACCCGGGCCCGCCGCTCCGCGCGATCGATCAGTACGTACGCGCGCGCCAGACGCCGCCGGTAGTCGGCGAACGACGAAACCTCGAGCGGCTCGCCCGCGCCGCCCTCCCGGGCGAAGAAGCGGTGCCCGTAGGTGACGTTGCCCGCCCGGACCGGCGCCACGCCGGCTGTCCGCGCAGCGGTCGTGCGGCCGATGACGAACGGCACGACCCGGCCGCCGTACAGGAAGACCAGCCAGCGCACCGGCCGGCCGAAGAGGAACTCGCCGCGCCCGTCGTCCAGCGCGGCGTCCCAGCGCATCGCCTTCGGAAAGGCGAGGTCGCGCAGCGTGGCGGCGAGCACCGCGCCGAGCACGGAGCGCGTCGTGCCGCCGCGCTGCCGGCGCCGGTACGCCAGGTACTCTCCCTTGCCGGTGTCGATCCGCTCGAGCGCGGCCACGTCCACACCCTGCTTGCGCGCGAACCCGAGCGCCGCCCGCGTGGGCTCGCCCGCCGCGTCGAAGGCCGCCCGCACGGGCGGCCCCGTCACCGTCTCCTCCAGGTCCGACTGCCGGTCCGCCGCCTCCGCAACGGCCGCCACCAGCCGCCGCGGGCCGACGAACGCCCGCACGGGCGTGCGGCAGACCACCCGCGCCGCCTCCAGTTGCGCCGCCAGCCGCTCGGCAAGCTGCGCCTCGAGGCCGGGGATCCAGCTCGCCGGCATCTCCTCGCAGCCGATTTCGAGCAGCAGCTCGCGGCGGGCCATGCCTAGCTTTCCGCCGGGGCCGCCGCCCCGGACGCCGCCCGCTCCCAGGCGACGTGCGCCTCGGCGATGGCGACGGCCAGCTTCCGGACGCGCAGGATGTAGGCCGCCCGCTCGGTCACGCCGATGCTGCCGCTCGCATCCAGGAGGTTGAACGTGTGCGAGCACTTGAGGCAGTGGTCCAGCGCCGGCAGGGTCAGCCCCGACGCCAGCAGCCGCTCCGCCAGCTCGTAGTAGCGGTCGAACAGCTCGCGGTGCGCGCGCGCGTACTCGCCGGCCGGCAGCTCCACCTGGCCGAAGGCGTACTTCGACTGCTCCACCTCCTCGCGGTGCCGCACCTCGCCGTAGGAGACGCCGGGCGACCACTCGAGGTCGTAGACGTTGTCGACACCCTGCAGATGCATCGCGATGCGCTCGAGGCCGTAGGTCAGCTCGACGGAGATCGGCGCCAGGTCGAGGCCGCCCGCCTGCTGAAAATAGGTGAACTGCGTGATCTCGAGCCCGTCGAGCAGCACCTGCCAGCCGATGCCCCAGGCGCCGAGCGTCGGCGATTCCCAGTTGTCCTCCTCGAAACGGACGTCGTGGCGGGTGGGATCGATGCCGCACGCCTCGAGGCTGTCCAGGTAGATGCGCTGGGCCTCGTCCGGGGACGGCTTGAGGATCACCTGAAACTGATGGTGCTTGAAGAGCCGGTTGGGGTTCTCGCCGAAGCGGCCGTCGGCCGGCCGGCGCGACGGCTGCACGTAGGCCACGTTCCAGGGCCGGGGCCCGAGGACGCGCAGGAACGTCTCCGGGTGCATCGTCCCCGCGCCGACCTCGACATCCAGCGGCTGCTGGATGAGGCAGCCCTTCTCCGACCAGAAGCGCGAGAGCGACAGGATGAGATCCTGGAGCGTCATGACCACGAACGACGCCCCCGCGGTGTCCCGCCGCCTGACGCGCGCGGGTCTGGAATCGGTGCGTCTGCGCCTATCTTAGCAGCCTTCCCTGGCCCGCCAATCGTCGCCTGACGGCTCCGCTCGGCGCCCAACCAACCCTGCAGGAGTCCGCGCCGTTCTACGGCGCAGACTCCTGCTCGCCGGTCAGCCGATCGGCCTCCCGGCCGTACGCTGCGATGATGTCGTCGAGCACGAGATCCAGCTCCTCCTCGTTGTCGACGTGCGTCAGCTCGTTCAGGTCGATGCGTGCCACCACCTGCCCCAGCAGCGCGCCGGCTTCCCGCGACAGTCCCGAGTAGGCGGTGTGCAGCAGCCCGCAGGCCTGGGCGAACCCGTTGACGACGAGCTGCTCCCGGCCCGGACTGCCGAGCACGGCGAGCAGGCTCCCGCGCGTGGCGTCGAGACAGTCGGCGGCCTCGCGCAGCCGCTGCGCAGCTTCTCCCGCCGCCGGCGACGGCCGCGTCCCTCCCCGCCGCTCGGCCCCCGCACGCTCCGCGACCGGCGCCGCGGCATCCGGCGTCGCCGCTTCCTCCGGCGGCGCCGACACGTTCGCTCCCGCGATGAACAGCCCGATCAGCAACGCGGCCAGACCGACGCCGGCAAGCAGCAAGCGTATCGTGAACCCTGGCGTTCTCATAGTCGGATCTCCACGCCCGTCCGTCGCCAGAGCATAGCAGCCCGTGGTGAAACCCCGCGTCGCACCGAGAGCGGCCAGGCGCACGGCCGGCAAGGCGCGACGAGGGCGCGCCGGCGGCAGGTACCGGCGCGGCTCAGGCGCCGCCGGCGTGCAGCTCCCGCAGCACGCGCAGCGAGCGCAGCTCCTTCTGGAGATTGGCGGCGATGAGCAGCCGGTGGACCGCGGCCAGCTCGCGCGCGGCGCGCGGGGGCAGATCGACCTCGCCGAGCTGCTCCGGCGGCCGCTTCGCCGCGGCGCTCAGGAACGCGAGCGCGGCCGGTGACAGGTCGCCGCCGCCGCCGGGCGGGCCGCAGTCGCGACAGACGCACACGCCGTACGGCGCGGTCACCTGCGCGCCCCGGTCGCCCAGCGCGGCCCCGCATTCGTGGCAGGCGGCGAGCGACGGATAGACGCCCTGCAGGCGCAGCAGCCAGTACTCGAAGTAGCGCGCGGCGGGCCCGGCCGGGACGCCCGACGCGAGCGCGGCCATGACCGTGGCGCCGAGCCGGAACAGGCGCTCGCTCGGGTCGCCCTCGGGCGCCCACTCGTCGATCAGCTCGGCGAAGTAGCCGGCGTGCTCGAGCACCTCCGCGCTGCCGCTGGCCAGCGGCGACAGCACCGGCTCCACGTAGGTGAGCCGGACCAGATCCCGGTGCTCGCGCTCGAAGTAGGCGACCCGCGCCCGGGTGAACGCCTCCAGCCCGCCGGAAAAGCGCGACCGCATCCGCCGCGCGCCCCTGGCGACGCCGCGCCGCTTGCCGCGATCGCTGGTGAGGAAGACGACGATCCGATCCGCCTCGCCCAGCTTGTAGGTGCGCAGGATCAGTGCGTCGGCCGTATACAGCGGCATTGTTCCAGAGCCGAGCCCGACACTATTCTATCGTCAGCATCCGGCGGCGGGACCGCGAGACGTCCGCGCCGGCAGACTCCGCAAGGGCGCGCACGGCGCGCGTCGGCGGGAGTTGGGGCGGAAGTGGCGCGGGGCTAAAGGGCCCCCGCAAACGACGGCGTTCGCGGCAAGCCCGTCTGATGCAGCGGAGTCTGCCCGACAGAACCACGCAGACTCCGCAAGGCGCGCACAGCGCGCCTCGGCGGGAGTGGCGCGGGGCTATGGGGCCCCCGCAAACGAACGCCGGGGGCTTGGGGCGTAGCCCCATCTGAAGGAGGAAACCGATGCAGAGTCACCGATCGACGCTCGTTGTCGGCCTGGTCGCGTGCGCCGTCCTGTGGGCGGCGGCGCCGAGCGGCGGCCAGGCGCAGCCGCCGACCGCCGTCCGCATGATCGCCGTCGAGGGCGAAGGCGCCGGCTACTGGCCGCGGTGGCGCGGCCCCTCCGGCCAGGGCCTCGTCGGCGACGCCGGCTACCCCGACCGCTGGAGCGCCACCGACAACGTCGTCTGGCGGGCGCCGGTCCCCGGCAGCGGCAACTCCTCGCCCATCGTGTGGGACGACCACATCTTCCTGACCACCGGACGCGACGCCGGCCGCCGCCTGTTCGTGCTCGCCTACCGGCGCAGCGACGGAGCCCTGCTCTGGGAGACCGAGGTGGCGCCCGGGCCGCGCGAATCGGTGCACCGCAAGAACGGGCCGGCGTCCGCCACGCCGGTGACCGACGGCGAGCGGGTGTACGCGTCGCTCGGCGGACGCGGCCTAGTGGCCCTCGACTTCGAGGGACGCCTGCTCTGGCACACGGAGATCGGCCGGGTCGCCAACTACCACGGGCCGGCCGGATCGCCGCTGCTCTACCGCGGCCGCCTCATCCTCTATCAGGACCAGCGCGGGGGCGGATTCGTCGCCGCGTACGACACGGCCACAGGCGCCCGGGTATGGCGCACCGCGCGCGACGCCAGCGTCGGCTGGGGCACGCCGGTGGCCATCCGCGTCGGCGACCGCGACGAGATCGTCGTCAGCAGCCAGCACACGGTCCGCGCCTACGACCCCGCCAGCGGCGGCGAGCTGTGGAGCTGCGACGGCAACCGGTTCGAGGTCATCCCGACCCCGGTGGTCGCGGCCGGCCTCGTCTTCTGCACCTCGGGCCGCGCGGGTCCCACGCTGGCGATCCGCCCCGGCGGGCGGGGCGACGTCACCCGCACCCACGTCGCCTGGTCGACGCCGCGCGGATCACCGTTCGTTCCCTCGCCGATCGCCTACGACGGCTACCTGTACACCATCAACGACATGGCGAGCATCGTCACCTGCTTCGACGCCGCCACCGGCGCCGTGCAGTGGCAGCAACGGCTCGGCCGCGCCATGCGCGAGGGATTCTCCGCCTCGCCCGTGGCGGTGGACGGCAAGGTGTTCTTCACCAACGACAACGGCACCACCTTCGTCGTCCGGGCCGGACCGGACTTCGAGCTCCTCCACACCAACGACATCGGCGCCCGCACGCTGGCCTCGCCCGCGCTCGTCGACGGACGCTGGTACATCCGCACGGAGGACGAGCTGATCGCCATCGGCCGATAGAGGAGACATGGAGCGAGTCACGACCCGGCGCAACCCCAGCCCGAGCTGCCTGGTCTCCACCATCGCCACGTTCCTCGCGGGTCAGGACCTGATCGAGACGGACGACATACACCGCTCGCTCGAGCACGAGATAACAGCCGCCGGACCCGCCGCCGTGTCGCGCCTGCTCGACCGCCTCGCGGACGGCGACAGCGCGTGGGGGTACTATCCGCCGGATCCCCTGGCGCGAAGAATGCACCACGTCCTCGCGGCCAAGCTCCTCCACCCCGACTGCACGCTGTCCGGCACCGCCAATCTCGAGGCCGTCCGCGACGAGCCCGTCGTCCTGTTCTCGAACCACCTGTCGTACGCGGACGCCAATCTCGTCGAGATCCTCGTCAAGCGCTCCCCCGCGTCCGAGCTGGCGGACCGGCTCACCGCCGTCGCCGGCCCGAAGGTGTACACCAACCGCCGCCGCCACTTCTCGAGCCTCTGCTTCGGCACCGTCCGCACGCCGCAGAGCCACGTCCTGTCGACCGGCGAGGCGACGATGAATGCGAGAGATGTCGCCCGCGCCGCCCGCCAGTCCATTGCCGCGGCCCACGAACGACTCCAGCAGGGGGACGCCCTGCTGGTCTTCGGCGAAGGGACCCGCAGCCGCCAGGGCACGTTGCAGCGCATGCTGGCGGCCGGCGCCCGCTACCTGGAGGCCTGCGACGCCCGGGTGCTGCCCATCGGCATCACCGGTACGGACGAGCTGTTCCCGATCGGCGAACCCGGCCTGCAGCCCGTCCGCGCCAACGTCACCGTCGGCCGCCCCCTGCGGGGCGCCGACCTCCTGCAGGCCAGCCAGGGCAACCGGCAGCTTCTCATGGACGCCGTCGGCGTCGCCGTCTCGGAAGTGCTCCCGGAGAGCTATCGCGGGGTGTACGCATCCGACTATCCGGCCTTGTGCGAGGCGCGGCGGCTGCTGGGTGATGTGCGGCGGTAGCTTGCGGAGCAGGTCGTGAAGGTGACGGCAGGTCGCCCCGTCGAGCTCGCGCGCGGGCCTCACCTCGAATGGAATACCGCGGACCCCGTTGAGGTCCGGCGCCGAATCCGCGCCGGCCAGTATCGCGGCCAGACGGGAGGGCTGGCCAGAGGCTGCGTCCAGGCCAACGTAGTCATTCTGCCAGCGGCCTGCGCCGACGAGTTCGCCCGCTTCTGCCAGCGGAATCCCAAGCCCTGCCCGCTGCTGGCGATGTCCGAGCCGGGCAGCCCGCGCCTGCCGGAGCTCGCCGAAGACCTCGACCTGCGCACGGACGTCCCGAGCTATCGGGTCTTCCGCAACGGCGCGGTCGACAGGGACGTGGCGAGCATCGGCGATCTGTGGCGGGACGACTTCGTGGCGTTCGCGCTCGGCTGCTCCTTCTCGTTCGAGGAGGCCCTCGTCGACGCCGGTCTCCCCGTCCGTCACTGGCACGACGGCAGCGTGTGCCCGATGTACCTGACCGACATCGAGTGCGCGCCGGCCGGCCGGTTCGGCGGCCGCATGGTCGTGTCGATGCGGCCCTTTACGCCGGCCAACGCCATCAAGGCGGTGCAGATTACGAGCCGCTACCCGCGCGTGCACGGCGCGCCGGTCCATCTCGGCATGCCGGAACGCATCGGGATCGAGAACGTCGAGCGCGCGTGGCAGGGCGACGATCCGATGATCGCCGCCGGCGAGCTGCCGGTCTTCTGGGCCTGCGGCGTGACCCCGCAGGTGGCGTTGCGCGCGGCGCGCCCGCCCATCGCAATCACCCACACCCCGGCCCACATGCTCGTCACGGACGTCCGCAACGCATCGCTGGCGCTCGGCTGAAGCGGCCCGGGAGTCCGCCGCAAGCGCCGGCAGTCGGCAGCTACGCGGCCCGCCGCCGGTAGCGGAGCTCGCGCCAAGAGGCGTAGGGACGCTCTAGGTCTAGGAAAACCCGCGACTCGCCGTCGGGGTGGAAACCCAGCGCCTCGTAGAAACTCCGCGCCCGCGCGTTGGTCTCCAGGACCCAGAGCACGATCTCCCCGAACCCGCGCGCGCGGGCTTCGGCCACGGCCCGCTCGCCCAGCCGGCGTCCGGTGCCGCGCCGCCACTCGGCCGGCAGCACGTAGAAGCTCGCGATCTCACCCGCGCCGCCGCCGCTCTCGTCCGGCGCCGGCTGCAACGTGCAGAAGCCCGTGACCGTCGCGCCGACGAGCGCCACGAACGTGCTGGTCCGCCGGCGCCCGAGCCAGCGCCTCCACGCCAGGGCGCGCGGTGCGGCGTCCGGCGGCGGGAGCAGTAGGGGCGTCAGGTGTGTCGGGAGCAGGTCGCTGCACGACGCGCGCAGGCTCGCCACGTGCACGTCGGCGATGGCCGCCGCGTCGTCGGGCGATGCGGCCCGGACGATCGCGCTCATCCGCGGATCGGGATGTGCACGTCGGTCAGGAGCTCGTCCTCCGGCGTCTGCTGCGGGTTGTTGCGGTAGACCTCCACGCACGGACGTTCTTCCGCCACCTCGAGCCCGTTGGCGGGCATCCACTCCTGTATCAGCCCGCCATACGTCTCGGCGAGCTTCGCGTAGGAGCCGCGATGGGTCGCGACGGCGTAGCGGCCGCCGGCGACCTCCTGAACCTCGACGCCGTCTCCCCCCTGCACGTCGGGCCCGACGACGATGCAGGCGTCGTAGCGCAGCTTCTCCGGCGGCGTCGTATCCGGGTCGTCGTGACAGAGCGCGAACGTCCGGGTGTCCGGTCCCAGCAGGCCGGCGCGGCCGGCCCACGCGAAGAGCCGCTCCCAGGTGGGACCGACCTCGGCATAGGAACCCATGTGGCGCACGAAGGCGACGCGCGCCGGCTCGAGTGCGGTGACTTGCGCTTCCATGTCTGCTGCTCCCCGGCGAGGCGCCGAGACCGACTGCCCGGTGCGGACGCGGGCCGCAGGCGACAGCGGATCGCCCCGCCGACCAGGTACTATAACAGTGCCGCGGCCGTCCCTGGCCAGTGGGCGCCGGCGTCGTGCTCGCCGCGACGGCCGACAACGGAGCGGGACACGCGGGGAGGCAGCACGAGCGCCGGGGCCGGAGGATTTCCTGGACACGGGACGCGGAGACACACCGAGGGGAACCGATGAGCACCATAGGCAACATCATCTGGATACTGCTCGGCGGCATCTGGATGAGCCTCGGCTGGGTCATCGCCGGGGTGATCATGTACCCACTAGTGTCCCACAGTTTCAGGTCCACGCGAGTGCCAGTTGCGGACGGTCGGGGTCTGGCGGCGCGTGTGTGGTGAACAGTTCGTGTAGTGGTCGACGTTCGAAGATGTTGAGCTGCAGCACCTGGAGCATCTGATTGAGGCTCCAGCGCAGCCGCAGGACGAATTTGAGATAGGCCAGCAGCAAGTACATGCAGGTGGCGATCCACAGTTGGGTCCAGACGGCGTTCTTCGACCGGCCGATGAAGCGCTTGACCTTCAGATGCTGCTTGATCCACTTGAAGAACAGCTCGATCTGCCAGCGAGACTTGTAGATGTCGGCGATCGTCTTGGCGACCCAGGTGGTGTTGTTGGTCACGAACACGTAGCGGTTCTTCGTCTGCGGGTCGCGGTAGACCACCCGGCGCAACGGGTCGGGGTAGGCCTTGCCGCTGCGGGCGCTCGTCAGTTCGATCCGCTGGTCGGCGAGCACGCCGGTCTCCGGCCGAAAGTCGTGCTCGTGGGTGACCCGGTAGCGCACGCCCCGCTTGAGGCGGGTGACGAACGTCACCGAACGGGTCTGCAATTGATCACTAGTGTCCCACAGTTTCAGGTCCACGCGAGTGCCAGTTGCGGACGGTCGGGGTCTGGCGGCGCGTGTGTGGTGAACAGTTCGTGTAGTGGTCGACGTTCGAAGATGTTGAGCTGCAGCACCTGGAGCATCTGATTGAGGCTCCAGCGCAGCCGCAGGACGAATTTGAGATAGGCCAGCAGCAAGTACATGCAGGTGGCGATCCACAGTTGGGTCCAGACGGCGTTCTTCGACCGGCCGATGAAGCGCTTGACCTTCAGATGCTGCTTGATCCACTTGAAGAACAGCTCGATCTGCCAGCGAGACTTGTAGATGTCGGCGATCGTCTTGGCGACCCAGGTGGTGTTGTTGGTCACGAACACGTAGCGGTTCTTCGTCTGCGGGTCGCGGTAGACCACCCGGCGCAACGGGTCGGGGTAGGCCTTGCCGCTGCGGGCGCTCGTCAGTTCGATCCGCTGGTCGGCGAGCACGCCGGTCTCCGGCCGAAAGTCGTGCTCGTGGGTGACCCGGTAGCGCACGCCCCGCTTGAGGCGGGTGACGAACGTCACCGAACGGGTCTGCAATTGATGCAGCCACTTGAAATCGAGATACGCACGGTCGGCCACGACCACGCTGCCGGCCGGAAACCGCCACGTGCGGGCGACGGTCACGTCGCCGCGCTTGCCTTCGGTGAGGCTGACGAAGCTCGGCAACTGGCCCGCCTGGTCGAGCCCGACATGCAGCTTGACCGCGGCTTTCGTGCGGCGAAACGTGGCCCACGGGAAGAGGGCCAGGCACAGGTCGATAGTCGATGCATCGACCGCATACAGCTTGTGCTTGAAGCGGAAGCGGTGGCCCGGCGCCTGCTGCTGACAGCGGCTCAGCAGACGGGAGAACACCGCCTCGTAGAGCGTATACGGCTGCTCGGCGTTGACCCGTGCCAACGAGGAACGACTGACGGTCCGCACGCCCAGGTGATAGAGCTTGCTGGATTGGACCTGCAGGTTGGCCACGATGTCGCGCAGGCTCTGCCGGCCCGTCACCTGGCCCAGCCCGAGCGCGACGAACTGCGCCCAGCGGCTCATCACCCGCAGGCGCTGGCCGCGCTGATGCTCGCGCGACTCGGCGTCGAATTCATGTCGCGGAAGCAACGCGAGAAACTGCCCGAAGACTGTGTTATGATGGGCCACGGCTTGGATCTCCTGTGTTTTGAATGATTTGTGGCAAAACCATTCTAACAGACATAGAAGGTTCAAGCCGCCTAAATTAGAAATCCCGTGGGACAGCAGTGTCATGTACCTGACCGTGATCGGCATCCCCTGGGGCCGGTCGTGCTTCGTCATCGCCGGCTTCACGCTGCTTCCGTTCGGGAACGAGGCCGTGCCGCGGGTGCTGGTGACGGGAAGGGACGACGTGGGAACCGGAGACGCCGGCCTGGTGGGCAACATCATATGGCTGCTGCTGGCAGGCTGGTGGCTTGCGCTGGGTCACATCGTGACCGGCATAGGCATCTGCCTGACGGTGATCGGCATCCCGTTCGGCATTCAGCACCTCAAGCTGGCCGGCATGTCGCTGATGCCGATCGGCAAGACCATCGTGCCGAAGGAGGTCGCCGCGCAACTGCGCCGGAGGCCGATGACCGTGCGATAGCGAGGCGGTCACTTCATGGGAGACGCTCGGTAATGCCGATTCGGCGTGTGGTGGCATTGGTCGCACTGATCACGCTCGGGTCCTTCGCGAAAGTCAACGCACAGGATTCCACCAGTCTTCTGAACTGGCTGGAGCCCCCGCCGTTTCTCGAAGGCACGGACCTCTTCTGGACTCTCCAGGACGACTTTGGAAGCCAGGGCCCCCAGAGCACGTTCCCCCACCTGCTCGAGGCGGATATCTTTCCGCACTTCATCCTCGCCTTCGGGGCGCAATGCCGCAACACGTCGCCGGACGTAATGGCCGCCTTGCGGAACATATTTCGGCCGTGCGTTTCCATCACGCCCGCCGTCCGCCTGCGCATGTTGAAGCGGGAATCGACGCCCATACCGGCGCCCTCGTTCATGCCCCGCGTCAACGTTCAGTGGTTGTTCCGGCAGGGCGACGACAAGTTGTGGAACGTCTATGCTCAGGTCGGGCATCACTCGAACGGCCAGAGCGGTTGCCTGTTCGTTTGGACCGGAGTGGAGGGCCGGAACGCGCCTTGTGTCGATTACGACCGGGACCCCGAGTCCGCGGACCACGCCGTGGCCGACCACTTTCGACGCTGGGAAGGCGAAGAGCCGGCAGGCCTGCCGGACCTCGAGCGGGGCTTCATCCAGGCCGACAGGCTCAACGGAAACTTCGCGGTGAACTACGTCCGATTCGGTGTCGACTGGGCGATCTACCGCCGCCCCGGCATCAGTTGGCGTCTCGGCGCGAGTTACGAGCACAGTCCGGACCGCTGGATGTTCCGTCCCCTGCGACAGTTCTATCCGGACAAGCGTGTGGATGGTGTCGTCGGCTTCTCCTACGGGAGTCTTCGGCTGTGCAGGCGCCTGGACCTGTCTGCCAATATCCGGGGGTGGCGAAGGGAGAAGCGGATCGAGCTCCCGGACAGGCCCATGGTGCTGCAACTGACCTGCCTGGTGAGCGAGGAGCAGGGAGTCGGGTTCTTCGTGCGATACTACCGGGACTACGACTATTACAACGCGTCATTCCTCGACAACATCAGTCGTTTCCACGTCGGGTTCACGATCAATCGACTGAAGGCATTCGGCCTGGGATAATCAGTCCAGGTCCGCGAGCACCGGCGCGTGGTCGGACACGGTGTGGCCGTCCTGCTTCTTGCGGTACTCGCGATCGATCTCGACGCGGCGCACCCGGGACGCCACGGCGGCGGTGCCGAGCAGCAGGTCGATGCGCAGGCCCAGGCCGCGGTGGAAGCAGCCGCCCCGGTAGTCCCACCAGGAGAACTTCCGCTCGTCCGGGTGCAGGTGGCGGAACAGGTCCGTGAGCCCCAGCTCGAGGAGCGCCCGGTAGCGGGCGCGCTCTTCGGCGGTGCAGAAGATCGAGCCGTCGGCGGCCTCGCCCTCCCAGCAGTCCAGCGCCGCGGGCACGATGTTGAAGTCGCCGCCGATGACGAAGGCGGAGTCCCGATCCATGCCCGCGAGGTGGTCGCGGAGCGCGTCGAACCAGGCGAGCTTCAGCGGGAAGTCGGGATGGTCGAGCGTCTTGCCGTTGGGGCAGTACACCGTGGCGAAGTGGAGGCCCTCGACCCGCACGCGCAGCAGGCGCGCGCCGTCGTCCTCGCGGCCGGGCAGCCCCCGGGTGTCCACCTCCGCCGGCGCGCGGCTGAGCACCGCCACGCCGTTCCAGCCCTTCTGGCCGTGGACCACCGTGCGGTAGCCGAGCGCCTCGAACTCCGCGCGGGGAAACTCCTCGTCGCTCACCTTCACTTCCTGCAGGCCGACCACGTCCGGCGCGCGGCGCTGCAGCCAGTGCAGGAGCAGGCCCATGCGCGCCCTCAGGCCGTTCACGTTCCAGGTCGCGATGCGCATGGAGCCAGTATGGCGGTCAGGCGGCCACGTCGAGATAGCGCAGGAAGAGCGTCGCGAGGCCCAGGAAGGCGAAGAAGCCGAACATGTCGGTCAGCGTGGTGATGAAGACGGCGGACGCCAGCGCCGGGTCGATCTTCAGCGCGCGCAGGGCAATCGGGATGAGGGTGGCGGCGACGGCGGCCACCAGCAGGTTGACCACCATGGCCAGCGCCAGGATGCCGCCGAAGTACGGGTTGCCCACCACGGCCCAGGCCACGCCCGCGCCCACGAGCCCCAGCAGGAGGCCGTTGCCCAGCCCGACCAGCGCCTCCTTCCACAGCACCTTGCGGGAGTTGCTCCAGGTGAGCTCGCCGAGGGCGATGCCGCGCACCACCACGGTGAGCGTCTGGGTGGCCGCGTTGCCGCCCATGCTGGCGACGATCGTCATGAAGGCCGCCAGCGCCACGACCTGGTCGATGGTGGACTGGTAGTAGCGCACGACGAACGCCGCCAGAATCGCCGTCAGCAGGTTGATGCCGAGCCACGGCAGGCGCTTGCGCCAGGCTTCGCGCGCCGAGGTAGAGACGTGCTCGTCGCTCGACATGCCGGCCATCCGGTAGATGTCCTCGGTCGCCTCGTCCTTGATGATGTCGATGACGTCGTCGACCGTGATGATCCCCACCAGCTTGTTCTGCTCGTCGACGACCGGCAGCGCGAGCAGGTTGTAGGACGCCACCGTCTCGGCGACCTCCTCCTGGTCCATGTCGACCCGCGCGCTGACCAGATCGGTCGTCCCGATGCGCGTGAGCGGCGTCTCGGGCGCCACCAGCAGCAGGCGCCGCAGCGAGACGACCCCGACGAGGTGCCGCCGCTCGTCGACGAGATAGAGATAGAAGACCATCTCGACCTCGCGCGACTGCTGCAGCGCGGCAATCGCCTCGCCGGCCGTCAGGTCCTCGGCCAGCGCGAAGACGTTGGGGTTCATGATGCGGCCGGCGGTCTGGTCGTCGTACTCGAGCAGGTGCTGGACGTCGCCCGATTCCTTCTGCCGCATCGACTCGAGCACGGCGGCCGACAGCTCGTCGGGCAGCTCGCCCAGCAGGGCGGCCGCGTCGTCCGAGGGCAGGTCCTGGAACAGCCGGGCCAGCTCCTCGGCCGGATAGTCCACCAGCATGGCGGCGGCTATCTCCGAGTCCAGCTCGGTGAGCGCCTCCATCGCCAGGCGGCCGTTGTGGCCCAGCAGCGTGTTGAAGACGGACCGGCGGCCGCGGTCGGGCAGGCTGGCGAAGACCTCAGCGAGGTCGGCGGGATGCTGCTTCTGGAGCAGGTTGACCAGGTTCGCGGTCGCGCCTATCCGCTGCAGGCGCTTGACCGAGTCGAGAACGACGTCGATTCTGCGCTGGGGCGGCATGGGAATGACCCGGGCGGGAGGAGTCCAGTCGTTGTTCCACTATTTCTGGTCCAGAGCCCTTCAGTGTACCACAGCGCGTCGCCGGTCCCGTCAGCGGCGCCGCACCATGCCGAGGTCGTCGAGGACCCGCTCGTCCTCGCGCCAGCCGGCGCGCACGCGCACGTGGAGATCCAGGTACAGCCTGGCCGCGAAGAACCGCTCGAGGTCCGTGCGCGCCTCCGTGCCGATCTGCCTGAGCAGCGACCCGCGGCGGCCGATGACGATGGCCTTCTGCGAGCTGCGCTCGACGAGGATCGAGCAGAACACGCGCATGATCCCGTCCTCGCCCGCGTCCTCGAAGCGATCGACCACGACCGCCGTCGAGAAGGGCAGCTCGGCGCGCGTGTGCCGCAGCAGCTTCTCGCGCACGGCCTCGGCCACGAGCACGCGCTCCGGCTGATCGGTCAGGTAGTCGTCGGGATACAGCGGCTCGCCCGCCGGCAGCGCCTCGAGGACCGCGGCCAGGAGGCGCTCGCAGCCGTCGCCCGTCCGGGCCGACACGGGCACGAGCGCGGCGAACTCCCGCTGCCGGCGGTACCAGTCGATGAGCGGCAGCAGGCGCTGCTTGGCGATCAGGTCGATCTTGTTCAGCGCCGCCACGACGGGGACGCTGGCCCGCTCGACCAGCCCCAGCACGTAGCGGTCCCCGGCCCCCGTCCCGACCGACGCATCGAGCACGAGCACGAGGACGTCGACGTCGCGGATGGTGTCGAGCGCGAGATCGACCATCCGCGCGTTCATGCGGTGCAGGGGGCGATGAATTCCGGGGGTATCGACGAACACCACCTGGCCGGGGCGCTCGCCGGCGACGTTCCTGACGCCGACGATGCGATTCCGCGTCGTCTGCGGCTTGTCCGACACGATGGCCAGCTTGGCCCCGACGAACAGGTTCAGCAGCGTCGACTTGCCGGCGTTGGGACGACCGATGAGCGACGCGAACCCGGCCCGCATCACCGCGCCGCGGCGCTTGCGGGCTCGGGCCGGCGCCGCATCCGGACGCGCTGGATGCGGCGCTCCTCGCCGTCGAGGATCTCGACGTCGACGCGGTCGACGACCAGGATCTCGCCCACGCGCGGCACGCGTCCGAGGCGCGCCAGCAGGTAGCCGCCGACCGTTTCGAAGCCCTGCCGCTCGACCTCCACGTCGAGCCGCTCGGCCATGTCGTCCACCCCGACGGTGCCGGAGAAGACGTAGCTGCCGCCGCCCTCGTCGACGATCGGCTCGGCTTCGACGTCGTACTCGTCGCGGATCTCGCCGACGATCTCCTCGAGCAGATCCTCGATGGTGACCACCCCGGCCGTGCCGCCGTACTCGTCGTGCACGATCGCAATCTGCACCTGCTGCCGCTGGAACTCCTTCAGGAGCGCCGCCACGCGCTTGGCTTCCGGCACGCTGTACACCGGGCGCATGAGACGCTCGACCACCCGCTCGTCGGCGCCTGCGTCCGACAGGGCGACGAGGTCCTTGACGAAGACGAAGCCGAGAATGTTGTCGAGGTCGTCCTGATAGACCGGCAGCCGGGAGTACTGCTGGTCGACGAACAGGTCGCGCAGCTCGGCCAGGGTCGCACCCGGCTGCACCCCGACGATGTCGGGGCGCGGGGTCATCACCTCGCGCACGACCGTGTCGCCGAACTCGACCACCGACTGCAGGAGCTGCCGCTCCGCGCGCTCGTCGATCTCGGAGTCGAGCCCGTTCTCCGCCGCGTCGTTCGCGCCGGCCTGCCCGTCCGCCGCCGCCCCGTGCGCGTCCGGGCGGTCGCGGCGGGCCCCGCTCAGCCGGTCGGCCAGCGCGCCCGTCACCGGGCGCAGCACGCTGGCCACCGCGTGGAACGACGGCAGCAGGACCGTCAGCACCCGCTCGGGACTCCGGCGCACGACGAGCAGCGGCAGCACGTGCCCGCACGCCAGCGCGAACGCGACGAGGCCGGCGAACCCCAGCCACACGCCGGGGCCGCCGGGTTCGACGAGCAGCAGCGCCAGCGTGGTGACCAGCGCGACGGTGACGGCCTGCAGCACGCCCGCGGTCACGAACAGGCGGGCCGGCTCCTCCAGGTAGTGCCCGAGCAGGCCGGGCTGGCCGTGCCGCTCGGCGTTCAGCCGCAGGGGCAGCCGCATCAGCACGCTGAACGCCGTCTGCACCGTCCCGACGTACAGCGCCGCGCACGCGAGCAGGAACAGCAGCAGGGGAATCACGGCGCGCCCTCGGCCAGGCCGCCCCGGCGCCACAGCCGCCGCTCGAAACGCTCCATCCGGCCGTTGTCCCGCGTGTGGTCGTATCCCAGCAGATGCAGCAGTCCGTGCAGCGCCAGCTTGCGCAGCTCCACGTCGACCGGGTGCCCCGCGGCGCGGGCCTGCCTCGCGGCCACGCCCGTCGCGATGACGACGTCGCCGAGCAGCCGGCGCGGCTCCCCGGGCAGGCGCGGACCCCGGTCGGCCGGGAACGACAGCACGTCGGTGCGGCGCCCGATGCCGCGGAACCGGCGGTTCAGGGCGCGCATCTTGCCGTCGCTCACGAGCGCGACGACCATCTCCCCGCCGCTCGCGGCCGCCGGGGCGACGCGCGCGAGCCAGTCGGGCAGATCACCCGACGGCCGCGGCCGACCGCGGCCGTCGGTGACGGCGACGCGCAAGCGGGTCCTGGTTGTCACGGAAGCCGCGGACCGTCCCGGTCGTCCGTGGTCGCGTCCTCGTACGCCTTGACGATCGCCTGAACCAGGGGGTGGCGGACGACGTCGCGTTCGTCGAAGCGCACCGTCGCCACCCCGTCGATGGCGCGCACGACCCGAATCGCCTCGACCAGCCCCGAGACGCGGCCGGCCGGCAGGTCGATCTGCGTCACGTCGCCCGTGATCACCGCCTTCGACCCGAACCCCATGCGGGTCAGGAACATCTTCATCTGCTCGCTCGTCGTGTTCTGCGCCTCGTCGAGAATGACGAACGCGTCGTTGAGCGTCCGCCCCCGCATGAAGGCGATGGGCGCAATTTCGATCACGCCCCGCTCGAGCAGCCGCTCGACCCGGTCGGCATCGAGCATGTCGTACAGCGCGTCGTACAGCGGGCGCAGGTAGGGGTTGACCTTCTCCTGCAGATCGCCGGGCAGGAAGCCCAGCTTCTCGCCGGCCTCGACCGCCGGGCGGGCGAGGATGATGCGGGTCACCCGCTTGGACGTGAGGAACGCCACGGCCTCCGCCATGGCGAGGTAGGTCTTGCCCGTGCCCGCCGGGCCCACGCCCAGGACGATGTCGCAGCGCTCGATGGCGTCCAGGTACCGCCGCTGGTTCACGCTCTTCGGACGCACCTGCCGGCGGCCCGAGGGCCGCAGCGGCGCCCGCACGAAGTAGTCGCGCAGGTCGACGGCCTCGTCCTCCGCGGTCAGGCGCGCGGCGCGCTGCACGTCGCCGGCCGCCAGCTCGTACCCGTCCCGCACCAAGGCGGAGAGCTGGCCGATGACCCGCTCGACCGCGCCGACGCCGGGCGGCGCACCCTCGACCAGCAACTGCTGTCCGTCGGTTCGGATCTGAACGTCGAAGAGACTCTCGAGGTTCCTCAGGTTCTCGTCGTAGGAGCCGAACAGCGTCTCGACGCCCTCGTCGGGAATGGAGATCTTCGCGAAGGAAGGTGTTGCGATGAACGTGTCTCCGTGGCGAACAGCCGATTGTAAACACGAGCGCCCGGCGGCGGTCAAGCACCGCCGCCGGGCGCTCGTGTTACCGATCGAGGTGCAGCTCGCGGAGCTGCCGGCGGTCGACCGCGGAGGGCGATCCGGCCATCAGATCGACGGCGCCCGCCGTCTTCGGGAACGCCATGACGTCGCGAATCGACGACTCGCCGGCCAGCAGCGCCACGATCCGGTCGAGTCCGAGGGCGATGCCGCCGTGCGGCGGCGTGCCGTACTGCAGGGCGTCGAGAAAGAACCCGAAGCGCGCCCTGGCCTCCTCGTCGTCGATCTTCAGGAGCCGGAAGATGCGCGCCTGCAGGCCCGCGTCGTGGATTCGGATGCTGCCGCCGCCAATCTCGTTGCCGTTGAGCACCAGGTCGTACGCGCGCGCGCGCGCCGACGCCGGATCGTCCTCGAGGCTGTCGACGTCCTCCGGCCGGGGCGACGTGAAGGGGTGGTGCATCGACACCAGGCGCTGCTCCGTCTCGCTCCACTCCAGCAGGGGGAAGTCGACGACCCAGCTCAGCGCGACGCGGTCCTCGTCGATCAACCCGGCCCGCCGGGCCAGCCGCAGGCGGAACTGGCCGAGCAGGATCGACGCCTCGTGGCCCTGGCCGGCCGCGATGAGCGTCAGGTCGTCCGGCCCGGCCGCGGCGGTCTCGACGACCCGCGCCAGCGCCTCCGGGCCCGCGGCCTTGAGGATGGAGCTCTGGATCTCCCCTGCAGGCGACTGCCGCACCCAGACGAGCCCCTTGGCGCCCAGCGCCAGCGCCTCGTCGACCAGGTTGTCGATCTGCGCGCGCGACTGGCGGCCGGCGCCCGGCACCACCAGGGCGCGCACCGATCCGCCGCCGGCCACGATCTCGCGAAACACCTTGAACGCACCGTCGCGGAAGACGTCGGAGACGTCCTGCACGGGCATCTCGAAGCGCAGGTCGGGCTTGTCGCTGCCGTAGCGCTCCATGGCGGCGGCGTAGGAGAGGCGCGGAAACGGCGCCGGAACCTCCTTGCCGACCTGCCGGAAAACGGCCTGCATGAGGCGCTCGAGCGTGCCGAAGACCCGGTCTTCGTTCGCGAACGCCATCTCGATGTCGACCTGCGTGAACTCCGGCTGCCGGTCCGCGCGCAGGTCCTCGTCGCGAAAGCACTTGACGATCTGGAAGTACCGATCCATGCCCCCGATCATCAGGATCTGCTTGAAGATCTGCGGCGACTGCGGCAGCGCGTAGAACTGGCCGGCGTGCAGCCGGCTCGGCACCAGGTAGTCGCGCGCGCCCTCGGGCGTGGACTTGGTGAGCAGCGGGGTCTCGATCTCCCAGAACCCCTCCGCGTCGAGGCTGGTCCGCACGGCCATGGCGACGCGATGGCGCAGCCCGAGGTTGGCGCGCATGCGCGCGCGGCGGAGGTCCAGGTAGCGGTAGCGGAGGCGGGTCTCCTCGGAGACCGGCGTCTCCTCGTCGATCTGGAACGGCGGCGTGCGCGCCTCGCTCAGCACGGTGACCGTGCGCACGGCCACCTCTACCTCGCCCGTGGCGATCTTCGGGTTCAGCGTCTCCTCCGAGCGGCGCTCCACCGGGCCCGCGACAGCCACCACGAACTCGGCCCGCAGCCGCTTCACCGCGGCGTGGACCGGGTCGCCCTCGCGCGCCACCACCTGCGTCACGCCGTCACGGTCGCGCAGATCGACGAATGTCAGCCCGCCGAGGTCCCGGACCTTGTGCACCCAGCCGGCCAGGACCACCTCCGTGCCTATGTCCTGCACGCGCAACTCGCCGCAGGTATGGGTTCGTACCAGCGCCTCGGACCGCTCGCTCACCTGCTCTCCTCTCACGTCGCCTGCCCGCGGGACAGCCGCTCGACGACCTCCGACCGGGCCACGGTCGCCTGCTCCCCCGAGCCCATGTCCTTCACCGTCACCTCGCCGCGCGCCAGCTCGTCGTCGCCCAGGATGAGGACGCGCCGCGCCCCCGACCGGTCCGCCCGCTTCATCTGCGCCCGCAGCGAGCGCGCGTCGTAGTCGACGAGGGCGACCAGGCCCGCGTGGCGCAGGTCGCGGGCCAGCACGTGCGCCGGCTGCCGCGCCGCGTCGCCCAGCGCCACGACGAACGCGTCGGGCGACCAGGCCTCGACACCCTCCGGCATCGCGAGCACGAGCCGCTCCAGGCCGGCCGCGAAACCGATGCCGGACCGGTCCGGGCCGCCCAGTTGCCGGACGAGCCCGTCGTAGCGCCCGCCCCCGAGCAGCGCGTTCTGCGCGCCGAGCCGCCCGCTCAGCACCTCGAAGGTCGTCCGCGTGTAGTAGTCGAGCCCGCGCACCAGACGGTGCGACACGCGGTAGTCGAGCCCCAGCGCCGCCAACTGCGAGGTCGTCGCCGCGAAGTGCTCGCGGCAGCCGCCGCACAGATGGTCCGTCGAATGCGGCAGCGCGTCGACGATCGGCTGGCAGGCCGGCACCTTGCAATCGAATATGCGCAGCGGGTTGCTGGCGGCGCGCCGGCGGCAGTCGCCGCACAGCGCGGCCAGCCGCTCGCCGAGCGCGGCGATCAGCGCCGCGTTGAACCCCGGCCGGCAGTCCTGGCACCCGACCGAGTTGATCACCAGCTCGGCGTCCTCGATGCCGAGCGCGCGCACCAGCGCCGCGGCCATCTCGATCACCTCGGCGTCGAGCGCCGCGGCGGTGATGCCGAACACCTCGACGTCGAGCTGGTGGAACTGCCGGTAGCGTCCCTTCTGGGGTCGCTCGTAGCGGAACATCGGGCCGAGGCTGAACAGCTTCACCGTCGGGAGCTGCTGCTCGAGCGCATGCTCGACGAAGGCCCGCACCATGCTGGGCGTCGCCTCCGGCCGCAGCGTGACCCGCTCGCCGCCCTTGTCCTCGAACGCGTACATCTCCTTCTGGACGATGTCGGTGGTCTCGCCCGTGCCCTTGGCGAAGAGCTCCTCGCGCTCGATGACCGGGGTGCGGATCTCGTGGTAGCCGTAGCGGGTGCAGACGGCGTGGATCACCTGCTCGGCCCGCTGCCAGCGCTCGCTCTCGCCCGGCAGGATGTCACGGGTACCTCGAATGGCCGGGATCATCGAACTTCAATCAGACCGGGCTGCGCGGCCTCTTCCAGATGGGGCTGCGCCCCAAGCCCCCGGCGTCCGCTTGCGGGGCCCCTTCGCCCCGCGCCGCTCCCGCCGAGGCGCGCTGTGCGCAGCTTCCATCAGACGGGGCTGCGCCCCGAACCCCCGGCGTCCGCTTGCGGGGGCCCCTTCGCCCCGCGCCGCTCCCGCCGAGGCGCGCTGTGCGCAGCTTCCATCAGACGGGGCTGCGCCCCGAACCCCCGGCGTCCGCTTGCGGGGGCCCCTTCGCCCCGCGCCGCTCCCGCCGAGGCGCGCTGTGCGCGCCTTGGGTCTTGGCTGCCTGAGATTATAGCTGCCGGCGTCGTTGGCTGCCGTCGCCCGACCCGGCTCGCCGCGCGGGTGCGGCCCGCAGGGTGCATAATGGAGACGATGGCGGTTCTCGACACGCTCGGGCGGCGGCTCCGCAGCCTGCGGATCTCGGTGACCGACCGCTGCAACCTGCGGTGCGGGTACTGCATGCCGGAGGCGGAGTACGTCTGGCTGCCCAGGCAGGACATCCTGACGTTCGAAGAGATCGGCCTGCTGGTCGACGTCTTCGCCGGCGCCGGCGTCGACCGGGTGCGCATCACCGGCGGCGAGCCGCTACTGCGCACCGACCTGCCCGATCTCGTCCGGCTGCTCGCCGCCAAGTCGCCCATCCGGGATCTCGCGCTCACGACCAACGGCGTCCTGCTGCCCGAGCGGGCGGAGGCGCTGCGCGCGGCCGGCCTGCACCGCATCACGGTCAGCCTGGACACGCTGCGGCCCGACCGCTTCCGGGAGCTGACGCGCTTCGACGCGCTGGATGCCGTGCGGGCCGGTCTGGCCGAGGCGGCGGCGCACTTCGACGTCGTCAAGATCGACACCGTCGTCATCCGGGGCGTCAACGACGACGAGCTGGTCGACATCCTCGAGTACGGGCGGGAGCTGGGCGCCGAGGTGAGGTTCATCGAGTACATGGACGTGGGCGGGGCCACGCAATGGTCCGCCGCCGACGTGTTCTCGCGGACCGCCATCCTGGAGGCGCTCGCGCGGCGCTACGGCCCGATTGCGCCGGTCGACGAGGTGACGTCGGCCCCGGCCGATCGCTTCCGCCTCGACGACGGGACGACGTTCGGCATCATCTCGTCGACGACGGAGCCGTTCTGCCGCGCATGCGACCGCAGCCGGCTGACGGCCGACGGGCTCTGGTACCTCTGCCTCTACGCGCTGCGGGGCACGGACCTGCGGGCGCCGCTGCGGGCCGGGGCGGCCGCCGGGGAGCTGCGCCGCCTGATCGAGTCGGTGTGGACGCGGCGCGACGACCGCGGCGCCGAGCTCCGGCTGGCCGCCGGCGACCGCCAGCCGCTCATCCCCCTCGAGAAGCTGCAGCGCGAGCCCCACCTCGAGATGCACACCCGCGGCGGATAGAACCCCGCGCCGCGCAATTGCGCAAGGCGCGCACAGCGCGCCTCGGCGGTAGCGGCGCGGGGCTATGGGGTCCCCGCAAGCGGACGCCGGGGGTTCGGGGCGCAGCCCCGTCTGATTGAAGCCGGGAGCGGCGCGGGGCGAAGGGGCCCCCGCAAGCGAACGCCCGGGGCTTGGGGCGCAGCCCCATCTAGAAGGCGATGCCCGCGCCCGCGCTGAAGCTGTAGCGCGCGCCGCGCCGCTCGCTGAAGTAGCCGGTGTAGGCAACGCCGATGTTGATGCGGTCGTCCATGGCCACGTTCACCCCGACGTCCGCGCTCCAGTACTCGCCCGGCGGGACGAAGCCCTGCATCGTGAAGCGGCCCGGCAGGCGGTTGGATCCGGCGGTGACGAGAATGGCGGCGTCCTCGGCTTCCGCGTTGTAGGCGACCCGGCCAAACGGACGGATCTCGCCCCCGTAGGCGTCCGGCGCGGCCATGATCTGGTATCCCGCGCGGCTGACCAGCGACCCGCGCTCGAAGCCCGCGAAGTGCATGGAGGTCGACGTGCCGGGTGCCTCCTCGTAGCCCGGGATGTCCTGCTGCAGCCACGACACGCCCGCGAAGGGGCCGTGGCGCAGGCCGGCCGGCGCACCGAACATCCAGCCGGCGCCGGCCTCGGTGCCCAGTTGGCGAACGTTGATCGAGCCGGTTTCGGTGCGGACCGCCCGGCCGAGCATGACGCCCCCGGCCGACGCGTCGTCCGCCCCACCGGCGAAGGCGGCGAAGAAGCCCGGCAGGCCGGCCGGCTGGCCAATGGTGATGTCGCGGCCGATCGCCACGTCGGTCGCGCCGCCGCTGACGGCGCCGTGCACGTAGGCGCCGCCGAAGTCCAACGCGGCGTGCGCCGACCCGATCACACCGCGCGTGTCGAGCTGCACGGCCGCAGCCTCGTTGCCATGCGTGCCGAAAGTCAGCGCTCCGCCCCACACCAGGCGCTCGCCGGCGCGGTGGTTGGCGCCCAGGGTGACGGTCACGACCCGCGCGCGGGCGGCCTCGATGACCGAGTCGAGGGCGAAGTCCTGCTCCCCGTACTGCACGGTGACGTACCCGCGCAGGTTGCGCTCGGCGGAGCCGAATTGCAGATCCGACAGCAGCTCGCGGTACACCGCCGTGCCGTGGTTGTCTGCCAGCCGCACGCCGCCCTCGCCCGCCAGCGAGACGGCGACGGGCGCGGCCAGCGTCGACAGCACGACCTCGGCGAGAATCGCATGCCCGACGCCGGTCGGATGCAGGCCGTCGGCGAACAGCCAGCCCGCGTTGGCGCCCGGCGCGTAGGCGCCCGGCAGGCCGGCGCCGGCGGGACCACAGGGCAGGGCGGCAGGCGGCGCGCAGGCGGCGCCGGTGACGTCGGTCAGGTCATAGCGCTCGGGCTCGGCCCGCAGCTCGTTGAACAGGCCGAAGACATCGATGGGAATGACGCCGCCGCCCAGCGTGCCGAGCCCCACCGACAGCGCGTCGTTGAACAGGCCGGTGGCCGCCGACAGCGCGGGGGCGGCGGGGTGCGCGGCAAACGCCGGCACGGTGCCCAGATCCGGGAGGTTGTAGACCACCACGTAGCCGGCGCCCGCGTCCTGCAGGTAGCCGATCTGCCGCACGTACGCGGCCCCGGCCGCCGCCGCGTCGGCCGCCGCGCTGGCCGGCCCCCGCGCCACCGCGGCGATGACGTCGTTGGCGCCGCCCGAGAGGCTGTACAGCGCGTCCGGCGCGGCCTGTCCGCCGGTCGCCGACAGGTGCTGCGCGATCTGCGCCGCGGTGCTCGGCGTCGCCCCCAGGCAGGGACCGGCCGGGTTCACGCACGCGCCTATCCAGGCGAAGTTCGTGCCGCCGGCCAGCGACGGCAGCACCGGCCGGCCGAGAGCCTCCGCGACGACCTCCGCCGCGACCGGGTCCGGGTTGGTGGTCAGGCTGAGGCCGGCCGGCAGCTCCAGCGCCAGCGCGAGATTGCCGGAATCGCTGAGGCTGTCGCCGAAAACGACGACGCCGCTGAACGGCTGGGCGCCGGCGGCGCCCGCGCACCCGAGGGCGAGGACCACGACGCCGGCCACGAGACGAAAGCAACGGGACATGATCTTCTTCAGACCCTCCGCGGGGCAACCGAGCGACGGCACAAGCTTAACAAAGCGTCGCCGGCCGGCCGCGACCGACTACGACCCGCGAAGCTACCGCTCCTGGCGCGCGGCCGCCGCCGCCTCGTCGGCCCGCGCGCCGGCGAGGATGTTCGGCATCGCGTAGTTGCCCTCGTGGCAGGCGTACTCGAACAGCGGCTCCTCGTAGGGCTGCATCGGGATGGCGGCCGTCCACTCGCGCGTGTCGATGGTCGGGTCGGTGACGGTGAAACGGTAGTCGAGCGTGCCGTCGGGAAGCCGCGTGAAGCGCTCCACGAGCCGCGAGCCCGGCCCGCCCGAGAACGTGAGGAAGAAGCCGCCGAGCGAGGTCCGCTGCTCGCCCTTGGCCGCGAACCCGGCGGTCTCGACCACGAGGGTGTCGCCCTCCCAGCGCCCCCGCGACTGCCCGAGCCACTGCGGAATGCCCGACTGCGCCTGCCGGCGGCCCGCCAGCGGAATGATGCGCGCGTCGTGGATCATCTCGACCTGCACCACGACGTGGTCCGGCGTCTGCAGGATCAGGTAGTTGTGGTTGTAGAAGCCCGGAATCATCGCGCCCGGCAGGCCGCGCGTGATGCAGCGGTCGTACAGGTTCATGTCCTCCCACGATGCGGGCGGCGCGAGCCAGCGCGCCATGAACTGCTCGGACCTGCGCTGCGCCTGCTCGGTCAGCAGCGGCAGCTTCCCGTCGGGCGGATCGACGACGAGTGATGTCTGGGCAATCAGGGCGCCCCGCTCGACCCAGAACTCGTTGTAGGCGCCGACGTTGCTGCGGCTGATGTTGTCGAAGCTGACCGCCTCGGCCACCTCCGCGTCCCGCGCCGCAAGCTCTTCGCTCGACAGCGTCTCCCGGTCGGACAGATCGTCGGGCCGCTCCATCGGCGTTGTCGTCGTGTTCGTCCACAGCCCCTGCAGATCGGGGTCGCCCCACGGCGTGCGCGGCGTCGTGGACGACTGCGCCGCAAGCGACGCCGGTCCCACCCATGCGATCCCGACCCCCGCCAGCAGTACGGCCGCCGCCATGAGCATGCGCTGCTGCATGTCCTGTCTCCTTCCGAATCGCTGCGGTCTCACCCGCCCCAGTCGTAGCCGAGCCGCACGTAGTAGTACGCGCCGCTGTAGCCCCACGGCGTGTACTCGCTGTACCGCTCGCCCACCCAGTTCGCGAGCACGGACTCCTGCGAGTAGGTGTTGGCGACGTTCTGGCCGCCGACGGCCAGCGTCGTGCCCTGCCCGAGGTCGAAGCTCAGCTCCACGTCGACGATCGGCCGGCCGGCGAAGAAGCCCTGGGCCAGGCCCCCGGAGAGCGTGAAGATCTCGCCGTGCCCGCTGTCGTAGTCGTACCAGCCGCTGTAGTAGCTGAGGCGGCCGAGCAGGCTCGCCCGCTGCCCGAGGCGCTGCGTGACCCCGACGTTCCAGCGGGTTCGCGGGAGGGCGTAGGCGTACTCGGCCAGCCGCCGGCCGTCGAGCAGCCCCTTGGCGTTGTCGGTCACCCGTGTGTCGGTGTGGTTGAAGACGCCGCTGATGACGGTGTTCCCGCGCAACGCGAGCGGCGTGTAGGTCGAGACGACGTCGATGCCCTGCGACGTCGTGGCGAACGCATTGGTGAAGAACCGGAAGTTCCGCACGGCCTCCGCGGCCTCGAAGCCTCCCGCCACGAGTCCGGCGATCTCCGCGTCGGTCAGGAAGAAGTTGCTCGTGATCCCGATCCGGTCGGATACGTCGATGCGAAAGTAGTCGGCCGTGAGCGTGAACGGGCCGGTGTCGAACACCACGCCGGCGGTGTAGTTGACCGACTCCTCCGGCGCCAGCGGCTGGCCGCCGCGCAACTGCGCCGCCGCCGAGATCGACGGGATGACGGCGTTGTTGATCAGATCGCCGACCGTCGGGTCGAACCAGCTCGAGATGTTGAAGCCGTTCTGCTGGCCGGGGGTCGGGGCCCGGAACCCGGTGCTCACGCTGCCCCGCACGAAGCGGAAACGGCCCGAGAGCTTGCCGTTCGTCGTCGTCCCGAAGTCCTCGAAGTTCTCGACGCGGATTGCCGCGCCCAGCGTCCATGCGTCGTCGGGATCGGTCACCTCGAGGTCGCCGTAGGCCGCCACGTTGTGGCGGCTCCACGTGCCCGCGTGCCGCGGTCCGTAGGCGAAGAAGCCGTTGGAGCCGGGCATGAAGAGCTGCCGCGCGTAGGGACCGACCAGCCACCCCTCGCGGTCGCCCTGCTGCGTCCGGAACTGCTCGTCGCGCCATTCCGCGCCCGCGGCGATGTTGACCCTGTCGGTGACGGCGTACGACACGTCGAAGTGGAGGTTGGTCTCCCGCTGGCGGTTCGTGCCGACGTCGAACGAGGTGGGCGAGGCCGGGCCGAGCGACGCGTTGACGGTGTCGTAGATGAACAGCTCGCTCCAGTGCACGCCGAGCGAGCCGCTCAGGTCCCACCTGAAGCCGTTCGCAGTCAGGCCGCGGACGCCGCCGACGAGCGACGCGTCCGTCGCGGTCCCTCCCATCTGCGGCGTGAAGCCGCCGGGGAAGACCTCCTGGAACGAGAAGCAGTTCGGGTCGTCGAACACCTGCTGCAGCGCGACCGGGTCCGGCACGTGGTCGGTCACGGCCACTGTCGGGCAGTTGGCCGAGCCGCCGCCGGCCGCCGCGAGCGCGTCGCCGATGAGCAGCGTGCGGCCGCTGTCGATGCTGAAGACGCCGAGCCGGGTGTTCGGGTTCCGGAAGAAGAAGCCCTGGGTCACCGTCTTGCTGGCGTAGTTCGTGTGGCCGTAGAGCTCCACGCCGCCGGGCAGCGCGTAGCCGAAGTTGCCGAACAGCTTCAGGTCGTCGTCGATGTCCGGGTCGCCCCAGCGTTGCGGATGCTCGGAGCGCACGTGCGTGTTGCCGGCCGCGACGAGCGCGATGGCGTCGTTGCGCGGCGCGGCCCGGTCGGTCGTATTCGAGCCGCCGTACTCCAGGCTGAGGTTGGCGAACCCGGCCGCGCCGAGCGGCAGGCCGACGTTGCCGGCCACCTGGAAGCCCTCTCCGTCGCCGGCGCCGTACATGCCGGTGTTGAGCTCGACGGCGCCGCCCGACGCGGCGTCCTTGAGCTGGAAGTTCATCACGCCCGCGATCGCGTCGGAGCCGTACTGGGCCGCCGCGCCGTCGCGCAGCACCTCGACCTGGCGCAGCGCAATCGCGGGGATCGCGGATATGTCGGGCCCCTGCGAGCCGTAGGCCACGCCGTTGCCGCCGTGCCACTCGAGGACCGAGGAGCGGTGGCGGCGCTTGCCGTTGACGAGGACCAGCGTGTGGTCCGGCGCCAGGTTGCGGAGCATGGCGGGGCGGACCACCGTCGATGCGGACTGGATGGGCTGGGTGTTGACGGCGAACGAGGGGATGACCGTGCGCAGTTGATCCTTCAGGTCGCCCGCCCCCTGCCGAACCAGGTCCGTGGCCGACAGCACGTCCACCGGGACCGCCGACGCGGTGGCGCTGCGGGGCCGGGCCCGCGTGCCGACCACCACTGTCTCCTCCGTGAACCCGGCGAGCAGGCTCTCCATCTCCGCGCGCGACAGGCCCAGCGCCTCGACCTCGGCCGGCGTCATCCCGAGCGCGTGGCCGAGCTCCTCGACCAGCGCGTCCGCCTGCGGCTCGGCCTGCGCCTGCGCGTCGTCCCCCTGCGGCGCCGCGAAGGCATCGGACGGCAGCGCAGCCCGGACCGGCACGAGGACGACCAGCGCCAGGACGATGCGCCATGCCGCGCCGGGACGCACGGCCGGCCGCGGGAGGGGATCGGCGGTAGGCAAGACTGCGGGATGGCCGCCCCCCGTGCCGGCCGGGGGGCGCTCCGTCTAGCTCACGCCGACAGGCTCGTCCTGCCGGGCCTTCCTGAGACCCTGGATCTGGACCACCGGAGGCGCCTCTTCCTTCAACACGTGCTGGCGGTAGAGCTGCTCCATCTGCCGGTGATAGGCGGCATCCTGGCCGTCGGCGCCGTTGCCGTTGCCATTGCCATTGCCCTGCTTCGCCGCCTCGCGAGCGGCCAGCTTCTCCTGCCGCGCGTTCTTGGCAATCCCCTGCTCATCGAGGTCGGTCTGGGCGCCGGCGGCGACCGCGGCCGGATCGAGGACGAGGCTGTGGTCGGTGGACGCCAGCGCCACCTGCTTGCCGCCGGCGAAGATCTCGTGCCGGCCGTGCTCGTCGTACCACCTGGTGAGCGTGGCCGTCATGTGCATCTTCTCGATGATGTTCCGCCAGCCGATGCCCGTGTTGTACGCGCAGAACGAGATCTCGCCCTCCTGCGTCGCGTACGGGATGATGCAGCGCTCGGTGCGCCGGAAGTCGTAGTTGAACAGGTCCTGGAACCACATGCCGGCCACGAACAGGAAGTTCCAGCGGTCGGCGCGGCGCCTGGAGATGTCCTCCTCCGTCCGTTCGCCCGACACCTTGCCGTAGTCCCTGCCGGTCGCGCCGAAGGTCTTGTCGAACTTCTGCAGCAGATCGAGCAGCCGGAAGTGCTTCGGCGCCCGGAACGAGTCGTAGTTGCGCATCAGCGCCAGCGCCATCCCGACCACCGAGCGGAACCGGCCGCCGGCGGCGTCGTTGACCCGCGCGATGTCCTTCGCCAGCCGCTCGCCGTTGACGAAGGCGGTGAACGGCACCGCTTCCTTCGTCTCCTTGTCGATCATCACGGCCATGCCGACGCCGCAGTTCGGGTGGCAGCCGCAGTTGAGCTGTCCCCAGTCGGCCTGCGGGCCGTGCACCAGGTCCGCCCAGTCGGTGAACGTGCCCATGAAGGAGATCGGGAACCAGTCGCGCGCCGGCTCGCCGATGCCGGTCTGGTTCTTGACGTCGTGCGCCAGGTGCGACAGCGTGTAGCGCTGCGCCTTGCGCCGCTCGTCGGTGATCTCCTCGTCCCGGCCGGTGAACGATACGGGCTGGAACGACAGGAAGCTGATGGTCTTCGGGTTGTCGAGCGCGAACTGCACGACGCGGCCGACCTGCTCGTTGTTGATGCCGTTGAGGATGGTGATGACGGGCACGATGTCGACGCCCGCCTTGTGCAGGTGCTCGATGGCCTGCAGCTTGACGTCGAAGAGGTTGCCGACCAGGCGGTGCGAGTTGGCCGCGTTGCCGATGCCGTCGAACTGCAGGTAGGCGTAGCGCAGCCCCGCTTCCGCGGCGGCCTTCGCGAAATCGAGGCTCTTGGCGAACTCGATGCCGTTGGTGGCCGCCTGCACGCTGTTGTAGCCCACCTTGCGGGCGTAGCGGACCGCGTCGAGGAAGTACGGCGACATGGTCGGCTCGCCGCCCGAGAACTGCACCGACATCTGCCGCTTCGGCTTGATGGAGATCGCGTTGTCGAGCAGCGTCTTGATGTCGTCCCACGACAGCTCGTGCACGAACCCGACCTGGTTGGCGTCCATGAAGCACGGGTCGCACATCATGTTGCAGCGGTTGGTCAGGTCGATCGTCAGCACCGAGCCGCGCCCGTACTTGATGGTGCTGCTGCCGTGGTTGTGCAGCTTCTCGTCGTTGTGCGCCCGGATGTCGCTGCCCGGGAACGACTCCTCGAGGTGGCGGAAGAACTCGGTGTCGATCGCCATGACGTCCTCGAAGCGCCCGTGGAGCGGACACTCCTTGACCATCACGATCTCGCCGTCGCGCTCGATGATCTGCGCCTTGATCTCCCCCACCTTCTCGTTCAGGAGAATCTTGTAGTCCTTCTTGCCGTCGAGAATCTCCTGCCGCGCCTCGCGCACGCACTTGGGACACAGCGAATCGGTCTCGCGCGGCCACCCCAGGGGCGGCTTGACCTTCTCGCTCGACTTGAGCAACGGCCTTTCCGACCAGGACGGCGTGAACGACGGCCGCTGGTACAGCCTGTTCACCCCGTCGTAGACGACCCAGGCCCCGGCGGCCGCGTACGACAGCCCCTTCTCGATGTATTTCACAGGCTTGTGCATGTCGACTCCTTGCGGCCGACGGGGACAGGCGCCCCGCGGCCAAGCTTCCACGGCGGACAGGATAGTCGGGATCGGCCGCAAACGCTCAGAGTTTCTGGCGAGCTGCCGCATCGGCGGCCTGAGCGGGCGCCACCGCCGCCGAACGGCCCCCCGCGAGCAGCCACCGCCGGCGCCGGACGGCCAGCCAGACCAGCAGTCCTGCCCCGGCCAGCAGCGTGTACTCGACCGGCTCCACCCACGCGGGCAGCACCCAGCCGTCGCCGCGGGCGCGCGCATCCCACACGACGTAGGTCAGGACGACGGCCAGACTCCACGGCACGAGCGGCCACGTCCGGGGCGACGTGAAGAAGGGTATCAGCCAGACCAGGTACCACGGGTAGACGGTCGGCATGAGCAGCAGCGTCGCCGCCAGGGGCCAGGCCCACGCCTCCGGCGCCTCCCGCGGGAGGCGCGCCCGCGCCAGGACGGCCACGGCGAGGCCGGCCCCGATGGTGACGGCCACGGCGCCGGCTACCCCGAGCGCCGCCTCCAGCCCGGCGAACAGCGGTCCGTTGAAGCGCCACTGCGCCGCGTAGACGGCCAGCGAGCCCAGCGGCGGCAGCCACGCCCCCTCCAGGAACGGCAGGTAGAGCAACAGGATTGTCCCGGCGGCGGCCAGGGCGTCGCGCGTCCGCACGCGGCGCCACAGCAGCGGCGCGAGCACCAGCGGCAGGAACTTGACGCAGATCGCCACGGCCAGCGCCGTCGCGGCGATCAGCGTGCGCCGCGCATGGAGGGCGTACGCCGCCGTCACCACGAACAGCGTACCCACCAGGTCGACGTGCCCGCCGCCCGCGCCCTCGAGCGCGACCAGCGGGTGCCAGGCGTAGGCCAGCACCCACCACGGGCTCCTGCCCAGCGACAGGAGCCACCGCCACAGGACCAGCATCGTCAGCAGGTCGCAGACCACCACCGCGGCCACGAGCGCCGCGACCGACTCGTCCACCGTGGTCACCGCGCGAAAGAACCACTGCGCCGCCGGCGGATAGACCGTGGGCAGAACCGCGCTGGCGGGATCGATGCGGCGCGTCAGGCCGGTGTGCAGCCCCGCCAGCCCGGGGTCGTCGGGCGCCGCGGCGTACGGGCTGTGGCCGTGCTGCTGGACCCGCCCGTCCCACAGGTAGCGGTACACGTCGTCGGAGGCCAGCGGCGGACCGGCGGCGAGCACCACGCGCCACGCTATCGAGAGCGCGAGGCAGCCCGCGAGCTGCCTGGTCGAGCCGTGCGGGCGCCGCGCCAGGAGGGCGAGCGCGGCGCAGTACGTCACGGCGGCGCCGCCCATGAGCAGCAGGAACGGCAGCGCGGCCTCGCGCGCGTCGTGGCGGGACAGGCCGACCAGGAGCAGGAGCTGCAGCGCGCCGCAGGCCGGGATCAGCCAGGGCACGATACGCCGGCTCCCGGACGGCTGGCGTCCCGGCCCGCGCGCCGGCCGGTGCCGCCGTAGTAGACGCGCGCGAGCCGCTCCGGCGCGATGCCGAGGGCGTAGAGCGCGAGGATCAGCAGGTTGCCCGCGGTGCGGCGCACCCAGCCGTCGCGCTCCCAGCGGCGGGGCGACACGCGGATCGGCGCGCGCGGATAGACCATCCGTCCCCGGCGCCCCACGCGGCGCACCAGATCGACGTCCTCCATGAGCGGCAGCGGCCGGTAGCCTCCCACCCGCTCGAAGACGTCGCGCCGCACGAAGATCCCCTGATCGCCGTACGGCAGCCCCAGCCAGCGCACCCGCCACGCCACGCCGTGCTCCAGCAGCCGGGCCCGCCGCGCCGCGGACCGTAGCGTGAAGCGCAGGGCCCCGCCGACGGCGCCCGGATCGCGCGCGATGCGTCCCAGCTCGGCCTGCCAGCCCGGCTCGGGACAGGTGTCGGCGTGCAGGAAGAGGAGCCAGTCGCCCCGCGCGAGCCGCGCGCCCGCATTCATCTGCTGTCCGCGGCCCGGGTCGCTCGTGACCCAGCGCACGCCCGCCGATCGCCGGCGCAGCGCCGCGATGCCGGAATCCCCGCCGTCGCCGTTGGCGACGATCACCTCGCCGCGCGCGGCGCCGCCTCCGCTGTCGCCCAAGCCCTGGGCGGCCAGGGCGTCGAGCAGCCGCGCGAGCTCCGGCGCGTCGTGCAGCACCGGGATGATGATGGAAACGAACGGGGAGCTCATGCAGGGCTGTCCAACCCGAGGAAACCCGCGGTCTCCGTCCACAGGCGCTCGAGGCTGCCGCCGAGCTGATGGTCGTCGTCGAGCATCAACAGCCGCACGTGCGGCCTGCCGGCCGCGAACCGCTCCACCATCGCGGCGTCGACCACCTCGTCGCGCCGCCCGTGGCAGACCAGCGTGGGCACGCTCGTCCGGACCGCGAACGAATCGTAGCGGCCGGCGTCGTCGTACAGCGCGTAGTGCACCCGGCGCGGCGCGCCGCAGGCATGGTGCTGCATCTCCAGCCAGCCGTCCCGCCGCCAGCGCGCGAGCCCCGCCGCGCCGAGCGCCGGCATGCCGGCCCTGCCGAAGTCGAAGGCCGGCGCCAGCAGCACGAGCTTCTCGACGGGATGCGCCGGGGCCTCTCCCGCGGCCCGCTCCGCGAAGTGCAGGGCCACGAACGCGCCCAGGCTCGAGCCGATCAGGACGACCGGGGCCGCGGGCAGCCGCCGCAGCCGGGCGGCGACCTGCTGCAGCATCCGGGTCGTGGTCAGCGTGGCGAAATCGGGCTCGTTGAGGTCGGGACAGTGCAGGGTGAGGCCGTGCGCCGCCAGCCGGCCCGCGAGGTAGCGGGCCTTGGAGGACCGCGGCGACGACGCGAGGCCGTGCAGGTAGAAGAGGTGGCGCATCCGGCAGCCGGACCGGATTATATCGCTTCAATCAGACGGGGCTGCGCCCCGAGCCCCCGGCGTCCGCTTGCGGGGACCCCTTCGCCCCGCGCCGCTTCCGCCGAGGCGCGCCGTGCGCGCCTTTGCGCGCTCTTGGGCTGCCTATAATCTCGAGCGATGGGCTCGGAGTGCCGGGAGACCCCGCCTCGGCTGCTGCGTCAGGGCATCGACGAGTTCAACCGCGGCGCCTGGTTCGAGCAGCACGAGACGCTCGAGGAGCTGTGGCGGGCGGAGCGGCGCGAGGTCCGGCGCCTGTACCAGGGCATCCTGCAGATCGGCGTGGCGATGCACCACGTCCGCAACCGCAACCACCACGGCGCCGTCTACATGCTGCGCCGGGGAACGATGTACCTGCGGCCCTTCGCGCCCTGCTGCCAGGCGGTCGACGTGGCCGACCTGCTGGTCCAGGCGGCCCGCGTTCTCGCGGCCGTGGAGGCGCTGGGCCGCACGGGGCTCGACCGGTTCGACTGGGCGCTGGCGCCGCGCGTCCGCCTCGTCGCCGCGCCGCCGGCTGCCCGGGAGTGACGCCCCGAGCGCCGCGCATCCGCTGCTATACTGCCACCCGCCTCGGAGGACATCGCCACATGCCGGCGCCGCGCTTCACGGACGACACGTTGGCGTTCCTGAACGCGCTCGCGGAGAACAACGACCGCGAGTGGTTCCGCGCCCGCAAGGCCGACTACGAACGCCACGTGCGGCAGCCGATGATCGACGTCATCGAGCAGCTCGCGGCCGACCTCCCGCGCTTTGCGCCCGACCTCGTCGCCGCGCCGAAGGTGTCGATGTACCGCGTCTACCGCGATACCCGGTTCTCGGCCGACAAGAGCCCGCTCAAGACGCACGTGGCCGCCGTCTTTCCGCATCGGGCCCTGACGAAGCACGGCGGGGCCGGGATGTACCTGCACGTGGCCCGCGACCACACGCTGGTCGGCGGCGGCATCTACGCGCCCGAGCCGCGGCAGCTCTACCGCCTGCGCGAGCACGTGGCGGCCAACTTCGAGCGCCTGCGCGGCATCGTCGAGTCGGCCGCCTTCCGCCGCAGCTTCGGCGAGATCAGCGGCGAGCGTCTCAAGCGCGTCCCGGTGGCGTTCCCCAAGGACCATCCGGCTGCGGAGTACCTCAAGCTGAAGCAGTTCCTGGTCGGCCGGCAGCACCCCGCGGACTTCGCCACCGGCCCCCGCTTCTACGGCTCGCTCCTGCGCCAGTTCGAGCGCCTGGCGCCGTTCATCGCGTTCCTCAACGAGGCCCTGGTCGGCGCAGCCCGCCGGTAGCTGCGATACAGACGGGGCTGCGCCCCGAGCCCCCGGCGTCCGCTCGCGGGGCCCCTGCGCCCCGCGCCGCTCCCGCCGAGGCGCGCCGTGCGCGGCTTCCTCCAGATGGGGCTGCGCCCCAAGCCCCCGGCGTCCGCTTGCGGGGACCCCTTCGCCCCGCGCCGCTCCCGCCGAGGCGCGCCGTGCGCGCCTTCCTTCAGACGGGGCTGCGCCCCGAGCCCCCGGCGTCCGCTTGCGGGGACCCCACTGCCCCGCGCCGCTCCCGCCGAGGCGCGCCGTGCGCGCCTTGCGGCGTGTCCTGGCCATTTGCGGCCGGGGGGGCCGAGGACGTATCGCCGCGGCCTGCTAAGATACGGCTGGAGCGGCCGCCATGCTACGGGAGATCATCGTCAGTCTCCTGCGCGGATTCAGGCTGCGCTGTCCCTGCTGCGGCTACGGACCGCTGTTCGCCACGGCCTTTCGGATGCACGATCAGTGTTCGTTCTGCGACGAGAAGTTCGAGCGCGAGCCCGGCCAGTGGCTCGGGGCCGTCTACGTGAACCTCGGGCTGACGCTCGGACTGGTCGCCGTCGGCATCGTGCTCACGCAGACCCTCACGTCGCTCTCCACCGCCCAGCAGGTCGCCATCTGGACCCCGCTGGCCGGGATCGGCCCGTTCGTGTTCTACCGCGCGTCCAAGGGACTCTGGACCAGCATCATCTTCATCGGTGAAGGGCTCTACATCCCGTGGCCGAACCGGTAGCCCGGCCCGGGGCCGCGGCAGCCATCCTCCTGCGCCTCGGGGCCGCGTTCACCTATCCGGCGTTCCGCAACCTGTGGACGGCCGCGTTCACCTCGGCCGCCGGCACGTGGATGCAGCGCTTCGCGCAGCAGTGGCTGATCTTCGACCTGACCGGCTCGGCCTTCTACCTCGGGCTCGACGCCTTCGTGGGCGCCGTCCCGCTGCTCCTGTTCACGCTGATCGGGGGCGTGACCGCCGACCGCTACGACCGCCGCCACCTGCTGATGGCGTCGCAGATGCTGCAGATGGCGTGCGCCCTCGTCCTGACGCTGCTCGTGCTGTTCGACGCGGTGCACCTCGCCTACATCCTGGCGCTCTCGTTCGTCACCGGGCTGGCCCAGGCGTTCGGCGGCCCGGCGTTCCAGTCGCTGATTCCCGCGCTCGTCCCGCGCCACACGCTGCCGAACGCCGTGGCGCTCAACTCCATCCAGTTCAACCTCGCGCAGTCGATCGGCCCGGCCATCGGCGGCCTCGTGTTCACCAGCCTCGGGCTGGCCGCCTGCTTCGGGCTCAACAGCGTCTCCTTCCTGGTCGTGATCGTCGTGCTCGCGCTGATGCAGGCGCAGCCGGCCAACCGGGAGGGGAACAAGACGATGGCGGAAGACCTGAAGGGCGGCCTCACCTACGTGGGGCAAGGCGGCGCGCTGCTGGCGCTCACCATCCTGGCCGTCACCACCACGTCGCTGGGCCTCCCGCTGCGCGCCTTCCTGCCCGTGTTCGCAGGCGATCCGGAGACGCTCAGCCAGATGATGACCTCCCTGGGCGCCGGCGCCGTCACGGGCGCGCTCGTCGTCGCCTGGCTCGGGAAGTTCGAGCGCATGGGGCTGACGCTGCTGCAGGTGCTGGCCGCGTTCGGCGTGCTCGTCGCGACCTTCGCCTCGCTGCCGGTCGGCCCCTGGAGCTACGTGCTGCTGTTCCTGGCCGGCAACGCGCTCCTCATTGTCTTCTCGCTGACCGCCTCGCTCGTGCAGCTCACCGTCCCCGACGAGCTGCGCGGCCGCGTGATGAGCATCTACCTGACGGCGTTCCGCGGCGGCCTGCCGCTCGGCAGCCTGGTCAGCGGCGCCCTGACGCGCTACGCCCCGACCGAGACCGTCGTCGCCGCCAACGCCGGCCTGCTGGTCCTGGTGGCCGCGTACTTCCTGGTGCGCAGCCATGGCGTCCGCGAGCTGTGAATCGTCGACGAACAGGACACCGCTGACTGCACTATGCTGTCGTTGATGGTATAGTGCTTTCATGCCGGTGCAGATCACCATACGGGACGTCCCCGAAGCGGTTCGCGACCAACTTGCCGTGCGGGCCGCGCGGCGGCATCAGTCGATGCAGGGATTCCTGCGTACCGAGCTGATGCGCCTCGCGTCCCGCCCCTCGGTCGACGAGTGGCTGCAAGCGGTTCGCGAGCGCAAGGCAGCCGCCGGGACCCGCGTCCGTCCCGACAGCATCCTCCGCGAGCGTGACGCCGACAGACGGTGACGGTCGTCGCGGACGCCTCGGTGCTCGTGGCGGCGCTGATCGATTCCGGCCACCAAGGCGAGTGGGCCGAGTCGGCGGTCGCCGCAGGCCACCTCGCCGGGCCGGAGCTGGTCCTGGCGGAGGCCACCAACGTCCTGCGCAGGCTGGAGCGCGCCGGCGAGGTCTCCGGCCTCGAAGCCTCCGCCTCGCAGCGGAACCTGCTGCAGCTCGACGTAGAGTTGTATCCGTTCGCGCCCTTCGCCGAGCGCGTCTGGGCGCTGCGCGGCAACCTGACCAGCTACGACGCCTGGTACGTGGCGCTCGCCGAGACGCTGGATTGTCCCCTGTTCACGCTGGACCGCCGACTGAGCCGCGCGACTGGCCCCAGGTGCGCCATTCGCGTCCCGCCGCTCTAGAGCTGTTGCCGAGTACGTAGGCGAAGGCCTTCGCAAGAGAGTCCGGTGCGGCCGTGCCGGCGCCAACCATGTGACTGCCGTGTTTTTTTCGCCCTGCATGCGTTTTTCGCTTGACAGCCTTTTTCGAGCCCGCACGGTCCGCAGTCCGACCGGCGCCGGACGTGTCCCTCCGACGGTCCTGGTCCGCCGCTGGAGACACGCAGCCGGCGCGCAAGGGAACGACGCTGCCGCGCCGTCCGATCGGCCCGCCTGGAGCCTTGCAAGCCGTTGAAAAAGTGGGGGTTATGATGGAGGCATGACTCTTGACCCGCGCCCCGCCACGGTCGGGACCACTCCGCCGCCGCCCCCGATTCTCCCTGCGCCTGCCGCGGCCGGCCAGCCCGCGCAGCCGGACCCGCCGGCGCCCGACAACGAGACTCTCGGCAACCGCATCGCCGAGCTGGCCGCCCGCATCCAGGCCGCCACCTGGGAGCTGCTGGTCCTGATCCGCCAGTTCGACGCAGGCGGCGGCTGGGATGACTTCGCCTCGTGCGCGGCCTGGCTGAGCTGGCGCATCGGTCTCGCGCCCGGCGCCGCCCGCGAGCACGTGCGCGTGGCGCGCGCCCTGGCCGAGCTGCCGAAGCTGAGCGACGCGCTGCGGCGCGGCGCCGTCTCCTACTCGAAGCTGCGCGCCGTCACCCGCGTGGCCACGCCCGAGACCGAGCAGGCGCTGCTCGACGTGGCTTTGGCCGGCACCGCGGCGCACGTCGAACAGGTGGTCCGCACGTGGCGGCGGGTGGACCGCGCGGCCGAGCAGGCCGAGGAGCAGCAGCGGCACGAGTCGCGGGCGCTCGATACCTGGGTGGACGACGACGGCATGGTCGTGGTCCGCGGGCGGCTGACGCCGGAGGTGGGCGCCGTGGTGCGGCGGGCGCTGGAGGCGGCCCTCGACGCGGCGGCCCCGAACGCCGGCGGGTCGGCAGCGGCCGGCGACGGGCACCCGCGGTCGGCGGGGGCGGTCGGCGCGGCCGGGGACGCGGCGGACGCGATGGTTCCCACCGTCGCGCAGCGGCGGGCGGATGCACTGGGCATGGTGGCCGAGTGCGCACTGACCGGCGGGCTGGACAAGGGCACGGCGGGCGACCGCTATCAGGTGGTCGTGCATGTGGACGCCGACACGCTGGCCGAGGGTGGCCGGGTGGACGACGGCGGGGCGGACGAGAGCGTTCCAGACGACAATGCTGCAGGCAACAGCGCCGTCACGGCCGACGGGCGCGGAGTTGACGCCGACGCGGCCGGGGTCGAGGGGCGCGTGACGGCCACGCCGGACGTTCCCGCAGGAACGCCGCGGCGGTGCACGGCGGCGGCGTCCGCTACCGTGGATGAAGCCTCCTGTGCCCCGGCAGGCGGCGCGAACGGGCCGGCGCCGTCGGCTGCGAGGCCAGCGCCTGCGGCTGCGGGGCCCCTGCAGCCTGCCGCGCGGCCGGTGGCGCGCAGGCAATCCGCGTGTCCAGGCCCCGCCAGCGGCCAGTCGGTGCTCGACGAGGCTGGCGGCATCCACGTCTCCGCGGAGACGGCCCGGCGTCTGGCGTGCGACGCCGCGACCGTCACGATGCACCACGGCCCAGCCGGCGAGGTGCTCAATGTTGGCCGCCGGACCCGGACCATCTCGCCTGCGCTGCGCCGGGCGCTGGCGGCGCGGGACGGGCACTGCCGCTTTCCCGGCTGCCAGACGCGGCGCGCCGACGCGCACCACGTGGAGCACTGGGCGCACGGCGGGGCGACAGCGCTCGACAACCTCGTCCTGCTGTGCCGGCGGCATCACCGGGCGGTGCACGAGGGCGGGTTCCGCGTGGCGCTCGGCGCGGCCGGCGATGTGCGCTTCGTGCGGCCCGACGGCCGGCCGCTGGAGGAGGCGCCGCTGTTGCCGGCGGTGACGGGTTCGCCGCTGGCGCCGGTGGTTGCGCGGCTCGAGCGCGCGGGCATTCGGGTAGGACCGCAGACGGCCACCCCCGCCTGGCGGGGCGAGCGGCTCGACGTCGACTGGGCCGTCAGCGTGTTGTGGCGGCCGCGGCCGCAGGCCACGCCCGGCGGCGGCCCGCCCGCGTGACGCGCATCGCGTGCGACGGGGGGCCGAGGGTGCCGCAGCATCCGTCGTGACGGCACTGAACCCGCGCGCCATATGATCGACGGTGCGCAAGGCTCCCGCATGAAGCACGAGCTGGAGGTCATCGAGCGGAAGAGCAGCCTGCCCACGGCGCGTCCGCCGCTGCTGTTCGTCCACGGCTCGGCGCACGGCGCCTGGTGCTGGGCCGAGCACTTCCTCGACTACTTCGCCGACCACGGCTTCGACGCGCACGCGTTGAGCCTGCGCGGCCACGGCGGCAGCGGCGGGCGGGAACGCCTGCGATGGACGTCCATTGCCGACTACGTGGACGACGTCGCGCGGGTGGCGGCCGCCCTCCCGGGCGCGCCGGTCGTCGCCGGGCACTCCCTGGGCGGCATGGTCGTGCAGCAGTACCTGGCGCGGCACGTCGCGCCGGCCGCGGTGCTCCTGGCGCCGGGGCCGCCGGGCGGGAACCGCGACCAGGCGGCACGGATGGGCCTGCGGAATCCGTGGGTGGCGATCGAGTCGCTGCTGACGCTGGATCCCGGGCGGGGCTTCGCCACCCCTGCGCGCGCCCGCCGCTTCCTCTTCTCGCCGGAGCTCGACGAGGAAGCGCTGCGCCGCTACGTGGCGCTGCTCGGGCGCGAATCGTTCCGCGCGCTGATGGAGCTGGGCTACCTGCGGCCCGACGCGGCCCGCGTGCGGAGGACCCCGCTGCTGGTGCTGGGCGCCGAGCGCGACTACATCGTCTCCCCCGCCGACATCCGGCGCACGGCGGCGGCCTACGGCGCCGAGATGCGGATGCTGCCGGACATCGCGCACGACCTGATGCTGGACCCGGGCTGGCGCTGCACCGCCGACGCGATGCGGGAGTGGCTGGTCCGCGCGCTCGAATCGCATCGCCGCTGAGCCGCATCCGGCGTGGTACGATGGCCGCGTCTCGAGGTGAGCCAAATGAAGAAGCGTCTTGTCGGTGTCGTTCTGCTCGTGCTGGCTGCGGGTCCGTTGGCGGCTCAGGAGTTCCCGCCTGGCTACGTCGACCCGGCGCCGCTGCTCGCGGCGGTCGCCGAGGAGATCGGCGAGGCCGACCTGCGGTGCATCGCGTTCTCGGGCAACGGCTTCGCCGGCGCCGTGGGCCAGACCTTCGACAACTCGTACAACATCGACTGGCCGCGCATCGACGCACTGGCCAACTACACCCGCGTCATCGACTGGGAGAACGAGACCAGCGTCGAGACCTTCGACCGTCAGCCCGGCCTCGCGCCCGCGTCCTGGAAGTACGGCCTCGGCTGGCAGAGCGGCACGCCCACGCAGGCGCAGACGCGCCAGACGCACGTCACCAACGGCGCGCACTCCTGGCACATGGACGGCGACGGGCCGCCGGTGGCCGTGCACCCCGAGATCGCCGAGGTGTACCGCCTCGACATGTGGCTGAACCCCCACGGGTTCCTCAAGGCCGCCCGCCTGCCCGGCGCGAACCCGGTGGCGTTCTGGCGCTGGGAGCAGATCGAGAAGGGCCGCGACGGCAACGTGGTGGCGCCGGAGAAGATGCACGTGGTGGCGATCACCATGTTCGGCAAGTACAAGGTGGACGCCACGATCAACTCCCGCAACCAGATTCAGCGCATCAAGACGACGGTGAACATCCCGGCGCTGGGCGACTTCAACATCGAGCACGAGTCCACCAACCAGGTCCCGATCGGCAACGTCAAGTGGCCGACCGACTGGCACTCGCACCAGGGCTGGGACGACAACTGGCAGTTCTACCGCCAGAGCACCGGCCACAACGCCTACGGCGGGACGTTCGCGGACATCCGGCCCAACGAGTGCGGCGACCCGGTCGCGGTGCCGGCGTCGGTGGCCGAGGCCGACTGGTCCATCGAGGTCACGGTCGACGAGATCGCCGACGGGGTGTACCGGCTGGGCGGCGGCCCCGCCAACAGCTACATGGTGGAGTTCGACAACTTCGTGGCCGTCTTCGAGGCGCCCGGGGACGAGGAGCGCAGCCTCGCGGTGATCGAGCGGATCACGGAGCTGGCCCCCGGCAAGCCCATCCGCTGGGTGATCGTGTCGCACCCGCACTTCGACCACATCGGAGGGCTGCGCACGTACCTGCACGTCGGCTCGACCATCGTCACGCACATCCTGAACCTGGACTTCCTGAACCACGACGTGCTGACCTACGAGCCGCGCACGATCAAGCCGGACATCGTCTCGCAGTGGCCGCCCACCGAGCTGGCCGAGGGCTACAACTACGAGGCGGTCCAGGAGAACTACGTCATCACCGACAACTCGCGCATCCTGCGCGTCTACTACGTGCAGCCGCTGCGGCACGTCGCCGGCATGCTGATGGCCTATCTGCCGGCCGAGCGCATCGCGTTCCAGGCGGCCCTGTTCGACACGCACGAGCCGCCGCAGCCGGCGCAACTGCCGTCGATGCGCGCCCTGCACACCCAGGTGCAGCGCATGAGCCTCGACGTGGAGACCCTGGCGCCGGTGCACGGGGAGCCGGTGCCCTGGAGCGACTTCCTGGCCGCGCTCGAGCAGCTCGAGCAGTAGGCGGGGACGGGACTCCGGCAGACCAACGGAGCCGTCGGCGAATGCCGGCCGGCGGCCTTCCGTTCAGCGCCCGCGCGGCCGGTTGAACGCGTGGAGCTCCTGCTCGGCCCACCACAGATCCCAGAGCCCGTACATGATCGCCAACCCGATCGCCACGCCGAACAGGAACGCCAACATCAACGCCATCTGTACACCTTGCACACCTCCCGCCTCGTTGCGTACCGTCGTGGCTTCTTATCGGACGTTGCGGGCGGCCTGACCAGTTGGCCGTCCGACGGCACGCCGGACACGCCCGGACGGGTCGGGCCGCTCGCGTCAGCCTACGCGTCCCAGCCCAGGATGGTCGCCGCGGCCGGGCAGTAGACGTGGGCCAGGTGGGTGTCGACGATTCGCTGCGGGCTCTCCGGGTCGTACCAGCCGTCGACCAAGCCCCAGTGGTAGGGACTGAGCATGTAGTCGACCTGGAGTCCCCGCAGTTCCCGGTACTCCTGCTCCCAGACGTGCGTCCAGGGCGTCGGATGCAGCTCCGGGTCGGCGCGGCTGAACGCCCAGTTGCGGATCGCGTCGATGTAGCGGGGCATGCCGAGCATGTCGTGCTCGAAGCGCGCGAGGGCGTCGGGCGGCGTGTCGGGCAGCACGCGCAGGAAGAGCGTGCGCTTGACGCAGTCGCGGATGCCGGGGTCGGGCACCGCCAGGTGCTGCGGCTCGAAGGCCACGGTGTCCAGCCGCAACGCGCCTGCGGCCACCAGCGCCTCCAGGCCGGCGGCCTGGTGCAGCGCACCGGGGTCGCGCCCGTCGAACAGCACGTCCCAGGTGTACTCGCCGCCGCCGACCGTGCCGGGATAGTGGCGGCCAAGATGGCTGCGGCGCACGCCGGCCACCTCCTCGGACACCCGGGCGACGGCGCGCCGGATCGCCGCGTCCCGCGGCTCGTCGAGGTCGCCCTCCACGTGGAGCATCGTGACGACCCTCATTCGACCACCTCGCCGGGCAGCATGTACTGGCGCTCGCGCCCCAGCGTCAGCGCGTCGCTCTCCGCCCACCAGGCGGTGACCTCCGGATCCCTGGCCCGCCGGCGCATCGCCCAGAAGCCCGCCGGGCCGGGCAGGGACCACAGCAGCACCAGCTCGTTGGGCGCGTCGTCCAGCTCCACCGGCGGCGTGAACCACTGCCCCACCAGCGTCATCCCACGCGCCCGCGCCACCGGGAGATACCGCTCCCGCAGGCGCGCCTGGTAGTCGCGCAGGCGGCCCGGCCGCACCGTGATCCGGTCGAGCACGTAGATCGTCTCCTCCATCCGCGGTTCCTAGTCGCGAATCAGCGGGCGCCAGGCCAGCTCCCAGCGGAGCGGGGCCTCCGCGGGGATGTAGCACACCTCGTCGTCGCAGACCTGGTACTCGAGCGTGCCCTCGACCACCAGCTTGCCGCCGGGCGCCGCGGACAGCGCGGCCGTCTCCTCGGTCAGGGGCACGGTGACCTCCTGCACGAGGCGGAACGGCTCCTGGTAGACCGGCACGGTCTCGTCCAGCGGCTCGTAGTGGTAGAGCTCCGACGGCGGGTAGGTCAGCGGGTGCACCCGCAGGAAGTCGGGCGCGTCGACGCGCAGCCGAATCACGCGGTACACATGGTCGCCGGGGGCGTACACGTGCATGTTCGGCTTGGGCTCGACGTCCACCATGAGCGCGAACCGGTTGCCGGGCGCGACCGTCGTGTCGCTGGCGTAGGCACGCGCCGCGATCAGGCGGGTGTCCATCCCGGTGCCGGCGGCCGACGTTCCCTCCAGGGGCTCGCCCAGCCGCAGCGCGATGCTCGCCGCCGTGATCCGTTCCTGGTAGCGCTGCTCGAAGAAGCGCTCGACGACGCGGCCCGCGCCGTCGAGCACGAACGTGCCGGGATACGGGATGCCGTACAGCCGGAAGTCGCGGAACTGCGCGTCGGGTGCGATCTCGCGGTTCAGGATGTCGTAGCGCCGGATTACCTCCGAGCCGACATCGGAGAGCACCGGGAACTCGATGCCGCGGGCCTCCGTGAACTCGCGGATCGCCTCCGGCGGGTCGTAGAAGATGGCGGCCAACCCGATGCCCTGCGCGGTGAGGTCGGCGTAGCGCTCTTGCAGCTCCACGAGCTGCGTCTTGCAGTACGGTCACCAGACGGCCGAGCGGGAGAAGACGAGCAGCGCCCCGTTCGGTCCCAGGACGGACGCGAGGTCCCGGGTGCGCCCGGCCTGATCGACCAGCGCGAAGTCGGGGACGGCCTCCCCCACCTGGGGCCCGAACCGATCGACCTCGGGCAGAGGTGGAGACTGCGCGGCCAGCAGCACGCCGCAGCCAATCGCGATGGCGAGTGACAGGAGCCTGATCATGATGCCGCCATTCTACGACGGCGGCACGCAACGCGGCCAGACGGTCTGGATGGCGCCGAGGTAGCCGAGCCCGTCCCACACCGACAGCAGGCCGATGGCGGCCAGGGCTGCGGCCAGCAGGCGCAGGATGAACACGTAGGATCGGCCCGCCAGGTGCGCGCGGCCCTGCCCGCCGGCAACCGCGACGAGCACCTTGGCGCCGATCAGGCAGCCGTACATCGCGGCCAGGAATCCCGCGGGCGCGGCGCCGCCGGCGGCGCGGGCGCTGATGACGGTGGGCGCACCCACCGTCATCCAGAACAGGTACGGATGCGGATTGAGCAGATTGGCGGCCACGCCCCGCAGCAGCGAGCCGGCTCGACCCGGCCGGTCGCGGCCCGGCGCCGGCGGCGCGCGGACAATCTCGACCGCCAGATAGACCAGGAACCCGCCCCCCGCCAGCGCCACGGCGCCGAGGATCGCGTCCGTGGTAGCGACCCGCGCGAAGATCACCACCGCCAGCAGAATGATCGGCGGGTCGGAGACGAGCGGCGCGACCGCGACCTTCACGCCCTCGCGGGCGCCGTAGCGCACGCTTCGGGCCAGCACGAGGGCCAGCAGCGGACCCGGCGCGAAACCTGCGGCCAGGCCGAAGACCGCACCCGAGACCACGAACGCGAGAGCCGAGTCCATGCTGCCGAGGGATCAGGCTCGGCCGGCGACCGTCGGGTCGTCGACTCGGACAACCTACACCCGCGGGAGCCGGTAGACCCGCAACGCGGTGTCGTGGAACATCGCCGCCCGCTCGTCGGCCGAGAACCCCCGCGTCAGCTTCTTGAACTGGTTCCACAGCACGGTGTACGAGCACGACAGCTTGTCGACCGGGAAGTTGCTCTCGAACATGCAGCGCCGCGGCCCGAACGCCTCGATGATGTGGCGATACCAGTCGCCGTTGGCCTCGAGCAGCTCGTCCGAGGTCGGCGGCCGGTCGCGCTCGTGCCAGCCGTTGCCGTTCACGACCATCTGGATCCCGCCCACCTTCGCCACCACGTTCGGACGTTGGGCCAGCTCGGTCACCGCCGGCTTCCAGACCTCGAAGACCTCGTCGCGGCGTCCGGCGTAGGGACCGATCCCGATGGGCCCGCCGAGGTGGTTGAAGATGATGATCGTGTCGGGGAACGCGTCCGCGAGGTCGGCCAGGTCGGCGATGTGCGTGTGATAGACCCAGCCCTCGAACGTGAGCCCGTAGGGGCGCAGGTGCGCGTAGCCACGACGGAACTCGGGATCGAGGAGCAGATGCTCGGGACCGGCCGGACGCCGCGCCACGACGGGCGGCTCCGCCCAGGCCGCCCGATGGCGGACGCCCCGGAAGCGCTGCGGGCTGGCGGCGACCTGCGCCTCGAGCACCGGCGCCACGCGGTCACCGAGGCGCAGGTTTGCCGACCCCACGATGCCGGTCGCCACCCGGGTCTCACCGTACTGGCCGCTCGCGCTCATGGCGGCGATGCCCTGCACGAACTCCGTCTCGCCGACGACACGGAGCTCCTCCGGACCGTCCGCCCGATACATCGCGCTGCACTCGACGAAGACGGTCTGACGGACGTTGTGCGTGTTCGTGTCCCCGAGCAGCTCCTCCAGCAGGTAGCGGTTGCCCGGGCGATCCCACAGATGGTGGTGCGGGTCGATGATGGGCAGCTCCGGCTCGAGCACCGCCTCGTCGGTCAACGCCAGCCAGTCGGCGCGAGGACCGCTCGGCGCCGCCGTGCGCTGGGTCCGGGCACGAGCGCGCCGCGAGCCGGGCAGACCAGCCGTTACCGCCGCGGCCCCGAGGGCCCCCGCCGCCGCTCGACCGAAGAACGTCCGTCGCGTGATGGCATCCATGTTCGTCACTTCCTGCTCCTTGCGAGCACCTCGCCGTCACTCCGGCAGCGTCAGCATGACTTCCGCCGCAAGTGACCGAATCTTAACAGCCCGTGGTGAAAGTCGGGGAACGGGCCTGGCCTGGGCGCGATCGAGCCCGTAGACTGAACAGCTATGGCGATGGGCAAGAAACCGGCCGCGCGACCAGGGGCGCCGCTGTGGGTGACGACGGCGGATTTGCCGACGAACGCGGGGCATCCGTTCTTCGAGCGTCTGAACCGGGTTCTGGACGAGGCCGGGTTCGACGCGTTCGTCGAGGGGCTGTGCGCGGTGTTCTACGCGACGCGGATGGGGCGGCCGAGCCTGCGTCCTGGGCGGTATTTCCGGATGCTGTTCATCGGCTACTTCGAGGGTCTGTCTTCGGAGCGTGGGATTGCGTGGCGGGTGGCCGACTCTCTGAGCCTGCGGTCGTTCCTGGACCTGGATGTGACCGAGGCGGCGCCGGACCACTCGACGCTGTCGCGGACGCGTCGTCTGATCGACGACGAGACGCACGAGGCGGTATTCACGTGGGTTCTCGAGCAGTTGTCGGCGGCGGGTCTGGTCAAGGGGAAGACGGTGGGCGTCGATGCGACGACGCTGGAAGCGAACGCGGCGATGCGGAGCATCGAGCGGCGGGACACGGGAGAAAGCTACGAAGCGTTCCTTCGGCGCTTGGCGGAGGCGTCTGGGGTGGAGACCCCGACGCGGGCGGATCTGGCTCGGTTCGACCGGTCTCGCAAGAACAAGAAGACGTCGAACAAGGACTGGCAATCGCCGCAGGACCCGGACGCGAAGATCGCGAAGATGAAGGACGGCCGGACGCACTTGGCTCACAAGGTCGAGCACGGGGTCGACATGGAGACGGGGGCCATCGTGTCGGTGACGGTGCAGGATGCATCGGACGGCGATACGGCCACGCTGCCGGAGACGCTGACCGCGGCGGCCGAGCAGGTGGAGTTGGTGCAGCCGGACGGTCGAGGGGTCGAAGAGCTGGTCGCTGACAAGGGGTATCACAGCGACGAGACGCTGGTGGCTCTCGGCGAGGTCGGGGTTCGGAGCTACGTATCGGAGCCCGAGCGCGGCCGGCGCGTCTGGCAGGACAAGAAGACGGGAGAGACGCCGCCGGCGAAGCGTGCTGCGCAGCAGGCGTTGTATGCGAACCGGCGGCGTGTGCACGGGCGGCGGGGTCGTCGCCTGCAACGCTGCCGGGGCGAGATGGTGGAGCGTACTTTCGCGCACATGTATGAGACGGGGGGCATGCGTCGGGTGTTTGTGCGCGGTCACGAGAATGTCCGCAAGCGGGTGCTGATCCAGGCGGCTGCCTGCAACATCGGGATGCTCCTGCGGCGCCAGACCGGCATCGGTACGCCCCGGAGCCTGCAGGGGCGGGCTTTTTCGGCGATTTTCCGCCTGATCGACCGCCTGATCGACCACTGGGGGCGTCTGACGCGTCCCTGGGGCCTCAAATGGACACCGCCGGCGCCCGTCGGCTCAATTACTCATCGCCAAGCGGCCTGAACAGCAGGGCTCGGCGAACCGACTTCTACCACGGGCTGTTATTAACCCGGACCATGCGTGAAGGTGCGTACTGCCGATAAGATCCCGCGCGTGACCCCGTCGCGAACCCTCGTTCAGCTCGCAACGCTCTTTCTCCGGCTCGGCGTCACGGCGTTCGGCGGACCGGCGGCCCACATCGCCATGATGCGCAGCGAGGTCGTCGACCGGCGGCGGTGGCTGACCGACGCCGAGTTCCTCGACCTGCTCGCGGCCACGCACCTGATTCCGGGTCCCAACTCGACCGAGATGGCGATCCACCTGGGATTCAGGCGCGGCCGGCTGGGCGGGCTGCTCATCGCCGGCGTCTGCTTCATCCTGCCGGCGTCGCTGATGGTCGGGGCGATCGCGTACGCGTACGTCCGCTTCGGCAGCACGCCGCAGGCGGCGTGGCTGATGTACGGCATCGGTCCGGTCATCATCGCGGTCATCGTCCAGGCGGTGTGGAAGCTCGGCCGCGCCGCCATCACCGGTCCGCTGCAGCTCCTGCTCGGGGGCGCCGTCGCCATCCTGTCGCTGGCCGGCGTCAACGAGCTGCTGCTGCTGGGCAGCGGCGCCCTGGTCGCCATGTCGGCGCATCTCGCACGGGGAGCGGCCGTGGCCGGCCTGCTCGCGACGCTGGGCGCGGCGACGACGCTGGCCGGCGCGGCCGCCGCGGTCGCCGGCGCGGCCGTCCCGGTCACGCTCGCGCGCCTGACCCTGTTCTTCCTGAAGGTCGGCTCCATCCTGTTCGGCAGCGGCTACGTGCTGGTCGCGTTCCTGCGCGCCGACCTGACGGAACGCTGGGCCTGGCTGACCGAGCAGCAGCTCATCGACGCCATCACCGTCGGGCAGGTAACCCCCGGACCGGTCTTCACGACGGCGACCTTCATCGGCTACCTGCTGCAGGGCTGGCCGGGCGCCGTGCTCGCCACAATCGGGATCTTCGCGCCCGGCTTCGTGTTCGTGCTGGCCACCCAGCCGCTGATCGCGAGGCTGCGCGCATCGCGCGTGGCGAGCGGGCTGCTCGACGGCGTGGTGGTGGCGTCGCTCGGCCTGATGGCGGCCGTGACCTGGCAGCTCGGGCCGTCCGTCATCGTCGACGTCCCGACCGGCGTCATCGCGGCGGCGGCCGCGGTGATGCTCGTGCGCTGGAACCCCAACACGACGTGGCTCATCGCGGCCGGGGCCGCCGCCGGGTGGCTGCTGCGGGGCGGCGTGTAGGGGCGCCGGCGGCCCCGGGTGGCTGCCGCGGGCCGGCAGCGCGCCGGCGCCGCGCCGGAGGCGACGATTGCCGGGCTACGCGTGCCCGCCGCCCGCGGCCTCCCGCTCCGCCGAGGGCGGATCCGCCAGCGCCATCTTCAGCGCGCGCCCGCCCGGCGCCTGCCCGGCCGACCGCGCGCGGCGGCCGCTCAACGGTTCGCCGCCCCGCTCCGCCAGGATGCGACGGGCCACCGCCGCCGCCGTGTCGCAGGTCTCGAGCAGGGCCGCCTGCTTCGCCACGTAGCGGCCGTGCAACTTGCGGCACTCCCCTTCCACGCGCAACCGCAGCGCCTCGAGCTCGCCGTGCCACGGCTGCGGATCCCCAGGCACGACGAAGTCCTGGACGAGGCCGGCCAGCACGTCCAGGTCGTTCAGTCGCCCCAGCGTCTCCTGCACGGCCTTGACCTGCCGCACGGCGCCCTTGGTGCGCGCCTCGCCGGTCTCGCCGGCAAACTCGAGCGCGTAGCGCAACTGCTTGGCGGCAATGCGGACGGCATGCACGCGGTCGGCAATGTAGAGCGAACCGGCCGTCGCGATGGCGTCCCGCAGGTTCCGGGCCCGGCGGGCCATGCGCGCCGCGAGCGTCTGCGCCCAGGCGTCGGTCTGCTGGCGCAGGCCGAGCGCGCGCGCGACCTCGGCCAGATCGCGCTCCAGCTTGCGCGTGTTGATGGATCCGAGCCGGTCCAGCATCTGTTCCCGGCGCTCCTCGCGCTCGTCGAGCAGGTGCTGCCGCAGGCGCTCCGCCGCCGCGCCCTGGACAAACTGCCGCTGCGCGAGTTCCTCCGCCACCCCGATGGAGACGTCGATCTCCCGCACGGGGCCGAGCGCCCGCCCGACGCGGCGCACGCGGCGCCGCGCCCGCGCCGCCGTGGCGCGCGGCATCTCCGCCGCACAGAGCGGCAGGATCTCGCGCAGCCGGCGTGTTGCCACGCGGCACTGGTGTACCGGCTCGACCTCACCGTCGACCGCGGCCGGCAGGTGACCGCCGAACGCCCGCAACTGACGCTCGAGCGGGGCGGCCAGCGGATGCGGGAGTGCCATGCTAGGATGAGTGCCAACCGAAGCTCGACATTATATCGTGAGCCGCAGCGGCCCCGCGCCGCGAGCCGGTGTCCGCGCCGCCTTCGGCCGTCCGAGCGCCCGCCATGCGGATCGCCGCCATCGACATCGGGACCAACTCGCTGCACATGATCGTGGTCCAGGTGCGGCCGGACCGCTCGTTCGAGGTGGTCGACCGCGAGAAGGAGATGGTCCGGCTCGGCTCGGGCGGGCTGGGCGGCCGCGCGCTCACCGAGGCCACGACGAACGCGGCCCTGCAGGCGCTGTCGAAGTTCAGGCGCCTGGCCGACTCGCACGACGTCGACGAGGTCGTGGCCGCCGCGACCAGCGCCGTGCGCGAGGCGGACAACGGGCCGGAGTTCCTGGCGGCAATCCACCAGCGCACCGGCATCCGCGTGCGCGTGATCTCCGGCTCGGAAGAGGCGCGGCTGATTCACCGCGCGGCGGTCTACGGCGTCGACGTCGGCACGGGCTCCGCGGTCGTCATCGACATCGGCGGCGGGAGCGTCGAGCTCACGCGCGGCACGGCCGAGAAGATCCAGATCGCCCATAGCGCGAAGATCGGCGTCATTCGCCTCACCGAGCAGTTCGTGCGTACGGACCCGATCGCCGAGGTCGACGTGCGGCGGATGACGCGCTACGTCGGCGCCGAGATTGCCGACGTCGTCGACCGCATCGTCGAGCTCGGATTCGACCGCGCCATCGGCACCTCCGGCACCATCCTGAGCCTCGGCGCGCTGGCCGCGGGCGGGGGCCGCGTTTCGGGATCGGACGATCTCCGGAACCGCCGGATCGCGGCGAAGCAGATCCGCCGGGTGCGGCGCGAGCTCGGCGCCCTCACGTTGGCCGAGCGACTGCGGATCCCGGGCTTCGATCCGCGCCGGGCCGATCTCGCCGTGGCCGGGTCGATCGTGCTCGACACCATCCTGCGGCGGCTCGGCGCCCGCGAGCTGACGCTGTGCGACCTGGCTCTGCGCGAGGGACTGGCGCTCGACTACATTCGCCGGAACCGGGCCCAGATCGCGAAGGTCGAGGCGTATCCGGACGTCAGGCGGCGCAGCGTCATCGAGCTCGCGGAGCGCTGCAGCTACTGGCAGGAGCACTCGCAGCAGGTGGCCCGCCTGGCCCTGGCGCTGTTCGACCAGTTGCAGCCGGCGCACGGTCTGGGCGGCCGCGAGCGCGAGTGGCTCGAGTTCGCGGCCCTGCTGCACGACATCGGCGTGCACATCAGCCACGGGCGGCATCACAGGCACTCCTACTACCTAATCAAGAACGGCGACCTGCGCGGCTTCGAGCCCGAGGAGGTGGAGGTGGTGGCGCTGGTCGCGCGCTACCACCGGCGGGCGCAGCCGAAGCGCTCGCACGACGGGTACGGCCACCTTCCCGGCGCGCTGCGCAGGACGGTCAGGACGCTGGCGGCCATCCTGCGCGTGGCCGAGAGTCTCGACCGCAGCCACCAGCGCAGCGTCGCGTCGATCGAGGTGGTGCCCGGCAGCCAGGACTACCTGCTGCGGCTCAGGCCCGACGGCGACACCGAGCTCGAGGTATGGGCCGCGCAGCGCAACTCGGCTCCGCTCGCGCGCGCGCTGCAGCGCATCATCCGCTTCGAGGTCGTGACCAGCCACGGCCGGCCGGCTGCCGGAAACCGGCGCCGGCGCCGGCGCGAGGCCGTCCCCCGCCGCGCGGCCGACGACGCCGCCGCCGCTGCGGCGGCGGCAGGTGCCGACGGGGCGCGGGCCGACTGATACAATCTAGCTGCCCGCGCTCGCCCCCCGCGGCCACTGCACGGGGGCGACGACGGCGCGTGCAGGAGCCCGCCGCCCGGGACGCGACAGCCGCGCCACGCCGGGAGGCGGAGTATGGGCTTGCCATGGCAGAACGCGGGGCGACATGCGTCCAATGCCGCAGCCGGCCGGTGGATCCGGCCTGGCATCCCTTTTGCTCCGAGCGTTGCAAGCTGCTGGACCTGGGGAACTGGATGGACGGGCGCTACCGCGTGCCCGGCCCTCCGGAATCGTCGCTGCCGCACGACGACGAGCTGGTTGACGGAGAATCTTGACCGAGGAAGCAGAAAGCATGCCCGACACGCTGACAATCACCGACAACCGGACCGGCAGGCAGTACGAGATCCCGATCACCGACGGTACGATTCGCGCCCTCGACCTGCGGCAGATCAAGGTGGACCCGGACGAGTTCGGGATGATGTCGTACGACCCGGCATTCCAGAACACCGCCTCCTGCCGCAGCCGGGTCACGTTCATCGATGGCGACAAGGGCATCCTGCGCTACCGCGGCTATCCGATCGAGCAGCTCGCCGAGCACAGCACCTTCCCGGAAACTGCGTACCTGCTGCTCAACGGCGAGCTCCCCGGCAGCGCCGAACTCGAGGCGTGGGAAGCCGAGCTCGGCCGGCACTCCGCGCTCCACGAGAGCATCAGGAACGTGATGGACGGGTTCGACAACGACGCGCACCCGATGGGCGTCTTCCTCAGCACGGTCGGTGCGCTGTCGACTTGCTATCCGGAAGCCAAGCAGATCTTCGACGACGACGCGCGCCGCACCCAGGTGGCGCGGCTCATCGCCAAGGCGCCCGCCATCGCCGCCTACTCCGTCCGGCGGGCCAACGGCCAGCCCTACGTCGACCCCGACAGCTCGCTGGGCTTCGCCGGCCGCTTCCTCGGCATGCTGCACGGCCAGCCGGGCACCCCCTACAAGCCGGACCCGGTGCTCGAGCGCGCGCTCGACATCCTGTTCATCCTGCACGCGGATCACGAGCAGAACTGCAGCACCAGCGCGATGCGCGGCATCGGGAGCTCGCAGGCCGACCCCTTCGCCGCCATGGCCGGGGCCGCGGCGGCGCTGTACGGCCCGCTGCACGGCGGCGCGAACGAAGCCGTCCTGCGGATGCTCGCCGCCATCGGCTCGGTCGACAACGTGCCGGACTTCATCCGCAAGGTGAAGGCGGGCGAGGGCCGCCTGATGGGCTTCGGGCACCGGGTGTACAAGTCGTACGACCCGCGCGCGACGGTCATCAAGGAGCAGGCGTACCGCGTCTTCGAGGTGACGGGGCGCAACCCCCTGCTCGATGTCGCCATCGAGCTCGAGCGCATCGCGCTGCAGGACGACTACTTCGTCAGCCGCCGCCTGTATCCGAACGTCGACTTCTACTCCGGGCTGATCTACGAGGCGATGGGCTTCAAGCCGTCGATGTTCACCGTGCTGTTCGCCATCGGCCGCGCCCCGGGCTGGATCGCCCAGTGGCAGGAGATGCTCGCCGACAAGGAGCAGAAGATCGCGCGGCCGCGCCAGATCTACCTCGGCGCCGCCGAGCGCGACTACGTGCCGCCGGACCGGCGGTAGCCGGGCCGCGAGCTTGTGCCGTGAAGTCCCATCTTCAAGAGCGCGCCGAGGCTGCGAGAGCGCGCTTCAACGGCGCGAGAAAGCCGATCGTCCTGGAATTCGCCGGCGTGCCGAAGGCCGGCAAAACGACAACGCTTGGCCAGATCCAGGCGTTTCTCAAGCGGTGCGGTTTCCGCGTCGAGGTCGTTGTTGAGCGTGCATCGGTGTGCCCGATTCGGGACAAGAAACATGCCAACTTCAACGTGTGGACTGCCTGCACAACGCTGTCACAGATCCTCGAAAAGACGCAGACACCGGCGCGACCGGACGATCCAGACATCCTGATACTGGACCGCGGGTTGTTCGATGCCGTGTGCTGGTTTGCCGTCATGGAACGGCTCGCTCGAATCCGTCGGGCCGAACGCGAGCAGATCGAGCAGTTTCTCCTGATGGAGGATTGGCACAGGAGGATCACCGGCGTGATCGTCATGACGGCTGCGCCTCGCGTCTCGATGGAACGCGAGCAGGGTGACTTGCCGATCGAGGGCTCCGGCGGTTCCATCATGAACGAGGACGTGCTGCGGCAGATGCTCGACACGACGCGGACAACAGCGGAGCGACTCGCGGAGCAGTTTCGCATTTTCGAGATAGACACATCGAACGGATCGCGTGATCGCCGGCAGGCGGCGGAGCGTGTTGCCGGCATCGTGCTCGATTTGATCGAGGAACAGCTCGACGAACACATCTTGCGTCTACCAACGGACGAGGCTGAGGCCTTGTTCCGCGACGCGACTTGTGTCGAGAGCAATACGGCAGAGCGCTTGATCGCAACGTTCGCCTCGAAGGGGCAATTCGTTAGTCGGGACAGGGTCGAGTCCGACGATTTGGTGGTCCAGGCACTCCCGGTCGTCGTCGTCCGGAACCGGAGCGGCAGCATCCTTCGCCTGCGGCGCCGCGAGCGTCGGCAAGACAACCCGCTACACGACAAGGTCGTGATATGGGCCGGCGGGCACGTTCGAAGGGAGGATGACTGCGACGGAAACTCGATCAGGCAGTGTGCGGTGCGGGAGCTTCAGGAAGAACTCCGGCTCAGCGTGGAGGAAGGTGACCTCAAGCTCTTGGGTGCGGTGTGGATCCGGGCTGGGAACCGAACCGGGGGGCGCGACAGGACCCGGCGCCACGTAGCTCTGGTTTTCGAATGGCGAGCGCAGACGGATGATGTCGCGATCGCCCTGAGTGCGACCGAGTTCTTCGAACGGCGGGGCACTTCGCTCAGCGGCACCTTCGTCAGCGTGGACGATCTCGCCACTGACATCGACAGGGGTCAGGTGTCGGAGCCCTGGAGCGTCGAGATCGCACGCCACCTTCTAACCGAAGTCGCCGATCGCCAAGCCAATCCGCGCCTACTGTGATGCGTCACACGGCCCCCGCCACCGAAGGCTGCGACCGACTACCTGCTCGGCCCGCGGGCCGCGCCGAGCACCTCCGCGACGGCGTTGAGGTCCACCGCGGCAATCCCGACGTGGTCGCCGCCGTCGCCGACTCGCTCCAGTTCGAGCACACGTACACCTCGGTTCGACGACCACCGGTGCGCCGAGCGGATTCCGCACGATCAGGTCAGGCTGTCCGTCGCCCTTGACGGCGCCGTGCTGCTCGGAAGTGAGGTGCTCTCGCCAAGCCGGGTGCTTCGTCCACAGCACGCGGGCGAGGGCTTCATTGAAGGATCGCTCGCTGTTGGTCGCCGTCACGTCGATCGCCTCCCAACTCGTCGGGCACGCTACGCCGCCGTGTGTCTGGGGCGCACGCTCTCGGCGATCCGCGACCCAACCGCGATCTGGGCCCGGCGCAGGTCGTAGGTCTGTTGCAAGTTCAGCCAGACCTGCGGCGTCGTCCCGAAGTACCGCGCCAGCCGGAGGGCCGTGTCCGCGGTCACGCCGCGCTGTCCATGCAGGATCGCCGTAATTCGGTTTACCGGCACGTCGAGCGCCTTCGACAGCGCGTTGGCCGACAAGTCGAGCGCCTGGAGTTCTTCACGCAGGATCTCGCCCGGGTGCACCGGCCGCATGGCGTTCTTGGGAGGCATCGCCTTCTCCAGTCGCTAGTGCTAGTGATAGTCCACAATATGGTGCCCATCTGCAACCGACGCAGATCGGCGGGAGACTGGACGGGCTTCGCGTCGGAAGCCCGAAACGCCATCGGCAAACGGCGGCGCCCTACCGCAGCCGGATGGTCATGTCAGGCCGGTCGGCCGGCGTCTCGTCGAACCAGCGGGCGGTGACGGTCTTCGTTTCCGTGTAGAAGCGCACCGCCTGCTTGCCGTAGGCGTGCTGGTCGCCGAAGAACGAGTCCTTCCAGCCGGTGAAGGAGAAGAACGGCAGCGGCACCGGGATGGGGACGTTGATGCCCACCTGCCCCACTTCGATGTCGCGCTGGAAGCGGCGGGCGGCCCCGCCCGACGACGTGAACAGCGACACGCCGTTGCCGTAGGGACTGGCGTTGACCAGCTCGATGGCTTCGTCGAGCGTGGCGACCTCGGAGGCCGCCAGCACGGGGCCGAAGATCTCGTCGGTGTAGATCGACATGTCCGGCGTGACGCCGGCGAACAGCGTCGGACCGACCCAGTTGCCGTCGGGATAGCCGGCCACCTCGCAGTCGGTCCCGTCCAGCAGGCACCGCGCGCCCTCGGCCTTGCCGCGCTCGATGTAGCCCAGCACGCGCGTCCGCGCGGCGCGGGTGATCTGCGGGCCGTAGGCCGCGCCCGCGTCGTCCCAGGAACCCGGGCGCACTGCCGCCATCGCCTCCCGCAGGTCGTCGAGCCACCCGGCGGCCTCGCCGACCAGCACCGCCGCGCTGATCGCCATGCAGCGCTGGCCCGCGGCGCCGCAGGCCGCCCCGACGAGGCTTGCGATGGCCTGCTCCCGGTCGGCGTCCGGCAGGATCACCAGGTGGTTCTTGGCGCCGCCCAGGGCCTGCACGCGCTTGCCGTGCGCGGCGGCCTTGGCATAGATCCGGCGCGCGACGGGCACCGACCCCACGAAGCTGACGGCGCGCACGTCCGGATGGGCCAGCAGCGCATCGACCTGCTCCCGGCCGCCGTGGACCACCTGCACCAGCCCGTCGGGCGCGCCGGCCTCGGCCAGCAGCTCCATCAGCCGGTTGGGCACGGTCGGGTCCTGCTCCGAGGGCTTGAGCACGAAGGTGTTGCCGCAGGCGACGGCCAGCGGGAACATCCACAGCGGGATCATGGCCGGGAAGTTGAACGGCGTGATCCCGACGCAGACGCCGAGCGGCTGGACCAGGCTGTAGGTGTCGATGCCGCGGGCGACGTTCTCGACGGTCTCGCCCATCATCAGCGAGGCGATGCTGCAGGCGTGCTCCACCACCTCGATGCCGCGCCAAACCTCGCCGCGCGCATCCTCCCACGTCTTGCCGGTGTCCCGGCACAGGAGGCGGGCGATGTCGTCCTGGTTCTTCTTGAGGATGTCCTGGTAGGCGAACAGCAGCCGGGCGCGCTCCGGCGTCGGCACGCCGCGCCACGTCCGGAACGCCGACCTGGCCCCGCGGACCGCCCGGTCCACCTCGTCGGCCGTGGCGAAGGGCACCTCGCAGAGCACCTCCTGCGTGGCGGGATCGGTCACGTCGATGCCGCCGGCGCGACTCTCGACGAACCTGCCGTCGATGAACAGCTCGAGCTTGCTCATGGAAGGATGGCGCGCCCGTCAGGGCACGGCCACGTCGGGAAACAGCTCGTCGGTCGCCTGCGGCTGGACACCGAGCGCGTTGAGCGACATCGACACGAGCCGGTAGTTGGCCACGGTCATGACGACGCTCATCATCTCGCGCGTGTCGTAGCGCTCGGCCAGCCTGTCCCAGGTGTCCTGCGCGATGATCCCGTCGCGGTAGATCTCGTCCGCCGCGTGGATGTGGGCCGCCTCGAAGTCGTCCCAGCCGGCCTCGGGACCCAGCGCGATCCGTTCCGGCTCGAGGCCGTGGTCGCGCGCGCGACCGACGCTCCCGACGTGCTTGGCCCACTCGTAGACGGCCTGGCAGTTCCAGCCGATGCGGAGAATCAGCAGCTCGCGGAAGTACGGTGTCAGCGGCGAGATCCGGTTCACGTATCCGGACTGCCCGTTGCGGGCGGTCTGCAGTGCGGGATAGCGCGCGAACGTGCGGCGGACGCGGATCCCCTCACCCTCCAGCGGGGCGACGCGCGGCTCGGCGAGCGGCGGCTCGGGCGCCGGGACGTCGAGCCGGTACGGCACGTCGGCCGGGAAGCGCGCCTGCGCGTTGTCGTCCGGCTGCACGCCCCACGAGTTGTAGAGCATGGCGATCAGCGTGGTCTCGTTGACCGCCATCACCGCGTCGAAGAGCTCGTACAGGTCGTAGCGCCCGGCCAGCGTGTCCCACGTCGCGTCGCGCACCGACGAGTTGACGTACAGCTCGTCGGCGAGCCGCACCAGCGCCGCCTCGAACGGGTCCCAGCCGGCCGCGTCCGGGCCCTGCGCAACGCGATGCACCTCATCGGGCCTGATGCCCGCCGCCCGGGCCGTCGGCACGTGGTCCGCCCAGAGGTAGCTCGACTGCGTGAGCCACGCCGTGCGCAGGATCAGCAGCCCGCGGTGGCGCGCCGACAGGCTCGAGTCCATCGACGTGAAGAGCACGAACGGCATCACCGCCTCGACCAGCTCCGGCACGCGCAGCATGGTCCGGAACGCGTTGCCGATGCGCACCTGCGACGCGTAGCGCTCGACGAGCGCCCGCTGCGCGGCCGTCCACTCGGCCGCGGGCAACGGCGCGATCCGCGGCTCGCTCAGCCGGACGAGCGGCGCGCTGCCCGGCGCCTCCGGACGGACCTGCGCCGCGGCGCGCTGCGCGCCGACAGCGAGCACGGCTCCGATGACGAAGAAAGCGACGACGCCGATGCGGCGGCGAGACCCGATCACGGCCATGGCCATCCTCCCGATTGCTACCGACCCAGGCTCCTCACGTAGTTGACGACGTGCCAGATCTCCTCGTCGGCGAGCGGTCCGCCGAAAGCGTCCATCGCGAAGTCGGGGCCGATGCCGTCGCGGATGACCGCGAAGATCTCGCCGTCGCTCGACCCGTGTTGCCAGACGCCGTCGGCCAGATTCGACGGCCGCGCGCCGTAGGCCGCCGCAGCGCCGGCCAGCCGGCCGTCGCCCCGCCCGGTCGTTCCGTGGCAGGTGGCGCACAGCCGGTCGTAGGCAGCGGCGCCGGCCGCCAGCGACTCGGGGGTGCCGGCCGCGGGGTTCACGATCGCCTGTGCGTCCGGATGGCCGTGCGGCTCGGCGGGATGCCGGTCGGGGTCGAGCTCGCGGAGCAGGCCGACCGTGCTCTCCCGAAGCAGGGGAGCGCCGGCGATGCCCTCGCGGTAGACCGCCATCTCCGCCGGCGTCCGGCCCCGCTCGTTGACGGCGTGCAGGTCGGCCCCGTGCCCGACCAGCAGCTCGATGACGCTGTTCATGCCGTGCGCGGCGGCGGCGTGCAGGGCGGTGTCGCCCGCCGCGTTGGCGGCGCCGGGCTCGCCGCCCAGCTCGACGGCCAGCGCGACGGCCTCCCGGGCGAGGCGCTCCTCGGCGGCCGGAATGCGCGACCCCTGCTCGGCGGACGCCACCGGGTTGTACGACGAGAAGTCGCGGCGGTCCTTGATGAACGCGCTGCCGCCGCCCCGGCTGTAGCCCAGGCCGGCGGCGGCCATCAGCGGGGTCGTGCCGTCGTCGCTGGCCAGGCGGGTGTCGGCGCCCGCGGCGGCCAGTACCCGCATCATGTCGGTCTCGAGAAACTTGGCGGCCAGCCAGTACGGCGTGGCCCCGAGCCAGCGGTTCATCAGGGCGAAGTCGTGGCTCCAGCGCCTGACCGGCGTCGGCTGCGTGAGCCGCGCGTCCGGATCGGCGCCGTGCGCCAGCAACGCCTCGACCAGCGCCAGGCCGGCGGCGGGATCGGGGTTCCGCACGCGGCGGTCGCGCAGGTCGCCGCGCAGCACCGCGGCGTGCAGCGCGGTGTAGCCGAGCGGCGCGGCGTTGGCGTCCGCCCCCTGCTCGAGCAGGAAGGCGGCGAGCGAGCCGTGCCCGCTGTGGGCGGCGATCACCAGCGGCACGTTGCCGTCGGCCGCGGGGTCGTGCAGGTCGGCGCCGGCGGCGAGCAGCAGCCGGGCCGATTCGATGTCGCCCGAGCGCGCCGCGAAGAGCAGCGGCGTGCTGCCGCCGATGGCGACCTGCCGCAACGGAATGCCGGCCGAGGCCGAGCCGGCGGACCGGTTGCCGCCCATGTTGTAGACACGGTAGCGGACCTCGGACCGGGCCCGGATGTCGGCCCCGTGCGCGATCAGCGCCGCCGTGACGCCGGGGTGGCCGTTGGCCACCGCCCACATCAGCGCCGACTGGCCGCGCGTACGCTCCGCGGCGTTCGCGTCGGCGCCGCGCCGCAGCAGGCTCTCGACCGCCGCGACGCTGCCCGCCCGCGCGGCCGCCATGAGCGGCGTCTCGCCGCTCGTGAGCGCGGCGTCGGGATCGGCGCCGGCGGCCAGCAGGGCCTCCACCAGCTCGGCCTGGCCGTTGGCGCTGGCCATGAGCAGGGGCGTCATCCCCAGCTCGTTCGCGGCGCCGGCGTCGGCGCCCGCGGCGAGCAGCAGCCGCGCAGTGTCGAGGTCCTCCCGGTGGGCAGCCCAGTGGAGCGCGGTCGCGCCGTCGGCCTGGGGCTCGTTCACGTCGGCGCCGGCCGCGAGCAGCGCGCGCACCGCGGCCGCGTCCCGCGCCCTCACGGCATCGACGAGCCGCTGCGGGGATGCGGACTGACCGCCCGCGGTTGCCGCCGCTGTGGCCGCCATTGCCAGCGCGAGCAACCCGGCGACGAGTGGACTGCTACGCCAGGTCGAGGCGTCCCGTGCTGTCATGGATCCGATCCATGCGCATCCCGAACTTCTCGAGGACGGTCAGGTGCAGGTTCGCCAGCGGCGGCTCGTCCGGATAGCGGAGGTGCCGCCCGCCCCGGAACCGGCCGGCTCCGCCGCCCACCAGCACGAGCGGGAGGTTCCACGGCCGATGGTCGCCCTCGCACATGCCCGCCCCGTAGTACAGGAGCACGTGATCGAGCAGCGTGCCGTCGCCGTCGGGCGTCGACGCCAGCCGCTCGAGGTAGTAGGCCACCTGCTCGGCGTGGTGGATGTTGATGGCGGCGAGCTGCCGCTGGCTCTCGGGGCTGTGCTCGTGCGACAGCGGGTGGTGCCCGCCCGGCGCGCCGACCTCCGGGTACGTGCGGCTGCTGAACTCGCGGCCGACCATGAAGGTGATGACGCGCGTCAGATCGCTCTGGTACGCGAGCACCTGCAGGTCGAACATCAGGCGCGCGTGATCGGCGAACGTGGGCGGCACCCCCGCGGGCTGGTCGAACGCCGGCAGCTCGCGGCCCGCCTGCCGCTCGGCGAGCTGGATGCGGCGCTCGATGTCGCGCACGGCGTCCAGATACTCGGTCAGCTTGCTCGCATCGCCGGGACCGAGGCCGCGGCGCAGCTCGGCGATCTTGTGGGTGACCGAGTCGAGCAGGCTGCGGTCGCTCGCCAGGCGCGCCGCCCGCGCGGCCGGGTCGGTGCTGCCGCCGTCGCCGAACATCCGCTCGAAGACGACCCGCGGGTCGTGCTCCATGGGCAGCGGCGTGGTCGGACCGCGCCAGGACAGCGTGTGGCTGTAGGTGCAACTGTAGCCGCCGTCGCACGTGCCGGCCCCCTTGTCGCCCGATTCCAGCGACAGCTCCAGCGAGCCGAGCTGCGTCTCGCGCCCGAGCTCGTTGGCCAGGAGCTGGTCGATCGAAACGTCCGCGCGGAAGTCGCTCCCCTCCTGGCCGAACGGCCGGGGAATGGCCCCCGTCAGGTACTTGGTGGCGCAGCGGCCGTGCACCGCGCCGCTCCTGGCGGTCAGCCCGTTCTTGTTCTGGGTCAGCCCGGTCAGGACGAGCAGACGCTCGCGAAACGGCGCCAGCGGCTGGAGCGTCGGCGTGAGCTCGAAGCCGGCGCCCTCGGTCGCCGGCGTCCAGTTGTCGATGACCACGCCGTTCGGGAGGTAGACCACGCCGAACCGCTGGACGGGCCGCGCGGCGGTCCGCGCCAGCGCCGTCAGGGCCGGCACCATGCCGTCGAGCAGCGGCAGCGCCACCGCCGCGCCGATGCCCCGCAGCACCGTCCGCCGCGGGAGAGCCTTGCGCGTGACGATCATGATTCGGACCTCCGCATCTGGAACGGCGTGCTGCGGGCAATGCCCAGGATGATGGCCGACCAGCGGTGGTCGTCGGCCGCGGCCTCGCGCGCGATGGCCCGCACCACCGGGCGGTCGTACGCCTCGAGCCCCCGGCCGAGCGCGTACGTCAGCAGCTTCTCGGTGAACGTCTCGACGAACTGCTCCCGGCGCGCGGCCAGCACCGCGCGCAGCTCCGCCGGCCCATCGAAGCGCGTGCCGTCGGCCAGCACGCCGGACGCGTCGACCGGCAGCCCCGCGTCGTGCGTGCGCCACTCCCCCACCGCGTCGAAGTTCTCGAGCGCGAAGCCGAGCGGGTCCATCGGCGCGTGGCAGCTCGCGCAGACCGGGTTGCGCCGGTGCTGGGCCAGACGCTCCCTGACCGTCCGCGGCTCGCCGTGCTCGCCGCTCTCCGGCAGGCCCGGCACGTCGGCCGGCGGGGGCGGCGGCGGCGTGCCCAGCAGGTTCTCGAGCACCCACTTCGCGCGCAGCACCGGCGACGTGCGGTTGCCGTAGGACGTCACGGCCAGGATGCTGCCGTGCCCCAGCAACCCGCCGCGCCGTGCGTCGGGCAGGGTCACGCGGCGGAAGCGGCTGCCGCGCACGCCGGGGATGCCGTAGTGCCGCGCGAGCCGCTCGTTCAGGAACGTGTAGTCGGCCGTCAGCAGATCGACGACGCTGCGATCCGCGCGGAGCTGGCTCTCGACGAACAGCTCGGTCTCCCGCCGGAAGGCCTCGCGGAGGTTCTCGTCGAAGCCCGGAAAGAGGTTGGGATCGGGCACCAGCCCCTGCACGTTGCGGATCGCCAGCCACTGGCCGGCGAAGTTGTCGACGAGCGCCCGCGCCCGGCGATCGGCCAGCATCCGGCGCACCTGCCGCTCGAGCACGCCGGGCTCGTGCAGCGCGCCGCTGGAGCCCAGCGCCAGCAGCTCGTCGTCCGGAATGCTGCTCCAGAGGAAGAACGACAGGCGCGAGGCCAGCTCGAGGCCGGCGAGCCGATAGCTGCCGCCGGGCGCCGCGCCTTCCGGATCGCGCTCGATGCGGAACAGGAACTCGGGGTCGATCAGGATGCGCTCGAGCCCGGCGCGGACGCCGGCCTCGAAGCCGGCCGCGGCGTGCGCGGCCTCGTAGAACGGCAGCAGCGGCTCGACGTCGTCCGCGGTCACGGGCCGCCGGTAGGCGCGCCGCGTCAGCGTGGAGAAGATCGTGCGGGCGCAGCGGGCTTCCGCCGCCGCGTCGCCGGCGGGCGGGCGGCACGTGAAGATCCGCTCGCGGCTGGCGGTGCGGCCGGAGCCGGTCGCGTGGTACGGGCCGTCGATGGACACGCTCTCGACGCCCGGCCCCTCGGGCATCGGCGACGTGTCGGTCAGCTCGGTCACCGTCGCGCCGTACTCCCGCAACGGCGGCTGCAGGACGCCCTCCTCCTCCCACGACTTGCCGATGAAGGCGACGCCGACGAGCCGCGTGCCGGCCTGCACGGGGACGCGCAGCTCGAGACCCGCGTCGGCCCCCGTGTAGTAGTCGTCCCAGTCCTGCGTGGGGTAGCCGGCGCCGCCGGCCGCCATGAACGTGCCCGAGAAGGTCAGCGGGGCCGGCCTGCCGGGCGCCTCGCCGCCAATCGTGTACAGGGCGACGCGGGCGCCGTCGAGCCGCACCTCGAGGTCGTGCGCCTCCTCGAGGTTGACGATGTACTCGTAGACGCTGCGCTTGAGCCGGATCCGGATGTCGTAGTCGCCGTCGAGCGGAAAGCGATGGCGGACCGCGATGCCGGCCCGCGACCCGAACGGCAGATCCTCGCTCATGCGGTCGTTCTGGGTCATGTCGATCGGGACGGTGTAGGCGCGCGACGTGAAGCCCGGCCCGATGCCGGGATCGCCGACCGCCAGCCGGCTGATGCGGCGGGCGGCCGACAGGTAGCGCTCCATGAGCGCGGGCGACAGCGTGAGCGTTCCCGCCAGGTTGTCGAACCCGTGGCCGGCGACGTCGGCCGGCAGGAGCGCGCCGCCGTCCACCTCGAGGGCGAGCAGATCGCGGACGGCGTTCGCGTACTCGGCGCGGTTGAGGCGGTGGGTCGGCACGCGGCCCGGCTCGGGCCGGCCCGCGGCCGCCCGGTCGAGCGCCGCCTCGAGCCAGCGGCGAAGGCCCTCGGCGTCGGCCGGCGTCGGCCGGGGCCGGCCGGCCGGCGGCATCATGCCCGCGCGCAGCTTCTGGACGACCGCCTCCCAGCGCGCGGGCGCCGCGCCGACATCTGCCAGGTCGAGGCGGTCGAGCGCCAGCCCGCCGGTGTTGAGCCGCTCGTTGTGGCAGGCGACGCAGTAGCGGTCCAGCAGCGCCCGCTGGGGCGCCGCGTCGGACGCGGCTGCCGCGCCGTCCTGCGCGGCGGGAGATCCGGTGCCGGCCGGGGCGGCCGCCTGGAGCGGCAGGCCCCAGACAGCGGCCAGGACCAGCCCGCAGCAGCCGATGACGACCCTGCTCATGCTCGTCCGCACCCGTCGGGCGCCGCCCGCGGCGCCCCCGGCGGGGCTACTGCGCCACCGGGAATCCCCCGCGGACGTTGCCGTGCGGCTTGAGCGCGGCGATGCCGGGGCCGGACGGGTTGCCCAGCGTGAACCACAGCACGCCCGACCGATCCGTGTCCAGCTTCGGCGTGTGCGCCCGCAGCTCGGGGAACGGGAAGTAGGTGAACTCGCTGGTCGCCTGGTCGAACTTGACCAGCGAGTTGTAGATCATGTTCTCGACCCACAGGTTGTCGTCCGCGTCCGGCCAGACGTCGTACGGGTTGCCGTCCTTGAGCGGCAGCTTGTACTCCGTCACCTCGTCGGTCACCGGGTCGATCTTGGTGATGGCGTTCCCGTAGTAGTGGGCCGCCCAGATCTTGCCGTTGCTGTCGATGGCGGGCCGCCGCGCCGGGTTCGCCATCGGGTACTCCGTCCACTCCTGCGTCTCCTGGTTGAACATCAGCGTCGCGGGCGTGTGCAGCCCCACCGCCCACACGCGGTCCTGACGGTCCACCACGATCCCGTAGCCGCTGAAGCCGGACAGGGGCTCCCACTCCTCGAACTCCTTGGTCCGCGTGTCGAAGCGCCCGATCTTCCCCGCCGAGGCGAAGTAGGTGTACCAGATGTAGCCCCGCGAGTCGGCCCAGCAACTGTGCGGGCCGCCGCCGCTCACCGGCATCCGGTGCCGCGTGATCTCGCCGGTCGCCGGATCCAGCTCGCCCAGATGGTCTCCCGTCAGCTCCACCCAGTAGACGGTGCCGTCCATCTCGATGATGCCGTGCGGCGTCACGTTGATGTTCGCCGGGTTGTCGATCCAGTACTCCGTCGTCCGCGCCTCGAAGTTCCGCACCCGGGTGTCGACCCGCAGGATCGAGTTCGACCCGTTGCCCGACACCCAGATCACGCCCGGCTCGACCAGGCTCGCGAACACGCTGTGGATCGACCAGGTCGGCGGCCGGCCGCGCACCTCGCGGCGGGGCCCGCGGTTCAGCTCGTACTGGACGTAGACCGCGTCCGCCAACTGCGCCTCGTCGCGCACGAGCGGGTCCAGCAGCAGGTCGCGCTGCACCGAGTCGGGCCCGAAGTTGTCGGTCAGGTAGCTGATGATCAGCTCCTTCTCCTCCTCAGAGACCGTCTCGTGCGTGATCTGCGGCACGCCCGGCGCCATGTTCGCCACGCGGCCGTCCACGTCGAACATGCGGTTGACGGCCCGCCGCCATCCCGCCTCGTTCTTCACGCCGCGGTTGTGGAAGGCCGCCGGCCCGTGGCAGCCGAAGCACGACCGCAGCATGACGTCCCGCGCCGGGTGCGGCGGATACAGCTCGTCGAAGTCCACCAGCTCCGCTCCGTCGGCGTTGACCTGGCGCCCGCCGTAGTTGGCCCGCGCCTCCGCGCCGCCGGCCGCGGCGCCCTGCGCGGCCACCGCCCCGGTCGAGGTCAGCGCCAGGTTGGCCGTCGTGGTCTCGAAGGCCGCCACCTGCACCGTCCGGACCAGCGGCTCGAAGCCGGGCTCGATCACCTGCACCTCGTACGTGCCCGAGGGCAGGTTGTAGATCCGGTAGCGCCCCTCGACGGTGTACACGGTGTAGGCGATGCGCCCCACGGTGTCCCGCGCCTTCACCCGGAACGCCTGGACCTCGCCCGCGTCGACGGTCACGATGCCGGAGAGCGTCCCGGTGCCCTGGGCGGACACGGCCGCCGGCAACCCGACTGTCGATGCCAGTACGACAGCCAGCACTGGAATCCATGCTCGGTGGCCTATCGCGATGTGACGTGCCCTCATCGTTTCCCCCTATTGCGTGCCTGCTCCGCCGCTGACCTATTCTACATCCCGCGGCAGCCTCCAGACGGGGCTGCGCCCCGAGCCCCCGGCGTCCGCATGCGGGGACCCCTTCGCCCCGCGCCGCTACCGCCGGGGCGCGCCGTGCGCGCCCTGGGGCAACTGGGTTACCATGAACGTCGCGAACGACTGGACGCCCGGGGCCCGCGACGATCGGCGGGCCGGCGTCCATTGGGCGTGCCTCGATTGCGCCGGCGCCGCGCGCCGGTGCGTGCAGGAAGACTGGGTGCCCATGACGGCCAGAGGCTCGCTGGGGTGGCTCGGGGTCGGTCTCGGTCTCGCGCTGGCAGCCGGCGGCGGGTCGTTGCGCGCGCAGGCCCCGCCCGCGCAGGACACGGCTTCCGCTCCACGGGCACTGCTGAATCGGTACTGCGTGGCGTGCCACAACGACCGCACGCGGCAGGCCGGCCTGACCCTGCAGTCCGTCGACGCCGAGCGCGCCGGCCGCATTCCCGGAGAAGTCGAAATCTGGGAGAAGGTCGTGCGCAAGCTGCGCGCGCGGGCGATGCCCCCGCCGGGCCGGCCGCGGCCCGCTGCCGGCACGTACGACGACGCCACCGCCGCGCTGGAAGCGGCCCTCGACCGGGCCGCCGCGGACAATCCGAATCCCGGCCGCCCCCCGATCCATCGCCTGAACCGCGTCGAGTACCGCAACGCGATCCGCGATCTGCTGGCGCTGGACATCGACGAGCGGGCGCTGCTGCCCCCGGACGAGTCGGGCTACGGGTTCGACAACATCGCCGACGTGCTGGCGATCTCCCCGGTGCTGCTCGACCGCTACATGGCCGCCGCCGGGAAGATCAGCCGCCTGGCCCTCGGCGACGCCGCGCTCCGGCCGGCCGTGGAGACCTACACCGTCCCGTACACGCTCTGGCAGGAAGGCCGCATGAGCGAGGACCTGCCCTTCGGGTCGCGCGGCGGCCTCGCGGTGCGCCACCACTTTCCCCTCGACGGCGAGTACGTCATCCGCCTCCGGCTGCAGCGCGCCTACGGCAACCACATCCGCGGGCTCCAGACACCGAACGACATCGAGCTGCGGCTCGACCGCGCGCGCGTCGGCCGCTTCACCGTCGGCGGCGAAGGGGTGCGGGCGCCGTGGAACGCGGTGTCCCGGCCGACGCTCTACGAGCAGACGGCCGACGACGGGCTGGAGGTGCGTCTCGACGTGAGCGCGGGCACGCGCCTGGTCAGCGCGGCGTTCATCGACCGGGCGGCGGTCGCCGAGGGTGTCCTCGAGCCGCGGCCGGCGGTGTCGAGCCTGGCCTATTCCCGCGACCGGAACGCGGCGATGGCCCTCGACAGCATCGAGATCCGCGGTCCCTACGGCGGGTCGACGCCGGCGGACACCCCCAGCCGCCAGCGGGTCTTCTCCTGCTACCCCGCGGCGGCGGCCGACGAGGCGGGCTGCGCGGCGGAGATCGTGTCCACGCTGGCCCGCCGCGCGTTCCGCCGTCCGGTGGACGCGGCGGACGCCGCGCCGCTGCTGGCGCTGTACGAGGAGGGCCGGCGCGAGGGGGGCTTCGAGCGCGGCATCCAGCTCGCGGTCCGGGGCATGCTGATCGATCCCGAGTTCCTGTTCCGCATCGAGCGCGATCCGGACGGGGTGCCGCCCGGCACAGCCTATCCGGTCAGCGATCTGGAGCTGGCCTCCCGCCTGTCGTTCTTCCTGTGGAGCAGCCTGCCGGACGACGAGCTGATCGACCTCGCGGCCGCCGGCCGGCTGCGGGAGCCGGGCGTGCTGCGGGCCCAGGTCGCCCGCCTGCTCGACGACCCGCGCTCGGACGCCTTCATCGACAACTTCTTCGGCCAGTGGCTGCTGCTGCGCAACATGCGGACGGTGGCCCCCGACCCCGTCGCGTTTCCGGACTTCGACGAGAACCTGCGCGAGGCGATGCGCCGGGAGACGGCGCTCTTCGTCGAGAGCCAGGTGCGCGACGACCGCAGCGTCCTCGACCTGCTGCGCGCGGACTACACCTTCCTGAACGAGCGCCTCGCGCGCCACTACGGGGTTGCGAACGTCTACGGCAATCATTTCCGGCGGGTGAACGTCGCGGGACGGCGGCGCGGCGGGCTGCTGGGCCAGGGCAGCGTCCTGACCGCCACCTCGTATCCGAACCGGACCTCGCCGACCAAGCGCGGGCTGTGGGTGCTGGAGAGCCTCCTCGGCGCCCCGCCCCCGCCGGCGCCGCCTGAGGTGCCGGGGCTGCCCGACGCGGACCATCCCCGGCGGGACCGCCGCCTCTCGATGCGCGAGCGGATGGAGATCCACCGCATCAGCCCCGTGTGCGCGAGCTGCCACGTGCTGATGGACCCGCTGGGCTTCGCGCTCGAGAACTACGACGGCATCGGAGCCTGGCGGACGACCGAGGACGGGGCGCCGATCGACGTGGCGAGCCGGCTGCCGGACGGCTCCCGGTTCGCGGGCCCGCACGGCCTGCGCGACATCCTGCTCGGCGCCGAAGAACGCTTCGTCGAGACCGTGGCCGAGAAGCTCCTGACCTACGCGCTGGGCCGCGGCATCGAGCACCACGACGCGCCGGCCGTCCGCGGCGTCGCGCGCCGCGCGGCGGCGGGCGACTACCGCTGGTCGTCGCTGGTCCTCGGTGTCGTCGAGAGCACGCCTTTTCAGATGAGGAGATCGCGAGAGCCATGATGGTCACCAGGAAGCACCTCCCGCGTCGCACGTTCCTCCGCGGCCTCGGCGTGACCCTGGCGCTGCCGATGCTGGACAGCATGGTGCCCGCGTTCGGCCTGCGCGCCGGCGCCGCCCAGCCCGTCCGGCGCCTCGGGATCGTGTACGTGCCCAACGGCATGTTCATGCCGAACTGGACCCCGCCCGGCGGCAGCGGCGCCCTCGCCGTCACCGAGACGCTGCGGCCGCTGGCCGCGCACCGCGGGCAAATGCTCATGGTCAGCGGGCTGTGCGCCGAGGAAGGCATTGCCCGTCCCGGCGAAGGCGCGGGCGACCATGCGCGCGCCGCCGGCGCCTTCCTCACCGGCGTGCATCCGAAGAAGACCGAAGGGCACGACATCCGCGCCGGCGTCTCGATGGATCAGATCGCGGCCCGCGTGCTGGGACAGGAGACGCAGCTCGCCTCGCTCGAGCTCTCGCTCGAGTCGGCCGATCGGGCCGGCTCGTGCGACCCGGGCTACAGTTGCGTCTACGCCAACACCCTGTGCTGGAGCAGCCCCACCACCCCGCTGCCGATGGCGAGCGACCCGCGCGCCGTCTTCGAGCGGCTGTTCGGCAGCGGCGGGACGACCGACCCTGCCGCGTGGCTGGCCGCGCGCCGGCACGACCGCTCGCTGCTCGACATGGTGACCGCCAAGGTGGCCCGGCTGAAGAACGAGCTGGGGCCCCGCGACCAGGTGAAGCTGAACGAGTACCTGGACGCGGTGCGCGACGCGGAGCGGCGCATCCAGATGGCCGAGCGGCAGACGGCGCGCGAGCTGCCGGCGATGGACCAGCCCGCGGGCGTGCCCGACAGCTTCGAGGCGCACGCGAAGCTGATGTTCGATCTGCAGGTGCTCGCCTGGCAGGCCGACCTGACGCGGGTCATCACGTTCATGCTGGGACACGAGACGAGCAACCGCGCCTATCCGGAGATCGGGGTGCCCGACGCCCACCACGCGCTGTCGCACCACGGCGGCGACGAGGCGCTCATCGCGAAGCTGAAGAAGGTCGACCGCCATCTCACCGAGATGTTCGCCTACTACGTCGACCGGCTGGCGTCGACGCCGGACGGCGAGGGCACCCTGCTCGACTCCGCGCTGGTGCTCTACGGCAGCGGCCTCAGCGACGGCAACCGGCACAACCACCACGACCTCCCGACACTGCTGGTGGGCGGCGCCGGCGGGCGGCTCGCGGGCGGGCGGCACGTGCGGGTCGCCGCGGACACGCCGAACACCAACCTGTTCCTGGCCATGCTGGACAAGCTGGGCGTGCCGATCGAGACGCTGGGCGACAGCACCGGCCGGGTGAACGCGCTCGCGGTGTAACGGCCCGTGGCGAGAGGCCCCGCTGCACTCGACGGGCGGTGCATCCCGCCAGGGACGGCGCTGGACCATTTCTCAGTCGGGTCGACTATGACCAATAGGCTCCCTCGTCACGCCTTGCCCGGGCCGTGCGCGGAACTGTCACGACCGCATCCCCGTGCAACACGCTCGTGGGCGCCAGCCATCGGGCTAGCGGCGGCGCTGGCGGTCCTGCCCGGCAGCGCCGGAGCGGGCGCGGAGGACGCGCCGCTCGCCGACGCGGCCGAGCGGCGCGATCGACGGGCGGTGCGGGCGCTGCTGGCGGAGTCGGCGGCCGTCGATGCCCGGCAGCCCGACGGGGCCACCGCCCTGCACTGGGCCGCGCACTGGAACGACGTGGACACCGCCCGGCTGCTGATCGCGGCCGGGGCCGACGCGAACGCGGCGAACGATCTCGGCGTGACGCCGCTGGCGCTGGCGGCCCTCAACGCCGGCGCCGAAATGGCGCAGGCCCTGCTGCGCGCCGGCGCTGATCCCGACGCCTCGCGCGCCGGCGGCGAGACCGTCCTGATGACCGCCGCCCGCACCGGCAGCGCGGCTCTCGTGCGGTCGCTGCTGGCGGCCGGCGCCCGCGTGGGCGGGACCACCCACTTCAGAGGCCAGACCGCGCTGATGTGGGCGGCGTCGGAAGGCCACGCGGATGTCGCACGCGCGTTGCTCGAGGCCGGAGCCGACGTGCACGCGCGGTCCGTGCACGGCACCACCGCCCTGCTGCTCGCGGCCCGCAGCGGCGACGTCGAGACGGCGCGGGTCCTGCTGGACGGCGGCGCCGACGTGAATGCGGCCGAGCCGTACCTGCCCCTCGACGCACGCGTCGACGTCGAGGAATCGCAGACCTCCGGCCGCACGCCGCTGCTGGTGGCGAGCGCCAGCCTCGTGGCCACCAGCGGCTGGGAGTACCGCCTCGACGTCGAGCCGAGCACCCACGAGGCGCTCGCGCTGTTCCTCCTCGAGCGCGGCGCCGACCCCGACGTGCCGGACAGCGTCGGGCGGACGGCCCTGCACGCCGCCGTCGAGACCGGCAAGGCCGACCTGGTCCGGGCGCTGCTCGCGCACGGCGCCGACCCCAACGCCAGGCTCACCCGGGCCCCGCTCGTCTACAAGGGCGACTTCCTGTCGTACGACGCCTACGTCGGCGCGACCCCGCTCTGGCTGGCGGCCGCGGCGCGCGTGCCCGACCCCGACATCCTGCGGGCGCTCGCGGCGGCCGGCGGCAACCCGGGCCTGCCTGCCGACGGCGGCACCACCCCGCTGATGGCGGCCGTCGGCATGGTGCAGAACGAGGCGCGCCAGGCCACCGACAGCCAGTCGCTGGAGCTGGTGACCCTGCTGCTCGGGATGAACGTCGACGTCAACGCGATCGACCGGCGCGGGCGCACCGCGATGCACGGCGCGGCCCGTCTGGCCCGGAACGCGATCATCGAGCTGCTGGCCGCGAACGGCGCGCGCGTGGACATCGCGGACGACCGCGGCCAGACCCCGCTCGACGTCGGCACCCTGTCCCGGCCGCTGCACCCCGACACCGCCCGCCTGCTGCGCAGCCTCGGCGCCACGAGCGGCGCGGACCGTCTCCGGTAGGCGTTCTCGCGTTTCCGTCGTCGCCTGGCTCGCCGGGGCGTTCGCCACGGTCGGCGCTCAGGCGCCGCTACTTCTTCGGCAACCGTTCCAACAACAGCTCATGGAGTCGGTCGATCCGTGCCGTCAGCGTGCCTGTGGTCATAGGCGGAACACCATGGATGATCCTGCGTCGTTTCGATCTTGCTACTCGAAGACGTCTTCGACCGTCAGCTCGAACCCCGGCAGCACATCCTCGCCGGTGACTACCTCCCCGGGGGCCAGCGACAGGGGCTCACCGCGGTCGCGATGGACCTGCACCATGGGCGCGGCGGGGTCGATCACCCACACCAGACGGACGCCGGCCGCGAAGTACTCGCGGAGCTTGCGCTGCACCGGGTCCGACCGATCCGTCGGGGACAGGATCTCGACGATCAGCTCGGGCGCGACGTCGAGGAAGCCCTGCGGCCGGCTCCGACGCGCATCCCGTTCGTGGGACAGGTAGAGGACGTCTGCCGCCCGCACGGTATCCGGGTTCCGGCCGGTGAAAACACCCACCTCGCCGACCATGACGACGCCCAGATTCTGCGTACTCACGAACCGCTTGAGCGCGGCGGCCACGTTAGCGTTAGCCTCGATCCGTCCGTGGGTGGGGTTGGTCGGCGTCATGCGCACGATGCGGCCGGCAACGAGCTCGCACGGATCGAGCCCGGGCATGCGGAGCAGCTCATCGCCCGTCACCGGCGGGGTCGACTCACGCGAAGAAGTAGCAGGTTCCATACCAGGATCTCCGGCTCCCATGGTAGCAGCTGTCAACCTCGGGATCGCCATGCAGGGATCGGGCCGGGCCGCAGTCCGGCACCGGCGCGGAACAGGTGCAGCTGGTCGCCGAGAATCAGCCGCGCCTGCCGGCCGGGGGCCATGGCCGCGGTGCGGCGGCGCACGCCGACGGCCAGCCCTGCGCCCAGCCCGGTCCAGAGCAGGACGATCAGCCACTCCTCCGGCCACGCCAGGGCCGACGGGCTGCCCGGCAGGTACAGCAGGAGGAAGAACACCGTGGCCGCTACCGCGAGCCAGCCGACAACCCCGGGGGCCGGGACCCGGTAGGGGCGGGGCAGGCCCGGATGCCGGCGCCGTATGACCAGGAACGAGACCGCCACAAGGAGATAGGCCACGACCGTGGCCAGCGATCCGGCGTCCACCAGCCAGACGAGCGCGGGGCGGCCGAAGAACGGCGCGACGGCCGTGATCGCCGTCAGCAGCACCACGACCGCGGCCGGCGACCCGTAGCGCGGGTGGAGGCGCGCGAACGCCGCCGGCAGCATCCCGCCGCGGGCCATCGCGAACAGCAGGCGCGACGCGCCGAGGAAGAACGCGTTCCAGCTCGTCAGGATGCCCACGGCGCCGCCGACGACGAGCACGCGCCCGCCCCACGGGCTGCCGTAGATCGCGCTCATGGCGTCGGCGGTGGGCAGGGCCCGCCCGGCCAGGGTGTCCGGCGGCAACGTCAGACCCACGGTCCACTGCACGAGCGCGTACCAGCCGAGGGCCATCGCGATCGACAGCACGATGATGCGGCCGATGGTCCGCAACGGCAGGGCGATCTCTTCGGCGAGCTGCGGGATCACGTCGAAGCCGACGTAGAGGAACGGGGTCATGACGAGGACGCGCAGCACGCCCTCCCAGCCCGTGACGGCCGGGGCCAGATTCGCCAGCTCGCCGCGCGCGGCGCCGGGCACGAAGAACGCCAGGCCCACCAGGAGCAGGCCGCCGACGGCGAGCCGCTGGGCAAAGGCCGCGAACCGGACGCCGCGGTAGTTGACGGCGCCGATGACGAGCGCGCCGGCCACCCCGGCGGCCACCCAGCCGGGCCGCACGTCCCAGCCCGCCACCGTGTAGAGCGGTTCGCCGGTCGAGAACGCGGGCGACAGGTAGCCGACGACGGTGGGCAGGGCGACCGCCTCGAACGCGCAGACCGCCGCGTAGGCGAGCACCAGCGTCCAGCCGCAGACGAAGGCGCCGCTGGGCCCCAGCGCGAGGAACGTGAAGCTCAGCTCGCCGCCGGCGCGGGACAGCGCGGCCGCCAGCTCGGCGTAGGTGAGCCCTACGAGCCAGACCATGACGGCGCCGGCGCCGAAGGCCAGGATCGAGCCGACAGCGCCAGCCTGCAGGATCATCTCCCCCGCCAGCACCACCCAGCTCCAGCCCACCATCGCGCCGAACGCGACGGCCAGCACGTCGCCGCGGCCCAGGAACCGGCGGAGGTGAACCGGCGCCTCGGACATCACCGGGAAGCGGGAACGCGACCGAGCGGAAGCAACAAGGGCATGGTCCTTGCTATGGTAAGGACATGGCCAAGGTCACCAGCAAGCTCCAGGTCACCGTGCCGAAGGCGCTCGCGATCCAGCTCGGCCTGCGGCCCGGCGACGACGTCGACTGGACGATCAGCGGCAACAGCCTGCACGTGACGCCCTCGAGAGATCGCCGGCAGGCTCTCGACCTCGAAACGCGCCTCCGCCTCTTCCACCAGGCGACAGACCGCCAGCGCCGCCGCCAACGGGAAGCCCCGGTGACGCAGGCGGACGTCGACCGGGGATGGACACGCGAGGATCTGTATGAGCGCGGCGGCACTCGTTGACACGAACATCCTCGTTTATCGGTTCGATCCGCGCTTCCCGGACAAGCAGCGTCGAGCGACGGCGGCATTGTACAGGGGGCTGGCGGACGAGGTCGTACGAGTCCCGCATCAGGCGGTCATCGAGTTCGTGGCGGCCGTGACGCGGCCGCGGCGCTCTGGTGGACCCTTGCTGTCCGTCTCCGACGCCCTGTACGAAGCGGAGCAGATCATGACGCAGTTTCCCGTGATCTATCCGAACGAAGCCGTCTTGCGTCTCGCGCTGCGCGGAGCGGCGGCGTATCGGCTGTCGTGGTTCGACGCGCATCTGTGGGCGTACGCCGAACACTTCCGGTTGGCCGAGTTGTGGTCGGAGGACTTCCAGCACGACCGCATGTACGGCACCGTGCGGTCAGTCAATCCGCTGCTCGACCCCGGCAGGCCGTGAATGGCGGAATGCGGTCCGGTAGAATCCGGCGAGAGGAGGACTGCCATGATCCGCAGCCAGCGTTTGCTCGTGAACGGTGCAGTCGCCGCCGGCCTGGCCGTCGCGGCCGCGTGCGCGACCCCCGCCGCGGAACCCGAGAGCCCCTGCGCCGCGCTGACGGCCCTGGAGCTCGTCGACCTGCGGATCGGCTCGGCGGAGCACCTGCCGGAAACGGAGGGCGTGCCGGCCCACTGCCGCGTGACGGGGGTCGTCGAGACCGAGATCAACTTCGAGCTGCTGCTGCCCGACGACTGGAACGGCCGCTTCCTGATGGGCGGCGGGGGCGGCTTCGTCGGCAGCGTGCAGAACCAGGCCCGCTCGCTCTACGCCCACGGCGGGAGCCCGCTCGAGCGCGGCTACGCCACGGCGGGGACCGACACCGGCCACACCGGCAGCGGCATCGAGGCCGGCTGGGCGCTCGACAATCCCGAGCGGCAGGAGAACTTCGGCCACCGCGCCGTGCACCTGACGGCCGAGACCTCGAAGTCGATCATCGCGCACTACTACGCGCGGCCCGCGGACTACGCCTACTTCGTGGGCTGCTCGCGGGGCGGCGGCCAGGCCATGATGGAGTCGCAGCGCTATCCGGACGACTTCGACGGCATCGTGGCGGCCGCGCCGGCCTACCACTGGACCGGGATCACGGCCGGGTTCGTGCAGAACCAGCAGGCGATCTACCCGGACGGCGACCTCGACGCGCCGGTGCTCACTGCGGCGACGCTCGAGCTGCTCGGATCGAGCATCCTCGCCGCGTGCGACGCGGACGACGGGGTCGAGGACGGCATGCTGGCCGATCCGCGGCAGTGCGGCTTCGACCCGGCCGACCTCCCGCGCTGCGCCGCCGGCCGCCCGGGCGACGACTGCGTCACCGACGCGCAGCTCGCGGCGATCGAAACCGTCTACGGCGGCCCGCTGTCGAACGGCGAGCCCATCTACCACGGCTTCAACTACGGCGGCGAGCATGAGGCCGGCGGCTGGGACGCGTGGGTGGTCGGCTCGGAGCAGCGCCGGGCCCCCGGGATTCCCAACGCGCAGTACGGCTTCGGCACCGAGCTCTTCAAGTACTTCGTCTTCGGCGACCCCGACTGGGACTACACACGCTACGACTTCGCGACCTGGCGGGACGACGTCGCGGAGACGGCCGCGATCCTCAACGCGACGGACACCGACCTGAGCCGGTTCCGGGACGCCGGCGGGAAGATCATCTACTGGACCGGCTGGTCCGACCTCGCCCTCGCGCCGCTCGGCACCATCGACTACTACGAGCGGCTCGCGGCGGGCGACCCGTCGGCCCGCGACTACGCGCGCCTCTACATGCTGCCGGGCGTGCTCCACTGCGCGGGCGGCCCCGGTCCAGACCGCGTCGACTGGGTGGAGGCTATCCGCGCCTGGGTGGAGGAGGAACGCGCGCCCGAGCGCCTGCTGGCGGCGAAGGTGGGCGAGGACGGCCGCGTCACGATGACGCGCCCCGCCTGCCCGTATCCGCAGGCGGCCGTCTACGACGGCAGCGGCGACCCCCGCGACGCCGCCAGCTTCACCTGCGCGGCGCCGCCGCACGAATAGGGAATCTGCACCGAAGCCCAAGGCGCGCCTCGGCGGTAGCGGCGCGGGGCGAAGGGGTCCCCGCAAGCGGACGGCGGGGGCTCGGGGCGCAGCCCCGTCTGATGGAAGCTACTCCACGACGAAGGTGATGTCCTCGTGGGCCGACAGGCCTCCGTCGTGCGCCAGCGAGCGGAGGATGAACGTCCCCGGCCGGCCGAACGTGGCCCGGGCCACCCACTTGCCGTCGGGGGGCGCGGGCGGCGTCTCGAAGCCGTAGCCCCACGGCGAGTTCGAGTTCGGCCGGGTATCCTCCCACACCTTGGTCTGCGGCGGGTCGAAGGTGACGTCGTGCCCCGGTCCGCGATACACGAACCACGACAGCCGCAGCCCGGTCGCCGTGACCGGCACCGTGTTGTTGCCCGACCGCGACGGGTCCAGCGGCCGCAACGGCCTCTGCTCCGGCACGCCGTCGTCGCTGGCGAACGCGGTCAGCGTGACGGCCTCTCCCACCCGCGCCGTCCTGGTGCGCTCGCCCTCGACCTCCAGCACCGGCGGCGTATTGGGGTTCACCACGTCGCGGGTGCGGAGTCCGCTGTTCCGCTGGACGACGAAGTCGTCGATGAAGTAGTCGGGCTTCAGCGTGGCGTAGGCCCGGTACGTCTTGCCGTTCGGGCTGTTGAGCGTCCAGACGATCTCCCGGTCGCCGAAGTCGGCCGGCACGGGGATGCGGAACATGAACCGGTTGCGCCGCGGCAGGAACCAGGTCGGCTGGCCCCGGTCGGGCCCGCCCGGCGCGATGTGGTTGTCCGGCCCGATCGGGATGTGGAACGTCTCCTCCCAGTTCCGGTTCATCGTGCCGAACACCAGGTTGAACGACCCGTCGGGGTTCCGCTCCCAGCCTTCGTACGCGGGCAGCACCTCCTGTCCGGTCGCGCGGTAGTGCTGCTGCGCCGCGCCGTCGGGCTGCAACGCGCCGACGGCCAGCAGAACGGCGACGCCCAGGAGTCCGCGCCGTAGAACGGCGCAGACTCCTGGCAGCGTTGGTCGGGCGGCAATCGGAGCCGCAGGCGACGATTCCCGGGCCGTTGCCGCGCGTCTCACTGCTGCTGCCCCTCGGCCAGGTCCGGGATCTCGACGTCGCCGCAGAGCGGGCAGCCGACGGCGGTCTCGCCGGGCATCAGGTTGAGCGCCTCGCGCCGCTGCGCCATCTCCTCGGCGAACTCCTCGTCCGTCAGATAGACGCCGCGCATGATGTTGATGAACATCTGGTCGACCGACCGGTTGCCGCCGCCCGACCAGTTCCGGGGATCGGCGACGTTCGGATTCGACGGCGAGTTGTTGAAGTAGCCCGTCAGGCGCAGGATGGTGCCCTTGGGCAGCAGCGGCGCGGCGTCGTCCTCGTACGTGTAGACGCGGACCCAACTGTGGTCGTACCCGGCGCAGTTGAGCGTCTCGATCGAGGTGCCGAGGATGGCGTCCAGGCACATGCGCACGCCGGGTGCGTGCAGGTGGGGCTCGTAGACGCTGATCTTCGTGTGCTCGGGCAGCGTGAAGAACGCCTCCATCCGCTGATCGGGATCCATCGGCTCGATGTCCAGATCGACGGTGTTGCCGAACGAGATCCCCCGCACCTGCCGCGTCGGCTCGTAGCCGCGCGGATGGAACTTGAAGCCGACGTCCACGCGGGCGCGGGTATCGGCGCCGTTCGCGTGCAGGTGGATGTTCTCGAAGAAGACCGTCGATCCGGCCGCGATCAGCTTGCCGGCCTCGGGATCGAAGAAGTCGGCGTTGCGCCCGACCTCGTGCACCGGCCAGCGGGATTCCGGCGAGTCGTCATCCTCCCCGTCCGGCACGACGATGTCCATCACCAGGTGATGCACGATGAACAGCCCCCCGACCGTGGCGCGGCGCTCGCCGACGCTCGACTCGGTCACTTCCTTGAACTCGAGCGCCGAGACGTAGCGGTCCTCGGTCAGCCCCGTCGGCGTCTCCCCGATGTGGCCCCACCAGTCGGGCGATTCGCCGGGCAGCTCCACGCTCGGCGACGACACGACCAGATCGGGCTGGCCGATCTCCCACTCGTCCACGTCGATGAACGCCACCGGCGGCGGCAGGTCGGCCGGATTGCCCTCCGGTGCGCCGTTGTCGACCCACTTCGCAATCAGCGCGATCTCCTCGTCGCTCAGGGACGGATCCTCCTTGAACGACTGGATGCCGACGTCCTTCTCGATGTACCACGGCGGCATCACGCCCGGCTTGTCGCGGAGCGCCGTGCGGTTCCTGATGGCCCGCGCCCAGGGCCGGACCTCGTCGTAGTCGATGAGCGACATCGGCGCCAGCGAGTCGGGCCGGTGGCACTTCTGGCAGCTCCGCTGCAGGATGGGCGCGATGTCCTTGCTGAAGGTGACCTCGCCGGTCGCGGGCTGTCCCGCGGCCGTCGCCGGCAGTGCGATGAGCGCCGCGAACGCCGCCGCCAGGAACGGACGCCATGCCCGCCGCTGTTGCATCGTCGTCATTGTGCCGCCTCCTCTGGTTCCCGACCCGCCGTCACCCCGATGCGTGCAGTCTACTCCCGCGGCGTGCAGTTTTCCACCCGCACGCGGCCGCGACGGGTCGCGAACCGGCACGTCCCGGACCGGTCGAGCGGAGGATGGTGTCGAAAGGGGTTGGATGCGCGGCGGGGAACGCGCTCGCGGTCACGAGGCAATCGTAGCGTCAGGCGCTGCCCGGCGTCACCGGGGGATTCTGTCGGAAATCAGGCCGGTCAGCTCCCGGCGGGCCGCCGCGTTGTCCGGGTCGAGCGCGAGCGCCTGCTGATAGGCGGCCGCCGCGCGGTCGAGCTCGCGCCGGGCGCGGTGCGCGCGCGCCTTGCCCAGCCAGGCCGCGGTCGAGGCCGGATCGGTCTCCACCGCCAGCGACAGGGCGTCGACGGCGAGCCACAACTGCCCCGCCCCGGCCGCCGCGCTCCCCAGCCGCGTCAACGCGGCGGCGTCCCGTTCGGCCAGCGCCAGCGCGGCCTGCAGGCTGGCGAACCCCTGCCCCGGCTGTCCCGACCGCAGGCGCGCCAGGCCGAGATGGAACTGCGCCAGCGGATTGGCGGGCGCGCGGCTCACCGCCTGCTCCAGCGCCTCGCGCGCCTGCTCCGCGTCCCCCAGCTCCAGCGCCGCGACGCCCAGCCGGTAGAGCGGCTGCGCGCTGCCCGGCCGGCGGGCGGCCAGCCTGCGGTAGTGTGCGATGGCCTGCTCCAGGTCGCCCGCCCGGGCCGCCGAGCGCGCCGCCAACTCCAGGTCGGCCTCGAACAGCCCCTCGTCGTGCAGCGACTGCAGCAGCGCGTCGAGGTCGGCCTCGGTGATCGCGCCCCGGAACTGCCGCCGCAGGCGGCCCCGGGCGTCGAAGACGTAGGTCGAGGGCAGCGCGGCCGCGTCGGCGCCGCCGAAGAACCGCTCCATCAGCGGCGCGGCGGCCAGGAACTGCGGATACGGCACGCCGAGGTCGCGGATCATTCCGCGGACCGAGTCCAGATCGTCCACCTCGACGCTGACCCCGGCGAAGTCGACGCGGCCCCCGTAGCGCCCCGCCAGCGCCACGAGCTGCGGCAGCTCCACGTTGCACGGCGCGCACCAGGGGGCCCAGAAGTTGACCACCGCGGGCCGCCCGCCGGACGCCAGCGGCCCGCTGCCGCCGGTCAGGCGGGGCACGTCCACCGCCGTCGACGGCGGACCGGCGGGCCTGGGCCGCGTGCCGTCCGGCCAGCGCGGCAGCGCATCGACCACCACCTCCCGCCGGCCCTCCACCACGCGCAGCAGCCGGTCCGCCGGCAGGTCGGTCCACGCCTCGCGGGCGCCCGACGGCCATGCGACGGTGAGCCGCTCGACGCGCTCGGCGCCGCCGAGGCCGAAGTGCAGGTCGAGCGGCACCTGCGTCTGGAACCCTTCGGTGATCCGCACGTAGTCGCGGCGGGCGATGCCGCCCGCCTCCAGCGTCACCACGGCGCCCAGCGCGGGGGCCGCCGAGCGCGTGGCGGCCAGCCGGACGCGCGCGTAGCGGCGGTCCTCGGGCGGCGCCTGCTCGTCCGACGTGTTTTCGAACAGCCGCAGGCCCTGCAGGGTCAGCAGGGCGAGATCGACGTCGCCGTCGCCGTCGACGTCCACCGGCGCGGCGGCGCGGCCGTCGTGGTCGCCGTCGAGGCCGAAGACGTACGCGCTCCCGACCAGCGCCCCGCCCGCGTTGTAGAACAGCCGGTCGCGCTCGTAGCCGCTGAACGAGCCGCGGAAGGCGCGCCGCTCCCCCGCCGCCACCGGCGCAAAGGGGCTCGCCCGCTCGATGGCCTCGGCGTCGGCGACAACCTGTCGCCAGAAGAACGGTCAGTAGTCGGGCGCCGCGGGGTCGCGGTGGCTCGTGTTGCCGTTCGTGACGAACAGCTCGCGGTCGCCGTCGTTGTCGAGATCGTAGAAGAGCGACGCCCACGCCCAGCCCGCGTCGCTCACGCCCAGCGCCGCGGCGCGGTCGTCCCAGCCGTCCGGCCCCTGGACGAACAACTGGTTGCCGCCGGCGAGCCGGCCGAGACGGTCGTGCATGGCGCCGCCGAGGGTCTCCGCCAGACGGACCACGCGCTGCCCGGCGTGCGAGTACATGTTCGACAGGTGCAGGCTCCAGCGGCCGCTGTTGTCCCAGTCGGCGACCGCGACGCCCATCGTGTTGCCGGCGCCGCCGGCCACCGGATGGTCCGGCAGCGCCGCGAACGTGCCGTCGCCCCGGTTGTCCCACAGGGCGTTGGCCCCGTAGTCGTTCCCCTCGAACAGGTCGAGGTCGCCGTCGCCGTCGAAGTCGAAGAGGTGCGCGGCGTAGGTGTAGCGCGTGCCGGAGATGCCGCGCGCGCCCGACTCCTCGCTGAACCGCAGATCGCCGCGGTTGATGAACAGCAGCGTATCCGCGCCGTCGCGCGCGTCCACCCGGTTGAACCGCTCCGGATCCCGCGAGCGGTCCGTCTCGTAGCCGGCCACCACGATGTCGATCAGCCCGTCGCCGTTCACGTCGCCGGCCGTCAGCGGCTGGGCGTCCGTACGGTGCGCGCCGGACGGGTTGTCGAACTCGAGCGCGTTCGGGAGAAACTGCCAGCGGCCGCCGCGGCGCGTGTACAGGCCGATCGAGCCGCGCCCGGCGCTGTAGAGCACCCGGTTGCCGACCAGCTCCTCCAGACCGTCGCCGTCGAGGTCGACGAAGAGGGTCTGCGAGGGAATCAGGCGCGCATCGTCGTAGGGCGGCGCCGCGCGCACGAAGCCGCCCCGGCCGTCGTTGAGGAACAGCACCGCCTGGTTCATCGACTCGGTCGCCAGCAGGTCCCAGAATCCGTCCGCGTTCCAGTCGACGACGCTCAGCCCGGAGTCGACGAGGCTGGAGCGCGTGTCCACGATCGCCTGCCGCAGCTCGCGGTTGGCTTCCGAGCGGTTGAAGTGGAACCCGGCGGCATCCGTGATCTCGCGGAACGGCGGATGCGGGTTGCGGACCGCCGTCGCCTCCACCACGTCGAACCGCTCGACGTGCCAGCGGCCGGACGGCGCCCGGCTCACGCGCGCGTGCACGGTGGCGTCGAGGACCGCACGCGCGCCGGCGGGGTCCGGCCCCCCGATCTGCAGGTGCGCCTTGACGAACGCCCGGTCGCGCGCCGGCTCGAGCAGGAACTCGAAGGCGTGCCAGGAGGCCCGCTCCACCGCGGTCCAGCCGGCGGCGTGGCGGCGCAGCACCGCCAGGAACGAGGCGCCGTCGAGCGGCTCCGACGCCGCCGGCCCGTAGCGGCGAACGGCGAGCCGGTCATCCGCGACGACGCGGCCGGCGTCCGGCTCCGGGAAGCGCCCCCGGAACCCCGCGGACAACCCGCGGGCGGCCGCCGCCCAATCGAAAACGCGCAGGCCGGCGATCAGGGTGTCGTCGAGGCTCCGCTGCACCGCCTCGAGCGCGGCCTCGGACTCGGTGACGTCGGAGACGAACCGCGCGGGAGCCGGAGCCAGATCGGACTCGGGCCGAGCCGTCTGCGCGCCGGCAGGCGCAACGGCGGAAGACAGCGCCAGCCATCCGGCAACGCCGAGCATGCCGCCCGCGAGGAAGGGTCGCACCGGTCTGCCGGCAGTATACAGGCCCCGGCGCCGCGCCCGGCGGCCAGACCCCCGGGGCGCTATGATACGAGCCATGCAGCGTGCCGCGCTCGTCATCCTGTTGCTGGCGCTCGGCCTCGGTCTCCCGGCGGCAGCCGCCTCCGCCCAGGATTGGCGCCCGCTCACCACCGCGAACGGCGAGTGGCCCAGCTACGGCGGCGACACCGGGCACACGCGCTACTCGCCGCTGGACCAGATCGACGCGTCCAACTTCGGCGAGCTCGAGATCGCCTGGCGCTTCAAGACCGACAACCTCGGCCCGGCGCCCGAGTTCAAGCTCGAGGGCACGCCGCTCATGGCCGGCGGCGTGCTGTACGCGACCGGCGGCACCCGGCGGGCGGTCGTGGCGCTCGACGCCGCCAGCGGCGAGCTGCTGTGGATGCACAGCGAGCACGAGGGCGAGCGGGCGGCGCGGGCGCCGCGCCTGCTGTCGGGGCGCGGCCTGGCGTACTGGACCGACGGCACCGCGGCCCGCATCCTGTACGTCACGCTCGGGTTCCGCCTGGTGGCGCTGGACGCCGCCACCGGCATCCGGGACCCCGGCTTCGGCGACGGCGGGATCGTCGACCTCAAGGCGGCGGCCGTCGTCGGCGACGGCCGGCCGATCGACCTCGTCAGCGGGGAGATAGGCCTGCACGCCACGCCCACCGTGGCGCGGGACGTCGTCATCGTGGGGGGCACGTTCGCCGACGCCCCGGCGCCGCGGACGCACAACAACACCAAGGGCCTGGTGCAGGCGTTCGACATCCGCACCGGCCGGCGCCTGTGGGTCTTCAACACCGTCCCCCGCCCCGGCGAGTTCGGCGCCGACACCTGGCTCAACGACTCGTGGGGCACCAACGGCAACAACGGCGTCTGGACGCAGATCTCGGCCGATGCCGACCTCGGCATCGTCTATCTGCCGGTCGAGACGCCGTCCGGCGACTACTACGGCGGACACCGGCCGGGCGACAACCTCTTCGGCGAGAGCCTCGTGGCGGTCGACCTGCTGAGCGGCGAGCGGCTGTGGCACTTCCAGCTCGTGCACCACCCGATCTGGGGCTTCGACATGGCCAGCCCCCCGATTCTGGCGGACATCACCGTCGACGGGCGGCCGATCAAGGCGGTCGCGCAGCCCGGCAAGCAGGCGTTCCTGTACGTCTTCGACCGGGTCACCGGCGAGCCGGTCTGGCCGATCGAGGAACGGCCGGTGCCGCAGGGCGACGTGCCCGGCGAGTGGTACTCCCCGACCCAGCCCTTCCCCACGAGGCCGCCGGCCTACGACCGGCAGGGCGCGTCCATCGACGACCTGATCGACTTCACGCCCGAGCTGCGCGCCGAGGCCGTCGAGCTGGTGTCGCGCTATCGACTCGGGCCGCTCTTCACGCCGCCGGTCGTCAGCCGCGAGGACGGCCCCATCGCCACGCTGGGGCTGGGCGCCGGCAGCGGCGGCACGAACTGGCCCGGCGGCGGCTACGACCCCGAGACCCACATCCTGTACGTCCCGTCGCGGACCGGGTTCTACTCCTGGGAGCTGATCCCCACGCCGGGGCCGGACGTCTCGGACATGCGCTACGTGAAGGGCACGACGAAGTACGGCGTCGGTCACGGCGGGCTGCGCGACCTCAACGTGCGCGGGCTGCCGCTGGTCAAGCCGCCCTACGGGCGCCTGTCCGCCATCGACCTCGACCGCGGCGACATCCTGTGGCAGACGCCGCACGGCGACACGCCCGACCGCGTTCGGCACCACCCGGCGCTCCGGAACCTGGAGATTCCGCGCACCGGCGAGCGGTGCATCCACCTGATCGGCCCGCTCGTCACCCGCACGCTGGTCGTGATGGGCGAGTGCGGCTACCACCGGACCGAGGCGGGGCGGGGCGCCATGCTGCGGGCCTACGACAAGGCGACGGGCCGGGAGGTGGGCGCGGTCTTCATGCCGGCGCCGCAGTCGGGGTCGCCGATGACCTACCTGGCCGGCGGGCGGCAGTACATCGTGCTCGCCGTCAGCGGACGCACCTACTCGGGCGAGTACCTCGCCTTCCGGCTGCCGGGGTAAGGAGTGGCTGGCGCCGTGCCGGCCACCTGGCGCTCGAGGGCGAGGAGCGCCTGCTTGACCGGCAGGCCGCCGCCGTAGCCGGTGAGGGTGCCGTCGGCGCCGATCACGCGGTGGCACGGCACCACGATGGCGAGCGGGTTTCTGCCGTTGGCCGCGCCTACCGCGCGCGACGCCGTTGGCCGATCGATGCGGCGCGCCAGCTCGCCGTAGGAGATGGTCTCGCCGTAGGCGATGCGGCGGAGCTCGTCCCAGACCCGGCGCTGGAACGTCGTGCCGTCCGGAGCGAGCGGCAGATCGAAGTCGCGGCGGGCCCCGTCGAAGTACTCCGCGAGCTGGCGCTTCGCCGCGTCCAGCGCCCCGGGCAGCGCCCGGCGTGTCTCGCGCCACGCCGCATCGGGCGTGCGAGCCGCCGCGTTGGGCAGGTCCACGCGCTCGAGGTGCCGCTCGTCGCCCACCAGGCGCAGGATGCCGATGGGCGTCTCGAAGTCGTGGTAGGAGCTGGGCATCTCGGTCTCCCGGCAGTCGGACGCCGCTATCCTGCCAGAGTAGCATGGCCCTCTGCGACCGGTCGCGCGGCGCCGCCCCCCCAAGGCGGGGCCGGGCAGCTTGGGGCCTGGTCGAACGGGATGCTATGATTTTCGCCAGCTTCTCACACAAACGGAGAAAAACGGCCGGATGTCGCGGCGCGTACACGAGGCGGACGATCGCTACTTCCAGATGTACGGCCTCACCGCCCAGGCGCCGCAGGCGCTGAACGCGGCGCTGCAGCAGGCGATCGCGAGCTTGCGCCGCACGCTCCATGCACCGTCCGTCAGTGAGCTCACGGCGCCGGAGCTCGCGCTGCTCCGGCAGGCCGGCGTCGACGTGGACGAACACCCGGACCGCGACGACCCGCTGGCGAGCTACGTCACCGCCTTCGGCGCCATCCTGGCCACGTGTCTCACGCCGGCACAGGCTGCCGCGCGCCTCGGAGGCATCACCCAGGTCAGGGTCCGCCAGATGATCCGCGAGGGCGCGCTGTACGCCGTCCGGATCGAGAACCGCTGGAAGATCCCCATCTTTCAGCTCGACCGCGACGGACTTGTCCCGAACGTCGGCCTGGTGAACGCGGCCGTGCCGCGCACCCTCGACCCCGTTTCGGTGCTGCGTTGGTACACGACCCCGGATCCGCAGCTCGAGACGGCGGACGGGCGCGCGCTCAGCCCGCTCCAATGGCTCAAGGCCGGCCTGCCGCCGCAGCCCGTCATCGAGATCGCGCGCGACCTGTGACCCGCGCATGCCGAAGGTCCCGCGGACGCCGCCGCCCGATCGGCTCGACGCGCTGCCGCCGGACGTTCACGTCCTGTCGGCCGGATCGACCGTCTGGCGGATCTATTTTCGCGGGGGGCGGCATCCCACGCGGTGGAACCGCTTCAGGCGGGTCGGACCCACCGACGCCCGCTTCGATCATCAGCTCGCACGACCGGGGAAGGACCGGGAACGGGCGGTCCTCTACGCGGCCGGCGACCCGGTGACCTGCTTCGCCGAGGTCTTCCAGAGGACCCGCCTCGTCAACCGCCGGCACAACGAGCCGTGGCTCGTCGGGTTCGAGACCGCCGTACCCGCCCCCCTGCTCGACCTGACTGGCGCCTTCGCCACGCGCGCCGGGGCGTCGATGGCCCTGATGACCGCCGCGCGGTCCGTGTCCCGGAGCTGGGCGCGCGCGTTCTACCAAGCCTATCCGGCCACCCACGGTCTCTACTACCCCTCGTCGATGCACGCCAATCGCCCGGCGATGGTCCTGACGGACCGCGCCGAGGCCGCCGGCGTCATGCCGGCGCGTCCGCGCTTCCATCGAGGGCTCTGCGACCCGGCACTGCTCTCCGTTCTGAAGAACATCGCGCGTGGAATCGGGTACGCCCTGCGCTGACCGCCGCGTTCGGAGGCCGCGGCGGTCCCCGGGGCGCCGGGCGTCCCGACGGCCGTCCCGGGCCGGCCCGAACCGCCCTCCTTTCGTCCCTGTGGCATGATGGACCCTGAGCCGCAGCCTGGAGACAGTGCCGCACATGGCTGAACCCGAGGTCAAGTCACCGTTCGGGACGTCCGGCCCCGCCCAACCGCTCAGCGCGGCGGCGACGACCACGCTGGAAAACGGCGACCGGCTCACGCGATGTGAGTTCGAGCGCCGCTACGCCCTGCGGCCGGATCTGAAGAAGGCGCAACTTGTCGAAGGAATCGTCTACATGCCGTCGCCCGTCAGCGTGGCCCATGCGGAACCGCACGCGATGATTCAAGCCGCCCTGCTGGTGTACGCCGCATCCACCCCGGGCGTCCACGGCTACGACAACGCCACGCTCCGTCTCGATCTCGATAACGAGCCGCAGCCCGACGTGCTGCTCCGCCTCGCCCCCGAGGCGGGCGGCCGGTCCCGCGTGAGCGACGACGGCTACCTGGAAGGCGCGCCGGAGTTGATCGTCGAGATCGCCGCCACTAGCGCGTCGATCGACCTCCACGACAAGCTCGGAGCCTACCGCCGCAACGGCGTGCAGGAGTACGTCGTCTGGCGCACCCAGGAACAACGCATCGACTGGTTCGAGCTGACGGACGGCGATTACCGCCCCCTGCCCGCCGACGAGGCCGGCGTCGTCCGCAGCCGCGTTTTCCCCGGCCTGCGCCTGGCCGTCCCTGCGCTGCTGGACAGCGACCTCGCCGCGGCGCTCCGGGAGCTGCAGGCCGGCATCGACTCCGACGAACGTCGCCGGTTCGCCGCCCGCCTGACGGAGCCGTCCTGAACCGAACGGGCTGGCGAGCTCGCGTCCCCGCGGTCCGGATTCGACGAGGGCCCGCGCGAGGGCGCCCGTGCCGCGCGTTTGCGGCGTGCCGGTAGGGCACCGAGCGTCAATCGAGCAACTTCGGTCTTGGATTCCTGCGGGCCGGTGCCTACAATGGCGGGATGAAACAGAGGATGCACGAATCCGTCCTCGGGATCGGAGTCGTGCGCGCGGGCGTGGCCCTGACCGTGCTCGTCGGCCTGCCCGCCGCATCGTCCGCGCAGCAGCCGGCGGCACATGCGGAAGCGTCGCCTGCGGCGGCCGCTGCCGCGCCAACCCCGTCGGCGGCGGCCGGCCGCCGCCTGCTGGATCGCTATTGCCTGACCTGCCACAACGAGCGGCTCGAGACGGCCGGCCTGAGCCTCGAGGCCCTCGACCTCGCCCACGTCGCCGCCGACGCCGCGGTGTGGGAGCAGGTGGTGCAGAAGCTGCGCACGGGCACGATGCCGCCGTCCAACCGGCCTCAGCCGCCCGCGGGCGAGCGCCAGGCCATGCTCGCCTGGCTGGAAACGTCGCTCGACGCCGCCGCGGACGCGCACCCGAATCCGGGCCGCACGGAAACGTTGCGGCGGCTCAACCGGACCGAGTACCGCAACGCCATCCGCGACCTGCTGGCGCTCGACATCGATGCCGAGGCCCTGCTGCCGCCGGACGAGAGCGGCCACGGCTTCGACAACGTCACCGTGGGCGATCTGCCCCCGGCGCTGCTGGACCGCTACATCTCGGCGGCGCGCAGCATCAGCCGGCTGGCAGTCGGCGCCGCGCGCTCGTCGGTCGACAGCACCGTCGTCCGCGTGCCGCCGGACGTGACCCAGGAAGCCCACGTCCCCGGACTGCCCATCGGCACCCGCGGCGGCGCGCTCGTCTCGCACACGTTCCCGCAGGACGGCGAGTACGACATCCAGGTGCGCCTCGCGCGCAATCGCAGCGGCAACATCGGGGGCCTGCGCGATCCGCGGCCGCACACGCTGGAGCTGCTGCTCGACCGCGTGCCGGTCGCGAGCTTCACGGTGGCCAGGCCGCCCGGCGGCGACGACACGCTGCTCGACCGCGACCTGAAGGTGCGAGTGCCGGTCGCCGCCGGACCGCACGCGCTCGGCGTCACGTTCCCCAGGGACGGCGGCTCGTTGATCGAGACCGAGCGCCAGCCGCTCCAGTCGCACTTCAACGAGCAGCGTCACCCGCGGCAGACGCCGGCGATCTACCAGGTGACCATCACCGGACCCTATGCGCCGCAGGGCGCCGGCGACACGCCGAGCCGCAAGCGGCTCTTCGTGTGCCGGCCGGACGTGCCGGCCGACGAGGAAGCGTGCGCGGCGGAGATCCTCTCGAAGCTGGCGCGCCGCGCCTACCGCCGCCCCGTATCGGCTGCGGACATCGACGGACCGCTGGCGTTCTATCGGGACGGACGGGCCGCGGGCAGCTTCGACGACGGGATCGAGAGAGCGCTGGCCGCGGTGCTCATCAACCCCGAGTTCCTGTTCCGCGTGGAGCTGGATCCCGAGGGGGCGACCGCGGGCGAAGCCTACCGCGTCAGCGATCTGGAGTTGGCCTCCCGCCTGTCGTTCTTCCTCTGGAGCAGCGTGCCCGACGACGAGCTGCTCGACGCGGCCGAGCGCGGCGTGCTGAGCCAGCCGGAGGAGCTGGAGCGGCAGGCGCGCCGGATGCTGGCCGACCCGCGCTCGTACAACCTCGCGCGCAACTTCGCCGGGCAGTGGCTGCAGCTCCGGAACCTGGCGTCGCTCAGCCCGAACACGCGCCTGTTTCCGGACTTCGACGACAACCTGCGGCAGGCCTTCCGCGAGGAGACCGAGCGCTTCTTCGACAGCGTCGTGCGCGAAGGCGGCGGCGTGCTCGACCTGCTGAGCACCGACTACACCTTCCTGAACGAGCGGCTGGCGAAGCACTACGGCATCCCGAACGTCTACGGCACGCGCTTCCGGCGGGTGGAGCTCGACGCCGCCAGCCGGCGCGGCGGCCTGCTGCGCCACGGCAGCATCCTGTCGATCACGTCCTACGCGACGCGGACATCGCCCGTGATTCGCGGGGTGTGGGTGCTCTCGAACATCTTCGGCGCCCCGCCGCCGCCGCCGCTGCCGAACGTGCCGACGCTGGAGGAGGCCGCCGTGGCCGCCGACCTCCCGATGCGGGAGCGTCTGGCCGCGCATCGCGGCAACCCGGCCTGCGCGAGCTGCCACCGCACCATCGACCCGGTCGGGTTCGCGCTCGAGAACTTCGACGCCCTCGGCCGCTGGCGCGATCACGAGGGCGACATTGCCTCGATCGACGTGTCCGGACGGCTGCCCCTCGTGGGCGAGTTCGACGGCGTGGACGGCCTCGAGGCGGGCCTGATGAGCCGGCCGGACCTGTTCGCCGGCACCATCACCGAGAAGCTGCTGACGTTCGCGCTCGGGCGCGGCGTCGAGCACTACGACGCGCCGGCCGTCCGCCGGATTCTGCGCGCCGCCGAGGCGGACGGCTACCGCCTGTCGTCGCTCATCGTGGGAATCGTCGAGAGTGTCCCGTTTCAGATGAGGAGATCGTCATGATCATCACGAAGAAGGCCCTTCCCCGGCGCACGTTCCTGAAGGGGATGCAGGCCACCCTCGCGCTGCCCCTGCTCGACGCGATGATTCCCGCGGCGACGGCGCTGGCGAAGACGCCGGCCAGGCCGGTGTCCCGACTTGGCTTCGTGTTCATTCCGATGGGCTGCGACCACGGCCGCTGGACGCCGGCGGACGCGGACCGGCTCGGCGCGCTGCCGCCGATCCTGAGCCCCCTCGAGCCGGTCAAGGAACAGCTCACGGTGGTGACCAACCTCGAGCTGGAGCTCTCCTATCCGGGCACCCACGACACGTCGAATTCGGGGTTCCTCAGCGCGGCCTACGCCAAGCACACCGAGAGCTCCGACTACCACCTGGGCACGACGGTCGACCAGATCGCGGCCGGCAAGATCGGACAGGACACGCAGTTGCCGTCGCTGCAACTGTCGATGGACCTGAGCCCCCTCGCCGGCGTGTGCAACAACGGCTACGCCTGCGTCTACCAGAACTGCCTGTCGTGGTCCTCGCCGACGACGCCGCTGCCCGCCGAGGCGCATCCGCGCATCGTCTTCGAGCGCCTCTTCGGCGAGGGCGGCACGGCCGCCGAGCGGCAGGCCGCGCTGCACAGCCGCGGCAGCCTGCTCGACGCGTTCAGCGCCGACATCGCGCGCCTCAAGCGCGCGGTGGGCGCGACCGACCGGGCCCGCGTCGACCAGTACCTGGACAGCATCCGGGAGGTCGAGCGCCAGATCCGGCGGGCCGAAGACGGCGCCGCCGACAACCTGCTGCCCGACGTGGACCGCCCGGTAGGCGTCCCGGCGGCGTTCGCGGACCACGCGAAGCTCATGTTCGACCTGCAGTTCCTGGCCTTCCAGGCGGACATCACGCGGGTCGTCAGCTTCCAGCTCACGCGCGAGCTCAGCAACCGGACCTATCCCGAGATTGGCGTGCCCGACCCGCACCACCCGACCAGCCACCACGGGAACGACCCGGAGAAGCTGCTCAAGATCTCCAAGATCAACACGTTCCATGTGTCGCTGTTCGCGGAGTTCCTCGAGAAGCTGAAGACCACGCCGGACGGCGACGGCTCGCTGCTCGACAACACCGTCTACCTGTACGGCAGCGGGATGGGCAACTCCAGCCTGCACGACCACGAGAACCTGCCGATCCTGGTCGCCGGGGGCGCCGCGTGCGGCCTGCGCGGCGGACGGCACGTCCGCTACGACACGGGCACGCCGCTCGCCAACCTGCACCTGACGCTGCTCGACCGCGTCGGGGTCCGACTGGATTCGTTCGGCGACAGCACCGGGCGGATCGAGACCCTGGTCGACGCCGTGCCCGTGTAAACAGGTCCGGCCAGGAGTCTGCACCAGGAGACGACCCATGGATTGGCGACGAATCGCTGCACTCTCCATCCTGGCGCTCGCCGCGGCGAGCGCCGCCGCGGCCGCCGAAGACGCGGAGCTGGCCGACGCCGCCGAGCGGCAGCAGGATGCGCTCGTCCGCACGCTGCTCGCCGGGGGCGCGGACGTGAACGCCGCGCAGGTCGACGGCACGACGGCCCTGCACTGGGCGGCGTACCACGACGACCTGGAGACGGCACGCCGGCTGCTCGCCGCGGGCGCGGCCGCCGACGCGCTGAACCGCTACGGCGTGCCGGCGCTGTCGCTCGCCGCCGGCAACGGCAACGCCGCGCTCGTGCGGCTCCTGCTCGAGGCCGGCGCCGATCCGAACGCCGCGCTGCTGGGAGGCGAGACCGTGCTGATGACGGCCGCCCGGACGGGCAGTCTGGCGGCCGTGAAGGCCCTGCTGGCCGGCGGCGCCAACCCGGACGCGCGGGAGCGCCGCGAGCAGACCGCGCTGATGTGGGCGGCGGCCGAGGGCCACGCGGGGATCGTCGACGCCCTCATCGCGGCCGGGGCCGACGTGCACGCCTCGCTGGAATCCGGCTTCAACCCGCTGCTCTTCGCCGTGCGCGGGGGCCGCATCGACGTCGTGCACCGGCTGCTCGCCGCCGGCGTCGACGTGAACGCGGCCATCGAGCGGACGGCGGAGCAGCCGACCGAGCTGGTCAACAACGCCAGCTACCGGCCGGTGGACGAGGGCATGAGCCCGCTGGCGCTCGCCGTCCGCAACGGCCACTTCGAGCTCGCCGTGGCGCTGATCGACGCCGGGGCCGATCCGAACGACCAGCGCACGGGCTTCGCCCCGCTGCACACGATGTCGTGGGTGCGCAAGCCCGACGCTAGCGACCGCGGCGACCCGCCGCCCATCGGCTCCGGAAAGCTCACGGGCCTCGAGTTCGTCCGCGAGCTCGTGGCGCGCGGCTCCGACGTGAACGGCCGCCTGCAGACCGCCGGCGTCCGTCCGCCCCACACCGCGTCGGAATTGGAGATGGAAGGGGCCACGGCCTTCCTCATGGCCGCGGACCGGGCGGACGTCCCGCTGATGCGCGTGTTGCTCGAGCTCGGCGCCGACCCGCTGCTGCCGAACGCCGCCGGCTCCACGCCGCTGATGGCGGCGGCCGGGCTCGGCACGCGGGCTCCGGAGGAAGAGGCCGGCTCGGAGCCGGAGGCCCGCGACGCCGTGCAGTTCCTGCTCGACCTGGGCGCCGACATCGACGCCGTGGACGAGATCGGCAATACGGCCATGCACGGCGCGGCGTACGGCAGCTTCCCGACCGTGGTGCAGCTGCTGGCGGACAACGGCGCGGACATCCGCGTCTGGAACAAGCCGGAGGCGAACGGCCGCACGCCGCTGTTCATCGCGGAGGGCTACCGCGACGGCTTGCCCCGTCCATCGCGTCCGACGATGGAGGCCATCGCGACCCTCATGGTCGGCGCGGGCATCCCGACGGACGGACCGCGACCGGAGTTCATCGACCAGTACTCGCGGCCGGCCCCGCCGCCGCCCGCGACGCCGGAGAAACGGGAGAAGTCCGAGCAGTCGGTGCAGGCGAAGCCGCAGGTGCAGTAGTAGTTGCAATCAGACGGGGCTGCGCCCCGAACCCCCCGGCGTCCGCTTGCGGGCAGCCCTGCGCCCCGCGACGCTACCGACGGGGCGCGCTGTGCGCAGCTTCAATCCGCCGGGGCTTTGCCCCGAACCCCCGGCGTTCGCTTGCCGGGACCCCACAGCGACGCTACCGCCGAGGCGCGCTGTACGCGCCTTGCCAGAGTTTGCACCGTTGTAGCCGGCGCGTCACCGCGCGTGGACGAAGCGCTGGACTCGGCGGCCGTCGAGCGTGTCCCCCACGTACAGGTTGCCCCGCGAGTCGAGCGCCAGGCTGTGCGGCGACTCGAACTGGCCGGCCCAGCGGCCGCGGCGGCCGAACGACGCCACGGCCTCGAGCGTGTCGCGGTCGAGCGTGTGCACGCGGTGCGAGCGCCCGTCGGCCACGACCAGCAGGCTCTGCTCGGCGTCGGTCGACAGCCCGATGTCCCACGGGTAGCCGCCCACCTGCCCGCCGCGCAGCGGCGCCTCGACGAGCGCCTCCTTGACGAACGCCCCGTCGCTGTCGAACACCTGGATGCGCTGGTTGCCGCGGTCGCAGACGTAGACCATGCCGTCGCTGGCGCCGGCGACGCAGTGCGGCGTGTCGAACTGCGGGGGCGGCGGGTCGCCCCGGCTGAACCCGCCGGCCGCCGCGTCGTCGGGCGGGTTGCCGTACGCGCCCCAGTGCCGCTTGTAGTCGCCCGTCGCGGCGTCGAAGACGATCACGCGGCGGTTCGTGTAGCCGTCGCTGATGAACACCTCGTTGGCCCCGGCGTCGACCCAGATGTCGGTGGGCTGACCGAGGAACGTCGTGCTGTTGCTCCCCTCGGTGCCCATCCCGAAGTCGCCGATCTGCAGCAGGCAGTCCCCCGCCGGCGTCAGCTTCACGACCAGTGCGTTGTCGGTCGTCGCCCGCGAGGAGAGGTCGTAGGGCAGGCCGCCCCCGAAGCCCACCCAGACGTTGTCCTCGTGGTCGACGTAGATGCCGTGCGTCTGCGTCCCCCAGTCGCAGTCGCCGCCCGGGTCGCCCCAACTGTGGACCACGGCGCCGTCCTGGCCGAACGCGATGACCGGGGGCGTGTCCTCGCCGCCGCGCTGGCTGTTCGGGCGGTGGATGATCCACACGTTGTCGCCCGAGTCGACGGCCACGCCCACGACGTTGCCCAGGAGCCAGTCGCCCGGGAGGTCCTGCGGCCAGTGGGGATCGACCTGGAACGTCCCGTCGGACGGACGCGGAGGAGCCTGCGAGGCCACTGCGCCGTGGACGGCAAGGACGAAGGCGAGCGCCAGGACCGCCGCGGCGCAACCGATGCTCGATACCGGTCTCATGCTGTGCTCCTCACTCGCGCGACCGCGCCCGGAACGCCGCGCCGACCGCGCGGCGCCACGCGCGCCGCCGCCTACTGCGTGTCCTCGCTCTGGGCGTCGTAGCGCTGCGCGCGCTCGACCATGTCGTCGTTGCGGATCAGCGCCCGGCGGCGATCCGGATCGAGCGCGAGGTCGCCGGTCGCCCCCATCTGACCGTCGCGGGCCAGCTCCCCGAGGGCGCGGTCGACCGCCCCCGCGGCCACCAGGTTGATGCCGCCGAAGAACGCGACGCCCACGCCGTTGTCGCGCGCCGCCTGCACGGAGGGCACCGACGCGAGCATCGGCGCGCCCGCCATCTCGACCGCCCGGGCGCACTGGTCCAGCGGTATCTGGGGAATGAAGATCAGATCGCCGCCCGCCTGGACGTAGCGCGTCATGCGCTCGAGCGCCTCGTCGAGCGGGCCGCCGCCGGCAACGACGTCGCAGCGGGTCATCAGCACCGTGTCGCCGCGGCGGGCGTCGGCGGCCGCGTGGATCTTGTCGACCATGGCGTCGGCGGCCAGGATCTTGCCCTCGCTGAGCCCCTGCAGGTGCTTGGCGCCGTACAGGTCCTCGATCATGATGCAGGCGGCGCCGGCGCGCTCGTAGCGCTGAACCGCGCGATAGACGTTGAGCGGATTCCCGCCGCCGTCGTCCGCGTCCGCGATGATCGGCAGATCGATCGCGTCGGCCGCGCGGGTGCAGAACTCGATCAGGTCGTCCATCGTGATCATGCCGTAGTCGCCGAGCCCGAACTTGCTCAGCGACAGCGCGCTGCCGCCCGTCATCGCGATCTCGAAGCCGTGCATCTCGACGAGCCGGGCCGACGCGACGTCGCCGCAGTTGACGCAGCGGCTCGGCTCGGACCGCGCCAGCAGCTCGCGGAACCGGCCGCCCGGGCTCGAGGCCGCCGGGGCCTGCGCCGCCGCGCCGCCGGCCGCACCCAGCGCGTGGGCGGCAACCCCTCCGGCCGCCGCGGCCGTGCCCTGGATGAAACGCCGCCGTGACGGCCCGTCGGGCCGATCTGATCTCACCCGCATGCTCATCGTGTCCTCCTTGCGATATGCAGAGCGTACCCCAACGGTGCCGAAAGCTGTCCAACGATCTGTTCGTCGGCAGTACCCGTTGGTCGGAGGCGGCTCGGACCATGATAGTCTTGTAGTGGGTCAGGATCCTGACATGTTGAAGGTCAACATCGCGGACGCAAAGGCCCATCTCTCGAGCTACCTGGACCGCGTCGCGCAAGGCGAGACTATCCTGCTCTGCCGGCGCAACGTGCCGGTGGCGGAAATCCGTCCGCTGGCGCAACGACGGACGGAACAGCGGCCCGTCGGCAGCGACCCTGGCCTGGTGGTCCCGGACAGCTTCTTCGAGCCGCTCCCGGAAGATCTGCTTCGCGCGTTCGAAGGCGGCGCGACCGACGAGCTGGATGAGACGGGCGGGCGAGTCGAGACCGACCCGGTCGTGCAGTTGCGGCGCCAATGGGAGGCTCGGCTCGAGGCCTTCTTCGCACAGAAGAAGCACTTGTCGTTCCGGGACGAAGCGCCTCGCAGCCTGAGCGAGGTTACGGCGCGCCTGCAGTCGCCCCGGGTGCTGGACCGGACCGCGCTCGCGACCTCGGCCGAGCGGTTGCTGCTTTCGAACCCGCGGTAGGGGCTGGGCGGATGGATCGGAAGTTGGCCGACCTCGCCCTGTTTCGCGCCGGGTGGGGCCACAATTCGCTCGCTCTGGACGACGACCTGACGACGGAGCCGGCGGATGCCCTCGACGCCCTGCCACGGCTGATCCGCGTCAGGTGCACCCCCGCACTGGCCGATTTCCTTGCCTGGCCGGATCGTTCCGGTTGCGCTCTGCAGTGCCTCTATCAGATTGAGCCGGTCGGCCGCCGCGGACCGACGCGGCTGATGGCCGCCGAAGCCGTCGGCCGGGCGACCAGCGCCGGCGTGTGCGAGCTCGAGCTGGTCGACGGATGGCGCGGGGAGCCGTATTTCTGGGGCAACCGCCCACTGCGCGAGGAGGAGATCGAGGCCGCCGTTCATGGTTCGAACGACGTCTACCTCAGCGCCCTTTCAGCTTGGGAAATCGGGATCAAGTATCGCAGCGGCCGGTTGCCCCTTCCGGAGACGCCCGACCGATTCGTCACGAGCCGACGCGAGCGACTCGGGATCGAGCCCCTGCCGTTCGACGAGCGGCATGCGGCGCATGACGTGCTGCTGCCTGCCCACCACCGCGATCCGTTCGACCGCGGCCTGGTCTCGCAGGCCATCCTCCACGGGATGACGATCGTGACCCCCGACGCCGCGATCGCGAGGTATCCGGCGCCCATCCTCTGGCGGTGACGTACGCCGGGGGCTCGGGGCGCAGCCCCGTCTGACGGAAGCCCAGTCCCGTCCGAGCTCAGAACATCGCGATCGGATTGGCCGGGCTGCCGGTGCCGTTCTTCACGTTGAGCGGCAGGGCCATGAACATGAACTCGTGGCGTCCCTCCTCGGCGCAGGCGTCGGCCAGCGGCTCGAGCAGCGCGTTGTCCAGCAGGGCCACGCCGTAGAACGTCAGCACGCCGTGCACCGGGTAGGCCAGCCCGTAGTCGTTGGGCCGCGCGTCCATCATGTCCCACCCCAGCAGCGCGACGTCGCGGTCGCGAATGAACTTCGCGCACGAGGCGTGCAGGCCGGGACGGGCGCCCCCGCCGATCGCGCCGCCGGCGCGCTGGAACGCCTCCCGCCCGCTGTGAACGAGCAGCGCGTCGCCCGGCCCCACCTCGACCCCCTGGGCCGCCGCGATCTCCTCGAGCTCCCAGCCGTGCACAGGCCGGTCCGCCGTCACGTGGGGCTCGCCGCGATGACGGGGCACGTCGAGCAGCACGCCGCGCGTGATGATGCCGTTGCTCCAGGCCGTGATGGCGCCGAACCTGGCCCCGTGCGTGTCCACCGCGGCATCCGGATCGCGGCCCTGCCACACGCCGTCCGTGTTCTCCCACACGTGGCACAGCGCATCGATGTGGGTGATCGTCTGGCCGTGATAGATGAATCCGTAGTAGTCGATGAACGAGCCCGCGCCGCCGCCCCGGTCGTTCTTGCGGACGAAGTGCTGCGTCGGCTCGAAGAGCCGGCTCGTCGAGACGGTGCGTCCGTTGCGCACGAGCGCCGCGGCGGCCTGGCGCTTCTCGGCGGTGATCAGGTTGACCGCGCCGACCTCGTCGTCGGCGCCCCACCGGCCCCAGTTGCGCTGATCCTTGTACCATCCCTCGACCTCGGCCTGCGTCGGCAGCGCCCGGCCGCCCTGCACCGCCGCCGCGGGCGGCCTGACCGCCGCCGCCGGCCGCGGACTCGACGAACGGCCGACCGGAGCCGACCACGCGCCGGCCCGCTGCCCGAGGGCCACGCCGCCGACCGCCACCGCGCTCTTCAGGAAACGTCGTCGTGATGCAGACATCGTCAGTCCTTTCTCCAGGCCAGTCGCAATGCGCAACCGGCAATGACGACGGCCACCAGCGCCATGACGGCGAACTTGGCGCCGGTCAGCACCGGGAGTGCCGCGCTGATGGACGATTCCGCCGGATACAGCCGGGCCGCACGGGCCAGCACGTAGTCCTCCGCCACCTCGGTCAGCAGGAACAGGACGGGCGCGAACGGGAGCCACGCGACGGGTCCCGTCGTAGTGCCTCCGCGCCCGAGCAGCCAGGCTATCAGGAGCATCGCCGCGCCCCCGAGCAGCAGCGGCGTCAGGATGTCCAGGCGCTGGAACATGACGTAGGCGGCCCGTCCCTCGGGACCGATGGCGCCCAGGAACGCGTACAGCTCTTCCGCACCGTGGCCGAGCTGCTCCTCGGGCAGCACCCCTGCGGGGGCCAGCGACCGCACCGCCGGAAACGGGCCCGTCCCGAAGAGCAGGCCGGTGCCCGCGAGCGCGGTCGCGGCCGCGGCGAGCACGCGCCGGCCGGTCGCGACCCGCTGGATCCACGGCATTGCAAGGCAGAGGGTAACCCAAACGCGGGGGCTGCGGAAGTCTACGATTCGGGGCGGACGGCGATGGCGATCTTGCCGCGCGCGTGCCCGGCCTCGAGCCCGCGCACGGCGTCCGGGACCTCGTGCAGCGGACAGGTGCGGCCGACGACCGGCACGACCTTGCCGGCTTCGAGCAGCTCCCGCAGGCGATCGAGATCCGCCGCGACCACCGTGGAGAACAGCGAGCCGAGCGTCTGGCGCACGAACGGCGACAGCAGCGACGCCCGAAGCTGGCGATCCGTGCCGCCGAGCAGCGGCCCGCCGCCTTCCCCGCCGATGATGACCAGCGTGCCGGCCGGCGCGAGCGCGCGCCGGAGACGCGCGAGCGAACGATTTCCCGCCGTATCGAGGATGACGTCGTGGCGCAGCCGGCCGGCCGCGAAGTCCTCCCGCGCGTAGTCGATGACGTGGCGGGCGCCGAGCGCGCGCACCAGATCCATCTTCCCCGCGCTGCACACGCCCGTGACTTCCGCGCCGAGCGCCCGGGCGATCTGCACCGCGAACGTCCCGACGCCCCCGCCGGCGCCGATTACCAGCACGCTCTGCCCCGCCTCGACTTGCGCCGTGTCGCGCAGGGCCTGCAGGGCGGTGGCGCCGGACGTGGGGACGACCGCCGCCTGCTCGAACGTGAGGTTGACCGGCTTCGGCGCGAGCGTGTCCTCGGACCCGCGGGCGTATTCGGCGAAGGCGCCGCTGCAGGTGCCGAACACCTCGTCGCCGGGACGCAGCCGGGCCACGCCCGACCCGACCGCCGCGACCCGCCCGGCGACGTCCTGCCCCGGCACGCGGTCCTTCGGCCGCCGCAGCCCGAAGCCCATGAGCCGCACGAGGTAGGGCCGCCCGGTCATCAGATGCCAGACGCCCGGGTCGAGGCCGGCCGCGTGAACCTGCACCAGCACGTCGCGCTCGCCGATCGGCGGCCGGTCGATGTCCCGGAGCTGCAGCACGTCGGCCGAGCCGTATTCGTCCTGGACGATTGCCTGCATGGTGTGAGTTCGAGTACGCAGGCGGGGCACGCCGCAAGTCCGTCCCCGTCGTTGCCGTCACCATCCGCAGATGAGGCGGCTGCGTGAACCACTGCCTGGCGCTACCGGGCGAGAGCCGGTTCACACATCGACGTCCGGATCCACCGACATCTCGAGGTCACGACGAAATCCTGCCATGTCGACAGGCGGCGCAGTGGCCGCCGCTTGCGCAACGGCGCTGCGCGGCACGAACCGGCGTGGCGGATGGCCGAAGTGTTCGTTCCGTGGCTCCCGCTGCGTGATCTTGCGCACTCTTGAGATCGTAGCAATTGTCGCCTTACCTGGCGAGTGAACCCGCATCCGCTCTACACGCGAAAGAGATTCCGGAACCAGTCGACGAAAACCCCGGATTCGGGTCTGGACGGGTTCAGAACTCTGTGATCCACGGCTTCGTGGAGTCGAGCGCCCGGCGGGTCCTGCCACGCGAGCCACGTGTGAAGCTCCGCCTTTCTGGTGTGGACGTCCCTGAACGAGGCACCATGGCGTCGCGACTCGGCAACGCAACGCCGGGCCGCCTCGTACAAATTGCGGGACTCGGGCGGAACCAGCTGAACGAGGAAGTCCTCCAACATCCCGGTGAAACGATTGTCGGGCATGATCCAGATGCCGAAGCGCGGACCGCCGGAGTGGACTACATTCAGCCCGTCTACGGGAATCCGATCTGGCAACCCGTCAAATTCGCTTCTGCACCACGTCCGGAGCTGATTCCAGCGGGTCTCAGCATCACCATCCGCATCAACGATGACGCCCAACGCTTCGAGCCCCGAAGCCCTCAATTCAGCCTCAATGACTGCCGGTTTCAGGAGCTTCCTCGGGTGAACAGCCAACTCATCTGACCTCTATGCTCCGCTCAGCGGCAGCAACAATGGCCTGCGTGCTGAACCCGACCGCCTCCGTGCGACTTCGGTCGATCCTCTGAATCGTGACGTCGCCCACCTGGGATTTCGCAATCGCAGCCAGACTCTCGTAACAGTCGCGGCTGTGAGTCGTGGCGAACACCTGGACCGACAGAGCAGCAGCCCGCTCGCTGACCATGCGCCACATGTTCTCCATTACCGAGTAGTGAAGACCAGTGTCGATCTCATCCACGAGCAGCACGCCGCCGCCAGCGTTCGAAATGGACAGTGCCAACCCCAGCATCCGCCACATGCCGTCGCCGGTGCTTCCAATCGGGACACGGTCTGCAACCCCCCGCAGCTTGAGAACCACCCCTCCTGGGGCATCGCGATAGAGCCGGCTACGGTCGTCTGCGACGGGTGCAATGCGCTCGATGGCCGGCTCGACGATACGAAGCGCTTGTGTAATCGCCTCTTCCTTCGGTGTCAGCACGAACTTGCTGAACGTTCGAACTACGTCCGCGGCCGTTACACCGCTTGTCCTGACGAACTGCACGGCCTGCCTCGGGTCGTTTCGCCCGCGAGTCGGCCAGCGAGGCCCTAACAACAATCCGTCACGGGTAACGAAGGCTCTGTAGTCGTTATCCGCGTCCGACCACTTGACGTGAAGGACGAGGCGCCCATTCCCGTCGTCGCCCTCCAATTCAGTATCTCGCTCATCGTGCTCGGAATCGGACGGCTCCTCGATGTACACCGTCACCTTCTTGTTCTGACCGGCAGCAGGCGCTTCGCCGCCGCAGTCCGCCTCGACATGTATCGCACCTCTCAACTCGTGATTCGGGAACAGGTGCGACACATCGAGGGGTTCCGGACGCATCGCGAGAGACGCTCGGGCATCCCCGTCGCTCGAGGAACCCCATTCGCCCCGCCGGCCGACAATGGACGACAGCACCTGCGGATTGCCCGCGGACCGGAGCAACTCGATACACTCCAGGATTGACGTCTTGCCGCAGTTGTTCGTCCCGACCAGCAGGTTCACGCGGCCGAGCCCGTGCATCTTGAACGAGTCGAGCCCGCGGTAGCCTCGAATCCGTATCGATGAATACACCGCACTCTCCGTGAACTACGTGCGCCTCAGCATGGCACGCGCGGTCGTGCCGCTATCGGTCGCGACCGCGACTGCCGGCAGCAGTCCGGCCTCCGGCCAGACGACGCATGCCTTGGCCGGGAACTCCCGCTGCACGCCCGCCTTCCGTACGTTCAGCCACACCAGATCGAATCGACGTCGCGCGAGGAGTCGTGCGCTGCATGCGTACTCCACCGGATACTCTACGATCTCATCCTCACCGAAGCGAATCGCGGGGTGGCGCCGTCGGCGCTGACCCGCACGATACGCGTCTGGTACCATCGAGTCCCCATGTCGTCCATGCCGCGACCGGAGATGCTGCTCGACCTGGAATCCTGCGCCGTGCGCTCGTTCCGCGCGACGGACGCCGCCGAGCTGGCCAGGCAGGCCGACAATCGCAAGGTGTGGCTGCAACTCCGCGACCGGTTCCCGCATCCGTATTCGGTCGACAATGCGCGCCAGTTCATCGCGTTCGCCCGCGGCGGAGAGCCCGAGACGGCGTTCGCGATCACCGTCGACGATCGGCCGGTAGGGTCGATCGGAGTGGTGCTCCGGGACGACGTGGAGCGCTGCTCGGCGGAGGTCGGCTACTGGCTCGGCGAGCCGTACTGGGGCCGGGGCATCGCGACGCGCGCGCTCGTCGGATTCACGCGCTTCGCCTTCGCCGCGTACGACGTGGAACGCCTCTACGCGCTGCCCCTGGCGGCGAACGAGCCCTCCTGCCGCGTCCTCGAGAAGGCGGGGTACGAGCTCGAGGGCCGCCTGCGCCGGAGCGCCGTCAAGGACGGCAAGGTGCAGGATCAGATGCTGTACGCCATCCTGCGCGCCGACTGACTACCAGGCGCTGCTGCGCGCCTCGGCCGCGGCAACGATACGCTCGACGTCCTCCGCGAGCAGCAGCCCGTCGTCGTGCAGGTTGCGCGCGGAGCGCGCGACGGCCGCGACGTAGGCGGCGGCGGTGGGGTAGCGCTCCTCGATCGACCGGCGCGGGTCGCCCTGCGCCAGCCGCTCGGCCTTCGTCCGCGGCAGGGCGAGCCGCTGCCCCGCGGCGTCGCACAGGTCGTTGCCGGCGTACTCCGCGGCGCGGACGGCCCAGCCGGTGTGCGTCGCGAGCGGGGCCTGGACGGCCGGCACGCGGACGCCAGCCACGTCGTGCCCGTCCGCGTCGGTCCGGGGCACGAGCGCCGGGTAGGGCGACGTGACCGCGGGCGGCAGCACGCTGAGAATGCCCTTGCCGGCGCGTGGGCCGAACTCGAGCAGGTCGCCGGTGCTCATCAGCCCGTCGAAGTGCACGCCCGGAATCTTCGGCAGCCCCAGCTCCGCCCGCGGCAGGGCGGCCACCAGCGTCCCGTCCCGGCGGCGCGGCACGCGGCTCGCGGGCGGCGCCTTCCCGGCCGAGACCCAGCCGTCGAGGGCGACCAGCAGGGCGCGCAGCACCGGCTCGGCCGCCGCCGTGTTGCGCGGCTGCTGGCAGATGCCCCGCCCCTGCTGGCGGCTGCCGCCGCTGTGCGGGAAGCTGGAGAACAGGTACAGGCGCACGTCCCGCGGGTCGGGAATGTCGTTGCCCAGCGTGTCGGTGTGCAGCAGCGACGAGGCCTTGACCCAGTACTCGTTCGACGAGTTCGCTTCGAGAATGCGGGGACACGTGCCGCTGTCCAGGCAGCGGCGCAGGCGCCCGTCGGTCCGGCCGGTCACCGGATCGTGCAGCACGTTGTAGGCGAACGGGAACTGCCGCTCCGGAAACCAGCGCGCGATGTGTTGCCGCTGCGTGCGGTGGGGCTGGGCGAAGCGGTAGTTGAAGAAGCCGCCGCTCGCCCCGCCGATCCAGTTCAGCACGCCGTCGAAGACCCGGCCGCCCGCCTCGTCCCGGTTGAAGCCGAGGTGGACGAAATCGCGCATGAACCGCGCCGGCTGCGAGATGGCGAAGGAATAGGCGTAGCGAATCTGCCCGGCCAGGGGATTGGCCGTCCCGTCCGCGTCGACCGCGGCGCCGCGCAGAAACGCGGCGACGTCCCGAATGGCCGCGAACCCGAGGCCCGCCACCAGCGGCTCGGTGGCCGGATAGACGAGGTGGTAGAGACTGCCCTGCCGGAACGCCGTCCCGGCGGGCAGCAGCCGGATGGTGCGAGCGTCGACGTACTCCCAGGCGTCCGGGCCCAGCGGCTCGGGCTCGTCGCCGTAGCGGGTGCGCACGGTCAGGCTGGCCTGCGCTGTGTCCAGCGTGGCCGCGGGGTACGACAGCCGGCCGGCCGTGGTCGTGGCGTTGTCGATGACCAGCTCCTCGAGCGCGGGACCGACGATGCGCGAGCCGTCCGGGTTGACCGCCACGGGCAGCGTGATGTTCAGGCGCCCGTCCGCGGAGGAGGCCGTCGCGTCCCAGCCGGCCGACACGAACGTGTAGCCCTGGCGCATCAGGAAGCCGTTGCCCGCATCGGCGGCCGAGGTCGGATCGTTCGCGACGGCCGCCGCCTCGTTCAGCCGGTTCAGCGACAGCAGCCGCCCGCGGTTGTTCACCTCGAAGAACAGCCTGCCGTTGGCGCGCGACCGGTCAACCGGCCTGAGGATGATCAGATCGGCCGCGTACTCGACCCTGCCGCGCGCGTTGCGCGGCGCCCGCTCGATGTCGGCGATGACCGCGTTGTCCGGGGACTCCGGGTCCACCTCGCCGTACACGCGGCCGACGAGCTTCTCGTACGGCCCGACATCGCCGAACGAGCGCCCCTCGAAGGTGGGCGACTCGATGCGTTCGATCTCGACGCGCGTCACGCGCGCGTCCGTTGCGGCCGGCGCGATCAGCAGGGCGGCGACGACGATCAGGAGAACAGGCATCGGCCGGACTATCTCACGGGATTCGGCGGGACGCAAGGCGTGCAGGGGCACGGCGCCGCGCCGATCCCTGGCTGTGGGCGACAGGGCGCCGCGGCAGGCTGACGAACGGAACCGGCGTACAGACGACGGCCGGCGCGCCCGGGCGGGGCGCGCCGGCCAGGAATAGTACGCGCAGCCGACGCGGGGCGGCCAGACCGCCAGCGTCAGCGGTTCACGTTGATCGTGACGTCCTCATAGTCGATCAGGCCGCCGTCGTGGGCCAGCGCGCGCAGCACGTAGGTGCCGGGCTCGCTGAAGGTGGCCTGCACGGTCCAGCGGTTGTCCTCGGGCACGCGCGGCGTCTCCCAGCCCGTCGACCACGGCGAGTTGCCGCCGTCGCGGTGGTCCTGCCACACCTTCGTCTGGGGCGGATCGAACACGACCTCGCCCGGCCCCCGGTAGCGGAACCACGACAGGCGCAGCCCGGTGGCCGAGTTGGGAACGAAGTGGCTCGTGCCGATCAGCGCCACCGGAATCGAGCGCGGCGCCGGCTTGCCGTCGTCGGCGGCGACCGCGCTCAGCGTGACCGGCTCGCCGGCGCTCACGGTCATCGTCGGGGGCGTCTCGAGCGTCAGGTCCGGGGCCATGTTGCCGATCATGTCCGGGTGGAACCCGGTCTGCCCCCCGGCGCCGAAGTTGGCCATCATGACCGTCTCGTCGACCATGTACTCCGGCCGCAGCGTGGCGTACGCGTTCTCGGTCACGCCGTTGCTCGTTAGCGACCAGACGATCTCGTCGTCGCCGAAGTCGGCCGGCACCGTGACCTTGAAGACGAACTGGCTGCGCCGCGGGAAGAAGTGGGTCGGCTGGCCGAGGTCGGGACCACCCGGATCCATGTGGTTGTCCGGGCCGACCGGCACGTCGATCTCCTCCTCCCAGTTGCGGTTGTAGTAGCCGAACCAGAGGTCGATGGAACCGTCGTCGTGCCGCCAGAAGCCCTCGTAGACCGGGGCGATGTTCTGGCCCCGGGCCGGGGCCTGCGCGCCGGTCGCGAGCGGCGCCGCCAGCACGACGGCGACGCCGAGCGCGAGCGCCGCGGCGGAGACCCTGAGCAGCCGCGAGGAAGGCGTCGTCTGCATCGTCAGCTCACCCTTCCTCGACTACTGGTTCTGTCCCAGCCAGGCCAGTCCCGGCTCCGGATTCTCGAAGCCGCACAGCGGACAGCCGATGGCCGACTCGCCCTCGGCCAGATCCAGCCGCTCGCGGCGCGTGGCCATCTCCTCCGCGAACTGCTCGTCGGTCAGCACGATGGGGCTGGCGATGAGGATCGCCATGTTGTCGATCGAGCGGTGGCCGAGCCCGCCCCAGTTGCGCGGGTCCACGACGTTCTTGTTGCTGGGCGTGTTGTCGAAGTGGGCGGTGATGTGGATCAGCGTGCCCTTCGGCAGCAGCGGCGCCGAGTCGTCCGTGTAGCGGTACACCTTCACCCAGTTGTGGTCGTACCCGGCGCAGTTGAGCACCTCGGTGCGGCCGCCCCAGATGGCCTCCATGCACATCCGGACGCCGGACGCGTGCATGTGCGGCTCGAAGGTGGTGAGCTTGATGTGCTCGTCCAGCGTCCTGTACATGTGCACCTGCTGCCCGGCCGTCATGCCGCGCAGGTCGATCTCGCCGTTGCCGAACGTGAGATCGCCGAGCCGCCGCTGCGGCTCGTAGCCCCGCGGATGGAACTTGTAGCCGACGCGCAGGTGCGCGGTCGTGTCCTCGCCGTTGGCATGCATGTGGACCGACGGGAACACGAGCTGCGAGCCCGCCTTCAGCAGGCGGCCGGCCAGCGCGTCGAAGACCTCGGCGTTGCGGCCGACCTCGTGGGGGCCGCCGATGGTCTGCGACGGGCGCCCCTCGCCGTCGAGCATCGCGTGCACGGCGTGGTGGAAGATGAACTTCCCGCCGATGCCGCCCTGCACGTCGCTGACCTCCTTGAACTGCACGGCCGAGACGTAGCGATCCTCCTCGAGGCCGGTCGGCGTCGGCGCGAGCGCGCCCCACCAGTCCGGGGCCTCGGCCGCCATCGTGATCGACGGCGAATCGACGATGAGATCGGGCTCGCCGATGTCCCATTCGTCCGCGGCGGCGAAGACGCGCGCCGGCGGCAGGTCGGCGGGGTTCCCGCGGGGCGCGCCGTTGTCGACCCACGCGGCGATCGCCTCGATCTCCGCCTCGCTGAGCGAGATGTCGTCCTTGAACGCCTGGATGCCGACGTCCTTCTCGATGAACCAGGGCGGCATGACGCCCATGGTGTTCCTGAGCCCGGTCCGCTGCTTGATGCTGCGCGCCCACGGCCGCACCTCTTCGTAGGTGATGAGCGACATCGGCGCGACGGAGTTCGGCCGGTGGCAGCTCTGGCAGCTCCGCTGCAGGATCGGCGCGATGTCCCTGCTGAAGGTCACCTCGCCGGCGGACTGCTCCGCCGCCGCCGGCACGGCGAGCATCGCGGCCGCCAGCACCAGCGCCGACGCGACCGCGCCGGCCGTTCTCGAAACCGTGTTGCAGTCTGTTGTCATCGGGACGAACCCTCCACGAATTCAGGATGCCGCGGCGCGTCAGGCGCCAGCGGACGCAAGCAGACTCGTCATTGTATACGAGCGTGCGGCCCGGCGGGTTCCCTCCACCGCCTGGCGCGGGCGTCAGCCGGGAACCGCCGCCCCGCCGCCGGCGTCCAATTCGAGTGTAAGCTGCTAGGAGTCTGCGCCGTGGAACGGCGCAGACTTCCAGTGAGGGTTGGTTGGGCGGCAACCGGAGCCGGAGGCGACGATTGCCGGGCCAGGATCCACCAGGGAGGAAACGAGGTAATGACGATGAGGAATGCCACCCCGCTCGCCATCTGCGCCGGGGTTGCCGTGATCGTGTCGGCGGCCACCGCGGGCGTTGCCGGCCAGCAGAACGCCGAGCCGTACACGCCGCCCACCACCGCCTGGGGCGACCCCGACCTGCAGGGCGTCTGGAACAACAACACCGTCGTGCCGCTGCAGCGCCCCGACCAGGTGGGCGACCGGGAGACGCTGAGCGACGAGGAGGTGGCGCAGCGACGCCAGGCGAGCTCGGACCTGCTCTTCTCCGAGCGCGAGGGCGACACCGGCTTCTACAACGAGTTCTGGTTCGAGTACGGCCTCGACAGCAACCGCACGTCGCTCATCACGCAGCCCGCCGACGGCAAGCTCCCGGCGCTGACGCCGAGCGCTCAGGAGCGGGCCAACGAGCTCATGGCGGTGCGCGCGCGCTCGACGGTCGCGCCCGACCACTACCTCGAGCTGAGCGCCTACGACCGCTGCATCTCGCGCGGCCTGCCGGGCGCCATGATGCCGGGCTTCTACAACCACAACTACCACATCCTGCAGACGCCCGACTACGTCGCGCTGGTGGTCGAGATGATCCACGACGCGCGCATCATTCCGCTCGACGGGCGCGGGCACGCCCCGGCCGGCATCCAGCAGTGGCTGGGCGACTCGCGCGGCCGCTGGGAGGGCAACACGCTCGTGGTCGAGACCACCAACTTCACGGACAAGGTGGACGAGCGCGGCCTGTTCATCCCGACCGTCTTCGCCACGGGCGAGAACCTGCGGCTGGTCGAGCGCTTCACGCGCGTCAGCGAGGACGTGATCGACTACCGCTTCACGGTGGAGGATCCCACGGTGTTCACCGGCGAGTGGACCGCCGCGATCCCGTTCAACCGCTTCGACGGCACGCTGTTCGAGTACGCCTGCCACGAAGGCAATTACGCGCTGCCGAACATGCTCGCCGGCGCCCGCGTCGCCGAGACCGAGGCCAACCCCGACTAGTCGTCAATCCCGCGTCCGGTCCGGCACCCGCCCCCGGGGGTCGGACCGGCGCGCTTCTTCAGCGGGCCAGAGCCGCCTGCAGGCGCGCGAGGAAGGCCCGGATGCGGTTGGCGTTCGCGCCCAGATCGCCGACCCCCACGCGGGAGATCGAGCGGACGTCCACTACCGCGCCCCCGCTCTCCCCCGGCCGGATCCGGACGGCGACGTCGTCCTTGAAGCCGAACCAGAAGGTGGTGGCCGTCGCCTCGATTACGCCCCGCGCCGGATCCACCGTCACGATCTCCCACCCGTGGTCCGTCGCGACCGACCGCGCCGCCTCCAGGGCCGCGCTCGGCGACGCGCCGACGGTCAGCGGCAGCACGTCCGGGTAGGCCGCCCGTTGCGTGGCGGCGAGCTGCGGCCCGCCGTACTCGAGCGGGTTCGGCGCGCCTGCGCGCAGCGGCACGACCGCCTCGAACCGCGGCGGATCGTCCGGGTCCGTCGTGATGTCGTGGATCGGCGGGGCGCCCAGCGCGGGCAGGATGTTGGCCAGCGGCACGCCGAGCGCGCCCGCCGACAGCAGGCCGGCCGCCAGCGCCCGGCGGTTGCCGAACCCCGTCCCGCGGCGGCGCAACGCCGCGATCACCCGCACCGCCAGCCACGCGAGGGTCGTCAGGATGCCCGCCAGCAGGAGCAGCAGCGCGGCGCCCAGGGGCAACAGGCCGGCCCGATGGCCGAGCGGTCCGGCCGCAATGGCCACGAACGCGGCGACAGGGATCGCGACTCGTCTCATCAGCGGTCTCCGCACGGCAGGGTGACCGGGCCGGCCGTCACGCTTCGATCGCGACGTGCGGCGCCGCATCGCGGCGCGCCGGCGCCTGGCCGCGCGCCGCCGGCTCCACCCGCTCGAGCTCGCGGCCGAGATAGGCGGCCACGGCGTGCATGCCGCGCAGCTCCACCGCGGCATCGGCCTCCGCCTGACTGTTGTAGTTGGTGTTCGTGTTGACGTCGTAGGTGTAGGCCACGCCGTTGCGGTCCGTGATGAACTCGACGCCCGCGACATGGATGCCGTTGGCAGCCAGGAAGCGCTCGTAGGCGCCGACCAGCTCGTGCCGGAAGCCGTCCACGATGGTGAACAGCGAGGCCGGCGACTCGCCCGCCGGACAGAAGGCGTCGTCCACGCGGCACGCGTCCGCGGGACACAGCTCGAAGCCCTGGCTGGTGTCGACGCGCACGGCGTAGAGGAGCTCGCCGCCCACGAACTCCACGCGCGTGATGTACGGCTCGCCGGCCTCGACGTATTCCTGGATGAGCGTGATGCCGTCGACCGACTGCTCGAACTCCGCGCTCCCGACGTAGCGCTCCAGCGCAGCGGCGTCGTGGAACAGCCGCACCCCGAGCCCCTTGCCGGCGCGGTTGTGCTTGGTGATGAAGGGCGGGTCGAACGCGCGCCCGACCTCCACGATCGCGTCGCGTCCGACGGCCGCCACCGTGCGCGGCGTCCGGATGCCGTGCGCCTCGAGCGCGGCGTACTGCGCGACCTTGCTGACCTCGAGCTGCAGCGCACGGGAGCCGTTGGCGACCCGCCGCCCGTGCCGCTCCAGCCAGGCCAGCACGGCCGCCGTGTGCTCCGGCGCGTAGCGGTGGCCGCGCGTATGCGACGATGCGCTCATGCGGTTGTAGAAGACGCCCGCGGGGGGCGGCTGCGTCAGGTCGAGGCGCCCGGCGCCGAGAAACCACTCCTCGAACGGCAGCCGCAGCTCCTCGAACGCGGCGCGCAACGGCTCGACCCAGGCGTCGTTCTCGTGGATGACGTAGATGCGGGACATTCCGCCCGCATTATAGGGCAGCGCGCCCGGGGACGGCCGTCCGCGGGCGGACGACCGTCGCGGCTACTCCGCGGACGCAACAGTGACGGTGATGTCGGCCGGCGTCAGGTAGCTGCTGTCGTCGGCGGCGGCGCGGATGACGTACTCCCCCGGCTCGGAGAAGCGCGCGGCGGCCGTCACCTGGCCGCCCTCGCGGGGCAGCGGCGTGACCCGCGGGTCGAAGGCCACGTCGGCCGGGCCGCGGTGCACGACCCAGGTGACCGCCAGGCCGGTGTCGTATGCGTCGAGCGGACTCACCCGGTTCTGATCCACCGGGCCGCCGCCCCCGCCGCCGCGCGGCCCGCCGATGATCGGCAGGTCGTTCGGCAGCGGATCGACCGGCGGACGCGGGCGGCGCGGGATCTCGCGCGGCCCGGGCTGGCCGTCGTCGGCCACGGCCACCGTGACGGAAACCGGCTCGCCCACCATCGCCGAGATCGAGGTGCTGCCCACGATGCTGGCCGCCGGCGGCTGGTTGGTCAGCTCCTCGCCGGCGTACCGCCCGCGCAGGTCGGAGCCGCGGTTGGCCCGCCACACGCCCTCGTCGACCACCCAGGTGGCCCACAGCGAGCCGATCGCGGTGCGGGTCTGCCCGTGGGCGGTCACCGTCCAGACCAGGTCCCGGTCCTGGCCCCAGTCGGCCGGCACCTCGACGCCGAAGACGAAGAACTGGCGGCGCGGATAGAAGAAGGTCGGCTGGCCGCGGTCTTCCGGGCCGGAGTCGAGGTAGTTGGCGGGGCCGACCGGGATGTGCGGCTGCTCCTCGTAGTTGCGGTTCATGTAGCCGAACCACATGGTGTAGGTGCCGTCCGGATTCGGGCTCCAGCCCTCGTAGACAGGCTGGACCGACTGGCCCGAGCGGTGGAGGGTCTGCGCCGCGCCGAGGCCGCCCGCACCGAGAGCGAGCCCGAGCAGCAGCGCCGCCGCGGCCGCCGCACGCCACACGTTCCGACTGCGGGCACTCATGGTCGCCCCTCCCCGCCGTGGACTGCTAGTTGTCGTTGTTGTTGTTCGTGGTCCGGGCCGCCAGGCGCTTGTCGAGCTCCGCCGCGTACTCCTCGTCGGTCAGCTCGTACCAGTTCATGTGGGCCAGCGCCATGTCGTCGGTCGAGCGGTTGCCCCACCCCACCCAGTTGCGCGGGTCGGAGGCCCACTTGTTGGCCTGCGAGTTGTCGTGCCAGCTCGTCACGTGGAGCATCGTCCCCTTGGGCAGCAGCGGCGCGGCGTGGTCGGCGTAGTTGTAGGCGATGTGCCAGCCGAAGTCCCAGTCGGCGCAGCTCAGCGGCTGCACCCGGCCGTCCTGGTAGACCGCCTCGAGGCACTGCCGCTTGCCGAGGTTGTGGAGGTGCGGCTGGTAGACCGTCAGCTTGATGTTCGACTTCAGGAAATAGTAGCCGTCATGCCGGATGTTGTTCTCCCCCGGCGGGAAGTCCAGGTCGTGCAGGCCGGCCACGGACCGCCACTTCACCTGCTGCTCGGGCTCGTAGCCCCGCGGGTAGAACCAGAACGCGATGGCGGTGCGGTCGTAGGTGTCCTCGCCGCTCGGGTTGGCCGAGTAGTGCATGCTCCAGCGCAACTGCGAGCCGGCCTCGAACAGCCGGGCGGTCCCGTCCGGATGGATGTCGCCCGTCTTGCCGAGGGCATACTCGCTGAGGAGCTCCGGCGATTCGTCCACCTCGCCCGGATGGAACAGGTAGGTCACGGCGTGGTGCACGACCGGGTAGCCCTCCACCGACGGCTTGGTCTCGTACGCCTTGATCCAGCGATCCTCGTCCACCCCGGGGTCGGTCACCATCTCGACCCACCAGTTCGGGCTGTCCGCCGGCATGAAGAAGGGCTCCGGGATGGGCACGACCAGATCGGGCTCGCGGCCCATCTCGTCCTCCATCGTCCAGCGCGAGAGCGTGGCGGGCAGCGTCAGCGGCGGCGGCATGTCGGCCGGGTTGCCGCGCCGCGCCCCGCCGTCGACCCACGCGGCGATGGTGGCGATCTCCGCGTCGGTCAGCGAGCGGTCGTCCTTGAACTCCTGCACGCCCACCGTCTTGTCGATGAACCAGGGCGGCATCTTGCGGGTGACCACCCGGTCGCGGATGGACCGCGCCCACGGCCGCGAGTCCTCGTAGGTGATGAGCGACATCGGCGCGATGGCCCCCGGGCGATGGCACGTCTGGCAGGCGCGCTGGAAGATCGGCGCCACGTCCCGGGTGAAGGTCACCTCGTCGCCGGCCGTCTGCCCTGCCGCGATGGCGGGCGCGACCGCCAGCGCCGCGAGGACGGCCAGCCCGAGCGCGCGAGACGACATCGATCCGACCCGCCGACCGCCACCCGCCACGAGCATCCCGGTGGCCATGTGCATGGCACCCTCCCTCATCAGTCTCGAATGGACGACGCGATAGCGGCAGGATACAACATCCGGACCATGAATCCGGATCAGAAGTCGAGCTGAAACGCGAACTTCGCGAGCCGGCCCGGCATGAACGAGCGGGGCGACAACCAGCCCGCGCCGACGCCGGTCGACGCGCCGAAGCCGACGTTCTCGATCGTGATCGTGTTGGCGTTGAACAGGTTGTAGAGGTCGAACATCGCGCGGAACTGGCCGAAGTTCCCCAGGGTGAAGATCTTCGTCACGCGAATGTCGAGCTGGTTGTACCGGTCGCCGTACCACGATCCCGGCTCGACCACGTTCAGCTCCACCCGGCTCGGCGTCAGCACGAGCTGCCCCCCCGAGACCGCGCTCTGGGCGAACTGGACGTTCGCCTGGCGCTCCGGCCCCGGCTGGTTCTGCAGCGTCGCCGCGAACTGCACGTCGCCCGGGAAGGTGTACGACCCGAGAAACTTGACGTACGACAGCCAGTTCTCGGTCCGGCTGCAGAACTCCAGCGGCACCGTGTCCCCCTCCGGGGCCCGCTGCGGGATCGCAGCCACTGAACCCCGGCTCCGCGCCGCGGCCGACTCGGGCAGCCGGCCCAGGATGTCGCAGAAGTCGTACGCGTGGCGCCCCGTGCTCAGGCCGCCCTGCAGCAGCACGTCGCCGGCGCGGGCGTCGATGGTGAAGTCGAAACCCTGCCACGATTCCCGCTCGCCGCCGAACGCCTCGGAGCTGAGCCGCAGCTCGTTCTGCGGCTTGGCAGCAGACTCCGGCTTCAGGTCGTAGAAGGTGAGCACCTGGCCGCCGTTCGGCAGCCCGACCCCTTCGGGGACCGTCACGCTCAGCGTGTTGAAGTCCTCCGGCACGAGGTTGGTGTCGTCGAGCACGCTGTGGTGGACCCAGTTGCGCCGGAAGTAGCCGACGTCGAGCGACACGCCGGACACCAGCTCCTGCTGGACGCTCGCCGCGTACTCCCAGTTCGAGAACCGGTTGCCCCAGCCCGAGTCCCAGCTCCCGTCGTAGAAGATCGACCGCACCGGCTGGCCGAAGAGCGGGTTGCGGTTGGGACTGCTCAACTCGCCGTTCGGCGCGAAGTTGGTCGGGTCGCCCTGCACGATGCCGTCGCCCGCGATGCACGTGCCGGCCGGCGTGCCGTCCCAGTTCCTGAACGGCGCAGCGGTGGCGATGCAGCCCGAGTCGCTCCACGACCGGTCCATGCGGCGGTTGCTGAGCGCCGGATTGATCCGCTGCGCCCAGTCGGTCGAGTCGCGCCGGCCGTAGCGGCTGACGGAGAACTTGAGCGCGGTGCGGCCGTCGCCGCGCAGGTCGTACGCCGCCCCGAGCCGCGGCTGGATGTCGGACCACCTCACCGCGGTCAGGCCTGAAATGTCGAACTGTTGCGGCACCCATTGGTTGGCGGGGCGGGTCTGGTCCGGGTAGCTGGCGGTGATGTGGTCGTAGCGGAGGCCGGCGTTGACGGTCAGCCGGTCGATGGTCCACTGCTCCTGAGCGTAGATCCCGATGCTGTTCGCCTCGTCGGTCGAGCTCGACGTCCCCCAGAACGTCGCCCGGAACGGGCGCCCCCGGAGCGTCGTGATGTGGCTCCAGTGGAAGATGCCGTCGGCGTCGTTGACCTGTTGCGTGTGCGTCCACTGCGGGTTGACGCTGAAGCCCACCTTGAGGTTGTGGCTGCCGGTGACGTACGACACCGATCCCCGGTAGTAGTCGACCTGCTTCGGCGTGTAGCGGAAGTGCGGCCCGCTCAGCCAGCCCGCCATGTTCCGGAACGCCGTCACCGGGGCGACCTCGAGCACGCCCGGGACGTCGGTACGGGCGCCGGGCGCCCGGTCGAGCCGGAACTTGATCGGCTCGTGCGACATGCCGAACTCGAACAGCAGCCGGTTGGTGTGGGGGCGCGTCCAGTTGAGCTGGTAGCCGTTCGACCTGACGTAGCGCTTCAGGGCGGCTTCGGGCGTCAGGAAGATCGACCCCAGCGTCTGACCCTGCAGCGAATGGGGCGCGTCGACGTTGCTGTTCGTCCAGTAGGCCTTGACCTTGTCCCTCGACGTTACCTGCCAGGTGACGTTGAGCGACTGCTCGCGCGCGGTCGTCGCATCGACCCCGGGCCGGCTCTCGTCGGGCATGAACGTGAAGATCCCGGCGAGCTCCCTGGTCGGGAGATCCTGGAACGCCTGCGTGGGGTGGAAGACGCCGGCCGTCTGCAGGAAGGCGATGTTGGAGCTGTGGGTCACGAAGAACCAGAGCCGGTCCTCGATAATCGGCCCGCCGAACGAAGGGGCAATCGTGTAGTTCTTGTCGACAAGCGTGGGGGAGGTGAGGCCTCCTGCAATCAGGTCCTCGTCGAGGTTGTTGGCGTGCAGGGCAGGGCTGCTGAACGTGGTGAAGATCGACCCGCCGAACTGGTTCGCGCCCTCCCGCGGGATCATGTCGATGTTGACGCCGCCCGTCTCGATCTCGGCGGAGTTCGCCGAGTAGTTGAAGGCGATCTCCTCGAAGTTCGTATCCGGGAAGTACGACAGGTTGGCCCCCTGCGTGAACGGGTTCGCGACATCCATCCCGTTGATGGTGATGACCTGGTCCTCCCGCTCGCCGCCGTGGATCGACATGCGCTGCGAGGTCTGCGACGTCAGCCCGCCCGAGTCCTGCGCGAGGGCCGTGCCGTACGACTCGGCGCCGACCATCCCGGGAATCAGCAGGCCGTAGTTGATCAGCCCCTTGCCGGTCGGAATGCTGTCGATGATCTCCCGGTCCATCACCTGCCGCTGCTCGACGTTCTGGATGTCGACCACCGGGCTGGCGCCCGAGACCGTGACGGTCTCCTCGATGTCGCCGACCGACAACTGCACGTCGACGTTGGCGGTGAAGCCGGTGCTCAGCTCGATGCCCTCCCGGATCAGGGTGCCGAAGCCCGGCAGGCTGTAGGTAACCGCGTAGGTCCCCGGCTCGAGGGCCACGATGAGGTACTGCCCGCTGCTGTCCGTGACGGCGGTTCGCACGCCCTCGATGATCGACGGGCTGCGCGCCTCCACCGTCACGCCGGGCAGCACGCCCCCGGTGGCGTCGGTCACCGTTCCGCCGATCTGCTGGGCGTGGGCCGCCCCGGAGGCGACCAGGAGCGAAGCCGCAGCCGCGAAGGCCACGAACGGACATCTGCAGAACGCGTGCATGGGCGCCTCCTTGTCATTACCGGAGCGACCTGGAGGCGGGACACCGCACGCGACCGTCGCGGGATGCCAGCCTCCGACGACTGCAATCCGGCGCGGCGACGACGACGATAGAGGGCTTATAGCACAGGATCCTGCCGGGGCTTCAAGACAAACTGCGGCACGGTCGAGGCGGGCGTCACTCGTAGTCCGCGGCGGCCAGCGACGCCCGCATCAGCTCCCGGTCGTTGCGCGCGTGGATGTGCCGGTTGGCGTACGCGGGATGCGACCAGTTCACGTGGCGCAGCTCGCGGCGGTTGCCCGGCCGCGTGGTGGGCTCGATGAGCTGCGTCCGGCTCACCTCGTCGTAGCCCTCCGGGGTCAGGCGGGCGATGATCAGCTCGCCGCGATCGTTGTTGATGAAGAAGCGGTCGCCGTGCTGCACGATGAAGCCCGACGCCCACCGGGCGCGCTCGCGGGTCACCGCCTGCGTCTCCCAGATGCGCTCGCCGGTCGCGGCGTCGAGCGCGCGCAACTGGCCGTAGCTGCAGATGCCGTAGACGTAGCCGTCGCGCACCACCGGCGTGTTGACGACGGCGTGCAGGGCCTCGGTCAGGATTTCGCTCTCGCTGTTGCTCCGCCACGACACGCTGGCGTCGGGCCGGTCGGCGCTGAGGCCCAGCATGAGCGATCCGTTGTAGAACGACGAGACGAACAACTGCCGGCCGCTGTGGACGGGCGTCGCGACGCTCATCCCCGCGCCCGCCCGCACGGGCTGCTCCCAGTGCACCGCGCCGGTCTCGGGGTCCAGGGCGGCGACCGCCTCGGGGTGCCAGATGATGAGCTGCCGCGCGCCCCCCGCGTCGATGATGATGGGCGCGGAGTACCCGGGCTCGGAGTCGGACGACAGCGCCCGCCAGATCTCCTCGCCGGTCAGCTTGTCGAACGCCACCACCTTGGCGTCGGGCTGCCCGCCCACCAGGGCAATGAGCCGGTCGCCGTCCACCAGCGGCGCCCCGGCCAGGCCCCAGGTGGGTATCTCCGTGTCGTACTCGTCGACGTAGCTGCGCGTCCACAGCAGCTCGCCGGTCTCGACGCTCAGGGCGTGCAGCATGCCGGTGGCGCCCAGGGCGTACACCCGGTCGCCGTCCACGGTCGGCGTCGCGCGCGGCCCGGTCGCCCAGGTGGTGGAGAGCCCCGTGTAGTTCGCCTCCCACTCGTAGGTCCAGAGAACCTCGCCGCTCAGCTCGTCGACGCAAACGATGCGCTCGACGACGTCGAAGACCCCGAGGTGGCGGGCGTCGGTGACGAACACCCGGCCGTCGGCCACCGCCGGTCCGGCGTAGCCCTCGTGGATCGGCACGCGCCAGTCCACCTGCAGGCCGGCCTCCGGAAACGTCTCCACGATGCCGGTCTCGGTCCAGACGCCCCGCCGGTCGTCCCCCCGCCACTGGGGCCAGTCCTCGGCGCGCGCCTCGAGGCCGCCGCCCGCCAGAATCGCCAGGCACACCAACACTGCTTTCGGTCGCATGCTCGAAATGATAGTCCCTGCGATCCCTTGCGCGCGACCGCGGCCGTCAGAAGTCGAGCTGCAAGCCGAACTTCGCGAAGCGGCCGGGCAGGATGGTGAACGGGTTCTGCCAGCGCGAGCCGTACGTATTGTTGAAGGTGATCGTCGGATTCAGGTTGAACAGGTTGTACAGATCCATGATCACCTTGAGGTTGTAGCGGTCCATGCGGATCGACTTCGACACGCGGAAGTCCACCTGGTTCAGCCGATCGCCGTAGAGCGTCCCCGGCTCGATCAGGGGCAGGGTGACGCGCGCCCCCGTACCGGCCGCGAACGTCCGGAACGGCATGGCCGTGGGCTGGCCGCCGCTCGCCCAGACGGCGTTGGCCGCGGCGGGCAGCGTCGTCCAGTTGGCGCCGATCTCGGATCCGGGCGAGTTCTGGATCGTCGCGCTGAACTCGATGTCCCACCAGGGCAGCGGGTACGCCGCCGAGAGCTTAAGGTCGGTGAGGAACGGCGGCGTCACCGCGCAGAAGCGCGCCTCCGGGCTGTCGGGCCGTACGGCGCAGTCGTTCGTCGCGGTGCGTCCGATGTTGACGCCGCCCGCGATGAACGCACCGTCCGCCAGCCGCGCGTTGACGGTGACATCGAAGCCGTTGTAGACCTCGGTCTGCTCCCCGAAGTGGCTGGCGAACGTGTTCAGGTTGTCCACTTGGCCGAAAAACGCCGGCTGGATGTCGTACAGCCCGCAGATCAGCTCGCCGCCGCCGCCCGGCAGCCGCGAGTCCAGCGGCCCCGTGAGGCAATACTCGTCGTAGCTCGCGTTGGTGACCGCCCGGTTGTCGAGCGTCAGGAAGTTGCCGTACCAGCGGCGGAAGTAGACCACGTCGAGCGCGACGCCGGGCGCCAGCTCGTGCTGGACCCCGGCGGTGATCTCCCAGTTGTCGTCCCGCTTGTGCCAGCCGAACAGCGTGGCCTCGTCCTGGAACGTCGAGCGCCCGAGAAAGTCGCCGAACTGGACGTTCGAGATCGCGCCGCACTCGCCATTGGCGCCCGGAATGCCGGCGATGCCGCCGAACGTCCCCTTGGCGTGCAGCACGCAGTCCGGTTCGAAGTTGCCGTTCAGGTCGTTCCAGGTCCGCCGCGCGTTCTCCGCGACGAACACCTGCGGGTTCTCGCGGTTGATCACGTCGCCGGCATGCCCGATCAGATAGCGGGCGAAGGTGGCCTTGAGCGCCGTCCGGCCACTGCCGAACAGGTCGTAGGCGAAGCCGACGCGCGGCGTCAGGTCGTGCCACGAGACGATGTCGTCCACCCGCTGGTAGTTGCGCTGCGGGACGAACGGACCGGCCGGCAGGGACACGTCCGGCACGAAGCCATCGAAGTGGGTGTAGCGGATGCCCAGGTTGAGGGTCAGCCGGTCGATGGTCCACTGGTCGCTGGCGTAGAGCGCAACCTCGTTCACCCGGTTCAGCAGGCTCTGCGGCGTCGCGCGCATGATGACCGCCGACGGCGCGAGGGTGCCGGCGGCGTCGGGCGAGAACTCGTAGTTGAGCCCGCGATTCGACTCCCAGTCGGTGGTGGGACGCCCGTGCAGGTAGCTGCCGCCCACCATGAGCGTGTGCGAGCCGGTGACGTAGCTGACGGCGACGTTCGAATGGTAGGTGCTCGAGTTGTACCCCTTCGCCTGGTCCCGGCCGTTGTAGCGGTCCGTCGCGCGCGTGCGGAAGCCGGTGTCGGTGTCCAGGACCGAGACGATGTCGTCGGACGCGATCGGATTCGGCCCGCTGTTCCAGTTCATCTTGTTCGACGACGTCCCGGCCTGGATCAGCAGCCGGCTCGACGCGGTGTAGGTCCACTTGGCCTGCCAGTAGTGGCTCCGGTCGCGGGCCAGCCAGGTCGCCTCGGGAGAGGCGTTGCGGAAGTCGATGCCGAAGTAGCAGAGGCAACGCCGCTGGCGCGTCCCCGCGACGGCGATCTTGTTGTTGTCGCTGACCTGCATCGTGATGATGCCGTTCAGGTCCCACGACAGGTTCTGGTCGTAGGCCTGCGTCGTCGCGTCGCGGATGGCGTTCGGGTTGTAGTTTCCGTGCAGCCCGTAGCGCGCCGCCGCGCTCCCGGCGAGGGGCAGCGACGGCCAGCCCACCGGGTTGTCGTAGAAGAACCGCGTGGGCTGGTACGACTCGGTGCCCCAGCGGCGGTAGGCGCCGTGGAACCAGATCCGGTCGCGGATGATCGGGCCGCCGATGCCGCCGTTGACATCGAAGATGTTCTTGATGCGGGGCGGGTTGACGCCGGCGCCGCGCAGCTCGTCCGTCAGGTTGTCGGCCTGCAGGTCGCCGTTCGTGCCGTTGAACAGAACGGTGCCGGAGAGCGTGTTCCCGCCCTCCTTTGGGATCACATTGATCAGCACGCCGCCACTGTCGTTGGTGATCGACTGCTGGCCGGTCTCCAGGCTGATCTCCGCGATGGCCGCCGGATTGAAGTAGATCGACTGCGCACCGCCCCCGCCGGTCGACGCGGCGCTCGCGTTGATGTTGTTGGTGCGCTGGCCATTGTAGTAGACGTGCTGGTCGGCGGCGCGGCTGCCATGGATGGAGGTACCGATCGGCCGGTCGCCGGTCGTCCCCCCAACGTCGGCGTTGGCGTAGGTCACGCCCACCTTGAGCCCCGGCACGACCGCCACGAAGCTCGCCAGCGACTTGGCGATCGGCAGCGTGTCCAGGGTCTCGGCCGTGAGCACCTCCTGCTGCACGACGTTCTGCACGTCCACCACCGGGCTAGCGCCGGTCACGGTGACGGTCTCCTCCACGCCGCCCACCGACAGCTCGACGTCGACGGTTGCCGTAAAGCCGGCGTTCAGCGTGATTCCCTCGCGGATGATGGTCGCGAAGCCGGGCAGCGTGAAGGTGACGGTGTACTCGCCGGGCCGCAGGTCAATGATGTTGTACAGTCCCCCGCCGTCGGTGAAGACCGTCCGGGACCCCTCGATCAGCGCCGGGCTGGCCGCCTCGACGGTCACGCCGGGGAGTACGCCCCCGGTGGTATCCGACACCTGCCCGGCGATGCCCTGCGCCGCTGCCGGTGTCGTGGAGATGAGAAGGAGGAAGACGAGCAGACCGCCGAACGCCGCCAGCGACCGTCGTGGCATCGAGGCCTCCTGACCAGTCCTGACTCGACAGCGAACGTCTGTATGACGCCCTTAGTAACACGTGGCCGGTCAACCGTCAAGCCTGTTGCGCGCGGCCGCGGAGGCGCCACGCCGCCGATACAGCTCCACCAGCATCGCCGCCGGGCCCACCAGGAAGAGCGCGTAGAAAGGCGCGTAGACGACCTCGGCCAGGCGGAGTGCGGCCTCGACCAGCGCCACCGCCAGCACGACCACGCACTGCGCCCGCCCGGAGCGCACGGTCGTCCGCGGGTCGGTGATCATGAAGAAGACGAACAGTTGGTACATCGGCCCGGTGATGGGCGCCGCCTCCGCCAGCCACGGGCCGTCTCCGATCCAGCTCCGGGCGAACGACAACGCGAGAAACGCGGCGACGTAGGTGGCGCAGATGTGCAGGCGCCCGACGCGCCAGACCGCCACCGCGCCCAGCACCCAGATGATCGCCATGGGCCACAGCGTGTTGCCCCACTGGATGCTCAGTACGGCGACGGTCGACGGGGCGAGCCAGAGCATCGCGCACACCCCGAAGTTCGAGGGGTTCCAGACGTGGCGCCCCCGCACCCGCAGGACGTACTTGGAGGCGATGGAGAGCAGGCTGCAGGCGGCGTAGGGCCACGCGAGCGGCGAGCGGATCAGGATGCCGACGCTGATGCCGGTGATGTACGCGCTGGCCAGGTGCGGCCAGCGCCCGTAGGTCAGACGGCCCAGGACGGCCTCGGCGAGCAGACTCGCGGCGATGGCGAGCAGCGTCCGCTCGTAGCTCTCGAGAATCCCGAACGAGAGGTGTCCGCCCAGGAGGATCGCGGTGATCAACGCCGGCGCCAGGAAGCGGTTCGCGTCCCAGTTCCGCGCCCCCGGGGTGCCGGCGGCTGCGACCGGCCGCGGCGCGTCGGGAACCCGGATCATCGCGGCTCGGAAATCACGTGCACGCGGTCGACGCCGGGCGCCGCTATGACCTGCCGCCGGCCGGACGGCCAGCGGATGACCAGCTCCTCGACGGTTGCGTGCGCTCCCAGGCCGTAGTGCAGCCGCCGCTGATTCTGCGCGCTGAATCCGCTCCCGCCGCTCACCACCTGACGCTGGCGCACGCCGTTCCACACGAGCTCGACGACCGCGCCGATGGCGCCCGCGTTGCCGGCCGTGCCGCGCAGCTCCACGCCGAGCCAGTGCCGATCGGGACTGACGGTGTTGCGGTACACGAGCAGCGGACCCCGCTGGTTCGCGACAATCACGTCGAGCGCGCCGCGGTTCCACAGGTCGGCCAGCGCCACGGCCCGCCCGTCGTGGCGGTCCCTCGCGCCGACCACCTGGCCGACCTCGACGAAGCGACCGCTTCCGTCGTTCAGCCAGACGCGCGGCGGCTGGAATCCGGACAGGCTGCGCCCGCGCATCGGCGGCCAGTTCCGGGCGTCGGCAATGATGGCGCTGTGCCCCACCGCGATACGCGAGAAGTCGTACCAGTAGCTCGCGGGGTCCTCGCCCGACACGTTGCCGTTCACCAGGTACAGGTCGAGCGTGCCGTCGTTGTTCAGGTCGCCGAACTGCGCCCCCCAGCTCCAGCCCCCGAGGTCGACGCCCAGGCTCGACGCCAGGTTGTCGTAGACCAGCTCCCCGGGCGCGCCCCCCGCCCGCGGCACCCAGAGGTTGTTGGCCTGGATCAGGATCCCCGGTTCGGAGATGTTGGTCTCGTAGATCGCCAGCCGCCCGTCGTTGAACACGTCGCCGAACGCGGCGTTCATTCCGCTCTTCGGCGCCCGTCCGACGCCCGTCGGCCGGGCCGCATCGACGAACCGTCCGTCCCCCTGGTTCAGGTAGAGCTGCGACACGCCGTAGTCGTTCGCGAGAAACAGGTCCGGGTAGCCGTTGGCCGACACGTCCGCGGCGGCGGCCGCCAGCGTCCAGCGCCGCGTGTCGATGCCCGCTGCCCGCGTCACGTCCTCGAACGCGCCGCGGCCGTCGTTGCGGAGGAGATACTTGCGCCCGCCGTTCTCCGCGTACTCGAAGCTCTCGGGCATGATGCGCGTCGTCTCGAGCCGCCAGAGATCCACCGCCTCGGACCAGTAGCCGGCGAGCAGCAGGTCCAGCCAGCCGTCGCGGTCGTAGTCGAGCCAAATCGCCGCGTTGGCGTTCACCCAGGCGGGCAGCCCCGCCTCGTCGGTCACGCGCCGGAACGCAGCACCCTCCACGTTCCGAAACAGCTCCGGCCGCCCATACTTGTAGACGAACAGATCCTCGAAACCGTCGTTGTCGTAGTCGCCCCAGACCGCGCCCATCGAGACGCCGGCTCCCGGCCGGTTCACGTCGGCCACCCCGGCGCGATCGGCCACGTCCTCGAACGTGCCGTCGGCCCGGTTGCGGTACAGCCGGTTGCGGGCCCCGTGCCGGCTGTTGGTGACGTAGAAGTCCTGCCAGCCGTCGCGATCGAAGTCCGCGACGGCGACGGCCGCCCCGACCGACGCCACGTTGGGCATGATGTGCGCGAGCCGCGCATCGAACGTCGGCGCTTGGTGCAGGAAGTCGATGCCGGCGGCCCGCGACACCTCGTCCAGCCGGAACCCGTAGCGGGCCATCGCGGTCGGCTCGTCAGACCGCCCGCCGGCCGCGCCGCCGCCGGCACGGTTCAGCACGGCGACCCCGCCGAGGAGGGCGACGAAGCCGCACGTGACGATCGCCCGCAGCACGCGGGGACGCGTGAGCGCGGTCGGCGGCGGCCCGGGGGTCATGGCAACTCGGCCGCCGGGCCGCCCAGGAACCGATCGGGCGTCACGAAGCGCGTGTGGTACCTCTGCCAGTCGTCCGGATGGCGGCGGTACACGGGATCGTCCTCCAGCGGGGGCACGCCCGCCGCTGCGCCGTACGCCGGCCGGTCGTGCGACGGCAGGGGCCGCACCGTCCGCGAGAAGGTCGTGTTGTAGTCCCCGTCCTTCACCCAGCCGTCGCCGATGAGGACGAAGTGGCGGGCGTAGCCGTCGGGGGGCGCCGGCGGCGCGGGGAACCGGAGCTGCAACTCGTCGCCGGCGTTCATGATGACGTAGCGATCGTCGACGCGCGCGAGCAGCTCGCGCACGTCGCCGAAGCGGGTGTGGTACCCGACCAGGTCGCGCCACCGCTGCGCGACGTTCGCCAGTCGGTCGTAGTGCGGCAGCTCCAGGCGCCGCGGTCCTTCGAACCTCGTGCGCGAGAAGCCCCGGTAGCGCAGCTCCGCGGTCGCGGGATCCAGCCGCATCGTGTCGAGCGCCGTTGCGGGGACGCCGGCGGCGTACGCCAGCCAGTCCCAGTACACCTCGAGATTGGTGCGCAGGCGCAGGCGTGGATTGCCGGCGGCCACGAGCGCGGGGCGCAGATCGACCACGATCGTCTTGTTCTTGCCGGCAGGAAACCCCAGGTCGGGATAGACGACCCGCCACTTGCCGGACGGCTCCCGAACGTCCAGGGCCAGCCCCTGCGGCACGGGGCGACCGCGCTGGCCCAGCGCGACGTTGATGCTGCTGTCGGTCGGATAGACCCAGCCGTTGCCGATCAGCCACAGCGGGCCGTCTGCCGGGAACGGTTCGCCCAGGCTGAACTCGACGAAGTGGTCGCCCGCCACGCCCTGGTAGGCGCCCCGCTCGAACGTGGCGAGGTAGCGGCCGTCGCGGCGGCTGACGATCTCCGTCACGTCCAGGCCGGCGTCGTCCCGGGCCCGGGACACTGGGCGCGGCGGCTTGGTCGCCCTGACTTCCAGCACCGGAGCCTCCCGCGAGAAGCGCTCGTCGACGAACACCTCCACGTCGCGGGGGCGATCGACCACCAGCAGGGCGACGTGGTCGAGGAAGTGGGTCTCCCACAGCTCCGCGGTGATCCGCACGTCGTAGGCGCCGTCGCGCGCCGCGAGCTGATCGCCGCGGATCTTCACCCAGTCCTCGGTCTGGGACACCTCGGCCGTGTCCTGCGCGTTGATGCGCAGGCCGAGCGGTGAGCGCCAGATGAAGTCGGTCACGAAGCGGTAGCCCTCGCCGTCGTGGGTGAACACCCACGGACAGGAGCCCTTCAGCCGCTGCTCGGCCACGAGGACGCCGTCCGCCCGCGGGTCGAACTCGGCCTGCACGACTCCGTTGGGCCACACGATCCGCACCACGTCCGCGGCGGCGCGCGCACCGAGGCCGAAGTGCACCGGCGCGCCGGTGAGCACCTGCTTCTGCACCAGCAGGCCGGCGCGGATCTCCACCTCCCCGCCGACGCCGAACGAGTTGATGCGCTGGTCGCCGGCCTCGACCTGGGCCCGCGGGCGCACCACCTGCCAGTGGTAGGCGCGCCGGCCGCGGCCGTGCAGCCAGACAGGCCGGCCGGCGTCGAGGCCGAGCAGATCGAGTCGCCCGTCGCCGTTCGCGTCGGCGACGCCGAAGATCTCCGCGTTGGGCGCGGCCGGCAACGGCTGCAGCACGCGGTGCTCGTCGGCCAGCCAGATGCCGGTTCCGGAGGGTCCCGAGCCGACGAGATCCAGGGCCCCGTTGTTGTCCAGATCGGCCAGCAGGAGTCGCCGGCTCCCCGGTTCGCCGCCGCCGGCCGCGCCCGGCCACTCGACGAGCGGCTCTCGCTGCCACGCGGTCTCCCCGGCCGAGACGCGCCAGATGCCGCCGGCCGACGCCAGCGCCACAAGATCGAGCCGTCCGTCGGCATCGACGTCACCCAACGTGATCGCGTGCACTGCCGGCAAACCGTCGGGTGCCTGCCAGCGCCGGAATTGTCCCGCCTGGCGGTTGGCGAACAGATGCAGGCTGCCGGCCGCGTCCAGCAGGGCGGCGTCGGGGTCGCCGTCGCGATCCAGATCGCCCCAGGCGAAGTCGCGGACGCCGACAACGCTCCCGAACGGCTGCGTGCGAAGCCAGGTCCCGTCCCCGGCGTTCCGCAGGACGACCACGCTGCCGTCGTCGACGCCGGCCACGATGTCGAGGTCGCCATCCATCTCGACATCGGCGGCCCACGCGCCGGAGCAAGCGACGCCGGCCAGCTCCCCAACCTCCGGCCCATCAGTCCCCGCCGGGGCGAACACGCCGTCCGGACCCTGCAGCAGCAGCCGCAGCCCGCCCGCACCGGCCAGCACGAGATCGGTCCGGAAGTCGTGGTTCCAGTCGAGCGCCAGCAGTCCGCGGCCGGCCGGCGGCAAGCCGCGCGCACCGCCCGGAAACGGGAGCGCCGCTTCCCGCGCTCCGGGCCGCCAAGCCTCCCGGCCGGTGGCCGCGAACGCGGTCGCCGTACCGCCGTCGTCCGGCGGTAGAACCAGCAGCGCGCTCGGCGGCGGCGCCCCGCCGGACTCGAGCGGCTCCGAGGCGAACGTCAACGCGACGTCCGGCGGCGCCGCGGCCGGGCTGGCCGCCGGCAGCGCCAGGAAACGGTCGAACGGTTCCCCGATCAGCTCCGGCGGGACCTGGACGGCCGCGAGGCTGGTCCGAAACGCCGCGACGCGCACCAGGACGTTGCGCAGCACGGCCAGGGTCGTCGCGGCCCGCCGGAAATCGCCCGCGTCGGCCGCCCCCTGCAGCACGCGGTGCTGCTCGGCGGCCAGCGGCGGCCAGCCGTCCGCCAGCGCCGCGAGACGGCCCGCCGCGGTCCGCAGCGCGGGTCCGTCAGCCCGCTTGGCAGCCAGCCGGGCCTGCTCGATACGGACCGCCAAGTTTTCGCGCTGGAGCAGGATCGCGTCGAGCTGCTGCTGCGCGCGCCGGTCCGCGTCGGGTCCGCCGGCCCGCTCGGCCGCCGCGGCGAGCGCGAAGCGCGCCCGCGCGCCGTCCGGTTGCAGGTCGACCGCCCGGCGCAGATGGACGAGGCCCTCCTCGACACGACCCTCCGCTCCGGCCAGCAGGCCCTGCAGAAGGGCGATCGCGGCGCTCGCCGGGGCCAGCTCCTGCGCGCGGGCGAGCGGACCCGCCGCCTCGCCGGCCGCGCCCTGCCGCGCACGGGTCAGACCGAGGTTGGCCCAGGCGGCCGGCTCCGCGGGAGCGAGCTCCGTTGCCCGGGTGAACTCGGCCGCCGCGTCGTCGAGCAACCCGACGTCGAGGGCCGCCAGGCCGCGGTAGAAGCGGCGGGCGGTCTCGCGGTACGTCCTGGAATCGGGGTGGGGTAGCCCGTCGTCACGCAGGTGCAGGAGGTAGCTGCCGACGCCGGCCGCGGCCAGCGCCACCGCCAACGCGGCGCCAACAACGATCGCCCGCGCCGGTCGTCCGGGTTTCGGCGTCTCGTGCAATCGCGAAGGGCAGGCCGCAAGCCGTTGTCGTGCCCGTCCCGGCGATTGTCAACGCCGGGCCGGGTGCACGTCAAGATCGCATGCCGAATCGGGCCAGGGACGGCTCGGCGCGCTCGCGGCGGCGCTGCGTCGCCAGATGACGCTCAGGGCATGGCGCGCTCGGTCCATGGCGTGCGGCTCGGCTGCCCGCCCTCATACAACGCGAGGTTGTCGGCCATGCCGTCCAGGTCCGCCCCGCCTGCGGCGCGCGCCGCCTCCAGCACCCGGCGCTGGAGCGCCGCCGCCTCGTCGTGGCGCCCGACCTCGGCCAGCGCCATCGCCCGCGTCTCGTCCCGCTCGACGGACTCCCCCGGCGCAAGCCCCGCCAGGAGGGCGAGCGCCCGGGGACCGTCGCGCACCGCGTCGTCGGGCGCCGCCGCGAGCAGGCGCGCGGCGGCCAGCGGGAACAGCTCGTCGGCCGGGTGCGCACGCGCTCCGGCGTCCAGCTCGGCTAGCGCCTCGCCGTAGCGCCCGAGCTGCACCAGCGCCATCGCGCCGCCGAACTGCGCCTCGGCGATGCCCGGGGCAAGCCGCGCAACGCGCGCGTAGTGCGCGAGCGCATCGCGCGGCCTGCCGCTGTGCCGCAGCATGTCGGCCAGCACGAGACGCGCCTCCACGTGCGCCGGGTCGTGGCGGACCGCCGCGGTGAAGCGCGCCAGCGCGGCGTCGAAGCGGCCAGCCGACGCCATCAGCACGCCCAGGCTGAAATGCGCCTGCGCGAACGACGGCGAGAGCCGAATCGCCGCCTGGAACTGCTCCTGCGCGGCCCGCGGGTCACCCAGGACGAACAGCGCGGTGCCGAGCCGGTGGCGGGGCGACGGGTCGTCCGGCGCCAGCGCGATGGCCTCGCGGAAGTAGCCCGCGGCGGCCTCCCACTGCTCGCGCTCGAGCGCCCGGACGCCGCTCGCCTCGTACGCGCTCGCGCTCCGCAGCACGGCCGCGAGCTCCCGCATCAGCGGATCGGCCAGGACGACCTCGCGATCGCCGCGCCGCGCCAGATGCGCCCGCGCGCGCTCGAGGTCGCCGAGCCCCCGGTACGCCATGGCCAGCGAATACTCCGCGACCGTCGCCTCGGGCTCCGCCGCCAGCACCCCCTCCAGCCGCTCCACGGCCCGCTCGTAGTCCCCCTGCGCGAGCGCGGCGCGCCCGACGCCCCACAGCCCCGCGACCAGCCCGGGCTGCAGCGCCAGGGCCCGCTCGAACGACCGCTCCGCGTCCGCCGCCCGGCCCTGGGCCAGATGCGCCTCGCCGAGCCAGACGAGCGTCGGAACGTCGTCCGACGCCAACGCCAGGGCCGCCTCGAAGGCGCGCGCCGACGCCGCGTGGTCGGCCCGGTCCTTGTAGAGGTGGCCGAGGTAGTACGGCCAGCGGCGTTCCCCCGACGCCGCCGCGCGCGCGGCCAGCAGGCACGCCTCCGCGGCGTCGAGATACTCGGCGGCCAGGAGCAGCTTGCCCAGCTCGCCGTACGCCGCCCCGGCGTCCGTTCCCGGCGCGCCGGACAGCGCCGCGGCATGCTGAGCCTCGAGCTGGCCCCGGACAGATGCCGCGGCCTCGGACAGATCGGGCAGGGCGCAGTCGGGCGCCGCAGTCGCCGGCTCCCGGGCGGGAACGGCCGGCGGGAACGACGCAAGCCAGGCCGCGAGCGCGAGCGCCGCTCCAGCGCGCGGTCGCGTCATCGGCTGCCGCCTTCGGTCAGGGTCACCCAGCCGCCCGTCGGCAGCCCGGTCCACACGTCGCTGCCGCCGCCCGGCCACTCCACTCGCACGTCCACCCGTGCGGCGCTGCCGCCGAGACCGACGAGAACGCGCGGATCGTTGGCGGACGCGTAGCTGCCGTCCGCCCGCGCCCGCCGGACGAGCGGCGGGCCGTCGGGCCGGGTCACGGTCACGCGCGCGCCCAGCATGTCGCGGGGCGCCGCGGCGCCCACCAGCCGCAGCCCGATCCACCGCCGCTGCTGGCCGATCCGGTTGACGAGCAGCCGCGCCGGCCCGTTGTTGTTGCCCACCAGGACGTCGAGGTCGCCGTCGTTGTCGACGTCGCCGAACGCCGCGCCCCGGCTCACCTCGACCAACCCGAAGACGTCGCCGGCGCGGCCGGTGACGTCCTCGAACCGGCCGTTGCCGAGATTGCGGAGCAGCAGGTTCGGCTCGCCGTAAGGAAAGCGTCGGTCCGGGGCGCCCTCGACACGGATGATCGCGCCGTTGGCGGCCAGCACGTCGAGCCAGCCGTCGTTGTCGAAGTCGAACCAGGTCGTACCGAACCCCGTCAGCCCCAGGCTCGGGAGGCCCAACCCCGAGGGCATGCTGCGGTCCTCGAACAATCCCGACCCGTCGTTGACGTACAGGTTGTTCCCCTCCCGCGGCAGATGGGTCATGAACAGGTCCTCGTCCCCGTCGTTGTCGAAGTCGCCCGCGTCCACGCCCATGCTGCCCTCGGCGTCGCCGTGCGCGCTGAGGGCAGTGCCCGACAACAGCCCCAGGTCCTCGAACGTCCCGTCCCGCCGGTTCATCCAGAGCTGGTTTTCCGCGCCGTCGTTCGCCACGTACACGTCGATCCAGCCGTCGCCGTCGAAATCGGCCGCCGTCACGCCCAGCGCCGGCCCGAAGTCGCCGCCCGTCAGGGCCGCGGCCGACACGTCGGCGAACGTGCCGTCGCCCTGATTGCGGTACAGCACGTCGGGCTGCGGGCGGAAAACCTGCGGGCTGCAGTAGTCGCGCTCACCCGCGGCGTTGCGGCAGACCATGTCCGTCTCGGGCGTGTAATGCAGGTAGTTGCCCACGAAAAGGTCCAGCCACCCGTCCCGGTCGTAGTCGAGGAACGCCGCCGACACGGCCCACCCGCCGTCGTCCGTGCCGCTCGCCCGCGACACGTCGGTAAAGGCGCCGTCGCAGGTGTTGCGAAAGAGCTGGTTGCGTCCCAGGCTCGTGACGTACAGGTCGACGCAGCCGTCGTTATCGTAGTCGCCCGTCGCCGCGCCCATGCCGTAGCCGTCCACCTCGATGCCGCTCGCGGCGGTGACGTCCTCGAAGCGCAGCTCGCCTGACCCGCCTACGCCGATGCGCAGGTCGTTGCGGTAGAGCCGGCTCACCGGCGGCAGGCCGTCCGGAGGCGGGAAGACGGCGTCCGCGAGGGTCTTGCCGGCCCCCAGCATCCGGCCCTGCACGAGGAAGGCGTCGAGGTCGCCGTCGCGGTCGTAGTCCAGCAGAGCGCAGCCAGGAGGCAGGATCTCGGGTATGTAGAACTCGCCCGACATGCCGTTGAAGTGGGCGAAGGCGAGGCCGGCGCCCGCGGCACCGTCGACGAACCAGTCGCCGGCGCCCGACTGCTCCGGGGCGGTCGCCTCCCGCGCAGCCGTGTCGCATCCCGACACCAAGGCGCAGGCGGCCAGGAGCGCCGCCGCGAGCCTGCCGCCCGCAACTCGACGCGGGTGGAGAACGACGGCCTGCGCACCGGCGCCCATCGATCGCATCGTGGCTCTTCCGGATTAATCCCGGGTTCGTCGGCCTGCCCCTACTCTGCCAGCGGTTGCCGACGCGCGCAAGCCGCCGCCGGCATTGACCGTCCTGCGCCCGGGAGCGATAATCGACGGACATCCGCAAGATCGTGAACGGGTTGTTCCTATCCGGGAGGTCCGACGTGCGAATGCTGCAGCCGCGAGGCGTGGTCATCGGGCTCGGCGTGCTGGCAATCCTGGCGGCGATGCCGGTCCTGGCGGCCGGACAGGAGGCGGCCGGCGAGCGCGGGCTCACCTTCACGCGCGACGTCGCGCCGATCATCCACCGCTCCTGCTCCGGGTGCCATCGCCCCGACGAGGTCGCACCCATGTCGCTGATGACCTACGAGGAGGTGCGGCCCTGGGCCCGGTCGATCAGGAACCGGGTGGCGTCGCGCGAGATGCCGCCCTGGCACCTCGACCGCCGCATCGGGATTCAGCAGTTCAAGAACGATCCGTCGCTGACCGACGCCGAGATCGCGACCATCGTGGACTGGGTGGACGCGGGCGCGCCGCGCGGGGACCTCGCCGACATGCCGCCGCTGCCCACCTGGGGCAGCGCCGACGACTGGCAGATCGGTGAGCCGGACCTGATCGTGCAATACCCGAGCTACCTCGTCCCGGCGGCGGGGCCGGACCTGTTCGGCTATCTCTACGCCGACTTCGACCTCGAGGAGGATCGCTACATCCGCGCCATCCAGACCAAGCCGGCCGACAAGCGGGCGCGCCTGGTCGTGCATCACACGAACGCCTTCGCCATCGCCCCCGGCGACACGACCGAAGGCGTGGAGTCGGAACGCCACCTGGTCGAGTACGCGTCCGGCAAGCAGGCCGAGATCTATCCGGAGGACTCGGGCGTGCTGCTGCAGGCGGGCAGCCGGACCCGGCTCAGCTATCACCTCCACTCGGTCGGTGAGGACATCGACACCGTGGTGGAGCTCGGGATCGTGTTTCACCCCGAGGGCACGGTGCCGGAGCACGTCCGCTGGACCAAGCAGCTCGCCGGCGCGCACGGCACCATCGCCGGCCTCGTCGACCTGCCGCCGGGGCAGGTGACGCGCTCTGACGGCTACACGCGCTTCAACAAGGCGGCGCGGATCACCATGTTCCAGCCGCACATGCACATGCTCGGCAAGTACCAGTGCCTCGAGCTGATCTACCCGACGCAGCCGGTGCGCACCGAGGTGGTCAACTGCGCCCACTTCGACTACAACTGGCACCTGGCGTACAACTACGCCGACGACGCGGCCCCGCTGGTGCCGGCCGGGACGATCCTGCACGTCGTCAACTGGCACGACAACACGGCGGGCCACCGCGCCAATCCCGACCCGCGCAACTGGACGGGCAGCGGCGGCCGCACGATCGACGAGATGGGGTTCGCGTGGATCGGCTGGTACGACCTGACCGACGAGGAGTACGAGGCCGAGCTGACGGCGCGCGAAGCGGCGCGGCGCAAGACCAACTGAGGCCTGCGCACGGAGACGCGGCCGCTGCGCGGACGCCGCGCCGCGGATGAACGAGGCATGCTGAAGTCACGGGCACGTATCCGTCCGATCCTGGGGCTGGCCCTGACGCTGGGATTCGGACTCCCCGCCGGCGCCGCCGCGCAGGCCGACCCCTTCAACTTCCCGTTCACCTCGGGACAGACCGTCGCGCCGTTCTTCGACGGCTGGTCGCGGAACCCGGACGGCACGTACGAGATGCACTTCGGGTACATCAACCGCAACTACGTCGAGGAGCTGCACGTGCCGATCGGACCGGACAACAGCTTCGGGACGGGCGGCGTCGACCAGGGCCAGCCGACCTTCTTCTACCCGCGCGTCCACCGCAAGGTGTTCAGCGTGACCGTGCCCGCCGACTGGGGCGAGCGCGAGCTGGTGTGGAGCCTGACCGTCCGCGGCCAGCGCCAGCAGGCCATCGCCTGGCTCGACCCGGTCTGGGAGATCGATCCGATCCTCGGCGGCCGCGCGCCGACGGCGGAGCAGCGCGTCAACCAGGCGCCGCGACTGTCGGTGACCGCAGACGGACGCACCGTGAGGCTGCCGGACACCCTGGCGCTGACCGCCCGCGTGAGCGACGACGGCGTGCCGCGGGCGAGCGGCCCGCGCCGCCGGGCGCGCGGGCAGGAAACGCCGCCGACGCTGCAGCCGGCGGCCGACGAGCCCCGGGCGCCCGTCAACGTGCCGGTCCTGCGGACAGGGACGCGGCCGAGCGAGGTGGCGGTCGACGACCGCCTGACCATCACCTGGTCGGTGCTGCGCGGGCCCGCCAGCGTCGCGGTCGAGGCCGACTCGCCCGATGCGGAGGCCGGCGAGCCGGTGCGGATGACGGCCACGTTCTCCGCGCCGGGCGAGTACCTGCTGCGGGCCGCGCTCTCGGACGGGCACCTGACCGACAGCGCCGAGATCGAGGTCCGCGTGGAGCGGCCCGGGCCGAGATGACACCGGGACCGGCGCGCAGGCAAAAACGAATCACGAACAGGGAGACGCACTTCATGACACGCACGTCGAGCGGAATCTGGCGCTTCGGAGTACCCGGACTCGCGGCGGTTGTGCTGCTGGGCGCGGCCCCGGCGGCCGCCGGACAGGGCGGCGGCGACGCCGTGACGTTCACCAGGGACGTCGCGCCGATCCTGCAGCGGAGCTGCCAGGGCTGCCACCGTCCGAGCTCGGTCGCGCCGATGTCGCTGCTGACCTACGAGGAGGTGCGCCCCTGGGCGCGCAGCATCAAGCAGCGCACCGGCCTCCGCAACCGCATGGGCGTCATGCCGCCCTGGTTCATCGAGAAGGACGTCGGCATCCAGGACTACAAGGACGACATCTCCCTCAGCGAGGCGGAGATCGAGACGCTCGCCGCCTGGGCGGACAGCGGCGCCCCGCGCGGCAACCCGGCCGATCTGCCGCCGCCGCTGGTCTTCCCCGCCGGCGACCAGTGGGACATCGGCGAGCCGGACCTGATCGTCGACACGCCGTCGATCACCATGCCCGCCGAGGCGCCCGACTGGTGGGGCGCGCTCGAGCCCGCGCCCACGGGGTTGACGGAGGACCGCTACGTCGAGTCGCTGCAGATCAAGGAGATCAGCGACGTCACCGGCGGCCTCGGCGGCCGCTTCATCTTCCATCACGCCATCTGGATCACCGTGGACGCCGAGGGCAAGCCGTCCAACTTCGGCGGCTGGCCCGTCCACGAGGTGGGACGCAACGCCGACCACTTCGACCCGCTGGCGGGGCGCCTGCTGAAGGCCGGCGACGAGGTGTTCTTCAACTCGGTCCACATGCACGCGAACGGCGAGGAGACCACAGCCCACCTGCGGCTGGGGTTCAAGTTCCATCCGCGCGGCTTCGAGCCGCAGCGGCGCGTCCTGCCGCTCGTGTTCGGCAACGGGGAGATCGACCTGCGGGCCATGGAGGCCGACCAGCAGGTGCACCTCTACGCGACGCTGCAGGAGCACACGAAGCTCAGCACCTTCGAGCCGCACATGCACGCGGCCGGCGTGCGCATGTGCCTCGAGGCCATCTGGGGCGGCCGCACCGAGACGCTGAGCTGCGCCGGCTACGACCACAACTGGGTGAAGGTCTACAAGTACGGCGACGACGCGGCGCCGCTGCTCCCCAGGGGCACGCTGCTCCACGTCACGGCGTACTTCGACAACACGCCCGGCAACAAGAACGTCGTCGACCCGCGCAACTGGGGCGGCCTCGGCCACCGCTCGATCGACAACATGGCCATCCTGATCGCGCCCGCGCTCGCCCTGACCGACGAGCAGTTCGCGGAGGAGATGGCCACGCGCCGCGACCGGCTCGGCCTGGCGGCCGGCGAGAGCGTGCTGGGCTGCCCCCTGTGCGGCTTCGAGGAGCTTCCGGCCCAGGACCAGTAGCTCTTCGGAACGCGTTCGTGCCATGCCGGCGGGAGGGACGACCGGTCGTCCCTCCCGATGACACGCCAGACGGGTCGCCGAACTGTGGCGCGGCTACCGTTCATCGGCCAGGTACGCGCGCACGGCCGTCGCCAGCAATCCTCCTTTCCCACGCCACGGCGTGAGCAGGTCGTCGACCTGCCTGCCGGGATGTGGTGGGCATCAGCCCCAGGGGTACTGCTCGAAGAACCGCTCGTTCAGCTCGGCCTGAGTCGGGCAGGTGGCCGCCTCGATCTCGACGGCGATGTCGCGGTCGACCGTCACGCGCACGGGCGCCGCCCGGAACCCGTTCTTGCGGATGCCGACCTCGAAGGCGCCGGGCGGCAGCGCGACCTGCGCGACACCGTGCTCGTCGGTCGACGCCAGGTAGCGTCCGACGCGCACCTCCACGGCGGCGAGGGGCGCCCGCGTCCGCTCGTCGATCACCCGCACCGTCGCCCGGTGCGCCGGTTCCCTGTCGGCCCGCAGGGTGAACGTGGCCGGCGCGGTCTCGTGGGGCGGCCCGGCGTCCGGTACGATCAGCACGGCGGTGCGGGAATACACGCCCTCGGCGGCCGGCGGCGGCAGCTCGACGGAGGTCCAGTACAAGGCGCTGGTTCCCTTCCAGGGCGTCTCGCCCAGCGTTCCTCCGCCGACCCTCGCGCCCGCCTCGTCGCGCACCTGCACGCGATGTCCGGCCAGCGTGCACGCGGCCGCGCACCGAACGCCGACCTTGACCCGCAGGGGACTGCCGGCCGGGGTGGGCGACGGCACATCCCACACCGCGAGGCTGGCGGCGTGCGGGATTGTTCGGAACTCGAGCGGCAGGCTGTTCGCCTCGTGCACGGCGCCGCCCGACGCGTGCCGCGGGGCGCGGACGCTCCAGCCGTGCTCGCCCACCTGCAGTGGAGCCCGCACCTGCAGCTCGACCGCTGCCCCCGCGGCGGCGCCGGCCGCCAGCTCGCCGGCGGCCAGGATTTCGTCGGCAGCAGCCACGTGGACCGGCAGCCCGCCGAGATCGCATCCGTGGGGGCAGGCCGCGTGTATCGTGAGGGTGAGGCGGACTCCCGCCGCCACCTGCAGCGGCATCGGCTGCGGCAGGGACAACGCGATCCGATGGACAGGCAATCTGCTCCCTCGGCCTCGGTTCGGCTTCCGACCGGTGGGCCAACAGCCGGCGCCAGGAGCCCGGCCGGATCACAGCCGCTGCGCGCCGGGCCTCCCGTCCTCGACGACGAACGAGGCGCGCGTGGAGATGGGGCTGCCGGGCCGACTGACGTACTCCAGCACCTGGTAGTCGGCACGACACCGCTCGGGGGTCAGCTCGCAGCGCACGTATCCGCGCTGGCCGTTGTAGAAGCGTATCCACGGGTTCTCGGCGAGCAGCGCCGCGGTGGAGTCCCGCGTGTCGACGCCGTCGCCGCTGGAGCTGATGGACGTGCCCGCGAACTCGGTGCCGATCACTGGAGCAGCCGCGTCGCCGTAGTCCACCTTCAGGTCGGTGACCCAGTTACTGTGAATGTCGCCGGTCAGGACGACCGGGTTGGCGGGTTGCCGCGTCGCGAGGAACTCCATCAGCCGGCGGCGTGCGACCTCGTATCCCGACCAGAAGTCCACGACGTAGGACTCGCCGTCGCCGGGCGTGAAGTCTATGCGCGCCATCATGATCTGCTGGGGAATGACGTTCCACCGCGCCGCCGACCGGTCGAGCCCGTCCATCAGCCAGCGCTCCTGCGTTTCACCGAGCACGGTGGCCGTCGGGTCGTAGATGCCGTCGCAAGCTCCCGGGCGGTCGCCGCAGGGCTGATCGGTGCGGTACTGGCGCGTGTCGAGCACGTGGAACGACGCGAGATCGCCCCAGGCGAAGGCCCGGTAGAGCTGCAGGTCGGGACCGTTCGGCAGCGACGCACGACGCAGCGGCATGTGCTCGTAGTAGGCCTGATAGGCTGCGGCGCGGCGCCGGAGCAGGAGCTCGGCCGGCAACCCCTCCTCCTCGGAAACGTCGTTCGCGTAGTTGTTGTCCACCTCGTGGTCGTCCCACGTCACCACCCAGGGGAACGCCGCGTGCGCCGCCTGCAGGTCCGGGTCGCTCCGATAGAGCGCGTACCGGTTGCGGTACTCGTCCAGCAGCTCGATCTCGTCGCCGGTGTGCCTCCGCACGCGCCCGTCACGTCCTTCGTACTCGTAGATGTAGTCGCCGAGGTGGAACACGAGGTCCAGATCGTCCTCGGCCATGTGCTGGTAGGCCGTGTAGTACCCCTGCTCGTAGTGCTGGCAGGAAGCGAAGGCGAACCGCAGCCTGTCCACGGGCGAACCGGCAGCCGGCAGCGTGCGGGTCCGGCCTACCGTGCTCTCGTCGGCCCCGCTGCGAAACCGGTACCAGTACCAGCGCCCCGGCTCCAGCCCGTCCACCTCCACGTGGACGCTGTGCCCGAGCACCGCGGCGGCGAGGGTCGTGCCGCGCTGCACCACGTCGGCCATCCGCTCGTCCCGCGCCACCTCCCAGACCACTTCCACGTCCTCCGGCGGCATCCCGCCGCCGTTGAGCGGATCGAGGGCCAGGCGCGTCCACAACACGACGCCGTCCGGCGTCGGATCGCCGGAGGCCACGCCGAGCGGAAAGGCGGACGGTTGAAAGAGGGAGCGGCCCGAGGCGCGGCGGGCGGCTCCGAGGCCAAGCAGGGCCAGACCGCCGGTCAGCAGATCGCGGCGGTCCAACCGACGTTGGAGCAACGAATCGAAACGGACGTTGTTGGTCATCACAGTCCCCCGGTCACCGACGAGCCAAGACGCCCAGCACGGACAATACGGCTGCCGTCCGCCCCGGTCAGGCGCCGGTCGGCTCCCCCGCCGCGTTCGTGCCGGCGATGTAGCCGCCCACGATCGCCCGGCCGAGGCCGTGCAGCGCGAAGCCGCCCGCCGACTCGCCGGCGCAGTAGAAGCCCGGGATGACGGCGCCGAAGACATCCAGCACCTGGGACTTCCCGTTCACCCGCAGGCCGGCGTACGTGTCGTGCAGGATGGGCGTGGCCCAGGCGGCGTAGAAGGGCGGCGTCTGGATCTTGTAGCGCGGCTCGGGCTTGCCGAAGTCCCGGTCCTCGCCCAGGTCGACGAACGTGTTGTAGCGCGCCACCGTCGCCCGCAGCGCCGCCGGCGGCATGGGATGCTTCTGGTAGGCGTTCTCCGTCAGGCGGCCCGCCAGCTCCTCGAGCGTGTCGGCCTGGAAGAAATAGCCGTTCTCGGTGTCGACGAAGGGATGGCGCAGCTCCCACTCCTCGCGGGCGGCCGCGTCGGCGTCGAAGACCGCCCAGATCGGCCCGCCGACCCGGCGGCGGACGCCGTCCACCTCGAGCACCGCGCTCGACAGCGCCGCGGCCAGGTAGTCGAAGACCGGGTCGTGGGCGCCCTCCATGGCGAACAGGTGCGTGCCGACGGTCTCGTCGTAGAAGCGTTCGCCCAGCATGTTGACCAGGATGGCGTCCTGGTAGTCGGACACCGCGATGCCCGACGCGCCGGCCTTGTCGAACACGGGGCCGCCGGGCTTCCAGCGGTCGTAGCCGTAGCGGCAGCCGATCCAGAGCGGCTTGCACAGCGCCAGGTACGACTCGGTGCGCATGTTGTTCGTGGCGCCGAGCGACCCGCCGATCGCCATCCCCTGCTGCTCGGCGTCGCCGGACTGCCGCGAGTACGGCTCGCAGCCCACCTGGTACTCCTCGGTCAGCAGGGGGTTGTAGATGGTGCGGACGGCCAGGTTGCTGCTCGACCCGCCGGTGCAGGCGATGACCCCTTGCCGCGCGCGGATGTTGACGTCGCCGCCGCCGTCGAGATGCGTGCAGGCGATGCCGAGCACGCGCCCGGAGAGCGGCTCCTCGCGCACGATGCGCGTCATCCGGTGCTGCAGCAGGATCTCCACGCCCTTGGCCCGCGCGCTGCGTTCGAGCGCGCGCATCAGGCCCGAGCCGGCGGTGTTGTTGATGGTCTCGCCGAGGTCCTGCGACCAGGGCACCACGGTCTGCCGGCGGAAGGTGAACGCGCCCTCGGCCGGCACCCGGTGCGGCCGGGCGTCGACGAACCGGACGCCGTTCTCCACCAGGAACTCGAACGCCTCGACGTTGTGGTCCGCGAAGGCGCGCACCACCTCGCGGTCGTTGTAGCGCGTGTGGACGTGGTCGGGCCGCGTGTTCTCCAGGTACACCTGGTCCGCGGAGTCCTCTATGCCGTGCCGCTGCTGCATGCTGGTCCCGCCGCCCAGCGCCACGCTGCCCTGGCTGATCATGCCGTGGCCGCCGACGTCGAAGTTCTCCTCGACGACGATGACCGACGCGCCGAGATCGCGGGCGCGAATGGCTGCCGGCAGGCCCGCGGCGCCCGAGCCCACGACGACGACGTCGGCCTCGCGGTGCCAGGTCGTCTCCTGCGCCCCGGCCGCGCGCGGCGCCAGACCGGCCAGCGCGGTCGCGCCCACGCCCGCGGCGCCGTTCCTGATGAACGCCCTGCGGCCGACCGCCGCCTCGGGCCGCTTCCTGCCCATGTCCCGTCTCCCTCCCACCGTTCTACTCGTAGTAGGCCGGCGCGGTGTGCAGCGTCCGGAACAGCTCGTAGTCGTGCTCGATCCAGAACGTGGCCCCGGACTCGGCGACGAACGTCTCCACCTTCTCCATCGACGCCAGCGTCATCTCGGCGTCGTAGTTGAAGGTGGGCACGCGCCGGTGCTCGCGGCTCACGCGGAAGTGGTACAGGTCCCCGGAGAGCACCAGCGGTCCGGTCTCGGCGAGGTCGAGGAACAGCACCTGGTGCCCGGGCGTGTGGCCCGGCGCCGACAGGATCCGCACGCGGCCGTCGCCGAAGACGTCGTGATCGCCGTCGAGAATGACGGTCTCGGCGTTCTGGAGGTTGTCGTAGAGCGCGGGCTGGGCCGTCGGCACCGTGTCGGTCTCGACGAACATCGCGTCGTACTCCGGCTGCTGGACGAGCCACGTCGCCCCCTCGACCTCGTTGGCCACGCCGACGTGGTCGTAGTGCAGGTGGGAGAACGCCACGTAGTCCAGCGTGGTCAGGTCGAAGCCCAGGTCGAGGTCGGCGAGCTGGTCGGCCAGCGTCCGGTCGAACACGGCGTTGTCGGGCCGCGCGTCGGGGTCGGTGTAGGCCGACGGGAGACCGCCGTCCCACAGCAGCCGGCCGTCGGGATGCTCGACGATGTAGCAGGGGACGACCAGCTCGCGGACGTCCGTCTCGTCGTTCTCGATGCCGAAGCGCGTCACGTCGTCGAACGTGAGGCGCCCGCACTCGAAAATGTACAGCTTCAGCGTGGCCGGCACCGCCTCGGCGACTTCCGGGGCCGCCTCGGGCTCCGGCGGGGCGCCGCCGCAGCCGGCGGCGAGCAGCAGCGCGAACGACAGCAGGGTGAGGTTTCTGGTCATCGTTGTCACCATTGTCACCATGGGCCTCGTCAGCGACGTCATCTCAGCTCCGCGAAGAACGCGCGCACGTCGTCGATGAACAGCTCCGGCTGCTCCATGCCCGCGAAGTGCCCGCCGCGCGGCATCTCGGTCCAGCGCACGAGGTTGTAGCGCGCCTCGGACCAGGCGCGCGGCGCGTACGAGAGCTCCTCCGGAAAGACCGCCAGCCCCGTCGGCACGTCGATGTGCCCCGGCTCGGTAGGCGTCCCCCCCGGCCGCCAGCGGCCGCTCTCGTAGTACATCCGGGCCGCGGACGTGGCGCTCGCCGACACCCAGTACAGCATGACGTTGGTGAGCAGGGCGTCGCGGTCGAAGATCGTCTCCGGGTGGCCGTCGCAGTCGCACCAGGTGCGGAACTTCTCGACGACCCACGCCGCCTGCCCCGCCGGCGAGTCGGTCAGCGCGTAGCCGATCGTCTGCGGCTTCGTCCCCTGCAGATGCGCGTAGCCGTCCTCCGGGCCGCGGAAGAAGGCCGTCCGCGCGCGCATCCGCTCGAGCTCGGCCTCGGGCACGCCCGCCTCCGGGTCGTCGACGCCGGGCGGCGGCGGCGCGCTCGCGACGTTGAGGTGCAGCCCCACGACCTGCTCGGGGTGCTTGAACGCGTGCCAGCGGCTGATGATCGAGCCCCAGTCGCCGCCCTGCAGGCCGTACGTCTCGTAGCCGAGGCGCGCCATGAGCTGCGCGCTGAGGTCGGCGGCCGGCTCCGGTCCGAAGCCCCGCCCCGGCGGGTGCCCCGAGAAGCCGTAGCCGGGAATGGACGGCGCCACGACGTGGAACGCGTCCTCCGCACGGCCGCCGTGCGCCGCCGGGTCGGTGAGCGGCCCGATGATCTCCATGAACTCGACCACCGATCCGGGCCAGCCGTGCGTGACGAGCAGCGGCAGGGCGTCCGGCTCGGGCGAGCGCTGGTGGATGAAGTGGACGTCCACGTCGCCGATCTGCGTCTTGAACTGGTCGAACTCGTTCAGCCGCGCCTCCTGCGCACGCCAGTCGTACTCGTCGCGCCAGTAGGTGATCAGCTCGGTCAGGTAGCCCAGCGGCATCCCGTAGTCCCAGTCGGCGCCGGCGATCTCGTCCGGCAGGCGGGTGCGGGCCAGCCGGGCGTCGAGATCGTCGAGCACCGCGTCGGGCACGTCGATCGTGAACGGCCGGACGGCCTCCGGGTCGCCCGCCGGCGGGCCGTCGCCGAGCCACGGCGCCGCCGGCTGCGCCATGCTCGCCGCTTCCTCCGCGGGCTGACCGCCGCACCCGGCGAGCGGGAGCAGCGCCGCGATGCCCGGCAGCAGCAGTCGTCTGATGGTCGGCATTGATGGTCCCTCCCGATGCGTGCGGGACGCTCAGCGCAACGCGGCGAAGAACGTCCGGACGTCGTCGACGAACAGCTCGGGCTGCTCCATGGCGGCGAAGTGGCCGCCGCGGGGCATCTCGGCCCAGTGCTGCAGGTTGTACCAGGCCTCCACCCACTCGCGCGGCGAGTTGAACGGCTCGCCCGGGTAGATGGCGACGCCGGTGGGCGCCTCCACGCGGCCCGGCGGATCGAACGTCGGCGCGTGGAACGCCTCGTAGTACATGCGGGCCGACGAGGGCCCGCTCCCGGACACCCAGTACAGCATGATGTTCGTGAGCAGGGCGTCCCGGCTGAAGATCGTTTCCGGGTGGCCGTCGCACTCGCACCAGGTCCGGAACTTCTCGACGATCCACGCCGCCTGGCCGGCCGGCGAGTCGGTCAGGCCGTAGCCGAGCGTCTGCGGCTTCGTCCCCTGGATGTGGGAGTAGCCGTTCTCCTCGCCCTGCAGCACCGCGCCGTCGCGCAGCCGGTTGCCGCCGGGCGGCACGTCGTCGGGCGGCGGCAGCGCCATCGCCAGGTTGACGTGCAGGCCGACGACCGGTCCGGGATGGTTGACCGCGTGCCAGCGGCCGATGTTGGCGCCCCAGTCGCCGCCCTGCACGCCGTACCGCTCGTAGCCCAGCCGGGCCATGAGCTGCGCGTTGATGGCGGCGGTCTGCTCCGGGCCGACGCCGCGCCCGCGCGGGTGGCCCGAGAAGCCGTAGCCCGGCATCGACGGCGCGACGACGTGGAAGGCGTCCTCCGCACTGCCGCCGTGCGCCGCCGGATCGGTCAGCGGCCCGATGACCTCCACGAACTCGGCGACCGAGCCGGGCCAGCCGTGCGTGATGATCAGCGGCAGCGCGTCCGGCTCCGCCGAGCGCTGGTGGATGAAGTGGATGTCGATGCCGTCGATGCGCGTCTTGAAGTGGTCGAACGCGTTCAGCCGCGCCTCCTGCGCGCGCCAGTCGTACTCGTCGCGCCAGTAGGCGATCAGCTCGGTCAGGTAGCCCAGCGGCGTGCCGTACTCCCAGCCGGCGCCGTCGATCTCGTCGGGCAGGCGCGTGCGCGCCAGCCGGGCCTGGAGATCGTCGAGCACCGCGTCGGGGACGGCAATGGTGAACGGCCGGATGGCGTCCGGGTCGGCCGGCTCGGCCGCGTCGCCGAGCCAGGGCGCCGGCGGCGGGGGCGCCTGCTCCGCCGGCTGGCCGCCGCAGGCGGCGAGGGGCACCATCGCGACCGCCAGCAGCAGTCGCAACGGCGGCGGCGCGCTCGGCGTTGCCATGCTGATGCCCGTGATCCCCGCTCGCTGCGACCCCCGTCCCCGCCTCAGCGCAGGTCGGCGAAGAACGCGCGGACGTCGTCCACGAACAGCTCGGGCTGCTCCATGGCCGCGAAGTGGCCGCCGCGGGGCATCTCCGTCCAGCGCACCAGGTTGTAGTGGGCCTCGGCCCACGCGCGCGGGGTGTAGAACAGCTCGTGCGGGAAGATGGCGCCCGCGCTGGGCACCTCGACGCGGCCGGGCTGGCCGGCCCCGGTGGCGCGGGCGAGGCCGCTCTCGTAGTACATGCGGGCGGAGGAGGTGGCCGACTCGGTCAGCCAGTAGATCATGATGTTGGTCAGCAGCGCGTCCCGGCTGAAGATGGTCTCCGGATGGCCGTCGCAGTCGCACCAGGTCCGGAACTTCTCGACGATCCACGCCGCCTGGCCGGCCGGCGAGTCGTTCAGCCCGTAGCCGAGCGTCTGCGGCTTGGTGCCCTGGATGTGGCTGTATCCCGTCTCGGGGCCCTGGAAGAACGCGGTCCGCTCCCGCATCCGCTCCAGCTCGGCCTCGGGCACGCCGGCTTCCGGGTCCTCGACGCCGGGCGGCGGGCCGGCAATCATCATGTTGAGGTGCAGCCCCGCCACCGGCTCGGCGTGCTTGAAGGCGTGCCAGCGGCTGATGATGGCGCCCCAGTCGCCGCCCTGCAGCCCGTAGCGCTCGTAGCCCAGCCGCGCCATCAGCGCCGCGTTGACGTCGGCTGCCTGCTCCGGACCGAACCCGGGCTCGCGCGGATGACCCGAGAAGCCGTAGCCGGGGATCGACGGCGCGATGACGTGGAAGGCGTCCGCCGCGCTCCCGCCGTGCGCCGCCGGATCGGTCAGCGGCCCGATGATCTCCATGAACTCGACCACCGTGCCGGGCCAGCCGTGCGTGATGAGCAGCGGCAGCGCGTCCTCCTCGGGCGAGCGCTGATGGATGAAGTGCACGTCGATGCCGTCGATGCGGGTCCTGAACTGATCGAACTCGTTCAGCCGCGCCTCCTGCGCGCGCCAGTCGTACTCGTCGCGCCAGTAGGTGATCAGCTCGGTGAGGTAGCCCAGCGGCGTGCCGTAGTCCCACCCCGCGCCGTCGATCTCGTCGGGCAGGCGGGTCTGGGCCAGCCTGAGGTGCAGGTCGTCGAGGACCTCGTCGGGGACGGCGATGGTGAACGGCCGGATCGCTTCCGGATCGGCCGGCTCGGGCTCGGCCGGCATCCGGACGGGTCCCGCGGCCGGCTCCTCGACGGGCGCGCCGCCGCACCCGGCGGCAGCCAGCAGCACGATGCCGGCGATGCCGGCGATTCCAGTGGACAGCAGTCCCTCTCGCATCGTTCTTCCCCTTCGGCCTGCGGGCTCCCCTGCGGCGCGCCGACGAGCCGGCTACTGGCCGCCGGTGGCCAGCGCGGCGCGCTCGCGGTCCTCGATGATCGTCTCGTAGTTGCGGTTGAAGTAGCCGAACGACAGGCTGAACGTCCCGTCCGCGTTGGGGAACCAGCCCTCGTACGCCGGGGTCACGCTCTGGCCGGACGCGTGCGGGATCGGCGCGTCGCGGGTCGTCTGCGGCGGGCCGGCCTGTCCGCCGGCGGCCGCCAGCACGCCGATGCCGAGCAGCGCCGCCAGTTGCCTCACGGCTCGTCCGGTGCTGCCACCTCGGCGGCGAACTCGGCTTCCATGCGCGTGTCGCGCTCGCGCACCGCCCGCGCCTGATCGAGCCTCGTCTGCAGGCAGTCGAAGCAGACCGACCCCGGAATCGGGTCGCCGGTGGGCAGGCCGCGCTCCTCGAGGTAGCGCGCCAGCAGCTCGGCCGTGTGCTTCTGCGCCTTGTAGAAGTCCGAGTAGCTGAAGCCGTTGGCGATGGCCCAGGGCGTCCAGCCGTTGCGGTCCCTGGCGTCGAGCTTCGCGCCCTGCGCGACCAGGTAGTCCACGACGATGTTGGCGCCGCGGAACGCGGCGCCGTGCAGCGCCGTCTCGCCGAGGTCGTTGACGGCGTTGACGTCGTTGCCCAGCTCGACGCACATGCGCACCGCCGCGAGCACCTCGTCCTCCTGGCCCGGCAGCGACCCGCCGTCCTCCCCCGGGTTCCAGATGTCCAGGCCGGCGGCCACCATCAGCGGCGTCGTGTTCTCCGCGCTCGACAGCAGCGGATCGGCGCCCGCGTCGACCAGCACCTGCATCGCCTCGACGTCCGTCACCTTGGCCGCCAGGAAGAACGCCGTGGCGCCGAGCCGGTTGAGGCGGTTGCGCTGCCCGTCCTGCATGCCGTTGCGCGTCATCCGCGCGTCGACGTCGACGCCGCGCGCCAGCATCTTGCGGATGACGTCGATGCTGTCCACGCTGCCGGCCGGGATCGGCCCCGGCTTGCCGAAGCCGACGTTCATGCGCCGCGTGCGCACCGTCTGGTGCAGCGCGTTCCAGCCCGCGCCGGCGAGGTTCGGATCGGCCCCGCGGTCGAGCAGGTAGTCGGCCACCGCCCAGTTCGCGTTCGCGACCGTGACGACCAGGACGCTCTGGCCGTCCGACAGGGTGGCGTTCACGTCGGCGCCGGCCGCGAGGAGCGCGCCGACCGCTTCGAGGTGCCCGCCCCGGGCGGCGAACATCAGCGGCGTGAACCCGGTCACCGGCGGCACGGCGAAGATGTACCGCCGGGCCGGCGGCTGCGCCTCGCCGGCGGTGCGCGCGTCGATTTCGGCGCCGGCCTCGGCGAGCACGTGAACGGCCCGCGCGTGGCCGCGCGCCGCCGCCCACATCAGCGGCGTCTGCCCGTGCGTCGCGTCGCGCGCGTTGGCGTCCGCCCCGTGCGCAAGCAGCACGCGCAGGGCATCCGGCCGGCCGGTCCGCGCCGCGGTCATCAACGGGGTCTCGCCGCCCGGCAGGAACGCGTTCGCAGCGGCGCCCGCCGCGAGCAGCGCGCCGAGGATGGCGGCGTTCCCGTTCTCGGCGGCCAGGGCAATCGGCCGCACGCCGTAGCGGTTGGCCGCCGCCACGTCCGCGCCGGCCGCGAGCAGCAGCTCGACCAGCCGCAGATCGTCGCGGTGCACGGCCCAGTGCAGCGCGGTGGCGCCATCCGGCGCGGCCTCGTCCACGTCGACCGCGGGGTCTGCGGTCAACGCGCGCACGCGGTCGACATCCACGGCCTTGACGGCCGCGAGCAGCGGCGTGTCGCCGCGCGCCGCCTCCGCGGCCGGGGCCGCGGCCAGACCGGCGCCGAGCACGCCGGCGCCGAGCAGCGCCGCCAGCAGCAGGCTCTTCGTTCTGCCAGGCATGGTGTGCTCAGACATCGGCCAGCGGACCCGTGCTGTCGGATATGCGGTCCACGCGCACGCCGACCTTCTCGAGCAGGCTCAGCCCCAGGTTCATGAACGGGGTGTGCAGCGCGTACTTGAGGTGCCGGCCGCCCGCCAGTGTGCCGCAGCCGCCGCCGGCCAGCGTGATGGGCAGGTTGTACGGCGTGTGGTGATCGCCGTCGCCCATACCCGCGCCCCACAGCAGGATGCTGTGGTCCAGCAGCGTGCCGTCGCCGTCCGGCGTGCGCCGCATCCGGTCCAGGAGCCGCGCGAACAAGGTCATGTGGTACGTGTTGATCTTCGTGTACTGGCCGATGTTGTGCTGGTCGAGCTGGTGGTGCGAGACCGTGTGGTGCCCTTCCGGAACGCCGATGGCCGGATACGAGCGCCCGCTGAGCTCGCGGGCCATCTGCATGCAGCTCACCCGCGTGACGTCCGCCTGGAAACCGAGGACCAGCAGGTCGTGCATCAGCCCGACGTGCGCCTCGTAGTCGTCGGGCACGCCCGTCGGCTGCGCGAGCGACGGCAGCGGCGTCGTCGCGTTGTGCACCTCGGCGCGCTGAATGCGCCGCTCGATCTCGCGGACCGAATCCAGATACTCGTCCACCGTGGCGCGGTCCCGCAGGCCCAGGCGCCGCTCCAGGCGCGTGAGGCTGTCGGAGACCGAGTCGAGGATGCTGCGATCGGTCTGCATCTGCGTCAGGCGCGCCGCCACGCTCCCGCCGTCGCCGAAGAGGCGGCGGAAGACCACGCGCGGATCGCGCTCGTGGGGCAGCGGCGTGGTCGCCGTCAGCCACGAGCTGGAGTTGATGTAGGCGCAACTGTAGCCGTTCTCGCAGTTCCCGACCTGGTAGTTGGAATCGATCGTCAGCTCCAGCGACCGGAGCGACGTGTCGGCCCCCAGCTTGTCGGCGGCGTACTGATCCAGCGTCTTCCCGGCGCGCAGGTCCGCGCCCTCGGTGCGCTTCGGCAGCACGCCGCTCAGCCAGCCGCCGTGCGCCCGCGTGTGGACGCCGCCGCCCTCGTTCGTGCTGACCACGCCGCTGTTGCTCAGCCCGCTGACCACCACGATCTGGTCGCGGAACGCCTCGAGCGGCTTCAGCGTCGGCGTCAGCTCGAAGCTCGTCCCGCCGTCGCCCTGCGGATGGAAGCTCGGGAGGAACATGCCGTTGGGCACGTAGAAGAACCCCATCCGGGGGGTGGGCGACGCCGGCGTCTTCGAGACGGCCGTCAGCGCGGGGGCCATCGCGTCGAGAAACGGCAGCGCGATGGTGGCCCCGAGTCCGCGCAGCAGCGTCCGCCGTGGCAGGCTCTTTCTGGTAACGATCACGGTTGCCAACTCCTCTCGATGAAGCGCGTCAGCGCGTCGCCGCCGTCGTCGCCGCGCCCGCGGCGCCGCCGGCCCGCCGGTGCAGGAACGGATAGCTGCCCGCGATGCCGGTGACGATCGTCCGGAAGCGGTAGTCGTCTCCGGCCGCCTCCCTCACGATGCGCCGCACGGCCGGCATGTCGTAGTGCTCGAGGCCGCGCCCGAGCGCGTAGGTCAGCAGCTTCTCCGTCACCGTCGTCACGAAGCGCTCCGGGCGGCGAGTCAGCGCCGCCGTCAGCTCGGCGACGCCGTCGAACCGCGTGCCGTCGGGCAGCGCGCCCGACGCGTCGATGGTGTTGAACGACTCGTCGACGAGCCGCCAGCGGCCGACCGCGTCGAAATTCTCCAGGGCGAACCCGGCCGGGTCGATGATGTTGTGGCAGTTCGCGCACGCGGGATTCGCCCGGTGCCGGGACATCCGCTCGCGGAGCGTCGCCACCTTGGCCTGCGTCTTGCGGTCGTCCAGCGCCGGGATGTTGGCGGGCGGATCGGGCGGCGGCGTGCCCAGGATGTTGACGAGAATCCACTTGCCGCGGTTGACCGGCGAGGTCCGTATGGCGTGGGAGGTGAGCGTCAGCACGCTCCCGTGGCCGAGCAGGCCGCGCCGCGGGCTCGACGCGGGGAGCGTGACGCGTCGGAAATGGCTGCCCTGCACGTCCAGCAGCCCGTAGTGCCGGGCCACGCGCTCGTTGAGAAAGGTGTAGTCGGCCGTCAGGATCTCCAGCAGGCCGCGGTCCTCGCGCAGGATGCTGTCGATGAACAGCTTCGTCTCCCGCAGCAGCCCCTGCCGCAGCGATTCGTCGAACGTCCGCGAGTACGGATCGCCCGGCCGGACCACCGTTTCCAGGTTCCGCAACTGCAGCCACTGCCCGGCGAAGTTCTCGGTCAGCGCCGCCGAGCGGGGATCGGCCAGCATCCGCCGCACCTGCCGCTCGAGCTGCGCCGGATCGTCCAGCAGTCCCTGCTCCGCCGCGTCCAGCAGCTCCTCGTCCGGAATGCTGCTCCACAGGAAGAACGACAGGCGCGACGCCAGCTCGAGGCCGCCCAGGCGGTAGACGCCGGGCGAGCCGACGGACGGCGGGCTGGACGCCGCGGCCGGGTCGGCCTCGATCCGGTACAGGAACTCCGGGCTCACCAGCAGCCGGCGGAGGGCCAGCTCGATGCCGTCCTCGAAGCTCCCGCCGCGCGAGCGGCCGGCGTGGTAGAAGTCGAGCAACACGTCCACGTCCCCGTCCGCGACGAACCCGCGGTAGGCCCGCCGCGCGAGCGTGGCGAGGATCGTCGCGGCGCACGGCGTCTCCTCGGCCGCGGTCGCCGGCCGACAGGTGAAGATGCGCTGCCGGCTCGGCGTCTCCCCGGAGCCTTCCGGCGAGTACGGCCCGGCAATGGTGACGGTCGTGACCGTCGGCATGCGGCCGCCGACGCCCACGTTGTTGGCTATCGTCGGGTTCTCGAACACCTCCCGCACCTGCTCGACCAGCGGCGTGGGCTGCTTGTGGAAGGTGACGCCGATGTCGTGCGGGCCGCCGGCGACCGGCACCCGGACGTCGTAGACGCCGTCCGTCGCGTACACGATGGCGGCCGTGTTGGTGGTCGGCCGGGCCGACGAGTCGGGCGGGGGCTGGCCCACCTCGAACACCTGCACCTGCTCGCCGTCGACGGTGACCTCCATCCGATGGCTGCCGCGCAACCCCCGGTCGTTGCCCACCTCGATGCGGATGTCGTACTGCGCGCTCTGCGGAAAGAAGTGCTCCACGAGCAGCCCGCCGCGCGTGCCGAACGGCAGCTCCTCCACGCGGTGCTGCTGCTGCATGTCGTCGGCGACGCGATAGACGACCGAGTCCACCGCAGGCGGCGGGCTGCCGACCGCCATGCGGCTGATCGTCCGCGCGGCGGCCAGATAGCGCTCCATGAGCGACTGCGACATCCGGAGCACGCCGGCGATGTTGTCGAAGCCGTAGCTGGCGTCGTCGGCCTGCAGGAAGTCGTCGACGTCGATATCGAGCGCCAGCAGGTCGCGGACGGCGTTGCCGTACTCGGCGCGGTTGAGACGATGGAACGTCTCCGTGCGCCCGGGATCGGGCGCCGCCGCCCAGGCGCCGTCCAGTTCCGCCTCCAGCCACGAGGCAACCCGGTCGTACTCGGCCTCGTCCGGGCGCGGCCGGCCGACCGGCGGCATCACGGCCCCGCGCAGCTTGCGCACGACCTTCTCCCACACGTCGGGGTGGCTGCTCACGTTCGACGAATCGAGGCCGTCGAGCGCCAGCCCGGCCGTCCGGATGCGCTCGTTGTGACAGGTGACGCAGTAGCGGGCGAGCAGCGCGTCCGCCGGCGTGCCGGCGCCGGACGCCGCCGCACCGGGTTGCTGCGCACCGGCCGCCGCGCCCCCGGGCGCAGCCAGACCAGCCAGCAGCAAGCCCGCAAGCACTGGGTTCAGATGCAGTCTCATGGGAAGCTCCTAGATTCTACCCTACGCCGAACCCGCGCACCGGCGAACGCCGGGAGTCCGGCGCACAGCCCCGTCCGATCCAGCACCGCGCCAGCGCTCCACCGCGGCGCAAGGCGCGCACGGCGCGCCTCGGCGGGAGCGGCGCGGGGCGACGGGGTCCCCGCGAGCGAACGCCGGGGGCTCGGGGCGCAGCCCCGTCGGATTGAAGCCGGGAGTGGCGGGGGTAGCGCAGGGAGCGCTACAAGCGCACACACCCCTTGAGCTGCTGAGACGGGAAGCCGTAAGTGGTTGAAAAAAAAGCGACGTAGCGATTCAACGGTTCGTGCTGCCAACCCCCAGGACGGGAAAAGTGTGGGACGATGAGATCTACGCGGGCGTTGAACAGCGGGCCATCCGGCGCACGAGGTCATGAAGCTCGACCTGGCGAAGCACATCCTGGACATCGACGGCATCGCCGTCGGCGCCCTCATCGGGCGGCTGCACGACGCCGCCGCCAGCGCGGGAGATGAACGCGTAACGCCGCCGGGGACCGAGGGACCGTACGGGGGTAACCGGGAGGAAGAGCATGCGCGAACGACGCGTTGCCGTTGAAGAGCTTGAGGCAGACCCGAGCGGATGCCTCGAGCAGGTCAGGAACGGCACGACGCTGTTGGTGACAGACGGAGAAGAGCGCGTGGCACGTCTCATCCCGGAGTCGGAGGCGGTGAAGCAGGCCCGCGCGGCTCTCGACGCCGCGGGAATCGCCTGGAGTGGCCGGCGGCTGAAGAAACGGAAACCTTCGGTACGACTACGGGGCGGTGGGAGCATCAGCGACATCGTGCGGGAGAACCGCGGCTGATGGTGCTGTATTTGGACACGAGCGCGCTCCTCAAGCGCTACGTGGCGGAGCCTGAATCAGAGAACGTGATCGCCAAGATGGACGAGGCGATAGCGATCGCAACGGCGCTGATTACGCGGACCGAGGTGGCGGCCGCGCTGAGCAGAGCGCGCCGCGAGACGCGAATCAATGCGGAGGAAGCCCGACGAGCCGAGCTGGAGTTCATCGAGGACTGGGCCGACTTCGGCAAGGTGCCGGTGACGGAAGAGCTGGCCGCAAGGGCGGGCCAGCTCTCGTGGACCCGCGAGTTACGAGCCTACGACGCCGTACAGCTCGCCGCGGCATTGAAGTGCCAGCCCATCCTTGCGACCAACGGCCAGGATACGGTGTTTGCGTGCTTCGACAAGGAACTGCGGCAAGCGGCGACGGCTGAAGGCCTTGAGACGTGGCCGGATTGACCGGTCCAAAGGCGTACCGACTTCCGCAAGGCGCGGCCCCGCTCTCGCTGGTCGGTACGCTAGCTAGCGCGTACCGAGTAGGGGCTACGCTCACGATCCGAAACCGACCGCATTGACGATTTGGGCGCGAGCAGGCGACGATTACGCAGACATCGCGTACGCTCCATCTCCATCAGGGTGATGCCCGCCGATTCAGGAAAGCTCGCGGAGAAGGCGCAGGACTTGGTCCAGTGGATCCTGGATCAGGCGCTGGATGGAATCGGGCGGCTCCCCTCGGCTTCCGACCTGGCGGACGACTACAAGAGCCAGCCCTACGCGAACGACGCCGAACGCGTGCAGGCGCTCATCCGATGGGCTGTCGCCAAGAACGCAGGAACTGGCTTCGTGACCGGACTCGGAGGTGTGCTGACGTTGCCGGTGACGATTCCAGGTTCGTTGGCGGCTTCCCTCGCGATCCAGGCCCCCATGGTGGCGGCGATCGCCGAGATCTACGGGCATGACTCCAAGGACGACCGGGTTCGGACCGCAGTCCTGCTCTGCACGATCGGGACAGCAATGGAGGACGTCGCCAAGCAGGCTGGAGTCACGCTCGGTGGGAAGGCCGCGATCGAGGTCTTGAAGAAGGTCGAGGGAAGGGTCCTGATCGACATCAACAAGCGCGTCGGTTTGAGGCTGCTGACGAAGTTCGGCGAGAAGGGCGTGTTGAACCTGGCGAAGCTCCTGCCACTCGTGGGAGGCGCGGTCGGGGGCACGTTCGACGGAGCCACCTGCTACCTGGTTGGTCAAGCGGCCGACAGGGCGTTTCGACGGACGGCCGACACGACGGGCATCGACGCCCGGATCGACACGGCGGTGGCGGCCCTGCAAGCCCACATTGACATCCAAACCCGCCGCCTCACCAGGCGGATCGTCGGGGTGCTCCTCACGGGCATCGCCGGCGCCGTCGTCGCGACCGTCGCGATCATATGGCTGCTCGGCTAACCATGGCCGCCGAAACCTGGGCAAGGGCGCTCGATGAGTACCGATATCCGGTTGATTTGACGCGGTTCACCGGTGCCGATGAACACGCGAGCTGGTTCAACGTCGACACCGAGCCGGGGGACCGGGTCAAGACGATCGAATTTGAAGACCGGTTCCGGGAACAGGCCCAGGATCGTCTGGAGGTGTGGGACGAGGTTGTGTTCTGGAAGCTCTACACGATGGCACTGGTACGAAACGGAACCACCCAATGCGTGCTGGAGGCACGGGTGCGTCCCAAGGAGTTGTGGTCCGCGTGCATGGACTACATCGAGGAGGGGAGCAGAAAGGCGTTCAGCACCTTCCGGAGCAAGCTGTTCGCCTCCCCCGTGGTCGCAACCGCGGCCACGTTTCCCGCGTTCATCTGTCCGGAGAGGTTCCCGATGGTGGACACGCAGATCACGCGATGGGCGCTCAAGAACGGCCAGCTCCACCGCTACTCCGGGATTGACGGACCCGATCTCAAAGGGGTTCCCGCATTGCACGCCGGACAGGTCCTCACGGATCGCCACTGGCCGTTCATTGATTCCTGGATCGCGTGGTGTCGATTCACCGCGCGGGAGCTGAATCGGCGCACGGGTTGCGCGTGGCGCGCCCGGGACGTCGAGATGGCCGTCTTCACAGCACAGAAATCCGACCTCCGGTTGATCCCGCTGGTGTAGGGCGTCGGGACCCTTCTAGTTCCGGAGCGTCCTCCGCTACCGCGTCGCCATCAACGTGAGTGAGCCGTGGGACGAAACGTGGCACGGCGCAGTAGGCAGGAGACAAGCCGCGCGTTTTCAACAGGTTACAGAAACCCCGCAGAAGCGCCCCCGGGGGGGGCGGGGGAACGGGGCCCCGCGAGCGGACCCCGGGGGTCCGGCGCACAGCCCCGTCTGATTGGAGCGCCGGCGCAGTCGGCGCAAGGCGCGCACGGCGCGCCTCGGCGGGAGTGGCGCGGGGCTATGGGGTCCCCGCAAACGGACGCCGGGGGTTCGGGGCGCAGCCCCGTCTGAAGGAAGCTCAGCCCCGCCTGATCGAAGAAGCCGTCTCAGAAGCGGAAGAGGCGGTTGAGCTTGATGATGAGCGCGCGGTTGTACAGCTCCGGGAAACGGCGGCCGCGGACGAGCGTGTCGCGCTGCTCGTTGTAGACGATGAACAGCTCGCTGCCCGGCTGGTACTCCCAGCGCAGGCGGACGTTGGCGCTCGCGTCGTTGGCCGCCGAGTTGTACTGGACGAGCGCGCTGACGAACAGGAACGGCGTGGGCGTGTAGGTCGTGCGCGTCGTGACCAGCGTCGTGGTCACCTTGCCGGCCGGCAGCTCGATCCAGTTCAGCGACACGCCCGGCTCGAACGAGACGCGCGGCGTGATCGCCAGCCGGCCGCCCGACAGCCCGGTGCGGCGGCCGAAGCCGATCGTCGTCTTCCTGCCGCCGAAGAACCCGCCGCGCTGGAAGGTGACCATGCCGGAGAAGCGGCGCTGCTGGCCCAGCTCGTAGGTGAGCATCGTGTCCTGGAAGCGGTAGCCGCCCACCCCCACGTCCACGCCCGCCACGTCGAACACCCGGTCGACGTACTCGTTGCTGCGAATGTAGTCCGCCATCAGCACGTCGCTGTTCTCGAGCTCGATGCCGAACTTGCCCTGCAGCAGCTCCGTGTCGAGCCGGCCGGCCCGGCTGCGGAACGAATCGAACCGGCCCTCCCAGACGAAGCGGCGGATGAGGGCAATGGACCGGGGGCGCGGACTGAAGCGGAACGCCCCGTGGTTGCGCCCGAAGTCGAAGCGCCGCATGAAGCCGACCTCGGGGTTGAAATGGGTCCCCACCACCAGCCGCTCGAGCTCCACGCCGTAGCGGTCGCCGGCGTAGTCGAGATGCGCCCGGTAGCTGACGTCGTCCGGGCCGCTGCCCGGCGCCCGGGTCGTCGCCCAGTAGGCGTTCATGGTCAACGCGTCGTAGAACGCGAACGTGGCGTCGGCGCCGTAGGTCTCGGCCGAGCCGAGCCCGCGCGTCGAGACCGAGCGGCGCGTCGCGATGGCGCCGATGCTGCTGCGCCGCAGCAGGTCGCGCTTGACGCGCACGACCGAGAAGTTCGTCGCCGGCACGGGCGCCGCGCGGCCGGGGACGCTGGCGTCGCCTGTCCGGATGTTGAGCAGGCCGACGCTGAACGCGCCGGCGCGGCCGGTCATCCGGGCGCCCGCCTCGAGGGGTATCTCGCGCCCGGCGTCGAGGCCGATCCGGCGGCTGTAGAACAGCACCGGCGTATCGCCGCTCGTGAACGGCCCGGTGTCGGCGCCGCCGAAGGTGAACACCCCCTGGTTCTCGAGGAAGAACTCCCGCTTCTCGGGGAAGTACAGCGAGAAGCGCGTCAGGTTGATCTGCTGCTCGTCCGCCTCCACCTGCGCGAAGTCGGTGTTGACGGTGAAGTCGGCCGTCAGGTTCTCGGTGATGCCGAACTTGACGTCGATGCCGCCGTCGCCGCCCAGCCTGTTCGTGAACGGCTCGGCGCCCCGCAGGTCGCTCGACAGGTCGCCGATGGCGTAGGGCTTGAGCTCCAGCAGGCGCGAGGCGGGCGGGGCCTCGAGGCCGACGACGGCGGCCGCCAGCGACGAGCGGAAGTGGCCGTTGTTGATGAAGGCGGGCGGCACCGGCGTCAGGTACGACACCTCGTTCTTCGACCGGTTGACGCGGCGCACCTGGAAGCCCCAGGTCTGGATGCGGCCGGGCCGATAGCGCAGCGACTTGAACGGGATGGCGGCCTCGATGACGTAGCCGCCGTCGAAGTAGCCGGTCGCGAAGTCCCAGATCGGGTTCCAGTCGATGTTGACCTGCGACTCGTTGGTGACCTGACCGTCGATCCGCCCCCCGATGGGGTTGACCTCGAACAGCACGCCGTTGCGGTGATCGTGGAACGTGTCGAAGCTCCACGCCATGTTGTCGTTGCGGACGATGGTCGTGTTGTCGCGCCGCATCTCGTTCGCCACCAGGCGGTCCGGCTCCGTCTCCCAGCAGCGGCCGACGACGTAGACGTTCTCGTCGTCGAACAGGAGCCAGACCTCGGTCTTCTCCGTGGCCGGGGCGCCCTCGTCGGGATCGGTCTGGATGAAGTCCGACATCGGCAGCACGCGCTCGTAGACATCCTCGTCGAGCCGGCCGTCGATGCTCAGCGGCTCGGTGATGCGCACGGCGCGCACCGTCGCTCGGCCGGCCGCGTCGCGGTTGATCACCGCGGGCGCCACGGGCGCGGGCGGGTGCCCGTCGAGCTCGGAGCCCCGCAGTCCCTGCGCGGCCGCGTGCGCCGCGAGGCACGGAGAGGCGGCAGCCAGGGCGAGGACGGCGGCGGTGCGGAAGCGGCATCCGCGAATCATCGGGGCATCGTAGCGCAACGCACCCGCCGGCAGTCGGGACGGTCGGCTTCAGAAGCGGAAGAGGCGGTTGAGCTTCACGACCACGGCCCGGTTCTCGAGCCCGGGAAAACGCGGCACGAGCGTGTCGCGCTGCTCGTTGTAGACCACGAACAGCTCGCTGCCCGGCCGGTACTCCCAGCGGAAGCGCAGGTTCGCGCCCAGCGAGGCGTTGGCGGAGTTGTACTGCACGAGCGCGCTGAAGAACATCAGCGGCGTGACCGTGTAGGTGGTGCGGGTCGTCACGAGGTTGGTCGTGAAGCGGCCCTGGGGCAGCGTGATCCGGTTGATGGAGAGGCCCGGCTCGAACGAGAGCTGGCGGGTGATCTCCAGGCGGCCGCTCGAGATTCCGCCCCCCAGACCGAACCCGAGCGACGTCTTCGTGCCCCCGAAGAAGCCGCCGTGCTGGGCCGTGACCAGGCCGGAGAACCGCCGCTGCCGCCCCAGCTCGAACGACACCAGCAGGTCCTGGAAGCGGTAGCCCCCGACGGGAATCGCCACGTCGCGCGCGATCCGGAACGGCCGGTCGAGGTACTCGTAGTTGCGGGTGTAATCGAAGGTCAGCCGGTCGCTGTTCTCGAACTCGATGCCGAACTGGCCGAACGCCTGGCGCGTCTCGAGCACCCCCCGGCGATCGGTGATGTAGTCGAAGCGGCCTTCCCAGATGAGCCTGCGGATGGCGGCGAGCGCCCGCGGGCGGGGACTGAAGCGGAACAGTCCGTAGCTGCGCGCGAAGTCCTCGCGGCGCAGGAAGCCCACCTCGGGATTGAAGTCGGTGCCCACGACGAGGTGCTCGAGCTCGACGCCGTAGCGGTCGCCCGCGTAGTTGAGCTGCGCGCGGTAGCTGACGTCGTCCGCCGCGCCGGCCGCCGCGGGGCTCGCCGCCAGCAGCGCGTCGGGTGCGCGCGTCCGCGCCCAGTAGGTGTTGATGCTGAGCGCGTCGTAGAACGCGAACGTGCCGTCGACGCCGTACGTCTCGCCCGCGCCCGGGCCGTGCGACGACACCGACCGCCGGGTGAAGATGGCGCCGACGCTGCTGCGCCGCAGCAGGTCGCGCTTGAGGCGCACGACCGAGAAGTTGGTCGCCCGCGCGGCGGCCTCCGGCGCGTCGCCGGTCTGGATGTTCAGCAGGCCGACGCTGAACGGCCCGACCCGGCCCGTCATGCGGCCCCCGGCGTCGATCGGGATCTCCCGCCCCGTTGCCGCGTCCAGTCCGATGCGGCGGCTGTAGAACAGCACGGGCGTGTCGCCCGCCCCGAACGGGCCGGCGCCGGCGCCGCCGAACGTGAACAGCCCCTGGTTCTCCAGGAAGAACTCCCGCTTCTCCGGGAAGAACAGGCTGAACCGGGTCAGGTTGATCTGCTGCTCGTCCGCCTCCACCTGGGCGAAGTCGGTGTTGACGGTGAGGTCGGCCGTCAGGTTCTGGGTGATGCCGTACTTGACGTCGATGCCGGCGTCGCCGCCCAGCGCGTTCGAGACGGGCGTGGCCGATGTCGTGTCGCTCGTGAGGTCGGCGATGGCGTAGGGCTTGATCTCGATGCTGCGCGAGCCGGGCGGCGCCTCGAGGCCGACCACGGTCGCCGACAGCGACATTCGGAAGTGCCCGCGCTCGCCCCACGCGGCGGGGATGGGCGCGAGGTAGGAGAGCTCGTTCTTCCAGCGGTTGCGGCGGCGGACCTGGAAGCCCCACGTCTGCTCGCGGCCGGGCCGGTAGCGCAGCGACTTGAACGGGATGGCCGCCTCGACCACGTAGCCCTGCTCGAACAGGCCCGCCGCCACGTCCCAGACCGGATTCCAGTCGATGTTCGCGCGCTCCTCGTTCGTGATCTCGCCGTCGAGCCGCCCGCCGATCGGATTGACCTCGAAGATGACGCCGTTGCGGCGGTCATGGAAGGTGTCGAAGCTCCACGCCAGGTTGTCGTTGCGCACGATGGCCGGATTGTCCCGGCGCATCTCGTTGGCCATCAGCCGCTCGGGCTGCGTCTCCCAGCAGCGGCCCACGACGTAGACGTTGTCGTCGTCGAACAGCAGCCAGATCTCGGTCTTCTCGGTGGCCGGGGCGCCCTCGTCCGGATCGGTCTGGATGAAGCCCGACATGGCCGGCACGCGCGCGTAGACCGCCTCGTCGAGCCGGCCGTCGATGTCGAGCGGCGTCGCGATGCGCACGGCGCGGACGGTCACGCGGCCCGCCGCGTCGCGGGCGATGACGGCCGGCGCGACCGGCACCGCCGGGCCGCCGACCCGCAACCCGGCAACGGTGTCCGTCTGCGCGGCGTCCGGCTCCCGGGCGGCAGTGTCCGTCTGCGCGCCGGCCGGGGCCGGGGGAACCTGAGCGGCCGCCGCTGGCGCGGGCAGGACGGCCGCGAACACGATCCCCGCCGCGACAAGTGCGCGCTGCCGACTGCAGGCCATGGGTGCTCCGATGTTAGCAACGTGCCGCGTCCGGGTGGGCGCGCTGCTTGTCGGCCGGCAACGCATGTGCCAACCTTCCCGCATGCGTGCAACGACACGAATGCGCACCGCGGCGGCCGTGGCCGCGCTCGTGCTCCTGGCGGCGGCGCCGTCCCCGGCGCAGCCGGCCGGGACGATCGAGGGCAGCGTCGCCGACTCCGCGGGCGGTGCGCTGCCGGGCGCCACGGTGACGCTGACCGGCGGCGCCCTGGCGGCACCGGGCGCGCTGCAGGTGACCGGGCCGGACGGACGCTTCTCCTTCGGGATGATTCCGGCCGCCGACTACGTGCTCACGATCGTCCTCCCCGGCTTCGAGACGCAGCAGATGCCGGTCGCGGTCGCCGCCGGCGCGACCGCGTCGCTCGACGTCGTCATGGCGCTCGAGCGGCGGATGGAAACGGTCACCGTCGTGGCCGACGAGCCGCGGATCTTCGCGCGCAACGTCGTGGCCGAGCCGATGCTGCTGCAGCAGTCGAACATCACCGCCGTCACGTCGGTGGTGGACAACCTCCCCGGGGTGTCCGTCCAGGAGGGCGACGCGTACGGCTTCGACGACTGGTCCAGCAACGTCGCCATGCGCGGCTTCCAGGTGACCCTCAGCGAGGCGCAGATCGGCACGACCATCGACGGCTTTCCGAACGGCACGTCCGACTACTGGGGCGGCTCGAAGGCGAACCGGTTCATCGACCCGATGAACCTCGGCGGCGTCGAGGTGTCGCAGGGAACGGCCGACATCGCCTCGCGGTCGATCGAGGCGCTGGGCGGCACGTTCGACTACCTGACGGACGACCCGGCGGCCGAGCGGACGTACACCGGGTCGGCCACCATTGGCGAGAACGAAGGCCAGCGGTTCGCCATGCGGGTCGACACCGGACCGTTGTTCGGGCGCGACACACGGGCGTGGATCGCCGCGGTCCGCCAGGAGGCGACCGACTGGGTGGAAGGCTCGGCCCGGAACGAGCGGGAGCACGTCGCCGCCAAGCTCGTCTCATCGCACGGACGCCTCGATCTCACCAGCTACCTCTCGTACGACAGCATTCACGAGGATGTCTACCAGCGGCTGTACAGCGATGCCGACTTCCGGGCCAACCCGCGCTGGGACCGGTTGGTCGGCGAGTGGCCCGGCGTGCCGTACCTGAACCAGTTCTACCGGCCCGGCTGGCAGACGCGGCGGAACAACACGTTCGGCTACCTGAAGGCGGACTGGTCGCTCAGCGACGTGTCCTCGCTGAGCGTGGGCGGCTACTTCCACCGCAACCGGGGCCGCGGCGACTGGCTGCCCCCCTTCATCGCCGACGTCACCGACGACGGCGGCGGCCCGGAATCGGAGCTGCTGGGCGGGACGCCCGTCCGGGGCGGCTCGCAGCTCGGGCTGATCCGCTTCGTGAGCCCCGACGGCGCCGCCGTCGGGCCAACGCCCGGATGCGCATCCACCTACATCTTCAACTACTACGGCTCGGGCGGCCCGGCGGTCGACCCGGCGTGCCACCCCGGCGCCACGGCGGTGCAGTCGTACCGCCACAGCCACTACGGCAAGGACCGCGTCGGCGTCACGCTCGACGAGGAGTGGTTCGCCACCATCGGGGCCGCGGGCAGCACCTTGCGCGCCGGCATCTGGTACGAGGACACGCGGCGGGACCTGGGCCGCGACTGGCACCAGATTCTGGACCCGACGCTCAGCTTCAACTGGAACGAGCAGCCCTACTGGCAGCAGTACGACTGGCAGTTCCCGCAGCACGTCTTCAAGTGGTACCTGGAGGAGACGATCTTCGCCGGGCCGTTCGCCCTGAGCGGCGGCGTCAAGCAGTACCTCGTCGGCGTGTCGCGCGAGGACCTGTTCGGCGCAGACCCCAACCTGGAGGTCGATTCGGATTCGGACCTTCTCTTGTCCGGCGGCGTGACGTACGAGACGCCGGTCGAGGGTCTGGACCTGTTCGCCGGCTATTCCGAGAACTTCAAGGCGATCAGCAGCCTGCTGCTCGAGGTGCCGGGGCGCAGCCTCGACCTGCTCGAGCCGGAGACCGCCTCGAACATCGACGTCGGGTTGCAGTACGCCGGGGACCGGCTGGCATTGAGCGCCACCTGGTACACCATCGACTTCGAGAATCGCATTTTCTACCTCGGGCCTGCCACGGCGACCGGTCCCAACTACCTCATCCCCGGCGGCGGCGCCTACTTCAACGCGGGCGGCATCGACACGACCGGCGTCGAGCTCTCCGCGACGGTGCAGATGCCGCAACGAACGTCGTTCTACACCGCCTTCACGCTCAACGACTCGGCGTACATCGGGACCGGCGACCCGCTCGTCGACGCGAGCCAGGGCCTCGTGGCGGGGACCGACGTCACCGGCGTGCCGGATCGGCTGTGGGTCGTCTCGCTCGATCGGACGGGGCCCCTCGGCATGGGGCTGAGCGCCAAGTACACGTCGTCGCGCCGCGTCAGCCTGAGGTCCGACTGGTACGCGGACGCCTACTGGCTGGTGGACGCCTACCTCAGCTTCTCCGGCGAGGCGCTGGGCGAGCTGCTGCGGTCGACGGAGTTCGCGATCGTGGCGAACAACCTGCTCGACAAGGCCTATCTGTCCGCCATCACCGAGAACGCCGCCTGGCTCGGCGCGCCGCGGACGATCTCGATGACCGCGACCGTCGCGTTCTGATCAAAAATGGGAAGCACCATGAATGCACCGCTCTTCGCCGCCGCGGCGGCCTGCGTGCTGCTGTCGGCCGGCTGCGCCGAGCCGCCCGTCGCCGCCCGCGGCGGCGCGGCGCCTGCGGGCGCCTCCGTCCCGCTGAATCCGGAGCGGGACGTGTACTTCGGCGACCTGCACGTCCACACCATGCTGTCGATGGACGCCTACTACCTGTTCGGCACCCGGCTTGGCCCGGAGGACGCCTACCGCTTCGCGCGCGGCGAGGAGGTCATGTTCATGGGCGAGCCGATCCGCCGCCGCCGGCCGCTCGATTTCATGGCGGTGACGGATCACGGCCAGATCATCGGCTCCGGGCTGGCGATGGAGGATCCGGATTCCGCGCTGGCGACGAGCGAGGTGGGCCGCGAGTGGCACGCCAATCCCGGACGCGGATTCCGCAGCAGCGCCGGCTTCCGGGCGTGGCGGGCGCAGACCGCCGGCGAGGTGCCCGGCTTCGACATCGCGCCGGTGAGCCGCTCGGCGTGGCAGCGCCTCATCGAGGCCGCCAACGCCTTCTACGAACCGGGGCGGTTCACCACCTTCATCGGCTACGAGTGGACGACGGACGGCAGCCGGAGCGACGGCAGCGGCGGCCCCATCCACCGCAACGTGATCTTCCGCGGCGACACGGCGCCGCTCCCCTTCTCGACGCTCGATTCGCGGCGGCCCGAGGACCTCTGGTCGTACCTGGAGGAGCACCGCAGCCGCGGCGTCGAGGGGCTGATCATTCCGCACAACGGCAACATGAGCAACGGCATCATGTACGACTGGACCGACAGCGACGGCCGGCCCATCGACGAGGCGTACGCCCGCCGCCGGCTGCTCAACGAGCCGCTCAGCGAGATCGCGCAGATGAAGGGTCAGTCCGAGGTGCACCCCGCGCTGGCCCCGAACGACGAGTTCGCCAGCTTCGAGCTGTTCGACCAGACGTTCGACGGCCGCCGCAGCCAGCCCGAGGGCAGCACCATCCGCGACGCCTACGGGCGCGGCATGGTCATCGAGGGGCGCGCGGGCGTCAACCCCTACAAGGTCGGCGTGATCGGCGCGAGCGACTACCACAGCGCGCTCACCGAGGAGGGCGAGGACGTCGTGTACGGCTCGAAGTCGGTCAACGGGTTCGCGGCCGGCGTGGACGTCCCCCGCGCCCACGTCGAGAGCATGTTCGGGCTGGGCGAGCCGGACATCCCGGCCGGCGGGACGGCGACCGGCTCCGGCGGCCTGGCCGGCGTGTGGGCCGAGGCCAACACCCGCGAGGCCATCTACGACGCGCTGCGCCGCAAGGAAACCTACGCCACGTCGGGCACGCGGCTGAGCGTCCGCTTCTTCGGCGGCTGGGACTACGCCGACGGCCTGCCGGAGCAGGCGGACTGGCTCCGGACGGCGTACGCCGGCGGCGCGCCGATGGGCGGCGACCTGCCCGCGCGGCCGGACGGCGCCGGCGCGCCGCGCTTCGTCGTCCAGGCCGTCAAGGACCCCGACGGCGCCAACCTCGACCGGGCGCAGATCGTCAAGGTGTGGCGCGACGGCGACGGCTACCGCGACCAGGTGTACGACGTCGCCCTGTCGGGCGGACGCGCGGCCGACCCGGCCACCGGCGCCGTGCCGGCCGTCCGCAACACCGTCGACCTGTCGAACGCCACCTACACGAACACCGTCGGGGCGACCCGGCTCGCGGCCGTCTGGGAGGACCCGGCCTTCGACCCGGATGTGCCTGCCGTCTACTACCTGCGGGCGATCGAGATCCCCACCCCCCGCTGGTCGCTGTTCGTGGCCCTGAAGTTCGGCTGGCCGCACCCGTCCGACCGTCCCATGACCATTCAGGAGCGCGCCTGGTCGTCGGCCATCTGGTACGTCCCCGCGGAGGCGCAATGAGCAAGGCAGCTTCCCGCCTCGTCCTGCTGCCGGCGGCCGGCGTGCTGCTCGCCGCCTGCGGCACGGCGCCCGAGACGGCGCTGTCCGCGGCGACCGGGCCGGCCTCGACGGCACTCGCGCGCGCCGGCGAGGTGCCCGCGCCGGCCGCCCGGGCGGCGGCGCGCAGCCCGCTGCGCAACGCCTACTTCGGCGACCTGCACGTCCACACGAGCTGGTCGCTCGACGCCTGGACGTTCGGGCATCCGATGCAGAACGACCCGTCGGTGGCCTACCGCTACGGCCGGGGCGACGCGATCACCGACGCCGACGGCAACGTGCGCGGGCAGCTCCGCACGCCGCTCGACTTCATGGCGGTGACCGACCACGACAACTTCTTCGGCGAGGTGCAGCTCTGCCAGGATCCCGCGGCGCCCACCTACGACCTGCCGGTCTGCGAGGAGGTGCGCGCCGGCGGCGGCGCAGCGTTCATGCGGCACTACGGCGCGGCGAACCGCAACCAGCGCGACGCGGAGCTGTGCGGGAGCACCGAGCCGGGCCCGGAGAACCGCTGCGACGAGCGCGCCGCGCACCAGTGGCCCATGGTGCAGGCCATGGCCGACGCCTACTACGAGCCGGGCGTGTTCACGACGTTCACCGCCTTCGAGTTCACCGGCTCGGACCGCGCCACCGGCGGCTGGCTGCACCGCAACGTGTTCTTCCGCGGCGACGACATCCCGCCATGGGGAGGCGGGGCGTCCATCGCGACGCGGCATTCGCCGGAGCGGCTCTGGGAGTGGATGGATGAAGCGTGCACCGGCGACTGCGACGTCATCGCCATCCCGCACAACACGAACTACGGCATGGGCGTCGTCCTGGCGCCGAACAACGCCGACGGCACGCCGTTCACCGCCGAGATCCTCGAGCGGCGGGCGCGGCGCGAGCCGCTGATCGAGATCCACCAGGTCAAGGGCAACTCGGAGTGCGCGCCCGGCCTGCTCACCTCGGACGAGGAGTGCAACTTCGAGCAGGTGTTCGAGCCCTGCGACCCGGACGCGATGCCGTCGAACCCCGAGCTGGCCACGGCCAGTTGCACGGTCGCCTCCAACTTCGTCCGCAACGCCCTCAAGACCGGCCTGGAGGTCGCGGCCGAGCACGGCATCAACCCGTTCCAGTACGGCCTCATCGGCAGCACCGACGACCACCGCAGCATGTCGGGGTCGGCCGACGAGGAGACCTGGCAGGGCGACTTCTTCGGCGAGATCGGCGCGACCAGTCCCGGGTCGCCGCTGAACAATCCGGGGGGTCTTGCGGCCGTCTGGGCAGAGGAGAACACGCGCGACTCGATCTTCGACGCCCTCCGCCGGCGCGAGACGTTCGCCACCAGCGGCCCGCGCATCCGCGTGCGGTTCTTCGGGGGTTGGGAGCTGCCGGACGACCTGCACACCGACCCGGAGCTGGTCGCGGAAGGCTACCGCAGCGGCGTGCCGATGGGCGGCGACCTGCCGGCGGCGCCGGGCGGTGCGGAGGCCCCGCGGTTCGTCGTCTGGGCGGCGCGCGACGCGAACAGCGCCCACCTGCAGAAGCTCCAGATCGTCAAGGGGTGGAACGACCCCGAGGGCGGCACCGGCGAGCAGGTGTACGACGTGGCGTGCGACGGCGGCCGGCCGCCGGACGCCGGGACGCGCCGCTGCGCGGACAACGGCGCGCAGGTGAACCTGGCCGACTGCAGCCCGACCGGGGGCGCCGGCGCGGCCGAGCTGAGCGCCGCCTGGACCGATCCCGACTTCGATCCCGCCCGGCGGGCCTTCTACTACGTCCGGGTGCTCGAGAACCCGACCTGCCGCTGGACGACGTGGCGGGCGCTGGAGAGCGGCGGCGCGCTGCCGGACAACGTGCCGCCGGCAATCAAGGAGCGGGCCTGGAGCTCGCCCATCTGGTATACGCCACAGGGCGGCGGGTGACGCGGAGGCCTGGGCATCTGCGCCGTGGAACGGCGTAGACGCCCGGTGAGGGTTGGTTGGGCGGCGACGGGAGCCGGCGGCGGCGATTGCCGGGCCGGGCCGCGGCGAAAGGGCACGACATGCGCACACTCTCGGCACGAACGCGACGGCGGGCGGCCGGCGGGCTGGCGGCGGGCGCGCTGCTGCTCTCCGCGGCGGTGCTCGGCTACTCGCGGCACGCGCCCGCTTCCGGCGCTCCGGGAGCGGGGGACGGACCCGCGGCGGCCGGGATTGCGGCCGCCGCCGGACTGCCGGCCCCCGCAACCCAGGCGCCCGCGCGCAATCCCCTGCGCAACGCCTACTTCGGCGACTTCCACGTGCACTCGAGCTGGTCGCTGGACGCCTACGTGCTGGGCGGCAACCGCGACGACCCGGCGCTGGCCTACCGCTTCGGGCGGGGCGAGGAGGTGACCAAGGCGGACGGGACAGTGCACCGACTGCGGGTGCCCCTGGACTTCATGGCGGTCACCGACCACGACACCTGGCTCGGCCAGGTGCACCTCTGCAACGACGCGAGCGACGCCGCCTACGACACGCCCACGTGCGAGCGGATCCGCGCCAACGAGTGGTTCGGCACCGGGGCGTTCGAGGGCCGGGGCCGGCGTCCCCCCGACATCTGCGGGCAGGGCGAGGCCACCATGACGGCGGCCAACAAGTGCTACGAGCGGGCGCGGCACCTGTGGGGCCGGATCCAACGCAACGCCGACGCGTTCAACGAACCCGGCGTGTTCACTACCTTCCCGGCCTACGAGTGGACGGCCCAGCCGCGCGGCTACGGCCACCTGCACCGCAACGTCATCTTCCGCGGCGACGCGGTCCCGGAGTGGGGCGGCGGGGCCGTCGAGATGCAGAATCGCCCCGAGCGGCTGTGGGAGTGGCTGGAGGCCGCCTGCACCGGCGACTGCCAGGTGGTGGCCATCCCGCACAACCCGAACCTGAGCGGCGGGCTGGCGTTCGACGAGTTCGGCTGGACGCCGTACACCACGGAGCTGCTGCGGCTGCGCGCCTGGGCCGAGCCGCTCGTGGAGATCCACCAGATCAAGGGCAACTCCGAGTGCTACCGCGGCCTGGGCACCACGGACGAGGAGTGCAACTTCGAGAACTACTACCCCGTCTGCGAGCCGGGCCAGCGCAGCGGCTGCGCGCACGCGCCCGACTTCGTCCGCAACGCGCTGAAGACCGGCCTGCAACTCGAGGCCGACTTCGGCGTCAACCCGTTCAAGTTCGGGTTCATCGCCAGTCCGGACGACCACCAGAGCCTGCCGGGCGCGGCCGACGAGGACGACTTCACGGACAAGCCCGTGAAGTTCAGCACCGGCGGCGGCCTCGCCGTGATAGGCCGGCCCCTCGGCTGGGACGAGCAGGCCGACGGCGGCAACATCAGCAACCCCGGCGGCCTGGTCGGGGTGTGGGCCGAGGCCAACACGCGCGAGGCCATCTTCGACGCCCTGCGCCGCCGCGAGACCTTCGGCAATAGCGGCACGCGCATCCACGTGCGCTTCTTCGCCGGCTGGGACTACCCCGCCGACCTCGACGCGCGGCGCGACATGGTCGAGGCCGCGTACGCCGGCGGCGTGCCGATGGGCGGCGACCTGCCGGACCCGCCCGGCGGCGACGCCGGCGGCGGCCCGCGCTTCGTCGTCTGGGCCGTGAAGGACCCAACAGCGCGAACCTGCAGAAGGTCCAGATCGTCAAGGGCTGGGCCGAGGCCGACGGACAGTCCGCCGAGCAGGTGTACGACGTGGCCTGCGCCGACGGGCTGGAGGCGCATCCGCAGACCCACCGCTGCGCGGACAACGGCGCGCGGGTGGACCTGTCCGACTGCAGCTACTCCCCCGGCCTCGGGGCCGCCGAGCTGAGCACGACCTGGAGCGACCCGGACTTCGACCCCGCGCTGCGGGCGTTCTACTACGTGCGGGTGCTGGAGAACCCGACCTGCCGCTGGACGACGCACCGGGCGCTGGCGCGCGGCACCGCGCCGCCCCCGTCCGACCCGCCCACGGTGAAGGAACGCGCCTGGAGCTCGCCCATCTGGTACACGCCCGCGGCGCAGTAGCTCATGAGGTGGCAGCGACTGCTGAATGAGCCGCTCGTCCACTTCCTGTTGGCGGGCGGCGTGCTGCTCGTTCTGAGCGCCGTGTTCGGCCAGTCGTTCGGCGTGGGCGGCAACGGCAACCGCATCGAGGTGACGGCGGATCGGATCCAGCAGTTGCGCGAGACGTGGACCCGGCAGCGGGGCGCGCCGCCGACCGCGCGCGAGCTCGACAGGCTCATCGAGGACTTCGTCCGCGAGGAGGTGCTGTACCGCGAGGCAATCGCCTCGGGCCTCGATCAGGGCGACACCATCGTCCGCCGCCGGCTGGCCCAGAAGGTCGAGTTCCTGGCGCAGAGCGTCGCCTCCACCGTCGAGCCGTCGGACGCCGAGCTGCAGGCCTTCTTCGACGACGACCCGGAGCGCTACCGCATTCCCGCGCAGGTCGGCTTCTCCCACGTGTACTTCAGCGGCAGCAACCGCGGCGCGGGCGCCGAGGCCGCGGCCCGCCGCGCCCTGGCCCGGCTGGCGTCCGGCGCGGCAGCGGCCGCCGACGCGGCGCAGCTCGGCGACCGGTTCATGCTGCAGTACGAGTACCCGCCGCAGTCGCGCGACCAGATCCGCGACCTGTTCGGCCCGCGCTTCGCCAGCCGGCTGTTCGAGCTGCCGGTCGGCAAATGGTCCGGTCCGGTGGCCTCCAGCTACGGCATGCACGTCGTCCGCATCCGGCAGCGGGTCCCGTCCCGGCTGCCGGCGCTGGGCGAAGTGCGCAACCGGGTCCTGCTGGACCTCAACGAGCAGCGCCTCCGATCGGCGGCCGACACGTACTACGAGGGGCTGCGCCGGCGGTTCGAAATCGTCGTGGACGCCGAGGCGCTCGCCGGCGGCACGACGGGAGGGTGACGGCTTGACGCGCCGCCCGCGGAGGTTCGCTCAGCCCCTCGTCGCGGGCATCGGCCTGCTGCTCGGGTTGCCCGCCGCGCCGGCGCAGGCGCACACCAGCCTGCCCGCCTATCTCGGCCTCAACGAACTGGCCCCGGGCACGTTCGCGGTCATCTGGCGGGTGCCCGCCGTCGAGGGGCCGCCCCCCGCCATCTTTCCCGTCCTGCCGGCGCACTGCACGGTGCCCGACATCCCGACGGAGGTGGAGCTGCCCGGTTCCGTCGTCACGAACGGGGTCGTCGCCTGCGGGGAGACCGGTCTGGCCGGCCAGGCGATAGCCATCGACGGGTTGCGCGTCACGATCATGGACGCGCTCGTGCGCATCGCCTTCGCCGACGGCACGAGCGTCACGCGGATACTCCGTCCGCAGGAGCCGTCGTTCGTCGTAGGCGGCGAGTCGAACCGGCGCGTCGACGGCTGGGGCTACTTCCGGCTCGGCGTCGACCACATCCTGTCGGGCATCGACCACCTGCTGTTCGTCTTCGGCGTGCTGTGGATCGTGGCCGGGTTCCGGCGCCTGCTCAAGGCCGTCACGGCCTTCACCGTGGCGCACAGCATCACGCTCGGCCTCGCGACGCTCGGCTTCGTGCGCGTGCCGCCCGCGCCGGTCGAGGCGCTCGTCGCCCTGAGCATCGTTTTCCTCGCGGTCGAGATCGCCCAGCACGACGGGCGCGCCGAGAGCCTCACCTGCCGCCGGCCGTGGGTGGTGGCGTTCGCCTTCGGCCTGCTGCACGGCTTCGGGTTCGCGGGCACCCTGTCGCAGATAGGCATCCCGCCCGGCGACATCCCGCTGGCGCTGCTGTCGTTCAACCTGGGCGTCGAGGCGGGACAGCTCGCCTTCATCGCCGCCGCGCTAGCGCTGCTCGGCTCGCTGCAAACGCTCGAGATCCGTCCCCGGCCCTGGATGCGGGCCGCCCCCGCCTACACGATCGGCTCGCTGGCGTCGTTCTGGTTCCTGCAGCGCTGTGCGGTTATATTCGGTTAGGTGTCCGCGCCGCGGAACGGCCAACGCTCCCGACATGCCATGCGGTGCATCCGTGCGCGACTGACCCGAGGCATGATGTCGGCGGCCGTCTGCCTGCCGCTGCTGGCGGCCGGCTGCGCGCGCCCGGCGCCGGCGGCTCCGGGCGCGCAGGACGATGGGCCGGCCGGGGCCGCCGACGCCGCTGCGGGCGCCGCCCCGCAGCGCAACCCGCTCCGCAACGCCTACTTCGGCGACCTGCACGTGCACAGCAGCTGGTCGCTGGACGCCTGGACGTTCGGCCATCCCATGCGGAACGACCCGTCGGTGGCGTACCGCTACGGCCGGGGCGAGCCCATCCTCGATGCGGACGGGAACGTCCGCGGCCGGCTCGCCGCGCCGCTCGACTTCATGGCCGTGACCGACCACGACAACTGGCTGGGCGAGGTGCAGTTCTGCCAGGATCCGGACGCCTCGACGTACGACCTCCCCGTGTGCCGCGAGTTCCGGGCCGGCAGCGTCCCGGCGTTCTTCCGCCTGCGCCGCACGTCGCTCCGCAATCAGCGCGACCCGGCGTTGTGCGGTGACGCGGAACCCGGTCCGGACAACCGTTGCGACCGGCGCGCCGCGCACCAGTGGAGGCTGGTGCAGGAAACGGCGGACGCCTACTACGAGCCGGGCGTGTTCACCACGTTCACCGCCTTCGAGTTCAGCGCCGTGCACCGCGCCAGCGGGGGCTGGCTGCACCGCAACGTGTTCTTCCGCGGCGAGGACGTTCCCCCCTGGGGCGGGGCGGCCCTCGGCCGGGGGCACTCGCCGGAGCGTCTCTGGGAGTGGATGGATGCGGCGTGCACCGGCGACTGCGACGTGATCGCCATCCCGCACAACACCAACTACGGCGGGGGTGTCGTGCTGGCGCCGAACAACGCCGACGGCACGCGGTTCACCCCGGAGATCCTCGAGCGGCGGGCGCGGCTCGAGCCGCTGATCGAGATCCACCAGGTGAAGGGCAGCTCCGAGTGTGCGATCGGGCTGCTCACCGCCGACGAGGATTGCAACTTCGAGCAGGTATTCGAGCCGTGCGCTCCGGATCAGGCGCCGGCCGACCCGGAGCGTGGCACCGCCAGGTGCATGGTCGCCCCGGACCTGGTCCGCAACGCCCTCAGGACCGGCCTGGAGGTCGAGGCCGAGCAGGGGATCAACCCCTTCAAGTACGGCCTCGTCGGCAGCACCGACGACCATCGGAGCATGCCCGGGTCCGCCGTGGAGCAGACCTGGCAGGGCGACTTCTTCGGCGAGATCGGCGCGACGACGCCGGGCAACCCGCGCAACAACCCGGGCGGCCTCGCCGCGGTCTGGGCGGAAGAGAACACGCGCGACGCCATCTTCGACGCCCTCCGCCGGCGCGAGACGTTCGCGACGAGCGGACCCCGCATCCGGATCCGCTTCTTCGGCGGCTGGGCGCTCCCGGCCGACCTGCACACGCGTCCGGACCTGGTCGCGGAAGGCTACCGCCGCGGGGTGCCGATGGGCGGCGACCTGCCGGCGGCGTCCGGCGGCGCCGGCGCGCCGCAGTTCGTCGTCTGGGCGACGCGGGACGCGAACAGCGCCGCGCTGCAGAAGCTCCAGATCGTCAAGGGCTGGGACGACCCGCAGGGCGGCACCGGCGAGCGGGTGTACGACGTGGCGTGCGACAGCGGGCGGCCGCCGGACCCCGGGACGCGCCGCTGCGCGGACAACGGCGCGCAGGTGAACCTGGCCGACTGCAGCACGGCCGGGGCCGCCGGCGCGGCGGAGCTGAGCGCGGTCTGGAGCGACCCCGAGTTCGATCCCGCCCGGCGGGCGTTCTACTACGTCCGCGTCCTGGAGAATCCCACCTGCCGCTGGACCACCTGGCGGGCATTGGAGAGCGGCGGCGAGCTGCCCGACGGCGTGCCGCCGGTGATCGAGGAGCGGGCGTGGAGCTCGCCCATCTGGTATACGCCGGCCGGGCCCCGGGAACCTGCGCCGTAGATCGGCGTAGACTCCTGGTGAGGGTTGGTTGGGCGGCAACCGGAGCCGGCGGCCCGGGAGGCATGACGATGCGGCGGACACACTCTCGGCTTGCCGGCAACAGGAGACTTGCGGCGATCGGCCTGCTGCCGCTGCTGGCGGCAGCGTGCGCCGGGACCGCAGCCGAGACGCCCGCGGCCGAGCACGCTGCCGCAGCCGGGGCGGCGTCCCCGCCGGCCGGCGGCCCGGAGCCGGAGCGCAATCCGCTGCGCAACGCCTACTTCGGCGACTTCCACGTGCACACGAGCTGGTCGCTGGACGCCTACGTGCTGGGGGGCAACCGCGACGATCCGTCGCTGGCGTACCGTTTCGGCCGCGGCGAGGAAGTCACCACGGCCGACGGCCGGGTGCACCGCCTGCGCGTGCCGCTCGACTTCATGGCCGTGACGGACCACGGCATCTGGCTCGGCGAGGTGCACCTCTGCGAGGACCAGAGCGACGCCGCCTACGACACGCCGACCTGCGAGCAGGTCCGCGCCAACAACTGGTTCGAGATGTCGCAGTTCGAGGGCCGTGGCCGGCTGCCGCCCGACATCTGCGGCCAGGGCGAGGCCACGCTGACCGCCGGCAACAGGTGCTACGAGCGGTCGCGGCACCTGTGGCACGAGATCCAGCGCAACGCCGACGCGTTCAATCAGCCGGGGCGCTTCACGACCTTTCCGGCGTACGAGTGGACGGCGTTCCCGCCCGGCTACGGCCACCTGCACCGGAACGTGATCTTCCGGGGCGACGCGGTCCCGGAATGGGGCGGCTCGGCCGTCGAGATGGGCAACCGCCCCGAGCGGCTGTGGGAGTGGCTGGAGGCAGCCTGCACCGGCGACTGCCAGGTGGTCGCCATTCCGCACAACTCCAACCTGAGCGGCGGCCTCGCGTTCGCCGATTCCGGCTGGGCGCCGCATACGCCGGAAATGCTGCGCCTCCGCGCCTGGGCCGAGCCGCTCGTGGAGATCCACCAGATCAAGGGCAACTCGGAGTGCTACCGCGGTCTGGGCGCCACGGACGAGGAGTGCGGCTTCGAGAACCGCTGGCCCGTCTGCGAGCCGGGCCGGCGCCAGGGGTGCGCGAACGCGCCGGACTTCGTCCGCAACGCGCTCAGGGCCGGCCTGCGGCTGGAGGCCGACTACGGCGTCAACCCGTTCAAGTTCGGGTTCATCGCCAGCACCGACGATCACCAGAGCCTGGGCGGCGCAACCGACGAGAACGACTTCGCGGTCAAGCCGCTCAAGTTCGCAACGGGCGGCGGCCTCGACGTGATCGGCCAGGGCCGCGACGGCGCCTGGTTCGGCGACCGGGCCGGCGGCGGGAACCCGAACAACCCGGGCGGCCTGGTCGGCGTGTGGGCCGAGGCCAACACGCGCGAGGCCATCTTCGACGCGCTGCGCCGCCGCGAGACGTTCGGCAACAGCGGCACCCGCATCCACGTGCGCTTCTTCGCCGGCTGGGACTACCCCGCCGACCTCGACACGCGGCGCGACATGGTCGAGGCGGCGTACGCCGGCGGCGTGCCGATGGGCGCCGACCTGCCGGACCCGCCCGGCGGCGACGTCGGCGACGGTCCCCGCTTCGTCGTCTGGGCCATGAAGGACCCGGCCAGCGCGAACCTCCAGAAGATCCAGATCGTCAAGGGCTGGGCCGAAACGGGTGCGCCCGCGGTGCCGTTCGCGACGTCGGGGCAGCAGACCGCCGAGCAGGTGTACGACGTCGCCTGCGCGGACGGGCTGGAGCCCGACCCGCGGACCCACCGCTGCGTGGACAACGGCGCGCGCGTGGACCTGTCCGACTGCAGCTACCCGACCGACCTCGGCGCCGCCGAGCTGAGCACGACCTGGACCGACCCGGACTTCGACCCCGCGCTGCGGGCCTTCTACTACGTGCGCGTGCTGGAGAACCCGACCTGCCGCTGGACGACGCACCGGGCGCTGGCGCGCGGCACGGCGCCGCCGCCGTCCGACCCGCCGACCGTGAAGGAACGGGCCTGGAGCTCGCCCATCTGGTACACGCCCGCCGAGCCGTAGCAACCCTGGCGGCGCATCAAGGCGCCGTGACCACGATTCCGTGCGGCCGGCACCGCTCGAAGTCGCCCAAGTTGTAGGTGAGGATGCGATCGATCGACATCCTCTCCGCGCAACAGACGTGAAGCGCATCGTAGACGGCACCGCTGGCGAGGCCGGCGTCTGCGACGCGCTCGATGGCATGGGTATAGTCGTCGGCCTCGAGCGCAACAGCGGTTACCCGTCCAAGGATGCTTTCCTGAATCAGTTGCCGAGCCTCGACGGGCAGGATGCGCCGCGACAGCGGCACGGCCGTCATCGTCGCGTAGCACTCGGCGAGAGCGTGTGTCGAGCAGTAACCTCGATGCGAGCCGGCCGTGTAGTTCAGCAGCGCGTCGAACGCCGCCTCGTGGTTGGCGAGCTGGTCCACGACCGCGGGTACCAGCACCGACGTATCGAAGAATACGCGCACCTACTCGACGCCCTCGCCGGCGATCCGACGGCTGCGCGCATCCCGCTCCGAACGAATGAACGACGCGAGGTCGAGGGTTGCCCGGGCATCGCCGTGATGCACGAGAATCCCTTTCTTGCGCACGAGGGCAGTCCCGCCCTCGACCCTGCGGAGCTGCAGGCACTCGCCGGACGTCTCGATTTCCAGCTCGGTGCCGGCCACCAGGTTGAACCGCTCCCGGAGCGGCTTCGGCACGACGATTCTGCCGGCTCCGTCGATGGTAATGACCATGGCACGATGGTATGACGCATGGGTGCACGCGTCAAACTGCGAGCCGGCGGCTGCTAAGCTGGAGTCATGGGGCCTCCAGCAGCCGACTACCGGTCGCTCTTCTCGTTGCCGGCCGACTCGCACTACCTCAACTGCGCGTACATGGCGCCGGCCTCGAAGCGCGTCGCGGCCGCGGGTCGGCGGGCCATCGAGCGCGTCGAGGCGCCGGCGCGGCTCGGAGTCGCCGACTTCTTCGAGCCGGCCGCGCGCGTCCGGCGGCTGTTCGCGGAGATCATCGGCGCGCCCGACCCGGACCGCGTCGCGATCGTTCCGTCCGTCTCCTACGCCATGGCCACGATTGCGCGCAACACGCCGGTCGCCCCCGGACAGGCGGTGGTGGTCGTCGAGGAGCAGTTCCCGAGCGTCGCCTACACCTGGCGGCGCGCCTGCCGCGAGGCGGGCGCCACGCTGCGGACCGTCGCCGCCCCGGACGCCGCCGGCTCGCGCGCCGAGGCCTGGAACGCCGCCCTGCTCGACGCCATCGACGAGCGGACGGCGCTGGTCGTGGTTCCGGAGCTGCACTGGACCGACGGGCTGCGCTTCGATCTCGAGGCCGTCGGCGTCCGGGCGCGCGCCGCGGGCGCCCGCTTCGTCGTCGACGGCACCCAGTCGGTCGGCGCGCTGCCGTTCGACGTCGGGAGCACCCGCCCCGACGCCCTGGCCTGCGCCGGCTACAAGTGGCTGACCGGACCCTACTCGCTCGGCGTGGCCTGGTACGGTCCGGCCTTCGACGGCGGCACGCCGCTCGAGGAGAACTGGATCACGCGCGCCGGCAGCGACCGCTTCAACGAGCTCGTCAACTACCGCGACGACTACCGGCCGGGCGCCATCCGCTACGACGTCGGCGAACGGTCGAACTTCATCCTGCTGCCGATGCTGGAGGCCGCGCTGGAGCAGGTGCGCGAGTGGGGGCCGGCGACGGTCGCGGCGCACACGCGCGCCCTCACCGCCGCCGCGGCGGCGCGCCTCCGCGAGCTGGGCTGCCGCATCGAGGACGAGCGCTGGCGCGCGGGACACCTCCTGGGCGTGCGCCTGCCGCCGGGCGTGGACGTCGAGCAGCTCGGCAGTGGCCTGGCGGCGCGGCAGGTGTCCGTGTCGCTGCGCGGCGGGGCCATCCGCATCGCGCCGCACCTCTACAACGACGCCGGCGACCTCGATGCGCTCGTCGACGTCGTCGCCGGCGCCATACGGGCGGCGCCCGCTGCACGGAGCTGACGGCCTGCCGCGCCGCCCCTCCCAAGGCCCGAGTGTGACCGACGAAGGACTCGCCGTCGGGACGGATATTGGACGGAGCGAATGGGTGCGGATTTCGCTTGAGCGGATTCTCGCTGATGTGGGAGCAGAATCGCGTAGGGTAGAGACGATGCCGAAGCTGTTGTCGATCGAGGCTTACCGTGCGCTTCGCGACGCGGGCGCCAGCGACGCCGAAGCTGAGCGCGGCGCAGCCGACGTGGGCAGTCTGTGGCATGAGATCGAAGGGCTCCGCGGTCGCGTGAACCTGCTTATCGGGTTGGTGATTCTGGCGCTTGGGATGCTCTTTCAGGTCGCCTTCCGGCTCGACTGATTGTCGGACAGCGACGGCCCACGGCCGCGGCCGGCTGGACGGCCGAAGACGCGCAGGTGGGAGGAGACGTCATGCGGACACGAACGATCGCGGCGGTTGCGCTGCTCGGGATGGTGCTCGTCGGCAGCGGCCGGGCCCACGCACAGAACGACGGGACGGCCGTGCATCTCACGCCGGCCGACCATGCCGAGATCCGGCACATCCTGACCAGCCTGAACCAGGGCGCGGACTTCAACGACAGCGACCTGTGGGTGTCCCAGTGGACCCCCGACGGTTCCTGGACCCGTCCCGACGGCGAGTCGTTCGTCGGTCACGATCGGCTCCGGGAGTACCGGCGCTCCACGCGCGTACCGGGCGGCGGCGCGAGCAACCGGCGGCACTGGACGAACGGCGTCGTGCTGACGCCGACGCGCGATGGCGCGACCGGACGCACGTACTACATGCTGCTCGACATCTCGGTTGCGCCCCCCACGGTCGCCACGGCGGGCCACTACGAGGACGTCTTCGTCAAGACGGCGGACGGCTGGCGGATCAAGCAGCGCATCATCAAGCCGTACCCGGACGACCAGTGACGCGCCGGCGGCTTCCAACTCCTCGCTTCCTGCCGGTCCCACGATGGCCTCGGTCCACGTCGCGAGGTTTCCGATCTCGATCCTGACATTCGTCACGGGTCGTTGTTCGTCCCGGCGAGGCCGGAGAGGAGGTTGCCGAGACTGTCGGCGAACAGGGAGAAACTACCCGTCGCCCCTCGAGACGGCGCGCAGCGCCGCGGCAAACGCCAGCGCAGTTGTCGGCCGGGCTGGCCGGGGGGCCGACAGCACGGATGCCGCGAAGGCCGCGGCGGGCGGTGTCGGCAGGGTCGCCACCGCCGGCCGGCCGCGGCGGTCGAGGCACCGGCGCCGGACCCGCCGCGTGACCTCGTGGACCCCGCCGGCGGGGAACGGGTGCTCGCCGGTGACCATCTCGTACAGGACGACGGCCAGCGACCAGACGTCGTCGGCCTCCTCGGCCGGGCGGCCGGAGAGGACCTCCGACGACGCGTAGCGGCGCGTGCCGCCCACGACGGCGCCATCGCTCGCCTCGCGCGCCAGGCCGAGGTCGAGCAGCTTCGGCGAGCCGCCGGCCGTCAACCCGATATTGCTCGGCTTGACGTCGCCGTGCACGTAGCCCGCATCGTGCAGCGCCGCCAGCGCCTCGGCCAGCGTGGCGGCAATCGCGACCGCCTCCCGCTCCGGAACCGGACCGCGCAGAAGCCAATCCGCGAGCGTGCCGCCGGCCGCGTACTCGACGACGAGAAAGGCGCGGCCGCGCCAGGACTCGACGCCGTAGATCTGGGAGACCGCCGGATGCGAGAGCTTCGCCATCGCCCACGCCTCGGGCTTGAGGCTCGTCAGTCCCGGAACCGACATGCCCGTCAGCGTCTTGACGGCGACGTTGCGCTCGAGCCGCAGGTCGCGCGCCAGATACACTGCCCCCATCCCGCCGGCGCCCAGCCGCCGCGTCAGTCGGAACTTGCCCGCCAGAAGCACCGGGACTTCCGCCTCGACATGCGCCGACCCGCAGCCGCAGCCTGGCGGAGCGCCTGCGTCGGCCACCAGGCCGCAGTCCGGACACTCCAGCGCGGCCGGCGCGTCGGCTGCAGCGCGGCCCGCGGCGTGCGTGACGTGCAGGCGGCCGACCGCCAGCCCCGCGGCGGCGCCGAGCGCTTCGACGAACGAGTGGTCGACGGGGCGCACGATCCGGTCGTCGAAACGGCGGCCGACCACGAGCACGCCGATCAGCTCGCCGCCCGGACCCGGCACCGGCACGACGGCGTCGGCCGCGGTCTCGACCACCCACGCGGCTTCCTCTCGCGGCAGGAGCCCGAAGACGGACGACCGGTCGCTGGGGTGGACGCGCAGCGTCCCGCCGGCCGACTCGAGTATGTGGACGATGGCCGACGTGCGCGCCAACGGCGTGGTCGCCGCGTCCGGCGCGCGGAACACCTGGGCATCCCGCTCCGGGTCGGCAACCGCCAGCAGGACCGCGGGCGATCCGCAGCCGCGCTTGACCGTGCGCGCCACCGCCGGTTCACCGTCCGGATGCTCGCCGCCTGCGCCAATGCCGCCGCCGCGGCGGCCAGCGCGCGACGCTGGTCCGTTGCCTCGGGATGGGTCCACGAGTCGAGACGCTGCCCGATCTGCTCGCGCCCCATGGCCACCAGCAGCAGGATGCCGGCCGCGGCCGCCAGCGACTGCGCAAGCGGGTCCGCCAGCAGCGCGCCCACGGTGCGCTCCGGACGGCTCAGCGCCAGCCAGCCCAGGCCCAGGGCCGGGACGGCGGCGGCTCCCCCCAGCAGGCCGGGCCGCGCCAGCACCTGCCGGTAGCGCGCCCGCACCACCTCGCGCAGGTGCGGCACGCGCACGGCAAGCACCGAGTACCAGAGCAGGACCATGCCCGGGAAGCGCATCAGCTCCATCAGCAGCACTGTCGGCGACCACCGGTAGTTGGCCCCCCAGATGCCGGGCGAGAACACTTCGGCGACGTCGTACGCCGCCGCTACGCCGGCATACATCAGGAACCCGGCGCCAAACACGACGACGCGCCGCGCTTCCTCCGGAGGCGCGGCGTGCGCGCGCAGCGCGATGAGCACGGCGGCCGCGAGCGCCATCACGTCGAGCGTGGCAACCGACACGTCGAACAACAGGGAGACCGGCACCTCGTAGCCCGCCTGCGCGAGCTGGACCGTCGCCGGGATACCGGCCCACATCGCGAAGCCGATCGCCACGCTCGCCGGCACCATCCGGCGCGCGAGTCCGTCGAGCCGCGCTCGGCGTTGAAGTTGCGGACACTCCCCGGCGAATGCCCAGAGGAACGCCGGCGCGAACAGGTACGAGGGCACGTGCAGGTAGAGGAAGAGCCGGCTCGACGCGGGCAGCGCCTGGGCAAAGGCCGAGAGCTGCTCCGGCGGCGGTATGTCCAGGAAGAACGCCGGCAGCATGTGCAGCGGCGCCAGCGTGGCCTTCAGGAGGCAGTAGACGCCGAGCAGCCGGGTGCGCAGGTCGCGGCCGCCGGCGGCCAGGAGCAGAACGGCGCCGGCGGTGTGCCCGACCAGCTTGGTCGCCTCGTAGACGGCCAGCTCGCCGTGCACGCGATGGTAGTCCCCCCACGCCCAGGGGAGCAGCAGCAGCGCCGCGGCTACTTCCGCGCCGGCGACGGCGATGAGGGCCTGCGCCGGGCGGCGCCAGACGGCGCCGGCGCGCGCGCGGGCATCGTCCGTGGGGGCTGCTTCGCCCGCGGCCGCCTCGCCCGTGAGCGCCCGGGCCAGGCAGCGCAGGTTGTCGAGTGCCCGGCGGTTGGCCGGCGTGGCCCGTTTCTCGCACCGCTCCCACTGGACCCGCCTGTTCAGGGACAGTGCATCGGCCACGTCGACGACGAGATCGTCACGACGCTCAGCACCAACCGGCAAGCCGTCGCTCCGTTCCATCCGAATCCCGGTCCGCCGCCCGCAGCTCCTGAGCCTCGCCGTCATCAACAGACGCCGTCAGCGACACAACAAGAGACGGATGGACTGCAGGAACCGAACGATTGGAGGGCAGAGAAAGCGTACCGTCGCCGCGGCACCGCCGGCTTGGACAATCGACTGGCCCCGCACCGAGGATCCGCCCCGGGCTACCGGGCATCACGGGGCGGCAGGGTCTCCGTCACGCATCCGGCATGACGATGCTGAGCCGCGCCAGCGCCCGCCGGAATGCCATGCGCGCCGCGTCCGGCGTGGACAACCGCTCGATCAGCGCGAGCTGCCGATAGCTGTAGCCGAACTCCACGCGGCCGACGAGCAGGCGCCGGTGGCGGGGCGTCAGGTGCCTGAGGCCCTCCAGGTACCGCGCCCAGTTCTGCTCGTCCATCAGTTGCTGGAATTGCGGCGCCGCCTCCTGGGAGAGCCGGACCGGCTCGCTCCGGGCCCGGCCGCTGTTCAACCGCAGCAGCGCGCGCCGCCGGTGGTCGCTGATCTGATTCTCGACGGCGCGCCGCAGATAGCTGCGCAGTGCGGCGGCGTGTGCCGACCGCAGGGTCGTGATCCGGGCGAGCGTCCCGTGCAGGGCGTCCTGGACCAGGTCGCTCGTGTCCAGGCCGCCGCGCGCCCACGCCGGCATCCGGCCCCGCGCCCAGCGCCGCAGCCACGCCGAATAACGCGCGAAGAGAGCCCCGAGAGCGGATTCGCTCCCCCGGCGCACCCGCTCGAGCAGACGCTGCTCCGAGTCGGGACCAGCCAACCCGGGCAGACCGGATTCATTGGGCGGACGAGCCATGCGTCGCCCGCATCGTGCACCAGGAGCGCCCGCACTGACAAGCGTGCGCCGCGGCCGCCCGCGCGGGGAAGCCGATCCTGTCCGGGGCGACAGCGTGGTCTCCAGCGGGCGGGACGGCTCTCCGTGTGCTCGTCAGCAGTCAGCCTCGCTGACTATCCCGCTGTCGCTCGGGTGCTGGACTCTGATGCAGACCTCGTGACGGTAGAAGATCGGTCCGCTACCTGACTGGACGCTGGTCCACAGCACCACGAACAGGGGCCAGCACTTGTTGCCCAGCGTGCCGCTCCGGCAGGAATGACTCGGCACCGTGAACGTGCAGGTCTTCAGCAGCGGGTCGATCCGCTGCTGATGCCCGCGGCCGGGCCCGTGCGTCACACAGATATCCGATAGATTCACGTCCGCCCCGCGTCCCGCCAGCAGGCCCCCTGTCCCCGGCGTGGCAATGAACGACTGCGCCCACCAGGCCGACCGCCTGGTTGCGCCTGCCCGACGCCCCCACGCCTGGTGCTCATCGCCCAGATCGGCCGTCACCGTCACCGAGCTTCCCGCTACGACCGGATTCGGCATTGCAGCCAGCTCTATGCCTCTGCGGGTGCCGCCACCCCCGCCACCGCCGCTGCTGCCGCCGCCCCCGCTGCTGCCGCCGCCCCCGCCGCCGCCCCGGCTGCCCCCGCCGCCGGATGAGCGCGGCGGCGTGCAGGACGGCAGCGTCGAGAAGTCGATCTCGGCATTCGCCCACCTCACGGGCGTGCCGGCCGCACCGCGCCACTCGGCCATGACGTTGAACTGCAGGCGTGCCCGGTCCCCCTCCGAGCACTCCGGCGCGATCCAGTAGAACGAGTCGTGCGCCCGCAGCGGCAGACTGACGCGCTCCGGATCGCGACCGCCGCGTTCGGCGCCGGGGCGGGGCGGCAGCGAGCACGGCTGGAGGTTCAGCTCGACCCTGCCAACGAACGGCCGGGGCTTGGGCACGCCCGTGTTGCTCGCCTTCACCGACAGGCACTCGAGCTCGTCGGCCCGGCTCACGCTGACCTCGAACCAGTACGACGAGCGCCGGCCGGGCACACTGAACCGCGGCTCGGGGTCGCCGCTCGGCTCGATCGATACCCGATAGTCCTGCGCCTGCGCCGCCGCCGGGCAAGCCGGCGCGATCGCCAACCCGATCGTGAAGAGGCCCAGGGCCGTCCGCCACGACCCGCTCGGCGCCACCAGAAACAGGAGCACCTTCAACGATGTATTCGCCGCCACCAGAACCTGGCCGTTCGCCCCCCTCCCGGCGGCCGCCCGCTCGGCCTCCGTCCACCTGAACATCGCCCGCGACCCGTGGCGGCGTCGAACGCCGGCGCGGCCGATGCCGAGTCGGGGCGGCGGACGAACTTCGCCCACCCTCACCATCCGCGGCGCGCCTGCGCACCGCGGCCAAGCATCTCTCAAGACGGATGAGCGGCGGAAACCGAACGGTGGAGGCAGAAGGTATCTGGCCGGCCGCCGCACGCCGGGGCGGCTCCGACAACAGCTTCGTTCTAGTCCGGCAGCCCCTCGTATCCCTCCGGAAGCTGCGCCCCAAGGCTGTTCTGGAACATGGCGAGCTGGGTGTAGTCGCCGACGATCAGCACGACCTCCCGGACCTGATCCTCGGAATAGCGGGCCGACAGCGCGTTCCAGGTGGCGTCGCTGACGAAGCGGCTCGTGTGCAGCTCGTCCGCGGCCCGCAGCAGCGTCGCGTCGAAGTCGTCCCAGCCCGCCGCCCCGGCGCCTGCCGTGATGCGCTCGATCTCCTCGTCCGTCAGCCCGGACTCCTTGCCCCTCACGTAGTGCCGGCCCCAGATATAGTCGCCGCGCGACAGCCAGGCCGTGCGGAGGATGAGGATCTCCTTGTCGCGGAACGGGATCGTGTACTTGTCCACGAAGTAGGTCGTGTATTCCCAGTACTTCTGGCACACGTCGAGACGGTTGGGGCACAGCCGCCGCATCTCGCTCGCGCCCTCCGTGGCGTCGCCGAGCTCGACGCGCGGCCCCGTCAGGTGGGTGAACGGCTCGACCCGCTCCGCCGCCGAGCTGCCCTGGGCGTCCGCGGGCGCGGCAGCCGCGAGCATGGTGCAGGCAACGGCGATTCCAACGATGGCTGCATGCGTCTTCATGGCTGATCTCCTTCGGCTTCAATCAGACGGGGCTGCGCCCCGAACCCCCGGCGTCCGCTTGCGGGGACCCCGCAGCCCCGCGCCGCTCCCGCCGAGGCGCGCCGTGCGCGCCTTGCGGCGTCTGCACCCTTCTGCGGTGCAGACGCCTAACCCTCGGATTCGCCGGCCACTTCCCACAGGTACGCCGGGTGCCACTGCTGCAGGTGGGTCCGCAGCCAGCCGATCAGGCTGACGAGCTTCTCGACCGCATACCGGTACCGGCCGCCCTTGACCGTGACGACGAGTGAGACTTGCCCTCTGCACTTCACGAAGCGCGCGTCGGCCGAGCGACGGTCGAGGCGGCGGTGGGGCGGCAGGCCGCGATCGAACAGCGCGGCCAGGAAGCGCTGCAGGTCCGCGTACATGCCGGCGGGAACCTGCCGCAGCATGTTGCGGATGACCAGCGTCCGGTCCCGCTCCGCGAGCTCGACCGTCACGGGCGCGTCGACCAGGCGGAACTCGAACCGGGTCTTCCCCTGCCCGGCCTGCGTCTCCCGGAAGTCCTGGAAGACGCCCCGCTCGGCGTAGGCCTTCAGCCCGTCCCGCACGACCGCCGCCGGCGTCTTGCGCATCGCAGGCCGACAGCCCAATCAGTAGGAGTAGGCCCCCACGCCCGGCTCGACCTTGCCCAGTATGCCCGGGGGGTACACCGACGCATCCCAGAACTCCTTGCGGCCCTGGACGTTCAGCACCGTCGGCAGCCGGTCGTTGACCGCCACGTCGTAGGCCCGGCGCAGGGCCGGCAGGACCTCGGCCGCCTCGGTGACGTACTCGCCGTGGCAGCCGAGGGCCTCGGCGACCTTGTCGTAGCGCAGGTTCTCCTGGAAGAGGTGCAGGTGCTCCTTGCGCGGCCGGTCGCCGGACCCGGCGCGACCGCGCTGGGAGGACCAGGTGCCCCAGGCGTTGTTGTTGTAGACGACCACGATCGCCGGGATGCGGTACTTGGCCAGCGTCTCCATCTCCATCCCCGTGATGCCGAAGCCGGCGTCGCCGGTGACGGTCAGCAGGGGGCCGCCCCGGTGCGACGCCTGCGGGCCGGCTCCGAGCTCCATCGCGACGCCGGCTCCCAGGGTGTAGGCGATGTCGGGGCCGACGACGATCTCCCAGTACGGCCCGTTCAGGATCTGCCCCGGGCGGTACGCCCGCAGGTACTGCCGGGTGTAGCGGGCGATGCCGTAGCCGCCCGAAACGATCGTCAGCTCGTCCTTCGGCACGCCGCCGTCGTGCTGGAAGTCGCCCACCGCCCGGGCGATGGCCGCGGGATGCACCGCGTTGGGCTCGGAGTACGGCCGGCAGCGCGCGTAGATCGCGTCGCGCTGCTGGTTGTACTTCTCCTCGGCGGCGCGCACCTCGGCAATCCAGGCGTCGTGGTTCATGCGCGGCGCCTCGTCGGTCAGCGCCTGCAGCGCGGCCGTCTCGCAGCTCACGATGCCGACGTCGATCGGGATGTCGCGGCCGATCTCCTCGGGCACCGGGTGAATCCGGATGTACCGGGCATTGAAGGGAAAGGCCCACTGGCCGAGGGTCGGCATGCGGTAGTGGCCCACGACGAGCACCACGTCGACGCTGCCGTAGGCGTCCGGCGCGGCGCTGGCCGACAGCGGGTGGTCGTCGGCGAAGGTCCCCTTCTGAGGGGCGGCCTCCGCGACCGGAATCTGGGTCCGTTCCGCGAAGGCCTTCAGCTCGGCCCAGGCCTTCTTGGCGAAGACGCCCTGGCCGCACACGATCATCGGCCGCCGCGCCTGCCGGAGCAGGTCGATGGCCGCCGTGACGGCCCTGGGCTCCGGGTGCGGGCTGGCTTCCGTGCGGTACTTCGACTTGTCGTGGTAGTAGCTCAACTGCCGCGGCGACTCGAACCGGGCGTTGAGAATGTCGGCGGGGAAAATCAGGTGCGTCGACCCGGGCACGCCGGTCTTCATCTGCCGGAACGCTTCCGCGGTGTGCTCCCAGACGCGGTCGGCGGTCAGGATGGTCTTGCCCCACTTCGTCACGCCGGTGGTCATCCACTGGTCGCGCCACGTGCCGGCCACCATCCCCTTGCGCCTGCCCGTGTCCTCGTCGGAGACCCGGCCCGCGCCGCTCAGGATCAGGATGGGCGAGCAGGCCCCGTGCGCGATGGTGAACGGCGACATGCCCATCGCCAGGCAGCCGCCCCACTGCGCGTTGATTGCCGCGATCTCGCCGCTGACGCGGTAGAAGGCGTCGCAGGCGTGCCCCATGTGGCCGTCGTTCCGGCCCCCGTAGGACGGGATGCCGGCCTCCGCCAGCGCGTTCTGGACGGCGTAGTTGCCCGGACAATGGATGAACGCGGCAAGTCCCTCGGCCTTGCAGCACTCGGCGAACACGTTGGCGGCCGTCATCGGCCACGTGCGCTCCGGCAGCGGCGCCGCGCGGGACGGCTCGAACTCGGGCGCCAGCCGGATGTCGGGATCGGGAGGAGCCGCGGCGGCTTCACCCACGAGCGCGGACGGACCGGCCGGGGCCACCGCGGCGGCCGCGCCGGCGCCCGCGCCCGCCCGCTTCAGGAACCGCCTTCTCGACATCGCCGTCTTGTGCTTGCTCACGCAACTCCTCCCGCTTCAGACGGGGCTGCGCCCCGAACCCCCGGCGTCCGCTCGCGGGGACCCCTTCGCCCCGCGCCGCTCCCGCCGAGGCGCGCTGTGCGCGCCTTGCGGAGTCTGCACCGCTCTACGGCGCAGACTCCTGGCTCGCCTTAACGTCGAGGCTCATTGTTGCACAGCCGATTGTCCGCCTACGGGTCGATGCGGTACACGCGATTCTCCGCGTAGCTCGACACGTAGAGGCTGCCTTCGCCGACCGCGATGCCGGACAGGAACCCGACGGAGGTCGACGCCCCGATGCTCTTCTGCTCCAGGCTGTCGAGAACGAGGCCCTCCACGACCGGCGTTGCCGCGCCGCTATCGGGATCCACCTGCGTCACGCGGCCCCCGTCCTGCTCCACGACGTACAGCGTGCCGTCCTCGCCGGCGGCGAGGCCCTCGGGGCCGGCCAGTCCGTCGGCCACCACCCGGGGCGGGTCGCTGCGCTCGCCGTCGTCGAGAATCTGCAGGATCGTCCCGCTCCGGTCCGCGACGTACAGGTCGCCGCCGTGGGCCGCCAGGCCGGCGGGCGCCTCGATACCGCTCGCCAGCACGGTGCGGTCGTCGGGGGCTGCGGGGTCGAAGCGCAGCACGCTGCCCGTCATGTGCTCGCTCACGATGATGTCGTCACCCAGCGCGAGCGCGTCGAGCGCCTCCTCGAAGCCCTCGAAGCGCTCGACCAGCCGCTGGCCCTCCGGATCCCAGATGCTCACGCTGGCGGCGCCGGCCAGGATGAGCTGCGAGCCGTACGGCTGCGCCGACAGCGCCTCGCCCAGGTCGGAGCCGACGCCGGTCACCACGTGGACCTCCGCGCCGGTCTCGGGGTCCAGCTCCCGCAGCGCCCGTCTGTCGGCCAGAAACAGCCGCCCGCCGCCGTCGGCCGCCGGCAGATACGCCAGGCCGCCCGGGAAGCTGACGCCGCCGGCGATGACCGTCCGGTTCGTCTCGGGCCCGAGGACCTCCACGATGAAGCTGTGGGCGTAGCTCGACACGAAGAGCCGGTCGTCCGCGTCGAAGGCCAGGTTGTCGCTGCCGGCCCCGGTCCGGCCGACCAGCTCCCGGTCCCCGCTCGCGATGTCCACCCGGAACAGCTCGCCGGTCCCGCTGTCGAGCACGTGCAGCCGGTGCTGCGAGTCGAACTTGAGCGCGACCGGACGCTCGAATTCCGAGGACACCGTCTCGAAGGTGCCGCGGTCGACGTCGACCCGCACCACCTCGCTGGCGGACGGGCGCGGGCCGTACAGCCGATCGTCCGGGCCCCAGTCCATGCCGTTGAGGCCGCAGCCCGGACCGAGCTGGTCGGTGATGAGGCGCGGCTCCTCGCCGCCCTCGGGATCGAGCTCGAAGAGGTGGTCGCCGAGCGCGCACTGCGACACGAAGAGCCGGCCGTCGTCCGAGAACGTGATCGGGTTCACGCCGGGGCCGGGTGAGGCAATCACGGACGTGGTCCCGTCGGGCGTGCGCTTCGCTACGTCGCCGAAGGCGAACTCGGTCCAGTACAGCGAGCCGTCCGGACCGAAGATGAGATCGTCGGGTCCCTGCACCCCCTCCGCGGGCCCCCAACGCTCCAGGACCTCCCCGCTCTCGGGGTCGACCGCCGCCACCTCCGCGCTCGACGCGCTGACGACGTAGAGGCGCCCGTCCGGACCGAAGTACATGCCGTTCGTCGCGTGCAGGGGTCCGCCTTGGGCAAGCACCGTCGCCGTCCAGGCGACCGGCTCCGGCGGCTCCGTCGCGCCGCAGCCGACGAGCAGGACGGCGCCGAGAACCACGCTCCACGCGCGGGCGCCGACATGCGGGAATGATCCGGACTGCCTGGTCCGGGTGGTCTCTTGTGCCGGGATGGGCATGGCTGCTCCTCGCTCCTCAGGAACCGATCTCGGTGCGCGCCCGGTTCAGGTGCGCGGCCAGGGCCATGAGCCGCCGGTCGCGCCAGGCCTGACGCGCCGGCAGCTCCGACTCTGCCACCCGGCCCCGGCACTCGTCGTGGGCCCTGGCGACGACGTCGGGGGACCACGGCTCCGCCGGCTCGCCCTGCTTGACGAACTCGAAGAACCCGGGGCCGAGGCGGGCCGCGTAGTCGGCCAGCCCCCGCGGGGCGTTCAGGTCGATGGTCTCGAAGGGGCCGATGAAGGCCCAGCGCCGGCCGAGGCCCGCGGAGATGGTCCGGTCGATGTCCTCCGCGCTCGCGTAGCCGCCCTCGAGCAGCCGGAACGCCTCCCACAGCAGCGCCGCCTGGAGCCGGTTCGCGATGAACCCGTCGATCTCGCGGGCGATGCGGACGGGGGTCATGCCGGCCTCGGACATCAGCGCCGCGACCCGCTCCACGCTGGCGGGATCGGTCCAGGGCGCGGGGCAGATCTCCACGAGCGGGATCACGTACGGCGGATTGATCGGATGCGCGATGAGACACCGCGACGCGCAGTCGAGTCCCTCGGTGAACACCGAGGCCGGGATGCCCGAGGACGAGCTGCCGATGAGCGTCCGGCTGCCGACGACGGCGTCCAGCCGGCGATAGAGCGCGCGCTTGACGTCGGCGTTCTCGAACACGCTCTCCTGCACGTAGGAGACATCCTCCAGGGCGTCCTCCAGCCCGGGGCGGCTCTCGATCCGGGCCAGCACCGACGGCGCGTCCTCCAGCAGCTCGTGGCGCACCAGCTCGCGGGCGTTGGCCGCGATGCGGTCCTCGGCGGCGGCGAGCTGCGACGCCTCCTCGTCGTGGAGGCGGACCCGCCAGCCGGCGCGGGCGAAGACGAGCGCCCAGGCGCTGCCGACGAGACCGCACCCGACTATCGCGACACGCTCCGACATGGGCATCTCCTCAGAAGCTGCCGAACACCGACCCGAGCAGCACGACCAGGCACGTGGCGGCAAACGGACCCGCCACCGCCACCGCGGCGATGTCGGGATAGGACCGGCGATGATCGAGGCGGCAGATGGCCAGCAGGGTGATGACCGCGCCGTTGTGCGGCAGCGTGTCGAAGCCGCCGCTGGCCATCGTGGCAACGCGGTGCAGAAGCTCGGGCGAGATCCCCGCCACGTCGGCCAACTGCAGGTAGCTCTCGGCGAGCGCGTCCAGCGCGATGCTCAGGCCGCCCGATGCGGAGCCGGTGATGCCCGCGAGCACGTTGATGGAGAGGGCCTCGGACACCAGCGGATAGGCCGGGGCCAGACCGAGCAGCGAGTCGCGGATGCGGGCAAACGAGGAGAGCGCGGCGATCGTCGCGCCGTAGCCCACCTCGGACGCGGTGTTGAAGATGGGCAGCATGCTGCCGAGCGTGCCCTCGTTGATCGATCCGACCGGGCGCTGAAGCTGGCGGCGGTACAGCAGCAGATGGAGCAGGATGGCGCCGAAGATGGCGGCGATCAGCGACCACAGCCCGATCACCGCTTCCGGCGCGGCGCCCCCGAACCGCTCCTCCGCCAGGTAGCCGTGGTCCATCGCGGGCAGCACCCACCGCGACAACACGAGGTTGATCACGAGCACCAGGGCCAGCGGGGTGACGGCCTTGGCGAAGGCCGCCGCGGACGGCGCTCGACGCGCCTCGCCCGTTTCCTCGGCGGCCGCGGGCTCGTCGAGCGGCTCCCCGTAGCCTTCCCCGCGGCGCTGCATCCGCCGGGCCCGGCCGTCGAGCCACAGATAGCCGAAGCCGAACATGACGACGGCGCCGATCATGCCCAGCCCCGGCGCGGCGAACGCCGTCGTGCCGAAGAAGGGCATGGGAATGGCGTTCTGGATGGCCGGCGTACCCGGCAGCCCCGACATGGTGAAGGTGAACGAGCCCAGCGCGATCGACGCCGGGATGAGCCGCTTCGGAATCCGCCCCGCCCGGAACAGCTCCACCGCGATCGGATAGACGCTGAAGGCCACGACGAACAGCGAGACGCCGCCGTAGGTGAGCACGGCGCAGGCCAGGATGACCGCCAGCACCCCGCGCTCGGCGCCCAGCTTGAACGCCACGAACCGCCCGATGACGGCGGCGGCGCCGCTGTCGCTCATCAGCTTGCCGAGGATCGAGCCGAGCAGGAAGACCGGGAAGTACTGCAGGAGGTAGCCGCCGAGCGCGGGCATGAAGACCTGCGTGTAGGACGCGAGCAGCGGCGCGTCGGCGTGGAACAGGCAGGCGAGCAGCGCCATCACGGGGGCCAGGACCAGGACACTGATCCCCCGATAGGCGAAGTACATCAGTCCCAGCAGCGAAACGACGACGCCGAGGATCTCCATGGCTGGCTGCAATCAGATGGGGCTGCGCGCCAAGCCGCCGGCGTCCGCTTGCGGGGACCCCACCGCCCGCGCCGCTACCGCCGAGGCGCGCCGTGCGCGCCTACCGCGCGTCCGCCTGCCCCTCGAGGACGCGCGCGCCGCCGAGGATGTTGATCATCGAGTAGTTCCCCTCGTGGCACGCGTACTCGAACAGCGGCAGGTCGCTCCTCGCCATCGGCAGGTTGACCGTCCAGGGCGCCGTCCACGTGCCGGGGTCGGTGACCGTGTACTCGTACTCAAGCGTGTCGTCGTCCAGCCGGCGGAAGCGCTCGACCAGCGTCATCCTGTCGGACGATCCGCGCCAGGCACGCTTCTCCGCGAAGTTCCGCGTCTCGACCACCAGCGTGTCGCCCTCCCAGCGCCCCCGCGAATCGCCGGACCACTGCTGCACGCGCCCGTCGAGGTGCGGCTGGCCGTCGAGCGGGATGACGCGCACGGTATGCACCATCTCGGTCAGCATGACCATGTGCCGCGGCGTCTGGAAGATCTGCACGTTCTGGTTGTAGGCGGCCGGCGTGATCGGCGGCCCGGCATTGAACCCCTGGATGCAGCGGTCGTACGTGCTCAGGTCCGTGTAGGTCTCCGGATACTCGACGGCGAACGAGCCCAGCGGGATGTCCGCCCGCGCCTGGCCCTCCTCGGTCAGCTCCGGCAGTCGACCGTTCGGCGGGTCAACCACGAGCGAGGTGCGCCGGGTCTCGATGACCGTGGTTCCGCGGTCCATCCAGAAGTTGTTGTAGCCGCCGACGTTGCCGCCGGCCACGGTCTCGCGCCGCGCCTGCTCCCACAGCTCGAGGTTCCGGTCGAACTCCGCCTGCTCGCGCTCGGTGGCCTCCTCGGCGGTCAGAAACGCCTTGTCGCCCAGATCCTCCGGCCGCTCGAGCGGCGTGAGGGTCCGGAAGTCCCAGACGCCCTGCAGATCCGGATCGCCCCAGCCGGTGCGCGGCGGCTCCTGCGCGGCCGCCGATCCGGCGAGAGCGACGAGTCCAACCACCGCCGCCGCGAGCGCCATCGTCTTGCTGACACCTCTCATGTCCTCACCTCCCGCTCCACGATCGGATTCGCGAGCTCACGCCCCAACGTCCAGGCGCAATCGACGCCGAACGCGTACAAGCCTCGCTCCTGGGCGGCGCCAAGTCAATCGCCCGCCGCCGCGGACTCCCGCCAGTCTCCCGCCCGCCCGGAAATCGCCGGCCGCGGCTCCGGTTGCCGCCGCCCAACCACTCCGCCGGCGAGTCCGTGCCGTTCTACGGCGCAGACTCCCGGCGCCGCCGCGCGCTCCACCGCCAGCGCCCGAACGCCAGCGCGGCGAGCGTCACCGCGGCGCCGGCCGCGATCGTCAGCCCGCCGACGGCCCGCTCCTGCGGCGGGGACGGTGCTCCGCCATGCTCGTCGACGGGGTTCGCCTCTCCCCCACCAGCGGCGGCAGGCAGCTCCTCCGCCGCCGCCGCAGCCGCTTCCGCCGCGAACTGCTCCGCCGCGGCCGGCGCGGCGCGGCGCTCGCCGATCGCGTAGAGATGGCCGCTGGTCCGGATGAAGATCTGTCCCTCGGACACCGCGGGCGAGCTGAGCACGTAGTCGTCGAGGTCGTTCTCCGCCAGCACCTCGAACTCGGGTCCGGCCCGCAGGACGGTGGTCATGCCGCTCTCGCTGGTCGCGTAGAGCCTGCCGTCGGCGAGCACCGGCGACGCGCTGTACGTGCCGCGGCGAATGCGCTCGGGGCCATAGACCGGCGCGCCGGTCTTCGCGTCCATGACGTGGACGATGCCGCGGTCGTTGACGACGTGGAAGTAGCGCCCGTCGGTCACCGGCGTCGGCACGTCGGGCCCGTTGTCCGTCGACCAGACGACGTGCGTGTCGAGCACGTCGCCCCGCCCCCCGGGGCGCAGCGCGAGCAGCGGCCTGACCCGCGTCGGCGCGTAGATCACCCCGTCCCGGACGAGCGGCGAGGCGACGATGCGGTAGTCGCGCTGCCGCGTGGGGTTCAGCCCGTCGGCCCGCCACAGCTCCCGCCCGGTCTCCGGATCGTGCCCGGTCACCGCGTCGCCGCCCGTGACGACGATCTCCGTGGTCCCGTCGTACGTCAGCAGCGCGGGCGTCGAGTACGCGTCCGGCGACTCCCGCACCGCCAGCGTCGGCCGCTCGACCCGCCAGACGGTCTCGCCGGTGCGCGAATCGATCCGCAGCACGTAGGACGGGTCGTCCGTCCGCATGCCGTGCAGCACCTGCACGAAGAGCGCCCCGTCGTGCAGCAGCGGCGACGAGGCGTAGCCCCAGTTCAGACCGAACGGGCCGTACGAAGCCGGGATGTCGCGCACCCAGAGCTCGTTGCCGTCGAGGTCGAACGCCTTGAGGATGCCCGTGCCGGTCATCACCCAGACGCGCTCGCCGTCGGTCACCGGGGACGGCGACGACATGTTCTGCTTCTGGAGCCGGCGGTTGCCGTCGCCGAGGTGCCGCGTCCAGAGCGGCTGCCCCGTGTCGCGATCCAGGCACCAGAGCTCGAGGTTGTCGTCGTCGACCGCCACGTTCAGGAAGATGCGGCCGCCCCACACGATGGGCGTCGAGCCGGACCGAGCGGGCAGCGGCAGCTTCCAGGCGACGTTCCGCTCGGTGTCCCACTCGACGGGCAGGTCGGTCTCGGTGCTGACGCCGTCCCCGGTCGGGCCGCGCCAGGCCGGCCAGTTCTCCGCCGCGGCGACCCCGGCAGCCGGGCTCCAGGCCAACAGCAGCGCGAACAGGCCGGCAACGATCGGTTGACAGCGCATGGTCTCCTCCGGAGAGCTCCCGCCTCTCATGAGCTCTCCTGAAGAGGATAGAGCATCATTCGAGGTCGGATTGCGGTCCCTTGGCGCTACGTGATGACCCGTCCGGCGGGCCGGTGATATTGTGGACGCTCGGAATTCCGATGAGGTTGGAGGCTCAGCGGTGATCGAGAACACGACGCAAGGCCGAAGGATGCTGGCTGTTGCCACGGTTGTTGCCGCGGCGGTCCTGATGGCGACCGCGGGGGTCGCGACGCAGGCGGCCGCGCAGGAGATACCCGGTGCGGCGGCGTACCAGGCGGAGTGCGCCGAGTGCCACGGCGCGCGGCTGGAAGGCAGCGCCCACGGTCCGGCGCTGACCGGGACGAGCTTCACCAGCGCGTGGGGCGCGCGTTCCGATGACGAGCTGGCCGAGTACCTCCAGGCCGAGATGCCGCCCGGCCGGGAGGGTGAGCTCGGCGCCGAAACCTATCGGGAGATCGCCGAGCTGATTCGGGGTCTCGGCGCGGTGGACCCGTCGGTGCTGGACGCGATGGGGTTCGGGCCGGCGGCGCCCCAGACCGGCACGACCCGCTTTCGGGACAGCGGCGCCGCCGAGCTGACGGCGGTCACCGACGAGCTGCTCCGGCAGCCGCCCGCGGAGGACTGGCTGGCCTGGCGGCGAACGCGCGACAACCAGGGCTACAGCCCGCTCGACCAGATCACGCGCGGGAACGTCGGCGAGCTCGAGCTGGCCTGGGTGCTCGCGATGCGCGAGGGCCAGAACCAGACCGCGCCGCTCGTGCACGACGGAGTCATGTTCCTGGCGAACCCCGGCAACGTCGTCCAGGCCATCGACGCGGCCACGGGCGACCTGATCTGGGAGTACCGCTACGGCTATCCGCCCGACGCGCTCAAGGGCACCGGCGCGACGCGCGGCCTGGCGCTCTACGGCGACAAGGTCTTCCTCGCGGCGTACGACGCGTCGATCGTCGCCATCGACATGCGCACCGGCGAGCAGGTCTGGCAGACGACCAAGGCCGACTACACGCAGGGGTTCACGCACACCTCCGCGCCGGTCATCGCCAACGGCGTCGTGGTCAGCGGCATCAACGGCTGCGAACGGTTCACCGACGCCGGCTGCTTCATCACCGGCCACGACCCCGACACCGGCGCCGAGCTCTGGCGCACGTCGACCATCGCCCAGCCGGGCGACCCCAACAACGGCAGTTGGGGCGACATCCCGCCGCACCTGCGGGGCGGGGCCGACATGTGGATACCCGGTGCGTACGACGCCGGCCTGGACCTCTTCTACATCGGGACGGCGCAGGCGAAGCCGTGGGTGGCCGCCAGCCGCGGGATGTCGACGACCCACGACGCGCTGTACACGAACTCGACGCTGGCGCTCGACCCGCGGACGGGCGAGGTGGCGTGGTTCTTCCAGCACGTGCCGGGCGAAACGCTCGACCTCGACAGCGTCTACGAGCGCATGCTGATCGACGTCGACGGCGACCCCCTGCTGCTGACGGCCGGCAAGGACGGCCTGCTCTGGAAGCTGCGCCGCGACGACGGGCGGTTTCTCGACGTCAGGGAGATGGTCTACCAGGACATCTTCGATTCGATCGACCGCGACACCGGGCGCGTCACCTACCGGCAGGACATCCGCGACGCGCAAGTCGGCGATCCCGTGCCCGCCTGCCCCGGCTACTTCGGCGGCCGCAACTGGATGGCGTCGGCCTACAGTCCCGAGACCGCTGCGGTCATCTTCCCGCTGGTCCAGGCGTGCATGACGCTGACCGGCCGGCCGGTGGAGATGGTCGAGGGCAGCGGCACCGAGGCGGGCATCGCCGAGCTGCGGCCGATGCCCGGATCGGACGGGAACATCGGCAGGCTCACGGCCTTCGACGTGCGGACGTTCGAAGAGCGCTGGAGCCACCAGCAGCGCGCCCTGTTCCTGACGTCGGCGTTGACGACGGCCGGCGGCGTGGTGTTCGTCGGCGACCTCGACCGCTACTTCCGGGCGTTCGACGTCGAGACCGGCGAGATCCTCTGGGAGCGGCGCCTCGGCAGCGCGGGCCACGGCTACCCGATCACCTACGCGGTGGACGGCAGGCAATACGTCGCGGTCCCGACCGGCCTCGGCCTGTTCCGGGTCGTCTCGGCTTCGCTCAGCCCGGAGATTTACGCGCCCCCGAGCGGCAACGCGATCTACGTGTTCGCGTTGCCTTAACGCTTGTGCTGGTCCGTGTCAGTCCGCATCTGTCCAAAATGCGCGGTTTTACGGCGCAATAGCGGAGAATTACCCGTCTATCGGGTCCGTGCCGGTCCGGGGCGATCCGCCCGAATCCGGGACTTGATTGTGGTTGTACCGTGGGTGTAACATTTCGGTCCAGGAGGCTGGGCCAATGGAGAGGCTGACCGCCAAGCGGGCCGAGACGCTGCGGAAGCCGGGCCGCTATCGGGCGGGCGACACGGTGTACCTGGTCGTGGCCAGGGGCCGGACGGGCCGGGTCAACAAGCGATGGGTTCAACGGCTTCACGTCCAGGGGAAGCGGCGCGACATCAGCATCGGCACGTACCCGGCCGTCACGCTGTCGGAGGCTCGTGAGCGGGCGCACGACAACCGATTGACGGCGAAGCGGGGCGGCGACCCGTCCGGGCGCGTGTCGACCGTGCCGACGTTCGCGGCCGTGTCCGCCAAGGTCGAGCGAGGCGGCCAGTGGCGCGGCCGGACCCGAGAGACGCGGCGGCGGACGCTGGCGCGCTACGCGGCGCGTCTGATGGGTCGGCCCGTCGACCAGATCGACCGGGCGGCGGTGCTCTCGGTGCTCGCGCCGGTCTACCGCGACAAGCCAGCGACCGGCAAGCTCCTGCGCGGTTGGGTCCGGGGCGTGCTGGCCGCGGCGCAAGCGCTCGGCCATGTCGACGTGAACGCGGCGGGCGAAGTGATCGACGCGGCCTTGCCGAAGACGCCGAAGGCCCGCGAGCATCGGCGGGCGTTACCGTATGCGGACGTTCCCGCGGCGCTGGCGGCGGTCGACGCTTCCGGGGCCGGCCCGGTGGTCAAGGCGGCGATCCGCTTCACGGCGCTGACGGCGGTACGGTCGGGGGAGGCTCGCGGGGCGAGGTGGCGCGAGGTCGACCTTGAGACGCGGGAGTGGCGCGTACCGGCCTCGCGGATGAAGGCCGGGGCGGAACATCGGGTGCCGTTGTCGGATGCGGCTGTGGCCGTGCTGGAGGGCATGCGGGCGCATTCTAGCGGCGCGGCCGACTCGCTGATCTTCCCTGGCATGGGCGGGCGGCCGCTCAACAGCAACACCTTGGTCATTGCGCTGCGGCGCGCGACGGGGACGGATGCGGACGTTCACGGCTTCCGGTCGAGTTTCCGCACGTGGGCGGCGGAGCGGTCCGGGGCGACGAGGGACGTCGCGGAACTGGCCCTTGCCCACGTGGTGGGCGGGGCTGTCGAGCGGAGTTACGCGCGCAGCGATCTGTTCGACCAGCGTCGCGTGCTGATGGACCGATGGGCCGCGTTCGTGACCACCCCCGTGCCTACCCGGTAAACACGCCCCCCAGATTCACCGCGCTGCAGAACGACCGCGGTTGCGGCATCAGCCCCAGGGGCGAAGCGGCGCTCTTTCCACCGTCACGGTCAGCTGCTCGCCGTCGTCGTCGGCCGCGCAGTCCCCTTCACGAATGGCGGTAGCACTTCGAGTGCATCTGTCGACTGCCCGGTCATGCCGGACCGGTCGGTGCACTCGGATTCGCGCGTGGTGGCGGGCTCCCGCCGGAGACGAGACGCAGGTGCTTCTTGCCCTTGAGCAGGTCGATCCACCGTGACGCCATCAGGTGATATGCTGGAGGCGTAGTGAGCCACGCCACACGGAGCATCCAGTATACAGGTGCAACCGGAGGAACTGGGTTGGAGGCGAGACGAGCGGGCGGGGTGGTCGATCCCGTCGTCCTGTTCGCGGAGAGGCTACGATGACGACAGCTATCGCTCGGCCAGTCAGCGTTGCAGTCCGCGAGGTCTGGTCGGACGAAGCACGCGAGCTTACGCCGTTTCTGGCCGGAAACCCCGATTACCTCAGCGAGGCGCTCGGGATGGATCTGGAGCTTGAGAAACAGGAGGTCGCAGTCGGTACCTTCGCCGCTGACCTCCTGCTTAGCGAACGGAACACGGGCGAACGCGTTGTGGTTGAGAATTTGATTGGCGACACGGACCATGACCATCTGGGGAAGATCATCACCTACGCGGCCGGCCTTGAAGCGCGCCATGCCGTGCTGATCGCAGAGACGTTTCGCCCGGAGCATCGATCCGCGCTGTCATGGCTAAACGCAAACAGCCTGGAATCGGTTAGTTTCTTCGGCATCGAGCTCAAGCTCTGGCGAATTGAAGGTCTGCCTGCCGATTCGCCCGTCGCGCTTGAGCTCAATGTGATTGTTCAGCCGGACAAGTGGGCACGACACGTCCGCAAGGTCCAGAAGCTCACCGATACTCAGGCCGCCTACCGAGACTTTTGGGTCGAGTTCCTCACGGCTTTCCAAGCACGTTATGCAACTTGGATCGGGGACCGAATGCCACCGGCGACAAACTGGCTCGCCCTGCCGGCCGGGAAGGCTGGCGTGATCTACAGTGCGGGTTTCTGCGCCCCGCAGAGATTCCGTATCGAACTTTACGTCGACGCTCGGGATCCGGACCAAGCGGCCCGGCGCTTTGATGCGCTGACGGAGCAGCGGGAGGAAATCGAAAAGCAGTTCGGCGAGGAGCTGCAGTGGGAGCGTCTGGAGACGAGAAGAGCGAACCGGATCGCGTGCTACTTTCGGGAGGACGTCCGTGTCGAGGAGCGAGACCGCTGGCCAGACGTCCGCAACTGGGCGATCGACCGTCTCGGCCCACTCCGGGAAACCCTCCAGACGCACGTCGACGCTTTGGTCTGAACCCTGCTCCGTCCGAGGGCGACGGACAGCCCACACGTCACGTCGTCCGTGGCATCGTCGCCCCAAGCCGAAGTGATGTCGACGCCGGCCAGTCGTCGATGACCGGACGGATACGGACGGTCATAATCGACCTGAAGCCGCGCGAGTGTCACCCTGGCCGGAGCGAAGCGGAAGGAGGCGCCCAGCCCTTGACATGTCGCTCGCAGAGATCACCTATGCGTGTTCGCCAGCAGCGGTCCGACGAACGTCGGTGCGCTTCTTGGTGAGGCCAGCGGCGTGGCATCCCCCAGGCGGTTGACATCGAGATCCACGTTGGCGCCGCACGGCGGCGGGCCGCCGACAAGTAGTAGACTCCCGCCATGCCCCGTCGCTGGATGCCGAGTGAGGACGCCGCCGTCCGCTTGGCCGACGCCCTCGATGCCCAGGATGGTGACCGGCGGCTGCTCGGGCTCGCGTTGCGCCTCAGCCGCACCGAGGCTGCGGTCCGCCGCCGAACATGGGGTCTGCGATCGGACCGGCTCGCGGGCGCGGACCTGCCGGCTGAGACCGACGTGGCCGGCGCCCAAGACCTGACCGCGCCCTACCTCAGCTCGTCCGGTCCTCTTGCTCCACGCACACCGGCAGACCAGACCGGCCTCGTCGATGAGGAAGTCTCGCTTCCGGCACCGCGCGCAGGTCGCGAACGCCCCAGTTCGGGTGACCGCAGCGGCTGGCTGGCGCGCCGGATCGACCAGGAGAATGGTAGGGTAGATTCCTACGATATGAGGCGACCGGATCACGATTCTCGTGGCGGCCGGGGCGATCACCGCGACTGTCGCCGCCGGGACGTGCTCGACGAGCACGCGCTTCGCCGAGATGCAGGCCGACATCCGCCAGGTGCGAGAAGACGTGCAGACGGACATCCGCGAGTTGCGAGCGGACGTGCAGGCCGATATCCGCGAACTGCGGGCACTGGCCATCGACGCGATCCAAGCCCGCACCGAGGAGGCCGACGACTGATGAAGTACGTGGAGTTGGCAGACCAGCACTGCGCGGCTCGCCGTGCGCGTCGAGGGCGAAAGGCCGCGGCGAGCGGCGCGCGCAAGACGTGAGCGAGGCGCGTACTGCAACGGATGCCGGCCGGGTCGCGGCCTTCTGGGCGACGCTCGACACCGACCTGGAGCAGGCACCGAGCGAAACGCCCGCGTCACTCAAGCGGATTTGCATCGCGACGCTGGACATCCTCGGCCCGATCAAGAACGGCGGCATCGGCACCGCCTACCACCACGTGGCGCGGATGCTGGCCGCCTGGGGCCACGAGGTGGTCATCGCCTACGTCAACGCCAACGCCGCCGACGCGGAGCGGATGGCCGCCGCCCGCGACCTCTACGCCGGCTTCGGCGTCGCCTTCGAGCCCATTGCGCCCCGGCCCGGCGACACCAAGCCGCTCATGCGCGTGCCGGCGCCCACCTGGGCCCTGCTCGACTGGCTGCGCGCCCGCGAGCGGCCGTTCGACATCGTGCACGTCTCCGAGTGGCAGGGGCTCGGCTACGGCCCGCTGCTGGCCAAGCATCTCGGCCTCGACTTCGGGACGACGCACTTCGTGGTCAAGGGTTCGTCGCCCACCCTCTGGTCGCTGGAGGGCAATCGCCAACTCGTCTCCACGGAGGCCCAGCTCGGCTGGGTGTTCATGGAGCGCCGCAGCGTCGAGCTGGCCGACACGGTCATCTGCGGCAGCGCACACCTGCTCGACTGGATGCGCGACGCCGGCTACGACCTGCCGGCGCGCGCGTTCGTCTGGCCCAACGTCTTCCCGGCGCCCGACCCGGACCCGGCCGCCGCGGCCGCCCGCGCGGCGCGCGACGGCGCGCCGCTCCGCGAGGTGGTCTTCTTCGGCCGGCTGGAGCCGCGCAAGGGGCTGGTGCTGTTCGCCGACGCCGTCTCGCGGCTGGCGCGCCAAGGGCGGGCCCCGGCGCGCATCACGTTCCTCGGCAAGTTGGACGGCAACTTCGACGCCCTGACGTTCATCGAGCGGGCCGCGGCCGGCTGGCCGGGCGAGGTGCGCAGGCTCACCGGGTACGGGGCCACCGAGGCGGTCGCCTACCTGGCGGCCGAACCCGGGCGGCTGGCCGTCATCCCGTCGCTGCTCGAGAACGCCTCGATCGCCGTCACCGAGTGCCTGCAGGCCGGCATTCCGTTCGTGGCCGCCGCCACCGGCGGGACCCCCGAGCTGGTCGACCCTGCCGACCACGACCGCGCGCTGGTTGCGCCCGACCACATCTCCCTCGGCGACCGGCTCGCCGAGCTGGCCGCCGCGCCGCCGCGCGCCGTCCGGCCGCGCCGCGACTTCGCCGCCGCCCTCGACGTCTGGGAGCGCTGGCACGCGCAGACCGCCCCGTTCGCCGCCGCCGCCGAAGGCTTCGCCGCCCGCGCACGGGCCGTGACCGCGGCGACGCCGCGGGTCACCGTCTGCCTCGTCCACCACGAGCGTCCGGCGCTGCTGCGCATGGCCGCCGACAGCGTGCTCGCCCAGGACTACGGCAATCTGCACGCCGTCCTCGTCGACGACGGCAGCGAGAGCCCGGCGGCCCGCGCCGCGCTCGACGCCGTCGAGGCCGACTTCGCCCCGCGCGGCTGGCGCGTCGTCCGCCAGGAGAACCGCTACCTGGGCGCCGCCCGCAACGCCGCCGCGGCGGCAGCCGAGGGCGAGTGGCTGCTGTTCCTCGACGACGACAACGTCCTGTTTCCCGACGCCGTCTCGCGGCTGGTGCGCGCCGCGCACTTCTCGGGCGCCGACTGCGTGCCGGCCGCCAGCATCAGCTTCACCGGCGACGGCGACCCGCGCACCGACGCCGCGTCGCACGACGCCACCATCCGCTTCCTGGGCGCCGCGCGCGCCTGGAGCCACATCAGCAACGTGGTGGGCGATGCCTGCGCTCTGGTGCACCGCGACGCCTTCGAGGCCGTGGGCGGCTTCACCGATGTCTACCAGCCCGTGGTGAAAGTCGGGGAACGGGCCTGGCCTGGGCGCGATCGAGCCCGTAGACTGAACAGCTATGGCGATGGGCAAGAAACCGGCCGCGCGACCAGGGGCGCCGCTGTGGGTGACGACGGCGGATTTGCCGACGAACGCGGGGCATCCGTTCTTCGAGCGTCTGAACCGGGTTCTGGACGAGGCCGGGTTCGACGCGTTCGTCGAGGGGCTGTGCGCGGTGTTCTACGCGACGCGGATGGGGCGGCCGAGCCTGCGTCCTGGGCGGTATTTCCGGATGCTGTTCATCGGCTACTTCGAGGGTCTGTCTTCGGAGCGTGGGATTGCGTGGCGGGTGGCCGACTCTCTGAGCCTGCGGTCGTTCCTGGACCTGGATGTGACCGAGGCGGCGCCGGACCACTCGACGCTGTCGCGGACGCGTCGTCTGATCGACGACGAGACGCACGAGGCGGTATTCACGTGGGTTCTCGAGCAGTTGTCGGCGGCGGGTCTGGTCAAGGGGAAGACGGTGGGCGTCGATGCGACGACGCTGGAAGCGAACGCGGCGATGCGGAGCATCGAGCGGCGGGACACGGGAGAAAGCTACGAAGCGTTCCTTCGGCGCTTGGCGGAGGCGTCTGGGGTGGAGACCCCGACGCGGGCGGATCTGGCTCGGTTCGACCGGTCTCGCAAGAACAAGAAGACGTCGAACAAGGACTGGCAATCGCCGCAGGACCCGGACGCGAAGATCGCGAAGATGAAGGACGGCCGGACGCACTTGGCTCACAAGGTCGAGCACGGGGTCGACATGGAGACGGGGGCCATCGTGTCGGTGACGGTGCAGGATGCATCGGACGGCGATACGGCCACGCTGCCGGAGACGCTGACCGCGGCGGCCGAGCAGGTGGAGTTGGTGCAGCCGGACGGTCGAGGGGTCGAAGAGCTGGTCGCTGACAAGGGGTATCACAGCGACGAGACGCTGGTGGCTCTCGGCGAGGTCGGGGTTCGGAGCTACGTATCGGAGCCCGAGCGCGGCCGGCGCGTCTGGCAGGACAAGAAGACGGGAGAGACGCCGCCGGCGAAGCGTGCTGCGCAGCAGGCGTTGTATGCGAACCGGCGGCGTGTGCACGGGCGGCGGGGTCGTCGCCTGCAACGCTGCCGGGGCGAGATGGTGGAGCGTACTTTCGCGCACATGTATGAGACGGGGGGCATGCGTCGGGTGTTTGTGCGCGGTCACGAGAATGTCCGCAAGCGGGTGCTGATCCAGGCGGCTGCCTGCAACATCGGGATGCTCCTGCGGCGCCAGACCGGCATCGGTACGCCCCGGAGCCTGCAGGGGCGGGCTTTTTCGGCGATTTTCCGCCTGATCGACCGCCTGATCGACCACTGGGGGCGTCTGACGCGTCCCTGGGGCCTCAAATGGACACCGCCGGCGCCCGTCGGCTCAATTACTCATCGCCAAGCGGCCTGAACAGCAGGGCTCGGCGAACCGACTTCTACCTCGGGCTGCTACTACGGGCTCGGGCTCGAGGACCTGGAGCTGTTCAACCGCCTGATGGTCGCCGGGCAACGTATCGAACCCCTGCCTGACCCGTCTACTACTACCGCAACCATGCGGCGACGAGCATGACCGGGATGATGCGGGACAGCTACCAGGCGGAGGCCTGCCGCGCCCGCGCGCTGGAGCCGCACGTGGAGGGGCTGACGGCCGAGAAGCGCGCGTACGCCGCCTACGCTGCCGCCCGCGACCACGGCTTGCAGCAACAGGTAGCACGCCGGATAGTCGAGCTGCTGGCAGGAAGACGCGACGGCGAAGGGCCTCGCTCGTGGGAGCAATGGGTAGCACGCCGGATAGCCGGGCTGCTGGCCCGGACCTGGCGCCTGCTTGCTCGCCGGGCCTGAACAACGCCGACCCGAACTGCGCCCATGCTGAACACCTCGTGAGTCCAGGCTAGCGGTCCGAGGCCTATCCAGTTACACTGCCGCCTTGCGATGGGACGCGTTCGTCAGCAGCCGGGCAAGAAGGGCAGCCAGCACTGGCTGCAGCGGCTTGTCAACGACTCACCTGAGTTGTTCGATCAGCGGATCGGCCTTGGCCGGATCGACTGGCGCTCTCCCCTTCGTGCCGATGACTTCGCTGAGTACCGCGATCAGGCCTTCTTGGATCTTCTGAGCATCGAGCTCCCTACGCGTCCTTTGGCGTCCTTCTGGCCACGCCGGGGACCGCAGTGGGACGCGCTCGGTCGCGCACTCTCCGGTGAAGTGATCCTCGTCGAGGCCAAGGCGCACATCAACGAGCTTTACTCAAGGCCGATGGCTGCGTCCGCAGAATCCAGTCGCGGGCGAATCAAGGCATCCCTGGAAGAGACGGCTCAGGGCCTCGGCGTGCCGAGTGGGCACGACTGCCGCCACTGGTGGAAGTGTTTCTATCAGTACGCCAATCGGTTGGCCCACGCGTATCTCCTGGACCGGCTCAACGGCATCCCGGCGCGGCTGGTATTCCTGTATCTGGTCGGCGACGCCGAGGTCGGCGGCCCCACGAGCCGTGCTGAGTGGCAAACTGAGATTCACACGGTCCATGCGGACTTGGGGCTCGCGAAGCTTCCGGCCTTTGCGACGGACGTGTTTATCGACGTGGGCAAGTTTGGCTCCGTGGCCCGGTGAAGTCAGCGTGGCTCTATCGCCGCTTGGTGAGGCACTCGGGGACTGCATCGACGACGACAGGACGCTGATGGGGCCTGGCCGGACTCTGGCGATACGTCGCCCAGTCGTTCAGCAGGTGGCGGTGGCGCCCGAACAGGTCCGAGCGAGCGTAGGCGCCTCGGTTCAGTCAGGTTGCCACCCACGACGTGCGCCAACGACTCGATGATCCGTTTCCGACCCGGCAAGGTGCGCCTGCGGCGTCAGCGACCCGGAAGGCGGCGGGGGGCGCTGCACGGTATACTGTCCGCGGTGGCGTGACGACGCTGGCGGGCGGTCATCCGGACCGTGTTCGCGCCAATCCGGTGCCGTCGAAGACGGCGGACCGACCGGAAGGCCGCCAGGTAGAGCGGCCCAGAGAGAAGGTAGGTTTGACATTCGCGCGTCAGTTGGCCGAACCCCGCGTTGAACGTGCCCAGGCTGATGTGCGGAGCGACGTGTACCGGAGCAACCGGGACGTGACAGGATTCACCGACCGAGTGCGGTAGCCATTTTTCGAGACAGATGGCAAGTCTGTTCGACAGCACGAAGAGCCTGGATGACATCGGCGAAATCTACCGCCGCATGGAGGCCAACTGCCCAAACCCGGCGTCGACGTCCAAGCGGCTCTGGGAACTCCGACGAGCAACCCACATCAGTGCCCACAACACGTCCGAGGAGACGATGCTCGAGAAAGCCGTCGCCATGCTCGCCGCGAGGGGACACATGCACGGATGGTTCAATCAGTGTCCCACCGCATCGGGAATTGGCGATTCTCTCTTGGATAGGCGCAGGAACGTCGATCTCGTGCACTGGAGCGGGCCCAGTCGGCACGCGCGCCTGGTCGAGCTGAAGTGGCGGAGCAACGATCCGTCTGAAGCAGTGCGGCAGGTTGTTGGCTATGGTGCCGCATATGTCTTCTGCCGGATGCACAGGGACAGGCTACCGCTCCGACATCGCCCCGTGATGGATGCCCGCCATGTTTCGCTTTTCGTCATGGCGCCGGCTCGCTACTGCAAAGCGGCTGACCTGCCGGGTTGCTTGGCCCAGGCACGCGATGGCCTGAGGCGGTTCGACATCCGATCCCGGATGGACGGACTATCGATGTCTGTCGACGTGCTTGCGTTTCCCGATTGGTTCGATCTGCCGTTCGCAAATGGCGAGGGCGTCCTTGCGAGCTGCGATCGTGGGGAATTGACCGAACCGGGGCGGAGAATTCGCGATGCCTTCAGGACGGCGCGTCCTGCGTCAAGACCCGTGACTGAGTATTCCATCACCTGATTGCTGTGCGGGAAGGTAATGGACGGCATGACGCGAGAGCACATGTGGGCGCTCCATGCCAGTGTCGCGGCAGGCGACAGGGGAACATGCGCGGGCGGCATTTCCAACCTATTGCGAATACTTGAGTTGCCTGAGCACGGTGGCCGTGCCCCATGGCTTCCGCTCGTCGTTCCGGGACTGGGCGTGTGTGGACGCCTCCGCGAATGCAAGCGCTTTTTTCTCAGTCTTCTCGTTCTGCACGTGGGCGCTTTCGAGTTCCTGCACCGGTTCTCCGCGACAGCGGAGCGGCGCGTCGAAGTCCCGTGTTTGATTCTGTGGAACGGGGGCCAGCCTTCCGGCTGGCCCGCAAGGGCTTCCCGCACGGTCGGCCGCGGCAGTCACCCGAAGGGCCGGAGCGGAGCGGAGGACTCGCGTCAGCGGGTTGACGGCCGCGGGTGACCGTGCGCGCGGTAAGCACGCTTCGAGCACACCGACAGCGTCTCCTTGTTTCGGGAAAGAGCTCATTCCTGCAGATGGCTCGGTGCATGCGGTCAGGTGCTGTCGTGTGTCCGGCCTCATTGGTTGCGGCATTCTCACGCGCCGCGGGCCCGTATGGAGATACGCGGGTCGGGTCCAAAATCGGCCGAGTGTGCTCGAAGGCACTCACCCATTCTCTGGTTTTCCCGACCCCGTCCCGATGACCGTTTGTCCTTACCATCCCTCTCGACCTGCTCGCATTCCCGACGGTGACGAACCGGCTTCTTGTACTCAGGCGGTGACGGCCGGTGCGCGGTAGTGTTCGTTGTTCGTCATCAACGCCCAGGCGATGCGCGCCATGCGGTTGGCCAGCGCCACGGCGACCAGCATGCGCGGCTTGCGCGCCAGCATCCGGGCCAGCCACGGGTCCTTCGTGCCGCGCCGCGCCGCCCAGCTGACTGTCGCCATCGCGCCGGAGACCAACAGCCGCCGAAGGTCGCGCTGACCCATCTTCGATATCCTGCCGAGCTTCGGCTTCCCGCCGGTCGAGTTCTGCCGCGGAACCAAGCCCAACCAGGCGGAGAAGTCCCGGCCGTGCCGGAAGCTCTCCATCGGCGGCGCGAAGGCCTGGATCGCCATCGCGCACAGCGGCCCGATTCCGGGGACACTCATCAGCCGCACCGTCTGCTCGTCGTCACGCGCCCGGTCACGCAGTTCCTGCTCGAGCTCCGCGATCTTCTCGTCGAGTTCGGCGATCTGAACGAACAGCAGCGCGCCCAGCTCCCGAACCGGGCCCGGCAGCCCCGAATCGGCATCTTCAATCGCCTCCGCCAGCCGCTCGACGTGTGCCGGCCCTTGCGGCGCCACGACGCCGAACTCCGCGAAGTGTCCCCGCAGCGCGTTGATCGTCTGCGTGCGCTGGCGAACCAGCAGATCGCGTGTCCGGAACAGCATGCCTTGGGCCTGCTGCTCCTGCGCCTTCACGGCCACGAAGCGCATCGTCGGCCGCGAGGCCGCCTCGCAGATCGCCTCCGCGTCAGCCGCGTCGTTCTTCTGCCGCTTGACGAACGGCTTGACGTAGATCGGCGGAACCAGCTTCACCTCATGGCCGAGCTTCCCGATCTCGCGGCCCCAGTGGTGCGAACTCGCGCACGCCTCCATCGCGACGATGCACGGAGGATGCGACGCCACAAACTTCAGCAACCTGTCCCGGCTCAGCTTCTTGCGGAAGGCAACCGACCCGTCCGCCCGGGTACCGTGAAGCTGAAAACTGCGCTTCGCCAGATCGATGCCGATGATGGTAGCGTGTTCCATTGGATGCCTCCTCCTCCAGGTGGTGCGTCACAACAGCTCCACCTTGGCACATTGCGATGCCGTTGAGAGGAGGCGTCCACCCCATCAGCCGAGGAGACGGACCATCCGCGCGAGGTCATCGAGGCGGCGCTGGCGCATGTGGTCCAGAACAAGGTGGAGGCGGCCTACGCCCGCTCGGACCTGTTCGAGCGTCGGCGTCGGCTCATGGACGATTGGGCCGACTACCTCGCGGAAGCGAACCCGGAGCAAGCTCCCGATGCCGAAGCAGCGCAACGGGGCGTGGCGGGCATCGAGAGCCCTGACCACGACCGAACCGATGCGTTCCCGCCTCCCCGGCCTGACGTGCACGCGGCCAACGAGCCGGCCGGAGGTCGCGGCTGGTTGCGGCATGTTGTTCGAGGCTCCCCTGGTCGTGTCGTCAAGCGGGGTGGGGCGGGTGGGCCGAAAGAGCCTCCCGGCCGAGGAGACGGACCATCCGCGCGAGGTCATCGAGGCGGCGCTGGCGCATGTGGTCCAGAACAAGGTGGAGGCGGCCTACGCCCGCTCGGACCTGTTCGAGCGTCGGCGTCGGCTCATGGACGATTGGGCCGACTACCTCGCGGAAGCGAACCCGGAGCAAGCTCCCGATGCCGAAGCAGCGCAACGGGGCGTGGCGGGCATCGAGAGCCCTGACCACGACCGAACCGATGCGTTCCCGCCTCCCCGGCCTGACGTGCACGCGGCCAACGAGCCGGCCGGAGGTCGCGGCTGGTTGCGGCATGTTGTTCGAGGCTCCCCTGGTCGTGTCGTCAAGCGGGGTGGGGCGGGTGGGCCGAAAGAGCCTCCCGCCCGCGGGGGTGTTGCGGATCCGCGGGCGGTCGTCGATGGCGCCAGCGGCCATCGGGTCGATGATCGGATCGTGCGAGCAGTCCTGCGTCGGCTCGCACGTTGCCGCAGTCAGCGGTCTTCCCCGTGGGCGTAGATTCTCCGGGTGATGCGCGAGCGGCGACGTGGGCGGGGTCGAGCGGGTTGACGGAACCCGGCGTTCGTCCTGGCGGGCGACCTCACGCTCGACGAGCATCGCCAGCGCCTCGCGCGTCGTCAGCCTCCTTCTCCGCCGCCTCGTCGAGCAGGTTGTCGAGCGGGTCCCGGCTCGCCGTCAGCGCGCCTTACCGGCCGCACCGGGGGTGCTGAACGTCGCTCGTCATCGGTCTCCCTCCTCGAAACTGCGGACGTAGCGCGAGACGGTCCACGCGGCGATGCCGAGGGCCTTACCGATCTTCTTGAAGCTGAGACCCTCGTTGCGGAGCTCGAAGATGCGCGCGACGGTGTCGACCGGGAGCGGCGGACGAAAGAAGCCGCGCCGGCTGGACACCCGGCCCGGGCGTCTGAGCGTTACCCGGTCTGCCGGCATCGGCGTCGCGCGCGGGTCGTCACCGTCCGGGGCGAACTTGGCGAGGTCCTTCCAGTCGAGGCGCGCCCGCTGCGGCCCCTCGGGCATGAACTCGTCGAGGTGCTGGTCGAGGGCGCCGTCGCTGCCCTGCCAGACCACCTCGCCCTCGGCCGGTGCGCCGGTGGGGGTTTTCCGCAGCGAGGTCATCTCGGGCTCGGGCTCGCCGCAGACGACCGACACGCCGGTGACGTGCCCGGCGCCGGTGCGCCAACTGACGTCGGCGAGCGCGGACAGGACGTCGGGCCTGGCGAGCGCGGCGGCGAGGGCCGAGCCCTGCAGCCGCAGCTTGGAGGTGACGGTCAACGCGCGCATGGTGCAGCCGGCGTTGTCGATGGAGCGGACGACGACCTTGGCGCCGACCCGCTGAACGGTTCGTTCGGACATGGTTCTCCTCTCTTCGGGGGCTGTGCGGCGGACGGGACCGCCCCGCCGGCCGCGCCGAGTGACGGACGGTGTTCCTACCGGGGGTCGAGATGGGTGGTCGGGGTCTACGGGCCGAACGGCGGTCCCCGCGGGCTGGTGGCGGGGCGCGCGCACGCTTCGCGTGCGTTACTTACGCGCGGCAGTTCGGGGTGTAGGTTTTGGTTGGGGCGCGTGCGCCCGGTGGATCAGCGGGTCATCGGACGGTTGCCTTGGGTGTCGGGCTCGAGCGTGCGGCTCGTGGTGCGCTGGAGGTGGGCGCGGCCGAGGGCGTTGGCGTTCGTTCGGGCCGCCGTCGAGGACCTGGCGGAGCGCGGGCGGGCCCTGGGCGTCACGCCGTCGATGCGCGCGAGCTCGCCGGCGCTCTCGCGGGGTAGGGCCTGCACCGCGCGGCACTCGTCGAGCATCGCGTCGGGGGTCCGGCCGCCGTTGGGCTGGCGTGCAGCTCGGCGTTGCTCAGCGTGCTGACGCCGTTCCGCAGGCGTTCGTTCATTTCGCGTTCTCCTTCCTGGGGAGGTTCGTGGCGGCCCCTTGCCGGTCGTGGTCTTCGTCGTTGCCCCGCACAGCGGGGCAAAAAAAAGCGCGCATAGCGCGCGCAAATTTTTCCCGCTCCGGCCGCCTGTCGAGGACAGGCGGCCGGGTGGACCGGGGGCGGAGGGGCAAGGGGTCGGGTCACATGATGGGTCGATGGTACCCGCCCGCGAGCCTTCCCGCTGTGCACCCCTCCGGGCCGGGTCTCCGGAGGTCGGGACGAGGCCTTGGCGGCGCTCTCAGCCGTCGGCCGGCGGCGCGGAGCGGGACCGGGCCGCCGCCGGGCAGGACCCGTCCGAGTTGTCGCGGGTATCGATCAGCGGCTCGGTTCCTGTCCCCGGTCCCGCCGCGGCGGGCGCCAGGGCGGCGACGTTGCCGGCTCCGGCCTGGGCGACGTGTCGCGGATCGGAGCCCGAACCGGGCGGCTCCCCTCGGCGGGACGCGCGACTTCGCCATCGCTCCGGAGCGGCGCCCTCGAAGGCGGCGAGGGCGCATCGTGGCGCCGCATGGTCTCGGCCGGCCGGGGTCGGGCGGGCTCCGAGGGCGGCCGCGGCCTCGGCATGACCCGCTCGAGCTCGGCCGCCATGGCCGCCCGGACGACGCCGAACAGCTCGCCGCGAGCAACCGCGACGTCTTGCCCGCTCGGCGGGCGGATACTCTCTCGTTCCGGCCTGGCCGTAAACCAGCGCCGCCGCCGCGGCAGGGCGCTCCACTCGCCGAGGGCCCGGCGATGGCGTTCGTCGGCCGCCGCCATCCGCCGAATCAGGCAGCGGTGTCTCAATCCGGCGTCCTCGGTCGAGCGAGTGACCACGGGCGCCGTCTCCCAGTTGATCTGAGCGAGGACCGCCCGTTGAGCCGCCGTCGTCTCCCGCCGGGCGCCGATCGACGCCGCGGCGGAGATGAGCGTGTCCGTGGCCGGCGTGGGGTTCCCCCACTGCCGGGCGGCCGTCCTGGCTGAGGCGATCAACCGGCCGGCCAGGTCCTGCTCGTCCCGTTCCGCCTCGGCCGCGGCGGCCCCCGACGGCTCGGCATCGCCGCCCGAAGAACGCTCCTGACGGTGCGCCGCCTTCGACGGGCGAAGCCTGCCCAGCAGCCTTTCGACTCGCTCCCGCACCCACTCGAAGAGCCGCTTCACCAGGCCCGGTGACGCTGGCGGCTCGGGCCGCTCGGCCGCGATGGCGAGAACGCGCGCGCGATCCGACAGCGTCCGCGTGAGCCGCCTGGCCGGCCGGCCGGTCTCGGTGAGCTCGTGGAACGCCTCGCCCGTTCGCCGCCACCCCGTGCTCGGTACATCCGGGAACACCTGTTCCGCCTCGAGCACCACCCGGTGCTCCCAGGTTGCCGCTTGCCGCCGGTCCGGACTCTGCTCGGCGACATCGAGCGCCCCCTCGATGTCGACCGGCGTTCCCGTGTGCGACCAGGACGGGCTGCGGCGGTCGAGGGCTGCGACGAGCGCCGCATCGCCGCCCGGCGCCGCGAACAGCTCCCTCACGCGAGAGACGCGCCTCCGCAGTGCTTCGGCCGCCGCGACGGCGGCGTCGAGATCCGCCGTCCCGAACCGCCTGCCGCCTCTGCCGAGCCGCTGACGGAACCGGGCGTCGGCCGCCTCGTCCGACAGCACGCCGCGAAGCCGGCCGAGACGCATCTCGTCCGACTCGGCGGCGTCGAGGGCCGCATCGATGTGGCCGCCCGTCGTTGCGTCGTTGCCGTCCACGTTCCACTTCGGATCGAGGTCGGCCAGCTTCGCGAGGAACAGCTCCACGCCCCCGGGCACACCGACGAGAGCCGTCCGGCGGGCTTTCCTCTCCTCATCCCGCTTCGCCTCGGCACGGCGCCGCTCCGCTTCGCGCCGTGCGTCGGCTTCGCGCCGTGCGGCCTCGTCGGCTCGCCGCTGCTCCGCCTCCAGCGCTGCGATCTCCGCGTCGAGCGTCTCGACCATCGACCTCGCCTCGGCCGCCTCGGCCGCGTTCCGCGCGTGCGCCGACCGGGCCTCGCGAGCCGCAGCCGACGCCTCCTCGTACGCGGCATACCGGTCCGGCTTCAGCTCCGGCGCCCCCGAAGATCGATCCTCCCAGCGGTGCTTCGCCGCCGGCCCGATGTGCTCTGACGGCGGGTTGAGCAGAAGACGCTCCTCCTCGGCCGCATCGCCGGCCTCGCGCGCCCGCGCCAGTTGCGCGGCGTGGCTCTCCGACGTCACCCGCTCCGACACGCCGGCCCGGTCGAACGCCAGGTTCATCGCCGCCGCCCACGCCGACCGCGTCTCCTCCAGCCACGCCCGCGGCCTCGTGCGCTCGCTCTTCCTCGCGCCGCCAGCCGCCGGATCGCCCCCCTTCGGAGCGGCGCGCCGGAACCACTGCTCGGCCGCCCGCTGCACCCCGTCGTTCACCCGCTCCGAGAACACCAGGTGCAGGTGCGGGTTGTCGGCCACGCCCGCCTCCTTCGAGAGGCCGGCGTGCAGCGCCAGCGTGTACGGCAACTCGCCCCCCGTCACGTGCGCCGCGAAGCTCCGCGCCAGATCGAGACGACCGGCAGCGTCCAGCGAGTTGGGCAGCGCCGCCGTCAGCGATCGAAAAAGGCGGCCGTTGCTCCGCTCGTGGCTGTCGGCCGCCGCCCAGTACAGCCGCGCGTCCGACGACGCGAACGACGGCATCGAGCCCGACTCGAGGTGCACCACCTCGTCCTGGCAAGCCGCCCCGTACTTGCCGATGCGGCTGATGTAGTCGTACTTCGCCGCCGCCGACTGGCCGGTGCCGCGGCTGCCCGTCTTCACGTTGACGTGGCAATACATGGCGTCGTGCTGTTTGGCCCGAAGGCTCTCGTCGCACGTCGGTTTCGCGCAGCGAAACCGGTAAGTGCGCCCTTCGGGTTTTTCGGCTCTTTCAGCGGGCGCTCTGGAGTCCAGGGAACTCGTGGCTCGTCTTGTAACGTCTGCACATTTTCGTCCGCCGCGAATCGATGATATATACCGGCTCATGCAGACATCAAGACGGGCGACTCGGATCGCCCAGCTCAAGACGCGGCGCCAGGAGATCGCGGCCAGGGCGAAGGATGCCGACAAGCGGATCGGGGCTCAGCTGCGTCAGCTTCAGACGCACGAGACGAAAGCGGAACGCAAGCGGGAGACTCGGCGCAAGATCATCATCGGGGCCATCGTCCGCGCCGCACAGACGTCGCAGACGGACATCAGCCTCGACTGGCTCGAGGAGCAGATCCAGGCCCTGACGCGGCCCGACGACCGTGCCCTCTTCGGTCTAGATCGAGAGCCGTCCGCCGACGCCGACGAGGCCGAGCCGTCAGCCACGCGGCCGGCCCCGCCGGCCACCTCCCGGCAGAAGAAGTTGTTGGCCAAGCTAGTGGAGGAGCATCCCGAGTTCGCGCGCGAGTTCGGCATCGACCCCGACGAGCCCGAACTGGACAAGCTCGGCAAGGCGAAGGCGACCTCCCTGATCAACGCGATGCTCGACCGCGCCAACGCGCAGGCGCCGCCCGATGAACGATGACGACTCGTGCTGCCTAGCACTAGCGCGCCCGACGCCCACTGACTGTCGCGCGGTGGTGGCTGTTCGTGAGGGGCGTCAGTGTCGAGCGGGGGGTGAGGGAACCGCCAGATCGTCGAGGACGAAGAATCGGCTGGCGCGCCGTCGCCAGCGCGCTCCGTTACGCGAGGGCAAGCTCCGTCACCGCGCTCTGCTCGCCCCTACGCCCGCCGGTGGGCCGGTCAACTCCTCGCCACGCGCTCCGGTTCGTTGCGGGACGCGTCTGATCGCCGGGACAGCAACTGCGCCAACTGCTTCACGCCCTCGACCTGCTGCAGCAGATCCTCCATGTCGGAGCGCTGGACCGAACCCTGCTCGAGCCAGCCCTTGATCCGCCGATTGAACGAGGAGGTCGTCTCTTCGAGATGCTCCGCTACCGCGGCCTCGAGCTCCGGCTGCCCGTCGAACAGCGCCCGCCACAAACCCGTGAGCGGGCCAGGGTGCCAGTCGGGAAGCCGGCGCGCCGGGTCCGACGGAACCACCCAGCCGCGGTACACCGCCAGGATGACGCCGCGGTCGTCGACGTCCTTGCGCTCCCACCGCTCGGGGACCAGGTCCTGGTGGCCGTTCGGCTTGGGCGGCTTCCAGGCGGCCGCCTCGTAGGCGGTCGCCGTCAGCCCGATCAGCCACCGCAGCCCTTCGCGCCCTTTCCGGTCCCGGAGCCAGATCCGCTGACCGGGTTCGAGCTTCGCGCACGGAGAGACGAGGCAGAAGTCCGCCGGCCCGATGCCTGTCGGGACCATCGAGTGGCCGTGCAGCAACGCGTAGAACGCCTGCGGGTCGTCCAGATCCACCGGCGCCGGCTTCGTCTGATCCGCCTCTTCGCTCTTCATCAGGTAGACCTCCGGCGACGGCGGCAACAGCACCCGCACCGGCAGTTGGACGCTTGAGTCGAAACGGGTCAGCGGGCGGGACGGTTCTGCGCCGTCGGCCTCGACCTGAACGTCCCGCGACGGACCGATGTAGAGATCCAAACCGAGGGCGCGGCAGATCTGCTCCACGCGGTTCAGGCGGGGGACGTGCCCGTTCAAGACTGACCGGATGGCGTCTTGCGGCAGGCCGCTGTTGAGCGCGGCCCGGTACTTGGATTGGCCTTTTTCCGCAAGCCGACGCCGGATCGTCTCCGCGAAATCGATGGTCGTCACTACCAGAAAGTATACCGCCTCTCAAGACGAACGGGCACTTTACTGGACTTGGGTCTTGATCCATTTTCGGTACATACACGCACACATTGGCAGCCTGCCTGGGGACCGCGGCGGCGAGACGATCTGCATTCCGCCTCAGCCGCAGCGGCGCACTCTTCCCCGTGGTCGCCACGCTGACCGTCGTGCCGCTGCTATCATTCTGCCGCCGGAGGTGTCGCCGGACGGCAGAGCCCGCGCCTTTCTGGCGACAGACGACCCGTGACCGAAGGCACTCTGACGAAGGCGGCGCTCGTCGAGCAGGTGGCCGACATCGCCGACCTCTCGAAGAAGCGTGCCGAAGTCATCGTCGAGACCGTGTTCGGCAGCATCGCCGAGGCGCTCCGCCGCGAGGAGAAGGTCGAACTCCGCGGCTTCGGCAGCTTTCGCCTCCGGCGCCGCGAGCCGCGCAGGGGCCGCAACCCGAGGACCGGCGACCGGGTGGACGTGGCATCGAAGCACGTGGCCTACTTCAAGCCCGGCAAGGAGCTGAAGGAACTGATCAATCGGGACCCGGCCCAGCCCATCGCGCCGCCGTTGTCCAAGTAGCCGGTGTCAGGCCGTCGCTCTCTGCAAACACGCGTGGCCAGCTCTCTGCGAGCGGCGTGGCAAGGCGCTGCCGTGCCTCCTACGCGTGTGCCGAGCAGACCCGACAGCTCAAAGGTGAAAGTCCTCTATCGAGCCGGATGGCTGCGAAAGGACGGTGTGGTGTCGTCTCCGGCGTCCCTGCCGCCCAGACACGGCGCGGCGACGCGAAAGGACGACCCGCGCCTACGCGGTGAATTCGTAGACCAGACCGTCCTCAGGCACGCCGTCGAGTTGGAGCGCAACCCTGCCCGCGCCCGGTCCGTAGACCTCGCGGTACCGTGCCCTGACGACCGCGAGGTCAAAGGCGTACGACTCCGTCGGCCATGCTTCGCACGTGTCGCCGTTCGCGTCGTGCCGGAGCACGGCAGGCAGCCGCACCGGCGTCGACTCGACGAACGACGCGGCGATGACGAGGGTGAACTCGTGCGTTCTGCAGCCGCCACTGTACGACACCGAGATCGTCAGCGTGTCACCGGTGATCGTTGCGGTGTTCAAGATGTAGTCGTCGTCTCCCAACGTCGCGTCGGCGCCCGCCACGACCACGCGCCCAGTCTGCGAGGGAGCCGGCGCTGTCCCGTCGGTCCTGCCAACGGACACAGGTGTCGGCCCTCCCGGCGTGCGCGTCTCCCCGCAACCGGTCGGGCTGAGCAGGACGAGAAGCGTCGCGCACAGCGACGCCGCCTTCGTGCGGGTCATCGGCCAGCCGGATTTCGCCGGCCTGGCTCCGGTTGCCTTGGGCGTTGGGACACCGGAGACTGGATCAGCCGCACAAGATGGCGGCGCAGCCGGTTGTGCGCCCGATGCAGGCGCACCGCCACGTTGGATCGGGAAATCCGCAGCTCACGTGCGACCTCGGCCGCAGGACGCTGCTGGCAGTCCCGGAGGCGCACGACATCCCGGTAGATCGGGGGCAGATGGTCTATCGCTTCCAGCAGAACACGCAATAGCTGGCGCCTGTACAGCGACTCGGCGGGACCTTCGGCACGCGTATCGCGTGCAACGAGCGGAAGGGACGCCCACCGGTTCTTGCCCGCCGCCCGATGGCCCGCTTCGTGACGCACGATTGCACCCACCCAGCCGCATGCGGGGGGCTTGCCTCGATACTGCCAGAGTTTCTCCAGCACGATGATCCAGCTTTCTTGCAAGGCATCCCGCGCGTTCGCGTCGTCGCCTGCGATACGCCGGGCCATCGGCAGGAACCGCGCTGTGCAGCACCGAAGCCACGCCTCTGGATCCCGGTCGAGCAGCGGACACCGGACCCCGTCCTCGAGGCGCGGCGTGCTCGAGCGGTCGATCTTGACCATCCACCACGATTCTGATGGTGTCGGCCACGGATCGTCAATCGGATGAATCGGATAGCCGGTTCGCCCCCCGGGGCAGCCCAAGACCACATTTCGGTGGCGACAAAGTTGTAATGCTTCGCGGCCTCAAATGCTCCTATAGGGCGAGGAGGGCAATCATGCGTGCTTCCGCTCCCGACCGCCGCCTCCGGAACCACCGCTTTGGCCAACTCATCCGCGGGCTGTGCCGACTGGTCGGCATCGACTCGCGCCGCTGTTTCTGCATCCGCTGCATCGCGGCTCGTAGCGGAATCTTCCGCCGCACCCGCACCTGGGTCGGCCACCGAGCCTATGCCGACGTGCATCTGCTCGGCATCCGCATCAGCCACCGTTTTGCCTACGAGCTCCCGATGGCCGCGCCGCCCATCTCACCGCCACGAGGACGGCCTGTGTCAGGCAGGCGTGGGCCTTCACTGGCATTGGCCGGGGCGCTCGGCGCGCATCGGTGACAACCAGTGCGAACCGCGGCCGACGACGAGTTTTGATCTCGGTCTGATGATCGACGGCGGCGGTGGCGGAGAAGGGATGAACGTGTTTGCGGTCAATCTCGGTGACGGGGTGGCAGAGCGTCAACGTCGGCCGGATGAACGTTGCGGTTGGGGACGCCAATCTCGAGGTCGTCGGCGAGCGCACGGGTGCTCAACATGCACTTGGCTCTTGGCTGGCGACCGGCGAGCGCAGGCGGGGAGGTGTGCAATGAGGGAGCGAATTGGAACTACGATGCGGCCGGCGGCAACGCACGGGAACGAGACCGGTCAATCTCGCCGGCATCGGGCCGGCTGGCGGCGCCGCCTGCGGATCGTGCTGGCCGCGCTACTCGCCGTCGGCGTTGGCGCGGCGGCTTCGGCCCAGGAACAACCGGTGCAGGATCGCTTCACGATGGGAGAGGTCCGTAACGGCTGGATCGTCGCGCCCGATTTCAAGTTCACTCAGATCGACGGCGGGGACGCGGTGCTGACTGGGGCGTACGGCGGGAGGATGATCGATGGCCGGTTGCTGGTGGGCGGCGGGGCGTACTGGCTCAGCGGCGCGCCAGACGTGAACATGGCGTACGGAGGGGGCCTCGTCGAATGGTTCGGCAACTCGGGCGGCCTCGTCGACTTCAGCGTGCGGGGGTTCGTCGGACTCGGCACCGCCACGCTGTCCAGCCGGTTCGCGTTCAGTGAGGGATGGACCGACTTCGGCATGTTCGGTTCCGTTGATGACATCAAGCTTGATGACATCGAGCCGGCCGTGTCGATATCGAATGTGACTGAAGCTGCGACGGACTCGTTTGCGGGCGGCAAGCCCGATGTCGGGGGTGGCTTCTACCCAGTGTCCGAGTGGGATCTCTCATGGCACGCCGATCCCTTTGCGCACCGGCAGAATTTTCTTCTCGCCGAGCCGCAGGTCTCGATTCACCTGAACGTGACCTCATGGCTGCGAGTCGGCGGCGGGGCCGGGTACCGGCTGATAGGCCGTGGCGGCGGCAACACCGATCGGCTCCGAGGTTTCACAGCCAACATCGGCGTGCAGATCGGTCCACGATAGGGTGGCTGCCCAATCGTTCCGACGAGTTCGTGTTCTACTGATTCCCCGAGCGGGGATGCCGAGCGGGAAAGATGGGAGACCGCCCCATGAACCGGAGCGGCCCTTGGGAGAGCCCCGACGGCGACGTTCACCGGCTCGGATGCGCGACTTCGTCGACCCAGATGCGCATCTGATGCTCGCCCCCGGTGACGCGAACAATGTCGCCGCGCAGCTCGCTCAGCTGCTCGACCGCCGCGGGCGCATTGAAGGTTTCGCCGTCCCCTGACCGACGTCTGCGACGGCGCGCCAGAGACTGCGCATGGCGCCAATGTTGACGGGCACGTCGTGTCCGGCCACGTCGAGCAACCCGTCGGACAGGATGCTGTGCGGAACCAGGCTCAGCAGCGGCTCGACCGCCGACAGCGGGACGTTGATACTGACGTTGAAGTCCCCTCCCTCGTGACCGTCGCCGTCGTCACCCCTGTGGCCGTCGTCTTCACCATGGCCATTGTCGCTGTCGCCATGCTCGTCGTCGCTGTTGTCATGGCTGCCGCTGGCGCGATGTCCGTCGTCACCGTCGTCATGATGGCCGTCACTGTCAACGTGGCCATCGTCGCCGTCGCCATGCCGCGAATCACCGCCGCCATGACCATCGCCAGAAATCTGCACGTGCAGCCACGGCTGGGAGGTTGTATCTTGCGCGGCCACGGTTCCGACGAAGCAGAAGAGACCAACCGCGACGAGTAAGAGACCAGATTGCGGTTTCTCCGGCGCAGTGGGCGTTCCTGCGTCACACACATCGCGCGGGTCGCTCCCGGCTGGACTCTTCCATTCTTCCTATCGGTTCCTCCAGTCATCACCCGAACCTTCGATCGACGCTGATCCAGGCATCCCATCAGTCGGTTCTCCGGGCTCTGCGGGACAGCGGCGGCGATCAGCTCAAGTCGAGGGGTTACCGCTCGCCCGGTCTGGGCATGCGGTAGCCCACGCCTCGCTCACTGCGTACGTAGGCCGGGCTGGCCGCGTCGTCGCCCAGTTTGCGGCGCACGTTCTTCACGATGGCGCGCACCTGCTTTCTGTTTCCCGAGCCGCGGCGCCGCCGGCCCCACGCCTGGCGCAGCAGCTGCTCGTACGTCACGGCCAGACCGGCGTTGCGTGAGAGCACGCCGAGCACCTCGAACTCGGTTACCGTCAACGCGACGGGGCGGCCGGCCACGGTGACGCGGCGTTCGTCGTAGTGGATCGCCAGCTCCCCCAGCAGAAAGGGTTCCGGCCCGGCCCGCCGGCGCAGGGCCGCCCGCACTCGCGCCGTCAGCTCCGACGGCGAGAAGGGCTTGGCGATGTAGTCGTCGGCGCCCGCGTCCAGGGCCTTGACGATCGTCTCTTCCCTGCCGTAGGCCGAGATGAAGATGACCGGCAGATCCCCGAGTTCGCGCACGCTCTCCATCAGTCGCATGCCGTCGGTTCCCGGCAGCACCAGATCCAGCAGGACCAGCTGGGGCTTGTGTGTCCTCACCAGGTCCGGCAGCTGCTCGGGGTCGCCCGTCACGACCGGGACATAGTCTGCCTCGATGAGAGTGTTCCGAACCTGCCGCAGCATCTGTGGGTCGTCGTCGACCACGAGGATGCGCGTCTGCTCGTCCCCCTTGCGAGGTGGACGACGGCCGCTCCGGGCGGAGCTGGAGCCGATGCCGCCGGCATCGCCGGCCACCGGCACCGTGAAGGTGAACCGCGTGCCGCGCCCTGTGCCACCGCTCTCGGCCCAGATGCGGCCTCCATGCGCCTCCACCAGTCCCTTGCAGATCGCCAGGCCCAGGCCGTACCCGCGAGCCCGCGGTTCTCCGCCGACCGCCGCACCGCCGTGCTTGCGGAACAGGTGCGGCAGGCGCTCGGGCGGCACGCCACGACCCTGGTCGGATACCGAGATCGCCACATGCACGCCGTCGCGCTCCGCGGTGACCTGGATGGGAGACGACTCGGGAGAGTGCCGCGACGCGTTGGAGAAGAGGTTGTTGAGGACCTGGACAATGCGCCCCGGATCGGCCATCACCGGCGGCAGGCCGTCCGGCAGGTCGATGCTCAGGGCATGCTTGCCGCCACTGCTCTGGAAGGTGCTCCTGGCCTGCTCCACGAGGCCGGCTACCTCCGCCGCCTCGACAGAGACCGACAGCGTGCCCGTCTCGATGCGCCCCTGGTCGAGCAGCTCGGCGATCAGCCCGTGCATCTGATTGGCCTGCTCGTCGATGATCCGGAAGAACTCGCGCATTTCGGCCGGGTCGAGCGGCGGGGAGGCTCGCAGCAGGGTGGTGGTCGAGCCGATGATGGAGGTCAGCGGCGCCCGCAGTTCGTGGCTCACCATCGACAGGAACTCGGCCCGCAGCCGCTCGAGCTCTTCGAGCGCCGCCAGGTCCTGCATGGTGACTACCATCGACTCGACCGCGCCGTCCGCCGACCGGCTCGGCGTCGCGTTCAACAACATCTTGACGCTCCGGCCGTCGGGGACCGACAGCGTGATCTCCTCGGCGCGCACCGTCTCGGCGGTGCTCAGCTGCTGCGCCATCGGAAAGTTCTCCGCGGTGACCTCACTGCCGTCGCCGCGACGGCAGGTCATCACCTCCAGCAGCTCTTCCAGGTCCCGCCCCGGCATGCGCAGGCGCTCGACGATCCGTCGCGCCTCCCGGTTGAACGACACGAGCCTGCCGCTCCCGCGTTCGAAGACGACGACGCCTACCGGCGAGGTCTCGACCAGGGCCTCCATGTCGGCCCGGGCCCGCTGCTCGGCCCGGTGCGTGCGGGCGTTGGCGATGGCCGTCGCCGCCTGCGACGCGAACAGCACCAGAACCTCCTCGTCGGCGCTCGTGAACTCTGGTCCGCCGTCCTTCTCCCCGAGAAAGAAGTTGCCGACGTGCACGTCGCGGTGGCGCATCGGGGTGCACTGCATCGTCTTCGACAGTATCAACTCCGTCGAGAAGCCGAGCCTCCGTACGTAGGCCGGCAGGTCGGCCACTCTCAACGGCTCCCGCAGGTCCCGGAAGTGTGCGAACAGCCGCGGGCCGTCGGGCCACGCGGCCATTTCCGTGTGCTCGTCGGGCGTCAAGCCGGCGGTGACCAGGTCCTGCGGCTGCCCGTCGTCGTCGACCGTCGCGATCAGGCCGTAGCGGGCGCCGGTCAGCGCGCGGGCGCTGTCGACAATCTCCCGCAGGACGGTCTCGAGGTCGAGGCTGGCGCTGACGCGCAGGACGGCTGCGCACAGGTTCGAGATGCGGTCCTCGAGCGTCTCGATCCGCTGCCGCAATTCGTCGGGACTCTCCTCCACCGAGCTCTCCTTGTCCAACGTGGCGCGAGGCGCCCCGAGACGCACCGCCAAAATGCTGTATTCGCACAATCCTCACTATTGTAACCGTCTTGCTGGCCCAACTTTCGCACATTCTGTGTCATCCTCCATGCAGCGCCGTGGACACTAGCCGGGTCGAGCGCAGTCTAGGACAAGCTTTGGGGCTAATCATGACGAGGAAAGAGATCGCCATGTGGGTGCTGTTGGGTTTGATCGCCATCGGCACGGCGTTCAACAACTTCCTGCTGCACCACATCGAAGACCAGATCGACGAGCTGCAGGAGAGCACCGATCGGTGACGACGGCCGACCCTGACTGCGCGGCGATGATCAGGCGCCTGCCGGTGCTTCGGCGCTACGAGTGGCTGGTGCGCACGAAACTGCATCAGCTGGCGATGCGGCGCCCCGGCGCCCGCGGTGACACGCTCGATCGGATCGTCTTGTACTTCACCGACAGCGTGCAGAGCGTCGGTCCGGTGAACCGGGCGTTCCTGAAACGGGTAGTCGCGTTCGCCGACTACGTGATGGACGGCATGTCGCCCGATGAAGCCGTGCGCATCGCGTGCCGCCTGCATCCCGACCCGTACGCCAACGTTCCGTGATGACATGAGGATCGCGACCGCGCTCGCGCTGACGGCTGCGGTGGCGGCACCGGCGCACGCTGGCGAGCAGCCCCGCATCCTTGAATCCGCCGCGAAGCTCGCGGCCGAGCGGACGGAGCCGGAGCGCCGCCGCCCGGCCCGTCCGGCATTGCCGTGGATCTTCGGCTCAGCGATCGTTGGCGGGCTGATCGCGGCCGTCATCCTGCAGGGAAGAGACGCGCCCGACACGCTGCATCAAGGTGACTAGGTTCCCGCGAGCGCGGGAACGGGCGCGTCCGGCGGGGCTGTCGTGGTGACACAAGCACTCGCCGCCGTCTCCCAGCCGGCGCGCCTGCCTCGGCACATGAGAGTCCTTCTGTTGAACAGACATTCCGGGCCGGACGCTGCGATGATGACCGCAGTTGCCATCGTGCTGGCGTTGCTCGCCGCGGTGCCGGCAACTGCCCAGGACGGCTGGACGGACGACCCGATCGTGCCCGGCGAGACGCCGATCAGGGCCGTCCACTTCACCGAGCTGCGGGCCAGGATCAACGCCAGGCTGACCAGCTGCGGTGCCGGCGCCTACTCGTTCACCGACCCCACCATCACGGCCGGCGTCACGCCGGTCCGCGCCGTCCATTTCACCGAGTTGCGGGAGGCCCTGGGCGCCGCCTACGCGGCGTGCGGCTGGCCGCGGCCGACCTGGTCCGGGCCGGCGCCGCAGGCCGGCGCGACCGTCATCCGGGCGGTGCACATCACCGAGTTGCGCGCGGCCGTCGCCGCGCTGCGCGATCCCGGCGATCCAGGCGCAACGTCGTTCACGCTCTCGGGAACGGTGCGCGACGGCCGCGCGAACGGGCCGCTGCTCGCCGGCGCGACGGTGCAGATCGAGGGCGGCGAATCGACCAGGGCGGACAGCGACGGTCGGTATCGCTTCCAGGAGGTCTCCGGCACGGTCGCGGTAACGGCGTCTGCAGACCCGAACTACGGGGCCAGCACCGCAACCGTGACGGTGGACCGTCACCGTGAGGTTGACTTCGATCTACGGCACACGGGCACGCCGCCGTTCAGCGGCACGGTGTTCATCACGCCGAATGTGCTCACGTCCGCAGACCAGACGTCGCTGCAGGACGTGACCTACATCGGCCGGGGCGAGCGGACGATCTTCGATGCGCGCATCGAGGAGTGGCGTCCGGTCGACGTCTACCTGTTCGAGGCGCGCTACTCGAGCGGCACGCTCGAGTTCCAGGTCAACCCGGAGTTCGGCAGCGTCGAAGCGGCACGTGCGGAGGTCGACACCTACGCGCCGGCGATCGGGCGCCTGCCGGCCGCTCTCCTGTCGGGGCTGGTCTACGCCACGGTCAACGCCGGCACGGAGCTGTTCCGTGCCGCTGTCGGCGGGAGCTGGCACGGCGGCGTGATCATCCACACCGGCCAGGGAGCGGAGTACTCGGAGACAGGCTTCCTCGAGGAGGTCTTCCTTCACGAAGCGGGGCATGCGGCGTTCGATCTCGACCATGCGAACGCCGAAGGCTGGCGCGCAGCGCAGCAGGCAGACGACGGCGTCTTCATCTCCACGTACGCCCGGGACCATCCGCAACGGGAAGACATCGCCGAGAGCATCCTGCCGTACTTCGCCGTGCGGTATCGGCCGGACCGGTTGACCGCTACCGACGCCTGGCAAATTCTGACGGCGATTCCGAACCGGCTGATCTACTTCGACGAGCTGGAGCTCGACATGGCGCCCTACACGGCGACTGGGTCGCTGGCGCCGGTCTTCGGGACGATGTCTGCAGAGCCTGTTCCGGCGCCGCCGCGGCGGGCCTGGCAGGTCTTCGAGGGACCGCCGGCGACGCGGCCCTGACAATCTGAAAGGAGGTCGAACATGTGGAAGGACAAGATCATCCCAGCAATCATCGGAGCCAGTATTCCACTAGTCATCGCGGCTGTTGGCTTGTTCATCGGCATAGCAGCCCGTGGTGAAAGTCGGGGAACGGGCCTGGCCTGGGCGCGATCGAGCCCGTAGACTGAACAGCTATGGCGATGGGCAAGAAACCGGCCGCGCGACCAGGGGCGCCGCTGTGGGTGACGACGGCGGATTTGCCGACGAACGCGGGGCATCCGTTCTTCGAGCGTCTGAACCGGGTTCTGGACGAGGCCGGGTTCGACGCGTTCGTCGAGGGGCTGTGCGCGGTGTTCTACGCGACGCGGATGGGGCGGCCGAGCCTGCGTCCTGGGCGGTATTTCCGGATGCTGTTCATCGGCTACTTCGAGGGTCTGTCTTCGGAGCGTGGGATTGCGTGGCGGGTGGCCGACTCTCTGAGCCTGCGGTCGTTCCTGGACCTGGATGTGACCGAGGCGGCGCCGGACCACTCGACGCTGTCGCGGACGCGTCGTCTGATCGACGACGAGACGCACGAGGCGGTATTCACGTGGGTTCTCGAGCAGTTGTCGGCGGCGGGTCTGGTCAAGGGGAAGACGGTGGGCGTCGATGCGACGACGCTGGAAGCGAACGCGGCGATGCGGAGCATCGAGCGGCGGGACACGGGAGAAAGCTACGAAGCGTTCCTTCGGCGCTTGGCGGAGGCGTCTGGGGTGGAGACCCCGACGCGGGCGGATCTGGCTCGGTTCGACCGGTCTCGCAAGAACAAGAAGACGTCGAACAAGGACTGGCAATCGCCGCAGGACCCGGACGCGAAGATCGCGAAGATGAAGGACGGCCGGACGCACTTGGCTCACAAGGTCGAGCACGGGGTCGACATGGAGACGGGGGCCATCGTGTCGGTGACGGTGCAGGATGCATCGGACGGCGATACGGCCACGCTGCCGGAGACGCTGACCGCGGCGGCCGAGCAGGTGGAGTTGGTGCAGCCGGACGGTCGAGGGGTCGAAGAGCTGGTCGCTGACAAGGGGTATCACAGCGACGAGACGCTGGTGGCTCTCGGCGAGGTCGGGGTTCGGAGCTACGTATCGGAGCCCGAGCGCGGCCGGCGCGTCTGGCAGGACAAGAAGACGGGAGAGACGCCGCCGGCGAAGCGTGCTGCGCAGCAGGCGTTGTATGCGAACCGGCGGCGTGTGCACGGGCGGCGGGGTCGTCGCCTGCAACGCTGCCGGGGCGAGATGGTGGAGCGTACTTTCGCGCACATGTATGAGACGGGGGGCATGCGTCGGGTGTTTGTGCGCGGTCACGAGAATGTCCGCAAGCGGGTGCTGATCCAGGCGGCTGCCTGCAACATCGGGATGCTCCTGCGGCGCCAGACCGGCATCGGTACGCCCCGGAGCCTGCAGGGGCGGGCTTTTTCGGCGATTTTCCGCCTGATCGACCGCCTGATCGACCACTGGGGGCGTCTGACGCGTCCCTGGGGCCTCAAATGGACACCGCCGGCGCCCGTCGGCTCAATTACTCATCGCCAAGCGGCCTGAACAGCAGGGCTCGGCGAACCGACTTCTACCTCGGGCTGATAGGCAGATTCATCGAACGCTTTGAGCAGATCGAGATGACACTTACTGAGCGCTTTGAGCAGATCGAAGAGCGACTTGAAGAAGACGATGACGAAACCAACGCACGCCGGAACAGGTTCTTCTCGATCTACCGCGAGCCGGGCAAACCGATCGATTTCAGCAACAGCGGAACGGCCGGGCTGTGGAGCGATCCGATCGAGTGCCCGCCAGCCCACTACGTCTGCAGGCTGCGCCAGCGGGTCAGCAATCCCGGTGGCTACGAGTCCAGGGTGACAGCGATCGGGTTCTCGTGCTGCTCGCTCGCGGCGCCGGCCGAGGAATAACTGAACCGCCAAGTCGGATAGGATCGGTCGCATGGTGCGTCGTGACGTCGTGACGATGCGGACGGGAAACCGCCCGTATCACGCTGTTCCGCTCCAGCGGGTGCAAGTCCCGCCGGCGGTAAGTGCCGGAGCGCCGAGTAGCAGACCCCAGGCGCGGCCGGAGACGGCCGCGGCCCGAGCGGGGTGTCAAGAGCTCTTCGGAGGGAGCAAGTCCGCGGGCCGCAACATGAAGTGAAGCCCGCGGCCTCGACAGATTTGGAAATGGCAACCAAAAAAAGGGGCAGCATGGCAGCATGTATGGAAACTGCTTGCGGCCATGGGCGGCGGTCGCGCGTGGGTGTAATCGTGGGCGTATCCGGCGCGTCCTGACAGAGACCTCAATAAATACGGGTGTTCTTCGCGATATTCGTGCTATCGTTGCCGTAAACGGAACGACTTCGTTGGAATCACCGATCGAAAGGAGACCCTGGAATGAAGTGCTGTCTGCTGCTCGTGCTCGCGACCCTGCTGGCCACCCCCGCCCTCGCCGCGGCGCAGTCCTCGGACGAGGAGCTCATCGCCAAGGCCACGATGGCCGCTCCCCCCCGCGTCCGCGCCGAGGCCGGCGTGGTCCGCTGGGACGACGACAACAACCGCATCGTGGTGAAGGAGAGCGAGAACGGCCTGGTCTGCTGGGACCGCTCGGACGTGCCGGGCACACCGCCCTTCGCCGTGCAGTGCTCCGCGGAGGCGAACCTCCCGCGCTTCGAGCAGAACCGCATGTTCGCATTCCAGGCCGCCGACACCGACGAGCGCCGGGCGCTGGCGGCCGCCGCCGAAGCGGACGGCACGCGCGCCCTCGCGGTGTTCGGCACCGTCTGGTACTCGCTGAGCGGTCCCGACCAGGAAAACGCCAACCCGCACATGACGATCGCCACGCCCAATGCGACCGCCGACACGGTCGGCCTGCCCGCGTCGCGGCGCGCGGACGGCCTGTGGCTCATGCAGGCGGGCACGTCGAGCGCACACCTGATGGTGCCTGGGCTGTAGCCTGCCGGTTCAGCCGCGCGAAGGGAACGGCCCGGCGCTGCCTGTTGAGCGTCCGGGCCGTTTCATCTCGTGCGGGCTGGCCTACTTCGGAACCACCCCGGGGAGTGCAAGCAGACGCCGCGGCAGCCGCTGCAGATCGTCGAGGATCAAGTAGGCGATCGGCACCAGGAGCAGCGTAACGAAGGTGGCGAACATCACGCCGAACGCGAGTGAGACTGCCATGGGAACGAAGAAGGCGGCCTGCAGGCTACGGTCCGCCATCATCGGCACCAGGCCAGCGAAGGTCGTCAGCGACGTGAGCACAATGGGACGGATACGCCGGCTGCCGGCGCGCCGAATTGCCTGCTCGATGCCGGCGGCGGTGCCCTGGCCCACCGATGCGTCGTACTCGGTCCGGCCGGCGCCGTCGCTGATCTTCCGCTCCCGGTTGATGAAGTCGACCATGACCAGACTGTCGTTAACAACAACGCCGGTCAGGGCGACGAAACCTAAGAACGACATGAACGTGACGTCAAGCCCCATCAGCAAGTGGCCCCAGTACGCCCCGACGATACCGAACGGAATCGCTCCCATGATGATGAGCGGCTGAACGTAGGAACGTAGCGGGATCGCGAGCAGGGCGAAGATCATCAGCACGCTCTGGATGAACCGCACGCGCAGGGCCGCGACCGTCTCCTCCTGTTGCGCCTGCGCTCCCCGGAAGCGGTAGAACACGTCCGGATGGTTCACCAGCAGTCCCGGAAGCACGCGTTCCTCGAGGTCGGCAATTACCTCCGACGCCGATGAGACCTGCGGGTCGACTGACGCCGTCACGTTCACCGAGCGGTTCCGATCCACCCGCTGGATCGACGCGAAGCCTCGTCCCGGCTCCATCTGCGCCACGAGACCGAACGGTACTTGCCCGCCGTCCGGGGTGCGGATGCGCAGGTTCTCTGCGGATGCGCAGGTTCTCGAGGTCGCCGACGGACCCCCGCTCATCGCGGGGATAGCGCACCATGACGCGGATGTCCTCCCGCCCGCGGTGAATCCGTTGCACCTCCTCGCCGTAGAACGCCTGGCGGACCTGGTTGCCAAGATCCTGCAGCGTCAGCCCAAGCGTCTCCGCCGCCGGACGGATGTCCAGGCGCACCTCCTCCTTGCCGGTTCGCAGCGAATCGAAGATCGCATAGCAGCCCGAGGTAGAAGTCGGTTCGCCGAGCCCTGCTGTTCAGGCCGCTTGGCGATGAGTAATTGAGCCGACGGGCGCCGGCGGTGTCCATTTGAGGCCCCAGGGACGCGTCAGACGCCCCCAGTGGTCGATCAGGCGGTCGATCAGGCGGAAAATCGCCGAAAAAGCCCGCCCCTGCAGGCTCCGGGGCGTACCGATGCCGGTCTGGCGCCGCAGGAGCATCCCGATGTTGCAGGCAGCCGCCTGGATCAGCACCCGCTTGCGGACATTCTCGTGACCGCGCACAAACACCCGACGCATGCCCCCCGTCTCATACATGTGCGCGAAAGTACGCTCCACCATCTCGCCCCGGCAGCGTTGCAGGCGACGACCCCGCCGCCCGTGCACACGCCGCCGGTTCGCATACAACGCCTGCTGCGCAGCACGCTTCGCCGGCGGCGTCTCTCCCGTCTTCTTGTCCTGCCAGACGCGCCGGCCGCGCTCGGGCTCCGATACGTAGCTCCGAACCCCGACCTCGCCGAGAGCCACCAGCGTCTCGTCGCTGTGATACCCCTTGTCAGCGACCAGCTCTTCGACCCCTCGACCGTCCGGCTGCACCAACTCCACCTGCTCGGCCGCCGCGGTCAGCGTCTCCGGCAGCGTGGCCGTATCGCCGTCCGATGCATCCTGCACCGTCACCGACACGATGGCCCCCGTCTCCATGTCGACCCCGTGCTCGACCTTGTGAGCCAAGTGCGTCCGGCCGTCCTTCATCTTCGCGATCTTCGCGTCCGGGTCCTGCGGCGATTGCCAGTCCTTGTTCGACGTCTTCTTGTTCTTGCGAGACCGGTCGAACCGAGCCAGATCCGCCCGCGTCGGGGTCTCCACCCCAGACGCCTCCGCCAAGCGCCGAAGGAACGCTTCGTAGCTTTCTCCCGTGTCCCGCCGCTCGATGCTCCGCATCGCCGCGTTCGCTTCCAGCGTCGTCGCATCGACGCCCACCGTCTTCCCCTTGACCAGACCCGCCGCCGACAACTGCTCGAGAACCCACGTGAATACCGCCTCGTGCGTCTCGTCGTCGATCAGACGACGCGTCCGCGACAGCGTCGAGTGGTCCGGCGCCGCCTCGGTCACATCCAGGTCCAGGAACGACCGCAGGCTCAGAGAGTCGGCCACCCGCCACGCAATCCCACGCTCCGAAGACAGACCCTCGAAGTAGCCGATGAACAGCATCCGGAAATACCGCCCAGGACGCAGGCTCGGCCGCCCCATCCGCGTCGCGTAGAACACCGCGCACAGCCCCTCGACGAACGCGTCGAACCCGGCCTCGTCCAGAACCCGGTTCAGACGCTCGAAGAACGGATGCCCCGCGTTCGTCGGCAAATCCGCCGTCGTCACCCACAGCGGCGCCCCTGGTCGCGCGGCCGGTTTCTTGCCCATCGCCATAGCTGTTCAGTCTACGGGCTCGATCGCGCCCAGGCCAGGCCCGTTCCCCGACTTTCACCACGGGCTGATAGACCCCGCTATAGGTGCTCAGCCGGGCCTCGATGCGATCGGCCGCCTCGCGCAGTTGCTCCAGATCCGGTCCGGACAGTTGCACGTCCACGTCCTCGCCGGGATCCCGTAGCGAGGTGTCGATCTCGATCGCGACCGCTTCCGGAACCGGACCGGTCTCATCGCGCCACATCAAGCCGAGTTGCTCGCTCGAGTACGTTCGCAACTCTGCCGGCGCCAGCTCGATCGTGATCTCGCCCAGGTGGGCGTCCGCGCCACCCGGGAGGCCGAAGTCTCCCAGCCGGCCGCCAGTCGCCTGCGAGGGCTGATCGCCGATGACCGTCGCCACGTGTCGGAAATAGTCCGTGCCGGTCTCGTCGTTCAACCTGGCGCGAAGCCTTGCAGCGCCCGCCTCGAATTTCGCAATGGCTTCCGAGGTCACCTCGACCGGCGTGCCCAACGGCATCGTGACCGAGGCACTCATGAACTCGTTCTCGATCGACGGGAAGAATCGGAAGCTGGTCCATCCACTCAGGGTGATGCCGGTGGTCAGCATCAGGCTGGACAGGCCGACGGCCGCCGTGACGTAACGCCAGCGGAGAGCCGCCTCCAGGACCGGTTCGTAGCCATTTCGAACCAGCCACATGAGTTCGTTGGCAACGCGCCGCTGGAAACGGCGCCACCGGCCTGGCGGTCCACTGCGGGGAATGTGCGCCAGGTGGGCCGGCAGGATGCCCAGCGACTCGAGCAGCGAAAACAGCAGGCAGGGAATCACCACGATCGGAATGATGCGGAAGATCTTCCCGAAGGCGCCTGGCACGAACAGCAGGGGCAGAAACGCCGCCGCGGTCGTCAAGACGGCGTAGATCACCGGCTTCGAGATTTCCTGCGCGCCTTCGATGGCGCCTCGGAGGCCGTCGCCGTGTGCTGCCTGGTGACGGTGGATGTTCTCGCCCACCATGATGGCGTCGTCGACCAGGACCCCAAGCACCAGGATGAACGCGAAGCAGGAAACCATGTTGACGGTCATGTCCAGGTGCGGCAGCACGGCAATCGCGCCAAGGAATGAGATGGGGATTACGAGGCTGACCCAGAATGCGAGACGCATTCGGAGAAACAGACTCAGCACCACGAGAACGAGCGCGAATCCCATTGCAGCTGACCGAGTTGCTCGTCGTGACAGATCTCGCGCCCGTGGACGACGCGGGGGTACAACGGGCGAAGAGCTCGTCCCCCCGGTTCGACCCGGGCGCTCGCACCCGTGCGTATTCCGCGTATCATGGGCAACGTCACTGTCGCGGTAGCGTCGCGGCACCGGAGCGCGGGCAAGGCGCAGGTTCGTCAAGATCTGCTGATCCGCCGGAGCATGATGGCGTTCCGTAGTAGTCCGTAGCTCGAAGCCATGACGCACGATTACATCATCATCGGAGCCGGCACGGCGGGGTGCGTGCTCGCGAACCGGCTGTCGGCCGACCCCGCCGCCAGCGTGCTGCTGCTCGAGGCCGGCGGCAAGGACGACTACTTCTGGATCGACATCCCGGTCGGTTATCTCTACACCATCGGCAACCCCCGCACCGACTGGTGCTACAAGATCGAGCCTGATCCCGGGCTCAACGGCCGCACCATCGGCTATGCCCGTGGCCGGGTCCTGGGCGGCTGCTCCTCGATCAACGCGATGATTTACATGCGGGGGCAGAAGGGCGACTACGATCACTGGGCGTCGCTCGGCAACCGCGGCTGGGGCTGGGACGAGGTGCTGCCGGTGTTCAAGCGCTCGGAAGACTACCAGCACGGCGCCGACGAGTTCCACGGCGCCGGCGGCGAGCTGCGGGTCGAGGAGCGGCGGGTGAGCTGGCAAATCCTCGACGCGTGGCGGGACGCCGCCGAGGAGTGCGGGATTCCGAAGATCGCCGAATTCAACCGGGGCGACAACTTCGGCAACGCCTACTTCCAGATGAACCAGCGCAGCGGCCGACGCTGGAGCGGCACCAAGGCGTTCCTGCGCCCCGTCATGCATCGGCCGAACCTGACCGTGCGGACCGACGCCCAGGTGCGGCGCCTCGCCGTCGAAGCGGGCGACGCCGGCCCCCGAGCGACCGGCGCCGAGCTGATAACGGGCGAGCGGCTGGCGGCGCGGCGCGAGGTGATCCTGGCCGCCGGCTCCATCGGCTCGCCGCAGATCCTGCAGTTGTCCGGCATCGGTCCGGGCGGCCTGCTGCAGCGGCACGGAATCGAGGTGGTGCACGAACTGGCCGGGGTCGGAGAGAACCTGCACGACCACTTGCAGATCCGCACCATCTTCAAGGTGCGGAACACCGTCACCCTGAACCTGCGGGTGAACTCGCTGCTCGGCAAGGCGGCCATGGGGCTCGAGTACCTGCTGTTCAAGACCGGCCCGCTGACGATGCCCCCGTCACAGCTCGGCGCCTTCGCCCGCAGCGACCCGTCGCGTGCGTCCGCGAACATCGAGTGGCACGTGCAGCCGCTGTCCCTCGACAAGTTCGGCGACCCGCTGCACGAGTTCAACGCGATCACGCCGTCGGTCGCCAATCTGCAGCCGACGAGCCGCGGGCACGTCCGCATCAGGAACCCGGACCCGCTGCAGGCACCGGCCATCACCCTCAACTACCTGTCCACCGACGAGGACCGCCAGGTCGCGGTCGCCGGCCTGCGGTTCACGCGGCGCATCATGGCCGCGCAGGCCATGGCCCCGTTCGAGCCGCGGGAATGGAAGCCCGGCCCCGAGGTCGACAGCGACGAAGCGCTGGCGCGCGCGGCCGGCGACCTCGGCACGACGATCTTCCACCCCGTCGGGACCTGCAAGATGGGACACGACCCGCTGGCGGTTGTCGACGATCGGCTCGCGGTGCACGGGGTGTCCGGCCTGCGGGTCATCGACGCGTCGGTGATGCCCCGGATCACGTCGGGCAACACCAACGCGCCGACCGTGATGATCGCCGAGAAGGGTGCGGAGTTCGTCCGGCAGGACGCGGCGGGAGGGTAACGGGAGCGGCTCTCGCGACGTTCGCCGCTCTCCTTCCCAACCTGCCGGCCAATCCGCCGGAGGCGGCGCTGCTGTCTTCGGCTACCGCACCAAGTGCTGCCGCCGCCAGGTAATCGGCCAAGCCGTGCACCGAGCACAGGGGTCTGGCCGAATGGCCATACCCCTGCGCCTTCCCCGACGCAACGATCCCTCCATCAGTGGCCGCGGCGTTTCGTCGACGCGGCCAACGCCCACGTGTCCGGCGTCCGGGCAGACCCGGTACGTCTGGGTGAACGCTTGCGCCCGACAGCCGACTATGATCTCTCCGTCGACAATCCGCGCCTCGGCGACGGCCGAGCAGCCCCCGGCCGTTGCAAACCAGTTCGCGCCGTCGCCTGTGGTAGCGCCGGCGTGCTGCACGACGACATCGAAGGAGTCCGACCGTGCGGTCAGGCTCGCGCGGGTGAGGGCGCTTGCCGAGGAGACCTTTTCCGACACCCGCAAGGCCGATCTCTGGCTCCACCGGGAACTCTCGGTCCTGGATGGACGGCGGCCGATCGACCTGGTTCGGACGCAGGTCGGCGCCAGGATGGTCGAGGACCTGCTGGCGAGCATCGCCTGGGGCGCCGCCGTCTGATGCACCTCTGGCGGTTCTCGACCAACACGCATGCGGAACGCTTCGATGGCGGGTACGGGCTCGGGACCGACGGTCGATGGAACGGGCGGGGCCTCGCCAGCCTCATCCATCGCCTGTGCTGCCGCCGCACCGGCACATCGCGCCGGTCCTGAGGGCTGTGGCGCGGCCGCTCGTGCCCGACGTCACCGCCCCCTTCAGATTCCGTCTCGGCGCCACGCCTGCAGTCGCGACAAACCGTCGCGGGCCACCAACTGCACGCGTTCCCGACGCGCCAAGCGCTTGGCATCCGCAGTGAAGCGGGCTGCGTTGGTCACGACCATGGCTGTCGGGTCACCTCGAATCTCGTAGCGGGGAATTGCACGCAGCACCTCCTCGACCGCTGGCCGACCGCACGTACCGTCCGGCTGCGTATGCTTGCACTGCAAGACAATCGTGTAGCCAGGGTCACCTTCGGGTGACAGCGCGAAGCCGTCCGCGCCGCCATCGCCGCTCCGAGGCGTGCACCGCGTCTGGTAGCCCGCCTCGGCGAGTTGCCCCAGCACCCATGCCTCGAAAGCCTCCGGTTCCAGCAGGTCCACATCGATCCCGACCTCCGGTGCATCGGGCGCCTCACCGCCCCGCGCCTCTGTCATGGTGCTGCGGTAGAGGTCGTGCACATCTCCTCCCGTCGCGGCGGCAGGCGCGAGCACTCGGCGGTTCATGTCCCGCTTCCGGGCCATCAGGCTGTCGAGCTTCAGATCGAAGCTGTATTCGCCGAAGCGCGGATGCCGAGCCAACGGCAGATAGACGTGCACCGCGCGACGCTGGCCAATCCTGAACACGCGGTCGGTGCACTGATCCTCCACCGCCGGATTCCACCATCGGGAGAGGTGGATGACGTGGTTCGCGGCCGTCACGGTCAGACCCACACCGCCGGCGCGAGGCGACAGCACCATGACATCGAACCCGGGACGTTGCTGGAACGCATCGACGCGAGCCTTGCGCGTCCGGCCGGAGACCGCGCCGTTGACGACCAGTACGTCCTCGGCAAGCCGGAAACGCCGCCGTAGCGCCACGATCAGAAAGTCCTGCATCTCGCGTGCTTCGACGAAGACCAGCGCCTTCTCGCGACGCTCCTCGACCGTCCCGAGAATCGCAAACGTCTCCGAGAGCCGTGCGGATTCCTGGATGTACCGGTCAAGGTCTGCGTCGGCCGGGGCCGTCGGGTGCAGCGAAGCACTCCTGAGGTGGTGAAGTGTCTGGAGCATGCTCCCATCCCCCGGACCCCGCAACACGATCTGCTCGTACCGCTCGGCCTGAAGCGGAGGCATCTCCACGACCCGCCGGTGCACTTGTTTGTGCGGCAGACCGGAGAGATGGTCCTCCTTGAGGCGCCGTAGCATGACCGCCGGCGCGTATTGCTCCGTCAGTTCGCCGTGCAGTTGCGCGAGTGCCGCCTCACCGCCCTCCCCGCCCGATTCGTACCGCCGACTGAAGTCCTTCAACGTGCCGAACATCCCGGGCTCGGCCCGATCGAGCATCGACCACACATCCGACGGCCGGTTCTCGACCGGGGTGCCGGTCATCAGCAGGGCAAAGTCCACGTTCATCGCGAGCGCCGCATCGGTGACGCGGGCACTCGGGTTCTTGATCTTCTGCGCTTCGTCGAAGACCGCGGCCCGCCATCGTACGCGACCGAAGCTGTGCTGGTAGTCGCGCAGGGTCTCGTAGGTGGTCAACACCCATTCGGCCCCGGCCAACGTCCCGACGTTCAGCTTCGGCAGAGGCGGATCGGAGCCGAGCTCCGCGCCCGTCGCCTTCGCACCCGCTCTGAGTTGCCGCAGGCCGGCGCCATGCGCCTCGACCGGACGGCCGAGTCCGGCGCCAGCAAGATGTCTGTCGTGTTCGTCCAGCCAGTTTCGAAGCAGGCCGGTCGGGGCGACGACCAGTATCGGCCGCGGCGCAAGACCCGCGCCGGCGGCGTGCGCCTTCAGGCACGAGAGAAACGCTAGGGCCTCGAGTGTCTTGCCGAGACCCATGTCGTCGGCCAACAGGGCGCCCCAACTTCCGGCGTCCCAGTGCCGGTGCAGCCACGCAACGCAGTCACGTTGGTGCGGCAGCAATGCGGTACCGAGGCTGGGGGTCGCCGTCGATATGCCGGGGGTTCGCTTCCGGCGTTCACGGCGGAATTGGAGAGCTTCCAGGTTGTCGACGACGAGTAGAACCTGATCGTCGTTCCTCGCTTCGGCGGCCTCGTCGGCGCCGGACGCCTTCCCTTCGGGCGTCGGATGCTGTACCAGCGGCGTCCGCCGGATCAGCTCCTCAATGGCTTCGATCGTGGTCGAGTCCGCGGGAACATCGATGACGTCGCCGACCCGGACGACCGGATCGCCACGCTCGACGGCTGCGCGGACGTCATCGAGCAGACCCCGCAGCTCCTCGGGCGCCAGCGGCACCATCCGCGAGCCGATACGGAGGCCCAACTGCTCGGGTGGCAGCCAAGGTTCCGCCGCCATCTTGATCCACGGCAGAGCCTTGTTGATCCATGCACCAATGCCGCGCACCCGTTCGCTCAATCCGATGTCGGAAAACACGCTGTCGACGTCGATTCCCCCGCCGTCGGCGTCGTCTAGCGCTCCGCGCAAGTAGCCGGAGACGTCCTGCAGGAAGTCTCGCCGCTCGCCGGCGGTCCCCGCCTGCGCACTTCGGACGGCGCGGAGGACGCGCTCAAGCTCGGGCGCGAGGACGACATAGGCACCGCCCCCCGCCGCATACCGATGCTTCACATGGGACAAGACCCGGAAGCGCCGTGCGAACTCCTGCTGTCGTGCGGCCGGCAACGAGCGCGTGAACACGTGCTCTTCGTCCCCCGCATCGGTGACGCGTGTTTCCCATCGGCCCACCACCGGATCGAAGTTCGGTTCGCCGTCGTCGTCGACGAATGGAAGCAGCTCGAAGCTCGACGCAACGACGATGTTCAGCGCGCGCAGGCGGCCATCCACGAGGGCGTCGCCCGGCAGCATCTCCGCGATGCGCCCCCACCTGAGCATCCGCCCTTCGATGTCTCCATCCTCGGCGGCGCCGAACCGATCGATAGCCTCGGTGTCGGCGAGCTTGAGGAAGTGATCATTTCTGAAGTGCCGTCGACTGCCTGTGGACGCCCCTGCTGATCGTGTCATTCGGTGTCTTCGTCGCGCGGGGCACGCTGGCGGTTGCGCTCCTGCTGGCTGAGTTCAGCCTCCCGGCGACGATAGCTGCGGCCTTCGATGCGAAGGATTTCGACGTGGTGGGTCAGCCGGTCGATCAGGGCGACGGCGCATGAAGCGTTGGGAAAGACGGTGTCCCAGTTCTTGAAGGGCAGGTTGGTGGTGATCAGCAGGGAGCGGTGCTCGTAGCGTCGGCTGACGAGCTGGAAGATCAGGTCCGCGGCACGGGCGTCGTAGGCAAGGTAGCCCAGCTCGTCAACGCACAATAGCACGGGGCGCGTGTAGTGGCGCAGGCGGCGTTCGAGTGCGCGGGCGGTCTCCTGTCCGTTGAGGTCGAGCAGCAGGTCAGCGGCCGTGGTGAAGAGGGCGGTCTTCCCGGCGAGGATGGCCTGGTGGGCGATGTTCTTCGCCAGCATGGTTTTCCCCAAGCCTTGTGCGCCGAGGATCACGACGTTCTCGCCGCGCGCGAGGAAGTCGAGCGTGAGGATGCGTTCGAGGGCGCGCCGGTCCAGCGCGGTGGGCCAGTCCCAGTCCCAGTCGGCGAGCGGCTTGAAGCGTCCGAGTCGGGCACGCCCCAGTCGGCTCTCGACGCTACGGCGCTGTTTTTCCTCAAGCTCGGCGGCGACGATGTGCTCGAGCAGGACGGTGGCGCTCGAGCGCTTGCGGGTGGCCTGGGCGATGATGTCGTTCAGCTCGTCGGCGGTGCGGTTGAGCCCGAGGCGACGCAGGTCAGTCGCCAGCGTCGTCAGGGTTTTTCTGTCCGAGGGCATCGTAGGTCTCCAGGTCGTGCGGCCGGACGTCGAGGTCACGCAGTCCGGGTCGGTCGGGCAGGGTGAGGCGGAGCGGGGGTTTGAGTCCGCGCTGTCGGCGTCGGGTTTCGAGGATGTGGGTGATCGAGCCGGCGCCGAGGGCATCGCGTTCGAGGGCGATGTGGACGGCGGCGGCCAGCTCGTCGGGTCCGTAATCGTCGAGCAGGGCGACTAGCCGGGTGGCGTGCGGGCGGAGGGCGTCTTGGCGCTCGGCGAGGCGCTCGAAGAGCGTGGCGGTGGCGGGGACGGCGGCGCGGAGGCGGTCACGGGTGGTGTGGGCGTTGGCTTGGCGGGTGGCGGCAAGCAGGCCGTCGAGATGGGCGGGGTCCTCGACGGTCAGTCCGGTGTCGTAGGTGCGGCGATGGCTGGCCAGCTCGGTCTGTCCGTCGAGGATGCGGATGCGGGTGGCTGAGGCGAGCAGGGTGAGCGGCTTGCGGACGTGGGTGTGAGGAATCGAGTAGAGATTGCGGTCGAAGCGGACGTAGGGCGTCTTGCCGGAGCGGACGGCGCGCATCAGGTCGGTCTCGAAGCGATTGGCGGGCAGCGGCAGTAGGCGGGGCTTTTCTTCGGCCCAGACCTCGGCAACCCGGCGATGGGGCTGGTCGGGATGGCGTCGGCGGTGGGCGACCTCGTCACGCCAGCGTCGGAACTGGGCGTTGATGTCGTCGAGGTCGCGGAAGGGCCGGGCGGCGAAGTAGGCGTGGCGCAGGTATTGGATCTGGCGTTCGATTTTTCCCTTCTCATTTCCCCGTCCCGGCGTACAGGGCCGGGGGGCGAAGTGGTAGTGCCCGGCGAGTTCGAGCAGGCGGGGATGAAACTGGACGGCGGCGCCGCGGCGGTCGAGCACAGCGCTGCGCAGGTTGTCGTAGACGAGATTGCGGGCGGCGCCTCCAAGCGCCTCGAAGGCGGCGACGTGCCCGCGGAGGAAGCTCTCGAGCGTCTGGTCGAGGGTGAACAGCGCGGCCAACGCGCGCGAGTAGCCGAGGACCATGACGAATCCGGAGACGGTGCGGGTGCCCTGTCCGATGCGGACCTTGCCGAACGAGCCCCAGTCGACCTGCGCGGACTCGCCGGCCAGGGTGACCACGCGGCGGTAGACGGCGCGGGAGGTTTCGGGCCGCAGGCGCCGCACGAGTTTGCGGACGGGGAAGACCGAGCCGGCATAGGCGGCGGAACCCTGATCCGTCACGCGGCGGCGATAGGCACGCTGGCGGTCGCGGTGGTCGAGGCGCCCTTCGAGGCTGCGCTGATGCCGGGCCCGGGCGGCCCGCACCGAGCGGCGGCGGCCAATCGCTCGGCACGACGGCGTGCAGTAGGCATGGCCGCGATCACACGTCGCGCAGATCGCAAACAGGCGGCTGCAGTGTCGGCAGGTCTTCTGGCGAAGCGGGACGTCCACGGCGTCGGAGCGCGCGGGGCGGTCTCCGACTGGACAACGCGGTCGAACCGTGGCACAACTGCACCGACCGGCTCGCTCTGTCGGAGCACGGGGCGGTCACGAGGGTCCGGTGGCTCTGCCGGGCCCTCACCCCACGTCTGAGTCCGCCGTCAACGCTACCCCAACGAGCCGCCGCCCGCCACGCCTGCCCGGAGGCTGTGGACGCCGCCACTGCTGTGGACGCAAACAGCCGCGCCCACAGCAGTTTGCAAAACCGCGCAGACGCGGTTTCGCACAGCGACCACAGCCATCATCCTCTTCTTCCTCAAGACATCGACGAACACGGCCGACGGCACGCATGCCCGAACAGGCCTCGAGAATCCGTCAGTTTTTCGCGCTCGCCGACACTCGGCGATTGAATAGAGCGGATCCAGCAGCAGGAAATCGTTGTGCCCGGCCCGCACCCACGCGCCCTCGCGGCGTACACCGACCACGCGGCGGCCCGCGTTGACGAATCCGTAGTGGATCTCGAAATGGGCGTCGTGGATCGCCCCAGTCGCGACGACTTCGAGCGCGAACGGCACGACGTCCGGAAGCCCGACAAGCCGTAGCTCATCCAACGTCAAGCCGACGACGCTCGGCCACGCCACCGTCAGCGAACGCCCGCCGTCGCATTCGACAGCCCCCGCGTCGTCACGCAGTCGAATCAGCGGGCCGGCGCCCGACGAGGCCTCGCCGCGGGCCGTCCATTCGCTGACCGGCGGGGGCGGATCGCCACCCATCCGGACGACCAATCCATCCGCTGCCGGCTCAAACATCAAGGCGTTGCCCATCACGCTACCAGGGCGGCGACGGCGCAATTCTCTTGGCGATGATCGGTGCGAACGTTTCGTACAGGCCCCGCCTTGGTGCGCCCAGTTCACCCTTCAGCATGAACGGGATGCGCTCCTTCAAGTCGATGCTCCTCTCCCCATTTCTCAGCCTCGCTGCCACGTCTCGGGCAACTTCAGGACGCGCGATCCTCAGCAGCGCCGTCAGTTGTTCTCCATCCATATCGATCGTCATGCAACACAATCGACCGTCTGCCAACCGGTTCTCGATCTCCAGCGTCGTGCAGTACTCCCCCGGCGCCACCGAGTCCACGTTGAACGCCCCCAACTCCATCCACGTCATGCCGAGCCCCGGCCGGTAGCCGCGACTGATCAACTCCATTCCATAGTCCGGTTTGAAGGCCACTCACGCCTCCCTCTTCATCGCCGCGGTCCGTCCGCAGGCGCTACCGCCAACCGCCCGTGTCGGCGCCGTCGCAGCCGGGCAGGGAAGTACTCGCCGCGATCTACTTGCACACCGGTGTGGTCCCTCAACCACCCCATGATCCGATCCTGCCAGCGACCTTCCTCACTCCCGTGATGTCGTTGCCCGTGGTCTGCACCTTCCCTCAGCCGGTCTCCCGAATACGCCGCAGCGTACAGCCCCGGCGCCGCGTCACTCGCTTCGAGCCAGAAGCGGCAGGAACCGTTGTGGCTCCACTCGGCGACGGTGACGCCGGGAAGACGCAAGAGGAGCACCGACTGATTAGCAGCCCGAGGTAGAAGTCGGTTCGCCGAGCCCTGCTGTTCAGGCCGCTTGGCGATGAGTAATTGAGCCGACGGGCGCCGGCGGTGTCCATTTGAGGCCCCAGGGACGCGTCAGACGCCCCCAGTGGTCGATCAGGCGGTCGATCAGGCGGAAAATCGCCGAAAAAGCCCGCCCCTGCAGGCTCCGGGGCGTACCGATGCCGGTCTGGCGCCGCAGGAGCATCCCGATGTTGCAGGCAGCCGCCTGGATCAGCACCCGCTTGCGGACATTCTCGTGACCGCGCACAAACACCCGACGCATGCCCCCCGTCTCATACATGTGCGCGAAAGTACGCTCCACCATCTCGCCCCGGCAGCGTTGCAGGCGACGACCCCGCCGCCCGTGCACACGCCGCCGGTTCGCATACAACGCCTGCTGCGCAGCACGCTTCGCCGGCGGCGTCTCTCCCGTCTTCTTGTCCTGCCAGACGCGCCGGCCGCGCTCGGGCTCCGATACGTAGCTCCGAACCCCGACCTCGCCGAGAGCCACCAGCGTCTCGTCGCTGTGATACCCCTTGTCAGCGACCAGCTCTTCGACCCCTCGACCGTCCGGCTGCACCAACTCCACCTGCTCGGCCGCCGCGGTCAGCGTCTCCGGCAGCGTGGCCGTATCGCCGTCCGATGCATCCTGCACCGTCACCGACACGATGGCCCCCGTCTCCATGTCGACCCCGTGCTCGACCTTGTGAGCCAAGTGCGTCCGGCCGTCCTTCATCTTCGCGATCTTCGCGTCCGGGTCCTGCGGCGATTGCCAGTCCTTGTTCGACGTCTTCTTGTTCTTGCGAGACCGGTCGAACCGAGCCAGATCCGCCCGCGTCGGGGTCTCCACCCCAGACGCCTCCGCCAAGCGCCGAAGGAACGCTTCGTAGCTTTCTCCCGTGTCCCGCCGCTCGATGCTCCGCATCGCCGCGTTCGCTTCCAGCGTCGTCGCATCGACGCCCACCGTCTTCCCCTTGACCAGACCCGCCGCCGACAACTGCTCGAGAACCCACGTGAATACCGCCTCGTGCGTCTCGTCGTCGATCAGACGACGCGTCCGCGACAGCGTCGAGTGGTCCGGCGCCGCCTCGGTCACATCCAGGTCCAGGAACGACCGCAGGGGCTCAGAGAGTCGGCCACCCGCCACGCAATCCCACGCTCCGAAGACAGACCCTCGAAGTAGCCGATGAACAGCATCCGGAAATACCGCCCAGGACGCAGGCTCGGCCGCCCCATCCGCGTCGCGTAGAACACCGCGCACAGCCCCTCGACGAACGCGTCGAACCCGGCCTCGTCCAGAACCCCCGGTTCAGACGCTCGAAGAACGGATGCCCCGCGTTCGTCGGCAAATCCGCCGTCGTCACCCACAGCGGCGCCCCTGGTCGCGCGGCCGGTTTCTTGCCCCATCGCCATAGCTGTTCAGTCTACGGGGGCTCGATCGCGCCCAGGCCAGGCCCGTTCCCCGACTTTCACCACGGGGCTGCTAAGGACAGTGATCGATATAAACTTGCCGACTTCGGCAGCGCCGAGCCCCATTTTCCCTGATCGGCACGCCTGGAACGCGACAGGGTAATTTCCGTCGGTCCGAGCCCCACAGGTTCTCGATCGACGTGAGCGTGTCGCCCTCGGCGTGGCCGCCGAAGACGGGCGGGCGCTGGCTCCACGTCGACGCCACTGACAAAACCAACCCGTCGAACACCATCAACGTAGAAAGGCTGACCTTCGACGACTTCATCATCAGCGACGATGATCGTCCCGTCTTCGACAGCATCGAGAGGATCATCGGCGGGGACGGGCAACGACTCTCTTTTCGTGGGCGGCCTGGACTCGGCTACGACCCTGGTGGGCGGCCGCGGCAACGACACGCTCACGGGCGGCGGCGCCGCCGACACGCTCGACGGCGGCCGGGGCAACGACACGCTCACCGGCCGCGGCGGGCCGCGAAGGTGCCGACACGCTCACGGCGGCCGCGGGCGGCGAGGGCGACGACATGCTCACGGGCGGCGAGGGCAAGGACGTGTTCGTCTACGGCGCCGGCGACGGCAAGGACACGATCAAGGACTTCACCGTGTCCCGGGGCGGGAGAGGACCGGATCGACCTCAGCGGCGAAGGGCTGTCGACGATTCCACTACTGCCGGCACTACCTACCTGAAGGTGACAGGTGACTTCGTAGCGTCCGGCACCGACTACGACATCAAGCTCGAAAGGTTCGCTGACAAGGACGATCTCTGAGGGCGTTTTCGTGGGAGGAGAGACGGTGGCGACATTCCGCGGGACGGCGGGCGACGACCGGCTGATCGGCGGTCCGGGGGCCGACAAGCTGAGCGGCGGCGCCGGCCGCGACACGGCCAGCTACGCGGGCTCGGACGCGGCCGCGCACGTGGACCTGTCGGGGTCGCCCCTGCGCACGGACGGGGACCAGCGCCCGCCGGTGTTCGGCGGCCACGCCGAGGGCGACACGCTCACGTGATTGCCCCGGCCGACCACAGGTCGGCAGCCGGCCGCGAGTCACCGCGGCGGCGAACCGGCCGGTGCATCACGGAGAGGGACGGCGGCCGTCGCGGAGACTGAGTCATGGACGCTACCGCCTGGACCGTTGTCGCCGCCACCCTCGTGATCCTGGGCGCGGTCGCCACGTCGTTCCGGAGCCTGCGCGGCGAGATGCGCGACCAGCGCGGCGAGATGCGCGACCTGCGCGAGCGGCTCGACGCTCAGGGCGAAGACCTGCGCAACCGCATCGACGCCCAGGGCGAACAGCTCCGCGAGCGCATTGACGCCCAGGGCAAGGAGCTGGGCGAGCAGATCGGCCAGCTTCGGGAGCGGATGGCGCACCTCGAAGGCCTGCTCGAAGGCCTCCGTGAGGCCATCACCGGGAAGCGAGCAGCGTAAGGGCCGGTCAGCCGGCACCGCCGCCGAACGGCCCCGGAAACCCGCCGCCAACCGCGCCGCCGCGCACCGCCTCCCCCCAGCCTTCCCGCCAGAAAAAAGACGGGCGCCGCCGCAGAGGCGGCCTCCGAGGCAGGCGTAAGCGTTCGGCCACGGTGCGCCGTGAAAGGCCCCGTTCCTCAGCGGGTGCGAATCCCGCCCGGCAACTGTCGCTCCAGCCGGTAGCAGTCGGAGCGGACGATGGAGGTAACGACATCGGCTGAAGCACTCCGACGACAAAGGGCCGCCCTGGGCGGCTCAGCGACCACGCGGGCCGCAACGCGAGTGAACGCCGAGCAGGCCCCGAAACCGCAGATGCGGAAGCCGACCCGCTCGTGACCCGGGGAAGGCTGCCAGCGGCCGGGAAGCGAGCGACGCGAGCACCGACCGCCTCCGCCGGGGTAGTGGCGACAGCACGCGTGGAAGAGGGGGATGGACGCAACACGGGAAGCCCTGCCGGTTGGCGGTGCACGCGCCAACCGACAGCCCGCGAGGGCCAGGCCGGGCCGGTCAGGGTGGCGGAGAGGCCCGTAGTACCGGGGAAGCCGGGTAACGCCGGTGGAGGGAAGGGGCCTCGGTTCGAGAGCAGCGCATGACGGAGGAAGGGACGTGGGGACTGGCGCAAGCCTAACCGCCTCAGAGAGAGTTCAGCGACTCCAGACGGCGCTACATGCGAAAGCGAAGGAGGCTCCGGGCTTCCGGTTCTACACGCTGAGCGACAAGGTGTGGCGCGACGACGTGCTCGCGGTCGCCTGGCAGGCCGTCCGCCGCAACGGCGGCGCGGCCGGGGTGGACGGCGAGACAGTCGCGGACGTCGAGTCGTCCGGGGTGGGCCGATGGCTGGGAGCACTGGCGCAGGACCTGAAGGCGGGGACCTACCGGCCGCGTGCGGTTCGGCAGGTCCTCATCCCGAAGAAGCAACGCGGAGAATTCCGGCCGTTGGGCATTCCATGTCACCGGGACCGGGTGGCGCAGACGGCGGCGATGCTAGTGTTGTCGCCGATCTTCGAGGCCGACCTGCAACCGGAGCAGTACGCCTATCGACCGGGCCGGGACGCGAAGGACGCAGTCAGGCGCGTCCACCGGCTGCTGACGACGGGCCACCGGGAGGTGGTGGACGGCGACTTGTCGGACTACTTCGGTCAAATCCCGCACGCCGAACTGCTCCAGTCCGTTGCCCGCCGCGTGAGCGACGGGCGGCTGTTGGGCTGGGTCAAGGCGTGGCTGGAGATGGCGGTGGAGGAGGACGACGGGCGCGGCGGTCGCCGCCGGACGAACCGGGCGCGTCGAGAGCGAAGGGGAACTCCGCAAGGGGCTCCGATTTCGCCGCTGCTCAGCAACATCTACATGCGTCGCTTCATCCTTGGGCTGGAAGGTGCTGGGCTACGCCCGGCGCTTCAAGGCGGAAATCGTCAACTACGCGGACGACCTCGCGGTGCTCGGCCGAGCGCCGGCGGCAGAGATGCTGACGGCGGTCGAAGGGCTGATGCGGCGTCTGAAGCTGCCGATGAACGCCGAGAAGACCCGCTGCTGCCGGGTGCCGGAGGAGCCGATGACGTTCCTTGGCTACCGGATTGGGCGCAACTACCGGCCGTTTACGGGTGCCGCCTACATCGGCACGCGTCCCAGCCGGGAGAGCGTCCAGAGCATCTGCCGCCGCGTGAGCGAGCTGACGACGCGGCGTGACGCGCTCCTGCCGCCGGAGACTGTCGTGGCGCGCCTGAACCGGTTGCTGACCGGCTGGGCGAACTACTTCACCCTCGGGCAGGTCAGTCCCGCGTATCGCGCCGTTGACCAACACGCCGCGCGGCGGCTGCGCCAGTGGCTCTGCCGCAAGCACAAGGTGCGAGACGGGAAGTCTGCACGCTTCCCGTACGAGCGACTCTGGACGGAGTACGGGCTCAAGCGCCTTGCGTCGCGAACGGCGAGCCTTCCGTGGGCGAAGGCATGATCTCGTCCGAGAGCCGGATGCGGGAAATCCGCACGTCCGGTTCGATGAGCGGCGACTGGAAACGGAGCCACAGCGGGGAGTGAGGCACCGGCACTTGGCGAAAGCCGCCGGGAACAGCTACCCCCTTCCGCCTACCGCCACCGCGCCAGTCGTCGACTCTACCCGGTATGGCGGACTGACAACTGGGCGGTCGACGCGTGAGAGGATTTCTTGATGCTTGACACGCTGGCCGTGGCCCAGGAGATGGTTGCCCGCGGCATCGACCGGGAGCACGCCGAGGTCATTGCCAACGCGATTCACAAGGCCGCCGAGCAGGGCGATCACGTCACGTCCGACCAGTTCAAGGCTGGTCAGGCCGAGATGAGGGCTGAGATCGCCGAGGTGCGTGCCGAGATCGCGAACCTCGACACGCGGCTCTCGACCCAGATCGCGGACCTGCGGACCGAGCAGCCGCACCGAAATTGCGGCTGTGCGCACTGAGATCGCCGGCGTCCGAACTGAAATCGCCAACCTCGAGGCCCGGCTCATCAAGTGGATCGTCGGGACCGTGCTCGCGACGGCTGCCGCGACGGCTGCCATCGCCGGCGCCCTCGTCGGTGTTCTGCGGCTCCTCGCCGAGTAACGCTGGCGCGACTTTACCGTCCGCATCCGCAACCGTGACACGGGGCACGTGGGCGATCTGGCGAGGTGGGCCGGCTTTGGCGCGCGAGATCCGGAAGGAGCTGGTGCGGGCGCGAGGTCGGGACCGGACGGAAGGAGGTGGACGATCACCGATGACAGGGCACCATCCGTGGGATGAGCTGATGAGGAAGCACTACACGCCGGAGGAGCGCGAGCAGATGTTGGAGGACGCTCGGCGCGAGGAGGAGCGGTGCGATCAGGTGCCGGCCGGCCCAGCTGCGACGGGGCCGCAAAGAGCACGACTCGGCCGAGGAACGGCCACAACGGCACGCCCCGGAGGGGCGCTGAAAGACAGGTGGCCTTGGGACTGGGCCGTGAGGAAAACGCCGGTGAGGCGATAGGGGGTCGGGACATAATGGAGGGGTTCGGGCCGTTCAGTGAACAGACGAAGGATTTCTCGCCGGCGCGGCGGGCACGGATCGAGGCGATCAAGGCGAGATGCGCGAGGAGGAGCGGCGTCTCCTTGCCGCTGATGCAGCTGCGCCACAAGAGGGGGGGCTCGGCCGACGAGGGGCCACAGCGGCTCGTCGCGGAGGGGCACTGAGAACCTCCGCCAGTTGACCGCGGGCGGTCTCGACCGCGCCCATGCCGATGCTATCCCGGCAGGGCTGCCGAACACGGCGGCCACGCGTGACGCCGGAGCGCCTCGATGCTGGTCTCGCCAAGTTGCGCGCCGATCTGACGTGGCGCATGGTCGCAGTTGGGGGGCTCGTCGTCGCTGTTCTGCGGCTGCTCGGATGACCCGCGCAGACCGGGGGGTGCCGCACATGAGGAAGGGCGGATGCCGACCCCTCGTTGCGGTCCAGGGGCTCCGGAGCACCATGAGCGAAGCAGTCACTCGGGCGACCTACCAGGACGTGCTCGATGCTCCCCCCCATCGGGTCGCCGAGGTCGTTGACGGCGTGCTCTACACGAACCCGCGACCGGCCCTGCGCCACGCGCACGCAAGCTCGTCGCTGGGCGCGAAGATCGGCGGTCCCTTCCACCACGACGCGGGTGGCCCCGGAGGCTGGTGGATCATCGACGAACCGGAACTGCATCTGGGCGAGGACATCCTCGTACCCGACCTCGCCGGTTGGCGGCGGGAGCGGATGCCTGTCTTTCCCGACGCGCCGTACGCCACGCTGGCCCCCGACTGGGTGTGCGAAGTGCTCTCGCCGTCGACCCGTAGACTCGATCTCCACGGCAAGCGCGCCGTCTATGGGCGCGAGCAGGTGGGTCATCTGTGGCTCGTTGACCCCGCCGACCGCACCCTGGAGGCCTTCGAGCTGCGCGAGGGCGAATGGGTGCTGATCGCCACCGCGCAGGATGACGCTCCCGTCCGCATCCGGCCCTTCGACGCCGTCACCTTCAGCCTCGGTGATCTCTGGCCGCCGCAGTAGCCCGCCAAACTTGGCAACTCAGGGTACCGACCAGATTCATGTTGAGATACACGCTAAAGCTAAAAAAACAGCCTGTGGTGAAAGTCGCGGAACCGGCCTGGCCCCGGCGCGATCGAACCCGTACACTGAACTGGGGCGCCTCGGGCGTGGCGGACGCGGGAGGATCCGTTCGCCGAGGTGTGGGAGTCGGAGGTGGTGCCGCAGCTGGTGGCCGACACCGACGGCCGGCTGCAGGTGCGGAAATCGACCGTGAGCCGTTGAGGCCTCCCGCCCGCGCCGATTCCTGAAAGCCGATCCTGAGAATCAAACCGGTGCGAGCGCAGGAGGAGGGACCGTCAAGCCGGGGGGGCCACGGAGGCGCAAGCGGGCCGCGAGAGCGGGGAGCGGCAACACCGGGGGAGCGCGAGACATGAAGCCTGAGATCTGGACCATCCTCGGCACCGGAATCACCCTCGCGGCCCTCGGCATCGGCGGGTTCACCCTACTGTGGCGCTACATCACCCGCGCCGAACAACGCACCAAGGGCGGAACCTGGCCGCGGCCGAGAAGCGCAGCGAAGCCCGGTTTGCCGAGCTCAAGAGCGATCTGAAGACCGATCTGGCCGCGGCTGAGAAGCGCGACGAAGAGCGCTTCGTCGAACTCGGCACCCGCCTGCACACGCTCGAGATCCAGATGGCCAAGCTGGAAGGCCTCCTCGAAGGCCTGCGCGAGGCGATCACCGGCAAGCGGGCGGCGTAGCGGGCGAGCGGGTCATGGCGTGCGTGCTCGGCCCGTTCATCGCAATGGACCTGCGCAGGGGCAACCCGTGCGCCACGGCCGCGACCTCGTGGTACTGGAGCATGTGCAACAGCGTCGACGTGGCGAATCGGCCCGCCGCTCCGCATCGGGAACGCGAGCCGGTTGCCGTCGCCGGGCATGTGCGCCGCGTCGAGGATCTCGACCGCCCCGGCTGCGGCGCGGGACCCGGCGCCGCATCGCGCCGGGCCTCATCCGTCTGGCCGGCACGGTCCACACCCGCCCGGTCAGGTCGATCTCGTCCCACGACGCTGGCAGGATCTCGCCGACCGCGCCGCAGCCGTGGTCGCACCCGGGCACGGCGACGCCGTGCCCGCTCGCCGGCATGTCGTTGTCGTCGATGCGGCGGCCCCGTGTTCGGGCCTCGAGCCCGTCTTCGCCGAGCCTTCCCCGCAGGGAAAAATGGACCCTGAGCGACCCCCGGTTGGACCGGGAGTGAGACGCGCGGTCCCCGCTCTTGTGGGGGCCGTAGAGTCTTACGGCCCGGAAGGGGGTCGCTCAGGGTAACTCAGACTGGTCGCGTGGCCGGCCACCAGGGACTCCGTGTTTTCGGGCTAAATGCCTGTTGGGACTAGACTTGGACTGGCACGTCGCCAGTGATGACGGCGCGTATCTCACGCGGGTCTCGATTTTCCGTCTCTTCCGATGTGGTGGCCGGCCTTGGGCGAGTAACTCCCAGTCGGCCGTGGGTCACGGAGTGCTTCTCGCAGCACGTGCGGACGACGACCTCGAGGTCGGCCGGCAATTCGCGGTCGGTGCTGCCGCGATGACAGTCGCGAGTCCAGGCGCCGACGTTGACGCGCCGTCGATCGCGAAGTCGCATGACATGACACGCAGCGCAAGCGGGCTACGTCGAGCCTTTCAAGGACAAGGCGAGCCTCCGCCTGGCGCTGGCGATCACTTCGGCCGCCATGAAGCTCGCTGCGATGGCCGACGCCTGGCGCCAGCAGATCCAGACCGACGAGGCCGCCGCGCTCGGCGTCGACGAGCGGCTCGGCCTGCTCGTCGACGCCGAGTGGACGGCCCGCGAGCAGCGCCATCTTCGCGGTTCTTCAGTCTGGCGGCGACCTCCGACGGGGGCCTCCGGCCGTGAACCTTTCTTTCCCTCCGGGCAGCACGCGCAGCACGCGGCCTCGCAGCAGGAGCCGGCGAAATCGCCGCCGCAGTTCGCGCAGTCACCTTCGCGACGATCACCGCAGTCACGGCAGTCGCAGCGATCACCGCAGCCGCCGCATTCGCAACAACTACAGCACTTGCAACGGTCACCGCCACCAGATCAGGTTCACTGCTCATGCCGCCGTGGAAATCAGCGCTGTCGATCACTTGGTCGTCGATCTTGGTCAACAGCGATAGCATGGCGGCGACCGTCCCGACATCCGTCGCATATCGCTGGCCGCCGAGCGCAAGATAGGCCTCCACGCCCAACGCAGACAGCGCCGCGCATAAGAGAGTCGACTGGGAGGTGAGACGGTGGCGCGCGAATCAACGGTGGCGACGAGGGGTTCGCAGCGTGCCAGGTGTTCGCGGCCAATGTGGAGCAATCGAGGGCCAATAGGCAGCAACGGATCGACCACGGCGCGACTCTAGCACACGGCCACGCAACGGGCCGACCGACGTCCTGCACGGGTGCCTCTGGTCGCGCTCTTCGCCTGACTGCGGAACGACATCCGCGAACTGCGCCGCGAGCCTGAGCGGCCCGCATCGACGCCTTGGCCAAGGACGTGGCCGAGCTACGCGAGCGCATGGCCAAGCTCGAAGGCGCCCTCGAAGGCTTCCTCGCCGGCCGGCGCGACCGAGACGCCCGCCTGACGGACAAGATTCGTGTTGATCGTACATGCGCGGGTACGGGCCCACTCGCGCAAGCGGTTTATCATGGCGAGGTCGCGGCTTCGCAACGCGGACGTTCCGGATGTTCGATTCACTCACCGTCGCGCGCCAGTTGACCGAGGCGGGCATCGACCGCGCCCAAGCCGACGCCATCGCCGATGGCATCCGCCAGGCCGCCGAGCACCAGCACGGCGACCCGGCGACCAAGGCCGACATCGCCGCGCTGGAGACCCGCTTGCTCAAGTGGATGGTTGGAATCGTACTGACCGTCGCCGGTATCCAGACCGCCGCCCTCATCGCCGTCCTGCGAATGCTGCTTGCCGACTGACCTTCGATGACTATCGTGAACCCCGTACGCGTTCACCTCCGTGCTGCGGTACCGCGCCCGGTGGCGCTCGACCGGCCTGGCACCGGCCGGAGCTGGCGCGGCAAGCCCGACCTCGGACGCCGGAACACCACTGGCCGCCGCGCCCCGCGCCTCCGCGGGAGCCGCCGGAATCGAAGGCCCAGGGTGCCACTGGGCGCCACGGCGCGCGAGCCTGCACAGGCACCGCCGCCAGCTTGGTCGCACCGGCGCGACCGTGACAACCGCGGTCGCGGACGCGGGCGGTAAGGACAGTGATCGATATAAACTTGCCGACTTCGGCAGCGCCGAGCCCCATTTTCCCTGATCGGCACGCCTGGAACGCGGCAAGGTAATTTCCGTCGGTGTCCTAAAGTCGCGCCAGCGTTTACTCGGCGAGGAGCCGCAGAACACCGACGAGGGCGCCGGCGATGGCGGCCGTCGCGGCAGCCGTCGTGAGCACGGTTCCGACAATCCACTTGATGAGTCGGGCTTCGAGGTTGCCGATCTCAGTTCGGACACCGGCAATCTCGGTCGAGAGCCGCGTGTCGAGGTTCGCAATCTCCGTGCGGACCCCGGCGATCTGGGGCGCAATCTTCGTGCGGACCTCGGCGATCTGGGTCGCAATCTCCGTGCGAACCTCGGCGATCTTGGGTCGCAATCTCCGTGCGGACCTCGGCGATCTGGGTCGCAATCTCCGTGCGGACCTCGGCGATCTGGGTCGCAATCTCCGTGCGGACCTCGGTGATCTGGGGCGCAATCTCCGTGCGGACCTCGGTGATCTGGGGCGCAATCTCCGTGCGGACCTTGGCGATCTCAGCGCGCACCTCGGCAATGCCGGCCTTGAACTGGTCGGACGTGACGGAGTCGCCCTGCTCGGCGGCCAGCCGGACAGCGTTCGTGATGGCGTCCGCCTGGGCCGGCGTGAGCTCGGCATCGGTCAGCGACTGAGCGACGGCGTGCGTGTCGAGCATCTGGCAATCCTTCCCGAGACGCCCTCAGACGGCCCTGTTTTCCCCAACATCGACCCGATCCGAGCCGGCCCGGCGGGTGCCCCGGCTCTAGGTCTAGGTGTCGCATGAAGGTTGCTGACGCCTCGTCGCGTTCGCCTTGATGGGGGCCCTGAAAACTGCCCGCAGCAGCCGCCCGTCGATGCGATTGTAGTCCACGCGCATGCCGCTACGAAGCGCCCGGATCCCACCCTGCACGCCGCCGATCGAAGCGTACATCGCCCCGGCGAGCATGGCCGCCGCCGCCAGCACGCTTCCCACCACTGGCGGTTCGAGGGCCGCCGGATGCAGCGGCTGGCAGTGGGCACGCCAGTACCGCCACGAGCGGAGCCGGGAGCGGCCTGCCCGGGGTCTGGCGCCGGCAGCGCGCTGCCCTGGCCCGGCGGATCGAGCGCCAGCGAGAGCGCGCGGCGGACCGGGAGGCCCGGCGCGAGGCGCGTCTTCGCCGGGCCGCCGGGCGAAGACGGAGCAGCAGCGCCGGCGAGCTCGCGGCCGTGCGCTGCGCCTGACCGGGCCGGGCGGTCGCCGCAGCCGCCGCCGGCCTGGCCGAGGCCGCCCTGGCACCGGTCCGGGTGCTCGACCGGGCGGCCCGCCAGCTCGCGGCGCGATGTCAGCATCGGCACGTACCCGGTCGTCACGCTGTCCGAGGCTCGGGAGCGGGCGCACGACAACCGCCTGACGGCGAAGCGGGGCCCCGGGCGACCCGTCCGGGCGTGCGTCGACCTTGCCGACGTTCGCGGACTTGTCCGCCAAGGTCGACCAAGGGGACCAGTGGCGCGGCCGGACCCGAGAGACGCGGCGTCGGACCCTGGCGCGGTACGCGGCGCGTCTGATGGGTCGCCCCGTCGACCAGATCGACCGGGCGGCGGTGCTCTCGGTGCTCGGGCCGAAGACGGTGCGCTGGCGGCGATCGAGGAACGTGACGCTCCGGCCACACGGTCGGTCAGTGCACGGTGATTGCGGTTGGGCCAGTACTCGACGGTGAGGCGGCAAATCTCGGCCTCGTCATCGAGGTCGTCGGGCGGCGGGGTCGGCCGGCCGTCGATGTGATGCGACAGTGCGAGCCGGGGCGGCGACGTCGACATTCGGGGCGTCGACCTTGGGCGGGCGGGGCCGAAGAGCCTCCCGCTCGCGGGGGTGGCGCGGATCCGCGGGCGGTCGTTGATGGCGCCAGTGCGCGCCGTGCGACGACGTCGACGTTGGGCGCGTCGATGTGGATGGATTGCCGTGGGCCTTACCGGCCGCACCGGGGGTGCTGAGCTTCCCTCGTCATCGGTCTCCCTCCTCGAAACTGCGGACGTAGCGCGAGACGGTCCACGCCGCGATGCCGAGGGCCTTGCCGATCTTCTTGAAGCTGAGGCCCGCGGCGCGGAGCTCGAAGATGCGCGCGACGGTGTCGACCGGGAGCGGCGGGCGAAAGAAACCGCGCCGGCTGGACACCCGGCCCGGGCGTCTGAGCGTTACCCGGTCCGCCGGCATCGGCGTCGCGTGCGGGTCGTCGACGTCCGGGGCGAACTTGGCGAGGTCCTTCCAGTCGAGGCGCGCCCGCTGCGGCCCCTCGGGCATGAACTCGTCGAGGTCCTGGTCGAGGGCGCCGTCGCTGCCCTGCCAGACCAACCTCGCCCTCGGCCGGTGCGCCGGGGGCGGCTGCCGGCAGCGAGGTCAGCTCGGGCTCAGGCCCCGCCGCAGACGACCGACACGCCGGTGACGTGCCCGGCGCCGGTGCGCCAGCTGACGTCGGCGAGCGCGGACAGGACGTCGGGCCTGGCGAGCGCGGCGGCGAGGGCCGAACCCTGCAGCCGCAGCTTGGAGGTGACGGTCAACGCCCGCATGGTGCAGCCGGCGTTGTCGATGGAGCGGACGACGACCTTTGCGCCGACCCGCTGAACGGTTCGTTCGGACATGGTTCTCCTCTCTCCGGGTATGTGCGGCGGACGGACCAACCCGCCGGCCGCGCCGAGTGGCCGTGGCGGTGTTCCTACGAGGGGGGTCGAGATGGGTGGTGGGGGTCGACAGGTGGACGGCGATCCAGGCGGGCTGGTGGCGCGGCGCGCACCGGATCGGCACAGGGCGGGACGGGTCCGCGTGGGCCGCGGTCATGCGGGCGTTCTGACGGCGGAGGACGGCGAGGTTTGCGCGCGCGGCGACCGCGGCGCTGTGGCAGTGGAGATGCGGCCGGTGCTGAAGGCGACGGTGATCGGATGGATGTCGCGGACTCGTGGAGGAAGGCGGCGATGCTGTCGGGGTCGTGCTCCAAGGCGTTCCCGGGCGACGAGGCCCGCGGCGCGCGGGCCGGTTCCCGGCCGCCGTCACGGCCGGCCGCCTTTCCGGGCGAGGGCGCGCCGCCACCGCCGCCGTGCCGCCCGCGACCGGGGCTTCGGCGGGGCGCTCCGGCGCTCGGTCTCCTGGCTGGCGAGCCACCGCATGATCGCTTCCTCGCTCGCGTGATCGGGCTGCCTCTCGACGGCCTGACGGAGCGCCGCCGCGGGGCTCGCCGCCGCGGCCGCCCGCAGCTCGATGATCACCAGCTCCGCTCGGGCCGGGTCGTGGTCGATCCAACGGTCGTAGATGACGGCCCCGTTCGGCGCCACGCGGTAGACGCGCCAGCCCTGGGCGTCGGGGATGTCGGTCCTCGCGACGACGGGCGCGCCGATGGGAACGGTGGGGGCGCTCTCGCGCGTGCCACGCAGCGGGTTGCCGTAGGCGCTGCCCGAGGGCCTGGCGGCGGCTTCGCTCACCGAGAGTCGGCGCGTTCGGACGGCGCCGATCTTCAGCCGCGGCCCGGCCTCGCCGGCGCCGCCGTCGTCGCTGTCGAGCCGGCCGTGGATCGGGTGGCCCCGGGCCTCCTGCCCGAAGCCGGCGCCCAGCAGCAGCTCGGCGCGCGCCGGCGCCTGCCGCGGGTCGAGTCGCAACCCGCTCATCGCGCTGTCCTTTCCCTGGGGAAGTTCGTGGGGGCCCCTGCCGGCCGTGCTCGTCGTCGTTGCCGCGCAGAGCGCGGCAAACAAAAAAGCGCGCATAGCGCGCGCGAATTTCTCCCGTTCCGGCCGCCTGTCGAAGACAGGCGGCCAGGTGGACGGGGGGGGGCGAGGGGTAAGGGGACGGGTTCACATGATGGCCGATCGTACCTCCGAGCCCGCCCCCCCACTGTGCACCCATCCGGGCCGTATTCCGGGAGGTCGGGATGGCGGCCCCGCCGGCGCTCGTTCGCCGTCTGCCGGCTCGAACGGCTCGCCCACGGGGGCGTGGGTTGTGGGGTCAGAAGCTCGGTTCATGTCCCCGGTCCTGGTCCCGCGGCGGCGGGCGCCCGGCCGGCGGCGTCGCCGGAGCCAGCCTGGACGACGTGTCCCGGGTCGGGACCTCGAACCAGGCGGAGCCGAGCCCGCAGAAGAGTGCGTCGCGGGTCGCCGCGTCGAGGCCGAGGATGTGCCCGGCGGCGTCGAGCAGGCTGACCCCGCCTGCCGGCAGGTTGGGCTCGGGCGCCGTCCGGCGGCGCGTGGCGGCGACCTCCTCCGCGCAGTCGAGGACCGTCAGTCCCGCGAGGCAGTCAGTCGAACTGGTCGTCGAACTTCGCGTGGGCGTTGCTCCCTCGGCCGGGCGACACCTCAGCCACCGTAGCGCTTGATCCTCGTGTCGCCGTCCTCGGAGACCGGGACCTGGAAGCGGTTGAGCTCCGGTCCGGCGTCAGCCAGGCCAGGAGGGCGTCGACCAGGCGGCCGCCGCAGGCCTCGGGCGTGTGTGCCTTCATCCGGCGGGCGGCCTCCAGGGTGATCCGGAACCACACCTGGGCGCCCTCCGAGTCGAGCTCGGCGCCGAACCAGCGGACCTGCCGGTTGGGCTCCCGGCAGGGGTCGCGCCGCGTCAGGGTCCGCGCCCCGCCCGGCCAATTCTCGCGCCGCCCCTCGATGACGATCCGCGGTCCGTCACCGGCCATGTCCATCAAGATTAACGGGGTCTGCAACCCCCTCCCCGGGGCGCTTGCGGGTCGAGGTCGAGGATCGGGTTTGTGTCGTCGGTGGCACCGGCGGTGACGCGGGCGGGGTCGTTCGGGGCGGGGCCTCGGGGCCGCGCTCGTGGAGCCTTCCTGCAAAGGAAAAATGCACCCTGAGCGACCCGGTCGGTTCGGGCGTGAGGCTCGCTGCCCCCGTTGCTGCGGGGGCAGGGAGTCTTACGGCCCGGGCCGGGGTCGCTCAGGGTACTCAAGCAGTATCGGGGGTTAGCCCCCGGGCGATCTGAGTCTCGCTCCAAGCTGCTGTGGTGATTGGACTTGACGGCTCTCGTTCCCTAGCGCCCCAGGGTCCGGGATACGGCGTACGCCGGAGTTCGGGCGTTTCCGGCCCGGGGGCAGGAACCCAGGCGCGTTGGGGGCAGGAACCCAGGGCGTTTTCCGGCCGGTCGCAAGCGTTGCCCCGGAGGGCTCTCCACAGGTCGTGCGGGGACTGTCGGCTCGAGATCGGCAGCGTGCTCGTGCGGGCCGTCCGGCACGGGGGAGTGTTTCTCTTGACACGCGGCGGGCGGCGTGTCGTCATGCTGCCCTGTTCGGGCTCGCGGCCGGTGATGGCGGGGTCGTGCGCACGGCCAGGTCGAACGTCGCGTCGAGCACGGCGGGCAGGTCCGTCACCAGGTTCCAGCCGAACCCTCATGGCTTCCGCTCCTCGTTCCGGGGCTGGCCCGGTGCTCGGCCCCCAAGGCAACGTCGTGCAGCACATGGCGGCTTTGCCGCACTGCGAGGTCGCCAGGACAGTCGCCACGGTTCGGGCGACCAGCAGCGGGCCGCCGCACGAACGCCCGCGTCACACGGCGGCAACGTCGGCTCGGGAGCATCGGGCCGCGCGATGCAAACGGCGGCGGTGGCGCGCGTGGCGGTGCCGTGCCGGCATCGGCCACCACCGCCTGCTGAATCCACGATCCCATGCCGGAGATGACCTCCGGTGTGGTCAGGCCGACGCCCGGGATCTGCGCGTTGTAGAACTGCAGCATGCCCTGCGGGATCGCCAGCATGATCGCCAGGCGCACGAACCCCGCCACGTCCACGCCGCGCCCGTCCAGCGCCGTCTGCGTCCCGTACCACACCAGTTATCTGCACCATGGTGTAAATCAGTTCGCCCGATTCACCCGCTCGTCAGATTTCGCGATCCGGTGCGGCGTGATATCCGATCGCTGCATGACCGCTCACCCGCTCGTGACGATGCGGTCGCCCTGGAGGAACGAGATCGCGATCCCCCATCGGGTTCCACACCACCAGCTCCGCTGGGATCTCCGGCAGGAACCCGAACCGCATCGACACCGACCAGCTCTCGCGGGCTACCTCCTCGCCGTTGCGCCCCAGCCGCACCAGGTCGAAGGTCGCCGCCGCCCCGTGCGGCTCGGCCGGCTGCGGCATGATCCGCACGGCCACGTCCTCGACCTGAAGCTCCTCGGCCGCCAGGCCGGCCGCCGTCTGAGCCACCGCCTCGGACTCGGCCGCATACGCGGCGTTGGCCACCTCCGGCGTCAGGAACCAGAGCGAGCGGGAGAAGTACTCCTCCGCGGTCCCCCTTCGGCGCGAGTAGTGGTCGACCACGAAGCGGTGCAGGAAATAGCCGGTGGTCGGGTCCAGCGGGTCGGCCCGCGCCTCCATCGCCTCGTAGGCCACCGCCTCGGCGCGGCCGACCTCGTCGACGCGCACGACGAGCGGCTTCGGCTGGGGCGCCCAGGCCAGCCGGACCAGCGCGGCGGCCATGACCAGGATCACCAGCGCCAGCGCGCCCGTCACGAGGCGCAGGTGACGCGCCGCGTGCATCTGCTCGCCCCAGATCTCCGCGAACTCACGAGCCGCGATCACAAGCCCTCCCGTGGTAGCCTGAACCCGTGTTCGACACGCTCGCTGTCGCCCAGGAGTTGACCGCTGGCGGCGTCGACCGGGACCAGGCCGAGGTCATCGCCAATGCCATGCGGCAGGCCGCCGCGCACGGCGAACACCTCACGCCCGACCAGTTCAAGACAGGCATCGCCGAGCTGCGGACCGAGCTGCGCACGGAGATCGCGGAGGTGCGGACCGAGGTCGCGAACCTCGACACGCGACTCTCCGGCCAGATTGCGAACCTCGACACGCGGCTCTCCGGCCAGATCGGTGAGGTGCGGACCGAGGTCGCCAGCCTCGACACGCGACTCTCCGGCCAGATCGGTGAGGGTGCGGACCGAGGTCGCCAGCCTCGACACGCGACTCTCCGGCCAGATCGGTGAGGTGCGGACCGAGATCGCCAGCCTCGAGACCCGGCTCATCCGCTGGATGGTCGGGACCGTGCTCGCCACGGCGGGGCGCTGACGTTCGGCATCCTGCGGTTCCTCGCCGAATAGGAGTTCCGGCCGCCGCGAACTCACGAGTCGCCATCGGAGCCCTCCTGCCAGCCGCCGTGATAGCCTGAACCGGTGTTCGACACGCTCGCCATCGCCCGCTCGCTGACGGCGGCGGGGATCGAGCCGGGACACGCCGACGCCCTCACCGATGCCATACGGCAGGCCGCCGAGCACGACGCGCCGCGCGAGCCGCTGGCCACCAAGGTCGACATCGCCGACCTGCGCACCGAGGTCGCCGCCCAGCGCGCCGAGCTGACGGGGCAGATCGCTGAGCTGGCAGGACAGATCGCCGAGCAACGCGCCGAGATTGCCGAGGTGCGGACCGAGATCGCGAACCTCGACACACGGCTCTCCGGCCAGATTGCGAACCTCGACACGCGGCTCTCGACGCAGCTCGCCGACCTGCGGGCCGAGCAGCGGACGGAGATCGCGGGTATCCGCACCGAGATCGCCAGCCTCGAGACCCGGCTCATCCGCTGGATGGTCGGGACGGTCCTCACCACGGCGGCGCTGACATTCGGCATCCTGCGGTTCCTCGCCGAGTAACATCCCTCCGCGCGCCATCGTTCACCGCAGGGCCGTGGTAGCCTGAACCCATGCCGCATCGCGACGTCCAGTGGGTCATCGGAACGATCGTCGTGCTCGCCGGGCTTCTGGTCTGGCGCGTGGACGCCGGATTCTCGGGCGTCAACTCCCGCATGGACCGCATCGAGTCCCGCATGGACCGCATCGAGACGCGCCTCGACGGGTTCGACGCACGACTCCGCAACGTCGAGAACGCCTTCGCCAAGGTCGACCAGCGCCTGCTCACCATCGAGCGCGTCGTCCTGCCCGGGCGGGCCGCCGGCCAGTAGGGCGCTCACATCCCCCCGCGCGCCATCCGCGCGGCCTGCACGGCGCGCGTCCCCAGCCCCGAGCCGAGCGAGCCGGCCCCCGACATCAGCAGCTGCACGAACTCGCCCACCTTCAGCGACGCCAGGAACCCCACGCCCGCGAACAGCAGCCTCGTCATCACGTTGTCCAGCAAAGGTTGCCCACGCCCGTCGGCTCCGTCAGCACCGGCGTCTCGCCCAGGTTGCCGATCGTCGCTACGCCCAGCTCCGAGGTGACCCGGAAGATCGCCGCCGCGACCGCTGTGTAGAACGAGTACTGGATCACCGTCTTCAGCCACCCCCAGAACAGCCACGACATCTGCGGGACCATGACCCACGGGATGAAGATCGGTCCCAGCGCCATCGCCAGCACCAGCCCGAAGTACCCCCAGATGACCTGGGCCATGCCGATCGAGTACGTCACCGCTGCCGCGACGGCCAGAATCAGCGCCAGCGGCAGGGCGGTCACCAGCTTGATGAGCGCGTCGGGGATCCCGCCGATGCGCTCCCACCAGCTCGGGGTCGGCCTCGCCCGGCGGGTTGCCCGTCAGTCCCGCCCAGACGTTCTTCAGCAGCCCGAAACCGCGCCGAGGAAGTCCGTGCCCGGCATCGGCCACCACCGCCTGCTGAATCCACGATCCCATGCCGGAGATGACCTCCGGTGTGGTCAGGCCGACGCCCGGGATCTGCGCGTTGTAGAACTGCAGCATGCCCTGCGGGATCGCCAGCATGATCGCCAGGCGCACGAACCCCGCCACGTCCACGCCGCGCCCGTCCAGCGCCGTCTGCGTCCCGTACCACACCAGGAGGATGACCGCCAGCCCCGCCCACAGCTGCTGGCCGGCGCCGACGACGAGTGCTGGGCGAGCCACGCCGACCAGGCCGCGGCCGCCTCGATGGCCCGCAGCTCGGCGCGCGCGGCGGCCTCCTCGGCCCGGTGGGCGGCCAGCTCCACCCCGGCCACGAACGCCGGGGCGTGCCGCCTCGCCTGCTCCCGGGCTCGCCCGCCGGGCGTGCTCGACATGGACCACCAGGTCCGGATCCCCTCCGCGGTCTCGGCCACCAGCGTGACGTTCGACGCCGCGTCCGGCTCCAGCGGCTTGACGTAGGCCACGTTCGCCGCGGCCGACACGTCCCAGTACTCGGCGTCGCCGGCCACCACGTCGACGATGGTCTCGGCCGGGGGGACCACGATGGTCGTTGTGTGGCGCACCTGCGTGGCGACCGGGATCGGCTCGTCGCCGGCCGCCACCGTGCGGATGCCCTGGGCGGCGGCCGGCACGGCCGCCAGGACCGCGAGGCAGACCAGCGCCGCGCCGATCGGTGCTACGCTACGGCCATGAGCACCGACGCGAAGTGGATCATCGGGACTATCGTGCCGGCCATCCTGGTCGTCGCCGGCTTGTTGTCGGCGCAGATCTCCGGCGGCGGCAACGCCAGCCTGAACACCAGGATCGACGACCTGAACAACCGGATCGACGACGTGAACGCCAACGTGAACGCCCGCTTCGACGACGTGCACCGGCGGATCGACGACATGCAGGGCGCCATTCGCGAGCTGCGCGCCCTGATCTTCGACGCCTTCAAGCCGGACGAGCCCGCCAACTGATTTCCCCGCCGCCCGTCTCCGCTCTCACGTCCTCTCCTGTCGTCATCGTCCTTCACCCCCGTCCCGCAGGCCGGAACTCACGGCGCGGCCGGGCCGTCAACCCCGCGCTGGCGCGCGCGGTCCTCCGCTTCGCTGCGGCCCTGCGGTGACTGCCCGGCCGCCCCCCGTGCGGACCAGGACCGGCGACCCCGCACCGACCGCAGCGGTGCTACGCTACGGGCATGAACGGCGCGCCGGCCAAGCCTCAACCTCCCGTTCGGACCGACGACACGAAGGCGATCGTCCGGAGCATCGTCGGCACCGGGATCGGGGTCGGCACCCTCCTGCTGATGCTGATCGGCCTGATGTTCCAGCAGAACGCCAACGTGAACGCCCGGATCGACGACGTGAACGCCAACATGAACGCTCGGTTCAACGACGTGAACGCCCACATCGACGACATGCAGGCGGACATCCGCGAGCTGCGGGCGGAAGTCCGGTCCGATATCCGCGAGCTGCGCGAGATCGTCATCAACGTCCTCAAGGGCAACGATCGATCCCGCCGACTGACCGTCCGTTCGTCTCCGTTCTCACGTCCTCTCCCGTGGTGGTCATCCCATCACCGCCTTCCGGCCCACGTCCTCATCCCGTCGCCAGCCGCATGATCGCGCCCTCGAGGCCGTGCTCGGCCACCGCTGCGGCCCGGCGCTCCGCCTCGGCGACCGACGGACGTGCAGAGCCAGTACGGGGTTGTTTGCGGGAGGGGGCGAAATCCTACGCTAAGGATTTCGCGCGGCCCGTGGAGGCGGTGCGCGGCCAGCGGTATTCTCCGGTCAGGTTGATGTGCTCCCAGCCGAGGGGCGAGACGTGGGCCAGGAACTCGGCCGGGATCGCGAGCCCGGCCTTCCGCCTGGCGAAGACGGCCTCGCCGAGCTTCAGCGTGTTCCAGTAGACGATGATCGCGGCCAGCAGGTTGAGGCCGGCGACCCGGTAGTGCTGCCCTTCGCCGGTCCGGTCCCGCAGCTCGCCGCGTTGGTGGAAGTTGATCGCGCGCTTGAGGGCGTGGTGCGCCTCGCCCTTGTTCAATCCGACCTGGACCCGCCGTCGCATCCCGGGGTCCGTGGTCCAGTCGATCATGAACAGGGAGCGTTCGACGCGGCCGACCTCCCGCAGGGCGGCCGCCAGCTCGTTCTGGCGCGGGTACGCGGCGAGCTTGCGCAGGATCTGGCTGGGCCGCAGGGGTTCCGGCGGCCATGGTGGCCGCGACGCGCTGGATGTCCGCCCAGTTCCGGTCGATCAGGTCGACGTTCACCTTGCCGCCGACCAGCGGGCGCAGGAGCTTCGGGACACCCGCGCGGTCGAAGACGTAGAGGCGCTTCGAAGGCAGGTCCCGGATGCGCGGGACGAAGGCGTAGCCGAGGATCGAGCACGCGGCGAAGACATGGTCGGTGAAGCCGCCCGTGTCGGCGTACTTGCTCGCGGACGCGCTTCCCGGTCTCGTTCAGCAGGAGCCCGTCGAGGATGTAGGGGGCCTCGTGGACGGTGGCCGGGATGGTCTGGGTGGCGAACGGGGAGAAGCGGTCGGAGACGTGGGAGTAGGCCTTGACGCCCGGCTCGGCGCCGTAGCGGGCGTTGACGAGGTTGAGGGCTTCGCCCCGGCCGGCGGCGGGGAAGAACTGGCCGTCGCTGGAGGCGGTGCGTCCCGTGCCCCAGGAGGCGGCCATCGGTAGCGCGGCCTGGGCCTCGACGACGATGGCCAGGGCTCGGTCGAAGGCGTCCCCTTCCACGTGCCAGCGGGCGATGCGCATCAGCTCCCAGAAGCCGTGCGTGGTCGTGGCCTCGGCCATCTTGCGCAGGCCGAGGTTGATGCCCTCGGCGAGCAGCACGTTGAGCAGCCCGATGCGGTCGCGGCAGGGGCGACCCGGGCCCGCAGGTGCGTGAAGGCGTCGGTGAACCGGGTGGCGTCGTCGACCTCGAGCAGGATGTCGGTGATCCGGGCCTCGGGCATCCGCCGGTAGAGGTCGGTGACCAGGTCCGCGGCCCCGTCCGGGACGGCAGTCTCCGTCCTGTCGACGCGGAGGATGCGGTCTTCGATGCTGGCGCCGGCGGTCGCACCGGCCCGCGCCTTGGCGGCCAGCCGGCGCAGTCCGTCGGCCAGGGCGAACTGGCGCTCGGCGAGCCAGTCGCGCGGACTGGCCGGGACCGGCAGGCTGCGGTCGGCATCCGGGACGGCGGGAATCGCCAGCAGCGTCCTCCGGATGTCGCCGTAGCGGCGCGACCGTGCCAGCCAGACGTCGCCGGCGCGGAAGGCGTCGCGCAGGTGGAACAACACCGCCGTCTCCCAGAGGCGGGGATCGGCCTGGGCGCGCAGCCGCCGGCTCCACTTCGAGGTCGAGCAGTATCTGTGCGCGGCGGTGCTGCGGCCGGGCAACGCCCAGGCGCCCGACGGCACCCTGGGCGTGCTGTGTCGGCTGCTCGCGCTGCTGCGGGCCGCGTTTCCCGAGGCGCGCTTTCTCGTCCGGCTCGACGGCGGCTTTGCCTGCCCGGAGGTCTTCGACTTCCTCGATGCCGAGCCGCGGCTCGACTACGTCGTGGCGGTCGCCAAGAACGCCGTCTTGTTGCGGGCTGCCGAGCACGTCATGGTGGCGGCCCGCACCGAGAACATGCTGCGTGAGAAGACGGCGCACTTCTACCTCGACACCCGCTATCGCGCCGGCACGTGGTCTCGTGAGCGCCGCGTGGTGATCAAGGCCGAAGTCGTGCAGCTCAGCGGCCGGCAGCCGCGCGACAACCCGCGCTTTGTCGTGACCAATCTGCGCCAGACGCCGCGCTTCATCTACGAGAAGGTCTACTGCGGGCGCGGCGACATCGAGAACCGCATCAAGGAACTGCACGACGGCTTGCAGATCGACCGCACGAGCTGCCACAGCTTCTGGGCGAACCAACTGCGGGTCCTGCTGACGGCCGCCGCCTACGTGCTCATGCAGGAGATGCGGCTGAGAGCCGCCCGCACCGCCTGCGCCCGCACCCAGGTGACCTGGCTGCGCGACCGGTTGCTCAAGCTCGGCGCCCACGTCGTCCGCTCCGTCCGGCGCCTCGTTGTGCACCTGCCGCGGGCGACGCCCGACCTCGACGCGTGGCGCCAAATCGCCCTCGCACTCGGGGCGCGCGCCGGGTAGCGCCCCGTCGCGGCCTCCCCCTCAGCTCCCGGAATCCACGCAAGCGCCCTGTCGGCGAAGCTGTCCGCGTTTGGCGCCTCGTACGCCCCGCGACCACGCCACACCGTTCCACCACGCTGCCACCTGCCACGCACGGCGACCGCAAACCTCCCCTCGCTCAACGATCAGGGCTCGGCCAGCGAACGATTCGACAACGTCAAGAATTATGCGGGTTAGCGTAGGATTTCGCCCCCCTCCCGCAAACAACACGCAAACAACCCGACATCGCAGCGCTGTGCGAGCACCTGAAGCTGAAGGAGCCGGGGGACGCGATCCGGATCTACGAGGACCTGTTCCCGGACGAGAAGGTCAAGAGCCAGGCCCGCCAGATTCTGGACTGGGCGTTCCGCACGAGAAGCCAGGAACACGAACGATAGAGCGGCCGCGCGGCGTGCGGTGAGCGGACCGGTCGAGAAATCGCCGTAGCCGCGCGCGAAACGAGACACGAAAAGAGGAATTCATGGCCAAGAAGCCGCCGCCGAGCAACAGCGACGTGCTCCGGTTCAGCAAGCGGGAGCAGACTGACAGGAAGGGGTCGGCGGCCACCGGCGATCTCGCCTTCAGCAAGCGGGAACAGATGGGTGCCGCCACTGGTTCGACCCGCCCGCCAGCGCCTCCGCGCGAGCGCCAGACCGGCACAGGCGCGTCGGCCGCCGCGGACCTGCCGTTCAGCAAGCAGCGCCAGATGGGCAAGGAGCCGGGGTCGAGCCGGCCGCACAAGGTGTCGCCGGGCCCGAGGCGTTAACGCGCGTTTTGCCAGGCTGAAGCGTCCACCGTGCGCCGTCCGCCCGGCTGCGGCCGGCGTGAATGTCAGGCGTCACGACGAGTGCCCCCTGTCGCCAGCAGCCGGATCACCCTGCCGAGCCGGTCCGCGTGCACCTGCCGGTCAGCAGCCCGCACCGTGTCACCGTCCGCATCCGCCTCGCGCGCGTCCGCTTCGGCCCATTCGCGCTGGGGATGGCGAGCCGGGCGGCTGCGTACCGCCCGTGTTGCGCGAGAGCGGACCGGAGCCACAGCCGGTCGCCCCCTGCCGCTGCCGATGTTCCGCGCCATCGCCACACCGGTCACCCCACGTCATGGATTTGGATTGAACCCTACCACCTGTTTACGGGTGCTGCGGTGTCGACGTTCGGGCGGACCGCGCCCACGTGACCGCCCACTCCGACCGACCCTTGCAGTTGCGGAAGCGCGGCATCCGGCATCACCCGCGCGACATCCACCGCGGCCCGGTGTCCACCGTCCAATTCCGCATGTTACAGTGTAATCGTGAAAACTGGTATTAAGGAATGCAGAGCATCTTTCGGTCGGCGGCGCGGCGCCCAGCGGTGCGGCAGAAGGTTCACGATCGCTCGCCGCGCCGGTGAGCGACAGATAGATTGAACTAAGCCGCTGCCCCCTGGACGCTATGGGGATTGAATCGGCCCGGCTGTCGACCGAGGACGCAGGCGGTGGCGTGGCTTGGGCTCGGCGGGCGCCGCTGCGCAGCTCCTGGAGGCCTGCGACGAGCGAAGTCGGAGGGCTGGAGAACACGAGGGCCGTCGAGGCGTCGTGAGAGAGGGACGCGAGACAGACTTCTCCCGTCATGTGCGGCGCGCAGTGTTGCGGTGGAAGCGGTCGGTCGTGTCATGACGTATCAATGATGTCTGGCCGCGGGTACGCACGTGGCACGGTCTCGACCACCGTCATGTGTCCGTCGCCGCAGCTCGGACACGTGCGCAGCGACTCTTCGGTGAGCACTTCGTGGTGATCGCGATAGTCGGGTGGCGGGTCGGCGGGGCGCGGCGGCGCCATTCCGAGCAGTTCCCGGCAGCGGGCCAGCTTCGCAGTCCGGTGGCGATTGCCGAACAGGCCGTAGTAGCGAATGCGGTGGAAGCCGGTCGGCAGCACGTGCAGCAGAAACCGCCGGATGAACTCCGGTGCGCTGAGCGTGGCCGTGGCGACCGAGGGGGGTTCGGTCCGGGAGTTCCGATACCGGAAGCGGACCTGGCCGGCCTCGACATCGACCAGTCGATCGTCGGAGATGGCCACGCGGTGCGTGTAGCGACCCACGTAGTCGAGCACCTGCTGCGGGCCGCCGAATGGAGGTTTGGCGTAGACCACCCACTCGGTCTCACGCGCGGGCGCCAGGTGCGCGACGAACGCGCGACGCTCGGTCAGGGTGCTCAGCGTTCCGCCGAAGCGCAGCCGCCCGGTGTCGAAGGCTTCTTCGAGGTGCCTGAGAAAGAGGCGGCGGAATAGGCGGGAGAGCACACGCACCGGCAAGAAGAATCCCGGCCGGCACGCGACCCAGCGCGCCCCGTCGCTGGAGAGCCCGCCCCCGGGAACCACGCAATGCAGGTGCGGGTGCAGACCGAGGGTCTGGTCCCACGTGTGCAGCACCGCGATGAAGCCGATCTCGGCGCCCAAGTGTTCCGGATCGGCGGCGATCGTGCGCAGCGTCTCGGCGGTGGCCCGGAACAGGATCCCGTAGACGGCGGCGGGATTCTGCAGGGCGATCGCCGCCACCACCTGCGGTACGGTGAAGACGACGTGGAAGTACTCGCAGTCGAGCAGCTCCGCGGTGCGGGCATCGACCCATCGCGCCCGCGCCAACGATTGACACGAGGGGCAATGCCGGTTGCGGCAGCTGTTGTACCAGACCCGCTTGTGACCGCAGCGGTCGCACGCCTCGACATGGCCGCCGAGCGCCGCGGTCCGACACTGCTCGATGGCAGCCATCACGCGCAGGTGCGCGGTCGACAACGCGGCCCCGGCCCGGGCACGATACACGTCGCCGTAGCGGCGGAAGACCTCCGCCACGCGAAGGAGCGAACGAGCCACGGCGGCCCCCGATCAGTGCGTGGGGACCGACGCGGTCTCCGGCCGGGGCAGCAAGTCGAGCGGGCTGGTCGCCGAACAGACCTTGGTCGTCGCCAAGCGGAGGTAGCGCGCCGTGGTCTCCAGCCGCCGATGACCGAGCAGCAGCTGAATGGTGCGGACGTCGGTGCCGACTTCCAGCAGGTGAACGGCAACGCGTGGCGGAGCGAGTGCGGCGTCACCGGCTTGCCTAGCCGACTGCGATACCGGGCGAGGCGACACGCCCACTGGACGGTCCCCTTCTGCATCGGCTGCTCCGGATTTCGCCCCGGGAAGAGCCACCGGGCCGGCCGCTCGACCCGCCACCAGGCCCGCAACTGCTGGAGCAGCGTCGGCGAGAGCATGACATAGCGATCTCGAGCGCCCTTGCCCTGTGCGACATGCAGGACCATCCGGTTGCTGTCGACGTTGGCAACCTGGAGCCGCAGCGCCTCGCCGAGTCGCAACCCCGCGGCGTAGCACGTGGTGAGGATCATGCGGTGCTTGGGACGCGCCACGCCGGCGAGAAACCGAACGACCTCTTCGGGGCTCAGGATGACCGGCAGCGTCTCGCCGCGCTTCGGCAACGGTAGGGCCTCGACCGCCCAGTCCCGCTTGAGCGTGACCTGATAGAGGAAACGCAGCGCTGCCACGGTGCCCGCCACTGACGTCGGCGCGAGCTGCCGGTCATCGATCAAGTGCAACTGGTAGGTCCGGATGTCCTCGGGACCCAGCAGCTCGGGAGATTGCCCGTGGTAACGCGCGAATTTCGCAACCTGCCGAAGGTACGAGGTTTGCGTCTCGGCCGCCAGGTTCCGGATCCGCATGTCGTCGAGCATCCGTTGGCGAAGCACGGTCATGGTGAGACTCCTCCGTGAACAGCACCGGCCTGGTCCATCCAGGCGGTCGTGCAGAGGAGCCTACGGAGGACGACGAGGAGCGAAAGGGATCAGGAAGCAGTCGGATGGAGACCGACCGATCCGGTCGGCGTGTGCCTGGCTCCCGCGAAGCGGGTTAGTTCAAACCGTGATCTACGCGTTTCTAAACCAGAAAGGCGGCGTGGGAAAAACGACGATCGCCCTCCACGTCGCGGACACCCTTGCGCGCCGCGGCGCCCGCGTGCTGCTCGTTGACGCGGACCCTCAGGGAGTCAGCCTCGACCTGGTCGACGATCCGGGCTGGCGAGAACGGCTTTTCAGTCGTCGGCATGGCCAAGCCCACCTTGCACAAGGAGCTGGCGCCGATTGCCGCCGACTATGACCATGTGGTGATCGACGGCCCGCCCCGCGTCTACGACGTGGCCAAGGCCATCCTCCTGGCGGCTGACGTCGTCGTCGTTCCCGTGCAGCCTTCCCCGACGGACGTGTGGGCCACGAGTGAAACCGTCGGCCTCATCACTGAGGCTCGTGTCTTCAATGAGCGCCTTAAACCCGTAATTATGATTAACAGGAAAATCGTTAACACGGTGATAGCCCGGGACGTTCGCAGTGCCCTGCAGACCCTCGAGATCCCGATCCTGCAGGCCGAGGTGTGTCAGCGGGGTCGTCTTCGCCGAGGCGTGCGCGAGTGGCTGCACCGTCTCTGTTCTCGATCCCCTCCAGCCGGGCCGCGCAGGAGGTTGAGGCGCTCGTTGACGAGTTGACGGAGGCCGGATGAGCAAGAAGAACGTCGACATTCCCATCCCGGCCAGGGCCGCGCGCAATGCGGATACCTGGGTCGCTGGCAAGGCCGCGGCGGTGCCCGCCGCGACCAGGCGGCTCACCATCGACCTCGATGCCGAGCTGCATGCACGCTTCAAGGCGCACTGCGCGATGCGCCAGACGAGGATGAGCACGGTGATCTCCGCGTTCATCGAGCGTTGTGTGACTGAGTCGAGCAGCTCGTCGTGATTCCGAAATCTCTACCGCGCGAAGCGGCGCTGTCGTCACCGGTGCGATCTCAGTCGACGGGCCGCGAGGCGCGGCGGGAGCGGAAACGGGCCGAGGCCCGCGGTATCGAGGAGTTCCGCGAGCATATCGGGGATCCGGCGCCGCTGGCGCTGACGCCGCAGGCGCTCCACCATTGGGACCGTAGCGACCAAGTCAACGCCCTGGTCGAGGCCCGCGAGTCGGAGCCGGACACCGGGTTCATGATGCGGCTGCTCGCGCTGTGCACCCTCCCGCGCACGAACCCCCGGCCCCCGTGACCGCTACGTCCGGCGGAACGGCCCGTTCGCGCTCATCATGATCGCCGGCGGTGAGATCCCCAAGCTGCCCTACGGGACGCTGCCGCGCCTGCTCCTGGCGTGGTGCTGCACCGAGGCCGTGCGGACGCAATCGCGGACGCTGGTGCTGGGCCGATCGCTGGCGGAGTTCATGCGGCAGCTCGGGGTCCAATCCAGCGACAGCGGGGGCCGTTGGGGCGTGCGTACGCGCCTGCGGAACCAGATGGACCGGCTGTTCAGCTGCCAGGTCGAGCTGATCCACGAGGATCAACACAGCAAGCGGTTCGTCGCGTCCCGCATCGCTGACCGGGGAGAGTTCTGGTGGGATCCCCGACGCCCCGACGAGCCGGTGCTGTGGGACAGCACCATCGAGCTCGGCGAGAAGTTCTTCAACGAGATCATCGCGTGCCCGGTTCCGCTCGACATGAACATTCTGAAGGCGATGAAGCGCAGCTCCCTCGGCCTCGACCTCCATCTGTGGTTGACGTACCGCCTGTTCGCGCTCGACCGCCCGCTGCGGCTGACCTGGAAGCAGCTCTACCGGCAGTTCGGCGTGAACCCGGCCAGGGCCGACAAGGTCGTCATCGACAACTTCCGCAAGAAGGCGCTCCGCGAGCTGGGCAAGCTCAAGAGGGCGTGGCCGGAGCTCGACTACCGCACGCCGCGCGGCTTCCTGGAGCTGCGGCCGACGCCGAGCCGGATCGCGGCGCTGGAACCGCGCGCCCCGGGCGACGAGTGATGGCTCGGTCGGCTCGGGCGGCGCTCGCCTGACGGGGCCCGAGGCCGTTCGCGTTCCCGGCGCGGGCATCCACAGATCCGTGTGGACATCAGGAGTTTTCCCCGCATAAACGGGACGACTTCTCGGAGGAGATCGCCCGCATAAACGGGACGACTTCTCCCGGGATCGCCCGCATAAACGGGACGACTGGTACGTACAAGTAGTAATAAGCTCAAGTAGTCAGAAACGTACATGTAGAGGCGCTGCGCGCGTTGCGGATGATGCAACTGCACGACTCGGGAACGGAGGGCACGGGAGGAAGAGGCACCGGGCGGTGCTGCTGCTGCGGGGCGCCGGCCGCTACGGGCAGCCTAGCGGACGGGATCGCGACACAGCCGCTGTGCGAGCCCTGCTATGGTACGTTGGGCCGTGGAGCAGACCGTGCGGTCAGCCGAATGCGGCCGTTGCAGAGCACCGTGCAGCGTGGCGCTGGACCGTTGCCGCGCCTGCACGGACAGCGACAGGCGTTGAGAACCGGCCGGTTCGTGGAAGGATTACCAGATGCTCGACACGCACGCCGTCGCCCAGTCGCTGACCGATGCCGAGCTCACGCCGGCCCAGGCGGACGCCATCACGAACGCTGTCCGACTGGCCGCCGAGCAGGGCGACCCCGTCACGTCCGACCAGTTCAAGGCTGGTCAGGCCGAGGTGAAGGCCGAGATCGCCGAGGTGCGGACTGAAATTGCGACCCTCGACACACGGCTCTCGACCGAGATCGCCGAGGTGCGAACCGAGATTGCCGGTGTCCGAACTGAAATCGGCAACCTCGAAGCCCCGACTCATCAAGTGGATTGTCGGAACCGTGCTCACGACGGCTGCCGCGACGGCCGCCATCGCCGGCGCGGTCGTTGGCGTTCTGCGGCTCCTCGCCGAGTAAGCGCCCGTCACCCGGCCGTCCAGCGTGGCCTCGGGGTGCCGTACGTGATTTTGGTGGGCGGAGGGCCGGTCGATCGACTTTCCCCCCCCCGCGATCTCGGAGATCTGGCCCGCCCCCCGGATCCCCCTCGGGCCAGATCTCCAATCGGCATCTTCGGCCGCGATCGGGCCGCCAGGATCGCCACTTGGTCCGTCGCCTCGAACATGCTTCGCACGTAGCTCGTGGCTGTCCCGCGCGCTACGCGAGCCCCCGCCACGCTCGCATCGTGACCCTCGGTACCCGGCCATTTCCACGCCACTATACTGCGCCATGGTCCGCTGTAAACCCCCTTCACCGTTCCCCTTACATGCTGCCCAGCCCATCCGCTTACATGCTCCGCTGTTCTCAAGCCCCTAATGTTTCTAGCCTTTACAGCGATTTCCGCCCCATCCACAGCGCCAGACCACAAAACGAAGAAACCGCCAAGAGCGACCCCCCGAAAACCTTCCGGTTTTCGGTTTCGTCAGGCGTAACGCCGTTACGCCTGACTCCGGGGTCGCTCTTGGCTCAACTGTTCCCTGCGGGAAGGCTACAGCAGGCCTTCGGCCGGATGCGACGCCAGCCGCCTGGCGCCGCGGATGTACAGGTCGAGCGTGTCGGACCTCCGATGCCGCGAGTGTTCGAGCAGCCGGTATGTCGGCACGCCAGCCAAGCCCGCCGAGGTCAGCAAACCCGCCCTCAGAGAATGTGCCGACAGGCCCTCCAGCGGGATCCCCGCTGCCGCCGCCCGCGTCCGCACAATCCGGCCGACCCACCCCGACCCGAGCCGCGCCGCGGTCAGCTCCCCGGGTCCGCGATCCCGACGAGGTGAACACTGGCTGCGGCCCCGCCACCTCGAGGCCGCACCGCACCGCCCGCCGCCGCAGCGCCTGGAGCGCCCGCACCGGGCAAGCCCGCGGCTCCTCCGCATGGATGAGCGGATGGTCCGGCACATCGCCCCGAGCCTTCGTGCCTCGCAGCATCAACAGCACGCCACGCGACGACGGCCGCACGTCCCTCCAATCCAACCGGACGATCTCCGACCGTCGCAGCGCCCCTTGCCAGCCCACGAGCAGCAGCGCCCGGTCGCGCACATCGAGGTCCGACTCGTCATGATGCGCTTGACGAGGTCCGCGGTCAGCGGCTCCGCCTGGTGCGCCGCGGCCGCCTGCCGCTCCAACCCCCGCAGCACGGCCGCCGTGTTCGGGCCGGCCGGGTCCACCCAGCCCCGCGACCGATAGCCCGCCCGGACACCGGCCACCCGCCGCCGGATCGTCGCCGCCGATCGGCCCTCCTCCAGCAGCCTCGCCACGTTGGGACACGGCCTACGATACGTGGAGGCGCTCGCCGGAAGCCGCCCGCGGTCTCGTGTCCCAAACGAACGTTTGCGACACATGCTGATCGGCTACGCCCGCGTCTCGAAGACCGACGGCTCCCAGTCGCTGGACCTGCAGCGCGACGCCCTGCGGGCGGCCGGCGTCGACGACGGCAACCTCTACCACGACCTGGCCTCCGGCTTCCGCGACGACCGGCCGGGGCTCGACAGCTGCTTGCGGGCACTCCGGAACGACGACGTGCTCGTCGTCTGGAAGCTCGACCGGCTCGGCCGCAACCTCGCCCACCTGGTCAACACCGTGCAGGACCTGTCGGCCCGCGGGGTGGGCCTGCGGGTGCTCGCCGGCCAGGGGGCGCAGATCGATACCACGACCGCGGCCGGCCGCCTCGTGTTCGGGATCTTCGCGGCGCTGTCGGCGAGCGCGAAAAACTGACGGATTCTCGAGGCCTGTTCGGGCATGCGTGCCGTCGGCCGTGTTCGTCGATGTCTTGAGGAAGAAGAGGATGATGGCTGTGGTCGCTGTGCGAAACCGCGTCTGCGCGGTTTTGCAAACTGCTGTGGGCGCGGCTGTTTGCGTCCACAGCAGTGGCGGCGTCCACAGCCTCCGGGCAGGCGTGGCGGGCGGCGGCTCGTTGGGGTAGCGTTGACGGCGGACTCAGACGTGGGGTGAGGGCCCGGCAGAGCCACCGGACCCTCGTGACCGCCCCGTGCTCCGACAGAGCGAGCCGGTCGGTGCAGTTGTGCCACGGTTCGACCGCGTTGTCCAGTCGGAGACCGCCCCGCGCGCTCCGACGCCGTGGACGTCCCGCTTCGCCAGAAGACCTGCCGACACTGCAGCCGCCTGTTTGCGATCTGCGCGACGTGTGATCGCGGCCATGCCTACTGCACGCCGTCGTGCCGAGCGATTGGCCGCCGCCGCTCGGTGCGGGCCGCCCGGGCCCGGCATCAGCGCAGCCTCGAAGGGCGCCTCGACCACCGCGACCGCCAGCGTGCCTATCGCCGCCGCGTGACGGATCAGGGTTCCGCCGCCCCCCGGCCATCGACCAGACTCCCCGTCGCGGACCTCGCCCCGGTTCGGGCGCCCGCGGCCACCCGTTGCGTGGTCTGCGGGCGGTCGAGCCGGTGGCTGCTCCCGATGCGCGAGCCTCGCGCGAATCGGAGGAGGAGCGACGATGATCACACCCGCGCAGCGCGCCGAGATCCGGCGCTTGTACTACGGCGAGCACTGGAAGATCGGGACCATCGCGGCCCAGCTCGGCCTCCACCGTGAGACCGTTCGCGCCGCGGTCGAGCGCGAGACGCCAGGCGTCCCCCCCAGCGTGTGTCGGCCCAGCATCCTCGACCCGTACCTGCCGTTCATCCGCGACACGCTGACGCAGTACCCGCGGCTGCGCGCCACGCGCATCCACGAGATGCTCCGCCAGCGCGGCTATGCCGGCTCGGTCTTCCCCGTCCGCAAACTCGTGCGGCGCCTGCGGCCCGAAACCTCCCGCGCCGTCTACCGCCGCGTGGTCACCCTGGCCGGCGAGTCCGCGCAGGTCGACTGGGGCTCGTTCGGCAAGGTCCGCATCGGACAGGGCACCCGCACCGTCTCCGGATTCGTCATGGTCCTCGGCTACTCGCGCGCGTTGGCCGCGCTGTTCACCCTCGACCAGACGCTCGAGAGCTTCCTCCGCGGGCACGTCGCCGCCTTCGAGGCGCTTGGAGGCGCCGCCCGCAATCTCGTCTACGACAACCTGCGCAGCGCTGTGCTCGACCGCCGCGGCGCCGCCGTCCAGTTTCATCCCCGCCTGCTCGAACTCGCCGGGCACTACCACTTCGCCCCCCGGCCCTGTACGCCGGGACGGGGAAATGAGAAGGGAAAAATCGAACGCCAGATCCAATACCTGCGCCACGCCTACTTCGCCGCCCGGCCCTTCCGCGACCTCGACGACATCAACGCCCAGTTCCGACGCTGGCGTGACGAGGTCGCCCACCGCCGACGCCATCCCGACCAGCCCCATCGCCGGGTTGCCGAGGTCTGGGCCGAAGAAAAGCCCCGCCTACTGCCGCTGCCCGCCAATCGCTTCGAGACCGACCTGATGCGCGCCGTCCGCTCCGGCAAGACGCCCTACGTCCGCTTCGACCGCAATCTCTACTCGATTCCTCACACCCACGTCCGCAAGCCGCTCACCCTGCTCGCCTCAGCCACCCGCATCCGCATCCTCGACGGACAGACCGAGCTGGCCAGCCATCGCCGCACCTACGACACCGGACTGACCGTCGAGGACCCCGCCCATCTCGACGGCCTGCTTGCCGCCACCCGCCAAGCCAACGCCCACACCACCCGTGACCGCCTCCGCGCCGCCGTCCCCGCCACCGCCACGCTCTTCGAGCGCCTCGCCGAGCGCCAAGACGCCCTCCGCCCGCACGCCACCCGGCTAGTCGCCCTGCTCGACGATTACGGACCCGACGAGCTGGCCGCCGCCGTCCACATCGCCCTCGAACGCGATGCCCTCGGCGCCGGCTCGATCACCCACATCCTCGAAACCCGACGCCGACAGCGCGGACTCAAACCCCCGCTCCGCCTCACCCTGCCCGACCGACCCGGACTGCGTGACCTCGACGTCCGGCCGCACGACCTGGAGACCTACGATGCCCTCGGACAGAAAAACCCTGACGACGCTGGCGACTGACCTGCGTCGCCTCGGGCTCAACCGCACCGCCGACGAGCTGAACGACATCATCGCCCAGGCCACCCGCAAGCGCTCGAGCGCCACCGTCCTGCTCGAGCACATCGTCGCCGCCGAGCTTGAGGAAAAACAGCGCCGTAGCGTCGAGAGCCGACTGGGGCGTGCCCGACTCGGACGCTTCAAGCCGCTCGCCGACTGGGACTGGGACTGGCCCACCGCGCTGGACCGGCGCGCCCTCGAACGCATCCTCACGCTCGACTTCCTCGCGCGCGGCGAGAACGTCGTGATCCTCGGCGCACAAGGCTTGGGGAAAACCATGCTGGCGAAGAACATCGCCCACCAGGCCATCCTCGCCGGGAAGACCGCCCTCTTCACCACGGCCGCTGACCTGCTGCTCGACCTCAACGGACAGGAGACCGCCCGCGCACTCGAACGCCGCCTGCGCCACTACACGCGCCCCGTGCTATTGTGCGTTGACGAGCTGGGCTACCTTGCCTACGACGCCCGTGCCGCGGACCTGATCTTCCAGCTCGTCAGCCGACGCTACGAGCACCGCTCCCTGCTGATCACCACCAACCTGCCCTTCAAGAACTGGGACACCGTCTTTCCCAACGCTTCATGCGCCGTCGCCCTGATCGACCGGCTGACCCACCACGTCGAAATCCTTCGCATCGAAGGCCGCAGCTATCGTCGCCGGGAGGCTGAACTCAGCCAGCAGGAGCGCAACCGCCAGCGTGCCCCGCGCGACGAAGACACCGAATGACACGATCAGCAGGGGCGTCCACAGGCAGTCGACGGCACTTCAGAAATGATCACTTCCTCAAGCTCGCCGACAGGCGCTGGCCGAGTTCGAGCGGGAGCTGATCCGGGAACGCACCCGGGCCGGGCTCAAGGCCGCGCGGCTCGCGGGCGCAAGGGCGGCAGGAAGTTCGCGCTGTCGAAGGCCCAGGTGCGGCTGGCCCAGGCCGCGATGGCCCACCGCGACACGTCGGTGTCCGCGCTGTGCCGGGAACTCCGGATCAGCCCGGTGACGCTCTACCGCTACGTCAGCCCGCAGGGCGAGTTGCGCGAGCAGGGCCGGAAGGTCCTCGCCTCCTGAACCCGAGCCCCTGGACCGCAACACGGGGTCGGGATCCGCTTAGCGTAGGATTTCGCCCCCCTCCCGCAAACAACCCGCAGTAGCTCTCGGGGTCGACCACCAGGCGCAGGACTGCCGCCGCCGACGGGGCGGCGGACGAACAGCTCCAGCTTCGGTTGCATCTCCCGGATCAGCCGCAGCTCGTCGTCGGAGAGCTCGAACGTCTCCTGCCCGAGACCGCCGGGAAGTCCGGGTTGGCCAGGAACAGCTTCGTCGGCATCGACTCGAGGAGCGGCGCGGCGCCCGGCGTCGCCGTGATGTCGATTGCCGACTGCGTGGCCACGACCAGCGCCGCGTTCCGCTTGCGCCAGGTCCGCGCCGCCTGGCCGCCGCCGTCGCCATCGCCCTCGAACGCGACGCCCTCGGCGCCGGCTCGATCACCCACACATCCTCGAAACCCGCCGCCGCCAGCGCGGACTCCAGCCCCCGCTCCGACTCACCCCCCGCCGCGAAGCCCTCGCGTCAGGGCACCACGGACGCGGTCGGCGGTCTTCACTCCACCGGCCCCGGATACGGCGTGCTGAGGTCCGGGCGCGGGATCCCGCACACCGCGCACTTGCCGCCGGCTGACAGCGCGGCGACCACCCGGTGTTGCCGGAACGCCGGCTTCCTGCCGGCTTTCCTTCCCGGCGTGTAGTTCGTTGGCTAGCAGCCCGAGGTAGAAGTCGGTTCGCCGAGCCCTGCTGTTCAGGCCGCTTGGCGATGAGTAATTGAGCCGACGGGCGCCGGCGGTGTCCATTTGAGGCCCCAGGGACGCGTCAGACGCCCCCAGTGGTCGATCAGGCGGTCGATCAGGCGGAAAATCGCCGAAAAAGCCCCCGCCCCTGCAGGCTCCGGGGCGTACCGATGCCGGTCTGGCGCCGCAGGAGCATCCCGATGTTGCAGGCAGCCGCCTGGATCAGCACCCGCTTGCGGACATTCTCGTGACCGCGCACAAACACCCGACGCATGCCCCCCGTCTCATACATGTGCGCGAAAGTACGCTCCACCATCTCGCCCCGGGCAGCGTTGCAGGCGACGACCCCGCCGCCCGTGCACACGCCGCCGGTTCGCATACAACGCCTGCTGCGCAGCACGCTTCGCCGGCGGCGTCTCTCCCGTCTTCTTGTCCTGCCAGACGCGCCGGCCGCGCTCGGGCTCCGATACGTAGCTCCGAACCCCGACCTCGCCGAGAGCCACCAGCGTCTCGTCGCTGTGATACCCCTTGTCAGCGACCAGCTCTTCGACCCCTCGACCGTCCGGCTGCACCAACTCCACCTGCTCGGCCGCCGCGGTCAGCGTCTCCGGCAGCGTGGCCGTATCGCCGTCCGATGCATCCTGCACCGTCACCGACACGATGCCCCCCCGTCTCCATGTCGACCCCGTGCTCGACCTTGTGAGCCAAGTGCGTCCGGCCGTCCTTCATCTTCGCGATCTTCGCGTCCGGGTCCTGCGGCGATTGCCAGTCCTTGTTCGACGTCTTCTTGTTCTTGCGAGACCGGTCGAACCGAGCCAGATCCGCCCGCGTCGGGGTCTCCACCCCAGACGCCCTCCGCCAAGCGCCGAAGGAACGCTTCGTAGCTTTCTCCCGTGTCCCGCCGCTCGATGCTCCGCATCGCCGCGTTCGCTTCCAGCGTCGTCGCATCGACGCCCACCGTCTTCCCCTTGACCAGACCCGCCGCCGACAACTGCTCGAGAACCCACGTGAATACCGCCTCGTGCGTCTCGTCGTCGATCAGACGACGCGTCCGCGACAGCGTCGAGTGGTCCGGCGCCGCCTCGGTCACATCCAGGTCCAGGAACGACCGCAGGCTCAGAGAGTCGGCCACCCGCCACGCAATCCCACGCTCCGAAGACAGACCCTCGAAGTAGCCGATGAACAGCATCCGGAAATACCGCCCAGGACGCAGGCTCGGCCGCCCCATCCGCGTCGCGTAGAACACCGCGCACAGCCCCTCGACGAACGCGTCGAACCCGGCCTCGTCCAGAACCCGGTTCAGACGCTCGAAGAACGGATGCCCCGCGTTCGTCGGCAAATCCGCCGTCGTCACCCACAGCGGCGCCCCTGGTCGCGCGGCCGGTTTCTTGCCCATCGCCATAGCTGTTCAGTCTACGGGCTCGATCGCGCCCAGGCCAGGCCCGTTCCCCGACTTTCACCACGGGCTGCTAGGGCCTGCAAGCCGTCGACTCGAGCTGACCGGTGGCCAGCTGCTCCCGCGTCGCGGTCTCGTCGAACGGTCTGCCAGCGTGACGGGACCGCACGGCCACGGCGGCGATCAGGCCCTCGAGGCGGGTCTCTTGGCGCTGCTCCTGCTGCTGCTGTTGTCGTTCCCCATCCGGTACCGGGTCAGGTACAGCAGCAGCAGCAGCAGGAGTACGGATCCCCTCCGTACGTACCCCACGTAGTTGTGGTTTCTGGCCACCACTCGGCGCTTCGAGGTTGAGTTCCAGGTTGGTCGCTCGCGCCAGCCGTCGCCGCTCTCGGGCCTGTCGCCGCGCGCTCGGCCAGGACAATCCGCCGATGTTCATCGCCAGCCGTTCGGGTGCCCGGCGGCTCAGTCGGATTGCGCGCACCAAGCCGATCTCTTTCAGCACGGTGATGATGCGCGTCAGCGTCGCGCGCTCGAGGTTGAGCCGTCTCGCGAGCTCGGCCTGCGACAGGTGGATGATCCCTGTCCGGTTTGCGTAATAGTAGAGCCCTAGCCCGGAAAATTCGCGAGGGGTGCGGCCCGGGTAGAGACACAAAAGCCTCCGTGTGCTAAAACGCTGTTGGCGACAGACGTTTTCGGCACAACGGAGGCTCTTGCGTGACGGACCCCACGATAGCACAGTCTGTTCTGTTCCCCGATCTGTTCGACAAGCCGCTCGTGGCCACGTTCGACCGTGAGCAGGCGAGCTCTGACGGCGGTGCCGTGCTGCTCAAGGCCGCCGAGCGCGTCTACGGGCTGATCAAGGCGTTCGGCCGGTGTCTGGTTGACCGCCGGGCACCGGAGAAGGTCCGGCACACGCTCGAGGACCTGGTCGGCCAGCGGGTGTTCGGCATCGCCTGCGGCCATCCCGACGGCAACGATTCGGACCGGCTCGCCGACGACCCGATTCACAAGCTCCTGCTCGGGCGTGACCCGGTGGCGGGCGGGCGGCTGGCGTCGCAACCGACGGTCTCGCGGTTCGAGAACGGTGCGGGGCGCGTCGCGCTCTATCGGCTGGGGCGCGAGCTGGCGACGTCGGTCATCGAGCGACATCGCCGCCGGCTGCGCGGACGGGTGCGGCGCATCACAATCGACCTCGACCCGACCGACGACCCGACGCATGGCGAGCAGCAGTTGACCTTCTTCAACGCGCACTACGACAGCTGGTGCTACCTGCCGCTGCTGGCCTTCGTGAGCTTCGACCGCGAGGTCGAGCAGTATCTGTGCGCGGCGGTGCTGCGACCCGGCAAGGCGCAGGCGCCCGACGGCACGCTGGGCGTTTTGTGTCGGCTGCTCGCGCTGCTGCGGTCCGCGTTTCCCAAGGCACGCTTTCTCGTCCGGCTCGACGGGGGCTTCGCCTGCCCGGAGGTCTTCGACTTCCTCGATGCCGAGCCGCGGCTCGACTACGTCGTAGCGATGGCCAAGAACGCCGTGCTGTTGCGGGCTGCCGAGCACGTCATGGTGGCGGCCCGCACCGAGAACCTGCTGCGCGAGAAGACGGCGCACTTCTACCTCGACACCCGCTATCGCGCGGGCTCGTGGGCTCGTGAGCGCCGCGTGGTGATCAAGGCCGAAGTCGTGCAGCTCACCGGCCGGCAGCCGCGCGACAATCCGCGCTTCGTCGTCACCAACCTGCGCCAGACGCCGCGCTTCATCTACGAGAAGGTCTACTGCGGGCGCGGCGACATCGAGAACCGCATCAAGGAACTGCACGACGGCCTCCAGCTCGACCGCACGAGCTGCCACAGCTTCTGGGCGAACCAACTGCGGGTCCTGCTGACGGCCGCCGCCTACGTGCTCATGCAGGAGATGCGGCTGAGAGCCGCCCGCACCGCCTGCGCCCGGCACCCAGGTGACCTGGCTGCGCGACCGGTTGCTCAAGCTCGGCGCCCACGTCGTGCGCTCCGTCCGGCGCCTCGTTGTGCACCTGCCGCGGGCGACGCCCGACCTCGACGCGTGGCGCCAAATCGCCCTCGCACTCGGGGCGCGCGCCGGATAGCCCCCGTCGCCGCTTCCCCAACAGGCTCCCGGAATCTACGCAAGCGCCCTGTCGGCGAAGCTGTCCGCGTCTGGCGCCTCGTACACCCCGCAACCACGCCATACCGCTCCACCACGCTGCCACTTGCCCCGTGTGGCAACCGAAGACCTCCTTCGCTCAACGATCAGGGCTCGGCCAGCGACCGATTCGACGACGTCAAGAATTTTCCGGGCCTAGAGCAACGAGCGTTACGAGTCCGGCGCTCACGCGCCGCCCGTGCACCTCGAAGAAGGCGGCTCCCCCCTGCAGAGCCTTCGTCACGACGAACTCGACGGCGATGCGCCAGTACACGCGCTCGGGCGGCTCGCCGCGGTAGCCGTCGACGATTGCGAAGAACTGCAGCTCGAGCTGGGTCTCAGCGGGGTCTGCGGCCGCGGCTCCCGAGGGTTGCGGATGGCCGGCTAGCCGGCTAGACTGATCAGCGGGATCCGTGGTAGGCCACGGTTCCGGGGTCGAGGACGGCATTCACGGTGCCTCCCGGCTCTGCCGTCGTCGAGAACCTTGGCAGGGGGTCGACGTCGGCCGCGATGGTTAGCGGGGCGGGCTGGGCCCCGCAGCCATTCTACACGGCTCTTGCGCGGGGCCGGCCTCGGTGGAGGGCCGGCCCCGTCGTGCGTACGGCCTGCGTGCGCCCGATCGCCCAGAGGTCGGCGGGGCTCGACCGGGCCGGGATAACCACGAGGTCCGCAAGGCCGATGACCTGACGGTTCTGGTCGCTCAGCGCTTGGTGCCGTGTCGATGAAGCAGTAGGCGAAGCGCATCTGCTCCAGCGCCGCGAGCTGCGCCGCAGCTCGCGATCTGCAGGAGCACGATGCCGACGCCCAGGCCTCGGTGAGACCGCTCAGCGTCCCGACCATCCAAGCACAAGGTGCCCGTTACGGACACGCGGCGCTTGTGCGCGGGTCGCCGAGCCTGTGGACTTGCTGCAAAGGCCGGGTGGTCGAGGAGGAGCTGGGCATCCGGCAAGGCCGGGTGGACAACTTGAGCGCCACGAAGGTCGCCGGGGTGCGCAGCAGCCCTACTAGGGCAACTGCGCGGGGTCAACGTCAGGGGAGCAGCAGGCGCAAGCCCGCGAGGACGGCGCCGGCGACGGCGACCCCGGTACCCACAATCCACTTGATCAGGCGCAGCTCGAGGGCCGTCAGGTCAGCGCGGACCTCGGCGCGGTGGGCGGCCAAGTCCGCTTGGGTGACCAGCTCGCGACCGGGGTCGGCCGCCGCGCTCTGAGCGACGTCGACCACGGCGACGGCGAGCGCCTCATCGGCGCCGGCGGCGGTCAGCATCTTCACCGCCGAGTGGGTGTCCATGGCCTGACCAGCGTAGCACGCGCCAGGCCGCCCGGTCGCGCCGCGCGACGAACCACCACGGCCGGCTTCGGGAACCGTGACGCGGGAGGAGTGAGCCGGCCCCGGCTCACCGCCGCGCGGCTCCTCGATCACCACCGGTCTCCAGGACCTATGATCATCTCATCTGATCCGGGATGATCTGCCTGGTCGACGCTTCACTGGGGTACTGCGGCCATGTGGCCGTCTGACACACCCTCCACGTCAGCCGCCAGACCTTGGCGGCGCAGGTTCAACGCAGCGTTGTCATCGCGGTGATGGACCATGCCGCAGCTTGGACAACACCACGTTTCTTCCATACGCAGGGCGGCGTTCACCGTCCCGCACGCCGAGCACGTCTTGCTCGACGGATAGAACCGGTCGGCTTCGACCAGTCGCACGCCTTCGCGTTGGCACTTCCACTTCAGAAGTTCGAGGAAGCCGCCCGGCGCCGCGTCGGCCGTCGCACGGGACAGGCTTCGGTTCTGCATCCATCCGGCCACGTGCAGCGACTCGACACACACCAACCTCGACTGCTTGGCTATCGCCGTCGTGGCCTTGTGCGCCGCGTCCAGACGAAGGTCACTCGCCCGCCGATAGTGGGTACCGACCAGATTCGTGCGGAAATACACGCTAACCCGGATTATGCGTGAAGGTGGGGTTGGCGGCGAGACGCAAGGGCCTTCCGTGTGGTACAAACGTTGTGCTACCAAACGTTTAGCCACAACGGAGGCCCTTGCATGACGGACCCCACGATAGCACAGTCTGTTCTGTTCCCCGATCTGTTCGACAAGCCGCTCGTGGCCCACGTTCGACCGCGAGCAGGCGAGCTCGGATGGCGGTGCCGTGCTGCTCAAGGCCGCCGAGCGCGTCTACGGGCTGATCAAGGCGTTCGGCCGGTGTCTGATTGACCGCCGGGCACCGGAGAAGGTGCGGCACACGCTCGAGGACCTGGTCGGCCAGCGGGTGTTCGGCATCGCCTGCGGCCATCCCGACGGGCAACGATTCGGACCGGCTCGCCGACGACCCGATTCACAAGCTGCTGCTCGGACGCGACCCGGTGGCGGGCGAGCGGCTGGCGTCGCAGCCGACGGTCTCGCGGTTCGAGAACGGTGCGGGGCGCGTCGCGCTCTATCGGCTGGGGCGCGAGTTGGCGACCGTCGGTCATCGAGCGACATCGCCGCCGGCTGCGCGGACGGGTGCGACGCATCACAATCGACCTCGACCCGACCGACGACCCGACGCATGGCGAGCAGCAGCTGACGTTCTTCAACGGGCATTACGACAGTTGGTGCTACCTGCCGCTGCTGGCCTTCGTGAGCTTCGACCGCGAGGTCGAGCAGTATCTGTGCGCGGCGGTGCTGCGACCCGGCAAGGCGCAGGCGCCCGACGGCACGCTGGGCGTTTTGTGTCGGCTGCTCGCGCTGCTGCGGTCCGCGTTTCCCAAGGCACGCTTTCTCGTCCGGCTCGACGGGGGCTTCGCCTGCCCGGAGGTCTTCGACTTCCTCGATGCCGAGCCGCGGCTCGACTACGTCGTAGCGATGGCCAAGAACGCCGTGCTGTTGCGGGCTGCCGAGCCCCACATGGTGGCGGCCCGCACCGAGAACCTGCTGCGTGAGAAGACAGCGCATTCTACCTCGACACCCGCTATCGCGCCGGCACGTGGTCCCGTGAGCGCCGTGTGGTGATCAAGGCTGAAGTCGTGCAGCTCAGCGGCCGCCCGCCGCGCGACAACCCCGCGCTTTGTCGTGACCAATCTGCGCCAGACGCCGCGCTTCATCTACGAGAAGGTCTACTGCGGGCGCGGCGACATCGAGAACCGCATCAAGGAACTGCACGACGGCCTCCAGCTCGACCGCACGAGCTGCCACAGCTTCTGGGCGAACCAACTGCGGGTCCTGCTGACGGCTGCCGCCTACGTGCTCATGCAGGAGATGCGGCTGAGAGCCGCCCGCACCGCCTGCGCCCGCACCCAGGTGACCTGGCTGCGCGACCGGTTGCTCAAGCTCGGCGCCCACGTCGTCCGCTCCGTCCGGCGCCTCGTTGTGCACCTGCCGCGGGCGACGCCCGACCTCCACGCGTGGCGCCAAATCGCCCTCGCACTCGGGGCGCGCGCCGGATAGCCCCCGTCGCCGCTTCCCCAACAGCTCCCGGAATCTACGCAAGCGCCCTGTCGGCGAAGCTGTCCGCGTCTGGCGCCTCGTACACCCCGCAACCACGCCATACCGCTCCACCACGCTGCCACCTGCCCCGTGTGGCAACCGAAGACCTCCTTCGCTCAACGATCAGGGCTCGGCCAGCGACCGATTCGACGACGTCAAGAATTTTCCGGGCTAAGGCGCAGGCCGGAGACCTCGGGTGGTCATGAAGCTGTAGAGGGCGGTCCGGGACACGCCGGTGAGCTTGGCGATGGCGGTCTTGGAGACGCCCAGCCTCGAGGAAGCGGCGGATCTCGTCCTCCTTGCCGTCGAGCCGTGAGACGCCCAGTGAGCCCTTCGGGCGTCCGAGCTTGCGGCCCGAGGCCCTGGCTCGGGCGAGGCCCTCGCGGGTGCGCTTGGAGATCAGGTCGCGCTCGACCTCGGCGAACAGCGCAAAGAGCGTGGTCATGACCTTGGTCTGGACGTCGCGCTTGCCCTCGACGTGGATGTTCTCCTTCAGCGCCACGAAGGCGACGCCGGCCTTGGCGAGGGCGTCGAGGATGGCGACGATCTGACCCAGCGACCGGCCGAGCCGCGAGAGTTCGCTGACGACCAGGCGGTCGCCGCGCTGGAGGACAGTTCATCAACTCGTCGAGGCGCCGGCGCTTCTCGGAGGCCTGCCCGGTGGCGGTCGCCTCGATGAAGTCGTCGATGCGGAAATCGTGCTGGCGCGCGTACCCGAGGATGGCGAGGCGCTGGCTGCGCACGTCCTGCTGCGCGGTCGAGACCCTCAGGTAAGCGACGGTTCGGCCGAACGCACCGTTGGCCGGGCGCAAGGCCGCGCGGGCCCTGGTGCGGCTGGCCCAGGCCGCGATGGGCTCACCGCGACACGTCGGTGTCCGCGCTGTGCAGGGAACTCGGCATCAGGCCGGTGACGCTCTACCGATACGTCGGCCCGCAGGGTCAGCTACGGGAACAGGGCCAGTGGAAAGTCCTCGGCGCCTGAACCGGAAGGCCATGGCGCGGGACACTGCGCGGCTTTGGCGTAGGATTTCGGTGCGCCGTGACAAGGCGCCATTCCACGGCGGGTGCATTCCGGTGGGCGCAACCGTGCATCAACCAGATGCGCGATCTGTCCACCGAGGTGGCCGGCGAGTAGCCGGCCGCGGGGGGGATCGAGAGGCGGCGATGCCGAGCTGTTCGGTTCCGGGGTGCGAGGCGGCGCGGCGGCGGCGCGGCTGGTGCATGAAGCATTACCGGCGGTGGCTGCGCCACGGGGATCCGCAGGTGACCCGTCAGCGGCCGCCGGGGATGAGCAAGGCGCAGGTGGTCGAGCATGAGCTTTCGAGGGCGACGGCCGAGGGCGCCTGCCGGCTGACCACGTCGTGGCGGAACGCCTCCGGGCACGGGGTGGTGACCTTCGCGGGCCGGCAGTTGCTGCTGCACCGGCTGGCGCTCGAGGTGCGGCTCGGCCGGGAGCTGGCCGAGGACGAGCAGGCGAATCACGCCTGCCACCGGCCGGCGTGCATCAATCCCGAGCACCTGTATGTGGGGGGTCGCAGAAGGAGAACGTGCAGCACTACTGTCGGGCCGGGCTGCCGCCGGCGCGGAAGCTGACGGCCAGCGCGGTGAGCGAGATCCGGCGGCGGCATGCCGGGGGGGGCCTCGCAGTCGGCGCTCGGGCGGGAGTTCGGCGTCACGCAGAGTGCGATCGGCTGGATTGTCAAGGGCGTGACATGGCCGCAGATCCGCGCCGACGCCGAGGCGGTCGCCGCGTCGAAATGAGGACGGCGCCGGTTGAACCGCCTTTCCGCGTCGAGGTGGTCGAGCGCGTGTCGAATCGACCGTGCCGCGTCGTGGGGCAGCACTGAGGTCGCGGCGTGGAACTGCCCGGCCGGGTGGCAGGCGGCGAAGATGTTGAGCGAGACCCCGTTGCCGCAGCCGAGATCGAGGTAGCTGAACGGCCGCTCCAGGTCGACCGGGGCGAAGCCGTGCATCATGGCGATGTAGTTGACGTTGAACGGCGACATGTCGCCGTAGAAGCCCCCCAGGTGCAGGTCGTGTCGGTGACGTAGCCCGCCGAGCGCCCGGCCGCCGCGGCCGGCCGGGCGCCGCCGCCCTCGGTCGAGCTCATGAACCCCTCTCTCCGGGTCTTCGTCCCGTGCAGTCCGGACGTGGCCGCGGCCGCGCCGGCCGGCGGCTCGCACCGTTCGGCGAGTCATCCCGCCCGTTGCACCGGAGCCGGATTGTTCAGCGCGTCCGCGATCAGCCGGTCGAACTCATCGAGCCGGTCAAAGGTGCGGAACCGCGACACCTCGGACCGCCAGCGCGTGACCTGCTCCACCGCCATGATCTCCGCGTTGCGCTTCGCCGGCGCCCCCCTGCCGGTGGCCACCGCGTGCGCTTGGCCGGCGACGAAGACGTGTATTTTGCGGCCCAATGCGTTGGACGGCAAAATCGACATGGCGGGCACCTTGTGGCCCACGGCCGCGCCGATCGTCTGCATAGCGCATTCGCTGTTTCGCGCATTGTAGCGAAAATGCGGTGGGGCCTACCCTGGGCGCTCCTGGTCATGCTAGACTAGCTATCCAAACGCGCCCCGCGTTTGTTTTCCCTGTTCGTCTCGCCGCGCCCGCCGGGGATTGATCACCCCGGCGCGGCCGGCACCCTCACCAAGACGAACAGCGCGGGCCGAGACGATAGGGGAAGACGGGATGGTGGAAACTGCGGAAGCGGTCCAGCCGGACCGTGCAGACGAACCCGACCAACTGCAGTTGCGCTTCTTCGCTGTCGTGGGCGGCATGCATTCGGCACCGCCCGAGCGGGCGCTGTGGCGTGAACTCTTGGATCTTGCCATCGGCAAGGCAAAGACCCTATCAGCCCCAGATGGCCGGGTGGTGTCGGCCTCTGCTGCATGGGCGGTGGGTGCGGCAGTCTACTTCCGAGCGAATTCGCGCGGTGTCGTTGAGGGCTTCTCCCATGACATGCTCGCGGCGGACTGTCGGCTAGACCCGCGCACGGCAAGGACCGCTCTCAAGGTGCTCGCATTCCTGCGTATCGTGGCATTCAAGGCAGGCCCGCGACGCTCTCAACGGGGGCGGCCTCGGCCCCGAGCGCTTCACATGAACTTGGGTGGGCTCGACTGGCCCGCGGTTCGGCGCCGGGCGAAGCATGAAAAAGACCGAGCAGACGGATCTGCTGCCAAGAAATACCGGGCATGGTGCCCGGCAATTCAACGGAAATACCGGGCATGGTGCCCGGCAACAAAGGGCTGTTCCCGGAAGGGCTGATCCAGCTGTTGCTGCTCTGTCCCCACTGCGTACGCGCGACGACGAGCAACAACAGCCAGCAGCGAGAACGCAAGATTGAGGAACGGATCGAAGGACTGATTGCGGCGATCGCTACGCGTGCCCGCAAGCTTGGCATGCTCTACGACGAGAACGACGAACGCCGCCGTCTGGCGGCCGGCGAAATCGGTGTTGCCGAGCTGCAAACCCTAGCCGACAAGCTCGGGGAGCGGATCAGGGTCCGCCAACGCGGCCACTGATGTTCCGCGAGTCAAACGGGAGCGGGGGGTCGAAGCACACACAACGCGCTGCCGACACTGAACGACTCCCCGTCAAGACCGCGCGGGTGTCTCCCGTAGGAGGATCGCCGGATGCTCGACACGCACGCCGTCGCCCGTTCGCTAACCGATGCCCGGCTCACGCCGGCCCAGGCGGACGCCATCACGGACGCTGTCCGGCTGGCCGCCGAGCAGGGAGACCACGTTACCTCCGACCAGTTCAAGGCCGGCCTCGCCGAGGTCCGCACGGAGATCGCTGAGGTTCGCACGGAGATCGCGAGCCTCGACACCCGGCTGTCGACCCAGATCGCCGAGGTCCGCACGGAGATCGCGAGCCTCGACACCCGGCTGTCGACCCAGATCGCCGAGGTCCGAACTGAAATCGGCAACCTCGAAGCCCGGCTCATCAAGTGGATTGTCGGAACCGTGCTCACGACGGCTGCCGCGACGGCAGCCGTCGCCGGCGCGGTCGTTGGCATTCTGCGGCTCCTTGCCGAGTAAAGCGCCGCTGCCGGCAGTTCAGGCGTTCAGGCGGCAATTTACCGGGCCCGGCAAGCAGAGTTCGGGTCGCCGGGAACGGGCTCCCGGGGCGCTCGGCAGGCCGGGATCCCGGCCGCGGGCGGTGAGGGCGTCGGCGTGTTTCGGCGCGATGGCGGCGTCGGTCAGGGCTGCGGGGCGATGGCGTGCGTGTCGAACATCGGATGTCCTTCCTGCGCGTTGCGCGCATCATCGGGCAGGATTGCGGGGATGGCGTCGGCGATCGGCCCGCGGGCGGGCCGACCCCGGGCCCGGCAGCGCGATGTTCCCGGCCCCCGCGCTTCGGCAGCGCCGGTCGCGCCCCGCAGCGCGAGCAGAACACCATGTAGTGCCAGGACCGCCCCGGCACCCAACGCGGCTGCGCCATCACCGGCCGCTCCCCCGTGATTCCGCTCCGGAAGCCGATCCGCCGCAGAACGGCCCACGCGGCCCCTGGCAGGCGCGCCAGCCCCGCGCGGCGGCGCAGCTCCGAACAGTTCCGGCGTCGCGCAGCGACGGCGTCACCTGGTGGCGGCGCAGTTGCGGCCTGGCTCAGCTTCGGGCGGCCCATGGACGTGCTCGCTCGAAGGGTGCGGGCTGGCGCTCGAGGTGCGGCTCGGCCAGGAGCTGGCCGAGGACGAGCAGGCGAATCACGCCTGCCACCGGCCGGCGTGCATCAATCCCGATCACCTGTACGTGGGGGTCGCAGAAGGACGGGTTGTTTGCGGGAGGGGGCGAAATCCTACGCTAAGCGGATCCCGACCCCGTGTTGCGGTCCAGGGGCTCGGGTTCAGGAGGCGAGGACCTTCCGGCCCTGCTCGCGCAACTCGCCCTGCGGGCTGACGTAGCGGTAGAGCGTCACCGGGCTGATCCGGAGTTCCCGGCACAGCGCGGACACCGACGTGTCGCGGTGGGCCATCGCGGCCTGGGCCAGCCGCACCTGGGCCTTCGACAGCGCGAACTTCCTGCCGCCCTTGCGCCCGCGAGCCCGCGCGGCCTTGAGCCCGGCCCGGGTGCGTTCCCGGATCAGCTCCCGCTCGAACTCGGCCAGCGCCGCGAAGATCCCGAACACGAGGCGGCCGGCCGCGGTCGTGGTATCGATCTGCGCCCCCTGGCCGGCGAGCACCCGCAGGCCCACCCCGCGGGCCGACAGGTCCTGCACGGTGTTGACCAGGTGGGCGAGGTTGCGGCCGAGCCGGTCGAGCTTCCAGACGACGAGCACGTCGTCGTTCCGGAGTGCCCGCAAGCAGCTGTCGAGCCCCGGCCGGTCGTCGCGGAAGCCGGAGGCCAGGTCGTGGTAGAGGTTGCCGTCGTCGACGCCGGCCGCCCGCAGGGCGTCGCGCTGCAGGTCCAGCGACTGGGAGCCGTCGGTCTTCGAGACGCGGGCGTAGCCGATCAGCATGTGTCGCAAACGTTCGTTTGGGACACGAGACCGCGGGCGGCTTCCGGCGAGCGCCTCCACGTATCGTAGGCCGTGTCCCAATCAACGTTTCGCATAGGTCCAGTGAGAGAGCATGGCACGGAGAACCGTCCTGACCGGCCGGCAGAGGTCGGCCCTGTTTTCCCTTCCGCAACGCGAGGCGGACCTGCTGCGCCACTACACCCTGAGCGACGAGGACCTGCAGAACAGCGGCGTCCGGCGGCGTCCCCGCAACAAGCTGGGCTTCGCGCTGCAGCTGTGCGTCCTCCGCTACCCGGGCCGGCTGCTGGCCCCGGGCGAGTTCGTTCCGCCGGCGGTCGTGGACTTCATCGGCCGCCAGCTCCAGCTGGACGGGGAGGAGCTCGGCGACTACGCGGCGCGGTCCGAGACCCGGCACGAGCATCTGGCGGAGCTGCGCCGCCTGTACGGATTCCGGTCGTTCTCGGGCGGCGCCGCGCGTGAGCTCGTCGAGCAGCTCCCACGAAGAAGCGCCCCAGGCGCAGTCGAACGAGGACCTGGTCCGGAGGTTCGTCGAGGCCTGCCGTCGCACGCGGACCATCCTGCCGGCCACGACGACGATCGAGCGGCTCTGCGCCGATGCCCTCGTCGACGCGGAACGCCGGATCGAGGCCCGCATTGCCGAGCGGGTGCCGCCCGGGCTGCGGCGCGACCTCGAGCATCTGCTCGAAGAGACGGTCGACGCCGGCGTGACGCGGTTCGTGTGGCTGAGGCAGTTCGAGCCGGGCAGCAACTCGGCCGACGCCAACCGGCTGCTGGACCGCCTCGAGTACCTCCGGCGCCTCACGGTTCCGGAAGGCCTCTTCGACGACATCCCGCCGCATCGCATCCCGCGGCTACGCCGGCAGGGGGAGCGCTACTTCGCCGACGGGCTGCGCGAGCTTCCGGACAACCGCCGCCTCGCGATCCTCGCCGTCTGCGCCGTTGAGTGGGAGGCGTTCGTCGCCGACGCGGTGGTGGAGACCCACGACCGGATCGTCGGCAGAACGTATCGCGAAGCCGCGCGCAACCTGCGAGTCGCAGCTCGGTGACGAGACGGCCGCGGTCCGCGAGGCGCTCCGGGCATTCGCCGAACTGGGGACGGCGCTGATCGGTGCGCGGGAGACCGGCAAGGCGCTCGACGCAGTGATCGCGGCCCGACCCGGATGGGAGGGTCTCGGAGACCTGGTCGCCAGGGCGGCCGCGCTCGCGAACACGGCCGCGGCAGACCCGTTGGACCACGTCCTCGGGGGCTACAGTCGCTTCCGGCGCTACACGCCGCGCCTGCTGCGCATGCTCGACATCGAGGCGTCGCCCGTGGCCCAGCCCCTCCTGGAAGCCGTCGACGTCCTGCGCAGCGACGGCACGGCGCGGTCGACCGGCTTCCTGAGGCCGACCTCGAAGTGGAGCCGGCGGCTGCGCGCCCAGGCCGATCCCCGCCTCTGGGAGACGGCGGTGTTGTTCCACCTGCGCGACGCCTTCCGCGCCGGCGACGTCTGGCTGGCACGGTCGCGCCGCTACGGCGACATCCGGAGGACGCTGCTGGCGATTCCCGCCGTCCCGGATGCCGACCGCAGCCTGCCGGTCCCGGCCAGTCCGCGCGACTGGCTCGCCGAGCGCCAGTTCGCCCTGGCCGACGGACTGCGCCGGCTGGCCGCCAAGGCGCGGGCCGGTGCGACCGCCGGCGCCAGCATCGAAGACCGCATCCTCCGCGTCGACAGGACGGAGACTGCCGTCCCGGACGGGGCCGCGGACCTGGTCACCGACCTCTACCGGCGGATGCCCGAGGCCCGGATCACCGACATCCTGCTCGAGGTCGACGACGCCACCCGGTTCACCGACGCCTTCACGCACCTGCGGGCCCGGGTCGCCCCTGCCGCGACCGCATCGGGCTGCTCAACGTGCTGCTCGCCGAGGGCATCAACCTCGGCCTGCGCAAGATGGCCGAGGCCACGACCACGCACGGCTTCTGGGAGCTGATGCGCATCGCCCGCTGGCACGTGGAAGGGGACGCCTTCGACCGAGCCCTGGCCATCGTCGTCGAGGCCCAGGCCGCGCTACCGATGGCCGCCTCCTGGGGCACGGGACGCACCGCCTCCAGCGACGGCCAGTTCTTCCCCGCCGCCGGCCGGGGCGAAGCCCTCAACCTCGTCAACGCCCGCTACGGCGCCGAGCCGGGCGTCAAGGCCTACTCCCACGTCTCCGACCGCTTCTCCCCGTTCGCCACCCAGACCATCCCGGCCACCGTCCACGAGGCCCCCTACATCCTCGACGGGCTCCTGCTGAACGAGACCGGGAAGCGCGTCCGCGAGCAAGTACGCCGACACGGGCGGCTTCACCGACCATGTCTTCGCCGCGTGCTCGATCCTCGGCTACGCCTTCGTCCCGCGCATCCGGGACCTGCCTTCGAAGCGCCTCTACGTCTTCGACCGCGCGGGTGTCCCGAAGCTCCTGCGCCCGCTGGTCGGCGGCAAGGTGAACGTCGACCTGATCGACCGGAACTGGGCGGACATCCAGCGCGTCGCGGCCACCATGGCCGCCGGAACCCCTGCGGCCCAGCCAGATCCTGCGCAAGCTCGCCGCGTACCCGCGCCAGAACGAGCTGGCGGCCGCCCTGCGGGAGGTCGGCCGCGTCGAACGCTCCCTGTTCATGATCGACTGGACCACGGACCCCGGGATGCGACGGCGGGTCCAGGTCGGATTGAACAAGGGCGAGGCGCACCACGCCCTCAAGCGCGCGATCAACTTCCACCAACGCGGCGAGCTGCGGGACCGGACCGGCGAAGGGCAGCACTACCGGGTCGCCGGCCTCAACCTGCTGGCCGCGATCATCGTCTACTGGAACACGCTGAAGCTCGGCGAGGCCGTCTTCGCCAGGCGGAAGGCCGGGCTCGCGATCCCGGCCGAGTTCCTGGCCCACGTCTCGCCCCTCGGCTGGGAGCACATCAACCTGACCGGAGAATACCGCTGGCCGCGCACCGCCTCCACGGGCCGCGCGAAATCCTTAGCGTAGGATTTCGCCCCCTCCCGCAAACAACCCGAGTACGACGAATGAGGGGCGGAGACCCATCAGCGGGCCTCCGCCCCTCGGCCTGATGCGTCAGTTGAGGAACCGGAGCAGGGCGAACATGATGCCGGCGAGCACGCCGGTTTGGAGCAGGATGACGCGGTAGAGGTCGGCGCGCACCTGCTGGAGGTCGGCCTTGGTGGCGAAGTGTTCGAGGTCGGCCTTGGTGGCGAAGTGTTCGAGGTCGGCCTTGGTGGTCAGGTGTGCGATGTCGCCCTTGGTGACGACGTCGCCCTGGGCGTCGTGAATGGCGTGGGCGATGGCGTTGGCCTGCTTCTGCTGGACGCCTGCCTCGGCGAGCCGGTCGGCGATGGTGAGAGTATCGAGCATCGTGTCTGCCTCCGTGAAAGCGGCTCGGCGTCAGTGCCGGCTGGCTTGTGTCCCTGAAGCGAAGGCGGTCAAGGACGCAGCCGGCGTAGCCGGTGCGAGCGGTAGCGAGCATCCTTGAGGGCCGTAGCTACCATCGAATAAGCCAGCAGGCACGTTTCCCCTGATGAGGAATCAGACCTTCGGTTCGGTCGGGGCGGCTTGTCCACCGAGCCCCTCGATCGTGAAGCCATGTTCGACGAGCCTGTAGACCGCCATGTTGATGACGGCGGCCCGGGACTGGCCGAGCCGGCCGGCGATCTCGTCGACCTTGTCGAGCAGGTCGGGCATGATCGTCAACGAGATCTGCCGCTTGTTGCCCTTGCGGACGCCCCGCGGGCTGCCGTCGCCATCGGGCGCGGCGGCGATGAACCGGTCGGCGGCGCGGGCTGCGTGTTGCGACTTCTTGGTGATGGCCATATCGAAACAGGCTGAAAGTAATATTCAAACACCATCGTTACGAGGGTGTTCAACTCTGAGATCGCCTTACGGTCCGGCGGTGAGATCTCCAGCACCGAGAGCCCGGCGCCGGCCGCGTTGGCGAATGCCTTGCGGCGGCGCAGCGGGGCTGGCAGGTACTCGAACAGCGGCAAGTCGCCGCCGGCCGCCGCGGCCTCGCCGTTGTCCTTGGACCGCTCGCCGGGGGTCGGCGCAGTTCAGGACGGCCTTGACCTTGAGTCCGTCCCGTACGGCGCGGGCCTCCTCGACGAGCGCGGCCATGTCGTCGAGTGCCCAGACGTCGTAGCTGCGCGGGTGGAACGGCACGAGCAGGACGTCGGACAGGATCAGGGCGGGCGCGCAGGGCGGTCGAGTCACGGCCACCGGCATCGATGATGGTGTCGTCGAACCTGCCGCCCTGATGCAGGACCTGGCTGCGCAGGGTGGGAGCCGGTCGGATAGGGTGGCGCAGGCGATGGCCGGTTTCTGTCCGGCCTCGTCGCGCAACGCGATGGCCGCCTGGGCGGTGCCCTGCCGGTCGCCGTCGATCAGCCAGACGTCCCGTCCGGACTTGGCCCGCGCGATGGCGAGGTTCAGGGCGAGCGTGGTCTTGCCGACGCCGCCCTTGGTGTTTACCGAAGGTGACAATCATGTTCCACTCATTCAGATGTGGAAGTAATATTAACACGATATGTAAAACGGTGGGATGCAGCCGGTCGCTCACGCGGTGGCTTGGGGGTCCACGTCGAGCCCGAGGCCCTGGCTCGGGCGAGGCCCTCGCGGCCGCCATCGCCAAGCTCACCGGCGTGTCCCGGACCGCCCTCTACAGCTTCATGACCACCCGAGGTCTCCGGCCTGCGCCTTAGCCCGGATTATGCGTGAAGGTGGGGTTGGCGGCGAGACGCAAGGGCCTTCCGTGTGGTACAAACGTTGTGCTACCAAACGTTTAGCCACAACGGAGGCCCTTGCATGACGGACCCCACGATAGCACAGTCTGTTCTGTTCCCCGATCTGTTCGACAAGCCGCTCGTGGCCACGTTCGACCGCGAGCAGGCGAGCTCGGATGGCGGTGCCGTGCTGCTCAAGGCCGCCGAGCGCGTCTACGGGCTGATCAAGGCGTTCGGCCGGTGTCTGATTGACCGCCGGGCACCGGAGAAGGTGCGGCACACGCTCGAGGACCTGGTCGGCCAGCGGGTGTTCGGCATCGCCTGCGGCCATCCCGACGGCAACGATTCGGACCGGCTCGCCGACGACCCGATTCACAAGCTGCTGCTCGGACGCGACCCGGTGGCGGGCGAGCGGCTGGCGTCGCAGCCGACGGTCTCGCGGTTCGAGAACGGTGCGGGGCGCGTCGCGCTCTATCGGCTGGGGCGCGAGTTGGCGACCGTCGGTCATCGAGCGACATCGCCGCCGGCTGCGCGGACGGGTGCGACGCATCACAATCGACCTCGACCCGACCGACGACCCGACGCATGGCGAGCAGCAGCTGACGTTCTTCAACGGGCATTACGACAGTTGGTGCTACCTGCCGCTGCTGGCCTTCGTGAGCTTCGACCGCGAGGTCGAGCAGTATCTGTGCGCGGCGGTGCTGCGACCCGGCAAGGCGCAGGCGCCCGACGGCACGCTGGGCGTTTTGTGTCGGCTGCTCGCGCTGCTGCGGTCCGCGTTTCCCAAGGCCACGCTTTCTCGTCCGGCTCGACGGGGGCTTCGCCTGCCCGGAGGTCTTCGACTTCCTCGATGCCGAGCCGCGGCTCGACTACGTCGTAGCGATGGCCAAGAACGCCGTGCTGTTGCGGGCTGCCGAGCCCCACATGGTGGCGGCCCGCACCGAGAACCTGCTGCGTGAGAAGACAGCGCACTTCTACCTCGACACCCGCTATCGCGCCGGCACGTGGTCCCGTGAGCGCCGTGTGGTGATCAAGGCTGAAGTCGTGCAGCTCAGCGGCCGCCCGCCGCGCGACAACCCGCGCTTTGTCGTGACCAATCTGCGCCAGACGCCGCGCTTCATCTACGAGAAGGTCTACTGCGGGCGCGGCGACATCGAGAACCGCATCAAGGAACTGCACGACGGCCTCCAGCTCGACCGCACGAGCTGCCACAGCTTCTGGGCGAACCAACTGCGGGTCCTGCTGACGGCTGCCGCCTACCAGCCCGTGGTGAAACCCCGCGTCGCACCGAGAGCGGCCAGGCGCCCGGCTGGCAAGGCGCGACGAGGGAGCATATTGGCCATATTCGAGCGAGGAGCAACGCCGCCAGCCGGGATGCATGGCCGCTCGAATGCAGCGGGGCCTTTCGCCACGGGCTGCTACGTGCTCATGCAGGAGATGCGGCTGAGAGCCGCCCGCACCGCCTGCGCCCGCACCCAGGTGACCTGGCTGCGCGACCGGTTGCTCAAGCTCGGCGCCCACGTCGTCCGCTCCGTCCGGCGCCTCGTTGTGCACCTGCCGCGGGCGACGCCCGACCTCCACGCGTGGCGCCAAATCGCCCTCGCACTCGGGGCGCGCGCCGGATAGCCCCCGTCGCCGCTTCCCCAACAGACTCCCGGAATCTACGCAAGCGCCCTGTCGGCGAAGCTGTCCGCGTCTGGCGCCTCGTACACCCCGCAACCACGCCATACCGCTCCACCACGCTGCCACCTGCCCCGTGTGGCAACCGAAGACCTCCTTCGCTCAACGATCAGGGCTCGGCCAGCGACCGATTCGACGACGTCAAGAATTTTCCGGGTTAGCGTGTATTTCCGCACGAATCTGGTCGGTACCCACGGCCGGGCGACACCTCAGCCACCGTAGCGCTTGATCCTCGTGTCGCCGTCCTCGGAGACCCGGGACCTGGAAGCGGTTGAGCTCCGGTCCGGCGTCAGCCAGGCCAGGAGGGCGTCGACCAGGCGGCCGCCGCAGGCCTTGCCGGGTCGCAGCACCGCCGCGCACAGATACTGCTCGACCTCGGCGGTCGAAGCTCACGAAGGCCACCTCACAGGACCGGCTGCCCTTCGAGCCGCCGGCCGAGACGAACCCGACACCCGTACCACTAGTGTCCCACAGTTTCAGGTCCACGCGAGTGCCAGTTGCGGACGGTCGGGGTCTGGCGGCGCGTGTGTGGTGAACAGTTCGTGTAGTGGTCGACGTTCGAAGATGTTGAGCTGCAGCACCTGGAGCATCTGATTGAGGCTCCAGCGCAGCCGCAGGACGAATTTGAGATAGGCCAGCAGCAAGTACATGCAGGTGGCGATCCACAGTTGGGTCCAGACGGCGTTCTTCGACCGGCCGATGAAGCGCTTGACCTTCAGATGCTGCTTGATCCACTTGAAGAACAGCTCGATCTGCCAGCGAGACTTGTAGATGTCGGCGATCGTCTTGGCGACCCAGGTGGTGTTGTTGGTCACGAACACGTAGCGGTTCTTCGTCTGCGGGTCGCGGTAGACCACCCGGCGCAACGGGTCGGGGTAGGCCTTGCCGCTGCGGGCGCTCGTCAGTTCGATCCGCTGGTCGGCGAGCACGCCGGTCTCCGGCCGAAAGTCGTGCTCGTGGGTGACCCGGTAGCGCACGCCCCGCTTGAGGCGGGTGACGAACGTCACCGAACGGGTCTGCAATTGATGCAGCCACTTGAAATCGAGATACGCACGGTCGGCCACGACCACGCTGCCGGCCGGAAACCGCCACGTGCGGGCGACGGTCACGTCGCCGCGCTTGCCTTCGGTGAGGCTGACGAAGCTCGGCAACTGGCCCGCCTGGTCGAGCCCGACATGCAGCTTGACCGCGGCTTTCGTGCGGCGAAACGTGGCCCACGGGAAGAGGGCCAGGCACAGGTCGATAGTCGATGCATCGACCGCATACAGCTTGTGCTTGAAGCGGAAGCGGTGGCCCGGCGCCTGCTGCTGACAGCGGCTCAGCAGACGGGAGAACACCGCCTCGTAGAGCGTATACGGCTGCTCGGCGTTGACCCGTGCCAACGAGGAACGACTGACGGTCCGCACGCCCAGGTGATAGAGCTTGCTGGATTGGACCTGCAGGTTGGCCACGATGTCGCGCAGGCTCTGCCGGCCCGTCACCTGGCCCAGCCCGAGCGCGACGAACTGCGCCCAGCGGCTCATCACCCGCAGGCGCTGGCCGCGCTGATGCTCGCGCGACTCGGCGTCGAATTCATGTCGCGGAAGCAACGCGAGAAACTGCCCGAAGACTGTGTTATGATGATGGGCCACGGCTTGGATCTCCTGTGTTTTGAATGATTTGTGGCAAAACCATTCTAACAGACATAGAAGGTTCAAGCCGCCTAAATTAGAAATCCCGTGGGACAGCAGTGCACCCGTACACACCAATATCCGCGGGGGCGCGTACTACGCCGCGGCCACCAGAGAGGAGGACGGATGCTGATCGAACAGACCCTCGACAAGCTCAACGCCATGAAGCTCGCTGCGATGGCCGACGCCTGGCGCCAGCAGATCCAGACCGACGAGGCCGCCGCACTCGGCGTCGACGAGCGGCGACAACCCCGCCGTCGCCCAAAGCGCGTTTCCCACAGCACCTTGGACGCCGCCGTAGGCGGCGCCCACAGGAACCACAGGCATCCTCTTCGATGCTCACCTACACGACAGCACGAGTAGGATATCGACGAGACGCTACGACACCGATGGGGAGGCAACTGACCGACGAACGTCGCTACGCTCCGACGAGCATTCCGGTTCGCCGGAATCCGTGTTCCAGATCCCCGGAACCGCTGTTCCACTTCACCGAAATACCCAGGATCGCGGAAGCGAAGCGATGGGGTCGGGCGTGACGACGTGCCCTCGGTGAGGCTACTCCCCAGCGCCCGGGACGGGGAGGACGGTGCGCTCGATAGTGAGGAGGCGCTGGTCGACCTTGCCCAGCGCAACCTCGACGGCGCGGAGCCGGGCGTCCATGCCGCGCACGTCGTCGCGGAGGTCGTCGATGCGGGTGTTCACGCCACCGATGAGCGCGTACATGACGCCGGTCAGCAGCACGGCGAGGCCGACGCCGGTGCCAACGATGGTGAGAACGAGGGTGCGGGTGTCGCTCATTAAACGCAGGGTACTACGGCGCGGAGGGCTTGTGAATGGCGGCTCGTGAGTTCGCGGAGATCTGGGGCGAGCAGATGCACGCGGCGCGGCATCTGCGGGCCCTGGCGGCGGGTGCTGGCGCTGGTGATCGTCATCCTGGCGATCGCGCTCGCGCGGCTCGCGTGGGCGCCGCAGCCGAAGCCGCTGATCGTGCGCGTCGACGAGGTGGGCCGGGCCGAGGCGGTGGCTTACGAGGCGATGGAGGTGCAGGCCGATCCGCTCGACCCGACGACGGGCTACTTCCTGAACCGGTTCCTCGTCGACCACTACTCTCGGCGGGCGGCAACGCTGCAGGAGTACTGGACCCGGTCGCTGCGGTTCCTGACGACGGACGTGGCGAACCAGGTCCACGGGGCGACGGCGGAGGAGATTGCGCTGGCCGCGAACGGGCTGCTGCCCGACGAGCTGCAGGTCGAGGATGTGGCGGTGCAGGTGCTGCCGCAGCCGCAGGAGCCGCACGGGGCCTCGGCGACGTTCGACCTGGTGCGCCTGCGGGGCGGGCAGGAGGTCGGCCGGGAGAGCTGGTCGGTGGCGATGCAGTTCCGCTTCCTGCCGGAGATACCGGCGGAGCTGGTGGTGTGGAACCCGACGGGGCTGGTGATCTCGTTCCTGCAGGGGAATCGGATCGTCACCGCGGGGTGAAGGGATGGAGTGGCGCGAACGGGTCGCGGCGCTCGAGCCGCTGGGCTGGCGCGGCCGGGACGCCGAGTGGGTGGCGCTGGTGTGCCTGCACAGCGGCGTGTTCCTGCGGGGGCAGCACCTCGCGTTCCTCGGGCAGACGAACCGGTCGCTGGCGACACGACTGATGAAGCGCCTGGCGGGAGCGGCGGTCGAGGAACCATGGAACAGCTCGGGCCGGCGGGTGTGCCGGATCCCGGAGGAGGTTCTGCCGCGGCGGGTGTACTCGAGGGCCGCGGGAGCCCTCACGCGGCGTCGTGCGGTACTTCGTCCACAAGCTGCCGGTGGCGCTCGACGAGGCGCGGGCGACGTTCGTGCGGCCCCCGTGGGCCATGAACTGCCTTCAGGCAGCCAGAACGCGCAGGATCGGTAGAGTCGACGACTGGCGCGGTGGCGGTAGGCGGAAGGGGGTAGCTGTTCCCGGCGGCTTTCGCCAAGTGCCGGTGCCTCACTCCCCGCCGTGGCTCCGTTTCCAGTCGCCGCTCATCGAACCGGACGTGCGGATTTCCCGCATCCGGCTCTCGGACGAGATCATGCCTTCGCCCACGGAAGGCTCGCCGTTCGCGACGCAAGGCGCTTGAGCCCGTACTCCGTCCAGAGTCGCTCGTACGGGAAGCGTGCAGACTTCCCGTCTCGCACCTTGTGCTTGCGGCAGAGCCACTGGCGCAGCCGCCGCGCGGCGTGTTGGTCAACGGCGCGATACGCGGGACTGACCTGCCCGAGGGTGAAGTAGTTCGCCCAGCCGGTCAGCAACCGGTTCAGGCGCGCCACGACAGTCTCCGGCGGCAGGAGCGCGTCACGCCGCGTCGTCAGCTCGCTCACGCGGCGGCAGATGCTCTGGACGCTCTCCCGGCTGGGACGCGTGCCGATGTAGGCGGCACCCGTAACAGCCCGTGGTGAAAGTCGGGGAACGGGCCTGGCCTGGGCGCGATCGAGCCCGTAGACTGAACAGCTATGGCGATGGGCAAGAAACCGGCCGCGCGACCAGGGGCGCCGCTGTGGGTGACGACGGCGGATTTGCCGACGAACGCGGGGCATCCGTTCTTCGAGCGTCTGAACCGGGTTCTGGACGAGGCCGGGTTCGACGCGTTCGTCGAGGGGCTGTGCGCGGTGTTCTACGCGACGCGGATGGGGCGGCCGAGCCTGCGTCCTGGGCGGTATTTCCGGATGCTGTTCATCGGCTACTTCGAGGGTCTGTCTTCGGAGCGTGGGATTGCGTGGCGGGTGGCCGACTCTCTGAGCCTGCGGTCGTTCCTGGACCTGGATGTGACCGAGGCGGCGCCGGACCACTCGACGCTGTCGCGGACGCGTCGTCTGATCGACGACGAGACGCACGAGGCGGTATTCACGTGGGTTCTCGAGCAGTTGTCGGCGGCGGGTCTGGTCAAGGGGAAGACGGTGGGCGTCGATGCGACGACGCTGGAAGCGAACGCGGCGATGCGGAGCATCGAGCGGCGGGACACGGGAGAAAGCTACGAAGCGTTCCTTCGGCGCTTGGCGGAGGCGTCTGGGGTGGAGACCCCGACGCGGGCGGATCTGGCTCGGTTCGACCGGTCTCGCAAGAACAAGAAGACGTCGAACAAGGACTGGCAATCGCCGCAGGACCCGGACGCGAAGATCGCGAAGATGAAGGACGGCCGGACGCACTTGGCTCACAAGGTCGAGCACGGGGTCGACATGGAGACGGGGGCCATCGTGTCGGTGACGGTGCAGGATGCATCGGACGGCGATACGGCCACGCTGCCGGAGACGCTGACCGCGGCGGCCGAGCAGGTGGAGTTGGTGCAGCCGGACGGTCGAGGGGTCGAAGAGCTGGTCGCTGACAAGGGGTATCACAGCGACGAGACGCTGGTGGCTCTCGGCGAGGTCGGGGTTCGGAGCTACGTATCGGAGCCCGAGCGCGGCCGGCGCGTCTGGCAGGACAAGAAGACGGGAGAGACGCCGCCGGCGAAGCGTGCTGCGCAGCAGGCGTTGTATGCGAACCGGCGGCGTGTGCACGGGCGGCGGGGTCGTCGCCTGCAACGCTGCCGGGGCGAGATGGTGGAGCGTACTTTCGCGCACATGTATGAGACGGGGGGCATGCGTCGGGTGTTTGTGCGCGGTCACGAGAATGTCCGCAAGCGGGTGCTGATCCAGGCGGCTGCCTGCAACATCGGGATGCTCCTGCGGCGCCAGACCGGCATCGGTACGCCCCGGAGCCTGCAGGGGCGGGCTTTTTCGGCGATTTTCCGCCTGATCGACCGCCTGATCGACCACTGGGGGCGTCTGACGCGTCCCTGGGGCCTCAAATGGACACCGCCGGCGCCCGTCGGCTCAATTACTCATCGCCAAGCGGCCTGAACAGCAGGGCTCGGCGAACCGACTTCTACCTCGGGCTGTTAGCCACGAAGTCGTCTTGCAGATCGATCTGGAAGGTCGTTGAGGCCCCGCCTTCCTCAATCTGGACCTTGCCGCCCGTGACCGGGGCGCTGCCGGTGTGCGCAATGGAATGAAGTGTCTGCCCCAGCGCCGGCCCCGCCCACAGGACGAGCACCGCAGCCAGCAGGACGAGACTGAGCAGCCGAGCGAGTCGGCGCACAGGCGAGTCAAGTGCAGCCGATTCAGCCGCGAGCGCGGCGAGCCGGGACCTCCTGCCGACCGGGTTGCGGAACGCACGGCGCATCGATGTGTCCTCTCGTAGGCACGCGTGCGCCGTCTCGACTACAATCCGGCCGTCGGACGGCGCACGTCTGTTCAGGCTCTCGCGGGTCTCGACGGTCATTGCTTTGTTGCTTTGTTCGATTGCCCTCCGGAGCGTGCCAGCGCTCCGGAGGGCGCCGTTGTCAAGTCAGTCGATGGAGTCCGGCCGGTCGGGGGGCGGCGGGCCGGCGGGAGTCCCGCCCGGGCCGACGCGTCGCCCTTGCACGTATTCGTGTTTCAACGCGGCCGCGCCCTGTCTGCCAGCAGCCTGCAAGCCCTGGGCCCGTGCGAGCCGGGTGCGCCGTGAGCGGCGTTGACGCCGTCACGGAGCTTGCGGGACGCGTCCGTCAGGCGGACGGGGCCGCGACGTTCCCGTTCGTCGCCGCGCGACGCGGCGACGAGACGCTGTGCGACAGGACGGCTACGCAGGCGGGCCGCGCGTGGGGTGGATGCCGAGCGCCATGCCCGGCTCGCCATGAGCGTGGGTGGAGGCGACGGCGTCGGGACCGACCGCAGCTGGCGCGACCCGGTCAAGTGGGCGCACCGCATCGAAGCGGTCGACAAGCGCAAGTGTCAAGCGACACTCAAAACTGACCCCCTGGCGACAGCGAAAACTGACCCCCGAAGAAACGGCGTATGTCGATCGACTTCCGGCTGTCCACCGCGTCCCGTGAGCGTCGTGGACGGCCGGGACGCCCCGTTCAGGCCGGGCCGCAAGGCCCACAACTGCCATCCGAGCGGCGGGGCGGACGGGGTGTCACCCGTAGGGCCGGAGCGAAGCGGAGGACGTGCGCAGCACGTTGACACGCCGGCCGTCCCGCCGCTACTCGCCCCCGATCGCCCGGCAAGCTGCCGTGCGTTCCGGGGCAGATCCGGGACTCGCCGGCCTGCCGCCGCTCCCGGTAACGCGCCTGCCGCTCCGCGTTGGTCAACGCCACGATCCAACTGCACACCGTTACGTAACGGACCGGTGACAGGCGGCTCGCCCCCCCGACGTTCGCGACGTGAGTCCCTGTCTGTGCTCGTCACGATGTCGGTCGCATGATCAGGACGACGCCTGCGAACGGGTCTCCGACGCGACAGGCTTCGGTGCGGGAAACTTGAGGGCGCCCGCCCGACGCTTCTCCCGCAGCCGGTAGCTCTCGCCGGTGATCGTCAGCACGTGGCTGTGGTGCAGCAGCCGGTCGAGGATCGCGGTGGCGACGACGGCGTCGCCGAACACCTCGCCCCATTCGCCGACCGAGCGGTTCGACGTGATGAGGATGCTGCCGCGCTCGTAGCGCCTCGAGACGAGCTGGAAGAACAGGTGCGCGGCATGCGCCTCGAACGGGAGGTAGCCCATTTCGTCAACGATCAACAGCTTCGGCTTGGCGTAGAAGGTCAGGCGGTCCTCGAGCCGGCCGTCGCTGTGCGCCTTGACCAACGCCGCCATCAGCGCCTGGGCCGTCGTGAACAGGGCCGAGTAGCTCCGCCGGATCGCCTCGCGTCCGAGCGCGATCGCCAGATGCGTCTTGCCGACCCCGGGCGGACCGAGCACCAGGAGCGCGTCCCCGTGCGCCACCCATCGCGACGTCGCCAGCTCTCGCACCTGGCGCCGGTCGACGCTGGGCTGGGCCTTGAAGTCGAAGTCGGCGAGCTCGCGCACCATCGGGAAGTGCGCGATCTTCAACGCCATCTCGATGCGGCGTTCATCCTTGCGCGAGACCTCGCGCTCGACCAGGAACGCGAGCGCCTCACGCAGCGTCAGCTTCTTGTCGGCGGCCTCGTCGAGCAGGTTGTCGAGCTGGTCCCGGATCGCCGTCAGCTGCAGCCGCGTCAGCCAGGCGACCAGCGTCTCGTGGTCCACCCCGGCCATCTCAGAAACTCCCCCCGGCAACGGCCGCATACTCGTCGAGCGGGCGCAGCAGCGCCGGTTTCGGCGCGAGCGCTTCGGTCTCGGCAGGGCGCGGGCCGCCGGCGACGCCGACCAGATGAGCGCGGTCGGTGACCCGCGCATGCCGGCCCGTGTGCTCGACGTGCTCGGCGACAACCGTCGAGCCGTGGTGAACGCGCACCCGGCCACCGCTGACCACCACCCGCACCCGCTCGCCGATCAGCCGCCACGGCACCGAGTAGGCGTTGGTGTCGACCACCACCGCGCAGTCGGCGTGCACCGTCCGGAGCAGGTCCCGCAACTGGCCGAACGCCGGCCGGCCCGCACAGGGGCGCAGGCACTTCGCTTCCCGGGCGAAGCGTTCGAGAGGAACCTCACCGGTGGTGCCATGGCGCCGCCGGTCCGCAATCTCTCGCTGCCACCACGCCAGATGCGCCTCCATCCCCGCCCAGCTCTCGAAGCGATGGCCGGCGATGGCGTTCCCCTTGACGTAGCCGACGCCGCGCTCGTCCTTCCCCTTCGTCCGGGCCCGATACGGCGCACACGCCCGCGGACGGAACCCCCAGTAGGCGGCGAACGCCAGGAACCGGTCGTTGAACTCGACCTCGCGCGTGGCCGGGTCGTGCGCGACCACCAGCGGCCGCGGGTTGTCGACCAGCACCTCCCTGGTCACGCCGCCGAAGTGATGGAACGCAGCCTCCAGGCCGCGAAACCACGACGACTGCCGCTCGTGCTGGAACGCCGCCACGTGGCAGCGCCGCGAGTAGCCCAGCGTCGCCACGAACAGGAACACGCGCACCTGCTCGCCGGCGACCACCACCCGCAACTGGCCGAAATCAACCTGCAGCTGACGTCCCGGGGGCGTCTCGAACCGCACCGTCGCCTTCGCCTCGGCCGTCAGCAGCTGCCGGAACGGCGCGACCGCCCGCTCGACCGTGCGAAGGCTCACGTCGACCCCCTGCTCGCGCAGCAGGTCCTGGCGCACCACCTCGGCATTGCCGCCGTGCTGGAAGAACCGCTCCTTCAGCCACGCCGCCTGATCCTCGAGCTTGCCGCCGCCCGACCGGCGGCTGTACGCCATCCAGCCGTCGGCCGCCACGTAGCGTCTCACCGTGTTCTTGCTGCATCCGAACTCCCGGGCGACCCGTCTCAGCCCCCAACCGAGCTCCCGCAGGTGCAGCATCGCCTCCACCTCGTCCGACTTCATCATCTGCGCCCGTGGCCTCCCCACCCACGGGCCGACATCCTGGCATCCCTTCATCTGCTGACTCCTCCTTGGACAAGGGGGGGCAGTTTTCACTGTCGCTGGGGGGGCAGTTTTCCATGTCGCCTGACAGTCCGACCCTCGCCCCCCTTGCGCCGACCGATCTGATCTAGCTCCAGCCCGCTCTCGCAAAGCGCCCCCAGCGCCGACCCAGCAATCCACGCCCCATCGCTCCGGAGCAACCCTGGTAGTGCTGATCCCGCGTCGTGGCGTGTGCACGCCACCACCGCAGCTCCCCAGTCCGGGTCCGGACTCCATCCGCCCCGACCGCCACCAGCAGCCATTCCTTTCATACTCCCGAGACTCCCCGAAGTAACCGCATGACGTTCCCCCAAACCGTACGCCACGCCGCCGCGTCGCTTCTCGCTTCCGCCGACGCTTCCCTGCCCGATGCCCTGATTGCCTTCCTCCAGCGCTTTGTTGGCCGACCGTACGTGATTCGCACTTCTGCACTGAAGCCTCAAAACGGCCCGCACACTGACGCCTTCGCCTGCGTCGTATTCCGTGGTCCGACCCCCGCGACAGAGACGTCCACCCCTGACCCCATTCCGGCCGCCTGCGCCACCACCGTGATCGACGCCTGCGAGAACCTGTCCCTTGAGGACTTGCGCGCCGCGTATCTGCGCACCGCCACCGCCAAGCAGATCCAACAGAGCGCGCCATGCCCCCATGGCGATACTGCCTACCGGAATGAACTGTTGTCCGTCGTCTTTGCGCTACGCTCAGACCTCACACTGTCGACTATCGCAAACGAAGTGCGTCGCCTCAATGAGCGAACATCCGCAACCCAATGGCCGGACATCGTTGCCGTAGCTAACACGGGCCTGATTCAATACGCCGCGCAGTTTCCCGGCGAGACCACCATGGGCGACTTCTTTCTGCCCAACGCGCTTCACTCCCAACCAATTCCCGTCTACGTGGTCATGGGTATCAGACCGACCGCCGAGCATACACTAAACCGAATACTAGCACTCATCGTAGCACACCTAGCCCTATCTGTCCGGACAGCAGACGTGCCTCCATATCGTGAGATCGTCGACGGCATCCCCAATACGTGCACGCCAATAGCCAGCTACCAGTTCGACCTGGCGGGGAAACTCAAACCCTATAGTGCCGCCCACCTCCCGCCACGACCCTTCACCATTCAGGACAACGACGGCCGTGCCGTCGCGACCGTCCAGTTCCTACCCTGGCAGGATGGCGGCGTAATCCGCTCAATCGGCCAATTCCCGCTGGAAACGCTACTTCTGTTCCTCGGGCCGTAACTGATTACCGGGTGTGATCCGGTATCGGTGGACTGCGAAGGTCAGGCGCAACGATTGGTGTGGGGGCGTGTAGGAGAGAGACGAGGACGGCGTGTGGGTTGAGTTTGCGCTGGCAGGCGGTTCGGATGACGGAGGCGAGGGTTTGCTGGGTGGTGGCACCGCGCCAGGACCGATTGCCGCCGCAGACCTTGCGCGTGACGACGGCAGGCCGGATGGCGTGTTCGGCGCGCCAGTTGGTGGCGTCGATGGCCTGCGAGTCGTACAGGAAGGTGAACAGCGCGGTCCATTCGGTAGTCAGATGCGCGGCGAAGCGCCGCACGTTGGCGAGTGGACCCGGGTGGGTTACCCGCCAGGCGAGGCGCTCGACGAGCGCGTCGAGGTCGGCGGCCGAGAGCGTGCCGGCGCGACGGCGGGCCCGCAGTTCGAGGGCGCGCTGCAAGTCGGTCTGGATGTCGGTGACGACGCGACTGTGCGGATGGTCGGCTCGCAGCAGCCGACAGCGGCGGAGCAGGTGCGCGAGACAACTCTGGTGGGTGGCCGCGGTGAACTGCCGATACGGCGCCCAGCCATCGCGGACGAGCACGCCAGCGAAGTCGTTGCCGAGCAAGGCGGCAGCCTGCGGGTACCCCCTTCCGGGTTCGATGGCGTAGACCGTCGTCGCGGGTGTCGCCGCGGCCCACAGCCACTGGAGGCGTCCGCCAACCTTCCACCCGGTCTCGTCGGGCGTGACGACGGGGCTGCGGCGAATCTGCTCGCGCAGGGCCGCATAGGTCGGCTGAGCCCGCCGACCGGCGCGGTCGACGGCGTGCACCAGCCCGCTGCGACTGACGGTCAAACCGTACTGTTGCCGCAGCAGCGTGGCGACCTTGCCGAAGGACAAACCCAACTGCTTGTTGAGAATGGCTGCCGACGCGACCACCTGCGGTCCGAGTTGCACCCCGGCGGCGCCGAGCGCATCGGAGGTCTGCAGTCGATGACGGCCTTGCACGCGGCGGCCGCACGCCCGGCAGGTCCCAATGGCCACCCGGAACGCACGCACGACTACTCGCGGAGTCGGCAACTCTTCCTGAAACTGCGTCGCCAGCCCCGTCGGCTGCAACCCGCCTCCGCAATCCGGACAGGCCGGCGGCAGCAGGGCATCGTGTCGTTCATCCACTCGCCGCGGTTGTCGCCGCCGCGCCGCGATGCCATAGCCGGCACCCGCCCGGCGCGCCGGCGGTGTCCATTTGAGGCCCCAGGGACGCGTCAGACGCCCCCAGTGGTCGATCAGGCGGTCGATCAGGCGGAAAATCGCCGAAAAAGCCCGCCCCTGCAGGCTCCGGGGCGTACCGATGCCGGTCTGGCGCCGCAGGAGCATCCCGATGTTGCAGGCAGCCGCCTGGATCAGCACCCGCTTGCGGACATTCTCGTGACCGCGCACAAACACCCGACGCATGCCCCCCGTCTCATACATGTGCGCGAAAGTACGCTCCACCATCTCGCCCCGGCAGCGTTGCAGGCGACGACCCCGCCGCCCGTGCACACGCCGCCGGTTCGCATACAACGCCTGCTGCGCAGCACGCTTCGCCGGCGGCGTCTCTCCCGTCTTCTTGTCCTGCCAGACGCGCCGGCCGCGCTCGGGCTCCGATACGTAGCTCCGAACCCCGACCTCGCCGAGAGCCACCAGCGTCTCGTCGCTGTGATACCCCTTGTCAGCGACCAGCTCTTCGACCCCTCGACCGTCCGGCTGCACCAACTCCACCTGCTCGGCCGCCGCGGTCAGCGTCTCCGGCAGCGTGGCCGTATCGCCGTCCGATGCATCCTGCACCGTCACCGACACGATGGCCCCCGTCTCCATGTCGACCCCGTGCTCGACCTTGTGAGCCAAGTGCGTCCGGCCGTCCTTCATCTTCGCGATCTTCGCGTCCGGGTCCTGCGGCGATTGCCAGTCCTTGTTCGACGTCTTCTTGTTCTTGCGAGACCGGTCGAACCGAGCCAGATCCGCCCGCGTCGGGGTCTCCACCCCAGACGCCTCCGCCAAGCGCCGAAGGAACGCTTCGTAGCTTTCTCCCGTGTCCCGCCGCTCGATGCTCCGCATCGCCGCGTTCGCTTCCAGCGTCGTCGCATCGACGCCCACCGTCTTCCCCTTGACCAGACCCGCCGCCGACAACTGCTCGAGAACCCACGTGAATACCGCCTCGTGCGTCTCGTCGTCGATCAGACGACGCGTCCGCGACAGCGTCGAGTGGTCCGGCGCCGCCTCGGTCACATCCAGGTCCAGGAACGACCGCAGGCTCAGAGAGTCGGCCACCCGCCACGCAATCCCACGCTCCGAAGACAGACCCTCGAAGTAGCCGATGAACAGCATCCGGAAATACCGCCCAGGACGCAGGCTCGGCCGCCCCATCCGCGTCGCGTAGAACACCGCGCACAGCCCCTCGACGAACGCGTCGAACCCGGCCTCGTCCAGAACCCGGTTCAGACGCTCGAAGAACGGATGCCCCGCGTTCGTCGGCAAATCCGCCGTCGTCACCCACAGCGGCGCCCCTGGTCGCGCGGCCGGTTTCTTGCCCATCGCCATAGCTGTTCAGTCTACGGGCTCGATCGCGCCCAGGCCAGGCCCGTTCCCCGACTTTCACCACGGGCTGGTAAACGGCCGGTAGTTGCGCCCAATCCGGTAGCCAAGGAACGTCATCGGCTCCTCCGGCACCCGGCAGCAGCGGGTCTTCTCGGCGTTCATCGGCAGCTTCAGACGCCGCATCAGCCCTTCGACCGCCGTCAGCATCTCTGCCGCCGGCGCTCGGCCGAGCACCGCGAGGTGAGTCGCCCGGGGGAATCGCACCCCCGGGCGCTCGCAGAACTGTACGTGAACGTCTCCGCTCATACAGCTCCCATCATCCAGCCGCCGGCGTCAGCCCCAGCAGATGCCAGTGGGCGAACAGCCGGGGCTCGCGACGCGCAAGACCCCCGAGCCAATGTGTGGCGCGGCGGCGATGGCGCCGGAGCCTCTTGTATTTCCGCATGGCCCATCGAACCAACAGACCGTTGAGGTGGCGAAAGACCGAATACAGGGCCGACTTGTAGAAGCGGCCGTAGTACTGAATCCAGCCGCGAAGGACCGGATTCCACATGCGGGCCAAGTCGTCGATGGCCTTGTCGCTGCGCCGAGGGAGGTGCCAACGCCGCATCGTCTGCCGCATCCGCGTCGCCGCCGCATTGCTCACCGCCGGGATGAAGCTGATGAAGTACCGACCCCATCGATTCTTCGCCCGACGTGAACGAAACGTGTAGCCCAAGAAGGTGAACTGCTCCGTGGGATACTGCCCCGGCCGGTCGTCATCCTTGCAGTAGACGATACGCGTCTTCTCCGGATGCACCTCCAGCCGGCATTGCGCCAGACGACGTTGGATGTGCGACAGGACCTGCTGCGCCTGCGCCTCCGTCCGACAGTGCGCGACGATATCGTCCGCGTACCTCTCGAACGGAACGTCCGGGTGCGTGGTCCGCATCCAGTCGTCGAACGCGAGGTGCAGGAAGATGTTGGCCAGGAGTGGGCTCGCGACGCCCCCTTGGGGCGTCCCCGTCGTGCGCGGCACCAGGGTTCCGTCGTCCTGCTGCATGGGAGCGGTCAGCCACCGCTGCACATAGAGCAGAATCCACTGGCACCGTGTGTACTTCCTGACCGCTCGCATGACGAGCGAGTGGTCCAGGTTGTCGAAGAAGCCGCGGACGTCAAGGTCGATCACCCAGTCGTAACGCCAGCATCGCTGCCGGGTTGCCGTGAGTGCGTCGACCGCTGACTTCCGCGGGCGGTACCCATACGAATCGGGGTGGAACTGCGGCTCTACCTCCGGTTCCAGGTACATCTTGACCACCGTTTGGGCAATTCTGTCGGCGACAGTGGGTACGCCCAAGCGGCGCTCGCTTCCGTCCTTCTTCGGTATTCCAACCGAACGGACCGGAGGCGGGAAGTACGTGCCCGACGACATCCGATTCCAAATCCGGTAGAGATTGTTCTTCAGGTCCTGCTCGAACATCTCGACAGATTCGGCGTCGACACCAGCTGCTCCGTGGTTCGCCTTGACTCGAGTGTAGGCCTCCCAAACCACCCACTTGGAAATACGAAACGGCTTCGCGTGGCTCGACGGCTCCTCCCGCCCGCGCGGTTGACCGTCAGGACACACTGGATGACGCGACCCCTTTGCTCCATCGAGTTTCCTCGACTTCATCGCTCGTACGGGTCGCTCCGCCCCTGTGCCTCGCATCGGGCTTCTCATCCTCGGGGGTCGGCCCCTTGGATTTCTCCCTTCACATCGAGGCGACAGGTTCCCACGTTCCACACAAGGGCCTGGTGCAGGGTCACGCCACCTTTATGCCGGGTGCCGACCAGCCAAGCTGCAGGCTCCCGCTGGACCTGTCCCGGGTTAACGACTCGCCCCGGTTTCGACACCGTCCCTACGCTTTCGACACGTTGCCGGTGGTTCATTCACTTCGTCTCCCTGCACCCTACCTGACGCGGTCGCGCCGCGCCGTTTCCGTGACGCTTACCACCTCGGCTCTTGACCGAGGCAGCGCACGGCGGTTTGGAGCCTCCCCCTGCCGGGCGGCTCCGAGGGGCCTGCCCTCATCCCTCGTGCAGCATGGCTGCAGCTAGGCGGCCATCGCGGCCTCCTTTCTGCGCCTTCGTGGCGCACGGTCGTCCGCGTAGTTGACGATTTCCGCCTTGAAGCGCCGGGCGTAGCCCAGCACCTTCCAGCCCAGGATGAAGCGACGCATGTAGATGTTGCTGAGCAGCGGCGAAATCGGAGCCCCTTGCGGAGTTCCCCTTCGCTCTCGACGCGCCCGGTTCGTCCGGCGGCGACCGCCGCGCCCGTCGTCCTCCTCCACCGCCATCTCCAGCCACGCCTTGACCCAGCCCAACAGCCGCCCGTCGCTCACGCGGCGGGCAACGGACTGGAGCAGTTCGGCGTGCGGGATTTGACCGAAGTAGTCCGACAAGTCGCCGTCCACCACCTCCCGGTGGCCCGTCGTCAGCAGCCGGTGGACGCGCCTGACTGCGTCCTTCGCGTCCCGGCCCGGTCGATAGGCGTACTGCTCCGGTTGCAGGTCGGCCTCGAAGATCGGCGACAACACTAGCATCGCCGCCGTCTGCGCCACCCGGTCCCGGTGACATGGAATGCCCAACGGCCGGAATTCTCCGCGTTGCTTCTTCGGGATGAGGACCTGCCGAACCGCACGCGGCCGGTAGGTCCCCGCCTTCAGGTCCTGCGCCAGTGCTCCCAGCCATCGGCCCACCCCGGACGACTCGACGTCCGCGACTGTCTCGCCGTCCACCCCGGCCGCGCCGCCGTTGCGGCGGACGGCCTGCCAGGCGACCGCGAGCACGTCGTCGCGCCACACCTTGTCGCTCAGCGTGTAGAACCGGAAGCCCGGAGCCTCCTTCGCTTTCGCATGTAGCGCCGTCTGGAGTCGCTGAACTCTCTCTGAGGCGGTTAGGCTTGCGCCAGTCCCCACGTCCCTTCCTCCGTCATGCGCTGCTCTCGAACCGAGGCCCCTTCCCTCCACCGGCGTTACCCGGCTTCCCCGGTACTACGGGCCTCTCCGCCACCCTGACCGGCCCGGCCTGGCCCTCGCGGGCTGTCGGTTGGCGCGTGCACCGCCACCGGCAGGGCTTCCCGTGTTGCGTCCATCCCCCTCTTCCACGCGTGCTGTCGCCACTACCCCGGCGGAGGCGGTCGGTGCTCGCGTCGCTCGCTTCCCGGCCGCTGGCAGCCTTCCCCGGGTCACGAGCGGGTCGGCTTCCGCATCTGCGGTTTCGGGGCCTGCTCGGCGTTCACTCGCGTTGCGGCCCGCGTGGTCGCTGAGCCGCCCAGGGCGGGCCCTTTGTCGTCGGAGTGCTTCAGCCGATGTCGTTACCTCCATCGTCCGCTCCCGACTGCTACCGGCTGGAGCGACAGTTGCCGGGCGGGATTCGCACCCGCTGAGGAACGGGGCCTTTCACGGCGCACCGAGACCAATCGCTTACCACGGCGGCGGTGACGATGCCGGCGGCGGTGAGCATGAGCCCGCCGACCCACCGGATCAGCCGCGTCTCGGAGCAGGCCATCTCGCCGTGTACCGCACCCGGTTTCTTGGACACAAGTTTGTGCTACGCAGCGTGGCGTAGGTCGTACTCCTCGCGGGCCTCGAGTGGCGTGCGATAGGCGAGCTTCTCGAGGCGCCAGCACCGGTTGTAGCGCTCGACGAACTCGGCGACGGCGGCGCGCACGTCGGCGAGATTTCGAAACACCCGACCGTAGATGGCTTGCTCCTTGAGCGTGCGGTTCCAGCGCTCGACGACGCCGTTGGTCTCCGGCTCTTCGAGCAAGCCGAAGCTGGGGCGGATGCCCCAGTAGCGGACCTGGTTGAGGAAGTGGTCCGACAGATACTGGCTGCCGTGATCCATGCGGAGCGCCAGCCCGCGGGCCGCGTCGGCCTCGACCGAGCCGTGGTGTCGCCCGAGCCCTTGCGCGACCGGCTCGAGGGCCGCGAAACGGCTCCCAACCTTGCACACGTGCCAACCCACGCACTCGGCGTTCCAGTGGTCGACGGCCGCGAAGGTCCAGACCCAGCCGTCGTCGACGGTCAACACCCGCGCGCCGTCGGTACCCCACATGACGTCGGGCGCCGCGGTGACAATCGTGCCGTCGTGCCGCTTCGGCTCACCCTGCCGCCCGCGGTGCGGCGAGAGCAGGCCCTGTGCGCGCATCACGCGCAACACCCGCGTCCGCGAGACTCGGATGTTGTCGAGGATCCGCAGCCGCGCGTGGACCTTGCGATGGCCCTCGCCCTGGAACGGTGAGCGGGCCAGGTCGCTACGAATCGCCGCCAGCAGCTGCGCATCGGACAGCGCGGGCGTCGGCCCGCGGCGGCGCGGACTGTCAGCCGACGCTGAACGCTGCACGCGAGCCCGCCTGGCGTAGAACGCCGAGCGTGACCGCTCCCACGTGCCGCACACCCGCTCGAGACCGTAGCGCCGCCCCGTCGTCGCGGAGGTCGTTTGGCTCATCGTCGCGACCTCCGCGTCGCCAAAGGGAGGCGGCGCTCCGCTGCACGGGCACGCGACCGCAACAGCTCGTTCTCCATCGACAACTCCCCGATGTGTCGCTTGGCCGCGTCGAGCTCGGCGGCCAGCGGCTCACCGGCCTGCTCCTTCAGACCCCGCTCGAGGCCGGCCAGCGCCCGCGTCTTCCACTTCTCCAGGCGATAGACCTCCACACCGACTTCACGCGAAACCGCGTCGAGCGGCTCGCCACGCAGCAGCCGCAACACCACGTCCCGTTTCCGGCTTGCGCTCCACCGTTGCCCCGGCGCCAAGGCCCCCGACCCCATCTCCGCCGCGTCGGTGCCGACTCCGGTCGCCCTCCGGGCTCCCTCCGTCGGCACCGACCCAGCTCCCTTCACCCGCCTCGACCGAACCATACCCCCACCTCCTGGTGACATCGGATTCTCCACTAATCCGTGTCCAAGAAAACTGGGGGCGCCCCAAGGCCATCTCGCCGCGCATTTCCGCGATCTGCGTCGAGAATCGCGTGTCGAGGTTCGCGATCTGCGTCGAGAGCCGCGTGTCGAGGTTGGCGATCTCGGTCCGCATCTCGGCCATCCCGGCCCTGAACTGATCGGGCGTAACGTGGTCGCCCTGTTCGGCGGCCTGTTGCACGACGTGTGCGATGGCGGCTGCCTGGTCAGGCTTCAGGCCAGTGTCGGTCAGCGTCCGCGTGCTCTCGATGATGTCCACCATCGGCAGACCCTCGGACTTTCGCCCGGTGCGGCCAGGGCGGAGCTTCTCAAGGCTCCCCAGCGTCTCGCGGAACGCCGGTGCCGGCATGGCCGCGAGGGCATGCAGGCCAGCGCGGACGAGCTCGCTCTTGGTTGCCGTCCAGCCGTCCGCCAGGCACCGCGCCCTGTAGCTGAGCGATGAGCTGATGGTTCGGCCGCCGGGAACGAAAAGGCGTCACGCACCAGGGGGGGCGCGGCGCACCCCTCCCCGCGGCGGCCGCGTGGACGCGGCGCGGCGAGGACGTCGGCCGCCCACGCTGGGTGAATCGCTCCGCGTCGGTGAACCGCTTGGCGACGGCCGAACGGTCAGCAGCATGGAACGCTCGGCCGCCCGGCTCGCACCGTTCGGCGCGTCATCCCGCCCGTTGCACCGGCGCCGGATTGTTCAGCGCGTCCGCGATCAGCCGGTCGAACTTCTCGAGCCGGTCAGGTGCGAACCGCGACACCTCGGACCGCCAGCGCGCGACCTGCTCCACCGCCATGATCTCCGCGTTGCGCTTCGCCGGCGCCCTGCCGGTGGCCACCGCGTGCGCCTGGCCGGCGACGAAGACGTACCAGCCCTGCCGCGCCGCGAGCCGGTCGAGCTTCTTGCCCACGTCGCGCGCCCGCTTGTCGGCCGACGGCAGCAGCCGGGACTCGTCGAGCGTCCCCGACCGCACCTGCCGCAGCACCCGGTCGGCAAGCCGCTCCTCCTCCGCAGCCCCGAGCGTCGTTGACTCCATCGTGTCCCTTGGACCTCACCTCCGTCGCCCGCGCCGGCCCCGCAGCTCGTCGCCGAGGCTGTCGGCGAGCGCCTGCAGCTCGCCGACGCCGATCTCCCCCGCGGCGAGCCGCCGCCGTTCGTCCGCCTCGTCGTACGCCAGGCCCAGCTTGCGCGCCCGCGCCGCGGTCGCCGCGAACAGGGGCCCTCGGTCCGTTCGTCGAGCCGTTCCTTGTCCCGCTGCTGCTGCTGCTGGCGGCGAGTCGGACCCTCTGTACCCTCCGGGGTACTCGGTACGTTAGCAGCAGCAGCAAGAGGTAGCTCTATCGTGCAGCCCATAGGACCGGACACCATGTCCCCTCTACGGCCATCTTGTCCGGACATGGTGTCCCCTCTACGGTCGCCTTCGGGGTCGCTTTGAGGGGACACCATGTCCCCTCTACGGTTTCCCGCGCGTCGGCGCACGGCTGGCCAGTCAAGACCCCCGAGGTTCATCCGGTGGACTCCCGCTCGCTCATCCGGCACTGTTCGGCAAGGCACTCCTCGGTGGAATCACGCCGGCCGCGTCCGCCTGCATAGCGAGGAAGCAACGCAGCCAGCCGGGATGCATGGCCGCTCGAATGCAGCGGGGCCTTTTGCCACGGACTCCTGGGCCGCCAGCGCGGCCGCACCCCTCCGGGGGGTGCTGAGGGTCGCCGCGGCCCGAGATCTTGCAGCACAGGAACGCTCCGGTGGCCGACGGGCCGCTTTCGGCCGCGTGCTAAGGTCGGCTTGTGTCCTGGACCGACCGAATCTCGATGCTCGTCGCGACCGGCGCGATCGTGGCGACGCTGGGCGTGGGGACGTGTTCCACGAACGCGCGATTCAACGACGTCAACGCCCGCTTCGACGACGTGAACCGGCGCATCGACGCCCTCCAGGCAGACATCCTCGAGCTTCGCGGCTTGGTCATCGACGCCCTCAAGGGCTCGGCGGCCGACGCGGACTGAGCGGCCAGCGATGCCCGAGACGATGGCCCGACGGACCTACGAGGCGCACCGCGAGGCCGGGGCGTCGCATGAGACGGCCGCCGGCGCTGCAGCCGACATCGGCGATCTGGCCGGCGGGCTCCGGCTGCTCCGCTGGATGGTCGGGACGCTGAGCGGCCTCACCGTGGCCGGCTTTCCTGGGCGTCGGCATCGTGCTCCTGCAGATCGCGAGTTTGCGCAGTCCGCGATCAGATCGAGTCGCTCGAGCACGACCCCCCAGCCGGACCCACTGGTCCGGGTACGCGAGCAGCGCCGCCCGCCCGTTCTCCGGGGACACCCGGTTCACCACCACGTGCGCGTGGCGGTGCGCGCGGTCCGTGTGTGCTCCACCACGATGGAACTCGCGGCCTCGCGCGCCTTCAGCCTCCCGTTCGGGGCGCCGCCACCGCAACAGCTCGCACACCGTGCGCGCCAGCTCCCCCATCCGGCTCAATAGCAGGTGCACGGTGGTATGTTTCGCGCATGCCTGACGTGACGATACGGATCGACCGCGAGACTCGGGACCGGCTGGCGCGGTTGGCGCGCGTGTGCGGCGGCATGAGCATGAAGCGGCTCCTGGATCTGGTGAGCCGGAACGTGCTGTGGGACGACGTGCTCCGGTGGCACAGCGCAGAGGTGGTGCGGGACACCCGGCCATGACCTCCCGCGCGGCGCGGCTGGAGCGGAAGCGGGCCGAGGCCCGCGGCATCGAGGAATTCCGCGAGCCACATCGGGGACCCCACACCGGTGGCGCTGACGCCGCAGGCGCTCCACCATTGGGAACACAGCGACCAGGTCAACGCCCTGCTCGAGGCCCGGGAGGCGGAGCCGGACACCGGGTTCATGATGCGGCTGCTCGCGCTGTGCACCCTCCCGCGCACGAACCCCGGCACCCGCGACCGCTACGTCCGGCGGAACGGCCCGTTCGCGCTCATCATGATCGCCGGCGGTGAGATCCCCAAGCTGCCCTACGGGACGCTGCCGCGTCTGCTCCTGGCGTGGTGCTGCACCGAGGCCGTGCGGACGCAATCACGGACGCTCGTGCTGGGCCGGTCGCTGGCGGAGTTCATGCGGCAGCTCGGGGGTCCAATCGAGCGACAGCGGGGGGCGTTGGGGCGTGCGGACGCGGGCTGCGGAACCAGATGGACCGCCTATTCAGCTGCCAGGTCGAGTTGATCCACGAGGATCAACACAGCAAGCGGTTCGTCGCGTCTCGCATCGCTGACCGGGGAGCGTTCTGGTGGGATCCCCGCCGCCCTGACGAGCCGGCGCTGTGGGACAGCACGATCCGGTTGGGCGAGGGACTTCTTCAACGAGATCATCGCGTGCCCGGTCCCACTCGACAAGAACATCCTGAAGGCGATGAAGCGCAGCTCCCTCGGTCTCGACCTCCTATCTGTGGTTGACGTACCGCCTGTTCGCGCTCGACCGCCCGCTGCGGCTGGCCTGGAAGCAGCTCTACCGGCAGTTCGGCGTGAACCCCGCCAAGGCTGACAAGAAGACCGTTGACAAGTTCCGGACGAAGGCACTCCGCGAGTTGGGCAAGCTCAAGAGGGCATGGCCGGATCTCGACTACGGCACGCCGCGGGGCTTCCTGGAGCTGCGTCCGACGCCGAGCCGGATCGCGGCGCTGGAGCCGCGTGTCACGGGCGACGTGTGACGACGGCCGACGGGCGACCGAGCCGAGGCCCGCCGCCAGTGGCGGCATCCACAGATCCGTGTGGACGCCAGGAGTTTTCCCCGCATAAACGGGGGGACTTCGCGCGCGGGATCGCCCGCATAAACGGGGGGACTGGTACGTACAAGTAGTAATAAGCTGCAAGTAGTCAGAGACGTACACGTAGAGGCGCTACGCGCATTGCGGACGATGCAGGATGGCTGAGTCAACGACACTGGTGGGGGATTGCGGAAGAGCAGCAGCTTGCCGACCGGGTGCTGCGGCAGATGCGGTTGAGGACGCCTCGACGAGTCCCGGCTGCTGCTGCCGGGCCGCACAAGCGCGCGGACGCGGCGGCGCCTCGCCCTCCGGCGACTGAACCGCTGGCGAGGCGGTTCCGAGGCGAATCCCGAATGGCGAAGGCCAAGAGTGACAGAAGGAGCGGGCTGATGGCTGGTGCGAAGCGGACGCGGCCGAAAGCGAGCAGACCTCGCGGGCGAGCGCGTCGCTGCTCTCGGGGGCGCCGGGCGGCGGGACCGGCAGCATCGGCGCGAGCAAGGCGTTCAGCGAGCGGCACGAGGCGCTGTTCCACCCGCGGGACTTCGCGGTGCTCGACAATTGCCAGGCCATCGTGCAGCCGTACGACGGCCGCCGGGTGCTGGACGCGCGGCGCGTGTACCTGAAGCCGCATTTCCTGCCGCGGGAGCTGCCGTACTGGCGGGCGCGCGAGGCGGGGGAGGCGTAGCCGGTTTCGGCAAGGGCGCACCAGACGCGCGAGAATGGTGCCCAGCGGCGGAATCTGGCGGGTCTGGAACGCGTTCGAGCGAGTGTTCGGGGAGCATCTTCGCCGCCCGGATCACGGCCAAGCGGCCGACGCGGGCCGATTGGGACCACAAGGATGAAACGCGCCGGAAGATCCTCGCCGGCGCGGCGGTGCTGAAGGACGCGGCGACGAACCCGGCCGCCAGGGCGCGGCTGTGGGGGCTGCTCGACGAGATGCTGGACGCGGACCGGGACCGGAAGCTGTTCGGCCCGGAGCCGCGGGCGGACCGCGGCACGAGACGGAGCCGACAGCCCCTGCTGCCGTGGGACGCCGCCGATCGAGAGCCGCCGGTCAGGGGAAGAAAGCGAGCTTGATCAGCAAGCCGAGGATGGCCGGTCCGTATGCGAACTTCAACAGCTTCAGGTCGCCCTTCAGGTCAGCGATCTTGGCATTCAGGCTGGTTTCGACCCGGCCGATCTCAGCGTTCAGGCCGGTCTCGACCCGGCCGATCTCAGCGTTCAGACCGGTCTCGACCCGGCCGATCCTGGCGTTCAGGCCGGGTCTCGACCCGGCCGATCTTGGCGTTCAGGTCGCCCTTCAGGTCAGCGATCTTGGTATTCAGGCTGGTTTCGACCCGGGCGAACTCGGCTTGCATGCGGGTGACGGCCCGTTCGAGGTCGAGCCTGGTCACCAGGTCGTCGCGGCCGGCGATGGCCCCGGCGGCGGCCTTGGCGAGGGCCTCGTCGACGTTGGCGGCCCGGAAGGCGTCGTAGACCTCGGAGACGATCTGGCTCATGGCGATCCCTCGCGGGAGAGTACCACGGCCGCACGGATGAGGAGTGTCAGATGGAGCTGGCGCTGGAAGATCTCAAGCCGTTCCTGCCGGGCCTCGAGGCGGTCCTGGCCGACGACGAGGTGTCGGAGGTGATGATCAACGGCCCCGGCGGGGTGTTCGTGGAACGGCGGGGCCGGATGGCGGCGCTCGAGCTGAGGCTGTCGGACGAGGTGGTGTGGCGGGCGGCGATCCAGATCGCCCGGCCGCTGGGCAAGGACCCGAACGCGGAGCCGATCATCGACGCGCGGCTGGCGGACGGCTCGCGCGTGGCGATCTGCTCGCCCCCGGCGACGCCGAGCGCGGCGATCACGATCCGGCGCTTCGGCGGCCGGGGGTTCACGCTCGTGCTCTCTCCCCCTGTGGTCACCGAGGCGGCCGGCATCCTGCGGCGGGACGGCAACGTGCTGATCGCCGGCGGCACCGGCTCGGGCAAGACGACCCTGCTGGGCGCCCTGGCGTCGCTGCTGCCGGTCGCCGGGCGGGCGATCTCGATCGAGGACACGCTGGAGCTGCAGCTGCGCCGGGCCAACTGCCTGCGGTTCGAGGCGGCGGCCTGACGGGCGACGTTGACTGGCCGGCCGTGCGCCAGCGTGCGGGCACGCTCTCGTAGAGGTGACATGGTGTCACCTCAAAGCGCAGAGGCCTCCGACCTGCTCCAGGCGCTCAACACCGGGCACGGCGGATCGCTGGCGACCGTGCACGCGAACAACGCGACGCTGGCGCTCTCGAGGCTGGCGAGCTGCGCCATGCAGGCGACGCGCTGCCCTGGGCGGTCGTCTGCCGCGGGGTAGTCGACGGCATCGAGGCGGTCATCCGCTAGGGCTAGGTGCGGACGCCGGAGGGCGAACGCCGGGTGGAACAGATGGTCCGGGTGCGGGACTACGACGCGCGGGACAACCGGTGGGTGGCCGAGCAGGTCTGACCGGAGCCAACGAAACCCGCGCCCGCGGCGGGCGCGGGCGGTCGGTCGCGGGCGACGCCGGCCAGGTCCCTCGCCGACGAAGCGGAGCCGGAGGCGGAAGCGGTGGCGACCGAAGACGGCCCGGTCAGTCGCCCGGGTCGGGTGTGGGGAGGACGAGGCGTTCGATGATGAGGAGACGTTGGTCGACCTTCCCGAAGGCGATCTCGACGGCGCGCAAGCGGTCGTCGAGACTTCGGATGTCTCCCCGGCATCTCGCGCATGTCGGCTCGGATCTCGGCGAGGTCGGTCCGGATGCCGGCCATCTGCACGCTCAGCGCGATGACCGCGGCGACGATGGTCCCGATGATCCACTGGGCGTCCCGGCCGGGCACGTGAGCAGGGTACCACGGACCCACGGCGAAGGAAGTTCCTCGGTGGCGGCGGAGGATTGCTGCCGGCACTTCGCCGAGCGGCTCATCGCGGCGATTGACGAGGCACTCGAGAAGAGGCCGGGGCGGCCGGCTGAACGCGGGAGGAGGGGAGAGATGGCAGCGAACGAGAACGGGCAGCACGAGGAGCAGGCGCCGGTCCGCGTGGGCTCGCAGGAGGAGTTCGACGCGGCGGCCGCGGAGCTGATGCGGGGCGGGCGGCCGATCGAGATGCCGTCGGTCGAGGCGCTCGAGGCCTGGAGCGTCGACCTCGAGGACGAGGGCGGCGCGGTGGAGCCGGTCTGATGGCCAGGCCCGGCGCGACCGGATGATCGCGGCCCTCGAGAACGGGACCGCGCCGTGGCAGAAGCCGTGGGAGCCGGGCGAGCGGGTCCTGCCGCACAACTTCTCGAGCGGCCGGAGCTACCGGGGCGGCAACGCGATGTATCTGGCGCTTGACGGGAATCGAGAGGGGGGGGGCGCGGACCCGCGCTGGGGCGGGTTCAAGGGAGGCCGGTGCGGAACCCCGCGACGTCGCGGGCCGGCGGAGAGCGGCCGCGGGAAAGCGTGGGAGCTGGAGCGGTAGGTGGCCGGGACCGGCTACATCCCTCCAGAAGGCGCGAGGATGGCCTGTACGGGGTGCGGGCCGTCGGACGGGCAAGACCATGCCGGACGCCGAGAAATCGCAGCACGGGGCCGCTGAGCGGGCCGGTGCGCCCGAACCGGGGTCGGCTGACTTCACGCTGGACGCCTACATCGAGGGCATCCGGGAAAGGTGGCCGGAGAGGGATATCCAGCGGCACATCGTGTGCGGGCTGCCGCGGGGGTTCCACGCGCGCAGTGTGGTGGAACAGCGGGCGGCGCTGGCGAAGCGGGTGCCGCTGACGGGCACGAAGTGGGACGCGCTGGTCGCCGCGATGGTGGAGCACGTGGCGCGGCTGCACGGGCACGCGCCGCCGGCGTGGGTGGACGAGCCGGAACGGTTCCTCGACAAGACCTGGGTCGTCTCGCCCGGTGCCGGTGATCCGGATGCACTCGTTGATGTTCGCGCCGGCGGCGTTCCTGCGGCATGGGGCGATACCGGATCCACGGGATCTCGACAGCCGAGGGGGAGAACGGCATGAATGGGTCCCATGAGCGCGAGACGACGCTGGACCGCAGGAGAATTCTCGAGCTGTTCGACGAGCTGTCGAAGGAACTCCAGTTCAGCCGGACGCGCGCGCAGATCTACATCATCGGCGGCGCGGCGATGAGCATGGCGTTCAGCGCGGACCGCAGGACGGAGGACGTGGATGCGCGGATCGATGCGGGGCACTCCCGGCTGGTGAAGGCCGTTCGGACGATCGGCCGCAAGCACGGTCTGGGCGACACGTGGCTCAACGACCAAAGGCGACAACCGCGGTACCTCGCGCGGCGGATGGGCGGGCGGCGGTGGTGTACGAGTCTCGATACCTGACGGTCACGGGCGCGTCGGCCAGAGCACCTGCTGGCGATGAAGCTGCTGGCGGCGCGAGAGAAGGACCGAGAGGACATCGCGACGCTGTGCGAGCACCTGAAGCTGAAGGAGCCTCGGGACGCGATCCGGATCTACGAGGACCTGTTCCCGGACGAGAAGGTCAAGAGCTCCGCCCGCCAGCTGCTGGACTTGGCGTTTCGACCGGGGACCAGAACCACCGACATTGAACGGTAGGTCGAAGTGGTCCGGAGTTCGGCGATGTCCGCCTTGAACTGGGCGGTAAACTGGCTGCTCAAACGCGCCCGCGTTTGTCCTTCGCGCCCGCCGGGGAGTAGCTACCCCGGCGCGGCCGGCACTCTCAATGGCGAGCAACGTGGGCCGGCATGAAGGGAAAAGTGAGAATGTCGGAGCCTGCGGCAGCGATCCAGGCGGCCCGTTCAGACGAGCCCAATCAACTGCAACTGCGATTCTTCGCTGTAATCGACGGCTTCACGCGCCGGCCGCCCGAGCGGGCGCTGTGGCGCGTGCTGATCGACACGGCACTGGCGAAGACGGAAGTGTTCAGGCTCCGCGGCCGAGCCATCTCGGCCGAAGCCGTGCATCATGTGGCGTTGGCGCTCTACATGCAAGCGGATCCGGCAGGTGTGATCCACGACGCGACAGAGGAGCGCATTGCGGAGCAGTGCCGAATGGGTAAGCGGCACGTGTCCCTCGCCCGCCAGGTGCTGAACGACCTGCGTGTGATCCGCTCGGTCCCGCGGCGAGGACGGCGGCCTGGGGTTCACCGGATGAACCTCGGAGGCCTCGATTGGCCCGCCGTTCGCCGCCGCGCGCCGGAAAAACCTCGACCGGACTTGGTGTCCGATCGAGAGGGCTCTCAGGGCGTCCTTCGACTGGTGTCCGGTCAAGATGCTCCGGATGCCGACCGTTGTGGTGCCCTGGGGGCACCTAATGGGTCTCGACCGCGCAGCAGGACGTGCGCAGCCAGCGCCTCGCCATGCCTAATGGGCGAGCCGGCCGGCCTGCCTGAAGAACCTGCAAGCGACCAACAGGTCGCGATGCTCATGAGCCTCCAGCGGAAGCAGCGGCCTGCCGTCGCAGCACGTTCCGAGGGAGGAGGCGAGAACCTTGGACGCGGGCTCGGATCAGCGAGGATCTGAGCGAACTCGATAACCTCGAGGAACGTCGCGTCCGGCCGCCGACGCGCGCGGAACTCCTCCCCCGGCTGGAAGAGGCACGACGGTACGGACGGTAACGGCGATGGATCCGGAACACCGGGCCGAGTTCGACGCAGCGGCAACCCGGCCGCTCAAGCTGCGCCTGCGGTACGCGTTCATCCACACGCACAAGCCGGTGCTCGACGACAAGCCGTACCGCTCGTTCGACAGCACGGCGGCGTACCGCCGCTGGTGCAACGAGCACCTGCCGGTCTGGCTGGGCTATGGGAGCGATTGACCAACCGGCAGGTCGGAGGAGCTGCGCGACGCCTTCGAGCACCCCCTCTCTTGGAGCGCGAACGATGGGAACCATGGACTACGACGTGATCGGCGCGGCCGTCGCGGTGGTCGGCGTTCTGCTTTGGATCCACCGTGACTTGAAGGCGGATATCCGGGCGCTGAACGTCCAGATCGACAACATCCTGCTCGCCGATGTCGGCGAGCGCGAAAAACTGACGGATTCTCGAGGCCTGTTCGGGCATGCGTGCCGTCGGCCGTGTTCGTCGATGTCTTGAGGAAGAAGAGGATGATGGCTGTGGTCGCTGTGCGAAACCGCGTCTGCGCGGTTTTGCAAACTGCTGTGGGCGCGGCTGTTTGCGTCCACAGCAGTGGCGGCGTCCACAGCCTCCGGGCAGGCGTGGCGGGCGGCGGCTCGTTGGGGTAGCGTTGACGGCGGACTCAGACGTGGGGTGAGGGCCCGGCAGAGCCACCGGACCCTCGTGACCGCCCCGTGCTCCGACAGAGCGAGCCGGTCGGTGCAGTTGTGCCACGGTTCGACCGCGTTGTCCAGTCGGAGACCGCCCCGCGCGCTCCGACGCCGTGGACGTCCCGCTTCGCCAGAAGACCTGCCGACACTGCAGCCGCCTGTTTGCGATCTGCGCGACGTGTGATCGCGGCCATGCCTACTGCACGCCGTCGTGCCGAGCGATTGGCCGCCGCCGCTCGGTGCGGGCCGCCCGGGCCCGGCATCAGCGCAGCCTCGAAGGGCGCCTCGACCACCGCGACCGCCAGCGTGCCTATCGCCGCCGCGTGACGGATCAGGGTTCCGCCGCCCCCCGGCCATCGACCAGACTCCCCGTCGCGGACCTCGCCCCGGTTCGGGCGCCCGCGGCCACCCGTTGCGTGGTCTGCGGGCGGTCGAGCCGGTGGCTGCTCCCGATGCGCGAGCCTCGCGCGAATCGGAGGAGGAGCGACGATGATCACACCCGCGCAGCGCGCCGAGATCCGGCGCTTGTACTACGGCGAGCACTGGAAGATCGGGACCATCGCGGCCCAGCTCGGCCTCCACCGTGAGACCGTTCGCGCCGCGGTCGAGCGCGAGACGCCAGGCGTCCCCCCCAGCGTGTGTCGGCCCAGCATCCTCGACCCGTACCTGCCGTTCATCCGCGACACGCTGACGCAGTACCCGCGGCTGCGCGCCACGCGCATCCACGAGATGCTCCGCCAGCGCGGCTATGCCGGCTCGGTCTTCCCCGTCCGCAAACTCGTGCGGCGCCTGCGGCCCGAAACCTCCCGCGCCGTCTACCGCCGCGTGGTCACCCTGGCCGGCGAGTCCGCGCAGGTCGACTGGGGCTCGTTCGGCAAGGTCCGCATCGGACAGGGCACCCGCACCGTCTCCGGATTCGTCATGGTCCTCGGCTACTCGCGCGCGTTGGCCGCGCTGTTCACCCTCGACCAGACGCTCGAGAGCTTCCTCCGCGGGCACGTCGCCGCCTTCGAGGCGCTTGGAGGCGCCGCCCGCAATCTCGTCTACGACAACCTGCGCAGCGCTGTGCTCGACCGCCGCGGCGCCGCCGTCCAGTTTCATCCCCGCCTGCTCGAACTCGCCGGGCACTACCACTTCGCCCCCCGGCCCTGTACGCCGGGACGGGGAAATGAGAAGGGAAAAATCGAACGCCAGATCCAATACCTGCGCCACGCCTACTTCGCCGCCCGGCCCTTCCGCGACCTCGACGACATCAACGCCCAGTTCCGACGCTGGCGTGACGAGGTCGCCCACCGCCGACGCCATCCCGACCAGCCCCATCGCCGGGTTGCCGAGGTCTGGGCCGAAGAAAAGCCCCGCCTACTGCCGCTGCCCGCCAATCGCTTCGAGACCGACCTGATGCGCGCCGTCCGCTCCGGCAAGACGCCCTACGTCCGCTTCGACCGCAATCTCTACTCGATTCCTCACACCCACGTCCGCAAGCCGCTCACCCTGCTCGCCTCAGCCACCCGCATCCGCATCCTCGACGGACAGACCGAGCTGGCCAGCCATCGCCGCACCTACGACACCGGACTGACCGTCGAGGACCCCGCCCATCTCGACGGCCTGCTTGCCGCCACCCGCCAAGCCAACGCCCACACCACCCGTGACCGCCTCCGCGCCGCCGTCCCCGCCACCGCCACGCTCTTCGAGCGCCTCGCCGAGCGCCAAGACGCCCTCCGCCCGCACGCCACCCGGCTAGTCGCCCTGCTCGACGATTACGGACCCGACGAGCTGGCCGCCGCCGTCCACATCGCCCTCGAACGCGATGCCCTCGGCGCCGGCTCGATCACCCACATCCTCGAAACCCGACGCCGACAGCGCGGACTCAAACCCCCGCTCCGCCTCACCCTGCCCGACCGACCCGGACTGCGTGACCTCGACGTCCGGCCGCACGACCTGGAGACCTACGATGCCCTCGGACAGAAAAACCCTGACGACGCTGGCGACTGACCTGCGTCGCCTCGGGCTCAACCGCACCGCCGACGAGCTGAACGACATCATCGCCCAGGCCACCCGCAAGCGCTCGAGCGCCACCGTCCTGCTCGAGCACATCGTCGCCGCCGAGCTTGAGGAAAAACAGCGCCGTAGCGTCGAGAGCCGACTGGGGCGTGCCCGACTCGGACGCTTCAAGCCGCTCGCCGACTGGGACTGGGACTGGCCCACCGCGCTGGACCGGCGCGCCCTCGAACGCATCCTCACGCTCGACTTCCTCGCGCGCGGCGAGAACGTCGTGATCCTCGGCGCACAAGGCTTGGGGAAAACCATGCTGGCGAAGAACATCGCCCACCAGGCCATCCTCGCCGGGAAGACCGCCCTCTTCACCACGGCCGCTGACCTGCTGCTCGACCTCAACGGACAGGAGACCGCCCGCGCACTCGAACGCCGCCTGCGCCACTACACGCGCCCCGTGCTATTGTGCGTTGACGAGCTGGGCTACCTTGCCTACGACGCCCGTGCCGCGGACCTGATCTTCCAGCTCGTCAGCCGACGCTACGAGCACCGCTCCCTGCTGATCACCACCAACCTGCCCTTCAAGAACTGGGACACCGTCTTTCCCAACGCTTCATGCGCCGTCGCCCTGATCGACCGGCTGACCCACCACGTCGAAATCCTTCGCATCGAAGGCCGCAGCTATCGTCGCCGGGAGGCTGAACTCAGCCAGCAGGAGCGCAACCGCCAGCGTGCCCCGCGCGACGAAGACACCGAATGACACGATCAGCAGGGGCGTCCACAGGCAGTCGACGGCACTTCAGAAATGATCACTTCCTCAAGCTCGCCGACAGCCGACCGAGTCCCGAAATCCTAGACGGCGACGACGCGGAACCGGTCGCCCGCGAGCTCGTGATGGGAGCGATTGACCACCGGCAGGTCGAGGAGTTGCGCGACGCCTTCGAGCGCCACGAGGTCAGGTACCTGTTCATCGGGAAGACCGGCGCAATCCTGCACGGGTTCCCGGACACGACACAGGACGCGGACCTGTTCGTGCAGAAGACGGTCCGGAATGGGGCGGCTGCGGCGAGAGCCCTGCAGGAGCTGGGCTTCGATCTCACGGCAGAGCAGCGGGCCGAGATCCGGCGGGGGAAGGATTTCGTGCAGCTCAAGAACGGACCGTTCGATGTCGACCTGGTGTTCGCGCCGGACGGCATCGAGCGGTTCGAGGACGCCTGGAACCGCGGCTCCGACATCGAGGGGGTTCCCGGTCTGCTCGATCGACGACATCATCGCGAGCAAGCGGGCCCCTCGAACAGGGCCAAGGACCGCGAGACGCTGCCGCGGCTGGAGAGCTTTCGGGAGTACCTCCAGGAACCGGGCCGCGAGCACCATCCGCGCCTTCCGGACCTGAAGTCTCAAGACCGTCGTCATGGCCACGACTTCGCAAGGTAGGTCGTCTCAGGATGGCCCCTCAGCCGGTGCGGCACCCGAAAGGGCTTCACCACGCGCCGGCCGCTCATCCGAAAGAGACGCAGGATTCCCCGACGGTCAGCGTCGCGGTCGCCAGGACGGTGCCGACCATCCAGCGGATGAGCCGGGTTTCGAGGGTCGCGATCTCGGTCCGGAGTTCGGCGATGTCCGCCTTGAACTGGTCGGCCGTGACGTGGTCGCCCTGCTCGGCGGCCCGGCGTTCAGCAAGCGGGCGACGGCGCGCGTGTCGAGCATGGGGCCGGGGTCCCCTTCCCTGCGCTACGGCCGTCCCGAAATCGCGGACGACGATGCGCTGGTGGTCCGCGGTCGCCCCGGATCCGACCCGCAGCCGGCGGTGAGGCGGGCCCGACAGGCGCGTCGGAGAGCGTGTCAGACGGCTGCAGGGCCGAGACGCCTTTTGACATCGTGAGACAGTCGGGATCAGGGCCTTTCGACCAGAGCGACCGGCAGATCCTCCACCAGTCCGAGCCGCCTGAGCTTTGGGACGACCTTCAGGCTCTCCCGGTTGATCACGGTCCTGAGATACGCCCGCGCCCGGGGGGGATCCTTGATCTCGACGCCGTTGCGCCGGACGTGCTTGTTCTTGGCGGCCAGGAAGCCGTGCAGCCAGTCCTCCGGCTTCTCTCTCGCGCCCGCCTCCTGCAGGGCGTAGACCGCCAGGCTCGAGGATTCCGACAGGGCGATGGCCGAGCCCGTCCCCGGCGAGGCCAGATACGCGCCGCCGCTGCCGACGGCCCGGCTCGCGAGCATGTGCCGGTTGAAGGGTTGCGCGAGGCGGACGCGCCCGGGCGTGATCGCGGCGGCGCTCTCGAGTTCGTCCGCGGCCGGCTCCCGCTCGGCCCGGCCCAGCGGCCTCGCGCTGGCGACGAGCTGGCCGGCGGCGACCAGCACGTGGAGGGCGAAGACCATCTGCCGGAACTGCTCGTCGTCGGCGTCGACCAGCGCGGCCAGCCCGGCGGGCGTCTGCGGGCCCTGCCTCCACCAGGGCGGCGGCGATCTGCTTGTAGATCGGGCTCTCGTAGCGGACGTTGCCGGCGGGGAACCGCTTCTCGAAGCGGAAGTCGTCGAGCGCGGCCGGCTGGGCCTGGAAGTAGAGCCTGTCCCAGCAGTCTCTGAGCGAGGCGGCCATCCGCCGGCCCGGGCTCGCGGACGAAGATGTCCCGCCGGAAGCCCTCGTTGAGGACGAAGCTCTTGTGCGTCTCGAAGACGAGACGGTCGGGGGCCGAGTCCAGCAGCTTGCGGAACCTCTCCGGGACGGTCAGGTCGCGCAGGTTCAGGTGCAGGGGGCTCGAGCCCAGGGTAGCGGCAGCCCGCCGCCCGGAGCTCGTCGGCGACCTCCCGGAAGTAGAAGCAGCGCCAGTGCTCGTTGAGGAACTCGTGCGGGATGTAGCTGAGGTCGTGCTTGAGCAGGCTGTCGAGCGTCCTGGCGGCGTCGGGGTTGTCGGCGAAGAAGGCCGACTTGCTGTCCTTGAGCAGGCGCAGGTAGCGCAGGCCGCGCCGCGCCCGGGTCCGTCGACGAGAGGTTCTCCCGCCCGTCCGAGGCGCGCAGCATCATCTCGCGCAGCGGCATCTTCTGCGACCAGCCCGGCAGGGCGTTGTAGCTCACGAAGACGTACCCGCCGGGCCTGGCCGCGTCCCGGAGGACCCGGGCGATGTCGCGGCGCACCTCGGGCGCCACCCAGGAGTAGACGCCGTGCAGGACGCGCCGGTGCCCCTGACAGCCGCCCCGGTCGCGTCCCATAACGCCCATTATAGGACCGGCACGATACGCCGGCGGCCAGGCGGATGCGGCACCTTGGTTCTGATGCACAAGACCGGCTGCTGCGGTTCGGCGCCGGACCTGGTGTTTGCGCTGTGCGAGGCGCAAGGCATCGGAGATCGTCATCAGTCACTCGGGGCGGGCAGCCGTCGTTCGAGCAGGAGCTGGCGCAAGACGCGAGCGGGGCGAGGCGAAGCGCTCTTGGCCGAGGTCCCGGCGGCAGTATCGGCCGCCGCGGTTTCACTCGCGCAAGCGCGGCATTGGCGTTCCGCGCCGACAACGGGCCGGGCACCGTCCGCTGCGCTGGCCGTACGATCCACCTGCCGAAGACGGCGGCGCCGGATGCAAGGGCAGCGGGCGGTGGTGGCCGGGCGTTGATGTGGGGTTGCGTCGGCTGGCGACCGTGGAGAGCGTGTCAGACGGCCGCCGGGCCGCAGTGCTCGACGAAGCGTCGCCCAGACAGATCATCCCGCATCAGTGCAGATGATCATAAGGTCCTGGAAACCGGGAGAGCCCGGCCATGTTCGATACCCTCGCCACCCGCCCGCGACCTCGCCGACGCCGGCATCGAGCCGCATCAGGCGGACGCCATCGCAACCGCCATGCGCCGCGCCATCGAGCATGGCGGCGGCTACGTGACGCCGGAACGCCTGGACGCCGCACTAGGGAGCCCCTGGAGGCTCGCCTGACATGGCGCTTCGCCGGCGCCATGCTGGCTCAGACAGGCGTGATCCTCGCCGCCGTGATCGGCACGGCAGTCGCCATTCTTCGGATGCTCGGCTCGTAGCAGCGCGGGGTGCGCGAGCTCGTCGACGACCTCGGCGGTGTACTCCTCGCAGACGGGTAGAGCCACGAGTTGGTGTCGCGGTCGTAGCAGGGCTGCTCGACGAAGGGCGTGCCGGTGAGCGTGTAAGGTGTGGGCGAAGGTCGGCTCGGCCCGCGCGAGCGTGCCCGGCCGCGTGTAGTAGATGACGACGTGCTTGCCCCACACGTCCGAGGGGTTGCCGGCCTCGTCGTCGACCGTGATGGCATCGCCGACCACCACCTTCTCGACGTCCCACAGCCGCGCCAGGTTCTTCGCCTGCCCTCGGCCCGTATAGCGGATCTGCTGCAGGTTGAGCTTGTGGGCGCGGACCACCGAGCAGACCGACCCGCCCATGGCGGTCAGGGTTTGGGCCGCAGGCCAATGGCCGCGCGCACCGTCTCGATGCCCTTGAGGATTGGCGGCCGTCGTGATCAATCCCCGACGGGCCGCGGCGAGACGAAACACCGCGCTGTTTCGCTACAATGCGCGAAACAGCGAATATGGCCATGCAGACGATCGTGATCGCAGGTCAGAAGGGCGGAAGCGGCAAGACGACAGTGACGGCGCACTTGGCCGTTGCTGCCGAACGCGCCGGCCATGGCCCGACCGTCCTGGTCGATACCGATCCGCAGGAAACCCTCTCCACTTGGTGGCGGGCCCGGGAGTCGGACACCCCCAGGCTGGCCCAAGTGAGCGTTCGAGACCTCCCGGCGCAGCTCGAAACGCTGGCGCAGATGCACTTCGCCTACTGCTTCATTGACACGGCCCCGGCGCTGAGCGACCAGAACCGACAGGTCATCGGCCTTGCGGATCTCGTGGTGATCCCGGCCCGGCCGAGTCCCGCCGACCTCTGGGCGATCGGGCGGACGCTTGAGATCATCAAGAACGCGTCGGTGCCGTTCGTCTTCGCGCTGACGCAGGCCAAGAGCACTGCCCGAATCACGATGCAGTCGAAGGACGCGCTCTCAGAACACGGGCATGTCCTCGCGTCCGTTATCCACGACCGCGTTGACTACGCCGCGGCGATGACGGATGGGCGCACGGCGATCGAGCTCCGTCCGCGCGGTCCGGCCGCGCACGAATCCGTCGATCTCTGGCGACTAGCTAAAGAGCGATTGGGAGAAAAGGCTGCTAATCGCTAAAGAGCGAATACGCTAATATAGGCGAATGAGCATATCATAGCTGAAACGCGAAATAGCGAATGGTGACCAGCCATGCCGAAGAAGCCACTCGTCGTCGACGCCAGCACCATCCTCGCGTCGAAGGGGACACCGCTCAAGGCGGCCGCCGACGCGACGCCGCAGCGCGGGGAGCGGGCCAGCGATCGGCGCGTCGACCTCAACTTCAAGGTGCCGGTGGAGTTTCGGCGCCGCTTCAAGCAGCTGGCGCTCGATGCCGATCTGAAGAACGTGCAGCTGCTCAGGCGCGCCGTCGACGCCTACGAACGTGGCCTGCCAGGCCGGATAGACCGTACCGGATAAGGCATACGGGGGGGTCTTGTAGGGTGGCCGGCTGGAATGCCGCTGGCGGACGGATCGTTCCCCCCGCACTCGCTCCCGCGGAGCGGGCGCGGGTAGCCTCCCTGTGGAGCGTTTTCTCGGGGTCCGGGCGACCCTGACCCGCCGGACGCCCCGATCGGCCCGCACAGCGGCCCCCCTCGCAGGGGGCTTCACGGCCCCCCGTCCTGAATCATTCCGGCACCCTCACGGCCCCCCCCCGCCACGTCCGCCCTGACGCGCTCGCCGGGCGCGGCGCGGCCTTGGACGACGCCGCCAGGCTCCCGGTTCCGTTCCGCCGCCGCCCCAGCCGTCGACCACCAATCCCGCGCCGGCCGCCAGACACTCGGGTCCCGGCCCACGACCGCCTCCACCGCACGCCCTCGCGCCCGCCCTTGCGCCCGGCCCCACAGTCGCGCGTGCGTGCGCCTCGCCCCCCAGGTCCCGCACCGCGCTCGGCGTCTCGTCCTCCGCCTGCGTCAGCACGAACGTCGCCTGCCGCTCGGGGGGGCGCCACCGGTTAGCAGGTGCGCGGCCCCCCCGGCCGCGGGAGCCCGGGCCGACCGGAGGACCCCGGAAGCCGGGCCGCGAATCACCGCGGCCGCGATCGGCGCGTCGTTCTGAAGCCTGCGGGGACGAGATGCCCCGTTCTGAGCGCGCCGAGATGCGGGACCCCCCGCCTGCGCGAGCGGGTCGACGCCTCGCTATCGCGCAGGCGTGCCTTGTGGCTCACGGCCGCGTGAGTGACGGACGACCTGGAGTGTTCCCTTGTAACACCTGTAATCGCTGTTTTGACGCTTATAAGACACGTATGCGACCATATACGGTAATGCCTAGAATGAACCTGGTGTTGACGTCCACGCTCCAGGACCGGTTGCGGCGGGCGTCGACTCTGACCGGTCTGGAGCCGGCCGAGATGGTGCGTTGCGCCATCAGCGAGTGGCTGCAACACCTCGAACAGCCGCTGCTGCCGTTCACCTCGGCCGCGCCGCTCGCGCAGCCCAAGGCGGACCCGGAGCCGGCCCCGACGCCCGCGCCGACGCCGGCCGCCGCGCCGGCGAGGAAGCGAGGCCGCCGACCCCGATCCGCCGGCAAAGAGGGAACCCAGGATGCCTGAAACGATCTCCACCGAACCGCCGAAGCACCAGTCAGGCGGGCTGGCCGTGGCCCTGGCCAAGCTCAATCTCGACGCTCTCACGGTTTCCGATGCCGTGGCCGATGTCGCCTCCATGGCCGGCGAGAACGTCACGAAGACGATCCGGGCTGACTTCAGGGGACTCCAGGCTGATTTCAAGGAACTGCGAGCCGAAGTGAGCGCTCGGATCGACACGTTCGCCAGCGAGACGAACGGCCGGTTCGCCGAGACGAATGGCCGGTTTGCCGAGACGAACGCCCGGATCGCCGAGACGAACGCCCGGATCGACACCTTGGCCGGCGCGGTCCAGTCCCTTCAGCGGGAGATCGTCACGCTACGCTGGATGATCGGGGTCGGATTCACCTTGCTGGGCGTCCTCCTGGCGGTCGCGACGTTCGTCCTCCGCATTGGCAGCAGCTGAGGCCTCCGGCAGATCCGCATCGAACCCCGAACTCCGCCGGCGCGCCTCGCGCGGCTTCGCGACCGAGCGCCACGTCAACGTCAGCGCCTGGGCCCGACGTCGCCGCGCTCGCACAGGACCCGCGCGGAACCCCGATCCGCATCACCGACCGCCGCGGCGGCCCTCGTGGACCGCTGCGATCGCCGAGGTCGTCTCCCGCGACCACCAGCGTATCGTCGTCCGCGATTCGGGACGACGGCCGTAGCCGCAGGGGAAGGGACCCCGGCCCATGCTCGACACGCACGCCGTCGCCCGCTCGTTGACCGCGGCCGACTTGGCGCCCGCCCAGGGCGACGCCATCACCAACGCCGTCCTGCAGGCCGCCGAGCAGGGCGACCGCGTCACGGCCGACCGGTTCAAGGCGGCATCGCCGAGCTGCGGACCGAGATCGCCGGGGCGGCCGACCGCGCCGGCGGGCTGCCGCTTCGGCCGGCCGAAATCCTGGCGAGGATGCGCTCTGCGGCCATCTTTCGGTCCGCGGTAGCCGGGGTGGGGTGCCGGAAGCCGCCCGAATCACGCTGGCGGGCCGTGTGGGCCGTTCTGCGGCGGGTCGGCTTCCGAAACGGGATCACGGGGGGAGCACGCGGGGACTGGTGGAAGTCGGACAGTTCTACCCGTCGAGCAAGACGTGCTCGGCGTGCGGGGGCGGTCAACGCGGACTTGCGCCTCGACGAGACGTGGCGGTGTCCGGCATGCGGCATCAAGCATCACCGTGACGACAACGCCGCGCTGAACCTGCGCCGCCAAGGTCTGGCGGCTGACGTGGAGAGCGTGTCAGACGGCCGCAGGGCCGCAGTGCTCGACGAAGCGTCGACCAGGCGGATCATCTCCCACACGGGATGAGATGATCTAATCAGGTCCTGGAGACCGGGAAGGAATTGCCCATGTGGAGAATCCGTGTCACGGCCACTGTTCTGATCATCACCGCCCTGTTTCTCCCCGGCGCCGCGGCGGCGCAGGACGGCGCCGTGTCGGTGCGGGAGGCACTCCGCGCGGCGGGCTTCGAGCTCCCGACCCCGGCCGAGCGCGCGGAGCGCGCACGCCACGACCGGAGGGTCCAGCGGCTCTGGAGCGCCGCGCTCATCGGCGTCGGCGGCGTGGCTGGCGGCCTGACCGGGTTCAGCCGCAACGAGTGGGCCTTCGACGAGGGCTGGGTCGGGGGTCGGCATCGCCGGCGCGGCGCTCGGCTTCGGGCTCTATGGCCTCATCGAGCCGCTGTCCTGGCGAGGGGTCGAGCTCGAGCCGCAGGTCGTGTCGGCGTGGCGGCCTCCCGGCGCTAGCGCCCGCCGCGGCGGCGGCGCCGCGCTCGCGCTCCGCTGGTGAGCCGCCCGGCGGCCGCCAGGCGATGCTCATGGCGCCCGCCGCCGGACGGGAGCGGGGCGTTGCCGTCGCGCACGGGGGGTCGAATGCAGCGCGGTCTACGACCGCACCCGGATCACGACGCGCCGGTTCTGCGCGCGGCCCTCGCGGGTGTCGTTGGGGGCAGCCGGCCGGCCCTCTCGCCGTGGCTGAACGTGCTCATCCTGTGCAGCGGGACGTCATGCTGCTCGTAGAGGTAGCGCTTGACGGCCTCGGCGCGCCGCGAGCCGAGGCCCAGGTTGTAGAGATCGTCGCCGGTGTTGTCGGTGTGCCCCTCGATCTCGAGGAACGCCGACCGCCCGGCCCACCTCCTGGAGCTGGCGCACCAGCCGATCGAGCCGGTCCGCCGCGCCGGGAGGCAACTCGGACCGGGCGCTGGCGAATCCACCTTGCGCCGCGGCGATCGTCACCTCCGTGATCAGCGTGCCGAGGGCCTGACTCGACCTCTGCGACGCGCCCGCCGACCGCATCGGCCGTCGTCTGCGCCGCGTCGGCCGCCGCCTGCGACATCTGGGCCGCCGCGGCGGCGGCCTGCCCGCGCTGATCAACCTGGTCAATGCGTTCTGACGTGCGCGCCTGGGCCTGGTCCACCGCGGCGGCCAAGGTGTCGACCTTGGTGTCCACGACGGCATCCTCCGTGCGCACGAAACCCCGCGTGGCGCAGGCCGACGCGAACAGCACGATCGCCGCTGATGCAATCAGCCGTGTCAGTATCCGGCTCTTTCGCCATAATCTCCTCCCGGAACCGACGGGTTCCCCCTGACAGAGTATCGCACCCTCTGCGCGCCGGCACTGGACGCACAGGCGGCACGCATGCCGCGCGCTCGGGTCAGGAGTCAGGCGGCGGCCGAACGCACCGTGGCCGGGCGCAAGGCCGCGCGGGGCGCAAGGGCGGGAGGAAGTTCGCGCTGTCGAAGGCCCTGGTGCGCTGTGCCGGGAACTCGGCATCCAGGCCGGTGACGCTCTACCGATACGTCGGCCCGCAGGGTCAGCTACGGGAACAGGAACAGGGCCAAGTGGAAAGTCCTCGGCGCCTGAACCGGAAGGCCATGGCGCGGGACACTGCGCGGTTTTGGCGTAGGATTTCGGTGCGCCGTGACAAGGCGCCATTCCACGGCGGGGGTGCATTCCGGTGGGCGCAACCGTGCATCGACCAGATGCGCGATCTGTCCACCGAGGTGGCCGGCGAGTAGCCGGCCGCGGGGGGATCGAGAGGCGGCGATGCCGAGCTGTTCGGTTCCGGGGTGCGAGGCGGCGCGGCTGGTGCATGAAGCATTACCGGCGGTGGCTGCGCCACGGGGATCCGCAAGTGACCCGTCAGCGGCCGCCGGGGATGAGCAAGGCGCAGGTGGTCGAGCATGAGCTTTCGAGGGCGACGGCCGAAGGGCACCTGCCGGCTGACCACGTCGTGGCGGAACGCCTCCGGGCACGGGGTGGTGACCTTCGCGGGCCGGCAGTTGCTGCTGCACCGGCTGGCGCTCGAGGTGCGGCTCGGGCCGGGAGCTGGCCGAGGACGAGCAGGCGAATCACGCCTGCCACCGGCCGGCGTGCATCAATCCCGATCACCTGTATGTGGGGGGTCGCAGAAGGAGAACGTGCAGCACTACTGTCGGGCCGGGACTGCCGCCGGCGCGGAAGCTGACGGCCAGCGCGGTGAGCGAGATCCGGCGGCGGCATGCCCGGGGGGGCCTCGCAGTCGGCGCTCGGGCGGGAGTTCGGCGTCACGCAGAGTGCGATCGGCTGGATTGTCAAGGGCGTGACATGGCCGCAGATCCGCGCCGACGCCGAGGCGGTCGCCGCGTCGAAATGAGGACGGCGCCGGTGATGTCGGCGTCGTCGACGGCTCCTACACCCGCTTGCTCGCCCCGCTTGCGGTCCTCGCGTGGGACGGGGGCGTTGGACGGCAAAATCGACATGGTGGGCACCTTGTGGCCCACGGCCGCGCCGATCGCCTGCAATAGCGTATTCGCTGTTTAGCGTGTTGTAGCGAAAATACGATTGATCACCCCGGCGCGGCCGGCACCCTCACCAAGACGAACAGCTCGGGGGCCGAGACGATAGGGGAGGACGGGATGGTGGAAACTGCGGAAGCGGTCCAGCCGGACCGTGCAGACGAAACCCGACCAACTGCAGTTGCGCTTCGTCGCTGTCGTGGGCGGCCATGCATTTCGGCACCGCCCGAGCGGGCGCTGTGGCGTGAACTCTTGGATCTTGCCATCGGCAAGGCAAAGACCCTATCAGCCTGAACGACCGTCAAGACCGCGCGGGTGTCTCCGTAGGAGGATCGCCGGATGCTCGACACGCACGCCGTCGCCCGTTCGCTAACCGATGCCCGGCTCACGCCGGCCCAGGCGGACGCCATCACGGACGCTGTCCGGCTGGCCGCCGAGCAGGGAGACCACGTCACCTCCGACCAGTTCAAGGCCGGCCTCGCCGAGGTCCGCACGGAGATCGCCGAGGTTCGCACGGAGATCGCGAGCCTCGACACCCCGGCTGTCCGACCCAGATCGCCGAGGTCCGCACGGAGATCGCGAGCCTCGACACCCGGCTGTCGACCCAGATCGCCGAGGTTCGCACGGAGATCGCGAGCCTCGACACCCGGCTGTCGACCCAGATCGCCGGTGTCCGAACTGAAATCGGCAACCTCGAAGCCCCCGGCTCATCAAGTGGATTGTCGGAACCGTGCTCACGACGGCTGCCGCGACGGCAGCCGTCGCCGGCGCGGTCGTTGGCATTCTGCGGCTCCTTGCCGAGTAAAGCGCCGCTGCCGGAGGACCCGGGCGATGTCGCGGCGCACCTCGGGGCGCCACCCAGGAGTAGACGCCGTCCCGTTGCCGCAGCCGAGCTTGAGGTAGCTGAACGGCCGCTCCAGGTCGACCGGGGCGAAGCCGTGCATCATGGCGATGTAGTTGACGTTGAACGGCGACATGTCGCCGTAGAAGCCCCAGGTGCAGGTCGTGTCGGTGACGTAGCCCGCCGCCCGCTCGGGCCGCCGCGGCCGGCCGGGGCGCCGCCGCCTTCGGTCGGAACTCATGAACCCCCTCTCTCCGGGTCTTCGTCCCGTGCAGTCCGGACGTGGCCGCGTCCGCGCCGGCCGCCGGCTCGCACCGTTCGGCGCGTCATCCCGCCCGTTGCACCGGCGCCGGATTGTTCAGCGCGTCCGCGATCAGTCGGTCGAACTTCTCGAGCCGGTCAGGTGCGAACCGCGACACCTCGGACCGCCAGCGCGCGACCTGCTCCACCGCCATGATCTCCGCGTTGCGCTTCGCCGGCGCCCCTGCCGGTGGCCACCGCGTGCGCCTGGCCGGCGACGAAGACGTACCAGCCCTGCCGCGCCGCGAGCCGGTCGAGCTTCTTGCCCACGTCGCGCGCCCGCTTGTCGGCCGACGGCAGCAGCCGGGACTCGTCGAGCGTCCCCGACCGCACCTGCCGCAGCACCCGGTCGGCAAGCCGCTCCTCCTCCGCAGCCCCGAGCGTCGTTGACTCCATCGTGTCCCTTGGACCTCACCTCCGTCGCCCGCGCCGGCCCCGCAGCTCGTCGCCGAGGCTGTCGGCGAGCGCCTGCAGCTCGCCGACGCCGATCTCCCCCGCGGCGAGCCGCCGCCGTTCGTCCGCCTCGTCGTACGCCAGGCCCAGCTTGCGCGCCCGCGCCGCGGTCGCCGCGAACAGGCCCTCGGTCCGTTCGTCGAGCCGTTCCTTGTCCCGCTGCTGCTGCTGCTGGCGGCGAGTCGGACCCTCTGTACCCTCCGGGGTACTCGGTACGTTAGCAGCAGCAGCAAGAGGTAGCTCTATCGTACAGCCCATAGAGGACCGGACACCATGTCCCCTCTACGGCCATCTTGTCCGGACATGGTGTCCCCTCTACGGTCGCCTTCGGGGCCGCTTTGAGGGGACACCATGTCCCCTCTACGGCTTCCCGCGCGGCGGCGCACGGCTGGCCAGTCAAGACCCCCGAGGTTCATCCGGTGGACTCCAGCTCGCCGTCCTCTGCCCGCAATCGACCGTACCACGCGCAGGTCGTTCAGAACGCGCCGCGCCGTGCGCACGTTCCGCTCGCTCATCCGGCACTGTTCGGCAAGGCACTCCTCGGAGAACTCGTGAATCACGCCGGCCGCGTCCGCCTGCATGTAGAGCGCCAGGGCCACGTGGTGCACGGCCTCGGCCGAGATCCGGCGACCACGAGCCGTGAAGACGTCCGTCTTCGCCAGCGCCGTGTCGATCAGCACCCGCCACAGCGCCCGCTCGGGCGGCCGGCGCGTGAAGCCGTCGACGATCGCGAAGAATCGGAGCTGGAGCTGATCGGGCTCGCCTGCACGGTCCGACCGGTTGGTGTACGCCAGCGCCGGCGCGGCGGCGCTCGGCCCGGCGGCAGGTGGGTCTTGAATCGGATTCGGGTGTAGGAGTAGACTGATCCATGCGTTGGGCGCCTCTATCGCCCGCGCACCCGCCGACCTTCGACACCCGGTGTTGGTTGCACCGGGTGTTCGTCTGTACGGGCGCGTTTTCAGCCCTCGCAGGATAGCACACCCCACCCCGGGGTGCGGCCGACCGCGACATCCGGAGCGCCGACGACCTCGCGCGCTCGCATCGGTTTTGATTCTCAGCCAGCCCCGCCGCCAAGCCGGTCCCCGCTGAACGCCAGGATCGGCCGGGTCGAGACCGGCCTGACCAGGCTCGACCTCGAACGGGCCGTCACCCGCATGCAAGCCGAGAGCGCCTGCCCCGACGGACGAGAACCGGGGACGGGAGACCGGCTTTGTTCAGGGAGTCGGCGGCGAGCTGCGCTTGCCGTTCGTCGGGAGCAGGCCCTCGCGCCGCAGCTCGTCGAGCACGGCGCGCCGCAGCCAGCAGCTGATCGGCGACTGGTCGTCGTGCAGCGCCGCCTCCTGGATCAGGGCCTTGGTGCCCCCTGGGCAGGTAGATCGTCGCCGTCTCGGGGAACATCATCCGCGTCGACATCGGGCGGCTTCCTGCAGGACACGCTCACCGGCGGCGACGGCAAGGACACGCTCGAGGGCGGCGAGGGCGACGACACGTTCGTCTACAGCGGCACGGATTGGGACCGACATGGTGGACGAGAAGGTGGCCGGCGGCGCCGGGATGGACACCATCGACGCCTCCGCCCTGAGAAGCGTCGGGGTGACGATCGACCTGTCCGCCGAGACGACGGTCACCGACGGCGACGATTTCCAGACCTACACCAGCATCGAGGAGATCATCGGCGGCCGGGGCAAAGACAAGATCGAAGCCGGCACTGGCGCCGATGCTGACGCGGCGGCTATCGCCGCGAACAAGTGGACCTCCGCCCTGACCCTGATGGGCGGCCGGGGCGCCGACACGCTCACCGGCGGCGCGGGCGCCGACACGCTCACGGGCGGCGAGGGCAAGGACACGCTCACGGGCAACAAGGGCGACGACATCCTTGACGGCGGCGAGGGCGACGACATCCTTGACGGCGGCGAGGGCAAGGACACGTTCGTCTACGACGGCGGCAAGGACACGATCAAGGGAGGGATTCATCACGTCCCGGGCGGGAGAAGACCGGATCGATGTCAGCAGCCTGGATCTGGATGCGAGCGACATCAGGGACATTCTCTCTGCAGCCAAGTCCAAAGTCGACGGCACTGATGTCTTACCTGAAGCTGACGGGAAACTTCACAGCGTCTACAAGCGACTACACCATCAAGCTCGAAGGGTTCGGCGGCGCTGACGGTAGCAAGGTTGACCTCGACGTCGACGACTTCATCCTCTAACTCTAACAGCCCGAGGTAGAAGTCGGTTCGCCGAGCCCTGCTGTTCAGGCCGCTTGGCGATGAGTAATTGAGCCGACGGGCGCCGGCGGTGTCCATTTGAGGCCCCAGGGACGCGTCAGACGCCCCCCCAGTGGTCGATCAGGCGGTCGATCAGGCGGAAAATCGCCGAAAAAGCCCGCCCCTGCAGGCTCCGGGGCGTACCGATGCCCCGGTCTGGCGCCGCAGGAGCATCCCGATGTTGCAGGCAGCCCGCCTGGATCAGCACCCGCTTGCGGACATTCTCGTGACCGCGCACAAACACCCGGACGCATGCCCCCCGTCTCATACATGTGCGCGAAAGTACGCTCCACCATCTCGCCCCGGCAGCGTTGCAGGCGACGACCCCGCCGCCCGTGCACACGCCGCCGGTTCGCATACAACGCCTGCTGCGCAGCACGCTTCGCCGGCGGCGTCTCTCCCGTCTTCTTGTCCTGCCAGACGCGCCGGCCGCGCTCGGGCTCCGATACGTAGCTCCGAACCCCGACCTCGCCGAGAGCCACCAGCGTCTCGTCGCTGTGATACCCCTTGTCAGCGACCAGCTCTTCGACCCCTCGACCGTCCGGCTGCACCAACTCCACCTGCTCAGCCGCCGCGGTCAGCGTCTCCGGCAGCGTGGCCGTATCGCCGTCCGATGCATCCTGCACCGTCACCGACACGATGGCCCCCCGTCTCCATGTCGACCCCGTGCTCGACCTTGTGAGCCAAGTGCGTCCGGCCGTCCTTCATCTTCGCGATCTTCGCGTCCGGGTCCTGCGGCGATTGCCAGTCCTTGTTCGACGTCTTCTTGTTCTTGCGAGACCGGTCGAACCGAGCCAGATCCGCCCGCGTCGGGGTCTCCACCCCAGACGCCTCCGCCAAGCGCCGAAGGAACGCTTCGTAGCTTTCTCCCGTGTCCCGCCGCTCGATGCTCCGCATCGCCGCGTTCGCTTCCAGCGTCGTCGCATCGACGCCCACCGTCTTCCCCTTGACCAGACCCGCCGCCGACAACTGCTCGAGAACCCACGTGAATACCGCCTCGTGCGTCTCGTCGTCGATCAGACGACGCGTCCGCGACAGCGTCGAGTGGTCCGGCGCCGCCTCGGTCACATCCAGGTCCAGGAACGACCGCAGGCTCAGAGAGTCGGCCACCCGCCACGCAATCCCACGCTCCGAAGACAGACCCTCGAAGTAGCCGATGAACAGCATCCGGAAATACCGCCCAGGACGCAGGCTCGGCCGCCCCATCCGCGTCGCGTAGAACACCGCGCACAGCCCCTCGACGAACGCGTCGAACCCGGCCTCGTCCAGAACCCGGTTCAGACGCTCGAAGAACGGATGCCCCGCGTTCGTCGGCAAATCCGCCGTCGTCACCCACAGCGGCGCCCCTGGTCGCGCGGCCGGTTTCTTGCCCATCGCCATAGCTGTTCAGTCTACGGGCTCGATCGCGCCCAGGCCAGGCCCGTTCCCCGACTTTCACCACGGGCTGTTAGGCTGCGCCCCCCGCAGACTACCGGTCGCCTGCGGCTTCTCCGACCTCGCGTTCATCCGTTCCAGGACCACTCGGGCATCGCGGCCCAGCACGAACCAGGCGTCCGACATCAGCGGCAGGAACGCCCGCCAGAAGGCCTCCCTGTAAACCCAATGCTGGTCGAGGGCCGTTTCCTTGACGACCTGGATGAACTGCTCGAGGGCTCCCTCGTTGAGCCACCGGATCACGACCCGCCTGATTTCCTCCGGAATGCCTGTCCACCCACGCTTGCCGGATTTCAGCCGCGGGTCACCGAAGTGCTCCAGGAAGAACGGCTGCAGGCGTTCCCTTGTCGCACGCTTCGCTCCGTGCTCGGCAAACGACCGGAGGAGCGCCGTCGCGATGGTGAATCGCATGGAGCCGTCATCGAAGCGCAGACGGCGGTCGCGCGTGGCCCGCTCGCCGCTGCCTCCCACCGACTCTTCGAGCAGCGTCAGCAGTCGGCGTAGTTGCAGATCGTCAAGGCGGCCGTCGTTCAGTAGCGACTCGACATGTGGGAGACACGCGCGGATGCCCGATTCCAGGAACCCGCAGGCTGACAGTCCGGCGTCGAGCCCGGCTTGACGGAGGACATCCTCCGGCGGGTCCGGCGCCGACAGCAGCTTGTGCACGAATGCCCCGGCACCGCCCGCGTTCAGCAGCCCGAACTCGCTGCACCGTCCGCGCCACCGACGCAGTGAGGGCGGCGAAGGGGACGAACCTCCCCGCATGGCATCGTCCAGGAGGCGGCGCCACCCTTCGAACGTCGGCAGAGCGACGGGGTAGATGCGCAGGAATTCATGGAGCAGGACCAGCACGGATCGCGCGCGACGGCCCGTCGACAGCCAGCGTCCGTACTCCCGGGCGACCGCAGGTTCCGCGCCCAACCACGCCGCGATGTCAGAAACTGTTCCGGCCGCCGGGGAGAACAGGCCGGCATCCTCGGCAGCCGTCCGGGGATTGCCGTCACCCATGCGGCCTCGTGGCCGCGCCGGGTAGAACAGCACCCACGGCAACTGCCGCAGGTCGGGGCGCGGGAGACCTGCCAGGGAGCCATCTCGGCGCCAACACGCCACCACCCGGCGATGCAAGGCGCCCAAGTCGTAGGCCGAGGGCTCCCTGGGGTCGACTTCTCCAAGTAACTTCTCGACTCTGGAGGCCACTCGCCGGGTCATCCGCGGCTCGAACGTATGCTCGATTGAGGGGAGCCCCGTCCATTGCGTCAGCGAGCGCTTCAGAGACGCGGCAGTCACGGCGCTCCTTCGCCGATCCGCTCGCGGATCCCCCTCTGCACATCTGGCTCTTGTCGTTCCAGTGCCCCCTGCGGCGGTTCGAGCAGAAACCGCAGATCGATGCGCCTGTTCTCGTCGGCCCGCGCGGGGTCGGAAGTCGCGGGCCGGGTGTAACCGTAACCACTGGTGCTCAGGACGGGATGGCCGTCGAGGTTCAGCAGGTGTTCCACTTCGGGTTCGCACGCGACGGTCATCCGATGCACGGTCGCGGCCCGCATCGACGACAGCTCGAGATTGTCTCGGAAGCGGTTGCCAGGGGCGACCGGCACATCGTCGGTGTGCCCCTCGATGAGCAGCGTCTCGAGGAGCCAAGGGAACTGCCGCGGGGGGCAATCGTACGCGGCCGGGTCAGCGTGCGGAAGGCAGTGTGGTGGAGTTCCATCGTCGTCGTCCGCGGGAACAACGTCGCCGCGTCCAGGCGCAGGGTCCGTTCGCCGTGATGCCACGTAGCAGGGCACGACCTCGGCGACGGCGTGCGCCAGACGCCCGACGTTGGCCCGATGGTCGGCTACCGGCAACTCACCACCGGAGGGGAAGTTGATGGCGTTGTCCGACAGGCGCAGCACGCCCTGCTCGGGCAACACCTCCACGCGGATGCCGGCTGCCTGGAGACGGTGTTCTATCGCCCGCAGAATCTCCCGGCGGGTCTCGTCCGCGGCCCGCAGTTCATCTGTGATGTCGGCCTGTTCCTCCGTGACGCTGGCGAGCTGATACGCGAAGACGGCGAGCATGATGATGAAGACGAAGATGAGCGCCGAGACGAGATCGCTCACGCTGGCGAGGTAGTTCTGCCCGCCGTGGCCCGCGTCCGATCCGGGTCTCGCATCTCCGGTGGTCACCTCGCCCCCCGAGATGCTCGCCAAGGTCCTCTATCGACTGACCGAGTTCCGCAGTAGCCCCCGCCAGATCCTGGATGACCTTGGACGCATCCCTGTCCAGCTCGTTGGCGAACTGCTTGACCTGCTCACAGTACCTCGCCAGGCCCTCGTCGATCTCCTGAAACACCTTGGCGAGCGAGTCGTCGATGTTCTCGAAGCGCTCCTGGTAGCGAGTCCACGCGTCGGCGACCGACTGGTGGTGCTGTTCGAGCGTACTGACCATGCCTTCGACGCGGTCGACAAGATCGCCCGTCAGCACCAGTGTGTCGGCCGCCCGGTCGCTGGACGCACGAATCTCCCCGGCGGCGCGTCCCAGGGGTTCCGCAACCGCCGCAATCTGCCGGTGGGCCGACTCGACGGAGTCACGCAATCCGTCGAGCCGATCCGCGAACGTCGTCATCCCGGCCAGAACCTGTTCACTCTGGCGCGTGGATCGATCCAGGCTCTCGGCGGAGGCCCGCAGGCCGTCGAGCGATTCGGAAACGCGCGCTGCCGCCTCGACACCGGTACGAGCCAGCCCCTGCGTCGCGGACCCGACGGTTTCGCGCAACTCGGCCGAAGCGGCGGCGCTGGAGGCAGTCATCTGTTCCGCCATTTGCCGAGAGGCGTCCGCCATTACACGGGTTACGTCGCCCAGCGCCTGCTGGAGCGTCTCGGTCATGGCGTTCGCACCCGAGTCCATCGATGTCCTGACCGACGTCAACACCGACTCGAGCGCGGTGCGCACGTCCTGTTGTGACTCACTGCTGTCCCACGGGATTTCTAATTTAGGCGGCTTGAACCTTCTATGTCTGTTAGAATGGTTTTGCCACAAATCATTCAAAACACAGGAGATCCAAGCCGTGGCCCATCATAATAACACAGTCTTCGGGCAGTTTCTCGCGTTGCTTCCGCGACATGAATTCGACGCCGAGTCGCGCGAGCATCAGCGCGGCCAGCGCCTGCGGGTGATGAGCCGCTGGGCGCAGTTCGTCGCGCTCGGGCTGGGCCAGGTGACGGGCCGGCAGAGCCTGCGCGACATCGTGGCCAACCTGCAGGTCCAATCCAGCAAGCTCTATCACCTGGGCGTGCGGACCGTCAGTCGTTCCTCGTTGGCACGGGTCAACGCCGAGCAGCCGTATACGCTCTACGAGGCGGTGTTCTCCCGTCTGCTGAGCCGCTGTCAGCAGCAGGCGCCGGGCCACCGCTTCCGCTTCAAGCACAAGCTGTATGCGGTCGATGCATCGACTATCGACCTGTGCCTGGCCCTCTTCCCGTGGGCCACGTTTCGCCGCACGAAAGCCGCGGTCAAGCTGCATGTCGGGCTCGACCAGGCGGGCCAGTTGCCGAGCTTCGTCAGCCTCACCGAAGGCAAGCGCGGCGACGTGACCGTCGCCCGCACGTGGCGGTTTCCGGCCGGCAGCGTGGTCGTGGCCGACCGTGCGTATCTCGATTTCAAGTGGCTGCATCAATTGCAGACCCGTTCGGTGACGTTCGTCACCCGCCTCAAGCGGGGCGTGCGCTACCGGGTCACCCACGAGCACGACTTTCGGCCGGAGACCGGCGTGCTCGCCGACCAGCGGATCGAACTGACGAGCGCCCGCAGCGGCAAGGCCTACCCCGACCCGTTGCGCCGGGTGGTCTACCGCGACCCGCAGACGAAGAACCGCTACGTGTTCGTGACCAACAACACCACCTGGGTCGCCAAGACGATCGCCGACATCTACAAGTCTCGCTGGCAGATCGAGCTGTTCTTCAAGTGGATCAAGCAGCATCTGAAGGTCAAGCGCTTCATCGGCCGGTCGAAGAACGCCGTCTGGACCCAACTGTGGATCGCCACCTGCATGTACTTGCTGCTGGCCTATCTCAAATTCGTCCTGCGGCTGCGCTGGAGCCTCAATCAGATGCTCCAGGTGCTGCAGCTCAACATCTTCGAACGTCGACCACTACACGAACTGTTCACCACACACGCGCCGCCAGACCCCGACCGTCCGCAACTGGCACTCGCGTGGACCTGAAACTGTGGGACACTAGTGTGTTGTGACTCCGCAAGACCGGCAGCAGAGTCCTTCAATGTGCGGTTCAGGTCGGTGACTATCGACGCCATCTCCTCGAACTGCGATCCGGTTCGCTCCTGCATAGCGTCGGTGAACCGGCCGAGCGCCTGCTCGATCATCTGACCCGCGTCGGTCGATCGGTCCGCACGGAGTCCCTCGACCGCTTCCACCAGCCGCTCGAGCTGGGGCGACAGGCGACCGGCGATCTTCTCGTCGAGCGCCTTCTCGAGGGAGAAGATCAATTCGGTGTTGAAGTGTTCGAGTTGGGTGACTGCGCGCCGTGCCTGGTCGAGTTGCTCGAGTGCGACGCCCTCCGGCGTAACCCGCTCGAGGCGGGACTCTATCGCAGCGACCCAGGCGTCCACGGCCAGATGGAGACGCCGCGAGAACAGACGATCTACCGGCACGAACAGGATCGAACAGGCGATTCCGGCGATTGAAGTCAGGAACGCGAGCGATGCGCCGTCGAGGAGCTGCTGCAGAGAGGACGTGATTTCGCTCGGAGCACCGGACGAAAGACCTGCGCTCGCCGCGCCGACGCCGACCGCGAGACCGATGAACGTGCCGAGGATGCCAAGGCCGGTCAGCAGATTCGGGACGGACTGGTAGAAGCCGAAGGAGATCCAGGGGAAGATGATGGTGGAGTCGTTCAGGTGCCGCGACACCTCGCCGGTGTTGCGGATCGGGTCGCTGGACCCCGGCGCCGGCAGCACCAGGGTCTCCACGAATTCGGTCCAGGGCAGGCCGAAGGCCGCCTCGACGCGACCGTTGTACTGCTCGAAGACGCTGGCGAACGCCGCCTTGCCATCGGTCGCACCCAGTTCGTCAGTCAGCGCACGAAGCTGGGCATGCAGGACGCGAGCGCGGTGGACCAGCCTCACCGCAACGCCAAGAGCGAATGCGACGATCACTCCGCAATACGACCAGACGAAACGCTCCGTCAGGACGAAGTCAAAGCTCATCGCCGGACGCATCCAGGCAGCATCGTATGCTCACACCATGCTCGGTGCTACGGGTCACGGCAGCGCGAGTTGCCAGACTCTCGTACGTCATTGTGGAGTCGATGGCTGGCGCGGTGCGGCAGGCGGAAGGGGGTAGCTGAACCATCCCGGCATGTGCCCGTTCGCCGCCGGCATCGCGACGGCCTTCTCGAGCATCGTCTCCAGGCTTCGATTGTGGGACGCCAGGTGGGTTGCTCGTCGAAGCGTCCAGAGCCTCCCCGAAGTCGACGCGGGATTCGGCACATTGGCTTCCATCCAGCGGAGGATCTCCGCGATGTTCACCATCCCCTCCGTGCCGTCGAACAGACTCGCCACGCGCTTCTCCCCGGACGACCTCCAGTCCGTGACCGGTTGCCCGGCTATGGCATCGTCTTCTCCCCGCCGCCTCCGTCGGACAGCCCTTCGGCGGCAGCCCGTCCCGCGTCCGTCAGGCGGTACTTCTGAAGTCGGCTTCGGGGCCTGTCGGGAATGGTGTAGCCAATGCTGCCATCCGCCAGGAGCGCGCCGATTGCCCTGTTGAGCTGACCGGAGACGCTCCTCTGCCCCAGGCTCCGGGAAAGACCTGACTTCGACATCGGGCCAACGACCAGTTGCCGCAGCACTCTGGCCGCCAGCGACTCTGGCTGTGACTCTGGCCGCGACTCTGGCTGCGACGGCCGGGTCCGGCCAGCCTGCCGCGCCGGTCCTCCGCGCCCTTGGGCCGCGCCGCCGGAGACGGACCGATTCGCGGTGCCGACGAACACGAACTCCAGCCGCACCCCATCCGACTCCAGCTCCCAGTGCGGCTCGGCAGTTCCCGCCGCGCGGCACGCGCTCACGATGTGCCCGATGCCGCGTCCCCACGCCTCGATCATGCCGGCGCGGAAGAACGCGTTCGCGATCCCCGGATTGTGCGGCACCGAAGCGTGCGTTCCCATGAGCTCGTCGAGAGTCCAGTCGGGCGGCAGGCTCCCCGGGTTCCACAGTGAAATGCGGTCGTCGTATACCCGGATCTGAATCGGCGCGGGGTGGCCGTAGTCCCGGTGGGCGATCGCGTTCAGGACCGCTTCGCGCAGAGCCTCGCCTGGAGCGGGCGGCGTCTCCCGGCGATAGATGTCCTCGTAGGTGATCTCCGCCTTCGAGTACTTCGTGCGCAGCAGGTCCACGGTGCGGTCCACCTGGGCGAACAGGTTGCCTTCGATGACGTCCTGGTACGCGAGCTCGGTCTCCGTCCGGAAGTAGCCGATCTTCACGAACGCGCCCGCGAAGAACCGCGCCGGGACGGGATGGAACAGCAGCACCGCCGCCCGGCGCAGGTGCTCACCCTCGCGCAGGTGCAGCATCTCGATCAGATCGCCGGCGGAATCGCCTGCCGTGTCCGCCGGCAGGCGGCCGCTGACGACGCCGCGCCGCCCGAACGCCTCCAGCGTTCTCCCGTCCAGATCCCGCGGACCAACGCCCGGCAGCGGCGCGTCGTCCCGGTTGCGGCCACGCTTGCCCAGCAGAAGCCGGCTCAACGCCGCGCCCCGCAGGACCTGTTTGGTACTGCCGCTACCATAGTGGCATTCGCCCCGACCGGCGCTCGTTGCCGACGCGGGGCTTCATTGCGGATCCTACGGCTGCTGCATCGCCGCGATACCGGCGTTGGCCGCGTCTTCGTCCTGTTGCGCCGAGGCGCCGCTGCAGCCAATGGCGCCGGCCGACTGCCCCTCGTGCATGATGGGAACGGCTCCCTGAACGAACAGCATCGGGCCGCCTTCGACCACGTTGGTGATGCCCAACTCGCGGAGGCGGTCGAGGGTGCCCGATGGAGCACCGAACGCCGCCGAGGCCCGTGCCTTGCCGGCGGCAACGCCTGCCGTGAAGTAGCTCGCTCCGTCCATCCGGAACAACGCCACGAGCGCGCCCCGCGCGTCCACCACCGCACAGGTGAGGCCAACCCCCATCTCGTTCGCCGCCTCCTCGGCCGCGGCCAGCGCCTTCTGGGCCTCGGCCAGCGACGGCCCCGTCGCCGTCGCGGCCTGTGCGCCGGCGACGTTGGCCAGCAGACCGAAGCACAGCACGACGCTCGGAACGACAACGTTTCGATCGATTCTCCTCATCGGTCCTCCTCTGGTGAGACCCGCGTTCGTTGAATGCGACTGGCAGCAACTATAATCCACGCGGGGAACGCCGCAGGACGCGGTCCGGTGAACGCCTGCTCATCGCAATCGTCGGTTTCGCTCCCGGGTCCGCGCCAAGGAGAAACGACATGCACCGCACTGCAATGGGACACCTCGTCATCGTGTTGGCGGTGGCCGCGATTGGGGCCGCGGGATCGGCCGCCCACGCTCAGGGTTCGTTCGAACCGCCCCGTCTGCCGGACGGGAGACCGGATCTGCAGGGCGTCTGGGATTTCCGGACGCTGACGCCGCTCGAGCGGCCGGAGGACCTCGCCGGCAAGGCGGTGCTGGGCGCCGAGGAGGCGGCCGCGCTCGAAGCCGAAGCGGCGGCCAACAGTGCGGCGCTCAACGCGCCCACGACGGATCGCAGCCAACTGCTCCCTGTCGGGGGCAACGTCGGTGGGTACAACCACTACTGGGTGGATCAGGGCAAGACGGTCGTCGACGACCTGCGCACCTCGCTCATCGTGGATCCGCCGAGCGGGCGGCTTCCGCCCCTTCAGCCCGGGTTGGAGATGCAGGCGCTCTCGCTCCAGGAGGACCTGCCCGGCACGCGGCCGAACCGGACCCGCACGGCCGGGATCGGCACCGACAGCTACGAGGATCGCGGTCTTGCCGAGCGGTGCCTGCTGGGGTTCAACACCGGGCCGCCGATCCTGCCCGCGGCCTACAACAACAACATCCAGTTGTTCCAGACGTCGGACCACGTGGTGATCCTCCACGAGATGGTGCACGACGTCCGGGTGATCCCCCTCGATGGACGCGCTGGTCTGCCGAGCCGCATCCGACAGTGGAACGGGGATTCGCGCGGGCGCTGGGAGGGCGACACCCTCGTCGTCGAGTCGACCAACTTCACGGACAAGACCGCCAGCTTCAATCCCGCCAGCTACGTGGCGGCGGGCAGCGGCGCGCACAAGCACCTGGTCGAACGCTTCCGCCTGGTGGGTGAGAACACGCTGGAGTACGAGTACACGCTGACCGACCCGGTGACGTTCACACGGCCGTTCACGGCCGTGATGCCCATGCAGCGCGGCGTCGCGATCTACGAGTACGCCTGCCACGAAGGCAACTACGGGCTCCACAACATGCTGGCCGGGGCCAGGGAGCAGGAGCGGGCCGCAGTCCCGTAGCGTTGCGAGACGATAGGAGAAGCCATGCGGACATTGCGTCTGGTCGTCGCGGTTGCGCTTGTCGGCGGCGGTGTCGGCACCGTTGCCGCCCAGTCGACGGACTGGTCGAGTCAGAATCTCAACCTCGACAACAACCGCTTCGCTCCCCTCGACGAGATCGACACGACGAACGTGACGCGTCTGGTGGAGCGCTGGTCGTACGAGGTGGGGCCGACGGACAACATCGCCCAGGCTACCCCGCTGGTGGTCGACGGCGTCATGTATCTGCACTCGCACTCGACGTTCTTCGCACTCGACGCGGCCACCGGCGAGGAGCTGTGGACGACGCCCCTGGACCGCGGGCCCAGCGCGGCCGGCCCCGTCCGAGGCTCGACGTTCGCCGACGGCAACATCTACGCGTATCGCGGCGCCGACCTCTACGCGCTGGATGGCGGCAGCGGGTCGCCGGTCGAGTCGTTCGGGGACCAGGGCTATCTCCGGGTCATCGGCGCCGCGCTGCAACAGAAGTATCCCGACGCCTACCCGCCGACCCTGGATCCGGTCCAGATCGGCTACCGCATCACCACGCCGCCCGCCCACCACGCCGGCACCCTGTACGTCGCCGCGGCGCTGTCGGAGGGACACATTCCGGGCGGGCTGGTGGTCGCGACCGACGCCGACAGCGGCGCCATCAAGTGGGTGTTCAACACCATCCCGCAACGCCCGCAGGACCAGGGATGGGAGATTGCGCGCGACACGTGGGGCGATGGTGCGCGCGCCGGCGGCGGCATCTGGACCCAGCCGGCAATCGACCCGGAGCTGGGACTGGTCTACGTGAACGCGGGAAACCCGTCGCCCGACTACGACGGGTCGGCGCGGGTGGGGATCAATCTGTTCACGAACAGCACCATCGCCCTCGACCTCGAGACCGGCGACCTGCGCTGGTATTTCCAGGCGGTGCACCACGACCTCTGGGACTGGGATCACGTGACCGGCCCCCTGCTGTTCGATGTCACCGGCGACGATGGCCGGACCATCAAGGGCGTCGCCGCGGCCGGGAAGAACTGTCTCTTCTACCTGTGGGATCGGGAAACCGGCGAGCCGCTCCACCCCATGGTGGAGACGCTGGTGCCCACCGAGACGGACGTGCCGGGCGAGCAGGTGTGGCCGACGCAGCCGATCCCGCACAACGCCGCCGGCGTGCCGATGACGCCGCTGTGCGCTACGTACATCGAGCTCGACGATCCGGAGCTCGCCAGCCGCTCCAGCCAGTTCTATGCGCCGTACTGGATGAGCAAGGCGATCATCGTCGCCCACGGGGGCTCGAGCTGGGGCGCGCCGTCGTTCAGCCCGCGCACCGGGCTCGTCTACGTGACCGGGAAGAACGGCGCCATCTCGATCGTCGTCAAGCCGGTCGGCGACACCCTCGAACCGGGTCCGGACGCCAGAGGCCACACCGAGAACCTTGCCAGCCTCGATCGCATCACCGAGGCGTACCCGCCGGAGGTGACGCTCTCGGCGTACGACCCGCTCTCGGGCGAACAGACCTGGCAGGCGCTGCTGCCGGCGCAGTCCTCGATCGGCGCGAGCGGCAACATGGTGACCGCGGGGAACCTGGTGTTCCAGGGCACCGAGGACGGCGGCCTGTACGCGCTCGATGCGGCGACCGGCGAGGAGCTGTACCGCTTCGACGCGCCGCGCCCGATTCGGTCGAGCCCGATGACCTACGAGGTCGACGGCAGGCAGCACGTGACGGTCGTCGCGACCAACACCGTGGTGACGCTGGCGCTGCCGTGAGCGCCAATGCCTGCTCAGGCGCGTGTTCGGCGGCCGCTCAGCGCATCGCCGCAAAGCAGGCGCGCAGCTCGGCGACGAACGTGTCGGGCTGCTCGAACGCCGCGAAGTGGCCGCCGCTGTCGAGGACGTGGTAGTAGCGCAGGTCCTTGAAGCGCAGCTCCACCCAGCGCCGCGAGGCCTTGAAGATCTCCTTCGGGAAGATGCTGGCGCCGGACGGGACCGTCACCGGGTCCATGGTCACGCCGCCGAAGCTCTCCCAGTACAGCCGGGCGGACGACGCCCCGGCGCCGGTCAGCCAGTAGAACATCACGTTGTCGAGCAGCTCGTCGCGGGTCAGGACGTTCTCCGGATGGCCGTGGCAGTCCATCCACTGGTAGAACTTCTCGACGATCCAGGCCGCCTGTCCGGCAGGCGAATCCACCAGGCCGTAGCCGAGCGTCTGCGGCCGCGTGCTCTGCTGCTTGGAGTAGCCGGAGTCCCAGTCCTGGTAGAACTTCTGCGCCGCCAGGGCGTCGCGCTCCTGCTCGGTCGGCTCCGCCAGCATCTCCCGGGGCGGGAAGACGACCGGCATGTTGGTGTGCAGGCCCATGCAGTGCGCCGTGTCCTGGATGCCGATGGACGTGGTGATTATCGCGCCCCAGTCGCCGCCCTGCGCAAGGTAGCGGTCGTAGCCGAGGCGCGCCATCAGCGTGCTCCAGGCGCGGGCGATGCGGTCGACGCCCCAGCCCGCCGCGGCCGGCTTGTCGGAGAAGCCGTAGCCGGGAATCGCGGGCAGCACGAGGTGGAAGGCGTCGGCGTCGCTGCCGCCGTGGCGGGCGGGGTCGGTCAGCGGCCCGATCACCTTCAGGAACTCGACGATCGAGCCCGGCCAGCCGTGGGTGATCACGAGCGGCGCGGCGTCCTCCACCGGCGAGCGCACGTGCAGGAAGTGGATGCCGAGGCCGTCGATCTCCGTCCGGAACTGCGGAATGGCATTCAGCCGCGACTCCGTGGCGCGCCAGTCGTAGCCGTCGCGCCAGTAGTCGCACAGCTCGCGAACGTAGGCCAGCGGGATGCCCTGGCTCCAGTCGTCCACGGTCTCCGCCTCCGGGTAGCGTGTCCTGGCCAGCCGCGCGCGCAGGTCGTCGAGCTCGGCCTCGTCGATGTCGATGCGGTAGGGCGTGACGTCAGTGCTCATGCGGGGACCCTACCACAGCGGCGCGGATGGCCCCGCGGGCTGGCGAATTGTGCAATCGAGACCCCTGTGAGCAATAATCAGCGTGCGAACGACGCCCGGAATCGTCAGTGGCACGCTTCGTGCTCGACAGGCGCGCATGCAGACGCTGGACGAACGGGTCGCGTTTCTCGAGGGCAGGGTGGACGAGCACAGCCGGGGCGTCGACGACATGCGCGCGCTGGTCGTCCAGCTCGACGGCAAGGTCGACCGCCGCATCGACGGGCTCGACGGGCGCTTCGAGGCCATCGACCGGCGGTTCGACGCCATCGACGCACGCTTCGAATCCATCGACCGGCGGTTCGAGGCGATTGACCGGCGGTTCGAGGCCATCGACCGGCGCTTCGAGGCGGTCGATCGGCGCTTCGAGGACGTGGACCGGCGGTTCATCGCGATCGAGGGGCAGATCAGCGCCCTGGACCAGAAGATGTCACGCCAGTTCCTCTGGCTGATGGGCGCGCTGACGACCGTGCTGGTCTCGGTGATCGGTTCCCTGCTGGGCGTCGTGCTGACGCTCGGTTGACACGGCGATCCGCGAGGCGCCAAACGCTGATGGCTCCTGATTCCCGGTCGGTTCGGCGGTCGAGCGCCCGCGCGGGGGCCACCGCCCTGTCCGCGCTCGCACTGCTGGCGGCCGCGGCGCCGGCGCTGGCGCACACGAACCGCGACGTCGGCGCCGGACTGCTCAGCGGCCTGCTGCACCCGTTGACCGGACTGGATCACCTGCTCGCGATGGTGGCGGTCGGCATCTGGGGCACGCAGCTCGGCGCCCCGGCCGTCTGGCTCCTGCCGCTGACGTTCCCCCTGGTCATGTCGTTCGGAGGCGTGCTCGGCGTGCGGGCGGTGCCGCTGCCGGCGGTGGAAATCGGCGTGGCGGCGTCCGCCGCCGTGCTGGGGCTCATGATCCTCCTGTCCGCCCGGCCGCTCCTCTCCGTGGCCGCGGGCATCGTGGGCGCGTTCGCGATCTTTCATGGCCACGCGCACGGCGCCGAGCTGCCGGCGGCCGCCGAGCCGCTCGCCTACGGCCTCGGCTTCGTGCTCGTGACCGGCCTGCTGCACGCGGCCGGCATCGCCGTCGGCCTGCTCGACCGCTGGCCGGCCGGGGCCCTGACGCTGCGCGGCCTCGGGGCGGTCATCGGCGCCATCGGGCTCTACCTGCTCGGCGGCCTGCTGCTGTGACCGGCAGGCCCTTCGGCGCCGCGACCGTCGCGCTCGTGCCCCTCCTTCTGCTCTGTATGCCGGCCCCGGCCGCCGCCCATCCGATGACCGGCGTCGGGGACTTCTACGTCGGCCTGCTGCACCCGCTGACCGCGGTCGAGATGGCCCTGCCGCTGATCGCCCTCAGCCTGCTGGCCGGCCAGCAGGATCGCGACACGGCCATCCGGCTGATGGCGGCGGTGCCCGCGGCGCTGGGGCTCGGCGCGCTGCTGGGCCTCGTGATGCCCGCGCCGGTCGGCTTGCTCCATGCGAACGTCGGCGCCATGGTGGTGCTCGGCGCCCTCGTCGCGGCGGCGCCCGCGCTGCCCGCGTACGCGGCTCTCGCCCTTGCCGCCGTGCCGGCCGCGACCGTGGGACTGGCCAACGGCGCCGAGCTGGGCAGCCAGTTGTCGGCCGTCCGCTTCGTGCCCGGCCTGACGCTGGCCGGCTTCCTGCTGGTGACCTACGGCGTGGGGTGCGTGCGCCGCCTGCGGGCGCCGTGGATGCAGATGGGGTTCCGCGTTCTCGGGAGCTGGATTGCGGCCGTCGGCATCCTCAGCCTCGGGCTCGGGCCCGGCGGGCTGCCGTGACAGCTTCCAGCATCCAGATGGGGCTGCGCCCCAAGCCCCCGGCGTCCGCTTGCGGGGACCCCATTGCCCCGCGCCGCTACCGCCGAGGCGCGCTGTGCGCGCCCTGCGGCGGCGGCGGAAACGGTCTGGTATCCTACGTGTAACCCACGGGAGGAACGCCCAAATGACCTGCACCCGCAACGCACTGCTCGGTGTCGCGCCGCTGCTGGCGCTGCTGCTCGCGCCCGCGCCCCTGTCGGCCGGTCAGGCGCCCGGCGGCGAGCCGGTGACCTTCACGAAGGACATCGCGCCGATCCTGCAGAAGAGCTGCCAGAGCTGCCATCGCCCCAACTCGCTGGCGCCGATGTCGCTGATGACCTACGAAGAGGTGCGGCCGTGGGCGCGGAGCATCAAGAACCGCACGGCGCTGCGCGACCGCATGGGCGTGATGCCGCCGTGGTTCCTGGAGAAGGACGTCGGCATTCAGGCGATCAAGGACGACATGTCCCTGACGGAGGCGGAGATCGCGACCATCGGCGCCTGGGTGGACGACGGCGCGCCGCGCGGCAATCCGGACGACCTGCCGCCGCCGCTCGCCTTCGCGGCCCCCGGCGAGTGGGAGATGGGCGAGCCCGACCTGGTCGTCGTGGGCCCGTCGGCAGCGCGCGCGGCGGACGATCCCGACTGGTGGGGCGCGCTGCCGCCCGTCGAGACCGGGCTGACCGAGGACCGCTACGTGCACACGATGCAGGTCAAGGAGGTCGGCGACAACGCGCGGACGATCGGCGGCCGGTTCATCTATCACCACGCGTTCTTCTCGCTGATCGACGCGGACGGCAATCAGCTCGACAACGGCGACTGGCCCACCATCCACGACCTGCGGAACAACCCGCGCGGCTTCACGTTCGACCCGGAGGCCGGCCGCTTCGTGCCGGGCAACTCCCGGCTGCAGTGGGACAACGTCCACCTGCACTCGAACGGCGAGGACACCACGGCGCACCTCGAGGTCGCGTTCAAGTTCCACCCGCGGGGCTACGAGCCGACGAGGAAGATCGGACGCATCGGCTTCGGCACCGCCGAGATCGACGTCCTGCCGAATCGGGACGGGCAGGTGCGCCACTTCTACCAGACGCTGCAGCAGAACGTGAAGCTGACGATGTTCGCGCCGCACATGCACGCGGCGGGCGTCAGGATGTGCATGGAGGCCATCTGGTCCGGCCGCGTGGAGACCCTCAACTGCGCCGGCTACGACCACAACTGGCTGCGCTACTACCGCTACGAGGAGGACGCCGCGCCGCTGCTGCCGAAGGGCACGATCCTGCACGGCATCGGCTACTTCGACAGCACCGCGGCCAATCCGAACATCGTCGATCCGCGCAACTGGACCGGCTTCGGCCACCGGGCGATCGACAACATGCTGCTCGTGCTCGCGCCGGCGTTCATCCTGACGGACGAGGAGTTCGAGGCCGAGATGGCGAAACGGCGCGAGCGGCTGGGCCTCGCCGAAGGGGAGACCGTGCTCGGCTGCCCGCTGTGCGGCTTCGCCGAGCTGCCGGGCGGCAACCGGCGTGCGAACGACCAGTAGCCGCGGCCGATACGCCATGCAGCGCAACCAACGCGCCGCGGCGGGCCTCGTCGCCGCGGCGGCCGCCGCCGCAACGCTCCTGACGCCCGCGGCTTCCGCGCAGCCCGGCCGGGAGCACGGCCAGAGCGTCACGCCGGTCTACGAAGGGTACGTCGAGAAGCCGGACGGATCGTTCGACCTGCTGTTCGGCTACCTGAACCGGAACTGGGCCGAGCAGCCGGTGGTGCCCATCGGTCCCGACAACCACATGGAGCCCGGCGGCCCCGACCGCGGCCAGCCGACCCACTTCTTCCCGCGCCGCAACCGCTTCGTTTTCCGCGTCCCGGTACCCGCCGATTTCGGCGACGGCGAGGTGGTCTGGACGCTGACGGTCAACGGCGTGACCTGGCAGGCGTTCGGCACGCTGCGGCAGGGCTACGCCGTCGACGATACGGTGCTGATGGCCAACTTCGGCGGCGGCGGACCGGGCGGGTTCCATCCCAGCACCATCGGCAACGCGCCGCCCGTCCTCTCCGTCGAGACCGATCGCGAGCTGGCCGCCGCCGTCGGCGAGCCGGTCACGCTGCGTGCCGTCGCGACGGACGACGGCCTGCCCGGACGCCGGCCGATCCCGGACTTCTGGGTCGGCCGCAGCCGGTCCACGCTGTTCGCCTCCACGGGCCTCCGGCTCTCCTGGATCCGCTACCGCGGCCCCGCCCCGGTCACCTTCGACCCACCGCAGACCAAGGTGTGGGAGGACTTCCGGGACGGCGGCGGCTCGCCCTGGTCGGCCGGGTGGGAGCCGCCCCCCGTGCCGCCCGACGACCGCTGGGTGGTGCGGGCCACCTTCCGCGAGCCGGGCACGTACGTGCTGCGCTGCATCGCCCACGACGGCGGACTCCAGGCCTACGAGGACATCACCGTGCAGGTGGCCCCCTGACGCGGAGCGGAAACAGCAGCATGACCGAAGCGGCGAAGGACCCTCGAGACCTAACGATTCGTGAGCTGTACGACCTGAGCGGGCAGGTGGCCATCGTCACCGGTGCGGCGAAGGGCATCGGTCTGGCGATTGCCAACCGCTTCGCCGAGGCCGGCGCCACGCTGCTGCTGGCCGACATCGACGGCGAGACGGTGCGGTCGGCGGGCGACGCCATCCGGCAGCGCGGCGGCACGGCCAGCGAGTGCGTGTCGGACGTCTCCACCGTGGCGGGCGCGGTCGAGCCGGTGCGGGCGGCGAAGGACACCTACGGCCGCGTCGACCTGCTGGTCAACAACGCCGGCATCTACCCGATGGTCCCGTCCCTGGAGCTGTCCGAGCAGGTGTGGGACAGGACGCTCGACCTGAACCTCAAGGGACTGTTCTTCGCCGCCCAGGCGGCGGCGCGCGAGATGGCGGACTCGGGCCGGGGCGGCGCGATCATCAACATCGCGTCGGTCGACGCGTTCAAGCCGATCGGCAACCTCGTCCACTACGACGCGTCGAAGGGCGGCGTCGTCATGCTGACGAAGTCGCTGGCCAAGGAACTGGGGCCGCGGGGCGTCCGCGTCAACGCAATCGCGCCCGGCGGCATCCAGACGCCCGGCGCTGAGCAGACGGAGCTGCCGCTGCCCCCGGGCGTGGACGCGGAGGAGATGCTGCGGCAGATGCTGGCCGCGCTGCCGCTGGGCAGAATGGGCCAGCCGGACGACGTGGCGCGGCTGGCGCTCTTCCTCGCCAGCCCGGCGTCGGCCTACATGACGGGCAGCACGGTGGTCGTCGACGGCGGGATGCTGATAGCCTGAGTCTCCGCGTGCGGTCGCGCGCCACGCGATGCAGCCCTCGAGTCCCGTCGCCGATCGACCGCCCGCAACCGCCCGCGGCCGGCGCGTCGGGCAGTTGCTCGGCACGCTGGCGCGCGAGCCCTTCCTGCAGTTCCTCGCGCTCGGCCTGCTCGTCCTCCTGGCCAAGGGCTGGTCTGGCGGGACACCGGAGCGCTACCACGTCACGATCGGACCGGCCGACGTGCGCCGCCTCGCGACCGGCTACGAGTGGCAGTTCGGCCGCCCCCCCACCGCCGCCGAGCTCGACCACCTCGTCGACCGCCACATCGAGGAGGAGATCCTCTATCGCGAGGGCGTGGCCCTCGGCCTGGACCGCGACGACGAGATCGTCCGCCGGCGCGTCGTGCAGAAGCTGCAGTTCCTGCAGGAGGACACCGCGCTCGTGCCGGAGCCGGACGACGCGGCGCTCCGCTCGTTCCGCGCCCGCCACGCGGACCGCTACCGCGAGCCGGCGCGCGCCACGTTCCGCCATCTGTACTTCTCGCCCGACGACGGCGGACCGCAGGCGGGGCGGGCACGGGCCGCGGCAGCGCTCGCGCCGCGCCCGAACGGCACCGACGGACCGTTGCCCGCCGCCGGCGATCCGTTTCCGGGCCGCGACCGCTACGTGGCCATCGACGCGGCCGGCCTGGCGCGGATAGTCGGCGACTCCGAGCTGGCGCGGACCCTCTTCGCGCTGGCGCCCGGTGAATGGCACGGGCCGCTCCAATCGGGCTACGGGTGGCATCTGGTGTACGTCGAGACCATCGAGCCGGCCCGCGAGCCGCCGCTCGGCGACGTGCGTGACGAGGTCCGCGCGGACTACATCGACGAGCAGCAACAGGCCATCAACGCTGCCGCGCTGGCCGCGATCAAGTCCAGGTACGTGGTGCTTCGCAGGGATCTGCAGGAATGAGTCCGCACGGCCGGGCCCTGGCGGCGGCCGCGCTGCTGGCGGGCCCGGCTGCCCTCGCCGGGCACGAGGTGCGCCCGGCCTACCTCGAGATCACCGAGGTCGCCGAGACGTCGGCGCCGGCCCCGCAGCGCGTCGAGATCCTGTGGAAGCAGCCGGTGATCGTCGACCGGGCCGTGCGGCTCGTCCCGCGCCTGTCGAACGGCTGGCTCGACGCCGCGCCGGCCGCGCAGCAGGTGAGCCTGAACCACCTCATCAGGGTCTGGCGCCCGCCTGGCGGGGCGGGTGCGGACCTGGAGGGGGTCACGGTCACGATCGACGGTCTCGAGCGAACGATCACCGACGTGCTGGTCCGCGTCACGCTCGCGGACGGCCGCCGGCTGGAGCGCTTCCTCACCCCGGCCGAGCCCTCGCTGACCGTCTCGTTCGAGCGAACGACCGTCGCGGCCCCCGTCTACCTGCAGCTCGGCGTCGAGCACATCCTCACCGGCATCGACCACCTGGCGTTCGTGCTGCTCCTGCTCCTCCTCATCGGGGGCCGCCGCCGGCTGGTCGCCGCGGTCACCGCGTTCACCGCGGCGCACAGCCTGACGCTGGCGCTGACGACGCTCGGGGTGGTCCGCGTCCACGCGCCCACCGTCGAGGCGGTCGTGGCCCTGAGCATCGTCTTCCTGGCCGTCGAGCTGGTGCAGGCGGCCGGCGGGCGCGCGGGGCTCACGAGCCGCAGACCCTGGCTGGTGCCGTTCGCCTTCGGCCTGCTGCACGGCTTCGCCTTCGCCGGCGCGCTGGCCGAGATCGGGCTGCCGCGCGGCGAGATCGCCCTCTCGCTGCTGCTGTTCAACCTCGGCGTCGAGATCGGCCAGTTGCTGTTCATCGCCGCCGTGCTCGCGGCGAGCTGGATCGTCTCGCGCCGCGTCTGGCCCCTGCCGGCCTGGCTGCGTCTCGTGCCGCCCTACGCCGTCGGCGCGTTCGCGGCCGCCTGGTTCATCGAGCGGCTGCAACCGTGATCGGACCGGTCACGAGCGGCGGTTGTGCGGGCGATCCAATCGACCTACAATCCGCCGAGCGACACCGAGGAGACCAGAAGCCATGCGAATCATGCTGAGCCGGATGCTGCTGTCGGCGCTCGCAACTTCCCTGGCGGCCGTGGTGCTGATCGCGCAGGGCGGCGGCGGGCGGCCCCAGTCGGTGACCCCGGCTGACATCGAGGCCTGGAAGCAGGAGCTGTCCAACTGGGGCCGTTGGGGCGACGACGACCAGCACGGCGCGCTCAACCTGATCACGCGCGCCAAGCGCCGGCAGGCGGCGGCCCTCGTGCAGGAGGGCTTCTCGGTCTCGCTCGCGCGACGGGCGGACTACGAGAGCAACCCCGATACGGAGCTCGGCATCCCCGGCACGGGCCCCTACGAACGGAACATGGCCAGCCCCACGCTCGACTGGTTCGCGCTGCGCTACCACGGGTTCGCCCACACCCACATCGACTCGCTGGCTCACGGCACGGACAACGGCGTGTCGTACAACGGCTACGTCGACGACGACGAGGCGGTGCTCACGGCAGGCCATCCGCGGAACGCGATCGACGTGGCCGAGCACGGCATCTTCACGCGGGGCATCCTGATGGACATCCCGCGGCTGAAGGGCGTGCCCTACCTCGAGCCGGGGACCCGCATCCACCCTGCCGACCTCGAGGCCTGGGAGCAGCACGCCGGCGTCAAGGTCGCGTCCGGCGATGCGCTCTTCATCCGCACCGGACGCTGGGCGCGGCGGGCCGCCATGGGTCCGTGGAACGCCCGCGAGGGGGCGGCCGGCCTCGATGCGTCGGTCATCCCGTGGCTGCGGGAGCGCGACATCGCCATCCTGGCCGGGGAGGCGCCGCAGGACGCCATTCCGCCCGGCGGCGAGCTGACCGGCCTGCCCGTGCACGGCTTCGCCTTGGTCTACCTCGGCGTCCACCTGTTCGACAACGTGGCGCTCGACGACGTGGCCGCGGCGGCGGCCGCGCGCAACCGGTGGGAGTTCCTGCTGACCGTCGCGCCGCTGCGCATGGTCGGGGGCACCGGGTCGCCGATCAACCCGATCGCGACGTTCTGACCGGCGCGGGAGGACCCATGGGCGCACTCGACGGATGCGCGGCGATCGTGACGGGCGCCAGCCGGGGCATCGGCAAGGGCTGCGCGCTGGAGCTGGGCGCGGCGGGAGCGACGGTCTACGCCACGGGGCGCACGCTGAAGGAGGGCGACGCCCCGCTGCCGGGCAGCCTCGAAGCAACGGTGCGGGACGTCGAGGCGCTCGGGGGGCGCTGCGTCGGCGTGGCCTGCGACCACCGCGACGATGCGCAGGTCGCCGCGCTCTTCGAGCGCGTGGCCGCCGGGAGCGGACGGCTCGACGTGCTCGTGAACAACGCGTTTCTCGTCCCCCCCGAGCTGACCTCCGGGCTGCCCTTCTGGGAGACGCCGCTGTCGAACTGGGACGACATGATCGACATCGGCACGCGCTCGGCCTACGTCGCCACCTGGCACGCCGCCAGGCCGATGACGGCCGGAAGCCGCGGCCTGATCGTGAACATCAGCTCATCGGGCGCGACCGGGTTCGCCTGGCACGTGGCCTACGGCGTGGGCAAGTGCGCGCTGGACCGGGTCACCGCCGACACGGCGCACCAGCTCCGCGGCCACGGCGTGGCGGTCGTGTCGCTGTGGCCCGGCCTGGTGCTCACCGAGCGGCTGCAGCAGGTGCCCAACGTGGAGCAGGTGTTCGACGTCAGCGGGGCGGAGACCCCGAGGTTCTGCGGGCGGGCGGTGGCCGCGCTCGCCGCCGACGCGGACGTGCTGCGCTTCACCGGCCGCGCCGTCACGGCCCGCAGCCTCGCCGTGGACGGCCGCCTGCCGCAGGGTCCGCTGTCCCACGACGACCGGGCGGACGCCGCGGGGCTTCAATAAGACGGGGCTGCACCCCGAACCCCCGGCGGTCGCTCCGCGGGGACCCCCAATGCCCCACTCCGCGACCGCCGAGGCGCGCCGTGCGCGGCATCTTTCAGACGGGGCTACGCCCCGAGCCCCCGGCGTCCGCTTGCGGGGACCCCAATAGCCCCGCGCCGCTACCGCCGGAGGCGCGCCGTGCGCGCCTTTTCAGTGACGGCTGGCGCGGAGGTGCTCGCGGAGGATGTCGCGGCCGAAGTCGCCCTCGAAATCCCGCCACACCGAGTGGACGTGGTTGCCGTCGTTCTGGATGTTGTCGTACTCGATCAGGAACGTCGGCCCCTGCACGCGGTAGTAGTGCCGCCCCCCGCGCTCCATCTCGCCGGCCCAGGCGAAGGTGATGTGCTCGACGCCGGCCTCCTCGAGCCTGGCGATCCGCTGCGCCGCCAGATCGTCGGCCATGAGCGAGGTGTAGGTCGCGATCAGCCGCCGCAACTGCGCCTGCTGGTCCCAGGTCATGTCCGACGCCTTGACGCCGCCCGGTCCCAGGGAGTGCGCCCTGGCGAACGCCTCGGTGGCGATGTCCTCCGGCGCGACGTCGTCGATGATGGCCACCGCGCGCTGCTCGTCGTCGAGCGCCATCAGCAGCCCGCGCGCGGTGTCCTCCTCCAGACCGAGCACGCGCAGCCCCTTGCGCGGGCCTTCCCGCACCTCGGCCGGGTTGCTCCCGAAGAACGACGGCGTGCTCGCCACCGTGTCGCCGTCCACGACCGTGAAGTGGAGCGACAGGTGATGGCCCTCGACGCGCCAGCCCCAGGTGCCGGTCGGCCCCGGCGTGCCGAACACGGAGAAGAAGTACCACTCCGGGTTGCGGGTGATCCGGCCGCTCTGCTCGAGCGCCGCGAGCACGGCCTCGAGCTCCATGACGTCGACGGCGACCGAGTAGCCGATCTCGCTCAGCGCCGCCTTGAGCAGCGCGTGGGCGGCCTGCCGCTGCGTCTCGTCCATGTCCTCGATCTTGAGGCCCTGCCGCGGATGCATCTCGGTCGGGATGTAGTGGAACCGCTCGCGGTCGTCGGAATCGAACGGAAGCGCGGCCATCCCCCGCTGCTCCGTCGTCAGCGACGCCAGAAAGCCCTGCGCGGCGTCGGCCATCGAGGCCGCCGTCCGCTGCGAGGCGACAGTCGAGGCGAGCCCGAGGGCGGCGACGAATCCGACACCGAGAAACACCCGATACCATGCCAGACGGCTCATGCGGACCCCCCGTTTCGTAGCGTATAGTCATCGGTATCTTACGAAGGCGCCCGCGGGCCGTCAACCGGCCGCGTCGGCCCACCCACGAAAGGACGACCCATGCGAGCACCGAGATGGATGGGGATGGGGATCGGCGCGGCCCTGCTGGCGGCTGCCGGCGGCGGCGCGGCCGCGCCGCAAGCGGCGGCCGACTGCGCGCCGGTCGGCGAGATCCGGTTCATCTGCGACCTGATCAGCCCCGAGGACCTGGCCGTCCTGCCGGGCGAGGAGTGGGTCATCGCCTCCGGCAACCAGGAAGGCGGCATGATTCATCTGGTCAACGTCGGCGACAAGACCAGCTCCGTCCTGTACCCCACCGACGCGCCGCGGGAGCGGCTCGACGCCGAGACGTATCCCGACTGCCCGGGTCCGATCGATCCCGGCGAGGGCGCCGCGTTCCGCGCCCACGGCCTGTATCTGGCGCCTGGCGAGGACGGGGTCCACACCGTCTATCTCGTGCACCACGGCTTCCGCGAATCGGTCGAGGTGTTCGAGGTGGACGGCAACGCGAACCCGCCGGAGCTGACGTGGGTGGGCTGCGCCGTCGCCCCGGAGCCGCTCACGCTCAACTCGGTGGTGGCGCTGCCCGACGGCGGCTTCGCGGCCACCAGCTTCCGGACCGCCGGCCTGACGGAGTCGCTCGCCGACATCCAGACCGGGGCCATCTCCGGCTCGGTATGGGAATGGCGCACGGACGGCGGCTGGACCGAGGTGCCGGGCAGCGAGACCGGCGGCCCGAACGGCCTGGAGATTGCGGACGACGGGGAGTGGTTCTACATCGCCGGCTGGGGCGAGCAGCGCTTCATCCGCCTGTCGCGCGGCCGCGATCCCGTCGAGCGCGACGCCGTCGACCTGCACTTCCGGCCCGACAATCTGCGCATGCAGCCTGACGGGTCGGTCTTCGCCGCCGGCGCCGACCGCTTCAACACGCCGGACGAAACGTTCCACGTGGGCCGGATCGACCCGCGGACGCTGGAGGTCGAGCGGGTGATCGATCACCCCGTCATCGAGAACTTCGCGGCCTGCACCACGGCCATCCGGATCGGCGACGAGATCTGGATGGGAACGAACCGCGGCGAGAAGATCGGCTACTTCCCCGCCCCGTAGCGTTGCGTGGCGTACGCGGTTCGTTCCACCAAACGGTCCGCGTTCCCACTCCACCCGTGCGGGCGGCGGACCACCCGGCAGTGCCGGCCTGATGGCGGCTTGCGATCTCCATGAAGAGATGCGTCACGGGAGGGATGGCATGGCGGGATGGAGTGGGGAGAGCGTCCGGATACGCGTGGCTGCGGCAGCGCTCGCGGCGGTCCTGACCGCGTGTTCCGGTCGGCCCTACGTTACAGTAGGCGAGGTGGGCGAGGGCTATCAGGGGTATCTCGAGGCCCACCTCGCCCGGCTGCAGTACGACACGGGGCTCACCGGGGTGGCTGCCGCCGTGATGACCGACGGACGGCTTGTCGCCACGGCCGCCAGTGGCGAGCGCCGGCGGGGCTCCGGCATCCTGGTGACCGTCGACGATCGCTGGCACGTCGGCTCGGTCACCAAGTCGATGACGGCCACGCTGCTCGCCGTGCTGGAAGACGACGGACTACTCTCGGCCGACGACACGGTGGCGGCGCTGCTGCCGGAGTTCGAAGTGAGCGACGGCTGGGAAGCCTGCACGCTGGATCATCTGCTGACGCACACCGCGGGCGCCCCAGCGAACTTTCCGAGGAGCGTGCAGAGCGTCTGGCCGGAGACACCCGGGGAACTAGTCGCGGCGCGGCGGCGCTTCATCGCCCCCGTTCTCGCCAGGGAGCCCGAGTCGCCCTGCGGCGAGCGCTTCGCCTATTCCAACGTCGGCTACACGATCGCCGGCCATATCGCCGAGACGATGGCCGGCGGCGCCTACGAATCGCTGCTGCGCGAGCGCGTGTTCGCACCGCTAGCTAGGCTTGGCCAGCGCCGGTTTCGGTCCGCCGCAAGGCGATGCCCCGGACCAGGAGCCGATCGGGCATCAGGTCGCGCTGGGTATTCGACTGGGCATGGACCCGTTCGAGGAGCGCGCCGACAACTCGCCGGTGATGGCTCCCGCGGGCGCGGCGCACATGACAATCCTCGACCTGGCGCGCTACGGCGCGGCCCACCTGGAAGGAGAATCCGTCCCCTCGCCAGCCCTGCTGCCGCCCGCGGCGTGGGAGCGGCTGCACACGCCGGTTCTCGACGACTACGCGCGCGGCTGGGTCCGCTACGAACGCCACTGGGCGGGCGGTCCCGTGCTCTGGCACAACGGCAGCAATACGTTGTGGTACGCGCTGCTCATGCTGCTGCCCGCGAAGAACACGGTGTTGGCGTTCGCGACGAACGAGGGCTCGATGCGGGCGGCAGAGACCGCGTTCGTCGAGCTGGCAGGGGAGCTCGGCAGGTCCGCGCCGGGATCCTGATCCGGCAAATACTAGAATGAGGCTTCCCCGGAAGGAGGACACCATGCGACTCGCCAAGCTGACGTTCGTCGTCGTGATCCTGATGCTGGCCGCGAGCGGGGCGACCTGGATGCTCGCGCAGCAGCAGCGCGCATCCGACATGCTGTCGCCCGCGGACTATCTCGAGATCCAGCAGATCTACTACCTGTACCCGCACGACGTGGACCCGGGCTCCGAGTTCGACGCCTCGTGGATGTACACCGAGGACGGCCGCTTCACGGCCGGCGGCGAGCCGGTCGTCGGGCGGGCCGCGCTCAAGGAGTTCTATGAAGGGGTCCGCGCGCGCCATGCGGCCGGCATCCGGCACGTCAACGCCAGCCTGGTCCTCATGCCGACCGACGAGGGCGCCCGCGGCATGGGCTACATGCTGCAGGTGGAGCGGCGCACGGAGGACGGCCCGATCGAGATCACCCTGTTCGGCAAGTACACGGACGACTGGGTGAAGACGGCCGAAGGCTGGCGCATCAAGGAGCGCCGGTTCGTGGCCGATACCTGGCGCGGAGCCGCCACGAACTGATCCGGCGCGCCGGGCGGGCCGCCGCGCTTCGCCGCCTCCGGAAGACCCATGTCCAGCCACTTGGTACGCCGCCACCTGCGCGTCGAGATCGACGCCTACGACGAGACCATCCGGCGCTTCATTCCCGGCTACGACGCGATGCTGGGGGTGGCGGCCCGCACCGTGGCCTCCGCCGGCGCCGACGTGGTCCTCGATCTCGGCGCCGGCACCGGCGCCCTATCCGAAGCCCTCCTGGTGCACGGAGAGGCCGGCGCGGTCGAGCTGATCGACGTCGACGCCGAGATGCTGGATCAGGCCCGGATCCGGCTCGCGCGGTTCGGCGCGCGGGTCCGCTTCCGGCAGACGTCGTTCCTCGGCGAGCTGCCGGCCTGCGACGCCGCGGCGGCCTCGCTCGCGCTGCACCACATCTCGTCGCTCGACGCGAAGCGGGCGGTCTACGACCGCATCCTGGCATCGCTGCGGCCGGGCGGCGTGTTCGTCAACGCCGATGCGGTGATGCCGGCCGGCACGGCGGAGCGGGCCGCGACCTACGACGCCTGGGCCGATCACATGGCGGGGTGCGGAATAGAGCGGGCGCGGGCGTTCGAGCACTTCGCCGAGTGGGCCGACGAGGACACCTACTTCCCGCTCGAGGTCGAGCTCGACGCCCTCCGGGCCGTCGGCTTCGACGCGGACTGCGTGTGGCGGCAGGGTCCGATGGCGGTGGTGGCGGGACGCCGGCCCGCCACGACGGCTGCAGTCCGAGGCCAGGAGTCTGCGCCGTAAGACGGCGCAGACTCCGCAAGGCGCGCACAGCGCGCCTCCGCGGTAGCGGCGCGGGGCGAAGGGGCCCCGCAAGCGGACGCCGGGGGTTTGGGGCGTAGCCCCATCCAAGCTAGTTGTCGTTCTGCGTGGCGCGGGCCGGCTGCGAACGGGCCGCCAGCTCCGCCTCGTACTCCTCGTCGGTCAGCCAGATCACCCGGGACAGCAGGAAGAGCATGTCGTCGATCGACCGGCTGCCCCAGCCCTTCCAGTTGCGCGGGTCGGCCACGCGCGGATTGCCGGCGGTGTTGTCGTACCAGGCCGTGACGCGGATGATCGTCCCCCTCGGGAGCAGCGGCGCCACGTCGTCCTGGTAGTGGTACACCTTCACCCAGTTGTGGTTGTACCCCGCGCAGTTGAGCGTCTCCTGATACCCGCTCGGGTAGAGCGCGTGGACGCACATCCGGCGCCCGCTCGAGTGCAGGTGCGGCTCGAAGTTGAGCACCAGCCCGGCCTGCTGCATGGGATACATCGCCTCGACGATCGTCTCCTTGTTGCCGGGGATGTCGAGGTCGTAGGTGAGCGACCCGAACGTGGCGGCGTTCGTGTACTTGGGCTCGTAGCCCTCCGGATGCAGCTTGAACGCCACGTCGATGGAGAACGTCGCCTCGGTGCCGATCGAATGGGTGTGCAGGTCGAAGGTCAGGCCCGAGCCGGCGGGCAGCCGGACGCCGAGGGTGTCGGGGTAGATGGTCGAGTTCTGACCCAGCTCCCAGACGACGTTGAACAGACCGCGGCGGCGGCCCTCCGCGCCCGTGGCGGCGCTCTCGGCGTCCGCGGCCGACGACCCCGCCGTGGTGAGGACGACCGCGTGATGGACGACGAAGTAGTTCAGGTCGCCGTCCTGCGCGCGCTCGGCGGCGCCCTCGAGATGCCGCACCTCGCGGAACTCGACCGCCTTGACGTAGCGGTCGGTGGTGAGCCCGGTCGGGGCCGGTCCGATGCGGCCGTAGTAGTCCGGCGCCACTGCCGGCAGCGTCATCGACGGCGACGAGACGATCAGGTCCGGCGTGCCGATCGACCACTCGCTGCCGGCCAGGTCGTACTCGGGCATGAGCGCCGGGTCGCCGCGCAGCGCCCCGCCGTCCACCCACGCCGCGATGGTGGCCACCTCGGCGGGGCTCAGCGACGGGTCGTCCTTGAACTTCTGGATCCCGACGTTCTTCTCGATGAACCAGGGCGGCATTCGCTCCGGATCGTCGTCCGGACGCGACACCTTGTCGCGGATGGCGCGGGCCCAGGGCCGCACGTCGTCGTAGGTGATGAGCGACATCGGCGCAATCGAGCCCGGCTTGTGGCAGTTGACGCAGGAGCGGTGCAGAATCGGCGCCACATCCTTCGTGAAGGTAATCTCGTCGGCCGCCGCGGCCGCCGGCGGCGCCAGCAGCAGCGCCGCGGCCGGCAGCGTCAGAAGCAGGGCCGCGCGTCTCGCGCACTTCGTCCGGATCATCAGTTTGTTCCTCCCGTGCCGCTGCCGCCGAAGTCGAATCGGAGACCGGATCAGTCGATCGCGAAGCAGTAGAACATGCCCGCGCCGCCGGTCGCCACCAGGTTGTCCTGGCTGCAGCCGCGGCTGGGATGCGCCGAGTTCCACGATCCGTTGGGACCGCCCTGCCTGTCGTGATGCCCGACCTGGGCCGAGCCGTCCTCGGCGTTGCTGGTCCAGTTGCTGCAGGTGTGGTCGGCATCGTCGGTGTACGCGCGCCCGTCGGGCCGCGTGCCGGTCAGGATGTCGTGCTGGTTCGGCGAGTCGCCGAGGCCCGGCACCGGGTTCCCCTGCTCGGTGAGCGCGATGCCCTTGCCGAAGGAGATGCCGACCCGCGCCAGCTCCAGGGTGTCGCCGTGCAGCACGGCCAGATCCGTCGCGATGCGCCGGCGGCCGCCGTGCGCGTACCACGGGCCGCTGCCGATGCGGTCGCGGGCGTTGACGGCGTTCTCGCCCTGCGTGCTCAGATACGCGCGCCAGGTCGAATCGCCGCGCCCGACCTCCGCGGCCAGCGACTGGCAGTGGGCGTCGGCGCCATCCAGGCCGCCCAGGTTGGCCCCGTCGCCCAGACCTGCGCTGGTGACGAAGAACGACATCGGCTGCGGATCCTGCTGGGCCGTCGCGACGTGCAGGGCGCCGGCCGCCGCTACCATCACGCCGATCAACGCTGCCGGAATCAGTGACTTTCTGCGCATGTCCTCTGCTTCTCCTTCACGAAGTTCATACGTGTGACGATTGTACACGCCTCGCCGCGAGATCCGATAACATCCCGCCGGGGAGTTGACCATGAGACGGAGACGGCATTCGGGGACGGCGTTGGTGCTTCTGACGGTTGTGCTGGCACTGGGAGGCGCGGGCGCCGCGCATGCCCAGCACGAAGACGAGCAATTGCCGTCGTTCGAGCGCGATCCGTCCTGGCCGAAGCCGCTCCCGGACCACTGGCGGCTCGGCATCGTGTGGGGCGTGGCCGTCGGCCCCGAGGACCACGTGTGGGTGCTCCACGCGCCCGACAACTACCGCGACGAGATCGAGGACGAGGGCAAGGTGCCCGCCCCGCCCGTGCTCGAGTTCGATCCCGACGGGAACCTCGTGCGCGCCTGGGGCGGCCGCGACCAGGGCCATCCGTGGTTCTACCGCATGGACAGCCAGCGGCTGTCGCGGGTCGACGACTACCCGCATCCGGTCCGCGAGCATGCGCTCAACGTCGACCACCAGGGGAACGTCTGGATCAGCGGCGGCGGCCACCTGGTGCTCAAGTTCTCGCGGGACGGCGAGTTCCTGCTCCAGATCGGGGAGCTGGGCAAGACCGGCGGCAGCGACCACACCCGCTACCTCGGCAACCCGTCCAACGTCGACTTCGACCCGCGAACGAACGAGGTCTACGTCGCGGACGGCTACCTCAACAAGCGCGTGGCCGTCTTCGACATGGACACCGGCGAGTACAAGCGGCACTGGGGCCGCTACGGCGAGCCGCCCGACGACTCGTTCGAGGCCGGCCCGCTGCCCGCGTGGTCGGGATTCCCGGGACCGACCGGCTTCTTCCCGCGCTTCGCGCACGGCGCCAACGTCGCCGCCGACGGGCGGGTCTACGTGGCGGACCGGGCGCACGACCTCATTCACGTGTACGAGCCGGACGGCACGTTCATCGCGGAGGCGCCGACCCCAGGCCCCGTGAACTCGGTGGCGTTCTCGCACGACCCCGACCAGCAGTACGTCTACGGCGCGGGGATCAACGCGGCGGGCAAGATCTACATCATGCGGCGCAGCGACCTGGAGGTCGTCGGCGAGTTCGACAGCGCCGGGCAGCACTTCTTCGACGTCGACTCCCGGGGCAACCTGTTCACCTGCGGGCTGTTCATGCCGGTGAAGTTTGCGCTCCAGGATTAGCTGCACCACGGAACCTGCGGGCCCGAGGCCTTTCGTTCGGCCTTCCGGCGCAACGAACGGCTGTCTCGGCATGCGGGCCGACCGCGGCAAGAAGACCGGGCGGACAACTCATGTGTTGGCCGCCAGACCCTCCAGGTCTCCGACCGACATGCCTGTCAGCAAGCGGTCCCAGTTCGCGAACTGCGCTTCGTCAATGGATGATGAGCTCTGTCGCCAGATTGCCTTCGTGACACGCATACTCATAAAGCTCACCCGCGTCCGTACTCCCCGGTTCGTTGCGCGTGAATTTGAAAGCGACCGTCCACGGCCGCGTGAACACCTTGGGGTCTTCAATCGTGGCCTCGTAGGTCATCGTGGAAGCGTCGACGATCGCAAAGCGCTCGACGACCCGCAGCGCGTCGCTGTGAAACGCCCCCACGATATCGAACCACGTCTTGTCGTTGAGATTCGTCGTTTCGACGACGAGCGTGTTCCCCTCCCACCTGCCGCGAGAGTCTCCCATCCAGAGCCGGATGTTGTCGTCGAGATGCGGACGCCCATCGACAGGAATCACGCGAACCGTGTGGTTCCACTCGGAGTAGATGACGACAGCGCCCGGTTTCTGCAGGATCCGGTGCTCGGTGTACGGTGCGACGTAATTGATGCGCGGGACACCGGCCGGAAGACACCGCGAGTTCGGGTCAAGGTGTTGGCGCTCCGGCGGATCCGTGTAGTGTTCACTGAGCCAGTCCTTCTTCTGCCGCGCCCACGCCTGATACGGAAGAACACCGTCAGCGGGGTCGACCACAATCGACCCCTTTGTCACTAGTGTCCCACAGTTTCAGGTCCACGCGAGTGCCAGTTGCGGACGGTCGGGGTCTGGCGGCGCGTGTGTGGTGAACAGTTCGTGTAGTGGTCGACGTTCGAAGATGTTGAGCTGCAGCACCTGGAGCATCTGATTGAGGCTCCAGCGCAGCCGCAGGACGAATTTGAGATAGGCCAGCAGCAAGTACATGCAGGTGGCGATCCACAGTTGGGTCCAGACGGCGTTCTTCGACCGGCCGATGAAGCGCTTGACCTTCAGATGCTGCTTGATCCACTTGAAGAACAGCTCGATCTGCCAGCGAGACTTGTAGATGTCGGCGATCGTCTTGGCGACCCAGGTGGTGTTGTTGGTCACGAACACGTAGCGGTTCTTCGTCTGCGGGTCGCGGTAGACCACCCGGCGCAACGGGTCGGGGTAGGCCTTGCCGCTGCGGGCGCTCGTCAGTTCGATCCGCTGGTCGGCGAGCACGCCGGTCTCCGGCCGAAAGTCGTGCTCGTGGGTGACCCGGTAGCGCACGCCCCGCTTGAGGCGGGTGACGAACGTCACCGAACGGGTCTGCAATTGATGCAGCCACTTGAAATCGAGATACGCACGGTCGGCCACGACCACGCTGCCGGCCGGAAACCGCCACGTGCGGGCGACGGTCACGTCGCCGCGCTTGCCTTCGGTGAGGCTGACGAAGCTCGGCAACTGGCCCGCCTGGTCGAGCCCGACATGCAGCTTGACCGCGGCTTTCGTGCGGCGAAACGTGGCCCACGGGAAGAGGGCCAGGCACAGGTCGATAGTCGATGCATCGACCGCATACAGCTTGTGCTTGAAGCGGAAGCGGTGGCCCGGCGCCTGCTGCTGACAGCGGCTCAGCAGACGGGAGAACACCGCCTCGTAGAGCGTATACGGCTGCTCGGCGTTGACCCGTGCCAACGAGGAACGACTGACGGTCCGCACGCCCAGGTGATAGAGCTTGCTGGATTGGACCTGCAGGTTGGCCACGATGTCGCGCAGGCTCTGCCGGCCCGTCACCTGGCCCAGCCCGAGCGCGACGAACTGCGCCCAGCGGCTCATCACCCGCAGGCGCTGGCCGCGCTGATGCTCGCGCGACTCGGCGTCGAATTCATGTCGCGGAAGCAACGCGAGAAACTGCCCGAAGACTGTGTTATGATGGGCCACGGCTTGGATCTCCTGTGTTTTGAATGATTTGTGGCAAAACCATTCTAACAGACATAGAAGGTTCAAGCCGCCTAAATTAGAAATCCCGTGGGACAGCAGTGACCCCTTTGTCAATTCGATACCGTAGATGTCGCCTTCGTTCTCGGCGCCCGGTTCGAGGCTGATGAAAGTGGACAGCGGGATTTCCGCATCCGACCAGTACCCCTGAATGTCGGGCTGCCCGTCCGGCGTCCGGTCAGGTTGCCATTGCGCCAATGCAACCCAACCCTGGGCGGTGAAGGCGATGGCCAGGAACAACGAAAAACCACCGCCAGCAGGCCTCGTCCACATGTTCGTTACCTCCCGGGCGCCTCGGGCAACCCCGGTGCGGGTGCCTCGTCCCACCGCAGAAACGGCTCGGCGAACTCGAGGCACACGTACTCCAGCACCTGCAGGTTCTCCTCTATTCGGCGGTAGAGCGGAAAACTCATCCTCCACGGCCGCGCGAATACATTCGGATCCTCGACCGTCGCCTCGTACAGGAGGTGATTCCCATCCGTCGGCGTATAGCGCTCGACCAAACGCAGCGCGTCGCTGTGGAAGTTGCCTGCGCGATCGAACCACGTGTGCTCCGTGAACAGCGCGACATCAACGACCAGCACGTCGCCCTCCCAGTGACCGCGCGAGTCACCCATCCAGAAGGGTGGGAAACGTTCCGGATGCCGACTCCCGTCGGTGAAAATCTGGCGCACCGCGCGTCCATACTCGAAGTTCATCAGGACGACGTCCCGCGTCTGCGTGATCTCGAACGGGAATGGCATGTACATGATCCTGGGCACGCCCGGCATGAAGCAGCGGCCCAGTGGATCACGTTCTTCGCGATGCGCAGCGTTCTCCTGCCTGCGAGCCAGCATCGAAGGCAGGTACGGGACTGCACCACCCTCCACGATCCCCTGCCCCGCGGGCACACCCTCCTGCGCACTGTGCGCTTCGATGTTCCAGGAAGCGGTCGTAAACGCCTGCCAGATTCCGTTGAGGTCCGGCCTGCCCTCCGGCGTTCGCGGTCCGGTATAGCCGGCGCCCTGCCCGGCTGCAGCCACGCACGCGGCAAGGACCATCACCAGCGCGGCCAAGACCACTGTCAGGCCGCTGAATTCGGACCGCATCCCCTACTCCCCTTTACTCCAACGGCCGTTTGCACCTCAGTAGGTAATCTGCAAACCGACCTGATGATGCATGCGGCAACTGCAACGTCTAGCGTTCGGTCGGGTCACGGCCGTCGCGCGGGGCGCCTGTCCCGGACGAGCCGAAGAAGAGCCTCGTCCCGTCTTCGAACACGACGTCGCGGCCATTCGCGCGCTTCGAGCCATCCTTGGCCCGGTACCCCTCGACCCGGATCACGACACCCGGGGGCAGGTAGTCCAGGTTGAAGCCGCCTCGCAGCAACGCGCCGGGAGCACCGCCTTCCACCATCCACTGATCGACTGACCCGTCGTCGTTGGTCACATCGAGGTGAATCCACGTATGCGGGTTTATCCAGTCCATCCTGGTGACCGTGCCCTCGAGCGTCACGGGCTTGTTCGCGTCGAATTCCGCCGCGAACGCGTGATGCGCGAGCGCCGGCGCCGGCGCCACTGCCACGCCAACCACGACCAACAGTGCTCGCATTGCTCCCATGAACCTCACTGCCCCGCACCTCCCTCGTCCTGTTTGGGCCAATCCCGCGTTCAGCCCATCTATACGCCCGGCAAGCCTTCCGCGTGCTGCAGCTCCCGCAACCGGCCGGTGCTGTCGCCCAGCTTGTCAACCGGCACGCCGGCCTTGTCGAGCAACGTGACGAGAAGGTTGGTCTGCGGGACGTAGTCGGTGACCGGATAGGAGAGGTGCCGCCCGCCCTCGAGTCTCCCGCCGCCGCCGCCGATGATCACGTTCGGCAGATCGATGATGGCATGCGGATTGGGGTCGCCGAGCCCGCCGCCGTAGAGCAGGATGATGTTGTCGAGAAGGGTCCCGTCGCCGTCGGGTATGGCCTGCAGCTTGTCGAGGTAGTAGGCCAGCAGCTCGACGTGGTACGCGTCGATCTTCGCCGTCTTTTCCTTCTGCTCCGGCCGGTTCCCGTGGTGCGAGGCGGCGTGGTGCTGGTCCGGAATGCCCAGGTTCTGGTACACACGCGGACTCACCTCGCGACACAACTGGAAGGCGATGACGCGGGTGATGTCGGCCTGATACGCCGCGACCTGCAGGTCGAACATCAGCCTGGCATGGTCTCCGAACAACCGCGGAATGTCGGACGGCCGTGGCGGCAACTCGCCCGTCTCCGGATTCTCTACCTGCGCCTCCGCGCGCGCGATCCGCGCCTCGATGTCGCGCACCGAGTCGAGGTACTGTCCCAGCCGCAACTGATCTCCGGCTCCGAGTTGCCGCTGCAGCTCCCTGACGCGGTCTCGAACCAGGTCCAGGATGCTCCCGCTGAGTTCCCGATGCCAGCGCTGTTCTTCCGGCGTCGCGCCGTCGCCAAACAGTCTCTGAAACACGACTCGCGGGTGGGTCTCCATGGGTAGTGGCGTGGTCGCGTCCTTCCACGAGAAGGTGTTTTCGTAGATGCAACTGTAGCCGCCCTCGCAATTGCCCACCATCTGCTCGTTCTGCTCGGTGGCCAGCTCCAGCGAAGGCAGCACCGTTTCGTGCCCGACGGCCCGGGCGGCCACCTGGTCCGCGCTGATCCCGGCCCGTACGTCCACGCCCTCCGTCGCCTTGGCATGAGTGCCGGTAAGCCACGCCGTGCCGCCGCGTGCGTGCAGGCCGGGGGGGTCGCCCATCGCCTCGGCCTGCAGGTTCGCCAGGCCGCTGACCACGGTGACCTTGTCCCGATACGGCTCCAGGGCCTTGAGCGACCGCTTGAATTCGAAGTTCGGGCCGGCTGTGTCGGGGGTCCAGAATTCCTTGATGTAGCCGTTCGGCGTGTACACGAAGCCGAGGCGGCTCACCGGAGCCGCGGCCGAGCGGGCCACGGCAGTGAACGCCGGAACCATGGCGTCCAGGAACGGCAGGGCCAGCGACGCTCCTGCGCCGCGCAGGAACGTCCGACGGGGCAACGCGCGCTTGACGACGATCATCGTGGAATCTCCCTCCGCGGCGCCCGCTTCGTCACGGACGCCATTCGCTCCGGTCGGTGCTACCGCCGAGCCGGATTCTGCTCCGGGCCGGGTGCCGCCTCCGCGGTCGCCGCCCGCATCTGAAACGGTACGCTCCTGACGATTCCGAGGATCAGGGACGAGAACGCGTAATCGGATTCGGCGGCAGACGACACGATGGCGCGCACTGCCGGCATGTCGTAGTACTCCACCCCCCTGCCCAACGCATACGTGAGCAGCTTCTCCGTAAGGGTTGCCACCACGACATCCGACTTTTCCAGCAGCGCCGCACGCAGTCCGGCCACGCCGTCGAACTGCACGCCGTCGAGCATCTGGCCCGTCGCATCCACCGGCAGGCCCGCGTCCGTCTCGCGCCATTCGCCCAGCGGGCCAAAGTTCTCCAGGGCGAATCCCGGCGGGTCCATGGCCTGGTGGCACGAGGCGCATACGGGACTGCGCCGATGCTGCTCCAGCCGTTGCCGCAGCGTGCCATCGAGAACCGTATTCTCCAGCGCCGGTATGTTCTCGGGCGGGGCGGGGGGCGGAGCACCCAGGAGGTTCTCGAGTATCCACTTGCCCCGGTTCACCGGCGACGTGCGATTGGAGTGCGAGGTGACCGCCAGGATGCTCGCCTGCCCGAGCAGACCACGGCGATGGTCGTCGGCAACTGGTACTCGCCGGAAGTGGGCGCCGTAAATGCCGGGAATGCCGTAGTGCCGGGCCAGCCGCTCGTTCACGAAGGTGTAGTCGGCGTCGAGCAGGTCCAGGACGCTGCGGTCCTCGCGGACTACGCTCTCGAAGAGCAGCTCGGTCTCTCGTCGCATGGCCCAGCGGAGCGCGTCGCCGAAATCGAGGAACATCTTCTGGTTCGGGTCGGGTCGATGCCGTCGAGATTCCGCAGCCGCAGCCACTGGCCTGCGAAGTTCGTCACCAGGGCGTCGGAGCGCCGGTCGTCCAGCATGCGGCCAACCTGGCGTTCGAGAACGTCAGGTTCGCGCAACTCGCCCCGGATGGCCAGGTCGAGCAGCTCTTCATCCGGAATGCTGCTCCAGAGGAAGAACGACAGCCGCGAGGCCAAATCCAGGCCGCTCAGCCGGTAGACGTCCCCGTCAGCGACATCGGGAGGATCGCCGACGATGCGGAACAGAAAGTCGGGGCTTGCGAGGATGGCGGCCAGGCCTGCCTGGATTCCCGTCTCGAAATCTCCCCTTGCGCGCCCGCGGCGGTACATCTCGAGGAGTCCCGCCAGGTCCGCGTCGGCAATGGGTCGGCGATAGGCGCGCCGCGCCAGCGCACTCAGGATCTCCCTGGCGCATGGTTCTTCCGCCGCCAGCCGCGCCGGCGCACAGGTGAAGATGCGTTGTCGGCTTGGCGAGTTGCCGGGACCACGGGTGTCGAACGGTCCGGTATAGGAAATCGTTCCGACATACGGACCCGCGTAGCCGCCCATCCGGCTCAGGCGGAACAGCGAGACGCCGGGCGGGCGCAGATACGGCTTGAGCAAGTCCTCGACCTGTGCAAAGGTCGTCCGTACGAACGTTACCGCAATCTCGCGCAGGCCCGCCTCGAGCGGCAGGCGGAGCTCCCAGTTCGTATCCGCCCGGTAGTCCCTGCCGAGGTTGATATGGCTCGCGAGCTTCTGCCTCATCTTCTCGAAGAACACGCGCTCGCCGTCGACGCTCACCTCCAGGTGGTTCGGCTCGGACTCCGAGTCGCCGTACCCCGTGAATGCGCGGATGCGGAATACGTAGTCCGCGTCAACAGGGAACCAGGACCTGACGACCGTGCCGCCGCGCGTGCCGAAGGGCAGGCCCGGCAGCCGATCGTCCTGCGACAAGTCGGGCGAGATCGTGATGTTCTCGCCGCTCGGAGGCAGGGTCACGTCGCCTACCGCAATCCGGCTGATGGTGCGTGCCGCCGACAGGTATTGGTCCAGGTGGGTCGGCGTGATCCCCAGAGCCCCGGCGATGTTGTCGAAGCCATAGCTGGCGTCGTCGCCCGGGAGCAGAGTGGCGTAGTCCAATCCCTCCAGGTCCAGAAGATCGCGGATGGCGTTCGCGTATTCCGCGCGGTTCAACCGGTGCAAGCCCTCGGTCCGTCCGGGATGCGGATTGGCCGCGGCGGCGCGGTCAAGCGCCGACGTGATCCAGGCCGCCAGCCCCGCATACGAAGCCCGATCCGGTCGCGGATTTCCCGGTGGCGGCATGGCGCCGAGACGCAGCTTGCGGACAACCTTTTCCAATACTTCCGCGTGGCCGTCAACCGCGCGCAGGTCAACGCCTTCGAGAGACAGACCCGCCGTCACGACCCGGTCGTTGTGGCAGCGGATGCAGTACTGGTCGATCGCGGCGCGCACCTGGCTCCCGGAGGAGAACCGCGGCGTACTCTGCTGCGACTCCGCGGTGGGGCGCCCCCAGTTTTCTTGGACACGGATTAGTGGAGAATCCGATGTCACCAGGAGGTGGGGGTATGGTTCGGTCGAGGCGGGTGAAGGGAGCTGGGTCGGTGCCGACGGAGGGAGCCCGGAGGGCGACCGGAGTCGGCACCGACGCGGCGGAGATGGGGTCGGGGGCCTTGGCGCCGGGGCAACGGTGGAGCGCAAGCCGGAAACGGGACGTGGTGTTGCGGCTGCTGCGTGGCGAGCCGCTCGACGCGGTTTCGCGTGAAGTCGGTGTGGAGGTCTATCGCCTGGAGAAGTGGAAGACGCGGGCGCTGGCCGGCCTCGAGCGGGGTCTGAAGGAGCAGGCCGGTGAGCCGCTGGCCGCCGAGCTCGACGCGGCCAAGCGACACATCGGGGAGTTGTCGATGGAGAACGAGCTGTTGCGGTCGCGTGCCCGTGCAGCGGAGCGCCGCCTCCCTTTGGCGACGCGGAGGTCGCGACGATGAGCCAAACGACCTCCGCGACGACGGGGCGGCGCTACGGTCTCGAGCGGGTGTGCGGCACGTGGGAGCGGTCACGCTCGGCGTTCTACGCCAGGCGGGCTCGCGTGCAGCGTTCAGCGTCGGCTGACAGTCCGCGCCGCCGCGGGCCGACGCCCGCGCTGTCCGATGCGCAGCTGCTGGCGGCGATTCGTAGCGACCTGGCCCGCTCACCGTTCCAGGGCGAGGGCCATCGCAAGGTCCACGCGCGGCTGCGGATCCTCGACAACATCCGAGTCTCGCGGACGCGGGTGTTGCGCGTGATGCGCGCACAGGGCCTGCTCTCGCCGCACCGCGGGCGGCAGGGTGAGCCGAAGCGGCACGACGGCACGATTGTCACCGCGGCGCCCGACGTCATGTGGGGTACCGACGGCGCGCGGGTGTTGACCGTCGACGACGGCTGGGTCTGGACCTTCGCGGCCGTCGACCACTGGAACGCCGAGTGCGTGGGTTGGCACGTGTGCAAGGTTGGGAGCCGTTTCGCGGCCCTCGAGCCGGTCGCGCAAGGGCTCGGGCGACACCACGGCTCGGTCGAGGCCGACGCGGCCCGCGGGCTGGCGCTCCGCATGGATCACGGCAGCCAGTATCTGTCGGACCACTTCCTCAACCAGGTCCGCTACTGGGGCATCCGCCCCAGCTTCGGCTTGCTCGAAGAGCCGGAGACCAACGGCGTCGTCGAGCGCTGGAACCGCACGCTCAAGGAGCAAGCCATCTACGGTCGGGTGTTTCGAAATCTCGCCGACGTGCGCGCCGCCGTCGCCGAGTTCGTCGAGCGCTACAACCGGTGCTGGCGCCTCGAGAAGCTCGCCTATCGCACGCCACTCGAGGCCCGCGAGGAGTACGACCTACGCCACGCTGCGTAGCACAAACTTGTGTCCAAGAAACCGGGTGCGGTACAGCTGCGACTCCGCGGGCCGGACGCTGGACGCTACCAGCAGGCCTGCGCAGACAACGGGCAGTGCAACGGTGCGTGTGATCTTCATTGCTGTTCCCTCGCCGCGTCGTATCCGGTTGCAACGGGCAAGCCGCGCGCGGTCATGGCCGCACGCAGGATCGCAGCGAGCTCCGGCTGCACGCTGGGCGACAGTCCGAGGTTCGTTCCTTCCGCCAGGTCCATGGCAGTTTCGCCGGTCTGCAACCGCTGATCCAGAGGAACCCCCGCATCGATCAACCACTCGACGAGTTCCCGTCCGCCGCGCAGCACTGCGCCGTGCAATGCGGTGGCGCCGTTCCAACCGAGAATCAACGCCGCGCCCGCCGCCTCGAAGCCCTCGTCCGGAAAGTCGACTACGGCGCGAACGTCATTTCCCAGCTCCTGCAACAACTGCACGGCCTGCAGCGCTTCCGCTGGGGTTTCCGGCGATTCCCCGACGGCGTAGCCAACGCCCGCGGCCGCCAGGATCGGCTGCACGCCGTCGGCCTCGAGCATGGGATCGGCGCCGCGCGCGACGAGAAACTTCATGAACTCGAGATCACAGAAACGGGATGCAATGAAGAAGGGCGTTGCACCACGGTAGCTGTTCAGCGCCAACACAGAGTGGTGCGCCATGTGTTGTGGCATCTGATACGCAAACCAGTCTAGGCGCTCGTTGACCCTTGCACCGCGCCGAATGAGCGACTCGGCCAGCGCGATGGAGTCCACGGCGCCGCTTGGCTGCCGCGGAATCCAGGTGGACAGGCTCTGGTTTTGCGCCCTGCGCATGAACGCCAGGGCGTGCAGGGGCGACCCGTGAAGCGGATCCGATCTGTTGGGATCCGCACCGCGCTCCAGCAGGAACTCGGCCTGCTCCCAGTGCGCGTTCAGGATGGACAGCATCAGCATCGTCGTGCCGTCGGGCGCGGTCGCGGCGAGGTCGGCGCCAAGATCGAGCAGCATTCGCGTGACGGCGATGTCGCCGGATCGGATGGCGAACATCAATGGCGTCATGCCGGTGCTGGAGCGTGCTTCCAGGTCGGCGCCCGCTGCCACCAGCAGCACCAACGCCGATGGGTGTCCCTCCGCGGCGGCCCACATCAGCGCTGTCTGACGGCGTATCGGATCCCTCACCCGCACGTCGGCGTCGTAGGCGATCAGGCGCTCCATGACGCCTGTGTGACCGCCGCGGCTCGCGATCATGAGCACGCTTTCTCCCGTATCGCCGCGGCTCGTATCGGGGGCAGCCCCGGCCCGCAGCAGCGTCTCCACGACGGCGGCGTGTCCGTCGTGCGCGGCCAGCCAGATCGGCGTGACGCCGTAGCGCGTCGTTGACGCGACGTCGGCGCCTGCTTCGATAAGGGTGGCCACGATATCGGCGTCGCCGTGGTGCGCAGCCCAGTGCAGCGGCGTCATTCCATCCGATTCCCGTGCGTTGACGTCGGCCTGGCGCCGCAGCAGGTCATGGATCCTGGAATGGTCCAACTGTCTGACCGCGTCGACCAGCGATTCACGAGGCGCCGCATCGGCCGGGCCGGTCACGGCGATGAACGCTGCCGCCAGCGCCAATCCGTTCAATGCGGGAAAGCAGCCTGCACGCATGGCCTGGTTCTCCTACCGCCGCGTCATGGTGAAGGGTGTTCGATCTCCCATCAGCTCCAGCTCGCCTGCAATCTCGGTTTCGTCGCTTCCCAGCTCTCCGGTGTGCACCATCAGAACAGGCCACGGCATGCCTATCTCGACTTCCATCTTGAACAGCACGTACCGGTTCTCCACGGTGCCCTGCAGCTCCACCGTACCCAGGGGCGGCGGGGCGGAACAACTGCCGCCGAGCTCCGAGGCGGCCTGTGCAACGGTGCATTCCAGCGGCAGGGGGTTGCCCATGAAGTCCACTGTCAGGTCCCAGGTACCGGCGAGATTCACGCCGTCCCAGATCACAGGCTTCACCACCGGTTCCGGACGTGGCCGCGGCACCTCGCCGAGGACAACGGACACTGGGGCATGGCCGCTCGCCAGCGCCATCGACGACTGGAACCTGAGCGGCGTCCCGGCCGCGGCGGGGGCAAGCTCCGAGTGGAGATCGTTCGCCACCGGAACCGTGAACGCGACCGAGTCGTCCAGGTTGTCGGACGCTACATGCGATGCACGCAAGACGTAGCCGGTCTCCGCGACTACGCGGTCGGTCGGTGCGACATAGCGGACGATATCCGCCTCCCCGGCGTGCTGCGACCAGAAGACGACGATTTCTTCACCGGGAGCAAATTCCCGAACATGGCGGACGACGTGCGGTTCCGCGCGCGCCCGCACCGTCACGGCAGGCACGGTGGGATCGAAAGACACCAGGTTGGCGTACCAGGCAAAGGAGGAATCCGCGGTCTGGGCGTGGAGGGGCGCCGAAGCCGTCATCAGCACCATCAGCGACAGGCAGCAGAGCGCCGCGCGCGCCGGCGTAAGCGTCATGGGTCTAACCTCCAGCAGATTCGCGGACCGGCAGGCGCCGGTCCGCGTGCGGCGACGACCGGAGGATTTTGCGCGCTGCGGTGTGCTGGCTCAGCCACCGCATGACGAGTTGCCGCGCCAACTCGGTCGCGTGTTCCTCATCCCGGGCGCTCGTTTCCAGCGCGCGCATGAAACCGCTGTCGAGCGCAGCGCTGACGACCTTCGCAACCTCCGCGTCTGATGCAAGATCGCCGAGCGCCCGTGACTGAAGTTCGTCGATTATGCGCGCAACGCGCATGGCGCCCGCGCGGAGTGCAGGCACCTGGTCGATCTCCTGGTAGGTCATGCTGCCCCAGGGCTTGCTGCGGCGGTAGCTCTCGTAGACGCAGTCGATGAGGAGCGCGATCCTCTCTTCCAGATCTTCGACCGCGTCGAAGATCTGGACGGCTGGAAACTCCATCAAGCGGATGACGTGGTCGACGAACGCCTCGGCCAGCTCATCCTTGCTCGAGAAGTGATTGGACACCGTGGCCGGCGCAACGTCCGCGCGTCTCGCCACCTCCAGAAACCGCGTAGCCAGAATGCCCTGTTTCGCGAAGGATGCGGCGGCCGCTTCGACGATCCGCCTTCGGGTCTCGTCGACCGATTGCGCCCTCTTTCCAAGTGTGTAGTTGCGTCGCGGGGACATCTGCTTTGTTTGAATGAAAGTCTATTCATTCAAACATGCTCGGTGGGGCATGTCAAGGCCACGACGGGAATCGAGTCGGCGGCGCGAGTTGGCGGGTTGACCTGGTCCCGAAAGAAAAACGGCGGCTCCCGATGCCATCTGCTGGCGCCGGGGCCGCCGTCAAGACTCGGGTTCGTTCCGACGGGTCTCTACTGATCCTGCGCGGCGGCGTCGCCGGTGACCTCGACCGTCACGTCGGAATACGACATCAGGCCGCCGTCGTCGGCCCAGGCGCGCAGGACGTACGTGCCCGGCGTCCGGAACGTCGCCGTCGCCTCCCAGCGGTTGTGGGGCGGCGCCGGCGGGGCGCCCCAGCCCGGCGACCAGTACGAGTTGCCGCCGTCGCGGAAGTCCTCCCAGACGTCGATCTGCTGCGGATCGAACGTCACGTCGCGACCGGGTCCGCGGTAGACGAACCAGGACAGCCACAAGCCGGCCGCGCTGTCGGGCGTCGTCGTCTGCAGCTCCGGCGGCAGGATGGGCAGCGAGCGCGGCCTCGGAATGCCGTCGTCGGTGGCAAAGGCCGTCAGTTGCAGCGGCTGGCCGACGGCCACCGTGCGCCGCGGCGCGCCGGCAACCCGCAACTCCGGCGGCTTGTTGCCGACCAGGCCGTAGCGGCCCCCGCCGGCGCCCCCGGCGCCCTTGTTGTTCATGATGACGACGTCATCGATGAAGTAGTCGATCAGCAGCGTGGCATACGCGCGCTCGGTCTCGCCGGCGCTGGTCAGCGTCCAGACCAGCTCCTTGTCCCCGAAGTCGGCGGGAACGCGGATCTTGAACAGGAACCGGTTGCGCTGGGGATAGAAGTGGGTCGGCTGCCCGTAGTCGGGACCGCCCGGCTCGATGCGGTTGTCCGGCCCGACCGGGATGTCGAAGCGCTGCTCCCAGTTGCGGTTGTAGTAGCCGAACAGCAGGTTGAACGACCCGTCCGGGTTCCGCTCCCACCCCTCGTAGACGGGCGCGATGTTCTGCCCGCGGGGCGTCGCCACCTGGGCGGTGACGGATGGGCCGGCCGCGACGAGCGCAGCCAGCCCCATCCCGATGGCGACGGTGCATGCGATCAGGCGTGCAGGCATGACCCCACCACCTTCCGGTTACTGGTCCTGGTTCTGGGCCAGCCCGCCGACCGTGCAGCCCGGGCAACCGATGATGTACTCGCCCGGCTGCAGATTCAGCATCTCGCGCCGGTCGGCGATCTCGGTCGCGTACTGCTCGTCGGTCAGATAGTTGCCCTGCGCGATGTTGGTCAGCATCTGGTCGATCGAGCGGTGCCCCAGCCCGGTCCAGTTGCGGCCGTCGGCCACGTTCCGGTTCCCGGGCGAGGTGTCGAAGTAGCCGGTCACCCGCAGGATGGTCCCCTTGGGCAGCAGCGGCGCGGCGTGATCCGCGTACGGGTAGACGCGCACCCAGGAGTGGTTGTAGCCCGAGCAGCTCAGCGTCTCGATCAGGCCCGTCGAGTAGATGGCGTCGAGACACATCCGCACGCCGGCGGCGTGGAGGTGCGGCTCGAACACGGTCAGCTTCGTGTGCTCAGGCAGCGCCTCGAACGTCTCGATCTTCTGATTCGCCTGGCCGCCGCGGACGTCCAGGTAGCGCGTCCCCGCCAGCAGCACCTTGTTGGTGTACTCCGGCTCGTAGCCCCGCGGATGGAACTTGAAGCCGATGTCGAGCCGCGACGTCGTGTGCGTCCCGATCGAGTGCAGGTGCGCGGAGGTGAAGTCGATGTTCGAGCCCGCGCGCAGCAGCGGACCGGCCTTCGGGTCGAAGTAGTCGGCGTTGCGGCCCACCTCGTGCACCGGCCAGAAGCTCTGGCCGAGGAAGTCGGCGAGCGCAGCCTCGTACTTCTCGGGATCGCTCTCCTTGAGCGCGTCCAGCTCGTCCACGGTCACCTGGTCGGGATGCACGGCGTCCCAGATCATGTGGTGGAGCACCCACCGCGAGCCGACCGTCTCCCGCCCGGCCGCGGGCTCCCGGTTGTTGATCTCCTTCTGCTCGACCGCGGCCACGTAGCGGTCCTCGGTCAGCCCGGTCGGCGTGAAGCCGATCGGCCCCCACCAGTCCGGATCGGACGCGCCCACCTCCACGGTCGGCGACGAGACGATCAGATCGGGCTCGCCGATGGTCCAGACCGAGGCGTCGGCGAACTCAAGCGGCGGCGGCGCATCGGCCGGGTTGCCGCGCGGCGCCCCGTTGTCCGCCCAGGTCGCGATCGCCGCGACCTCCGCGTCGCTCAGCGAGATGTCGCCCTTGTAGTCCTGGATGCCGATGTTCTTCTCGATGTACCACGGCGGCATCGCGTCCTGCTTGTCGCGCAGGCCCGTGCGCTGCTTCATGCTGCGGGCCCACGGCCGGGTGTCCTCGTAGGTCAGCAGCGACATCGGCGCCCCGCCGTCGGGACGGTGGCACTGCTGGCAGCTCCGCTGCAGGATGGGCGCGATGTCCTTCGACCACGTGACCTCGGCCTCCTGCGCCGCGACCGGACCGGCGAACCCGGCGACCGCCAATGCGGCCGCCAGGCTCAGGGTCCGACCCACGTTCCGGGTCGGTCTCGTCATGTGCGTTCTCCTACCGCTTCGTGCCGGGTTCCGCGGTCCTACTGCTGGTTGTCCTGCGCGGCGATGTGCCCGTAGCCGCAGCCGGGGCACCCGACCACGTACTCGCCGGGCGCGAGATCGAGGTCGCGGCGGCGCTGCTCCAGCTCGGCCGCATACTGCTCGTCCGACAGCACCAGGCCCTGTGCGAGGTTGATCAGCATGTTGTCGATCGAGCGGTCGCCCATCCCGGCCCAGTTGCGCGGGTCGGCCACGTTCCTGTTCCCGGGCGACGTGTCGAAGTAGCCGCTGATGCGCAGGATCGTGCCCTTGGGCAGCAGCGGGGCCGCGTGGTCGGCGTAGGGATACGCCCGCACCCAAGAGTGGTTGTAGCCCGCGCAGCTCAGCGTCTCCATCGTTCCCGTCGTGGGGTAGATGGCATCGAGGCACATCCGCGTGCCGGCCGCGTGCAGATGCGGCTCGTAGATGGTCAGCTTCGCGTTGAAGTCCAGCGTCTGGAACGTCTCGATCTTCTGGTTCGCCTGCCCGCCGCGGATGTCGAGCTCGCCCGTGCCGAAGGCCAGCAGCCGGTTGCGGTACTCCGGCTCGTAGTCACGCGGATGGAACTTGAAGCCGATGTCGAGGTGCGAGGTCATGTGCGTCCCCGTCGAGTGCAGGTGCGCCGACGAGAAGACGATGTTCGACCCGGCGCGCAGAAGCAGACCGGCCTTCGGATCGAAGTAGTCGGCGTTGCGGCCCACCTCGTGCACCGGCCAGAAGCCCTGCTCGTTGGCGGTCGAGCTGACGACCTCGGCGTACCGGTCAGGGTCGTTCCGCCTGAGCTCCGCGAGCTCCTCGACCGTGTACTCCTCGGGGTGGATGACGTTCCACACCAGGTGATGAATGCCCCACCGCGAACCGACGGTATCGCGTCCGCCCGACGGCTCGACGTTGTTGATCTCCTTCATCTCGATGGCCGCGACGTAGCGGTCCTCGGTCAGGCCCTCGACGGCCACCTGCCCGATCGGCCCCCACCAGTCGGGATCGGCGGCGCCGATCTCGACCGACGGCGACGAGACGATCAGATCGGGCTGGCCGATGGTCCACACGGACGCGTCGGCGAACTCGCGCAACGGCGGCGCGTCGGCCGGGTTGCCGCGCGGCGCCCCGTTGTCGACCCAGGTCGCGATGGCCTCGACCTCCGCGTCGCTCAGCGAGGTGTCGCCCTTGTAGTCCTGGATGCCGATGTCCTTCTCGATGTACCAGGGCGGCATCGCCTCCTGCGTGTCCCGCAGGCCGGTGCGCTGCTTGATGCTCCGCGCCCAGGGCCGCGTGTCCTCGTAGGTGATCAGCGACATCGGGGCTCCACCGTCCGGGCGGTGGCACTGCTGGCAGCTCCGCTGCAGAATCGGTGCGATGTCCTTCGACCAGGTGACCTCGGCCTGCTGCGCCGCCGCGGGAGCCGCGAGTCCTGCGCAGAGCAACGCCGCCGCCGTGCCTGTCGCCCACCACCGAGCCGTTCGCGTCGTCATGTATGGCATGTCCAGATCCCCCTCTGCGTTCCTCCGTTGCAATCCAGGCTACTGCTGATTCTGCGCCGCGTCACCGGTCACCACGACGGTGATGTCGTCGTAGGCCATCAGGCCGCCGTCGTCGGCCCAGGCCCGCAAAATGTACGTCCCGGGCTCGTCGAACGTCGCCGTCGCCTCCCAACGGTTCTCGGGCGGCACCGGCGGCATCTCCCAGCCGAACGACCAGTTCGAGTTGCCGCCCACCGACGCGGGCCGCGTGTCCTCCCAGACCGAAGGCTGCCGCGGCTCGAACGTCACGTCCTCGCCCGGGCCGCGGTAGACGAACCAAGCCAGCCACAGCCCGGAGGAGCTGTCGGGCGTCACCCGGCGCACCTGCAGCAGCGTCCGCGGGCGCGGAATCCCGTCGTCGGTGGCGTACGCCGCCAGCGCCAGCGGCTCGCCGACCGCCACCTCCCGCGTCGGCGGACCGTCGATGCGCAGGGTGGGCGCGATGTTCCCGAAGATGTCGTACTCGCCACCGGCGCCGCCGCCGGCGCCCTTGTTGTTCTGGAGCACCGTTTCGTCGAGGAAGTAGTCGATGAGCAGCGAGCCGTACGCGTGCTCGGTCTCGCCGTTGCTCGTCAGCGTCCAGATGAGCTCGTTGTCGCCGAAATCGGCCGGCACCCGGACCTTGAACAGGAACCGGCTGCGGCGCGGATAGAAGTGGGTCGGCTGCCCGTAGTCGGGACCGCCCGGCTCGATCCGGTTGTCGGGCCCGACCGGGATGTCAATCCGCTCCACCAGGTTGCGGTTGAAGTACCCGAACACCAGGTTGAACGAACCGTCCGGGTTCGGCTGCCACCCCTCGAAGACCGGCGCAATGCTCTGTCCGCGCGCCGCCGACGACGTCACCTGCGCGGTGACGTCGCGGCCCGCCACCACCATGACCGCCAGCCCGAGCACGGCCGCCACAGCGCATGCTGTCCTTCCTGTCACCATCAGGCTCCCCTTTCTTCCTGGTCGAGCATCCGCCCATCGTACCACAGTCGTCAGTCGTTCCGCCGACCGTCTCAGCGAACCGTCACCGTCAGATCGGCCGGCGTCAGGCGCATCGCGTCGCTGGCATACGCGCGCAGCGTATAGGTTCCCGGCGCGGTGAACGTCGCGGTCGCCTCGAACGTCGCCGACGTCCAGCCGTCGCCCGCCAAGGCGGTCGACACCGCGCTGCGCGGGCCGACGGACGGGTAGCGCCGCGCCTGGGTGCCCGTCGGCTCCACCTCCCGCTCCGCGACGGCGCGCTGGAAGTCCGGCGGCTCGATGACGGCGCCGGCCGGGCCGCGATAGACGACCCAGTGCACCGAGAGCCCGTTGCGCGCCGGCCGTGGCCGCTGGTACCACTTGATGTTATCCGGCACGAGGGGCGCGCCCGGCGGCGGGATCAGGGCCGGCACCCCCGCCCGCGACTGCCCGGTGTCCCGGGCGGCCCGCTGCAGCGGCAGCCTGCTGGGCAGCTCGTCGTCCTCGATGACGGCCGTCAGCCGCAACGGCTCGCCGACCGCCACCGTGGCACTGGCCGCCTCGACCGCGAGGCGCGGCGGGCGGTTCGCGTACCACTCGGCCTTGCCCCGCCCGAACCCGATTCCCGTGTTCTTGATGATCGTGTCCTCGTCGATCTCCCACTCCGGCTGGAGCCAGGCGGTGGCGGTCTGCTCGCTCCCGTTGTGGCGGACCGTCCACACCAGCCCGTCCTCGAACGCGGTGCCCATGTCGGCGGGCGCCTGCACCGAGAACTGGAAGCGGTGCGTGCGCGGATAGAAGTACGCCGGCTGCCCCCGATCGGGATCGCCCGGCGAGAAGTGGTTGTCGGGCCCGACCGGAATGCTCGGCCGCTCGCGGTAGTTGCGGTTCAGGTAACCGAAGTGCAGCGTGTAGCCGCCGGCCGGGTTCCGCTGCCACCCTTCGTAGATCGGCTGCACGTCCTGGCCCGTATCGAACCGCTGCTGCGGCTGGGCGACGATCGGGACGTCGCGCCGATCCACCTGCGCCTCCGCCGGCCGGACCCCCGGTCCGGACAGGGCGACCAACGCCGCGGCGACCACCGGCATGCCGAGCACAACGCGTGTCATGGCACTCCTCAGTTGTCCGAGCCTGCCCGCCGGCGCGCCTCGAGCTCGGCCCGGTACTCCTCCTCGGTCAGGTCGTACCAGTTGATCCACCCGAACGCCATCTCGTCGATCGTGCGGTTGCCGCTCCCGGCCCAGTTGGCGGGATCGTGGTTCCCGCGGTGCGCTGCCGTGTTGTCGTGGTAGCTGATCACGTGCATGGTGGTGCCGGCCGGGTAGATCGGCTGCGCGTCGTCCGCGTAGTTGTAGACGATGTGCCAGTTGAAGTCGAAGTTGGCGCAGCTCACCATCTCGGTCGTGGCGTCGGGGTAGATCAGCTCCAGGCACTGCCGGGTGCCGAGGAAGTGCATGTGCGGCTGGAAGCCGGTCAGCCGGCCCGGCAGGTACATCTTGGTGTAGCCGTCGTGGCGGGTCACCTGGCCGGCGGGAATGTCGAGCTCGCCGGCCAGCCCGAGCTGGCGCGACCAGAGCACGTGGTCGGGCTCGTAGCCCGCCGGGTAGAACTTCAGGCCCAGCTCGCTGCGGTCCACGACCTCCTCGCCCACCGAGTGGTAGTGGAAGCTGAAGCGCACCTGCGCGTCCGCCGGGAACAGCTTGCCCGTCCCGTCCGGATACTGGTCGGCGTTCTTGCCCACCGCGTACTCGTTCAGGAAGAGATCGTTGGAGCTGTCGTCGGCCTGCGGATTGGGGTCCGTCACGGCGTAGGTCAGGGCGTGGTGCACGACGCGCAGATCGCCCGCCCGCGTCTGGATGGCCTGGATGTAGCGATCCTCCGTGACGCCGGACGGCACGATGTAGTCGCCCCACCAGTCGCCGGATTCGGCCGGCACCGTGTGCGGCGGCGACGTCACGACGACGTCGGGCTCGATGGTCCACGCGCCGAAGTCCTGGAACTCGACCGGCGGCGGCAGATCCGCCGGATTCCCGCGCGGCGCGCCGCCGTCGACCCAGCGCACGATGGTGGCGATCTCCTCGTCGCTGAGCGAGCGATCCTCCTTGAAGCGCTGGATGCCGACCTTCTTGTCGATGTGCCACGGCGGCATCTCGCGGGCCAGCACCTTGTTCCGGATCGAGCGCGCCCAGGGACGGGCCTCCGCGTAGGTCATCAGCGACATCGGCGCCATGTTGTTCTCGCGGTGGCACACCTGGCACGACCGCTGCAGGATGGGCGCCACGTCCCGCGTGAACACGACCTCGTCGGCGTCCTGCGCCGCCGCGCCGCCAACTGCGACGACGCCGGACGCCGCGATCGCCGCAAGCGCTGCAATGGTTGGACCGATTCTCACTCTCGCCCTCCAGTCGTCACGTCCGCCGCTCGGAAAACGACACCTCATTATCTCACCAATGCGTGCCGCAACGCACCTTGGCGCCTGCCGCCCGGGCAATCGTCGCCGGCGGCTGCCCCCGCCGTCCCGCGGGCCCGCTCAGCGGCACTCCCTGGACATGACCTCGGACTCGATGATCACCCCGCAGACGTGGGTGGTGTACTCGAACGGATCGCCGTCGAAGAGGGCGAGATCGGCGTCCTTGCCGACCTCGATCGAGCCGACGCGCTCGTCGATGCCGAGAATGCGGGCGGCGTCCAGCGTGACCGCCGCGAGCGCGCGCTCCGGACCCAGCCCGTTGGCGGCCGCGATGGCCGCTTCCCACAGCAGCACGCGCGTCTTGGGCACGTAGCCCTCGAAGCCGGTCTGAATGGCGAACGGGATGCCGGCGGCGGCGAGCGCCGCGGCGGTCTCGAACGAACCGTTGCGCACGCGGCTCATGGGAGGATGAAGCACCACCGGCACGCCGGCGGCCCGGATCTCGTCCAGCAGCAGGTAGGACTCGGCGGCGCCGTCGAGCACCAGGTCGAAGCCGAACTCGCGCTGCAGCCGCAGCGCCGCCCCGATCTCGGTGACGGTGTTGGCGGTAACCAGCAGCGACAGCTCGCCGTCGAGCACCCGGCCCAGGGCCTCCCTGGCCAGATCGCGCGCGGGTGGCTGCGAGGCACTTCCGGAACCGCCGTCCCGCGCGCCGTCCTGCCCGGCCGCCTCGGCCCGGCGCACCTGCTCCCGATACGCCTGCGCGCCGAGCAGCGCGCCGCGCAGCATCGCCACCCCCTTGGCCGCGGTGCCCGGCGACCGGAAGTTCGAGGCGACGGCGCGGCCGAGGGTCGCGGCCAGCATCCGCGCCGGCACGACCGTCGCCTCCTCCACGGTGCGCCCCCGGGTCTTGACGATCATCGTTTGCCCGCTGATCAGGGCGCCCGGGCCGTGACCCGTGTGGAGCGTCGTGACCCCGTAGGAGCGCACCCAGTCGACGAGCGTCTCGGCGGCGTCGTAGGCGTCGACCGCGCGCAGCTCCGGCTGGATCGGCGCCGACTTGTCCAGTTGATCCTGATCCCGAACCTGGCCGACGTCGCTGTTCAGCGCGCCCGAGAGGCCGACGACGGAGTGCGCATCGACCAGGCCGGGCGTGACGACGGCGGCTTCCAGCACCTCGACGCCGTCCGGAACCGACGCCTCGGCCGCGGGGCCCACCCATTCGATGGCGCCGTCGGCGGCGGCGATCACGACCGCGTTCTCGAGCGGCGCCCCGGAGACCGTATGGAGGACCCCCGCCCGCACGGCCACCTGGCCGGCGGCCGGCGCGGCCAGCGCCGCGGCCAGGGCCGCGGCCAGCACGATGCGCGGCAGGCCGGACCACCACCGGTAGTCGCGGGACCCTGTCATTGCCCCTCCCCCTCCAGCAGGCGCCGCAGCACGGCCTCTTCCTCGGCAGTGGTGCGATAGACGTCGTGCCCGCCGACGGCGTAGCGGCGGTGCTCCGGGTCCGACCGGTCGAAGATCAGCCGCCCCTCGACCCAGGTCTGCTCCACCGTCGCGTAGACGCTGAACGGATCGCCCGAAAGCACCACGAAGTCGGCGTCCTTCCCGGCTTCGAGCGAGCCGACGCGGTCCGCGAGACCGAGCATGCGCGCCGGCGCCAGCGTCAACGCCTCCAGGGCCTTGGCGCGCGACATGCCGTTGCGCACCGCGAGCGCCGCGGCGCGCAGCAGCAGGCGCGAGTCCGTGATGAAGTCGTCCGTGTTGAACGCCACGTCGACGCCCGCGCGCTCCAGGATTGCGCCGGCCTCGAGCGTCCAGTCGAGGGTCTCCTCCTTGCCGCCCGGCGCGTCGATGGAGGTTATCGACACCGGCACGCCGGCGGCCGCGAGCTCGTCGGCCAGCTTCCACGCCTCGGTACCGTGCTGGATGACGACCCGGAAGCCGAACTCCTCGCGCAGCCGGAGCACGGTGGCGATGTCGTTGTGGCGGTGCGTGTGGTGCTGAACGATCCGCTCGCCGGCGAGCACCTCCGCGAGCGCCTCCATGCGCAGATCGCGCGCGGCCGGCGGGTCGCCGTCCGCCCGGCCCGCCTGCCGCTCCACGTAGGCCTGCGCCTCGTGGTAGAGGCCGCGCACCAGGGCCGCCGACCTGGCGCGCGTGCCGGGAAAGGGCGGCTCGCGCAGCGAGTTGGTGCCGTTCGCCATCTTCATCCCGCCGCACACGTCGGTCAGCGGGTCGTCGCACAGCAGCCAGTCCTCGATGGTGCGCCCCCCGGCGCGAAGCTTCAGGTAGACCGTCTGGCCCGACATCAGGTGGCCGGAGCCGGGCATCACGTTGACGGTCGTGATGCCCCCGGCGCGGGCGCGCCAGAAGCTGTCGGAGGCGACGTCGATGGAGTCCAGCGCGCGCACGTCGGGGTGCAGCGGCGAGGAGCGGTCGCCCCCCGACACGGAACCGACGTGGGAATGGCTGTCGACCACGCCGGGCATCAGCACGCGCCCCGTGAGGTCGTGCTCGATCGCGCCCGGCGGCGACGCCAGCTCTGCCCCGCCCACCGCGACGATCGCACCGCCCTGAACGACCAGGACGCCGGACTCGATGGGCGGGCCGGAAATCGGCAGCAGGTAGGCGCCCCGGAAGACGTGCGGCTCGTCCTGGCCCGCCGCCGGAGCAGCCGCCAGCGCCACGACGTGCAGCAGGGCAAGGATTCGGAAACTCGCCATCCTGGCGGCCGCCGCACCGCGTGAGACCAGTGGCCGTGCGCCGCCAACACTCGCCGTCATTGCTACTACTTTACCCGTACGGCTGTACGGCGAATCGACGCGGCCGGGCCGGTCCCCGCGTGTTGCAAGTGCGCTCGACCGCGGGTAGTCTGGGGGAACACGGGAACGGAACCGGCTGACGGCCGGCATGAGCAACGACACGAAGTGGATCATCGGCACGGTCGTCGGCACCGGCCTGGCCGTCGTCACGGCCGTGCTGACCGCCGCCGGTCTGCTGCTGGCGCAGGTCGGCGGGCTCAACGACCGCATCGACGACGTGAACCGGCGCATCGACGACCTCCGCAGCGAAATGCGCACCGAAATGCGGGACCTCCGCACCGAAATGCGAGACTTCCGCACCGAGGTGAACGACCGCCTGGCGGGATTCGACACGCGCCTGCGCCACGTCGAGATTGCCTTCGGCAAGATCGACCAGCGGCTTCTCATCATCGAACGCTTCGTGCTGCCCACGCCCGAGGAACCCCCCGAGTAGCCCGCGCGACGGAGAGCAGAGATGGCTGACTACAAGCTGATCGGCAAGCCGTACTCGACCGCGGACCTGGTCGCGAAGGTGACCGGCCGCGCCAAGTACGCGGAAGACTTCCGGGCCGAGGGCATGCTGTTCGCGAAGCTGCTCGTGAGCCCGATGCCGCACGGCCGGGTCCGGCGCATCGACACGAGCGCCGCCGAGGCCCTGCCCGGGGTCGCGGCGATCCTGAGGGCCGCGGACCTGCCGCCGGTGGACGCGCCCAACGAGGCCGCGCTCACCGACGAGCCGCGCTACGAGGGCGAGCCGATTCTGGCCGTGGCCGCGGTCGACGAGACGACGGCCGCGGAAGCCGTCGAGCGCATCCGGCTCGACCTCGAGCCGCTGCCGTTCGTGCTCGACCCGCTCGACAGCCTGCGCCCCGGCGGGCCGAACGCCCGCCTCGACGGCAACACGATGACCGGCACGGACGTGACGACCGTCAAGTGGGAGGACGCCGACTGGGCCGCCGCCGACCGGGGCGAGTTTCCTGCCGGCGGCGCCGCCACCGACGAGTGGCAGGTCGGCGACGTCGAGGCCGGCCTCGCGGAGGCGGACCTCGTGCTCAACGAGACGGTGTTCCACCAGTCCATGTCGCACCAGCCGCTCGAGTCGCGCAGCGCCATGGCGTACTGGCAGCACGGCAAGTGCTACCTGCACGCCTCCACGCAGAGCACCGCCCGCACGCACGGCCCGGCGGCGCGCCTCATCGGCGTCGCGCCCGAGGACCTCGTCCTGGTCGCCGAGTACTGCGGCGGCGGCTTCGGCAGCAAGGCGTTCGGGTCGATCCAGATGGCCATTCCCGCCCTGCTGTCGCGCAAGGCCGGCAAGCCGGTCATGATGCGCATCACCCGTCAGGAAGAGCACTTCATCGGCCGCGCGAGGCCCGGGATACAGGGGCGCATCAAGGTCGGCTTCCGCCGCGACGGGCGGGTGACGGCGATCGACATGTTCCTGGTGCAGGACGCCGGCCCGTACGGCCGGTCGGGCGACCACATGCAGGCGGCCGACTACGCGTCGCTGATGTACCAGCCGCTCAGCCACCGCATGCGCGGCGTGTCCATCTACACGAACACCCCGCCGCGCTCGGCGCAGCGGGCGCCCGGCGGACTCCAGACCGTGTCGATGATGGCGCCCATGATGCACAAGGCCGCCCGGCGCCTGAATCTCGACCCGCTCGATCTGATCCGGATCAACGCGCCGGCGGGACAGGCCGCCTTCGGTCAGCCGCGCCAGGGCCGGCGTCCCAACGTGTCCAGCGCGTTCGTGCGCGAGGCGGCCGACGCCGCCGCCGAGGCGTTCGACTGGCCCGCCATGCGGGCCCGGAGCGGCCGGCGGCAGGGCACCCGGGTGACCGGCATCGGCGTGGCGCTGAGCGCGTTCGCGGCCGGCGCCTCCGGCATGGACGGCCTGCTCGTCATCCGGCCCGACGGGCGGGTCCACATCCACCAGGGGATCGGCAACCTGGGCACCGAGTCGGTCTTCGATACGGCCCGGGCCGCCATGGAGGCGCTGCAGACCGACTGGGAGCGCGCCGAGGTCGTCTGGGGCAACACGGCGAAGCACCTGCCCTGGAGCTCGATCCAGGCCGGCACGATGACCACGCACGCGCATACGCGCGCCAACTACGCGGCCGGGCACGACGCGCGGCGCAAGCTGCAGGAGATTGCCGCGCGCGACCTGGGCGGCGCCCCCGACGACTACGAGGTCGCGGACGGCCGCGTGTTCCGGTCCGGCTACCGCGCGCAGGGCCTGGGCTTCGCCCGCGCGGCGCGCCGGGCCGTCGAGCTCGGCGGCCGCTACGACGGCCACGAGCTGCCCGACGACATCAACGCCATGACCGTCACGTCGGCGACGGCCCTCGCCGGCAGCGGGCTGCTGGGCGTCGCCAGGGACAACTACGCCACGGGCGGGCGGGTCCAGTCGTACTGCATCGGCTTCGCCGAGGTCGAGGTCGACCTCGAGACCGGCGCCATCGCCCTGAAGGACTACCGCGTGTCGACCGACTGCGGAACGATAGTCAATCCGCGCACGCTGGCCGCCCAGCTCCACGGGGGCGGCATCCAGGGCTTCAGCGAGGCGCTCGGACGCAAGTGGGTCTACGATCGCCGCTGGGGGCTGCAGGTGTCCAAGCGCTTCTACTCGAACCGCCCGCCCACGCTGCTCGACGTCCCGCACGAGCGCGAGATGCAGTGGGCGGCGGCGAACCTGCCGGACCCGTTCAACCCGCTGGGCGCGCGCGGCATCGGCGAGCCGTCGCACGGGGCCGGCGCCGGGGCCGTGCTGTGCGCGATCGCCGACGCGCTGGGCGACGGGTACTTCAACCGGACCCCGGTGATGACGGACATGATCCTGACCCGGCTCGAGAACCTGCCCGAGCCCTTCCCGACACTGAGGGCCCACGCATAGGGGCCCGTCAGACAACGCCGGCGGCGCGCCAGGCGGTGACGGCGGCGGGCTCGTAGCCCAGCTCCGCGAGGATGGCGTCCGTGTGCTCGCCGAGCGCCGGGATGCGGTCCATGCGCGGCTCGACCCCGTCGATGGTGGCCGGGGGGACCAGCGCCCGCACGGGTCCGGCGCTCGACTCGACCTCGCGCCAGCGGCCGCGCGCCGCGAGTTGCGGGTGCGCCCCGAACTGCTCGACCGTGTTCAGCCGGGCGTTGGCGATGCCGGCCGCCTCCAGACGCTCGATGATCGCCGCCGCGGACAGCCCGGCGAACGCCGCCTCGATCTCGCGATCGAGGGCCTCGCGATTGGCGATGCGCCGCTTGCCGGTGTCGAAGCGCGGGTCGGACGCGAGCGCCGGCCGCTCGATCACCTCCGCGCAGAACCGTGCCCACTCGCGTTCGTTCTGGATGCCGAGAAAGACCATCTCGCCCCCGGCGCCCGCGAACGGGCCGTACGGCGCGATGGTGGCGTGCCGCGCGCCGCTGCGCGGCGGCGGCGCGCCGCCGTACAGCGTGTAGGTGAGCGGAAACCCCATCCACTCCCCCAGCGCCTCGAGCATCGACACCTCGATGGACGCCCCCTCGCCGCGCCGCTCGCGGGCAAAGAGCGCCGTGAGGATGCCGGTGTAGGCGTACATGCCGGCCGCGAGATCCGCCACCGGGATGGCCAGCTTGACCTGCTCCTCGGGCGTGCCGGTGATGGAGATCACGCCGGACTCGGCCTGCACCAGCAGGTCGTACGCCTTCCGGTCGCGGTACGGCCCCGTGGATCCGTACCCGGACAGTCCGCACACGATCAGCCGCGGGTGGGCGGCCCGCAGGCTCGCGGCGCCCAGGTCGAGGCGCTCGGCCGCGCCGGGGGCGAGGTTCTGGACGAACACGTCCGCCCGCGCCAGCAGCCGGCCGATCACCCCGGCCGCCTCCGGGCGCTTGAGATCGAGCGTCAGCGACTCCTTCGACCGGTTCAGCCAGACGAAGTGGCTCGACTGCCCGTGGACGACCCCGTCGTAGACCCGGGCGAAGTCCCCGACGCCGGGCCGCTCCACCTTGATCACGCGGGCGCCGAGGTCGGCGAGCTGCCGCGTGGCGAAGGGCGCCGCCACCGCCTGCTCCAGCGACACGACGGTGACCCCGTCCAGCGGGCGCGGCGGCATCAGAACGACCGGGGCAGGCCGAGCACGTGCTCGCCGATGTAGGACAGGATGAGGTTGGTCGAGATCGGCGCCACCTGGTACAGCCGGCACTCGCGAAACTTGCGCTCCACGTCGTACTCCTCCGCAAACCCGTACCCGCCGTGCGTCTGCACGGCGACGTTCGCCGCCTCCCACGCGGCATCGGCCGCCAGCAGCTTCGCCATGTTCGCCTCCGCGCCGCAGGGCCGGCCGGCGTCGAAGAGCGTGGCGGCCTTGATCCGCATGAGGTCGGCGCTCTCCACGTTGACGTACGCCCGCGCGAGCGGGAACTGAACGCCCTGGTTCTTGCCGATCGGCCGGTCGAAGACGACCCGCTCGTTGGCGTAGCGCACCGCGCGCTCGATGAACCAGCGGCCGTCGCCGACGCACTCGGCCGCAATCAGGATGCGCTCGGCGTTCAGGCCGTCGAGCAGGTAGCGGAAGCCGCGGCCCTCCTCGCCGATGCGGTTCTCCGCCGGCACCTCGAGGTCGTCGAAGAAGAGCTCCGTGGTGGCGTGGTTCATCATCGTCCGGACGCGCCGGATGGTGAGGCCGTTGCCGACCGCGGCGCGCAGGTCGACCAGGAAGACCGAGAGCCCGTCGGTCTTGCGCCGCACCTCGTCGAGCGGGGTGGTGCGCGCGAGGAGCAGCATGAGGTCGGAGTGCTCGGCGCGCGAGATCCAGACCTTCTGCCCGTTCACGACGTAGCGGTCACCGCGGCGCACCGCCATCGTCTGCAGCCGCGTCGTATCGGTGCCGCTGGTGGGCTCGGTGACGCCGAACGCCTGCAGGCGCAGCTCGCCGCTCGCGATGCGCGGGAGGTACTCGCGCTGCTGCGCCTCCGAGCCGTGCCGCAGCAGCGTCCCCATGATGTACATCTGGGCATGGCAGGCGGCGGCATTGCCCCCGGAGCGGTTGATCTCCTCCAGGATGATCGACGCCTCCTGCACGCCGAGCCCCGCGCCGCCGAACGCTTCCGGGATGAGCGCGGCGAGATAGCCGGCCTCCGTCAGCGTCCTGACGAACTCCTCGGGGTACGCCTCGCGGCGATCCAGATCGCGCCAGTAGCTGTCCGGAAACCGGCGGCAGAGGTCGGCGACCGCCTGGCGGAGATCACGGTGCAGATCGGGGTCGGATACGGCTGACAAGCGGGCCTCGGCGCTGCAATACTATAGCGATGCGCATCCTGAATTGCTGGCTGGCGCTCGGACTCGTCGCGGCGCTCGCCGCAGCAGCCGCCGCGGGCGAGAAGCCGTCGGCCGAGTACGCGGCCGCCATGCGCACCCTCGACGCCGCCGCGCGCGGTCTCGGCAAGGCGCTCGACGCGCGGGACCACGCGACGATGAACGAGCACGTCATCCGCGCCCGGCCGGCGATCGAGCTCGTGCAGCAGTACTGGCGCGACCGGGATGGCGACGACGGCGATCAGGTCGAGGATGCCATCGAGGCCATCCGCGCGGTGTCCAAGTCCGTGTCCGAGATCAGCGTCGCCGTCCACCTCATGACCCTGTCGCCCAACCCGCTGGCGGTCGAGGGGGCCGAGATCGCCCTGACCAACCTCCACGCGGCGTGCGCGGCCTGCCACGCGGCCTGGCGCGAGGAGCAACCCGACGGCGGCTATCTGATCAGGTAGGCGTCCGGCCCGCCGGCGCCGGCAGGCCTCACCTGGCCCCGGCCGCCGCCCGCTCGGCGGCGCGCTCCCCCGCCAGCATGTTGGGCATGCTGTAGTTGCCCTCGTGGCAGGCGTACTCGTACAGCGGCTGGTCGCTGCGCCGCATCGGGATCGATACCGTCCACGGACGGCTCCACGTTTCCGGATCGTCCACCGTGGCCTCGTACTCCAGCGTGCCGGCATCGAGGCGGGTGAAGCGCTCGGTCAGGCGCAGGCTCCCGGTCGTCGCCAGGCGGCCCATCGGGTTGGCCGAGGTCCACCAGCGGTCGGGCACGAAGTTCGACGTCTCCACGACCAGGGTGTCGCCCTCCCAGCGGCCGCGCGCGTCGCCCGCCCACTGCCGAACGTGGTCCGGCAACGCCGGGCGACCGTCGAGCGGGATGACGCGCACGGTGTGGATCATCTCCGCCACGAGCAGCACCCACTCCGCGTTCTGCACCACCAGCAGGTTCTGGTTGTAGGCGGCCGGCAGGATCGGCGGGCCGTTGTTCACGCCCACGAGGCAGCGGTCCGTCGCATCGAAGTCCAGCCACGAGTCCGCGGGGTGCTCCCGGCGATAGGCCTGGTTCCGTTCGATCCGGCGCTGCGCGATCTCGAGCAGCGCCGGCAGCCGCCCGTGCGGCGGATCGATCACCAGCGACGTGCGCCGGGTGCCCACCGCGCGCGTGCCGTTGTCGAGCCAGAAGTCGTTGTAGAACCCGGGCGTCCCGTCGGCGCGGCGGTCCACGTTGCCGCCGGCCGTCGTCGTCTCGGGCGGTCGGTTGAGCAGGTAGTCGGCACGGTCCACCGCGGCCTGCTCGAGGCTCGCGGCCTCCTCCGCGGTGAGGAACTCGCGATCCGCGAGCTCCGCCGGCCGCTCGAGCGGGGTGATCGTGCGATGGTCCCAGACGCCCTGCAGGTCCGGATGGCCCCACGGCGTCCGCGGGGCGTCGCTCTGGGCCAGCGCGGGTGCGGCCGCCGCCGCGCCCAGCCACAGGACCGACGCGGTTGCGGCGGCCGCCTGACGAACTCGTCGACGCATCTCGATTCCCTCCACCGTTCCCTCCTGCGCGGGCGTCAGCGGCTCGCGCCGGCGGCCTGCTCCGCCTCCTCGGCGCGGGCGCCCAGCAGAATGTTCAGCAGGCCGTAGTTGCCCTCGTGACAGGCGTACTCGTAGAGCGGCAGATCGCTGCGCTGCATCGGCAGGCGGGCAGTCAGCGGCCGCGTAAACGTCACCGGATCGTCGATGGTGAACTCGTATTGCAGCGTGTCCGCGTCGACCCGCGTGAAGCGCTCGACCAGGCGCAGCGACTCGCCGGTGCCCAGCGCCAGCGATCCGAACCCGCCCCGCTCCCGGTCGAACGCCATCGGGCTGAAGCTGGCGATCTTGTCGGTGAAGTTGGTCGTCTCGACCACCAGGGTGTCGCCCTCCCAGCGCCCGCGCGAGTCGCCGAGCCACTGGCGGATGCCGGGCGGCAGGTGCGGCCGGCCGTCCACCGGCACCACGCGGACGTCGTGAACCATCTCGGCGAGCAGCACGACGTAGCCCGGCGCCTGGAACACCTGGATGTTGTTGTTGTAGCCGCCGGGCAGCATCGGCGGCCCGGTGCTGAAGCCGACGAGGCAGCGCTCGGCCAGGCCCCGGTCCTCGGGACCGTCCGCCCCGATCCCCGTCGCGCGCAGGCGGACCGGCCGCTCGCCCGCGGCGCGGTGCGCGGCGGCGCGCCGCCGCTCGCCCTGCGTCAGCGGCGGAATCCGCCCGTCGGGCGGATCGACGAGCAGCGACGGCTGGGTCAGCGCGGTGGGGCGCGACCGCTCCGTCCAGAACGACTGGTTGTAGCCGCCGGTCTGGCCCGCCGCGGGCCGCGTGTCGTCGCGTCCCACGGCCTCGTCGCTGAGCCGCTGGCCGATGGCCGCCGCCTCCTCCGCCGTCAGCACGTCGCGGTCGGCGAGCTCGGGGGGCCGCTCGAGCGGCGTGAACGTCCAGTACTCCCAGACCCCCTGCAGGTCCGGGTCGCCCCACGGTGTCGCCGGCGCCGACGGCTCCTGCCCGGCGGCCGCCGTCCAGGCGCCCGCCGCCAGCACCGCGGCCGCCGCGATCGAACCCACCATCCGCTGCCTCATCCGACTGCCTCCTGGTCCGGAGATCGTTGCCTGCGGCTCCGGTATATACCCGATCCGCCGGGGAGGTCAACTGCGCGCGGCGAGCGGCAGGGTGGAACCGATGAACCGCCGGTAGAGGTCGTAGTTGTAGAGAGCGAACCAGGCGCACAGGATGAAGCCGCTCAGGCCGGCGGTGGGATTCGCCGCGGAGATCGGCTCGTTCAAGTACCAGAGCAGGCTCACCGCTTCTTCAGGCAACGTTCAGGAAAACTTCAGGGGTGCGTCAGGAACGGGCCAATGCGGCGGGGCTAGTCTGTTCGGATGCCCATGACCCGCAGCGCGTCGTTCCTGGTGCTTGCCCTTTCCCTTTCGCCGGCGTTCGTCGGCGTCTCTTCCGCGCAGTCGACAGGAACAGTGATCGGGACGGTCGTCGATGAGACCGGAGGCGTGCTTCCCGGAGTCTCGGTCACCGTACAGGCCGGCGCACTTCAGCTTGACGCCGTGACCGACGACACCGGCGTCTGGCGCGTCGAGGGCGTTCCGGAGGGACCGGCGAGCCTGACGTTCCGGCTGGTGAATTTCTCCACGCTCCGGCGGGACATCGAGGTGGCTGCCGGCGAGAACCACGCCGACGCCGTCCTGACGCTGGGCCTGACCGCTGATGTGGTCGTCACGGGCAGCCGGACGTTCCGCAACATCGCCGACCTGGACAACCCGCGCGAGAACCTCGTGGGAATCGCCACGTCGGCCAGCGTCGGCGCCATCACCGCCGAGCAGCTCGAGGCGCGACCCTTCATGCGCCCCGGCGAGGTTCTCGAAGCAGTGCCGGGATTCATCACGAGCCAGCACAGCGGCGAGGGCAAGGCCAACCAGTACTACCTGCGCGGCTTCAATCTGGACCACGGCTCGGACTTCGCCACCACCCTCGCCGGCGTGCCGATGAACGAGTCGTCCGGCGCCCACGCCCACGGCTACAGCGACGTGAACCTGCTCATCCCGGAGCTGGTGAGCGGCGTGCAGTACACCAAGGGGCCGTACTTTGCGGAGCACGGGGACTTCTCCGCCGCCGGCTCGGCCAACATCAGCTACAAGAACGTGCTGGAACGCCCGTTGCTGAGTGTCAGCATGGGCGGGCAGGGATGGGGGCGCGTCTTCGGCGCGGTCTCGCCGCAGGTGGGCGCCGGGAACGTGCTGATGGCGCTGGAGCTGAGCACGAACGACGGGCCGTGGGAGCGGCCGGACGACATGCGCAAGGTGAACGCCGTGGTGCGCTACAGCCAGGGCGACCTGCAGAACGGGTTCTCCGTCACCGGCATGGGGTACTCCGCCGACTGGAACGCGACCGACCAGATCCCGCTGCGCGCGGTCGAATCGGGAAGACTGTCGCGCTTCGGCGCCATCGACAACACCGATGCCGGCCGGACCTCCCGCTACAGCCTGGCGTTCGACGGGCTGCGATCGAGCGGGGCGGGATCGACCCGCCTGACCGCCTATGCGCTGACGGGCGCGCTGAACCTGTTCCAGAACTTCACCTACTTCCTGGACAACCCGATCGACGGCGACCAGATCGAGCAGGAGGGCAGGCGGTGGGTTTCCGGCGCCAAGCTGGTGCATCGGCGTCTCGGGAACCTGTTCGACCGGCCGACGGAGCATGCCGCCGGCGCGTCGATCCGGAATGATGCGGTCGGTACGGTCGGCCTGCACAGGACCGTGGGCCAGCGGCGCACCGGCGCCATCCGCAACGATGCGGTCCGGCAGAGCACCGTCGGGCTGTTCGGACAGAGCGAGATCGAGTGGACCCGCTTCTTCCGCACCACCCTCGGCGTCCGGGGCGATTTCTACCGCTACTCGGTCGACGCGCTCAGATCTCTCAACACCGGCTCGGGCGCGTCGGCACTGGTCAGCCCCAAGCTCACCGCGGTGCTGGGTCCGTGGCAGGGGACCGAGCTGTACCTGAACTACGGCCACGGATTCCACAGCAACGACCCGCGGGCGGCGACGACGGTGGTCGACCCGGCCACAGGCGAGCCGGTGGAGAGCGAGGATCCGCTGGTGCCGGCCCGCGGGGCCGAGATCGGTTTGCGGACGGTTGCACTGCCGGGCCTGCAGTCGACGGTCGCCCTGTGGTACCTGACCTTCGATTCCGAGCTGATCTTCGTCGGCGACGCCGGCATCGCGGAAGCCAGCCGTCCCAGCCGGCGCCTCGGCGTCGAGTGGACGAACTACATGCGGATGGCGAGCTGGCTCACCGGCGAGCTCGACCTGTCGCTGTCGCGGGCGCGCTTCTCCGACTTCGACCCGGCCGGCAACTTCATTCCGGGCGCGCTCGACCGGGTCATCGCCGGGGCGCTCACCGTGACGCCGGCCCGGCGTGTCTTCGGCAGCGTGCGGTTGCGGCACTTCGGCCCGCGGCCACTCATCGAGGACAACAGCGTGCAGTCGAAGGCGACGACCATCTGGAACGGTGAGATCGGCGTGCGTATCAACGAACGCTTCAACATCGTGCTGGAGGGCTTCAACCTTCTCGACAGCGAAGTCTCGGACATCGACTACTTCTACACGTCGCGCCTGCCCGGAGAGCCGGCCGACGGCGTCGACGACATCCACTTCCATCCGTCGATTCCCCGCACGGCGCGGGTCATGCTGAACGTCGATTTCTGACGGCGAGGGACCGGCGCCGGCATTCCGGCGAGATCCAGATTGACCCCGCCAGGCTCGAGGCGCGCTGGAGTCAGCCGGGATCGCGGTCACCTGCCATCAGGGCCGCGTAGCGTCGCTGCATCTCCTCCGGCGTGACCTCTTCGATGCTGCAGCCGATGTTCCAGCGGTGGCCGAAGGGGTCGCGGATGATGCCGGACCGCTCGCCGTAGAACTGGTCCTGTGGCTCGCTCTCGACCTCGGCGCCCGCCTCGGCGGCGCGGCGAACCACCGCGTCGGCATCGTCGACGAGCACGTGAATCGTGGCCGAGGGACCGCCCAGCGTTTGCGGACCCCGGATGTTGTACTCGGGGAACTCGTCGGCCAGCATGAGGGTCTTGCCGCCGAAATCGAGCTCGGCGTGCTGAATGCGCCCGGCAGGGTCCGTCAGCCGGAGCTTCTCCTTGGCCCCGAAGACCGTGGTGTAGAACTCGATCGCGTCGGCGGCACCACCGACGTGCAGGTAGGCGGACATTTCGTGGATCTTCATTCGGAGCGCGCTTTCCCTGTCCGTGCCCCTTGATACTACGGGTTCGCCTCGATCGCTGACAACGACCTCTTCACCTGCCCCGACCCGGGGCCAGTAGTCGGGACAGATTCCCGTCTTCGACCGGACCGGCCGGGCCAACCTGGGCCACGCGCTGGAGACGGCGGTCCTCCTGGAGCTGGAGCGCCGGGGCTGCGAGGTGACCTACGTACGCACCCCCGAGGCCTGCGAGGTCGATTTCCTGGCTCGGGACGCGACCGGTGGGACGGAACTGATCCAGGTCTGCGCCGACCTCTCGGACCCGGACACCGCGAAGCGCGAATGCCGGGCGCTCGCCGCGGCTGGCAAGCTGTTTCCGCGCGCCCGCCGGCGATTGCTGACGCTGACGCAGGACGGCTTGCCGAACGATCCGCCGGCCGGAGCGGAAACGCAGAGTGTCTGCGAGTGGCTGCTGGAGGGCGCGGCGTGACAGGACGGTCGCTCGGCCCCTCGGTGGCGCATAGGTCGGCGTCAGGCAGATGGCTGGTCAGGGCGATTCGGACGCACCTGCGTCAAGACGGGCCGGCGCACGGCGACGGCCCACCTGTGGAAACGCAAGCTGAAGCGGCGTAGACTGTGTACGCGGGAGGCGGCCTCCCTGAATGGCTCAAGTGCCTGGCCCGACAACACGTTACGCCATCACAGGCAGCCTCCTGCTACAAGACTGGCGAGAAATCCAGGCTCGTCAAGGAACCGGTAGAGTGAAGCGCGTGTCTTCCGGAAAGGATATGGGACGAATGGCGAATCAGAAGCGGACGGTATCGTTGGCAGTCTTGCTGACGGTGGTGTCTCTCGGTCAGCTCCAGTCTCTCGAAGCACAGTCACGCACCCCGGAGGAGTTCGTCCCCGTGACCGATGCGATGCTGCGGGATCCCGACCCTGAGGACTGGCTCCTGGTCCATCGGACCTACGACCATCACGCCTTCAGCCCGCTCGACGAGATCAACCGCAACAACGTGGGTGATCTGAAGCTGGCCTGGATGCGCGCGATGGACGAGGGCCCGATGCAGTTGAGGCCGCTCGTCTACGACGGTGTGATGTATGTCGCGCACCCGGGCGGCGATCACCTGCAGGCGCTGGACGCCGCGACGGGAGACCTGATCTGGGACTACGAGAGGGAGTTGCCCGCCGATATCCGCGAGTACGCGCGCCTGGGCGATCGGACCCGCAGCCTGGCGATCTACGGCCACAACATCCTCCATCTGACCGGCGATTCGCACCTGGTCGCTGTGGATGCGCGTACGGGTGCGCTGAACTGGGAAAGCCGGATGGCCGACTACCGCGACGGTGTGACGCACTCCTCGGGGGCCATGATCGTCGATGGACGGGTCCTGACCGGACGCGCGTGCGGCAGCGGCGGCGAGGCGCGCTGCTTCATCTCGGGATATAGCGCCGACACCGGCCAGGAGGAGTGGCGCTTCTACACGGCGGCCGGCGCCGACGATCCCGGCGGGGCGACGTGGGGCAACGTACCGACCGCGCGGCGGGTGCACGTCTCTCCGTGGGGGGTTCCGGGCAGCTACGACCCCGAGCTGGGTCTCAACTACTGGGGCATTGCTGTGCCGTCACCCTTCACGCGGATCGTGCGTCGCGGCACATGGGACGTCGGCGACCGCACGCCGTGCGAGCTCTATTCCAATTCGACGGTCGCCCTGGCCGTAGACACCGGGGCCATGGACTGGTACTACCAGCACCTGCCGTGTGACGACTGGGACCACGATTTCGTTCAAGAGCGGACGCTGATCGACATCGTCGTGAACCCGGACCCCGATGCTGTCAGGTGGATCAATCCCGCGGTGGCCGGGACCCCGCAGGAGCGCAAGGTCGTCGTGACGATGGGAGAGCCCGGTGGACTGTTCGTCAACGACCGCCAGACCGGCGAGTTCCTGTGGGCCGACCCGATTCCGTTCACCTCGACCGAGCGGTTCGTCATCAGCGACATCGATGTCGAGACCGGCCAAGTCCAGATCAACATGGACCTCGTGGCCCGGGAGATCGGCGAGCAGTACATCATCTGCGGACACAACGTGAAGGGGTATTGGTCCTGGTCCTACAGCCCCGAGACCCAACTGCTCTACATCCCGTTCAATCGGTCCTGCTTGAACCAGACGGCCAACGACCGCTCCATCACCGGCACGGGCCCGCGGTTCACGATCCCCGAGCCCGGGTTGGAGGAAGAGGGCGACCTCACCGAGCTGCGTGCGATCGATATCTCGACGGGACGCGAGGTCTGGCGCTTCAGTCAGCGGGCGCCGAAACTTGAGGAATGCGAAAGACGGAGTCCCAGATCATGCGAAAGACCGTGATCCGGAAAGCCGGGATCTGGCGGGAAGTGACGGGATCTGGCGGGTAGCCTTAATGAGATTGGGGCCGCCCGGTGTGTGCGGTCTTAATGAGATCGGGCCTGACCAACATCAAGTCCTCGGTGCGTCGCCGCGCGCGGTGATGGTGGTGGTCGCCGGCTCGTCCTCTGGCGCCGAGTGCGCGACGCGGACGATGCGGAGTTGGCTGTCGATCGGGACGGCGCCCTCAGGGAGACGCAACGGGTGGAACGGCCGCGCGGCCGGGGTGAGTCCTGTTTCAGCGACCACCTCAACGAGCGTCTGCCGCGCGGCGAGCCTGCTTTTCGCGGCGGCGGTCGCCTCGGCGGCCGTGTTGTAGACGCCCGGGAGCCGCGAGAGCGGCTGGCCTTCACCCACCGCCACCTTGTCGATCGCGCCGTCCTCGTCCAGGTAGGAGGCCTCGACAGAGGCGACCCGCGGCCGCTCGGACAGGCGCCAGCTCGCCCACAGGTCCCGCGGCCCCAGGGTGACGGCGGGCAGCGGCCTACCGATGGCCGACTGCGCCGAGCTGTCATCAACCACCACCAGGTGATCCCCCTGAATCACGAGCCGCCCGCCCAGGCGCCGCACCAGACGCCGCAGGAACTGCAAGTCGCTCTCACCGGATTGTAGTGGATTGGATGGCTCGATGGTCGCCAGCGCGGGCGCAACGGCGGCCGTCCAGCCCGCGCGCGAAGCGATCGCGCTTGCGATGGCGCCGACGGTGTGTTCGTGCCAGGACGCGTCTCGCGGGGCGTGCAGGGGCGAGGCGGGCGGCACGCTGGCGGCCTCAATGGTCACCGTGCCGGCCTGGTCGTCACCGGCGACGGCCGTGACGTAGAGCGCGTGCCCGAGAGGCACGGCCGGTCTCTCGCCCATCGCGACGGTGATCGCCAGGCGCACACCGCGCCGGGGGATGCTCGTGAGCCGGCGCGGTGGCAACCCCAGCACGATGGTCGCCGAGTCCTCCACGTCGCCGTGGCTCTCGGTGAGCTGCAGCGATTGCAGGCTGCGCGCGAGGGCCGGCCGGGAGGTGCCGTCGATGACCAGGTCGATGGCGAGGTTCACTGCCAGAGCTCCGCGCCGGGTGGCGCCGCCGGTGGGATCTCCGGCAGGACGATGCGCAGCCCACCGGGCAGAACGGGACCATGCCGGGCCAGCTCGAGGTTGCGCGGGTCGGCGAGCACGGCGGCCAGCGCGTCGCTCAGCCGGTGCGCCCCGTAGTGTTCGGCGAGCAGCGCGTCGAGCTGGTCGCCCTGAACTGTGACGATCGCGATCATGCGTCCTCTGCGGGCTGGTCGGCGTGCTCCAGCAGGGTGAGCGTGAACTCGATCACGGTTGGGATGCCCTCGTCGGTCCGCAGCTGGCGCTCGGTCGCGGTGAGCTCGGTGACGGCCCACCAACCGAGGTGCACGGCACCCGAAGGGCCCGGCGCGAAGAGCGGCAGGGCCTTGGCGGGCTGCTCGCGCTCGCCCGCCGCCGCCGCGCGGGTCAGGCCCGCCGCCTGGCGCAGGCCGTCGAGTCGCCGCCGGTCCCGGGCGGTCCGGATCGGGATCTGACCCATGAGCCGCAGTGTCTCGGCCTCGCGCCCCAGGTCTTCGAGCGCCGGCGGCTGGCCGCGGCGCGCCCTGGGCGTCCAGCGCCGGGCGCGGATCCGCTCGGTCTCGTGCGCCGCGAGGTTGCGCGCGTCGAAGCGCACGTCTCCGATCTGGATCTGCATCAGTAGGCCGGGTCGGGCGAGAGGTCGGCAACGACGGTATCGAGCAGGCGCTGCTCCTCGCGCCGCTGGCGCTCCCGCTCGCGCCGGATGGCGCGGTTGACAACGCGCCCCACCTCCTCGGGATCGCTGTTGGCGGTGGCGATCTGGATGGAGATGTGCTCGTCGCCGCGCGTGAGGAGCGGACCCTCGACGAGCACCCGCGGCGCCGGCGGCAGGGCTGGTCTGCCGCCGGCGCGCAGCTCGGCAGCCTCGCCGGCGCCCATCCCCTCGCGCACGGCCAGCTCGCGCCGCCTGCTCGCCGCGCGGGCGGAGGTGGGCGCCCGCGGCTCCAATCTCTCGTCCGCGCCGGATCCCGCCACGCCGTCCGCGCCGGCGCCGCCCTCGAGCGCGCCCTCGGCGGGACCGGCGAACAGGGTGCGCCCGGCCGCCCGCGCCAGCGCGTCGCCCGCGAGCCCGCCGATCAGGCTGCCGAGCACCGTCCCAACTGGTCCGGCGACGAGTGTTCCCAGCGCCGCGCCTGCGGCCGCCCCGCCGAGGCCGCCGGCCAGGCCGGCCGCTTCGGTCCCCGCGCTGCGTGCGTCGCCGGCCGCCAGCGCCGATCCGGCCGCCTGCGTCGCCAACAGGCCGGCAGCGACCGGGTGGCGCCTGACGACGCCGACGCCCAGGCGCGGCAGCGCGCGGACGACGCCGCTCGCCCGCTGCAGCGCCGTGGGGGCTTTGACTGCCGGGCGGGAGGGTGGCGCCTGGCGCGCCGCCGGCCGCCCGTCGGGGCCCAGCACGACCGCGCCGCCGCGCCCGCCTGACGGCCGCGTCTGGCCGGCGCCGCCGCCGGTTCCGGCGACGAGGCGCTGGGCATAGAGCGTGGCGACCGACAGCGAGCCGGCCGCGGAGGCGGGCAGGCCGCCGCCGGAGGCCGCGACGCCCGCGCCCGAACCGCGCCCAGGTTCCTCCTGCGCGGCGCTTCCCCCAGTCCCAGAGCCCGCTCGACTTGAGCACCCAGCCGGCCGTGGCGAAGGCGGTAACCGTCGAGACGAGCCCTGTCTGGAACTCGAAGAGCAGGCCCCCGAGCCGACCGAGCTCGGTGCGGGCGAAGCCGGCGACGATCCCCTCGACGTGCATCCGCAACGCCCGGGCGCCGAACTCGATGGCGCCGGCCACACCCTCGATGCGCCGGTCGAACACGTCCATGTCGACCTCGTCCGAGGCCCACTTGGCGATCTTGCGCCGGTTCTCCTCCATGTCGGGCAGGAGCTGTTCCAGTGTCCTGGCTGTCTCCGCGGTGAAGACCTCGTTCAGCTCCTCGACTTTCCCGGCCGCCGCGCCGATGTCAAGCAGCGCCTGGCTGAGGTCCGAGCGCAGCTTGCCGTCTTCGGTCAGGACGTCCACCCCGAACCGCTGCTTGATCTCGTCGGCGGCGACGACCAGGTCGCGCTTGAGCGCCTCGACCGCGCTGGCGCCCTCGGCCGCGCTCGCCCGGCTGAACGAGGCCAGGTTGGTGAGCACGGCCATCTGCCGCACGTCGCCCCAGCCGGCGACCGACGCCACCAAGCGCGGGATCTCGGTGGCGATCCCCTTCATCGAGAAGCCACCCTCGGCGCCGACCTGCTGCGAGAGGATGGCCATGCTGGCCCGCATGTCGCCGCCGAGCCGCTGGAGGTCCGCCGCCACGCGGCCGGTCTCCTCGCCCCCGGCGCCGGTCAGAACCATGAAGTCGGCCAGCGTGTCGAGATGGCTGGCGTCGAGCGTCTGCCCGCGGCCCTGCGCGGACGAGAGGGCCGCGACGAGCTCGACGGCGTCCACGCCCCGCGCCGCCCCGACCTCATAGGTCGCCTTGCGGAGCGCGGCGACGTCCTCCGGGCCGCCGTCGCGGTAGGCGACCAGGCGCCGCAGCTCCGTGTCCATCGAGACCAGGCGGCTGGTCGTGAGCCCCAGCGAGCCGACCCCGGCGAGGCCGGCCAGCCGGCCGCCGAGGCCGCCGAGCGCGCCCCCGGCGCGGCGGCTCTCGGCGCGCACCTCGGCGAGCTCGCGGCGCAGCGCGCCGGCCCGCCGGGTGAGGCCCTGCAGTGCGCGGCCGCCGGTCTGGCTGGCGCGCTGGAGGGCGGAGCCGACGGGCGCGGCCGCGCGCCCGGCCCGCCCCAGCGCCTGCCTGGCGCTCCCCGCGCCCCGGGTGAGCCGGGCCAGCGCGGACGTGCCGCCCGTGGCCATCCGGAGCGCGGAGGCCCGCACCCGGCCGGCGCCGGCCGTGGCCTGATCGAGGGCGGAGCGGTAGCGCCGGGTGTCGGCGGTGAGACGGAGACTGGCGCGCAGGGTGGCCATCTACCTCACGCCTTCTTGCGCGCCCTGCTCTTGCGCGCCGGGTGGAGCCGGGCCAGCTCGCCGAGCCAGGCGTCGAGCTCGTCGGCCGGCAGCTCGAGGATCTCGGCCAGGCCCCAGCGCGTCCAGCTGTTGAGGATCAGGACGTCGCGGCGGACTTCTTCTCGACGCCGAAAAAACCGCCGGCGATCGCCTCGCGCAGCGCGTGGTTGTAGTCGACGGCGTCCATGCTGCCGAATTCGGCGAACGGGACGCCGGCGATCTCGGCCAGCAGCGCCGCGTCGCCCGCGACCGGGCCGGAGGCGCGCTGCTGCCGGTCGGCCGCGATCAGGTCGCGCACCAGGGGCCGGCGCAGCTCGAGCGTGGAGAGCGTCTTGCCATCCACCGTGAGGGGGCGCTTCAGGGAGACGGTCAGCTTCTCGTTCTCGCTCATCGGGTCCTCCGCTTCCTACCCGCGCAGCGCCTCGCGCATCTCGGCCAGCACGTCCGTCCCGCCGATGCTGTGGATGCCCTGCTCGAGGTCGACGCGGCGCACCTCGCGCCCGTCGATCGGCGTTTCGGTCTGGCTGCTGGTCCACGGCGGGGAGACGAACGAGCTCACCCTGATGGTCTATGGGTCTCTCGGGCCCTCGGCGGGCATGGCCATCAGCTACTGGCTCGGGTCGAGCCGCACCCAGGACAGCGCGCACGCCACGATGGCCGCGCGGGAGGGGCTGTAATGACTCTGCGGGACGCCCTGCGCAAGGCGCGGGTGGCAATCGAGGACGCCGAGGCCATCGCGGCAGCGGGCCGCAGCGGGCCCGCGGCACGCTCGGAGTCGCCGGCGGGCGACGGCCTGGCGCCGTTCAGCATCGCGCGGCGCTTCGTCGGCATGAAGGAGCTCGCGGGGGCGGCGCACAACCCGCAGATCGTCGCGATGCTCAAGCTCGACCACGAACCGGCGGACAGCGACGAGATCCCGTGGTGCTCGGGGTTCGCCAACTACTGCGCCTGGCTCGCCGGGTATCAGCGGAGCAAGTCCCTGAGGGCCCGGAGCTGGCTGCGGGTCGGCGCGCCGGTGGACAACCCGGCGGACATCCGCGCGGGCGACGTCGTCGTGCTCATGCGCGGCGGGGGGCGGCAGCCGGGGCCGGACGTGATCGCCGCGCCCGGGCACGTGGGATTCGTGGCCGAGGCGCCAGGTGCGTCGGCCGCGCGCATCAGGGTGCTCGGCGGCAACCAGGGCGACCGCGTGTCGGTCAAGTCGTTCCCGACGAGCCGGGTGCTCGGCGTGCGGCGCCTGCGTCGGCTGTGAGGGCCCCATGAGCGTGGAGCTGCTCGATCCGGCGATGACGGAGGGCCCGCCGTGGAGCTGACCGAGCTGGTCGTCTGGGCCGTCGGTCTCGTCGTCGCGATCGTCGCGCCGGCCGTGGGCTGGCTGATCACGGCCGTCATCGGGCACCGCGCGCAGATCGCGGCCCTCGCCGAGGCCCAGCGGTCGCTGCCGAGCGACCTGCGGGAGCTCGTCCGCCAGAACAGCCAGCTCGCCGTCAGCGTGGCGCAGGTGGGCGGCGACATAAAGGTGATGCGGGAGCGCACCGACGCCCTGCTGCGCACCGTGGACCGCCACGAGCGGTTCCTCTTCGCGGTGGACTCGCGCTCCCGTTCCGAGACCTGATGGCCAAGTCCTACCACGAGTTCGCCGAGCGTGAGCGCCGGCTGGTCATCCTGCGCATCACGGCCGAGGGCCAGGGCGTGGCCAACGACCGGCTGCTGCGGAGCGGGCTGGAGCACTGGGGCCTCTCGTGCACGCGCGAGCAGGTGCACCAGTCGCTCGACTGGCTGGCCGAGCAGGGCCTGGTCCGCCAGACCGAGCTCGCCTCGTCGGGCGGCGGCCCCGTGCGGCGCGTCGCCATCACCGCCCGCGGCCGCGACGTGGCCGAGGGGCGCACGGAGGTCTCGGGGGTGACGCCGCGGCGCCTGGTCGCCGACTGAGGCCGCGATGCCCGCCTCAGGCCCGACGCGCGGGCGCATGAGCCGCATCCAGCAGCTGCCCGCCGAGATCAAGGCGCGGCTCGACGAGCTGCTGCGCGCCGGCGTGCCGCAGAAGGCCATCCTCGACCAGCTCGCCGGGCTGCTCGCATCGGCCGGCGAGCCGCCGGTCTCGCGCTCGAGCCTCAACCGCTACGCCAGCCGCATGGAGGCGGTGGGCAGCCGCATCCGCGAGGCGCGCGAGGTCGCCGATGCGTGGACCGCCCGCATCGGCGAGGCGGCGACGGGCAACGTCGGCGCCTACACCATCGAGATGCTGCGCACGCTGGTCTTCGACATCTCGTTCAAGGCCATCCGCGGCGAGGAGGTCGGCGCCGAGACCGTGCAGCAGCTCGCCCTCTCGATGCAGCGCCTCGAGCGCGCCTCGCAGCTGAGCGCCGCGCGCGAGCGGGCCCTGCGCGAGGAGGTCGCCGCCCAGGCGGCCGGCGCCGCCGAGCAGGCCGCCCGCCAACAGGGACTCTCGCCGGACGCGGCGGCGCTGATCCGCGCCGCCGTCGAGGGAGCGCCGGCGGGGGGGCGTAGCGATGGGCGCCCCGCGCACGCTGCTCCCCTACCAGACCCGCTGGGTGCAGGACCCCGCGCCGCTCAAGATCATCGAGAAGTCGCGCCGCATCGGCATCTCCTGGGCCGAGGCCTACGACGCCGTGATGCACGCCGGCGTCGAGGGAGACGCCGGCGGCAACGTCTACTACCAAGCCTACGCGCACGAGATGACGCGCACGTTCATCGACGACTGCGCCGAGTGGGCCGAGCGCCTCCAGAAGGCGGCCGCGGCCGTCGACGAGACGCTGATCGAGCTCGACGGCGGCGACACCGCCCAGGCGTTCCGCCTGCGGCTGGCCAGCGGCCACCAGATCGTGGCCATGACCAGCTCGCCGCGCGGCTTCCGCTCCAAGGGCCGGCCCGGCGACCGGGCCATCCTCGACGAGGCGGCCTTCGTCGACGACCTGCCGGCCGTGCTCAAGGCGGTGCTCGCCTTCCGCATCTGGGGCGGGACGGTGCGCGTCATCTCCACGCACAACGGCTCGGCCTCGCCCTTCGCCGCCCTGCTGCGCGACGTGCGCGAGGGCCGCACGCCCGGCTCGGCCCACAAGGTGACCTTCGCCCGGGCCGTGGCCGACGGGCTCTACCGCCGCATCTGCGCGGTGACGGGGCAGGCCTGGTCCGAGGCGGCCGAGGCCGAGTGGGTCAGGACCACCCGCGCGGAGTACGGCGCCGACGCCGACGAGGAACTCGACTGCGTCCCCAGCGCCGGGGGCGGCGCCTGGCTGGAGTGGTCGCTCCTCCGGGACGCCGAGCACGCCGAGGCGGGCGACCCGGCCGGCTGGGCCGGCGGGCGGACGTTCGTCGGCGTCGACATCGCGCGCCGACAGGACCTGTGGGTGGCGGCTGCCGTCGAGCTCGTCGGCGACGTCCGCTGGGTGCGCGAGCTGCGCGCCGAGCGCAACATCCCCTTCGCCGAGCAGTCGGCCATCGTCGCCGAGCTGGTCACCCGCTACCGGCCGGTGCGCGTCGCGGTCGACCAGACCGGCATGGGCGAGGCCCTGGTCGAGGACTGGCAGCGGGCGCACGGGCGCCACCGCGTCGAGGGGGTCCTGCTGACCGGCCCGCGGCGGCTCGACCTGGCCACCGCGCTGCGCGAGACGCTCGAGGACCACAGGCTCCGCATCCCGCCCGACGACGACGCGCTCCGCCGGGACCTGCACGCCGTGCGCGCCGAGGCGGGGCCGACCGGCGCGCCGCGGCTGGTGGCCGGCCGCACCGCCGACGGCCACGCGGACCGCTTCTGGGCGCTGGCCCTGGCCGTGGCCGCCGCCGCGAGCGCGCCGGCCGTCTACGCCCTCCACCGGGTCGACAGCCGCCAGCGGCCGGCCGACGAGTGGAACGCGCGGCTGACGGCGCTCAATCCCCGCCACGGCGGGGCCTCGATGCGCCGCCAGCCGGGCGGGCTGTGCTGAGCTGCCGGGGAGGGGGGAGGAAGGCATGAAGCGCAAGCTGGACCTGATCCGGACGATCCTTCTGGAGGCCGAGCAGCGCGCCGACGGGACGACGCCGACGGCGATCCGGGCGCCCGGACATGCGCCCGACGTGGTCGCCTACCACGTCAAGCTGCTGGCCGAGGCGGGCTGTCTCGAGGCGGTGGACCTGTCGACCCCCGGCGAGCTCGCCTGGCTGGTCAGGTCGCTCACCTGGCAGGGACACGAGCTGCTCGACGCCCTGCGCCCGACGCCTGTCTGGCAGCAGCTGCGGGCGCGACTCAAGGACCGCGCGATGGATGCGCCGCTGAGCGTGGTCCAGCGGCTGGCGACGCAGATCGGCGCGGCGATGCTGGGGGTGGACTGCCCCCGTGCCTGAGATCCTGGGCCCCGACGGCCGCCCGGCGCGGCTGACCGTCGGCGAGTTGGCCGAACGCACGGCGCGGCCGGCGCTGGTCGGCCTCCGCCGGGCGCAGCAGTGGCGCTCGGTCGTCTCCGACCTGACCCCCGACCGGCTGCGGGCGATCTACCGGGCCGTCGCCCAGGGGACCTGGTGCCCGGACTACTTCGAGCTCGCCGAGGAGATCGAGGAGCGCGACGCGCACTACCGCGCCGTCCTGCAGCAGCGGGCGCTGGGCGCCGCCGCCCGCCCGCTCGACGCGCTGGCCGCCTCACCCGCGGCGGCCGACGTGCGGCTGGCCGACGCGCTGCGCACGGACGTTCTCCACGAGGCGGGGTTTCACGGGCTGGTGCTCGACCTGCTCGACGCCGTGGGCAAGGGTCTCGCCTGCGTCGAGGTGGTCTGGGCGCGGCGCGGCGGCCGCTGGCGGCCGGCCGGCTACCACCGCATCGACCCGCGCTGGATCGCGCTGGCCGACGACGGCGAGACGCCCCTGCTCATCGGCGGCGGCGACGCCGGCAAGGCCAGACCCCCCGGCCCGGCCGGCCCCCTGGGGGCGGCCGGCTGGGGCCTCGACGCCCAGCCCCTCCAGCCCGGCAAGCACATCTGGCACGTCCACCGGAGCAAGGCCGGCCTGGCCGTGCGCGGCGGACTGGCCTACGTCGTCGCCACCTTGTGGCTGCTCAAGTCGGCGGCGGTGCGCGACTGGTGGTCGTTCGCCGAGATCTACGGCCTGCCGGTCCGGGTCGGCCGCTACGGCCAGCACGCCACCGACCGCGACATCCAGACCCTGGTCCAGGCCATCGCCACGCTGGCCTCCGACGCCGGCTGCGTGATCCCCGAGTCGATGCAGATCGAGATGATCGAGTCCGCGAGCCGGGGCGGGCGCACGGCGGGGCTCTTCGAGCGCATGGCCGCCTGGTGCGACCAGCAGACCTCGAAGGCGGTCCTGGGCCAGACGATGACGACCGACGACGGCTCGTCGCTGGGCCAGGCCGCGGTCCATGCCGAGGTGCGCGCGGACCTGCTCGACGACGACATCCGCCAGGTCGGCGCGACGCTCAGCCGCACGCTCGCCGCCTGGTATGCGGCGCTCAACTTCGGCCGCCGGCCCGCCGGCTGGCCGCGCGTCGGGCCGCCGCCGAGCGAGCGCGAGTTCGACCACCAGGCGGTTGCCGCGCTGGCCCGCGCCGGGCTCGAGGTCCCGGCCGACTGGGTGCGCGAGCGGATGGGCATCCCCGCCCCGCGCGAGGGCGAGGCGGTCCTCACCGGCGTTCCGGCCGGGATGACCGGCCGGCCGGCGCGCCCGCGGGCGAGGCGGGAGGCCGACGACGACGACGAGCTCGACGACGACGAGGGCGACCCCGGGCCGGCGCTGCAGGCCCGCACGCCGGGCCGCTGGCGCGAGCTGGCCCGCGCGCAGACGGCGCCGGTGGTGGCCGCCGCGCGCGAGGCGGCGGACCCGGCCGGGCTGGTGCGCCGCGCCGGCGAGGCGGCACTGCCGGAAGCGCTCGTCGACGACCTCGCCCTGCACCTGCTGCGGGCGCGCGTCGCGGCCGAGATCGACGGCGAGCCGGCGGAAGGCGAGCCGGCGCTCCACGCGCTCGGCGGCGCTGGCCCGCCGCTCTCGAAGGCCGCCGCCCGCTTCCTGCGCCTCAAGCGGCGCACGCCATCGACGCACTACACCGACGTCTGGCGCGAGGAGCACGCGGCCGCGTTCACCGCCGCCTGGCTCGACAGAGACGACCTGGTGGCCCTGGTCCACCGCGCGCTGGTGCGCTCGGCCGCGCGGGGCGAGACGCGCCAGGCGTTCGTCGCCGGCTTGGCCGGCCGGCTGGCCAGGGCCGGCTGGGCGCCGCCCCGCGCCGGGGGCGACATCCCCACGCGGCTCGCCCGCATCTACCGCATCAACGGCCGCACGGCCGCGGCCGCCGGGCGCTGGGACCGGGCGGTCGCGGCCGAGCGGCGCGCGCCAGGCCAGTGGTTCGTCCGGTACGCCCTCGGGCCCTCCGAGGCGCACCGGCCCGAGCACGAGGCATGGGCCGGGCAGCCGACGATCCTGCCGGCCTCCGACCCGTGGTGGCGCACGCACTGGCCGCCGAACGGCTGGGGCTGCCGCTGCCGGGCGGTGGTCATCACCCGCCAGGAGGCCGAGCGGCGCGGCGGGCCGTCGGCGAAGGCGCCGCCGACGGCGACCACGCGCGACGAGATCGAGATCGCCGACCCGCGCACGGGCGAGATCCGGACCAAGCGGATCCGCCGCACCGCGGGCATCGACCCCGGCTGGGACTACAACGTCGGCGCGTTCCGCATGGACGGGCTCAACCGGGCCGTCACCGACCATCTCGACGGCATCCTCCAGGGGCGGTCCGTGCGCTCGGGGCGGCCGAACGCCTGGGCCGAGGTGCCGCTGGCCGAGCGGACGCGCCTGGTCGAGCGGCGCATCGCCGCGCACCTCCAGAGCGACACGTTCCGCTCGTTCATGGAGCCGCCGAAGACGAAGCTGCGGCTCGACACCTACCCGCCGCGCTTCGCGGCGGAGACGCCGGTCGCCGTCGTGCCGCCGGGCGTTCTGCCGGGGGACGCGGCGGCCGCGCCGGAGTTGCTGCGCATCCAGCTGGCGACGGCCCTCAAGCAGGCCAAGGCTCACGGCATCCACCGGGCGCCCGGATCGCCGAAGGGCGCCGTGCGAACGGAGGACTATCGGGAGGTTCGCCGGCTGCTCAGCCATCGCGACGCTCAGGTGACTCGGGTTGAGGGCGAACTGGAATGGGAGGTCAGCGCGCCAGGCGAGCGCTGGTTTCTTGCGATCTCAAGGAACGGCGGGAGTCTGGTGTTGAAGACGTTGCACCCAAAGGGGTGAGGAGGGGTCTCCCCCCGGCGCCCAACCGACGAGGCGAGAGGGCTTACGCGGACTCTGTTCCTCTCGCAGGGGGAGACGCACCCAGTATAGCACGGCGCGACTAGTCTAATCGCCGCCCTGCGCCGGCTCTACACTGCAGCCATGGAAGGGAAAGCCCATGAGTAGCGCAACCGCGAACGTCGCGCTGGCCGCGCTCACCACGTCGCTGCCGGCGCTCCAGAGCCAGGCCACGTCGCTGACCGCGCAGGTCGTCCCGCCGCCGGGCGACGACGGCCGGCTGCCCACGCTCGACGGCCGCTCGCACGTGGTCGACGACGTCGAGGAGCTGGCCAGGGCGATCAACGCGCAGGCGGTGGCCCCGCGCATCGACTTCGACCATCACTCCGAGCCCGGCTCGCGCGCCCACACCGGCTCGACCGAGGCGCAGGGCTGGGTGCGCAACGCGCGGGTGGACGGCGAGGGCGGCCTGACGGCCGACCTCGAGTTCAACGCCGCCGCCCGGCAGAAGGTCACCGACGGCGCCTACCGCTATCTCTCCCCCGCGCTGGCGCTGGGCGACGACGGCGAGTCGGTGGTCGGCCTCTCGTCGGTGGCGCTGGTCAACAACCCGAACCTGCCGCTGAGGGTTTCTCCGAACGCCCGGCGGCCGAGGCGGACGCTGGCCGAGCGCGAGGCCGAGCTGACCCGCCGCGAGGGGGAGCTGGCCCTCCAGGAGCAGCAGGCCGCCGCGCGGGCGGTCGAGGCCGCGGTGGCCGCCGGCCGGATCGCGCCGGCCCAGCGCGAGTATCACCTCTCGGCGATCGCGACGCACCAGGCCGGCCCGGTCGCGGGCCTGCGGGCCTTCGAGGCGTATCTGTCGGGCGGCGGCGACCAGGGCGGCTCGCCGCTGACGCGGCGCACCGGCCCGCGCGGGACCCCGGCGCGGCGCCCCGCGGGCGTCCCGGCCTTCCGCCAGCCCGCCGACGCGCTGCCGCCGACCGAGGAGCGGCTGGCGCTCCACGCGCAGATCGCGCGGCACGCGCAGGAGCGCAACATCTCCTACCGCGACGCGGTGGTCGAGCTGGCCATCCGGCCGGGTGAGGAGAACGCCTGATGGCCGGCGTCATCGTCAACACGGCGACCACGCGGCCGCTGCTGACCGTCACGGCCGAGCGCGCCGGCGCGCAGGAGATCTTCCGGCGCTTCGTGCGCCACGACGGCGCGCGCTGCGGAGTGGGCGACCGGCCGCTCGGCGTCTGCCGCGTCCGCTCGGTTGCCGCCGGCGAGCTGGTCCCGGTCGACGTGCTGGGAATCGTGCTCGTCGAAGCCGGCGCGGCGATCGCGCTCGTCGAGGGCGCGCAGGCGGTCGAGGCCGACGCCCAGGGGCGGGCAATCAAGCCGGCGCGCAACTCGTCCAACCCGGTGGCCGGCTACGTGCTGGCCGCAGCCAGCGCCGCCGGCGAGACCGTGCCGGTGCTCCTGACGCCGTAGGGGAAAGAAACGAAGCCATGACGATCGCTCTGAATGCCGCCGACGCGGCGCAGATGTCCACGGCCCAGGCCCGCGTGGTCGACCCGGTCCTCTCGACCGCGGCGCGCGGCTACCGGCACGCGCCGCACATCGCGGCCGAGATCGCCCCGCGCGTCTACAGCGATCTGCGCGGCGGCCAGCGGATCGAGTTCGACCGCACGAGCTTCCGCCGGATCAACACCCGCCGCGCCCCGGGCGCGAAGACCGAGCGGATCCAGTTCGGCTACGAGGGCGAAAAGTTCGCCGTCGCCCAGCACCGCCTGATGGGACTCTCGCCCGTCGAGCTGGCCCAGGAGGCGATGCGCGAGCCGGGGGTCGACCTGGGCCAGCACACCGTCAGCGGGGTCCAGCAGCTGATCTCGCTCGAGCGCGAGATCGAGACCGCCGAGCTCGTCACGGCCGCGGCCAGCTACGCGCCCGGCCACGTCGTGACGGTCGCCCCCGGCGACGCGCGCTGGGACAGCGACGACTCGAACCCGACGGCCGCCATCCTCAAGGGCGTCGAGACGGTGCGCGCGGCCATTGGCCTGCGGCCCAACCTGGTCGCCATGGGCGGGTCGGTCTACTCGGTGGTCCGCGCCCACAAGCTCACCCTGCAGCAGATCCGCTATGCGGGCGAGGGCAAGCAGATCGCCGACAAGAAGGACCTGGCGCGGCTGTGGGACGTCGAGAAGGTGGCGGTCGGCGACGCCATCACGGTCGACGAGGCCGGCAACCCCTCGGACGTGTGGGGCAAGCACGTCGTTATCTGCTACACGCGGCCGGGCACGCTCGCGCGGACCGAGCCGACCTTCGCCTACACCTACACGCTCACCGGCACGCCCTTCGTCGAGCAGCCCTACTACGACCGCGACGTCAACTCGTGGCTCTACCCGGTCTGCGAGGAGTACACCGCCGAGGTCGTGGGCAGGGACGCCGGCTACCTGCTGCGGACGGTGATCGGCTAGGGCCCATGCCGCGCATCCGGGCCGTGACGGCGATCGCGTGGGGGCGGGCGTTCATCGCGCCGGGCGACGTGGTCGAGGTCCCCGACGCGGCGGCCGCCGAGCTCGTCGCAAGCGGCGCGGCCGAGCCGGCGCCCGCCGCGGCGGCCGCGCTGGAGCGGCCGGCAGGCAACTCCCCGGAGCCGCCGCGGCGCCCGGTGACCGACGTGAGCGGCGTCGGCCCGGCCACGGCCGAGCGGCTCGCCGCGGCCGGCATCGCGGACCTCCGCGCGCTCGCCTGGGGTGACCTCGAGGCGCTGGACGTCGACGAGGGCCTGCGCGAGCGCATCGACGGACCGGACGGCTGGCGCGCGAAGGCGCGCGAGCTCGAGCCGCGGGAGGGGCCGTAGGGCGTGGCGACCGAGTATCTGACGGTCGACGGCGCCGTCGAGGTCCTCGGCGCGGCCGCCCTGCGCGTCGCGGCTCCCGACCCGGAGGCGGCCGACGGGATCGACCGCGAGCGGGTCGGGCGCGCCATCGCCGACGTGGCCGAACGCGTCGACGCGCGCCTGAGGACGAGCTACGCCGTGCCGCTGGCCGAGCCGCCCGCCTGGCTGGGGCGCGACGTGGCGCGCCTGGTGCACGCCGAGCTGGCCGAGGACAGCGGTCCGATGACCGACCTGATCGCCGACCGCGCGGCGGCCGCCGAGAAGCGGATCGACCAGGTGGCCAGGGGCGCCTACCGGCTGAGCGGCGCCGACACGGACGCCGACGGCGAGGCCAACGCCCGCACCATGCAGGGCGCGGCCGTCGTCACGCACTCGCCGCGCCGGCTGTGGCGGCGGGGCAGCTCGGCGGGGATCGTCTGATGGCCGGCGACGCGGTCACGGTCGAGCTGGCGGAGCTGGAGGCTGTTCAGGAGACGCTCCGCCGCGCCGCGGCCGCGCCTGACGGCGGGCTGCTCGCAGCTCTCGCCCAGGCGGGCGAGAGCGCCACCGCCGAGCGCATCCTGGCCGGCGGCCCGGCGCCCGACGGCGCCCCGTGGGCGCCGCGCCGGACGCCGCGCGGCCAGCCGCTGCTCAACCTCGACGGCGGCCTGAGCGACTCGCTGGTCGGCCGCGCGGCCTCCGGCGCCGCCGAGTGGGGGAGCCCGCTGGCCTACGCCCGCATCCACCAGCGCGGCGGGACCATCCTGGGCGCGCCGCTGCTGGCCTGGCCCGGGCCCGGCGGGGAGATGGTGTTCCGCCGGCGGGCCGAGATCCCCGCGCGGCCCTACCTGGGGATCGGCGAGGCGGAGCGGCGCATGCTGCTCGACGCCGTGGAGGGCTGGGTGGAAGGCCACCTGGCCGGAGGCGCCCGGTGATCGACGAGGTGCTGGCCCGTCTGGCCGCGCGCCTCGAGGCCATCGGCGGCATCCAGACGGCGCAGGTCTGGGACGGCGCCTGGGACCCGGCGCTCTCGGCCAGGCGCGCCTCCTTCGCGCCCCCGGCGGCGATGGTGAGCCTGCTGCAGCTGCGCCTGCCGCCCGAGGGGATCTCGCGCGCCGGCTGGACGGCCGGCGAGCTGCTCGCGCCCGAGGAGCGCCAGCGGGCAGCGGGCGCGGCCCGCCCGCTGCCGGACCCGCCGCCGCCGACCCTCCAGCCCCAGCTGCAGCTCGCCGTGACGATCGTGACGGCCGGAGGCGCGGCGCCGGAGCGCGCCGCCAAGGCGCTCGCCCTCGCAGGGCCCGTGCTGCAGGTGGTGGTCGCCGACGCGTGGACCGAGGTCCAGGCGCAGAACCTCTACTCGGAGAAGCTCTACGGCGCCGGCATGACGGCGGTCGCCGTCACCGGCTGGCGCCGCATCGAGCTGGCCGCGCCGCCGGCCGCCGCGCCGCGCGAGGAGCCCGCCGCGGTCGCGGCGGCCGTCGGCGGCGGGCCGCCGCAACCGGTCTATCCGGCGCCGGAGGCGCGCTGATGGGCCTGGCGCTTGCCGACCTGCACCGGCGGGTCAGCGACCTCGAACGCCGCGAGGGAGACCGCCTGCGGCTGGGGCGCGTGGCGGCCGTCGCGCCGGACTACCGCGTGCGACTCGACCTCGGCCCGAAGGGCGAGCCGCAGCTGACCGGCTGGGTGGCGGTCTTCGCGCCCCGCGCCGGCGCCGCCGTCGTCGCCTCGCCGCCCTCTCTCGGCGAGCGGTGCCTGCTCATCGCCGTCTCCGACACGGTGCAGGTCGCGCTCGCCGCGCTCTACGGCGGCAAGGCCCGGCCGCCCGAGGACGTTCCCGACGGGATGGTCTGGGTCGGCGGCGAGCTGCGCGTCAAGGGCCGCATCGTCGCCACCGAGGGCGTCTTCGCCGCCGGTGCGGTCGTCGCGCAGGCCGACGTCCCGGACGAGCCGGAGGGATCGCCCTCCGGCGGCGTCTCGCTCGCCGACCACAAGCACCGCTACACGAAGCCGGCGCACCCGGCGGGCCAGGCATCGACGACCAAGCCCGCATGACCCCCGCAACCGATGGCCATCGACCTGTCGCAGCTGTCGCCGCCGGCCGTCCCCGGCCTGGTGCTCTCGATCGACGAGGTCCACAGGGGCAGTCTCGACTGGCTGCGGCAGACCTACGACTGGGCCGTCACCGACTCGCCGTCCGACCCCGCCTGGCGCCTCACCCGCCTGTGGGCGCTGCGCGAGACGCTCGTGCGCCAGGCCATCGCCGACGCCATGGCCCAGACCTCGCTGGCCTACGCCGCGGGCAGCAGCCTCGACCACATCGGGCTCACCTACGCCGGGCTCGCCCGGCTCGACGGGGAGGGCGACAAGGCCTACCGCGAGCGGCTCGCCGCGGCGCCCGAGCGCTACGCCGTGGGCTTGTCCGGCGCCTGGTACGAATCGGTCGCCCGCGGCGTCGAGGGCGTCGACGACGCCTACGTCGCCTCGCCCGCGCCGGGCAAGGTGACGATCTGGGTGCTGGCCGACGAGCTCGCCAAGACCGACGGCAACCAGCGCCGCTGGCCCGACGGCATCCCCGACGCGGATCTCCTCGCCGGGGTGCGCGGCAGGGTCACCGCCGACGAGGCGCGGCAGCAGACCGACCAGGTGACGGTCCAGGCGGCGGCCAGGCAGCGCTACGACGTGACTGTCGCGCTGACCACGCTCGGCGGGCCCGACGCGGCCGCCGTGCGGCAGGCGGCCCTCGAGTGGCTGCGGCTGCTGGCCGCCCGCGCGCGGCGCATCGGCCAGGGCCTCACCAAGGCGCTCGTGGCCGGCGCGGCCGTCGACATCGCCGCGGTCAAGGCGGCGGCCATCACGCTCCAGACGGTCGCCGCCGACGGGACCGCCACGGCCGCCGACGCCATCGCCGGCGCAGACGGGGTCTCACTGCAGGCCCGCAACCTCACGGTGACGGCCGCGTAGCCGGCAGCGATGGCCAGACAGGTAATCAACCTCGGCCGCAAGCCGTTCGGCGCGCAGAACAACATCTGGTGGAATGGCGTCGTCCTTCTTGACGCGGGCCTCGTCAAGGGCGGCGGCACGGCCTACCTGCGGCAGCTGGGCTGGCACGGCGGATACTTCACCCTGCGCACGGCCACCCGCAAGTCGTCGCAGGACGAGAACCCGTTCAACGCCGGCCCCGAGCTGACCGACGCCTTCGAGTCGGCGGCCGCGGCCATCACGCTCTCGGAGGCCGGCGGCTCGGCGCTGGTGATCGCGGGGCCGGCCCCGGGCGACAGCACCGAGCCCTACCGCTGGCAGCCCGCCAACGGCGTCGCCGTCGCGGCGTGGTTCTCCGGGCTCGGCAACGGCGTGGTCACCCTCACGCTCGACGACGGCCAGACCGCGACGCCCCCGCCGGAGACCACGCCCCCGGCGCTGGCGGTCGAGATCACGAAGGCCGCGCCGAAGGCGGCCCGGGTCGGCGAGGCCGTGAGCCTGGTGGCCCGCACCAACCGCGCGGGCGCGGCGCTGGCGTGGACGGCCGACGCCGCCGGCGCCTTCTCCGCGGCCGCCGCGGCGGCGACCACCTGGACGCCGCGGGAGGCCGGGGCAGCCACGCTGAAGGTCACCGCCTCGCACGGCCAGGGCAACTCGAAGGTCACGGCGACCGCCACGGTGAAGGTGGCGGTGTCCGCGCCGACGCTGACCCTTGAGGCGTCGAAGGCCGCCCTGCGGGTGGGCGAGACGGCGACGCTGACGGCCATGGCGGGCAACCTCGCGCCGGGGCAGGTCCCAGCGTATGCGTGGTCGCAGTCGCGCCCCGCGCTGGGCGCCCTCGCCACGACCGCCCAGCAGCCCCACAAGGCCACGTGGGAGGCCGCCAAGGCGGGCCAGGCCACGCTCACGGTCCGCATGACCGTGCTGGGTGAGGTGGTCACCAAGTCCGTCGTCATCGCCGTTGCGGCCGCCCCGCCGCCGGAACCCCGGCCCGAGCCCGAACCGGAGCCGAAGCCCGACCTCGCCGCGCTCGCGCCCGGGACGGCAGGAGTAGCCGAGCGGCGCCTCGACGCGCTGGCGGCGGCCCGGCTCGCCCTGCTGCCGGCCGATCTACCCGAGACCTGCTGGGACGCAGACCGCATCCCGGCCGAGTGGCTGCCCGTGCTCGCCTGGGGGCTGTCGGCCGACTTCTGGAACGCCGAGTGGACGCCCGCGCAGCAGCGCGCCGCTATCCTGCTCATTCGCGGTCTCCACCGCGAGAAGGGAACCAGGGCGGCCCTCGATCGCGTGCTCGACGCGCTCGGGGCCGTCTATACCCACACGGAGCCGCCGGCCGAGGACCCGTTCACCGCGCGCATCGTGATCAGGAACACCACGGCGCTGCCCGTTGCGGGCCTCGCCGCACTCCAGGCGGAGCTGGAGGCCGTCAAGCGCGCGTCGGTCCACCTGACCGTCGAGCCGGCCGGGCAGGGCTTCGCCGGCCGGATCGAGCTGGCCGGAGGTCTGGACACGGGCGGCGTAGTCGCGGTCCTGCGGCTCGCGGAATAGGAGGACGCAGCCATGCCGGCTCCGCGCATGCGACTGACGACAGCCGGCTTGGCAGCGGTCACCAACGCCGCCAACACCGGCACGCAGGCCGTCACCCTCACCAGGGTGCAGGCGGGCTCGGGGAAGGCCGCGTCGGCGGCCGGCCGAGTCGCCCTGGCCGCCCCGCGCGACGCGGCGGCCATCGCCGGCAGCAAGGGCGCGCTGGCGAGCGGGATCGCCGTGACCGCCGAGATCCGGGCCACCGCAGCCTACGCCGTCACCGAGGTGGGAGCCTGGGCGCGGGCGGGCGCGGACGGGGACGAGTTCCTCTTCGCCTACTGGTCGGGGGACGCCATCGCGCAGGTGATCGCCGGCAACTCGCTGACGCTCGGCGCCGCGATTCGGATCGCCGAGGCGGCGGCCGAGGTGAACGTGACCGTCACGCCGTCCATCGTGCGCCCAGAGACCGGCGTGCGGACGTTCCTGGAATTGGACGACACGCCGGACAGCTACGTCAACCGCGCCGGCCAGCTGCTGGCCGTCAATGCCGCCGGGGCCGGGATTGAGACCGTGGAGCCGTAACCATGGCAGCTCCGCGCATGCGACTAACGAACGCAGGCCTGGCGGCTGTCGCCAATGCCGCCAATACCGGCACGCAGGCCGTCGCCCTCACCAGGCTGCAGGCCGGCTCGGGAAAGGCCGCGTCGGCGACCGGCCGGGTCGCCCTGGTCGCCCCGCGCGACGCGGCGGCCATCGCCGGCAGCAAGGGTGCGCTGGCGAGCGGGATCGCCGTGACCGCCGAGATCCGGGCCACCGCAGCCTACGCCGTCACCGAGGTGGGAGCCTGGGCGCGGGCGGGCGCGGACGGGGACGAGTTCCTCTTCGCCTACTGGTCGGGGGACGCCATCGCGCAGGTGATCGCCGGCAACTCGCTGACGCTCGGCGTCGCGATTCGGATCGCCGAGGCGGCGGCCGAGGTGAACGTGGTTGTCTCGCCGTCCATCACGCTGGGGAGCGGGGTGCGGACGTTCCTCGAGCTGGGCGACACGCCGGACAGCTACGCCAACCTGGCAGGCAAGGTGCTGGCCGTCAACCAGGCGGGCACCGGGATCGAGGGAGTGGAGCCGACGAATCTCACGCTGTGGCTGGACGCGAACATCGTGGCGACAGCCACGGAGAGACGGGAGGTAACCGACCCCAGGGTAGCCAAGAAAGGAATCTACCATACCGGCACCGCCCTCGGCGCAGTCGCGTCGATCACGCTGGCGGCTGGCCAGCGCGTCCGCGTGCGCCCGGTCGCCCCGCCATACCCTGATTGGCGGCAGCCAATAGGCTACGGCACGGCCGACGCGGTGGCTGGCATCGATCTCATGCGCGGCGACGCCGTCCTTGCGACGCACGCCCGCCGCGGCGTTTGGACGCGCGGCGAAATCCTCGACAACCCAGGCGTTGGCACGTGGGCGTACCGCGTGCGTCTGCGCGTCGGCCGCGCGCCCAAACTGCACATCCGCACGACCTTGGGCGCCAGATGGGGTGTCGACGGCTGGCGCGACAGCCCGGTCGCCAAGGGCACCAGGGTCACTCTCCACGGCGGGTTCCTGCTGGTGCGGGAGCGCCTGTAGCGACGGCAGCTACCTCAACCTCGCCTGCTGCTGCCGCTTTCAGGGCGCGCCATTCTATTGAGACTGGCCGCCACCGAGCGTGCTGCCGCTAATGAGATGTGAGCCGCCGACTGCCGCGCTGCCGCTCCGTCGGGGCCAGGATCGCAGTTAACATAACCCCGCGCGGATCACCGTCTTTCGCATGATCTGAGGGTCGGTCTTTCGCGCGCCTCCAGTGAATGCCGGGTCGGTCCTGGCGACCGGCGGCAACGTGGTCTTTCACGGCGATCTCAACCGTCGCTTCCGCGCGTTTGACGCCGAGACGGGCGAGGTCCTGTGGGAGACGGTCCTTGGCAGTCAGATCACGGGGTTTCCCGTCACCTACACTGCCGGCGGACGCCAGTACCTCACGGTGCCGGCGGGCGGCGGCGGATACTTCCGCCTCAACAACTACGCGGCCGAGCTCGAGGCGCCAATCGGGAGCAACATGCTCGTGACGTTCGTGCTCCCGGACTGAGGCAGGGGTGCCTGGCGGCACTGCCGCCAGGCCCAACCCCGCCGCATGGCCTTGCTCGTCTCCCAGCCCTTGGCCGGCGCGCAGAACTCGGCCCGGAACGGATACCCGCCCCGGAACGCCTCGAACGACCCGACGACGACCGTGTGCGGCCCGAGGTCCGATGCCATCGTCAGAGCCGCCCCGGATGCCCGGAGTTCCTCGAGAATCGGCAACGCAGCTCCGACCCCCAACGTCCAAAATCAGACTTCGCCGCCGTGGCCAAGATTCTCGATCAGGCTCCTCCACCGCGAGCCGGCGACGCGGTCCGCGAACGTGCGATCTGCGGTGACGACGAGCGACTGTTCCCGTTCCGCCAGCGCCAAGTACAGGCAGTCGTAGACCGGGTGACCGAGTTCGTGCGCCATCTCGAACGCCGGCTGATGCAATTCCGCCGTCGGCGTCAGCGACTCGAACCAGAGTGGGAGCGATCCCAGGAACGCCCGCGCATGCGCCGGCGTGATCGTGCCGTCTCTCGCTCGCCGCCAAGCGGCGTTCGCGCACTCCGCCAGAATCATGTCCGGAGCGACGAAGGTAGCGTCGGACGCCGCGATCATGCGCGCCTCGGCCGCCAGCGGCTCGTTGAAGAACCATTTGCAGGCGACGCTGGCGTCAATCACCGTGGTCATCGGCTATCGCGATCTGCCCGCAGCAACGGCACGCTGTCCGTCAGCTCACCGGGCGTCATGGCTCGGATGCGGTCGGCCTCCGCGAGCAGCTCGGCGCGGCCCGGCCGGGCCGCACGCGTCAGGAGCGTTCGCAACTCCTGTTCCAGGGAGATGCCGTTCCGCTTCGCTCGATGCTTGAGTCCCGTCACCACGGCCGCATCCAGATTCCGCACGGTCACCTGTGCCCGCAGCTCTCCGTTCTGCCGGTTCTCGCGCGTGGCCTTGACGAACCGGACCTGCCCCTTGTCGATGTCGGGGCGTCCGTCCGACATCCAACCTGCCCGCATCCAGCTCCGTGCTTGCGGGTGAGTCCGATCGTTCCCCCACCATGCAGGGTGCTTCCTGGCGCTCGGCGGTAACGAGGCGCCGATGATCTCTTCGATCCTGCCAAACGTCAGCGTGCAGTGGTCACCCGGCTGCTCGGTCAGGTATTTGCCGAGTTGCTTGTACTTTTTCTCCATCCGCAGCCGGCCACCCTTTGTGAATACATGTTTTGGGATGATAGCGTGCAGGCATGCAAAGGTCAAAGGTACGGGCCGTCGCGGGCGAGGTACCTCGCCCAATCGTCCATGAGCAGCCACCGGCGATCGAACAGGATATGCGGGATTGGAGTGGATTTCGCAATACGTCCTGACCTGGCCAGCCCGCGACGATGAACCATAAACCACCAATATTCAGTGGTTTATGGCCTATACCGCACGAAAGCAGGACGCCTGCGGACAGCTATTGGTTGTCAAGGCAGCGCGAACACGAACAGCGTGTTGCTGCCGCTCGGCGTCGTCAACTCGGGCGTGAGGTCGAGGAAGCGCGTGCCCTGGGTCACGCCGCCGGCCCCGATGGCGAGATACTGGCGGCCGTCGACGCTGTAGGTCATCGGGCGGGCGCTCACGGGACCGTTCAGGATGGTCTGCCAGAGCACGGCGCCGGTGCGGGCGTCGAGCGCGCGGAAGCGGCGGACGACATCGCCGGAGAACACGAGGTTGCCGCCCGTGGTCAAGAGCGATCCGTAGATTGGCGCCCGCTGCTGGTAGCTCCACAGCGTCTCGCCGGTCGACGCCGACACGGCCTCGATGCGTCCGATGTCGGCGGTGGCCGGGTCGGCGCCCGGCACGTTGCGGAACTGGTAGCGGATGTCGTAGCCGTCGTTCGGCCCGGCGACCTCGACCGACATCGCCAGGTCCATGCAGGCGTTGTTGAGCGGCATGTACAGCGCGCCGGTGTCCGGGCTGTAGGCGCCGGACGGCTGGTTCTTGCCGCCCAGCAGCGTCGGGCAGGCGAGGACGAAGTTCTCGACCGACTGCGGGGTCGTCGATTCGTCGATGATCGGGCGGCCGGTGTCGAGCTCGAGCCCGGTCATGATGTTCTGGTAGATGGTGGGGCGCGCCCACAGGAACTCGCCCGTCTCGGCGTCGAGCGTCCAGATGAGGCCGGTCTTGCCGGGGATGCCGGTCACGACCTTGCGGGTCTCCCCGGGGCGCACCGCCGGGTTGATCCACGGCACCTCGGCCGGGTTCGGCGACACCTCGGTCTCCACGATCATGCGCTCGAAGACGTGATCGAGGTCCCAGTTGTCGCGCGGCAGGTGCTGGAAGTACCACATCATCTCGCCCGTGTCCGGGTCGAGCGCCAGCGTCGAGTTCGTGTACAGGAGGTCGGCCTTGCCCGATCCCCGCAGCTTCTCGGGCAGCGGCGACGGGGGGCCGGTGCCCCAGTAGACGAGGTCGAGCTCCGGATCGTAGCTGCCGACCATCCAGGCCGACGCGTGGCGGCGGGCCGACAGCGGCAGGCCGCCCCAGGTGTCGCCCCCGGGCTGGTCGGGGGTGGCCGCTGTGTTGATGCGCCACAGCTCCTCCCCCGTGTCGGCGTCGTGACCGGTGATGAAGCAGCCGCCCGGGCGCGGGCTCGACGGGTTGCAGCGCGATCCGTTGACGACCTTCCCCTTCACGACCACCGGTCCGGCCGTCTGGGCAACCTGCTCGCGGTAGTCGGCCCGCTGCGTCTCCCACACCAGCTCCCCGGTCTGCGCGTCGAGGGCGACGAGGTAGGCGTCGTTGGTGGCCAGGAAGATCTTGTCGTCGTAGATCGAGACGTTCCGGTAGCGGGCGCGCGTGCCGGTCACGTTCCAGGGGTTGTCCGGCACGTTGCGCCGGTACTCCCACAGCAGGTCGCCGGTCTCCGCGTCGAGCGCCTGCACGATGTCCTCGACGTTCGCCAGGAACATGACGCCGTTGTAGACGAGCGGCTCGACCTCCTGGTAGCCCTCCTGCATCGCCCGCGACCACACGAGACGCAGCTCGCCGACGTTCTCCGCGTCAATCTGGTCCAGCTCGCTGTAGCCCCAGAGGGGGTAGCCGTTGCGAAAGGTAATCCAGTTCCCGGGCTGCGGGTCTCGCAGCATCGCGTCGGTGACCGGCACGAAGTCGCGCAGCATCTCGGGCACGGCGGCCTCGCCGGCCCCGGCGGGCTCCTGCGCCGCCGCGCCGAGCCCGAGCGCGGCCGCGCCGGCGACCGCGAGCAACACCGCCGAGAATCGGTTGGTCGTCATGGCGCGCTCCCGCTCAGTGAGTCAGTCCGTAGACCATGTAGTTGACGCCAAGCTGGAAGCCGACGCTCATCGGCTCGATCGGGAAGTAGCCCATGCCGCCCATCTGCCAGTACTCGGCGAGGTTGGTGTTGTAGTTGGCGATCGACATCATGCGGCCGCCGGGATCGTTGTCCTCGAACAGGCCGAAGTACTCGGGCGTGCGCCCGCGCAGGTGGTGATACATCGGATTGGGAATGTCCAGCCGCTGGATGCGGAAGAACTGGTCGAAGATGGGATGCGAGCGATCCAGCCGGATCCACTGGCCGCCGGGTATCACGCGGTTCATCTGGGCCTCGAAGTTGGCCCACTGGCGCCCCTCGAAGTCGTTCATGATGAGGAAGCCGCCCTTGAGCAGCCAGGCGCGCAGGTGCAGCGCCTGCTCGTCCGTCATCACCCAGAAGCCGGGCTCCTGCATCAGGGCGACGGGATACTTGAAGAGGTCGGGGTCGTCGAGCGTGAGAATGAGGCTGCCGTCGATCCTGGCGTCGACGAGCGTGAAGTCGTCGAGCATGGTCATCAGGTTCTGCTCGGCGCGCGGAAACTCGTGGGCCCAGAACATCTCGCCCCGGCCGCTGACGCGCGTGCCGTAGCTGCCTTCGGTCCAGCGCAGCCGCACGAACGTCAAGCCGCCGTCGTAGGGCAGGTCCGTCTGGCCCCAGTTCCCGAACCGCCACCCGGGAAACTGGGCCGACACGGCCGTCACGCCGCCGAGGACCGCGATCGCCGCCAGCACGAGCAGTGTCCGACGCATGGGGTTACGCCGTCTAGTCGGCTTCATTCACCGTCACGTACAGATCCCGGTTGGCCCAGAGCACGCCGTCGAGCGCCGTCGCGCGCAGCACGAACTCCCCGGCCCGGCTGAACCGCACGCGCACCTCGAACCGGCCGTCCGGGGGCACCGGCGGCGGCGGGTCCGGACCCGGCAGGAAGTACGGATGCACGCGCTGCTCGGGCTCGAACGTCACCGTCTCGGCAGCCCCCCGGTACACGAACCACGTCACGCTCAGACCCGAGCGGGAGTTCATGAGGGATGCGTCCCTGGGCGGCGGCGGCAGCCCGTCGTCGCTCGCGTACGCGGCCAGCGACAGCGTCTCCCCCACCTCGACGGTCCTCCGCGCCTCCCCCGCCAGACGCAGCGTCGGCGGCTCGTTGCCCGGCGTGCGGGGCGTGTTGCTGACGGCGTTGCCGTCGAACGAGATCATGTCGTTCTCGATCGCGTAGTCGGGCAGGAGCGTGGCGTAGGCCTTCTCCGTCCGGCCGTGCGCCGTCAACGTCCAGACCAGCTCGCTGCCGCCGAAATCGCTCGGCACGGTGACGCGAAACAGGAAGCGGTGGCGCCGCGGGAAGAAGTACGTGGGCTGTCCCTGATCGATCCCGCCCGGCTCGAGGAAGTTGTCGGCGCCGACCGGGATGTGCAGGTGCTCCGCGTAGTTCCGGTTCAGGTAGCCGAACACCAGGTTGAACGTGCCGTCGGGATTCGCCTCCCAACCCTCGTAGACCGGCGCCACGTTCTGGCCGCGGTCGTACCGCACCTGGGCGCCGGCCGCGCCGCCTGCCGCCACCGCGAGCAGGAAACCGCCGGCCGCGAGCGCGGCCACCCCCCGCCGGCCGCAACTCCGTGCAGCCACCGCCGCGCGACGTCCCGCGCCATTCATCGCTGTCTGCGCTGTCCGCGCCGCCGGTGTCCCTTGCCGCCCGGGGGCATCGCGGGGCACGGCCTCACTGGTTGCCGGCCGCGGTCGCCGCGGGCTCGCACACGATGTCCTGGCCGCGGTCGGTGCACACGCGCTCGCCCGGCTCGGACTGCAGCGCCCGGCGCACGGCGACCTCGGTCTGGAACTCCTCCTCGGTGAGGAAGACCAGCCTGGGCAGGAAGATGAACATGTCGTCGATCGAGCGGCGGCCGTAGCCCTTCCAGTTCCGCGGGTCGACGACCCGCGGGTTCGCCTCGGTGTTGTTGTACCAGCCGATGAGGTGCAGCAGCGTCCCCTTCGGCAGCAGCGGCGCCGCGTCGTCCTCGTACGCGTAGACCTTCACCCAGTTGTGGTTGTACCCGGCGCAGTTGATCATCTCGCGCTTGCCGGTCGTGCCGCCGTAGAACGCTTCGACGCACATGCGCACGCCGCTCGCGTGCATGTGCGGCTCGAAGGTCGACAGGATGGCCGGCTCGGGCAGCGTGTAGTAGTGATCGAACCGCACCTCCTCGCCGGCCGGGATGTCGAGCTCGTCCTTGGGGTTGCCGATGAAGCCGAAGCGGAGCTGCTCGTACTTGGGCTGGTGCCCCCGCGGGTGGAACGTGAAGCCGATGTCGAGCCGCGCCGGCACCTCCACGCCGATGGAGTGCGTGTGCAGGTCGAGCATCAGCCCCGAGCCGGCCTCCAGCACGCGCCCCACGGCGTCCGGGTAGACGAGCGCGTTCTGGCCCAGCTCGTAGACGACCAGGTTGTCGCGGCGCTCCGCCGGCGCGTCGGGGTCGGGCGAGACGTCGGTGACGCTCGCGTGGTGCACGACGGCCGACGTCAGATCGGCCCGCTTGTCCAGCTTCCGGACCTCGTCGCGCAGACCCGCCGGCCAGACCTCCTTGACCTCGACCGACCTGATGTAGCGGTCCTCGGTGAGACCGGTCGGGAACGGCCCGAGCTTGCCCCACCAGTCGGAGCCGTTGGCCCGCACGTCGATCACGGGCGAGGAAACGATCAGGTCGGGCTCGCCCACGGTCCAGGTGGCCCCGTCCGGCCACTCGATGGCAGGCGGCATGTCGGCCGGATTGCCCCGCGGCGCACCGGCATCGACCCAGTCGGCGATCAGGGCGATCTCGTCCCTGCTGAGCGAGATGTCGTTCTTGAAGCGCTGGATGCCGACGTTCTTCTCGATGAACCAGGGAGGCATCCGCTCGGGATCGTTGTCGGGACGCGAGGTCTTGTCCTTGATCGCCCGCGCCCAGGGCCGCACGTCCTCGTAGGTCGCCAGCGCCATCGGCGCGCCGCCCTCGGTACGGTGGCAGGTCTCGCACGACCGCTGCAGAATCGGCGCCACGTCCTTCGAAAACGTCGGCTGCCGGTCGGCCTCGACCGCCTGCGCCGGCAGCGCAACCGCTAGCAGGCCGGCCGCCAACGCAAGCCGCAACGGCCAGCGCCCTGATCCGCGCGATGTCTGCATCGTCATGTCGGCACCTCTCCTGACTGCCAAGGATGGCCCAGAAGCCGCCCCCGGGTCAATCGTTGCCGCTCGCCGGCTGCGGCGCGTCGGCGCCCGGGTCGCGGACGTCGATGACGGCCAGGGTGACGTCGTCCTCGAAGCCGCGGCCCTCGCGGCGCCCGCTCCGTCGCTCGCGCAGGTGGGCGAGCAGGGCGTCGGCGAACGCCTCCGCGGACAGCGCCTCGTGGCGCTCGACGAATGCCTTCAGCCCGTCGTCGCCGAAGAACTCGCCCGACCCGTCGGCCACCTCGATCACGCCGTCCGTGTAGAGGACGAGCCGATCCCCAGCTTCGATGCGCGCCGCGCCGGTCGCATACGCCTCGTTCGAGTCGAATCCCATCAACACGCCGCCACCCGCCAGCTCGGCCACCTCGCGCGTTGCGGCCCGCCACAGAAACGGCGGGGGGTGGCCCGCGTTGGTGTAGCGGACCAGACGCGACGCCGGGTCGATGTGCATGTACGTCGCCGTCACGAACTGCCCGCGGAACTGACCGCAGAGCGCCCGGTTCATCCCCGCAATCAATTGGCCCGGACTCGCCGCCGCCGGCGCCTGCGACGAGAACGCGACCTTGGCCATCGAGGCGATCAGCGCCGCCGGGACGCCGTGCCCCGTCACGTCGGCGACCAGCACCCCCAACTGCCGCCCGTCGACGACGAAGTCGTACATGTCGCCGCCGATGCTCCGCATCGGCTCGTAGCGCACGGCGATGTTCAGCCCCGGAATGGGCGGCGTGCCGCGCGGCAGCAGCGACGACTGGATGCTGCTGGCCGTCTGCAGCTCGTACTCCATGGTCGCCAGCTCGCGTTGAACGGAAAAGAACCGTTGCGACGTCACGTAGCCCAGGGCGAGGATGAAGATGCTGAGCCCCGAGTTGCCCAGTTGCAGGTTCCACGGCACGAGCACCAGCCCGGTCAGGATGTCGTGCAGCGCCCCCAGCATGAACACGGTGAAGCCTATCGTCAGGACCCGCCGGCCGCGCGTCCGCGGCAACCCGCGCCAGGCGAAGCGGGCGAGAAGCACCAGTACCAGAGCCACGACGAAGACGTTCTGATAGACGAAGGTCGACGCTGCCGGACCGACCGCCAGGTCGTACGCGATGCACGCCAGCGCCAGGACGCACCAGCCCTGCCACAGGCGGCGGAACAGCGGCCAGGTTCCGGGTCCGAAGATCTGCTCGAGGAAGATCAGGCCGGGCACCGGCAGCCAGTAGTACGCCATCGACACGACGTGGAGGAGCGCAGCGGACGGGAGCTCGACGAGCGCCGCCACGGACGGCGACGAAAGCAGGGCCTGGATGCCGTAGAGCAACGCGAACAGACCGAACGAGAGCAGGGTCAGGCCGCCGACCTGCCAATAGAGCGCGGCGAGCGAGGCCGACCCGAGGCCGATGGTCAGCATCACGAAGCCGAGCCCGATGTCGCCGAGCTCCATCGATTCGATTGTACCGTCTCGGGAATATTTCCCCCCTTCCGCCGGTCTCTACAGTCGGACACGGGAGGTGACCATGCACAGTAGAATCCGACGGAACAGGCTGGTGGCGGCGGGGGTCGCCCTGGCGCTGGTAGCAGGGACGCTGCTGGCCGTGGGCGCGGCGGCCCAGGGACGACGGGGCCCGGGGCGCATTGGCGGCGTCCTGCGGCATCTGGATCTGACCGGCGAGCAGCGCGAGGCAATCCGCGGCGCCGTGCGGCGGCACCGCGAGAGCGGCCAGCCCCTGCGGCAGCAGCTGGGGGCGGCGCGGCGGGCGCTGCGCGACGAGGTACGCTCGGGCGGCGCGGACGAGGCCGCCATTCGGGCGCTCGCCGCGGAGGTGGCGCCGCTGGCCGCCGACGCGGCGGTCCGGCGCGCCGCCCTGCACGCGGAGATCCGGGACCTGTTGACCGACGAGCAGCGCACGCAGCTCGACGAGCTGCGTGCCAACGCCCGCGAGAACGACCGGGAGCGGCGAGAGCGCCGGCGGGAGCGGCGCCGGGGGCAGGGGTCCCCGCAAGCGGACGCCGGGGGTTCGGGGCGCAGCCCCGTTTGATCGCAGCCCGGACCGACGGGACCCGGGGGGTGATGATGCCTCCGGGTCCCCGTCGACCCCGCCGGCAGGCAAACGTGGAGCGGCGCGTGGACCCGGATCAGGCGCTGGTGACGGCGGCGCAGGCAGGCGACGCGGAAGCGGTCGACACCCTCATCCGCCGTCATCAGGCGCGAATCTTCAACTTCGCCCTGGCGCTGACCGCCAACGGCGCCGACGCGGACGACCTGGCCCAGGAGACGTTCGTGCGCGCTTTTCGCGGCCTGCGGCGCTTCCGGGGCGAGAGCTCGTTCAGGAACTGGCTCTACCGCATCGCGGCGAACGCCGCGCGGTCGCGCCAGGGCCGGCGCGCACGGCAGGCCGCTGTCTGGGACGAGCGCCTCGAGGCAGGCGATCTGGCCGAGCGGCATCCGGCGGGCGCGGGCTCGAGCATGGAGCAGACCGTGATGCAGCGACAGGCGCTCGACCGCGCCCTGGCGTCCCTGCCGGCGCAGATGCGGGCCGCGGTGGTGCTGCGGGACGTCGAGGGGCTCGACTACCGCGAGATCGCCGCGGCGCTCGGCATTCCGGTCGGCACCGTCATGTCCCGGATCTTCCGCGCCAGGCGGCTCCTGCGGCCGATGCTGGCCGAGCTGCGCGATACCGCGGTGTCCGGCGAGGCCGGCTCCGGTCCGTCCCGGGCGCCGGTGGCGCGGCCGGCGCTCGGAAGGGTGACGTCATGAGCTGTGAGGAATGGCAGCCGCTGCTCGCGCGGGCGGCCGACGACCGTCCCGACACGCTCGAGCCGCGGGACGCAGGCCGGCTGGCCGCCCATCTCGACCGTTGCGACCACTGCCGGGCCCTGCTGGCCGAGCAGCAGGTCGTGCGGCGCGCCCTGGCGGCGCGGCCAGCCGCGCCGGTGCCGCCCGGCCTTGCCGGGCGGGTGCTGGCCGAGCTGGACAGCGCTCCCCACTGGACCGAGCTGCTCGCCTGGCGCACCTGGACGTGCCGGCTGGCGCCGGTGGCGGCCGGCCTGCTGGCAGTCGCGTTCATCATCGGACGCGGCGCCGGGGCGTCGGATCCGGCCGCCAGCGTGCCGGAGCTGGCCGCGGCCTGGGTCGCCGGGGAACCGGATGCGGGCGACCTCCCGGCCTTCGCGCTGCTGGGGCAGGACGGCGTGGACGGAGACCGGCTGCTCGAGGCGCTGCTGAGCACCGCGCCGGACGCGCCGCTTGAACAGTAGCCGCCGGCAGGAGTCCCGCTGCATTCGACAGGCGCTGGGACGCCACGGGGAGAGAATCCGTCATGACCGACAAGAGCACCCGGGTGTGGGTCGCGCTGTTCGTGGCCCTGGTCTTCGTCTGCGGCCTGTCGCTGGGACTGGCCGCCGGCCTGTGGCTCGGGCCGCGCGCGCTCCGGGGGCCGCTGCCCGGCGCACCGTGGGGCGAGCGCGGACTGACGCCCGGGCCGCGGGCCTTTGCCCCGGAACGCCTCCTGGATCGGCTGGCACGAGAGGACGCCCAGTTCAGCGCCGAGCAACGGGCACGGCTCGAGGCGCTGTTCGAGGCGCGGCGGCGGGAGTTCGAGCGGGTCGCCCGGGAGATGCGGCGGCAGTTCACCGCGGAGCAGCAGCGTCTGCGGGCGGGCGTGGCCGAGATTCTGACACCCGAGCAGATGGAACGCTTCGACCGCATGCGGAGGCGCCCGTTGGGCGGGCGGGGACCCGGGCGGCGGGGCGCCCCCGGCGGCAAGCGCTGAGCGGACGACCGCGGCCCCACGCTTACGCCGCCGCGGCGGTCCGGCTGCCGATCTCGATGCGGCGCGGCCTGGCGCTCTCGGCCAGCGGCAGCGTCAGCTCGAGCATGCCGTTCGCGAAGTGCGCCTCGACACGGTCGGGGTCGACGGTCGCGGGCAACGTGAAGGCCCGCTCGAAGCGGCCGTAGCCGATCTCCGACTCGTACCGGCCGTCGTCGCCGCGGCCGGCCGCGCGGTCGCCCTTGACGGTCAGCGTGTTGCCATGCAGGTCGATCTCGACGTCCTTGGGATCGACGCCGGGCAGGGCCACCCGCACGCGCCAGCCGTCCGCGGCGGAAGTCACCTCGGTGGCCGGCACCCAGGCGCCGTCGTGCACGCCCGTCCGCACATCGCCGGCGCGGCGGCCGAACACGCGATCGAGCTCGCGATGCAGGCTGTTCAACTCCTCGAACGGATTCCAGCGGGTCGGACTCCTCATCGATTCTCGCCTCCTGCGACCAGGTGGCCGTCCCATTCCGGCCACGTCCTTCGAGACACGATTCTCGCCGATCGGAAGCCATATGTCAATGTCAATATTATATTATCTTAGTGTTTTACACTAATACCACTTCCGCCTTGTGAATCGGTGCCCTTCGCGACATACTCGGAGCCGATGACCGTGCCGGCAGGCAGTCGGCAGCATCCGGGGGGTGGCAAGTGATGATGATCTCGAGACGCACGATGCACGTGGCGGCAGCGGCGGCTGCCCTGGTGTGGCTCGCGGCGGCGCCCGCGGCGGCCCAGTCGCCGTCGGCCGGGGAGACCTGGAGCGTGCCCCGCACGAGCTGGGGCGATCCGGATCTGCAGGGCATCTGGACCAACGCCACGCTGACGCCGGTGGAGCGGCCCGAGTCCCTCGGCGCGACCGAGGTCCTGAGCACCGAGGAGGCCGCCGCGCTCGAGGTGCAGACGGCCGAGAGCCGGCGGGAGAACGACCGGTTCATCCCGGGCGTCGTGGGCGCCTACAACCAGTTCTGGATGGACGCCGGCACCACGGTCGTGGAGAGCCGGCGCACGTCGCTCGTGGTCGATCCGCCGGACGGCCGCATCCCCTGGTCGGAAGCGGGGCGGGCCCGGCTCGAGTCCGACCTCTCCCGCTACGGCGTCGGCCCGTACGACTCCTGGGTGGACGCCGACACCGGCGAGCGCTGTCTGACCGACGGCCTGCCGCTCGTGCCGCTGCAGGGCTACAACATGAACACGCACATCCTGCAGGCGCCGGGCTGGGTGGCGATCCTCAACGAGATGTTCCACGAGTACCGCATCGTCCCGGTGGACGGGCGCGCGGACATCGCCCCCGCCATCGGCCAGTGGCTGGGCGGCGGGGTCGGCCGCTGGGAAGGCGACACCCTGGTCGTCGAGAGCACGCGCTTCGCCGACCGGGGCCATTACCTGTGGCGGTGGACCTGGCGCGCGCCGCGTCCCGCGCTGCACCTCGTCGAGCGGTTCACGCGCGTCGACGAGGAGAACATCGCCTACGAGTTCACGATGACCGACCCGGAGATGTTCACCCGGCCCTGGACCGCGCAGGTCCCGATGACGACCGATCACGCGTCACGCGGCGTGACGTCGGGCCCGATGTACGAGTACGCGTGCCACGAGGGCAACTACGGGTTGCTGAACATGCTCCGCGGCGCGCGCGCGGAGGAGCAGCAGTAGGATTCGGCAGCGCGGACCCCTAGCCCGGCAATCGTCGCCTCCGGCTCCGGTTGCCGCCCAACCAACCCTCACCAGGAGTTCACGCCGTTCTACGGCGCAGACTCCTGGCGTGCGGCGGTTGCGCCGGCGGCGTCCTCGCGGGCGCGGGCGCCGGCCAGAATGTTGTAGAGGCCGTAGTTCCCTTCGTGACAGGCGTACTCGTAGAGCGGTTGATCGCTGCTCTGCATGGGAATGCGGTACGTCCAGGGCCTGACCCACACGGTCGGATCGGTGACGGTCGCCTCGTACACCAGCGTGGAGGGCGTCGCGCGGGTGAAACGTTCGACGAGGTGCAGGTTGGCATCCGACAGCCCGTCCCGGAACTTCGTCTCGCGCAGGAAGTTGGTCGTCTCCACCACGAGCGTGTCGCCGTCCCAGCGCCCGCGGGAGTCGCCCATCCACTGGCGCACGCGAGCATCCAGGTGCGAGCGGCCGTCGAGCGGGATCACGCGCACCTTGTGGATCATCTCGTTGAGCAGCACCACGTGGTCCGGGGTCTGGAAGACCTGCACGTTCTGGTTGTAGCCGCCCGGCTCCATCGGCGGACCCGAGTTCAGCCCTGCGAGACAGCGCACCGCCAGGTGCCCCGGTCCGATGTCCTCGACCCAGCCGCCGGGCGTCGGCTCGTGCCTGCCCACGCCCTCCCGGGCCTTCGCGCGCGCCGCCCTGCCCTTTTCCGCCGCCAGGGTGAGGGGCGGTATGCGGCCGTCGGGCGGGTCGACGACCAGCGACGTGCGCCGGCCCGCGACGAGCGCCGAGCCGCGGTCGTACCAGAACTCGTTGTACGGCACCACGCCGCCCTCGGACTCGGGCGGGTAGCTGGCGCCGCCCTTGGCCGGGTCGATCAGGTCGCGGTTCTGCCGGCGGTTGACCTCCGCCTCGTACGCGGCAGCCTCCTCCTCCGACAGGACCTCCTTCCCGGCCAGCTCGACGGGGCGCTCCATGGGCGTGATGGTGCGGAAGTCCCAGACCCCCTGGAGATCCGGATGGCCCCATGCAGTGCGCGGCGTGGTCGCGTCGGTTTGCGCGCCGGCAGCCGCGGGAAGCGCGAGCAGCAGCCCCCCGACGATGCTCCATCCGGACATCCTGGACATCGGTCGCCTCCCTTTCGGGCCGAGCCCCCGGCTCGGGCCGGGTGCGCAACCACGATCAACGGAACCCCGGAACGGTATCATGAGTGCGGAGGAGCTGATCCGATGAAGCGAAGAGCCCTGGTGTTGATCTGTGCCGCCGGCCTGCTGGCCGGCATCGTGGCCTCGCCGGCCGGCGAGGCCCAGGAGACGGAGAGCGCGGGCGACGGCCCCCGGTATGCGAACGCGACCGACCTCGTGCGGCCGGACGACTACCGGCAATGGACCTTTCTCAGCGCCAGTCTCGACATGACCTACGACGCGCCGGGCGAGCGCTCGGGGCCGAGCCGCTTCCAGAACGTGTTCGTCAACCCCTCGTCGTACCGCGCCTTCCTCGAGAACGGCCGCTGGCCGGACGAGACGATCTTCGTCCTCGAGATCCGCGCGTCCAGCCGCGAGGGCGCCATCAACGACGCCGGACAGTTCCAGTCGGACCTCGTGGCCCTCGAGGCGGAGGTCAAGGACGACCGCTTCGCCGACGGCTGGGCGTTCTACGACTTCGGCGTGGCTGGATCGCTGCGCGACGTCGCCGAGCCCCTGGCGGGCGAGCGCGTCGCCAGTTGCATCGAGTGCCACACCGAGCACACTGCCGTCGAGCGCACCTTCGTCCAGTTCTACCCGACGCTGCTGGAGGCGGCCCGCCGGGCGGGCACTCTCAAGCCGGGCTTCTGAGCCCGGCGGGCGCGGGAGAGATGCATGCCGGGCTCCGGCTTTCTCGGGACGCGGGCTGATGCCCTCATCGATCTCGCGATCGTTTTCTTCGTCCTGGCCCCGTTCCTGATGGGCTACGCGCTACGCCTCGCGGCGCGGCAACGGCACCGCGAGCACCGCAACCTCCAGGCCGGCCTCCTGGCGGGCGCGATCGGCGCCGTCCTGATGCTGGAGATCAGCATCCGGTTCGGAACCGCCGGGGAGGCCTATGCCGCGAGCTCGCTGTACGGGCCGTCGATGGTCGCCCTCTTCGTCGTGCATCTCACGGTCGCCGTTCCGACGCTCGTCATCTGGTGCTGGCTCGCGGTCCTCTCGTGGCGGCGCTTCTCCCGTACGCTGCCCGGCCCCTTCGGCCACAGGCACCGCCGCCTGGGCAAGCTCACCTTCGTGGGCCTGTGCCTCTCGTCGGCCACGGGTACGGGCATGTACATCATGGGGTTCGCCTTTTGACGTTGGGATGTCCTTTGTTCACCACAATGGCGATGGAAGTCCATTCTCGGCCCGCCGCCGCGCCTCGGGTCGGTCGATGCGTGACTCTATCGTGATGCGCGCAGCGGCCGATACGACGGATTGATGTCACTGTTCGCTGTCGAGCAACAATTCAACGGCGATAGGTCGTTGATCATCGAGGCCGATACCGTCGTCTCCGCGGATGGATGGCGCGTGTTCCGAAACGCGGATGCGAGTCCGCGGGTGGCGATGCCGCCCGGCAGCGGCGCCATCGTCCCGTTTCCGCTCGGCGAAGCGCGTGCGCACCAATGGCCGGGCATCGCGAGCGCCGGGGAAATCCGACTGCACCAGGACGACGTGACGATTGCTCCGTCCAGGAATCAACTGTTCGTCGTGATAATGCGGCGTGGGCGCACCAGTACCGTCGTCATCGAGGCGGCCTCGGCCGTCGCGATCGACGCGCGGTGGGTGTTTCGGAACGCACGCGGCCACTCGATAGCGGAGCTGCCCGCGGCAGACGTCTCCCACGTCGAAACCGTTCACAACAGCCCGGCGGGACGTTGAGACCGGAGCGTCGCGGCGGGATGGCGTCTTCGGCGCTCAGTCCGGCAACGCGAACACGAACAGATTGTTGCCGATGCTCGGGCGCAGCTCGGGGGTCAGCAGGGCGAACGCCTGCGAGTTGCCGGACGGCCCCGTGCTGATCGCGACGTACTGCCGGCCGTCGACCGCGTAGGTCATCGGGAAGCCGCTGATCGAGGACCCGAGGTTGATCTCCCAGAGCACCGCGCCGGTCTCGTGATCGAGCGCGCGGAAGCGTCCGTTGACGTCCCCGCCGAAGACGAGGCCGCCGCCGGTGGCCGCGAGCGACATCGTGGCGGACCGCTGGCGGTGCGTCCAGCGCGTCGCGCCGGTCTCGGCCGAGATCGCCTGCACCATCCCGAGCTGGTCCTCGCCGGGCGTGAGCTCGTGGCGGACGACGAGCGCGTACAGCTCGACGGCAAGATCGTCCTCGGCGCCCGTGCTGGCCGCCAGCATCCGCCCGCAGGTGTTGCGCAGCGGCATGTACATCGTGTTGGTCAGGGGGCTGTAGGCGCCCGCCTCCCAGTCCTTGCCGCCGTGATAGGTCGGGCACGCGAGGACCTGCTGCCCCAGGCTCGTGAAGATCAGCTCCGAGTTCTCCGTCACGGCTCCGGTGGCGCCGTCGATGCCGCTGATCACGTTCTGGGTGATGGTGGGCGTGGCCCACAGGAACTCGCCGGTCTCGCGATCGAGCGTGTACACCACGCCCGTCTTGCCGGGGATGCCGGTGACCACCCTGCGCCGCTCGCCGGGCAGCAGCCGGGGGTTGATCCAGCTCACCGCGCCCGCATCCGGGGCCACCGCCGTGTCGACCAGCAGGCGCTCGAAGGGGTGGTCGAGGTCCCAGTGGTCGTTGAGGTGCTGGTAGTGCCAGACGATCTCGCCGGTGTCCGCGTCCAGCGCGAGCGTCGAGTTGTGGTACAGGTGCGTCAGGTCGGTCCCGCCGAGCATGAACTTCGGCGCGGGCGAGGTCACCGAGGTGCCGACGTAGACGAGGTCGAGCTCGGGATCGTAGGCGGGCGCGATCCACGAGCCGACATGGCCCCGCTGCTCGTACGGCACGTCGCCCCAGGATTCGTACCCCGGCTCGCCGGGGCGTGGAATCAGTTGGGTGCGCCACAGCTCGCGTCCGGTCAGCGGATCGTGCGCCGTGATGACGCAGGCTTCCGGGCCGCCGGCCGGCATGCAGCCGCGGCCGGAGACCACCCTGCCGCCCCCGATGATCGGACCGGACGTCTGATGGGCCGGGTTCACCTGGTAGTCGAGGATCTGCGTCTCCCAGACCTGGCGTCCGGTGGCGGCGTCCAGCGCGAAGATGTAGTCGTCGGTGCTGGTGTTGATGATGAGCCTGTCGTAGATGGCGATGTTGCGGTTCGTCGTCGTGCCGATCGTGACGTACTCCGCGAGATCGTCCGGCTGCGGGCGGCGATGCTCCCACAGCAGATCGCCGGTGACGGCGTCGATGGCCTGGATGACGTCGCGCGGGTTCGGCATGTACATGACGCCGTCGTAGACCAGGGGGGTTCCCTCCTGGCTGCCCTGCGTCAGGGCGCGCGACCAGACCAGGCGCAGGTCCGACACGTTCTCGCGGTTCACTTGATCGAGGGGGCTGTAGCCCCAGCCGTTGGTCGTCCGGCGCCAGCTCAGCCAGTCGCCCGGGGCCGGATCCTCCAGCATCGCATCCGTGACCGGGACGAAGTCGTCGCCGGACTGGGCAACGGCAGGCGCCGGGAAATGCAACGACAATGCAACCACGACGATCCACCTGCTGGCAGACATGCGTCCCCCTCTCCCGGGCCGGACACGGAAAGCTGCGTCAGTATACGTCCGATCGGACCGCCGGCAGCCCGCCCGCGGCCGGCGGAATTGGAGGCGCCGCCCGGATTTGAACCGGGGATGGAGGTTTTGCAGACCTCTGCCTTACCACTTGGCGACGGCGCCGTTGGAAGGAAGTCGGCGGCGGGAAAAAAGAATGGAGCGGGAAACGGGATTCGAACCCGCGACTTCGACCTTGGCAAGGTCGCACTCTACCACTGAGTTATTCCCGCTCGCTCCGCAGCCCGCGCGCAGGCTGGCGCGCGCACTGCCCGCCGACTGACAGCGTACCATGCGGCCGGCATCGCATCAAGTATCAGACGGGGCTGCGCCCCGAGCCCCCGGCGTCAGCGGTCGGACGCGGCGAAGGCATCGGTGACGACCTCGACGCGGGGCTGCCGCTCCCCCACGTCGACCGCGACGACGTCGAAGCGGCAGGGGACGCCTACGGTCCGGCTGCGGGCCAGATAGTCGAGGGCCATGCGCGTCAGCTTGCGCTGCTTCGGACGCGTGACGGCCGCCAGCGGCCCGCCGAAACGCTGGTGCGAGCGGGCCTTGACCTCGACGAACACGAGCACGCCGGCGTCCATCGCGACGATGTCGATTTCTCCGTGGCGCGTGCGGTAGCGGCGGGCAAGGATGGCGTACCCGCGGCGGCGCAACTCGCGGCAGGCCAGCTCCTCGCCCTGCGCTCCGAGCTCCGACTGGTGCTGGGTCGGCACCCAGCAGGGAGATGCAAGAACGAGGCCCGCCCGGAGCTACCCGCGCTTCCAGCGGGTGCCCGCGGCGCCGTCCTCCAGCACGACTCCGCGCGCTTCGAGGTCGGCCCGGATGCGGTCGGCGACCGCGAAGTCCCTGCGGCGCCGGGCGGCCTGCCGTTCGGCGACCAGCCGCTCGATCTCCTCCACGGGCACCGGCGGCGCGGCCTCCTCGGCGCGCCGCAGGCTGATGACGCCGAGCACCCGATCGCAGTAATCGAACGCCTCGCGCAGCAGCCGTACGTCATCCTTTCCAATCTCACCGGCGTCGATGGCGGCGTTCACGTCGCGCACGAGCTCGAACACCACCCCCAGCGCGCCCGGCGTGTTGAGATCGGCGCGCAGCATGTCGGCGAACGCGATCCGGGCGGCAGCGGCGCGGTCCTCGAGCGCCGGATGCGAGCCGTCCTCCGTCACCGTGTCGAGACGCGCCAGGCAGTCCGTCAGGCGTGTCAGCGCTTCCTCAGCTTGCGCCAGGCTGCCCCAGGTGAACCGCAACTGCTTGCGGTAGTGCGTCGACAGCAGGACGTAGCGCAGCGCCGACGCGCGATGCCCGCGCTCCAGGATGTCGCGGACCGTGAGGACGTTGCCCTCGGACTTCGACATCTTGCCGCCCTGATCGATCAAAAGATGCTCGACGTGCACCCAGAAGCGCGCGAACTGCTTGCCCGACGCCCCCTCCGACTGCGCCACCTCGTTCTCGTGGTGCGGGAAGATCAGATCGACCCCGCCGGCGTGGATGTCGATGGGCGGCTCGCCGAGCAGCCGCAACGCCATGGCCGAGCACTCGATGTGCCACCCCGGCCGCCCCGGCCCGATGCCGAAGTCCCAGGTCGGCTCGCCGGGCCCGGTCGCCTTCCACAGCACGAAGTCGCGCGCGTCCTGCTTGGCGTACTGATCGGCGTCGATCCTGACGCCGGGCTTGATGCCGTCGTGATCCAGGCGCGCCAGGCGGCCGTACTCGGGCAGCGTCGCAATCGCGAAGTAGACCGAGCCGTCGCTCCGGTAGGCATGCCCGCGGGCTTCGAGCGCCTTGACCATGTCGACCATGGCGCGGAGATTGTCCTCGTCGGTCGCCCGCGGGTACTCCTCGACCGCCTCGATGCCCAGGGCGCCCGCGTCCTCGCGAAACGCGGCGATGTAGCGGTCGGTGTACTCGCGCAGGGAGACCCCCGCCTCGCGCGAGGCGCGGATGGTCTTGTCGTCGACGTCGGTGAAGTTCACCACCTGGCGGACGTCGTAGCCCGCGACATGCCGCAGCGTCCGCCGCAGCACGTCGAGGGCGACGAAGGTGCGGAAGTTGCCGATATGGCCCCGCGCGTAGACGGTCAGCCCGCAGGCGTACATGCGCACGGTGCCGCCGCGGGCCGGCGCGAACGTGTCCTGACGGCGGGTCAGCGTGTTGTAGAGCAGCACGGTCTCTGACGTCTCTAGGAAGATCGGTCCGGCAGGGGCCTGGTCAACGTGCAGCACTCGGGGCCGGGCTGCCCGGCCCGGCGGGCCTGATCGCTGCGGAGGTAGCTGACCCGGATCTCCAGCTCCCGATCGCTGGTCGCGAAGCTCAGGCTCAGGCCCGCGTACGCCCGCGGCCCGCTCTCGCTGAACGCACCGGCCGTGGCCTCGGCGACCGTCGCCGCCAGCGTTCTCGCTTCGACTCGCGGGTAGCCGACGTAGCTGGCCATGCGCTCGCACATGACCTCCAGCAGGGGTCGAAACCGCAGATCGCAGGGAACCGTCAGCTCGAGTCGCAGCGGTCCGACATCTGCCGGCTGACCGTCAACCATTGCTTCAAGCTAGAGCGACATGCGGCCGAAGAGCGCCCGCGCCTCCTCGCAGTCCGCGGCGATCTGGCGCTGCAGGGCACTTGCATCGGGAAACGCCCGCTCCCCCCGCAGGCGGCGCACGAACGCGAGGCGCACCCGGCGGCCGTACAGGTCCTCATCGTAGTCGAACAGGTGCGCCTCCACGACACGCTCCCCGTTCATTTCGAAGGTGGGCCGGAGGCCGACGTTGGTCACCGCCGGATGAATCAGCCGATCGACCGTGACGGCGGCCGCGTACACGCCGTCCGGCGGCAGAATCTCGTTCTCGGTCCGGAGGTTCGCCGTGGGAAACCCCTGCCCGCGCCCGCGCCCGGCCCCCGGCACCACCTCGCCGTCGATGAAGTAGTGGTGGCCGAGCAGCGCCCCGGCCTCGTCGACGTCCCCTTCGTCGACCAGACGCCGGATGCGCGTGCTGCTGACCACGAACTCCTTGTAGCGCACCGGGGCGACCTTCTCGACGCGAAAGCCGAAGCGCGCCCCGAGCGATCGCAGCAGCGAGAAGTTCCCGCTCCGGTCATGGCCGAACAGGAAGTTGTCGCCCACCCACACCTCGGCGACGCGCAGCCACTCCACCAGCACGTTGCGTACGAACGTCTCGGGCTCCCAGCGCGACAGCTCCGGCGTGAACCGCACGATCGCGGCCCCGTCCATCCCCGCCTGCGCGAGACAGTCGAGCTTCTGGCCGAGCGTCATCAGGAGCGCGGGCGCCCGGTCCGGCCGGACCACCCGGGGCGGATGCGGATCGAAGGTCAGGACCGCCGCCGTCGCCGCCAGCTCCGCGGCGCGCCGCCGCACCCGCTCGACGATCTTCGCATGCCCCCGGTGCAGCCCGTCGAAGTTGCCGAGGGCCAGCACGGTCTGCGTCCAGTGCGGCGGGGGGGCGTCGCCAGGATAGTGAATGACGTCCACGATCAACCCCCCATCATAGTCCGATCGACCCGAGGCTGGCGGCGGCGGCGCGGCACGTTGCCTCGCCCGTCCGCTCGTCGGCTTCCAGCACGAGCCCGTCGTGAGCGAGGCACATCCCCGCCGGCAGGCGCTCGCACGTCGCGGCATGGCCCAGGTCGTGCGCCATGTGCGTGAACCAGGTGCGCCGCGCCCCGATGCGCCGCGCCGCCTCGACCGCCCCCTCCACGTTGAAGTGGGTCTTGTGCGGCCGGCGCCGCAGGGCGTCGAGGACGAGCACGTCGAGGCCGCGCAGCAGGGGCCACGAGACGGCCGGAATCTCGCTGCAGTCGGTCAGGTAGGCGAACGTCCCGACGCGGTAGCCCAGCACCGGGCACCGCCCGTGCCGGAGCGGGATCGGCACGAACGTCCGGCCGGCGGCGGAGAACGGCCCCGCCAGCTCCCACAAGGCGAGCTGGGGCAGGCCGCCGCCGCGCGGCGTGGCCGGGTCGAAGACGTACGCGAACATCCTGCGCACGTCGGCCAGCGTGCGGGCATCCCCGTAGCATGGAATGGCCCCCCCCTGCCGGAAGTTGTAGATGCGCACGTCGTCGAGGCCGAGCACGTGATCCGCGTGGCTGTGGGTCAACAGGATCATGTCGACCCGGTCGATACGGAACCGCAGGGCCTGCGCCCGCAGATCGGGCGACGCGTCGACCAGGACGGACAGCCCGTCGTCGAGCCGGAGGTGCACCGACGGACGCCACCGTCGGTCGCGCGCGTCGACCGACGTGCACGTGTCGCAGTCACACCCGATGACCGGAACGCCGGTCGATGTCCCGGTCCCGAGGAATGTCACGCGCACGAGTCAGGATTCAGCGCCCTTGCTGGCGTCGAGGTAGCGCTGCTGCAGCTCGTGGAGCACCTGCCGGATGAACCGTTCCTCTTCCGCGGTCAGGTTCCCGCGGGTCTTGTCCCTGAGCAGCGCGAGCAGCTCGATGGCGCGGCCGGCCGCATCGAGATTCGGGGGCGGCTTCGCACCGGACTGCGGATCCGCGATGTCGCCGAAATGCACGGCGGCGGTCGTGGCGAGCGACACCACGAGCGCGTTGAACGACACCGGGGAAGACACGGCCAAGCCGCATGCTAGCATACCAGCCACCATGCCCGAGCCGGCCGGCCCGCCCAGCGGCGCGAAGTTCGAACGGCTGGTCGACATCATGCGCACGCTGCGGGCCCCCGGCGGATGCCCCTGGGACCGGGAGCAGACACTGGCGTCGCTCCGTCCGTTCGTGCTCGAGGAGGCCTACGAGGTGCTCGACGCGATAGACCGGGCGGATGCCGCGGCGTTGTGCGACGAGCTGGGCGACCTGATCTTCGAGGCGATCTTCCTGGCGCAGGTGTGCGCCGAGGAGGGACGGTTCACCATCGCCGACGCGCTCGACGCGGCCGCGGCGAAGCTGATCCGCCGCCATCCCCACGTCTTCGGCGACGGCGAAGGTGATCGCGCGGGCGCGGACGGGCTGACCGCAGGCGACGTGAAGCGGCGCTGGGAGGAGATCAAGGCCGGCGAGCGCGAAGCCGCGGGGCAGGCCCCCAGTCTCCTCGGCAGCGTCCCGCCCACGCTGCCGGCGCTGCTGCGCGCCTATCGCATCAGCAAGCGGGCGGCCACGGTCGGCTTCGACTGGACGCGGCCCGACGACGTGCTGCTCAAGGTGCGCGAGGAGCTGTCCGAGGTGGAGGCCGCCATCGGGCAGGGCGCGCCGGACGCCGTCGAGGACGAGATCGGCGATCTGCTGTTCGCGGTCGCGAACCTGGCGCGCCACCTGGGCATCGAGCCCGAAGGCGCGCTGAGCCGCGCGACCCGCAAGTTCTCGGACCGGTTCGCCGCGCTCGAGCAGCGCTTTCAGGCCCGCGGCAGAGCCCTGCGGGACGTCCCGGCCGACGAGATGGATCGGACCTGGACCGCGATCAAGCGCGCGGAGCCCTGACGATCGCCGGTCGCGCTCGCTCAACGACGCCCTCGATCTGCCTCGGCCGCCGGCCGAGCCGGGCATCAGCCCGCCGGGCCGGCCTCGGCCCGGACGCGGATGTCCTCGCCGTCGGAGCAGACCTCGATCGCCCCGGACTGCCCCGTGCGGTGGATGACGGCGCCCGCCTCTTCGTATCTGCGGACCACCGCCGGCGCTGGATGGCCGAAGCGGTTCTCCCGACCGGCGCTGACGATGGCCACCGTCGGATCGAGCGCGGCGAGCAGCGCCGCCGAGCTCGACGTACGGCTCCCGTGGTGCGGCGCCTTCAGCACGCGCCGCGCGGCCGGCGGCAGCACCCCGACCAGACTCGACTCGACCTCGGCGCCGATGTCGCCGGGCAGCACGAACGAGACGTCGCGATGCCGGATCTCGAGCACGAGCGAGTCGTCGTTGCGCACGCGCTGCCGCTCCCATTCCGGGGCCGGCGGATGCCAGACGGTGACCCGTGCGTCGCCGATCACCAGCGTCTCGCCGGCCTGCAGCGTGCGCCAGACCGCGCCGCGGGCCAGCGCGAGCGCCTGCAGCCGACGCAGCCGCCCGGATGCCGGCACCGGCACGCCTTCCCAGACCTCCCGCGGCCGGAAGTCGCGCAGCACGGCCTCGGCGCCGCCCACGTGGTCGGGGTCGCCGTGTGTCAGCGCCAGGTAGTCGAGCCTGCGCATCCCCGCCCGCCACAGCGCGGGCGCGATGACGCGCTCGCCCACCGCGGAGGTGCCCCACGGCACGCCCGCCGCATCCACCAGCAACGATTCGCCGGTCGGGAACTGCACGAGCGTCGAGTCGGCCTGATCCACGTCGAGAAAGAGCGCGCGGACCGGCGCCTCGCCCGGGCAGGCGCGGCTGCCGGCGCCCGACACCACCCCGGCGGCCAGCGCGACGCCGGCCGCCGCGGCCAGACCCGCGCCCGCGGCGCGCACGGCCGGCCGGCGGCCGGCAGCCAGCGCGAGCCCCCAGCCGCCGTAGTAGCCGATGATCAGCAGCGGTCCCGGCGGCGGCACCCGCCGCGCGAGCTGCGGGAGCAGGTCCACCAGGTGGGCCGACGCGACGATCCCGGTCGTGGCCAGATGCGCGATCTGGCCGCATGCGGCCGCCGCGGCGCCGGACACCGCGGACGCCGCAACCGCCAGCAGGCCGGCAATCTGCGTGACCGTCATCAACGGGATGGCGACGAAGTTGAGGATCAGCCCGGCCGCGGTGACCCGCGAGAACGCCGACGCCGCGACCGGCAGCAGCGCAAGCTCCGCGCAGATGCTGGCGGCCAGCAGCCCCGCCGGCGCCAGCAGCGCGCGCCGCCGCCATCCTTCGCGCGGGAGCCGCAGGGTGCCCAGGATGCGGGGCACGCCGACGAGGATCCCCAGCGTGGCGCCGAACGTGAGGAGGAACCCCGTATCGGTCAGCGCCAGCGGCGCCGCCGCCACCAGGCAGGTGGCCGACAGCGCCAGCGTGTTGAGCGACGACGTGCGCTGATCGGCGGCGCGCGCCGCGAGAAACATGGACGCCACGAACGTCGCGCGGGCGACGGACGCCTCCGATCCGACGATCTGCCAGTACGCCAGCAGGCACGCCAGGGCCCCGACGGCCGCCGCCCGCGGCGTTGCGCCGGCCAGACGCAGCACGGCGAGGAGCACGCTGGTCAGAATGGCGATGTTGCCGCCCGAGATGGCGATGACGTGGAACGTGCCGGCCGCCTGCAGCCGCTGCCGCGTGTCGGTGTCGAGGCCGGCCCGGTCGCCGATCAGGATCGCCGTCACGATGCCGGCGGAGCGCCGGTCGTGCTGCCCCACCGCCGCTCCGATGGCGCGGCGCACGAACGCCCGGGCCGCGGCAGACGCCTCCTGCCAGGGCGGCCCGGCCTCGACGACCTCCACGAGCAGCGCGCTCTTGACCGAGCCCAGCAGCGCGATGCCGCGCCGCATGAGGACATGCTCCTGGTCCGCCACCCCCGGGTTCAGGAAGCGCGGCGCCCGGCGGAGCGCGACCGGCATGCGCACCCGCCGCCCCGCGGCCCACTCGTCCACGCGCCCGCCGACGTAGCTGCCGCCGACCGTCACCCGCACCCCGCCGGACACCGGACGATCGCGCCCGCCGTCACGGACGTGCTCCACGCCGACCAGCAGGCGGGCGCCGAAGTCGGTCGGCGTCGCATCGCGCACGAGACGCCCCTGCACGACGACGACGTCGGCGTGGTGACTGCCCCCCTCGCGCCAATCCGCGTACCAGCTCCGGAGGGTCGGCGCGGCGGCGTCCGCCGCTGCCCGGGCCCCGAGCAGCAGTCCGGCGAGGGCGAAGCCGAGCGCGGCCGCCAGCACGAACACCCGCCGCGCGTCCAGCACCAGCGCCGCGAGCGCGCACAGCCAGACCAGCACGCTGGCCGCCAGCGCGGGCCCCGCGGCGAGCTCGGACAACCGCCCGCCGACCGCGGCGCCTGACAGAAAGGCGAGCGCCGGCAACAGCGCCGGACAACGCATGCCCGTAGCCGATGCAACCTGCCGGCCGCTCGCGACACCGCGCGCCGACCCGCGGGGAACGCCCCCCCGCCGCGGCCGCCCACGCAGAATCCGCCACCCCCCGCCCCCGCAAACGTCGCAGACGCCGCGCAAGCCGCGCACAGCGCGGCTTGGCGGCAGCGGCGCGGGGCGAAGGGGCCCCCGCAAGCGGACGCCAGGGACTTGGGGCGCAGCCCCATCTGATGGAAGCCCGCCAGGGCAGGCCGCAGCCCCGTCCGATTGGAGCGCCGGCGCAGCCGGCGCAAGGCGCGCACAGCGCGCCTCGGCGGTAGCGGCGCGGGGCGAAGGGGTCCCCGCAAGCGGACGCCGGGGGCTTGGGGCGCAGCCCCATCTGAATGAAGCCCAGCCCCGTCTGAATGAAGCTAACCCGGTGTCGCCGTGCGCTTGTGATGCTCCTGCAGGGGCAGGACGCTCAGCTCCTCGGACCGCAGGGCGCGGATGGCGCTCACGGTGGCGGACGCGCCGGTCAGCGTCGTGATGCACGGCACGCCGAGCATCATCGCAATCCGCCGCATGGCCAGGTCGTCGAAGAACGACTCGCGCCCGAGCGGCGTGTTGATCACGAGATCGACCTCCCGGTTGAGGAGGCGGTCTCCGACGTGCGGCCGGCCCTCGTTGACCTTGAAGACGACCTCGGCGTCGAGGTCGTGCGCGCGGAGATAGGCGGCGGTGCCGCGCGTGGCCAGCAGCTTGAATCCGAGCTCGGCGAGACCGCGGGCAATCGGAATCACGTTCGGCTTGTCCTCGTCGTTCACGCTGATGAACGCCCGCCCGGCATCCGGCAGGCGCTGGCCGGCGGCGAGCTGGGCCTTGGCGAACGCGGCGCCGAAGCTCGCCGCGCCGCCCATCACCTCGCCGGTCGACTTCATCTCGGGACCGAGAATCGAATCGACCCCGGGGAATCTCACGAACGGGAAGACGGGGGTCTTGACGAACACGCCGGCGACATCGAGGTCGCACACCAGATCGAGATCGGCCAGGGTCTTGCCGGCCATGACGCGCGCCGCCACCTTGGCGAGCGGCACGCCGGTGGCCTTCGACAGGTACGGGACGGTCCGCGAGGCGCGCGGGTTGACCTCCAGGATGTAGACGGTGTCGTCCTTGATCGCGAACTGGATGTTGAGCAGCCCGACCACCTTCAGCGCCCGCGCCACCTGCCGCGTGTAGTCGCGGATCACGGACAGGTGCCGTTCGGGCACGAGATACGGGGGCACGACGCAGGAGCTGTCACCCGAATGGATGCCGGCCTCCTCGATGTGCTCCATGATGCCGCCGATGACGACCGCGCCGGTGGCATCGGCCACCGCATCGACATCGAGCTCGAACGCGTCCTCGAGGAACTTGTCGACCAGAATCGGGTGCTCCGGCGACGCGTCCACCGCCTCGGTCATGTAGCGGTCGAGCGCGGCGGGGTCGTAGACGATCGCCATCGCGCGCCCGCCCAGCACGTAGGACGGCCGCACGACCAGCGGATACCCGATGGACTCGGCCACCTCGCGCGCCTCCGTGCGGGACGTGGCGATGCCGCTGCGTGCCTGGGGAATCCCCAGCTCCCACAGCAGCCGGGCGAAACGCTTGCGGTCCTCCGCCAGATCGATCGAGTCCGGCGAGGTGCCGATGATGTCGACGCCCGCGGCCTGGAGACCCAGCGCGAGCTTGAGCGGCGTCTGTCCGCCGAACTGCACGATGCACGCGACGCTGCCGCCGCCCGAGCGCTCGCGGGCGATCACCGCCGCGACGTCCTCCAGCGTCAGCGGCTCGAAGTACAGTCGGTCGACCGTGTCGTAGTCGGTCGAGACCGTCTCGGGGTTGCAGTTGACCATGACGGTCTCGAACCCCTCGTCGCGCAGCGCGAACGCGGCGTGGCAGCAGCAGTAGTCGAACTCGATGCCCTGCCCGATGCGGTTGGGCCCGCTGCCCAGGATGACCACCTTGGGCCGCGCGTTCGGCTCGGCCTCGCACTCGGCTTCGTACGTGCCGTACAGATACGGCGTGAACGACTCGAACTCGGCGGCGCACGTGTCGATCCGCTTGTAGACGGCGCGCAGGTCCTCCTCGTCGCGGCGCGCCGCGACCGCCTGGGGCTCGACCCCGGCCAGGCGCCCCAGCTCCTCGTCGCCGACGCCGCTGCGCTTCAGCGCCTGGAGCAGGTCGACCGACATCTCCCGCCAGTCGACCACGCCGGCCGACCGGCGCAGCTCCACCAGCTCGGCGAACTGGGTCAGGAACCAGCGGTCGATGCGGGTCGCCGCGTGGAGCCGCTCGATCGTCCAGCCGCGCTCGAGGGCCTCGAATATCGCCCACATGCGCCGGTCGGTCGGGGACACAAGCTGCTGCTGGAGCCGTCGGGCGTCATCGTCCTCCCCGGCGGCGCGGCCGCGGCCGAACACGAGCCCTGCGCGCCCCAGCTCGAGTGAACGGATGCCCTTGAGGAACGCCTCCTTGAACGTGCGCCCGATCGCCATGGCCTCGCCCACCGACTTCATCTGCGTCGTCAGCGTGCGGTCCGCCTGCGGGAACTTCTCGAACGCCCAGCGGGGGATCTTCACGACCACGTAGTCGATCGTCGGCTCGAACGAAGCCGGCGTCAGGCGCGTGATGTCGTTCGGAATCTCCTCGAGACGGTAGCCGAGGGCGAGCTTCGCGGCGATCTTGGCGATCGGAAAGCCGGTGGCCTTCGACGCCAGCGCCGACGACCGCGACACGCGGGGATTCATCTCGATGGCGACCATCCGGCCGTCCTCGGGATTGACGGCGAACTGGATGTTCGACCCGCCGGTCTCGACGCCGACGCGCTGGATGATCCGGCGCGCCGCGTCCCGCATGCGCTGGTATTCCTTGTCGGTCAGCGTCAGCGCCGGCGCGACGGTGACGCTGTCGCCGGTGTGGACGCCCATCGGGTCGATGTTCTCGATCGAGCAGACGACCACGAAGTTGTCCGCGGCGTCGCGCATCACCTCGAGCTCGAACTCCTTCCAGCCGATCACGGACTCCTCGACGAGAATCTCGTGGACCGGACTCAGCTCGATGCCGCGGCCCGCCAGCTCGCGGAACTCCTCGATGTTGTAGGCGATGCCGCCCCCGACGCCGCCCAGCGTGAACGACGGCCGAATGATCACCGGAAAGCCGAACCGCTCGCCGCAGGCCAGCGCCTCGTCGAGCGAGCGCGCGTACTCGCTGGCGGGGACCTCGATGCCGATCGACGTCATCGCCTGTCGAAACTGCAGCCGATCCTCGGCGACCTTGATGGCATCGATCGACGCCCCGATGAGCTGCACGCCGAACTCGTCGAGCGTGCCGCGTTCCGCAAGCTCGACGGCGAGGTTGAGCGCGGTCTGCCCCCCCACCGTCGGCAGCAGCGCGTCGGGGCGCTCGCGCTCGATGACGGCGCGCGCCATCTCCGGGGTCAGCGGCTCGACGTACGTCCTGTCGGCCACCTCGGGGTCGGTCATGATCGTCGCGGGGTTGCTGTTGATCAGGACGACCTCGAGCCCCTCGCTCCGCAGCGCCTTGCAGGCCTGCGAGCCCGAGTAGTCGAATTCGCAGGCCTGCCCGATCACGATGGGGCCGGACCCGATGACGAGCACCCGCTTGATGTCGGTTCGAGGCATGATGGGTCAGCGGGCGCTCCGGTGTTCCAGGGCCTCCATGAACTCCGAGAAGAGATAGTCGGCGTCGTGCGGTCCCGGCGATGCCTCCGGGTGGTACTGCACGCAGAAGACCGGACGGCGCCTGTGGCGCAACCCCTCGATCGTCCGATCGTAGAGGTTGACGTGGGTCACCTCCACGTCGTCGGGCACCGACTCGGCGTCCACTGCGAAGCCATGGTTCTGCGAGGTGATCTCGACCCGGCTCGTGGCCAGGTTCTTGACCGGGTGGTTGCCGCCCCGGTGGCCGAACTTCAGCTTGTAGGTCCGGGCGCCGAGCGCCAGGCCGAGCACCTGGTGCCCCAGGCAGATCCCGAACACCGGGAGGTCGGCGTCGATCAGCTTCCGCGCATTCGCGATTGCGTAGTCGAGCGGAGCGGGATCGCCCGGCCCGTTGCTCAGGAAGACCCCGTCGGGGTCGGACGCCAGCAGCGTCTCGGCCGGGGTGTGCGCCGGGAAGACCGTCACGCGGCAACCGTAGGCCGCGAAGCGCCGCAGGATGTTCCGCTTCATCCCCAGGTCGTAGGCCGCGATCCGGAACGGGCGGCCGCCGCTGCGGGCCGGCGCCAGACGGAACTCCGCGGGCGACTCGTCCGGCGGCGGCGCCCACTCGACCGGCTCGGCGCACGTCACGCGCCGGACGAGGTCGGTGCCCTCGATCGTCGGCGCGCTGCGCGCCTCGGCAACCAGCGCCTCCGGGTCGACCGCGCCGGTGGCGATGACGCCGCGCATGACGCCGGCGGTGCGCAGCAGCCGCGTCAGCGCGCGCGTGTCGACGCCGGTGATCGCGACGATGCCGTGCTCGGCGAGGTAGCTCTGCAGGGTCGTCTCGGCGCGCCAGTTGCTCGCGACGGGCGACGCCTCGCGCACGACGAATCCGGCGACCTGCGGCCGATCGGACTCCGTGTCGGCCGCGGCCACGCCGTAGTTGCCGATCTGCGGGCAGGTCATCGTCACGATCTGGCCCGAGTACGACGGGTCGGTCAGCACCTCCTGATACCCGGTCATGTTGGTGTTGAACACCACCTCGCCGCGGCTGGAGCCTTCGGCTCCGGCCGCGGCGCCTCGGTACCAGGTACCGTTCTCGAGCGCCAGAATCGCGTTCATCGTCGGGAAAGGAGATCCAGGGATGCGCCGACCCGGACCTGGTCCGACGCCGGGACGTCGACGGAAGCCTCCCACGGTCGATAGCCGTCCAGCTCGATGCGCACGCTGCGGGTGCCGGCGGCCACGTCGGAGACGACGGTCGGGGTGGTTCCGACCTCGCGCCCGTCGATGACGACGCGGGCGCCGGGCGGGCGCGACTCGACCAGGAGGGCGCCCACCACCGGAGCGGGGGGTGGATCGGCCCCGCGCCGCAGCTCGATCTGGATCGACGCGACGGTTGCCGCCGAAGTCAGCGCGACCTGCGTCGCCGCGGACATGGAGGACACAAATTTCTCTTTTTCTCGAAAAGGTGTTGCTGAATGGCCCGGTATCTGGCTCAAAGCCGCCAATCCAGAATACGATATTATTGCGGGGGGCATCACGATTCTTGAGACTCGGACCCGGGATGCAACAGGCACGCCACGCGTTGTCTTTACATCCGGGCATATCACGTTCCGCCAATCGCTTTTAGTCAGGGCCGAAGATGCCTCACGCCTCCCTAACTATGCCGCTCTCACGCGTGATATACGCGTTGGCGTACTTTCGGATACAACGGGAGAAGCGCGTTTGCTTGAACTCACAGGGATTGTTGATGCGAACGGTGTGCTCGCTAATGGAACACGTATTGAGACATCGCAAGGCACTATTATTGCCGATGGAACATCAGATTATATGATTACCGCAGCTGAAGTCTCTTTGAATTTGGTAGGCAGACACCATCTCTACCCGCCTTCGGACAACCTGCCACAGGTTATCTATCTCGGAGATGAAACTGGTGAATCAGAATTACTTGAAGCCCTCGTCGATGGCAGGATTGACGCAATCGCCAGAGGCGAAATTGGCAATCAGAATGCTGTTCATGTCGCCGGAGGGTCATTTGTTATCACTGCTCTTGACGATCAGATCGAATATGGCGGGTTTGTGCTCGCGCTGGAAGATACTGAACTTACCGCGTGTATTGATGCAAGACTTGATTATCTCACCGATAGCGGAAATATCGGTTACGGAGAATGGTTAGAAGATACCACAGTATTCATGACCCGCACCGAAATGTGGAATGCGGGAGAACAATAATGCTACCCCAAAATTTGCCTGTCGGGAAACTGAAACACGATTTTCTAAAGGAACTCTTGCCCACGTCCAATAGCAGCACAGGTGTGGTTGTCGGTCCACAACTTGGTGAAGATGCGGCCGTCATTGCGTTAGGCGATAACTATCTCGTTGCGACCAGCGATCCGATTACCTTCGCGACTGAAGATATTGGGTGGTATGTGGTCTGCGTCAATAGCAATGACATCGCAGCGATGGGGGCTGTACCGAAATGGTTGCTCGTAACCCTGTTGTTACCTGAAGATGCAACGACTCCTGCCATGGTCCGCGACATCATGGCACAAATCACGCAGGCGTGTGCGGAATTCGACATAGCACTGTGTGGTGGACATACCGAAGTTACACCCGCCGTAACACAACCCGTTGTCGTAGGTCAAATGATGGGGGTTACCGATAAAAATGCCTTGTTCACTTCAACAGGCACTTGTGTTGGGGATGCTTTAATTCTCACGAAAGGCATCGGTATTGAAGCAACCGCAATTATCGCCCGCGAGTGTGAAGCGCAGGTGCGTGAGAAGTGCGATGCCGTATTCTTAGCGCAGGCGAAGAACTATCTCGTGGATCCAGGGATTTCCGTGCTAAAGGACGCGCAAATTGCAACTGCCACGGGGGGTGTGCACGCGATGCACGATGTCACAGAGGGCGGCATCACAACCGCTGTGTATGAGTTGGCAACCGCAGCCGAGTTAGGGGTGGTTGTCTATTCGGATAAACTTTTAGGGTCGCCAGTATTGTATGGCGACATAACACGGGCATTGTGTGATATGTTCAGGCTTAATCCGCTCGGTGTCATTTCATCTGGTGCTATGTTGATCGCATCGGCACCTGAAAAAAGCGACGCAATTTGCCAAGCCCTCGGCAAAGCAGGTATCCGCGCGGACATCATCGGAAAGTTTTTGCCGCCTGAGCAGGGATTGTGGTTGGAAGATACCACCCGTACACGACAACCGCTACCGGTTTTTGAAACCGACGAAATCGCTAAACTTTTTAGTAGCAGTCCCTAAAAACCGAAAACGAAACGTCCCTGCTATACTGTAAGATTCGATTGACATCTACTCGTTTTGCATGTTATCATTACCCGCAAGTAAATTGCATTGTAAGGAGATAAAATGATGCAAGAACTGAATCAAGAATGTGCCGAGACGTATTACAATCTCGGGTTGGCTCACAACAAAAAAGGTGAGTTGGAGCTTGCTATTAAAAACTACACCAAAGCGATAGAACTTAAACCCGATTATGCCGATGCCTATTACAATCGCGGCGGGGCGTTTTTACGCCTCGGAGAACGGGAAAAAGCCAAATCAGATCTGGCAACTGCAAGAAATCTGGGGAGTGATGCCATCACTGCCGTAGATAAGATATTACGAGACTACGATCGCGCATGGAAAACCCTCGGTAACTTATGATACATTTGACAATTGAGGATATTCTAATCATTGCCGAGACCCATGTGGAGAACCATCAACTTTTGCATAAAGATCAATTAGACTATTTAGTCGAAGCAGTTAATGCAAAATTTGGTGATACAGAGTTGTATCCGACTCCATTCCAAAAAGCTGCGGTATATGCCCATCACATTATTACAGGACACATATTTTTAGACGGAAATAAACGTATCGGTCTAACGTGCGCGCTCCGTTTTTTAGAATTGAACGGTTATTCCCGTCTTGCCAATATTGATGATTCCATTATTGAACTCGGTCTTAAGATTGCGGATGGCACCATAACAGATATTGAAGTGATTGCTGAGCATATACAGTCATGGATCTTGTAATAAACGAATACTAACGAGGCAGTAGCACCGTAACCTCAATCTACCCTTCCAAAACCACCAAAAAACTGAAAACTAAACGACCCTGATCTCCCAAAAATTGACTTGACAAAACCTGTCCAAAATGATAGACTTACTTCAAACAAGGGAACCCACAAACGACACCCTTAGTCCGTAAAGATAAAGAAAGGATAGCACTATGGCATCACAAAACGAACTACAGTCAATGTTAGACGCGCCCATCGCTTTAGCACCGAACACCTACCTGCACTTCTATAACGGCGGGAAACTCCGTGCTGAGTTTATGGGTGACCCCGATCCTAAAGATGACTATTACTCTGAAGAATGGATCTTCTCCACAAACCGCGCAATTACCCCCGGTAGAGACAATCCGCCCGACAAAGGGCTTAGCCGTATCGAACTTCCGAACGGTGAGGTTGTGTTACTGAAAGCACTGTTGGACGCATTCCCGGAAGAGACACTCGGTGGCGCGCACGTCGCTAAATATGGCACTGAATTAGGCGTGCTTCTTAAGATTTTCGACGTCGGCGAAGGCGCGCATATCCCTATCCATTGGCACCCGAACCCGGATTTCGCACAAGAACATCTCGACTCACCCTTTGGGAAAAATGAGGCGTGGATTTTAATCGGCACGCGTCCGGGCGCGAAGGCATGGATCGGATGGAAAGAAGCAATAGATAAAGCAGAGTTCCGCC
>CBDAUL010000005.1:0-248867 GCA_965200475.1 Vicinamibacterales bacterium
CGTCTCGCCGACGGCCCGCGCGGCGGCCAGGACGACGGCCGCCGCAAGGCCGGCGCCGGCCGCCGGCAGCACGACCCGCAGCACCGCCTGCGCGCGGCTCGCCCCGAGGGCCCGGGCCGCCTCGCGCAGGCCGTGCGGCACGCCCTGCAGCGCGTCCACCGCGAGCGCCGTCACCGTGGGCAGGATCATGATGCCCGCCACAATCCCCGGGCTGAGCGCGTTCCCGTCCGCCAGTCCCGGCAGGACGCGCTGGAGCAGCGGGGTCACGAAGCGCAGCGCGAAGTAGCCGTAGACGACGGTCGGCACGGCGGCCAGCAGGACGAGCAGCGGCGCGACCGCGCGGCGCACGGCGCGCGGGGCGTACTCGCTCAGGTAGACCGCGCTCAGGAGGCCGGCCGGCAGCGCCACCGCCAGGGCCGCCAGGGCCACCAGCAGCGTGCCCGCCGCGAGCGGCAGCAGCCCGGCCTGACCGCCGGCGGCGGGCGCCCATGCGCCGCCGAGCAGCAGCTCGAGCGGCGACACGCGGCGCAGAAGGTCCGCCGTCTCGAGCAGCAGGACCAGCAGCAGCGCCCCGGTGACCAGCAGCGGCAGGCAGGCGCACGCCAGGAGCGCGCGCGCGATCCCGCGCTCGGGATCGGTTCTGGTGACGCGTCGCATCGCTGCAAGGCCCGAGAGGACCGGGACCGGCTCATGATAGCAACGATCCGCGGCGCCCCCCGCCCGCGTCCCGGCACGGACCGGGTACACTAGAGGGAGCCGGGGGTGCTCATGCAGCGATTGCCGACGCGTTTGCCCGTTCTCTTCCTCGCGGCCGCGGCCGCCGCGCTGGCGCCCGCGGCGCCGGCGGCGGCGCAGGTGGACGCACTGGCCGTCATCGACCGGGTCGACCGGCTGCTGCGCGGCGACTCGAGCCAGGGCGTGGCGACCATGGAGGTGGTGACCGAGCACTGGGAGCGCCGGATGACGATGGAGATCTGGTCGCTCGGCACCGACTACTCGCTGGTGCGCCTGCGCGCGCCGCAGCGCGAGGCCGGGACGGCCACGCTCAAGGCCGACGAGGACATCTGGAACTACCTGCCGAAGGTCGACCGGACCATCAAGATCCCGGCGTCGATGATGGGCGGCTCGTGGATGGGCTCGCACTTCACCAACGACGACCTGGTGAAGGAGACCCGCCTCATCGAGGACTACGACATCGAGCTCGCGTTCGACGGCGACGACCCCGACGGCGTCGCGGTGTGGGACTTCCGCCTCACGCCGAAGCCGGAGGCGGCGGTGGTGTGGGGGCACATCGAGTACCGCGTCCGGCAGCGCGACGACATGCCGCTGTGGACGAGGTTCTACGACGAGGACGGCGAGCTGGCGCGGACCATGGAGCACGGGGAGTTCACCGAGTTCGGCGGCCGCCTCGTGCCCGCGGTCATGGACATGTACCCGGCCGACAAGCCCGGCGAGCGGACCACCGTCCGCTACGAGGAGCTGGAGTTCGACGTCGATATCGAGCGGTCCTTCTTCTCGCTCCGCAACCTGCAGCGCAGCCGCTAGCACCTCATGCACCCGTCCACGTGGTGGCGCATCGGCTGGCGCAACCTCGGCCGCAACCGGCGGCGCACCCTGCTCACCGCGCTCGGGCTGGGGGTGGGCTACTTCGCCGTGGTGTTCATGGTCGGCTGGGCCGTGGGCATCTCGGCCGAGCTGGTCGAGAACGCCACCTCGCTCGTCAGCGGCCAGATCGAGATCCACGACGCCGAGTACCGGCCCGACCGCAGCCTGTACGACACCATCGGCGGGCGCGAGGGCGCCGACGTCGAGGCGCTGCTGCGCACGATCGACGCCGATCCGGGCGTGGTCGCCGCGGCCCCGCGCGTGTACGCGGGGGGGCTGGTCAGCTCGGGAGAGGCGACGTCGGCGGGCCTGCTGCAGGGGATCGATCCCGAGCGCGAGACCGCCCTGACCCGCTTTCTCGATCCGCTGGTGGCGGGCCGCCTGCCGGCCGCCGGCGCGTACGAGGTGGTCGTCGGCGAGGAGATGGGGCGCCAGCTCGCGGTCGGCGTCGGCGACGAGCTGATCGTCGTGGCCCCCGCCGCGGACGGCTCGCTGGCCAACGACCTCTACACCGTCACCGGCATCTATCGCACCGGGCTGGTCGAGTTCGACGCCAACACGGCGGTCATGCCGCTGGCCGACCTGCAGCAGCTCGCGGTCCTCGGGCCGGACCGCATCCACGAGATCGCGGTCGCCACCGCGGACCCGTCGCTGGCCGGCGCGGCGGCCGCGCGCCTCGCCGCGGCGCTCGGCGCCGCGGAGCGGGGCCTCGAGGTCGCGCCCTGGACGGAGCTCAATCCCGTGCTCACGGAGTACGTCGCGCTCGTCGACTCGATGTACTGGATCTTCATCGTGATCATCTTCGCGATCGCCAGCTTCGGCATCGCGAACACGATGCTCATGGCCACGTTCGAGCGCCGGCGCGAGTTCGCCGTCATGCTGGCGCTCGGCGCCTCGCCGTGGTCGGTGGTGGGCACCGTGCTGTACGAGGCGCTGGCGATCGGCGTGGTCAGCCTCGCCGTGGGCACGGCCATCACGGCGCCGTTGATGACCTGGTTCTACACGGCCCCGCCCAGCCTGGAGTGGCTCTACGGCAACGTCACCCTGCAGGGGGCGCTGCTGACGCCCAGCCTGCGCGTGGGCTACAACGTGCCGGCCTGGAGCTGGGCGACCGTCGGGCTGCTCGTCACGGCGCTGGTCGCCGCCTTCTACCCGGCGCTGCGGGCCGCGCGCGTGCCGCCCGCCGACACCCTGTCCGGACTGTAGCCGGACTGTAAACGGATGCAGAAGATGCACGCCCGCGTGCTCGTCGTCCTGGCCATGCGCAACCTGCGGCGCCACCTGCGGCGCACCGTGCTGACCGCCTCGGCGATGATCGTCGGCGGCGCGCTGCTGGTCTTCTCGTTCACGATCGGCGACGGGGGCCACGAGCAGTGGATCGACTCCGGCGTCCGCCTGGGCAACGGCCACGTCACCGTCGAGCGTCCCGAGTACCGCGTCAGCCGGCGCATCGACGATCGCCTGGCGGCCGACGTGCGGCGCGCGGCCGAGCAGGCCCTCGCCGCGCCGGAGGTCGCGCCGCACGTGGTCGCGACCTCGGCGAAGCTCAGCATCAACGGCCTGGCCAGCTCGAGCGCCGGCGCGCGGCCGGCCCAGATCGTGGCGGTGGATCCGGTGGCCGAGACCGGCTTCGGGATGGTCGACGATCAGATCGTCGAGGGGCGCTACCTGGAGCCGGACGACCGGCTGGCGGCCTACGTCGGCGCCGAGCTGGTCGACAGCCTGGAGCTGCGGCTCGGATCGCGCTTCGTGGTGCAGGCGCAGGACACCGAGCGCGAGATCGCGGGCCAGTTGCTGCGGGTGGTCGGCATCTTCCGCAGCGGCGTGCCCGCGGTCGACCAGATGACGATTCACATCCCGCTCGCGACGGCGGGCGAGTGGCTCGGCTCGCAGAGCGACGTCACCAACGTCGGCGTCGTGCTGGACGGCAGCGCCGCGACGGCGCTCGTCAGGGGCCACCTCGAACGCGCGCTGGCGGACCCGGTCACGCGCGGCGACGCGCGCGTCATGGGCTGGCGCGAGGCGGACCCGGCGCTCGCGGCGGCCATCGCCATCGACGACTTCGGCAACTACCTGACGAACGGGTTCCTGTTCGTCATCATCGCGTTCGGCATCGTCAACACGGTGCTGATGTCCGTGATGCACCGCCGCCGCGAGTTCGGGGTGCTGCAGGCGCTGGGGCTGACGCCGGGCCAGACCGGCGCCATCGTGCTGGTCGAGGGGCTCACGCTGTCGGCCGCCAGCGGCCTGCTGGGCGTGGCGCTGGGCCTCGCGGGCACCTGGTACTTCTTCGGCGACGGGCTGGACATGTCCGGCATGATGGAGAACATCGACGACATGACGTTCTCCGGCGCGGTCATCGATCCGGTCATCGTCCCGCTGTTCGCGGCGCGGCGCCTGCTGCAGATCGTCGCGTTCATCCTCTGCATCGGCGCCGTCGCGTCGATCTACCCCGCCCTGCGCGCGGCCCGGGTCGACGTGACCGAGGCGATGAAGTTCGACCGCTAGCCGACCCTTCCGCGAGCCCCCATGGCAAACGATTCGACGGCAGCCGTCCGCACCGCCGGCGTCTGGAAGATCTTCAAGCAGGAAGCCGAGGAGGTGCAGGCCGTGCGCGGCGTGGACCTGAGCGTGGCGCGCGGCGAGTTCACCGCGCTCGCCGGCCCGTCGGGGTCCGGCAAGACCACCCTCCTCAACCTCATCGGCGGTCTCACGCGCCCCACGCGGGGCCGCGTCTGGGTGGCGGGCCGCGACGTGAGCGGCATGACGAGCCAGGCGCTGGCGCGGCTGCGGCTCGAGCAGGTCGGCTTCGTCTTCCAGGCCTACAACCTGCTGCCGGTGCTCACCGCCCTCGAGAACGCCGAGTTTCCCATGCTGCTGCAGGGCGTCGACGCCGCGGAGCGCCGCGCCCGCGTCCGCGAGCTGTTCGCGCGGACGGGCATGGACGGGCTCGAGGACCGGCGCCCGGGCAAGCTGTCGGGCGGACAGCAGCAGCGGGTCGCGGTGGTGCGCGCGGTGGCCAGCCGGCCGGCGCTCGTGCTGGCCGACGAGCCGACGGCCAATCTCGACTCGGCGGCCAGCGAGGCGCTGCTCGACGTCATGGCCGAGCTGAACCGCGACCTGGGCGTGACGTTCGTCTTCGCCACCCACGACGGCCGCGTGATGGAGCGCTCGCGGCGCCTGGTGCGGATGGTGGACGGCGCCATCGACTCCGACGAACGGCGCTCGTGAGGCCGTGAGGGGATGACCGGCCGCGTCCGTGCAGCCTGTACGGTCGTCGCGCTCGCCGCTCTCGGCGGCACGTCGTTCGGGCAGTCGCTGCCGCTGTCGGGCTACGTGCAGAACGTCCCGCTCGCCGGCACCGCAGGCGGCGGGCTGAGCGACTTCAACCGGTTCCGGCTGTCCACGCGGCCCGCCGCGGGGCCGTTCCGGCTCGAAGCCGCGTACGAGCACGTCCTGACCCTGCGGCGGTTCGACGCGGTGCCGGGCTTCAGCCTCGGCGCGGTGCCCGGCGGCGGCGAGTGGCTGGACCTGCAGTGGACGCTGGTCGAGCGCGAGCACGTCGCCTGGCAGCACCGCTTCGACCGCCTCAGCGTCGGCTGGGAACCATCCGACCGGCTCGAGATCAGCGCCGGCCGGCAGGCGGTGTCGTGGGGCACGGCGCTGTTCCTCACGCCGAGCGACCCGTTCACGCCGTTCAGCCCCGTCGATCCGTTCCGCGAGTTCCGGGCCGGCGTCGACGCCGCCCGCGTGCGCTTCTACCCGGGTCCGTTCAGCGAGGTCGACGCTGTCGTGCGTCCGACCCGGACGCCGGCCGGCGAGGAGTGGACCGCGCTCGTGCGCGGCCTGACCACCGTGCGGAACTGGGAGATCTCGGGCTGGGGCGGCACCCTGTACGGCGACGCGGCGGGCGCGTTCGGCGCCGCCGGCGCGCTCGGGGGCTGGGCCGTCCGCGGCGAGGGCACGCTCCGCCGCCTTCGCCGCGAGCTCGTGTTTCGCGGCACCATCGGGGTGGACCGGCTGCTGCAGGTGGGCGGCAACGACCTCACGGTGCTGGCCGAGTATCAGCGCGACGGGCTCGGCACCGCCCATCCCGGGGAGTACCTCGACCTGCTGGAGTCCGACACCTTCCTGCGCGGCGAGCACCTCGTGCTCGGCCGCGACGAGGCGGTCGTCCAGGCCGCGTACCAGCTCCATCCGCTCTGGAGCGTCGCGGGGCTGTGGCTGTGGAACCTCAACGATCGCAGCGCGATCCTCGGTCCGAGCCTCGCCTACTCGGCCGGCAACAACGCGGCGATTGCAGCCGGCGTCTTCGTCGGAATCGGCGCGGACGAGAGCACGGACGACGTCCCGCTGCCGTCCGAGTACGGCCTGGCGGGCGTCACCGGCTTCCTCTCCTTCAGCTGGTTCTTTTAGGTTTAGGGGACGTGGGACAGCGCGGCCTGCCGCTTGACAGTGCCCCGCGCCGCGCTCAGAATCCACCGGAGGGGGTGGCGAGCGATGTCTGAAGGGCTTCCGGGGATGACGCGGGGTGCCGCGGTCGCGGTGGCGGCGGCGCTGGTGGCGGTCGCCGTGGCGTGGCCGGCGGCGCAGGCGGGAGACTACCGGGCGCCGCGGCTGCCCGGCACCGACAGCCCCGACCTCAACGGCATCTGGCAGGCGCTGGGCACCGCCCACTGGGACATCGAGGACCACGTGGCGCAGCCGCCGGCGGTGCTCGAGATGGGCGCCCTCGCGGCGGTGCCGGCCGGCCACGGCGTGGTCGACGGCGCCCTCCCCTACCAGCCCTGGGCCGCCGCGCGGAAGCGCGAGAACTTCGAGCAGCGGATGGTGGTCGACCCCTGGAACCGGGAGATCGGCGACCCGGAGGTGAAGTGCTACCTGCCGGGCGTGCCGCGCGCGACGTACCTGCCGTACCCGTTCCAGATCGTGCAGGGCGCCGACGAGATCACGATCGCGTACGAGTTCTCGAGCGCCACGCGCATCATCCACCTCGCCAACCACGAGGAGCCGGCCATCGACAGTTGGATGGGATGGTCCAACGGGCGCTGGGACGGCGACACGCTGGTGGTCGACGTCACCGGCTTCAACGGCCTCACCTGGTTCGACCGGGCCGGCAACTTCCACAGCGACGCGCTGCACGTCGTGGAGCGCTACACGCCGCTGACGCCGTACCATCTCGACTACGAGGTCACCATCGAGGACCCGAACGTCTTCGAGCGCCCCTGGACGATGCGGATGCCGCTGTACCGGCGCATGGACGCGAAGGCGCAGGTGATGGACTTCCGGTGCCTGGAGTTCGTCGAGCCGCTGCTGCTCGGCTCGCTGAGCAATCCGGCGCCCTGATTCTCGACTCGTACAACAGGTGGAGGTGCATCCGATGCGAACGGAGCGAATCGTTGCGGCGGCCTGCGCAACAGTGCTCATGCTGAGCCTGCCCGCCGGGCCGGCCCTGGCGCACCACGCGTTCGGCGCGGAGTTCGACGCCAGCAAGCCCATCCAGCTCGAGGGCGTCGTGACGCGGATGGAATGGATCAACCCGCACGCCTGGATCCATCTCGACGTGACGCGGCCCGACGGCACGGTGGAGCAGTGGATGGTCGAGGGCGGCCCCCCGAACTCGCTCGTGCGGCGCGGCTTCCGGAAGGACTCGCTGCCGCCCGGCATGCGGATCGTGGTGGACGGCTACCAGGCCATCGACGGCAGCAATCGCGCGAACGGCCGGGACCTGACGTTCCCCGACGGGACGCATCTGTTCATGGGCTCGTCCGGGACGGGGGCGCCGCTCGACGGACGCGATCCGACCGAGCGCTGACGATGACAGTGAGGCATGCGATGAACCATCGAATTCTCGCGGCGCTCGGCGCGCTGGCGGTGCTGGCTTCGGGCGCGGGGATCGCTGCGGCCCAGACCCAGACGGAGACGGCGGCCCTGCGCACGGCCTGGGACGAGCCGGACCTGCAGGGCGTGTGGCGGAACGAGACCGAGACGCCCTTCGAGCGCCCGGCGGAGCTGGCCGGCAAGGAGTTCTACACGGCCGAGGAGGCGGCGGCCCTCGTCGAGGGGCGCTGCGGCACCTCGCGCTACCGGGCCTGCGAGGACGGCCGGCAGGCGCCCGAGGCGCCGAGCCCCGAGACCGCGAGCCAGCCGACCGGCACCTACAACCGCTTCTGGCAGGACACCGGCGAGCCGGAGCGCGTCTTCACGCGCACGTCGCTGATAGCCGGCCCCACCGGGCGCATCCCGTTCACGCCGGAGATGCAGATCGAGAGCGACCGCAACGCCGCCAGCTACGGCCTGGGTCCGTTCAACACCTGGCACGACATCGACACCGGGGAGCGCTGCCACACGGACGGGCTGCCCGGCTCGGTCTGGACCGGCACGGCCGGAGGGCCGCAGCGCATCTCGCAGAGCCCCGGCTGGGTGGTCATCGAGGGCGAGCAGTTCCGCGACCGGCGCATCGTCCCCACGGACGGGCGCACGCACGGCAACGTGCGCCACTGGCTCGGCGAGAGCGTGGGCCGCTGGGAAGGCGAGACGCTCGTCGTCGAGACGCGCAACTTCCTCGACAAGACCAGCGAGCGCTGGCTGGCCACCTGGCGCGTGCCGACCGAGACGATGCGCATCGTCGAGCGCTTCACGCGGGTGGACGCCGAGACGCTCATGTACCAGTTGACCGTCGAGGATCCGGCCAAGTTCACGGAGGCCTGGATGGTGGAGGTGCCGCTCAGCAGGCTGGATCAGCCGTACCTGGAGTACGCCTGCCACGAGGGCAACTACGGCGTCATCCACACGCTGAGCGGTGCGCGCGCCCGCGAGCGGGAAGCCGCGGGCGGCGCGCGGTAGTTCCCCGCTACTGCCCGCCCTCGATGGCGACGTGGCGCGACTTGAAGCGCCACCCGGCGGGCGTCTTCACCAGCTTGTCGCTGTAGAGGCCCGCGACGTCGATGCCGGGTTGCTGCGCGCCGACGTCGAGCAGCAGCAGATAGGCGCTGCCGTCGGCGCCGTCCGCCGTCGCCGTGACGACGAGCTGGCTGTTCCAGTGCCGGCCGGTGCCCTGCCGGCGGCCGTACGAGTTCTCGGCGTAGGCGACCAGCTCGTCGCGGCCGGCCGCGTCGCGGAACGTGCCGTCCGGCGTGAACGTGTCGGCCCAGGCCTCGGGATCGCCCAGGTCGAGGGCCCGCGCGTAGCGCGCGTAGAGCTGCTCGATCTCGATGTAGTCGGCCGCCGTCAGGCTGCCGCCGGCGCCCTGGCCGGCGCCCGCCGCGCTCAGCGCCCCCACCAGGAGCACGACCGCCCAGAAACCCGCTACCCTGTTCATTGGCCTCTCCTTCCCGTGACACGAAATGATCCGCCAGGAGCTTGTGGCGGATCAAGCGTGGATGCAATCATGCGTACATGCATGCGAAAGGACGAATCATGAGGCAACGGACACGAACCACCCTGACGGCGGCCCTCCTGCTGATCCTGGCGCTGACGACAACCGGTTCGGCGCAGTTGCCCAGCCTCGGCCAACTGATGCGCGACAAGCTCGACCACGCGCAGGACCTGCTGGCGGCGGTGGTGCTCGGCGATCACGGCCGGGTGGAGCGCATCGCCAACGAGCTGGTGGCGCTGAGCGAGGCGTCGACCTGGAGCCCGCTCCAGACGGTCCAGTACCTGCGCTACGCGGCCGACTTCCGGGGCTCCGCCCATGCCCTGATGGAAGCGGCGGCCGAACGCAACACCGACGGCGTGTCGCTGGCCTACATGGAGATGACGCTCAACTGCGTCCAGTGCCACAAGCACGTCCGCGGCGCCCGGCTCGGCGACTAGCCGGGCCCAGGCCGGTGAGCGCGCGATGGCGGGCGCGTCGGGTCGCGGTCGAGCGCGGCACGATCGCGTTCCGGCAGCCGGACGGCGCTGCTCGAACATCTCGACATTCGCGCCCGAGCGCCTGCGCCGGTAGAATGGGATCGATGGAAGCCCTCATCCCGTGGCTCACGCCGGCCCTCATCGTCGCCCTGGCCGCCTGGCTCCGAGCCGACCTGCGCGACATCCGCCAGGAGATCCGCGACCTGCGGCGCGACTTCACGGGGCTGACCGAGCGCGTCGCCGGCCTCGTCGAGCGGGTGGCCCATCTTGAGGGCGCGCTCCTGCGCCCGACCGCCAGGACCGGCGAAGCCGACTGAAGCGCCCGACCGTCAGCCCACTCCGGGCGTCAAAGCCGGGGGGCCCAGGGCCGACCAGGCCCAACCAGCCGCTCCAGCAGCGTCCGGACCTCGCCCGGGTGGTTCAGGCGCAGCTCCGCCGCGGTCGGTCGGTCGGTCTCGGCGACGACGACGCCCGTGCCTCGCCCCGCCAGCACGCGGAAGACCGTCTCGTCGGTCAGATCGTCGCCGATGAACAGGGCTGACGACAGGTCGCGGCCCAGGGCCTCGAGCAGCCAGCGCACCGCCCGGCCCTTGTCCCACTCGATGTCCGGCCGCAGCTCGTGCACGAGCTTGCCGCCCTCCCGCCGCAACGACGGGTGCGCCCGCTGCACCCGGCCCACGAGCGCGTCGACCCGCGCGCGCTGCGCCGGCGCGACGAGACGGACGTGCGTCGAGACGCTGAACCGCTTGCGCTCCACGATGGCGCCGTCGACGGCGGCCGTCTCCGCGCGCAGCCGGCGCTCCGCGCGGTCGAGCTCCGGAACGAAGTCGAGCGCCAGCTCCCTGCGGAGGCCGCTGCCCGGGAATCCGACGATGTCGAGCCCGTGGCTGCCCACGTAGGCCAGGCCGTCGAGCTGGACGAACCCGGCCACGACCGCGACGTCCCGCCCGGACACGATGGCCACGGGCAGCGCCGCCGCCAGCCGCCGCAGCGTCTCCCGCATGGCCGCGGGCAGCGTCGCCAGCTCCGGGCGCTCGACGATCGGGGTCAGCGTTCCGTCGTAGTCCAGGCAGACAACGCCGCCGGCGCGGACCCGCCGCCAGCGGTCCTCATGCTCGGGATCGAGCGCCCAGGGCAGCGCCAGGGTGGAACGTTCCGTCGCCAAGCTGGAGCCTCGTGTACTCACGACCGCAACGCACCGGCTCGACGCGGCCGGCGTCAGGCGGTTGGCGCGACGGGCGGAAGACTCCTCGGGGAGCCCCCCCGCGGGGGTCAGTCCCCGAGCAACTCCATCAGCGCCAGCGGGTCGACGCGGGCGTCGTTCAGGCGCACGGTCCAGTGCAGGTGCGGGCCGGTGACGCGCCCGGTCGCGCCGACCTTCCCGACGACGTCGCCGCGGGCCACGACGTCGCCCTCGGCGACATCGACCGCCGAGAGGTGGGCGAAGTAGGAGTACAGGCCCCAGCCGTGATCGAGGATCACCACCTGCCCGGAGAAGTAGAGATCGCCCGTCAGGACGACGGTCGCGGCGTTGGGCGCCCTGACCGGCACGCCCGTGCCGGCGCGGAAATCGGTCCCGCTGTGCGGGCTGCGCGGCTGGCCGTTGTAGACACTGCGGCGGCCGAAGCTGCTCGTCGGGCTGCCCGGCACGGGCGCGGCGAACCCGCCCCGCCACAGCCGCGCGGAGCTGGCCTGGCGGAAGATCGCGGCCACCTCGTCCTGCTCGCGCAGGATGCGGTCGATCACGGCCTGCGGCGGGTCGACGTAGTTCGGATTGACGCGCAGGTGACGCGTCGGGAACTCCTTGGGCTCGACCTCGAGCGTGTAGATGGCGTACACCGGCGCGCCGGCGCCGACCACGGCCCGCACCGCGACGTCGTACGCGCCCGGCTCCGCCGTCAGGTCGATGCCCACGAGGCCGCGCCAGACGCCGTCCGACTCGTCCTGGAAGAACCGCACGTCGCGGCCGAAGGCGGTAGCCTCGACCGCCAGCGGCGTCAGCGACGGCCGCACCTCCATGACGACCACCTCGCCGGGGTGCAGCGCGCGTGCGCGATGCGACACCTCCAGGCCCGACAGCGACGCGGCCGGAGCGACGGCACCGGCCGCCAGCGCCAGCACGACCGCAATCCGCGCGAGGGTGTTGGCTTGTCTCATGGTCCACAGCTCCTGTGCAGCTACACCGCCCCGCCGGCCTTGGCGGCGGCCACGGCCGCCTCGTCCAGGCCGAGCAGCCCCGTCAGGATCTCCTCCGTGTGCTCGCCGAGCAGCGGCGAGCGCGCGACCTCCACCGGCGAGTCCGACAGCTTGATCGGACAGCCCACCGACAGGTGCCGCCCGCGGGCCGGGTGGTCGACCTCGACGATGGTCGCCGTGGCGCGCAGCGCCGGGTCCTCGGCCAGCTCCCGCATCGACAGCACCGGCCCGCACGGCACCTTCAGCGGTGTGAGAGTCTCCATCACCTCGAACTTGGTCTTCGTCAGGGTCCACCGCTCGATGGCGTCGAACACCTGGTCGAGCTTGGCCAGCCGCGCTCCGGGCGTGTTCCATTCGGGGTCCTCCAGCCAGTCCGCCCGTCCGACCACGCGCGCCAGTCCGTCGAACGCCGACGCCTGCGCGATGACGTAGACGTACGCGTCCGGGTCGTCCTCCCAGCCCTTGCACTTGAGCACCGAGCCGGGCTGCCCCCCGCCGGATGCGTTGCCGGCGCGCGGCGTGGCGTCGCCGAACGTCCCGTAGGGGTACTGCGGGTACTCCGTCAGCGGCCCGCGCCCCAGGCGCTGCTGGTCGCGCAGCTTGACGCGGCACAGGTTCAGCACCGCGTCCTGCATCGCGCACACGATGCGCTGGCCGCGCCCCGTCCGCTCGCGCTGGAAGAGTGCCGTCACGATGCCGAGCGCCAGGTGCAGCCCCGTGCCGGAATCGCCGATCTGGGCGCCGCTCACCGTCGGCGGCCCGTCGTCGAAGCCGGTCGTGCTGGCGCCACCGCCCGCGCACTGCGCGATGTTCTCGTAGACCTTGAAGCGCTCGTACGGGCCCGGCCCGAAGCCCTTGACGGAAGCGTAGATCAGGCGCGGGTTGAGCGCCTGGATGCGCTCCCAGGAGAAGCCCATCCGGTCGAGCGCGCCGGGCGCGAAGTTCTCCGTCAGCACGTCCGAGATCTCGAGCAGCCGCGCGAACAGCGCCTTGCCCTGCTCGTGCTTGGTATCGAGCGTGAGGCTGCGCTTGTTGTGGTTGAGCATCGTGAAGTAGAGGCTGTCGACGTCGGGCACGTCGCGGAGCTGGTGGCGCGTGGCGTCGCCGTTGCCCGGCCGCTCCACCTTGATGACGTCGGCCCCGAACCAGGCCAGCAGTTGCGTGCAGCTCGGCCCGGACTGCACGTGCGTCATGTCGAGAACCCGAACTCCCTCGAGCGCCTTCATCTACCTCTCCACCAGCTTCCTTCAGACGGGGCTGCGCCCCGCGCCGCTCCCGCCGAGGCGCGCCGTGCGCGCCTTAGCGGGCTGCGCCCGCTATTCGCAGCCCCTCCTCTCGGATCGTCCGGTCCAGGAGGCTCACGCATGCGTAGAGCGCGCGCAGGGTCGGCACCGCGACGCCGGTGACCTCGGCGAGCTCGACGACCGCACCGAGCATGCCGTCGATCTCGAGCGGCTTGCCCGCCTCCACGTCCTGCAGCATCGACGTCTTGTGCCTGCCGACCGCCTCCGCCCCGGCGATGCGCCGCTCGAGCGGCACCCGGAACCCGGCGCCGAGGCGCTCGCCCACCGCCTGCGCCTCGGTCATCATCGCCGCCGCCAGCTCACGCGACCGCGGGAAGCGGCAGATGTCGACCAGCGTGGCGTGCGTCAGCGCGCTGATCGGGTTGAACGTCAGGTTGCCCCACAGCTTCAGCCAGATCTCCGAGCGGATGTCGTCGAGGATGCGCGCCTTGAAGCCGGCCGCGGTGAACGCCGCGGAGACCCCCCGCACGCGCTCGGTCTCGCGCCCGTCGAGCTCGCCGACCGGGAAGCGGTTGCCCTCGATGTGGCGGATGACGCCGGGGCGGGCGACGACGGCCGCCGGGTAGGCGATGCAGCCGATCAGGCGCTCCGGGTCGATGCGGCGGAAGAGCACGCCGCGGGGGTCGACGGCGCTGACCACGCGGCCCGCAAACTCGCCCTCCAGCTTCTGGAAGTACCACCAGGGGATGCCGTTCTGCAGGGTCACCAGGACCGTCCCGGCGCCGAGCAGGGCCGGCAGCTCGTCGACGACCGCCTCGATCTGGTGGGCCTTGAGCGCGAGCAGCACGAGATCCTGCGGGCCGAGATCGCCGATGCGGTCGGTGGCGGCCGCGGGCGCCGCCGTCAGCTCCCGGTCGGCCTCGATCAGCGTCAGCCCCCGCTCGCGAATCGCCGCGAGGTGGGGACCGCGGGCGACGACCGCGACGTCGTGTCCGGCGTGCGCGAGGCGCACGGCCAGGTAGCCGCCGATGGCGCCCGCTCCGACGACGCAGACCTTCAAGCGGCCGACCTCGTCATGCTCCGAACAACGTGACGTCGAACACGCGCGCCGCAATGACGATCGCGGTCAGCGCGGTGAACACCGCCAGGCTGAACCACGCGAAGCTGCGGACCGCCAGCGACGGGTAGAACACCGTATCGGTCTTCGGGATCACCGTCAGGCAGTAGTACAGGTTCAGGAAGTACATGACCGGCGCGATGAACAGCGCGAGCGCCGACGAGACCAGCACCAGGAACACCGGGCGCGGCAGCCCCACCATGATGAGGACGGACGCCGCGAGCGAGTACAGCATCGTGATGCGGTAGATGTTGTACTCGGAGACCGCCGTCCCGCGCTTGGCGTCGGTCAGCTCGTCGGCGGCGATGCCCGGCAGCGCCGCCGTGCTCCGGAACAGGTTGCGGCAGCACGCTCCCACGACGCGGGGCCAGCCGTCGAAGTAGTTGAACGCGGTCGAGAAGGTCGCCGCGAAGGCGCCCAGCAGGAACACCAGCATCATCCCGGGGCCGATGCTGTCGGTGAAGATGCGGGCGATCTCGCCGATCACGGCGTTGCCGGCCACCTCGCTCGGATAGAGCCAGACGGCGGCCAGCAGCAGGAAGATCGTGGCGAGGATGAACGAGACGACGTGGCCCAGCGAGAAGTCCCAGAGCCCGATGCGGAACCAGCGCCGGCAGTACTCCTGCGCGTGGGCCGGCAGCTTCGAGACGTCCACCGTCAGGTCCTCCGCGCGCGGCGCGAACGGGTCGAAGCGCCGCGCCAGCCCGTCCGCCTCCATCTGCTCGCGGATGCGCCCCATCCCCACCCGCTTCGCCTTGCCCCACTCGGAGGCCTGCAGCGAGACGTCGATGCCGGTCGGCAGCAGGCCGAGGAAGGCGGCGACGGTCAGCCAGGATCCCACGGGCGTCTCGACGGTGAAGAAGTGGCCCATCGCCGACAGCGGGCCGGCTCGAACAGGTACACGCCGACGGTCGAGACGAACAGCATGCCGGCCAGCACCTTGGTGGCCAGCTCGACCGCGGCGTAGCGCCCGTACAGGATGATGCCGACCGCGACGACGCCGAGCCCCAGCCCGTACACCCAGGCCGGCAGGCCCAGGCCCAACTGCTGCGAGACGACGTAGTAGAGCACCGCCGCGGCCGCCGCCAGCCGCCCCGCCTGGCCCAGGGCGCACTGGACGATGGTGGTGATCAGCACGTACCAGACCGGCCACTTGCCGGGCGCCGTGGTGTAGGCGTCGAGCATGCTGCGGCCGGTGGCGTTGGTGAACCGGAACGCCATCTCGAAGCCGTAGTACTTGAAGATGTACGCGACCGGGATGCACCAGAGCAGCGCGTACTCGAACCGCCCGCCGGCCACCGGCGCGGTCACCAGGTGGCTGGTGCCGACGCCGGTCATCATCAGGATCAGCCCCGGGCCGAAATGGCGCAGCAGGCCGCGCGGGTTCATGTCGGGGAGCGGCAGCCGGTCGAACGCGCCGCGGCCCGGCGTCATGCCGCGCCCGCCCGCGCCCGCTCGGGGAGCGGCGCCTGAAACAGGGTCCTGCCGATGAAGAAGGGCCCCATCGACGCGATGAACTCGGACGTCTGGCGCGTCGCCCGCATGTCCTTGACCAGCTTCGACAGCGGGTAGAGCTCGGCGCCGATCAGGCCGATGACGAACTCGTTGTCGTCGCGGTCGATGCCGTGGCACTCGAGCCGGACATCGGTGGCGTAGCCGGCCTCGCCGTAGCGGCGCCCGAGCATGCCGTGCTCCATCATGATCCTCCCCTGCTCCGCGCGCGGCAGCCGGTTGTACGCGCCGATGCGGCGCAGCGGGTACCAGACCGCCCAGGGGGTGCGCGGATTCAGCACGCTGCGGCGGACCTTGTGGAGCAGAAAGTCCTCGAGATCGGCCTCGCGGCCCTGCGCGTAGGTCCGCCCGAACATCGTGAAGGCCGGCAGCGGCGTCAGGGCGCTGAACGGAGGCGCGGTGAGCAGGGCGCGCACCGGGCCGGCGAAGAGCGCCGGATCCTCGTCCATCGTCACCACGGCGATGCCGCGCGGGTCGTTCAGGTTCGCGTAGACCGCGCCGGCCAAGCCGCTGCGCTCGAACGCCGCCACCACCGGGGCGGTGTCCAGACATTCGGTGAACGCCAGCAACTGCACGAACAGCCGCGCATCCAGTGTCTGGGGCTGGCCGCGCACGGGCGCGCCGTGCTCAAGGAGGTCGGGGGCGGATGAGGTGTCGACGTGATCCGGTTGCGTCAAGGTCGTGACGATTCTATACCGAGCGGCGTTGATGCACTTTCATCACGGTTCATCAATTGCCGTAGAATTGATGAACCCCGCATCACCCGGCGGCTCTCCCAGCCTCATGGGCATGGATTGTGCCTACTGCGTGCATGTCCAGCAAGACGCCGCGGGCGCCGGCGCCCCCTGCACCGCACCTGATCGGCATCGCCGGCCACTCCGGCGCCGGCAAGACGGCGCTGGCCAGCGAGCTGGCCGCCGCCCTGCTGGGCGCACCCGGCGACGTGCTCTCGCTCGACGCCTACTACGTCGACCGCAGCGGCGTCGAGCCCGCCGCCCGCGCCCGCCTCGACTACGACGGGCCGGAGGCCCTCGACTGGGACCTGCTGCGCGGCCACCTCCACCGCCTGGCCGCCGGACGCCCGGTCGAGCGGCCCGTCTACGACTTCCGCCACCACGTCCGCAGCCCGCGCACCGAGCGTCTGGTCCCCGGCCGCGCGGTCGTCGTCGAGGGCCGGCTCGCGCTGTACGACGCGGCGGTGCGGGCGCTGCTGGGGACACGCGTCTACGTCGCCACCGACACGGAGACCTGCCTCAGCCGGCGCGTGGCGCGCGACACGCGCGTGCGCGGACGGACCGCCGCGGCCGTGCGCGCGCAGTGGGAGGCCACCGTGCAGCCGGCGTTCGCGCGCCATGTCGAGCCGACGCGGCGCCACGCCGACCTGGTCGTCGACGGCACCCAGCCGCTCGCCGCGCTGGCCGCCGCGGTGCTGCGGCGGGTCGGCAGCTCGCGAGCCGCGCCCGGCTGACTGGCAGCAGCAGCCCGCGCCGCAGAACGGTGCAGACTCCGCAAGGCGCGCACAGCGCGCCTCGGCGGTAGCGGCGCGGGGCAGTGGGGTCCCCGCAAGCGAACGCCGGGGGCTCGGGGCGCAGCCCCGTCCAGACTTAGAATGGGGCGTCGAAGGAGGCACGCATGACCATGACGAAGATGCTGGCAACCGGGGCGTTCTTCGCGGCGCTCGTGCCGCACCTGTCCGCGCAGACGCTCTTCGTGGCCCCGATCTCGGACTTCGCCCTGGGCGACGATGGCCCGACGCGTTACGAGTACATCATGAACCTGGGCGATCGCGGCGAGTGCGACACGGTGGTGCCGGTGGCGCGCGAGGAGCTGGCCGACTACACCGTCTGGTTCGAGTTCGAGGAACGGCACTACGCGCTGGTCTGGGACAGCAACGGCCGCCTCGTGGGCGACCGGGACAACGTCCGCAGCTCGGGGAACATCGTCAAGGATGTGTGCGAGATCATCCTGCGGCACGCCGCAGGCGGGCGCGGGAACGGCGAGTAGACGCCCTGGGCGCGGCGCGGAACGGCGGGGAGGCTAGGGCTAGGAGTCCGGCTCAGGCGCCGTCCCCAGCGCGCGGCCCACGCCGTCGAGGAGGCGCGTCGTCGACTCCGCGGGCACGAGCTGCTCGCGCGCGAGGAACTCGAGCACGGCGACCACCCGCCCGCCCCGCCTGACGGGCACGCCGCACGCGCCGCGAATGCCCGGCATGCTCGCCCGGCGCGCCGCGGGGAACGTCGGATCGCTCTCGGCGTTGGCGACCCACACGACGCGCCCCGCCTGCAGCACGCGGCCGGCGAGGCCCTCGCCCCGCGCCGGCCGCTCCGCCGCCAGCGCCGCCCGCAACGGCTCGAAGCCGTCGCCGTCGACCACGAGCGCCTCCGGGCACGGCGCCAGCGCGCCGCCGTCGTCCGCGGCGCGCCAGGCGAGGCCGACCGGCCAGCCGGCCCAGCGGCAGACCTGCTCGTTGATCCGCCGCGCGGCGGCCTCGAACGATGTCGCCTCGCCCGCACTCGCCAGCGCCGCCTGCAGCAGCTCCAACTCGGCCGCCCGGCCGTCGAGCTGCGCGTCGCGCTCGGCCAGCGCGGCATCAACCTCGTGCGCGGCGGTGACGTCGGTGTACAGCAGCAGCGTCTCGCCGCCGTCCGACGGACCGATCCGCATCTCGAGCCAGCGGCCGTCGGCGGTGCGCACCACGTCGCACGCGGCCTCGCGGGCGCCGGCCAGCCGCGCCTGCACCCAGCCCTCGACCTCCGCCTCCGGCACCTGGACCAGCCCGCGGGTGACGGTAGCGCGCACGAGATCCTCCAGCTCCACGCCCGGCCGGATCGGCACGTCCGGGTAGAACTCGCGGAAGCGCGGATTGCACGCGACGAGCCGGCCGTCGCGGCTCCAGACGGCAAGCCCGGCCGCGCGGGCGGCCAGCACCGCCGCCAGGCGCGCCCCGAGGCGCGCGGCGTGGCCGCGGGCGGCGTGCAGCCGGCGCGCCAGCAGGAACGCCGCCGCCGCCAGCGCCAGCACCCCCGGCATCCAGAAAAGCCACATGAGAGTCGATCGTAGTAGGTCCGCTTGCGGGGCCCCGCTGCCCCGCGCCGCTACCGCCGAGGCGCGCCTCGCGGAGTCTGCTCCATTCTACGGTGCGGACTCCGCGGACTCCGCCGACTCCGGGCGGGCCGCTGCCGGTGCGGGCTGCCGGGCCCGGGCAGACGGGGGTATTGACAAGGGGCGGCCGGGGTCGTAGGTTGATGCGGATGGTCGTCCTTGCTGCGCTGGCGATCGGGTTCGTCCTGCTGCCGGCGCCCCCCGCGCTGGCGGGCGCCGGGCAGGACGCGGAGGGCGGCGGCGCGTTCGACGCCGCGGCGCTCCCGGTTTCCATCGACCGCATCCGGCGCCAGCTCGACCGGCTGCCCGCCGGCGGCAACGCGGGCGACATCCTCCGGCTGCGCTTCTACGTGCGGGTGAACGCGCCGGCGCCGGAGGCCGTGGTGCTCGATGTCTTCGACGGCTTCGACCTGCGCAACGCCCCGCCGCGCTACGGCTCGCCGGCGCACGCCGAGATGCGCAGGCTGACGACCCCGCTGCGCCACCGCTTCCGCAACGGCACACCGGCCGTGACGACCGGCAACCTGCTGTCCTGGGGACGCTGACGGGCGGCGCCGGTTCCTGTCGTCCTACGGGGCAGGCTCCTGGCCGTCGGCCGGGCAGGTCCACAGCCGGAGCGGCACCGACACCAGGATGTACTTCCGGCGCAGCTCGACCACGTGCGCGGAGTACGCCGGCCGCGGAATCTCGCCCCGCACGTGCCGCGCGCGCAGGCGCCGCAGCTCGAACCGGTAGAGGTCGTTGACGTACTCGTGCACCAGCTCGGGGCGCGTCCGCGGCGTCGGGCGCACGCCGTGGGTCGCGAGCTCGTCGAGCACCTGCCGGCGGTAGCGGAACGTCACGCGGGCGTCAGCAGCGCATCGGCCGAAGCCGCCCCGAACGCGTCGAACCAGGGCCGGGCCCGGGTCAGCCGCTCGTTGACGTTGCCGATGTTCTCGACCCCCTCGCTCTCCAGCCAGCGGCGGAACGCGCCGACGCCCTCCCGCGCGTAGACCGGGATGCCGTCCTTCCAGGTGGCGCGCCCGCAGAGCACGCCGGCCCACGAGACCCCGGACTCGGCCGCCAGCTCGAGCGACTCGGTGAACTCCGCGTTGCTCACGCCGGCCGACAGGTAGATGAAGGGCCTGGTGGCGGCGTCGGCCGCGGCGCGGAAGTGGTCGAGCGCCTCCGCGCGCGTGTACGCCGCGTCGCCGCCGAAGCTGCGCGCCCCCTCGACGAACTTCATGTTGACCGGCACCTCCACCTTCATCACGTCGACGCCGTAGCGGTCCTTCGTGAACTCCGCCATGCTGGCCGCCACCACGCGCGGCTTGACGCGGGCGAACTCGGCGCCCTTTTCGTCGCCGCCCGCCGGGTCGTAGCCGACGAACTCGAGGAAGAACGGGATGTCGTTGGTGCGGCACTCGTCGCCGATGCGCTCGACCCAGGCGTGCTTCTCCTCGTTGACGTCGGCGGTGTCGAACGGCGTGTAGTAGAGGAGCACCTTGACGCAGTCGGCCCCGGCCTCCTTGAGGCGCCGCACCGACCAGTGGCTCAGCAGGTCGGGGAGCCGTCCGGGCCGGGTGTTGTCGTAGCCGCTCTGCTCGTAGGCCAGCAGCAGGCCGGCGTTGGCGCTGCGCGCGCGCGAGGGCGCGATGCCCCACTGGGGGTCGAGCAGAATCGCCGAGGCGTGCGGCGTCAGGACCTCCGTGACCGCCGCCTTGAACTCCTCCATCATGGCGTCGGTCACCTCGCCCCCGCTGGCCTTCGCCAGCGCCTTCTTGAGCGACCCCCGCTGGTCCATCGCCGCCGCGCCGATTGTCCCCGCGGCGGTCGACACCGCCTTCATCCCCGCGAGCTTCCCTGGTGTCATTGCGCGTCTGCTCCCCTGCTCCGGAAAACCCCCATTGTAGCCCGTAGGGCCGCACTGGCGCCGTTGACGCACCGCAGTCTCGTCGAGTACGTTCGGAGAGTTGATGCAGAGAGTCGACTTACGCGCAGCTTCGACGACGGATGCCGAGAGCTGCTGCGAATGTGGGAAGTCGAATACGTTCCCGCCAGCGTGCCATGATGCCTGGCAGGACGGCCGGCTGCAGAATGGCCGACCCCCCCGGCCGTCAGTACCCCAGCACGGTGCTGCCGGGGGCGCGGCGGTCGCGCGCCCCGGCGAGGCGGTCGGCCTCGGCGTCGTACACGATCGCCTGCACCACGCCCTGGCGCTCGCGTTCTTGCAGCGCGTGGCCCAGCGCCGCCAGCCGCGCCCGCGTCGCGGGCTCGAGGCCGCCGCGCTCGTGGACGAGCCGGTCGGGCAGCCACTGGTGGTGGAAGCGCGGGGCGTTGACGGCGGCGTCGGCGTCCATCCCGAAGTCGATCAGGTTGACGATCGTGTGCAGCACCGTGTTGATGATGGTCCGCCCGCCCGGGCTGCCCGTCAGCAGGCGCAGCCGGCCGTCGCGGGCCACGATGGTGGGCGTCATGCTCGACAGCATCCGCTTGCCGGGCGCGGCCAGGTTGGGCGGCGTGCCGATCAGGCCCGCCGCGGTCGTCAGGCCCGGCGCCGGGTTGAAGTCGCCCATCTCGTTGTTGAGCAGGAACCCGGCGCCCGGCACGACGATCTTCGAGCCGTAGCGCTGCTCCAGCGTGTAGGTCAGGGCGACCGCCAGGCGCTCGTCGTCCACCACCGACAGGTGGGTCGTCTCCTCGCCGGCGGGCGGCCAGGCGAACGAGGCGGGCGACGAGCGCGAGGCCCGCGCCGGGTCGATCGACTCCCGCAGCCGCGCGGCGTACGCCTTCGAGAGCAGCCGGGGCAGCGGCAGCCCCGGGTTGAAGTCGGGGTCGCCGAGGTGCAGCGCCCGGTCGGCGTACGCCCGCCGCATCGTCTCGGCCAGCAGGTGCACCGCCCGCGCCGTGCCGTGCCCCGCGGCCGCGAGGTCGAAGCCCTCGAGCACGTTGAGCATCTCGACCAGCACCGTCCCGCCCGAGCTGGGCGGCGGCATCGAGATGATGTCGTGGCCGCGGTAGGTGCCGCGCACCGGCTCGCGCCGGACGGCGCGGTAGGCGGCGAGGTCGGCCGCCGTGATCAGGCCGCCGTTGGCCTGCATCTCGCGCACGAGGAGCTCGGCCGTCGGCCCCCGGTAGAAGCCGTCGGGCCCGGCGGCGGCAATCCGCTCCAGCGTCCGCGCGAGATCCGGCTGGCGCAGCGTCTCGCCCGCGGCGTAGGGCGCGCCGTCCCGCGCGAACTGCGCCAGCGACGCGGGGTAGCGCCGCAGGGCGGGGAGCACGCCCGCCAGCGAGCGCGCCAGGTGCGCCGGCACCACGAACCCGCCGCGGGCCAGCGCGATCGCCGGCTCGAGCAGGCGCCGCCAGGGCAGCCGCCCGTGCTCCGACCAGGCCAGGTGCAGGCCCGCCACGGTGCCCGGCACGCCGACGGCGACGTGGCTGTCGTGGTGCCGCGCCGCGTCGTACTCGCCGTCGACCAGGAACATCTCCGCGCTCGCCGCCGCCGGCGCGGCCTCGCGGAAGTCGTACGCCGCGGCCGGGCCGGCGGGCGGGCGGACGATCATGAAGCCGCCGCCGCCGATGTTGCCCGCCTGCGGATGAGTCACGGCCAGCGCGAACGCCGTCGCCACCGCGGCGTCCACCGCCGACCCGCCCGCCTCGAGCACCTCGAGGCCGGCCCGCGCGGCGTGCGGCTCCTGCGCCGACACCATGCCGCGCCGCGCCTCGACGATCTGCGCGCCGGCGCCCGCCGGCGCGAGCAGCAGCGCGGCGGCCGCCGCCGCCGCGAGCACCGCCGCCGCCGGCCGCGGCCGCGCGATCTCGAATCGAGTCGTCACCTCACTGCCCTCCCTGTCGCCACGCACCCATCATAGGGCGGCGCGGGGCCGGGTGCGATCCCGCGGTTGCACGGGCGCGAACCGAGAGTAAGATCAGCGTCGTGACCAAGACACTCCGGCTGGCAGGCCCGGTGCTGGGCGGTGCGCTGGCGGCGGCGCTCCTGATCGGCTGCACGCAGCCCGGCGAGCTCACCCAACGCCTCTCGATCGCCACCGGCGGCACGGGCGGCGTCTATTACCCGTACGGCGGCGGCATCGCCAAGGTGATCAGCGACAACATCGAGGGCGTCGAGGCCACCGCCGAGGTCACGGCCGGCACCGTCGACAACCTCAAGTTCATCGCCAGCCGGTCGGCCGATCTCGGGTTCGCCCTGGCCGACTCGCTCGACGACGCCTTCCACGGACGCGGCGCGTTCAGCGACTTCGGCGCGGTTCCGGCGCGGGCCATCGCGGTGCTCTACGACAACCACAACCACGTCGTGACGCTGGAGGGCACGGGCATCCGCGCGGTGCCCGACCTGGCGGGCCGCATCGTCTCGACGGGCGCCCCCGGCAGCGGCACGGAGATCAGCGCGTTCCGCATCCTCGAGGCGGCGGGCGTGGACCCGGAGGAGGAGATCCGGCGTCAGAGCCTGGGCGCCTCGCAGTCCGTCAGCGCGCTGCGCGACGGCAAGATCGACGCGTTCTTCTGGAGCGGCGGCATCCCGACCGGCTCGGTGCTCGATCTGGCCTCGACGCCCGGCCGCACCATCCGCGTCGTCCCGAACGCGGGGGTGCTGCCGCTGCTGCAATCGCGCTACGGCGCGGCCGTCTACCACGAGTCGGTCATCCCGCTGCGGACCTATCCCGGCATGGACGCCGACGTCGCGACGATCGCCGTCTCGAACGTGCTGGTGGCGAGCGAGGCGATGGACGCAGAGCTGGCGCGCGGGATCACCGCGGCGCTGTTCGACTACCACACCGAGCTGTCGGCCGTCCATCCCATGGCGGGCGTGCTGGCGCTCGAGACCGCCGTCGCGGGCTCGCCGGTGCCGTTCCACGACGGCGCGATCAGCTACTACCGCGAGCGCGGCGCCTGGGACCCGGCGCAGCACTGATCCACCGATCCAAGGTCCACGCCACTGGACACCACACCCGATCCGCCGCGCGGCGCCGCCGACCGGAGCGAGTCGGCCATCCGGATCCGGACGCTGACCGGCGCGCCGCGGGTCCTCGCCACGGTGCTCACCGCGGGCCTGTCGCTCTACGCCCTGTACTGGGTGGTCGGCATCGTCCAGCCGCAGATCTACCGCATGAGCTTCCTGCTGCTGGTGCTGCTCGCCACGTTCCTGCTCTACCCGGCGCGCGCGGGCGGGCGGGAGAGGATCACGGCCGCCGACTGGTGCCTGGCGGCCGTTGCGGTGGCGGCCCTCGCCTGGCCGCTCGTGGACTTCGACCGCTTCGTCTACCGCGCCGCCACGCCGGCCGGCATCGACCTCGTGCTGGGCGCGGTCACCACGCTGCTCGTGCTCGAGGCGACGCGCCGCACCGTCGGGCCGATCCTGCCCGTGACGGCGGTCGCCTTCGTCGTCTACGGCTACTACGGCCCGCTGTTCGAGCTGGTGGGGCTCGACCTGTTCGCCCACCGCGGCTACGACGTGGCGCGCCTGGTGGGCACGCTGTACATGACGCTCGAGGGCATCTTCGGCGTCCCGCTCGACGTCGCCTCCACCTACATCGTCCTGTTCACCATCTTCGGCGCGGTCCTGGCGCACTCGGGCGCCGGCCAGTTCTTCATCAACTGGACGATGGCCGCCTTCGGGCGCTCGGGCAGCGGCGCCGGGCCCGGCCGCACGGTGACCATCTCCGGCTTCCTGCTGGGGACCGTCTCGGGCAGCGGCGTGGCGACGACCGTCACGCTGGGCGCGGTCGCCTGGCCGCTGCTGCGCCGCGCGGGGTTCTCGGCCGAGGTCGGCGGCGGCATCCTTTCGGCCAGCGGCATCGGGGCCATCCTGGCGCCGCCCACCATGGGCGCCGCGGCGTTCCTGATCGCCGAGTTCCTGCAGATCTCCTACCTGCAGGTCATCGCCATGGCCATCTGCCCGGCCGTGCTCTACTACCTCTCGATCGTCCTGATGATCGAGGCCGACGCGCGCCGCCTGCACACGCGGGCCGTGGCCGTCGACCTGCCGCCGGTGGGCACGCTGATGCGCCGCGGCGGCTACCAGTTCCTGCCGCTGATCGCCATCGTCGTCTTCCTCGTCTCCGGCATGACGCCGTTCCGCGCGGTCTTCTTCGCCACGCTGTGCGCGGTCGGCCTGAGCTTCCTCCGCCGCGCGACCGCGCTGGCGCCGCGGCGCCTGCTCGGCGCGCTCGAGGACGGCGGCCGGGGCGTCCTGTCGGTCGCGGCCACCACGGCAACCGCCGGCATCATCGTCGGCGTGGTCACGCTGACCGGCCTCGGCCTGAAGATTTCCGGCATCCTCGTCGAGCTCGCCGGGGGCAGCGTCCTGCTGACCGTGGTCTACGCGTCCATCGCGGTGTGGATGCTGGGGCTCGCCGTCCCGGTCACCGCCTCCTACATCATCGCCGCCGTCATGATTGCGCCGGCGCTGACGCTGGTCGGCGTGCCCGACGTCGCCGCCCACATGTTCATCTTCTACTACGCCGTGCTGTCGGAGGTGAGCCCGCCGACGGCGCTGTCGCCGTTCGCGGCCGCCGCCATCACCGGGGGCAACCCGTTCCGCACGATGATGCTGACCTGGAAGTACACGCTGCCGGCGTTCCTCGTGCCGTTCACGTTCACGCTGGGCCCGGAGGGCCTCGGCGTGCTGCTGCAGGCGCCCCCGGCCGCCACGGCGCAGACCCTCGCCGCCGCCGCGCTCGGCGTGGGCGCGCTGGCCATGGGCTGCGGCGGCTGGCTGCGCGGGGAGCTCGCCCGGCGCGACCGCGTGCTGGCCGTCGCCGCCGGGCTGCTGCTCTTCTACCCGCAAGCCGGGACGCGCCTCGCCGGTCTGGCGCTGTTCGCGGCGGCCGTCGCGCTACACTGGATCGGACACAACCGCGCCACCGGGGAGACCGTCGAGCCATGACTCGAATGCTGCCAAAGCCGCCAATGCCGCCCCAGCCGCCGCAACGTCTCGACCGCAACGCCGGCGCCCGCGCCGGGGATCGCGCCCTGCCGCGGCACACCGCAGGCGCGGCCCTGGCCTGGCTGCTCCTGCCCGCTCTCGTCCTGGCCCTCGCCGCGCCGCTCGACGCCCAGCGGCCGCCGGTGTCGGGGCCCAACGGCGCCGTCTCGACGGGCCATCCGCTGACCACCGCCGCCGCGTTCGAGATCCTGATCCGCGGCGGCAACGCGTTCGACGCCGGGGTGACGGCGCTGCTCGTCGGCGGCGTGGTCGAGCAGGACCTCTACGGGCTCGGCGGCGAGTCGCTGGTGCTCGTCTACCCCGTCGCGGAGGGCGAGGTCACGTCCGTCGTCGGCCAGGGCTGGGCGCCGCGGGGGGCCAGCATCGAGTGGTACCGCTCGCGCGGCCGGGACCTGTTCGGCGAGGGGCTCGACCCGGCCGTCGTGCCCGGCGCGCTGCACGGCGCGCTGACGGTGCTCGAGCGCTGGGGCACGCTGAGCTTCGAGGCGGTCTCGAAGCGCGCCATCGCCTACGCGGAGCACGGCTTCCCGCTGCGGCCGCTCACCGCGCGCGCCATCGAGGACAGCCTCGAGTTCATGGCGGCGTGGCCCGCGAACCGGCGCTTCTGGCTGAAGCCCGACGGCTCGCTCTACGCCGCGGGCGAGACGATCAAGTTTCCCACGCTGGCCGCCACGCTGACGAGGATGGTGGAGGCCGAGCGCGCGAGCGCGCACCTGGGCCGCGAGCAGGGCATCGCCGCCGCCCGCGACCGCTTCTACAAGGGCGACATCGCGGCCGAGATGGTGACCTTCCTGCAGGCCCACGGCGCGCCGTTCGAGCTCGCCGACTTCGCCGAGTTCCACTCGCGGGTCGAGGCGCCGACGGCGACCGACTACCGCGGCTACACCATCTACAAGCACGGCTTCAACAGCCAGGGCCCGGTGCTGCTCCAGGCGCTGAACATCCTGGAGGAGTTCGACCTGCAGGCGATGGGCCACAACAGCCCCGACTACCTCCACACCGTCGTCGAGGCGATGAAGCTGGCCTACGCCGACCGCGACACCTACTACGCCGACCCCGACTTCGTCGACGTGCCGGCGGCCGGCCTGCTCTCCACCCCCTACGCGCAGGCGCGCGCGGCGGAGATCGACCCGGCGCAGGCCTCGGTCGCGTTCCGGGCCGGCGACCCGCTGCCGCACGACCCCGACGTCGCCGACTGGCCGTTCTGGGTGGCCCGCATCGAGGACGGCGTGGCGGCCAGCGACGCCGACGGCTCGTTCGTGCCGTCGGCCGGCGGGACGAAGGACACGACGCACGTCGCCGTCATCGACGCGGACGGCAACGTCTTCGACGCCACCCCGAGCGGCGGCTGGACCGGCGGCGGGGTCATCCTGGGCGCGACCGGCATCGGCCTGAGCACGCGCGGCGAGCAGTTCTGGCTCGACCCCGAGCGCGCCAACCAGATCCGCCCGCGCGCCCGCCCGCGCTACACGCTGACGCCGAGCATCGTCTTCAAGGACGGCGCGCCGCTACTGGCCATCGGCACGCCGGGCGGCGACAACCAGGACCAGACCATCCTGCAGACGCTGCTCAACATCGTCGAGTTCTGGCCCGACTGGTACCCCAACCTGCACGACGCGCTGGCGTGGCCGCGGGTGCGGACGCAGCACCTGCACGGCTCGTTCTGGCCCCACGCCGCCGGTTTCAACCAGCTCGACGTCGAGTCGCGCATCTCCCCCGAGGTGGTGCGCGAGCTGCGGCGCCGCGGCCACCAGGTCAACGACGTCCCGGCGTTCGGCATCTCCGGCTGCGCGACGGCCGTCCTGCTCGACCCCGCGACCGGCAACCGCCTGGCCGCCGGCGACCCCCGCCGCGACTGCTACGCCCTGGCCTACTGACCGCAAGGCGCGCCGGCCGGGCGCGGCCCGTTTACGGGCTGCGCCCAGCCATGCTACGCTCGAATCATGAGTGACACGCGGGCACTCATCCTCACCATCATCGGCACCGGTCTGGCCGTGACCACGATCGTGATCACCGTCCTGTCGATGCAGATCGCCGCCGTGAACACCCGCATCGACGATGTCAACTTCCGCATCGACGACCTCCGCGACGACATCCGCGATCTCCGCGCCGACCATGTCCGTTTCGACCAACGCCTCGATGCCCTGGAGGTAGCGGTCGGCAAGCTCAACCAGCGCCTCGCAACGCTCGAGCGCATCCTGCTGCCCGCCCGCGAACCCGCCGGCCAGTAAGGGGCGGGCGCAGCCCGCAAGGCGCGCACAGCGCGCCTCGGCGGGAGCGGCGCGGGGCGAAGGGGCCCCCGCAAACGGACGCCGGGGGTTCGGGGCGCAGCCCCGTCTGATCGATCGACGCTCAGCGGCGGGTGAGCTTGCGGAACTTGCCGCGCCGGGACGGGTCGGCCGCGGGGCCGAGACGCCGGCGGCGGTCGGCCTCGTAGTCGGCGTGGTTGCCGGCGAACCACACCGCCCGGCCGCCCTCCTCGAACGCCAGGATGTGGGTCGCGATGCGGTCCAGGAACCAGCGGTCGTGGCTGACGACGACCGCGCAGCCGGCGAAGGCCACCAGCGCGTCCTCGAGGGCGCGCAGCGTGTCGACGTCCAGGTCGTTCGTCGGCTCGTCGAGCAGCAGCAGGTTCGCACCCCCGCGCAGCAGCTTCGCCAGGTGCACGCGGTTGCGCTCGCCGCCCGACAGCGCGCCCACCGTTCGCTGCTGGTCGGCGCCCCGGAAGTTGAACCACGACACGTAGGCCCGCGAGGCCACGGTCCGGCGGCCCAGCGTCAGCTCGTCCTGCCCCCCGGAGATCTCCTCCCAGACCGTGCGCTCCGGATCGAGCGCGTCGCGCGACTGGTCGACGTAGCCCACGCGCACGGTCTCGCCCAGCCGCAGCGTGCCGCCGTCCGGCGCCAGCTCGCCCGCGATGAGGCGCAGCAGCGTCGTCTTGCCGGCGCCGTTCGGCCCGATCACCCCGGCGATGCCAGCCGGCGGCAACGTGAACGACAGGCCGTCGAACAGCAGGCGCCGGCCGTGGGCCTTGCGCAGGCCGGCCGCCTCGACGACGACGTCGCCCAGCCGCGGGCCGGGCGGGATGGTGATCTCGGCCGTCGCCATGCGCTGCGCCGGGTCCTCGGCCAGCAGGCGCTCGTAGGCGCTCAGCCGCGCCTTGCCCTTCGCCTGCCGCGCGCGCGGCGCCATGCGGATCCACTCGAGCTCGCGCTCCAGCGTGCGCCGGCGGCGCGCCTCCTGGCGGGCCTCGACGGCCAGCCGGCGCTGCTTCTGCTCCAGCCAGGACGAGTAGTTGCCCTCCCACGGGATGCCCGCGCCGCGGTCGAGCTCGAGGATCCAGCCCGCCACGTTGTCGAGGAAGTAGCGGTCGTGCGTGACCGCCACGACCGTGCCCGGGTACTGCGCCAGGAACCGCTCCAGCCAGGCCACCGCCTGCGCGTCGAGGTGGTTCGTCGGCTCGTCGAGCAGCAGCAGGTCGGGGGCCTGCAGCAGCAGCCGGCAGAGCGCCACGCGGCGCCGCTCGCCGCCCGAGAGCGTCGCGACCGACGTCCGCCCGGGCGGCAGGCCGAGCGCGTCCATCGCCATCGCGACGCGCGCGTCGAGGTCCCACGCCCCGGCCGCGTCGATCGCGTCCTGCAGCCGGCCCTGCTCCTCCATCGCCGGCCCGTAGTCGGTCAGCCCCGACGAGAGCGACGCGGTCACGGCGTCGTACTGCTTCAGGAGGCCGCGGGCGCCGGCAACGCCCTCGTCGACGACGGCCGCCACCGTCTGCGCGGCGTCGAGCGCCGGCTCCTGCGGCAGGTGGCCGACCGTGATGCCGGGGGCCGGGAACGCCTCGCCCTCGAACTCGGCGATCTCGCCGGCCATGATCCGCAGCAGCGTGGACTTGCCGGCCCCGTTGAGGCCGAGGACGCCGATCTTGGCGCCGGGCAGGAACGACAGCCAGAGATCGTGCAGCACGCGCCGGCCGCCGGGCAGGACCTTGCCGAGGCCCTTCAGCGTGTAGACGAAGCGCGGCTCCATGCGGCGGCCCGCGGCGGACGCTCAGCGCAGGGCGAAGTCGGCCTCGGTAACGCCCCCGGCCGTCACCGTCACCGTCTGCGCGTCACCCTCGTAGCGCTCGTGCCAGATGGCCAGCTCGTACGTCCCGGGCGGGACGTCCGCGATCTCGAAGCGCCCGTCGGCGGCCGTCACCGCCGCCACGTCGTTGGTGACGTAGATCCAGCCGCGCATCCAGCCGTGCGAATCGCACTCGATGCGCACGACGCCCGGCCGCCGCAGCGGGCGGTTGACGTTCAGCCCGGGAAACGGGAGCGCGATGTTGAACAGCGTGCGCTGGCGGTCGTCGTAGGCGTGCGTCGAGTGCAGCGTGTCGTCCTCGCTCGTGATGGCGAGCTGGCTGCGCGTGCGGGCCACCTGCACGCGCGGCACGAAGAAGCAGCCGGCGTTGTTGATTGACGGCGCGGGCGGGTCCGCGGTCCATTCCAGCCCCGGGACGAGCACCACCGCGTTGGCCACGCCGCCGGACGGGTCCACCAGGGTCGTCTGGTCCTCGATCTCGTCGCCGCAGACGGCCTGGTCGGTGTCCACCTCGACCATGACCGTCTCGGGCACGGCGTCGACCGTGACGCGGCCGGCCAGCGTGCCGCCCTGCTGCTCCCCGCGCACCAGCGCCGTCAGGCCGGCCAGCGCCAGGCACCCCGCAATTGCCGCCAGTAGCGGTCGTCTCATCGCGTGTCCTCCGTTGCCCGCCCGCCGCCCGACGACCGGGCCATAGTATTGTAACGAACCGGCTGCGCGCCCCTCCAGCGCCCCGTCGTGGGCCAGGAGTCCGCCTCCTCGCCGCCGGCTCCGACAGTCACGAGCGATGCGAATGCTGAATCCTGCTCACTTCAGTCCACTGGCCGCCCCCACGCTGGGTCTCCGCCGAGAATCGTAGTCCATACAGTGCAATCGGACGCGCGGGCGTATGTTCTGATCATATTGCAGAGACAGCTGACCGACGCTCGGCAGCGGAACCGCCGACACTTTGTCGCGTTGTTTCGCAACCGATTCAACAATTGAACGCAACACCCGCGAGTCACGCCGGATACACCCGTAGTGCCCTAGCTGCTGTTCAGCGAATTGCGACTCTGTCATGGAAGAACCGTATGCGACAATATAGTCCGCAAGCCTTGGCCCCACACGGTAACCGAGGTCTGTCGCCAGCACGAGTCCGCGCACAACCGTCAACGCCGGATACGGGTTGTCCGTGCAATTGAGTTCCACGATCCTTGAAACGATACCCTCGAAGAACTGATCATCGCCAGAAAACACTTGCCGAGGACGGCCGACACAAGGCCACGCCTCCACGGCGATTGCTTCAAGGTTGAATGGGGTTGTGAAAGGAAGCTCCGCAAAACCGGCATCACGGTAATTCTCGTGCCGGAATGCCCACGTGTCGCCCACCGGCCATACATCAAACTGCCACCCCTCCCGCTTCAAACAAAGACCACCGTAGCGTGTGCGCCTCGCCAGGTACTCGCCGAATCGCTTCTCGACATCCCGCAAGGAGGCGCCCCGCACGACCAAATCCACGTCCCGTGGACGGCCCGGACGGCATTCATACAAGCGCGAGTACAAAAGCGAGCGCAGCGTGCCACCAAATACGACGGCCTGGAATCCCGACTCCCTGAGTTCTCGCAACATCTCCACGATCGGCCGCTTCCAAAGTCGATCATCTTGCTTGAAGAGCCTGCAGACCTCCGCCCGCAGCAGCTTCTTCAACTCTGGAACGGTCATTCTAGCTCCCATTGAACAACTCTCTGTGCAACCTCGCAGCAAAAGAATCCGTCATCCCGCACACGTAATCGGTGAGCAACTGCAAACGATGGTACCTCTCCGGAAGCCGCTGGTCGGTCGTCGCAAAATGCTGAAATACTCGCCGGTAGTTATCGGAAAATAGCGCAGCAGCCTTGCCAGGAAAAGAGAACGTGTTGGGCGCTTCTCGCAGAGGCATCTCCCTTGCGCCCTCCCAAAGCGCATCCATCAGGCCACAAATCACGTGGCGCCCGGTGAGCTCGAGCTTGAGAGTGCTGGGAGTCCGATACACGTATTCTCTTCCAATCCGACGAAGAACTCTCTCCAAGTCACGCGCGTCGCTGTCGTTCAGGAGCTTGCCGTGGTAAGTTCCCCTCATGATACTCTCATAGTTGTCCTCGAAGGTCTTTGCTGCCTTCTCAACCATGATTCCGATGGCGGAAGTTCGAAACGCCGCCGCGTGAATGTCGTCTTCCAAAGCTGTTCGAGCACAGGCCACGACATCACACCCTTTCTGATCCCGTCCTCAACGTCCGCCGGAAGATATACGATGTCGTCTGCCGCCTCAACAAGAAAGCAGATCGGATGTCGCGCTTCCCCGGTTCCAGTGGCGTCCCGGATATCGTCGACGATGCCACTCTCGGATGCGAAATAACCTGGTTTCCCGAAAGCGGGATCATCTGCATCCTTTCCCTTCGCTCGATCAGACGACGCGACGTATTTCATAAGCGCAGACAGCGTTCCGAACGTGAAGTTCAAGCCCTTGTAGTCGGCGAGTACGTGTAGAGTGGCGACGAGTCTCAGAGACTGGGCGTTGCCCTCGAACTTGAGGAAGTCTTGACCGAACTGTTCTTTCTTGTCGCGCAGTGGAGCAACAAGTTCCTTGCCGCGTTCTTGCTGGAACCACGATCGAATCGCGTTCTCGCCGGCGTGGCCGAACGGCGGGTTTCCAAGGTCATGGACAAGTCCGCAAGTGGCGGCAATGGCTTCTATCGAGCGGATCATCTCCGGCTTGATCTGCCCGGTCCCATGGAGCCACTCTGCGATACGTCCCGCCAAGCCGCGAGCAACGCTCGAGACCTCAAGGGAATGCGTCAGACGCGTCCGGATCGTGTCATTGGGATCCAGCGGGAAGACCTGAGCTTTCCCCTGCAGCCGCTTAACCGGTGTGGAGAACACGGCGCGATCGAAGTCGCGTTCGAACTCGCGGCGGTGGTCCCGTGGCCTCGTTGTTTGCCGTCTGCGCTCGACACTGAGAAGCTGTGGCCAGTCCATGCTCGACAAGGGCTCCGAGGCTTGTTGAGTCAGCCAGACAATAGAGGCTCGCTACCCTCCACGGCCGGGTCAGCCCCGCGCCCGGCCTAGCTGGCCGGCACCACGGCCGGCAGGTCGGGCGTGAAGTCCTCGCCCGGGTTGATGAACCGGTTGCGCTCGAGCCGGTACTGCGTGTCGTGGAGCTGGCGGTAGCGCCCGCCGGCCGCCAGCAGCTCCGCGTGCGTGCCGCGCTCGACGATCTCGCCCACCTCGAGGACCAGAATCTGGTCGGCGGTCTGGATGGTCGAGAGGCGGTGCGCGATGACGAACGTCGTGCGCCCGGCGCGCAGTGCCTGCAGCCCGTCCTGAATCATCACCTCGCTCTCGCTGTCGAGGCTCGAGGTCGCCTCGTCGAGGATCAGGATCCGCGGATCGGCCAGGATGGCGCGCGCGATGGCGACCCGCTGCCGCTGGCCGCCCGACAGCTTCACGCCGCGCTCGCCCACGACCGTGTCGTAGCCGTCCGGAAACTGCTCGATGAACTCGTCGCAGTGCGCGATGCGGCTCACGGCGCGGATCTCGTCGGGCGTCGCCTCCGGCTTCGAGAAGCTGATGTTGGCCGCGATCGTGCCGTCGAACAGGAAGTTGTCCTGCAGCACGACGCCGACGAACGAGCGGTAGTCCCGGAGGCGGACCGACCCGATGTCGCGGCCGTCGACCAGCACGCGTCCCGACGTGGGCTGGTTGAACGCCAGCACCAGGCTGATCAGCGTGCTCTTGCCGGAGCCGCTCGAGCCGACCAGCGCGGTGGTGGTGCCCGGCGGGGCGCTCAGCGACACGTCGCGCAGCACCGGCACGCCCTGCTCGTACTCGAACCAGACGTGCTCGAGGCGCACCCCCCCGTCCATCGCGTCCACCGCCGCGCGCGTCTCGTCCTCTTCGTCCTCGGTCGGCGTGGCCTGGATCTCGCGGATGCGGTCGAGGCCGGCGAACGCCTCCGTGATCTGGGTCCCGATCGACGAGATCTGGACGATGGGCGCGATGACCAGGCCGGTGAAGATCAGGTACTGCACCAGCGCTCCGACCGTCCAGTAGCCGGCCATCAGCGCCTGCCCGCCGAGCACGATCATCAGCGCGCCGATGGTCCCCATCACCAGGGTGGCGACCGAGGAGACCGCGGACACGCCGGTCACCGACTTCGCCACGTTGCGGAACAGGCGGTGCGCCCCGCGGGCGAAGACGATCTGCTCGCGCTTCTCGACCGTGTAGGCCTTCACCACGCGGATGCCGCCCAGCGTCTCGCCGAGCCGCCCCGTGACCTCGGCGTTGATCTTGCCGCGCGCCCGGAAGATCGGCCGCAGCCGGGAGAAGGTGAGCGACATGAAGGCGCCGAAGACGACCAGGATCACCAGCGTCACGCTGGTGAGCCGCCAGTTGAGGTAGAAGAGCCAGCCGAGCGCCAGCACGCTCGTGACCACGCCGCCGAAGAGGTGCACGAGCCCGGTCCCCACCAGGTTCCGGATGCCCTCGGCGTCGGTCATGATGCGCGAGATGAGCACGCCCGTCTGGGTCGCGTCGAAGTAGCGGATCGGCAGGCGCGTGACGTGCGCCATGACCTGCTTGCGCACCTCGGTGATGGCGCGCTGGGCGGCGACGCCCAGGAGCTGCGAGAGGGTGAACGACGTGGCCGCCTGCACGACCGTCGCGCCCACCGCCACGCCGGCCAGCAGCAGCAGCTCGTCGGCGCGGCCGGCGGGGATGACGTCGTCGATGACGTAGCGCGTCATCGCCGGCAGCACGAACCCCGCCCCGCGGCTCACCAGCATCAGCAGCAGCCCCAGGGCCAGGCGGTACCGGTAGCGCCAGACCAGCGCGCGCGCCTCCTGCCACGCGCCGGTCGTCAGCCGCCTCTTCGCTTCAGTCATCGGCCCGCTACAAGCTTAACAGCCCGCGGCGAAGCCCCGCCTTGACAGCCCGTGGTGAAGCCCCGCGTCGGGCCGGCCCCGCCCGGCGCCGGTGCAGGACGCCGGCCCAGCGTCCGATAACCCGGACATTGCGGCCGGAAGAGCGTCGGCCGATGTCGTCAATCGCGGCAAGAAGGAGCGATGCGATGCGGACGCTGATGGTCACCGGGTTGCTGATGGCCGTGGCGGGTGCGCCCAGCGCGGAGCAGGGCCTCGGGCCGCAGCCCGACGCCGCCGTGGCGCGGCACGTCACGGTCTCGGACGTGCGGCTGGAGCGGGCGCCCACCGGATCCTACTGGGTGCGGGGCACCGTCCGGAACAGCGGGTCGCTGGTCCTCGACGGGGTCTACCCGCGCGTCTGGGCCAGCTTCCACGGCCCCGACGGGGCGCTGCTGTTCGAGGACTACGACTATCTGGCCAGGGCCCTGCCGATCGGCCAGCGGCGCGGCTTCGAGGTCCTGCTGCTGGCGCCGCACGTCGCCGACGGCTGGGAGTACTACCGGCTCGGGTTCACCGTCGAGGAGCGGCGGCCGGTGCGCTGCGCGGGGTGCGGCGAGCGGCGGCGGTAGCTTCCATCAGATGGGGCTGCGCCCCAAGCCCCCGGCGTCCGCTTGCGGGGACCCCACAGCCCCGCGCCGCTACCGCCGAGGCGCGCCGTGCGCGCCTTCCTCCAGACGGGGCTGCGCCCCGAACCCCCGGCGGCCGCTTGCGGGGACCCCTTCGCCCCGCGCCGCTGCCGCCGAGGCGCGCCTTGCGCAGACTCCCGCAGACTCCGGGTTCACGATTCGGGTTCGTCGTCGTCGGCGCCGCGCCAGAGGCCGAGCTCCCAGCGGCAGCGTGCCCGCAGCAGCGACCGCGCGATCCCGCGCTTCGGGTTCCAGCGTCCGGGCGCGACGTGGGTGGCGTAGTAGAGGAACGCGCTGTCGTGGAACGCCCGCACGGCGGACGGCGCCGCCTGCCGGCGCGTTCCGCCGGTGACGTGCTGCACGCGGGCCTCCGGCACGTAGCGCACCGTCCAGCCGGCGCCGCGCAGGCGGCAGCACAGGTCCGCGTCCTCCCAGTACAGGAAGTAGCGCTCGTCGAACCCGCCCACCGCGCGCAGGGCGGCGCGCCGCGCCAGCATGCACGAGCCCGACAGCCAGTCGACCTCGACGGCCAGGCCCGGCATCTCGAGCTCCGCGTCGGAGAGCGAGCCCGGGGTCATCCCGGCGCGGGGAAACAGGCGCGCCAGCAGCGACGAGCGGCCGAAGGCGCTCAGCCCCAGGCGCGGGTCGCCGAACACGCGCGGGCCGGCGACCGCGCAGTCGTCGTGGTTCCCGAGCGCTTTCGCGAGCGTGCTCACGGTGCCCGGCTCGATCAGGCAGTGCGGGTTCACGATGAGGACGAGCGGCCCGCGCGTCTTCGACAGGCCCTGGTTCACGGCCGCGCCGAAGCCGCGGTTGCGCCGGTTGCGGATCAGTTGGCAGTTCGCCCCGCGCTTGGTCGCGAACCCGTCGCTGCCGTCGGACGAGCGGTTGTCGACGACGGCGACCTCCCACGCGCCGGGCATGTTGGCGAAGAGGGCGTCGAGGTTGGCCCGGAGCTGCGCGCCGCTGTTCCAGTTGACGACCACCACCGACACGTCCGGCTTCATCCCGCCGGCGAGTATGACATGTTTCGCACGCTTCCCCTGTCCTTGACAGCGCGGCGCGCGGGACGGCTACACTTACGGGCCTTGCTCGGCCATCTGCTCGTCACGGGCGGCTGCGGGTTCATCGGCGCGAACCTCGTGCGGCGCGTCGCGACGGGCGGTCTCGCCCGGACGATCCGCGTCGTCGACGACGAATCGCTCGGCTCGCGCGCCGCCATCGCCGGTGCCGGCGCCGAGTTCGTGGCGGGCGACATCCGCGACGCCGACCTGCTGCGCCGGGCGCTGCGGGGCGTCGACGCCGTGGTGCACCTCGCCGCCGACACCCGCGTCATCGACTCGATCGCGGACCCTGCCCGCAACTTCGACGTCAACGTCGTCGGCACGTTCCGCCTCCTCGGGCTGATGCGCGAGGCGGGCGTGCCGCGCCTCGTGAACGCCTCCACCGGCGGCGCGATTCTCGGCGAGGCGCCGCCGCCCGTCCACGAGGACATGCCGCCCCGGCCGGCCTCGCCCTACGGAGCGGCCAAGGCGGCCGCCGAGGCGTACTGCTCCGCGTTCGCGCAGAGCTACGGCCTGCACGCCGTCTCGCTGCGCTTCTCGAACGTCTACGGTCCGCTCTCGTTCCACAAGGGCAGCGTGGTGGCCGCGTTCATGCGCCGCATCCTCGACGACGCCCCGCTGGTCGTCTACGGCGACGGCAGCCAGACGCGCGACTACGTCTTCGTCGAGGACCTGTGCGACGGCATCGTCGCGGCGATGACGGCGGGCGCCGCGGGCACGTTCCAGCTCGGCAGCGGCAGCGGCACCACCCTGACCGCGCTCATCGAGCGGATCGCCGCGGTGACGGGCCCCGCGCACCGCCCGCGCGTGCGCCACGAGCCGTTCCGCGCGGGCGAGATCCGCCACACCTGGACCGACGTGACGAAGGCGCGCGAGCAGCTCGGCTGGACGCCGCGCACCCCGCTGCCCGACGGCCTCGCCCGCACCTGGACCTGGTTCCTCGAGCACGGCGCGCAAGGCGCGCCTCGGCGGTAGCGGCGCGGGGCGCAGCCCCGTCCAAAGGAAGCCCCGTCCAATGTAATGATGGAAGCTGGGGTAGACTTGCCGCGAACGGTCCGCGCCGCCGACGCCGCGCGCGGACCGGGAAGGACCGCCGCCATGCCCCACAGGCCGCCGCCGCTGCCCGCCGTCGCCCTGGCCGCCGCCGTGCTCCTCGCGGGCGCGCCGCGCGCCGCGGCGCAGGACGCCGCCGGGCTCCGCCTCCGCTTCCCGGCACGCTGCGACATCGGCGGCGACTGCTGGTACCGGCAGTACATGGACCTGGACGCGGGGCCCACCTACCGCGACCACCGCTGCGGCGTCCGCGCCTCGGAGGGCCACGCGGGCACCGACATCGCGCCGACCGATCCCGACGGGGCGCCCATCGCCGTGCTGGCGGCCGCCGCGGGCACGGTGGTCGGCGCGCGCGACGGCATGGACGACAGCCCGCTGCGCGACGGCGACGACAGCCGGCGCGGCCGCGAGTGCGGCAACGGCGTGCGGGTCGACCACGGCGGCGGCTGGACGTCGCAGTACTGCCACATGCGCCGCGGCAGCGTCACGGTCGGCCGCGGCGACGCGGTCGCGGCGGGCGACGTGCTGGGCGCCATCGGCAGCTCCGGCGAATCGGACACGCCGCACGTGCACTTCCAGGTCGAGCGCGACGGCGAGCCCGTCGACCCGTTCAGCGGCGCGCAGGCCGCCAGCCCGCCGCGCTGCGACGCCGCCGGCGCGCCGGGCCGCGCGCTGTGGCAGGCGCCCCGCGCGGAGGCGTTCGCCGCCTACCGGCCCACCGTCGTCTTCCGCGCCGGCCTGACCACCGGCCCGCCGGACCGCACCCGGGCCCGCCACGAGGGCTACCCGGCCGCGGCGGACGTGACGGCGCCCGCGCTGGTGGGCTACGTCATCCTGCTCGGCGCGGCCGGGGGCACGACCATCGACACCTTCCTCAACGCGCCGGGCGGCGAGCGCATCTTCGAGCGCCGCGCCGTCGTCGAGCGCGACTTCGCCGAGTACTTCAACTTCGCGGGCAGGCGCCCGCCGGAGGACGGCTGGTCTCGGGGCACCTACCGCGCCCGCTTCGTGGTCTCCGGCCCGGACGGCGACGTGCGCGCCGAGGCAACCGCGCGGCTCGAGCTGGAGTAGCGCCGCTGCCCGCCGCCGCGCCCGAGCCCGACCGGCAATCGGCGGCCGCCCCGCCCGCTTCCCACCGGCCCGCGCTCGGCTTCATGGTCGTCGGCGCCCAGAAGTGCGGCACCACGGCGCTGGCCCACTTCCTCGCGCAGCACCCGGCCATCGCCATGGCGGCGCCCAAGGAGGCCCACCTGTTCGACGCGCCGGACTACTCGCCGGCCTGGACGCCGGCCGAGATCGACGCCCGCTACGCCCCGTTCTTCGCACACGCCGGCGGCCAGCCCCTGCGCGGCGAGGCCACGCCCATCTACCTGTTCCTGCCCGGCATCGCGCGCGAGCTGCGGCGCTACAACCCCGACCTGAAGCTCATCGTCCTCGTGCGCGACCCGGTCGAGCGGGCCATCTCCCACTACTACATGGAGCGCAACCGCGGCCGCGAGCGGCGGCCGCTGTGGCTGGCGCTGCTGGGCGAGCCGTTCCGGCTGCGCCGGCGCGACCCCGCGCGGCGCGACGCGGCCCTGCGCATGCACTCGTACCGCCGGCGCGGCCTCTACAGCCTGCAGCTCCGCAACCTCTACCGCTGCTTCGACCCGCGGCGGGTGCTCGTCGTGCGCGCGGAGGACCTGCGGCGGCGCCACGACGCGGTCCTGCGGCGCGTCTTCGCCTTCCTCGGCGTGGACGGCGACGTGCGGATAGCGCCCGAGATCGTCTACGCGACCGACCGCGGCGGCCGGCGGCACCGCGTCGCGTCCTGGCTGCTGCGCCTCTCCTACCTGGCCGAGCACCGCCGCTGGCGGGCCCTGCGGGGCGGCGCAGGGTTCTGAGCTACGCGCGCTCCCGATCCACCAGCCACTGGTACAGGTTGTCGATCCGCGCGTTGACGCCGTCGATGCGCCGGCCGAGGTCGGCGTGCGCCGCGTCGTGGCGCTGCTCGTAGTGCACGAACATGCGCCACACCCCGAGCAACACGGCGGCCGCCACGCCCGCCGCCTGCACCAGGCCCGTTACGTCCATGGTCATCCCCCTCATGGTAATATGTGACGCCCTGACACTGGCGACGGCATGGCGGCAATGCACGCTTCCAGGAGGTCCACCGGGTCAGTCGAGAAGCTTGGACAATGAAAATCGTCGTGCTCGGTGGGGACGGTTTCTGCGGTTGGCCCACCGCCCTGCATCTCTCGGATCTGGCCCATGACGTGCTCATCGCCGACAACCTGTCGCGTCGCCGGATCGATGACGAGTTGGGCGCGTCGAGCCTCACTCCCATCCGGCCCATCGCGGAGCGCCTCGAGGTCTGGCAGTCGCTCTCGGGCCGGACGCTGCGCTTCGTCGACGCCGACGCCTGCCGCTTCGACGTCCTGGTCGAGCTGCTGCGCGCCGAGCGGCCGGACGCGGTCGTGCACTTCGCCGAGCAGCGTGCCGCGCCGTACTCGATGAAGTCGCCGGCGCACAAGAACTACACCGTCCAGAACAACGTCACGGCCACGCACAACCTGCTGAACGCCATCGTCGAGACGGGCGGCGAGACCCACCTCGTCCACCTCGGCACGATGGGCGTCTACGGCTACGGCCACGACGAGCCGGTGGTGCTGCCGGACGGCTACCTCGACGTCCGCTTCGACACGGCCGACGGACGCGAGGCGACCGACAGCATCGTCTACCCGCCCAGCCCCGGCTCGGTCTACCACATGACCAAGGTGCTGGACGCCCACATGTTCCAGTACTACGCGAAGAACGATCGCCTGCGGATCACCGACCTGCACCAGGGCATCGTCTGGGGCACGCAGACCGCGCAGACGCGCCGCGACGAGCGGCTGATCAACCGCTTCGACTACGACGGCGACTACGGCACGGTGCTCAACCGGTTCCTGATGCAGGCGGCGGTCGGCTACCCGCTGACCGTGCACGGCACCGGCGGCCAGACGCGCGCCTTCATCCACATGCAGGATACGTGCCGCTGCATCGAGCGGGCCGTGGCCAGCCCGCCGCCGCGCGGGGCGCGGCCGCGCATCATGAACCAGATGGCCGAGGCCCACCGCCTGCGCGACCTGGCCGCGCTGGTCCAGCGCATGACGGGCTGCGAGATCGCCTACCTGCCGAACCCGCGCAACGAGCGGGCCGAGAACGACCTGCTGGCCAGCAACGACGCGCTGCGCGCGCTCGGCTGGGAGCCGATCAGCCTCGGGGAGGGCCTCATGACGGAGGTCACCGACATCGCCCGCAAGTACGCCCACCGCTGCGACCGCACGAAGATCCCGTGCACGTCCTACTGGACGCGGGAGCGGGCCGAGGCGGCAGCGCCTGTCGCCGCAACCGAATGAGCGGCGGCGGCCGTTGCCCGCATGTGCAGAATGTTCAACGTGCGCGTCGAGCAGACCTGGGTCAGCCCGCACGGCTCGGCCAGCGTGCCGGCGTGCCTCGGCGCGCCGGCGTGAGCGCCCGTCCGCAGCGCGCGCCGCGCCGGCCGCCGGCGCAACGAATCGGGCAGGCAGCCTCATGAGTCAGGCCGACGCCGTCGGCGCGGAGTTCCCGGCGCTCGACACCGACTTCGACGACCCGGCGGGCGCGGCGCCCGGGCCGCCGAAGCGCGTCTGCATCGCGACGCCCGACATCCTCGGCCCGATCAGGAACGGCGGCATCGGCACCGCCTACCACCACGTCGCGCGCAAGCTCGCCGCCTGGGGCCACGAGGTGGTCATCGCGTACGTCAACGCCAACGCCGCCGACGCGGAGCCGATGGCCGCGGCCCGCGACCTCTACGCCGGCTTCGGCGTCGGCTTCGAGCCCATCGTGCCCTGCCCCGGCGTCGGCGACAGCCCGCTCCGACGCGCGCCGGCCCCCACCTGGGCGCTGCTCGACTGGCTGCGCGCCCGCGAGCGGCCGTTCGACATCGTGCACGTCTCCGAGTGGCGGGGCCTCGGCTACGGCCCGCTGCTGGCGAAGTCGCTCGGCCTCGACTTCGCCGCGACGCACTTCGTGGTCAAGGGCTCGTCGCCCACCCTCTGGTCGCTGGAGGGCAACCGCCAGCTCGTCTCCACCGAGGCCGAGCTCGGCTGGGTCTTCATGGAGCGCCGCAGCGTCGAGCTGGCCGACACGGTCATCTGCGGCAGCGCCCACCTGCTGGGCTGGATGCGCGCCGCCGGCTACGCGCTGCCCGCCCGCGCGTTCGTCTGGCCCAACGTCTTCCCCGCGCCCGACCCGGCCCCCGCCGCCACCGCGGCCCGCGCGGCCCTCGACGGCGCGCCGCTCGGCGAGGTGGTCTTCTTCGGGCGGCTGGAGCCGCGCAAGGGGCTGGTGCTGTTCGCCGACGCCGTCTCGCGGCTGGCGCGCCAGGGGCGGGCCCCGGCGCGCGTCACGTTCCTCGGCAAGCCGGCCGGCAACTTCGACGCCCTGGCGTTCATCGAGCGCGCCGCGCAGGGCTGGCCCGGCGAGGTGCAGACGCTCACGGACCGCGGGGCCGCCGAGGCGGTCGCCTACCTGGCGGAGGAGCCCGGCCGGCTCGCCGTCATCCCCTCGCTGCTCGAGAACGCGTCGATCGCCGTCACCGAGTGCCTGCAGGCCGGCATTCCGTTCGTCGCGGCCGCCACCGGCGGCACGCCCGAGCTGGTCGACCCCGCCGACCACGCCCGCGCCCTGGTCCCCCCCGACCACGCGGCCCTCGGCGACCGGCTCGCCGAGCTGGCCGCCGCGCCGCTGCGCGCCGTCCGCCCGCGCCGCGACTTCGCCGCCGCCCTCGACGTCTGGCAACGCTGGCACGCCCAGACCGGCCCGTTCGCCGCCGCCGCCGCGCGCTTCGCGGCCCGCGCGCACGACGCCGCGGCCGGGACGCCGCGGGTCACCGTCTGCCTGGTCCACCACGAGCGCCCGGCGCTGCTGCGCATGGCCGCCGACAGCGTGCTCGCCCAGGACTACGCCAATCTCGACGCCGTCCTGGTCGACGACGGCAGCGAGAGCGCCGGCGCCCGCGCCGCGCTCGACGCCGTGGAGGCCGACTTCGCGCCGCGCGGCTGGCGCGTCGTCCGCCAGGAGAACCGCTACCTGGGCGCCGCCCGCAACGCCGCCGCGGCGGCCGCCGAGGGCGAGTGGCTGCTGTTCCTGGACGACGACAACGTCCTGTTCCCCGACGCCGTCTCGCGGCTGGTGCGTGCCGCCTGCTTCTCTGGGGCCGACTGCGTGCCGGCCGCCAGCATCCGCTTCAGCGGCGACGGCGACCCGCGCACCGACGCCGCGTCGCACGAGGCGAGAATCCGCTTCCTGGGCGCGGCGCGGGCCTGGAACCGCATCCGCAACGTAGCAGGCGACGCCTGCGCCCTGATCCGCCGCGACGCGTTCGAGGCAGCCGGCGGCTTCACCGACGTCTACGGCCTCGGGCTGGAGGACCTGGAGCTGTTCAATCGCCTGATGGTCGCCGGCCGCCGCATCGAGCCGCTGCCAGATCCGGTGTACTACTATCGCAAGCACGCCTCGGCGAGCATGATCGACATGATGGAGGACAGCTACCGGGCGGAGGCCTGCCGCGCCCGCGCGCTGGGACCGCACCTGGAGGGGCTGCCGGCCGACGAGCGGGCGTACGGCGCCTACACCTGCGCCACGACGCGCGCGCTCGGGGCCACCCGGCGGGATCTGGCCGATCGCGGGCGGCGGCTCGCCGCCCGCTGGCACGATCTCGAGGCCACCCGGCGGAGGTCGGCGGACCGGATGCGGCAGCTCGACACCGCGCGGCAGGAGCTCGGCGCCGCCCGGCAGCAGCTCGACACCGCCCGGCAGCAGCTCGACACCGCCCGGCAGACCGTCGCCGGACAGGCAGCGCGGATCGCGGAGCTGGCGGCCGACCTCGACATCGCGCGGCGCGGGCACCTCCTGGCGCTGGCGCGGCGCGGGCGGCGGCTCGGGTTCGAGGCCCTGGAGGCCGTCGTGAGGCCCACCCCCGAGTGGCTCGCCGAGGCGCGCGGGCGCGGCGCGGGGCCGGCCCTCGAGCTGCGCCGCAACGGACGGGTGGTGGCGCACGCGGCCGTCCCCGCCGCGGGCGAGGACACCCTGCGCATGCCGATCCCGGCGTCAGCGCGCGGCGGCGGCGGGGCGCTCTACAGCGTCCACGACGCCGCGACCGGCGTGGGGCTGGCCGCGCTCACTGCGCCCGCGGTCTGGCGCGCGCGCCGCGTGCAGGGCGCGCTCGAGAACCGGCCGCGACCGCAGATCCGCGGCTGGCTGCTCGACACGGCCCGCCCCGAGCGGCGGCGGCGCGTCGCCATCGAGATCGACGGCCGGCTCTGCGACGTGATCGTCGCCGAGGAGCCGCGCAGCGACATCGCGCGCTGGCTGGGCACGGACGGGCGGCACGGATTCCTCTGGCGCGTCCCCGAGCCCGCCGCCGAGGGGCTGCGGGCGGACGTCTTCGACGCCGACACCGGCCGGCCGCTGCGCGGCTCGCCCGTGCGCGTCGCGGGCGGGCGGGCCCTGGCCGCCGGAGCCCACGAGTCATGAGGGACGCGCCTGGCGCGGGGGACGCCGGCCGGGCCGCGGGCGCCTGGCCGACCCTGGACACGGACCTCGAGGGCACGCCCGGCGCGCCGGGCGACGCCCCGAAGCGCGTCTGCATCGCGACGCCGGACATCCTCGGCCCGATCAGGAATGGCGGCATCGGCACCGCCTACCACCATCTGGCGCGGCAACTCGCGGCCTGGGGCCACGAGGTCACCATCGCCTACGTCAACTACAACGCGGCCGACGCCGCGCAGATGGCCGCCGCCCGCGCCCTCTACGCCCGCCACGGCGTTGCCTTCGAGCCGGTCGTGCCCCGCCCGGCCGCCGAGACCCCGTTGGCGCGGGTCCCCGCGCCCGGCTGGACCCTGCTCGACTGGCTGCGCGCGCGCGGGCGGCCGTTCGACCTCGTCCACGTACCCGACTGGCACGGACTGGGCTACGGGGCGCTGCTCGCCAAGTCGCTCGGCCTGGCGTTCGGCGCGACGCACTTCGTCGTCATGGGGCACGCACCCTCGCTGTGGGCCACCGAGGGCAGCCGGCAGCTCATCCACACGGAGGCCGAGCTCGGCTGGGTGTTCCTGGAACGGCGCAGCGTCGAGCTGGCCGACACGTTCGTCTCCGTCAGCGCGCACCTCATCGAGTGGATGCGCGAGGCCGGCTACGCCCTGCCGGCACGGTCGTTCGTCTGGCCCAATGCCTTTCCGCCGCCCGACCCGGCGCCGGCCGCCGCGGCCGACCGCGCCGCGCGCGACGGCGCGCCGCTCGAGGAGGTGGTCTTCTTCGGGCGGCTCGAGCCGCGCAAGGGCCTGCTGCTGCTCGTCGACGCCGTCGACCGCCTCGTTCGCCGGGGCCGGGCGCCGGCCCGCGTCACCTTCCTCGGCGGCCGGTCGCCGCGCATCGACGGCCCCGGGCTCATTCGCCGCGCCGCGCAGCAGTGGCCGGTCGAGGTGCGCACGATCACCGACGCCGGCGCCGACGAGGCAGTCGCCTACCTGGCCCGGCCGGGACGGCTCGCCGTCATCCCCTCGCTGCAGGAGAACTGCTCGATGGCGGTGCTCGAATGCCTGCAGGCCGGCATCCCGTTCGTCGCCGCCGCCACCGGCGGGACGCCCGAGCTGGTCGACCCCGCCGACCACGCCCGCGCCCTGGTCGCGCCCGACTGCATCGCCCTCGGCGACCGGCTCGCCGAGCTGGCCGCCGCCCCCCTGCGCGCCGTCCGGCCCCGCCGCGACTTCGACCGCGTCCTCGACGTCTGGCGGCAGTGGCACGCCCGGACGGCCCCGTTCGCCGCCGCCGCCGCGCGCTTCGAAGCCCGTGCCGAGTCGGCCGCCGCCGCGACGCCGACGGTCACCGTATGCCTCGTCCACCACGAGCGCCCCGAGCTGCTGCGCATGGCCGCCGACAGCGCCCTCGCCCAGGACTACCCCAACCTCGACGCCGTGCTGGTCGACGACGGCAGCGAGAGCCCAGCAGCCCTGGCCGCGCTCGAGCGGGTCGAGGCCGACTTCGCCGCGCGCGGCTGGCGCGCTGTCCGCCAGGAGAACCGCTACGCCGGCGCCGCCCGCAACACCGCCGCCCGCGCGGCCCGCGGCGAGTGGCTGCTGTTCCTCGACGACGACAACGTCCTGTTCCCCGACGCCGTCTCACGCCTCGTGCGCGCCGCCCGCTTCGCCGGGGCCGACTGCGTCCCGGCCGCCAGCATCCGCTTCACCGGCGACGGCGACCCGCGCGCCGACACCGTTTCCCACGGCACCCCCATTCGCTTCCTCGGCGCCGCCCGCGCCTGGAGCCACGTCGCCAACGTGGTCGGCGACACGTGCACCCTGGTGCGCCGCGACGTCTTCGAGGCCGCCGGCGGCTTCACCGAGGAGTACCGCGTCGGCCTGGAGGACCTCGCCTTCTACAACCGGCTCATCCGCGACGGCCGGCGCATCGAGCCGCTGCCCGACCCGGTCTACTACTACCGCATGGGCGGCCCGGGCATAAAGCAACGCCACCGCTCGGCCGAGGCGGCCCAGCGCCGCGTCCTCCAGCCGTACGTCGACGGCCTGCCGGCCGAGGACCGCGCCTACCTGGCCTATGTCGTCCGACCGCCGACGGCGAAGGGTCCCCCGGCCGCCAGCCCGGCGCCCCGTCCGCCAGCCGCCAACCCGGCGCCCGCCGCGGCGCACCCGCAGCCGAACGGCTCCGTCCTGGCGCTGGCGCGGCGGCCGGCGCGGATCGGCGCCCTGCTGGAGGCGAGCGTCCTGCTCGACCCGGCGTGGCTCACGCAGGCACGGCAGCGCGCAGATCAACCGCGCCTGGAGCTGCGCCGCAACGGGCGGCTCCTCGCGCGGGCCGCGTTGCCCGACAACGGACGGGACGTGCGCCTCGCGGCCGGGTCCAGCCTGCCCGCGGCGGCCGGCGCAATCTACAGCGTCCACGACGCCTTCGACGGCGCGGCGCTCGCGGCGCTGGCCATGCCGGCGCGGCGCCGGCGAAGGCGCCTGGCGGGCGCCGTGGACAAGGGCACCCGCCGCGCACTGCGCGGCTGGCTGCTCGACGAGGCCGAGCCCGACCGCCCCCGGCGGGCCGCCATCCATCTCGACGGCCGGCTGCAGGCAGTCGTCAGCGCGGCGGAGCCGCGCGGCGACATCGCGCGCTGGAAGGGCACCAGCGGGCGGCACGGCTTCCTCTGGCGCATCCCCCCGGCCGCAGACTGGCCGCACGGAACGCGCATCGACGTCTTCGACGCCGACACGGGGTGGCCGCTGAGCGGCTCGACGCTGCACCTAGAGGGCGGGCAGGTGGTGGCCGCCGCGGAAGGCGGGCCATGACGCCCCGCTGGCGGGAGATCGGCCGCAAGCCGCGGGGCCGCGCTGCCACCCGGACCGGCGTCCTTGTGGCCGGCATGCACCGCAGCGGCACCTCGGCGCTGGCGCGCGTGCTGACCCTGGCCGGGTGCGACCTCCCGCAGACGCTCGTGGAGGCCAAGCCGGACAACGTGGCGGGCTTCTGGGAGTCGCCGCGCATCGTGGAGCTGAACGACGCGATCCTCGCGTCCGCCGGCTCGTGCTGGGACGACTGGCGGCCGTTCGAGCGCGGCTGGCACGAGTCGCCCGCGGCCGGTCCGTTCCGCGAGCGGGCCATGGAGGTGCTACGGCAGGAGTACGGAGAGAGCCGGCTGTTCGTCCTGAAGGACCCGCGCATCTGCCGGCTGCTGCCCTTCTGGACCGACGCGCTGACGGCGCTCGACCTGCAGCCGTGCGTCGTAGCGCCCATCCGCAGCCCGCTCGACGTCGCCGCCTCGCTCGAGGCCCGCAACGGAATCGATCCGTTCGTGGCCTACCTCATCTGGCTCCGCCATGTCCTCGCTGCCGAGGCCGACTCGCGCGGCCTGCCGCGCGTTCACGTGCGTTACGACGTACTGCTGTCGGACGTGTCCGCGGCCCTCGACCGCATCGGCGGCGGCCTCGGCCTGGCGCTGCCGCGGCGCGAGGCCCCCGGGACGGCGGCGGACATCGACGCGTTCCTCTCGCGCGACCTGCGCCATCACCGGAGCGTGGACGACAGGCTGCTGGCGGACGAGGACATCTCGGCATGGGTCCGAAGCACCTTCCGTGTCCTCGAGCGCTGGACGCGGGGCGAGGTGGACGCGACCGACGCCGGCGAGCTCGACCGCATCCGCGCGGCCTTCGACGCGGCGGCGCCGGCCTTCGGCCGCGCGCTGGCGTCCGGCCAGGAGGCGGGTCGCGAGCGCCGCCGCCTGACCCGCGAGCTGCTGAACGTCTCCCAGACGCTGGAGACCACCCGGAAGGCCTTCCGGGAGCGGGACCGGCGCCTCGACGCGCAGAACGAGCGGCTCGCCGAGAACTGGAAGAAGCTCGAGGCCGCCCGGCACGCGCTGGCCGAGCGCAACCAGCAGCTCACCACCGCCCGGAAGCAGCTCGAGGCCACGCGCCGGACCCTGGCCGAGCGCGGGCAGGAGCTCGCCGCGACCAGGCAGGAGCTCGCCGCGGCGAGGCAGGAGCTCGCCGAGGGCGGGAAGGCGCTCGAGGCCGCGCGCGCGACCGCGGCCGGCCAGAGCGCCCGCATCGCGGCGCTGGCGGCCGACCTCGACGCGGCGCGGCGCCGCCACCTCCTGGCGCTGGCGCGGCGCGGGCCGCGGCGCGGGTGCTACTCCCTGGAGGTGCTCGTCCGGCCCACCCCCGAGTGGCTCGCCGAGGCGCGCGGCCGCGGCCCGGGACCGGCCCTCGAGCTGCGCCGCAACGGACGGGTGCTGGCGCGCCCGGCCCTCCCGGACGGCGCAAGCGACACGCTGCGCATCCCGATCGCGCGGTCCCGGCGCGGCGTCGCCGGGGCGCTCTACAGCGTCCACGACGCCGCCACCGGCGCCGTCCTCGCCGGGCTGGCCGCCCCCCCGCTCTGGCGCGCGCGCGCCGTGGAGGGAGCGGTCGAGACCCGCCCGCGGCCGGAGATTCGCGGCTGGCTGCTCGATGCGGCCCACCCCGGGCGGCGGCGGCGCGTAGCCATCGAGGTCGACGGCCGGCTCCGCGACGTCATCACGGCCGGCGAGCCGCGCGGCGACATCGCCCGCTGGAAGGGCACGGACGGCCGCCACGGCTTCGCCTGGCCCGTCCCCGCGCCGGCGGCCGAGGGCACGCGGGTGGAAGTCTTCGACGCCGCCAGCGGCCGGCCGCTGCGCGGCTCGCCCGTGCGCGTCGAGGGCGGGCAGGCGACGGCGGCCGGAACGGACGAGGCATGAGCACACATTTGGACCAGATGGGACAGCATGACGTCGCGTTGGAGGCCGGCGGTGACTGGCGCTGAGCGGGGGGGCATGCCGTGGATGACCGTTGCCAGGGCGCTGCGCGCGGCGCGGACCGCGGCGTGTGCGGCCTTGGCGAGATCGCGCGGCCGGCAGAGCAGGGCTGACCCGAGCCCCCCTGACCCGCAGAACGCGAGCAAGGATGCGATCCGCGCCCTGGTGGCGGGCAAGACGTTCGCCGACGTCGGCGGGTTGTGGGGAACGTCCAACGAGAAGGCGACCACAGCACTGCTGGCCGGAGCGCGCGAGGCAACCATGATCGACATCCAACCTGCGGGAAACCGTTTGTGGCAGGCGTTCGATGAACGTTGCCGCGAGCGTGGGGTGTCCGGCTGCCAGAGCGTAGTAGGCGACCTGGGGAGCGACCGTTTCACGGCCGACGTGGGCCAGTTCGACATAACCCACTGTTCGGGCGTGATTTACCACATGCCGAACCCCATCAACGCGATCCACAACATGATCCGGATCACCCGCGAGCGGGTCCTGCTCTGGTCGCAGGTCGTGCCCGAGCGGATCACCAACCGGCGAGGGTCGCTCGGGCTGCGCTCCGGCGAGTGCCTGCTTGTTCCCGCGCTGAGCAGCGAGGCGCTGGCGGTCCTTCAGGAACACTACATCGGTGCCGGCCGGGAGGAAGTCAACAAGGGCCTCAACCCGCGAGAGTTCGTCCGGGCCGGGGAACAGTTGCTAACCGGTCCATGGTGGTGGCTGTATACGGCGGAGACGTTCATCCGCATGTGCAGCCTGTTCAACCAGGTACAGATCGAGCGGACCTGGAAGATTGGTATGGCGGCAGGCGTGCAGGCGCGCATTCTCGGCGGCCGTGTGACCGCCGCGCGTCCACGGCAGGACGGAATGCGAAACGAAGCCGCGTTCTGGCGCTCGTTGGTCGCCGGCACGCACGCCAACAAGGCGCACATCGACCTGTTCCACCAGCGGGCGGCCGACCGGGGGCGCCGGTTCCAGCCACGTCTGGCGAAGCTGGCAGGTCACCTCCCGCACGGCTCCGTGGTCCGGGTACTCGATGTCGGTAGCGGGCCGCTTTCCCACGTGGGGACTGCTTCAGAGCAACGGCGGATCGAGCTCGTCGCCGTCGATCCGCTCGCTGACGAGTACCGCGCCCTGTTCGAGGAATTCGGACTGGCGTGGGACGTGGGAGCGCCACGGGACGGCGAGGCCGAGACCCTGGCCGACGCCTTTTCCGAAGACTCGTTCGACCTGGTGTACTGCCGGAACGCTCTCGATCACGCGCGCGACCCGCTGTTGGGAATCAGCCAGATGGTCAGGGTCTGCAAGGCCGGTGGCGCTGTGTTCCTTGCCCACATCACCAACAACGGCAAGAAGCGACGCTATCACGGGCTGCACCAGTGGGACTTGTGCCCACAAGGCGATGGGGATCTGGTCATCTGCGCTCCGGGCGGGAGCAACCCGACGAGCCTGCGCGTTGTCCTGCGCGGGGTGGCGACCGTGGAGGCGGCGCGGGCGGGCGCGGAATGGCACACGGCCGTCATCAGACCGACCGGAACGGACGAGGCATGAGCGACGCGCACGCCGCGCCGGATGCCGGCCGGGCCGCGGCCGTCTGGCCGACGCTCGACGCCGACCTGGCGCAGGCCGCCGGCGCGCCGCCCGGGCGGCCCAAGCGCGTCTGCATCGCGACGCCGGACATCCTCGGCCCGATCAAGAACGGCGGCATCGGCACCGCCTGCCATCACATGGCGCGGCAGCTCGCGGCCTGGGGCCACGAGGTCACCGTCGCCTACGTCAACTACAATGCCGCCGACGCCGCGCAGATGGCCACCGCCCGCGCCCTCTACGCCCGCCACGGCGTCGCCTTCGAGCCTATCGTGCCCCGCCCGGCTGCGGACACCCCGCTGGCGCGGGTCCCCGCGCCCGGCTGGACGCTGCTCGACTGGCTGCGCGCCCGCGAACGGCCCTTCGACGTCGTCCACGTCCCCGACTGGCACGGGCTGGGCTACGGGGCGCTGCTCGCCAAGTCGCTCGGCCTGGCGTTCGGCGACACGCACTTCGTCGTCATCGGGCACGCACCCTCGCTGTGGGCCATTGAAGGCAACCAGCAACTCGTCCACACGGCGGCCGAGCTCGGCTGGGTGTTCATGGAGCGGCGCAGCGTCGAGCTGGCCGACACGTTCATCTCGACGAGCGTGCACCTCATCGAGTGGATGCGCGAGGCCGGCTATGCCCTGCCGGCGCGGGCCTTCGTCTGGTTCAACGCGTTCCCCCCGCCCGACCCGGCACCGGCCGCCGCGGCCGACCGCGCCGCGCGCGACGGCGCGCCGCTCGAGGAGGTGGTCTTCTTCGGGCGGCTCGAGCCGCGCAAGGGCCTGCTGCTGTTCGTCGACGCCGTCGACCGCCTCGTGCGCCGGGGCCAGGCGCCGCCGCGCGTCACCTTCCTCGGGGCGCGGTCGCCACGCATCGACGGCCCCGAGCTCATCCGCCGCGCCGCGCAGCAGTGGCCGGTCGAGGTGCGCACGATCACCGACGCCGGCGCCGACGAAGCGGTCGCCTACCTGGCCCGGCCCGGCCGGCTCGCCGTCACCCCCTCGCTGCAGGAGAACTGCTCGCTGGCGGTGCTCGAATGCCTCCAGGCCGGCATCCCGTTCGTCGCCGCCGCAGCTGGCGGAACGCCCGAACTGATCGACCCCCGCGACCACCCGCGCGCGCTCGTCCCGTTGGATTACATCGCCCTCGGCGACCGGCTCGCCAAGTTGGCCGCCGCGCCGCTGCGCGCCGTTCGGCCGCGCCGCGGATTCGATTGCGTCCTCGATGTCTGGCGGCGCTGGCACGCCCAGACCGCCCCGTTCGCCACCGCCGCCGGGGGCTTCGAAGCCCGCGCCGAGTCGGCCGCCGCCGCGACGCCGACGGTCACCGTCTGCCTCGTCCACCACGAGCGCCCGACGCTGCTGCGCATGGCAGCCGACAGCGCCCTCGCCCAGGACTACCCGCAGCTCGACGCCGTGCTGGTCGACGACGGCAGCCGCAGCCCCGCGGCCCTGGCCGCCCTCGCCGAGGTCGAGGCCGACTTCGCCGCCCGCGGCTGGCGCGTCGTCCGCCAGGAGAACCGCTACGTCGGCGCCGCCCGCAACACCGCCGCCCGCGCGGCCCGCGGCGAATGGCTGCTGTTCCTCGACGACGACAACGTCCTGTTCCCCGACGCCGTCTCCCGGCTGGTGCGCGCCGCCCGCTTCGCGGAGGCCGACTGCGTGCCCGCCGCCAGCATCCGCTTCACCGGCGACGGCGACCCGCGCGCCGACGGCGCGCCGCTCGGCGCCCCCATCCGCTTCCTCGGCGCCGCCCGCGCCTGGAGCCACGTCGCCAACGTGGTCGGCGACACCTGCGCGCTGGTGCGCCGCGACGTCTTCGAGGCCGCGGGCGGCTTCACCGAGGAGTACCGCGTCGGTCTGGAGGACCTGGCGTTCTACAACCGGCTCATCCGCGACGGCCGGCGCATCGAGCCGCTGCCCGACCCGGTCTACTACTACCGCATGGGTGGCCCCGGCATAAAGCAACGCCACCGCTCGGACGAGACGGCCCAGCGCCGGATCCTTCACCCGTACCTCGACGGCCTGCCCGACGAGGAGCGCGCGTGGCGCGCCTACGCGGCGGCCTGCGCCCGGCATCCCGGGCGCCACGGCGCGCACCTCGTCACCCGGCTCCTGCTCCGGATCTGGCGGCGCAGCTCGGCCTGGCGCGCCCGCTGGACGCCCTGGCTGACCTGAACCCGGCTGGGAGCCGCGATCGCCGGTGGGCTATCATCTGGAAACTCGAAAGGAACGATGGATGTCGTTGCGCAAGAGCATCCGCCCGGCGCTGGCGGTCCTCCTGTCGGCGCTGGCGCTGGCGCTGCTGCCGGGCGCGGCCGGCGCCCAGGACCGCGACTCGCACTGGGGCGTCTCGTTCGGCTTCACCCCGCGCTGGAGCGCGTCGCAGACCACGATGCCGGTGGGCGTCCTGTGGGACAACGTCGACGAGCTCGACCTGTCCGGCTCCGCGCTGCGCGTGGGCATCATCCGCGGCAGCGAGCTGGGCGGCGACTGGGGCATCTCGTTCGTCCGGCGGCGCTTCCGGGACGAGTCGGTCATCGACTTCACGTCGGCGGGCGACGCGCGCTACGTCACCGACGGCGTCTCGCTGACCGGCGTCGAGATCCACCGCTTCTCGCCGTTCGTCACCGTGGGGGGCACCGTGCAGATCGGCATGGAGTACGGCGGCGGCGTCGGCACGCTCGCCGGCGACGCCATTGCCACCAACCGGCCGGACATCGGCGTCGTGGACGTCACCGACGCCCTGCGCGAGCACGGCATCCCGATCGTGCCGCTCGCGCGGGCCGAGCTCGCCGCGGCCGTGATTGCCGCGCCCGGCCTCAACAGCCCGTGGTGAAAGTCGGGGAACGGGCCTGGCCTGGGCGCGATCGAGCCCGTAGACTGAACAGCTATGGCGATGGGCAAGAAACCGGCCGCGCGACCAGGGGCGCCGCTGTGGGTGACGACGGCGGATTTGCCGACGAACGCGGGGCATCCGTTCTTCGAGCGTCTGAACCGGGTTCTGGACGAGGCCGGGTTCGACGCGTTCGTCGAGGGGCTGTGCGCGGTGTTCTACGCGACGCGGATGGGGCGGCCGAGCCTGCGTCCTGGGCGGTATTTCCGGATGCTGTTCATCGGCTACTTCGAGGGTCTGTCTTCGGAGCGTGGGATTGCGTGGCGGGTGGCCGACTCTCTGAGCCTGCGGTCGTTCCTGGACCTGGATGTGACCGAGGCGGCGCCGGACCACTCGACGCTGTCGCGGACGCGTCGTCTGATCGACGACGAGACGCACGAGGCGGTATTCACGTGGGTTCTCGAGCAGTTGTCGGCGGCGGGTCTGGTCAAGGGGAAGACGGTGGGCGTCGATGCGACGACGCTGGAAGCGAACGCGGCGATGCGGAGCATCGAGCGGCGGGACACGGGAGAAAGCTACGAAGCGTTCCTTCGGCGCTTGGCGGAGGCGTCTGGGGTGGAGACCCCGACGCGGGCGGATCTGGCTCGGTTCGACCGGTCTCGCAAGAACAAGAAGACGTCGAACAAGGACTGGCAATCGCCGCAGGACCCGGACGCGAAGATCGCGAAGATGAAGGACGGCCGGACGCACTTGGCTCACAAGGTCGAGCACGGGGTCGACATGGAGACGGGGGCCATCGTGTCGGTGACGGTGCAGGATGCATCGGACGGCGATACGGCCACGCTGCCGGAGACGCTGACCGCGGCGGCCGAGCAGGTGGAGTTGGTGCAGCCGGACGGTCGAGGGGTCGAAGAGCTGGTCGCTGACAAGGGGTATCACAGCGACGAGACGCTGGTGGCTCTCGGCGAGGTCGGGGTTCGGAGCTACGTATCGGAGCCCGAGCGCGGCCGGCGCGTCTGGCAGGACAAGAAGACGGGAGAGACGCCGCCGGCGAAGCGTGCTGCGCAGCAGGCGTTGTATGCGAACCGGCGGCGTGTGCACGGGCGGCGGGGTCGTCGCCTGCAACGCTGCCGGGGCGAGATGGTGGAGCGTACTTTCGCGCACATGTATGAGACGGGGGGCATGCGTCGGGTGTTTGTGCGCGGTCACGAGAATGTCCGCAAGCGGGTGCTGATCCAGGCGGCTGCCTGCAACATCGGGATGCTCCTGCGGCGCCAGACCGGCATCGGTACGCCCCGGAGCCTGCAGGGGCGGGCTTTTTCGGCGATTTTCCGCCTGATCGACCGCCTGATCGACCACTGGGGGCGTCTGACGCGTCCCTGGGGCCTCAAATGGACACCGCCGGCGCCCGTCGGCTCAATTACTCATCGCCAAGCGGCCTGAACAGCAGGGCTCGGCGAACCGACTTCTACCTCGGGCTGTCAAGGTGCGCATCAAGGGCGGCTTCAACTTCCCGGGCCTGCAGACCTTCAGCGTCACCATCAACTACCTGTTCGGCTCGCGCTGAACGAGAAAGATCGCCAACCCGACCGCGCTGAAGGCGCGCTCAGCGCGCCTCGGCGGTAGTGGCGCGGGGCGCAGGCCGAGCGGATGAACGCGAAGCGGCGGCTCGGCGGGACGTACATCAGCGTCGAGCCGTTTCACTTGTTCCGCTACCTGGACGAACAGGCGTACCGCTTCAACGAGCGGCAGGGGACCGACCAGTCACGGTTCCAACGAGCCGTCGCCAGATTGACGGGGCGTCGCCAGAACCGAGGCGACCTTCAACGAGCTCGTGCCGAACCGCTGGGAGGAGAGCGACAAATCTGGTGCAGTGCCGACGCGCGCCCCTGGCGATCCTCACGCGCGTTGGAAGATTCTGGATTGCCCGGTAATCGTGTAATGTGGGATGGGTGATCCGGTCGTTCGACGATGCGGCGACAGCCGATGTCTACTACGGCCGCGATACGAAAGTCGCCCGCCGGCTACCGAAGCCGTTGTGGCCTGTGATCCGGCGCAAGCTGGACGCCCTGCACCGCGCGTTGACGATTCAGGATCTGCGGCTACCCGCGGGCAATCGTCTCGAGGCGCTCAAGGGCGACCGGAGCGGGTTCTATAGCGTGCGGGTGAACGAGCAGTACCGGATCACGTTTCGGTTCCAGGGGGGCCATGCCGATGCGGTCGCATGCGAGGACTACCACTGAGGGGCCGCGGTCTGTGCTGGATCTGGAACGTCCACCGACGCCGCCCGGGGAGATGCTGCTCGAGGAGTTCCTGCGGCCAGCCAACCTCACGCAAGTCGAGGCGGCCCGGCGCATGCAGATCCCGTTGAACCGCCTGAATGAAGTGGTTCGCGGCCGGCGGGGGATCACAGCGGATACCGCGCTCCGGCTCGCCCGGTTGTTCGACATGTCCCCGGAGTTCTGGATGGGCATCCAGGCCGACTGGGATCTCTGGCAGGCGGCCGCCGCGTTACGCAAGACCGGGTAGCTTGCGCGCCACGTGAGCAGGCGGCCATCGCCGTCCGCGGAAGCTCGGACTGGAGCTGCGCGTGACGCAAGCATTCGCCGCTGTCTCGTTCCGTCCCGCCATGGCAGCCCGGCCGGCCGCGCGCCGGTCAGCCCTCCGGCCCCGGCAGGGCGCGGTCGTAGCCGAAGGCGTCGAAGTCGGCCTGGTACAGGTCGTGGACGCGCGACTGCAGCGCCGGGGTGTAGAAGCGGCCCACGTGCCGGTGCGCGTGGGTCGCGTGGTGCACCCGGTCGAGCAGGTAGCCGCGCAGGTCGACGTCCCACTCGCGCGCCAGCCGGTCGAGCTCCGGCAGGAACGACTCGAAGCGGCCCACGAAGTCGTAGCGCACGTCGCCCCACAGGAGCTGCTCGGTCTGCAGGCGCCAGTGCGGGTTCGCCTCGTACCAGCTCTCGGACGCGATGCGGTCGACGAACGCGGCGAAGGGGATGTCATCGTCCTCGGCGAAGCCGAACTTCGCCCGGAACGCCAGGCCGTCCTTGCGGAGCCGGCCCGCGGCGTTGCGGCCGACGATCTTGTTCAGGTAGCAGGAGAGCAGCCGCGTGTAGGGATTCCTGACGAAGCAGAGGCGGACGTAGTCGGGCGAGTTGATGGCGGCCATGAACGCCCGGAAGCCGAGCTCGCGCGGCGCGCGGAACGTCGCGTCGGTCTGGCGGTGGACGACCTCGGGCCCGACGACGCAGTCGGCGTCGCGCAGGTGCCAGCGCCACAGCGTGGCCTTGAGCGTCGTGCAGGCGGCCTTGGGGGTCGCCACGTAGACGAGCGGCCTGGGCGACGCCGCGCCCGCCCGGGTCACGACGCGCACGTGATAGTCGATCTGCCGTTCCGGCAGGCGCGCCGACCACCAGTCGTCCGGACCGCTCGCGCCGGTGGGCGCCATTGCGTGCCAGTCTACCCCGAGCCGCCCGCCCGCCGCCCACTTGTCGCCCCCCGTATTCCCTGCTAGTCTGGCAGGGCTGATAGTTACGGGAGGAGCCATGCGAAAGCCCCTGCAACGGGGTCGCGGCTGGCGCGTCTGGATCGCCGTCCTGGCGATTGCGCTGGTCGGTGCGACATCCGCGGCGGATGCCTGGCACGAGGAGCACGCGGGCGACACGGATTGCGCCGTCTGCCAGCTCCGACACCAGCCTGCCGACACCCTGCCCGGCTCGATCCAGTTCGAGCCGGCCGACATCGCCGAGCCTCCGGCTCGGCCCCTCCGCACCGGCGAGGTCGCCTCCGGCCACGCCCGCCTGCTCCCCGCCCGCGCACCGCCCGCGTAGCTTCCGTCTCTCTCCGAATCATCCATACGTGTCGGGACGGCCGGCCGCCCCGCGCTGACGCCGGTGCGGCTGCGCAGGTCCTCCCAAGCGGTTGAAGGTGCGTGCGCGCGCTGCCTGCGCGCCCGCTCCGCGGCGCGGGCAAATCCGTCCGTGCCGCAGTTGAAGATCCACGCGAAGCGAGCGGAAGGGGAAGCAATGCAGCGAGGAACGCAGCAAAGGCTGTCGAATCGGACGTGGTTGGCGGCGGCGGTTGCGGCGGCGGTCGCCCTGGCGGGGGCGTCCGCCGGAGCGCAGCAGGCCGGCACCGTGCAGGGGACGGTGACGCTGGTCGGCGACATCGGCCCGGTGCACGGCGCGCTGGTGCTGGTGGTCGGCACGGGCGCGACCGCGCTGACCGAGGAAGACGGGACCTACGTGCTCGAGAACGTGCCGGCCGGCGCCTACGAGGTGCTCGCGCAGCGCGAGCACCTCACAGCCGGACGGCAGATGATCACCGTCGTCGCCGGCGAGGCCGTGACGGTCGACTTCGAGCTGGCCCCGTCGCCGGTGCACGAGCAGGTGACCGTCACCGCCGCCGCCGGGGGCACGGAGACGACGTTCGAGGCGTTCAACGCCGTGACGACGCTGGACTCGTTCGACCTCGTCCGGGCGGGCCAGAACAGCCTCGGCGACGCGTTGCAGAACGAGCCGGGCATCGCGGTCCGGAGCTTCGGCCCCGGCTCGAGCCGGCCCATCATCCGCGGCTTCGACGGCGACCGCGTGCTCATCCTCGACGACGGCATCCGCACGGGCGACCTCTCCAGCCAGTCCGGAGACCACGGCGTCACCATCGACCCCAACGGCGCCGAGCGCATCGAGATCGTCCGCGGTCCGGCCACCCTGCTCTACGGGTCGAACGCCGTGGGCGGCCTCGTCAACGTCATCTCGCCGCACGAGGCCATGCACGAGTCGATGTTCGAGGGCACGCGCGCCCAGATCTCCACCGACGCGGGGAGCGCCAACGCGCAGGCCGGCATCAGCGCCAACCTGCAGCACGCCGAGGGCGCTCTCCGCCTGTGGGCCGGCGGCAGCACGCGGCGCACCGGCGACTACGACACCCCGGAGGGCACCATCGCCAACTCCGCGACCGAGCTCTCGAACGCGCGCGCCGGCGTGGGCTACGACAACGGCACCTTCTTCGCCAGCGGCGGCTTCACCTTCGAGCAGGGCCGCTACGGCGTGCCGTTCGCCGACGAGTTCCACGGCGCGCACGACGTCCACGATGCGCACGACGCGCACGACGCCGGCCACGGGGACGAGGACGACGCGCACGAGGGCGAGGAGGAGGGCATCGAGATCGACCTCGCCTCGCGGCGCCAAGTGGGCCGCTTCGACCTCGGCGTGCGGAACCTGAGCAACCGCCTCATCGACGGGCTGCGCGTGACGATGAACGTCATCGACTGGGGCCACGACGAGCTCGAGGTGGAGAACGGGTTCGAGAACGTCGGCACGAGCTTCGACAACCGCACCTACATCGTGCGGGCGGAGTTCGACCAGCAGCAGACCGAGCGGCTCTCCGGACGCTTCGGCGCCTGGACGCAGGTGCGCGACTTCCAGGCCACCGGCTTCGAGGCGCTGGCGCCCCGCACCGACCTGACCTCCATGGCTGCGTTCGCCTACGAGGAAGTGAACTTCGGGCCCGTCCGCCTGCAGTTCGGGGGCCGCGTCGAGCGCAACTCGTACCGGGCCGGCGACCGCATGATCGGCTTCGACAGCGAAGACCGCGACGATCACGACCACGACGAGGACGATCACGACGACGATCACGACGAGGACGACCACGACGACGATCACGACGAGGACGACCACGACGACGATCACGACGAGGACGACCACGACGACGACCACGGCGAGGACGACCACGACGACGATCACGGCGAGGACGACCACGACGACGATCACGACGGGGACGACCACGACGACGATCACGGCGAGGACGACCACGACGACGACCACGGCGAGGACGATCACGACGACGACCACGGCGAGGACGACCACGACGACGACCACGGCGAGGACGACCACGACGACGACCACGGCGAGGACGACCACGACGACGACCACGGCGAGGACGACCACGACGACGACCACGGCGAGGACGACCACGACGACGACCACGGCGAGGACGACCACGACGACGATCACGGCGAGGACGACCACGACGACGATCACGGCGAGGACGACCACGACGACGATCACGGCGAGGACGACCACGACGACGATCACGGCGAGGACGACCACGACGACGATCACGGCGAGGACGACCACGACGACGATCACGACGAGGACGACCACGACGACGATCACGACGAGGACGACCACGACGACGATCACGACGAGGACGACCACGACGACGATCACGACGACCACGAGGACGAGGTCCTCATCCCGGTTCCCGACCCGCGCGATCGGGCGTTCCTGGGCGCTTCCGGGTCAGTCGGCGTGCACGTGGATCTCGGCGAGCGGAGCGCGTTCGTGGCCAACTTCACCAGCACGCACCGCGCGCCGGCGCTGGAGGAGCTCTACAACTACGGCCCGCACGTGGGGAATCTCGCGTTCGAGGTGGGCAACCCGAACCTGCGCGCCGAGGAGACGCTGGGCCTCGACGTCAGCCTCCGCACCCGCAGCAACCGCGTGCGCGGCGAGCTGAACGCCTACGTCTACGACATCGACGGGTTCATCTTCGGCGACCGCACGGACCGCACCCTCGACGGCCTGCCGGTTTTCAACTTCGTGCAGGGCGACAGCCGCTTCCGGGGCATGGACGCGCGCGGCAGCGTGCGGCTCGGCGGACGGGCGTGGGCCACCGTCGGCGTCGGCTACGTCGACGCCCGGCTGACGGACACGAACGAGCCGCTGCCCCGCATCCCGCCGCTGCGCGGCACCCTGCAGCTCGACATCCCGTACGGCGACTTCACCGTCAGCCCGCAACTGATGTACGCGGCCAGGCAGGACGCCATCTTCCGCGGCGAGACCGAGACGGACGGCTACTCGGTGCTGAACGTGATTGCGTCCTACACCTGGCCGCGCCGGCACGCGGCGCACGTGCTGACGTTCACCGGGTACAACCTGACCAACACGCTGTACCGCAACCACACGTCCTTCATCAAGGACCTGGCGCCGGAGATGGGACGCGGGATCAGGGTGGGCTACTCGCTGCGCTTCTTCTAGACGACACGCCCCCGGGCCGTCACCGGCGGGGCCAGCGATACGCAGCCCCGCCGGTGATGACCGGGCCCGCCCCCGCGTGTTGACAATCGCACGCATCCACGTGCTACGCTGTCGACAGTGGGCAGCGACACGAAGGCCATCATCGGCACCATCGTCGGCACCGGCCTGGTGGTCGCCGGACTGCTCGCAGGCGTCATGTACGCGCTCATCGCCGGCGTGAACGACCGCATCGACGACCTGCGCGATGACCTGACCGCGCGCATGGACCGCATCGAGACGCGCATGGACCGCATCGAGACGCGGCTCGACGGCTTCGACGAACGGCTGCGCAACGTCGAGATCGCCTTCGGCAAGGTCGACCAGAGGCTCCTCACCCTCGAGCGCATCCTGCTCCCGCCCCGGGAGCCGGCCGGCGAGTAGCGCAGGGCGTGCTCAAGACAGCACGCACCTTGGCGGCAGCGTGCTACACTGGACTCCTGGTGAGCGGCGACACGAAGTGGATCATCGGGACCGTTGTGTTGCTGGCCGGACTGCTGTCGGCACAGATGGCCGGGCAACTCGCCGCTGTGAACGACCGCATCGACGACCTGGCCGGCCGCATGGACCGCATCGAGACGCGCATGGACCGCATCGAGACGCGGCTCGACAGCTTCGACGAACGCCTGCGCAACGTCGAGATCGCCTTCGGCAAGGTCGACCAGCGGCTCCTCACCCTCGAGCGCATCCTGCTCCCGCCCCGGGAGCCGGCCGGCGAGTAGCGCAGGGCATGCTCAAGACAGCACGCACCTTGGCGCCCGCGTGCTACACGGGACTTTGGTGAGCGGCGACACGAAGTGGATCATCGGGACCGTTGTGGTGCTGGCGGGACTGCTGTCGGCACAGATGGGGGGGTTGAACACCCGCATCGACGACCTGCGCGATGACCTGACGGCGCGCATCGACGAGGTCAACGCCCGCATCGACGAGGTCAATGCCCGCATCGACGACGTGCGCGATGACCTGACCGCGCGCATCGACCGCATCGACACACGCATCGACCGCATCGAGACGCGGCTCGACGGCTTCGACGAACGCCTGCGCAACGTCGAGATCGCCTTCGGCAAGGTCGACCAGAGGCTCCTCACCCTCGAGCGCATCCTGCTCCCGCCCCGGGAGCCGGCCGGCGGGTAGCGGGCAAGGACCCGTTTCGGCAAGGCCGGCGCGGACGCCTTCGTCGTCGACGGCAGCCCGCGGCTGAGCCGGGCGTGCTCAAGACAGCACGCGCCTGGCGGCCGCGTGCTACACTGGACTCTTGGTGAGCGGCGACACGAAGTGGATCATCGGGACCGTCGTGGTGCTGGCGGGACTGCTGTCAGCACAGATGGGCGGGCAACTCGCCGCTGTGAACGCCCGCATCGACGACCTGCGCGCCGACCTGACGGCCCGCATCGACGAGGTCAACGCCCGCATCGACGACCTGCGCGATGACCTGACCGCGCGCATGGATCGCATCGAGACGCGCATGGACCGCATCGAGACGCGGCTCGACAGCTTCGACGAACGCCTGCGCAACGTCGAGATCGCCTTCGGCAAGGTCGACCAGAGGCTCCTCACCCTCGAGCGCATCCTGCTCCCGCCCCGGGAGCCGGCCGGCGGGTAGCGGGCAAGGACCCGTTTCGGCAAGGCCGGCGCGGACGCCTTCGTCGTCGACGGCAGCCCCCGGCTGAGCAGGGCGTGCTCAAGACAGCACACGCCTGGCGGCCGCGTGCTACATTGGACTCCTGGTGAGCGGCGACACGAAGTGGATCATCGGGACCGTTGTGGTGCTGGCGGGCCTGCTGTCGGCACAGATGGCCGGGCAACTCGCCGCTGTGAACGACCGCATCGACGACCTGCGCGCCGACCTGACGGCCCGCATCGACGACGTGCGCGATGACCTGACCGCGCGCATGGACCGCATCGAGACGCGCATGGACCGCATCGAGACGCGGCTCGACGGCTTCGACGAACGGCTGCGCAACGTCGAGATCGCCTTCGGCAAGATCGACCAGAGGCTCCTCACCCTCGAGCGCATCCTGCTCCCGCCCCGGGAGCCGGCCGGCGGGTAGCGGGCAAGGACCCGTTTCGGCAAGGCCGGCGCGGACGCCTTCGTCGTCGACGGCAGCCCGCGGCTGAGCAGGGCGTGCTCAAGACAGCACACGCCTGGCGACCGCGTGCTACACTGGACTCCTGGTGAGCGGCGACACGAAGTGGATCATCGGGACCGTCGTGGTGCTGGCGGGCCTGCTGTCGGCACAGATGGCCGGGCAACTCGCCGCTGTGAACGACCGCATCGACGACCTGCGCGCCGACCTGACGGCCCGCATCGACGACGTGCGCGATGACCTGACGGCCCGCATCGACGGCGTGCGCGATGACTTGACGGCCCGCATCGACGACGTGCACGCCGACCTGACAGCCCGCATCGACGACGTGCACGCCGGCCTGACGGCCCGCCTGGACCGCATCGACACGCGCCTCGACAGGTTGGACGAACGGCTGCGCAACGTCGAGATCGCCTTCGGCAAGGTCGACCAGAGACTCCTCACCCTCGAGCGCATCCTGCTCCCGCCCCGGGAGCCGGCCGGCGAGTAGCGGGCGCGCCGCGGCGGGTCACAGCAGCTTCGCCACCTCGAAGTGCATCCCGTCGGGCCGGCCCTTGAAGTGGCCTCCCCAGAAGAAGCCGTGCGCGTTCGCGATGTCGACAAGCTCGCGGACGGACCCCTCCGCGCCCGCGGGGGCCGGCAGGTGGCCCAGGCGGCCGATCAGGAAGTACTGCCACCGGCGGACGGCGGCGCCCCTGCTTCCCCGGCGCAGTATCTGGACGGGCATCGGGGCGCCGTCATGCCTCCTGCCGCCCGGGCAGGCTCTGGAGAATCTCGTCCCACTGGCCGATGTGGTCGGGATGGCTCAGGATGCCGCTGTGCCCGCCGGTGACCTTGCGGTTGACGTGGGCGAGGTCGAGCGTGCGCGAGCCGAAGCGGTTCCCGAGCCACCGGAACCGGCTCTTCCAGCCCCGCTCGCTGTAAAGGTGCACCCAGTGGCCGCAGCGCGGCGACGCTTCGCGGTAGACGTCGGCCATGTCGCGCCGGACCGGCATGTCGACCGTGACGACGCGCAGCGGGCACACCGGCGTCTGCATCCCGGCCAGGGCGTACGCCAGCACCTGCCCGCCGTGGCTGTGCGCAACGAGGGTGACGCCGCCCGCCGCCTGCAGCTCGGCGCGGCGCGCGCGCAGGAAGCCGCGCAGCGTCTCGGCGCCGGTCCGCCAGGCCGGGTGCCGGTCGCGCCACCACGCCACCCGCTGGATCAGCAGCCCGTTGACGGCCCCCGACCAGTAGCCGTCATCCGGCCGCTCGGGGTCCCGGTCCTGCTCGACCCGCTCGTAGCCGTGCGCGGTCATCACGCCGTCGAAGGGCGAGCCGCGCCGATACCACGCGGCGGCGTGGTCGTGCCGCGACCGGGACCAGGTGCCGGCGATGGGGATGTAGAGCTGTTTCGTCATCGTCATGAGGTGTCTCGGTACGCAAGAAATGCACCAACCGGGACCGCTCGCGCCTCACGCGCAGATATTGCGCACGAGCGGCGGCGGCACCGTGGCAACGAGCGCCACCCGTGCCGGAGCCGGCGGCAACCGGGCAGATATTGCGTACGCTTCCATGGGCCAGGTGTGCACTCAATCTCCGCCAGTGTCTCCCTGTCGACCCCGGCAGAGCCACGATTCCGCTGCACCCGCCGCCACGCCTCCCAGAGGACGTCATCCCTCCAAATCCGGTCCATCAGGGCGTGGAAGCGCCGTTCCGGGGACCGCTTGGCCGCGGCCCACAGGCGTCGTTGCAATTGGCGCACTTTGTCGAGAGGCGCACGCCTCTCGGGGGAGTTGGGTCCGGTCTCGCCGATCATGCCCTCGCGCGTCCTCGCGCCAACGCCGTGCCCACCGCAGGGGCCCTTCCCTCCGGCCGCGTTCTGCTGCACGGCCCTCACCGGTACTATGGCCCCCTCGGACTCCCGCTGCGCCGTGCCCGCTTTCACCTTCGGCTTATGCGGACCGCGTTGCCCCGACCCGGGCCGCGCAGACGGGCCTCTCGTGTTCCGTCCCCCTCCGTGTCCGCGTGCTGCGCCCCCTACCCCGCCGAGACCTCCCGCACGTGCGCCGCCGGACCGGGGCGCGGGAGACATGGCCTTCGCCGTGACATGAGCGGCTCGGCTCTCGGACTGTAGATGTGTCGAGGCTGCAGGCTTCACTTCATGTTGCGGCCCGCGGACTTGCTCCCTCCGAAGAGGCTCTTGACACCCCGCTCGGGCCACGGCCGTCTCCGGCCGTGCCTGGGGTCTGCTACTCGGCGCTCCGGCGCTTACCGAGACGGGACTTGCACCCGCTGGAGAAGAACAGCGTGATACGGGCGGCTTCCCGTCCGCATCGTCACGACGCACCATGAGTCCATCATAACCCCCTCTTTTTCAACGGCTTGTACAGCTCCAGGCCGGCCGATCGGGCCGCGGTGCGGCTTCGACAACAGTACACGCGTGCGGGGTGAAAAAGATGGGGGTCGGTTTCAGTAGCCGTCGCTGAGCTGCCGGTCGAGCATCAGCGGCCGCATCCCCGCTGATCGCCTGCGCCGAATCCCTCTTCTCACCCGACAGGAAGTGGGGGGGTACGAAGAGGGGAAGTGCCGTCCATCCACTACCGATGCAGCGCCATCAAAGGCCTCCGATCGCATTCATGCGCCGCATACAGCGCATGAGCGGGCGTCCGCGAGCCTCCAACATTTCAAGGAGACGACGATGGCGATTTTCTCGGGAACGATGATGGACGACATCCTCTTGGGCACGATGGACGACGACGTGCTCTGGGGCGGGATGGGCGATGACGAGCTCAGCGGCGGCGCCGGGAACGACCGGCTGATCGGCGGCCCGGGCGGCGACAACCTGGACGGCGGACCGGACATGGACACCGCGGACTACACGGGGTCGATGTATCCGGTGCACGTCGATCTGCGCTCACCGTTCAGCCTCCAGGACGACGACCCTGCGCCCGTCCACGGTGGCGATGCCGAGGGCGACATGCTCACGAGCATCGAGCACGTCTGGGGTTCCCGAGGCGCCGACACGCTCATCGGCAACCACGTAGGGAACATCCTGGCGGGCAACGCCGGGGACGACAAGATTGACGGCATGGGTGGCCGCGACTACCTGTACGGCGAAGCGGGTCACGATGTCCTCATGGGCGGCAGCGGACATGACGTTCTCTCGGGGGGCATGGGCATCGACGAGTTGGTCGGTGGCAGCGGCAATGACCTGCTCCGCGGTGGTGACGGCGACGACGCCCTCTATGGTGGGGTGGGGAAGGACGTTCTCGAGGGCGGCGGCGGCGCTGACGTGCTCGACGGTGGCGAAGGGTCCGACACAGCTGCCTACACCATGTCCGACGAGGCCGTGACGATCAATCTCGCCCACGCCCAGGACCTCAGCCCGCTGACCCCCGGGCCGTCGGGGGGAGACGCCGCGGGCGACGACCTCATGGACATCGAGAACCTGCGCGGCTCGATGCACGACGACAAGCTGACGGGCGACGACAACGCCAACAAGCTCTACGGGAACCAGGGCGACGACATGCTCATGGGCGGCATGGGCAATGACGCCATCCGCGGCGACAAGGGCGACGACACCCTGACGGGCGGCGACGGCAAGGACACGTTCTGGCTCATGGAGGGCGACGGCGACGACACGATCGAGGACTTCGAGTCCGGCGACGACACGATCCGGTTCGGCGCCGTCACCCAGAAGCTCACGGCCTCCGAAATCCGGGACATCCTCGACACCGAGGACGAGAGCCGCGACGGCTTCACCTACGAGTGGGAGGACGTCTCGATCACCGTCGATCGGCCGCTCACTGCGGGCGACTTCGGCGTGAAGGCGGCGTCGACCTCCTTGGACAACGGTGACAACGACTGGCCCGATGGCCAGGACAGCGACGGCGAGGACTACTTCGACACCAGCACGGCCGCGCTCGAGGCGGCCAAGGAAAGGGCGGTGGACGGCGACAACGTGATCCACGGCCTCGCCGGCGATGACACGATCATGGGTGGCGACGGCGATGACACCCTGTACGGCAATGTCGGCGACGACATGCTGATGGGCGAGGACGACGACGACATCCTCGACGGCGGTCCTGGCCACGACGTGCTGATGGGCGGCGACGACGACGACATGCTGAAGGGCGGGTCGGGGAACGACACCCTCGTAGGCGGTCGGCACGACGACGAGTTGTCTGGCGGGACCGGCTACGACGTCTTCAAGTTCGGTGAGCGCGATGGCCGCGACACCATCAAAGGTTTCACGCCCGGCTTTGACAAGATCAAGCTTGTTGACGACGACGGCAACCTTGCGACCGACGCCGAAATCGAGGAGTTGCTCGAGGAGGTTCGGGAGAACGACGACGGCTACTATACGTACAGTTGGAAGCACACCACCTTCACGGTGGACGAGGCGCTGGAAGCTACCGACTTCTACATGGAGCCGGAGGCGGATCCGACCATCATGCTTAGCTCGACCCAGGCGAACTGGACGGGCACGGCAGACAACGAGAAGGTGCAGGGCAACGACCTCGACAACATGCTTGACGGCGGCGCGGGCAACGACACCCTGTACGGTGGCATGGGCGATGACATGCTTGACGGTGGCATGGGCAACGACGTGCTGTCGGGTGGCCTGGGCAACGACACCTTCCAGATCGACGCCAACGCTGGCATGGACACCATCAAGGACTTCCTGGTCGGCGACATGATCATGCTCGGCGACAAGGCGCCGACGGCTGACGAAGTCAATGACGTGCTGAAGACCCAAGATCAGGCTGACGGTGGGTACGTCTACACCTGGATGAACACAGAGTTCACGGTGATGGGCACCCGGCCGCTGATGGCGACCGACTTCGAGCAGGCTGACCCCCCGACCAAGACGCTCGCCCCCGACCGGACGACAGCTTGGCCTGACACCGCCATGGGAGAGACCAACGACGACGAGGACATGGTGCAAGGCAACGCCCTCGCCAACACGATCAAGGGCGGCGACATGGACGACACCCTGATGGGTGGCGCCGGCAACGACGTGCTGGAAGGTGAAGACGACGACGACACCCTGATGGGTGAAGCCGGCGACGACACCCTGATGGGTGGAGACGGCAAGGACACTCTGGACGGCGGCTTCGGCAAAGACACGCTGAACGGCGGCGGCAGCAAAGACATGTTGTATGCCGACCGCGATGATCTCTTCGACGACCAAGGCAATACCGACCCGGCCGACGACACGTACGACAACGTTTCCGGTCTCTTGGGCGGCGAAGGGGAAGACACCCTCTCGTTCATGAAGAGCAGCGGCAGCTCAGGGATTGGGGCGGCCGGCAGCAACACTGATACCCAGGCCAATGCCACCGACGGTGCCGTCACGTTCACCACTGCCACCAACATGATTGAGCACTTGGTGGGGTCGCCGCAAGCCGACAGTCTGATCCTCGAAAGCGTCGCCCCAAGCGCGCCTGGCGTGACTCCGGTGGTTGTGGGCAGTGAGAACACGCTTTCCGGCGGCGCCGGCAACGACACTCTAGCCGGTGGGAGTGGCCACGATAAGGTCAATGGTGACGCCGGCGACGACATGCTGTTCGGCGACGTCGGCAACGACATGCTGGACGGTGGTACCGGCAACGACACCCTGACGGGTGCCGCCGGCAACGACACGCTGGACGGTGGCGCCGGCAGGGACACTCTAACCGGTCAGGAGGGCAACGACACGTTCATCTGGGGGAACGGCGACACCATCACGGACTTCGACGACAATGGCAACGATGTCCTGATGATCCCCGGTATCACAGTCGCGCAGAAGACTGCCCTGATAGAGAACATGACCACCTACGACTCGAACAGTGATGGCACCGCGGACGGCTTGCGTCTCGTACATAACGGTGAGGAAATGTTCCTTCCGAACACGACTGCAGCGATATTCGATGCGGTAGACATCATGGGCTAACCGGAGGCGCGCTGTTCCTTTTGACGGCAGCCGGGCTTCCCGGCTGCCGTTTTTTTGTACGCCTCAGGACAATGTGTGAACAGTCACTAGTGTCCCACAGTTTCAGGTCCACGCGAGTGCCAGTTGCGGACGGTCGGGGTCTGGCGGCGCGTGTGTGGTGAACAGTTCGTGTAGTGGTCGACGTTCGAAGATGTTGAGCTGCAGCACCTGGAGCATCTGATTGAGGCTCCAGCGCAGCCGCAGGACGAATTTGAGATAGGCCAGCAGCAAGTACATGCAGGTGGCGATCCACAGTTGGGTCCAGACGGCGTTCTTCGACCGGCCGATGAAGCGCTTGACCTTCAGATGCTGCTTGATCCACTTGAAGAACAGCTCGATCTGCCAGCGAGACTTGTAGATGTCGGCGATCGTCTTGGCGACCCAGGTGGTGTTGTTGGTCACGAACACGTAGCGGTTCTTCGTCTGCGGGTCGCGGTAGACCACCCGGCGCAACGGGTCGGGGTAGGCCTTGCCGCTGCGGGCGCTCGTCAGTTCGATCCGCTGGTCGGCGAGCACGCCGGTCTCCGGCCGAAAGTCGTGCTCGTGGGTGACCCGGTAGCGCACGCCCCGCTTGAGGCGGGTGACGAACGTCACCGAACGGGTCTGCAATTGATGCAGCCACTTGAAATCGAGATACGCACGGTCGGCCACGACCACGCTGCCGGCCGGAAACCGCCACGTGCGGGCGACGGTCACGTCGCCGCGCTTGCCTTCGGTGAGGCTGACGAAGCTCGGCAACTGGCCCGCCTGGTCGAGCCCGACATGCAGCTTGACCGCGGCTTTCGTGCGGCGAAACGTGGCCCACGGGAAGAGGGCCAGGCACAGGTCGATAGTCGATGCATCGACCGCATACAGCTTGTGCTTGAAGCGGAAGCGGTGGCCCGGCGCCTGCTGCTGACAGCGGCTCAGCAGACGGGAGAACACCGCCTCGTAGAGCGTATACGGCTGCTCGGCGTTGACCCGTGCCAACGAGGAACGACTGACGGTCCGCACGCCCAGGTGATAGAGCTTGCTGGATTGGACCTGCAGGTTGGCCACGATGTCGCGCAGGCTCTGCCGGCCCGTCACCTGGCCCAGCCCGAGCGCGACGAACTGCGCCCAGCGGCTCATCACCCGCAGGCGCTGGCCGCGCTGATGCTCGCGCGACTCGGCGTCGAATTCATGTCGCGGAAGCAACGCGAGAAACTGCCCGAAGACTGTGTTATGATGGGCCACGGCTTGGATCTCCTGTGTTTTGAATGATTTGTGGCAAAACCATTCTAACAGACATAGAAGGTTCAAGCCGCCTAAATTAGAAATCCCGTGGGACAGCAGTGGTGAACAGTGGGTGTGACTCTCCCTGTGATCGGTCACGCGGCGGGTGGTCATGTCATGGCGGGACTGCTTCGTCACATTGCAGCCCATGACGATCACCCCCCTGCCGGAGCGGATGACGATGCTTGCTGACACGGTCCGCGAGCGGCTGGCGGCGTGGCTGGCCAGGCCGGGGGACGACAGGAACGCCCAGCTCGACGTGTCGTTGCGCCTGCTCTGCAAGTGGCGCAGCGCGCTCATCGAGAACACGGTCCAGCAACACCACGGCACGCGGATCTGGTCGGGTCCGTTCGAGGGCATCGACTTCCTGCCGCGGTCGACCCACGGCTGCCACGTCGCGAAGCTGGTCGGCTGCTACGAACAGCCGCTGCAGCCGTTCATCGAAGAGGCCATCCGGGCCGCCTATCCGGTCGTCGTCAACATCGGCTGCGCCGAGGGCTACTACGCGGTCGGGATGGCGGGGCGGATGCCGGACACGCGGGTGGATGCGTTCGACATCGACCCGGCGGCGCAGCGGGCCTGCGGCGAGCTGGCGGCCAGGCGCGGCGTCGCCGACCGCGTGCGGGTGGGAGCACGGTTCACGGCGGACGACTTCGCCGCCTACGCGGGACAGAGGACGCTGGTGCTCTGCGACATCGAGGGCGCCGAGCGGGAGCTGCTCGACCCGGAGGCCGCGCCGGCGCTGCGCGGCATGGACCTGATCGTCGAGTCCCACGACTGCGTCGTCGCCGGGACCACCAGGCTGCTGACTGCCCGTTTCCAGTCGACTCACGCGATAACGGTCGTGGTGGACAGCGGCGCGCGCCGCCTGCCGAAGGTGCCGCCGTGGTTCACCCGCCTCGGTCACCTCGACCAGTTGCTGGCGACGTGGGAATGGCGCTCCGGCCCGACGCCGTGGCTGGTGATGAAGAGCCGGCAGGAACCTGGCCAGCGGGAAACCGCTGCACAGGCAACCGGCGCTGCCCCTGCGGGACCGGAGCGCGAATGATGCCGAGTGCCGACGGCGCCAGGCCGAACTGCGCGCTGCGCTACCAGCCCGACGGCTTCCGCGTCGACAGGAAGGCCGTCATGGGCAGGCAGTCCGCCGGGGCGGGCTTCCTGAAGGGCTTCATCGAGCACGGCGGCGCGGATCGCCTGATCGCGCTCACCGATTCGCGCGCGCACTTCGACGACTTCCGTGCGCTGGCCGGGCAGCTCGATGGCGCCGGGCGCGAGGTGGTCTGGGCGCGCCCTCTGGACCGGCAGACCCTGCGGTCGGCCGGCACCGTCTACTGGCCGGCGCCGGGGCTCGACGAGCAGGCATGGAACCGGCGCTTTGGCAGCGAGCGCGACTACAGCTTCTGCGGCGTGACCCATACCGTCGCGTCGGCCGCTGTCGCCGGCGCCCTGGGACAATACCTGCTCGCGCCGACGCAACCGTGGGACGCGCTGGTCTGCACCTCGACGGCCGTGCGCGCGACCGTCGAGCACATCATCGAGCAGCACGCCGACTACCTCGCACGCCGGGGCGGCGGCCGCTTTCGCTCCCCGGTGCGCCTGGCGGTGATCCCGCTGGGCGTCGACTGCGAGTCCTACGCGCCGCGCGACGACGACGCGGTCCCCGGCGCCGGCCCGGGCGCCCGTCACGCCCTGCGCGCCCGGCTCGGCATCGCCGAGGGCGACCTCGCCGCGCTGTTCGTCGGGCGGCTGTCGTTCCACGCCAAGGCGCACCCGACGCCGCTGCTGCTGGCGGCGGCCCGCGCCGCGCAGCGAGTGCAGGGCCGGACCGTCCACCTGCTGCTGGCGGGGCAGTTCCCCAACCGCGCGGCCGAGAGGGAGTTCCGCGAGGCGGCCGACCGGTTTCGCGGCACGGCCCGGGTGCATTTCCTCGACGGCTCGAAGGGTTCAGTGGTGCGGGCCGCGTGGCGTGCGGCCGACATCTTCGTGTCGCTGGCCGACAACATCCAGGAGAGCTTCGGCCTGACGCCGGTGGAGGCCATGGCTGCCGGCCTGCCGTGCGTGGTCAGCGACTGGAACGGCTACAAGGACACGGTGACCGACGGCGAGACCGGGTTCCGCATCCCCACGACCACGATCGGCGCCGGCGCGGGCATCGACATCGCCAACCGTCACGCGGCAGGCGTCGACAGCTACGACCAGATGATCGGCATCACGAGCCTCGCCACCGCGGTGGACGTGGACGCCTGCGCCGCAGCCATCGCGCGGCTGGCCGGCGACGCGGCGCTGCGCAGCCGACTGGGCGAGGCGGCGGCGGCGCGGGCGCGGCGGCTGTACGACTGGCGGGTGGTGGTGGCCGCCTACCAGGACCTGTGGAGCGAGCTGGCGGAGCTGCGTGCCGCGAGCCCCGGCCTGGCGCTGCGCGGCCGCCGGGAGGCGGCGCGCACCGACGTCCCCGACCCGTTCGCCGTCTACCGGCACTATCCCACGGCGCTCCTCGACGCCAGTACGGTGGTGGCCGCGAAGAGCCCGGACGCGGCCGCGGATCTCGCACGGCTGCGCAATGGCAACCTGAACCTGCACCCGTCGGTCGCCCACGCTTTCCTGTCGGATGCCGACGTGGATGCGCTGCTCGCGCGGCTGGCATCGGCGCCGGCGCGGCCGGCGGAGCTGGCTCCCGACCATCCCGGCGCCGGGCGCCGGCTGCTGCGGACGCTGCTGTGGCTCAGGAAGTTCAACCTGGTCGAGTTCCGGGCCGCGACGGAGCAGACCGCCGATAGAAGCGAGCGGCAAGCAGATTGAGTTGGCCGGTCAGTCGTCCACGCCAGTGTCTTCCGGCAACCAGGGCAGATAGTCCGCCCGGTGGACCCAGGGCGGCTGGCCGGCCTGCTGTGAGCCCCGGAGTGGAGGCGCGGTGATCTCGTGACCGTCACCCTACCAATATTGGTAGGGTGTGCAGGTCTCTCATTTGTGGCGACCGAGACGGCACACATGCCTGATCAAAACGAAAATTTTTTTGATGGACCCGCTCAGCATCCGGAGCTTTGTCCTGCCCGGGAAGTGTGTTAGATGTAACGACCCTCTCTTGAAGGAGCAGGTAGATGGCGATCTTTCCGGGAACAATGTACGACGACATCCTCGTTGGCGGATCCGAGGACGACATCATCTGGGGCGGCCGAGGGGACGACGAGCTCAGCGGCGGCGAAGGCGACGACCGGCTGATCGGCGGTCCCGGCGCGGATGTCCTCGATGGCGGGCCGGGCAACAACACGGCTGGCTACGCCGGCTCGCGGGGTGGGGTGCATGTCGACCTGAGCGCCTCCTTCTCCGGACCGGATGACGCGAACGCGCCGGTGCGCGGCGCCGATGCAACCGGCGACTCGCTGACCAACATCCAGAATGTCTGGGGCTCGATGTTCGGCGATGCGCTGATCGGCAACCACGAGGCCAACATCCTCCTCGGCTTCGGCGGAAACGACCAGCTCACGGGCAATGAAGGGGCCGACTATCTTCGCGGCGGCGACGGCGCCGACACGATCATGGGCGACGCCGGCGACGACATGGTCTTCGGCGACATGGGCGTCGACAAGGTCAAGGGTGGCGCCGGCAACGACGTGGTCTGGGGCGGCAAGGGCGATGACACGGTGCTGGACGGCGAGGCCGGCGACGACACCATCGAAGGTGGCGCCGGCGCGGACATGATCACGGGTGGCGACGGAATCGACACCGTCGCCTACACCAGGTCGCCCGAGGCCGTGACGGTCGATCTGCGGATCGCCCCGGCCGACGCCACGGCAGACAATCCGCATGCAGCCGGCGGGCATGCGACGGGCGACGAGATCGCCATGGACGTGGAGAACATCATCGGGTCCATGTACGACGACGTCCTGCACGGTCGTGACCACGAGACGAACGTCATCATGGGTCTCGATGGCAACGACGCCATCATGGGCTGGTGCGGCGCCGACAAGCTCATGGGCGGACCCGGGATGGACACCCTGTACGGCGGCAACTCCGACGACACCCTCATGGGTGGGATGGGCGACGATGCGCTGAAGGGCGGCACCGGCAACGACATCCTAAGCGGCGGCGCCGGGGCGGACAAGATCTTCGGCGGGACGGTCGATCCCGAGACCATGGAGCACACGGACCATGGCGACAACGACACCGCCGACTACAGCGAGTCGGATGCGGGGGTGACGATCGACCTGAGCAATACCTCACGCTCCATGCCGAATCCGATCGGCGAAGGCGGTCATGCCGAGGGCGACGAGCTGCAAGGCATTGAGAGCCTCAACGGTTCGATGTACGACGACGTGCTGACGGGGACCGACGGTGCGAACACCCTGGAAGGCATGGACGGCGACGACATGCTGACCGGCAAGGGCGGCGACGACACCATCGACGGCGGCATGGGCGACGACACCCTCGCGGGCGGCCTGGGGAACGATACGCTCGTTGGTGGAGATGGAGAGGACACCTACGTCTACACGGGTGGCCAGGACGAGATCACCTTCGAGGTGTCCCGCGCGGGCGGCGACAGGATCGACCTCAGCGCGCTGGAGCTGACCGAGAGTGAGCTCGAGGACATTCTGGCGGGTGCGCGCACGGACGGGGGCAACACGTACCTGAACGTCGTCGGGGCTTGGGACGCCAGTTCAGGTATCGGTGGCTGGGATATCCAGTTGACCGGCTACCTCGAAGCCGACGACGGGGATTTGGCGATGTCCGACTTCATCCTCTGACCCGGCTTCCGGCCAGGTGGACGCTGCGCTCAAACGACAACGAGGTTCCAGAACCTTCTCCCGGCGCTCGTCCCGTGCCCACGCCCGAGGAGGGCGGCAGGGAACGATTTCCCTTGACAGTCTATGGCACACTCATATAGGCACTCTATGCAAGGGGGCGGTGATGGCGAGAGCAAATCCGGACATGGTCCGCGGGACGGTCGAACTGCTGATCCTGACCGCACTCAGCCGCGGACGCCACCACGGCTTCGGCATCGCGCGCTGGCTGGAAGAGACGGCCGACGGCGACTTGTTGCGTCTGGAGGAGGGGTCGCTCTACCCGGCCCTGCATCGCATGGAGCGACGCGGATTGGTGGAGTCCGAGTGGGGGATCTCAGCGAAGAATCGCCAGGTGAAGCTCTACGAGCTGACGCCGCGCGGGCGCGCCAGGCTGGCGAGCGAGTCTGCCGGGTGGATGGCGTTCGCGGCCGCCGTAGGCAAGGTGCTGCGGGCGGCGGAGGTGGTGTAGGTGCGTTCAGGGCCGATGTGGAGGCGGTACCTTCGATTCTGGGGCTCCAACCCCCGCGCCGACGTGGAGGCGGAACTCGCCTTCCACCTCGAGGAGTTGACCGAGCGGTTGGTGCGGAAAGGTGCCGAGCCCGACGCCGCCCGAGCGGAGGCCGAGCGGCGGTTCGGCGACTACGGCCGAATCAGGGCGGCCTGCGTGGGCGTCGATCGACGCTGGGAGCGGCATCGACGGTGGCGACAGTACGTCGCCGATCTCTGGCAGGACCTCCGGGTCGGTGCGCGCGCACTCACAAGGACACCCGGCTTCACGGTCTCGGCGGTCGTCGTCCTCGGTCTCGGCATCGGCATGGCGACCGTGGCCTTCAGCGTCGTGAACGCCGTGTTCATTCGGCCGCTCCCGTTTCCGGAATCGGACCGGATCGTGAGCGTCGTCGAATACCGGCCGTCGGGACCGACGTCCGCGCAACCACAAGGCGCCGTCGCACTTCTGCGCGACCGGAGCCGCGCGTTCTCGGCACTGGCTGGGGTTGGCGTGGGTCCCGGCGTGAACCTGGTCAGCAGCCGCGGGGCGACCCACGTACAGAACCGCGAGGTGACGGCCGGCTTCTTCCGGGTCCTCGGGATCGAGCCGAGCATGGGACGCTCCTTCTCACGCGACGACGAGACCGGCCCTTCGAGCGTGGTGCTCAGCCACGGAGTCTGGACCGGCCACTTCGGCCGGGATCCGAGCATCATCGGCGCGGAAGTGCGTCTGGGCGGCCGGCCACACACGGTCATCGGCGTGATGCCATCCGCTTTTTGGTCGTTCGAGGAGGCCGATGCCTGGACGCCGTTCCGCCCGGATCCACGCGGTCTCGATCGGAACTATCAGCTCATCGGACGACTTGAGGCGGGGTGGACGGTGTCACAGGCCGAGGCTGAGCTACAGGCCTTGAGCACCGATCTTCTGAACGAGCTGAAGACCGACGTACCCGAGGGTGTCAATCTGCCTGACACGGTGCGGGTCGGCCTGCAACGGTATCGAGATGTGTTGGCGGGCGCGAGCGGCCAGGCGGTCTGGCCGCTGAGCGCGGCGGTCGGCGCCATGCTGTTGATTGTCTGCGCCAACGCGGCGGGGCTCCAGTTGGTTCGAGCCGTCGGGCGCCGGCGGGAGGTGGCGGTCCGGGCGGCGTTGGGCGCCGGGCGGGAGCGGCTGTTCCGGCAGCTTCTGACCGAGAGCATGCTGCTATCGACGATCGGCGGCTCGGTCGGCGTCGTGGCTGCGGCGTGGGGTGTTGACGGGCTGGCCGCGCAGTGGCCACGACTCGCGCTCTGGGACATCACGGTCGATCTACCGGTGCTTTGTGGAGCGTTCGGGCTGGCGGTCGCGACCGGCTTGCTCTTCGGTCTGATGCCGGGCGTCCTGGCGGTCCGAGGCGAGCCGGCGGACGCGCTCCAGGGCGGGCCTTCCAGGAGCGTGGCCACGGGGCGGGCCGCTTGGCTGCGCGGCTCGCTGGTGGTCGCTCAGGTCGCTCTGTGCACGCTGCTGCTGTCGGCCGCCGCCGTGTTCATGCGCACGTTCGTCGCGCTCAGCACGTCGGACCTCGGATTCGATCCCGCAAACGTGCTCACCGCTCGCGCTTCGCTCCAAGGGCCTGCCTACGAGTCGCGGGACGCCGTGGCAGCGCTCTATCAGGTCACGCTGACGAGGCTGGCGCAATTGCCCGGCGTGGAGGCCGCCGCGGCTACGAACAACCTGCCGGTCGAGCGAGGTCTGAATCTCGCGATGCGGCAGGTCCCAGCGGGCGGAATGGTGGCCGGTGCCATCGACTGGCGCTACGTCGCCGGAGACTACCTCCGGGCCATGCGTATTCCGCTCGTGGCCGGGCGCGCCTTCCGCGATGCTGACCGCCGCGCTGGCGGGGAGGCAGTCGCTCTCGTCAACGAAACGTTCGCACGGCGGTTCGGCAGCGGCAGTGGGCGGCCGGTGATCGGCACACGCCTGCAGATGACGGCCATCGATGTCGATGACCGGGTGCGGGAGGTCGTCGGCGTGCTGGGCGACGTGCGTACGCGAGGGTTGACCGCGACGCAGCCGACGGTCTATGTGCCAGTCGAGCAGGTGCCGCACGATCTGCTCGGCGCGGTCCATGGGTTCTTCCCGGTGCACTGGGTTCTGCGGACGCGAACCGGTGGGACGACTCCGATCCGGTCCGTGGAGCGAGTCATCCAGGAGGCGGATCCGCTGCTCCCGATCGTCGCGTTCCGGACGATGAACGAAGTCGTGGGAGGGGCCCTCGCGCCAACTCGCTTCGGCACGCTGGTGCTCAGCCTCTTCGCAGGGGCGGGGCTCGCGCTGACCGCAGCCGGTCTCTACGGGCTCGTGGCGTACTCGGTGGCCCAAAGAACCAGGGAGATTGGCATTCGTCTGGCGCTCGGCGCGTCGGGTGGCGAGGTTACAGCGCGCTTCGCGCGTGGCGCGATCGCGCTTGCTGGCGTCGGAGGCATCGCGGGCGCGGGTGCAGCCGTAGTCTTCGCTGCGGTGCTGCGGCGACTGACCGCCGATGCCCAGCCGCTGGATGTCCGGACACTCGCAGGCGTCGTCCTCGTCCTCGGCGCCGTCAGCGTGATCGCCGCGCTACTTCCGGCGCGCCAGGGGACGAGGGTCGATCCGCTGACGACGCTGCGCGCCGAGTAGACGAGCACCGCGCACGCGTGCTGGCGTTCAGGTTCGTCTGCCTCCGTCGGCATGGCGCCGAGTTCTGCGCGTTCGACTGGAGCCCGCGTCTACTCGACGCGCAGTGCGGATACCGGATCCACCCGCGTCGCGCGCCGTGCGGGCACAGACGCCGCAACCACTGCGACCGCCAGCAGAAGCAGAGAGGCGGTCGAGAGGGTCACGATATCGGTCGGCGCGACCCCGAAGAGAAGGTGCGAGATCGATTGTGACAATGCGAGCGCGACGATCAGCCCGAGGGCAACGCCGGTCAATGCCAGGCGGAGGGCGCCTGCCACCACCATGCCCACGATCGCTCCGGCAGTGGCTCCGAGGGCCGTGCGAACGCCGAACTCCCGGGTCCGTTGATTGGTCGCCTCTCCGATCACGCCGTAGATGCCGACCGCGGCGAGCACCAATGCCATGAATCCGAACAGCGCGAGCAGGCGGCTCGTGAAGCGTCGGGTCGCCATCGTATCGCGAAGCAGCTGGTCAACGGTCGCGACGCTGTAGAAGGCCTGCAGCGGGTCGACCGACCAGACGGCGCGCTGGACGGCGGAGATTACAGGCGCTGGATCACTCTCCGCCCGAACGAGATAGGTCATCTCGCCATGTGGAACCTGTGCATGAGGAAGGAACAGTTCGGGCCGCGGTTGGCTGTCGAACCCGCGCGGTCGAACCGAGCCGACGACGCCCACGATTTCTGCTTCGACTGCCCGGCCCCCGTACTGGACGGATACGCGCTCGCTCACCGGGTCGCGCTCCGGCCAGTGCCGTCGAGCGAGCGTCTCGTTGATGACGGCAACCGCCGGTCGCCTGTTGTCGTCGCGGTCGTCGAACCAGCGGCCCCGCCGCACTGGAATCCGCATCGTCTCCGGGTAGGCCGGGGTTGCGATCGACACGGCCGTCGACGATTGCTCTCCGGGAGGGGGCGGCGGCTGATTCAGGATCGTCAGCGTACTCTCCATGGTGAAGTCGGCGGTCGCCAGCGGAAACGACGACGCGGCGCCGGCGGCCTCGATCCCGGGCAGGGCCCGAATCCTCTGGAGTGTCTCGCGAACGAAGTTCGCGCGCGCGGCGCCGTCGTCATGCCGGTCCCATGCCACTACCTGCATGGCGATCGTGTTCTCCGGCGCAAACCCGAGGTCCACGTCCAGGAGACGCGCAAGGCTCTGGGCGAGGAGACCGGCCCCGACAAGCAGCACGAGCGTGAACGCCACTTCGGCGGTTACCAGACCGCTCCGCAGCCGACGCTCCCTCGGTGTCGCCCCGCTACTCTGTCCGTGGGCGATTGCTCCGGCCTGTTCTCGGATGGCCCGCACGGCCGGAGCGCCTGCGAAACCGATGGTCGTCACGACGACGAGCAGCATGGCGAAGCCGAGGATACCGGTGTCGATGGTCAGGCTCTGCAGCCGCGGGACATCCGCAGGGCCGAACGCGGCAACCATATCGAGCGCGCCGGCGGTCAGCGCGAGGCCACCGCCGGCGCCGAGCGCCGCGACGACGACGCCCTCCGTAATCAACTGACGCAGCAGCCGCGTCCGGCCGCCACCCAGCGCCATTCTGACCGCGAGTTCAGCCCTTCGGCGGCTGTTGTGCGCAAGCGTCAGGCCCGCGGTGTTGACGCAGGCGATGAACAGGAAGAAGGCCACGGCGCCCGCGAGCAGAAACAGCGCGGGCCGTACGGCTGCGACCTGCCGCGCGTGCAGTGGGATCACGCGTGCCCCCACGCCCGTGTTGGTTCGGGGATGATCGAGGGCGAGACGGCTGGCAATGGCAGTCATCTCGGCTTGCGCCTCCACAACGGTGACGCCCGGGCGGAGGCGCCCGACGACGTGCCACCACGAGCTGGCGCGAAGATAGGATTCGTATTCCTCGAAGATCTTCGGGACGAATGCCTCCCGCTCGCGGCTCTCGAGTCCGAGGCGGAAGCCCGGCGGAAGCACGCCGACCACGGTGTACAACTGTCCGTCCAGTCTCAGCGATTGGCCGACGACACCCGGGTCGGCACCGAAGCGACGCCTCCACAGACCGTCCGTCAGGATGACGACAGGCCGGTTGCCCCGGGCGAACTCCTCCGGAAGGAAGGTCCGTCCGCGGGCTGCGGTGACTCCGAGCGCCTGGAAGAAACCCTCTGACACGAGCGAGGTCAGAAAGACTTCCGGCTCGTCACCGCCCGTGAAGTCCAGGGAGGTCGGTTCCATGGCCGCCAGTTGCTCATAGCTCTGTGCCTGGTCGCGCCAATCGAGAAAGTTCGCCGGCGCTACGTCGGCGGGTTGGTTCCCGCTGCGTGGATCCGTCTGCCAGACCGTGACGATGCGCTCAGGCTCGGGAAACGGCGGCGGTTGGAGCAGCACGGCGTCCACGACGGAGAAGACCGTAGTTGCCGCCCCGATGCCGAGCGCCAGCGTCAGGATGGTGGTGGTCGCAAGGGCCGGATTGCGCCGGAGCAGGCGGAGGCCGTAGCGGACGTCCTGCGCCAGCTGTTCGAACGAAGCGCCGGGGCGCATCTCCCGCACGGACTCCTTGACGGACTCCACGCCTCCCAGCGCTGCCAGGGCCTGACGTCGCGCATCGGCAGACGGAACGCCGCGGGCACGTCGGGCCGCGATTTCCTGGGCCAGGTGGGACTGGAGTTCCTCGTGGAGCTCGCGTTCGGTCTGTTCACGATCGAAGGCGCGGCGGAGGCGTGCCCGCCACGCGTAGAACCAGCGATCGAATGGCATCGCTCAGACCTCGGTGAGCCTGACGACGTCGGAGATCGCGGCTGAGAGGCGTTCCCAATTCGCGGTCTCTCTCACCAGTTGCCGGCGTCCTGGCGGCGTGAGCGAGTAGTACTTCGCGCGCCGGTTGTTCTCGCTCGTTCTCCACTCCGACGTGATCCACCCGGCCTGCTCCAGCTTGTGCAGGGCCGGATACAGCGAGCCGTCGCTGACCTGCAGCACCTCGCGTGAAACCTGCCTCAGCCGTTGCCCGACGGCCCAGCCGTTCAAGGGCTCCAGAGCCAGGATCTTCAGGATCAGCAGGTCCAACGTGCCCTGCACGAGATCGGACGGCTTGGTCATCGCTCTCCCATCGGTTACCGAGATGAGATGATGATATGCATGCTCCACTCGGTAAGCAAGTGGAAGAGCGCGCCGAGGCTGCTCGGGCCGAGCCTTCTTCGAACGACGCGCTCACTCTGAGCGCAATGCCTTCACGGGGTCGATGCTCAGGATCCGCCGTGCGGGAACGTAGGATGCGCCGAGCGACGCGATGACGACCACGAGCATGGCCGCGGTGTATGTCGGCGCATCGTACGGCGAAACGCCGTACAGCAGGTGCGCCAGACCGGTGGCGGTCCACGCGGCGGCGGCCAGTCCGAGCGTGACCCCGGTAGCGGTCATCCGCACCCCGTCGCGCATGACGAACCTCAGGAGCGATGCGTGCGACGCACCGAACGCAGCCCGGATCGCGAGCGCGTGGCGGCGCTCACTCACCGAGCGGCTGAGCGCGCTGAACAAACCGACGAGCGACACGGCCAGGGCAAGGGCGGCGAATCCCGCCGCGGGAACGACCCGCAGGCGCCGGTCGGCGATCGAGTCGGCGACCTCGCGTTCCAGCGTTCGCACGTCAGGTACCGGGAGGTCCGGGTCCAGGTCTCTGGCCACCGCGACCACCGCCGGCGCAGAGATGAGCGGATCCCCAACGGTCCGCACGACGAGATACGCGGTACCGAGGGGCCGCTTCGACCAGGGCACGTAGATCGTGCTGCCGCGCGGCGCGTCGAGCCCCGAGTACTTGATGTCCTCGACCACGCCGACGACCCGCGGGTGCTCTCCGACGCCGGCAATATCGGGCAGCCCGGGGAAGTTCCTCCCGATTGGATCTCCCTCGGGCAGAAAGAAGCGGGCGGCTGACTCGCTGAGCACGACAACCCCGTCATCCCGCGCTTCGTCTCGCTCGTCGAAGAAGCGGCCTCCGAGGAGCCGGGTGCCCAGAGCCGGGAAGTACCCTGGCGTGACCGAACCCAGGCCCACCATGAGGAATTCGCCGCGGTTGTCGCTGACACGTTGGAACCCGATATGGATGGGGGGAGCGTGCTGCGGTGGGACCGTGCTCGCGAGCCCCGCCCGCCTGACGCCCGGCAGGCCGCGTACGCGATCCGTCAGACGCCGCGCGAACGCGCTCGGATGCGGTGCCTCGAGGAGCCTGTTGTCGGACAGCACGAGCTTGACCGCCAGGGCGTTCGCCGGCTCGAAACCAGCCTCTTCTTCCACGAGCGACACCATCGTGCGCGCCAGCAGCCCCGCGCCGGCCAGCAGCACGAGCGACAGCGCGAGCTGCGCGACGACGAGCGTGTTCTGGAGAAGGCGGCTCTTCCGGGAAACCGACATGGCGGTGCCGCGCAACATTGCCAGTGCGGGATGGCGAGACGCGCCCGAGATGGCAACCAGGCCATGGAGGAGAGCTACGCCGAGGCCCACGAGGAGCGTCGCCAGCACGACGGAACGATCCAGCACGATCCCATCGACACGCGGAAGTCGGTCGGCGGCGACGGTCCGCATCACCCACAGCGTTCCTCCCGCCAGGCACAATCCCAGCAGCAGGCTGCCCGTCGCAACGAGGACGCCCTCGACCACGCTGGCGCGGAGTAGACGACTCCGGCCGCAGCCGAGTGCGACGCGGATCGCGCTGTCCTGCTGGCGCGCGCCGGCGCGACCGAGGAGGAGGAGGACGACGTTCGCGCACGAGACGATCAGGACCAGCGCGCCCGCTGCCAGAAAGGTCAGCATTGTCGGCCGCACGTCGTCGACCACCCGATCGTCGAAACTGGCGACGACGGCGCGGCTCCAGTTGCCTGAGGGATGCAGCTCCGTCAGCAGGGCGTTGGCCTCGTGCCGAACATCCGCCAGCGTCGCGCCATCCCGAAGGCGTCCGAGCAGCCGGTGCGCTCCCACGTTTCCTAGGCGTACGTCGCTTCGGGGCGTGCGGATCCAGGCCTCGGTTCGGGACGAGGGAAGGCGAAGTTGCGAGGCATCACGCCAGCGACGGTGTGCTGGCGTTCGCCCAGTGTCAGACCGGCTCCAAGAACCGCGTTGACCGATCCGCCCTGTGAATGCGACGCCAACCGATGGCTCATCACGACCAGGTCCTCCGTCTGGCCAAAGCCCATAGTCCGCCCCACCTGGGCGGCAACACCCAGGACGTCGAAGAAGTCGTCGGTCACGTACGTCACCCGAATCGGGCGAGCCTCGCCGAACCCTCGTAGCGTGAGCTCCCGGCTGTAGTAGCCGGCAGCGCTGGCCAACGATCCGAGACGGGTGATCCAATCCTCCAGTTCGGACTGCTCGATGCCGAAGTGTTCGCCGCCGCGTCCTTCGAGCGTCACCAGCACCAATCGGTCTGGAGCGTCGTAGGGCAGCGGTTTCCACAAGGTGCTGTACGCGACGGCCAACGTACTCGCGTTGACGCCGATTCCGAGAGCCAGCGTGAGAACGATCGTGGCGGTCAGGCCAGGATTGCTCCGCAGTGCGCGGGCGCCGTAGAGAAGATCCTGGAGAGCCTCCTGCAGCCAGGGCCAGACCCAGACATCACGCACCCTGTTGCGCGTGAGGGGCGCGTTGCCGACAGCCCGGTGCGCGGCCCGTGCCGCGGTCTCGGTATCCAGCCCCTGTGCCTCGAGCGCCCGCCGCTTCATCTCCAGGTGGAATCGCAACTCCTCGTCGAGATCGTTCTCGCGGCGGTGGCGTTGCAGCGCGTACGCGATGCGTCGAAGCAGTCTGTCCATGTGCCTACGCGGCACCCAGCACCTTGTTGATCGCGAGGATGAGGCGATCGAATTCATGCCGCTCACGGGTCAGCTGCTGCCGGCCGGCGGCGGTGAGCGTGTAGAAGCGCGCTCGGCGCCTGTTCTCCGACGTGCCCCAGGTCGCCTCGATCCAGCCATTCAGCATGAGTCGCTGGAGGGCGGGGTAGAGCGAGCTCTCGCCGACATGGAGGACGTCGTCGGAGACGGTCTCGAGATGCCGGGCAATCCCGTACCCATGTTGGGATCCCGCCGCGAGAGTTTTGAGGATGAGCAGATCGAGCGTCCCGGGCAGGAGCGACGACGCCTGGAGTCCCATCGTCTATCGATGGGAGATTAGCGCTCATCAGAGGGTGGAGTCAAGAAGCGCGGGGGCTTCGCCTCGAGACGACCCATTTCTTTTGACAATCTGAAGGACGCGTGGCATGCTTCATTTAGAAAAACAAAAGGAGGCAAGTGACGGGCGGCAGAACGGACGTTCTGCAGGGCACGCTTGAGCTGCTGGTGTTGCGGACACTCGCCATGGAGCCGATGCACGGCTGGAAGCTGGCCCAGCGCATCGAGGCCATGTCGGGAGAGGTGTTCGCCATCCAGCAGGGCACCCTGTACCCGGCACTCCAGCGCTTGAAACGAAAGGGTTGGGTCGACTCCGAGTGGCGGATCACGGAGAACAACCGGCGGGCTCGCTACTACTTCCTCACCGACGTTGGGCGTCGGCAACTCGTGGCCGAGCGCGCGGAGTGGGAACGGACGGTGAACGCGGTCAACGGCGTGCTGAACTGGGCCGGAGGCACGAAGTGAGCCGGATTGGCGACGCGCTCCGGTGCTTCCGCGGCATTTTCCGCGGCGCGCGCGAGGACGCCGAGACGGAAGAGGAGTTGCGCTTCCATCTCGAGATGGAGACGGAGAAGAACGTGCGCGCGGGTATGGATCGCCGTGAGGCCGGCAGGCTGGCGCATGTGCGTCTGGGCAGCGTCGACGCCCTGAGAGAGGCTGTACGCGATGCGCGGGGGATGCGAACCCTGTGGGATCTGAGGCGCGACATCGGCTACGCACTCCGCGCTGCGCGCCGTGCTGCGTATTTCGGAGGATGTGGATCGCCGGTTGAACTAACCCGCTTCGCGGGAGCCAGGCACACGCCGACCGGATCGGTCGGTCTCCATCCGACTGCTTCCTGATCCCTTTCGCTCCTCGTCGTCCTCCGTAGGCTCCTCTGCACGACCGCCTGGATGGACCAGGCCGGTGCTGTTCACGGAGGAGTCTCACCATGACCGTGCTTCGCCAACGGATGCTCGACGACATGCGGATCCGGAACCTGGCGGCCGAGACGCAAACCTCGTACCTTCGGCAGGTTGCGAAATTCGCGCGTTACCACGGGCAATCTCCCGAGCTGCTGGGTCCCGAGGACATCCGGACCTACCAGTTGCACTTGATCGATGACCGGCAGCTCGCGCCGACGTCAGTGGCGGGCACCGTGGCAGCGCTGCGTTTCCTCTATCAGGTCACGCTCAAGCGGGACTGGGCGGTCGAGGCCCTACCGTTGCCGAAGCGCGGCGAGACGCTGCCGGTCATCCTGAGCCCCGAAGAGGTCGTTCGGTTTCTCGCCGGCGTGGCGCGTCCCAAGCACCGCATGATCCTCACCACGTGCTACGCCGCGGGGTTGCGACTCGGCGAGGCGCTGCGGCTCCAGGTTGCCAACGTCGACAGCAACCGGATGGTCCTGCATGTCGCACAGGGCAAGGGCGCTCGAGATCGCTATGTCATGCTCTCGCCGACGCTGCTCCAGCAGTTGCGGGCCTGGTGGCGGGTCGAGCGGCCGGCCCGGTGGCTCTTCCCGGGGCGAAATCCGGAGCAGCCGATGCAGAAGGGGACCGTCCAGTGGGCGTGTCGCCTCGCCCGGTATCGCAGTCGGCTAGCCCGGAAAATTCTTGACGTCGTCGAATCGGTCGCTGGCCGAGCCCTGATCGTTGAGCGAAGGAGGTCTTCGGTTGCCACACGGGGCAGGTGGCAGCGTGGTGGAGCGGTATGGCGTGGTTGCGGGGTGTACGAGGCGCCAGACGCGGACAGCTTCGCCGACAGGGCGCTTGCGTAGATTCCGGGAGCTGTTGGGGAAGCGGCGACTAGGCAAGCCGGTGACGCCGCACTCGCTCCGCCACGCGTTCGCCGTTCACCTGCTGGAAGTCGGCACCGACGTCCGCACCATTCAGCTGCTGCTCGGTCATCGGCGGCTGGAGACCACGGCGCGCTACCTCCGCTTGGCGACGACCAAGGTCTGTTCGGCGACCAGCCCGCTCGACTTGCTGCCCCGGCCGGAGACCGCGTCGGTCCCCACGCACTGATCGGGGGCCGCCGTGGCTCGTTCGCTCCTTCGCGTGGCGGAGGTCTTCCGCCGCTACGGCGACGTGTATCGTGCCCGGGCCGGGGCCGCGTTGTCGACCGCGCACCTGCGCGTGATGGCTGCCATCGAGCAGTGTCGGACCGCGGCGCTCGGCGGCCATGTCGAGGCGTGCGACCGCTGCGGTCACAAGCGGGTCTGGTACAACAGCTGCCGCAACCGGCATTGCCCCTCGTGTCAATCGTTGGCGCGGGCGCGATGGGTCGATGCCCGCACCGCGGAGCTGCTCGACTGCGAGTACTTCCACGTCGTCTTCACCGTACCGCAGGTGGTGGCGGCGATCGCCCTGCAGAATCCCGCCGCCGTCTACGGGATCCTGTTCCGGGCCACCGCCGAGACGCTGCGCACGATCGCCGCCGATCCGGAACACTTGGGCGCCGAGATCGGCTTCATCGCGGTGCTGCACACGTGGGACCAGACCCTCGGTCTGCACCCGCACCTGCATTGCGTGGTTCCCGGGGGCGGGCTCTCCAGCGACGGGGCGCGCTGGGTCGCGTGCCGGCCGGGATTCTTCTTGCCGGTGCGTGTGCTCTCCCGCCTATTCCGCCGCCTCTTTCTCAGGCACCTCGAAGAAGCCTTCGACACCGGGCGGCTGCGCTTCGGCGGAACGCTGAGCACCCTGACCGAGCGTCGCGCGTTCGTCGCGCACCTGGCGCCCGCGCGTGAGACCGAGTGGGTGGTCTACGCCAAACCTCCATTCGGCGGCCCGCAGCAGGTGCTCGACTACGTGGGTCGCTACACGCACCGCGTGGCCATCTCCGACGATCGACTGGTCGATGTCGAGGCCGGCCAGGTCCGCTTCCGGTATCGGAACTCCCGGACCGAACCCCCCTCGGTCGCCACGGCCACGCTCAGCGCACCGGAGTTCATCCGGCGGTTTCTGCTGCACGTGCTGCCGACCGGCTTCCACCGCATTCGCTACTACGGCCTGTTCGGCAATCGCCACCGGACTGCGAAGCTGGCCCGCTGCCGGGAACTGCTCGGAATGGCGCCGCCGCGCCCCGCCGACCCGCCACCCGACTATCGCGATCACCACGAAGTGCTCACCGAAGAGTCGCTGCGCACGTGTCCGAGCTGCGGCGACGGACACATGACGGTGGTCGAGACCGTGCCACGTGCGTACCCGCGGCCAGACATCATTGATACGTCATGACACGACCGACCGCTTCCACCGCAACACTGCGCGCCGCACATGACGGGAGAAGTCTGTCTCGCGTCCCTCTCTCACGACGCCTCGACGGCCCTCGTGTTCTCCAGCCCTCCGACTTCGCTCGTCGCAGGCCTCCAGGAGCTGCGCAGCGGCGCCCGCCGAGCCCAAGCCACGCCACCGCCTGCGTCCTCGGTCGACAGCCGGGCCGATTCAATCCCCATAGCGTCCAGGGGGCAGCGGCTTAGTTCAATCTATCTGTCGCTCACCGGCGCGGCGAGCGATCGTGAACCTTCTGCCGCACCGCTGGGCGCCGCGCCGCCGACCGAAAGATGCTCTGCATTGCACGTGCTGCCAATTCTGGGAGTAGTGCGACGGTCGCGAGAGCGCCGCGCTCCAATCGGCGCGCCCCTCCGGGGCTCACGGGAGGCCGACCAGCCGCCTGGGTCCACCGGGCGGACGTGATGTCGTCAACGAGCTGCGCGCGACGCCAGGGGATGCGCGGCGTCGTCCGTGATTTCCTCCATCCCTCGGACGTGCACGTTCGCCGATGCAGGGACGCAGAGCATGTTGAACGACACGATCCGGCGTTCGAAGATGTTCGTGGTGCTGCCGGCGAAGTTGTCCGGGGCGTGCAGCGGCGGGTGGTGCCAGAAGAGCCTGTAGCCGTGGCTCCGGATGAGCCCGATGAGTTCGGGCGACTTCTCGGGCCTGTCGTTCTCCGCATAGATGACGGGCTTGTGCTGCTGGATCAACCCGCCGGCTCCCCGCAGCACGTCGGCCTCCATGCCCTCCACGTCGATCTTGATGAGGTCCAGCCGGGGCTGGTCGTAGAAATCGTCCAGCCGCACCACGGCCACTCGGTACTTCGGCCGCGGGTCGCCCTGGGGCCGGGCAACCGCGTCCAGGGAGACGCCGCCGAAGTTGCCCCCGCGCGAGTAGTCGATGTCGGCGAGCCAGAGGGTTCCGTCCTTCGCCCCGACCCCCAGATGGTAGGTATGGACGTTGGTCAGACTGTTGAGCGCGACGTTCGCGGCCAGCACCTGCGCCACCACTCGCTGCGGCTCGAAGGCGAACACCCGCCCCCGCTCGCCGACCAGGCGAGCGAAGGCGAGCGTGTGGGTCCCGATGTTGGCGCCGATGTCGACGACGTAGTGGCCGGGCCGGCAGAACTGGCCGAACAGCGCCGACTCTCCCGGGCTCCATTCGCCGTAGTGCTCGACGCTGCGGCCGATGTACCGGTCGTTGACGTTGTAGAGCACGTAGCCATGCCGCGCCTCGACCAGGTGGTTGAAGCCGGGGCCGCCGATGAGCTTCTTCATCCCCGCGGGTCCTGCGAGAGCACCGACTGCCTGACCCAGATTTCGTCGAAGCCCAACACGGCGACTTGCCGGTAGCCGGCCGGGTCCATGATGTCCTCATACGATTCGCGGCCAGGGCGGCTGTTCTCGATCGAGAGCGCGGTGATGTCGAACTCATCGAAGTCCAGGGACCGGAGCACGGCTCGCTCGGCTCCTTCCACGTCGATCGACAAGTAGTCGATCTCCTTGAGTCCGGGGGCGCGGAGCAGCGTGTCCAGGCGCGTCGAGGGCACGGTGAGGATAGTCTCCGAGTGCCTCTCGTCGCGACGTACCCTCTGCAACGTCTCAGCGTGATAGTGATCGATCAACCCGCCCATCTGGGTCAGGCCTGCCGTCACTTCGAGGAACTCCGCGGTTCCATCCCGGTCCGAGACGGCAGCGTGAATGACCTTGGCGCTCCGCGTCTCGTCGATCCGCCGCACGAGCTGCGGCGACGCCTCGACAACGAGGCCGGTCCATCCCAGCACCTTCTCGAAGAAGACGCAGTTGCTCCCGGTCCAGCCGTCGTAGCCGCCAATCTCGACGAAGGTACCATCGCGCTTGTTCCTGAAGAGGCGCTCGTTGAGGTAGCGGTCCTGGCCCGCCTGGGAGAAGTACCGCGAGTGCAGGCCCAACTGCTTCTCCACCTGCCACAGCCACATCCGAAGGTTCGCTTCCTTGTGAGCAGGCAGGTTCTTCTGCCGCAGACACAGTTGGTACACCGCGTGCGCTTCTTCCAGGACGCTCCGAATACCTCCGTTCACGCTCCTGACGACCTCATCCACGCGACGGCCGTGGTACTTGCGCGGGTCAAAGCCAGGCATTGGAGTCGCGGGTAGTGGCCAGCGTGTTCAACGCGCCAGCGCGCGACGGCGAGCGGGCGACGGACCGTCGCGCTGCTGGTCACGCATGCCGGCCGGCGTGGCCGCTCGCGCCAGTAGCGCCTCCAGCTCGCGGCGCACTTCGCGGAAGACGCTCGCCCAATCGTTGGGTGCGGGCTGCCGGAACAGGCGCATCGTGGGGTACCAGGGCGTGTCAGTGCGGTCGAGCATCCAGCGCCAGTCGGGGGCGAACGCCAGCAGGGTCCAGACCGGCCGGCCGAGCGCACCGGCCAAGTGGGCCAGCATCGTGTCGACTGTGATGACTAGGTCCACCTCCATCAGCGCGTCCGCCGTCGCTTCAAGGTCGATCAGCACGTCGCCAGGATCGTGGACCAACCCGAGCCAGCCCGCCGCCAGCTCCCGGGCGCGTGGCCCCACCTGGAAGCTGACAAACTCCGTGCCGGGCAGCTCGAACAGGGGCGCGAAGTGGTCGAGGCGACAGGTACGCAAATGGTCCAGCTCATTGGCAGGGTTTCCAGCCCACACGATGCCAACCCGGAGCTGCCCAGTCCGGTGTAGCAAACTGACGTGGTCGCGCACGGGCAGCAGATAAGGGCAAACCGCTGGGATCGAGTCCGGATCCGTCCCCCAGACGGCGGGAACGTCCATCAGCGGGCACGCCCAGTCGGTCCGCGGACAGGGCTGGTCATCGGGAACCACGCGGGTGACATCAGGGAGCCGCCGCAAGAGGCCGACCAGCGCTGGCGGGCAGCAGAGGACGACCCCGGCGCCGCGCTGCGCGACCAGCGGCGCGTAGCGGGCAAACTGGATGACGTCACCCAGCCCCTGCTCTCCGTACAGCAGGATCGAGTGCCCGTTGAGGTTCTGTCCCTCCCAGGCACGCCCAGTGCCCCCTTGCGGTGGGCGCCACGAATCGAGGCGATAGCGGTATACGTAGTCGGGCCACGCCAGGGCGTACCGTCCCGTCAGAAAGTTGGCGCGAGCGCGGACAAATCGGGCGGAGGGGTGATCGGAGTCGATCGCTAGCGCCCTCGCGCCGTACTCAAGACCCGCATCAACGCGGCCCTGGTCCAGCAAGGAATGCCCCAGCGCTGCGAGCACATCCGCGTTCTGCGGAACCGCCTCGCGCAGTTGGTTTTCGTTTTCGGCGTATCGCCCTAGCGCCCTCAGCACGCGACTTAGATCCAGTCGATGGGCGATCGATGCCGGCTCGATCGCGACAGCGCGCCGGTGAACCGTGGCGGCGGCCTCGAGCCGCTGCAGTTTCCAGAGCGACCAGCCCAGCGTGTTATAGAGTGTGGCGTCGTCGGGATGTTTCTGAAGCGCAACCTGGCAACAATTGACAGTCTTCCTGTGCTGCTCCAGAGCATCTTTCCGGTCGCCAGCGCCGTCGAGGGCATTGGCCAAGTTGCGATTGAGCGCGACATGATGCGAGCAGACACGCATGCCCTGGCGTAACACCTTGATGGCCTCGTCGTTACGGCCCAAAGCTCGAAGCGCTGCTCCCAGATTGCACCAGCAATCGCACGCTTGGGGATGCCGCTTCAGGATGGTTCGGTAGGCGGCGACAGCAGCGTCGAGCTTGCCGGCCACATGGAGCCGGAGCGCACGGCGAACTGCGGCGTTCGATGACGACACATCCCCACCCGATCAATCAATTTCAGGAGACGCTCGAGTCAGGCATGTTCCCCGGCTGTTTCGCCCGCCCGCAGCCGCACCTCCAACTCGCGGCTCACCTCGCGGAAGGCGCCCGCCCAGTCGTTGGGCTTCTGCTGACGGAAGAGCCGCATCGTCGGATACCAGGGCGTGTCGGCGCGCTCGAGCATCCAGCGCCAGTCAGGAGCGAACGCCAGCAGCGTCCAGACCGGCCGGCCGAGGGCGCCGGCCAAGTGGGCCAGCATCGTGTCGACGGTGATGACGAGATCTACCTCCATCAACGCGTCCGCCGTCGCCTCCAGGTCGACCAGCGCGTTCCCCGGATCGTGGATCAGTCCACGCCAGCCGCCGTCAAGTTCCCGGGCGCGGGGCCCCACCTGAAAGCTGACGAACTCGGCACGCGACAGCTCCAACAGCGGCGCGAAGTTCTCCAGGCGACAGGAGCGCAAGCGATCGCGTTGCTGGGTCGGGTCGCCGCCCCAGACGACGCCAACCCGGAACCGGCGCGCCGGCCGCAGCACCGAACGCGGGGGCTTGCGAGGCAAGAGGTAAGGGCACTCCGCGGGAATCGAGTCGTGGTCGGTGCCCAGCGCGCCGGGCACGTCCAGGAGCGAGCAAGTCCAGTCGGTCGGCGGCGGGGGCCGATCGCTCGGCAGGACCTCGTCGACAGCTGGTAGGCGCCGCAGCAGGCCGACCAGCCTAGGCGCGCAGTAGAGCGAGACCCGAGCGCCGCGCTCGGCCACCAGCGGCGCGAACCGCGCGAACTGGATGACGTCGCCCAGCCCCTGCTCGCCGTAGAGCACGATCGACTGCCCGGCGACGTCCTGCCCTTCCCAGTGCCGGCCCGCCACCTCCTTCGCGCGCCACGCCGGGTGATGGCGGCGCCACCGGAAGTCCTGCCAACTGGCGGCATAACGTCCCGCCAGCAAGTTGGCGCGAGCGCGCGCAAGCCGGGCGTTGAGATGGTCCGACTTGACCGCGAGAGCCGCGTCGCAGTACTCGAGCCCGGCCTCGAGGCGCCCCTGGTCGATCAGGCACTGCGCCAACGCCGCAAGCACAACCGGAGAGCGTTCATCCCGCGCGACGACGGCCCGCAACTGTCGCTCGTCCTCCGTGTATCGACCCAACTCCGACAACACGCTGTGCAAACTGATCCGGCAGAGGGACAGCGTTGGCGCGAGGGCAATGGCCCGGCGGTAGGCAACCACGGCCGCGACCAGGTGCCGCAACTTCGAGAGCGCCCGGCCGAGGCCGTCGTAGAGCCTGGCGTCGTCCGGGTACCGCTGGAGCACCGCCCGATAGTGGTCGGCCGCCTCCTCGTACCTCTTCAGCTTCAGAAGCATGGCGCCACAGGCGTACCCGGCCTTCCGGTGAGCTGGATCCTGGTTCAGGGCCGTGCGATAGCCCTTCAGCGCTTCCTCGTACTCAGCCGCCTCCGCCAGCGCATTGCCCAGGTTGTAGTTGAGTTCGACGACCCGCGGGCAGATACGGGCGCCTTCGCGCAACACCTGCAGGCCCTCGCCTTTGCGACCCAAGGTCCGCAGTGCCACCCCGAGGTTGGACCAGCAGGCACATTCCTCGGGATGCCGCTTCAGGATTACCCGGTAGGATTCAACGGCCTCGGCGAGCTTGCCGTCGGCATGTAATTGGATCGCGTGACGGACGTCCAAGCTGACGCAGGGCATGTCGGCGCGTTGTATCCAGCGCATGTTGGGGACGACTGCCAGCGGCATCCAGACCCGCCAGACTGAGGGGGCCTCGGCCAGATGAGCCGACTCCGGTGAGTAAGCAAATCCCCGACCGAACCCGTGCAGCCCCGCTTCGCCGCCATCGACCGTACAAAGAAAAGGCCGGCCATCTTGCGGGAAGACGACCGGCCATCTGAAGAACGGAGAGCTAGAGCATGAAGTCGTCCACGTCGAGATCACGGCCCTCCACGATGACGACGAACATGCCCGCCAGAGAGCTGTCAGCATCCGAAAGGTCAAATGTCACGGTAGCACCATTGACATTCCCCCCATCCAGCATGTCGGCGAGTTCCTGACGACTCAGATTGAAGGCTTGAAGATCGATCTGATCTCCCTCGCGGCTGGAGAAATCCCGGATGGTGGCTGTGCCTGCGATCTGCACCCCTGTGGTACCTGGATCGTCGGTGAATACGAACTTGTCGGCGCCACCAAGACCCCACAGTTCGTCGTCACCGCCTCCACCGGCGATAACGTTGGCTCTCGTGGTCCCGATGAGAGTGTCGTCTTCACTGCTGCCGGTGACATTCTCAACGTTCATGAGAACGTCGCCAGTGGCGTGTGAGTTGTCGTTTGCGCGGGGTGTTGTGATAACGTCGTCGCCTCCAAGGGAAAGGGTGACGCCGGCATTGGCCTGTGCAGCCGCCGACCCCAGATTCACCACAACACCGGCACTGTCGGTTTCACTCGCAGCCGGACTCCCGGCGTAGCTCGCCGTGTCGCTCCCGTTACCGCCGTCGATGTAGTCAGCGCCGGCGCCGCCAATCAGGGTATCATCACCGCTGCCGCCGTAGAGACCGGCGCGCATGAAGGTTCCTGCAGTCCCGTCGGCTGCTGTCCCCCCGTTGACCGCTGGCACCTTCGTGACATCGGGGTAGGTCACGGCGACTCGAACGTCGTCCCCCCCCGTGTGGCCTGAGGGAGTAGTGGCGCGAGTCATCTCATCATTGTCAACGAAAACTTGAAGGGCCGTGTCAGTCTCAGCAAGCTCCTCTGCGGTCGCAGCCCTTTGCGAGAAGTCGTTACCGGCGCCGCCCATGATCAGGTCGTCGCCCGAACCACCCCACAAGTCATCTATGCCGTCCTGGCCTTCAAGCCGGTCCATGCCGTCCCCACCGGCAAGGGTGTCGTTACCATCTCCGCCATAGAGGCCGCCTGTGGCCCTTGCTTGAGCAGTTGCCGGACTGTCCCAATCGTCGCCGCCCATGCCCATAAGAACGTTGTTGTTGTCATCGCCCTCCAGCTTGTCGGTGTGGGCGCTTCCCGTCACGTTCTCAATGTCGTACAGCTCGTCGCCCTCCGCGTGACCACCCTTACCGACGCTCATGTCGCGGGTCTCGCGATCGTCATCGTGGTCAAAGGGCGTCAACCTAATCGTCACGCCCGCGTCCGACATCGAGTAGTCGGCGGTGTCACCCTTCGCGTCGCCGTCGTCTGTGCTCGCCCTCCCCGTGTCGGGATCGACCGACCCGCCGAACAGCTTGTCGGCACCCGGGCCGCCGGTCAGGGTGTCGCTACCATCCTCACCCATCAGGGCATCATCACTGCTGTCCCACGGGATTTCTAATTTAGGCGGCTTGAACCTTCTATGTCTGTTAGAATGGTTTTGCCACAAATCATTCAAAACACAGGAGATCCAAGCCGTGGCCCATCATAACACAGTCTTCGGGCAGTTTCTCGCGTTGCTTCCGCGACATGAATTCGACGCCGAGTCGCGCGAGCATCAGCGCGGCCAGCGCCTGCGGGTGATGAGCCGCTGGGCGCAGTTCGTCGCGCTCGGGCTGGGCCAGGTGACGGGCCGGCAGAGCCTGCGCGACATCGTGGCCAACCTGCAGGTCCAATCCAGCAAGCTCTATCACCTGGGCGTGCGGACCGTCAGTCGTTCCTCGTTGGCACGGGTCAACGCCGAGCAGCCGTATACGCTCTACGAGGCGGTGTTCTCCCGTCTGCTGAGCCGCTGTCAGCAGCAGGCGCCGGGCCACCGCTTCCGCTTCAAGCACAAGCTGTATGCGGTCGATGCATCGACTATCGACCTGTGCCTGGCCCTCTTCCCGTGGGCCACGTTTCGCCGCACGAAAGCCGCGGTCAAGCTGCATGTCGGGCTCGACCAGGCGGGCCAGTTGCCGAGCTTCGTCAGCCTCACCGAAGGCAAGCGCGGCGACGTGACCGTCGCCCGCACGTGGCGGTTTCCGGCCGGCAGCGTGGTCGTGGCCGACCGTGCGTATCTCGATTTCAAGTGGCTGCATCAATTGCAGACCCGTTCGGTGACGTTCGTCACCCGCCTCAAGCGGGGCGTGCGCTACCGGGTCACCCACGAGCACGACTTTCGGCCGGAGACCGGCGTGCTCGCCGACCAGCGGATCGAACTGACGAGCGCCCGCAGCGGCAAGGCCTACCCCGACCCGTTGCGCCGGGTGGTCTACCGCGACCCGCAGACGAAGAACCGCTACGTGTTCGTGACCAACAACACCACCTGGGTCGCCAAGACGATCGCCGACATCTACAAGTCTCGCTGGCAGATCGAGCTGTTCTTCAAGTGGATCAAGCAGCATCTGAAGGTCAAGCGCTTCATCGGCCGGTCGAAGAACGCCGTCTGGACCCAACTGTGGATCGCCACCTGCATGTACTTGCTGCTGGCCTATCTCAAATTCGTCCTGCGGCTGCGCTGGAGCCTCAATCAGATGCTCCAGGTGCTGCAGCTCAACATCTTCGAACGTCGACCACTACACGAACTGTTCACCACACACGCGCCGCCAGACCCCGACCGTCCGCAACTGGCACTCGCGTGGACCTGAAACTGTGGGACACTAGTGGGGCATCATCACCCATCTCACCCTTGAGGGTGTCGTCGCCGGCACCGCCGTACAGGGTGTCGTCGCCCTTTCCGCCGTGGAGGGTGTCGGCCGCGCCCATGCCCTTGAGCATGTCGTTGCCCATATTGCCGTAGAGCGTGTTCTTGCCGGAGTACAGGACGTAATCGGTCTCCGTAACGTCTTGCGTGGCGGGATTGTCACCGGTCATCATGTCGTCGCCGGTGAGCACGTCGTCGTACATGGACCCGCGCAGGTTCTCGACGTCCATGCCGATGGTGTCGCCCATGGCGTCGCCGCCCATTGGCGCCGCCACCCCCGGGATGGTCGACGGATGCCGGAGGTCAACCATGACAGCCGCGGAAGACATCGTGTAGGCCGCGGTGTCCATTCCGGGACCGCCCATCAGGTCGTCGGCGCCGGGGCCACCCTCCAACATGTCGTTGCCTGGGCCACCGTCGAGGGTGTCGTCGTCATCGCCGCCGAACAGCTTGTCGTTGCCGTCCTCGCCCTGGAGGTCATCGACGCCCATGTCGCCGTAGAGCGTGTCCATCCCCTCGCCGCCCAACAACTGGTCGTCGTCCATGCCGCCGCGCAGCAGGTCGTTGCCCCGCATGCCGTAGAGCATGTCGCTGCCGCCGTTGCCGAAGAGATGGTTGTGGGCGTGCGTTCCTTTGATGACGTCCGCGAACTCCGAGCCCCAGATGATCTCGATGCTGCTCAGCGCGTCGCCTTCGGCGTCGCCGCCGCGGATCGGCTCCCTCTGCTGGTTGTCGACAAAGGAGGTGCTCATGTCGACATGGACGCCCCTTGGCGAGTCCGTGTAGCTGGCGATGTCCATGCCGGAACCGCCGTTCATCGTGTCGGCGCCCGGACCGCCGATCAGCCGGTCGTTGCCGCCGCCACCCTGGAGGTTGTCATCGCCCATCCCGCCCCAGAGCACGTCGTCTTCCATCGTGCCCCTGAGGATGTCGTCCATCATCGTTCCCGAAAAAATCGCCATCGTCGTCTCCTTGGAATATTGGAGGCTCGCGGACGCCCGCTCATGCGCTGAAAGCCGCGGAAACCTGTAAAGTGCTAATTTTTATTGAACTTATGGTTGTCAAGAGACCGCCTTACCCCCACTGTACCCCGCATTCTGAAAGGGAACGCACGGGACGCCGGAAGTCGTGTGTGGACGTGTGGACTCCCGGCTTCCTCGTGAGGTGGCAACCTCGTGGTCCGGTCTGACCGCCGATCGACGCGACGCTGCGCCCGTTCAGACCGCCATCGACGTGGCCATCGCGGAGCCGCTCGCTGGTGGGCGCATGAGCGCCGGGCGCACCCCGGCAGTCAAGACCATGTGGAATGACCGGCTCGCGATGGACCCGCTCGTCGTGTGCGGGCACGCGACAAGGTGGCGACACGGTGGCCGAGGCCACCTACCATTCGCGCCCACCTACGATTCGCGAGTTGACACGGAATGCCGCGTCAGAACCGCAGATGAATGGAGCCGGTCAATGAGCGCTTATCACCAAGGTGGGGATCGATGCGCACGAAGGAGGAGCTACAGGCGGCGCGTTTTGGCCGCGGAGGCGATCGAGCCTCGCTGGAGGTGCGCAACGAGGCTGTGGCGGTGGAGCGGCTGTTGCTGGAGACTGGAGAGGTGGCGCCGGATCCCTTGGTGACCACTTGAGGATGGAATGGATAAATGTAGTCACCATACAAATTGGGTACAGAATGGCTAATCGAGAGATAGTCGAAGAGACAGCAAAAGAAGGCGTCGAGGCAAACAATTCGGGCGCTTCCACAACAGGCACAAGGGTAGAGTCGACGACTGGCGCGGTGGCGGTAGGCGGAAGGGGGTAGCTGTTCCCGGCGGCTTTCGCCAAGTGCCGGTGCCTCACTCCCCGCCGTGGCTCCGTTTCCAGTCGCCGCTCATCGAACCGGACGTGCGGATTTCCCGCATCCGGCTCTCGGACGAGATCATGCCTTCGCCCACGGAAGGCTCGCCGTTCGCGACGCAAGGCGCTTGAGCCCGTACTCCGTCCAGAGTCGCTCGTACGGGAAGCGTGCAGACTTCCCGTCTCGCACCTTGTGCTTGCGGCAGAGCCACTGGCGCAGCCGCCGCGCGGCGTGTTGGTCAACGGCGCGATACGCGGGACTGACCTGCCCGAGGGTGAAGTAGTTCGCCCAGCCGGTCAGCAACCGGTTCAGGCGCGCCACGACAGTCTCCGGCGGCAGGAGCGCGTCACGCCGCGTCGTCAGCTCGCTCACGCGGCGGCAGATGCTCTGGACGCTCTCCCGGCTGGGACGCGTGCCGATGTAGGCGGCACCCGTAAACGGCCGGTAGTTGCGCCCAATCCGGTAGCCAAGGAACGTCATCGGCTCCTCCGGCACCCGGCAGCAGCGGGTCTTCTCGGCGTTCATCGGCAGCTTCAGACGCCGCATCAGCCCTTCGACCGCCGTCAGCATCTCTGCCGCCGGCGCTCGGCCGAGCACCGCGAGGTGAGTCGCCCGGGGGAATCGCACCCCCGGGCGCTCGCAGAACTGTACGTGAACGTCTCCGCTCATACAGCTCCCATCATCCAGCCGCCGGCGTCAGCCCCAGCAGATGCCAGTGGGCGAACAGCCGGGGCTCGCGACGCGCAAGACCCCCGAGCCAATGTGTGGCGCGGCGGCGATGGCGCCGGAGCCTCTTGTATTTCCGCATGGCCCATCGAACCAACAGACCGTTGAGGTGGCGAAAGACCGAATACAGGGCCGACTTGTAGAAGCGGCCGTAGTACTGAATCCAGCCGCGAAGGACCGGATTCCACATGCGGGCCAAGTCGTCGATGGCCTTGTCGCTGCGCCGAGGGAGGTGCCAACGCCGCATCGTCTGCCGCATCCGCGTCGCCGCCGCATTGCTCACCGCCGGGATGAAGCTGATGAAGTACCGACCCCATCGATTCTTCGCCCGACGTGAACGAAACGTGTAGCCCAAGAAGGTGAACTGCTCCGTGGGATACTGCCCCGGCCGGTCGTCATCCTTGCAGTAGACGATACGCGTCTTCTCCGGATGCACCTCCAGCCGGCATTGCGCCAGACGACGTTGGATGTGCGACAGGACCTGCTGCGCCTGCGCCTCCGTCCGACAGTGCGCGACGATATCGTCCGCGTACCTCTCGAACGGAACGTCCGGGTGCGTGGTCCGCATCCAGTCGTCGAACGCGAGGTGCAGGAAGATGTTGGCCAGGAGTGGGCTCGCGACGCCCCCTTGGGGCGTCCCCGTCGTGCGCGGCACCAGGGTTCCGTCGTCCTGCTGCATGGGAGCGGTCAGCCACCGCTGCACATAGAGCAGAATCCACTGGCACCGTGTGTACTTCCTGACCGCTCGCATGACGAGCGAGTGGTCCAGGTTGTCGAAGAAGCCGCGGACGTCAAGGTCGATCACCCAGTCGTAACGCCAGCATCGCTGCCGGGTTGCCGTGAGTGCGTCGACCGCTGACTTCCGCGGGCGGTACCCATACGAATCGGGGTGGAACTGCGGCTCTACCTCCGGTTCCAGGTACATCTTGACCACCGTTTGGGCAATTCTGTCGGCGACAGTGGGTACGCCCAAGCGGCGCTCGCTTCCGTCCTTCTTCGGTATTCCAACCGAACGGACCGGAGGCGGGAAGTACGTGCCCGACGACATCCGATTCCAAATCCGGTAGAGATTGTTCTTCAGGTCCTGCTCGAACATCTCGACAGATTCGGCGTCGACACCAGCTGCTCCGTGGTTCGCCTTGACTCGAGTGTAGGCCTCCCAAACCACCCACTTGGAAATACGAAACGGCTTCGCGTGGCTCGACGGCTCCTCCCGCCCGCGCGGTTGACCGTCAGGACACACTGGATGACGCGACCCCTTTGCTCCATCGAGTTTCCTCGACTTCATCGCTCGTACGGGTCGCTCCGCCCCTGTGCCTCGCATCGGGCTTCTCATCCTCGGGGGTCGGCCCCTTGGATTTCTCCCTTCACATCGAGGCGACAGGTTCCCACGTTCCACACAAGGGCCTGGTGCAGGGTCACGCCACCTTTATGCCGGGTGCCGACCAGCCAAGCTGCAGGCTCCCGCTGGACCTGTCCCGGGTTAACGACTCGCCCCGGTTTCGACACCGTCCCTACGCTTTCGACACGTTGCCGGTGGTTCATTCACTTCGTCTCCCTGCACCCTACCTGACGCGGTCGCGCCGCGCCGTTTCCGTGACGCTTACCACCTCGGCTCTTGACCGAGGCAGCGCACGGCGGTTTGGAGCCTCCCCCTGCCGGGCGGCTCCGAGGGGCCTGCCCTCATCCCTCGTGCAGCATGGCTGCAGCTAGGCGGCCATCGCGGCCTCCTTTCTGCGCCTTCGTGGCGCACGGTCGTCCGCGTAGTTGACGATTTCCGCCTTGAAGCGCCGGGCGTAGCCCAGCACCTTCCAGCCCAGGATGAAGCGACGCATGTAGATGTTGCTGAGCAGCGGCGAAATCGGAGCCCCTTGCGGAGTTCCCCTTCGCTCTCGACGCGCCCGGTTCGTCCGGCGGCGACCGCCGCGCCCGTCGTCCTCCTCCACCGCCATCTCCAGCCACGCCTTGACCCAGCCCAACAGCCGCCCGTCGCTCACGCGGCGGGCAACGGACTGGAGCAGTTCGGCGTGCGGGATTTGACCGAAGTAGTCCGACAAGTCGCCGTCCACCACCTCCCGGTGGCCCGTCGTCAGCAGCCGGTGGACGCGCCTGACTGCGTCCTTCGCGTCCCGGCCCGGTCGATAGGCGTACTGCTCCGGTTGCAGGTCGGCCTCGAAGATCGGCGACAACACTAGCATCGCCGCCGTCTGCGCCACCCGGTCCCGGTGACATGGAATGCCCAACGGCCGGAATTCTCCGCGTTGCTTCTTCGGGATGAGGACCTGCCGAACCGCACGCGGCCGGTAGGTCCCCGCCTTCAGGTCCTGCGCCAGTGCTCCCAGCCATCGGCCCACCCCGGACGACTCGACGTCCGCGACTGTCTCGCCGTCCACCCCGGCCGCGCCGCCGTTGCGGCGGACGGCCTGCCAGGCGACCGCGAGCACGTCGTCGCGCCACACCTTGTCGCTCAGCGTGTAGAACCGGAAGCCCGGAGCCTCCTTCGCTTTCGCATGTAGCGCCGTCTGGAGTCGCTGAACTCTCTCTGAGGCGGTTAGGCTTGCGCCAGTCCCCACGTCCCTTCCTCCGTCATGCGCTGCTCTCGAACCGAGGCCCCTTCCCTCCACCGGCGTTACCCGGCTTCCCCGGTACTACGGGCCTCTCCGCCACCCTGACCGGCCCGGCCTGGCCCTCGCGGGCTGTCGGTTGGCGCGTGCACCGCCACCGGCAGGGCTTCCCGTGTTGCGTCCATCCCCCTCTTCCACGCGTGCTGTCGCCACTACCCCGGCGGAGGCGGTCGGTGCTCGCGTCGCTCGCTTCCCGGCCGCTGGCAGCCTTCCCCGGGTCACGAGCGGGTCGGCTTCCGCATCTGCGGTTTCGGGGCCTGCTCGGCGTTCACTCGCGTTGCGGCCCGCGTGGTCGCTGAGCCGCCCAGGGCGGCCCTTTGTCGTCGGAGTGCTTCAGCCGATGTCGTTACCTCCATCGTCCGCTCCGACTGCTACCGGCTGGAGCGACAGTTGCCGGGCGGGATTCGCACCCGCTGAGGAACGGGGCCTTTCACGGCGCACGGTGACCGTTTCGCGTAACCCTGCAAGGGTTCCCGTAACTTACTGATTACAAGCGGTTTAGGTCGTAGCGGCGGGTCGCCGTTATGCGTCCTGTGCCCAATTCGCGAGCGGAAGTCGCGGGACGTTTTCGGACCGAAAGCGACTCGAGCGTCCCCTTCGGCTGACTCGTTCGTGCGCCGCCGCGGGCGACTCAGCCCGCTGGCGGAGCCGCCCTCCGGCGAGCAATCGGTCCCTTCACTGGCTGCGACGAGGAGTGTCGGCGAGGCGGGCGAACAGGTCAGCCGCCGTCCCGCACTCGATGATCCACTCGCCGACCTGTGCCAGACTACCCGGGTCGGTCACCTCCGCCAGCGCGGTGGCCAACTGCTGCCCGGCCGCCGCGTCGAACTTGCGCGCCGCCAGGCGACACAGCAGCGCGCGTTCCTCGACGCGGCCCTGCTCGACCCACTGCTCGGTCCACTCCCGCACGGTTTCCGCCAGCATCGTGCGCACCTCCTCCAGCTTCGGCAGCGGCGCCGAGGATGTCCCCCGCAGCGGCCGCGGCAGCAGCACCTGCTCGGCCCAGGCACTGAACGCGTCCGTCAACTCCTCGTCGTCCTGCGCTCGCAACAGCCCGATCAACGTGTCCAGCAGCGCCGGCAACCGCGCCCGGTCGCGGTTCGTCTCCAGAGCGATCAGCGCCGACACCAAGTTGCCCGGCGGCAGCGCGCCACTGTCCACCCGGCCTTCGTCCAGCAGGAAATACTGCTGCGACGGCTGATACCGCGACAGCGCCGCGCCGCCCGCGGCGATCAGCGCCGACACGTCCGCCGGCGCCGTCCACGGCGACCGGCCGTTGTAGATCACCACCGGCAGCACCGGCGGCAGCGCGCCGCGCTCGCGCAGCACGCCCTCGCCGACCAGCCTCTGATACAGCAGCCCGCTGTAGGTCAGCATCCGCACCGCCATGGCCCGGTCGACCCCGGACTGGAACTCGAGCAGCAGAAGAAGATACAGCCACCTCTCGCCGCCGAAACGGATGCGCCACAGCAGGTCGCCGTACCGCTGCTGAAGGTCGCGGCTGACGTAGCTGGCCGGAAGCGGCGTCAGTGACGCGAAGTCCAGCGTCCCGCTCCAGTCCCGCGCCGCGAAGCCGCGCAGCAGGTCCCGCACCATGCGCGGCCGGGAGAACAAGCGCTTGTAGGCCGCGTCGTCCATGCGATGATGACTCATCATACTCTGCAAGCCGATGCTCGAACCGAAGCCGCACCTTGACCCGCGCTGAACCCGGTCCGATCCTGCCTCGGCCGAAGCACCGCCTTGATCCCGCCGCTGCAGGGCGGACAGCGGCACTCGGACCAGCGCCCCTGGCTGCGGGTGTGTGCGTCGCCGAGGCGGACGAACAGTCCTCCCGCACGGTGTGCATCGTGCCCTCCCAGGAGCCGAACGCGTCCGTCAAACTCCTCGTCGTCCTGCGACCCAACAGCCCGATCAACGTCGGCACCCACGACCAGTCACGGTTCGTCTCCAGCGCAATCAGTGCCACAACAGGTTGCCAGACGGCAGCGAGACAACATGCGCCGTTTCTTCGGGTCAGTTTCGGTGTCGCCAAAGGGTCAGTCTTGAGTGTCGCTTGCCAAGAGCGGTACCCGAGCGATCACGAGCCAGTGGCGTGAGCGTGTCGACGATGGACATGAACCGCTCTCTCCCGCCGCCGTGCCCCGGCCGCGCCGATCGGCCCGGCCCGCCTCCCATGCGCCGCGTTGGCGTTGGCGTTGGCTTGGCAGGGTCCGCTTGACATATTCCTGAATGGGAATGTATACACGTGGACACGATCGCCCACGCCGGGACGAACGCAAGCGCAGAGAGGAGCCCAATACATGCCGTCACATGCGAATCCCGTCAACTGGTTCGAGATTCCCGTCGATGACCTCAAACGAGCCCGGACGTTCTACGAAGCGGTGTTGGGAATCGAGCTCGTCGAGCAGACCACCGGCCCCAATGCCATGGCGTGGTTCCCGATGGCCCCGAGCGCGACCGGTGCGGCCGGGACGCTCATCCAGGGGAGTGGCTATGTTCCGTCGCACAGCGGATCGCTGGTGTACATCCACGTCGACGAGATCGACGCGACCCTCGCCAGGATCGACGCGGCCGGGGGCAAGAGGCTATTGCCGCGCACCAGCATTGGCGAGCATGGGTTCATTGCCCACTTCGAGGATTCCGAAGGCAATCGCGTCGCCCTGCACGAAGCGCCGGCTGAGTCGTGATCGGGCGGACGATGCGGTCGGTTGGCTCGTGGAACGGCGAGCACGGAGCATGGCGCTGCGTTGGTGCGGGCTGGCAACGGGATCGCCAGGAGCGTGAGCCGATTCCCCGATATCCTGCGGGTCGCAACGCCGAGCAGTTGGTGGCCGGCCGCAACGCCCGGCGAATGAAGACAGTTGAGGAGGCCCACGATGATCCCGACGCTCGAAGCGGCCGCCGGCAGCCTCGGCACGACCAACATGTTGATGCCGCTCGTCCTCGGCGATCTCACCGACGATCTGTCGCGCCGGCGCACGCGTGGCGGCAGCGGACCGTCGATCGCCTGGCAAGTGGGTCACATGGTCGATTACCGCTGCCAGTTGATCGCGCTGCTTGGGGAGCGAAAGGAGAGTCCGTTCGGCGGGGCTTTCGCCACTTCCAGCGCGACTGATGGGGCGGAGTATCCGACGGTGGCTGAGTTTCGGCATCACTGGAAGCAGGTCGAAGCGGACCTCGCGGCGGCCCTCGAGGGCGCAGCCGAGTCGACACTGCGCGGCACGGTCGCCAGCGGCAGTCCCCATGCCGGCCAGCCGGTTCTCGACGCGGTCGCCTTCTTCGTGTTCCACGAGGCGTACCACATGGGCGCCCTCGGGGCGATCCGCAAGGGCTTGGGTCTACCGGGCCCCGCCGAGCTGGTGATGGCGCGGGCGGCAGGCAACCAGCCGTAGCCAGGCATGGCACGCACGGCAGCAACGACGGACCCGTTCAGTGCGATCGCCGACCCGAGGCGACGCGCCATCTTGAGCCTTCTCGCAGGGGCGGAGCGCTCGGTCGGCGAAGTCGTGGACGCCTTGCACCTCGCGCAGCCGTCGGTCTCGAAGCACCTGCGGGTGTTGCACGCCGTCGGACTGGTGCACGTGCGTCGCGACGGGCGCTTCGCGTTCTACCGGACCAACGCCGATGCGCTACGCCCGCTGCACGAGTGGACGGCGACGTTCCGACGCCACTGGCGGGGGCAACTCGCGCGCGTGAAACAGAGAGCCGAACGAAGCAGCCGGCTGACGTGACCGACGAAGCGGAGGAGAACCGATGGCCGTGACGCTCCCGCAGCTACTCAAGGATCTGACGCTCGAGGTGAGCGAGAGCGTGGAGGTGGACGCGCCGCCAGAGACAACCTTCGAGGCCCTCCTGGTACAGATGGGACCGGAGAACGAAACGCCGGATGGCTCACCATTGCCGATGGTTCTTGAACCGTGGCCCGGCGGGCGCTGGTTCCGTGATCTGGGCGGTGGCGACGGGCATCACTGGGGCCACGTTCAGGCCATCAAGCGGCCGACGCTCCTCGAGATCAACGGTCCGCTGTTCATGTCGTACCCGGTGGTATCCAACCTTCAGTACCGGCTGGCCGCGCTCGACGGTGGTACGCGTATCGCGCTGCGGCACACCGCGCTGGGCGTGATCGCCGCCGAGCATCGCGCCGGGCTGGCCGCCGGTTGGCGAGCACTACTCGACCGGGTCCGCCGGGCCGGAGGCGCCTGATGGCGGCTTCGTTGGAGGTGAAGGCCGATTGGCTCTCGCGTTCTACGACGGGGTATCACCTGGGTACGGATCGGGCTGCTGCGTAGGACGCCCGGCATGACGCTCGTTCGTCTGCCGTACGACTATCAGCTCCCCGATGCCGGATTCACCCGCTACGCTTTCCTCTGCCGAGGGTTCAGATGGGCAAGGGAATCAACGTATCGCAACAGGGCGGCAAATGCATGCTGTGGCTGGTCGGTTGGCTGTTCACGATCGGCTTCTCGGGGTTGACGTTCGGGCAAGGTGTGCTCGCCCTGCTCGTTTGGCCGTACTACCTGGGTGCGCGCCTCGTGGAAATGCTGGCGTAGGTCGATCCAGCGAAGTCCGCAACCGGCGGCCCTACCACAGCCGCACCGGCGCAGACGTCGCCCCAGGAATGGGGCGGTCGCGACGTGGCGGAGGGAATCGCCTCTGGCGGCTGAACTGGGGTAGGGCAGGGCACGCGACGCATCGAGACCCGCCGACATGGTGACCATGTCTCGGCAACGCGCAGTTGGCGTCGCGCTGAGCGGAACCGGCCGAACTCGCTCTTGCACGGTCGAATACACCACCTGTGTGGTCAAGGCCGCCGCTCGTGCGGGTATTCCGACCTGGTGTCTCGCTGGCCGGCATCGTGCCCGATGCAGGTATCTCATTGCCGATCAGCGGCTTAGTGCGGGTTTCGTGCCCACTATGACTGACATGGCGTACACCTTGCACCGGATCGAGCTGTTGTGGCTGTTGACAAGACGGTGCGGGAATTCCTTGAGGGCTTGTTGGCCGAGGAACCTGACCTGCCATGTGTCGAATGGACGGAATCACGGGCGGGCGAAACAGGACCGGGGCGAAGCAGGATTCCGGTGGTCGCTGTCGACCAGCCTCGCGGAAGGGGTGCCGAAACCTCAGCCCTGCGCGTTGCTGCGTCCAGCCGCCGTCGGTGACCACCTTGCTGCGGTATCGGCGGTAGCCCTCGGGCCAGCGCTGCCAGAGGGAGCCAAACCGAGTCCTGTTCGATCCGGCTAGTGTGTCCTGCACGACGGTGTTCGCGGACCATTCTCTCGAGACGGATGAGGATCGACTTGGAACAGATCGCGCCGCCGCGGCCAAGGAAGCGGGGGTGTCGGCGTGGGGCGGTCCTGGCACTACATGGTGTTCTGTTCGCGGTGCGGCGCGCGGCGGGCTCTGCCGCTGCCGAAGGGTGAAGCGCTGTGCCGGCTGCACGGCGGGCGGTTGCCTCGGGCGGCCGAACGTTGGTCGACGGGAGCCAGCTCCGGCGACTGGAGTATCGTGCTGCCGGACTCGCGCCGGCCGAAGGTCGAGAAGAACCGCGGCCGCGCACGCGGAGCTCGAACCGGCCGGTCAGGGCAGTGAGAAACAGAAGTCGACCTTGACCGGCGCACGCGGACGATCCCCGCGGAGCTGCGGAGATCACGCGGTCGTCGAGCTGTCGCTGGCACACGCGGTCGGCTCAGCCGTCGAACGGGCTGGTTCAGAACTGAGGAGCGCGGCTCGCCGTACAACTCGGGCGACTCCGACTTCGCGAGCCTACTCGAACAGCGCATCATCGACGAACTCGGCGGCATCTGTAGCCGCTACGACATCGAGCACATGAGATGAAATCCATCCTGCATCCGACCGATTTCTCTTCGAGCGCCGGCCGCGCCCTGGAAGTCGCCGTGCGTCTGGCCGCCACGAACCAGGCAGCCCTCACGATCCTGCACGCTGACCTGCTCCACGAAGGCGCGCACCCCGAGACGCGGGCAATGCTCGGCGATCTGGCCGCCAGAGCCCGCCGCCAGATCCTCAACCTCTCGCCCAGCGACACACCCAGAGTCGAGCCGATTCTCACCCGGGGGATCCTGCCCGATGAAGCCGTGCTCGACGCGGCCAAGGAGCGAAAGACCGACCTTATCGTCACCGGCACGCACGGGCGCCGCGGGCTGAGCCGACTCGTCATGGGCAGCACGGCCGAGCGCCTGCTCCGCAAGGCGCCCTGCCAGATGCTGACCGTCCGGGCCGACGCAGCCATCCCCGACGGCATCTTCCGCACACTCCTCGTCCCGACGGACCTGACCGAGCCCTCGCAACGTGCAGTCGACGTTGCCGCCGTCCTAGCTGACGCCTGGGACGCCCGAGTCCTCATCCTGCACGTCGTCGAGCCCCCGCCGCCCATGTACTACGCCGGCAACGTCACCAGTCGCTTCGAGCTGGACGGCGACCTCCGCCCGCGCATCGAGGAGAGGCTGCATGCGCTGGCTGCCGTCCTTCCGGGGACCAGCTGCAAAATTGCGGAGGGTCACCCCGCGGCCAAGATCGCCCGCGAGGCCGACGACCCCGCGATCGATCTCATCGTGATGAGCGCCAGCGGTGCCGCGACGATCGACTGGCTACCCATCGGCAGCACGACGGCGCGGGTCTGCCGCGTCGCCCGCAAGCCGGTCCTGGTGACCCGGTAGGCAGCGGTGCCTGGGCTGATCATCGTGTCCCGACCTGGTCCGACCCCGCAGGGGATGCTGGCGGTACGCCAGCTCGGCCGCATCCTTCGGCTCGGCGTCCCTCGATCACATAATCGGCGAAGTGGGCTTGCGCGGATCCGCGTGCGGGTGGAGTGGAAGATGGGGAGGGGCCGGGTCGCGGGCGCCGGCCGAGGGGGATGATCGCGCATTCGAGGGCCTCGAGGCGCTGGTCGACGTCGGCGAATTCGGTCTCCGCGCTGCGGACGTGGGCGTTGAGGCGGCGGATCTCGTCGCGGGGTCCGTCGCGCAGCTGCGGCCGGAGGCTCGCATGGTCGGCTCGTACCGTCGGGCAACGGGTGATCGACTCAAGGCTTGGCCTCCGACAGGTCCTCACCGTGGCCGCCGCCCTCGCCCTCTGCCCGCTCCTCGCCTGCGACGACGCGAACGGCTCGCCCACCGCGCCATCGCCGAGCGCCCAGCCCGGCGCTGGCTCCGGAAGCGGCCAGGACTCCTACATACAGACCTGGCGTAGCCTGACCGTCGCTCCCGAGGCGCGCGGCTCGCCGTACAACTCGGGCGACGCCGACTTCGCGACGCGGACCCGTTTCGCCAGCGATATCCTCAACGTCACACTCTCGCCAGCCCCGAGCTCGACCGCTATCAGCAGGGTTGGTGTGACGCGGCCGAGTGGCTACCACCGCAGAACTGGTGCGCACCACCCGCCTGGTGAAGCCTCACCGGGGCCGGCCTGACGGTCCCGGTCTTCCGACGGGGCATCGGCCAGGGGGGCTCTTCGCGGGTGTGACACCGGCATCAGGAGCGGGCGAAGTCAACCGTCATTGTCGACCGGCAGGGACGAAGAACGTAGGCGAGCGACCAGCGGGCAACCTTCCGGCCGCGCTTGCGCGATTGGTCTGACCGTGAGAGGACCATACCGAATCGGCACTCCCGAAGTCTGCACGGGTGGCTACTCGGCGGGCGGTGCAGCCGGGATGATGGCGCGTTCCAACGTGGCGAGGCGACGGAAGTCGCGGGATGTCTTCGGACCGAAAGCGACGCTCGCAGCTGGACGGCAAGTCAACGAATCGCGCTCGCCGACCCGTCGTAGACCGCCTACGCGAGCAACCGCAGAATCGCGCCAACCGCCGCAACCCCTCCGACGATCCGCCAGGTCAATCGGGTTTCCATCGCGGAGAGGCGCGCTTCGAGACCAGCGCTCGCGGTTCGCTGCTCGGTCCGCAGATCCGCGATCTGGGTCGAGAGCCGCGTGTCGAGATTCGCGATCTGGGTCGAGAGCCGCGTGTCAAGAGCACCCATCTCGGTCCGCACCTCGGCGATCTGGGTCGAGAGCCGCGTGTCGAGGGCGGCAATCTCGGTCCGCACGTCCGCGATCTCAGCTCGGACCTCCGCGAGGCCGGTCTTGAACTGATCGGATGTGACAAGGTCACTGCGCTCAGCGGCCAGACGAACCGCATTCGTGATGGCTTCTGCCTGCGCCGGCGTGAACTCGGCAGCAGTCAACGACTGCGCGACAGCATGCGTGTCGAGCACGCGGTCAGCGTAGCACACGCCATCCGCTGGGGAAACCCGCGTGTTCCCTGCAGCGCACAGGGAAGGACAATCTGCCCGCGAAGCTACACCACCAGTCGTCCACGAGAGGTCCGGCGGGGTGGAGATGTAGCCGACCACGACTCGGCGACCGCGTCGGCATCATGACAGCGACCGATTTGCGGGCCGCTCCGTCGCGGCTTGGAATTCCACCAGGTTGAACTTCCTGAGCCACAACAGCGTCCGCAGCAGCCGACGCCCCGCGCCGGGATGGTCGGCAGCCAGGTCCGCCGGCCGCGCCGGCGCCGATGCCAGCCGCGAGAGCAGCGCATCCACCTCAGCGTCCGACAGGAAGGCGTAGGCGACCGACGGGTGCAGATTCAGCTCGCCTTGGCGCAGCCGCGCCAGATCCGCGGCCGCGTCGGGGCTCTTCGCGGCCACGACCGTACCTGCGTCGAGCAGCGCCGTGGGATAGTGCCGGTAGACGGCGAACGGGTCGGGGACGTCGGTGCGAGCCGCCTCCCGGCGGCGGCGTAGCGCCAGGCCGGGGCTTGCGGCACGCAGCTCCGCCAACTCGCTCCACAGGTCCTGGTAGGCGGCGACCACCACGCGCCAGTCGTACAGCCGCCGAGCCCGCGCCGACGCCGCCTTGCCCAGTCGGCCGCGCAACGCCGCGTCGCTGGCCAGCCGTGCGATAGCCTCGGCGCAGGCGTCCACGTCCACCGCCGTGGCGAGGCTGGTGATGCCGAGCATCTGGTCGTAGCTGTCGACGCCGGCCGCATGACGGTCGGCGATGTCGATGCCCGCGCCGGCACCGATCGTGGTCGTGGGGATGCGGAACCCGGTCTCGCCGTCGGCCACCGTGTCCTTGTAGCCGTTCCAGTCGCTGACCACGCACGGCAGGCCGGCCGCCATGGCCTCCACCGGCGTCAGGCCGAACGTCTCCTGGATGTTGTCGGACAGCGACACGAAGATGTCGGCCGCGCGCCACACCGAGCGCATGACGGGGCCGTGCGGGCCGTCGGAACCGTCGATGAAGTGTACGCGGGCAGCGCCGCCGAACCGGCCGGCCGCCTCGCGGAACTCCCTCTCGGCCGCGCGGTTGGGAAACTGCCCCGCCAGCAGCAGGTGGATGGTCCGGCCCTGCACCCGCAGCGCGGCGCGAGCCGCCGCCAGCAGCAGCGGCGTCGGGTGCGCCTTGGCGTGGAACGCCAGCCGCCCGACGAACAGCGCGGCGAGGTCGCCCTCGGCGATGCCGAGCCGGGCGCGCAGGGCGTGACGGGCGCCCGGGCCGGCGCCGGGGACCGCGTCGTCGTCGCGCGGCGCGTAGGACTCGCAGTCGACGCCCAGCGGGATCACCGCCAAGCGCACCGGGGAGCGGAAGTGCCCGCCGCCCCGGCGTGCGAGGTGGTCGGCGTGCTGCTCGATGATGCGCTCGATGGCCGTGCGCACGGCCGTCGAGGGACAGACCAGCGCGTCCCACGGCTGCGTCGGCGCGAGCAGGTATTGTCCCAGGGCACCGACGATAGTGGCCGAGGCGACGGTGTGGGCCACGCCGCAGAGGCTGTAGTCGCGCTCGCTGCCAAAGCGCCGGTTCCATGCCTGCTCGTCAAACCCTGGCGCCGGCCAGAAGACGGTGCCGGCCGACCGCAAGGTCTGCCGGTCCAGTGGGTGAGCCCAGACTACCTCACGCCCGGCGCGATCGAGTTGCCCGGACAGTGCACGGAAATCGTCGAAGTGTGCGCGCGAGTCGGTGAGCGCGATCAGGCGATCCGCGCCGCCGTGCTCGATGAAGCCCTTCAAGAAGCCCGCCCCGGCCGACTGCCTGCCCATGACGGCCTTCCTGTCGACGCGGAACCCGTCGGGCTGGTAGCGCAGCGCGCAGTTCGGCCTGGCGCCATCTGCACTCGGCGTCATTCGCGCTCCGGCTCCACAGGGGCTGCGCCGGGTGCCTGTATGGCGCTCCGGCCCGACGCCGTGGCTAGTGGCGACGCCAGGGGATGCGCGGCGTCGTCCGTAATTTCCTCCGCCCCTCGGACCTGAACGTTCGCCGATGCATGGACGCACAGCATGTTGAACGACACGATCCTGCGATCGAAGATGTTCGTGGTGCTGCCGGCGAAGTTGTCCGGGGCGTACAGCGGCGGGCGGTGCCAGAAGAGTCTGTAGCCGTGGCTCCGGATGAGCCCGATGAGTTCGGGCGACTTCTCGGGCCTGTCGTTCTCGGCATAGATGACGGGCTTGTGCCGCTGGATCAGCCTGCCGGCTCCCCGCAGCACGTCGGCCTCCATGCCCTCCACGTCGATCTTGATGAGGTCCAGCCTGGGCTGGTCGTAGAAGTCGTCTAGCCGCACCACGGCGACCCGGTACTTCGGCCGCGGGTCGCCCTGGGGCCGCGCAATCGCGTCCAGGGAGACGCCGCCGAAGTTGGCCTCGCGGGAGTAGTCGATGTCGGCGAGCCAGAGGGCGCCATCCTCGGCCCCGACCCCCAGATGGTAGGTATGGACGTTCGTCAGACTGTTGAGCGCGACGTTCGCGGCCAGCACCTGCGCCACCATCCGCTGCGGCTCGAAGGCGAACACCCGCCCCCGTTCGCCGACCAGGCGGGCGAAGGCGAGCGTGTGGATCCCGATGTTGGCGCCGATGTCGACGACGTAGTGGCCCGGCCGGCAGAACTGGCCGAACAGCGCCGTCTCGCCGGGGCTCCACTCGCCGTAGTGCTCGACGCTGCGGCCAATGTACCGGTCGTTGATGTTGTAGAGCACGTAGCCGTGCCGCGCCTCGACCAGGTGGTTGAAGCCGGGGCCGGCGATGAGCTTCTTCATCCCCGCGGGTCCTGCGAGAGCACCGAATGCCTGACCCAGATTTCGTCGAAGCCCAACACGGCGACCTGCCGGTAGCCGGCCGGGGCCATGATGTCCTCGTACGATTCGCGGCCAGGGCGGCTGTTCTCGATCGAGAGCGCGGTGATGTCGAACTCATCGAAGTCCACGGAGCAAAGGACGGCTCGCTCGGCCCCTTCCACGTCGATCGACAAGTAGTCGATCTTCGTGAACCCGTGGGTGCGGAGCAGCGTGTCCAGGCGCGTCGAGGGCACGGTGACGACAGTTTCCGAGTGCCTCTCGTCGCGACGTACCCCCTGCAACGTCTCGGCGTGATAGTGGTCGATCAACCCGCCCATCTGAGTGAGGCCGGACGTCACCTCGAGGAACTCGGCGGCCCCGTCCCGGTCCGAGACGGCGGCGTGAATGACCTTGGCGCTCCGCGTCTCGCCGATCCGCTCCGCAAGCTGCGGCGATGCCTCGACAACGAGGCCGGTCCAGCCCAGCACCTTCTCGAAGAAGACGCAGTTGCTGCCCGTCCAGCCGTCGTAGCCGCCGACCTCGACGAACGTGCCGGCGCGCCTGTTGTCAAAGACGCGTTCGTCGAGGTAGCGGTCCTGACCGGCCTGGGAGAAGTACCGCGAGTGCAGGCCCAACTGCTTCTCCACTTGCCACAGTTGCATCCGAACCCACCCTTTCCGGTGAACTGGCAGGTTCTGTTGCCGCAGACAGAGCTGATACACCGCGCGCGCTTCTTCCAGGTTGCTCCGGATACCTCCGTTCACGCTCTTGACTACTTCGTCCAGGCGACGGCCGTGATACTTTCGCGGATCGAAGACAGACATTGGAGCCGTGTAGTCAGTTCAGCGAGCCAACGCCCGAGGGCGCGCGGGCGACCGACCGTTGCGCTGCTCGCACCAAATGCGCCTCCAACTCGCGGCGCACCTCACGGAAGACGCCGGCCCAGTCGTTGGGCTTTGACTGTCGGAACAAGCGCATCGTCGGGTACCAGGGCGTGTCGCTGCGGTTGAGCATCCAGCGCATGTCGGGGGCGAACGCCAGCAGATTCCAGACCGGCCGGCCAAGCGCGCCGGCTAGGTGGGCCAGCATGGTGTCGACCGTGATGACCAGGTCCACCTCCATCAGCGCGTCTGCGGTCGCCTCCAGAGTCGCCAGCGCGTCGCCGGGATCGTGGACCAGCCCGCGCCAGCCCGCACGCAGGTTCCGCGCGCTCGACCCCACCTGAAAACTGACGAACTCCGAGCACGGCAACTCGAACAGCGGCGCGAAGTCCTCAAGGCGGCAGGAGCGCCGACGGTTCTGCAGCTGCTTGGGATTTCCCGCCCAGACGATGCCGACCCGGAACTGGCGCGCCGGGGGCAGCACGGGTGTCTGCCGCAGACGCGGGGGCAGATACGGGCACGCCGCCGGAATCGAATCGACGTCGTGCCCCCAGACGGCCGGCACGTCCAGGAGCGAGCAGTGCCAGTCAGTCGGCGGCGGGGGCTGGTCGTCCGGCACCACACTGTCGATGTCACGCATTCGCCGCAAAAGGGCGACCAGCCGCGGGTTGCACGCCACGACGACCCGAGCTCCGGCTTCGGCGACCAGCGGCGCGTAGCGCGCGTACTGGATGACGTCGCCCAGCCCCTGCTCACCGTAGAGCAGAATCGACTGTCCGGCTAGGTCCCGCCCCTCCCATTCGCTTCCCGAGGTGCCCTTCGGACGCCTGTCGAGATCCTTCACCTGACGATAGCGATCGGGCCAAGCAATGGCGTAGCGTCCTGCCAGAAAGTTGGCGCGGCCGCGCGCGAGCCGTGCGTCTTGGTGGTCACGGTCGACCGCTAACGCCTGGGCGCAGCACTCCAATCCTTCGTCGAGGCGGCCCTGTCCAATCAGGCTATGTCCCAGGGCCGCGAGCAGCGACGGCGAGCCAGGCTCCCGCGCCAGTCCCGCACGCAGTTGCTTCTCGTCTTCTACGTCATTCCCCAGCCACCGCAGCACAACGTGCAGAAGTCGCCGGAAGTCGGATGACGTCGGGTCAAGCGCGACCGCGCGCCGCAGAGTCGTAGCGGCCGCCGGCTTCCGTACCTTCCACAGGGCCAATCCTAAGCCCGCGCAGAGTTCGCTGTCGTCCAGATGCCGCCCTAGCGCCGCGGCGTAGTGCACGATGGCCTCATCGAACCGCTCCAGCCGCCTGAGCATCGCGCCGCAGGCCCGCGCCGCTTCCAGGTAGTCGGGCTGGAGAGTCCAGGCTGCGCGATAATGCGTCAGCGCACCTTGGTGGTCGCCGGCGTCCTTGAGCGCGTTTCCCAGGTTGTAGTTCAGTGCGGCGTTTCGCGGGCAGATACGCTCCCCCTGGCGCAACACCGCGAGACCCTCTTGCCTGCGGCCCAGCGACCGTAGCGCCATCCCCAGGTTCGACCAGCAGGCGCCGGTCTCTGGCGCCTGCTTCAGGATGGCCCGGTAGGCTTCGACCGCGGCGTGAAGCCTGCCATCGGCATGCAACTGGATCGCGCGGGTCCAGCGCACCTTCACGGAACCGAAACCGATCTTCGGAGGGATCACAGAGTCCCCGGTGCTATCGGGACTATCGGGACGCACCCTGCACAGGCGTTGGTCTGGAGGCGTTCGGCTGGCCCAGCCACTTGATCAGCGCATGCCGAACGTCGTGGAAGACTCCGGCCCAATCGCCGGGGGTGGGCTGTCGGAACAGGCGCATCGTCGGATACCATGGGGTATCGACGCGGTCAAGCATCCAGCGCCAGTCCGGCGCGAACGGCAGCAGAGTCCAGACTGGCCGGCCGAGAGCACCGGCCAAGTGCGCCATCGCCGTGTCCACGGTGATGACCAAATCAACCTCCAGAAGGGCGTCTGCGGTCACCTCAAACGGAGCTACCTGTTGACCTGCCTCGTTGATTAAGCCCAGCCAACCCGATGTACGTAACTCCTTGGCGCGCGGCCCCACCTGGAAACTCGTAAACTCCGTGCCCGGCATGTCAAGTAGCGGCGCGAAGTGATCGACGTGGCAGGATCGTTGGCGGTCGTCTGCTTGATCCGGATTTCCCGCCCAGACAATACCGATCCGGTGCCTCCCGGTCGACGATAGTAGTGGGCGGAGCCGCGGACGAGCTGGAAGATAAGGAGATGCCGGGATCGAATCAAGATGCCCTTCCCAGATACGTGGCACGTCCAGGAGTGAGCACACCCAGTCGGTGCGTGGGTGGGGGCGGTCACCAGGAATCACCCTAGCGACGTCTGGCAGCCGCCGCAAAAGGCCGGTAAGCCGGCCCGGGCAATAGAGAACGACTTGGGCTCCGCTTTGCGCCAGAAGCGGGGCGTATCGTGCGAACTGGATCACATCGCCCAGCCCCTGCTCACTGTAAAGCAGGATCGACCGCCCGGCGAGGTCCTGTCCCTCCCAACTGCGGCCCACCACCTTCATGCCGGACCATGTGTCCCGGTAGCGGCGCCATCGATAGTCGGGCCACGCAGCCGCGTAGCGACCCGCGAGGAAGTTCGCGCGAGCACGCGCGATCCGAGCGTTGACATGATCCGGAGCGATTGCCAGCGCCGCGTTGCAGTAATCCAACCCCGCCTCAAGGAGTCCCTGGCTGATCAGGTTCTGTGCCAACGCAGCAAGCACGTCTGGTGAGTTCGGATTCTGTGATGAGGCGACGCGCAACTCCCGCTCACCCTCTGCGTAGCGCCCCAGCACCTGCAATGCCCTGGCCAAGCTCTGCCGGTAGGTGGACATCGTTGGCGCAAGGGATACGGCCCGCTGCCAAGCCGCAGCGGCGGCTTCTGGGTGTCGTAGCCTTGAGAAGGCCGTACCGAGCAAGTGATAGAGCTTCGCGTTGTCGGGAACCCGCTGCAGCCCTGTCCGACAGTGATCGATGGCTTGGTCGAACCGTTCGAGCTCCAGCAGCGCGAGACCAAGGTTGTAGGCGAGATCAACGGATTCCGGGCAAACGCCCACGCCATGCTGCAGCACGCTCAGCGCTTCGTCTTTGCGGCCCAGCCTGAACAGGGCGACCCCCAGGTTGGACCAGCACGTACACGCTCCGGGATTCCGCTCCAGAATTGCCCGGTTGGCGTCAACCGCCGCGTCTAGCTTGCCTTCGGCAAGGAGTTGTCTCGCGCGGCGGATAGCAGCACGCATTCGGTCCAGATGGGATGCGGCCGGGATCGGGATTGTTGACAAGACGACAGCGCGATGGAGGTTCCGGTGCCGCTTCCTCGGTTTCCCGCGAAGAAGAAAATGGCCGACGAGACGCGTTCGCCCCGTCGGCCATCGGATGTCGCTTCCGCCACGGGAAGCAGTTCCTCAAATGATGAAGTCGCCGGCATCGAGCTCGGCAAAGCGTTCATCCATCGTGACGGTGATGGTCCCCCCACCGACATCGATTCCTGTGACAGCGTCGTCCAAGCGGAGAGTATACGTAAGCACGCCGCCGCTTTCGCTGGGAGTAGTATTAGTAAGCAGCGTGGCAAGCTGCGTGGCGTTCAGACCGAACGCTTCCAGGTCGATCATGTCGCCTTCACTCTTTGAGAAGTCCACGATGCCGTCCGCGGTGGTGTCATCGGTGAATATGAAAATGTCGCTACCGCCGCGGCCCTCTAGCGTGTCGTTGCCGGCACCGCCCTTCAACTCGTTCGGACCATCGTTGCCCGTCAACGCATCATTGCCGGAACCACCGGTCAGATTCTCGATACTGACCAGCATGTCGGTGGCAAGATCTCCCACGAAGTTGCCACTAGCATCAAGCGAGACAGTTAAGTCCGCGGCGACGCCTGTGTAGTCCGCCGTGTCGACTCCAGTGCCACCGTCCAGCTTTTCTGTCTCGGCGCCACCACGGAGCGTGTCGTTGCCGGAGCCTCCCTCAAGCACTTCGGTGAACGTATCGAAGGCACGGTCGGCCGACTCGTCCACGGTGGTCGTTGCTGGATCGTCGGTCGCCGCTGCCCGCGTCCCCCCCAGGCCACCATCGAGCCAGTCATTGCCCGACCCGCCCTTCAGAAGGTCGTCTCCACCCTCACCTTCTAGCCAGTCGTTGCCGGTGCCTCCCTCAAGGGTGTCATTGCCTTCGCCACCGAAGAGGCCGCCGTCCTTCCCCCTGATGGCCATGTCGTCCCAGTCGTCGCCGCCCATGCCCTTGAGGTGGTTGTCGCCCGTGTTCCCCTCAAGCATGTCCTTGTGGGCGCTGCCCGTCAGGTGTTCGATGGCCACCAGGACATCACCCTCGGCGTCGCCGCCAAACCCCATGATGTTGATCGGGGTGGCGGGGTTGTCGTCGTGGTCATTGGCAATCAGGCTGATGGTGACGCCCTCGCTCGACATCGAGTAGTCGGCGGTGTCGCCCATCACGTCGTTGTCGGCACCCGGCCTCATGTCGGCGGCGATGAATCGCCCGCCGAACAGCTTGTCGGCGCCGGGGCCGCCGATCAGGGTGTCGTCTCCATCATCACCCTTGAGGGCGTCGTCGCCCATCTCGCCCATGAGCTTGTCGTTGTCGGCGCCGCCGTACAGCGTGTCGTCGCCCTTCCCGCCGCGCAGGGTGTCGTTGCCGCCCAGGCCCTTGAGCATGTCGTCGCCCATGTTGCCGAACAGCGTGTTTCCGGCGCGGGACATCGTCTCATCCACGTCCGTCGTGGACGGGTCGTCCGTTGCCATTGCCATGCCCATGTCGTCGCCGATGAGCATGTCGTCGTACATCGACCCGCGCAGGTTCTCGATCTCATCGAACGAGTCTCCCGCGGCGTCGCCGCCCGTCGGCGCAACGATGGGCGGGTTGACGTTCGGGTTGGCCTGCCCCTTGTACCGCAGGTCGACCGTGACCGCCTCGGGCGACATCGTGTAGGCGGCGGTGTCGATCCCCACGCCGCCGAACAGCATGTCCGCGCCCGCGCCGCCTTCGAGGAAGTCGTTGCCGGCACCCCCCATCAACTCGTCGTCGCCCATGCCGCCGAACAGCTTGTCGTTCCCCGTGCCACCCTTCAGCTGGTCGGCGCCCCCGTCGCCGTAGAGCGTGTCGTTGCCCTCTTCGTCGTCGTCCGTGCCGTCGCCGCCCAACAGATCGTTGTCGGCTCCGCCGCGCAGCAGGTCGTTGCCGCCGCGACCATGGATGATGTCGTCCCCGGCGTTGCCGAACAAGGAGTTGGGGGAGTGGTTCCCGAGCAGAACGTCGCCGAATCCCGAGCCCCAGAGCGCCTCGATGCTCGTCAGCGAGTCGCCCTCAGCATCGCCCCCGCGGACAGCGGGCCGCTCATCGACGTTGCCGGTGAAGCTCGTCGCGAGATCGACACGCACGCCGCCGGGCGAGTCGGTGTAGCTGGCGATGTCCATGCCGGGACCGCCGTTGAGCATGTCTGCGCCCGGACCGCCGATCAGCCGGTCGTCACCGCCGCCGCCCTGCAGGTCGTCATCCCCCATGCCCCCCCACAGCACGTCCATGTCGGGGGTGCCCACCAGGAGATCATCCATGTAGGTGCCACCAAAAATCGCATTACCTGCTCCTTAAAAAGAGGTTACGCGAACCTCCTACCTTCGCTGTCCAACGTCGTCCCGGACCGTCCCCGACAGTACGGTGCAAATACATTGTGTAAATGGCTTGCAGGTGAAGACGGCGTCTTTACACGTCCAGCGACTTTCGCTATAGTCCAGAAACTAATTGGGGGCGGTATGGACAATTGCAATCCCCAAACGAATTGGGTACAGAATGGCAAGCCGAGCGAAAGTCGAAGGAAAAGCGAACCCGCCGCTGCCCAAGAAACGGCGCGCGACCAAGCGCCGGGGGCGCCATCCCGAGAAGGCACTCACCGCCGCCTTCTGCCGCCATGTCGGCGAGTCCGGTCGCTACGCCGACGGCAACGGGCTGTACCTGCACGTCGACCCGTCCGGGGCGCGCCGCTGGGTGCAGCGGCTCGTCATCCGCGGCAAGTCGTGCGTGCTCGGCCTCGGCAGCCTGGCGCTCGTCTCGCTGAGCGAAGCCCGCGAGAAGGCGCTCGGCAACCGCAAGCTCGCCCGCTCGGGCGGCGACCCGCTCGGGGACAGAGGCCACACGGCCGGCGTGCCCACCTTCGCCGAGGCCGCCGAGCAGGTGATCGCCATCCACCGCGACGCGTGGAAGGACGCCGACGCGATGGCGCAGCAGTGGCGGGCGACCCTCCAGCAGTACGCGCACCCGCACATCGGCGAGCGGGGCGTCGACCGGGTGACGACGGCCGACGTGATGGCGGCGCTGGTGCCGATCTGGTCGACCAAGAACGAGACCGCGCAGCGGGTGCGCCGGCGCATCGGCGCCGTCATGCGCTGGGCCATCGCGCAGGGCTACCGCAGCGACAACCCGGCCGGCGAGGCGGTCACGGCGGCGCTGCCCAAGCGCCCCCGTCAGGTCCGGCACTTCCCGGCGCTGGCCTACGGCGAGGTCGGCGCGGCGCTGGCGGGTGTGCGGGTCTCGCAGGCCTGGACCGGGACGAAGCTGGCCTTCGAGCTGCTGGTCTTGACGGCGGCGCGCTCGGGGGAGGTGCGTCTGGCGACGTGGGACGAGTTCGACCTGGCCGCCGCGGTGTGGACGGTGCCCGCGGCCCGGATGAAGGCCAACCGCGAGCACCGCGTGCCGCTGTGCGGCCGGGCGGTCGAGGTTCTCGGCGAAGCCGCGCGGCTGCGCGAGGTCGTCTCCTCGGCCGAGCCGCTGGTGTTTCCGAGCCGGCGCGGGCAGGCGCTCAGCGACATGGCGCTGTGGAAGCTCGTCAAGCAGCAGCAGATCGACTGCGTGCCGCACGGCTTCCGCTCCAGCTTCCGGGACTGGGCAAGCGAGCGGACCGACCATCCGCGCGAGGTCGTCGAGGCGGCGCTGGCGCACGTCGTGGCGAACCGCACCGAGGCCGCCTACGCCCGCTCGGACCTGTTCGAGCGGCGGCGGCGGCTGATGGCCGACTGGGCCGCCTACCTCGGCGGCGAGCGGGGACCGGTTCCGCCGCGCCGGTGAGGCTTGCCGGCGGCGGGTCGCGCGCGGCAGGCCGAGCTGAGGCGGGTCGCCGCCGGGGTCCTCGACGCCTGGTTGCCCTGCGGCGTCGGCTGGCGGCTGCTCCCGTGACGCGCAGTACAGTAATAGATGCGCCGGGACGCGCACCGCGTGCGACGCGGTCGCCGCGACCGGCGGGGCGTCGCGTCCGCGACGGCGCCACGCTGCCCTGCCCGCCAGCGCGAGACGACCGGGTGCGGCTCGGCCGGATCTGCGCTACAATGCGGTCAGCTTGGGCTCGTCACCGATGCGGTTTCCGGTCGCCGTCGGCACCAACAAAGTGCATGCTGCCCGTGTTGCAGCCGCAGCGTCTTGCATGCTATAGTGCCGTCGCTTGGCGTCCGGGGTGAAGGGCGTGAGGCAGAACGATTGGGGCGCTCCGAGGCGAAAGGGGCGACCGTTCGCGTAACCCCGCCAGAGCCGCTGTAACCTGCTGAAAACAAACGGCTTTGGCAGCCGGCGCGGGCTTTCGCCAACCTTCCTGCTCCCAATCCGGGCCTGGAACTCTGCGTACGTTTTCGGACGGAAAGCGACGTCGGCGCCCCCTTCGTTCGGTCCGATCCTGCGCCGGCAGTCGGTGTCCGCGCAGCGTCCGGTGAACAATTTTCCCCTCAGTTCCCGCGGGGCGACGTCTCCGCGAGGCGGGCGAACAGCTCGGTCGCCGTCCCGCACTTCACGTCTTCCCACGATCAGCCTGACCACGCAGGTACGCGACGTCCTCAGCAACGCGCCTCAAGGTTGCGTCCATCGAATCGTGATCTCTGCTCAACTTCTCAACGTCACTGCGCATCTGACGGACGGTTATCGTCATCCAGACGACGACTCCGACCAGAACGGCCGGCAGCATTGCTCCGTCTTGAGTCAGTCCGATCAGCCGCAGAACCTCAGTCATGGGTCACTCCTTCGGCTCCCACAAAGCGGGTGGCCGTGCGTCTTGTCGGCCGCCAGTTCTGGAAGCTGAAGCGGAATCCCCGGGCAACGACCGCGATCCCGTGGTGCTGGAGTATCTTCGGCGGCGTCGACATGGCGACCGGCCTGCCGCGCTGCACCGGGAACATGACGCCGACCCCGTCGCCGAGCATCCGCGCGACATCAAAGGAATCCGCCGCCCGCAGAGCGGGATCGGTGTACCGCTTCGCCTTCACCCATCCGCACCGCCATGGTCCGGTCGACCCCGGACTGGAACTCGAGCAGCAGCACCAGGTACAGCCACCGCTCGCCGCCAAATCGCACGCGCCACACCAGGTCGCCGTGCCGCTGTTGCAGGTCCCGGCCGTAGGCCGCATCGTCGTCCATGAGATGATGACTCATCATACCCTGCTGCCGATGCTCGAACCGAGCCGCACGTTGACCCCCCGCGCTGAACACCGGATCCGATCCTGCCCCGGTCACCGCGACGTCCCCAAAGGGTCAGGTGCAGAGGTTGACGGCCGACATGAGATGCTGCATGGATCGAGCGGGAGGCCGAACGACACGAGCAGATCCCGGAGAGCGACGACAGAGGATCCGGGCAGTGAAGAGCGGGAGTCGGGCGCACGATCAGAGAAACGGAAGCTGGCTCATCACATTCGGTTGTATGCGATGAGCCAGCCGACCCGATGTACGTACATCGGGGCTGGCGAGGGGCTGGCGCCCCTTCGAACCCCGGCAGCGCCTTGGCCCTGTCATTCCAGCGGGCGGGCCGCCGCCGGCTGAGCCTCCGGGTCGGCGCGGATGGGCGATGCACCCGCGCCATGCACACGGCCGGCCGAGAGTTGTCGCCGGCCGGCAGCGCTTGCGCCCTGAGGGCCGCTGCGATTCCCTTCCAGCAACAAGGCAACCGATGACCGATGGACGGTCTGGCGAAGGCGGCGCTCATCGAGGCGGTGGCCGACGCCGGCAGCCTCACGAACAAACGCGCCGAGATCGTCGTCGACACCGCGTTCGGCAGCATCGTGGAGATGCTGCGCCGGGGAGAGGATGTCGAGCTGCGCGGCTTCGGCAGCTTCCGCCTCCGGCGCCGCAGGCCGCACCAGGGCCGCAACCCCAGGACCGGCGGGCGTGTGGACGTGCCATCGAAGCAGGTCGCCTGCTTCAAGCCCGGCAAGCAGCTCAAGACGCTGCTCAGCCGGGACCTGGCGCAGCCGGACTCGCCGCCGAGGCCCGGGCAGCCGGCGTCGAACGTGGCGCCGCCATCCGGGAGCGGTGTTCGTCGTCGGCCCCGGCGAACGCGCGCGGGTAGCCTCTGCGAGCGGCGTGTCAAGCCGCCCACGGGCGGCTCCTCCGCGTGCGCTACGGCCATTCGGTGACACGCCGCTCGCGCCGGCTCAGGTCGGGTTATGGCCGTCCGTATCCGTCCGGCCATCGACCACTGGCCGGCCTGGAACTTCCAGAGCCGGCCCACCGTGACGCCCCGGATAAACTGCCGCGGGTAGCGATGCCCGGCAGCGCGCCGTCCGGCCCACGCACGAGCGCCTGACTCTCTCCCGGCGTTCGAGCCAATCGTCGAGCAGGGACCTACGCCGCCGGCCGCTCCGAGCCGCCGCGCGGCCGGCTGGCAATGAAGTCGACGCACCTCCTCCTCGACCCAGCGGACGGCGCGGCCCCCGATCCGGACCGGCTTCGGGAACCGCGAGGCGGCCATCAACGCGTAGACCGCCGAGCGGGGACAGCGCCGTCATCCGGGTTACCTCGCGAAGGGTGAGCAGTCTCGTCATCGTGCCTCCTGGTCGGCCAGACTTCGGCCTGGCCCGCAGGCTCCGGTCTCGTGTTGTGGAAGTATCAACGAATGTCTGTAACTGACTGCATGCACAAGAGTTCGGTACGTTCCGATACGTGCCGGTCCGTTCCGATACGTTCGCCTCAGTTCCCGCAGATCACCAAGAGAACGTCACGAACCAGGGCCAGGTCGAGGTCGCGGGCTGGCGACGGCAGAAGGACACGGAGGCGCTGACCAAGGAATGCCGCCCGTCAGGGCGCAAATCGGTCCCCGCCATCGGTCACACGGCGGCAGGACCACGCCGTGAACCTTCCGCGCCATCCCGAACAAGCCGCGCCTGGACATGGCAGCCCTCCGACTCCCCGATCACCGCCGGTGTCGCGGTCACAGCGACGGTCCGGCGTGGTGACACCCCTCCCGGCTACGTGTCGCAGGATGTGTAGCCGACCGTGTCGTACCGTGCATACGGCCTAACTCGCATCTGTGCAGACACTTACATGCATTCCCACACCACTCCGCAACCGATCCGGGAGCATGATGTGGGAGACGGGAGCGACCCGGCCGAAAACCTGCGGTCTTCCGCCCTGGCGAGTGTGCCTCCGTTACACTCACCGAGGCCGGGTCGCTCCCGTCCAATTCGTCCTGTTCAGGAAGGAAATCCGCGCTGTGGCCAAGAATGTCGCTGCGAGCGTTGGTTTCACTCAACCTCATTCATGGCCGAACGCCATGATCCGCAGGCGGACGCCCCGCGCGGGTCACCGCCGACGCGGAACGCACGAGCGTCCCGGCTGCACGTCGGCTTGTTGCTGGCCGTCGGCAAGGGCGCGCATGGGTTTCGGCGAACCGGGCGGTGACGTCGGATCGACATTTCTTCAGGTCGGCACGGATCGCCGCCCTGATCGTCTTGCCAGCCATGCTGACAACATCGGCCACCGCATCGGCGACGGGGAGAGCATCGACATCGGCAACGACATCATGCAGCGTGCCGTGAAGAGAAGGTCACGATCACCTCGACGGTGCCGACCGCACGGGCGTGCCGGTTCGCCAGCCCGGTGCGTGAGTGGACGGGTCACACGCGACGGCGACCGAGGTCTGCGAGATAAGAGGGGGCGGAACCGAAGGCGCCTGGGTGCCGACAAATGTGAGGATTTCGCTTGCCGACCCGCACGGACTGCGCGGGGCGGCACCCCCCCCTGGCGCCGCCCGCGTGGCCGCGCCAGGGGAAAAGCCGCACTTAGAGGATGAAGTCGTCGGCGTCGAGCGTGCCCAAACCGTCTAGAGTTATCTCGATCTTACCGCCGTCGTGGTCGGTCAGGTCCAACGTAACGACGTCGTCGGCGGCGGCGTCGGCGGCGGCGGCGACCCGTGCAGCGGACAAGACAGCACTGAACTGGTCGTCGCTCAGATTCAGCGCGCTCAGGTCGATCTTGTCGCCCGCCAGCGAGTTGAAGTCCATCACCTTGTCGGTGTCGCTGGAGTCCTGCTCGCCGAAGACGAACGTATCCTTGCCCGGACCTCCGTAGAGCGTGTCGCTGCCCGCACCACCTTCGAGCCTGTCGTCGCCAGAATTGCGTTCTCCTTCGTCGGTGTTCGCACCGAGTTCGTCGTCGCCGTCGCCGCCGATGAGCGTGTCGTTGCCGTCGAAGCCGACGATTCCGATGCCACCATCGCCACCGGCATCGATGACGTTGGGCCTGTCATCCCCTCTCAGGTTAACGTTGCCGTTACCGATGAGATTCTCGATTCCGGGGTGACGATTATCGTCATCGTCCGCGACACCGCCCAAGTTTAGAACACTATCAATGTTACCAGTCCAAGCGCTCGCGTCGAGCGTGTCGATGCCTTCACCGCCGTCGAACGTGTCGCCATCGCCGTAGACAAGCGTGTCGTCGCCCGCGCCGCCGTAGAGCGCGTCAGCACCGGGGCCGCCGTCGAGCGTGTCGTCGCCCGCGCCGCCGAACAGGCCGCCGCCCATGGGTTCGGTTGCGCCCGGGTCGTAGCCCATGTCGTTGCCAGGGCCGCCCATGAGCACATCGTCGCCGTCGCCGCCCCTGAGCAGGTCGACATCGGCTCCGCCATAAAGCTCGTCATCACCGTCGCCGCCCTTGAGCGTGTCGTCGCCATCGCCGCCCATCAGGCCACCCTCGACGACATCGTCGGTGTCCGGGTCGTCCTTGTCGTCACCCGCGCCACCCATCAGCATGTTGTCGTTGCCGTCGTCGCCGATCAGCAGGTCGGTGTAGTCGCTGCCCGTGAGGTGCTCAATGCCGTAGAGCATGTCGCCGTCGGCGTGCCCGCCCGCGGCGTGCGGGCTGTCATCGGTCGCGTCGGCCGGGGCAACGCTCAGGTCAACCATGACACCCGCATCGGACTCGCTGTAGTCCGCGGTGTCGTCCATGGTGTCCGTGTCGTCGCCATCCATGTTCATGCCGTCGTCATTAGCGGTTCCGCCGTACAGCATGTCGGCGCCCGCGCCGCCGGCGAGCGTGTCGGCGCCGTCGTCGCCCATCAGGGCATCGTCGCCGAGCTCGCCCATGAGCGTGTCGGCATCGGCGCCGCCGTGCAGGGCGTCGTCGCCCATGCCGCCGTGGAGGGTGTCCATCCCGCCCGCGCCCATGAGCGTGTCGTCGCCCTGGTTGCCGTAAAGCACGTTTCCGGCCGGGGAGTCGTCGCCGGTGAGCATGTCGCCGTACATGGACCCGCGGACGTTCTCGATGCTGTCCAGCATGTCCCCGGCCGCCCCGCCCGCCGTGTGCGGCATATCAGGGTCACTGCCGTCGGCGCCCAGGTTGACCGTCACGGCCTCGCCGGCCATGTGGTACGTTGCGATGTCCATGCCCGTGCCGTCGCCGCCCTTGAGCTCGTCGGCGCCCATGCCGCCCTCGAGCAGGTCGTCGCCGGGGCCACCGTTGAGCACATCGTCGCCCATGCCGCCGTGGAGCATGTCGTTGCCCGCGCCGCCCCACAGATCGTCGATGCCGTCGCCGCCCCTCAAGACGTCATCGCCCAACTCGGCCTCGGCCGGGTCCTCCGCTTCCGGGTCGCCCAGCACGTCGTCGCCGTCGCCGCCCTCGAGGGTGTCGTCGCCGCGGCCGCCCGTGAGGTTGTCGCTGCCGCCGCCGCCGAACAGCACATTGGCGGCGTGGTTCCCGATCAGCCTGTCGTTGAACATCGAGCCCCAGACGCTCTCGATGCCCGTCAGCGCGTCGCCCTCGGCATGCCCGCCGCGCACCGGGGCGTTGACCGCGTCGGGCTCGTAGAACGAGGCGCCCAGATCGACATACACCCCGTAGGGCGAGCCGACGTAGCTGGCGATGTCCATGCCGGGGCCGCCGATCAGTTCGTCGGCACCCGCGCCGCCGATCAGCGTGTCGTCGCCCGCGCCGCCGTCGAGCACGTCGTCGCCCGGGCCTCCCCACAGCACGTCGTCGTCAGGCCCGCCCATGAGCATGTCGTCGCCCATCATCCCCGGATAAGTCGCCATTTGCGCTGCTCCTTCAAGAAAGGTCTACGCGAACGGTCGCCCCTTTCGCCTCGGAGCGCCCAAAATCGTCTGCCTCACGCCCTCCACCCCGGACGCCAAGCGACGGCACTATAGCATGCAAGACGCTGCGGCTGCAACACGGGCAGCGTGCATTTTCGTGCATTGTGTGAGTGCCGACCGCGACCGGAAACCGCATCGGTGACGAGCCCAAGCTGACCGCATTGTAGCGCAGAGCCGGCCGAGCCGCACCCGTCGTCTCGCGCTGGCGGGCAGGGCAGCGTGGCGCCGTCGCGGACGCGACGCCCCGCCGGTCGCGGCGACCGCGTTGCACGTGGTGTACGTCCCGGCGCATCTATTACCGTACTGCGCGTCTGCCGTACTGCGCGTCACGGGAGCAGCCGCCAGCCGACGCCGCAGGGCGACCAGGCGTCGAAGGCCCCCGGCGGCGACCCGCCTCAGAGCGGCCTGCCGCGCGCGACCCGCCGCCGGCAAGCCTCACCGGCGCGGCGGAACCTGTCCCCGCTCGCCATCGAGGTAGGCGGCCCAGTCAGCCATCAGGTGGCGGCGGCGTTCGAACAGGTCCGAGCGGGCGTAGGCCGCCTCGGTGCGGTTCGCCACCACGTGCGCCAGCGCCGCCTCGACGACCTCGCGCGGATGCTCGGTCTTCTCCGCCGCCCAGTCCCGGAACGAGGAGCGGAAGCCGTGCGGCACACAGTCGAGACGCTGCTGCTTGACGAGCTTCCACATCGCCATGTCGCTGAGCACCTTCCCGCGCCGGCTCGGAAACACCAGGCCCGCCCGCTCGACCGAGGCCACGACGTCGCGCAAGCGCTCGGCCTCGCCGAGGATGTCGACCGCCCGGCCGCACAGCGGTACGCGGTGCTCGCGGTTCATCTTCATCCGGGCCGCGGGCACCGTCCACACCGCGGCGGCCAGGTCGAACTCGTCCCACGTCGCCAGGCGCACCTCCCCCGAGCGCGCCGCCGTCAAGACCAGCAGCTCGAAGGCCAGCTTCGTCCCGGTCCAGGCCTGCGAGACGCGCACGGCGGCCAGCGCCGCACCGACCTCGCCGTAGGGCAGCGCCGGGAAGTGCCGGACCTGCCGGGGACGTTTGGGCAGCGCCGCCGTGACCGCCTCGCCGGCCGGGTTGTCGCTGCGGTAGCCCTGCGCGATGGCCCAGCGCATGACGGCGCCGATGCGCCGGCGCACGCGCTGCGCGGTCTCGTTCTTCGTTGACCAGATGGGCAGCAGTGCCGCCATCACGTCGGCCGTCGTCACCCGGTCGACGCCCATCTCGCCCAGCTGCGGGTGCGCGTACTGCTGGAGGGTCGCCCGCCACTTCTGGGCCGTCGCCTCCCCATCCTTCCAGGCGTCGCGGTGAATGGCGATCACCTGCTCGGCCGCCTCGGCGAAGGTGGGCACGCCGGCCGTGCGGCCTCTGGCCCCGAGCGGGTCGCCGCCCGCGCGGGCGAGCTTGCGGTTGCCGAGCGCCTTCTCGCGGGCTTCGCTCAGCGAGACGAGAGTGAGGCTGCCGAGGCCGAGCACGCAGGACTTGCCGCGGATGACGAGCCGCTGCACCCAGCGGCGCGCTCCGGAGGGGTCGACGTGGAGGTACAGCCCATTGCCGTCTGCGTAGCGTCCGGACTCGCCGACGTGTCGGCAGAAGGCGGCGGTGAGCGCCTTGTCGGGGTGGCGCCCTCGGCGCTTGGTTGAGCGCTGTTTTTTGGGCAGCGGCGGGTTCGGTTTTTGTTCGATTATTCGGCGGCTTGCCATTCTGTACCCAATTTATTTGGGGACTGCAATTGCCCATACCGCCCCCAATTAGTTTCTGGAAAATAGCGAAAGTAGCTGGACGTGTAAAGACGCTGTTCGCGTTCCAACACATTTATCCAAGGTATCTACACCGGGTTGTCCAGGACGGTCTGGGACGATGCCGGAAAGCGAAAGGAGGGGGCACGCGTAGTCGATTGCCGCCTTGCCGGCGGCCTTGGCGTGCCATGCGTCCAGCGCCTCGAGCGTCGAGGCCCCGCGGCTCTGGATGGCGAAGTCGACGATGGTCGTCGTGCCCCCGAACGCGGCGGCGCGCGTGCCGGTCTCGAAGGTATCCGACGACTCGGTGCCGCCGAACGGCATCTCCATGTGGGTGTGCGGGTCGACGCCGCCGGGCAGCACGAGGCGTCCCGCGGCGTCGATGATCCGGTCGGCGGTCGGCGTCAGGTCGCGCCCGATCAGCGCCACGGTCTCGCCCTCGACGAAGATGTCGGCGCGATAGTCGTCGGCCGCCGTCACGATGCGGCCGTTCCTGATCAGTACGCTCATCCGATCTCCGGACTGCCCGGCTTCGCGCGCCCCCGCGGAATGGACACGAGTTTACGGTATCCGTCCCGCCCGGCGGCGGAAGCTCCAGGACGGTTGACGGGCGGCCAGGCCGCTACTACGGTACTGCGGCATGCCGACCATCTCCTTCAGGGTGAGTGAGGAGGAGGCCCGCCTGATCCGCTCGCGGGCCGCCAGGGAAGGGGTCAGCGTGTCGGAACACCTCCGGCGCCAGGCCAACTTGGCGCCGTCCGCGCCCGCGCCGCCGCGGCTGGTCCGCTGCCGGCATACCGGCGCGATGATCTTTGACGCCCTGGACGACCAGACGCCGCTCGACACGGCGACAGTACGCGAGCTGCTCTCGGCGGCCGAATGAAGGCGCCTGAATGGCACGCGTCAAGTGTGAGTCGTGCGGTTGCCGGGCCCGGATACGAGGCGGCCATGCTGAGCACTCGCGGCCGCGCTGCGGCGGTCGTTCCGCCGTCGGCCGGCGCCCGGCACGCCGCGGGGCGGTACAATAGGCCGCACTTCGCATCCACGGAGGGAGGCCCCGAATGCCAGCTCGATGTGTCGCCGTCGCCGCCGTCGTCGCCGCCGTGTGTCTGGCGCCGCTCTCAGCCGCCGGGCAGGCTCCGCCGCGGACGCCGTGGGGCGACCCCGATCTGCAGGGCGTCTGGACCGGCTCCACGCTCACGCCGCTGGAGCGCCCCGCGGACCGTGCCGGGCAGGAGTTCCTGACCGAGGAGGAGGCGGCGGAGCTGGAGCAGCGCGCCGACCGGAACCGGTTCGTCGAGCGCGTGCCGCGCGAGGGCGACCCGGGCACCTACAACCAGATCTGGTTCGATCCGGGCACGCGCGTCATCCCGGACCGGCGCACGGCGCTGATCGTCGATCCGCCCGACGGGCAGGTTCCCTACACCGCCGCGATGGCGGAGCGTGAGCGGCTGCAGCGCGAGTACCGCGTGCACGGCGCGCGCAACACGTGGGTGGACGTCGACACCGGCGAGCGGTGCATGACCGACGGCGTGCCCATGTTCTGGCTGGGCTACAACCCGAATCACCAGATCCTGCAGGCGCCCGGGTACGTGGTCATCCTGCACGAGATGTTCCGCGACCGGCGGATCATTCCGCTCGACGGGCGGTCGCACGGGATCGAGCAGTGGAACGGCGACATGCGGGCGCGCTGGGAGGGCGACACGCTGGTCGTCGAGTCGACGCGGTTCGTCGACGGGACGGCCGAGCGCTGGGCCGCCACGTGGCGCATGCCGACGACCACGATGCAACTCGTCGAGCGCTTCACCCGCGTCGACGAGAACACGCTGGAGTACGAGTTCACGCTGACCGATCCGGCGAAGTTCACGCGCCCCTGGAGCGTGCGCATGCCGCTGACCACCAATCAGGCGGCGCGCGGCGTGACGGAGGGCCCGCTCTACGAGTACGCCTGTCACGAGGGCAACTACAGCATCGTCAACGTCCTCGCCGGTGCGCGGGCCGAGGAGCAGGCCCCGGCCGCCGGCTCGCGGTAGGCGTGGTCTCGCTCTTCAGCGACACCGAGACGCGGCCCACGGCCGGCATGCGCGCGGCCATCGCGGCTGCGGACGTCGGCGACGAGCAGAAGGGCGAGGATCCGACCGTCGCCCGGCTGCAGGCGCGGGTGGCGGAGCTGCTCGGCAAGGAGGCGGCGCTGTGGCTGCCCACCGGCACCATGTGCAACCTGGTGGCAGTCAAGGTGCACACCCGGCCGGGGGACGCGCTGATCGCCGACGGCATGGCGCACGTCATCCGCGCCGAGTCGGGCGGGGCGGCGCTCTGCTCCGGCGTGCTCGTCGAGCCGATCCGGACCGCGCGCGGCATCTTCACGCCGGCCGAGCTCGCGGCGGCCATGGACCGGGTGACCGCGGTGCCCGTGCCGTATGGCCAGCCCGTGGGCGTGGTCTGCGTCGAGCAGACCCACAACTTCGGCGGCGGCGCGGTCTGGCCGCTGGACGCGCTGCGCGCCGTCGCGGCGTGCGCGCACGAGCGCGGCGTGCCGGTGCACATGGACGGCGCGCGGCTGCTCAACGCCTGCGCAGCGTCGGGCATCTCCGCCGCGGACTTCGCGGCCGCGGTCGACAGCCTCTGGATCGATTTCACCAAGGGGCTGGGGGCCCCGATCGGCGCCGTCCTCGCGGGCACGAGCGGATTCGTCGCCGAGGCCCGGCGCTACAAGCAGCTCTTCGGCGGCGCCATGCGCCAGGCAGGCATCGCGGCCGCCGGGTGCCTGTACGCGCTCGACCACCACGTCGACCGGCTGGCCGCGGACCACGAGCACGCCCGCCTGCTGGCCGCCGGCCTCGCCGCCACGGATGGCATACGCGTCCGCACGCCGGAGCCGGAGACGAACATGGTCTTCTTCGAGGTCGCGGGTCTGGGCATCGGCAACGCGGAGTTCCTGCGTCGCCTGCTCGCGCGGGGCGTGCGCATGGGCGCCGCCGGCGGCGCGATCCGCGCCGTCACGCACCTGGACGTGTCACGGGAAGGTATCGGGTCGGCGATCGAGGCGGTGCGCCGGGTGCAGGCGGAGTCCGTCGCCGGCTGACGATGCGAGGCTTGCTCCCCGACGATGGCCATCAGCGTCACCTACCGCGTGCGGATTCCGTATCCGTTCGAGCGGGTGCTGTCCCAGTACTTCGACCTCGAGCACCTGGAGACGGTGCACCCGACGACCCTTGGGCAGGCGCGCGTGCTGGAGGTGGACGGCAGACGCATCCTGTTCGAGCAGCGCTGGCCCGCCTGGCTGGGCCTGCGGCTGCGGACCGTTGCCGAGCAGGTGTGGCTGCCGCCGGACCGCATCCGCATCCGCTTCCGCCGGGGACTGCTGCGGGGGGTCGGCGTGGATACGCACCTGATGGATCGCGGTGACGAGACCGCGATCGAGGAGACCTACCGCGTGCCGCTCGTCCCCCCCTGGCCGTGGCTGCGGCCGCTCGTCCGCCGGGTCGTGGAGCGCGGCGCGAATCACATCTGGGAGGAAGACCTGGCGGTCGAGCTGTGCCACGGCGGCTGGCCCGGCGTGCCGGGGCGGGAATCGCGGCGGGCGGCCGGCTCACCGGTCTCGGCGCCGGCCGACGGCGGCGGGCGCTGGATCCGCGCGGCGGAGAGGGGTGACCTGGATGACGGAGGGCCGCGGACGGTCGTTGCGTGCGGCCGGGAAATCGCGGTCTGGCAACACGAGGGGCGGCTGCACGCGCTCGACAACCGCTGCCCGCACACGGGCGGGCCGCTCGCGCTCGGACGGGTGGAGCAGGGCCGAGTCGTCTGTCCCTGGCACGGTGCGTGCTTCGTCCTCGCCGACGGGCGGCCATGCGGCGGTCCCGCCGACGGGCCGGTCGCCACGTACGCCGTCCGGCAGGAAGGCGAGGGGGTCTTCGTCCGCGTGCCTGCGGCGGCCTGAGCATTCGACCGCGCTGGCGGTGGCCGGCGGGCGGCTACGGGGTCCCGGAGCTATCCGCCGGCCGGCGGCCGCGCTTTCCACGTCGCGAGCACGGCGGGCGTCACGCGCTCGCCGGTCTCGTAGTGGATCTTCTGGGCCAGCGTCACGTCCCGCAGCCGGCGGGCCATGATGCGCTGCAGCAGGAGGCGGTCGAGCAGCGCGCCGAGCACGCCGAAGCCCACCTCGTAACGCATGCGGTTTACCAGCCAGACGCGGCCGCGGCTGGCGCCCACGCCCTCGCGCTGCGGGCCGTTGAACGCGACGGCCGTCAGGCCCGGCACGTACAGGTGCGGAGACGACAGGTCGCGCAGGCGGCGCCAGGCGCCGGCGCGGTCGAGGTCCAGCGGCAGCTCGGCGCGGACTGTCCGCATGCGTGCGCTGAACGATATCATTAGGGGCTTCCGAACTTCTTTGCGCTGACGGCCGCGCGCCGGCCGGGAGGAATGAGATGTACGTTCGCCCCATCGTCACCGTGCTCGCCCTGCTCGCCGTGACCGCCGGAGGCTCGCTCCCGGCGGGTGCGCAGACTCCGTACGAGCCGCCCCGCCTGCCGGACGGCAGCCCCGACCTGCAGGGCGTGTGGGACTTCCGCACGCTCACGCCGCTCGAGCGCCCGGCGGGGCAGGCCGACAAGGCCGTGCTGACCGCCGAGGAGGCGGCCGCGTACGAGGCGGCCGCTGCGGCGGCCATCGCACCCGACGGCACGCTGCCCATCGGCGACGTGGGGGCGTACAACAACTTCTGGGTCGACCAGGGGGCGCGGCTCACGGACGACCAGCGCACCTCGCTCATCGTCGACCCGCCCGACGGCCGGCTGCCGGCGCTGCAGCCGGGGGTCGAGATGCACGTCCTGTCGCTCGAGGAGGACCTGCCGGGCACCCGCCCGGTGCGCGTGCGCGCGGCCGGCATCGGCGCCGACAGCTACGAGGACCGCGGGCTGGGCGAGCGCTGCCTGATCGGGTTCAACTCCGGCCCGCCGATCTCGCCGGGCGGCTACAACCAGAACATCCAGATCTTCCAGACCGCGGACCACGTGGTGATCCTCAACGAGATGGTGCACGACGCGCGCATCGTGCCGCTCGACGGGCGGGCGGCACTGCCGGCGGGGATCACGCAGTGGATGGGCGACTCGCGCGGCCGCTGGGAGGGTGACACCCTGGTCGTCGAGTCGACCAACTTCACGGAGAAGATCGCCAGCTTCAACCCGTCGATCGACCGGGCGGTCGGCACCGGGGCCACGCTCCGCCTGACGGAGCGGTTCCGGCGCACGGCCGACGACACGCTGCTGTACGAGTACACGGTCGAGGATGCGGCCACGTTCACCCGGCCCTTCACGGCCGCGCTGCCGATGAAGCGGGGCGACGTGCTGTACGAGTACGCCTGTCACGAGGGCAACTACGGACTGTTCAACATCCTGTCCGGCGCGCGAGCGGCCGAGCAGTGATCCGGCGGGCCAAGGTGTCAGAAGGGGGCGTTGTGATGAGACGAGCAGTTGCGACGGTGCTTCTGGGGGGGCTGCTGGCGGCCCTGGCGGCGCAGCCGGCCGACGCGCGCGTGGCCCGCATTGTCGTGGAGCGGACGGCCCCGTACGCCGGGGGCAAGAGCTTCGGCGAGGCGGGGCCTTTCGAGCGTCTCGACGGGACGGTCTACCTCGAGGTCGATCCCGACGACCCGCTCAACGCGGTGATCGTCAATCTCGACCGCGCGCCGCGCAACGCGCGCGGGCTCGTGGAGTTCAGCGCGCCGTTCTTCATCATCAAGCCGGTGGACCTGGCGCGCGGCAACGGCAAGCTGCTCTACGGCATCAACAACCGGGGCAACGCCATCGAGCTCCCGTTCCAGACCTTCCCGCCGCTGCCGGCCGGGGCGGATCCGGACTCCGGCGACGGGCTGTTCTTCCGGCTCGGCTACAGCTTCGTGGACGCCGGCTGGGCGGGCGACGTGCTGACGACGGCGACCCGGCTGGGGGCCAACCTGCCGGTTGCCGTGCAGGCCGACGGCAGCCCGATCGTCGCGCGTATCCGGATCGAGTACCCGTCCGATCCGACGCGCCAGCCGCCGGGCGGCGATACCTACACGCTGCCGCTCAAGGGCAACGACCGCTTCCTGAGCTACGAGACCGCCGACACCGATACGACGCAATCCACCCTGACGGTGCGCGACGCCATCGACGGCAAGCGGCGGCCGATTGCCCCCGACCGGTGGGCGTTCGGAACGTGCCCCGCGGGGGAGGCGTCGCTGACGCTCTCGACGGTCGACATCTGCCTCTTCGACGGGTTCGACCCGCACAAGGTGTACGAGCTGATCTACCCGGCCCGGAACCCGTGGGTCATGGGGCTGGGCTACGCCGTGACGCGCGACGTCGCCTCGTTCCTGCGCTACGAGACGGCGGACGACGCGGGCACGCCGAATCCGCTGGCGCGCAGCGCCGATGCCGTGGGCATCCGCCGCGCCTACGGCCTCGGCATCTCGTCCACCGGGATGTACATGCGCGACTACCTGTACCTCGGCTTCAACGAGGACGAGTCGCACCGCCGCGTGTTCGACGCGGTGCGCATTCACATCCCCGGATCGCACCGGCTGTTCGCGAACGTCGAGTTCGCGGATCCCAACATCTACTCCCGGCAGGACCGCACGGCCGACTTCACCTCGCAGTCGCACCCGCCCCTGACGTACGCCGTGACGACGGATCCGGTGACGAACATCCGCGACGGCATCCTGAAACGGCCGGCGACCGACCCGCTCGTGTTCCACGTCGACACGAGCAACGAGTTCTGGCAGATGAAGGCCTCGCTCAACGTCCATGACGGCCACGGCAACGCCGTCCCCGTCCCGGACAACGTGCGGCTGTACCTGCTGGCCAGCCACCCGCACGGCGGCAGCACGGGGGTCGGGTTCGTGCCGACCGACCGCGGAGCCTGCGCGCACGTCACGAACAGCTACCGGGGCGCGGCGCCGCCGATGCGGGCGCTGCTCGTGGCGCTCGACGAGTGGGCCGACCAGGGCATCGAGCCGCCCGAGAGCAACTACCCGGACGTGCGGCGGGGCACGCTGGCTACCGTGGACGAGGTGGCGCGGACGTTTCCCGCCATCCCCGGGGTCACCTTCCCGACGACGGTGAACGGCCTCGACGTGCTCGGCTTCGGCCCCACGTTCGGCTCGCCGGGCGGACGGCAGACCGTGCTGCCGCCGACCCGCGGGGCGTCGTACCAGGTGCTGGTGCCGACCACCGACCGCGACGGGCACGATATCGCGGGGGTCCGCACGGTCGACATCGCGGTGCCCGTGGGGACGAACACCGGCTGGAACCTGTACGCGGCCGGCCCGCGCGGCCGCGACCTGTGCGGGCTGACCGGGGCGTTCTTCCCGTTCGCCCGCACGCGCGCGGCGCGGCTCGCCAGCGGCGACCCGCGCCTGTCGCTCGAGGAGCGCTACGGCGACCACGCCGGCTTCGTGGCGGCCGTCAAGCGCGCCGCGGACGATTCGGTCTCGCGGCGGCTCCTGCTGCAGGAGGACGCCGACGTGATCGTCGAGATGGCCGAGGAAAGCGACATCCTGCGCTGACGCAAGGCGCGCACGGCGCGCCTCGGCGGTAGCGGCGCGGGGCTCTTGGGGTCCCCGCAAGCGGACGCCGGGGGCTCGGGGCGCAGCCCCGTCTGAAGGTGGGGGAGTCATCCATGTTGATGAGCGATCTGGGACGCGCCGGGCTGCGGCTCGGCGCGGGGCTTGCCGCGGCGGTCGTCTGCGCGGCGGCCACCGTGGCTGCCGAGGACTGGCGCCAGTGGCGCGGCGCCGGCCGGCTGGGCGTGTGGCACGAGACGGGGATCATCGACAGGTTCCCGGCCGCGGGGCTGAAGGTGAAGTGGCGGGTCCCTACCCGCAATGGGTTCGCCGGGCCGGCGGTGGCCGACGGCCGCGTCTTCGTGACCGACTGGCTGGAGGATCCCGAGTCGCGCACGCTGGACGGCACGGAGCGGATCCTGGCCCTCGACGAGCAGACCGGCGAGGAGCTGTGGAGCTACTCGTGGGGGGCGACGTATCGCGCGCTGATGGCGTCGTACGCCGCCGGACCGATGGCCACGCCCACCGTGGACGGCGACCGCGTCTACGTGCTCGGGGCCACCGGGTTGCTGTGGTGCCTGGACGTCGAGACCGGGCGCGTGGTCTGGCACCGGAACTACCTCGTCGAGTACGACGCGAGCATGGCGCCCTGGGGCACGCCGAGCGCGCCCCTGGTCGACGGCGAGCAGCTCATTGCCGTGGTGGGCGGCGAGCCGAACGCGCTGGTGGTCTCGTTCGACAAGCGGACCGGCGCCGAGCTGTGGCGGGCGCTCGAGGTGCGCGGCGGCAGCTCCAGCGCGCCCATCATCTACGAGGCCGGCGGGGTCCGGCAGCTCATCATCTGGCACACCGCGGGGCTCGCGTCGCTCGATCCCGAGACGGGCGAGACGTACTGGGAGGAGCCGTGGGAAACCGGCTCCAGCATGAACGTCATCACGCCGCTCAAGGTCGACAACTACCTGCTGGTCAGCCAGTTCTACAACGGCTCGCTCATGATGCGGCTGAGCACCGACCGCCCGGCCGCCACGCTGATGTGGAAGGGATCGAGCCGCAGCGAGATGCCGACCGATACCGACGGTCTGCACACGGTGATCACCCTGCCGGTGATCATCGGCGACTACGTCTACGGGGTGGGGAGCTACGGCGAGCTGCGCGGCCTCGACGCCCGCACCGGCGAGCGGCTGTGGATGAGCGGCGAGATGACGCCGCAGGCGCGCTGGGGCGGCGCGTTCATCGTGCGCCACGGCGACCGATACTTCGTCAACAACGACGACGGCGACCTCATCATCGCCCAGTTCACGCCCGAGGGCTACGTCGAGCTCGACCGGACCCGGCTCATCGCCGCCACCACGAGCGCGGGCTACGGGCCGCGCAAGCGGCACGACCGCATGGTGAACTGGGCCCACCCGGCCTACGCCAACCGCCACATCGTCCACCGCAACGCCGAGGAGATCATCCGGGCGTCGCTGGCGGCGGACGACTACTGACGGCGGTTCGTGCTACAGACGGGTGTGCTCGTAGAGGTAGAGCAGGCCCACGGCCACGACGTAGAGGGCGGCGCTGAAGGTGACGTTGCTGCGCGCGATGCGCCAGTTGTCGGCGCCGTAGCGGGTGGCGAGGACGACGTTGACGCCCGACAGGGGGTTGACGACGCAGCCCAGGCCCCAGCCCATGGCGAACGTCGTGGCGAGCAGCGTGGGATCGAGCTCGACCGTTTCCAGCAGCGCCACGGTGACGCCTACCAGCACCGCGGGGTGGATGCAGGCCAGCGAGGTCACCACGAACGCCAGCACCAGCAGGCTCGCGTGGAAGGCGTCGAGGCGGGCGAAGAGCAGCCAGCCGCCCGCGCCCGCGGCGGCCGCCACCACGCCCGCGGCCAGCACGCCGGCCCCGAGGAACAGCGCCAGCTCGCCGCCCATCTGCGGGGCGCGGGTTTCCACGTACTCCGCGAGCGCGGGGCGCAGGCCGCCCGGGCCGTGCCGCTTGAGCAGCACGGCCAGGACCACCGCCGGCGTGACCATCGTGATGAGGGCCAGCACCGAGTAGCCGGGCAGCGCCGCTGCGGCGACGAGGACCCCGGCCCCGAGGGTCAGCGGAATCTTCAGCTCCGCCGGCTGCAGCGGATATCCGCGAAAGCTCTCGATGTCCCCGGCCCGGCCGCTGCGCGCGTGCCAGTACAGCCAGAGACAGGCCGCCGCCGCCAGCGGAGCCCCGAACAGCATCATCACCACCGGGCTCGAGCCCGGCGTGTAGGACAGGGCCAGGGCGACGCCGCCGATGAACGGCGAGTAGAACGCGACGGTGCTGAACGCCCGGCTGAAGAGCTGCGCCTGGCGGAACCCCAGCGGCCGGACGCGCGCCAGCCGGTCGGACATGATGATGACGGCGGAGATGTTGATGACCGACCCGAACGCGTGCACGCCCAGCATGCTCTGCAAGTAGGCGCCGAGGCCCCGCGGCAGCTCCGCGTCGCCCACGCGGGGCGGCCGGTTCAGCAGCCGCAGCAGCGTGATGGCGGCCAGCATCGACAGGATCGGCTGGTTCTGGCCCAGCAGGCTGTCGAGCCGCAGGGGCGCCCCGCGGCTGGCGCCCCACAGGAAGGCGCCCAGGCCCGCGGCGATGAACGCCAGCGCCTGCACCTGCTGCCGCCGGCCGACCCCCGCCCACAGCAGGGCCAGCGCAACCCAGGCCAGGACGGCAGGGGCCACGGGCGGCACGGCGGGCCAGATTGCGCCGGCGATGGTGAGCGCCAGCATGCCGGCGATCGTCATCCCCGCCGCGCGGGGTGCGCGGAGGCCCGGCGCCGCCTCCCGGTCCTGCCGGCTCCCGCCGAGCTGCGTCGTCGTCAGAGGGTGATCCGGACTGGATGCGAGCGGCCGACTACCGGACGCCCCGGAAGACGAACTTCTGCAGCCCGCTGTTGTAGATGTTGCCGGCCGAGTCGACGGACAGGTAGTGGTTCGCGGCCCGGTTGGTGGCGATCGACCCGAGCAGCTCCAGGCCGCTCCGCCGGTAGATCCAGATCCGGTCGTTCATGTTGTCGCCGACGTAGAGGTAGCGCTGCGCCGCGTCGGTCGAGAAGCCGATGGTCGACGCCGAGCCGAAGTTGACGGCGCCCACGCCCTGGGGAAACCCCAGCTCGGCCGGGGTGTCCGGGGCGACGGGGAACTCGGCGACGAACGTGCCGTCGCGCCGGAACACCTGCACCCGGTTGCGCTGGCGGTCGCAGACGTAGACGGTGCCGTCGCGCGCCACGCGCACGCAGTGGACGGCGAGGAACTGCGGCTGCGGCGGTGCGTCCGGCGCGTAGAGCTGGGCGTCGTCGGCGTACAGGCCGTCGTCCGTCAGCTCGAAGTCGACCGGGCGGTTGCCGTACGCGCCCCAGTGGCGGCGGTAGTCGCCGGTCGCCGCGTCGAAGACGATGACGCGCCGGTTGTTGTAGCCGTCGGCGACGTACAGCTCGTTGGTCGCCGGGTCGACGGTCAACTCGCAGGCGTTGCCCAGCAGGGCCGTGTCGTTGCTGCCGTTCGTGCGGCCCCGCTCGCCGACCTGCAGCAGCAGCTCGCCGGCCGGCGAGAACTTCAGCGCCACGTGGCCGTTGCCCGTCACCCAGATGTTGTTGTCGTGGTCCACGAACATCCCGTGCTCGGCCGGGGTGCCGGCCGGGTAGGGCACGTCCGGGTCGGGCTCCTCCATCCAGACCGCGCTCGTGTCCGGGCCGCCCCAGCTCCGGATGACGTGGCCCGCGGGGTCGAACTCGAAGACCCGCGGCACGCGCGGGCCGCCGGCGTTCTCCGCCTCCCGCTCCGCGGGCGTCGGAAGCTGCATCATCCAGACGTGATCGCGCGGGTCCACGGCCACCGACGTGGCGTTGCGATCCAGGTCGGGCCAGGGGGCGTCGGGATCCGCCGGCGAAGCCGGCCAGGCCGGATCGGGCTCGAAGACGGGAACGCCGTCCGGCGCCTGCGCCGCGGCGGCGCCCGCGGACGCCAGGAGCAGGCAGGTCGGCAGGAGAACGGCGCGGGCGAACCACGAAAGCCAGGGTCTGCGCATGCGGTTGGCGAGCTCCTTGGGGATTGGGTGGTATTGTATCTGGCTGCAGGCAATTGCGGGGATTCATGCCAATGACGATGCGACACACGGCGCGGCAACGGCTACTGGCGTCGGTTCTCCTGTGGGGGCTCGCGGTCGCGGCCGCCGGGGCGCAGGTCGGCTCCGAGCGGATCGAGCGCGCGGTCGAGGAGCCTGCCAACTGGCTGACGTACTCGGGCAACTACTTCAGCGACCGCTACAGCCGGCTCGATCGGATCACGCCGGACAACGTGGGCGACCTGGAGCGGCAGTGGGTCTACCAGTCGACCACGTTCGGGCCGTCCTGGGAGTCGACGCCGCTGGTGGTCGACGGCATCATGTACGTGACGCAGCGGCCCAACGACGTCATCGCGCTGGACGCGCGGACGGGGCGCGTGTTCTGGATCTACCGCTATCCGACGCCGTCGGACCACCGCGCCTGCTGCGGGTCGAACAACCGCGGCGTGGCGGTGCTGGGCGACCGGCTCTTCATGGCGACGCTCGACGCGCACGTCGTGGCCATCGACGCGGTGACCGGGGCCGAGCTGTGGGACGTCGAGGTGGCGGACAAGTCGCTGGCGTACTCCTTCACGCTGGCGCCGCTGGCGGTCAAGGACCAAGGTCATCGTCGGCACCGCCGGCGGGGATCGCGGCATCCGCGGCTTCGTGGCGGCGCTCGACGCGGCCACCGGCGAGGAGGTCTGGCGCTTCTACACCATTCCGGGGCCCGGCGAGCCAGGGCACGAGACGTGGGAGCCGTGCCCGCCGGACCCGGAGACCTACTGCGACCCCGAGGCGTGGAAGCACGGCGGGGGCTCGGTGTGGCTGACCGGCTCGTACGACCCGGCCCTGAACCTGACGTACTGGGGCGTGGGCAACCCGGGGCCCGACTGGAACCCGGCGCAACGGCCCGGCGACAACCTGTACACCAGCTCGGTGGTGGCGCTCGACGCCGACACGGGCGAGCTGCGCTGGCACTTCCAGTTCACCCCCGGCGATCCGTACGACTACGACGCCGTGCAGATCCCGGTGCTGGCCGACATCGAGCGCAACGACACCCTGTTCCGGGTGATGCTGTGGGCGAACCGCAACGGGTTCTACTACGTGCTGGACCGGGCGACCGGCCGCTTCCTGACCGGGCGCGCGTTCGTCAGGGTCAACTGGGCGGCGGGGCTGGACGACAGCGGCCGGCCGGTCGAGACGCCGCAGCCGCCGGGGGAGCCGACGTTCCCCGCGGTCCAGGGCGCGACGAACTGGTACTCGCCGTCGTTCAGCCCGCGCACCGAGCTGTTCTACGTGCCGGCCTGGGAGGAGCGGGCCTCCCTCTTCAACCCGGAGCCGCAGGTGTACGAGCCGGGCGAAAGCTTCCTGGGAGGACTCCCGGGCACCTACGCGCCGGTGCCCGACGCCGCGACGCCGCCGACGCGGCGCGGCCCCATCAACGACTGGACGGCCGAGGCGGGGTACGGCGCGGTGCTCGCGCTCGACGCGCTGACCGGCCAGGAGCGCTGGCGCTTCGATCTGGCGGACGTCATCCGCAGCGGCATCCTGACCACCGCCTCGGACCTGCTGTTCACCGGCGCCCGCTCGGGCTACTTCCAGGCCATGGACGCGCGCACCGGCGACCTGCTCTGGAGGGTGAATCTCGGCGGCGAGATCGCCAGCGGGCCGATGACCTACGAGGTCGACGGCAGGCAGTACGTGACCATCATCGCCGGGCACTCGCTGTCGGCCTTCGCGCTGCCGGAATGATCGGACGGATAGGAGACACGGGTCATGATGAAACTGCTGCGTGCTTGTCCGCTGCTGCTGGCCTGCGCCGCGATTGCGTGCGGCGCGCCGGAGCCGGCTCCCGAACCCGAACCGGAAGCGCCGCCCCCGGAAAGCGTCGGCTCCATCGTGCGCGTCGATCCGGGCCTCGACGCGATCGTGCCGCCGGACGCGCGCATCGAGAAGCTCGCCGAGGGCTTCGCCTTCAGCGAGGGGCCCGTGTGGGACCGGCGCCAGTCGCGGCTGCTGTTCTCCGACGTGCGGGGCAACGAGGTCTACGAGTGGAGCGAGGCGGACGGCGCGCGGACCTACATCGATCCGGTCTACGAGGGCGACCTGACGGGGCTGCGGTCGGTCAGCTCGAACGGCCTGACGATCGACGCCGCGGGCCGGCTCGTCCTGTGCGAGCACGGCAACCGCGTCATCTCCCGCCTGGAGGACGACGGGACGCGCACGACGCTGGCGGGACACTACGAGGGCCGGCGGCTGAACGGTCCGAACGACGCGACCTACGCCTCGAACGGTTGGCTGTACTTCACGGATCCCGGGTCCGGCCTGGAAGGGCGGGACGAGTCGCCGTTGCGCGAGCTCGACTACAACGGCGTCTACCGCCTGGGCCCGGAGGGTGAGCTGGAGCTGCTGGACCGGGACGTGCCGCGCCCGAACGGCATCGCGCTGTCGCCCGACGAGTCGATTCTGTACGTGGCCAACTCGGCGGCCGACGACATCCGCTGGATGGCCTTCGATCTCGGCCCCGACGGCGCGTCGAACCCGCGCGTCTTCTTCGCCATCGATGACCCGCAGGGCGCCGCCGGCGTCGCCGACGGCATGAAGGTGGACCTGGCGGGGAACGTCTTCGCGACCGGGCCGGGCGGCGTCTGGGTGATCTCGCCGGAGGGCGTCCATCTCGGCACGATCATGACCGGCGAGGTGACTGCCAACGTCGCCTGGGGCGATGACGGGCGGACGCTGTACATGACCGCCTCCACGGGCCTGTACCGGGTGCGGCTCACCACGGAAGGGGCCATCCCCTGAACGCGGCGGCCGGGGTGGCGCCTCGAGCGGAGCCGTCAGGCGACGACTGGCGGGCAAGGGAGGGGACGATGACCGATCGCGCGCGGCTGTTGCGGGCGGTTGCGGCGGCGGCCGTTCTGGCGCTCGTCTCGCCGCCGACGGCGGCGGGCCAGAGCCGCACGCCCTGGGGCGATCCGGACCTGCAGGGCCTGTGGGCCAACGATGTCGTCACGCCGCTCGAGCGGCCGGCCGGGCTCGGCGCGCGCCAGACGCTCACCGACGAGGAGCTGGCGGAGGCCGCGGCTGCCAACGAGCAGCGGCGGGTCGACACCGGCGGGCCCCGGCCGGGCGATCCGATACTGCTCCAGGGCTACAACCAGTTCTGGATGCCGGAGCGCGACGTCTCCCGCCAGACGTCGCTGATCGTGGACCCGCCGGACGGCCGGGTGCCGCCGCTCACGCCGGCGGGCGAGCGGCGGGAGGCGCTGACGCTCGAGTCGAACCAGGGCGTCTCGGCGCGCGACATCGAGCACCGCCGCCACAGCGACGGCCCCGAGGGGCGCAGCCTGTGGGAGCGCTGCCTCACGCGCGGGCTGCCGCGGCTGCCCGACTTCTACAACAACAACACGCTGATACTGCAGACGCCCGACCACGTGGTCATCCACATGGAGATGATCCACGAGACGCGGGTGATTCCGCTGGACGGCCGACCGCACGTGGCCGACGGCATCCGCCAGTGGCACGGCGATCCGCGCGGCCGCTGGGACGGCGATGCGCTGGTGGTCGAGACGACCAACTTCTCCGGCAAGACGAACTTCAAGGGCTCGCGCGAAGGGTTGCGCCTGGTCGAGCGCTTCACGCGGGCGGCCGGCGACACGCTCGTGTACGAGGTGACGGTGACCGACCCGGATACGTGGACGAGTCCCTGGACCGCGCGCATCCCGATCCGGCAGAGCGACGGTCCGCTCTTCGAGTACGCCTGCCACGAGGGCAACTACGCGATGTACAACACCCTGGCCGGCGCCAGGGCCGAGGAAGAGGAAGACAGATGACGGCAGTTCCGCAACGACTTCTGAGGCCGTGTCTGCTGGTTGCCGTGCTGGCTGCGGCGGCGGCGACGCTGGCCGGCCAGCAATCGTCGGGCGGCGGGTCCTATCCCGCGAGCGACGCGCTCGAGCCGGAGTACGGGGTAGCCATCGTCCGCGACGTGATGGTGCCGATGCGCGACGGTGTGCGGCTGGCGACGGATCTGTACATCCCCGCCAGGGACGGCGTGGCCCTGCCCGGCCCCTGGCCCACCGTCGTCGAGCGGACGCCGTACAGCAAGTACCGCTTCTATCCCAATGCACCCGACGGCAACGACTACGCCCGCAACGGCTACGTGATGGTCGTGCAGGACGTGCGCGGCAAGTTCGACTCGGAGGGCGTTTTCTCCTCCTATCCGCAGGAGGGCCCCGACGGGCTCGACACCGTCGAGTGGATCCGGAAGCAGCCCTGGTCGGACGGGCGAATCATCGCCACGGGCTCGTCCTATTTCGCGTCGACGGCGCAGGCCATCCTGGTGCAGAATCCGCCGGGCCTGGTGGCGGCCGCCATCCGCGTCGGGCCGGGCAACTACCACGAGGACGGCGCCTGGCGCGGCGGCGCCTTCCTGCTGTCGCACAACGTCAACTACGTGCTCCGGCTGGCGGCCGAAGGCCAGGAGGCCGCGGCGAATCCCGCGGTGGAGGCGGCGCTGCAGGAGAACCGCGACATCGAGAACTCGCTGCGGCTGATGCGGCTTTCGCCACTGACGAAGGGCTTCTCGCCGCTCGCGCTGACGCCCAGCTACGACGACTGGTACCAGGACTGGCAGAACCACGAGCTGTACGACGAGTACTGGCAGCAGATGGGCAACGGCGTCACGAAGCACTTCGCGAACGCCGCCGACGTGCCCATCCTGCTGATAGGGGAGTGGTACGACGCGTTCCTGGGCGGCACCCTGGATCAGCTCGCGGCGTACGGCGAGGGACGGCAGTCCCCGGTGCACCTCGTCATCAGCGGCGGCGAGCACGGCAACGTGTACTCGCTGCGCACCTATGCCGGCGACGTCGACCTCGGACCGGATTCACCAATCCACGTCGGCGTGGAGATGATGAAGTGGTTCGACCAGCACGTGCAGGGGAAGGACCGCGGCGTCGAGCCCGGCAACCTGATCCGTGCGTTCCGCATCGAGGGTGGCGACGGAGTGAAGAACGCCGACGGCAGGCTGCAGGCCGGCGGCACCTGGCAGGCGTTCACCGAGTGGCCGCCCGCGGATTCCAGCCCGGTCAGCTACTACCTCGGCGCGGACCGCACGCTGACCACCGGGACCGCCGCGGCCGGCTCCATCACCTACACGCACGATCCCGCGGACCCCGTGCCGTCGATTGGCGGCCGCGTGAGCTCCGGCCTGCCGGTGCGCGCCGGGCCGCAGGATCAGCGCTGCCGCATCGAGCTGCCGCACTGCGACGATGATCTGCCGCTGCGCCTGCGGCCCGACGTGCTCGTCTTCGAGACGCCGGCGCTGGAGGAGGACGTGGAGGTCTCCGGCCCCGTCGTGGCGCGCCTGTGGGTCTCGTCGAGCGCGGTCGACACCGACTTCGTGGTCAACCTGATCGACCAGTACCCGCCGTCGGCGGACTACCCCGAGGGCTACGCGATGAACGTGGCCGAGGGGATCGTGCGCGCCCGCTTCCGGTCGTTCGAGCAGGACCGGCCGAGCTTCCGCCGCGCGTACGCCGTCAAGGAAGAGCCGCTCGTCCCGGGCGAAATGGTCGAGGTCACGGTCGACCTGTGGAGCACCAGCTACCTGTTCCGCGAGGGTCACCGCATCCGCGTCGACGTGTCGAGCAGCAGCTTCCCGCAGTTCGACGTCAACCCGAACACCGGCGAGCCGTTCGCGAAGCGCGTGTCGCCGCCGGTCGCGGCGCAGAACACGATCTACATGGGCGCCGGCCACGCCTCGAGCATCAGCCTGCAGGTGAGGCCGTAGGGAGCGGCGGGGCGCAACAGCAGGCCGCGCACCGGTCTGCGCCAAGCGTAGTGTGCACAAGCCTTGGAGCGTTCATCGGAGGCGTGGCCACTACGGCCCGGAAGGTGCCCCGGTTCTCCGCGACAACTTCCGGGATCGCACCACGCTGCTGCCCGCGCCCTACTGGATGCGCCAGCAAACGCGCATGCCGGTCGACTGGTAGGGATAGCTCGGCGCGATGTCGTGACTTGAAACTCGCCAGACCATATCGGGCCAGCCGGGTGGCCGCGGGATGTCTGCCGATTCGCGGTCAGTGTCGAAGAAATACATCTCCAGGATGTTGCGGTCGGCGACGGTCTGGCTGTCGGCTGGCCGAAACACGGTATTCACGCCGACACGGCCGTCGCCGAACGGGGCCGGCCGTGTCCGCCAGCCCGCCGGGCAGACCCTCTCAAACCGAGCCTCTAGTGGTGTGTCCCTAGAATGATTTTACACTTGTTGACCTTGTCGAGGATGGCCTCGACGGTGGTGCTCCACACGAACGGCTTCGGGTCTGCATTGTGTTGGGTCAAGTAGTCCTGGATGGCCGCTACCAGTTCCTGCACGCTGCAGAAGACGCCGCGGCGAAGGCGTTGCTGCGTCAGCTTGCTGAACCAGCTCTCGACGACGTTGAGCCACGAGGCGCTGGTGGGCGTGAAGTGTAGTTTGAAGCGCGGGCGGGCGGCCAGCCACTTGCGAACCTTCTTGTGCTTGTGGGTCGCGTAGTTGTCCAGGATGACGTGCAACGTGAGGTCGGGCGGGAACGCCCGGTCGAGGTGGCGCAGGAACTTCAAGAATTCCTGGTGCCGATGACGGCCGTGGCATTGGCCGATGACCTCGCCGGTCAGCACGTTCAACGCAGCGAACAACGTCGTCGTGCCATGTCGCTTGTAGTCGTGGGTCATGGTGCCGCGCCGGCCCGGCTTCATGGGCAGGCCCGGCTGTGTACGGTCCAGAGCCTGAATCTGGCTCTTCTCGTCCACGCACAGCACCACGGCCTTGTCCGGCGGGTTCAGGTAAAGCCCGACGACGTCGGTCAGCTTCTCGACGAAGGCCGGGTCTTTCGACAACTTGAACGTCGTGATGCGGTGCGGCTGCAGGCCGTGCGCGTCCCAGATGCGCTGGACGGTCGAGCGGCTCACGCCGGCCGCCTTGGCCATCGAGCGGCAGCTCCAGTGAGTGGCGCCCGGCGGCGTTTCGTGCAACGTGGCATGTACGATGGCCTGCACTTGGCAGGCCGTGATCTCGGGTTTGCGTCCGCGGCCAGGACGCACTTCCCCAACCGAATCGAGCCCATCGGTGAGAAAGCGCGCGCGCCAGTGCAACACCGTCGGCCGGCTGATGTCGAGCGTGGTCGCGATGCGACTGTTCGCCGCGCCGTCGCCGGCCATCAGCAAGGCCTTGGCGTGTGTCACCACGCGATGGGGCGCCGTTGCACTGAGCGCCCACTCCGTCAGCGTGTTCCGATCTGCGCTACTGAGCAGCAGCGCGGCGGCGGGGTTGTTCATACCCGCAGGTATATTACTCGGCGCACCAACTGTCAATATATTTCAGGGACACACCACTAGGCGGGCGTTGGGATCCGACCGCTGGCGGGCCGGGGCCGAGTGTTCCTGCCCACGGTCGCGCGGCTCCAGGCGCTCCAGGCACGAACCAACCATCAAGGCAACCAAAAGCCCGATGCCCAGCACCAGCACCAGCATCAGTACGCGCGGAGACGGGACCGACCTGTCAAGCGACACTCAAAACTGACCCCCTGGCGACAGCGAAAACTGACCCCCGAAGAAACGGCGTATGTCGATCGACTTCCGGCTGTCCACCGCGTCCCGTGAGCGTCGTGGACGGCCGGGACGCCCCGTTCAGGCCGGGCCGCAAGGCCCACAACTGCCATCCGAGCGGCGGGGCGGACGGGGTGTCACCCGTAGGGCCGGAGCGAAGCGGAGGACGTGCGCAGCACGTTGACACGCCGGCCGTCCCGCCGCTACTCGCCCCCGATCGCCCGGCAAGCTGCCGTGCGTTCCGGGGCAGATCCGGGACTCGCCGGCCTGCCGCCGCTCCCGGTAACGCGCCTGCCGCTCCGCGTTGGTCAACGCCACGATCCAACTGCACACCGTTACGTAACGGACCGGTGACAGGCGGCTCGCCCCCCCGACGTTCGCGACGTGAGTCCCTGTCTGTGCTCGTCACGATGTCGGTCGCATGATCAGGACGACGCCTGCGAACGGGTCTCCGACGCGACAGGCTTCGGTGCGGGAAACTTGAGGGCGCCCGCCCGACGCTTCTCCCGCAGCCGGTAGCTCTCGCCGGTGATCGTCAGCACGTGGCTGTGGTGCAGCAGCCGGTCGAGGATCGCGGTGGCGACGACGGCGTCGCCGAACACCTCGCCCCATTCGCCGACCGAGCGGTTCGACGTGATGAGGATGCTGCCGCGCTCGTAGCGCCTCGAGACGAGCTGGAAGAACAGGTGCGCGGCATGCGCCTCGAACGGGAGGTAGCCCATTTCGTCAACGATCAACAGCTTCGGCTTGGCGTAGAAGGTCAGGCGGTCCTCGAGCCGGCCGTCGCTGTGCGCCTTGACCAACGCCGCCATCAGCGCCTGGGCCGTCGTGAACAGGGCCGAGTAGCTCCGCCGGATCGCCTCGCGTCCGAGCGCGATCGCCAGATGCGTCTTGCCGACCCCGGGCGGACCGAGCACCAGGAGCGCGTCCCCGTGCGCCACCCATCGCGACGTCGCCAGCTCTCGCACCTGGCGCCGGTCGACGCTGGGCTGGGCCTTGAAGTCGAAGTCGGCGAGCTCGCGCACCATCGGGAAGTGCGCGATCTTCAACGCCATCTCGATGCGGCGTTCATCCTTGCGCGAGACCTCGCGCTCGACCAGGAACGCGAGCGCCTCACGCAGCGTCAGCTTCTTGTCGGCGGCCTCGTCGAGCAGGTTGTCGAGTTGGTCCCGGATCGCCGTCAGCTGCAGCCGCGTCAGCCAGGCGACCAGCGTCTCGTGGTCCACCCCGGCCATCTCAGAAACTCCCCCCGGCAACGGCCGCATACTCGTCGAGCGGGCGCAGCAGCGCCGGTTTCGGCGCGAGCGCTTCGGTCTCGGCAGGGCGCGGGCCGCCGGCGACGCCGACCAGATGAGCGCGGTCGGTGACCCGCGCATGCCGGCCCGTGTGCTCGACGTGCTCGGCGACAACCGTCGAGCCGTGGTGAACGCGCACCCGGCCACCGCTGACCACCACCCGCACCCGCTCGCCGATCAGCCGCCACGGCACCGAGTAGGCGTTGGTGTCGACCACCACCGCGCAGTCGGCGTGCACCGTCCGGAGCAGGTCCCGCAACTGGCCGAACGCCGGCCGGCCCGCACAGGGGCGCAGGCACTTCGCTTCCCGGGCGAAGCGTTCGAGAGGAACCTCACCGGTGGTGCCATGGCGCCGCCGGTCTGCAATCTCTCGCTGCCACCACGCCAGATGCGCCTCCATCCCCGCCCAGCTCTCGAAGCGATGGCCGGCGATGGCGTTCCCCTTGACGTAGCCGACGCCGCGCTCGTCCTTCCCCTTCGTCCGGGCCCGATACGGCGCACACGCCCGCGGACGGAACCCCCAGTAGGCGGCGAACGCCAGGAACCGGTCGTTGAACTCGACCTCGCGCGTGGCCGGGTCGTGCGCGACCACCAGCGGCCGCGGGTTGTCGACCAGCACCTCCCTGGTCACGCCGCCGAAGTGATGGAACGCAGCCTCCAGGCCGCGAAACCACGACGACTGCCGCTCGTGCTGGAACGCCGCCACGTGGCAGCGCCGCGAGTAGCCCAGCGTCGCCACGAACAGGAACACGCGCACCTGCTCGCCGGCGACCACCACCCGCAACTGGCCGAAATCAACCTGCAGCTGACGTCCCGGGGGCGTCTCGAACCGCACCGTCGCCTTCGCCTCGGCCGTCAGCAGCTGCCGGAACGGCGCGACCGCCCGCTCGACCGTGCGAAGGCTCACGTCGACCCCCTGCTCGCGCAGCAGGTCCTGGCGCACCACCTCGGCATTGCCGCCGTGCTGGAAGAACCGCTCCTTCAGCCACGCCGCCTGATCCTCGAGCTTGCCGCCGCCCGACCGGCGGCTGTACGCCATCCAGCCGTCGGCCGCCACGTAGCGTCTCACCGTGTTCTTGCTGCATCCGAACTCCCGGGCGACCCGTCTCAGCCCCCAACCGAGCTCCCGCAGGTGCAGCATCGCCTCCACCTCGTCCGACTTCATCATCTGCGCCCGTGGCCTCCCCACCCACGGGCCGACATCCTGGCATCCCTTCATCTGCTGACTCCTCCTTGGACAAGGGGGGGCAGTTTTCACTGTCGCTGGGGGGGCAGTTTTCCATGTCGCCTGACAGTCCCTGGCATTTCGCCGTGATTCTGTTACCGGCGTTGATCGTGGCGGCCGCGACGCTGACGCCTTCAGCGGCGTCGGTGTTCGGGGTGACGGTGGCCACTGCCGCGCAGGACGCTGCAGCTGTCGAGGCGGCGCTCCGACTCGACCGGCCTACGCGGCGGCTGATTCAGAAGGAACTCAGCAACGAGGGCTTCGACCCAGGCACGCCGGACGGGCTGTTCGGGCCACGGACGCGAGGCGCAATCACGGATTGGCAGCAGTCACAGGGGCTTTGCCGACGGGGCTGCTCGCCACCGGCGAGCCGGCCGCCGCGCTCGAGGTGATGGACGAGATCCTCACGCTGCAAGAGGAGTAGCGTCTCCCGTTGGAACACGAGTTCCGGTTCCGGAGTGCGCAAGCAGCATTCGCTGCGGGCCAGGCGGAGACGGCGATCGCGTCGTTGAACGCATATCTGTTGGCGGCTGGCCGCGAGGGCGAGTTCTATCGTGAGGCGTTGGAGCTGCTGGATCTCGCCGACGTGAGGTTCGAGCGAGAAGAGGCGGAACGGCCCCGATGACTTCGTGGGTTCTGACGGAGATCCTATAATGAGAGCATACATGACTCTGCACGCCGTTGCGATGCTTCTGGTTCCCATGGGGATGCTCGTTCTTCTGTTGACAGCGGTCAATTTGCGTAGGGATGTTGCGCCGCCGGAGCCCGCTGCGGACAGCACTGTGTCCGAACAACTGCATGAGATCCACGAACACCTTCATCGAATCGAAGGGCGCTTAGCGAATGCGGCGATCTCGGGTGCGGTTGGACTCGCTATGACGGCAATTGGGATTGCGATCGAGGCCGGTCGTAGAACGTGAGGGTATCGGCATGGTGCAGGGACCGGTTAACAGCCCGTGGTGAAAGTCGGGGAACGGGCCTGGCCTGGGCGCGATCGAGCCCGTAGACTGAACAGCTATGGCGATGGGCAAGAAACCGGCCGCGCGACCAGGGGCGCCGCTGTGGGTGACGACGGCGGATTTGCCGACGAACGCGGGGCATCCGTTCTTCGAGCGTCTGAACCGGGTTCTGGACGAGGCCGGGTTCGACGCGTTCGTCGAGGGGCTGTGCGCGGTGTTCTACGCGACGCGGATGGGGCGGCCGAGCCTGCGTCCTGGGCGGTATTTCCGGATGCTGTTCATCGGCTACTTCGAGGGTCTGTCTTCGGAGCGTGGGATTGCGTGGCGGGTGGCCGACTCTCTGAGCCTGCGGTCGTTCCTGGACCTGGATGTGACCGAGGCGGCGCCGGACCACTCGACGCTGTCGCGGACGCGTCGTCTGATCGACGACGAGACGCACGAGGCGGTATTCACGTGGGTTCTCGAGCAGTTGTCGGCGGCGGGTCTGGTCAAGGGGAAGACGGTGGGCGTCGATGCGACGACGCTGGAAGCGAACGCGGCGATGCGGAGCATCGAGCGGCGGGACACGGGAGAAAGCTACGAAGCGTTCCTTCGGCGCTTGGCGGAGGCGTCTGGGGTGGAGACCCCGACGCGGGCGGATCTGGCTCGGTTCGACCGGTCTCGCAAGAACAAGAAGACGTCGAACAAGGACTGGCAATCGCCGCAGGACCCGGACGCGAAGATCGCGAAGATGAAGGACGGCCGGACGCACTTGGCTCACAAGGTCGAGCACGGGGTCGACATGGAGACGGGGGCCATCGTGTCGGTGACGGTGCAGGATGCATCGGACGGCGATACGGCCACGCTGCCGGAGACGCTGACCGCGGCGGCCGAGCAGGTGGAGTTGGTGCAGCCGGACGGTCGAGGGGTCGAAGAGCTGGTCGCTGACAAGGGGTATCACAGCGACGAGACGCTGGTGGCTCTCGGCGAGGTCGGGGTTCGGAGCTACGTATCGGAGCCCGAGCGCGGCCGGCGCGTCTGGCAGGACAAGAAGACGGGAGAGACGCCGCCGGCGAAGCGTGCTGCGCAGCAGGCGTTGTATGCGAACCGGCGGCGTGTGCACGGGCGGCGGGGTCGTCGCCTGCAACGCTGCCGGGGCGAGATGGTGGAGCGTACTTTCGCGCACATGTATGAGACGGGGGGCATGCGTCGGGTGTTTGTGCGCGGTCACGAGAATGTCCGCAAGCGGGTGCTGATCCAGGCGGCTGCCTGCAACATCGGGATGCTCCTGCGGCGCCAGACCGGCATCGGTACGCCCCGGAGCCTGCAGGGGCGGGCTTTTTCGGCGATTTTCCGCCTGATCGACCACTGGGGGCGTCTGACGCGTCCCTGGGGCCTCAAATGGACACCGCCGGCGCCCGTCGGCTCAATTACTCATCGCCAAGCGGCCTGAACAGCAGGGCTCGGCGAACCGACTTCTACCTCGGGCTGTTAATCGCCGATCCGCTACGTCGCGGGTGTGTTTCGCTGGTCCGCCACCCAGCGCCTTTCCTGCCCCCTTCCGTCAATGATCCGGAACCAGCGCCGTTGGTCCGCGTAGGTCCGCAGCGCGACAGCGGAGGGCCCGCAGGCAGCTGTCGAGACCCGGCCGGTCGTCGCGGACGCCGGAGGCGCAGTCGTGGTAGAGGTTGACCGCGTCGTCGACGCCAGCCGCCCGCAGGGCGTCGCGCTGCAGGTCCAGCGACTGGGAGCCGTCCGCTTCCGCCAGCGGTCGTGGACTTCATCGGCCGCCAGCTCCACCTGGACGGGGAGGAGCTCGGCGACCCTGCTGGACCGCCTCGAGCACCTCCGGCGCCTCGCGGTTCCGGAAGGCCTCCTCGGCGACATCCCTCCGCACCGCGTCACGCGGCTTGCGCCGCCAGGGGGAACGCCGACGGTCTCCGGGAGCTTCCGGACAACCGCCGCCTCGCGATTCTCGCGGTCTGCGCCGTCGGGTGGGAGACGTTCGTCGCCGACGCGGTGGTGGAAACCCACGACCGGATCGTCGGCAGAACGTATCGCGAGGCCGCACGCATCTGCGAATCGCAGCTCGGCGACGAGACGGCCTTGGTCCGCGAGGCGCTCCGGACATTCGCCGAGCTGGGGACGGCGCTGATCGACGCGCGGGAGACCGGCGCGGCGCTCGACGCGGTGATCGCGGACCAACCGAACACGGCCGCGTCGGACCCGTTGGACCACACCACATCCTCGGGGGCTACAGTCGCTTCCGGCGCTGACACGCCGCGCATGCTCGACATCGAGGCGTCGCCCGTGGCCCAGCCCCCTGCTGGAAGCCGTCGACGTCCTGCGCAGCGACGGCACGGCGCGGCCGACCGGCTTCCTGCGGCCGAACTCGAAGTGGAGCCGACGGCTGCGCGCCCACGCCGATGCCCGCCTCTGGGAGACGGCGGTGCTGTTCCACCTCGCGACGCCTTCCGCGCACCGTCCCTGAACGCCCACGGCGGCGGCCGCGGCCGAGAAGGAGAGCGACGGGACCATGCGGGGGAAATGGGAGGGTTGAAGGTTCCCCGCCGCGGCGGTTCGGGCGGTACGCTGGGCTGGTATTGCCGGCCGAGCCATCCGGATGCTCAGGGTCGTCGAGATCTCGGAGGCCCAGGGGACCGCGCGGTGCCGCTCTCACCGAAGATGGCGGGGCTGCGGTTCCCAAGCAGCGGCCCACGGTCGGTCCCTCAATCTGCCGGCTCGCGCCGGACGACACCCTGGGTCACCGCCTGGTCCACAATCTCACACGAGTTGGTATCGCACGTGTACTTGTAGTCGCTACACTCCAACCTTCCCGCACCGTAACAGGTTACCGGGTCGGGGCCAGCGATCCAAATAATTGGATTGTACTTTGGTAGCGAATATGCCATAAACGTGGTGTGCAGCGTCAGGCAGGAGGCCGGACCGAGTCGCAGAATCGGTGGCGCGAGCGAGCGGAACGATTGCGCCGCGAGCTCGAGCGGGTTGAACGCGAACGGGACCGGCTGGAGCGGGACAACAGGCGGCTGCACAAGCGCAACGAGCGGCTGGAGGACCAAAACGAGCGGTTGAAGCGGGAGCTGGCGGCGGCGCGCCGGGCGGGTTGTCGTCAAGCGGCGCCGTTTGCCAAGGCCCTCAAACGTAACCCGCGGCCGCCAGGGCGCCGGGCGGGTGCCGGCTATGGCATCGCGGCGCGGCGGCGACAACCGCGGCGAGTGGATGAACGACACGATGCCCTGCTGCCGCCGGCCTGTCCGGATTGCGGAGGCGGGTTGCAGCCGACGGGGCTGGCGACGCAGTTTCAGGAAGAGTTGCCGACTCCGCGAGTAGTCGTGCGTGCGTTCCGGGTGGCCATTGGGACCTGCCGGGCGTGCGGCCGCCGCGTGCAAGGCCGTCATCGACTGCAGACCTCCGATGCGCTCGGCGCCGCCGGGGTGCAACTCGGACCGCAGGTGGTCGCGTCGGCAGCCATTCTCAACAAGCAGTTGGGTTTGTCCTTCGGCAAGGTCGCCACGCTGCTGCGGCAACAGTACGGTTTGACCGTCAGTCGCAGCGGGCTGGTGCACGCCGTCGACCGCGCCGGTCGGCGGGCTCAGCCGACCTATGCGGCCCTGCGCGAGCAGATTCGCCGCAGCCCCGTCGTCACGCCCGACGAGACCGGGTGGAAGGTTGGCGGACGCCTCCAGTGGCTGTGGGCCGCGGCGACACCCGCGACGACGGTCTACGCCATCGAACCCGGAAGGGGGTACCCGCAGCTGCCGCCTTGCTCGGCAACGACTTCGCTGGCGTGCTCGTCCGCGATGGCTGGGCGCCGTATCGGCAGTTCACCGCGGCCACCCACCAGAGTTGTCTCGCGCACCTGCTCCGCCGCTGTCGGCTGCTGCGAGCCGACCATCCGCACAGTCGCGTCGTCACCGACATCCAGACCGACTTGCAGCGCGCCCTCGAACTGCGGGCCCGCCGTCGCGCCGGCACGCTCTCGGCCGCCGACCTCGACGCGCTCGTCGAGCGCCTCGCCTGGCGGGTAACCCACCCGGGTCCACTCGCCAACGTGCGGCGCTTCGCCGCGCATCTGACTACCGAATGGACCGCGCTGTTCACCTTCCTGTACGACTCGCAGGCCATCGACGCCACCAACTGGCGCGCCGAACACGCCATCCGGCCTGCCGTCGTCACGCGCAAGGTCTGCGGCGGCAATCGGTCCTGGCGCGGTGCCACCACCCAGCAAACCCTCGCCTCCGTCATCCGAACCGCCTGCCAGCGCAAACTCAACCCACACGCCGTCCTCGTCTCTCTCCTACACGCCCCCACACCAATCGTTGCGCCTGACCTTCGCAGTCCACCGATACCGGATCACACCCGGTAATCAGTTACCCCGCACCGATGGTGATCGTCACCACCCCGTTCGCGAACTCGACGCTGGCGTTATCGACGACACTGCACGAGAAAATGGCGGACTCCTTCGGAATTGTGGAAATCCGCTCGCCGACCCCGAACGTATCGGAAGTCTGCAGGCCGCCTCCCCCACCGGCTTCGGCGTCTCCTGCCAGACCGCAACAGGCGAACACCGTGAACAGAAAGACAAATAAAGATAGGGAGCGACGACATGAATTCAGGTTCTTCCCCATGGGAAAGCTTCCGCGCCTCGCACCAGGCCAGGAACTGCCCCACCTCCCGCCCGTAGGCCGCCCGCGTACGCCGGTTCGCGATCCTGGGTACCGACCAGATCCGTGTCGAAATACACGCTAACGCTAACGCTAACGGGCGAGCCGGAGGCCTCGGGTGCTCATGAAGCTGTAGGCGCGGTCCGGGACACGCCCGTGAGCTTGGCGATGGCGGTCTTGGAGGACGCCCAGCTCGAGTAAGCGCCGGATCTCGTCCTCCTTGCCGTCGAGCCGTGAGACGCCCAGTGAGCCCTTCGGGCGACGGGCGACCGAGCTTCCGGCCCAAGGACCTGGCCCGGGCGAGGCCCTCGCGGGTGCGCTCCGAGATCAGGTCGCGCTCGACCTCGGCGAACAGCGCGAAGAGCGTGGGTCATGACCTTCGTCTGGATGTCGCGCTTGCCCTCGACCCGGATGTTCTCCTTGAGCGGGTTGTTTGCAGGAGGGGGGTAGAGTCGACGACTGGCGCGGTGGCGGTAGGAGGGGACCGGCTGCAGGCGGCTCGAGCGGCTGGTCGAGGCGACCTACAGGCGCGAGAAGGCGCGGCATCTGCAGGCAGCAACCTCGGCCTCGAGAAGCTGCGGCTGCTGTGCCGAGCGACCGCGTCGCGGCGTTCGACGCGCTGCGGGCGGCGGCGGGCAAGCGGCACGGCCATCGGATCCACCGCTTCGCCTCGCGTGGGAACGTGGGGGAGGGCCCTTATCAGCCCGAGGTAGAAGTCGGTTCGCCGAGCCCTGCTGTTCAGGCCGCTTGGCGATGAGTAATTGAGCCGACGGGCGCCGGCGGTGTCCATTTGAGGCCCCAGGGACGCGTCAGACGCCCCCAGTGGTCGATCAGGCGGTCGATCAGGCGGAAAATCGCCGAAAAAGCCCGCCCCTGCAGGCTCCGGGGCGTACCGATGCCGGTCTGGCGCCGCAGGAGCATCCCGATGTTGCAGGCAGCCGCCTGGATCAGCACCCGCTTGCGGACATTCTCGTGACCGCGCACAAACACCCGACGCATGCCCCCCGTCTCATACATGTGCGCGAAAGTACGCTCCACCATCTCGCCCCGGCAGCGTTGCAGGCGACGACCCCGCCGCCCGTGCACACGCCGCCGGTTCGCATACAACGCCTGCTGCGCAGCACGCTTCGCCGGCGGCGTCTCTCCCGTCTTCTTGTCCTGCCAGACGCGCCGGCCGCGCTCGGGCTCCGATACGTAGCTCCGAACCCCGACCTCGCCGAGAGCCACCAGCGTCTCGTCGCTGTGATACCCCTTGTCAGCGACCAGCTCTTCGACCCCTCGACCGTCCGGCTGCACCAACTCCACCTGCTCGGCCGCCGCGGTCAGCGTCTCCGGCAGCGTGGCCGTATCGCCGTCCGATGCATCCTGCACCGTCACCGACACGATGGCCCCCGTCTCCATGTCGACCCCGTGCTCGACCTTGTGAGCCAAGTGCGTCCGGCCGTCCTTCATCTTCGCGATCTTCGCGTCCGGGTCCTGCGGCGATTGCCAGTCCTTGTTCGACGTCTTCTTGTTCTTGCGAGACCGGTCGAACCGAGCCAGATCCGCCCGCGTCGGGGTCTCCACCCCAGACGCCTCCGCCAAGCGCCGAAGGAACGCTTCGTAGCTTTCTCCCGTGTCCCGCCGCTCGATGCTCCGCATCGCCGCGTTCGCTTCCAGCGTCGTCGCATCGACGCCCACCGTCTTCCCCTTGACCAGACCCGCCGCCGACAACTGCTCGAGAACCCACGTGAATACCGCCTCGTGCGTCTCGTCGTCGATCAGACGACGCGTCCGCGACAGCGTCGAGTGGTCCGGCGCCGCCTCGGTCACATCCAGGTCCAGGAACGACCGCAGGCTCAGAGAGTCGGCCACCCGCCACGCAATCCCACGCTCCGAAGACAGACCCTCGAAGTAGCCGATGAACAGCATCCGGAAATACCGCCCAGGACGCAGGCTCGGCCGCCCCATCCGCGTCGCGTAGAACACCGCGCACAGCCCCTCGACGAACGCGTCGAACCCGGCCTCGTCCAGAACCCGGTTCAGACGCTCGAAGAACGGATGCCCCGCGTTCGTCGGCAAATCCGCCGTCGTCACCCACAGCGGCGCCCCTGGTCGCGCGGCCGGTTTCTTGCCCATCGCCATAGCTGTTCAGTCTACGGGCTCGATCGCGCCCAGGCCAGGCCCGTTCCCCGACTTTCACCACGGGCTGGTAGGCTCCGCGCTACGACCGCGGCAGCCGCGTCCACCCCCCGCCGGCGCGGGCGCTCCCGACGACCGCCTCGATGAAGAGCATGCCGCGCAGCCCGTCGTCGACGGTCGGGAAGTCGAGCGCGAGCGGGTCCGGCTCGCCACCCCGCAGGCGCGTCCGGATCGTGTCGCACACGTTGGCGTAGACGTTGGCGAGCGCCTCGATGAAGCCCTCGGGGTGTCCCGGCGGGAGCCGCGTGGCGCGCGCGGCCGCCGGGCTGCGCGCCGCCACGTAGCCGTGGCCGCGGGTCCACGTCTCCGCGGGGCCGTCCAGGGAGGTCAGGTGCAGCGCGTCCGGTGCCTCCTGCCGCCAGCGCAGCCCGCGCCGCTCGCCGTACACCCGAATCGAGAGGCCGTTGTCCTCGCCGACCGCGACCTGGCTCGCCAGCAGCGCGCCGCGGGCGCCGCCGTCGAAGCGCAGCAGCAGGCTGGCGTCGTCGTCCAGCCTCCGGCGCGCGACGAACGTCGCGAGGTCGGCCGCGACGGCCGCAATCCGCCGGGCCGTGACGTACTCCGCGAGGTTCGCGGCGTGCGTGCCGATGTCGCCGACGGCGCCGGCGGCGCCGCTCTGCCGCGGGTCGGTCCGCCAGCGCGCCTGCTTCATGCCCGTCCGCTCCAGCGGCGTCGCGAGCCAGTCCTGCGCGTACTCCACCACCACCTTGCGCACGCGGCCCAGCTCGCCCGCCCGCACGAGGTCGCGGGCCAGCTTCACCATGGGGTAGCCGGTGTAGCTGTGGGTGAGGGCGAACACGCAGCCGGACCGCGCCACCAGTTTCCGGAGGCGGCGCGCCTCGGCGGCGTCGAATGTCATCGGCTTCTCGCAGACGACGTGGATGCCGGCGGCCAGCAGGTCCCGGGCCATGGGGAAGTGCAGGTGGTTGGGCGTGACGATGGACACGAAGTCGACCCGCTCGGCCGCCGGCAGCGTCCGCTCGTGGGCGAGCATTTTCTCGAGCGAGCCGTGCACGCGCGCCGGGTCCAGGCCCAGCTCGCGCCCCTTCGCCCGCGACTTGCGCAGGCTGGACGAGAAGGCCCCGGCGACCAGCGCCACGCCGCCGTCCAGCAGCGCGGCGCGCCGGTGCACGTCGCCGATGAACGCGCCGGGGCCGCCCCCGGCCATGCCCATCTTCAGCGTCCGGCCCAACGTCGGCATCGCGCGCGGATCAGGCCTGCTCGAAGGCCGCGTCGAAGGCGCGGCCCGACGGGGGGAAGTCGATCTGCCTGACGAACTCGCACGACTCGCGGGCCCCGTGCTCGCGGTCCATGCCGGAGTCCTCCCACTCGACCGACAGCGGGCCCTGGTAGCCGCTGCGGTTGAGGGCCCGGATGATCGCCTCGAAATCCACGTCGCCGCGGCCCACCGAGCGGAAGTCCCAGCCGCGGCCGGGCGCGCCGAAGTCGAGGTGCGAGGCGAGCAGGCCGCTGCGCCCGTCCAGGGTGACGGCGGCGTCCTTCATGTGCACGTGGTAGATGCGGTCGGGGAACTCGTCGATGAAGCGGACCGGATCGATGCCCTGCCACTGCAGGTGGCTGGGATCGAAGTTGAAGCCGAAGCCCGCCCGCCGCCCGACGGCGTCGAGGGCGCGCGCGGCGGTCACGACGTCGAAAGCGATCTCGGTCGGATGCACCTCCAGCGCGAACCGCACGCCGCACTGCTCGAACACGTCCAGGATGGGATGCCACAGCTCGGCGAAGCGGGCAAAGCCGGCGTCGATGGCGGCCGGGCTGACCGGCGGGAACGAGTACAGCAGGTGCCAGATGGGCGAGCCGGTGAAGCCGCAGACGACCGGCACGTCCAGGTTGCGGGCGGCGCGCGCGGTGTGCTTCATCGCCTCGACGGCCCAGGCGCGCTTCGCCTCCGGGTCGCCGGCGAGCGCCGCGGGCGCGAAGGCGTCCGAGCGCTCGTCGTTGGGATCGCAGACGAGCTGCCCGGCCAGGTGGTTCGAGATCGCCCAGCAGCCGAGTCCCTGCGCCTCCAGCAGCGCCCGCCGCGCCGCGCAGTAGGCGGGATCCGCCGCCGCCCGCTCGACGTCGAGATGGTCACCCCAGCAGGCCAGCTCCAGTCCGTCGTACCCGAAGCCGGCCGCCCTGGCGGCGACGTCGGCCAGCGGCAAATCGGCCCACTGGCCGGTGAACAAGGTGACTCGGCGTGCCATGCACACACTCATACCACACGCGGGGACTATAATCGGCGGGTGCGCCACGCCGCCCTGGTCGTTGCGAGCTGCTGGACGCTGGGCCTGACCGCGCCGGCGTTCGCCCAGTCCGGGTTCCGCCCGCCCAGCGAGCTGTACCGCGTCGAGGCGCCGCGCGCGCGGGAGGCCCCCGACATCGACGGGCGCCTCGACGAAGCCGTCTGGCAGAACGCGGCGGTCATCGAAGACTTCACGCAGCAGGAGCCCAACGAGGGCGCTCCCGCGACCGAGCAGACGATGGTGCGCCTGCTCTACGACGAGCGCGCCCTGTACATCGGGGTGGAGGCGTACGACTCGCAGCCCGCGGGCGTGATCGCCACCGAGATGCGGCGCGACTCGCCGCGCCTGTTCGACGAGGACAACTTCCAGATCATCCTCGACACGTTCCACGACCGCCGCTCGGGCTACATGTTCGTCATCAGCCCGCTGGGCGCCAAGCTCGAGCAGCAGGTGGCGGAAGAGGGCGAGGGCGGCTTCCGCGGCAACAACAGCCCGAACATCAACGTGAACTGGGACGGCGTGTGGGACGCCGTGGCCCGCCGCACGCCCGAGGGCTGGGTCGCGGAGATCGCCATCCCGATGGTCACCCTGCGCTTCCCCGCCGCCGACCCGCAGATCTGGGGCGCCAACTTCATGCGCAACATCCGGCGCAAGAACGAGCAGATCTTCTGGGCGCCGATCTCGAAGGAGTACACGCTGACCCGCGTCAGCCAGGCGGGGGTCCTGACCGGCATCGGCGCCGTCAACCGCGGCCTGGATCTGCGGCTGACCCCCTACGTGCTGGCCGGCGGGCGGCAGGACCGGGTGGGCGGGCGCCTCGACCCGTCCGGGTTCAACCAGTACGGCCTCGACGTGAAGTACGGCGTCGCGTCGGGGCTCAACCTGGACCTGACGCTGAACACCGACTTCGCCCAGGTGGAGGTGGACGAGGAGCAGGTGAACCTGACGCGCTTCCCGCTCTTCTTCCCCGAGAAGCGCGACTTCTTCCTCGAGAACGCCGGCATGTTCAACGTCGGCGGCGGAGGCGGGTTCGGACGCTCGGTCGACCTGTTCTTCACGCGGCGGATCGGCCTGTCGGAAGGCGGCGCGCCGATCCCGATCATCGGCGGCGCGCGGCTGACCGGCAAGACCGGCCGGCACAACATCGCCGCCATGAACATCACCACGCAGGAGGGGTTCGGCAGCCCCGGCGACAACTTCTTCGTGGGGCGCTACAGCCGCGACATCCTGGCGCGCTCGAAGGTCGGCGCACTCGTCATCAACAAGGACGCGGTGGGCGGCGGCCACTACAACCGCACGTTCGCGGCGGACACGACGCTGGCCCTGCACCCCAACTTCTCGATGACCGCCTTCCTGGCCAAGACGGAGACGCCGAACGAGTCGTTCGGGGGCCGCTACGAGCCGCTCGAGCCGGGCGCCGCGGCGCGCGACATGGCGGGCTACGTGCGGACGACGTGGCTCAGCCCGTCGTGGCACTTCTACACCGAGTACGTCGACCTGCAGGAGCACTTCAACCCGGAGGTGGGCTTCGTCCCCCGCCTCGGCATCCGGCAGTCCTCGGCCCACGCCGAGTGGAACCCGCGGCCCGACCGTTTCAACATCCGCATGCTCGACCCGATGTGGAGCCTCACCTACACCACGGATCAGCGCAACCGGCTGGTGACGCGGCGCATCCACAACATGATCGGCGTCTACTTCGAGGACGGCTCCCGCTTCATGTGGTGGTACAACGACTACTTCGAGCAGCTCGACGTGCCGTTCCACATCCGTCCCGACGTCACCATCCCGACCGGCACCTACCGCTTCGACGAATGGATGTTCGACTACCAGTCCGATCCGTCGCGGCGGCTGTACTACCAGGCGCGCTACTCGCCCCAGACGTTCTTCGACGGGACGCGCACCGACGTGCGGGCGACGCTCGGCGTGCGCGCGACGAGCCGGATCTCCGCCGAGGCCATCATGAGTCGCAGCGACATCAAGCTGCCCTGGGGCGAGTTCTTCGCCGATCTCGCGTCGCTGCGGCTCGACCTGACGCTGTCGCCGCGCATGACGTTCCGCTCGCTGTCGCAGTGGAACTCCACGACCGGCGAGCTGAGCAACAGCATCCGCTTCAACTGGATCTACAGCCCCGGCAGCGACATCTACATCGCCTACGACGAGCTGCGGCTGGACGGCGACCCGTTGATGCTCAATCCGCACATCCGCCGGCCGCTGTGGGTGCGGAACCGGCAGATCGCCATCAAGATGACGTACATGCTGTCGCGCTAGGAATCCGAGCCGGCAAATGACGCAGCTCACACGGCGCGAATGGCACAGGCTGGCGTTCGGCGGGGCGGCTGCCGCGGCCGGGCGCATCCTGCCGGGAACCCAGCCGCGGGTCGCCGCCGAGTCGCGCTTCGCCGGCGTGCTGATTGGCATGCAGAGCTACAGCTTGCGCGACATGAGCCTCGACGAGGGGCTCGCCGCCATGCAGGAGCTCGGCATCAGCAGTTGCGAGCTGTGGTCGCTGCACGTCGAGCCGCGCGAGCTGTACCGCCCGGAGAACCGCGAGCTGCTGCGGCGCTGGCGCCTGACGGTCTCGCTCGACTACTTCCGCGACATCGCCCACCGGTTCGAGGACGCGGGCATCGAGCTGAACGCCTACAACCTGAGCTTCCGGGACGATTTCTCCGACGCGGAGATCGATCGCGGCTTCGAGATGGCCCGGGCGCTGGGCGCGCCCGCCATCACGGCCTCGGCGCAACTGAGCACGGTGCCGCGCATCGCCCGCGTGGCCGACCGGCACGGGATGCCGGCCGCCATGCACAACCACTCGCGCATCGATCCCAACGAGTTCGCCACGCCCGCGGACTTCGACCGCGCCATCCGTCTGGGCGGCTCGGCCCCCATCGCGGTCAACCTGGACATCGGCCACATGGTGGCGGCCAACCACGACCCGCTCGCCTACCTCGCGGCCAACCACGCGCGCGTCGTGGCGCTGCATCTCAAGGACCGCAAGCGCAACCAGGGCCCCAACGTGCCATGGGGCGAGGGCGACACGCCGATCCGCGAGACGCTCCATCTGCTGCGCGACGAGGGCTGGAACATCCCGGCGAACATCGAGTACGAGTACCCGGGCGGCGACACGCTGACCGAGCTCCGCCGCTGCCTCGACTACTGCCGCGACGCGCTCGGCGCGTGAGCGCCGCCCCGCGTGCGGCCCGCCGCGGATCCACGCGCGTACAGACGAACGGCCCCGCGCCGGCGGCTCGCCGACCGCGGGGCCGCCCGTGAAAACCGCGCGAGCTGCCGCCTACTGCAACCCCTCGGCCTGCTTCATGAGGTTGGCGTGCGTCTGGGCCACCTCGAGGCCGCCCTCGCCGGTCTGCCAGCCGACCCGGCCGTCGCCGTTCGCGTCGACGCCGCCGAGCAGCGCCTGCGCGAGCGTGTTCAGCTCGGCCACGAGGCCCGAGGCGTCGGCCGCCGAGTCCGCCATCTCGATCTTCTGGGCGAGCATGACGATCTCGTCCGCCCGCGAGACGGTGTTCTGGGCCGAGGCCGCGACGTGCTCGGCGTGGGCCTTGACCGCGTCGGAGGCGCCGTCCGAGTTCGCGGCCGCCATGATGTGCTTGGCGGCGCCCTCCGCGCCCTGCTTCACGCCGTAGCCCTGACCCGGACCGCCGTCGATCTGGGTGGGATCGACCGCGTGCAGCACGTGCGCCGTGTGCAGCTTGATGGCGTCCAGATTGCTCGGATCCTTGGCTGCGAGCGAGGCGTGCCGGGCGGCAATCTCCGCCTCGGCGATGGCGGCCGGCAGCAGGCCGACCATCTCGGGCGTGTCGTTCCACTTGTCCATGACGTGACCGATGTGATTGTGGGCGGCGTTCTGCGCGGCGGCGGCAGGCGCCCAGGCGACGACGACGGCGGCGGCCAGCGCGAGGCCGATGTTCAGAGTCCGAGACATGCAAACCCTCCTTGGATTGACTGACGTGCCGGGAACCACGAGCGGACCCCTACGGGGCTGCACCTTTATACCCCGCCCCGTGTCCGGCGGCAAGCGGCGCGTCCGCGGCCGCCGCCGCGGCTCCCCGGGGCCGCGCGGCGGGCTGCCTGACACCGCATCGCCGGTGCCGAAGGTCAGCACGCCAGCGCCGCCGGCAGGCGCTGCAGGCGGCGAACGATCTCGGCGCGCGCCAGCGGCACGTTGATCAGGAAGTCGCGATGGGTCCGCTCCCCGCGCCACGCCGGACGGCGCGCGGGCTCGGGCAGCAGCGCGTCAACCAGGTCGAGGTCGAAGTCGTAGAGCAGCACCCCGTGATGCAGCAGCGCGCCGCGCACGCGCCGCTGGGCGTGCCCGGCAAACTTCCGCTCGCGGAGCGCCAGGTCGGACGCGCGAACCGCGATGCCGTCGACAGCCAGCACGTCGGCCACCCTGCCGAGCAGCCGGTCGTAGCTGGAGCCGACGTCGGCCAGCCAGGGGCGCCCGTCGAGCGACAGGACGAGGGCGACGTTCAGGCATCCGGGTCCGACGACCACCGCCCCGCCGCCGGACTCGCGGCGCAGCAGCGGGATGCGCCGCGCCGCGCAGGCCGCGACGTACGCCCACGCCGTCGGATCGCCCAGCCGGGGCAGCATCACGGCCGGCCGCGCCGACTCCCAGACGAGCAGGCGCTCGGGAGGGCCGGCCGGCCCCACCCCGCTGCCCGCCGCGGCGAGCGCGCGGTCATGCCCGGGCGCGCGCGAATCCGGACCTTGCGCCGCGGCCCGCTCCAGACGCCGCAGCGCCTGCATCTCGAGCGCTAGGCCCCGCGCCGGCGGGAGCAATCCGTGGTCCTCGACCAGCATGGCCCGGCTAGGACTCCGCAGGGCGCGCGCAACGCGCCTCGGGGGGAGCGGCACAGGGCGACCGGGTCCCCGCACGCGGACGCCGGGGGTTCGGAGCGCCGCCCCGTCTGCTTGAGGCTGGCGCCGCGCGGCTGCTGCGTCCGGGTACAATCTGAATCCACCGTGCCAGCACCTGCACCCTCCGGGCCAGTCTATCTGGACTGCGCGGCGACCTGCCCCGTCGATCCGCGGGTGCAGGCTGAGCTCCGCCGCTTCACGGAGGTCGATTTCGGCAACGCGGGCAGCCGCACGCACGACTACGGCCGGACCGCGCGGCAGGCGGTGGAGCGGGCGCGCGCGCGCGTGGCGCGGGTGGCGGGCGTGCGGCGCAACGAGGTGGTCTTCACGAGCGGGGCCACCGAATCGAACAACCTGGCGATCCTCGGCCTCGAGTCCCATGGCCGCGCCGCGCGGCGCCCGCATCTGGTCAGCACGACGATCGAGCACCACGCCGTGCTGGAGCCGCTGCGGGTGCTGGCCGCGCGCGGCTTCGACCTGACGCTGGTCGATCCCGAGCCCGGCGGGTGGGTGAACGCCGACCGCGTGGCCGGCGCGGTGCGGTCCGACACGCTGCTCGTCTCGGTGATGCAGGTCAACAACGAGACCGGCATCCAGCAGCCGATCGCGGAGATTGCGGACCGGCTCGCCGGGTCGCCGGCGTTCCTGCACGTCGACGCCGCCCAGGGATTCGGCAAGGCGCTCGCCGCGCTGCGGCATCCGCGGGTCGATCTGATCAGCGCCAGCGGCCACAAGCTCTGCGGCCCGAAGGGTGCCGGCGCCCTCATCGTCCGCCGCCGCGACGGGGAACGCCTGCCGCTGACGCCGCTGCTCCACGGCGGCGGGCAGGAGCTGGGGCTGCGCCCCGGCACGCTGCCGGTCGCGCTCATCGCGGCGCTGGGCAGGGCGGCCGAGCTGGCGCTCGACGAGCACGACGCCCGCCTCGCGGCGGCCCGGGCATTCGAGGACCGCCTGCTCGCGGGTCTGGCGCCGCTCGCCCCGCGGGTGCACGGCGACCCTGACCGCCGGCTGCCGTACATCCTCAACCTCTCGATCCCGGGCCGGGACCGCGAGACGCTCATCGAGGCCTGGGCCGGACTGGCGGCCATCTCGGACGGCGCCGCCTGCACCTCGCAGTCCTACACCTGCAGCCACGTGCTGGCCGCGATGGGCCTGTCGCCGGCGGAGGAGGCCGGGGCGGTGCGCTTCTCGTGGTGCCATCTCTCGGAGCTGCCCGACCTGGAGGCGATGACCGGCGCGCTGGCCGCGGGCGCCGTCTCCGGAGCGCCGCGGTCATCATGACGCCGTCCGGAGGCCGCTTCATCCGTTACAAGCGATCGCGGTTCACGACGCGCCTGCCGGTCGGCCGCCGCTACACGCGGTCGCACTACTGGCTGGACCGCGACGACCAGGGTCGCTGGCGGATCGGGTTGACGACCTTTGCCACCCGGATGCTCGGCGATCTAGTAGAATGCACGTTCGTCGCGGCGCCGGGCGATCAGGTCGCGCTCGGCCAGGCGATCGGGTCGATCGAAGGTTTCAAGGCGCTGTCCGACGTCTACGCGGTCGCTGCCGGCCGGTTCGTGGAGACCAACGCCGCCCTCGACAGCGACATCACGCTGGTCGAGTCGGCGCCCTATGGCGACGGCTGGCTCTACGCGATGGACGGCACGGCGGATCCGGAGAGTCTCGACGTGGAAGAGTACGTGCACGTGCTCGACGCGACGGTCGATCGAATGCTGGCCAGCCGCCGCGAGGGTGAGAAGGATGTCTAGCCCCGAACCGGAACCGAAGGCGCCGGCCCCGGGCGGCGCGCGAGCCCGCTACATCATGGTCGGCGGCTTTCTCGGCGCCGGCAAGACGACGGCGATCATCCGCCTGGCGCGGCTGCTGACGGACCAGGGCCAGCGGGTCGGGCTGATCACCAACGACCAGAGCGTCGGCCTGGTCGACACCACGCTCGCCCGCGCGCAGGGATTCCCGGTGGAAGAGATCACCGGCGGCTGCTTCTGCTGCCGGTTCAACACCCTGATGGACGCGGCCGACCGGCTGCACGCCGCGGCGCGGCCGGACGTCTTCATCGCCGAGCCCGTGGGCAGTTGCACGGACCTGCGGGCCGCGGTCAGCTATCCGCTGCGCCGGATGTACGGCGACGCCTTCGAGATCGCGCCGCTGAGCGTGCTCGTCGATCCGATTCGCGCCGCGCGCGTGCTCGGCCTGGAAGCGGGCCGGTCGTTCTCGCAGAAGGTGCTGTACGTCTACGACCGGCAACTGGCCGAGGCGGACGCCATCGTGGTGAACAAGGTCGACCTCCTCGACGCGGAGCGCCTGGAGCGGCTGCGCGCGGCGCTCGCGGCCCGGTATCCGCAGGCCGCCGTGCTCGCGATGTCCGCGCGCGACGGCGGCGGGACCGCGGCCTGGTTCGAGCGGGTCACGCGCGGGGCGATGGGCCTCGGCGCGTCCCCCGACGTGGACTACGAGGTGTACGCCGAGGGCGAGGCGCTGCTCGGCTGGTTGAACGCGACGGTGCGCGTCGCCGGCGCCGCGCCGTTCGACGGCAACGCCCTGCTGCGCGAGCTCGCCGGACACATGGCGGGCGCCATCGGCGCCGGGGAGATCGCGCATCTCAAGATGACGCTCACGGCCGAGGAGTTGCCGTCGGACATCGCGGTGCTCAACCTCGTCGCGGGCGACCGCGGCGCAGAGATGGCGCACACGCTCAAGGCGCCCATCGAGGCGGGCGAGCTGATAGTCAACCTGCGCGCCGAGGAAGATCCGGAGCGCCTGAACGACGCGGCCCGCGCCGCGCTGGCGGCGTGGGAGGCGGGCGGTCCGGGCCGCCGGGCGGCGATCGACCACAGCGAGCATTTCCGGCCGGCCAAGCCGACCCCGACCTACCGCATGGCGACGGTGTGATGAGCGAGACCGGCAGCTCCCCGGCGGCTCCCAACCTCGTCTACTGCCGCTGCACCTATGCGCGGGTGGTGCCGCGCAAGGTGAAGGACGGCGTGCTCGAGGCGCTGGCCGACGCCGGCGCCGACTTCGACGCGGTGCCCGACCTGTGCGAGATGTCGGCCCGCAAGGATCCGCGGCTGGCGGAGATCGCCGGCTGCCGGGACGTGACCATCGCGGCCTGCTACCCGCGCGCCGTGCGCTGGCTGTTCTCGTCGGCCGGCGCACCGCTCGACAAGGAGCGGGTTACCATTCTCAACATGCGCGAAGAGACGGCCGAGGCGGTTGCGGCCGCGATGCTGAACGGCAAGGACGGAGGCGAGCAATGAGTGGTGCCGGCGGATTGTCGCTGCCCGTGCTGCGGGTGGCGCTGTACGAAGGGCGCGGGGCCCGGCCGCTCGACGCGGCGCGCCGCTTCGCCGTCATGCAGACGCTGCTCGACAAGGGCTACCGGGTGACGCGCATCGGGACCGGGGACGCGAGCGCCCGCGCCGACGACGGCAACGCGCTGGCGGTGCTCGGCCGCTTCACGGAGCCCCAGCCTGCCGAGGCCGTCGGCGATGCGGGCGGCCGGGTCTGGTTCCGCGACATCGGCGACGAGACGCCGGACGCGGTGGCGGCGCTGGTCGAGGCCATCCGCGCCGAGTGCGAGGTCCACGCACCGGGGGGCTGGAAGCCCTGGTTCCCGGTCATCGACTTCGACCGCTGCACCAACTGCATGCAGTGCCTGAGCTTCTGCCTCTTCGACGTCTACGGCGTCTCGAAGGGCGGCCAGATCCAGGTTCAGAACCACGACAACTGCAAGACCGACTGCCCGGCCTGCTCGCGCGTCTGCCCTGAGGTGGCGATTCTCTTCCCGAAGTACCGCCACGGGCCGATTCACGGCGGCGAGATCCAGGCGGACGACGTCCGCCGCGAGGCCATGAAGGTGGACATCTCGGCCCTGCTCGGCGGCGACATCTACGCGGCGCTGCGCGACCGCAGCGAGAAGGCGAAGTCGCGCTTCTCGAAGGAGCGCGACGAGGAGCGGGCGCTCAAGGAGCGCCAGAAGTGCCTCGTCAAGCTGCAGGAGAACCTCGACATCCCGGCCGAGGTGCTGGCGAGCCTGCCCACCCTGGACGAGATCCAGGCCAAGGCCGAGGCGGCCAAGACCCGGGCGCAGGCCGCCATCGACGCCGCCGCGGCGCGGCAGGAGGGCTGACCAGGTGGTGCTCGGACTGGCCAGGCGGATGCTCACCGAGCCCGACCCGCGCGCCCTGCGCAAGCTGGTCTGGAACATGGGCGTCAAGGGCGTCCGCTCGGTGCAGCGCTACAAGCAGCGGTTGAAGCGGGGTGAGCATTTTCCGCCGTTCCTCTTCATCTCGGTCATCTCGGGCTGCCAGCTCCGCTGCCAGGGATGCTGGGTCGACGTGCAGGCGCCGAGCCGGAAGATCGAGATCGACGAGCTGAACCGGCTCGTCGGCGACGCCAAGCGGCACGGCAACAGCTACTTCGGCATCCTGGGGGGCGAGCCGCTGCTGCACCCCGACCTGTTCGATCTCTTCGCGGCGCACCCGGACTGCTACTTCCAGCTCTTCACGAACGGCCACCTGATCGACGACGCGCGCGCGGCCGAGCTGCGGCGTCTCGGGAACGTGACCCCGCTGGTCAGCATCGAGGGCACCTCCGTGGTGAGCGACGAACGCCGCGGCCGGACCGACGTGCTCGACAAGTCGCTGGCCGGGCTCGAGGCCTGCACCCGCAACCGGCTGGTCACCGGCGTGGCCACGAGCGTGTGCAAGACCAACATCGACGACCTCGTGCAGGAGTCGTGGCTGCGGCGGCTCATCGACCTCGGCGTGCACTATGCCTGGTTCCACACCTACCGCGTCGTCGGCCCGAAGCCGACGGCCGAGATCGCGCTGACGCCCGAGGAGGTGCTCCGCGTGCGCCGCTTCATCGTCCGCATGCGCGCGAAGCTGCCCATCGCCATCGTCGACGCCTACTGGGACGACGAGGGGCAGGCGCTGTGCCCCATGGCGACCGGCGTGAGCCACCACATCAGTCCGTACGGGGACATCGAGCCGTGCCCGATCATCCAGTTCGCGACCGAGACCATCCATGATCGGCAGAGCGTCTACGAGACCATGACGGGCTCGGCGTTCCTCCAGGACTTCCGCGAGACGGCGGCGCGGACCACACGCGGCTGCATCGTGCTGGAGCGGCCGGACCTGGTCCGCGAGCTCGTCGCGCGGCACGGGGCGCGGGACACGACGCAGCGGCAGACGGCGTCCGCCGAGCTGGCGGAGCTGCAGCCCCGCAGCAGCCAGTACGACCCGGGCAACGAGATCCCGGAGGAGCACTGGGCGTACGCCTTTGCCAAGAAGCACTGGTTCTTCGGGTTCGGCGCATACAGCTAACGGACGACTTCCATGAGCTATCAATTGCCGGTCGTTTCGCTTCCGCGCGCGGTGCCGTCGACGGTCGTGCGCCCGCCGCAGGAGAACATTCCGCAGACCCGGACGGAGCGCGAGGTGATGCTGCGGCAGGTCCAGGCCTACGTCGCCGCCCGGCGGAGCGAGATCACGCCGCCGCTCGTCCTCGACGAGCTGCGCGCGCGCTCCGAGGAGCTCGTCCGCGGGCACGGCATCGATCCCAAGTACCTCGACTACGTCGGGGTCCTCCTCGGCAACGAGACGTGGCGCGAGCACCTGGCTGCTACGCCCTACAATCGGCGCCTGCTGCTGCTGCCCAAGTGCCTGCGCGTGGAGGATCGCTGCCCCGCCCCGTTCGACGAGTTCGGCCTGCTGTGCAAGCAGTGCGGCCTGTGCACCATCCAGGATCTGCAGGAGGAGGCGGAGAAGCTCGGCTACGCCGTGCTCGTCGCCGAAGGCTCGGCGCTGGTGATGGCCCTCATCCAGACCGGCAAGATCGAGGCCATCGTCGGCGTGAGCTGCCTCTCGGTGCTGGAGCGGGCCCACCCGTACATGGAGGCGGCGGCCATCCCGGGCGTCGCGATCCCGCTGCTGCAGGACGACTGCAAGGACACCGGGGTGGACGTCGAATGGGTCTGGGACTTCATCCACGCAACGAGCGACGATCGGACCCGCCGGCTCGATCTCGACGCGCTGCGCAAGGACGTCGAGAGCTGGTTCGCCCCCGCGGCGCTCGACGAGCTGTTCGGCGGCGCGCCGCAGGGCGAGACCGAGACGCTGGCCCGCCGCGAGCTGACCCGCGCCGGCAAGCGCTGGCGGCCGTTCCTCACCGTCTGCGTGCACCAGGCGCTGCAGGACGACCCGCACGCCCCGCCGCCCGACGCGCTGCGCAAGGTGGCCGTGGCCGTGGAGTGCTTCCACAAGGCCTCGCTGGTCCACGACGACATCGAGGACGGCGACGCGCGCCGCTACGGCGAGCCCACGCTGCACGCCACGCACGGCGTGCCGGCGGCGCTCAACGCCGGTGACTTCCTCGTCGGGGAAGGCTACCGGCTGCTGGCGGAGAGCGACTTCGCGCCGGAGATCCGGGCCGAGCTGACGGCGATCGCCGCCCGCGGCCATCGGACGCTCTGTCTCGGGCAGGGCGAGGAGCTGGCCTGGGCGCGCAGCCCGCGGCCGCTCAGCTCGCAGCAGGTGCTGCAGATCTTCCGGCAGAAGACCGCGCCGGCCTTCGGCGTGGCGCTCGAGCTCGGCGCAGCCTGCGCCCGGGCCGACGCGGAGGTCTTCGACAAGCTGCGGACCTACAGCGACGCGCTGGGCATCGCGTACCAGATCCGCGACGACCTGGACGACCTCGAGCCGTCCCCCGACGCGCCGGACGACGTCGCCGCGCTGCGCCCGTCGCTGCCGCTCGCCGTCGGCTTCGAGCAGGCCAAGTCCGAGCCGGACGCGAGGGCCACCCTCGAGGCGGCCTGGCGCCGCGAGCAGGCGGTCGACGGCCGCTCCGACGAGGTGCGCGAGCTGCTCGCGCACTTCGACGCCGCGGGCCGCAGCCGCCGCCTGATGGAGGGCTACAAGGAGGAGGCGATCCGCTGCCTGCCCGGGCTGACCAATCCCAGCCTCAAGGGACTGCTCCGGCGGGTCATCGGCAAGATCTTCAGCGTCGAGATTCAGGGCTGGTGCAGTGAGTTTGAGGCTCGAAATGCTGCAGGTAGCCAGACTGTCGCCGACGCTGCTCGGTGACGCGGCGGACCTGACGGCGGGTTTCCTCTCCACCAGGCTGAATCCGGACGGCGGCTTCCAGGATCGCGACGGCGCGAGCGACCTGTACTACACCGTCTTCGGCCTCGAAGCGCTCACCGCCCTCAGCCGCGACCTGCCGGCCGCCGACGTGCGGCGGTACCTCGAGCGGCACGCCGACCCGGCCGGGCTGGACTTCGTGCACACCGCCTGCCTGGCCCGCTGCTGGGCCGACATCGGGGCCGCGAGCCAGGCGCCGGCCGCCGCGCTGCTGGCCCGGATCGAGACCTACCGCACGCCGGACGGCGGCTACAGCCCGACGGACGGGGCCAGCCACGGCACGGCGTACGGCTGCTTCCTGGCCCTGGGCGCGTACGAGGACCTCGGCGCCACGCTCGAAGAGCCCGACCGTCTCCTCGAATGCCTGGCCGCCCTGCGCGCGGCCGACGGCGGGTACGGCAACCAGCCGGGCGTGCCGAAGGGCCTGACGCCGCCGACCGCCGCGGCGGTGACCGTGCAGCGGCGCCTTTCCCGGCCGGCCGATCGGCAGGCGGCCGAGTGGCTGCTGGCGCGCCACGCGCCTGCCGGCGGGTTCTGCGCGTCGCCATCGACGCCGCTGCCCGATCTGCTCTCGACCGCCACGGCCCTGCACGCGCTCGCCGGCGCCCACGCCCCGCTCGAGCCGATCCGGGAGCCGTGCCTCGACTTCGTCGACAGCCTCTGGACCAACTCCGGCGGCTTCTACGGAAGCTGGGGGGACGACGTGCAGGACTGCGAGTACACCTTCTACGCGCTCCTCGCGCTGGGACACCTGAGCCTGTGAGCGCGCACCCGGCCGGCCAGCCTCCGCCGGAACCGCCGCCCGCCGCGTCGAGCGCGCCCGCGCCGCGCGGACGCGAGGAGTGGCGGGACGCCCGCGACCGGCTGGCCGCCGACCTGCTGGCGATGCGCAACGCGACGGGCCACTGGGAGGGCGAGCTGTCGTCGTCCGCGCTCTCGACCGCCACCGCGGTCATCGCGCTCACGCTGGTCGACCGCCATCGGCCGCGGCCGGGGCTCGGCCCCCTCGCCCGCGGCGGCGTCGCGTGGCTGGTGCGGACGCAGAACGCCGACGGCGGCTGGGGCGACACGACCGACAGCCCCAGCAACGTCAGCACGACCGCCCTCTGCTGGGCGGCCCTGACCATTGCGGGCGACGGGGATCCGGCCTGCAGCGCGCCTGTCGAGAAGGCGCGCAACTGGATGCTGCGCGTCGCCGGCAGCCTGACGCCGCGCGCCCTGGCGCACACGATCAGACGGCGCTACGGCAAGGACCGCACGTTCTCGGTCCCGATTCTCACCGTGCTGGCCCTGGCCGGGCTCCTGGATGCGGACGAGCGGAGCGCCGAGCCGAGCCCGCCCGCCGGCGCGCGCGGCGCGGGTGCGCCGGCCGACGGCGCCATCGGCCGCGGCTGGCGCCACGTGCCGCAGCTCCCGTTCGAGCTGGCCGCCGTCCCCCACGCGTGGTACCGCTGGCTGCGGCTGCCGGTCGTCAGCTACGCGCTGCCGGCGCTCATCGCCATCGGACAGGCCCGTCACCGGCAGCGGCCCACGCGCAATCCCCTGACGCGCCTCGTGCGCCTGGCGGCGCGCCGCCGCACCCTGCGCCGGCTGGAGGCGATACAGCCGCGCGGCGGCGGCTTCCTGGAGGCGGCGCCGCTGACCAGCTTCGTCGTCATGAGTCTCGTGGCCGCCGGCGAGTCGACGCACCCGGTGGTGGACCGGGGCGCGGCGTTTCTGGAGCGCTCCGTGCGCGCCGACGGGAGCTGGCCCATCGACACGAACCTGGCCACCTGGGTGACGACGTTGAGCGTCAACGCGCTGGCGCGCCTGCCCGACTGGCGCAATCGGCTACCGGCCCGCGAGCGGGCGGCCCTGCGCCGCTGGCTGGTCGATCAGCAGTACCGCGAGCGGCACGTGTACACGGACGCCGCCCCCGGCGGCTGGGCGTGGACCGACCTGCCCGGGGGCGTCCCCGACGCCGACGACACCCCCGGGGCGCTGCTTGCGCTGCACGCCCTGGACCCGGAGGACGCCGAGCACCACGAGGCCGCCCGCGCCGGCAGCGGCTGGCTGCTCGACCTGCAGAATGCCGACGGCGGCATACCGACGTTCTGCCGCGGCTGGGGGGCGCTGCCGTTCGACCGCAGCAGCCCGGACCTGACCGCCCACACCCTGCGGGCCTGGACGGCGTGGCGGCCGGTGCTGCCGGCGGGGTTGCAGCGCCGCACCGAGCACGCGACACGGCGCGCGGTCAGGTTTCTGGCGCAGGCGCAACAGCCCGACGGCGCGTGGGTCCCGCTCTGGTTCGGCAACCAGGCCGCCCCCGACGAGGCCAACCCGGTCTACGGCACGGCGCGGGTGCTCGAAGGGCTCGCGGCGCTGTCGGATGCCGAGTCGATCCCCGCGGCGGAGCGGCGGGCCGTCCGCTGGCTCGTCGACGCGCAGGGAGACGACGGCGGCTGGGGCGGCGCGCCCGGCGTCGCGCCGTCCATCGAGGAAACCGCCCTTGCGGTCTCCGCCCTGGCGGTCTGCCGGCGGCTGCCGCGAACTCCCTCGCACCCGGGCGTCGACGCCGCCGTCACGCGCGGCGTGCGGTGGCTGGCGGACGCCACCGACGGCGGCCGGCGCACCGCGACAACCCCGATCGGCCTCTACTTCGCCAGGCTCTGGTACTCCGAGACGCTGTACCCCCGGGTCTTCGCGCTCGCCGCGCTGGCGGCCGCGCCGGTCAGTGCGTCATCGTGTAGAGCAGCACGTTGATGCCCAACTGGTAGCCGTCGGGCGAAAAGCGATCGAAGAAACGGGGATCCTCGCCCTCGCGCTCCCAGGCGTCCTGGATGTCGGTGTTGTGGGTCATGGCCACCATCAGCCGGCCGCTCTCGTCCATGATTCCCCGGAAGTGCGGGACGGCGCTGTCATTTCCTCGCTCGGACGTCGTCGCGCCGCCGGACCAGCGCCAGAAGTGGATGTTCGTGATCTGGGGCACCTCGAGGATGTGGAACATCGTCCGGAACAACTGGTGATCGAGCGGCAGGTCCCTGATCGGGTACTCGGAGGGCGGCAGGACCTTCCCGATCTCGCCGGACCATTGCTGCCAGGACCGCGTGCCCCAGAAGTCGTCCACCCAGAGGAAGCCCCCCTTGAGCAGGTAGTCCCGGAGGCGGACGATCTCGACCGGCCTCAGGCTCATGGTCCCCACGTCGGACGTCATGAGGAACGGGCAACTGTAGAGCGAGTCGTCGGCGATGGTCACGACCCAGTGGTTCGGCTCGCCGACCCGGTCGAGATCGACGTGGGTGGACGTCAGCTCCGACAGGCGGATCATGAAGTTGATGTCGGCATACGGATAGTCGGTCGACCAGCCGCGCCCGGAGCGCTCGCGCCGGTTGCTGGTGTACATCAGCCGACAGAAGGAGAACCCCGCGTCGACGTGGTCGGCAGGTCGCATGCGCGGGGGGTAGCGGCTCCAGCCGCGCCACTGGCCCAGGGCGGCCGAGGCCACGAAGGTTGCCGCGAGCACGACGATCACGATCCGGACTGAACCACGCGCCACGCGCTCCCTCCACGTTCGCGAAACGGCCTCGCCCATTGTGCCACGTTCGACCCGGCTCCGAAACACAATCGTTATAATCGGCTGGCCGTGGCGCACGTCGACCCGGAAGCACTCGCCCACCACGAGCTCGAGCGCGTGTACATCGCCGGCACGCTCGCCGAGGCGAAGGCGGTGGAGGAGCTGCTCACGGGCAACGGCGTGGACTACGTCGTCCAGGTCGAGCCGTACCGCGCGAGCATCCTGTTCGGACCCCGCAACGGCGCGGCGTTCTACGTGGCCGACAGCCAGGCCGAGTTCTGCCGGGAGCAACTGGTCGCCGCCGGGTTCCACCGCGGGCTGCTGGAAGAGTGACGCGCCGTCAGCGCTCGCCCCGGGCGCCGGTCGCCGCCTCCACCGCACGCTCGCCCGCCAGGATGCCGATCATCCCGTAGTGGTTGCCCTCGTGGCACGCGAACTCGTAGATGGGCTCGTCCGTGCGCGTCAGCGGCATGCGCACCGTCCACGGCGCGGTCCAGGCCGTCGGATCGGTCAGCGTGACCTCGTAGCTGAGCGTGTCGGGGGCGACGCGCGTGAGGCGCTCCTCGAGATGGAGGTTGCGGTCGGAGCCCAGCACGCTTGCCCGCGCGGAGAAGTTCGTGGTCTCGACGACCAGCGTGTCGCCCTCCCAGCGCCCGCGCGAGTCGCCGAGCCACTGCCGAATGCGGCCGGGCAGGTGCGGGCGCCCGTCGAGCGGAATGATGCGTGCGTCGTGGATGGTCTCCATGGCGAGGACGACGTGTCCCGGCGTCTGGAAGATCTGGTAGTAGCCGTAGATCCCGGACCCCGAGGTCCCGCCCAGGCGGGGCAGGCCGCGGGTCAGGCAGCGCACCCAGGTGGAGAGGTCCTCCGGGCCGGCCGGGTGCTCTTCCGCGGCGGCGGCGGCGCGCCGGCGGGCCTCCGCCGCGGCGGTCAGCGGCGGGATCCTCCCGTCGGGCGGATCGACGATGAGCGAGGTGCGGTTGTCGAACTCGCGCTCCAGCATCGCCAGGGAGGTGCAGGTGGCGCGCGGGTTGACGTAGCGGTCGACGTCCGCGAGGGCGGCGAGGAACAGGTTGTCGCCCGCCGCGAAGTCGCTGTTCCCGTTCGCGAAGAGACGGTCGGCGCGCTGCCGGAGCTGGGCGACCTCGGCGTCGGTCAGCCGTTCCCGGTCCGCCAGGGCCGCGGGCCGCTCCAGCGGCGTCGCGCTCCGGCTCAGCCAGACGCCCTGCAGGTCGGGCCGGCCGGCGGCGGTGTGCGGGACCGTCCAGCCGGCGGGCGCTGTCTGGGCCGCGGCGGGCGACGGGTGCAGCAGCACGGAGAGCGCGGCCGCCGCTAACGACGGCAGCAGGATCGGTCGTCGGGGCATGGGCCTCATGTTACTACTGCCCCAGGACCTTGAGCTCGCTGCGAACGACGATCTCGCTGGCGCCGTCGCTGCCCACCAGCTCGCCGACGATCTCGTACTCGCCCGCGGGCAGCGCCCACCAGGTGAAGCTGTGCTGCTGCGGCGAGTCGAGGCCGTGGAGGCCAATGCTGATGTCGCGCCGTATCGAACCGGAATCGGCCTGGACGCGCAGCTCGCGGCTGTTCGCCGTCGGCGTTATCCAGATGTTGATCTCGACGTCGCCCGGCTCGCTCAGGATCAGCGCCCCGCTGGCCTCCTGCGCCTCCGTGGCGCGGTCGTCGACCGCCGGCGTCGCCTGTTGGCTGGCAGGTGCCGCCGCTTGCAGCAACGGCGCGGTCGCAAGCAGAATCGCACCCACCGGACAGAGCAGAAGACCAGTCAGTCGCATGATCACCCCCCCTTCGGAGACGGCGGCCGCTCCCTGCGCCGCCGCAATGTTTCGCGCATGTTAACAACAGGTTAATTCAAAGTAAGCACGATTTTTGATCTCTCAAAGATTCCTGCGGGGATCCGAATCGGCCGCCGGGCCACACCCGCGTCCCGAGGTGTGAGAAGATCGGGCGGTCGGGGCGTAGCGCAGCCCGGTAGCGCGCCTGCCTTGGGCGCAGGAGGTCCCGAGTTCGAATCTCGGCGCCCCGACCACGTTCGTCCGATCGCGATGCACCTCGACCCGTCGCCACGGAGGCCGAACATGACACGCGCGGCCCGTCCACCTGCCTGCTGCCTGCCCGTGGTTCTGGTGCTGCTGGCGACCGGCGCCCCGCTGGGGGCCCAGACCGGCGCCCCCGGCGGCGAGTGGCCGACGTACGGCGGCGACCTCGGCCACACCCGCTACGCCGCGCTCGACCAGATCGACGCGGGGAACTTCGACGAGCTGGAGATCGCCTGGCGGTTCAAGACGGACAACCTGGGCCCGGTCCCGGAGTACCAGTTCCAGTCGACGCCGCTGATGGTGAACGGCGTCGTCTACTCGACGGCCGGCTCGCGGCGCTCGGTCGCCGCGCTCGACGCCGGCACGGGCGAGCTGCTGTGGACCTACAGCCTCCACGAGGGGGCGCGCGGCGAGGCGGCGCCGCGGCGGCTGTCGGGACGCGGGCTGGCGTACTGGAGCGACGGCAGCGACGAGCGCATCCTGTACGTCACCCCGGGCTACCGGCTGATCGCCCTGGCGGCGCGGACCGGGCGGCCGGTCCCCGGCTTCGGGCAGGACGGCATCGTCGATCTCAAGCTGAACAACGACCAGGACATCGATCCGGTCACGGGCGAAGTCGGGCTGCACGCCACCCCGACGGTCGCGGGCGACGTGGTCATCGTGGGCGCCGCCTTCCGAACGGGCGGCAACCCGCGCAGCCGGCGCAACACGAAGGGTTACGTCCGCGGCTTCGACGTGCGGACGGGCGAGCGCTTGTGGATCTTCCACACCATCCCGCAGCCGGGCGAGTTCGGGCGCGAGACCTGGCTGAACGACTCGGCCGTCTACACGGGCAACACCGGGGTCTGGGCGCAGATCTCCGTGGACGAGGAGCTGGGCATCGCGTACCTGCCCGTCGAGGCCCCGACGTCCGACTACTACGGCGGCAACCGGCCCGGCGACAACCTGTTCGCCGAGAGCCTGGTGGCCGTCGACCTGTACACGGGGGAGCGGAAGTGGCACTTCCAGCTCGTCCACCACGGCATCTGGGACCACGACATCCCCTGCGCGCCGATGCTGATCGACATCACGGTCGACGGACGGCCGATCAAGGCGGTGGCGCAGGCGACCAAGCAGGTGTTCCTGTACGTCTTCGACCGCGAGACGGGCGAGCCCGTCTGGCCGATCGAGGAGCGGCCGGTGCCGGCCGGCGACGTCCCGGGCGAGTGGTACTCGCCGACGCAGCCGTTCCCGACCCGGCCGCCCGCCTACGACCGGCAGGGCGTCACCGTCGACGACCTGATCGACTTCACGCCCGAGCTGCGGGCCGAGGCGCTGGAGGTCGCGTCGCGCTACCGGATGGGCCCGATCTTCACGCCGCCGGTCGTCAGCCGCCGGGAGGGTCCGCTGGGCACCTTCATCCGTCCGTCCCGGACGAACTGGCCGGGCGGGGCGTACGATCCGGAAACCCGCATCATCTACGTGCCGTCGAGCGCCGCGTTCAGCGCGCTCGGGCTCGTCCCCCCCGATCCGGGCCAGTCGGACCTGGAGTACATCCAGGGCAACGCCATCACCGGGCCCCGCCGCACCGCCGGCGCCGGGTCGCAGGTGGGCGGCGGGCAACGCGTGGTCAGCGGCCGGGGCGGCGGCGCGAGCGGCAACGCCCGGACGACCGTGCGGGGCCTGCCGCTGCTGAAGCCGCCGTGGGGCCGGATCAGCGCGATCGACATGGACCGGGGCGAGATCCTGTGGCAGATCCCGCACGGCGAGACCCCGGACTTCGTACGCAACCACCCGGCGCTGGCCGGCGTCGACATCCCGCGCACCGGCCGCACGGGCGCGCCGGGCGTCCTGGTCACGAAGACCCTCGTCATCTCCGGCGAGATGGGCTACTTCCGGACGCCGTCCGGGCGGCGCGGCGCCATGCTGCGGGCGTACGACAAGGCCACCGGCGCGGAGGTCGGCGCGGTCTACATGCCGGCCCCGCAGAGCGGCTCGCCGATGACCTACATGCACGACGGGCGGCAGTACCTCGTCGTGGCCGTCAGCGGCGGGAACTACTCGGGCGAGCTGCTCGCGTTCAGGCTGCCGGCGCAGTCCTGACCCGGGCTTCCTTCAGACGGGGCTGCGCCCCGAACGCCCGGCGTCCGCTTGCGGGGACGCCACCGCCCCGCGCCGCTACCGCCGAGGCGCGCTGTGCGCGCCTTGCGGACTTGACAGTCGCGGCCGGCGTGCTAGCATCGCGCATGAAGGCGTATTGCGGCTCCGCGGGTTCGCTTGAGGAGAGCGGGATGCTGAGACTGACACGCGTCGTGTCGTGCGGGTGTGTCGTCGTGCTGGCGCTGGCCTGTCACCTGCCGGCGGCCCTGCACGCGGCCGGTCCACCGGAGGCGCCGCCGGACGCCCGCGCCCTCCTCGACCAATACTGCGTCACGTGCCACAACGAGAGGCTGCAGACGGCGGGCCTGCTGCTCGACCGGGCCGACGCCGGGCACATCAGGGCGGACGGCGCGACCTGGGAGAAGGTGGTGCGCAAGGTGCGCAGCGGCGCGATGCCGCCGACCGGACGCAACCGCCCGGACGAGCACGTGCTCGACGCCTTCGTCGCCTGGCTCGAGAGCGAGCTCGACCGCGAGGCCGCGGCGCACCCGAACCCGGGCCGGCCGGCCGACCACCGCCTGAACCGGTTCGAGTACGGCAACGCGATTCGCGACCTGCTCGCGCTGGAGATCGATCCCGCGACGCTGCTGCCGCCCGACGAGTCGGACCACGGCCTCGACAACATCGCAGAGGTTCTCTCGATGTCGCCGACGCTGCTGCAGCGCTACCTGGTCGCGGCGCGCAAGATCAGCCGGCTCGCCGTCGGCGATCCGACGATCGGTCCCGGCATCGAGACCTTCGACCTGTCGCGCGGCCTGCGGCAGGACGAGCGCATGAACGAGGACCTGCCCTACGGCACGCGCGGCGGGACGGCCATCCGCCACTACTTTCCGCTCGACGGCGACTACGTCGTCAAGGTCCGGCTGGGCAAGAACTTCACGAACTCGAAGATTCGCGCCATCGCCACGCGCGAGGAGATCGACGTGCTGCTCGACGGCGCGCCCGTCACGCGCTTCCGCATCGGCGGCGGCTGCGCCGACTCGGATGCGCCGGAGTGCGAGCAGACCGACCGCTACTACCGCACCTCCCGCTACGACCTGGCGGCGGACGAGGCGCTCAACGTGCGCTTCCCCGTGACGGCCGGGATGCACACGCTCGGGGTCGCGTTCGTCGGCAAGAGCGTCCTCACCGAGGGGCCGGCGCCGACGCTGCTCCCGCCGCGGCACACGAGCTCCACCTACGAGGCCCCGCGCATGGACATCGACTACGTGCGGCTCGAGGGCCCGTTCGATCCCACCGGCCCGGGCGACACGCCGAGCCGGCGGCGGATCTTCATCTGCCACCCCGCCGCGGGCGAGGACGGCGAGCCGTGCGCACGGGAGATTCTGGAGGCGCTTGCGCGGCGGGCCTACCGGCGCCCGGTGACCGACGCGGACATCGCGACGCTGCTGCGCTTCTACCGCGGCGGGCACGCCGAGGGCGGCTTCGAGCGCGGCATCCAGGAGGCGCTCACGCGGCTGCTGATCTCGCCGGAGTTCCTGTTCCGCATCGAGCGCGATCCGGCGCACCTGGCGGCGGACGCCGTGTACGCGATCAGCGACGTGGAGCTGGCCTCGCGCCTGTCGTTCTTCCTGTGGAGCAGCATCCCGGACGATGCGCTGCTCGACGCCGCGGCGCGCGGCGAGCTGCGGGACCCGGACGCGCTGGAGGCGCAGGTGCGCCGCATGCTGTCCGATCCCCGGGCCGCGGCGCTGACGAGGAACTTCGGGGGGCAGTGGCTGCTCGTGCGGAACCTGCAGGCGGTGGATCCCGACGCGAGCACGTATCCCGAGTTCGACGACAACCTGCGCGAGTTCTTCCAGCGCGAGACGGAGCTGTTTCTCGAGAGCCAGATGCGCGACGACCGGCCGCTCGAGGAGCTGCTGACGGCCGACTACACGTTCCTGAACGAGCGGCTGGCCCGCTTCTACGGCGTCCCGAACGTCTACGGGGCGCACTTCCGGCGCGTTCCGATGAGCGATCCCAATCGGGCCGGCCTGCTGGGCCACGGGAGCGTGCTGACCGTCACGTCGTACGCCACGCGCACGTCGCCCGTGGTGCGCGGCAAGTACCTGCTCGACAACATCCTCGGCGCGCCGCCGCCGGCGCCGCCGGCCGACGTGCCCGCCCTCGAGGAGTCGGACGCGCCGGGTCACGCGCCGGCGTCGATGCGCGAGCGGATGGCGGCGCACCGCCGCAGCCCCGCCTGCGCGGCCTGCCACGCGCGGATCGACCCGCTCGGGTTCGCGCTCGAGAACTTCGACGGCATCGGGCAGTGGCGGACCACGGACGGCGCGACGCCGATCGACGCCTCGGGAGCGCTCCCGGACGGCACGACGTTCGGCAATCCGGGCGAGTTCCGGCAGGCGCTGCTGGCGCACCGCGAGGAGTTCGTCCACAACTTCACCGAGCGACTGCTGACCTACGCGCTCGGGCGTGCGGTGCAGCACTACGACATGCCGGCGGTGCGCGCGATCATGCGCGACGCCGCGGCCGACGACTACCGCTGGTCGTCGCTCGTCCTGGGCATCGCCAGGAGTCAACCGTTTCAGATGCGGAAGGCGCGCGAGGTCATGACCGTCGCGCAGCAGTAGCGGCAGCCGTGCCGTCATCCCGATCGGCATTGCGGAAGAGGGGTTCCAGATGGTGATTACGAAGAAGTACCTGTCGCGCCGCACGGCGCTCCGGGGTCTCGGCGCGACCATCGCGCTGCCGCTGCTCGACAGCATGGTGCCGGCCTTCGCCGCGGTGCGCAACAGCGCGGCGCGTCCCATCAAGCGGCTCGGCGCCGTCTACGTGCCCAACGGCATGAGCATGCCGAACTGGACGCCGGCCGCCGAGGGCAGCCTGGAGCTCACGCCGATCCTGTCGCCGCTGGCGCCCGTGCAGGACCGCGTGCTGGTCGTCAGCGGCACCGCCAACCAGGAAGCCAAGCAGCGGCTGAACGAGGGCGACGGCGACCACTCGCGCTGCCAGGCGGCGTACCTGACCGGCGCGCACGCCGTGAAGGCCTCCGGCACGAACACGACCCTCGAGGTCGGCGTGTCGATGGACCAGCTCGCCGCCCGCGCCCTGCGCGAGGACACGCAGCTCCCCTCGCTCGAGCTGTCGCTGGAAGCCAACGAGCTGGTGGGCCAGTGCGAGGACGGCTACGGCTGCGCCTACAGCGCCACGCTCGCCTGGCGCGACGCCAACACGCCGATGCCGATGGAGACCAATCCGCGCGCCGTGTTCGAGAACCTGTTCGGCGCGGTGGGCAGCACCGGCCGCGAGGCGCGGCTGCGCGCGCTGCGGATGGACCGCAGCATCCTCGACTCGGTGAACGACGAGCTCACGGACCTGGTGCGCAAGCTCGGCCGCGGCGACCGCTCCAAGCTGGCCGGCTATCTCGACTCGGTGCGCGACATCGAGCGGCGCATCCAGATCGCCGAGTCGCAGAGCGACCGCGGACTGCCCGAGGTGGCGCAGCCGGCCGGCATCCCGTCCGGCTTCGAGGAGTACGCCAGCCTGATGTTCGACCTGATGCTGGTGGCGTTCCAGGCCGACCTCACCCGCGTCTCCACGTTCCTCTACGGCCGCGAGAAGAGCGTGCGCACCTACCCGGAGGTGGGGGTCGCCGAGCCGCATCACCCCGTGTCGCACCACCGCCACCGTCCCGAGCAGATCGAGAAGCTGGCCCGGATCAACACCCTCCACATGGGGATCTTCGCGCGCTTCCTCGAGAAGCTCCGCACGACCCAGGACGGCGACGCCTCGCTCCTGGACCAGGTGATGATCCTCTACGGCGCCGGCATGGGGAACAGCAACGCCCACGATCCGCTGGAGCTCCCGATCGTGGTGGCCGGCGGCGGCGGCGGCACGATCAGGGGCGGCCGCCACATGCAGGCGCCGGAGGGCACCCCGCTGGCGAACCTGCATCTGACGCTGCTCGAGAAGATGGGGGTCCCGGCCGAGAGTCTGGGCGACAGCACGGGCGAGCTGCCGATCGTGTCCAACGTCTGAGGGTGACCACGATGCACATCGACATGCGACGAGCAATCGGGGCGGTCGTCCTGCTGCTGGCCGGCGCGAGCCTGGCGGGCGCGGCCGCCGACGCGCGTCTGACCGAGGCCGTCCGGCACCAGGACAGCGCGGCGGTACGGGCGCTGCTGGCGGCGGGCGTGCCGGTGAACGAGACCGGCGGCGACGGCTTCACGCCGCTGCACTGGGCCGCGCAGTGGAACCACGCGGAGATCGCCGGCCTGCTGCTCGCGGCGGGCGCGGACGCGAACGCGGCCACCCGCTACGGCGTGACGCCCCTTACGCTGGCCTGCATCAACGCCAGCCCGGGGATGGTCGAGCGGCTGCTCGAGGCCGGCGCCGACCCGCTCGGCGCGCAGACGAACGGCGAGACGGCGCTCATGACCTGCGCCCGCACGGGCGTGCCGGCGGCGGTGCGGCCGCTGCTGGATCGCGGTGCGGACGTCAACGCGGCGGAGCTCGCCCGCGGCCAGACCGCCCTGATGTGGGCCGCCTGGGAGGGCCACACGGAGGTGGTCCGGTTGCTGCTGGGCCGCGGCGCCGAGGTGGACGCGCGGACGACCACCGGCTACACGGCGCTGCTGCTCGCGTCCCGCGAAGGCTACCGCGAGACGACGGACGTGCTGCTGGCCGCCGGCGCGGACGTCAACGCGGCGGCGGCGGACGGCACGACGGCGCTCGTCATCGCCACCATCCGGCGCCACCTGGAGTACACCGAGTTCCTGCTCGACCAGGGCGCCGACCCCAACCTCGGACCCGGCTTCACGCCGCTGCACTGGGCGGCCGGCAAGTGGGACACCGAGCTGAACGACCTGTCGAACGGGGTGGTCGAGGGCAACCAGTGGAGCGCGTTCGGCGGGCTGCGCGATCCGGACCGGCTCCGCGCCGTGCGGCTGCTGATCGCCCACGGGGCGGATCTCGACGTCAAGACCGATCGCACGCCGGGATTCGGCATTCAGGTGAAGGGCCACCTCGGCAACATGAAGGGCGCGACGCCGTTCCTGATCGCGGCCAAGGCCAACGACGTGGACGTGATGCGCGAGCTGCTCGCGCACGGCGCCGACCCGCTGATCCCCACCGACAACGGCACGACGCCGCTGATGGTGGCCGCCGGCGTGGGGCACGCGCCCGGCATCACGCGCTCGGCGGAGGGCGAGGCCCTGCGGGCGGTCACGCTGTGCGTCGAGCTCGGCGCGGACGTGAACGCCGTGAACGCGGCCGGCGACACCGCGCTGCACGGCGCGGCGTGGCGCGAGCAAGCCGACTCCATCGTGCAGTTCCTGGTCGAGCGGGGCGCCGAGATGGACGCCAGGAACCACCGCGAGTGGACGCCGCTGGTCATCGCCGAGGGCATCCACACCGGTGGCAACTACATCAAGTCGGACACGACGGCGGCGCTGCTGCGGCAGCTCGGCGCGGCGCCCAGCCCGCCGGACATCCTGAGGGAGCCCGAAGCGCGGTAGGGACACCGCGCCACGTCCCGAGCGGGCGGTGCGGGATTCGTTCCGCGCCGCCCCCCAGATTGCGTGGTGCGTTCCGGTCGCGCCATGGCAGTCGACAGACGCCGGTTCCTCACCACCACCGCCGCAGCCGGTCTGGCCATCGGGGTCGGCGCCGGGCCGCCCGGCGCCGCGGCGCGCGCGCGCTCGGTTGCGGCCGCCGGTCAGAACCTCAGCTCCCCTGACGTCGTCGTGGTCGGGGCCGGCACGTTCGGTCTCTGGACCGCACTGCACCTGCAGCGGCTCGGCGCGCGCGTAACCGTGGTGGATGCCTACGGCCCGGGCAACTCCCGCCAGACCTCCGGCGGCGAGACGCGCGGCGTGCGGTCGTCGTACGGCGACCGGCCCCACGGGCGCCTCTGGACACGCTGGGCCAACGACGCCATCCGCAGGTGGATCGAGTGGGACGAGAGCGGCCGCGACCGGCTCCTCCCGCGGCTGTTCTTCCAGACGGGCGACCTCATCCTGCGCGAGCAGTCGGGACCCTACCTCGAGACCACGCGCAGCCACTGGGACGCGCTGGCCGTGCCCCACGAGGTGTTGACGCCCGACGAGGTGGCGTACCGCTGGCCGTGGATCCGCTTCGACAATCTCGGGCTCGCGCTGCACGAGCCCCGGGCCGGCGTCGTGCGCGCGCGCCGCGCGATGGAGTCGGTGGCGCGGGTGTTTGAGGAGGAGGGCGGCACCGTGCGCATCGGCCGCGCGGCGCCCGGCGACCGGGCCGGCGCAACGCTCGGGACGGTGGCGCTCGACGGCGGCGACGCCATCTCCGCGGGCATCGTCGTCTTCGCCTGCGGCCCCTGGTTCCCCAAGGTGTTTCCGGAACTGATGGGGCGGCGCCTGCGCAACCCCGTCGGGCACGTGTTCTACTTCGCGGTGCCGCCCGGCGACACGCGCTTCTCCCACCCGCACATGCCGAGCTACGGCGTGCCGGGCTGCACCGGCTGGCCCGCGCTCCCGCCCGACCACCGTGGCTTCCGCGTCCGCATCGGCGGCCGTCCGCCGGCGGATCCCGACACGAGCGACCGCTGGATCCCGCCGGAGGCGCACGCGCGCCCGCGCGAGATCCTCGACCGGCACTTCCCGGATCTCGCCGGCGCCCCGCTCAACGAGACCCGCGCCTGCCACTACGAGATGAGCGTCGACCAGAACTTCATCGTCGACCGCCACCCCGACTTCGACAACGTCTGGCTGCTCGGCGGCGGCTCGGCCGAGGCGTTCAAGTTCGGCCCGGTCCTCGGCGAATACATCGCCCGCCGCGTCCTCGGCGTGGAGGACGACCCCGAGCTGGCCGCCGGCTTCCGCCTCAAGGACGCGCGGTTCGAGCAGTAGCGGCGCCGGCGCGCGAAACCCCGCGGCGCGCCTACTCCGGCATCAGCGCGAAGGTGAACAGCGAGCCGCCGGTCGGCATCCTGCCCCGCACGTAGCGGTTGGCGAGGCCGCCGCCGAGTCCCGAGGCCACGCTCACGTACTGCCGCCCGTTGCGCGTGTAGGTGATCGCCGTGGAATTGATGCTCGAGCCGGTCTGGAACTCCCACAGCGTCTCGCCGGTGGCCTCGTCGAGCGCAATGAACTCGCCGGTCAGATTGCCGGTGAACACCAGCCCGCCGCCCGTCGCCAGCATGCCCGCGGAGTTCGGGAAGTCGATCATCGGCACTTCCCACTTTTTCTCGCCGGTCAGCGGATCGATCGCCACCAGGTGGCCGAGCAGCTCGCCCGGCTCGAAGTCGGGGAACCGGCTGGACATGCCGATCGCGCGCCCGCCGATGACCCGCTCCCGCGGCTCCTCGAGCTGCACGATGCGCGGCACGTGCCACGCGCTCGTGTAGACCAGGCCGGTGTCCGGATTGAACGCGATCGGCACGGCGTTCGAGCCGCGCGACGGCCAGATGGCGACCTGCGCGCCGGAGAGGATGCGCTCGTAGAGGTCGGTCAGCACGGGCCGGCCGGTCTCGAGGTCGATGTGCGTGGCCCAGTTGACCCTGACGTAGGGATGCGCGGCGATGAGGCTGCAGTCGGTGCGATCGAGCACGTACAGGAAGCCGTTCTTGTTGGCCTGGATCATCACCTGGCGGAGCCGGCCGTCGACCTCGATGTCGGCCAGCACGTGCTCGTCGGCGCCGTCCACGTCGTAGGCGTCGTTGGGCGTGTACTGGTAGTGGCAGACGATCTCGCCCGTGGCGGGCCGCACCGCGATGACGCTGGACGCGTACAGGCTGTCCAGCTCGCCGCGCGCCCGCGGGTCCCAGGGGGCGGCGTTCCCGGTGCCCCAGTAGACGAGGTCCAGCTCCGGGTCGTACGAGCCGGTCCGCCACGTGGGCGCTCCGCCGAACTGCCACGCGTCGGTGTCCGCCGGCCACGTCTCCGACCCGGGCTCGCCCGGCGCGGGAATGGTGTGGCGGCGCCACAGCTTTTCCCCGGTCTCCGGATCCCAGCCGTCGAGGAATCCGCGCGTCGTGGACTCGCCGCCGGACATCCCCGAGATCAGCACGCCGCCCGCCACCACCGGCGCGCCCGTCGCGTAGTAGCCCTCGCTCCCCTCGGCGAACTTCTGCTTCCACACCTCTTCGCCCGTCGCCATGTCGAGCGCGACCACGTGGTTGTCGAGCGTGACGCGGAACAGCTTGCCCTCGTAGAGGACCGGTGCGCCGCGGTTGAACGGCGTGCGGCGCGTTCCCTCCTCGAGGACCACCGGCGTGCGCCAGATCTGGCGCCCGGTGTCGACGTCGATGGCGAACGTCCAGCGCCCGTTGATGGCGTAGATGACGCCGTCGTACACCACCGGCGTGGCCAGCTCGCCGAAGTCGTTCATCAGGCTCGTGCGCCAGACGGGCACCAGCCGGTGCACGTTGGACCGGTCGATCTGCGCCAGCGGGCTGTAGCTCTTGCGGTCGTAGCCCATGCTGTGCGTGATGACGTCCTCGGGGGTCTGCGGGTCGCCGACGAGCTCGTCGGCGGTCTGCGCCAGCGCCGTCGCGACCGACAGGCTCAGCACGATTGGGAGCACCCAGGCGTTCCTCATCAGTGACCTCCTGCGGCGCCTCGCCACGGGCTGCTGGTTGCCGGGCGCGACGATGCTGCCCGGAATACCCGCCATCCGCGCGGAATCGCCCCGGCGGCGGGCACGATGGCGCCGCAATGGGCCTATGGTATTCACACGACCGGCGAGGCGGTCAACGCCGAATCGGCGCGACGCGGCGGGCCGGCGTTCGGGAATCCGGCCAGGCCGGGCCGCGGCGACGCGGAGCGGAGCGGGCGATTGCCCGGTGATGGCCAGACTGGCGGCTCGGCTTCTCCGCGTCAGTACGTGCCGGAAACCGGTACCGTCGCCGGGCGGCGGACGATCGGCCGCTCGTCGATCGGCAGGTGAATCAGCGCCGCGGCGAGCCCCAGGACGACGCCGGCCCACCAGACGCCGTCGTAGGATCCGGTGGCGTCGAAGAGCCGCCCCCCCAGCCACACGCCGAGGAAGCTGCCGAGCTGGTGGCTCAGGAACACCACGCCGAACAGCGTGGCCAGGTAGCGCACGCCGAAGATCTGGCCGACGATCCCCGTGGTGAGAGGCACGGTCGAGAGCCACAACACGCCCATCACGGCCGCGAACAGGTAGATGACGGCGGCCGTCTTCGGCAGCAGCATCAACGCCGTGATGGCGACCGCACGCGAAGCGTAGATGGCGCTCAGCCCGCACTTCTTGCTCCAGCGCTGGCCGAAGGCGCCGGAGGCGAACGAGCCGATGATGTTGAACAGGCCGATGACCGCGATTGCCCCCGCGCCCACCGCGGCGGACAGCCCGAGGTCGCGCACGTAGGCGGGGAAATGGACCGTGATGAAGGCCACGTGGAAGCCGCAGACGAAGAAGCCCGTGGTCAGCAGCGCATACCCGCGGTGGCCGAACGCCTCGCGCAGCGCGGCCGGCAGGGACAGCTCGGCCGGCGACGCCTCGCCGCGAACCGCCGGCGAGCCGGGCAGCACGCAGGCCAGCGGCAGGATCAAGAGCACCGACCCGGCCAGCAGCAGCAGGGCGGTCTGCCATCCGTAGGCGGAGATGAAGGCCTGGCCGAGGGGCGAGAAGACCACCTGCCCGGCGGACCCCGCCGCCGTCCCCAATCCCAGGGCCAGCGAGCGCCGCTCGGGGCCCACCACCTTCGCCATGGCGGCGAGTGCGATGGAAAAGGCGGTGAACGCCACGCCGACCCCCACCAGGATGCCGGCCGTCAGGTGCAGCATGCCGGCGCTGTCGGCGACGGTCATGCCCCAGATGCCGGCGGCGTAGATCAGCGCCCCCAGCGCCAGCACGCGCGGCGACCCGAACCGGTCGCTGAGCGCCCCGGCAAACGGCAGGGCGACGCCCCACATGAGGTTCTGGACCGCCAGGGCCAGCGCGAACGTCTCGCGCCCCCAGCCGCGCGCCGTGGTCATCGGCTCCAGGAACAGCCCGAAGATCGAGCGTGCACCGAAGCCGATCAGCGCGATGGCGCACGCCGCCGCCAGAACCAGCGCCGGCGTCTGCCAGCGGGGGTTGCCGAGGCGATCGTGGGGGGTGGCCGTGGGGTCGCTCGTCAACGCGGTGCTCAGCTTATCAGCCTCGGAGCCATCGCCAACGACGACCCTATCGCGCTGTCCTCCTTCCGCCGACCCGCAACGGCCGAGCCGCGGCTTGACGGTGTCGCGGCACGAGTGGGACAATCCCACCATGGCGGTAGCGCGTGCAGACGCCAAACGACGCGTCGTCATCGCTGGGGCCAACCCCGGTGACGTCTTCGACGTTCAACGCCAGGGGGACGACCAGCACCTGCTGGTGCGTCTGCGCCCGCCTGACATCCGGCCCCCGAAGAGCCGGGAAGAGTGCCTGGAGGCCATGTCGCGCGCGCCTCTGCATCCAATACTCTCGTGGGACGAACTCCGGCGGATCACGCGATAGCTGCTCGCCATGCTGCTCCTCGACACCAACGTCCTCATCTACGCGTCCGACGACGACTCCCCGTATCAGGAATGGGCACGCTCAACGATCGCGGAGGCCGCGTCGACGGAGGGAGCGGCCATCAACGCCGTGTGCCTCGCGGAGATCTGCGTTGGCGAGCCGCAGCCCGCGACCGCCGCGGATCGCATACGCAGTTGGGGTGTGGAGATCCTCGACGTACCGGCCGCCGCCGCGGCCGCGTGCGCCGCGGCCTACCTCCGGTACCGCCGGCGCCGGCAGCGACAGTCCGACAAGGACGCCCCGCGGGCTCCGCTGCCCGACTTCTTCATCGGCGCCCACGCACAGATCATGGGCTGGCGGCTGGCCACGGCCGATCCGTCGCGGATCCGCACGTACTTCCCGGCTGTCCGCCTGGTGACGCCGTAGCGTCGGCCACGTCAACTGTGTCGCTCACTCGTCGTCATCGTCGAGCAGCGTGTAGACGGCCTCCTTGTCATCGGCGCGACCCGCGATGGCCATCGAGATCGCCACGCCCGATCTTGCATCGTCCTGCCCTATTCCCCTCGCCATCGCAGGAGGGCGGCCTTGAGTCCTTCCATCAGCGGCTGGATGTCGCTCGCCTTGCGGGCTGCTTCCCGTCGGGCCACTGCTCGGCCCAGGTCGGGGCCTGTCCTGCCGTGAGGCTCGGCAAGTTCATGAAGCTTGGTCTTCGCAATCTCACCGGGCCGGTCGGCCGCGGTATCGTAGATCGCATCCAGACGGTTCATTCGCTCGGCGAGATCGTCGGGGTCGAGGCCGAGCTCGGTGGCGCCTTCCCCGACGCTGCCACGCAATGTGTTCCAGATCCACATCCCCGGAGCCTCGTCGCCGGGAAGCGGGTGGGGCTTCTTGCCCTGCAACCGCTCCCACAGATCCCTGAAGCGCCTGTCGAGCATGTCGGCATGATAGCCGGTTCGCCGGCTTGCGTTCCGAGCGCGACGGACCCCCGGGACCGCCGCTGCTCGGTTCGCCAGCCGTTTTCCGCGGGCCGGTACCAACCTGGGTCGCTGTTCTGACTACAATGCGGGGATGCCGACATCTCTTCCGCATGGTTCCACCCTTCCCGCGCGGGTCCTGACGGCGCTGCTCTGCGCAGCGGCCGTGTTCGCGATTGCCCTGCCGGCCGCGTACGCGGACGACTGGCCCGAGTACCGGGGCAAGGGGCGCCGCGGCGTCTGGACGGAAACCGGCATCGTCGAGACGCTGCCCGCCGAGGGCCTGAAGGTGCGCTGGCGGACGCCGATCGACGCCGGCTGGAGCAGCCCGGTGGTGTCCGACGGGCGGGTCTTCCTGACCGACTTCACCCGGGCCGATTTCAGCACGGACGTCGTCGAGCGGGCGATCTGCCTGGACGAGGAGACCGGGCGCATCCTGTGGACGCGGTCGTGGGACGCCGACTACCGCATCGTCGGCGCGACGTGGGAGGGTCCGCGCGTCACGCCGACCGTCGACGGCGACCTGGTCTACTTCGTCGGCGCCACCGGGCTGCTGTTCGCCCTCGATGTCGAGAGCGGCGCGGAGCGCTGGACCAGGGACTTGCTGAACGACTACGGCGGGGCGCCGCCGTCGTGGGGCTTCAGCAGCGCGCCGCTGGTCGACGGCCCGCGCCTGATCACCATCGTCGGCGGCGAGGACAACGCCCGCGTCGTGGCGTTCGACAAGGTCACCGGCGAGGAGCTCTGGCGGGCGCTGCCGTCGGATGCCGATATCGGCGTGCCGCTGCCGATCATCATCCAGGCGGCCGGGCGCCCCCAGCTCGTCATCTGGTTTCCGGAGAAGGTCGTGTCGCTCGACCCCGCCACCGGCGAGCTGTATTGGGAGCAGCCGACCCGCACCGACTTCAACATGAACATCACGCCGCCGGTGCACAGCGGGTCGCGCCTGCTGGTCAGCAGCTTCTACAACGGCTCGATGATGCTGGCGCTCGACGACGACCGGCCGGACGCCGAGCTGGTCTGGCGGGGCCGGAGCAACAACGAGATCGCCACCGACGGGCTGCACTCCGTGCTCACGACGCCCGTGATCCTCGGCGACCACATCTACGGCGTGGGCAGCTTCGGCCAGTTCCGCGCGCTGAACGCCGCCACGGGCGAGCGCCTGTGGGAGACGCAGGAGCTGACCGGCGAGCGCGCGCGCTGGGCCAGCGCCTTCATCGTGGCGCACGAGGACCGCTTCTTCATCAACAACGACCGCGGCGACCTGATCATCGCGCGCTTCTCCCCCGCCGGCTACGAGGAGATCAGCCGGACGCCGCTCATCGAGCCGACGTCCAACTCGAGCAACCGGCGGCGCCTGGGCGGCGTGAGCTGGGTGGCGGCGGCCTACGCGAACCGGCACGTGCTCGTCCGCAACGACGAGGAGGTGCTGAGCGCCTCGCTGGCCGCGGCCGACTACCCCGGCCTGCCGGCCTCGTCCGCGCCCGTCCGGGCGGCGGTGACCCGCCCGGCCGCGCCGGCGGTCTCCGACACCGGACTGCCGCCGCTGAACATCCAGTTCGCGGCCAGCGGGAGCCCCGTGGGCAGCGATACGACGACGTTCGAGTACGGCGAGTTCTACGTGCTCTCCGGCCGGGGCGTCAACACGCCGGTGTTCGTCACCGACTACGGCATCGTGGCCATCGACCCCGCCCGGACAGGCACGTTCGAGGAGGTGCGCACGGAGGTCAACCGGATCACCGTGGCGCCGATTACCGGCATCGTCAACACGCGCGCCCATGCCGTCGACCCCGAGCGCCTCGCCGGCTACCCGGAGCTGACGCTGGTGGCGGCCCAGGACAACGCCGCGGCCGCCCTGCGGGAGATGGACGCGCTCACGGGAGAGCGCGCCCGGTTCGCCCCGACCCGCACGTTCGAGGACGAGCTGTCGCTCTTCGAGAGCCGCAGTCAGGTCATCCTCCACCACTTCGGGGCGGGGGCGACCGGCGGCGACGCGGTGGTCGTGGTGCCGCGCTTCAACATGGCGTACCTCGGCGACCTGCTCCCGTGGCAGGGCGCGCCGCTGATCGACACGGACCTGGGCGGAAGCGCCGCGGCCCTGCCCGACACGCTCGACGCGGCCGCCGCGGCGCTCGAGCGGGCGGACGTGACGTTCGTCCTGCCGGGACGCGCGGCCCCGCCGACCCGGCAGACGATCCTGGCCTGGCTCACGGTCGACGACGTGCGCGAGTACGCCGCCTTCTGCCGCTATCTGCTGGAAACGGTCCGGGACCGGCTCCGCGCGGGTAGCAGCGTCGACGACGTCGTCGCCAACCTCGCGCTGCCGGAACGCTACAGTGGCTACGATCTGCAGCACTTGAGACAGTACGTGGAAGCGGTTCGCGCCGAGCTGCGCCAGGAGCCTGCGCCGTAGACGGTGCAGACTCCGCAAGGCGCGCACAGCGCGCCTCGGCGGGAGCGGCGCGGGGCAAAGGGGTCCCCGCAAGCGGACGCCGGGGGTTCGGGGCGCAGCCCCGTCTAAGTAAGGACGACGGAGACCGAATGGCGATCACGTTGACGGTGAATGGTCGGACCCGCACGCTGGACGTCGAGCCGGAGACGCCGCTGCTGTGGGTCCTGCGCGAGACGCTCGGGCTGACGGGCACGAAGTTCGGCTGCGGCATCGCAGCGTGCGGCGCCTGCACCGTGCACCTCGACGGCCGGGCCGTCCGCACCTGCACGCTGCCGGCCTCGGCGGCCGAAGGGTTGGCGATTACCACCATCGAGGGACTGGCGCGGGACGGCAAGCTGCACGAGGTGCAGCAGGCCTGGATAGAGCACGAAGTGCCGCAGTGCGGCTACTGCCAGTCGGGCATGATCATGGCCGTCTCGGCGCTGCTCGAGCAGCGGCCGGACCCCACCGACGAGCAGATCGACGCCGCGATAACCAACATCTGCCGCTGCGGCACGTTCGTGCGCGTGCGCCGGGCCATCCACGCGGTTGCCGGGAAGGCCGGGAAGGCGGTTGCCGGCAGCGAGGAGGCGCGTCATGGGTAAGTGGACGCGGCGCGCCTTCATCGGGGCCGGGAGCCTCGTCGGCGGCGGCTTCGTCCTGGGCGTCGCAGGCGTCACGTTCGCGCCCGGCCGCCACAGCCTCGTCTCCGCCGACGCGGCCGCCACGGGTCAGCTCACGACCTGGATCACCGTGACGCCCGACAATCTCGTGCAGATCCTCGTACCGCACTGCGAGATGGGCCAGGGCTCGCAGACCGCGCTGGCCATGATGGCGGCCGAGGAGATGGAGACCGCCTGGGAGCTGGTGCGAATCGAGGAGGCGCCGGCGCTCGACGAGTACGCCAACGGCTACCTGCTGCGCGCGTTCACCGGCGATTCGATCCCGCCGCCGCTGGGGCGCGCCATCGACTACGGGGCCTATCGCCTGGCGCGCTGGTTCGGGCTGCAGGTTACCGGCGGCTCGATGGCCGTCCGCGGCACCGGCTTCGGCATGTGCGTGGCCGGCGCGGCCGCCCGGGAGATGCTGATTGCTGCCGCCGCCGAACGCTTCGGCGTGCCCGCCGCGGAGTGCCGCGCCGAGCTCTCGCACGTCGGCCACGCCGCGTCCGGGCAGCGCGCGAGCTTCGGCGAGCTGGCCCGGGCCGCGGCGGCGATCCCGGCCCCGTCGCACCCGGCCCTGAAGGATCCCGATACCTACACGATCCGGCGCACCGCCCGCGCGCGCTTCGACATCCCGCCGAAGGTCGACGGCAGCACCGGCTACGGCATCGACTTCACGCAGCCGGGCATGCTGCACGCGGCGGTCGACATCGCGCCGGTCCAGGGCGGCCGGCTGGTTGCGGTCGACCCCGCGCCGGCCGAGGCGATGCCAGGCGTCAGGCAGGTGGTGCAGCTCGAGGAGGCGGTCGCGGTGATTGCCGACAGCTACTGGCATGCGCGCCAGGCGCTGGGCAGGCTCAGCCCGGTCTACGACGACGCGGGCCACGGCGACGTGTCGAGCAAGTCGATCTTCGCGGCGTTCGACGCGGCGCTCGGCGCCGCGCCCGAGATGCCGGCGGAGGCGGCGCAGGTCGTGACCGCCGACTACCGCGTGCCGTTCCTGGCCCATGCGACGATGGAGCCGATGGCGTGCACCGCCCGCGTGGAGAACGACCGCGCGGAGGTATGGGCCGGCACGCAGGATCCGCTCAACGCGCGCTCGACGGCGGCCGGGGCGCTCGGCTTTGATGCCGGGCAGGTGCACCTGACCAACCTGCCGCTCGGCGGCGGCTACGGCCGGCGGCTGCCCTTCACGTTCGACTACGTCGACCTCGGCGTGCGCATCGCGCGGGCCGTGTCGCCGGCGCCGGTCAAGACGGTGTGGAGCCGCGAGAACGACATCCAGCACGACTACTACCGGCCGGCGGCGATGTCGCGCTTCGCCGGCGCGCTCGACGGCGAGGGGCGTCCGCTCGCCGTGGCGTCGCACTACGCCGGCGGCGGCAACGGCGAGGCCGTGTACATGCCGTACGCCATCCCGGACAAGCGCAACGACGGGCGGGGCGCGTCCCACCACGTCCGTCTCGGCGAGTGGCGCTCGGTCCTCAACTCGCAGCACGGGTTCTTCAAGGAGTCGTTCATCGACGAGCTGGCGCACGCGGCGGGCAGGGACCCGTACCGCTTCCGGCGCGACCTGCTCGGCGATGAGCCCCGGTTCCGGGCGGCGCTCGAGCGCGCGGCCGCGATGGCCGACTGGGACAGCCCCCTGCCCGCGGGCGAGGGGCGCGGCACGGCCATCTGCCAGAGCTTCGGCTCCATCGTCGCCCTCGTCGCGCACGTGGCCGTCGCACCGGACGGCAGGCTCCGCGTGCGCCATGTCTTCGCGGCCGTGGACTGCGGCGACGTCGTCAACACGGACACCGCGGCGGCGCAGATCGAGGGCGGCGTCATCTTCGGCCTGTCCGCCGCGCTGGTCGGCGAGATAACGATCGCGGGCGGCCGGGTGGTCGAGAGCAACTTCCGGGACCACCAGATGATCCGCATGGCGGATGCGCCGGACGTCAGCGTCGAGTTCATCCGCTCGAACGCCTGGCTGGGCGGACTGGGCGAGCCGGGCGTGCCCCCGGTCGCGCCGGCCGTCACCAACGCCATCTTCGCGGCGACCGGCATTCGGGTGCGCGATCTGCCAATCAAGAACCACGACCTCTCGCGGGCGTAGCCCAAGGCGCGCACGGCGCGCCTCGGCGGGAACGGCGCGGGGCGAAAGGGCCCCCGCAAGCGGACGCCGGGGGTTCGGGGCGCAGCCCCGTCTGATTGGTGCCGGGCGGCGCTTTTTTGCCGGGCGGCACTTCGCAAATCCCCGCAACGGCGATACACTGTGCCATTGCTAACCAGACTCCGGAACACACGAGGAGATCATCGATGAACAGCAGGCACCGTCTCGGCGTCCTGGCCGTCATCCTCCTGGCGCCCGTCGCCCTGGGCGCCCAGTCCAACGGCGCGGGCGCGTCCGCCTCGGACGAGGTGACCTTCGCGAAAGACATCGCCCCGATCCTGCAGCGGAGCTGCCAGCAGTGCCATCGGCCGGCCTCGGTGGCCCCGATGTCGCTCCTGACCTACGAGCAGGTGCGGCCCTGGGCGCGGGCCATCAAGGCCCGCACGGCCCTGCGCAGCAAGCGCGGCGCCATGCCGCCGTGGTTCATCGAGAAGGACATCGGCATCCAGCAGTTCAAGGACGACATCTCGCTGAGCGACGACGAGATCGAGAAGATCGCGACCTGGGCCGACAGCGGCGCGCCGCTGGGCAACCCCGCCGACCTGCCGCCGCCGCTCGACTTCGGCAACGAGGACGAGTGGTCGATCGGCGAGCCCGATCTGATCCTGGAGTCGCCGGAGATCGTCGTCCCGGCCTCGGCGCCCGACAAGTGGACGTCGCTCGGGACGCTCGAGACGGGACTGACCGAGGACCGCTACGTCGCGGCGGTCGAGGTCCGCGAGTTCAACGACGTGCCGAAGGAAGGCGGCAGCAACACGGTGGGCGGGCGCTACGTGTTCCACCACATGTCGTACGACTCGGTGGATCCCAACGCGACCGGCAGCGAGACCACCACCCGCTGGCCGACCCACGAGGTGGGCCGCAACGCGGACATCTTCCCGCCCGAGGCGGGGCAACTGCTGCCGGCCGGCTCGCTGATCCACCTGCGCAACGCGCATCTCCACTCGAACGGCCGCGAGACGCGCTCGCACCTCAAGTTCGCGTTCAAGCTGCACCCGAAGGGCTACCAGCCCAGCCTGAAGTACGTGCGCAACACCGTGGGCAACGGCGTCGACATCGACATGAAGCCAAACCAGGCCGACCAGGAGCTGCACGCCTACACGGTGCTCGAGGAGCACACGAAGCTGCTGGTGTTCGAGCCGCACCAGCATGCACCCGGCATCCGGATGTGCCTGGAGGCGATCTGGGGGCACAACATCCAGACGCTGAACTGCACCGGCTACGACCACAACTGGGTCAAGCAGTACGTCTACGAGGACGACTACGCGCCGCTGCTGCCGAAGGGCACCATCCTGCACCTGATCGGCTGGCACGACACGACGATCGCCAACCGCAACGTGGCCGACATCCGGAACTGGTCTGGCGGCGGGCGGCGCTCGGTGGCGAACATGTTCATCAACCTCGGCAAGGCGGTGGCCCTGACCGACGAGCAGTTCGAGCAGGAGATGGCCGAGCGGCGCGAGCGGCTCCAGTTGACGAAGAACGACTACGTCATCGGCTGCCCGCTGTGCCAGGTCGAGTTCCCGTCGCAGGGCGCGCTGGCGAACGACAACCAGCAGCAGTAGAGGGGGCTCGAGCCGCACGCCGGCGGCCGTGAGAGGAGGAGCGATGAGACGCGCATTCCGCATGGTCGCCGGCTTCATCGTCGCAGCAACCGTTCCGTTCTGGGCTGCCGCGCCCGCGGCGGCCCAGAACGGCGCACCCGACGGCGAGTGGCGCACGTACGGGGGCGACCTCGGCAACACCCGCTATTCCGCGCTGGACCAGATCGACGCCGCCAACTTCTCCGACCTGGAGATCGCCTGGCGCTTCAAGACCGACTTCCTGGGCCCGCGGCCCGAATTCCGCTTCGAGTCGACGCCGCTGATGGCGAACGGCGTCGTCTACTCCACCGCCGGCTCGCGGCGCATGATCGTCGCCCTGGACGCCGGCACGGGCGAGCTGCTCTGGGTCTACCGGCTCGACGAGGGCGAGCGCGGGGCGGCCGCGCCGCGGCAGCTCTCCGGGCGCGGGCTGGCGTACTGGAGCGACGGCGACGAGGAGCGCATCGTCTACGTGACGCCCGGCTACCGCCTGATCGCGCTCGACGCGCGGACCGGGCGCCCCGTGCCGGGCTTCGGCCAGGGCGGCATGGTCGACCTCAAGCTCGACAACGACCAGAACATCGACCTGGTGACCGGCGAGGTCGGGCTGCACGCCGCGCCGGTCGTCGCCGGGGACGTGGTGATCGTGGGCGCCGCGCACCGCACCGGCGGCAACCCCCGCAGCCGGCGCAACGTCAAGGGCTACGTGCGCGGCTACGACGTGCGCACGGGCAGGCGCCTGTGGATCTTCCACACCATTCCGGCGCCGGGCGAGTTCGGGCGCGAGACCTGGCTGAACGACTCGGCCGTCTACACGGGCAACACCGGGGTCTGGGCGCAGATCTCCGTCGACGTGGAGCTCGAGACGGTCTACCTGCCGGTGGAGGCCGCCACCGGGGACTACTACGGCGGCAACCGCCCCGGCGCCAACCTGTTCGCCGAGAGCCTCGTGGCGGTCGACCTGTACACCGGCGAGCGGAAGTGGCACTTCCAGCTCGTCCACCACGGCATCTGGGACCACGACATCCCCTGCGCGCCCATTCTCCTCGACATCGTGGTCGACGGGCGGCCCATCAAGGCCGTGGCGCAGCCCACCAAGCAGGTGTTCCTGTACGTCTTCGACCGCGAGACGGGCGAGCCCGTCTGGCCGATCGAGGAGCGGCCGGTGCCGGCCGGCGACGTCCCGGGCGAGTGGTACTCGCCGACGCAGCCGTTTCCGACCAGGCCCCCGGCCTACGACCGCCAGGGCGTCACCGTGGACGACCTGATCGACTTCACCCCCGAGCTGCGGGCGCGGGCGCTGGAGGTGGCGTCCCACTACAAGCTGGGGCCGATCTTCACACCGCCGGTGATCAGCCGCATCGAAGGACCGCTCGGCATACTGCTGGCGCCGGCCATGGGCGGGGGCACCAACTGGCCGGGCGGGTCGTACGACCCGGCGACGCAGATTCTCTACGTCTCGTCGAACAGCTCGCTCGGCCGCCTCGGCATCGTGCCGCCGGACCCCGGCCAATCGGACCTCGAGTACATCCAGGGTGACGCTATCACGGGCCCGCGGCGCACCGGCGGCGCCGGGTCCCAGGCGGGCGGCGGCCAGCGGGTCGTCAGTCCCCGCGCGTCAGCCGCCGCGCAACTGGTTCCCGGCGGCCCGCGCCGCAGCGACCTGAACCTGACCGTGCAGGGCCTGCCGCTGCTCAAGCCGCCCTACGGCACCATCAGCGCGATCGACATGAACCGCGGCGAGATCCTCTGGCAGATCCCGCACGGCCGCACGCCGGACCACATCCGGAACCACCCGGCGCTGGCCGGACTCGACATCCCCCGCACCGGACAGCCGGGCAGCGTCGGGACGCTGGTGACCAGCACGCTGCTCATCGCCGGCGAGGGCCGCGTCACCCGCACCGAATCGGGCGCGCGCGGCGCCACGCTGCGGGCGTACGACAAGGCGACCGGCGCGGAGGTCGGCGCGGTCTACATGCCGGCGCAGCAGAGCGGCTCGCCGATGACCTACATGCACGAGGGCCGGCAGCACATCGTGCTGGCCGTCAGCGGCGGCAACTACTCCGGCGAGCTGCTCGCGTACCGTCTGAACTGAACCTCACCCTGCCCGACACCCGCGGCGCGCGTCCGCCGGCTCCCCCATGACGAAGTCGCCCCTCGTCTGGCTCGCCGCCGGGCTGGGCTGCGCCGCGGCCGCGGCGGGGGCCGGCCTGCTCGTATCGGTCGAGGCCGGGGTGGTGCTCGGCCTGCTCGGGGCCGCCAGCCTGGGTGCGGCCGCGGCGCTCGCGTGGGCGTCGCCCGCCGCCGACCTCGCGATCATCGCGGACATCGAGCGGCGCATGGCGGCGCGGCGCGAGGCGGAGCGCAAGGAGATCGAGCAGCGCTGGCTCGCCGGCGGCGTTTCGCCCACCGAGCAGGCCTACCACGCGCTCCTGCGGCCCGCCGCCGAGGGCGGGCCGCCGCGAGCGGACGCGCTGGACGCCGCGGAGCGGCGCCTCGGGGAGATCATCCAGGCCCGCTGCGACCGCGTCTGGGACGGCATCCGCGACCGGCGCTACGTCAGGCGCGAGGACGGCCAGATCACCGGTCTCGACGGCGGCGCCCTGTTCGCGGAGTTCCGCGACATCGTGCAGGAGGTCGCCGCGCTGTACAAGCCCGGCTCGACGAACGCCGTGCTCGACGCGCGCACGGGCGACATCGCCCTGGCGGTCCGCTCGGTCATCGGCGAGCTCCTGCAGGTGGCGCGGCAGGTGCCGTTCGTCGACCCGGCCGGCTGGTCGGTGCGCGAAGTGATCACGCGCCTCGAGCAGGTGCAGCGGGTGCGCGACCTCTACCGCAAGCTCACGCCCTACCAGCACTACGTCAGCGGCGTGAGCATGGCGGCGCGCCTCGCCCTGGGCGCCAATCCCATCACGCTCGCGGCCTGGTACCTCGGCAGCGAGGCGGCCGTGCGGGTTGCCGGCAAGGCTCTCCGCACCTACGGCGAGGCGTGGCTCAAGGAGCTGCTGGAGAGCTCGGTCGCCCTGGTCTACCTGCAGGTGGCGCGCACGTACGACCCGCAGCGCACCTACCGCAGCGCCGACTGGGCAGCGCTCACCGAGGCGCTGCGCATCCATCGGCAGATTCCCGGGATCGACCACAACCGCCGGCTGCTGCTCGACCGCATCCTGCGCGCGCAGATCCCGGACGAGTTCGCCAAGAGCGCTCGCGGCCGACGGCGACCCGCAGACCGAGGCCGGCGCCCCGCTCGACCTCGCCTCGCTCGGCGCCGGGCAGCGCCGGACGATCGCCGATCGCCTCGCCGAGCTGCTGCCCGCCCTGCAGGGCCTGAACGAGCCGGCGGCGAGCGAGGCGCTCGAGGATCTGGAGGACCGGCTGCAGCTCGGCCTGCAGGTCGATCTGGTGGCCTCCGGCAGCCGGGCGCAGGTGCGCGCCGGCCAGGGCTTCGCGCGGCTCGCGGTGGCCGCCCACGACTGGTGCGGGCTCGACCGCGACGCCACGCTGGAGGCGCTCGCCGCGAGCGAGTTCGCCGCGGAAGCACGCAAGATCATCGGCGACGCCGGCACGGTTCGGGGCGTTCTGGAGCAGGCGGTCACCGCGGCCTGCGCCGGCGCCGGGTCCGCCGCGGAGGCGCCGCGCCTCGTCGAGCCCCCCCGCGACCTGGTGGGCGATCCGCTGGCCCGGCCGCTGGTGGCGACGCTCGTCGACGTGCTGGCACGGCGAGCGCCGGCGGGGTGGCCGATAGAGCACGACCACATGGTGCTGCTCAACGCGTCGGTGCTGCTGCCCGAGCGCAAGCAGTTGGCTGCCGCCTGGCGGGAGCACCTGGACGCCGCCTCGGCACGGCTGCGCGGGTTGCTGCAATGTCCGGAACCGTCCGCGTGGCCGCCGGTCTCGGCCCCGGCGGTCCTGCGCCGCATCGGCCCCGGAGACGGTGCGGCGCCGCCGCCCGGCCGGCCGGGCGCGGCGCCGCCGGCTGCCGGCGGGCGGCCCGTCGCGGTGTTCGAGGCCACGAGCTCGGCGTCCCGCCGGCGGTGGCTGCTCCTGTTCGCCGACCGCGCCGTCGTCGGCCGCGTGCCGCAGGACGACCTCGCCATCGACGACGGCGATGCCGAGAGCCATCCGCGAGCAACGCTGCGCTTCACGCGCCGCAAGCGCCTCATCGCCGACGACCTCGTCGTCCGCTGCGGCAACGAGCGCCTCGTGGTTGCCGGCAGCCCCCTCCGCTCGAGCTTCGTCCGTGTGCTCGACCGCCTCGGCCTCCGCTGGGACGCGCTCGAGACCGAGTCCTGACGGCGCGCCCCGCGACATCAGCCTTGACAGCCGCGCAACTCTTCGGTAGACGCTAGGCAAGGAGGATCTCCATGAGCGCCAAGCACGCAAGCCGCAGGCGGTTCCTGAAGGAGGGCGCCGTGTTCGCCGGCGGACTGGCGGTGGGCGCGAAGACCGTCAGCGGTCAGGGGCTGGGTTCGCCCCGGCCCGGCGGCGTCGCCGCCCACCCCATGGCCTACGGCGAGCGCTCCCGTTTCGTGCAGACCATCCGCACGCCGATGACCATGATCGGCCACATCGACCTGCACGGCGACCCGGACGGGCTCGACGCCCGGACGCCGCTCTCCGAGCTGACGGGCACCATCACGCCGTCGGCGCTGCACTACGTCTCCTCCCATGGCAACCAGCCGCCCGACATCGATCCGCGGGAGCACCGCCTGCTGGTCTACGGCAAGGTCGACCGGCCGCTGGTGTTCACCCTCGAGGAGCTGATGCGCCTGCCGTCGGTCTCGCGGGTCCACTTCATCGAGTGCATCGCCAACGCGCCGCGCCCCGAGGAGAAGACGCTCGACGAGATGCACGGCATGATCGGCTGCAGCGAGTGGACCGGCGTGCCGCTCTCCGTCCTGCTGAACGAGGTCGGCGTCCGCGACGGCGCGCGCTGGGTGCTGTCCGAAGGCGCCGAGGCCACCAAGATGGGCGCCACCATGCCGCTCGGCAAGGCCATGGACGACGTGCTGGTGGCCTACGGCCAGAACGGCGAGCCGATCCGGCCCCACCAGGGATTCCCCCTGCGCCTGGTCGTCCCGGGCTTCCAGGGCAAGTACCACGTGAAGTGGCTGCGGCGGATCAAGCTGGTCGAGCACCCCTACATGACCTACTGGGAGAAGCACTCGTACTCGACGCGCCGGGGAGCCATGCGGACCGGTCCCAACCGCATGTCGAACAGCCACGTGGCCGGCCAGGGCGCCTACTTCATGGAGCAGGGGCCGAAGTCCGTCATCACCTTCCCGTCGGGCGAGCAGCGCCTCCCCGACCGCGGCTACTACACCATCAAGGGCCTGGCGTGGTCCGGCAGCGGCGCGGTCCGGCGGGTCGAGGTGTCGACCGACGGCGGCCGGACCTGGACCGACGCGAAGCTCCAGGAGCCGGTGCAGCGCATCGCGCTCACCCGCTTCACCATGCCCTGGACCTGGAACGGCGGCGAGGCGCTGCTCATGTCGCGCTGCACCGACGATCAGGATCAGGTACAGCCCACGTCGGCGGAGTTCGCCGCCTTCTGGGGCACCTCCGGCGCACCGCACGGAAACGCGATTCAACCCTGGAGGGTGGCCAATGACGGGACCGTCCACAACGCCGTGTAAGTTGGCAGCGCTGCTCGTCGCCGCGCTCGTTCTGGCGAGCGGCGCGGTGGCCGCCGCGCAGGGGCCCGTCTACAACCTGGGGCGCACGCCGACCGAGGCGGAGCTCAACCCGCCGGACGCCGCGGTCGGACCGTTCGGCGAGGATCTCCCGCGCGGGCGCGGCACCGCCCGGGAGGGCGAGATCGTCTGGCTCGCACGGGGCTGCGCCGCGTGCCACGGGTCCACGGGGCTGGAAGGCCCGGGCCCGAAGCTCCTGGAACGCACGCCCGGGGGCCGCTACCCGCGCATCGCCGACGCGCAGCATCCGTTCGCGCCGCTCATCTGGAGCTACATCAACCAGATGATGCCGCTCGACCAGCAGCACGAGCACGTGGAGATGCGGCGCTTCAGCAGCAACGTCTGGGCCGACTCGCCGCGGCCCTGCTGCATGACCCCGGACGAGGTGTACAGCCTGACCGCCTACCTGCTCCACCGCGCCGGCATCATCGCCGAGGACGAGGTGATGGACCAGACGACGCTGCCCGAGGTGCGGATGCCGAATCGGGACTCGTACGTGCCGCCGCCGTTCGAGAAGTGGAAGCGGGGCATGCGCAAGGAGTACGTGAAGTAGGGAGCGCAGCCACGAGCCGCCGACGTCTGTCCGGGTATAACGGAGAGATTCGGCGCGCGATCTTCATCATCTACTTTGAGACCTTCCCCGACTCACTGCCAGGACCAGTCCCCGATCAGACCAACGACGTGACCCGGTTTCCCGACATCTGGTCGGGGTCCGACATCTGGACGGAGTTCGCACGCCTGGCCGAGGGCTACACGTGGTGGGTCACGCCTGCGCTGACAGCGAACGAGACCCCGCAGGTCTCACGATAGCCAACGGGAGGATGGGACGACGGCGGCGCTGACGCGAGCGCGGGCCGGGCGGCTACTTCGAGCCGCCCGCCAGCGCCTGCCCCGCCTGCTGCGCGGCGCGCTCGGCCGCCATCCGCGCGTAGGTTTCCTCGTCCAGGTAGGTCATGCCGACCCAGGCGTGCGACATCTCGTCGACGCCGCGCGCGCCGAACACCACCCACTGGTCCGGATCGGGGTTGATCGGATTGTCCGACGTGTTGTCGTAGTGGGAGTGGAACATCAGCACGGTGCCCTGCGGCAGCAGCGGCTGGACGTGGTCCTCGTAGAGGTACTGGATCTGCCAGTTGTGGTTGTAGCGGTTGACGGTGCTGAGCAGCTCCCGGCTGCCGTCGGGATAGAGCGCCTCCATCGACATCGCGGCGCCGCGCATGTGCATGTGCGGCCGGAAGCTGTGCAGCCTGACCGGCCGGTCCATGACATAGGCGTGCTCCAGCGTGAGATAGCCGTGCGGCGGGATCAGCAGGTCGCGCGCACGGGGGCCGCTGGTGAACGTGCCGTCGATCAGCAGCCGGACCTCGCCCTCGGTGACCAGCTCCGGCTCGTAGCCCGGCGGGTGGAACCAGACGCCCACCTCGACGGTGTCGTCCTCGACGGTCTCGCCCACCGGAAAGTAGTGCAGGCTGAAGCGGACCTGCGCCGGCCCCGGCCGGACCAGCTTGCCGACCCCGTCGGGCAGCACCTCCCAGCGCTTGCCGACGCCCATGCCGGCCAGCCGCACGACGAAGTCGTCCCGCACCTGCTGCAGCCGGGCGTGGCCGTGATGGAGCACCCGCACCCCGAGCGGATAGGACGGCCGGAACTCGGCCGCCTTGATCCAGCGCGGCTCGTCGATGCCCTCGAACTCGACGCTGGGATTCCACCACTGGTCCTGGCCGTTGGCGGTGACCGTGTAGGGCGTGGAGCTGACGACCATGTCGGGCTGGCCGAGCATGCCGGCCAGCTCCCACTCGGAGGCCGGCGGCCACTCGACGGGCGGCGGCAGGTCGGCCGGGTCGCCCTCCGGCGCGCCGCCGTCCACCCAGCGGACGACCGTGTCGATCTCGTCGTCAGTCAGCGAGAAGTCGTTCTTGAACGCCTGGATGCCGACCGTCCGGTCGATGTGCCAGGGCGGCATGATCCGCCGCTCCACCCGGTCCCGGATCCGGCGCACCCACGGGCGGACCTCGTCGTAGGTCACGAGCGACATCGGCCCGATGCCGGTCTCCTGGTGGCAGCGCTGACAGGCGCGCTGGAAGATGGGCGCGACGTCGGCGCTGAACGTCGGCTGCTCGGCGGCCAACGCCGGGGTCGCCGAGACGAACGGCGCGGCCAGGGCCAGCGCCGCGCAGGCGGTGATCACGCGTTGCATCGCGTTCTCCTTACGATCGTCCGTCAGTCGGTCACCGTGACGTGCAGGAAGCCGTTGGTCCAGCAGCACTGGAACTCGAACTCGCGAATCGTATTGTACGCCAGCGCCCGCAGCACGTACTCGCCCGGCGCGCCGAACGTCGCCTCGGTCGTCACCCGCGCGCCGGCGGCGCCCGCCCGCCAGGCGCGCGCCCGGACGGCGGCCCGCGGCCGGCTGAACGTCACGTCGCCCGGCCCCTGGTGCTTGAACCAGCGCACGTTGATCGGCCGGCGGTCGCCGCGGAACGGCTCGGCGCGCGTCGTCCAGATCGTCAGCGGCAGCGGCTGGCCGACCGCCGCCTCGCGCGGACCGCTGCGCACGCCCCAGGGACCCCGGCCCTGCGGTCCCTGCGGCTCCAGCGTCAGCAGGGGCGACGCCGTCGTGTCGCCCGGGAAGATCCAGCCGTGGAGCTGGTACGGCGGCCGGGTCACGCGGCCCGGCACGGAGAACTCGCGCCCGTCGACGCGCAGCGTCCAGACCACGTCCTGCTCGCCGAAGTCGGCCGGCACCGTCACCGTGAACGCCCCCCAGTGGCGGCGGTCGCCCTGCGGCACCGGCAGGAAGTGCGTGGGCTGCACGCCGTCGTAGCGGCTCGGCTCGATGAAGTTGTCCGGCCCCAGCGGGATCTCCAGCACCTCTTCCGTGTTCACGTTGAAGTAGCCGAACGACAGCTCGTAGCGGCCGTCGGGGTGCCGGTACCAGCCCTCGAAGATGGGGATGACCGGTCCGCCCGACGGCCGCAGGAGCTGCAGGTTGAACTGCGTCTCGCCGGGACCGGCCACGCGCCGCTCGGACTGGCGCTGCCGCTGCCCGGCCGCCGACGGCGCCCAGGCCGCCAGCAGCAGCCCGACCGCGACCCAGCGCGCGGCGCGCCGCCGGCGCGGAGCGCACGCCCTCGGCCGTGTTCCGTCGATGCGCATCCGCGCCGTCTCCCTTCTCCCGTTCCCCGCTCGTCAGCGCGGGGGCATCAGCTCCCAGTACAGGTGGCCGCCGGTGCTCTCGCCGTTGGTCGTCTGCGGGGGGCCGCCCAACCTCAGGATGTCGCCGTCGAGCGCGTAGAAGCGCTGGGCGTCATGCTCCGTCCCGGGACTGAGCCGCCCTTCCTGGTGGTGGATCACGTAGCGGGGATCTTCGTCCTCGTGCACGGTGAACCGGCCGAAGTAGCCCCCGTAGCTGTCGAATGCCGCCAGCGCCTCTGCGGGCGTCGGGTCCTCGTCCGCGTAGGGCATGCGCCCCTCGCGGTCCGGCAACTGCACGATCATGTGGCCGGTGGGCGTGTAGATGATGACCGCGCCCGCGCGGCTCTCGTTCGGCTCGGTGACCTCCACTATCTCGCCGTCCCGCCTGGTGTAGCGCTCCGTGTACAGCAGCTCGCGATGGCCGAGGAACCGCCTGGCCTCCTCCGAGAGCTCGACGTCCGGCAGCCGCTCCCAGACGATGCGGCGGGTGGCGTCCTCCTTGCCGCCCATGGCGGGCGCGGGCGTGAGGATCAGCCGGTCGCCGACGAAGTCGTAGAAGCGCTTGGCGTCGACCTCGCCGCCCGGGTCGATCTGGCCCACCCGATGGTGCACGACGAACCCTTCCGCCTCGTTGACCGTGTAGGGCCCGTAGTACGCGCTGTAGCTCGCGATCGCGGCCTGCGCCTCCTCCGGGGTGGGCTCCTCGCCGGCGAACTTCGTGCGGTTGTTGTCCCGGGAGCTGACGGCCATGTACCCGCGGTCGCTGTAGGTGATGTAGCCGTGGCGGTCCTCGCCCGGCGTCGGACTCCACACGCCGTCCTCGTCCCGCACCTCGCTCGTGACGCGCGCGTAGGTGCCGACGATCTTCTCGCGATCGCTCATCTCCTCGACGGCCGTCTCCTCCGCCGGGGGCGCGGCATCGGGCGCGCCGCACGCGGCTCCCACGACGAGCGCGGCGGACAGACACACGATGGTTGCGACAGTCGGTCGGATGCTCGGAACCCTCATGATGCTCCTCCTTGCTTCAGACGGGGCTGCGTGACGACATTCTACTGGACAAGCTCCAGCCGGCGGACTGTTATCATGCCTGCCGGACTGGTGTCGGGATCCACGAAGGAGATGGTTATGGAACGGCGGCTTGCTCATGTGGCCCGGTTGCTCGCGCCCGGGACGGCGGCGGCGGTGCTCTCGTTCGGCCTGCCCGCGGCGGCCGCCGCGCAGCCCAGCCTGGAGGACGGCGAGTGGGGCCACTATGCGGGCACCACGCACGGCATGAAGTACTCGCCCCTGGGTCAGATCGACAGGGACAACATCGGCGAGCTAGACGTCGCCTGGCGCGCGCCGTTGCCGGACCTGGCGTTCCGGGACGACCCGATCCTCAGCCGTGTCCGCTACCAGGACACGCCGCTCATGGTGAACGGCACCCTGTACACCGTGACCGGCCTGGGGATCGTCATGGCGCTCGACCCGGCCAGCGGCGCGCAGCGCTGGGTGTACGACCCCGAGAGCTACCGTATCGGCCGGCCGAACAACGGCGGCTTCCTGTCGCGCGGCGTGGCGTACTGGACCGACGGCAGCGCAGAGCGGCTCCTGGTCGGCACGCACGACGCCTACCTGCTCTCGCTCGACGCCCGGACCGGTCGGCCCGACGAAGTGTTCGGCGAGGGCGGGCGGGTCGACCTGACGCTCGGCATCCGCAACGTGCGGCGCAGCACGAACTTCTCGGCGAAACGCCCGCTCGTGGCCGGCGACGTCGTCATCGTCGGCAACTCGATTGCCGACTCCGGGCGCGGCACGATCGGCAACGAGCGGAACCGGCTGCTGCCGCCCGGCGACGTGCAGGCCTACGACGTGCGCACGGGGCGCAAGCTGTGGACCTTCCACACCGTCCCGAAGGAGTACGAGGCCGGCTACGAGACCTGGCTCAACGGCTCGGCCGAGCACACGGGCAACGCCAACGTCTGGGCCGGCATGGCGTACGACGCGGAGCTCGACTACGTCTACATGGCGACCTCGACGCCGACCAACGACACGTACGGCGGCGACCGCCTGGGCGACAACCTGTACGCCGAGAGCATCGTCTGCGTGGAGGCGCGCACCGGCGAGCGCGTCTGGCACTTCCAGGCGATCCATCACGGCCTGTGGGACTACGACTTCGCGTCGATGCCGGTGCTCGGCGAGATCACCGTCGACGGGCGGCGCATCGACGCCGTCATGGTCGCCAGCAAGCAGGCGTTCACCTACGTCTTCGACCGCGCGACCGGCGAGCCGGTCTGGCCCATCGAGGAGCGGCCCGTGCCGGCGTCGACGGTCCCCGGCGAGCAGGCCTCGCCCACTCAACCCTTCCCGACGAAGCCGCCGCCGTTCGACCTGCAGGGCTCCAGCGTCGAGAACCTGATGGATTTCACGCCCGAGCTGCGGGCGAGCGCCGTCGAGGCGCTCAACGAGTTCGACCACGGCCCGGTCTACACGCCGCCGTCGCAGCGGGGCACGCTGGCGCTGCCCGGCACGCGCGGCGGCTCGAACTGGGGCGGCGCCGGCTTCGACCCCGAGACGGGCGTCCTGTACGTGCCGTCGCGCACGGCGCCCGCCTTCCTGCGCGTCGGCGCGAGCCGCTCGCCGTCGCCGGCGCAGCGCGCCCTGATGCGCTGCTGCCGCTCGGTCGTCACGAAGGAGGGCCTGCCGCTCTTCAAGCCGCCGTACGCGCGCCTGACGGCCATCGACATGAACCGCGGCGAGCACCTGTGGATGAGCCCGCTCGGCAACGGACCCCGCAACCACCCGCTGCTGCGCGACCTGGACCTCCCGCCGCTGGGCGATCACATCGACGGCCAGAGCGTGCTGGTGACGAAGACGCTGGTGTTCGCGACGGTCTGGAAGCGCGACCGCGGCGCCGGCGAGACGCCGATCGTGCCGATGTGGGACCCCTGGGGCGATCCCGACGCCGGGCGCAAGCTCGTCTACGTGTTCGACAAGCAGACCGGCGAGCTGCTGCGCGAGATCGAGCTGGACGGCCACACGGCGGCCGCGCCGATGACCTACCTGCACGAGGGGAAGCAGTACATCGCCATCGCGACCGGCGCGAACGCGGAGGTCGAGCTGGTGGTCCTGGCCTTGCCAGAGTGACAGCAGCTACCCTTCGAAGGGGTACGAGACTGGCAGCTTGGGCACGCGGGGTCCGCGTCGAGGGCAAGTCATCGATTGCCTCGCAGCCAGTCGCTCATCGATGCCCGGTCGCGTAGATTCAACCCGGGCGGCACGCCGCCATCGACAGTCACCCACTGGATGCTGCCGCGTCCCGCCGACTCCTCGCGGCGGGGCCGCTGGCAATTCGTGGCGCAGACCACGCTCGATCAGCTCGCGCAGCGTCGACCGCATCTCGGCCGCGCGGGTCTTGGCCGCGATGAGCAGATCGTCCGGGAGCTCGGCGGGTCGTCTTCATGCAGCTCTGCAGGATACCTTGTTCATGGCTCGACCTGTCCGATCAGGAGGAAACATGCGACCTACAGCAATCGCCGTCGGCATCACGTGTCTGATTCTCGTGAACCTCGGCGCTGCGGCGCCCGCCGCCTACGCGCAGTCGTGGTCGCCGCCGCCGCCCGAAGAGCGCTGCCCGAGCCGGTGGGGCGCCGACGACGAGCTCGGCGCGGTGAACCACATGGGGCCGGCGACCGTCCTGCGCGCCGCGCGCCTCATCCGCGAAGGCCGCGTCATCGAGCTCGGTCAGGTCCTGTCGAGCGACATGCCGCTGGGCGGCACGCGGCACTTCGACCTGTACATGAAGCCGACGCGGATGAGCCCCGAGTCGAACGCGCGCGGCTCGAACGAGGAAATCGTCGTCGCCGAGATGGGCCAGGTGGGCACCCAGTTCGACGGCTTCACGCACCAGACCATCGGCAACGACCTGTACAACTGCATCGATCAGAACGAGGTGATGACCCGCTCCGGGTTCACCCGGCTCGGCATCGAGAACGTCGGCACCCTCATGACACGCGGCGTGCTCATCGACGTGGTGGCACTCAAGGGCGTGGCGGTGCTGCCCGAGAGCTACGAGATCACCGTCGACGACCTGCAGCAGGCGCTCGACCGCCAGCAGGTGGCGCTCGAGCCGGCCGACGCGGTGCTCATCCACACCGGCTGGGGCACGTACTGGGACACCGACCCCGACCGGTTCTCGAACAACGGGCCCGGCATCGGCCTCGCGGCCGGCCGGTGGCTCGTGGAGCGCGACCCGATGCTGGTGGGCGCCGACAACGTCCCGGTCGAGGTCGCCCCCAACCCGGACCCGGCGCTCTCCACCCCCGTGCACCAGATCATGCTCGTGATCAACGGCATCCACCTCGTGGAGCGGATGAAGCTCGACGATCTGGCCGCGGCCGGCGTCTACGAGTTCGCCTTCGTCGTGCAGCCGCTGAAGCTGAAGGGCGCCACCGGCTCCACCGTCGCCCCGGCGGCGATCTACTGAACGGCACGGGCCTGCCGACGCCGCCCGGCGCGTAGCGCTACCTGCCGAGGACGACGTCGAGGCCCGAGAGGAGAAGGTCGAGCTTGGCGCGCGGCAGCTTGCCTGTGCGTTCGTCGAGCACCGTCCTGTCGAGGGCGACGATCTGTGAGACGTTGGCTACCGAGTCCTTGGGAAGCCCGGTCACACGGGACGTCAGAAGTGCGTTCCCGGGTGCGTCGGCCCACCGCAGGTTGCCGGTCAGCGGGACGCACACCACGGTGGCGATCCGGCTTCGATTGAGCGCGTCCCCCTGGACGACTACGACCGGCCGCCGGAAACCGGGACCGGATCCCGTGGGTGGAGCGAGGTCAGCCCACCACACTTCACCCTGACTGATCACCACTCGGTGCGCTCCAGGACGCGCCGGCCGGCCTCGGTGACAAACGCATCCCCTGCAGCCTCCGCGCCGACCTGCTCGCACACGCGATCCATCGCGTCGGTGATCTCATCGGGAGCGTGGCGTGCGATGTACTCGATGAGCGCGGCGCTGTACACCTCGCTTCGGGATCGGCCGGCGCCGCGTGCAAGGCGCTCGACCCTGTCGAAGACATCGTCCGGGATCGAGACCGCGGTTTTCATACCGACAGTATAACCGTGCCGTCGGGTCGGACCACGCGGTGACGCTGCCCGCGGGCTACTCCGCGGTCACCGTCACCGTCACATCGTCCACGGTGATGAAGCCGCCGTCGTGAGCCATCACGCGCAGGACGTACGTGCCCGGCGCAGCGAAGGTCGCCGTCACCGGAAACCGCCCGTCGGCCGGCAGGGGCGGCGGTCCCCAGCCGGGCGTCCACGGCGAGTCGCCGCGATAGTCCGGATAGGTCTTGAACTGCGGGGGGTCGAAGACGACCTGGTCGCCCGGGCCGCGATAGACGAGCCACGCCACGCGCAGCCCCCAGGCGTTGTCCTTGATGGGGGTCGCGAGCCCCGGCCAGAGCGACCGGGCGGGCTTGGGCTCCGGGATGCCGTCGTCGCTCGCCAGCGCGGTCAGGCGGAGCGGCTCGCCCGGCCGCACCCTGCGCCGGGCCGCGCCCTCGACGCGGACGACCGGCGGCTGGTTGGCGCGCTCGACCTTGGTCACGCCGAGCCCGCCGATGTCCATCATCTTCATCAGGTCGTCGACCACGTAGTTGACCCGCAGGCTGCCGTAGGCGCTCGCCGTCCGGCCGTGCGCGGTCAGGGTCCACACGACCTCGCCGGCCCCGAAGTCGGCCGGCACCGTGACCCGGAACACGTACCGGTTGCGTCTGGGCTGGAACCAGGTCGGCTGGCCCGCGTCCGCCGGGCCGGGCTCCAGCCGGTTGTGCGGGCCGACGGGGATGTGCAGCTTCTCGTCCATGTTGCGGTTCATGTAGCCGAACCACAGGCTGAACGTCCCGTCAAGGTTCCGTTCCCAGCCCTCGAACGCCGGCGCGACGTTCTGGCCGCGCGAGTAGATGATGGTCTGGCCGGCCGTCAGCGCCGCTCCGGCCAGCGCCACGAGCAGCGCGCCGACCGCCACTGCGCCGCCCCGGGCTCCCGGGCCGGTGAATCCTCTCCGCATGCGCTCCCCCGTCGATACCGCGGCGCGCCGGCGCTACTGCTGGCCCCGGGAGGCCGCGAACATCTGCCGCGTGCCCCGCGCCGCGACCTCCGCCTCGAACTCCTCCTCGGTCAGGAAGATCATGCGCGGCAGGTGGTAGAACATGTCGTCGATCGAACGGTTGCCCCAGCCCTTCCAGTTGCGCGGATCGACGACGCGCGGGTTGCCGGGCGAGTTGTCGTACCAGGCCAGCAGGTGCAGGACGGTGCCCGCCGGGAGCAGCGGCGCCGCATCCTGCTCGTAGACGTAGACGCGCACCCAGTTGTGGTTGTAGTCCGCGCAGTTGAGCATCTCGCGGGCGTTGTTGGGGTAGAGCGCCTCGATGCACATCCGCTTCCCGCTCGAGTGGAGGTGCGGCTCAAACGTCATCAGCATCGTCGGGTGCTGGACCCGGAAGAACCCGTCGCGCAGCACGTTGCTCTCGCCGGCCGGGATGTCCAGTTCCAGCTCGAAACCGCCGGCCTGCGCACCGGTCGTCTGCCGGTACTTGGGCTCGTGCCCCAGCGGCTGGAACGTGAAGGCGGCGTCGAGGCGCGCGCGCACTCTCCTGCCGATCGAGTGCAGGTGCGTGTTCCTGTACGTCAGGACCGAGTGCGCGGGCAGCTTCACGCCCACGTGGTCCGGGAAGACCGTGGCGTTCTGCCCCAGCTCGTGAACGATGCCGAACAGGCCCGGGTTGGCGAGGCCGCCCGTGGCGCCGGCGTCGGAGTCTCCTTGCGGAGCCTCATCCGCCTCGTCGGCAATCACCTCGGCGGTGATGACCGAGTGGTGCACGACGAACAGATCCAGGTCGGCCCGGTCGGCGTCGGCCGCCGGCCCGCCGGCAGCCGCGGCCGGCGGCTCGGCGTCGAGCCCGTCGTCGTCGACGACCACCTCCCTGATCTCGACCGCCTTGATCCAGCGGTCCTCGGTGAGGCCGGTCGGCGAGGGCGGGTTGACGATGCCGTACCAGTCGGGCGCCAGCGCCTCGACAGTGGTGACCGGCGACGATACGACCAGGTCCGGGGTCCCGATGCTCCACTGCCCGCCGGGAGGCCACTCGAGCGGCGGCGGCATGTCGGCCGGATTGCCGCGCGGGGCGCCCGCGTCCACCCACTCGCCGATCAGCCGGAGCTCGGTGTCCGACAGCGAGGGATCATCGATGAACCGCTGGATACCGATGTTCTTGTCCACGAACCAGGGCGGCATCTCGCGGGCCAGCGTGCGCGCCCGGATGGCCCTTGCCCAGGGGCGCACCTCGGCGTAGCTGATCAGCGACATCGGCGCGCCGCCGCCGGGCCGGTGGCACCGCTCGCAGGAACGCTGCAGGATCGGCGCGATGTCGCGGGTGAACGACGCCCCGTCCGTCGGCCCGGACTGCGCAACTGCCAGCCCGGACGCGGCCAGAAGTCCGGCCGCGGTCAGCCCGGCGACGACTGCCGAGGTCCGCGCGGCGCCCCACGCCACGATGGTGACAGCCCTCATCGAACTCTCCCGTATTCGAGCAGGCCGGCGCGTGCTCGAGCAGACCGGCGCGCCGTTCATTCGGCCAGCGGGTGCGGCCGCAACTGGAAGTGAATCACCGAGCTGCGCCGGCCCTTGCCGCCCTCGATGTGCCAGTTCAGGTTCGAGCCGTAGTTGGCCCACAGGCCGCGCCCCTTCCAGCCGGCGTCCGGATCGTCGATGCGCCCGTCGAGGCCGCGCGCGAAGAAGCCCAGCGGATACGGCACGCGCAGGACGACCCACTCGCCGCTGTCGGGCTGCAGCGCCAGCAGCGAGTCCGATCCCGAGCCGGTTGCTATCGGCACGTTGGCGCCGAGCCCTAGCGTGTCGAACTGGTCCACCCAGTTGTAGTAGTGGTAGTCGGCGCTGCCCGGGCCGGCGACGCCCTTCATCTGCGGTCCGGGCGTCGGATGGAGCGTCCAGCCCTCGGGGCAATGCTGTCCGGTCGCCTCCGGTCCGTTCAGGACGCGGCACTTGCTGCGGTCGAAGCTGGCCAGGTGCCCGCTGCCGGAGAGCGCCGTCCAGATCAGGCCGTTGCGATCGACGTCGATGCCGCGCGGGCCGAACCCATTGTGCGCCGCGCCGAAACCGGGGTTGTCGCCCGAGGGCGGCTCGTACACCTCGGCCCGGCAGGTTGCGGGCGGATTGTCGCCCCGCTCGAGACGCACGAGGCGCCCGGGAAACGGCCCGGTCCGCACGACCCACGCGCTGCCGTCCACGGGGTTGGGGATGACGCCGTAGGCATGCCCCGCGATGCGCGTGTCGCGCGCCGGGTCGGCCGTCTCGCCCGGCTCGTTCCACGGCCGCGTGATCTCCCCGTCGCCGTTGGTGTCGAGCACGGTCGGACACCAGCCCTGCGAGGCCTGCTCGTCGCCGGTCGCGTCGAAGCGCTGCGTGTCGAGCCAGCCGACCACGTTGGGGTCGCCGCTGAACCAGAGCGTGTCGTTCGCGTCCTCGGCGAACTGCAGGTGGTGCGTGCCGTAGCAACTGTCGACCAGGGTGAACGACCCGGTCGCCGGGTCGTAGTACGAGATCTGGCGCCGGCTGCTCGGCACGGGGAAGTACCGCGCGGACGGGTGCGCCGAGCCGGCCTGGCACCAGTCGGGATTGTCGCGGCCACGGATCGTCGAGGTCATCCAGACCCGCCCCTGCGCATCCATCATCGGGTTGTGCGGGTTGGCCGGCCCGTCGAAGATGATCTCGTCGCCCCAGTACGGCGACGGCTCGAAGCCCGGCTGCGTCGGGAAGAACGAGGGGACCGTCTCCACCGGCGCCCGCAGCGGGATGTCGAGCGCCGTCGACCGGTGCCGCGCGGTGTCGGTGATCACCAGCGTGTCCTGCGTGATCGAGACGCCGTAGACCAGCCCGTTCGGGTTGACGGTGGGTTGGCGCTTGTCGGTCGTGATCTCGTCGTGGACATACGACGTCTCGTTGGCCCACTCCCACATGGTGAGCACGAGGTTGCGCTCGGCACCGCGCGGCCGGGGCGGTGCGGGAGGAATCTCGCCGGCCGCGATGCGCTCGCTCCAGTCGGCGTACATCGCGAGACCGCGGTCGCGGCCGAAGCGGTTCATGACCGCGCTCATCTGCGCGCCGCGCTGCCCGAACCTGAGGCGGTGGTCCCAGGCCTCGACCGCCGAATCGAAGCCGTCGAGATGGCTGATGTCGGAGGTGAACCGGTTCCCCATCTGGTGGCAGAGCTGGCAGCCCTGCTTGGTGATGTCGACCCAGGCGGCCTGGCTGCGCAGCGCCGGGGAGATGCCGTTGCCGTCGGGCCCGGTGCCGGGGAACTCGTCCGCGGCGGGCGGCTCCAGGAGGGAGTACCAGTAGTTGGCGGGATAGACCCTGGCCGCATCCCGCGGCGAGGCCGCCGGCGTCGCGCGGAGCGTCAGCGTCCGGCCCGGCTCGGCCAGCACCGGCTCGGAGTCGGCCAGCCCGTAGCCGCGGACCCAGACGCGGTACGAGGCCTCGGGCAGATCGGGCACCAGGAAACGCCCATCGTCGCCGGTGACCACGATCTTCCGGAAGCGCGTATCCAGATCGTCGGTCTCGGCGATGACCCACACTCCGGCCTCGACGCCGTCCGGGCCGCGCACCACGCCGCGCAGGTGGTCAGCCGCCTCCGGAAGCTGCCGGGCGGACAGTCCGGCGGCCAGGACCACGATGGCCGCGACTACGAGCCAAACGACCGGTCTGCGCTGTGTCATGGAACTCCTCGCTGATATCGTCGGTCCAGTCTAGCTCCAATCATACGGGGCTGCGGCCCGAACCCCGGCGTCCGCTTGCGGGAACCCCTTCACCTCGAGCCGGCGGGGCCGGGTCCCGTGTTGAAATGGCCTCGGGAGCGGGCTAGAATAGCGTGCAAACTCAGCAACATACGTCCGGGCACTCCCAGGCATCCGAGGAGATCACATGATGACGATGCGGTACTCTCGGCGGACGTCGCTCGCCCTGTTCACCGCGGCGCTGCTGGCGGCGATTGCGGCCCCCGCGCCGGCCCTCGCCCAGGCGGGCGCCGGGCACGAGGTCACCTTCAGCAAGGACATCGCGCCGATTCTGCAGCGCAGTTGCCAGAAGTGCCATCGGCCCAACGCCATCGCGCCGATGTCGCTGATCGACTACGACGAGGTGCGCCCCTGGGCCCGGGCCATCAAGAACCGCACCGGGCTGCGCGACAAGCCGGGCGTCATGCCGCCCTGGTTCGTCGAGAAGGACATCGGCATCCAGGCGTTCAAGGACGACCCGTCGCTGTCGGACGCGGAGATCCGCCTGATTGCGACCTGGGTCGACAACGGCGCGCCCGAGGGCGACCCGGCCGACCTGCCGCCGCCGCTCGCCTTCATCGACGTCGACGAGTGGGAGATCGGCGAGCCCGACCTGATCGTCGCGTCGCCCAGCGTGCACGTGCCGGCCGACGCGCCCGACTGGTGGGGCGCCATCGGCGAGGTGCCCACCGGCCTGACCGAGGACCGCTACGTCGCCGCGATCGAGTACAAGGAGGTCATCGAGTCGCGCGAGGGCCCCGGCCGCGACACCGTCGGCGCGCTCTACGTCGTCCACCACGCCACGCTCAACGTCGTCACGCCCGATGGCGAGGGGGCCGATCCCGCGGAGCGCAGCACGTGGCCGGTGCACGAAGTCGGCCGCAACGCCGACTTCTTCAATCCGGACGGCGGCAAGCTGCTGCAGGCCGGCTCGAAGCTCGCGTTCAACTCGATGCACCTGCACGCGAACGGCGCCGACACGCGCGCCCATCTCAACGTCGGCTTCAAGTTCCATCCGCGGGGCTACGAGCCGACCGTCAAGACCGAGCACATGTTCTTCGGCAACGGCGTCGACCTCGACATCGAGGCGATGGACCCGAACCAGGAGATGGAGGCGTACTTCACGCTGCCGAAGCACGCCAAGATCAGCATCTTCGAGCCGCACATGCACGCGCCCGGCTACCGCATGTGCCTCGAGGCCATCTGGGGCATCACCGTCGAGACGCTCAACTGCGTGGGCTACGACCACAGTTGGGTGCGGGTCTACACCTACGCCGACGAGGCCGCGCCGCTGCTGCCCAGGGGCACCATCCTGCGCATCACCGGCTACTTCAACAACTCGCCGTCGAACCCGAACGTGCCCGACCCGCGCAACTGGTCGGGCGGCGGCCACCGCTCGGTCGACCAGATGTTCATCAACCTGATGCGCGGCGTCTACCTGACCGAGGAGGAGTTCCAGGCCGAGGTCGAGGAGCGGCGCCAGGTGCTCGAGCTGGCCGAGGGCGAGACCGTCACCGGCTGTCCGCTGTGCGGCATCTCCGTCGCGGCGCCGGACATGGCGGCCGACGACCAGGGAGACCAGCAATGAGAGCCGCATGGATCGTCTTCGCCGCCGTCGCCGCCGCGGTCGTTCTGAGCGTTCAGGACATCACCGCGCAGCGCAACGCGGGCCGGCGCTCGTATGCGACCGGCCAGGAGGTGGTGCCGGCCTACGAGGGCTGGGAGCAGAACGACGACGGGTCGTTCAACCTGGTCTTCGGCACGATGAACCGCAACTGGGAGGAGGAGCTGCACATCCCGATCGGCCCGCACAACAACATCGAGCCGGGCGGTCCGGACCAGGGGCAGCCGACGTACTTCCTGCCGCGGCGCAACCGGTTCCTGTTCCGCATCCGGGTGCCGGCCGACTTCGGCGAGAACGAGCTGGTCTGGACGCTGACGAGCCCGAACGGCGAGACCAAGCACGCCTACGGGACGCTCAAGCCCGACTACTACATGGACAACAACGTCCGCATGGCCAACAACGGGGCGGGCGTCAGGGGGGACCTCTACAAGAACGCGCCTCCGGAGCTGACGCTCGACGGCCCGCTGCGCCGGACGGTGAAGGTCGACGAGCCCGTCGTCCTGACCGCCGTCGCGCAGGACGACGGGCTCCCCGAGGCGCGCCCGATGCGGCCCACCGACCCGGCGCGGCCGGCGAGCCTCGCGCCCGTCGCCGCGCAGGGGCTGCGGCTGTCCTGGTTCGTCTACCGCGGCCAGACCGACGTGGTCTTCGACCCGGTGCAGATCAAGGTGTGGGAGGACACGCGGGCGAACTCGAACTCGCCGTGGGGCGCCGGCTGGGAGACGCCGCCGCAGCCCAAGGACAACAAGTGGGTGGTGCAGGCGAAGTTCGCCGAGCCCGGCACCTACGTGCTGCGCTGCATCGCCCACGACGGTGGCCTCTCGAGCTACGAGGACGTCACCTTCGAGGTCACCGGCTAGGAGTAGTCGTGCGCCGCTGGGCGTCTGCGCGGCAGGAGGCGCGGACCCCCGACCGCGCCTCCTGCCGCGTTCGGACGCCGCGGGTCGGCCGCCAGGCTGGCTCGCGGCGCGCCGCTTCCCGCCGCCGTTGAAAACCCCCCGCGAGCCGACTAGAATAGCGGGATTCTCAGGATCCGGAACAGGTTCGGGTACTCCCAGGCACCGAGGAGAACACAGATGACGACGCGGTACTCCCGGCGGGCACCATTCGCCCTGTTCACCGCGGCGCTGCTGGCGGCGATTGCGGCCCCCGCGCCGGCCCTCGCCCAGGCGGGCGCCGGGCACGAGGTCACCTTCAGCAAGGACATCGCGCCGATTCTGCAGCGCAGTTGCCAGAAGTGCCATCGGCCCAACGCCATCGCGCCGATGTCGCTGATCGACTACGACGAGGTGCGCCCCTGGGCCCGGGCCATCAAGAACCGCACCGGGCTGCGCGACAAGCCGGGCGTCATGCCGCCCTGGTTCGTCGAGAAGGACATCGGCATCCAGGCGTTCAAGGACGACCCGTCGCTGTCGGACGCGGAGATCCGCCTGATTGCGACCTGGGTCGACAACGGCGCGCCCGAGGGCGACCCGGCCGACCTGCCGCCGCCGCTCGCCTTCATCGACGTCGACGAGTGGGAGATCGGCGAGCCCGACCTGATCGTCGCGTCGCCCAGCGTGCACGTGCCGGCCGACGCGCCCGACTGGTGGGGCGCCATCGGCGAGGTGCCCACCGGCCTGACCGAGGACCGCTACGTCGCCGCGATCGAGTACAAGGAGGTCATCGAGTCGCGCGAGGGCCCCGGCCGCGACACCGTCGGCGCGCTCTACGTCGTCCACCACGCCACGCTCAACGTCGTCACGCCCGATGGCGAGGGGGCCGATCCCGCGGAGCGCAGCACGTGGCCGGTGCACGAAGTCGGCCGCAACGCCGACTTCTTCAATCCGGACGGCGGCAAGCTGCTGCAGGCCGGCTCGAAGCTCGCGTTCAACTCGATGCACCTGCACGCGAACGGCGCCGACACGCGCGCCCATCTCAACGTCGGCTTCAAGTTCCATCCGCGGGGCTACGAGCCGACCGTCAAGACCGAGCACATGTTCTTCGGCAACGGCGTCGACCTCGACATCGAGGCGATGGACCCGAACCAGGAGATGGAGGCGTACTTCACGCTGCCGAAGCACGCCAAGATCAGCATCTTCGAGCCGCACATGCACGCGCCCGGCTACCGCATGTGCCTCGAGGCCATCTGGGGCATCACCGTCGAGACGCTCAACTGCGTGGGCTACGACCACAGTTGGGTGCGGGTCTACACCTACGCCGACGAGGCCGCGCCGCTGCTGCCCAGGGGCACCATCCTGCGCATCACCGGCTACTTCAACAACTCGCCGTCGAACCCGAACGTGCCCGACCCGCGCAACTGGTCGGGCGGCGGCCACCGCTCGGTCGACCAGATGTTCATCAACCTGATGCGCGGCGTCTACCTGACCGAGGAGGAGTTCCAGGCCGAGGTCGAGGAGCGGCGCCAGGTGCTCGAGCTGGCCGAGGGCGAGACCGTCACCGGCTGTCCGCTGTGCGGCATCTCCGTCGCGGCGCCGGACATGGCGGCCGACGACCAGGGAGACCAGCAATGAGAGCCGCATGGATCGTCTTCGCCGCCGTCGCCGCCGCGGTCGTTCTGAGCGTTCAGGACATCACCGCGCAGCGCAACGCGGGCCGGCGCTCGTATGCGACCGGCCAGGAGGTGGTGCCGGCCTACGAGGGCTGGGAGCAGAACGACGACGGGTCGTTCAACCTGGTCTTCGGCACGATGAACCGCAACTGGGAGGAGGAGCTGCACATCCCGATCGGCCCGCACAACAACATCGAGCCGGGCGGTCCGGACCAGGGGCAGCCGACGTACTTCCTGCCGCGGCGCAACCGGTTCCTGTTCCGCATCCGGGTGCCGGCCGACTTCGGCGAGAACGAGCTGGTCTGGACGCTGACGAGCCCGAACGGCGAGACCAAGCACGCCTACGGGACGCTCAAGCCCGACTACTACATGGACAACAACGTCCGCATGGCCAACAACGGGGCGGGCGTCAGGGGGGACCTCTACAAGAACGCGCCTCCGAAGCTGACGCTCGACGGCCCGCTGCGCCGGACGGTGAAGGTCGACGAGCCCGTCGTCCTGACCGCCGTCGCGCAGGACGACGGGCTCCCCGAGGCGCGCCCGATGCGGCCCACCGACCCGGCGCGGCCGCGGAGCCTGACGCCTCAGGCGGCGACGGGGCTGCGGCTGTCCTGGTTCGTCTACCGCGGCAAGGCCGACGTGGTCTTCGACCCGGCGCAGATCAAGGTGTGGGAGGACACGCGGGCGAACTCGAACTCGCCGTGGGGCGCCGGCTGGGAGACGCCGCCGCAGCCCAAGGACAACAAGTGGGTGGTGCAGGCGAAGTTCGCCGAGCCCGGCACCTACGTGCTGCGCTGCATCGCCCACGACGGCGGCCTCTCGAGCTACGAGGACGTCACCTTCGAGGTCACCGGATGACCTTCCGAGATACCGGGGAGTCGCGGACGGCCGCGTAGCGGCAACGCGACTCCCCGGACGCTTCTCGCACCATCAGGGCCGGCCTTCCGGCCGGCCGCCGTTCTCCACTGCAACTCCCAACTGACGCCGCCGGCGTCGCGTCTGCGAGCACCCTGGCTCACGGGAGCCGGTCGCGCGTGTGCTCACGGGAGCCGGAAGACGAACAGCATGTTGCCGCGGCCCGGCTGCCGGATCTCCGGGGTGAGGCCGCGAAAGTTGATGCCGCCGCCGGCGGCGATGGCGACGTACTGCACGCCGTCGTGCCTGTAGGTGACCGGAAACCCGCCGGCGCTCGAGTTGAGTATCTGCTCCCACAGGATGTCCCCGGTCCGCGCGTCGAAGGCGCGGAAGCGGCGTGCGTCGTCGCTCACGAACACCAGGCCGCCGCCGGTGGCCAGCACGGAGCCGGCAACGCCGGCGCGCTGGCGGTACACCCAGGCGGGCTCGCCGGTCGCCAGGTCCAGCGCCGTGAACTGGCCGATCTGGCCGTCGATGTCCGGGGCGGCCTCCAGCACGACCCGCGCCGAGCCGTGGTGGGCGCCGGGCCGCTCGCGGAACTCGTTGAGCGTCAGGGTCATGCAGGCGTTGTTGACGGGCGCGTACAGCAGGTTCGTGCCGGGGTGGTACGCCGTGGCCTGCCAGTTGATGCCGCCGTAGTAGCTCGGGCACACGAAGACCGGCTCGCCGACCTGCGGGAACCTGAGCGCCTCGTTCGTGATGACCCGGCGACTCTCCGCGTCGATGTCCACCACGACGTTCTGGGGGGTGGTGGGCTGGGCCCAGAGGAACGCGCCGGTGGCCGCGTCGAGCGCCCACACGATGCCGGTCTTGCCGGGAATGCCGGTCACGATCTTGCGCCGCCGGCCTGGTGTGAGCGCGTTGTTCCGCCACTCGACGGCGCCCGGCGAGACCTCGGTCTCGACGATCAGCCGGGCGAACGGATGGTCGAGGTCCCACTCCTCGTTGGGGATGTGCTGGAAGTACCAGACGATCGCTCCGGTATCGGCGTTCAGGGCGAGCGTGGAGTTGGTGTACAGCACGTCGCCGTCGCCGGTACGGCGCTGCACCGAGCCCCAGGGGATCGGCACCCCGACGCCGGTGTAGATCAGGTTCAGCTCCGGGTCGTAGCTGGGCGAGTTCCAGGGCGAGCCGCCGCGCCGATCCTCGTCCGGAACGTCGCCCCAGCTCTCGTAGCCGAACTCGCCCTCGCGGGGGATCGTGTACGTGCGCCACACCTCCGCGCCGGTCTCCACGTCGTGGGCCGAGACCCAGCAGCGCGTGTTCTGGTGATAGCAGCCCGACATGCCGGCGACCACGCGGTTCTTGATCACCATCGGCCCGCCCGAGTAGTGGTGCCCCACCGTCCAGTCGCCGACCTGCACGTCCCATTCCACCTCGCCCGTCCGGGCGTTCAGGGCCACCAGGTGCGCGTCGTGAGTACCGATGAACAGGCGGTCGCGGTAGAGCGCACCGTTGCGGCTGACGCACGCGAGACTGGCGCCGTGCTCGACCTGCTCGCGGCGATACTCCCAGATGCGCGAGCCGTCGCGGACGTCGAGCGCCTCGACGAAGTCGCACGCCTGCACCAGGAACATCATGCCGTCGTGGACCAGCGGCGTCGTCTCCTGGCGGCCCGGCTCCATGGTCCAGGCCCACGCCAGGCGCAGGCTGCCCACGTTCGACGCGTCGATCTGGTCGAGCGGGCTGTAGCCCCAGTGGCTGTAGGTGCGCCGCCACATCAGCCAGTCGTCCGGCGGCGGGTTGCGCAGCATTTCCTCGGTCACCGGCTCGTAGCCGCGCGCGTCCGGCTGCCCCGCCGCGGGCAGGCCCGCGAGCAGCAGCGCGGCGCACGCCAGGAGTGTGCGCCACGCAGCGGCGCGGACTCCGCGAGGCACGTCAGCGCCCATCGTTGCCTCCGCTCTCCGGCGACTTCAGCAACCACCTCTGGGGCATGCGCTGGCCGCACGTATACAGGTTGCCTTGCGAATCGGTGTCCATGTAGTGCTGGCCCGAGCTGCGGAACGAGCCGATCGTCCGCAGGTCGCTGCGTCGCAGGACGAAGATGCGCGCGGTCGCGTTCATCCCCCCGGCATACAGGTAGTGCTGCTCCGCGTCCGGCGAGAAGGCCACCGAATTGAACGGCCCCGGAAGCTTCTTCTCCGCCACGAACGTCCCGTCCGTCCGGTGGACGTAGAGCATGCTGTGCGAGCGGTCGGCGACGTACACCAGGCCGTCGCGCGAGACGTTCACGCCGTGGACGTAACGGGGCAGGTTGGGGCTCATGCCGGGCGGGCGACCGACCAGGAACGGCGAGGGCAGCCAGGTCGGCTGGTCGCCCGGCTCGAAGTTGTCGTTGGGCGGGATGCCGAAGCGGCCCCAGTGGCGCTTGTACTCGCCGGTGTGCGCGTCGAAGACGATGACGCGCTGGTTGCGGTAGCCGTCGGCGATGAACACCTCGTTGGCCGGCTCGTGGAAGTCGATGCCCGACGGCCCGCCGAGCAGCGTCGTGTCGCCGCTGCCGTTGGTCCGCGTCACGTGGCCGATCTGCAGCAGGAACTGCCCGTCCGGCGAGAACTTCACGACCGCGTTGCCGCGCGTCTCCTCGCTGACCCAGATGTTGCCTTCCCAGTCGACGTTGATGGCCTGCGCGGGAAACGGCCGGCCCTCCCCCTGCGTCCACCCGCCCTGGCCGGGCACTCCCCACGCCTGCAGCAGGTTGCCTTCCCGGTCGAATTCGAGGACGGCCGGCGCCGGCTCCCTGCCGGCCGCCTCGATCGGCGCCATGTAGCGCGGCGACGCGGTCTGGTGCACCACCCAGACGTGATCGCGCGAGTCGACGGCGACCCCCCACACCTGCCCCAGTGCCCAGTTGTTCGGCAGCGGCTTCGGCCAGGTGGCGTCGAGCTCGAAGAGGGGGGCCGGCTCCGGCCCGCGCAGGTTGGCCGCGGCGGTTTCCGCGATCCGCCCGGCCACCTGCTCCGGCGTCTGCGCGTGAGCCGGCGCCGCGGTCCAGGGGGCCGGCGCGGCCCGGCCCAGTGCGCAGGCGATCAGCCCCGCGCCAAGCAGCATACCGCTACCGAGGCGCATCCGGCCGTTCCGTCTTCCGCTAGTCATCTGTCGCTGCTCCGAATCCTCGCCGCGTTCAGTCCTGCGGGCCGGGAAGCGCGAGCGCCACGTATTCGCTCGGAGCGCCCGACCCGCCGACCGTCACGACGATGTACTGCCGCCCGCCGGCCATGTACGTCATCGGCGCCGCGGTGACCTGCCCCGGCAGCTCCAGCTCGGCGAGCACGTCCCCGGTCGCCTTGTCGTAGGCGCGGAACATGTTCCCGCCCGCGCCGCCCCACATCGACAGCACCGGCCCCGCGCTGCCCCCCTCGGCCAGCAGCACCAGGGTCTTCGTCACGAGCGGCGCCGCGCGTCCGCCGTTGCCCAGCGGCGGCAGATCCAGGTGCCTGATGGCCGGATGCTCCCGCGGTCCGTCGCCGACCGGGACCGTCCAGAGAATCTCGCCCGCGTTGAGATCGATCGCCACCAAGCGCGAGTAGGGCGGCTTGAACAGCGGCAGTCCCCGCGGGCCCTCGGCGTAGCGGTACCCCCTGCGGACGAAGGCGACGTCGGAGACGGGGTTCTCCGGCCGCACGATGCCGATGACGGTCTGCGTGTGCGCCGACTGCACGTAGAGAATGCCGGTCTCCGGATCGAAGCCGGCGCCGGTCCAGTTGGCGCCGCCCGACGTGCCCGGCATCTGCACCAGCCCCTGCTTGCCGCCGGGGCGCTCGTCGATCAGGGTCGGCGGGGTGAACAGCGGCCCGTACTCGAAACCCGCGAGGATCTCGAGCGCCTCCTGCCGCAGCTCCGGCGTGAAGTCGATCAGGTCGTCGACGGTGACCCCCTGCTGGTCGAACGCCGGCGGCTGCGTGGGAAACGGCTGCGTGGGCGACGTGCGCTCGCCCGGCACCGTCGACTGCGGCCTTGGTCACCGGCTGCACGGCAGCCAGGTAGTCGGTGTGATAGGAGCCGACCACGATGACGTCGTCGACCACGATGGGCGCCGACCGCCAGCGGTAGCTGTCGACCGTGCGGTCGTCGTAGCCCTGCCGGAGATCGACCGCTCCCCCGTCGCCGAAGTCCGGCCGGCGCTGCCCCGTCCGCGCGTCGAGCGCCACCAGATGCGGGCCGACGACGGCAATGATGCGCTCGTCCGGACCGGCCTCCGGCCGGGCGCCGGACTCGTCCCGCCAGTACGCCACGCCCCGCACCGCGCCGCCGGCCGGCCCGCCGCCCGCGCCCTGCGACGGGTCGTCGAACCAGACCACCTCGCCCGTCGCCGCATCGAGCGCCGCGACCGATCCGAGGCCGGTGCTGATGTACAGCCGGCCGCCAACCATGAGCGGCGTGTTCTGCGACCGCGCCGGCGCCCGCACGGCATTCCCCTGCCGCACGGCATCGGGAACGGTCGACTGCCGCCACGCGATGCGCAGGTCGGCCGCGTTGCCGCGGTCGATCTGGTCCAGCGGCGAATACTTGCTGGCGGCCTTGTCGGCCGCGTAGGCGGGCCACTCCCCGGCCGGCGCGCCGGATTGGGCATGGGCGCCGGGCAGCGGCCCCCACCAACCCGCGAGGCTTCCGGCGACGATCGTCAGCGCGGCGGCGTTTCTGGCAGACAACATGGCCGTGCCCCGTCAACCCTGCATGGCCGATCCGGCGAAGCCTGGCAGCCCGTAGCAAGAGCTCGGCGGACACCGCATTCTACTCAAGGCTGGGCAGTACGTGGCAGTCGGCGGGCTGGCGCGAGGTTGCAGGGCAGTGCGCCCGTTGGCTGCACGCACGCCCTGCGCCCGGCGAATGGGTCGCCGGGCCGGTTGCCACACACGTCTGCGCGCTTCGCTTGCAGGGTCCCGCCTGTTTCCCCCGGTGTTGGGGGTATTGCATTCAGCAGGCGACCCGGCGTCAGACGAAGCGCGCTGACGTTCAACGTGCGTGGCGCCGAAAGTGTATCCGATCCCGATAGGCATCCGTACACGAAACGGGGACGGCGCCCGGGCGCCGTCCCCTGCAACCCGCCCGATCCGGCGGGAACTGAAACTAGAAGTCGAGCTGGAAGGCGAACTTGGCCAGCCGGCCCGGCATGATCGCCTGCGGCGCCAGCCACTGCGCCCCGAAGCCGGGCTGCTCCAGCGTGACCGCGTTGGCGTTGAACACGTTGAAGATGTCGAACATCGCCCGCACCTGCATGCCGCCGGCGAACCGGAAGATCTTCGTGGCGCGCAGGTCGAACTGATTGAACCGCTCGCCGTACATCGTTCCCGGCGGAATGACGTTGAGCGTCACCGTGCCGGGGTAGAGAGTGGCCGGGCGCCCCAGCGACGTGTCGGTGAACCTCACCTCCGCCGCCCGCGGCGGCCCCGGCTGATTCTGCAGGGTGCCGGCGATCTGGATGTCGCCCGGGAACGTGTACGAGCCCAGGAACTTGATCTGCGTCAACCAGTTCTCGGTGATGTTGCAATACTCGATCGGCGCCGTGTCACCGAAATCGGAGCGCTGCGGGATCGCCGCGGCCCCGCTGATGGACGCGTTGCCGACCGACTCCGGGAGGGCGGACTGGATGTTGCAGTAGTCGTGCGATGCGCTCCCGGTGCTCAAGCCGCCCTGCAGGAGCAGGTCCCGCATCCGGGCGTCGACCGTGAAGTCGAATCCGTGCCACCTCTCGCTCTGGTCGGCGAAGTTGCCCGCGTCCACCCTGATCTCGTCGGCGGGACGGACCGAGGTCGGCAGCAGGTCGTAGAAGCTCAGCGTGTTGCCGCCGCCGCCGGGCAGCCGCGGGTCCTCGGGGACGGTCACCGTGCCCGTCACGAAGTCGTCCGGGCCGACCGCGCGGTTGTCCAGCACGCTGTGGTTGATCCATGTGCGCCGGAAGTAGCCGACGTCGAGCGAGACGCCGGGCAGCAGCTCCTGCTGGACGCTCGCGGACACCTCCCAGTTCGAGAAGCGGTTGCCCCAGCCGAACGCCCAGTTGTCGTCGTAGAACGTCGTGATGCCCGGCACGCCGAACGACGGCGTGACGTTCGGGCTCAGCAGCTCGCCGTTGGGCTCGGCGTTGAGCGGATCGCCCTGCACCAGGCCGTCGCCGGGAATGCAGGCGACAGTTCCGATGCAGCCCGTGAGACCGTCGTTCCAGGACCGCACCATGCGCCGGTTGCTGAGCGCGGGATTGACGCGCTGCGCCCAGTCGGTGGAGTCGCGCCGGCCGTAGCGGTGGGCCGAGAACTTGAGGGCGGTCCGGCCGTCGCCGCGCAGGTCGTAGGCCACGCCCAGCCGCGGCTGGAAGTCCTTCCAGGTCACCACGTGCGCCGCCTCGATGAGGAACGGATCCCGCACCCAGATGTTGGTCGGCCGCAACTGGTCGGGATAGCCGGCCCGCACGTAGTCCCAGCGCAGGCCCGCGTTCACGGTCAGCCGGTCGACCGTCCACTGCTCCTGCGCGTAGATCCCCATGCTGGGCTTCGCCTCGTCCGTCGAGCTGGCGCTGCCCCAGAAGTTCGCGCGGATCGGAAAGCCGCCGAAGGTGTTGAGGGAAACCCACTCGCCGTCGTTGTGCTGACTGACGCTGGTCTCCTGCGTGTTCAGGTTGAAGCCGATCTTCAGGTTGTGGCTGCCCGTGACGTAGGAGACCGACCCGCGGTAGTAGTTGACGGTCTTCGGGCTGTAGCGCACCGTCGGCCCCGACAGCCAGCCCGACATGTTCCTGGACGCCCGGACGGGGGAGAACTCGAGAATGCCGGGAATGTCGGTCACCGCCCCCGGGGCCGGGAGCAGGTCGAAGCGGAACGGCTCGTGCGAGACGCCCGCCTCGAACAGCAGCCGGTTGGTCTGGGGCCGCGTCCACGCGATCTGGTAGTTGTTGACGTCGATGACCGAGCTGAAGGCCGCCTCCGGCGTGATGAAGATCGAGACGAGCGTGCGCCCCTGCAGGAAGTGCGGCTTCCGCACCGCGCTGTTGGTCCAGTAGAGCTTGAACTTGTCCTTCTCCGTCGCCTGCCAGGTGAGGTTGATCGACTGCTCGCGCGCGGTCGACTCGTCGACCCCCGGCCGGCTCGGGTCCGGCGTGAACACGAAGGCGGCCGGATCGAGCGGATGGAACACGCCCGGCGCCTGCAGGTCGGCGAAGTTGGTCGTGTGATTGACGAAGAACCACAACCGGTCGCGGACGATCGGGCCGCCGAACGAGGGCGCGATGGTGAAGTTCCGCTGCAGCTTCGTGCCTGACTCCAGCCCGCGGTCGATCAGATCCTGGTCGAGGTTGTCGGCGTGCAGGTCGGGAAAGCCGAAGGTGGTGAACACCGCGCCGCTGAAGCTGTTGCCGCCCTCGCGGGGAATCATGTTGATGGAGACGCCGCCGGTCTCGATCTCGGCTGAGTTCGCCGAGTAGCTGAAGGCGATCTCCTCGAAGTTGGTGTCCGGGAAGTAGGCCAGGTTGGCGCCCTGCGTGAACGGGTCGGACACGTCCATCCCGTTGATGGAGATCACCTGGTCCTCGCGCTCCCCGCCGTGGATCGACATGCGCTGCGAGGTCTGCGACGTCAGGCCGCCCGAGTCCTGCGACAGCGTCGTGCCGTACGACTCCGCGCCGACCATGCCGGGCACGAGCAGCCCGTAGCTGGTGAGCGACTTGCCGGTCGGGATGCTGTCGATGACCTCGCGGTCCATCACCTGCCGCTGCTCGACGTTCTGGATGTCGACCACCGGGCTCGCCCCCGAGACGGTCACCGTCTCCTCGATGTCGCCCACCGAAAGCTGCACGTCGATGTTCGCCGTGAACCCGGTGCTGAGCTCGATCCCTTCCCGGATCAGCGTGCCGAAGCCGGGCAGGGTGTAGGTGATCGAGTAAGTGCCGGGCTCGAGCGCGACGATCAGGTACTGCCCGTTGCCGTCGGTGATGGCGGTGCGGACCTGCTCGATGATGTCCGGGCTGCGCGCCTCGACCGTGACGCCGGGCAGCACGCCGCCGGTGGTGTCCGTCACGGTGCCGCCGATCTGCTGCGCGGCGGCCACGGCCGGGAGGAGAATCAGGAGACCGATGGCGCCGGCCGGGACCGCCAGCCCGGCCCGCGCTCGATGACGCCGCACGCCGCCCGTCCGAACGCTCGCTCTGTTCTGCACGTCACCCTCCCGTTGGACTTGCCGGTTCCCGAAGGCGCCGCCGCCGCCGACCCGGGTGAGACATCCGCCGAGCGTGTCGTAGCGGAAACGTACCACTTCCGCCGCGAGGTGTCGACTTGGCGAGTCCGCGCGCGGCGCGGCGGCCGGGGATGACTGCCGCCGCCCGTCGCTCGACCGCAATCCGTCAGCGGTCGCGCACCTCGTTGCCGCGCAGATCGGTCAGGGCGTGATAGCCGTCGGCGCGGTCGCGCGCCTCGTGAGCCTCGCTGTAGAAGCCGGCCGTCCAGAACGAGATGGTCACGTCGCCGCCGGTGTCGTTCTCCCAGTACCAGCCGTGAACGCCGGTGAACGGCGCGGTGTAGGCGCCGTGCGCGCGGTCGTTCTCCTGCGCGTCGAAGCTCTCGGCGTAGCCCGGGGGCGCGCCGTCGGGCGCGCTGTGGAAGTTGTAGTCCAGGGGACCGGTGGCCTGCCACGAGTAGAGCATCGTGGCGCCCGCCTCCATGCGGTAGGTGTACTCGAGCCAGGCGCCCGGCCCGACCCGCAGCAGCGCCTCGTCGAGCCGGTACTCGTCGTCCTGCGGCGCGACCGGCTGCTCCTGGGCCAACCCGAGCAGTCCGAGCGCCGCGCCCACGCCCAGCATGTCGATGCCGTACTCCGCCGGCAGGACGACGGTCACCAGCAGCAGCGCCGCCACGAGCAGCGCCGCGATCGTGGCAATCGCAACCTTGCGGGGTGATGCCGGCTCGACCGCCTGCGCCATGGGTGCCTCCGAGAGTCGGCTGTCTTCAGGAGAACAGCACGTATCCGACCATCTGATAGGCGGCCAGCAGGAATCCGCCGGTCATCAGCGCGGAGTTGGTCAGGAAGGCGTGGCGCTCGAAGCTCGGGCGCGTGCGCCAGTACAGGAAGGCGAGGAGCACCGCGGACAGCGCGAGGATCTGTCCCACTTCCACGCCCGCGTTGAAGCTCAGGATGTTGGCGACGAGACCGTTCTCGCTGACCGTGAACTCCTGCAGCTTCGTGGCCAGGCCGAGGCCGTGGAACAGGCCGAACACGAGCACCGCCCAGCGCGTGTTCGGCCGGTAGCCGACCAGGCGCTCGAATCCGCCCATGTTCTCGAACGCCTTGTAGGCGACCGACAGGCCGATGATGGCGTCGATCACGTACGCGTTGACGTTCAGGCCGGCGAGCACGCCCAGCAGCAGCGTGATGCTGTGGCCCACCGTGAACAGGGTGACGTACAGCACCACGTCCCGCAGCCGGTAGAGGAAGAAGATGACGCCGACCAGGAACAGGATGTGGTCGTAGCCGGTCACCATGTGCTTGGCGCCCAGGTACAGGAACGGCCAGAAGGCGAAGCCGTCGATGCTCTGCACGAACGCGGCGTTGCGCTCGTCCATGGGGTGCGCGCCGGCCACGGCCGGCAGCGCCGCCGCCACGAGCGCCGCTCCCGCCAGGGCCAGCATCAGCCTGCATCCTGTGAACATGGCCCCATTCTACTCAGAAGAACGCCCGGGCGTGCCACGAGTTGGCGACCGGCGTCTCCCAGCGCCCGGCCCGCACGTCGCCGAGCCGGGTGAGCGTGTTGTCGAAGACGGTCGTCTCCGGCCCCACCGCGCCCGACGCCGCGAGCGCCGCGAACTCGTCGCGCGCCACGCGCCTGATCTCGTCCCCTTCCCGAAAGACGACCGGCGCGTGATTGACCAGCTCGACGTCGATCTCCCGCTCCAGGCGCTTCATCTCCCGCACCAGCGCGTCGATCGAGCAACCCGACGGCCCGACCCGCCGCTGGTCGACGGCCACGAAGAGGAACCGGTCGTAGCGCAGCTCCCGCCCGGCCGTCAGCGGGGAGTCGTGCGCTCCCCAGCCGGCGATGAACCCGTCGACCTCGGCCAGCAGCCGCTCCCGCTCCGCCGGCCCGAGCGGGCGGGCCGCCGCGAAGATCCAGACCCGGGCGTCCCCGGGCAACTCGTCGAAGGCAATCCGCGGCATTCTCGTCTCCTCTGCTTCGTTCAGACGGGGCTGCGCCCCGAGCCCTCGGCGTCCGCTTGCGGGGACCCCAATGCCCCGCGCCGCTACCGTCGAGGCGCGCCGTGCGCGCCTTGACCTCAACGGTGCAGGCTTCCAGCATACAGGGTGCGGCGACGGGCGTTTCGGGCCCGCGAAAACGCCCCGCGAACGCCGGCGCCGCCCCGCGAACGCGCCGCCCGCCGCGAGCCTTGAATTGGCGGGGGCAAGCGGTATAATGGCGGCAATTCCCGAAAAGAAGCAGCGGCACGGCGTACTAGGACCATTGTCGTTACCGAACCCGTTACCAGGAGAAAGCAAATGACCCAGTCAGCCTGGCTCGAGTTGGTGCAGATTGTGGTGTTGTTCCTGTTGCTGTCTGTCATTTTCGAGGCCGCGATGACGACGGTCTTCAACTGGAGATGGTTCGCCAAGCGCTTCGAAGGCAGGGGCGTGAAGACGCCCCTGACCGTCATCCTGGCGTGGATCGTCGTCGACTCCTTCAACGTCGACCTCGTCAGCCAGGTGCTCAACGTCGCCGGCGACGGCGAGCACGCGGCCACGTTCTCGGGCCAGGCGCTTACCGCCCTGCTCATCACGGGCGGCAGCGACATGGTCTACCGCATCTTCACGCGCCTGGGCATCCGGAATTCCGCCGAGCGCGCGGCCAAGGCCGCCGAGGCGCGCGCGGCGGCGGCGGCCAGGAGGCCTGCGGCGCCGAAGGCCGAGGCGAAGTAGCGCAGACCTGCCGTCGGCTCCCCCGCCGGAGGGCGGGGGAGCGCCCCGTTTTTCGGTCCGAAACGCTCGCCCGCGTCCGGGTCCGTTCCATCGCAGGCTGCCCGCCTGCGGTGGAACGCGCCAGGGTTGTGCCTACACGTCCTCCTTCAGCGTCACCGCGTCGAGGAACGGCATCATCTTGCGCAGCTCGGCCCCCACCTGCTCGAGCTGGTGGGCCTGCTCCGCCCGGCGCTGCGCCATGAACCAGGGGCGGCCCGCCCGGTCCTCGGCAATCCAGCGGCTGGCGTACGTGCCGTCCTGAATCTCGGCGAGGATCTGCTGCATCGCCCGGCGGGTCTCGTCCGTCACGATCCGCGGGCCGCCGGTGTAGTCGCCGTGCTCGGCCGTGTCGCTCACCGAGTAGCGCATGTAGTTCAGGCCGCCGCGATAGAACAGATCGACGATGAGCTTGAGCTCGTGCATGCACTCGAAGTAGGCCACCTCCGGCTGGTAGCCCGCCTTGACCAGCGTCTCGAAGCCGGCCTTCACCAGCGCGCTCACGCCGCCGCACAGCACGGTCTGCTCGCCGAACAGGTCGGTCTCCGTCTCCTCCGCGAACGTCGTCTCGATGACGCCGGCGCGCGTCAGCCCGAGCGCCTTCGCGTAGGACAGGGCCAGCGCCTGGGCGCCGCGGGTCGCGTCCTGCTCGACGGCGATCAGGGCCGGCGTGCCGCCGCCCTCGAGAAAGACCTCGCGCACGCGGTGCCCCGGCGCCTTGGGCGCGATCAGCGCCACGTCCACGTCGGCCGGGGGCGCGATCGTCTTGAAGCGGATGTTGAACCCGTGCGCGAACATCAGCATCTTGCCGGCGCTCAGATGCGGCGCGACCTGCTCGGCGTAGATGCCGGCCTGCGTCGTGTCCGGCGTGAGCAGCATGATGACGTCGGCCCACGCCGACGCCTCGCCGCCCGGCGTGACGGTCAGCCCCTCGGCCTCGGCCCGGGCCCGCGACCGGCTGCCGGCCTGGAGCACCACCCGGACGTCCACCCCGCTGTCCTTGAGGTTCAGGGCATGCGCGTGTCCCTGCGAGCCGTATCCGAACACCGCCACCTTCTTCTCGCGAATCAGCGAGAGGTCGGCCGCATCGTCGTAGTAGATCGTCGCCATACCGGCAGTCCTCGCTCGTGATCGTGGCGCTCACCGTCGAGCGCCGGGATACTCTATACCGAATAGGAAATGGACCCGTCGTCGGCCGCGGCCGGACGCTCGGAGCGCGGGCGCCGGGGCGCCGGCTCCACCATGACGCTCTGCGGGCCGCGCACCATCCCGACCCGGCCGGTCCGCACCAGCTCGAGCACGCCGTGCGGGCGCAGCACCTCGAGCAGGCCCTCGATCTTGTCTTCGGCGCCGGTCGTCTCGACGATGACCGAGTCGGGCGCGACGTCGACCACGCGCGCCCGGAACACCTCGGCGAGCTGCAGCACGTGGATGCGGTTCTCGAGCGTCCGGGTGGCCACCTTGATCATCACCAGCTCGCGGTACACCGCCGGCTCGGTGGTGATGTCGTGCACGCGCAGCACGTTGACCAGCTTGTACAGGTTGGCCTCCAGCCGCCGCGCCCCCTGGGTGTCGCTGTTGACGAGGATGGTCATCCGCGAGACGCCGGGGGTCTCGGTGTGGCCGACCGTCAGCGACTCGATGTTGAAGGCGCGCCGCCGGAACAGCGAGGCGATGCGGTTGAGGACCCCGGGCTTGTCCTCGACGTAGACGGAGAACGTGTGCCGCGTCTGCACGGATGCCATGCCTGCCAGACTCCTACTCGTCGTCGGCCGTCTCGACGATCGGGTTCGGGCTCGGGCGGCGGATCATGTTGTGCAGATCCGCGCCGGCCGGCACCATCGGATAGACGGTGTCCTCCTGCTCGACGCGGAAGTCGATGACGACCGTCCGCTCGTCGGCGCGCGCCCGCTCGACGCTGGGCACCACGTCCCGGCGCTTGTCCACCAGCATCCCGGTCAGCCCGAAGCACTCGGCGAGCTTCGCGAAGTCGGGGCTCAGCAGCGGCGTGGCCGCGTAGCGCCGCTCGTAGAAGAACTCCTGCCACTGGCGCACCATCCCGAGGTAGCCGTTGTTGATGATGGCCACGTTGATCTTGATCTTTTCCTGGGCGATCGTCGCCAGCTCGGCCATCGTCATCTGGAAGCCGCCGTCGCCGGCCACCACCCAGACTTCCGCGTCGGGCTGCGCCAGCTTGGCGCCGATGGCGGCGGGCAGGGCAAACCCCATCGTGCCGAGGCCGCCCGAGGTGATGAGCGAACGCGGCTGCTCGTGGTGGTAGTACTGCGCCTCCCACATCTGGTGCTGGCCCACGTCGGTCACCACGACGGCCTTGCCCTTGGTCAGCCGCCAGATGTCGTGGATGACGTGCGCCGCGTAGAGGTGGCCGCTGTCGGGCAGGTTCTGGATGTCGCGCACCGCCACCTCGCCCTTCATCTCCCGGATGGCGGCGAGCCAGCTCTTGCGGTCGCCCGCCGCGATCAGCGGCGCGAGCTCCTCGAGCACCACCCGCAGATCGCCGGCCAGCGCCACGTCCACCTGCACGTTCTTGTTGAACTCGGACGGGTCGATGTCGATGTGCACCTTGCGGGCGTTCGGCGCGTAGGTCTTCACGTTGCCGGTCACCCGGTCGTCGAAGCGCATGCCCAGCGCCAGCAGCAGGTCGGCCTCCTGCACCGCCTGGTTCACCCACGCCTCGCCGTGCATCCCCATCATCCCGAGGTTGAGCGGATGCAGGGCCGGGAAGCCGCCGATGCCCAGCAGCGTCATCGCCACCGGCATGTCGGCCCGCTCGGCGAGCTGCCTGACCTCCGCCGACGTCCCCGAGAGCTGCACGCCGTGGCCGGCGAGGATGAGGGGGCGCTTCGACCCGTTGATCAGGTCGGCGGCGCGGCGGTACTCCGCATCCGACGCGCGCAGGTCGGGTCGATAGCCGGGCAGCTTGACGGCGCCCGGATCCCACTGCATCTCGGTCGACGCCTGCTGCGCGTCCTTCGTGATGTCGACGAGCACCGGGCCGGGCCGCCCCGAGCGGGCCACGTACAGCGCCTCGTGGATGGTGGGCGCGACGTCGTCGACGTCCGAGACCAGGTAGTTGTGCTTGGTGATCGGCAGCGTGACGCCGGTGACGTCGGTCTCCTGGAACGCGTCGGTGCCGATCACCCTGCTGCCGACCTGGCCGGTGATGCAGAGGATGGGCGACGAGTCCAGCATGGCCGTGGCGATGCCGGTCACCATGTTCGTCGCGCCGGGTCCGGACGTGGCGATGGCGACGCCGACCTCGCCGCTGGCGCGCGCGTAGCCGTCGGCCATGTGCGTGGCCCCCTGCTCGTGGCGCACGAGCACGTGCCGGATCGGGTACTCGAGCATGGCGTCGTACGCCGGCAGGATCGCGCCGCCGGGATAGCCGAAGACGGTCGTGACACCCTCCCGGACGAGCGCCTCCCACACGATCTGCGCACCGGTCCGCATCGAAGACATGACTTGCTCCCCGTGGTTCTAGCTCGTTACGGCGCCGGTCGACGCGGACGAGACCAGGCGGGCGTACTTCGCCATGACGCCGCTCGCGAAGCGCGGCTCGGGCGCCCGCCAGACGGCCAGCCGCGACTCGATCTCCGCGTCGCTGACCTCGAGCTGCAGCTTCCGGTTCCGCTCGTCGAACAGGATGGAGTCGCCGTCGCGCACGACGGCTATCGGTCCACCCTTCGCGGCCTCCGGCGCCACGTGACCCGCCATCATGCCGCGGGTGGCGCCCGAGAACCGGCCGTCGGTGAGCAGCGCCACCGACTCGCCGAGCCCGGCCCCCACGATGGCCGCCGTCACGGCGAGCATCTCGCGCATGCCCGGGCCGCCGCTGGGCCCCTCGTAGCGGATGACCACGACGTCGCCGGCCCGAATCCGACCCCGCCCCACCGCCTCGAACGCCGCCTCCTCGCTGTCGAACACGCGGGCGGGGCCGCGGTGCGTCGCGGGCGCGTGGCCGGCGACCTTCACCACGCAGCCGTGGGGCGCGAGGTTGCCCTTCAGGATCACGAGCCCCCCCGTGGGGGTCAGCGGCTCGGCCACCGGCCGCACCACCGCCTGGCCGGCGGTTTCGGTCACCGCGCGCGCCGCCGCGCCGATGCTCTCGCCGGTCACCGTCACGGAGTCCTCGTGGAGCAGGCCGGCCTCCTGCAGGCGCTTCGCCACGAGCCCGATGCCGCCGGCGCGGTACAGGTCGGTGGCCACGAAACGCCCGCCCGGCTTCAGGTCGGCCAGCAGCGGCGTCCGCTCGCTGATGCGATCGAAGTCGTCTATCGCCAGGTCGACGGCCGCCTCGTGCGCGATGGCCAGCAGGTGCAGCACGGCGTTCGTCGAGCCGCCGGTCGCGGCGACGCCCGCGATGGCGTTCTCGACCGCGGCCCGCGTCACGATCCGGCGCGGCCGCAGATCCTTCCGTACCAGCTCCATCACGAGCTGGCCTGCGCGGCGCGCCACGTCGTCCTTCTCGGCGACCATCGCCGGCACGCCGTTCGCGCTCAGCGGCGACACCCCCAGCAGCTCGCACACCATCGACATGGTGTTCGCCGTGAACTGGCCGCCGCACGCCCCCGGCCCCGGGCAGGCGCTGTTCTCGAGGGCCCCGAGCTGCGCATCCGTCAGCTTCCCGGCCGCGTGCGCGCCGACCGCCTCGAACACGTCCTGGATCGTGACGTCGCGGCCCTCCCAGCGCCCGGGGGCGATCGACCCGCCGTAGAGCACCAGCCCCGGCGTGTTCAGGCGCACCAGCGCCATCACGCCGCCCGGCACGGTCTTGTCGCAACCGACGAGGATAACGAGGCCGTCGAACAGGTTGCCGCGGGCGACGAGCTCGATCGAGTCGGCCACGACCTCGCGGCTCACGAGCGAGGCCTTCATGCCCTCGCTGCCCATCGTGATGCCGTCGGAGATGGACACCGTGTTGAACTCCATCGGCGTGCCGCCGGCGGCGCGAATCCCCGCCTTGACCTGCTCGCCGAGCTCCCGCAGGTGGTAGTTGCAGGGCCCGATCTCGATCCACGTGTTCGCCACGCCGATGATCGGCCGGCGCAGGTCCTCGTCGGTGAAGCCGACCGCCTTGAGCATGGCGCGCGCCGGCGCCCGGCTCGGCCCTGCGGTGATGGCGTCGCTGCGCTTCGAATCCCCGTTGTCGCCCATGGCAGGAAATCGTCAAAAAAAATAGCCATCATCCGGCTGCGGATGATGGCCCCTGGATGCCCGCTCGCTCCCGCAGGGTCATCACCCGGCGCCCGCCGGCGCGAGGACGCCGGCGGCACCGACAACGACTACCCGCAGCATGTCGTGGAGCGCCATCCGTTCAACCTGCATTCTACCCGATCCGCCTTGACAGCGGTTTGCCGCTTGCACACTATTCACTATTCGGTGGAGGTACGGCGAGCAGGCGGGCGGGGTGCGGGGAGACTGCAATGACCAGAGTGCTCGTGGGCATGATCGTCCTGGCGGTGGCGGCGCCCGCCGGCGCGCAGGATCGGGATGCGACGATCGAGTGGCCGTACGTCGGCGGCGACCAGGCGCACACCAAGTTCTCGCCGGCGGACCGGATCACGGCGGCCAACGTCGACCAGCTCGAGATCGTCTGGGAGTGGGAGCCGAACGAGTTGCCGCTGCCCGAGTACGGCACCCGCCCGGGCAGCTTCGAGGCGACGCCGCTGATGATCGACGGCGTCCTGTACCTCTCCACCATGTACACCCGGGTGGTGGCGCTGGACGCCGAGACGGGGGCGGAGCTGTGGGCCTTCGACCCGCGCGCCTACGAGACGGGCGCCGCGGGCGCCAGCCCCGGCGGCTACAAGCACCGCGGCGTCGCCGTGCACGGCGAGGGCGACGACATGCGCGTCTTCATCAACAGCCGCGTGAGCCTCTACGCGCTCGACGCGCGCACGGGCGAGCTCGTCACGAGCTTCGGCGACGGCGGCGAGGTCGCCCTGACCGAGGGCTTCCCGAACGAGGTCAGCGACGACGAGTTCGACCAGACGTCGCCGCCGGTCGTCTTCGAGGACCTGGTCATCGTCGGCAGCCGCGTGCCCGACCGCATCCAGCACCGCTTCGATACGCCCGGGTCCGTGCAGGCCTTCGACGTGCACACGGGCGAGCGCCGCTGGGCGTTCTACACGGTGCCGCAATCGAACGACGAGTTCGGGGCGGACACCTGGGAGGACCAGTCGTGGCGCTTCACGGGCCACGCCAACGTGTGGGGGCTGATGTCGCTCGACGAGGAGCGCGGCCTGCTGTACGTCCCGACGAGCACGCCCAGCGGCGACTACTGGGGCGGCCGCCGCCTGGGCGCGAACCTGTTCGCCGAGTCGCTCCTGTGCCTCGACGCGCGGACGGGCGAGCGGCAGTGGCACTTCCAGGGCGTCCATCACGGGCTCTGGGACTACGACTTCACGTCGCCTCCGAACGTGGTGACGATAACGGTCGACGGGCGGACCATCGACGCGGTGGCCGAGGTGTCGAAGCAGGGCTTCACCTACGTCTTCGACCGGGTGACGGGCGAGCCGGTGTGGCCGATCGAGGAGCGGCCGGTGGACACCGAGACCGACGTGCCGGGAGAGGTCCCGTGGCCGACCCAGCCCTTCCCCACCAGACCGCCGCCGTTCGCCGGCCAGGGCACGTCGCTGGACGACGCCAACGACCTGACCCCCGAGGTGCACGCGCTGGCGATCGAGCAGATGCAGCAGTTCCGGCTCGGGCCGCTGTTCACGCCGCCGAGCCTGCAGGGCACGCTGATGCGCCCGCGCGAGTCGGGCGGCGCGAACTGGGGCGGCGCGACGTTCATCGAGGATCTCGGCCTGCTCGTCGTGCGGTCGTCCGAGGGGGTGTCGCCGAATCAGGTCTGCGCGACGGATCCCGATCTGCCCGACGTGGACGTCGCCTACACGAACAACTGCGCCTGGGGCGCGTCGGGCGGGATCTTCCGCGGCCTGGCCGGCGAGGTGCCGGCCGCGCGGAGCCGTCTGGGCGCCATCCCGATGATCAAGCCGCCGTACGCCAACCTCGTGGCCATCGACCTGCACCGGGGCGAGATTGCCTGGAAGGTGCCGTTCGGCGAGGGCAGCCCGATCATTCGGGCGCACCCGCTGCTGCGGGGCGTCGAGCTCCCCGCGCGCCTGGGCACGCCGGGCAACAACGGGCCGATGTCGACCGCGAGCGGGCTCGTCTTCATCGGCGGCGGCGAGCGCTACCTGTACGCGTTCGACGCCGCCACCGGCCGCGAGATCCATCGCGCGCCCACGGAGTTCCGGACGAGCGGGAACCCGATGACGTACGTCACCCGCTCCGGCCGCCAGTTCATCGTCATCGCCACGGGCGCGGGACCGGACGCCTCCCTCGTGGCGTTCGCGCTGCCACAGGGGTAGCAGCGGGAGTCGCGCTGCCGTGGCCGGAAGGGCCCGACGGTATACTGTTCGAACCATACTTTGGACGCGATCAGGGAGGGTCAGATGCACCGTAGCCTTGCCGCGCTTGTCGCCGTAGTCGGGATCGCAGCGTTGATGTCGGTCGCCGCCGTCGGAGCGGCGCAGGCCCAGGAAGCCGCGGACGAGGCAGCGGCGTGGACGCTGCCGCGAACGCCGGACGGACAGCCCGACATGCAGGGCTACTGGACGACGCAGACCTTCACGCCGGTCGAGCGGCCCGAGCGGCTGGCCGACCAGGAGTTCTTCTCGGACGAGGAGCTGGCCCTGCTGCAGCGGCAGCTCACCGCGGAGGGCGTCGATCCCCTGCGGCGCGACGCCGTCGAGATCGAGGATCCGGAAACCCGCGAAGAGGCGCTCTACCAGGAGAACCGCGAGGCGTCGTACGTTCACTACGACAATCAGGTCTGGCTGCGCACGCCGGTGCCGAAGGGCCTGTCGAGCCGGCGGACCTCGCTGATCACCTATCCGCGCAACGGCCGGTTCCCGCCCATGACGCCGCAGGGAGCGGCACGGGTGGCGCACGAGCGCGCGATGCGCAACGTGTTCGACGGCTACGAGACGCGCCCCCTGATGGAGCGGTGCATCATCTGGGCCCACGAGGGGCCGCCGATGCTGCCGCCCGCCTACAACGACATCCACCAGATCTTCCAGACACCGGACCACATCGTGCTGTTCACCGAGATCGGGACCGGCCTGCCGCGCATCATCCCGCTCGACGACCGCCCGCACCTGCCGGAGACCGTGCGCCAGTTCGGCGGCAGCTCCCGCGCGCGCTGGGAAGGCGACACGCTGGTCGTCGAGTCGAAGAACTTCGTCGCCCGCCGGAACTACCGCGGCTCGAACCAGTTCCGGCACGTCGTGGAGCGCTTCACGCGCGTCGCGGAGGATACGATTCGGTACGAGGTCACCGTCGACGACCCGACCACGTGGACCAGCCCGTGGAGCGCCGAGGTACCGATGATCAGGACCGAGGGGCCGATGTACGAGTACGGCTGCCACGAGGGCAACCACGACATCCGCCACATCCTCGAGATCAACCGCAACCTCGAGCGCCAGGCGGCCGAGGCGGCGGCAGCCGCGGCCTCGAAGTAGCGCCGCGCGCTGTTGCAGAGTCCGGATCCGGGCCGGGGCGGTTCCCGCTTGCACCGGCCCGGCGCAGGCCTCATACTCGCGTATCCATCGGTGGGTAGGGGAGGATCAGATGAAGCACTCCACTCTTGCTGCATCGGCAGCGCTCGTGGCAATGGCGCTGCTGGCGCCCGTCTCCGCGGCGGCGCAGGTCGCGGGCGACACCGACGCGTCCGCGGCGTGGACCATGCCGCGCACGCCGGACGGCCACCCGGACATGCAAGGCTACTGGACGACCCAGACCTTCACGCCGGTCGAGCGTCCGGAGCACCTCGGCGAGAAGGCGTTCTTCACGGAGGAGGAGGTCGCCGAGCTGCAGCGGCAGCTCACGGCCGAAGGCGTCGACCCGTTGCGGCGCGACGCCATCGCGATCGCGGACGACGCGGAGCGCGAAGAGGCGCTGTATCAGGAGAACCGCGACCCGTCATACGTCCACTACGACAACCAGGTCTGGCTGCGCACGCCCGTGCCCAAGGGCCTGTCGACCCGCCGGACCTCGCTGATCACGGATCCGCCCAACGGCCGGATTCCGCCCCTGACGCCCGCGGGCGCCGCGCGCATCGCCCACGAGGCCGCGATGCGCAACGTGTTCGACAGCTACGAGACCCGGCCGCTGCCGGAACGCTGCATCGCCTGGCGGCACGAGGGGCCGCCGATACTGCCGCCGTCGTACAACGACATCCACCAGATCTTTCAGACGAAGGACCATGTCGTCGTCTTCACCGAGCTGGGCACCGGCCTGCCGCGCATCATTCCGCTCGACGGGCGCCCGCACATCGCGGACGACATTCGCCAGTACAACGGCGACTCGCGCGGCTGGTGGGAAGGCGACACGCTGGTGGTCGAGTCGAAGAACTTCGTCGCGCGCCGGAACTACCGCGGCTCGAACCAGTTCCGGCACGTCGTGGAGCGCTTCACGCGCGTCGCCGAGGACCAGATCCACTACGAGTTCACCATCGACGATCCGACGACGTGGCTCAGCTCGTGGAGCGCCGAGGTCCCGATGATCAGGACCGAGGGGCCGATGTACGAGTACGGCTGCCACGAGGGCAACCACGACATCCGCCACATCCAGGAGATCAACCGCAACCTCGAGCGGATGGCGGCCGAGGCCGCCGCCGAGGGCAAGTAGATCCGGTTCGTGCGCGGCGCGCCGGGCGGGCCGGCGCGCCGCGCACCGCTCCCGCCGCGATCCGCCCGGCGGATCGCGAAGCCGCTCCGTTCCCGCCATCCTGGCGCCGACGACGCAGCACCCGCCGGCCCTGCGCCGCGCGCCACTCCCCTTCCGCTTGCGCCGGTTATCGGCGGGCGTCATACTCCGTATCCATGCGGCCGATGAACCGCAGCCGAGGGAGGATGAGATGAGCCACGCCGCTCGCGTCGCGCTGGCAGCAGTCGTCGCAGTCGGGCTCCTGGCGCCGGTCCCGGCATCCGCGCAGAATGAGGCGCAGACCGCCCCGGCCGGGACGGCGGAGCAGGCGTTTCCGCGCACGCCCGACGGCCGGCCGGATCTCCAGGGGTACTGGACGACGCAGACCTTCACGCCGCTCGAGCGGCCGGAGCACCTGGGCGACAAGGAGTTCTTCACCGAGGAGGAGTGGGCCTTCCTGCAGGACACGCTCACGGCAGCAGGCGTCGATCCGTCCGCGCGCGAGATCCTCACCCTCATCGAGATCGAGGACCGCGAGGAGCTCGAGCGCTACAAGTTCCAGGGCAACCGCACGCGGGAGGAACGCCACCACATCCACTACGACAACGAGATCTGGCTGCGCACGCCGGTACCGAAGGGCCTGTCGAGCCGCCGCACCTCGCTGATCACCTACCCGCGCAACGGCCGGATGCCCGCCCTGACGCCGCAGGGCGCCGCGCGGGCGGCGCACGCTCGCGAGATGCGCGAGGTGTTCGACAGCCACGAGACCCGGCCGCACAGCGAGCGGTGCATCACCTGGGGGCACGAGGGACCGCCGATGATGCCGCCCTCGTACAACGACATCCACCAGATCTTCCAGACCCCGGACCACATCGTGGTGCACACCGAGCTGGCCAACAACCCGCCGCGCATCGTCCCGCTCGACGGGCGCCCGCACATCTCCGACCGGATCCGCCAGTTTCCCGGCGACTCGCGCGGACGCTGGGAAGGCGACACGCTGGTGGTCGAGACACGCAACTACGCCGAGCGGCGGCGCTTCCGCGGATCTACGGGCGCCCTGCACGTCGTGGAGCGCTTCACGCCCACGGCCAGCCCCGACCAGATTCGCTACGAGTTCACGGTCAGCGATCCGACGACGTGGGTGAGCCGGTGGACGGTGGAGCTGCCGCTGGTCCGGATCGAGGGGCCGCTGTACGAGTACGGCTGCCACGAGGGCAACCACGACATCCGGCACATCCTCGAGATCAACCGCAACCTCGAGCGGATGGCCGCCGAGGCGGCGGGCGAGGGCTAGGAGTCTGCGACATGGAACCACGCAGACTCCGCAAGGCGCGCACGGCGCGCCTCGGCGGGAGTGGCGCGGGGCGGAGGGGTCCCCGCAAACGGACGCCGGGGGTTCGGGGCGAAGCCCCGTCTGAAAGGAAGACAATGACTCCAGGAGCGATGGTCCGGCGAGCGGCGTTGGGGACGGTGCTGGTCGGCCTGCTGTCCGCCCCGCTGTCGGCGCAGGTGACCTTCGACCGCCTGCGCGGCACGGCGGACGAGCCGCGGAACTGGCTGACCTACTCGGGCGGCTACTTCAGCCAGCGCTACAGCGAGCTCGACCAGATCAACCCCGACAACGTCGGCGGCCTCGGCCTGCAGTGGGTGTACCAGACCGCCGTGGCCGGGCCGTGGCAGACGACGCCCATCGTGGTCGACGGCGTGATGTACCTGACGCAGCGGCCCAACGACATCGTCGCCCTCGACGCCCGTACCGGACGTGTGTTCTGGATCTACCGCTACCCGACGTCGCCCAACCACCTCGCCTGCTGCGGGGCGAACAACCGCGGCGTGGCGGTGCTGGGCGACAAGGTGTTCATGGCCACGCTCGATGCTCACGTGGTGGCGATCGACGCGACGACGGGCGTGGAGATCTGGAACACCCGGGTGGCGGACATGACGCTGGCCTACGCCTTCACCCTGGCGCCGCTGGCCGTCGACGGCAAGATCATCGTCGGCTCCACGGGCGGCGATCAGGGCATCCGCGGGTTCATCGCCGCGCTCGACGCCGAGACCGGCGAGGAGGTCTGGCGCTTCTACACGATTCCGGGACCGGGCGAGCCGGGTCACGAGACGTGGGAGCCGTGCCCGCCGGACCCGGAGACCTACTGCGACCCGGAGGCCTGGATGCACGGCGGGGCCGCGGCCTGGCTCACGGGCTCGTACGACCCGGAGCTGAACCTGATCTACTGGGGCACCGGCAACCCGGGTCCCGACTACAACCGGGCGCAGCGGCCGGGCGACAACCTCTACTCCTGCTCGGTGGTGGCGCTCGACGCCGACACCGGGGAGCTGCGCTGGCACTTCCAGTTCACGCCGGACGACCCGTACGACTACGACGCGGTGCAGATTCCGGTGCTGGCCGACATCACCCGCAACGACACGCTCTTCAAGGTGCTGCTGTTCGCCAACCGCAACGGGTTCTACTACGTGCTCGACCGGGCCACGGGCCGCTTTCTGACCGGCCGGCCGTTCGTGTCGGTCAACTGGGCCGAGGCGCTCGACGACAGCGGGCGTCCGGTCGAGACGCCGCAGCCCGCCGGGGAGCCGACGTATCCGGGCATATCGGGCGCGACCAACTGGTACTCGCCGTCCTACAGCCCGCGGACGGAGCTGTTCTACGTGCCCGCCTGGGAGGACTACGCCACCGTCTTCGACGCCGCGCCGCAGATCTACGTCCCGGGACGGTCCTTCACGGGCCGCCGCCTCGACTTTCCCAGAACCTGGCAGCCCGTGCCGGACGCGCCCGTACCGCCCACGCTGACCCGCGGTCCCATCAACAACTGGACGGAGGTCGGGGGCCGCGGCGCCGTGCTCGCGCTGGACCCGCTGACCGGCGAGGAGCAGTGGCGCTTCGAGATGACGGACGTCATCCGCAGCGGCATCCTCACGACGGCGTCGGACCTGCTGTTCACGGGCGCCCGGTCCGGCTACTTCCAGGCCCTGGACGCCCGCACCGGCGAGCTGCTGTGGAAAGCGAGCCTCGGGAGCCAGATCATCAACGGCCCGGTAACCTATGAGGTGGACGGCCGGCAGTACGTGGCCGTCATCTCCGGGCACTCCCTGTCGACCTTCGCCCTGCGCGACTGATCGCGCCCCCGGTGGCGGCGTCCCGATGCTGACCGCACTCGGCGCCGCCACCATCGCCGCCCTCCTCGTCCTCATCCTCTTCCGGTTGACGTCCGTCCTGGTCGCCCTGGTCGTCGTGCCCCTGGGCGTGGGTCTGCTCGCCGGCTTCGGGCGCGATATCGGGACGTACGCCCTGGCCGGCATCCAGGGCGTGTCCGGCACGGCCGCGATGCTGGGCTTCGCCGTGCTCTACTTCGGGGTCATGAACGACGCCGGCCTGTTCTCGCCGGTGATCCGCGCCGTCGTGCGCGGCTGCCGCGGCGATCCGGTCCGCCTCGTCGCCGGCACCGCCGCCGTGACCATGCTCTCCCACCTCGACGGCTCGGGCGCGTCGACGTTCCTCATCGTGATTCCGGCCCTGCTGCCCGTGTACGACCGGCTGGGCCTCGACCGGCGCGTGCTGGCGTGCACGGCGGCGCTCGGCGCCGGGACGATGAACATCATGCCCTGGGGCGGCCCCATGCTGCGGGCCGCCGCCGCGCTCCAGGTCGAGGTCGGCCTGCTCTTCCGTCCCCTGCTGCCGGCGCTCGCGCTCGGCCTGCTCGGCGTGCTCGCGGCCGCCGTCTGGATGGGCCGCTGCGAGCGGCGGCGCCTAGGCTTCAATCAGACGGGGCTGCGCCCCGAACCCCCGGCGTCCGCTTGCGGGGACCCCATAGCCCCGCGCCGCCTGGCCTTCAACGCGCTGCTGACCGCCGCGACGCTCGCGGCCCTGGTGCTCGCGCCGCTGCCGCCGCCCGTGGTCTTCATGTGTGCCTTCGCCGTGGCGCTGCTGGTCAACCACCCGCGGCCCGCGGCGCAGAGCGAGCAGATCGCGCGCCACGGCAGCCACGCCATGTCGATGGTGGCGCTGATTCTGGCGGCCGGGGTCTTCGCCGGCGTCCTGCGCGAGTCGGGCATGCTCGCCGCGATGGGGCAGAGCCTGGTCGCGGCGCTGCCGTCCGCCGCGGCGACCCACCTGCCGCCGATGATGGCCGCGGCGGCGATGCCGCTCAGCCTGCTCTTCGATCCCGACTCGTTCTATTTCGGCGTGCTGCCGGTGATCGCCGAAGCCTCCGGCGTCGCCGGCGTGCCGGGGGTGGAGGTGGCGCGGGCCGCGCTGCTGGGACAGATGACGACGGGGTTTCCCGTCAGCCCGCTGACGCCGGCGACGTTCCTGCTGACCGGGCTGGCCGGCGTCGACCTCGGCGACCACCAGCGGCGGACCATCCCCTACGCGCTGGGGCTGACCCTCCTGATGGCGGCCGCCGCGCTGGCCACGGGCGCGTTCCGCTGGTAGGCGGCTTCAATCAGTCGCGCGAGGGCTCCAGGGCGCGGGCGCCGGCCAACAGGTTCGTCATGCCGTAGTTGCCCTCGTGGCAGGCATACTCGAACAGGTGCGCGCCAACGCTGCCCGGTTCCGCCCCGAGCTGCGACCGCAGGCTGCTGAGCGGCCAGGCGGCGGTCCAGGGCCGCGTCCAGGCGGACTCGTCCTTGACGGTGTACTCGTACAGCAGCGTATCGGCATCCACCCGCGTGAACCGCTCCACCAGGTGCAAATCCGGGCTGGATCCGCGAAAGCGCGTCTTGCCGGTGAAGTTCGCCGTGACGACCACCAGGGTCTCGCCTTCCCAGTGGCCGCGTGAATCGCCCAGCAACTGGCGCACGCCCGACGCGATGTGCGGCCGGCCGTCCAGCGGCACGATGCGCACGTCGTGGATCATCTCGTTGACGATCGCCACGTGGTCGGGAGTCTGCAGCACCTGGAAGTTGCTGTTGTAGGTGGTCGGCTGCATCGGCGGCCCGGCGCTGCCCCACGCGATGCACCGCTCGGCCAGACCGCGGGTCTCCGGGCCGGCCGGGTACTCGCCCACGCCGCCGTGGTACGGGGACTCGGCAGGCCGCGCGCCCGACCGGTACGGGATGCGTCCATCCGGCGGATCGACGATCAGCGACGTCTGCCGCAGCATCCGGCCCCGCTCGCGCCAGAACTCGTTGTACGCGCGGCCGACGTCCGTCCGCCCGTCCGGCGTATCCTCCTGCCGGTCCCCCCGGCCCGTGCCCACGCGCTGATCGCCGTCGATGCGCCGCAGCTCCAGCGCGGTCGACGCGGCGGCCTCCTCCGCCGTCAGCGACGCCCTGCCCGCCAGCCCGTCCGGCCGTTCGAGCGGCGTCAGCGTGGAGCTGGTCCAGACGTGCTGCAGATCCGGGTCGCCCCATGGCGTGCGGAACGTCGCGGCGTCCGGTTGAGCGAGCGCGCCCACGGGCAGCAGCGCCAGCACGCCGGCCAGGAGCAGGTTGCGGGCCATGAGTCCTCCTTGGATGCGTGACACGTGAACAGGCCGATTGTATACCCGCCGGTCGCCCGCCCCGAGGTCGGGGGCCCGCCGGCGGGGCGAGCGCGCCGTGGTATCGTTGGCGGATACGCGAACCTCCTACCTTCGCTGTCCAACGTCGTCCCGGACCGTCCCCGACAGTACGGTGCAAATACATTGTGTAAATGGCTTGCAGGTGAAGACGGCGTCTTTACACGTCCAGCGACTTTCGCTATAGTCCAGAAACTAATTGGGGGCGGTATGGACAATTGCAATCCCCAAACGAATTGGGTACAGAATGGCAAGCCGAGCGAAAGTCGAAGGAAAAGCGAACCCGCCGCTGCCCAAGAAACGGCGCGCGACCAAGCGCCGGGGGCGCCATCCCGAGAAGGCACTCACCGCCGCCTTCTGCCGCCATGTCGGCGAGTCCGGTCGCTACGCCGACGGCAACGGGCTGTACCTGCACGTCGACCCGTCCGGGGCGCGCCGCTGGGTGCAGCGGCTCGTCATCCGCGGCAAGTCGTGCGTGCTCGGCCTCGGCAGCCTGGCGCTCGTCTCGCTGAGCGAAGCCCGCGAGAAGGCGCTCGGCAACCGCAAGCTCGCCCGCTCGGGCGGCGACCCGCTCGGGGACAGAGGCCACACGGCCGGCGTGCCCACCTTCGCCGAGGCCGCCGAGCAGGTGATCGCCATCCACCGCGACGCGTGGAAGGACGCCGACGCGATGGCGCAGCAGTGGCGGGCGACCCTCCAGCAGTACGCGCACCCGCACATCGGCGAGCGGGGCGTCGACCGGGTGACGACGGCCGACGTGATGGCGGCGCTGGTGCCGATCTGGTCGACCAAGAACGAGACCGCGCAGCGGGTGCGCCGGCGCATCGGCGCCGTCATGCGCTGGGCCATCGCGCAGGGCTACCGCAGCGACAACCCGGCCGGCGAGGCGGTCACGGCGGCGCTGCCCAAGCGCCCCCGTCAGGTCCGGCACTTCCCGGCGCTGGCCTACGGCGAGGTCGGCGCGGCGCTGGCGGGTGTGCGGGTCTCGCAGGCCTGGACCGGGACGAAGCTGGCCTTCGAGCTGCTGGTCTTGACGGCGGCGCGCTCGGGGGAGGTGCGTCTGGCGACGTGGGACGAGTTCGACCTGGCCGCCGCGGTGTGGACGGTGCCCGCGGCCCGGATGAAGGCCAACCGCGAGCACCGCGTGCCGCTGTGCGGCCGGGCGGTCGAGGTTCTCGGCGAAGCCGCGCGGCTGCGCGAGGTCGTCTCCTCGGCCGAGCCGCTGGTGTTTCCGAGCCGGCGCGGGCAGGCGCTCAGCGACATGGCGCTGTGGAAGCTCGTCAAGCAGCAGCAGATCGACTGCGTGCCGCACGGCTTCCGCTCCAGCTTCCGGGACTGGGCAAGCGAGCGGACCGACCATCCGCGCGAGGTCGTCGAGGCGGCGCTGGCGCACGTCGTGGCGAACCGCACCGAGGCCGCCTACGCCCGCTCGGACCTGTTCGAGCGGCGGCGGCGGCTGATGGCCGACTGGGCCGCCTACCTCGGCGGCGAGCGGGGACCGGTTCCGCCGCGCCGGTGAGGCTTGCCGGCGGCGGGTCGCGCGCGGCAGGCCGAGCTGAGGCGGGTCGCCGCCGGGGTCCTCGACGCCTGGTTGCCCTGCGGCGTCGGCTGGCGGCTGCTCCCGTGACGCGCAGTACAGTAATAGATGCGCCGGGACGCGCACCGCGTGCGACGCGGTCGCCGCGACCGG
>CBDAUL010000006.1:0-52500 GCA_965200475.1 Vicinamibacterales bacterium
ACCATTTACAGCGGCAACCCCGACTTCGTGAAACTGGCCGAAGCCTACGGCATCCGGGGCATCCGGGTAACCCGGCAGGAGGATGTGTCCGGGGCCATACAGGAAGCCATGGAAACCCCCGGCCCGGTGGTGGTGGACTTCGTGGTGAAAGAGGACGAGTTCGTGTACCCGATGATCCCCGCCGGCGAGTCAGTCCACGAAATGTTGGAAGAGCCGGAGGCCGAGGGGGTGGGGCTTTGAGCGCATCTAACGCCGAACAACACACCATCGTTGCCCTGGTGCAGGACGGCCCGGTGTCCTGACCCGGGTCGCCGGACTGTTCCGCCGGCGCGGGTTCAACATCGCCAGCCTGGCCGTGGGCGCCAGCGAGCAGAAAGGGCTCTCCCGCCTTACCTTCGTCGTAACCGGTGACCAATATACCGTGGAGCAGGCCACCCGCCACCTGGAGAAACTCATCGACGTGGTGAGAGTCTCCAACATTTCGGAAGAAGACGTGATCGCCCGCGAACTCGCCCTCATCAAGGTTCGCGCCACGCCTTCCAACCGCAGCGAAATCCTGGAGATGGTCAACCTGTTCCGCGCCAAAGTGGTGGACGTGGGCGCCCTTTCGCTGGTGGTCGAAACCACCGGCGAGGAAGACAAAATCGACGCCCTGTACGACCTGCTGCGGCCCTTCGGCATCCTGGAACTAATGCGCACCGGCCGCGTCGCCATGGTGCGGGGCAAGTCCGATGGCCGGGTCAGCGACGACGTCACCCCGGAACCGCTGCTGGTGGGACGCAACGGCGCGTCGGCCGCAGCAGTCGGCTCAACTCCGGGACACTATGAGGGAGTCTGACGAATACCGAACACGCCGGCGAAGTTGCCACGCTGCGCTCGCAATGACACGCTAACGGTTACGCCGGAAAGACCACCAACGAAGGACAAAACAGCATGGCAGTGAACATCTACACCGAGAAAGACGCCGATATGTCGTTCCTAGAAGGAAAGACCGTCGGCATGATCGGCTATGGCAGCCAGGGCCACGCCCACGCCCTGAACCTCCACGACAGCGGCGTGAAGGTTATGGTGGGCCTGTATGAGGGCAGCGCCAGCCGCCAGGTCGCCCGCGACGCCGGCCTGGCCGTGGGCAGCGTCGCCGAGGTCGCCCAAGCCGCCGACGTGATGATGGTCGCCATCCCCGACCACGTGCAGAAGGACGTGTACCGGGATGAGATCGAGCCCAACCTCGGGCCGGGCAAAGCCCTTATGTTCGCCCATGGCTTCACCATCCACTACCAGTTCGTCGTCCCGCCGCCGTCGGTGGACGTGATGATGATCGCACCCAAGGCCCCCGGCCACCGGATGCGTGAACACTTCGTAGAGCAGGGCATCGGCGTCCCCTGCCTGCTGGCCGTGCATCAGGACGCCTCCGGCAACGCCAAAAAAATTCGCCCTGGCCTACGCCGCCGGTATCGGCTGCGCCCGCGCCGGCGTACTAGAAACCACCTTCAAAGACGAAACCGAGAGCGACCTCTTCGGTGAACAATCCGTCCTGTGCGGCGGCGTCACATCACTCTTCAACCTCGCTTTCGAGACGCTGGTGGAGCGGGGCTATCCCCCCGAAATCGCCTACTTCGAGTGCCTGCACGAGCTGAAGATGATTGTTGACCTCATCCAGCAGGGCGGGTTCAACTATATGCGTTACTCGGTCAGCGACACCGCAGAGTACGGCGACCTGACCCGGGGCACCCGCGTGGTGGACGACCACGTGCGCGAGAATATGCACCGGGTGCTGGACGACATCCAGAGCGGCTCCTTCGCCCAGGAATGGATGTCCGAGTGCGACGAGGGACGGCACAACTTCCTGCGCCTGCGCCAGGAAGCCCGCACCAGCCGCATCCACGAGGTTGGCCGCGGCCTGCGCGAGCTGATGCCCTGGCTCAACCCCCGGGAGATTGAGTGATATTCCTACCAACCTTCGAGCAATCGAGGAGGTGACATCTATGGGCATGGAGGTACTGTGCAGAGCAGTTCACCATCGCAGTCTGGTCTTGGCGTGGCTGGCTGCGGTGGACTGCGTGTGCCTGCCCGACCTTTCCCCGACCAGCAGGCTGTAACGGTTAACGCCACCGCGCCCCGCCCTCTGATGATCCGGCGGCGCATTATCCCCACGGAGGGAAAGAAAACAAAATGGCTGCACATGTAAAATTCCTGGATACCACACTCCGCGATGGCGAACAGTCCGCCGGCATCGGCATGACGGTGGACGAGAAACTGCAGATCGCGCGCCAACTGGCCCGCCTCAAGGTGGACATCATCGAGGCCGGCTTCGCCGCCAGTTCCCCCGGCGACTTCCAGGCCGTCCAGCGCATCGCCGAGGATGTGCAAGGCCCCATCATCTGCTCGCTATCCCGCGCCGTACCCGGCGACGTTGACGCCGCCTGGAATGCCATCCGGAGCTCCGCGAAGCCCCGCATCCACGTGTTCCTCTCGTCCTCGGAAATCCACCAGATGCACCAACTGCGCAAGGACCGGGAAGACGTGATGACCATGGCGGTAGATATGGTATCCCGGGCCAAGGGCTACTGCGACGATGTAACGGGCGCTCGAAGGTGGTCGGGTCGGTCAGCGTGAAGCGGTAGTCGATCGTGTCGCCGACCCGGGTGAAGCGCTCCACCACCGTCATGTGCCGCCCGGTGCCCCAGACCATCAGCGAGCCGCGCCGCTCGTACAGCTTGTCGGTGAAGTTGGTCGTCTCGACCACCAGCGTATCGCCGTCCCAGTAGCCTCGCGAGTCCCCCAGCCACTGGCGGATCGCCGGGTCGACGTGCGGGCGCCCGTCGATCGAAATGACGCGCGTGTCGTGAATCATCTCGGCGAAGATCACGACGTGGTCGGGCGTCTGCAGGATGTTGTAGTTGTGGTTGTAGTTGCCGGGCAGCATGATGCCGGGCACGCCGCGCGTGATGCAGCGCTCCATCAGGCTCGGCTCCTCGTGCGACGTCGGGTACGACGGCGAGCGCCGCGCCGCGCGGAGCGCCTCCTGCCGCTGCCGCGCCGTCGAGGTCACGCCCGGCAGCCGCCCGTCCGGCGGATCCACGACCAGCGACGTCTGCTCGTACACGTAGCCGCGCTCCATCCAGAAGTTGTTGTAGGCGCCGACGCCGGTCGCGGCGTCGATCCCGGGTGCGTTCTCCTCGTCCAGCGCCGCCCGTTCCTCGGCGCTGAGGGTCGCCTGGCCCGCGAGCGATTCCGGCCGCTCCAGAGGCGTGGTGGTGGTGTTCGTCCAGGTGCCCTGGAGGTCCGGATCGCCCCACGGCGTGCGCGGCGCCTGGGCCCCGGCCGGCGCCGCCGCCGCGAGCGCGGCCAGCAGACACGTTGCGGCCAGCAGATATCGACTCATGGCATGGCTCTCCATCAGAACGTGAAGTCGCTCCACTCGGCGATCTTGCCGTCGACCACGTGAAAGACGCCCACGACCGGCACCTCCACGTCGTTGCCGGGGAGGGCGAACCGGTCCACGCGGTCGTTGACGACGACGGGTCCCCGCGCCCACGAGTCGACGACCTCGAACTCGGCCGCGGTCGCCTCGCGCGCGAAGCCCTGCAGCATGGCGATGATCGCGTCGCGCCCCTCGACGACCGGCATGGTCTGCGTGGGGCGGAACCTGCAGTCCGCCGCCAGCGCCGCACCGAGCTTTTCCCAGTCGATCGGCACCGTCCAGCCGGCGCAGAAGTCGTTCACCAGCTCGAGGTTCGCCTGCTCGGCGGCCGTCGGCGCGGCGGCGCCCAGCCTGCGCGGCAGCGCGGCCGCCAGCGTGCCGGCGCCGGCCGCGGTCAGAAACGTTCTCCGTGTGGGGTAGCGGCTCGTGATATCCATCTCGTCGGCTCCCTTGGTGCTTTCTCGGCTCCTGCGGTCGGGGCCGGCACCGCTCGCACGTCGGTGCCGGCCGGATAAAGCCTATCGAATCAATTCGGTCTCGGGGAACTGCGCGTACCAGCCGAACCAGAACGCGCGCTGGGCCGGCAGCCGGGGCCGCCGCACCGCCGGATCCGCCGCCAGCTCGAGCGCCGCCTCCGTGACGCGCCACGGCCGGCCGGCCTCGTCGAGCACCTCGCCGGCAGCGCCGTGCCGCTCGAAGCGGATGTCCTGCGCGTCGTAGACCCTGTTGGCTCCCGCCTCGCTCGTCACCACGACCAGGTCGCGGCCGGCGTGGCGGCGCCGGTACACCCGGCGCTCGGCCAGGAAATCCGCCGCGATGGCCAGCGGCGCGAGCCGCCCGGTCGCCGGGTCCGCGAGCCGCAGCACCAGCACCTCGTCCTTGTTCCGCAGGCGGCGGTCGGTCCGCGAGACCTGGAACATCAGCGCGTCGGTGGCGAAGTACGAGCGGTAGGCCGCGCCCTCGGCGTAGTTCCGGCGGTGCCCGGTCTCGAGCGACAGGACCGTCGTGGCGGGGTGCCGCGCCCGCCACTCGCCCCACGTGGTGGTCACCACGGCGCGCGGCGTCAGGCGCAGGCCGCTGCCGAGCAGGGCGCCGACCACCGGCACGCCCTCGAACGTGTTCCAGAGGCTGCGCGTCTCGTGGTCGAACATCAGCTTGTTCGACCGGTAGAGCAGGCCGCTGGTGCCGAACGTGTGCCGCCGCCCGCCCGCCACGCTCTCGAACGGAATCACCGTGCCGCACAGGGTGCAGTAGACGATGGTCAGCTCGACGCCCCCGAGCCGGTCGAGCGCCATCTCGTGCCACGCCAGGATCCGCTTCGGATAGGCTCGCGCCTCGCCGTTCAGCGCGATCCCGAAGACGACGTGGTCGTCCTCCAGGTAGTCCGCCTCGGCCGCGTCGAGCCGGGCGGGGTGCTCGAGAGGCGGGATGCCGTTGACGGCCACGCCGCCCCACTCGATCTCGTCCAGCCGTATCGCCGACGCCACGCCGCGCGGGAAGAAGTCGGCGAAGCGCGGATCGATCTGGCTGTACCACTGCCCCTTGAGGTAGCCGTAGTCGGGGTGGGGCTCGTACGGCTGCGACCAGACCCAGTCGTTCCAGCGGCCGAGATCCTGGCCGAACCGCACGCCGGTCTTTTCCTCGAGAAACTGCACGAGGCTGATGAAGCCCAGCATGCGCGAGCTCGGGGGGCGCAGCAGCCGCGCAAGGTCCCAGACCATGCCGGCATAGCCGGGCCGCCAGCCCGCGTCGATCTCCTCGAAGGCGCGCCGCGCCTGGCTCGGGCTGCCGCCGGCGGCGGCGAGGAACAGCTCGACGGGGGGATGATCGGCCGGCTGGGCGGCCGCCGGCCCGGGGGCGCCGCCGAGGCACAGCAGCAGCCCGCTGGCGAGCGCGAGCGTCCGGCCGGGGGGCAGCCTGCGGCGGAGGGGCGCCATGCGACCCCGCGATTATAGTCCCATACCGCTGGACTCCCGGAGGGCGTATGATGGCTGCCTGTCGAAGCCAGCGGCGCGTGCCGAAACAACGGATGCCGAAGCAACCTGTCGAGACTGGAGGAGCTGCGATGCGCCTGTCTGCGAACCTGCCGGCTGTGCTCGTTCTGGGCCTGGGCCTGATGCTGTCCGCCTGCGGATCGTCCGGCGATGACGCGCAGGCCGCGGCCCCCGCGGACTTCGGACCGGTGGTGGCCGCGCCCGCCGGCACGCTCGAGGGCGAGCACGTCGACGCGGCGGGAGACGTGCTGGCGTTCCGCGGCGTGCCCTACGCCGCGCCGCCCGTCGGCGAGGCCCGCTGGCAGCCGCCCGCAGCGGCGGCGGCCTGGGACGGCGTGCGCCCGGCCACCGCGTTCGGCCCGGTCTGCTGGCAGCGGTCGCGCGACATGTCGTCGCTCTACGCGCGGGGCGCTCTCGATACCAGCGAGGACTGCCTCTACCTCAACATCTGGACGCCGGCCGACGGCCCCGCCGCGGCGCTGCCGGTCATGGTCTGGTTCCACGGCGGCGGCCACAACAGCGGCGCGGGCAGCCCGCGCATCTTCGACGGCACCGCGCTGGCGCGGAAGGGCGTCGTGCTCGTCACGATCAACTACCGGCTGGGGCCGTTCGGCTTCCTGGCCCACCCGGCGCTGACCGCCGAGTCGTCGCACGGCGCGTCCGGCAACTACGGCCTGCTCGACCAGATCGCCGCGCTCGAATGGGTGCGGGACAACATCGCGGCGTTCGGCGGCGACGCCGGCAACGTGACCATCTTCGGCCAGTCCGCCGGCTCGTGGACGGTCTGCTACCTGATGGCGTCGCCGCTCGCCAGGGGGCTGTTCCACAAGGCGATCGGCCAGTCGGGCGGCTGCTTCAAGGGCGAGCGGCCGTACCTGGACCACGTGACCGAAGAGCGGGGCGCCGAGCAGTCGGCGCACGCGGCCGGCCTGGCCGCGGCCGCCGAGCTCGGCGTGGAGGGCGACGGTCCGGAGGCCGCGGCCGCGCTGCGCGCCCTGCCGCCCGACGAGATCCTCGCGACCACGCTCGGCTCGGGGGCCATCGTCGACGGCTGGGTCCTGCCCCGGGCGCCGCGCGCGATCTTCGCGGCCGGCGAGCACAGCAACGTCCCGGTCATCGTCGGCGCCATGGCCGACGAGCGGGCGGCGCTCTACGACGCGGCGGCCGAGCCGTCCCGCGCCGAGCTCGAGGCGACGGTCAGAAGCCAGTACGGGCAGCGGGCCGAGGCGCTCCTGGCAGCCTACGCGAGCGAGTTCGCCGATTCGCCCGGCGCGGCCGACCGGCAGATCTCGGGCGACCGCACGTTCGTCTGGGAGATGCGGACCTGGGCGCGGGCCGTCGAGGCGGCCGGGAACGTCGCCTACCACTACTTCTTCAGCCACGCGCCGCCGGTGTTCCGGCTGTACGTGCACGACCAGCCGGACCTGCCGGTCGAGGGCGGGCGGCGCGCCTACGGCGCCTACCACTCGGGCGAGCTGGCGTACGTCTTCGGGAACGTCGGGCTCGTGGGCCTCGACTGGACCGACTGGGACCACGAGCTGGCGGACGCCATCTCGCAGTACTGGGCCAACTTCGCCCGCACGGGCGATCCGAACGGCGCGGGGTTGCCCGTCTGGCCGCGCTACGAGGCGGCCACCGACCAGTCGCTCGAGTTCGGGTCGCAGATCGCGGCGGTGTCCGGCGTCCGCAAGGACAAGCTGGACGTCTTCGACGGCTACTTCGGGTTCTCGGAGTCGTAGCCCATGCGCGACTTCCTGGCCCAGGCGCTCATCGACAGTCCCACCCGCGAGTGGGTGCGCTACCTGCTCGGCAACGTGCCGGGCCTGCCCCCGCTCGCCCAGTCGCTCCACATCCTGGGGATCGGGGCGGTGGTCGGCTCGGCCGGCATGGTGAGCCTGAGGTTCCTGGGGCTCGCCGTGCCGGGCCAGAACGTCAGCGAGATGATCCGGCGGCTGCTGCCGTGGACGTGGTACGCCCTGGCGGTCAACTTCGTCACGGGCCTGCTCTTCATCCTGGCGCGGCCGGACCGCTACTTCTACAACCCGGTGGCGACGTTCAAGTTCTCGATGCTGCTCGTGGGCGTGGCGCTCGCGTTCGGCCTCTACTGGATGAACCGCAAGGAGCACGGCTACTGGGAAGCGTCGGACGACCGGCTGTTCGCGGCGCGGGCCATCTCGCTCGCGTCGCTGGCGGCCTGGGTCGGCGTCATGCTCGGCGGGCGCTGGATCGCCTACTCCGAGTACATCACCGACCCCTTTCCGCTGCCGTTCGACTGGGCGGCCCTGGAGGCCTACACCTCGTTCTGGAGGTGGGTGCAGGACCACCCGATCTCGCAGCACATCGGCTTCACCTGGTGGTTCCCGCTGCTGGAGTCGATCCACGTGATAGGCATCGGCCTGGTGCTCGGCTCGATCATGACGGTGGATCTGCGGCTGCTCGGCCTCACGGCCATGCGCTACCCGGCGAGCCAGGTCATCCGCAAGCTGGTTCCCTGGACCTGGGCGGCCTTCGTCGTGGCGGCGGTCACCGGCCTGGGGATGTTCGTGACGCGGGCGCCCGCGTACATCGAGAACACCGCCTTCCAGATCAAGCTGCTGCTGCTGCCGCTGGCCTTCGCCAACATGGCCTACTTCCAGTTCCGGACGTTCCGCGGCGTCGCGGGTTGGGATACCGCGCACGAGACGCCGGAGGCCGCGCGCTTCGCTGGGGGGGCGTCGCTGGCGCTCTGGGCCGGCATCGTCATCGCCGGCCGCTGGATCGGCCACCTCATCTGACCCGGAAGGACGCCATGCCGCGACTCCGTCGTCTCGCCGCGTTGCTCGCCGCCGCCGCGGTCGTCCCGGTCCTCGCCGCGGCGCAGACGGACAGCGACGACTTCCACCGCCTGGGCCAGATCAACAAGGCGTCGGTCGTCATGCTGGCCGAGACCGGGCTCGTTCCCGAAGCGCTCGGCGCGGCCATCGCCGCCGGCATCGCGCAGGTCGTCGCCGAGCAGGGCGAGCCGGGCGCGCGCCGCTCCGCCGACTACCTCGTCTTCGAGGAGCGGCTCGTGGCGGTGGCCGGCCGCGACGCGTCGCGGCTGCACACCGGCCGCAGTCGCCAGGACATCGGCTCGACGCTGCGGCGGCTCGGGTTGCGGGCCGCGCTGCTCGCCACGTACGAGTCGCTCCTGGCGCCGCGCGAGGCGCTGCTGGCGCTGGCGGCGCGGCACACCGCCACCGTCATCCCGGGCTACACCCACGGCGTGCAGGCGCAGCCGACCTCGCTCGCGCACTACCTGCTGGCCTTCGCCGCGGCCCTCGAACGCGATGCGGGGCGCCTCGAGGAGGCCTACGCGCGGCTCAACCGCAGCCCGCTCGGCGCGGCGGCGCTCGGCACCTCGGGCTTTCCCATCGACCGCGAGCGGCTGGCCGAGCTGCTCGGATTCGACGGCCTGGTGGAGAACTCCTACGACGCCAATCACGTCTCTTCGGTCGACTCGAAGACCGAGCTGGCCTCGGTCCTGGCCATCTCGGCAATCGGCGTCGGGCAGTTCAGCGAGGACGTGCAGGTCCAGTACCACGACCCCGCGCCGTGGCTCCTGCTGGACCGCTCGCTCACCGGCATCAGCAGCATCATGCCGCAGAAGCGGAACCCGATTGCGCTCGAGCGGCTGCGAGAGGTCGCCAGCACCGTGGTCGGCAACGCCCAGACGGTGTTCCTGACGGCCCACAACACCTCCACGGGCATGATCGACTACCGGGGCGCGGGACAGATTCTCGAGACCGCCGCCAGGGCGCGGCGGATGTACGGGCTCTACGCGGACGTCGTCAACGGCCTCGAGGTGGACCCGGCGCGTTCGCTGGCCGAGGTGGACGCCGACTACGCCACGATGACCGAGGTGGCCGACACCCTGCTGCGGCACGCGGCCATTCCCTTCCGCGTCGGCCATCACTACGCCTCCGAGCTCACCGAGTACGGCCGGGCTCACGGCAAGCGTCCGAAGGAGCTGACGGCGGAGGAGCTGCTGCACGTCTACGAGGAGACCTACGGCGAGCCGCTGCCGGTGGCGGTCGATCGCATCCGGGAGGCCCTCGACCCCGAGCGGATGGTGGCCGGCCGCCGGGGGCTCGGCGGGCCGCAGCCGGCCGAGACCCGGCGGATGCTGGGTGACGGACGCGAGCGCCTGGCGGCCGGCCGGCGCTGGCTCGCCGGGGCGCGGGCCGCGCTGCGCGACGCGGAGGCGGGGCTCGCAGCCGCGTTCGACGCGCTGGCCGCGGGCGCCGGGAAGTAGCGCCTTCCACTACGCGCACTGCCGGATTGTCAGTCGGACTCGGCGCTTCTCCGTGCAATCAACCCGCGCAGAGCCCAGGCGCCTGCCCCCGCCCAGGGTGGAGCACCTGCACGTCGTCGTTGTCGGTCAGACGTGGAATCCCAACGCCGCCGCGATCCGGCCCTGCCGGTCGTCGCACGTGACGAACGCCATGTCGCCTGGGGTCCCGGCGGCGTAGAGCGCCGTCGCCAAGTGCCACAGGTCGGCGCCGCGCACGTAGCCGGCCTCGAGTACGGTCGAGATCTCAGGCGACAGGCGCCGGTCCGGCAGGATCCACTCGATGCCGGCCGGGACTTCTTGCGCGAAGCTGCATTGCTCGCGCGCAAAGACCGCACGCAGCTCGGCTTCAACCAAGTTGGACGCCAGCAGGCGCGAGAAACCTCTCAGCCGCGTCGTCAGGAACGTCGACCTCGCCTCGTTGAACGAGACGGCGACGAGTACGGAGGTGTCCACGTAGGCGACCGTCACTCGTTACGGTTCCTGAGAAACCGCTTCAGGGCCCCGGGTCGGTTCGCCACCGGCGCCAGCGGCGACGGCGCCCGGCCCGAGCGGACCAGCACGCCGCGACGTTCGAGGTCTTCCAGCCGTTTCTCGATCGTCTTCGGACCCGGCTGGATGCCCCGGATCTCGGCCACTGGCTCTCCCCGGTGCAGCACCGTCACCGTCCTTCCGGCCCGCACGTGCCGCAGGATCTCGGAGAACCTGGCTTTAGCGTCATATGTCGAGTAAACGAGACCCATGGACGCGATGATAACTAGTCACACTAGTCATATCAACCCATCTCTGCCGCGTTCCGAGCCCTTGCGGACCGCAGGTCGTGCCACAGAGGCGGAAAAGCGTTTTCCTGCAGGTAACTCGATGAGGTTGATTCCGGTCGGGTCTACATCGGCCTGGTCGCTCTCGACGACGCTGCCAACCGCGATAAACGGGTAGTGCCGCACGCGCGTGCGGATGCCGCGCCGCTACACGCCGAGGTGCCGCCGGAAGAAGCCGATGGTGCGGTTCCACGCCAGCGCCGCGGCCGCCTCGTTGTAGCGCGGCGTCGAGTTGTTGTGGAAGCCGTGCAGCGTCCCCTCGTACATCGCCATGTCGTAGTCGACGCCGTGCTGCTTGAGCGCGGCCTCGTAGTCGGGCCACATGGCGTTGATGCGCGGGTCGTGGCTCGCGTAGATGACGAGCAGGGCGGCCTCGATGCGGCCGACGTCCTCGCTCGCGGCCGAGGCGCCGTAGAACGGCACGCCGGCCTGCAGGTCGGCGCCCAGCTCCACCGCGAGGCGGTTGGTCATGCCGCCGCCCCAGCAGAAGCCGGTGGCGCCGAGCTGCCCGTTCGAGAGCGCGTGGGCCTTGAGGTAGCGCGCGCTGTTGACCATGTCCTGATCGAGGCGCGCCGGCTCGAGGCTCCGCTGCAGGGTGCGCCCGTCGTCGTCGTTCCCCGGGTAGCCGCCGACCGGCGACAGCCCGTCCGGCGCCAGGGCGAGGAAGCCGGCGACGCCGGCGCGCCGTGCGACGTCCTCGATGTACGGGTTCAGGCCGCGGTTCTCGTGGATGACGACCACGGCCGGGAACGGCCCGTCGCCCGCCGGCTGCACCAGGTACCCGCGCATCGTCCCCGACGTGCCGCCCGGCGAGTCGTACTCCACGTAGTTCGCCGTGATGCGGGGGTCGGTGAACGAGATCGTCTGCGCCTCGGCGTAGCGCGGCATGAGCGCCTGCGCCATCCAGAGGGCGGAGACGCCGCCGACGGTGAGGGTCGCGCACCGGCTCAGGAACTCCCGGCGATCGATGTAGCCGTGGCAGTACTCGTCGTAGAGGTCGAAGACGCGCGGGTCGATCGGCTGATCCTGCTGCTGCGGTTCCGGCTTCTGCTCGTCTGCCATTGGTCTGCTCCCTGTTCCGGGGACCGTGTTTCCTGTCCGACTATAGCGCAGACGCACACGGGCACCGCCAGGGCGGCCCAGATCAGGGCGACCAGGGCGAAGCCGGACGCATCGAGGCGCATGCCGGACCCCTGCCCGCTCCAGCGTCCTGCCGGTCGCGCCGGCGGCTACCCGGAGCGGAGCGGGCGGAAGAAGTCCCGCAGGTCGTCGACGAGCAGGTCGGGCTCCTCGATGGCCGGGAAGTGCCCGCCGCTGTCGTGCTGCGTCCAGTGCGTCACGTTCTCCGGCAGCTCGTCGACGTACGAGCGCGGCATGCGGACGCGGTTCGGCATGCCGGGGAACCCCGCGAAGCCCTGCGGGACACGCACCGGCTCCGGCGCCGGCCGCGGCCCCGGGCTGCCGAGCCCGTTCGCGTGATAGTAGCGCACGCTGGTGCCGATGGTCCGCGTGTGCCAGTAGATCGACACCAGCGTGAGGATCTGGTCCTTGCTGAAGCGGTTCTCGACGTCGCCGTCGCAGTCGCTCCAGGACCGCAGCTTCTCCGTGATCCAGGCGGCCACGCCGGCCGGCGAGTCGGTCAGGCCGAAGGCCAGCGTCTGCGGCTTCGTCCCCTGGATGCGCTGGTAGCCGGTCTCGTCGACGGACCAGCGGGCGGCGCTCTCCAGGAACGCGCGCTCCGCGTCCGTCCGCGGGTCGCGCTGCGCGCGCGGCGGCGAGCCCGGCGTATGGACGCCGACGAGACGGTCGGGATACCGCGCGCCGAGGATCCGCGTGATCAGGGCGCCCCAGTCGCTGCCGTAGGCCCCGAAGCGCTCGTAGCCGAGCCGGTCCATCAGTTGCACCCAGAGCGCCGCCGTGCGCGCCACGTCGGTTCCCTCGGAGGGCTCCCCGGAGAAGCCGAAGCCGGGGATTGACGGCACGACCACGCTGAACGCGTCGCCCGCCTCGCCGCCGAAAAGCGCCGGGTTGGCGAGCTGCCGCACCGACGGCAGCATCTCCCAGATGGTGCCCGGCCAGCCGTGCGTCATGAGGAGCGGCAGCGGCGCCGGCCCCCGGCCGCGCTCCTGGATGAAGTGGATGCGCTGCCCCTCGATCGTCGTCGTGTAGTGGTTGAACGTGTTGAGCGCCGCCTCGTGCGCGCGCCAGTCGTAGCGGTCGCGCCAGTACTCGACGAGCTCCTCCAGGTAGCCGCGGTCGGTGCCGTAGGACCAGGGCTCGCCCGGCGAGTCGGGCGGCCAGCGCACGTTCTCGAGCCGGCGCTGGAGGTCCTCCAGATCGGCGTCGCTCACGCTGACCCGGTAGGGCTCGATCGCCTCCGGCCCGTCCGCCTGGGCCGCGGCGCCGGCGCCGCGCGCGGACCGGGCCGCCGCGGCCGCCCGGCTCCCGAACAGGGCCTCCGACGACGCCCCGGCGGCCGCGGCCCCCGTCACGCCCAGCACCTTGAGGAGCGTCCGCCGGTCGATTGTCGCGTGCGGTTCTGCCATCGCCTCAACCCTCCTTGCCGGATCGGAGACGCGCCGCGGGCCGCCGGCCCCCGGGAGCGCGAACCGGGTGCGGAGGCCGGGGCACGGGCGCGAGACGCCATTCTATCGCCAGAGCAACCCGTTTTGGCGCCCGGGGGTGGTCTTCATGTCGGGCATGCTGTACAGTGGCGGGCACAGTTCCGGCCTGTCTTGCGCTCGGAGGAGCCGGCCCAGGGAGACTGCAGCATGAAGACGTTTTCTCGAATGGCGGTGGCGGTAGCGGCGGTCGGTATCGTGGTCGGGATGGCCGCGCCCGCGTCCGCCGGCAACGACGCGGCGGTGACGTACTACAAGCACGTCGCGCCGATCATGCAGGAGAACTGTCAGGCCTGCCACCGGCCCTCCGGCTACAACCTGAGCGGCCTAGTGGCGCCGATGTCGTTCATGAGCTATGCCGAGACCCGCCCCTGGGCGCGCGCCATCGCCCGCAAGGTGGAGTCGCGCGAGATGCCGCCCTGGTTCGCGACCGAGCCGAAGGGCGTCTTCGAGAACGAGCGCGGCCTGACCGACGCCGAAATCGAGACCATCCTGACCTGGGTCGAGGCCGGCGCCCCGGCGGGCGATCGGGCCGATGCGCCCGAGCCGCTCGTCTTCGCCGAGAGCCAGTACGACGGCTGGTCGCACGGCATTCCCGATTTCGTCGTCCGCATGGAGGAGCCGTTCGTCGTGCCGGATGACGCGTACGACATCAACATCTCGTTCGACGTGCGGATTCCGGAGGACGTGCTGGCCGCGGACACCTGGGTGCGCGGCTGGGAGCTGCGCACCGGGGCCGAGGGCTCGGGCGTCCACCACATGTGCGCCTTCGTGCGGCCCGAGGACGGCCAGGTGCTCAGCGGCGCCGGCAAGTCGGCGGTCGCCCTGGGCGGCCTGCTGAGCTGCGTCGCCGAGGGCGGCGAGTCGGGGCTGCTGCCGGACGGCTACGGCCTGCTCGTCAAGAAGGGCTCGGTCGTCAACTTCAACATGCACTTCAACAAGGAGCCGGGTCCCGGCACCTCGTTCCCGAGCCAGGCCGAGGTCGGCTTCTTCGTCGAGGATCGGCCGGTGGCGCACCAGGTGATCACCGACACCCTCGGCAACAACGGCTTCGAGATTCCGCCGAACCATCCGAACTACCGCATCGGCATGGCGCGGACGCTCGACGAGGACATTCTCGTCCTCAACTACTGGCCGCACGCGCACCTGCGGGCGAAGGCCGCGCGCTACGTCGCCTTCTACCCGGACGGCAGCGAGGAGCTGCTGCTCGACGTGCCGCACTACGACCAGAGCTGGCAGGTGACCTACAAGTACACGGAGCCGAAGCTGCTGCCCAGGGGCACCCGCATCGAGGCGGAGTTCTGGTACGACAGCACGGCGGAGCGGGGCGCGCGGCGCGGCTTCGACGCCGATCGTCCGGTCTGGTTCGGCCAGCGGACGAACGACGAGATGTCGCTCGGGTTCATCAGCTACGCGAAGCTCGGTGGTGCGTCGACCACGACGAACCAGCAGGACTAGCCCGGAAATCGTCGCCTGCGGCTCCGATTGCCGCCCAACCAGTCCTGCGAGCAGTCTGCGCCGTTCCACGGCGCAGACTGCTCGCTGAGCGCTACTGACCGATGCAGTCCCGATCGCGTTCGTCACGTCGCAGCCTGCCGGCGCTTGCTCTCGCGCTCGTCTTCCCGGCGCTCCCGCCCGTCGCGGGGGCCCAGGAGGCGGGCGGGGCGGAGCCGGCAGGCGTCGTTCGCACGGAGCTCGCACTCGACATCCGGCCGCTGTCGTTCGCCTTCGACGCGACCCTCCGGGCCACCGTGCCCCGACCCCTGCAGGCCGCGGCCGAGCCCGCGCCCGAGTCGCGGATTCGTCTCGGCGTGCTGACCGTCAACCCGTTCCTCAACATCGGCGACCTCGACGCCGCCGCGCGCCGCGAGGCGGGCGAGCCGCCGCTGGCCGGGGAGACCGCCGTTTGGCTCACGCGGGCCGGCGAGGGCTGGGCGCTCGAGCTCGAGCGCGTCCCCGCCGGGAGCGCGGATGCGGAGGGCGCCGGCGAGGCCGCGGCGGATGCCGGCGATACGGGCGAGTCCGCCGCCGCCATCGTGGCCCGCGTGCCGCTGACGCGGGAGGCGGCCGAGCCGCAGGAGACCCTCTCGGCCGTGCTCGTCCCGACCTCCGACGACGCGGGCCGGCTCGTGCTGCGGTGGCACGATCACCGCTGGACCGCGAAGTTCGACCTGCTCCCCCTGCCGTCCCTGACCGAGCGGGCCGCCGCTCCCGCCGCAAAGGCCGCGGCAGCCGCGGGGGAAGACGAGGGCGACGGACCGCGGGTTCCGACCGATACGGAGCAGCTCACCTTCGATTCGGACACGAGCGCCGCGGCGCGCTTCCTGACGCTGGACGAGCGGAACGAGACCGCCGTCGTGCTGCCGGACGAGTCGCGCATCGCCGTGCTGGTATGGCAGGAGCAGCTCGTCGACGGAGACGACTTCGCGGCCCTGGCCGCGCTGGGCGACGGGGAGGTCGTCAGGTTGACGCAGGGCGCCGTCATGCGGCTGCGCAACGAGGTCCCGCTGCGGTTCGGGGACACGGCGATTCCGACCGAGAACCTGGCGCCCGACTTCCCGGGCTCGTACGGGCTCTGGCTCAAGCGCGCCGGCGGCGGCTGGCGCCTGGTCTTCAACCACGAGGCCGATTCCTGGGGGACGCAGCACGATCCGGCGTTCGACGCGGCGGAGGTCGATCTGGAGCACTCGGAGAACGGCCTGGCGACCCGTCCGCTCGGGGCCGCGCTCGTGCCGGTCACGGCGCACGCCGGCCGGCTCGTCATCCATTGGGGCGCCCACGAGTGGGCGGCCGATTTCACCATTCCGGAATAGCGCCGGCCGCCACGGTCGCCCCACCCGTACACCGCGCCGCCGATACCCGGCCCACGGGGTCGGCGCGCCCGTGCGCTACGTTTGCTGGTGGGGAGGTCTGCGATGAACAGTCGATCCGTGCCGTCGATGCTGGCCCTGATTGGCGTGGCGGTGATTGGGCTCGGCGTGGCCCCTGCCGCCGGCCAGGACAACGCCCCGGCGCGCGCGTGGCAGGCGCCGCGCACGCCGGACGGACACCCGGACCTGCAGGGCCTCTGGACCAACGCGACGATCACGCCGTTCGAGCGCGGGTCGTCGTTCGCTTACTCGGGTGTCACCGTGCCCGACTCGGTCGCCGACAAGGCGTTCTTCACCGCCGAGGAAGCGGCCGCCTTCGAGGAGCAGACGGTCGGCCAGCGCATCGAGACCAACGGCGTCGCCACGCCGGGCAGCGTCGGCGGCTACAACAACCACTGGCTCGATGCCGGCACGCAACTGCTGTCGACGCGGCAGACGTCCCTGGTCGTCGATCCGCCCGACGGCCGCGTGCCGGTGCAGGCGTGGGCCGAGCAGGTCCGCGACTACAACCGCGAGCATCGGGACGACGACTACCTGCACATGAGCGTGTGGGACCGCTGCATCTCGCGCGGCGTGCCGGGGTCGATGTTCCCCGCCGGCTACAACAACGCCTACCGCATCCTGCAGGTGCCCGGCTACGTGGTGATCCTCCACGAGATGATTCACGACGCGCGGGTCATTCCGGTGGGCGGCCGACCGCACGTCGATGACCGGATCCGCCAGTGGATGGGCGACTCCCGGGCGCACTGGGAAGGCGACACGCTGGTGGTCGACACGCGGAACTTCCACGGCCGCGGTTGGATCGCGTCCAGCGGCGGCGGGGGCCGGATGAAGGGGATTCCGGTCAGCAGGCGGCTGCACGTCGTCGAGCGCTTCACGCGCGTGTCGGAGGACACGCTCATGTGGGAGGTCGAGGTCGACGATCCGAACGTCTACGACGCACGGTGGACCGTCTCGATGCCGCTGACCCGGGACCCGGGCTACGTGATGTACGAGTACGCCTGCCACGAGGGCAACCTGGCGGTGGTCAACACCCTGGGCGGCGGACGGGCCCTCGACGCGGCGGGCCGCTAGATCGCTCTCCGGCTACGGCGCGGGATCCTGGAGTCCATCATGAGGCTTGAATCCATTGCGGCGCTGGCCGGTCTCGTCGCCGTCGGCGCGGCCGCATCGCACACCGGGGCGCAGGGCTGGACGCCGCCTCGCACGCCGTGGGGCGATCCCGACCTGCAGGGGATATGGACGAACGAGGTGACGTCCACCCCGATGGAGCGGCCGGCCGAGTTCGGGGACCGGGAGTTTCTCACCGACGAAGAGGTGGCCGTGAGGGCCGACCTGGACGCCGGGCTCGCCCAGGGGGCCACCGAGGAGGAGCTGGCCGGCGTCGTGCGTCCCCGCGATCTGCAGCGGGTCACGGGCTACGACAGGAACATCGTCGGGCAGGAGTACAACCGGTTCTGGACCGACACGGGGCCGCGGAGGCAGCGGGAGACCTGGCGGCGCACGTCCCTGGTCATCGATCCGCCGGATGGGCGGATACCGCCCTTCACGCGGGAGCTGCTGCAGCGCTGGGAGCGGCGGGAGGAGGAGGCGCGCGGGCGCGGCCAGCGCGACGACTGGCTCGACGCCAACCTGGGGGAGCGCTGTCTCAGCTCGGCGCGCAGCCGCCTCGGCGGGAGCAAGCTGATCCTGCAGGCGCCCGGGTACGTGGTGATTCGTGTCAACACGCTGAACCAGAACGACGTGTACGTCGTCCCGCTCGACGGCCGGCCGCCCCTGCCGGCGCACCTGCGCCAGTGGCTGGGCGTCTCGCGCGGCCGCTGGGACGGCGACACGCTGGTGATCGAGAGCACCAACATCCTGGGCAAGCAGGACGGCGGCGACGTCCTGCCGATCCATGGCGGGCTCACGGAGCACGTGCACTACTATCCGGGCTCGGGTGCGGGCCTGCGCTACGTCGAGCGCTACACGCGCGTCTCCGACGAGCGGATCGAGTACCAGTACACAGTCGACGATCCGCTGACCTACGTCCGGCCCTTCACCGTCCTGCGACCCCTCGGGAAGGAGGACGACAGCTATCTGCTCCTCGAGCCCGGCTGCCACGAGGCGAACTACGGCATGCCGAACAGCCTCACCGCCGCCCGGGCGGACGAGGCGTATGCCGTCCAGGCTCGCGAGGACGAACGCGCCGTGCGCCTGCCGCAGTACGCAGCGCTCCACGAGGAGCTGGAGCGCTGGGAGGCGTCGCGGCGGCCGTGACGTTCAGCGCCCGATGGGCGACGCCTGCGCGGCCTGCCGCGCGGCGTCGGCCTCGGGCGGCAGCAGATAGCCCGCCTGCTCGAGCCGGTCGACCGCGGCGCTGAAGCGGCTCACGAACTGCTCGTGGGTCGGATACAGCGCCGCGAGGGTCTCGCGGTCGAACGGCGCCGTGTGCCCGAACAGGAAGCAGAAGTTGCGGACGCCGCCCGCGCTGCCGCCGGCAGCGGCGGCGTTGGCCCGCCCGTCCAGGGTGGCGGTGGGCGCCTCGACCTGCGGCAGGCGGATGCCGCCGCGGGCGTTGCCGAACCGGTCGCGCACCACCGGGTCGTCGGCGGCCGGATCGTCCAGCTCGATGCGCGGCGACTGCGGCGGCGCGACGCCGTCGCGCACCCAGCGCACGAGGGCGCGCAGCGCCGCCTTGACCACCGCGTGGTGCGGGGCGGCGTTGACGGGCGCGGCGCAGCCGCCCGGCGCGAAGCCGCCCGGGCCGTCCGACGGCGGCGCGGCCTCGCTGACCACCCACACCGGCACCTCGGCGTGCGCCGCCCCGGCGATCTCCCAGTGGCGCAGGTGGTCGTGCGGGTCCTGCCGCGCCAGGTGCGAGCGCAGGGTCACCATGTCGCCCTCGGCCTGCACGTCGAGCACCGGCACGTCGATGTCGGCGCGGATGTGGGCGCCGGCGGGCAGCGGGTCGGCCGCGCCCGTCAGACGGTCGGCGCGCAGGCCCGCCGGCGCCGCGCCCCGGCTGTGGACGAGGTAGCCGTCCACGAGGCGCGCGCGGGCGTGCACGGCGTTGATGTAGGTGATGAGCCGCATGGCCGACTGCGAGCGGCCGGTGGCGAGCACGTGCCGGATCTCGAAGCCGGGGAGCGGATCGACCCCGGCCGGGCGCCTCAGCGCCCGGATGGCCTGCGAGAAGATGTCGAACGAGAACGGGTCGCCCGGATGCGCCAGGGGCCCGTAGCGCACCGGATCCCACGCCTTCAGCCCGGTCCGCGGCGCGTTGACGCCGGCCGACTGCGCGCCGACGCCCACCCAGGCATAGCCGCCGCGCAGCAGCTCCTCGCGCAGGTGCTGGTAGTCGGCGTCCCCCTCGGCCATCGCCGAGACGTTGAGCCACTCGACGACCACGACCCCGTTGAAGTCCGCCGGCTCGGCCGGCCGGCGCACGAGCAACCGCACGGCGTACGCCGCCTCGCCGGCGGGCCGCGCCTCCCAGCGCCCGTCGCGCAGCCAGTCGCCGACCGGCGCGTACGAGCGCGCCGTGCCCGAGAGGAAGCGCTCCTCCTCCACGTAGCCGGCCGGGAGGTTCGCGGCGGCCGAACCGAACGGCCCGGAGTGGGCGCCGCCCGTCGTCGGCCCGCTCACCACCGGGTGCGGCATGTCCTGAGCGTACAGGGTGGCGCCAATCGACAGCAGCAGGAGAAGGACGGTCGGTGGGCCGATGGCGGTCATCATGGTCTCCGCAGAACGCTCAACGCGGCAGGGACTCCGGCACGTCGTCGCTCAATGTATCACGGCGCAGAGCTGGCCCCGGGCTTGCATGGCAGGGGCAGTAGCAAGACTGGCGGGAACATGCGCGAACCGTTGTAAGATCAAGAAAGGCGACATTCCCATGAGCCCCGAACTCATTGCGATCCTGACCATCGGCGTGTCGCTGGGCGGCGGCCAACTGGCGACCGCGCTCTGGGTCGCCGGGCGCTTCGAGCGTGTCGGCAAGGAGATGGCTGACCTGCGCGAGCGGCTGGCGCGCCTCGAAGGCCTGCTCGACGGGCTGCGCGAAGCGATCGGCAGCCGGCGGGAAACCGCCTGACGCACGCATCCCGTCCGGTGGGTCGTTCCCGCGCCTCCCGAGGCGCCCCGCCCCCTGCGCCCGATTCCGCGTGACACGGCTCAGTACCTGAACAGGTACTGGAACTTCAGGAAGATCGCGCGGTTCGTGCGGCGACGGTCGGCGGTGTAGAAGCGGCTGGCGGCGAGCTCGTCGCGATCGACGTTCCAGTCGATGCGGTCGGCCCGCTGGTAGTGGTCGTCGTAGCCGGCGTAGAAGACCGTGCCGGCGTTGACGCGGTAGGTGAACAGGACGTTGAGGTCGAACGACCGGTCGAACGTGTTGTACTCGCTGATGTTGCGCACCAGCAGGCGGTTGGTGAACTGCCAGGTGGTGAGGGCGCGGACGATCCGCACCGCGAACACCTCGGCGTTCCCGCGGCGCGGGTCGGTGAAGCGGTTCGTGTCGATGTTGATGGCCGACTGCAGCCGCGAGATCGGCCGCAGGTTGACGGTGGCCGAGATGCCGTTCTCGTGGCCGAGGTAGGGGTTCTCGGGGTCGAAGAAGACTTGGTCGCCGCGGCGGTACTCGAAGGTCAGGCCGAAGCGCCGGCTGGCGTCCGTGCGGGCGAAAACGCGGAAGCGGGTCTTGACGAAGTCGATCCCCTGGTAGCGCTCCATCTCGCGGTCGAGGTTCGTGGCGACGAAGCTGTTCCTGACGAAGGCGAAGTTCAGGCCGGCGCCGCCCGCCTCGTCCTGCAGGACGCCGCGGAAGTCGTAGTTGCGCAGGTAGTTGAACTCCGGCCCCCACCGCAGCAGCCACTTCTCCGGCCACCAGACGTACGAGCCGAAGCCGGACAGGACGCGCTGGTCGGTGCGCCGGACGAAGCCGGCGTCGGTCCGGAAGTCGGGCGACAGCTCGTAGGCGCTCAGGGAGTACCGCAGGTGGCGGCCGCGCCGCCGGAACTCGGCGTCGAGCAGGTGGCCGGTCCGCTCCTCGCCGTCGAGGTCGCGGTGCTGGGTCCCCATGGCGCGCACGCCGAACGAGTAGTTGTTGTTCAGGCGGAAGTTCGAATCGAAGCCGGCCAGCCGGCTGTGGCTGTCGAGCAGCTCGCGGTCGGTGACGATGGCGCCGATGTGCGACTCCGTGTAGAGGTCGTAGCGGACGCGTCCCACGAACGTCCGCGCCGCGTGGCCCAGCGCGGGATTGGCGGGATCGTCCACGTTGCCGGGCGCCTCGTCGTCCGCGTACATCACGCCGACCGTCGTCCGCCCCACCTTGCCGGTCAGCTTCGCGCCGAACAGCGGGTCGACGATCCGCCGCGTGTGGACGGCGGTGATCGGCCCCTCGATGTCGAAGATCTCCGCGCCCTCGATGAAGAAGGGGCGCAGCTCGGGATAGAAGAGGGCGAAGCGCTGGTTGACCTCGATCTGCGGCAGGTCCGACTCGATCTGCGAGAAGTCCGGGTTCAGCGTCAGGTCCGCCGTGAGGTTCGACGTCACGCCGTACTTGAAGTTGACGCCGCCCTCGGGCTGCGGGTCCTTGTCGGCGAAGGCGCCCGTCGTGCGGTCGAGGGCGCCGAAGCGGATGGCGGTGAACGTGGGCAGGATCTCGATGTTGCGGCTGCGCGACAGGTCGGTCAGCCCCTCGAGGACGCCCATCTGCGGCATGAAGCCGGCGACGTCGCGCGAGATGGGCGACCAGAGGACGACCTCGTCCTTGCCGCCGATGATGCGCGCGATCTGCAAGCCCCACTGGTGCGGCACGCCGGCGGCGCGCGTCGGATAGCGGAAGCTCTTGAAGGGGATGGCCATCTCCGCGGTGAATCCGTCGTCGACGAGCTCGGCGGCCGTGTCGAACAGCACGTCCCACGACGTGTCGCCGCGCGGCACCCCCTCCCGGCCGCGGCCGAAGCCGCGCGTGTTGAGGATGGCGTCGCCCTGCACGCCGTAGCCGTTCACGGTGAAGACGTACGCCCGCTGCTGGTCGAGGAACGGGTCGAAGTAGACCAGGAAGAGGTCGTCCTCGAACGTCTCGTCGCGGTCGCGGCGGTTCGCGCGCAGCATGCGCGGATCGGCGTAGTGGGCGTGGAAGCCGAGGTACAGGTTGGTGCTGTCGTATGCCAGGAAGATGTCGGTGGCCTCGGTGGCGGGCAGGCCGTCGTAGGGGCGCCGCTGGAAGAGCTCGGTGATGTGGGCCGCGTCGCGCCAGACCGCGTCGTCGAGCCGACCGTCGATGACCGGCGCCGCGGCGAGGCGCGGCGCGCTGACGCGCCGGCCCGTGAGGGCCTCGGCCCCGGGCGCCTGGGCGTCCGCCGCGCGCGGCGCAAACGCCCCCGCCAGGCAGATCGCGACGGCGACCAACGGGTGGAGGACGCGGCGCGGCGGCGGGGCAGGCGGCACGGCGGACGGCGCTGGCACTTTCGACTCGTACATCATCGTATTTCAGACGGGGCTTTTTTCAGACGGGGCTTCGCCCCGAACCCCCGGCGTCCGCTTGCGGGGACCCCATTGCCCCGCGCCGCTACCGCCGAGGCGCGCCGTGCGCGCCTTTGGGTGGGATGCATCTATAATTGTCCAATTGTCGGCGTGCCCGGCGCGCCGTTGGCCGGGCCGCATCCAGGAGGCAGTACCATGGCGTTCAGGCGCATTCCGTTCGTTACCGTCGGATTGATTTCGTTGCTGCTGGCCGCCGGGGCGGCGGCGGGCACGGCCGATCTGCGCCTCGTGGGCGCCGCCGCGGGCCAGGACCGCGACGCGGTGCGCACGCTGCTCGACGAGGGGGTCGACGTCGACACGGCCCGGGCGGACGGCGTCACGGCGTTGCTGTGGGCCGCCCACTGGGACGACCTGGAGATGGTCGATCTGCTGCTGGCGGCCGGCGCCGACGTGAACGCGGCCGAGGACCACGGCGTCACGCCGCTGGCGCGGGCCAGCGAGAACGCCAGCGCGGGCACGGTGCAGCGGCTCCTGGCGGCCGGTGCCGACCCGAACGCCCCGCAGTCGAGCGGACTCACGCCGCTGATGATTGCCGCGCGGACCGGCAGCGCGGCGGTCGTGCGGGCGCTCCTGCGCCACGGCGCCGACCCGAACGCGGCGGCCCTCGAGACGGGCGCCACGGCCCTGATGTGGGCTGTCGAGGAAGCCCATCCCGACATCGTGCGCGCCCTGCTCGAGGGCGGCGCGGCCATCTCGGTGTCGACCGACAAGGGGTTCACGCCGCTGATGACGACGGCGCGGCACGGCAACATCGAGCTGGCCCGCATCCTCATCGAGGGCGGCGCCGACGTGAACGAGACGGGTCGCGACGGCACGCACGCGCTGCCCCTGTCCATCCTGTACGGCCGCTACGGGTTCGCGCACTTCCTGCTCGAGCAGGGCGCCGACCCGAACGCGTCGATGGGCGGCATCCACGCGCTGCACGCCGCCGCGGGCAACGTCGACCACTGGCTGACGCACTGGGACCGGGAGCACGGCGGGAGCGGGTTGGGCGGGTCCATCTACAACCCCGGGCTGGGCGTGGAGGGCCGGCTGCCGCTGGTGCAGGCGCTCCTGGCCCACGGCGCCGACCCGAACGTGCGGATTGCCACGTCCGCCATGTTCATGAGCTACATCGGCTACCCCGAGAAGGGCGCCTTCGAGCGCTACGCCTGCGGCACGGGCGACCTGCGCGGCGCCACGCCGCTGTGGGTGGCCGCGTTCGGCGCCAACGGCAGCTTCGGGCAGGTCTTCGGCGAGTACGCCGTGCTCAACCGCTCCAACAGCAGCGCCGAGATCATCACCACGCTGCTGGCGGCCGGCGCCGACATGACGCTGACGACCGTCGACGGCACGACGCCGCTGATGGCCGCGGCCGGCCTCGGCGCCGCAACCTACACGCCGCGCGAGCCTCGGGGCCTCCGGTCGGCGGGCGGCGAAGAGGCGGTGCAGGTGCTGCTGGCGGCCGGCGCCGACATCCATGCCGTCAACGAGGCGGACTTCACGGCGCTGCACGGCGCGGCCTTCCGCGGGTTGAACGAGATTGTCGAGCTGCTCGTCGCGGCCGGCGCGGACATCGACGCCCGCGACTTCCGCGGCCGCACGCCGTTCCGGCTGGCCGAGGGCTCGAAGCAGTCGTTCCAGTTCCAGTCGTGGCCCGAGACGGCCGCGCTGCTGCGCGACCTCGGCGCCGACGTCCGCCTGGGCATCCCGGGCTCGGTGCAGGAGCGGGCCGACCGCGAGGTCACGGAGTAAGCGGCCGCCCGCGCGCCGCCCGCGCCGGCCGACGTCGCCTCGGTCGTTACGCCGCGCCGCTGCCGCGCCGCGCGACGGCCAGGCCGGCCAGCACCAGCAGCCCGCCGCTAATCTGCAGCGTGCTCAGGACCTGGGTGAACAGGACCCAGCTTGCGGCGGCCGTGACCACCGGCTGCACCAGCAGGCTGAGGGTGGCGAAGCCCGCCGGCAGGTGGGCCAGCGCGTACGCGATGAGCCCCTGGCCCCCCGCGTGCGACACGAAGGCGAGCGCGACGACCGCCGACCAGGCCTCCGCGGTGCGCGGGACCACCTGCTCGCCGCTCGCCCAGGCGATGAGCAGCAGGCCGACCGCCGCCACGCTGCTGGAGTAGGCCATGAGGTGCGCGACGCCGAAGTCGCGGCGCAAAACCTTCACCGACAGCAGGTAGGCGGCGTAGAAGCAGGCGGTCAGCAGGCCCAGCGCATCGCCGATCAGCGGGTCCCGGCCGCGGCCGAAGTCGACCCCCAGCAGCACGCCGGCGCCGGCGAACGCGGCGGCCGCCCCGAGCGCGAACGTCCATCCCAGGCGCTCTCGCAGCCAGAGGTAGCCCGCGCCGGCGACGAGGATCGACGCGAAGTTGGCGAGCAGCGTGGCGTTGGCCAGCGTCGTGAACTCGAACGCCTTGTGCCAGGCCGCCAGGTCCCCGGCAAACGCCACGCCGGGCAGCCACAGCACGCGCGCGCCGCGGAGGACGTCGGCGCCGCGGCCGGCGGACGTCGAGCGCGCGTGCAGCCACCAGAAGAGGGGCGCGGCCAGCGCGGTGCGCCAGAACGCCGCCGCGATCATCCCCAGGCCGCCGCCCGTCAGGTGCTGCTCGGCGTCGAAGGCGAGCTTGGAGAAGACCGGCGCGAGGCCGATGCCGCAGGCCCCGAGCAGCAGCGCGATCAGCGCCCTGCGCTCGAGCGCACCCGCAACGCCACGGCCTGCACGCGCATCGTCACCGGTCCTCGCGCGCACCTTCGGCCGCCGCTTCGAGCGCGGCGATGTCGATCTTCTTCATCTGCATGAGGGCCGGCCAGACCTTCGCGGCCTGCGGTCCGTTCAGCAATTCGATCGCCCGCTGCGGCACGATCTGCCACGACAGCCCGAAGCGATCCTTCAGCCAGCCGCACTGGCCCTCGGCGCCGCCGGCGACGAGGGCCGCCCACAGCCGATCGGTGTCCGCCTGATCGTCGGCGGCGACGGCGATCGACACCGCCTCGTCGAGCGTGAAGTGCGGGCCGCCGTTGAGCGCCTGATAGGGCGTTCCGGCGAGCGTGAAGTCCACCGTCAGCACCGTGCCGGGCCCGGTCGTCTCCTGGCCCTCCGCCGCGTACGCGACATGATCGATCCGGCTGTCGGGCAGCAGCGTGCAGTAGAACTCGGCAGCGGGGAGCGCCTGGTCGTCGAACCAGAGGCAGGTGCGGACCCTGGCGGCAAGCGGCATGGCGGAACTCCCCTGCTCACTCCGGGAGCGCGAACGCCACGATCATGTTGCTCCCGAACGGCGCCTCGAGGTCCGGTGCGTAGGTGGCCAGACGGTTGCCCACGCCGCCCACCGGCACCGCGAGGTACTGGCGCCCGCCGGCCCGGTAGGTGACGGGATAGCCGGTGATCTGGCTGCCCAGGATGGTCTCCCACAGCACTTCGCCCGTCTCCGCGTCGAACGCGCGCAGGCGGCGGTTCAGGTCGCCGAAGAAGACCACGTTGCCCGCCGTGGCCAGCGTCGTGCCGGCGTTCGGCGCCCGCTGCGAGTAGCGCCACGCCTCGCGTCCGGTGCCGATGTCGATGGCCCGGACCTCGGTCAGGTCGCCGTCCTCGCGGCCCGGCTCCGGGATGGAGAACCGCGGGCTCGCCCCGCTGATCGACCGGTCGTTGGTCGTCTGGTTGAGGCACGAGCGGTTGAACGGGACGTACAGCAGGTTGGTCACCGGGCTGTACGACCAGCCCCACCAGCCCTTGACATTGTGGCCGCAGATGATGAACTGGTCGCCCATCTCGCGCGCCACCAGGTCCATGTTGATGAACACCTGGCCCGTCGCCGGGTCGATGTCGCTGATGACGAAGCGCTCGGTGCTCTCGTAGGGCAGCGGCGCGCCCCACAGGAACTCGCCGGTCTCGCGGTCGAGGACGAACAGCCCGCCCGGCTCGCCCATGGTGACCACCACCTTGCGCTCCTCGGCGGTGCCCGTGAGGCGCGGGTTGATCCACATCGCCGCGTCGGGGTCGGGGTCGATCACCGTGTCGATCAGCGTGCGCTCCTGCACGAAGTCCTGGTCCCAGTCGTCGCAGGGCAGGTGCTGGTAGTACCAGTCGAGCTCGCCGGTGTCGGGCGCGATCGCCAGCGTCGAGTTCGAGTACAGCTCGCACGGCGTCCGGTCGCCGACGTCCCAGGTACCGCGGCGCACGAGGCGCGGGTACGGCAGCGGCACGGCCACGCCCCAGTACAGCCGGTCGAGCTCCGGGTCGTAGGCGCCCGGGACGCCCCACGGCGAGACGTGCACCCGCTGCGACGTCGGCAGGTTGCCCCAGGTGGCGCCGCCGGGGTCGTCGGCGCCGGCCGCGGTGTAGACGCGCCAGCGCTCCTCGCCGTTGTCCGCGTCGTGCGCGGCGACGAAGCAGCGCGCGTCGAGGCGGCTCGGATCGCACGTGCGGCCGCTGACCACCTGGCCGTTGACGATGATGGAGCCCGACGAGTGCGTGATCCCGTCGCGGTAGTCGGCCGTCCGGTGCAGCCAGTCGACCTCGCCCGTGCCGAGGTCGAGCGCCAGGATCTGCGCGTCGGACGTGAGGTGGTAGAGGTTCCGGCCGTACATCGACAGGTGCCGCGTGCGGTTGCCGAACCGCACGTTCTCGCGCAGGTCGGCTGGCGCCTCGCGCTGGTAGTCCCAGAGCAGGTCGCCCGTGGTGGCGTCCCAGGCCTGCAGGTGGTCGCCCTCGGCCGGGTGGGCGACGTACATGACGCCGTCGTGGACGAGCGGCCGGATCTGCTGCGGCCCTTCGTTCATGGCCCGCATCCAGGCTACCTGGAGCCGGCTCACGTTGTCGCGGTTGATCTCGTCCAGGGGGCTGAACGCCTGATTGTCGTACGTGCGGTACGCCATCAGCCAGTCGTCCGGATCGGGGTTGCGGAGCATCTCGTCGGTGACCGGCGCCACCTGCCGCGCCTCGCGCGTCACCGTGACGCCCCGCGCGGCGTCCTCGTCCTGCGCCGCCGCCGGCGCGGCGCAGACGAGCCACGCGCCGAGCACCGCCCACCCTGCCGCCGCGGCCGTCCGCCGCCCCGGCCGCCTCATCGCGAGTCTCCTGCGGCCGCCGCGGCCGGCTGGAGGGCCAGGCCCGCTGCCAGGGCCGCGCCCAGCAGAGCGAGAAAGTACCGGCGTGTCACTGCTCACCTCCCGGCTTGCGGGGACCCCTGCGCCCCGCGCCGCTGCCGCCGAGGCGCGCTGTGCGCGCCTTGCGGAGTCTGCGCCGTTCTACGGCGCAGACTCCTAGTCTACGTCTTCGGCGACCCGATTTCATCGATCCCGTGCCGCCGGCGGCCGCCGCTCGACGACCCCGACGCGTCGCCGCGGAGCCGTCTCCGGCGCCGCGGGGGCCTATACTGGTTGGCCGATGAAGTACGCCGTCGTCACCTTCGGCTGCCGCGTGAACCAGGCCGACTCGATCGGCATCGAGCGCCAGTTGCGCGCGCTGGGCGGCAGGCCGGTGGCGCCGGGCGAGGCCGATCTGGTCGTGGTGAACAGTTGCTCGGTGACGGCGACGGCCGATCACGGCACGCGCCAGACCATCCGGCGCATCGCCCGCACCAACCCGGCGGCGCGCATCGTGGCCACCGGTTGCTATGCGAGCCGTGCGGCGGCCGAGGTGGCCGCGCTCCCCGGCGTGACGGAGGTCGTCGACAACCGCGACAAGGAGCGGTTGGCCGACCGCCTGCAACTGGCGCTCGGGCGGACGACGGCCGAGCGGTTCGGCGGGGGCGAAGGCGCGTGCGGCGAGCCGATCCGGCCGGGGACGGCCGGGCGCACCGGCTACACGCTGCGGGTGCAGACGGGCTGCGACGAGACCTGCGCCTACTGCATCATCCCGTCGACGCGCGGCGCGGGGCGCAGCGTACCGCTTGCGCGGGTGACGGCCGAGCTCGACGAGGCGGCTGCCGCCGGGTTCGAGGAGGTCGCCGTCACGGGGGTGCACCTCGGGTCCTACGGCCGGGACCTTCGTCCGCGCGGCACCCTGATCGACCTGCTGCGCCTGCTCGACGCGCATCCCTCGCGCATGCTGTTCCGGCTCAGCTCGCTGGAGCCGATGGACTGCGGACCCGACGTGCTCGATCTCGTGGCGCGCAGCAGCCGCTTCGCGCCCCACTTCCACCTGCCGCTGCAGCACGCCAGCGACCGGGTGCTGCGCGCCATGCGGCGCCCCTATACCGGCGACTACTACCGGCGCCTGGTGGCGGGCATCCGCGAGCGCCTGCCGGACGCCGGCATCGGCTCCGACATCATCGTGGGCTTTCCGGGCGAGACCGACGCCGACGCCGACCTCAACCTGGCGTACCTGCGCGAAAGCCCGCTGACCTACCTCCACGTCTTTCCGTACTCGGACCGTCCCGGAACCGACGCCACCCGCCTGGCCGGCAAGGTGCCCGGCCCGGTCGTCCGCGAGCGCGGCCGGGCGGTGCGGGCCGCCGGCGCCGCCCTGGCCGCCGCGTTCCGCGCTTCGCAGATCGGCTCCGTGCGCAGCGGCCTCACCACCGGCGGCGGGGCGGTGGTGGTGACGGACAACTACCTGAAGGTGAGCGTGCCCCCGGGCCTGCCCGACAACCGGCGCGTGCGGGTGCGCATCACAGGTGCGGCGGAGTCGGTCAGCGGCGAGGTCGTCGATCGCTGCGCGACAGCGGCGTCAGCGCCTCGGTAGCAGCATCCGTCGGGCGCGGGTCGCGCGTCAGTCCGTGAAGAACCCCTGGCGCAATGCCGCGGAGGGAACCAGACGCGCCGCCCGCCGATAGATCGCATGCAGCGTGCCGGTCGCGAGGTTCCGGTGGAGCGGAACGGTCAGCACCTGCCGTTCGCCGTCTGCGGAGACTCGCACCAGCTTCGCGTGGCTGCCGCGCTGCGCCACGACCTCGAAACCCGACCGGTGCAGGATGCGCAGCACTGCGGTGGCCGACAGCCGCCGCAGCCTCGGCATCAGGCCTCGCCGAGAGGCGCTTCGTAGCTCACGAACAGCCGCGGCGCGGAGGAGAGGCCGAGCCAGGCGGAGTCCTCGCCTGCCATGTGCAGCGCCACGGCTTCGCGCAGGTTCGCGAGGAGCGCATCGAACGATCGTGCCTGGGTGACGACGGAGAGCTCCAGGCACTCTGCGACATACCAGCCCTCGCTCCGGGTCACGACGACATGGACGGCGTCGCGGGCGTCGGCGGCGTCCTCGCCGTAGGCGGGAGACGCCTCCGCCGCCTGTGCGGCACGGCCGTGCGCGGCCCGCGGGTCGCGGTCGGACGCAGGCGCGGGCGGACGGGCGCGGAACGCCGGCTCGATCCGATAGCGGCCACGCTCCACGCGCCGAAAGTAGGGCCAGCGCCGGGCATGATGCGCAGGCGCGTTCACGCAGCAGCGGCCGGTGACCTCGGTCCGCACGGTGGCCTCGTTCAGCCCCGGCAGCGATCGGACCACCTCGGCGGGCGTGAACGTCCAGTCGTCGCGGGTCTCGCAGAGGCGCTGCGCGGCCGCCAGCACCCGTTTCCGGATCGACTCTTTCGGCACGCTGGTTTCTCGAGGCGGCTCCTGCATTTTCACATGATGAACATGCATGAACAAGTGTAAATGGAGAATCTTGACGCCGGCTCCCCTGACGGGGCATCGTCGGGGTGAGACGGGCGGCGGACCGTGGTCTTGCAGGAGCGGCGGGAGAGCAAGATGAATCGAAGGAAGCGACTGTCGACGATCGGCATGTTCATCGGCCTCGGCGCGGCCACGCTGGCTGGGGTCGCCCAGGAGCGCGGACCCGCAACCATCACCGGCGTCGTCACCAGCAGCGCGGGGGCCGAGGCGGGCGTCTGGGTGATCGCCGAGACCGGCGACCTGCCGACGACGTTCCGCAAGATTGTCGTGACGGACGACCAGGGCCGGTTCCTGCTGCCGGAGCTGCCGGAGGCACGCTACTCGGTATGGGTGCGGGGCTACGGGCTGGTCGACTCGGCGCCGGTGACGGCCGCGCCGGGCGCGGACCTGCGGCTGGAGGCGGCGGTTGCGCGGACGCCGCAGGAGGCCGCCGCGGTCTATCCGGCCAGCTACTGGCTGTCGCTGATCGAGCCGCCGGGCGCGGACGAGTTCCCGGGCACCGGGCCGGCCGGCAACGGCATCAGCGAGCAGCTCCGCACGCGCGACGAGTATCTCTACAACGTGAAGGCCTGCCTGCGCTGCCACCAGGTCGGGGGCGAGTTCACGCGCACGCACCCGGCCGGGTCCGATTACGACTCCACCGTCGACGCCTGGGACGCGCGCGTCCGGATGGGGCAGCGCGGCGCCGAGATGAGCATGTGGATGTCGCGCTTCGGGCGCGAGCGCGGGCTGCGGATGTTCGCGGACTGGAGCGATCGGATCGTCACCGGGGAGGTGCCGCCGGCCCCGCCGCGGCCGCGGGGGCTGGAGCGCAACCTGGTGCTCACGCAGTGGGAGTGGACCGACGAGATGGGCAAGATCCACGACGAGGCGTCCACCGACAAGCGCAACCCGCGCGTGAACGCCAACGGGCCCATCTACGGCGTGGACATCGCCAACGACAACCTGGCCATGCTCGACCCCAACACGCACACGGCGACGATGGTGCGCATCCCGACGCTGGCGGATCGCTCGACCATGCGGGCGTCCTACGCGCAGTCGGGCTACCCGCCCTCGCGCCTGGCGGACCTCGCCCGCTTCAATCCGGCCAGCATCCACAACCCGATGCTCGACAGCCGGGGCCGGGTCTGGTACACGGCGACGCTGCGCCCGCCGGAGAACCAGCCGGACTGGTGCCGGGAGGGAAGCGACAACCGCTTCGCGCGGTACTTCCCCCTGGAGCGGTCGGGCCGCAACGTGAGCTACTACGACCCCGCGACCGGGGAGTTCACGATGGTCGATACCTGCTTCGGCACCCACCACCTGCAGTTCGCGCACGACGCGAGCGAGACCCTGTACATGGGGCGGCCGAACGGGCCGGTCATCGGCTGGGTCGACACGCGCGAGCTCGATCGGACCGGCGACGGACGGCGCGCGCAGGGCTGGTGCCCGACCGTGGTGGACACCAACGGCGACGGCCGGATCACCAGGCCCTGGAACGAGCCCGAGCTGGTCCGCGGCGGCCGTTTCGAGGAGGATGCGGCCGCCAGCACGTACGACTTCGACCCGGCGCTGGACACCCGCGTGACGGTGGGGGCCTACGGCATCATCGTCAACCCGGTCGACGGATCCGTCTGGGGCGCGCAGGATTCCTATCCCGGCCGCATCGTCCGGCTGGTGCCGGGCGACGACCCGCCGGCGAGCTGCATCGCCGAGGTGTTCGAGGTGCCGTCGGAGCGCTGGGACGCGGAGGCGAACGGCGAGCGCGGCTTCATGCCGCGCGGCCTCGACGTCGACCGCGACGGCGTCATCTGGACGGCGCTCTCGGGGACGAACCACCTCGCCAGCTTCGACCGCTCGCAGTGCGGTCCGCTGGCCGGACCCGACGCGCACACGGGACGCCACTGCGCCGCCGGGTGGACGCTGCATCCGCTGCCTGGGCCCACGTTCAGGGGCACGGACGTCCGAGCCGACTACAACTACTACAACTGGGTCGACCAGTTCGACACCCTCGGCCTCGGCGAGAACGTGCCCATCGCCACCGGCACCGGCTCCGACTCGCTGGTCGCGCTGCTGCCGGCGACGGGCGAGACGGTCGTGATGCGCGTGCCGTATCCGCTGGCCGGCTTCCACCCGCGCGGCCTCGACGGCCGCATCGACGACCCGGACGCCGGCTGGAAGGGCCGCGGCGTCTACTCGTCCACCGGCTCCGACACGGTCTGGCACGCGGAGGACGGCCTCGCCGTCGAGAACGGCGAGTACCGCTCCGTCTCGAAGCCGGTGCTGGTCAAGTTCCAGCTCCGGCCGCATCCGCTGGCGGAATAGTGGTCGACCACAGCGGCCCTCACAACAGCCGCAGCGCCGCAATGACCAAGCCGGCAACGGCAAGCATCCGCCAGGTCAGATCTGCCCGCAAGCCGGCGATCTCCGTTCGCAGCTCGGCGACGCCGGCCTTGAACTGCTCGGACGTAACGTGATCGCCATGGTCGGCCGCCTGACGGACAGCTTCGGTGATCGCGTCCACCTGTGCCGGCGTCAGGTCCGCCTGGCTCAGCGTGCGGGCAATCGAGTGCGTATCGAACATTGGGAGGTCCTTGTCCTGGCGCGAGCGTACCACGGTTCATCGAACGCTGACCGGCTCCGAGGTCTCGCCGGTCTCGGCGCGCTTCGGCAGCGCCGCCGGATATACTCACTTGGTCTCGCACCGATCCGCTGCCGGGGCCTGGGCAGAACCCGGAGACTCGGACCCGGGCCGGCCGGTAGGGGATCCTCGTTCACACCAACCTCCGGAGGAAATCCGATGCGTGCACGTCGCTGTCTCGTCACTCTCTGTCTCGCCGCCCTCGCGCTGGCCGCCGTCCCCGCCGCCGCCCAGGTCGAGGACCGTCCCATGCTCACCAGCGCCGCCGCCATGACCATGATTCACGGCTGCCTGAGCAGGGCGGGGGAGGAAGGGTGGCGCATGCACATCGCCATCATGGACAACCACGGCAACCTGAAGGCCTACCACCGGATGGACGACGCCCAGCTCCTGTCGCACGACATCGCGCTGGCCAAGGCCCGCAGCTCGGCCATGGCCCCGCGGTCGACGCAGCAGTGGGGCGAGGCTGCCTTCGGCAACGGCGTCTCCGCCGCCGCCTTCGTTCCCGGCCTGAACTACTTCGAGGGGGGGCTGCCGATCATGACCGCCGACGGCCAGCACATCGGCGGCATCGGGGTCAGCGGCGACACCGGCGCCAACGACGCCATCTGCGCCCAGGCGGGCATCGAAGCCGCCGGCCTGAATTAGAGCTGTCAGCCCGTCGACAGGCGCTCCGGGGCTGCCTGTCGACGGGCCTGTCGCGCTCAACGCGCGTCGGGCGGCGGTATGAAGTCGCCGGCGGCGTGCTGGTGGAGGAAGAGCACGCAGTCGTCCGGGCCCGCGCAGCGATCGTTGTGGAACTGTCCGCCCGGCTGGAACACGTACGAGCCCGGCGGCAGCTCCTTCTCGACCGGGTCGCCCTCGACGGTGCGGACCCAGGTGCCCTGGATGTTGATGCCGTAGTAGTCGCCGGTGTGGGCGTGCATCCCGACCTCCACGCCGGCCGGCAGGACCAGGAACATCCCGTACCCGTCCTCGCCCGGCTGCCCGCGGTCGCCCCAGACGACGACCGGTTGCCCCGGCGCCGCACCCAGCTCGTCCGCCGGGAGGTTGACGGCGCCTGCCGCCTGCTCCTGTGCCGACGCCTCGCCCGCCGCTGCTCCGATGGCCGCCGCGACACCCACGACGACGAGCTTGCCGAACATCTTGCTGCTCATGAAATCCTCCTGTCGACATCGAGGAGTCCGTGGGCGTTCTGCCGCCCGGGCTCCTGCAGGGAACGGCCCTCCTCGTCGCCCTCGTGGCAAGCGTACTCCAAGAGGGCGTCGTGCAGGACGGCAGGGAGCTTCAACCCGCCGCCCCGCCGGATGCCTGCGGCGAAATGCCGGTGATGCTCCCCGGCGCGGCGGCCGCATCGCGCGGTCCCCACGCGCCGGCCGCCACGCGGCCCAGGAAGTCCGCGATGAACGCGTTCACGAGGTCGGGCTCCTCGAGATTCAGCGTGTGGCCCGACCGCGGCAGGACGGCGAGACCGCTGCGGGGCATGACGCGCTTGAGCCACAGGCTGGTCTCGAGGCAGCCGTCGTCCTCGTCGCCCGCGAGGATCAGCACCGGCGCGTTGAGCGCGGACAGATCCGCTTCCAGAGAATGGATCGACGGCCGCTGCTGCTGCACGCCGCGCAGCGTGCCCAGTGCGCCGGCCGCGGGGTGCTCGCCCAGTTCGCCGACGAGCTGCTCCCACCCCCGCGGGTCCTTGTTCCGAAACTGGACGCGCGCCGGCCCGGACAGGTACCGGCGGGCGAACGGCTCCATGCCCGACTCCTCAATCAGCCGGGCGATGGCCTCGCACTCGTCGCGGAAACGCCGGGCTTCCGAGGGACGGGCGCCGTAGCCGGTGCCCGCGACCACCAGCGACCGGACGCGCGCGGGGTGCTGCAGCGCCAGATGCAGTCCGGCGAAGCCGCCCATGGAGCTGCCGACGACGTCCGCCCGCTCGACGCCGAGTCCGTCCAGCACGGCGACGGCGTCGTCGACGGCGCGCTGCTGCGAGTAGGCGCCGGGAGCGGCCGGCACCTGCGAGGGAGGGTAGCCCCGGGCGGCGTAGGTGATGCAGCGATGACTTCGCGAGAAGCGCCGGATCTGGGGCTCCCAGCTCCGGTGATCCCCGGCGTACTCGTGCACGAAGAGGATGGGGTTGCCGCGGCCCGCGGACTCCGTGTGGAGCTCCACGCCGTCCGAGGTGATGACTGCCTGTGCCGACATGCCAGCGTGAAGCACGCGGGAGGCGGCTGCCCCGGCGCGCTGGGCGCGGCTACTGCGCAGGCAGCAGCCCCTCGCGCTGCACCCACTCGCCGGACTTCATGACCCGGTCGATGCGCAGCGTGTTCCGGATGTCCTCGAGCGGGTCGCCGTCGAGCACGACCAGGTCGGCGATCTGGCCGGCCTCGAGCGTGCCGAACTCGGCTTCGCCGCCGGCGGCCGTCAGGCTGGCGCTGGTGGCCGTGGCGGCGACGAGCGCGTCCATCGGCGTCAGGCCGGCCTCCACGTAGAGCTCCAGCTCGTGGTGCACGCCCCAGCCCATCGGCACGTTGGGGGTGCCGCTGTCGGTGCCGAGCGCGATGCGCACGCCGGCGTCATGCATGGTCTTCACGAAGTCCTGCACCTGCCGGAACGCCGCCTTGCGGTCCTCGAAGCTCGCGGCCTCGACGACCTCCGCACGGGCCTCGGGATCGTCCCAGCGGGCCAGCGCCTCCGGGTTCATGGCCGCGCGCAGCTCCGGATCGTCCAGCAGCTCCGGGTGCTCCGCGAAGTGCCAGTTGTTCTGGATGATCGACAGCGTGGGCGTGAACGCGACGCCGTTGTCGAGGCACATCCGGATGAATTCGGCCGAGGGCTCCGGGTCGTCCACGGGCGTGCCGCCGCCGGGCCCGAAGGTCCGCACCGTCGAGTGCAGGAAGTCGCGCAGGCCGGCCTCCACGAGCTGCCGGCCGTCGACCTCGGCATCGATGTGGGCCACGGGGACGAGGCCGTTCGCGATCGACTCCTCGACGATGGCGGTGCGGATCTCGGGCGTGATCTTGAGACCCGGCTCCGGCATGTCGTTCACCCACATCTTGGTGAACTGGACGCCCTGGCCGGCCAGCTCGCGCACCATCGCGCGCGCCTCGTCTTCCGTCTCGGGCTCCTGGGCGCCGGCCGCGTTGAAGCCGTTGGGGTGCGAGAAGCCGACGCCGGCGGTGAACACGCGGGGCGTATCCGGGCGGCCGGCCTGGGTCTCGAGCATCCAGGCCACCTTCTCCGCGTCGTCGAGGCCGATGCTGCGGGCGGTGGTGACGCCGAAGTAGAGCTGCGTCCGCATCTGCGCGTCGGTTGCCGCCCGGTCGCCCCGGTAGTGGCTGTGCATGTCCAGCAGCCCTGGGATGACCGTCTTGCCGGCGGCGTCGACCGCCTCCGCGCCGTCGGGCACCGCGATGGTCGCGCGCGGTCCGGCGGCGACGATGCGGCCATCGCGAATCACGACCACCGCATCGGAGACGGGCGCCCCGCCCGTGCCGTCGATGAGCTGCGCGCCGACGATGGCGAGTCCCGCGGGCTCGACCGGCGGGGGCGGGCTTCCCGCGCAGGCGGCCAGGGTTGCGGCGGCGACGAGAACCACGATGCGATTCAGCTTGTCTGCCATCTTGCCCCGCATGGTACCAAATGAACGAAATTGCACAACTATTACATCCACCGGGGTTGCCTGGACGGCGAGGCTTGGTAGGCTAGTCGGCCATCGGCCCCGGGCGCTCGGGCCCGGCCCGACCGACGAGGAGTTGCGATGTCCGCGCGCGAGATCGACTTCGCAAGTGCAGACGGGATCAGTTGGAGCACCGCCACCGCGTTCGTGGTCTTTCACGTGCTGGCGGTCGTGGCCCTGTTCCATGCCACCTGGGGCGCCGTGGCCGTCGCCGCGGTGCTGCACTGGGTGTGCATCGGCTGGGGGATCGGCCTCGGGTATCACCGGCTCCACACGCACCGCTCGTACAAGACGCCGAAGGTCGTGGAGTACTTCTTCGCGCTCTGCGCCACCCTCACGCTGCAGGGCGGCCCCATCTTCTGGGCGGCGCTGCACCGCATCCACCACCAGAACTCCGACCGCCCGGGCGATCCGCACACGCCGCGCGACGGCAAGTGGTGGTCGCACATGCTGTGGACCGTCTTCGGCGAGGAGCTGCACGGCGACACCAAGACGATGGGCAAGTACGCGCCCGACCTGATGAAGGATCCGTTCTACCGCGTGCTGACGAAGTGGCACTGGGTGCCGCTGGTCGTGCTCGGGCTGGTGCTGCTGGCCATCGGCGGCTGGCCCTGGGCGCTGTGGGGCGTGTTCCTGCGCGTGGTCGTCGGCCTGCACTGCACGTGGCTCATCAACTCGGCCACGCACATCTGGGGCTCGCGCCGCTTCGAGACCCGCGACGATTCGAAGAACTCGTTCTGGGTGGCGCTGATCACCTTCGGCGAGGGCTGGCACAACAACCACCATGCCTACCCCACGTCCGCCCGGCACGGGATGACGTGGCGCGAGGTGGACCTGAGCTGGATGCAGATCAGGCTCATGGCGTGGCTGGGTCTCGCCTGGGACGTCAAGGTTCCCACCCCGGCCCAGATCGCCAACCGGGCGATCACCGCCGAGAACGTCGTCATGTAGCCGGCCGCCGGGACCGTTGCGGCGGCGCGACACGCGTTATCCTTAGTCGCCCATGCATCGCTTCGACGGCAACCGCAAGCGCTCCATCGTGCTGGTGGCGCTGCTCGGCAGCGGCCTGATCGCGTTCGCCGTCGCCCTCAACGTCAGCTTCATCGTGGTCAACTGGCGGGCCGGCCTGCTGGTGCTCCTCGGCGTGATCGGCCTGATCGTGCTGGTCGGCGGCCTGACGCTGAACACCGCGTTCCTGATCCGGGAGATCCGGCGGAGCGAGCAGCACGACGCCTTCATCCACGCGGTGACCCACGAGCTGAAGACGCCCCTCGCGAGCATCAAGCTGTACTTGCAGACGCTGCGCCAGCGCGATCTGCCGGCCGGCAAGCAGCACGACGTCATCGACACGATGCTCGACGACTCCGATCGGCTGCAGCAGACCATCGACCAGATCCTGCTGGCCGGCAAGACGGGCGACCCGCGCCGCGTCGAGCACCCGGCCGACGTCGACGTGTCCGAGATCGTGGTCGAATGCGTGTCGCTCGCGGGCAAGCGGTATCACCTCGCGAACGGCGAGGTGGCCTACGTCCACCGTCCGCCGGGCGGGGCGTTCGTGGTGCAGGGCGACCGCGAGGAGCTGGTGGCGGCCGTCACCAACCTGGTCGACAACGCCGTCAAGTACTCGGGCGACCGGGTGCGCGTCGCGGTGGAGGTGGCCCGGGTCGGCGCCCGCCGCGTGGCGATCAGCGTTCGCGACCAGGGCATCGGCATCACCGGCCACGAGCTCAAGCGCGTGTTCCGGCGGTTCTACCGGCTGCCGGCCGCGCTGCGGTCGCGGGTGCGCGGGACGGGGCTCGGGTTGTCGATCGTGCGCGCGGTGGCGCGGCGGCACGGCGGCCGCGCGTACGCGGAGAGCCGCGGCGCCGGCCGGGGGAGCACTTTCACCCTCGAGCTGCCCCTGAAGGCGTCATGAGCCGCGTCCTCATCGTCGAAGACGAGGAGCACCTGGCCGCCGGCCTGAAGCTGAACCTCGAGGAGGAAGGCTTCACGGCCGAGGTGGAGGAAGACGGCGCGGCCGCCCTGCAGCGGCTCCTGGGCGCCGGCGCGGGCGGCTTCGACGTCGTCCTGCTCGACGTCATGCTGCCCGGCCTCGACGGCTTCGAGGTCGTGCGGCGGTTGCGGGCCGCGCGCCATTTCGTCCCGGTGATGCTGCTGACCGCCCGCTCGGGCAACGACGACGTGCTGCAGGGCTTCGAGGCGGGCGCCGACGACTACCTGCCCAAGCCGTTCGACCTCTCCATTCTGCTGGCCCGGCTGGCCGGCCTGCTGCGGCGCCGCCGGTGGCTGCGCGGCGACGCAGCGGCGGGGCAGGAGGAGCTCGACGAGTACCGCTTCGCGGGCGTCACCGTCGATTTCGGCAATCAACTGCTGCGCCGCGGCCGGTCGGAGCAGCCGCTGACCGTGATGGAGGCGACGCTGCTCCGCTACCTCGTGAGCCGCGCGGGAGAGACCGTGTCGCGCAAGGCGCTCCTCGAGGAGGTCTGGGGCGTGCGGCACGACACCGACACGCGGACCGTGGACAACTTCATCGCCCGCCTGCGGCGCTACATCGAAGCCAGGCCCGCACACCCCCGGCACCTGCTCACCGTCCGCGGCGTCGGCTACCGCTTCATCGACAACCCGGACGAATCGGCCTCCCGGGCCCCGTCTGATTGAGCTGCTAGCCGAGCGCGGTGGCGAGCTGCTGGGCAGTGGACCGCTGCGGGCCGTCCACGATGAGCTGGCCGCAGGCGGCGCGGATGTCGCGGCCGCGGCTCTTGCGGACCGTGACGGTCGCGCCGTGCGCCGCGAGGGTGCGGGCGAAGCGGTCGATCTGGCCGTCCGACGGCCGTCTGTACGGGACGCCCGGCGCCTCGTTGAGCGGAATCACGTTGACCTTCGAGCGCAGGCCCGCCAGCAGGCGCGCGAGCCGGCGGGCGTCGGCCGGCGCGTCGTTGACGCCGGCCAGCAGAACGTACTCGAACGTGATGCGGCGCCGCCGCGCGACGGGGAAGCGGCGGCAGGCCGCGAGCAGGGCGTCGAGGCCGTGCTTGCGGTTGATCGGCACGAGCTCGTTGCGCAGCTCGTCGGTGGCGGCGTGCAGCGAGACGGCCAGGTTGGGCATCAGCGGCTCGCCGGCCAGCCGCTCCAGCGCGGGCAGCACGCCCACCGTGGACAGGGTGATGCGCTGCGGGCGCAGGGCGAGGCCGTGCGGATCCGTCAGGATGCGCAGCGCCTTCATGGTCGCGTCGTAGTTGTGCAGCGGCTCGCCCATGCCCATCAGCACGACGTTGAACGCGGCGCCGGCGAGCTCGAACCGCCGGGACAGCACGCGCACCTGCGCGGCGATCTCCCCGGCCGACAGGTGGCGGGCCAGTCCCATCCTGCCGGTGAGGCAGAAGCCGCACTGCATGGCGCACCCCACCTGGGTCGAGACGCAGAACGTCATGCGGGGCGTGTCGGGGATGAACACGGCCTCCACGCGCAGGCCGTCGGCGAGACGCAGGAGCAGCTTGGCGGTGCCGTCGGCGGACCGATCGGCGCGCAGCACCGTCGGCGTCGAGCAGGCGCAGTCGCCGGCCAGGGTGGCGCGCAGGGCCGCCGGCAGGTCGGTCATCCGCTCGAAGTCGGTCACGCCCCGGCGGTAGATCCAGCGCGCCATCTGCCGGGCGTTGAACGGTTGTCCGCCGCGCGCGACGACCGCCGCGGTCAACTCGGTCGGCTCGAGCTCGGCGAGGTCCAGCGTGGCGGCAGTCATGGCGGGACGGCGCCTGCGGGCCGGGCGCCCGGACGGCGCCTGGATGGTAACATGTACCCCGCTCGCGGCCGGGACGGGCGCGCGGGCCGGCGGGGCCTCCCGAAGGTGCTCTCTCGAACATGATCGCGCGCGATGTCTACGACAACGGGCTCTGTCTGCTGACCGAGTCGATGCCGGACGTGCGTTCGGTCAGCCTGGGCGTGTGGCTGACCCGCGGGTCGCGGCACGAGGGCGACGCCGTGGCGGGGATGGCGCATTTCGCCGAGCACATGGTCTTCAAGGGCACGACCACCCGGACAGCCGAGGACATCGCCCAGGAAGTCGACTCGATGGGCGGCCAGCTCGACGCCTTCACGGCCAAGGAGTGCACGAGCTACTACGTCAAGGTGCTCGACGAGCACCTGCCGCGCGCCGTCGATCTGCTGGCGGATCTGCTGTTGCGGCCGGCGTTCCGGGCGGACGACATCGACCGGGAGAAGAAGGTGATCCTCGAGGAGATCAAGATGGTCGAGGACATGCCCGACGATCTCGTCCACGAGCTGTTCGCGAGCAGCTTCTGGCCCGATCATCCGCTCGGGCGGTCGATCCTCGGGTCGCCGGCCTCGGTCGGCGGCATCACCGGCGCGGCGCTGCGGGCCTTCTTCGAGCGGTCCTACACGGCCGGCAACCTGGTTGTCGCGGTCGCCGGCAATCTCGAGCACGCAGCGGTCCGGGACCTGATCGGCGCGGCGTTCGGCGGTCTCCGGGCCGCGGCCGAGCCCGCGGACGAGCCGCCGCCGGCCGCCAGCCCGAGCAGGCTGTTCCGCGGCAAGGAGATCGAGCAGAGCCACCTGTGCCTCGGCACGCAGGGCTACCCGCAGGCGCACGAGGACCGCTACTCGAGCTACGTCCTCAACACGGTGCTCGGCGGCTCGATGAGCTCGCGGCTGTTTCAGAACATCCGGGAGAAGCGCGGGCTGGCCTACGCGGTCAGCAGCGGCCTCGAGTCGTACCGCGACGTCGGGATCCTGACCATCTATGCCGGGTGCGACGCGGCCGCGGTGCCCGAGGTCGTCGATCTCGTCGTCGCCGAGCTGCGGGATCTGCGCGACCGGCCGCTGGCGGCCGGCGAGCTCCAGCGCGCCAAGGACCACCTCAAGGGCAATCTGGTCCTCGGGCTCGAGAGCACCGTGAGCCGCATGTCGCAGCTCGCGCGCTCGGAGATCTACTTCGGCCGCCAGATCGGTCAGGCGGAGCATCTGGAGCATCTGGACGCCGTCACGGCCGGCGACGTGCAGCGGGTGGCGGCGGACCTGTTCTCGACCGGCGGCTTCGCGGCCACGGTCGTGGGGCCGGAGGGCGGGGCCGCACCCACCGCGGGCCAGCTCGATATCGGTTGACGGCCAGGAGGGCACGGCCATCCGCTTGACGGTGCTCGGCAGCGGCAGCGCGGGCAACGCGACGCTGCTGGCCAACGGCGATGCCCGCGTGCTGATCGACGCCGGGTTGAGCTACCGGGAGGTGGCGCGGAGGTTGGCGCTGGTTGGCACCGAGCCGGCTGCCATCGATGCGATCATGATTACCCATGCGCACGGCGACCATACCCGCGGCGCGCGGCTGCTGGCGCGGCGCCACGCGGTGCCCGTCTACTCGACCGCGGCGGTGCGCGACGAATGGGACGTGAGCGGGCTGCCGGTCTGGCGCGAGCTGGCGCCGCCCCGGCCGCTGGCGCTGGGCGGGCTGCGCTTCGTGCCGTTCGCGGTGCCGCACGATGCCTCGCAGACCGTGGCGTTCCGGATCGAGACGCCGGCCGGCGCGGTCGGCTTCGCCACCGACGTCGGCGCCGTCACCCCCGAGCTGATCGAGCGCTTCGAGGACTGCCGCCTGCTCGTCATCGAGTCGAACCACGCGGACGAGCTGCTGCGCATGAGCCCGTACGACGCCGCCACGCGCGCCCGCATCGCCGGCGACGCGGGCCACCTCTCGAACGAAGCGCTGGCCGCGTACATCCGCGGCGGGCTGGGGTCGGACGTGCGCTGCATCGTGCTGATGCACCTCAGCCGCGTGAACAACGTGCCGGAGATCGCCGAGCAGACCTGCCGCGACGCGCTGGCCGCCCGCGGCCGCACGGACGTACGGGTCGTGGTGACGCACCAGGACCGCGTCGCGCCGACCGTCGACCTTGACGCCTGGCCGCCCCCGGAGCCACACGCCGCCACGCCGGTCAGGCTTCCGGCCGACACGACCCGGGCCGCGAGCCTGTTCGACAACCTGTAAGTGAACGGCGACGTGAATCATGCTTCCACGCTACACCCCCCCCGAGATGGGGCGCATCTGGACCGATCAGCGACGCTACGAGACCTGGTTGCGCGTCGAGACGGTGGCGGCCGAGGTGATGGCCGAGCACGGCCTGATCCCGGCCGAGGCGGCCCGCGACATCCGCGAGAAGGGGGCCGTGGACGCGGCGCGGGTCGAGGCGATCGAGGAGACGACGCGGCACGACATCATCGCCTTCACCACCGCGGTGGCCGAGCGCGTCGGGCCGTCGGCGCGCTGGCTGCACTTCGGCCTGACCTCGTCGGACGTCGTCGACACGGCCCTCGCGCTCCAGCTCCACGAGGCCTGCAACCTGCTGCTGGAGGACGTCGACCACCTCGCGGACGCCATCCGCGCCCGCGCCGCCGAGCATCGCCATACGGCGATGATCGGACGCACCCACGGCGTGCATGCCGAGCCAATCACCTTCGGCCTGAAGCTGGCGCTCTGGTTCGAGGAGCTGCGGCGCGATCGGGACCGGCTGCTGCGCGCCCGCGACGTCGTCAGCGTCGGCCAGATCTCGGGCGCGGTCGGCACCTACGCGCACCTCGAGCCCGCCATCGAGCGCGAGGTCTGCGCGCGCCTGGCGCTCGATCCGCCGCGCGTGACATCGCAGATCATCCAGCGCGACCGGCATGCGGAGCTGGCGGCGGCGCTGGCCATCACCGGCGCCTCGCTGGAGAAGTTCGCGCTGGAGGTGCGCGGCCTGCAGAAGACCGAGATCGGCGAGGTCGAGGAGCCGTTCGCCAAGGGGCAGAAGGGGTCGTCGGCCATGCCCCACAAGCGCAACCCGATCGGCTGCGAGCAGATCACCGGTCTGGCCCGCCTGCTGCGCGCCAACGCGCTGGCTGCCCTCGACAACGTGGCGCTGTGGCACGAGCGCGACATCTCGCACTCGTCGGTGGAGCGGGTCATCCTGCCCGACAGCTTCTGCGTCCTCGACCACATGCTCCGGCGCTTCGCGCGCATCGTGCGCGGCCTCGTGGTGCATCCGGACCGCATGGCGGAGAATCTGGCCCGATCCCGCGGCGTGATCTTCTCCGGGGCCGTGCTGCTGCAGCTCGCCCAGCGCGGCGTCTCGCGCGAGGAGGCGTACGTGTGGGTGCAGCGCAACGCCATGCGCGCGCACGACGAGGGGCTCGAGTTCAAGGCGCTGCTGCTGAACGACCCGGAGGTCGTGCAGGCGCTGACGCGGGCGGACATCGAGCGGACGTTCGATCTGAGCGTGCAGCTTCGTCACGTCGACACGATCTTCGGCCGCGTGTTCGGCGGGGCCGTCGCCCGCGCGGGAGCGTGAGATGCAGGTCAGGGTGTTCGTCAACCTGAAGCCGTCGATCCTCGATCCGCAGGGCAAGACGATCGCCGGGGCGCTCCGCACGCTCGGCTACGCGGCGGTGCAGGATGTGCGGCAGGGGAAGTACTTCGAGCTCGACGTCGACGCCGCGAGCGCCGCCGAGGCCCGGACCCTGGCGGCCGAGGTCGCCGACCGGCTGCTGGCCAATCCGGTGATCGAGAGCTACCGCGTGGAGGTGGACGGGTGAGCCGGTTCGCGGTCGTCGTGTTCCCCGGCTCGAACTGCGATCACGACGCCTACCACGCGGTGAAGCACGTGCTCGGTCACGACGCCGCCTTCGTCTGGCACAAGGACGCGAGCCTGGGCGGCGCGGACGTGGTGATCCTGCCCGGCGGATTCTCCTACGGCGACTATCTGCGCAGCGGCGCGATTGCCCGCTTGTCGCCCATCATGGGCGCGGTGGCCCGCTTCGCGGCCGCCGGCGGCCCCGTGCTCGGCGTCTGCAACGGCTTCCAGGTGCTGCTCGAGGCCGGTCTGCTGCCCGGGGGGATGCGGCGGAACCGGCACCTGGAGTTCATCTGCCAGCACGTGCACGTGCGCGTGGAGCAGGCCGACACGCCGTTCACCTGCAACGCCCGGGCGGGGCAGGTGCTGCGGATCCCGATCGCCCACGGCGAGGGCAACTATTATGCCGACGCGGCCACGCTGGCCGCGCTCGAGGCGAACCGGCAGATCGTCTTCCGCTACACGGCGCCGGACGGCGAGCTCGACGAGGCCTGGAACGTGAACGGATCGACCGCCGCCATCGCCGGCCTGTGCAGCGCGGGCCGCAACGTGGTCGGCCTGATGCCCCACCCGGAGCGGGCCTGCGAGAGCGCGCTCGGCAGCACCGACGGGCTGGTCGTGCTCGAATCGGCCGTCGCCGCGCTGGCCGGCGGCCCCGCAAGGCGCGCACGGCGCGCCTCGGCGGGAGCGGCGCGGGGCGATGGGGTCCCCGCAAGCGGACGCCGGGGGCTTGGGGCGCAGCCCCATCTAGAGGACGCCGGGGGTTCGGGGCGCAGCCCCGTCTGATAATGGACGAGGCTACCATCTCGGCGCACGGCCTGACGGGCGACGAGTACCGCCGGGTGGTCGCCGTACTGGGCCGCGAGCCGAACCTGACCGAGCTCGGCATCTTCTCCGTGATGTGGTCCGAGCACTGCAGCTACAAGAGCTCCCGCCGCCATCTGCGCAAGCTGCCGACTGCCGGCTCGCGGGTGCTGCAGGGGCCGGGCGAGAACGCCGGCGCCATCGACATCGGCGACGGCCTCGCGGCGGTGTTCAAGATCGAGTCGCACAACCATCCGTCGTTCATCGAGCCGTATCAGGGCGCGGCCACCGGGGTCGGCGGCATCATCCGCGACATCTTCACCATGGGGGCGCGCCCGATCGCCCTGCTCGATTCGCTGCGGTTCGGGCCGCCCGGCGAGCCGGGCACCCGCCGCCTCGTGGAGGGCGTCGTCGCGGGCATTGCCGGCTACGGGAACAGCATCGGCATTCCGACGGTCGGCGGCGAGCTGGCGTTCGACGAGAGCTATGAGGGGAATCCCCTCGTCAACGTCTTCTGCCTCGGCACGGCCCGGACGGACGCGCTGGTCCGCGGCCGGGCGGAGGGGGTGGGCAACGCGGTCTACTACGTGGGCGCCCGGACGGGACGCGACGGCATCCACGGGGCGACGATGGCCTCGGCCGAGTTCGACGAGACGTCGGCAGAGAAACGGCCGAACGTCCAGGTGGGCGACCCCTTCATGGAGAAGCTGCTGCTCGAGGCCTGCCTGGAGGTGATGCGCACCGACGCGCTGATCGGCATCCAGGACATGGGGGCGGCCGGTCTGACCTGCTCGACCTGCGAGATGGGCTCGCGCGGCGGCGCCGGCATCGAGATCGACGTCCGACGCGTGCCCCAGCGCGAGACGGGCATGACGCCGTACGAGATCATGCTGTCGGAGTCGCAGGAGCGGATGCTGTTCGTCGTGCGGCGCGGGCGCGAGGCGGAGGTCGAGCGCGTCTTCGAGAAGTGGGATCTGCACGCCGTCCGCATCGGTCAGGTGACCGCCGACGGGTTGCTGCGCGTGCGCGACGGCGGCGCCGTCGTGGCCGAGATCCCGAACCGGGCCCTGGCGGACGACGCGCCGCTCTACGATCGCCCCGTGCGGCCGCCGGCCGACCTCGCCGAGCGCCAGGCGCTCGATCCCGGGCTGCTGTGCGCGGCGCCCGCGCCGGCCGACGCGTTCCTCGCCCTGCTCGCCTCACCGCAGGTGGCAAGCAAGCGCTGGGTCTACCGGCAGTACGATCACATGGTGCGGACGAACACGATCGCCCCCGCGGGCATGGGCGCGGGCGTGGTCCGCGTCAAGGGCACCCGCCGGGCGCTGGCGTTCTCGGTGGACGGCAACGGCCGCTACTGCTACCTCGACCCGCGCCAGGGGGCGCGGCTGGCGGTCGCCGAGTCGGCGCGCAACGTGGCCTGCACGGGCGCCCTCCCGGTGGGCGCGACGAACTGCCTGAACTTCGGCAGTCCGGAGCGGCCCGACATCATGTGGCAGTTCGCCGAGGCCGTCGAGGGCATCGCCGGGACGTGCCGCGCACTGGACATCCCGGTCACCGGCGGCAACGTGAGCCTGTACAACGAGACCGACGGCGAGGCCGTCCACCCGACGCCCGTCCTGGGTGTCGTGGGCCTGATCGAGGACGCGGGACGCACGCTCGGCCGGGTGTTCGGCAAGGCCGGGTCCGTGGTCGTGCTGCTGGGGCCGGCCGGCGCCGAGCTCGGCGGCAGCGAGTATCTGAAGGTCGTGCACGGGCTGGTGCGGGGCAGGCCGCCGGCGCTGGACGTGGACGTCGAGCGCGCGCTGCAGCGGCTGCTCGTGGATGCGGCCGCCGACGGGTTGCTCGAGTCCGCGCACGACTGCGCGGAGGGCGGCGTCGCGGTCACGCTGGCCGAGTGCTGCTTCGACGGCGGCGTCGGCGTCGACGCGGCCCTGCCGGCGCAGCCGCTCGACGGGCCGGCGGGCGTCGTGCTGGCCGGGACGTTGTTCGGGGAGACCGCCTCGCGCGTCATCGTGTCGCTCGCGGAGAGCCGCGCCGGGGACCTGCTGGCCCGCGCCGCCGCTGCCGGCGTGCCGGCGCGGGCGATCGGGCGTACCGGGGGCGCCAGGTGCCGCATCGCCGTCGACGGCGCGCCGGTCATCGACGTGCCGCTCGCGGAGGCCGAGCAAGCCTGGGCAACCGGGCTGTCTCGCCACTTCGGGCCCGACGCGGCCCGCAAGTGCCAGGAGTCCGCGCCGTAGAACAGCGTTAGACTCCACAAGGCGCGCCTCGGCGGTAGCGGCGCGGGGCAATGGGGTCCCCGCAAGCGGACGCCGGGGGTTCGGGGCACAGCCCCGTCTGAGGGAAGCTGCCGAGCGGCATGGACAGAGACAAGTTCAGGGACGAGTGCGGCGTCTTCGGCATCTACGGCCACGACGAGGCGTCCCATATGACCTACCTGGGGTTGTATGCGCTGCAGCATCGGGGCCAGGAGAGCGCCGGCATCGCGGCGGTGCGTGACGGGCGCGTGCAGCTCTCGCGCGCCATGGGGCACGTCAGCGACGTGTTCGACGAGGACGCCTTGCAGGGGCTGGCCGGCCGGTCGGCCATCGGACACGTCCGGTACTCCACTTTCGGCGACAGCCGGATCGTCAACGCGCAACCGATCCTGATCGAGTGCTCGCACGGACAGATCGCGCTCTGCCACAACGGCAACCTGGTCAACGCGCCGGAGTTGCGCGCCGAGCTGGTGCGCCGGGGCTCGATCTTCCAGACCAACAGCGACACCGAGGTCATCCTGCATCTCTACGCGCGCTCGACCGCGGCGACCCCCGAGGATGCCATGGTGGAGTCGGTCTCGCGCGTTGCCGGCGCCTTCTCGCTCGTCACGCTGACCCCGGACAATCTCGTCGCCGTACGCGACCCCCACGGGTTCCGGCCGCTTGCTCTCGGCCGTCTGGGCGAGGCCCACGTCGTCTGCTCGGAGACGTGCGCGATGGATCTGATCGGCGCGACGTACGTGCGCGACGTCGAGCCGGGCGAGGTGCTGGTGATCGGCCGCGACGGGCTCCGGTCGTACCGGCCGTTTCCAGCGGTGACGCCCGCCCACTGCGTGTTCGAGCACGTCTACTTCGCCCGTCCGGACAGCTACGTGTTCGGTCAGAGCGTCAACGAGGTGCGCACCAACCTGGGGCGCCTGCTGGCCAGGGAGTCGGCGGTGCCGGCCGATGTCGTCGTCCCGATTCCCGATTCCGGCCTCTGCGCCGCCGCGGGCTACGCCGAATCCGCGGGCATTCCGCTCCGCATGGGGCTGATTCGCAACCATTACGTGGGCCGGACCTTCATTCAGCCTCATCAGTCCATTCGCGGGCTCAAGGTCAAGGTCAAGCTCAACACGGTGCGCAGCATCATCGAGGGCAACCGCGTGGTCCTCGTGGACGATTCGATCGTGCGCGGCACGACCAGCCGCAAGATCGTGGGCATGATAAAGGCCGCCGGCGCGCGCGAGGTGCACATGCGGATCAGTTGTCCGCCCACGGTCTCGCCCTGCTACTACGGGATCGACACGCCGCACCCGAACGAGCTGATCGCGGCCCGGCACCCCGTCAGCGAGATCCGCGACTTTCTCGGCGCGGACTCGCTCTCGTACCTCAGCCTCGACGGCCTGCGGGAAGCGGTCGGCGCCAGTCACCCCAACTACTGCTACGCGTGCTACACGCGGGAGTACCGGGTCGCCCCGCCGTCGGACAGCGATGCGTACATGCAGATGGTGCTGAAGCTCCCCGATGGCGGCCATTCCTCGCAGCCATGAGGAGCCCGCGCGCGGCCTGCCGCGTCCCGGTCGTCCTGCTGCTGGCGGTCGTCAGTGTCGGCGGCGGTTCCGCCCAGACGCCGCCGGAGCGGCTCCGGGAGGCGATCGATCGGCTCGGTGATTTCGACTACACCGTGCGCATGGAGGCGTCGCGGACGGTGCGGCGGGCGGACCCCGAGGTCGCGGGGCCCCTGCTGCGCGCGGCCCTGCAGGGGCACGAGGACAGCTACGTGCAGTTTCGCGCGCTGGTCCTGCTCTACGGGGTCGCGGCCCCGGAGACCGCCGAGGCCATGCAGGCGTCGCTCGCGTCGCCCAACGATCGGGTCCGGGCCGCCGCGTACGGCTACTTCGAGAACCACCCGCATCCGGCGGTCGCGCCGCGACTGCTCGCGGCGCTCGAGCGGGAGACCTCCGAGTTCGTGCGGCCGGCGCTGGTGCGCGCCCTGGCGGCGCACGACGACGACGCGGCGGTTCGCGACCGGCTGGTGCGCGACGTCGACCGCGGCCAGACCTACTTTCGCGCGGTGGTCATCGAGGCGCTCGGGGACCACGGCGCCGGGTACGCCGTAGACGCGCTGCTGGCGGTGGCCTCCGAGGAGGGGGCGTTGCAGGACGACGCGCTGCTGGCGCTGGGCAAGATCGGCGACCGGCGCGCCGCCGGCGTCATCGCCGGCGCGCGCGCGGGCGTTCCGGACGTGCTGCAGCCCGTCGTGTCGGCGGCCGCCTGCCTGTTGCAGATCGACTGCGACGCGCAGGTGCCGTACCTCGTCGAGGCGCTGCGCTACGGGGCGCAGACAGCCGCCGCCGACGGCCGGCCGCTCCTGCGGAACGCGGCCTCCGGGCTCGCCGCGCTCGCCGCGGCGGGCGATGGCCCGGCGCTCGACGCATTGTTCGACGCCGGCCTGGCCGCCGGCGCGTCGGCGCAGGCGCCGCTCGCGCTGGCGCTCGGCACGGTCGCGCTGCGGCGCCCCGGCGTCGTGCTGCGGGCGCTCGCAGACCGCGCGGCGCCCGAGGCCGAGCTGCTGCTGCTGCGCGACGCGTTCGACATGCTGGACGAGGACATGGCGGAGGAGCGGTTCCAGGCGCATCTGCGCCGCGCCTACTGGGGCGATGCCGAGGGATCGGCGATCCGGGCCGCCGCCGAGGCCGCCCTGCGGGTGCTGGAGTTCTAGGGGTGGACTATCGTGCGGCGGGGGTCGACATCGACGCGGCGAGCCGGCTGGTGCAGCGCGTGCGCGACCTGGCCAGGCAGACGTTCACGCCGGGGGTGCTCTCCGACATCGGCGCCTTCGGCGGCCTGTTCCAGCCGGAATGGGGCCGCCATCAGCAGCCCGTGCTCGTGGCGAGCGCCGACGGCGTGGGCACCAAGCTGAAGGTCGCGTTCCTGGCGGCGCGGCACGACACGGTCGGCGTGGATCTGGTCAACCACTGCGTCAACGACGTGCTCGTGCAGGGCGCGCGCCCGCTGTTCTTCCTCGACTACCTGGCCACCGGCCGGCTGGCGCCCGACGTCTCTGCCGCCGTCGTGCAGGGGCTGGCCCAGGGCTGCGTCGAGAACGGCTGCGCGCTGCTGGGCGGCGAGACCGCCGAGATGCCCGGCTTCTACGCCGCGGGGGAGTACGACCTCGCCGGCTTCATCGTCGGCATCGTCGACCGCGGGCGGGTGATCGACGGCCGCGGCATCGTGCCCGGCGACTGCCTCATCGGCCTGCCGTCGTCGGGGCTGCACACGAACGGATTCTCGCTCGCGCGGCGCATCGTCTTCGATACGCTGGGCCTGCGCGTGGATACCGCCGTCGACGAGCTGGGAAGCCGGGTCGGCGACGAGCTGCTGCGCCCCCACCGGTCGTATCTGCGGCCCGTCATGCGGCTGCTGGAGTCGAGCCCGGGGCTGGTCAGGGGCCTGGCGCACATCACGGGCGGCGGCCTGACCGGGAACCTGCCGCGGGTGCTGCCGCCGGGCACCGCCGCGCGGATCGTTCGCGACTGGCAGGTGCCGCCCGTCTTCGGTTTCCTGCAGCGCGCGGGGAGCGTGCCCGAGGACGAGATGTACCGGACGTTCAACATGGGGATCGGGATGGTCGCGGTGGTGGCGCCCGAGTCCGTGGCGGCGGCCAGGGCCCTGCTGGCCGCGGCCGGCGAGCCTGGCGCGGTGCCGATCGGCACGGTCGTCGAGGGCGACCGGCAGGTCGTCTACGCGTAGGAGTCCGCGCCGTGGAACGGCGCGGACTCCTGCAGGGTTGGTTGGGCGCCGAACGGAGCCGTCAGGCGACGATTGGCGGGCCGGCCGGGTCGTTGGAGGCGCGGTGAGAAATCGCAGGATCGGCGTGCTCATCTCGGGGCGCGGCAGCAATCTGCAGGCGATCATCGACAGCATCGCCGACGGGCGTCTCGACGCCACGATCGCGGTCGTCATCTCCAACCGGGCGGGCGCGGCGGGACTCGCGCGCGCGGCGCGGGCGGGCATCGAGACGCTGCACATCGATCACAAGGGCTACGGGTCGCGGGAGGCGTTCGATCGCGCCGTGGTGGCCGAGCTGCGCCGGCGCGACGTTGCGCTGGTGTGCCTGGCGGGATTCATGCGGCTGCTGAGCGCCGAGTTCGTCGGCGCGTTCCCGAACCGCATTCTCAACATCCACCCGTCCCTGCTCCCGGCGTTCCCAGGGCTGGACGGGCAGGCGCAGGCGTGGGAGCACGGCGTCAAGGTCAGCGGGGCGACGGTGCACATCGTGACGCCGGAGCTCGATGCCGGACCGATCGTGCGTCAGGCGGTGGTGCCGGTCGACGGAGCCGACAGCGCCGAAGCGCTCGCGGCGCGCATCCTGGTCGAGGAGCACAGGATCTACCCGGAGGCAATCGGCATCATGCTGGAAGGCGGATGGCGGATCGAGGGGCGGCGGTTCATCGCGGGGCGAGGTGTCGATGACGCTTGACGAGCAGGTCGCCTATCTCACGAAGGGCTGCGTCGACGTCGTCCGCGAGGCCGAGCTGCGCACGAAGCTTGCCCGGTCGGCCGCGGAATCGACCCCCCTGACCGTGAAGGTCGGGTTCGATCCCACGGCGCCCGACCTGCACCTCGGCCACACCGTGCTCATCCGCAAGATGAAGCACTTCCAGGACCTCGGGCACCGGGTCGTGTTCCTGATCGGGGACTTCACCGGGCTCATCGGGGACCCTACCGGACGCTCGAAGACGCGGCCGCCGCTGAGCCGGGAGCAGATCCGGGAGAACGCCGAGACCTACAAGGCGCAGATCTTCAAGCTGCTCGATCCGGACCGCACCGTCGTCGACTTCAACAGCGGCTGGCTGGGCAGCCTCGGGAGCGAGGGCTGGATCCGGCTCGCGGCTTGCTACAACGTCGCGCAGATGCTCGAGCGACGGCACTTTCGCCAGCGCTACGACGCCGGCCAGCCGATCTCGATCCACGAGTTCCTGTACCCGCTGGCGCAGGCCTACGACTCGGTCCACCTGCGGGCCGACGTCGAGCTGGGCGGCACGGATCAGCTCTTCAACCTGAACGTCGGCCGGGACATCATGCCGGCCTGGGGCGTCGAGGCCCAGGTCGTCATGACGACCCCGCTGCTGGTCGGCCTCGACGGCGCGGAGAAGATGTCGAAGACGGCGGGCAACTACGTCGGCATCAAGGAGCCGCCGAACGAGATGTTCGGCAAGCTCATGTCGATGTCCGACACCCTGATGTGGGAGTACCACAAGCTGCTGACCGACCTCTCGCTGGCGGAGATCGACGCCCTCGCCGCGCGCGCGGCGTCCGGCGCGGCGCATCCCAAGCAGGTCAAGATCGAGCTCGCGACGCGGATTGTCACGGACTTTCACTCGGCCGGC
>CBDAUL010000006.1:57500-415750 GCA_965200475.1 Vicinamibacterales bacterium
CCTGAATTGAAGCCCCGGTAAACGGCGGCCGTAACTATAACGGTCCTAAGGTAGCGAAATTCCTTGTCGGGTAAGTTCCGACCTGCACGAATGGCGCAACGATCTGGGCGCTGTCTCAACGAGGGACACTGCGAATTTGTGGTACCGGTGAAGACGCCGGTTGCCCGTGGCAAGACGGAAAGACCCCGTGCACCTTTACTACAACTTAGTAGTGAATGCTGGTGTGTTATGCGCAGGATAGGTGGGAGACTTTGAACCGGGCCTCTTGGGGTCCGGGGAGTCGCTGGTGAGATACCACCCTTGGCATTTCGGTGTTCTAACCTCGGCCTGTCATCCAGGTCAGGGACACTGCTAGGCGGGTAGTTTGACTGGGGCGGTCGCCTCCCAAAATGTAACGGAGGCGCGCGAAGGTTCGCTCAGGCTGTTTGGAAATCAGCCGGAGAGTGCAAAGGCAGAAGCGAGCTTGACTGCGAGACAAACACGTCGAGCAGATGGGAAACCAGGCCTTAGTGATCCGGTGGTTCCGCATGGAAGGGCCATCGCTCAACGGATAAAAGGTACGCCGGGGATAACAGGCTTATCTTGGCCAAGAGTTCACATCGACGCCAAGGTTTGGCACCTCGATGTCGGCTCATCGCATCCTGGAGCTGTAGCAGGTTCCAAGGGTTCGGCTGTTCGCCGATTAAAGCGGTACGTGAGCTGGGTTTAGAACGTCGCGAGACAGTTCGGTCCCTATCTGCCATGGGCGTAGGAGATTTGAGGGGGGCTGTCCTTAGTACGAGAGGACCGGGATGGACGAACCTCTAGTGTACCAGTTGTCGCGCCAGCGGCAGCGCTGGGTAGCTACGTTCGGAAGGGAGAAACGCTGAAAGCATCTAAGCGTGAAGCCCTCCCCAAGATGAGATCTCCCTGAGCTTCGGCTCCTGAAGGCTCCTGGAAGACCACCAGGTGATAGGCCAGAGGTGTAAGGTCCGTGAGGGCTTGAGCTGACTGGTACTAATCAGCCGTGAGGCTTGACCATATTCCTTGTCGCTGCGTCGGGAAGCTGCCGTTTGTGGAGTATTCAGTTGGGGAGTGAGGCAGAGGATTTCCCCGCAGGGCCGCCGTGAAGGCGGGTCGGCGGGGGGGCCGGGCGCCCGTCGGATGTGCGGGGTTCGGTTTCTTTCGTTTCCCGGTGGTCATAGGAGAGGGGCAACACCCGTTCCCATACCGAACACGGCAGTTAAGCCCTCTTCCGCCGATGGTACTGCGGGGGTGACTCCGTGGGAGAGTAGGTCGCTGCCGGGATTATCTTGAACACCCGGGGCCGGCATGGCCCCGGGTGTTTGCGTGTACGGGCGTGGTTTGGGGCTGGCGGGGGATCGGACGGATGTGAGCGAGGGAGCGTTGGCGAATTTCGGACCGCTGGTCGGACTGGGCGAGGTCCTGCGGGGGGCGCGGGAGCCGCGCGCGGTGCCGCCGGCGGCGTGGGAGGAGTTGCGGGGCGTGGTAGGGGTGCGGGAAGTCTGGCTCGAGGTGCCGGGGGTGCGCGGGGTGCAGACGTTCGGGAGACGGCGCCCTGCGGCGGGGGACGAGACGTTTTCGCTGGGCGGTCGCGGCGGGGCTGCCGGCGCGCTGGTCGTGGGGAGGTCGGTGGCCGGTCGTGAGCAGCCGCTGAGGACCGGGGAGCGGCAGGCGTTGAAGGTGGCGGCGGCGCTGCTGGGTCTGTTCGTCGAGAAGATGGAGTTGGCGCGCCAGGCGGCGGGGCAAGGCGCGGATGCGCTGACGGGGTGCCGGACGCGGCGCGACGGGATGGCGCGCATCCGGGCCGAGTTGCGCCGCGCGCGTGGGCGCGCGAGCGAGGCGTCTTTGATCTTCGTGGACGTCGACGACCTGAAGGGACTGAACGACCGGTACGGGCATCGGGTGGGAGACCGGGTGCTCGCGGAGCTGGGCGCGGTGCTGAGGGACGGGATTCGTGGGAGCGATGTGCGGTGCCGGTACGGCGGAGACGAATTCCTGGTGCTGCTGCGGGATACGCCGGGCGCGGGGGCGGCGCAGGCGGCGGAGAGGCTGCGCGCGGAGCTGGCGCGGCGGCGGGTGGCGGGTCCGGAGGGTACGGTAGCGGCGGCGGCGAGCTTCGGCGTCAGCACGACGTGGGCCGGCGAGTGCGAGACGGGTGCGCTGGTGGCGCGGGCGGACGCGGCGATGTATCGGGCGAAGCGGGACGGAGGCAACGCGGTGCGGGTGTGGCGGGGCGAGTGGCGAACGCCGGGCGCGGCGGGGCGGGCGCCTGGCCCGGCGCTGCGGATGTAGCTGCGTGGGTGGAGGTGGCACGTTGGACGGCATTCCGGTCGAGCTGGCGAGCCGGCGGCGGATTCGCGAGCGGAATACGGCGGCGTATCGCCTCGCGCACTGGCCGATCTGGATCTGGGTCTGCTTCATCGCGCCGGGGCCGCTCACGTTCGACCTGTTCGAGAGCGGCTTCGACGGGCGTATGGCGGGCTGGCTGGGACTCGTGCTGGTGGCGACCGGCGTCGCCGGGTTGCGCGGCCGGCTGCCGGGAGTGGAGCCGCGGCCGTACATCATCCGCTTCACCGAGGACAAGCCGAACCCGGCGTACCGGCGCGTGTGCTACACGCTGGCGTGGAGCGCCGTGGTCTCGTTCGGGCTGCTGAATCTGACCGGTCTGATCGTCGCCATCGCGAGCGGCGGCTGGTATCTGCGGCAGCTCTACGAGGCGGCGTACTTTCCGCTGGCCGGCACCGTATGGCTCCTGGGCGCCGCCGGACGGCTACCGCGCGTCAAGCCGTCGACGCGGGGCGAGGGGCACGAGCGGCGCTACTTCTACGGAGCGGTCTGGGCCGTCTGTCTGGCGCAGCCGGTGCTGTGGCTGCTGTGGGCGGTGCTGCCCGCGACCCGCTCGGCGGACGCCGCGAAGCTCTGCGCGTTCGTGGGCGTGCTCGGGGTCGTGGGCTGGATGGCCTATCGCGGGAAGCTCCCGCGCACCCGGCCGATCGTGCCGGGCGAGCTTGCGGTCAGCGATTAGAATACCTCCCATGGGAGCATCCGTTACCCGTCGCGTCGTCGGCATCCTGCTCGCGGCGGCTTGCACCGTGGTCTACGGGGCCTGGCCCGGCGCCGCCCCGCAGGGCGGGCCCACCGGCGGAGAGGGTTTCGACGCCTACTTCATCGACAAGACGATGCGCGTCGACTACTTCCACTCCGGCGGACGAGGAACGGAGATCTTCGGTCTGGATCGGGTGGTATCGGACGGCCCGTGGGCCGGCAGCCGCACGCGGCTCGTCGACGATCTCAACCTCGGCAAGTACCTCTTCGAGGTGGTCGACCGGCGGACCAACCGGGCGATCTACTCGCGCGGATTCGCGTCGATCTACGGCGAGTGGGAGACGACGCCCGAGTCGCGGCGCGTGCACCGGACGTTCCACGAGTCGCTGCGCTTCCCCTGGCCGCGGCGGCCGGTGCAGGTCGTGCTGAAGGTGCGCGACGCCGAGAACAGCTTCCACGAGGTGTGGTCGACGGTCGTCGATCCCGAGTCCCGGTTCGTCAATCCGGCCGATCGGGCCCCCATGGGCGAGGTCTGGGCCATTCAGGAGAGCGGCCCGCCGGCGGAGAAGGTCGACCTGCTCGTGATCGGCGAAGGGTACGTCGCGGCGGAGCTGCCCAAGTTCCATGCCGACGCCCGGCGGCTGGTCGGCGCGCTGTTCGAGGAGGAGCCGTTCAGGAGCCGCCGCTCGGACTTCAACGTGTGGGGGCTCGATCTGCCGTCGGCCAGCCCGGGCGTCAGCCGCCCGCGGGCGCTCGAGTTCCGTCGGACCCCGCTGTCGGCGGAGTACAACATCTTCGATTCGGAGCGCTATCTGCTCACCTACGACAACCGTGCGCTGCGCGACGCGGCTGCCGCGGCGCCCTACGAGTTTCTCGAGATCCTGGTCAACGAGGCGCAGTACGGCGGCGGCGGGATCTTCAACTTCCAGGCGACCGCGGCTGCCGACACGGGGTTCGCCGAGTACGTGTTCGTCCACGAGTTCGGCCATCACTTCGCCGGTCTGGCCGACGAGTACTACACGTCCGACGTGGCGTACGAGACGGGCGCGGCGTATCACCCCGAGCCGTGGGAGCCGAACGTGACGGCGCTGCACGATCCCGACAACCTCAAGTGGGGCGATCTCGTCGCGGCCGACACGCCGCTCCCCACCCCCTGGGACAAGGCGGCGTTCGAGCAGGGGAGCACGGCGGCGCAGCGCGAGCGCGCGTCGTTGCGGGCCGCGGGCGCGCCCGAGAACGAGCTCGACGCCCTCTTCACGGCGCAGATGGACCGCGAGACGGCGCTGCTGCAGGCGATGCCGCACGCCGGCCGGGTGGGCGCTTTCGAGGGTGCGTCGTACGAGCCGACCGGCCTCTACCGCCCCGAGGTCGACTGCATCATGTTCACGCGGAACCCGGTCGGGTTCTGCCGGGTCTGCCAGCGGGCCATCACGCGCGTCATCGACCAGTACTCGAGACCGTAGGGCGACGCCAGGGAGGTGGCCGCCGTGGACAAGACGTTTCTCGCCAGTCTCGAGCGAATCGTGGGCGCCGAGGGGCTCGTGCGCGACCACGGCGAGTTGCTGACGTACGAGACGGACGGCCTCGTGAAGCTGCGCTCCAAGCCGGGTGTCGCGGTGCTGCCGACCTCCGCGGACCAGGTGCGGCGCATCGTGCGCCTGTGTCACGAGCAGGGCGTGCCGTTCGTGGCGCGCGGCCAGGGCACGGGGCTCTCCGGGGGCGCCATGCCGCATCCCGACGGCGTCCTGATCGTGATGACGCGGATGAACCGGATCCTCGAGATCGACATCCCGAACCGCTGCATCACGGTCGAGCCGGGCGTGATGAACCTCGACGTCAGCAAGGCGGTGGCCGGTGACGGCTACTACTACGCACCGGATCCGTCGAGCCAGGTGATCTGCTCGATCGGCGGCAACGTTGCCGAGAACTCCGGGGGCGCGCACTGCCTCAAGTACGGATTCACCGTGCACCACGTCCTCGGTGTGGAGGCGGTGCTGCCGGACGGCGAGTCGATCCGGCTTGGCGGGCCGGCGCTCGACGCGCCCGGCCTGGACCTGCTCGGCGTCCTCGTCGGCTCGGAGGGCACGCTGGCGGTGGTCACCCGGGTGACGCTCAGGCTCCTCCGCAAGCCGGCGGCCGTGCGGACGCTGCTGGCTGCGTTCGACTCGACCGAGGCGGCCGGCAACGCCGTGTCGGGCATCATCGGCGCGGGCATCATCCCGGCGGCGGTCGAGATGATGGACCGCGTGACGATCGAGGCGGCCGAGGCGGCGGTCCACCCCGACTTTCCGCCTGTCGAGGCGATTCTGATCGTCGAGCTCGACGGTGCGGAGGCCGACGTCACGGCGCTCTTCAGCCGGGTCGAGGAGGTCTGCACCGCGGCGCAGGCGCTCGAGATCCAGGTGGCCCGGACCGACGCGCAGCGGGCGCGGTTCTGGCAGGGGCGCAAGGCGGCGTTCGCGGCGATGGGCCGCGTGTCGCCGAGCTACTACGTGCAGGACGGCGTCATCCCGCGCACCCGGCTGCCGGAGGTGCTGGGCCGGATCCGCGGCCTGTCCGAGCGCTCGGGCCTGAAGATCGGCAACGTGTTCCATGCCGGCGACGGCAATCTGCACCCGCTGGTCTGCTACGACGAGCGCGTCGCCGGACAGGCCGATCTGGCGCACGCTGTCGCCTCCGAGATCCTGACCTATTGCCTCGACGTCGGCGGGTCGATTACGGGGGAGCACGGCGTGGGCGCCGACAAGGCCGAGCATCTGCCGAAGATGTTCAACGACAGCGATCTCGACACGATGCAGCTCGTGCGGTGCGCCTTCGATCCTGGCAATATCTGCAACCCGGGCAAGGTGTTTCCGACGCCGCGCCTGTGCGGGGAGGTGCCCGGTCCGTACCGCAGGCATCCGGCCGAGGCGGCCGGCCTGGCGGAGCGGGTCTGATGGCAACCGTCGCGTCCGCGGCGGCGCTCCTCGAGCGGCTGGCGGGGAAGGCGGGCGCCGCGGCGCGCGCGGCCGTCGACGGGGATGCCGTCGACGGCGTACGGCCCCGCATCGTGGCCGAGCCGGCCAGCGGCGACGCGCTGGCGGCAACGCTGGCGTGGGCGGCGTCCGAGCAACTCCAGGTGCGGGTGGCCGGGGGGCGCACGAAGCTGCAGTGGGGCGCGCCGGGGGGCGAGGTCGATCTGCTGCTCTCCACGGCCGGACTCCGTGCTGTCGTCGAGCACCGGCATGGCGATCTGACGGCCACGGTCGAGGCCGGCGCGACGCCCGCCACGGTGAACGCCCGGCTCGCCGCGCACGGTCAACGGCTGCCGTGGGATGCCCCGTGGCCGGACCGCGCGACCGTCGGCGGCGTCGTGGCGACCAACGACAGCGGCCCCCGCCGCCATGGCCACGGCGGACCGCGCGACTCGATCATCGGCGTCACCATGGCGCGCGTCGACGGGCGCGTGGCGAAGGCCGGCGGCATCGTCGTCAAGAACGTCGCCGGCTACGATCTCTCCCGACTGCTGACCGGATCGTTCGGCTGCCTGGGCGTCATCCTCACGGCGACGTTCAAGCTGGCCCCCGCGCCGCCGGCCTCGCGCACCGTGGAGCTCACCTTCGACTCGCTCGAAGCGGCCGCGCCGGTCGCCAGCCGGCTCGCGGGCTCGGCGCTGGCGCCGGTCTCGATCGAGGTCGCCGCGCCGCAGCCGCGCCTGCTGGTGCGGTTCGAATCGGTCGAGGCGGCCGCGTCGGAGCAGGCTGACGCGGCCAGCGCCCTCGCGGGCGCTGCGGGCGCGGTCGTTCACAGCGGACGCGACGAGCAGGCGACGTGGCGCCGCCACCTGGCGCACTGGTCCTCGGGCGGCACGCTCGTCAAGCTGAGCACCGTGCCGGCGGAGCTGTTCCCGACGCTCGTCTGGCTGCGGGACGCGGCGGAGGCGACCGGGGTCGGCCTGGCGGTCGCCGGCCGCGCGGCGCTCGGCGTGGTCGACCTGCGACTCGACGGCCCGCTCGATGCTCAGGCCCGGCTGGTCGGGCAGCTTCGCGAGCGCCTGCCCGCGGGCCGCGGCTCGGCCGTCATTCGGCGGGCCGACGCGGCGTTGCGGCAGCGCGTCGACCCCTGGGGGCCGGTCGGTGACGGCAGGCGCGTGATGGAGGCAATCAAGCGCCGGTTCGATCCGGACGCCCTGCTGAACACCGGACGCGGGCCGGGCGGGGTGTAGCGCGTATCAGCGCGATTCCGCCTCCTCGGCTTCCTCCGCGCGCTTGCCCGCGAGCATGTTGGGCAGCGAGTAGTTGCCCTCGTGACAGGCGTACTCGAAGATCGGACCCTCGATCGCGGTCATCGGCATCAGGGCGGTCCAGGCGCCGGTCCACTCCTCCTCGTCGCTGACGGTCACGCGGTAGTCGATGGCGTCGGCGCCCACCCGGGTGAGCCGCTCGACCACGCGGCGCTGCGGCTCCTGGAGGTTCGTCGTCTCGATGACCAGGGTGTCGCCCTCCCAGCGGCCGCTGGACCTGCCCAGCCATTGGGACACGGCCGCCGGCGGCCCGGCGCGCCCGTCGAGCGGCACGATGCGGGCGTCGTGGATCATCTCCACGAGCAGCACGACATGGTCCGGCGTCTGCAGGATCTGGTAGTTGTGGTTGTAGAAGCCGGGCGTCATGGCGCCGGGCATGCCGCGCGTGAGGCACCGGTCATAGGTGCTGAAGTCGTTCCAGGACGCGAGCTCGCCGCCGCCCGTGAAGCTGGCGAACCGCCGCGCCCGGCGCTCGTCCGCGGCAGGTGTCCGCGGCGGGTACCGCCCGTCGGGCGGATCCACGATCAGCGACGTGCGCAGCGACAGCTCGCCCTTTTCCAGCCAGTAGTCGTTGTACGCGCCGGTGGGCATGAAGTCCGACTGCTCCTCGGCCGAGATGCCGGAGCCGGGATTCCGCGCAGCCCGCTCCTCCTCGGTCAGGAACTCCCGGCCCTCGAGGTCCGCCGGCCGTTCCATGGGCGTCGTGGTCGTGTTCGACCAGATTCCCTGCAGGTCCGGATCGCCCCACGCGGTTCGCGGCGCGGACCATGCGCCGTCATCCTGCCCGGCGACCGTCGCCGGCTCAAGCAGTCCGAACAGGCCGAGCGTCAACGCCAGTGCGGCAATTCGTACGGTCATCAAACCTCCTTCGGGGCTGCGCCCCGAACCCCCGGCGGCTGCCAGCGGGGACCCCGACGCCCCGCGCCGCCAAGGCGCGCTGTGCGCGCCTCGGGCCACGTACGGACTCTACGGGTGGCCCGCCGTCATTGTATTGGACTCGCCGCGGATCGAGGCGTCCACGATCTCCACCAGGTGCATCGTGCGCAAGGGGCGGCCCTGGCGTTCCAGCGCGCTGCCGAGCTGCAGCAGGCAGCCCGGATTCGACGAGACGACCGCGTCGGCGCCGGTCGCGAGGACGTTCCCGGCCTTGCGCCGCCCGAGAGCGTCCGCGGCCTCAGGCTCGACGAGGTTGTAGATGCCCGCCGAACCGCAGCAGAGCCCGCCTTCCGGCACCTCTTGCACGTCGAGCTCCGGGATGGCCGCCAGCACGCGCCGCGGCTCGGCGCTGACGCCCTGCGCATGCTGCAGGTGGCACGCGTCGTGGTAGGCCACGCGCATCGGGACCGGGTGCCGTGGCGCCCGCGGCTCGAGGTCGGCCAGCACCTCGGAGACGTCCCGGCACTTGGCGGCCAACGCCTCCGCGCGCGCCGCGTACGTCGGATCGTCGCGCAGCAGGTGGCCGTACTCCTTGAGCGTCGACCCGCAGCCGGCCGCGTTGATCACGATGGCGTCGACGGCGGCAAGCGAGGGCTCGAAGGCGTCGATGAAGCGCCGCGCCAGCGCCGCGGCGTCGTCCTCGAGGCCGGCGTGCAGCATCAGCGCGCCGCAGCACCCCTGGGCCTGCGGGATCACCACGTCGCAGCCTTCGGCGGCGAGCACGCGGGCCGTCGCGCGATTGACGTCGCTGAAGAAGACGCGCTGCACGCAGCCGAGCAGCAGCGCGACCCGCCGCCGCGGCGGCCCGGCCGCGGGAATGACGCCGGGCATCGACGACCAGGCGCCGGCGACCGAGACGCGGGGCGCCACCGCCTCCATGGCGCGCAGGCGCGCCGGGAGCGCGTCCAGGAGGCCGGTGGCCCGTACCAGCCGCTGCAGCCCGAGACGCTGGTAGGCCCACAGCTCGAGCGCGAGCCAGCGCAGGCGGCGCGGGTAGGGAAACAGGGCGAAGATCAGCCGGCGGAAGAGCCGGTCGGCCAGCGGCCGCCGGACGTGCCGCTCGAGCTGCGGCCGGGCGGCTTCCAGCAGCTTGTCGTACTGCACGCCGGAGGGGCAGGCGGTCGTGCAGGCCATGCAGCCCAGGCAGGTGTCGAAGTGACGCGCGAGCTCCGGCGTGATGGACGCCTTGCCCTCGAGCGCCACCCGCAGCAGGTGAATCCGCCCGCGCGGCGAGTCGGTCTCGCGGCTCCACAACGCGTAGGTGGGGCACGGCGGCAGGCAGAAGCCGCAGTGGACGCAGTCCGCGAGCAGGTCCGCTGACGGCGGGTGGTGCGCGTCGAACGCGCCGGTGTCGGTTGCCATGGAGCGCTTCTAATGGTAGCGCAACGCGCGCGCCGCCCGCGGGGGCTGCTAGGATCGGCCTGCGACGGTACCGGCACGACGGCAGACAGGGGGAGCGATCGATGACACACGCGGTGCGCATTCACGAGACCGGCGGTCCCGAGGTCCTGCGCTGGGAGCCGATCGATGTTCCCGATCCGGGGCCGGGCGAGGCGCTGGTCCGCCAGACCGTAGCCGGTCTCAACTTCATCGACGTCTACTTCCGGACCGGGCTCTACCCGGCGCCGTCGTTCCCGGTGACCATCGGCAATGAAGGCGCCGGCGTCGTCGAAGCGGTCGGCGAAGGCGTGGCCGAGGTGGCGGTGGGCGATCGCGTCGTCTACTGCATGAGCCTCGGCAGCTACACGCAGCGCCGGCTGGTCGCGGCGAAGCAGCTCGTGAGGATTCCCGACGGGATCAGCGACGAGCAGGCGGCGGCGGTGATGCTCAAGGGGTGCACGGTGCAGTACCTCGTGCGCCGGACGTACGCCGTGCAGCCGGGCGAGACGGTTCTCTTCCACGCGGCGGCCGGCGGGTGCGGCCTCATCGCGTGCCAGTGGCTGAAGCACCTCGGCGCGACGGTCATCGGGACCGTGGGAACGCGCGAGAAGGCCGAGCTCGCGAAGGCGCACGGCTGCGATCACCCGGTCGTCTACACGGAGGAGAGCTTCGTCGATCGCGTGCGGGAGCTGACCGGCGGCAAGGGGGTCCCGGTGGTCTACGACTCCGTCGGCAGGGACACGTTCAACGACTCGCTCGACTGCCTGCAGCCGCGCGGCCTGATGGTGAGCTTCGGAAACGCGTCGGGCGCCGTCGAGCCCTTCCCGCCGGGGGTGCTGGCGCCGAAGGGGTCGCTCTATCTGACGCGTCCGACGCTGGCCACCTACACGGCGACGCGCGCGGAGCTCGAGGCGACGGCCGCCGAGCTGTTCGACGTCGTCGGCCGCGGGGTGGTGCGGATCGAGGTGAACCAGACGTACGAGCTGCAGGACGCCGCCCGGGCGCATCGGGATCTGGAGGCGCGCAAGACGACCGGTTCGACCGTGCTGCTGACCGGGGTCTAGAGGAGAGCAATCATGAAGACTCGTGGGAACGGACTCGTGTTCATCGGCGGCGTAATCGTCGGCGCGCTGGTGGCGAGCGTCGTGGGGGTGGTGAGCGCCACGCAGGGCTCGACCGCCCCGCGCGTCATCAATCTGCCCGGGCGCACCGTGGCCGCGCCGTTCAGCGATGCCGTGCTGGCCGGCAACACGCTCTACGTCGCGGGCCGGCTCGGGATGGACCCGCAGACCGGCCGCCAGCCGGCGACCGCCGAGCAGGAGGCGCGCAACGTCCTCGACGGCGTGCAGGCGGTGCTGGCCGAGGCGGGCATGACCATGGACGACCTCGTCAACGTCCAGGTCTTCTGCTCGGACGTGTCCCTCTACGGCGTGTTCAACCGGGTGTACCGCGAGTACTTCACCGGCGAGCCCCCGGCCCGCGCCTTCCTCGGCTCCGGCCCGTTGCTGTTCGGCGCCCGCTTCGAGGTCGCCGGGGTGGCGGTCGGGGGATGACCCGGGAACCAGGAGTCTGCTTGGTAGCACGACGCGGACTCCGGTAGGCTGGAGCCAGGAGTCTGCAAGGAATGAGGTTGCCATGAAGACCAGGAAGCGGAGCACGAAGCAGGCTGCCCGGGCGGGGACCGAGTCGCGGCGCGCCTTCATGCGCCAGGCGGTGCTCGGCGGCGCCGGCGCCACGGCGGCGGCGCTCGGCACCGGTCGCGCGGCGCTCGCGGCGGAGGACGACGCCCGGGCGATCGCCATTCCGAAGGAGTTCGCCGAGGCCGCCAAGGTCCCGGCGGCGCCCGTCGAGTTTCCGATGATCGGCGCCCAGGTGTTCGCGCGGGCCTGCAAGGAGGAGGGCGTCGCCGCGCTCTTCTGCTGTCCCGGCAACTACCTGGTCGTGCACGCGATGGCGGCGGCGGGGATTCCGACCTACTCGGGCCGGCACGAGGGCTCGCTGTGTCACGCCGCCGATGCGTTCTGCCGCACGACCGGCGAGATCGCCGCGACGTCGGGCACCGAGGGCCCGGGCTTCACCGACATGATCTGCGGCATCGCGGCGGCGAACGCGGCGCGCACTCCCCTGCTGGTGCTGGCAAGCAACACGACCATCCGCGGCGACGACACCGAGCGCGGCATCCAGGACTGCTACCAGCAGCCGACCACCGAGGGCCTGCGCAAGTACGGCAAGCGGCTGATCACGCCGGAGCGCACGTGGGAGTACGCCGGGTACGCCTTCCGGCAGCTCAAGACCGGGGTCCCGAAGCCGGTGCACCTGGATTTTCCGGCCGAGGTGGCCGGCGCGCGGTTCGCCGACGCCAGCGAGCTGGAGTACTACTACGACCAGACGCAGTACCGCACCGAGGCGAAGCCGTATCCGGAGCCGCGGGCGATCGACGCCGCCGTCCGGCTGCTGCGGGCGGCCGCGCGGCCGATCATCGTGTCGAGCAACGGCGTCTTCTACCACAAGGCCTGGGACGCGCTGCGGCGGCTGGCCGAGAAGGCCCACATCCCCGTGGTCGAGTCGGGCGCGATGAAGGGACAGTTTCCCGCCGATCACGAGCTGTCGGCGGACGCCGCCCCGGGGGCCCTGGCCAGCGCCGACGTCGTGCTGCTGGTCGGGCAGTACTGCATGCCGACGGTCGGCGAGTTCGCCTTCGGATCGGCCGCAACCTGCCGATCGAGGTCGGGATCGTCGCCGACGAGATGGTCGCGCTCGAGGCGCTGGCCGAGGCCATGCCCAGCCAGCGGCGCGACGCCTGGGTGGCCGAGGTGGCGGCCGCCCGGCGCGAGTTCGAGGCCGAGAACGAGGAGTTCTATCGCACCGGACAGGGCTACGCCGACGCGGTCCACCCGGCGGTCATCGGCAAGGAGGTCGCCGACTTCCTGTACCACGGCAACCTGCCGCGGGAGCGCACGACCGTGGTCCAGGGCGGCTACGGCGTGGCGCGCTACACGCGGCGCTACCTGCGCGCGTTCCGCCCGGGACAGGTGATCAACGGCGCCTACCAGTACGGCGCCATCGGGCCCGACGTCGGCTATGCGCTCGGCGCGGCGGTCGCTGTCCGGCACGGTGTCGGCGCGCAGGCCGGCTACGAGGGGCATCCGGTCGTCGCCATCACCGGCGACGGCGGGTTCGGCTACTCCGGCATGGAGCTGGAAACCCTGTCGAAGTACCGCCTGCCGGTCGTCCTGATCGTCTACAACAACAACGCGTGGGGCACATGGACGGGCCAGCGCAACAGCCCCACCGGGCTGCCCATTCACCTGTTCCAGGAGAACGTGCGGTACGACAAGGTCGGCGAGGCGCTCGGCGCCCACGGCGAGTACGTCACGCGCCCGCAGGATTTCCGGCCGGCGCTCGACCGCGCGTACGAGGTGGCGCTGAGCGAGAGCCGCCCGGCAGTCCTGAACGTGCAGGCCAGGAAGGAGTTCTGGGTGCGCAGCCAGTACCCGCCCGGATTCCTCGGCAAGGTCGAGCCGGGGGTCATGTCGTACAATCACTAGCCGCACCGGGCGCACGAGCATGACAGCGGTCGGCAACGAGCTGGCGGCGGTTCGCCGGCGCCTCCAGGCGTACGCCGACCGGGGCGTGTTTCGAGGCTACACGGAGCGGCCCGCGCGGGCGGGCCGCCACTACTTCCGTTTTCTCTGGCTGGGCCGCGAGCCGTTCACCCTCACCTACGAGCCTGCCTCGGGCACGCTGACGTTCACCAACGTGCTGCCGCACGTACGCGTGCGCTCGGCGCTGTACGCGGCGCTGGAGCGTTTCGTCGAAGGACGCTCGGCCAGGACGCTGCCGGCCCACCGCCGCATCGACCCGCGGCGCGCGCGGCCGAGCTGCTCGAGCCGGCGCGGCACGATGCTGGTCCACGTCGTGGCGAAGCCCGGACATCACGCGTACGGCGTCACGCGGTCAATCAACCTGGTGCACGAGATCTTCCTGCATCTCCACACGTATTTTCCGGAATACCTGTGGGAGCACTATGATGTCGCGCAGGAGTAGCCCGGAAATCGTCGCCGGCGGCTTCAATCGCCGCCCAACCGACCCTCCCGGGCGTCTGCGCCGCTCTACCGCGCAGACGCCCGGCCGGAGCCGCCGTGCCTGAAGCCGCCGCCTGCCGGATCCGGATGATGACGCCGGACGACGCCGAGCCGATCGCCGCGCTCGTGCTGGCCTCGTTCGACGAGTTCATCGCGCCCGACTACACGACCGAGCAGGGAGTGGCCGAGTTCCGGCGCTACGCCGAGGCGGAAGCGCTGCGCCGGCGGGCCGAGCGCGAGCATTTCGTGCTGGTCGCCGAGGTGTCCGGCGTGCTGGCCGGCATGATCGAGGTGCGCGACTGCAACCACGTCGCGTTGCTGTTCGTGGCGAAGGACTTCCACCGGCGGGGGATCGCCGCCCGGCTCCTCGAGCGCGGGCTGGCGGAGGCCCGCGCCCGCCGGCCGGACGTCGAGCGGGTGACGATCAACTCGTCACGCTACGGCGTCCCGGCCTACGAACGGATGGGGTTCCGGCAGACCGGCCCCGAGCGGGCCGTGAACGGCATCGTCTTCATCCCGCTGGCGATGCGTCTCGATCGCGGCAGTTAGCCGACCGCCTGTACCTGGATCTGCTGCACCAGGACGGTCCCGGTGCCGTCCACTCGCAGTCCGAAGCGGCCGGGCGCCAGGTCGTCGGCGTGCCCGTGCGTCAGCAGGTCGCCGTTCACGTAGCCCCGGAAGTGCCCGTCGCCGCCGAACAGGCGCAGGAACAGCCAGCCCGACGCGTCGAACGAGCCCTCCTCGAAGACCGTCGGCGTGCCGTCCTCCATCCGACCCAGCGTCGCGGTCGCGCCGGCGATGGAGAAGAAGTCGAACGTGCGGTCGTCCTGCGCGTGGAGGACGAGCTGCAGCGCGCCGTCGAATCCGTCCAGGTTCACGTACACGTCCGCCTGGGCGGCGTCGAGCTCGCCGCCGGTGACGAACAGCGCTCCCGCTTCCCCGGCGGCGAGGCTCAGCACGGCGCCCTTCTCCTCGTCGTCCACCATCTCGGCCGCCAGGCGCGACCCGTCGCCCTGCAGCCACGTGAACTGATCCGCGAGCACGGCCGGGGCGCCCTGGACCGGCCGCCACACCCACGAGCCGCCCTGCAGGTCGATGATGCCGGGGTCCGTCGGCTCCGCGCCGGCTTCCGCGAGGAGCTCGTCGACCGACTCGTCGGTGGTGATGGCCTGCACGCCGAGCCCGTGCTGATAAACCAGCAGCCCGCCGCGCTCCGCCGTCTCGTTCAGCATACCGACGCCGATCACGCCCGCGACGAACGCCGCCCAGAGGACCGCCGGCCGCGGCGGCAGGACGTACGAGACGGCCAGGCGCACCGCGGCGAAGAAGGTGAAGAACAAGGTCGTCCGGAACGCCCAGTCGGCATGCTCGCTCACGAGCGGCGCGACCTGGGCGGGCAGCAGCATCGCGTCCGCGCCGCGCTCGCCGCTCAGGTAGGCCAGGCCGGCAGTGGCGGCGCCGCCGCAGTAGAGCCAGGTCGCCGTGTGCCTGAGCGCCGGCCGCCGCCGCATGAGCAGGCTGAGCAGGTCGACCACGAGCCCCGCCACCAGCAGCGCGATCGGGAAGTGCACGACGAGCGGATGGATGTTGGGGGCCCAGTCGGGTATCAGTGACATGGTCTATGCTGCCGGCCGTTGCCGCGCGCTCGCCAGCACCCTCTATCATACCGCTGGTGCCGCGCCGGCCGGACTGCGCCCGCGTGCGCCGACTTCTGCCATAATAATTGCGGTCGTCGCGAGCCCGGGCGGCTGTCCCGCGTTCCGGCCTCGCGTCTCCCGTCGTTCACACAGCCGGAGAACATTCCCATGTCAGGCCATTCCAAGTGGCACTCGATCAAGCACAAGAAGGGAGCTGCCGACGCCAAGCGCGGCAAGGTTTTCACCCGCATCATCAAGGAGCTGACGGTCGCCGCCCGCGACGGCGGCGGCGACCCGGACAGCAACCCGCGCCTGCGCACGGTGGTCGCCGACGCGAAGGCGGCGAACATGCCGGCCGACAACATCAAGCGGGCCATCCGGCGCGGTACGGGCGAGGAGCCCGGGGTCTCCTACGAGGAGGTGACGTACGAGGCCTACGGCCCCGGCGGGGCCGCGCTTCTCATCGAGGTGCTGACCGACAACACCAACCGCGCGGTGGGCGAGATCCGGCACCTGCTGTCGAAGCACGGGGGCAATCTCGGGACCACCAACAGCGTGGCCTGGATGTTCACCAAGCACGGGCATCTCATCGTCGACAAGAGCGGCGTCGACGAGGAGGCGCTGATGACCGTGGCCATCGATGCCGGCGCCGACGATTTTCGCGAGGACGATGACGTCTGGGAGGTCGTGACCTCCCCGGAGGCGTACGAGGCCGTCCTCGAGGCCGTCAGGCAGGCGGGGGTCGAGACGGTGAGCGCGCGGCTGGCGATGCTGCCGCAGAACTACGTGAAGCTCGAGGGTGCTCCCGCGCGCCAGATCCTGAAGCTGATGGAAGTGCTGGAGGACCACGACGACGTGCAGCACGTCTGGTCGAACTTCGACATCGACGCAAAGGAGATCGAGGCGTCGTTGGCGTGAGAATACTCGGGGTGGACCCCGGTTCCCGGCGCACCGGCTACGGCTGCATCGAGACGGAAGGCAGCCGGCACCACGTCGTCGACTGCGGTGCGGTCACCGTGCCCCCGCGCATACCCCTTGCGGAAAAGCTGCTGGTCGTGCACCGCCGGCTGGCCGAGCTGCTGGCGCGGCACCGGCCGGATGTCGTGGTGCTCGAGGACCTGTTCTACGCGCGCAACGTCCGCTCCGCCCTGGTCCTGGGACATGTCCGCGGCGCGCTGATGCTGGCGGCGGCCGCGGCCGGCATCACGATCCGCGAGTACACGCCGGCCGAGGTCAAGCAGGCGGTGGTGGGCTACGGCCGCGCCGAGAAACGCCAGGTCCAGCAGATGGTGGCGCTGCTGCTGGGGATGGAGCAGCCCCCCACGCCGCTGGACGTCTCCGACGCCCTGGCGGTGGCCCTGTGCCACGCGCACTCGGACGGCCCGGCAAGGAGGCGCCCGGGCAAGGCCGGCGGCGCGCGCAGTTGGCGGCGATATGTCCCCCCCGCGGCAGCGCACAAATGATTGGATACCTGCGCGGCCGCCTCGGCGACAAGCAGCCCAACCGCATCGTAATCGACGTCCATGGCGTCGGGTACGAGCTCCATGTGCCGCTCTCGACCTTCTACAATCTCGGCGAGACCGGCGCGGAGGTGGCGCTGCGCGTGCACACGCACGTGCGCGAGGACACGCTGGCGCTGTTCGGCTTCGCCACGGCGCTCGAGCTCCAGCTCTTCGAGCACCTGATCGCCGTCAACGGTGTCGGCCCGCGCCTGGCGCTGACCGTGTTGTCCGGGATGGAGCCCCCCGACTTCATCCGGGCCGTGCGCCACGGCGACGTCGTCCGGCTCACGAGGATTCCCGGCGTCGGCCGGAAGACGGCCGAGCGGATCGGCCTGGAGCTCAAGGATCGGCTCGCCGCCGCGGGCGTTCACGGGGCCGAAGCCGACGAGCCGGGCGCCGCGGACGACGGCGATCGCGCGGACGTGCTGTCGGCGCTGCTCAACCTCGGGTACCATCGTGCAGCGGCCGAGCGCGCGCTCGATTCCGCCCGACAGGCCGGAGCGGCCGGCTTCGAGGCGACGCTGCGGCAGGCGTTGAGGGAGCTCGCCGGCTGACGGCAGGCCTGGACTGGGTATCGTGACAACGGAGCGGGTCGTCAGCGCGGCGCCGGTCATCGAGGAGGAGCAGTACGAGGCCGGTCTCAGGCCGCGCACGCTCGCCGACTACGTCGGCCAGGAGCGTGTGCGCGAGAACCTGACCGTGTCCATCGCGGCGGCCCGCAAGCGCGGCGAGGCGCTCGACCACGTGCTGCTCTACGGACCACCCGGGCTGGGCAAGACGACGCTCGCCTACGTCGTCGCCGGGGAGCTCGGGGTGCAGGTCCGGGCGACGTCCGGGCCCGTGCTGGAGAAGCCGGGCGACCTCGCCGCGCTGCTCACGAACCTCGCGCAGCACGACGTTCTCTTCATCGACGAGATCCACCGCATGAGTCCGGTCGTCGAGGAGATCCTCTATCCGGCCATGGAGGACTACGAGCTGGACATCATGATCGGGCAGGGCCCGAGCGCGCGGTCGGTCAAGGTTCCGCTGCAGCGGTTCACCCTGGTCGGCGCGACCACGCGCGCCGGCCTGCTCACGTCGCCCCTTCGCGCCCGGTTCGGGATCGTGCATCGGCTCGACTTCTACACGCAGGACGAGCTGCGCGAGATCGTGACGCGCTCGGCGCGCATCCTGGGGGTGCCGATCGACGAGCCGGCGGCCCGGGAGCTCGCCCGGCGCGCCCGCGGGACGCCGCGTGTCGCCAACCGCCTGCTGCGGCGCGTGCGCGACTACGCCGAGGTCCGCGCGGACGGCGCGATCGACATCGACGTCGCCCGGCGCGCGCTGGAGCTGCTCGAGGTCGACGACAACGGTTTCGACGAGGCCGACCGGCGCCTGCTCGAGGCGATCATCGACAAGTTCGGCGGCGGCCCGGTCGGCCTGAGCAGCATCGCGGCGGCCATCAGCGAGGAAAAGGAAGCCATCGAGGACATCTACGAGCCGTTCCTCATACAGACCGGCTTCATCGACCGCACCCCGCGGGGTCGCGTCGCGACCGAACGGGCGTACAACTACTTCGGGAGGCCCGGGCCCGAGCGCAGCGCGCGGCTCTGGTGAACGGCGGGGACGCGGAGAGGGGCGGAGACGCGTGACGAACGGACGCGGCGGCAGGTTGAACGGCGGCAGGCAGCTCCGCGGCACCCGGATTGCCGCGCTGGCGACCTATGTGCCGCCCCGCCTGCTGACGAACGCGGATCTCGAGAAGCTGGTCGACACCTCGAACGAGTGGATTCTGCAGCGCACGGGAATCCACCAGCGGCACGTCGTGGACAAGGGCACGGCCACCTCGGATCTGGCCCGGCAGGCCGCCTCGCGTGCGCTCGCGCAGGCTGGCCTGACCCCGGACGACATCGGGGTGATCGTCGTCGCGACCACGACCCCCGACATGTTCTTTCCCAGCACGGCCTGCCTCGTGCAGACGAAGATCGGGGCGTCCAACGCGTGGGGCTTCGATCTCGGCGCGGCCTGCTCCGGGTTCACGTACGCGCTGACCGCCGGCGCGCAGCTCGTCTCGACCGGCGCCCACGAGCACGCCCTGGTGATCGGGGCCGACGTGATGTCCTCGATCATCGACTACCAGGACCGCGCTACGTGCGTCCTGTTCGGCGACGGGGCCGGCGCGGTGGTCATCTCGCCGGCGACCGAGCCGGGCGTCGGCCTGCTGGACTTCGCCCACGAGGTGGACGGCAGCGGCGGGCGGGCGCTGTGCATGCCCGCGGGAGGCAGCCTGCACCCGGCCACGCACGAGACGGTCGAGAAGCGGATGCACTACGTGCGCCAGGACGGCGCGACGGTCTTCAGGTTCGCGGTGCGCAAGATGGAGGAGGCTTGCCGCCGGGTGCTCACGCAAAACGGGATGAGCGCGGCCGACGTCGACCTCTTCGTGGCGCACCAAGCCAACCGCAGGATCATCACCAGCACCGCCGACCGCCTCGGTCTCGACGCCTCCAAGGTCGTGATCAACATCGACCGCTACGGCAACACCACGGCCGCGACCATTCCGCTCGCGCTGGCCGATGCGCTCGCGGAGGGCCGCCTGAAGAAGGGCGACCGCGTGCTGCTGGCCGCCGTGGGCGCCGGCTTCACGGTCGGCGCGGTCCTGCTGCGGTGGGCCTACTGACCCCCCGCGGACCGTCGAGCACAGCCGCTTGCCGACGCCCACCTCCGACTTCGACTACGACCTGCCGCCCGAGCTGATTGCGCAGGAGCCGCACCCGCGGCGCGACCAGGCCCGCCTGCTGCGGCTCGATCGGCGCAGCGGGCAGTCCACGCACCAGCGGGTCGCAGACCTGCCGGCGCTGCTCGAGCCGGGCGACGTGCTGGTCGTCAACGACACGCGCGTGTACCCGGCGCGCCTGCTCGGACGCCGCGACCCGAGCGGAGGCAGCGTCGAGTGCCTCCTGCTCGCGCGCCTCGACGACGAGCGCTGGGACGTCCTGCTGCACCCCGGGCAGAAGCTCAGGGAGGGCGCGCGCGCGGTCTTCGAGGCGGCCGGCTGCCGGCTGCGGCTCGAGGTGCTGGCCTGTCACTTCCACGGGCGTCGAACCGTGCGGCTGACCGCCGCCGACGGCCGGGACGTGGATGCGGCGGTCGACGCGATCGGGCAGGTGCCGCTGCCCCCCTACATCAAGCGTCGGCCCGCAGCCGGCGACCGCGACCGGTACCAGACCGTGTATGCGCGGGCGCGCGGTTCCGTGGCCGCCCCGACGGCGGGGCTGCACTTCTCGACCGAGCTGCTCGAGGCGCTCGCGGCGCGGGGCGTCGCCCGCGCCACGATCACGCTGCACGTGGGCTACGGCACCTTCCAGCCGATCCGCGGCGAGGACGTCGAGTCGCACCGGCTGGCGGCGGAGCCGTTCGAGATCACCCCGGCCGCAGCGCGCACCATCAACGCCGCGCTGGACGACGGCCGCCGGATCGTGGCCGTCGGGACGACCACGACGCGCGTGCTCGAGGCAGCGGGACAGCGCGGCGCCGGACGCGTCGAGGCGGGTTCCGGAGCGACGGATCTGTACATCTCGCCGGGATTCGACTTCCGCGTCGTGGGCGCGCTGTTCACCAACTTCCATCTGCCGCGCTCGTCGCTGGTCGTGCTCGCCAGCGCGTTCGCCGGCCGCGAGCCGCTGCTGGCCGCGTACGCCGCGGCGGTCGCGCGGCGCTACCGCTTCTACAGCTACGGCGACGCGATGCTGATCGTGTAGCGGCGCCCGCGCGGGCGCCTTGGCTATAATGGGTTCCTGCTGTCCGTCTGCAGCATGCCGGTGTAGCTCAGCTGGTTAGAGCGAGCGGCTCATATCCGCTAGGTCCGGGGTTCAAGTCCCTGCACCGGCACCAGTTTTCCGTTCCCGGCTTCCCGAATTTCCCCGGGAGTCGACCTGTCGGCGGCACGGCATTCGGCCCTCCGGACGCTGAACCCGAAGGATTTCAGCGACGTGCCGGGCCTGAAGCTGATGTAGGCCGGGTGCCCCATGCCGAGACGCCTCGCCCACGCCGCCGCCATCATCGGCCTGTATCTCGCGTTCTCGTTCGCCCTGTTCCTCGGACTGCAGGTCAGTCCGACCTACGGCAATCTCGGCATGCTGGCGGTTGGCGTCCTGATTGCGCTCTACGTCTACCTGGGCTTCATCAGGAAACGGCCCGGCCGGTAGCGTCCGGCGCCGGTGCTGACGACCACGTACCGGCAACCGTCGACGGCGCCGGAGCGCGCCAAGCGTCGGCGTTTGAACAGGCCGTACCGATATGTGAAGCTGTGGATATGAAAAATATCACAGTCTCGGTCGACGACGACGTGCATCGGTCCGCGCGCATCAGGGCGGCGGAACGCGGTATCTCGGTGTCGGCCGCTGTCCGGGAGTTTCTGATTCGCTGGGCGGGCGAGGAAACGGAGTCCGACCGGCGCAAGCGGCTCCAGGACGACACGCTGCGAGCCATCGGCAGGTTCCGCGCCGGAGACCGGCTGCCGCGCGAGGAGGCTCACCGCCGTGGCGGCCTTCGTTGACACCAACGTGCTCCTGTACGGCGCAAGCACCGCCCGCGACGAAGCGGACAAGCACGCGACAGCCTTGTCGATCCTGGACCGGGACGACGTCGTGCTGTCGGCCCAGGTGCTGCAGAAGTTCTATGTGCAGGCAACGCGGCCGACGAAAGCCGACCCTCTTGCACACGACTCCGCCGTGAGCCTCATCGAGTCCTGGCTGCGCTTCCGTGTGATCGAAACGACGGTGCCGCTCGTGCAGCAGGCGCTCGCCACCGCCGCACGCTGGCAGGTCTCGTACTGGGATGCGGCGATCGTTGAAGCTGCCCGCATCGGGAACTGTCCGGTGGTGCTGTCCGAGGACCTGCAGCCAGGAATGAACTTCGCCGGCGTGACCGCGCAGAATCCGTTCGCCTGACCCTGCGTCGTGATTCCGCCCTTCCGCTCGCGGCGGGAAGGGGTTGCGCAGCCAGTCCCAGCGTTCGTGGAAATCGCTCGGCGGGGTCGTCGTGCCGAGCACCATGTAGCCGCACGCTCGTTCCACCGCATCGACGAAACCGAGGGCGACCTGCTCGCCGGCCTCGCGCAGATAGTGGTCAACCGCGGCCTCGGCATCCCGGTGGGCACGTTCACGCAGAACGACCCGCTTGCGACTCACGCCGTCGGCCGCCGCTGGGCGCGGTCGCGCAGGCGGTCGAAGCAGGCTCCATCAGCCGTGGTGGCGGGTGCGGAATCCGCGCCTTCGAGCAACAGGTCTCGCAGGTGCTGACGATCCCGATCCCTGCGAATCAGCTCCCGGACATACTCGCTCGACGTGCTGTAGCCGCGCGAGCCGACTTGCTGGTCGACGAAGGACTTCAGCGCGTCCGGCAACGATATGTTGATCGTGCCCATGAAACCACCGTACGCAGATTAGCCGAGCTTGGCAACCTCATGAAGGCAACAGTGCGCCCTGCGCAGTGCGACCGCCGAGCGGCGGCCGCGAGTCCGCGCCGTGGAGACCTGAGAGGATTGGCAAGGGCCGCCGCAAGGCGCCGACCCCGGGTCAGCGTTCCGCCAGCTCCTTCAACAACACGGCCGCGTTGTTGGACTCCGCCTCCTCGTAGCCGCCGCCCTCGGTAGCCAGGTCGAGCGGCGTGCGGCCCTCGTTGTCCTCCGCGTCGACCCGGGCCCCGCGCTCGGCCAGCAGCTCGATGAGCGCGGTCCCCCCGAGGGCCGCCGCGCCGTGCATTGCCGTGCGGCCGGCGGCGTTGGCGGCGTTGACGTCGGCGCCCGCGTCGAGCGCGATGCGGACCGCCTCGAGCATGCGGGGCGTGTCGAGGTGGCGGGAGTAGCCCATGGGTGGCCGGCCGCGCGTACCCGCGGCGGCTGCCAGGGGGGTCGTCCCGTCCGCCGCGGTCAGGTGCGGATCGGCGCCGGCCGCCAGCAGCGCCCGCATGATCTCGGGATTGTGCGTCCAGGCCGCGATGAAGAGCGGCGTCGCGCCGATCGGGACCGGCGCAATGGTCCGCGCGCCGCCGCGATTCTCGCCGGTCCACTGCCGGGCATTGGCCGGCACGCGCGCGTCGGGATCCGCGCCGTGGGCGAGGAGCGCCTCCACGAGCGCCGTCATCCCGGCCTGTGCCGCGCGGTGCAGCGGCCGGAAGCCCGCGCCGTCGGCCGCGTCCGGATCCGCGCCGTGCGCCAGGAAGAGCGCGCCGAGCTCGGCGTTGACGGGGCAGGAGAGCGACACCGGATGGGGCTCGGTGGACCCGAAGTACTCGAGGCCGTCGCGGCGGCAGTTGGTGATGGCCAGCCACAGCGGCGTCTGGCGGTCGAAGGTCTCCACCAGGCCCAGCGTGAACTGGTCCATCTGGCGCACGGTCAGCGCGGCGTGCACGTCCGCGCCCGCCGCGAGCAGCAGCCTGGCCAGCGGCGCGTCGCCCTGCTGCACCGCGAAGTGCAGCGCCGTCGAGCCGCGCGTCGACGCGGCATTCACGTCGGCGCCGGCCGCGATCAGGGCGCGGGCGACGGCGCGCCGCCCGTGGGCCGCGGCCAGCATCAGCGCCGTCTGGCCGTTGGCGGACTCCCGGGCGTCGACCGCCACGCCGCGGGCCAGCAGCAGGTCGACGACGGCGCCGCTGCCGGCGCGTGCGGCCGTCATCAGCAGCGTCTCGCCCGTCGGCTTCACGGCGTGCGGATCGGCGCCCGCCGCGAGCAGCGCCTCGACGAGTCTCGCGTTCCCGTTCCGGCTGGCCTGCGAGAGCGGCGATTCGCCGTAGTCGTTGGCCGCGTCCACGTCGGCGCCGGCCGCGATCAGCAGCGCGGCGGTCTCCGTGTCGTCGTAATGGGCCGTCCACAGCAACGGCGTCGAGCCGTCGGGATGGCGCGCGTCGCCGTCCAGCCCCTCCGCCAGCAGGACGCGCACGGCGGCCGGATCGTTCCGCCGGGCGGCCTCGACGAGCCGCAGATCGTCCGTCGCGGCAGCCGCCTGTCCGGCGCCGGCCGCGAGCGCCACCGCCGTCAGGACGACCCGGAGCGACCGCGCGGCGTGCGTCGGGTGTGGGGCACCGCTCATTACATGCTCCTCCGCACATGCTCCTCCGCGCCGGAATCACGCCATTCTCGCATGCCGCCCGCCGGGCGGCGGACCGCGCCCGGATCCGGCCAGCGCGTGCGGCTTGCAACTTGCGCGGTTTTCGTTTGAGATCCGTACTGCATGGCAGGAATGACGTCCTGCGGGGCACGTCTCTTCGCGTTGCTCGCCGCGGTGGTTGGCAGCGCCGCCGCCCCGGCCGACGCCGCGCCGCATCCCGGCCAGGCAGAGCGGCCCGCCGCCGGCCGCGGCCTGCTGGAGCGCTACTGCGTAGCCTGCCACAACGACCGGCTGCGGACGGCGGGCCTGACGCTGCAGGGGCTGGAGATCGGCGCCGTCGAGCGCGATCCCGAGCGGTGGGAGAAGGTCGTCGGGAAGCTCCGCGCCGGCGACATGCCGCCCGCCGGACGGCCGCGGCCCACGGCCGCTGAGGTCGAGCCGTTCGTCGCGCGGCTGACGGCCGGGCTGGACGGTTTCGCCCGCGAGCACCCCGACCCCGGCCGGCCCGCGGTCCACCGGCTCAACCGCACCGAGTACGGCAATGCCGTGCGCGACCTCCTCGAGCTCGAGGTCGACGTCGCGGCGCTGCTGCCCGCCGACGACTCGGGCGGCGGATTCGACAACATCGCGGACGTGCTGACGGTCTCGCCGCTGCTGCTCGAACGCTACCTGTCGGCGGCCCGCAAGGTCAGCCGGCTCGCCGTCGGCGATCCGGCGGAGCGCGCCGTGCTGTACCGCGTGCCGCGCACGCTCGTGCAGGACGGGCGCACCGACGCCGAGCTGCCGCTGGGCACGCGCGGCGGCGTCGCGATCCGGCACTACTTCCCGATGGACGGCGAGTACCTGCTCAAGGTCCGCATGCAGCGCAACCGCATCGACGAGATCCGGGGCCTGCTCCACAGCTACCGCATCGACGTGCTCATCGACGGGCAGCGCGTCGAGTCGTTCGCGGTCGGCGGCGAGGAGATAGAGCGGGGCGCGGAAGGGCTCGAGGCCACCTACACGGCGCTGGCGAACTACCTGACCCACGCGGACGACGAATTCGAGCTGCGGGTCGCGGTCACCGCCGGGCCGCACGTGGTCGGGGTGACCTTCCCGAGCCCGTCGAGCGCGATCGAGGGGCCGCCCGAGAAGCCCGTCCAGCCGAAGTCGTGGGACTACTATCACGCGAAGCTCGGCCTCGCGGGCATCGGGGCGCTGGAGATTCGCGGCCCCTATCACGTGGCCGGACCGGGCGAGACGCCGAGCCGGCGGCGCATCTTCACCTGCCGGCCGGCGCCGGGAGATTCGGCGGCGCGCGAGCGGCGGTGCGCGCGGGAGATCGTCGCGGCGCTGGCGCGCCGGGCGTTCCGCCGGCCGGTCACCGAGGCCGATCTGCGGACGCTGCTCGGGTTCTACGAGTCGGGACGGGCCGCGGGCGGATTCGAGGCCGGCATCGAGCTTGCCTTGCAGCGGATTCTCGTCAGTCCCTACTTCCTGTTCCGGGTCGAGCAGGATCCCGCCGGCGTCGCCCCCGGCGCGCCGTACCCGCTGGCCGACCTCGAGCTGGCGTCGCGGCTGTCGTTCTTCCTCTGGAGCAGCCTGCCCGACGAGCGGCTGCTGACGCTGGCGTCCGCGAGGCGGTTGGGCGATCCGGCCGTCCTGGAGCGGGAGGTGCGGCGGATGCTGGCCGACCCGCGCGCGAGCGCCCTGGTCGACAGCTTCGCCGCGCAGTGGCTCGGCACGCGGAACCTCGCGTTCGCCGTGCCCAACGAGGACCGGTTTCCGGCGTTCGACGAGAACCTGCGGCGGGCGTTTCAGCGCGAGACCGAGCTGTTCATCCAGAGCATCCTGCGCGAGGACCGGAGCGTCTTCGACCTGCTCACCGCCGGGCACACGTACGTGAACGAGCGCCTCGCCCGCCACTACGGCATCCCGGACGTGCGCGGCAACTGGTTCCGGCGGGTCGAGCTGGCGCCCGACCAGGCCGCGCGGGCGGGCATCCTGGGGCATGGCAGCGTGCTGACCGTCACGTCGCTGGCCACCCGCACGTCGCCCGTCAACCGCGGCAAGTGGATTCTCGAGAACCTGCTGGGCACGCCCCCGCCCCCGCCCCCGCCCGACGTGCCAGCCCTGGAGGAAGAGGATGGCGGCGGCGCGGCGCTGTCGATGCGGGAGGCGATGGCGGCGCATCGCGGGAATCCGGCCTGCGCCGCGTGCCATGCGAAGATGGACCCGCTCGGGCTCGCGCTCGAGAACTTCGACGCCGTCGGCGCGTGGCGCACGGCATCCGAGTCCGGCGAGCCGATCGACGCGGCCGGCGAGCTGCCGGACGGGGCGGCGTTCCGCGGCCCGGCCGATCTCCGGCGGGTGCTGCTGGCGCGGCCCGACCAGTTCGTGGAGACGGTGGTCGAGAAGCTGCTCACGTACGCGACGGGACGCGGGCTCGAGTACTACGACCGGCCGGCGATTCGCGCCATCGCACGGGAGGCGGCCGCCGACGGCCACCGGCTGTCCGCGCTCGTGCTCGGCGTCGTCCGCAGCACGCCGTTCCGGATGCGCCGCGCCGCCGGCCAGCAAGGCGCGGCCGCCGCGGAGGCGCAAGGCGCGCACAGCGCGCCTCGGCGGGAGCGGCGCGGGGCTGTGGGGTCCCCGCAAGCGGACGCCGGGGGCTCGGGGCGCAGCCCCGTCTAATGGAAGCTGAGGACCTGCGAGCATGATCATCACACGCAAGGCGCTGTCGCGGCGAACCGTCCTGCGCAGCCTGGGCGCGGCCCTCTCGCTGCCGCTGCTGGATGCCATGGTGCCGGCCCTGACGGCGCTCGCCGCGAGTCCCGGCCGGGCCGTCCGCCGCCTGGGCTTCGTCTACATCCCGAACGGCGCGAGCATGGCGGACTGGGTGCCCGCGGCCGAGGGGCGCGGATTCGAGCTCCCGCGCATCCTGCGGCCGCTCGCGCCGTTCCGCGACCACGTGCGCGTCCTGAGCGGCCTCGCCAACCAGGTGACCGGCGCCCATGCCGTGGCCGGGGCGTCGTGGCTGACGGGCGTGGCGCCGAACGAGTCGCTGACGAAGGTGCGCGCGGCGACCACCGTGGACCAGATTGCCGCGCAGCACTGCGGACGGCACACGCAGTGGTCGTCGCTGGAGGTCGGCCTCGAGGGCGCCGACTTCACGGGCGCCTGCTGCGGCAACTACAGTTGCGCCTACACGAACACGGTGTCGTGGCGCACGCCGACCACCCCGCTGCCGGTGGAGACGGATCCCCGCAACCTCTTCGAGCGCATGTTCGGCGACGGCGACTCCGCCGGCGGCCGGGCGCGGCTCGAGCGCCTGGCGCAGGACCGCAGCATCCTCGACTCCGTGCGGCGCGACGCCGCGGACCTCGCCCGCACGCTCGGCCGCGCCGACCGCGAGAAGCTCGGGCAGTACTTCGACGCCATCCGCGACGTCGAGCGGCGCATCCAGCTCGCCGAGGAGCAGAACGCGGCGGTCCCGGACATGCCGCGGCCGATCGGCGTGCCGGAGACCTACGACGAGCACGCGCGGCTCATGTTCGACCTGCAGGTCCTGGCGTACCAGAGCGACCTGACGCGGGTCGCCACGTTCATGCTCGGCAAGGAGATCAGCCAGCGGACGTATCCGCAGATCGGCGTGGCCGACCCGCACCACTCGATCTCGCACCACAAGGACGAGCAGGACAAGCTCGACAAGCTGGCCCGCATCAACGTGCTGCACATGGGCCTGTTCGCCGAGTATCTCGACCGGCTGCGGTCCACGCCGGACGGCGACGGCAGCCTGCTGGACCACCTGCTGATCCTGTACGGCGGGGGCATGAGCAACTCGAACACGCACTCGCACGAGAACCTGCCGACGCTGGTGGTCGGCGGCGGCGCGGGGCCGGTGCCGGGCGGGTCGCACCAGTGCTGTCCGCCGGACACCCCGCTGGCGAACCTGCTGCTGGCGCTGCTCGAGCGGGTCGACGTGCCGCTCGAGCAGTTCTCGGACAGCACCGGGAAGCTGGTCCTGTAGGCGTCCGCGCCGTGGACCGGAGGGGAGGATGACGCCGTGATGGAAGGACGAACCCGGGCGAAGCCGGCCGCCGCCGTGCTCGCCCTGACGCTGGGCATCGGCGGCGTGTGCGCCGGGTCGCGCGGCGTGGACGCCCGGCAGCACGGCGACGAGCCCCTCACAATCGCCCGCCTCGAGCAGTGGATCGCGGCGCACTCGAACTGGGGGCGCTGGGGCGCGGACGACGACCTGGGCGCCATCAACCTGATCACGCCCGAGAAGCGCCGGCAGGCGGCGGCGCTCGTCCGCGACGGCGTCTCGGTCTCGCTGGCCGAGGAGCAGATACCGAACGTCGAGCAGCCCGGCCGGTCCGCGCCGTACCGCTTCCGCTTCACGTTCCGGCCGGACTACGAGGAGTACGTCACGACGAATCCGTGGACCGCGCCGCCGCCCGAGCAGCTCACGCTGGGAGCGCACGGCAGCCGCAGCCACCTGGACGCGCTGGCCCACAACTTCTACAAGGGGCAGTACTACAACGGTCTGCCGTACACGGACATCACCGACGGGGGCACCATCCGGGGCGGCATCGAGAACCTGCGGCACGGCGTCGTGACGCGCGGCGTCCTCATGGACATACCGCGGCTTCGGGGCGTGCCGTACCTCGAGCCGGGCGAGGCCATCCACCCCGCGGACCTCGAGGCCTGGGAGCGACAGGCCGGCGTCCGGGTGTCGGCCGGGGACGCGCTGTTCATCAACACGGGCTGGTTCGCCCGGCTGGCCGCCCTGGGGCCGTTCGAGGGCAGCGCGGGGCTGGCCCCGGCCTGCATCCCGTGGCTGCGGGAGCGCGACGTCGCGATCATCGGCAGCGACGAATCGCTCGACGCCCTGCCGTCGGGCTACACGGGCAACCCGCTGCCGACCCATCCGGTGCACTATTTCGCCATGGTCTTCCTGGGGCTGAACATCTTCGACCAGTTGCAGCTCGAGGAGGTGAGCGAGGTGGCGGCGGAGCTCGGGCGCTGGGAGTTCCTGCTGGTGGCGGCGCCGCTGCCCATCAGGGGCGGCACGGGCTCGCCGATCAACCCGATCGCGGTGTTCTGATAATCGGGCGGCGAGCATGCAGCAGATGTGGCGCTTCCTGGCGGTCGGGTTGGCGGCGGCCGCGGCCTGGGGCGGCGTGCCGGGCGCGGGTGCGCAGCTCGCGGGCACGATGAGTCCGTCGTTCGACGGCTGGGTGCGGGACGCGGCGGGCGGCTACACGCTGTACTTCGGCTACGTCAACCGCAACGCGGGCGAGGTCGTGGTGCCGGTGGGCGACGGCAACCGCCTCGATCCCTCGCCGTCGGACTGCGCGGACGACGGCCAGCCGACCGTGTTCCAGCCGGGGCGGCAGCGGCACGCGTTCCGCGTGCCCGTGCCGGCGGCGTTCGAGGGTACGATCGTCTGGACGCTCGGCCATGCCGGCCGCACCGAGACCGCCACGGGGTCCCTCGATCCGCTGTACGTGATCGACACCAGCGCGAATTTTCGCGGCAACCGGGCGCCGCAGGCCGACGCGGGGCCCGACCTGACCGTGGCGGCCGGGACACCGGTCCGATTGCGCGGGGCCGTCGCCGACAGCGGGCCGACGGCGACCGACAGCGGCCGGGCGCGCCGGGCGGCCGCGCCGGTGAGCGCGGCCTGGATGCGCTACCGGGGACCGGGTTCCGTGACCTTCGAGCCGCCGGATGCGGCGGTGACGACGGCCACGTTCGGCGCGCCCGGCACGTACGTGCTCCGGCTGCGGGCCGACGACTCGCAGTTCGTCAGCGATGACGAGGTGACGGTGACCGTCGAGGAGCGGCGATGATCCCGTGGGGCGGCTTCCTCGTGCTGGCGCTGTGCGCCGCCGCCGCGGTCGACGGGTGGGCGCAGTCGGTCGCGGACCTGCTGCACGTGCGGCGGAACACGGGGCAGGAGGTGGTGCCGGTCTTCGAAGGCTGGGAGCCCAACGCGGACGGCACCTACAGCCTGTACTTCGGCTACCAGAACCGGAACTGGGCGCAGGACGTCGACGTGCCGATCGGCCCCGACAACCTTTTCGAACCGGGAGCGCGCGATCGGGGTCAGCCCACCCACTTCCTGCGCCGGCGCCACAAGATCAACTTCGCGGTCGAGGTCCCGCACGACTTCGGCGAGCGGGAGCTCGTGTGGACGCTGACGGTCAACGGCCGCACCGAGCGCGCGGTCGCGTCGCTGGCGGACGCCGGCGGGCGGGGACAGTACTCGCCGCAGTACCAGATCTCCAAGTCCGAGTGGCCCCCGACCGGCAACCGCGCGCCGACGCTGACGCCGGGGCCCGCGCAGACGGTGGTCTTCCCGCGGGAGGCGACGGTCGTCGCCGCGGTGCGGGACGACGGGCTCCCGCGGCGGTCGCCGCCGGCGCTGACCGTGTCCTGGCGGAAGTACCGCGGTCCGGGCGAGGTGACGTTCGACGACGCGGCGCCGCGACTCGCCGCCGGCGGCGAGTCGCGGGCGGTGGCCAGGTTCGGCGCGCCCGGCGTCTACCTGCTGCAGGCGCTGGCCGACGACGGGTCCATGCTGACCGCCAGCAGCGGCTCCGGCGTCCCCGGCTACACGTGCTGCTGGACGACGGCCACCGTGCGGGTGACCGTGACGTCCGAGTGACGCTCGACAGCAGGGGCGACACGGTTGGGGCGCCGCCCGCGGGTGCGGGGCGCAGCCCGGTCCAAGTGACGCTGTGAGGAGGTCCGAGATGAAGATGATGTGCCGGAGCCGCCGGCTGGCCGTCCGCCGCGGACTGCTGATCGCGCTGGCGGCCGTTGCCGCCGGCTTGGGGTCGGCGGGAGCGGCCGCGGCGCAGGCGCCGCGCGTCACGTTCGCGAAGGACGTGGCGCCGATCTTCCAGCGCAGTTGCCAGGTCTGCCATCGACCCGGCACCGCCGCCCCGATGTCGCTCGTCGAGTACCGCGACGCGCGGCCGTGGGCGCGGGCCATCCGGCAGCGCGTGGCGCAGCGCGAGATGCCGCCGTGGCACATCGACCGGACGGTGGGCGTCCAGCGCTACAAGAACGACCGGTCGCTCACCGACCAGGAGATCCGGACCATCGTCGACTGGGTCGACGCCGGCGCCCCCCTGGGCGACCCTGCCGACCTGCCGCCGCCGGTGCAGTTCCGGGACGACGACGAGTGGGCGATCGGCGAGCCGGATCTCGTCGTGTCGAGTCCCGAGATCGTCATGTACGCGGAGGGCCCCGACTGGTGGCCCGGCTTCGTCGTGGAGACAGGTCTCGCCGAGGACCGCTACGTCAAGGCGGTCGAGACCAAGCCGTCCAGGACCGGCCGCTTCTTCACGCACCACGCGAACACCGCGGTCATCCAGGCGCCCGATCCGTTCCTGTCGGACGAACTGGTGAACGGCCGGCCGCAGGGCGAGCTGGTGTCCACGCCGCTGAGCGAGTACGTCATGGGCAAGGCCGGCGACATCTTCCCGGCCGGCTCGGGGCGGCTGCTCAAGGCGGGCTCCCGGGTGCGGTTCAACATGCACTACTACCCCATCGGGGAGGAGGCCCGCGACTCGACCAGCGTCGGGTTCGTGTTCTATCCGCGGGGCGAGACGCCGCGGTACGTGAGCCGCTGGCTGACGATCTACGACAACAAGGACATCGACATTCCGCCGCACTCGGTGAGCCGCAGCGACGCGTACTTCCGCCTCGACCGGCCGACGCGGCTCGACGGCTTCCAGCCCCACATGCACATGCGGGGCAAGGCGATGTGCCTCGAGGCCATCTACCCCAACGTCGTCGTCCCGCGCGTGAATACGCGCGGCGTCATGGAGCGGGAGATGGTGGCCTGCGTCGACCGCTTCGACTTCAACTGGCAGATGGCGTACATGTTCGAGGACGACGCGGCGCCGCTGCTGCCCGCCGGGACCATCCTGCACACCATCTCGGTCCACGACAACACGGCGGGCAACCGTCTCAATCCCGACCCCAGCAAGTGGGTGGGCTACGGCCAGCGCAGCACGGACGAGATGGCCAACGCGCACCTCACCGCCGTGTTCCTCGGCGACGAGGACTACGAGCGGCTGGTGGCCGAACGGCGCGCGCGGCAACAGACAGGCTGGTAGGAGAACAACGATGGCTGCCTTGACGACGAAAGAGATCATCCGGAGCGCGGCCGCCTGTGCGGCGGTCGCCGCCTGCGTCTGGCCCGCGACTGCGGCGGCCCAGACCGCGGCCGGCGGGCCGACCTTCAGCCGGGACGTGGCGCCGATCCTGCAGCGCGCCTGCCAGCAGTGCCATCGGCCCGGCGAGGCGGCGCCGATGTCGCTCCTCACCTACGGCGACGCGCGGCCCTGGGCGCGCGCCATCAAGCAGCGCGTACTGACGCGCGAGATGCCCCCCTGGCAGATCGACCGCACGGTGGACACGCGGGCGTACGTCGACGACCTCTCGCTCACGGAGGCCGAGATCGACACGCTCGTCCGCTGGGTCGACGGCGGGGCGCCCGCGGGCGATCCGTCCGACCTGCCGCCGCCGCGGACGTTCCCGGCGGGGTACGACTGGGTGATCGGCGAGCCCGATCACATCGTGCACATCGACGCGTACCGCGTTCCGGCCGAGGCCACCGATCAGTTCTTCGACGTCTGGCTCGCGCCGGACCGGATCGGGCTCGACGGCGACCGCTACGTCCGGGCCATGCAGTTGATGCCGGGCAGCCGCGAGGTGCTCCACCACTCGACGGTGTACAAGGTCGACGCGGAAGACGCCGCCGCGGGCGGGACGGTGCCGTTCGAGCGCCGGCAGCTCTTCCTCAACTGGGCGGCGGGCAAGGAGGTCGAGCGCTATCCGGACGACACGGGCAAGCTGCTGCAGCGGGACGCCAGCCTGCTCTTCGCCATGCACTATCACGCCATCGGCGAGGAGGTGCTCGACCGCAGCCGCCTGGGGCTGGTCCTGTACCCGCAGGGCGTCGTGCCGGCCCACCGGCCCTACACGGTGATCATCGGCGCGGCCGAGAACCGCGAGCCGCTGCGGCTCGACTTCCCGGCCGGTGCGGAGAGCGTGCGCACGGACTTCTACCACGAGCTCGACGCGCCCACCCGGGTGCTCGACTTCCAGGCGCACATGCATTACCGCGGGAAGGCGATGTCGCTGGCGGCGATCCTGCCCGACGGCCGGCGCGAGCTGCTCACCGCCATCACCCGCTACAACTGGGCCTGGCAGTTCGCGTACGCGTACGAGGAGCCGCCGGTGCTCCCGGCCGGCACGCGGCTGCACGTCACCGGCTACCACGACAACTCGGCGGGGAACCGGCACAACCCGGCGCCGGAGAACTGGGTGGGCTACGGCCAGCGGACCATCGACGAGATGTCGATGGGGGTGACGAACCTCGTAACCCTCGGCGAGGACGAGTACCAGCGGCACCTCGCCCTGCGGCGCGACGCGGATCAACAGTGAGCCCGCGCGCCGGGGCCACGCGGCGTGACTGTGTGCGGTCATCGGGCATCGGTGCAAGGAAGGTCGCAGCCGAACAGCTCAGCGAACGACAAACTCAGCCCCTCGCCGCAACTGTTGCGCAAGACTCTTTCGGGCGTCGCCTTCACTCGCTGGAGGCCAGCCGACGACGTGGGCGTGCCGAGGCGGAGGCACAGACGGTTGAACATCAAGCTGCCAAGTTCCCGCTCGGCTGTCCCTTACGATCGAAGCAGCGAGGTCGCCACGAGCCCGGACGGGACGGCCATTGGGCGCAGCGACAGTTTTGTCTGCGAGAGTCCAGACACCATCCTCGGCCAGTGCTTGCGTCCTCATGACGGACAACTCGCCCGTATATTCGCCTTTCTTCGGAGGCAAGAACTCCCGGAAATTGATTCGTCCGGTCGAAGTGGTAAATGCACTTTTGTCGACGATGAATCGCGACAGACGCTCAGTGTCGTCGACTTGGCCCTCCTCGTACGGATCGGGCGCCGACGCCACCTTATCACACCCGCTAGCCGAGTTGGGCTGACGGGTAGAGGCGCGCCAGAAAGTGGCCAAGCGTCTCAGGAAGTCCATTAACCCACTCGACCCGTCCATAAAAGTGTTCTCGTCCGACTAGGGCTGAGAAGCCGATTTTGTCAGAATGGTCAACAGTTAGGCTCACGACTCGCTGATGGTCTTCGTCCCAATCCAACCCGATCTCTTCCTCCGACTCAACGACGACGACAGGAAGCGGCAAGTCGGCAGGAAGAGAGATCATGAATTCCAAGGCCTTGGTGAAGGTACGGGCCGACAGTCTTGTCTCGTCGCGGTTCGCCGCTTGCCGAAGCGCTTCGATAAGGCGCGAGACAGCCTCAGTTGCTCTGTCGCCGCGCGTAGGTGGGGCAACCTCGTCCAGCGACTCGCGTAGCCCCTCCGCCTCGGTTCCCAGTGATCGATCCTCGGGAAGGTAGACCGGCAAAGGTAAGGTGGCAGCAAAACTCATTCGTAGAACCTGACGGTTTCGTCCGTGAGTAGGGAGAAGAATGTCTCATTCTTCAGTATTCTAAGCGAATTCAAGATCTCCCGCAAGTCGGATGAGTGAATCGGGAAGTCACCCGTGCGAAACACGTCCACATCAACCGTAACTGAAACCGGTTGGCCAGCCTGTGGTGCCTTGAACTGCTGAACCACGACTGCCGTCGCCTGTCTTTGTTCATCGTGTCCCACGATGCGCGAGAGAAACTGACTGACTTGTTGGGGGGCGCCTTCGGGCAGTCCCGGTGGAGAGGTGAGATACCGCGTGAACTCATCGCCATGGGCAAGCGGTAGTCGCAATTGATTCGTGTAACGTAGCGCTACACGTGAAACGGTCTCAGGCTGTGCTCGATGGACCAATCGCGCCCAAAGCGCTAGCGCCTTGTCGATTAGCTGGTCACCACCCATGTAGACCTTCAGATTGTTCAAGGTAAAGCCGTCGCGTCGGAACTGCACATAGATGGTCTGATCCACGTTTGCTAGCCGAATACCTCCAAAGGCAGAGGAATCAACGCGCGGGGATACGATCTTACCGTCCCTGATCTCGATCCGTGCCTCGATGTCCCGTCGTTGTTCTCTGGTCGGAAACTCATCCCCCAACTCATCGGCGAGGGCACTGAATATCTGAGGATCACCGGGGATGGAGGTTCGCAGATCGACAAGGGCTTCGACGATGGGAGGGCGGTCGAGATGCCTAGGCTGCGCCACGTGATTTCCCTCGGCGGTAGCTCGGTAGGTCAAGTGTCAAGGCGCCCGAAGTAGCCACTTACATTGGCGATCTGCCGCTCGCGAGACCAACAAGCAGCACGAAGGCGCGGCATGTGTGAGGACTCCTGGTTAACATCGCGCTGGGGGCACTCCATGGCAGGTCGTTAGCGGTGTCTACCGGCCGCGGTTGGTTGGTTACAGGCGCGGGGCAATCGTATACAGCTAGTCCCGGACACAGGACGACACCAAATTCTCCGGGGTGAATCGCGTGGACGACGAAAACAATCCGGGACGAGGGCGCGGGCGCGCCCTCGTCCCGGGGTCGATTCCCTACTTCGAATCCTGCTGCGCGGCCAGCCGCTCGCCCTCGCGCTCGCCCGCCAGTAGTTGCCCTCGTGGCAGGCGTACTCGAAGATCTGGTAGTCGGGCACGGCCTGGAAGGGCCGTTCCACGGTCCAGGGCTGCGTGTAGATCTCCGGATCCTCGATGGTGAACGTGTAGCCCATGGTGTGCTCGTCCACCCACGTGAACCGTTCCACCGCGCGCGTGTTCCGCGTCGAGGGGAAGCGCAACTCCGTCTTGTCGCTGTAGCCGACCGTCTCCACGACGAGGGTGTTCCCTTCCCAGCGTCCGCGGGAATCGCCGTTCCACTGGGGCACGTCCTGGCCGAGGTGCGCCCGTCCGTCGAGCGGGATGATGCGCACGTCGTGAATGTTCTCGACGTGAATCGCCACGTGCTCGGGGGTCTGGAGGATGTGGTACGTGTTGTTGTAGCTGGTGCCCACGGGCGGCACGCCGTGGTAGGTGATGCACCGGTCCCAGGCGCTGCGGTCCAGCCAGGAGTCGGCCGGATGCATCCGCCGGTGCTCGCGCAGCGCGGCCACGCGCGCCTCGCCCTCGGCGTTCAGCGGGAGCCGGCCGCTGGGCGGATCGACGATCTGCGACGTGCGGCGGTCGGGCAGCACCTCGCCCCGGTCCACCCAGAAGGCGTTGTAGGAACCCGGATCGATCCCGGGCCGATCCGGACGGTCCTGCTTGGCGCGCGCGTTCCGCGCGGCCACCTCCTCGGACGTGAAGAACGTCCTTTCCTCGACCTCCGCCGGCCGCTGCAGCGGCGTCAGCGTGGCGTACGACCAGTGTCCCTGCAGGTCGGGGTCGCCCCACGCGGTGCGGGGCACGGCCGACGAATCGTCGGATTGGCCGGCGGCGGGCGCCGGCGTCAGCCCGGCCACGGCCACCACGGTCAGCAGCGCGACGAGATAGCGGTACGTCATTCGGTTGTCCTCCCTGTGCGTCAGCCTCATCATGGCGCAGGACGGTTCCCAGTGCAACCGCCGCGCATGATAGCCTTCTCGCAACAAGGAGAGCGCCGACCATGAGCCGTTCGAGAAGTCTCGTTTTCTCCCTGCTGCTGGCGGCGACGCCCGGGCTCGCGGCGGCGCAGGTCGGGGACCGGGCCGAGCTGATCGCCGAGGCCGTGCTGGCCGCGCCGGAGGCGCTCCGGGCGGGCGCGACGGTCATCCTGCGCGACGCCCAGGGGGTCCCGACCATCATCCGCAACGGCACGAACGAGCTCGTCTGCGAGCCGGACCGTCCGAGCCGCGGCTTCGCCGTCGAGTGCTACCACTCGAGCTTCCAGGACGTGATGGACTGGATGACCCGGGGTCTGGCGGAGGGCGCGCGCAGCTTCGCCGAGCTGTTCGCCTCCGGCGGCCCGGATGCGGACGTCAATCCCGGGGCCATGCAGTACGCTCTCGTCGGCCCGACGCGCGAGGAGGCCGTGCTGCACGTCTCGATCAACCTGCCGCACGCCACCGGCGAGTCGACCGGGCTGCCGACCGAGGAGCGGCTCGACGGTCCCTGGCTCATGTGGGCCGGGACGTCCGCGGCCCACGTCATGTTCGGCGCCATCCCGCCGGGCATACCCGAACGCTACCCGGGCCGCTGAGCGGCCCCTTCAGGAGACGTCGATGCAGGAGCACGTGAACTTCACCTACCGCTTCAACCTCGGCCACATCCGGAGCCTGGTCAAGGACCTGACCGACGAGCAGATGGTCGCGCAGCCGCACGGCGTGGTCAATCACCCCGCGTGGACGCTCAAGCACCTGGCCTCGTCGGCGAACTACGTCGCGAAGACGCTCGGGCTGGAGTCGACGTTCCCCGCGGACTGGGAGGCAACGCCGACGGTCGACGGCGTGCCGAGCGGCGACGCCTCGCAGTACCCGTCCAGGGACGAGCTGCTCGCCGAGCTGACCGCCCAGCACGAGCGGGTGACCGCGGCGCTGGCGAGCGCCGACCCGGGGCTCTTCGCCAAGGAGTTTCCGGACGAAGGCATGCGCAAGTACTTCCCCCGGATCGGCGACGCCCTGAGCTACATGCTGACCGCCCACGAAGCCACGCACATCGGCCAGCTCGCCGCGTGGCGCCGCGCCATGGGGCTCGCGCCCCCCGCCGACTGAGGTCTGTAGGGAATGCCGCCGCGGGCCGGTCCGGGGAGTCCGGACCGGCCCGGCGGATGTCAGGCGAGGCCGCTCAGGTACTTCAGCTTGCCCGTGCTGTCGCCGAGGGTCTCCTCGGGCGTCCCGAGCTTCTCGAGGATCGACAGGTGCAGGTTCGCCAGCGGCGTGCCGTCCGGATAGCGGACGTGCCGGCCGCCCTTGATCCCCGTGTTCTTCCCGGCGATCAGCGCAATCGGCAGATCGTCGTGGAAGTGCGTGTTGCTGTCGCTGATCCCCGTGCCGTAGAGGAACAGGCTCGAGTCCATCATCATCCCGTCGCCTTCCGGCGTCTCGGACAGCGTCTTGATGAGGTGGGCGAACTGCTGGAAGTGGTACTCGTTGATCTTGTGCAGCCGCTCCAGCTTGGCCGGTTCGTCCTGGTGGTGCGACAGCGGGTGGTGCGAGTCGGGCACGCCGATCTCCGGGTACGCGCGTCCTGACACCTCCCGCGCCAGCATGAACGTGCTGATGCGCGTCAGGTCGGTCTGGAAGGCGAGCGCCAGCAGATCCATCATCAGCTTGGCGTGCTCCGCGTAGTCGTTGGGGACGCCGACGGGCTGGTCGACCACGGGCAGCTCGCGGGCGCTCTGCCGCTCGGCCATCTCGATGCGCCGCTCGATGTCGCGCACGGACTCGAGGTACTCGTCCAGCTTCACCCGGTCGCCCGGGCCGATGACGCGCTCGAGGTCGTCGAGCTCTTCGCCGACGAGGTCCAGAATGGTGCGGTCGCGGCGGAGCCGCGCGAGCCGCGCCGCCGGATCGGTGCTGCCGCTCGTGCCGAACAGCCGCTCGAACACGGCGCGCGGATCGTTCTCGATGGGCAGCGGCGTGGTCGGCGTCCGCCACGCGATGGTGTTCGTGTAGGCGCAGCTCGCGCCGCCGTCGCACGACCCGAGCATCGCGTTCGACTCGATGCCCAGCTCGAGCGAGGCGAGCTGGGTCTCCTTCGACAGCTCCCGGGCCGCCAACTGGTCCATCGACACCGCGGCGTAGACGTCGGCGCCGGCGGTTATCTTGAACGGGATGCAGGTGAGGAACGTCCCGGCCGAGCGCGCGTGGTCGCCGCCGCCCTTGACGAGGTTGGCGGCCTCGTCGGCCAGCCCGCCCAGCAGCAGCACGCGATCCTTGTACTCGTTGAGCGACTGCAGCGTCGGCGGCAGCGCCGTCAGCGCTCCCTCCCCCCGGGGTGACCAGTACGGCATCGACATCCCGTTCGGGATGTAGAACACGCCGAACCGGCGGACCGGCGCCGCGGCCGTCTTGCTCAGCGCGGTCAGCGCCGGCACCATGCTGTCGAGCAGCGGCAGCGCCAGGCCGACGCCGAGGCCCCGCAGCACGGTGCGTCGCGGCAGTTGCATCTTTGTGATGAACATGGGCAGATACCTCCCTCGTCTGCGTTGGTTTCAGGGCCGGACTCAGAGCCCGGCGTCGTCGGCCGCGGTAGCCGCCGACAGCTCGGCCGCCCGGCGCATCTGGAACGGCAGGCTGGCGACGACGCCCTCGATGAGCGCCGACCAGCGGTAGTCCGCGGCGTCCAGCTCCTGCACGATCCGGCGCACGGTCGGCGCGTCGTAGTAGTCGACGCCGCGGCCGAGCGCGTAGGTCAGCAGCTTTTCCACGACCGTCTTCTCGAACTCGTCGCCCTTGCCCACGAGCGCCTCGCGGAACGCGCGCGGGCTGTCGATCGTTCGGTTCGCCCAATCGATCGTCGCGTCGATGGCCGCGCCGCGGTCCGTCTCGCGCCACTGGCCGATGGCGTCGAAGTGCTCCATGGCGAAGCCGAGCTGGTCCATCTCCGTGTGGCAGGAGGCGCAAACCGGGTTGCGCCGGTGCTGCTCCATCTTCTCGCGCAGCGAGGTGGGCGCGGCGCCGGCCGCGTCCTCCTCGAGCGGCGGCACGTTCGGCGGCGGCGGCGGCGGCGGCGCCCCGAGCAGCGTCTCGAGCACCCACTTGCCGCGCAGCACCACGGAGGTGCGATTCGCGTACGAGGTGACCGTGAGCAGGCTGGCATGGCCGAGCAGGCCATGCCGCCGGTCGTCCCGCCACGCCACCCGGCGGAAGTGGCTGCCGTAGATGTCGTCCACGCCGTAGTGGCGGGCCAACTGCTCGTTCAGGAAGGTGTAGTCGGCGGTCAGCAGCTCCTGGATTGGCCGGTCCGCGCGCAACTGGCTCTCGAAGAAGAGCTGCGTCTCCTGCACCATCGCCCGCCGCAGCGTGTCGTTGAACTGCGCGAACAGCGCGCCGTCGGGCGCCTGCTCGTTGATGTTGCGCACCTGCAGCCACTGGCCCACGAAGTCGTCCATGAACCGCGTGGCCCGCTCGTCCGCCAGCATCCGCCGGACCTGGGCCGACAGCACGTCCGGATCGTTCAACTGCCCCTCGGCGGCGAGGTCGATGAGCTCGTCGTCCGGGATCGACCGCCAGAGGAAGAACGACAACCGGGAGGCCAGCTCCAGGTCGCTCAGCCGGTACGGCTCCCCGGGCGGCAGGTCGACCGGCTCGTGATAGACGCGCATGAGGAACTCGGGCATCGACAGGAGCGCCTCGAGGGCGCGCTCGATGCCGAAGTCGAAGTCGCGTTCGGCCACGCCGTCGCGATAGACGCCGACGAGCGGGTCGACGTCGGCGGCGGCGACCGGCCGGCGGTACGCGCGCCGCGCGAGCGTGCCGATGATCTCGCGCGCGCATGCTTCCTGCTCGGCAGCCGGCGCGTCGGCCGCGGGGCGGCAGACGAAAATTCTCTGCCGGCTCGGCGTGTCGTTCGGCACGGTGCCTTCGAACGGTCCGGAGATGAACAGCTTGTCGATGCCAGGCTGGCCCCGCAGCCCGTGCGGCGAGGGGGCCGAGTCGGTGAAGGCCACGGAGACGAGCCGCTGGCCGGCCTCGATCGGCACGCGGATCTCGAGCGCGTCGTCGGCCGTCATGCGGTACTCGTGGAGCCGCTGCCCCTCGACGTCGTCCTCCGGCACCGCGATCAGCACGCCGGGGTCGGGGCCGGGGAACTGCCCGCCGATGTCCCAGCGCGTGATCAGCTCGTGATCGACGCGCAGCTCGATCTCGTGCTCGTCCTCCTCGATGCCCTCGATCGTCTCGACGGTGGCGTTCCGCTTCAGGCGGACCGCGAAGACGTAGTCGCCGTCGAGCGGGAACATGTGCCGCTGGGACAGCCCGCCGATGGTCGAGAAGGGCATGTCCTCGTTGACCCGGACGTCCCGCTCCTCGAAGCCGACCTCGTACACCTGCATCATCGGCCGGTTGTCGAGGCTGCCGACCGCGGCGCGGCTGACCTTGGTGGCGGCCGCGATGTAGCGCGTCATCAGCGACGGCGTCATCGCCAGCACGTCGGCGTTGTTGTCGAACCCGAAGCCCGCCATGTCGCTCGGCAGCAGCTCGGCGCCGTTCACCTGCAGCGCGAGCAGATCCTCAATGGCGTTGACGTACTCCACCCGGTTCATGCGCCGGGAGGCGACGCGCCCGGGATTGGGCATCGTCGCGCTCTCCCGGTCGAGCGCCGTCTCGAGCGCCGTCGCGAACGCGTCGACGGCGGCGGCGTCCGGACGCGGACGTCCCGCGGGAGGCATCTGCCCGGCGCGCAGCTTCCGCACGACCTTCTCGAGCACCTCGGCGTGGACGTCCACCCGATTGAGGTCGACGCTGTCGAGCGTCAACCCGGCCGTCTGCAGCCGTTCGTTGTGGCAGGTGACGCAGTAGCGGTCGAGCAGCGCCCGCGAGGGCGCCGCGGCGCCCGCCGACGCTGCGCCGGTTGCCTGGGACGCACCCGCACCGGCGGACTGTGCGCTCGCCGGAAGCAGCGAGCCGCACGCCAGTGCGAGCGCGATGATGCCGATGGTGCTGCCGCGCATTCTTGACATGGTCATCAACCCTGGAGACAGATTGCCTATTATCTAACAGACGGCGCCCTGGCGGGCACAAGAAAAACGTTGCGAAGGAGGCGCAGGCCCCCGCATATAATAGCGGAGCCGATTTTCATGCCGATTTCCGACACGTTGAGAAGTGGCTTCGCGGCAGCCGCCGACGCCCGGCGCGCGGTGCTGGCGGTCGTGCTCTGCAGCCTGGCGGCCGGGCCGGCCGCGGCGGAGGATCGCCTGGTCGACGCGGCGGCCCGCCAGGACGCGCAGGCAGTCCGGGCGCTGCTGCGCGGCGGCGCCGACGTGGACCAGCGCCGCGCGGACGGCGTGACGGCGCTGCTCTGGGCGGCCCACTGGGACGATCGGGAGACGGTCGGGCTGCTCGTCGACGCCGGCGCCGACGTCAACGCCGCCGACGACTACGGCGTGACGCCGCTGATGCGGGCCAGCGAGAACGCGAGCGCCGCCACCGTCGACATGCTGCTGGCGGGCGGGGCCAATCCCAACGCCGCGCAGGCCAGCGGACTGACGGCGCTGATGATCGCCGCGCGCACGGGCAGCATCGAGGTCGTCCGGGCCCTCCTGGCACACGGCGCCGACGTCAACGCGGCGACGGCCGAGACCGGGGCCACGGCGCTGATGTGGGCCGTCGCGGCGGCGCACCGCATCGTCGTGGAACGGCTGCTCGAGGGCGGCGCGGACGTCGGCGTCTCCACCGGCAAGGGCATGACGCCGCTGCTGACCGCGGCGCAGCAGGGCGACATCGGGACCGCGCGGCTGCTGATATCGGCCGGGGCGGACGTGAACCAGGCGGGCGCGGACGGGACGTACCCGCTGCCGTTCGCCATCGTCGACGGCCACGACCAGTTCGCCCTGTTCCTGATCGAGCAGGGCGCCGACCCCAACCGGACGATCGGCGGCATCCCCGCGCTGGCCGCCGCGGCCGGCAACACCGACCCCTGGACCTTCCACTGGGACCGCGAGCATGGCGGCGCCCAGTACGCCGTCCGCGAGCGCGCCGGGGGCGGCCGGATCTACCTCACGCCGGCGCAGCGCCTGCCGCTCGTGGAGGCGTTGCTCGCGGCCGGCGCCGATCCCGACGCGCGCATCGGTACGTCGGTGATGCTGATGGACTACATCGGCTACCCGACGAAGGGCGCGTTCGAGTCGTTCTCGTGCGGGACCGGCGACCTGCGCGGCGCCACGCCGCTGTGGGTGGCGGCGCACGACGCCAACGGCCAGGGCTACGTGCCGGTGCCGGAGGCCGTGGATCGCGACAACGCGAGGCATCACGCCGCAATCATCGCGCGGCTGCTCGCGGCCGGGGCCGATCCGTCGCTCGCCATCGACGACGGGACGACGCCGCTGATGGCGGCGGCCGGCCTGGGCCAGTGCACCTTCCGGCCCGACCTCAAGCGCGGCCTCCGCTCGCGCGGAGCCGAGGCGGCGGTGCGGGTGCTGCTGGAGGCGGGGGCCGAGATCGACGCGGTCAACGAGGCGGACTTCACCGCGCTGCACGGCGCGGCGTACCGCGGCCTGAACGAGGTGGTCGAGTACCTCGTGGCCGGGGGAGCGGACATCGACGCCCGCGACTACCGCGGCCGGACGCCGTACCGGTTGGCGGAGGGCTCGAAGCAGTCGTTCCAGTTCCAGGCGTTTCCCGAGACGGCGGCGCTGCTCGCCGGGCTGGGCGCCAACACCCGGCTCGGTGTGCCCGGCACGGTGCAGGAACGCGCCGACCGGGCGGTGGCGGACGCGCTGGTTCCGTGACTCGAGGGGACTAGAAACTACGATGCGATATCTGGCGGCGGCAATGGTGTTGTGCACGGGCGGCGCGGTGCTGGCCCAGGACTATCCGCTCTTCAGCGGGGACGACCTCGACGAGGCGATGAAAGGGGTCGGGCGGCAGTTCTCGCTGCTGACCCGCATGGTCGAGGCGGGCGATTTCGAGGAGGCGAAGGTACGGGTGACGCGGGCGCGCGAGCAGTTGTCGCCCACGATCACCTTCTGGCGGAAGAACGAGCGCGACGATGCGATTGGCATGGTGCGTGCGGCGACCGGCCGCCTCGACGATCTCGACGTGGCGCTGTCGGAGCTGACGATCGACCCGGCCGCCGTCAGCGCGGCCCTGAGCGCGGTCGACGCGGCCTGCCAGGCCTGCCACGCCGCCTACCGCGAGCCCGATCCGGCCGCCGCCGACGCGTTCCGCCTGAAGCCTTGGTCCGGCGACTGACCGCCGCAAAGGCGCGCACAGCGCGCCTCGGCGGAAGCGGCGCGGGGCAGCGGGGTCCCCGCAAGCGAACGCCGGGGGGTTCGGGGCGCAGCCCCGTCGGATGGAAGGCGCGCACAGCGCGCCTCGGCGGAAGCGGCGCGGGGCAGCGGGGTCCCCGCAAGCGAACGCCGGGGGGTTCGGGGCGCAGCCCCGTCGGATGGAAGGCGCGCACAGCGCGCCTCGGCGGAAGCGGCGCGGGGCAGCGGGGTCCCCGCAAGCGAACGCCGGGGGGTTCGGGGCGCAGCCCCGTCGGATGGAAGCCGCGCACAGCGCGCCTCGGCGGAAGCGGCGCGGGGCGAAGGGGTCCCCGCAAGCGAACACCGGGGGTTCGGGGCGCAGCCCCGTCGGATGGAAGCTGCGCACAGCGCGCCTCGGCGGAAGCGGCGCGGGGCGAAGGGGTCCCCGCAAGCGAACACCGGGGGTTCGGGGCGCAGCCCCGTCGGATGGAAGCTGCGCACAGCGCGCCTCGGCGGAAGCGGCGCGGGGCAGCGGGGTCCCCGCAAGCGAACGCCGGGGGTTCGGGGCGCAGCCCCGTCCGATTGAAGCTCCGTCCGATTGAAGCCAGGAGGCGCATGGTGAAGTCCACAGGCACTCGGCGGATGGCAGTTGGCGGCGTGCTGGCGGGCCTGCTTGTCGCGGCGGCCGGTCTTGCCGCGGCGGAGACGCCCGACCTGCGACTGGTCGACGCGGCGGCGCGGCAGGACGCCGCGGGGGTGCGGGCGCTGCTCGACCAGGGGGTCGATGTCGGCGCCCGCCGGGCGGACGGCGTGACGGCCCTGCTCTGGGCGGCGCACTGGGACGACGTGCAGACCGCCCGGCTGCTGCTGGCGGCGGGCGCCGATCCGAACGCCGCCGACGACCATGGCGTCACGCCGCTGGCGCGCGCGGCCGAGAACGCGAGCGGAGCGCTGGTCGACGTGCTGCTGGCGGCGGGCGCCGACGCGCACGCGGCGCAGCGCAGCGGCCTGACGCCGCTGATGGTGGCGTCGCGCACCGGGAGCGTCGACGTGGTCCGGGTGCTCCTCGAGCACGGGGCGGACGTCAACGCGGCGACCGCCGAGCAGGGGGCGACCGCGCTGATGTGGGCCGTCGCCGCGCCCCACCGCGCCATCGTCACGGCGCTCCTCGAGAGCGGCGCCGACGTCGAGGCCTCCACCACCAAGGGCATGACGCCGCTGCTGACGGCGGCGCAGCAGGGCGACATCGAGACGGCGCGGCTGCTGTTGGCGGCCGGCGCCGACGTCAACCGGCCCGGTGCGGACGGCACCTACCCGCTGCCGTTCGCCGTCGTTGACGGCCACGACGACTTCGCGCTGTTCCTGCTCGAGAACGGCGCCGACCCCAACAGCCGGATCGACGGCATTCCCGCGCTGGCGGCCGCCGCCGGCAACGTCGACACCTGGCTCGCCGGCTGGGACCAGCGGCACGGCGACGCCCGCTACGTCAGCCGCTACCGCTCGCGCGGCGGCCGGATCTACCTGACGGCCGAGCAGCGCCTGCCGCTCGTCAGAGCACTGCTGGCGGCCGGCGCCGACCCCAACGGCCGCATCGCGACGTCGGCCATGCTGATGAACTACATCGGCTATCCGAAGAAGGGGGCGTTCGAGCGGTTCGCGTGCGGCACCGGCGACCTGCGCGGCGCCACCGCGCTCTGGGTGGCGGCATTCGGGGCCGCCTCGGAAGGCGCGTACCGCAGCAGCGCTGCCGGCTCGGAGAACTATCGCGTCGAGAGCAGCGCCGAGATCGTGCAGGTCCTGCGCGACGCGGGCGCCGACCAGTCGCTCACGACCGAGGACGGCACCACGCCGTTCATGGTGGCGGCCGGCCTCGGCCGCTCGACGTTCCGGCCGAACTGGACGCGCGGCATGCGCTCGCGCGGCGCCGAGGAGGCGACGCGCGCGCTGCTGGAGGCGGGGGCCGAGATCAACGCGGTCAACGAAGCCGATTTCACCGCCCTGCACGGCGCGGCGTTCCGCGGCCTCAACGAGGTGGTGGAGTACCTGGTCGCGCACGGCGCCGACATCGACGCCCGCGACTACCGCGGGAGGACGCCGTTCCGCCTGGCCGAGGGCTCGAAGCAGTCGTTCCAGTTCCAGGCGTTCCCGGAGACGGCGGCGCTGCTGGCGGAGCTGGGCGCCGACACCCGGCTCGGCGTGCCCGGCACGGTTCAGGAGCGGGCCGACCGCGCGGTGACCGACGTCACGGTTCCCTGACGCGGCGGCATCCCGTCTGACGATTTCCGGTCAGGAGGATGGAACGATGGCTGCAAGGATCCTTCGGCAGGCAGGGGCACTGTTCGTGGCCGTCCTGGTGGTCACCGCCGGCGTGACGGCGGCGGCTCCCGATCTCCGGCTCGTCGATGCGGCCGCCCGGCAGGACCTGGCAGGACTGCGGACGCTCCTGGACGCGGGCGCCGACGTCGACGTGCGCCGCGCGGACGGTGCGACGGCGCTGCTGTGGGCCGCGCACTGGGACGACCACGAGGCGGTCCGCCTGCTGCTGGCAGCGGGCGCCGACGTGAACGCGGCCGACGACCACGGCGTGACGCCGCTCAGCCGGGCGGCCGAGAACGCGAGCAGGGTCCTGGTTCCGGTGCTGCTGGCGGCGGGCGCGGACGCGAACGCGGCGCAGACCAGCGGCTTGACGCCGCTGATGGTGGCCGCGCGCACGGGCAGCGGCGCGACCGTCCGCGCGCTGCTGGCGGCAGGCGCCGACGTGAACGCCGCTACGGTCAAGCTGTCGGCCACGGCCCTGATGTGGGCGGTGGAGGCACCCCATCGGGACATCGTGCGGCTGCTGCTGGAGAGCGGCGCCGACGTTCATGCGTCCACCGCCAAGGGCCTGACGCCGCTGCTGACCGCCGCGCGCAACGGCGACATCGACACCGCGCAACTGCTGCTCGCCGCCGGTGCCGATGTCGACGGCGTCGGCTCGGACGGGACGCACGCACTGCCGTTCGCCATCATCCACGGGCGCGACGACTTCGCGCGGTTCCTGCTCGAGCGGGGCGCCGATCCGAACGGCACGATGGCCGGGGTTTCGGCCCTGCACGCGGCGGCGGGCGTCGTCGACCGCTGGCTGATCGACTGGGACCGGAGCCACGGCGCCGGGCGCAGGTCGGGCGGCCGGCGCGACAACGGCCGGGTGAGCCTCGACCCCGACCGCCGGCCGGCGCTGGTCGAGGCCTTGCTGCGCCACGGCGCCGACCCGAATCGGCGGATCACCACCACGGCCATGCTGATGGAGTACATCGGCTACCCGAAGAAGGGAGCGTTCGAGCGGTTCGCGTGCGGCACCGGCAACCTGCGCGGCGCCACGCCGCTGTGGGTGGCGGCCTTCGATGCGGCCGGCAGCGGGTTCTACCGGCGCGCCGGCACGGCGGATGCGGAGTCGCACGCCCGCGCCGGCGCCGCGGTCATCGAGGCCCTGCTTGCCGCGGGCGCCGATCAGAGCCTGACGACGGACGACGGCACCACGCCGTTCATGGCGGCGGCCGGCCTCGGCCGCTCGACGTTCCGGCCGAATCAGACGCGCGGCACCCGCTCGCCCGGCGCGGAGGCGGCCGTGCGGTTGCTGCTGGCGGCGGGCGCCGACATCAACGCGGTGAACGAGGCCGACTTCAGCGCGCTGCACGGCGCCGCGTTCCGCGGGCTGAACGAGGTGGTGGAGTACCTCGTGGGTCAGGGCGCCGACATCGATGCGCGGGACTTCCGCGGCCGCACGCCGTTCCGTCTCGCGGAGGGCTCCAAGCAGTCGTTCCAGTTCCAGGCGTTCCCGGACACGGCCGCGCTCCTCGCGGAGCTGGGCGCGAACACCAGGCTCGGGGTGCCCGGCACCGTGCAGGAACGCGCCGACCGCGCGGTGGCCGAAGCAGACTCCTAGCGCTCCCCGGACGCCGGGACGCAGGCGAAGTTCTCGGCCTCGTCGGTGCTGCCGCGGCCGTTCCACCTGGCGACCTCGGGATACGGGCAGAGGGGCCGGGTGCGGTCGACCGCGCCGTCCCTGACGCGCGACGCCACGATTCGGGCCGGCGCCTCGCCCAGCTCCACCCAGCGCTCGAGGGCCGTCAGCGCGTCGAACCGATCGGGGCCGGGACCGCCCCGGCAGTGCCCCATGCCGGGCGCCATGAACAGGCGGAAGAAGTCGCGCGTGCTTGCCAGCGCCGTCTCCCGGTCCTGCCCCGCACCGATCAGCGAGACGACGTCCTCGTAGTAGTCGATCGATCCCAGCGGCGAGATGTCGGCGTCGCTCCAGCCGTGGTAGACGATCAGCTTGCCGCCCCGGTCGCGCAGCGGCCGCAGGTCCGGATCCGCGGCGTCGAGGTCGTGGCCGACCTTCTCGAGGGCGACGGCCATGTCCTCGTCGTAGTCGAACGACCGGAAGTCCCAGTCCGGATCCTCGAACACCATGTGGCGGAAGAAGCCCTCCGCCGCGAGCCAGTGCAGGCTGGTGAACGGCGCGTCGCCGGTGACCCACCGCGCCCACCCGCCGGGTGTGGCCTCGCCGCTGGGAACCAGGCCCGGGTACAGCGGCTCGCCGCGCCGGTTGCGGCTGCCGGACCAGATGGCGCGCACCGCGTCCACCTGCTTGGGCGTGAGGCACGTGGCGTCGTCCCGGCCTGCGGCGCACGTCAGCTCGGCGGGGTCGAAGCGGCACCGGCGCGGGTCGTCGAGCACGCCGTCCTCGATGCCGTCGAGCGCGTCGCACGCGGCATCGACCGCACCGGCCAGCAGCGGCAGCTTCTCGGCCGGAATGTAGCTCTCGGGATCCGCGAGCGTGGCCTGCGCGTACCAGAGGTGCGCGCCGGCGTAGAAGCGCGTCCAGTCGTGGGCGGGGTTGCCGGCGACGAGCCCGTCGTAGTCGTCCGGATACCGCTGCGCCTCCATCAGCCCCTGCTGCCCGCCCTTGGAGCACCCCACGTAGTAGGAGTAGGCGGGCGGCGCGCCGTAGTAGGCCTCGGTGATCGCCTTGGCGTTGACGGTGGTGAGGTGCAGCGCGCGGTGCCCGAAGTCGGCGACGAGATCCGGCCGGCCGACGGCCCACGTGGCGTCGAAGGTGTTCTCGGTCACGTGGCCGGTGTCGGTGGCGGCCGCGGCGTAGCCGCGGGCCAGCGCGGCGGCCAGCCGGTCGTAGTACAGCGAGCCGGCCATGCCGCCGTTGCCGATGCCCTGGAACTTGCCGTTCCAGCTCTCCTGCGGCAGCCAGACCTCGAAGTGGATCGCCGGCGTCGTGCGGCCCACCGCGCGGCAGAAGGCCGGCACCTCCACGGGCGCCCCCCCGGCCGCCGGCGTGAACGATCCGGCCGGCACGCGCTCCGCGGCGGTGATGGTGGTGTCCGGCAGCTTGAGCGCGGTCAGCGCCGCGCACGATGCGGGCGCGGCGGCCTGCCCGGCCGCGGTCGGCAATCCGCCGCCGGCGACGGCCGCCAGCAACGCGGCGGCCGCGACCGAAACCACGGCGCGCGCGGCGAGTCGGCAACGCATGGCAATCCCCCTCCCGGTTATTTCGGGAACGGCGCGAGCCCCGGCTCGACGCCCTCCCGGAGCGGCGTGCGCGCGGTGTTCATCACCATCGCCAGCAGCGAGTAGTAGCCCATGATGCCAATGGTGTCGATGACGCCGATCTCCTCGAACGCCGCGACCATGCGGGCGTAGGTCGGGTCGCTGACCCGCTGGTTGTGGAACAGCTCGGTGCAGAAGTCGTAGAGCACCGCCTCGTCGTCGGCCATCGACGCGGGACGCCGGCCGTCGGCGATGGCCGCGATGATCGCCGGGTCGAGCCCCTCGCTCTCGGCGATCGACGCGTGCGCCGCCCATTCGTAGTTCTGCGTCCAGTGGCGCGCGGTGATCAGAATCACCATCTCGCTGAGCCGCGGCGGGAGCACGGTGTTGTACCGCGCATGGTCCCCGACGTTGCGCGCGCGGCTCAACATCTCGGGGCTCCTGAGCAGCGGCACGAACGGCCCGCTGATGTTCGGCCGCTGGCGTACGCGCTTGAACTCCTCGACGGCCGCCTTCTGCTCGGCCGTCATCTGATCTTCCGGAATCGGGGGCATCCGGTCCTGGGCTGTGGCAGGCATGGCGTGCATGAGCAACACTGCGAGACCGGCGAGCACCGCGCTCATCGCGTGCCGGGCGTCTCGATGACTCATTGTCTCCCTCCCTCTGCGTGTCGGCGCCAATGGTATCGTATCCGCCCGGCTCCACGCCCGCCATCCGCGCGGCCCGGGGCCGGCCCCGCCGGCCTCGTGACGGGCGCGATGGCCCGCCGGTCGGCGCGCCGCGGCGGGCGCGGCCCGCGAGGGGAGGATGAACGATGCGGGTCGGATTCATCGGTCTCGGCGTGATGGGGCGCCCGATGGCGGCCAACCTGCTGCACGGCGGCCACGAGGTGACCGTCTACGCACGGCGCGCCGCGTCGCGCGGGCCGCTGGTCGACCAGGGCGCGGCGGTCGCGGCGACCCCGGCCGAGCTGGCCGCCGGCTGCGACGCGGTCTTCACGATGGTGACCGGGACCGCCGACGTGGAGTCGGTCCTGCTCGGCGCCGGCGGGGTCGTGCACGGCGCGCGGCCCGGCAGCGTGGTCATCGATACGAGCACCATCGATCCGGCGGCGACCCGGACGATCGCGGCGGCGCTGGCCGCGCGCGGCGTCGATATGCTCGACGCGCCGGTCTCGGGCGGACCGCAGGGGGCCCGCGACGCGACGCTCTCGATCATGGTGGGGGGGCGGGCCGACGTCCTGGCGCGCGTCCGGCCGCTGCTCGACTGTCTCGGCGCGGCGGTGCGTCACATGGGCGGCCACGGCGCGGGCCAGGCGACGAAGGCGTGCAATCAGCTCCTGCTGCTGGTGACGGCGCAGGGCGTGTCGGAGGCGTTGACGCTGGCGCGGCGGGCCGGGCTCGACCCCGCGCAGGTCCGCGAGGCGCTGCTGGCCGGCATGGCGTCGAGCCGCGTGCTCGACTTCTTCGGCGACCGGATGGCGCGGCGCGACTTCGACGCGGGCATCGAGAGCCGCCTGTACCACAAGGATCTCGACATCGTCCTCGGCCTGGCGCACGAGCTGGGCGTCGCGCTCCCGGCCGGCGCCGTCACGATGCAGCTCGTCAACGGCCTCCACGGGCAGGGCCGGGGACGCGACGACCTGTCGGCGCTGATCACCCTGGTGGAGGCGCTCGGGGGCCGCGGAGGCGGCGGGCGCGACGAGGCAACGTAGGGGCCACCAGGATCTGGTCGAAACAGTCCCGGTGGGGCGAGTGGGGCGATGAGCTCTACAATCCAGGCGGTGGATCCCATGCAGTTTGAAGATCGGATCGTCACTATGTACACTTCCGCGTGATTCCACGGCACCTCGCGGCGACGGTCGAACGGGCGGCGGCGCAGTACCCCGTGGTATCGGTGAACGGGCCGCGCCAATCCGGGAAGACGACGCTGCTGCGGCGCACCTTTCCGCGTCACCGCTACGTCTCGCTCGAAGCCCCGGACGAGCGCGCGTTCGCCCTGGAGGATCCCCGCGGTTTCCTGGGCCGCTTCGACGGGCCGGTGATCCTGGACGAGGCGCAGCGAGCGCCCGATCTGTTCTCGTACATCCAGACGATGGTCGATGCGGAGCCGGCGCCCGGCCGATTCCTGCTCTCCGGCTCCCGCAACTTCCTGCTGCTGCGGAGCATCTCGCAGTCGCTGGCGGGACGGGTGCGCCTGGCCCGCCTGCTGCCGTTCTCGCTGGCCGAGCTGACGCGCCGGGAGGCGCGGGCCGTGGACGACCTGCTGGCTGGCGGCGCCCGGACGCCGGCTCCCGCGGGCGCCTGGACGGACCACGCCGTGCGCGGTTTCTACCCGCGCATTCACGACGTCGGGCTCGATCCGGGCGAGTGGCTGGCCCAGTACTTCCAGACCTACCTGGAACGCGACGTGCGCGACCTGACGCAGGTCGGCGACCTGGAGGCGTTCGGCCGCTTCGTCCGGCTGTGCGCCGGCCGGGCCGGCGGGTTGCTGAACCTGTCGAGTCTCGGCAACGACTGCGGCGTCAGCCACGACACGGCTCGCCGCTGGCTGTCGGTGCTCGAGGCCAGCTACGTGACGTTTCTGCTCCCGCCGTACCACCGGAGCTTCAACAAGCGGCTGACGAAGCGCCGCAAGCTCTATTTCGTGGACACGGGACTGCTGTGCTGGCTGCTGCGCATCCGGGACGCCGAACAGCTCGCCAGCCACGCCGCGCGCGGGGCCGTGTTCGAGAACCTGGTCATCGCCGAGGCGCTCAAGGTCGGCTGCAACGCCGGCGAGCCGCCGGACCTGTATCACTGGCGCGACCAGCGGGGCAACGAGATCGACCTCGTCGTCGATACGCCGCAGGGCCCGCACCTGGTGGAGATGAAGTCAGGAGAAACGGTGGGCGGCGACTTCTTCAAGGGCATCGCCCACTGGCGCTCCCTCGCGGAACCGGCCGTACCGGCCACGCTCGTCTACGGCGGGACCGAGAGCTACGTCCGCCGCGGGGTCGATGTCCGGTCCTGGCGTGACTGGGCGTGAACCTGCCGTCATGGCGGGGTGGCCGCGGCGTGCCTACAGCTCGGGCGCCCGGCCGCATTCGGCGGCGAACTCCCAGGCGCCGCTCTCCGCCTGCCGCCAGTAGCGGACGACCGGCGGGGCGGGCGACCGCTCATAGGGTTCGATCCGGACGAAGCTGTAGCAGGGCGCGAGGTGCTCCGGGCGCAACGCGTGCAGGAGCTCGGCGTCCGAGAGGCCGTGCGCGTCCCGCAGCCGGGCGAACTCGACGGGCGTGATGGTCCGTTGCCACGCGCCGCCGTTGATCACCACCGGCGTGAGCGCGTTGCGCACGGGTGAGAAGCCGTCGACGATGACGGGCCGGCCCTGGCTGGTCGACAGCAGGACGCGCTGCCGCCAGTCGACCAGTTGCGTGTGGCCGTGGACGAAGACGGCAATGGGCCGTTCGGCGTCCGGCAGGCTCGCCTGCACGGCCTCCAGTCTGCGGCCGTAGATCAGGTCGCGCGTCCGCCAGAAGTAGTCGAACTGTCCGCCGCGGCTGTCCGGCAGGCGGGGGCACTCCGCCACCGGCGGGCCCAGGGGATCGGTCTGGGTGAGGTAGCGCTCGAAACGCCGGCGCGCCCGGCGCAGGGCGGCGCGATAGTCGCAGAGAGCGGTCAGCTCGTCGTTGTCCAGAGCGTCCATCAGCGCCGCGAGGCTGCCGGCCTCCAGGGCCTGCCGCGCCAGGGGCTCGAACGGATCGTCGTCCGGCAGCGAGTCCGCCAGGAACGCGGGCCCCTGCCCGCGCACGGCCGCCAGGTCCCACGCGGGCGGCTGCACGTCGCCGACGTCGAGATCGACGCGGAACTGCTGCCACGGCATCCGGAAGAGCACGTAGCGCACCAGGTCGGCCGCCGCCGCGCCGAGGTCGGTCGCGCCGGCGGCCGCGAGCGCGCGCGTCAGCCCCGCGCCGAGGTCCGCGAAGTTGTCCACGACCGGATAGCGCTGCTCGTGCTCGCGGAGCAGGGCGCCGGCCGTGCGGGCGCCCCACGGCCGCTCGAGGTGACGCCGGCCGGCGCGTTCGATGAAGGGCGCCGGCCAGTCGGCGAAGCGGTCCGCGCGCCAGCCTATCTGGTGCCCGTGCTCGACGTACACCTGCCCGTCGGACGACGCCCACGCGCCGGCCGCGGCCACTTCCGCGCGGGGCGCCCCCAGCGCCTGCTCGACGCGGGCGCGCACCGCGGGGAAGAGCAGGGCGGCGTCCCGATCGCCCGGCACCACGACGACGCGGTTCGAGCCGGCGCGGGCGAAGGCGGCCAGCGCGTCGACCTCGAGCGCGTGCGCCGCCAGCACCCGCTCGAGCACGGCCAGGGCCTCCGCCTCCGTGCACCCCAGCGCGGGATCGTCGCGGACGCAGTCGGGTGACGCCAGCTCGAACGTGTCGCCGTTCAGGACGAGATCGGCGGCCCCCGCGCCCTCCGCGTCGAGCGCCCGCAGGAAGCCCTCGAACTCGTCCGCCCAGCGGAAGTCCTCGCCGGCCTGCCACCCGCCGCCGGCGTCCCGTCCGCCGCCCAGGTGCAGATCGCCGATCACCGCGATCAGCCGCGGCGCGCCGCCGTCCTGCTGAGCCCCGCCGGCCGCGGCCGCGTGCACGCCCAGCGCGAGGGCGCCCGCCGCAGCGAGCGCCAGGGCCGTCGCCGCGCGCGCCGCGGCCGACCGGACGGGGCGCCGCGGGTCCCGGTCCGGAGCCGACCGGCTACCGGGTCCGGGCCAGGGAGAAGCGGACGATCTCTTCATCGTTGCGCGTGATGATGTGGCGGTTCGCATACGCCGGGTGCGACCAGTGCACGACGGGACCCTGCCCCTGGGGGCGGCGCCGCGTGACCGGACTGGTCGGGTCGATCAGGTGCGTGCGGCTGATCTCGTCGTAGCCCGCCGGCGAGAGCCGCGCGATCACGAGTTCGCCCACGTCCGTATTGATGAAGTAGCGGTCCCCGTGCCGCACGATGAACGCGGTGGCGTGATTGGCGCGGGCGCCGATCAGGGCGTCGGTCTCCCAGACGCGCCGGCCCGTCCTGAGCTCCAGGCAGCGGAGCACGCCGTGTCCGTCGACCCCGTACACGTAGTCGCCGTCGATGACGGGCGTGCCCATCACCGAGTCGATCGTGTCGAAGACGCGGCCGTACTCCGGGTCGCTCTGGCCGACGCCCTCCCAGACCAGCGCCGCGTCGGGATGCGACTCGGCCAGCCGCAGCATGACGGCGCCGCCCCACTGGGAGGTCACGAGCAGGTACGGCCCGCTCCGCACGACGGTCGAGATCGTCATGCCCATGTCGACGATGTGGGGCACCTCCCAGTAGACCGCGCCGGTCTCGGGGTCGAGCGAGCTGATCGCGCGCGGGTGCCAGACGATGAGCTGCCGGGTGCCGGCCGCGTCGATCAGGATCGGCGCCGTGTAGCCGGGCTCCCAGTCGGAGGAGAGGGCCTGCCAGAGGACCTCGCCGGTCAGCTTGTCGAAGGCGACGACCTTGGCGTCCGGCTCGCCGCCGACGAGACTGATGAGCCGGTCGCCGTCCACGAGCGGCGCGCCGGAGATGCCCCACGAGGGGATGGCGGCGTTGAAGTCGCGGACGTAGTCCGTCCGCCACAGCACGCTGCCGTCCGCCACGCGGAGCGCCAGCAGGTTGCCCGTGGCGCCGACAGCGTAGACGCGGTCGCCGTCCACGGTCGGCGTGGCGCGCGGGCCGGTCGCGTAGATGAGCTGCAGCCCGGCGTAGTTGGTGTCCCACTCGCGGGTCCAGAGGACCTCGCCGGTTTCCTCGTCCAGGGCCAGCAGGCGCTCGACCACCGCCGTGCTGCGCGGGTCCGCGCGCCGCGCGTCGGTCACGAAGACGCGGCCGTCCGCCACGGACGGGCCCGCGTAGCCCCCGCCGATCGGCACGCGCCAGGCGGCGGTCAGTCCGCCCGCGGGAAACTCGTCGAGGACGCCGGTGTCGGTCCAGACCCCCAGGCGGCCGGCGCCGCGCCACTCCGGCCAGTCGCTGGCGGCCAGCGGCGCGGTGGCGGCGACGACCGCGACGGCGGCGATGAGCAGCGAAACGTGGTAGCGCATGGTGTGTATCGTCTCACGGCCGGCGCCGCACGGGGGCGCCGGATCGATCAGTCTCGCGCCCTGTGGATGATGCGCCAGAGCTTCTCGGGCCGCAGCAGCATGTCGATGTGGCGCACGCCGAACCCGCTCAGGGCATCGACGGCCGCCGCGACGACGCACGGCGTGGAGCCGATCGTGCCCGCCTCGCCGATGCCCTTGGCGCCCAGCGGGTTCAACGGCGTCGGCGTCACGGTGGCGTCCAGCTCGAAGCGCGGGAAGTCGCTCGCGCGCGGCAGCGCGTAGTCCATCAGCGAGCCCGTCAGCGGCTGGCCGTCGCCGCCGTAGACCACCTCCTCGATCAGCGCCTGCCCGATGCCCTGGGCCAGGCCGCCGTGCACCTGGCCCTCGACGATCAGCGGGTTGATCAGGTGGCCCGCGTCATCCACCGCCACCAGCCGCAGCAGCCGCGGCTCGCCGGTGTCGCGATCCACCTCGAGCAGCGCGATGTTGCAGCCGAACGGGTAGGTGTTGTTGGCCGGCTCGAAGAACGCTTCCTCGCTCAGGCCCGGCTCGAGCCCCTCGGGCAGCCTGATCGGCCGGTAGGCGTACGCCGCCACCTCGGCGAACGTCTTCGCGGCCGACGGGGCGCCCTTGACGCCGATGCGGCCGTTCTCGAAGACCAGGTCGGCCTCGTGCGCCTCGAGCAGCAGCGCGGCGAATTTCGCCATCTTGGTCTTGACCTTGCCGCCGGCCAGGTGCATGGCGGCCCCGCCCACCGCCTGCGAGCGGCTGCCGCCCGTGCCCAGGCTGCCCTGCTTCACCACCGCCGTGTCGCCGTGGTGGATCCGGACGTGCTCCAGCGGCACCCCGAACTGGTCGGCGAGCATCTGGGCGAAGGTGGTCTCGTTGCCCTGCCCGTGCGGGGAGGCGCCGGTGGTGGCGCTGATCCGCCCGTCGCGCTCGACGGTGACCTGCGAGTGCTCCCAGCCCCCCATCGGCAGCGACGCGGAGGGGCCCACGCCGCAGACCTCGACGTACATCGACAGACCCAGCCCGACCAGCCGGCCCTCGGCGCGCGCGGCGTCCCGCTCGGTCTTGAGCTGCTCCCAGCCGGCGTTCTCCAGCGCCCGGTCGAGCGCCTTGTCGTAGTCGCCCGAGTCGTACACGACGCCGGTCTGGGTGGCGTGGGGAAACTGCTCCGGCCGGATGAAGTTTTTCCGCCGCAGCTCGGCCGGATCCATCCCCAGCTCGCGGGCCAGCATGTCCATCGCCCGCTCCAGGAAATAGATTCCCTCCGGGCGGCCCGCGCCGCGGTAGGCGTCCGTCGGGGTCTTGTTCGTGAACACCTCGGTGAGCGTCGCGCGGATGGCCGGGATGTCGTAGTTGCCGCTCGCCATCGTCATCGTGGACGTGGGGATGGCGGCGGTGAAGATCATGTTGTAGGCGCCGACGTCGGCGACGATCCGCAGCTTCAGCCCGAGGACGGTCCCGTCCCGGCGCGCCGCGAGGTCGACGTAGCCGATGAGGTCGCGGCCGTGGTTGGTCGCCAGGAACGCTTCCGAGCGCTCCTCCACCCACTTGATCGGAACGCCCAGGCGCCTCGAGACCGCGGCCGTCACGCATTCCTCGGCGGAGCCGGCCGACTTGCAGCCGAAGCCGCCGCCCACCTCCGGAGCGATGGCGCGCACCTGGTCCTCGCCCATGCCGTTCATCGAGGCGATGAACGTCCGCAGCAGGTGCGGGGACTGGGTCGACGACCAGATGGTCAGTGTCTCCTTGCCCGGCTCGTAGTGGGCCACGACGCCGCGCGGCTCGAGGGGCGTCGGCGCGAGGCGCTGGTTGACCATGCGCTGCGAGATCACCACCTCGGCGTCCGCGAACGCCTGGTCGACGGCCGTGTCGTCGACCGTGCCGTCGGCCCCGACGCCGGTGCCCATCGGCAGCGACGCGAGCATCAGGTTGTTCGGGAAGTCGGCGTGCAGCACGACGGGCTCGCCGGTCATCGCCTGCTCGGGATCGACCACGACCGGCAGTGGCTCGTAGTCGACCGCTATGGCGTCGGCCGCATCCCGCGCGACGTAGCGGTCGCGGGCCACCACGATGGCGACCGGCTCGCCGACGAAGCGGACGACGTCGGCCGCCACCGCGCGGCGCTCCGGCGCCGGAAACGGGAGAAGCGTCGGCAGCGGACCGACCATCTCCGCCATCTGCGCGCCGGTGAACACCGCCTCGACGCCGTCGAGCGCCTCCGCGGCGCTGGTGTCGATGGACAGGATGCGCCCGTGCGCGACGTCGCTGCGCTTGAGCGCGAGGTGCAGCATGCCCGCGAGCTTGACGTCGTCGACGTAGGTTCCGCGGCCCTGGATCAGGCGCGGGTCCTCGCGCCGCTTGACGCGCTGCCCGACGAGCTTCGGCAGGACGGGAGATATCGCCATGGCGCCCGGCCCCTGTTCCTCAGCCGCCGCTGCGCGCCAGCGCGCCGTCGAGCGCCCGGCGGGTGAAGACCGGGATCATCGCGCGGCGGTACTCGGCGCTGCCGTGGATGTCGGCGTTCAGCTCGCTCACGCCGTCGCCGGCCCCCCGCGCGGCGGCGGCCGCGGCGGCGGCGGTCGCGGGCTGTCCCGCGAGCGCCGCCTCGACGCCCGCCAGACGCGACGGACACGACGCGGCGCCCGTCAGGCCGATCCGGGCCGTCCGGATGATGCCGCCGCCGATCTCGAGCGCGGCGGCCACGCCCACGATGGCGAACCGCGAGGCGCGCTGGTGGAGCTTGGCGTAGGCCGACGCGCGCGACGGGGCGAACGTCACCTTCGCAAGGATCTCGTCCGCCGCGAGGTCGACCGTGAAGACGCCCTGGAAGAAGTCGGTGGCCTTCACGACCCGCCACCCGCCGGGTCCCTTCAGGTGCAGGTCGGCGTCCACCGCCAGCATGGCGGCGGGGTAGTCGGCAGCCGGGTCGGCATGCGCCAGGCTGCCGCCCAGCGTGCCCCGGTTCCGGACCTGCGGATCGCCGATGACGGCCGCGGTGTCGGCGACCACGGGACAGCGCTCGCGCAACAGGGCCGACGTCGCCACGTCGTGGTGCCGGGTGTTGGCGCCGATCTCGATCACGCCGTCCGACTCGCGGACGCCCGCCAGGTCCGGGATGTGGCCGATGTCGATGAGGACGGCGGGCTCGCTCAGGCGCAGCTTCATCAGCGGGACGAGGCTGTGGCCGCCCGCGAGCAGCTTGCCGGCGCTGCCGGCGGCGGAGAGCCGCGCGATCGCGTCGTCGAGCGACGTCGCGCGCGCGTAGTCGAATGCGGTCGGAATCACGCCTGTCCTCCATGAATGATGCGCCACAGCCTCTCGGGCCGGAGCATCATGTCGATGTGCTTCACGCCGAGGCCGCTCAGTGCGTCGACAGCGGCCGAGACGACGCACGGCGTCGATCCGATGGTGCCGGCTTCGCCGACGCCCTTGGCGCCCAGCGGGTTGACCGGCGTGGGCGTCACGGTGTTGTCGAGCTCGAAGCGGGGGAAGTCGCTCGCGCGCGGAATGGCGTAGTCCATGAACGAGCCGGTCAGCGGCTGCCCGTCGGCGCCGTAGACGACCTCCTCGACCATGGCCTGCCCGATGCCCTGGGCCAGGCCGCCGTGGATCTGGCCTTCGACGATGAGGGGGTTGATCAGGTGGCCCGCGTCGTCGACCGCGACCATGCGGAGCAGGCGCGGCTCGCCGGTGTCGCGGTCGATCTCCAGCATCGCGATGTGGCAGCCGAAGGGATAGGTGTTGTTGCTCGGCTCGAAGAACGCCTCGTCGCTCAGCCCCGGCTCGAGGCCGGCCGGCAGCTTGATGGGCCGGTGCGCGTAGGCCGCCACCTCGGCGAACGACTTGGCCGCGGCGGGCGCTCCCGCGACCGCGATGCGGCCGTTCTCGAAGACGAGGTCGGCCTCGTGGGCCTCGAGCAGCGCGGCCGCGAACTTCGCCATCCTGGCCTTGACCTTGCCGCCGGCCAGGTGCAGCGCGGCGCCGCCCACGGCCTGCGACCGGCTGCCGAAGGTGCCGATGCCCTGCTTGACCACCGCCGTGTCCCCGTGCCGGATGGTGACGTGGTCGAAGGGCACGCCGAACTGGTCGGCCAGCATCTGGGCGAAGGTGGTCTCGTTGCCCTGGCCGTGCGGCGACGCTCCGGTCGTGGCGCTGATCCGCCCGTCGCGCTCGACGGTCACCTGGGCGTGCTCCCAGCCGCCGGTCGGCAGGCTCGACGACGGGCCGACGCCGCAGATCTCGACGTACATCGCCAAGCCCAGGCCGACCAGCCGGCCCTCGGCCCGCGCGGCGTCCCGCTCGGCCTTGAGCTGCTCCCAGCCCGCCTTCTCCAGCGCGCGGTCGAGCACCTTGTCGTAGTCGCCCGAGTCGTAGACTGCCCCTGTCTGCGTGGTGTAGGGAAACTGCTCCGGCCGAATGAAGTTCCGCCGGCGCAGCTCGGCCGGGTCCATGCCCAGCTCGCGGGCGAGCATGTCCATCCCCCGCTCCACGAAGTAGATTGCCTCGGGCCGTCCCGCGCCGCGGTAGGCGTCCGTCGGCGTCTTGTTGGTGAACACCTCCGTGAGCGTCGCGCGGATGGCGGGGATGGCGTAGGTAGCGCTGGCCATCGTCATCGTCAGCGTCGGGATGGCGGCGGTCAGCAGCATGTTGTAGGCGCCGATGTCGGCGACGAGCCGCAGCTTCAGCCCGAGCACCGTGCCGTCGCGCCGGGCCGCCAGATCGACGTAGGCGAGGATGTCGCGCCCGTGGATGGTGGTGAGGAAGGCCTCCGAGCGGTCTTCCACCCACTTGACCGGCAGGCCCAGCCGCCTCGAGACCGCGGCCGCCACGTACTCCTCGCCGTAGATGTTGATCTTCGAGCCGAATCCGCCGCCCACCTCCGGCGCGATCGCGCGCACCTGGTCCTGGCCCAGGCCCGTCAGCGAGGCGATGAACGTGCGCAGGATGTGCGGGTTCTGCGTCGACGACCAGATGGTCAGCGTGTCCTTGCCCGGCTCGTAGTGGGCCACGACGCCGCGCGGCTCGATCGAGGTGGGCGCGAGCCGGTGGTTGACCATGCGCTGCGAGACCACCACCTCGGCATCCGCGAACGCCTGGTCGATGGCCGCGTCGTCCACCGTGCCGTCGCCGCCGACGCCGGTGCCGGCCGGCAGCGGCCCGACCGCGTGGTTGTTCGGAAAGTCGGCGTGCAGCAGCGCCGGCCGGCCGGACATCGCCTCCTCGGGGTCAACCACGGCGGGCAGCGTCTCGTAGTCGACGGTGATGGCGTCGGCCGCGTCGCGCGCGACGTAGCGGTCGCGGGCCACCACGACGGCGACCGGCTCGCCGACGTAGCGGACGGTGTCGGCGGCCACCGCGCGGTGCTCCGGCGACGGGAACGGCGTCCCGATCGGCATCGGGCCGAGGAGCTCCGCGATCTGCGCGCCGGTGAAGACCGCCTCGACGCCGTCGAGTGCCTCCGCGGCGCTGGTGTCGATGGCGAGGATGCGGCCGTGCGCGACGTCGCTCCGCTTGAACGCCAGGTGCTGCAGACCGGCGATCTTGACGTCGTCCACGTAGGTGCCGCGGCCCTGGATGAGACGCGGATCCTCGCGCCGCTTGACGCGCTGGCCGACGAGCTTGGGCAGGACCGGCGAGGTCGTCATGCCCTACCCCTCCCGCGTGCGGCCCGCGGCGTGCTGCACCGCGTTGACGATGTGCTGGTAGCCGGTGCAGCGGCACAGGTTGCCGTCGAGACCGGCCCGGATGTCCTGCTCCGTCGGCGCCGGGTTGTCGTTCAGCAGGTTGACGGCCGACATGATCATGCCGGGCGTGCAGTAGCCGCACTGCAGGCCGTGCTCCTCCCAGAACCCTTCCTGCAGCGGGTGGAGCTGGTCGCCGTCCGCGAGCCCCTCGATCGTGGTGACCTCGGCGCCGTCGGCCTGGACCGCGAAGATGGTGCACGACTTCGCGCTCCGCCCGTCGAGCAGCACGGTGCAGGCGCCGCACTGGCTGGTGTCGCAGCCGACGTGCGCGCCCGTCAGGTTCAGGTGCTCGCGCAGGAAATGGACCAGGAGCAGGCGCGGCTCCACGTCGGCGGAGCGGCGCCTGCCGTTGACGGTAATCGTGACTTGGGCCATCTGATGGTCTCCGGAAACTGGCCGATAGCCTACCGGTAACCGCCAGCGCCGACAAGTGGCCGCCGCCGGTGCGGGCTGCTACGGGCCGGCCTCCACGCGCGCCAGCACGCCGTCCCGGAGCGCGAAGCGGGCCGCCACGTCCTCCGGCGCCGGCGCGACGAGCCCGGCCTCCCGCCAGGCCGTCACCGGCGGCTCGATCCACACGCGCCGCGCCATCCCCGTGCGCAGCCGCACGGCCTCCTCGATCAACGTCCCGAACGCCGCGTCGAGATTGGTGCGGACGCTGCGGTCGTCGTCCAGCCGCACGACGCGGTCCGGCGGCAGCCGCGCGGCGACGGGCGCAATCTCGTCCAGGACGTGCGTGGACAGCCTGGCCCACTGCACCCAGCGGTCGTTGCGCGACCAGTGCACCGGCACGGCCAGCACGGCCAGCAGCGCCGCGGCGCCGACCATGCGCCGGCGCGCGCCGGGCGCGGCGCGATCCCAGACGGCTGCCAGCAGCGCGGCTCCCGCGAGCGCAGCGCCGGCCCCCGGCCCGACGGCGTAGAGGCTCGAGCGCACCGGCAGCACGATGGCCAGGGCGTAGCCCCCGATCATCCACACCGCGCCCAGCGTCACCTGCCGCCATTGCCGCGCGGTGGGCCGGGGCAGGGTGCGGGCCGCCAGGGCCATGATCAGCGTCGCCGCCACCGGCAGCGTGGCGGCCCGGTCGAGGTACTCGAGCACGTTGCGGCCGACGGTCGCGGGATCCAGCGTGAAGCGGTAGAACGCGGGGGCTGTCCAGGGCGTCATGCCCCCGGCCGCGGCGCGGGCGGCGAGATAGACCGCGAGCACGGCGAACAGCGGCCAGGCGCGCCGCGCGGCGCGCCACGGATCGATCCGCCCGCCGTCCGGATCGCCGGCGGCAGCCGGCGGCGGCAGCGCGCCCCAGGCGAGCAGGACGAACGGCAGCAGCACCGCGTCCTCCCGCGAGAACATGGCCAGCAACGCCCAGGCGGCCGCGGGCACCGCCCGGCCGCGCACGAACGCCCGGGCCGCGAGCAGCGCGAACAGCGTCGCGAGCAGCGCGGTGCGGCCGCTCATCCAGAGCAGCGCCATGTTGATGCCGTGGAAGCTGAGGGTCCAGAGCGCGGCGGCGACGAGCGCGCTGCCGCGCGTCATCCCGAGCTCGACGGCCAGGCTCCCGAGCACGGCGGCCGCCGCCAGCAGGAAGGCCAGGTTCGTGAGCCCGTAGGCGAGCGGCTCGGTGCCGAACAGCCACCAGTCGGCCGCGAAGCTCAACTGGACGAGCGGCCGGTAGAAGTCGGGCGCCTGCAGGAAGGGCGCGACCAGATCGGCCGGGCGCGTCAACTGGTTCGACGCAATCCAGACGAAGTCGTCCTTGATGAACCCCTGACCGAGGCCCGGCAGGTAGATGACCAGCAGCGTCGCCAGCAGCAGTCCCGACCAGCCCTTCATGCCCTTCATGGCATCCGCATCCGTTCGAAGACCTGCACCGGCAAGACCTGCACCATGTCCCTCACAGCGCGGCGGCGAACAGCGCCAGCATCCCGCCGCCGACCAGCCAGCTCGTTCGGTCGCGCAGCGCGAACACTACCGGATCGTCGCCGACCGCGCCGCGGTTCGCGAGCAGCATCGCGCGCCCCAGCCAGTAGAGCAGCAGCAGGCCGACGAGCCACAGGAAGTCCGGCCGCGCGTAGCGCTCGCTCACCGCCGGGCTCGAGACGTAGAGCGTGAGCACCAGCACCGCGGCAAAGCTGCTGGCCGCACCGAGCGCCGCCAGCACGGCCAGATCCTCCGCTCGATAGGCGCGTCCGCCGGCAGCCGACAGGTCGGCCGCGCGCAGCGCCTGGAGCTCCGACTGGCGCTTGGCGACGGCCAGGGCCAGGAAGACGAACACAGAGAACGCCAGGAACCACGGCGACAGGGGCACGGCGGCCGCCGCGCCGCCGGCGAGCACGCGCAGCGTGAAGAGGACGGCCAGCGCGATGACGTCGGCAAAGAGCTTGCGCTTCAGCGCCAGCGAATAGGCGGCCGTCACCGCCACGTAGAGCAGCACCCAGCGTCCCGCCGGGACCGACAGCCAGAACGCCGCCGCCAGCCCGCCCGCCGCCAGCCCGCCCGCGACACAGCCCGCCGGCAGCGCCTGCACCGTGCCCGCCGCCAGCGGCCGCCGCCGCCGCCACGGGTGACGGCGATCATGCGGCAGGTCGAGCAGATCGTTCAGGACGTAGGTGCCGGCCGCGCATGCCGTCAGCGCCGCGCACAGCCCGGCCACCACCACGTAGGGCCCGGGCCGCGTCTCGTGCGCCGCAACGAGCGGCGCGAACACGAGGAGGTTCTTCAGCCACTGGTGCGGGCGCAGCAGGCGCAGGTAGTCCCGCGCGCGCCCGCCGGCCGCCGCCGTCGCACTCTTCCCTGTCCGATTCCCCCCAGGCGCCGGCACGGCGTCGATCGTAACGGCAGGGGTTGCAGGGTCCAACCCGACGGACGTGGACGGCTCCGAGCGAGGACGACCGTGGTTGAAGCAGTGCGGCTGGTTCCCGGCCCGCCGCGAGCTGCCGAGCCAGCGCCCGGCGCGGTCTTCCGGCCCAGTAGCGACATTGTTAACCTGCGGTACGGGCGGGGCAGGCCGACGGCGGCAGCCACCTCCGGCGCGCTACGCTGGGTGCCCGATAGTTTTAGCGTAGTAACATGAAACGTGCCGATCGCCTTCGACGCGGCGAAGCGCGCGGCCACCCTCGCGGCCTGGGGACTCGACATGGCCCGGGCCGGGGAAGTGCTCGCGGGCGCCACGTTGACGGTGGACGATGACCGGTGGGAGTACGGCGAGGAGCGCTTCATCACCATCGGGTTCCTCGACGAGGCGATGGTTGTCCTCGTCTGGACGCCGCGCGACGGCACGCATCGGATCATCAGCATGAGGAAGGCCAATGAACGGGAACGAACGCTCTACGGCCCGAGATTCTGATCCGGACGCGGCGCCGGACCTCGCCGCCGACGGCTGGCCGGAGAAGTTCGCGCAGGCGACCGTGCGCCGGGGCCGGCCGCCGAGCGCCAACCCGAAGGTATCGACCACCATCCGACTCTCCCGGGACGTGATCGATCACTTCAAGGCCGGCGGCCGGGGCTGGCAGACACGGATCGACGCCGCGTTGCGCGAGTGGATCGGAAAACACGACGTCGCTTGACGCCTTGCGGCACAGGGTCGCGCGGGGCGCTTTCGACTGGGTGGGAATTGGTGCGGAAGGGGGGATTTGAACCCCCACGATGTTGCCACCGCCAGCCCCTCAAGCTGGTGCGTCTGCCAGTTCCGCCACTTCCGCGAGCTTCCGGGCGGCCGTCGCCGACAGGCGGCGCGCGCCGTCTTCGCGAGGCTCTGCACGCACGAGCGCAGGCCACGCTACGACCATTGTACACGCGCGCCGGCCGCGCGCGGGCAGGAGGGCGGGCTACTGCGGCGGGTCCGCGGACTCCTCGGCCGGGGCCGGCTCGGTCTGGGCCGCGGGCGCGGGAGCGGCGGGCGCGTCGATGCCGCTGAGGAGCGATCCCGGACCTTGCTGCCCGAGTATCGCGAGCACCATCGCCCCGACCATGAACAGCGCGCCGAGCACGGTGGTCGCGCGCGTCAGCACGGTCGCGCCGGCGCGGGCCCCGAAGGCCGCCTGGCTGCCGCTGCCGCCGAAGGCGGCGGCAATGTCGCCGCCCTTGCCCTGCTGCAGCAGGACGACGACCAGCAGGAAGAGACAGACAAACACGTAGACCGCCGACAACCCGATGCTGAGCATGATCGATGATTATACCGCCGCGCCGCGGCTTCCGGCCACGATCTCCGCGAAGCTGCCGGGGTCGAGACCCGCGCCGCCGACCAGGGCGCCGTCCACGTCGGGCTGCGCCGCCAGCGCGGCGACGTTGGCGGGCTTGACGCTGCCGCCGTAGAGGATGCGCCGCGTGCGGGCGACGCTCTCGTCCAGGACGCCGGCCAGCCGGCCGCGGATGTGTGCGTGCGCCTCCTGCGCCTGCTCGGGCGTCGCGTTGCGACCGGTTCCGATCGCCCAGACCGGCTCGTACGCCACGACGAGCGACCCGGCATCGGCGGCGGCCAGTCCTTCCAGCCCGGCCTGCAACTGGCGATCGAGCACCTCGAACGTCCGGTTCGACTCGCGCTCGGCGAGCGTCTCCCCGACGCACATGATCGGCGCCAGACGCGCGCCGGCGGCCGCGCGCACCTTCGCGCCGACCTCCGCGTCGGTCTCGCCGAACAGGTGGCGCCGCTCGGAATGCCCGATGAGCACGTAGCCCGCGCCCGCGTCCTGCAGCATGCCGGCGCTGATCTCGCCGGTGAACGCGCCCTGCGGCTCCGCGTGCAGGTCCTGCCCGGCCACCCCGATGCCGCTGCCGGCCAGCGCCCCGGCCAGCGCGTGCAGCGCCGTGAACGGCGGCGCCAGGACGATCTCGACGTCGCGCGCCTCGGCGACGAGCGCGCGGAACGCGTGGGCGTAGGCCACGGCCTCGCCCACCGTCTTGTGCATCTTCCAGTTGGCTGCGACGAGGGGTGTTCTCATAGTGCGCACCTTTGCCGCCGGGGTGGACTCACGGCTGGTTGTCGGGCAGCGCGGCGACGCCCGGCAGCGTGCGGCCGCTCAGGAACTCGAGCGAGGCGCCGCCGCCGGTCGAGACGTGGGTGATGCGGTCCCGCACGCCGGCCTTGGCGAGCGCCGCGATGGAGTCGCCGCCGCCGACCACGGTGGTGGCCTCCGTCTCCGCCACCGCGCGCGCCACGGCCAGCGTCCCGGCCGCGAACGCGTCGACCTCGAACACGCCCAGCGGGCCGTTCCATACCACGGTCCGCGCCCCGGCGATGAGCGCGGCGTACTCGGCGCGCGTGCGCGGCCCGATGTCGACGCCCAGCCGCTCGCCGATCGCGCCGTCCGTCACGGCCAGCGTCTCGCCCCGCGTCCCGGGCGCGATCCGCTCGGCGACGACGTGGTCGGTCGGCAGCCGGAGGTCGACGCCGCGGGCCCGGGCGCCGTCCTCGACGCGGCCCGTGGCCGCCAGCAGCGCGGGCTCGACCAGCGATTGCCCGGTCGGCAGGCCCTGCCGGCTGAAGAACGTGTAGGCCATCGCGCCGCCGACGAGCAGCGCGTCGACCCGTTCCAGCAGGCTCTCGATGACGTCGAGCTTGCCCGACACCTTGGCGCCGCCGAGGATCGCCACGAACGGCCGCGCCGGGGCGCCGAGCAGCGACCCGAGATGCTCCAGCTCGGCCGCCATCAGCAGCCCCGTCCCCGCGTCCCGCACGTGGGCGACCACGCCCGCGGTCGACGCGTGGGCGCGGTGCGCCGCGCCGAACGCGTCGTTCACGTAGAGGTCCGCCAGCTCGGCCAGGGCCGCCGCGAACGCCGGGTCGTTCGCTTCCTCCGCGGCGTGGAAGCGCAGGTTCTCGAGCAGCACGACGCCGCCCGGTCCGGCTTCGTCCAGCGCCCGGCGCGCCGCGCCGCCCACGCAGTCGGACGCGAAGCCGACCGGCGCGCCGAGCAGCGCCGCGAGACGGTCCGCGACCGGCTGCAGGCTGAGCTCGGGGCGGGCACGCCCCCCGGGGCGGCCCAGGTGCGAGGCGAGCACGAGCGTTGCCCCGCGCTCGAGCGCGTGACGCAGCGTCGGCAGCGCCGCGCGGATGCGGGTGTCGTCGCCCACCGCGCCGTCGGCGATGGGGACGTTGAAGTCGACGCGGATCAGGACGCGCCGGCCTGCCAGGTCGAGGTCGCGGATCGAGCGCTTGGGCACGCGGGGCGGCGGGCCGCCGGGGCTAGAGCCCTCGGCTCCCGAGGAGCTTGACGAGATCGACGCAGCGGGACGAGTAGCCCCACTCGTTGTCGTACCACGAGAGGACCTTCACGAAGTCCCCTTCCATCACCTTGGTGTACGACGCGTCCACGATGGACGAGTGCGGGTTGCCCCGGAAGTCGATCGAGACGAGCGGCGCGGCCGACAGGTGCAGAATGCCCCGCAGGCGTCCGGCCTCGGCGGCCCCGAACGCCTCGTTCACCGCTTCCGCGCTCGTCGAGCTGTCGACCTGGGCGACCAGGTCGACCACCGACACGTTCGGCGTCGGGACGCGCATCGCGAAGCCGTCGAGCCTGCCCTTCAGCTCCGGCAGCACCTCGCCGACGGCCACCGCCGCGCCCGTGCTGGTCGGGATCATCGACACGCCCGCGGCGCGGGCGCGGCGCAGGTCCTTGTGCGGCAGATCGAGCAGGCGCTGGTCGTTCGTGTAGGCGTGCACCGTGGTCATCCACCCGCGGCGCAGTCCGAAGCTGTCGTGCAGCACCTTGGCCACCGGCGCGAGGCAGTTCGTGGTGCACGACGCGTTCGAGACGATGTGGTGCGCGGTCGGGTCGTAGCGCTCGTCGTTGACCCCGAGCACCACGGTCAGGTCGGGCCCCTTGGCGGGCGCGGTGATGATGACCTTCCGGGCGCCCGCGGCCAGATGCTTGGCCGCGTCGTCCCGTTTGGCGAACAGCCCGGTCGACTCCACGACGACGTCGACGCCGAGCTCACCCCACGGGAGCGCGGCCGGGTCGCGCTGGGACAGCACCCGGAACGAGCGCTCGCCCACGCGGATGGCATCGCCGTCGACCGCCACCTCCTCGGGCAGGTTGCCGAGGACCGAGTCGTACTTCAGAAGGTGGGCCAGGGTGTCCGGGCTGGTGATGTCGTTGACCGCCACGAATTCCAGCGCGCCGTCCCCGAGCGCCGCCCGCAGCACGTTGCGTCCGATGCGGCCGAACCCGTTGATCCCGACCCTGATGGCCATGTCCGCTGCCTCCGCGAGATGTGTCGTTCCTGTGGGCGCCCCGCAGGGCGATACAAACGATCAATTCTAGGCGGCCCCTCCGGGGCGGTCAACCGGGAGCGGGCCGCGGCGGCGCTGCTATACTCCGGCAACCCTGAAACGATGTACCTCCTCTACAGCCTGGCCCTGTGCGCGTATCTGCTCGCGCACCTGCCGGTCGTCGGGTACCGGGTCGTCCGCCGGCGGAAGGCCGTCGGCCGGCTGCGGGACAGGGTGGGCCGGCTCCCGGCCGGCGTGAACCCCGGCCGCCGCCGGTCGATCTGGATCCACGCGGTGTCGGTCGGCGAGGTGCTCGCCGCGCGATCGCTCGTCGACCAGCTCCGGGATGCGTATCCGCGGCACCGGCTCCTGATGTCGACCACCACGGCCACCGGCCAGCTCGTCGCCCGCCAGTCGGGCCGCGCCGTCGACGCGGTCTTCTACGCCCCGCTGGACATGGCGCGGTTCGTCGCCCGCGCCCTCGATCGGGTGGCGCCGGACATGCTCGTGCTGATCGACACGGAGATCTGGCCCAACCTGCTGCGCGCTTGCCGCCGGCGGGGTGTGAAGACGATTCTCGTGAACGGCCGGCTCTCGGACCGGTCTTACCGGCGCTACCGGCTCGTGCGCCCGTTCATGCGGCGCGTGCTGGAAGGCCTCGACCGCCTGTGCGTGCAGAACGGGGCCGGGAGCCGGCGCTTTCGCGATCTGGGCGTGCCGCCCGCGCGCCTGGCCGTGACCGGCAGCCTCAAGTTCGACGCCGTCGACGCCGTCGACGCCGTCGACGCCGTCGACGACGCGGCGACCGGCGCACCGGCGGCCGACCCGACCCTGCGCTGCTTCGAATTCACGGCCGGGCGGCCGGTGATCATTGCGGCGAGCACCCTTCGCGGCGAGGAGGAGCCGGTGCTGCGCGCGTTCGCCGGCGCGCGCCGCTCGGCCGCCGGCGCCGTGCTGATCATCGCCCCGCGGCATCCCGAGCGGTTCGCGGAAGCGGGCCGGCTCGCGGCCGGCCGGGGCTTCGCCGTCGCGCGGCGCACGGAGCTGGAGACTGCCGCCGCGCCGTCGGCCGACGTCATCATCCTCGACACCATCGGCGAGCTGGCCCGGCTGTTCCGCCTCGCGACGGTGGTGTTCGTGGGTGGGAGTCTCGTGCCCGCCGGCGGGCACAACCCCATCGAGCCGGCCGCGTTCGGCAAGGCCATCATGTTCGGACCGCACATGGAGAACTTCGCCGAGATCGCCAGTCTCTTCGTGGCCCGCGGGGCCGCGTGGCAGCTCGGCTCGCAGGACGATCTCGACGGGGCGCTCGACGCGCTGCTGTCCGACGCCGGGCGGCGCACGGCGCTCGGCGCGGCCGCCCGGGCGGTGGTGAACGACCAGCGCGGCGCCCGCCGCCGGACGCTCGCGGTCATGGCGGAGCTGCTGCGTCCGGATGCCGCGCCCCGGCACGCCCGCGCGCCGGACAGCTCGATGATGCCGGACGGCGTGCAGGGCGCCAACCCGTGCTGAGCCGCCTGTACGGCAGTCTCGCCCGGCGCCGGCGCTGCTGGTACGAGCGGCGGCCCGCGGCGCGGCGCCGCCTCGACCGGCCCGTCGTCAGCGTCGGCGCCCTGCGCGTGGGCGGCAGCGGGAAGACGCCGATCACCGCGCGCCTGGCGGGGCTGCTCGTGGCGATGGGCGAGCGGCCCGCGGTGCTGAGCCGGGGCTACGCCCGCACGCGCCGGGCCGCCGGCGTCGTGGTGGTGCGCGATGTCGACCGCGTGCGCGCGGGCCTGGCGGAGGCTGGCGACGAGCCGTTCATGCTGGCCCTGGCGCTGCGCGGCGCGGCGGTCCTGGTGGCCGCGGACCGCCACCGGGCCGGGCGGCTGGCCGAAACGGCCATGGGGGCGACGGTGCATCTGCTCGACGACGGGTTCCAGCACCTCGCCCTGCACCGGGACGTCGACCTGCTGTTGCTGGCGGAGCAGGACCTGGCCGATCCGCGGACGTTGCCCGGCGGCCGCTTGCGGGAGCCGGTGGATGCGGCCCGCCGCGCCGACGCGCTGCTCGTCGAGACGCCCGATGCCGGCCGCGCGCGGGCGCTCGCCGAGCGGCTGGCCGTGGGGCAGGCGTTTCGCTTCACGCGGGTGCTGCGGCCGGCCCGGCACGCGGAGACGCAGCGGGAGGTGGCCGTGCCGCCCGCGGCGCCGGTTCTGGCCGTGGCCGGCATCGCGCAGCCGCCGCGCTTCTTCCGCGCGCTGCGCGCGCGGGGATACGCTGTAGCCGCCACGCTCGCGTTTCGCGACCATCACCCGTACACGGCCCGGGACGTCGCCCGCATCGAACGTCTGGCGGCCGCGCGGCGGGTGGAGTACGTCGTCACGACCGAGAAGGATCGCGTGCGGCTGCTGCCGTACGCGCCGTTCCCCTTTCCGTTGCTGTCGATTCCGCTGGCCGTGCCGATCGAGCCCGAGGCAGCGTTCCGGGCGTGGCTCGGTGGACGCGTCGAGCGCGCGCGGGCCGCATGAGGCACCGGCTCGAGCACGCGGCCGTCCTGGCGCTGCGGGCCGCGGTGCGCGCGCTGCCCCGGCGGGCGAGCCTGCGCGTCGGCGCCGCCCTGGGGCGGCTCTTCCACCGCGTGCACGGGAGTCGCCGCGAGCTGGCCCTGGCGAACCTGCGCGGGGCGTTTCCGGCCCGGGCCGAGCACGAGCTGCAGGCGATTCTGCGCTCGACCTTCGAGCACTTCGGCCGGCACGTGATCGAGCTGCTCAACTTCGACGCGATGAGCACGGGCCAGATGACGCGGCTGGTGGACGTCGAGGGACGCGCGCGCGTCGAGCGGGCGCTCGCCCGCGGCCGGGGCGTGGTCTTCTACTCCGGCCACATCGGATACTGGGAGCTGCAGGCCATGGTGCACGCGGTGCTGTTCGCGCCTGTCGTCATGGTGGCGCGCCCGCTCGACAATCCGCTGCTCGACCGTCTGCTCGGCCGCGTCCGCACGCGCGTGGGCACGCACGTGCTGCCTCGGGAGGGGGCGGTGCGCGGGCTGCTGCGCGCGCTGCGGGAGCGGGCGCCCGTCGCCCTGATGATCGACCAGCACATGCACGATCGCAGTGCCGTGACGGTTTCGTTCTTCGAGCGTCCGGCGGCGACCACGTCGGTCGTCGCGGCGCTGGCGTTGCGGACCGGCGCGCCGGTCGTGCCCGTGTTCGCGCTGCCGCTCCCGGGCGGGCGCTATCGCCTCGTGTACGAGGAGCCGGTCGCACCGCCTCCGGCGGACGATCCCGACCCTCTCCGCACGTATACGCAGCGCTGCACGGACGTGCTGGAGCGCTACGTGCGCCGGCATCCGAACCTGTGGCTCTGGATGCACCGGCGCTGGCGGACCCACGCGGCCGCCGGCTCCGGGGCGCCGCCCCCCCGCGAGGATGCGGGCCGGTGATCGAGCGTCTTCTCGAGCTGGTCGACGCCGCGGGCGGGCGCCAGGTGGCCGTGATCGGGGACGTGATCGCGGACGAGTTCATCCACGGCCGGCTGTCGCGCGTCTCGCGCGAGGCGCCGGTGCTCATTCTCCGCTACGACGGCACGACCGTCGTGCCGGGCGGCGCGGGCAACGCGGCCGCGAACGTGGCCGCGCTCGGGGGGCGCGCGCGCCTGGTCGGTCTGCTCGGCACGGCGGATGCCGACCGGCGCGTGGCGCGCGCGCTGCCGCGCGGGGTGGACCGCGCGGGCCTCGTCCGCGCCAAGGGGTACCATGCGCCCGTCAAGACCCGCATCCTGGCCGGCGGGGCGCACTCGACCCGGCAGCAGGTCGTGCGGATCGACCGCGAGGCCGACGTGCCGGACGACCCCGGCACGCGCCTCGCGTTCGAACGCGCCGCCCGGGCGGCAGCGGCCGAGTGCGATGCGGTGCTCGTGTCCGACTACGGCTCCGGCCTGGCGCGTCCCGCTCTGGTCGCGGGCATCCGCCGCGCGGCCGCGCGGCGCCGCGCGGCTGTCCCGATCGTCATCGATTCGCGCTACGACCTGCTGCGGTATCGTGGCGCGACGGCTTGCACCCCCAACGAGGCGGAGGTGGAGCAGGCCCTCGCCGTCACCATCGGCGACGATCCGGCGCAGCTCGAGCGCGCGGGCCGGACGCTGCTCAAGCGCCTGCGGGCCGAGGGGCTGGTGCTGACGCGCGGGCGGCGCGGGATGGCGGTGTTCGTGCCCGGCCGGCACACGGCGCACATCCCGGTCTTCGGCACCGACGAGGTCGCCGACGTGACCGGTGCGGGCGATACCGTCATCGCCACGATCGCGCTGGCGCTCGCCGCGGGTGCGTCGCTGCTGGAGGCGGCGACCCTGGCCAACTATGCCGGGGGGCTGGTCGTCATGAAGCGCGGGACGGCCACGGTGTCCGCCGACGAGCTGCGCGGCGCCGTCCGATTGGCGGGCTAGAACGAGATGGGTCGAGTCGTTTCGCTGCCGGAGCTGCGCGGACTGGTCGCGGCGGACCGCGCCGGGGGGCGCACCATCGCGCTGGCCAACGGGTGCTTCGACGTCGTGCACGTCGGCCACGTGCGCTACCTGACCGGCGCCGCCGCGGAGGCGGACCGGCTGGTGGTGGCCATCAACGACGACGGGTCGGTGGCCGCCCTCAAGGGACCGGGGCGTCCCGTGCTGCCGGCCGGCGAGCGGGCCGAGCTGGTGGCGGCGTTCGCCGTCGTCGACTACGTCGTCGTCTTCCCGGAGCCCACCGTCGCGGAGCTGCTGGGGGTGCTGCGCCCCGACGTCCACTGCAAGGGGACCGACTACACCGTCGAGACGGTGCCCGAGCGGACGATCGTGCGCGGCTACGGCGGCCGGACGGCCATTGTGGGCGATCCCAAGGCGCACTCGACCCGCGATCTGATCGCGGCCATCGCCCGCCGCCCGCATCCGCCGGGCGCGGCCTCGCGGCAGCCCTGAATCGTGCCGATGCGCATCCTGGTCGTGCGGCTGAGCTCGCTGGGCGACGTCGTGCATGCCGTTCCTGCCGTTGCCGGCCTGCGGCGCACCTTCCCGGATGCGCGCATCGACTGGCTGGTCGACGACCGCTATCGCGAGCTCGTCGACCTCGTGGCGGCTGTCGACCGGCGCATCGGCGTGCCGCGGACCCGCCGCCTGGCGGGCCTCCCGCGCCTCGTGCGCCGGCTGCGGGAGGCCCGCTACGACGTGACGCTCGATCTCCAGGGCCTGCTGAAATCGGCGCTGCTGGCGCGCTCGGCGGGCGCCCGGCGGCTGATCGGCCTCGAGCCGGCGCACCTCCGGGAGCGTCCGGCCGGCTGGCTGTACTCCGAGACGCCGCGGCTGGGCGATCCGGTGCACGTCATCGAGCGCAACCTGGCCCTGGTCGCCTGTCTCGGCGTGCGAGCGCGGCCCGTCGAGTTTCCGCTGGCGGACCGGTCGTCCGCCGTGGTCCGGGAGGCGCGGGACGCGCTCGGCGCGGATGGCGCCCGGCCGTTCGCGCTCGTCAACCCGGGCGCGGCCTGGGCCAGCAAGCGCTGGCCGCCCGCGCGCTTCGGGGCGCTGGCGCGCGGCCTGGCGAGCGCGCGCGGCTTGCGGTCCGTCGTGCTGTGGGGGCCGGGCGAGCGGGCGCTGGCGGAACGGGTGGTCGACGCCGCGGCCGGCGCCGCGGCGCCGGCGCCGGCCACGACCGTGGGTCGCCTCGTGGCGCTGGCGCGGGCCGCCGCGGTCGTCGTCTCCGGCGATACCGGTCCGCTCCACGTCGCGGCCGCGGTCGGCACCCCGACCGTGGGCATCTACGGGCCGAGCGATCCGCGGCGGAACGGACCCTGGTCGCCGCGCGACGTCGTCGTGTCGCCTCGCCAAGCGTGCCGCTGCCGGCTGCGGCGGGCCGGCTCGACGGGCGTGGTCGTCCGGCGCTGCGCGGAGGAGCGGCACTGCCTCGCGTCCATTCCGGTCGAGGACGTGGCGGGCGCCGTGGCGCGCCGGCTCGCCGCGAACGATGCCTGACGCCGCCGCGCGCCACCGCCGGCTGTTTCTGATTGCCCGTGCGCGCGTGTCGGCCGGTTTCGTCGTCGGCGCGGGCGCGCTCTGGCTGGCCCAGCCGACGTGGCGCTCGCTCGGCGCCGGCGCGCTGGCGGCCGCGGTCGGCGAGGCGCTCCGGGTGTGGGCGGCGGGCCACCTGCGCAAGGGGCAGGAGATCACGCGGTCGGGACCGTACCGCTACCTGCGCCACCCCCTGTACTGCGGATCGGCCGTCATCGGTGTCGGGTTCGCGGTTGCGGCCGCCGATCTGCCGGCGGCGGTCCTGGTCCTCGGGTATCTCGGCATCAGCCTGGCGGCCGCCGTGCGCCTGGAGGAAGCTACCCTGCGCGACGTGTTCGGCCCGGAGTTCGAGCGCTACGCGGGCGGCGCCGCGGCCGCGTCCGAGCGGCGCTTCAGCCTCGCGCGGATGGTCGCGAATCGCGAACTTCACGCGCTGGCGGGATTCGTCGCGGCGCTCGGCATTCTCGCGCTGAAGGCGTGGCTGCGACCCGCCTGACGCTCGGAATGCCGTATAATGTGGTGTTCCGGGGTCACGCAGCGGGCGGTTAGCTCAGTGGCAGAGCACCGGTCTTACACACCGGCTGTCACAGGTTCGAGTCCTGTACCGCCCACCAGCCGCCTGCGGCGGCCGTGGCGCCGGGCGGAGTGCAGCGTCCAGCGCGTCCAGATGCGGGGTCGTAGTTCAGCTGGTTAGAACGCCGGCCTGTCACGCCGGAGGTCGCGAGTTCGAGTCTCGTCGGCCCCGCCATCTCTGCTGCAACGCGCGGGCGTCCGGGTGCGGTGCGGCGGGCGTCCACGCCCGCCGGCGGCCGGGCGCCGTCAACCCATGTCAGGCGTACAGTCGCGGCGCTCGCCGGCCGTCTTCCTCGACCGGGACGGCACGTTGATCGAGGACGTCGGCTACGTCGACCGACTCGACCGGGTGCGCCTCTATCCCTGGAGCGTCGAGGCCGTGCGCCTGCTGCGGCGAGCCGGCTATGCCGCCGTCGTGGTGACGAACCAGGCGGGCGTGGCGCGCGGGATGATCAGCGAGCAGGTGGTCGTCGAGGTCCGCGACCGCCTGCAGCAGGATCTCGGCCGGGCCGGCGCGCGGCTCGACGGCCACTACCACTGTCCCCATCTGCCCGACGCCCCGCTGGCGGCGTATCGCCGGCGCTGCGGTTGCCACAAGCCCGAGCCGGGCATGATCCGGCAGGCGGCGGCGGACCTGGCCCTCGATCTCGACCGCTCGGTCGTCGTCGGCGATCGCTGGACCGACGTCCGTCTGGGCCGCGCCGCCGGCACCGCCGCGATTCTCGTCAGGACGGGCTACGGCGCGAGCCAGGCCGCCCGGTCCGCCCCCGGCGCGACGGCTGACGCCGTCGCCGCGAACCTGCTGGAGGCGGCCGGCTGGATTCTCCGTCACCTGCCGCACCCTCGCCGCGACTGACCCGCCGCCGCGGGCGCCGCCGGCCCGCGGTGACCCGTGTGTTACGATTCGGTTTCGTGCATGGCTTTTCGCGACATCGCGGGTCATCGTGCGCTCGTGCAGTTGATCTCGCGGGCCGTCGACCGGTCGTCGCTGCCGCCGAGCCTGCTCTTCGCGGGGCCTGAGGGGGTCGGGAAGCGGCTGGCGGCCACGGCGCTGGCCCAGGCGCTCAACTGCACCGATCCGCTGCGCGGCTCCGGCCCCGCCCTGCCGCTGGACGCCTGCGGCCGCTGCGCCGCCTGCCGCCGCATCGCCCGCGGCGCGCATCCCGACGTGCTCGCGGTCGAAGCGGGGGACGGCGGGGCCATCACCATCGACGAGGTACGCCGCGCGGTCGGCCAGGCCAGGTACCGGCCCTTCGAGGGTCGGTGCCGGGTCATCGTCATCGATGCGGCCGACCAGTTGGTTCCGCAGTCGCAGAACGCGCTGCTCAAGACCCTCGAGGAACCGCCGGATGCCTCGCAGTTCGTGCTCGTCACGGCGCGTCCCGACACGCTGCTCGCCACGGTGCGGTCGCGCTGCCAGCGCCTGAGCTTCGGCCAGCTCGGGACGGCGGAGGTGACCGGCGTCCTGGTGCGCGATCACGGCTGCGACCAGCCGACGGCGCTGGCGTCGGCGGCATCGGCCGACGGCAGCGTCGGGCGCGCCCTGCTGCTGGGGTCGGGGGAGCTGGCTGCGGCGCGCACCGCGGCGCTGGCTCTGCTGCAGGCCGTTGCGGGGGCGTCCGACACGAAGTCGCGCCTCGACGGCGCGAAGGTGCTGCTGGCCGGCAAGGGCGGCGGCAAGGCGAGCGGCGGGGTCCAGCGCCAGGAGCTGACGCGGCGGCTGCGGCTCCTGGCGTCGATGCTGCGCGACGTCACGCTGCTGGCCAGCGGCGGGGACCGGGCGGCCCTCGCCAACGCGGATCTGGGCGACCGGCTCGAGCCGCTGGCGCGGACGGTCGCCGCACGCCGCGGCGTGCGGGCCTTCGCAGCGGTCGGCGAGGCGCTCGCGGCGACCGCGCAGAATGCCGGCCCGAAGGTCGTCGCCGACTGGGTCGCGTGCCGCCTGTAGCAGGTGAAACCATGGCCGAATCCGAACAACCGCCGTTCGTGAGCATCAAGTTCGATCCGGTCGGGCGGCTGCACCACTTTCTCCTTCCCGAAGTCGGCTTCAAGCCGCCGCTGCAGCCGGGCGACGCCGTCGTCGTGGCGCGGGGCACGCAACGCGCCTACGGCACGGTACGGCCGTCGGTGCCGGAGATCGCCGGGCGCCAGGCGCCGCCGGCGACCTCCGCCGACCGGGTCCTGCGGCGGGCGTCCAAGCAGGACATCACGAACCGTCTCGCGCAGCAGCACCGCGAGCGGGAGGGCTATCGGATCGGCTTGATGAAGATACGCGAGCGCGGTCTCGCCATGAAGCTGGTGCGCGTCGAGCAGCCGTTCGACGTCTCGCGGCTGGTCTTCTACTTCACCGCCGAGGACCGCGTCGACTTCCGGGACCTCGTGCGCGATCTGGCGGCCGAGTTCCGCTGTCGGATCGAGATGCGCCAGCTCGGCGCCCGCGACGAGGCGAAGCTGCTCGGCGGCTACGGGACGTGCGGCCGCCCGCTCTGCTGCACCACCTGGCTCAAGGGCTTCGAGCCGATCTCCATCAAGATGGCCAAGCGGCAGCACCTCAGCCTCAACCCCTCGCGGCTCTCCGGGTTGTGCGGGCGGCTGAAGTGCTGCCTGCGGTACGAGTTGCCCAACGCGGCGGGCGAGCAGTTCGCGGGCTGTGCCCACGAGGGCTCGTGCAGCCGTAGCAGCGCCGGGGGCGGCTGCGGCGGCGACTGCGCGAGCGGCGGCTGCGGCACGTGCGCCGCGGGCTCCTGAACCCGGCGGCGACCTGTACCCGCAAGCCTGGCTGATGGCGCTGCCCCGCATCGGTCTCACCGTCGGCGACCCCGCGGGCATCGGCCCGGAGGTCGCGGAGCGCGCCGCCGCGGACCCGCGCGTCACCGACGTCTGCGAGCCGCTGCTGTATCGTCCGGCCGCCGCCGGCGCGCGGCCGGCGTTCGAGCCGGGCGTGGCGACGGCGGCCGGCGGGCGCGCCGCCTACGAGGTCGTGTGCCGGGCCGCGGCTGACGCGCTCGCGGGGCGGCTCGACGCCGTGGCGACCGCGCCCATCAGCAAGACCGCCTGGCGGCTGGCCGGCCTGCCCTGGCGCGGCCACACCGACCTGCTGGCGCATCTGACGGGGGCGTCCGACGTGGCGATGATGTTCCACACCGACCGCCTGCGCGTCGTGCTGGCGACCGTGCACATCCCGCTGGCGGAGGTCCCGGCACGGCTCACGCGGCGCCGGGTCGAGCGCACGGTCGAGCTCGCCGCCGCCGAGCTGCCGCGGTTCGGCTGCCGCACGCCCCGCCTGGCGCTGGCGGGCGTCAATCCGCACGCGGGCGAGAACGGGCTGATGGGGCATGAGGAAGCGCGGGTGCTGCGGCCCGCCGTCGAGGCCCTGCGGGCCCGCGGCATCGCCGTCGAGGGCCCGCTGCCCGGCGACACGGTGTTCGTCCGCGCGCTCGGCGGCGAGTTCGACGCCGTGGTGGCCTGCTATCACGACCAGGGGCTGATTCCGGTGAAGCTCGTCGCGTTCGGCCGCGCCGTCAACGTGACGCTGGGGCTGCCGATCGTGCGCACCTCCGTCGACCACGGCACGGCGTACGACATCGCCGGCAAGGGTGTGGCCGATCCGTCCAGCATGGTCGAGGCGCTGCGCCTCGCCGCGCAGCTCGCGGCGTGCCGCGAGCCCGCTCAGCCATGACCGACCGTGCCGGCGAGCGTCTCATCGCCGACAACCGCAAGGCGCGCCACGACTACCACCTGCTCGACACCTTCGAGGCGGGCATCGTGCTGCTCGGCACGGAGGTCAAGGCCATTCGCGAAGGCCGCGTCAACCTCCGGGACAGCTACGGGCGCGTGGAGAACGGCGAGGTCTTCCTCCACAACGTGCACATCAGTTCCTACAGCCATCGCGGGTACGCCGACCACGAGCCCATGCGCCGGCGGAAGCTGCTGCTCAACAAGGGGGAGATCCGCAAGCTGATCGGCAAGACCGTCGAGCGGGGCTGCACGCTCGTGCCCGTGCGGATGTACTTCCGGAACGGCCGGGTCAAGGTGGCCGTGAGCATCGCCAAGGGCAAGAAGACCCACGACAAGCGCGAAACGATCCGGCGCCGCGAGATCGATCGCGAGACGCGTGCGATGGTGAAGGGCCGCGGGCGGTGACGATCCTCGTCACCGGCGCCGAGGGGCGCCTCGGGTCCACGCTGGCGGCGGTGCTCGGCGCCCGCCACCGGGTCGCGGCCCGGGGCCGCGGCGCGCTCGACGTCACCCGGCCCGGGGAGGTCGCCGCGGCCGTGCGGTCCGCCGCGCCGGACGTCATCGTCAACTGCGCGGCCTACAACGACGTGGACGGCGCGGAGGACGATCCCGTGGCCGCCTTCGAGGTGAACGCCTTCGCGGTGCGCACCCTCGCGCGGGCCGCGCGCGACGCAGGCGCCACGCTGGTGCACTACGGCACCGACTTCGTCTTCGACGGCCGGTCGGCCGCGCCGTACACCGAGGCGGACACCCCCGGCCCGCAGAGCGTCTACGCGATGTCCAAGCTGCTGGGCGAGTGGTTCGCGCGGGATGCGCAGGCGTACGTCCTGCGGGTGGCCAGCCTGTTCGGGGGCGGGCGGCCCGGCGTGCGCGCAAGCACCCTCGACCGCATGGCGGACGCCATCCTGGCGGGGCGGGAGGTCCACGCGTTCGCCGACCGGACGGTCTCGCCAAGCTACGTGCCGGACGTGGCGGCCGCGACGGCCGCGCTGCTGGCCGCCGCGCCGCCCGGCGGCGTCTATCACTGCGTGGGCTCCGGCCGGGGCACCTGGCTCGAGGTGGCGACCGAGCTGGCGCGCCGCCTCGACCGCGAGGCCCGCATCATCCCGGTCGCCGCGGCCGATCGCCCGCAGAAGGCGCGCCGTCCGACGTTCTGCGCACTGTCCAACGCCAAGCTGACGCGGGCGGGCATCGAGATGCCGCACTGGACCGACGCGCTCGGACGCTACGCGGCGGAGCGGGCGAGCCGCTAGCCCGGCAATCGTCGCCTCCGGCTCCGGTGGCCGCCCAACCAGCCCTCACCAGGCGTCTACGCCGTTCTACGGCGCAGGCTCCTTGATGCGGATTCGATCTGGTGATGTCTTGACATCATGTTGCGGAGCATCCACAATGCACCCGCTTCAATGCGGACCACGCTGACGCTCGACGACGACGTGGCGGCGCTGCTCAGGCAGCAGGCGGCGACGCGTGGCGTATCGTTCCGGGAGATGGTGAATCAGGCGTTGCGCGCGGGGATCGCGAGGGAGATGACGCCCCGCGACATCGAGGTGCCACGGACGATTCCGCACTCCTTCGGCTTCCGTCCGGGCGTCGATCTCGACAAGCTGAACCAGCTCGCGGACGAGCTCGAGGCCGAGGCCGCCGCCGAATCGCTCGCGCGAACCAGATGATTCTCCCGGACGTCAACCTGCTCGTGCACGCGCACAACAGCGACTCCGCGGTGCACGAGCCGGCGCGGCGGTGGTGGGATGGGTGTCTCGCGGGAACCGAGGGTGTCGGTCTTGCCTGGATCGTGATACTCGGGTTCATCCGCATCACGACCCATCCGCGAGTGCTCCTCCGGCCGCTGCCCGCCAGCGAGGTGCTCGATCGCATCGAGAGCTGGATGCGGCTTCCGCACGTGCACGTCCCGCAGCCGTCGAACCGGCACCTCAGCGGACTGCGAGTCAATCTGGAGGGAATCGGTACGGCGGGCAACATGACCACGGACGCGCACCTGGCGACCCTCGCGATGCAGCGAGGCTACGTGCTCTACTCGACCGATACGGACTTCATGCGCTTTCAGGGATTGCGCTGGGTCAACCCATGCCGCTGACGCCGCGGCTTCCAATATCAGACGGGGCTGTGCCCCGCACCCCCGGCGTTCGCGGCGCCGACGTCTGGTCCTGGGAGTCTGCGCCGTAGAACGGCGTAGACTCCTAGTGAGGGTTGGTTGGGCGGCAACCGGAGCCGGAGGCGACGATTGCCGGGCTAGTGCTAGTTCAGCGCCTCTTCCACCAAGTCCGACACCAGGCGGCCGATGGCCAGGCACGCGGTCAGGCCGGGCGAGTCGATGCCCGCGGCATGCACGAGGTGGGGAATGCGGGCGTCGCGGCGGATGATGAAGTCGGCGAACGGCTCGTCCGGCGGGCAGGCCTTCGCCCGGATTCCGGTGCCGCCCGGGCGCAGGTCCTCCCGCGCGAGCGCGGGCAGCAGGCGGCGTGCGGACTGCAGGAAGTGGTCCAGCGGCAGCCGGTCGGCCTCGTAATCGTCGCGGGCTGACTGATAGCGCGCGGTCGGGCCGAGCGTGACGGTGCCCCACGTCGTCCGGGTGAAGTGGACGCCGAGGCCGTGCCCGCGCGGGTCGGGCAGCGGGTAGACGGGGCCGTTGATCAGGTGGCGCCGCCCGGGCGCCAGCTCGGCGTACTCCCCGCGGACCGGGTAGATCGTGAACGGCTCGCCGCCGAGCGTCGCTGACAGCTCGTCGGCGTGCAGGCCGGCGGCGTTGACCACGACCCGTGCGGCGATCCGTTCGCGCGGGGTGTGCAGCTCGATGCCGTCGCGGCCGGCGCCGCCGCCCACAACCGGCGTGCCGGGCAGCAGGTAGGCGTCGCGGTCGGCGGCCAGCCGCGCCAGCGTGCGCACCAGGGCCTCCGCCTCGATGATGCCGGTCGACGGCGACCACAGCGCCGCGCAGGCGTCGACAGCCGGCTCGCGCGCACGTACGAAGCGGCGATCGACGACCATCAGGTCGTCGACGCCGTTGGCCGCCCCGCGCGCGGCGAGCCGCTCGAGCTCGGCGGTCTCGCCGGCCCGCGTGCAGACGATCAGCTTGCCGCAGCGCGCGTGCGGGATGTCGTGCAGCGCGCAGAACCTGTAGAGCGCGTCGCGTCCCTCGACGCACAGGCGGGCCTTGAGCGAGCCCGCCGGGTAGTAGATCCCGGCGTGGATCACGCCGCTGTTGTGGGTGCTGGACTCCAGCCCCGCGCGCGGATGCCGCTCGAGCACGCAGGTCGAGCGGCCGCGTTCGGCGATGGCGCAGGCGGCGGCGAGCCCCACGACGCCCCCGCCGACGATCGCCGCGTCCAGACGTGCCGTCACCGGCGACGATTGTGCCACGCCGCCTGGGAGTCTGCGCCGTAGAACGGCGTAGACTTCTAGTGAGGGTTGGTTGGGCGGCAACCGGAGCCGCGGGCGACGACTTCCGGGCTGGCCGGCCGTGGGCGCCCCGGCGCGGGCGCTGGACGACATGCCGAAACGGGCCATCATCACCGGCGTCAGCGGGCAGGACGGTTCGTACCTGGCGGAGCTGCTGCTCGACAGGGGGTACGAGGTCGTCGGCGTCGTGCGCCGCCTCAGCGCTCCGAACCACTGGCGCATCGAGCACCTCCTCGATCGCGTCGACCTGCGCCCGGGCGATCTGCTGGATCAGCTCTCGCTGATCCGGCTCGTGGACGAGGTGCGGCCGCACGAGATCTACAACCTCGCCGCCATGTCGTTCGTCCCGGCGTCCTGGGACCAGCCGATGCTGACCGGCGAGTACAACGCCCAGGGCGTGACGCGCCTGCTCGAGGCGATCCGCCAGGTCGACACGTCGATCCGCTACTACCAGGCGTCGTCGAGCGAGATGTTCGGCAAGGTCCGCGAGACGCCGCAGAACGAGCGGACGCCGTTCTATCCCCGCAGTCCCTACGGCGCCGCGAAGGCGTTCGCCCACCACATCACGGTGAACTACCGCGAGAGCTACGACCTGTTCGCCGTCTCGGGCATCCTGTTCAACCACGAGTCGCCCCGGCGGGGGCTCGAGTTCGTGACGCGCAAGGTCAGCGACGGGGTGGCGCGCATCAAGCTCGGCCGCGCCCGCACGCTGGTGCTCGGCAACCTCGACGCACGCCGGGACTGGGGGTTCGCCGGCGACTACGTGCGCGCGATGTGGTCCATGCTGCAGCAGGACGCGCCGTCGGATTACGTGGTCGCGACGGGCGTCAGCCACTCCGTGCGGGACCTGGTCGAGACCGCGTTCTCGCACGTCGCCCTCGACTGGCGCGACCACGTGCGGACGGACGCGAGGTTCCTGCGGCCGGCCGACATCGAGCACCTGGTCGGCGACGCGTCGAAGGCCCGCACCATGCTGGGTTGGCGGCCGTCGGTGGATTTCCGGACCCTCGTCCGCACGATGGTCGACGCCGACCTGCAGCGGCTGTCGGGTGCGGACGAGCCGGCTCCCACCGCCGCCGCCGGCCGCTAGGACCAGGGACCACGAGAGCACCCGCGCGTGGTCCCAAGGCGCGCACGGCGCGCCTCGGCGGTAGCGGCGCGGGGCAATGGGGTCCCCGCAAGCGGACGCCGGGGGTTCGGGGCGTCAGCCCCGTCTGATTTTTGCTCCGACGACGCCCTCGAGCGGGCTGCTGGCGGTGGCGTACGGCTTGCGCGGAATGCGCCCGGCGAGGAATCCGGCGCGTCCGGCTTCCACGGCGAGGCGCATCGCCCGCGCCATGACGACCGGGTCCCGCGCGCCGGCGATGCCGGTGTTCATCAGGACGCCGTCGGCCCCGAGCTCCATGGCCAGGGCGGCGTCGGACGGCGTGCCGACGCCGGCGTCCACGATGACGGGCACGCCGGCCGCGCCCTTGATGATGCGGATGTTGTTGGCGTTCTGGATGCCCAGCCCGGAGCCGATGGGCGCGCCGAGCGGCATCACGGCCGCGGCCCCGGCGTCTTCGAGCTTGCGGCACACCACCGGGTCGTCGTTGGTGTAGGGCAGCACGACGAAGTCGTCGCGGACCAGCCTGCGGGTCGCCTCGAGCAGGGCCTCGTTGTCCGGAAAGAGGGTGCGCTCGTCGCCGATGACCTCGAGCTTCACCCAGTTCGACAGGCCGACCTCGCGCGCCAGGTGGGCGGTTCGAACGGCGTCGTCCGCCGTGTAGCAGCCCGCCGTGTTGGGCAGCAGGAAGTACTTGTCGGCGTCGATGAAGTCGAGCAGCGATTCCCGGGAGCGGTCGGTCAGGTTGACCCGCCGCACGGCCACGGTCACCATCTCCGTACCCGAGGCCGCGTGCGCCTGCGCCATGACCGGGTTCGACGGGTACTTGCCCGTCCCGACGATGAGGCGCGAGCCGAACGTCCGGCCGGCCAGCGTCAGCGGATCAGCGGGCATCCGAACCGCCCCCGACGAAGTTGACCACTTCCACCTGATCGCCGTCGCTCACGACCACCGTGTCGTACGCCGCGCGCTTCACTATCGCGAGGTTGTGCTCCACGGCGACGCGCCGCGAATCGATTTCGAGCCTGGCGAGCAACTGGCCCACGGTCAGGGGGCCCGCGATTTCGCAGGGGTCGCCGTTGAGCATGATTCTCAAGCGGCTGAAAGCGTACTCGCGCACGCGGCGCAAGTCAAGGCTAAGCCCTTGTGCAATGGGAGGTTAGAACCCTGCGAGGGCCCCGCCGCCGCCGCGAGCATTGACTTGCTTCCGAGGCGGCAGTACGATGGTTGCGCAGTTTGATATTTTTGTCACAAGCTGGCCATGGCGGGGCGGTCGCCCCGTATTTTTTCGACCACGCTTGAGAAAACATTCACAACCTCGATGCCTCTCCACCGGTTCCGGAAGGGTCTTCGGCTGCCGCTAGCGGGCGCACCGGCTCAGGAGGTCGAGCGGGCGCCCGCGCCGCGGCACGCGGCGCTCGTTGCGGCCGACTTCGTCGGACTGCGGCCGACCATGCACGTCGCGGTGGGCGACAGCGTGCGCCGCGGCCAGCTCCTGCTCGAGGACAAGAAAACGGCGGGGGTGCGCTACACCGCGCCGGCCGCCGGCACCGTGACGGCCGTCAACCGCGGCGACCGGCGCGCGCTGCAGTCCGTCGTCATCGAGCTGAGCCGCGCGGAGCGCGAGGGCCGCGAGCCGGAGCAGGAGAGCTACCGGGCGTTCACGGGTCGCCACCCCGCCGGGTTGACCCCCGACGAGGTGCGGGCGCTGCTCGTCGAGTCCGGCCTGTGGGTCGCGCTGCGGGCCCGCCCCTTCGGACGCGTCGCGAAGCCGGAAGCCCGGCCGCACTCCATCTTCGTCACGGCCATCGACACGCAGCCGCTCGCGCCGTCGCTGGACGTGGCGGTCACGGATGCAGCGGCCTTCGAGTGGGGCGTGGCGGCCGTCGGCCGCCTCACCGACGGCCCCGTCTTCGTGTGCACCGCCCCCGAGACCGCCATCCCGGTCCCGGCCGGCGAGCGCGTGCGTCACGAGCAGTTCGCCGGCCCGCATCCGGCGGGCACCGTCGGCCTGCACATCCACACGCTGGATCCGGTCGATCGCAGCAAGACGGTCTGGCACCTCGGCGCGCAGGACGTCGCGGCGGTCGGTGCGCTGTTCCGCACCGGGTCGCTGGATGTGGCCCGCGTCGTCGCGCTCGGCGGCCCGCCGGTGCGGCGGCCGCGGCTGCTGCGCACGCGGCTGGGCGCCGCCCTCGACGACGTGCTCCGCGGCGAGCTCGAGGACGTGGAGACGCGCGCGATCTCCGGCTCGGTGCTGGCCGGGCGCGCGGCCGCCGGTCCGGTGCACGGCTATCTGGGTCGCTACCACCAGCAGATCTCGGTGCTCGCCGAGGGGCGCGAGCGGGAGTTCCTCGGCTGGCTCGGACCCGGCCTCGACAAGTTCTCCGCGATCCGGACGTTCGTCTCCGCCCTGCTGCCGCGCCGGCAGCTCCGCCTGACGACCTCCACCAACGGCTCGCAGCGGGCCATCGTACCGCTCGGCACGTTCGAGCGCGTCATGCCGCTCGACCTGATGGCGACGCCCCTGCTGCGGGCGCTGCTCATGGACGACGTCGACCGCGCCGAGGAGCTCGGGTGCCTCGAGCTGGACGAGGAGGACCTGGCGCTCTGCACGTTCGTCTGCGCCGGCAAGAACGACTACGGGCCGCACCTGCGCCATGTGCTGGACACGCTCGAGAAGGAAGGGTAGGGGTCTGCGCCGTCGAACGGCGCGGACGCCCGCCGTCAAGTCATGAAGTTTCTGCGTCGTCTCCTCGACCGGCAAGCGCACCACTTCGAGCCGGGCGGCCGGCTCGAGAAGCTGTACGCTCTCTGGGAGGCCCAGGACACGTTCCTGTACACCCCCGGCCACGTGACCGGGGGCCCTTCCCACGTCCGCGACGGCCTCGATCTGAAGCGGATGATGATGACGGTGGTGGTGGCGCTGGCCGGCTGCATCTACATGGCCTTCCACAACACCGGCTACCAGGCCAACCGGGCGATCGCCATGGGCGCCGCGCCGCTCGAGACCTGGCAGACCCGCGCGGTCGAGCTGCTCGGGATCGGATTCTCGCCGGAGAGCTGGGCGGCGTGTGTCGTGCACGGCGGCTTGTACTACCTGCCGGTGCTCGCGGTGACGTTCGCCGTGGGCGGTTTCTGGGAGATGCTGTTCGCGTCCGTGCGCAAGCACGACGTGAACGAGGGGTTCCTGGTGAGCGGGATGCTGTTCCCGCTGATCCTGCCGCCGACCATCCCGCTCTGGCAGGTCGCGCTCGGCGTGTCGTTCGGCATCGTCGTGGGCAAGGAGATCTTCGGCGGCACCGGCATGAACGTCCTGAACCCGGCGCTCGTCGGCCGCGCGTTCCTCTTCTTCGCCTATCCGGCCGATATCTCGGGAGACGCGGTGTGGATTGCGGCGCAGACCACCACCGACGGCGTGAGCGGCGCGACCTCGCTGGCGCAGGCGACGCTGGGCGGCACGTCGGCGGTCGCCGGGGCGGTCGAGCCGTGGAGCGCGTTCGTCGGCTTCATCCCGGGCTCGATGGGCGAGACCTCGTTCGTCGCCTGCCTGCTCGGGGCGGCGGTGCTGGTGGTGACCGGCGTGGGGTCGTGGCGCATCATGCTGAGCGTGGCCGCCGGGACCGCGGTCATGGCCCTGACCCTGAACGGCATCGGCTCGGCGACCAACCCGTTCTTCGACGTGTCGCCGACCTGGCACTTCCTGCTCGGGGGCTGGGCGTTCGGCACGGTCTACATGGCGACCGACCCGGTCTCGGCGCCGACGGCGCTGCGGGGGCAGTACGTCTACGGGTTCCTCATCGGGGTGCTGGCCGTGCTGATCCGGGTGGTCAACCCGGCCTACCCCGAGGGCATGATGCTCGCCATCCTGTTCATGAACCTGTTCGCGCCCTTGATCGACTACTTCGCCGTGCAGGCGAACATCAGACGGAGGAGGGCCCGGAATGCACGCTAGCGTGGCCTACAATCTCGCGTTCGCGGCCGCCGTCTGCGTCGTCTGCGCCATCGTCGTCTCGACCTCGGCGGTGGCGCTCCAGGATCTGCAGGCGGCGAACGCGGCGCTCGAGAAGCGTCGCAACGTGCTCGTGGCGGCGGGCCTGGCCGAGAGCGACGAGCGGCCGCCGGCCGAGGAGATCGACGCCCGCTTCCAGGCGATTCGCGCCGTGGTCATCGACGTCGCCACGGGGGAGGAAGTCGCGGACATCGACCCCGACGCGTTCGACGACCGTGCGGCCGCGGCCGACCAGGACACCAGCCGCGCCGCGGCCGACAACCCGGCCGGGGTCGCGCGGGTGGCGCACCACACCGTCGTCTACGAGCTGCGCGGCGCCGGCGGCGCGCTCGAGCTCGTGATCCTGCCGATCAGCGGGATGGGCCTGTGGTCGACGCTCTACGGGTTCGTCGCCTTCGACGCCGACCTGCAGACCATCCGCGGCATCACCTACTATGAGCACGGGGAGACGCCGGGCCTCGGCGGCGAGGTCGACAACCCGCGCTGGAAGGCGCTGTGGCCGGGCCGCCAGGCGTTCGGCGACGGCGACGAGGTGCGCATCGAGGTCATTCGCGGCCGGGCCGGCCCGGTCGAGGCCGATCCGTATCGGGTGGACGGCCTCGCCGGGGCGACGATGACGAGCCGCGGCGTCACCAACATGCTGCGCTTCTGGCTCGGCGGGGAAGGGTTTCGCCCGTACCTGGAGCGGTTGCGGGCGGGAGGGGGCGCCTGATGGCTGCGCGGACGAAGACGCGTGAAGCGCTCGTCGACCCGATCTTCAACAACAACCCGATCACGCTGCAGGTGCTGGGCATCTGCTCGGCCCTGGCCGTGACGACGCGGATGGACACCGCGCTGGTGATGAGCGCCGCGGTCATCGGGGTGATGATGTCCTCGAACTTCTTCGTGAGCGCGCTGCGCGAGCACATTCCGACGAACATCCGGATCATCGTGCAGCTCACGATCATCGCCTCGCTGGTCATCGTGGTCGACCAGATCCTCAAGGCCTACCTGTTCGAGATCTCGCAGCAGCTCTCCGTCTTCGTGGGCCTCATCATCACCAACTGCATCATCATGGGCCGCGCGGAGGCGTACGCCATGCAGAACCCGCCGGCCATGAGCCTGATCGACGGCATCGGCAACGGCCTGGGCTACGGCGCCATCCTGATGGGCACCGCGTTCCTGCGCGAGCTGCTCGGCTTCGGCACCCTGTTCGGCACCCAGCTCCTGCCGCTCGCCAGCGAGGGCGGGTGGTACACGCCGAACGGGCTCATGGTGCTCTCGCCGGGCGCGTTCTTCATCATCGGCTTCTTCATCTGGGCGCTGCGGGCCTGGAAGCCGGAGCAGAACGAGAGCGAGTGATGGAGCACTACGTCAACCTCGCCGTCAAGGCCGTCTTCGTCGAGAACATGGCGCTCGCGTTCTTCCTGGGCATGTGCTCCTTCCTGGCCGTGTCCCGGCAGGTCAAGACCGCGCTGGGCCTCGGCGTGGCGGTCATCTTCGTGCTGACCATCACGGTGCCGATGAACAACGTCATCCACACCCGCCTGCTGCAGCCCGGCGCGCTGGGCTGGCTGCACCCCGGCCTGACGGAGCAGGACCTGACATTCCTCGGGTTCCTCACCTACATCGGCACCATCGCCGCCATGGTGCAGATCGTGGAGATGACGCTCGACCGCTTCGTCCCGAAGCTGTACGCGGCGCTCGGCATCTTCCTGCCGCTCATCGCGGTGAACTGCGCCATTCTGGGCGCGTCGCTGTTCATGGTGGAGCGCAGCTACACGCTGGCCGAGAGCACGGTCTTCGGGTTCGGGTCCGGCGTCGGCTGGGCGCTGGCCATCGTGGCCCTGGCCGGCATCCGCGAGCGCCTGCGCTACAGCAACCCCCCCGCCGGGCTGCGGGGCCTGGGTCTGACGTTCATCCTGGTCGGGCTGATGGCGATCGGCTTCATGGCGTTCGCCGGCGTGCAGTTGTAGGAGCGCGGCATGATCACGGTCACACTCGGCGTGGCGATGTTCACGTTCACGATCGTGTCGCTGGTCGGCCTGCTGATGGTCGCCCGGCGGCAGCTCGTCGCGACCGGCAGCGTCGCCATCACGGTGAACGACGAGGCGGATCGGGCGCTCCGCTGCGCCAGCGGCGGCAACCTGCTGGGCACGCTGGCCGCGAACCGCCTGTTCGTGCCGTCCGCCTGCGGCGGGAAGGGGAGCTGCGGCGTCTGCAAGGTGAAGGTGCTCGACGGCGGCGGCGCCGTGCTGCCGACCGAGCTCAGCCATCTCGACCGCGGCGAGGTGCGCGACGGGGTGCGGCTGTCCTGCCAGGTGAAGGTCAAGCAGGACATGCGCATCGCGATACCGGCCGAGATCTTCGACATCCGCCGCTGGCAGTGCAAGGTCCGCTCGAACCACAACGTCGCCACGTTCATCAAGGAGCTGCTGCTCGAGCTGCCGCCCGGCGAGGCCGTGCCGTTCCGGGCGGGCGGGTACATCCAGATCGAGGCGCCGGTGGGGAGCTATCCGTACCAGGGCATCGACGTCGAGGACGAGTACCGCGCCGACTGGGACAAGTTCAACCTGTGGAAGTACACGGCCGAGCTCGACGAGCCCGTGACGCGCGCGTACTCGATGGCGAACTACCCGGAGGAGAAGGGCGTCATCATGCTCAACGTGCGCATCGCCTCGCCCCCCCCGCGCGCGCCCGAGGGCACGCCGCCGGGCAAGATGACGGCGTACCTGTTCGGCCTCAAGCCGGGCGACGACGTGACGATCTCCGGGCCGTTCGGGGAGTTCTTCGCCAGGGACACCGACGCGGAGATGCTCTTCATCGGGGGCGGCGCGGGGATGGCGCCGATGCGCTCGCACATCTTCGACCAGTTCCGCCGGCTCGGCACGCGGCGCAAGGTGAGCTTCTGGTACGGCGCCCGCAGCCTCCGCGAGGCGTTCTATATCGACGACTTCGACACGCTCGCGGCCGAGCACGACAACTTCGAATGGCACCTGGCCCTGTCCGAGCCGCTGCCCGAGGACAAGTGGACGGGCGACACGGGCTTCATTCACCAGGTCGTCCACAACAACTACCTCAAGGACCACCCCGCGCCCGAGGACGTCGAGTACTACCTGTGCGGCCCGCCGCTCATGCTCAAGGCCTGCATGGAGATGCTGGACGGGCTGGGCGTCGAGCCCGAGAACATCCTGTTCGACGACTTCGGGTAGGGAATCGGCGAGGGGCTGCCGCCGTGCAACGGGCCTGCGTGCTCCTGCCCGTCCTGCTCTGGGCCGGCGCGTGCCTGCCGGCCGGCGACGAGCCCGGGGTCCACGTCTTCGAAGGCCCGACCATGGGCACGACGTTCGCCGTGCGGGTCGTCGCGGACGACCTCGGCGACGAACGGCTGGCCGGGCTGCGAGCGGGCATCGAGCAGACGCTGGCCGGCGTCGACGAGCGCATGTCGACCTACCGGCCGGAGTCGGAGGTCAGCCGCTTCAACCGCGCCCGCAGCACCGAGCCGTTCCGGGTGTCGGCCGACACGCTCGCGGTGCTGCGGCACGCCCTCGAGGTCAGCGAGCTGACCGGCGGCGCCTTCGACGTCACCGTCGGGCCGCTGGTCGACGCCTGGGGCTTCGGTCCGGCGGGGGACCCGGCTGCGCTGCCGACCGGGAGCGACATCGACCGCCTGCGGCGCCAGGTCGGCTTCCGGAAGCTGCGGATCGAGCCCGCCACGTCGTCGATCCGCAAGCTGGACCCGCGGCTCGCGTGCGATCTGTCCGCGCTCGCGAAGGGCTACGCGGTCGATCGGCTGGCCGACCTGCTGCGGGCGGAGGGGCTCGGCTCGTACCTGGTCGAGGTGGGCGGGGAAGTGCGCGCCGGCGGCCTCAGCCCGCGCGGCGATGCCTGGCGCGTCGGCATCGAGCGGCCCGCGCCGGGTCCCCCGGCCGTCCAGCGCCTCGTCCGCCTGCGCGATCGGGCCCTGGCGACCTCGGGCGACTACCGCAACTACTACGAGGTCGCGGGCCGGCGCGTCTCGCACACGATCGATCCGCGCAGCGGCCGGCCGGTGGACCACGGGCTCGCGTCGGTCAGCGTCGTCGAGCCGTTGTGCGTCCGCGCCGACGCCATCGCCACGGCCCTCGGGGTCCTGGGCCCCGACGCGGGCTACGAGCTGGCCGTCGCGCAGGGCTGGGCCGCGCTGCTGATCGTCCGCCGCGACGACGGCACGCTGCACGAGCGCGAGACCCCGGCCTTCGCCGCGCTGGCCGGAGCGCGCTGACGCCCCGCGGCTGGTAAGATGGGACGACGATGGCGCTGTTCCTGCTCTCCGTGGCCGTGATCGCCGCGGCCATGCTGGTGATGGCGGTCGGCGTACTCTTCAACTATCCCTGCCTGCGCGGCTCCTGCGGCGGCCCGGACGTCGTGGGGCCGGACGGCGAATCGCTCCGCTGCGCCGCCTGTCCCCGACGCAAGTCAGCCGGCGGCCCGGCCTGACGCGATCCGCGCCAGCACGGCGGCCAGCGTGGCGTCCTCGTCGGGCTGCACGGTGCGGAGGTCGAGCACGACCTCGTCGCGCTCGATGCGGGCGATGACGGGCGGTGCGGCGCCGCGGAGCCGGGCCTCGAGGCGATCGGCGCTGCAGCCGTCGAGCCGCGCGCGCAGGACGCGGCTGGGGAGCGTCAGGCCGGGGGTGGTGCCGCCGCCGATGGTCGACTCGCCGCTGCCGACGGCGAGGGTCAGGCCGGCGGCCTCCGTCAGGCTCGCGGCGATTCTGCGCGCCCGGTCGTCCAGCCCGTCCACCGTCGCCCGGATCATCGCCAGCACCGGGACCGACCGCGCCGCGCGTCCGGTTGCGTGTTCCAGCAGCGTGGCCTCCAGCGCGGCGTACGCCAGCTTGTCCGCGCGCAGGGCCCGCATGAGCGGATGCCGGCGGATCGGCTGCAGGTGGTCGCGCCGCCCGACGAGGATGCCGGCCTGGGGCCCGCCGAGCAGCTTGTCGCCGCTGAAGCAGCAGACGGCGACGCCGGCCTCCACGCTGGCGCCCACGGTGGGCTCGTCGCGGCCCCGCGGCCCGTCTCCCCAGGCGGATCGATCCAGCAGGTTGCCGCTGCCGAGATCCTCGACGACCGGCAGGTCGAACTGCCGGCCGAGCGCCGTGAGCGCGGCCAGCGGCGGGCGTTCGGTGAAGCCCTCGATCCGGAAGTTGGACGGGTGCACGCGCAGGATGAGCGCCGACCGGTCGCCGATGGCGGCAGCGTAGTCTGCGGCGCGCGTCCGGTTCGTGGTGCCGACCTCCCGCAGCAGCGCGCCCGATTGCCGCAGGACGTCGGGAATGCGGAACCCGCCCCCGATTTCGACGAGCTCGCCGCGCGAGATGAGCACCTCGCGGCCGGCGGCCAGGGCGGCCACGGCCAGCAGCACCGCGGCGGCGTTGTTGTTGACGACGGCCGCGTCCTCCGCGCCGGTGAGACGCCGCAGCAGCGCCCGCGCGTGGACGCCGCGCGATCCGCGGCCGCCGCGGTCGAGGTCGTACTCGAGGTTGGCGTAGCCGGCCACTGCCGCCAGGCGTTCGACCGCCGGCCGGCCCAGCGGCGCGCGGCCCAGGTTGGTGTGCACGATGACGCCGGTGGCGTTGATCACCGGCCGCAGCGAGGGCGAGAGCGCGGCGGGCAGGTGCCGCTCCAGGCTGCTCTCGATGCGGCGCGCGATCGCCTCGCGGTCGGCGGCGGGTTCCGCTGCGTCCGTCAGCCGCGCCCGGACGGACTGCGCCTCCGCCCGCAGGGCGGCAACCACCGCGGCGCGCCCGAAGCGGGTCTCGAGCCGCCGCACGGCGTCGCGCTGACGGAGCTGCTCGATCGAGGGAATGACGTGCAGGTGTGCGCCTTTCTTGCCGGCGTTCGGCCGTTCAGGATACCATCGGGCGCCGCGAAGGCCGGCCCCACCCACCACAGCGTGTTTGCAGGGAGGCAGTGAGCGTCATGCGTGCGTTGTTGAGCGTCTCGGACAAGACGGGTCTCGTCGATCTCGCACGGGGGCTCGCGGAGCGCAACGTCGAGCTGGTGTCGACCGGCGGCACCGCCCGGGTGCTGCGCGACGCCGGGCTGGAGGTCATGGGCATCTCCGAGGTCGCCGGCTTTCCCGAGATGATGGACGGCCGCGTGAAGACGCTGCACCCCGCGGTGCACGGGGCCATCCTGGCCCGGCGGCATCGGCCCGACGATCTGTCGGCGCTGGCGCACCAGGGGATCCGGCCCATCGATCTGGTCGCGGTGAACTTGTACCCGTTCGCCAGCGCGGCGACCCGGTCCGACACGAGCTTCGACGAGCTGATCGAGCAGATCGACATCGGCGGGCCGAGCATGGTGCGGTCGGCCGCCAAGAACTTTCGGGACGTGCTGGTGCTGGTCGACCCGGCGGACTATTCCCGGGTGCTGCAGGCGCTCGACGATCCGGGCCGGCTGGATCAGCGCTTCCGCTTCGACCTTGCCCGCAAGGCCTTCGCGCACACCGCCGAGTACGATGGCACCATCGCGGCCGCGCTGGCGGCGGTGGGTGTCGACGACGGACGGTTCACCCGCGAGCCGCTGACGCTGGACGGGCTGGCGCCCGACCATCTGGCGGTGTCGGGACGCAAGCTCCAGGACCTCCGCTACGGGGAGAATCCGCACCAGGAGGCGGCGCTCTACGGGGTCGAGCCGGCCTGGGGATTCGGGGCGGCGCAGGTCGTGCAGGGCAAGGGGCTGTCGTTCACCAACCTGCTGGATCTCGACGCGGCCGCGCGCCTGGCGCTGGAGTTCTCCACGCCCGCCGCCGTGGTCATCAAGCACACGAACCCGTGCGGCGTGGCGACGGCCGGGACGCTCCATGACGCGTACGTCACGGCCCGCGAGGTCGACCCCCTCTCGGCGTTCGGCGGCATCGTCGGGCTGAACCGGCCTCTCGACGCCGACACCGCCGGCGCGATCGCCAGCACTTTCATCGAGGCCGTGGTCGCGCCGACCGCGTCGGACGAGGCGCGCGCGGTCCTCGCGGCCAAGAAGAACCTGCGGCTCGTGCTCGCCGACTTCGGTCGCCTGACCGGAACGGGAGCCGACCGGCGCGAGGTGCGGTCCATCCTGGGCGGCCTGCTCGTCCAGGAGCGCGACCGCGTCACCGAGGCGGCGGCGGAGTGGCGCGACGGCGCGGAGATCGCGCCCGGCACGCGGCTGCGCGTCGCCACCAGGCGGGCGCCGACCGCGCCGGAATGGGCGGCCCTGCGGTTCGCCTGGCGGGTGTGCGCTCACGTGAAGTCGAACACGATCCTCTTCGCCCACGCCGACCGCGCGGCGGCCGTCGGGGCCGGCCAGATGAGCCGCGTCGACGCGGTCAAGGTGGCCACGCTCAAGGCGGGCTCGCTGGCCGGCACGGTGGCCGCGTCGGACGCGTTCTTTCCGTTTCGCGACGGGATCGACGCGATAGCCGCCGCCGGCGCCACGGCGGTCGTGCAGCCCGGCGGCTCACGCCGCGACGAGGAGGTCGTCGCCGCCGCCGACGAGCACGGGCTGGCGATGGTGTTCGCGGGCCGGCGGCATTTTCGACATTGAAGAGTTGAAGATGAGAACGGCGATCCTCACGGCTGCGGTCGCCGTCCTGCTCGCGCGCGGCGCGCTGCCGGCCGCCGCCGCGCAGGAACCCGACCGGTCGGAGCCGACCGTGCCGCTGGTGCGGACCGTCGGCTGCGTCGAGCGCGACGGCGATGCGTGGTTTCTGACCCGCGCGACCGAGCCGCAGGTGACGCAGTACCCCTTCCCCAGCGCCGTGGAGCTCGAGGACGCGGGCCGCGCGGCCCTCGGGTCCAACCGCCTGCAACTGGTCGGGGTCACCGATTTTCTCGACGCGGAGGGGTTGCTGGGGTCGTTCCAGCGGGCCCAGCACACGGCGCCGGAGTCGGTCAACGCGACCGGAGCGCTCGCCGAGGGGCGCCGGGTCGCCGTCAAGGGCCTGTACATCACCAGCGTCGAACCCCACCGCGTGAACCTCACGTCCGCGATGTCGGTCGCCGACACGTGCGGCTGACGCGACAGCGGCCGCGCTCGATGCAGGCTGGCCGCCACCCCTACAGGAGACACCCGTGAAGACTCTGCATGCGCTCTTGCTCGCCGGTCTGCTCTGTCTCGTTCCGTCACTCGCCGGCGCGCAGGTGACGGTCACCGACTGGCGCGGGGAGACGGTCGCCGCCACCGCCGGCGCGGTCGACTCGAACGGCGTCCGGATCGCGTACCACACGGCCGGCGAGGGTCCGCTCGTGATCTTCGTGCACGGCGTCGCCAGTCCGTGGCACGACTACCGGCATCAGATCGTGATGCTCTCCGAGAAGTACCGCGTCGTTGCGATGTCGACCCGCGGCACCGACATGAGCGACAAGCCGGCCGGCCACGAGCACTACGCCTCGGCCCGGATCGCGGACGACATCGGCGCCATCATCGAGCACTTCGGCGAGGAGCGGGCGACCATCGTCGGGCAGGACAGCGGCGGCCTGCACGCGTGGCACTTCGCGATGACGCGTCCGGAGCGCACGGAGCGGCTGATCTCGCTGGGCTCGGTGCATCCGGCGGGGCTGATCCGCGAGCTGATCGACAACCCGGAGCAGCAGGCGGCGAGCGCGTTCCAGTGGGGCATGCAGGAGAACCCGGACGCGGGCCGCGACTTCGGCGAGGCGGTCCGCAATGCGCCCGTCGATGCGGACGAGCCCGCGAACCTGGCCGCGCTGCGGCGGGAGGCCAACGCGCGCATCGATCCCGAGTCGGTGGTCGGGTTCTACAAGATGAACTGGCCGGCGCGGCCGGTGACGCCGGAGACGGTGGCGTTCGGGTTCCGGTACGGCGAGTTCCCGCTGGTGAAGGCGCCGACGCTGCTGATCGTCGGCAAGGACGCGCCGTTCTTCATGAGCGCGACGCTGGCGGACACCTGGGAGTGGGTGGACGCGCCGCTGACGATTCAGGTGCTCCCCGGCGTCCGCCACGGACCGCATCGCGAGGCCCCGGAGATCGTGACGCCGCGCCTCATGGAGTGGCTGGAGACGGGCCGCTAGAGAGACCGGTACGATAGTATCCTGCACGCGGCTGGGGGCGGAAGGCACGGAGCTCGCGGGAGGTCCTGATGATCGCAGGTCGTCTGGTGGCGGTGCTCGGCGCGGCGCTCGTCGCGCTCGGAGCGATGGCGGGTGCGGCGGCGGCGGGCGAGAACGCCGCGGAGTCGGCGCCCACCTTCAACGCGGACGTGGGGCCCATCCTGTACGAAAACTGCGCGAGCTGTCACCGCGCCGGGCAGGTTGCGCCGATGGCGCTGACGTCGTACCCGGAGGCGCGGCCCTGGGCTCGCGCCATCAGGACCAAGGTCGTCGCGCGCGAGATGCCGCCGTGGTTCGCCGACCCGCGCTTCGGGAAGTTCAAGGACGTCACGGCGCTGAGCCAGGAGGACGTCGACACCATCGCGGCGTGGGTCGACGGCGGCGCGCCGGAGGGCGCCGGCCCGGCGCCGGAGGCGCCGGAGTTCGCGAGCGACTGGCTGCACGAGCGGCCGCCGGACTTCGTGCTCGAAATGCCGATCGACGTGGAGCTGCCGGCCCAGGGCGAGATCGAGTACCTGAGCGTCTGGGCGGAGAACCCCTTCGAGGAGGACGTCTTCCTGGAGGCGGTCCAGATGCGTCCGGGCAACCCGGCGGTGGTGCATCACGCCGGGATATTCACGCGGGAGCTGCCGCCCGGAACCAGGCTGGGCCAGGACCGGGTGCGCGCGGGCGGCCAGTTGATTCCGATGCCGGTTCCGATCAACCCGTACGAGGATCCCGCGGTCAAGCTGGCGCGCCGGGAGGCCGCGCGCGTGTTCGTCGAGGACGCGCAGCTCATCTTCTACCGGCCGGGCGGGGGCTTCAACCGCTTCCCCGAGGGCACGGCGAAGCTGGTCTACGCCGAGCGGGCCCTCGAGTTCCAGATGCACTACACGCTCACGGGCCGCCCGGAGACCGACCGCTCCGCCGCCGCCTTCTGGCTCGCCAGGGAGCGGCCGCGGCGCCGGATGATCACCGTGGGCAGCGGCGAGCACGGCGGCACCGGTCAGGTGCGCATCGTCGAGAGCGAGGAGCAGCTCGAGCTGCAGGCGGGTTCCGGCTTCACGCGGACGCCGAACATCCCGCCGCACGCCGGGGACTTCAGGGTGACCGGCATCTGGCCGGTGCTCGACGACGTGACGCTCTACGGGGTGTGGCCGCACATGCACTTCCGCGGCAAGGACATGACGTACATCGTCAGCTATCCGGACGGCACGGAGGAGACGCTGCTGCACGTGCCGAACTACGACTTCAACTGGCAGATCGAGTACGACTTCGCCGAGCCGCTGAAGGTGCCGGCGGGCAGCACGCTCAAGACGGTCGGACACTTCGACAACAGCATCCGCAACCGCTACAACCCGAGCCCGGACCGCGCGGTGTTCTGGGGCGAGCAGAGCTGGGACGAGATGTTCTTCATCTTCACGAAGTACACCATCGACAAGGAAGATCTCAGCAAGCGGACGAGCAACTAGAGGCACGCACGGCGCGCCTCGGCGGGAGCGGCGCGGGGCGCAGGGGTCCCCGCAGGCGGACGCCGGGGGTTCGGGGCAAGCGCACAAGGCACTTGTAAGCCACACATTAGCATGGGTTTACGGGCGTGCGGCCAAGGCCGTCGGCATCTTCGTGCACAATTCATGAGGGGACTCTGGCAGGCGGATTGAGCCCCTGGCGAACCGCTCCGGACGTCCGGACGTGGCCTGCACGAGGTCTGGATGGAACCTCGGCAGTCGACGCGCCCGGCTGGAACGCCCGCCCGATGGTCTGTCACGGCCCGGACCCGACCCCATCACCCGTCGTCGCCGGCCTCCGGACCCGCCTCGTTCGGCGGCAGCAGCAGTATGGCTTGACGCGGTCGGGCATCGTCTGTGAGGGAATGCGCCTGATGATGGCGGAAGTCGCAGCGGCCCACGAAGCACGTCGGCTCTCACGGGTTGAGGAGTAGCCGTACGGTGGCGGTATGTCTGGACGCCGCCGTCCGTCGTGCATCACCAGCGAAGGCAGGGATCGCCGACGTCCTCGAGAAGCGGGACGGGCTCCGGGATGCCGTCGAGAGCGTCGCAGTCGGCCGCGTGCTCTTCGAGCATCGCGGTGACGGCGACCTCGGCGGCGTTGAGCGCGTGCTTGAGCAGCCACCAGCGGCGCCGCGTGCAGTGGATGCAGCGCTGATAGCCGGCGTGCACGAAGCGCCCGCAGGTGCCGGCATCGATGGGCAGGTCCACGCCGACACAGAGCAGTTTGCGCTCTTCGCGGACGCGGCGCATGTACTGGCGCTTGGCGAGGCGGTAGCGCAGCCGGCACAGGTGTTGCCGTTGCTCCGGGGGGAGCAGGTCGATGAGTGTCATTGGTTGTCCTCCGTGAGTGCGGCGCTATCGAGGTGCGTGCACCGATTGGTCGTTCCGGTCCGCGGAGGTGCGTGACCGGCTTGCGTCGTGCGGCCGGGGTGCGGCTGGCGGGATTTGCGGCTCGTTCCAGGGTCTCGAACCGCTGGTCGGCGCGACCGAAAGCCCTGTCGCTACATGGACCGAGTCCAGCCGGTATCGCGCCGACTTCTTGTCTCGATCTTCGAGATCGGGGATCGCGACGATCGCGAGTTCAGCGCGCTGGCGGCACGATCGAACGCCTCATGGCGTAGGGTGGTGGAGCTCGTGTCCGGGCTCTCGGAATCCCCGCCGCATACGATGCGGGCGGTCCACTCGTCCGGCGGCCGCAGCGTGCTCAGAAACGCTCGACGTCGGGAGGGCTGGCCGCGTTCAGGGGTTGAGCCGGTCGGCGGCGTGCGTGACAGACGCGATGTCGCCGAGGGAAGCGTTCGACCGCGCGGCCTCGACGCGGAGGAACCGGTCGAGGGGCCGGCCGCCGTCGGTGGCGGGTCCGATGAGGATCACGATCAGTCCGATGCGGAGCTCTATGGGAGTTCTCGCGCAGAGGCGGCGCGTCAGCACCGCGCCCACCTTGATGCGGCCCGCCGGCTCGCCGTCGCCATCGGGCTCCAGCCTGGCGTAGATGGGCCGCCCCGGCGCGTCCTCGCCGAGCTCGACCGCGAGCAGCAGCTCCGCCCGGGCCGGGACCTGCTGGGGGTCCAGCCGCACGTCGTCCATCGTTTCGCTCCTTTCCCTGGGTCGTGGGGCCTCCTGCCCGGTCGTGCCGTTCGTCTTGCCGCGCACAGCGCGGCAAACAAAAAGCGCGCATAGCGCGCGCGATTTTCCCGTGCCGGCCACCTGGGCGGAGACGGCCGGGAGGGGGGACCGGCGGCGAGGGGCAAGGGGTAGGGTCACATGATGGATCGATGGTACCGGCCTGCCAGCCTCCCCACTGTGCACCCATACGGGCCGTATTCCGGAGGTCGGAGCGCGGACCCTGGCAGGCAGTCGGCAGCCGGGGCTGCCGTCGCGACCTACGGTGACCCGGCCGGCCTGGTCCAGCTCTCGAATGTCCGGTTGTCCGTGCCTTGCAGTTCGACGCGCTGCCAGCCGTCGTACTCGAGGCAGGCCGGCTCGAACAGCCAGCCGAACCGCTCGCTGATGTCGGTCCTGAACCACCGGCCGGAGAGAAGCGCCGCGGCGGCGATGCCCTCGAGGAGCAGGTCTCCCGCAACCTGCGCGTAGGCGTCGGCGTGCTCGTCCTTGTACGCCCGGTCGCTGGACCACATCCACCGCAGCTCGGGGGCCGTCTTCTCCCGGACCCAGTCGAACGACCGACCGAGCCGGTGCTGCTCGTTGTCGCCGCGGGCCTCGCGGTACGCGGCCATGAAGCTGCGGCCTATCAGCAGGGCGCGCATCGCCTCGCGCTCCGGCCTGTCTACAGCGGTCCCCCATGAGGCGATCCTCGACATCTCATCCTTCCTTGCGCTGGAGGTGCAGCCGCGCGGCCCGGATCGTCCGCGGAAGGTAGGCGCCCGCGCACTGCGGGTCGAAACCTCGCGCGGCCGCGATGGTGGCCGCGATCGTGTGGTCGCCGGCACCGGTCTCGAGCAGCCGGCACGCGATCGCGAAGTCCCGCCGGCTCCCGTCCGGATCGTCCCGGCGGCCGGCGGTCTTCTCTCCGGCCGCGGCCGTCTCCCCGCCGCCGACGCGGCGCCGGACGACGAACGGCTCCACCGCGCGGGGAATCGGCGTGACCGCCGCCGACGGCGACCTCGATCGAGCGCAGCGCCGCGAAGAACGCGGGCCCATCTCCGGCGCGGGCGGGAGCCCGGTTCGTCGTGCCGGGCAGATGGCCGAGCTGCGCGGCGGGAACGACCCCGGCGTCGCCGCCGGCCTCCCGCGTGAACAGCCGGGCGGCAGCCCTGCGGGCGGCAGCATCGAGCGGCGCGGCGAGCCTCAGCCACGCCTCGAAGACGCCCGGCGACGACTCGACGACCAGGCCCGGGGCGGCCGCCAGGCGGTCCAGCCCGGCCCGGGCCAGCGGGCCGGTGAGCACCCAGCTCGTCCTGCCGAGGGCCTCCGCCGGCCGGATGTAGCAGGAGCTGCCGGTCGCGTTCCGCGCCGCCAGCCACCCGAAAGCCTTGCGGACCTCCGGCGCCGTCCACGTCTTGCGGAACGACATGCGCCCGGTCTCGTGGTTCAGGCAGCCGAGGTCGAACGCCGAGACCTCCGGCGCGACGCTGAACGTCTCGAGCATCTGGACGATCTGGCGGCGGCTCGCAGGGTGCATCCCGGCCGCTACCTCGTCGGTTCGGATCCCGGGCGCGCCCGGTCTCTGGCCGGCATGGACGGCCTTGCACGCTCCGGAAGCCGCGGCGCGTGCTCGCCGCGGCTTTCCCGCTCGCGCTGTTCGTCGCGCAACAGCGTGTCGTGCCGCACGAGCACGTCCCAGTGGCGTTGCCACCGGCGGCGCTCCGCGCGCATCTCCCGGTCGAGACGCTGCGCATCGTCGCCGCACGCCTGCCGGATCGCCCCGTCCTCGAGGGTCTGCTTCCGCCTCTCGCCGGCGAACCGGCGGTAGCGCAGGGTCTGCCGGACCTGTGCGGCCGCCTCGAGGGACCGCTCCGCGATCCGCTCCGCGTCGAAGGCGGCCCGGTACCGCCGCGGGAGGCTGCCGGCGTAGGCCGCCTCGTGGGCGGCCGCGTCCGGGCCGGCCTCCCCCGCCGGGGCCAGCGAGCGCGGCAACGGCTTCGGGTCCCCCGTGCTCCTGTGGAGATCGTTCGCCTCGAACATGCCCCGGAGCACCCGTCGCCAGACGTCGATGCCGGAGATACGTACGTTCCCCGCCAGCGCCGGCGGGAGCCGTCGCTCCGTGAGGTCATTGAGGATCGCCCGGTCCCCGGCGGCGGCGGGCCAGCGCGCGGCGTAACGCTCCCACAGAGTCGGCTCCGGCCGCGGCGCCGGCGGCGTGGAGGCCGCCGGCCGGCCCCGGGTGCGGCTGGCCTCGCGCTCGGGCGCGGTATCGGGCTTGAAGCCGAGGCGCTCGAGCACCTGGCGCGCGCGGTCAAGGAGCCACTCCGCGATCCGGCGGATCCTGCCCGGCGGCGCGGGCGGCTGCGGGGGCTTCGCGCGCTCGCGCTTCCCGGCGGCCTCGCCGCGCCTGCTGGCGGCCGCCCGCGCCTGCTCGTGGGCCAGGGTCTGCCGCCGCTGCAACTCAATGTGCCGCTCGACCTCCGACCACGTCGCGGCCGACTCGCGGGGATGCTCCTCCTCCACGCGGGCGGCGATGATGGCCGTCGCAACGTCCCGGGGCGGGAACAGTGCCGCCGGCTGGCGCGCTGGCGGCAGGACCTCCGGCGGTCTCTTCACCGGCGGCAGAACCTCGTGGGTACCTGCCGCGGGCACGACCTCGGGCCGGAACGGCGACGGCGCCGGCACCTGCCGCGGCGCGGGACGGCCGTGCAGAGCTTCATCCCGCTCCCGCTCAAGCATCTCCGTCACCGTCAACCCGTCGTTGACCCGGGTGGCGATCTCGGCGACGGCCTGCAGCGTGCGCCGGTCCGGCACCGCCTCGCCCGGCGTCGAGACCGCGACCGTCTCGCGGATCGTCTCGCGGGTCTGCTCGACCAGCCGGGCGCGCTTGACCGCGCACAGCGCCGGTCCGAGGTGGTGCCCGGGGGCCTCGCTCGTCCAGTCCAGCTCGACGCCCCACCCGCGGCAGACCTCGGACCAGATCGACTTGTGCCGCGCCACCAGGTCCGGGCCGCCGTCTTTCGGGTTGTCCTGCTCGCGGTCGCGCTTGCGCGAGAACGTGAGCCCCTCGACGTGCCGCCCCGGATAGAGGACGTGCGCGTGGTGGTTGATGCCGCCGCGGTCCGGCTTGTGCAGCGCGAACTGGACGACGGTGTTGTGCTCGGCCGCGAGCCGGTCGGCGTAGGCCTGGACCGCCTCCTCGGCTACGCCGGCCTCGACCAGCTCGACCGGGATGCCCACGACGTCGTCGCGGCACTGCCGGCTGTTCTTGCTGTCAGGCGACATGGAAAACTGCCCCCCCAGCGACAGTGAAAACTGCCCCCCCTTGTCCAAGGAGGAGTCAGCAGATGAAGGGATGCCAGGATGTCGGCCCGTGGGTGGGGAGGCCACGGGCGCAGATGATGAAGTCGGACGAGGTGGAGGCGATGCTGCACCTGCGGGAGCTCGGTTGGGGGCTGAGACGGGTCGCCCGGGAGTTCGGATGCAGCAAGAACACGGTGAGACGCTACGTGGCGGCCGACGGCTGGATGGCGTACAGCCGCCGGTCGGGCGGCGGCAAGCTCGAGGATCAGGCGGCGTGGCTGAAGGAGCGGTTCTTCCAGCACGGCGGCAATGCCGAGGTGGTGCGCCAGGACCTGCTGCGCGAGCAGGGGGTCGACGTGAGCCTTCGCACGGTCGAGCGGGCGGTCGCGCCGTTCCGGCAGCTGCTGACGGCCGAGGCGAAGGCGACGGTGCGGTTCGAGACGCCCCCGGGACGTCAGCTGCAGGTTGATTTCGGCCAGTTGCGGGTGGTGGTCGCCGGCGAGCAGGTGCGCGTGTTCCTGTTCGTGGCGACGCTGGGCTACTCGCGGCGCTGCCACGTGGCGGCGTTCCAGCACGAGCGGCAGTCGTCGTGGTTTCGCGGCCTGGAGGCTGCGTTCCATCACTTCGGCGGCGTGACCAGGGAGGTGCTGGTCGACAACCCGCGGCCGCTGGTGGTCGCGCACGACCCGGCCACGCGCGAGGTCGAGTTCAACGACCGGTTCCTGGCGTTCGCCGCCTACTGGGGGTTCCGTCCGCGGGCGTGTGCGCCGTATCGGGCCCGGACGAAGGGGAAGGACGAGCGCGGCGTCGGCTACGTCAAGGGGAACGCCATCGCCGGCCATCGCTTCGAGAGCTGGGCGGGGATGGAGGCGCATCTGGCGTGGTGGCAGCGAGAGATTGCGGACCGGCGGCGCCATGGCACCACCGGTGAGGTTCCTCTCGAACGCTTCGCCCGGGAAGCGAAGTGCCTGCGCCCCTGTGCGGGCCGGCCGGCGTTCGGCCAGTTGCGGGACCTGCTCCGGACGGTGCACGCCGACTGCGCGGTGGTGGTCGACACCAACGCCTACTCGGTGCCGTGGCGGCTGATCGGCGAGCGGGTGCGGGTGGTGGTCAGCGGTGGCCGGGTGCGCGTTCACCACGGCTCGACGGTTGTCGCCGAGCACGTCGAGCACACGGGCCGGCATGCGCGGGTCACCGACCGCGCTCATCTGGTCGGCGTCGCCGGCGGCCCGCGCCCTGCCGAGACCGAAGCGCTCGCGCCGAAACCGGCGCTGCTGCGCCCGCTCGACGAGTATGCGGCCGTTGCCGGGGGGAGTTTCTGAGATGGCCGGGGTGGACCACGAGACGCTGGTCGCCTGGCTGACGCGGCTGCAGCTGACGGCGATCCGGGACCAGCTCGACAACCTGCTCGACGAGGCCGCCGACAAGAAGCTGACGCTGCGTGAGGCGCTCGCGTTCCTGGTCGAGCGCGAGGTCTCGCGCAAGGATGAACGCCGCATCGAGATGGCGTTGAAGATCGCGCACTTCCCGATGGTGCGCGAGCTCGCCGACTTCGACTTCAAGGCCCAGCCCAGCGTCGACCGGCGCCAGGTGCGAGAGCTGGCGACGTCGCGATGGGTGGCGCACGGGGACGCGCTCCTGGTGCTCGGTCCGCCCGGGGTCGGCAAGACGCATCTGGCGATCGCGCTCGGACGCGAGGCGATCCGGCGGAGCTACTCGGCCCTGTTCACGACGGCCCAGGCGCTGATGGCGGCGTTGGTCAAGGCGCACAGCGACGGCCGGCTCGAGGACCGCCTGACCTTCTACGCCAAGCCGAAGCTGTTGATCGTTGACGAAATGGGCTACCTCCCGTTCGAGGCGCATGCCGCGCACCTGTTCTTCCAGCTCGTCTCGAGGCGCTACGAGCGCGGCAGCATCCTCATCACGTCGAACCGCTCGGTCGGCGAATGGGGCGAGGTGTTCGGCGACGCCGTCGTCGCCACCGCGATCCTCGACCGGCTGCTGCACCACAGCCACGTGCTGACGATCACCGGCGAGAGCTACCGGCTGCGGGAGAAGCGTCGGGCGGGCGCCCTCAAGTTTCCCGCACCGAAGCCTGTCGCGTCGGAGACCCGTTCGCAGGCGTCGTCCTGATCATGCGACCGACATCGTGACGAGCACAGACAGGGACTCACGTCGCGAACGTCGGGGGGGCGAGCCGCCTGTCACCGGTCCGTTACGTAACGGTGTGCAGTTGGATCGTGGCGTTGACCAACGCGGAGCGGCAGGCGCGTTACCGGGAGCGGCGGCAGGCCGGCGAGTCCCGGATCTGCCCCGGAACGCACGGCAGCTTGCCGGGCGATCGGGGGCGAGTAGCGGCGGGACGGCCGGCGTGTCAACGTGCTGCGCACGTCCTCCGCTTCGCTCCGGCCCTACGGGTGACACCCCGTCCGCCCCGCCGCTCGGATGGCAGTTGTGGGCCTTGCGGCCCGGCCTGAACGGGGCGTCCCGGCCGTCCACGACGCTCACGGGACGCGGTGGACAGCCGGAAGTCGATCGACATACGCCGTTTCTTCGGGGGTCAGTTTTCGCTGTCGCCAGGGGGTCAGTTTTGAGTGTCGCTTGACATCGGACGGCGCGTCAGTGTTGTGGTTGAGGATGGTACGCATGCGGTCACTCCTCACACGAACGTCCGCGCGGCCCACTTGACCTCGCCGATCACCGGCGCGTCGTCGGGCCAGGGCACGGTCGGCCAGGCCTGCTTGTTGGGGTTGTCGCTGACGAGCAGCCAGGCGTCGGCGCGGTCCTTGCCGGCGCGCTTGACGACGAGCCCGTCCGCGGTTCGCACGACGAAGATCCGTCCGACCCTCCGGCGCCGGCTGGCCTGGTTGACGAGGATCGAGCAGCCGTCGACGAGGGTCGGCTCCATCGACTCGCCGAGGACCTGGATGACGCGGCACTCGCCGGCGGGGAGGCCGTGGCGGGCGAGCCACTCCCGCCGGAACTTCACGCGGCCGGTGATCCGCTCGTGGTCGACGACGGCGCCGCCGCCGGCCGCGCCGGCCAGCTCCGAGACCCCGACGTAGTCGCCGTCGTCGGCTGCCGAGAGGTACGCCTGCCGCTCCTCGAGGTCGCGGACCTGCGTCGTCGTGTCGGCCAGCTCGGTCGCGAGCTGGCGGGCGGGCGTCGGGTCCGTGGTCAGCCCGCAGAGGAAGTCCGCCGAGACGCCGAGGGCCTTGGCGGAGGCCGTCAGACTGGCCACCGACAGGTTGGCGCGTCCGCTCTCGACCATCGAGATCAGGGAGGGCGTGTTGCTGGTGCCGCCGGCGAGCCGCGCCTGCGAGAAACCCCGCAGTTTCCGGGCCTTCAGGAGGCGCTTTCCGACTGTAGTCACCCCGACAGAATAACAGAAAATTACCCCATTGACACCTAAATAATTCTTAACCTATGCTCGCAGTGCGCAAACACTGTTGAACATCGATGGGACGACAGCCGATGACGCGACGCATCCGGAGCCGGCTGGCCGGGCTGAGGCTGCCGCAGCACACGCTGGCGGCCATGCTCGGCGTCAGCCAGACGAAGCTGAACCTGATCCTCAACGGGCACCGGAAGCCGCCGGCGGGGTTCGAGGCGGACGCGACGGCGGCGCTCGACCGGCTGGAGCGGGCCGAACGGGCGGCGGCCAGGGCGCGGGCCAGGGTGTTGGGAGGTGCGGCATGAGCGGGCGGCGCGAGGCGGGCGGCGGGGCCGACGCCCTGCCGGAGGTGCTGTTCATCGAGGACGTGGCGAAGCTGCTGCGCTGCTCGCCGTCGACCATCAAGCGCCGTGTGCGGGCGCGGGTCTTCCCGGTGGCGCCGCTGCCGGGGATCGACAAGCGGCCCCGCTGGAGCAAGTCGGCGCTGCTCGCATGGCTCGCGGCCGGCGGATCGGGCCGCGCCGTGCGGGGACGCGCGAGGCGAACGGCGTGAACGCGCCGACGGAGCGCGTCGGCGGGACGGCAGGCAAGCCGGACGGTGCCGGGTGGCGCGTCGCCGATCTCGAGGCGGGCGATCCGGTGTTCGTCTGCCCGGGGTGCTGGCCGGCGGTGGCGGCGTACTGGCGGGACCGGAGCGATGCGACGGTGCGGGTCGTCGGGCCGCGGCCCGAATGGGCGCGTTGCGGGATCTGCGATCCGGAGCGGGCGTGCTGATGAGGGCAATCGAGGAGGGTTCGGCGGGGACGGTCGGGAGGGGAACGGCTCCGCGGAACGGGGGCGCATGCCGGGACGGTGCGGCAAGTGTGAGGTAGCGATGCCCGCCGACCGGCTCCTGCACGCACGGCTCGGCCATTCGGCGAAGGTGTCGAGCCTGACGGACCTGGAGTTCCGGGTGTGGACGACCTACGTGCTGGCGGCCGACGACTTCGGGGTGATGCGGGCGGACGCCGTGGCGTTCCAGGCGGCGCACGACGCGCTGAGCACCCGGCCGGCCGGTGCGATCGCCAAGTGCATCGAACGGCTCGTGGAGGCGGGCCTGGTGGCGGGCTTCGAGCACCAAGGGGCGCGTTACCTGTACCAGTGGGATTGGCAGGACTTCCAGCGGGTGCGGTTCCCTGCGCGGACGCTGCACCCGCTCCCCGCGTCGGCCGAGTTGAGCGCGAGGACGCACCACCTCTGGTCGATCCATCCCGGCGGCGCCCGGGTACCGGGGCTTCCGAAGGACTCCGGCAGTGCTTCGGCACAACTCCGGAAGTTGTTCCGCAGAACTGCGGGAGAGCTTCCGCACAACTCCGGAAGCGCTGCGGCGGCGCTTCCGGAGAACTTCGGAAGTAGTGCGGCACTGCGGGCGAAGCCGTGTGAAACGGAGTCGGATCCGCACTTCAGGACAACTTCAGAAGTTGTTCAGAACAACTCCGGCACTACTTCAGAAGAACTTCCGTCTCGCGTACGCGCGTACGAAACGGCTAACGGCTTACGGCTTAGAGGAGAGGGGGGTGTGGGGGGAGAGGGGACTCGGCGCCGGCGCGGCGGCGGGGCGCGGTCGACGGAATCGCGCGAGGCGTACGACGTGGGCATCAAGCGGGCGAAGCGATGAGCGTGGGGTGCGCGCGGTGCGCGGGGACGCCGGGCTGGGAGCCGGTGGAGGTCGAGGGCGTGAAGCGTCTGCGGCGCTGCGGCTGCTGGACGGCGGCGCACGCCGCCCCGCCCTCGGTGCCGCACGAGTTCCGGGAGGCGCGGTGGTCGACGTGGCGGAAGACGGCCGACAACCGGCACGCGTTGGACGAGGCGCGGGCCTTCGCGCGGGCCGGCGACGGCGGGCGGGACCTGTTCCTGTGCGGCCCGGTGGGCACCGGCAAGACGCGGCTGGCGTGCACGGTGCTGAACGAGCTGTGGCGGTCGGGGGAGCGATCGATGGCGTTCGAGCGGGTGCCGATGCTCCTCTACCGGCTGCAGCCGCACGGCGCGGCGGCGGACACCACCGAGACGTTCGACCGGCTGGTGGCAGCGAAGCTCCTGGTGCTGGACGACCTGGGGGCCGAGCGGGACGCGGCGACGGACTACACGCGGCGGACGCTCCTGATGCTCTACGAGGCGCGGCACGACGCGGGCCGGCGGACAGTGTGGACGTCGAACAAGACGCCGAGCGAGGTGGGCGCGTTCATGGCCGATGACCGGCTGTCGAGCCGGATCGCGGGTCGCTGCCGGGTGGTCGGGCTGGAGGGGCGCGACTGGCGGCTGGTGGGCCGCGGCGCGCAGCGCGCGGCGGAGCGGGAGCCTGCCGGGGCAGGACGGGCCGCTGAGGCCGTGGAGCGGACCGGATGACGGGCGTGATGGCCGGCGACGAGAGCCGCGTCACGATCGCCGGCCGCGACTTCGAGGTCCATCCCGTCGCGGCCATGTTCCCCGATTTCCCCCCGGAGGAGTACGCGAATCTCCGGGCCGACATCGAGGCGAACGGCGTGCGGTTTCCGGTAGTCGTGTGCGGCCGGTGGCTGGTGGACGGCCGCACGAGGCGTCGCGCCTGCCGCGATCTCGGCCTCGAGCCCCCCATCCAGGAGCTCGACGAGGGGATCGACGTCGTCGAGTGGATCGTGTCGGCCAACGTGCGGCGGCGGCACCTGTCCACGTCGCAGCGGGCGGTGCTCGCCGCGCAGTTGGCGGACGGGGAGGGGGTGACGCTCGACGATGCGGCGGCGTCGTTGAGCGTGAGCCGCATGTCGGTGGCGTGGGCCCGGGCCGTTCGGGAGATCGAGTCGGGCAGGGTCCAGGCGGCGCTTCAGGACGGTACCGTGACGGTGGGGGACGCGTACAGGGTGAGGGGCGTCGACCCCATGCGTCTCGATGCCGCGGTGGTTGCGGTTCGCGGCGGGGAGGCCGGCTCGCTCGTCCAGGCCCTGGACCTGGCGGACGAATCCTCGGTGCCGGCGGGGTCGTCCGGCGGTCCAGACGGCGGAGCGGGACCGTTGCCGCCGGCCGGGGACTCGGGGACGGGGCCGTCGTCGCCGCGCGACTCCGGGCGCGGGGACGAGGCGGGACCGGCTCGGCAGTCGGGAGGGACCGCGAAACTCGCGGGCGACTGGGAGCCTACCGACGAGCTGCGCGATCGGGCGTCTGCCGCGTGCGGCGGTGCGGCGCCGGTCGACGGCCGTCGTCTGGGTCCGCCCGAGGAGTGGCGGGGGCACGTGCTCTGGTGTGCGCCGTCGGGGGAGGAGCCGGGCGCCCGGTTGGCGGCGGCGCTCGACGGGCAGGAGCTCGAGAGCGCCATCGTCTTGACGCGCTGCGTTCCGGATGAGGAGTGGGCGCAGCGGTTGTTGGGCTCCGGCCGGCTGTCGGTCGTCGCGTTCGGCGCGGACGGCAATGGCGCGTGCCGCTGGCTGCAAGCGGATGCGGCGGTCGGCCCGGTGATGCTCTGGGGGTTCGGGGTCGACCGCTCGCTGTTCGCCCGGGCGTTCCGGGACTTCGGCGCCGTGGTCCCGGTGAACGGGCGCTAGGCGCCCGGCTCGGACTCGTGGAGGCTCCTGGCGCAGGCTCCGTGGGCGGCGGCCCGGAGCGGCTCCATGAACGCGTTGGGATCGGCGACGGTCCGGATCTCGGTCGACTCGATCCGATCGGCGTCGAGGTGTTCCTGCAGGTAGCGTCGCTCCTCGCCCCAGTGGAAGAGCCGTCCGCCGGTCGTCTGCATGATGCCGACGTGCCCCGGCTCGTCCTTCTTGCGGAAGCAGATCAGCTCGAGCCGCTCGATGCTCGGCAACGGCCACTCGTAGGCGCCCGGCAGGCGCGCGTAGAGCGGGATCGTCGCCGGTGTGAGGCTGTAGCGCTCCGCGTGGATGACAGCCCACGGGGCCGGGCGAGACGGAGGGCTGGACGCGGCGCGTTCGGCGGCAGGCGGCTCCGGGTCGGTCGGCAGCTCCGGGCCGGTCGGCAGCGGGCTCGGTGCTGCGGGCCGCGGAGGCACGAGCGTCTCGGGGTCGGCGGGCAGCGCCCGTGCAGTCGTCACGGGCGTCGCGGCATCGGGCGGCGGGGGCGGGGCCGGACGTTCGGGTCGCGCCTCGTGACCGGCAATCCAGACGAGAGCCCCGGCGGTGAGGCTGACGAGGGCCAGGATGACGGCGTCGCGGCCGAGCTTCGGTGACGGCGGCTTCCAGCGTCGCATGGGTTCAGCTCTCCTTCGATCTGGCGTACTCGGTCAGGGCCTGGGTGACGAGCTCCTGCAGGCTCACGTCCTTGTCGATGCAGATCTTCCGGAGCGTCTTGTGAACGTCGGCGGGGAGCCGGGTGTTGACCTACCGGTACCGGCTGCCCGGTCTGGACGCGGCCGGTTCGCCGCCGCGGCGGTCGGTCCCGCCGGTTTCGGCCGTGGCGCCACCAACTCGGGGGAGGTTCCGCCGGGTGGCGCCGGGCGGTCGCGGCAGCAGACGCCCGGTCGCTCGAGACGGTGCTGGCGGAGCGCTTGGCCCAGGTCGGAGTGATTGCTGTCAGGCGATCCCGGCCGGCGGTGAAGTCCGCGTCCAGTCTGTGCCGTCCAGAGAGTGCCGCCAGTCAGGCAGTCCAACAGTGCCGTGACCGGTCCACCGGCAAGTCAAGACCCGGCCGGGTCAGCGCACAGTATCGACACCGACACATTCCACGCGGCGTCCGCGCGCGCTGGGCGACCGACGCGAGGGGTGCTAACTTTTCTGCTAACTTTTGGTGCTCCGAACGGGCGTTTTGCGGCGATTTCTGACCGTTTCGGACCCGACGGGGAGCGGCGACCCCAGGAGCGCGACGAGGCGGAAAACCCAATAAAAAAGGCCCTTTTCGTTGAGGAAAAGGGCCTGAGAGGTTGGCGCGCCCGACAGGATTCGAACCTGTGGCCTTCGGCTCCGGAGGCCGACGCTCTATCCAGCTGAGCTACGGGCGCGTCCTTTAGAATGAACGACTTACGGAACTACCCAAATCACTGCCAGCCGTTTCTGCCAGCCGAATCCCGCAGAAAACCGCCGTCGAAGCCCGCTCCGCACACGCGAAACGCGCGCTCGCGGTAGCGTGCTGCGGAAGTTGCGCCGAGGCGTAGATCATGTCCGTCCAATGCATGAACCCGTAGCGTACTACGGTTCTGGACCCCGCCGTCAAATGCGCCGGCGTATGCCCGATGTCGTTGGCGTTCGAGCCGGCACGCCCGCCTGCTGGATGTGGCCCTGGCAGCGGCGGAGCTGCCATCAGGCGGATCGAGGAAGCGACGTGACGTCTCCGATCAGGTCCGCGCGTCACGGGCCGAGAATGGCCCGATGGACGTGCTCAGGCTGGATCAAGGCACGCAGTTCAACGGCGACGGCAAGATCGTCAGCCGTGTAACCGAAGAGGCCGGCGTGCGACTCGTCGTCGCCGAGAGGAAGGTGTTCGATGCGACCAGGCCGCCCGGCCGTCTTGGCGAGCGACGCAAGAGCCGCGCCAACGTTGACCACGGCGAATCTGCCGTTCGGCCTGACTCCATAGCGCTTGCGGCGGAATGCCTCTCGGACAAGCTCGACCGCGGCCTCCAGATCCGGTGCGGCGAAGAACTCGAGCCAGTTGACGGAGAGGTACTCTTCGCCCGGCTTGATCTCGAACGCGGCTGTCGTCGGCAGACCGTCGCGGCCTACCGCAGTCGGTTTGCAGTACCGCGAGCAGTGATGGTCGTCAGGCAGCGGCACGCGGCGCATCCGGGCCGTTCACGGAGGGAACGAACGCCCGAACGGCGTCCAGGGCGCGGTCCTTCGGCAGCCCGCCGTGGACGCGGAGCCTGGGGCCGGCACCGCCGGCCGCCGAGACGCCCGCGAACTGGATTATCCCGTCGGGCAGGAACTTCATGGCCAAAACGCCCCGCTCAGCCGAGACCCACTCTGCCAGGAGCAACCCATCGGGACTCAGTCCGATCTCGGGATCGACGAGCCGGTGCTGGCTGAGGAGGAAGAGTGCCAACTCGCGCAGGGAAGCGAGCACGATGGTCGGCTCGTCCGGAGCGGCATCGCTCGTCATTTCGTCGAGGTCCCTGATGCGATCGGCAGCGGCGCGGCGGCCCCCAAGAGACAGGGCCGCGACAACCTCGCCGGGTCGCTTCGCTGCGAGGACACGGTCGGCAGCGATACTCCTGTCGTCGCGATCGACGCGCGTGCCCTCGGCGCTCCCGGGAATGGACCACCAAGTCAGCTTCTGAAGATCTGTGGTGGTGTCGTCCAGCCATCGGCCGGCGGTCTCCAGCGTTGTCACGGACGACGACGTGACCGGATCGTCCGGTGTGGCGCGTGGAGCCTGCGCAAAGGCCTCCAGGAGTCCGGCCCGCCAAATCTGCTCAACGGCTGGACTCATGGTCGCATCGGATGAGTGCATCATCTGTGGTGATTCTCCAGCAGCCGGTCGAGCGTGGAAACGATGAAACGCTGACGTTCCCCCCAGCGCGCGATGGCCGCTCGAAGGCCATCCACGTCCAGCGGCCCTGGGTGGTGCAGGTTGCACTCCGCGGCGACGCAAGGCCTGTCGTCCCGTGTGGCTTCCGCGAAGGTGATGTTGCACACGGCGTCTTCCGCGTTCACTGCCAAGGCCGGCCTCATCCCGCGGACCTGAGGGTCATCACGGAGCCAGTCCACCGCGAACTGCTCGACCAGCCAGCGTTGGGGATCGTCCTGCAAGGCTGACACCTGGCAATTGAGCCCGAGTCCGCGGTACGGAACATGCGGGAGCCGCTCCAGGTACGTGGTCACGAGAGCATGGCTCTCGTAGTGGTCCTGGAACGCTGGTCCGCAGTTCTCCGTGACGGTCAGGCGCGACTGATCCACGGTCCATGCGATTCCGTTCGTGTACTTCACCACCGACATCGGTGGCGTGGTGAGCGTCTCGGCAACGCTCCAGTCCGCAGGCACGATCCCGCGCGAGACCAGAAAATCAGGGTTGAGAATCGACGGGTTGTGGTACTCAGCCGTCACCACGACGCTGACATTGTGCAGCCGAACGGCGGATTCGTCAGCCATGGTGGCGCAGACTTGAGCGGTGGCCTGCGTCCGAGCAGCCCCTCCCCTGACAGATACCGGCCAGCGCCTCGAAGCCGCCGCGCGCCGCCCCATTCTGGCAGAGCAGCAGCAAATGCCACCGAGCACCCGTCTCCATCAGAGTATAGCCCAGCTCTACTGGCCACAGCCGTGGCGAGCGGGGGGCCGTCAGCTCGGAACCGGCCCCAATGCGGGCCGTCCGCCTAAGTTGGGCACGTCCCTTGAAATCAGCAGCTTACGGAATCCGCCAACTCAGTGCCAGCCGTTCCCGCCAGCCGAATCCCGCGCCGCGCCGCCGGCGCCCGGTCCGCGCGCTCCAAACGGGCGATGGCCTCGGCGTGCTTCTGCAGCTGCGGCGGCGCGTAGATCATCGTCGTCTCGGGGTCCGTGTGGCCGTACAGATCCTGGATGTCGGCCACGTCCGACCCGGTCCGCCGCAGCCCTGTCGCGAACGAATGCCGGATCTGATACACGGTGAACCCTGGCCGCCCGGCCTTGCCGGCCGCCCGCTCCAGCGCCTTGTTGGCGCTCGGGCAGGACCAGCGGCCGTAGGCGCCGAGCGCCATGAACTCGCGGGCTGCCTCCAGCCCCTCGCCGACGAGCGGGATCGCGGCCAGCCGTCCTCCCTTGCCGCGGGGCACGACGACGAACGGCGTCGGCTCGCCGAGGCGAAAGTCGTCCGGCTGCAGGCGGGCCATCTGCGACGGCCGCATGCCCGTCCAGTGCATGAGCCGTAAACGTACTACGGTCTTGGACCCGGGTGTCAGTTGCGCCAGCACGTCCGCGATGTGGGTCCGCTCGATCCACCGCGGCTTCGGTGGCGGGGGCGCGAACCGTACGAGGTCCACGAATTCGGCCGCCGCGCGGCGGCCATACAGGGTCTTGACGAGGTTCGTGAGCGCGTCGCGCCGATGGTTGCAAGCGGACGCGGACCGCGTCTCGCGCCACTGGCGCAGCTGGTCATTGAGTGCGGCGGTGTGCTGCGGCAGTTCCAGGGTGCGGATGTGGCCGAAGCACGCGGTCCAGAGATCGATGTGGTGCCGCCGGTCCGCAATGCTCACCAGTTCGCCGTTCACTTGGTGGAGATACCGCGCGGCATCGTGAGCCAGGGTGTGCCGCTCGCCGGCCGGCACGGTCCGCAGGCTGGCGCGCAGCTCGTCCCGCTTCGCCCGGATGGTCTTGAGCGGCGTGCCGGCGGGGAAGCGGATCTCGCGCTGGACGCCGTTGACCTTGACGGTGGCGGCGAGCCCGTGGCGGTCGCGGTAGATGCCCTCGGCAACGCGGACGCGGCGGCGGCTGGCCGGCTTGGGGGCTTCCGCCTTCCGGGGTCGGCGCTTCGGCGCCGCGGCATCAGATTGGGTGGCGGTCTGGTTCATGGTCGGCTCCTTCATGCGAACGTCCTCGCGGCCCACTTGACCTCCCCGACGATCTCGGTGTCTCGCGGCCAGGGCCGCGTGGCCAGATGTCCTTGTTGGGGTTGTCGCTGACGATCTGCCAGGCGCCCGCGGTGTCCCGTCCGGCGCGCTTGACGACGAGGCCGTCGCCGGTCCGGATCACGAATAGGCGGCCCGTGCGCCGGCGGCGGGCGGCGAGGTTGACGAGGATCGAGCAGCCGTCGACGAGGGTGGGCTCCATCGACTCGCCGCTGACCTCGATAACCCGGCAGTTGCGGGCCACGAGCCCTCACGAGTTCATTGCCGACCTGCTGGAGATAGCGTTCGGCATCATGGGCCAGCGTGTGCTGCTCGCCGGCGGGCAGCGTTCTCAGGCTGGCGCGCAGCTCGTCGCGCCGCGCCCGGATGGTCTTGAGGGGAGTTCCGGCCGGGAAGCGGAGTTCACGCTGGATGCCGTTGACCTTGACGGTGGCGGCGAGTCCGTGCCGGTCCTTGTAGACGCCCTCGGCGACGCGGACGCGGCGGCGCGTCGACTGATCGCCGGCCTTGCCCTTCGGTTTCCGTGACGTGGCGCTCCGAGCAGCGCGCCGTTTCGGCCGCGGAGCGGGGGGCGCGGCCCTCTCCGTGGCGGCGGGCTCGTCGTTGTTGCGTGGGGTTGGGCTCATCGGGGTCTCCTACAGGAAGGTGCGCCCGGTCCACTTGACCTCTCCGATCATGGGGGCGTCGGGCGGCCAGGGCCGGGTGGGCCAGGTCTGCTTGTCGGGGTTGTCGCTAACGAGCTGCCAGCCGCCGGCGCGGTCCTTGCCGGCGCGCTTGACGATCAGGCCGTCGTCGGTCCGGATGACGTAGATGCGGCCGGCGCGCCGGCGCTGGCGGGCGAGGTTGACGAGGATGGAGGCGCCGTCGACGAGCGTGGGCTCCATCGAATCGCCCATGACCTCCAGGACGCGGCACTGGCGGGGGTCGAGACCGTGTTTCCGGAGCCAGTCGCGCCGGAACTTGAGCGCGCCGGTGATGCGTTCGTCGTCGACGACGGCCCCGCTGCCGCCGGCCGGCGTGACCGGAGTGACGCCGATGAAGTCGCCGTCGTCGGTGATGCCGGCCTGGGCCTGCTGGTCCTCGAGGTCCCGGACGCGGGCGGTGGCGGCGGTCAGCTCGCGGGTGAGCTGGTGCGCGGGCGTAGGGTCGTCGGCGAGTCCGAAGAGGTAGTCGACCGAGACGCCGAGCGCCTGGGCGGCGCTGTGCAGTCTGGGGTTGGTGAGGCCGCAGCGGCCCTGCTCGACCTGCGAGATCAGGTGCTTGGTGCTGCCGGTGCGGTTGCCGAGTTGCGCCTGAGACAGCCCCTGCTGGTTCCGGACCTTGCGAAGGCGCTCTGCGAGCAATTTCATGCCGGACAGTGTAGCAATAATAATTTATTGCGTAAAGAGAGTCTCCTTCCAGCGCCCTGTAATGCCGTTCCAAGCCCATCTTTCGGGCCAAAGCAGGGCCGGCTGGCCGCGGGTCTGCGTGAGGGGCTCTGCCGTGTTCTGCTTGAAGGCTGCCCGATGACAGTGACCGGTGTGGGAGCTGTGGAGCCTGCCTTCGCGGGATCCAAGGGGCTGTGGGCGCCCCGTCGGGGCGTCCATGGCCCCGTCAGCTTCCACGCCGCCGACTCATCGCGGTCGCGGACGGGTGCAGGTTCCCCGCCGGTGGACGAGACGTGGTTTCCGTTGACAAGAGATATTCTCCTCTAATAGATTCCAGGACACATGGTGTCGCCAGCGATCCGGTCGCTCCGGGGCCGTCTGGCCGGGCTCGGGCTGACCCAGCACGACCTCGCTGCGGTGCTGGAGATCTGCCAGAGCACGCTGAACCACATCCTGACGGGCCGCCGTCCGGCCCCGGCGGGTTTCGAGGCGCGGGCGAACCGGGCGCTCGACTTCCTGGAGCGTGTCGAGCTGGCGGCGGCCGAGGCGCGGTCGAAGGCGGTCGCCGAGATGGGCGGCGCCGCGCGGAACGCGGCGGGCGATGACCCGATCGACGTCGAGAGACTGCCGGCGGTGCTGTTCCTGGAGGAGCTGGCGGCGGTGCTGCGCTGCTCGCGGGCGACGCTCGAACGCCGGGTCAAGTCGCGGGTCTTCCCCGTGTCGCCCATCCGGGGCGTCGACAGCCGGCCCCGGTGGAGCAAGGTGGCGGTGATGCAGTGGCTCGCCCTGGGCGGTCCGAGCGATGCGCCCATGCGGCGGCGGCAGCAGAGGAGAACGGCATGAGGGACGCGAGTGTCGGCGGAGCGCCGGCGGGGACGGTGTCGGTCGTCGTGCGCCGGGCGGCGAAGCGCGTGGCCGCCGCGTGGCGCGAGGTGGTCGATCCGGCGACGGGCGGCGCGATGTTCATCTGCCCGAAGTGCTGGCCGGAGGCCGGGGCGTACTGGCGGTCGCGGCCGAACGCGAGGGTGCGGGTCCTCCGCGCCCGGCCGGACTGGGCGCAGTGCGCCGTGTGCGACCCGGAGCGGTCCTGCTGACGAGGCGCGAGAGCCGGACTCGGGTCTGCGATGGAGCGAGGAGCTGGATGGGACAGAGGGTGTCGGCGGGAGCCGCCGAACGGGCCGGCCGGGAAGGGCAGGTAGCCATGCCCGCGGACCGGCTGTTCCACGCGCGGCTGGGCCACTCGGCGAAGGTGTCGAGGCTGTCGGACCTGGCGTTCCGGGTCTGGACGACCTACGTGCTGGCGGCGGACGACTTCGGTGTGATGCGGGCCGATGCGGTGGCGTTCCAGGCGGCGCACGACGCGCTGTGCGAGCGTCCGGCCGAGGAGGTCGCGGCGAGCGTCGAGCGGCTGGTCGAGGTGGGTCTGGTGTCGGCGTTCGAGCACCAGGGGGCGCAGTTCCTGTACCAGGCGGACTGGCAGGACTGCCAGCGGGTGCGGTTTCCGGGCCGGACGGCGCATCCGCTGCCGGCCGAGGCGCTGGTGAGCGGGAGGACGCTGCACCTGTGGTCGGCGCATCCGGGCGGGGTGCGGCTGCCGGCGCTGCCGAGGGGAGCCGCGGGCAGTTCCGAAGCACTTCGGAAGTTCTTCCGAAGTGGTTCCGCACTACTTCGGAACCACTTCGGCACTACTTCGGAAGTAGTTCCGCACCCGCAATTCCGGGGCGATTCGGCGTTCGGGAAGGTCCAGGGCGGTCCCGAGGGGCACTTCCGCACTACTTCGGAACCCCGCGCGCGCGGTACGGATCTCAGATCTTCAAGAGGTACTAAACCAACTAAACCCAGTACCAAGCGTGAAACCGGGGGAGGGGGTCTGGGGGAGGGGGCGGCCGGCGTCCCGCCGACAGACGCGGCGTCGCGTGCGGCGGCGCTGGTCGAGCGGTACCGGTCGGCGCTGTATCCGCGGCACCGGGGGGTGGCGTATGCGCCGACGCGGGCGGTCGAGGCGTCGGACGCCGATGCGGCCGAGCGGCTGTGCCAGGCGTGGGACGACGCGGAGCTGGACCGGCTCGTCGAGCGGTTCCTGACGACCGAGGGCGACCGGTTCCTGGACGGCCGCACGCGGACGCTGTCGATGCTGCTGTCGCGTGCGCCGGCGCTGGCCGAGCAGCTCCGAGGCCCGGGCGACGGCCGGCGAGACGGGGCGGCGCGGTCGACGGAGCCGCGCGAGGCGTACGACGCGGTCATCGAGCGGGCGGAGCAATGAGCGTTGGGTGCAAGCGGTGCGACCGGACGCCGGGCTGGGAGCCGGTCGAGGTCGAGGGCGTCTCGCGGGTGCGGCGCTGCGGGTGCTGGACGGCGGCGCACGCTTCGGCGCCGTCGGTGCCGCGCGAGTTCCGGGAGGCGCGATGGGCGACGTGGCGGCGGACGGCGGAGAACCGGCACGCGCTGGAGGCGGCGCAAGCGTTCCTCCACGCCGGCGAGGACGGCCGCGACCTGCTGCTGTGCGGCCCGGTGGGGACGGGCAAGACGCGGCTGGCGTGCACGGCGTTGAACGAGTCGTGGCGGTCGGGGGAGCGGTCGATGGCGTTTGCGCGGGTGCCGCTGCTGCTCTACCGGCTCCGGCCGCAGGCCGTGCTGGAGACCTCGGAGACGTTCGACCGGCTGGCGGCGGCGAGGCTTGTGGTCCTGGACGACCTGGGGTCGGAGCGGGACGCGGCGACCGACTACACGCGGCGGACGCTGCTGATGCTCTACGAGGCGCGGCACGACGCGGGGCGGCGGACGGTGTGGACGTCGAACAAGCGGCCGAGCGAGATCGCGACGTTCATGGGGGACGACCGGCTGTCGAGCCGGATCGTGGGCCGCTCGGAGGTGGTCGGGCTGGAAGGGCGGGACTGGCGGCTGGCGGAGCGGGACGTGGCGTCGGCCCGGCGCGTGTGCAACGGACCGGCCGCGGTCGGCGTCGGCGCGCACGTGGAGGGGCTCCGACGATGACGCGCATGCCCGATCGGAATCCGGCGCTGCGGGGCGAGGGGCGCGACCGGCGGGCGGAGGAGCGCGTGCGGAGCGGGCACCGCCGCGAGTACGACGCGGGGAAGCCCCGCCGCTCGTTCGACGAGCGTCTCGACGGTCTGATGCGCGACGTGGGGGCGTTCCGGGCGGTGGCTCTCAAGGACCTGATCGAGCGGCAGTTCGACGGACACCCGTTCGCGGCGCGCCGCGGCTTGGCGCGGGCCGAGCGCCGCGGATGGGTCGAGCAGCGGACGGCGCGCGGGCCGAAGGGCGGGAGGTTCATGGTCGTGGTGGCGACCGAGGCCGGGGCGGCACGCGCCGAGGCGCTGTGGCGCAAGGCCGGCCGGCCGAACCAGCGGGCGCTGTCGGGCGCGGTGCGGCCGGCGGAGCTGGCGCACGACGTGGCGGTCTACCGGGCGGCCGGAGCGGCGCAGGCCCGGATCGAGGCGGCGGGCGGGCGCGTCGTGCGTGTCCGGATCGACGCGGAGCTGAAGGGGCTCCTGGCGTCCCGGAGCGAGCAGGCGCGCCGGGCGGAGAGCCGCGAGGCGGCCGACACGGCGCGGCGGCAGGCCGCCGAGGAGCTGGGGCTGCCGGTCGAGGGCGGCAAGGTACTCGTGCCGGACGCGCAGATCGAGTACGTCGACGCGGCGGGCCGCACGGGACGCTGCAACGTCGAGGTCGCCTCGGGGCACTACCGGGGACGGTCGATCCGGGCGAAGGCGAAGGCGGGCTTTGCGATGTACGCGTCGTCGCCGGGGGCCGCGGCGGCGGTGCGGCGGGCGCTGGGCGGCGGGAGCAGGGGTAGCCGGGGCGGCGGCCTGCCGCGGCGGGAGCAGGAGGTGATCGAGCTGTGAAGCCTTGGAAGGCGGGCGTGGGGCTGACGGTCTCGGCGGGCACGGTGGGCGCGTGGGCGCTGGCGGCGGAGCTGACGTACCTGCAGCCGTTCGGGCGGCTGATCCTCACGGACTACGGCGGGTACGTCGCGGCCTACGGCGGGATGGCGCTGGCGACGCTGGCGGCCGGCTTCTACTTGGCGGCGCGGGCGGTCGGGCTGGGCAGGGTAGGCCGCAAGGTGGACGTGACCGAGCAGGCGATCCGGCGCGGCGAGGGACAGGACCCGGCGCTGGGCGAGGCGCTCGCCCGGCACGACGCGGGGGACTACGAGTGAGCGAAGCGGCCGAGTGCGGACGCGTCGCGGTATGGGCGGCCGGACTGTGCGCGATCGCCTTCGGCGGCGCCCTGCTGGCGGCGTTCCCGCGCAACCGCGAGGGCGTGGGCGCCGGTCTGGCTGCCGGGATCGCGTTGGGGATGTTCGTGGCGTTGGCCTGGCACGTGTCGACCGCGTGCCGGGTGTGGTGATGAGGAGGGGAGCGATGCGGAAGCGAGTGTGGGTGCGGAGCGGGCTGGTCGCGGCGCTGGTTGCCGCCAGCGGACGGTTGCTGTTGGCGCAGGGCGTCTCGCCGTGGGTGACCGCGGTGAACAACCTCCAGACGGCGTTTACTGGGCCGATCGCGCGCGGTCTGGCCCTGGTGGCGATCGTCGTCGGCGGGTTGATGTTCGCGTTTCAGGAAGGCGGCTCCAAGCAGGCGCTGGCCGGGATCATCTTCGGCCTCGGCATGGCGCTGGGTGCGGCCAACTTCATCGCCTGGATGTTCTGATATGGACGCACGGGTCAAGCCTGCATCGTCGTTGGGTTCTCTAGTCCTGGCGACTCCTGGTTGTCGGGGCTGGGGACGGCAGCCGAAGCGGATCAACGCGACGATTGATCATTCTGATATTCGCGGGTTGGGTACCGCATGGTCATGACCCGTCGGGAGCTGCCTCGGACTGAGTACGCGGGTCGGGGCTGCGAATCGCCTCGCCGCACAAAACATACGAGGATTCTCCTTTTCGCCGCCACTCCGGCTGCCGCCCTCACGCGACAGCAGACCCTACGCCGTCGCGCTGACGGGCACGTGCCGCTCGACGGTCCGGGCGATGTCCCAGATGAAGCCCAGAAGCTCGCGGCCGACCGCGGTGATCACCTGGTTGTTGTTCTTCCCCGCCGCGGCCAGCACTCGATACCGGTGGTGGAGGCGCTTCTGGGCGCGCCAGGCGATCTCCGTGACCGCCGGGTCGAGGCCCTTCTGGCGGGCGCGCAACGGGCCGCGGACGGCCGGGCCGAAGCGGTACGCCCACGCGGCTTCAATCACGACGCGTCGCAGGTGGGCGTTGCCCGTCTTGGTGATGCCACCCGTCCGGCGCCGCGAGCCGGTCGAGTACTCGCTGGGGACCAGCCCCGAGTAGCCCATGAGTTGCCGCGGGTTGGAGAAGCGGGAGAGCTGCCCGACTTCCGCCACGACGGTGACCGCCGTGACGGCCGCGACGCCGCGCAGCGCCTGCAGGGCCTCGATGACCGCGCGCATCTGCGGCGGCGCCGTGCGCACCGCCTCGAGGATGGCGGTGTTCAGGTGGGCGATGCGGGCCGCGACCCGCTCGACCTCGTGCAGGTAGTCCGTCAACACCACCTGGTGCGCCGCCGACTCGAAGCGGATCTTGCGGATCCAGTCGAGGTGGCCGGCCGTCCACGCCATCTTCAGGTGTGCGGGGCGGCGTCGACCCTGGCGCAACAGGAACTTGCCCAGCCGATGGCGCGCCCGGAGCTGGTCCTTCTTCGCGGCCTCTCGCGCCCGGACGAGGTCGCGGAGCGCTTCGTGCTCGGCATCCGGCACCCACACCGGCGTCAGGTCGCCGGCGCGGTAGCACCGGGCGAGCTTGAGCGCATCCCGACGATCGGTCTTCACGCGGTCCCCGGCCTTCACGGGTACGAGCGTCGGGGCGACGACATCGCAGTGCACCCCCAGGCCAATCAGTTGCCAGTACAGCCCGTAGCCGGTTGGGCCGGCCTCGTAGCAGACACGCAGACCGTCGACGGGTCCCAGCTTGCGGACCAGCCGGCGGACGGCTTCGGGTCGATTGGCGATGGTGCCGAGGTCGCGGACCTCGCCGGGTACGGCTACCGCGGCCGTAATGGTGGCGGCGTGGACATCGAGCCCGACGAATCGTACGTTACGCATGGACCGGCTCTCCTTTCGCGTGCGGCTCTGCACTGTGACCTCTCCGGGCACAGGGTAATCCGCGTCCCTGCGAACCGGAGGCCGGTCCTTTTCCTTGCACGGAGCCGCACGCAGTCCTTCGGCTCCGTGCGTCCATGGTGACTGATGCGCGGGCGAAGGCAGTGGCACGGCTACGCGATCCTCAGCCAGCCCCTGACGGTGCTGGGGGTGGAGCGGCGGTTTTTCCTGCTGGCCGCGACGCTCGGCGCGGCCATCTGGAACGCCGTCAACAGTCTGGCGGCGGGCGGATTGGTCTTCGGCGTGCTGTACGCAGCCGGGTGGCTCGCGTGGCGCCGCGATCAGGACCTGGTCGGCGTGGTCCGCGCGGCCATCCGCTACCGCAGCCGCTACGACGCGGGCCTGCTGGAGGACCGCTCGCCGTACGTCGTCATCGAGCGGGGTGAAAGGTGACGGGCGACGCGGGCGCGCTGGCGCACGAGCTGCCGTACTGGGGCTGGGTCGACGAGCGGACCTGCCTGACGCGGGCCGGCGAGCTGGTGACGGTCGGCGCGCTGACGCCGGTGGTCACGGACGGCCGGACCGCGGAGGACCTCGACGCGGTGGCCGGGCGCTGGCAGCGGATGCTCTCCGGGCTGCCGCCCGAGATGCGGGTGTCGTGGATCGTCGAGCGGCGGCCGGCGGCGTTCGACGAACGGCCTCCGGTGTCGGACATCGCGGGGCTGGCCCAGCGCAAGCGGCAGGCGTTCCTCGAAGGCCGTGTGCAGGACCTCGACGTGCATGTCGTCTGGAGCTTCGATCCGGGCCTGCGCCGGTCGGCCGGGACCCGGGGAGGCGGCTGGTGGCGGACGTATCTCGCCGAGTGGTTGCGGCGGCGCCGCGCGCCGCACGAGTCGGTCTATCTCACGGCGGATCTGGCGCGGGCGGTCAAGACCGAGGCGGCGCTGGTCGCCGCGTCCGCCGCCCGCGTGGTCGACGTGACGCCCGTCGAGATTCTGACGGCCGACAAGGCCGCATCGGTGCTCTACCGGCTGGTCAACGGCGGCCTCGGCGGTTGGGTGCCCGGCATGCGGACCGACGCCGGCGTCAACTGGCGGCTCGCGGGCGAGGACGTGTCGGCCGAGCGGCACGTGCTGCAAGTCGGCCGCGAGCAGGTCGGCCTCTGGTCGTGCGTGGCGCCGCCGGCGACGGTGACGGCCAACGCGCTCGACGAGCTGTACGCGCTCTCGGTTCCGATGACGGCGATTGTCGAGTGGCGTCCGTGGTTGCGGGAGGCGGCGCGCCGCAAGCTGCGCTCGGCCCAGCGGCACTACTTCTCGAAGCGTTACTCGATGGCCGCCCACATGCAGGAGAAGGAGGGGACGGCCGCCGCGCTCGAGGACGCCGCGGCGAGCATCGAGGCGCGGCGGGCCGGCGAGGCGCTGGTCGAGCTGGAGACCGAGGGCGTCTCGTACGGCGACGTGGCGCTGTCGGTCGCCGTGCGCGGCTCGGCCGAGCAGCTTGATCAGTGGGGCGCGGACATCCAGCGTGTCTTCGGCGGCCTGGACGCGAAGGCGGCGCGGGAGTCGTACGGGCAGCTCGCCGTGTGGTTCGGAAGGCTGCCGGGGCAGCCGGCCTCCAGGCAGCCGCGGCGAGTCTTCGTCTCGGCGGGGGTGGCATCCTGCGTGGCGCCGCTCTTCGGTCCGCCGCGCGGCGACCGGCGCTGCGGCCACCTCGATGCGCCGGCGCTGACCGTCTTCGAGACGCCGGCGGGCACGCCCTACCACTACGACCTGTTCGGGGGCCGCGACGTCGGGCACACGCTGATGCTCGGGGCGACAGGGGCCGGCAAGAGCTTCACGCTCAACTTCCTGCTCGTCCAGGCGCTCCAGTACGACCCGCGGATCCTGATCCTCGACCTCGGGGGCTCGTATCGCGCCCTGACGCAGTTCCTCGGCGGGGGCTACCTGGAGGTTTCTCCGGAGAAGGACGCGATCCCGCTGCGGCCGTTCAGCCTGGAGCTGACCGAGCGGACAGTGCAGTTCCTCTCGGCCTGGGTGCTGCGGCTGTTGCGGATCGGAGGCTGGGAGGAGTCGAGCGGGGATCTGTCGGAGGTGCGGGCGCGCATCGAGGATCTGTATGCCCTGGCCCCGGCGCGCCGGTCGCTCGGGAACCTCGTGCGGTCGCTCCCCGCCCCGATGTGGCCGGCGCTCTCGCGCTGGCACGGCTCGGGCGCCTGGGGCAAGTGGTTCGACAACCCGCCGGCCGAGGATGCCGATCTCACGCTGGCCGACTGGCAGGTGATCGATCTGGCCGGCGCGGTCGAGCACGAGGACTGGTGCGAGGCGGCGCTGCTCTACCTGCTCGAACGGCTGCGGACCGAGATCGAATCGCCGGCCGAGGCCACGCGGCTGAAGCTGATGGTGGTCGACGAAGCGTGGCGGTACCTGCGTGACCCGGTGGTACTGGGCCGTCTGACGGAGGCGGCACGGACGTGGCGCAAGCGCAACGCGGCGCTGATCCTGGCGACGCAGTCGGTGACGGACATTACGGAGACGGCCGGCGCGGCGGCGCTGCTGGAGTCGATGCCGACGCGGCTGTTCCTCGCCAACCCGGACTTTCCGGAGGCGGGGCAGGCGACGTTCCAGCTCAACGACGACGAGCTGCGCACCGTCCGCGAGCTGGAGCCGAAGCGGGAGCTGTACCTGCGGCGGCCTACGACGGGGGCGGTCCTCCGCCTCGCGGTCGACCCGGAGAGCTACTGGCTCTACACGTCGTCGGCCGGCGAGGCGCAGCGGCGCGCCGAGATGGTGGCGCGCTACGGGGTGGAAGGCGCGATCGTGCGCTTGGCGGCGGGACTGGATCACAAACGGGCGGCGGTGCTTGGTTGACGACGAGGGAGGAGCGATGAGGGGGATGAGACGAAGGCTGGCCGCGGCTGCGTGCTGTGTCGTGCTGGCGGCAGCGCCGTCCGCGGCGCAAGGCATCCGGACCGTGCCGCAGGGGGCCAAGGAAGCGGCGACCGCGGTCATGGCGCAGGTGCGGCACACGACGACCATCGTGCTGCCGGGAGACGAGACCATCGTCGATGTGGTGGCCGGCGACGCCGACTACTGGGACGTGTCGGCGGCGGGCAACGTCGCCTACGTCAAGCCGCTCGAAGCGGGCGTCGCGTCGAACGTCACCCTGGTCGCCGAGAGCGGCCGGGTGTGGGCGCTGCTGGTGACCGAGTCGTCCGACGAGGAGCCGGACCTGGTCGTGTACGTCGGCGGCCCCGAGCGGCCGGCGTTGACGGAAGCGCCCCGGCATGCGCCGGCGTTCGTCGCCGGCGGCGAGCTGGCCGCGCACGAGGTCGAGGAGGCGGCGGCGCGGGCCGAGCTGAAGGCGATAGAGGAGGCCGCGGCCGAGGAGGTGTCGGCCATCTGGACGGAGCACGACGCGGAGTGGTCGCGCTGGCGCGACGAGTATCCGCGCCGGCTGCGGTTCCCCTACCGGCTCGACGAGGCGGCCTTGGCGCCGCCGTTCGAGGTCGAGGCGCTGTGGCACGACGGACGGTTCACCTACCTGCGCTCGCGGGCCGAGGAGGCGGCGGCGCTCTACGAGCTGCGGGAGGCCGACCGGCGCTTCGGCCGCAAGGGCCTGGAGCCGAGCCTCGTGTCGTACGAGGTGTTCGACGACGGGCTGTACGTCGCCGACCACGTGCTCGGACCGGGCCGGCTGCGGATCGGCGACTCCGAGACCCAGTGGACGGTGGGCCGGCCGGAGCGGCAGTGGACGTGGAAGACGCGCGCCGTCGTGGGCGGGATGGTCGCCGCCGTGGCAGCCGTGCTCGTGCAGGGATTGGCGCGATGAGCCGGGAAGCATCACGGCCTGGAGCGGAGGCGATGACCAAGAACGATGGTGTGGTGGATTCGGAGCACGGGCAGCTCGCAGCGGCCATGTCGGAGCTGGACGAGACCCTGCTGCTGCACGGCAGCGTGGTCTCGCAGTCGGCGGAGCTGATGAGCCTGGTCGGTGAACAGCTCCACGAACGCGAGAAGTCACTGGGCCAGTTGATCGAGCGGGCGGAACGTTGCGCGGCGGGGATCGAGCAATCGCTAGCGCCGCCGGCCTGGCGCGTGGTGCTGACCGGAGCGGGTTGGGCTCTCGTCGGCGCCTTGGCGGCCATCTTCGGGATGGTTGGCCCGCTGCTCTGGGAGCTGGCGCAATGAGGGCGTGGGCTCTTTCACTGGGATTCGTCCTTGCCGTGACGCCGGCAGCCGCACAGGCGCCGGACGCGCCGGCCATGCAGGACGCACCGCTCACCGTCATCACGCGGGTGCGGCACGTCAGCACGGTCGTGCTGCCGGAGACGGCCGAGATCGTCGAGGTCGTCGCCGGCGACCCGGAGCAGTGGGACGTGTCGGCCGCGGCGCACCTCGTGTTCGTCCGGCCGCTGGTCGAGGGCGCCCGCTCGAACGTGGTGCTGCTGACGGCGACCGGGGATGTCGTGCCCATCGCCGTCGTGGAGAGCGCCGACGCGGCGGTCGACGCCGTCGTGCGGGTGGGGACCGCCGCAGCCGGGGAGGCGCCCGGCGAGCCGGTGCTCGCTTCCACCGAAGCGGTCGAGGCGGCGGCCGTGCAGGCGGCCGAGACGTGGGCCGCCGTGGCTGCGGCAGAGGCGCGGGCGGCCGACCGGGTCGAGGCGGCGCGGGTCGCCGCGCTGGAGCAACTCGACGAGAACCGCGAGGCGTATCCCCGGCGGTTGCAGTTCGACTACCGCTGGCCGGATGAGGCTGCCGGCTATCCGTGGCTCGTCGAGGGGATGTGGCACGACGGGCGGCGGACGTACCTGCGGACGCGGGCGATCGCGCCCGCGCTGTACGAGCGGGTCGATGGCGAGCTGGGGCGGGTAAGCGTGTCGGCGGCGGTTGACGACGTGCTGCACGTCGTCCCGCGGGTGCTCGGGTCCGGCGCGCTGGAGGTCGGCGGTGAGCTACTTCCGTGGACGGCGAGGCCGCGGAAGGCGGGTCCGTGATGGCGAAGTGGAAGCAACTGCTCCAGCCCCCGGCCGGGGCGCTGCCGGGCAATCTCGTCACGAAGGCCGGCGTCGGCGTCATCGCCGTGCTGCTGGTCGGCCTCGTGCTGAGCCAGTCGGGTGGAGACCCGGAGGTAGACGAAGCTGTCAGCGGCGGCGAGCCGGGCGTCTCGGGGCGAGGAGTGGTCGGACAGATCAGTTCCCGCCTGTCGCAGCTCGCCGAACAGCGTCAGATGGAAGAGGACGACCGCAACCGGCGCGCTGCGGCTGCGGCCGGTCTGACGGGCGGGTTCCCGCCCACGCTGCCCGCCTCGGGGCTTCCGACTACCGATTCGGGACGGGACGATGTGCCGTTGCCACCCACGGCCGGGGAGGTCGAGCTGCGGGAGCGGTTGCGGCTGGAGGCGCTCGAACGCCGCGCCCGGTCGCTGCGCGCGCCGAGCGTCGTGCAGACGTTCCGGAGCCCTGAAACTCGTGCGGCCGGTGCCGGGCTTCTTGATTCGGACGATAGCGGTCCGATTCCCCGGCCACAGGCGGTCGCGGACGTGGCAAGCGACCGTGGCGCGGCGAGCCTGCCGGCCCCACCGGATCCGGCCGCCATCGCCGACCGGATGCACGGCGCCAACGCGGCGCTGCTGGCGGGACTGGCGGACGGCGATGCGGCGGATGCCGCACCCCCGGCGCGGACGGTTCCCGGTGTGACGGGGCCGCCCGTCGACCCCACGGCCGATCCGGTCGTCGTGACAACGCCGTCCGATCCGGCCGGCTGGGAGCGGGTCTACGAGGGGTCCGTGCTGAGCGCCGTGCTGGTGACGCAGCTCGACGGCGACTTCACCGGCCCGGTCCTCGCGCAGGTGGCGCTCCCGTACTACTCCGTCGACCGCCAGCGGATCCTCGTGCCTCGTGGTGCAAGGCTGCTCGGCACGGCGCAGGCCGTCCGGCAGCAGGACCAGGGACGGCTGGCGGTCGGCTTCCATCGCCTCGTGTGGCCTGATGGCCGCTGGGTGGACCTGGCCTTCCACGGCCTGAACGCCATCGGCGAGAGCGCGCTGGCCGACCAGGTGGACCGGCACTACGTGTCGATGTTCGCGGCGGCCGGCGCCGTGGGCGTCCTCGCCGGGCTGACCCTGCAAGGCTCCGACCCGTACGCGGGCGGCGGGGCCGGCTTCCGCGCCGCGGCCGGGCAGGGACTCGGCCAGTCGGCGACGCAGATCCTCTCGCGGTTCCTCAACCGTTTGCCGACGGTCACCGTCCGCGCCGGCCACCGGCTGCGCGTCTGGGTGACGTCGGACTTTTTTGTACCGCGGCCCGAGCCGCACCCGGAAAGGATGTATCGGCAATGACGAAGAACAGATGGCGTTGGCTGGTTACGGGACTCGTGGTGGCCGCAGCCGTGGGGACGTGGTCGAGCCGCCGCGCGGAGGCGTGCCTGTTCGGCTCGTGCGACACGATCATCATCGCCAACCAGATCACGCAGATCGCGCACATGGTGACGCAGATCGGAAGGATGGTCGACCAGCTCTCCTCGCTCGACGGCGTGCTGAATGCGACCACCGAGCTGGTCACCTCGAACGACATCGGAATGGGCAACATCGGCCGGCTGCGGGAGCTGACCGACGCCGGCTGGTCGATCGGCCGCCACGGGATCGGTCTCGCGACGAGCACGAGTTCGGGCGGCGTGGGGGCCTTCTCGCAGCGCATTCCGGGTCTGACCGATGAGGCGGGCTGGCTCCAGGTGCTCGCTGCGCCGGAGACGGGGCTGCTGGCGACGCGGCCGGCGACCGAGGTTCTCGCGGCGCTCCCCGGCGCATTCGACACGTGGACAGTCCCAGCCGAGGCGACCGGCGTGCTCGCCGCCCTGGAGGCGATGGGTAGCGGCGGACGCAGCTACCGGGGCGTGTGGGACGACCTGGAGGCGCTGGCCCCGGCCGTGCTGACCGAAGCGCAGTTGCGAGCGGCGGTGGACAACCCGGCCGTGCAGACGCGGCTCGTCGCGGCGCACGAGCGGGCGCAGGCTGTCTCGTCGGCGGACCTGGTGCATGTGCACGCCGAGGCCGAGGCGGCATCGTTCCTCACCCGGCAGGTGGGCGAGGCGTCGGCCGCGCTCGCCGACCTTCGCAGCGACGACCTGATGCGGACGCAGCGCGTCGGGCAGGCGCAGCTCGCCGCCGCCGTGACCGGGACCGAGATCGCACTGGCGCACGCCCAGCTCGCCGCCTACGAGGCGGCGCGCGAGGCCCGGGCGCGCTACGAGGCCGAGCGGGCGCGCCGCGAGGCTATGGCCCGCTGGCAGGCCGACGCTCTGCGGGCGCGGACCGAGCAGGCCGCCTTCGCCGCCGAGCTGACGGCCGTCGCCGGCCCGCTGGCCGACAGCCACCGCCGCGTCCCGTCGCCGTCGGACTGGTAGTCGACGGCCCGGCAGTCCGGCAACCCATAGGGAAGGAACGATAGGGCATGTCGCCGCTTCAAGAGCTGGTGCTGATGCTCCAGCAGGCCGGGATCCTGGTCGATCAGCTCATGGCCTCGGTCGCGCCCGCCGTGGCCGGCGCGGGGATGCAGCTCTGGCAGGGACTCGCGGTGATCGTCGTCGTCTGGACCGGGGCGCAGATGGCGCTCTCGGGCGGCGGCATCAACATGGCCGCTGTCGTCCGCATGGTTATCGGGCTGTCGATCCCGCTCGGCATGCTCCAGTTCTACACGGCGCCGCTTCCGGGCGCTGGCCGCAGCGTCCCGGACCTGATCACCGGGATGGGCGAGTGGCTCCAGACGATGATCGTCGCCGACGCCGGCAGCGCCATGCTGGAGCAGTTCACCCTGGCCGCAACCGCGTGGCGGGAGCAGTTCGGCGGGCAGGGGATCTTCGGCGGGATGGCCACCTTCGGCTGGAACCTCGTCACGGACCTGCCGGGCGTGCTCGACGCGGCGTTCGACCTGGCCGTGACGACGGGGCTGATGATGCTCCTCGCCTTGGGCCTGATCGTCGTCTTCGCCCTCGGGCAGGCGCAGGTGATGTGGGCGCAGATCGCGCTGTCCATCGCGCTCCTGCTCGGCCCGGTCTTCATTCCTTGGATGGTGGTCCCGCAGCTCTCGTTCCTCTTCTGGGGCTGGCTCCGCACGGTGCTCGTCTACTCGCTCTACGGCGCCGTGGCGGGGGCGGTCTTCCGCATCGTGACCGGACTCGGCGTGTTCGTGGTCCAGGGCTGGACGGGCGATGTCGCCGCCGACGTGGAGTGGGCCGGGCCGACCGGGATCTGGACCGCGTGGCGGCGCTCGCTGGTCACCATCCCCTACATCGTGGCGGCGGGGCTGGCCACGCTCAAGGTCGGCGAGCTGACGCAGATGCTGCTCTCGGGCTCGGGCAACGTCGGCTCCGGCGCATCGGGGCGCGCGATGCAGACGGCGGCCGTGGCGCGGGTGGCGGTGACAGGAGGGGTGTGATGGCGGCGCGGGAGTTCGCGGAGATCTGGGGAGAGCAGATGCACGCGGCGCGGCATCTGCGCGTCGTCACCGGGGCGCTGTGCGCAGTGATCCTGGTCCTGGCCGTCGCCCTGGTCCGGCTGGCCTGGGCGCCGCAGCCCAAGCCGCTGGTCGTGCGCGTCGACGAGGTCGGCCGCGCGGAAGCCGTCGCCTACGAGGCGATGGAGGCGCAGGCCGACCCGCTGGATCCCACGACGGGGTTCTTCCTGCACCGCTTCGTCGTCGACCACTACTCGCGCCGGCAGGGCACGGTGCGCGAGTACTGGGAGCGGTCGCTGTGGTTCCTGACGCCGGAGGTGGCCAACGCCGCCTACGCCGAGCAGGCAGAAGATGTGGCGGCGACCGCAGTCGGGTTGCGGGACGAGGAGCTGCACGTCGAGGACGTGGCCGTGCGCATCCTGCCGCAGCCCACCGAGCCGCACGGTGCGGCGGCGACGTTCGACCTGGTGCGGATGCGCAGCGGCGAGGAGCTGGCGCGCGAGTCCTGGTCGGTCTCGATGCGCTTCTCGTTCCTGCCCCAGATCCCCGCGGAGCTGGTCGTCCGCAACCCGATGGGGATCGTGATCTCGTTCCTCCAGGGCGACCGCATCGTGACGAGCGGAGGCCAATGATCCCGCATCTTCAAGGTCGCGTGGACGCGCTCGCCGAGTTCGGGTGGACCGGCCGTGACGCCGAGTGGCTCGCGCTGGTGTGCCTGCACAGCGGGGCCTTCCTACGCAGACAGTACCTCGCCTTCGTCGGGCGGCCACACCGGGAGCTGGCGCGCCGCTTCGTCGAGCGGTGCGGCAAGGCGGCCGTCGAGGAGCCCTGGAACGGGACGGGCCTGCGGCTGTGCCGGATCGTTCCCCGGCCGCTCTACCTCGCGCTGGGGGCCGAACACGTCCGGCACCGGCGCGAGGCGACGCCGGAGGTAACGCTGCGCCGGCTGCTGTCGCTCGACTGCGTGCTCGACCACCTGGACCTGCCGTGGCTGGCGACCGAGCGGGAGAAGGTGGCGGCGCTGACGGCCGCGGGCGTGCCGCAGCACGTGCTGCCGGGCCGGCTGTATCAGGGGGTGGGCAAGGCGACGCGCCGGCACTTCGTCCACAAGCTGCCGGTGGCGCTCGATGCCGAGCGCGCGACCTTCGTCTTTGCGCAGGCGGAGGACGAGACGCCGAGCGGGCTCTCGACGTGGGGCGGGCAGCACGCCGCGCTGTGGGCGGCGCTCAGGGCGGCTGGCCGCGCCGTCGAGGTCGTCGTCGTGGGTCGCGACCCGGTGCGACTGGACGCGGCGGAACGGATACTTGCCGGCTGGACCAGCGCGCCTCGGGCAGCCGGAGCTGGACCGGAGTCGGCGGAGGAGATCGCAGCGATCCGCAAGGCGGTCGCCGCTCTCGACCTGGCCGCCCTGGAAGCCTGGGGCGGCCTCAACGACGCCATCGCCCGCTGCGCGGCGCTGGAAGAGGCGTCGGAACGGTCGCGCCCGCAGGGGCCGGCGATCACGGCCGGCCGGACGTGGCGCTCCCGGAGGGTGCCGGAATGAACCGGCTCCTGGTGGCGCTGACCGTCCTCGCCAGCGTCTGGCTCTGGCGGCCGTTCCCGCCGTTCGGCGCCGACCCGGTCGCCGACCTGATCGCCGTCCGGTCGCCCGCCCTGCACGACCTGATCCGGGCGTGGCACTACCTTGGACCGGCCATCGCCGCCGTCATCGCGTGGTCCGTCGCCGTCGCGGCCGGCCGCGTCTGGTTCGCGGGCTGGCCGCGCGGCCGGATCCGCGGCAAGCTGCCGGCGTGGCCGGTCTATCCGGACGATCCGGCCCCTGCCATCGTCGTCGGCGAGGTGCACCATCCGGTCGCGGTCCGAGAGGTCGCCGGCCCGGAGTGGCTCGTGGTCCCCGAGCTGGGCCTGTACACCGGTACCCTCATCTGCGGCGCGATCGGGTCCGGCAAGACCTCGGCCTGCATGCGCCCGTTCGCCCGCCAGCTCCTCGGTTGGCAGGCACAGGATCCGGCGCGGCGCGTCGCGGGTCTGGTGCTCGAAGTCAAGGGCGACTTCTGCCATCAGGTGCGCGGCATCCTGGCCGACGTCGGGCGCGGCGACGACTACGTCGAGCTGGGCCTGGGCGGACGCTGGCAGTGGAACCCGCTGGGGGACGACGCTCTCGACTCCTACTCGCTCGCCTACACCATCGCCAGCCTCATCAACCAGCTCTTCGGACGCTCGAAGGAGCCTTTCTGGCAGCAGGCCTACGTCAACCTCGTGCGCTGGATCATCGAACTGCACCGCATGTCGCCCAGGCCGTGGGTGACGCTGCGGGACGTGTACCGCGCGACGCTCGATCCGAAGCTGGTCAAGGGAAGGATCGCGGCGCTCGAAGCCGAGATCGACGGCCCGGCCGCGGTCCGGGTCCGGACCGCCGACCTGTCCGGGCGGATGGGGGCGGCGAAGGGCTGGGCCTGGGAGCCGGCCGGCGACGACGCGGTCCGGGCGAAGGACGACCCGAAGCTGCGCGAGCAGCTCCAGGCGACCGGGATCGCGTTCGAGGTTGTCCGCTTGGGCGCCGCCGATCCGGAGCGCCGCGAGCGGCTCGCCGCGGTGAAGCGCTGGCACGAGCAGGACTGGCAGGCGCTCGACCAGAAGCTGCGCTCCAGCATCATCGAGGGCCTCAGCGTCTTCCTCTCGGTCTTCGACCTGCCCGAGGTGGCGCGCGTCTTCTGTCCGCCAGCCCCGCCGGCCCCGCCGCCCTCGCCCGAAGAGGCGCCCGCCGAGTCCGCCGTCGAGGTCGTCCGGCCGCTGCCGCCGCTCGACGAGGTGATCGACTCGGGCAAGGTCCTGTGCCTGAACATGCCGGTCGGCACCAACTCGGCGCTCTCTCGCGCCGTCGGCGTGCTCCTCAAGCAGGCTTGGCTCCAGACGCTGCTGCGTCGGCCCGCCGCGATGCAGCGCGATCCGGACCGCGTCTTCCGGCCGGCCGTGTTCCTGTGCGACGAGTACCAGACGTTCGCCACGGTCGGCGAGGACGACCCGGCCGGTGACGAGAAGGCGTTCGCCCTGACGCGGCAGTCGCGGTTGATCCCCATCGTCGCCACGCAGTCGATCGCGTCGCTTCGAGCGGTCCTGGGCCAGTCCGAGGCGTGGCGCGCGCTGCTCCAGACGCTCCGCACCCGCATCTTCCTCTCGCTCGCCGACGACTCGTCGGTGCAGATCGCCAGCGCCCTGTGCGGGCAGGTCGAGAAGATGAAGGTCTCCTACAGCGTCTCGGAACAGACCAGCCGCGCCACCGCGTCGCTGCTGTCCGGCTCGCCGGGCGGCGGGGCCGGCAGCCTCAGCGCCAGCAAGTCGTTCAGCGAACGCCGCGAAGCGCTGTTCCATCCCCGCGACTTCGCCCTGCTCGGCAACTGCCAGGCCATTGTCCTGCCCTATGACGGCCGGCGCGCGCATGACGCGAGGCGCTGCTACCTCAAGCCCGACTTTCTCCCGCGGGACCGTCCGTACTGGCGCGCCCGCGAGGCCGGAGAGCTGTAGGTGGAGCTGACCATCGCGGACCTGAAGCCGTTCCTGCCGGGACTCGAGGCCGCACTCGACGACGAGACGGTCTCCGAAGTGATGATCAACGGGCCGGGGATGGCCTTCGTCGAACGCGATGGTCGGATGGCGGCCGTCGACGTGCCGGAGCTGACCACCGAAGCCGCCGCGCGGGCGGCCGTCCAGATCGCCCGCCCGTTGGGCAAGGACCCGAACACGGAGCCGATCATCGACGCGCGTCTGGCCGATGGTTCCCGCGTCGCCATCTGCGGCCCGCCGGCCGCGCCGACGGCTGCGATCACCCTTCGCCGCTTCGGCGGCCGGGCCTTCACGGTCGAGGAGCTGACCGCGAGCGGATCGCTTCCCGCCGCCGTGGTCGACGAGGCTGCGGCAGTGCTCGGCCGCGAGCGGAACCTGCTGATCTCGGGCGGCACCGGCTCGGGCAAGACGACGCTGCTGAACGCGCTCGTCTCGCTGCTGCCGGCCGAGGGCCGCATCATCTCCATAGAGGACACGCTGGAGCTGCGGCTGCGCCGCGCCAACTGCCTGCGGTTCGAGGCGCGGGGGCTCGGCGACCGCGGCGTGACGATCCGCGACCTGGTGCGCCACGCGCTGCGCCACCGGCCCGGACCACATCGTCGTCGGCGAGGTCCGCGGGGCCGAGGCCGCCGACCTGCTCCAGGCGCTCAACACCGGCCACGGCGGATCGCTCGCCACCGTCCACGCGAACAACGCCGCCGCGGCGCTCTCGCGCCTGGCGACCTGCGCCATGCAGGCGTCCGACGCGCTGCCGTGGGCGGTCGTCTGCCGCGGCGTGGTCGACGGCATCGAGGCCGTCATCCACCAGACGCGGACGCCCGAAGGGGTGCGCAGGGTCGAGCAGATGGTCCGCGTGCGCGACTACGACGCCGCAGCGGACCACTGGGTCGTCGAGCCCGTCTGGCCGCCGCCGTCCAAAGGGGCGAGCAACGTCCGGTCGACGCCGAAGCGGGGGACGGGATCCGCACCGAGGCGGAAGCGTCGGGGGAGGCGGCCGCGGTGAGGCCCCGGCATGTGGACGCGCCTCGGACCGCGGCCGGAGAAGCGCCGGCGGGCGGCCTCGTGCTCCGGACGCTGGCGGACCACCGCCGGTTCGAGCTGACCGCGTGCTGCGCGGCGTGCGAGCGCTACGTCGTGCTGGACCATGCGGCGCTGGCCGCGCGCCTCGGGTGGGACGCGCCGCTCGATGCGATTCGGCGGCGGCTCGCGTGCCGGCGATGCGGAGCACGGACGGGCAGCGTGTTGATCGGCCACGCGCGGGGACCGGAAAGCGAAGCAGCGCGACCGACGGAGGTTGCGGGGAGGTGCAGGGATGCGTGAGCGAGACGAGAGGGACGAAGAGCAGCGGAAGCCGGTGCGGGTCGAGAGCCGCGAGGAGTTCGACGAGGCGGTCGAGGACCTGTTCCGGACGGGCCGGCCCATCGAGGCCCCTTCGCTGGAGAAGCTGGCCGGCTGGGACGTCGACCTCGAAGACGAAGAGGGCGGCATCGAGGAGGCGCTCTGATGGCCGGCGGGCGCGAGAGGACCGACGCGTACCACCAGCAGTTCGCCGAGCGCATCATCCAGGCGCTCAAGGACGGGATCGCGCCGTGGCAGAAACCATGGAAGCCGGGCGAGCGGATCATGCCGCACAACTTCGGCAGCGGACGCGACTACCGCGGCGGCAATGCCGTCTATCTCGCCATGAACGCGCTGGAGCGCGGCTACGCCGACCCGCGCTGGGGCGGCTACCGCCAGATCCAGGAGGCCGGCGGACACGTCCGCAAGGGCGAGAAGGGGACGCCCATCATGTACGTCGAGTGGCGGCAACAGCGGACCGCCCGAGACGGCAACGGCAACCCCGTGCTCGATGACGAGGGCCGCAAGAAGCTCGAATGGGTCGAGCGGGACCGGCCCCTCGTCAAGCTGCACCACGTCTTCAACGTCGAGCAGACCGACGGCCTCAAGCTGCGCTCGCTGGCCAAGGCCGCCCCGGAGTGGGAGGGGCACGAGCGGGCCGAGGCGCTGATCCGCGGCAGCGGCGTCCGCGTCGACCACGTCGCCGGCGACCGGGCCTACTACAGCCTGAAGGACGACCGCGTGGTGCTGCCGGACCGGAGCCAGTTCGAGTCGCAGTCGGCCTACACGCACACGGCGCTCCACGAGCTGGGCCACGCGACCGGGCACCCGGACCGCCTGAACCGGCCGACCCTGGTCAACCACGGCGGTTTCGGCTCGGAGGCCTACCCCGCATTTCTCACAACGTCGGCGCCGCCGGTGGATTTGGCGGCATTGCAGGTATTCGTGCTGCCCGCGTGACGGTGCGATGACGCCCAGTGCGGTGGCGCGGCCTCGGATTCGGGGTGCTGGACGCACCTGGACTGGCCCCGGCGATTGGCGGTCGGCCGCGCGCGGCGGTCTGGTGGTTCCGGTGCGGGTCAGGCGGGCGCCCGCGCCCGGCGCAGGTGATTGGCGGCCATGGCGAACAGGTCGGCGTCAGGCAGATGGCTGGTCAACGACACCCGGACGCATCTGGCGGTGACGCGGACGAGTGCGCCGACCCTGAGCAGCCGCAGCCTGAGCGTGCCTGATTGCGCGCGGGCAAGCCTGGTGCCGGCCAGCCCCATGCGCCGGAGCGCGTGTAGCAGGACGTAGGCCAGGGTCGACCAGTAGAGCCGCAACTGGTTGGCGCGCAACGTGGCGCTGGAGGTGCGGTCGGCGAACAGGGCAAGCTGCTGCTCCTTGATGCGGTTTTCCATCTCGCCGCGGGCGCAGTAGAGCACTTCGTAGAGCCGCCGTGCGCCACAGACGGCGGCCGGCAGCGAGGTGACCACGAAACGCGGATTCGAACGCCCAGGCAGGTGTTCTGCTTTGCCCACCACGCGGCGCTCCCGGCTCCAGCTCGTCAGCGTGCGGTAGGAAAAGTCGGCGAACACGCGCGCCGGCTTGCCGCTGGCCCGGCAGGCGGCCTCGGCCCGGGCCATCTCGGGGGCGAGCTGCCGCTTCAAGCGCTCGTTCTTCGCCAACCCGACGAGGTAGTCGACCCCGTGCGCCTCGCACCAGCTCAGCAGCTCGTCGCGGCAGAATCCCGAATCGCCCCGCACCAGGAAGGAAACTGCAGGCCATGCCCGCCGCACGTGGTCCACGATCCGCGCCACCTCGTCAACGACCCCGGCGGCGCCGTCGATGTTCGAGGGCCGCAGCTTGGCGCACAGCACGTGCCCGCCGCAGAAGACATACAGCGGCAGGTAGCAGTAGTGCCGATAGTAGCCGTGGAAAAAACGCCCTTCCTGCTGCCCGTGCAGTGGGTCGTCGGTCGCATCGACATCGAGCACCACGCGCGCCGGCGGCGTCGGGTGCGACTCGATGAACACGTCGACCAGTAGGGCGTCGAGCGCCGCCGCCTCGTAGGTCACCTTCCAGTAGCGGTGAGTCTTGCCCGGCTTGGCCAACTCCAGCCGGTTCAGTGTGCTCTTGCCCGCCAGCGCCGCCCCGCGATCCGCCGCCCGTACCCGAGACGACCCGGTCGGGTCCGCCTTGCCAACCACCGCCGCCACCAGCGGGTCGCGGCGCAGCGTGTCGTGGTCGTTGATGTCCTCGTAGCCCAGGGCCAGCGCCATCACCCGCTGCGTCACCAACTCCTCGACCGTGTGCTCGATCAAGCTCGGGGCCCGCGCGTCTTGAAAGCAGCGTGCCGCACGGCGGCACACGCCGGTGCACGCTTCGACCGCCCTCAACAGCAGCGCCCCCGCGTTGGAGGTGAGCGTCCCGCCATCGAAGCGGGCAACCAGCCGGCGGCGACCGACCCGAGGAAACTCAAGCTGAGTTGGCGTACACTGTGTCGACAAGAGGCTGCCTCCGTGAATGGCCTGAAGTACTGTGGCTACAATACTTTACGCCATCACCGGCAGCCTCTTGTCGTTGCGTCGGTGAGAATTCCGGGCTACGCGCGCGAGGAGCTGCGGGCCGAGATCGCCGCCATGATGACCGGCGAGCAGCTCGGTGTCGGGCACGAGCCCCGGCACGGCACCGCCTACGTCAGCTCGTGGATCAAGGCCCTGGAGAACGACCCGCGGGAGATCCGCGCCGCGGCCGTCGATGCCCAGCGGATCTCGGACTGGCTGATGGCGCGCGAGCGCGAACGGAGCAAGGACGCCGAGAGGACGGAGCACGAGCCGTCGGGGAGTGAGGCCGGCAGGGCGCGCGAGCCCGGCGAGCCGGACAGGTCGGAAGCGCTCACGGTCGGCGGCCGGGATCCTGTTCGGACGGACGACGGCGGGGTGGAACAGGGAATGGCCATGTCGGCGCGCGCACGTGGTTCGGCGGACGGCGAACGGTCGCGGGACAGCGGCCCGAGCCGGTAAGGACGGTGACGGGAACGACGTTGGCCACGTTCGCGGGCGCGAGCCCAGGAATCACGGGCCTGGGGCGTCACACCAGTTGGCAAAGTTGTATCGATCACTGTCCTAAGGACAGTGACGCGAATTACGTTGCCGCCTTGTCGGCCGATGACGCCGGAATCACGGGCCGGCACGTCGCAGAAGGTGGCAAACGGTCCGGGTGGTCCGGTCCGCTCAGCGTAGTCCCGGAGCCGGGAGTCGATCTCGCTCCGTGGCAGGAACACCGTGCGGTCATCCCGCCAGCGTTGAAGAGCGACGGCCAGCGTGTCCGCGCTACAGGTGCCTGCCCGCCGAAGTTCATCCACGATCCACAGCACGCCGTGCGCGCGCAGGCCTTCCTGAGTTGCTACCCGGCGCAGCAGCCGGTCTCCGGTGAGCAGGACGCCACTATCATGGCATCGTGTCGACACCAGACAGAAGCAGTCGTTCGCTGAGAGTTCGGATGGCGGGCCTTGACGGTGGCCGCTTCCGCAACCCGCTCCGGCGGCAGGTCGAAGGGGACGAGCCCACCGTGTTCCAGACGCCGCCAGTCTTGCTCCGTGAGGTCAAGCGCCTCGGCGTGCCGGATCGGTAGCGGCACCACGAACCGGTACGGCAACGTCAGCTTGGCGTCCAGCAGCCGGCCCTTGTGCAGATCGATCAGGCACGACGCGTCATTGACGACAACGGTGCTCACTGGTCACGCGGCCCCCTGATTTCCCGTTCCACGTCTTCCCGCGACCGCTTCAGGAGCTGTGCGGCGCGGAGCGGGGAGATCAGCGCGTCGCCCAAGGCGCGCCAGACGAGCTGCTCGAACCGGGATGGCCTTTCGAACGACCCCATACCCGCTCCGACGGTAATCGGTTCCGGTTCGCTGGTGCGCCACGACCGCGCATAGGTCCGGAAGGCGTACTCGACGGCGGCACGGGGCAGGATGCCGACATCCCGGAGACGGATGAGCATCGCGCTTGCCGACACGCCGTAGAAGTGCTTGAGTCGCAGCAGCTCGCGGTAGGTCACGCCCTGCCGAGACACTCCGACCTGCGCGCGGAGATGGTCTGCGGGTACGAGAAAGGCCCCTGCGAACCGCTGCATCGCCCGCTCGATCTTGATCTCGGGAGTGCCGGTGTCCCGGATCACCCGGTGCGCCAGCTCGTGCGCCAGGGTGAGCCGCCTGCGTTCGACGGTCGCTCGGCGCGAGGTCACGACGACATTGATCTCCGGGCGGTTGCCGGTGCGCTTGACGCCACAAGCCAGACCGTCGAATCGCGCCGGCAGGTCCGCTTCGATGACCTGGATGCCGTGGGCTTCGAGAAGGCCGGTCACGCTCGGAATCGGCTCGGTGCCGAGGTTCCAGTGGTTGCGCAACTTGCCGGCCTTGTCCTCGACTTCGTCGAAGTTCTCGATCCGCGTGCACTGGAGGCCGGCGAAGGGATCGACATGGCGTTCAAGTTCGAGGATGTCCTCGATCGCGAGATAGTTCTCGATCGTCTCCGTCACGATCGCCTCAGCCCGTGCCCGGTCCTTCGCCGAGGTCCCCGAGTGCTTGCGGAATTCGATGCCCTCCAGGGCCTCGACCTGACCGCCCATCAGGAAATCCAGGGAGACATCGAGCGTCCTGCCGAGGTTGACCAGCACGGCAGAACTGGGCATCATCCTTCCGCCCTCGTACTTGCTGATCGCTTGCGCCGACAACGGCGGCGACAGACGGCGGGCAAGGTCCCGCATCGACAATCCGGCCTTCTTCCGGGCCAGTCTGAGCCGCTGTCCGAACATTCGCTCCTCCCGCCTTGCGGGTTGACAATATCTTATGCAATTTCGTGATGTCAACTCATGGTTGTGATGGTCACAGCCTGAGCATTCACGGAGACTGAAGATGCGGAGCGGCCCGACGGCGCCGACGAGGCGGGGGGACGCGAAGATCCGGCGCGGTCGCTTGCGGCTCCCGAAGCCCCTGGCCAATCACGGGCGGGCCAAGCTGACGTGCCGCGCGATCTCGGCCGTTTTCAACCGGCCAACCCGCCGCTGGAGGCGACCGGTCACGGGAAACCGAACCCAGCCGGTGAGACCGACGCTCGGTCGTCTCGCGTCGGCCACCCAGATCGTGCATCATGGTGCGGGAGGATCGGACCGAAACCGGCGCCCGTTGGCGGGTGCGGAAGCTGTCGGCGTTCACTGCTGCGTCAGTGCGTTGGCGGAACCGGGGGGGTGCTGGTGTGAGCAGCGGCGACGTTCCTGGATACGAGAGTGCGAGGCCACGGTGTTCGGGAGTACGGGACGAAGTCCTGCTCACGGTTCTCGGGACGAACCCGCAAAGGGCAACGTATGTTCTGAACGGGCAGCAGAACGATGCGCGACTCGCGCCAGTCGCGCTGTTCGATCTGCTACCCGACTCGGAACGCCCCGATCGGGTGGTTGCGCTCTGCACGCCGGAAGCAAAGCGGGAGAGCTGGCCGCTGCTGGAACGGGCTCTGCACGGCAAGTGCAACGTCGAGTCCGTCGACGTCACGGCGACCGACTCCCACGTCGGCGTCGACGACTACCTGCGACAGATCGTCGCCGCTCTGTCCGCGACCGACGGCGCGAGTCTCTCGTTGTCGGTGGACGTTACGCATGGCTTCCGCCACTGGACCTTCCTGACGTACGTGGGCGTCCTCTACCTGGCAGCACTCCGAGGCGTTCGACTGCGCGGCGCGTACTACGCGCTGCTGCGTAGGGATGAACCGAGTCCGTTCCTCGATCTGCGCCCTCTCCTGGAGTTGCCGCGCTGGACGCACGCGCTGGAGGTGCTGCGGGACACGGGAAGCACGCTGCCCCTGGCCGAAGCCCTCCGCCTCGGCCCGGACAACAGGGCGGCCCAAGACATGAGCCGCGACCTCTCAAGGATCGCGGAGGGTTACCTCTCCGGCATACCCATCGAGTTGGGCCGGCAGGCTGGTCTCTTTCGCCAGCATCGGGGCGAGGTGTTCAGGAGGCGGCTCACGCGGGACCATCGCCTGCCTCTCGCCGGCGAGGTTGCCGAACGGCTCGACGGGCTCCTCAAGCCAGTGGCCATGGACTCGCCAAGCTCCGGCAACGGGTGGAAGAAGCGACTGTCTCTATCGCGACCGGAGCTGGAGCGACAGGCGCGGTTCATCGACGATCTGCTGCGGCATGGCAATACGGCGGCGGCGCTGGGCCTGATGAGCGAATGGACGGTGTCGTGGGCCGTGGACGGGCTCGGCTCCGGGGCCCAGTGGCTCGACTACCGCGGCGTGCGTCGCAAGGCGGCCAATCGGCTCGGTGCCATCGCCGCGGCGGGCGAGGATCCGGATCTCCGAAACCGGCTGACCGGTGAACAGCGTGGACTGGGCCGCTTTTGGCGGAAGGTCGGCGATCTGCGCAACGCCTATCATCACCACGGCATGCGTCCGCAGGTCATCGTCGGCGACCGGCAGACGGACGGGACCATAAGGGATATCCGTGCGTACTGGGAGGACACGCTCCGCTCGTGCCCGAACATCTCCCTGTCGCTCGGTCAATCCCGCGCCGCTGCGGTGCTGGTGAGCCCGATCGGCAAGCGTCCGGGCGTACTCTTCAGCGCATTACGGGTCTATCAGGCGGAGAGCGAGGGCGGCGCGTCGCTGTCGTGCCTCGTCATCTGCTCGCAGGAGACGGAGGGTGTCATCCCCGAGGTGGCGCAGCGTGCGGGCTATGGCGGCTACATCAAGCCGCTGCGTCTCGACGACCCGTATGGCGGTCGGCCCGAGATCGAGCCTCTGGCGAAGGCGTCCCGGCGTCACTTCGTCGGCGCCGAAACCGTACTCGTAAACGTTACCGGCGGCACTACGCTCATGGGCCTCGGGGCCGAGGCGATCGCTGCTGCCGCACGGAGGCTCGCGTGCCCGGTTCGGCGGTTCGGGCTGATCGACCGGCGGCCTCCAGATCGCCAGGATGCGGACCCCTATCAGTTGGGGGAGCCGTTCTGGCTCGACGATGCGGAGGATGCCGATGGCGACGGTGATTGAGGCCGCGTACCGGGTCGTCACGCCGCTGTTCTGCGCCGGCGCGAATCCGGGCTCTCCGGAACTCCGCGCGGCCAGCTTCAGGGGAGTGCTGCGCTATTGGTGGCGTGCGCTCACGTGGGGGCGATGCGGGACGCATCTCGACGCCGTTCGGGAACAGGAAGACGCGCTCTTCGGAAGCGCGAGCGGCGGCCGGTCCCGTGTGAGCATGCGTCTGGACACGGACCCGGATTCGCAGGGCTCCGTGCAGGTGGACGACGTGCTGAAGGCTGATGGCAGAGTAGTCGGCGACGGTGTGCGCTACCTGGGCTACGGTGTCATGGTAGCCTTCGGCAAGAACGCCGGCAGGCTCACTCGCGCCTGCCTTCAGTCGCCGTTGGATTTCACTGTCCGCTTGCGCGCGCAGGAACTGGACCAGCCGCCGTTGGCGTCGCTCACGGATGCCCTGATCGCGCTGGGAATTCTGGGCGGCATGGGCGCGAAGAGCCGCAAGGGGTACGGTTCGCTGGTTCTGCGGTCCCTCACGGTCAACGGCGTGGAAGCTTGGACGCCCCCGTCGTCCATCAAGGAGCTGAGGACTCAGGTCGAACGGCTACACCGTGGTAGCGGCGAGGCCGATGGCCTTCCCCGGTTCACCGCGTTGTCCAGGCGCGCGCGCCACGTGCTACTGTCGAGCGACTCGAAGAGTCCCGTCGAGCTGCTGGACCGGGTCGGCCGCGAGATGATGTGGTTCCGGAGCTGGGGACACCGCGGAAGAGTCCTGGGCGGAGAGTCCGAGCGGAACTTCAAGGACGACCACGATTTGATGAAACGGGTCATGAACGACGCTCAGCCCGAGAAGCACCCCCGGCGCGTCGCGTTCGGCCTCCCGCACAACTACGGCAAGGGGAAGCGTGATCGGGTCGAGCCGAGCGGGGCGCTCGACCGCCGAGCCAGCCCGTTGTTCATCCACATCCACAAGTGCGGGGGCACTCCCGTCGCGGTACTCTCGTTCCTTCCTGCCCAGTTCCTCCCTACCAAGGGATCGGGACGGGCGTTCATCTCCGTCGGTGGGATCGACGTGCCTCAGGCTCCGGAGGACACCTTGTATGGTCCCGTCGACGAGTTCCTCGACCGCCTGCTCCATCCACGGAAGGGCGGGAAGTTCACAGCTGTCGAGGTGCGCCGGTGAAGACTCGTCTCGACATCGCCATCGGGCCGGTGCAGGGTTTCGTCGCGCAGTCGCGCCGCACCCGCGACCTGTGGGGCAGCTCGTATCTGCTGTCCTTCCTCTCCGCCCACGCCATGCGCGGCGCGGCCGATGCCGGCGGTGATGTCGTCCGGCCGGTCGTCGACCAAGACCCGCTCTACCGGTGGGTCGACTGCCGCGGCGAGGGTGAACCGCCGCGGATCGGCTCGGTGCCGAACCACTTCGTCGTAGAGGTGCAGGCGGGAAGCGCGGTCCGGCCGGTGGGCGTCGCGGCCGGGCGGGCATTGCAGGATGCTTGGCGGCGCGTGTGCCGCGCCGTCCGAGCACGCTATCTGGAGCACGCCTGCGGTACGGGAAACGGAACCGACGCCATCTGGACCCGCCAGGTCGAAGCGTTCTGGGAAGTGACGTGGACGGCGGGGGATGACGCATCAGGGGGCGGGCTGCTGGCACGCCGCAAGCACTGGCGGACCCACCGCCTGCCGGACGAGCCGGGCGACAAGTGCACGGTGATGCCGGATCTGCAGGAGCTTTCGGGACACATCCGCGCGGCGGGCAGAGCCGGCCGGGAGCAGCAGGACGCGTTCTGGGCCCGTGTGCGTGAGCGCACGGGTGATCTGGATCTGCGGGAAAACGAACGCCTGTGCGCCGTCGCGCTCGTGAAGCGGCTGTTTCCAAGGGTGGCTGGCAAGGCATTGGGGTGGCCGATCGAGACGACGCACTGGCCGTCGACGGTGTATGTCGCCGCGGTTCCCTGGACGCGCCGTGTCCTGTCCAGCGCGCCGCAACCGGCCCGGCTGTATACCGAGGCGATACAGCAAAGCGCGTCCGGGGTCCTGACGGAGGGCGGGATGCTCGACGACCTGCCGCTGGTGGCCGGCGACTTCGCGAAGCTCGATGCGAACTACTTCCACCGCGAGCGCGTGCTGAGCGAACGGTTGTGCCCCCTGCAGGACGATGGCGGAAACGGCGCGCGGCGGCAATTCGCGGCGCTATTGCAGGACGTCTACGACGCCCGGGATGCAGAGGGCGAACTGGGTCCGCCGCCGACGTTCTACGCGCTGCTGCTCGCGGACGGCGACCGCTTGGGCCGGCTGGTGGGAGAACTGGAAGGAAAACCGGTCAGCCGCGCCCTCTCGACGTTCACGAGCGCCGTTCCCGGCATCGTGCGACAGCACGACGGCGTGACGATCTACGCGGGCGGCGACGACGTGCTGGCGATGCTGCCGGTTCCCGGGGCGCTCGACTGCGCCGCTGCCCTGGCAGACGCGTACACGTCCTCCTTCCCGGAAGAAGCGCGATCCCGTGCGACCCTCTCGGCGGCGGTGGTGTTCGCCCAGATTCGACTTCCGCTCGCCGAAGTGATCCGCGAAGCGCACCGCCTGCTCGACGATGTCGCCAAGGACGACAATGGGCGCAACTCGCTGGCGGCTGGCGTGCTGAAGCCGGGCGGGCTGAACTGTCAGTGGACGACGACGTGGAAGAGGCGCGGCGCGGCCGGTGATTCGGCGTGCGCCGGGGCTCTGCTTCGCAGGCTGAGCGAGAGCCTCCAGGCACGCGACGGGGAACCGGGACTGTCGTCGTCGCTGGTCTACCGGATCCGGAACCTGCTGGCACGGCTGTGCGAATGGCGCCACGAGGAGCCGGACTCCCGTGGGGCGAGGGCCGGGAGCACCGCCGCAGGGCCGGGCGGACCGCACCGCTGGCGGCCCGGCGACTGGGGTGCGGTGCCGGCGGGAATCGACCTGCGCACGCTTCTGCGGGCCGAAATCGGCCACAGCCTGACCGTGAACCAGGGCGACGGGGCCGACGCGCACGCCGACGACCTGACGGATCGCGTCCGGGGGATGCTGGCCCCGTCACGAGGGTCCGTGTCCGGCGACAGGCCCGGCGTCGAAGTCGGCGTGGACGCGCTTCTGCTCGCGCGCTTCCTCGCCTGCAGCGGATACGAGGAGGCCGCGGGATGACCGGCGTCCGGCTCGAACCGGTGGACACGCTGTTCTTCCGCGACGGCACGCCGTTCTCGGCCGGGGCCGCGCCGCAGGACGGCGTGGAGAGCCTGTTTCCCCCGCATCCGGTGTCGGTGGCCGGTGCGGTGCGGGCCGCGCTGGCGCGATGCAACGGCTGGAACGGGCGGGATCGCTGGCCGGTGGAACTCGACGCCGTCCTCGGCAATGGACCGGACGATCTCGGCGCGCTGTCGCTGGACGGCCCGTTTCTTCTGCGCTGCGATCAGCCGCTCTTCCGGGCGCCCTCCCACCTGCTCGGCGCGAACGAATTGGGCGCCTGGACGCCGCGCGCGCTGCTCCGTCCCGGCCGGGAGACCGACTGTGATCTGGGAGAACGGGTTCGACTGCCCGAAGCGCCGCAGGCCGATGGACCGACGGCTAGGCTCAAGACCGGCGACGACTGGTGGCTGACGGCCGTCGGCCTGGAGACGGTCCTGCGTGGCGGGCTGCCGTCCGCAGCCGAAGCCGTGTCGAGCAGGGCGCTCTGGGCCGCCGAGCCGCGCATCGGCCTTGAACGCGACGACGCGACGCGCACGGCGCAGGAGGGGATGCTCTACAGCACCCGCCACGTGCGTCTGGAGCGCGACGTGGCGCTCGGCGCGCGCGTCGTCGGCGTCCCCGCGGGCTGGGGGTGGCCCTTCGGGCTGATGGTCCCGCTGGGCGGCGAGAGTCGTCTGGCAGAGTGCCGGCGGTGGGACGGCGGCGCGAGATTTCCGCTGCCCGAGGCGGTCAGCAGGAGCGGGCGGATGGCGGTGATCGCACTGACGCCGCTGGACCTCGATGCGGATGTCTGCCGTGGACAGTTTCCGCTGGACGGCCCCGGAGAGGCCCGGGTCGTCTCCGCCTGCCTGCCGCGACCCCAACGGATCGGGGGCTGGGATTCGTTGGCGCGCAGCCCTCTGCCCCTGCGCAGCGTGCTGGCACCGGGTAGCGTGCTCTTCTGCGAAGCGGCCGATCCGGTGCGGTTCCTCGAAGCGATTGCGGACACTGACGGACAGCCACGCATCGGAGCGCGGAAACCCTGGGGATTCGGCCGGGTGGCGTTGGGCGTCTGGCCTGGCGATACGGAGGTGCCATCATGAATGCGGCGATGCTCGGCCTCCTGGCCGAGACGGCGGTCCATGCCGGCGCTGGACGCGGCCTGGGGGTCGTGGACCTGCCGGTGGCGCGCGAGGCGTCCTCGGACTACCCGGTGCTGGTAGGGTCGAGTCTCAAGGGGGCGCTGCGGGACAAGGCGGAGGCTGTTCAGAAAAGCCGGCCGGCCGGAGAAGACAAGGGAATCGATGTCGACCGGTGTTTCGGCAAGCAGGAACAAGCCGGTGACTTGCTGGTCTCGGATGGACGCTTGCTGCTGCTGCCCGTGCGCAGCCTGACCGCGTCCTACCGCTGGGCCACGTGTCCGCATCTCCTCGAGCGCTACGGTCGCGATCTCGCCCGCGCGGGCATGCCGGAGCGACTCACGATATCGCACGTGGAACCAGGGCACGCTTTCGCGGCCGGCGAGGGCTCGCTGTTTCTTGAGGAGCGCCAGTTCACGATCGCCGGCAAGCCGGGGGAAGACTTGGTGAAAGCTGTCGAGCCGCTGGTCCGCCACGAAGAGACGCGACGTCGGCTGGCCGCCCGGATCGTCGTCCTGCACGACGACGACTTCGCTTGGTTCGCACGCTACGGACTGTCCATCCATGCGCGCAACGTTCTGGAGGATGGAACCAAGAAGAGCCGGAACCTGTGGTACGAGGAGACGTTGCCGCCGGACACAGTGCTGCACGCCCTTGTCGCGGCCCGCCGCGACGACGCGCTCGGCGCGCTCGGTACCCTGTTTCCCGAGGCCGACCCGTACCTGCAGGCGGGCGGCAACGAAACGGTGGGCCAGGGCTCAGAGATCCCCTCATTTTACTGTGTGAACCGAATAGATAGGACACAAAGTCCTGTCGAGATAGAACTTCTGGCAGTCTGAAGGTTTGCAGAATAACGCACCTGAATTAGAATCTGGTCCCTATGCGTCTACGGGGAAACCGGCAAGCGTCATCCGGGCGATGGCTTCGGAGACATGACCTCCTGAACTTCATCAACATCTTGTACGAAGGCGACCTGCATGCCAAGCGGGTGCTGTCACTGGCCAACGCCACCCTGGGCGTGCTGACGAGTGCGTCGCTGGCAATCCATGCGGTGGGGCGCGGCCTGGCGCAAGCCATGGGCACGTTGACCAAGCATGGCGTCAAGCAGGTGGACCGGCTCCTGAGCAATCGAGGCGTCGACGTCTGGACCTTCTTCGCCTACTGGACGCCGTACCTCATCGGCGCCCGCACCGAAGTGGTCGTCGCGCTGGATTGGACGAGTTTCGCGGCCGACGAGCAGGAGACGATCGTCCTGTCGATGTTGACCGGGCACGGGCGCGCAACGCCCCTGCTGTGGAAGACGGTGGCGTCGTCGACGCTGAAGGACAATCAGCGGCGCTATGAGTACGAGGTGCTGTGCCGGCTGCGCGAAGTGCTGCCGGACGGGGTGAAAGTCACCATCGTGGCGGATCGGGGCTTTGCCGACTGCAAGCTGTTCTACGCGTTGACGACCGAGTTGGGCTTCGAATACGTGATTCGGTTGCGCGGGGACGTCTATGTGACGAACGCGCGCGGCGAGCGGCGCGTGGCCGCCGCGTGGGTTGGCGCCGGCGGGCGTGCGCTGGTGGGGGCTCGGGTGACCGACGTGCACGAGTGGCCGGTGGGCGCGGTCGTGTGCGTACACGACCGGCAGATGGACGAACCGTGGTGTCTGGTGGCCAGTGAAGGGACGGTCCCCACGCGGGTGTTGATTCGCTACTACGGCAAGCGCTGGGGGATCGAGGAGGATCGAGGCGGGCTTTCGAGACATCAAGGACATGCGCTTCGGGATGGGTCTGTCCTCGATGCATGTGTCGCGCCCGGACCGGCGGGATCGCCTGCTGTTGCTCAGCGCGTTGGCGATTGCCGTGCTGTCGTTGCTGGGTGCGGCGGGCGAGCGGCTCGGGTATGACCGGTGGTTGAAGGCGAACACGGTGAAACGGCGGACGCATTCATTGTTCCGGCAAGGGTTGATGCTGTACCACCATCTTCCCAATTGGCCCGAGGATCGGATTCGTCCGTTGATGGAGACGTTCGGGAGCATGCTGATGGAACAGCGGGTGTATCGAGAGGTCTTCGGCGTGATCTGACGCCTTGCAGAATGAGGGGATGCATGAGAGGGCCAGGGTTGGTTCGCCGTCCGCGTGCGGCGCGGCGGCAACGGAGGCTGAACGTGCGGACCATCGAGCAGCAGCGTGCGGCGAACGCCCTCGCCCGCGTCAACGAGTTGCAGAAGCGGGGAGACGAGTTCAAGGCTCGTTACCGCGCTTACGTGGACAGCTTGGGGCCGACGATCATCATGAACGGCTTGGGGCAGGCGCTGGCTACGGAACTGGCCGCCGCTGGACCTCCGAGTACGAACGAGAAGGAACCGAAGGACGACGGTAAGGACGCGCACCGAAAGGCGGCGCACAAGGAACTGTACCTCAGCCTGAAACGGTGGCTCTGTCGGACGGACGGAGGGGTCTACTCGTCGGGCGACCTGCTGGAGGCCATCACGGCAAAGGACGAAGCGCACTACCGGCATGCCCAGGCCGAGGCGCTGGCGTGGCTCGAGTGGCACAAGAAATGTTGCCGGGCGGCGTTTCCGAAGGGCGACAAGGATTGACCATGCGTCCGCTCTACCTGGCAGAAGCGCAACCGCAGCGCGGGAACGATGGCCACGCAGGGTTGTGGTTCGACAAGTTCTGCGACACGTGGCGCAAGGACGGCAACTCGTGGACGATGGCGACACCGCAAGGAAGCAAGGAGGAGGGTCCGAAGCTGCGGTGGATCAAGGCCTTGGCCGGTACCGTCGGCGCGCAAGATCAGATCACGGAGTACGTGCTGCGCTTGAGGCGGCTAATCCACCGGCGCGGCGGCAAGGCGGCCGTGTTCAGATCCGACTCCCGCTTCGTCACGGGACTCGGCCGGAGCCATCCTGTCGAGAATGGGTTCGTGTGGCATCCGACGTTGGGAACCCCGTACCTGCCTGGAAGCTCCATCAAGGGCCTGGTCTGCGCCTGGGCGAAGTCCGAGGCGGAGCCGCTGCCGGATCCGGCCGCGCGGACACGCCTCTTCGGGAACCGCGACAGAGTCGGAAGCCTGTGCTTTCTGGACGCGGTGCCGGTCGGCCCGGTGCAGATCGAAGCCGACGTGATGACGCCGCACTACGCTGGCTGGAGCGTCGGCGATCCCCCGGGGGACTGGCGGTCTCCGACCCCTATTCCGTTCCTGACCGTGGCGCAGGGCGTCTCCTTCTTGTTCAGTGTCGTCCCCTGGCGAACTGTCGCCGCCCGCGATCTGGACACCGTGCTGGCGTGGTTGCGAGATGCCCTCGAATGGGAGGGCGGCGGTGCGAAAACGTCGGTGGGCTACGGCCGCTTCCACCGCGACGAGGACCAGACCCGCAAGTGGGAGCAGCAGGTGCGGGAGGAAGAGCGCCGGCGCCAGAAAGCCGAGGAACGCCAGCAGGCGATTAAGAGCCCGGAAGGGCGTTGGCGGATCACGCTTGAGGGGCTTTCCGAGGCGGAGGTCCTTGACCTGGTCCGGATACGCCTGCAAAAGGAGCCCTTGGAGGATCCACGAGAACGCCAAGCCTTCGCCCGCGCCGTGCCGTCCGGGTGGATCCAAGCGTGGCGCCAAGGGAGGAGGCAGGATCCGCGGACAGGCGTTGGGAAGAAGAAACTCAGGGAGCGGGCAGCCCTTGTGGACGAAGTGCTCGCCGTAACCGACTCCACGCCGCCGGTCTGATGTTCCTGGCTGGCGCCCCGCCCGCGGCGGTGGGACACCGCCCGCTCATCGCTCGAGGATGTGCTTCAGCGTCACGGCGGCTGCCGGCTCCTCGTCGTCCGGAAGCATCTCCGGGGCGGTGAACAGCGGGTTGCCGGGCGACCACAACTCCACGCTCTCGGAGTTCTCCTCGTAGTAGGCGGCTTCAGTCGTCACGCGAACGGGCTCGGCCATGCCGGGCGCCAGCAGGCTGTACTCACGCGGTCCCAAGGGCTGCACTTCGGTGCCCGGCGACATCAGGTCCGGGTCGCTGATCACGCGGTCCAGGTCGTCCAGGGTGACCGGGGAAGGGGCGCGGTCCGGCATGGACGGATCCGTGTCGAGCGCGTCGTCGATGTCGAACCCGCCCTGCTCCTCTTCGGACACCTGCCGCTTGATCCGGTCCGCGAGGTTCGAAGCGTCCGGGCTGCCGCGGCCGGCGAGGACGGCGTCGGCGATCTCTCGGGGCATTCGAGCGAGGATCGGCTGCAGGCGGCCGACGACCTGCTCGAACAGTCCGATGCGGTCGCGCAGCGCGCTGTAGACCGCCGTCTCGACCGTCTCTTCGTAGTGCAGGTTCACGACGCGGATCGTGTCGTGGCGCTGGCCGACGCGATCGACCCGGCCGATGCGCTGCTCGACGCGCATGGGGTTCCACGGCATGTCGTAGTTGACCAGCGCGCCGCAGAACTGGAAGTTGAGCCCCTCGGCCGCCGCGTCGGTGCAGAGCAGCACGTCGGCGTCGCCGTCGCGGAACCGGCGCTTGACCTGCTCGCGGTCGATGACTCGCCACTCGTCGCGGTTGCCCACGGGACTCTCGCCGCCGCGGCCGGAGAAGCACAGCAAGCGGTATCCCTGGGCGCGGAGGGCGGTGCGCAGGAAGACCATCGTGTCGGTGTACTGCGTGAAGACCATGACCTGGGCGTACCCGTCCCGCGTCAGCTCGTCCAGCGTCTCGGCCAACCGGGCGAGCTTGCTGTCCGGCGGCAGGGCGGCGATCTGGCGCAGGAGGCCGTCTATCTCCTCCTGTTCCTCGGCCGCCGCGGCCTGCGACTCCAGGGCGCAGAGTTCGTCGATGTCCGGGACCTCGTCGAGCGCCTCGTCGTCGGGCGCGTCCTCGCCCAGGGCGACCGTCGATTCGAGCGTGTCGTTCCGGCGCTTCTCCAGCGTCGCGCCCAACGCAGCGAAGCTGCTGGCGAGCCGGCGGCGGTAGATCGTCATCACGAAGCCGACCGCGGAACGCTCCGCCTTGGCAGCCCGCTTGTAGATCGTCGAGACGTACTCCTCGACGGCCTCGTAGAGGCCGCGCTCCGCCCCGCTCATCTCGACGAAACAGTCCTGCACCTGCCGATCCGCGATGGTGGTCGACAGCACGCCATCCGCCGCGTACTTGCGCAACAGCTCGCGGGTGTGCCGCGATATCAGGCGCCGGATGGGCGTGTTCGCGAGCATCACGCGGACCGCCGCGCGGCGCTCGGCGGTCTCCAGTCGCCGTCGGGGAATGCTCGCCTCGTCCCGCAGGGCGCGCAGCAGCGCGGAAGCTCTCAACCGTGACAGGCCGGTCAGGTCGTGGACTGCGTCGCGGGACACCTCTCCGTAGTAGCTCTCGACCGCCTGGAACAACCGCGCCATCCGATCCAGGGCTTCCGACGCCAAACGCCTGCAACATGTTGCAAATAAAGGGTGTGTCCGTCAGGGGTGGGGTTCGTTCCCCTCAGTCTGTCCCCCGTTCCGACACGGAATCCGACGCACGGTAAAAGCCCGATGGATGGTGATGGATGATGGACTGATGGTCGACTCGACCGTTTGCATCAGGGCTTTGGCCGATCATCCTGGGCGGAGACTATCCTGCGCGGCGGCAAGCGGACGTACTCGCGTCCAGAGGTCCGTTGTTGGGCGCGGATGTCCCGGAAAATCTCGTCGACATCGTAACCGCACCGGGCAGCGTGCTCATCCCGCACGGCCCTCAGTTCATCAATGATCGGATCGGTCTGCTTCGGCATCGTCTGCCTCCATGAGCTCGTTGGGGGTGCAAATGACAGGCGGTCTATAGCCTGCACGCCGGCACACATCTTCGATCCTGGATCGCGTGGCTGCATTGGCGATGTGCCGGAAGTTCCACGTGACCAAGTAGTTGACACCATTCGCGGCCGCGATCGCGATGTGCGCGGCATCGTCACCTGCATTGGGTGGTACGGCCCGGCCGTCCAGCAGGGTCCGGGTGAGTTCGACAGCCTCTTCGGTCGCTTCTAGAACAGGGATCGCGCTGAGGACATTCAGCCGAGCGCGAGCAGCATCGGCGTCGCCGGTGGCCGACTCAGAGATGACGAGCGCCGAGGCGTAGAGCACGAACCGGCCCTGGGCAGTGCGCCACCACTCGCGCGTCACCTCCTGATATGCCGCGAGCACAACATCCCGCGAGGGCCGAGCAGTGAGGTAGCTAACGACCGACGTCTCGACGTAGACGGTGGGGTTCATCGCCGTTCCATGTCGTGCGTCGTGCGCCCGTCTCGGCGCCCGATCTGAACGGTATCCGTGTTTCCGCGTTCCCTCACCGTTTGCGATCACGTCCGCACCATCGTGGGGGTCATCACGCCGAGGCCGCAGAACCTGCCGTCTCCGATGACGAGGGGACCTGGAATCGCATCGGGAAAACCGAGTTCCACATGCCAGAGCGCGTGCTTCGAGAACCGGGAGCCGTGCGCGAACCGCTCTGCCATCGCCCCCCTGCGGTGAAAGGGCTCGCGTTGCACGCGGATGTCCGTCGGTCCCGCCCGTACGCCGGCGTGGCGCAGTGCTTGAACGATCGCGCCAGCGGCTCGCGCCTCCACCCGAAGCCGCTCGCCAGCATCTTTGGTCGCGCTGTCCTGGTTGCCGCTGAGACGCCGACGTACGGCCGGAGGCAGCGCTACGGCGGTCACACTGCGGAATAGCCGGCCGTCCCGCAAGAACCGATCCGCCATGCGCGAGTCCTCCGTCGACACGAGGCGTCCCGGCCATGCCTCCCCGGTTTCCGGATCGCACGGCGGAAGACCGGCGAACGCCCACCGGAGGTCGTCGAGACGAATGGGACACTGGGCGGGAACGTCGATCATGACGCGGCGAATGGACAGATCCGCATGCGCCGCTCCAATCGACGGGAGCGGCGTCATCCTGATGCGCAGTTCGAGATCGCGTGGACCCGCGCCGCGACCGACGATCAACCTCTCGAACAGCGCTGCTTGTGCGGGCAGGGACGCCCGCAGCTTCGCTGCTGCGGCATCACGCAGACCCGCAATCAACGGTGCCGCCAGTCGAAGCGGTCGTGGTGCGAAGTCCGACTCGCCCCGCAGTTCGAAATGCAGGCGCCGCGGCGGCGTCCCGTAGCCGACACTGCGAAACGAGGCCTTCGGCGGCTGGGTAAACAATTGACGGGGCATGTCATCCGACATGTTCCAGGTCAGCCGCTTCCCGGCCTGTTCGTGTCTATCGACGAGGCCTGCCAAGGTGCCGGATCGAGGACAGGCCACTTCGCCCCCGTCTCCGCTCGGGGTGTAGAGTGGACCCGCGTGAGCAGCGAGTGCCGCATTTGCCTGATCACGCGAGAGGATGTCCGCAACAGCCCATGCCATGTCCACGCCTCGTCCGAGCTGGTACAGGCGCGCGGCGATGGTGCGGACGCGTTCCGCCTCGGTCTCACCTGAATCGAAGTTCCAGACGTAGACCACCGGTTGGTCGGGATCGAAGAAGCAGGGCCGCCAGTGCTTCTCGGTGCGGATCTCGCTCACGCGTTCCGGGTCGCCGCCGACCGCGTCCAGGTCGTTGTTCGGAACGAACAGCTTGACCGACTGCCCGCGGAGCACCGGGGGGGCAGCGATTCGTGGCGGGTCGAGTTGCTCCAGCCAGCCCAGCGCGCGTCCATCGTCGTCGAGCAAGCGCGCCCCACGGGCCGCTGCGGCAACGAGCGCCTGGAACAGCCGACCGGGTGACGGCGGCCACCCGTCCGCTCCACGGAAGCGATCCGCGTCGCCGTGGTAACGCCCCTCGTGGAAACGTACCGCCAACCGCAGTGCACGGCTCATCCCTGCTCCTTGACCTTCTTCCGCGCCTCTGTCCGGGCTCGCTTCTTGTCGAAGGTCACGCCGCGCTTTTCACCCACGCCAAACGCTTCAGCGGCCTGACGGGCATATGCGAGGGCTTCGTCATCATCCAGGTCCATCGGGACGCGCTCACCGCTGCGCGCCACTGTGTACCAATCGCCCGCATCCTCGGGATTCAAGGTCAACAGGCAGCCTGCCCGAAGGAATCCGTCCATCGGCGCCGTCGCCGCGACCAGCGCCAGCCCGAGAACGTAACGCCGCAAATCGCCCGCGTTCTCCCCGTCCAGCCTGCGAAGGGCAATCAGATTGACGGTGACGTTCCGGTGAATCGAGCCCCGCGCGATGATCCCGCCGTGCGTTCTCACGGCGGGAACATGGACGAAGCCGGTCTGCGCAAGCGGGCTCTTGGGGTTGCCTTCCGCCTTGGCCTTCTCCGCATCCGAGAAGACCTCAAGTGCCGCGTAGTCCAACGGGGGGTTGTACTGGGCGGAACGAGTGAGCAGTTCCACGTTCTCCGCCCGGATCGTCGCTGACACGATGCGCGGCAGCTTCGCCAGGGTGCCGCGAGAATCCCAGACGCCGAACACCAGCGAGGTGGGTGCCAGCTTGGCCAACGGCGTTGCATCGTTGCAATTCAGAAAAGCGCGGAATGCATGCTCTGCCGCTTCCGCCAGTTCGGTGGAACGTACGAGCGCGTCGCCAAGCCGGTGGCCGGCCTCCAGAATCGAGACCGTCTTGCCGTTGCCGCAGTCGATGTCGATCTGGGGGACGAGCGCCGCGCGCGGGTTTTCGGCCTGCCCGGGGCCGGCCGCCCGGAACACCGGTTCTATGCGGTTCGCCTGGGAACCGACGCTGTCGATGACGGCGACCTTCGTGCCGTCGGACATCTCGTCGATGTTGTAACCGAGGTAACGGTGACCCTCTGGAAACGCGTAGGTGGGTGGAAAGACCGGCGAGCCCACCCCTTCGACTGGCACCAGCGCTTGCCGTAGATGAAGCGCGACCGGCCCGTTCGCATCGTCGGCCAAGGCGTTCAGACGTTGTTGTACCTCCGAATCCATGGTTCACGGCTCCTCTTCTGTCACGCGAGTGATGCAACGGGCCTGCCCGGCCTTCCCCGGCCACTTGAGGCGCATGCAGAAACGGCGGAACGGCAGGCCGGGGACCGGCGGCGATTCCGCCCCCAGAGCGGCACGGAAGATCAGCGGATCCAAGAGGCGATCTCCACCGACTACACCGTAGCGGTACTCGAGCTTATCGGTCCGTGCGGGACGAGCGTGCGCCATGCCGACGGCAGCGAGGATCTCCACGAGCGGGAACCCCACGGGCACGATGGGAATGCCGCTCTTGTGGCTGTTCAAGGAGAAGCCCGCGTCGATCGGGACGTAGTCGCGTCGCCAATCGAAACGAAAGCTGTTCGACTGCGGCGCGGACAGGCTGAACGGCGCGCTCTCATGCTCCCGCAGTCTGCCGCGTATGAGATCCAGAGCGTCCCGCAGAATAGCGGCACCTGGGTACCCACCGGACCCCGCCCAGAACTTCACGTTGTCACGCCGGGTCGCATCGCCCCAGTAGTCGACCGCGATCTCCGCTCCGGTACCGTCGCGTAGAACAGCCGGCAACGTCGCCAGCGAATCGGGGTCAGGAAACGGAAACGGAGCGTCAGGCTGATCGAATTCCCTGTCACCCCATGCTGGCAACCACTTCTCGAAGTTCTTCGAGCCGTGCGGCGCACGCGCGATGACCGCGGCGTCATCCAGGAATCGCAGCACGCGGGCAACTGGCTCCTCCTCCCCGCACCCCGCTACGCGGAACGTCTCCTGCGCCCCTTCCCAAGCGAACACCGCCGCGGCGTTTCCGAGCAGCACTTCCGCCGCCTCCAGCAGGCCGAGACACGCGAACACCTGCCCCGGATTGCGCAGGTCCACGGGAATCGTCGACTCAGTCATCTACCGCCGGTCCCCGCGGTTTTCTCTGACCACTCCCGTGATGCGCCCTGGTCCGCCGCACGCAGAATGGCCTCGCGCCACGCCAAACCCCAAGGTCCGTAGCTCTTCTGCAGGCGGGCGAAGCGCAAGGCGGCCTCCCTGGCCGTCGCTTCGAGTCTCGATGGCGGCGCGTCCTCGCACCCGGCGAACGGAATCAACGGTCGACCGTGGCCGTGATGTGCAGCAATCAGATGTAGGATGAGATCGCGGGTGGCCTCCGGTAGCTCAGCCGTTTCGGCCGCGATCAACGACCCGAACTCGTGCGAGTATCCCTCCAGCAGACGCCAGTCGCCGCCGCCGCGTGTCTTGGCGTACGGGCGCCCGTCCGGCGGCGCGTTCATTGCCCGCTGCCAGCGCTCCGCCGCCTTCCCTTCGTCATGCAACCGAGCGGCAATGACGAGCGCGTCGATCTCGTCCACCGGCAGCCGTAACCGTTTCGCGATGCCGCGTACTCGGGCCGCTACCTGATCCGCGTGACTTCGCAACGGCTGGGGAACGGAAAGGATGGAACGGGCACCGTCGTTCGCTGCGTCGTGTCGCCACTTGAAGACATCCAGCCCGGCGCGCACCCCTCCGCCGGCGTCGAATTCGGTCTCGAACGTACGGACATGTCGCCAACCGTCGGGTGCGGGCGGTTGGCCGAGCCCTTCGTCACCAGCGCCCGCCGTCACCCGCCGGACGCAGAATCCGACCACGGGCCGGCTCGTGTCCGAGTCTGGATCCTCGCGAAGCTCTCGCCATTGTTCATCGGCGTCGGCGGTCACCGCGACGAGGTCACATTTCTCGTCGAGCATGCCGTTGGCAGAGAGGCCGCCGATGCGCGCGTCGACGACCACCAAGTTCTCTGCCAGCACCCTTTCGAGTGCCGCCCGGCGCTGGCGCTGATCGCGCTTCTCCGCTCGTTTCAACGCAGTGCCCTTGCGGGCGAGAAAGCGGAGGTCCGTGAGCGACACGGCGCACGCGCAGTCACCCCCGCTGTCGAGAACGACCGCCACGATATCGGCCTCGTCGATGGCCAGCTCGTGCTCCCTCGGTCGCTTGCCGACAGCCTCCGACCGCGCCAGCAGCCAGTCCAGCACGTGGCTGCGCAGCGCTTCAAGCTTCTCGGTGGCGTGCGGAGCGGCGCACTGGAAGAAGTCGTCTACGAGCGTCCGCGGCGCAGTGATGGTGCCGTCACCCGCTCGTGTCCGTGGCACGTGCGTCCGCCACAAGACTGTGGTCTGCGGTTCCTCCTGCTCCTCCCAGCCGCGCAGCCAAGGCCCCACCTCTGGACGTCCCTCATGGCGTTTCAGCGAGGTCATGGACCAAGCGTCCACGAGCGGACGCGTCAACGCGGGATGCAGCGGTGGTGGTGTGGTGGCTTGGTCGATAATCGCAGGATGCTCGGTCTTCGCGTGTCCAGCCGCGTCCGGACTTGCGTCGTACCGGCCGTCCGAGCCCAAGGGTAACGTCCGCAGGGCCTTGATGCGCGCCTTGAAGACCGCGCAGTCGCTCTCGTACCGCGCTTTCACAGTCTTCGACGCGTTGGACTTCGGGGGTTGCGGTCGTGGCGCCAGAACGTCGATCAGCGCTTCGCGACCGTCGCCGCCGCGGCGGTTCACACGCCCCAGCCGCTGCACCATGCGCTCGTAGGCCACCAGATCGCAGATCATGTGATCGGCGTCGAGGTCCACGCCGACCTCTCCCGCCGACGTTGCGACGAGAAACGTCGGTGCCACCGGCGCCGACTCGGTACCACTGAGGAACCCGTGCCGTTCGAGCCACTGCTCCAGCGCCCTGCGCTCGTACACCCGTCGCTCGCCGACGAGGAGTTCCGATGCTCCCTTGCCGTCTGCGTTGCGACTCGTCCTCCCCGTCAGACCGCATGCCTTGTCAATCAGCGCCTTCACCTTGATGGCGTCGGCACGACGGTGACAGTGCACGAGCACGCGCGCGGGGTCGTTCGACTCGCTGGAATCGAATAGCGGCAGTAATTCCCGCTGCCGAGCCGACGGTGACCGCTGTCGGCCGAGTTCGACGGCGCGTTCGGCGAGACGCACGGGCAACTCGTTTTGATCGTCGAGTTCGATCACCTTCATGCGCTTGCGCGCAGTGAGTCGTTGGCGCACGATGGGTTCCTGCCGATCTTCCTCCTCCAACCGGAAGATGTCTACCGTGTGCGCCTCCACCGTTGTCCGACCAGTCGCCGACAAGGACATCAGGTGGAACGGCGGCGCGGATATGGCGGCGGCTTCATCTGAGGGTCCGAATGCGCTGTGCTGTCGGACCTCGATCTGCCGCAGCAGCCTTTCGAACGGCGCACACAGATGCGCCTCGTCGAGCAGGACGAGCGTATCGACGCCGAGAAGGCCAGCCTGAAAGGGGCGCATTCCTCTCCTCTTCGACACGCCGTAGCCTTCGAACAGCAGCCGTGAACCAATCAGGTCGACGGTGCCGACCAGCAGCGCCGGCCTGGATGGATCGTCGAGCCAGTCGCGGTTGTCGACGAAGCCACCGCGGAGGGTGGAGATCGGCAGTCTCGGCTTCCCGTCACGTTGGCCAAGTTCGAGTCGTTCGGCAAGATCCGCCGGTAGGTTCGAACGCAGCCGTTCCGCGAACCGCGTGGCCTGATCCACCACCGCGCGCCGATCAACGACGTAGACCAGCCGGCGCGGTAGACAGGCGCCCTCGCCGAGCGCGATCAGCCACAACGCCATAACGGAAGTCTTGCCGAGACCGGTGGGCACATCGACGGCCGCGGGCAGGTCGGCGCCCACGAAGCGGCGTAGCAAGCGCCTCTGCCACCGGAATGGCGAGAGCGTTGGTCGCCCTTCTTCGGCCGTCAAACACTCGAAGACGGCGTCCAGCCGGACCTCATCCACTACGAGACTCCTGTTCGCGTCGGACACCCTTGGGACTCATGGTCGGTCGCATGTTGCCGTCCACGAACCGGATCAGGCCCGGCCACCTCCGAAGCAGCCGTGAGTGAGCCGAAGCGCAGGAATGAGCGTGGGCTGGCCGCGGCTGCGTCTCTTGCAACGCCGGTCCGGGCGCGCTAGCGGCCCCTTCCCGGAGGGACGATTTCGAGGGGAGCGACCCGGCGCGGCAGGTGTGACGGAGGAACACCTGCCGGGGCCGAAGACCGCAGGGATTCGGCAGGGTCGCTCCCCAACATCCCCCTGTCCCAATGTGCGGCATCGGGGGGTGGTGTGTTGGGTCGGTATCGGGTTGATATGGAGGGATTTAGCAGGTACAGGACAGTAAGTGGAAGTGTGACTCGGGGTGTAAATTGAGACGTTGGGACGGCTTACACCTCCGGTGCGGCATCTCCGGTGTAAGTTCGAGCCCCTGTCGTGTTGTGATCGGGCGGCAGGGTCGATCACACCATCGGCCCGGTCCCTGTCGTCGTCGCGGTCCCGCTCCGTGACCTCGAATCCCGTCCCGCGCCCGCTCTCCCTCACCCTGGCCACCTTCTGATTCTCGTCGAACACTGTGACCGCCGCCCCAAGACCTGGGTTCGTGCCACGGCTCCTGCCCGCGCTGTCCCGTCCCGGCGCACTGGACTCGACGGTGCTTCCGTACTGCTGATGATGCCACAGTTCCTCCGGGTGCCGATCCGCGGCTCGATACCGCCGCGTCGCGAGGTGCGAGTCCCGCAGCCGGTCGGGTTCGAGGCGGGCGTGCTCGTCGGCGAGTCCGACGGGGAGCGGTTCGAGGAGTGGTGGGCTCCGGTCCGTTGCAGGGCCGGAAGCTCTGCTTTCGGCAACAAGCGCCCAGACCACGCCGGGGGCCGGTGCGTCACCCGCAGGGCCGAAACGAACGTGGAGGAGGCGCGCCAGCGCCTTGACGTGCCGGCCCCCGGCGTGGTTCCCCGTCGCTGAGGCCCTGCCGGTGCGCTTGCCGGCCGGCCGCGTCAAGCAGTCCGTGTCAGCCATCCTTCCGGTACTCTCCGGGACCGCCAGGTGCGGCCGGTCGTGATCGCCGGCTTCGCACGATCGGACCCTGCCGCCTCGGCAGTCGCCAGCTCGCGCATCCGTGCCAGGGCGCCGTTCACGTCGCCGTAGCGTCTCAGGGCGTCAGAGTCCCCGGCTACCAGCGCCGCCCGGATCGATTCCAGTTCCTCTTCGCGGCGCGCCTGCTCGCACAGCCGCGCGGCCGTCTCCTCCCGCTCTACAGCCGGCGCCACAGGCTCCCGCCTCCAGCGGTCGACCACCCGGCCCGCCGCCGCGAGACGAACCGGGTCGCGCCCGACGACAACCACCTCGACCGTACGTCCGGCCGCGGCCAGCGCCGTCCACAACGCGGCATGCTGCACGCCCCACCTGCGCACCGCGCTCTCGGTCTCGTCCTCCACAAGGACGAAGATGAACGTCGCGTGCTCGTCATCGGCCGCCACCGGCAGGTTGTGGGGGAAGTACCGGAACAGCCCGCCGAGCGCGCCCCGGTAGAGACGGCGCGGCAGCACCTCGCTGGCGACCCCCGCGGCCGTCATCGCGTTCACCTTCTCGTCGTCCGTCGCGAGCCACGCAGCTTGCGGGTGTTCGAGAACGTAGTCGAGCGACAGCAGACGCCGCAGGACGACTTCCGGCGAGCCGAGCCGACGGTGCCGGGCATGCTCCACGCCGAGCCGTCCATAGAGCATCCGGGACGCGATCCAGCAGACCCGCAGCCGGGAGCCGGCGCACGGTTCTTCGACCGCGTACTGGCGGCAGCGCCGAACGAAGCGATGGGCGAGCGCCGGGTTCGTCCGGCCGATGAAGGCGAGGTACTGCGAGCGGAGGAACACGCCGCTGTGCCGGCAGACCAGCGCCAGCCACTCGGCCTCCCGTCGGGGCCAGCCGAGCCGCACGAGACCCGCCGCGGGGTCCGGAAGATGAGCGACGGGGGCGACGGAGGGCGGGTCCGCGTCTTGGGTCGACGCGGCCAGCGGCAAGTCCGTTTCCATCGTTTACGCCAACGGAAACGGGCCGGAAACGGTCGGGAAACGCACGCGGAAACGCAGTGCGTTACCGTTACCGTTTCCCGCCACCCCCAGGGGAGAGCGGAAACGGTAACGGTAACGATGATCGGCAATCCCGGCGTTGAGCGGCATCATGACCGCTCACCACTGCCGCCGCGAACGGCGTCGCCACGGTCCCCGCCGACATAGGCGGTCCAGTCGTTCATCAGCCGCCGGCGGCGCTCGAACAGGTCCGACCGCGCGTAGCAGCCCGAGGTAGAAGTCGGTTCGCCGAGCCCTGCTGTTCAGGCCGCTTGGCGATGAGTAATTGAGCCGACGGGCGCCGGCGGTGTCCATTTGAGGCCCCAGGGACGCGTCAGACGACCCCCAGTGGTCGATCAGGCGGTCGATCAGGCGGAAAATCGCCGAAAAAGCCCGGCCCCTGCAGGCTCCGGGGCGTACCGATGCCGGTCTGGCGCCGCAGGAGCATCCCGATGTTGCAGGCAGCCGCCTGGATCAGCACCCGCTTGCGGACATTCTCGTGACCGCGCACAAACACCCGACGCATGCCCCCCGTCTCATACATGTGCGCGAAAGTACGCTCCACCATCTCGCCCCGGCAGCGTTGCAGGCGACGACCCCGCCGCCCGTGCACACGCCGCCGGTTCGCATACAACGCCTGCTGCGCAGCACGCTTCGCCGGCGGCGTCTCTCCCGTCTTCTTGTCCTGCCAGACGCGCCGGCCGCGCTCGGGCTCCGATACGTAGCTCCGAACCCCGACCTCGCCGAGAGCCACCAGCGTCTCGTCGCTGTGATACCCCCTTGTCAGCGACCAGCTCTTCGACCCCTCGACCGTCCGGCTGCACCAACTCCACCTGCTCGGCCGCCGCGGTCAGCGTCTCCGGCAGCGTGGCCGTATCGCCGTCCGATGCATCCTGCACCGTCACCGACACGATGGCCCCCCCGTCTCCATGTCGACCCCGTGCTCGACCTTGTGAGCCAAGTGCGTCCGGCCGTCCTTCATCTTCGCGATCTTCGCGTCCGGGTCCTGCGGCGATTGCCAGTCCTTGTTCGACGTCTTCTTGTTCTTGCGAGACCGGTCGAACCGAGCCAGATCCGCCCGCGTCGGGGTCTCCACCCCAGACGCCTCCGCCAAGCGCCGAAGGAACGCTTCGTAGCTTTCTCCCGTGTCCCGCCGCTCGATGCTCCGCATCGCCGCGTTCGCTTCCAGCGTCGTCGCATCGACGCCCACCGTCTTCCCCTTGACCAGACCCGCCGCCGACAACTGCTCGAGAACCCACGTGAATACCGCCTCGTGCGTCTCGTCGTCGATCAGACGACGCGTCCGCGACAGCGTCGAGTGGTCCGGCGCCGCCTCGGTCACATCCAGGTCCAGGAACGACCGCAGGCTCAGAGAGTCGGCCACCCGCCACGCAATCCCACGCTCCGAAGACAGACCCTCGAAGTAGCCGATGAACAGCATCCGGAAATACCGCCCAGGACGCAGGCTCGGCCGCCCCATCCGCGTCGCGTAGAACACCGCGCACAGCCCCTCGACGAACGCGTCGAACCCGGCCTCGTCCAGAACCCGGTTCAGACGCTCGAAGAACGGATGCCCCGCGTTCGCCGGCAAATCCGCCGTCGTCACCCACAGCGGCGCCCCTGGTCGCGCGGCCGGTTTCTTGCCCATCGCCATAGCTGTTCAGTCTACGGGCTCGATCGCGCCCAGGCCAGGCCCGTTCCCCGACTTTCACCACGGGCTGGTAGGCCTGCCCGTTGGTGAGGCTCCCGACGGTGTAGCGGGTGAACTGGCCTTGCCAGGTCGATTCGCTGCCGGGAATCGGGGTCCACGTCTCCCCGCCGTCCGCGGTGTAGCGATAGAACTCGATGTAGACGCCCTTTCCCGGGTCGTCCCAGGTCAGCGTCACCCGGCCGTTTGCGGGTGCGGCCCGCAAGCCCGTGGGCTGGGCCGGCGCCGGCGAGTCTACGGTTGTGGCGTGCCCCACCGGCCCTACGCCGTTGGCGTTGACCGCTCGGAGACTGCCTATTCTCTCGTTTACGCCGGTGGTGGTCGCGTCGGAGCCGGGAATGTCCTCCCACACCCTGCCGACCCTTTTCTGATACCCGGTGATGCTGGGATCCCGCGGGTCGTCCCAGGTCGTCAGCGCGGGTGGGACATCCCCATGTCCGTGGCCGTGGTCTCCGGCGCCGCTGGTCAGAACCACTATCCCGCTCGGGGCCGCCGGCACCCCTTCGGCCAGCGGCTCGACATACTGGGTCCACGCGGTCCATGGCCCGCCCCCGTTGGCGTTCGCGGCACGCAGCCGGAAGGCGTAGGGTTCCCCGTTGACCGGGGGGGAGCCGTCCGTGACGTAATTCGCGTTGTTGATCACCGTGACGGTGTGGCTGGTTTCGTCCCCCGGGTCGGTGCCCGAGTCGGGGCCGTCGGGAATGTCGTTGTGACCCGGGGGGGTCCCCGGGGGGTTCCCGATCGCGCCTGTCCGTGCCCATGCCACCTGGTACTCGAAATGGGTGATGCCGCCACCAGCCGGGGCGTCCCAGGCGAGCTCGATGCGCGCGTCGCCCGGGGTGGCCGAAAACCCCGTGACGGCCGTATTCGGGCCGCCCACCACGAAGTCGGTTGTGAAACCGGAGTGCAACCGACGACGTACTTCGCATCTGCGGAAGGGGCAGCCGACGATCCATGCGACGATACGGTCACCGCCGTTGAACGTCGCAGGAATCTCGTACCGGGTCGTCCCGATGCGCAGATCCGTTTCCCAGGCATCCGCCTGAGCGCTGGTATGTGCTCCGGGGCGGTCGTCGAAAGTGACATACCACCACCTATCAGCCCGAGGTAGAAGTCGGTTCGCCGAGCCCTGCTGTTCAGGCCGCTTGGCGATGAGTAATTGAGCCGACGGGCGCCGGCGGTGTCCATTTGAGGCCCCAGGGACGCGTCAGACGCCCCCAGTGGTCGATCAGGCGGAAAATCGCCGAAAAAGCCCGCCCCTGCAGGCTCCGGGGCGTACCGATGCCGGTCTGGCGCCGCAGGAGCATCCCGATGTTGCAGGCAGCCGCCTGGATCAGCACCCGCTTGCGGACATTCTCGTGACCGCGCACAAACACCCGACGCATGCCCCCCGTCTCATACATGTGCGCGAAAGTACGCTCCACCATCTCGCCCCGGCAGCGTTGCAGGCGACGACCCCGCCGCCCGTGCACACGCCGCCGGTTCGCATACAACGCCTGCTGCGCAGCACGCTTCGCCGGCGGCGTCTCTCCCGTCTTCTTGTCCTGCCAGACGCGCCGGCCGCGCTCGGGCTCCGATACGTAGCTCCGAACCCCGACCTCGCCGAGAGCCACCAGCGTCTCGTCGCTGTGATACCCCTTGTCAGCGACCAGCTCTTCGACCCCTCGACCGTCCGGCTGCACCAACTCCACCTGCTCGGCCGCCGCGGTCAGCGTCTCCGGCAGCGTGGCCGTATCGCCGTCCGATGCATCCTGCACCGTCACCGACACGATGGCCCCCGTCTCCATGTCGACCCCGTGCTCGACCTTGTGAGCCAAGTGCGTCCGGCCGTCCTTCATCTTCGCGATCTTCGCGTCCGGGTCCTGCGGCGATTGCCAGTCCTTGTTCGACGTCTTCTTGTTCTTGCGAGACCGGTCGAACCGAGCCAGATCCGCCCGCGTCGGGGTCTCCACCCCAGACGCCTCCGCCAAGCGCCGAAGGAACGCTTCGTAGCTTTCTCCCGTGTCCCGCCGCTCGATGCTCCGCATCGCCGCGTTCGCTTCCAGCGTCGTCGCATCGACGCCCACCGTCTTCCCCTTGACCAGACCCGCCGCCGACAACTGCTCGAGAACCCACGTGAATACCGCCTCGTGCGTCTCGTCGTCGATCAGACGACGCGTCCGCGACAGCGTCGAGTGGTCCGGCGCCGCCTCGGTCACATCCAGGTCCAGGAACGACCGCAGGCTCAGAGAGTCGGCCACCCGCCACGCAATCCCACGCTCCGAAGACAGACCCTCGAAGTAGCCGATGAACAGCATCCGGAAATACCGCCCAGGACGCAGGCTCGGCCGCCCCATCCGCGTCGCGTAGAACACCGCGCACAGCCCCTCGACGAACGCGCTACTGGCCATCGCGGCTGCGTAGTGCTATACTCTCTCCTCGCTCCAACACGCGTGGGCACCTCAAACTGCCCCGCAATCGATCCGGTAGCTGCCGAGCGCTCCTGAAACCCCGCTCGGGGGCATGGCAGCCTTTCCAAGCGCGCCGGATCAATCATCTTAATCTGCACGGCTGCCACGCGCAACCCTCTCGTAGAGGGGGCGGCGGCCTGAATCGGCCAGCCGGTCGTGCATGCGCGGCACCTGATCGGGGTGTACCGGGTCGCCCGGCAGCAGTAGCGGGACGCCGAGGCAGCAGGTCAGGAATAGGCGCCGGCCGCGTACGCGAGCGAGGAGGACACATCGCGCATGGTTCGCGTTTCCCCGCCCGCCGGCGCCACAGGCGTTTACCGCCCAGTCGACGTCCAGCCGCTCGCCCCGCCAAGCCGGCGTGGCCGTGTGCGGGCCGACGCGAATGCCGGCCCGGACGAGCCGCGCCGTCACCGGTGCCAGCGGGGCATCCGTCACCGCCGGCAAGGTCGGCGCCTCCGGCAGCGGGCGGCCGTCCGGGCGGACGAACTGCGCCACGCCGGCGCGGCCGAGTACGACCCGGAAGCCTTCCTCGTGGACGGCCCGATGGTGCCGCCGGCAGAGGAGCACCAGGTTGTCGAGCGCCGTCGCCCCGCCGTGGGCCCAGTGTTCCACGTGATGAGCATCGCAGCGGGTTGCCGCACACCCGGGGAACCGGCAGTGCCCGTCGCGGGCGGCCAGCGCCCGGCGCAGAGCCGGCGAGATCGTGCGCCTCCGGCGGCCGACGTTCAGCACCTCGCCGGACGGACCGTGCTGCATCGTGACCTTGGCGGCGTCGCAGGCCAGCCGCCGGGCCGTCTCCGCGGAGACGTGGATGCCACCCGCTTCGTCGAGCGCCGACTGGCCCCCGGTGGCGGCGGGACAGGCGGTTTGCCTCGACGCCCCGCGCTGCGGAGCGCCGGACGGAGACGGGGCGACACCCGCCGTGGCTGCCTCGTCCGGCGCCGTGTTGCGCTGTTCGGACGTTCCAGCGGGAACGTCCGGGGCCGGCGTGTCGCGGCTTCGTCTGTCGCCGTGCCCGCGTCGCCGTTGCCGTCGCTCGGATGCGGCGCGGTCTCGGCTGCCTCGGGGGCGTCGCCGTCATCCGCCAGGGTGTCGGCGTCCACGTGGACGACCACCTGGTACCGATCGCCGGCCGTGCCCTTGTCCAGGCCGCCGGCCAGCGCGCACTCGGCTACCGCGCCCAGCGCGTCGGCCCGCCGCTGGGCGATGGTCGGAGCCACTTCGTCCGCGGCGTCCTCGGCGGCGCCGTCCGGATCGACCGGGCTCGGCGCCGCGTCCAGCACGGCGTCCAGCGCGCGCCGCAGCACCGCACCCACCTCCGGCGTCAGCCGGCCGCGGACCACCACCGTTCCGTCATCGTCCACCCAGGTGTGGAGTGCCCGGGACTCGTGCCGGTGCCGGTCCTCCGCGGCCTCGGCCGCGCGGTCCACGCGCCGCCAGGTGCGGACCACCTGCTCGACGTGCGCGGCGGTGCCGGCCAGGGCCACGTCGAGCAGGGCCTGCTCGGTCTCGGGCGTCGCGACGCGGGTGACGGCGCCGATGGTCATCAGCGTTGCGGGATTGGCCGTCGCCAGGAAGACGTTGCCGGCGAGCAGCGACGAGGCAGCCGCGCCGCCTGCGCCGAAGAGCGGTTGCAGCCAGGCGCTCTCGATAGCGCCGCCGGAGGCGAAGGGGCGCCCCGGGGCCCACGACTTGCGCAGGGCCTCGCTGACGTCCAGGCCCAAATCGACTACCGCAATGTCCGGGTGTCCCTCCTGCATGAAGATCTGCCCGACCGGCTCGCGCGGCGGCTCTTGTCGGAGGCCGAGAATCTCCACGGTGTCCTCCCGCTCCTCTCCCGAGACGAAACGCGACGCCCCGGGCCGTTGACCATGATGGACGCTACCATGCCGTAGTGGCCATCCCGGGTGCTGATCGAAGGCTGACGCGTTGCCGGCCGCCTGGCGGAGGCGGTAGGCTGCAAGGGCGATGGATCGGAGAACCAATCGCGCGCGCTACGAGGCGTTCGGCATCTGGCGCCGGGCGGACGGCCCGGAGTGCGAGCGCCGACCGCGGGGCGAACGGTCTTGACCGGCGCCGCCGGATCCCCTGCCGCATCCAGCCCGCCCGCCGACTCCGTCGAAGTCCGTACGCGCATCGTCGACGCCCTCAAGCTCGACCTGGTCGGTCCGTGGGACGGCCACGCGCTCGCCAACGAGCAGTTGCCGATGCGCGAGCGGCCCTCGAACTGGTACGTGGCAGGGTTCCTGATCCCGACCGACGCCCCGCCCGACAAGCGGTCCGACGCGGACGAGGACGACGACCTCGACGCGGTCCCCGAGACGGCGGGTCTCGCCGAGGAATCGAACGACGAGCGCAAGGCGGCCCGCAAGGCCTTCTTTCCCTCGTCGATGGGATTGACCTTCCTCGTGCCGGAGGCGTGCCGCGCGCTGACGGTGACGGTGCGCTGGGGCGACTACACGCCGGCCGACGTCGAGGATGGCGCCGGGAGCAGGACGACCGTCTGGCAGCGGATTCCGCGCGCGGCGGCAATGTCGATACCCCTGGCCGGCGCGGCGGATCCCGTGCCGCACGACGTCGACGGCTCGGACGGCCTCGAGCTCAACGTGGTGGAGCGCCCGATTCTAGCCGGGGACCTGACCGGGGAGCTGCTGCCCGCCGGCACGCGCTCGGTGTCGTGCTTTCTGGTGAACCGGCGTCCCCCCGACGACAGGCAGCCGGACCGGGCGTACGCGTTTCAGGCCGAGATCGAGGTGGCGACGGACCATCGCTTCGTGCCGCGCCCCGATCTGCGCGGAGCGCGCGCGCCGGACTGGGACGAGCGGGTGGCCGACCTGCACTACGCCGACGCCCCGGAATATGCGACCGGCCACGGCGTCTCTGCGCGCTGGACGCTGGTGGACGGCGTCTGCCGGCAGTTGCGGACGACCTGGATCGGCACCGCCGAGGTGGAGACGACGCAGACGGCCAGGGTGCGGGACGTCGAGCTGTCCATGGAGGCGCTGGGGGCGTTGACCGGGGGCTCGGACGCGGAGCGGGCGCTCGCGCCCCTCGTCACGCAGTACCGCGCCTGGATAGCCGCCCGCCGGGAGGCGCTCGCCGGCGGACCGCTGGCAAGTACGCGGCGCGACACCGCGGCGCAGTTGCTCAACTGCGCGGGCATTGCCGCGGACCGGATGGAGCACGGCATCGCCATGCTGGCCGCGGACGCAGACCTTCTCGATGCATTCCGCGTCGCCAACCGGGCCGTGGCGCGGGCGCTGCGCCAGCGGCTCGGCGACAGCTTCGGCGGGGCGGGGCCGGCGTGGCGGCCGTTCCAGCTCGCGTTCATGTTGCTGAATCTGCCCGGACTGGCCGATGCCAGCGACCCGCACCGCGAGACGGTCGACCTGCTGTTCTTTCCCACCGGCGGCGGCAAGACCGAGGCATATCTCGGGCTGGCGGCGGTGGCGATGGTGCTGCGGCGCCTGCGCAACCCGGGCGACGAGGGACGCGCCGGCGCCGGCGTGAGCGTCGTCATGCGCTACACGCTGCGCCTGCTGACGCTCGACCAGCTCCAGCGCGCGGCGGGGCTCGTCTGCGCGCTGGAGCTCGAGCGCCGGGCCGCTCGCGCCCGGTACGGCGACTGGCCGTTCGAGATCGGCCTGTGGGTGGGCAAGGCCGCCACGCCGAACGTGCTGGGCCGCAAGGGCGATAGCCGCCCCGACTCGGCCCGCACGAAGGTGCGCCGCTTCAAGAGCAACCCGCGCGGCAATCCGTCGCCCATCCCGCTCGAGAGCTGCCCCTGGTGCGGGGAGCGCTTCGCGCCCGACGCGTTCACGCTTCTGCCCGATGACGACCAGCCGCGCGAGCTGCGCATCGTCTGCACGAATTTCGAGTGCGACTTCGCCGGCGACCGGCCGCTGCCGGTGCTCGGCGTGGACGAGCCGATCTACCGCCGGCTGCCGGCATTCCTCATCGCGACGGTGGACAAGTTCGCGTCGCTGCCGTGGACGGGCGAGTCCGGCGCGCTCCTCGGCGGCGCCGACCGCTGCGACGAGCACGGGTTCTACGGTGCGGCCGAGCCCGGCCGCGGCAGGCGGCTCGCCGCCCCGCTTCCGCCGCCGGACCTGGTGATACAGGACGAGCTGCATCTCATCGCCGGTCCCCTCGGCACCATGGCGGGGCTGTACGAGGCCGCCATCGAGACGCTTGCCGTGCGGCAGGTCGACGGACACGCCGTCAAGCCGAAGATCGTCGCGTCGACCGCCACGGCGCGTCGCGCGCGGGACCAGATTCAGGCCCTGTTCGCGCGGCCGAGCACGCAGTTGTTCCCGCCGCCCGGCCCCAGCCGCCGCGACACGTTCTTTGCCCGCACCGTGCCGTCAGCGGAGACGCCGGCCCGGCTCTACGCGGGCATCGCCTCCCAGGGCCGCAACCCAAAGGTGCTGATGCGGCGCGTGCTGCTGGCCATCATGGGCGCGGCGGCCAGCGCGTATCGCGACGCCGGCGGCGACCGAAATCGCGACAACCCGGCCGACCCTTACATGACCGCGCTCCTCTACTTCAACAGCCTGCGCGAGCTGGGCGGGGCACGGCGGATCCTGGAGGAGGAGGTCCGCAACACGATCAAGGAGTACGGCGCGCGCAAGCGCGTGAACGAGCCGCGCGGGCTGTTCCGCGACCGCAAGAGCTTCACGGAGGTGCTGGAGCTCACCTCGCGGGTGTCGACGGACAAGGTGGCCGAGGCGCGCCGCCGGCTCGAGTGCCGCTTTCACGAACCCGATCATGTCGACTGCGCGCTGGCGACGAACATGATCTCCGTGGGCCTCGACATCCCGCGCCTGGGGCTGATGCTGGTGCTCGGGCAGCCGAAGATGCACGCCGAGTACATCCAGGCCACGAGCCGCGTCGGACGCAGCGACGACCGCCCCGGGCTGGTCGTGACGGTGCTGAACATCCACAAGCCGCGCGACCGCTCCCACTACGAGCGCTTCAGCCACTACCACGAGACGTTCTACCGCACGGTGGAGGTGGCCAGCGTCACGCCGTTCTCGGCCCGCGCGCTCGACCGCGGCCTGGCCGGCGCCCTGGTCGCGCTGGCGCGGCACGCCGAGCCGGCGCTGACGCCGGCGCGCGGCGTGGAACGGATTGGCGACGTGCGCACCGCCCTCGAGCCGCGGCTGGTGGACGCGCTCGTCCGCCGGGTCGAGCAGCAGGCGTTCGCCGACGAGGAGGAACGCGCGGAACGGATGTCGAGCGTGCGCAGCCGCGTCGTGGATCTCCTCGACTCGTGGCGCAAGGTGCTCGACGACCATCAGCAAGCCGGCGCGGAGATGCAGTACCAGCGGCACGAGCTGCGGCAGCCGCGGCCGCTGCTGCGGGAAATGCTCGAGGAGACGTTCGAGTCGGCCCATGAGCGGAAGTTCCGCGCCAACCGGTCGCTGCGCGACGTGGAGCCCGAGGTCAACCTGTACCTGAACGATCCGTATCAGCCCGCGGGCAAGGGGAACGCGTGAAGCAGCGGGCGCACGGGCAGTTGCGGCGGAGCCAGGTCATCACCACCTACGGTCCGGGCGCGCTGATCGACCTGCCCCACGATTCGGCCATCGTTTCCGGACTGGACACGTGGCCCCCGGTCAGCAGGCTGGACAGGGTCGCCGAGCCGCGGCTCGCCAGGAAGCTGCAGGCGATCACCGGCGCCGCCGAACCCCACCTGTACGCGCCCCCCGCGGCATCGACCGCCCCCGGCGCAAAACCAACCGGCATCGGGGCGTCGCGCTTTCCGGAGTGGTTCGTGGTGCAGGATACGGAGAGGAGCGGGGCGCACGTACGATCGCGGCGCCTGGTGCATCGCAAGGCGCTCGACGACAAGCGGCGGTTCGAGGGCCGGCAGGTGGTCGCCACGCGCTTCGTGCGCGCCTGTCCCCGCGGCCACGTCGACGACCTCGACTGGCGCGGATTCGTCCATGGCAGCGACGACCACTGTTCTCCGCAGCGGCCAATTTGGCTCGACGAGCACGGGACCACCGGCGATCTCACCGGTCTGGTGGTCCGCTGCGATTGCGGCAGGACGCGGCGGCTCTCCGACGCATCCATGCTGGAGCTCAATCCGCTCGGCTACTGCCACGGCGCGCGGCCGTGGCTCGGCCGGAACATGAACGAGGAGTGCCACAAGCCGAGCCGCCTGCTCATCCGCACGGCGTCGAACGCCTATTTCCCGCAGGTGGTCAGTGTGCTGTCGCTACCCGAACGGGGCACGGCCGTCGCGAAGGCTGTTCGCACGGTCTGGGATTTTCTGGAGGTTGTCGACGACGCCGGCGACCTCAAGGTCATGAAGAAGAAGGCTCCAGTGGCCGCTGCGATTCAAGCGTTCGACGACGCCGACGTCCTCGACGCGATCCGCAAGGAGAAGCACGGCGACGCGGGGAGCAGCAAGTCCGTGAAGGAGATGGAGCTGGAGGCGCTGCTCGCAGTGCCGGAGGGGTTCGGCGAGGACGTGCCGGTGAATCCCGACTTCCACGCGCGGCGGCTGCCGGATCGTGCCTGGCGCCGGACCGATCGGGTCGAGGGAGTAGCCGAGGTCCTCCAGATCCACCGGCTGCGCGAGGTGCTGGCGCTGGCCGGCTTCACCCGCTTCGAGGCGGTGACGCCCGACATCCACGGGGAGTACGACTCGGACGTCGAGCGCGCCGCCATTGCCGCCGAGCCGAGCTGGTTTCCCGCCGTCGAGAACCGGGGCGAGGGCCTGTTCCTGCGACTGCGCACGGAGGCGGTGGACGACTGGCTGGGTCGCGCCGCGGTGAAGGGCCGGCTGGACGCCCTGGAGCGGGGCCATGCGCGCTGGGCGGCGCGCCGCAAGTCGGCGCGCGGGTTCCCCGGCGGACCGTACCTGTTGCTGCACACGCTCTCGCACCTCCTGATCCAGTCGCTCGCCATGCAGTGCGGGTACCCGGCCAGCTCCCTGCGCGAGCGCGTGTACGCGGAGGCCGGACGCTACGGCCTGCTCGTCTACACCGGCAGTCCGGACGCCGAAGGCACACTCGGCGGACTCGTCCAGCAGGCACGGCACCTGGAAGACCACATCGTGCACGCGCTGCAATCCGGCGAGCTCTGCTCGAACGACCCCACCTGCGCGGAGCACGAGCCCGGGGAGAGCATGGAGGCGCGGTGGCTGCACGGCGCGGCATGCCATGGCTGCGCGCTGGTCGCCGAGACATCGTGCGAGATGCGCAACGACTACCTCGACCGCGCGCTCGTCGTGCCGGTGCTCGGCGTGCCCGACGCCGCGTTCTTCGGCCGATCGGCATGATTGACGCGCTGCTGACCCTGCCGTCCCACCTGCGCAAGCGGCTGGAGAGCGCCCTGCTTTCCGGGGCGCTCGCGCCTCCCTACCAGGCGTCCGCCGTGCTCGCCGAAGTGGGTCATGTTGTGGAGGTCGAGCAGGTGGCGAAGGCCTTGCGCGAGCTCGCGGCGGACGGCATGTCCGGCGCGGGCTGCGCTGCATTGCTGCGCGGTGTGGACCGCGCCGCGAGCCGCCGCCCGGCGCCGGACTTCGTGTGGTCCGGACCGGAGGTGCCGGGTCTTCACGCGCGCGACACGCGGCGCGTCTACGAGGATCTGCTCGGGTCGGCCAGACGCTCCGCGTGGGTGGCGACGTATGCGTTCTTCGACGGCCCGCGCGCCTTCGAGGTGCTGGCGCGGCGGATGGACGAGACGCCGGCGCTGAAGGTCACCCTGCTGCTGAACGTGCAACGCAGGCAGGGCGATACGACCAGCGCCGAGCACCTGGTCCGCCGCTTCGCGGACCGCTTCTGGAAGGACGAATGGCCCGGCAACGCGCGGCCGCGCGTGTTCTACGACCCGCGGTCCGTCGATCCGCATGATGCGGGCGTCCTGCACGCGAAGGCCGTTGTCGCCGACAACGAGGCGGTGTTCGTGACGTCGGCCAACCTGACGGAGGCCGCGCTCGACCACAACATCGAGGTCGGACTGCTGGTCCGCGACCGGACCCTCGCGGCCAGCGTCACCACGCACTTCACCACGTTGATCGACCGTGCTCTGCTCCGTCCTCTCCCGGCACCCTGAGGCGTTGCCGTTCCGCGGCCGGAGGCGGTACGCTCCACAGCGATGGATCGGCGCCTTCTGACGCGGGTCGTGCTGCGGAACTACAAGAGCATCGCCGCCTGCGACGTCGAGCCTGCGCAGCTCTCCTTCCTTGTGGGACCGAACGGCTCGGGCAAGAGCAACTTCCTCGACGCGCTGCGTTTCATCGCCGACTCGTTGCGGTTCTCGATCGATCACGCGCTGCGCGACCGGGGCGGAATCAACGAGGTGCGCAGGCGGTCCGGCGGCCATCCGACGCATTTCGGGATTCGCCTGGAGTTCAACCTGGAGGACTCGCAGGGTCACTACACGTTCAGGGTGGGAGCCAAGGCGGGGGGCGGATACGACGTGCAGCGAGAGGAGTGCCGGGTGTTTCGCCGCAGCGTCAGACCGCTGTTTCAAGCCAGCAGCGACGAACATCACTACTACCGGGTCGAGAGCGGGCGGGTAGTCAGGAGCACCGTGTCCCCGCCGCCCGCGGCCGCAGCCGATCGCCTGTACCTCGTCAACGTGTCGGGTGTCGACGCTTTCCGGCCGGTCTACGACGCGCTGTCGGGCGCAGGGTTCTACAACCTCAGTCCGGACGTGATTCGGGATCTCCAGCCGACCGACCCCGGCGAGCTGCTGAAGCGGGACGGCAGCAACGCCGCCAGTGTGCTGTCCAACCTCGCGACTCGATCTCCCGATTTCAAGAAGCGGATCGAGTCGTACCTCGGGAAGGTCGTTCCGGGAGTCGCGGGAGTGGACCGACGACCCGTCGGGCCGCGAGAGACGCTCGAGTTCCGGCAGGAGGTTCGTGGTGCGGAGCATCCCTGGCGGTTCTTTGCGAGCAACATGTCGGACGGGACCCTGCGGGCGTTCGGCGTGCTCCTGGCGCTCTTCCAGGTCGCCGGAGACAGCGCATCGCAGCGGCGGCTCGTGGGCATCGAAGAACCCGAGGTTGCGCTTCACCCCGCAGCCGCCGGGGTGCTGATCGATGGTCTCCGGGACGCCGCCGAGCAAGCGCAAATCCTGGTGACAAGTCACAGCCCGGACCTCCTCGACAACGGCGAGATTTCCCCCGACTCGATCATTGCGGTCGTCGCCGAGCATGGCGAGAGCCGTATCGGTCCATTGGACGATGTCGGCCGGGCAGTGCTGCGCGATCACCTCTATACCGCCGGCGAGCTCCTCAGAATGGGGCATCTCGCTCCGGACCCGAAGCTGTCCCACATGACACCGAAGCAGATTCAGCTGTTCGGTCCCGAACCCTGAGCTGTGGCCAGGATCGCAACAATCGTTGAGGGTCACGGCGAGGTTGAAGCCGTTCCGATCCTCCTTCGGCGGATGGCGGAACGTGTGTCGCCAGGCTGCCCCGTTCAGTTCGTGCGACCCATCCGAGTCCAGCGTCAGCGGGTGTTGAAGGCGGGAGAGCTGGAGCGAGCCGTCGATCTGGCCGCTCGACAGGCAGGGACTGGCGGATGCGTTCTCATCCTGCTGGACGCGGAAACCGACTGCCCTCGGGAGCTGGCGCCGGATCTGCTGCGGCGTGCCAACAAGGCCCGACGGGACCGACACATCCGGGTCGTGTTGGCGAAGGCAGAATACGAAGCGTGGTTTCTGGCGGCGGCTGACTCAATCTCTGGACAGCACGGCATAGGCGCCTCCACAGAGCCACCGGACGATCCGGAGGCCGTCACCGGCGCGAAGGAATGGCTGACGGCACGCATGCCGCCAGGCCGGAGCTACCGCGAGACGCTTCATCAGCCGGCGCTCACCGCGATCTTCGACTTGGACGCAGCGCGGTCCGCGCCCTCGTTCGACAAGCTTTGGCGGGACGTGAGCGAGCTGTTGGGGATTGCCGAACGTCGCGGCTGATGCTCGCGGCGGTAGGCGTCTGGTCGCCGCCGGAGGAGCTCGGGCGAGCAGGCTCAGCCGATGAGCCGCTGGATGCATCCGCTCGGTTGACGGGTCGCCTGGCGGCGCCGCTCGAGGAGGCGGATTGCCGTCCGCCGCTCGAGGCCGTGGGTGGCGCGAAACGCCTCCAGGTCCTCGTCGCCGAGGTGGAAGGCCAGCTCGAGGCGCTCGGCCAGCGACAGCGCGCGAACGGCGTCGGCGTCGCGCGCGCGGAGGGCCGAGGCAACCGACCTCACGGGGCGAGTATACCCGCGGGACGGTGGCCTGGCCGCCTTTGACAGCCGCGCCCGGCAAACGTAGCCTTGCCGCTTGAACGGTGGTCGAGGGTCCGCGATGCGCATGAGAATCACGTCGGAGCCGCAGGTTGCGCTGCCCACGCCGGTACGGACGATGCCACAAGGCCGCGGCCGGGGCCGCACGCGTCGCGCAGGTCCGCTCGCGCTCGGCCTGCTGCTGCTGGCCGCCGCGTGCGCGGGGGCGGCATGCTCGGGCGGCGAGACGGCCGCGCTGGCGCCCCCGGCCGCTGCCGAGTCGTACGACCTGGTGATCGCCGGCGGGCGGGTCATCGATCCGGAGAGCGGGCTCGATGCCGTGCGGCATGTCGGGATCCGCGACGGCGCGGTGGCGGCGCTCTCCGCATCGCCGCTGGAGGGCGGGGCGGTCGTCGACGCCGCCGGGCTCGTCGTGGCGCCGGGGTTCATCGACCTGCACGCGCACGGGCAGGACCCGGTGAGCAGCCGCTACCAGGCGCAGGACGGGGTGACGACGGCGCTCGAGCTCGAGATTGGCGCCTTCCCCGTCGGGAGCTGGTACGCCCGCCGGGGCGGGGCGTCGCTCATCAACTACGGGGTCTCGGTGAGCCACCAGGGCGCGCGGCTGCGGGCGCTGGGCAGCGCCGTGGCGCGCGCCAACGCGGACGGGACGTTCTCGCTGGGCGAGAGCGGCAACAGCGCCCTCTACCGCGCGGCGACCGACGACGAGCTGGCCCGCCTCGGCGAGCTCATGGAACGCGGCCTCGCGGAGGGCGGCATCGGCTTCGGGTTCGGGTTGAGCTACACCCCGGGCGCGAGCCATCGCGAGCTGCTGCGTCTGTTCGAGCTCGCGGCCAGGTACGAGGCGCCGGCGTTCATCCACCTGCGCGGGTCGGGAGCGTTCCGGCGCGGCGGCCTCCTGGCGCCGTTCCAGGAGGTGATTGCCAACGCGGCGATCACCGGTGCGGCGCTCCACATCGTCCACATGAACAGCACGGGCGGCGGGCGGGCCCAGGAGGCCCTCGCCATGATCCGCGGGGCGCGCGAGCGGGGTGTCGACGTCACGACCGAGGCGTACCCGTACACGGCCAGCGCCTCGCTCATCGAGTCGCCGCTCTTCGACGGCTGGGACGACCGGCCCGCCGAGGCGTACGGCAGGCTGCAGTGGGTCGAGACGGGCGAGCGGCTCACGCGCGAGACGTTCCGGCGCTACCGGCGCCGGGGCGGGTGGGTCATCATGCACGGCCGGTCCGAAGCGATCAACGAGTGGATCGTCAGCCAGCCCGACGTCATCGCGGCCAGCGACGGCATCCCGTTCAGCGCGGGCCGGGCGCATCCGCGGGGCGCCGGGACGTTCGCCCGCATCCTCGGTCACTACGCGCGCGACCGCGGCGCGCTGTCGCTGACGGACGCCGTCCGCAAGATGACGCTGCTGCCGGCCCGGCGGCTGGAGGCCATCGTGCCGGCGATGGCGCGCAAGGGCCGGGTGCAGGTCGGCAGCGACGCCGACCTGACGATCTTCGATCCCGCGCGCGTCATCGATCGCGCGACCTACGACGCGCCCGACCGCCCGTCGGCCGGCATCGAGCACGTGCTCGTCGGCGGCACCTTCGTCGTCCGCGACGGCGCGCTGGTCGGCGGCGTCCAGCCCGGCCGTCCGCTCCACGGGCGGCACCTGGCGCCGGAGTAGTTCAGCCGGCACTGCGCCGGACTCGGCGCGCGAGGCCGCCGGCAGCCGTCAGTGCGCCAGCGGGTGGGGGCGGACCTGGAACTTGACCAGGTTGCCGCGCGTGCCCTTGCCGCCCTCCATGTGCCACACGGCGTTCGTCCCGTAGTCGGCCCATACGCCGCGTCCCTTCCAGCCAGCGTCGGGATCGTCGATGCGCCCGTCCATGCCGCGCGAGTAGAAGCCGAGGGGGTACGGCACGCGCAAAATGACGAACTCCTCGGCGTCGGGCAGGAAGGCGAGCAGCGAGTCGGAGGTCGACCCGGTGGCGATCGGCACGTTCGCGCCCAGGCCGAGCGTGTCGAACTGGTCGACCCAGTTGTAGTAGTGGAAGTCGGCGCTGCCGTGGTCGGTCACGCCCTGCATCTGCGGGCCCGGCGTGGCGTAGAGGGTCCAGCCCTCGGGGCAGTGCTGGCCGGTGGCCTCCGGCCCGTTCAGCACGCGGCAGCGGCTGCGGTCGAAGCGGGCGACATGGCCGCTGCCCGAGAGCGCGGTCCACACGACGCCGTTCGTGTCGATGTCGATGCCCCGCGGCGAGTAGCCCTGCACCGGCGCGTCGGGGTTCTCGAACGGCGGCTGGTAGTACTCCGCGACGCACGTGCGCGGGGGATCGTCGCCCAGCTCGAGGCGGACGATCTGGCCGGGCACGCCGCCCGAAGCGGCCCACACGACGCGCTCGGCGGTCGGGTCAGGCACGATGCCGTACCAGCCGCGGCCGAGCTGGCGGTCCTTGGCCGGGTCCGGCTCCTCCCGCAGGCCGGTCCAGGCCCCGATCCGTCCGTCGCCCGTGGTGTCGACGATGGTGGGGCACCAGCCCTGCGACGCCTGCGCGTCGCGCGTCTCCAGGTACTGCTTCGTGTTGATCCAGCCGATGACGTCGCGGACGGAGCTCAGGTACAGCGTGTCGTCGTCGTCGAAGCCGAACTGCAGGTGGTGGGTGTTGAAGCAGGTGTCGATGAGCTCCACCTCGCCGGTGGCGGGATCGTAGTACGCGACGTGCCGGGCGGCGGCGTCGATCGGGTAGTGACTGGCGTACGGGTTGTCGGAGCCCTCGCGGCACCAGGCCGGGTTGCCGGGACCGCGGATCTGATGGGTCATCCAGACCCGGCCCCGGCCGTCCATCATCGGGTTGTGCGGGTTGCCGGGGTTGTTCCAGAGCAGCTCGTCGCCGTAGTAGAAGGACGGGTTCGGCATGTCCTGCGGCATGTACGAGACGTAGTCGCCCTCGCCGGGGGTGTCGCGGACCGGCACCGCCACTTCGCGGGCCTCGTGGGCGGCCGGGTCGACCCAGGCGAGCTTGTCGTGGGCGAACTCGACGCCGTACACCGGGCCGCCCGCGTTCACGTGCGGGTCGCGCTTGTCGCTGGCGATCTCGTCGTGGATGTAGGAGGTGTCGCTGCCCCATTCCCACATCGTCAGCACGACGTCGCGCTCGCGGCCCTGCGGCCGCGGCGGCGCCTCCGGCACCTCGCCCGCCGTGATGCGGTCGGTCCAGTCGGCGTAGGCGGCGATGCCGCGCGCGCTGCCGAAGCGGTTCATGGCGGCAGCCATCCGCCCCGCGCGCTGGCCCGTCACGATGCGGTGCGCCCAGGCCGCCTCCGTGGAGTCGAAGTCGGCGGCGTTCGGTATCTCGCGCGTCGCCAGGTTGCCGAGCTGGTGGCAGAGCTGGCAGCCCTGCTTGAGCGTGTCGATCCAGTGCGCCTGGGTCCGCATGCCGGTGCCGATGCCGTTGCCGTCCGGCCCGGTGCCGGGGAACTCGGTCCTGGCCGGCACTGCCATCAGCGAGTACCAGTAGTTGGCCGGGTAGACGGCGGCAGCTTCCCGCGGCGTCGCCGCCGTCGTCGCCGTGAGGTTGAGTGTCTGGCCCGGCCGGCCGCTCACCCGGGGTGAATCGACCAGCCCGTAGCCGCGCACCCACACGTCGTAGCGTGCGTCGGGCAGGTCGGGCAGGACGTAGCGGCCCGCGTCGTCCGTCACGACGATCTTGCGCAGGCGGGTGGCCAGGTCGTCCGTCTCGGCAATGACCCAGACGCCCGCCTCGGGGCCGTTCGGGCCGCTGACCACGCCGCCGATGTCGTCGGCGTCGATCGCGACGGCCTGCGCCGCGGCGGCGGGAGGACTGCCCGGGACCAGGGCGGCGGCGCCCAGTGCGAGAACGGCGAGGGTCGCAATCGATCGGCTGGCTGAAGCTGGCATCGGCTCCTCCCGCGCACAGGTGGCGTCAGGTGCGCAACGCGGCCATTCTATCGCCCTCGGCCGCGGTTCGGCATCGGCAGCAACCTGCGTCGGTCGGGCTAGGAGTCTGCACCGTAGAACGGCGTAGATTCCTAGTGAGGGTTGGTTGGGCGGCAACCGGAGCCGCAGGCGACGATTGCGGGGCTAGCGCAATCGCACGTCGCCGCGGTCGGACCGGATGCGCAGCAGCGGCCCGCCGCCCTCGACCGTGCCCCGCAAGCGGTCGCCGATCTGCTGCAGCGTCAGCGGCAGGTCGTTCTCGAGGTCGGACCGCGACGACAGCTCGGCGTCGATCGTCAGCGGCTGCATCTCGGCCAGCTCGAAGGTGAAGTCGCCGCGCTCGATCGTCACGTCGGAATCGCCTTCGATGCGGGCGGCGCGCAGCACCACGTTCGTCCGCTCGGCGTCGATCAGGACCGACCCCCGCAGGCGCGTGAGCACGACGCGGTCGCCGCGCTCCACGTCGAGCGTCAGCGAGCCGCTGAAGTCGCTGGCCTGCATCTGGCCCCGCTCCAGCTCGATCCGCACCGCGCCGCCCAGCTCGACGAGGTTCAGGTCGCTGCGGTCGACGTTCATGGTGATGCGGCCCTCGAAGCCGCGCAGGGTCGTGCCGGCGCCCCGCTCGAGCTCGATGTCGAGATTCGACTCCCGCGGAGCCTGTATCTCGTAGTGCACGTCGGGCCGCGTGCGCCGGCGGTCGAAGAACCCACGCCGCTCGACCTCGCTGAAGTCGCTGGCGACGCTGACCGCGCCGGCCGTCTCCCGGACGTCGATCCGCGTGGCCTCGACGATCTCGCGCGCGTAGTCGCCGTCCGTTCCGGCCGGCGCCTCGATGCGCGCCCGGATCTCCACCTGCGGTTGATTCCACGCCAGCAGCAGGACGCTGCCGCCGGAGGCGGCGACCGACAGGTTGCCGCCCGGCTCGAGCGCCAGGGTCCGCTCGTACGAGTCTCCCTGCGCCAGGGCGGGGGCCGCCGCCAGCGTCAGAGGCAGGAGACAGGCGAAAACACGGTGCGGGGACATCGGCATCCTCCACGTGGACTGCGCTTCTTCTGACTATAGACGGAATCCCGGCGGGTGACGGGAGGGTCCCACGATGCCGCCGGGCAATTGCGATCGCGCGGCTCCTTGATGATCACCTTGCCTGCCGCCGGCCCGTTGGAGGAGAGGACTGAATCGACCAAGGGCTGCAGGGTCCGTTGCCGGCTGCGCGACGGCATACCCGCGCCGCGGTCGAGGCCGCCGCGGGTCGGCGGGACGCGAATTGCACGCCATCGGACGGCAAGGTGTGCTACTTTTCGGGAGATTGCCGCCAGAGATCGAACGCGGCCGTCACCCGCGCGCTCGGAGGAGAGTTGGAAATATGGTGATTACCGCGCAGCGAATCGGTTTTGCGTTCCCCGGGCTGTTGGCGCTGGCCCTCGCCCTCGCGACCGGCGTTGCAGTCGGCGCAGCCTCCGACCTGCGCCTGGTGGAGGCCGCCGCCGGCCAGGACGCCGCCGCCGTTCGGGCGCTCGTCGGCGCAGGAGTCGACGTCAACGAAACGCGGGCCGACGGGGCCACGGCGCTCCTGTGGGCCGCGCACTGGGACGATCTGGACACGGTGGCGCTGCTGCTGGGCGCGGGCGCGGATCCGAACGCCGCCGACGACCACGGCGTGACACCGCTGATGCGCGCGTGCGAGAACGCGAGCGCCGCGGTCGTCCGGGCGCTGCTCGCCGCCGGCGCGGACGCGAACGCGGTCCAGGAGAGCGGCCTCACGGCGCTGATGATCGCGGCCCGGACCGGCAGCCGGGACGTCGTCCGGGCGCTGCTGGCCAGCGGCGCCGACGTCAACGCGACGACGACCGAGACGGGCGTCACGGCGCTGATGTGGGCGGTCGAGGCGCCCCACCCCGACATCGTGCACGTGCTGCTCGAGACCGGCGCCGACGTGGAGATCTCCTCCAGCAAAGGCTTCACGGCACTGCTGTTCGCCGTGCAGCGGGGCGAGATCGAGGTGGCGCGGCTGCTGCTGGCCGCGGGCGCGGACGTCAACGGCACCGGGTCGGACGCGACCCATCCGCTGCCGCTGGCCATCGTCAGCCGGCACGCCGACATGGCCTACTTCCTGCTCGAGCAGGGCGCCGACCCGAATGGCAGGATCCACGGGGTCTCCGCGCTGCATGCCGCGGCGGGCCGCGTCAGCACGTGGCTGGCCGACTGGTACCGGCGGCGCGGCATGCGGGCGGCGTCGGTCAGCGGCGGCGGGCGGCTGGGGCTCGATCCGCAGTCGCGGGTGCCGCTGGTCAGGGAGCTGCTGGCGCGCGGGGCGGATCCGGACGCCCGCATCGACACCTCGTCCGTCGTGCTCGGCTACCTCGCCAGCCCGCGGCGCGGCGCGTTCGAGCAGAACTCGGTGGGCACCGGCGACGTGCGGGGCGCCACGCCGCTGTGGGTGGCCGCCTTCTCGGCGAATGGCGGCGGGCTGTTCGGGGACGACTCCGCGTACCACTTCGAGAGCGGCCCGGGGGTGCTGGGCGCGCTGCTCGAGGCCGGCGCCGACCCGAACGCGGCAGCCGACGACGGGAGCACGCCGCTGATGATGGCCGCTGGCCTCGGCTACCGTTCCTATCAGCCGCACACGCCGCGGGGCCGGCGCTCGCCGCCGGTCGAGGAGGCGGTGCGGGTGCTGGTCGAGGGGGGCGCCGACGTGAACGCCCGCAACGAGGCCGACTTCACCCCGCTGCATGCCGCGACGTTCCGCGGGTTGAACGAGGTGATCGAGTACCTCGTGGAGCAGGGGGCCGATATCGACGCGCGCGACTTCCGCGGGCGCACGGCCTTCCGCATCGCCGAGGGCGCCAAGCAGTCGTTCCAGTTCCAGGCGTTTCCGCAGACGGCCGAGTTCCTGCGCGAGCTGGGCGCCAACACGCGCCTGGGCATCCCGGGCACGGTCCACGAGCGGGCCGACCGCGCGGTGGTCGAGGAGAACGAGCAGCGAGCCCAGGCGCGCTGATTTGATTGAGGTCTGAAGGCATGCAGAATCTGCTGCGCACGTCAATCGGACTCCTGGCGGTCGCGCTGGTCGCGAGCGGCGCGGCGGCCGCCGCCGAGCCGCAATCCGCCGCCGCGTCCCGGGTCGCGTCCGCGGAAGTCGTCCCGGAAGGGCCGTCCCGCGCGCTGCTCGACCGCTACTGCGTCACGTGCCACAACGAGCGTCTGAGGACGGGCGGGCTGGCGCTCGACGACATCGATCTCGGCCGGGTCGACGCGCATGCCGAGGTCCTGGAGATGGTGGTGCGCAAGCTGCGCGCCGCGCAGATGCCGCCGCCCGGCCGCCCGCGGCCCGACGGCGCGAGCGTCGAGGCGTTCACCGCCTCGCTCGAGTCGGCCCTCGACGGCGTGGCCGCCGCCGCGCCCAATCCCGGCCGGGTAGCCTCCCGGCGCCTGAACCGCGTGGAGTACGTCAACGCCGTCGAGGACCTGCTGGCGCTGCGGATCGACGGCGCCGAGCTGCTGCCGGGCGACATGGCGGGGCTGGGCTTCGACAACAACGCCGACGCGCTGGCGATGACGCCGGCCCTGATGGCGCGCTACACGGCGGCGGCGACCAAGATCAGCCGCGCGGCGATCGGCAGCCCCGACAACCGGCCGGTGCGCCAGGTCTACGCGCTGGGCTTCGAGACCCAGAGCGCGCGCATGAACGAGGACATGCCGTTCGGCACCCACGGCGGCCTGGCGGCCCGGCACCTGTTTCCGCTCGATGGCGAGTACGTGTTCACCATCCGCATGAAGGGCGGCGACGGCGGCGGCGGCGGCGGCGTCATCGGCATCGGGGAGGACGACCACGTCATCGAGCTGCGCATCGACCACGCGCGCGTCGCGCGCTGGAACGTGGGCGGCGAGTTCCCCGGGGCCGATCCCGGCATCCTGATCCCCATTCCCGACGACGACGTCGAAGGCCAGCGGCTGCACGAGTACCGGCTCAACGCGGACAAGGGACTCGAGGTGCGCGTGCCTGTAGGCGCGGGCCAGCGGCTGGTGACTGTCGCGTTCGCCGACTCGAACCCGACCCCGTTCGACGGCGCGTACGGGCGGCCCGGCATCGATCGGCTGTTCATCTCCGGTCCGTTCGAGGGCAGGGTGCCCGACGACACGCCGAGCCGGCAGCGGATCTTCACCTGCCGGCCGGCCGGCGGCCACGACGAAGAGGCCTGCGCGCGGGAGATCCTGTCCGCGCTCGCCCGGCGGGCGTACCGGCGCCCGGTGACGGACGACGACCTGGAGCCGCTGCTCGGCTTCTACCGGGCGGGGCGCGCCGACCGCGACTTCGACGGCGGCATCGAGCGCGCGCTCGAGGCGCTGCTCTCGATGCCGGAGTTCCTGCTGCGCATCGAGCGCCAGCCGGCCGGCGCAGCCCCCGGCGACATCTACCGGCTGAGCGACCTGGAGCTGGCCACGCGCCTCTCGTTCTTCCTGTGGCGCAGCATTCCCGACGACGAGCTGATCGAGCTCGCCGCCGCCGGCCGCCTGAGCGACCCGGCGGTGCTCGAGGCGCAGGTCGCACGGATGCTGGCCGACGGGCGCGCCACGCGGTTCATGAACGACTTCGTCGGCCAGTGGCTGCAGGTGCGCAACATCAACGAGCACGTGCCGGACAGCGCGCTGTACGGCGCGTTCAACGACACGCTGCGGCGGGCGATGGTGCGGGAGACGGAGCTGTTCTTCGAGAGCCAGGTGCGCGAGGACCGGCCGGTTCCGGAGCTGCTCACCGCCGGCTACACCTACCTGAACGAGCATCTCGCCCGCCACTACGGGCTGGACGACGTCTACGGCAGCCGGTTCCGCCGCGTGCCGTGGACGGACGACCGGCGGCACGGACTGCTCGGCCACGGGAGCCTGCTGACGGTCACTTCGTACGCCAACCGCACGTCGGTGGTGCTGCGCGGCAAGTGGGTGCTGGAGAACCTGCTGGGCACGCCGCCCCCGGCCCCGCCGCCGAACGTGCCGCCGCTCGAGGAGAACGACGCCGCCGGCACGCCGACGTCATTGCGCGAGAAGATGGAGCAGCACCGGAGCAACCCGGTCTGCGCGAGCTGCCACACGGAGATGGACCGGCTCGGCTTCGCGCTGGAGCACTTCGACGCCATCGGACGCTGGCGCGAGTCGGACGGCGGGGCGGCCATCGACGCGACGATCGAGTGGGCCGAGCGGACCATCGACAGCCCGCGGGCGTTCCGCGAGACGCTCGCCAACCGCGGGCGGCAGTTCGTGCAGACAGTCACCGAGAAGCTGCTCACGTACGCGCTCGGCCGCGGCGTGAACTACTACGACGCGCCGACCGTCCGGCAGCTCGTCCGCGATCTCGAGCGCAACGACCACCGCTGGTCGTCGCTGCTGCTCGGCGTCGTCGAGAGCATGCCGTTCCAGATGCGGCGCGTACCCGCCGGCGTCGAGCCGACGGCGGCCGCCGACGGCAACTGATTGAAGAGAGGGGACGAACCATGTTCATCAGCAAGATGCATCTGCCGCGGCGCACCGTGCTGCGCGGTCTGGGCGCCACGCTGGCGCTGCCGCTGCTCGACAGCATGGTGCCGGCGCTCACCGCGCTCGCCAGGACGGCGGCGGCGCCGGTCCGCCGGCTGGGCGTGTTCTACGTGCCCAACGGGATGTCGATGCCCTACTGGTCCCCGCAGCAGGTGGGGCCGCTCGCGGCGCTGCCGCCGACGCTGCAGTCGCTGGCCGGTCTCGAGGACCGCGTCCTGATGTGCGGCGGGCTCGACGACGAGGCGGCGAACCTCGTGACCGGCGGCGGCGACCACGCCCGCTCGGCCGGCACCTTCCTCACCTGCGTGCCGTTCAAGCTGACCACCGGCGCCGACGTGTACGCGTCGGTGTCGATGGACCAGATCGCCGCGCGGGAGCTGGCGAAGCAGACCCAGCTCGCGTCGCTGGAGCTGGGCATCGAGTCGAACTCCATGGCCGGCTCGTGCGACGCCGGCGCGAGCTGCGCGTACACCAACACGGTGGCCTGGCGTACCCCCACCACGCCGCTGCCCATCGAGAACAACCCGCGCGCCGTCTTCGAGCGGCTGTTCGGCACGAGCGGCAGCACGGACCCGGCCGCGCGGCTGGAGCGCATGCGGAAGGATCGCAGCGTCCTCGACGCCGTCAATGCGGAGCTCAGCGACCTCGAGCGCGTGATCGGGCCGGGCGACCGGCTCAAGCTCGACGAGTACCTGGCTGCCGTGCGCGACGCGGAGCGCCGCATCGAGATGGCCGAGCTGCAGAGCGAGCGGGAGCTGCCGGTCGTGGACCAGCCGGTCGGCACGCCGAGCGACTACGCGGAGCACGCCGAGCTGATGATGGACCTGCTGGCGCTGGCCTACCAGACCGACCTGACGCGGGTCAGCACGTTCATGCTGGCGCGGGAGGTGAGCGTCCTCGCGTATCCGGAGATCGGGGTCTCGGACTCGCATCACCCGCTGTCGCACCACCAGGACAAGCCGGCCAACCTGGAGCGGCTGCACAAGATCAACGAGTACCACTTCCGGCAGTTCGCGCACCTGGTGAAGACGATGGCGGCGACGCCCGAGGGCGACGGCACCATGCTCGACTCCACGCTCTTCCTCTACGGGACCGGGATCAGCGACAGCAACACGCACTTCCACGACGATCTGCCGATCGCGGTGGTGGCCGGCAGCGCCACCGGCGTGACGACCGGCCGCTACGTGCGCTATCCGCAGGGCACGCCGCTGGCGAACCTGTACATGACCATCCTGGAGAAGATGGGGTTCCCGGTGGAGAAGTTCGGCGACAGCACCGGGAGGCTGAAGAACCTGTCGATCTGACCTGTCAGGCGGCGTCGCGCTCGAAGGCGGCGGCTATCCCCTGGCCGCCGCCGATGCACATCGTCACCAGCGCGCGGGTGCCGCCCGTGCGCTGCAGCTCGTACAGCGCCTTGATCGTCAGCACCGTGCCGGTCGCGCCGACCGGATGGCCCAGCGAGATGCCGCTGCCGTTCGGGTTGGTGCGGTCGGGCGGCAGCCCCAGCTCGCGGCAGACGGACAGGGCCTGGGCGGCGAACGCCTCGTTCAGCTCGATGACGTCGAAGTCGTCGATGCCGAGCCCCGTCTTGTCGAGCAGCCGCCGGACGGCCGGGACCGGGCCGATGCCCATGTACCTGGGATCGACGCCGGCGTAGCTGTAGGCCACCAGCCGGCCCAGCGGCCGCAGCCCGCGCCTGGCGGCCAGCTCGCGGTCCATGAGCACGACCGCGGCGGCGCCGTCGTTGATGCTGGAGGCGTTGCCGGCGGTGACCGAGCCGTCCTTCTGGAACACCGGCCGCAGCTTCGAGAGCTTCTCGACCGAGCTGTCGGGGCGCACGGTCTCGTCGGTGTCGAACAGCACGGTGTCGCGCTTGACGCGCACCTCGACGGGGGTGATCTGCTCCTTGAAGTAGCCCTGGGCGATCGCGTTGCCCGCCCGCTGGTGGCTCTGGACGGCGAGCGCGTCCTGCTCCTCCCGCGCCACGCTGTAGCGCTCGGCCAGGTTCTCGGCGGTGACGCCCATGTGGCAGTCGTCGAACGGGTCGTTGAGCGCCCCGACCAGCATGTCGACCAGCGCCGTGTCGTTCATGCGCGTGCCCCAGCGCAGGGTGGGGGAGATGTACGGGCTGCGGCTCATGCTCTCCGCGCCGCCGGCCACCGCGGCGTCCGCGTCGCCCAGCATGATCGTCTGGGCGGCCGTGACGATGGACTGCAGGCCGCTGCCGCACAGCCGGTTCACGGTCACCGCGGGCGTCTCGTGCGGCAGACCGCCCTTGATAGCGGCCACGCGCGCCAGGTAGTGGTCGCGCGCATCCGTGTGGATGACGTTGCCGAAGACGACGTGGCCGACGTCGCCGGCGTCGATGCCGGCGCGGTCCACCGATTCGCGCACGCACTGCGCCGCCAGCTCGGTGGTCGGGATGTCCTTCAGGCTCCCGCCGTAGCCGCCCATGGGTGTCCGCGCTCCGCTGAGCACCACGACATCACGCGCCATTCGCCGTCTCCTTTGTCTGCCTCTGCAAGCGATGCATTAGACACCGTGCGCCGGGCGGATCGCAAGCCGGCAGGGAGATGAGACCTCTGACACTATGCTGATCGAGAATGGTCGACGAACGACCAGACGGGTTCGCCAGCAACCCGGCTCCGGCCGCGGCGACCTGGTTCTGCTCCCGCCGGAACGGCGTCTCGCTGCGCTCCGGCTGGCTGGACGATGTCTCCCTTGAAGAGCTGCCGCGGCGGGTGGGAGCGCGCGCAGGCGATGTGGTCGAGGTGTGCGTCGCCCACGACTTCCGCCCGGTCGAGCCCGCCCGCTTTTCCCGGGTGTTTTCCAACCGCGCCCGCGGCCTGCTCGGCATGGAGATGGCGTTCCGCGGCGAGATCGTCCGCGTTGCGCCGACCCGGATGGTCGCCAGCAACCGCGGCTTCAGGCGGGTCCTGGACCGGTTCCTCGACCGCCGGCACGCCGACGCCGGGGGCCTCGCCGCCGAGGGCGCCCTGCGCGCTTTCTCCGCGCGACAGTTTCTGGTATCCGGCCGCGATCAGGTCAACCTGACGGAATTGTTTCGTGGAGCGCCGCTCGTCGCGCCGACTGCATCCATCGACCTGGATCGCGCCGCCCATCTGGCGGACGGCATTCGACGATGGATGCTCCGCAACCTCTCGGCCGCCGGCGCGCTGCCCTACAAGTACTGGCCGAGCCGGGGCCGGGAATCGCCCGCCGACAACGCCATCCGCCGCTTTCTGGCATCGCTGTCGCTGGCCCGTCTCGGTGAGCTTCGCGGCGACGCGGAGCTGCGCGAGGCGGCCCGGCGCAACCTGCGCTTCAATCTGAAGCGCTATTTCCGCCACATCGGCGGCGGGCGCGGCGCCATCGTCGAACGTACCGGAGCCAAGCTCGGTGCGGCCGCGATCGCGGCGCTGGCCATTCTGGAGAGCCCGGCGCCCGCGGAGTTCCTGCCCGAGCTGACCATGCTGGCGCAGGGCGTGGACTCCCTGGCGGACGACGAGGTCGGATTTCGCACGTTCTTCTTCCCGCCGGAGCGCGACGGCGACAACTGGAACTTCTATTCCGGCGAAGCCCTGTTGTTCTGGGCCGAGGCCATGCGGCGCGGACTCGGATTCGCGCCCTCGCCGGAGCGCTGGACCACGGCCTTCACCGGCTGCCGGGACCGACACTACCGCGCCCGAAACCCCGCCTTCGTCCCGTGGCACACGCAGGCCTGCGCAGCAATGTTCCGGCAGACGAATCGGCGCGAGCTTGCCGACCTCGCGTTCGAGCTCAACGATTGGCTGCTGCCGATGCAGCAGTGGGACCAGCGCCCCGGCCTGCCGCCGGATCTGTGGGGCCGGTTCCACGATCCGCGGCGGCCGGAGTACGGGCCGCCGCACGCCGCCTCCACCGGGGCGTACCTCGAAGGGCTCGCGGATGCCATGACGTTGGCCCATGCGACAGGCGATGCAGGCCGCGCCGGCAACTACGAGCGGGCGATTGCCCGTGGATTGCGGTCGTTGCGGCAGTTGCAGTTCCGCGACCAGCGTGATGCGTTCTACGTCTCACGACCCGATCGCGTCATGGGCGCGCTGCGAACCGAAGCCTACGACAACGCGATTCGCATCGACTCGGCCGCCCACGCGCTCGCGGCCGCCGTCAAGATGCTCCGGGCAGGACGTCAGCCGAGCGGCGGCAGGACGTAGTAGCCGCGGCCGGGCGGAGGCAGCACGTCGAAGATCAGGTGCACACGGGGCTCGTCGGTCGGATTGCGGGCATCGTGCTCGGCCTTGTTGTCGAAGGCCCACAGCTCGCCTTCCTGCATGACGACGGTTTCGCCTCCCGCCGTCAGCGGACTGCCTGCCGGACTCTGCAGCACGAGGTGGAAGCGATCGCGAATGCGATAGTACGCCCCGGCGTCGACGTGCGGGCGGACCCACCCCCGCGCCTGCAGCGCTACCAGCGTGGCGCGGCCGAGTTCGCCGCCCTGCAGCCCGGCGATCCGCTTGCAGAACGCCAGGGCATGTGGAAACCGCGCAGCGGACCGCGCGGTCCGGCTCTCGTGAACGTCGTTGGCGTTGCGGGCGCCCGGGGGAAGGGGCTTCTTCGCGACACGCAGGAAGATGTTGCGGGTGTCGCGCTGGCAACGGACCTTGCGCTGGCGGCTCGTGTCGGCGAGCCACATCTCCGGCGCCGCGGCGAGCTCCGACAGAAAGGGCGCCACGTCGACGTCCTTCGCGATCCTCGTGAAGCGCGAGGTCTTCTCGCGCCGCGCCGGAGCGGGCACCGCAAGCCCGTCAATTGCCGGCCCGGGCTCCTGCGGGGAGGTGGTCACTGCAGCCCCCTTGTCCACTGCCAATCACCGAGCGCGTGTGCGACTACGTGAAGAACAGGAAATCCTCGGCGGCGAGGTCGGCCATGCCCACGCCAATCAGGGTGAGCTGGTCGCCTCCGCCGAGATCGATGGTCACCGCGTCGTCCGCCTCGGTGATCCGCAGATCGCTGAAATCCGTGATGGCAGGATGGCCGCGAAGGTCGATCTTGTCCTGCCCCGTGGTGAAGTCGGCGATGGTATCGGCGCCGTCGCCGGCGGCGAACACGAACACGTCATTCCCGTCCTGGCCGTAGAGCGTGTCGTTGCCCGCACCGCCCGTCAGCGAATCGTTGCCTTCCCCGCCGTCGAGCCGGTCGTCGCCCGCACCGCCGCGGAGATCGTCGTGGTCGCCGCCGCCCCACAGCCGGTCATTGTTCTCGCCGCCGACGAGCGTGTCCGCGCCGGCATTGCCCGCCAGCGTGTCGTTGCCGGCGCCGCCAATCAGCCAGTCCCGCCCAGCGCCGCCCTCCAGTCGGTCGTTGTCCGCGTTGCCGTGCAGCGTGTCGTCGCCCCCGCCGCCCCAGAGCTCGTCGTCGCCCCCGCCGCCCCACAGCTTGTCGTCGCCCTCGTTGCCGGCGAGCATGTCGTCGCCGGCATTGCCCGCCAGCGTGTCGCTGCCAGTGCCGCCACTGAGCGAGTCCTGGCCGGTACCGCCTTCCAGCCGGTCGGTGCCCGCGTTGCCGTGCAGCGTGTCGTTGCCCTCGCCGGCCCACAGCTCGTCGGCGTCGGCGCCGCCCAACAGCCAGTCGTTGCCCTCGTTGCCGATGAGCGTGTCAACGCCGGCTCCGCCCCGTAGCGTGTCGCTGCCGCCACCGCCGCTCAGCCAGTCCTGCCCGGGGCCACCGTCAATCCGGTCGTTGCCCGCGCCCCCGCGCACCGTGCGGCGGGCGGTTTCATCCCCGTCTCCGTCGCCATCGCCGTCTCCGTCGCCATCGCCGTCTCCGTCGCCATCCCCGTCGCCGTCGCCATCCCCGTCGCCGTCGCCATCCCCGTCGCCGTCGCCATCCCCGTCGCCGTCGCCATCTCCGTCGCCGTCGCCGTCGCCGTCGCCGCCGCGATCGTCATCATCATCATCGTCGTCGTCGTCGTCGTTCAGGGTCTCCAGGAGTGCCGCAGTCATTGCATGTGACTCCACATCTGACTCCATCTGCACCTCTGGCTCCGCACCGACCAGCTCCGGCCCCGGCTCCGTTTCGGTGACACTCTTCCGCATCGTTTGCCCCTCATGCAGTAGACGGGTCGTGAGTAGACCGTGTACCACACGGATGGAACGGCTGCTGCTAATGGGACTCAGTCGCGGAAAAAAGCTGGTGTCCGAGCCATCGTGGGTGTGAAACCGAGGGTCTGCCGAAGCCGATGCCGGGAGTAACATGGAGCGTTGCGCGGACGCTCGGGAGGAGGCATGCGGATGGGACGCTGGTGTGCGGTGGTGGGCGCGGCCCTGGCGGTCGCGGCGGCGGTGGCCGGGGCGCAGGAGGCGGGCGGCCCGATCGAGTGGCGCTACGTGGGCGCGGATCAGGCGCACAGCAAGTACTCCGCGGCGGCGGACGTCACGCGGGACAACGTGGACGAGCTCGAAATCGCCTGGCAGTGGGAGCCGGGCGAGCTGCCCATGCCGGAGCTCGGGGCCCGTCCCGGCGCGTTCCAGGCCACGCCGATCATGATCGACAACGTGCTGTATCTCTCGACGATGTACAACCGCGTGGTCGCGCTCGACGCCGAGACCGGCGCCGAGCTGTGGGCCTTCGACCCGCGCGCCTACGAGCGCGAGCCGCGCCACGCCTTCAAGCACCGCGGCATCGCCTTCTGGGGCGGCGGCGACGACTTCCGCATCTTCCTCAACAGCCGCGACCGGCTCTACGCCATCGACGCGGCGACCGGTCGGGCGGTGAGCGACTTCGGCGAGGGCGGCAGCGTGTCGCTGATCGACGACCTCGGCCGTCCGGTCACGTCCGAGGAGTTCGACCAGACGTCGCCGCCGGTGGTGTTCGAGGACCTGGTGATCGTGGGCAGCCGGGTGCCCGACCGGGTGCAGCGCCGCTTCGACCCGCCGGGCACGGTGCAGGCCTACGACGCGCGCACGGGCGAGCGGCGCTGGGTGTTCTTCACCATCCCGCAGTCGAACGACGACTTCGGGGCCGACACGTGGGAGGACGAGTCGTGGCGCTACACGGGCCACGCGAACGTGTGGGGGCTGATGTCGCTCGACGCCGAGCGGGGCCTGCTCTACGTGCCGACGAGCACGCCGAGCGGCGACTACTGGGGCGGCCGCCGGCTGGGGGCGAACCTGTTCGCCGAGTCGCTGGTGTGCCTGGACGCGCGCACGGGCGAGCGGCAGTGGCACTTCCAGGCGGTGCACCACGGGGTGTGGGACTACGACTTCAACTCGGCGCCGAACCTGGTGACGATCACGGTGGACGGCCGCGAGATCGACGCGGTGGCTGAGGTCTCGAAGCAGGGCTTCACGTACGTGTTCGACCGGGTGACGGGCGAGCCGGTGTGGCCGATCGAGGAGCGGCCGGTGGACACGGAGACGGACGTGCCGGGCGAGGTGCTGTATCCGACGCAGCCGTTCCCGACGAAGCCGCCGCCGTTCGCGCAGCAGGGTGTGTTCCTCGAGGACGCGAACGACCTGACGCCGGAGATCCACGCGCTGGCGGTGGCCGAGATGCAGCAGTTCCGGCTGGGCCCGCTGTTCACGCCGCCGAGTCTGCGGGGCACGCTGATGCGGCCGACGGTGAGCGGCGGCGCGGACTGGGGCGGCGCGGCGTTCGACCCGGAGACCGGCCTGCTCTACGTGCGGACGTCGGAGGGCACGACCACGAACCAGATCTGCGCGAACACTGGCGACGATCCCGTCGTGGACGTCGAGTACACCAACAACTGCCCGCACGGCGCGGCGGCGATGATGTTCGGCAACCGGCCCGGCGCCGCCCGGGTGGCCCGCAGCCAGCTCGGTCCCATTCCGCTGATCAAGCCGCCGTATGCGCACCTGGTCGCGATCGACCTGAACGCCGGCGAGATTGCCTGGAAGGTGCCGTTCGGCGAGGGCAGCCGGGTCATGCGCAACCACCCGCTGCTGCGGGGCGTGGAGCTGCCCGAGCGCCTGGGGACGTTCAGCAACACGGGCTCGCTGGTGACGAAGGGCGGCCTGGTGTTCCTCGGCGGCGGCGATCCGTATCTGTACGCGTTCGACAAGGCGACGGGCGCGGAGATCTGGCGCGGGGCGACGCCGTTCCGGACGAGCGCGAACCCGATGACCTACCGGGCGCGGTCGGGGCGGCAGTTCGTCGTCATCGCGACCGGCGCCGGGCCCGACGCCGCGCTCGTCGCCTTCGCCCTCGGCTCCTGACGCGCCCGGTCTCATGCGAGAATGTTTCCGAGGGGAACAGTGAACGATGCGAAGCGTTAGAGCCCCGCGGCCGGCGGCGTTTTGAAACCGGCGCGGGGTTGGTGGTACTCTGACGGTTGCTCGCGGGCCGGGCGGCCACGCCTGCAGGGGAGCGCGACGATGAAAACCACACGGACAGGCATCGGGCTACTCGTCGGAATGTTCGTTGCGGGATCGGGGGCGGCTGCGTCCGCGGCGGAGGCGGACGGCGAGGTGACCTTCAGCCGGGACGTCGCGCCCATCCTGCAGCGCTCGTGCGAGAGCTGCCACCGGCCGGGCGGCGGCGCGCCGATGTCGCTCGTCAGCTACTCGGACGTGCGTCCCTGGGCGCGGTCGATCCGCAGCCGGACGGCGGCGCGCGAGATGCCGCCCTGGTTCATCGACAGGAACATCGGCATCCAGCACTTCAAGGACGATCCCTCGCTGAGCGACGCGGAGATCGAGACCATCGCCGCCTGGGTCGACGCCGGCGCCCCGCGGGGGAATCCGGCCGACCTGCCGCCGCCGCTCGCCTGGGACGCGTCGGGCTGGAGCATCGGCGAGCCGGACCTAGTCGTCTCGTCGCGGGTCGGCACCGTCGAGGCGGATGCCGCCGACTGGTTCGGGGAGTGGGATCCGCCGGCGCCCACGGGCCTCGCCGCCGACCGCTACATCAAGGCCGTCGAGGTCAGGGAAGTGCGCGTGGCCGGCGACACGAGCGTGCGCAAGGACACGCCGGGGCCGCAGGGCGCGGGCCGGGCCGACCTCAACCTGTGGGTGGTGCACCACGCGGTGATCACCGCCGCGACGCCCGAGCAGGCGCTCGAATCCAACGGCCCGGTGGCGGCCAGCGACGACGCCTTCCGGCTCACGTGGGAGCTGGGGCAGAACGCGCTGACCTATCCCGAGGGGGTGGGCGTCGAGCTGCCGGCCGGGTCGGTCATCACGTTCGACTCGATGCACCTGCACTCCATCGGCGAGGAGGTGCAGGCGCGGGTCGACGTCGCCTTCGACCTGCATCCGGCGGGCTACGAGCCCAAGTACCGGCAGCAGTCGCGTGCGATGGCCGGGGCCTTCGACTTCGCGCTCGACATCCCGTCCAACGACTCGAACGTGTACCGCGACGGGTTCTTCCGGCTCGATCGGCCGGCGCGGCTGATGACGTTCGAGCCGCACCTGCACTCGAGCGGCGTCCGCATGTGCATCGAGGCGCTCTACCCGAACAACGCGCGCGAGATGCTCAACTGCGCCGACTACGACCACAACTGGGTGAAGGTGTACGTCTACGAGGACCACGCGGCGCCGCTGCTGCCGGCCGACACGGTCATCCACCTGATGGCCTGGTACGACAACTCGAGCTCCAACCGCAACGTGGTCGATCCGCGCAACTGGAAGGGTTGGGGCAACCGCTCGATCGACGACATGTTCTACAACCTGCCGCGGCTCATCTACCTGACCGAGGACGAGTTCGAGGCGGAGGTCGCCGCGCGCGGCGGCAGCCCCGCCTTTGCGGCGACGCAGGATCAGCAGTAGCAACCGGGGAGCGCAAGCGTCATACGGAGCAACGCTGCAGCCCAACAGGAGACATGGCATGAGAAGCGTGAGTCTGACCGCCGCAGGCGTCGTCGTCGCCGGCCTGCTCGCGGCGCCGGCGTCGGCCGCGGAACGCGAGTCCGAGGTTACCTTCAGCGAGCACATCGCGCCGATCCTGCAACGCTCGTGCGAGAACTGCCACCGTGCGCAGGGCGCCGCACCGATGCCGCTGGTCAGCTACGAGGACGTCCGTCCCTGGGCGCGCGCCATCCGCAGCCGCACCGAGGCCCGCGAGATGCCGCCGTGGTTCATCGACAGGAACATCGGCATCCAGCGCTACAAGGACGACCCGTCGCTGAGCGACGCGGAGATTGCGACAATCGCCGCGTGGGTTGACAGCGGCGCGCCGCGCGGCAATCCGGCCGACCTGCCGCCGCCCATCGAATGGCCGGCCGACGGCTGGACCTACGGCACGCCGGACGTGGTCGTGCCGTCGCCCGAGGGCATCGTCGAGGCCGACGCCGCCGACTGGTTCGGCGAGTGGGGCGAGACGGCCACGGGGCTGACTGCCGACCGCTACATCAAGGCCGTCGAGGTGAAGGAGGTCCGGCTCGAGGAAGGGCCGCAGGCCAAGGTGGACGATACCGGCCGGGCCGATCTCAGCCTCTTCGTGGTGCACCACGCGGTCATCACGTCGGACATGCCCGAGAACGTGGTCGACCCGCTCGATTGCGGGAACGAGACCTCCTGCGGCGGCCACGCCGGCCAGCTCCGGCTGACGTACGAGCTGGGCCAGAACCCCACCATCTTTCCGGACGAGATGGGCGTCAGGCTGCCGGCCGACTCGGTGCTCACGTTCAACTCCATGCACCTGCACTCCATCGGCCGCGAGGTGCGCGCGCGGGTGGACGTCGGCCTGACGCTGCACCCCGAGGGGTACGAGCCGCGCTACCTGCAGAGCAACAACGGCTTCCGCGGCGCCAACATGTACGACTACGAGTTCGACATCCCGTCGAACGACGACGACGTGATGCGGGACGGGTTCCACCGCATCACCCGGCCGACCAAGATGCTGATGTTCGAGCCGCACCTGCATTCGAGCGGCAAGCGGATGTGCGTCGAGGCCATCTATCCGAACAACGTGCGCGAGATGCTGAGCTGCTCGAACTACGACCACAACTGGGTGAAGGTGTACACCTACGAGGACGACGTCGCGCCGCTGCTGCCGCCCGGCACGCTCATTCACGTCATGGCGTGGTACGACAACTCGCCGACCAACAGGAACGTGGTCGACCCCCGCAACTGGAAGGGGTGGGGCAATCGCTCGATAGACGACATGTTCGTCAGCATCACGCGCACGATCGAGATGACCGAGGAAGAGTTCCAGGCCGAGGTGGCCGCCCGGGGCGGCCGCCCGGCGTTTGCGGCGTCGCAGGATCAGCAGTAGCAACCAGGAGCGCAAGGGTAATGACGACTTCCAGCACCCGGTGGCGGGCGAGCGCGCGGACCGTGGTCCTTCTCACGACGGCCGTGCTGCTCTCCACGCTGACCGCAACCAGTGGCCAGACCATCATCTACGAGCGCGGCCAGAACGTCGTGCCGGCGTTCGAGGGGTGGGAGCAGAACCCGGACGGGACGTTCGATCTCATCTTCGGCTACATGAACCGCAACTCGCAGGAGAAGGTCCACATTCCGATCGGCCCGAACAACCACCTCGCGCCGGGTCCCGAGGATCAGGGCCAGCCCACCTTCTTCCAGCCGCGGCGCAACCGCTACATGTTCCGCATCACCGTGCCGCCCGACTTCGGGACGCAGGAGATCGCCTGGACCCTGGTTTCACGCGGCCGGACCGAGCAGGCCTTCGGCAGCCTGAAGCCGGACTACGTCAACGACTCGCCGCTGATGCAGAAGGACGTGGGCGGCCTGCGCGCGGAGCGGGAGCTGAACCAGGCGCCGGTGGTGGATATCGAGGGACCCGACAACGTGACGGTGCCGGTGGGCGAGCCGCTCGTCCTGGCGGCGATCGCGACGGACGACGACATTCCGCCGCGCCGGCCGGCTTCGCTGCGCGTGCCCGTGAACTACAACGCCTGGGGCCTGCGGCTGGCCTGGATCGTGTGGCGCGGGGACGGCAACCAGGTGACGTTCGATCCCGAGCAGTTCGACATCCACCCCAACTACGACGGCAACTCGCCCTGGTCGCCGGGCTGGGAGCCGCCGCCGCTGCCGGCCGACGATCGGTTCGAGGTGGGGGCGATCTTCCACGAGCCGGGCACGTACGTGCTGCGCGCGTACGCCCATGACGGCGGGCTGGCGTCCGCCCGCGACGTGACCGTGACGGTCGGCGGCGGGTAACGGGCGCCGCCGATCGTGCGTCGGAGCGCGGGAGCGAGGAAGCCAACAATGCAATCCAACAGGAGACACCGCATGAGAAGCGCGAGTCCGATGGCCGCCGGCATCATCTGCGCCGGTCTGTTCGCGGCGCCGGCTGCGGCCGCGGAACAGGCAACCGAAGTCACCTTCACCAGGCACATCGCGCCGATCCTGCAGCGGTCGTGCGAGAACTGCCACCGCCCGCAGGGCGCCGCGCCGATGCCGCTGGTCAGCTACGAGGACGTCCGCCCCTGGGCGCGGGCCATCCGCAGCCGCACCGAGGCGCGCGAGATGCCGCCCTGGTTCATCGACAAGAACATCGGCATCCAGCGGTTCAAGGACGACCCGTCGCTGAGCGACGCGGAGATCGCCACCATTGCGGCCTGGGTGGACGGCGGGGTTCCGCGGGGCAATCCGGCCGACGCGCCGCCGCCGATCGAATGGCCGGCCGACGGCTGGACCTACGGCACGCCGGATGTGATCGTGCCGTCGCCCGAGGGCATCGTCGAGGCCGACGCCGCCGACTGGTTCGGCGAGTGGGGCGAGACGGCCACGGGGCTGACCGCCGACCGCTACATCAAGGCGGTGGAGGTGAAGGAGGTCCGGCTCGAGGAAGGGCCGCAGATCGAGGTGGACGACACCGGGCGGGCGGACCTCAGCCTGTTCGTCGTGCACCACGCGGTCATCACGTCGGACATGCCGCAGAACGTGGCCGAGGCGCTCGACTGCGGGAACGAGACCTCCTGCGGGGGCTACGACGACCAGCTCCGGCTGACGTACGAGCTGGGCCAGAACCCCACGATCTTTCCGGACGAGATGGGCGTCAAGCTGCCGGCCGGCTCGGTGCTCACGTTCAACTCCATGCACCTGCACTCCATCGGCCGCGAGGTGCGTGCGCGGGTCGACGTCGGCCTGACGCTGCATCCCGAGGACTACGTGCCGCGCTACGTGCAGAGCAACGCCGGGTTCAGCGGCGTCAACATGTTCGACTACGAGTTCGACATCCCGTCGAACGACGACAACGTCATGCGCGACGGCTTCCACCGCATCACGAAGCCGACGAAGATGCTGATGTTCGAGCCGCACCTGCACTCGAGCGGCAAGCGCATGTGCGTGGAGGCCATCTACCCGAACAACGCGCGGGAGATGCTGAGCTGCGCCAACTACGACCACAACTGGGTGAAGGTCTACACCTACGAGGACGACGTCGCGCCGCTCCTGCCGGCGGACACGCTCATCCACGTGATGGCCTGGTACAACAACTCGCCCACGAACCGGAACGTCGTCGATCCGCGCAACTGGAAGGGCTACGGCAACCGCTCGATCGACGACATGTTCTTCAGCATCACGCGCACGATCGAGCTGACCGAGGAAGAGTTCCAGGCCGAGGTCGCCGCGCGCGGCGACCGACCGCTGTTCGCGACCTCGCAGGATCAGTAGCGCCGCAGTTTTGCTGACCGGCGACCCGGGAGACGCCGTTTGGCGTCTCCCGGGTCGCGACACGCTGCCCGGCCCGGGTGCGGAGCGGCAAGATGAAATCGAAGCAGGACGCCCCGACGTTCAGCTTCCCGGAGATGGATCCGGATCGTCGTCTCGCGGAACTGATCCTCTACATCGCCGAGAAGTGCGAACACGATCCCGGCTTCGGAGCGGTCAAGCTCAACAAGATACTTGCGTTCGCCGATTTTTCCTCGTACTTCGAGACCGGGAAACCGATCACAGGCGCGGAGTACATGCGTCTGCCGCAAGGTCCGGCTCCTCGCCGACTCCTGCCGATCAGGGAGCGCCTCGCAGACACTCACGAGATCGCGGTAAGGGAGGTGTCCGTCGGGAAGTACCAACAGCAGCGTATCGTGCCGTTGCGGCGGCCTGATCTCAGCATCTTCACCGCCTCCGAGATCGCCGCTGTCGACAAGATCGTGGATTTAGTCTGGAACCAGACGGCAGCGGCGGTCAGCGAGTTCTCACACGGGATTGCCTGGAGGGTGGCCGCGAACAGGGAGTCGATTCCGTACGAAGCAGTTTTCCTGTCGGACGAGGATCTGACCGACTACGACCGTGCGCGAACGGCGGAGCTGGCTTCGGAGCGCGGATGGGAGCGTGTGCGTGGCCAGCGAGCGGTTCGTGCTGGTTGAGACTCCGGAATACACCGCGCGCTTGGCGGAGATCGTCTACCCGCGCCTTGACGATGCCCTGCGCGGTGTCCGATGGGCCCTCGCAATCAACCCGACGGCATTTCCTCTGGTTCCAGGTTTCAAAGACATTCGGGTGGTCAAGACCGATCCCATCGCGTTTGGTCCATCGGTGATGCCGAGGCTGCGCATCTGGTTCCGTGTCGAAGGGCAACGCGTCCATCTCGAATACATCGAACCGGATCCTTTCGACGAAGAACCGTGAGCTGCGTCAGGGCGCGGGTGTCCACCTGTTCGGAGAACGCTATCACGAGGCCCGCCCCGAGAACGTTCCATCGATGAGAGGGTCTGGTCGTGGGGGCAATATGATGGTGACTGCATGTAGACCTGCCGCGTAGGTAAGGAGCTGTCCCAAGTGGCGGTGGTCGGTTCGCTCCAACTGGTTCTCAATCAAGACCCAAGACCCGCCGTCGGTGTTCTTGCACAGGATATCGGCCCGAAATGGTCCGACGTTCGTCTCTTGGGCTTCAAGTTCCAGTTCCATGTGCAACGTGTCGCCCAGAAGGGACAGGTTGTCTTCGGTGGCCAGCCAAGGCGTGAAGTCCTGTGCTTCGGTCTCCCAGATCTTACGTAGGTCGACTCGTTCAAGGCGTCCGAGTTCTGGCGCAGTCATGTTCCTGGTGCCGGGCTACGGTAGCGAGCCTCTCGGTGCCCCGGTTGTGGTGTCCTCGAAGATCCGGGTGGCGTTACCGTGGATGCGCGAGTGGCAAGAATGCCGAGTCGCTTCGTTTACCCACTTCGTGTACCGTTGGAGATACCGCCGGTCGAAGCGAAAAGGCTGGTGCCAAGCCCGACCTGTGGCTGTGCAGATACGACGGATCGCGCAGCTCCTTTGTTCGACAGCATGGCATCGTAGGTAGTGGGTTGGCCGGGTCGGGCCGGCGGGTTACGGCCCGCCGGCCCGAGTGCCGTTGCCAAGGCGAGTAATACGGACGCTACGACGCCGGAGAGGGCTCGGCGGTGAGCTGCAACCGCACCTTCAACGATGATGGCGTGAACAGCTTCGCGCCCCGGATTCTAGCTAGCGTCCGCCCTCTTCGTTCGCCGCCTCCCACGCGTCGAGCTGCTCGCGCTTCGCCTCGAGCTCGCCCATGCGCACGTTGCGCTCGCGGGCCGCCTCGTCGAGCGCCCACGCCCGGTCGACCCGCGCGCCGCGGATGGCGCCGACCATGCCGTAGTTGTGCTCGTGGCAGGCGTACTCGAACAGGCGGTCCTGGTTGCCCTCGGTGGTCCACGAGTCGAGCGCGAAGTAGTTGACGGCCGTCCACGGCTGCACGAACACCTGCGGGTCGTCCACCGTGTACTGGTACTCGAGCGTCTCGTGGTCGATCCGCCGGAACCGCTCGGTCAGGCGGAACGTCTCGCCCGTGCCCGGGTAGTAGTGCACGTGCGCGGAGCCGCCGAACGGGCCGCCGTGGCCCGGCACGACGTTGTTGACGGTGTTCTTGAAGTTGGCGGTCTCGACGACCAGCGTGTCGCCCTCCCAGTGGCCGCGCGGGTCGCCGTTCCACTGCCTGATGGCGTCGCCGATCGGCCCGGGCTGCCGCACGGGAATGATCCGCACGTAGCCGTACGGCATGACGATGCTGACGTAGCCCGGCGTCTGGACGATCTCCTTGGTGGGCTGCTGGTTGTTGCCCATCATCTCGCCCGGCAGGCCGTTGCGCACGATGCAGCGCTCCGAGAGGCCGCGGTCTTCCCAGTCGTCGCCCTGGCTGCGCTCCACGCGCGCCTCCTCGCGGGCCTCCCAGGTGTCGAGCGCCCCCCGCGTCAGCGGCGGCATCCGGCCGTCCGGCGGATCGATGATCTGGGACGTCCGCAGCGAGATCCGAGGGGCCGTCGGGTCGGCGCTCCAGAACGCGTTGTACTCGGCGCCGGCGAGCCGGTATCCGGGCTGGCCCTCGTCCGGCCGGTCGGCCCGGGCGTAGCGCGCGATGTCCTGCTCGACGAGGTTTTCGGCGATGGCGTCGTCGTCGTCGGTCACCACCCGGCGCAGTCCGAGGCGCTCGCGCTCGGCGGCCTCCGCCTCGGTCATGAACTCGCGCATGCCGAACTCGGGCGGCCGCTCGACGGGTGTGTACGTCCGCGTATCCCACATGCCCTGCAGGTCCGGGTCGCCCCACGGGGTGCGGGGCGCCTGGTAGGGGGCCGCATCCGCGCCGGGCGCCTGGCCCGCCAGCGATATCGGCGCCAGCCCGGCGGCGATTGCGAGAACCGCCGCGATTCCTGTTGCCGCCAGGAGTCTGCGCCGTGGAAACCGTGCAGACTCCGCAAGGCGCGCACGGCGCGCCTCGGCGGGAGTGGCGCGGGGCGCACGGGCCCCCGCAAGCGGACGCCGGGGGTTCGGGGCGGAGCCCCGTCTGATTGAAGCTAGCTGATTTCGCACCGCTGCACCTTCCTTGACTGACCCTACTGGCCGGCTCCCTCGAGCAGGCCCCCGTAGATGTACTCCTCCGTGAGGTCCACGCACTTGAACTCCAGCAGCCTGACGTTCTCCTCCATGCGGCGATAGAGCGGGAAGCTGATCGTCCACGGGCGCGTGAACACCTGCGGATCCTCGATCGTCGCTTCGTACTGCAGATGGTACGGGCTGATGGGCGTGTAGCGCTCGACGACGTGGAGCTGCGCGCTGTGGTGATTGCCCGCCCGGTCGAGCCAGGGCAGGTCGTGGAAGCCCGTCACGTCGACCACGAGCGTGTCGCCGTCCCAGGAGCCGTTCGACCAGCCCATCCAGAAATCGATCGGAGGCTCCGTGGGCCGCCCGATCGGGATGGTGCGGTTGGCGCTGGCGAACTGGTAGGCGATGACGATGCGGTCCGTGCTCTGGATGATCTGGAACGGGTACGGCATGTACGTCGCGCGCGGCACCCCCGGCATGTAGCACTTGGCCTCGGGGTCGCCGACCGTGTTGAGGGCGTCGACGTCGACATCCAGGCGCCTGGCGAAGTTCGCCTCGCGCTTGGCCAGCGCCGCGGGCCGGTACGGGATCGCCCCGCCCCGGACGATGCTCTGCCCCGGGGGCTGCGCGCCCCACGCGCCGAGCAGGGTCGGAAACGGTCCGGCCTCCGCCCCGTGGTCCTCGATGTTCCAGTTCGCCGTGACGAACGCCTGCCAGATGCCCGTCAGGTCCGGATGCGACGTGCCGGGCAGACGGGGCGCCCGATAGACCTGGACCTGGCCCGAGGCCGATGCCGCGGACAGCCACAGGGCGCCGGCCGCGCCCGCGGCGGCCAGGAGTACCGCCGCGGCAAAGCCTGCCAGCCGAATGCCGGTGTTCATCGTGATGCGACCTCCTCTCCGGGAGCGAGTGCTCCGAGTGTCCGTATAGCCGACCCCTCCCGTCCCGGTCAAGCGGATTCGGCCGGCGAACCCGGGCTCGCTTCGAGCAGACGGGGCTGCGCCCCGAACCCCCGGCGTCCGCTTGCGGGGACCCCCCTTCGCCCCGCGCCGCTCCCGCCGAGGCGCGCTGTGCGGAGTCTGCATCCTGACTGCGGCGCAGACACCTGGCGGCGCCTTGCATTGGAGTCGACGCCATGTGACGATTATGCTTCAGTGAAGCTTCTCGCAACGACTACGGGACGGTTCCTGCATGCGTGCCTGGCGGCGGCGGCCGTCTGCGCGGCGCTGGTCGTTCCGCTCCAGGCGCGGCAGCCCGACGATCCCGCGCGCGCATACCGGGCGGTCGTCGAGCGCTACTGCGTCGCCTGCCACAACGCGCGCCAGTTGACCGCCGGCCTCGACCTCGACGCGCTGGCCATGGACACCGTGGGCGACCACGCCGAGGTGTGGGAGAAGGTCGTGCGCAAGCTCCGCGGGCGCCTGATGCCCCCGGCCGGCCGGCCGCGGCCGGCACGGGAGACGTACGACGGCTTCGCGTCCTGGCTCGAGGCGGAGCTCGATCGGGCCGGTGCGGAGGCTCCCAACCCCGGCCGGCCGGTGTTCCATCGTCTCAACCGGGCGCAGTACGGCAATGCGGTCCGGGACCTGCTGGGGGTGGACGCCGGGCAGGCCGCGTCGCTCGTGCCGCCGAACGCGTCGACCCACGGATTCGACAACGTCGCCGCGGTGCTCGGCGTCGATCCGACCCTGATCGAGCGCTACCTGTCGGCCGCCCGGAAGATCAGCGCCCTGGCCGTCGGCGACCCCCGCGCCCGTCCGGCGCCGGTGACCTACCGCGCCCCGGTCGACCTCACGCAGGACGACCATCTCGACGGGATGCCGTTCGGCACGCGCGGCGGGCTGCGCGTGCGGCATCACTTTCCGGTCGACGGGGAGTACTACATCCGAGCCAAGCTCGGCCGGAACGTCCACGAGCTGATCCGCGGCCTCAACGACCACCACGAGGTCGAGTTCAGCCTGGACGGCGAGCGGCTCGCGGCGTTCGCCATCGGCGGGCTCGGCCCGGGCACCGGGGAGCGCGCCGACTACGACAGCCACCGCCACGGCGGCTACCGGACGGCGGACTTCGAGGTGCGCGTGCCGGCCACGGCCGGCCTGCACGAGGTCATCGTCACATTTCCCAAGACGAGCGCGGCGCAGCTCGAGGACCGGCCGCCGACGCTCGTCGGCGTGCCGCTGCAGGGGCCTGCGCTGCGCCAGCCGTTCGTCAAGGCCTACGTGCACTACTTCGAGGACGGCCTGCCCTACATCACGCGCATGGACATCGAGGGTCCGCACGGGGCGACCGGGCCCGGCGACACCGAGAGCCGCCGGCGCATCTTCACCTGCCATCCGGCGCAGGCCGCCGACGAGCCCGCCTGCGCCGCCGAGATCGCGGCCGCGCTGGCTCGCCGCGCGTGGCGCCGGCCGGTCGGCGACGCGGACGTGGCGGAGCTGCTGCGGTTCTACGAGGCGGAGCGCGGCCGGGGCGGCGGCTTCGAGGCGGGCATCCGCATGGTCGTGCGCGCGCTGCTCGCGAGCCGCGAGTTCCTCTTCCGCGTGGAGGCCGAGCCGGCCGGCACGGCGCCCGGAACGCCGTACCGGATCGGCGCCCACGAGCTGGCGTCGCGCCTGTCGTTCTTCCTGTGGAGCAGCATCCCCGACGACGAGCTGCTCGCGCGGGCCGCGGACGGCTCGCTGCGCGACCCGGCCGAGCTGGAGCGCCAGGTGCGGCGGATGCTCGCCGACGAGCGCTCCCGGGCCCTCGTCGAGAACTTCGCCGGGCAGTGGCTCCACCTGCGGAACCTGCGGTTCGCGCAGCCGCACCCGCTCTCGTTCCCGAACTTCGACGACAACCTGCGGCAGGCCATGCGGCGCGAGACGGAGCTGCTCTTCGAGACCGTCCTGCGCGAGGATCGGAGCGTCGCCGAGCTGCTGACCGCGGACTACACGTTCCTCAACGACCGGCTGGCGCGCCACTACGGCATTCCGCACGTGAACGGCAGCCACTTCCGGCGGGTGCAGCTCGGCGACGAGGCGCGGCGGGGGCTGATTGCCCACGGCAGCGTCCTCACGGTCACCTCGCATCCCACGCGCACGGCGCCGGTGCTGCGCGGCAAGTGGATTCTCGAGAACATCCTGGGCACGCCGCCCCCGGCGCCGCCGCCGGACGTCCCCGATCTGCAGGAGAAGAACGCCGAGGGGCGGGTCCTGTCCATGCGCGAGCGCATGGAGCAGCACCGCGCGAGTCCAGTCTGCGCCAGTTGCCACGCGCAGATGGATCCGCTGGGGCTGTCGCTCGAGCCGTTCAACGCGGTCGGCGAGGCCCGCACCCGCAGCGAATCGAACGGCCCGATCGACGCTTCCGGCGTGATGCCGGACGGCACCGCGTTCGACGGTCCGGCCGGCCTGCGGAGCCTGCTGGCCGACGACGCCGAGCGCTTCGTGCACACGCTGATCGAGAAGCTGCTCACCTACGCGCTCGGCCGCGGCCTGGAGCACTACGACGCGCCGACGGTGCGGGCGATCCTGCGCGAGGCCGCCCGCGACGACCACGCCTTCTCGTCGATCGTGCTGGCCGTCGTTCGCAGCGTGCCGTTCCAGATGCGCATGTCGTCGGAGGCCGCGGGCCCGGACAGCACGGTTGCGGCCGTGCGCTGAGAGGACTCATGTTCATCACCAGGAAGTCGTTGCCCCGGCGGACCGTGCTGCGGGGCATGGGCGCGACGCTGGCCCTGCCGCTGCTCGACGCCATGGTGCCGGCGCTGTCGGCCGTGTCGAAGACGGCCGCGCGGCCGGTGCGCCGGGCGGGCTTCGTCTACATCCCCAACGGGGCGGTCATCGACGAGGCGGCGCACGGCGTCGACGCCTGGTCGCCGACCGGCGAAGGCGCGAGCTTCGAGCTCTCTCCGATCCTCGAGCCCCTGGCGCCGGTGCGCGACCGGCTCGTCGTGCTCTCCGGGCTCGATCATCCGATGGCGCGGTCGATGGGCGACGGGGCCGGCGACCATGCCCGGGGCACGGCGACGTGGCTGACCGGGGTGCATCCCAAGAAGACCGAGGGGATCGACGTGCGGGCCGGCACCACCGCGGACCAGTTCATCGCCACGGAGTTCGGCCGCGAGACCCGACTGCCGTCGCTGGAGGTCTCGCTCGAGTCGCCCGAGCGCGTCGGCAACTGCGAGGTGGGCTACAGTTGCCAGTACCTCTACACGATCTCCTGGCGCACGCCGACGACGCCGCTCCCGATGGAGAACAACCCGCGGGTGGTCTTCGAGCGCCTGTTCGGGGAGGGCGGCACGGCCGCCGAGCGGCTGGCCGAGGGCGAGCGCGACCGCAGCATCCTCGACTGGGTGACCGGCGACATCGCGGACCTGCGCCGGGAGCTCGGCCCGGCCGACCAGTTGCGCGTCACCGAGTACCTCGACAGCGTGCGGGAGGTCGAGCGCCGCATCCGGATGAGCGAGCGCGAGGGCGACACGCTCGCGCTGGAGCTGCCGTCGCGGCCGATGGGCATTCCCGACACCTTCGAGGACCACATCAAGCTGATGTACGACCTGCTGGTGCTGGCCTGGCAGGCCGACATCACCCGGGTCGGCGCGTTCCAGATCTCCTACGAGACCAGCTCGCGCACCTACCCGCAGATCGGGGTGGCCAACTCGCACCACTCGCTGTCGCACCACGCGCAGAACCAGGAGAACATCGCGAAGCTGGTCAGGATCAACACGTACCACATCGAGATGCTCACGTACTTCCTCGAGAAGCTGCGCGCGACGCCCGACGGCGACGGCAACCTGCTGGACAACTCGCTGGTGCTGTACGGCGGCAGCATGAGCGACGGCAACGACCACAGCCACTACCCGCTGCCGTGCCTGCTCGCCGGCGGGGCGGCGGGCCGGCTCAGGGGCGGCCGGCACCTGCGCTACACGGATCGCCCGGCGATGACGCGGGCGCTGCTCAACGTGCTGGACCTGATGGGCGTCCCGGCGGACGAGCTCAGCGATGCCACGGGCGAGAACGCGCGGCTCGCGGATCTGTAGCCCGGCGGAGGCGCGCGGCTGGTTCCCCCGGGACGCAGGACGAACGATCATGAGACGCGGACTCTGCGGCGGGTTGTGCGTCGGCTTGCTGTTGCTTGCCGCCGGCCGCGCCCTGGCGGGCAACGCCGACGTCGCGCTGGTCGACGCCGCGGAGCGGCGCGACGCGCCGGCCGTCGAGGCGCTGCTGGCGGACGGCGCCGACGCGGGCGCCCGCGGACCCGACGGCACGACGGCGCTGCACTGGGCGGTCCACCACGACGACCTGGAGCTGGCGCGCCTGCTGCTGGGCGCCGGGGCGGACGCCAACGCGGCCAACCGCTACGGCGCGACACCGCTGCTGCTGGCCGGCACCAACGGGAGCGCGGGCGCGGTGGAGGCCCTGCTCGGCGCCGGAGCCGATCCGGACGTCTTCGCGGCCGGCGAGACCGCGCTGATGACCGCGGCGCGCACCGGCAGCGTGGACGTGGTGCGCCTGCTGCTCGAGCACGGCGCGGACCCCCACCTGCAGGAAGCGCTCCGCGGGCAGACGGCCCTGATGTCGGCCGCCGGGGCACGGAACGCGGCCGTGGTGCGGGAGCTGATCGCCCACGGCGCCGACGTGCACGTGCGCTCGAAGGGCGGCTTCCGCGCCCTGACCTTCGCCGTCCGGGCCGGCGCGGCCGACGCCGTGCGGGTGCTGCTCGAGGCGGGCGCCGACGTCAACGACAGGCTGCGCGACGGCACGAGTGCGCTCATGCTGGCGATCGTCAACGGGCACTACGACCTGGCCGCGTATCTGCTCGACGCCGGTGCGGACCCGAACGCCATCGACGCCGGACGGACCGCGCTGCACATCCTCGTCCAGACCCACAACTGGGACGGCCTCGACAAGGCGGCCGTCATCGAGACGGGCGACATCGGCTACCTGGGGTTGATGCGGAAGCTGCTGGCGCACGGCGCCGATCCGAATGCCGGCATGACGCGGGACCGGACCGTGCGCTTCCCGGAGGGGATAACCGCGAGCGGCCAGTCGTTCGCGGTGAGCGTGACCGGCGCGACGCCGTTCTGGTGGGCGGCCCGCTCCGCGGACCTGCCCGCCATGCGCCTGCTGCTGGCGCACGGCGCCGACCCGTTGCTGGCGACCGTCGAGAACACGACGCCGCTGGCGATGGCCGCGGGCGTCGGCTATCTGGACGGCCAGACGCCGGGTTCGGAGGAGGACGCGCTCGAGGCCGTCCGCATGATTCTGGATCTCGGCGCCGACATCAACGCCGGCAGCGAGTGCGGCCACGACGCGCTGGCGGACGCTTCGCCCTATCGCGGACTCTGCTGCGGCTGGACGCCGCTGCACGGCGCGGCGTCGCGGGGCGCCGATTCCATCATCAGGCTGCTCGTCGAGCAGGGGGCGCGGCTCGACGCGCGGGATGCCCGCGGGCGGACACCGCTGGATCTCGCGGAAGGACACGTCCTGTACATCAGCGTCTACATTCGCGAGAGCTCGGCGCGCCTGCTGCGCGAGCTGATGCAGCAGCAGGTCGAGAGGTGACGAGGTGACGATGTCGAGACGCAACGCACTGGCCGGGGGCTTGATCGTGGTCGCGCTCGTCGCGGCGTTCCCGGGCGGCGCGGCCAATGGCCAGCAGCCCGAGGAGGTGACCGCCGCCGTCGTGGAGCGCTGGATGGACGAGCTGTCGAACTGGGGCCGCTGGGGGGACGACGATCAGCTCGGCGCCCTCAACCTCATCACGCCCGCGAAGCGCCAGGAGGCGCTGGCGCTGGCGACCGAGGGGCTGGTCGTCTCGCTGGCGCGGCAGCCGCAGGTGCTGCCCACGTCGGCCACGCCGGCAGGCGAGCGGCCGGCGAGCGCGTTCTGGCACCGCGACTTCCTGATCCCGCAGAACGGGATCGCCATCGAGAACATCTCGATCTTCTACCACGGCGAGGTGCACACCCACCTCGACGCGCTCTGCCACTTCGGCTACAAGGGCCAGCTCTACAACGGCGTCTCGTTCGCCGATGCGGTCAACGCGGAGACCGGGTGCACGCAGATGGGCATCCACAACCTGCAGGAGGCCATCGTCAGCCGGGGCGTGCTGCTCGACATCCCGCGCCTGCGGGGCGTGCCCTACCTCGAGCCCGGCACGGCCGTGACGCCGGCGGACATCCTGGCGTGGGAGGAGCAGGCGGGCGTCAGGGTCGGCCCGGGCGACGTGGTCCTGCTGCACACGGGCCGCTGGCTGCGCCCGCCCGACCAGCAGGTGCCCACCGCGGGCTGGCACCCGGCCGTCGTGCCCTGGTTCAAGGAGCGCGACATCGCCGTCATGGGCAGCGACGGCACGCAGGATGCCGTCGTGTTCGACGACTTCCGCTTCCCCGTGCACGTGCCGGCCCTGGTGGCGCTGGGCGTCCACGTGATCGACGCCGCCGACCTGACGGCCGCCGCGGAGATGGCCGCGAAGCTGAACCGCTGGGAGTTCCTGTTCGTGGCGGCGCCGATACGCATTCCGGGCAACACGGGCTCGCCGTTCAACCCGGTGGCTATCTTCTAGTAGACGGGGCTGCGCCCCGAGCCCCCGGCGTTCGCTTGCGGGGCCCGGTGGCGGGCAAGCCCTGGCCGGGCGCGGGCGGCGATGGTGGAGGCAACAGCCGTCGCGCGGTTTCCAAAAGTCGGTCGCGCCAGGCGAGCCGCGCGAGCCAGGGCTCCGGAATGCCGCTCAGGCCATGGATGGCGCCGGCGAGTTGCCCCGTCACGGCAGCCACCGTATCGGCATCGTCCGCCAGGTTCGCCGCGAGCAGCACGGCGCCGCGGAAGTCCGCGGTCCGGGCGACCGACCAGATGGCGGCCTCGAGGGTGTGGACGACGTATCCGCTCGAGCGGATCGTGTCCCGTGCCCGTCCCCGCCAGCTCCCGGCCAGGATCCGGGCGATCCCCGGCGCGCCATCGAAGGTTCTCGGGGCCAGCAGCTCCGCACGCGGCGACCCGGCGATGGCGTCCGCGAGCAGCGCCGCGAACGCCCGGCAGGCGTCCACCGCCTCTTCCGCCGCGTGCGTCGTCCGCGACTGGTCCGCGGCGGCCGCGATCATGCGCGGCCGGTCGTGCAGAAAGCGGAGGGCAACCGGGGCGAGCCGCATCAGCGAGCCGTTGCCCGCGGTCCGCGGGTCGGTGGAGCCGGCGAGCGGATCGCCGCTCTGCCGATAGCGGGTCAGCGCCTCGCGCGTGGCATTCCCGATGTCGAAGCACCTCCCGACCGGCGAATAGGCGCCCTGCTGCCACCATCTGGCGAAGCGGTCCATCAGATCCCGGCAGTCGACGGCACCCTGACCGGTGGCCGCGAGGCTGTCGGCCAGCGCCAGGGCCATCGACGTATCGTCGGTCCACGTGCCTGGCGGCAAATCGAAGGGTCCGCCGCCGACCATGTCCTCAAGGCGGGGCTGCGTGTCACGGGCGCAGAACTCGAGCGTCGTACCTACCGCGTCGCCCACCGCCAGGCCCAGGAAGGCCCCAAGCGCCCGGTCGCGGATGCGGTCCGTGGTTCGGGATGGAACGACCGGTGTGCGCGGCCCGCACTCGGCCACGTGAGCCTCCTGCGCGATGGTCTCGATGGCCTCCGGCGCCCGGGCCTCGCGCACCTGGCGGACGGCGTCGTCCGGCTTCGCGCCCAGCTCGACGAGCAGGCGGGCGGCCACGGTGCCGGCGCGGCCCAGGCCCCCCTTGCAGTGGACGAGGACATCGAATCCCGCGCGGAGGCGGTCGCGGAGGGCTTCACCCGCGGCCTCCCAGGACTTCTCGAAGTCGGACCCCGGCGGCTCCCCGTCCGGGACGGGCAGGTGCCACCACTCCATGTGCCGAACCTGTACAGCCCGCGGCAGATCGCGCACCGCCAGGTGGTCGAGTTCCCGCCCGGTGATCAGGCTGACCACCGCGGTCGCTCCCCAGTCCGCGATCGCATCCAGGTCGAGATCGAGGTCTCGCGCCCAGGCGCCGGTCATGCCGGCGGGGTCGGTCTTGCCGGGGCACAGGGTGATGCCGATGCGGCCATGTTCACCTCCGGGAGTCACCGTGGCAATGCGGAGCGGGTGGCTGTCGGCGAGCTTGAGGAAGTGATCATTTCTGAAGTGCCGTCGACTGCCTGTGGACGCCCCTGCTGATCGTGTCATTCGGTGTCTTCGTCGCGCGGGGCACGCTGGCGGTTGCGCTCCTGCTGGCTGAGTTCAGCCTCCCGGCGACGATAGCTGCGGCCTTCGATGCGAAGGATTTCGACGTGGTGGGTCAGCCGGTCGATCAGGGCGACGGCGCATGAAGCGTTGGGAAAGACGGTGTCCCAGTTCTTGAAGGGCAGGTTGGTGGTGATCAGCAGGGAGCGGTGCTCGTAGCGTCGGCTGACGAGCTGGAAGATCAGGTCCGCGGCACGGGCGTCGTAGGCAAGGTAGCCCAGCTCGTCAACGCACAATAGCACGGGGCGCGTGTAGTGGCGCAGGCGGCGTTCGAGTGCGCGGGCGGTCTCCTGTCCGTTGAGGTCGAGCAGCAGGTCAGCGGCCGTGGTGAAGAGGGCGGTCTTCCCGGCGAGGATGGCCTGGTGGGCGATGTTCTTCGCCAGCATGGTTTTCCCCAAGCCTTGTGCGCCGAGGATCACGACGTTCTCGCCGCGCGCGAGGAAGTCGAGCGTGAGGATGCGTTCGAGGGCGCGCCGGTCCAGCGCGGTGGGCCAGTCCCAGTCCCAGTCGGCGAGCGGCTTGAAGCGTCCGAGTCGGGCACGCCCCAGTCGGCTCTCGACGCTACGGCGCTGTTTTTCCTCAAGCTCGGCGGCGACGATGTGCTCGAGCAGGACGGTGGCGCTCGAGCGCTTGCGGGTGGCCTGGGCGATGATGTCGTTCAGCTCGTCGGCGGTGCGGTTGAGCCCGAGGCGACGCAGGTCAGTCGCCAGCGTCGTCAGGGTTTTTCTGTCCGAGGGCATCGTAGGTCTCCAGGTCGTGCGGCCGGACGTCGAGGTCACGCAGTCCGGGTCGGTCGGGCAGGGTGAGGCGGAGCGGGGGTTTGAGTCCGCGCTGTCGGCGTCGGGTTTCGAGGATGTGGGTGATCGAGCCGGCGCCGAGGGCATCGCGTTCGAGGGCGATGTGGACGGCGGCGGCCAGCTCGTCGGGTCCGTAATCGTCGAGCAGGGCGACTAGCCGGGTGGCGTGCGGGCGGAGGGCGTCTTGGCGCTCGGCGAGGCGCTCGAAGAGCGTGGCGGTGGCGGGGACGGCGGCGCGGAGGCGGTCACGGGTGGTGTGGGCGTTGGCTTGGCGGGTGGCGGCAAGCAGGCCGTCGAGATGGGCGGGGTCCTCGACGGTCAGTCCGGTGTCGTAGGTGCGGCGATGGCTGGCCAGCTCGGTCTGTCCGTCGAGGATGCGGATGCGGGTGGCTGAGGCGAGCAGGGTGAGCGGCTTGCGGACGTGGGTGTGAGGAATCGAGTAGAGATTGCGGTCGAAGCGGACGTAGGGCGTCTTGCCGGAGCGGACGGCGCGCATCAGGTCGGTCTCGAAGCGATTGGCGGGCAGCGGCAGTAGGCGGGGCTTTTCTTCGGCCCAGACCTCGGCAACCCGGCGATGGGGCTGGTCGGGATGGCGTCGGCGGTGGGCGACCTCGTCACGCCAGCGTCGGAACTGGGCGTTGATGTCGTCGAGGTCGCGGAAGGGCCGGGCGGCGAAGTAGGCGTGGCGCAGGTATTGGATCTGGCGTTCGATTTTTCCCTTCTCATTTCCCCGTCCCGGCGTACAGGGCCGGGGGGCGAAGTGGTAGTGCCCGGCGAGTTCGAGCAGGCGGGGATGAAACTGGACGGCGGCGCCGCGGCGGTCGAGCACAGCGCTGCGCAGGTTGTCGTAGACGAGATTGCGGGCGGCGCCTCCAAGCGCCTCGAAGGCGGCGACGTGCCCGCGGAGGAAGCTCTCGAGCGTCTGGTCGAGGGTGAACAGCGCGGCCAACGCGCGCGAGTAGCCGAGGACCATGACGAATCCGGAGACGGTGCGGGTGCCCTGTCCGATGCGGACCTTGCCGAACGAGCCCCAGTCGACCTGCGCGGACTCGCCGGCCAGGGTGACCACGCGGCGGTAGACGGCGCGGGAGGTTTCGGGCCGCAGGCGCCGCACGAGTTTGCGGACGGGGAAGACCGAGCCGGCATAGCCGCGCTGGCGGAGCATCTCGTGGATGCGCGTGGCGCGCAGCCGCGGGTACTGCGTCAGCGTGTCGCGGATGAACGGCAGGTACGGGTCGAGGATGCTGGGCCGACACACGCTGGGGGGGACGCCTGGCGTCTCGCGCTCGACCGCGGCGCGAACGGTCTCACGGTGGAGGCCGAGCTGGGCCGCGATGGTCCCGATCTTCCAGTGCTCGCCGTAGTACAAGCGCCGGATCTCGGCGCGCTGCGCGGGTGTGATCATCGTCGCTCCTCCTCCGATTCGCGCGAGGCTCGCGCATCGGGAGCAGCCACCGGCTCGACCGCCCGCAGACCACGCAACGGGTGGCCGCGGGCGCCCGAACCGGGGCGAGGTCCGCGACGGGGAGTCTGGTCGATGGCCGGGGGGCGGCGGAACCCTGATCCGTCACGCGGCGGCGATAGGCACGCTGGCGGTCGCGGTGGTCGAGGCGCCCTTCGAGGCTGCGCTGATGCCGGGCCCGGGCGGCCCGCACCGAGCGGCGGCGGCCAATCGCTCGGCACGACGGCGTGCAGTAGGCATGGCCGCGATCACACGTCGCGCAGATCGCAAACAGGCGGCTGCAGTGTCGGCAGGTCTTCTGGCGAAGCGGGACGTCCACGGCGTCGGAGCGCGCGGGGCGGTCTCCGACTGGACAACGCGGTCGAACCGTGGCACAACTGCACCGACCGGCTCGCTCTGTCGGAGCACGGGGCGGTCACGAGGGTCCGGTGGCTCTGCCGGGCCCTCACCCCACGTCTGAGTCCGCCGTCAACGCTACCCCAACGAGCCGCCGCCCGCCACGCCTGCCCGGAGGCTGTGGACGCCGCCACTGCTGTGGACGCAAACAGCCGCGCCCACAGCAGTTTGCAAAACCGCGCAGACGCGGTTTCGCACAGCGACCACAGCCATCATCCTCTTCTTCCTCAAGACATCGACGAACACGGCCGACGGCACGCATGCCCGAACAGGCCTCGAGAATCCGTCAGTTTTTCGCGCTCGCCGACAGTGGCTGCTGCTGGTTCTCGGTATCGACATGGCTCGCGATCTTCGTCTGGCGACTCAGCGCCCATGGAAATGATATTCATCTCTCCTTCGCCAAGACGTCGTCGTGTTGGCCAAGCTGTTGAGCTACCCGGGTCCACACCCGTCCCTCGCGCGGATGGCGGTCGATCTGATCCTGAGCGCGTCCCAAGTACATGCCGCTCTGAACCGACTGGCGGCGGCGCGGCTGGTCTTCAGGGAAGACCGCGGCCGTCGGCCGAACGCACGAGCCGCGGAGGAGTTCCTGGTACACGGGGCGAAGTACATGTTCCCCGCGATCCGGGGCGGCGTCGCGCGGGGGATCCTCACCTCGTACGCGGCGCCGCCGCTGAACCGCCAGATCTCGACCGGACCCGATCTACCGCCGGTCTGGCCGCTCGCGACTGGTCAACACCGAGGTGTATCGCTCCAGCCGCTGCACAGGACGGTGCCTCTCGCCGCGCAAGCGGATCAGCGCCTCTACGAGTTGCTGGCCCTTGTGGACGCGCTCCGGGACGGGCGCGCGCGCGAGAGGCACCTCGCAGAGCGTGAAATCGCGAACCGTGTACGAGAGCGCCTTCATGCATGATCTCAACCTCCAGCTGTTGGAGGCTGCAGCACGCCTATTGGAACCCCTGCTGGACGAGGTCAGGACGTGCGGACCTACGTTCGCGACGAGTTCGCGCAGCTACTCCGTACGAAGGATTTCGTCGATGCGATGCCTGGGTTCCTGCCGCCAGATGAAGAGAGTCAGGCGCGTCTCCGCGTGCTGCAGCAGCGACTCGCAGCCTTGGCTTCCTGACCACACTGCGGCTGCTCCTCAGGGCCCGAGCTCGTCCGCCGCGACTTCGCGGTCGGCGCGCTCCTGCACGGAACCCGGAATGCCCAGGCGGGTGTTGGCGCCCAGCGTCGCGAGCACGTTCGCCGTTTCCGGGTAGGCCTGGAACTGGAACGACTGCTTCGACCCTTCCGCGAGGCGGAACGGGGTGCGCCCGCGGAAGTCCCGGGCGTCGATGTCGGCGCCCTGCTCGACCAGGTACTCGATGACCTCGTTCAGGCCGCGGTACGCGGCGCCGTGGAGCGCCGTGAAGTCGGCTTCGTTCACCGCGTCGATGTCCGCGCCCGCCTCGACCAGCGCCCGGACCGCCTCCTCGGCGCTGCGCGAGCGGGCGCCGCGGACGAGCTGCGGCCGGAAGGTGGGTCGGCCGAGCCCGGCTGCCGCCATGAGCGGCGTCGTGCCGTCGTCGGTCGTCAGGTGCGGATCGGCGCCCGCGGCCAGCAGCGCGCGGATGATGGCCGCGCTGCTCTCCGGCGGCCGGATGCCGCCCTCGCTGTCGAGCACGTAGGCCCCGTCGCTGGCGCTGCCGAAGGCCGCCACCCACAGCGGCGTGGCGCCGCGCAGGTCGCCGGTGCCGCAGGCGAACCGCTCGAACGCCCCCTTGGTCGGATGTCCGATGTACGTCATCAGCAGCGTCGTCGTGGTGATGCGCCCGTTGGGATCGGCGCCGCGCGCGAGGAGCGCCTCCACCAACGGCAGCCGGCGCTCGAGGGCCATGGGAGAGGCCCCGGGAACGAGCGTCTTCACGGAGAAGCCCGGGGTGCCGTGCCGCCGGTTCCAGTGCAGCGTCCAGGGGTCGACGTCGCCCGCCGCCGCGTGCAGCGCGGGCACCCCGTCGAGAGTCCCGTTGGGGTCGGCGCCGCGCTCGAGCAGGAACCGGGCGAGCTCGTCGTGGCCCTTGACGATGGCCAACGGGAGCGCGTGCGCGCCGTCGGAGCCCGGGGCGTTCACGTCGGCGCCGCCCGCGATGAGCAGCGCGGCGGTCTCGATGTCGCCCGTGTACGCCGCCGTCAGCAGCGGCGTCATCCCCTTGCTCGACGACGCCTCGACGTCGGCGCCGCCGGCCAGCAGCTCGGCCACGATGTCCCGGTGCGGGGCGGCGACCGCCCACATCAGCGCCGTGGCCGCCGTCTCGACCGTGGCGGCGTCGACGTCCGCGCCGTGCGCCAGCAAGGCCCGGACGACCTCTACGCTGCCGGTGCGTGCGGCCACCATCAGCGGGGTCAGGCCGCTCGTCTGCGCGGCGCCCGCGTCGGCGCCCGCGGCCAGCAGGGCTTCGACCATGCGGCGGCTTGCGTTCTCGCTGGCGCGAATCAGCGGGACGACGCCGTCGTCGTCGGCCGCGTTCGGATCGGCGTCGGCGGCGAGGAGCAGCCCGGCGGCCTCGTGATCGTCCCAGTGCGCCGCCCACAGCAGCGCCGTCGCGCCGTCCGCGCGCGGCGTGTCGGCGTCGGCGCCGGCCGCCAGCAGGGCCCGGACCGCCGCCGTGTCCTGCCGCGCCGCCGCGTCGACCAGCCGCAGGTCGGCCGGCGCCGCGGCGGCCAGCCCGGCGGCCGTCGTGCACAGCACGGCGTGGAGAAACGACCCTCTTCCGACGCGCCCCATGCAGGTGGCAGTCATCGCAACCCCCTTCGAGTAGCCGACGCAACCGGGTGCCTGCATTATACGCAGCGCCCGCCCGGCGCCGCGCCGCGATCCGGTTGTGCCGGAAGCCGACCTCTTCGATAATGGGCGGGCGGTGGAAAGCCACGCGGCGGGAGGGAGCGATATGTCACGGTTGCTCGTGGGCGCGGCCTGTCTTCTCGCGTTCGTGTGGAGCGGCGTTGCGCCGGCCGCGGCCGCCCCGGAACGCGGCCTCCTCGACCGCTACTGCGTCGCCTGTCACAACGAGCGCCTGCGGACCGCCGGCCTGCTGCTCGACCGGCTGGACATCGAGCAGGTGGCGGCCAACGCGGAGGTGCTCGAGAAGGTCGTGCGCAAGCTGCGCGGCGGCCAGATGCCGCCCGCGGGACGGCCGCGTCCCGATGCGGCCGCCGTCGAGACGTTCGTCACGGCGCTCGAGACGGCCCTCGACCGCGCGGGCGCGCTGGCGCCCAATCCCGGCCGCGTCGCCTCCCGGCGTCTGAACCGCGTGGAGTACGTCAACGCGATTCGAGACCTCCTGGGGCTGGAGATCGACGGCAGCGAGCTGCTCCCGAGCGACATGGCCGGGTTCGGCTTCGACAACAACGCCGACGTGCTGTCGATGACGCCCGCGCTCATGGCGCGCTACATCGCGGCGGCGACCAGGATCAGCCGCGCGGCCGTCGGCAGCCCCGACAACCGCCCGGCGCGCCAGGTGTATTCGCTGGGCTTCGAGGCGCAGGACGCGCGGATGAGCGAGCAGATGCCGTTCGCCACCCACGGCGGGCTGGCGGTGCGCCACCTGTTCCCTCTGGACGGGAACTACGTCTTCGCCGTGCGCATGAAGCGCAACGCGGCTGTCGACACCATCGACGGCATCGCCGAGGACGAGCACGAGATCCAGCTCCGCGTGGACCACAAGCTGGTCACGCGCTGGCGGATCGGCGGCCAGTACCCCGGCCCGGATCCCGGGCGGGTGATTGCCGTGCCCGAGGACGACATCGCCGGCCAGCGCCTCCACGAGTACCGGCTGACCGCCGACGACGTGCTCGAGATCCGGGTGCCGGTCGAGGCCGGCCAGCGGCTCGTGTCGGTTGCGTTCACCGACTCGGCGCCCTCGCCGCTCGGCCTGCGCGGCAAGCCCGGCATAGACCGGCTGTTCGTGTCCGGCCCGTTCGACGGCACGGTGCCGGACGACACGCCGAGCCGCCGGCGCATCTTCACCTGCCGCCCGGCCGGCGGCTACGACGAGGAGCCGTGCGCCCGCGAGATCATCGCGGGGCTGGCGCGGCGCGCGTACCGGCGCCCGGTGGCGGACGCCGACGTCGACCCGCTCCTGGGCGTCTATCGCGAGGGACGCCGGGCCCGCGACTTCGACTTCGGCATCGAGCGCGCCCTCGAGGCGCTCCTGTCGATGCCGGAGTTCCTGCTGCGCGTCGAGCAGCGGCCGGCCGGTGCCGCTCCCGGCGAGGTGCACGCGTTGACCGACCTGGAGCTGGCCACGCGCCTGTCCTTCTTCCTCTGGCGCAGCATTCCCGACGACGAGCTCATCGACCTGGCGGCGGGCGGGGAGCTGAGCGAGCCCGACGTGCTCGCGGGGCAGGTGCGGCGCATGCTCGCCGACCGGCGCGCCACGCGCTTCATGAACGACTTCGTGGGCCAGTGGCTGCAGATCCGCAACATCAACGAGCAGGCGCCCGACGGTGCGCTGTTCGCGCAGTTCAACGACACGCTGCGGCGGGCGATGGTGCAGGAGACGGAGCTGTTCTTCGAGAGCCAGGTGCGCGGCGACCGGCCGCTGCCCGAGCTGCTGACCGCGGACTACTCCTTCCTGAACGAGCAGCTCGCACGGCACTACGGCGTCGGCGACGTCTACGGCAGCCGCTTCCGCCGCGTGGCCTGGGAGGACGACCGGCGGCACGGGCTGCTCGGGCACGCCAGCCTGCTGACGATCACCTCCTACGCGAACCGCACTTCGGTGGTGCTGCGCGGCAAGTGGGTGCTGGAGAACCTGCTCGGGGCGCCGCCGCCGCCGCCGCCGCCGAACGTGCCGCCGCTCGAGGAGGACGCGGCCGGCGCGGCGCCCACCTCGCTGCGCGAGAAGATGGAGCAGCACCGGCGCAACCCGGTCTGCGCCTCCTGCCACACGGAGATGGACCAGCTCGGCTTCGCGATGGAGCACTTCGACGCCATCGGCCAGTGGCGCGAGACGGACCGCGGCGCGGCCATCGACGCGACGATCGAGTGGGCGGACCGCACCATCGACAGCCCGCGCGCGTTCCGCGAGGCGCTGGCGGGCAAGGGGCAGGAGTTCGTGCGCACCGTGGCCGAGAAGCTGCTCACCTACGCGCTGGGCCGCGGCCTGACCCATCACGACGCCCCCACCGTGCGGCAGCTCGTGCGGGCGATGGACGCGAGCGGCTACCGCTGGTCGTCGCTCGTGCAGGGCATCGTCGAGAGCGCCCCCTTCCGGATGCGCCGCCTCCCGGAGGCGGGCGAAGCCCCGGTCACGGCCGCCGCCCGCCGCTGAGAGTTCTCTCCTACGGCATCGTCAGCAGCGGCGCCTGACCCGGCGGCAACTGCTGGTCGAAGGCGATCAGCAGCGTTGCGTCGGCGACGTGATCGGCCATCAGGTCCACGAGGTCGACGAGGTTGGTCTTCCCGAACAGATCGACCGCTCGCTCGTAGGTCTCCGGGCTCACCGTGTGCGGGCCGAAGATCTCGCGCCCGAACGTGATGAGCGCCGCCTCCCGCGCGGGCAGCCCGGTCACCGGGCGCTCGTGCCGGACGACGTCGATGACGGCCGGGTCGAGGCCGTTCTCGAGCGCGGCAAGCTCGGTGAGCGTCCAGGCGTACTGCACGTCGTAGGCGCGCGCCGTCACCAGCGCCGCCAGGTCCAGCAGCGGGCGCGGCACGCTCGCCTCCAGGGCTTCGCGGCCGGCCGCGTGGCGCCGGATGTGCCCCGGCCCGGTCCCTTCGGGCGACAGCGTCCGGCCGTAGAGGCTGGCTCTGGCCTGCACGCGCTCGGCCGGACCGCCGCGCGGGGGCAGCCGGCTGCGCGACTGCGGATCGATGTCGTCCGGGGGGGTGAACGGCAGCGGCAGGAACTGCGGCCAGCCGGGCGGCATCTGCTGGTTGAACGCCGTCAGCCGCGCCGCCGTGGCGGCATAGCGCGCCATCAGCCCGACGAGGTCGATGGCGTCGCGTTCACCGACGAAGCTCACCAGGCGGCGGTAGGTGCCCGCGCTCAGATGGTGCTCGCCGAAGATCTCGCGCCCGGCCTCGATGATGACGGCTGCGTGCTCGTCGAGCCCGGTCACCGGCTGCCGGTGCCGCACGACGTCGATGATCGCCGGGTCGAGACCGACCGCCACCGCCTCCATCTCGTGCAGCGACCACTCGAACGGCTGGTCGTGCTCGCGCGCCGTCGCGAGGATGGCCAGCTCGAGCAGGGGCCGGCCGAGGGGGATGTCCCAGCGCCAGGTTGGGGCTTCCGGATCCGAGACCGCGGATCGCGGCGGCGGCGCCCGCGGTCCCGGCTGACGCGTCGGCCACGGCGCCGGCCAGCCGGTTGCGGGAGCCGGCATGGACGTCGGCGGGAAGCGCATCGGACATGCCTTTGAACGTCAGCTTCTGCATGCCCGCGCCGGTCGCTCCCAGATAGAGGTTGCCCTGCGAATCGGTCGCGATGTGGTGGCCGGTGCCCAGGATGCCCTCCGGGCGGAGCGTTCCGAGGATCTCGAGCGTCGCACGCTCGACGACCACGATGCCGTCGTCGCCGCCGACGTACAGGAACTGCTGCTCCGCGTCCGCCGACAGGGCCAGGTTGCGCGCAAAGGGCGCATCGGGCGTGATCACCTGCCCCACGAACGTGCCGTCCAGCGCGAACACCTGCACGCGGCGGTGCTCGCGGTCGGCCGCGTACACCAGGCCGTCGTGCGATACCCGGATGGCGTGGAGGACGTTGAAATGCGCCGGACCCGGGTCCGGGAAGCTGGCGGGGGCCTGCACCTGACACTGGTTGTCTTCCACCGGCGCCTCACCGAACGCGCCCCACATCCGCTTGAAGCCGCCCGTCTCGGCGTCGAACACGGCGACGCGGCGGTTGCCGTAGCCGTCGGCCACGAACAGCTCGTTGGTCGGCGGGTGGACCTGCTGGTCCGCCGGCCGGTTGAGGTTCATCGTGTCGGCGTTGCCCCGGCTCTGGTTGCTGCGGCCGATCTGCATGACGAGCGTGCCGTCCTGCGTGAACTTCAGCATCTGGTCGTCGTTGACCGGCTCGACCCGGGCCAGGCCGTTGGTGGGGCAGTTGTTGCCCCCCAGCCAGACGAAGCCCTCGTGATCGATGTGCAGGCCGTGCTCCCGCTGGGGCCACTCGTAGCCCTCGCCCGGACCGCCCCAGGCCTTGATCCGGACCGCCCCAGGCCTTGATGAAGTTGCCGGCCGCGTCGAAGACGACGACCGGCGGCGCCGCCATCGCGTCGTCCTCGGGCGGCAGCGTCAGCGGGCGGTGCAGGACCCAGACGTTGTCCTCCGCGTCGATGGCGATGCTGGACGCGGCGCCGAGCTTCATCCCGTCCGGCACGGTGGGCCACGCCGGGTCCACCTCGAAGACGGGCAGGCCACGGCCCTGCTGCGCCGCGGCCCCGGCGGACATCGCCGACCCGGACAGCCAGGCCGGCGCCGCCGCGGCGAGCGCGGCCACGACCGACGCCAGGAAAACCGCACGGGGCAAGCGCTTGCGCTGCATGGTCGCCTCCCATGGGCCAGACATCATCAAGGCCCTGCCGACGAGGAACGATACCACGGTGGCCCCCGGCGGCAAGCGACGGGTTGACACGCCCGAGCGCATCCGTAACCATCGCGGCTTGCAGGGAGGCGAAATGCCAGAGATCGGACGCAAGCGACTCATCGTGTGCCTGGTCGGGATCTGTCTCGCCGCGGCGAGCGTCGCCGCGGCGCAGACGGCGGACGAGTGGGAGCCGGTCACCGCGGAACGGCTGCTCGACCCGCAGGACGGCGACTGGATGAGCTATCGCCGGACCTACGACGTGACGGGGTTCAGCCCGCTCGACCAGATCAACCGCTCGAACGTCGGCGACCTGCGGCTCGTCTGGGCCTATTCGATGCGCGACGTCACGGGCTGGGTCCCGACGCCGGTCGTCGCCAACGGGCTGATGTACGTGTCCGAGGGCAGCGGCCGGGTCACCGCGTTCGACGTGGTGTCCGGCGACGTGGCGTGGGTGCACACGCGGAGCTACCCGACATCGAGCGGTCGCAGGCGTTCATGCGGCACCGGGGCGTGTCGATCTACGGCGACGCGATCTACTGGGGCACGGCGGACGCCGCGCTGGTCGCCCTCGACGCCCGCACCGGGGAGCAGCGCTGGGAAGTGAGCACGGGCGACTACACGACCGGACTGGGGCACCCGCATCCCGCCCTGATCGCGGACGGCAAGGTGATTCTGGGCTTCGCCGGGGGCGACCGCAACGCGCGCGGCGCCGTGGTGGCGCACGACGCCGAGACCGGCGAGCGCCTCTGGATCACCTACACGGTGCCGGCGCCGGGCGAGCCCGGCTACGAGACCTGGGCCGAGAACGAGCTCGAGCCGCTCGGCGGACTGACCTGGAACACCATCAGCTACGACCCCGAGCTGCGTCTGATGTACATCGGCACCGGGCAGCCCACGCCCTGGTCGTCGACGCTGCGGGGTCCGGGCGACGCGCTCTACACCAACTCCATCCTGGCCCTCGACATCGACACCGGCGAGCTGGAGTGGCACTTCCAGGTGGTGCCGGCCGACAACTGGGACCTGGACTCGACGCACGAGAGCATGCTGGTCGACCTGGTCATCGGCGGCGTCGAGCGCAAGGTGCTCATCGAGACCAGCAAGATCGGCTGGGGCGTCGTGCTCGACCGGGCCACCGGCCAGTTCCTGGGCTCGTTCCGGACCGGCTACGACAACCTCATCACCGGCTGGACCGACATCGGGATCCCCATCTACAACCCCGCGCTCATCCCCACCATGGACGACGTCGACTCGGGCCGGCTGTTCGAGGTGTGCCCGTTCTACGTCGGCACGCGCAACCTGAACTCGCCCAGCTACAGCCCGGAAACGGGCCTCTACTACGTGGGCATCAACAACAGTTGCATGGACGTCACGTTCGTCTCCGAGGAGTACCGGCCGGGCCGGCTCTACAGCGGGATCGCGGCGCGCGTGAAGACCGTGCCGGACTACGACTACGTCGGCGAGTTCGTGGCGTTCAACCCGCTCACCGGCCAGCGGGCGTGGGAGCACCGCTTTCCCGGCGGGGCGCCGATGAGCGCGGCGGCGTTGTCCACGGGCGGCGGCGTCGTGTTCGGCGGCACCTCCGACCGGCGCTTCTTCGCGCTCGACGCCGAGACGGGCGCGCTGCTGTGGGAGCGGCGGCTGAACGGCGACATCTCGGGCGCGCCGATCACCTTCGAGGTCGACGGGCGCCAGTATCTCGCGGTGGGCGCGGGCGGCCGCATCGCCAACACCCGTTTCTATGCCCGGCTGACCGACACCAGGATCTCCGACGGCAGCGGGGTCATGTGGGTGTTCGCGCTGCCGTGACAAGCCGCCGTTTCTCAGCGGGCGCCACACCGATCAGGGCTCGGCCAGCGACCGATTCGACAACGTCACGAAATTCGGGCTAGTTGTCGAGCAGCGGTGGCACCACCGGGATCTGCAGGTACGCAGCTTCCGGGCCGCCCGTGTGGATAGTGTTGGTCGCACCCCGGTGGAAGCTCTCGTCGTACTCGTGGGTGTGCGTCTTGAAGCAGCCGTTGCGGGGCTGGATGGTCAGCCACAGGCGGTGGCCCTTCTTGATCAGGGCCGTGTTCGGCCACAGCTCCACCTCGGCCGCCACCGTCTCGCCGGGCGTCAGCGGCTGATGGTCTTCCTGCTTGTGGGTGAGCACGGGCTGGTGGTGCGACGAACGCGCCTCGTCCAGCTTGCGGTGCGACACCTTGAGGAAGCCCAGCGTGACCGGCGATTCCGCCGAGTGGGTCGAGTGGTACAGGACCTCGTTGCCGTCCTCGTCCATGACCCGCAGGGTGGCGAAGATGTCCATGTCCGTGCTGGATGACGAAACGTTCACGCCCAGCTTCATGTAGCCCGCCAGCTCGGTGTCCGCTTCCAGCGGCTCCGAGATGAACGACACGCCGTAGGTGTCGCAGGCGGCGTCGGCGGCGACGTCGGCCGAATAGCTCGTCGACCGCGCCTCTGCCGGGGGCGAATCCAGCAGCACGCCGTCGCCCGACGGGTCCGTCGCATCGAGGTAGTAGCGCACGTACTGCGTCCGCGCGATCGGCCACTCGTCCTCGAAGCGCGTCTTCCAGGCGCCCTTCGGGTTGTCGGCGTCCCGCGGCAGGCGCAGGTCGACCCGTATCGGGGGCTCGTCCATGACGCCGTTGTCGATCCCCTTCAGCCAGTAGTCGAAGAACCTGAGGTGCTGCTCGAAGACCTCCGGTGAGTGCGCCCGGGCGTACTCGTGCCCGGCCTCCACCCAGAGCTTCTTGTGCTCGGACGCGGCCAGGAGGTACACTTCGCTGCCGCCGCGGATATGGATGGGCCAGAGGTTCTGGCGGCTGTGCGAGAAGAGCGGCTGCGTGATCAACGACGGGTCCGGGCTGGCCGGCCCGATCGGCAGCGTCTCGCCCGTGTCCGGATCGGTGTCGAGGAAGCCGTAGACGCGCGGGTCGTCGAAGCGGTTCTCGCGGAAGATGCCGATGATGTCTTCATACGGCTGGTCGAGGCAGCGCAGCTCCTCGCCCGCGACCCGGCTGTTGAACCACGGCTCGCGGTAGCCCTGGTAATAGATGCCGCCCTGGAACACGATGTCGCGGTACTGGTCGATGTCTCCCGAGTGCGGGATGAGCGCCTTCAGGTGCGGCGGCTGGAGCGTGGCCGCCGGAAGCTGGTTGACGGCCGTGTTCGAGATGCCCCACATGCCGACGTTGCCGTTCGACCAGGGCTGCGTGCCCGCCCACTCGATGGCGTCGTAGATGTCCTCGGCCTCCTGCGCGCCGTAGGGATGCAGGAAGCCGGGGGTGCTGCACGTGCCGCGGCCGTCGACGCGGACCACCGCGTAGCCTTCCGGCACCCAGTCGGTCGTGTCCGGCATGACGGCGACCTCGTTCAGCCGGCGGGGCCGTCCGTCCGGACCGAGCTCGTTCTCCCAGTACGCGTCCTCGCGCTGCTCCATCTGGAGCGCCGCCGCGGCGTCGCAGGTGCAGCCGCGCTCGAACGCCTTGCCGTAGCGCGTGACCGAGAGCACGACCGGATACGGACCGAGCTCCAGGGGCAGGAAGACGTCCCCGAGGAGCGCCACGTCCGGGTCGCGGGTGGGAATCGGCACGTCGGTCAGCTTGCGGATGCCGCGCAGCGTCCGCCGCAGCATGTTCCGGGCCTGCTCCGGCGCGCGCAGGCTGGCGCCGATCTCGCCGACCAGCGCCGCGACGGCGGGATCGGCCGCGAACGCTTTCGGGCTCTGGTCGAAGTCGATGGCTGCCTGCGATGCCGCTGCGCTCGCCGCGGGCGTGATGGTGACCCCGTTCTCGGGATTGCCGTCGGCATCCAGGCTCTGCACGAGCGTGGCGATGTTGGTCACCCGCTGGTCCGCGATGCCGTCGACGTCGCCGCCGACCTCGGGCACGAGATGCGCCGGCGTCACGCGCTGCAGGCCGCCGCCCGCGCCCATGTCGGCGGTGCCGAGCACCAGCTCGCCGATGGCGAACGTCACCTGGTCGCCCGCCGCGAAGTGGAACTCGCCGTGCTCGCCGGTCGTGCCCGACGACCCGCTCGCACCGCTGTACGCGAGACCTTCGACGTCGTGGAAGGCCGCGCTCTCCTCCGGGGCCTGTGAGGCGCCGCCGCCGAGCAGGGTGGTTCCGGCCGCGAGCACGATCAGCGCACGGACTGCGGTATTCATGGCCTGATCTCCTCCGGACGCCGATCTTATCGAGTATCGAGGCGGATTGCCGAGTCCTGGCGGGTCGCAATCGTTCCCCGGCGGCAAGACCGAGTGTACAGTGGGCCCTGGAGGGCGTATGTCAGCGATCCGTTGGGCGCTCGTAGCGTGTCTTGTCCTGCCTTCGGGCCAGGCGTTGGCCCAGCCGGAGGGCCGGTTCGTCCCGGTGACCGACGCGGAAATTCAGGATCCCGATCCGGCCGACTGGCTCATGTGGCGGCGCACCCTCGACAGTTGGGGCTACAGCCCGCTCGACCAGATCGATCGGGACAACGTGGGCGACCTGCGGATGGTCTGGTCGCGCGCCCTCGCGCCGGGCCTGCAGCAGGGCACGCCGCTGATCCGCGACGGCGTCATGTACTTTCCCAACCCGCGGGACGTCATCCAGGCGCTCGACGCCGCCAGCGGCGATCTCATCTGGGAGTACCGGCGGTCGCTGCCCGAGGACGTGGACGAGTACTTCATCACCGTCCTGGCCGACGTCAACCGCAATCTCGCCATCTACGACAACCTCATCATCGACACCAGCGTCGACGACTACATCTTCGCCCTCGACGCCGCGACCGGCCGCCTGGCCTGGGAGACGCAGATTCTCGACTACCGGACGCACCCTGCCAACCAGACCTCGGGACCCATCATCGCCGGCGGCAAGGCCATCTCGGGCCGGAGCTGCGCGCCGAGCGGCGGTCCGCACGCGTGCGTCATCACCGCCCACGACGCCCGGACCGGCGCGGAGCTGTGGCGGACGCGGCTGATTCCCGGTCCCGGCGAACCGGGTGACGAGAGCTGGGGCGACGTGCCGTTCGAGGAGCGCAAGCACGTGGGCGCGTGGATGGTGCCCAGCTTCGACCCCGAGCTCAACCTGCTGTACATCGGCACGTCGGTGACGTCGCCCGCCCCGAAGTTCATGCTCGGCGGGGTCGACAAGCAGCACCTGTACCACAACTCGACGCTGGCGCTCGACGCCGACACGGGCGAGATCGTCTGGTACTACCAGCACCTGAACGACCACTGGGATCTCGATCACCCGTTCGAACGCATACTGCTCGACACGGCCGTCGCGCCGGATCCGGGGGCGGTGAGCTGGATCAACCCGCGCCTGCGGCACGGCGAGGTCCGCAAGGTCGTGACCGGCATTCCCGGCAAGACCGGCATCGTCTACACCCTCGACCGCGAGACCGGGGAATTCCTGTGGGCGACGCCGACGACCGTACAGAACGTGATCAGCAACATCGACGGCGCCACCGGCGCGGTGACGGAAAACTCGGAGGTCGTCTTCACGAGCGACGGACAGACGGTGCTGGCCTGCCCGACGCTGGTCGGCGGCAAGGACTGGGAGGCGGGAGCCTACAGCCCGCAGACCGGGCTGATGTATTTCCCGTTGCGCAACGCCTGCGCGCGGATGATGGCCACGGCCGACAGCGGCAGCGTCGCCGCCTCGCTCTACGCGCTCGTCGTGCGGACCGAGCTGGCGCCCGGCACCGAGCAGCTCGGCACCGTCCAGGCGGTCTCCCCGGAGACCGGCGAGCTAGCCTGGAGGTACGAGCAGCGCGCCGCGACCACGTCGCTCGTGGCGACCGCCGGCGGACTCGTGTTCGGCGGCGATCTCAACGGCCGGTTCCGTGCCCTCGACGCGGAATCCGGGGAGGTGCTGTGGGAGGTGAACCTGGGCTCACCGATCACCGGGTTTCCGATCACGTTCGCAGCCGGCGGCCGGCAGTACGTCGCCGTGAGCACCGGCAACTCGCGCACCGTGTTCTACTTCTCCCCCCTCACCCCGGAGCTGCGCCCGAGCATGGGCAACAACCTGTTCGTGTTCGCCTTGCCGTGACAACCAATGGCAGTCCGCTGACGTGCGCGGAGCTTCCGCGTCAACCCCGGCGGCCTCGGCGAGGATGCTGCGCTCGTCTCAACCGCAAGGTGCTGGCGCACGTGTTCCGGGGCGAGCAGGCCTTCCTGACGTCCACCGTGGTCAACAAGCGATTCGTTCTGCGGCTGTGCATCCTGAACCGCAACACGACGTGGAATGATGTCCGGGAGACGCTCGAAGCAGTCGAGCGGTCTGCTATCGACGTGAGCGGACAGGCTCGAGGAACTGGCGGCGCGCTGCCGGTTGCGTGCCGTCTCTCAGTCGTCGTACGAGACGCGGCGCAGGGAGCGTTCGTACCAGCCGTTGCCCACAGCATCGAAGGTGTTCATCTCCAGCAGCTCGCCGCCGAAGACGTGGAGGGTGAGGCACGGCCGGTCGGTCAGGTCGTTCGTCAGCGCGTGGTACTCGAAGGGCGGGAGCAGGAAGTTGGCGTCGCCGGCGACGACGCGGCGGGACTCGACCGGGGCGAAGCGGCAGCGGTGGGGCTCCTCCGTGATCGGCGCGTACTGCGTCACCTCCAGCTCGCCCTCGAGCACGCCCTCGACGCTCCAGAGGTTGGGGTGGTCGTGGATCGGCGTCCCCTGGCCGGGTGCCCACGCGAGCACCAGCACGGTGTACCGCCGCGCGGGATCGCGGTGCAGGAGGCGCCGCGCGTGGTGGTCCGGCCGGGTGCGCCGGAACCGCTCGTCGAGCTGGAGCCGGCCGGGTACCAACGCGTTCTCGACCTCGCGCTGCACCTGCCGCGTGATGGTGTCCAGGTCCGCCGCGCCCACCGCGGCGTCGAGCCGTCGCACCAGCTCAGCCACTCCGATGACGCTCATGCACCAACCCCCGGCGTGATAGCCGAGCCGCGCCGGGCGGGACCGCCGGGCGGAAGCGACTCGTGCGCGCCTCTTCGCAGTCTACCCGACCGGGCGCTTCATGCCGAAGACGAGGAAGTTCTGGCGGGGCAGAAAGTCCTCCAGGGACAGCAGCTCGAGGTCGGCGCGGCCCAGCTCGTCGGCGATCTCCTCCGGGGTGAAGCGGAACTCGTCCGGCGGACCGCCGCCGGGCGCGCCCTTCCGGGGGTCGATGATGGCGATGCGCCCGCCGGGCGCCAGATGGCTCCGCAGCGCGGTGAAGTAGGCGACCCGCTCCGGGATGTGATGATACGTGTTGACGATCAGCACCAGGTCGACCGGCGCCGGCAGGTTCGGCGAGTCCGGGTCGGCGACCACGCCAAGCACGTTCCCGAGCCCGGCCTCTGCGGCCCGCCGTCGCACGTAGTCGACCATCGAGGCCTCGATGTCGACCGCGTAGACGGTGGCCGCGGCCGTGTCCCGGGCGAGGCGCACAGTGAAGTAGCCGGTGCCGGCCCCGATGTCGGCAACCGCCGCGCCGGGCGCGATCTCCAGGGCCGCGATGACCTGCTCCGGCATCTGCCACGCGTCCCGCTCCGGCGCGTCGAATGCCTGCGCGTATCGTTCCGGGTCGTCGAAGCGATGCTCCATGTGGCGCCCGGCGTCGTGCCCGTGTGCCCCATGCGGCTCGTGGTCCGGCTGCGCGCCGGCCGCCTGCGGCCCGCCCAGCAGGCCGGCGGCCAGGCAGGCCGCGACGACCGCAGGGGTGCAGCGTGAAGTCCTGCGCATGCTCTCTCGCTCCTTGCCGCGTCCGGCCGCCGCATCGACATGGCGTCGGCGTCGAGCGGCGAAACCAGCGCGTTGCCCACCATGACAACCGCGGAATCACGGCCGCGGGACGTCGCCGGCGTCAGCGTGGTCGATGGCCGGGCAGTCGTGCCTCACGCTGCCTGCAGGCGCGCGCCGCGCGCGCCCGCGCGATTTGCAGAGACTTGTGGAATGGCAACCCTCTGCTGAGTCTAGCCCGGCAATCGTCGCCTCCGGCTCCGGTTGCCGCCCAACCAACCCTCACCAGGAGTCTGCGCCGTTCCACGGCGCAGACTCCTGGTGCTTCCTGTCGTTGAGTTCGCGCATCCTCGTGTACGCTGATGCATGAGCAACGCACCGACCGAGATCGCCAACCTCCTCTACACCTACGCGCGCCTGATCGACGGCGGAGACTACGCCGGCATCGGCAGGCTCTTCGCTCACGCGCGGCTCACCGCCGAGCACAGCGACATGGACGTCCGGGGGGAGGAGGCCATCGCGGCGCACTACGCGCGGACGACGCGGCTGTACCCCGACACGCGCACGCCGAAGACCAAGCACGTGATGACCAACACCATCATCGACGTGGACGAGGAGGCCGGCACGGCCACCTGCGACGCCTACTACACGGTGTTCCAGGCCACCGAGGCGCTGCCGCTCCAGCCGATCATCACGGGCCGCTACGAGGACCGGTTCGAGCGCGTCGACGGCCGCTGGCGCTACACGGAGAAGAAGTTCTTCGTCGACCAGGTCGGGGACCTGAGCCAGCACCTGCTGCCGGGGACCGCCCTGCGGGACGGGTAGCGGTACCGGTGCGCGGCCGGCCGCCGAAGGCACGGGATCAGCGCGGCTGGAGCGGATTCCGTCAGCGGAGGCCGGGGAACCGACGGAAGTCACCGTCGTTACGACATGATGTCAAGACGCGCCGGGGCGCCGGGTCACGGCGCCGGGGCCAGGACGGCGAGGACGAGCAGCCGGCCGGTCCCGGTGTTGCGGATGCCGTGGGGCACGCCCTCCGGGGCCACCAGCAGGACGCCGGCGTCCATCGGGACGGTCTCGCCCTCGAGCAGGAAGAGGCCTTCGCCCTCGATGACGTGGTAGACCTTGTCCATGCCCTCGTGCGTGTGCAGGGCATGCTCCTGGCCGGGCTCGAACGCGTTCAGGCCGACCAGCACGCGCTCGGAACGGAAGAGGGTGCTCTTGCCCATCCTGTCCGGGGCGTAGACGGCGTGGTCGCGGGGACGGATCGCGGCTGGGTGCTCCATGGGCTCGGGCCTCCGCGGGAGCCTGCGGGACTCCCGCCGCTGGGCACTATACTGGACACGGCGATCGACTACACGAGGCTGCGGCCTGGAACCTGAATCCGATCCGGGATGGAACTCATGATGCTCAAGCTCTGTGTCCGCCTTGTCCTGCACACCGCCCTCCCCGCCGCCGCGCTCCTGCTCCTGCCGCCAACCGCCGCGGCCCAGCGGGGCGCATCCGGCCCCGCGGAGCACGCGGCCGTCGAGCCGATCAACGATGGACCGAACCCGTACGAGACCATCCGGGACTGGGGCACGCTTCCCGACGGCCGCAACTGGGGTTCGGTGAGCGCCGTCAACGTCGACATCGACGGCGTCCACATCTGGGCCGGGGACCGCTGCGGCGTCAACTCGTGCGCCGAGTCCGACCTCGACCCGATCGTCAAGCTCGATGCGGACGGCAACGTCGTGCAGGCCTTCGGCGGCGGGCTCATCCACTGGCCGCACGGGATGGACGTCGATCGGGAAGGCAACGTCTGGGTGGCCGACGCCGTGAGCGCCTCCAATCTGGGAGAGAATCCCACCGCCTCGGGCCGGGGGCACACGGTCTTCAAGTTCAGCCCGGAGGGCGAGGTGCTCCTGACGCTGGGCACGCCCGGCGTGGCCGGCGACCCGCCCACCCACCTGACGCAGCCCAGCGACGTGCAGATCGCGCCGGACGGGAGCATCTTCGTCGCCGAGGCGCACGGCGCGCAGTTCCTCGACGAGCCAGGCCCCGCGGGCACGGGACCGCCGAGCATCGGGCGCATCTCGAAGTTCGCTCCCGACGGGACCTTCATCAAGAGCTGGGGCTCGTGGGGCTACGGCGACGGCCAGTTCCGGGGCCCGCACTCGTTCGCCATGGACTCGCAGGGGCGGTTGTTCGTGGCCGACCGCGGCAACCGGCGCATCCAGCTCTTCGACCAGGAGGGCGCGCACCTCGACACCTGGTATCAGTTCAGCCGCAACAGCGGGATATTCATCGACGCGAACGACGTGCTCTACGCGGTCGACTCCGAGTCCGACGACAACTACAACCCCGGCTGGATCAAGGGGCTCCGCGTCGGCAGCGCCCGCACGGGCGAGGTGATGTACTTCATTCCGGCGCACGAATCCGGGCGGCCCTCGGGGATGGGCGGCGTCGGGTCGATCGGCGAAGGGGTGACCGCCGACGCGGCCGGCAACATCATCGTCGGCGAGGTGGGGCCCATCCAGGGACTCACGAAGTTCGTGCAGCGCTGACGGGCCCGGCGGACGGTTCGGCTCAACCGGCGCGGAGCACGAGGAACTCGTAGCCGTAGAACGCCGAGCAGGCGCGCCAGACGTCTATTTCGTTCTGGCACTGATCCGCCAGCGCCTGCGCGTCCGGCGCGTCGCGGTGGCGCTCGCGGAACGCGGTCACGTTGTCCTGCAGCGGCCGGTAGTAGTCATCCCACCACGCCGACGCGGGGAGCGGAAAGTGCCCGACCGTCGCGTAGCCGCACGCCTCGACGGCTTCCAGGAGCGCCGAGGTGTCGCGGATGGCCGGGTACTCCCGATTCCAGAACGCCGCGCATGCGGCGGGCGGTTCGGGCTTCCGCCAGCTCACCTCCGTCAGCGCGACGTGCCCGCCCGGTCGCAGCAAGCGGCGCCAGTCGCGCAGGCCCGCCTCGACACCCACGATGAGATGGCGCCTTCGGACCAGATCAGGTCGAAGGAGCCGTCGGCGAAGTCGAGCCGGCGCATGTCCGCCACGCGGGCTTCCAGTCGGTCCGTGATGCCCAGCTCCCGCGCCTTCCCGTTCAGCGCGTCGATGAACGGGGCATGGTTGTCCACGGCGACGATGCGCGCCGGCGAGCTCTCCGCCAGCACCAGCGTCTGGGCGCCGGTCCCGCAGCCGACGTCGAGCACGCGGGTCCGCGGTCCCACGCCCGGCACGAGCCCGAGGGCCCGACGCGTGCTCGCCGCCGACCCCGGTCCCTGCCTGGGCAGACCGCTGAACAGCTCGTAGAACAGCTTGGTGGTTCGATCGGCGGCCATGACCGCTCCTGTTGTCGGGCTCCGCCGCTACTCCGTCCGGGGCCGCCTCTCCCGCTCGTCCCCCAGGTCGAGGGACGCCCGCCGCACGGCCGCATGCCGTGCGAAGGGCCCCACGATACGTTCCTTCAGGTCGCCCGGCACCGGATTCGAGCAGGTCGCGCCGAAGAACGCCGCATGGTCGTTGCGCGACATGAGACGTCCAAGCAGAGGACTGGCAAGCCAGGGCCGCCGGAATCGTTTCCCACGAGCGTCACGTCCTGCAGGTCCAGGGCTTCCATGAACTCGCAGACCATGTCGACGACACCCCGCTCGCCGGATGTCAGCGTATGGATCTTCTGTTCCATGCGTCCCCTGCCCGCGTCCCGAACGCCGCGGCCCGCGGGCGAATTATAGCGGTCGCGGTCTGACGAGCCGGATGGCGCGAGACAAGCCCGTCGGCGTCGAGTCCGAGCTCCGCGATCTACCTGTTCGCGCTGCCGGAACGCGAGCACCCGCACCTGGTCACGCTCTACTTCTCGCTGGTCGACGGCGCGGGCCACAACCTCGGCCCCGACGCGCCGGGCATGCGCCGGAGCGTCGAGGCGGCCGACCGGCTGCTGGGCCGCCTGCTGGACGGCGTCGACGCGCTGCCGCACGCCGCCCGCGTCGCGCTGGTCGTCGTGTCCGACCACGGGATGGCCGCGCCCGATCCGGATCGCCTGACCGTGCTGCCGGACGTCGCCGATCTCCGCGACGTGCGACTCGTGGCCGCCGGCCCCGCGATGAGCGTGCACGTCGGCGCGCCGGCGCGCAGCCGGACGCTGCGCGACGAGCTGAACGCAGGCCTGACGCATGCCCGGGCCTACCTGCGCGAGGAAATTCCCGCGCGGCTGCATGTCCGCGGCACCCCGCGCATAGGCGACATCCTGGTCATTCCGGACGGGCTCGGCCTGGTGGGCTTCCGGCGCGTCGTCGAGCGGGTGCGCCTGCTGCTGCGCCCCGGCATGCACGGCTGGGACCCGCACCTGCCGGAGATGCACGGCATCTTCCTGGCGGCCGGCCCGGGCATCGCGGCGGGCGTCACGCTCCCGCCCGTGGAGGCGGTCGACGTGTATCCGCTCGTCAGCCGCCTGCTCGGCCTGACGCCGCACCCTGCGGTCGCCGGCGACCTGGCGCCGTTCGCGGCGGCCCTGACGGCGGCAGAGCAGGCGTCTGCGCCGTAGAACGGCGCCGACTCCTGTAGGCTTGTTGGGCGCCAATCGGAGCCGCGGGCGACGATTGGCGGGCCAGGCCATGCCCACACGCGTTCACGCCGTGCTCGAGCGGGCCGGGACGGCCGTCTTCCCCGGCGTCTACGACGCGCTGTCGGCGAAGCTCGCGGCACGCGCCGGCTGCGAGCTCGCGTTCGTCTCGGGCTACGCGGTGTCGGCGACGCACATCGGCGAGCCGGACCTGGGGCTGCTGACGCAGACGGAGGTCGTCGAGCGCGCCCGCTGCATCTGCCGCAGCGTCGACATCCCGATCATCGTGGACGCCGACACCGGCTACGGCAATCCCCTGAACGTGGTGCGGACGGTCGACGAGCTCATCGCGGCCGGCGCCGCCGGCTGCTTTCTCGAGGACCAGCAGTGGCCGAAGCGGTGCGGGCACATGCGCGGGAAACGGGTGGTCGCACGCGCCGAGTACCTCGCCAGGATACGCGCCGCCGTCGACGCCAGGGGCGACCGCGACTTCTTCATCGTGGCCCGCACGGACGCCATCGCGGACGGCGGCCTCGACGAGGCGCTGGCCCGGGCGGAGGCCGCGCGGGGGGCCGGCGCGGACGCCACGTTCGTCGAGGCGCCGCGGTCGCCGGAAGAGCTGGCGGCCGTGGGCCGGCGGGCCCCGCGGCCGACCGTGGCCAACATGGTCGAGCGGGGCCGGACGCCGCTGCGGTCGCGGGAAGAGCTGGCGGCGCTCGGGTTCCAGTTGATCCTGTACCCCCTGACCGGCCTGCTCGCCGCCGCCCGCGCGCTGGAGACGGCGTACGCCCGGCTGCAGGCCGAGGGCAGCAGCGCGGGGCAGCAGGACGGGCTGTTCGAGTTCGACCGGTTCAACGATCTGCTCGGCGCCGACGCGAAGCAGGAACTGGCCGACCGCTACGGCGGCGGCTAGGAGCGCGCCGCGCGCCACGCCCCGTGCGGCGATTCCGGAGTGGCGGGCGTTCCCTGCCGGGCGATATAATCCGGTCCCCTGGGAGGTGACGTGTGAAAGTCCCCGTGAGCATCACGGTGAACGGCCGCCGGCACGAGCACGAGATCGAGCCCCGACTGCTGCTGGTCCACTTCATCCGGGTCCTTGCCGAGCAGACCGGCACGAAGATCGGCTGCGACACGAGCCAGTGCGGCGCCTGCACCGTGCTCATCGACGGCGTTGCGGCCAAGTCCTGCACCACGCTGGCCGTGCAGGCCGACGGGGCCGACGTGACGACGATCGAGGGTCTGGCGGACGGCGACCAGTTGCATCCGCTCCAGGAGAGCTTCTGGAACAAGCACGGCTTGCAGTGCGGCTTCTGCACGCCCGGGATGATCCTGGCCGCCCACGAGCTGCTGCGGACGAACGCGTCGCCCAGCGAGGCCGAGATTCGCCACGGGCTCGAGGGCAACCTGTGCCGCTGCACCGGCTACCAGAACATCGTGCGCGCCGTGCAGGACGCGGCGGGCGCGGCGCCGGGCGGCAAGTAACGGAGACACAGCGATGAGCAGCAGAATCTTCGGCTCCGGAATCCGCCGCCGCGAGGATCCGCGCCTGATCACGGGCAGCGCCACCTACACCGGCGACATCAGGCTGCCCGGCATGGTGCATGCCGCGATGCTCCGGAGCAGCCACGCGCACGCCCGCATCACCCGCATCGACACCAGCGCGGCCGCCGCGGCGCCGGGCGTGGTCGCCGTCTACACCGGCACCGACACCGAGGGCGCCCTGCAGCCGATGCCGTGCGCCTGGCTGCTGCCCGACGCCGGCCTGAAGATCGCTCCCTACCCCTGCATCGCCAAGGACGTGGTCCGCTACACCGGCGACATCGTGGCGGTGGTCGTGGCCGAGCGGCTGCACCAGGCGCACGACGCCCTCGAGCTGATCGAGGTCGACTACGAGCCGCTACCCGCCGTCACCGACCCCGAGCAGGCGGCCGGGGCGGACGCGCCGCAGCTCCACGGCAAGGACCTCAACGGCGACGACATCACGGGCAACCAGGCGTTCCACTGGACGGTGGCCGGCGGCGACGTCGACGCGGCGTTCGCCGCCGCCGAGGCGGACGGCATCGTCATCAAGGAGCGCATCCTCCAGCAGCGTCTCATTCCCAACGCGATGGAGACGCGTGGCGCGGTGGCCCAGTACAACCGCGCCACCGGCGAGCTGACGCTCTGGAACACCACCCAGAACCCGCACATCGTCCGCTTCCTGTGCTCCGTCGTCACCGGCGTGCCGGAGGACAAGCTGCGCGTCATCGCCCCCGAGGTGGGCGGCGGCTTCGGGAGCAAGATTGCCGCCTACCCGGCCGACTTCGTCACGGTCTTCTGCTCGAAGATGCTGGGGCGTCCGGTGCGGTGGACCGAGAGCCGCAGCGAGAACTACCAGGCCACGACGCACGGCCGCGACCACGTCCAGGACGTCGAGCTGGCGGCCACCAAGGACGGCAGGATCACCGGGCTGCGGTGCACCGTCCGCGCCGGCATGGGCGCCTACCTGTCGACCGCCGCCCCCGGCATCCCGACCATCCTGCACGGGCTGATGCTGTCGGGCTGCTACGACATTCCGGCCCTCAAGGAGGACGTCTACGGCATCTACACCAACGGCGTCCCCGTGGAGGCGTACCGCGGCGCCGGCCGGCCGGAAGCGACGTTCATGCTCGAGCGGCTCATCGACATGCTCGCGCACAAGCTGGAGCTGGACCCGGCCGACGTGCGCCGCAGGAACTTCATCCCGAAGTTCGACAACGGCCACGAGGTGGTCACCACGCTCAACTACGACAGCGGCGACTATCCCGGCGCGCTCGCGAAGCTGCTCGAGCACACCGGCTACCAGGCGTTGCGCGAGAAGCAGAAGGCAGGTCCGGCGAACGGCAGGTACCTCGGCCTGGGCCTCTCGTCCTACGTCGAGATCTGCGGCCTCGGACCGTCGCAGGTGGCCGGCGCCATCGGCTTCCAGGGCGGACTGTGGGAGAGCGCCATCGTGCGCGTCCACCCCACCGGCAAGGTGCACGTCTTCATCGGCGCGTCGCCGCACGGCCAGGGCGAGGAGACGACCTTCGCCCAGATCGTCGCCAGCGAGATCGGCGTCGACGCGGGCGACGTGAAGATCGTCCACGGCGACACCGACGCGACGCCGATGGGCTGGGGCACCTACGGCAGCCGGACCACCGCGGTCGGCGGGGCGGCGCTCGCGGTGGCGGTGCGCAAGATCCGCGACAAGGCGAAGGTGCTCGCGGCGCACCTGCTCGAGGCGTCCGTCGAGGACATGGAGTACGAGGACGGCAAGTTCTTCGTCAAGGGGTCGCCGGACAAGGCGAAGACGATCCAGGACGTCGCCCTGATGGCGAACGTCGCGTGGGACCTGCCGGAGGGCATGGAGGCCGGCCTCGAGGCGTCGACCTTCTACGATCCGCCGAACTTCGTCTTCCCCTACGGCGCGCACCTCGCGGTCGTCGAGGTGGACGCGGCCACCGGGCACGTCGAGCTGACCGGCTACACGGCGCTCGACGACTGCGGGCCGCAGATCAACCCGGTCATCGTGGAGGGCCAGGTGCACGGCGGCGTCGTGCAGGGCATCGGCCAGGCGCTCTGGGAGGGCGCGGCCTACGACGAGAGTGGACAGCTCGTCACCGGCTCGCTGCTCGACTACGCCCTGCCGCGCGCCGACGGGCTGCCGCCGATCGACGTCATCTCGACCGTGACGCCGTCGCCGCACCATCCGCTCGGCGTGAAGGGCATCGGCGAGGCGGGCACCATCGCCTCGACCGCCGCCGTCTACAACGCCGTCATGGACGCGCTCAGGCCGCTGGGCGTGACGCGGGTCGACATGCCGTTCACGCCCGAGCGGGTCTGGCGCGCCATCCAGGAAGCGAAGGGGAGCTGAGTCATGTTTGCTGCCGACTTTGACTACTACCGGGCGGACTCGGTGGCCGCGGCCGGCCGGCTGCTCGCCGAGCATCCGGGCGCGAAGCTGCTCGCCGGCGGGCACAGCCTGATCCCGCTGCTCAAGCTCCGACTCGCCGCACCGGCAGCCGTCATCGACATCGGACGCATCGCCGAGCTGCGCGGCATCTCCGTCGACGGCGGCACGCTGCGCATCGGGGCGCTGACGACCCATGCCGAGATCGCCGCCTCCGCCGACGTCCGGCAGCACGCCCGCGCGCTGGCCGAGGCGGCCGGTCAGATCGGGGACCCCGCCGTGCGCAACCGCGGCACCATCGGCGGCAACATCGCGCACGCCGATCCGGCATCCGATCTCCCCACGGTGCTGCAGGCGCTCGGCGCGACCCTGGACATCGCCGGCCCGCACGGCGAACGGCCGGTCGGCATCGACGGCTTCTTCCAGGGCGTGATGACGACGACGCTCGGGGCGGACGACCTGCTGACGGCCATTCGCATCCCGACCGCCGGGCAGTCCCAGGGCTCGGCCTACGTCAAGTTCGCCCATCCCGCCTCGCGCTACGCGGTCATCGGCGTGGCCGCCTCGCTGACCGCCGGCGCCGGCGGCGGCTGGCGGACCGTGCTCAAGCCCGGCGCGAGCCGCGAGACCGTGTGCTCCAACGCGTCCGTCGCCATCGGCGGGCTGGTCCCCGCGCCGGTGCGCTGCGGCGCCGTCGAGCAGGCGCTGACCGGCAAGCCGCTGTCCGACGAGGCTTTCGCGGAGGCGGCCGCGGCCGTCGGCGGCGACCTCGGCGCCGATCTGCTGGGCGACGTCTTCGCGTCGGGGGAGTACCGCAAGGCGATCGCGCCGGTCTACGTCCGCCGCGCCCTCGCGGCCGCTGCGGAGCGGGCCGGCTAGGAGTCCGCCGCGCCCGGAATTCTACGTCACCGTGACTCGCAAGCTCGGGAAGCGGCTCCCTGCGGAACGCGCCTGACGATGCCCCCCCCATCGACACCGGCCTCCATCGACGACCTCAGGCGCCTGCTCGCCGAGCAGCGGTACATCGCCGACGACGGCCTCGCGACGTCCATCTACCTCGCGCTGAAGCTCGCGCGCCCGCTGCTGCTGGAGGGCGAGGCGGGCGTCGGCAAGACCGAGGTGGCCAAGGTGCTCTCGGCGGCGCTCGGCGCCGACCTGATTCGCCTGCAGTGCTACGAGGGACTCGACGTCAACCACGCCGTGTACGAATGGAACTACGCGCGGCAGCTCATCGAGATCCGCCTCGCCGAGTCCGAGGGCGCCCCGGCGGGCGACCGGCACGCGCGCGCCGGGGAGTTGTTCGGTCCCGACTTCCTCATCGAGAGGCCGCTGCTGCAGGCCTTGCGGGACGGCCGCCCGCGCCCGCCGGTGCTGCTCATCGACGAGCTCGACCGGGCGGACGAGGAGTTCGAGGGCTACCTGCTGGAGCTGCTCTCCGACTTCCAGATCACGATTCCGGAGCTCGGCACCATCCGGGCGTCGTCGCCGCCGGTCGTCGTGGTCACCTCGAATCGGACGCGCGAGCTGCACGACGCCCTCAAGCGGCGCTGCGTCTACGCCTGGATCGACTACCCGAGCTTCGACAAGGAGCTGCAGATCATCAATAGCCGGGTGCCCGACGCGCCCGCGACGCTCGCCGCGCAGGTCACCGGCTTCGTGCAGGAGCTGCGCCAGGCCGAGCTGTACAAGGTGACCGGCGTGTCGGAGACGCTCGACTGGGTGGCGGCGCTCGTCGCGCTCGACAAGCGGGAGCTCGACGCCGCCACCATCGAGCGCACCCTCGGCATCGTCCTCAAGACGCAGGAGGACATGCAGAACCTGCGCGGCGACCGCATCCAGGACATGCTGAACCGCGCCAGGACACCCGGAGCGCGCGCGTCCGGACCGACGCCCCCCGCGCACGGCTGACCCCGCACGGTGTCCTTTCTGCTGCACAACCTGGTCCACTTCACGCGGCTGCTCCACCGGCTGGGTCTCGACGTGCAGGCGGGCCGGACGCGGGACGTCGCGGCCGCCCTGGCGCACGTCGACGTGGGACGGCGCTCGGACTTCTACCACACGCTGCGGAGCCTGCTGGTGCACCGCGTCGACGATCTGGCGCTGTTCGACGAGGCCTTCCGCGTCTTCTGGCGGCGGCCGCACGGCGACTGGACGGCGACGGACCTCAGCGCCATGGGCGAGACGCGCCGCTCCGGGGCGCCGGAGTACGAGTCCGAGGCGCCCCCGGGAGCCGACGGGGCGGGCGGCGACGACGGCCGGCAGCCCGGCTACCGCGTGGAACGGATGGCGGTGCTGAGCTACAGCGACCGCGACGCGCTTTACGCAAAGGACTTCGAGCACTTCACGGCCGAAGAGGTGTCCGCCGCCGAGCAGATGATGGCCGAGCTCGACTGGGAGCTCGGCGAGCGGCAATCGAAGCGCTGGACCGCCGGGCGGGGCCCCGCGCTCGACCTGCGGCGGGCGGTGCGCGCCAACATGCGCTACGGCGGCGAGCTGATCGACCTGCCGGCGCGACGGCGGAAGACGCGGCGGCGGCCGCTGATCCTGCTGTGCGACGTGAGCGGCTCGATGGAGCGCTACAGCCGGATGCTGCTCCACTTCGTCCATGCGCTCACGGGCGGCGGACGGCTGGGCCGGGTCGAGTCGTTCGCCTTCGCGACGCGCCTGACCCGCATCACCCACGAGCTCGCGGCGCGCGCCGCGGACGCCGTGGTGCCCACCCTGCCGCGCAAGATCGACGACTTCGGCGGCGGCACGCGCATCGGCGCCGCGCTGCGAACCTTCAACGTCGAGTGGGCGCGGCGCGTGCGCGGCCAGGGCCCGATCGTACTGTTGATCTCCGACGGCTGGGACCGCGGCGAGCCGGAGGTGCTGCGAGCCGAGATGGCGCGGCTGCAGCGCTCGTGCCAGCGGCTCATCTGGCTCAACCCGCTGCTCGGATCGCCGGACTACCTGCCGCTGACGCGCGGCATGCAGGCCGCGCTGCCGGCCATCGACGATTTTCTCCCGGTCCACAACCTGGCGAGCCTGGCGGCGCTCGCCCGGCACCTGAACAGCCTGCCCGCGCACAGGCCCGCGCGGCGGCAGGCGGTCCCGCCGGCGGCGGCGGATGCCGCCGGGTGACCCCGGGAGCAAGCGGATCTCTGTATCCTTTCTCCGATGGAAGTTTCTGCGACGTACCTCTTCGATGCCCCCCGCCAGCGGGTCTGGGACCTGCTGATCGATCCGGAGGTGATTGCCGGCTGCCTGCCCGGCTGCGAATCGATGGAGCCGACCGGCCCGGACACCTACCAGGCGACGCTGACAATCGGCGTCGCGGCCATCACCGGCCGCTATCAGGGGACCGTGCGGATAGCGGAGAAGCAGGAGCCGGCCAGCTACACCCTCGTGGTCGAGGGCAAGGGCAAGCCCGGCTTCCTCAGCGGGTCGGCATCGGTCACGCTGGCGGAGACCGACGGCGGCGATCGGACGAGCGTCGCGGTGGCCGGCAAGGCGAACGTGGGCGGCACCATCGCCCGGGTCGGCCAGCGGCTGCTCGGCAGCGTCTCGAAGCTGATGATGGACCGTTTCTTCGCGTGTCTCAACGCGCAGGCGCGGGATGGGGTGACCAAGTGAAACTGATCCTGACGGCGCTCGCCGCGGCGGTCGCGCTGGTCGTCTTCGCGGCCGGTCTCCTCGTCGTGTTCGCCGATCTGCGCATCGAGCTGGCGGGCAGCGGCGTGCTGCCCATCGTGTCGTTCGGCGACGTGGACGAGCACTTCGACGCGCTCGAGCTGAACCGCTCCCAGCACTACTCGCGGTTGCTGCCGGCCGGCCCGCGGCCCGCGGCGGCAGCAAGCGCCGGCGACGCCGATCCGGCGCCCCCCGCCGACGTCTACTGGACGGACTTCCGGGGTCCGCGCCGCGACGGCCGGTACGCGCAGACGCCCGTCCTGACGAGCTGGCCCGCGTCCGGGCTCGAGCCGCTCTGGTCGCAGCCGATCGGCGGCGGGTACGCCTCGTTCGTCGTCGCCGAGGGACGCGCGTTCACCATCGAGCAGCGCCGGCAGCAGGAGGTGGTCGCCGCCTACGACGCCGCCACCGGCCGCGAGCTCTGGGCCCACGGCTGGGACGCGCGCTTCGCCGAGGCCATGGGCGGCCCCGGGCCGCGGGCGACGCCCACCTGGCACGCGGGCCGCGTCTACGCGCTGGGCGCGACCGGGCGCCTGTGGGCGCTCGACGCCGCCACGGGCGACGTGCTCTGGCAGCGGGACATTCTGCGCGACGCGGGGGCGGACAACCTGACCTGGGCGATGTCCGCCTCGCCGCTCGTCGTCGACGACCTCGTGGTGGTGCAGCCCGGCGGCACGCGCGGCTGGTCGGTCGCGGCGTACGAGCGGGCCACGGGCGACGTCGCGTGGCACGCGCTCGACGACGTCCAGGCCTACACCTCGCCGATGACCGTGACGCTGGCCGGCGTGCGGCAGATCCTGACGGTGACCGCGGAACGCGCGGTCGGCCTGCGCGTCGACGACGGGACGCTGCTGTGGGACTACGCATGGGTGACGCCGACCGTGCCCAGCATGGCGCAGCCGATCGTGCTCGGCGGCGACCGCGTCTTTCTCTCGGCAGGCTACGGCCACGGCGCGGCCGTGATCGAGGTGGCGCGCGAGGGCGGACTGCTCGCCGCTCGCGAGATCTGGCGCAACCAGCGCATGAAGAACCGCTTCAGCAGCGCCGTCGTGCACGAGGGCTACATCTACGGATTCGACGAGTCCATCCTGGCCTGCGTCGACGCGGCGACCGGCGAGCAGCAGTGGAAGGGCGGGCGCTACGGCTACGGCCAGCTCCTGCTGGCCGACGGCCACCTGGTGGTCCTCACCGAGCGGGGCGACCTCGTGCTGGTGCGGGCAACGCCCGCGGGCCACGAGGAAGTGGCGCGCTCGGCCGCCATCACGGGCAAGACCTGGAACGTGCCGGCGCTCGCGGAAGGGCGGCTGCTGGTGCGCAACGCCCGGCAGATGGCCGCCTTCGACCTGAACCACCCCTGAGGCCGCGCAGAGCGGCGCTCACGCGCGCCGGCTGCGCCGCGGGGCTGCCCGCGCGCCGCGCTTCGCGCCGGCCGTCGCCTTGGCCGGCTTCTTCTTCGCCTTGCCCACCGAGTCGAGGCTCTTCCGCAGCGCCTCCATGAGATCGATCACCTTGGCCGGCGCCTCGTCCTCGGCCACCACGACCTGCTCGCCCGCGACCTTGGCGTCGATGATCCGCCGCAGCTCGGCCTGGTACTCGTCGGTGAACTCGGTCAGGTCGAGATCGCCCTCGAAGTTCGCGATGACCTGCCGCGCGAGCTGCACCTCGGCCGCGCTCGCCTCCTCGGGAATCTGGTCGAGCTCCTCGATGGCCGACATCCGGCGCACCTCCTCGGCGGGCCGCAGGGTGAACATCGCGAGACCGCGGTCACGCGGCTGCACCGCCACGATGTTCTCGCGCCCCGAGAGGGCCAGCTTGCCGATGCCGGCCTTGCCGCGCAGCGCCTCGCGCAACACCCCGAACGCCTCTGCGGCCACCTTGCCGTCGGGCGCCAGGTAGTAGGGCCGCTCGACGTAGATGGGGTCGATCGACTCCATCTCCGCGAAGCGCAGGAGGTTGATGATGCGCGTGGACTCGGGCCGCGCCTTGGCGATGTCCTCGTCCTCCATCACGACGTAGCGCCCCTTCTCGAACTCGAAGCCCTTCACGATCTCGGTCTTGTCGACCTGCCGGTCGCATGCCGGGCACCACTTCCGCTGCTGGATCCGCGACTGGCACTCCGCGTGGAGCTGATTGAAGTGGATCGACGCCGCGGTGTTGGTGGCCGGAAAGACCCGCACCGGCACCGTGACGAGGCTCACTTTCAGGAAACCCTTCCAGGTGGGGCGTGCCGCCATGACCTGTCCAGTTTATCGGCGCCAGCCGGAACTTCCCCACCCCGGCGCCGTGTATTCTGGGAAGAGTTGCCTGGACGGCCGCCATCCCGGCGCGGGGCGGCGCGCGCCGCCGCGTGGCGCGAGTCGCCCGCCGACGTGCGTCCGATGCTCGCCGAGCTCGCCGACGCGGCGTCCCACGACCGCATCCTGGCCCGGCCCGACCTGATCTTCGAGCCGAAGTACGACGGCATCCGGGCGCTCGTCCAGGTGGAGCCCGCCGGCCCGGACGGGCCGCTCGTGCGGATCTTCTCGCGCCGGGGCAACGACAAGACCGGCGAGTTCCCGGACGTCGCCGAGCCCCTCGCGCGGTTCGCCCGGCGCCTCGACGGGCCGCTGCTGATCGACGGCGAGATCGTCGCCGTCGACGGACGCGGCGCGCCGCTTGGCTTCCAGCACCTCCAGGGCCGCCTGCAGCGGCGCGGCGCGACGGCGCGCCGCTCGTCGCGGACCGTCCCGGTGGCGTTCATCGCCTTCGACCTGCTGCGCGACGGCGCGGACGACCTGCGCGCGTGCGCCTTCACGGAGCGGCGGCAGCGGCTCGAGGCGCGCCTGCGGCGCACCGGGTCGCGCACCCTGCGCGTGACCGCCAGCACCAGCGGGGGCGGCAGCCGGCTGCGCCGCCGCGCCGAGCGCCGCGGCTGGGAGGGGCTCGTCGCCAAGGAGCCGCAGTCGCCCTACCTGGCCGGCCGGCGGCACGCCGCGTGGCGCAAGCTCAAGTTCACGCGCACGGCCGAGTTCGTCGTCGGCGGCTGGACCGATCCCGCGGGCACGCGCTCGGGATTCGGGGCGCTCCTGCTGGGCCGCCGCCCCGCGGACGCGCCGGCCGGCGCCGCCAACCGGCGGCCGGCGGCGACCCCGACGCCGCCGCTCGTCTTCGCGGGACAGGTGGGCTCGGGCTTCACGCAGGCCGACCTCGAGGGCATCGCCGCCCGTCTGGCCGAGCTCGCCGTGGACCGGCCGCCGTTCGCGGACGCGCCGGCCGCGGGCGGGGGGCACCACTGGGTCCGGCCCGTGCTGGTCGCGGAGGTCAGGTTCACGGAGTGGACCTTCGACGGCCTGCTGCGCCACCCCGTCTACCTCCGCCTGCGCGACGGCGGGACGGCCGCGGCCGTCCCGCCGCGGCAGCGCCGCGCGCGCGCGGCGCCGGCAGCCGGCGCCGCGCAACGCGGTCCGGCGCCGCCGCCGGCCGATCCCGCGCTCGGGAAGCTGCTCGAGACGGTCGCCGACCTCGAGCAGCGGCGGGCGCGGGGCACGCTCGTGCTGCCGGACGGGGCGCGCGTGCCGGTCGGCAATCTCGACAAGGTGTTCTGGCCCGAGCCGGGCATCACCAAGGGCGAGCTGCTCCGCTTCACGCTGCGCGTCGCGCCGTACCTGCGGCCGGTCGTCGCCGACCGGCCGCTCGTCATGAAGCGGTTCCCGAACGGCATCCAGGGCAAGTCGTTCTACCAGCACCGGGCCCCGGACACGCTGCCCGACGGCGTGCGGGCGGCGAGCGTGCGGGAGCACGCGGAGACCGCCGGCTCGGAGGTGCCGTACCTGGTCGGCGGCCAGCTCCAGACGCTGGTCTACATGACCCAGCTCGCCGTCATCTCCCAGGATCCCTGGTTCTGCCGCCTGCCCTCCCTCACGGCGGCGGACCATGTCGCCCTCGACCTCGATCCGCCGCCCGGCACCCCGTTCGCGCGGGTGCTCGACGTCGCCTGCTGGCTGCACGACGAGCTCGAGACGCTGGGCACGCCCAGCTTCCCGAAGACGTCCGGCGCGAGCGGACTCCACATCCACATTCCGCTGCCGCCGGACACGCCCTACGAGGCCGGCCAGATCTTCTGCCAGATCGTGGCCACCGTCGTCGCCGGCCGGCACCCGGACGCCGCCACCGTCGAGCGCACCGTCCGGCGCCGCCGGGCGGGCGCCGTCTACATCGACTACCTCCAGAACATCTACGGCAAGACGCTGGCGGCCGCCTACAGCGCCCGCGCGAGCGCGTTCGCCGGCGTGTCCACGCCGCTCACCTGGCGGGAGGTGCGCGAGGGCGCGCGGGGCGGCCTCGACCCGGCCGACTTCACGGTGCGGTCCATCTTCACCCGCCTCGAGCAGGTGGGCGACCTGTGGGCGGCCTTCCGCAACTCGGAGCCCGCGCGGCTCGAGGCGGCGCTCGCCTACGACCGGCGCACCCGGTGATCCCGAGGGCCGACCGCCCCACGGGCCCGTTGTACGATGGGGCCGAGCCATGAGGAAACCCCGTCGGGCCCGGCTGCCCCGGCTGGCCGTCGCGGCGGCCGCCGTCGGGCTCGGCGCCTGGGCGCTGGCCGCCCGGCCCACCGACACCGCCGCCGGCCGCCCGCCGCCGCCCCGGGGCCGCGGGACCGAGGTCGTCGGCGCGGTCCACGTGCACACGACGCACTCCGACGGCGCGGGCAGCGTGCAGCACGTCGCGGCCGCGGCCCGCCGCGCCGGGCTGGACTTCGTCGTCGTGACCGATCACAACACGTTCGGCGCCAAGCCGGCGGAGGGCTACGCGGGCGACCTGCTGCTGATCGTGGGCACCGAGATCTCCACGCACGCCGGCCACCTGCTCGCGCTCGGCCTCGACGAGCCCGGCTATCGCTTCCCGCCCACCGCGGCCGACGTGCTGCGGGACGTCGCGGCGCTGGGCGGGACGGCGCTGGTCGCGCACCCGACCAGTCCGCGGGACGACCTCCGCTGGAAGGCGCGAGCACTGCCCGGAGGGTGGGGTCTCGAGGTGCTCAACGGCGACACGCAGTGGCGCTCGGCGCCGCGCCTGAACCTGCTCTCCAGCCTGTTCGTCTACCCGCTGCGAAGCGGCCACGCGCTCGCGAGATTGCTGACGAGGCCGGCCGCCCTGGCGCTGTGGGACGAGCTGCTAAGCCGGCGGCACGCCGCGGGCATCGCCGGGGCCGACGCGCACACGCGCTTGCCGTCCTACGAGTCCGTTTTCAGCGTGGTCCGGAACCACGTGCTGCTGGATGCCCCGCTGACCGGGGACGCGGCCCGCGACAGCCGGACGATCGTGGACGCCCTGGCCCGCGGACGCCTGTTCGTCGGCATCGACGCGATTGCCCCAGCGAACGGCTTCGTCTTCGCCGCCGAGCGCGGCGACCGCACGTGGACGATGGGCGACACCGTCCGGCCGCATCCGGCCCTCACGCTGCGCGCGGGCGGCGTGGGCGGCCCACGCGCACGGTTCCGCCTGCTGAAGGACGGCGCCGTCGCGGCGGCCGGGAGCGGCGCCGTCGCGGCAGCGGCGGCGGGCAGCGGCGTCTACCGGGTCGAGGTGAGCCTGCCCGGCTGGGACGTGCCCTGGATCCTGTCGAACCCGATCTACGTGTTCGACGACGCCGAGAGCCGCCGGCGCCGGGCGCGCGCCGCGCTGCCGCCGCCCCCGCCCGCCGGCGCCGCCGCCGCGTACCTGGACAGGTTCGAGAACGGATCGATCTTCGCGCCGGCGTCCGATCCCACGTCGTCGATCGCCGTGTCGATCGAGCCGCGCGGCGCCGGCGCGGACGGTGCGGCCGCCCGGGTCGCCTACCGGCTCGGCGCGCGGACGCGCGCGACGCCGTCGCCGTACGTCGCGCTCACGAGCCGCGCGCCGCGGGATCTTTCGAGCTACGCGGGACTTGCGCTGTCCCTGCGGGCCGACGGCGAGTACCGCCTGTGGGTCCAGCTCCGCGACCGCAATCCCCGTTCGGCCGACGGCAGCGAGTGGTGGTCGGCCTCGCTGAAGGCGACCGCCGAGTGGCAACGGCTGAGCGTCCCGTTCGGCCGCCTGCGGTCGCGGGACCCCGCGACCGACGGCCGCCTCGACCTCGACGAAATCGAGGCCGTCATCTTCATCGTCGACGTCGATTCCGTGCCGGCCGGCACGGCGGGCACGCTGTGGTTCGACGACGTCGGCCTGTACCACGAACCTGAGGGCGAGGAGCAACGACCATGACCTGGACGCACATTGCAAGAACAGCCGCCGCCGGCGCCACGGGCCTGCTGGCCGTGGGCCTGCTGGCCGGCGGGGCGGACGCCCAGTCGCGCCAGCCCGGCCTCCACCTGGACATCGACGAGGTGCGGGCCATCGCCGGCCGCGTGAGCGCCGGCCGCAGCCTGCAGCCCGCCGCCTGGCCCGACGGCGCCCGCGTCGCGGTCATGATCTCGTTCGACGTCGACAACCACACCACGACCATCGTGCGCAACGCCGAGCCGTCCATCGGCGCGCTGTCGCAGGGCGAGTACGGGGCGCGGGTCGGCCTGCAGCGCGTCGTCGACCTCATGGACCGCCACGAGATCCCGGCGTCGTTCTTCATTCCGGCGATGAGCCTCGTGCTGCACCCGGAGATGGTCGAGGTCATCCAGGCCTCGGGCCGGCACGAGTTCGGCGTGCACGGCTGGATCCACGAGCTGAACAGCGCCCTCGACGCGGAGACCGAGCGCGAGTTCGTCCGCCGGGCGACCGACTACCTGGAGGAGGCCACCGGACGCCGGCCCGTCGGCTACCGCGCCCCGTCCTGGGACTTCAGCCCCAACACGCTCGACATCATCAGGGGGCTCGGGTTCCTGTACGACAGCTCGCTGATGGCAGACGACCGGCCCTACGAGCTGCTCCAGCACGGCGAGCCGACCGGCATCGTGGAGCTGCCGGTGGAGTGGATCCTCGACGACGCACCCCTGCTGAACCCACGCGGCGCCAGCTACACGCCGCCGCGCGAGCTGCTGCAGGTCTACATCGACGAGTTCGACAAGGCGTACGAGGAAGGAACGATGTTCCTGCTCACGACGCACCCGCACATCATCGGCCACCGCTCGCGCATGGTCATCCTCGAGGAGCTGATCGAGCACATCAGGGCGCGCGGCGACGTCTGGTTCGCCACGCACGAGCAGGTGGCCCGCTACGTCAAGGCGCAGGCCGGGCTGTGAGGGCCGCCCGCGGCCGGCGGCCGTGGAGCCCGGCGGCGCGACGGTGGACGCCGTTGCGGGAGGCGGAGGGTTCGGCCTAAGATGGGCAACGACGATGCGCGCCCGTAGCTCAGCTGGATAGAGCGCCGGGCTTCGAACCCGTAGGTCGGGGGTTCAAATCCCTCCGGGCGCGCCACCTCGCCGCCGCCGTCACTCCGCCTTGACGGCCGTCCAGCTTCCGCTGGCGTACCTGCCGAACGCGACCGATCCGCTCATGCTGGAGCCGTCGATCCGGCCGCTGAAGGCCAGCATGAGCATGCCCACCTGCGCGCTGTCGACCTCGTAGGACATGGTGATGCGGTCGCCGTCGACAGCCCCCTCGAGGGACGACTCGCCCGCGCGGCCGGTCAGCGTCGCGCCGTCCTGCTCGAGCGTCAACGGCACCTCGTTGTTCATCCCCAGGGGATCGGAGATGGTGAGCGTCCAGCTCCCGCCGACATCGGCCTGCGCGAGGGCGAGCAGGCCGGCCAACCCGACTGCGACGACGGCGATCATCGATGAACGGAGCATGCTTCCCCTCCTGACCGCACGCGGACATGGGCGGACGATTCCGTGACACGTAGAGATACGTGGAGAACAGCCGGTGTGTTCCCTGGAATCGTCAGCGGCGGACGGTGCCGGCCGACACGCGGCCGCGCATGCTAGAATCGCTCTTCTCCACCCAGCGCCCGTAGCTCAGCTGGATAGAGCGTCGGCCTCCGGAACCGATCACGAAAAGGCCGAAACCCCAACAACCCCGGTTTTATTGGAGAATTCGTGATCTGAAAACGTCAGAAAACGTCAGAAAACGGCTGGCAGCATCAGAAACGGCTGGCAGTCCGGCTGGCAGAGACGTTGCGAGTTGCAGCAGGGATGGCGCAGCTCGATGGCCCCTTTGGTGACTCTGTCCACGACCGAGGCCCGATCCGACTCCTGCTCGACGGTGACAGCCGCGCGCCGCTACAGTAGTACGGGTTGCCGGCAGCAGATGCCCGGTGCGTGGCCGGCTGGCAAGGATCAGCCTCGTGTAACCGCGTTCGACGAACGACGGCTCGCACGACCGGAGCGGCGGGAGGTGGCTGGGAAATGGACGTGACACTCAACTTGACCCCGGAACTTGGACACCGCCTGCAACGCGCAGCTCGAAAGCACGGCGTGTCCGCCGATGAGTACACGCTACGCCTGCTCGCTCGGCACGTACCGGGCGACGGTCAGGCTGCGGATCTTGTGTCCCTTCTTCAATCCTGGATTGAAGAGGAGGACAACGCGGGCGAACAACGAGAGACCGGCGAGTACCTCGTGCGTGCGTTGGACGAAGACCGTCTGTCCGCCCGTCAGTTTTTCCCGACAGAGCACAAGGGCGTCACCTGGTGAGTCTGGTGGTCGCACTCGACGCCGGGCCGCTGGGCTTGGTGACGAACCCGAAGCGATCGCCGGAGAGCTTGGCTTGCGCCCAGTGGCTTCAGGCGCTCGCCGCAGCCGGTGCGCGTGTCGTCCTGCCGGAGATCGCAGATTACGAAGTACGCCGCGAGCTGCTGCGGGGTCGCCGCCAGCAAGGGCTCCGACGGCTCGATGCGATTGTTGAACTCGTTGAGTACCTGCCGCTCACGACTGCGGCGATGCGGCAAGCAGCCGCGTTCTGGGCAGACGCTCGTCAGCGGGGCCAACCGACTGCCGACGACAGGGCGCTCGATGGCGACGTCATTCTCGCGGCTCAAGTCGCGACCATCGGGTCGACAGACGGCGTCGTCGCCACGACGAACGTCGGTCACCTTTCCCGTTACGTTCCAGCGGCACTCTGGCGCGACATCCGCCAGGCATGACCGCTCGAATTGGTCGGTACGCACCACCATCGGAGAGTCACCACCCTGACCACCTGCGGTGAGCATGCCGCCTGCCGACCAGTATCGCGCCAGCGCGCCCCTGCCCCGCGAGGAACGAGCGTGCGAGATCCCAAGGCACGAAACGACGATCTCGGGTCACCGAACAACAACGGCCGCGGGGAGCGAAACCTGACATCGAGAACAGCGCGAAGGTGATCCAGAGCGCGCACGGGAACGAGGGCCGAAACACGGCCGGGATGGTCTGTCGCGGGAGCAGAAAATGCCGGTGGCAGGAGGAGCCGGTTAGAGCAGCCCGAGGTAGAAGTCGGTTCGCCGAGCCCTGCTGTTCAGGCCGCTTGGCGATGAGTAATTGAGCCGACGGGCGCCGGCGGTGTCCATTTGAGGCCCCAGGGACGCGTCAGACGCCCCCAGTGGTCGATCAGGCGGTCGATCAGGCGGAAAATCGCCGAAAAAGCCCGCCCCTGCAGGCTCCGGGGCGTACCGATGCCGGTCTGGCGCCGCAGGAGCATCCCGATGTTGCAGGCAGCCGCCTGGATCAGCACCCGCTTGCGGACATTCTCGTGACCGCGCACAAACACCCGACGCATGCCCCCCGTCTCATACATGTGCGCGAAAGTACGCTCCACCATCTCGCCCCGGCAGCGTTGCAGGCGACGACCCCGCCGCCCGTGCACACGCCGCCGGTTCGCATACAACGCCTGCTGCGCAGCACGCTTCGCCGGCGGCGTCTCTCCCGTCTTCTTGTCCTGCCAGACGCGCCGGCCGCGCTCGGGCTCCGATACGTAGCTCCGAACCCCGACCTCGCCGAGAGCCACCAGCGTCTCGTCGCTGTGATACCCCTTGTCAGCGACCAGCTCTTCGACCCCTCGACCGTCCGGCTGCACCAACTCCACCTGCTCGGCCGCCGCGGTCAGCGTCTCCGGCAGCGTGGCCGTATCGCCGTCCGATGCATCCTGCACCGTCACCGACACGATGGCCCCCGTCTCCATGTCGACCCCGTGCTCGACCTTGTGAGCCAAGTGCGTCCGGCCGTCCTTCATCTTCGCGATCTTCGCGTCCGGGTCCTGCGGCGATTGCCAGTCCTTGTTCGACGTCTTCTTGTTCTTGCGAGACCGGTCGAACCGAGCCAGATCCGCCCGCGTCGGGGTCTCCACCCCAGACGCCTCCGCCAAGCGCCGAAGGAACGCTTCGTAGCTTTCTCCCGTGTCCCGCCGCTCGATGCTCCGCATCGCCGCGTTCGCTTCCAGCGTCGTCGCATCGACGCCCACCGTCTTCCCCTTGACCAGACCCGCCGCCGACAACTGCTCGAGAACCCACGTGAATACCGCCTCGTGCGTCTCGTCGTCGATCAGACGACGCGTCCGCGACAGCGTCGAGTGGTCCGGCGCCGCCTCGGTCACATCCAGGTCCAGGAACGACCGCAGGCTCAGAGAGTCGGCCACCCGCCACGCAATCCCACGCTCCGAAGACAGACCCTCGAAGTAGCCGATGAACAGCATCCGGAAATACCGCCCAGGACGCAGGCTCGGCCGCCCCATCCGCGTCGCGTAGAACACCGCGCACAGCCCCTCGACGAACGCGTCGAACCCGGCCTCGTCCAGAACCCGGTTCAGACGCTCGAAGAACGGATGCCCCGCGTTCGTCGGCAAATCCGCCGTCGTCACCCACAGCGGCGCCCCTGGTCGCGCGGCCGGTTTCTTGCCCATCGCCATAGCTGTTCAGTCTACGGGCTCGATCGCGCCCAGGCCAGGCCCGTTCCCCGACTTTCACCACGGGCTGCTACACCTTCGGGATCCAGGCGGAGAACGACTCGGGCGTCAGCCCGGTCTCCGCGGCGGTGACCGCCACCCCGCTGGGCGGGGCTCCGGCCAAGCCCACGGGCCTGTCGGCCGCGCCGGACAACGCCGGGGCGACGCTCACCTGGGACGACCCGCACGACGCCAGCATCACCGGGTACCAGGTCAAGCAGGGCGACGCGGCCTGGGTCGATATCACGGGCAGCGACGACAGCACGACCAGCCATACGGTCGGGAGCCTGACCAACGGAACCGCCTACACGTTCCGGATCCGCGCGGTGAACGACCACGACGGCGACCGCACGGCCGACCCGGGCCCCGCCTCCGACGCCGTCACCGTCACGCCCGGCCTGCCCGCGGCCCCGGCCAGCCTGGTTGCGGCCCCGGGCGACGCCGAGGTGACGCTCACCTGGACCGTGCCGGCCAGCGACAACGGCAGCCCCGTCACCGGCTACGAGTACACCTCGAACGCGGACGCGGCCACGCCCACCTGGACGGACGTCCCGGACAGCGGCTCGGGCGGCGCCAACGAAGCCGGGTACACGGTGACCGGCCTGGTCAACAACACCACCTACGCCTTCGCGGTGCGGGCGGAGAACGCCAACGGGCAGGGGGCGGCCACCCCGACCGTGCGGGCCAGGCCCGTGCATCCCGACGCGCCGCAACGACCGGCGGGATTGAGGGCGAATCCGGGCAACCGGGAGGTGCGGCTCACATGGACACTGCCCAACGTCCATCATCCGGTGACCGCCTACGAGTACCGGCAGAGCACGGACGGGGGCACGACGTGGAGCCCGGACTGGACGGCGATCACCGGCAGCGACGCCGCTACCACCGAGCATACGCTCACCGACCTCGCCAACGGCACGACCTACACCTTCGAGCTGCGTGCCCTCAAGGACGGCACCGCGGGACCCTCGGCGCGGGCGCAGGCCACCCCGGGCGGCGCCGCGGCCAACCAGGTGATAGACCGTGGGAGCAGCGGTCAGTTGACCACCCCGCTCGGCGATACATACACGGTCACTCAGCTTTCCCTCCCGACCGGGCTCAACTGGCGCATCATCGTGCCCGGCACCACGGAGATCCCCGCCAAGGCCAAGTTCACCGTGCGCTCCCTGCAAGGCGGCACCCCCGAGACCTCGTCGCGGTACAGATTCACCAGCACGGGCCAGGAAGGCCTGGACATCGTGGTGGACCCGCCCCTCCCCGCCGGGGCGCAGGTCTGCCTGGAGCCCACCCCGCTGCTCCGCCAGGAAGCTGGCGGCCGGCCGCTTCGGGTGCTGCGCTACGACGGCACGCGCTGGACGCCGCTGCCCACCACCACCGACGGCGGCATGGTCTGCGGCACGACCCCGGCTTTCTCCGCCTTCGTCCTGGGCTACGAAGCCGCCGGCCCCAGCGGCGCCGGTGTGGGGGAGCGGGACACGCCGCGAGGGACGAACGCCGCGCCCGAGGCGGCCGAGTCGCTTGCGCCGCGGACCGTGGCGGCAGGCACGACGAGCGAGCCGCTCGACCTGACGCCGTACTTCGCCGACCCCGACGGCGACCGGCTCACCTTCGCTGCGGTGTCGGAGGACGCGAGCGTCGCCATCGCCGACCTGCCGCGGGGCAGCAACTGGCTGACGCTCCGCGGCGTGGCGGCAGGCGAAGCCGTCATCGTCGTGACGGCCCGCGACCCCGGCGGCGAGCGGGTCAGCCAGTCCCTCACGGTGACGGTGCGGACGATAGCCGCGCCCGAGGTGGCGCAGCCGCTGCCGCCGCGGACCCTGCTGGCCGGCGAGACGAGCGAGCCGCTGGACCTGACCCCGTATTTCCGTGACCCCGACGACGACCCGCTCACTTTCGCGGCGGTGTCGTACGACGCCGGCGTGCTCGAGGCCGAGGTGCCGGAGGGCGGCAGCCAGCTGACCCTCCGCGCCGTGGCGGCGGGCGCCGCCGTCGTCATCGTGACGGCCACCGACCCCGACGGCGAGCAGGCCAGCCAGCCCATGACGGTGACGGTGCGGACGAACGGCGCGCCCGAGGCCGCGGAGCCGCTGCCGCCGCAGACCCTGCTGGCGGAGACGACGAGCGAGCCGCTCGACCTGACGCCGTACTTCCACGACCCCGACGGCGACCCGCTCACCTACGCGGCGGCGTCGGACAACGCCGGCGTCGCCGTCGCCGAGGTGGCCGAGGGCGGCAGCGAGCTGACCCTCCGCGCCGTGGCAGTGGGCGAAGCCTCCATCGTGGTGACGGCCCGCGACCCCTACGACGCGGAGGCCAGCCAGCCACTGACGCTCACCGTGCGGACCAACGCCGCGCCCGAGGTGGCCGAGCCGCTCCTGGCGCAGACCCTGCTGGTCGGCACGGCGAGCGAGCCGCTCGACCTGACGCCGTACTTCGCCGACCCCGACGGCGACCCGCTCACCTTCGCGGCCGTGTCGGACAACGTCGGCGTCGCCGTCGCCGAGGTGGCCGAGGGCGGCAGCGAGCTGACCCTCCGCGCCGTGGCGGCGGGCGAGGCCGTCGTCGTCGTGACGGCCACCGACCCCTTCGACGCGGAGGCCAGCCAGCCGCTGACGCTGACCGTGCGGACGAACGCCGCGCCCGAGGTGGCGCAGCCGCTGCCGGCGCAGACCGTGCTGGCCGGCACGGCGAGCGAGCCGCTCGACCTGACGCCGTACTTCGACGACCCCGACGGCGACCCGCTCACCTACGCGGCCGTGTCGTCGAACCCCGAGGTGGCGACCGCCGGCGTGGCGGGCGACCTGCTCACCCTCACCGGCGTGGGGGCGGGCGCCGTGGTGGTGACGGTCACGGCCCGCGACCCCCACGGCGGCGAGGCCGGCCAGACGGTCACGGTGACGGTCACGGCCGCCGACCCGGCCTGGGTGAAGGCGTGGGCGGCGCGTTTCGGACGCACGGTGTCCGGGCACGTGCTCGACGGCGTGCAGGAGCGGCTGCGCGCAGTGCCGCAGCCGGGCTTCCAGGCCACCCTCGGGGGCCATCGGCTCGGCGGCATCAGCGAGGAGGCGGCGCAAGAATTCGGCAACTGGCAGCTCGGCGGCCGCGCGGCGTTCCAGCGCGAGCTCGAGCTGCTCGCCGGCTGGACCGACGACGAGCAGCAGATGGGCAACGGCGGTCCGCAGCAGGGGTCGACGGCCCGCGACCTGTTCACCTCGTCGGCCTTCTCGCTGACGGTCGGCAACGCGGACGAAGGCGGCGGCGGCGGCGGCTTCGGGGCGGTGTGGGGACGGGGCGCCGTGTCGCACTTCGGCGGACAGGACGGCGCGCTGTCGCTCGACGGCGAGGTGGCGACCGGCATGGTGGGGATCGACTGGGTGTCGAGGCGCTGGCGCACCGGGCTGGCCCTGGCCATGAGCCGCGGCAGCGGCGGCTACAGCGCGGGGGTCCACAGCGGCGAGATCGAATCGAAGCTGACGGGCCTGTTCCCCTGGGTGGGCTACGACGTGACCGACCGCATATCGGTCTGGGCGGCGGCGGGCTACGGCGCCGGCGTGCTGACCCTGACGCCGGAGAACGAAGACGCGCTGACGGCCGAGCTCGGGTTGAGCATGGTGGCGGCCGGGGCCCGCAGCGAATTGCTCACGCTGCGGCAACTGGGCGGCGTCATGCTGGCGCTGGAGACCGATACGCGCCTGACGCGCACCACCACCGGCGCCATCGCCGGCCTCGAGGCCACCGAGGCGAGCGTCTGGCAGCGGCGCCTGGGGCTGGAGGGGTCGCGCCCCCTCGCGCTGGGCGGGCGGCTGTCGCTCAGGCCAAGCGTCGAGGTGGGGCTGCGCTACGACGGCGGGGACGCCGAGACCGGCGCCGGCATGGACGTGGGCGCGGGCCTCGGCTTCGCCGACTCGGGGACGGGGCTGGCGGTGGACGTGCACGTGCGGACGCTGCTGGTGCACGAGGCCGAGGGGTTCTCCGAGCGGGGCATGGCGCTGTCGGTGAGCTACGACCCGACGCCGTCGACGCCGCTGGGGGTCACCGCGCGGGTGGCGCCGTCGTGGGGCGGGCAGGCGCAGAGCGGGGTCGCGGCGCTGTGGGGCCGCGAGACCATGGCGGGCATGGCGCACGGCGGCGCCGCGCAGGGCTACCGGCTCAACGGCGAGGTCGGCTACGGCCTGCGGGTGGGCAGCCGCTTCGTGGGGACGCCGCGGGCCGGCTTCTCCACCTCGGAGCACAGCCGGGACTACCGGGTCGGCTACGGCCTCGGGGTGCTCGAGACGGGCGGCTTGCTCGTCGAGGTGGGCGTCGACGTGCTCCGCAGCGAGAGCCCGCAGGCGGGCGGGGCCAGCAACGCGCTGCGCGGCCAGGCTTCGCTGGGCTGGTGAGACGAGGTGTCGAGCACGTGCGCTCGAGGCGAAGGTCGCCGAGCACGCCGGACCGCGTGGCCGGATCGTCCTCCCGCGAAACACGGTCGAGGGCCGGACGCTCCGGACAGCCCACACGCGCCAGACGGTCTGCGACGGCCTGGTCCTTGCCGGCCAGCGCGCCCGCGCCGTGGCGCTCGAGCGGTTCGAGCGCCACCAGGCCGCCCGTCCGCGACGCGTTCGTCCTGCGCCCGCTCATGCGCGGCTCCGCTGGCGCGCGATGCATCCGGCGCCGCGCGGTCCGCGATCGGAGCCTGTTCGGTGCTGCAAAACGCGCGCGATTCTTGCCTTGCCGGCCACCTGGGCGGAGACGGGAGGTTCGCATGATGGATCGATGCTCCCCACTATGCCCCCCCGGGCCGGGTCTCCGGAGGTCGTTCAACGCGGACGACGGGTTGCCGCGAGATAGGCGGCCCACTCGTCCATCAGCCGCCGGCGCCGATCGAACAGGTCCGAGCGCGCGTAGGCCGCCTCGGTCTGGTTGCCCACGACGTGCGCAAGCGCCGCCTCGATGACCTCGCGCGGGTGGTTCGTCTCCTCGGCCGCCCAGTCCCGGAACGACGAGCGGAAGCCGTGCGGCACGGCCGCCACGCCCGCCTGCTTGACCAGTTGCGAGACCATCGCGTCGTGGAGCGGCTTGCCGCGCCGGCTCCGAAACACCAGACCGGCCGGCGCGCCCGCGGTCGCCTCGACGGGCAGTTGCCGCGCCTCGCCGAGGACCTCGACCGCCCGGCCGGCAAGCGGCACCCGGTGCTCGCGCCCGGCCTTCATCCGGGCGGCCGGCACAGTCCACACCCGGGCGCCGACATCCATCTCGTCCCACGTCGCCAGCCGTACCTCTCCGGACCGCGCGGCGGTCAACACGAGGAACTCGAAGGCCAGCTTCAGCCCGGCCCACGCCGGCAAGGCCCGAACGGCGTCAACCGCGCCGCCGACCTCGCCATGGGGCAGCGCCGGCTGGTGCCGCACGGCGGCGGGCGGTTTCGGCAGCGCCGCCGTGATCGCCTCGCCGGCCGGGTTGTCGTTGCGGTAGCCTTGGGCGATGGCCCACTTCATGACCGTGCCGATGCGCCGGCGCACCTGCTGGGCCGTGGCCGGCTTGCGCGTCCAGATGGGCAGCAGCGCCGCCATCACGTCGGCCGTGGTCACCCGGTCGACGCCCTTGGCGCCGAGGCGCGGGTGCGCATACTCGCGCAGCGTCGCCTCCCATCGCTGCGCGTTTCTGCCCCCGGGCTTCCAGGCCGCGCGGTGGATGGCGATCACCTTGGCGCTCGCCTCCTCGAAGGTCGGCATGGCGCGGGCGCGGCGCCGGGCCGCCAGCGGGTCGCCGCCCGCGCGGGCGAGCTTGCGGTTGGCGAGCGCCTTCTCGCGGGCCTCGGCCAGCGAGACGAGGGCGAAGCTGCCGAGACCGAGCGCGCGGGAGCGGCCGCCGATGACGAGGCGCTGTACCCAGCGGCGCGCCCCGGACGGGTCGACGTGGAGGTACAATCCCTGGCCGTCGCAGTATCTGCCGGGCTCGGCGACGGTTCGGCAGAAGGCGGCCGAGAGGGCCTTGTCGGGATGGCGGCCCCTGGGCTTGGTCTTCCGGCGGCGGCTGGCGGGGGATCCAATAGGGTATTCCATGTACAATTCTTCTTCGGAATGAGGCGGCAATCTCCGGCTCGCACTGCACGAGTCAGAAATGTGACCAGTCCAGCAACCCCATTTTACAGGGGAATTTAGCCTGGTCGGCCGCGGCCTTGACGGGACGGAATCGGACGGCGAAAGATGGAGTTCGGGGCAAAGCCCCGTCTGATTGAAGCCCCGTCTTGATGATGCAGAGGAGCTTGGTCGCCGTGTTGCTGGTCGTCGCCGCGGTGGGCGCGGCGCCGCCGCGCGCCGCCGCGCAGGATGGACCGACCAGCAGCGACGACATGGCGCAGCCGTTCGACCCGCGCTACCTCCTCGGCGTGTGGGAGGTCGAGTGGACTCCGCCCGACGACGTGGGGCTGTTCCCGCCCGGGCCGCTGACGGGCATCGAGCGGGTCACGCACATCGACAGCCGCTTCCTGAAGGTCGAGGTCTACCTGGAGGGCCGGGACGGGACGGCGGTCTCCGGCGAGGGGATGATCTTCTACGAGTACGGCCTGGGCGGCCAGCACCTCGTCCGCTACGTCGTCTACGACGCCGGGTTCGCTCTCCTGCAGACGGGCCCCGTGGGCGGCGACCTGGGCGGGTACTACAGCGCGTTCTGGGAGACGCCCGAGATCGAGCATGGCGCCAGGACCTACGCGCTGCGGGGCCGGTCGTACTTCGTCTCGCCCGAGGGCTACCGCGTCAACCAGGAGATCTCGGTCGACCGGGAGGCCTACGCGAACTTCGGGCTGATGTGGCTGACGAAGAAGCCTTGCGTCAGCGCGCCCGCGGTGCAGGTCACCGACTGGCGGGGCGAGTCGGTCGTCGCCACCGAGGTGGCGGTCGACTCGAACGGGGTCAGGATCGTGTACCACACGGCCGGCGAAGGACCGCTGGTGATCCTGGTGCACGGCGTCGCCTCGCCGTGGCACGACTACCGGCATCAAATCCCGATGCTGGCCGAGAAGTACCGCGTCGTCGCCATGTCCACGCGCGGCACCGACATGAGCGGCAAGCCGGCGGGCTACGAGAGCTACGCCGCGGAGCGGGTCTCCGAGGACATCAGCGCCCTCATCGAGCACTTCGGCGAGGACAGGGCGACGATCCTCGGGCAGGACAGCGGGGGGCTCTACGCCTGGCACTTCGCGATGACGCGCCCCGAGCAGACGGAGCGGCTGATCTCGCTGGGCACCGTGCACCCGGGCGGGCTGCTGCGGGAGCTGATGGACAACCCGGCGCAGCAGCAGGCGAACCTGTTCCAGCGGAACATGCAGGTGTATCCGCAGGCCGGCGAGGACTTCGGCAACGGTGTCCGCGCGGCGCCGCGCGACCCGGACGAGCCCGCGCACCTGGCGCAGTTGCGCAGGGAGGCGGCCGCCTGTCTCGACACCGATTCGGTGGTCGGCTTCTACAAGACGAACTGGCCGACGGCGCCCACGACCCTGGCAACCGAGTCGGTCGGGTTCAAGTACGACGAGTTCCCGCCCGTCGAGGCGCCCACGCTGTTCATCTACGGGAAGAACGGGCCGTTCTTCCTGAACCCTTCGGTGAACGGGATGTGGGACTGGGTCGACGGACCGCTGACGATTCACGTGCTGCCCGGCGTGGGCCACGGGCCGCACCGCGAGATGCCGGAATTCGTGACGCCCCGCATCGTGGAGTGGCTCGAGACGGGCCGCTAGCCCGGAAATCGTCGCCTGCGGCTCCGATTGCCGCCCAACCAACCCTCCCTAGCGCAGGACGGTGACTTCTCCCTGGTGCCAGGGATGCCGCTCGCACGTGTACACGTACCTGCCGGGCGTGTCGAAGCGGATCGAGCCGGTCGCGCCCGGCGCGATCGGTCCGGTCGTCCAGCTCTGCTGGCGAACGGAGATCGTGTGCGGCGCCTCGCCGGTGTTCGTCCAGATGACCTGCTCGCCCGCCGCCACCTGCACCCGCCGCGGCTCGAACGTCTCGTAGTCGTCGATCTCGAGGCCCGGCGGCCGGATGGTGTCCTTCCGCCGCTCTTCGAAGTCGATGACGATCGCGGTCGTCCTCTCGACCGGCCCGTGCCCCTCGAAGGTCTGCACCATCGGCAGCGGCGCAGGCGGACTGGCCGGTCGCACGGTCCCCCCGAGCTTGAAGGCCCACACGGCGTCGCCGGTCGACCTGGCGCCCATCGCCGGCCCATGCGTCGACCCCCCGCCGCTCGGCGCGAGGGCGACGTACTGCTCGCCGTCCAGCTCGTAGGTGATGACGGGGGCCGAGTCGGCGCCCAGGCCGGTCTGGAACTGCCACAGCAGCTCGCCGGTCGCAGCGTCGAGTGCCTGCACGGTGCCGTCCACCTCGCCGTGGAACACGAGGTTGCCCGCGGTTGCCAGCATGCCGCCGCCGTGCGCCTTGGGATACGGGGAGCGCCGCTGCCACGCGATCGTGTTCGTGCGCGAGTCGACCGCCGTGATCAATCCGTACCACCGAATGCCCGGTTCGTTGTACGAGACGCCGAACCGCGTCGCCCACCAGGGAAAGACGGCCGCCCCCACGTAGAAGTACGCCGTTTCCGGGCTGTAGGCCATCGGGGCCTGCCGGGTGCCGATGTAAGGCACCATCACGTCGGGCTGGTTGAGCGGGTCGAAGTAGCAGCCGGTCCGGAACCCGGGCGGCACGAGCCACGGCTCGATGCAGTTGGGCACCACCTGCTCGCCGCCGGCTGGAAACGGCTGCGTGGCCTCCGTCACCTGAAAGGGATCCTGCGGGACCGGGCGCTCCTCGATCGGCAGCAGCGGCGATCCGTCGACGCGGTCCAGCAGGAAGAGGTACCCGTCGGTGCGCATCACCGCAATGCCCTTGCGGGGCCGTCCGTCCAGCGTCGTGTCGTACAGCACCATGGGCGTCGGCACGTCCATGTCCCAGATGTCGTGGCGGGTGAGCTGGAAGTGCCAGCGGTAGTCGCCCGTCGCGAGGTCGAGGGCCACGACCGAGGCCGCGAAGAGCTGATCGCCCGGGCGCAGGTCGCCCGAGTGCGAGGGGTGCGGCCCCGGATGCTGCGTGGGATGCTGTCCCTGCAGCCCCAGCGGATTGCCGTTCGGGTTGCCCGTGCCGAAGTAGGCCAGCCCCAGCTCGGGGTCGACGGCCGGCGGGCTCCACACCGCGCCGCCGCCGGCCCGCCACATCTCGTTGTTCGGCCACGTCTCGAACCCGACGTCGTCCGGTCCGGGGATGGCGTAGAAGCGCCACAGCTCGGCGCCGGTCCGTGCGTCGACGGCGCTGACGCCGCCCCGGCGGCCGCTGTCGCCGCCCGCGAGCGCGACGAGCAGCACGCCGTCGGCGTAGGTCGGCGCCGAGGTAATCCGCAGGGGCATGTCGTTGGCGGCATCCCGCGCCAGCGCATGCGTCCACTCGGACTCGCCGGTCGCCATGTCGAGGGCATGAACCGTGCCGCTGGCGCCCGCCACCAGCACGAGGCCCAGATCGGGGGCAACCGCCAGGCCGCGCCGCGCGGGCGGCTCCGCCAGTGCGGCGACCCATGCGATCGCGCCGGTCTGCGCGTCGAGCGCGGCCACGTTGCAGTTCATCAGGGCCGCGAAGATCCGGCCGTTGGACATGGTGAGCGAGGACTGGTTGGTGGGGCCTGGAAGCCGGGTCGCCCAGGCGCCGCCGAGCGTCGCGACGTTGCTCGCGGTGATCTGCGCCAGCGTCGAGTAGCGCTGGTTCGCGGGAGAGCCGCCGTACAGCGGCCACTCGCTGCTCGACCGCGAGCCCTGCACGCCAGCCGCCGCCCCGGCCGGCCGTTCGGCCAGCGGGCTGCAGGATGGCCGCAGCGGTGCGCCGGGCGGCGCGGCCGCGTCAGACCGGCTGGCCAGCGCCGCCTCGATCGACGCGGCTGTCGTCACCGTCAGGGGCGTCGGACCGAAGGCCACGCCGTTCGCTTGCAGAATGTAGGCCGCCATGTCGGCGTGGGCTTCGTCGCCCAGCCCGCCAGGGTCGCTCGGCGGCATCGTGCGGATGGCCTCGATCAGATCGCGCGTCGTCCGCCGGCTCCAGCCCCCGGTGAACGTGGGGCCGGCGAGCGGCGGCGCGTACGGTCCGCCGGACAGGTCCGGCCCGTGGCAGAACGCGCAGTTGGCCTGAAACGCCGCGCCGCCCGCCGCGGCCTGTTCTCCCGTGAACGGCCCCGCCGCGCCCGGCTGCTGGCCGGCAGCCGAGAGCGCGACCGCGGAAGCCGCCACACCGAGGAGTGCGCCCGCCCAGGAAGGTGCGATTCTCATGCCAGACTCCCGTGCCGCCCGAGCCGTCCAGCCGCCGAACGGGCCGCCATTGTACTCCGGGTGGGCGCGGCGGGGACCCGCCCGCTCCAGCTCTAGCTGTCACCCGGTCCGGGCATGCGGTAGCCGACCCCGCGCTCGGTCAGGATGTAGGCCGGCCGGCCGGCGTCGTCGCCCAGCTTGCGGCGGAGCTTCTTCACGAAGGCGCGCACCAGCTTCACGTCGCCGATGCCGCGATTCCGTCCCGCCCACACCCGGCGCAGCAGGGAGTCGTACGTCACCACCCGCCCCGCGTTGATCGAGAGGACGCGCAGCAGATCGTACTCGGTGGCCGTCAGCGCCACGGGGCGGCCGGCCACGGTCACCCGCCGCTGCTGGTAGTGGACGGCGAGATTCCCCAGCACGAAGGGTTCCGGATCGGCGCGGCGCCGCAGGGCCGCCTTGACCCGCGCGGTCAGCTCCGTCGGCGAGAACGGCTTGACGACGTAGTCGGTGGCGCCCATCTCCAGCGCCCTGGCGATCGTCTCGTCCCGGCCATAGCCCGAGATGAAGATGATCGGCAGATCGGCCAGCTCGGGAACCTGCTCCATCAGCTTGATGCCATCCGTCCCGGGCAGCAGCAGGTCCAGCAGGACGAGCCGGGGGTGCTCCTGCCGGATGACGCGGGACAGCTCCCGCGGGTCGCCCGTCACGACCGGGGAGTAGCCGGCCGCCGCGAGGGCGTCGCGCACGTAGCGCAGCATCTGCGGGTCGTCGTCCACCACCAGAATGCGCGCCCCCGCCCCGGTCCTCCGGGGCGTCCGGGAGCGGCTCGGGGCGCCGCCCGCGGCGGCGCGGTCGCCGGCTTCCTCGGCCACGGGCAGCGTGAAGGTGAATCGCGTGCCCTGGCCCGCTCCGCCGCTCGCGGCCCAGATGCGGCCCCCGTGCGCCTCCACCAGACCCCTGCAGATGGCGAGGCCCAGGCCGTGGCCCCCGGCCCTCCGCTCCCGGCCGGCGGCGTCGGCGCCGGCGTGCTTGCGGAACAGGTGCGGCAACTGCTCCGGCGGGACGCCCTGGCCTTCGTCGGCTACCGAGATGGCAACGTGAACGCCGTCCCGCGCCGCGTCGACCCGGATGGGCGACGACTCGGGCGAGTGCCGCGCCGCGTTGGAGAAGAGGTTGTTGAAGATCTGCACGACGCGCTGCCGGTCAGCCATCACCCGCGGTAGGTCCGGCGGCAGGTCGATGCGAACGACGTGCCGCCCGCCGCCGCTCAGGAACGTGCTGCGGGCCTGGTCCACCAGGCCGGGCACCTCCGCCGGCTCGGGAGCGACCGAGAGGGTGCCGGCCTCGATGCGCCCCGCGTCCAGCAGGTCGCTGATCAGGCTTCGCATGTGGTTGGCCTGCTCGTCGATGATCCGGAAGAACTGCAGCATCTCGGCCGGGTCGAGCACCTGCGAGGCGTTCAGCACGGTGGCGGCCGAGCCCTTGATGGAGGTCAGCGGCGCCCGCAGCTCGTGGCTCACCATGCCCAGGAACTCGGTCCGCAGCCGCTCGAGATCCTCGAGCGGCGCCAGGTCCTGCATGGTGACCACCACCGATTCGACCTGGCCGTCGGCGGCAGGGATCGGCGTGACGTTGATCAGCGTCGTGACGCTCCGGCCGTCGGGAACCGAGAGCACGATTTCCTCGGCGCGCACCGTCTCGCCGCCGCCCGGTTGCTGCGCCAGCGGAAACTCGCCGAGAGCGAAGGCCGGCCCGTCGGCCCGCCGGAACGTGGCTACGTCCAGCAGCTCTTCTGCCGGGCGGCCCGGCGTGTGCAGGCCTTCGACGATGCGCCGCGCCTCGCGGTTGAGCGACCTGGGGCTGCCCGTCCTGGCATCGAAGACCACAACGCCCACCGGCGACGTTTCGACCAGGGCCTCCAGGTTGGCCCGTGCCCGGCGCTCGTCCCGGTGCGTGCGGGCGTTGGCGATCGCCGCCGCCGCCTGCGACGCGAACAGCACCAGGATCTCCTCGTCCTCGCTGGTGAACTCGCCCCCGCCCTCCTTGGCGGCGAGGAAGAAGAGCCCCGCGTGCGCGCCCCGATGACGCATCGGCGTGCCCAGGAAGGGCGTCGACCACCACACGGGCTCCGGGGCGTAGCCGAGCGATTGGACGTAGGCCGCCAGGTTGGACAGTCGCAGCACGCCCGGCAGGTCCCGCAGGTGCTCGAAGAGCCGCATCCTGGCGGGCCAGCGGACCGTCTGCTCCCGTTCCTCGGGCGTGAACCCGGAAAAGACGGACTCCTCGACCTGCCCCGCATCGTCGATGGTCGTGATCACGCCGTAGCGGGCGCCGGTCAGCGCGCGGGAGCTGTCGACGACCTCGCGCAGGACGGTGGCGACCTCGAGGCTCGCGTTGATGCGCAGGACAGCCCCGCACAGATTCGAGCTGCGGTTCCGCAGCGCCTCGTTCTCGCGCTTCAGCTCGTCGTCGCTCCGCAACGGCTGGCTCCGCCGCACCGCACCGGACCAATGATAGCAGGAGGCGGCTCCTAAACTCGTTGATAGTCATGAAAAAGTCACACTATGGAATGCATAATTCGCGAGAAAATCATGTTAAGCGACTACCATTCGCTGCAGCAGGGGGCTATGAATCAGGGTCGAGTACGCCGTGGCGGTCGCCCGGACCCGGGCCGTCCGTACCGGCAGCGCGACGCGCGCGGAGGAATGACGCCCGACGAACGAGACGATCTGGCGCAGAGCGTCAGCGCCCGGCTCCAGCGGGAGCTGGCCGTCCTGTCCCGGGCGTTGAGCTCGCGCCTCGACCGCCTCGACGCTCGGCTCGCCGCGGCCGAGGAGCGGCTCGCCGGCATTCAGCGTGACGTCGTCGCCGTCAGGCGGAGCGTTGGCGCCCCCGCCGGGACCGGCGATCCTGCCGACCACCAGCCGGCGGCGCCGCGCAGGAACGGATGAGCTGGCTCCCGTCCGCGGCGCCGTGTCAGCCCGCCAATCGTCGCCTGACGGCTCCGCTCGGCGCCTCCGACCAGGCCCCGGCCGCCGGCAGCGTGACCACGACGAGCAGCAACATCAGGAACTCGGAGTCGCCGAAGTTGTACTCGAACATCCCCGCGGCCAGCATGCCGGCCAGCGCGGCCAGGCCGGCGCCGGCCGCCGCGCGCGCATGCGGCTGCCGGAACCTCGCGCCCAGCTCGCGCGCCGCGGCCGCCACGAACCAGAGCCAGGCGCCGAGTGCGGGCAGCCCGCGCTCGGCCGCGATCTGCAGCGGTACGTTGTGGAGGTGGGGGTTGGTGTCGTTGACGGCGGCCTCGTCGCGGTAGCGCGGGTAGAGTCGCTGCACCATGTCCGGTCCGACACCGGTCAGCGGGTGATCCCGCACCATCCGCAAGCCCGCGCGTCCCATCGCGAAGCGGTCGCGGTTCGTGGGGTCCTGCAGATCGAACATCGAATACGCGCGATCGGTGACGCCGGCCGGCGCCAGCGTGAAGAAGAGGGCGGCCAGCACCGGCGCGGCCGCCAGCAGCCGGAAGTCCTTCAGCACCAGCAGCAGGCCCACGGCCACGCACGCTCCCACCCAGGCGCTGCGGGTGAAGGTCAACGCCAGGGCGACCGCCAGCGCCGGCAGCACGAGGCCGGCCCAGGTGCGGTTGCGGGCGTCGAACAGGACGCGCGCGGCGGCCACGCCGACGACCAGCATGAGGAGTCCCGAGTAGGTCATGTAGTGCCCCATCGAGCCCTGGGGGCGCCGGCCCAGATGGTCGTACTCGAGGATGCCGTACTGCACGATGCCGTAGAGGGCCGTGAGGGACCCGACGGTGACGATGATGCCGGCCACGGTGGCCGCCGCCCGCCCGCGGGCCAGCCGGTAGACGGCCGGCACGACGAGGAACAGCAGCACCTCGCGCGCGTCGGACAGGCTCGCGGCCGGGTCGACCGAGGCCGCGGCCGCCGCCATCGTCAACAGCGCGTACGCGGCGAGCGGCGTGAAGAAGGCCGGGAGCCGCAGGCGCTCGCGTCCCCGCACGAGGAGCGCCAGCCAGAGGCCGAGCGTCGCCGTCAGGAGCACGGAGGATACGGCGATCGAAACCTGCAGGGCGGCGACGAACGCGAACAACGCGGCGCGCGCGACCTGCTCGAGCCGCCGTGTGTCGGCAACCACCGTCGCTAGGAGCCTGTGGTGACGGGTTCCCTGGTGGCCTCGTCGATCAGCATCACCGGGATGTCGTCCTTGATCGGGTACACACGGCGACACCGTCCGCACTTCAGTCCGGCACCCTCGTGCACCAGAACGACCGGCGTCTTGCAGTCGGGACAGGCGAGGATCGCGAGCAGCTCCGGGTCGACGCCCAGTTGAACCTCCGCGGAAGGACCGGGCCCACTATAGCAAAACGGCCGGCGGCCGGTCCGGCGGCGGCGCCGGGGTTTTTCGGCTGCCGGCTTGTCGTCGTGCCGCCTCCTGTGGAACAATCGCAGTCGCCATGCGCGCCGGGCTCCTAGTCGGCGTCCTCGTCTGGTTGCTGTTGCCTGCCGCCCAGCCCGCGGCGGCCCAGACGGATCCGGAAGCGCGCCCCGCGGACCGCAGCGAGGCGTACCGCCTGTTCCTGCGCGGGCGCTACCTCGAGAACGAGGACGACGTGGACGGCGCGATTCGCGCCTACCGCGAGGCGTCCGAGCTGGACCCTGCGACCGGCGAGATCCTGGCCGAGCTGTCCTCGCTCTACGCCCGCCACAACCGCGGCGAGGAGGCTGTCGCCGCGGCAAGCGAGGCGCTCGCGCGCGAGCCGGACAACTCCACGGCGCACCGCATCCTGGGACTGATATACGCGTCGCGCGCCAACGCCCGGGCGGGCACGGCGGAGGACATCCGGCTCGCCATCGACCACCTGGAGCAGGCTCGCGTCGGGCCGCTGCCCGACTTTCAGGTCGAGCTGACCCTGGGGCGTCTGTATCTGCGCGACGGCGCGGCGCAGGAGGCGATCGACCTGCTCGAGGCGCTGCAGAAGGAGGCGCCGGGCTTCTCGGAGACGGGACTGCTGCTGGCGCGGGCCTACGAGCTCGGCGGCCGCATGGCGGACGCGGTCGAAACCCTGGAACGGGTCGTCGCCACCGGCCCGCCCTCGTCGCGGTCGCTGCGGAGTCTCGCGGAGCTGTACGGCCGGGGCGGCCGCTGGGGCGATGCCGTCGAGGCCTACGAGCGCGCGGTCGACCGCAACCCGCGGAGCGCGCGAACGCGGCGCGAGCTCGCCAATGCGCTGCTGCAGGACGGACAGGCCGAGCGGGCGCGCGACGTCCTCGACGAGCTCGTCACGATGCGGCCGATGGACGCGGCCGGGCTCTACCTCCTCTCGGAGGTCGAGCTGGAGCTGGGGAACTTCGAGGCCGCCGAAGCGGTGGCGCGCAGGCTGGTCGACGTCGAGCCCGAGGGGGTGCGCGGCACGTTCGCGCTGGCCGAGGTGTTCAGCCGCCGGCGGCAGCACCGCCAGGTCATCGAGGTGCTGGAGCCGCTGCTCGCGGACACCGAGGCGCGCGGCCTGCGAACCCGGCAGATTGCCGGGCTGCTCCGGCGGGTCGGCCATGCCTACGAGCAGCTCCAGGACTACGACGCCGCGAGCCGGGTCTACCAGCGAGGGGTCGCACTCAGGCCGACCGGTCTGGAGTTCGCCGCGCGGCTGGCGCAGGCGCACCTGAGCGCCGGCCGGCTGGCCGCCGCCCGCCGCGCTCTCGAGGGCCTGCGAGGGCACTACGCCGGGAACCTCACGGTGGCCCACCTGCAGGCCCGCGTGCTCGGCGACGCCGGCGATGTCGACGCGGGCGTCGACGTGCTGCAGGACGTGCTCCAGGCACGCAGCGAGGAGCCGGCCGCCTACCTGGTGCTGGCCTCGTTCTACAGCCAGTACGAGCGCTTCACGGATGCGGTCGCTCTGCTCGAGTCGGCCGACCGGCGGTTTCCGGACGACACGGCGATCATTTTTCAGCTTGGCGCGGTTCTCGAGCGCAGCGATCGGCCGCTGGATGCGGAGCTCGCCTTCCGACGGGTCCTGGAACGGGATCCGGAGCACGCCGCCACGCTGAACTATCTGGGCTACATGCTGGCGGACCGCGGCGAGCGCCTGGAGGAGTCGGTCGGTCTGCTCGAGCGGGCGATCGAGCTCGACCCGCACAACGGCGCGTACCTCGACAGCCTCGGGTGGGCGTACTTCAAGCTCGACCGGCTCGAGCGGGCGGAGACCCTGCTGCAGCGGGCAAGCGAGCAGATGGCCTGGAACTCCGTCGTCCAGGACCACTTCGGCGACCTGCTGTTGCGGCTCGGCCGTTACACCGACGCCATCGCAGCCTGGGAGCGGGCCCTGGCCGGCGACGGTGACGACATCGAGCCCTCCATCATCGAACGCAAGATTGGCGACGCCAGACGCCGGCTCGGCCGCTAGCCCGCCAATCGTCGCCTTGCGGCTCCGCTTGGCGCTCAACCAATCCTCCCGGAGTCCACGCCGTTCCGCGGCGCAGACTCTCGGCCGCGCCTGTCTCTGCATCCTCACGCTCGTTCTCGGCGCCTGCGCGTCGCCGCGCATCACCCTGCCGCAGGGATCGGGAACGCCGCTCGCGGACTACGAGGACCTGTTCGCCGCGGCCGTCGAGCCGTGCCGCCGCGTCAGGACGCTCGAGCTGCTGCTCGCCATCAGCGGCCGGCGCGGCGAAGCGCGGTTGCGCGGGCGCGTGCGGGGCGCGCTCGCCCGACCGGGGTCGCTGCGCCTCGAGGGCCTGGCCCCGTTCGGCGCACCCGCCTTCGTGCTGGTGGCCGGCTCCACCCCGCCCGTGCTCCTGCTGCCCCGCGAGCGCCGCGTGGTGACGGGGGCGAGCGGACGCGACCTGCTTGCGGCGCTGGCGGGCCTGCCGCTCGGCCCGGCCGACTTCCGCGCCCTGCTCACCGGATGTCTGGTTCCGCGGCCCCGGGCGGTCGCGGCCCGCACCTTCGGCGGCGGCTGGATCGGGGTCGCGCTCGAGGGCGACGCCACGCTCTACCTGCGCGAGGTCGGGCCGGCGCCCGTCGTGGTCGCCGGCCGCCGGCCGGGACTGATCGTGGAGTACGCCGGTCACGTCCGGGGGTTGCCGCGGCGGATACGCGTGCAGACCACCGCGCCAGCCGCCGCCGCAACCGATCTGACGGCGACGCTCTCGCAGGTCGACATCAACGTGGAGCTCGACGAGCGGGCCTTCGCCCAGGAGGTCCCGGGGGGGTTCATGCCCGTGCCGATCGAGACGCTCCGCGGCGCTCCGGGACCGCTGGAGGAGCCGCGCCCTCCGGAGACGGCCGGGTTGCCGCGGCGCCGGCCCGCCGACCCGTGATCTGCATGGTCAGCGCGCCGGCGAAGATCAACCTGCACCTGCGCATCCTGGGCTTGCGTCCGGATCGGTTCCACGAGGTGTGCACGCTGCTGCAGTCCGTCGGCCTGCACGACACGCTCGCGTTCCGCCGCCGTCCCGGCCCGCTGACCGTCCGCGGCCGGTCGTCCGGCATGCCGCAGGACCGTGCGAACCTCGTGTGGGCGGCCGCCAGCGCGCTGTGGGCGGCCGCCGGGCGGACCGGCGCTCCGGCCGGCGCCGCCGTCACGATCACGAAGCGGATTCCCGCGGCCGCCGGGTTGGGCGGCGGCAGCAGCGACGCCGCGGCTGCGCTGCGGGGGTTGTGCGCCGTCTGGGGGATCGCCGCGAGCGACGGCTGGCTGCGGGCGGTGGCCGCCCGGGTGGGATCCGACGTGCCGTACTTCCTGGCGGGCGGCGCGGCGCTGGCCAGGGGCCGCGGGGAGCGCATTCGCGGCGTCCCGGACATCGAGCCGCTGTGGGTGGTGATCAGTTGCCCGCCGTTCGGCGTGTCCACGGCGGATGCGTACCGCTGGTTCGATGCCGCGGCGGGGCCCGGCGGCGCCGGGTCCGCGACGCTGCCGCGGGGCTGGCGCCGCGGCCTGCGCGGGTTGGCGAACGACCTGGAGCCCGTCGTCGTCGAGCGTCACCCGGAGGTGGGGAGGATGATCGAGCGCCTGCGCCGGACGGACGCGCTACGGGCGGCCATGACCGGCAGCGGCTCGGCCGTCTTCGGCCTGTACCCCACGCACGCGGCCGCGCACGCGGCGCGGCTCGCGGTGCGCCGGCGAGGCTGGCGGGCCGTCGTGAGCCGCACCACGGGGCGCGCCGAGTTCAGGCGCGGGGCGGTCGTGCGACACGGCGGCTGACCCTTGCCCGCTTCTTTCGCATCGGCTAGAGTAATCGTTTGCGCAGCGTTCGAGTCGGGCTGTCCGTGTTCCGTCCGCGAGCCTCGGCACAGTCGTGATGGGGCGTGGCCAAGCGGTAAGGCGCGGGACTTTGGATCCCGTATTCGAAGGTTCGAATCCTTCCGCCCCAACCAGCGCCCCGCCGTGCGCCGCGTGAGTTCAGCGCGCCATGACGACCGGAGACCTGAAGCTGTTCTCGGGCAGCGCACACCCCGAGCTCGCCCGGAAGATCGCCGACTTCCTCGGTGTGCCGCTCGGCCGTGCCTGTCTCAGGCGTTTCTCCGACAGCGAAGTCTCCTTCCAGATCGACGAGAACATTCGCGGCACGGACGTCTTCGTCGTCCAGCCGACCTGCACTCCGGTCGATCAGCATCTCATCGAGCTGTGCGTGATGGTGGACGCGTTTCGCCGTTCGTCGGCAGCGCGGATCACCGCGGTGCTGCCCTACTACGGGTACGCGCGCCAGGATCGCAAGGACAAGCCCCGCGTGCCGATCTCCGCCAAGCTGGTCGCGAACCTGCTCAGCGCGGCCGGGACCAACCGGGTCCTGACGATGGACCTGCACAAGGCGCAGATCCAGGGCTTCTTCGACATCCCGGTGGATCATCTGTTCGCCGCGCCGGTCTTCATCGACTATCTGGCGCGGCTGGACAACGACGCGCAGGTCACGTTCGTCTCGCCGGACGCGGGGGGCGTGGAGCGCGCGCGCGCCTATGCGAAACGGCTGGGCGCGGACCTCGCGATCATCGACAAGCGGCGGTCGGAGGACGGTCGCGCGGAAGTGATGCACGTGGTCGGCGAAGTGCAGGGCCGCGTGTGCATCATCCAGGACGATATCGTCGACACGGCGGGCACGCTCCAGCAGGCCGCGCGCGCCGTGCGCGAGAACGGCGCCGCGCGCGTTTTCGCGGGCGCCGTGCACGGCGTGCTGTCGGGGCCGGCGCTGCAGCGGATCGAGGATTCGTCGCTCGAGCAGCTGATCGTCACCGACACCATCCCGCTCCGTCCCGAGCTGGAGCGGTCATCCAAGATACGCGTGCTGTCGGTGGCGAAGCTGCTCGGACGGGCCATTCAGAGCATTCACCAGGAGACCTCGGTGTCGTCCCTGTTCGTCTGATTCGGGACGGCGCGGACGGTGGACAGGCAGGGACAGATGGACGTGACATTGGCGGCGGCGACACGGGACGGACTGGGCAAGAACGAGGCGCGGCGCCTGCGGCGATCGGGACGCGTGCCGGCGGTGCTCTACGGCGGCGACTCGACCGGCGGCGTGCCGCTCGCGGTGGACCCGGGCGAGGTGCATCGCATCCTGCATTCCGAATCGGGCGTGAACACCCTGATCGCCCTGAGCGTCGACGGCGGCGACAGCAGCCAGGTCATGGTGCGGGAGTTTCAGATCGATCCGATCAGCAACACCCTGCTGCACGTCGACTTCTATCGACCGGCCCTCGACAAGGTCATCACGGTCACCGTGCCGGTGCTGCTCGTGGGCGAGCCGGCGGGCGTCAAGCAGCAGGGCGGGCTGCTCGACTTCGTGCAGCGCGACGTGCAGGTCGAGTGCCTGCCGACGGAGATTCCCGAGCACATCCAGATCGACGTGAGCGAGTTGCTGATCGGCCAGGGCGTGCGTCTGCGCGACCTGCTCGAGGGCGTCTCCTGGACACCCGTGAGCGAGCCCGAGACGTTGCTGGCGCACGTGATCGCGCCGAAGGTGGAGGAGGAGCCGGAGGCTGAGGAGGCTGCCGCCGAGGCCGCCGAGGAGGGCGCGCAGCCCGAGGTCGTCAAGAAGGGGAGAGCGGAGGCAGGTGAGGAGCCGGCCCAGTCGCAGTGAAGCTGATCGTCGGGCTCGGCAACCCGGGTGCGAAATACGCGGGAACGCGCCACAACGTGGGCTTCGAAGTGGTCGACGAGGTGGCGCGGCGGCGTGCCCTGGCTTTCGAGTCGAGCCCGGCCGAGGCGCTCATGGCGCGCGAGCGGGGACCGGGCGCGCGGCTCGTGCTCGCCAAGCCGTTGACCTTCATGAACCTCAGCGGCCGGGCCGTCGGCGACCTGGTCAGGTACTACCGCTTCGATCTCGACGATGTCCTGATCGTGGCCGACGACGTGAACCTGCCGCTCGGCCGGCTGCGGGCGCGCCGCGGCGGTTCGGACGGCGGGCACAACGGCCTGCGGTCGGTGATCGATGTGCTGGGCACGGCCTTTGCGCGCCTGCGGATCGGCGTCGATCGGGGCGACCGGCGGCGTGACCTGGCCAGCCACGTCCTGGCGACGTTCGACGCGGCGGAGCTGGAGACGATCGGGCCGGCGATCGGCACGGCGGGCGATGCCGTGGAGGTGTTCGTCACCGACGGGATCGACATGGTGATGAACCGCTTCAACGGCGAGGCCCAGGAGTCTGCACCGTAGAACGGTGCAGACTCCGCAAGGCGCGCACGGCGCGCCTCGGCGGTAGCGGCGCGGGGCGAAGGGGGTCCCCGCGAGCGGACGCCGGGGGTTCGGGGCGCAGCCCCGTCTGATGGAAGCTCCCGGAATTCGGAAGACTGCTCCTTGCCGCCGGGGGGATCGGCGGCCGCGACAGACCGAGAGGAGTGCGATGCAGGAGACGCGACAGTACGAGCTGGTGTACGTCATGAACCCGAATGCCGGGGAGGAGGCGGTCAACGGCCTGCACGCGCAGGTCGAGGAGATCATCACGACCCGGGGCGGGCAGATCGACAAGACCGACAACTGGGGGCGGCGCCGCCTGGCGTACGAGATCGACCGCCACAAGGAAGGCACCTACGTCCTGGAGGTCTTCAACGGCCGGGGCGAGATCGTCGGCGAGCTGGACCGGCGGCTCAAGGTCGCCGACAACATCCTGCGCTACCTCATCGTGCGCGTGGACGAGGATCTCCGCAAGGCGGAGCGCGCCCGGTCGCGGCGGCAGGCGCGCCGGCAGCGCCGGCGCGAGGCCCGCGGCCTGACGGCGGAGCCGGCGCCGGCCGCGGCGCCAGCCCCGGCAGCGACACCTGAAGCCCCGGCCGCGGCGGCGGACACGCCGCCGGCCGCAGCACCAGCCCCGGCCGCCGCCCCGGCAGACACCCCGGCCCCGGCGGCGGCCGCAGCCCCGGCCCCGGCCCCGGCCGCATCGGAGACCCCGGCGGAGGTGAAGGAATGAAGGACGAACGTGGCGGACGACGCCCGTCGGGCGGCGGCCCGCGCCGCGGCGGATTCCGGCGGCGGCGGGTGTGCCGTTTCTGCGTGGACAAGATCGACTACATCGACTACAAGGACGTGCGCCTCCTCATGATGGCGCTGGCCGACCGCGGCAAGATCCAGCCCCGGCGGACCTCCGGCACGTGCGCCAAGTGCCAGCGCAAGCTGACGACGGCGATCAAGCGGGCGCGCCAGTTGGCGCTGATCCCCTATGTCACCGACTAGGAGTCTGCGCCGTAGCACGGCGCGGACTCCTGCAGGGTTGGTTGGGCGCCGAGCGGAGCCGTCAGGCGACGATTGGCGGGCGAGGAGCCTGCCCCGCAGAACGGTGTAGACTCTGCGCGGCGCACCTCGGCGGTAGCGGCGCGGGGCCATGGGGTTCCCGCAAGCGGACGCCGGGGTTCGGGGCACGGCCCCGTCAGATTGAAGCGGAGACCTCATGTGGTAGAGCTCATCCTGCGGGAACATATCGACCATCTGGGCCGGCGCGGCGACATCGTCAGCGTGGCCAACGGCTACGCGCGCAACTACCTGCTGCCGCGCCGGCTGGCGCTGCCGGTCACGGAATCGAACCGCCGGCAGGTCGAGGCGGAGCGCAAGGTCGCGGACCAGAGGGAGGCCGAGGAGCGCCACGCCGCGCAGGGCGTTGCGGACCGCGTGGCCGCCGTGGAGTGCGTGTTCGCCCGGCGCGTCGGCGAGACCGAGACGCTCTACGGATCGGTAACCGCCGCCGACATCGCCGAGTACCTGGCGGAGCGGCAGTTGCCGGTCGACAAGCGGGCCATTCATCTCGACGAGCCCATCAAGCACCTCGGCGAGGTCACCGTGCCGGTCCGGATCCACCGCGACGTGACGGTCGACCTGCGCGTCGTCGTCGTCAAGGAGCAGGACCAGGTCCAGCAGGACGGCGAGCCGGCCCCGGACGCGGATGGCCAGGAGTCTGCCGCCGAGTAGGCACCGGCGGCGGCGCGCCCGCCGGGTCCGGCGGGCAACGCGCCCCGGGGCGCCCGTCCCGGCTCCGCCCCGGAGTGCGCGCGATGCCTGACGCCGCGCCGAGCTCGACTGCCGGGCGCCCGCTGCCGCACAACCTCGAGGCCGAGCGCTGCGTCCTGGGCGCCATCCTCATCCACAACGAAGCCTTCAACGTCGCCGCCGAGCTCCTCGACGCGCGCGACTTCTTTCGGCAGGCCCACCAGCAGGTCTTCGACAGGATGGTGGATCTCAGCGAGCGCGGGCAGGCCATCGATCTGGTCACGCTGCGCGACGAGCTGAACCGCTCCGGCGTGCTCGAAGCGGTCGGCGGCCCCGCCTACGTGGCCTCGCTGGTCGACGGCGTGCCGCGGTCCACCAACGTCGAGCACTACGCGCGCATCGTCAAGGAGCGGGCGACGCTGCGCAACCTGATCGACTCGGCCAACCGCATCGTCGCCAGCGCCTACGCGGCCGAGGAGGACGCCGACGTCGTGCTCGATCGGGCGGAGCAGGAGATCTTCTCGATCGCCGAGGACCGCGTTCATTCGGGATTCGTGCCCCTGAGCGACCTGGTCGAAGCCAGCTTCGCCACCATCGAGAAGCTCCACGACCTCAAGAACGTGGTGACGGGGGTCCCGACCGGTTTCGTCGACATCGACGAGATGACCGCGGGGCTCCAGCCGGCCGATCTCGTGATCGTGGCCGCGCGGCCGTCGATGGGCAAGACGGCGTTCGCCTTGAACATCGCCCAGCACGTGGGGACCGCCGGCGGCCGGACGGCCGGCGTGTTCAGCCTCGAGATGGCGAAGGAGCAGCTCTTCATGCGGATGCTGACCTCCGAGGCGCGCGTCGATTCCCACCGCTTCCGCACCGGCCTGCTGACCAAGTCCGACTACGGGAGCCTGTCGGAGGCAATGGGGCGGCTGGCGCAGGCGCGGGTCTTCATCGACGACACGCCGGGCATCGGCCTGCTCGAGATGCGCGCGAAGTCGCGCCGCCTGCAGGCGGAGCACAACCTCGATCTGATCATCGTCGACTACATCCAGTTGATGCAGGGGCGGGGGCGGTTCGAGAACCGGACGCAGGAGATCGCCTCGATCTCCCGCGGCCTGAAGGGGCTCGCCAAGGAGCTGAACGTGCCGGTGGTGGCGCTCTCGCAGCTCAGCCGCGCCCCCGAGTCGCGCGCCGACCGGCGCCCGCAGCTCGCGGACCTGCGCGAGTCCGGCGCGCTGGAGCAGGACGCGGACGTCGTCATGTTCATCTTCCGCGAGGAGATGTACGAGGAGACGCCCGAAAACGCCGGCGTGGCGGAGGTCATCATCGGCAAGCAGCGCAACGGACCGACCGGCACGGTCCGGCTGGCGTTCCTGAAGCAGCAGACCCGCTTCGAGCTGCTGGCGCCCGACCGTCCGTGAGGCGGGGCGGCAGCCGTGGTCCACCCGACCTTCGCCCGCATCGACCTCGCGGTCCTCAAGGCCAACTACCGGGCGGTCCGGGCGTTCGTCGCGCCGGAGGCCGGCCCCGCCGCCGGACGGCGTCCGGGTCTCATCGCCGTGGTCAAGGCCAACGCCTACGGGCACGGCGCGGTGGCCGTCGCCCGCGCGCTCGAGGCGGCCGGGGCGACGATGCTGGCCTGCGCGGACATCGAGGAAGGCGTCCGGCTGCGCGAGGGCGGCGTGCGGATTCCCATTCTGGTCTTCGGCGCGCTCGGCGTCAGCGATCTCGGCGGCGTGTTCGAGCACGGCCTGACCCCCACGGTCTCGTCCCCGTCGGCCGCGCGGGCCCTGCAGGCGGCGGCCGCGCCGCGCGGCGTGCGGCTCCGTTGCCATCTCAAGATCGACACCGGCATGAACCGGTTCGGCTTCCGCCACGACAATCTCCGCGCGACGCTGGCCGAGGTGCTCGCCAGCCCGAACCTCGTCTTCGACGCCGTGTACACCCACTTCGCGACGGCCGACCAGCCCGGCCACGGGCTGTTCGAGCAGCAGCGGCAGCGGTTCGACGCGGCGCTGGCCGCGCTGTCGCAGCTCGGGCTCGGGCGCCGGACGCGCCACGCGGCGAACAGCGCCGCGCTGCTGCGCGACCGGCGCACGTGGCTCGACGCCGTCAGGCCGGGGCTGCTGCTCTACGGCCTGACGCCGGCCTCCCGGGCGGCGCCCGCCGGTCTTCGCCTGCGGCCGGTGATGTCGCTGCGCAGCCGCGTCGTGGCGGTGAAGGGCATGCGCCCCGGCGAGTCGGCCGGCTACGGCGCGCGGTTCACCGCCACGCGGCCGACGCGCGTCGCGGTCGTTCCGGCCGGCTACGCGGACGGGCTGGACGTCCGGCTGGCCGGGGTCGGCGAGGTGCTGGTGGGCGGGCGGCGCGTCCGCATCGTCGGCTCGGTCTGCATGGACTCGATCACGATCGACGTCACGGAGCTGGATGTCGACCCGGGCGACGATGTCGTGCTGATCGGCGCGCAGGGCGACGACTGCATCGACGCGGGCGAGGTCGCGCGCTGGATCGGCACGGTGCCGCACGAGATCATGTGCCGCGTGGGCAGCCGCATCGCGCGCGTCTACTCGGGAGCGGATACCGGCTCGGAGAGCCCATGAAGCCGGGGCGGACCGTCTTCGCGTGCCAGGCCTGCGGGGCGCAGGCGAGCAAGTGGCTCGGACGCTGTCCCGAGTGCGGCGCCTGGCACTCGCTGGTCGAGGAGCCGGTGCGCCCCGCGGCCGGCGACGGCGGCGCCGGGCGCCGCGGGGCGGCCGGGGAGGCTGCCGCTGTCCGCCTGTACGACGAAATCGAGATGCCGGACGTCGCGCGCCTGGCCAGCGGCATCGACGAGTTCGACCGCGTCCTGGGCGGCGGCATCGTGCCGGGGTCCGTGGTGCTGCTGGGCGGCGAGCCGGGCATCGGCAAGTCGACGCTGCTGCTCCAGGCGGCCGCGTCGGCCGCCCGCGCGCTCGGTGCCGTGCTGTACGCCTCCGGGGAGGAATCGGAGCACCAGGTCAAGATGCGGGGCGAGCGGCTGGGCGTGCGCGCGGCGCCGCTGTATCTGCTGGCGGAGACCTGCCTGGAGCGCATCCTCGAGGCGGTCGACCGGGTGCAGCCGGCCGTGCTGATCGTCGATTCGATCCAGACCGTGTTCTCCGACAGGCTGCAGTCCGCCCCCGGCAGCATCGGGCAGGTGCGCGAGGCTGCGGCGCAGTTGCTGTTCACCGCCAAGGGACGCGCGCTGCCGACGTTCCTGGTGGGGCACGTGACCAAGGACGGCAGCCTGGCGGGGCCCAAGGTCCTCGAGCACGTGGTCGACACGGTGCTGTACTTCGAAGGCGAGCGGCATCACGCCCACCGCATCATCCGCGCGGTGAAGAACCGCTTCGGCCCGGTCAGCGAGCTGGGCGTCTTCGAGATGACCGGCGCGGGGCTGCGCGCCGTGCCGAGCCCGTCCCAGTTGTTCCTGTCCGAGCGGGCCGCGAGCGTGCCCGGATCCGTGGTGCTGTGCTCGATCGAGGGCTCGCGGCCGATACTGGTCGAGGTGCAGGCGCTGGTGAGCAGCGGCGCCTACGGCACGTCGCGGCGCACGGCGAGCGGTCTCGACCACAACCGTCTGGCGCTGCTGCTGGCGGTCCTGGAGAAGCGCGCTGGGCTCGACCTGGCGGGCGAGGACGTGTTCCTGAACATCGCGGGCGGCCTGATCGTCAACGAGCCGGCGGCCGATCTGGGCGTGGTGGCCGCCGTGGCGTCGAGCCTGCGCAACCGCGCGGTGCGGCCGGGGACGGCCGTGTTCGGCGAGGTCGGCCTGGCGGGCGAGGTGCGCGCGACGCCGCAGGCCGCGCTGCGCGTCAAGGAGGCCTCGCAACTGGGCTTCACCCGCTGCGTGATGCCGGCCGGCAACTCGGCGTCGCCCGCGGCCGGCGAGAGCTGCCGGCACGTCGGCGTCGGCACCGTCGAGGAGGCGCTGGAGGCGCTGATCGAGTGAAGCTGCCGCCCTTCCACTGGTGGCGCACGGTCTTCTGGCTGATCCCGGCCATCAGCATCTACACCGCCGTGCTCGGATTCGTGTCCCTGACGTCGATGCTGGTGGATCGCCGCGGCCGCGCGGCGCACCGCTGCGCGCGCGCCTGGTCGCGGCTGATCCTGGCGACGACCGGCGTCCGCGTGCGCGCCCGCGGGCGGGAGCTCATCGAGCCGGGACGGTCGTACGTGTTCGTGTCGAACCACCAGAGCATCTACGACTTCCCCATCCTGATCACCTCCATTCCGTTCGAGCTGCGCATCCTGGCCAAGGCCTCGCTGGGCGCGTTTCCCGTGCTCGGGTGGCATCTGCGCTACACCGGCCACCTGCTCATCGATCGCGAGCGCGCCGGGCGGACGACGCTGCGCAAGGTGGCCGGCCTCATGCGGCGCGGCCATTCGCTGATCGTCTTCCCGGAAGGTACCCGGAGCGCCGACGGAGAGGTTCTGCGCTTCAAGCGCGGCCTGTTCCTGCTGGCCATCGAGGCGGGGCTGCCCGTCGTCCCGGTCGCCGTCTCGGGCAGCCGCCACGTCATGCCCAAGGGCCGCCTGATGACGTGCCCCGGCGACGTCGAGCTGGTCGTCCACGAGCCGCTGCCCACCGCCGGCCTCGGCCGCGCCGACGCCGGTCGTCTGGCCGAGCGGGCGCGGCAGATCGTGCGCGCGACCCTGGCGGGCCCGTGACGCCGCCCGCCCGGCGGCCGGCACGCGCGCTATAGTCGTCTGCAGATGTTCGTATCGGCCATCATCGCCGCCGGCGGCCGGGGCGCCCGCCTCGGCGGCCAGGTTCCGAAGCAGCTCAGGACGGTCGGGGGGCGGACGTTGCTCGAGCGCAGCATCGCGCCGTTCGACGCCAGCGAGCGCATCGACGAGATCGTGGTCGTGCTCCCGGCCGAGCTGGCGGCCGCCCCGCCGGCGGAAGTGCGGGAGGTGCGGACGCCGGTACGGTGGGTGGCGGGTGGGGCCCGCCGGCAGGACTCGGTGGCGGCCGGGCTCGATGCGGTCGACCCCGCGAGCGAGGTCGTCGTCGTTCACGACGCCGCGCGGCCGTTCTGCGGGCCCGAGCTGATCGAGCGGACCATCGACGCGGCCGTCGAGTCCGGCGCCGCGATCGCGGCGCTGCCCGCGTTCGACACCGTCAAGGAGGGCCGGCGCGAGAACGGCATGGCCTTCGTCGGGGCGACGCTCGCGCGCGATCGAATCTTCCTGGCCCAGACCCCCCAGGCGTTCCGCACCGGGGTCCTCCGCGACGCGATTGCCCGCGGCGGCGGGGCGGAAGCGACGGACGAGGCCGCGCTCGCCGAGCGGGCCGGCCATCCGGTCCGCCTGGTCGAGGGCGACCCGGCCAACGTCAAGATCACGCGCGCCGCCGATCTCGCGGCCGCCGACAGGCTGGCGTCCGCCGCCGCCGCCGCCGCGGTCGCGCCGCGGGTGGGGTTGGGGTACGACCTGCACCGGTTCGCCGCCGGACGCCCGCTGATGCTGGGCGGCGTGCATGTCCCGGGCCCGCGCGGTCTCCTCGGCCACTCCGATGCCGACGCGGTCTGTCACGCGGTGGCCGACGCCCTCCTCGGCGCCGCGGGCGCGGGCGATATCGGCCAGCGCTATCCCGACGACGACGTCCGCTGGAAGGACGCGGCGAGCATCGATCTCCTGCAGGAGGTGGCCGGGGTCGTTCGCGACCTGGGGTTCATCGCCGGCAACGTGGACGTCGTCGTCGTGACCGAATGGCCGCGCATTCGCCCGCTCGCCGACGCGATGCGGCAGCGGCTGGCCGCGGCGCTGGCCGTCGATCCGGGCCGGATCGCCGTGAAGGGCAAGACGAGCGAGGGTGTGGGCGAGGTCGGCCGCGGCGAGGCGCTGGTCGTCCACGCCGTCGCGTCGCTGGTACCCCGGCGGTAGCGGCGCGGGGCGAAGGGGTTCCCGCAAGCGAACGCCGGGGGTCCGGCGCAACGCCCCATCTGATTGCAGCGCCGGCGCAGCCGGTGCAAGCCGCGCACAGCGCGGCTCGGCGGGAGTGGCGCGGGGCACAGGGGTCCCCGCAAACGGACGCCGGCGGTTCGGGGCGCAGCCCCGTCTGAAGGATGATCGTCTACGGCATCAATCCGGCGCTTGAGGCGTTGCGGGCCGGCACCGTGTCGCGGCTCTGGGTGCGGGCCGAGCCGGGCGCCCGCGTGGCGCGCCTCGTTGCCCGCGCGGCCCGCGCCGGGGTCGCGGTGCGGCGCGCGGACGCGGCCGAGCTCGATCGGCTGGCCGGGGGCGGGCCGCATCAGGGCGTGGCGGCCGAGGTGGACAGGCCCCCGCGCCGCACGCTGGACGACCTGCTGCGGGACGCGGGGGCGGCGCCGCTGCTCGTCGTGCTCGACGGCATCGAGGATCCCCGCAACGTCGGCGCCGTGGCGCGGACGGCAGAGGCGGCCGGGGTCGACGGCCTGATTCATCAGACGCGGCGCTCGGCGCCGCTGGGCGCGACGGCCGCCAGGGCCTCGGCCGGCGCGCTGGCGCACCTGCGCGTCGCGGCGGTCGTCAACATCAGCCGCGCCCTCGAGGAGCTGCGCCGGGCCGGCGTCTGGACGGTCGGGCTGGCGGAGGACGCCGAGCGCCCGTACCACAGCCTCGACCTGACGGCGCCGACCGCCCTGGTGATCGGCGCCGAGGGCAACGGCCTGCGCCGGCTCGTGCGCCAGCGCTGCGACTGGCTGGTGTCGATCCCCATGCGCGGGCGGGTGTCCAGCCTCAACGTTTCGGTCGCCGCCGGCATCGCCCTGTTCGAGGCGGTGCGCCAGCGGGCGGGCCCGCCGCCGGCGGGTTGACGGGCCGGACAGATCGGCCGGACAGATCGGAATGCCGCCGCCGGCAGCGGAGTCTGTGCTACAATGTCTGATTTGTCCGGCTGGCGTAGCTCAGTCCGGTAGAGCAGCTGATTTGTAATCAGCGGGTCGGGGGTTCGAATCCCTTCGCCAGCTCCATGAACGGCGAAGCGCGGCCGTCTGGCCAGGCAACATCCGAATCAACAGCACCGGCGCCGGTCGGTCGAGGACACGCGGGCGGCTGCGCCGGGCCGGCGTGAAGGGGCACCGCGCCGGAGGCGGAAAGAGCGCGAACGTGGGCGAGGTTGCGGAGCGGTCAAACGCAACAGACTGTAAATCTGTCGCCCTAGTGGCTTCGGAGGTTCGAATCCTCCCCTCGCCACCACTTTGCTGCTCGGCAGGCGCCCGTGAGCGGCGCGGCGCTCGGAACGGTTGCGATGGGTCGGGCCGGCGGCGCGCGCGGCGTGCGTACCGGCCGCGGAGCGGCGGCTGGCGGCCGGTCGGCGGGCCGGGTCGAGGTGGGGCAGGCGGGAGTAACTCAGTGGTAGAGTCACAGCCTTCCAAGCTGTTGGTCGCGGGTTCGATCCCCGTCTCCCGCTCCAGTTTTCGTCCGGGCGGCCCGCGGGGGCGGCGGCCGGAACGGGCCGATGTAGCTCAGTTGGCAGAGCGCGTCCTTGGTAAGGACGAGGTCACCGGTTCAATCCCGGTCATCGGCTCCAGACCCCCGCGGCGGCGGCGCGCAGTGACGGCCCCGGGCTCGGGCGGCGGAGAGTGCAGACATGGCGAAAGAGAAGTTTGACCGTTCGAAGCCGCACGTGAACATCGGGACGATCGGGCACATCGATCACGGGAAGACGACGCTGACGGCGGCGATCACGTCGGTATTGTCGAAGAAGGACGGGAAGAACGAGGTGCGGAGCTTCGACTCGATCGACAACGCGCCGGAGGAACGCGAGCGGGGGATCACGATTGCGACGGCCCACGTGGAGTATCAGACCGATGAGCGTCACTACGCGCACGTGGACTGCCCTGGGCACGCGGACTACATCAAGAACATGATCACGGGCGCGGCGCAGATGGACGGGGCGATCCTGGTGGTGGCGGCGACGGACGGACCGATGCCGCAGACTCGCGAGCACATTCTGCTGGCGCGCCAGGTTGGGGTTCCGTCGCTGGTGGTTTTTCTCAACAAGGTGGACGCGGTGGACGACCCGGAGCTTCTCGAGCTGGTGGAGCTGGAGGTTCGGGAGCTGTTGAGCACGTATGAGTTTCCCGGCGACGAGATTCCCGTGGTGAAGGGTTCTGCGCTGCAGGCGCTCGAGGGCGATGCGTCCGGGGAGGCGGCGGTTCTGGAGCTGATGAAGGCGGTCGACTCGTATGTTCCGCTGCCGGCCCGGGACATCGACAAGCCGTTTCTGATGCCGATCGAGGACGTGTTTTCGATTTCGGGTCGGGGCACGGTGGTGACGGGCCGCGTCGAGCGCGGGAAGGTGGTGGTCGGCGAGGAGATCGAGATCGTGGGCTTCACGCCGACGCAGAAGAAGGTGGTGACGGGCGTGGAGATGTTCCGCAAGCTGCTCGACGAAGGGGTGGCGGGAGACAACATCGGGGTGCTGCTGCGGGGGACGGAGAAGGACGACGTCGAGCGGGGGCAGGTGCTGGCGAAGCCGAAGTCGATCACGCCGCACACGAAGTTCCGCGGCGAGGTGTATGTGTTGACGAAGGACGAGGGCGGCCGCCACACGCCGTTTTTCAACGGCTACCGCCCGCAGTTTTATCTGCGGACGACGGACGTGACGGGTGTGGCGACGTTGCCGGAGGGCGTCGAGATGGTGATGCCGGGCGACAACGTGGCGATCAGCGTGGAGCTGATCACGCCGGTGGCGCTCGAGAAGGGCCTGCGGTTCGCGATTCGCGAGGGCGGGCGGACGGTCGGCTCGGGCACCATCACCGACATCGTCGAGTAGGCGTCCGCGCCGCGAGGCGGCGCAAGGCGCGCACAGCGCGCCTCGGCGGGAGCGGCGCGGGGCGCAGGGGTCCCCGCAAGCGGACGCCGGGGGTTCGGGACGCAGCCCCGTCTGATTGAAGGAAGCGAGAGACGAGTGCGCGACATCATCATTCTGGCCTGCACCGGGTGCAAGCGGCGGAACTACAACACGACGAAGAACAAGCGGAAGACGACGGGTCGTCTCGAGATGAAGAAGTACTGCCGCTGGTGTCGCCGGCACACGCCCCATCGAGAGACCAAGTAGCGTTTGGTGGAAACACAGGCCAGTAGCTCAACTGGTAGAGCACCGGTCTCCAAAACCGGGGGCTGGGGGTTCGAGTCCCTCCTGGCCTGCCACTGATCGAGAGCGGCCCCGGGGCGCGAGGCTCCCGGCAACGAGGACGATGGCGAAATCGGCTATGCTGCAAAGCCCCCGCGAGACGGTGGGCCGCCGGAAGGGCGTATTTGGGTGGTGGGGGCGTTCCCGGACGTTCCTGGCCCAGGTGCAGAACGAGCTCTCGCGCGTGACGTGGCCGTCCTGGAAAGAGGTCCAGGCCACCACGCTCGTCGTGATCCTCACGTCGATCCTGTTTGGCGTCTACCTGTGGGGCGCCGACCTCGTGTTCGACCGGATCGCGAGGTTGATCTTCACGACCTTCGGTGCGTCATGACGGACGTCAGCACGAAGCAGTGGTACATCGTTCACACCTACTCGGGGTTCGAGAAGAAGGTCTCCGAGTCGCTGCAGCAGCGCGTGCAGGCCTACGGCCTGCAGGCGGAGATCGGGGAGGTCCTGATCCCGACCGAGGACGTCGTCGAGATGCGCGGCGGAAAGAAGGTGGTCAGCTCGAAGCGCTTCTTTCCCGGGTACATCCTGGTCGAGATGAACATGTCGGACAACGCCTGGCATGTCGTCAAGAACACCCCCAAGGTCACCGGCTTCGTGGGCGCCGGCGCGCAGCCCACGCCGCTCACGCGCGAGGAGGTCGACCAGATCCTGCACCAGGTCACGGTCGCCGCGGAGAAGCCGAAGCCGAAGTACACGTTCGACCGGGGCGACCAGGTGCGGATCAACGAGGGGCCGTTCACCAGCTTCAACGGCGTGGTCGACGAGGTCAACGTCGATCGCAACACGCTCAAGGTGATGGTCACGATCTTCGGCCGCTCGACGCCCGTGGAACTGGACTTCCTGCAGGTGGAGAAGCTTTAGCGAGACGATATGGCGAAGAAGGTCATCGGTCTGATCAAGCTGCAGATTGCCGCCGGCAAGGCCACGCCGGCCCCTCCGGTCGGCACCGCGCTCGGCCCGCACGGCGTGAACATCATGGACTTCTGCAAGGCGTTCAACGCCAAGACCGCCAGCCAGGAGGGGCTGATCATTCCGGCGGTCGTGACGGTCTACCAGGATCGCTCGTACAGCTTCATCACCAAGACCCCGCCGGCCGCGGTGCTGCTCAAGCGGGCGGCGAACATCGCCAAGGGCTCCGGCGAGCCCAACCGGTCGAAGGTGGGCAAGGTCACGGTGCAGCAGGTCGAGGAAATCGCCAGGACGAAGATGCCGGATCTGAACTGCGGGAGCCTGGAGGCGGCCGTCAGCACGGTGGCCGGCACGGCGCGGTCGATGGGCATCGACGTGGAGTCGTAGGCGGCGCTCGCCGCCGCCGGGACGAGATCATGACACGAAGCGGAAAGCAGTTCGTTGCGGCGCAGGCCAGGGTGGAGGCGCGGCCCTACCCGCTGGAGGACGCCATCCCGCTGCTCCAGAACATCACGTTCGCGAAGTTCGACGAGTCGATCGAGATCGCGCTGCGGCTCGGCGTGAACCCGAAGCACGCCGACCAGATGGTGCGCGGCACGGTGGCGCTGCCGCACGGTCTCGGCCGCAGCAAGCGGGTGCTCGTCATCGCCGGACCCGACAAGCAGCGGGAAGCCGAGGAGGCCGGCGCGGACGTGGTGGGCGGCGACGAGATGGTGGAGAAGATCCAGGGCGGCTGGCTGGAGTTCGAGGCGGTCGTGGCCACGCCGGACATGATGCGGTCGGTCGGCAAGCTGGGCCGCGTCCTGGGTCCGCGCGGCCTGATGCCCAACCCCAAGACCGGCACCGTCACCGCCGATGTGGCGCAGGCCGTCGGCGAGATCAAGGCGGGCAAGGTCAACTACCGCGTCGACAAGGCCGGCGTGGTGCATGCGCCCATCGGCAAGGCGTCGTTCACGCCGGCGAAGCTGGTCGAGAACGCGTACGCCCTGGTCTCGAGCGTCGTCAAGGCGAAGCCCGCGGCGGCCAAGGGCCGCTACCTGAAGAGCATCACCGTGTCGTCCACGATGGGCCCGGGGGTGCGCGTCGACAGCACCGCCGTCGACGCGGCGACCCGCTAGGCGGTCGGGGCGGATCACGGCAGGCGAGTCGATTCATGCCAATCACACGAGCGCAGAAAGAGGATCGCATCAGGCGCCTCGTCGACGAGCTGGGGGGCGCGGGCAGCGTCATCCTGCTCGACTTCAAGGGGCTGGACGTCCCCCGGGTCACCGAGCTGCGGCGGCAGGTCCGCTCCACGCAGGGCGGCTATCGGGTGGTGAAGAACCGGTTGGCCCGGCGGGCCGTGGAAGGCACGCCGTACGAGTGCCTGGGCCGGCACTTCCGCGGCACGACCGCCGTGGCCTACAGCGCCGACGATCCCGTGGCGCTGGCCAAGGCGCTGGTCACCTTCGCCCGGGACGAGCCCGCGCTGGCCGTGAAGGCGGCCGTCGTGCAGGGGCAGGAGATCGATGCCGAGGGCGTCAAGTCCCTGGCCGAGTTGCCGTCCCGGGAGGGGCTGCTGGCGTCGCTGCTCGCGCTGCTGCAGACGCCGGCGACGCAGCTCGTGCGCGTCCTGGGCGCGGTTCCGCGCGATCTGATGAGCGTGCTGGCGCAGGTAGAGGAGCAGAGAAGGAGCAACGATGGCTGACGTGACGCAGGATCAGGTGGTCGACTACATCAAGGGCATTTCCGTCCTCGAGCTCTCGCAGCTCGTCAAGAAGCTGGAAGAGGAGCTCGGGGTCACGGCGGCGGCCGCCATGCCGGTGGCCGTGGCGGGTGCGGCGGCGGCGCCGGGCGCGGCGGCCGAGGCCGAGGAGCAGACCGAGTTCACCGTCATGCTGACCGCGATCGGCGACAAGAAGATCAACGTCATCAAGGTCGTGCGCGAGGTCACCAGTCTCGGCTTGAAGGAGGCGAAGGACCTGGTGGAGAGCGCGCCGAAGGCGGTCAAGGAGGACATCCCGAAGGACGAGGCCGAGGCCGTCAAGAAGAAGTTCGAGGACGTCGGCGCCCAGGTCGAGATCAAGTGATGGACGGGCCGGGTCATCCGGCCCGACGCAGCGCCTTGCCGGGTCCGCCGCCCCCGCGGGCGGGTCCGGCGCTCATCGTCACCGCAGCGATCGACGACGAGGTGATTCAGCTGTGCACACCCTGCCCGAGAACACGTACCGCGAGCGCATCAACTTTTCCAAGATTCGGACGACGGTTCCGATCCCCAACCTGATCGAGATTCAGAAGAAGTCGTACGAGCGCTTCCTGCAGATGAACCGGCTGCCCGAAGAGCGCGAGGACAGCGGGCTGCAGTCGGTGTTCAAGTCGGTCTTTCCGATCAAGGACTTCCGCGAGAATTCGGAGCTCGGGTTCATCGACTACTCGATCGGGAGCTGGGAGTGCAAGTGCGGCCGGTTGTCGGGTCTGGACCACCTGCGCAGGCCGTGCACGGCTTGCGGGACGGTGCTCGAGGCCGATCCGGTGGGCGAGCACGACGTCAACTGCCCGTCGTGCGGCCGCACCAATCGGGTCGCCGGCGCCGTTTGCGACATCTGCGGCGACACCGTCGACATCAAGCTCAAGTACGACGTCGAGGAGTGCCAGGAGCGCGGCATGACGTACGCCGTGCCGCTGAAGGTGCGCATCCAGCTCGTCGTGTTCAACAAGAGCGAGACGGGCGCCAAGGCGGTCCGGGACATCAAGGAGCAGGAGGTGTACTTCGGGGACATTCCGCTGATGACGGACAACGGGACGTTCATCATCAACGGGACCGAGCGCGTCATCGTGTCGCAGTTGCACCGCTCGCCGGGCGCCTTCTTCCACTCGGAGGACAAGTCGCTCTTCGTCGCGCAGATCATCCCGTACCGCGGATCGTGGGTCGAGTTCGAGTACGACGCCAAGAACCTCCTCTACGTGCGCATAGACCGCAAGCGGAAGTTCCTCGCCAGCGTGTTCCTGCGGGCGCTCGGCCTGCGCGGCGACGACGAGATCATCCGGACGTTCCATGTCGTCGACCGCATCTCGCTGGCCGACCGGACGCTGCGCTGGGCGGTCGGCGACAGCCTGGTGGGACGGCGCGCCGCGGGCGAGGTCGAGGGCAAGGGCGGAGCCGTCGCGGTGCGTGCGGGGAAGCGCATCACACGCTCGGCCGTGGAGGCGCTGCGGCAGGCCGGCGTGGCGTGGATCGAGGTGTCGGATACGGAGCTGGAGGGCGCGTACGCGGCCGCGGACGTAGTCGATCCGGCCACCGGCGAGGTGATCCTCGACACGAACGAGGAGGTGACGCCGCGGATCATCTCGATGGCGCAGGAGAAGGAGGTCGACGAGATCCGGGTCTTCTTCCCCGAGCGCGACGACGTGGGCTCGGTCATGTCGGCCACGCTGAAGAAGGATCCGATCCGCACGCACGAGGAAGCGCTGATCGAGATCTACCGCCGGCTGCGCCCGGGCGACCCGCCGACGCTGGACAGCTCGCGGTCGCTGTTCGAGAGCATGTTCTTCAACTCGCAGAAGTACGACTTCTCGCGCGTGGGCCGGCTCAAGCTGAACACGAAGCTCGGCTTCGACACGTCGCTCGACGAGAAGGTGCTGCACCCGCAGGACTTCTACGAGGTCATCAAGTACCTCCTGAAGCTGCGGCGCAATCCGACCAACGTGGACGACATCGACCACCTGGGGAACCGGCGCGTGCGGTCGGTCGGCGAGCTGCTGGAGAACCAGTTCCGGATCGGCCTGGTGCGAATGGAGCGCGCCATCAAGGAGAAGATGTCGGTCTACCAGGAGATGGCGACCGCCATGCCGCATGACCTGATCAACGCCAAGCCGGTCATGGCGGCCATTCGCGAGTTCTTCGGCTCGTCCCAGTTGTCGCAGTTCATGGACCAGACCAACCCGTTGTCCGAGATCACCCACAAGCGGCGGCTGTCGGCCCTCGGACCCGGCGGGCTGTCGCGCGAGCGGGCCGGCTTCGAGGTGCGTGACGTCCACCCCACCCACTACGGCCGCATCTGTCCCATCGAGACCCCGGAAGGACCGAACATCGGGCTGATCTCGTCGCTGTCCTGCTACGCGCGGATCAACGAGTTCGGGTTCATCGAGTCGCCGTATCGCCGGGTCAGGGAGGGCTCCGCCCTCGACTTCGTGCAGGTCACGAACGGCGGCGGCACGAAGTACAAGACGGGCGACATCGTCGGCGCCGAGGCGATCGACCGGGACAACGCCGCCGCGAAGCGGCGCAAGAAGCGCGCGGCGGAATTCGAGCCCCATTCCTTCTACCTGTCGGCCTGGGAGGAGGATCGTTACCTCATCGCGCAGGCCAACGCCGAGCTCGACGCGGAGGGCCGGCTCACCGACGAGCGGGTGAACGCCCGGCAGGCCGGCAACTTCGTGCTCGCGCCGCGCGAGAAGGTCGACTTCATCGACGTCTCGCCCAAGCAGCTCGTGTCGGTGGCGGCGTCGCTCGTCCCGTTCCTGGAGAACGACGACGCGAACCGCGCCCTGATGGGGTCGAACATGCAGCGGCAGGCCGTGCCCCTGCTGCGCGCGCGCGCGCCGTTCGTCGGCACCGGGATGGAGCACATCACGGCGCGCGACTCGGGCGCGGTCGTGGTCGCGCGGCGGGCCGGAACGGTCGACTACGTCGACTCGCAGCGGATCGTCGTGCGCGTGGAGGGCGACGGCGCCGCGGACGTCTCGAAGGACCTGCTGGCGGACATCTACAACCTGACGAAGTTCCGGCGCTCGAACCAGAACACCTGCATCAGTCAGAAGCCCATTGTGCGCGTCGACCAGAAGGTCGCCAAGGGGCAGGTGCTGGCCGACGGCCCGTGCACGGAGCAGGGCGAGCTGGCCCTCGGACGCAACGTGCTGGGCGCGTTCATGCCGTGGCGGGGCTACAACTTCGAGGACGCCATCCTGGTGTCCGAGCGTCTGGTCAAGGACGACTACTACACCTCGATTCACATCGAGGAGTTCGACATCGAGTCGCGCGACACGAAGCTGGGGCCGGAGGAGATCACGCGCGACATTCCGAACGTCTCCGAGGGCTTCCTGAACGATCTGGACGAGAGCGGGATCATCCGCATCGGCGCCTACGTCAAGCCGGGGGACATCCTGGTCGGCAAGGTCACGCCCAAGGGCGAGACGCAGCTCACGCCCGAGGAGAAGCTGCTGCGGGCCATCTTCGGCGAGAAGGCCGGCGACGTCCGGGACGCCTCGCTGCTCTGCCCGCCGGGCATCGAGGGGATCGTCGTCGGCGTGAAGATCTTCTCGCGCAAGGGCATCGAGAAGGACGAGCGCGCGAAGGCCATCGAGTCGGAAGAGCTCGAGATGCTGGAGAAGAATCTCCAGGACGAGATCCGGATCCTGCACGACGAGGTCAAGAAGCGCCTGGCGGTGCTGCTCGAGGGACGCACCCTGGCGGCCGACCTGTTCGACGCGCACGGCGCGGAGACCCTGCTGTCCGCCGGGACGGTGCTGACGAGCGACGTCATCGACGCGCACAGCTACCCGGATCTGATACGCGCGCGCCCGGCCGACGTGGACGCGGCGCTGCAGGGCGAGCTGCGCGCCGTGGAGGAGCGCACCGAGCGGCAGGTGGAGGTCATCACGCAGCTGTTCGAGGAGAAGAAGGAGAAGATTCGCCGCGGGGACGAGCTGCCGCCGGGCGTGATCAAGCTGGTCAAGGTGTTCGTCGCCATGAAGCGCAAGCTCTCGGTGGGCGACAAGATGGCCGGCCGGCACGGCAACAAGGGCGTCATCGCCCGCGTGCTGCCCGAGGAGGACATGCCGCGGCTGCCCGACGGCACACCCGTCGAGATCGTGCTCAACCCGCTGGGGGTCCCGTCGCGGATGAACGTGGGGCAGATCCTGGAGACGCACCTGGGCTGGGCGGCCCAGGCGCTCGGGCTGTACTTCGCGTCGCCGGTGTTCGACGGGGCCGGCGAGCAGGAGATCAAGCGCTGGCTCGAGAAGGCCGGCCTGCCGCGGAGCGGCAAGACGACCCTGTACGACGGCATGACCGGTGAGCCGTTCGAGCAGGAGGTGACCGTCGGCTACATCTACATGCTGAAGCTCTCGCACCTGGTCGACGACAAGCTGCACGCACGGTCGATCGGGCCGTACTCCCTCATCACGCAGCAGCCCCTGGGCGGCAAGGCGCAGTTCGGCGGCCAGCGCTTCGGCGAGATGGAGGTGTGGGCGCTGGAAGCGTACGGCGCCGCGCACATCCTGCAGGAGCTGCTGACGGCGAAGTCCGACGACGTCACGGGCCGCGCGAAGATCTACGAGGCGATCGTCAAGGGCGACGCCTCGTTCACGCCGGGCCTGCCGGAGTCGTTCAACGTGCTCATCCGCGAGCTGCAGGCGCTCTGCCTGGACGTGGATCTCATCAAGACGGGGCGGCCGCCGGAGATACCGGAGCCCGAGCCCGAGGAGAGCGCCGAGCCGACGCTCGAGAGCATCCTGCCGGAGGTGTTGTGACGGTGAATCTCGAGAAGAGGGACTTCATGCGACCAAGCTACGCCGATCGGGGCGCGCTGACCGTGGATTTCGACGCCATCCGGATCAGCCTGGCGTCGCCCGAGAAGATCATGTCGTGGTCCCACGGCGAGGTGACGAAGCCGGAGACCATCAACTACCGCACGTTCAAGCCGGAGCGCGACGGTCTCTTCTGCGCCAAGATCTTCGGCCCGGTGACGGACTGGGAGTGCCTCTGCGGCAAGTACAAGCGGATGAAGCACCGCGGCGTCATCTGCGACAAGTGCGGCGTGGAGGTGACGCAGGCCAAGGTGCGGCGCGAGCGGCTGGGGCACATCACGCTGGCGACCCCGGTCAGCCACGTCTGGTTCTTCAAGGGGTTGCCGAGCCGGATCGGGCATCTGCTCGACATCTCGCTGCGCGACCTCGAGCGCATCCTGTACTTCGAGGCCTACGTGGTGATCTCGCCGGGCGACGGCGACTTCAAGCCCAACCAGCTGCTCACCGAGGAGCAGTACCGCAAGGCGCGCGAGGAGTACGGCAGCAAGTTCCGAGCCCGCATGGGCGCCGAGGCGATCAAGGAGCTGCTGAAGCGGGTCGACATCGAGGAGCTGGCCGTCGAGCTGCGCGCCCGCATGCGCGCGGAGACGTCGGCCCAGAAGACGCTCAAGTTCGCGAAGCGGCTGAAGGTGGTCGACTCGTTCCGGCGGTCGACGAACCGGCCCGAGTGGATGATTCTCGACGTGATTCCGGTCATCCCGCCGGAGCTGCGCCCGCTGGTGCCCCTCGACGGCGGACGGTTCGCCACGTCCGACCTCAACGACCTGTACCGGCGCGTGATCAACCGCAACAACCGGCTCAAGAAGCTGATCGAGCTGAAGGCGCCCGACGTCATCATCCGCAACGAGAAGCGCATGCTGCAGGAGGCCGTGGACGCGCTGTTCGACAACGGCCGCCGGGGACGGGTGCTGCGCGGCGCGAACAACCGGCCGCTCAAGTCGCTCTCGGACACGCTCAAGGGCAAGCAGGGCCGCTTCAGGCAGAACCTGCTCGGCAAGCGCGTGGACTACTCCGGCCGCTCCGTGATCGTGGTGGGTCCCGAGCTGCGGCTGCACCAGTGCGGCCTGCCCAAGAAGATGGCGCTCGAGCTCTTCAAGCCGTTCATCTACAACAAGCTCGAGGAGCGCGGCCTGGTCACGACCATCAAGCAGGCCAAGGAGATCGTCGAGCAGCACGAGCCGGAGGTGTGGGACATCCTCGAGGAGGTGATTCGGGAGCACCCGGTGCTGCTGAATCGCGCGCCCACGCTGCACCGCCTCGGCATCCAGGCGTTCGAGCCGGTGCTGGTCGAGGGCAAGGCCATCCGCATCCACCCGCTCGTCTGCACGGCCTTCAACGCCGACTTCGACGGCGACCAGATGGCCGTGCACGTGCCGCTGTCGCCCGAGGCCCAGATCGAGGCGTCGGTGCTGATGATGTCGTCGAACAACATCATGTCGCCCTCCAACGGCACCCCGATCGCGGTGCCGTCGCAGGACATCGTGCTCGGCTGCTACTACATGACCAAGAGCAAGCCGGGGGCGAAGGGCGAGGGGCGGGTGTTCCGCTCGGCCGACGACGTGCTGCTCGCGCTCGACGCGGGCGACGTCGAGACGCTCACGCCGATCCGGCTGCGGCTGAGCGGCGAATTCATGGATCTCACCGCGGCGCGCGACGATCAGGACGTGCTGCACGCCGCCGTCGAGAACCTCGACCGCAAGATCATCGACACGACGGTCGGCCGCGTGGTGCTCAACAACGCCCTGCCCGACGGCATCCCGTTCGTCAACGGCCTGCTCAAGAAGAAGGGCCAGCAGCAGCTCGTGCAGTACTGCTACCTGCGCCACGGACTCGAGCGGACGGTGGCGATGCTCGACCGCCTGAAGGACCTCGGCTTCCTCTACGCCACGAAGTCCGGCCTGTCGATCGGCATCGACGACCTGGTCATCCCGCAGGAGAAGGGGGCGCTCGTGCAGAGCGCGAGCGAGGAGGTGATCAAGGTCGAGCAGCAGTACCTCGAGGGGGCCATCACGAACGGCGAGCGCAAGAACAAGGTCATCGCGATCTGGTCGGACGTCACGGAGCGGATCGCCGACGAGATGTTCCGCGAGATGGAGGATCTCGACGAGTCGGGGCAGGGCTTCAACCCGGTCTACGTCATGGCGGACTCGGGCGCGCGGGGGAGCAAGCAGCAGATCCGCCAGTTGGCCGGGATGCGCGGGCTGATGGCAAAGCCGTCGGGCGAGATCATCGAGACGCCGATCACGTCCAACTTCCGCGAAGGCCTGACGGTGCTGCAGTACTTCATCTCGACGCACGGCGCCCGCAAGGGGCTGGCGGACACCGCGCTCAAGACGGCCGACTCGGGCTACCTGACCCGGCGCCTGGTCGACGTCGCCCAGGACGTGATCATCTCGGACCTCGACTGCGGCACGCTCGACGGCATCGAGTCGCGGGCCATCGTCGAGAGCGGGGAGATCATCGAGCCGCTGCGCGACCGCATCATGGGCCGCGTCACGCTCGAGGAGGTGCGCGAGCCGTTCAAGGACGGCGTCATCCTTGCGGAGAAGAACCAGGAGATCACGGAGGAGCTGGCGGCGGAGATACAGGACGCCGGCATCGAGAAGGTCAAGATCCGCTCGGTGCTCACCTGCGCCTCGCGGCGGGGCGTCTGCGCGCGCTGCTACGGCCGCGATCTGGCGACCGGCAAGCTGGTCGAGCTGGGGCTGGCGGTGGGCGTCATCGCGGCGCAGTCCATCGGCGAGCCGGGCACGCAGCTCACGATGCGGACGTTCCACATCGGGGGCACGGCGTCGCGCGTCTCCGAGCAGTCGACGCTGGAGAGCAAGCACGCCGGCACCGTCAGGTTCGAGGGCATCCAGGTGGTGCAGAAGCCGGACGATTCGCTGGTCGTCATGAACCGGACGGGGTCGCTCGTCGTGCTGGACACGAAGGGCCGGGACCGCGAGCGCTACGCCGTCGTGTACGGCGCGCACCTGCGCGTCAGGGACGGCCAGGAGGTCGAGCAGGGCCAGGTGCTGGTGGAGTGGGATCCGTACACCTTCTCGATCCTGACCGAGCAGAAGGGGGCGGTGCGCTTCAAGGACATCGTCGAGAACCTGACGGTGAAGGAGGAGGTCGACGAGGTGACCGGCCTCATGCGGCTGATCATCGTGGATTCGCCGGACGAGAAGCGGCAGCCGACCGTGGAGATTCGCGGCGCGGGCGGGAAGAAGCTGCGCAAGTACCACATGCCCTCGCACGCGCACCTGATGGTGGCCGATGGCGACGAGGTCGACGCCGGCGACGTGCTGGCCAAGATTCCGCGCGAGACGACCAAGACCAAGGACATCACCGGCGGCCTGCCGCGCGTGGTCGAGCTGTTCGAGGCGCGCAAGCCGCGCGAGACGGCCATCATCAGCGAGATCGACGGCGAGGTCAAATACGGCGGGATCGTCAAGGGCATGCGCAAGATCCTGATCATCCCGGAGGATTCCAGCGCCGAGCCGCGCGAGTACTCGCTGCCGCGCGGGGTGCACATCAACGTGCAGGAAGGCGATCGGGTCAAGGCCGGCGAGCCGCTGATGGACGGTCCGAGCAATCCGCACGACATCCTCAGCGTGCTGGGCGAGAAGGCGTTGCAGAGCTACCTGGTCAACGAGATCCAGGAGGTGTACCGGCTGCAGGGCGTCAACATCAACGACAAGCACATCGAGGTGATGGTGCGCCAGATGATGCGCTGGGTCCGCGTGGAGGACGTGGGCGACACCGAGTTCCTGGTCGACGAGCAGGTCGACAAGGTCCGCTTCCTGCAGGAGAACGAGCGGGTCGGCGCCGAGGGCGACCGGCCGGCCACCGGGCGGCCGATGCTGCTCGGGATCACGAAGGCCTCGCTGTCGACCGAGTCGTTCATTTCCGCCGCGTCGTTCCAGGAGACGACCCGCGTGCTGACCGAGGCGTCGATTTCAGGCCGCGTCGATCACCTGCGCGGGTTGAAGGAGAACGTGACGATGGGGCGGCTGATACCGGCCGGCACCGGTTTCGAGTACTACCAGCGGGTGCGCATCGAGCCGGACGAGCCGCCCCCGCCTCCGCCCCCGTCGCCGGAGGAGCTCGAGTTCGAGCGCGGGATGGAGTACTTCATCGAGCCCGACGAGCCCGTGAGGCGCGACGAGGCGGTCGAGTAGGGCGCCGGGCCCGGCGGGACGCGTTGCGCGGATCGCTGCCATGTGATATTGTCCCAAGGTTTGGTCGGAGTCGGCGCCGCCCTTGTCCGATTCCGACTTGTCCGAGAGGTGCCTCGCTGCACAAGGCATGACCCCGGTGCTGGCCGGGGGCAGCGCCGCTCGACGAGCTTACAGAAATCGGGTTGACCGGCCACAGGTGCCAAGCCGGTACGGCTTCTAGGCCTGGGCCACATTGTCGACCGCTGGCGTGCGACCTGCCGTCGCGCCAGGCGGTGTCGAGGTTAGGAGTCGTCGTGCCGACGATCAGCCAGCTTGTTCGGAAGGGCCGCGTGGCGGTGCTCAACAAGACGAAGAGCCCTGCGCTCCAGAGTTGCCCGCAGAAGCGGGGAGTGTGCGTGCGGGTGTTCACGCAGACGCCGAAGAAGCCGAACTCGGCGCTGCGCAAGGTCGCCCGGGTGCGCCTGACCAACGGCATCGAGGTGACGAGCTACATACCCGGCGAGGGGCACAACCTGCAGGAGCACTCGCTGGTGCTGATTCGCGGCGGGCGCGTGAAGGACCTGCCGGGGGTGCGGTACCACGTGGTGCGCGGGACGCTCGACGCCGTCGGCGTGCAGGGCCGCAAGCAGTCGCGCTCGAAGTACGGCGCCAAGCGGCCGAAGGCCTAACGAAACAGGAGCGAGAGATGCCGCGGCGACGAGAGGTTCCCAAGCGCGAGGTTCCGCCGGATCCGCTCTACAGCAGCACGCTGGTGACGAAGTTCGTACGGATGCTCATGAAGGGCGGCAAGCGGAGCGTCGCCGAAGGCATCGTCTACGGCAGTCTCGACATCATCCGGGACCGCACGGGCGACGATCCGCTCAAGGTCTTCAAGAAGGCCATCGACAACACGAAGCCGAGCCTCGAGGTCAAGTCGCGCCGGGTGGGCGGGTCCAACTACCAGGTGCCGGTCGAGGTCAACCAGAATCGCCGGCTGTCGCTCAGCATCCGCTGGCTCACGTCGTCGGCGCGCGGCCGGGGCGACGGCAAGACGATGCGGGACCGGCTGGCGAACGAGCTGATCGACGCGTCGAACCTGCGCGGCGGCTCCGTCAAGAAGCGGGAAGACACGCACCGGATGGCAGAGGCCAACAAGGCCTTTGCCCACTACCGGTGGTAGCGACGCCGGGAGACGGCGGGAGAAAACGAGCCATGGCGGTCGCCGAGCTGAAGCCGCGGAGCTCCACGGGCCGTGCCGCCCGAGCGCAGAAGTCCGCAATCATGCCCAGGCAAGTCCCGCTCGGCCGCAATCGGAACATCGGCATCATGGCGCACATCGATGCCGGGAAGACGACCACGACCGAGCGCATCCTGTACTACACCGGGATCACCTACAAGCTGGGCGAGGTGCATGACGGCACGGCGGTCATGGACTGGATGGCGCAGGAGCAGGAGCGCGGCATCACCATCACCTCCGCGGCGACCACCTGTTTCTGGCGCGACCACCGCATCAACATCATCGATACGCCCGGCCACGTCGATTTCACGGCCGAGGTGGAGCGCTCGCTGCGCGTCCTCGACGGCGCCGTGGCCGTGTTCGATGCGGTCGCGGGCGTCGAGCCGCAGTCGGAGACCGTCTGGCGTCAGGCCGACAAGTACGGCGTCCCGCGCATCTGCTTCGTCAACAAGATGGACCGGGTGGGAGCCGACTTCGGCGGCACGGTCGAGCAGATCCGATCCAAGCTGCAGGCCAACCCCGTGGCGGTGCAGATGCCGATCGGCGCCGAGGACGGCTTCGCGGGCGTGATCGACCTCGTCGCCATGCACGCGGTGCGCTACCGGGACGAGACGCTCGGGGCCGAGTCCATCGTCGAGGAGATCCCCGAGGCATGCCGCCCGCAGGCGACCGCCCTGCGGGAGACGCTGATCGAGAAGGTCAGCGAGGTCAGCGACGAGATTCTCGACAAGTACCTGCACGGCGTGCCGATCGGAGAGGACGAGATCCGCGCCGCGCTGAGGCGCCGGGTCGTCGAGTCGGTGCGCAACGACGAGCCGCCGTTCGTGCCGGTGGTGTGCGGGTCCGCCTTCAAGAACAAGGGCGTGCAGCCGCTGCTCGATGCCGTCATCGACTATCTGCCGTCGCCCGGCGACGTGCCGCCTATCGTGGGCCTCGACCCGCGGCAGGCGGAGGAGACCCCGGTCGAGCGTCCGGCCGACGACGCCGCGCCGTTCTCTGCGCTGGCCTTCAAGATCATGACCGACCCGTTCGTGGGGCGGCTCACGTTCATGCGGGTGTACTCGGGCGTGATGAAGTCGGGGGCGACCGTCTTCAATCCGGTGCGCGGCCGCAACGAGCGCATCGGGCGGCTGCTGAAGATGCACGCGAACAAGCGCGAGGAGATCCAGCAGGTCTACGCGGGCGATATCGCCGCGGCGGTCGGCCTCAAGAGCGTGCGCACCGGCGACACCATCTGCGACCAGCGCCGCCCCGTCGTGCTCGAGTCGATGGAGTTCCCGAAGCCGGTCGTCTCGCTGGCGATCGAGCCGCGGACGGAGTCGGATCAGGAGAAGCTGGGAGCGGGGCTGGCCAAGCTGACGGTCGAGGATCCGACGTTTCGCGTCCAGACCGACGAGCAGACGGGACAGGTCGTCATATCGGGCATGGGCGAGCTGCACCTGGAGATTCTCGTCGACCGGCTGCAGCGCGAGTTCGGCGTGGAGGCCGCGGTCGGCCGCCCGCAGGTCGCCTACCGCGAGACCCTGACGCGTGCGGTCGAGAGCGAGGGCCGCTACGTGCGGCAGACGGGCGGCCGCGGGCAGTACGGGCACGTCAGGATCCGCGTGGTGCCGGCGCCGCTCGGCCGCGGATTCGAGTTCGTCGACGACATCGTGGGCGGGGCGATCCCGCGCGAGTACGTCAAGTCGGTCGAGGAGGGCGTGCGCGACGCGCTGTCGACCGGCATTCTCGCCGGCTACCCGATCGAGGACGTCAGCGTATCGCTGTACGACGGCTCGCACCACGAGGTCGACTCCTCCGAGATGGCGTTCAGAATGGCCGGCTCGATGGCGTTCCGCGCCGCCGCGCGCAAGGCGGGCGCCGTGCTCCTCGAGCCGAGCATGCGTGTCGAGGTCGTGGTTCCCGAGGAGTACATGGGGGACATCATCACCGACATGAGCGCCCGGCGGGGCCGCGTCCGGTCGATGGAGGCGCACGGCGGCACGCGCATCGTCAATGCCGAGGTGCCGCTGGCCGAGATGTTCGGGTACGCCACCGACCTCCGCTCGCGCACGCAGGGACGGGCGACATTCTCGATGCACTTTGAGCGATACGAGCAGGTGCCGGCCCAGATCAGCGAGGAGGTCGTGGCTCGCATCCAGGGAAGATGAGGCAGGAGCGATGGCGAAAGAGAAGTTTGACCGTTCGAAGCCGCACGTGAACATCGGGACGATCGGGCACATCGATCACGGGAAGACGACGCTGACGGCGGCGATCACGTCGGTGTTGTCGAAGAAGGACGGGAAGAACGAGGTACGGAGCTTCGACTCGATCGACAACGCGCCGGAGGAACGCGAGCGGGGGATCACGATTGCGACGGCCCACGTGGAGTATCAGACCGATGAGCGTCACTACGCGCACGTGGACTGCCCTGGGCACGCGGACTACATCAAGAACATGATCACGGGCGCGGCGCAGATGGACGGGGCGATCCTGGTGGTGGCGGCGACGGACGGACCGATGCCGCAGACTCGCGAGCACATTCTGCTGGCGCGCCAGGTTGGGGTTCCGTCGCTGGTGGTTTTTCTCAACAAGGTGGACGCGGTGGACGACCCGGAGCTTCTCGAGCTGGTGGAGCTGGAGGTTCGGGAGCTGTTGAGCACGTATGAGTTTCCCGGCGACGAGATTCCCGTGGTGAAGGGTTCTGCGCTGCAGGCGCTCGAGGGCGATGCGTCCGGGGAGGCGGCGGTTCTGGAGCTGATGAAGGCGGTCGACTCGTATGTTCCGCTGCCGGCCCGGGACATCGACAAGCCGTTTCTGATGCCGATCGAGGACGTGTTTTCGATTTCGGGTCGGGGCACGGTGGTGACGGGCCGCGTCGAGCGCGGGAAGGTGGTGGTCGGCGAGGAGATCGAGATCGTGGGCTTCACGCCGACGCAGAAGAAGGTGGTGACGGGCGTGGAGATGTTCCGCAAGCTGCTCGACGAAGGGGTGGCGGGGGACAACATCGGGGTGCTGCTGCGGGGGACGGAGAAGGACGACGTCGAGCGGGGGCAGGTGCTGGCGAAGCCGAAGTCGATCACGCCGCACACGAAGTTCCGCGGCGAGGTGTATGTGTTGACGAAGGACGAGGGCGGCCGCCACACGCCGTTTTTCAACGGCTACCGCCCGCAGTTTTATCTGCGGACGACGGACGTGACGGGTGTGGCGACGTTGCCGGAGGGCGTCGAGATGGTGATGCCGGGCGACAACGTGGCGATCAGCGTGGAGCTGATCACGCCGGTGGCGCTCGAGAAGGGCCTGCGGTTCGCGATTCGCGAGGGCGGGCGGACGGTCGGCTCGGGCACCATCACCGACATCGTCGAGTAACCGGACCCAGCGCGCGGAGGAGAGACGACGATGCCGACGTTCAGCGACAAGATTCGTATCCGCCTCAAGGCGTACGACTATCGTGTGCTGGACCAGTCGACGACCGAAATCGTCGACACCGCGCGGCGCACGGGCGCGCGGCTCGCGGGGCCCATTCCGCTGCCGACCGACACGAACAAGTGGACGGTCCTGCGCTCCCCGCACGTCGACAAGAAGTCGCGCGAGCAGTTCGAGATTCGCACGCACAAGCGGTTGATCGACATCTTCGAGCCCACGCCGCAGACGGTCGACGCGCTGATGAAGCTCGATCTGCCGGCGGGGGTCGACGTCGAGATCAAGGCGTTCGGCAAGGAACACAACTAGGAGCCCGCGCGGGACGGAGTCATGGTGGCCGGGATCATCGGACGGAAAATCGGGATGACGCAGGTGTTCAGCGACGACGGGGTGGTGTCGCCGGCCACGGTACTGCAGGCCGGCCCCTGCGTGGTCGTGCAGCGCAAGACCGTCGATCGGGACGGGTACGAGGCGGTGCAGATCGGCCTCGTCGAGCAGCGCCCGGCCCGGGTCTCGAAGCCGGTCGCCGGCCACTACCGGCGCGCCGACGTGCCGCCGACCCGCATCCGGCGCGAAGTGGCCGTCGCCGACGGCGGCGAGGCGCCGCAGGAAGGCGAGCAGGTGCTGGTTTCGCTCTTCGCGGCCGGCGATCAGGTGGACGTCGTGGGCGAGAGCCGGGGCCGCGGCTTCCAGGGTGTCGTCAAGCGGCACGGCTTCGGTGGCGGGCGCGCGACCCACGGGTCGATGTTCCACCGCGCGCCCGGCTCGATCGGCCAGTCGTCCTATCCGTCGCGGGTGCTCAAGGGGATGCGCGCGCCGGGGCGCATGGGCGGCGACCGCGTCACGGTGCGGAACCTGCGCGTCATCCAGGTCGACGCCGAGAACCACCAGCTCGTCGTGCGCGGAGCGGTGCCCGGCGCGCCCGGGGGCTACGTCGTCATTCGGCGGGCGGTCGCTCCCCGCCGCGAGGTGGCGCCGCCCGTGCAGAGCGATGCGAAGAAGAAGAAGAGGCGCGGCTGACCCGCGCTGCGGGCAGGCGAGAGCGGGAACATGACGCTGGACGTGGTCAACGAGCAGAACGACAGGATCGGCTCGATCGATCTCAGTGACGAGGTCTTCGGCGGGCCGGTGGACGAGGGTCTCGTCTGGGAGTCGGTCGTGCAGCAGAACGCCGCCGATCGGCGGGGCACCCATGCCACGAAGACGCGCGGCCAGGTGCGCGGCACGGGCCGCAAGCCGTGGCGGCAGAAGGGCACCGGCCGGGCCCGCGTCGGCGAGGTGCGCAACCCGCTGTGGCGCAAGGGGGGCACGGTCTTCGGGCCCCAGCCGCGCAGCTACGCCTACGCGTTGCCGGCCAAGGTGGTGCGCCGCGCCCTGCGGGCCGCGCTCAGTCAGAAGCTGCGCGACGGCGCGGTGACCGTCGTCGAGCAGTTGACGCTCGCCGAGCCGCGGACGAGGGACGCCGTGGAGCTGCTCGGGCGCCTCGACAGCGGGGAGCGGGCGCTCCTCGTCGACGTGAAGCCCCAGCCGAACCTCGAGCTGGCGGTCCGGAACCTCCCCGGCGTGCGCGCCGTCGGCTCCAGCCGCCTGACGGCGCGCGACGTCGCCTGGGCGCCGCGGCTGTTCGTGACCGCGGACGCCTTCATACATCTCGAAAAGGTGCTGGCATCGTGAAGCAGACGGACGTCATCCGGCGGGCGATCGTGACGGAGAAGTCGTCGGTGCTGCTCGACGACAAGCGCATCGTCACCTTCGAGGTGGCGATGAACGCGACGAAGGTCGACATCAAGCGGGCGGTCGAGCAGTTGCTCGGCACCAGGGTGGCGACCGTGCGGACGGCGATCTCGCACGGCAAGATCAAGCGGCAGGGGCGCTTCGCCGGTCAGCGGCCCGACTGGAAGAAGGCGTACGTGCGGCTGCGGCCGGGGGAGAAGATCCCCGAGTTCCTCGAAGGGGCGGGCTAGCAGAGAGGTCGAAGGCGAACGATGGCGATTCGCAGGTACAAGCCCACGTCGGCCGGTCGGCGGTTCCAGTCCGCTCACGATTTCGACGAGATCACGACGGACCGGCCGTATCGGCCGCTGACGAAGCCGCTCAAGAAGTCGGGCGGGCGGAACAACCGCGGCGAGGTGTCCTCGTGGTGGCGCGGGGGCGGCCACAAGCGCGCCTACCGGGTCATCGATTTCCGGCGGGACAAGCGGGGCGTGCCGGGGCGCGTGGCGACCGTCGAGTACGATCCGAACCGGTCGGCGCGGATCGCGCTGGTGGCGTACGCCGACGGCGAGAAGCGCTACATCCTGCACCCGGTCGGCCTGAAGGTCGGCGACACGGTGCTCGCCGACGAGAAGACCGACATCCTGCCCGGCAACGCGCTGCCGCTCCGGAACATGCCGCTCGGCACGCAGGTGCACAACGTGGAGCTGCGTCCGGGCAAGGGCGGGCAGATCGCCCGCAGCGCCGGGTCGGCGGTGCAGGTCGTGGCGAAGGACGGCAAGCACGTGACCGTCAAGCTGCCGTCCGGCGAGACGCGGCTCGTGCCGCCGGACGCGCTGGCCACGGTGGGCCAGGTCGGCAACGTCGAGCACGGCAATGTGTCGATCGGCAAGGCGGGCCGGAACCGCTGGCGCGGCAAGCGGCCGCACGTCTGCGGCAACTCGATGAATCCGGTCGACCATCCGCTGGGGGGCGGCGAAGGCCACGCGGCGGGCGGGCGGCATCCGGTGTCGCCGTGGGGACAGCCGGCGAAGGGCTACAAGACCCGCCGCCGGAAGCCGTCGGACCGTTTCATTCTGCAACGGAAGAAGCGCAAGCGTTCGAGGTGACGGGAGCTGCCGCGATGAGTCGATCGCTGAAGAAGGGACCCTTCGTCGATATTCCGCTCCTCGAGAAGATCGAGGTGATGAACCGCGACAACGCGCGGAAGGTGATCAAGACGTGGTCCCGCCGGTCGACCGTGGTGCCCGAGATGATCGGGCACACGATCGCCGTCCACAACGGAAAGAAGTTCGTGCCGGTCTACGTCAGCGAGAACATGGTGGGGCACAAGCTCGGGGAGTTCGCGCCGACCCGCCTGTTCCGCGGGCACACCGGCCGCGGCGAGAAGGTGGCGTCCGTGGGGAGGGGCGGGCGATGATCGAGGGCCGCGCCACCGGGCGCTACGTCCGCACGTCGGCGCAGAAGGCGAAGCTCGTCATGGATCTCATTCGCGGGCGGACGGTCGACAGCGCGCTGGCCACGCTCCGCTTCACCCGCAAGAGCGTGGCGCGCGACATCGCGAAGGTGCTGCGGTCGGCCGTGGCCAACGCGCAGCAGAAAGAGGGCGCGAGCGGGGACACGGACCGGCTGTACGTGCGCGAGTGCTACGCCAATCAGGGCCCGTCGCTCAAGCGCATCCGCCCGGCGCCCATGGGCCGCGCGTTCCGCATTACCAAGCGCACGTCGCACCTGACCGTGACCGTGTGCGAGAAGCCCGAGACCGTGACCAGCGTGCCTGCCGTCGATGCGGCGCCGCAATCGTAGGAGACAGGGTCGAGCATGGGACAGAAGGTTCACCCCTACGGATTTCGCCTCGGCTTCAACAAGACGTGGCGCTCGCGCTGGTACGCGGACCGGGACTATGCCAAGCTGCTGCACGAGGACCTGTCCCTGAAGTCCGACCTCAAGAAGCGGTTCTCGCATGCCGGCGTGTCCAAGATCGAGATCGAACGCGCCGCCAACAAGCTGAAGCTCGACATCCACACTTCGCGGCCGGGCATCATCATCGGGCGCAAGGGCACGGAGGTCGACAAGCTGAAGACCGACATTCAGAAGCGGACGAACCGCGACGTGTTCATCAACATCCAGGAGATTCAGAAGCCCGAGCTCGACGCGCAACTGATCAGCGAGTCGGTCGCGCTGCAGCTCGAGAAGCGCGTCGCGTTCCGGCGCGCCATGCGCAAGGCGGTCGAGTCGGCGCTGCGCTTCGGCGCGCGCGGCATCAAGGTGCGGGTGGGCGGACGTCTCAACGGCGCCGAGATCGCGCGCTCCGAGTGGTACCTGCACGGACAGTTGCCGCTGCAGACGCTGCGGGCCGACATCGACTACGGGTTCGGCGAGGCGCGCACCACCTATGGCGCCATCGGCGTCAAGGTGTGGCTCTACAAGGGCGAGCGGCTCGAGCCGCAGACCGGCCGCGAGGAAGACTACCGCCCGCCGCGGCGCGGCCGCCTGTAGGAGCCCGGGGGAATCGCCATGTTGATGCCGAAGAAGGTCAAGTATCGGAAGCAGCATCGAGGGCGCATGGTCGGCAAGGCCTGGCGCGGGTCGGCCGTCTCGTTCGGCGACTACGGGCTGAAGGCGCTCGAATCGTGCTGGATGACCGACCGTCAGATCGAGGCGGCCCGCGTCGCGATGACGCGCGCCGTCAAGCGGGGCGGCAAGATCTGGGTGCGCGTCTTTCCCGACAAGCCCATCACGAAGAAGCCGCAGGAGACCCGCATGGGGAAGGGCAAGGGCGCGCCGGAGCAGTGGGTGGCGGTGGTGCGACCGGGCCGGATCCTGTTCGAGATGGAGGGCGTGAACGCCGTCGACGCGGAGCACGCGATGCGGTTGGCGGCGGCGAAGCTGCCGATACCGACGAAGTTCACGCGGCGGTTCGGCGCGGGTGACGGCTCATGACGGGCATCGACGAGCTGCGCGAGCTGGGCACGGAAGACCTGCAGCAACGCGTGGGCGAGCTTGACGATCAGGTCTTTCGGCTGCGCATCCAGAGATCGATGGGCCAGACCGATGCGTCGAACAAGATGCGCGACCTGCGGCGCGAGCGGGCACGGGTCAAGACGCTGCTGCGCGAGCGCGAGCTGGCGGGGCCGGCGGAGACCGCCGGCGGCGCCGAAGGCGCTGACGGCGGAGAAGACTGAGCGATGGCCAACAAGAGAGAGGTTATCGGCGTCGTGGTCCGCGACAAGCTGGACAAGGGCGTCGTGGTTGCCGTCGAGCGCCGGGTGCGGGACAACGTGTACGGCAAGATTCGCCGGCGCACGACGCGGTTCATGGCGCACGACGAGACCGACAGCCTGAAGGTCGGCGATCGCGTGGCGATGGTCGAGTCGCGGCCGCTCAGCCGGCGGAAGCGGTTCGTCGTCGTCCGCATCGTCGAGCGGGCCCGGCTGGTTTGAGCGGACGGTGTGATCGGACAGGCGCGTCATGATTCAGATGCAGTCGGTGCTGGACGTCGCGGACAATTCCGGGGCGCGGAAGATTGCGGTCATCAATCCGCTGGGCGGCGCGACCGGGCGCTACGCCGGGCTGGGGGACCTCGTCACGGCCGCGGTCAAGGAGGCCACGCCGGCCTCGGCCGTGAAGAAGGGCCAGGTGGTGCGGGCGGTGATCGTCAGGACCCACAAGGAGCACCGGCGCCGCGACGGCAGCTACATCCGGTTCGACCGGAACGCCGCGGTGCTCGTCAACGAGCAGAACGAGCCGATAGGGACCCGCGTCTTCGGGCCCGTGGCCCGCGAGCTGCGCGAGCGGAAGTTCATGAAGATCATCTCGCTGGCGCCGGAAGTGTTGTGAGGCGATCGGAACGATGTCCAGACTCCAGACCCCCGTGCGGAAGAACGACAACGTGGTCGTCGTCTCCGGCAAGGACCGCGGCAAGCGCGGCCGCGTGCTGAAGGTGCTGCCCGCCCGCAACCGCCTCGTGATCGAGGGGGTCAACTTCGTCAAGCGGCACACGCGGCCGAATCCGCAGCGCAACATCAAGGGCGGCATCGTCGAGAGGGAGGGCTCCGTGCACGCGTCGAACGTGCAGATCGTCTGTCCGGAGTGCGGGGCGCCGACGCGCGTCGGGCGCCAGCTGCTCGGCGACGGACGGAAGATACGCGTGTGTCGCAAGTGCGACGGGGCGGTGGACAAGTGAGCCGGCTGCAGGAACGCTATCGTGACGAGGTCGTGCCCGCGCTCCGCAAGGAGTTCGGCTACACGACCATCATGGCCGTGCCCAGGATTGAGCGGGTCGTGGTCAACATGGGCATCGGCGAGGCGACCCAGAACCCGAAGCTCATCGACGCCGCGGCCGACGAGCTGACGCGGATCACGGGGCAGCGGCCGGTGACCACCCGGGCGCGCAAGTCCGTCGCCGCGTTCAAGCTGCGGCAGGGCATGGCGATCGGCTCGATGGTGACGCTGCGCAGCGAGCGCATGTACGAGTTTCTCGATCGCCTCATCTCGATCGCGCTGCCCCGCGTGCGGGACTTCCGCGGCATCTCGCCGGACGGGTTCGACGGTCGCGGCAACTACACGCTGGGTCTCCGCGACCAGCTGATCTTTCTGGAGATCGACTACATGAAGGTCGATCAGTCGCGCGGGATGAACGTGTCGGTCGTAACCACGGCCAGGACCGACGGCGAGGGACGCCGGTTGCTGCAGTTGCTGGGCATGCCCTTTCGGACGAACTGACACGCGGCCCACGGGCCGCCGATGACGGAATCACCATGTCGACGATCGCAAAGAAGGTCAAGGAGCTCAAGCCGCCGAAGTTCAGGGTTCGCGGGCGCAACCGCTGTCGGGTTTGCGGCCGGCCGCGCGGGTACCTGCGGAAGTTCGCGCTCTGCCGTCTCTGCTTCCGGAAGCTCGCTCTGGAAGGCGAGATCGCGGGCGTGACGAAGAGCAGCTGGTAGCCGGGGCGGGGGGCGCCGTGCACGGGCCGGGTGGTTGGGTGAGACGGGAGAGATCGAGGGCCTATGCCTGATCAGATTGCTGACATGCTGTCGAGGATCCGGAACGCGACGTCGAGCCGGCATCTGCGTGTCGATGTGCCGCTGTCGAGGCTCAAGGTCGAGATTGCGCGGATCCTCCAGAGCGAGGGATATGTTCAGGGATTCAAGATCGTCGAGGTCCCCGGCCGTCGCGGCACGCAGCCCAGGAAGATGATTCGCATCGTGCTGAAGTACGGTCCCGGCGGCCAGCGCGTGCTGTCCGGCCTGGAGCGCGTCAGCCGGCCCGGCCGGCGGGTGTACTTCGCACGCGACAAGGCCCCGCCGGTGCTGGCCGGACTGGGCACGAGCATCCTCACCACCTCGAGGGGCGTCATGACCGGTCGCGACGCCGCCAAGGCGGGCGTGGGCGGCGAGGTTCTGTGCAATGTGTGGTAGGGCTCGGACGGGAGCCGGGGTGCATCCATGTCGCGCGTAGGCAAGCAACCGATTCCGATTCCGGACGGCGTCACGGTCACCCTGGCGGCCGACGCCGTCGAGGTGCAGGGCCCGAAGGGCAAGCTCCGTCAGCCCGTGCCGCCCGGGGTGCGCTTCGAGCTGGCCGACGGCAAGCTCACGGCCCTGCCCGTGCGCGAGAACGACCGCTCGCTCGCGAAGTTCCACGGTCTGGCGCGGAGCCTGGCGGCCAACGCGGTGCACGGCGTCTCGCAGGGGTTCACCAGGGAGCTCGACATCGTCGGCATCGGCTACCGCGCCGAGGTCTCGGGACCGGAGGTCGTCCTCTCGCTCGGGTACTCGCACCCGGTGAAGTTTCCCATCCCGAGCGGCATCGACATCACGGTGGACAAGCAGAACCACATCACCGTCGCCGGCATCGACCGCCAGCGGGTCGGGCAGGTGGCGGCGGACCTGCGCGCGCTGCGGAAGCCCGATCCCTACAAGCAGAAGGGCATTCGGTACACCGGCGAGGTGCTCAAGAAGAAGGTCGGCAAGACCGGGGCGTAGTCGATGAGAATCAAGACCAAGAGGGACCGCCGGCACCGGATCCGGCTGCGGCAGCGCAAGCGGATCCACGGCACGCCGTTGCGGCCGCGGCTGGCGGTGTCGAGGAGCCTCGCCCACATCTGCGTGCAGGTCATCGACGACGAGGCCGGGCGGACGCTGGCGTGGGCCTCGAGTCACGAGGCCAGCGTGCGCGCCCGGTTCGAGGACGGCGCGCGGGGCGGCAACAAGCTGGGCGCGAGCATCGTCGGCCGCGTGGTGGCCGAGCGCCTGCTCGAGCGCGGCGTCAAGCAGGTCGTGTTCGACCGTGGCGGCCGGTTGTATCACGGACGGGTGCGCAGCGTCGCGGAGGCGGCCCGCGAAGCCGGCCTGGAGTTTTGAGCATGCGAGACTCGCGACCGAAGATCGACCCCACGCTGCTCGACCTGAAGGACACGGTCGTCTCGATCAACCGTGTGACCAAGGTCGTCAAGGGCGGCAAGAACCTGAGCTTCAGCGCGCTGGTCGTCGTCGGCGACGGCCTGGGGCACGTCGGCTTCGCGGTGGGCAAGGCCAAGGAGGTGCCCTCGGCCATCAAGAAGGGGATCGAGTCGGCGAAGAAGGCGCTCGTGCGGGTGCCGTTGCAGGGCACGACGATTCCGCACACCATCGTCGGCCGCTTCGGGGCCGGCAGCGTCCTGCTGAAGCCGGCGCCGGAAGGCACCGGGATCATCGCGGGCGGCGCGGTGCGCGCGGTCGTCGAGTCGGCCGGCATTCACAACATCCTCACCAAGTCGCTTGGCTCCGACAACCCGCACAACGTGGTCCGTGCGACCTTCGTCGGCCTCGCGGAGCTCAAGGACCCCGTGGAGGTGGAGCGGCTGCGCGGCGTCGATCTGGCGCTGGCGGCGGGTGACGCGGCCGGCGGCAGGGCGGCGGCGGGCACGCCGGTGGCAGGTGCCCAATGAGACGCGGGCAGCGCAACGAAACGGCGCCGCGGGTGCGCGTGACCCTGGTCCGCAGCCCGATCGGCTACGACAAGCGGCAGTCGCTCGTCGTGCGCGGTCTCGGCCTGCGGCGAATCGGGCACTCCGTCGACGTGGTGGACAACCCGTCGATTCGAGGCATGTTGCACAAGGTGCGCCATCTCGTGCGCGTGGGGTAGGGCCATGGATCTGAGCAATCTGCATCCGCCGGAAGGCGCACGGCGCAAGCGCAAGCGCATCGGTCGGGGCGAGGGCTCCGGGACCGGCGTGACCGCCGGCCGCGGGCACAAGGGCGCCAAGTCGCGGTCCGGCTTCAAGCGCAAGCGCGGCTTCGAGGGCGGCCAGATGCCCCTGCATCGGCGCGTGCCGAAGCGCGGCTTCCACAATCCGTTCCGCGTCGAGTACGCCGTGGTCAACCTCGACACGCTCGCGGCCCGCTTCGATGACGGCGCGGAGGTGACGCCGGAGCTGCTGCGCGCCCGGCGCATCGTGCGCCGGTCGCGCGCGTTGATCAAGGTGCTGGGACGCGGCGAGCTGTCGAAGAAGCTGACCGTCAGGGCGCATCGCTTCAGCGCCGCGGCCAGCCAGGCCATCGCCGCCGCCGGCGGCCAGGTGGAGGTGCTGGCGGCCACCTCCGGGAGCCAGTCCGACTGATGCTGGAGAGCCTGCGGAACACGTTCGCGATACCGGATCTGCGCCGGCGCCTCCTGTTCATGCTCGCCATCCTCGCCGTCTACCGGGTGGGGAGCCACATTCCGACGCCCGGCGTGAACACCGAGGCCCTGGCGCTGCTCGCCGAGCAGGCGTCGGGCACGATGTTCGGGCTGTACGACATGTTCTCGGGCGGCAACCTGTCGCAGGTGACGATCTTCGCGCTCGGCATCATGCCCTACATCAGCGCGTCGATCATCCTGCAGTTGCTGACCGTCGTCTGGCCGTATCTGGAGCGCCTGTCGAAGGAGGGCGAGCTCGGCCGGCGGAAGATCACCCAGTACACGCGGTACGGCACCATCGTGCTGTGCATCGTCCAGTCGCTGGCGATCGCGATCTTTCTCGAGCGCCAGACGAACATCGCCGGCGGCCTGCCGCTGGTCTACTCGCCCGGGTGGGCCTTCCGCTTCATGACGGTGCTCACGCTGACCACCGGCACCGCCTTCATCATGTGGCTGGGCGAGCAGATCACCGAGCGCGGGGTCGGCAACGGGATGTCGCTGATCATCTTCGCCGGCATCGTGGTCGGGCTGCCGTCGGCCGTGCTGACGACGCTGGACCAGATGCGGACCGGGCAGATGGGGATCATCCGCGTCCTGCTCCTGCTGACGGTCATGGTGCTGGTCGTGGGGGCCGTCGTGTTCATCGAGCGCGGGCACCGGCGCGTCACGGTGCAGTACGCGAAACGCGTGGTCGGCCGGCGCATGTACGGCGGCAGCAGCACCCACATTCCGCTGAAGGTGAATACGGGCGGCGTGATTCCCGTCATCTTCGCCTCGTCGATCATCGCGTTCCCGGCCACGGTCGCCACCGCCTTCCCGGCGGGCGGCTGGGGCCAGGCGCTGACCGACCAGCTCCGCAACGGGATGCCCTTGTACTACCTCCTGTACATGGCCGGCATCATCTTCTTCGCCTACTTCTACACCGCGATCATCTTCAACCCGGATGACGTGGCGGAGAACATGCGGAAGTACGGCGGGTTCATTCCCGGCATCCGGCCGGGCAAGCGCACGGCCGAGCACATCGACACGATCCTCACGCGCATCACGCTGGTCGGGTCGATCTATCTGGCGCTGGTGGCGGTGCTGCCCGATCTGCTGATCGCGGGCTTCCGGGCCGACGCGGTGCCGCTCATCGGCGATCAGCTCGATACGCTGCTGCCCCGCTTCATCACCGACGGGATGGGCGTGACGTTCTACTTCGGCGGCACGTCGCTGCTGATCATCGTCGGCGTGTCGATGGACACCGTGCAGCAGATCGAGTCGCAGTTGATCATGCGGCACTACGACGGCTTCATGAAGAAGACCCGGATCAAGGGGCGCCGCGGCTAGCGGGGGGGACGGCGGTGGCGGCGAACCTCGTGATATTCGGACCCCCGGGCGCGGGCAAGGGCACCCAGGCGAAGCGGATCGAGCAGGCCCGGCGGATTCCGCAGATCTCGACCGGCGACATCCTGCGCGAGGCCGTGCAGGCCGGCACGGAGCTCGGCCTGCAGGCCAAGGCGGTCATGGAACGGGGCGAGCTCGTCAGCGACGCGCTGATGGTCGGGATCGTCCGGGAGCGGCTCGCGCGCGACGACACGGGGGGCGGCTTCATCCTCGATGGGTTTCCGCGGACCGTCGCGCAGGCGGTGGCGCTCGACGAGATCCTGACGGGCCGCGCCCCGCTGGTCATCATCGAGCTGGGCGTTCCGGACCACGAGCTGGTGGAGCGGCTGTCGGGCCGGCGCGTGTGCGGCCGTTGCGGCGCGCCGTACGGCGCGGCGGGCGGCGACATGCCGGCGGCCTGCACGCGCTGCGGCGCCGGGCTGGTGCAGCGGAGCGACGACCGGGAGGACGTCGTCCGCGAGCGGCTGCGGGTGTATCACGAGCAGACGCAGCCGCTGGTCGCGTTCTACGAGGACCGCCCGAGCTTTCGCCGCGTCGAGGGCAACCAGCCGCCGGACGCCGTGCACGCCGCCCTCGGGGCGGCCATCGATGACGCGCTGGGGGCCGCCCGCCGCCAGCCGCCGGCGGGTGGATGACGCGCGGAGACGACCGATGATCGCGTGCAGGTCGCGTGCCGAGGTGCGGAAGATGCGGCGGGCAAACGGGCTCGTGGCCGACGTGCTGCACGAGCTGCAGGGGCTGATCGAGCCGGGTGTGACTCCCCGCGACCTGGACACGGTGGCGGAGACGCGGGTACGCGCGGCCGGCGCGGTGCCGGCGTTCAAGGGCTACCATGGCTATCCGGCGACGCTGTGCGTGTCGATCAACGAAGCCGTCGTGCACGGCATTCCGTCCGCGCGGCGGCTGGTGGAAGGCGATATCGTGTCGCTGGACATGGGGGTCGTGCTCGACGGCTACTACGGCGATTCGGCCCTGACGGTGGGCGTCGGCGCGATCTCCGAGGCCGCCGCCGACCTGCTGCGCGTGACCCGCGAGGCGCTCGACCGGGCGATCGACCGCGCGCGGGTCGGCGGGCGCGTGTCCGATCTCGGCCACGCGGTGCAGAGCCACGTGGAGGCGCGCGGGTTCTCCGTGGTCCGCGAGTTCGTCGGACACGGGATCGGCACCAGCCTGCACGAGGAGCCGCAGATTCCGAACTACGGCGAGCGTGGACGCGGGCCGCGCCTGAAGGAAGGCATGGTGCTGGCCATCGAGCCGATGGTCAACGCGGGCCTGCCGGCGGTGCGCGTGCTGGACGACGGCTGGACCGCGGTGACGTCCGACGGGAGTCTGTCGGCCCACTTCGAGCATTCGGTGGCGGTGCTGCCGGAGGGCCCGTGCGTGCTGAGTCGGCCGACGGCGGCCGATCCCGCGGCGTTGTCGCAGGCGGGTTGCGGCGGCCCGGCCGCCGCGCAGGAGACGAGATGAAGGTACGAGCATCCGTTCGCAAGCTGTGCGACAAGTGCAAGATCATCCGCCGCCGCGGCGTGGTGCGGGTGCTGTGCAGCAACCCGAAGCACAAGCAGAGGCAGGGGTAGAGGACGATGGCGCGCATAGCAGGCGTTGATCTTCCGCGCACGAAGCGGATCGAGGTCGGTCTGACCTACATCTTCGGCATCGGCCCGACGCGCTCGACGGCGCTGCTGCAGACGGCCGGCGTCGATCTCGACACGCGGGTCAAGGATCTCACCGAGGACGAGGTGCGCCGGATCGGCCGGGTCATCGAGGAAGAGGGCGGCGTTGAGGGCGACCTCCGCAAGGAGATCTCCGTCAACATCAAGCGGCTGATGGAGATCGGCTGCTACCGCGGGCTGCGGCACCGCCGCAATCTGCCGGTGCGGGGGCAGCGCACGAACACCAACGCCCGCACGCGGAAGGGGCCGCGGAAGGGCGCCGTCGCGAAGAAGAAGACGAGCTAGGGGGTCTGTGGATGGCCAAGCTGGATGTCGTGGACGCGAGCGTTCCCGCGCCCGCGAAGCGCAAGCGTCGCACCAAGACGTTCAAGAAGCGCGGCGAGAAGCGCGTCGTGCATCACGGCGTGGTGCACATTCAGGCGTCGTTCAACAACACGATCATCACGATCGCCGACGCCGATGGCCGGGTGCTGTCCTGGTCGAGCGCCGGCGGCATCGGCTTCAAGGGGTCCCGCAAGGGCACGCCGTTCGCGGCGACCCAGGCGGCCATCAATGCCGGCCACGGTGCGAAGGCGTTCGGGGTGCGCTCGGTGGACGTGCGGGTCAAGGGGCCGGGCGCCGGGCGCGAGTCGTCCATTCGGGCGCTGCAGACGTCGGTCGGCCTCGAGGTCAAGTCGATTCGGGACGTTACCCCGATACCGCACAACGGATGTCGCCCGCCGAAGCGCCGGCGGGTTTGAAGAGGGCTGACAGAACATGGCGCGATACGCTGGTCCGGTCTGCCGGTTGTGCCGGCGCGAGGCGATGAAGCTGTTCCTCAAGGGGGAACGGTGCTACGGCGAGAAGTGCGCCATCGAGCGGCGCAACGTGCCGCCCGGGCAGCACGGCAAGGGCCGCCGGCAGCGGCTCATGGGCTACGGGCTCCAGCTTCGCGAGAAGCAGAAGGTGAAGCGCATGTACGGGGTGCTGGAGCGCCAGTTCAGGCGGTACTTCGAGGAGGCCGATCGGCAGAAGGGCGTCACGGGCGAGACGCTGCTGCAGCTTCTCGAGCGCCGGCTCGACAACGTCGTCTATCGGCTGGGCTTCGCGGCGTCCCGGCCGCAGGCCCGCCAGCTCGTGCGCCACGGCCACTTCACGGTCAACGGGCGGCGCGCGGACATTCCGTCTTTCTCGGTACGGGCCGGCGACGTGGTGGCGGTGCGCGCCTCCAGCGCGAAGAACCCCGCCATCCTCTACGCGATGGAGGAGGTCAAGGGCCGCGGCATTCCCGAGTGGCTGCAGCTGGACGGCCAGGCGCTGAGCGGCCGGCTGACGGCGGCGCCGACCCGCGATCAGCTCAATCTGCCGGTGCAGGAGCAGCTGATCGTGGAGCTCTACTCGAAGTGATCGGCGGGGTTCTCGCAACGCCGAAAGGACGGAACTCGATGTTGTGGAAAAGCTTTCAGCGACCCAAGCGGCTGGAGTGCGATACCGACACGCTGACCGACCGCTTCGGGCGCTTTCACGCCCAGCCGTTCGAGCGCGGTTTCGGGACCACGGTCGGCAACGCGCTGCGCCGCGTCCTGCTGTCGTCGATCGAGGGCGCGGCCGTGACGGCCGTCAAGATCGACGGTGTGCTGCACGAGTTTTCGCCCATTCCCGGTGTGGTCGAGGATGCCACCGACATCATTCTCAATCTCAAGCAGATTCCGATCCGCATGCACGTCGATCAGACGAAGACCCTGTATCTGAGGAGCGAGAAAGCCGGCGAGGTCAAGGCCGGCGATATCGAGACCGACGCCGACGTGGAGATCCTGGAGCCGGACGTGCACGTCGCGACGGTTTCCGAGGGCGGCTCGCTGCACATGGAGATGCGCGTCAACCGCGGGCGCGGCTACGTCTCGGCAGACAAGAACTTCGCCGACGATCTCGGGATCGGCTGGATCCCGATCGATTCGGTCCACTCACCGGTCAAGAAGGTCAACTACCTCGTCGAAGCGGCGCGGCTGGGCCAGACCACCGACTACGACAAGCTGACGGTGGACGTCTGGACCGACGGGTCGGTGACGGCGCGCGACGCCGTCTCGCTGGGCGCCAAGCTCATCCGCGATCACCTGAACATCTTCATCAACATCGACGATCCGCTCGAGGCGCCGCAGGAACCGGAGGCGGACAGGGAGCCGCAGATTGCGAACGAGCATCTCGACAAGAGCGTCGAGGAGCTCGAGCTGTCGGTACGTTCCTACAACTGCCTCAAGAACGCGAACATCCGGACCATTCGGGAGCTGGTGCAGAAGACGGAGCCCGAGATGCTGCGGACCAAGAACTTCGGCCGCAAGTCCCTGAGCGAGATCAAGGATCTGCTGACCCAGATGGGCCTGACGCTGGGCATGCGTCTCGATGCGCCCGCGGACACCGAGTCCGTTTCCACGGAATAGAGATCTATGCGTCACCGAGTTGCACACCGGAAGCTCGGGCGGGTGTCGGAGCATCGGCTCGCGCTGCTGCGGAATCAGGCCACGGCCCTGATCCGCCATGAACGGATCACCACGACCCTGGCCAAGGCCAAGGAGCTGCGTCCGTTCGTCGAGCGCCTGATAACGATCGCCAAGCGCGGGGTCGCGGACGGCGCGGAGACGAGCCGCGCGCTCCACGCGCGCCGGATCGTGGCGCGCGACATGGCGGATCGCAAGATGGTCGGCAAGCTGTTCGCGTCGATCGCGCCGCGCTTCGCCGAGCGCCCGGGCGGGTACACGCGCCTGCTGCGGTCCGGCCGCCGCCAGGGCGACGACGCGCCGCTCGCCCAGGTCGAGCTCGTCGGCAGCGAGTACACGCCGGAGGAGAAGACCGGGCCCGCCGAGGGCGCCGACCGGAAGCCGGCGGACGAAGCGGCCGGCGTGGGCGGCCGCCTGCGGCGCGTGGCCGGCCGCCTCCGGGGCCGCGACGCGGACGAAAAGTCCTGACGCCGCGCGCTTTCGGCCGCGGACTGCTACGCGTCCTCGTCCGCGTCTGCCTCGCCGCGGTCGGCCCTGGCTTCCGCGATCACCTTGGCGTGCAGGTGGACCGGAACCTCCTCGTAGTGTGAGAACTCCATGTGGTAGGAGCCGCGGCCGCCGGTGGCCGAGGTCAACTGCTGCTCGTAGGTGAGCATCTCGGCCATCGGAACCTGCGCCTTGATGACGGTGGACGCGCCGCGCGTCTCCATCCCGCCGATACGGCCCCGGCGCCCGTTGAGGTCCCCCATCAGGTCGCCCGCGAAGTCGCTGGGCGCGCGGATCTCGACATTCATGACCGGCTCGAGGAGCGTGGGGCGCGCCCGCGACATCGCATCCCTGAACGCCAGCCGCCCCGCCATCTTGAACGACATCTCGTTCGAATCGACCGCGTGGAACTGGCCGTCGTACAGCGTCACGCGAAAATCGACCATCGGGTAGCCGGCGAGATAGCCCTTCTCGCGCGCCTCGTGGACGCCCTTCTCGACGGCCGGGATGAACTGGCGGGGGATCGAGCCGCCGAAGATCTCGTTGGCGAAGTCGAAGTCCTGGCCGCGCGGCAGCGGCTCGACGCGAATCTTGCAGTCGCCGAACTGCCCGTGGCCGCCCGTCTGCTTCTTGTGCCGCCCGTGCGCCTCGGTGGCCGCGGTGATCGTCTCGCGGTACGGGATGCGCGGCAGCTTCAGATTCACCTCGACGCCGAAGCGGCGCTTCAGCTTGGCGACGGTGACCTCGATATGCAACTGGCCCTGTCCCGACAGCAGCAACTGCTTCGTCTGCGGGTCCCGCTCGTAGCGGATCGTGGGGTCCTCCTCCTGCAGCCGCTGGAGCGAGCTGCTGATCTTCTCCTCGTCGCCGCGGCTCTTCGGCTCGATGGCGTACGACAGCACGGGCTCCGCGAAGGCGATCGCCGGGAAGACGAACCCGGCGTCCCGGGCGCCCAGCGTGTCGGAGGTCTGCGTGTCCTTGAGCTTGGTCACCGCGCCCAGGTCGCCGGCGTTGACGCGCTCGACCGGGGCCTGCGTCTTGCCCTGCATGAGCGCGAGCCCGCCGAGCCGTTCGGCGCCGTCCCGCGTCACGTTGTGGATGCCCTGGTCCGCGGTCAGCGCGCCGGCCGCGACCCGGAACAGCGTGATCCGGCCGGCGAAGGGGTCGGCAATCGTCTTCCACACGAAGGCCGCCGCCGCCGCGTCCGCCGAGGCGTCGTACGCGGCCGCCTCGCCGTTCTCGCGCGCGACGGCCGGCAGCGGCCGGTCGGCGGCCGAGGGCAGATAGGTCACGATGGCGTCGAGCAGCGGCTGGATCCCGACGTTGGCAAGCGCCGACGTGCACACGAGCGGAAAGATCAGGCGTTGGCCGACGGCGGTGCGCAGGCCGCGCTCCAGCTCGTCCTGCGACAGCGTCCCGGCCTCGAAGAACTTCTCCATGAGGCTGTCGTCGGCCTCGGCCACCATCTCGATCAGCGCCTCGCGCGCGCTGCCGGCCGCGTCGGCCAGCGCGTCCGGAATGGCGGCCTCCGTCGGCTCGTCCGCGCCGCCGGCGAAGCGCAGGGCCTTCATGGAGACCAGGTCGATGATGCCCTCGAACCCCTTCTCCTCGCCGATGGGAAGCTGGATCGGCACGATCTCGCGGCCGAACGTTTCCCGCAGCGAAGCCAGGGCCCGCTCCAGGCTGGCCCGCTCGCGGTCGAGACGGTTGAGCGCGACGAGGCAGGGCACGCCCAGCTCGCTGGCGGTGCCCCAGACTTTCTCGGTCTGGACCTCGGCGCCCGCCACGGCGTCGACGACGACCACCGCGGCGTCGGTGACGCGCATGGCGGCGCGCGTGTCGCTGAGGAAGTTGGCCATGCCCGGCGTGTCGATGAGGTTGACCTTCACCCGGTTCCGCTCCGCGAAGGCCACGCTGGCCGACAGGGTGTGCTTGCGGGCAATCTCCTCTTCGTCGAAGTCGGTGACGGTGTTGCCTTCGTCGACCTTGCCGAGCCGGTTGACCATCCCCGCGTCGAAGAGCGCGGCCGATGCCAGCTGCGTCTTGCCCGATCCGCTGTGGCCGACCAGGGCGACGTTCCTGATATGCTCCGCGGCGTAGACCTTCATGTACCGTTGACCTCCCCTGACCGGCAGCCCGTGGCAAGCGCCCCGCTGCAACAGCCAGACCTACAATCGTAGTCGACCGGCGGAAGGCGGCTCAAGCCCAGGGCCCTATTCGTGCCGGAGCGCCTCGATCGGATCGAGGCCCGAGGCGCGCACGGCGGGGAAGAAGCCGAACAGGATGCCGACGGTGGCCGAGAAGCCGAAGCCGATGGCGTGCGACCACCAGGGCAGCGAGATCGGAAAGCCGGTGGCGTAGTGCACGCCGAGGCCGATGGCGCTCCCCGTCAGGATGCCGAGCACGCCGCCGGCCGCCGTCAGGACGACGGCCTCCAGCAGGAACTGCCACAGGATCTCGCGCCGCCGGGCGCCCAGCGCCTTGCGCGTCCCGATCTCGCGGGTCCGCTCCGTCACGGAGATCGTCATGATCGCCATGACGCCGATGCCCCCCACCAGCAGCGCGATCGACGAGATCGCGACCAGCGCCAGGTAGGTGGCCCCGCTGATCCGGTCCCACAGCCGCAGGGCGGCCTCCTGGGTCAGCAGGTCGAAGTCGTTCGGCTCGTCCAGGCGCAGGCCGTGGCGGATGCGCATGACGCTCTCGACGTCCCGCAGCGCATCGTCGCGGTCGACGCCGGCCCGCGGGACCGCCGCGATCATGATGCTCCGCAGCTCGCCCCGCCTCGCCCGCGTGGCGCGCAGCCCGAACTGCTTCTGGTACGCGGAGTGCGGAATGACGACGAAGTCGTCCTGGCCCCCGCCCAGCCCGCCCGGGGACGGGCGCGGACCGAGGACGCCGACCACCCGATAGCGCTTGCTGCCGAGGCGCACGAGCTTGCCGACCGGATCCGCGTGGGGGAACAGCGCCTGGTACGGCGTCTGTCCGAGCACGGCGACCTGCCGGCGGTGGCTGACCTCGGCGGCCGTGAAGAACCGGCCGGTGGCCACGTCGATGTGGTAGACGGCCGCGAAGTTCTCGGTCGAGCCCAGCACGTTGATCGTCTTCGACCGCCGGTTCCGGTACTGCAGTTGCGCCTGGGTCGGCGGCCCGCCCTCGCCCAGCACGAGCGTGACGCTGGCGATCGTCGGCGCGCTGCGGGCGATCGCCCGCGCGTCGGCGGGCGTCAGGCTCGGGCGTTGCATGAGCTCGAAGAAGTCGTCGCCCGAGGACACGCTGAGGCCCGAGAACTGGGTGACGAAGATCGTGTCCGGGCCAATCGCCCGGATGGTGTCGCGCAGCGACTCGTCGAAGCCGCGCACCATCGACGTCATGCCCACGAGCGAGGCGATGCCGATGAGGACGCCGAGAACCGTCAGCGCCGAGCGCAGCGCCTGCGTGCGGATGGTGTCGAGCGCCATCCGGACGATCTCGACGATCAGTGCGCCCCGCACGGCTACCCGCTCCGGCCGAGCGCGTCTATCGGATCGAGCGCTGCCGCCCGCGCCGCGGGATAGAGTCCGAAGAACAGGCCGACCGCCGCCGTCACCGACAGGGCCAGCAGCACCGACCACGGATGCACGACGGCCGGGACCGGCGTCAGCCGCTCGAGGGCCGCCGCGGCGCCCGCCCCGAGGGCGGTCCCCAGCGCGCCTCCCGCCAGCGACAGGAAGATCGATTCGGAGAGCACCTGCCACAGGATGTCGCGCCGCTTCGCGCCCAGCGCCTTGCGCAGGCCGATCTCCCGGGTGCGCTCCGACACCGCCATCAGCATGATGTTCATGATCACGATGCCGGCCACGACCAGCGCCAGGCCGACCACGCCGACGAGCACCACGACCAGCCCGCTGGTGGCCCGGTTGAAGATGTCCAGCACGGTAGCGGCCGTCAGCAGGCCGAAGTCGTTCTCCTCGCGCGGCCCGAGGCGGCGCGCGATCCGCAGCGCGACCGTGGCTTCGTCCATGGCGCGCTCGAGATCGGCGGGGTCCGCGGGCCGCGCCGTCAGCGTGAGCGGCCGGCGGTTTCCGAACAGGCGGCGAAAGGCGCCGAGCGGAATCACCGCGAACTCGTCCTGCGACTGTCCGAACAGGGTGCCCTTGGGGCGGCTGACGCCGACCACGCGGAAGTGCACGCCCTGGATCGTGACGGTTCGGCCCAGCGGATCCGCGCCGCCGAACAGCCGGTCGGCCGTCGACCGGCCGAGGAGCGTCACGTTCCGCCGGCGGGCGACCTCCGTCGGCGTCATGAGGCGTCCGCGCTCCGCCGTGAACGCGGGAAAGCGGTCGTACTCGCTCGTGACGCCCTGAATGGTGACCCGCTCGAGCACCTCGTCGCGGTAGCGTACCTCGCCGGTCTCCCGGCCCTGGGCCATCACGGCCGCGACGCGCGGGCTGAAGCGGCGCACGGCCGCCTGATCGTCCAGCGAGATCCGCGGGTTGCCCCGGCGGCGCTCCAGCTCCTCCTCGCTGGTGACCAGCCCGACGCGATCGATCAGGAACGAGTCGGCGCCCACCTCCGTCACGATGATGTCGGCGACCTCGTCGCTGATCCCGGCGATCAGCGAGACCAGCGCCATGATCGACGCCACCGCGACGACGTTGCCGAGAATCGTCAGGAGGGACCGCAGCTTGTTCGACCAGATCGCGCCGAGCGCGATCCGCATCATCTCACCGGCCAGCAGGGCGTTCATCGATGCGGACCGCGTCGCCGTCCTCCAGCGAACGCACGACGTCGAACGGACCGGTCACGACCAGGTCGCCGGCCGCGAGCCCCGTGAGCGCCTCGAAGTAGCGGTCGCCGGCGATCCCCGTCTCGATCCGGACGAACGCCGCGCGCTCGTCGCGAATGACGAAGACGCCCTCCACCTCCTCCGGCTCGCCCGCCGCGGCGGGCCGTGCGGCGGAGACGGCCGGCGTCACCGGGGAGGAGGTCGGGACCGGGCCGCCGGCCGCCGCGCCGCGGCCGATCTCGCGGACGGTGGTCGACTGGATGGGGACCGCGACCACGTCGGTGCGGGTCGCCGTGGTGATGTCCGCGGTGGCGGTGAAACCCGGGCGCACGCCCGGGACATCGCCGTCGAGCGTGACCACCACCCGGAAGTTGGTGGCCTGCGATCCGGCCGCCTCGCTCTGGATAGGGCTGTTGCCGATCTCGGTCACGACGCCGCGGTAGACCCGGCCGGGCAGGGCGTCGATCGTGACCTCCGCCGGCTGGTCGAACCGCACGGCCGGGATGTCCGTCTCGTCCACCTCGACGTGGGCCTCGAGCACGGAGAAGTCGGCGAGCGTCATCAGGACCGTGCCGGGGTTGTTCATCGTGCCGATGACCACCGTCTCGCCCGCCTCGATGTTGCGCCGCGTCACGACGCCGTCGATCGGGGCGGTGATCGTCACCTGGGTCAGGTCGTACTCCGCGCTGTCAAGCCGGGCCCGCTCCTGCTGCACGCGCTGCCGCGCCGTGGCCACCTCGACGGTGCGCGCCCGATACTCCGTGTCGCGCAGCTCGACGTCCCGGCGGGCCTGGTCGTAGTCGTCGCGCGACACCAGGCGCAGCTCCCAGAGCTCCTGCTGGCGCTCGAGCGTCTCGCGCGCGCGCTCCACGTTGACGCGCGCCGTCTCCACCGCCACCCGGGCCTGGTCGAGGCTCGACTCCGCGGCGCGCAGGGCGGCGACGCCGCTGTCGACCGCCGCCTGCAGCGACTCCGGATCGATCTGCAGGAGGAACTGGCCCGCCGCGACCCGCTCGCCCTCGTTCACGGCCAGCCGGGTGACGCGGCCCATGACGCTCGAGCTGATGTCGACCGAGAGCTGCGGCTCCACGGTGCCGGACGCGGAGACGACCGCTTCCAGGTTCCGGCGCTCGATCCGCTCGACGTCGACGAGCGGATCGTCGGCGCGCGAATAGTACAGGCTGAGCGCGGCGAGGGCGGTCCCCGCGAGCACCGCCGCAGCGCCGATCAGGACCTTGCGTCCACCGCTCACCGTCTCCACTCCTGCCCGGGAACCGCCGGTCCGGCGGGCGCGGCTCGAATCCATTGTATGTAATCGCGCACGCGTTCCGGGCCGGTGCGCCCCCCCCGGGCGTCCTTGACAGGGTTGGGCCGTTTCACTACGATGCGTTCCGCCGTACAGCCGCACGCTTCCGACAACCCGTACCCAACCCACGTGGTTCCCGGTGCTTGGATTCGTCCCGCAGGAGCTCTTCTTCACCAAGGGAGCCGGCACGCATCGCGAAAAACTGACCTCGTTCGAGCTGGCCTTGCGATCGGCCGGGATCGCCGCCTGCAACCTGGTGCGCGTCTCGAGCATATTCCCGCCGGGATGCAAGATCCTGTCCAGGGCGGAGGGGGCGCGGCGGCTCCAGCCGGGGCAGGTCACGTTCGTCGTGATGTCCGAGGCGGCCACGCGTGAGCCGCAACGGTTGATCGCGGCCACCATCGGCGTCGCCATCCCGCGCAACAAGAAGCTCTACGGCTATCTCTCCGAGCACCACAGCTTCGGCGAGAGCGAGAAGACCGCCGGCGACTACGCCGAGGATCTCGCGGCCGAGATGCTGGCCACGACGCTCGGCCTGGAGTTCGATCCCGATACGAGCTGGGACGAGAAGAAGGAGGTCTACCGGCTCTCCAACCAGATCGTGCTCACGCGGAACGTCACCCAGTCCGCCGTCGGCAGCAAGGAGGGACTCTGGACCACGGTCATCGCCGCCGCGGTGCTCGTCGGCTAGGCGGGTGGCCGGCGGCCGCGGTGAGCGTCCTGGTCCTCGCCGCCGCGCCCGGGCTCGGCGTCGCGCAGGCGCAGCCGTTCGAGGCCCTCGGCACGCGCGCCCTCGGCATGGGCGGCGCGTTCGTGGCGGTCGCCGACGACGCCACGGCGATCTACTGGAATCCGGCCGGACTGGCGACCGGCGATTTCCTGAGCCTGCTGCTCGACCACTCGACGGCGGGCGCGTGGGATCCCGGGAGACTCCGGGCCCCGCTGGCCGCCGGCGCCGGCACCATCGCCGCGCTGTCGACGAACGAGGTGGGTTTCGCGTACTACCGCCTGCGCGTGGACGACGCGCACTCCCTGGTGACGCACAACGTTGCAATATCCGGAGCCCAGTTCGTCCTGCCGGGTGTGAGTTTCGGCACCAGCCTGCGCTACGTGCGCGCCGCGGCCGGGCTCGGACGGCTCACGCTCGGGTCGGCGGCCGCCGGCCTCGCGCGCGGCAACCTGCCGCTCGACGTGCTCGGCCAGCACGCGTTCGACCTCGATGCGGGTGTGCTGATCGGTGGCGATGCCGTGCGCGTCGGGCTGGTGGCAAGAAACTTGCGACAGCCGTGCCTCGAAGCGCCCGGCGGCGGCGGCATCCGCCTCGACCGCCGGATCCGGGCGGGGCTCGCCGTGCGTACCGTCGCCGGCCTCCAGGTGTCCGCCGACCTCGATCTCACCCGTTCGGGGCCCGACGCCGCCGGCGGCTCACGGCGCAGCGCGGCGGCGGGGGCCGAGCGCTGGTTCGGCCGGTGGTTCGCGGTTCGAGGCGGAGCGCGTGTGAACCTCGAGGCCGAGGATCCACGGGTCGTCGGTGCGGTCGGCCTCAGCATCGCGCTGATGTCCGGCGTGTACCTGGACGGACAGCTCACCGGCGGGCGCGACTCGCCCGAACGGAGCTGGGGCGTCGCCGCCCGCGTGGGGTTCTAGGAGCCCCTGGCCGGGAGCCGTCCGCGATCCCCCCGCGCCTCCCGCGGTCCACGCGCGCGGGCGCCGCCGCCGCGCGGCGGCAGGAGGGGCGATGCCGGTCCCACTCGGGGACATCCTGGTCAGGGCCAGGCTGATCACGCGCCCGCAGCTCGACGAGGCGGTCGAGCATCAGCGGGCCCGCGGCGGCGGGCTGGACGGCGCGCTCGTTGCGCTGGGGTTCGTCACGCAGGACGACGTCGCCGCGGAGCTGAGCCGCCGGTTCCGCGTGCCGTCGGTCGACCTCGCGCGCTTCGAGGTCGACCGCGACGTGCTCGCGCTGATCCCGCCGGCCACCGCCCGCCGGCACCTGTTGGTGCCGCTGAGCTGCCGGGGCGCGACCCTGACGATCGCGATGACCGATCCGGCGAACGTGTCCGCGCTGGACGACATCGCGTTCATGACCGGCCGCAAGGTCGAGGCGGTGGTGGCTTGCGAGACGGCCGTCGCCGACGCCCTGCGGAAGTACTACGAGCAGCCCGGATCACCGCCGGAGGCGCCGGCGCGGCCCAGCGCCCCCGCCGGCGAGCCGTCCGGCCCTGCCGCGCTGCCGGATTCCGACGGCGACATCGAGATCCTCCACGAAGCGGAGGACCCCGCGGCCGCGAACGCGGAGCGCAGGGGCGACGAGGTGCCGGTCGTGCGGCTGGTCAACCGGCTGCTGGCCGCCGCCATCCGGCAGGGCGCGAGCGACGTGCACGTCGAGCCGTACGACAGGGAGCTCCGCATCCGCTTCCGCATCGACGGCCAGCTCCGCAGCGCAACGCAGCCGCCGCCGCACCTGCGCGAGGCCGTGACCTCGCGGCTGAAGGTCATGGCCCGGCTGGACATCACCGAGCGGCGCCTGCCGCAGGACGGCCGGATCAAGCTGCGCTTCCGGGCAGGCGCCGGCGGCGTGCGCGAGCTCGACCTGCGGGTGTCCTGCCTGCCCACCCTGTTCGGGGAGCGGCTCGTCCTGCGCCTCCTCGACCGGGAGCGGCTCACGCTGGATCTGACCCGGCTCGGTTTCGAGGCGCAGTCGCTGGCGCGCTTCGAGGCCGGCATCCGCAGCCCCTGGGGCATGGTGCTCGTGACGGGGCCGACCGGCAGCGGGAAGACCAGCACGCTGTACTCGTCGATCGCCCGGCTCAACGCACCCGCCGTCAACATCATGACGGCCGAGGATCCGGTCGAGTTCAACCTGCCCGGCGTCAACCAGGTGCAGATCCGCGAGCAGATCGGGCTGACGTTCGCCGCCGCCCTGCGGTCGTTTCTCCGCCAGGACCCCAACGTCATCCTGGTCGGCGAGATCCGCGACGCCGATACGGCCGAGGTCGCCGTCAAGGCGGCGCTCACCGGCCATCTCGTGCTCTCGACCCTGCACACCAACGACGCCCCGGGCACCGTGGCGCGGCTCCTGAACATGGGTGTCGAGTCGTTTCTCGTCGCCGGCTCGCTGAACCTCGTGTGCGCGCAGCGTCTGGTGCGCGGCGTCTGTCCGCGCTGCGCGGAGCCGGCTCCCATGCCGCCCGAGGCGCTCGTCCGCATCGGCTTCTCCGAGCGCGCGGCCGCCGAGACGGTGCCGCGGGCGGGGCGCGGGTGCGGCGCGTGCAACGGCACCGGCTACAAGGGGCGGGTCGGGCTGTTCGAGGTGATGGCGCTCAGTCCGGCGCTGCGGAGCATGATTCTGGCCGGCGCCGCGCCGCACGAGCTGGGCCGGCAGGCACTGGAGGAGGGCATGCTGACGCTGCGGCAGAGCGGGCTGCGGAAGGTCGCCGCGGGCGTCACGACGGTGGAGGAGGTCCTGCGCGAGACGAGCGGGCAGGAGTCCGCGCCGTAGAACGGCGCGGACTCCTGGAGGATTGGTTGGGCGCCAGACGGAGCCGTCAGGCGACGCGTGGCGGGCCAGGAGTCCGGGCCGTAGAACGGCGCGGACTCCTGCAGGGTTTGGCTGGAGGCCGGGCGCCGGCCGCGGGCCGACGGAGGGGGCGAATGACGGCGACGCTGCTGGAGCTGTTGAGGTCGACCGCGGACCGGGCGGGCTCGGATCTGCACCTCACCGCCGGCGCGCCCCCGCTCGTGCGCGAGCGGGGCGAGCTGCGGCCGCTCGGCGACCACCCTCCGCTGACGCCCGACGCGACGCGCGAGCTCGTCTACAGCCGGCTCAGCGCGGCCCAACGAGCGCGCCACGAGCAGGGCGAGGAGGTCGACCTGTCGTTCGGCATCGCCGGGCTGGCGCGGTTCCGGTGCAACGCGTTCCGGCAGCGCGGCGCCGTCGCCGCCGTCTACCGTCTCGTCCCCGAGCGGATTCCGTCGTTCGACGAGCTCGATCTGCCGCCGGTCGTGCGGACGCTGACGGGGCTCGCCAACGGCCTCGTGCTGGTGACCGGCCCCACCGGGTCCGGCAAGAGCACGACGCTGGCGGCGCTCGTCGACACGATCAACACGCAGCGGCGGGGGCACATCCTGACCATCGAGGATCCGATCGAGTTCGTGCATGCGCACAAGCGGTCCATCGTCAACCAGCGCGAGGTCCACACGGACTGCGCCAGCTTCGGCAGCGCGCTCCGCGCGGCGCTCAGGGAGGATCCCGACGTCGTCCTGATCGGCGAGATGCGCGACCGCGAGACCATGGAGGTGGCGCTGCGCATCGCCGAGACCGGCCATCTGACCCTCGCGACGCTGCACACCGGCTCCGCGGTGCAGACGATCAACCGGGTCGTCGACATGTTTCCGGCCGGCCAGCAACAGCAGGTGAGGTCGCAACTGGCGGCCGTGCTCGAAGGGCTGGTCTGTCAGACGCTGGTGCCCGCGGCGGACGGCGCCGGGCGGGTGGCCGCGGCGGAGGTCCTGGTGGCGACGCCCGCCATCCGCCACCTGATCCGCGACGGCAAGAACCAGCAGGCGTACTCGGTGCTGCAGACGGGCCAGGACAGGCTGGGCATGCAGACGATGAACCAGTCGCTGGCGGCGCTGGTCGGTCGGGGCCGGATCACGCTGGCCGCCGCGCTGGCCCGCTCGTCGAATCGCGACGAGCTGCAGGAGATCGTCAGGCGGTCGCGCGCGGCGGGCCGGCCGTGGCCGGCGCCGGGGGCGCGGGGTCGAGCGCGATGACGACGACCTTCCGCTACGCCGGCCGCACCCGCTCCGGCGCGCCGGTCGCGGGGGAGCGGGCCGCGGCATCGGTCGAGGCAGCGGTGGAGGCGCTCCGGCGGGAGGAGATCTTCGTCACGCGGATCGACGCCGTCACGGCGCCGCGCGCATCGCGGCGCAGGACCGCGAAGACGGGGCGGCCGGTGCCGCCCGGGCGGCTGGCCGTCTTCACCCGCCAGCTCGCAGTGATGATCGACGCCGGGTTGCCGCTGGTCGAGAGTCTGGAGGTGCTCGGCGCGCAGGAGGAGGACGCAGGCTTTCGCCGGACGATCCTGGCGGTTCGCGCCCACGTCGAGGGCGGGGTGGGCCTGGCGGCGGCGCTGGCCCGCTACCCGCGCGCGTTCGACACGCTGTACGTCAACATGGTGGCGGCCGGCGAGGCCGGCGGCGTCCTCGACGTGATCCTGCAGCGGCTCGCGACGTACATCGAGACGTCCGTCAGGCTGCGCGCGCAGGTACGGGCCGCGCTGGCCTATCCGGCGGCCGTCGTGGCCATCGCCGCCGTCGTGGTGGCGGCCGTCCTGTGGAAGGTCGTTCCCGCCTTCACGTCGCTGTTCGACGGGCTGGGCGCGACGCTGCCGCTCCCGACGCGCGTGGTGATGGCCGCCAGCGACGGGTTCGCGGTCGCCGTTCCCGTCCTGCTGCTGGGGGGCGGGGCGGGCGCGCTGGCGCTGCGCCGCTTCTACCGCACGCCGCGCGGCCGGCGGCTCGTCGACGGCGCGCTGCTCGGGGCGCCCGCGTTCGGGACCGTCCTGCGCAAGGTGGCGGTAGCCCGCTTCTGCCGAACGCTGGCCACGTTGCTGTCCGCCGGCGTGCCGATCCTGGATGCGCTGGAGATCACGGCCAGGACGGCCGGCAACGCCCTCGTCGAGGGCGCCGTCCTTGCCGCCCGCGGCTCGATCGAGAGCGGCGAGCCGGTCTCGGCGCCGCTGCGGAAGACGCGCGTCTTTCCGCTGCTGGTGACCCAGATGATCCACGTCGGCGAGACCACCGGCGCGCTCGACACGATGCTGGCCCGGATCGCGAGCTTCTACGAGGAGGAGGTCGACGCGGCGGTCGCGGCCATGCTGGCGCTGCTCGAGCCGCTCCTGATCGCCTTTCTCGGGGTCGTCGTCGGCGGCATCGTGCTGGCCATGTACCTGCCGATCTTCGATCTCATCAGCAGGATGGCCGTATGACCGCCGCGGCCGGATCGGGCCCGGAAAGGGACCGCGCGCCGCGCGACTCCGGTTGTCGGCTGGCCGACGCCGCCGCCGAGGCGCCCTGCGGAAGCCGTCGAGCCGACCGGGTAACCACTTTATCGTGGTTGTACTTACAATGACGAAAACGGCCGCGGCCAGAGTGGCATGGCGGTTGCTTCAGGAAGGGGCAGAGGGAACATGCGGAATACCAGGGGTTTCACGCTGATAGAGCTTCTCATCGTCGTGGCCATCATCGGGGTGATCGCGGCTACGGCCGTGCCCGGGCTGCTGCGCGCCCGCATGGCAGGGAACGAGGCGTCGGCCATCGGCTCGCTGCGGGCGATCAACGGCGCGCAGTCGACGTACGCCGCCAGTTGCGGGAGCGGCTTCTACGCGCCCTCGCTGGCCGTGCTCGCGACGCCGCCCGCCGCGCTGGGGGGCGACGGGTTCATCGGTCCCGACCTGGGCGCGGACCCGTCGCTCAAGAGCAGCTACTCGGTGGCGCTGACGCCGGGCGAGGCGGTAGCGGGCGCGCCGGCGTCCTGCAACGGGGCGGCGTCCGGCGCGGTGGTCGCGACGTACTTCGCCGGGGCGTCGCCCGTCGGCGGCGGCGGCAGCCGGTTCTTCGGCACCAATCAGGGCGGCACGATCTTCCAGGCGACGGAGGCGGTGCCCGTGACCCAGACGGGCGCCCCGGCCGGCGCGACGCCCATTCAGTAGCATCGTTCGCGCGCTGCGCGCACGCCGCGCTCGCGTTCGTTCTTGGAGGTCGGGCTCGGACATCGGGCAGGAGGTAGATGTCATGTTGAAGCGAACCGCGCTCGTCCTCACGCTCGCCGCCGCGCTCGTGGCGGCCGCACCCACCGCGCCGGCGGCGCCGGTGGCAGGCGACAGCGGAGCCGGCCATCCCGCCTGGGGGCACTACATGTACGGGAAATCGACCCTCATGGGCGTCGCCTCCACGTTCGCGTGCGGCCTGACGCCCTATGCCCTGGCAATGAGCGGCGCCGGGGGCCTCGTGTTCGGTCTGGCGTGCGGTCTCACCAACGCCGCCTAGCGGGGGGATGTTCGTGTCGCGAGTACGCCGGTGGACCGTGATGGCCGTCGTCAACCTCGCGGCGCTCTCGTGCGCGTTCGGGGCCGGGTGGAGGAGCTCCACTGTGAAGGGAGAGCAGCTCCACCCGCCCCGGGCGGGCGGGACGCCGTACGACGCGGCAGCCGCCCTCGAGGACGCGCGCACCGTGCTGGCCATCAACTGCCGGGTGCTGTTCTGGATCGTCCTGCTCGGCATGTTCAGCGCGGGCGCCTACGGCCTGGCGCTGCTCGGCGTCAACGGGTACGGCATCGGCTACGCGCTGGCGGCCATAGCCCGTGCTTCGCCAGCCGCGTTCTGGTACGCGCTGTCCTACGCGCCGCTGGAGTTCGCCGCGTTCGTGGCGGCCAACTGCGCAGCGCAGATGATCACCTGCTCGTGCCTGGACTGGCTGCGTCAGCGGTCGACGTCCGACGCGCGCACCGCGCTCGCGGTCCTCGGGTGCACGCCGCTGCTGCTGGTCGTGGCCGCGGTTCTCGAGGCGCACGCGATACAGAGCTACGGGAGGATGGTGGAATGAGCGCCCCGCAAGCGGATGCGGATCTCGGTCGGATCCGTCACCTCTGGTTCAGCCCGGTGCGGTGCTTCCGGGCGCGGCTCGAGCGGCCCCCGCGCTACCTGGCCGCCCTGGCCCCGCTGGCCGCGTACGTCGCCCTCACGTCCGCCGCCGTACTGGTGGTCGGGGGCAAGACGCGGCGCGTGGCGGAGGCCGCCTTCGCGGAGATGGCGGTCCCTCCGCTGCCTCCCGCCTGGGTCGGCGACGCCATCGGGGTCGTCTCGAGCGTCACGGCGGGGTGCTCCGTATTCGCGCTGAGCGCGCTGGCCGCGGTGGCCCTGGACACCCTGTTCGTGCAGTCCGGGCGCGCGCGGCGGCTGGTGGAGTTCACGGCGCTGGCATACTGGTCCCAGTTGCCGTTCACGGCGGTCTGGCTGGGGATCCTGGCGTGGTGGTGGCAGCCCGAGCCGTTGCGTCTGCCGGCGGGCGTGACGTCCGTCGAGCTGCTGGATGTCCTGAGCGACTATCAGGAGGACAGCGCAAGTGCGCCCTTGCTCTCGACGTTGCGTCTGGCGGCGTCGTACTTCTGGTGCTGGCTCGTTGCGCTCCAGGCGGTCGCGCTGCGCGTGACCGCGGGATTCACGGTCGGCGGCGCGTGGGCGGCCGGCGGGTTGCTCGCCGCCCTGTTCGTGGTGGTTCCCTACCTGGTGCAGGAGCTATGGTAGGACAACGAGAGGTCGAGGGAGAAGTATCGATGGTGGAACGAATCAAGGGGGGCTTGCTCGCGGTCGGCGTCTGTTATCCCATCTATCTGGTGTTGTACGCCGCCCTGTACATCATCGAGCGGCTGTGGCTGCCGGCGGATCGCTGGTTCGCCGGGCCGGTGCTCTTCGGGGTCGGCATAGCCCTGGGGCTGCGGGTGGCCTGGATGTTCGGACGCGCCGCCCTGCGCGGCGGGCCGGTGCTGGCCGTGCCGCCGGAGCCGGTGGTGGTCGCTCCCATCCTGCCAATCGTCTCCGATCCGGCGCGCCGGGCGGAGGGCCGGCGCGCGCCGGTCGCGGGTGGCGAGCCCGCCGCACCGCCGCAGCCGTCGGAGGCGGAACGGCGGCTCGTAGCCGACCCGCAATTCGGATGAGCGGTCGGGCAGGCGAGAGCCCGCCGCCGCGTTCGGTCCGCCGGCCCATGACGTCCGCTGCCGCCGGGCCGCAGCCGCAACCCATGACGAGACGTACCCGGGCGTGGATCGTGTTGCTCGCGGCGGCGGGGCTGCTGGCGTCGGCCCTGTCGACGTACGGCCATGCCAGGCTGCTCCGGGATCCCGGGTACGCCGCCTTCTGCGACGTGAGCGCGGCGGTCAGTTGCACTGACGTGTACGGCAGCCGCTTCGGCAGCGTCGCGGGCGTGCCGGTCGCCCTGGGCGGCGTGCTGTGGTTCGGCGGCGTGCTGCTGCTCGTGCTGGCCGACGCGCGCGGGCCCCGGGACTCGCGCGCGGATGTCGCCGGCTACCTGGTCGCCTGGTCCACCGCGGGGCTGGCGGTCGCCATGTACCTGGCGTACGCGTCCCTCGTGGTGCTGCAGACGTTGTGCCTGCTCTGCGGCGTCGTCTACGTGGCCGCCATCGGGATCTTCGTGCTGTCCGACAGCGCGTCGGCGACGCCGCTGCGGCGCCTCCCGGCGGCGGTCGCCCGCGACGTCGGTCGGCTGGCCCGCCGGCCGCTGGCGTGGGCGCTGGCGCTGCCCGCGGCCGCCGGCATGGCCGCGGCCGTCGTCTGGCTCGCGCCGCACACGCCGGAGTTGGCGCGGCTCGCCCCCGGGCCGGCCGGCGCCTCCCGCGAGGCGGAGTTCGACCGCTGGTGGGCGAGCCGGCCGCGGGTCGAGCCGCCGGTCGCCGGGCCGGAAGAGAGCGTGGTGGTCGTCATGTTCACGGACTACCAGTGTCCGGCGTGCGCGCGCGCGTACGCGAGCTACGAGCCCATCTTCGCGCGCTACGAAGCCAGCCGACCCGGAGCGGTCCGGTTGGTGACGCTGGACTTTCCGCTCGACCCGCAGTGCAACCCGCAGGCGCCGGCAGGCCCGCACGACGCGGCCTGCGAGGCGGCGGCCGCCGTGCGGCTGGCCCGGCGTGCGGGCAGCGCCCAGGCCGCTGCGCTGCAGCGCTGGCTGTACGCCAACCAGGCGACCCTGACGCCCGAGCGGATCGCGGCCGCGCTGCACGACATCGCCGGCGTCGACGACTTCGCGGCGCGCTACGAGGAGGCGGTGGCCGAGGTCGCCGCCGACATCGCCGCAGGCGCTGCGCTGCCGGTGGAGGCGACGCCCACGTTCGTCGTCAACGGGGTGCTGGTGCGGGGCGGGCTGGCGCCGGAGTTCTTCGAGCGCGCCATCGCACGGGAGCTGGCCAGGCTCGGCGACGGACCGCGCGATTGAACGATGGCTGCCGTGCGCCTGCTCGCCCTGGCCAAGGACTTCGACATCGGATTCTGGCGCCGGCGGCCCGTCGCGGCGCTGCAGGGCGTCACGCTCGACGTCGCTCCGGGCGAGGTCCTCGGCTATCTCGGTCCGAACGGCGCCGGCAAGACGACGACCATGAAGCTGCTCGTGCAACTGCTCTTTCCCACATCGGGCAGCGCGGAGGTCCTCGGCCGTCCGGCCGGCGACGTCGCCGCGCGCCGGCGCGTCGGGTTCCTGCCCGAGGCGCCGGCGTTCGGCGACACCCTCTCGGCCGAGGAGCTCCTGATCCACTACGGGCGTCTGTTCGGATTCGCCGCGCCGGACGCCCGCCGACGGGCCGCGCGGCTCCTGGATCGCGTCGGGATCGACGCGGAGCGACGCCGGCCGCTCCGCCGCTGCTCGCGCGGGATGCTGCAGCGGGTCGGGGTTGCCCAGGCGCTGCTCAACGACCCCGAGGTCGTCCTGCTCGACGAGCCCCTGGCCGGGCTCGACGCGTTGGGACGGCGTGCCGTGCGCAGCCTGCTCCTGTCGCTGCGGGAGGAAGGCCGCACGGTGCTGCTCAGCTCCCACATCCTGTCCGACGCCGAGGCCCTGTGCAGCCGCATCGCCATCCTCGCCCGGGGACGCCTGGCCGCCGCGGGCCGGATGGCCGACCTGGGGCTCGAGGTGCGCGGATGGGAGCTCGTGGTCGCAGGCGTCACGCCGGCGCAGGTCGCCGCCATCGAGCCCGCGCTCGAGCGCGTCACCCGCGCCGACGACGGCCGCTGCGTGATCGCGCTGCCTCGCAGCCGCCCCCCCGAGCCGATCCTGGCGGAGCTCATCCGCGGCGGCGCGCGCATCCTCGCGCTCGACCCGCAGCACGAGACGCTCGAGGAGTTCTTCGTCAGGACGGTCGCCGGCCGCGATACGGAGCGGGAGGCAGCGGGCTGAGCCGCGCGCCGGATCCCATGCGGGTCATCGCCCTGCTCGCCTGGCACGCCTTCAGGGACGCCGCCCGCGGCCGGGTCCTGTATGCGCTCGTCCCGTTCGCCGTGCTCCTGATCGGCGCGGCCTGGCTGAGCGGCCAGCTCACGGCCGGGCAGGACGTCAAGATCGTCAAGGATCTGGGCCTCACGGCGGCCGCTCTCTGCGGACTGTTCACGGCCGTGGCGCTGGGCGTCAGCCTGCTCGCCGGCGAGGTGGAGCGCCGGAGCGTCTACACCCTGCTCGCCAAGCCCGTGCGCCGCCACGAGGTCGTGCTGGGGAAGTACGCCGGGCTGGTGCTGGCGCTCGTCGTCAACGTCGGCGTGCTGGCCATCGTGCTGTACGGCGCGCTGGCGTTCGTGGCCGTCACCGAGAGCGCGGAAGCGCGCCGCGGGTGGGAGGCCCCGGCCGTCGACCCGGCCCTGTTGCAGGCCTGCTTCCTCATTCTCGTCCAGTTGATGGTGGTCGCCGCGGCCGCGCTCTTCTTCGCGACCTTCTCGAGCCCGGCCCTCGCGGCCGCGATGACGCTCGGGCTGTACGTCGGCGGACACTTCAACGCGGATCTGCGGGCGCTCGAGGAGGTCGTCGGCCCGGGCCTGGCCGCCTCCCTGGCAACCGGACTCTCGTTCGTCCTGCCGAGCCTGGCTCCGTTCAACGTCACCGCCGAGGTGGTCCACGCCCAGCCGGTCCCGCCGGGCTACGTCGCGCTGACGACCGCGACCGGACTGGTCTACGTGGCGTTCTTCCTGGGAGGCGCGATGCTGGTCTTCTCCCGGCGCGACCTGACATGAGCCGGCCCGACCCGCTCCCGGGCAGCGGCTCCGCCCGCCCGTCCGCCGGCCGGCCGGCGGTGCCCTGGGCCGCCCGTCCCGGCCTCGTCGTCCCGATCCTGGTGCTGCTCGCGGCCGCCGCGGCCGGCATGCAGTACGCGCGGGGCCGCGCGTACGAGGTGCGGCGCGTCGCGCAGCCGGTCCTGTACGTCCCGTCCGGCGCCGCGCTGCAGCGCATGGCGCTGTCGTTCGATTCCGCGCTGGCGGATCTGTACTGGATGCGGGCGGTCCAGCACTACGGCCGCACGCGGCGCGGCGGCGGCGCGGCGGGGCGCTACGAGCTGCTGCATCCGCTGCTCGAGATCGTCACCACGCTCGATCCCCGCTTCGACGTCGCGTACCGACTTGGCGCCATCCTCCTGGCGGAGGCGCATCCGCACGGGCCGGGTCGCCCCGATCAGGCCGTGGCGCTGCTGCAGAAGGGGCTCCGCGCGCGGCCCGGGCGCTGGCAGTACCTGCACGACATCGGATTCGTGCACTACTGGTGGCTGCAGGACTACGAGGCCGCCGCCCGCTGGTTCGAGCGCGCCGGCGAGGCGCCCGGCGCGCCGTGGTGGCTGCGCTCGCTGGCCGCCGAGACCCTGGTGCGCGGCGGCGACCGGCGCGGCTCGCGGGCGCTCTGGCGGCAGGTGCACGCGACGGCCGACAATGCCTGGCTGCGCGCCGAGGCCGAGCGGCGCCTGCTGCAGCTCGACGCCCTCGACGAGATCGACGCGTACACCGCGGCCGTCGACCGCTTCGCGCGGCGCGCCGGCCGCCCGCCGTCGGCCTGGGCGGAGCTGCTCCCGGGCGGCGGGGACGCACCGCTAGACCCGGCCGGTCATCCGTATGCGCTGCAGCGCGGCGCCGGCATCGTCTCCTTGGCCCCGGCGTCGCCGCTGTTTCCCCTGCCCGCCGGGCCGGGCGCAACGGCGCCGCCGTGACGGACCCGGGCGGCGCGGCCCTGCTGGCCGCGGCGGGACTCGCGGTCGGCAGCTTCCTCAACGTGTGCATCTACCGGCTGCCGCGGCACCGTTCGGTGGTCCGGCCCCGCTCGCGCTGCACGGCCTGCGATCGGGCGCTGCGCTGGTTCGAGAACGTTCCGGTGCTGGCCTATCTCGTGCTGCGGGGCTGCTGCCGCACCTGCGGCGCCCCGATCTCCGTCGTCTATCCGCTCGTCGAGCTGACCACCGCGGCCCTCTTCCTGCTGCAGTACTGGCAGTTGGGCTGGCAGCCGCTCCTGCCCGTGCGCCTGGCGTTCACAGGCGCCCTGGTGATCCTGTTCGTCGTCGATCTGCGGCACCGGATCCTGCCGAACGAGATCACCGTGCCGGGCGTGGCGCTCGGCGTGGCGGCCGGCGTCTGCGTGGAGCCGGGCTGGCGCGCCGCCCTGCTGGGCGCCGCGGCGGGCGGCGGCGCGCTGCTGGCGGTCGCCGCGACCTACCGCCGCGTCCGCGGGGAAGAGGGGCTCGGCATGGGCGACGTCAAGATGCTGGCCATGATCGGGGCGTTCCTCGGCTGGGAGCTGGCGTTCGTGACGCTGCTGCTGGCCTCGTCGCTCGGATCGGTCATCGCGCTCGGCATGCTGGCGCTCGGTCTCGCCGACCGCCGCTATCCGCTGCCGCTCGGCTCGTTCCTGGCGGTCGGCGCGCTTGCTGCCGCCGTCGCGGGCGAGCCGCTGCTGGCCTGGTACATCGCGGGCTTTCTGTAGACGGGGGCCGCGCTTCAATCAGACGGGGTTGTCGCAGTTTCTGCGGAGGCGGCCGGTGGCCGCGGGGCGGCTTCTGCACGGGCCGCCGGCCGCGCGGCCGCCTTCCATCGCGCCAGTGGCCCGGCGGGACGCCAACCCTCCGGTGGAACGCGCATTGCATGGTTGCCCGCCGTGGATGCAGTCGCCCCGTGCTTGTCCCGCGCGCGCCGCCGCCGGTCCCGTCGGCCGGGCGTTCCGGCGCCGCCCGGCTTCGGACTCCTCGAGGCCCTGATCGCGTGCGGCCTGATCGTGGTCCTCGCGGCGGGCGTCGCGCAGCTCACGCTGGCGTCGGTCGCCGCGGTGCGGGTCTCCGGCGACGAGACGCTCGCGCTGCTGCTGGCCGTGCAGAAGATTGAGCAGTTGCGGTCGCCGGCGTGGGACCGCCGGCCGGAGTCGGCCGGGCCAACCGACCCGACCGGCACGGCCGCCGCGCCGACCGGCAGCCTCGATGCCAGGGTGCCCGGATACGTCGACTACCTGAGCCGGCGTGGGACGCGGGTGGGCGGCGGCGCGCGGCCGCCGTCAGGCACGGCGTTCGTGCGGCGCTGGTCCGTGCAGCCCGATCCGCGCCTGCCCGACGATCTGCTCGTGCTCGACGTCGTGGTGCTGCCGCTGCGCGTGGCCGAGCGGGCCGGCGCGGCGGCGTTGTCACCGAACGTGCCGGGTGTGGTCCGGCTGAGCGCCCTGAAGGGGCGGCGGTAGGACCCATGCTCGCGGAGCTGGTGATCGCCGCCGCGATCGTCATGATGCTGCTCGGATCCGTATTCAGCCTCGTGGATCCGACACGCGGCGCGCTGGCCGTCCAGCCGCACGCCGCCGACACGCACCAGCGGCTGCGCGCCGCGTTCGTGCGGTTCCAGACCGACCTCATGCTCGCCGGCAGCGGGCCGCATCCGACCCTCGACGTGTCGGTCGCGCGCCTGCGGGCACCGCTGATCCCGGCCCTGGTCGGCCATCGCCACCCGCCGGCGGCCGGCGCCACGTTCGCCGCCGACGCGGTCACGATCCTGTACGCCCCGCCGCGGAGTCCCGCCGCGCCCCTGGCGTCGCCGCTGGCCGGACCCGCCGCCGACGTGCAGTTGGGGCCCGGCCCGGCGCGCTGCCGTGCCGGCGCGACGACCTGCGCATTCGAAGCCGGCGGCCTGGCGCTGGTCTTCGACCGCGCCGGCCGCTCCGACGTCGTGCGGGTGACGCGTGTGTTCGACGACGCGCTGGGGGTCCGGCCGATCGCCGGGGGCTCGGTGCAGGCGTTCGCCGCGGGCGCGTCGATCGTACCGCTCGAGCTGCGCAGCTACTACCACGACCGCGCCGCGGCCCAACTGCGCTACCAGGACGGCTGGGTGACGGACGTGCCGGTGCTGGACGACGTGGTCGGTCTGACGCTGCGCTACTTCGGGGGCAGCGCCCTGCCGGCGCGCGGCGGCGGCGGCGGCCTGACGGCGGCGTGCCTGCGGGGCCGGCCGCCGGCCCCGCCGCCGGGACGGGCAGGCGGCGACCCCGAGCGGGAGCTGGCCCCGTCCCTGTTCCTCGACGGGCCGCGCTGCGGGGGGCGGCTGCCGTACGACGTCGACCTGTTCCGGATCCGGCGCGTGCAGGTCGAGATCCGCCTGCAGGTGTCGGGCGCGTGGCTGCGCGGGCGCGACCCCTCCCTGTTCGCGCGGCCCGGACCGGCGCGCGACGGCCGGCGCCAGGTACCCGATCTGACCGGCGTCTTCGACGTGGCGCTCCGGGGCCCGTGATGGGGAGCACCCGCGGCATCGCGCTGGTCGTCACCCTGCTGGCGCTGCTCGTGCTCGTGGCGCTGACCGGGGCCCTGATCCCGTTGACGTCGAGCGAGACGGCCATCTCGGCGCATCACCGCCGGGCGGCCCAGACGCTCTATGCTGCCGAGGCGGCGCTCGAGTGGGCCCTGCAGGAGCTGCAGCCGGTCGATTCCTGGGACGCGTTGCTGGCGGGGAGCCGGCGCTCCGCGCTGTGGGCGGGCCCGACGACGCAGCGGCTGGCGGACGGCGCGACGCTCGACCTCGACCGGATGACCGTCGAGCTGCGGCGCCGCGGCGCGGGCGCGAGCGGGGCCGGCCGGGGTCTCCGCTGGCGGCTCCATGCGCACGGACCGCTGAGCGCCATCCTGCCGCGCGATCCGTCGCTCGGGCTCCTGCGCGTTGCCGTCTGGCTGGCCGACGATCCGGCCGAAACCGACGGCGATCCGGCGCGGGACACCAACGGCGTGGTGCTGCTGCACGCGGCCGCCGTGGGTCCGTCGCTGGCGCAGCGGGCCGTGCAGGCGACGCTGCGCCGGAACGACGCGGCCGATCGCGTCACCCTTGCGTCGTGGACGCTCGTCCGCTGAGGCCGCCGCGGGACGGCCGGGCTGGCAGCTCGTGGTGAAACCAGGAGCCTACGCCGTTCTACGGCGCAGCCTCCTAGGAGGCTGCGTTGCGGATCCCGAGCGAGCGCAGCGCGGCCCGGATCTCGTCGCCGGTGACGTCGTCGACGATCACCGTCTCGCCCAGCCGCGTCGGCAGCACCATGTGCAGCCGTCCCGCGAGCACCTTCTTGTCCCGGCGGATGGCTGCGGCGATCTCCGACGCGCTCAGGTCGCCCACCGGCGGCAGGGGGCCGAGCTTGGCGATGAGACCGGCGAGGGCCGAGAAGTCGGCCTTGGGCAGCACCCCGCGCGCCACGGCGATGTCGGCCGCGGCGAGCATGCCGTAGCCGACCGCCTCGCCGTGCCGGTAGCGCCGGTATCCGCTCACCGCCTCGATCGCGTGGCCGACGGTGTGGCCGAAGTTGAGGATGCGTCGCAGCCCGCCCTCGCGTTCGTCCGCCGCCACGACCTCGGCCTTGATGCGGCACGACTCGCCGATCACGGGCACCAGCGCCTCCAGCCGGCGCTGGAAGATCGCGGTGAGGTCGTGGTCCACGCGGTCGAACAGGTCGCGGCTCGCGATGACGCCGTACTTGACGACCTCGTAGAGCCCGGCACGGAACTCGCGGCGGGGCAGCGTCTCGAGCACGACCGGGTCGGCGACCACCACGATCGGTTGATGGAACGCACCGATCAGGTTCTTGCCGAGCGCGTGATTGACGCCGACCTTGCCGCCGATGGCGCTGTCGACCTGCGCCAGCAACGTCGTGGGCACGTGCGCCAGCCGCACGCCCCGCAGGAAGGTCGCGGCGGCGAAGCCCGCCACGTCGCCCACCACCCCGCCGCCGACCGCGACGATGGTGGCGCTGCGGTCGGCACCCTGCTCGATCAGGGCTTCGAAGAGGCGGTTGACGGTATGCAGCGTCTTGGCCCGCTCGCCGTCGGGCATCAGCAGCGCCCGAACGCCCGGCAACGCCTGCTCGACGGCGCCGCCATGCAGCTTCCAGATCGGCGGACTCGAGATGACGAAGCGCTGCCCGCTCGCGCCGGCCGCCGACACCAGCCGCTCGATCTGCTGCACGAGACCGGCCCCGACGTGCACCTGGTAGGCGCGCGACGCGGTCTCGACGTCGATCTGCACGGGTGGCGTCATGGCAGGAGCCGGCAGGGCAGGTAGCGTCATGTAGGATAGCAGCAAACGTCGCGCGCCCGGGCCGGGCCGAGGAGATACCGGGCCGAGGAGGGCAGGAGGGGAGCGTGCTTGGCGGACCTTGAATGCGACTTCCTGATCATCGGAAGCGGCATCGCGGCGCTGCGCGCGGCTCTCGATCTGGACGGCGCCGGCGAGACGCTGATCCTGACCAAGGGCGGCGCGGCGCAGGGGAGCACGGCGTTCGCGCAGGGGGGCATCGCGGCGGCCGTCGGCGCGGGCGATTCGCCCGGGCTGCATGCGGCCGACACGATCGCGGCAGGCGCCGGCCTGTGCCGCGCCGCAGCGGTGCAGGCCTTGACGGAGCAGGGGCCGCGCTACGTCCGTGAGCTGCTCGACTGGGGCGCGCGCTTCGACCGGGAGCCGGGCGGCGAGGCCGCGCTCGCCCGCGAAGGCGCCCACAGCGTGCGGCGTGTGCTGCATGCGCAGGATGCGACGGGCCGCGAGATCTGCCGGGTCCTCTGGAAGCGGATCGCCGGCTGCGCCCGGGTCCGCGTGATCGAGCACGCGCTGGCGGTGGATGTCGCGGTGAACGACGCGCGCTGCACCGGGGCCCGGTTCCTGGACGACCGCGGGCGGCTGGCCAGCGTGACCGCCGCCGCCACGCTGCTGGCGACCGGCGGGGCGGGGCAGGTCTTCCGCGAGACGACCAATCCGTCGGTCGCGGCCGGCGACGGGATTGCGATGGCCTACCGCGCGGGAGCCCGCGTCGCCGATCTCGAGTTCGTCCAGTTCCATCCCACCGTGCTTGACGTCGCGGGCGCCCCCCGCTTCCTGCTCTCCGAGGCGCTGCGAGGGGAGGGCGCCGTGCTGGTCAACGAGGCCGGCGAGCGGTTCATGCAACGCGCCGATCCCGCCGGCGAGCTCGCGCCGCGCGACCGCGTCGCGCGCGCGATCGCGCGCGAGGGCCAGCGGACGGCCGGGCGCGTGTACCTCGCCATGGACCATCTCGAGCCGGCGTTCGTCCGGGCGCGGTTCCCGACGATCGCGGACGCCTGCCGCCGCGCCGGTCTCGATCTCGCGCGCGACCGGATACCGGTCGGTCCCGCGGCCCACTACATCATGGGCGGGGTCGACGTGGATCTCGACGGGCACACCTCGGTGCCCGGACTGCTGGCCGCGGGCGAGGTCGCCTGCACCGGCGTGCACGGGGCGAACCGCCTGGCCAGCAACTCGCTCCTCGAAGGGCTCGTCTTCGGCGCCGTCGCGGGCGGCGCGATGCGCCGCTGGGCCGCGGAGCACGGCCGGCCCCGGTCCGCGCCCCCCGCGCCCCCCGGCGGCGACCGCGCGCCCGCGATCCCGGCGGGCCTGTCGGAGGATGCGGCGCGCGGCCTGATGTGGCGGGACGTGGGCCTGTTCCGCGACGGCCCGCGGCTGACGCGGGCGCTGGAGACCCTCGAGGCGTGGGCCGCGGCGCTCGAGCCCGCGCCCCGCGCCCCGGCGGCCGCGCGGCTCGCCAGCATCGTGACGGTCGGGCGGCTCGTTGCGCGCGCCGCGCTGCGGCGGGAGGAGAGCCGCGGCGCCCACTACCGGTCCGATTTTCCCGAGCGGAACGATATAGACTGGACGCGCCACGCAACGGAGTCGAAAGGCAGGGTGACAGCGGTCGATGCCGGCGAAGCAGGACACGTTCGTAACTGAGATCACGCCACGCTCGGAGGACTTCTCGCGCTGGTACACCGACGTGGTGCGGCGGGCCGAGCTCGCCGACTACTCGCCGGTCAAGGGCAGCATGGTCATCCGTCCCTACGGCTATGCCGTCTGGGAGCTGATGCAGGCCTCGCTGGACGCCCGCTTCAAGGCCACCGGCCACGTCAACGCGTACTTTCCGCTGTTCATCCCCGAGAGCCTGCTGCGGAAGGAAGCCGCGCACGTCGAGGGGTTCGCGCCGCAGGTGGCCTGGGTCACCCATGGCGGGGACGAGAAGCTCGAGGAGCGCCTCGTCGTGCGCCCCACGTCCGAGGCCATCATCGGCACCATGTACGCCAAGTGGATCCAGTCGTGGCGCGATCTGCCGCTGCTCATCAACCAGTGGGCCAACGTCGTGCGCTGGGAGAAGGTGACGCGGCTGTTCCTGCGGACCACCGAGTTCCTGTGGCAGGAGGGGCACACGGCGCACGAGACGCGCGAGGAGGCCGAGGCCGAGGCGCTGCGGATGCTCGGCGTGTACAAGGACTTCGCCGAGAGCGAGCTGGCGATGCCCGTTCGCGACGGGCGCAAGACCGAGAGCGAGAAATTCGCGGGGGCCGAGGTCACCTACTCGATCGAGGCGCTGATGGGCGACGGCCGGGCGCTGCAGGCCGGCACGTCGCACATGCTCGGCCAGAACTTCTCGAAGGTGTTCGACATCAGGTTCCAGGCGCGGGACAAGTCGCTGCAGTACGCCTGGCAGACATCCTGGGGCATGACCACGCGCCTGATCGGCGGGGTGATCATGACGCACGGGGACGACAGCGGCCTGATCCTGCCGCCGCGCATCGCGCCCCATCAGGTCGTGATCGTGCCGATACCGCGGGGCAACTGGCAGGAGACCGTTCTGCCCCGGGCGCGCGAGGTGGCCGCCACGCTGACCGACGCCGGCGTGCGGGTCATGCTCGACGACCGCGAGGAGTACACGCCGGGGTGGAAGTACGCGGAGTGGGAGCTGCGGGGTGTCCCGCTGCGCATCGAGATCGGACCGCGGGACATCGCGAAGTCGCAGGTGCTGGTCGTGCGCCGGGATACGCGCGAGAAGCTGCCCGTGCCCCTCGACGAGCTGGCGGCCCGGCTACCGGCGCTGCTCGCGGCGCTGCAGCGGGACCTGCTCGATCGCGCGCTGAAGTTCCGGGACGATCATACGCGCCGCGTGACCACCCGGGACGCGTTCGAGGAGGCGCTGCGGGGCCGCCCCGGGTTCGTCGTTGCGCCCTGGTGCGGCCGCGAGGAATGCGAGACCGGCATCAAGGCGGACATGCAGACGACCATCCGCAACATCCCGCTCGATCCGCCGCCGGCGTCCGGGGACTGCATTCGGTGCGGGAACCCGGGCCTCACCGACGTCTACTTCGCGAAATCCTACTGACCTGAAGCCCGCCTACTGCAGGCGCACCACCAGTGCGGCGCGGCGGTTCAGCCGGCGCGTCTCCTCCCGGGCGTTGTCGTGGGCAGGACGCTCCTCCCCGAAGCTCACGGTCTGCAGCCGGTCCAGGCTCACGCCCTGGCCGGTCAGGTAGTCGCGCACGGCGCTGGCCCGCCGGTCGCCGAGCGCCAGGTTGTACTCCGCCGTGCCGATGTTGCAGGTGTGACCTTCGATCTCGATGCGCAGATCGGGCTCCTCCGCCAGGGCGGCGACCGCCTCGTCGAGCACGCGCGCGGCGCCTGCCCGCAGGGTGTAGCGATCGAAGTCGAAGTGCACGTCCTCGAAGACGAACTCGCGCGGCGGCGGCGGCGCGTTGACGCGGATGGTCGCGGTGTCCGACGCGGAGCCGCCGCGCCCGTCGTCGACCGTCACGGTCACCGGCACCGGACCCTCCTGCGCGGGCGCCCGCCAGCGCTGCGTCGGCTGGTCCTGCGCCTCGAGCAGCTCCCCGGCCGGTGCGCTCCAGCGGTAGTCGAGCGGGTCGCCGTCGGGATCCGTCGCGTCGGCGCGCAGCGCGGCCTCCTCGCCGAACCCGAGCTCGCACGGGTCGCAGGTGACCGTGACGGCCGGGGGCCGGTTCGCCGGCGGCGGCGGTGGCGGCGGCGGCGGCGGCAGGTACACGCGGACGCCCGGGTGGTACCCGACGCGGACCAGCAGGCCGAGCTGGTCCTGCATGGTCGACGCCTGACGGACCCGCGAGCGGTCGGCGTGCCGCGTCGCCCAGTTGAGCCCGCCGCCGACGGAGAAGCCCGACGGGCCGTTCCAGCGCAGGCCCACGGTGACGTCGAGCGGGCTCCGGAGCGTCGTCATCAGCGGCGACATGCTGCCGTCCATTGCCAGCAGCGGCTCGCTCAGGGTCACCATGTCGCCGAGGTACGCCTCGCCGCCGACCTCGCCGAAGACCTGCACGGGGCCGCGCAGCGGCGCGCCGAGGCCGAAACCCCACGCGATGCTGTTGGCGACGTCGATGCCGGCGGGATCCGAGCGGAAGGCGAAGCCGCCGAAGCCGGCGATCTCGACGTTGCCGGCCGCCTTGCTGACGACCAAATCGACCTCGCCGTCGACCTGCCCGCTGGTCGTGCCGGTCAGCTCGTCGCCCGTCGGCAGCTCGACGAAGCCGCGCAGCGCGAACGCCACCGGCGCCTGGCGCTCCTCCGACAACAGGTTGATCTTCACGCCTACGGCCGCGTCGCCGAACTGGTTGCCGCTGAACGCCTGCCGGACCGTCGGGTAGTCGTTGAGCACGCCGCCGTGGCGCCGCATCGTGGCGGGGGAGAGGCCCGCCCCGAACAGCGGTCGGAGGTCCCGGTCGATGCGGGTGAGGAAGCGGACCGAACCGAAGACCTCCACCCGGCCGCCGACCCCGATGGCGAACGTGCCGGCCACGTGCTGGATGTTGCTGAATCCCTGCTCCCGGTTGAGGTTGACAAGCTGGCCGCTGGCCGCGACCGAGCCGCCGGCCAGAATCTCCGCCGTCGGCACGAACCACAGGCCGGTGTCACCGAGGAACGTCGACCCGCCGGGCCGGGTGGCATCCCCGCTCTGGGCGGCCGCGGGCACCGCGAGCAGGGCGATCAGGCAGGCGCTGACGCCTGCAACGACAAGGTTTCGGGTCATCGAAACACTTCCTGATAGCGAGCGCATGACAGTTGGATGAGGTAAGTATCGCGCGTGATATCGGGCAAGTCAACGCGCCGGCCCGCGTCCGCGCGGCGCGCGTCAGTCGTCCCGCCGCGGTTGGACCGCCCACGCGATCGCGATGCTGAGTCCGTAGAGGGCGACCATCGGCATCGCCATCAGGGACAGCGTGACCGGGTCGCCCGTCGGCGTGAGCACCGCCGCGAAGACGAAGATGAGGAGAATCGCGTACTTGGTGTTCTGCACCAGGAAGCCGGGCGTCACGGCGCCGACGCGGGCGAGAAAGAAGACCACCGTCGGCATCTGGAAGACCACGCCGCAGGCGAGCAGGAGCTTGACGTACAGCGAGAACGCCGGCTGGATGCGGGGGAAGAACTCCATGTAGTCCGTCGTGAAACCCGCCAGGAACGTCCAGGCCCACGGGAACAGCATGTAGTGCGAGAACAGGGCGCCGCCGACGAAGAAGACCGACGCGAAGAAGACGAACGGGATGGCGAACTTCTTCTCGCGGGCGTAGAGGCCCGGCGCGACGAACTGCCACATCTGGTACAGGATGATCGGGATGGCCAGGACGAGGCCGGCCAGCGCGGCGATCTTGATGTACAGGAAGAACGCCTCGGTCGGCTCGGTGTACACGAGGCGGCCGCCTTCCGGCAGGATCTCCTGCAACGGCCGCATGATGAACTCGAAGATGTACGAGATGACGGAGAACGCGGCCAGGAATCCGCCGAGCAGGGCGGCGACGGAGATCAGCAGGCGCTTCCGGAGCTCGTCGAGGTGCTCCAGAAACGACATCCTGCCGCCGGTCTCGTCGAGCTCGGCATCGTCGAGCGGCTCGTCAGCGTCGGGGTCTGGGACCGGAACCAGCGACATGGAGAAAACCGCCGCGCATCCGCGGCGCGTGCCCGGCCCTGGCGCCGGGAACCGACCTCACCGGCTACGCGCCGGTATTTCCGCTCTCGGGAACCTGCGCCGGCTCGGCCGCCTTGGGCTTCTCCGGCTCGGGGGGAGGCGTCTCCTCGACGCGGATCTCTTCCTCGAGCGTGTTCCGCAGATCGTTGGACGCGCGCTTGAACTCCGTCAGGCTGCGGCCCAGGGACCGGCCGAGCTCGGGCAGCTTGCGCGGACCGAACACGATCAGCGCGATGACGAAGATGATTATCAGCTCGGGCATCCCGATTGAGCCGAACATGGTGCTGCTCCTTGCTTGGTCGGGGCAAAAAATCCCCGCAAAAATTATAGGAACACGCCGCTCCGGGGTCAAGCCGGCAGCGCCTGCCGGATGTCTCGAAGTCATTGCTGGACAGAGGCTTGTCTGTGATAGCATGGCGTTACCATGCGTGCTGTATCCCCACTCGCACTCGGCGCAGGCGCGGTCGTCTTCTCGGCGCTGCTGGGCGGCCTGTTCGGCGGTCAGGTCCTCGCGACCCAGGAGGACCTCCCGCAGCACTACGACCGGTTTGCCGAAGCCCTGGCCGCCATCGAGACCCACTACGTCCAGGAGGTCGACACCGAGCGTCTGATCTACCGGGCCATCGGCGGCATGCTCCAGACGCTCGATCCGCACTCCAACTTCATGGACCCGCGCTCCTACTCCCAGCTCCGGGAGCGCCAGGAGGGCCGCTACTACGGGCTGGGAATCTCGATCAACGTCATCGACGGCGACATCACGGTGATGAGCCTCTTCGAGGGCTCGCCCGCCTACCGCAGCCGGATTCGGCGGGGCGACGTCATCGCCAGAATCTCCGGGCAGAACGCGAAGGACATGAGCAGCGACGACGCCGTCCGCCTGCTGCGGGGTCCCAAGGGCACGGCGGTCGACATCTCGATCCGGCGCACCGGCTACGACGAGCTGATCGAGATGACGGTCGAGCGCGACGAAATCACCATCGCCACCGTCGAGGCCGCGTTCCTCACCGACGATCGGACCGGGTACGTGAAGCTCGGGGACTTCTCCGAGGCCAGCGACCGCGACCTCAACCGCGCCCTGGACCGGCTGCGGGACGCCGGCATGGAGCGGCTCATCCTCGATCTGCGGAACAATCCCGGCGGGCCGCTCGATCAGGCCATCAAGGTGTCCAACCAGTTCCTGCCGCGCGGCGACCTCATCGTCTACACGCGCGGCCGCGTGGACAATTCCGACCAGGACTACCACGCGACGCGCGAGGGCGAGTTCACGGACGTCCCGCTGGTCGTCATCGTCAACCGCAACAGCGCCAGCGCCTCCGAAATCGTCGCCGGGGCGGTGCAGGATCACGACCGCGGCCTCATCGTCGGCGAGACGACGTTCGGCAAGGCGCTCGTGCAGTCCATCTACCGCGTCAGCCACGGGGCCGGCCTCGCGCTGACGACGGCGCGGTACTACACGCCGAGCGGGCGCATGATCCAGCGCCCGTGGGACGGCACGTTCGACGAGTACCTCACGTACTCGATGCGCGAGCAGACCCCCCGCGCGCACACGCCCACCGAGCGCAAGTTCACCACCGGCGGGCGGGTCGTGTACAGCGGGGGCGGGATCGAGCCGGATCACCATGTCTCCGGCCCGATCGAGGGGTTCGATCCGTCCCGGTTCGGGCGCCTGCTGGCCGCGCGCCAGGAGTTCGCGAGCTTCGCCGAGCGTTTCTCGGCGGCCGGCGACAGCCGCGTCGCCGTGGCGGGCCGGGGCCGCAAGGTGGTCTCCCGGGGCTTCGCGATCGACGACGTGCTGCTCGACGAGTTCAAGGCGCACGTGCGGGACCGGGGCCTGACCGTGGACGACGAGCAGTTCGACGCCGACATCGAGTTCATCACCGCCATGCTGCGGTACCAGATCGACGTGGCGCTGTTCGGCGTCGAGGAGGCCCGGCGCAACCTGTTCGACGTGGATCCCCAGATCCGCCGCGCCAGCGCGCTGTTCGACGCGGCCGAGCGGCTGCTCGAGGGCGCCGGCCGGCCCGCAGTCGTGGCGGCCGGCCTCGATTAGACGGCGCGGACGCCCGGCAGTCCTGGTGCTTGCGGCGCGGCGGGCGCCCTTGCTAAACTGCGCTGGGCGTCGGCACGGCGCCAGCGCGGCCGGGGAGGCACTGCCCCGGCCGCCGCGACGTTCGGAGCTATAGACACGACCGGAACCGAGTCAGAGCGTTCCCAGCCGCTCGACAGGTAGAGGAGTCAGTCGACCTGTCCGAGCGGCTTTGTTGCGTACCGGGCCCGGACACGAACAGCGCGCCATGCGTTTGAACCGCCTGCGAATCGCCGGCTTCAAGAGCTTCCCCGAACGGGCCGACCTGGCCTTCGATACGGGCGTCACCGCCATCGTCGGCCCCAACGGCTGCGGCAAGAGCAACGTCATCGACGCCATCACCTGGGTGCTCGGCGAGCAGAGCGCGCGCAGCCTCCGCGGCGAGCGGATGGAGGACGTGATCTTCGGCGGCAGCGATGCCCGCCGGCCGACCGCGACGGCGGAGGTCCGGCTGCAACTGTCGCAGGTGACCGCGGCGCTGGCGCTGCTCGGGGGCCGCAACGGCCGGGGCGGACAGGTGCCCGGGAACGGCGGCAACGGCGCGCACGGCGACGGCGGGGAGGCCGGCGACGCGGTCGCGGCGGCGGTGGCGGACGAGCCCGGCGACGAGTTCGACGAGACGCCCTGCATCGCGCGCGACGTCGAGGTCGGCCGGCGCCTGTTCCGGTCGGGGGAGAGCGAGTACCTCATCGACGGGCAGGTCTGCCGGTTGCGGGACATCCAGGACCTGCTGATGGACTCCGGCGTCGGCGTCAAGGCCTACGCGGTCATCGAGCAGGGGGCGATCGGCCAGATCCTGAGCGCGCGCCCGCTCGAGCGGCGGCGGCTGCTCGAGGAGGCGGCGGGCGTCACCCGCTACAAGAGCCGCCGGCGCGCCGCGGAGCTCAAGCTCGAAGCCGCGCAGCAGAACCTCACGCGCGTCGACGACATCGTCTTCGAGGTCGACAAGCAGCGCGGCGCGCTCAAGCGCCAGGCCGCGAAGGCGCGGCGCTACGGCCGGCTGCGCGAGGAGCTCCGCCGCTGGGAGAAGGTGTCGTACGCGCGCAAGGGCGCGGCGCTGGCGCAGGCCGGCGAGTCGGCGGCTCGGCGCCTCGACGCTGCGCGCACCCGCGAGACGGGCGCGGCCGCGCGCCTGGCGGCGCTCGAGGCTGCGCACGAGCAGCAGCGTCTCGAGCTGGCCGCCGCCGACCGGTCGGCGACCGCCGCGCGCGATGCCGCGCATGCCCACGAGCTGGCGGCCGGCCGGCTGCAGCAGCAGATCGAGTTCGAGACGCAGCAGGTGGCGAGCGTCACGGACGCGTCGGCCCGCGGCGCGGCCGACCTCGAGGCGCTCGAGGCGAAGCGCCAGCCGCTGCAGGCGGAGCTGTCCGCGCAAACCGACGCGTGGCAGCGGTGCGACGCCGACCGGCAGGCGGCCGCCGGCAGCCTCGAGACCGCCGCGGCGGCGCTCGCCGCGGCGCAGACGGCGCTCGAGGGCCTCGAGGCCGACGTCGAGGCGTCGCGCAACCAGGTTTTTGCGACCATGAACGCGGCCGCGGTGCTCCAGCACGTGCTCGAGAGCGTGCCGGAGACCATCGGGCGGGTCGACGGCGACATCGCGAAGCTCGAGGCCGAGGCCGCGGACGTGGCGACCGAGTCGGCGCGCCTGGCGGCCGATCGCGAGGCGGCCGCCGCGCTTGCGGCCCGCGTGGAGGCCGCGCTCGCGGCCACGCGCGCCACGCGGGCGGAGCGCGCCGCGGAGCACGCCGCGGCACGGCAGGCACGCGAGTCGCGCATCGCGGCCGCGCGTGAGCGCGAGCACGAGCTGACGACGCTGTCCGCCCGCGTGGCGTCGCTCGAGGAGCTGGTGGCGGCGCGCGAGGGATACAACGACGCGGCCCGCCTGCTGCTGAGCCAGCCGTCGGAGGCGTTCGGCCACCTGGGCTCGGTGGCCGATCACCTGAACGTGGATCGCGAGCACGAGCGGGCGCTCGAGGCCGGTCTGGGCGAGCTGCTGCAGTGCGTCGTGGTCCGCGGCAGGGAGGACGCGCGGAAGGGGATGGAGCTCGCCGCGACCCACGGGGCCGGGCGCTGCGGCTTTCTCCTGGCCCGGGAGCGCGATGCCGAGGAGCCGCCCCCCCGGCCGGCGCCCGGGCTGACGCCGCTGGCGGATCTGACCCGCGTGGACGGCCCGGCCGCCGCCGCGGTCCGGCGCCTCCTGGCGCGGCGCTGGCTGGCGCCGTCGTTCGAGGCGGCGGCCGCCGCCGCGCGCGACACGCGCGAGACGATCGTGACGCCGGCAGGGGTGGTCTTCCGCGGCTCCGCCGTCGTGCACGGCGGCGGGCGGTCCGAGACCCGCGGGATCCTGCGCACCGAGGGCGAGCTGGAGGAGCTGCGCGGCCGCCGGGAGACCGAGCAGGAAGCGGTCCGGCGTCTCGGCGCGGAGGTGGCGGAGCTGGACGCGGCCGTCGCCGGCGCCGAGGCCGAGCTCGAGCGCCTGCAGGCCGACGAGCACGCGCACGAGAAGGAGCTGCTCGAGGCCCGGCTGAGGCTGTCGCGCTGCGACGAGGAGGCCGCGCGCCTGCAGCAGCGGCACGACGTGGTCCGGACCGAGTGCGGGCAAGCCCGCGAGGAACGCGAGGCGCTCACGAAGAAGCAGGGCGAGGCGCGCGACGAGGTCGCCAGGCTCGAGGTCGACCGGCACGCCGCCGAAGAGCGTTCCAGCGCCGCCCAGCGGCGTCTGTTCGACGCCCGGGAGTCGGTCGAGGGACTGGGTCGGGACGCCAACCAGGCCCGCGTCGCGCATGCCGAGCTGGTCGAGCGGGCGGCCGGCCTGGAGGCGGACGTCAGCCGGTTGCGCGAAGCCGCCGCGGACCTGGAGCGGCGGGCGAGCGCCCGCGCGGCCGACAACGAGCGGGCGGCCGCGGAGCTCGACGCGCTGCGGGCCTCGATCGCCCGCACCGAGGTGCAGCTCGACTCGGAGACGGGGCAGCTCGAGGTGCGGCGCGAGGAGGTGCGCGCGGTGGACGCCTCCACCGCCGACCTGCGCGAGCGGATCGACGCGCAGGGGCGCGAGGTGCACGCCGCGCGCGAGGCGCTCGACGCGGTCCACGCGGAGGTCGCCGGCATCGAGGTGACGCGGGCCAGGGCGGAGGCCGAGCTCGCCACGCTGTCGGCAACCTGCCGCGACAGCCTGCAGACCGATCTGGAGCAGGTGCGGGCCGAGGTCGAGCAGTGGGAGCGGGACGGCGTCATCGCGGCCGCCGTCGAGCGTCCGGCGCTGCTCGACGACGAGAGCGACGAGGGCGAGGCGCCGGCCGCCGCCGGCGGCGCGGAGGACAGCCCGGCGCCGGCGCTGCTGACGGCCGAGGACGTCATCGGCGAGCTGCGCGCCAAGATCGACCGGCTCGGCCCGGTGAACCTGATGGCGATCGATCAGTTCGACGAGCTCGAGCAGCGGCACGACTTCCTGACGGCGCAGCGCAAGGACCTGCTCGACTCCATCCAGTCGACCGGCGCGGCCATCGAGCGGATCGACGCGACGACCCGGGAGCGGTTCCGCGAGGCGTTCACCGCCGTCAACGAGCATCTGCAGGTGACGTTCTCGACGCTGTTCGGGGGCGGGCGCGCCGGCCTCGCGCTGCTCGACGAGGACGACGTGCTCGAGAGCGGCATCGATATCGTCGCCCAGCCGCCCGGCAAGCGGCTGCAGAGCATCCAGCTCCTCTCCGGCGGCGAGAAGGCGCTGACGGCCATGGCGCTGATGTTCGCCATCTTCAAGTACAAGCCCAGCCCCTTCTGCCTGCTCGACGAGATCGACGCGCCGCTCGACGAGGCCAACGTGGGACGCTTCGTCGACATGCTGCGGGGCATGGAGGACTGCACGCAGTTCGTCGTGGTCACCCACAACCGGAAGACGATGGAGATCGCCGACCGGCTCTACGGGGTCACCATGGAGGAACCGGGCGTCTCGAAGCTCATCTCCGTCAGGCTCAACTAGGCACCCCACATTTCACCGAACCCCACCGGAACGGCACGCCGTGAACGAAGCCAAGTCCTCGGGGTACCGGCGGCGGCGGCGGCGCACGGCCGTCCTGCGGGCCGGCGCCTGGGCGGCGCTGCTGGCGGCGCTGGCCGGATCGGGGCTGTCGCGCGCGCTCGCCGAGGTCGCGGCGCGCGCCGCGGCGCTGGCGCCCGCGCCCGACCTGCTGCAGGCCTCGCTGGTCGTCGCGGGCTACACGCTCGTCGTGTCGCTGGCCGGCCGGGCCATCGACCTGCCGCTGGCCTGGTACGGGGAGTTCGTCCTCGATCGCCGCTTCGGCGTTTCGCGCCGGCGTGGCGGCGACTGGCTGTGCGGGTACGCGGGCGCCACCGCCGCGCGCGTGGCGGCGTGGACGGCCGGCGCGGTGCTCCTGTATGCGGCCATGCGGGCCTGGCCCGCGTCGTGGTGGCTGGCCGCCGGCCTGGCGGCGGCGGTCCTGACGGTCGCGGCCACCCACCTCGCGCCGCTCGTCCTGCCCTGGCTCCATGACCTCCGGCCGCTGGAGCGCCCGGCGCTGCGGCGGCGTCTCGAGGCGCTCGTCCGGCGTGCCGGCGCGGCCGCGATCGGCATTCACGAGTGGCGCCTGGACGCCGACCCCCCGCGGCCGAACGCGGCCCTGGTCGGCATCGGCTCGACGCGCCGCGTGCTGCTGACGGATGCCCTGCTGGCCGACTACAGCGACGACGAGATCGAGGTCGTCGTGGCGCACGAGCTGGCCCATCACGTCCACCGCGACGTGTGGAAGACGATGGCGTACGAGACGCTGGCGGCGGCGGCGGCGTGCGGTGCGGCGCAATGGGCGCTGCACGACCTCGGGCCGCTGCTGGGGCTGACGGGGGTCGCCGACGTGGCCGGCCTGCCGATCGCCGTGCTGGCCGGCGCCGCCGCCCTGCTGCTGCTGGCGCCGGTGACCAACCTCCTGTCACGGCGGCTGGAGCGCCGCGCCGACCGCTACGCCGTGGACCTGACCGGGAAGCCGGAGGCGCTCGCCTCCGGCCTGCGGCGGCTCGCGGCCCAGTCGCTGGCGGAGGAGCGGCCGTCCCGCGTCACCGCCTGGCTGTCCTATTCGCACCCGCCCTGGTCCGACCGCCTGGTGGCCGCCAGGGCGGCGGCGACCAGGGCTGCTCCGATCGGACGCGCAGACTCCTGACCGGGAACCGCCGCCGGCGGGGGGCGGCCGTCAGTCCTGGCGCTTGGCCTGCTCGCGCCCGCCGCGGTGGCGCGGCGGGCGGTTCCGGGATCGGCCGCGCGGACCACTCGGGGCGCCCACCCTGGCCATGTCGTCGCCGCCGCCGTCGGCGGGCGCATCCGCGGGCGCCGGCAGCAGGGCCCTGCGGCTCAGCCGGACCTTGCCGGACGGGTCCACGTTGATCACCTTGACCAGGACCTGGTCGCCTTCCTGCAGCTCGTCGCGCACGTCGGCAACGCGGTAGTGCGCGATCTCCGAGACGTGCAGCAGGCCGTCGATGCCCGGCAGGATCTCGATGAACGCGCCGAAATCCGCGATGCGCTGCACCTTCCCGAGGTAGGTCTTGTTGAGCTCGGGGCTGGCGGTCAGCTCCTCGATGATCCGGATCGCCTTCTGGGCCGAGTCCTCGTCCGCGGAGGCGACGTTGACGCGGCCGTCGTCCTCGACGTCGATCTTGACGCCGGTCCGGTCCACGATGCTGCGGATGGTCTTGCCGCCCGGCCCGATCACGTCCCGGATCTTCTCGACCGGAATGGTGATCGTCACGATGCGCGGTGCGTAGGTGGAGATCGAGTCGCGCGGTGTGGCGATGGTGGCCTGCATCCGTTCGAGGATCTCGAGCCGGCCGGCGCGGGCCTGGGCCAGCGCCTCGCGCATGACGGCGGTCGGGACGCCGGCCATCTTGATGTCCATCTGCAGGGCGGTGATGCCCTCGGTCGAGCCCGCCACCTTGAAGTCCATGTCGCCGTAGTGGTCCTCGGCGCCCGCGATGTCCGACAGGACGGCGTAGCGCTCGCCGTCCTCCTCCATGACGAGTCCCATCGCCACCCCGGCCACGGGCGACTTCAGCGGAACGCCGGCATCCATGAGCGCCAGCGTCGCCCCGCAGACCGTCGCCATCGACGACGACCCGTTCGATTCGAGGATGTCGGAGACGACCCGCAGGGTGTAGGGGAACTTCTCCTCGCCGGGAATCATCGGGCTCAGGCTGCGCTCCGCGAGGTGGCCGTGGCCAATCTCCCGCCGCCCCGGGCCGCGGAGGAACTTCACCTCGCCCACCGAGAAGGGCGGGAAGTTGTAGTGCAGCAGGAAGCGCTTGTACGTCTCGCCGTCGACGTGCTCGATCTTCTGCTGGTCGTCGGCGGTGCCGAGCGTGGCCGTCACGAGCGCCTGGGTCTCGCCGCGCGTGAAGACGGCCGAGCCGTGCACGCGCGGCAGCACGCCGACCTCGGACCAGATCTCGCGAATCTGGTCGAAGCGGCGTCCGTCCAGCCGCTGCCCGCGCTCGAGCACCTCGTCGCGCAGCACCTTCTCCTTGAGCTCCTTGAAGACCCGCGCGGCGTCCTGCCGGCGCGGGCTCTCGTCCTCCGGGATCGAGGCGAGCAGATCGGCGAGCACCTGGTCGACCTGCGCGTAGTTCTCGAGCTTGTCCCGGATGCGCATCGCCGCGCTCAACGGCTCCAGGACCTGCTGCTCGACCTCGCGCCGGACGCCGTCGTCGATGACCGGCGCCTCCACGGCGAGCTTCGGCTTGCCGCCCGCGGCGGCCAGCGCGTCGATCGTGGCGACGATCTCGCGGATCGCCTCGTGGCCGGCCTGGAGCGCCCCGAGCATCTCGTCCTCGGAGACCTCCTGCGCGCCCGCCTCCACCATGACGATCGCGTCGCTGCTGCCGGCGACGACCAGGTCGAGCCGGCTCCGGCCGCGCTCGGCATAGGTCGGATTGATCAGCAGCTCGCCGTCGATCAACCCGACCCGGACGGCGGCAATGGTCTTCTCGGAAGGGATCTTCGAGAGCGCCAGCGCGGCGGAGGCGCCGCTGAGCGCCAGCACGTCGGGATCGTGGTCCACATCGGCCGACAGGACCAGCGCGATGACCTGGGTCTCCCGGTTCCAGCCGGCCGGAAACAGCGGCCGAATGGGCCGGTCGATGAAACGGCTGGTCAGCACTTCCTTCTCGGTCGGCTTGCCTTCGCGCTTGAAGAATCCGCCGGGTATGCGGCCGGACGCGTAGGTGTACTCGCGGTAGTCGACCGTCAGCGGCAGGAAGTCGATTCCCTCGCGCGCCGTCGGCGCACAGCAGACGGTCACCAGCACGACCGTTCCGCCGTAGCTGACGACCACTGCGCCGTCCGCCTGCTTGGCCAGCTTGCCGGTTTCGATCCTGAGTTGTTCGCGGCCGACGTTCAGTTGGCCTGTGTGCATGAATTCTGCTCCCTGGGTGGTCAAGGGGCGGGAGGACGCCAGGTGAGGCGAGAAAAGGCGGGTTGGGTGTCGCGCGTTACTTGCGGATGCCAAGCCGCTTGATCAAGTCTGCGTACCGATCGGAATCCTTGCCCTTGAGATAGTCGAGGAGGCGCCGCCGTTGCCCGACGAGCTTCAGCAGACCCCGCCGCGAGTGGTGATCCTTGGCGTGAATCTTGAAGTGCTCCGTCAGGCTGCTGATGCGCTCGCTGAGAATCGCCACCTGGACTTCAGGCGATCCCGTATCGGCGTCGTGGGTACGATAGGAACCGATGAGCTCCGTTTTCCGCTCCTTGTGCAAGACCACGTCCATCCGCCTCCGCGCACGGCCCAGACCGCCATCCCGTGAGCGCCCGGCTCACGGGAGCACCAGGCCGCCGCAACCGTTAAATTGTTCTGTCTCCTACGATTAACAAGATCGCATCTTACACCAAGACGATCCGGGGATGCAAAGCGCCGCCGGGCGCCGTCTCCGCGATCGCCAGCAGCGTCCCGGCCGCGTCGTACACCCTGACCCGCGCCGCCGCCGGCGGGACGGGCGGCCGTCCCGCCCCGGCCTCGACGTCGGCCGGACGCAGCAGGTTGCCGTGCGCGGCGCGCTCGGCGCCCCGGCCGGTGACGACGACGGCCGGCAGATCGGGCAGCAGCTCGGCCAGGGCGACGAGATGCCGCGCCGGCTCCGCGCCTTCGCCCCCGAGCGCGTCGAGGGTCACCGCTTGGTCCAGCGTGAACGCCCCGCTCCCCTCGCGCCGCAGGCTCTGGAGACAGGCGCCGCAGCCCAGCGCCCGGCCCAGATCGTGGGCCAGCGACCGCATGTAGAACCCCGGCGCGCAACGCACCCGGCACTGCAGCTCGGCGTCCCGCAGCGCGAGGATCTCGAAGCTGTGGACCGTCACCTCCACGGCGCGCAGCTCGACCGGCTGCTGGCGGCGCGCGAGCCGGTAGGCGCGCACGCCGCGCACCTTCTTGGCGGAGAACGGCGGCGGCTGCTGGAGGAAGGTGCCCGTGAACGCGCGGGCGGCAGCCTCGATCTGCGCCCGGTCGAGCGCGGCGGCCAGCGCGGGATCGTGTCCGGCGGCCGGCGCGACGGTCCCGGTCGCGTCGTACGTGTCGGTGACGACCCCCAGGCGGATGACGGCCGCGTACGTCTTCGGACCGCTCGCGAGCAGCGCGGCCAGCCGCGTGGCGCGCCCGACGACGAGCGGCAGCACCCCGGTCGCCAGCGGATCGAGGGTGCCGACGTGGCCGACGCGGCGCGTGCCGAGCAGGCGCCGCGCGCGGGCGACCACGTCGTGCGAGGTCAGGCCGCGCGGCTTGTCGACGACGAGCACGCCGTCGACCGCGGCGTCCTCAGGAGCCCGTCCCGGCATCGACCGCCGCCACCACGTCCGCGACCAGCCCGGGGCGGGCGCGCTCGAGCGGCGGCGGCAGCTCGCAGCCGGCGGCATTGCGGTGCCCGCCGCCGCCGTACGCCGCCGCCACCCCGCGGACGTCGATCGCGTCCTTCGAGCGGAGGCTGACGCGAATCTCCCCGCCGAGCTCCTTGAAGAGCACCGCCGCCCGGACGTCGCGCGCCTGCAGCGGGAGGTTGATCATCCCGTCGAGATCTTCCGGCGCGCAGCCGGTCGCGCGCAGCAGCCCGTCGTCGACGTGCAGCACCGCCACCCGCCCCGCGCCCGCCAGCTCCATGCCCCGCAGCAGCTCGCCGGTCAGCCGCAGGGTGCCGACCGGCGCCTGCTGGTAGACGCGTGCCGCCACCGCCGCCGGCGACACGCCCGCACCCGCTATCCGGCGGCAGATGTCGAACGTCCGGGCGGTGATGTTCGCGTGGCGGAACGAGCCGGTGTCGGTCAGGATGGCGACGTAGAGGAACGTCGCGATCGCGGGCGTCAGCGGCACGCCGAGGCCTGCGACGATGTCGTGCACCATCTCGCCGCACGCCGCGGCGGTCTCGTCGAACCAGTTGACGGCGCCGTACAGCGTGTTGCCGCGGTGGTGATCGACGTTGATCACGAAGTAGCGCTCGAGCCCCGCAATCCCGGTGCGCTCCAGCGAGCCGCACTCGAGGACCACCACGGCGTCGAGTTCCCCCTCGACCCTGTCGGCGACCTCCACGTCCGCGGCCTCGGCGAACGACAGCAGCCAGGCCTGGGGCCTGTCCCGGCTCACCATCCGCACGTGCTTGCCGAGGTGCCGCAGGGCGAGCGCGAGGGCCAGTTGCGACCCGCTGGCGTCGCCGTCGGGCCGGGCGTGGGAGACGACCACGAAGCGGTCCCTCGACCGCAGGGCGTCGAGCACCCGTTGCAGCGGCGGCTCAGGCGTCGTCGGCATGCTCGTCAGGGGCGTCCGGGAGCCGGGCCGCGTCGACCTCGTCGAGCAGGCGCGCCACCCGATCCTGCTGTTCCATGGCCTCGTCGTAGAGGAACGCGAGCTCCGGGACGTGCCGCAGCCCGATGCGTCCGAGCCGGCGCCTGAGAAACGGCCGGGCGCGCCGCAACGCCCGCCGCGCGGTCCGGGCGTCGCTGCCCGCGGGCTGCGTGTAGTACACGCGCGCATGCTGCAGGTCCTTCGTCATCTGCACGCGCGTGACCGTCACGTCCTGCACGCCCGGATCCCGCACCTCGCGCAGCAGCAGCGTGCCGAGCTCGGTCCGGATCACGTCGCCCACGCGCTGCGGCCGGTTGTGGAAGGACATTGAACCCTAGGCGAGCCATTCGAGGTCGGTGGCGACGATCAGGCCCGGGTCGTGCCGCTCGATCTCCTCGACGACGGCCTGCAGCGAGCGCTCGACGCCGGTCTGCGTGGCGCCGACGGCGGCAACGCCCAGACGGCAGCGCTGCCGCAGGCTCTGGTGGTCGATTTCGGCGACCGAGACGTTGAGGCGCCGGAGGCGATCCTTCGCGCTGCGCAGGACCGTCCGCTTGTCCTTGAGCGAGCGCGCGCCCGGCACGTGAATCTCGATCGACAGGAGGCCGACGACAGGCACGGCTCGCCTACACGGTGGCGGCGACCGTCTCGACGGTGAACGACTCGATGACGTCGCCGACCTTGATGTCGGCGAACTTCTCGAAGGCGATGCCGCACTCGATGCCGGACTTGACCTCGTTGACGTCGTCCTTGAAGCGCCGGATCGATCCGATGCGTCCCTCGTGGACCACCACGCCGTCGCGGACGAGGCGGGCCTGCGCGTCGCCCGCGCGCGTGATGCGGCCCTCGGTCACGAGGCAGCCGGCGGCCGCGCCGAACTTCGGCACCTTGAAGACCTCGCGGACGTCCGCCAGCCCGAGCTGCCGCTCGCGCGTGGTCGGCTCGAGCAGGCCGCTCATCGCCTTCTTGACCTCGTCGGTCACGTTGTAGATGACCGAGTGCTTGCGGATGTCGACGCCCTCGCCCTCCGCCACCACGGCGGCGTTGCGGTCCGGCCGGACGTTGAAGCCGATGATGACGGCGTTCGAGGTCGAGGCCAGCAGCACGTCCGACTCGCTCACGGCGCCGACGCCGGTGTGGATGATGCGGATCTTCACCCGCTCGTCCCCGAGCTTGGCGAGCGACTCGGCCAGCACCTCCGCCGAGCCCTGCACGTCGGCCTTGATGATGATCGGGAGCTCCTTGGCCTCGCCCTCGGAGAACTGCTGCTGCAGCGACTCGAGGGTGAGCCGCGTGCCGCGGCTGCCGAGCGCCTTCTCCTTGGCCTGGGTCTGGCGCAGGAGCGCGATCTGGCGCGCCTTGGCGGCGTCCGCGACGACCTGGAAGGTGTCGCCCGGCTGCGGCAGGCTCGTCAGCCCCAGCACCTCCACGGGGCTCGACGGCTCCACCTCCTTGACCTGTTGCCCGCGGTCGTCGATGAGCGCCCGGACGCGGCCGACGCTGGTGCCCGCGATGAAGTTGTCGCCGACGCGCAACGTGCCGTCCTGCACGAGGATGGTGGCCACGGGGCCGCGTCCGCGGTCCACCTTGGCCTCGAGCACCGCCCCCGCGGCCGTCCGCTTGGGGTTCGCCTTGTGCTCGCCCATCTCCGTGACCAGCAGAATCATCTCGAGCAGCAGATCCAGGTTCTCCTGCTTCTTGGCCGAGACCGGCACCATGACCGTCTGGCCGCCCCAGTCCTCCGGGGCGAGATCGCGCTCGGCCAGCTCGTTCTTGACGCGGTCCGGGTTCGCGTCCGCCTTGTCGATCTTGTTGATGGCGACCAGGATCG
>CBDAUL010000007.1:0-434808 GCA_965200475.1 Vicinamibacterales bacterium
GCCGCCACCCGGCGCCGCAACGACCCGCTACGCGGCGCGGCCGACATCGGCCTGCGCGTCGGCAAGGTCATCGACCGCTACAAGGTCACCAAGCACTTCGTCACCACCATCACCGACGAGTCGTTCACCTTCCGCCGCGACGAAGACAAGATCGTCGACGAAGAGCAGCTCGACGGGCTCTACATCGTGCGTTCCAACGTCGAGCCCGAACAGTTCGATGCCGCGCAGACCGTGCGCGCCTACAAGGACCTGGCGAAGGTCGAGCGCGCCTTTCGGTCCCTCAAGACCGTCGACCTGAAGGTGCGGCCGATCCACCACCGCCGCGCCGACCGGGTGCGGGCGCACGTCCTGCTGTGCATGCTCGCCTACTACGTCGAGTGGCACATGCGCCAGGCCCTTAACAGCCCGAGGTAGAAGTCGGTTCGCCGAGCCCTGCTGTTCAGGCCGCTTGGCGATGAGTAATTGAGCCGACGGGCGCCGGCGGTGTCCATTTGAGGCCCCAGGGACGCGTCAGACGCCCCCAGTGGTCGATCAGGCGGTCGATCAGGCGGAAAATCGCCGAAAAAGCCCGCCCCTGCAGGCTCCGGGGCGTACCGATGCCGGTCTGGCGCCGCAGGAGCATCCCGATGTTGCAGGCAGCCGCCTGGATCAGCACCCGCTTGCGGACATTCTCGTGACCGCGCACAAACACCCGACGCATGCCCCCCGTCTCATACATGTGCGCGAAAGTACGCTCCACCATCTCGCCCCGGCAGCGTTGCAGGCGACGACCCCGCCGCCCGTGCACACGCCGCCGGTTCGCATACAACGCCTGCTGCGCAGCACGCTTCGCCGGCGGCGTCTCTCCCGTCTTCTTGTCCTGCCAGACGCGCCGGCCGCGCTCGGGCTCCGATACGTAGCTCCGAACCCCGACCTCGCCGAGAGCCACCAGCGTCTCGTCGCTGTGATACCCCTTGTCAGCGACCAGCTCTTCGACCCCTCGACCGTCCGGCTGCACCAACTCCACCTGCTCGGCCGCCGCGGTCAGCGTCTCCGGCAGCGTGGCCGTATCGCCGTCCGATGCATCCTGCACCGTCACCGACACGATGGCCCCCGTCTCCATGTCGACCCCGTGCTCGACCTTGTGAGCCAAGTGCGTCCGGCCGTCCTTCATCTTCGCGATCTTCGCGTCCGGGTCCTGCGGCGATTGCCAGTCCTTGTTCGACGTCTTCTTGTTCTTGCGAGACCGGTCGAACCGAGCCAGATCCGCCCGCGTCGGGGTCTCCACCCCAGACGCCTCCGCCAAGCGCCGAAGGAACGCTTCGTAGCTTTCTCCCGTGTCCCGCCGCTCGATGCTCCGCATCGCCGCGTTCGCTTCCAGCGTCGTCGCATCGACGCCCACCGTCTTCCCCTTGACCAGACCCGCCGCCGACAACTGCTCGAGAACCCACGTGAATACCGCCTCGTGCGTCTCGTCGTCGATCAGACGACGCGTCCGCGACAGCGTCGAGTGGTCCGGCGCCGCCTCGGTCACATCCAGGTCCAGGAACGACCGCAGGCTCAGAGAGTCGGCCACCCGCCACGCAATCCCACGCTCCGAAGACAGACCCTCGAAGTAGCCGATGAACAGCATCCGGAAATACCGCCCAGGACGCAGGCTCGGCCGCCCCATCCGCGTCGCGTAGAACACCGCGCACAGCCCCTCGACGAACGCGTCGAACCCGGCCTCGTCCAGAACCCGGTTCAGACGCTCGAAGAACGGATGCCCCGCGTTCGTCGGCAAATCCGCCGTCGTCACCCACAGCGGCGCCCCTGGTCGCGCGGCCGGTTTCTTGCCCATCGCCATAGCTGTTCAGTCTACGGGCTCGATCGCGCCCAGGCCAGGCCCGTTCCCCGACTTTCACCACGGGCTGTTTTAAGCCGCTCCTGTTCGACGACCACGACCCGGCCGCTGCCGAACGACAGCGCGCCTCCATCGTGCGCAAGGCCAAGCGCTCGCCCGCGGCACGCGCCAATGCCGCCGGCAAGCGCACCGACGACGACCTCCCCGTGCACAGCTTCCGAACGCTGCTCGCCGACCTCGGCACCCTGACCGCCAACACCATGCGGGTGGCCGACGGCGACGCCACCTTCACGATGCTCACCAAGCCGACACTCGTGCAGCAACGCTGCTTCGAGCTGCTGGGAGTGACCCCGCAAATGTAGCCAGCACCCAACTCCATCGAAACCTGTAACTCCAAAACCAACAGTGACTTATGCTCGATCGGCCTGGAAACTTCCGGCTAGGGCTATTTGCGCGTGGCGGTGACGCAGACCTGGAGGCGGCGGATCGACTTCTCAGCGAGTATTTGTCGGCCAACGCGAACAGTACTTTTCGTTGGCGCTATTTGTTTTGGCGGGGACGAATCGCAGAACGACTGAATAATCGCGGCACCGCGGCAGCTTTTTTCCGGCACATCGTCGATAAAGTGCCGTACGATTACTATGGACTTCGTGCACGAATGCACCTTGAACGAGGCGAGGCGGCGAGCCACGATAGTATTCCTAGTCCCGAGTCTCAGATTCACAGAGAGCTTCGGGCAGCGTACGCCGAGAGCCATGGCGGCGTGCCGACCGATGTAGTCGCCCCTACTCCATATCACCGCCGAGTTCGACAGGCCATAGAGACGGGTCTTTATGGGCAACTGCTTGACATCGATCAGGAGTTGCGGGAGCGTATTGACGACGTGTCGTTGCTGGATCTTGATAGCAATGGGATGGTGCCGTTCGCCGCTCTGCTCGTGTCGATGAGGCAGGACGTGCTAGCCGCGAAAGACTATAGCTTGGACGCTGACAACTGGCTGCAAGTGATGGCGCTCGTTAGCAGTCCACGTTTTCAAGACTGGCCTGTAACAATTGAGATGATGTTCTTACGCAACGATGTGGAACGCGAACAGTGGTTGCGACTGCAGAGGGAGGTGCCGTACTTGGCCACCGTATACCCAGATATGGAGAGAATTCCAGCACTGACAGAGCCACTTGCGGCGACCTCATGGGACATTGATGATGCGCCGGGACTGTCGCAGGCCATAATGTACGCAGTTATTCGACACGAGAGTGGCTTTTATCCTCGAGCGATCTCGACTCAGGGCGCACTGGGGCTATTTCAATTCATGCCGCAGACGTTTCGTGCTCTGACGGCAGAACAGGGGATAGCGCCGAATGTGGAAAAGCTGTCGGAGTTGGACTACTTGCTGGATCCGAGGCGTAACATGGAGCTGTGGGCAAGGTGGGTCAATGCCGAGTTTCCGATCAAGAGAAGCCGGGACATTGTATCGTCCATGATGAGGCATCAGGCAGGCTCGGGTAATGTAGCGGAATGGAGTGAGTACTGGGAGAACGCGGGAGTACACGACGACCTCGAGTTTCAGATTGAAACTGTACGCTTTGCAGCGACACGTAGCTTTCTCCGACGGGTACTTCGAGACACCATGATCGTCGACGCTGCAGGGATCTTTGGTCAACAAGGAGAGACCAGGTAGTCCGGCAACCGGCGTGTTCGGCGACGGTGCTGACGACAGTGGGAAAGGGTTGCCGTAACTGATTACCGGGTGTGATCCGGTATCGGTGGACTGCGAAGGTCAGGCGCAACGATTGGTGTGGGGGCGTGTAGGAGAGAGACGAGGACGGCGTGTGGGTTGAGTTTGCGCTGGCAGGCGGTTCGGATGACGGAGGCGAGGGTTTGCTGGGTGGTGGCACCGCGCCAGGACCGATTGCCGCCGCAGACCTTGCGCGTGACGACGGCAGGCCGGATGGCGTGTTCGGCGCGCCAGTTGGTGGCGTCGATGGCCTGCGAGTCGTACAGGAAGGTGAACAGCGCGGTCCATTCGGTAGTCAGATGCGCGGCGAAGCGCCGCACGTTGGCGAGTGGACCCGGGTGGGTTACCCGCCAGGCGAGGCGCTCGACGAGCGCGTCGAGGTCGGCGGCCGAGAGCGTGCCGGCGCGACGGCGGGCCCGCAGTTCGAGGGCGCGCTGCAAGTCGGTCTGGATGTCGGTGACGACGCGACTGTGCGGATGGTCGGCTCGCAGCAGCCGACAGCGGCGGAGCAGGTGCGCGAGACAACTCTGGTGGGTGGCCGCGGTGAACTGCCGATACGGCGCCCAGCCATCGCGGACGAGCACGCCAGCGAAGTCGTTGCCGAGCAAGGCGGCAGCCTGCGGGTACCCCCTTCCGGGTTCGATGGCGTAGACCGTCGTCGCGGGTGTCGCCGCGGCCCACAGCCACTGGAGGCGTCCGCCAACCTTCCACCCGGTCTCGTCGGGCGTGACGACGGGGCTGCGGCGAATCTGCTCGCGCAGGGCCGCATAGGTCGGCTGAGCCCGCCGACCGGCGCGGTCGACGGCGTGCACCAGCCCGCTGCGACTGACGGTCAAACCGTACTGTTGCCGCAGCAGCGTGGCGACCTTGCCGAAGGACAAACCCAACTGCTTGTTGAGAATGGCTGCCGACGCGACCACCTGCGGTCCGAGTTGCACCCCGGCGGCGCCGAGCGCATCGGAGGTCTGCAGTCGATGACGGCCTTGCACGCGGCGGCCGCACGCCCGGCAGGTCCCAATGGCCACCCGGAACGCACGCACGACTACTCGCGGAGTCGGCAACTCTTCCTGAAACTGCGTCGCCAGCCCCGTCGGCTGCAACCCGCCTCCGCAATCCGGACAGGCCGGCGGCAGCAGGGCATCGTGTCGTTCATCCACTCGCCGCGGTTGTCGCCGCCGCGCCGCGATGCCATAGCCGGCACCCGCCCGGCGCCCTGGCGGCCGCGGGTTACGTTTGAGGGCCTTGGCAAACGGCGCCGCTTGACGACAACCCGCCCGGCGCGCCGCCGCCAGCTCCCGCTTCAACCGCTCGTTTTGGTCCTCCAGCCGCTCGTTGCGCTTGTGCAGCCGCCTGTTGTCCCGCTCCAGCCGGTCCCGTTCGCGTTCAACCCGCTCGAGCTCGCGGCGCAATCGTTCCGCTCGCTCGCGCCACCGATTCTGCGACTCGGTCCGGCCTCCTGCCTGACGCTGCACACCACGTTTATGGCATATGACGCTGCACACCACGTTTATGGCATATTCGCTACCAAAGTACAATCCAATTATTTGGATCGCTGGCCCCGACCCGGTAACCTGTTACGGGTTGCCATGTCTGGGAGGAAGCGCGGTAGTGATGGACGGAAGAGTAGCGGTTACGAGAGGCGCGCGAAGGATGTGATGGTATGGGCTAAGTGCTAAGAGTGCTAGAGCGTTGGCCAGCGCGGTCGTTGCGGTCGGTGCTGCGTGGGCGGCCGCGAACCATGGTTGCGGGCCACCTCCGACAGAAGAATGTCTTGAAGTGGAGTCAGAACATGTCGCCCATACAATAACGTTTAGTTTTAGAATCTATGGGTTCAGGGAAAATACCCCCTGAAACTTCCGTTTAGTCAGTGGAGGGCGACAGAATTTCGCCTGATCGGTAAGAATGCTTGTGGGCGAGAGCTAACGGTGCACGTTGCGTTTTTCGCGTTGAGTGAAAGCTTCAGGTTTCAGCCGCCGGCTGGATGCCCGACCACTAGTGTCCCACAGTTTCAGGTCCACGCGAGTGCCAGTTGCGGACGGTCGGGGTCTGGCGGCGCGTGTGTGGTGAACAGTTCGTGTAGTGGTCGACGTTCGAAGATGTTGAGCTGCAGCACCTGGAGCATCTGATTGAGGCTCCAGCGCAGCCGCAGGACGAATTTGAGATAGGCCAGCAGCAAGTACATGCAGGTGGCGATCCACAGTTGGGTCCAGACGGCGTTCTTCGACCGGCCGATGAAGCGCTTGACCTTCAGATGCTGCTTGATCCACTTGAAGAACAGCTCGATCTGCCAGCGAGACTTGTAGATGTCGGCGATCGTCTTGGCGACCCAGGTGGTGTTGTTGGTCACGAACACGTAGCGGTTCTTCGTCTGCGGGTCGCGGTAGACCACCCGGCGCAACGGGTCGGGGTAGGCCTTGCCGCTGCGGGCGCTCGTCAGTTCGATCCGCTGGTCGGCGAGCACGCCGGTCTCCGGCCGAAAGTCGTGCTCGTGGGTGACCCGGTAGCGCACGCCCCGCTTGAGGCGGGTGACGAACGTCACCGAACGGGTCTGCAATTGATGCAGCCACTTGAAATCGAGATACGCACGGTCGGCCACGACCACGCTGCCGGCCGGAAACCGCCACGTGCGGGCGACGGTCACGTCGCCGCGCTTGCCTTCGGTGAGGCTGACGAAGCTCGGCAACTGGCCCGCCTGGTCGAGCCCGACATGCAGCTTGACCGCGGCTTTCGTGCGGCGAAACGTGGCCCACGGGAAGAGGGCCAGGCACAGGTCGATAGTCGATGCATCGACCGCATACAGCTTGTGCTTGAAGCGGAAGCGGTGGCCCGGCGCCTGCTGCTGACAGCGGCTCAGCAGACGGGAGAACACCGCCTCGTAGAGCGTATACGGCTGCTCGGCGTTGACCCGTGCCAACGAGGAACGACTGACGGTCCGCACGCCCAGGTGATAGAGCTTGCTGGATTGGACCTGCAGGTTGGCCACGATGTCGCGCAGGCTCTGCCGGCCCGTCACCTGGCCCAGCCCGAGCGCGACGAACTGCGCCCAGCGGCTCATCACCCGCAGGCGCTGGCCGCGCTGATGCTCGCGCGACTCGGCGTCGAATTCATGTCGCGGAAGCAACGCGAGAAACTGCCCGAAGACTGTGTTATGATGGGCCACGGCTTGGATCTCCTGTGTTTTGAATGATTTGTGGCAAAACCATTCTAACAGACATAGAAGGTTCAAGCCGCCTAAATTAGAAATCCCGTGGGACAGCAGTGATGCCCGACAGAGAATCCCATGATGAATGATCCAGAGTGTTGGGCGGTACAAACGGTGAATGAGGGCGACGTCGACTGGGGCTTTTTCCCACCGGCACTTCATCCACTTGGTAACCCGCCAGGTAGTGGTGGTGGGGAGGACACGGAGAATAGAGAGGTTCGGATTAATATGAGGTGGGTGGTGTATGCAGATCAAACGGACATAGTTGATGCGCAGACAGAGCAGATACTGATGTTAGACGATCGTGTACCGGGATGAACGAATATCGTGCTTATCCGATGGAGAATTGATTGGACATGTTTGTGGTCGGTTCGTGGTTCATAGAAGAATATATCACGGCAGGCGTTGAGGAAGTGAGGGCATCGTCAAGAGCCAAGCAGCCCGTGGTGAAAGTAGACCGGTTGGGATCGACTGGGTCGATCCCAGGCCCTACACTCGTTTCTATTGCGATGGGGGCGAACGGCCCGTGATGTGCGCGGCAACCGTCGATGCAGGTGGCGGACGCGGACCTGCCGTGGAGTGCGGGCGACCAGTTCGTCAAAAGCTTGGACGGCGTGTTCTACGAGAACGGCTTCAATGCCGTTGTCGAGGCCATTGCGCGAAGTTTCTACGTTGACGGAATCGGCGGTCGAGCTGTGCCGCAGGGGCCGCTACTTCCGTATGACGTTGCGCGGCTGCGTCGAAAGGCTTGGAGTCGAAGCGGGCGATGGCGTCGCGGTGGCCGATTCGCAGAGGCTACGGCAATCCTCGACATCGCGTTGGCAGAGGCTTCGCGCGACGAGTGTGGGCCGGGATACGGGCGAAGGCTGCGACGCGTTCCTGCGTAGATTGGCGGCGGCGTCCGGCGTTCCGATGTGGACCTGTGCCGAGCTAGCAGCCCGTGGATAAAGGGCTTCCTTGTAGCACGAACGGCAGGCGTTGATGTTCCAGCGTGGTAGGGCCCACCCGCGACGGATGCGGCGGACGACGCGCGACGAGGGCCTCAGCGGGCGATACGAGGTGCCCGAGACGGCTCAGAACGAGTCTGAGGGCGGCGTCGAAGAGGGCGCAGCCCTGGAGGCTGCGCGGCGTGCCGACGCCCGTCAGGCGTCGCATGAGCAGGCCCAGATTCAAGCCGCAGGCGTGCACCAAGAGGCGCTTGCGGATGTTGGCGTGCCCCCGCAGATACACCCGGCGCAGCCGCCCGGTCTCGTAGAGATGGGCGTTAGGTCGCTCGAGCCGCTCGCCGCGCTGGCGCAGCAGCCGCCGGCCGCGGGCCCGCCGGATCCGCCGCCGGTTGGCATAGACGGCGTCGCGGACGGCGAACTGGCCTCGCCAGCGTCGCCGGCCACGGTCCGGCTCCGATACATAGCTGCGCAGCCCCAGGTCGGCCAACGCGAGCATCGTCTCATTACTGTGGTAGCCCTTGTCGGCGACCACCTCGGCCACGCCGCCACCGGCCGGGAGCACCGCTTCGACCTGCTCGGCCGCCGTGACCAACGTCTCGACCATCGTCGTCGTGTCGCCCGCACTGGCATCCTGCACGGTGATGCCGACGACCGCGCCCGTCTCCACGTCGACCGCGTGCTCGGCCTTGTGGGCGAGGTGCGTCCGGCCGTCCTTCATTTTCGTGATCTTCGCGTCCGGGTCCTTCGGATGCGTCCAATCCTTGTTCGAGCCCTTCTTGCGCCGCTTCCGGTCGAGGCGCGCCAGCTCGGCGCGGGTCGGCGTCGCAATGCCGGACGCCGCCGCCAAGCCGCGCAGGAACGCGTCGTAGCCTTCGCCCGTATCCCGGCGCACGATGCTCCGCAGCGCGGCGTTCGCCTCCAGCGTCGTCGCATCGATGCCGACCGTCTTCCCCTTGAGCAAGCCGGCGTCGGCTACCCGCTGCAGCACCCAGGTGAAGACCGCCTCGTGCGTCTCGACGTCGATCCGCCGCCGCGTCCGCGAGACCGTCGAGTGGTCGGGCGAGGCTTCGGCCAACGCGATGTCGAGGAACTGCCGCAGGCTCAGCGAATCGGCCGCCCGCCACGCCATCGCCCGTTCCGATTCCAAGCCTTCGAAATAGCCGAGCAACAGCATCCGAAAGTAGCGGCCCGGCGGCAGAGACGGACGGCCGATTCCCTCGGCGTAGAACTTCGCGCACTGCGCCTCGACGAAGGCATCGAAGCCCGACTCGTCGAGCACGCGGTTCAATCGTTCGTAGAACGGGTGGCCCGCGGTCCGCGGCAGGTCCGCGTCGGCCACCCACATCGACGCTTGCCGCGCGCGTCGCGAGCCCTTACCCATCGCCATGGAACGAGTGTAGGGAACGGGATCGAGGTTGTCGATCCCTACCGGTCCGTTTCACCACGGGCTGCTAGGGGCGCCTCGACCGGAAGCAAGCGGAAGAAGGGCTCGAACGAGGATTCTATGCATCCGACGGGCCCGGACGCGATCGCGAAGATGAGGGACGGCCGGACGCGCCAAGCCCACAAGGCCCGAACAGGCGGTTGACATCGAGACGGGCGCGGTGGTCGGCGTCGTCGTGCAAGATGCCGGTGCGGACGACGACGACGGTGGTCGAGACGTTGCTCACGGCGGTTGAGCAGGTCGAAGCGGTGCTCCTTGCCCGTGGAGGTGTGCGGAGGTGGTCGCCGACAAGGGCGACCACAGTCAATGAGACGATGGTCGCGCTGGCCGATCTGGGCTGCGCAGCTATGTGACCGTGGCCGGGACCGCGGGCGAGGCCAGATCGCCGTCCGCGACGCCGTGTACGCAAATCGGCGGCGGGTCTGGCGGTCCGTGTACGCCGGCTGCTGCGGCAGCGCGGCGAGCGCCACGAGCGACCGACGTCGATCTCTAGAAACCGGGCGGCGCCGGGTGCATTGGCGGGGGCACCTGAACAGCCGCAAGCCCCTCTTGGCACACGGCCGCGGCTTGGAATCTGGGCCTGCTCATTCGAGGCTTGACGGGCGTCGGCCCGCGGCGCACCGTCGATGGCCGTGCCCTCGTCGACGGCCTGAGACTCCTTCTGAGCCGTCTCTGGCACCTCGTATCGTCCGCTTGAGGCCCTCGTCGCGTCGTCCACCGCATCCGTCGCGGGTGGGTTCTACACGCTGGAACATCAAGGCGTGCGGTTCGTGCTACAAGGAAGTCCTTTGTCCACGGGCTGCTAGTGTCCCGTCCCCATGGTTCGTGGCATATGTTTGGGGGCCGTTCTCGCAGCGAAAGCGGACACATCTGGGCCCGTGACTTATGCCGATTTCTTCGTTGACGGGACACTAGGGAGCCACGGAGCCAAGCGCGGGCGTGGTTCCGGGACCGAGGCACTGCAAGCCATCTCCGAGGCTTCGGCCGGTAACAACTCACCTCGGGGCAGGGGTGTTTCGCTGGTGGGCGCTACTCGTCAGCAGGGCGCATCGGCCGTCGTGGCCTGACCATCGTAGGGCGCGCCCGTCCCCGACGAACCGACGAAGAACCGGCGGCCGTCCCTGAACGTCACGTTGCGGGCGTTCGCCATCGCAGCCGAGAGGTCCTTGGCCTGATAGCCGTCGACGACGAGCTCGGTGCCGGCGGGGAGGCAGTCGCGGCGCAGGCCGCGGCGGGCGAGGACGTTCGGCGTGCCGCCTTCGACCATCCAGACGCGGGAAGAGCCGTCCTCCGCCTGGACCTCGAGGTGGATCCAGGTGTGGGGATTGACCCACTCGACCCGGACGACCGTGCCTTCGAGCCGGATCGGGGCGTTGGCATCGAACTCGGCGGTGAAGGCGTGATGGGCTTCCACGGGCGCCACGAGCGGTCCGGCCTGCCACGCCAGCGCGACGGCTGCCAACGCCAGGGCGCCGGCCATCAGGTGCCTCGTCATCTTGATTCTCCTCGTTCCACCGGCGGCTCCGCGGCGGAGGCTACGGCTGCTCCTGCTCGGCGCCCACGGGCGTCTTGCGCAGGTGGCCGTACATGAGCTCCTCGACGAACTCGATGCACTTGAACTTTCCCAACCGGGCGTTGGGATCGATCTGCTTGTAGAGCGGCAGGCGGATCGTCCAGGGACGGGAGAACGTGTTCTCGTCTTCCATCGTCGCCTCGTACCAGATGTGGTACGGCGTGACGAGCGTGTAGCGCTCGGTCACCTTGAGCGCCGCGCTGTGATGGTTGCCCGCCCGATCGAACCATGTCATGCCGTTGAACGCGTCGACCTCGACCACGAACGTATCGTCCTCCCAGCGGCCGACCGACTGTCCCATCCATGCATCCAGGACGGACGGGCCGGGATCTTCCAGGTAGATGTCCCGGACGGCGTCAGCGAACTCGTAGGCGATGAGGAAGTGGCCCTCGCTCTGGAAGATCTGGAAGGGCATCGGCTCGAGGACCGCGCGCGGCACGCCGGGCAGGAAGCACTTGATGGCGGGGTCCCGCTCGAGGTAGTGCTCGCGGTTCTCGTCCCGCGTGGTGCGCGCCTCCGGGAGGTACGGAATCTCGCCGCCCTCGACGGCGCCCCAGCCCGGGGGAACGGCGCCGAGGGCGCCGAGCGCGACGATCCCTTCGGCCGGCACCGGGATGATGGGCCCGGGCCGGAACTCCAGGGCCGCCCGGGCCTGGTGCTGCTCGATGTCCCAGTGATGGTTCCCCAGGGCCTGCCAGATGCCGTTCATGTCCGGCCGGCCGGTCGGCGTGCGTGGTATCTCGGCCCTGGGGACGTCCGGCGGCGGTCCCGTCTGCGCTTCGCCGGCGGCGGGGAACCCGCCGCCCAGGACCGCGCCGAGCGCCGCCGTCGCGACTGTTCTTGCGAGCTGCGACACCATGCTCAAGGCTCCTGCCCGTCGGTTTCGGCCGCCGCCTGGCGCTCCTGGTAGCGGGCGCCGCGCAGGATGTTGAACATCCCGTAGTTGGCCTCGTGGCAGGCGTACTCGTACATCTGCTCGTGCAGCCGCCACATCGGGATCTCGCCGCCCCACGGCTCGGTGTAGATGACCGGGTCTTCGACGGTGAAGTCGTAGAGCAGCGTGTCCTCGTCCACGCGGGTGAACCGCTCGATGACCTTCATCTGCTCGGAGGCCATGTTGCCGGTGCGCCGGTCGAGCTCGTTCGCGAACACGCTCTGCTGCACGTCGTGCTGCAGGGGATGGAGGTTCGTCGTCTCGACGACGAGCGTGTCGCCCTCCCAGCGGCCCCAGGAGTCGCCGTGCCACGGGCGGACGTGGCTGGGCATCCGCGGGCCGTCACCCAGGCGGATGATGCGGGCGCTGCGGAACTGCTCCATCATGATGGCGATGTGGTCGGCGTTCTGGACGATGTAGTAGTTGTTGTTGTAGCCGGCGTCGAACATCGGGGGGCCGGTCCGCGGGCCGAGCGGCACGAGGCAGCGTTCGGGCAGCGGGAGCAGCTCGGGGTGATCGAACTCGCCGAACTGCTTGCCGTACGCGGCCTGCTCGGCGCGGCGCCGCTTGCCTTCCTCGGTGAGCTCCGGCAGCCGCCCGTTCGCCGGGCGCGTGATGAACGACGTGCGCGCCTCGCCGTTGACGATGACAATCCGGTCGCCCGAGTCGACGTAGAAGCGGTCGTAGCCGCCGGGATTGTTCGACGCGTCGGGGGCGGGGCGGTCCGGATCGAGCGGCTCGAAGCTGGCTGCGAGACGGCCCAGGGCGCCCTGCTCGAGCTGGGCGGCTTGCTCCAGGGTGAGGGTCGGTCCCTGGCCCTCGGGGCGCACGAGGGGCGTGAGGAACGAATTGCTCCAGCGGCCCTGAATGTCCGGGTGTCCGTATTCCGTTCGGGGCGCCGTCCATTCCTGCGCGTCGCCGACCTGCGCCGCCGCGGGGAGCGACAGCAGCATGACGCCGACCGCAAGCGCGAGCGTGAGAATGGAGATTCTGCGAGGCACGTTCATCACTCCTCCTTCGCCCTTGCGGGCCAACGAACGTCTGCCATTGTCTGTCGCCATACGTAGTCCCTGCAGTATAGCCCTTCCGGCGCGCGCCGGTCCGCGATTTCAGTCGATGGTCAGGTCCGCCTCTCACCGCTGCCGGTCGAGCCAGGCGCGCAGGCGCGCAGCTTCCTCGGCCGCGGACGCGTCGCGCTCCACCTGGTGGAGCCGGCTGCGAACCACGAAGCGGTCCATGTCGTCGGGCGGGGTATCCCGGCCGACGATCTCCCGCACCTTGCGCAGGAAGAAGTTGCCCCAGTGCGGCCGGCGGCCGTCGAGATCGGTGAAGCCGTACTCCCTGGCCAGCTCCCAGCTCGAGTACAGCCCGCCGCTCTTCTTCGCGACGTGCGGATCGGCGGCCAGCGCCGCCACCGCCCGGCCGACGAAGCAGGGCGTCTCGGACTCGGCGAAGTACGGATCCTTCTCGATGGCGTCCCGCCAGCTTGCCTCCGTGACGCCCAGGGTGTCGAGCACGGCCTCGGAACGCAGGAACCCCGGCGTGATGGCGAGAGCGGTCACGCGGTGGGCGTGCAGGTCCGCCGCCATTGCGTAGGCGAGCCGGATGACCGCGTTCTTGGCGAGGTCGTAGAAGAGATTGCCGCGGTATCCGAGCGTGTCGCCGTCGGTCACCTCGACGATGAGCCCGGCGTCGCGCTCGACCATCAGCGGCGCGCCGTGCCGGCTGGTGATGATGTGGGTCTGGACGGCGCGTTCGAGCAGCTCCCGGCCCCGGGCGGTGGACAATGTCCAGAAGGGCGATCCCCACTCGGTCAGCGCATCGCCGCCCCAGATGTCGTTGACCAGGACGTCGAGCCGGTTCTGCTCGCCGCGGACGCGGGCGAAGAGCTGCTCGACCTCGGACTCGACGGTGTGGTCCGTGCGGATCGCGATGCCGCGGCCGCCCGCCGCGGTGACCATCTCCGCGGTTTCGTCGATCGTTTCGGGGCGGCCGGCGGTGGCGCCGCGGCCCCGCACGCTGCGGCCGGTGCAGTACACGGTGGCGCCGGCCGCGCCCAGCATGCGCGCGATGCCGCGGCCGGCCCCGCGCGTCGCGCCGGAGACGACGGCCACCCGGCCGCGAAGGGGCTGGTTCGGCATGGCGCGAGATGCGGTACGGGACTCTAGCAGATCTGCCGGCGGCCGCGGGCGACCTCGGAGTGACGGCCCGGACGCCGGCGATGGCCGTGCTACGCTGGCTGGCGTCGACCAGCAGGCGGGGGAGAGGACACAATGAACAGAGCACTTCGGGCCGGTCGGATTCTCTCGGGTCTCGCGCGCCGTTCCACGCTTGCCGCCGCACTCTGTCTGGTGCTTGCCCCGGGTTCCGCGTACGGCCAACCGGCGCCGGAGCTCGACTACGACGCGGTGGCGCCGCTGCGGCTCCCGCCCGACCTCTACCTCGGCGAGGTCGCCGGCGTCGCGGTGGATTCCCGCGGCCACATCTTCGTCTACAGCCGGACGGGGGCCGAAGCCACGATCATCGGTCCCCGGGCGGCCTCGCTCTACGAGTTCGCGCCCGACGGCACGTTCGTGCGCGAGATCGGGGGCAACCTCTACATGAAGGCGTGGGCGCACGCGGTCCGGGTGGATGCCGGCGACAACATCTGGCTGGTCGACAACGGCTCGAGCATGGCGGTCAAGCTCAGCCCGGCCGGCCGCGTCCTGCAGGTCTTCGGGCGCCGTCCGGAATCGACGCATGCCCGCTACCCGCGCTGCACGGGGCCGAGCTGTCCGCCGCATTCGCTGCGTCCGCCCTACTACGAGACGCCCGACGCCCTGCCGCCGCCGGCCAGGGACGGCCTCTTCGACGAGGTCACCGACGTCGCGTTCGATCCCGACGGCAACGTCTACTTCAGCGACGGCTACAACAACTCCCGCGTCGCCAAGTACGACGCCGATGGCAACTGGGTCGGCTCCTGGGGCGAGCGGGGCAGCGGCCCCGGACAGTTCCGGCTCCCGCATGGCATCGCCGCCGACGACCGGGGGCGGATCTACGTGGCCGACCGGTCGAACAACCGTATCCAGGTGTTCGAGTCGGACGGCGCCTTCGTACGGCAGATCACGCTGGCGGACCTGCGCGCGCAGGCGCCGGTTCCGCCGGACTACGCGCCCCGGACGCCGAACTTCGGCCGGCTGCCCGACGGCAGCTACAACTCCCTGTGGCCGAACTCCATCTGCATCACGCCGGGCCCCGAGCCGGTCATCTTCACCCAGGACATGTTCCCCGGCCGGATCTACAAGATGGCGCTCGACGGCACCGTGCTCGGCTACCTCGGCCGCGACGGTCAGGCCGTCGGCCAGTTCGGCTGGATCCACGGCCTGGCGTGCCCGACGGCGAACGAGCTGTACGTCGCCGAGCTGCTCACCTGGCGGGTGCAGAAGGTCACGATCCGCGACTGACGACGGGAGGGGTCGCGGCGGGGGGAGGTCGTCGCGGAGGCGGCCTCAGCGCGTGCGGGCGTGCTCGCGGAGGAAGGCGACGATGAGCTCGCTGGTGCCGCGCGGGTAGACGTGGGCGCCGTTGTGGATCCACGTCATGACCGGCGCCGCCGTGCCGGCGCCGTACACCGTGCAGCCGGCGCCGCAGCTCGTCGCCGCGTCGCCGCCGTTCACCTCGATGGCGGCGTCGATCGCGGCCTGCTGATCCGCGAAGCTCACCACCCGATCGCGTTCCCCGGCCACGTGCAGGACGGGCCGGGCCTCGGTGGGCCGCACCGAGGAACGGAGCCGGGCCGCCACCGGGGCGTAGGCGGCGAACACGTCGGGCCGCTCCGCCCAGAGCAGGTAGGTGAACATCCCGCCGTTCGAGTAGCCCGTCGCGTAGATGCGGTCGTCGTCGATGCGGTACGTCTCGCGCAGCGACCGCAGCGCCGCGTCGACGAGCTGGAGGTCGCGGTCGCGTCCGTCGCGCTCCACCTGCCAGCCGAGGAGGCCGCGACGCCTGGGGAGCCCCTGGAAGTACACGACGATCGCGTCGGGCCACGCGCCGTGGATGTTCGTGTACTGGAAGTTCTGCATGTTGTCGCCGAATCCGTGGAACGCAAGGACCAGCGGCGCCGGTTCCTCTCCCGACGACTCCGGGGCGTGGACGATGGCTTCGCGCGCCTCGCCGGCGACCTGCCAGCGCATGACCTGGGCCCCGGCGTCGCGGGCGGCGAAAATCAGCAACAGACCGGCCAGAACCGCGTGCGTCGGACGCATTCTCATCTTCGCTCTCCACGTTCGCTGCTGCATGATCCGGTGCGATTGATTCATGGTACGCGGCGTATGGTGAGCCGTCCAGCCACGCGGTCAACCTGGCGCTCTGGCGTCCATCAGCAGCCGAGCAGGAGGCCGAAACCGACGCCGAGCACGAACATGGCCATGGCTACCGACAGCGCGCTGAGCACGACGGTATCGTTTCGGCTCATCATCAGGTCAGGTATGGTCCGTGTTCTTCGCAGCCAATCCTGCTATGACCCTCAGGCGATACGGGCATAACAATAACGAAGCTGCGGTCAACCGCGCGGGAAGGCGGCACGCGTCGTGGCCGGTTCCATCACGCGCGCGATCACGGCGCTCGAGATCGCGATCGTGATGAAGAACGCCGCCCACAGCCCGTCACCGGGCGCGAGCGCCGCCCCGACGGCGAGCAGCAGGCCGGCGAACGCCGCGTCCGCGAGGCGTTTCCACGCGGACGACCGGCGGCGTTGCTCGGCGAGCTCGGCCGGGTACACCTGCGACGTGAACCACAGGTGCAGCGGCAGGTTGGCGGCGACGCCCACGATGGCGACCGCGGTGACGAACGTCGCCAGCCCCCAGCCGCCCGGTATCGACCCGCGCGCCAGCCACAGCGGGTACAGCGTCAGGCCGTAGAGGACGCTGACGGCCACCTGATGGAACTGCCACCACCAGAGCGGCGCCGCTGCCGGCCGGTTCTCCGGGCGGCTCGCGGACTCCCGGACCGCGACCGGCTCGCCGGGCGACGGGCCGGCGCCGCGGGCGGCCTCCAGATCCGCGACGAGGGTGTCGGTAGCGGGATACCGGTTGCGCGGCTCCTTCGCGAGGCACGTCGTGATGATACGGCCGAGGGCCTGCGGGCAGTCCGGGCGGGACGGCTCGATGGCGGGCGGCCCGGTCTCGAGGATGCGCGTGACGGTCGTAGCGGCATCCGTGCCCCGGAACGGATGCCGTCCGGTCACCAGCTCGTAGAGGAGCACGCCGAACGAGAACTGGTCGGCCCGCGCGTCGGCCGGGTCGCCGCGCAGGACCTCCGGGGCCATGTAGCCGGGCGTCCCGGGGGCGCCGCCGGGTCTGGTCAGACGCTCGCCGGAGGCGAACCCGTCGCCCTGCTCGAACCGCGCCAGCCCGAAGTCGACGACCTTGATGCCGCCGTCGGCCGTTTGCATCACGTTCTCCGGCTTGAGGTCGCGGTGAATGACGCCGCAGGCGTGCGCGGCGGCCGCCGCACGGGCGACGTCCACCGCGATCGAGAGCGCCTCCGCGACGGAGATCGCGCCCGCGCGCAGCTCCATCAGGGCGGCGAGCGTGCGACCGGCCACGTACTCGCACACGAGGTACAGGCGATCGTCGAATTCCTCGAGCGCGAACACGGTCGCAATGCCGGGATGCGAGAGCGCGGCGGCCGCGCGCGCCTCGCGGCGCAGCCGCGCCCGGAGCCGGGTGTCCTGGGTATAGGCCGGCGGCAGCGCCTTGATGGCCACCGGGCGCTGCAGCCGGGTATCCAGCGCCAGGTAGACGATGCCCATGCCCCCGCGACCGAGGAGGCTCGCGACCTCGTACGGGCCGAGCCGCTCCCCGATCAGTGGATCGTCGGCCTCGCTCGGAAGCAGACCGGAGTCGGCCGCCACGGCCGGCTGGTCGAGGACGCTCGCGGCCGCATGGGCACGCAGCAGCGACCGCACCTCGTCGCGGAGCGTGGTGTCGTCCGGGCAGGCCGCGTCGAGGAATCGGTCCCGCCCGGCCGGCTCGCGTGCCAGGGTCGCGTGGAACAGCTCGTTGAGCCGCCGCCAGCGCTCAGCCTCCACCCGCCCCGCCCCCCGTCATCTCGCGCTGGAGCCACGCGCGGGCCAGGGCCCAGTGGCGCTTTGCGGTCGCGGGCGAGATGCCGAGCGCCTGGGCCGACTCCTCGATCGTCAGCCCCCCGAAGAACCGCAGCTCGACGAGCCTGGCCTGCCCGGCGTCGATCCCGGCCAGCCTGGTGAGCGCCCGGTCCACCTCCAGCACGTCGACTGTCTGGGGGGCATCGCCGACAACGCCCTCGTCGAGCGTGACGCGCGCGAGGCCGCCGCCGCGCTTCCGCGCGTCGCGCGCGCGTGCGGCCTCGATCAGGATCTGCCGCATCGCGATGGCCGCGATGGCCACGACGTGCGCCCGGGTCCGCCAGTCCTGCTTCCCGTCCTTGAGCAGGCGCAGGTACGCTTCGTTGACGAGCGCCGTGGGCTGTAGCGTGCGGCCCGGCCGCTCGCGGCCGACATATCCGCGCGCCAGCCGGCGCAGCTCGTCGTAGACGAGCGGCATCAACTCCGCGAGCGCCCGCTCGTCGCGGCTCGCACGGGCAATCAGCTCGCCGGCATCGGAATCCCGCATGACGCTCGGGGACCCAGGGAGGTCCAGCGGCTACTCGGGAAGGGAGAACACGAACAGGTTGTTCCCCGTGCCCGGCTGCAGTTCGGTCGTCAGGCGCAGGTTGTCGCGCGTGCTCAGCGACGAGCCGGTGCTGATGGCGACGTACTGGGTGCCGTCCACCGCGTAGGTGATGGGGAAGCCGGTCACCTGCGAGCCGAGGTTGACTTCCCAGAGGACCTCTCCGGTCTCGTGGTCGAGGGCGCGAAAGCGGCCGTTGCTGTCGCCGCCGAAGACGAGTCCGCCGGCGGTGGCGACGAGCGACGTGGTGCCGGCGCGCTGCTCGTAGAGCCAGGTCGTCTCGCCCGTCGAGGCGTCGATGGCCCGCACGGTGCCCACCTGATCCGTGCCGGGGGCGTTGACGATGCGTTGCGAGAGGTTGTAGAGGCTGCCGTCGGCGATCGCCAGCATCCGCGCGCAGGCGTTGCGGAGCGGGAAGTACATCATGTTGGTGAGCGGGCTGTAGGCGCCCGCTTCCCAGTCCTTGCCGCCCGTGACGAACGACGGGCAGATGAGCAGCTCGTTGTTCTCGCGCGTGAAGATGAGCTCCGGGTTCTCGGTGACGGCGCCGGTCGCCCCGTCGATGTGGGTGATGACGTTCTGCGCCGTCGTCGGCGTCGCCCACAGGAACTCGCCGGTGGCGCGGTCGAGCGTGTAGACCACGCCGGTCTTGCCCGGGATGCCGGTCACCACGCGGTACTCCTCGCCGGGCCGCAGCCGCGGGTTGATCCAGGAGACGTGCGCCGGGTCGGGCGTCATCGCGGTGTCGACCAGCAGCCGCTCGTACGGATGGTCGAGGTCCCAGTGGTCGTTCAGATGCTGGTAGAACCATTCGATCTCGCCGGTGTCGGCGTTCAGGGCGAGCGTCGAGTTGTGGTAGAGGTGCGTGTTCTCGACCCCGCCGATCATGAACTTCGGCGCGGGCGACGTGACCGACGTGCCGATGTAGACGAGGTTCAGCGCCGGGTCGTAGCTCGGGACCATCCACGCGCCAACGTGCCTGCGCTGCTCGAACGGCACGCCGCCCCAGGTCTCGTCGCCGAACTCGCCCGGGGCCGGGATGAGGCGGCGGCGCCACAGCTCCGCGCCGGTCGCGGCGTCGTGCGCGACGACGACGCAGGCGTCGGGGCCGCCCCGGGGCGAGCAGCTCCGCCCGGAGATCACCTTGCCGTCGGCGACGATCGGACCGGACGTCTGGTTGGCCGGGTTGACGGTGTAGTCGAGCACCATCGTCTCCCACGCCACCTCGCCGGTGCGTGCGTCGATGGCGATCACCCAGTCGTCCGACGTGCTGTCGAAGAGGTAGTTGCCGTGGATGGCGATGTTGCGGTTGGTGTCGATGATGCTGCCGATCATGTACTCGGCGAGGTCGTCGGGGCGCTCGCGGCGGTGTTGCCAGATGAGGTCGCCGCTCACGGCGTCTATCGCCTGGATGATGTCGCGCGGGTTCGGCATGTAGAGGACGCCGTCATAGACGAGCGGCGTGCCCTGCTGCAGGCCGGGGCCGAGCGGACGCGTCCAGACTAGGCGCAGGCGGGCCACGTTGCCGCGGTCGATCTGATCGAGCGGGCTGAAGCCCCAACTGTCCAGGGTGCGGCGCCACATCAGCCAGTCCTCGGGATCGGGATCCTGGAGCATGGCGTCGGTGACCGGGACGAACTCGCGGTCGCCCGGCTGCGCCTGCAGCGGTACGACGAGGAAAGTGGCCGCCGCGGCGACGGCGAGCAGGAACGACGCCAGCGTCGAGACATGGTGCTGGAGCTTCATGGGGGGAGCTTAGCCAATTTGCGGGTCGGTGACGAGATCGACACATTCCTGCCGTATCGTACGCCGGACGCCGAACATGGTCGTGTTACGCTGGGGCACGGGATACTCTAGCCATGAACAGAGCACTCTGGGTCGTGCAGATTCTCCTGGGTCTTGCGTTCCTCGGCGCCGGCGGCCCGAAGCTCCTGACGCCGGCGGCCGACCTGGCCGTTCAGTTCGAGGGGTTCCCCGCGGGTTTCGGGAGGCTCATCGGCACGCTGGAGGTGGCCGGGGCCGTCGGCGTCATCGCCCCCGCTGCCACCGGCATCCTGCCCGTCCTGACGCCAGCCGCCGCGGGCGGGCTCGCCGTCATCATGGTCGGGGCCGCCTTCACCCACCTCTTCCGGGCGGAGTACGTGCAGATGCTCCCACCCCTGCTGCTGTTCGCGCTGGCCCTGTTCGTGGCGTACGGCCGCGTGCGGCTGCACGCTGTCGCCCCGTCGTCCCGCTGAGTCGCCGCGCTATTCTCCAGCTCGCCGATCGCCGCGCCGGCGATCCCTGCGGCGGCGCCCGCGCAGTGCTCGCGAGCAGGCGCAACCCAGGTCATGCGGCCAGGGCTGCGGGCATGAGTCAGGCCTACAATATGGCCATGAAGATTGCCAACGTCGCCGAGTTCAGGAACCACCTCAGCGAGTACCTGGCGGCGGTGGCAAGCGGCGAGCAGGTGGAGGTGCGCAAGCGGAACATGCCGCTGGCCCGCGTCGTGCCGATCCGCCGGCTTGGCCGCAATCGAACGATGCTCGGTTGCGGCCAGGGGAGCGTCGTCGTCAAGACGGATCTGGCCGCCCCGATGCTGCCGGAGAGCCCGTCGACCGTTCCATGACCACGACCGGACCGCCGTCCCCCGCCGACGGTCGACTCGTCGCCTGGGCGCGCCGGACGGCCGGCGCCGGGTGGTTCCGCCACGGCGTCACCGCCGCCATCGCCATCAACGCCGTCGTCATCGGCCTCGACACGTCGGTGACCCTGGCCGCGCGCTTCGGCGGCGCCTTCGCGCTGGCGAGTCAGACCTTCCTCGCGATCTTCGTGGTCGAGGCCCTGATCAAGATGACGGCGGTGTGGCCGCGGCTGCGGGACTACTTCGCGAACGGCTGGAACCTGTTCGACTTCACGGTCATCGCCGTCAGCCTGCTGCCGAGCACGGGCGAGCTGGCGACCCTCGCCCGGCTCGCGCGCCTGTTCCGGGTGCTGCGGCTGGTATCGGCCCTGCCGGAGCTGCGGCTCATCGTCGCCACGCTGATCCGCTCGGTGCCGGGGATGTTCAACGTGCTGGCGCTGATGTCGATTGTCTTCTACGTCTACGGGGTGGCCGGCTACCACCTGTTCCGCGACATCGATCCCACCCATTGGCGCACGCTCGGCATCTCGCTGCTCTCGCTGTTCCGCGTCGTCACCCTGGAGGACTGGACCGACATCATGTACACCGCGCTCGACCACTACTGGTGGGCGTGGGTCTACTTCGTGAGCTTCGTGGTGGTGGGGACGTTCGTGGTCATCAACCTGTTCATCGCGGTGGTGATCAACAGCCTGGACGAGGCGAAGCAGGACCGGTTGCAGGAGCTCGCCGCGCCCCCGACCCGTGCGGAGCTGCTGGCGGAGCTGTCCCGGACGCGGGAGGCCCTGGCGCGGCTGCAGGAGCGGCTGGAAGGCGGGCGCGGTTGAAGCCGCGCCCGCCTTCCGCCTGTTTCGTCAGTCGTTGGTGGTCATGTCCGTCGGCCAGCCCTCGTCGATGGGCTTGGACGGATCGGCCGTGATCTTCAGGTCGGCGCACTGATGATAGGAGTAGCCGCCGTGCCGGTTGTACACGTGATCGGCCATGAACTGGATGACCTGCAGCGTGCACTTCTCGCAGTTGATGTTCGGGATGGAGATGTCGGCCTCCCACGGATCCATCGGGGTCTCGGGCCGGAACGAAGCGCGCTGGTCGCCTTCCGGGTAGTGCCGGAACAGGCCGTCGGCCAGGACCGGGATCTGCGGCGGGCTCTGAATCACGCCCCAGACCGAATAGAGGCCCCGCTCCGTGTACTTCTCGACGGCGGTCGGATCCGCCGGCAGCTCGCGGCGCGAGTTCACCGCAAGCGCGACGCGGTAGTGGCCGGAGTGGAAGATCGTCTCCTGAATCTTCAGGTGCAGCTTGGAGCCGCCGGTGACCTCGGTGACGACCCCGGTCAGAATGTCGGCATTGTCGCCGTCGGGGTTGCCGCCGCACGGCCCGATCTTCTGCGGGTCGCCGAGGTCGTTCATCTCGATCCAGGACGTCGGCTCCAGCAGCTTGAAGTGCGCGTCCGTACCGACCGGCAGCATCACGAGTGCGACGGCCAGGGCGAACAGGACAGGTAGATGACGCTTCATGTTGTCGTTCCTCCTCGATGAATCCGGCGCGCCGGACGGCGGCCTCCGAAAGGGCGCCGCGATCTGGACGGCACGCCGCCGTGCCCCGTATTGTAGCGCCAGTCGGTTCGACGGGGGAGACGCGAACATGGCACTCGTGAAGACGGCGCGCGCCTGCCTCGCGCTCGTCGCGGCCGGCGTGCTGGGCGCGTGCGCCGGCGCGCCGCCGAGCCCTGGCGAGGCCCGGCCGGAGCCGGCATCGGCCGGGGAGGCGCGCGCCACGCGGCTGTACGTGTTCGATTGCGGCTACATCTTCCTCGACGACGAGACCCTGAAGATTCTGTCGCTCGCGCCGGAGGAGGTGGCGACCCGCGACATGGCCGTGCCGTGCTACCTCGTCGAGCATCCGCAAGGGACGCTGGCGTGGGACACGGGCGTGCCGTTCGGCCCCGACGCGGAGAGGACGCTGGCGAGCCAACTGGCCGAGCTGGGGTACTCGTTCGGCGACATCACCTACGTCGCCATGTCGCACATGCACGGCGATCACGCGGGGAACGCGAACGCCTTCCGGGACTCGATCTGGCTGGCGCGCGAAGCCGAGCGGGCGTACGCGTTCTCGGGCGCAACCGAGGGCGTCGGCTGGGGGACGCCGGAGATCTACAGCGAGCTCGAGGACAGCGAGACGATCGTGATCGAGGGCGATGACGACCACGACGTCTTCGGCGACGGGCAGGTCGTCATCGTGTCGACGCCCGGACACACGCCGGGGCATCAGGTGCTGCTCGTCGATCTGGCCGAGACCGGCCCGATCGTGCTGAGCGGCGACCTCTATCACACGGCCCCCAGCTACGAGCTGAGGCGGGTGCCGACGTTCAACGTCGACGCGGCGCAGACGCGCGCCTCGTTCGAGAAGCTGGATGCGCTGCTGGAGCGGACGGGCGCGGAGCTGTGGATCGGACACGACCACGCCCATCACGAGTCGCTGCGGAAGTCTCCCGCGTACTACCAGTAGCCGCCGCCGACGCCGGCGCGTGCCCGGCCGCCTGACGCCAGGCGACCGGGGCACGCATCGGCGGGACACCCAGGGCCCCGAATTCAGGTTCCTACTTGTCCGATCCGGCCGCCTGCCGGTCGGCCGCGCGGGCCCCCGCCAGGATGTTCTCCAGCCCGTAGTTCCCCTCGTGGCACGCGTACTCGAACAGCTCGCCCCCGAGCGGCACCATCGGGATCTCCGCGGTCCACGGGGTCGCGTACGTCGCGGGATCGGTGACCGTGAAGCTGTAGTCGATGCGGCCGGCGGCGACGCGCGTGAAGCGCTCGACGACGCGCGCCTGCTCGCTGCCCGCATGCACCAGGTAGCGCACCCGCTGATCGCCCCGCGGGCTCATGTTGGTCGTCTCGACCACCAGCGTGTCGCCCTCCCAGCGGGCCCGCGAATCGCCCATCCACTGCCCGATCCGCGGCGTCAGGTGGGCGCGTCCGTCCAGCGGGATGATGCGCGCGTCGTGGATCATCTCGACCAGGATCACGACGTAGTCGGGCGTTTGCAGGATCTGGTAGTTGTGGTTGTAGAAACCGGGGATCATGGCGCCGGGCATGCCGCGCGTGATGCACCGGTCGTAGAGGTTCAGGTCCTCCCAGGTGTCGAACTCCGTGCCGTCGCGCATGGCCGCGAACGCGGCGTCGCTCTCCCGCACGCGATCCGTCTTCGCCGGGTACCGCCCGTCGGGCGGGTCGACGATGAGCGACGTCTGACTGTTCCGCACGCCGCGGTCGAGCCAGAAGCTGTTGTAGCCGCCGGTCTGGCCAGGGGGCGGCGGGCGGTCGCGGTTCGCCTCGGCCTGCGCGTCGATCTCCGCGCGCTCCTCGTCGGTGAGCACCGCCCGCGCCGCGAACTCGCTCGGCCGCTCGAGCGGCGTCGTGGTCCGGTTCGTCCAGACCCCCTGCAGGTCCGGGTCGCCCCACGCGGTGCGCTCGGACGTCTGGGCGTCCGCCAGCGCCGGAAGCAGGACGACGCCCGCCAGAATCGCGATGACGTACCTCATGCTGCACCTCCTCATGTCACGGAATGCTACGGAATGGTATCCCACAGCCGGCTCGATCGGCACAGTGCGCTAGAATTCGGCCGGCCGCGACGTTCGTCTCCACACGCAGGATGGATCCCAGGTTCTTCGAGCAGCCGATCCTGAACTCGCCGTACGAGTACCCGTCCCGCCACTGGGAGCTCGATGCGAGCGGTCAGCCGACGAACACGATCCTCCGCGAGCGCCGCAAGGTCGCGTTCATCTCGGCGATCCCGACGGTGAAGAAGCGCCGCGGGGGTCAGCGCGAGATGGTCTTCGACGAGACCGCGCAGGCGCTCGGGAGCGAGGCGCAGCAGTACGACCTCACCGCCTTGATCGGCGGTGTCCGCCAGCGCGTGGATCGCTGGCGCGAGCTTCCCGATCCGGGCTCCTGGCAGGTGACGCCCGAAACCGCGCGCCTCCTGAGGCACTGGCGCAGTCATCGGTTCGGCGACATCCGGCCGTTCTTCTGCCAGGTCGAGGCAGTGGAGACCGCGATCTGGCTGACCGAGGTCGCCCCGCGGCTCGGCAGGGAGGGCCGCAGGTTTCTTGATCAGATCGAGGCTGCCAGCGAGGAGGCCGATGCCGACTGGGAGGAGTGGCAGATTCCCCGCGAGGCCTCGGAAGACTGGCCGGCGGAGGCGGTCGAGACGCACCGGCTGTGGTGGGAGGCGCGCATTGCCCGGCAGCAGGAGATCGACGCCTCCATCGCGGCCAGGGCCGACTACGAGTACCTCTACGACAAGCCCTACGAGGACAACCGCAAGGTCCGGGTGGCGGGGCCGTTCACGGTGGAGAGCCTGTCGCCGCACCGCGTGCTGGGGGTCGACGAGAACGACGAGCTCATCGACCGCGCCGCAGAGCGGAGGGCCGACTACGGGCCGCAGCAGGACTTCGGCGCCATGATCCTGGAGCAGCTCGCGACCGCGGGCGTGCAGCAGGCGCACAAGGCGGACCGCATCAGCTTCGCCGCCGTCGCGCCGTGGCCGGGCGAGTACATCTGCGCCGAGGGCCGCTACCGCGACGGCGATGGCGATGCCTGCCCGGAGAAGCGCGCGGGGATCTTCATCGGCCCCGAGTTCGGCACGGTAGCCCGGCCGGACCTGGTGGCGGCCGCGCGGGAGGCGGGCGACGCCGGCTTCGACGTCCTGGTCGCCTGCGCGTTCAACTACGAGGCGCACGCGTCGGAGTTCAACCGCCTCGGCCGCATCCCGGTGCTCAAGGCGCGCATGAACGCCGACCTCCACATGGCGGGGGAGCTGAAGAACACCGGCAAGGGCAACCTTTTCGTCGTCTTCGGCGAGCCGGACATCGACATCCTCCCGGTCGGCGGGGAAGGCGCCGGGAGCACGCGGATCCAGGTGAAGATCAACGGCGTGGACGTCTTCCACCCGACCACCGGCGAGGTCCGCAGCGACGGCGCCGACGGGATCGCCTGCTGGTTCATCGACACCGACTACAACGAGGAGAGCTTCTTCGTCCGCCACGCCTACTTCCTCGGCGCAAACGACCCCTACCAGCCCGTGGCAAAAGTCGGGGAACCGGCCTGGCTCCGGCGCGATCGACCTCGTACACTGAGACACGATGGCAATGGGCAAGCGACCGGGAGCGCGACAGGGGTCGCCGCTGTGGGTGACGACGGCGGATTTGCCGACGAGTGCCGGGCATCCGTTCTTTGAGCGTCTGAACCGGGTTCTGGACGAGGGCGGGTTCGACGCTTTCGTCGAGGGACAGTGCGCGGTGTTCTACGCGGCGCGGGTGGGGCGTCCGAGTCTGCGTCCCGGGCGGTATTTCCGGATGCTGTTGATCGGGTATTTCGAGGGCCTGTCGTCGGAGCGTGGGATTGCGTGGCGGGTGGCCGACTCGCTGAGCCTGCGGTCGTTCCTGGACCTGGATGTGACCGAGGCGGCGCCGAACCACTCGACGCTGTCTCGGACGCGTCGGCTGATCGATGTGGAGACGCACGGAGCCGTGTTCACGTGGGTTCTCGAGCGGCTGTCGGAAGCGGGTCTGGTTCGGGGCAAGACGGTCGGCGTCGATGCGACGACGCTGGAAGCGAACGCGGCGATGCGGAGCATCGAGCGTCGGGACACGGGCGAATCGTACGAGGCGTTTCTGCAGCGTCTGGCGGAAGCCTCGGGGCTTGCGACGCCGACGCGCGCGGAGTTGGCGCGTTTCGACCGGTCCCGAAAGGGCAAGAAGACGTCGAACAAGGACTGGCAGTCTCCCCAGGATCCGGACGCGAAGATCACGAAGATGAAGGACGGTCGGACGCACTTGGCCCACAAGGCCGAGCACGGGGTCGACCTGGAGACGGGCGCCATTCTCTCGGTGAGTGTGCAGGATGCGTCGGCGGGTGATTCAACGACGTTGCCGGAGACGCTGACGACGGCGGCCGAGCAGGTCGAGGCGGTTCAGCCGGACGGTGAGGGCGTCGAAGAAGTGGTCGCCGACAAGGGGTACCACAGCGACAAGACGCTGGTGGCGCTCGACGAGGTTGGGGTCCGCAGTTACATCTCGGAGCCGGAGCGGGGTCGTCGCCGCTGGCAGGACAAGAAGACCGGGGAGACGCCGCCGCAGAAGCGTGCTGCGCAGAAGGCATTGTACGGAAACCGCCGTCGCATTCGTGGCAACCGAGGTCGTCGTCTTCAACGCCGCCGCGGGGAACTGGTCGAGCGGCCTTTCGCGCACCAGTACGAGACCGGGGGTCTGCGTCGGGTGTGGGTGCGCGGCCACGAGAATGTCCGCAAGCGGGTGCTCATCCAGGCGGCCGGCTGCAACCTCGGACTGCTCCTGCGCCGCTTGACGGGCGTCGGCACGCCCCGGAGCCTGCAGGGGCGGACTCTTTCGGCGATTTGCGGACTGATCGGGTGTCTGATCGACCGTTGGGAGCGTCTGACGGTCGCCTGGGGGCCGAAACGGGCACCGGCGACGCTCGCCGGCTCAATTGCTCATTGTCAAGCTGGCTGAGCCGACCGGCGCAGCGAGAGGCCTTTTGCCACGGGCTGCTACGAGGCGCTCAAGACCACGCTGGAGGCCGAGATCGACGCCGACGCGTGGGCGTCGCTCCACAGCGACGTCTCGCGTCCGTTCGACCGCCCCGAGTCGGGCCGCATCGCCGTCAAGGTCATCAACCATCTCGGCGACGAGGTGATGAAGGTGTTCCGGGTGTGATGGGGGATGCGGACGACGCTGCGAAGCGGGATGACCATGGAGCTTGAGACGACCACGAAGGTCCCGGTCGAGCGGCTGCGGCTGGACAGGGAAAACCCGCGGTTCGTCGGCGAGGCAACGGATGCGTCCGACGAATGGATCGTCGCGCGGCTCTATCGCTCGGCCGAACTCGACGAGCTCCTGCTGTCGGTATCCACGAACGGATACCTCGACATCGAGCCGCTCGTCGTGGTGCGCGCGCCGGACGATGACGCCCTGATTGTGCTGGAGGGCAACCGGCGGCTCGCGACGCTGCGTCTGTTGCGGGAGCCGGCGCTGGTGCACGGCATCGCATCCGCGGAGAAGCTCCGCATCTCCGTGCCAGCGGTGGACGATGGGCTCCGCGCCACGTTCGACCAGGTGTCGGTTTACCCGGTGGCGAGCCGTGAACGTGCCCGCGCATTCGTCGGCTTCAAGCACATCAACGGGCCGGCAAGGTGGGACGCGTACGCGAAGGCCAGGTTTGCGGCAGGTTGGTACCGGGCCGGCGGGGCCGACGGCGTCGGGCTGGAGCAGATCGCGGCCGCCATCGGCGACCGGCACGACACCGTCAAACGGATGGTGTCGGCGCTCTGCGTGCTGGAGCAGGCTGAAGCGAAGGGACTGTTCGACATCGAGGATCGCCACACTCGGAAGTTCAACTTCTCGCACCTGTACACTGCACTGTCTCGCTCGCAGTACATGGACTACTTGGGCCTCGAAGCGGCCTGGGCGCGACACGACCCGAAGCCGGATCAGGTGCCGGAAGAGAGACTCGACGAGCTTCGAAAGGTGCTCGTCTGGATCTACGGTTCGAAATCCGATGCCGTGGAACCCGTCGTGCGGACCCAGAACCCCGACATCAAGCGGCTCGGCGAGGTGCTCGTCAACGCCGAGGGACGCCATGTACTGGAGCAGGGGCGAAGCCTGGACACCGCGCATGCGAGCACGGTGACCGCCGACACGCGATTCACCGCGTCGCTGCTGCGCGCGCGGGATGCCATCCGCGACGCGGTCGCGTCCCTGCGGGCCTACGACGGGCAGGACCAGTCGCTGCTCGACATCGCGGATGACATCAGGGAAACGGCGGAAACCGTGCACTCGCGCATGGCGAAGAAGCGCCGTGACGCTCTTTGCGGCGGAGGACGACGATGAAACGTGATCCGATTGTGGCCAACGTGCGTGCCGTGCGCGACCGGCTCGCAGCGCGTTTCAACTATGACATCGACGCCATTGTCCGGCACGTCCAGAGTGTGGAAGCCGCATCGGGCCGCACCTGCGTGCAGCCTCCGCAGAGCAGTATCGCCGCGATGAATGCAGCGACGGATAGTGCGCCGGGCGAGGGACGCGGCGCGGATGAGGCGTGAAGTGCGCCCGCGCCCCTGCGTCGAGCGCGAGGCGATCGATGTCTGACGCAGACCAGCCGCCTGTGCGCTCCATGCCGGCGCTCGACTACGTCACCGTAGAAGGATTCAGGAGCGTCAAGCGCATCGAGCGCCTGCCTCTGGGGCCAATCAACGTCCTGATCGGACCGAACGGAGCCGGGAAGTCGAACTTCATCGGCGCATTCTCCTTCCTCGGCGAGATCCGGGCCGGGCGGCTCAAGGAATACGTCGTCCGGTCTGGAGGCGCGGACAGGATTCTGCATTTTGGCGCCAAGGCCACACCGAAGCTGAGGATTCACGTATCGTTCGGCGGCGAGGTCAACCGCTACGAGATCACGCTCACGGCGACGGATACGGACGGACTGCTTCCGGTGCGGGAAGAGTGCGTCGAGTACAAGGACGGGCATCCCCTGACCGTACGGTCGCTGGGGGGGTACGGTCCTGAAGCGTGGATCAGCCAGCGCAATACGCACCGTCTGGACGATGAATTGGTCGATCGCGTTCGAGAGTATCTCGACGACTGGCGCGTCTACCACTTTCATGACACGGGCGCCACGTCGCCGCTCAAGAAGACCGCGGAAGTAAACGACAATCGATTCCTGCGTCGCGATGGCGCCAACCTGGCGGCCTTCCTGCACTACCTGTCCCACAGGCACGCCGATTCCTACAATCTGATCCGACGGACCGTACAGCTTGTTGCGCCCTTCTTCGACGATTTCCGCCTGGAGCCGTTGGCGCTCAACGAAGAGACGATTCGTCTCGAATGGAGACACCGGGCGTCGGACGCCTACTTCGCTGCGTCGGCCCTTTCCGACGGTTCGCTTCGGTTCATCGCTCTGGCGACCGTACTGCTTCAGCCCGCATCCCTGCGGCCGTCCGTGATCCTCCTGGACGAGCCCGAGCTCGGCCTGCACCCTGCCGCGATTACGATCCTCGCGGCGCTGGTCAAGCAGGTGTCGGTCGAGACCCAGGTCGTGCTCTCGACGCAGTCATCCTTGTTGTTGGATCACTTTCGACCCGAAGACGTCCTTGTGGCCGACCGCGTGCAGGGGGCAACCGCACTGCGCCGTCTGGATGCCGGCAGGTTGGAGCGGTGGCTCAACGACTACAGTCTGGGTCAACTGTGGCGAAAGAACGAGCTCGGAGGACGTCCAGCGCGTGAGAGCACGGATGGAGGACGTACGCCGTGAACCTGGTCGTCCACGTGGAGGGCCAGACGGAAGAGCGATTTGTCGACACGCTGCTTGCTCCACATCTGGACACCTGCGGCTATTCGGCGGTTCGAGCGGGCTTCATTGGAGGTATGCAGGGCGGAATCACCTCGTGGACTGTCGCACAACGCGACATCGTGAACCATCTGGAGGAGGATCCGGAATGCATTGCGACCACCATGGTGGACTACTACGGGTTGCCGGCGACCGGAGCCAGTAGCTGGCCGGGCCGTACGCAAGCGTCGCAACTTCCGTTCGCAGACAAGGCGCCCACCATCGAAGACGCGCTGCTGGCAAGCGTTCTCCAGCAGATGGGACCTGCCTTTCATCCGAGCCGGTTCGTACCCTACGTGATGATGCACGAATTCGAGGCGTTGCTCTTCAGCGATTGCGATGCGTTCGCGCGCGGTATCTCTCGACCGGCGCTCAGCACGGAACTTCAGCAGATACGGGACGCGTTCGACAGCCCCGAAGAGATCGACGACTCTCGCACCACTGCACCATCCAAGCGGACCGAAGCGCTTGTGCCCGGCTATCAGAAGCCGGTCATGGGAACGCTCGCCGCACAGGAGATCGGGCTGCAGACGATGCGTGAAGCGTGTCCCCACTTTGGGCAGTGGATCGCGCGTCTGGAACGGTTGCCGGTAGAGGCACAGACCTGATGCAGTTCCGCATCGCCGACACCTTCACGGACAGCCTCGCCAGGCTGACCGGCGACGAGCAGAAGGCGGTCAAGACCGCAGCGTTCGACCTGCAGATGAACCCGGCGCATCCGGGGCTGAAGCTGCACCAGGTCGACCGGGCGAAGGACAAGGACTTCTGGTCCGCTCGGGTCAGCCGCGACATCCGGCTGATCGTCCACCGGACGTCTGCCAGCTTCCTGCTCTGCTACGTCGACCACCACGACGCGGCCTATCAGTGGGCCGAACGACGGCGGCTGGAACGGCACCCGAAGACCGGCGCGGCGCAGCTCGTCGAGATCCGCGCACTGCTGTCCCACGGGATTTCTAATTTAGGCGGCTTGAACCTTCTATGTCTGTTAGAATGGTTTTGCCACAAATCATTCAAAACACAGGAGATCCAAGCCGTGGCCCATCATAACACAGTCTTCGGGCAGTTTCTCGCGTTGCTTCCGCGACATGAATTCGACGCCGAGTCGCGCGAGCATCAGCGCGGCCAGCGCCTGCGGGTGATGAGCCGCTGGGCGCAGTTCGTCGCGCTCGGGCTGGGCCAGGTGACGGGCCGGCAGAGCCTGCGCGACATCGTGGCCAACCTGCAGGTCCAATCCAGCAAGCTCTATCACCTGGGCGTGCGGACCGTCAGTCGTTCCTCGTTGGCACGGGTCAACGCCGAGCAGCCGTATACGCTCTACGAGGCGGTGTTCTCCCGTCTGCTGAGCCGCTGTCAGCAGCAGGCGCCGGGCCACCGCTTCCGCTTCAAGCACAAGCTGTATGCGGTCGATGCATCGACTATCGACCTGTGCCTGGCCCTCTTCCCGTGGGCCACGTTTCGCCGCACGAAAGCCGCGGTCAAGCTGCATGTCGGGCTCGACCAGGCGGGCCAGTTGCCGAGCTTCGTCAGCCTCACCGAAGGCAAGCGCGGCGACGTGACCGTCGCCCGCACGTGGCGGTTTCCGGCCGGCAGCGTGGTCGTGGCCGACCGTGCGTATCTCGATTTCAAGTGGCTGCATCAATTGCAGACCCGTTCGGTGACGTTCGTCACCCGCCTCAAGCGGGGCGTGCGCTACCGGGTCACCCACGAGCACGACTTTCGGCCGGAGACCGGCGTGCTCGCCGACCAGCGGATCGAACTGACGAGCGCCCGCAGCGGCAAGGCCTACCCCGACCCGTTGCGCCGGGTGGTCTACCGCGACCCGCAGACGAAGAACCGCTACGTGTTCGTGACCAACAACACCACCTGGGTCGCCAAGACGATCGCCGACATCTACAAGTCTCGCTGGCAGATCGAGCTGTTCTTCAAGTGGATCAAGCAGCATCTGAAGGTCAAGCGCTTCATCGGCCGGTCGAAGAACGCCGTCTGGACCCAACTGTGGATCGCCACCTGCATGTACTTGCTGCTGGCCTATCTCAAATTCGTCCTGCGGCTGCGCTGGAGCCTCAATCAGATGCTCCAGGTGCTGCAGCTCAACATCTTCGAACGTCGACCACTACACGAACTGTTCACCACACACGCGCCGCCAGACCCCGACCGTCCGCAACTGGCACTCGCGTGGACCTGAAACTGTGGGACACTAGTGAGATCCGCGAGACGGTCCGCGAGATCCGGGTGCCGCGGTATGTAGAGGTGGACGTCCCGGCGTCCGGTCCCGGTGCCTCCGCTGGCGTATCCACGTCGCGGACGGCTATTTTCGTTGGCGCGTCGGACGACGATCTGCTCGGTTACGGCGTGCCGGTCGAGTGGCTGGACGACGTCCGGCGCGCGACGGAGGACACGCTGCTCGACATCGCCGATCATCTGCCGGGCGAGGCCGCCGAGGCGCTGCTACAGCTCGCGACCGGCGGTACGCCCGAGCGCCCGGCGCCTGCCGCGGCGGGCGCCGATCCGTTCGCGCATCCGGATGCGCAGCGCCGCTTCCGGGTGATGGCGGACGTGGAGGCTTTGCAGCGGGCGCTGGACTATCCCTGGGAGAAGTGGACCGTCTTCCTGCATCCGACCCAGCGGCAGCTCGTCGAGCGGGAGTACAACGGCGCCGCGCGTGTCTCGGGCTCGGCCGGTACCGGCAAGACCATCGTGGCGCTGCATCGGGCTGTGCATCTGGCGCGCGCGCATCCGGAGAGCCGCGTGCTGCTCGCGACGTTCTCGGATGCGCTGGCCGCCGCGCTGCGGACGCGTCTCGGACGCCTCATCGGGAACGAGCCGAAGATCGCCGAGCGTCTCGAGGTGCATTCGATGCGCTGCATCGGGCGGCGCCTCTACGCGGCCAACGTGGGCCGCCTCGACTTGGCGGCGGACGAGGACATTCGGGCGCTCATCCGGCAGGCGGCCGCCGATGTCGAAGGCCACCGTTTCGGTGCGCACTTCCTCCGGACGGAATGGAGCGCCGTGGTCGACGCCTGGCAGCTCGCGCGCTGGGAGGACTATCGCGACGTGCAGCGGCTCGGACGCAAGACCCGCCTGGCCGAGAAGCAGCGGGAGCTGCTCTGGTCGATCTTCTCGCGGGTCCGGTCCGCGCTCGCCGAACGGGAGAGGTTGACGGAGCCCGGCATGTTCGCGCGGGTGGCGGCGAAGATGGCGGAGGCTGCGCGGCCACCGTTCGATTTCTGTGTGATCGACGAGGCCCAGGACATCAGCGTCGCGGAGCTGCGGTTTCTGGCGGCCCTGGGCGGGGACCGGCCGAACAGCCTGTTCTTCGCCGGGGACCTCGGCCAGCGGATCTTCCAGACGCCGTTCTCCTGGCGGTCGCTCGGCGTCGACGTGCGCGGGCGATCCCATACCCTGCGAATCAACTACCGCACGTCGCATCAGATCCGGCGACAGGCCGACCGACTCCTGCCGGCCGAGCTGGCCGATGTCGACGGCAACGCGGAGCGACGAGGAGCGACGGTTTCGGTGTTCAACGGACCCGCGCCCGAGGTGCGGACGTTCGATTCGCCGGAAAACGAGACGGAGGCCGTTGCACACTGGCTCCGCGCGCGACGGGGCGAGGGCTGCGCGCCGCACGCCATCGGCGTGTTCGTCAGGTCGCCGGAACAGATCGAGCGGGCGCTCGCGGCTGTAGAGGCGGCGGGCATGCGACCCGCGCGGCTCGACGGCGGGTCCGGCGCGTCCGGGTCCGTCGCTGTCGGCACGATGCACCTCGCCAAGGGGCTGGAGTTCCGGGCGGTCGCGGTAGCCGCCTGCGACGACGAGGTCGTTCCATTGCAGGCACGGATCGAACGCGTCGGCGACGACGCCGATCTCGAGGAGGTGTACGAGACCGAGCGCCACCTGCTCTACGTCGCCTGCACCCGCGCGCGGGACCGGCTCCTCGTGACCGGGGTGGATCCCGGCTCGGAGTTCCTCGATGATCTGGGGGCCGGCGAGTGACCGTCGGTCGGTTCTCGGGAGAGCGCAATGGCATCGCACGCACGGACGTCACGCCGTGAATTCGTTCGGACGGCGCTCGGCATGCCGGCGGCTGCGGCGTTCGCCGCGCGGGCGTTCGCACAGGACGCTGCCGGGCTCGGGGAGCGAATCGAATTCAGGCGCCTGGTCGCCGCCAATCGCATCCTCGCGCGCGAGGAGGTCGTCGATGCCTTCGGCCATGTCAGCGTGCGGGATCCCGGGAACGCGGGACGCTACGTCATGGCGCGGTCGCGCAGCCCGGAGCTCGTCGAATACGCCGACCTGATTCGGTTCGAGCAGGACGGCCGCTCGCTCGACCCCGAGAATCGCAGGCCCTACGGCGAGCGCATGATTCACGGCGCGATCTACGAAGCGCGCCGCGATGTCAACGCCGTCGTGCACAATCATGCCGATCCGCTGCTGCCCTTCGGCATCACGGGCCGGCGGCTTGAGCCCATGGTGCATACGGCGTCCGTCATCGGATCCGAGGTGCCGATCTGGGATATCGCCGCCCGGTTCAACGCGACGGACATGCTCGTGCGTACGATGGAGCAGGGGCGCGATCTCGCGGCCGCGCTCGGCAGCAACACCTGCCTGCTCATGCGCGGACACGGGGCCGTGGTCGCAGCGCGCTCGCTCAAGGCGGCCGTGATGACGGCCGTCTATCTCAAGGTCAACGCCGAGGTGCAGTTGCAGGCCATGGCGCTCGGCACGCCGCGCGGCTTGTCGGATCGCGAGGTCGAGCTTTCGCGCGCCACGCAGCTTTCGCCGCTCGCCCTCGACCGCGCCTGGGAGTACTTCTGCCTGCGCGCGGGGGTCGATCCGAGCTAGGAGTCTGCGCCGTAGAACGGCGTGGGTTCTCGCGTCCGCACGGCAGGAGATGCTCTCGATGAACTCGGCGGCAAGGGACAGACTCGGGCCGGCGAAGCGGCTCCATGCGGCGGCAGGCGTCCCGGTCGCGGCGATTCTGCTCGTCGCGCTTTCGGCCGGCCTGGCGGCCCAGCCGTCGCCTGCGGGCGGGCGCAGCGTGCCGCAGCCGGGCGACCGGGTGGCCGTGGTGCCGTTCACGAACATCAGCGGGTCGCCGGCGGACGACTGGATCGGCGCCGGGTTCGCGGAGACGGTGGCCGTCGACCTGGAGCGGGTCGCCAGGCTCGCAACGGTCGACGGCGGCCTCGCGGACGGTCTGTCCGCCCGCGAGGCGGGGCGGCGGCTCGGCGCGCAATGGGTGGTCGCGGGCGCCTACCAGCGGGTCGGCGAGCGCGTGCGAATCACCGCGCGTCTGGTGCACGTGGAGACGGGCGCGGTGTCGCGGACGGCGAACGTCACCGGCCCGCTCGGCGAGCTGTTCGCGCTCCAGGACCGGATTGCCGCGGCGCTCGCCGCGGATCGCCCGGCCCCGGCGGCCGAGCGGGGAGTCGCGCCGCCGGCGCCCGCCCCCCCGCCCGGGGTCGTCCTGCCCGAGGGCGCCCGGCCCGCGCCGCCCGCCGCCGCCGCACCGGGGGCGGCCGGCTTCGCGCCGGGCGCTGCCGCCGGCGTGATCGACGGGCCGCCGCCGCCGGTGCCGCCCGAGGTGATCGCGCGGGACGCGGCCGGCCGGGCGACGCTGCGCGCGATCCGCCTCACGAGGGAGCTGGACCTGGACGGCGCGCTCAGCGAGGCCGTCTACGACGAGACAGGCTCGGCGAGCTCATTCGTCCAGCAGTTTCCCATCGAGGGTGTGCCGGCCACGGAGCGGACCGAGGTCTGGGTGTTCTACGACGACGAGAACGTGTACGTCGCGGCGCGCTGCTGGGACTCGGCGCCCGAGGACCAGTGGGTGGCCGACGAGATGCAGCGCGACTCGTTCCAGCTCATCCAGAACGATCGCATCGTCGTGGCGTTCGACACGTTCTACGACCGGCGCAACGGCATGGCGTTCATGGTGAACCCGATCGGGGGCTTCTTCGACTTCGAGATCAGCGACGAGAGCAACCCCAACTCCGACTGGAACCCGGTCTGGGACGTGCGCACGGGCCGCTTCGAGGGTGGCTGGTCGGTGGAGATGGAGATTCCCTTCAAGTCGCTCCGCTTCCAGCAGGGGCGGTCGCAGCTCTGGGGCGTCCAGTTCGAGCGTCAGGTGCGGCGGAAGAACGAGGTGTCGCATCTGACGCCGGTGCCGATCGCGGTGGGCCCGGGCATCATGCGCCTGTCGGGCGCCGCCACGCTGGTCGGCCTGGAGGTGGCGTCGGAGAACCGACGGCTGGAGGTCAAGCCCTACGCCATCGGCTCGTCGGCCACGGACCTGACGGTTAGCCCGCCCTTCACGAACCGCGGCGCGGGCGACGCCGGCATCGACGCCAAGTGGGGGGTGACGCAGAACCTGACGGCCGACTTCACCTACAACACGGACTTCGCGCAGGTGGAGGTGGACGAGCAGCAGGTGAACCTGACGCGCTTCAGCCTGTTCTTCCCAGAGAAGCGCGAGTTCTTCCTCGAGGCGCGCGGCATCTTCGACTTCGGGGCCGGGCCCAGGGTGCTCGGGACCGGCTTCGGCGCCAACAACGGCGGGCGCCTCCAGGGTCCGCCCGGCACGCGCGCGGGCAACGAGGCGCCGCTCATCTTCTTCAGCCGGCGCATCGGTTTGCAGGAGGGCCGCACGGTGCCCATCATCGGCGGCGGCCGGCTGACGGGCAAGGTCGGCAACCTCAGCATCGGCGCGCTCAACATGCAGACCGACGACGCGCCCGACGCGAACGCGCTGGCCACGAACTTCACGGTGGTGCGCGTGAAGCAGGACATCCTGCGCCGCAGCCGCATCGGCGCGATCTTCACGCGCCGCTCGGTGTCGCTCGACCGCAACGGCGAGAACGACGTCTACGGCGCCGACGCCTCGTTCGCGTTCCACGACAACGTGACCATCAACGGCTACTACGCCCGCACGCGCACGTACGGCCGCACGGGCGACGACGCGAGCTACCAGGGGCAGTTCACGTACGACGCCGACCTGTTCGGCCTGCAGGTGGACCACTTACTGGTCGGCAAGAACTTCAACCCGGAGATAGGGTTCCTGCGGCGCCTGGACTTCCGGCGCTCGTTCGTGGCGGCGCACTACCGGCCGCGGCCGGCGATCGAGGCCATCCGGCAGTTCACGTTCGGCGGCAGCGTCGACTACATCGAGAACGGCGCGCGCGACCTAGAGACGCGCGGGGTCAGGGCGAAGTTCGTCACCGAGCTCGAGAACAGCGACCGCATCACCGCCGACCTCCTGCGCAGCTACGAGCTGCTCGTCGAGCCGTTCCAGGTCGCCAGCAGCGTGGCGATTCCCATCGGGGGCTACGAGTTCCAGGACGTGTTCCTGTCGTATTACATGGGCCAGCAGCGGCGGGTGTCCGGCACCGCCTTCGTGCAGCAGGGGACGTTCTTCGGCGGCGACCTGACGGGGTTCGGCTACCGCCAGGGACGCGTCGGGGTGACGCCGCAGCTCTCCATCGAGCCGACGGTGCAGATCAACCGCATCAGCCTTCCGCAGGGGGCGTTCACGGCGACGGTGGCGACGACGCGGGCGACCTACACGTTCACGTCGCGGATGTTCCTGTCGGCGCTGGTGCAGTACAACTCGGCCATCGACCAGATGGGGACGAACGTGCGGTTCCGCTGGGAGTACAGCCCGGGCAGCGAGCTGTTCGTGGTCTACAACGACCAGCGCGACACGACGCTGCGCCCCGGGAGGCTGCCGATGCTCGAGAACCGCGCGTTCATCGTCAAGTTCACGCGGCTGTTCCGATTCTGACCAGCCGCGCGTTGTCCGGCGGTGCGACGAGCCGGACTCGGCACCTGATTCGGAGTCGGCGCGGCGTCGCCGAGCGGCCTACGCGGGAGCCGGCCGGTGCGCCCGGAGGAAGGACCGTATCTGGCGCACCGCCAGCGGAATCCGTGCCTCGGGCTGCTTCCACGGGAACATGCTCACCTCGGAGCGCGGTGCGAGCATCGCGGCCTCCATGGCGACCTCGTAGGGATGCGCCGGGATGTCGTCGGGCAGGATGAGGATCGGCGTCTGCAGCTCGCGCACGAAGTCGCGCGTCACGGTGAAGACGAAGTCCGCGTTGCCGAGGTACATGGTGGTCAGGAACCGGTCGACCATGTCCATCGTGATTTCGGGCCGGCGCGCGACGAGCTCCGGGCCCCAGCCCCGCATGTTGTTGTCGTAGAACAGCGTGGGATGCTCCGCGCTCCACGCGCTGGGCTGCGCCAGCACGGCGGCGACGACGCGATCGGGGGCCCGCCGCAGGAGGTTCCAGATGAAGGGGCCGCCGATGCAGAAGCCGAGCACCATGAACTTGTCGATGCCCAGGTGATCCATCACGCCGAGATGGTCGTCCGTATGCGAATCCCACGGCCGATCGATCTCGAGCGGACCGGCAGACTCCCCGCGGTTGGCGTTGCGCAGGTCCGCGGCGATGCAGCGGAATTCCCCCTGGAACTCCTCCAGCGGGTTGAAGGGATGCGTGGCCAGGCCGGCGACCGCCGAGTTCAGTCCCCCGCCGGGGATGACGAGCAGCGGGAAGCCGGAGCCGGCCTCCTCGTAGCGGATGCGAACGGGACCGTTCTCGTAGAAGGACATGGCCGCTTCGTCCTGGGCGGACTGTCCCGCAAGCCCCCGCGTGGCGGCCAGGACCGTCGCCGCCGCGCCCGTCTTGAGTATCGTGCGTCTGGTCTGATTCACCATCGTCTCACTCCTGAGTCTCATTCCTGCTTCAGCAGTTCGGCGGGGAGCCATGCCGGCGTGCCTTCCTCGTACTGGTTGTCGGTCAGGGGCCGCTGGTTGGAGCCGTCGGCGTTCATGATGAACAGCTCGGCATACGGCTGGGGCTGGTTGACGACGAGCGGCGACTCGTCCCGGTAGCCGAAACGCGAGCTGCTGAAGAGGATGAAGTTGCCGTCCGGCGACCACAGGGAATGGGCGTCGTTGCCCTCCGCATCGGTCAGCCGTTTCAGGTCCGTGCCGTCCGGCCGGATGGTGTAGATGTCGAACTCGTCGTAGCGAAAGCGGTCGTCGGGGGCGTAGCGGGTGAACATGATGACGTCGCCCCGGGGCGACCAGAAGGGCAGGGTGTCGTATTCCGTGGTCAGGACGCGGGACTTGCCGCTGGCCACGTCGACGATGCGCAGCCCCTCGCCGCGCTCGTTGCCGGTCCAGTAGCGATACACGATCTCCGTCCCGTCGGGCGACCAGCTCGGGAACCCGGCATTGCCCGGCCCCGAGGTGACCGCGCGCACCTCGGACCCGTCCGCCTTCATGATCATGATCTCGGCGGGCGCGCGGCTGCGGCCGAGGAAGAAGGCGCCCGCGCCGAACGCCAGCCACCGCCCGTCCCGCGACCATTCGAGGCCCATCACGGTCACGTCGTCCTGATGCACCCGCCGCGGGTTGGTCCCGTCGACGTCCCACAGGACCAGCGCCATCCGGTCGGCGCTCGGCGTGCGCTCGCTCACGACGAGGGTGCGCCCGTCGGGCGACACGGCCGGCCAGCCGCTCGCGTGCACGAGCTCGAAGCCGGGCTTCGCCACGGTGCCGAGCAGCCGCCGCCCCGGGGTGTTGGTGTAGTGGTGCATCGTCTCCAGTTGGCCGGCGTGGTAGACGACGCGTTCGCCGTCCCGCGACCAGGAGGGATTGGCGCGGTCGTCGGGCGCGCTCTCCTCGCCGCTCGTGAACGCGAGGGTGCCGCTGCTCCTGGTCTTGATCAGATAGCCGATGCGATCGGAGCCGACGAACTGCGGCGACACCTTGAGCCCGGGACCCGCGGCGTGGACCGTGCGCTCGCCGGTGGCCACGTCGACCGAGACGATGCTCGACGAGCCGCCGCCGAAGTGCGCGCTGACCGTGTCCCGCACGGGCATCTCGTAGAACACGATCGCGGCGCCGTCCGCCGACCATTGCGGCGATCCGGCCATCATCTCCGCGGCCGGCGCGAGCTTGCGCAGGCCCGTGCCGTCGACATCGATGAGGTACACGCCGGCCTCCTGCACGTGCTCCCACTTGCCGGCGGGCCCGGGATAGCCCTGGTGGGGCATTCCGGTCCCGCGGTCGGAGCTGAAGGCAATCGTCCGCCCGTCCGGGGACCAGCTCGGACGGAAGTCGCCGCCCGGCGCATTCGTGAGGTTGCGGATCTCGCGGCTGGCGAGGTCCATGACGTAGATGTCGGTGGCGCCCCCGCGGGACGAGACGAAGGCCAGCGAGCGGTTGTCCGGCGACAGGGCCGCCTGATCGTCGAAGGCCGGGGACCGGGTCAGGCGCTCCAGGCCGCGGCCGTCCGACCGGACCCGGTAGATGTCGGCCGACCCGCTACGGTCCGAGGTGAACACGACCCACTCGCCGTCGTGGGAGAACGACGCGTTGTAGTCGATCTCCATGCCGGGCACGAGCTTGCGGGGGTTGCTCCCGTCCGCGTCGGCGATCATCAGCTCGGACCGCAACGGCATGTACTGGTCGGCGTAGATGCGGTCCAGGACCTGGGCCTCCAGCGCCGCTCCGGACGTCAGGACGGCAATGACGAACGCCATCGAGGTCGGTACGCTTCTCATCGTCGTGCTCCCCCGGGATCTCGAGGCGGTTACCGGGACCGATAGGTCCGGCTGTAGCCGGTCCGGCCGTTGGTCATCGACCAGGTGCGGCCGTCGGGCGCCACGGTCGCCTTGATCCAGTGTCCCTCGCAGTCGTCCTCCTCGGTCAGGTTGGCGATGAGCGCCTCGTCGGTGTTGTGGGCGGCGTCGTCGGTGAGCGTGCGGTGCGACTGCCAGACGTCGCCGACTTCCGCCGTGCCCTGGATGACGGCCAGCGAGTCCGGCGTCCCCCCCTTGCGGGGACCGTTGTTGACGACCGCCACCGTGGGCTGGAGCATCCCCGCGAGCTCGGGACGGATGGCCCCGTAGCCCCCGTGGTGGGGGACCTGCCACAGGTCGACGACCCCCAGCCGGCTCGCGGGGCACGCCAGCGCGTGCTCGCGGTCCGGGGTCAGGTCGCCGAGGTTGAGGAACTCGAACGCCCCGAGCGACACCAGATAGCCCAGACTGTGGCCGTTCTCGCCCATGTCGGCCTCGGGCGGCGCGACGCCCGCGCAGAGGGCGTTCGGCGTCCGCGGCTCCGGGGTGTCGACGAGCTCCCGGTGCGACGCCACGAACGTCAGCTCGAGGTGCTCGAGCGGCAGCCTGTCGCCGGGAACGACCGAGCGGCGCCGGTCGGCGGCGAAGCCGATGTACTCGTCCCACAGAGCCTGGCCGCGCGCGCTGCCCAGTTCGACGCTGTCGCCGTGGTCGACGAACTCGCCGATGGGGACCCGCTCGGCGAGCGCCGCGAGGCCGCCGACGTGGTCGGTGTGGAAGTGCGAGAACAGCAGGTAGTCGATGCGGTCGATGCCCGCGTCGTTCATGGCCGCCTGGATGCGCAGCGCGTCGCGGGCGTCGGCCCGCGGCCAGCCGGTGTCCATCAGCACCGACTCGCGGGCAGGCGTCACCACGAGGGTCGCCGCGCCGCCCTCGACGTCGATCCAGTAGATGTCCAGGCCGGCTGGCTCCTGCGCGAGCCCGGCCAGGGGCAGGACGACCAGCAGCGCGGCGGCGAGGGCGGCGATACGGCCGCCGGCCGGCCGGGCGGGGAGCGGGATCGGGGGCTGCATCATGGCGCCTCTCCGCGGCGCCGGAGCCGCGGCGAAGGGACTCCCGGCGCGCAAATGGCGGTGGATGCCGGTGCCGGCACGGTCGGTGACGCCGGCATCCGCCGCGTGTCACACGGTTTCTCGCTCGCTTCGGCCTATTGTAAGGTGAGCGGAGCCTGGGTGCTTCGTGGCACTCGGATCGTCGAGGGGAGCACTGTGAGCGACCAGCAGCGCGCCACGAGCGCGGTTGTGGATTTCGTTGACCGGACCCGCTGGCAGGACTTTCCGCCGGAGGCCGTCCGGATCGCGAAGCGCTGCGTCCTCGACGGACTCGGCGTCATGCTGGCCGGATCGACGCAGGACGCCGGCCGCATCCTGCGCGGCTACGTCCGGACCGTCGGCGAGAAGCCGGAGTCCACCGCGTTCGGTCCCGAGCCGTTCCGGAGCGGCGTGTCCTCGGTGGCTCTGCTCAACGGAACGAGCGGCCATGCCCTGGACTGGGACGACACGCAACTGGCGACCAGTGCCGATCGCATCTTCGGACTGCTGACGCACCCGACCGTGCCCCCGCTGGTCGCGGCGCTGGCCATCGGGGAGCGCCAGCGTGCGTCCGGCACGGCGCTGCTCGAGGCGTTTCTGACGGGCTTCGAGGTCGAGTGCAAGATAGCCGAGGCCATCAGTCCTGCCCACTACAGGCAGGGCTTCCACTCGTCCGGCACCGTCGGCACGTTCGGCGCGGCGGTTGCCGCCGCCAGGCTGCTCGGCCTCGATGGCGCACGGATCGCGCACGCGCTCGCCATCGCGGCGAGCTCGGCCTCCGGCATCCGCGTGAGCTTCGGGTCGATGACCAAGCCGCTGCACGTGGGCCGGGCGGCGCAGAACGGGGTGGTCGCGGCCGAGCTCGCCGCGAGAGGCTTCACGGGCGGCCGGGACGCCCTCGATCCGCCGTGGGGCTTCTTCCAGGCCTTCAGTCACGGCGAGGGCTTCGATGCCGACCGCATCGTCGGCAGGCTCGGCAGCCCGCACGCGATCGTGTCGCCCGGCGTATCGATCAAGCCGTACCCGTGCGGCGTGCTCGGGCATCCGACGATGGATGCCATGCGGCGGCTGGTGATCACCCATGACGTCCAGCCGGAGAGCATCGCGAGGATTCGCGTGCGCGCCGGCTCCAACATTCTCAAGCCGCTGCGGTACGCCATCGCGACCAACGAGCTCGAGGCGAAGTTCTGTCCCGCGTTCATGGTGGGCGCCATCGCGCTCCGGCGGAAGGCGGGCATTCGCGAATTCAACGACGAGTTCGTCCGGAGCGCGCCGATGCAGGCGATGATGCGGAAGGTCGAGCGCGTGCTCGACCCGGCGATTGAAGCGCAGGGCTGGGAGCAGATCCGCAGCACCGTCGAGGTGGATCTCGACGATGGTCGCACGCTCGTCGAGGAGGCGGACGAGCGCTATCGGGGCGGGCCGGATCTGCCGTTCACCCGGGAGGAGCTCCACGAGAAGTTCAGCGACTGCGCAGCGCTCGTGCTGCCGCCGTCGGCGATCGAGGAGACCGTCGGCCTGGTCGAGGCGCTGGAGGACCTGTCCGACGTGAGCCGGCTTTCCCGCGTCCTGAGCGCAGCCCCGGCGGCTGCGGCGCCCGCGCAATGATGCTCGCGTGGATCTCGGTCGGGGCGCTCGTCCTGGCCGTCGCGCTGAGCGTCCTCACGCGAATCAATGTCGGCATCCTGTCGCTGGCCATGGCCTGGCTGGTGGGGGTGTACCTGGGCGGCATGTCGGTCAACACCGTCCTGTCGGGCTTTCCCGTGCCGCTGCTGGTCACGCTCGTCGGCGTGACGCTGCTGTTCAGCATGGCCGACACCAACGGCACGCTGTCCAGGCTGACCGGCCGGGCCGTCCGGCTCTGCCGCGGGAACGCGGGGCTGCTGCCCATCATGTTTTTCGCCGTGGGCCTGGTCGTGTCCACGATCGGCGCCGGCGGCACGCCGGCCAGCGCCCTGACTAGAGGCGCGCGAAAGAGATTGAGAAATGTCGTGCGAGAAGAGCCTGATCAAAATGCGACGAATCGCACGCGGGTCAGGCTGCTGCAGCGTCAGCGGCGGCGGTCGCTGGCCAACGACTTTCGCCCCTCCGGCCGGTCACGCGGGCTTGGGTGCGACGTCCCACAGGCGATCGACGGGGGCTGCCGCAGGGTCGGGCAGCGTGGGGAGCACGATCAGGATGCCGGCGGGCATCTCCGTAGGCGAGGCGGCCAGCCCAGGGTTCGCGCGCAGGACGGCCGGCACCGCATCCTCGCGGCCGTAGTGCCGCCAGCAGATCTCGTCGAGCACGTCACCCTCCACGGTGCGCACCTCAGCCATCGTCTCTCACGGCGCCGCGCCGGCCCCACGGCTTCGTTACCGCCTCGATCTCGAGGTGCGTGCGGTAGCCGTCCTCCGCGACCGCGTGCCGCGCCCGCGTCGCGACCCAAACCCCGTCGACGCCGGCGCCCCAGCCGACGAGCTGAACGGCCGACTCAGCGGCCAGGCCGGGCCGACCCGGAGACAGCACCAGCCGACCCGTGCGCGTCCCGCGCTGCAGCGCCCGCAGCCGGGTCGTAGCCGCGTTGTGAGCGGAGGCGCGGTCCGGGTAAGTCTCCGGCAACGCGTACGTCGGGCCGACGTTCGGATCGCCGACAACCTCCTCTTTAAGCTCGCCGACGTCGAACTCCCGCCAGCGCGCGGCCACCGCCCCATACATCCCGCGGTCGGCACGCAGCACGTGGTACTCGACGGTCTCGGTGCGCTCGATCCGGGTCGCCGACCGCGAGAGGTCGTTCGCCAGGATCTGCCGCCGCAGGAACATCAGGCGCCCGATGGCCACCTTGGCGACCACGTCGAGCTGATAGCTCGCCAGCCGCCGCAGCAGGCTGATGTCCGACTCGTCGACCTGGTCGACGTGCGGCAAAGCGACGGCGCGCAAGTCCGGGTCGACCCGCGGCTCGAGCCCGTGCCGGACGGCGATGGCGTCGACCAGGGTTCCGATCGTGTGGTCCGTCCAGGAGCGAGTTCGCGGCGCCTTCAGCTCATGTAGCATGTCGGCGGCCTGGGCGCGGATCGTGAGCGTCGCCGGCGGACCCTGCTGCTCGATCTCGCTGGCGACGAACCGGCCCATCTGGGCCGTGCCCGACCCGGCGAAGCCCAGGTCGACCGACAGCTCGGCGCCAGTGGGCGGCGTCGCGATCCCGGGCGGCCGGTCGTCCAGCGTCAGCTCGAACGAGTCGGCCTCCTCGTCCCCGACGTCGACGACCTCGGCCGATACGAGCCGGTCCTGCACGACCGCCGTGATGTCCCGGCCGTTCGCGCTCACGCGCAGCTCCGGAATCACCGCGCCTCCCAGAGATGGATCGCGCCTTCGGGCTCCACCGGCGGCGACAGGTCGGGGAACTCGATCTCGATGCCGGCGGGCAGAACCGCGTCAGCGGCCGCCAGGCCGGGGTTTGCAGCCAGCACCGCCGGCACGGCGTCCTCGCGGCCGTAGTGTCGCCAGCAGAGCTCGTCGAGCACGTCGCCGTCGCCGGTGCGGATCGTCACTGGCGATCCTCGCCGTAGCGGGCCAGCTCGATCCGGAACGAGATCTTGCGCGGGCGGCCGTCGTCGAGGAACAGCCGCTGCGTCTCCTCGACGCGCTCGACCACCCACAGCCCGAGGACCTCGCCGCCCCCGGTCACGAGCTGGAGCGGCTCGCCGACGCCCGCCTCGCGGCACAGGGCGTCGAGCTGGCCGAGGCCGCCGCGGTAGTGCGGATAGATCTCGCCGGCGAGGGACACAGTCTCGTCGCCCGCGCCGACGAACTGGCGCGCCGGCCGGCGGCCGAGGCGCGGCTGCGCCGCCCAGCGGTAAGCGGTCGTTCGCTGCAGCTCCTGGTAGGCGGCGGTCTCCAGCGAGAACCGATAGCCGCCGAGCGCCAGCATGTGGCTCGCGGCCATCAGAGGTCGTCGCGGAGCGCCCGGCGGTCGCGCACGCCCTGCTGCCGCTCGATCTCGTCCATCAGCCGGCGCGCCAGGCTGCGGACGTCCTCGCCCGGCGCCGCGTTCACGGTGATGCTGTAGTAGTTGTTGACGGTCCCGGCCTGCCTGGGTTCGGCCGCGGCGGGCAGGGCGGGCGCGACCGCCTCCACTGCAGCGGGTGCCACGGCGAGCGCCAGCCCGGCCGTGGCGGCCGCGAGCTGGGAGCGCAGCGGGCGCTGCAGCCCGCCCGGCCCCGCGCGCCGGACGCCCTCGCCGATCGTGGGCAGGATGGAGCCCCCGGACCTGGTCAGGTTCGACAGCGGGCCTTCTCGCGCGTCGGACTCGGCCATCAGGTTCCACACCTTGCCGAACATGCTCCCGACCGCGCGCACGAGCGGACCGGCCCCCAGGCCGCCGGCAATGGCGTCGACGATGGCCAACCCGACGCCTTTCGCCGCGTCGACGACCCACTCCCACAAGCCCGCGAAGAAGTCCTTGATCGGCTCCCAGTGCTTATAGATCAGGTAGGCCGCCCCGCCGATGAGCGCCGCGGCGGCGACCACCGCCGCCACGGTGAGACCGATCGGGTTGGCCAACAGGGCGGCGTTCCAGAGCCACTGCACGACGGTGGCTGCGCGCGCTATGCGGGTAACGCGGCCGAGCGCGGCGCCGTACCGGCCCATTGCGCCCGCGGTCATCCCCACGCCTCGGCGGGCCGCGCCGGCGACGTCGACCACCGTCCGAAAGCCCTCGCCCGCCAGCAGCCACACGTATCGGCCGCCGCGGGCGCCGAGCGACACCGCGACGAATCCGCCGACCGCGCCGGCGGCCAGCCGCATGGCGGACCCGACCGCCGGGGCTTCCTCGGCCACCCGCCCGATCCATATCGCCAGCGACTGGGTTGCGCCGACGACAGGCTCCACGGCAGGCAGCAGGCCCGCCGCCATCGTGTCCCTCAGCCCGGCCAGGTTGTTGCGAAGGATCGCCGCCTTGCCGCTCGCGGAGTCCAGCCAGCGCTGGTGCGCCTCGTCGATCGTCTCGATCGGGTTCTTGATGTCGCGGAGGTCCGACTCTAGCTGGCCGAGCTGGTCGAGCAGCGGCACAACCCCCCGGGCGCCCTCCTCGCCGAACCGCTTCTGGATGACCTGGCTCCGGGCGTCGGTGTCTCGAATCGCCGCCAGACGCGCCTGCAGCTGCTGCAGCGTCGACACCAGGTCGAGCGAGTCGTCGTCGAAGCGCACCACCGACGCGCCCAGGTCTTCGGCCGCCCGCGGCAACTGGCGCAGCACGGCATTGAGCGCCGTGCCGCCGCGGCCGCCCGCCAGGTCCACCTTCGAGAGGAGGCCGAGCGCCACCGCCTGCTGGTCGAGCGACAGCTTCGCCGACGATGCGCCGGCCGCGACCTCGACGAGGCCCTGCCCGAGGTCGCTGAACACCTCGAACTTGTACTTCTTCTGAGTCGCCGTGAGCAGCTCGCCGATCTGGCCGAGCACAGCCTGGGTGTCGCCCTCGAACTGCGCGGCGTTCAGGGTGTAGGCGCTGCCGAGGACGGACGCGACTTCGCGCGCGGTGCCCTGGGTGACCGTCGCGATCTTCGCGGAGAGCGTCGAGCCGATGCGGGCCACCTCCGCGGACAGGTCCGCGCCGCGCAGGTCCGCCTGCACTTGCAGCAGCTCGGCCTCGCCCTGCAGCACGCGCCCCTGGCGGACGTCCGTGCGGGAGTGCGCCACGGCTCGCCCCAGGTCCGCCTCGCGCGTGGGGCCCGCAAGGAGCGACCCGAGCCGGAGCTCGGCGCGCTCCCGGTCGAAGCTGCCCGTCACCAACCGGCTCAAGGCGTACGCCCCGCCGAGCGCTACCGCGCCCTGGCGCAGCGCCCGGTCGCGGCCCGCGCGGGCCCGCTCGAGCCCCTGACCTCGGCGCAGCTCCTCGCGGTAGCGGCGGGCGCGGGCCGTGGTGCGGCGGAGCGCTTCGCCCACCGCCTCGATGCGTCGCGCGATCTCGCGCGAGCCGTCCCCGGTCCGCGCCTGCTCGGCACGCAGGCGGCGCAGCTCCTGCCGGTGGCGGTCGGCGTGCTTGTTGACGCGCTCGAGCGTGGCGCCCACGCGGCGCGTGCGGTCCGCCACGGACTCGAACGCGCGCCCGACGCCGGCGGCCACGGTGGCGCCGATGGCGATGCCGACCTTGATCGACGAGTCGAAGGCCATGCCGTGCTACGCTCGCCGGCAGGTGCCGGAAAGAAGCTGGTGCGACCGCTGGGGCGCCTGGTCGTGCGGCGCGTTCGTGTGGGGCACGGCGGCGCTCGCGTACGGGGTGGTGCTCGCCGGCACCGGCTGGACCCTGGACGCGGCGCTGGCCACCTTGCTCATGTTTCCTGTCTGGATGACCTTCTGGGCCGTCCTGCTCGGCGTGCTGTGGTGGCCGGCGCTCATTGCCTTCGCCCTCGTGGGCCTGTGCCTCGACGCCGCCGAGCGGCGCTGGCAGGCTAGAGCGTCAGCCGAGGGCTCGCCTTGAACAGCGCCCGCGCGTCCTCGTAGAGCTCGGCCAGCTCGGCCACGTCCAGCGCATCGATCGCCGCGAACGACTGGTGGAAGACGTGCGCCACGAGCGCACGGGCGGCGCGGATGTTCAGGCGCGGGACAAAAAACCCTCGTACGCCTCCTGGACCGCTCGGTAGTCGCCAAGGTCCATCAGCTCCCAGTCGTCCGGAGAGATCTCGCACAGGTTCGAGAACAGCGCAATCTCCAGCTCGTCGCCGGTTGCGCCAACGCCGGCTGCGTGTTGCGCCGCGCGCAGGTCCCTGACCAGCGGGCGCCGCATCACGACGCTCTTGAGCGGCGCGCCGGCGACATCGATCGGGTGCGTGAGCGTGATCGTTTTCCTGTCCTCAGCCATCAACTCCTCCCACTAGACCGCCAGGGCGGTGCGCAGCGCCTCGAGCTGGTCGGTGCCGTTGACGATTCGGATCATGTTCTCGACGTCGACCTCGTGGATGACGGCGCCGGCGTGCTCGAGCTTGTAGTACCAGACGGAGACCATCGCCGTCATCGGGACCTTCTCGCCCGGCTTCCAGGTCCCCCAGTCGATCTCCTTGACGCGGCCGCGCAGGCGCACGACCACCGCGCGCACGGTGCCGTCCTCGGACTGCAGCGCGCCGCGCAGGGTGATCGCGACCCGCGCGCCGGAGTTGACGCCCCACTGCTCGAGCAGCGTGCGGTCGATGCCGGACGTCTTCAGCGTGGCCTCGAGCTTCTCGAGGCCTTGGTCGATCTCGACCGCGCCGTCCATGCCGCCGGCCCGGAACTCCTCGGTCTTGACCGTCAGCTTGGGCGGGACGACCTCGTCGACCTGCCCGGCGTAGCCGCGGCCGTCCACGAACATGTTGATGTTGCGCAGGATGTCGATAATCACACCAGGTCCTCCAGGTAGTCATTGGTCAGGATCGACTGGAACGTCACCCGCTCGGCCGGACTGGTCGGCGTGAAGTCGAACGAGAACGTCGCCTTCCCCGCGGCGATTTCGGTCGGCGTGTTCAGGTCCGGATCCGCCCAGCACTGCCCGCCGATGATCGCGCCCACGCCGACCAGCTCGCGCAGGAACGCGTTGACGCCCTCGACGACGTCGGCGAGGTAGGTCTTCGTGATGTTGCGGTCGACCGCCCACAGGTGCCCTTGCAGGATGCGCTCGTTGACCTGGTCGGCGATGCGCACGATGTTGAGAAACTGCCACTTCGAGTCGCTGCTGCAGGTGCGGTTGCCCCAGAGCCGGTAGCCGTTCTCGCGGATGATGGTCGCGATCTCGTTCGCGTTCAGCGTGTTGGCGCGGGAGTTGGCGTCCCCGAGCCGGAAGTCGACGGGCCGCTTCGTGCCGACGACGCCGGCGATCAGCTGGTTCGACGGGCTCCACCAGTAGCCGCGGTCGTCGTCCGTCCGCGCGATCACGCCGGCGACGCGCGCCGAGGCCGGCTCGACCACGGCCGGCGTCCCCACCTTCACGCCGGGGTCGACGAGGTAGAGGCGGCGGGAGTCGAACTCGTCGCGGTGCGCAATGGCTGCGGCGTCGGTCGTGTCCGGACCGTCCGCGACCACGATCGCGCGCAGCCGGTCCGCCACCGCGATGAGCGCCTGAGTGACCGCCGTGACGTGGCTCCAGCCCGGCGCAATGAGGATGCGCGGCGTCGGCAGCCCGAGCGACGCCGCCTGGAGCAGCGCGTAGGCGCCGGTGTAGGACTGCAGCGTGGCCGTGGCGCCGGCGACGGCCGCGGCCTCGGCGTCGCCGAGGTAGGAGTAGCTGGCCAGCACGGCCTGATCCCGGACGATCGCTCCCGTGCCCAGCCGCGTCACCGTGGCGGTGGCTGGGTCGACCGTGTAGTCCGCGTCGACCGTGTAGGTCCGCCCCGTGCCGCCGACCAGGGCGGCCGCCGCGACGGCCGCGACAACCGTGTCCGCGACCCCTCCGCCCAGCGTCGCCGTCACCAGGGCGGCCGCCGCGGCGGACCCGTTGATCGCGTCGATCACCTGCGTGTTGGTCGACGTGATGTCGCCGCTGGCGTCCGTGGCCAGCGCCACCGTGATGACCGTGCCCGCCACGGCGACGGCGAGCTCGCCGTCGTTCGCGCCGGGGTCGTCGAGCTCGACCGTGATGTTGTTGCCCGCGGCGCCGGCCCGGGCCGCGGTCACGGTGAGCGCCGCGTTGCCCGCCCCGACCACCTTGCTCGCGGCCGCCGCGGCGGCCGTCTCGATGACGACGTCGGCGAGCTGCGCGTCGGCGCGCCGCAGGCCGAGCTCGAGCGCATCGCCGACGAAGGCGACGGCCTCGTCGGCCACCACCGTCCGCTCGAGCACGTTGACGACGACGACCTGAGCGCCGGCCTGGTCGAGGATGCCGGTGAGCGCGCGCGGGATGGTGCCGTCCGAGCCGAACTTGTCCACTGCCTCCCGCCGCGAGCCGGCGATCAGCGTCGGCGTCTGCGTCGGTCCCTTGCGCGCGGTGCCGACCAGGCCGATCACCCCGGTGGCGATCTCGCGGATCGGCCGCGCGCCGGTGTCGCGTTCGATGACCTCGACGCCGTGCAGGAACGCTGGTAATGCCATCGTAACCTCACGTCTTGATGATGCAGTGCAGCCCCACCCAGGGCTGCATGTTGTTGTGGGCGCCGCCACCGCCGGAATCGTTGACGGCCACGGCGTGCCTGTGGCTGCCGGCGGCGGGGTGCTGGTGGCTCCCGGCGGCGGATGTGCTGGCGGGCGTTAAACCCCCGTAGCCAGCGTAGATGGCGTCCAAAGCACCCCCGGAAACCCACCGGGGCCTCTGGTAGCCATGCGAGTGGCTGCCGGCGGCGGGGTGCCGGTGGCTCCCGGCGGCGGATGTGCTGGCCGTGTGGTTGTGAGCCGCGAGCTCTGCCTCCGTCAGCGTGTGCGTCTCGGCGCCGCCCCTCTCCCCTCGGCCGCGTGCCGTCAGGCCAACGGCGGCGCCCACGCCGACCACAACCCGGCCGCGGAGATCCGGCACGTTGAACGTCGTGGCGCCGTCGCCCGCGCCCCAGTCCGTCCCGATCGCCGCGAACAGGGCGGAGTAGTCGGCGCGGGACACCGCGGCGCCGTCGCACAGCAGCCAGCCGGCGGGGGCGGCCGCGGCGGCCGTGGAGACCACGGCCGCGACCGGGGCCCCCGCGGGCGGGGTGATCGTCAGCGCGGGCTGCAACGTGACGTCGACGTCCGCCGCAGCCGCCTGCAGATCGATCGAGCCCGCCAGCACGATCGTGCTGCCGTTGCCCCCGCGGGCGATCACGCGGCCGCCGTCCGTCCAGTACGCCGCCAGGAACTCCGCGCCTGCGTCGCCGACCCGCGCCATCACCCCGACCTCGGTCACGGCGACCACAGCCGCCGGCGCGAAGGTGGCCTGGAGGGCGATGCGCCCCTGCACGGCCGTCGTGCCGGACGTGGCCGCCGTGGCGACCTGGGCGCGCAGCGCCGTGCGCGCGTCGTCGGCCGCGCCGCCCGGGCCGAAGCCGGATCCGATCGCCATCGTGCGGAACTGCACGTCGGCGACGCCGCGGTTGGCGCCGTCCATGATGGCGGCCCGGCCGGCGTTGGTGAAGCGCCAGACATTCGTCGGGGTTGCCACTAGCGCATCTCCAGGTGGGCGAGCGCGACCCCCCCGAACCCCGCGGCGAGGACCGGCAGCGCGCAGAGCCCCGACTCGGCCGTCACGGCGTAGTGCACGCTCGCGCGCCTGACGCGGTCGATCTGCCGGCGCAGATCGCCCACCGTCACGAGCAAGCCGTCGCTGTTGCGCACCTTGACCTGCACCGTGTGGTGGCCAGCGCCGGAGCCCTCGATGTAGTCGTAGAGCGCGCCCGCGCCGTCCAGGATGCGCCTGTCGGCCGCCACCGTGCCCTTCTCCACATGCAGGAGCCAGGCCTGCGCCACCACCGCCCGACGGACCGCGACCGGCCAGGCTTCGTTCCAGGCGTCGACCCCGCGCTCCCACGCGAGCCACGGCAGCCACGCCTCCGGGCAGTCGGCGACGACGCGCAGCGCCCTGATCGGGATCGGAACCGACTCGAGGAGGTTCGTGATGACGGCCTCGAGCGCCCGCTCGAGGTCGGTGGCGTTGGGCGGCAGCAGCGGCATGGGGCTCTCTACCGCGTCGTGGTGATGGTCACCGTGCCGACCCTGCCGAACTGGGCATCAGTCACGGCAACGTCGGCCGCCGGCGCGGTGAGGTCGACCCACTCGACGCCCGCCACGTGGCAGGCCGCGATGAGCCGCGACCGGCGGATGTCGCGGCCGATCGTCAGATCGTCCACGTGCTCGCGCACCGCCTTCTCGGCGGCCGCGCGCACGGCCGCGGGGGTGGGGCCGCCACCCGCCAGCGTCAGCACGGCGGTGACGTCGTAGGCCACCGCGGCGACCGCCCGCACCGTCACGACGTCGGTGACCGGGCGCACGGTCCTGGCGTTCAGCGCGGCCTCGACGGCGCCGAGCAGGTCGGTGTCCGCCACGCCGTCATCCGCCGACGAGAGGACCCCGACCACAACCTCGCCCGGATTGGGGGAGCTGACGTGCGCGTCGCGCACGCCCGTCACCGAGAGCGCGTGGAAGCGGTAGCCATCGCTCGGGCCAGCCGTCGACACCGTGTCCCAGGCGAGGCGCGCGCGGGTGCGCAGCGCGTCGTCTGTCTCGCCCTCGAGCCGCACCACGTTCAGCACCGCGGCGACGTTGTCGAGGTCCGTCCCCGTCGCCGTCGCCAGGAACGTGCCCCGGACGGCGTCGTTGACGCGGCCGCCGAGCAGCAGCCGCAAGTACGCGGCGACCTCGATCAGCCGGACGGCGGGGTCGGTCGGCCGCGCCTCGTAGTCCGGGACGCGCGCCTCGAGGTCCGCGATGGCCTGGTCGCGCAGCGCCTGGAAGTCCTCGGCGGCCACCGCGGCCGGCGCCGGCAGCTTGTCGAGCGGGATCGCCATCACTGGGAATGCACGCTCAAGGCTCGCGGCAGCCCGTGTCGCTGGCTCAGATCCAGCATCCCCTCGATGAGCCCCAGGGACTGAGCGCCGGCCGGGCGGCTTTGCGCGCCTGGGCGATCTGCCAGCCGCGATGCGCGCCGCCGGCGCGATCGCCCGCAACCACGACCTGCGCCGCCGGCTGATCGCGGTGGTCCACGCCGACGCCTCCCGGTGCGGCCTTACCGAGGCGGAGCGCCGGGCGCTGCAACAGCGTCTGACGGGCGTCCGCTCCTGCTCGGACATGAACCTGCAGCAGCTGCGGCGGGTGGCCGCCGAGCTGCACGTCGCCGCGGCGCGCGTCGCGCCGGACGGCGGCAAACGAAGGGAGCCCCAGATGCCTGACACCCCAAAGCCCGCCCCGGCGCGGGGCGTGAACGCACAGCCCGGCGGCGTGCGTGATATCAGCGTCCTGCTCGAGGCGCTCGACCGCCGCCTCGCGTCCGAGGCGGACGCGCCGCCCGTCGAGCCGCCGGCGGGCTACCGGGCGGACGCGAAGGGCCGACTGGTGCCCGACAAGCTGGTGCGCGACGCGGACCGGCTCGAGGACGACACGGTCCGCCGCATCCTCGCCTTTGCGGTGGACTTGGCGAATCAGATCGCCCGCTTCCGCGCGCACACGTTCGACGACCTGGCCACGCTGCTGGATCTGCTCGGCGAGCAGTACGGCCGAAAGAAGACGGCCCGCACGGGCGGCTACTCCTGCGCGTCCTTCGACAGCCGGCTCAAGGTCCAGGTGCAAATCTCCGACCGCATCACGTTCGGTCCGGAGCTGCAGCACGCCAAGGCCATCATCGACGAGTGCGTGGCGGACTGGTCGGCCGACGCGCGACCCGAGGTGCTGGCTCTCATCCAGCACGCGTTCGCGACCGACAAGCACGGCCACGTCAACCGGGAGGGCGTTTTCCGTTTGCGGCGCCTGCAGATCGACGACGCGCGCTGGCGCCAGGCGCAGCAGGCCATCGCCGACTCGATCCGCGTCGAGGGCGCCAAGTCGCACATCCGGCTCTACATGCGGCCGTCTCCGGACGCGAAGTGGAAGCCGGTCCCGATCAGCCTGGCCGCCGACTGGGTGGACCCGGGCTACGCGCCGGGCGGCGGGGCGGAGGATAGGTCGTGAACGAGCGCGAGGGGCTGGAGGCAAAGCTGGCGGCCGCATTCATCCTCGCCGCCACCCTGACGGGGTTCGCGCTGGCCTGGACCCTGATCGCGCTCGGCCTGGCGCTCGTGTCCAGGTGGACCTCGTGAAAGAGTCGTCGTCGCACCCGCCGGTCGCCGGCCACGTGGTCATCGCGGACGCCGGCGGCGTCTCCTCGGCGCCCGAGGTCGACTGGGAGCGGGCCGCGGCCGACGTCGCCGCGGCGCGCATCATGGTGTGGCGCGACGTGCTGCAGTCGATCCACGCGACGGCCGACGCGGAGGTCATGGCCTGCTGCGCGGCCATCCGGCGGGAGCACCCCGACCGCGAGGACTTCACGCGCTGGTGCGCGGGGCGGCTCGGCGGGGTGCTCTCGCCGGCGGACGCCTGGCGCCGGGCGGAGACCTGGGAGGTCGCCCGCCACCACCGGCCCATCCGCGAGCTGACCCTCACGCAGCCGCGCAAGGCGATCGCGCTGGTGGCCGAGTTCGCGCAGGCGGCCGACGGCGAGCAGATCGACCTGCCGCTCGACGCCGACGACCAGCAGATCACCGACATCCTCGCCTCGCCGCCGAAGGTGCGGCGGGAGCGCCTGCGCGCGCTCGCCGCCGCGGGCCGCGCCGCCCGCAAGCAGCGCCACCCCGACGACGTCGCCCGCATCGCCGAGCTCGAGCGCGAGAGCGCGGCCGCGGAGACGTCGGCCGCCAAGCGGAAGGCCGCGCTGGTGGCCGAGCTCGCCGCGCACGAGCGCGGCCTCGCGGAGACGGCGGGCCGGCTCGGCGAGCTGGTCGCGCAGGGCGCCTTCTCGGACCACGAGCTGGGGCGGGTGCTGCGCCTGTGCGACATGGCGACGGCCTCGCTCGAGACGATCGCCGACGCGGTCCACGAGCGCCGGGAGGCGACATGACGAGGATCGAGTGGGCGGAGCGCACCTGGAACCCGGTCACCGGGTGCACGAAGGTCTCGGACGGCTGCGCGCACTGCTACGCGGAGCGCTTCGCGCGCCGTTTCGCCGGCGTTCACGGCCACCCCTACCAGGTGGGCTTCCGGCCGACGCTCAGGCCCGAGCGCCTCGAGCACCCGCTGGCCTGGCGCCGGCCGGCGTTCACCTTCGTCTGCTCGATGTCGGACCTGTTCCACCACGCGGTCCCCGACAGCTACCTCGACCAGGTCTTCGACGTCATGGAGCGCGCCGAGCGGCACGTCTTCATGGTCCTGACCAAGCGGTCCGCCAGGATGCGGGCGTACGTCCGCCGGCGCCGGCCCGGCCACCAGGCCCCGCCGCCGCACATCTGGCTGGGCGTCTCGGCCGAGAACCACCGCGTGCTGTGGCGCGTCGAGGACCTGCGGCGGACGCCCGCGGCGGTCCGGTTCGTGTCGGCCGAGCCGCTGCTCGGGCCGCTCGACACACCCCTGCGCCCGCTGTGCCTGGACGGCATCGGCTGGGTCATCGCGGGCGGCGAGAGCGGCCCGGGCGCGCGGCCGGCCGACGCGGACTGGTTCCGCTCGCTCCGGGACCGCTGCCGCGAGTTCCACGCGGCGTTCTTCTTCAAGCAGTGGGGCGGCCTCACCCCCACGGCCGGCGGGAAGCTGCTCGACGGGGTCGAGCACGCCGAGCGCCCGCCGCGGCCGGGGAGCGCCGCATGACGAACATGGCGGGCGCAGCTCGAGTGGCCAGAGCAAGAGCGGGCTGTCCGATCGGCGGAGCGCATCTCCCGGCGCGCTCCGGGCCCTGCGCTGTCGCGGGTTCGATTCCCGCCGCCCGCCACCACTTCCCCGGGGAGGTGTCCATGATTGGCGACATCGACGTCGAGGCCATCGACATCTACGAGGACCTCGGGCTCCTCGAGCCCGTTACGCGGCGCGACACCATCAAGGCCTCGCTGAGGGCGCGCGAGGTCTGGGAGCAGCAGGTCCTGCGCGGCGGGGATCCCCGTTGCCGGGTGTGCGGCTGCACCGACGACGTGGGCGGCACGCTGGCTGGCCGTCGAGACGCAGTGCGGTGACTGCCAGCCGTCCCTCTTCGGGCGCTCCGCATAGCGAGCCGCGCGGCATGGCCAGGCCTGACGCGATCGACATTCTGCCCGGCTCGCGCATTGTCCGGGACGGGCGCAGGTGGCGCGCGGAGATCCTCGCGGGCGCCGGCCGGTGGCGGCTGACGGCGCCCGCGGTCGCCGAGGCCTCGAATCCCGGGACCGCGGCGGGGCGGGCGCTCTCGCTCGCCTGGCTGGGCATCCTGGAAGCCGAGGCCGGGAGCAACGCCCCCCCCCCCGCGTGAGAGGCCCCCTGTTCCCGGAGTGAGCCGGTGACCCCGTCGCGCCTCAGCCCCACGATCCGGTCCCAGGTCGCCGAGTCCGTGCGCGCCGCCCCCGCGGCCGCGCGCGCCGGTCTGGTGCGGCGGACGGCCGAGACGCTCGGCGTCTCGGCGGCCACGATCTACCGCCTCGCCGGCCTGGGCGGGCCCGCCCGGCGGCGGGCTCCGGCGCGCCGCGACTACCGGGACTGGGTCCGGACGGCGCTTCGCTGGTCGCACCGGGCCCCGGATCTCGCGCCGCTCGACGTGGCGATCGGCGCGGCCGTCGAGGCGGGCGAGCTTCCGCCGGAGGCCGCGGACATGCCGCTGCCGACCGCGCGCCGCATCATCCGCGAGCTCGGGCTGACGCGGCAGGCGAAGCGGACGCACCGGCTGCACGCGGCCTGGCCGATGCAGGCCGTCCAGCTCGACGCGTCGACCAGCAAGCACCTGGTCGTCGACGGCGCGGACGCCGGCGAGGGCGAGGCGACGCGGCTCAGGCTGCACCGCGGCCCGCTCCCGGCCCGCGGCTACAAGAACAAGCCGCTCCCACCCGACCGGCGGCGGCTGCTCGTCTGCGGCCTCTGGGACATGTGCACGGGCGTCACGCGCTCGCGCTATCACGTGGCCGTCGGCGAGACCGCCCTCGGCGCGATCGAGTTCGTGTGCTGGGCGCTCGCCCGCTCGGCCGACCCGCGCGTCGTGCTGCACGGCGTGCCCGACCACCTGTGGGTCGACCAGGGCCCGTTGCTCAAGTGGGCGCCGGCGCTGGACCTGCTCGACCGCCTCGAGCACGTCCACGTCGAGGGCGACGGCGAGCCCGACGGGGTCCACGTCGTCACGGGGGCGCCGTACCAGAAGACCCGCATGGGCGGCGTCGAGCGGTCGCACCGCACCCGGTGGCACCGCTTCGAGTCGGCGCTGTTCCTGCGCCGCGAGCAGACGATCACGCTCGGCGAGCTCAACGCGCGGCTCCTCGAGTTCGAGGTCCGCGAGCACGGGCGCCGGCTGTCGCGCACGCCGGTCGACGGCCGCGAGCTCAGCCGGACGGCCGCCTGGGTCGCGCTGACCAACCGGCGGCCGGCCGGCCGCGAGCTGCGCCGGCTGCCGAACGACCCGCTCCGGACGCTCGCCGAGCGGGCGACGCGCCGGGTCGACGTCAACGGCATCGTCCGCTGGGGCGGCGAGCGCTACGAGTGCGGCCAGTGGCACGACCGCGAGGTCACCTGCTGGCGCGCCGCCGACGGGAGCGGCGACCTCGTGCTCGAGGACCCGCGCACGGGCGAGCGCGCGCCGGCCCGCCGCTTCGCCCCGCGCCCCTACGGCGAGGTCCGGGCTGCGCGGCCGACCGGGCTCGACAAGCTGCTGGGCGGCGGCGCCGGCGACGGGGAGCGGGAGGGAGCGGACGTCTACGCGCCCGGCCGGGCGGCGGCGGTGGTCCCGATGCCGGCCCGGACGGCGCCGCCCGCCCCGCTCGACGACCCGCTCGACGGCGGCCGCTGCCGCGACCTGGCCGAGGCGCTACGGGTGTTCGTCGAGCTCTACCCGCACCCGCTGTCTCCCGGCGAGCACGCCCAGGTGTCCGCCTATCTCGAGCGGCGCGGCCTCCGGCGGCAGGCGGTGGCCGATCTCGCGCAGACCCTGCTCGCCGCGCGCCGGCGGGCCTGACTGGAAAGGGAAGCCATGGACATACTCATCCGGCGCCGCTTCGGCCTCTCGCCCGACCCGTGGGCGGGCCGCCACCAGCAGACCGCCGACGCGGAGCGCGCGGCCGCGCTGGTCGCCGCCGCGGCCGACTCGCAGGCGATGGTCTCCATCGTCGGCCCCCGCGGGACGGGCAAGACGACGGCGATCCGCCGGGCCCTGGCCCGCTCGGGCGCGCGCGTCGTCGAGGTCCAGCGCCTCGACCGCGAGCGCGTGCACCTCGGCGACGTGGCGACGGCGCTCGTCAGGGACCTGTCGGACGAGCGGCCGCTCCATTCGGGCGAGGCCCGCACGGCGCAGGCCCGGCGCCTGCTCGGCCACGCGCGCGAGCGGGTCGTGCTCTTCATCGACGACGCGCACGCGCTGCACTACCAGACGCTGCGCGGCCTCAAGCGCTTGCGCGAGCTGGCCTGGCGCGGGCGCTCGCCGCTGCTGGGCATCGTGCTCGCCGGCCAGACGGACCGCACCGCGGCGCTCCCGGAGGTCGGCCTGCGCACGGCGACGGCGTCGTTCGGCGGGCTGACGGCCGCCGAGGCGGAGCGGGCGCTGCGCTCGGCGCTCGACGGCGCCCTGGGCGGCGGCGCCGTCGAGGCGCTCGTCTCGTCGTCGGCCGCGGCCAACTGGCTCGACCTCCAGGAGCTCGCCGACCGCTCGCTGCTGGCCGCGGCCGCGCGCGGCGCGCGCCTCGTCACCGCCGCGTGCGTCGCCGCGGCCGCCGGCGCGCCCGAGGAGGACGACGGGCAGCCGGACGCCGGCGATGCCGCGCCGGACGTCGGCGCCGCGATCCGGGGCCTCGAGGCGGTCTCCTGATGGCCTCCATCAGCGAGCGCCCGATCACGCTGGCGCAGATCCGCGCCATCCACGTGGCGCTGCCCAGGCGCGGCCTGGGCGACGACGACTACCGGGACCTGCTGCGCGAGCGCTACGGCGTCGACACCTGCAAGGCGCTGACGCGGCGGCAGGCGAGCGACCTGCTGGCCGCGCTCGGCCGGGCGCTCCCGCGGCCGCCGGGCGCGCGGCGGCCGCGGGAGCGGCAGCCGTCGCCGCGGACCGCACCCGCCGCCGTCCGCATGATCACGCCGGCGCAGCGGCGCCTGATCGGGGAGCTGGCCGGCGAGGTCGCGTGGCGCAAGCCGGGGGGCTACCAGGCGTGGCTGCGCCGCACGATGTCGCTCGAGCGCGTGTCGACGGCTGCCGACGCCTCGCGCGTCATCGAGGGCCTCAAGGCGATGCGGAGGCGCCAGCCTGCCTAGCCTGCGACAGGTCGAGCTCGTGATCGACCGCGCCATGGCGTCGCCGGCGTGGGCGGCGGCGGTCGACGACGCCGGCCGGCGACGCATCCTCCTCAAGGCCATCGCCCGCACGCTCGCGCCGGTCCGGACGGCGCGGGCCGAGCGCAACCGCCGCATGGCGGACCTCCACCACCGCGCCGGCCTGACCCGCGGCCAGCTGGCGGCGCGCACCGGGCTCTCGCTCCGCCAGGTGCAGCGCATCCTCAATCGGCCGCGGGAGAGTGACACCTAGCCAACACCGCATGTCGCCGCCTCTGGTGTATTTTCCATATGGCAACGCATCGGAGACTGGCGCCGGGTGGTCCGGCGCCCCCTGCCCGAGGAGCACCATGAGAACGAGACCGCACGCCGTCGTCGCGCTGCTACTTGCCGCCTTCCTCCTGCTGCCCGCGTACGCGCCGGCGCAGGAGCCGCCGCCCGCCGACGCCCTGGAGGCCGTCGTCGAGCCGCTCGAGGCCACGCCCGCCGGGACGCCCGAGACGCCGCCCGCCGAGGCCAGACCCGCGGCCGACGACGCCGGCGAGGAGCCGGCGCCCGAGCCCGTGAGCGAGGAGGCCGGCAGCGGGCCCGAGCAGTCCGAGGCCGCCGAGGGCGGGCCGCCCCCGGCCGAGCCGGCGCCGCCGACGCTGGCCGGCATGCACGGCGACCTGCTCGCCGCGCTCACGGCCGAGGCCGCCAACCAGGTCACGGTCGACGCCGCGACCGAGGCGCTGGGCGCCGCGCGGCAGGCGCTGACCGATGCCGAGGCGGCGCACGCCGCCGCCATGTCCGACCAGGGCACCCGCAGCGCCGGCGTGCGCGAGGCGGCGCAGGCGCTCGTCGACTTCCTCACGGCGGCCTATCTGCAGTAGCAGGGCCGCCTTCTCCACCGCGCCCGGCGCTCCCGCCGGGCGCGGCCACGGAGGCACCCCCATGACCCAGAGAGAACCGGTGGCGCTGTTCGCGGCTGCCGCCGCCGTCGTCGGCCTGTTGCTGGAGTGGCTGCTGCCGGACGCGGCAATCCCGGAGCAGGTCCTCGTGCTCGTGGTCGCCGGCGTCGCCCTCGCAGCGCGGCGCTACGTGATGCCCACGGCGAAGGTCCTCGACGGCGACGCCGTCGAGCTGGTGCGCCGCGCCGTCAGGGCCCGCCGCGACAGGAAGAGCGCACTGGCCGGCGGCCTGCTGCTCGCCGCGGCGGGCGCCGCCTGCATGCCGCCGGTCCCGCTCGACTCGGCCGAGGCGCTCAGGGCCGAGCGGGAGGCCGGGGCGGCCGAGGCGCACCAGGCCGCAACCGCTTGCCTGATGGACTCGCAACTCGCCACCGACCGCGACGTGCTGACGTGCATCTTCGGCGCGGCGGCCATCGCCGCGGCGCCGGACCGGTCGCCGTCGATGGCCGAGCAGCTGCGCGACGAGGCTACGGACGTCGCGACCGGCATCCTGGGCGCCCTCGGGCGCCGCGGCGCGGCCGAGATCGAGGGGCGGTGATGGCGCCGGACATGGGCGCCAAGCCGCCGCGCACGCCCGCGACGGGACGGGGCCGCGCCGCGGGCCCTGCGCAGCCCGGCGCCGACACGCCCTGGTACAGGCGCCGCAGCCCTGCCGTCGACCGCGTCGTCGTCACGCTCGCCCTGTTCGGCGGGTTTCTCGGCGCCTCGATGCACCTCGCACAGATCGAGCTCGCATGGAACGCCGCGGTGCCGGGCGCCGGGGCCGTCTACAACCAGCCCCACCGCCACGTCCAGTTCGCCGCCGGCACGCTGTTCGGCTGGCTGCTGCTGGCCGTCTACGACCTGCTCGCCAATCGGAGCATCACCCTGGGCGAGGCGTTCCGGAACGCGCCCAACCCGGGCAGGGAGCAGATCTTCAAGTCGATGCCGCCCGCGGTCCAGGCCGCGGCTATCCTGTTCTACGGGTTGCAGTACGCGGCCGTCCCGATCGCGCAGGCCATGATCTGGGGGAACTAGCGTGGCCGAGCGCGCCCTGTCCATCCTCGCGGCCGCGGCGTCGGCGCTCCTGGCGTCGTGGGTCGCCTGGTCGATCGAGACCTACCGCTACCCGGCGACCCACATCGAGGCGCTCGAGCGCATGGAGGCGGGCGAGGCGCTGCCTCCCGACCACCACGAGCGGCCCGAGCCCGCCGCCGACCCCGCGCCTCCGATCCTCGGCGTGTCGCTCGACGACCTGCAGCTGCTCCACCGGGCCATCATCGCGACGTCGCCGCTCGCCCCGCACATGGACCTGCTCCAGTCGCAGATGCACGCCGAGAGCCGCTACGACTGCAGCGCCGTCAGCCCGGCCGGGGCGGCGGGGTGCGGGCAGTTCATGCCGACGACGTGGCACGGGCGGCCGGCGACGGCCTCACGGCCGGCGATCGAGGGAGTCTCGCATGCGGCCGGCTGCCCGGGCGTATCGCGCACCGACCCGCTCTGTGCGATGGTGGGGCACGTCCACTACATGCACCTCCAGCGGGGCTACGTGCGCGGGGCCGACTTCGGCTCGATGCTGGCCGCCTACAACGAGGGTCCCGGAAACTTCCGCGAGCGGCAGGGCGCGTGCCGGCGGATCCCCGGTTGCAACCCGCTCGTGTGGCCCGGCTCGCTCGAGCAGGTGACGGGGCTCAAGTCGCCGCGGGCGACCGAGGAGACCAGGCGCTACGTGGGCAGGATCAACGCGGGTGTGAAGATGTTCCGCGGCCGCCCGGTGGCGGAGCTCGGCGTCTCGCTCGCCTGGTAGGAAGAGACCCCCGTGGAAATCTCTGATCTGTTCAACTGGGGCACCAACATCATCATCCTCGGCATCGTGCCTCTGCTGGTCTCGATGTTCGCGGCCATCTCCCGCAACGGCAGGGAAACAGCCGAGCTGCGCGGGCGCATCGACACCATCGAGCGGATGCACGGCCATCTGTCCGAGGAGCTGCGCAACGTGCACCAGCGCGTCGGCGGGGTCGCCAAGACCACCAACCAGATCTCCGGCCAGATGCTGCAGATGGGCACCACGCTGACCCTTATGCATGAGCACCTCCTGCAGCGCGACAGGTCGTCGTCATGATGAACTTCTCGGACCGCGTCGCCGAGCTGCTGCGCCTCGTCATCCTTCAAGTGCTCGCGTCGGCGGCCGAGCAAGGCGTGCCCGACGTCAACGACGCCATCCTCCGGAGCGCCGTCTGCGAGTTCGGGCCGAGCCCGAACATCGAGACCCTGGGCCGCGCGCTCGACTGGCTGACAGGCAAGCAACTCATCACCCTGCGCGCGGCGGGGGAGTTTCGCGTCGCGGCGCTGACGGAGCTCGGCGCCGACGTCGCGGCCGGCCGCGTCACGGTGGACGGCGTGCGCCGCGCGGGCCTGCAGCCCGATGCCTGACCCCCGCCCGACGCACCCCACGCGCGGGCGCATGAGTCGGATCCAGCAGCTGCCCCCGGAACTCAAGGACCCCATCGACGAGCTGCTCCGCTCCGGCGTCTCGCAGAAGGCAATCCTCGAGCGGATCAGGCCGCTCTTCAAGGCCGCCGGCGTCGAGCCGATCTCGCGGCCCGGGCTCAACCGCTACGCCACCCGCATGGAGGCGGTCGGCCGCCGCATCCGCGAGGTGCGGGAGATCGCCGCAGTGTGGACCGCCAAGCTCGGCGACACGCCGACCAGCAACGTGGGCGCCTACACGCTGGAGATGTTGCGCACGCTGGTGCACGACCTGACGCTCAAGGCGGTCGAAGGTGAGGACCTCGACGTCGAGCAGCTGCGCGAGATCGCGCTCACCCTGCAGCGCATCGAGCGCGCGAGCAAGCTCAACACGGACCGCGAGCGGGCGCTGCGCGCAGAAGTCGCCGAGGCCGCGGCCGAGGCGGGCGAGAGCGCTGCGCGGCGCCAGGGGATCTCGGCCGAGACGGCTGCCGAGATCCGCCGCGCGATCGAGGGCGTGGCCTGATGCGGTCGCTCCTGCCCTACCAGCGGCGCTGGGTGCGGGACACCTCGGGGCAGAAGGTCATCGAGAAGAGCCGCCGCATCGGCATCAGCTGGGCCGAGGCCTACGACGCCGTGATGCACGCCGGCCTCGAGAGCGGCGGAGGCAACGTGTACTACCAGTCCTACGCCTACGACATGGCGGCGGGCTTCATCAGCGACTGCTCGGACTGGGCCGAGGTCCTCGAGCCCGGGGCCGCCGCGGCCGACGAGGTCCTGATCGAGCTCGACGACCGCACCACCATCCAGACCCACCGCCTGCGCCTGGCCAGCGGGAACGAGATCCTCGCCATGACCAGCGCGCCCAGGGCCTTCCGCTCGCGCGGGCGGCCCGGCGACCTGGCCATCATCGACGAGGCGGCGTTCGTCGACAACCTGCGCGAGGTCCTCAAGGCGGTGCGCGCGTTCCGGATGTGGGGCGGCTGGGTGCACGTCATCAGCACCCACAACGGCGCCGACAACCCGTTCGCGGCGCTCTGCCGCGACGTCCGCGAGAAGCGCGCGCCGGGCTCCATACACAAGGTCACCCTGCGGGACGCCTGTCTCGAGGGGTTGGCGGAGCGCAGCCTCGAGGTGCAGGGGGAGCCCGCGGGGCCGGCCGAGCAGGCGGCGTGGGAGGCCGGCATCCGCGATGAGTACGGGGAGTTCGCGGCCGAGGAGCTCGACTGCATCCCGAGCGTGGGCGCCGGGGCGTGGCTCGCGTGGGATCTGATCTGCGCCTGCGAGGGGCCGGCGGACGCGGGAGAGTGGACCGAAACCGACACCGGCCGCGTCTGGTTTGCCGCCCGGCCGCTGGAGCCTGGAGAGACGGTCTGGATCGGCGTGGACATCGCCCGCCGCGTCCATCTGTGGGTCGCCGCCGCGGTGGCGGCGCGTGGCCGCCGATTGCGCCTGGTGGAGCTCGTCGAGGCCCGCAACCTGCCGTTCTCGCAGCAGGGTGGTGTCGTCGAGCGGCTGCTGGACACATGGAGGCCGCCGCGGCTCGCCGCCGATCAGACCGGCCTCGGCGAGGCAGTGGTCGAGGGTTGGCAGCGCCGCTTCGGTCAGCACCGGATCGAGGGCGTCATCATGAGCTCCGGCCGAAAGCTGGACCTCGCCACCGCCCTGCGCGAGGTGGTGGAGGACAAGATCCTGGCCATCCCGCGGGATGACCGGCTACGGGCCGACCTGCACGCCGTCCGGCGCGTCCCCACGGCGACCGGAACCCGGCTCGTGGCGCCAGATGGCGGCGAGAGCCACGGAGATCGCTTCTGGGCGCTGGCCCTGGCCTGCGCGGCCGCCGCGGACCCGGCGGCCGAGTTCGGCTACACGGCGGTGCGCGCGGACGATGCGGGTGCGCGCGACGGCGACGTCGACTTCGACGGCGAAGCCCGCGGCGGCCGGTGGGGACCGTTCGCGCCCGAGCGCGCCGACTGGAGCGCCGCCTGATGCCAACGCTCTACGACCACACCGGCAGGCCGGTCCGCACCGGCGCCCTCACGCGGGAGCACGCGGCGCCGTCCGTAACCGGCATCCGCTCGATCCTCACCACGCACCCGGCCGGCCGGCTGACGCCGCAGCGCCTGGCCGCCATCCTGCGCGAGTCCGAGGTTCCCGGCGACGGCAGCAACGAGGACTACGTGCAGCTCGCCGAGGAGATGGAAGAGCGCGACCTCCATTACCTGGGCGTCCTCAACACGCGCAAGCGCCAGGTCGCCCAGATCGGCGTCATGGTCGAGCCGGCCTCGGACAGCGCCGACGACCTGCGCGACGCCGAGCTCGTTCAGTCGTTCTTCGCGCGGGAGGCGCTCGAGGACGAGCTCGCCGACATCCTCGACGCCGTGGGTAAGGGCTACAGCGTCACCGAGATCGACTGGGAGGCGTCAGAGCGGGACTGGATGCCGCGGCGGCTGGTCTGGCGGATGCCGCAGTGGTTCGACTTCGACCGCGATAGCGGCGAGCGGATCCTGCTGCGGGCCGACGGCGGCTGGCAGGAGCTCGCGCCCTACAAATACATCACCCACGTCGCGAAGGTGAAATCCGGGCTCCCAATCCGCGGGGGTCTCGCCCGCGCGGCCGCCTGGTCCTGGCTGTTCAAGAACTTCACCTTGAAGGACTGGATGCGGTTCGTCGAAGCCTACGGCCACCCGCTCCGGCTCGGCCGGTTCCCGCCCCAGGCGGACCCCGACGACAAGGCGGTGCTCTACCGGGCGGTGCGCAACGTCGCGGCCGACGCGGCGGCGATCATCCCCGAGGGCATGAACATCGAGTTTGTCGAGGACACCACGGTGCGCGGCCGCGTCGAAGTATTCAAGGAGCTGGTTGCGTACCTCGACTCGCGCGTCTCCATCGCGGTCCTCGGGCAGACCCTGACCACCGAGCAGGGCGACCGCGGCAGCCAGGCGCTCGGCAACGTGCACAACCGGGTGCGCGAGGACATCGAGCGCTCGGACGCGCGGCAGCTCGCCGCGGCCCTGCGGCGCGACCTGGCGATCCCGCTGGTGTCACTCAACCACGGGCCGCGGACGGCGTATCCGCGAGTGGTCATCGAGCGCAAGGCGGCCGCCGACGCGAAGCTGCTGGCGGACGCGCTCGGCGTGCTGGTGCCGCTCGGCCTGCGCGTGCGCGCCGACGAGGTCCGGAGCGCGCTGCACCTCGACGCGCCCGGCGACGACGACGAAGTCCTCGAGTCGGCGTCTCCCTTGGCGGCGGCCGCACTGCGGCGCCGCGGATCCTTGGCAGCCGCGGCGGCCGCGGCGGATCCGCTCAACGCGGCGCTCGACGCCATCCTCGACGAGCTCGACGATTCGGCCGTGGCGACGCCCGTCGCGGCGGCGCTCGTGGGGCCGCTGCTCGCCGCGGCGCGCGACGAGCCCGCCCGGCTGCGCGAGAGTCTGGCCGCCCGCTACCCCGCGCTCGACCCCGACCGCCTGGCCGACCTCGTGACCCGCGTCGTGTTCGCCGCCCACGCCTGGGGCCGGCTCGATGCCGATGCCGACTGACGAGCTGGCCGCCGCCATCGGCCACGCCCTGCACCTGCCGCCCGCGGCGGCCGTCGCCTACCTGCGGCAGAAGGGCTACGCCGTCTCCTGGCGCTGGTGGGACGTCTGGCAGGACGCGCACCACCGGGCCTTCACCGTCGCGAAGATGGCGCGATTCGACCTGTTGCAGCAGACGCGCGCCATCGTCGACCGGGCGCTCGCCACCGGCATGTCCGAGGCTCAGGCCGCCGCCGCGCTCGAGGAGCGGCTGCGCGCGGCGGGGTGGTGGGGCAAGCAGATCATCGTCGACGAGCGCGGCGACGCCGAGCGCGTTCAGCTCGGCTCGCCCAGGCGGCTCAAGACGATCCTGCGCACCAACTTCGCCTCGGCCTACGCCGCCGGCCGCGAGGCGCGGCAGCGCGAGACGCACCGGGCGCGGCCCTACTGGATGTACGTCGCCGTGCTCGACCCCAGCACGCGCGACCGCCACCGCGAGCTGCACGGCACCATCTGGCCGGCCGACAGCCCCGCCTGGGACAGCATCTACCCCCCGAACGGGTTCAACTGCCGCTGCCGCGTCCGCGCGCTCACCGAGGCGCAGGTCCGCGCGCTAGGCCGCCGCGTTATCGACGACGCCGAGCTCGACGACGTCGAGCAGGAGGTCGGCGTCAACCGCCAGACCGGCGAGGTCGTCACCCGCGCGGGCCGCCGGGTCAGCTGGCGCGGCCCCGGCGACGAGCGGCGGACCTTCACGCCCGACCCCGGCTGGAGTCACCGCCCCGGCCGGGTCCCGCCCCGCCCGGGACCCGGCGGCGCGCCGGACCCCGACGACCCCGACTGGCGCACCTGGGCGCGGCCTGCGGCGGCCGACCTGGAAGTGACGCCGCCGCTCGACGACCCGGCCGGGCGCCTCGTCGACCCGCCCCGCGTCGCGCACCGCTCCCGTGTGCGCACGATCACCGGCGATGCGGCCGCGGGCACGCCGTTCGTGCGCACGCCGGTCGAGCGCGTCAGCGTGGCGCGCCGACACGCCGACGAGGACGGCCGCCTGGTGCCGGCGCTGGCCGACCCCGACGAGGTCTGGCTCACCCACTATCCGGCCACCTCGAAGCGGCGGGCCGAATACCGCGTCCGCTACCTGCGCGCGACGGCGGACGGGGGCGACCTGGTCACCGTCCGTCCGGACGGTTCGCTGCGCGTCGCCAACGTCTCGCGCGAGCGACTCGACCGCCAGCGGCGCGGCGCCCTGCTGCACGCGCGCGGCCGGCCGGTGGCCGGGATCCCTGAGGTGCCGACCCGGGCGGCGGAGCGCGAGCTCGCACAGGCGGCGCGCCGGGTCGAGGACGCGAGCGCGGCCGTGGGCGCCGCCGTGCCAGGCTCGCCCGCGCACCAGGCGGCCCAGCAGGCGTCGGCGGCCGCCTACGCGAACTACAACGCCGTGCGCGCCCGCTACCGGGCAGCCTGGAACGACCTGCGCGCCGCCGCGCCGGACATCGACGCCGCGTCGCCCCAGGCCGCCGCCGTCCTGCGCGAGGCCCGCGCCGTCGTCGACGACCCCGGGCTGACCCATCGCGAGCGGACGATCCGCCTGCGCGCCGTCGTCGAGCGCCCGCTCGATCCCGAGCTCGCCCGGCGCGTCGACCTGCCGCCGGAACACCACCTCGCGGTCGAGCAGTGGACCCAGTACGTCTCGCCGTCGCTCGCGCGGCGGCAGGCGCGGGTCGGCCTCACGCAGGAGCCGGACCCGGGAAACCGGGAGTGGGCCAGGCGCGTCGACCTCGACCGCGCCGAGTTGAACGTGCACCCGCACACCGAGCGGCACACGACGGTTCACGAGCTCGGGCACACCGTCGAGTACTCGAACGACGCGCTGGCGGCCGAGGCGGCCGCTTACCTGCGGCGGCGATCGAAGGGCGTCGGCGACCTCGGCGACGACGGCGATTACGTCAAGGGGATCGGGCACTGGGACGGCGTCGGGGAGCAGGCGTATTTCGACCGTTATACCGGCCGCCTCTACCCCCAAGCGACCTACAACCTTTCCCATGCCGACGAGCCGCGCTTCTTCGAGATCGAAGGCCGGCGCGCCGCGGCTCGCACCGAGGTGATCTCGATGGGACTCGACCGGCTCGCGGAAGACCCGGTCCTCTTCGCCCGCCGCGATTGGGACTTCTTCAGCTTCATCGTGCGCCGGGTGCTCTGGCGCGACTAAACCCGCCAGGACATCGTCGCAGCGCCCGTTCAGTTGTGATAGCCTGCCAGGCAGCATGGCGTATGCGCAGCTCCGGCTGCCCGGCGGCCAGGTTGTGGATGTCAATGGAGGGCGCGGCCATATGACCGTGCCGCAGGTGATGCTCGGCCAGCGCCTGGACAACCAGGCCGCCGAGGACGTCATCTGGGCCCATACCGCCCAGGGTGTGCCCGAGCTCGACAAGGCCGCCGACGAGCTCAACGCCGCCGTCGCGGCCCAGTTGCCGCCGCCCGGGCCGTGGGTCCATCACCCCGGCTACAGGTCGCTGCAGAGTTGGCTCGCGGCCGAGCAGTTGGCGGCTCGCATCGAGGGTGCCGAGGTCGTCACGCCGCGCCCGCCGACGCTCGACTGGGAGAACCTCGACATGTCGCTCCCGCCGGGGGCGGTCGGATGATCGAGATCCAGTACGACGACCGCGCCCTCGTCGACCGCCTCAACCGCCTGCAGCGCGACGTCGGCGACCTCACGCCCGCGATGCGGGACATCGCGGCCGCGCTCGAGGACTCCGCGGCCGAGGCGTTCGACGACGAGGCAGCGCCGGACGGGACGCCCTGGGTTGGCCTCGCGCCCGCCACGCAGGCCGCGCGCGAGCGGCGGCGCAAGTGGCCCGGAAAGACCCTCCAGGTCAGCGGGCGGCTCGCCGCCTCAATCACCAGCGACTCCGACTCGACGAGCGCAGTCGCCGGCACCAACGTCGTCTACGCCGCGCTTCAGCAGTTCGGGGCCAAGCGCGGGGCCTTCGGCCGCACGGGCCGCGGCGCGCCGATCCCCTGGGGCGACGTGCCCGCGAGGCCGTTTCTCGGCGTCTCGGACTCGACGCGCGACGCCATCCTCGACGCGCTGCGCGCGCACTTCGGCGACTGATCGGGCCTCGCTTGTCTTCGCCGCTCGATCATCACCAGCGCCCTGGCGACGTCGTTGCCGGCCGCGGCAAGCGCTCGGCGCGCCCACTCCCAGTCGCCGGCGCAGGCCTTCACGAGGCGGCGCAGGTTTTCGCCCGGCAGCCGGCAGCGCCCGGCCGCGGCCTCCGGCACGACGCGGTCGCAGGTCAGACAGAGGAAGTGTTGGCCGCCGCAACCGGGGCACGTCAGCCGGCGACGCCGACGCCACACCCGGCCGCACGCGATGCACGCGCGGAGGTGCTTTCCGCGCCAGTCCGTGCGACGGCGGGCGTCACGAGCGCGCGCCACGCCGACCCCTTCCCCCCGGCCCCCAACCCCGGACTTTCGCCCCCCTCGCGGGCCGGTCGATCTCGCGTGTTCTCGATAACACTCGGTTGATCTCGCACTGTCTGCGCAGGCTGCTCTCGCACGACATTCCGGATTTCTTTCGCGTTCGTCTAGTTCTAGTTCTAGTCTGCTGGCGGCGCCCGCCATGGCCGTCGCGGGGAGGGCGGGCATCCCGCCGCTGCTGATGGCGATCATGACCGGCAACGGCGCGCTGGCGGGCACGCTCTCGCCGTTCGCGCCCGGCGGCGTCGTCGCCAACGACGTGATGGCGCGCATCGGCCTCGGCGGCCTCGAGTGGCAGACCTACGGGTACAACGTGCTGGCGCACTCGATCGTGGGCGTTGGCGGCTTCGTGCTGTTCGGCGGCCTGCGGCTCCTTCGCGGACGCGCGGGAGACGCCGGGTCCGCCGACCCGGACGTCGAGCGCTTCGAGCGCCGGCACTGGCTGACCGTCGCCGGCATTGCGGCGCTGATCGTCGCGGTCGTGGGCTTCGACGCACACGTGGGATTGACGGCGGTCTTCATCGCCGCGTTGCTCACCCTGCTCGGGAGCGTCGATGAGCGGAGCGCCATTCAGCGCATGCCCTGGGGCGTCATCCTGATGGTCACCGGGGTGACGGTGCTCATCTCCATCATGCAGAGGACCCAGGGCATGGACCTGTTCACGAGCGGGGTGGCCGGCATCTCCACCTCGGAAACGGTCGTGCCGATGATGGCGTTCGGGACAGGCCTGATATCGGTGTACAGCAGCACGTCCGGCGTCGTGATGCCGGCGTTCCTGCCGATGGTGCCGGACCTCGCGCAGCAGATTGGCGCCGTCGAGCACGTGCACCTCGCGTGGTCCATCACCGTGGGTGGCGGCCTCGTCGATCTCTCGGCGCTGTCCACCGTGGGCGCCCTGTACCTCGCGGCGGCGTCCCCCGGCACCAACACGCGCGCGCTGTTCAACGCGCTGCTCGCGTGGGGCCTCTCGATGTCCGTGGTCGGCGCCGCGCTCTGCTGGATTCTGTTCGGGTAGGAGTCACGCGGGTCAGGGCATGAAGCGGCCGCCGCTGACGTGCAGCGTCTGGCCGGTGACATAGGGTTCACCGGGGTCGGCCAGCGCGAGCACGGCCCGCGCGACGGCCTCGGGACTTCCGGCGGCATGGCCGGCGTCGTCGAGATGGGGTGGCCGCCGGCCGTCGGGTCGCACACCCGTGTCGATCGCCCCCGGGACGACGCAGTTGGCCCGGACCCTGCCCAGGCCCTCCTCGGCCAGTGCGCGCGTCGGGCCGATCAGGCCGGCCTTGGCCGCGATGACGTGGACGCGGCCCTTCCTCGGCCGGTGGGCGCTGAGACCGCCGATGTTGACGATGGCGCCGTTGCGGTTCTGCGGCAAACGGCGGAACAGCTCGCGCGACGTCAGGAACGCGCCGGTCAGCGTCACGTCGAGGACCGCTGTCCAGGCGGCGCGCGTGGTCGTCTCCAGGGATGCCTCGGGGCGTATCGCGGCGTTGTTGACCAGGATGGACACCGGTCCCAGCCGGGCGCCGACCTCGTCGAACCCATGCAGGACGGCGGACTCGTCGTCGACGCGCACCAGCATGCCGCATCGATCGTCCTCGCCACCGTCCATTGCGCCCAACGCCGCCGCCAGCGCCGCCGAGTCCGACGCGCCCCAGATGCAGACCCGGGCGCCGGCGGCCCGGAGGGTCCGCGCGATCGCCAGACCGATGTTCCGGCTGCCGCCGGTCACCAGGGCGACCTCCGCGGCAAGGTCGGGGGATTGGCTCATGCGCGACCGGCCGGTGGCTCTCGTCGAGCCGTCGGCGGCGGCTGCTGCCTCACTCTGTCGATAACGCCGCCACGCCGCCCTCGAGCGCGTGCAGGGCGCGGACTTCGTCGTCGGTCAGCGGGCGGTCGAACAGCGACAGCTCGTCGAACAGCCCCGCGTAGTTCACGCCGAGCCGGATGGCGCCGCGGTCGACGTCCCACGTGAACGGCTCGTCGATGTCGTCCGCGTCGCCGCGCACGCGCTCGCCGTCCAGGTACAAGCTGGCGGCGCCGCCGGGCCGGCCGAGCCCGGCGTAGGTGACCGCCACGTGCGTCCAGCGGTCGCCGGCGAACGGCCAGTCGTCGACCACCGTCAGCCGCTCGTCGAACGCCGGGTTGTCGTTGGGCCCGAGGCCGTCCGGATTCCACGCCTCCACGTCGCCGAAGACGCCCAGGCGGAACTGCCGGGGATTCTCCGCCGTGAAGTCGACCCAGATGGCGGCGTCGTTGTACGCGGCGTCGGTGATCTGGACCGGGTCGCAGAACCCCGGGGCGAGGTCGGTGGCGGGATCGACGCGGAGCCAGAACGACACGGTCCCGCTCCAGCTCTCCGGCGAGTAGCCGCTGTTCCCGTCCGCCCGGTAGAAGATGGCGTGCTGGTTGCGCTCCGCGAAGCGCAGCGCGTGACCGAAGCGCCCCGCATCCTCGACCACGGACACGGCCGGGTTGCCGAGCCCCGGCTCGGCCTGATCCTGCTCGTCGTACGACGGCGCCGTGTAGAGCTGCGGGTCGCCGGCCGCCCGGTCCGCGTCGAGGCCGTTGTCGAACGAGGCGTGGAACGTGAGCGACCCGGCCAGCGCGTCGACAACGCCGGCCGTCGACTCGGCCGCTTCCGCCGCCGCGAGGTCCGGCTCGCCGCCTTGCGGCGCGCCGCCGCCGCAGCCCGCGAGGCACAGCCCGAGCACCGACGCCGACTTCCACCCAAGGGCCATGTGCCGCATCTTCAATCTCCCCCCAGCAGGAACGTCACATGACGTCCTTGCTAGAACGTCGCGATCGGGTTGAGCGGCGACCCCATGCCCTTCTCGATGCGGAGCGGCGCGGCCACGAAGAGGAACTCGTAGCGGCCGAGCTCGCGGGCGGTCGCCGCCAGGTCGTCGAAGTCGAGGTTGTCGAAGATGCCGACGCCGAGCGCCACCAGCGCCAGCCGGTGGATCGGCAGCCGCACGTCGTCGGAATACTCGTGCGGGAACGCGTCGTTCCACAGGTCGTGGCCGATGAACGACACGCCCCGTTCCTTCAGGAAGTACGCCACGTCGGAGTGATAGCCGGCCACCCCCTCCTCGGAGGGATTCCACGGGCCGAGCGCCGCGCGCCGCTTCCAGCGCCCGGTGTGGAGCAGGATGACGTCGCCCGGCTCCACGCGCACCCCCTGGATGCGCTCGAGCTCCTCGAGGTCCGCCGCGCGGATCGCCGTGCCCGGCTCCACCCAGCCCTGGCCGGCGTCCTTGCCGGGCAGCAGCGTGGCGTCGAAGAGGATGCCGCGCGTGAAGATGCCCTCCCGCAGCTCGTGGATGCTCCCCTGCGGGCAGCCCTCCGCCGCCGTCACCTGCTCGGCCGTCACCCCGTTGTAGCCCCTGCCGTCGAACATCACGTGGCAGGCGACGGAATCGAGGTGGCTGTGGATGACGCCGTGGTAGGTGCCGGTGTACTGATAGCGGTCGGAAGCGCCGGTCTCGCTGACGTTGACGACCTGCCGGTCGAGGTACCACTGGCCCTCGGGTTCCGGCGCCTGGATGATGTCGTGGGCCAGCGACACGCTGCGGCCCTCGGTCACGAGCGCCGCGGCCGCCTTGCGCTTGGCCGGCGTGATCAGGTTGGCGGCTCCCAGCCCGTCGTCCGCGCCCCAGCGCCCCCAGTTGGAGAGTTCTTCCATTGCATGCAGAAACTCCGCCTCGGTGGTCATCGGGGGACGTGACTGGGCGTCGACAATCGCGATTGCCCCGATCGACAGGAGCGCGAGGAGCAGAACGCCGCGGCGTCGCCGTGTGCTTGCGAGCATGGTATGTCCTCCTTCGCCGGACCGCGCCGGCCAGCCCGGCAATCGTCGCCTCCGGCTCCGGTTGCCGCCCAACCAACCCTCACCAGGAGTCTACGCCGTTCTGCGGCGCAGACTCCCGGGGCAGTGTACTCCGCCTCCGAGCTGCCTACCGGGCGCGCGCGTCGAAGGTGGCCGGCATGAGCGAGCGGACCTGGATGCCCCAGTGGTGTCCCGCGCGGGTCACGATCCACAGCGCGGGGACGGTCCAGTAGCGGGTGCCGTCGGGGCGCCAGCGGGTGAAGGTCAGCTCGAAGTGCACCTTGTTGCGCGTGACGATGCCGGCCTCCAGGGCGTCGATGGTGCTCATGTGCCAATCTTCGTCGGCGCGCATCCGGTCGAAGTTCGGACGCGGGCCGTCGGCGGGCGACTCGGCCACCGCGAAGCCGCCGCCGGCGGTCATGAACAGGTGCGGGTGGTTGAGCGTCGCGACGGTGCCGTCGGCGTCGCCGGTATTGAAGGCCGTGAAGAAATCCAGCACGGCCCGGCGGGCCGCCGCGACGATGTCCGCCCGCTCGTCGCCGCCCAGATCCTCAGGCTCGGCGGCCGGGGTCCGGAGCTGGATGGCCCAGCGGTCGTCCTGCCGGGTGACGATGTAGAACACCCGCGAGGTGCGGTAGGCGGCGCCGTCGGCGCCGTAGCGCCTGAAGCCGATCGAGGCATGCACCTTGCCGGGCGAGGACCTGGCCACCGTGAACGAGTCGAAGTCGAACGAGCTGCGACTCCACCCCTCGCGCGCCCGCATCTCGTCGAAGCCGGCCGAGAAGTCCTCCGGCCGGGCGTCGACGATCAGCGCCCCGCCGCCCGGCACCGTCGCGAAGGGAAAGTGCATCGCCCGGCGCAGGTTCGCGTCGTCGGCGGTGTTCCACTGCGTGATGAACGTTTCCAGCGCCTGGCGCGCGGCCGTCTCCGCGGCCGCGTCCCGCGTCTCCGCATCCCGGGGCTGGGCGAGTCCGGGCGACCCCATGGCCAGGATCCCCATCGCCAGAACCGCGACCACACCGAGACGGTCGGACATCATGGATTCGGTCTCGCGCACCATGCTAGTCGACGATCGCCTGCATCACCGCGTTCTGGAAGTCGGCCCGGAGGGGACCGCCCGGCGTCTGCACCATCAGAATCGCGGTCATCTCCTCCGCGGGATCGACCCAGTAGGTGGTGCCGAAAGCGCCGCTCCACCCGAAGCTGCCGGTCGACCGGTGGTCGCCGCGGGCGGCGACGGCGTCGAGCACGACGTCGACGGTCAGTCCGAAGCCCTTGCCCGGTCCTCCGCCAACGCGCCCGGCCTTCTCGTAGAGGTCGCCGACGTGGTTCGACGCCATCAGGTCGACGGTCCGCGGGCCCAGCAGCCGCGTGCCGTTCAGCTCGCCGCGGTTGACGAGCATCTGGGCGAACTGCAGGTAGTCGCCGGCCGTCGACCACAGGCCGCCGCCGCCCCCGTGCAGCGTCGTCGTGGCAACCCATTCCGGCCGGGGACGGCGCTCGAGGCCGTCGGGGGTGCGCCCGTAGAGGGTTACGACGCGCGACTTCCGGTCGTCGGGCACGTTGAAGGCGGTGTCCTTCATCCCCAGCGGTTCGAAGATCCGCCGCCGCAGGAACTCGTCGAACGTCAGCCCCGAGGCGACCTCCACGATGCGCCCGAGCGTGTCGATGCCCGCCAGGCCGCTGTAGGCCCAGCGCGTGCCCGGCTGGAAGTCCAGGGGAGCGGCGCCGAGCGCGGCCGTCCAGTCCGCGACCGTGCCGGTCGTGTCGCGGGGCGCAATGCGCGACGCCGCCTCGGTCCCCGCGCCGCCGCTGACGAGACCCGACGTGTGGGTGATCAGGTCCCGCACCGTGATCTCGCGGTCGGCCGGCACCGTGTAGATGCCATCCTCCCCGCCCGCGGCGTCGGTCCGCGGCATCGCGACCTGCGTGTCGCGGAACTCCGGAATGAAGCGGGACACGGGGTCGGACAGCCGCACCTTCCCCTCTTCCACGAGCATCAGGATGGCGACGCCGGTCACCGGCTTCGTCATCGAGGCGATCGCGAAGATGGTGTCCTTCCGCATCGGGGCGTCCGCCTCGATGTCCATCAGACCGTGCGCCTCGAAGTGGGCGACGTGCCCGCGGCGCGCGACGACGGTGACGGCTCCGGAGATCTGATCCGCATCGATTGCGCGCCGGATCATCTCGCCGATCCGCTCCAGGCGCTTCGCGGACAGCCCCACGTCGTCCGGCTTCCCGGCGGGCACCTCGGCTTGTGCGGCGGGGACTGCCAGCAGGGCGACGAGGACGAACACCGACGGCAGCCGGAACACGAGGCGGGCTCCGTCACGGACACTGTTGGCGCGCACCAGCAACTCCTTTGCTCGAGAATCGACGGATCCGTAGCTTAACGCATCGTCCCCTGCGGCGTCCTCGGGCGCGCCGCCGCCCACCCCGCGCCGCGGCTCACTCCGGCGTCACCGGCACCAGTGGGAGCACCACGTGGGACGGGTAGGCCGGCTCGTGGTGGACGGCGTTGTCGGCGGGCACTGCGCGCCGGTGTTGTCCCAGGGGCTCGCCGGTGTTGGGGTTGACGTCGAAGCGCGGGAAGTTGCTGCTCGAGACGTCGATGCGGATGCGGTGCCCGGCCTTGAAGCGGTTCGCGGTGGGATAGGGCTCGATGGTGAGCTCGTACACCTCGCCAGGCACCATCAGCTCGGGCCGGCTCGGGTCGTTGCGGTAGCGCGCCCGCAGGATGCCGTCGGTGAGGTTCATCTCGAACCCGGTCGGGAAGTCCTCGCTCGGAGGGTAGACGTCGACGAGCTTCACCGTGAAGTCGGTGTCGACGGCGGTCGACGACGCATGGAGGGTGACGCGGACGGGGCCGACGACCTCGACCGGGGACTCGAGCGGCTCGGTCTGGAACACGACCACGTCGGGCCGCGTCTTGAGCGGCAGGTACGGGGGCCGCGAGCCGTAGAAGCCGTTCTCCGAACCGCCTCCGAGGCCCCGGAACTCGCGCTCACGCTGGTCGTAGGCACCGCGCTTCAGCACGCCGGAGAACGACCCGCCGATGGTGGGCACCGGGTGCCCGGGGTCGTAGGTGTAGGTGGTCGGCGGCGTCTCGGCGGGCAGGCGGGGGCTCAGGGCGCCGTCGGCGTGGAAGTAGTACGGCGTGGGCTCGGCCTCGGGCAGGGGCCAGGCGGGGGCGTCGCGCCAGTAGCCGCCGTGGAACAGCCGGCCGTCGGCGTCGCGGCGGCCGTCGCCGGTGCCCATGACGAAGAGGCGGATGGGCGGCCAGTCGTCGACCGCGGTGGGCGTCTGCTTGAGGTGGCGGTCGAACCACTGCCGGTGGAACCCGGTCGCGAAGTCGGGGATCGCCGCGTCGGGGCCGAACTCGACGTCGCCCGCGTACGACCGCGTGTTGGCGCCGTGGGTCCAGGGACCGACGAGGAGATGGATGGGCGAGGTCTTGGCCCGCGTCAGGCCGAGGAAGTTCTCGAACATGCTGCCGACGTAGGGGTCGTACCAGCCGGCGACGTGCAGCATGGGGACGTCGGCGGTGCGGCCGTAGTAGGCGCTCCAGTTCACGCCGAGGCGCGTCCAGTGCCGGACGTCGGCGTTGGGCCGGTCGTGGTCGGCGCGGGTGAGCTGGTCGAGCACGTAGTCCTCGAACTCGGGCGCCGCGGCCAGCGGGCTGAGGCCGCGCCGCAGGGGCATCGCCGCGAACCAGTCGGCCACGCGCTCGGTCTCGAAGGCGGCGCGCACGACCGGGTCGGGCGACAGGCGGAGCTGGTCGAAGGCCCACCCGAGCTGCTGCCCCAGCTCGAACGCGCCGTGGTTGCGCACCTTGTGCAGCCAGGGGTCGGAGATGCCGCCCTGGTTGAGGAGCAGGGCCCCGAGGTGCGGCGGGTTCAGCTTGGCCGCGTCGGCCTGGGTGTGCGCCCCGTACGAGGTGCCGAACATGCCGACGCCGCCGGTCGAGTAGGGCAGCGCGGCGATCCACTCGACGGTGTCGTAGCCGTCCGTGGCGTCGAAGTCGTGGTACTTCGAGAACGTGCCTTCCGACTCGTAGCGGCCCCGGGTGTCCTGCAGCACGACGACGTAGCCGTGGCGGACGAAGTACCCGGCGCGCTCGACCAGCCCGCGCCCCTCCTTGCCGTAGTAGCAGCCCGTGGCAAAAGTCGGGGAACCGGCCTGGCTCCGGCGCGATCGACCTCGTACACTGAGACACGATGGCAATGGGCAAGCGACCGGGAGCGCGACAGGGGTCGCCGCTGTGGGTGACGACGGCGGATTTGCCGACGAGTGCCGGGCATCCGTTCTTTGAGCGTCTGAACCGGGTTCTGGACGAGGGCGGGTTCGACGCTTTCGTCGAGGGACAGTGCGCGGTGTTCTACGCGGCGCGGGTGGGGCGTCCGAGTCTGCGTCCCGGGCGGTATTTCCGGATGCTGTTGATCGGGTATTTCGAGGGCCTGTCGTCGGAGCGTGGGATTGCGTGGCGGGTGGCCGACTCGCTGAGCCTGCGGTCGTTCCTGGACCTGGATGTGACCGAGGCGGCGCCGAACCACTCGACGCTGTCTCGGACGCGTCGGCTGATCGATGTGGAGACGCACGGAGCCGTGTTCACGTGGGTTCTCGAGCGGCTGTCGGAAGCGGGTCTGGTTCGGGGCAAGACGGTCGGCGTCGATGCGACGACGCTGGAAGCGAACGCGGCGATGCGGAGCATCGAGCGTCGGGACACGGGCGAATCGTACGAGGCGTTTCTGCAGCGTCTGGCGGAAGCCTCGGGGCTTGCGACGCCGACGCGCGCGGAGTTGGCGCGTTTCGACCGGTCCCGAAAGGGCAAGAAGACGTCGAACAAGGACTGGCAGTCTCCCCAGGATCCGGACGCGAAGATCACGAAGATGAAGGACGGTCGGACGCACTTGGCCCACAAGGCCGAGCACGGGGTCGACCTGGAGACGGGCGCCATTCTCTCGGTGAGTGTGCAGGATGCGTCGGCGGGTGATTCAACGACGTTGCCGGAGACGCTGACGACGGCGGCCGAGCAGGTCGAGGCGGTTCAGCCGGACGGTGAGGGCGTCGAAGAAGTGGTCGCCGACAAGGGGTACCACAGCGACAAGACGCTGGTGGCGCTCGACGAGGTTGGGGTCCGCAGTTACATCTCGGAGCCGGAGCGGGGTCGTCGCCGCTGGCAGGACAAGAAGACCGGGGAGACGCCGCCGCAGAAGCGTGCTGCGCAGAAGGCATTGTACGGAAACCGCCGTCGCATTCGTGGCAACCGAGGTCGTCGTCTTCAACGCCGCCGCGGGGAACTGGTCGAGCGGCCTTTCGCGCACCAGTACGAGACCGGGGGTCTGCGTCGGGTGTGGGTGCGCGGCCACGAGAATGTCCGCAAGCGGGTGCTCATCCAGGCGGCCGGCTGCAACCTCGGACTGCTCCTGCGCCGCTTGACGGGCGTCGGCACGCCCCGGAGCCTGCAGGGGCGGACTCTTTCGGCGATTTGCGGACTGATCGGGTGTCTGATCGACCGTTGGGAGCGTCTGACGGTCGCCTGGGGGCCGAAACGGGCACCGGCGACGCTCGCCGGCTCAATTGCTCATTGTCAAGCTGGCTGAGCCGACCGGCGCAGCGAGAGGCCTTTTGCCACGGGCTGGTAGGGGGTGCGCTGCAGCAGGACCGGGAGCGGGGTCTCGACGGCGACGCCCCCGCGGGCCGGCCGGTAGATGTCGGTGGCCAGCCCGACGCCGTCGCGCATCGGCACCATGACGTCGGCTGCGTGCAGCACGACATCGTAGGGGTCGGAGACCTGGGCCGCGGCGTCGGCGGCCAGGGCCAGCGCGGCCAGGGCCGGCAGCGCGGCCATCCCGAGCTTGCCTGTCTTCATGGTCGTCACCCCCGCGTCACGGTGTGTAGACCCGGCCGTCCTTCACCACCGTGACCACGTTCCGCAAGTCTCGCATGCCGAGCAGCGGATTGCCGTCGACCACGACGAGGTCGGCGAGCTTGCCGCGGGTAACGGTGCCCAGCTCGCCGCTGCGGCCCAGATACTCGGCGTTGCGCCGGGTCGCCATGGCGAGGACCTCCAGCGGGGAGATGCCGTACGACACCATCAGGTCCATCTCCTGCCAGAGGGCGTCGGTGTGGAAGTTGAGCGGCGTGCCGCTGTCGGTGCCGACGAGCAGCCGGACGCCGGCGTCGTGGAGCTGGCGCAGCTTCGCGCCCATGTCGTCCATGCGCCGCACGCGCAGGCTGCCGCCGAAGTAGCCGAACCGGCGCGGGTTCTCGATGCTGCGCCGGATGTCGGTCCAGATCCCCGGCGGCGTCAGGGCGCGGGCCCGCGGGTTGTCCCGCCAGTCGGGCCACTCGACGGCCCGGCCCTGGATCATCGTCTGGATCATGGTGGAAACGACCCACGTCCCCTCGTCCACCAGGCCCTGCAGCACCTCGGGCGCGATGGCCGGGCCGGCACCGGCGCCGAGCGACAGGTGCTCGATGCCGTCCTGCCCTGCACGGATGCGCATGAGGAGGTCGTCGCGAGTCCCGACGTGGCCCGTGATGCGGATGCCCGCGGCGTCGGCCTCCTCGCGGATGGCCCGCAACTGGGCGTCGGTCAGCCCCGTGTGCACCTTGATGATGCCGGCGCCCTGCGCGATGGCGGTCCGGGCCGCGGCCCGCGCCTCGTCCACGGTGCGCACGTTGACGGTGTGCGACCGCCGGTGATGCCGGGCGACCTGCCCGTCGGGCCAGTTGGTGATCCACCCCATGCTGGCGACCACGCGGGGCCCCGGCAGCTCGCCGCGCTCGATGCGGGCCTTGATGTGCCCGAGGGCGTCCGGCTGCCCGGCCAGGTCGACCACGGTGGTGACGCCGCTCATGAGAAGCTGCCGGGTCGAGACGGCCATGATCTCGGCGTAGCGGCCGTCGCGGTAGCGGCCGTGCCAGTGCTGGTAGTCGGAGTGGCCGAGGATGTCGAGGTGGACGTGGGCGTCGATGAGGCCGGGCAGGATGGTCATGCCGCGGGCGTCGACGACCTCCGCGCCGTCCGGCACCGTCAGCTCGTCGCGGCTGCCTACCGCGACGATGCGGTTGCCCTCGACCAGCACCACCGCGCCCGGCAGCGGCGGCCCCTCGTGTCCGTCGATCAGCAGCCCGCCGACGATGGCGAGGTCGGCCGCCGCCGGCTGGGGGTCGAGCTCGCCGTCGAAGGTCTGCGCGCCGGGGAGGGCGATGGCGGCCCCGGCCAGCGCGGCCGCGAGCGCTAACCGGAGGTGGTTCCGGAGACGGGTCGTGATCATGAGGTTGCTCCTGTCGGACTGCGGCGTAACTGATTCGGAGCCGCAGCCCGTCATCCGCCGTCGCGGAGCGCATCATCCAGCTTGTCGAGGACGCGGAGCCCTTCGTTGATCGATCCGCGCGCAGAGAGCGCTCGGAACCGTGTCTCCGCGTCCTGCTGCGTGACGGCGATGGTGCACAGCTCTTCCATGAGCTTGTTGACGCTCATGGCGCGTTGTCGCGCAAGAGCCTTCATTCGTGCATGCGTGTCGTCGGGGAGACGGATGGTCAGCGTGGACATGGCTAGTACTCGGCAATCAGAAGACCGACACCATCGCGGACTGGCTTCGCGCGTGTCAGGGTGAGGGCTATGTGCCGCACGCCATCAGCGTGTTCGTCAAGTCGCCGGCGCAGATCGATCCGACGCTGTCGGCGGTGTAGGCGGCGGGCCTGCGCGCTGTGCAACTCGACGCCGAATCCGAGGGCGTGTCCGGGGCGGTCGCGGTCGGCACGATGCACCTCGTCAAGGGGCTGGAGTTCCGGGCCGTCACGGTGGCCGCCTCCGACGACGAGTTACTCCCGGTGCAGGCCCGGCTCGGGGTTGCTCGACGACCTCCGAGAGCGGAGATGAGCGTCCTGCGGGTGTCAGAAGGCGGTGAGTCAAGGTGTCAAATCGGGTCTTACGTTGAGGCGAGAGTGCGATTTGCCCGCGTAGACATTTGGTGGGCCGCGCTGGGATCGAACCAGCGACACCCTGATTAAAAGTCAGGTGCTCTACCACTGAGCTAGCGGCCCAAGGACCTTTATCTACAATGTGTTTGCGGTAGCCCCAACAAGTGCTGCCGGCCGGTACTGCCAGCCGACTGTCATCTCGCGCCTACGGTTCTGCGACGAGAGCGAGCCGGGAAGAAGGCCCACTTGCGACGACCAGCGGCATGCCGGACCTACCGCGCGAGGCCGAGTACCCAGGTGTCGGCGGCGCTCCCGCGATGCGCTGCTGCACGCGACGGAGGAGTGCTCCCGTGGACATCGCTCACGGACCGATGCTACCACGGGGCTCCCGGGGGCGGGCCAGCAAGGGCATGGCGGGGTGGGGTGCATGGGTGCCGGTCGCCCGCCGGGGGACCCGGACCAACCAGGACCAACCAGGGGGCTGCCGTTCACAGCCGCCCGGACACGGACCTGTGAAGGTAATGATCATGACCCGTTTGCAGCCGGTACACCCCGGCGAGGTGCTGAAGCACGACTTCATGGACCCGTTCGGGTTGTCGGCGACCGCGCTCGCGAAGGCGATCGGCGTGACACCGGCGCGCATCAACGAGATCGTGCGCGGTCGGCGCGGCATCACGGCCGCGACAGCCTTGCGGCTGGCGAAGTACTACGGCACCGACGCGCAGAGCTGGATGAACCTTCAGACTCGCTATGAGCTCGCATTGGCCGAGTCGGCCGCGGCACAATCCCTGCAGGACATCCGCCCGCTCGCAGCATCTGTCCCGTGAGACCGGGCGTCATGCGGCGATGGAGGGGACCACCGGCCTGTTTTTCTGCCGTCTTCTGGTCGAGACCTTCTGGGGCCCGATGCTGCGCGAGGAGACGGCATCCGGCTTGCGCCGGGGCGCCCGGCGGGGAGTACAATCGGCCGAATCCCGGGCGCCGGCTCGCGGGGCGGCGCCCGGTTGGAGGGAAGGAGAGGACACCCCATGGCTTCGAAGCACGTCCGTCGTCTCGTCACGGCGTTTGCCGTTCTGGTTTTCGCGCCCGGTATCGTCTACGGGCAGTTGTCGGAAACCGCCGGGTGGGCCATCGACGTGGGTCAGAAGTTCCGGTCGATCCCCAACGTGACCTACCTGACGGCCAACCAGTGGGAAGGGAAGCTGGACATCTACGTGCCTCGCGACAACGCGGCGGGGCCGCATCCGACGTTCATCTACTTCCACGGCGGGGCGCACGTGTTCGGCAGCAAGGAGGCGAGCTTCCTCACGCTGTTGCCCTACCTGGAGATGGGGTGGGCGGTCGTGAACGTCGAGTACCGCCTGGCGGGGGCGGCGCACGCGCCGGCCGCGGTGGAGGACTGCCTGTGCGCGGTCCGCTGGGTCATCGAGAACGCGGACGACTACAACCTCGACGCGGGCCGGCTGGTGCTGACGGGCGCCTCGGCGGGGAGCCATCTGGCGCTGACGTCCGGCATGCTGCCCGCCTCGACGGGCCTCGACCGGCAGTGCCCGGGCGCGCCCATCGAGGTGGCCGCCGTGGTGAACTGGTACGGCATCACCGACGTGCTCGAGCGGCTCGAGGGTCCGCACTCGAGGCCGGGGACGGTGCGGTGGTTCGGCAGCAACCCGAACCGGCAGGAGCTGGCGCAGTTCCTCTCGCCCATTCGCTACGTCCGCGAGGGGCTGCCGCCGATCATCACCATCCACGGTGACCAGGATCCCCGCATTCCGCATACCCAGGCGGTGCGGCTGCACGAGGGGCTGGACCAGGTCGGCGTGCCGAATCAGCTCGTGACCATCCCGGGCGGCGGGCACGGCGGCTTCCCGCCGGACGAGATGCGACGCAGCCACGAGGCGATCCGCGCGTTTCTGGAAAAGCACGCCTCCGGGAAGTCGATGATGAAGACCACGGTGGACTGACAGCGAATTGGCCGGGCGGGACCGGCGGTCGGTCGGTGGCCGGTTCCGTCCCCCCGGGCTCGCGGCGACCCGCCCGCTGCCCCACGGCGAGGACTTGCGAGGAGTCCGATCCGCAAGGCGCGCACGGCGCGCCTCGGCGGGAGCGGCGCGGGGCGAAGGGGCCCCCGCAAGGGGGTCCGGGGCGCAGCCCCGCCTGATTGACGCTAGCGGCCGGCCAGGTCGCGCTCGGCCTGGTCGCGGATGTAGTGGCGCAACGCGGTGAGCTGCTGGTCGCTCAGCTCGGGGTAGGCGGGCATGCCCTGCGCGTTGCGGCCTTCCCGGAGGACGCGGGCGAACGCCGCCGCCGACAGCACGGCGCCCGATGCGCGCAGGTCGGGAGCCATGCCGGACGACATGGCGCCGCGCCCGTGGCACGAGCTGCAGACGCCGCCGTACTCCCGGGCGCCCTGCTGGGCCAGGCCGGCATCCACCTCGAAGAAGGGCGCCTCGACCGGCACCGGAACGCGGGGTGGGGGAGACGCGGGCAGCTCGGCGCCGCCGCCGAGCGCGAAGACGATCAGGCGCCGCGGGTGCACGCCGTACGACCAGCCGTGGGCGGCCTCGCTCGGACCGCCCACGCCGGCCATGGCGCCGCCCCAGCCGACCAGCAGGGCCACGTACTGCCGGCCGTCGATCGCATAGGTGATCGGCGGCGCGGAGATGCCCGAGCCGACGTGGAAGCGCCACAGCTCGGCTCCGCTAGCCGCGTCGTAGGCGACGAGGTTGCCGTCGGCCCGCCCCTGGAACACCAGGTTGCCCGCCGTCGTGAGCGTCCCGGCGTTCCACATGCCCTCCAGCGGGACCTCCCACACCTGTTCCTGGCGCACCGGATCCCAGGCCTGCAGCGACCCGATCACGTCGTCGGGGCGCGAGGAGCCGAGGCGGCGCGTGGAGACCCCCGTGTCCGATCGGCCCACGGGCGAGCGCCAGCCGTCGACGTCGACGCCCTCGTCCGTGAACTGGTACGAGAGATGGATGGTCGGGATGTACGCGAGGCCGGTCTCCGGGTTGTACGACATCGCGTGCCAACTGTGGCCGCCGATCGGTCCGGGCGAGATCAGGGCGGGGGCGGTCTCGTAGCGCGCGCCGGGCACCTCGACGGGCCGGCCGGTGGCCGTGTCGACGGCGCTCGCCCAGGTGACCTCGGTGAACGGCTCGGCCGAGATCAGGCGCCCGTCGGAGCGGTCGATGACGTAGAAGAAGCCGTTCTTGGGCGCATGCATCAGCGCCTTCACCGGCCGGTCGTCGATCGTGAGATCGGCCAGCACGATGTCCATGTTCGAGTTGTAGTCCCAGGTCTCGCCCGGCGTCGTCTGGTAGTGCCAGCGGTACTCGCCGGTGTCCGCGTCGAGCGCCACGACGGAGCACAGGAACAGGTTGTCGCCGCCGCCGGGGCTGCGGATCTTCCGGTTCCACGGCGACCCGTTGCCGGTGCCGATGTAGACGGCGTCGAACTCGGGATCGTAGGTGAAGCCGTGCCAGGCGTTCCCGCCGCCGCCGAACTCCCACCACTCGCCCGTCCAGGTGTCGGCCGCCATGGCCATCGCCTCGTTCTCGAATCCGTCCGCGGGATTGCCCGGCACGATGTGGAAGCGCCACGCCTGCTCGCCGGTCTCGGCGTCGTAGGCTGTGACGTAGCCGCGGGCGGCCCCGTTCTCGGTGCCGCCGTTGCCGATGAGCACCTTGCCCCTGAACACCTTGGGGGCGCCGGTGATGTAGAACGGGGCGCCCGGATCGATGGTCAGCGTGCTCCACAGCTCGCGTCCCGTCCCGGCGTCGACCGCGTTCAGCCGCCCGTCCCACGTGGCGACGTACACCTTGCCCTTCCAGAACGCGATGCCCCGGCTGTGGTCCCAGCCCACCCGCAGGCGGCGATTGGCATGCCCCGCGACGTCGGGGTCGTACTCCCAGAGCAGGGCGCCGGTGGCCGCGTCCACGGCCCGCACGACGTTCATGCTGCGGACGAAGTACATGATGCCGTCCACGACCAGCGGGGTCGAGACCAGGCCGCGGTCGCCCGGCAGATCGACGTACCAGTCCACCGCGAGGCGGCCGACCGTGTCGGTGTCGATCTGCGCGAGCGGGCTGAAGCGCTGCTCGCTGTAGGTGCGGCCGAACGCGAGCCAGTCGTGGCCCGGGGTCTCGGCCGCGAGCGCGGCGTCGTCCACCACCCGCGCCGGCGCCTGCTGGGCGGACGGGAACGAAGCCGCCGCGAGAGCGAGTGCGGCGGCGAAGCCGGCCGTGCGTCTCGTGGCTACCATGCCATACCTCCACACCAAACCGGAGTCGGCGCCGGAGGTTCGGGGCGCAGCCCCGTCTGATGGAAGCTGCCTAGTCGTGGATGGTGATCGGGACCGACGCGGCCATCTGGCCCCACTCGAACCCGAACATGTCGCTCGTCACCGACAGCGTCAACTGATCGGCGGGCGGGTCGAGGTCCTCCACGTCCATCGCGATGTGCGCCACGTCCTGGCCCGCGTCGTACTGCGTGCCCCACTGGCCGGTCTGGCTGTTGACGATGAGGTGAAACTCGTCGCCCATGTGCGCGGCCCAGAGCGTGTACTCGCCGGCCGGGATGTGGGCGTCGCGAATCATCAGGTCCTTGTCGGTGACGAGGGTGGTCGCCTCGTCGGCGCCCAGCCGCCATACCATGCTGCCCATCGGCTCGACGCTCTCGCCGACCACCCGCTCCCTGAGGTACGGTCGGCCGTAGCTGATGGAGATGCTGGCGTCGTCGATCATCCAGTCGACCTGGACGTGCGGGCTGCCGGCCTGTCCGGGGTGGACTTCCATCGCCTTGCCCCCGCCCAGCATCTCGGGCGTCGAGGTCGGCGGCTCGGCGGCCGCCTCGGCCTCCGGCTCGGGCATCGGTTCGGGGACTGCTTCCTCGGCCGTGTCGCCGCCGCACGCTGCGGCGAACGCGCACACTGCGAGTGTCAAAAACAAGAGAGACTTGCGGGTCATCGGGAGACTCCTGGCTTGTAGGGACCGCGTCGCGTCCTGCACTGTCCAGGTGAATATAGCACGCGGCGCGACGCCGGCTACCGCGCCCGCGCGGCGTTCGCGGCCGCGGCGCGGCCCTGGGCGATGCAGTCCGGCAGCCCCACGCCGCCGAAGGCGGCCCCGATCAGACGGAGTCCCGGCAGGTGGTCGAGCCGGGCGTCGATGGCGGCCAGCCGCGCCAGATGGCCGACTTCGTGCTGGGGGTTCAGCCGCGGCCAGCGGTAGGCGCGGGCGACGGCGGGCGCACCCCGGACGTCCAGCAGTTTCCGGAAGTCGCGGTGGACGCAGTCGATCAGGTCGGCGTCCGCCCGCGCCAGCGCAGCGCCGTCGCGCGCGCCGCCGAGGAAGCCGCGCAGCAGCACGTGGCCGGCCGGCGCGCGGTGCGGCCACTTCGAGGACACCCACGTGGCCGCCATCAGCGACACCCCGCGCTCGACGCGCGGCACGACGAACCCCGTGCCGCGGAGCGCGTGGCCGACGTCCGGGCGGGCATAGCCCAGCGCCACGGTGGCGGTCGACGTGTAGCGAATGGCGGCACAGAGCGCCCCCAGGTCGGCGTCGAGCGGGCGCACCAGCTCGGCTGCGACGTACGCCGGCACGGCCAGCACGACCTGGCGTGCGGAGACCGGCTCGCCGCTGGTCAGCTCGAGCCGGTACGGGCCCGGGCCGGCGAGGCGCGCCACGCCGACGCCGGTCCGGACGGCGCCGGGGTCCAGCGCGCGGACCAGGGCCGCCACCATCTCCCCGATGCCGCCCGGCAGCGACCGGAACAGGCCGTGCGCCGGCCGTCCGCTCCGCAGCGAGCCAAGCCCCCGGATGATGCTGCCGTGCTGCGCTTCCGCCTCGATCAGCCGCGGGAACAGCGCACGTACGGACAGGCGCTCGACGTCGCCGGCGTGGATGCCCGCCAGCAGGGGCTCGGCGATGTAGTCGACCACCTCGCGGCCGAAGCGGCGGCCGAAGAACGACGCGATCGACTCGTCGTCCGTGTCGCCGGCCGGCCGGCGGGGCACGAAGCGCTCCAGGGCCATGCGGACCCGGCCGCGCGGCGAGAGCAGCCGGGTCGTCGCGAGCGGCAGCAGCCGGGTGGGGACGCCCAGCACCGAGGCGTCCGGCAGCGCGTGGAGCCGGCCGGCGCGCAGGACGAACGCGGTGCGGGGCTGCAGCGTCGGGACGAGGCGGCCGCCCAGTCCCAGCTCGCTGCACAGCTCAATCGCGGCCGGCTTCTGCACCAGCAGCGCGTCCGGGCCGCCGTCGATCGTGAACCCGTCGACCTGCTCCGTGCGGACGACGCCGCCGAGCCGGGAGGAGCGCTCGAGCAGCACGTGCGGGACGCGGCGCGCCTGCAGCTCGTAGGCGGCGGCCAGCCCGCTGATGCCGCCTCCCACGACGGCTACGTCGACGTCGGCTTCAGGCACTGCGGGCGTGGACGAACTGCGCCAGCGCCTGGACGTGCTCGACAGGCGTCTCCGGCAGGATGCCGTGCCCGAGGTTGAAGATGTGCCCGGGTCGGCCCGCCGCCTGTCGGAGGACCCGGTCGGCGCCCGCCAGCAGGCGGTCGATCGGTCCCAGCAGCAGCGTCGGGTCGAGGTTGCCCTGCACCGCCTTGTCCGCGCCGATCCGTTCCCACGCTTCGTCGAGCGGAATGCGCCAGTCCACGCCGACCACGTCGCCGCCGGCCCCGGCCATCGCTTCGAGCAGGGTGGCGGTGCCGGTCCCGAAGTGGATGACCGGCACGCCGGTTGCCTGCACCGCGCGCAGGATGCGCGTGGTGTGGGGCAGAGCAAACTCGTGGTAGTCGCGCACGCACAGGGCGCCCACCCACGAGTCGAACAACTGGACGGCCTGCACGCCGGCTTCGACCTGGGCCAGCAGGTACTCGCTGACGACCGTGGCCAGGGTATCGCACAAGTCGTGCCAGACGGCCGGCTCGCCGTACATCAGCGCCTTCGTGCGGGTGTAGCTGCGCGACGCGCCGCCTTCCACCGCGTAGGAGGCGAGGGTGAAGGGCGCCCCGGCAAAGCCGATGAGCGGCACGCGTCCGTCCAGCTCGTGCCGCACGAGCCGGATCGTGGCCAGCACGTGCGGCAGCGCCTCCCGCGGGTCGCAGCGGCGGAGCCGGCTCACGTCTTCGGCCGCACGGACGGGGCGCTCGATGACGGGACCCTCGTTCTTGACGAAATCGAACGGGATGCCCATCGGCTCGAGCGGCAACAGGAGGTCCGAGAAGAGAATGGCCGCGTCGACCTCGAGCCGCTCGACCGGTTGCAGGGTGACCTCGGCCGCCAGTTCCGGTCGCCGGCAGATGTCCAGCAGGGTGTGGCGGGCCCTGATGGCCCGGTACTCCGCCATGTAGCGGCCGGCCTGCCGCATGAACCAGACCGGCGTGACATCGACCGGCTCCCGGCGGCAGGCCCGCAGGAAGTTGTCGTTCACGCTTGGTATGGTACTACTCTGTTCCGATGCCATACCTGCGGTTCTCGCGCAACCGGCGCGGCTACGAGCACACCTACGTCCTGCATACCTTCCGCCGCGAGGGGGAGTCCAAGCCGCGCCTGCTGTACTGGTTCCGGACGCCGCCCGGTGTCCGGGTCGGCCGCCATCCGCTCGACGAGCAGGCCATCCGTGCGCTCGAGGAGAACAACCCGAGCCTGGCCTTCGATTGGGGCCGCATGCTCAAGGTCCAGCCGCCGCCCCCGCCGGATGCCGAGCGCCCCGGGAAGGCGCAGCGGACCGCGCGGCCGGGCCGCGGCGCCGGTTCGCGGCGGGCGGCCCGGCCGTCGGCCGCGGGCGGCGCCGAACCGCGCCCGCGCCGCGCGCAGCAGGCCGAGCCGACGCCGCCCGCGCCGGAGTCCATGCCCGAGGAGCCGGAGGCGATGCCCGAGTTCGAGGCGGACGAGCCGGCTCCGGCGTGGCGGCATCCCGTGGTGGCGCTGATGGGCGACGAGATGCTCGAGCGGCTGCGGGCGCGCTATGCGGAGGTCAAGGTTCGGATTGCCGAGAAGCGCATCGATCCCGAGGCGCGCGATGCGCTGCGGGCGCGGGCGGAGACTCTCAACCCCGACGGCTGGGCCACGACGGAGGACGCCGTGCGGGGCATCGAGCGGTTCGAGGCCGAGGCCGAGGCCATCCGCGGCAGCCTCGGCCGGCGCCGGCCGCGCACGCGCCGCGCCGCCGGCACGGGCGACGATTCGCCGTCGTAATGCCGCCCGGAGCTTTGCTATAATGCGAGTCATTATGCGTACTTCCAGACGCTCGTATACACGCGCGGCGGGACGTTGGGCGTGCGCGGCGGTCGCGGTCGTCGCGCTGGGCGCCGTCGCCGGCGCGCAGCCGCCGGGCCAGGAGCGGCTCGGCCCGGAGGACGTCGGCCGCATCCTCACGGGCAGCCAGGCGCCCATCTTCCGGTCCGGCGTCACCCTGGTGACGACGGACGTCATCGCCCGGGATGAGAACGGCGTATTCATACCGGACCTGACCCGGGACGAGATCACCGTCCTCGAGGACGGACACCCGCAGGAGATTGCCTCGCTGGTGCTCGTGCACGGCGGGCGCGTCTACAACCAGTTGCTGCCGCCGGCGCCGGTGCAGGAGGGCATCGTGCTGCCGCCGTCCCGGCCGGTGAACGACACCGCGGGCCGCATCTTCATCCTCTTCGTCGACGACCTCCATCTGAACACGAGCCTGACGCCGAAGATCCGACAGGTGTTCGAGACCATCGCCGACACGCTGATCCACGAGGGCGACCTGTTCGGCATCGTCTCGAGCGGCCCGTCCGCCATCAACGTCCAGATGACCTACGACCGGGCGCTGCTGTACTCGGCGATGGGGCGCATCACGGGCGACGGCTTCTCCAACCAGGAGATGATCGAGCAGTTGTCGGGCGGCCCGGGCGGCCCGGGCGAGCTGCGCTGGCGCGCGCACAAGGCCTTCAAGCTGGCGCGCGACATCGTGCGCAACCTCGAGGACGTCGAGAACCGCCGCAAGGTGTTCGTCTACCTGAGCAGCGGCTACGACTTCAACCCGTACGAGTACGAGCGGTTCCGGCAGAGCCCCATCGGCCGCGCGATTGGCAGCATCCAGGAGGCGGCCAACGCCAACGATTCCTTCTACCAGGGCGTCACCGACCGCGACATCGACATGTTCAACGTGAACGAGCGGCAGGGCACGGTCTTCGCGGACAGCGACCTGGCGCTCGAGCTCAAGCAGCTCACGCTCGCGGCCAACCGCGCGAACGCCTCGTTCTACACCATCGATCCGCGGGGGCTGGTGGCCGGGCCGGACATCGGCTACGACGTGCCGCTGCGGGAGTGGCGCGACCACGTCTTCCAGACCCAGAACTCGTTGCGGCTGCTGTCGGAGCTGACCGGCGGCATGGCCGTCGTGAACCGCAACGATTTCGAGGACGCGCTGGAGGAGATCGACGCGGAGACGAGCGACTACTACGTGCTCGGCTTCTATTCGAGCAATCCGGATCCCACGTTCCGCACACGGCGGCTGCAGGTGGAAATCAACCGGGAGGGCGCGGAAGTGCGGCACCGCACCCACTACTCGTTCCCGCGGCAGCAGGAGCAGCCGGTCCTCACGAGCGCGGGAGGCTGAGCGTCGTTGCGGAATGCCTGACGTGCGGGCGCACAGGGCGCGGAAGGGGATGTCCCTGGTCGGACGGTTCGTTTCCGCGCGCGGCGCCGTCCTGCTCGCCGGTGTCGCCGCGTTCGTCTTCTCCTTCGGGGCGGTCGGCCAGGCGCCGCACGCCGGGCCGGCTGCCGCCCTTCCCGCGTCGCGGCCGGCGCTGGACCCGACCAGCGATCCGCCCCGGCTGCTCGACGTCGCCGACTTGCGGCAGCCGCGCATCCGCGCCCGCGCCGCGATGATCTACAACCCGACGACCCACGAGATCCTGTGGGAGTCGAACGGCTTCGAGCAGCGGTCCATTGCGAGCATCACCAAGGTGATGACGGCGCTCGTGTTCCTCGAGCCGCGTCCGGACCTGGATGGCGACGTCGTGATCTCCCGGCGCGACGTCCGGCGCGCGTCGACGACGTACCTCCGCCGCGGCGAGGTGGTGTCGCTCTACAACCTCCTGCATCTGGCGCTGGTGGCGTCGGACAACGTCGCCGCGCGCGCGCTCGCGCGCGTCTCGCCATGGGGCACCGCCGGGTTCGTGGAGCAGATGAACGCGATGGCGGCCACGCTCGGCCTGCGTGACACCGCCTTCACGGATCCGTCCGGGCTCGACAGCGGCAACGTCTCGACGGCCTACGATGTCTCGCGGCTCATCGCGCACGCCACGAAGCGTCCCGTCGTCTCCAGCATCATGCGCAAGCAGCAGCACCGGCTGGGCACCAGCCGGCGCCGGCTGACCGTGCGCAACACGAACCGGCTCCTGCGCGGGCGATTGCTCGTCCACGGGGGCAAGACCGGCTACATCGACGCGTCCGGCTACTGCCTGGCCACGGTCGTGAAGCTGCCCGATCACGACCCGCTGTCGCTCGTGGTGCTCGGCGCCGGCCCGGGGGAGCGGCGGTTCTCCGAAACGCGGCGGCTTGCCACCTGGGTGTCGCGGAACAGCGCGGCGCTGGCTGCCTCGGGAGTCGGGCCGGCCGATTGAGCCCCGCCATGCGCGACGTCATCATCATCGGATCGGGTCCGGCGGGGTTGACGGCCGCCCTCTATGCCGCGCGCGCCAATCTGAGGCCGCTGCTGATCGAGGGGCTGGAGTCGGGCGGCCAGTTGATGCTCACCACCGCCGTGGAGAACTACCCGGGGTTCCGCGACGGGGTCATGGGGCCGGACCTGATGGCGGAGATGCGCGCGCAGGCCGAGCGCTTCGGCACCGAGTTCATGCGCGGCGACGTCGTGAACGTCGACCTGAAGACCCCCAGCTTCACCGTGGCGACCGGCGACGACACGTACCGGGCACGGGCGCTCATCATCGCCACGGGTGCGTCGGCCCGGTTGCTGGGGCTGCCCTCGGAGCGTGCGCTGATGGGCCATGGCGTATCGACCTGCGCGACCTGCGACGGCTATTTCTTCCGCGACAAGCCGATTGCCGTCGTCGGCGGCGGCGACTCGGCGATGGAGGAGGCCACGTTCCTGACGAAGTTCGCCTCGCACGTGACGGTGGTGCATCGGCGCGACACGCTGCGCGCGTCGAAGATCATGCAGGACAAGGCGCTCGGGAATCCCAAGATCTCGTTCGAGTGGAACGCGGTCGTGGAGGAGGTCACGGACACGCAGAAGGGTGTGGTGACCGGGATCGTCCTGCGCGACGTGAAGACGGGCGAGCGGAAGACCCTGTCGGTCGAGGGCGTGTTCGTGGCGATCGGGCATACGCCCAATACCCGCCTGTTCGAGGGCCAGCTCGAGCTCGATGCCGCCGGCTACATCGTGCCGCGCGGCGGCGCGCGGACGAGCGTTGCCGGCGTGTTCGCGGCCGGCGACGTGCAGGACCACGTCTACCGGCAGGCGGTCACCGCCGCCGGGTCGGGCTGCATGGCCGCGATCGACGCGGAGCGCTACCTCGAGAGTCTGCCGGCAGCGTCTTGACCACCGGGGCTCGGCGCCTGCTCCCGCCGCCCGTCACTTGTCGATCCAGCCTCCGCCGAGAACCGTCGCACCGTCGTAGAAGACCACCGCCTGCCCGGGCGTGATGGCCGGCTGGGGTGCGTCGAACTCGACGTGCGCGGCGCCGTCTTCCAGGACGCTGACCTGCGCCGGGGCCGCGGCGTGCCGGTGCCGGATTTGCGCGGCCACGCGCAGCGGGCTCGACGGTACGCGTCCGGCAATCCAGTTCACCGCGCTCGCGCGCAGCGTGGATCGCTCGAGCGCGGCGCGCGGCCCCACCGTCACGCGCCCCGACGCGGCGTCCAGCCCGGTCACGTACAGCGGGACCGGTCCGGAGATACCGAGGCCCCGGCGCTGGCCGACCGTGAAGCGGTGGACGCCGGCATGCCGCCCGAGCGTCCGGCCCGCGCCGTCCACGATGCGGCCCGGCCGCAGTGCGTCCGGCGCCCGGCGCGCCACGAGCGCGGCGTAGTCGCCGTCCGGGACGAAGCAGATCTCGTGGCTGTCCGGCTTGCGCGCGACCGGCAGGGACCGGGCCTCGGCATAGGCGCGGACCTCCGGCTTGCGCCGTGCGCCCAGCGGGAAGCTCGCGCACGCGAGCTGGGCCTGCGTCAGGCCGAACAGGAAGTACGACTGGTCCTTGGCCTCGTCCACGCCGCGCTGGAGCAGATACGTGCCGTCCGCCGACCGCTCCGCCCGCGCGTAGTGCCCGGTTGCGACCGCGGCCGCGCCCAGGCCGTGCGCCCGCTGCAGCAGGGCGGTGAACTTCAGGTCGCTGTTGCAGCGGACGCACGGGATGGGCGTGCGCCCGGCCGTGTAGTCGCCCACGAAGCGCGACACCACCTGCTCGTCGAACTGCCGCTCGAAGTTGACGATGTAGTGCGGAATGCCCAGCATGGCGGCCACGCGGCGGGCGTCGTGGAGGTCGTCGAGGGTGCAGCAACTGCCGAACTGCTGCCCGCCTTCGCGCTGATCGTACAACTGCATCGACAGGCCGACGACGTCGTGGCCCTCCTCGGCCAGGAGCGCCGCGGCCACGGACGAGTCGACGCCGCCGGACATGGCGGCCACGATGCGCATGATTTCACGCGCCGACGTGCTGGCCGGTGCGCGACAGCGCCCGGAGACGCTCGACGACCCGCGGCATGACGTCGACCACGTGGTCGATCTGCTCGGTCGTGTTGCCGAGACCGAGGCTGAAGCGGATCGAGTTCTGGGTGCGATGCGGAGGGAAGCCCATGGCGCGCAGCACGTGGGACGGCTCGAGCGTGCCGGAGGAGCACGCCGATCCCGTGGAGACGGCCACTCCTTCCAGGTCGAGCGCGATGAGCAGGGACTCGGCTTCGACCCGGTCGAAGCTGATGTTCGTCGTGTTGGGCACCCGGCGGGCCGGATCGCCGTTGACGGCGGTGCCCGGCACGCTGGCCAGGATGCCGGCTTCGAGGCGGTCCCGCAGGGCCGCGACGTCGCACTGTCCGGCCTCCAGCCTGGCCCTCGCGATGCGGGCGGCGGCGCCCAGCCCGGCGATGGCCGACACGTTCTCGGTACCCGCCCGGCGGCGCCGCTCCTGCCCGCCGCCCGTCGTGGCCGCGACCAGCCGCCGGCCGCGCCGCACCCAGAGCGCGCCCGCGCCCTGCGGGCCGTTGAACTTGTGGGCCGACAGCGACAGCAGGTCGACGCCGAGACGCTCCACGTCGACCGGGATCTTGCCGATCGACTGCACCGCGTCCGTGTGGAACAGGGCGCCCTGCGCATGCGCGATCGCCGCCAGCTCCGCAATCGGCTGGATCGTGCCGATCTCGTTGTTGGCGTGCATGATCGAGACGAGGGCGGTTGCGGGGCTCAGCGCCGCCTCGAGCGTCTCCGGAGACACGATGCCGCTGTCGTCCACCGGGAGCAGCGTCGTCGTCCACCCCCGCCGGCCGAGCGCCTTCAGGGTGTTGAGAACCGCCTCGTGCTCGATGGCGCTCGCGACGATCTGCCGCCGCGCCCCGGCGGCCTCGGCGACGCCCCGGAGCGCCAGGTTGTCCGCCTCGGTACCGCCGCTCGTGAAGACGATCTCCTGCGGCCGGCCGCCGATCAGGTCGGCAACCGCCGCGCGCGCCGCGTCGAGCCGGGACTTGGCTGTCTGTCCGAACGTGTGCACGCTCGACGCGTTGCCGAACTCGCCGCGCAGGACGGCCACGGTGGTCTCGATCACCGCCGGATCGAGCGGCGTCGTGGCGTTGTGGTCGAGGTACACGTGCATTTCCCCGATCTTACCATCGGGAATTTCCCGGCCGGCGGGCTGCTAGACAGGATCGGGCGCCTCCCCGTATACTGCAGGCTCTGCGCCCGCATCGCCGCGGTGGCGCAGAATAGGAGTTCTGATGGCCGCGATGTGGAAGCGCGAGGAGGGCACCGGCTCTTCCGAGTTGAAGATCGACCTGCAGTCGGATGCGAAGCCTTTGTCGAGCGAGGTTGAGAAACGGCGTGGGGAGAACAGAGTGACATCATCCGGGCCTGCTGTTGTGACTATTGGCAAGTCGATCGTCGTCAAGGGTGAGCTGAGCGGAAAGGAAGACCTGACAATCGAGGGTCGGGTCGAGGGGAAGGTCGATCTGAGCGAGCACGTGCTGACGATCGGCTCCAACGCGAAGCTCAAGGCGCAGGTGTCTGCAAAGTCCATCGTCGTGATTGGCGAGGTTACCGGCAACATCGCGGCTTCCGAGCGGATCAGCATTCGCGAGGAAGGCTCGGTCGAGGGAGATATCGCCGCGCCGCGAGTGGCAATTGCCGAGGGCGCCACCTTTCGCGGCAGCATCGACATGCGGCGTGGTCAAGCCGGCAAGCCTGGTGGCGGGCAGCAGAGACAGGCTGGCCCGGGACCGGGGCCGGGGTCGGGGTCTGGGGGGGGGGGGCCCAAGCCGTAGCCTCGTTCCCCGATCCCGTCTGGTTCCGGGAACCAGCGCAACTCCCGGGGAGGACCAATGATCGGCGCCCTCATGTCCAGGTTGGGGCCGCGCCAGCGGGACCCGATCGGCGCGGTGCCTCTCAATCCCGCCAAGGTGCGCTCCGCGTGCCTGCTGGCCAACTTCGTCGACGCGCTGCGCAAGCGGCCCGAGCCGATCGTGGTCGAGCTGGGCCCGGCCACCGAAGGCAACGTCGCGTTTCTGGGCGAGCACGTGGCCTGCAGGATTTTCATCGAGGATCTGCTGGACAAGCTGCCGCTGGGCGAGGCGGCCGACAGCGTGGTGCCGCCGCCGCTCCAGTACGCGAACGAGAGCGTCGACGGCATCCTGTGCTGGGACATATTCGACTATCTGAGTCCGAGCGCGGGGCAGGATCTGGCGGACGATCTGGCCCGCATCCTGCGCCCGGGCGGCGCCCTGCTGCTGTACCACCGCACGGAGAGCATGTCGGACCCGCGCCGGGTCAAGTACGAGATCGTCGACGAGGAAAGCCTCCGCTGGCGAGTCTGCAACGACGCCGTGCCGCGCCCGTCGCGCGTGCTCCAGAGCCGCGAGGTCGCGAAGCTGTTCCGTTCGCTGAACATCGCCGGCGCCATCCGGCTGAAGAGTCAGATGCGCGAGGTGATGTTCCGGAAGTCGTCCGTGGTGGCCAGAGCAGGTTGACGTGATCGAGCCTGCCGCCGGGCGCAGGGGTGTGGGGTGAATGGCGCGACCCGTCGTCGCCTTGTTGAGCGACTTTGGAACCCGGGACCACTACGTGGGCGCCATGAAGGGCGTCATTCTCGGCATCTGCCCCGATGCCACGCTGGTCGACATCTCGCACGACATCCCGGCCCATGACGTGCTCACCGCGGGCCTCGAGCTCGCGGCGACCTACCGCTACTTTCCCGCCGGAAGCGTCTTCCTCGTGGTCATCGATCCCGGCGTCGGCTCCGAGCGCCGGGGCGTCGCGGCCGACACCGGCGACCACCGCTTCGTCGCGCCCGACAACGGCGTGCTCACCGCGGTTCTCGACGAAGCGCCGCCGCGGCGCGTCGTCGAGCTGACCGAGCGCCGCTACGCCCGGCCGACGGTGAGCCGGACGTTCGAGGGGCGCGACCGCTTCGCGCCGGCGGCGGCCTGGCTCGCGAAGGGCGTGCAGCTCTCGGCGCTCGGCCGGCCCGTGACCGACTACCGCACCCTCGACCTGCCGGTGCCCGAGCTGGCGGCCGACCGCATCGTGGGGTGCGTGCTGCGCGTCGATCGGTTCGGCAACCTCGTGTCGAACATCGATCGGAAGACCTTCGATCGGCTGGCGCAGCAGGGGGGCATCCAGATAGAGGTCGGCCCGCACGGCATCGACCGCCTCGTGGAGACCTACGCGGACATCGGCGAGGACGAGGTCTGCGCCCTGTTCGGAAGCACGGAGCATCTCGAATTCGCGGCGAACTCGACCAGCGCCGTCGAGCGGCTGGGCGTCGAGCGGGGGGGCGCCGTCGTCGTGCGACAGGAGTAGGAGCGTGCGCCGCAGATGATCGACCTGGAGCTCACGGAAGAACAGCGCCTGCTGCAGCAATCCGTCCGGGAATGGGGTGCCCGCGAGATCGCTCCCCGCATCCACGACCTCGATCGCCAGCATCGGTTCGACGCGGGCATCCTGCCCCGGATGGCGTCGCTCGGCCTGTTGGGCATCAGCATTCCAGCCGAGTACGGCGGTGCCGGCATGGACTACGTCAGCCTGGGGCTGGCCTGCGAGGAGCTCGAGTACCTCGACACGTCGCTGCGCGTCATCATGTCGGTGCACGCGGGGCTCAACTCGCTCAGCCTGCTGAGCTGGGGCACGGAGGAGCAACGCCGGCGGTATCTCGTCCCCCAGGCGCGCGGCGAGAAGATCGGCGGCTACGGCCTGACCGAGCCGGGGGCGGGCAGCGACGTGCGGGGCATCCAGTCGGTCGCCGTGAAGCGCGACGGCTACTGGGTGCTGACCGGGGAGAAGACGTGGATCTCGCTGGCCGACGTGGCGGATCACTTTCTCGTCTTCGCCTGGAGCGACCGCGAGAAGAAGCAGCGGCGCGACGTCTCGGGGATCAGCGCGTTCATCGTCGAGCGGGCGTACACCGGCTTCTCCAGCGGGCCGCTCGAGGAGAAGTGGGGCATTCTGGCCGGGAACACCGGGTTCTTCAAGCTGGACGAGGTGGAGGTGCCCGAGGCCAACCTGCTCGGCCGGGAAGGCGAGGGGTTCAAGATCGCGATGTTCGCGCTCGACCAGGGGCGCTACACGGTGGCGGCCGGCGCCACCGGCCTCATCCGGGCTTGCCGGGACGCCAGCGTGCGATACGCGACCGAGCGCCGGACCTTCGGCGTGCCGATCAGCCAGCACCAGCTCGTGAAGGAGATGATCGCGCAGATGGAGTCCGACTACCAGGCGGCCCGTCTGCTGTGGCTGCGCAGCGGCTGGCTCAAGAACCGCGGCCGGCGCGACACGCGCGAGACCGGTCTGGCCAAGTGGTTCGCGACCGTGGCTTCCGAGCGCGCGGCAGGCGATGCCGTCCAGATTCACGGTGCCAACGGGTACTCCGACGAATACCCGGTCGGGCGCTTCTACCGCAACTGCAAGGGCGCGGTAATCTACGAGGGCACCCGCGAGATTCACAAGCTGATGCAGGCCGACTACGCGCTGGGGTACCGCATCGACAGGGAGGCGCGGTGCACGCTGCCGCCGTACCGCGAGGCGGCGCCGGCCGGGCGGGAGTCTGCGCCGAGGGAGCGCGATGCGGGCTGAGGAACTGTCACAGGCGTTTCTCGATGTGGTGGAGCAGGCGGCCATCGCCTGCGCCCACACGATGGGGCAGGGCGACCGCCACCGGTCCGACCGGGTCGCGGTCGAGGCGATGCGCGCGCGGCTCGACCACGTGCCCATCGACGGCCGGGTGGTGATCGGCGAAGGGGAGCGCGACCAGGCGCCGATGCTCTACATCGGCGAGCGCGTCGGTCGCGGCGCCGCGGGCGCCGAGGGACTGCCGGAGATCGACATCGCGGTCGATCCCCTCGAGGGGACCAATCTCTGCGCGACGGGCGCGCCGCGCGCCATCGCGGTGCTGGCGGCGTCCGAGCGGGGCGGCCTGCTGCATGCGCCCGACGTGTACATGCAGAAGCTCGTCGTCGGGGCCCAGTCGAAGCGGTCGGTCGATCTCGACGCGCCGGTCGCGCACAACCTGCAGCAGATCGCCAAGTGCCTCGACCGCGAGGTGTCGGACCTCGTCGTCGTCGTCCTCGAGCGGGAGCGGCACGCGGGCCTGATCGGCGAGATTCGGGCGGCCGGCGCGCGCATTCGGCTCATCGGCGACGGCGACCTCACGGCGGCCATCGGCGCGGCGGTGGTCGGCAGCGGCATCCACGCCGTCATGGGCAGCGGCGGGGCGCCGGAGGGCGTGATCGCCGCCGCGGCCATGCGCTGCCTGGGCGGCGAGATCTTCGGGCGGTTGATTCTCGACACGCCGGAGAAGGAAGCGCGCGCGCGGTCGATGGGCATCGAGGACATCAGGAAGGTGTACACGTCGGCCGAGCTGGCCTCGGGCCAACAGATCACGTTCGCCGCGACCGGCGTCACCGAGGGGGCCCTGATGAAGGGCGTGCGGTTCTTCGGCGAGGGTTGCCGGACGAGCTCGGTCGTCATGCAGACCAATCCGCACCGCGTCCAGTTCATCGACACGATCCACGTCAAGGAGCAGGCCGGCCGGCGGGGGCTGCGGTTTTAAAACTGGTGGCCCCTCCGGGGGTCTGCGTCAGGCGGGTCGCGGTCGTTCTTGCGGTGCTTGCGGCGTCGCGGGGGACGCTTCGTCTTGTCCTCGTGCGCGCCGCCCCGCTGGCGGGGGAGAGGCGCGCGCGGGCGGCGCGGCTTTTGCGGGGCCTTGGTCCGCGCCGTCGTCTCCATGCCTGATCCTATGCCGATCCGGATCCCGGTCGACCCGTTGGAGCCCGCCGCGCCCGCCGTCGAGGAGGCGGTGCGCGTGCTGCGGCGGGGCGGGCTGGTCGCGTATCCCACCGACACGCTGTACGGACTCGGCGCGGACCCGCGCCGGGCGGAGGCCGTCGAGCGGCTGTTTCGGGCCAAGGGGCGGGCGGCGGACAAGGCGGTGCCGCTCGTTGCCGCCGATCTGCGGCAGGTCGAGCGGCAGGTCGGCGTGCTGACGCCGCTGGCCCGACGGCTCGCGCGGCGGTTCTGGCCCGGTCCGCTCACCCTGGTAATCGCGGCGGCGGCCACGCTCGACGGCCGACTCCTGGCGCAGGGCGAAACCGTCGCGGTGCGGGTTCCCGACCTGCCCCTGGCGCGCGCGCTCGCGCGGGGGCTGGATGCGCCGCTGACCGCGACCAGCGCCAACCGGTCCGGCGCGACGCCGCCGACGACTGCCGCGGCAACCGTGAGCGCGCTGGGGTCGAGCGTGGCGCTCGTCCTCGACGGCGGTCCCGCGACGGCGGCCGAGCCGTCCACGATCGTCGACGCGCGCGGGGCGTCTCCCGTGCTGCTCAGGGCCGGCGTGGTCGCCTGGGACCGCGTGCTAGAATCGCTGAGGTGACGCGCAGTCAGGCTTCAGAGCGGCATTCCCGCCCCTTGGAACGCGCCGCGGTAGCAGGGCTGGCATTCGGCACGCGCCGCCGTCACACCGTAGAAGCATCCCTCGACGAGTTGACGGGGCTGGCGGTCACGGCCGGGGCCGAGGTCGTGCTGCGCTCGGTGCAGGAGCGGCCGCGGCCGTCGCCGGCGCTGTTCGTGGGCCGCGGCAAGACCCGGACGCTGGCGGCCGCCTGCGACGAAGCCGGGGTCGAGCTCGTCATCTTCGACGACGAGCTGACGCCCGTGCAGCTCCGGAATCTGGAGGATGCGCTCGGCCGCCGCGTGCTCGACCGCACGCAGCTCATCCTGGACATCTTCGCCGCGCGGGCCCGGACCCGGGAAGGCAAGCTGCAGGTCGAGCTGGCCCAGCTCCAGTACCTGCTGCCGCGCCTCGCGGGGATGGGGACCGCCATGTCGCGGCTCGGGGCGGGGATCGGCACGCGGGGGCCCGGCGAGACGAAGCTGGAGAGCGATCGACGGCGCATTCGCCAGCGCATCGCCCGCCTGCGACGCGAGCTCGACACGGTCCGGCAGCGCCGGGCCCGTTCGCGCGACCGGCGCCGCAAGGACGCGGTGCCGACCGTGGCGCTCGTGGGGTACACCAACGCGGGCAAGACCTCGCTGTTCAACCGGCTGACCCGCAGCCACGCGGCGGCGTCCAGTGCGCTCTTCGCCACGCTGGATCCCCTGGTGCGGCCGGTGCGGCTGCCGGATCGGCGCGCCGTGCTCGTCTCGGACACCGTCGGCTTCATCGACCGGCTGCCGCACACCCTGGTGGCGGCTTTCCGGGCCACGCTCGAGGCCGTTGCCGAAGCCGATCTGCTCCTGCACGTGGTGGATGCCGCCCACCCGGCGCGGGCCGACCGGATCGCCGCGGTGCAGCGCGTGCTCGGCGAGGTCGAGGCCGCGTCGCTGCCGCAGGTGCTCGTCTTCAACAAGTGCGATCGGGTCGACGAGGTCGAGCGGGCGCGCCTGCGGCGGACGGAGGGCGACGCGGCGTGCGTCTCGGCCCGCACCGGCCTCGGGACGGACGCGCTCGTGTCGCTGATTACCCGCGCCGTCGAGATGCAGAACAGCCGCGTGACCCTCGACTTCGATCAGGCGGCGCCCGGCGACCGGCAGCGTCTCGCCGCGCTCTACCGCCACGGCCGGGTCCTGCGGCAGGTTGCCGGCGACGGCCACGTGTCCGTCGAGGCCGAGGTGCCCCGGCGCCTCATCGCGCAGTGGCGCGCTCAGGCGGCCGGCCGGCGCGCGGCGCCCGGCGAGGAGGCCGGCTCGCCGTGAAGCGGATTGCGGTCGCCTTCGTCCTGCTGGCAGTCGGCTGCGCGGCGAGGGTTCCGGTGGTGACGAGGCCCGCGTATCCCGACTACCTCTTCCCGACCGTGCCCGCCGTGTGGGTGGGTTCCGACGACGCGCGGCGCCACGAGGAGGCGTGGACCTTCCTGCAGGCCGGCGAGCTGGCGGGCGCCGAGCGCCGGTATCAGGCGCTGCTGGCGTCGAGCCCGGCCTTCTATCCGGCCGAGACGGGTCTCGGCTGGCTGAGCCTGGCGCGCGGCGACGCGCGGCAGGCCGCCGGGCACTTCGATCGCGCCGTCACCGCGGCCGCGACCTACGTGCCGGCGTGGATCGGGCGCGGCGAATCGATGCTGGCGCTCGACGACACCGCCGAAGCGCTGCGATCGTTCGAGGCGGCGCTGCGCGTCGACGCCAGTCTGGCGCGGGTCGATCGCGTCGTCGGCGAGCTTCGGTTCAGGCTCGTCAGCGAGCAGCTCGCGCAGGCCCGCGACAGCGCGGCGGCGGGACGGTACGACGAGGCGCGCGGCCTGTACGAACGTGTCATCGCAACCTCGCCCGACAGTGCGTTCCTGCGGGTCGAGCTCGGCCGGGTCGAGCTCGGCCGGGGCGATGCAGGCCGCGCGCGCGAGCTCGCCCAGGAGGCCATGGCGCTGGATCCGTCGGATCCGGCGGCGTTCATCCTCGATGGCGAGCTGTATCTGGCGGCCGGGAACCTGGCGGAGGCGGCGGCGGCGTTCGGCCACGCCTATCGCCTCGACCCGAACGAGGACACTGCCCGGCGACTCGAGCGCATCAGGGACCGGCAGCAGCAGGTTGCCCTGCCGCCGGCCATCGCCGCCATCGGCTCGCAGCCGGAGGTGACGCGCGGGGAGCTGGCGGCGCTGATCGGCTCGCGGTTCGCGGACCTGCTGCGGTCGGCGGCCCCCGGACGCACGGTGATCATCACCGACACGCGCGACCACTGGGGCCAGGCCTGGATTCTGGACGTGACCCGCGCCGGCGTGATGCAGGTCGACGCGGGATATCGATTCGAGCCGGCGCGCCTCGTGCGCCGCGGCGAGCTGGCCGAGGTGGTCGACGCCCTGCTCGACCTCTTCGCGGCCGTCAATCCGGGGTCGGCGGCGAGCTGGGACGGCCGCCGGCAGGACTTCAGCGACATGCGTCCCGGTCACCTGAGCTACGGGTCGGCGGCGCGGGCCGTGGCGGCCGGCGTGCTCGACGTCCTCGACGGCGGCGCCTTTCAGCCCACCCGGCCGGTAGCCGGCGGAGAAGCGCTGCGGGCGGTCGACCGTCTGGCCGGTCTGGCGCGGGAGCTCCGGTAGCGGCGCCATGGCCATCCTCACGCTCGCCAACCAGTTGACACTGGGACGGCTGCTGCTCGTGCCCGTGCTCGTCATCCTCGTTATCTACGGGTACAACGGCTGGGCGCTGATCACGTTCGTCGTCGCGGGGGTCACCGACGGGCTCGACGGGCTCATCGCCCGCCGCTCCGGTCAGCGGACCAGCCTCGGGGCGCTGCTCGATCCGATGGCCGACAAGCTGCTCCTCGTCTCGACCTTCGTGGTGCTGACGATGCCGGGCCTGGCCCTGACGAACCGGCTGCCCATCTGGCTGACCGTGCTGGTCATCAGCCGCGACGTGATCATCGTGCTGACGGTGGCGGTCGTGAACCTGGCGGTGGACCGGTTCACGTTCCGGCCTTCGGTGCTGGGCAAGGTCACGACCTTCGTGTACATCCTCACCGGGAGCATCCTGCTCCTGTTCAACTACCTCGAGCGGACGTCCATCCTGGTCGACGCGTGCATCTGGGGGGCGCTCGCGGTGACGCTCGCTTCCGGCTTCCACTACATCGCGCACGCCGCCCACGCCGTCAATCGGAGGCCGCTGCCGGGATCCGGCGCAGCTTCGCGCGAAAGTACTCGATCGTAGCGGCGAGGCCCTCGTCCAGCGGGACGCGCGGCGCCCAGCCGAGCAGCTCGCGCGCGCGGGCGATGTCGGGCTGACGCACCCTGGGATCGTCGACGGGCAGCGGCTCGTGCACGATCGTGGACCGCGAACCCGTCGCCGCGATGATCCGGCGGGCGAGCTCGGCGATGGAGAGCTCGAGGGGATTGCCGAGATTGACAGGCTCGGTCGTCTGCGCGTGCATCAGCCGGATGACCCCGTCCACCAGGTCGCTGACGTAGCAGAGGCTGCGGGTCTGCTCGCCGTCGCCGTACACGGTCACGTCCTGCCCGCGCAGCGCCTGGGCGATGAAGTTCGGGACGGCCCGTCCGTCGTCGATCCGCATGCGCGGGCCGTACGTGTTGAAGATCCGTGCGATCCGGGTGTCGAGACCGTGGTAGCGGTGGTAGGCCGTGGTCATGGCCTCGGCAAAGCGCTTGGCCTCGTCGTAGACGCCCCGGGGCCCGATGGGGTTGACGTTGCCCCAGTACGCCTCGGACTGCGGGTGCTCCAGCGGATCGCCGTACACCTCGGAGGTGGACGCCAGCACGAACGTCGCGCGCTTGGCGAGGGCAAGCCCCAGCGCGTTGTGCGTGCCCAGGGCGCCCACCTTGAGCGTCGGGATCGGGAAGTTCAGGTAGTCGGCCGGGCTGGCCGGACTGGCCCAGTGCAGGACGAAGTCGACCGGCTCGTCGAGGCGGATGTGGTTCGTGACGTCCTGCTCGACGAACCGGAAGCCGCGCTCAGCCAGGTGGGCGACGTTCGCCGCGTCGCCCGTCAGCAGGTTGTCGATGCCTACTACCGCGTAGCCGCGCGCGATCAGCGTCTCGCTCAGGTGCGACCCGATGAAGCCGGCAGCGCCGGTGATGACGACGGTTCGCTTCACGGCGCTGCCAGCTGGTTGAAGCCGGACACGGCGCCCGGTGGCCGACACAGTCTACGTCCTGTCGCCGCCCGTGTCCAAGCGCATGTGCTATGGTCCGGGTCGTCTGGATACCAGGAGTGGGGTGAATGGCGCAGGCACCGTGGACGGCTGGACTGTTTCGGGCGGCAATGTGGTGGCTGGGCGCTCTGGCGGCCGGCCTGCTCGCCGCCACGCCCGCCGCCGGACAGGTGGCGGCGGCCGATCTCCCGGATCGGGCGGTCGAATGGCTCCGGGAGTACATCCGCATCGACACCGTGAACCCGCCCGGCAACGAGATTGCCGGGGCCAGGTTCTTCGCCGCGATTCTCGAGGCGGAGGGCGTCCCGTACGAGATGGTGGAGTCGGCTCCCGGGCGCGGCAACATCTGGGCGCGACTGGACGGGGGCGACGCGCCGGATCTCGTGCTGCTGCACCACATCGACGTGGTGCCGGCGGATCCCGACTACTGGACCGTCGATCCCCTGTCGGGCGAGATCCGCGACGGCGTGCTGTACGGCCGCGGGGCGATCGACACCAAGGGGCTGGGCATCGCACACCTCGCGGCCTTCCTCGAGCTCCATCGATCCGGTGTGCCGCTGGACCGCGACGTCATCTTCATGGCGACGGCCGACGAGGAGGCGGGCGGGTTCTTCGGCGTCGGCTGGCTCGTCGAGCAGCGGCCCGAGCTGTTCGCCGACGTGGGCTGGGTGCTCAACGAGGGCGGGGTGAGCGCGGTCGTGGACGACCACGTGCAGGTGGCCGTCGAGGTGACGCAGAAGGTGCCGTACTGGTTGCGGCTCACCTCGGTCGGGCGGCCCGGCCACGGCTCGCGGCCCCGCCTGTCGACGGCGGTGACGCGGCTGGTGGCGGCCCTCGACCGGCTCCGGGCGTACGAGTTCGAGGCGCGGATCGTGCCCGCGGTGGACGTCTATTTCCGGGGGCTGGCGCCGAGCATGCCGCCGGCGTGGCGCAGCCGGTATGCCGCCATGGACGCGGCGCTGCGCGAGCCCGGGGTGGCGGAGGCGCTGCTGCGCGAGTTCCCGGGCCACTACGGGCTGACGCGCAACACCTGCAACATCACGCGACTGGGTGCGAGCGACAAGATCAACGTGGTGCCGACCGAGGCCTGGGCGGAGCTCGACTGCCGCCTGCTGCCCGACCAGGATCCCCAGGCGTTTCTCGCGGAGCTGGGTCGCATCCTGGGCCGCGACGTCGCCGTCGAGACGCAGATGGGGTTCACCCCGGCCGTCTCCTCGTCGGAGACCGGCCTGTTCCGCCTGCTCGAGGAGGTGACGCGGACGCACTTTCCGGACGCAACCGTCGTGCCGTCCGTGACGACCGGCTTCACCGACAGCCACTTCCTCCGCGACCTCGGCATCATCGCCTACGGCTACAGCCCGTTCGCCATCCCCCTGGCTGATCGCGCCGGGGTCCACGGCAACGACGAGCGGCTGTCGATCGAGAACATCCGCCGCGGCGTGCAGGTGATGTCGGACGTCGTCCGCGGCTGGGCCGCGGAATAGCCCGCGGCCGGCTCCCGCCCGCAAGGCGCGCACGGCGCGCCTCGGCGGGAGCGGCGCGGGGCGATGGGGTCCCCGCAAGCGGACGCCGGGGGCTTGGGGCGCAGCCCCATCCTAGTATGCGTGCCGGTGAAAGAGCACGCGCACGAGCGTCAGCCAGAGGATCTTGAAGTCGAGCGACACCGACCAGTGCTCGATGTAGTACAGGTCGTGCTCGATGCGCTTCTCGATCGAGGTGTCGCCCCGCCAGCCGTTGACCTGGGCCCAGCCGGTGAGTCCGGACTGGACCTTGTGCCGCAGCATGTACTTCGGCACGCGGTCCCGGAACTGCTCGACGAAGAACGGGCGTTCCGGCCGCGGGCCGACCAGCGACATGTCGCCGCGCAGCACGTTCCAGAACTGCGGCAGCTCGTCCAGGCTGAAGCGGCGCAGGATCCGCCCGACGGGCGTGCGGCGGGGATCGTTCGCCCGCGCCCAAACCGGTCCGGTTCCGCGCTCCGCGTCGTCGTACATCGAGCGGAACTTGAGCAGGAGGAACGGCCGCCGATCGAGCCCCATCCGCTCCTGCCGATAGAGCACGGGTCCCGGCGAGGTCCAGCGGATGAGCGCCGCGATCACGGCGAACGGGACCAGCAGGACGGCCAGGGCCGCCGCGGCGACCGCGACGTCGATGGCGCGCTTGACGAGGCTGCTGAGTCCCTGCAGAGGCACGTCGTTGATGTTGATGATCGGGACGCCGTCCAGATCCTCGAGGCGGGCGCGCAGCGTGATGACGTGCAGCAGGTCGGGCGCGATCTTGACGTCGATGCACTCCCGGTCGGCGATCTCGATCAGGTCGATCAGCCTGGCGTGCTCGTCCAGGGGCAGCGCAACGTAGAGCTGATCGATCCGCTCCCGCCGGATGATCTCGCCGGCGTCGACAAGCTGCCCGAGCAGCGGGAGTCCGCGGTAGCCCGTGGTGTCGCCGTCCGCGCTGTCGTCGACCAGCCCGATGACCCGGTAGCCGAACTCGCCGTGCTGGAGGAGCTTGTCGGCGACGTGCCGGGCCAGCTCGCCGGCGCCCGCGATCAGCACCCGCTTGAGGCCGAGGCCGGCCCGGAAGCGCCGCTGCACGACGCGCCGGACGGCCTCGCGCGCGGAGAACGTCAACCCGACGCCGAGCAGCAGGTACAGCATCCACACGATCCGCGATACCTCGTAGGTGCCCGCCGCCCGATCCGCCGGGCTCGCGACGTAGACCTGGAAGTACAGCGTGCCGAGCAGGCCGACGACGACGACGACGACGTTGCCGACGAGCACCGCGAAGAAGTCGTCGACGCGCGCCCGGTTGCGCCGCAACTGGTACGCGCCCAGGAGGTGGAACGCCAGCGGGACGAGCAGCCCGATGAACGGGATCAGGACGAGATACTGCCCGAAGGGCGGCTGACCCTTGGGCGCGGCGATGAGCCCCGTCTCGAAGCGGACGGCGTACGCGAGCGCGAAGGCGGCCATGCCGAGCAGCGCGTCCGCCACCGCGTGGCACGCGGCGAGCCGCCGGGTCAGCCGCACCGTCACGCGCCGCCCCCTCCCGGGGGCGCGAGCGCGGCCTCGATCCGGCCGCGCATCTCCTCGTAGAACCGCTCGAGGGAGAACCGCAACGCCTGCTCGCGGATGTGGGCCGCGTCGAACTCGAGCGCGGCGGCGCGCGCAATCCCGGCGGCGAATGCCTCGGCGCCCGCGTCCTCCACCAGGATGCCGGTGCTGCCGTGCGACACGGTCTCCGCCGCGCCCCCGCGCGCCAGGCCCACGACCGGGCGGCCGCAGGCGAGCGCCTCGACCGGGGCGATGCCGAAGTCCTCCTCGCCCGGCAGCAGCATGGCGCGCGACCCGCGATAGAGCTCGCGGATGTCGGCGTCCGAGCAGGGGCCGAGGAACTCGACGTGCGGGCCGGCCAGCGACCGCAGCCGCTCGCGCTCCGGCCCGTCACCGGCAATCCGGAGCGGCACGCCGGCCAGCCGGCAGGCTTCTATCGCCACGTCCACCTGTTTGTACGGCACCAGCGCGGAGACGATCAAGAAGTAGGAGCCGGGCGCCGATCCGTTCGGATGGTAGAAGGTGGTGTCGACGGGCGGATAGACGACCGCCGCGCGGCGGCCGTAGTACTCGCGGATTCTGGCGGCGACGTGCCGCGAGATGGCGACGTACTGGTCCACCCGCCCGGCCGTCGCCGCGTCCCAGCGGGCCAGGCGGGCGAAGGCGCGCCGATACAGGCGGTTGCGCAGCCAGCCGACGCGCTGGCGCCCGAAGTAGGCGTCGAACTGGTCCCAGGCATACCGCATGGGGGTGAAGCAGTAGCACAGGTGGTGGGTGCGTCCGGGCGCAACGACCGACTTCGCGACGCAGTGGCTGGTGCTGATGACGAGGTCGAAGTCGTCGAGGTCGAACTGCTCGATCGCCATCGGAAACAAACCGACGTAGCGCCGGTAGTGGCGCCGCGCCCACGGCAGGAACTGGACGAAGGAGCGGCGCGGCCGCGTCGCGTCGAGGCGCGACGAGACGGAGCCGGGGACGTGCAGCAGCGTGAACACCTCGGCGCTGGGCAGGAGCTGCGTCAACGCCTCGAGCACCTTCTCGCCGCCGCGCATCCCGGTGAGCCAGTCGTGCACGAGCGCGACGCGCGCGCCGCCGACGTCGGCCGGACGCACCGGCGGCTCCTGCCACTCCGTGCCGAGGGGGAGAACGTCGGCCACCACAGGCTCCCGGTCAGGCGGCGGCCAGCTCCTGGTAGATGCGTCGAATCTGCCGCACCGATTCGGGCCACGAGAACGACCGCGCCCGCACCAGGCCGCGCGACCTCAGGTTGTCGCGCAGGGTGCGGTCGGTCAGCACCTGCCGGATGCCGTCGGCGATGGCCCGGGGGTCGTAGGGGTTGACCAGGACCCCCGCGTCGCCGACCACTTCCGGGAGCGACGAAACATTGGAGACGACCACCGGGGTGCCGCTGGCCATCGCCTCGAGCGGGGGCAGGCCGAATCCCTCGTACAGGGAGGGGAAGACGAAGACGTCGGCCAGCCGGTAGAGCGCCGCGAGCGTGGCCTCCGACTGATAGCCCAGGAACCGCACGTGCTTGTGCAGGTTGTAGCGATGCACGGCTCGCCGCAGCGTGGAGTAGCGGGAGACCTCGCTCCCCGTGATGAGGAGCTTGAGGTCGTCGAGCCCCTCCTGCCGGAGCAGCACGAAGGCGCCGATGAGGCGCTCGAGGTTCTTGTGCGGCTTCACGTTGCCGGCGTACATCAGGAATCGATCGTGCAACTGGTAGCGTTCGCGCACGCGCACGATCTCTTCCTCGGGGGGCTGCCGGTGGAAGCGCTCGTCGATTGCGTTGTGGATGACCGTGACCTTCGAGCCCGGCACGTCGAAGAAGCGGAGGATGTCGCTCTTCGAGGCCTCCGAGACGGTCAGGATGCGGCTGGCCCGGCGCACGGCGGTCGCGAACATCGCCCGCGCGTAGGCGTACGACAGCCGGCTCGGCAGGTACTGCGGGAAGATCAGGTGGATGCAGTCGTGAATCGTGACGAGCGAGCGGCACGGCGTCAGCACGGGGAGGACGTAGTGGGGCGTGTGAAACAGGTTGGGCGCCGCGCGCCCGAGACGGATCGGAACCGAGAGCTGCTCGCGCAACGTGTACTGGCCGGCGGCCTCCGGGACCCCGCGAAAGTTGGCGCCCAGCCGACCGGCGAGATCGCCGTCGTCCGGCCGGGTGAGCAGCACGTACTCGGTGTCGCGGTCCAGCCGGGCGAGCTGGCGCAGCAGGTTGCGCACGTACGTGCCGATGCCGAAGTCGTGCAGCTTGCGCACGTCTATCGCGATTCGCACCGTAAGTGACAATATAGCCCGTGGCAAAACGCCCCGCCGCATTCGAGCGGCCAGGCATCCTGCAAGGGACGGCGCTGGACCATTCCCCGGCGGGGTCCAATATGCCCAATATGCTCCCTCGCCGCGCCTTGCCAGCCGGGCGCCTGGCCGCTCTCGGTGCGACGCGGGGTTTTCACCACGGGCTATGGCAGCGGGGATGGCAGGGCCCGCCGGGCGCGCAGGTAGAGGCGCAGCAGGGGAACCCACGCCGGATGGTGCTTGCGGTAGAAGGCGAGCTGGCTGCGGCGGTAGGCGGTCCGCGTGCCGGCGGGCTCGCCGGCCCCCGAGCGGCCGCGGTGGTGGATCACCGTGACCTCGGGGACGAAACGCATCCGCCGCTGCCGCCGCCGCAGCGCGAGGCAGAAGTCCACGTCCTCGAAGTAGAGGAAGAACCGCTCGTCGAGCAGACCGACGGCGCGCGCGTCCGCGCGGCGCACGAGCAGGCAGGCGCCGCTCAGCCAGGCCGCGTACCGCGCGCGGTGCGTGGCACGCGCGATCCAGGCCGACAGCCCCGGCACGCGGCGGGCCAGCAGCGCTCCCTGCAGCTTGCGCCACGCTTCGCTCCAGGGCGTGACGGGCGGTCCCCACGAGAGCTCGACGTTGCCGTCCGCATCCGTCAGGCGCGGTCCCACGGCGGCCACCTCGGCGCGCACGCGAAGCTGCGTGACCAGCCGGTCCACGGCCCCCGGCGGCACGACCGTATCGCTGTTGAGCAGCAGGAGCAGCTCGCTGTCGGTGGCCCGGATGGCGGCGTTGTTCGCCGCGGCGTAGCCGAGGTTGCGGCCCGCATCGATGACGCGCACGGCCGGCCAGGCCGCGCGGACGCTGGCGACGCTGCCGTCCCGCGACCCGTTGTCGACCACCACGATCGTGTGGCTGCAGCGCGGCGCCGGCGCATGGAGCGAGCGCAGGCACGCGGCCAGACAGTCCCGCGTGTTGTAGCTGACGATGATGATGGCGAGTTCGGGCACGGACTGCCACGCGAGGGTGGGGCGCAGGTGCGGCCGCGGGGCATGGTAGCACGGGGTGGCGCGCGTGCTATCGTTGAGGGTTTCCTGCGGGGGCGGGGTCGATGAAGATCGCCGTGGTAGGTACCGGCTACGTCGGGCTGGTCGTCGGGGCATGCCTTGCGGAGAACGGCAACGAGGTCGTCTGCGTCGACAGCGACGAAGCCAGGATCCGGGCGCTCGAGGCGGGCCGGATCCCGATCTACGAGCCCGGGCTCGACGAGATCGTGCTGCGCAACCGCCGCACGGGGCGGCTCGCGTTCACCCCGTTGCTGGCCCGCACGGTCGAGGCCTCGGAGATCGTGTTCATCGCGGTCGGAACCCCGGCGGAGGAGGACGGTTCGGCCGACCTGGGTCACGTGCTCGGCGTGGCCCGGGACATCGCCCGGGCCCTGCGCGGCTACACGCTGATCGTGACGAAGAGCACCGTGCCGCCCGGCACGGCCGCCCGCCTGCGCGAGATCGTCGGCCACGAGACAACGCACCCGTTCAGCGTCGTCAGCAATCCGGAGTTTCTCAAGCAGGGCGCGGCCATCGAGGACTTCATGCGGCCCGACCGCGTCGTGATCGGCGCCGACGACCCGCGGGCGGCGGAGATCATGCGGTCGCTGTACGCCCCGTTCACGCGCACCGGCGCCCCCATTCTCGTCATGGACTGCACGAGCGCCGAGCTGAGCAAGTACGCCGCGAACGCGATGCTGGCCACGCGCGTGTCGTTCATGAACGAGATGGCCAACGTCTGCGAGCAGTTCGCGGGCGACATCGACCAGGTCCGCCGCGCGGTGGCGGCCGATCGCCGCATCGGTCCGGCTTTCCTCTTCGCCGGCGTAGGCTACGGCGGGAGCTGCTTTCCGAAGGATGTCCGGGCCCTCGCCACGCTCGCCCGCGACGGGGGCCATCCGTGCCGGATCCTCGAGGCCGTGCAGGCGGTCAACGCCTCCCAGAAGCTGCGGCTGGTCGAAAAGATGGCGGCGCACTTCACGTCGCTCGAAGGCCGGACGATCGCGCTCTGGGGGCTGGCGTTCAAGCCGAAGACCGACGACATGCGCGAGGCCCCGTCGATCGCCATCGCCGCGGCCGTGCTGGAGCGGGGCGGCCGCGTGGTGGCCTACGACCCCCAGGCCGGGCGCACGGCCCGCCGGGTGCTGGACGAGCGCGTCGCCTACGCGGCGACCGCCTACGACGCGCTCGAGGGCGCCGACGCGCTGGCCATCGTGACCGAGTGGAACGAGTTTCGGGAGCCGGACTTCGCACGCATGCGCGCCCTCATGCGGTCGCCGACCATCTTCGACGGCCGTAATCTGTTCACGGCGGAGCGGATGCGCGCCGCGGGCTTCACCTACGTCTCGATAGGGAGGTAATGGGCGCCGTCCTGGTGACCGGCGGGGCGGGGTACATCGGGAGCCACGCGGCGCACGCGCTGCGCGCGGCGGGCCGCGACGTGGTCGTGCTCGACAGCCTGCAGGCCGGGCACCGCGAGGCGGTGCGCGGCCTGCCTCTGGTGACCGCCGACATCGCCGACACGGCCGCGGTCCGCGAGACGATCCGCCGCTATCGCGTGACTGCCGCGATGCACTTCGCGGCGCTGCTCTCGGTAGGCGATTCGGTGGCCGCCCCCGCCCGCTACTACCAGAACAACGTCTGCGGGACGCTGGCGCTGCTCGATGCGCTGGTCCGCGAGTCGGTCGGGCTGCTGGTGTTCTCGTCGACCGCGGCGGTCTACGGCGAGCCGCTCCGGACGCCGATTGCCGAGGACCACGCCACGCGGCCGATCAACGCGTACGGGGAGACCAAGCTGGCCGTCGAGCGGGCGCTGCCGCACTACGAGCGGGCGTACGGCCTGCGCTGCGTGCGCCTGCGGTACTTCAACGCGGCCGGCGCCGACCCGCACGGTCAGATCGGCGAGGATCACCACCCCGAGGAGCATCTCATTCCGCGCGCGCTGGCAGCCGCGGCCGACGGGCCGCCGCTGGTCGTCTTCGGCGACGACTACGCCACCGCGGACGGCACCTGCCGCCGGGACTACGTGCACGTCTCCGACCTGGCGGCCGCGCACGTCCTCGCGCTCGCGGCGCTCGAGGCGGGCAAGCCGTCCGGCGTCTACAACCTCGGGAACGGCCGCGCGTTCTCGGTGCGCGATGTCCTCGCGGCCGTCGAGCGCATCACGGGCCGGCGCGTGCGTCACGAGCTGGGGCCGCGGCGTCCGGGCGACCCGGCGTTGCTGCTGGCCTCGAGCGAGCGCGCGCGGTCGGAGCTGGGCTGGGAGCCGATCTACGAGGAGCTCGACGTGATCGTCGAGACGGCCTGGCGCTGGCATCGCTCGCATCCGCGCGGGTACGCATCGTGAGCCAGCTCCGCCGGCTGTATCGTTACGGCTACCCGCATCGGGGCCGTTTCTGGGGCGCCGCCATCGCGATGCTGGCCTACGCGGCGGCCTCCGGCGGCCTGCTGTACCTGTTCAAGCCGATCATCGACGACGTGCTGCCCGCCCGCACCGGGCTCGCCTGGGTCACGGCGGCCATCATCGGTCTCAGCGTCTGCAAGGGGCTCGCGGCGTACTTCTCCGTCTACCTGATGACCGACGTCGGCGAGCGGCTGGTCCGCGACCTGCGGAGCCGTCTGTTCGGCCACATCCTGGCCCAGTCCGCCGGGTTCTTCGCCCGCACCAGCACGGGTGCGCTGATGTCGCGGATCACGAACGACGTCGGCCGCATCCAGCACGCGGTGGCGCAGACGCTGGGCGATCTGCTGCGCGAGTCGGTGACCCTGCTCGTGTACGCGGGGATCCTGCTGTATCTCGACACCGGACTGGCCCTCGTCTGCATGACGGGCGCCCCGCTCGTCGTCTACCCGCTGGCGCGCCTGGGCCGGCGCGTCCGGCGCACGACGCGGCGCGGCCAGGTGGAGCTGGAGCACCTGTCCCATATCACCGCGGAGGCGTTCGCGGGCCACCGCATCGTCAAGGCGTTCGCCGGCGAGCCCTACGAGCGGCAACGGTTCGACCGGGCTTCCGGGCGGTTGTACCGGACGAACATGAAGGTCACCAGCTCGGTGTCGGCGCTCCCGCCGCTCATGGAGTGGCTCGGGGCCTTCGGCATCGTCGGGGTCCTGTGGTACGGCAGCCGGGAGATCGCCGCCGGCGACCTCACGTCGGGCGACTTCGGGTTGTTCATCGGGGCCATGCTGTCGATGTACGGGCCGATCCGGAAGCTCAGCCGCGTGAACGCCAGCATGCAGCAGGCGATTGCGGCGGCCGAGCGGGTGTTCGAGACGCTCGACACGCGCAGCGAGGCGGCCGACCGCCCGTGCGCGCGGCCGCTGCCGCCGCTGCAGCGCTCGATCGAGTTCCGGGCGGTCAGCTTCAGCTACGGTGAGGGTGAGATCGTGCTCGACCGGGTCTCTTTCGAGGTGCCGGCCGGCCAGGTCGTGGCCCTCGTGGGCCTGAGCGGCGCCGGCAAGACGACGCTGGTCAATCTCGTGCCGCGCTTCTACGAGGTCACCGGCGGGGCGATCGCCATCGACGGCGTCGACATCCGGAACGTGACGCTCGAGTCGCTCCGGTCGCAGATCGGCATCGTCACGCAGGACACCGTGCTGTTCGACGATACGATCGGCAACAACATCGCGTACGCGTTGCCGGCGGCGTCGCGCGCGATGGTGGTGGCGGCCGCCCGCGCGGCCCATGCGCACGAGTTCGTCGAGATGCTGCCGGAAGGCTACGACACGTTGATTGGCGACCGCGGCCAGCGGCTGTCGGGCGGGCAGCGCCAGCGCGTGGCCATCGCCCGCGCGTTGCTGCGGAACTCGCCCATCCTGATCCTGGACGAGGCCACCTCGGCGCTCGACGCCGAGTCGGAGTACCTCGTGCAGGACGCGCTGGCGCGGCTGATGCTGAACCGGACCGCCTTCGTGATTGCGCATCGCCTGTCGACCGTGCGGCGCGCCGACCGGATCGTCGTGCTCGACCGGGGACGGGTGCGCGAGACCGGCCGTCACGAGGAGCTGCTGGCGGCCCCCGACAGCCTGTACGCCAAGCTCTACTCGCTGCAGTTGCTGGGAGTCCGCGGCGAAACCCCACGCCGCACAGCGACGCAGGAGGTGCCGGGCTGACAAGGCGCGCACGGCGCGCCTCAGTAGCGGCGCGGGGCTATGGGGCCCCCGCAAACGGACGCCGGGGGTTCGGGGCGTTAGCCCGTCTGAATTCGGCCGGCAGCGGCGTGGGTCGAGGCGCGCAGCCCCGTCGGATTACAGCGCCGGCGCAGCCGGCGCAAGCCGCGCACAGCGCGGCTCGGCGGTAGTGGCGCGGGGCTATGGGGCCCCCGCAAACGGACGCCGGGGGTTCGGGGCGCAGCCCCGTCTGGATGATGCTCAAGTCGATGACCGGTTTCGCCTCCCTGGCGCACGACGACGAGCAGGTCAACCTGACCGTCACCGTGCGCAGCGTCAACCATCGCTATCTGGATGCGCACGTGCGCGTACCGGCGGCCTTCGCCGAGCTCGAGCAGGAGCTGCGCGGGATCGTGCAGCGGCACGTGGCGCGCGGCCGGGTGGAGCTGACGGTGACCGCACAGCTCAAGATCGACTCGCCCGTCGAGGTCGATCTGAACGAGCGGCTGGCGGAGGCGCTGGTCACCGCGGCGGAGCAGGCACGCCTGCGCGGCTGGGTCGAGTCGGGACTGACCGCCGGTGAGCTGCTGCGGTTTCCGCAGGCGGTGGCCGTCCGGGAGTTGCCCGCCGACCGGGAGGCGTGGCAGGCCGTCTGCTCGCGCGTTGCCGACACCGTCGGCGCGGCGCTCGGCGACCTCGACCGCATGCGCCGCCGCGAGGGCGAGTTCCTGCGCACCGACCTGGCCGGGCGCGCGGCCGCGCTCGGCTCGCTCGTGGACCGGATCGTGGCGGACGCCGCGACCGGGGCCGATGCGTTGCGGGAACGGCTGGCGGCCAGGATCGAGGACCTGGGCGGCGCGGTCCAGGCCGAGCCGGAGCTCGTGGCGCAGGAGATCGTCAAGTGGGCCGCCAGATCGGACATTCACGAGGAGGTGGCGCGGCTGCGCGGCCACCTCGAGCACCTGGCCGAGCTGGCGGCGGGGGCGGCGCCGTGCGGGCGGAAGCTCGATTTTCTCGTGCAGGAGATGAACCGGGAGATCAACACGATTGGATCGAAGGCGGAGGGCCGCGAGACGGGCGCGCTCGTGGTGGCCGCGAAGGCGGAGGTCGAGAGGCTCCGCGAGCAGATCCAGAACGTGGAATAGTGAACCGGAGTATGCGGCGGGGTCTGCTGTTCATCGTGTCGGCGCCGTCCGGGACGGGCAAGACGACGCTCGTGGCGCAGTTGGTGAAGACGGTGCCGGAGCTCGTGGTGTCGAGGTCGTACACGTCGCGCCCGCCCCGGCCGGGCGAGGCGAACGGCGTCGACTATAATTTTGTCGACGACGACCGGTTCACGGCGCTGGTCGACGCGGGCGGCCTCCTCGAGTGGGCGACGGTGTTCGGCTGCCGCTACGGCACCGGCCGGGAGGAGACCGAACGTCATCGCCGCGCGGGGCGCGACGTGGTGCTCGTCATCGACGTGCAGGGCGCCCGGCAGGTGCGCGGGCACTGCCCGGACGCCGTCGCCATCTTCGTGCTGCCGCCGTCGTTTCACGTGCTCGAGCAGCGCCTCAGGCAGCGCAGCGGCCGCGACGTCGGCGAGCAGCAGATCAGGCGGCGGCTCGACACGGCGCGCCGCGAGGTGGCCGCGTCAGCAGACTACGCCTACCTCGTCGTGAACGACCACGTCGACCGCTGCGTGGCGCAGCTTCGCAGCATCGTCATGGCCGAGCGCGCCCGGACGCCGGCGGTCGACGACACCGTGACCGGCATCGTGGCTGCGTTTCGCGCGTTGGACGGGTAGGAACCGGGCCGGAACATGGCAGCGGTCGCACTGGGCATCACCGGCGGCATCGGCGCCTACAAGTCGGTGGACGTGGCCCGCCGCCTGCAGCAGGCCGGTCATCAGGTGACCGCGGTCATGACGGAGTCGGCCTGCCGCTTCGTCGGACCGCTGACCTTCGAGGCCATCACGCGGCGGCCGGTCGTCACCGACCAGTTCGCGCCGGGCGCCAACGCCGACATCGAGCACGTCGCGCTGGCGTCCGGCATCGAGCTGCTCGTCGTGGCGCCGGCGACGGCAAACGTGATCGGCAAGCTCGCGAACGGCATCGCGGACGATTTCCTGTCGTCGCTGTATCTCGCGACCCGCGCCCCCGTGCTCGTCGCGCCGGCCATGAACAGCAACATGCTCGCGCACGACGCGGTCCAGCGGAATCTGGCGACGCTGGCCGGGCGGGGCGTGCACCTGGTCGAGCCGGGCGACGGCTATCTGGCCTGCGGCTGGATCGGCAAGGGCCGTCTGGCCGAGCCCGCGGAGATCGTCGCGGCCGCCGAGCAATTGCTGCGTCCCGCGGGCAGCCTGGCCGGGCGGTCGCTGCTGGTGACGGCGGGTCCGACGTACGAAGATGTCGATCCGGTGCGCTATCTGGGCAACCGCTCGACGGGGCGCATGGGCTTCGCGGTCGCCGCCGAGGCGCTCGCCCGGGGAGCGTCCGTGCGGCTCGTGGCCGGGCCGACCGAGCTGGAGCCGCCGGCGGGCGCCGAGGTGACCCGCGTCCGAAGCGCCCGCGAGATGCACGCGGCGGTCATGGAACGGGTTGCCGGGGCCGATGCCGTGGTGATGGCGGCGGCTGTGGCGGACTACGCGCCGGCCGGCGGCGCGCGCCCGGGGAAGATGCCCAAGGGGGAGGACCTGACGCTCAGCCTGAGCCGCACGCCGGACATCCTGGCCGAGCTCGGCGAGCGGCGTGCGGGGGCGGCCGTCCCGGTGCTGGTGGGATTCGCGGCCGAGACGGCGGACCTCGTCGCGCGCGCCCGGCGGAAGCTGGAGGCGAAGCGGCTCGACCTCGTCGTGGCCAACGACGTGTCGCGACCGGACCGCGGGTTCGCGGTCGAGACGAACGCGGCGACGCTGGTCAGCGCCGCCGGCGCCGAGGACGTGCCGCTGGGCCCGAAACGCGTGCTGGCGGCGGTGCTCCTGGACCGTGTCGAAGCCTTGATCGCGGCGGCGGCGGACACGCCCCGCGGGCGGGTACGATGAAGCGCTCGGAGGAGCTGGCCGGGCACCTCGCGTACTTCTCCGAGCTGGGCGTCGCCGGCGTGAGCCAGGACCGCGCCTGGCGCGTCCGGCCGGCCGACGCGGACGCCGAGGCCGCCGCCAAGCCGCCGCCCGCGGACAACCCGGAGCCGCCGCCCGCCGGCACGCCCGCGCCGGCCGCTGCCGGGCAACCCCTCGAGATCTCGATGTTCGATCGGGTGGCCGTGCCCGAGGCGGCGACGGCCGCGGATCGGCTGCGCCTGATTCGCGAGGAGCTGGGCGACTGCACGCGCTGCGGGCTGCACGCAGGCCGGAAGACGCTGGTCTACGGCGTGGGCAACCCCGACGCGGCGCTCATGTTCGTGGGCGAGGCGCCGGGCCGCGACGAGGACCTGCAAGGCATCCCGTTCGTCGGCCGGGCGGGCCAGTTGCTGACCCGCATCATCGAATCGATCGATCTCCGCCGCGAGGACGTGTACATCGCCAACGTCATCAAGTGCCGCCCGCCCGCCAACCGGAACCCGACGCCGGACGAGGTCCGCACGTGCGAGCCGTTCCTGTTCGCGCAGGTCGACGCGATTCGGCCGCGCGTCATCGTGGCCCTCGGCACGTTCGCGGCCCGCACCCTGCTGCGGACCGAGGATCCCATCTCGAGGCTGCGCGGCCGCGTCTTCGACTACCGCGGGGCGCAGCTCGTTCCCACCTTTCACCCGGCCTTCCTGCTGCGGAGCCCTGACCGCAAGCGCGACGTGTGGGAGGACATGAAGAAGATTCGGGCGATGCTCCGAGCAGGGTAGGGGCATGCTCCGGCTCGTCTCGGTCGCGGTCCCCGTCCCCTTCCTGTCCGCCCTGACCTACGGTGTGCCGGACGCGGCCGCCGTCCCCGCGCCGGGCGTGCGCGTGCGCGTGCCGCTGGGCGGGCGGCAGGTCACCGGCTGCGTGCTCGGACCCGCCCGCCCGACAGGGCAGGCGGGCGTCAGGAACCTGCTCGAGTGCCTGGATGCAGAGCCCTTCCTGCCGCGACCGGTGCTGGATCTGGCCGTCTGGGTCGCCGAGTACTACGGGTGCGGTCCGGGCGACGCCGTGGGAGCCGCCATGCCCCCCTTCGCCTGGGCGCAGTCCGCGGGAGGCCGGCGGACTGCGTCGTTCAAGACCCGCCGCGCGGCCCGCCTCACGGACGCGGGACGCCGGGCACACGCGGAGCCCGCCGCGCTGGGGGCCAAGCAGCGGGCTGCGCTGGCGCTCCTCGCGGCGGCGCCCGCGGGTCTGCCCACGGCGGAGCTCGCCGGCCGGGGCATCGCCGCCGGCACGCTGCGCCGGCTGGCGGCGCGGGGCCTGATCGCGATCGAGCGGCGGGTGGTCGACCGCGATCCGGCCCCGGCCGCCCGCTGGTCGGCGGAGCGGGGCGCCGACGCGCGGATCGTGTTCACGAACGAGCAGCAGGCGGCGCTGGCGAGCCTGAGCGACTGGGCCGCCGCCAGGACGTTCCGCGTCGCGCTGCTGCAGGGCGTGACCGGCAGCGGGAAGACCGCGGTCTACCGGGAGCTGGCCGCACGGGTGCTGCGACAGGGGCGGCGCGTGCTGGTGCTGGTGCCCGAGATCGCGCTGGCGCCCGCCGTGACGGCCGCGTTCCGGGCCGCGGCCGGCGGTCGTGTCGCCGTGCAGCACAGCGGCCTGTCCGATGGCGAGCGGCACGATCAGTGGCACCGCATCCGCCGCGGCGAGATCGACGTCGTGGTGGGAACGCGGTCGGCCGTCTTCGCCCCGCTCGACGACCTGGGCCTGATCGTGGTCGACGAGGAGCAGGACGCGTCCTACAAGCAGGAGGAGAGCCCGCGCTATCACGGCCGCGACGTGGCCATCGTGCGCGGCCGGCAGGCCGGCGCGCTCGTCGTGCTCGGGTCGGCCACCCCGTCGCTCGAGACCTACCACAACGCGGCCCGTGGACGCTACGAACGGCTCGTTCTCAGCAGGCGCGTGCGGGATCGCCCGCTGGCCGCCGTCGCGATCGTCGACATGCGGCAGGAGGTCGCCGAGCAGGGGCCGGATGTCGTGTTCAGCGCGGCGCTGCAGGAGGCGCTGGCGGACCGCCTGCGCCGCGGCGAGCAGGCGCTCGTGCTGCTGAACCGACGCGGGTACGCGGCCGCGATCCTCTGCCGCCAGTGCGGCAGCACGCTGGAATGCCCGAACTGCAGCGTGTCGCTGACCCTGCATCGCGCCGCGGGCCGCGTGCGCTGTCACTACTGCAGCCACTCCAGCGCGCGGCCGGCGATCTGCGGCCACTGCGCCGGCCCGTTCCTCGAGCGCGTCGGGCTCGGGACGGAGCGGATCGAGGCAGAGCTCGCCGGCCTGCTCCCGCGGGCCCGTCTCGCGCGCCTCGATCGCGACACGGTGCGGCGCCGCGGCGCCGCCCAGGAGCTGCTGGGCCGCTTCGCCCGCCGCGAGATCGACGTGCTCGTCGGCACGCAGATGGTGGCCAAGGGGCACGACTTCCCGGCCGTGACGCTGGTGGGGGTCATCTCGGCCGACGTGGGGCTGGGCCTGGCCGACTTCCGGGCGGCGGAGCGGACCTTCCAGTTGCTGACCCAGGTGGCCGGCCGCGCCGGTCGCGGCAACCTGCCGGGCGAGGCCATCGTGCAGACGTTCCACCCGGGGCACTACAGCATCGAGCATGCCTGCCGGCAGGAGTACGAGCCGTTCTTCGAGGCGGAGATGCGCTATCGGCGCGCGATGCGCTACCCGCCCGTCGTGGCCATGATCAACGTCGTCGTGCGGGCGCGCACGATGCCGGCGGCGCGGCGTGCCGCGGCCGGGCTGGCGGCCGAGCTGCGGGCCGCCGGCGGCGGCTGCCGGGTGCTCGGTCCGGCTCCGGCGCCGCTCACGCGGCTGCGCGGCGAGCACCGCGCGCAGATCTTCCTGAAGGGGACCCGCCGCCGCGCCCTGCGCGAGGCGGTGCGCGCCGCGCTCGACCGCCATCCGACGCTGCGGCGGCGCGTCACGGTCGACGTCGACCCCCTGACGGTCTTGTGACTTGATTGATCCTTGGCTGAAGACCATACTGGTCACAATGGCGACCGCATCGATATCGGAGCTGAAGGCGAATCTGTCCCGCTATCTCCGCGAGGTGCGTCGGGGCAACGAGGTCGAGGTGCTCGACCGGGGCGCGCCCGTGGCCAGGCTGGTGCCTCCGGCGGCCGGCGACGATGAGGGCGTGCGGACGCGGTTGATCGGCGCGGGGCTGCTCCGGCCGGGCAGGGGCGGCGCCGCGGCGCTGCTCGATACCGAGCCGCTGGCGCTGCCGGTACGTCTCTCGGAGGCTCTGGCCGACGACCGGGCGGACAGGCTGTGAGGTACTGGGATGCCTCCGCGCTCGTTCCGTTGATCGTCGCGGAACCCGACAGTCAGCGCGTTCGCAGGTGGCTGTCGGAGGACGACCGGATCGTGACCTGGGTATGGACGTGGACCGAGATCACGAGTGCGATCGAGCGCCGCACGCGCGACGGGCTGTTGTCGCGGCCGCAGCGCCGCCATGTGCTCGCGCGGTTCGACGCCCTGGCCGGCCGCTGGGACGAGGTGACGGACATGCTTGCCGTCCGGTCCCGGGCCAACGCCCTGCTCGGCCGCCATCCCCTGCGCGCCGCCGATGCGGGGCAGCTCGCTGCGGCGCTCGTGGTGCAGGAGCAGCTTGCCGGACCGCTGACATTCGTCTGCCTGGACTCGCGGCTGTCGCTGGCAGCCGAGCTCGAAGGCCTGCGGTTGCCCTGAAGACGCGGCCTCGCCGCGGGGACGCGGGCGCCGGTTCGCGACGCTGCTCAGGGCAGCAGGCAGCGCTCCCAGCCGGCGTTCGGATCGATACCGTAGGGCTGCCGGCCGATCATGATGTGCGCGCGCGCGGTGCCCGGGCACATGAGCCACGCGCGGTCGCGGGTCGGCTCAACGGGCAGCCCGGTGGAGGCCGCCGTTGCGTAGGGCACCAGCGTGACCGTCAGTCGCGCGGACTCCGCGCGGCTCGGCCCCGACTGGATGAAGATCAGCGTGCCCGGCGTGGCCGTGGTCAGCGTGCCGGCCGCGACCGCGGCGTCCACCGCGTCCCATGCCTCGCGAACCGACGCACCGCGGGCCAGGTGGCCGGTGTAGGCCGCGATCACGCTGCCGGTGCTGCCGTTGATGCATGAGACGGAGAACCCGGCGGCGGGACCGTCCGGGGAGCACGTGAGCGCCGTCCTGCCTTCGCGGATGACGCGGCGCCGGCCGTCGGCATCGGTCACGACGACGGCTGCGTCGTCCTTGAGCTGCGCCGGCAGCGGCAGGGTGGCTTCCTCGATGAGATCGGCGTCGGACTGCGCCGCGGCAATCGCCGGTGCGAGCAGCAGGGAGAGTCCGAGCGCGGCGCCAGGCTTCATGGCTTGTCCTCCTGCGGCGCCTACGGATTGGGCGACCACCCGTAGGGCGGGGAGCCGATCATGATATGCGCCTGATGCGTGCCGGGGAACATGAGCCAGGCTTCATCCGGACTGGCTTCGGTCGGCAGTCCGGTCGATTTCGCCGTTGCGCCGGGCGTGCGGATCACGACGAGGAGCTCCGCGTTCGCCCGGTCCGGACCTGACAGCAGGAAGTGCATCGCGCCCGCCGGGATGGGCGCCAGCGTACCGGCCTCGACCCCGGCCGTCACCCGCGCCAGGATCTCCTCCTCGGGCAGACCCTGGGCGCGCAGCCTGCCGTATTCGGCCATGGCGCTCCGGCTCAGGCGTTCGTCGGCGCAGCTCACGAAGAAACGCGCCGGGTTCGGATCGTCCGGTTGACAGACCAGCGCGTTCGTTCCCTGGCGCAACACGCGGCGCGCGCCGTCCTGCTCGACGACGACCACGGTGGCGCCATCCCGGAGCTGCTCGGGGAGCGGGGAGGTGGCTTCGGCGATCAGCTCGGCATCCGACTGTGCGTCGGACGCACTCGCGGCCAGCAGCAGGGAACATGCGACGGCCGTGCCTGCCGCCGTTCTGTGTCGTGCCATCGGTGTCTCCTTTCCGCACTCCCCGGCTTGGCCCGCTCAGGGCTCGCGCACCAGGTCTAGCACCTCGATCGGTGCGGGCGTGAAGCAGAGGACGAAGATCGCGGCCGTCGCCAGGGCGACCCACTGGCGGTTGCGGTCGAGCGGCACGTCCTCGTCGGGCGTGCGGGGGTGGCGGGGACCCAGGAACACGATCATGGCGATGATGAGCGCCGCCCAGATCACCCAGCTCATCGAAAAGAACGCGAGGCCGACGACGGCCGCGGCCGTGCCCAGGCTGAGGGCGGTGGACCGGCGCCCGAGGGCCGCGTACGCGATGTGTCCGCCGTCGAGCTGCCCGACCGGGAACAGGTTGAGCGCCGTGACGAGCAGCCCCAGCCAAGCGGCGAGACCCATCGGGTGCAGGTTGATCGAATGGCCGGTCGGCGCCTCGCCCCACACCATCCAGGCGGCGAGCTGGAAGAGCAGCGGCTCGCCGAGCTCCATGCCGACGAAGTCATCCGGCAGCGGCACCACCCGCGACAGCCGCAGTCCCAGAAAGAGCGCCGGCACGGCGACGACGAAGCCGGCGATGGGGCCGGCGGCGCCGATATCGAACAGCATGCGCTTGGTCGGAATCGGCTGGCGGATGCGGATGACCGCTCCCACCGTGCCGGTCAGCGGCAGCGGCGCCGGCAGGAAGTAGGGCAGCGAGGCGTCGATGCCGTAGTAGCGGCAGGCGAAGTAGTGCCCGAACTCGTGCGTGCCCAGAATGGCGAGGATGGTCAGGCTGTACCAGGCGCCGTAGGGAATCAGGGCGAGCGAGAGGTCCGGAATCTCGTTGAAGTCGCCCGCGAAGCCGGCGTAGTGGCCGATCCCCGCGGCCATCGTGGTCACCAGGGTGCCCAGGAAGAGCAGCAGGTGGATCAGCGGGCGCCAGCGGCGACGCCGCGAGGGTCCGGCGGCGGGTCCGGGGGCTTGCCCGGCGGTTTCCGGCGTCGGCGGCGCCGGCCAGTCGGCGGGCGGCGAGAGCGGCCGGTCGGGGGGATCGAATGACAAATGGCGGGTCCCCGACGTCAGCCCCCGATAGCCTGGAGCTCCTTGCCCGGCTTGAAGCGGATCGTGCGGCCGGGCGGAATGCGGACCTCCTTGCCGGTCCGCGGATTGCGGCCGATGCCCCGCTTGCGCGGCTTCACCTGGAACACGCCGAAGCCGCGGAGCTCGATGCGATCTCCCCGCTGCATCGACATCCGCATGGCATCGAACACCGCGTCCACTGCAACCTCGGCCTTGACCTTCGTGATGTCGGCGGCCGTCGATACCTCGTTCACGATGTCGACCTTGATCATGGCGCGCGAGCTCCTGACGCTATCTAAGCATCATAGGTACTATAATTTACAGGTGTCAAGCGACGCGCCAGCCGCGTCCGGCCGCCGCCATGCCTCCAGCCGCCAGAATGCGCCGTGACCGATCGGTCGTGCTCGTCGGACGTCCCAACGTCGGAAAATCGACGCTGTTCAACCGGATCTGCGGCGTGCGGCGAGCCATCGTGACGCCGGTTGCCGGCACGACGCGCGACGTCATCACGGCGCAGGCCGACTGGCTCGGCACGACGTTCGAGCTGGTCGACACGGGCGGGCTGTTCGGGGCCAGCACCGACCCGCTGCAGCAGTCGGTCTCGAAGCAGGGGCTCCGGGCGCTCGACGCCGCCGACCTCGTGGTCCTGCTGGTCGACGGCCGCGACGGCCTGGTGCCCGCCGACCGGGAGGTGGCCGACCGCACGCGGCGCGCCGGCGTGCCGGTGGTGCTGGCCGTCAACAAGGTGGACGACCGGCAGGCGGCCGGGCGCGTCGACGAGTTCCACGCCCTGGGCATCACGCCCCTGGTATCCATTGCCGCCGAGCACGGCCTCGGCGTCGGCGACCTGCTCGATGAAGCCGTGAGCCGGCTGCCCGGCGGGCAGCGCGCGGACGCGGCCGCGGTGCGGCCGGATCGGCCGGACGAGATCGGGGTCGCGATCATCGGCCGCCCCAACGTGGGCAAGTCGTCGCTCGTCAACCTGCTGGCGCGCGCCGAGCGCGTGCTCGTCAGCGACACGGCCGGCACCACCCGGGACGCGGTCGATACCCTCATCACGTGGCACGGCCAGCGGCTGCGGCTGGTCGACACGGCGGGCATCCGTCGTCCGGGCCGCGTGGCCAGCAGCGGCCAGGTCGAGCAGGTGAGCGTGACGGTCGCCCGACGGGCCATCGCCCGGGCCGACGTCGCCGTGCTGGTGGTCGACGCGTCCGGCCCGGTTGCGCGCCAGGATGCGGTCATCGCCGGGGAAGCCGCGCGGGCCGGCTGCGGCATCGTCATCGCCGCCAACAAGTGGGACCTCGTCAAGCAGCGGGACGACTTCGCCAGGCAGTTCGACGCGGCGCTGCGCGACGCGCTGAAGTTCGCGGAGTTCGCGCCCATCGTGCGCGTCTCGGCCCTCACGGGCGCCCGCGCGCCGAAGCTGGTCGAGATGGTGCGGGAGGTCGCCCGGGCGCGGGCCGCGCACGTCTCGACGCCCGACGTCAACCGCGTGCTGGAACGCGCCACGCGGCGCAACCCGCCCCGCAGCCCCGGCAAGCGCGATGTGAAGATCTACTACGGCACGCAGGTGGCCGCGGATCCGCCGCGGTTCCTCATCTTCACGAACACCACCTCGCAGCTGCACTTCTCCTACGAGCGCTTCCTGAAGAACCGCTTCCGCGAGGCGTTCGGCTTCCTCGGGACGCCCATCCGCCTGCAGGTGCGGGCCCGGCGCCCGCCGCGGGGCCGGCAACCTGCGCGGTAGAACGGCGCGGACGGGCCGGGAGCGGAAGCAGGGCAATGGTATAATCGGCGGGTTTTTCCTGGGACGATGGCCCCTGCGGAGATTCCGAAGCGCACGTCGTTCAGGCCGGCGGAGGTCTGTGCAATCGCCGGCGTGCCGCCGTACGTGCTGAGGTCGTGGGAGGCCGAGTTTCCGAAGCTCAGCGGCGCGAGGAACGCCAAGGGCGCCCGCGTCTACGGGCGCTCCGAGGTCGAGCTCGTCGTCCGGATCAAGGAGCTCGTCTTCGGTGAGGGCTTGACGCTGGGCGCCGCGCGGAAGAAGCTGGAGGGAGGCCCGGACGAGGATCTGCCCCGGCCCGAGCTCCCGCTCGAGCACATACTGGGCGCCGACGTCCGGCAGAAGCTCGCGGCGGTCAAGGAGGGGCTGCAGGCGGTCCTGGACATGCTGGCGGGCAACGGCGCGAGCGAGCCGGCCCCGGTTCCGGTGGCCGCGGCGGCGGAGCCGGCGCCCCGGAGCAAGTCGGCCGCCGCCGGCAAGAAGCCGCGCGGCAAGTCGGCGCGCGGCAAGGCGGCAGCGGCGAAGACGACCGCCAAGCGCAAGCGTCGGACGGCGTAGGACGGACGTCGGGATGTGGCGCAGTCTGGTAGCGCACCTGACTGGGGGTCAGGGGGTCGCTGGTTCAAATCCAGTCATCCCGACCAATACGCTCTGAGGGCGACAGCACGTCATCCAGGTCGACATTCGCACAAGAGCCAGCGCTACAAGCTGGGCGAGCTGCTGCGCGACTCGTCCGACCACATCCTGCTGCTGACCGCGACCCCGCACAAGGGCGACCCCGACAACTTCTCGCTCTTCCTCCAGCTCCTCGACCGCGACGCCTACGCCGACGTGCGCTCGATCCGGCAGGCGATGGACGCCGGGCGCGCGCCGTTCTACCTGCGGCGCACGAAGGAGGCGATGGTCCACTTTCCGGAGCGGGATGGAACGGGCAGTGCGTGCCCGCGCGGAGGCCCGGGACCTCGCGCAGACCGCCCCGCCGGTTCTGCCCGACCTGACCGAGCTGGAGGAGATGGAGGACCACGACCGCGAACGCCTGGAACGGCTGCTCGAAGCGATCACCCTGGCCGGGAACGCGGACATGGTCCGCGACGAGATCGCCGAGCTGCGAGCCTTGGCCGTCAGGGCGGGGGACGTCGAGCGGGCGGGCGTGGAGGCGAAGCTGGCGAAGCTCGAAGACCTCCTGCGCCGGCAGGGGTTTCTTCGATCGGCCGGATCAGCGGCTGGTCCTCTTCACCGAGTTCAAGGACACCCTCGACTACCTCATCGAGAGGCTCGCAGCGTGGGGCTTCAAGGTGGCGAGCATCCACGGCGGGATGAAGCCCGGTTCGCGGGACGAGCCGGGCACCAGGCTGCACGCCGAACAGCAGTTCCGAGAGGGCGCGGGTTCAACTACGACATCCCCTGGAACCCCAACCGCCTCGAGCAGCGCATGGGGCGCATCCACCGCTACGGCCAGGAGAAGGACTGCCTGATCTTCAACTTCGTGGCCACGAACACCATCGAGGGGCACGTCCTGCAGCGCCTGCTCGACAAGCTGCAGGAGATTCGCGACGCGCTCGACGACGACGCGGTCTTCAACGTCGTCGGCGAGGTGCTCCCGGCCGCCCACGTGGAGCGCGTGCTCCGGGACTACTACGCCGGCCGGCTCGGCGACGAGGACCTGGAGGAGCGCCTGCTGCGGGACGTAGACGAAGGCCACTTCCGCAACATCTGCCAGAACGCCCTGGAGGGTCTTGCCTCCAGGAAGCTGAACCTGGAGATGCTGGTCGAGCGCCGCGCCCGCGCCCGGGAACGCCGGGTCGTGCCGGAGACGATCGCTCGTTTCCTGCGGGACGCGGCCCCGCTCGTTCCGCTGAGGCTCGACGTCATCCCTGGGTTGCCGCACACGTTCGAGCCGGCGCGAACGCCGGCGTCCCTGCGGCGCTACGAGCGCGAATCCGATTGGCGGCTCCCGGAGCTGGCCCCGCGTTATCCGCGCTGCAGCACCGACCGCGAAACGGCCCAGCAGCACACGCTCGAATGGGTGACGCCGGGCCATCCCCTGTTCGAGGCGATCCGCCGCCATGCACGCGAGCGGGCGCTCGATCCGCTCGCCCGCGGCGCCACGTTCCATTCGCTCGCGCACGACGCACCGGCCCGCATCGACTTCTACCGCGCCCGGATCCCGGACCCGGCCCGGTTGCAGTGGCACGAGGTGACGAAGGTGCAGCATTACTAGAAGGTGCAGCATTACTATCTGAACGTCGACGCCATGACGCGGCCGATGCAGGTGCGGGACGAGCGGCGGGACTACGAAGCCGAGACATAGGCGTACGAGAGGGCCGATGAGCAGGGATCTGCGGTTCCGGCGGCTGCGGCTGCGCAATTGGAAGAACTTCCTGCGCGTGGACGTCCTCCTGCAGGATCGGCTGTTTCTCGTGGGAGCGAATGCCTCGGGGAAGTCCAACTTCCTGGACGCCTTCCGGTTCCTGCGGGACATCGCGCTTTCCGGCAGCGGTTTCCGGGAAGCCGTTCTTCACCCGCGCCGCGGGGGAGTCAGCGGCATTCGTTGTCTGGCCGCTCGCAGATACCCCGACGTGGAGATGACCGTCGAGCTGGAGGAAGAGAGAGAAGGTTCCGTCTGGAAGTACGAGATCGCTTTCCACCAGGACAACCAGCGACGCCCTCGCATCCGAACGGAACGCGTGAGCCGTGGCAGCGATCTGCGGAGGTGCGCAAGCTGCTGGAAGGGGGGCTTTCGCTCGCCGATATCGTGATACCCAGGACGCGCCCGAAGAACGCCGCCCAACTCGCGCTGTGCGGGGATGCGTGACAGTGGCGCCCGTGGTCACCGTTTCGGCCGCGGTCGAGGGTAGCCTCGACGAGGCTGTCATTGACCGGCTCATCCGCCATGTCGGGCATGAGCCCGGGACGGTGTACGGCAAGCCGTTCCTGAGAGACAGAATCGGCGGCTACAACAACGCCGCCCATCACTCACCGTGGGTGGTATTGATCGACCTCGACACGGAAGCGGAATGCGCACCGCCGGTCCGCAAGGCCTGGTTGCGGAATCCCGCTCCGCAGATGTGTTTCAGGGTCGTCGTGCGAGCCATCGAGGCGTGGCTCATGGCGGACGCGGAGCGGTTGGCGGCCTTCATCAGCGCGGGCGAGCAGCCTGAGACGCACCCTCAACTGTCTCCGGCGATTGAGCATCGGCAGTAGCTGATACGAGAGGATTCGATGGAAGTGAGGTCGATACCGGAGCTGTTGAGCCAGATCGACGGGCAGGACATCTGTCAGGTCACGGTCGAGCCGAGCGACCATCCGATCTACGTGGAGCACCAGAACAAAGCCCTCTTCTACCTGCGCGTCGGCAACGGGACACAGGCGCTTCCCGTCGACGAGGCCATCAGGTACGTGGACATTCACTGGAAGAGGCCGGTGTGAACGGGAAGGGCCCCGGAGACGGTGAACCGCGGGGCGACGGCGGGGCGCTCGACCCGCGCGTGCTGGACGCCATCGTCCGCCGGGTGGTGGAGGTGGCCCGGCCGGACCGCATCATCCTGTTCGGGTCCGCCGCCCGCGGCGACATGACGCGGCACAGCGACGTCGACCTGCTCGTGATCGCCAACGTCGAGGATCGCCTTGGCGCGATGGGACGCATTCACCGCCGGCTGCGAGGCGAGCACGCAGCGGTCGACGTGGTCGTGGTGACGCCGGCCGAGGTAGCGCGGTATCGCAACAGCCATGCCTCGATCATCAAGCCGGCGATGCAGGAAGGGCGAATCGTGTATGAAGCGCCCTGAGCGGTTCCCGTCGGACGACCCCCGCGAATGGCTGAACCGCGCCCGCAGCAATCTCGCCCGGGCGCGAGACCAGGCGGCCGAGGTCTACCTCGAAGACCTGTGCTTCGACGCGCAGCAGGCGGCCGAGAAGGCGATCAAGGCCGTGATGATCAAGCGGGGGATCGACTTCCCCTACATCCACGACATCGCGCGACTGCTGCGGCTGCTGGAGGCCGACGGACAGACCATACCCGAACACGTCGAGCGCGCCGCGGGCCTGACCCCCTACGCGACCGTCCTGCGCTATCCCGGCATTGAGCAGCCCGTCTCCACCGGCGCCCATGCCGAGGCCGTCGACACCGCGGAAGCGGTCGTCCGCTGGGCCGAGGAGCAGTTGTGATCCCCCGCGCCGGCAAGCGGCTGGCCGAGGTGGACTTCCCCATCGCCGCGGTGTCGAAGCACGCGGCGCGGGAGAAGTCGATGCTCCTGGCGGTGCCGAGGTAGCTGGCGATGCCGACGAGGCTGGCGGATGCCGGCCGGGAACACGTGGTCCCGTGTCCAGATCCTCGACGACCTGCAGCTTGCGGAACGGATCCGGATCGACGTCGAGTAGACGGCTCGCTCTTCAGTACCCCACCACCTGGCCGTCCTTGCGCGGGTCGGTGCCGCCGTGCAGCATGCCGGTCTCGGGGTTGATCATGATCGCCTGGTAGCCGCCCATGCCGCCGCCGCCGGCCCGCACCACATGGTGGCCGCGGCGGCGGAGCTCGGCGACGACGGCGTCCGATATGCCCGGCTCGACGGCCAGGGTGCCGCCCGGGCGGTAGCTCGGGCTGTGGCGCAGCCGCGCGGCGTCGCCGGCCTCCTGCAGGTTCATGCCGAAGTCGATGATGTTCGACAGCACCTGCCAGTGGCCCTGCGGCTGCATCGGGCCGCCCATGACACCGAACGACAGGAACGGCCGGCCGTTCCACGTGACGAAGCCGGGCATGTTGGTGTGCAGCGAGCGCTTGTGCGGCGCGAGCGCGTTGAGGTGGCCCTCCTCCAGCGAGAAGCCGGTGCCGCGGTTCTGCAGGGCGAAGCCGACGTCGCCCGGGACGACCTTGGAGCCGAAGCTGCCGAAGATGCTCTCGATCAGCGAGACGGCGTTGCGGTCCTTGTCGACGACCGTGAGGTAGACGGTCTCGCTCTGCTCGAACGGCCGGCCGGGCGTGACGGTGGTGGCGGCCCGCTCGGGGTCGATCAGCTTGCGCCGCGCCTCGGCGTACGGCTTCGAGATGAGCTGGCGCGTCGGCAGCGGGTTGGCGTCGGCGTCGGCCACGTAGGTGTCGCGGTCGGCCCAGACCAGCTTCTTCGCCTCGGCAAAGAGGTGCAGCGCGTCGGCGCTGTTGTGGCCCAGCGCGGCGACGTCGTAGCCCTCCATCAGGTTGAGGATCATCAGCGCGAGGATGCCGGAGCTGTTGGGCGGGACCTCCCAGACGTCGTAGCCGCGGTAGCTGGTGGTGACCGGCTCGACCCAGACGGACGTGTGGTCCTCGAAGTCGGCGAGCGTGAAATAGCCGCCGTTGCCCTCGCTGAACGCCACGATGCGGCGGGCGATGTCGCCGCGGTAGAACGCGTCGCGGCCGCCTGCCGCCACGGCCTCGTAGGTGGCCGCGAGGCGCGGGTTGCGGAACACGTCGCCGGGGAGGGGCGCCCGCCCGCCGGGCAGGTAGGTGGCGGCCGAGTCGGGCCACCGGGCCAGCGCCGTCGCGGCGGCGTTCCACTGGCCGGCGATGATCTCGCTGACCGGGAAGCCGTCGCGGGCGTAGGCGATGGCGGGGGCGAGCACGTCGGCCAGCGGCAGCGTGCCGAAGCGGTCGAGGAGCTCCTGCCAGCCGTCGACGGCGCCGGGGACCGTCCAGGTGAGCGGGCCGTCGCCCGGCATCCGCTCGTAGCCCTGGCGCACGAGCGTCTCGCGGCTGATGGCGTGCGGCGCGCGGCCGGTGGCGTTCAGGGCGTACAGCCGTTCGGTCTCGGCGTGCCACACCAGGGCGAACAGGTCGCCGCCGACGCCGTTCATGTGCGGCTCCACCAGGCCCAGCACGGCGTTGACCGCGACCGCCGCGTCGACGGCGTTGCCGCCGGCCTTGAGGATGTCGAGTCCGACCTGGGCGGCGAGCGGCTGGCTGGCCGCCACCATCCCGTGCGGCGCGATCACCTCGGACCGGCTGCCGTGCGGACTGCGGGCGGGCCGGCTGTAGCCGTGGCCTTGCGCCTGCTGCTGCGCCTGGGCCGCGGGCCCGCCGGCGGCCAGCGCCAGCCCCGCCACGAAGAGTCCGGCCGCCGCGCCGACCTGCCGATTCGCCGAACGACGGGATGCCAGCCTCATCGACGCTCCTCCTGGTCATCGCTCATGGGAAGTCGCACGGCTCCATTGTATGCGGCCGCGGTCACGTGTATGCGGCCGCGGTCACGGGGCCTGCCGCCGGCTATTCCCTCGCGCCCAAAGCCCTGAGCAGGTCTGCTGTGCTGGTGTCTGTGTCGGTGACGGGGTTCCTGGCCGGCACGCGGCCGGTCAGTCCCAGCGCCCGGTCGAGCGGCGTCTGGCCGCGCGCGTTCCGCGCGTGCAGGTCGGCGCCCTGGCCGGCCAGGTAGCGGACCACACTGTTGAAGCCGTGATGCGCGGCGAGGTGCAGGGCGGTGTCGCCGCTCTCGTTGGCGGCGTTGACGTCGGCGCCCAGCTCCACGGCCGCCTGCACGGCGTCGATGCCGCTGTTCATGAGCCGGCGCCGATCCGGGTCCTGGCTGAGGGCGAGCTCCATCTCGGCGGTGTCGATGGCCCGGCCGCGACGGTCGTTCCCGGCCTGCACGAACCCCGACGTGAGCATGCCCGCGGCCGCCATGAGCGGGGTCACGCCGCCGGCGAGACCCGCCCGCGGATCGGCGCCGGCGGCGGCCAGCCGGCGCATGATGTCGGCCCGGGCGTACTTGGCGGCCAGGAAGAGCGGCGTGGCGCCGGCCAGGCGCATCTCCAGCGCGAAGAACTTGCCGTAGCGGGCATGCGGGCTGCCGTTCTGCAGGCGGGCGTGCGGGTCCGCGCCGTGGGCCAGCAGGGCGCCGACGAGATCGGCGTCGCCGCGCAGGATCGCCGCGTGCAGCGGGGCGTAGCCCGCCCCGGCGGCGTTCGGGTCGGCGCCCTGGTCGAGGAGCCGGGCGGCGAGCTCGCCGTGCCCGCTGTGGGCCGCCACGACGAGCGCGCTCGTGCCGGACGGGGCCGTATCGTTCGGGTCGGCTCCCGCCGCCAGCAGCAGGCGCGCCGACGCGAGGTCCCCCTGCCGGGCCGCGAACAGAAGCGGGGTGAACCCGCCCTCGTCGATGACGGTCACGCCCTCGGCCGCTCCGGTGCGGGGCGAGCTCGCCGTCGCCACGGGACGTACGCGCGAGCGGGCGCGGACATCCGCCCCGGCCTCGAGCAGCGTCCGCACGACCCCGGGATGCCCTTGCGACACGGCCCACATCAACGCGGTCTGACCCTCGTTCGCCTCCCGGGCATGCACGTCGGCGCCGTGGTCCAGGAGCGCCTGCACCGCGCCGACGCTCCCCGTGCGCGCGGCGGTCATGTCGAACGTCGCCGAGGCCCCGTGCGGCTCCTGCCGACGCTCCCCGTGCGCGCGGCGGTCATCAGGGCGGTCTCGCCGCCGCGCAGCGCCGCGTCAGGCGCCGCGCCCGCGGCCAGCAGCCGCCGCACCAGGGCCGCGCTGCCGTTCTCGCACGCCAGATAGAGGGGCGTGACCCCGAGCTCGTTCGCGGCGTCCGGCCGCGCGCCCGCGCCGAGCAGCAGGTCCGCCGTGTCGAGATCGTCCCGGTACGCCGCCCAGTGCAGTGCCGTCGCCCCGTCGGGCTGCCGCGCGTTCACGTCGACGCCGGCCCGCACCAGCGTGCTCGCCGCCTGCCGGTCGCCGTGCCGCACGGCGTCCACCAGCCGCAGGTCGGGGCGCTGCGCCCCGGCCGGGATGGACAGCAGCAGGACGAAGCCCGCCGCGACGCGGCGCACGGCGCTGGCATGCATGCGGGCTGCCTGGTGAAGGTCGGTCAGAGGGCCAGCACCGCGTCGAGCGCGCCGGTGCTCGTGCCGAAGCGCTCGGCGGGCAGCCCCAGCGTGTCCATCAGCGTGAGATGCAGGTTGGACATGGGAGTGGCCTCGGAGCACCGCACGTGGCGTCCTCCCCGCAGCCGGCCGCCGGCCCGGCCGACGAGCAGGATCGGCAGGTTGTCCGAGGAGTGGCGGTGGCTGTCGCTCAGTCCGCCGCCGTACAGCAGCGTCATCTGGTCCAGCAGCGAGCCGTCCCCGTCCGGGGTGCTCTGCAGGCGGTCCAGGTAGTACGCCAGCAGGGTGGTGTGGTACGCGTTGATCCTGGCCAGCTTCGCGAGCTTGGCCGGATCGTAGCGGTGGTGCGACGTCGGGTGGTGCGCCTCGGGCACCCCGATCTCCGGATAGGTCCGGCTGCTGAACTCGCGGCTCACCATGAACGTGACGACCCGCGTCAGGTCGGTGCGGTACGCCAGCACCTGCAGGTCGAACATCAGCTTCGCGTGCTCCTCGAAGGTGGCCGGTACGCCCAACGGCGGCGCCATCTCGGGGAGCGGCTGGTCGACCTGCGCCTCGGCGCGCTCGATGCGGCGCTCGACGTCGCGCACGGCCTCGAGGTACTCGCCGAGCTTGCGGCGGTCGCCCACCCCGAGATCGCGGCGAAGCCGCGCGAGCTTGTCGCTGACGGCGTCGAGCAGGCTGCGGTTCTGCTCGATGCGGGCCAGCCGGGCGGCGGGGTCGGTGCCGCCGGCGTCGCCCAGCAGCCGCTCGAAGACCGCGCGCGGGTTGGTCTCCATCGGCAGCGGCGTCGTCGCGCTGCGCCAGCAGATGGTGTTGGTGTAGGCGCAGGTGTAGCCCGCGCCGCAGGTGCCGACGTCGTCGCCGGATTCGAGCGCGAGCTCCAGCGACGCGAGCTGCGTGTGCCGGCCGAGCGCCCTGGCCACCTGCTGGTCCATGGAGATGCCGGCCACGAGGTCGGCTCCCTGCGTGCGCTTCGGCGACACGCCGGTCAGGAAGCTGGTGGCGCCGGTCTCGTGGGCGTAGTCGGGACCCTTGTTGCTGAGACCCGTCACGACGGTCAGGCGCTCGCGGAAGCGCTCGAGCGGGCTGAGGATCGGGGTCAGCTCGAAACGGGCGCCTGCCGCGGCCGGCGTCCACTGGTCCATCACGATCCCGTTCGGCACGTAGACGATCCCCAGCCGCTTGGTCGGGCTGGCGGGGGTCCTGCCGAGCGCGGTCAGCGCCGGCACCATGCCGTCGAGCAGCGGCAGCGCCAGGCTCGTGCCGAGCCCGCGCAGCACGGTCCGGCGGGAGAGGGCCTTGCGGGTGATGATCATGATTCCGACCTGCGCATCTGGAACGGCAGGCTCCTGACGATCCCGAGCACAATGGACGACCACCGGTGGTCGTGCGGGGCCGACTCGCGCACGATCCGCCGCACGGCCGGCATGTCGTAGTGCCGCACGCCGCGTCCGAGGGCGTACGTCGTGAGCTTCTCGACGACGGTCCGGACGAACTGCTCGCGCTCGCTCAGCAACACCGTCCTGAGCCCCGCCAGGCCGTCGAACGCCGTCCCGTCGGGAAAGACGCCCGCGGCGTCGATGGCGGCGCCGGCCGCGCCGGCCGTGCGCCTCTGCCCGATGGCGTCGAAGTGCTCGAGCGCGAATCCCAGCGGATCCATGCGGGCGTGGCAGCTCGCGCAGACCGGGTTGTCGCGGTGCCGCTCGAGCCGCTCGCGCACCGAGGCCGGGCGTCCGCCGGCGCCGCGATCCGGCAGGGCCGGCACGTCCGGCGGGGGCGGGGGAGGCGGCGCGCCGAGAATGTGCTCGAGCAGCCAGTTGCCCCGCAGCACGGGCGAGGTGCGCGTCGGATAGGACGTGGCGGTCAGAATGCTGCCCTGTCCCAGCAGCCCCCCGCGGGTGCCGTCGTCGAAGGTCGCCCGCCGGAACCGGCTGCCGTACACGTTCGGAATCCCGTAGTGCCGCGCAAGGCGCTCGTTGACGAACGTGTAGTCGGCGCGCAGCAGGTCCAGCACGCTCAGGTCGGCCCGCAACTGGCTGCCGACGAAGAGCTTCGTCTCCTGCTCGAACGCCTCGCGCAGGTTGTCGTCGAACTCCGGAAACAGGTCCGGCGCCGGCACGACGCTGCGCAGGCGGCGCAGGCCCAGCCACTGCGTGGCGAAGCCGTCCACGAGCGCCTGCGCGCGGGCGTCGGCCAGCATCCGCCGCACCTGCTGCTCGAGCACCGCCGGCTCGCGCAGCCGCCCGCGGGCGGCTACCTCCAGCAGCTCGTCGTCGGGGATGCTGCTCCAGAGGAAGAACGACAGCCGGGACGCGAGCTCGAGCTCGCTGACCGGGCGGGCCTCGTCCGGCGCGCCGGCTGGATCCCGCTCGATGCGGAACAGGAACTCCGGATCGACGAGGATACCCTCCAGGCCCCGTCGGATGCCTGCTTCGAATCCGCCCTCGCGCCGTCCCGCCGCGTAGAGCGCCAGCAGCGCCTCCACGTCCGGGGGCGTCAGGGGGCGCCGGTAGGCCCGCCGGGCGATTGTCGAGAGCACCTCCCGGGCGCACGGCGCTTCTTCCGCGGCGGCGGCAGGCTCGCAGACGAGGATCCGCCGCCGGCTGGGCGTCGCCCCGGGTCCGCTGGCATGGAAGGGCCCGGAGACGCTGACCAGCTCGACCGCTGCCTCGGGCGCCTCCGACGGCGAGCTCCACCGCTCGGCGATCGCGAGCGTCTTCGCGGTCGCCCGCGGCTGCAGCACGCCGTCGCGCTCGGTCCGCTCCTGCACGAACGCGACGCCCACCAGCCGCGGTCCCGCCGCCACCGGGACGCGCAGCGCGAGGGGACCGTCGCCGTGCAGCGCGTGCTCCTCCCAGGTGCGGTCGCCCAGCACCGTGCCCGTGTAGGTCTGCGGGGGCGGTGTGCCCCGCGGGCCGCCCACGGTGAACTGCGCCACGCGCCGGCCGTCGATGCGGACCTCGATCTGCTGCCGCGTCTGCAGTCCGCGAATGTAGCCGTAGAGCTGTCGCCGCAGCCGGATCCTGATGTCGTACTCGGCATCGGCGGGGAAGTGGTGCCGGATCGCGAGCCCGCCGCGCGAGCCGAACGGCAGATCCTCGCTCATGCGGTGATCCTGGAACCGCAGCTTGGGGACGATGTACGTCTCGCTCGTCGGCACGCTGGCCGGATCGCCGAGGGCGAGGCGGGCGATCCTGCGCGCCGCGGACAGGTAGCGCTCGAGCCGCGCCGGCGACATCGACAGGATGTCCGCCATGTTGTCGAAGCCCAGGTCCGCATCGTCGGGCGGCAGCAGCGCGCGGCCGTCGATCTCGAGATGCAGGAGGTCGCGAATCGCGTTGGCGTACTCGCTGCGGTTGAGGCGGTGGGCGGCCGTGCGGCCGGGATTCGGACGGTCGGCGGCGGCGCGGTCGAGGGCGGTCTCGAGCACGGACGCCACGGCCTCGTAAGTGGCACGGTCGGGCCGCGGCCGCCCGGCCGGCGGCATCGCCCGGGCGCGCAGCTTGCGCACGACCTTCTCCCACGCCTCGGCCTGCTCGCCGACCTGCTCGACGCCCAGCGTGTCCAGCGCGAGGCCGGCCGTCCTGAGCCGCCCGTTGTGGCAGGTCACGCAGTAGCGGTCGAGGACCGCGCGGACCTCGGCCGCCCCTGCGCTGCCGGCGAGGGCTGCCGGCTGCGCGTGCGCCGGGACGACCGCCGCGACGAGCCCCGCCGCGCAGGCTGCCAGAGTCCTGAACATCGTCGCTTCGAGTGAGATTCGAGCCGACCTCAGTGCGACCGGACGGCACTTGCCGACGCTCGACATTTTACTACCACCGTCGGACAGCCGCCCCCCGACGCTCCGAGGCGAACAGGCTCAATGGACCCTCGCCGCTCGGTCGGAGCCGCCGCGCCAGGGCGAGGGCCGCCGGGGCAATCGGGTCCGGGGCCGTACCGTAGAATGGGAAGCGCAATGAAGACCGTGGCATCGAAGACCTACATGGCGCACGTTTCGGCGGGCGCGGATCCGGAGGCTGCCCTCGCGGCAGCCGAGGAGCTGGGCGAGATCGCCGGCGACGTGCGGATCCTGAAGTGGATGGTCGGTGTCGTGATCGCGCTGTTGCTCGCCGGCTTCGGTGTCGTGGCCGGAGCGCTGTTTCAGATCAGTCTGCGGCTGCCGCTGCGATAGGGGCGGGCAAATGAGGAAGGGTTGCCCCATGCAGCGACCGTTGCTTCTGGCCGGGCTCGCCCTGCTCGTTGTGGCTTCCGGAGGCGCGGCCCAGGATGAGCCCGTCTCCCTTGCCGGCATCATCGACTTCCACGCGCACGCGGGACCCGACTCCCGGCCGCGCTCCCTCGACGACATCGAGGTGGCGCGGCTGTTCCGGGCGGAGGGCCTGCGGGGCATGGTGCTCAAGAACCACTTCACGATGACGGCCGACCGCGCGGCGCTGGCCATGGCCCTGGTCGACGGCCTGGAGATCTTCGGCGGGGTCGTGCTGAACCGCTCGGTGGGAGGCATCAACCCCGAGGCCGTGCGCCAGATGGTGGCGTTCGAGGGCGGCCGCGGGAAGGTCGTCTGGCTGCCGACGTGGGACGCCGAGTTCAACGAGTACCGCATCCGTCCGGACGGCAGCGTCGCCGCGCCCGACCCGTCCGACCCGTTCGTCCGCGTGCTGGAGGACGGCGCGCCGGTCGCGCCGCTGGTCGAGATACTCTCGCTGATCGCCGCCCACGACCTCGTGCTGGCCACGGGGCACCTGACGCCGGAGGAGGTGCTGCTACTGCTGCCGGCCGCGAAGGCGCAGGGCGTGCGCCACATCCTGGTCACGCACCCGTTCGGTCAGCACGCCACCATCGACGACATGCGGCGGATGGCAGCCGAGGGCGCCGTCATGGAGCTCGACTGGTTCGCCGTGCACCGGGGCAGCGACTCGGTCGAGGAGTACGCGGAGGCGATTCGGGAGGTCGGGGCCGAGCACTACCTCATCACTTCCGATCTCGGCCAGGCGGGCAACCCGACCCACACCGAGGGGCTGCGCGCCTTCATCCGCGCCCTGCGGGCCGCGGGCGTCTCCGACCGCGAGGTGGATCTGATGGCCCGGCGCAACCCCGCGCGGCTGCTCGGTCTCGATTGAGCGAGTGTATGCTAGGAGTCTGCGCATTCCAGGAGGGGAAATCCATGTCCTTAAAGAGCCTGCTCCCCGTCTGTCTCATCGTCCTTCTCACCGAGATGGTGCACGAGGCCCGCATCGTCCCGCTGGACGGGCGCGCCCATCTGTCGCGCAGCGTCCCGCAGTGGCTCGGCGACGGCCGGGGCCGCTGGGACGGCGACACGCTGGTGATCGAGACGGAGAACTTCAGGCCCGACCGCGGCTTCAGCATCGGGGGGCGCTCGCCCGGACCCAGCGAGCGGATGCTGCTCACGGAGCGCCTGACGCGCGTCGACGCGGACACGCTGCTCTACGAGTACACCTACGACGACGCGGAGGTGTACGCCCGCACGTTCTCCGCGTCGATCCCGCTGCGCCGCACCGACAACGCGGTCTTCGAGTACGCCTGCCACGAGGGCAACTACGGCCTGATGAACATCCTCGAGGGCGCGCGCGCCGAGGAGGCCGCCGAGGGTCACTGAGGCCGCGCCGCGCGGCTTTGCCATGCAGCGTCACATCGCGGCGTCGGGCCTCGCCGCGGCCATGCTCGTGTTCGTGGGCGCGGCCGGCCTGCAGGAGCCGGCGCCCGCGCCATCAACGCCCCGCACGCCGGATGGTCAGCCGGACATCCAGGGGGTGTGGACCAACTTCGACAGCACGCCGCTCGAAGCGGCGAGCGCCGAGGCGTGGCGCGATCTCGACGCGCTGGCGCTCTGGTTTCCCGGCATCAACGCCCCGGACGGGCGTCTCACCGGACCGAATCCGGCGCCCGCCTGGAGCGGCGAGGTTGCCGCCGGACGGAGCGCGCCGCGGCGCTCGATGGTCGTCGATCCCGAGGACGGACGGCTGCCGATTCTCCCCGCGGCAGCCGCGGCGCGGGACGAGCGCCTCGAGCGCCTGACCGATTCGTGGCTGTTTCACACCCCGTGGGAGCGCTGCATCACGCGCGGCGTGCCGGGCGCCATGTTTCCCACCTACAACGCCGGCCATCTCATCCTGCAGATCCCCGGCCACGTGGTGATCGTTTCCGAGATGATTCACGCCGCGCGGATCATCCCCCTGGACGATCGGCCGCCGCTCCCGGCGCGGATTCGCCAGTGGGAAGGCAGCTCGCGCGGGAGGTGGGAGGGCGCCACGCTCGTCGTCGAGACGGGCAACTACAACGACCAGGGCACGGTGGGCACGAACTTCTCGACGCTGCGCCTGCGCGGGATCCCGCAGAGCGAGCAGCTCCATGTCGTGGAGCGCTTCACCCTGGTGGACCGGGACACGATGCGCTACGACGTGACCGTCGCGGACCCGCACGCGTTCGCGCGCCCCTGGACGGCCTCGATGCCGCTGAACCGCTCTCCGGACTACGACCTCTTCGAATACGCGTGCCACGAGGGGAACTACGGCCTGCCGAACACGCTCCGCGGTGCGCGGGCGCAGGAAGACCGCGGAGTTCGCTAGAGCACGAGCGGCGCCAGGGCATCGAGCGCGCCGGCAAGGCGGCCGAGCACCCGCTCGTTGATGTGCAAAGGATTCGCGGCGTGAATCCGGCGCGCGATGTCCTCGGCCTGCTCGCGCGTCAGCGCTCCAGCCGCAACCAGATCGACCACGAGGCCAAGGCCGAAACGCGTCCCCACGCCATGGCGTTCGCAGAGCCGCCGGAGGGCGCCGTCGTTGGTGACGCACGTCCACTCATGCTCGCGACACATCACCAGACACAGTCGATCGTTGAACGACACCTGCGCCTCGATCTCCGCGGCCTGGAGCATCCGTTCCGTCTCGACCTCGATGATCTCGATGCCGATTTCGGTGCACGCCGTCGCCGTGACGCCGTGGACCTCGTCGAGCACCGGCGGCAGGACGACCACACGTCCCACGTGCTGCACGACGAGGGCCAGCATCGAGAAGTCGGACTGCCGGTAGTCGATGAGGACGTCCGCGTCGGCGAGGAGCACCGTCGGAGCGGGCGACGTGGAACCTACGTTACCCACTCGCGTGCCTGCTTCCTCATCTCGTCGCGGGTCACGCCCAGAATCTCCGCCGCCCGTCCGAGCGATATGCGTTCTTCTTCGAGTGCTCGTCGTACGAGCCGCGACAGCCGATCTTCGGCGAAGTCGTGCTCGCAAAGACCTGCCGGTTCACCCGACCGGCGCCAGTCCCAGGCAAACTCGCTCTTCTCGAGCGCTTCCGGCTCCTGGATGCGCCGCAGCGTCCTGCCGTAGTGTTCGCGGTGCTGGTCCTGGAACGCGCCCCAGATGTCGGGCGTCTCGCGATCCGTCGCCACCAGGCGGTGCAGCACCGTCATGTAGCTCACCCGGAAGATTCGCTTGACCTTCAGGACCCGCAACAGAAGCGAATGCCCGCTGGTGGCGTCCCACTCGGTCGTGAAAGCCGCCTCCGGCATCAAGAACTCGCTCGCGAACGCGTCGGCTCCCTGTTCCGGCTCACTCCGCATCTCCGTCGCGTGCCGCTTGTACTCCGCGGGGTGCAGCAGCAGGTGTCCGAGCTCGTGCGCCGCCGTGAAGATCCAGCGCTCCACCGAAATCCGGTCCCAGGTGTTGACGACCACCGCGGGTCCGCCGTCCCGCTCGCCGACGCTCAGCCCGAAGAACGAGTCACGTGTGGTTTCCAGCAACAGCAGCTTGACGCCATTGGCTTCCAGCAGCCGGCTGATGTTCCGAACCGGTTCTCCCGCTGCCAGTCCGACCGCGGGACGAACGGCCCGTGCAACTTCGGCAGGAGTCTCGCCACCCGCTGAAGCTTCCGCGAACCGGAATGCCGCCCGGTCGTCCAGCTCTGCCTCGAGCCACGAGTACGCATCCAGCCACTTCGAGACGATCGCCAGAATCTGCTCTCGACCATGCACTCGAGCCTTGGCGCGAAACCGCACGCTCTCCAGAACCCGGACCCGCGTCACCAGCTCTCCCAGCGGCACGTCCAGCGCCGCGGCCAGACCGCGCAGGGTGCCCGCGCGAGGGACGACCGTTCCTCTCTCGATCTTCCCGAGCGCCATCCGCGATATGCCGGCCCGGGCGGCGAGCTGGCCCTGCGTAAGTTGCCGGTCCTGCCGAAGCCGGGCAACGTTCGCGGCGATGCATCCGCCTTTCGTCACGTCCCCTCCATCCTTGACGGTGCGATGCAACTAAAATAGCATTTGTTCGAAATATAAATGAATGCTAACTTTATGACGGCAGGGGCGCTCGGCCACCGCGACATGACGCTCGACGACAGGGACTCCCGGACAGCAGCATCCTGCGCCTGCCGGCGTGCGATGTTCGCTCGGTGAAGTGCGAATGGCAGCCGCATGCAGGCGACGTTGACGTGGCTCGACCTGACGGCGAGCGACCGCGACAAGATGCGGCGTGTGCTCGACCTGTTCGAGGAGCAGGGCACGCTCGACGAGATGGGCCTGGGAAGCCTGCGGGACGCGCTCTCGGACGCGCTGTTTCCCGGCACGTCGTACATCCAGACCCGGCTGCGGTACGTCCTGTTCATCCCGTGGATCTACCAGCGGCTCGAGGCCCGCAGGGTCAGGAGCAGCGACGTGGAGCGGGCCGCGCGCGCCGCGGAAGTGGATCTGATAGGGCGACTCGAGCAAAACGAGGACGCGAAGGGCGTCATTGGCGTGGTCGCTCGCGGAACGCTCGTACGGTTGCCGAGTTCCATGTACTGGAGCGCCCTCGCGCGGTGGGGCATCTTCCGACCCCAGCAGAGCCAGGGCTGGTACCACTCGCACTTCGACGCGCTCGTGGACGGTCGCGGCGTTGTGGGACGCGCGGACGATCCGGGCGTGATCTGGAGCCGGCAGGCGCACTGGCATCCGCGGCTACCGGAGCCGCCGATGGGGTTTCCCTGGCGGGCGTCGTTCGCGTTGACTCCTGATGAAGCCGACTTCCTGCGCGGCCGCGTGGAGGAGCGCTGTGGGGGCACGCTCCTCGCATGGCTGGTGCGGAACGGATCGGATTCGCCGGCGGAGGACGTCTGGGACGATCCCGACGCGCTGCGCGCGCCGGAGCGTACTCGCGAAACGCTGGAGCTGGCGCGGCGGTTCTCGCTCCACGTCGAGGGGATGCCGTTGCTCTACAACCTGGTCGTGGCGGAGCGCCGCCGTGAGGTTCTGGACTCGGACGAGGCAGAGTCGATCGATGAATTTCGGGCGGAACTCGCCGAGTGGGCTGCCCGCGAGGCCGGCGAACGACGCGCGTTCGAGCCTGATGTGCTCTGGGCGCTGGTCGCCAGGAGCGGTCGGCGTATCCCGTACCCGCAACGCGTCTTCATCGAGAGCTGGTCGCGGCGGATTGCCGAGCTTGCTCCCGAGCGGGCCGCGGACGACGACCGATTGCGAACGTTGGTCATTGAGCGGGAGCTTCATCTCAAGGGCGCAAGGGCGCGGCTGGCGAACCGGAACCGCCTGATGGATTGGTCGCCGGGGATCGGTGTGGGCCGCATGGACTTTCGCTGGTTTCGAGTCCGGCAGTTCATGATCGACCTGCACCGGGGGTTCGCCGCCTGATGCTCCCGCCGGATTCGCGCACCACGGCCTTCGAGCTGATCCGCCCGCCTGGCGGATACCGCCTCGACTTCGCCGTGCTGACCACCTATACCCTCGATCTGGAAGCGCTGCTGGTGCTCTCCCTGTCCGTGCTCGCCCATCCCGATGGCGGCCTCGATGAGCTGCTGGCCGATCCGCTGCGGCTGCACCAGGCGATCCGCGACGCTGGCGACCGCGTGCATGCCTTCGTCGACGAGAAGGGCATTGCCATTCCGCGCGGCGCGCGGTCGTTGTACTCGATGCTCGAGTCGAGCGTGCATCCCGTGCGGGCGCCGAACCGCGGCGCCTTCCATCCCAAGGTGTGGGTGGCCCGGTTCGCGGCGGCGGACGAGACGGGAGAGGACCTGCTGCGGGTCGCCGTCCTGTCGCGAAACCTGACGTTCGACCGTGCCTGGGACGTCGCCCTGGCGAGCGAGGCCCCGCTGCGGAGCCGGCGGCGCGTGGCCGCGAGCCGGCCGCTGCATGACCTCCTGCTGGCGCTGCCGCAACTTGCCACAGGTCGCATCCCGCGGGGGATCGTGGAGCGTGTCGCGGCACTTGCGGATCAGGTGACGCGATCTGCATTTCCCGCTCCGCACGGCTTCGAGTCGCCGATCGAGTTCCACGCGATCGGATTGACACGCGGGCGTCGAACCTGGAGCCCGCCGACGAGTGGACATCGCACGCTGGCCGTGGCCCCGTTCGTTGACCGGACTGGACTGGCCGCAATCGGCAGGCTGGGTGGCGGCGACCGGATACTGGTGAGCCGGCAGGAGGAGCTCGACAAGCTGTCCGACGACGTGCTCGCTGCATGGAAGGAGAAATTCGTCCTGTCGGATACCGCCCAGGGCGAGGCGGAGGATGATCCAGTTGACACGGACGGGGAGGATCCGGCTGACACGGCTGGCCCGAACGAGGACAACCCTGGCACAGACGCAGAGGCTCGTCCGTCGGGGCTGCACGCCAAAATGATCGCCGTCGAGCACGGTTGGCACGTGACCTGGTCTGTCGGCTCCGCGAACCTGACCGGGGCGGCGTTCACCGGCAGCAACGTTGAGATGATGGCATCCGTTACGGGCAAGAAGGGTGGCGCCGGCGGTTCCGGCATCCATCATTTCCTCGAGGGCGGATTCCAGAAGTTGTGCGTGCCGTATCGGAGGGTGGAGCAGGAGGCCGAGGATCCGCGCGTGACCGACGCACGGGCACGCCTCGAAGCGGTCCGGGACGCGCTCGTGGACGCCGACCTGCGCGTGACTTGCGTGTCGGAGGGCGATTTCTGGACGTTGACCATCGACGGCGGCGTCGTTCCGTCTGGCGACGATGTCGAGGTCGCAGCCTGGCCCGTCTCGTTGGCGGAAGACCAGGCCCGCCGGCTGCCGGAACGGTTGCGCTGGAGGCTGCCGGTTGCGCGCCTGACCGCGTTCATTGCCTTTCGGCTGAGCGTCCCGGTACGCGGTGCGGACGACATTCGCATGACCCTGCGGCTTCCCGCCGAGGGAATGCCGGCGGATCGGATACACCAGATACTCAGAACGCTGCTGGACAGCCCCGAGAAGTTCCTGCGGTTCCTGAGGGCGTTGCTGGGCGGGCTCGACGCCGTCCTCGGCTGGGCACGGGACGAAGGAGATGGAGATGGTCCCGCCTCCTGGGGAATCGGCGACGACGGCGGCGAGACCCTGCTCGACGACCTCGTCCGCACCGCGTCCAGAGACCCGGCGCGCCTCGAGCCGGTCCGCCGCCTGATCGACGATCTGCGAAAGACCGACGAGGGGCGGCGCATCGTGCCGGACAAGCTGTTCGCCGTCTGGACGGCTGTCGAGGAGGCGCTCGCACCGGAGCCCCGTCCATGAAGCGACCAGCCGTCGACGCCAGCCTCAGGCCCCTCAAGTCCTTTCAACGCCGCACGGTGGAGCACGCCTTCCACCGCCTGTTCAAGGCACACGACAGCACCGGGCGCTTTCTGGTGGCCGACGAGGTGGGCCTCGGCAAGACGCTGGTCGCCCGGGGCATCATCGCCCGCGCCATCGATCACCTCTGGAACGAGGTCGAACGCATCGACATCGTCTACATCTGCAGCAATGGCAGCATCGCGCGCGCCAATCTACCCAAGCTGCAGGTGGGCGGCGCGGAGGAACGGTCGTTCGCCCTGGCGACCCGCCTGACGATGCTGGCCACGGAGCTGGCGCGCCGGGATGGCCAATCCGGCCTCGCCGGCAGCAGGCTGAACTTCGTCAGCTTCACGCCCGGCACGTCGTTCAACCTGGGGAGCTCGACGGGCCGGGGCCGGGAACGAGAGGTGTTGTTTCAGATCCTCGTTCCGCTGGTGGGACCGCGCACGGCGCTGATGAACCTCCTGCAGGGAGGAATCACGAAGCGGGACGACTGGCGCTGGCGGCTGGAGAACAATCCCCGACCCATCGACGAGACGATAAGGGAACGCTTCAACGCGGCGTTCAGGGAGCAGGCCGACCTGCAAGTCGGGCTGTGCGAGCTCCTCGGCACCACGTTCCGTCGCTATCACGCGTGGCCGCGCGAGGCCCGGTACCGGCGAGATGGCGTCATCGGCGAGTTGCGCCGCGTGCTGGCCGGCGCGTGCGTCCATGCCCTTGAACCCGACCTGGTCATCCTGGACGAGTTCCAGCGCTTCAAGTCGCTGCTCGGCACGCAAGGCACGGAGCGGGATGCCGCGGCGGATCTGGCGCAGGAGCTGTTCCAGGCCAAGGCGCACGACGGCAAACGCGTGCGCACGCTTCTGCTTTCCGCGACGCCCTACAAGCTCTACACGGCCGACGCGGAGATCGAGCACGAGGAGCACTACGAGGATTTCCTGGCGACCACACGGTTCCTGCTCGGCGGCGACGAGGCTCGCGTCCGGGAGCTCCAGCAGCAGCTTGCACACTTCGGGGCCGCGCTGCGGCGCGCGGCCGCCGGAGACCCGGAGCAGGTGGAGCGGGTCAAGCGGTCAAAGCGCGCGGTCGAAGGCTCTCTGCAGGACGTGATGGCGCGCACCGAGCGCGTCGCGGCCAGCGACGACCGGGATGCCATGGTAGCCGAGAAGCGGCGCACGACGACCGTCACCGCCGGCGACGTGCGGCAGTACCTGTCCGCCGATGCGCTGTTTCGCGCCGTTGGGAGCCAGGACCCGATGCCGTTCTGGAAGTCGGCCCCCTACCTTGCGCACTTCATGCACGGCTATCGGTTCAACGAGCGCCTCGACGAGGCGATCCACGCGCCGGACAAGATGGTCGATGCGCTCGAGCGCCACGCCTCGGCGTTTCTGAAGGCGGAGGCGCTGCGGTCGTGGGGCAGCGTCGCCCCCGGGCACGCCAAGCTGCGCGAGCTCATGGGCGAGCTGATCGACGAAGGGCTGTGGCGCCTGCTGTGGATGCCGCCCACGCTGCCGTACTGGCCGCTGGAAGGACCCTTCGAGGGCAAGGAGCAGGCGACCAAGCGCCTGTTGTTCTCCGCGTGGAACATGGTGCCCGACGTGGTCAGCGCCGTCCTGAGCTACGAAGCAGAACGGCTGATGGTGGGCGGCCGGCTCGAGTCCTACGAGCATCCCGACAGGGAGCAACGGCCGCTGTTGAGACTGACGCAGTCGACCTCGGGTGTCCTGTCCCGACATCGTCTCCTCCTGTTGCTGCTGCCTTGCCTGCCGCTGGCGGACCGCGCGCATCCGCTGGAAGCGCCGGCGGGACAGGACCGGAGAGCCTGGGTACGCGCCCGCGTCGAGGAGCTCCTAACGGACTCGGGGCTTCCGGACCCGCAGGACGAGCACATCGACGACCGGTGGGATTGGGCCGCACCGCTCCTGCTGGATCCCGGATTGCCAGGCGTTCTGCGTGCGTGGCGCGACGAGGAGCTTCCCGGGTCGTCGGACGGGCAACCTCTACTCCCCCCCAATCCGGACGTCTTCGGTGCGTACGTCGACGAGCTGCTCGCGATCGATCCGCGATCTCTCGGCCGGCGTCCCCCGGAGCTCGCGGAGCTGCTCACCGACCTCGCGCTCGGCTCGCCGGCGATTCTCGCGGCACGCAGCCTGCGCGGTGGGTCGAGCGTCGGGGACGACACACGCCGCCGGCTGGCGGCGTTGATCGCCGAGGCGTTCTGGCGCCTCTTCAATCGGCCGGCGGTGATTGCCCTGTTGCGCCAGTTGGCCCCGGCCACCGCCGCGCGGGACGAGTCGGCCTACTGGCGCCTCGTGCTTCGCTATTGCCAGCAGGGCAACCTGCAGGCGGTACTGGACGAGCAGTGGCACATCCTGTGGGACCAGGAGTCGTGGTCCGAGGACGCCGACGCCGACGAAACCGCCACCAGGTGCGCTCGCAAACTCGTCCAGGTGGTGCACCCCGCCCGTGCTCGTGTCCATGGGCAGTTCTTCCGGGCCGAGCGAGGGGCGTCCGGCGCAACCGTCGAGGTTGAAGAGCTGCGGTTCCGCACCGTGTTCGCCCTCCGCTTCGGCCACGTCAGGACGGACGACGGCGAGCGCGTCAGCCAGGACGCCGTTCGCGCCGCGTTCAACAGCCCGTTCCGACCCTTCGTGCTCGCCAGCACGTCGATTGGACAGGAGGGGCTCGACTTCCATCCCTGGTGCCACTGCCTGATCCACTGGAACCTGCCGGGCAATCCGGTGGATCTCGAGCAGCGCGAGGGGCGGATCCACCGGTACAAAGGCCACGCCGTCCGGCGCAATGTCGCCGCTTCCCATGCGGACGACGCCTTCGCGTTATGGCATGCCGGCAGGGACATCTGGGCGTTGATGTTCGAGCGGGCTGACAAGGCCGCACGGGTCGCCGGCGAGAACGACCTGGTCCCGCACTGGATCGCGCCCGGTGAACACCGGGTGGAGCGTCACGTGCCGCAACTGCCTTACACGGCGGAGATCGAGGCGTTCGACCGCCTGAAGCGACAGCTTGCCGCCTATCGGGTCGTCTTCGGGCAGCCGCGGCAGGAGGAGTTGGTCACGCTGCTGGATCGATCCGGCGTCGATGTGAAGAGGTTCAGAGACTGGGCGGTGGATCTGTCGCCGCCGGCAACGTAAGGCCCACGAGAAGTAGCGCGTTGGCGTACGGTACGTCGGTCCCCCGATGCCGCCCAGCGGTGCGCCATCCCTTACACTAGATCGTTTGGCTGCACGCGGACGGATGATCACGGGGGAGCGGTGCTCGGGTGGCCGCCTGCTGGCGTGGCGGCGCCGGCTGCCGCTTGCCGTGGCCCTCTGGCTGGCGCTGGGGGCGCCGGCCGCGGGCCAGGTCCGGGCCGAGCTGGTCGGCCGGGTGACCGATCCCCAGTCCCAGCCGATTCCCGGGGCGGTCGCGACGTTGACGGAGGTGGCGACCGGGCTCGGCCAGACGGCCGTGACCGACGCCACCGGCACCTACGGCTTCGTGGGGCTGCCGCCGGGCGCGTATCGGCTCGTCGTCGAGCTCGCCGGGTTCCGGCGCATGGTTCGCGAGGGGCTCGAGCTGCACAGCGGCGAGCGGCTGCGCATCGACGTCGAGCTGGAGCTCGGCGGCCTGAGCGAATCGGTCGTCGTCACGCGGCGCGCGCCGCGGCTGCAGACGGAGTCGGCGACGCTGGGGCAGGTGGTCTCCCGGGCGCGGGTCGCGGCGCTGCCGCTGAACGGCCGCAACTTCGTCGACCTCACGGTGCTGGCGCCCGGCGTGGCGCGGCCGCCCGCGTCGGCGTTTCCGCGTATCAACGGGGGGCGTCCCCGCACGAACGAGTACATCTTCGACGGCATCTCCGTGCTGCAGCCCGAGCCCGGGCAGGTTCCGTTCCTGCCCATCGTCGAGGAGATCGCCGAGTTCCGGGTCGAGAGCAACAGCCCGCCGGCCGAGTTCGGCCGCTTCAACGGCGGCGTCGTTCATCTCACGACGCGGGCGGGCGGCAACCAGCTCGGCGGCACCAGCTTCGGCTTCTTCCGCCACGAGGCGTTGAACGCCCGCAACGCCTTCGCGCCGCAGGGAGCCGGCGAGCCGAACCCGCGTTTCCGGCGGCAGCAGTACGGCGCCGTCCTCGGCGGCCCGCTCCAGCGCAACCGAACGTTCTTCTTCCTGGCGTATCAGGGGCTGCGCCAGGAGGTCGCCCGCGTGCGCATCTCGACCGTGCCGACGGCGCTCCAGCGGCGGGGCGTGTTCAGCGAGCCGATCGCCGGCGGCGTGCCGGCCATCTACGATCCCGCGACGACCGTCGGCCTGGCCGGGGGCGGCTTCTCCCGCCAGCCCTTCGCCGACAACACGATCCCGGGCGCCCGCATCGACCCCGTCGCGTTCGGCCTGCTGCAGCGCTACCCCCTGCCGAACCTGGACGGGACGGCGAACAACTACCAGCGCATCGGCCTCGAGCACCAGTCGCAGGAGCAGTTCAGCCTGCGGCTCGACCATCGGTTCACGCCCGGGACGCGCGGCTTCCTGCGCGGCGTGACGGCGACCGACCGCGTGCTGCCGGTGGCGCCGTTGCCCGACGGGAGCGGGAGCATCACCCAGGGCGCGATCGGGGATACGCGGACGCGCGCGACGCACGTCGTCGGGACGCTGCAGACCGCCGTCGGGCGGGGCCTCAACGAGCTGCGGCTGGGTTACACCCGGCGCGCGGTCGCCCGTACCGCGGGGCTGCTCGACCAGCCGCTCGGGATTCCGGGCCTGCCTTCGAGCGCGGCGTTCCAGAGCGCGCTGCCGACGTTCGCCATCGCCGGCCTGCAGCAGCTCGGCCCGCCGGTCAGCGCGAACAGCGACTCGCGGACGGACGTGACGCAGGTCGTCAACGTGCTCTCGTGGCAGCGCGGGCAGCACTTCCTCAAGGTGGGGCTCGACTGGCGCTGGCAGCGGCTCGACATCGTGCAGCCCCCGTCGCCGACGGGGCTCTTCCGCTTCAGCCCGCTGTTCACCGACCTGCCGGGGCGCCCGGGGACGGGGTCGTCGCTCGCGAGCTTCCTGCTGGGGCAGGTGGAGACGTTCTCCATCGACGTCCAGCCGCGCGCGCTGCGGCCGCGGGCCATGAGCCAGGAGTACTTCGTCCAGGACGACTGGCAGGTCTCCGACCGGCTGACGCTCAACCTGGGGCTGCGCTACACGCTCAACTTCCCGTCGACCGAGGCCGACGACCAGGGCGCGGTCTTCGACCTCGGGACCCGGCAGCTCGCGTACCTGAACCGGAACGGGTTCCCGCGCTCGGCGCGCCGGCTCCACAGGAACAACCTCGGCCCCCGGCTCGGGGCCGCCTGGCGGCTGGACGCGCGCTCGGTCGTGCGCGGGGGCTACGGCCGCGTCTGGATCGAGATGGCGGGCATCACGACGCCGTTCATCAACCCGCAGTTTCCGTTCATCCAGACGGTCAGCCAGCAGTCGCTGGACGGCATCGCGCCGGCCTTCGCCCTGGCCGCCGGGCCGGCCGTCGCGCCGCTCGCGGCCTCGCCGGACGCCGGTCTGGGCCAGGGCGTCTTCACCGTCAACCGCGACCGGGGGTCCGGCTACGCCGAGCAGTGGAACCTGGCCTGGCAGCGGGAGCTGCCCGCCAACCTGACGCTGGAGGTCGCCTACACGGGGTCGCGGATCACGCGGCTGGGCGTGCCGAACCGCAATCTCAACCAGTTGCGGGTGGAGCAGCTCGCGCTCGGGGCGGCCCTCCTCGAGCACGTTCCGAATCCGTTCGCGGGGGAGGTCCCGGCCTCGTCGTCGCTCGGCGGCGCCACGCTTTCGCGCGCGCAACTCCTCAAGCCCTATCCCCGGTTCACGACGGTGAGCGCCTACCGGGACAACGACGGGCGCAGCCAGTACGACGGCCTCCAGCTCCGGCTCGACCGGCGCTTCACCAACGGCGCGGCCTTCTTCGTCAGCTACACGCGCTCGCGCCTGCTCGACGATGCCTCGTCGGTCTTCAGCGCCACGGTCGTCACGGGCCCGGAGGCCAGCTTTCCGGTCGCCGACAGCTTCAACCGGGCCCTCGAGTGGGATCTCTCCAACGGCGACATCACGAACATCCTGAACATCAGCGGCATGTGGCAGGTTCCGTACGGCGCGGGTCACGCGCGGCACGGCCGCGGCTGGCGCGCGCTGCTGAACGACTGGGAGCTCTCGGGCGTCCTGAGCCTGCAGAGCGGACTGCCGCTGCCCGTGATCCAGGCCGTCAACTTCAACGGGTTCGCGGGCTTCGGGACGCAGCGTCCCAACCTCGTGGGCAATCCCGAGCTGCCGGCCGGCGAGCGCAGCGCCGCGCGCTGGTTCGACACCGACGCCTTCGAGATCGCCCCCCAGTTCACCCTGGGCAGCAGCTCGCGCAACCCGGTGCGCGGCCCGGGCTTCCGCACCCTCGACCTGGCGCTCGTGCGGCGTCTCCCGGTCGGCGCGACGACGCTCGAGTGGCGCCTCGAGATGTTCAACGCGCTCAACGCCACGAACCTGGGGCTGCCCAACGCGGTGCTCGGCACGCCGGGCTTCGGATCGATCACGTCCGCGCGCGACCCGCGGGTCGTGCAGCTCGGGCTCAAGATCCACTTTTGAGCGACCGTGCGCCGCCCCCTTGATTGATAATGGGGCGCCAAGGCGCGCACGGCGCGCCCCGGCGGGAGCGGCGCGGGGCCATGGGGTCCCCGCCAGCGGACGCCGGGGGTGCGGGGCGCAGCCCCGTCCAGTGGAAGCCAGGAGGCCGCCAATGAGAACACGCAGGACCCGCGCACGTTGCCGGCGCCGCACGATGCTGTTCGCCGCCGCGCTCGCCGCCTTGTCGCTGCCCGGCGCGTCCTGGCTGCCCGCCGCCGGCGGTCTCGCGCAGGAGGCGGGGGAGATCCTCGTCCGCGGCGGCGAGGTCGTCACGGTCGACGGCCGGCGCCGGGCGGACGTCCGCGTGGTGGGGGAGACCATCGCCGAGATCGGGGCGGATCTGACCGCGCGCGCCGCGGGCGCCGAGGTCATCGACGCGGAGGGCCTGCTGGTGCTGCCCGGCGGCATCGATCCCCACGTGCACGTCGGCGGCGGGCGCGTCGACGACTACACGTCGGGCTCCATCGCCGCGCTGGCCGGCGGCATCACGACGATCTCGGGTTTCAGCGCCGTCGAGGCGGGCGAGGCGCCGCTGGCGGCCATCGAGCGGGAGGCGGCCTTCGTCCGTGCCCAGTCGATTGCCGACGTCATCATCCACCCGATCATCACCGACCCCGCGGCCGCGAACGCCGACACCCTGGCGGCCCAGGCGGCGGCGGGCCAGACGAGCATCAAGATATTCATGAACCGGGAGCCGTTCGACAGCGATGTGGAGGGCTACATCGCGACCATGGAGGCGGCGCGCGACGCCGGCCTGCTCGTCATGATGCACGCCGAGGACGGCGCGATCATCCGGACGACCGCCGAGCGGATGATGGCCGAGGGGCGGGGTTCGCTGGAGAACTTCGCCGACGCGCGTCCGGTTGCGGCCGAGGCTGCGGCCACCCAGCGCGCGGCGGCGCTGGCCGAAGTGACCCGGGCGCCGGTGTACCTCGTGCACCTGTCGTCGGAGCGGGCGCTGGAGGTGGCCGAGGACGCCGCCCGGCGCGACCTGCCCGTGTACGTCGAGACGCGCCCCATCTATCTCCACCTGACCCGCGAGGTGTTCGCGGGGCCCACGCCGGGGCTCTACATCGGCCAGCCGGCCCTCAGGACGCAGCAGGACCAGAACGCCCTGTGGGCGGGGCTCGCCCGCGGGGCGGTGCACGTCGTGGCCACGGATCACGTGGCCTACCGGCGCGAGCAGAAGCTCGACCCCGCGCAGACGGTGGCCAACCACCGGCCGGGCATGAGCAACCTGCAGGTGATGCTGCCGATGCTCTTCTCGGACGGCGTGGCGGCGGGTCGCCTGACGCTGGAGCAGTTCGTGGCGGTCTCGGCGACGAACGCCGCGAAGCTGTTCGGGCTGTATCCGCGCAAGGGCACGATCGCCGTGGGCGCGGACGCCGACCTGACGCTGTGGGACCCGCGGGCCACGCGCCCCATTCGCGACGAGGACATGCTCTCGCGCAGCGGGTACTCCACGTACGCCGGCACCGAGGTCACCGGCTGGCCGACGCTGACGATGCGGCGCGGCGAGATCCTCTACCGCGACGGGGAGGTGTCGGGGACGCCCGGCAGCGGCGAGCTGCTGCGCCGCGAGCGCTGGCGCGAGCCGGCCTTGTGACGCGGGTCAGTACTCGCGGAACATCCGCCGGATCTCGTCCGCAGCGCGGGTCCTGGTGAGGGCGAGCATCAGCAGGATGCGCGCCTTCTGCGGGTTGAGGGTGTCGGCGGCGATCATGTCGAGCCGGTCGTAGCGGCCGAGGGGGACCACGCGGCCGCTGCCCGTGCGGTTCGAGCGGACGAGCACGGGCCGGGAGTCGGCCGGCAGCGACAGCACCTGCTCGAGCGCTTCCAGCTCGACGGTCGACACGATGCCTGCGCCGGTGCCGGCGAGCACGATGCCGTCGACGCCCGCGTCGATGAGGGCGCCGATCAGCACCGGGTTGGGCTGGACGTAGGAGTAGACGATGTCCACCGCCGGAAGCTCCGTGATCCCGGCCAGGTCGAACTCCCATCCACGGTATGCCGCTTCGTCGGCGCCCGATAGAAGGTCACCGCGTCGGCGTCCACGTAGCCCAGGAACCCGAGCCGCCGCGAGTTGAACGTCTCGACGCGGTAGGTGCTCGTCTTGGTGACGTCCCGCGCCGCGTTGATCTCGTCGTTCATGACGACCAGCACGCCCTTGCCGCGCGCGGCGGGCGCCGCGGCCGTGCGCACGGCGTTCAGCAGATTGAGCGGCCCGTCCGCGCTGACGGCGGTCGCCGGGCGCTGCGCGCCGACGAGCACCACCGGGCGGTCGTGGCGCACGGTGAGGTTGAGGAAGTAGGCCGTCTCCTCGAGCGTGTTGGTGCCGTGCGTGACGACGACGCCGGCCACGTCCGCATCGCCGGCGAAGATGGCGTCGATGCGGCGTGCGAGCCGCAGCCAGATGTCGAACGTGATGTTCGGGCTGCCGATGTTCGCGACCTGCTCGACCCGCACGTCGGCGTGGTCGGCCAGGGCGGGCAGCGCGGCGACGAGATCCTCGCCCGAGAGCGCGCCCACGCGGTAGTCCGTCAGGCTGGTCGCGGACGATCCCCCGCCGGAGATCGTGCCCCCGGTCGCCAGGACCCACACCACGGGAAGGTTCCGATCCGGCGGTGCCTGCGCGTGAACGGCGGCCAGGGTCAGGCAGGCCGCGAGGAGCACGGCGCAGCGGACGGGGGCGCCGCGGCGCTGGCCGCGTCGCGCCACGATGGGGGATGGCCGCACCACGTGGCGATTATGGCCGCAGCACCGGGCTTGTCAAGCCGGCGGGGGAGCGGACCGGACCCAATTCTCGTGCCAGACCGACCAGCTCGGCGAACAGCCGCTTGAAATCGTCCACGTGCCGGCGACGAAACTCGCACCGTCTCCATGGCCGAGGCGAAAAAGAATGGCAGCGACCCGGGGAAGGCGCCATACAGCCACACGAATCGGAAACGACAGATCGCCGCCGGCCGGGAATGCTGCCGCCAGGATGCCGGCCAGCGCGCCGAACGCAATCCGCCCGGGCGTCCGATTCGGAAGGGGTGCCTGGCGCGGACCAGGACGATATCCCGGTGCGGCAGGGTTGCCGACTTCGGAGGGCACGGCCTCACAGGCGCGCGGCCACGCCGCCTGCCACGTGCGGCCGCGTGCGAGAACCGCTCGCCGCGAGGGCTTAACGAAGTGCGGGGTTGCCCGTCGCCGCGGACTCTCGTCGCCAGCGGCCGCAGGTTGTTTGGTCACAAACAAGCCATATTTATGGGGCGCGCTGGCCATGTATGCGACATAATAGTCGTCCTGAACGCCAAGGCTCTGAGTACACAGTGATGCTTTCTGGGGGTCGGTTCTTGTGCCGTCGCCCATTCAGGACATACGATCTGCACGGAGAGAGCCTGCGAGGCGCGTTGCATTCGGCACCCTGGTCGGCCGCGGGGCTCATGCGAGGTAGTGGGAGTTCGGATCCACAACAACGGCGAGCGGCCGGCGGATCACGCGTAGGTGTTGTTCTGGGCCCGCGACTCCGCCCAGGACACCTTGCCATGCGCCTCGTCGTCCAGGGGCGAATCTGACGAGTATGCGCGGCGCCGGGTTAGCCGCGCGCACCGGGTCGGAACGCAGCGGGCGGCCTTGACGCCGACGAGCACACGCGGACGCTGCCGGCCCGACGGTGCGACCGTCGTGGCTGTAGCCTTGGCCAATCTACGATCGCACCCACGTCATTGGCGCAGCCGGAGGCCCTGAAGATGTCATCTCGACTCCCACGAGCCTGCACAGCGCTGTCACCGCGCGCCGCACGGTGGCGGAGAGCCGCTGTCGCGGGTGCGCTCCTGCTTCTGCCGGCGTCGGTGTGGGCAACCCAGTCCACCGGCGCGATCGACGGCACGGTTAGCGACGCCGCGGGCGGTGCGCTCCCGGGCGCCGTCGTCACGGCGGCCGGTCCGGAGGCTCGGCAGGAGAGCGTCACTGGCCCCGGCGGCGAGTTCGCCTTCGCCGCGTTGCCTGCCGGCGACTACGTCGTCACCGCGGTGCTGCCCGGCTTTGGCCCGTCGGAGATTGCGGTCGCGGTTCCGGCCGGCGGGACCGTGGCGGTTCCCGTCGTCCTGGAGATCGAGCGGCGGCTCGAAACGGTGAGCGTCATCGCCGAGACGCCGACCACGTTCGCGTCCAACGTCGTCGCGGCCCCGATGCTGGAGCAGCAGCCGGACATCACCAGCGTGATGGCAGTCGTCGACAACCTGCCAGGAGTCTCCGTGCAGGAGGGCGACGCCTACGGGTTCGACGACTGGTCGAGTCACGTCGCCGTCCGCGGCTTTCAAACCAACATCAACGAGGCGCAGATCGGCACGACCATCGACGGGTTCCCGAACGGCACGTCCGACTACTGGAGCGGCTCGAAGGCGAACCGCTTCGTCGATCCGGCGAACCTGGGCGGCGTCGAGGTCTCGCAGGGCACGGCGGACATCGCGTCCCGCTCGGTGGAGGCGCTGGGCGGCACCTTCAACTTCATCACCGCCGATCCGGCACGGGAGCGGACCTATACCGCCTCGGTCACCCTGGGCGAGAACGAGGGGGAGCGGTACTACATGCGGGCCGACACCGGCGCACTGTTCGGCCGGGACACCTACCAGCCCGTGGTGAAAGTCGGGGAACGGGCCTGGCCTGGGCGCGATCGAGCCCGTAGACTGAACAGCTATGGCGATGGGCAAGAAACCGGCCGCGCGACCAGGGGCGCCGCTGTGGGTGACGACGGCGGATTTGCCGACGAACGCGGGGCATCCGTTCTTCGAGCGTCTGAACCGGGTTCTGGACGAGGCCGGGTTCGACGCGTTCGTCGAGGGGCTGTGCGCGGTGTTCTACGCGACGCGGATGGGGCGGCCGAGCCTGCGTCCTGGGCGGTATTTCCGGATGCTGTTCATCGGCTACTTCGAGGGTCTGTCTTCGGAGCGTGGGATTGCGTGGCGGGTGGCCGACTCTCTGAGCCTGCGGTCGTTCCTGGACCTGGATGTGACCGAGGCGGCGCCGGACCACTCGACGCTGTCGCGGACGCGTCGTCTGATCGACGACGAGACGCACGAGGCGGTATTCACGTGGGTTCTCGAGCAGTTGTCGGCGGCGGGTCTGGTCAAGGGGAAGACGGTGGGCGTCGATGCGACGACGCTGGAAGCGAACGCGGCGATGCGGAGCATCGAGCGGCGGGACACGGGAGAAAGCTACGAAGCGTTCCTTCGGCGCTTGGCGGAGGCGTCTGGGGTGGAGACCCCGACGCGGGCGGATCTGGCTCGGTTCGACCGGTCTCGCAAGAACAAGAAGACGTCGAACAAGGACTGGCAATCGCCGCAGGACCCGGACGCGAAGATCGCGAAGATGAAGGACGGCCGGACGCACTTGGCTCACAAGGTCGAGCACGGGGTCGACATGGAGACGGGGGCCATCGTGTCGGTGACGGTGCAGGATGCATCGGACGGCGATACGGCCACGCTGCCGGAGACGCTGACCGCGGCGGCCGAGCAGGTGGAGTTGGTGCAGCCGGACGGTCGAGGGGTCGAAGAGCTGGTCGCTGACAAGGGGTATCACAGCGACGAGACGCTGGTGGCTCTCGGCGAGGTCGGGGTTCGGAGCTACGTATCGGAGCCCGAGCGCGGCCGGCGCGTCTGGCAGGACAAGAAGACGGGAGAGACGCCGCCGGCGAAGCGTGCTGCGCAGCAGGCGTTGTATGCGAACCGGCGGCGTGTGCACGGGCGGCGGGGTCGTCGCCTGCAACGCTGCCGGGGCGAGATGGTGGAGCGTACTTTCGCGCACATGTATGAGACGGGGGGCATGCGTCGGGTGTTTGTGCGCGGTCACGAGAATGTCCGCAAGCGGGTGCTGATCCAGGCGGCTGCCTGCAACATCGGGATGCTCCTGCGGCGCCAGACCGGCATCGGTACGCCCCGGAGCCTGCAGGGGCGGGCTTTTTCGGCGATTTTCCGCCTGATCGACCGCCTGATCGACCACTGGGGGCGTCTGACGCGTCCCTGGGGCCTCAAATGGACACCGCCGGCGCCCGTCGGCTCAATTACTCATCGCCAAGCGGCCTGAACAGCAGGGCTCGGCGAACCGACTTCTACCTCGGGCTGCTACGCTTGGCTGTCGGCAGTGCATCAGGAGGCGACCGACTGGGTGCAGGGCTCCGGGCACAACGAGCGCGACCATGTGGCTGCGAAGCTGGTTTCCTCGCACGGGCGGCTCGACCTCACCTCCTACGTTTCGTACGACGACATCGAGGAGGACAACTACCAGCGGCTCTATGCCGCGACCGACTTCGCGGCGAATCCCCGCTGGGACCGGCTGCTTGGCGACTGGCCCGGCGTGCCGTACCTCAACCAGCTCTACCGGCGCGGCTGGGGGACGCACCGCAAGAACACGTTCGGCTATCTGCGGGCCGACTGGTCGTTCAGCGACGTCTCGTCGCTCAGCGCGGGCGTCTACTACCACCGGCAGCGCGGACACGGCGACTGGCTGCCGCCGTACATCGTGGACGTGACCGACGACGGCGGCGGTCCCGAGTCGGAGCTGACGGGCGGCCCTGCGGTGCGCGGCGGACAGAATCTCGGTTCCATCTACTTCGTGGACAGGGACCTGGCCACCGTGGGGCCGGCGGCCGGCTGTGATTCGAGCTACCGCTCGCACTACTACGGCGCGGGCGGCCCGCACGTGGACCCCGCGTGCCATCCGGGCGCGACGGCGGTCCAGTCACTCCGGCACAGTCACTACGGCAAGGATCGGTTCGGCCTGACGCTTGACGAGGAGTGGTTCACCGCCATCGGCTCGGCCGGCAACACGCTGCGGGCAGGCGTCTGGTACGAGGGCTCCCGGCGGTTCCTCGGCCGTGACTGGCATCGGATTCTCGACCCCACCGTCGACTACCAGTGGGACGAGAACCCCTACTGGTTGCAGTACGAATGGGACTTTCCGCAGACCATCTTCAAGTGGTACGTCGAGGACACCGTCTACGCCGGACCGCTCTCGCTCTCGGGGGGCGTCAAGCAGTTCCTTGTTGGCGTGTCACGCGACGACCGGTTCGGCGTCGAGCCGTCGCTGGCGATCGACTCCGACTCGGACCTGCTCCTCTCCGGCGGCGCGACGCTCGAGACGCCGCTCGATGGTCTTGAGCTGTTCGTCGGCTACGCGCAGAACTTCAAGTCGCTGGCCGACCGTCTGCTGGAGGTCCCCGGCCGCAGTCTCGGCGCCCTCGAACCGGAAACCGCCACGAACCTCGACGTGGGGATGCGGTACTCCGGCGACAGGCTGGCTCTCGGACTGACGTGGTACGACATCGACTTCGACAACCGGGTCTTCTTCCTCGGCCCGACGACGACGGCAGGCCCGGACTACCTGGTCCCCGGCGGCGGCGCCTACTTCAACGCGGGCGGCATCGACACCAGAGGCTTCGAGTTGTCGGCCACGGTGCAGGTGACCGACCGGACGGCGTTCTATACGGCGTACACCCTGAACGACTCGGTCTACGTCGGGACCGGCGACCCGCTGGTCGACGCGTCACAGAGCATCGTGCCGGGCAGCGATGTCACCGGTGTGCCCGACGGGCTGTGGGTTGTATCGCTCGACCGGACTGGCCCGGTCGCCCTGGGGCTGACCGGCAAGTACACGTCGGCCCGGCGTGTCAGTCTGACGGCCGACTGGTACGCTGACGCGTACTGGCTGGTGGATGCCTACCTGACGTTCTCCCTGGACGGCGTGAGCGACCGGCTGGCCTCGGCGGCGGTATCGCTCGTGGCGAACAACCTTCTCGACGCGTCGTACCTGTCGGCCATCGTGGAGAACGCCGCCTGGATCGGCGCGCCGCGCACTGTCGCCATGAACGTGACGGTCGCGTTCTGATACCGCCGCGGGCAGGAAGTGGATCGCCGTGGGTGGCAGATTGGAGAATCCTCGTCATCGTGCGTACGAGCCCGATGCGCCGTGCCAGACTGTTTTGCCACCCCGGATCGGGGAAAGCCGGATGACCGACCGCCGGAGAGGGCGATGTCTGCGAGTCGTATTGGCCCAGCCGCGAGGGTTTTGCGCGGGAGTTGAGCGAGCCATCGAGATCGTGGAGGCAGCGCTGCGGAAGTACGGCTCGCCGATCTACGTGCGGCATGAGATCGTGCACAACCGGCGTGTCGTTGAGAAACTGCAGGCGAAGGGCGTGCAGTTCGTTGAAGAGATCGAGCAGATTCCAAGGGGGACGGTAGCCGTATTCAGCGCGCACGGCGTGTCGGCCCAGGTCGAACGCGCCGCCGAGGCGCGAGGTCTGAGGGCGGTGGACGCGACGTGCCCCCTCGTTGGCAAGGTGCATGCGGAGGGGCGGAGGTACGCGGGCGAGGGATACGACGTTGTTCTGATCGGCCACGAGAACCACCCGGAGGTCGAAGGCACGGTGGGGCAAATCCCCGGTCGGGTCCTGGTGGTCGGCGATGTCGAGGCAGTGGAGGCCCTGGAAGTCCGTGATCCGGACAGGGTAGCCTACATCACGCAGACGACCCTGTCCCTTGACGATCACTAGTGTCCCACAGTTTCAGGTCCACGCGAGTGCCAGTTGCGGACGGTCGGGGTCTGGCGGCGCGTGTGTGGTGAACAGTTCGTGTAGTGGTCGACGTTCGAAGATGTTGAGCTGCAGCACCTGGAGCATCTGATTGAGGCTCCAGCGCAGCCGCAGGACGAATTTGAGATAGGCCAGCAGCAAGTACATGCAGGTGGCGATCCACAGTTGGGTCCAGACGGCGTTCTTCGACCGGCCGATGAAGCGCTTGACCTTCAGATGCTGCTTGATCCACTTGAAGAACAGCTCGATCTGCCAGCGAGACTTGTAGATGTCGGCGATCGTCTTGGCGACCCAGGTGGTGTTGTTGGTCACGAACACGTAGCGGTTCTTCGTCTGCGGGTCGCGGTAGACCACCCGGCGCAACGGGTCGGGGTAGGCCTTGCCGCTGCGGGCGCTCGTCAGTTCGATCCGCTGGTCGGCGAGCACGCCGGTCTCCGGCCGAAAGTCGTGCTCGTGGGTGACCCGGTAGCGCACGCCCCGCTTGAGGCGGGTGACGAACGTCACCGAACGGGTCTGCAATTGATGCAGCCACTTGAAATCGAGATACGCACGGTCGGCCACGACCACGCTGCCGGCCGGAAACCGCCACGTGCGGGCGACGGTCACGTCGCCGCGCTTGCCTTCGGTGAGGCTGACGAAGCTCGGCAACTGGCCCGCCTGGTCGAGCCCGACATGCAGCTTGACCGCGGCTTTCGTGCGGCGAAACGTGGCCCACGGGAAGAGGGCCAGGCACAGGTCGATAGTCGATGCATCGACCGCATACAGCTTGTGCTTGAAGCGGAAGCGGTGGCCCGGCGCCTGCTGCTGACAGCGGCTCAGCAGACGGGAGAACACCGCCTCGTAGAGCGTATACGGCTGCTCGGCGTTGACCCGTGCCAACGAGGAACGACTGACGGTCCGCACGCCCAGGTGATAGAGCTTGCTGGATTGGACCTGCAGGTTGGCCACGATGTCGCGCAGGCTCTGCCGGCCCGTCACCTGGCCCAGCCCGAGCGCGACGAACTGCGCCCAGCGGCTCATCACCCGCAGGCGCTGGCCGCGCTGATGCTCGCGCGACTCGGCGTCGAATTCATGTCGCGGAAGCAACGCGAGAAACTGCCCGAAGACTGTGTTATGATGGGCCACGGCTTGGATCTCCTGTGTTTTGAATGATTTGTGGCAAAACCATTCTAACAGACATAGAAGGTTCAAGCCGCCTAAATTAGAAATCCCGTGGGACAGCAGTGCTTGACGATACACGCGAGGTGATCGCGGCTCTTCAGCGGCGGTTTCCGAAGATCGTAGGCCCGGACGTGAAGGACATCTGCTACGCGACGCAAAACCGCCAGGCAGCCGTCCGAGCGGCGGCCTCCATCGTGGATGTGGTTCTGGTCGTGGGTGCCCGCAACAGCTCGAACTCCAACCGGCTATGCGAGGTGGGTAACGGCGTCGGCGTACCGACATATCTGGTCGAAGACCCATCGCAACTCGATCCAGGATGGCTGGCAGGCAAGAAGAGCGTGTGCATCACGGCCGGCGCGTCGACGCCCGAGGAGTTGGTGCAGGAGGTAGTCGAGAAGCTGCGGGAGTACGCGACGCTCCAGGTGTCCGCGATGACCGGGATCGTGGAGAACGTGCACTTCGGGTTGCCCACCGGGCTCGGCGCTGACACGACAGCGTGACCGCGGACTCGCACTGGACGGACTCACGCCGGGCCGCCGAGCGTCGCCTCGCGGTACTGGCCCAGCGCCATCAGGGGCCAGTAGACCCGGTACAGGTGGTAGTTGATCATGAAGTCACCAGGGAAGCCGGTGCCCGTGAATTCAGGCTCGTCCCACGATCCGTCCGGCCGTTGCGTGCAGACGAGATAGCCTACGCCCCGCTTGACGCTCTCCGTCTCCGCGTACCCGGCCGCGATCAGGCCGAGCAGCGCCCAAGCCGTCTGCGACTTCGTGCTCGGTCCCACTCCGCGTTGCGATGGGTCGACGTAGCTCTCCACGCCCTCGCCCCAGCCGCCGTTGTCATGCTGGTGGCGGAAGAGCCAGTCAGCGGCCTTGCGGACATAGGGTTCGTCCATATCCTCGCCGACCCACTTGAGCGCCGGCAGCACGGCTCCGAGTCCGTAGATGCAGTTCACGCCCCAGCGGCCCCACCAGGAGCCGTCCCCCTGTTGCGTCCTGCGCAGGAACCGCAACCCGGCTCGCACCCTCGAGCTGCCGGTGTTGAAGCCGATGCGCCCCAGCGCCTCAAGCGCGTGGGCAGTGACGTCCTCGGTGGGCGGATCGGTGACCTCGCCGAAGTCGCAGAACGGAATCGCCGTGACCCAACGCTTGATGTTGTCCGCGTCGAACGCGCCCCAGCCGCCGTTTCTGCTCTGCATCCCCTCCAGCCACTCCCGTCCCCGGTCCAGGGCCAGCTGCAGTCGGGGATCGTCGCGCCAGCCCATCCTGTGCAGCGCAATCAAGGCAAGCGCGGTATCGTCGGTGTCGGGGTAGTTGTCGTTGGCGAACTCGAACGCCCAGCCGCCCGGCCTGACACGCGGTCGTCTGATCTGCCAATCCCCGCGGTGTTCGAGGATCTGCTCGCCAAGAAGCCATCGGGCTGCTCTGACCATGGAAGGCTCTTCCGGGGATACACCGGCATCTTGGAGCGCCATGAGCGCGAGGCACGTATCCCAAACTGGTGACACGCACGGGTCGATACGGAACGTGTCCCCCGTTTCCCTCGCGAAGCCTTCGAAGCCCTCCAGCCCCTTCCTGATGACCGGCTCCTCGTTGCCGTGTCCCATGGCGCGCAGCGCCATCAACGAATAGACCCATGGCGGTTGGATTCCCGCCCAGGAGCCGTCGGCCTCCTGGCGGTCCAGTATCCAGCGCTCCGCCTTCTTCAGCGCGGACTCGCGCAAGGGCCGGCGTGCTGCCTCGAACGGCTTCTGGTCCAGGAAACGCAGGCCGTGATCCGCAGCCCTGAAGACTCCCTCCCAACTCAGCAGCGTTCCATTCCCGGGGAATCTGCGTTCTGCGGTCTCCCTGCCCGTCGGATAGAGCTCGTCGAGGCGGGCGAAGTCCGGCACGGCGCAATGGGGCTTCTCGGTCAGGAGGATTGCGCAAGCGACGACGGTGCCCCTCGCCCAACTCGCGAAGTCGTAGAGATTCAACGGAAACCACGCCGGGAGGTGCATGATCTCCGCCGGAAGCGCCGGCATGTCCTCCCACCTCCACTGGCCGAACAGCGCGAGCCACATCTTGGTGAAGGCCCGCGCATTCGGCACGCCCCCGCGCTCGCGGATGAAACTGCGCGCCTTGACGAGAACCGCGTCGTCGTACGGCACGGCGGCCAGCTTCAGCGCGAAGTAGCACTCGACCGCGATACTGAGGTCGCCGGGGCCGCCGTACCAGATTGGCCAGCCGCCGTCTTCGAGCTGCATGCTCCGGAGGTAGTTGGCGATCTTCCTCCACCGCTCAGGATTCGGCAAGTCCATGAAATGCGTGAGAAGCAGGTACTCGGCCGTGACCGCGCAGTTCGTCTCCAGCTCGCCCCACCAGTAGCCGTCCCTGTGCTGCAATCGGAGAAGGTGCTCGGTCGCCATCGAGATCGCGCTGTCGAGTTCGTCGATGCCTGCGGGCCCGCCCGCCCGTGGGTCAATCCTCCCAAACGCCATGTCGTTCAGATGGTGGTCGTTTTTCATGCGTGCTCTTCGCACTTCGCAGCCCGGGTCGGCTCACGGCCTGGCAGCCTCCCGCCCGACGTGAAAGAAGTCATCGGAGTCACCATGGTCCTCTGACAGACCGAAGCTGGGCGAGAACATGGACGGGCGCTATGTGCGGGTTCCTTCCTGAATCGGCCTCGCTCCCGAGTGCGGGGTGGCCGAAGCCGTTGCGCACTCTCGCATCGTCGGGTCAGAGTTGACGGCGCACGGTTCTTCAGAAGCCGACCTTGAACCCGGCCGTCACGGCCCAGAAGCCCAGGTTGCGGGAACTGATCCCGTAGCGGACGGGAGCGCCGCCGGGACCGACGGTCGACGGGTGGTCGCGCAACGTCTGCCACTCGTTGCCCGTGCTGTCGAACTCGCGGAAGGCGTCCGCATAGCGGACCTTGAACGTCAGCGCCTGGCGGTCGGTCAAGACGTAGTCGAAGCCGGCCAGCACCTGGTACCCGGGGAGACTGTCGGTGAGCGTCGCGTCGGCGCGCGAGGTCGTGCCGGCCGCGTTCGGGTTGCGCCCGAGGGCGAGCAGCGCATCGCGGTCACTGGTTCGGATTGACGTAGCGCCGTAGTCGAGGCGGGTCTGCATCCAGCCGACACCGCCGCCGATGAACGGCTGGACTCGGCGATCACGGTCGGCCTGCGGGTGCCGGAAACCAGCGTAGAGGTTCACGAAGACGTTGTGGCCGCGGAGACCGTCGACCCGTTCGCTGCGCTCCGTGAATTCTGGCTGCTTCGGGTCGCCGGGGACGACGAGCTCCAGCGTCTCGCCACCCTGCCGGCGATGGAAGTACTCCGCCTCGAGGCGCAGCCGTCCCATCGCGTAGCCGCCGCTCACGCCCGCCAGCCAGCTGGCGCCGAGATCGAAACTGTTGGGGCTGGCGGGCAGCGTCCTGGGCGCGCACTGGTCGATTGGCAGCGGCACGGTGGTGTCGTCGCCCAGTACGGCCTCGGGCAGCCACTGGTCGCAGTTCGTCGGGATGCCGACGTTCGTCCGGGTGGATTCCAGGTGGCGCGCGAGGGACGGCCCGACGTCGACCCCGACGTAGAAGCCGCTTCCGGCCTGTTCAGCAGCAGCGGTTGTCGCTGCTGCTAGCATGGTCACCGTCAGGGCGGCGGCAAGCAGAGAGAGAGTCGCGCTACGCATGCTGTCTTTCGGGATTGTGGCTACGGTCTTGCCTTCTTTCGTCTTGAAGGCGCAGGAGTCGGATTTCGTGCCGAAGCCGTCAACCTTACTCGTTTCAACACGAAACGAGGAGGGCCACGGAAGGGGAATCCAACCCCTTACACGCATTTGCTCGGGAGAGAAAGCCCTCAAACGCTTTTTCCAGCAGGCGATAGAGGATCGCGATTGAACAACAACGAGTGACTACCCCCTGCCTCTATGCAGTGTCCGTCTGGCCGTGGCGCAACCTGGTGTCAACATGGCGGCTGGGCACCAGCCGAATTCGCCGCGTCCCTCGTCTTCGCGGCCGTTGATTTCGTCGGTGCCGGCACCGCCCTCCAGCACATCGTCACCCGACCCGCGTCGGGGGGTGTCGTCGCCGGCCATACCGCTGAGGATGTCGTCGTCGCCGCCCAAGATCACGTCATCGTTGCCCGTGCCATCGCAGATGCCATTGGACGTATCCTCACTAGGAGTCCGCCGCCAGCCCGCCGACCGCCGCACCACGCGGCTCCGGGCGAACTGGCGGCAGGGCTGGCGCGCCAGCAGCCGGAACAGCGTCGCCTTGGCGAAGTGCAGCTTGCTCATGTCAACCAACCCGAGTTCAGTCGCCGCAGCCGGCCGGCGAAAAGCCCGGTCATCGTACCCGTAACGTGTCTACCTTGCAACACAACCGACGCGTTACCCGGCAACATAGTGGGGATCCGGGTCTTCAGGACGGCTACGGGTCCCGAACGGCGACATGCATGTCTTGAACATGGCCAAATGACGAGGTATCGTGCCGCTATTGTGACCCTTTCCGGCCCGCGCTGCCGCGGCGAATCGCCATGTCGGACGCGCGGCTTCCACCGAAGGAGGATGGAGCGTTGGACGATTCCCGCAAACCGGCGGCGCGGGCCGAAGACCCGGGCGGCCGCGATGCCACCCTGATCGCGGCGATCCTGCGCATCGGCTCGAGCCTCGACCTCGACACGGTGCTGCGCGAGGTCGTCGACGGCGCCCGCGCGCTCACCGGCGCCCGCTACGGCAGCATCTCCACCGTCGACGGTTCCGGACAGCCCCTTGATTTCGTCACCTCCGGCCTCACGCCGGAGGAACATGCAACGCTGGCCGCGTGGCCCGACGGGCCGCGGCTCTTCGAACACCTGCGCGGCCTCACGGCGCCGCAAAGACTGCCCGACCTGCCGGACTACGCCCGCTCGATCGGCTGCGCGCCGCTCCCGGTCCCGTGCCGCGCCCTGCTGGGCACGCCGATGCGTCACCGGGACACGCCCGTGGGCGGCTTCTTCCTGGCGGAGAAGGAGGGCGGGTTCACGGACCGGGACGAGGCGGTGCTGGTGCTGTTCGCGCAGCAGGCGGCGGCGGCCATCGCCCACGCCCGCGCGCACCGCGACGAGCGGCGCGCCCGCGCCGACCTGGAAGCGCTGGTCGAGACCTCGCCCATCGGCGTCGTGGTGTTGGACGCCGCGACCGGCGCCCTGCTGTCCTTCAACCGGGAGGCGAAGCGCATCGTGGCCGGGCTGCGCACGCCGGATCGCCCCATCGAACGGTTACCGGAGGCGGTGACCTGCCGGCGCGGCGACGGCCGCAAGGTCACGCTCGCCGATCTCGGCAACGCCGAGCGGGTGCGCGCCGAGGAGGTCGAGCTCTCGGTGCCCGACGGGCGGAGCGTGCGGACGCTACTCGACGCCACCCCGATCCGCTCGGCGGAGGGCGCGGTCGAGACGGTGGTGGTGACCATTCAGGACCTGGCCCCGTTCGAGGCGCTGGAGCGCTCCCGGGCGGAGTTCCTGGGGCTCGTGAGCCACGAGCTCCGGGCGCCGCTCGCCGCCATCAAGGGCTCGGCGGCGACGGCGCTGGGGGATGCGCGCGACCCGGACCGGGCAGAGTTACGCCAGTTCCTGCGCATCGTCGAGGAGCAGGCGGACCGCATGGACGGGCTGATCGGCGACCTGCTGGACGCGGGACGCATCGGCGCCGGCACGCTGTCGGTGGACGCCGCGCCGGAGGAGGTCGGCGCGCTCGTGGAGCGGGCGCGCACGGCGTTCGCGGGCGGGGACCGGCGGCACGCCGTCGTCGTCGATCTGCCGCCGGACCTGCCGCGGGTGATGGCCGACCGGCGGCGCGTCGTCCAGGTGCTCGACAACCTCCTGGCCAACGCTGCGCGGCACTCACCCGAGACCTCGCCAATCCGGGTGGCTGCGGGCGCGACGGCGCGCACGTCGCCATTTCGGTCGCCGACGACGGCGATGGCGTGGCGCCAGAGGCGCTTCCCCACCTGTTCCGCCGGCACGCCGGCGCCGACCCCCGGGGCCGAGGGTCCGGCCTGGGACTCGTCGTCTGCAAAGGGTTGGTGGAGGCGCACGGGGGACGCATCCGGGCCGAGAGCGGCGGGCCGGGCAGGGGCACGCGCGTGGCGTTCACGTTGCCGGTGGCGGACGCGGGGCCCGGCGCTTCCCAGAGCGGTTCCCCGCCGGCGGGGCAGGACCGGGAGCGGACACCCATCCTCGTGGTGGACGACGACCCCAATTCGCTGCGCCAAGTACGCGGCGCGCTCGCGGCGGCGGGCTACGCCCCGGTCGTCACCGCCGAGCCGGGGGAGGTGCCCCGCCTCATCGAGACCCGAAGGCCCCGTCTGGTCGTGCTGGACCTGGTGCTGCCCGGCGCCGACGGCATCGCGCTGATGGAAAAGCTTCCGGCGCTCGCCGGCCTGCCGGTGATCCTGATCTCCGCCTACGGGCGGGGCGACACCGTCGCGAGGGCGCTGGAGGCCGGCGCCGCCGACTACATCGTCAAGCCGTTCTCCCCGGCGGAGCTCGTGGCGCGAGTTGCGGTGGCGCTGCGCCGGCAGACCGGACCCGGACGCGAGCCCTTCCGGCTCGGCGACCTCGCCATCGACTACGAGAGGCGCCGGGTCACCGTGGCCGGCCGTGCAGTGCGCCTCACCGCTACCGAGTACGGGGTGCTGCGCGCCCTCTCGCTCGACGCGGGCGGGGTGACGACCTACGACTCGCTCCTGCACCAGGTCTGGGGAGAGCACGCCGCGAGCGGCGCGCAGCCGGTGCGCAGCGCCGTGAAGAAACTCCGCCGCAAGCTCGGCGACGATGCGAAGAAACCGGGATATATCCTCACCGAGCGCGGGGTCGGCTACCGCATGCCGGCGGGATCTCCTCAAGACTAATGGCCGGATTCGGGTGTTCACCGAGGTGCGCACCGACGAGGATGACGTTGTCGCCGCGGTCGAGGAAGTCGAGCGTGAGGATGCGCTCGAGGGCGGGTCGGTCCAGCGCGGTTGGCCATTGCCAGTCCCAGTCGGCGAGCGGCTTGAAGCGTCCGAGTCGGGCGCGCTTGAGTCGGCTCTCGACGCTGCGGCGGTGCTTGTCTTCGAGTTCGTCGGCAACGACGCGTTCGAGCAGTACGGTGGCGCTCCAGCGCTTGCGCGTGGCCTCGGCGATGAGGTCATTGAGCTGGTCGGCGGTGTGGTTCAAACCGAGTCGCTGGAGGTCAGTCGCCAGCGTCGTCATGGTCGTTTCGGCCGAGGGCATCGTAGGTCTCCAGGTCGTGTGAGCGGACGTCGAGCTGAGGCGAGCAGGGTCAGCGGCTTGCGGACGTGGGTACGGGGGATCGAGTAGAGGTTACGGTCGAAGCGGACGTAGGGGGTCTTTCCGGAACGGACGGCGCGCACCAGGTCGGTCTCGAAGGGATGCGCGGGCAGGGGCAGCAGCCGGGGGGTCTCGTCCGCCCACACGTCGGCGACGGTGCGGTCTCGTTGGTCGGGATGCGGCCTGAGGTGGGCGACCTCGTCGCGCCAGCGGCGGAACTGGGCATTGAGGTCGTCGAGGCTCGACCCGCGGCAGGTTGTGAAATTGTTGTCCGGTAGCTGGCCCGCCACGTCGAAGAGGCGACGCGCGGCCGCGGGATCGAGGAGGAACGGCAGGCGAACGCGGGTCCCACGGCGCGGCTTCGAGCGTACAGGGGAGTCCTGCAGATGACGGGGCCGGTGGGCTGGCGGAACGCGCGCGTGTCAGGGTGAACCCCGGGGCGGACGCCGCCGCCATCATCGGTCTGTATCTCGCGTTCTCGTTCGCTTCGTTCTTGGGACTCCAGGTCGATCCCCTCTACGGCAACATCGGCCTCGTGGCCGTCGCCGTCCTGCTTGGGCTCTACGTCTACATGGGCTTCGTCAGGAAATAGCCCTGCCGGCAGCGACCGCGGCTGTTTTCCTCGCGGTCCTGACCCTCGGCCGGGCGCGGGTCTGAGGCGCGCTCCCCGGCCGTGCTACGGTGGAAGAAACCGCCGTGCTCGGACCGTACATCCACCGCATCGATCCGATCCTGATCGACCTCGGCGGCATCCACTTCTGGTGGTACGGCCTCGGCTTCGCCTTGGGGTTCGTCGAGCTGCACCTGTTTCTCCGGCGCGGCGGCGGACGGCTGCGTCTGTCGCCGCGCGAGGTGTGGAGCCTGAGCCTGTACATCACGGTCGGGGTGCTGGTCGGGGGGCGCGCCCTCGAGATCACGTTCGACGAATGGCACTTCTACCGCGAGCACCTGCACCTGCTGCCCGCGTGGTGGCTCGGAGGCATGGCAACGCACGGGCTGCTGCTGGGCGGAGCGCTGGCGGCGGCCCTGTTCGCGCGCCGGTACGGCAAGCCGTTCCTGCTCGTGGCCGACGCGCTGGTCATCCCCGCCGCGTTCCTAATGGGCATGGGGCGCATCGGCAACTTCATCGACGGCCAGATCGTGGGCGCGGTGACCGACGTGCCGTGGGCGGTCGAGTTCCCCTACGCCCAGGGCTTCCGCCATCCCGTGGTGCTCTACGACGGGGCCAAGAACCTGCTGCTGATGGCCTACCTGCTGCATGTGCGGCGGGTGAACCCGACGCCGGGGGCGGTCGCCGCACGCTTCATCTTCTGGTACGCGTTCCCGCGTTTCTTCATCGACCTCTTCCGCGAGTACCCCACGCATCGGCTCGCCCTTGGCACCGGCCAGACCCTGAACGTCATCATGGCGGTCGTCGGGGCCGCCGCCCTGTACCGCTCGCGCCTGCGCCGGCTGGGCCGGCTGAAGCGCAGCGCTGACGGGGGGCTCGCCGCCGCGGCGCCGTCGGTACATTCGCAGCCCGGGCCGCCGCTCGTGTGGCAGCGCCTCGCCTTCGCCGGCCTGCTCGCGTTGTGCCTGACGATTCCGAGCAACTGGACGCAGGACGTCCCGGCTCGCTACGGCGTGCGGCATCCGGGGCTGGAGCACTCGTGGCTGTATCCCGAAATCGACACCGCGCCACCCCCGCCGCCGGGGGATCTCGCCGAGCTGGACGAAGCGCCTCGGAACGGAAGCGGAGAACGAGGGAGATGACCCTGTCGCGACTCGTCGGTGGCGAGCTGATGCACCACCCGTTCCATGTGTGGCACGCGGCGGCCTGCGTGTTGCACGCGGCGACGTTCCGGCGTCGTTCGCCGGCGCGCTTTCGGTGATCCTCGAGGACCCAGGGCGCCAGCGCCGGCCACGCGCCCACCAACGTCCTTCCGTGCTCCTCAGGGCCGTTTCAGGAGGTCGCTCAGCGCGGACGAAGGGTTGGCACGGCCGCGAGATAGGACGCCGCGGTCCGGTCTCCCACGACGCGCGCCAGCGCTGCGTCCGACGACCTCGCCCAGTCCGGAACGACGAGCGGAAATCGTGCGACCGGGTCCTGCCCGGTGCTCGGCGCACAGAGCAACATCGTGCAGTACGAATGCGGCGCTGCCCCACCATGTCGTGGCCGCCGCGGTCGAGACGGGTGCGGACGTTGGGCTCGGCGCAGCAGGCCACCTGGCTGGCCTTCGAGTTTCTGGTGCTCACGCGCCCCGCCGAGGTCCGGCTGGCGGCGCAGGCGTCGCGTTCCCGATGCGGAGCGGCAGGCGGTCGCGGCGTCGACACTGCGAAGATGCTCCAGCTGCGTGGGACCGCGGCTGCTGACACTATGGGCTCCCGTTGAGCTTCCGCGACTGGGCGGCCAAGCGGACCGACCATCCGCGGGAGGTCATCGAGGCGGCGCTGGCGCACATGGTCCACAGCTTGGCGCACTTGCGCAAAGGGATTATTCGTCCGAATCGCGGGTCGGATCGATGGCCTGGAGGATCGGCTCGTCGTCGTACATGGCGCGGGCGCGGCGGTAGAACTCGGGGGTGAGCGCCAGGATGCGCTGCGCCGCCGCGAACTTGCTCTCCTCGAAGCTGACGTCGGGTGCAGCCTTGCGCTCGGCCATCCGGACGAGGCGTACGGCGAGGCCGGTCGTGTAGCGTTCGATGATGTGGTCGTTGGCCATGGCGACCCGTCTTGTGTCACGCGGCAGCCCCGCCGGACGTGCCCGATCCCGCGTTTACGGTGATACGGGCGCCGCGCGCCGGCCACCCCTGGAAGGATGGCGCCGGGCTGTGAAACCGGCTTGTGCTCCAGGGATCGGCACGGCCGGCGCGCGGTCAATCTACGAACCGACCATTGTTGACGCTGCGAGGCGAACCGCCCGCGCTTCTCCGCATGCTCCCACTGTGCAGATTGCAGAGCATCTTTCGGTCGGCGGCGCGGCGCCCAGCGGTGCGGCAGAAGGTTCACGATCGCTCGCCGCGCCGGTGAGCGAAAGATAGATTGAACTAAGCCGCTGCCCCCTGGACGCTATGGGGATTGAATCGGCCCGGCTGTCGACCGAGGACGCAGGCGGTGGCGTGGCTTGGGCTCGGCGGGCGCCGCTGCGCAGCTCCTGGAGGCCTGCGACGAGCGAAGTCGGAGGGCTGGAGAACACGAGGGCCGTCGAGGCGTCGTGAGAGAGGGACGCGAGACAGACTTCTCCCGTCATGTGCGGCGCGCAGTGTTGCGGTGGAAGCGGTCGGTCGTGTCATGACGTATCAATGATGTCTGGCCGCGGGTACGCACGTGGCACGGTCTCGACCACCGTCATGTGTCCGTCGCCGCAGCTCGGACACGTGCGCAGCGACTCTTCGGTGAGCACTTCGTGGTGATCGCGATAGTCGGGTGGCGGGTCGGCGGGGCGCGGCGGCGCCATTCCGAGCAGTTCCCGGCAGCGGGCCAGCTTCGCAGTCCGGTGGCGATTGCCGAACAGGCCGTAGTAGCGAATGCGGTGGAAGCCGGTCGGCAGCACGTGCAGCAGAAACCGCCGGATGAACTCCGGTGCGCTGAGCGTGGCCGTGGCGACCGAGGGGGGTTCGGTCCGGGAGTTCCGATACCGGAAGCGGACCTGGCCGGCCTCGACATCGACCAGTCGATCGTCGGAGATGGCCACGCGGTGCGTGTAGCGACCCACGTAGTCGAGCACCTGCTGCGGGCCGCCGAATGGAGGTTTGGCGTAGACCACCCACTCGGTCTCACGCGCGGGCGCCAGGTGCGCGACGAACGCGCGACGCTCGGTCAGGGTGCTCAGCGTTCCGCCGAAGCGCAGCCGCCCGGTGTCGAAGGCTTCTTCGAGGTGCCTGAGAAAGAGGCGGCGGAATAGGCGGGAGAGCACACGCACCGGCAAGAAGAATCCCGGCCGGCACGCGACCCAGCGCGCCCCGTCGCTGGAGAGCCCGCCCCCGGGAACCACGCAATGCAGGTGCGGGTGCAGACCGAGGGTCTGGTCCCACGTGTGCAGCACCGCGATGAAGCCGATCTCGGCGCCCAAGTGTTCCGGATCGGCGGCGATCGTGCGCAGCGTCTCGGCGGTGGCCCGGAACAGGATCCCGTAGACGGCGGCGGGATTCTGCAGGGCGATCGCCGCCACCACCTGCGGTACGGTGAAGACGACGTGGAAGTACTCGCAGTCGAGCAGCTCCGCGGTGCGGGCATCGACCCATCGCGCCCGCGCCAACGATTGACACGAGGGGCAATGCCGGTTGCGGCAGCTGTTGTACCAGACCCGCTTGTGACCGCAGCGGTCGCACGCCTCGACATGGCCGCCGAGCGCCGCGGTCCGACACTGCTCGATGGCAGCCATCACGCGCAGGTGCGCGGTCGACAACGCGGCCCCGGCCCGGGCACGATACACGTCGCCGTAGCGGCGGAAGACCTCCGCCACGCGAAGGAGCGAACGAGCCACGGCGGCCCCCGATCAGTGCGTGGGGACCGACGCGGTCTCCGGCCGGGGCAGCAAGTCGAGCGGGCTGGTCGCCGAACAGACCTTGGTCGTCGCCAAGCGGAGGTAGCGCGCCGTGGTCTCCAGCCGCCGATGACCGAGCAGCAGCTGAATGGTGCGGACGTCGGTGCCGACTTCCAGCAGGTGAACGGCGAACGCGTGGCGGAGCGAGTGCGGCGTCACCGGCTTGCCTAGCCGACTGCGATACCGGGCGAGGCGACACGCCCACTGGACGGTCCCCTTCTGCATCGGCTGCTCCGGATTTCGCCCCGGGAAGAGCCACCGGGCCGGCCGCTCGACCCGCCACCAGGCCCGCAACTGCTGGAGCAGCGTCGGCGAGAGCATGACATAGCGATCTCGAGCGCCCTTGCCCTGTGCGACATGCAGGACCATCCGGTTGCTGTCGACGTTGGCAACCTGGAGCCGCAGCGCCTCGCCGAGTCGCAACCCCGCGGCGTAGCACGTGGTGAGGATCATGCGGTGCTTGGGACGCGCCACGCCGGCGAGAAACCGAACGACCTCTTCGGGGCTCAGGATGACCGGCAGCGTCTCGCCGCGCTTCGGCAACGGTAGGGCCTCGACCGCCCAGTCCCGCTTGAGCGTGACCTGATAGAGGAAACGCAGCGCTGCCACGGTGCCCGCCACTGACGTCGGCGCGAGCTGCCGGTCATCGATCAAGTGCAACTGGTAGGTCCGGATGTCCTCGGGACCCAGCAGCTCGGGAGATTGCCCGTGGTAACGCGCGAATTTCGCAACCTGCCGAAGGTACGAGGTTTGCGTCTCGGCCGCCAGGTTCCGGATCCGCATGTCGTCGAGCATCCGTTGGCGAAGCACGGTCATGGTGAGACTCCTCCGTGAACAGCACCGGCCTGGTCCATCCAGGCGGTCGTGCAGAGGAGCCTACGGAGGACGACGAGGAGCGAAAGGGATCAGGAAGCAGTCGGATGGAGACCGACCGATCCGGTCGGCGTGTGCCTGGCTCCCGCGAAGCGGGTTAGTTCAATCTATGTCCTGAACGGCGACGAAACAAGAGGAGACCGCCAGACGGTGTCGCGCATGCAAACATGACGGCCGTGCCGACGATTATTGTGTTCCGTACATGGCCAATAGTGCGCACACCAGGGCTTCTATGTGATCCGAGCCGGTTCGGACGGCGGCCGCTCGCAGTTCATCCTTGACTGCGCGGGGGCCGATCCGAGCCGGCTCGGGAACGGCTGGTGATGAAGTTGAGCATTTCCCGCTCGGCCCAGCGGACGGCCCCGCCGCCGATGCGGATCGGCTTCGGGAACCGGAACTCGGCGATCAGCGCGTATGCGGCCGAGCGGGAAAGGGCGGTCGCCGACCTGTCGGTGCTCGGTGCCAGACGACACGGGCAGCACATGCGCGCTGCCGAACAGGACGTGGCCGCAGCGGTCGAGACGGTGCGGGCCTCGCGCTCGGCGGCGCCGGCCGTCCAGCTGGCGTTCGGGCGTAGACGGCCGAGCGGGACAGGGCGGTCGCCGCCGTGACGTCACGCAGGGTCAAGAGTCTGGGCATGGCGGCGCCGCCGCTCGGGTGCTCCGGCATGGCGTGTCGGCTGGTCGTCATCTGATGCGCTCCTTGGTCTGACCCGTTGAGGCCGGCCGGGACTCCGAGAGACCGGCTCGGTGCTTGTCGGTCCGATAGGGTACGGCCCGGTCGGCAGATTTTTTCGTCGCGACAGCTCGAGCCGCGCTGTTGCGCTTCGAGGAATCGGTGTGGCGTGATCCGAACACGGGCCACGATTCACTGACCACAGGCAGGGATGGCGAAGCTCTCTGCACGAAGGCGGATGCGTCTACGTGGGGGGTGCCGGCGCGGCGCCTCGTTGCCGACGCTACCCCGTCTTCGCGCGGTGCCGCAGCCTCCGGCGGGAAGTCTCGTGACCAGATCCCTTGGCCTGGATCCGGCTGCGCGTGAAGATGCGACGGCGGAGACAACGGTTCGATGCCGGCTATTTGGGCAGCGTCGGCGGGATGGATTGCGCCGGCTCGCGGTTGATCAGCTTCTTCAGAAGTAAGTGACGCATTTCGATGGCACGTCCACCCGCTCGCCGGTCCTCGGGTTCTTCGCAAGGTCGGCGACATCGGCCACCAGCTCCACGGGCGCCGCCTTCGTCAGCGTTCCGGCCTCGGGCGCCGCTCCACGGACCGATGTCCGGACGGCCCCGGTCATTCGGCCCGGTCCTCGAGCTGGATCGAACGTAGCGGCCACGCCCGCCACCGGACAGCCGCCTTGAAGGATGACTCGCCGTGCGTTCCGGGCGTGGTATGGTGTGTCGATGGCGGCGACGGCCCGTAAGGGAAGGAGCCATGCGAAAACTGTCCTGGATTGCCGGAGGTGTCGTCAGCGGGCTCGTTGTGCTCCTGCTCGTATTGCGCGTCGTTGGCTTCAACCCCGGAGTTACGTCGCCGGGCTTGTGGATTACAGGCAAGCTCGTAACCACGCCTGTGACCGACTGGTCGTTTGCCGATGAGATCGGAGGGCTGACCGCCGTCCAGACCCGACAGTGGTTTCTGCCGATTCTTGCCCACTCGGTTACAACCACCCGCCAGGTTCACCGGGGCCGACTCTATCTCTTCTCCATGTATCCCGCAGGCGTTCCGTTTCCGGAGGGCAGGCATTGGAATCGGAACGTCATTAGCGATCCCGGTGTCCGCATAGGCATCGGAGGCAAGTTGTACGATCGGACGCTCGTCTATCTCACCGATCCTGTGGAGCGTGAGGAAGTCCTCAGGGCGCGCGGTCAGCGGGCATTCGCCCCCGGCATGTACCTTCACCTCTGGCGCGTGGAACCGCTTGCTATAGGCGAGTGATGATGAGCATTGGCTCATCGCACATCGGCGGTCCTGTACAGCGACCTCTCCACGCTGGGAGACAACCGCCGTGAAACGAACTCTGAGTCTTCTGTTGGCGCTGGCGGTTGTCGTCGCGGTGTTCCTCATGATTCGCGCATCGGGCGCAAACTGCAGGCCCGGGGCGGCTGCAGAGCCGCTCTTCGTCCCGATCATAGTGTCGCCATCCGTCCAGCCGGTGCGCGGCCAGGTGTTGCTCTTCAAGATCACGAACATCACAAAGGCTTCCGTCAGCGTCAGGCTAATGCTGTTCAACGACCGGGAAGGATTGCCGGCTGACATCAGGGATTTCTCCGAGATCGCGCCAGGCACGACCGTGAGCCATCTGTACGACCCGCCGAGGACGGCGCTCGCAATAAATCAGGTTACAGTCGAGGTCCCGGAAGCGGTGAGGGCGGTTTTCGCGCCGCTGCCAGGCCAGGATCCAGGTGCGATCCGCCGTGTGGTGGCCAACCTGCAGATCATGCGTCTCCAGCCCGACGTGTCGTCGCCTGCGCTGGATCCCCCGATCATCGTGCCGCTGGAGCGCTGCCGTTTCGAGCCCCGGGGCTTCGTCCCGTATACCGGCGGGCGGTGGGTGTGGAACTGCGCGCCCGAGATGTCTCCGATCATCGAGCGTCGATAGGACGGGACGGCCGGCACGGTTCGACCCGTCGCGACAGCACCGCCCAGCACCGGCACGGCTACGCGTCCGGGAGGAACCCGGCCACCGTTTCGTCCGCGCTCCTGCAGCCTTTGGGTCTAACCCTCCATCATTGCCCGCATCCCGGCCAGTATGTACCCAGTTTGGGTGATTGACGGCCTTGCGGTCGCGCCCCATACTGCGACGGTGGTCGCGCGTATGGATCCGGGTAGGAGGAATCATGCCACAGGCCCGCGATTGTGCGCCTCTCGGTTGGTCCATGTGGTTGTTGCCCATGGTGGTGCCGGCTCTGCTGTCCGGCGTTGCCACCGCCTCCGCACAGGAAACCGGCAGCATCACCGGCGTGGTGGCGGACGACACTGGTGCCGTGCTGCCGGGCGCGACAGTAGTGGTGTCGAGCCCGGCGTTGATAGAAGGGTCCCGGACTGTTTTCACCGACGGCGTCGGGCAGTACCGCGTCATCGCGCTGAGACCCGGCCGCTATGATGTGACGGTCAGCCTCGACGGATTCAGCACCGTCTTGCGGGAAGACATCGAGCTCAGCGGCACGTTCACCGCGACAGTGGATGTCGAACTGTCCGTCGGGGCACGCGAAGAGACGGTCACGGTCGTTGCAGCGTCACCAACCGTGGACGTCCAGACGGTGCAGCAGCAGGAGGTCATGACCCGGGAGGTGGTCGACGCCCTCCCGACGGGCAGGGTTGCCGGTGCCTGGGGACTCTGGTTCCGGCCGTCGTCATGGACGGCAGTGCTCTCCCCAACGTCGGCGGGACGAATATGGTCGGGGCGCGACAGAGGCTGTCAGCCCACGGCAGCGAGGATGACGACTACCGGGTGCAGGTCGATGGATTCCACGCCGGTTCGCCGAGCAGCCCCGGGCATGCCATGTGGATTCCGAACTTCGGGGCCTCCGACGAGGTGAACATCAACCTCAATCAGGCCGGCTCTGCCGAGACCGCGCAGAACGGCGTCTCCCTGAACATGATCTCGCAGGAAGGCGGCAACGCCTTTGCGGGCTCGTTCTTTGGCACCGGCGCCACCGGGGATTGGCAGTGTCGGCGAGCTTGAGGAAGTGATCATTTCTGAAGTGCCGTCGACTGCCTGTGGACGCCCCTGCTGATCGTGTCATTCGGTGTCTTCGTCGCGCGGGGCACGCTGGCGGTTGCGCTCCTGCTGGCTGAGTTCAGCCTCCCGGCGACGATAGCTGCGGCCTTCGATGCGAAGGATTTCGACGTGGTGGGTCAGCCGGTCGATCAGGGCGACGGCGCATGAAGCGTTGGGAAAGACGGTGTCCCAGTTCTTGAAGGGCAGGTTGGTGGTGATCAGCAGGGAGCGGTGCTCGTAGCGTCGGCTGACGAGCTGGAAGATCAGGTCCGCGGCACGGGCGTCGTAGGCAAGGTAGCCCAGCTCGTCAACGCACAATAGCACGGGGCGCGTGTAGTGGCGCAGGCGGCGTTCGAGTGCGCGGGCGGTCTCCTGTCCGTTGAGGTCGAGCAGCAGGTCAGCGGCCGTGGTGAAGAGGGCGGTCTTCCCGGCGAGGATGGCCTGGTGGGCGATGTTCTTCGCCAGCATGGTTTTCCCCAAGCCTTGTGCGCCGAGGATCACGACGTTCTCGCCGCGCGCGAGGAAGTCGAGCGTGAGGATGCGTTCGAGGGCGCGCCGGTCCAGCGCGGTGGGCCAGTCCCAGTCCCAGTCGGCGAGCGGCTTGAAGCGTCCGAGTCGGGCACGCCCCAGTCGGCTCTCGACGCTACGGCGCTGTTTTTCCTCAAGCTCGGCGGCGACGATGTGCTCGAGCAGGACGGTGGCGCTCGAGCGCTTGCGGGTGGCCTGGGCGATGATGTCGTTCAGCTCGTCGGCGGTGCGGTTGAGCCCGAGGCGACGCAGGTCAGTCGCCAGCGTCGTCAGGGTTTTTCTGTCCGAGGGCATCGTAGGTCTCCAGGTCGTGCGGCCGGACGTCGAGGTCACGCAGTCCGGGTCGGTCGGGCAGGGTGAGGCGGAGCGGGGGTTTGAGTCCGCGCTGTCGGCGTCGGGTTTCGAGGATGTGGGTGATCGAGCCGGCGCCGAGGGCATCGCGTTCGAGGGCGATGTGGACGGCGGCGGCCAGCTCGTCGGGTCCGTAATCGTCGAGCAGGGCGACTAGCCGGGTGGCGTGCGGGCGGAGGGCGTCTTGGCGCTCGGCGAGGCGCTCGAAGAGCGTGGCGGTGGCGGGGACGGCGGCGCGGAGGCGGTCACGGGTGGTGTGGGCGTTGGCTTGGCGGGTGGCGGCAAGCAGGCCGTCGAGATGGGCGGGGTCCTCGACGGTCAGTCCGGTGTCGTAGGTGCGGCGATGGCTGGCCAGCTCGGTCTGTCCGTCGAGGATGCGGATGCGGGTGGCTGAGGCGAGCAGGGTGAGCGGCTTGCGGACGTGGGTGTGAGGAATCGAGTAGAGATTGCGGTCGAAGCGGACGTAGGGCGTCTTGCCGGAGCGGACGGCGCGCATCAGGTCGGTCTCGAAGCGATTGGCGGGCAGCGGCAGTAGGCGGGGCTTTTCTTCGGCCCAGACCTCGGCAACCCGGCGATGGGGCTGGTCGGGATGGCGTCGGCGGTGGGCGACCTCGTCACGCCAGCGTCGGAACTGGGCGTTGATGTCGTCGAGGTCGCGGAAGGGCCGGGCGGCGAAGTAGGCGTGGCGCAGGTATTGGATCTGGCGTTCGATTTTTCCCTTCTCATTTCCCCGTCCCGGCGTACAGGGCCGGGGGGCGAAGTGGTAGTGCCCGGCGAGTTCGAGCAGGCGGGGATGAAACTGGACGGCGGCGCCGCGGCGGTCGAGCACAGCGCTGCGCAGGTTGTCGTAGACGAGATTGCGGGCGGCGCCTCCAAGCGCCTCGAAGGCGGCGACGTGCCCGCGGAGGAAGCTCTCGAGCGTCTGGTCGAGGGTGAACAGCGCGGCCAACGCGCGCGAGTAGCCGAGGACCATGACGAATCCGGAGACGGTGCGGGTGCCCTGTCCGATGCGGACCTTGCCGAACGAGCCCCAGTCGACCTGCGCGGACTCGCCGGCCAGGGTGACCACGCGGCGGTAGACGGCGCGGGAGGTTTCGGGCCGCAGGCGCCGCACGAGTTTGCGGACGGGGAAGACCGAGCCGGCATAGCCGCGCTGGCGGAGCATCTCGTGGATGCGCGTGGCGCGCAGCCGCGGGTACTGCGTCAGCGTGTCGCGGATGAACGGCAGGTACGGGTCGAGGATGCTGGGCCGACACACGCTGGGGGGGACGCCTGGCGTCTCGCGCTCGACCGCGGCGCGAACGGTCTCACGGTGGAGGCCGAGCTGGGCCGCGATGGTCCCGATCTTCCAGTGCTCGCCGTAGTACAAGCGCCGGATCTCGGCGCGCTGCGCGGGTGTGATCATCGTCGCTCCTCCTCCGATTCGCGCGAGGCTCGCGCATCGGGAGCAGCCACCGGCTCGACCGCCCGCAGACCACGCAACGGGTGGCCGCGGGCGCCCGAACCGGGGCGAGGTCCGCGACGGGGAGTCTGGTCGATGGCCGGGGGGCGGCGGAACCCTGATCCGTCACGCGGCGGCGATAGGCACGCTGGCGGTCGCGGTGGTCGAGGCGCCCTTCGAGGCTGCGCTGATGCCGGGCCCGGGCGGCCCGCACCGAGCGGCGGCGGCCAATCGCTCGGCACGACGGCGTGCAGTAGGCATGGCCGCGATCACACGTCGCGCAGATCGCAAACAGGCGGCTGCAGTGTCGGCAGGTCTTCTGGCGAAGCGGGACGTCCACGGCGTCGGAGCGCGCGGGGCGGTCTCCGACTGGACAACGCGGTCGAACCGTGGCACAACTGCACCGACCGGCTCGCTCTGTCGGAGCACGGGGCGGTCACGAGGGTCCGGTGGCTCTGCCGGGCCCTCACCCCACGTCTGAGTCCGCCGTCAACGCTACCCCAACGAGCCGCCGCCCGCCACGCCTGCCCGGAGGCTGTGGACGCCGCCACTGCTGTGGACGCAAACAGCCGCGCCCACAGCAGTTTGCAAAACCGCGCAGACGCGGTTTCGCACAGCGACCACAGCCATCATCCTCTTCTTCCTCAAGACATCGACGAACACGGCCGACGGCACGCATGCCCGAACAGGCCTCGAGAATCCGTCAGTTTTTCGCGCTCGCCGACAGCAGAGCGACAACTTCACGCAACGAGTGCAGGCCCGGGGGCTGGAGACCCCGACCACGCTGGTCAATTCCTTCGACGCCAACCTTTCCTACGGCGGGCCGATCGTGCGGGACAGGCTCTGGTTCTTTGCCTCCGCGCGGCACCTGGGTGCCCAAAGACGCCCCGGAGGGGTCTTCGCCAACCGGAACGCCGGCATCAAGGACAACTTCGCCTACCTGCCTGATGTGACCTCGCCGGCAGAAGACGTGACCTTCAGCCGCGCCTACCAGTTGAGCCTCACGTGGCAGGCGACCGAGCGGAACAAGCTCACGTTCAGGTACGAGTCGCAGGAGGTGTGTCTGTGCCGCCAGGTCGGGCTCCTGTCCGGGTTTTCGAACAACACGGGGTGGCAGACCACGCCCGAGGCAGCGCCCGACACCGACATACCCGTGTACGACTGGACGGCGGTCACGTGGACGGCCCCGCTGACGAACCGGCTGCTGATCCAGGCGGGCGTGCTGTTCCGCCCCCAGTCCACGCACCTGCCCCGCCGCCCGCCGGACGGTGACCCGCGGCTGGACCTGATCCCGGTATGGGATGTCGGCCGGGGCCTGGTCTACCACGGAATGAACGGGGTCTTCGCCCGGCCGTACGTCAAGACGGACAGCCGGAACGATCAGGCCCGCGCCTCGCTCTCATACGTCACGGGGTCCCACTCGATCAGGGTCGGCACGAACCTGGTCTTCCCCGCCTTAGTAGTAGCAGCCCGTGGTGAAAGTCGGGGAACGGGCCTGGCCTGGGCGCGATCGAGCCCGTAGACTGAACAGCTATGGCGATGGGCAAGAAACCGGCCGCGCGACCAGGGGCGCCGCTGTGGGTGACGACGGCGGATTTGCCGACGAACGCGGGGCATCCGTTCTTCGAGCGTCTGAACCGGGTTCTGGACGAGGCCGGGTTCGACGCGTTCGTCGAGGGGCTGTGCGCGGTGTTCTACGCGACGCGGATGGGGCGGCCGAGCCTGCGTCCTGGGCGGTATTTCCGGATGCTGTTCATCGGCTACTTCGAGGGTCTGTCTTCGGAGCGTGGGATTGCGTGGCGGGTGGCCGACTCTCTGAGCCTGCGGTCGTTCCTGGACCTGGATGTGACCGAGGCGGCGCCGGACCACTCGACGCTGTCGCGGACGCGTCGTCTGATCGACGACGAGACGCACGAGGCGGTATTCACGTGGGTTCTCGAGCAGTTGTCGGCGGCGGGTCTGGTCAAGGGGAAGACGGTGGGCGTCGATGCGACGACGCTGGAAGCGAACGCGGCGATGCGGAGCATCGAGCGGCGGGACACGGGAGAAAGCTACGAAGCGTTCCTTCGGCGCTTGGCGGAGGCGTCTGGGGTGGAGACCCCGACGCGGGCGGATCTGGCTCGGTTCGACCGGTCTCGCAAGAACAAGAAGACGTCGAACAAGGACTGGCAATCGCCGCAGGACCCGGACGCGAAGATCGCGAAGATGAAGGACGGCCGGACGCACTTGGCTCACAAGGTCGAGCACGGGGTCGACATGGAGACGGGGGCCATCGTGTCGGTGACGGTGCAGGATGCATCGGACGGCGATACGGCCACGCTGCCGGAGACGCTGACCGCGGCGGCCGAGCAGGTGGAGTTGGTGCAGCCGGACGGTCGAGGGGTCGAAGAGCTGGTCGCTGACAAGGGGTATCACAGCGACGAGACGCTGGTGGCTCTCGGCGAGGTCGGGGTTCGGAGCTACGTATCGGAGCCCGAGCGCGGCCGGCGCGTCTGGCAGGACAAGAAGACGGGAGAGACGCCGCCGGCGAAGCGTGCTGCGCAGCAGGCGTTGTATGCGAACCGGCGGCGTGTGCACGGGCGGCGGGGTCGTCGCCTGCAACGCTGCCGGGGCGAGATGGTGGAGCGTACTTTCGCGCACATGTATGAGACGGGGGGCATGCGTCGGGTGTTTGTGCGCGGTCACGAGAATGTCCGCAAGCGGGTGCTGATCCAGGCGGCTGCCTGCAACATCGGGATGCTCCTGCGGCGCCAGACCGGCATCGGTACGCCCCGGAGCCTGCAGGGGCGGGCTTTTTCGGCGATTTTCCGCCTGATCGACCGCCTGATCGACCACTGGGGGCGTCTGACGCGTCCCTGGGGCCTCAAATGGACACCGCCGGCGCCCGTCGGCTCAATTACTCATCGCCAAGCGGCCTGAACAGCAGGGCTCGGCGAACCGACTTCTACCTCGGGCTGCTACGACCAACTGAACCGCGACAACAACTACAACCTGACCTACATGTTCTTCAACGGCTTCCCGATCAGGTTCTTTCAGCGCGCGTCGCCGTGGATCCTGCAGCAGAGCGGCCTGCAACTTGGGCTGTACGCACAGGACACCTGGACCATCGACCGCCTGACTTTGAACCTCGGCCTCCGCTTCGACGGCTACGTCACGAGTTATGGCGATCATCACTTCGGCCCTTCGGTGCTTGCCCCCGACCGCGATTTCACGACCCCGGGCGGCGATTGGCACGATCTCAAGGACTTCTCGCCGAGAGTCGGCGCGGCTTACGACCTGTTCGGGAACGGGAAGACGGCCGTCAAGTTCAGCGCCATCCGGGCATTGACCAACCCGGTCTTCCTGGACACCTCCAACCCGGCCGCCACCGTCCTGAACTCGGTGGGGCGGCAATGGGTTGACCTGAACCGCAACTTCGCCGTGGACTGCGACCTGACGAGCCCCGCCGCGCAGAACCCGCGCACCGGCGCCCGCGACATCTGCGGGGCGATCCCCGCGAACTTCGGGCAGGCGGGTTCGGCCGCCGATGTCGATGAAGAGACGTACCGCGGCTGGGGCAACATGAACTACAACTGGGAGTTCACCGGCACCGTCGAGCATGCGTTGCGGGACAATGTCGGCGTCAACTTCAGCTACTTCCGTCGCATCTTCGGCAACTTCATCGTGACCCAGGACCGCTCCGCGCTGCTGTCCGACTACGACCAGTTCTTCGTTACCGCGCCGGCGGATCCGCGGCTGCCGGGCGGCGGCGGGTACGAGGTCGGCCCGGTCATAGACCTGAAGCCGGAGGCGGTCGGCAGGGCGACGGACGAGCTGACCACGTTCGCGTCCACGTTCGGCGATCAGACCCAGCACTGGAACGGGGTCGACGTGACCACGAACATCCGGCTCGAAAACGGCTTGATCGTGTCGGGAGGTCTCAGCACGGGGCGAGCGGCGTCGAACGACTGCGACGCAGCGGCCGCCACGCCCGTGCTTGACGAGCCCGATTCACTGCTGTTCTGCGACACGACCGAAGACTTCATGACTCTCGTGAAGGCGTACGCCACCTACAGGATCCCGGTTGTCGACGTAAACGTCGCTGCCACCTTCCAGAGCCTGCCCGGGCCCATGGTGGAGGCCAACGTCCCGTACACCAGCGCCCAGATCGCGCAGCTCATCGGCCGCCCGCTGTCGAACAACGCCGGCCAGATCGAAGTGCCCGTCATCGAGCCGGGCACGGAGTTCGGCGCGCGGATCAATCAACTCGACTTCCGCATCGGAAAAGTGTTCAATCTGGACCGGTCCGCTTCGTGGTGAACCTCGACCTGCACAACGCCCTGAACACCGATGCGATTCTCGAGTTGAGCCAGGACTACGGGGCCAACGGCGATCGCTTCCTCAACGCCGAGCAGATCATCCAGGGGCGGGTGACGCAGCTCAGCCTGCAGGTCGACTTCTGATCGCGGAGGAAGGGCGATGGCGGTGGTCGCGAGGGGATACGGGCGCGGCGTCGACGTCAACCGGGCGCCCGCGCGGCGCAGCCGTGTGCCGTCGGACGTCGAGGTGAGGCATCGGAGCTCTACTGGCTGGGGCCGGGCGGTAGGCCTACCGCTTGGCGGGAGCCTGGAGGACAACGGGAGATCGACCGGAAGGCACGGGCCGGCCGGCCCGCCGTAGTCACCTGCGGAGTGTGAAGCTGGGAAGGAGACGGACCATGAGGATGATCGGGATGTTGGTCGCGCTGGCACTGGTCTCGGCAGTTGCCGAGGCACAGGAAGAGATCGTGGTCGAGGGGCTGATGACCCCGGAGTCGGCCCTCCACGACCCGGAGGCGGACGTCTACCTGGTCTCGAACATCAACGGCGGCCCGAGCGCAGCCGACGGCAACGGGTTCATCTCGCGCGTGGCGCCGGACGGGACCGTCGTCGACCTGAAGTGGATCGACGGCCAGAGCGAAGGGGTGACGCTGAACGCGCCCAAGGGCAGCGCGATCTATGGCGACCGGTTCTACGTCGCGGACATCGACACGGTGCGGGTGTTCGATCGGGCGAGTGGTGAGCCCGTGGCCGACTGGCCCGTTGCCGGCGCCGGGTTCCTGAACGATGTCGCGGTGGGCGCAGACGGGACGGTGTATGTCACCGACACCGGGATCAGGATCACGGCCTCGGGCTTCGAGCCGGCGAGCCGCCCGGCGGTCTACCGGTTCGATGAGGCGGGCGCGGCCGAGATGATCGCCAGCGGCGAGGAGCTGGGCCTGCCGAACGGTGTTGTCGAGGCTCCGCAGGGGCTGGTCGTGGTTCCGGTCAACTCGAACCGGGTGCTGGTCGTGGGCGAGGATGGCGGCCTGTCGACCCTGGCGGAGTTGCCGCACGGGCGGCTCGACGGCGTGGTTGTCGCCCGCAACGGCTCGCTCCTGGTGTCGAGCATAGAGGGCAGCGCGATCTACCGGATCGACTCGGACGGCGCTGTCGCCGAGGTCATGACGGAGATGCCGGCGGCGGACATTGGGCTGGATCGGTCGCGCGGGCGGTTGCTGATCCCGCAACTGCAGGCGGGGCGGTTGATCATCGCCGGGAGGTGAGATCACGCGTGGACCTCGGTCCGGGCTCACCGACCACGACATCGGGCTCCTGCTGATCGAAATCAGGACGCGGGTAGGCGCGGGCACGCGTCGGTGCCGCGCCGAGCTCGTCGCGCAGCGCCCGGCTCCGCGCCGGCTCGCCGACGTGCACGCTCATCGCCGGACCGGCGGCCACGAACCGCACGCCGCCGAGGTCGGCGACGTCCGGCAGCGCGATCAGTCGCTCGGGCACGGCCATCCCGTGGTCGGACACGACGACCAGCGCAACGCGGGCGGCGTGCGGCAGCGCGTCAGCGCCGTGTGATTTGCAATGTGGAACCAGGGGGTGCCATCGTGTCCGATCGCCGGTCGAGACTCCTGCTGCTGGCCGCCCTCGCGCTCGGCCAGCTGCCGCATGCCGCCGCGCAGCCGTCCGGGCCGCCTCCCGGGCGCCCGAACATACTCATCATTCTCGCGGACGACATGGGCTGGAACGACGCGTCGTTCCACGGGGGCGACATACCCACGCCCAGCATCGACCGGCTTGCCGCCGAGGGCGTCGAGCTGGACCGCTTCTACACCAACCCGAAGTGCACGCCCACCCGCGCCGCGCTGCTGACCGGACGCGACCCGCTCGAGCTCGGCCTGACGTATGCGACCGTCTACCCGTGGAGTCCGTTCGGCGTCGCGGTCAGCGAGCACTTCATGGCCGAGTCGTTCAGGAGTCAGGGCTACGACACCGCGGCAATCGGCAAGTGGCACCTGGGCCATACGGTGCCGGCGCATCACCCCAACAGCCGGGGGTTCGACTACTTCCTGGGCTCGCTGAACACCGGCGGGGACTACTTCACGCACCGCAACCAGGGCGGCTACGACCTGCAGCGCAACGGCGAGAGCACCCCGGAGCTGGCGGGGCAATACAACACTGACGTCTACACGCGCGAAGCCGTCAACTGGCTGCGGAACGTCCGCGACAGGCAGAAGCCGTTCTTCCTCTATCTCGCCTACAAGGCGCCGCACTCGCCGTTCCAGGCCCCGCCGGAGCTGATCGAGGAGGCCGGCGGCATCTATCCCGCGATGATGGTCTCGATGGATACCGGCATCGGTCGGATTCTCGATGCGCTGGAGGCGGAGGGCATTGCCGACGAGACGATCGTCCTGTTCCTGAGCGACAACGGCGCCACGGCCGGCAACGGGAGCAACGCGCCGCTGCGCGGCTACAAGCTGGAGACCTACGAGGGCGGCATCCGCGTGGTGTCCGTCATGCGCTGGCCCGGCGTGCTCCCGCCCGGCACCGTCAGCACGCAGGTGATGACGTCCATGGACGTGTTTCCGACCCTCGCGGCGGCCGCCGGCGTCGAGGTGCGGGCCGAGCGCGAGCTCGACGGCGTGGACCTGTGGGCGGAAATCAGCGGCGGGCGGACCACGCCGCGCGCGGACGACATCTTCTACGCCTCCGAGACCGCGCTGGGCAGGCAGTTCTCGTGGAGCGTGCTGCGCGGCAACATGAAGCTGGTGCAGAAGGTGGACCAGACGTTCGAGAGCCTCACCGTCGTCAACGAGCTGTACGACGTCTTCGCCGATCCGGGCGAGGCCGACGACCTGGCCGGCGCCCGTCCGGGCCTGGTGGACGAGCTCGTGGACGCCCTGATCGCGTGGCGGCGGCAGCACCCCTACGCCGGCAGCCATGCGCGCGTCGTGCCGCATCCAGGCTGGCGCGCGCCGCTGGACTGGGCCCGGGCCATGCACCTCAACGGCCTCAACGTCAACCCGCATCCCGGCGACAACATCTACGGCTTCGGCCTGCGGCCGCGGCCCGGCGAGGTGACCGAGCCGCAGCGCAGGCTAGACGCCGCCTACGGCAACCGCGGCCGCCTGATATACCCCTGACGCGGCCCGCGGCTGGGATTGTGATGCGGGGGCCGACTGCGGCCCACGCACTTCTGGAGGATTCATGCTTCGACGTTCGCCGTGGCTGACGTCGTGCCTGCTGCCGGCCGCCGGCTTGCTGTTCGCAAGCGCGTCCCGGGGACCGGGGCGCCGCAGACGCAGGAGGCGGCCGCACCCACTCGCGAAATAAAGCAAGTGACTTGCTGTCAGTGGCTTAGCATGGCATCTTGGACGGTCGTTGCTCGTTCCGTATGCAATTCGGACCGGCCGTCCCAGGCAGTCCCGCCCAAGAGTGAGCGTCACATTCCAACGCGATTCTGGTCGTGCGCCGGCGACTCGCAGAGAGCGTCTTCGTCAAGGTGATGCGCTACGAGAAGAGGAAATCGTCCGCACCCAGGTCGCTCAGCTGGTGGTCGACGAGGTAGTCTTCAAGCGTGATGTGGATGCTGCCGGCCTCTCCGCTTGCGGTGATGACGACATCGCTGCCGCTCGCCGTCAATACGAGAGAGTCGAACGTGAAGCCGCCCTCCAGCTCGATCACGTCCTGCTCGCCGCGGCCGTCGCCGAAGTCGCGGATGATGTCTTCCCCGTTCCGCTCGTCCGCGCCAAAGACGAACGAGTCGTTGCCCGAGCCTCCGGAAAGCACGTCGTCGCCGTCCCAGCCGAACAACACGTCGTCGCCCGGCCCCGCGTCGAGCACGTCATCGCCGTCGCCACCGTAGAGTTCATCGTCGCCGGTCCCGCCAGCAAGCGCGTCGTCGCCGTCCCAGCCGGACAACACGTCGTCGCCCGGCCCCGCGTCGAGCACGTCATCGCCGTCGCCACCGTAGAGTTCATCGTCGCCAGTCCCGCCAGTAAGCTCGTCGTCGCCAGTCCCGCCAACAAGTGTGTCGTCATCATCTCCGCCGCTGAGGGTATCGCTGCCGCCTTCACCCCATAGGGAATCGTTGCCAGGCCCTCCGTTGACGGTGTCGTTACCTTGCTTTCCCGAAAGCTCGTCGTTGCCACGCCCGCCGCGGAGTTTGTCGTCGCCAAGACCAGAGTGGAGCGTGTCGTCGTGATCGCCACCGGTGAGCGTGTCCGCGTGATCCGAGCCGACGACCCCTTCGATATTACTGAAGGTGTCGCCTGCTGCATGGCCGCCGCTGGTCCTCCCGGTTGATAGATTGACATCCACGCCTGCATCGGACCCGGAATAAACCAGCAAGTCGTCGCCCGCACCGCCGTCCATACGGTCGGCACCCGCGCCACCGGCCAGTTCGTCGTCGCCCCCGCCGCCGCTGAGCGTGTCGTTGCCCGCTTCGCCGTGGAGCCTGTCGACGCCACGGCCACCGTCGAGTGCGTCGTTGCCACCTCCACCACCAAGTACGCCGCCGCCCTCGCCACCACTGAGCGTGTCGTTGCCCGCGCCGCCGTAGAGCTGGTCCCAGCCCTCGTGTCCGTGGAGCTGGTCGTCGCCCTCGCCACCCTCGAGCGTGTCGTCGCCCGTGCCACCGCTCAGAGTGTCGTTGCCCGCGCCGCCGTAGAGCTGGTCCCAGCCCTCGTGTCCGTGGAGCTGGTCGTTGCCCTCGCCACCCTCGAGCGTGTCGTCGCCCCCGTTGCCGTGAAGCTGGTCGTCACCCTCGTGACCCTCGAGCGTGTCGTCCCCCTCACCACCGCTGAGCGTGTCGTTGCCTTCGTGCCCGTAGAGCTGGTCGTCGCCCTCTCCACCCTCGAGCGTGTCGTCGCCCTCGCGACCGTAGAGCTGGTCGTCGCTCTCTCCACCGGCGAGCGTATCCGCACTCTCACCACCGGTGAGTGTGTCTGCGTGCTCTGAGCCGATGATCCCTTCGACGTTCTCGAAAGTGTCGCCCTCGGCGTGGCCGCCGCTCGCCGCCCCGGTCGACAGGTCGACCGCCACACCCGCGTCCGACCCGCGATACACCAGCAGGTCGTCGCCGTCACCACCATTTATCCGGTCGTCGCCTGCGCCACCGGCGAGCGTATCCGCACCCTCGCCACCCGTGAGCGTGTCGGCGTACTCCGAGCCGATGATCCCTTCGACACTCTTGAAGGAGTCGCCCTCGGCGTGGCCACCCGCGGCCGTTCCGGCGGCGAGGTTGACCTCCACGGCCAGATTCGACCCCGCGTAGGACAGGGTGTCCGCACCTCCACCCCCGTCGAGGTGGTCGCTGCCGGCACCGCCCGCCAAGGTGTCGTCGCCCCGGTCGCCATATAGCCTGTCTTGGCCCGCGCCGCCCGCCAGACGGTTCGCGGCGCCGCTACCCGTCACCCGGTCATCGTGCCCCGAGCCCTCGAGGTGCTCGATGCTGCGGAGGATATCGCCTTGGGCGTGGCCACCCGTGGCTGCGCCGGTACCCAGGTGCACCCGTACCCCCGCATCGGATGAGTGGTAAAGCACGGTGTCGTCGCCCGTGCCGCCGTCGAGCCGGTCTGCACCCGCGCCGCCGCTGAGCGTGTCGTTGCCGTCCTGGCCCCCAAGCCGGTCGTTACCGCTCCCGCCGGTGAGTACGTCGGCATGCCTTGAGCCGACGATCTCCTCGACGTTCTCGAAGGTGTCGCCCTCAGCGTGGCCGCCGCTTGCAGCCCCGGTCGACAGGTCGACTGCCACACCGGCATCGGACCCGCCATACCACAACCGGTCATGACCCGAGCCGCCGTCGAGCCGGTCGGCGCCGGCCCCACCCGCGAGCCCGTCGCTGCCCGCACCGCCCGCCAGCACGTCATCGCCGGCACCACCGGCCAGCCAATCATCTTCATCGGCCCCCGCGAGCGTGTCGGCATGCCTTGAGCCGACGATCTCCTCGACGTTCTCGAAGGTGTCGCCTTCAGCGTGGCCGCCGCTCGCCGCCCCGGTCGACAGGTCGACCGCCACACCCGCGTCCGACCCGCGATACCACAACCGGTCGTGGCCCGCGCCGCCGTCGAGCCGGTCGGCGCCGGCCCCACCCGCGAGCCCGTCGTTGCCCGCGCCGCCCGCCAGCACGTCATCGCCGGCACCGCCGGCCAGCCAATCATCTCTATCGCCCCCCGTGAGCGTGTCGGCATGCCTTGAGCCGACGATCTCCTCAACGTTCTCGAAGGTATCGCCTTCAGCGTGGCCGCCGCTCGCCGCCCCGGTCGACAGGTCGACCGCCACACCAGCATCGGACGCGCCATACCACACCCGGTCATGACCCGCGCCGCCGTCGAACCGGTCGGCGCCTTCACGCCCGTGTAGCATGTCGTTGCCGTCGCCACCCCTGAGCGAGTCGTTGCCGCTCCCGCCGTTGAGAGTATCGTTGCCGAAGCGGCCTTCCAGACGGTTCGCGGCGTCGTTGCCGATGACCTTGTCGTCGCCCGACCCAGCTACGAAGTTCTCGATCACCGTATCGCGGGCGATCACCAGATTGCCGGCCAGACCCAGAACGTCCGAGATTCCCTCCGGACGCAGATCCATCTGCTGGTCGTCTGTATCGGTACGCAAGTCAAGCGTGTCGTTGCCGCCGGTGTCGTAGATCGTCACCGCGATCGGGCCGGCGGCGTCGGGGTCGGGCCGCTGTTCCTCGCCGGTCATCAGCGCATAGAGCCGACCGAGGAAGCCGCCCACGTTGCTGCCGTAGCCGTGGACGGTGTCGCCAGCATGGATGTCGGTGGGCACGCCGTAGAGGTCGTGGACGGCGATGATGTCCGCGATCATCGGCGTGACGGGAAAGGCCGAATCCGCGTCTACGTAGGTGTTCTCGTCTTGGCTAAAGTACGACATGACGGACGCCTGCCAGGAATCGTTCACGAACTTGGCGTCGTCGTCGTAGGACACTTCGTTTGGGTCAACCCCCTCTTTCGGGTAGTCCCCGGGGTGGCCGAGTCCCAGCGCATGACCTATCTCGTGGACGTACAAATAGAAGGCGCGGCCTTCAATCGTGGCGCCGTGGTCGCTGATAAGATTCGCGGAGACGTTGACGTACGACTCGAGGATCTCGCCGTCCGGGCCGTGAGCGGTTGGCCCGCCATTCGCACCGGGCTCGTCGTCATAGAAGGTGATGTGGGCACCACCGGTCACGAACCGGAACTCGATGCCGGTGACGTTGGTCCAGGCCTCGAGCGCCCAGCGGGCGAACTGCTGACCCTCGGGGGCGAGCTCTGTGATGTCGGCGGTCAACGTGCCGCCGTGTGCGACGTCGAAAGCGCTTCTTGCGCCGCCAGTGGCTTCCCAGTAGTCGGTGGTGAGCTGCTCGGCGATCGTGTCGTAGGTGGCGATTCGCACATGTGCCTCGATCTTCTTCCCTCGCGGGGTTGTGTTGTGCCCTTGCCGGTCTGGGCTGCTCGCCTCCGTTGCCGCGCACAGCGTGCGATTCTTCTCTCGCCGCCCCGCTGGGCGGAGGGGCGGGCTACCGTATCAGGTCGCCCCCCTGTGCCTCCCACGGCCCCCAGGGGGCCCCAGGGCGGTTTTCCGAAGGTCGTTCAGCGTGGGCGACTGATTGCTGCCGCGAGACAGATAGGCCGCCCAGTCGTCTCGACGGCGGCTTCGCAACGCCGGAGGTCTTCGACTTCCTTGACGCCGAGCCGCGGCTCGACTACGTCGTGGCGATGGCCAAGAACGCCGTGCTGTCGCGGGCTGCCGAGCACGTCATGGTGGCAGCCCGCACCGAGAGCGTGCTGCGCGAGAGGACGGCGCACTTCTACCTTGACACCCGCTATCGCGCGCACAAGTGGGCTCGTCAACGCCGCGTCGTGATCAAGGCCGATGTCGTGCAGCTGACCGGCCGTCCACCGCGCGACAACCCCCGCTTCGTAGTGACCAATCTGCACCAGACGCCGCGCTTCATCTACGAAAAGGTCTACTGGGGGCGCGGCGACATCGAGAACCGCATCAAGGAACAGCACGACGGCCTGCAGATCGACCGCACGAGTTGCAGCAGGTTCTGGGCGAACCAACTGCGGGTCCTGCTGACGGCCGCCGCCTACGTGCTCATGCAGGAACTACGGCTGAGAGCCGCCCGCACCGCCTGCGCCCGCACCCAGGTGACCTAGCGCCGCCAACCTCAACTGCTGCCATCCACGCCAGCGCCCCTTCGCCGAAGCTGTCGGCGCGTGGCGCCTCGTGCGCGCCGTCACCCCGCCACGACCGCTTCACCACGCCGCCACCTACCGAACTGGCGGCAGGGCTGGCGCGCCAGCAGCCGGAACAGCGTCGCCTTGGCGAAGTGCAGCTTGCTCATGTCAACCAACCCGAGTTCAGTCGCCGAAGCGGGTCGGCGGGAAGCCCCGTCATCGTACCCGTAACGTGTCTACCTTGCAACACAACCAACGCGCGACGCGGCAACATAGCAGGGGCTCGGGCCTTCAGGACGCCGTGCGGGTTCCGAACGGCGACGTCCATGATGTGAACATGACTAAGTGACGAGGAATCGTGCCGCTACTGTGCCCCTTGCCGGCCCTGGGGCGCCGGCCCGCGCTGCCCGGGGCGAATCGCCATGTCGGGCGCGCCGCTTCGACCGAAGGAAAATGGACCGTTGGACGATTCCCGCACACCGGCGCCGCAGGCCGACGACCCCGGCGGCCGCGATGCCACGCTGATCGCGGCGATCCTGCGCGTCGGCCGCATCCGAGTCGCCGTTCTCCGTGCGCACGGCCGCCGATCTCATCGACTACGGCGCCGATCTCGACGCCGCCGTCGAGATCGCACCGAACGTGTACCAGGCGCGGGAGACCGGCAACACCCGCATGGTCACGACTTCGGCGGGGAACGTGATCATCGATACGGGCACTGCCCGGCATGCCGGGAGGCATCGCGAGCTGCTCGGCGCCGTGTCCGACGGTCCATCCGCTACGTCGTGGTGTGACGCACGCGCACAACGATCACGCGGGTGGCGTCCCCACGTGGACCGACGCGGGCACCGAGGTCGTGGCGCACGCGCGCTTCCCGGAGGCGCAGCGCTATCTGAACGACCTGATGCCGTATCAGACGAACCGCGACCTCATCCTCATTCTTCGGCCAGAGTCCGGTGCGCCAAGCCGCCGCCGCCGAGCGGGCCGCCCAGGCCCGGACCCGCGTCGAACCGACCATCGTCGTCAACGACGTCTTCGAGTTCGAGCTCGGCGGCGAGCGCTTCGAGGTCATCGCGACGCCGGGGGCGGAGGGCGACGACTCCGTCTCGGTGCGGCTGCCGGAGAGCCGGATCCTGTTCGCGGGCGACTTCCTCGGGTCCATCTTCCCGATGTGGCCCAGCCTCTACACTGTGCGCGGCGAGAAGATGCGTGTCGCCGCAGAGTACATCGAGTCGCTCGACCGCGTCATCGCGCTCGAGCCGGAGCCGCCGGTGCCGAGCCACTTCGAGCCGATCGCGGGGGCCTCGGAGATCCGCGCGGGACTGCAGCGCATCCGCGACGCCGTCGCCTACGTTCACGACGCGGTCGTCGACTTGCATGAACGCGGGGCGCAGCGTGTACGAGCTGATGCGCGACATTCAGCTACCCGCCGATCTCAGTTGACGGAGGCGCACGACAAGGTCTCGTGAGTCGTGCGCTCCATCTGGGAGGGCGATGCCGGCTGGGCCTCGACCACCGAGCTCTATCCGGTGCCCGCCAGCGTCTCGTGAGTCGTGCGCTCCATCTGGGAGGGCGATGCCGGCTGGTTCCACATCGCCTCGACCACCGAGCTCTATCCGGTGCCCGCCAGCGCCATGTACGCCGAACTCGCGGAGCTCTCCGGCGGACCGGACGTGCTGGGGCGGCGCGGCCGAGCACCTGCAGGCCGGCAGGCCGGTGCAGGCGCTGCACCTCGTGGAAGTCGCCCTCGCCGCGCACGCGAACCACCGCCCGGCGTTGGAGGCGCGGCTCGGCGCGCGGCTCGGCGCGCTGGAGCTGTTGCTCGAGCGCGCCGCCGGCGTGAACTTCTACGAGGTGAGGTGGCTGAGCCACCGGATTGCGTGCACGCGGCAGCAGCAGGAATGAAGCTGGCGCGCGGGGCTTCGCACGCCGCTCAGCGCGCCGGCTGCAACCTCGCCGGTACCGCGATTCGCCGACCGTCGCGACCGAAGATGATAATCAGCGGCTGGGCATGACGCCGCCCCGGACGCGCTCGCAACCATCGATATCCCTGACGACATCGTTCAGGACCGTCCGATACCGCGGACGGTCCGCCGCGGTCGGGCGCCAGCAACTCACCGAGAACCTCGTCGTCGGGAATGCCTACAGATCAACCGTACGCGGAGGCCCCTGCGGCGTCAAGGGCCACGTGCGCATCGAGGCGGTCAGCCCGCCGCGACCGGGCCGCCAAGGACTTCATACGTCACGGCCGCGGCCTGTGGACGGCCTCGAATTACTCGCGGGTTACCCGGAACACCATCGGCGCCAACAGCAGCAGGCCGATCAGGTTGGGGACTGCCATCAGACCGTTCAGCGTGTCGGCGAGGTTCCAAACGAAGTCGACCCGCACGTTGGCGAAGGTCAGCGCCGCCAGCACCCACAGTGCGCGGTAGACCAACAGGCTCTTCTCGCTGAACAGGTACTGCCAACATCGCTCGCCGTAGTAGGACCACCCAAGCAGCGTGGTGAACGCGAAGATCGCGAGGGCGACCGTGACGATGTACCGGCCGCCGGCGATGGAGCTGTCGAAGCCGGTGGACGTCAGCACCGCGCCGGTCAGGCCGCCGCCGTCCGCGCCCGTCATCGCCCATGCCCCGGAGGTGAGAATGACCAGCGCCGTCATCGTGCAGACGACAAGCGTATCGATGAACGTCCCGAGCATGGCGACAATTCCCTGGCGCACGGGGCTGCTCGTTTGCGCAGCGGCGTGCGCGATGGCGGCCGAGCCGAGGCCGGACTCGTTCGAGAAGACGCCTCGGGCGACGCCGAAGCGGACCGCCGCCGCTACCGCCGCCCCGGCGAAGCCGCCGGTCGCAGCGGCCGGCGTGAACGCATGTGTGAAGATCAGACTGATGGCTGCCGGCACCTCGCCGATGTTGATGACGATGATCAACAGCGCGGCCCCCAGATAGAGTACGACCATGGCCGGCACCAATCTGCCCGCCAACTCGCCGATCCGCCGGATGCCGCCGATCACGACCACGCCCACCAGCGCAGCGACAACCGCACCGGTCAGCCAGGCCGGGATCGCGAAGCTGTCGTTCAGCGCGGCCGCCAGCGAATTGACCTGCACGGCGTTGCCGATGCCGAACGCCGCGGCGGCGCCGAACACGGCGAAGGCCAGCCCCAGCCCTCTGCCGAGCCCGGGAGCGAATGCGCCGACGCCGTTACGGAGGTAGTACATCGGGCCGCCGACGTGCATCCCGGCCCCGTCCACCTCGCGATAGGTCACCGCGCACACGGCTTCGGTGTACTTGGTGGCCATCCCGAACAGTGCAATCAGCCACATATAGAACACGGCGCCGGGCCCGCCCAGGGCGATGGCCGTAGCGACGCCGGCAATGTTCCCGGTGCCCACCGTTGCCGCCAGCGCCGTCATCAGCGCGTTGAAGGGCGTCACTTCGCCCGCTCCGACCGGTCCGGACCGGTCGAACAGCAGGCGAAAACCGTAGCCGACCCGGCGCCACGGCATGAATCCGAGGCCCAGGGTCAGCAGCACGCCCGTCACGCCAAGCATGCCGAGCATCGGCGCTCCCCAGGCAAACGCGTTCACGGAGTCGATGATGGCACTGAGTCGATCCATCGAGGCTCTCCCTTCCGCAGGACGCCGCGCAGCGACAGTTCCATATATCCACTACGTTCCGGAAACCGCGCCGGCAGTGTCAGTGTGGCCCGGGAGCCGCCGGATTGCTGTACCCCGTACAGGTGATTGACGCGCTTGCGTTCGTGGGCAAACCTCTTGAATGGAGACACCGTGACGCGGCGCTTCGAAATGAGGGCAACACGATGCGGAGCATGCGAGCTGCAATTGCCACTCTCGTCACGACCGTGGCGGCGACGTCGCTAGCCACGACGGTGCCGGTCTGGGGGCAGAGTGGTGTAGAGACCAGCCGGTTCGACTGGCCGTCGCACAACCTCGATGTGTACGGCAGCCGCTACGCCCCGCTCGACCAGATCGACACGTCGAACGTCGGGCGGCTCGAGCTGGCCTGGTCTGTCGAGATGGAGCGCGACCACGTCATCACGCAGGTCACGCCGTTGGTCGTCGACGGCGTCCTGTACTTCAGCGACGCTGCCGGCGCCGCCTTCGCGCTCGACGCGGCGACCGGCGAGCGCCTGTGGTCGAGCGACTTCGGCCCCGACACGATCTCGAGGCGGGTGACGCGCCCGCGCGGGCCCGGCTACGGCGGCGGCCGGCTCTACCCGTTCTACGGCACCACCGTCTTCTCCGTCGACCCGGCCACCGGCGAGCCGGACCCGGCGTTCGGCGACGGCGGGCGGATCGACATCGTGGCGGCGGCGCTGCACCACAAGTACCCCGACAACTACCCGCCCGACCTCGACCCGGCCGCGCTGGGGCACCAGATGATGGCGCCGCCGGCGTACCACGACGGCGTGCTGTACGCCGGGGTCGGGCTGTCGGACCAGCACATCCCCGGCGGTCTGGTCATCGCGTTCGACGCGGCGACCGCAGCGATCCGCTGGGTGTTCAACACCATCCCGCAGCGGCCGAACGACGCGGGGTACGATGTCGCGCGCCCGACCTGGGGCGACGGGCAGCGGGCCGGCGGCGGCGTTTGGACGGTGCCGGCGCTCGATCCGGAGCTGGGCCTGGTCTACGTGAACGCCGGCAATCCGTCAGCCGACTACGACGGGTCCGGCCGGCCGGGTATGAACCTGTTCACCAACGCCACCATCGCGCTGCGCATGGCAACCGGCGAGATCGCCTGGTACTACCAGGCCATTCACCACGAGGTGTGGGACATCGACCACGTGACCGGCCCGCTGCTGTTCGACGCGACGCGCGACGGGCGGACGGTGCGCGGGGTGGCCGCGGGGGGCAAGAACTGCCTGCTGTACCTGTGGGACCGGGCGACCGGCGAGCCGATCAACCCGATGGTGGAGATGGTCGTGCCGACCGAGACCGACGTGCCGGGCGAGCAGATCTGGCCCACCCAGCCGTTCCCCCACAACGCGCGCGGCGTGCTCATGACGCCGTTCTGCAACACGTTCCCGATCGTCGCCGATCCGGCCGACCGCCCCCTGACCCGGCAGCTCTACACGCCCTATTCGACGACCCACGGCTACATCGTGGCGCACGGCGGGTCGAGCTGGGGTCCGCCGTCGTTCTCGCCGCGCACGGGCCTGCTGTACATGACGGCCAAGGACGGATCCATCGCGCTGATCGTGAAGCCGGTGGGCGATTCCATCGAGATCGGCCAGGGGCGCGGCGGCCTGACGTCCCAGGTGGCGTCGCGTCGGGACCAGATGCCGCCGGAGCTCACCATCAGCGCGTACGAGCCTATCAGCGGCGAGCAGGTGTGGCAGGCGCGCGCGCCCACCGTGTCGCCCATCGGCGTGAGCGGCAACCTGGTCACCGCGGGCGACATCCTGGTGCAGGGGACTGATACCGGCCAGTTCTACGCCTTCGACGCGCGGACCGGCGAGCAGCTGTTCGAGTACGCCGCCGATTGGCCGGTGCGGGCGAGTCCGCTGACGTATCAGGTGGACGGGCGGCAGTACATCGTCGTGGTCGCGAGCAACACGGTCCTGGCGTTCGCGCTCCCGGCATCCTGACGGCGAATATCGGGAAAGGGAGGATTGCACATGAGGCGTGCACCGATCGTCATTGCGGCAACGGTGATGGGCGCGCTCGCGGCCGGCTGGGTCGGCGCGCAGGGGACGCGCGGCCCAGCGCTGACGGGGCAGGACTACGCGGAGATCGAGCAGCTGATCGCGCGCTACTACCAGGCGCTCGACTTCGAGGACCGCGCCATGTTCGAGTCGATCTGGACGGAGGACGCGGTGTACCGGATCGAGTCGATGGGGCAGCCGGTGGCGGGCCGCGACGCGATCGTCCAGCGGACGGTGGGGCGCTGGGCCGACCGCCCGCCGGAGCACGAGCGGCGCCACTGGCAGAACAACCTCGTCGTCACCCCCACGCCGGACGGCGCCACCGCCCGCGCCTACTGGATATCGTTCGAGGTCTCGTACTCGCCGCCCAAGCCGGCGCTCTCGGGCCACTACGACGACGTGCTGGTCCGCACGCCGGACGGCTGGCGCTTCAAGGAGCGCGTGCTCACGATCGACCGGTCGCTGCGCGACGGCGTCTTCGGCCATGTGTGGTAGAGGCCGGGACATGAGCTCGCCAATCCGCTGCCGACTGTCCCGCCGGCGACGAGGCACCTTTGCGCTGGTCGTCGCACTGCTCTTCGCGGCCGGCTCGAGCGCACCCGCTGCGCAACAGGGGTCGCCGCCCGCGGGCGACGAGCGCCGCGTGTTCGTTCCCGTCCCGGTGGCGCTGCGCACGCTCGCCGACAACGTGTACCAGGCGACCGGGAACGGAAACAGTCATCTGGTCCACACGCCGGAGGGGAACGTGGTGTTCGACACCGGCAACGCCGCCGCCGGACAGGCCGACGATCACTACCGCCTGCTCCGGGACGCCGCGCCCGGACCGATCCGCTACGTCGTCTACAGCCACTCCCACGCAGACCACATCGGCGGGCACTCGTACTGGATCGACGAGGGCCCCGGGCTCATCACGCACCGCGAGTTCGAGGAAGAGCAGCGGTACCTGCGGGAGCTGGCGCCGCTCCAGAGACGGCGCCTGCGGCGCCTGCGCCCGGACCTGGCTGCACGGCCTCGACCTCTGGAGCAGCGACCGCGACGCGGCCCGATCGTCCCCGACATCCGGGTCGGCGATGGGGACCACGCGTTCGAGCTGGGCGGGGTGAGGTTCGAGGTACTGAACACGCCGGGCGCCGAAGGGGCCGACAACGTCTCGCTCTGGCTGCCGCAACAGCGGATCCTGTTCACCGGCGATACCCTCGGCTTCATTTGGCCGGGGTTTCCCAATATCTTCACGATGCGCGGCGAGAAGATCCGCAAGCCGATGGAGTACATCCAGACGCTGGAGCGGTTCATCGGGCTGGAACCGGAGATGCTGGTGCCGAGTCACCACGATCCGATCACGGGTCGGGAGACCGTGCTGGCCGGCCTGCGCAAGGTGCGCGATGCCGTGCGCCACGTCCACGACGCGGTCGTGGCCGGCATGAACGACGGCAGGACGGTCCATCAGGTGATGGCCGAGGTGGCGCTGCCGCCCGAGCTGGACCTGCCGCAGGGGCACGGCAAGGTGTCGTGGGCGGTGAAGAGCATCTGGGAGTACTACGCGACCTGGTTCCACTTCGACAGCACCACGGAGCTGTATCCGGTGCCGGCGCGAGAGGTCTACGGCGAGCTGGCCGACCTCGTCGGAACCGACGCGCTGCTGGCGCGGGCCCGGGCGCACCTCGACGGCGGGCGGCCGCTGCACGCGCTGCACTTCATCGAGGTGGCGCTCGGCGGCGCACCCGAGCATGTCGGGGCGCTGCGGCTCCATCTCGAGGCGCACGAACGGCTGCTGGCCGAGTCGACGGTCCTGAACAACGCCTACGAGCAGAACTACCTGCGGTCGGAGATCGGCGAGACCGAGGCGGCGCTGGAGAGGCTGCAGCCGGGGCGATGAGGCGGGCGCTGCCGTCGCAGTGCCACGCAGCGTCGCCACCGCCGTCCCCCTTGCGAAGCCGGGTTGGATGCCGGCGGATCGCAGCCGTGGCAGCTATTTCAGCGAAACGATTCCGCGGCGGACGGCGGCGGCGACGGCCGCCGCGCGATTGCTCGCACCGAGCTTGAAGAACACGTGCTTGATGTGCGCGTGCACTGTCTCGCTCGCGATGCCGAGGCTGGCGGATATCTGCTTGTTCGTCAGGCCCTGCGCCATCAATTCGACGACCTCCGTCTCGCGCGACGTCAGCACGGGCCCCCCGACCCGCCGCGCGAGGCGTGCGGCGACCTCGTCCGGCACCGGAGTGCGTCCCGCGTGGACCTCGCGAATGACGCGAATCAGCTCCTTCGACAGCGTGTCCTTGAGCAGGTAGGACGCCGCGCCGGCCTGCATGGCGCGGAAGACCACCTCGTCCTCGTCGCGCATCGTCAGGACAATTACCTTTGCCTCCGGCTCCGCAGCCTTGATGTCCCGGATGGCGTCCAGTCCGTCCATGCCTGGCAGCCGCAGATCCATGAGGGTGATGTCCGGCCGGTGGCGCCGGAAGAGATCGACGCCCTGCTCGCCGCTCGCCGCCGACGCCACCACGGTCATGTCGGCTTGCGCCCCCACGATCAGCTCGATACCCTCGCGCACCACGGCGTGGTCGTCGACACACAGAATCCGGATCGGCGTATCGCGCGCAGGGTCCAGATTCATTCTTCCTCCACGAACGGTGCCGTTATCTCGACGCGCGTGCCCTCGGAGGGAGCACTGACAAGGGTGAACGCCGCTCCGAGTTGCGCTGCGCGTTCCCGCATGCCGGCGAGCCCCCAGTGGCGCGCGGGCCCCTGCTCGAGCGGCCGGGCGTCGAACCCCCGACCGTCATCGCGCACGCGAACGCCGACCGTGTCGTCCTCGTACGCCAGCTCCACGGCGATCTCGTCCGGCCTGGCGTGCTGAACGGCGTTGCTGATCGCCTCGCCGCTGACACGGAGCAACTGGTACTTGAGCTGCACGGCGCACGGTTTCGGAACACCGTGGACGCGGAGCGTGAACCGGACCGGCGTGCCCGCGGTGAGGCGCTCGCCCAGCGCTTCAAGCGCGGTCGCCAGATCGAGCGATTCCAGCGCGGGGTCGCGAAGCTCCCAGATCGAGCGGCGCGCCTCGCGCATGTAGTGCTCCAGCGCATCGCGCGCGCGGTTCAGCGCGGCGCGCGCCTGCGTCTGCGAGGCGTCGAGCGACTCCGAGACGGCGTGGACCTGCATCGCTACGCCGGCCATGCCCTGCAGCAGCGTGTCGTGAATCTCCCGGCCCACGCGGGCGCGTTCCCCGAGCACGAGGGTGAAGCGCTGCCGGACCCGGCGGAGCCGCATGCGCCAGACGCCCACCGCAATCAGCACCATCGCCAACGCGGTCCCGGCACGGAACGTTGGCGTTTCGTAGATGGTCGGGAGCACGGAGAACTCCCAGGGCTCCGCCTCGATCCAGCGCGAGCCGCCGTAGCTGGCGGCGACGCGGAAGCGGTACTCCCGCGGCGGCAGGTTCGTATAGAAGGCCTGGGTGAAGGCGCCAACTTCCACCCACTCCCGGTCGAACCCTTCGAGCATGTAGCGAAACATCGCCGGCACGTCGAAGGCCGGCGTCGAATACTCGATTTCGAGCCGTTTCGCATCCGCCGGTACTTGCGCGCCGCCGACGGCCAAATGCGGCTGCTGGCCGAACCGAACGCGATCCACCCGCACCGCGGTCGGCTCGGGGATTCCGATCTGCCGTGGATCGATTACGCTGGCGCCGTCACGGGTCGCCAGCCACAACTCGCCCTCCGTCGTGCTCGCGGACATCGCGTAGATCCCCCACCATTCGGGATTCGCCGCCGGAGGGCCCCAATCGCTCAGCACCGTGAAGCGATACGAGGGATCGACTGTCGCCTGCCTGAACTCGCGGGTCGAGAAGCGGAGAACATGCCCCGCGGTCACGACCCAGATGAGTCCCTCATCGTCCTGGGTGATGCCGACGACGTCGTGCCCGCCCGGGCGGGTGCTGTCGCTCAGACCGACGAACCGTCCGCGGTCGAACCGGGCCACGCCCCGGTGCGACCCACTGCTGTCCCACGGGATTTCTAATTTAGGCGGCTTGAACCTTCTATGTCTGTTAGAATGGTTTTGCCACAAATCATTCAAAACACAGGAGATCCAAGCCGTGGCCCATCATAACACAGTCTTCGGGCAGTTTCTCGCGTTGCTTCCGCGACATGAATTCGACGCCGAGTCGCGCGAGCATCAGCGCGGCCAGCGCCTGCGGGTGATGAGCCGCTGGGCGCAGTTCGTCGCGCTCGGGCTGGGCCAGGTGACGGGCCGGCAGAGCCTGCGCGACATCGTGGCCAACCTGCAGGTCCAATCCAGCAAGCTCTATCACCTGGGCGTGCGGACCGTCAGTCGTTCCTCGTTGGCACGGGTCAACGCCGAGCAGCCGTATACGCTCTACGAGGCGGTGTTCTCCCGTCTGCTGAGCCGCTGTCAGCAGCAGGCGCCGGGCCACCGCTTCCGCTTCAAGCACAAGCTGTATGCGGTCGATGCATCGACTATCGACCTGTGCCTGGCCCTCTTCCCGTGGGCCACGTTTCGCCGCACGAAAGCCGCGGTCAAGCTGCATGTCGGGCTCGACCAGGCGGGCCAGTTGCCGAGCTTCGTCAGCCTCACCGAAGGCAAGCGCGGCGACGTGACCGTCGCCCGCACGTGGCGGTTTCCGGCCGGCAGCGTGGTCGTGGCCGACCGTGCGTATCTCGATTTCAAGTGGCTGCATCAATTGCAGACCCGTTCGGTGACGTTCGTCACCCGCCTCAAGCGGGGCGTGCGCTACCGGGTCACCCACGAGCACGACTTTCGGCCGGAGACCGGCGTGCTCGCCGACCAGCGGATCGAACTGACGAGCGCCCGCAGCGGCAAGGCCTACCCCGACCCGTTGCGCCGGGTGGTCTACCGCGACCCGCAGACGAAGAACCGCTACGTGTTCGTGACCAACAACACCACCTGGGTCGCCAAGACGATCGCCGACATCTACAAGTCTCGCTGGCAGATCGAGCTGTTCTTCAAGTGGATCAAGCAGCATCTGAAGGTCAAGCGCTTCATCGGCCGGTCGAAGAACGCCGTCTGGACCCAACTGTGGATCGCCACCTGCATGTACTTGCTGCTGGCCTATCTCAAATTCGTCCTGCGGCTGCGCTGGAGCCTCAATCAGATGCTCCAGGTGCTGCAGCTCAACATCTTCGAACGTCGACCACTACACGAACTGTTCACCACACACGCGCCGCCAGACCCCGACCGTCCGCAACTGGCACTCGCGTGGACCTGAAACTGTGGGACACTAGTGGGTGCGACCCGACCCAGAGCGTGCCGTCCCCGCCTTCCAGGAAAGCACGGATCGTGCCGGACGTAACACCGGCATCGTCCGGGTAGGTGCGGGCCAGCCCCCCGTGGAAGGACAGCAGGCCTCCGCCCACGAAACTTATCCATACGCGGTCGAGACTGTCGGTGTACGCGGTGGCGGGCGTTCGGCCCGCCACCGCCGGCAGGTCCCGGAAGTCGGAGAGCACGCCCGCCTTCAAGCGATACAGTCCGGTGGCATCGCACAACCACAACCCGCCGTCGGCGTCGCTGGTCATCGCCGTGATCCTCAGCAGCGTCACACCGTCCGGGAAGGGAACCTTCACGAACCGTCCGTCTTCGAACCGGGTCAGGCCGGCGAAGGTCGCCGCCCACACAACCCCTCGCTCGTCCCGGTGCACCGCGCTGACGCCGTTTGCGGGACGGCCATCGCCGGTCCTGTACAGCCTGGTCTCCCGATCGGACAGGTGGTACAGTCCGCTCGACGTGCCGGCCCACAGCGAGCCGTTGCGCCCGGCCGCCAGGCTCGTGACCGTGTGACCCGCCAGTTCGCTGCGTACCGCGAGCGCGTCCGGACTGTTCACGGCCAGATAGTCGAGCCCGGCGTCCGTGCCGATCCAGAGGTTGCCCGCACGGTCCTCGTGCAGCGCATTGATGCGGTGGCCGGAGAGGCCGTCCGAGGGTGTGAAGTGCTCTACGCCGCCTCCGCGGGCCCAGCGCCGATCCCGGATGCGCACGAGCCCCGCTCCGGCGGTTCCTCCCCAGAGATGTCCTCGTCGGTCGCGCAGCAAGGGAGCCACCAACTCGGGGATCAGCGGAGCCGCCGACCACGAGTGGCCCGGACTCGCCACCCTGAGCCCCAGCGGCTCATCGCCGACCCATATGACGCCGTCGGCGTCGCTCGTCACGGACCTGGCCACTCGGCCGGCCGACACGATGCGTTCGAACGTGTCGCTGGCCGGCCGGCGGCGAAAGAGACCGGCAACGGTTCCCAGCCAGAGCTCTCCGGCAGCATCCTCGTAGACCTGGAACAGCATGAGCCGGTCGCCGATGCCGTGGTTGCTCCCGACTCGTTCCCAGCTACCACCACGAAACCGGGACACGCCGAATGCACCGCCCGCCCACAACGTTTGCTGCCGATCCTCGTACAACGCCCAGATTGGACCGCTGGGCAAGCCGCCGCCCGGCGGATAGGTGTGCGCCGCTCCATCCCGGATCCGGCTGACGCCGCCGGCGTTTCCGTAGCCGACCCACAGGCTTCCGTCGCGCGCAACGTGCAGGGCCCGCACCTCGCGCTCGGGCAATGCCGCTCCACTCAATGCCTCCCACCGCACGAAGCTCGTACCGTCGAACCGGACCAGGCCTCCGCGCACGCCGAGCCAGATGTATCCCTCGTTGTCCTGGACAATGGCCCAGACGGGCGTCGCCTGCAGGTCGCCGATGGCGGTCCAGGATCTGTGCGGCAACTGGTCGAGGCTCTCCGGCGCGGGCGCGCCGCGGACGGGCAGGACCGCAGCCCCCGTCAAGGCAACCACGGTGACGAGGATTTTCAATATGCCACCCACGGTCCTCCACTCCCGCATCCACCTTAGCAGGGGCGCCGTCGAATATCACGCCGTCGCTGGCTCACCTCCGGATTGTGGTACCCCGTACAGGTGATTGACGTGCGCCGGCGCTCCGGGCGACGATTCCTTCAGGTTCTCGGGGTGCGGTCGACCAGTTTTCAACCGGCGTGCCAAGGAAGGTGGATGATGGTGCGGTACTCTCGGCGGGCTTCACTTGGGCTTCGCGTGCTGCTCCCCGTGCTTGCGGCGGGCCTCTTGTCCGGCTCCGCGTCCGCTCAGTCGTTCGAACAGGATCTGGCGCCGCTCCTGGAGGCGTCCTGTCTCGCGTGCCACGGTGATCGGACGGTGACCGCACTCAACATGGCGCGCCTCGGGTTCGATCTCACGGATCGCGCAACGTTTCGCGCCTGGGAACGAATCTACGAGCGCGTGGAGCGCGGAGAGATGCCGCCGCCGACCGCCGCTCGACCCGCGGCGCCGGTCGTCGAAAGGGCGCTTGGGGCGCTGAAGCGCGCGCTGGTCAACGCGAATCTCGCGGCCCGCGGCGACGTGCGCGCTCCGCTGCGTCGACTCACGCGCCTCGAGTATGCGTACACCATCCAGGATCTGCTGCTGGTCGACGAAGAGATCGGTGCGAGCCTGGGCGACGTGCTGCCGGCGGAAGCAGACTCTGGGGTGTTCGACACGGTGGCGGCCAACCAGAGTATGTCGCCGCTGCATGTGCGAGCCTATCTCGAGGCGGCCGACCGGGCCCTCGACGCGGCCATCGCGCTCGGACCACGACCGCCAACCACACGACGCACTATCGAGTACGCGAATTCGCAGCCTCTCGCCTTCATTGCCAACGGGCAGGTGCTGGGAGCTGGCATCGTGAAGAGGGTGGACGACGCGTACGTGGCGTTCTTCGACGCAGGCTCGACGTACATGTTCCACACCGAATCCGAAGGCTTCGCCGTGCCCTATCCGGGTCGCTACCGCGCCACCGTGGAGGCCTATCCGTACCAGGCGGACTCCCCGGTGACGCTGACCGTCTACCGCGGGCAAGGGCCGGGCCCGATCGTGTCGCTGGACGAACTCCTCGGCTCGTTTGACCTGGTGGGCGATGCCCCCGGGGTCTTCGAGTTGGAGGTGTTCCTGCGCCCCGGCGAGGTGCTCAGTCCGTCGGTCGCCGATCTCGACGCCCCGCCGGGTCCGTTCGTGAGCTACTTCGCCGCGGACAAGAACGTCCGGGACTACAAGGGCGAGGGCATCGCGATGAAGTCGCTGACGATCGAGGGCCCGCTCGTCGAAACCTGGCCGCCGGCGAGCACTCGGCAACTGCTGGCGGGCGTCACCTTCGACGAGGCGGGGCAGATCCAGCTCACGAAGGCGCCCTATGCACACCTCGTCGACATCGTCGCAGAGTTCGCCCCGCGCGCATTCCGCCGGCCGCTCGAGCCCGGCGAGTTGGAAGCCTACGCCAGCCTCGCCGAGCCGCTGCTAGCCGCCGGCCGGCCATTCATCGAGGCGCTCCGCGTGCCCCTCCGCGCGATCCTCAGCGCGCCTCCGTTTCTGTATCAGGCCGATGACGCGGGAACCCTCGACGATTTCGCGCTGGCGGCGCGGCTCTCCTACTTCCTGTGGCGCAGCATGCCCGACGCGGAGCTGTTCGCCCTGGCGCAGAACGGTCGGCTGGCGGATCCGGCGGTGCTGTCCCGGCAGGTCGATCGGATGCTCGATGACGCCAGGGCCGCGCGCTTCGTCCGGGACTTCGCAGGACAGGCGTTTCGGCTCAACGAGCTGACAGCCACCACGCCCGACCCTGGGCTCTATCCCGAATACGACGATCGCCTGGGCCGGGCGATTGCTCGGGAGACCGAGTTGTTCCTGGCTGCGCTGATCGCCGAGGACCGCGGCGTGGGGCACCTTATCGATGCCGACTTCACGTTCCTGAACCGCCAGCTGGCGGAGCACTACGGCCTGCCGGGCGTCGACGGGCAGCAGATGCGCAGGGTGATGTTGCCGGCCAACAGTCCTCGAGGCGGGCTGCTGACGCATGCCAGCGTGCTCAAGGTGACGGCGAACGGGACGACCACCTCTCCGGTGCCGCGCGGCAACTTCGTGCTGGCCAACCTGCTCGGACGGCCCGCGCCCCCCCCGCCTCCCGGTGTGGAGGGCCTGGAGCCCGACACGCGCGGCGCGACGACGATTCGCGAGCAGTTGACGGCGCATCGCGCCAACCCGGCCTGCGCCAGTTGCCACAAGCTGATCGACCCGCCCGGATTCGCACTCGAGTCGTTCGATCCGATCGGAGGTTTTCGCAAGCGCTACCGAGCCTCCGGCGGCGAGATCCGGGTCGGCCAGAGAATGGTGCCGGCGCCGTACGTCGAGGGCCCTCCGGTCGACCCGAGCGGCGTGACGGCGGCCGGCGACGCCTTTGCGGGGATCGAGGAGTACAAGCGGCTCCTGCTCCGGGACAACCTGGAGCAGGTGGCCTACCACGTGGCCTCGCAACTGCTCGTCTACGCGACCGGCGCCGAAATCGAGTTCGCCGACCGGGACACGGTGGAGCGGATCGTCGCACGGGGCCGCGGAGAAGGGCATCCGATCAGAGCCATGATTCACGAGGTAGTGCAGAGCGACCTCTTCACGAGGCGATAGCCATGACCACGACACGACCGCTCCCCCGTCGAACCTTTCTCCGGGCTTCCGGCGTGGCGCTGGCGCTGCCGCTGCTCGAATCGCTGTCGCCGGCGCTGGCCAGCGGTGCCGCCGGCACTCCCAAGCGGATGGTGACGATATGCAGCACGCTGGGGCTCTACTCGGCATCCTGGTTTCCGAAGACGGCCGGCGCCGGCTACGAGGCGACCGAGTACCTGACGCTCCTCGACACGCACCGCTCGCGGTACACCGTATTCTCGGGACTCTCGCACGAGGAGCAGACCGGCCGCCAGCCCCACAACTCGGAGATCACCTGGCTGACGTCGGCGAGGCGGCCCGGGCTCGACGGATTCCGGAACACGATCTCGCTTGACCAGGTTGCCGCGAATCACCTCGGATACGTGACGCGTTTTCCATCCGTGGTGCTGGGGACCGCGACCGCGCAGAGCCAGTCCTACACCGCGAGCGGCGCGATGGTGCCCGCGGAGACCAGCCCGGCCCGGTTGTTCGCGAGGCTGTTCCTGCAGGGCACGCCAGCGGACGTCGAGCGGGAGATGCGGAATATCGATGACGGAGCCAGCATTCTCGACCGGCTCCTGTCGCAGGCGGCGGCGCTCCGCCGACGGGCCAACGCGGCCGACCGGCGCAAGCTGGACGCCTACTTCGACGCAGTGCGCACTGCCGAGCAGAATCTGGCCGAGGTCAGGGCCTGGCAGCAGCGGCCGAAGCCCGTCGTCGATGCGATGGCCCCCACCGACATCCCGGACCGGGCCGATCTGATAGGCCGCATCAGGCTGATGTTCCGCATGATTCCTCTGATACTGGAAACCGATTCGTCACGGGTCGTGAGCATGATGATCCAGGACCACGGGGTCGTGCCGCAGGTCCGGGGGGTGACAGGCGATCAGCACAGCCTGTCGCATCACGGCCAGGACGAGGCCAAGATCGCCCAGTTGAAGAAGGTTGAAGCCGAGATCGTGCGAGCCTTCAACAGCCTGATGACGGACCTTGTCGAGCGCAAGGATGCGACCGGATCGATCCTCGATCAGACGACGGTTCTGTTCGGGAGCAACCTCGGCAACGCCAACGCGCACACGTCGTTCGATCTGCCGATTCTCGTTGCCGGCGGCGGCTTCTCCCACGGAACCCATGTCGCGCACGGGGGCGAGCACAACGCGCCGCTCTGCAATCTGTTCGTCACAATGCTCCAGGATCTCGGGGTCGAAACGGATTCGTTCGGGCAGAGCACTGGCGTACTCACTTGGTCGTAGGTCCGAGGCCTGGCCTCTTCGCGGATAGCGGGGTAGACCCACCAGCGACATGGCTGACGGACACAGCGGTGATTCCCGCTCTGGTGCCGGGCCTGCGTCGAGTACTAGCAGCGGCGGCGACGATGATCCTCCCGGCCTGTTGCTGAACGCGTTGCTCTTCTCACTCAGCGCGTTACTGCTCGGGGTCGGCGCCGGGGTGATGATTGGCTGCTAACCTGGAGAACCAGATGACACGCCAGGAGAGGTATGTCGCGTACGCCGCAGCTGCCATCGGCGGGTTCGCAGCGCGGGGTTTGTCAATCAGCAGCGAGGCTGCTGCCCGCGCCGCCGAAGCTCATACGCTCGCTCGGTTCATGCTGGAGTCCGAACCCTCGTGGCTCAGAGATGATCTGCAGGCCACATCTCAGACTGGCGGTGAACCGTGACAAGCTGCTGGTTCGTCGCTGATCTACTGGTGTGCTGCTGCCTTGCTTGGCGCTCGCCTGCTCAGTAGCGGCCGCTCACAGCCAGGACGGCGCGGAGTCCCACGATGCGAAGGAAATGGACGGCCCTCGACATGCCCAACCAGCGGGGGCGGCTTGCGGTCGTGACCGGCTCGAACACCGGCATAGCAGCCCGAGGTAGAAGTCGGTTCGCCGAGCCCTGCTGTTCAGGCCGCTTGGCGATGAGTAATTGAGCCGACGGGCGCCGGCGGTGTCCATTTGAGGCCCCAGGGACGCGTCAGACGCCCCCAGTGGTCGATCAGGCGGAAAATCGCCGAAAAAGCCCGCCCCTGCAGGCTCCGGGGCGTACCGATGCCGGTCTGGCGCCGCAGGAGCATCCCGATGTTGCAGGCAGCCGCCTGGATCAGCACCCGCTTGCGGACATTCTCGTGACCGCGCACAAACACCCGACGCATGCCCCCCGTCTCATACATGTGCGCGAAAGTACGCTCCACCATCTCGCCCCGGCAGCGTTGCAGGCGACGACCCCGCCGCCCGTGCACACGCCGCCGGTTCGCATACAACGCCTGCTGCGCAGCACGCTTCGCCGGCGGCGTCTCTCCCGTCTTCTTGTCCTGCCAGACGCGCCGGCCGCGCTCGGGCTCCGATACGTAGCTCCGAACCCCGACCTCGCCGAGAGCCACCAGCGTCTCGTCGCTGTGATACCCCTTGTCAGCGACCAGCTCTTCGACCCCTCGACCGTCCGGCTGCACCAACTCCACCTGCTCGGCCGCCGCGGTCAGCGTCTCCGGCAGCGTGGCCGTATCGCCGTCCGATGCATCCTGCACCGTCACCGACACGATGGCCCCCGTCTCCATGTCGACCCCGTGCTCGACCTTGTGAGCCAAGTGCGTCCGGCCGTCCTTCATCTTCGCGATCTTCGCGTCCGGGTCCTGCGGCGATTGCCAGTCCTTGTTCGACGTCTTCTTGTTCTTGCGAGACCGGTCGAACCGAGCCAGATCCGCCCGCGTCGGGGTCTCCACCCCAGACGCCTCCGCCAAGCGCCGAAGGAACGCTTCGTAGCTTTCTCCCGTGTCCCGCCGCTCGATGCTCCGCATCGCCGCGTTCGCTTCCAGCGTCGTCGCATCGACGCCCACCGTCTTCCCCTTGACCAGACCCGCCGCCGACAACTGCTCGAGAACCCACGTGAATACCGCCTCGTGCGTCTCGTCGTCGATCAGACGACGCGTCCGCGACAGCGTCGAGTGGTCCGGCGCCGCCTCGGTCACATCCAGGTCCAGGAACGACCGCAGGCTCAGAGAGTCGGCCACCCGCCACGCAATCCCACGCTCCGAAGACAGACCCTCGAAGTAGCCGATGAACAGCATCCGGAAATACCGCCCAGGACGCAGGCTCGGCCGCCCCATCCGCGTCGCGTAGAACACCGCGCACAGCCCCTCGACGAACGCGTCGAACCCGGCCTCGTCCAGAACCCGGTTCAGACGCTCGAAGAACGGATGCCCCGCGTTCGTCGGCAAATCCGCCGTCGTCACCCACAGCGGCGCCCCTGGTCGCGCGGCCGGTTTCTTGCCCATCGCCATAGCTGTTCAGTCTACGGGCTCGATCGCGCCCAGGCCAGGCCCGTTCCCCGACTTTCACCACGGGCTGATAGGACTGGAGACCGCTGCGGAACTCGCCCGCCACGGAGCGCACGTCGTGATGGCCTGCCGCGATCTGGAGAAGGGACGCGTTGCCGCGGCCCGCATCGTCGCCGAGGACATTGCAGGAACGCTCGACGTGATGGTGCTTGACCTCGCCGACCTCGCGTCGGTCCGTTCGTTCTCCGGCGCGTTCCATGTCCGGTTCGATCGTCTGGATCTGCTGATCAACAACGCGGGCGTGATGTGGCCGCCGGCGTCGAAGACCGCCAACGCGTTCGAATTGCAGTTCGGCACGAACCACTTGGGTCACTTCGCTCTGACAGCCCGGCTCTTGGATCTACTGCGAAGGACGAGCCGGTCGCGCGTAGTCACCGTGTCCAGCGTGTCCCATCGGTTCGGCACGATTGACTTCGATGATCTGCACTGGGAATCGCGTCCCTACCGTCCCAACCGGGCCTACGGGCAGAGCAAGCTGGCCAACCTGCTGTTCGCCTACGAGTTGCAACGACGCCTCGACCTCGCCCGCATCGAAACGATTTCGGTCGCGGCGCATCCGGGGTATACCAGCACGGACCTGCAGCGTTACAGTGGCGTCCATCGGTTGTCACTGCTGTCCCACGGGATTTCTAATTTAGGCGGCTTGAACCTTCTATGTCTGTTAGAATGGTTTTGCCACAAATCATTCAAAACACAGGAGATCCAAGCCGTGGCCCATCATAACACAGTCTTCGGGCAGTTTCTCGCGTTGCTTCCGCGACATGAATTCGACGCCGAGTCGCGCGAGCATCAGCGCGGCCAGCGCCTGCGGGTGATGAGCCGCTGGGCGCAGTTCGTCGCGCTCGGGCTGGGCCAGGTGACGGGCCGGCAGAGCCTGCGCGACATCGTGGCCAACCTGCAGGTCCAATCCAGCAAGCTCTATCACCTGGGCGTGCGGACCGTCAGTCGTTCCTCGTTGGCACGGGTCAACGCCGAGCAGCCGTATACGCTCTACGAGGCGGTGTTCTCCCGTCTGCTGAGCCGCTGTCAGCAGCAGGCGCCGGGCCACCGCTTCCGCTTCAAGCACAAGCTGTATGCGGTCGATGCATCGACTATCGACCTGTGCCTGGCCCTCTTCCCGTGGGCCACGTTTCGCCGCACGAAAGCCGCGGTCAAGCTGCATGTCGGGCTCGACCAGGCGGGCCAGTTGCCGAGCTTCGTCAGCCTCACCGAAGGCAAGCGCGGCGACGTGACCGTCGCCCGCACGTGGCGGTTTCCGGCCGGCAGCGTGGTCGTGGCCGACCGTGCGTATCTCGATTTCAAGTGGCTGCATCAATTGCAGACCCGTTCGGTGACGTTCGTCACCCGCCTCAAGCGGGGCGTGCGCTACCGGGTCACCCACGAGCACGACTTTCGGCCGGAGACCGGCGTGCTCGCCGACCAGCGGATCGAACTGACGAGCGCCCGCAGCGGCAAGGCCTACCCCGACCCGTTGCGCCGGGTGGTCTACCGCGACCCGCAGACGAAGAACCGCTACGTGTTCGTGACCAACAACACCACCTGGGTCGCCAAGACGATCGCCGACATCTACAAGTCTCGCTGGCAGATCGAGCTGTTCTTCAAGTGGATCAAGCAGCATCTGAAGGTCAAGCGCTTCATCGGCCGGTCGAAGAACGCCGTCTGGACCCAACTGTGGATCGCCACCTGCATGTACTTGCTGCTGGCCTATCTCAAATTCGTCCTGCGGCTGCGCTGGAGCCTCAATCAGATGCTCCAGGTGCTGCAGCTCAACATCTTCGAACGTCGACCACTACACGAACTGTTCACCACACACGCGCCGCCAGACCCCGACCGTCCGCAACTGGCACTCGCGTGGACCTGAAACTGTGGGACACTAGTGATCGGTTGTTGAGCCGGATCTTCGCGATGCCCCCGTGGCGCGGGGCACTGCCTACCCTGTACGCGGCCACCGCCACCGACGTGGAGCCGGGCGGATACTATGGTCTGGACGGCTTGGGTGAGATCCGCGGGTATCCGACTCGGGTACGGTCTTCCTCGGAGTCGACGGCCGAAGACGTGGCCGAACGACTCTGGCGGGTGTCCGAGGATCTCGTCGGAGCGCAGCTCGCTCCATGAATGTCTGGACAGGACCGATGGACATCCCCCTCTCACAAGCCCTGGCAGTCGCTTTCTATGTGCTCCGGCAGAGACTCCGGGCTCGAAAGCGCTACCCATTGGTGTTGATGCTCGAGCCGCTGTTCCGCTGCAACTTGGCGTGCGCGGGGTGCGGCAAGATTCAGTACCCGCCGGATTTGCTGAAGACAAGCATGTCGGTGGAGCGGGCACTGGCGGCGGCCGACGAATGCGGCGCGCCGCTGGTCAGCATCGCGGGGGGCGAGCCGCTCATGCATCCCCGGATTGGAGAGATCGCCGCAGGACTCGTCCGGCGCGGGAAGTTCGTCTATCTCTGCACCAACGCCATCCAACTGGAGAGGAAGCTCGACGAGGGAGTGTTCACGCCATCGAGGCACTTCACTTTCAGCGTGCACCTGGACGGCCTGGAGGAAGAGCACGACGCGGCGGTCTGCCGCCAGGGTGTGTACAAGCGAGCCGTCGCCGGTATTCGCGCCGCGATCGGGTGCGGTTTTCGAGTTACGACGAACACCACCCTGTTCGACACGGCCGAGCCGCATCGCGTCCGCGAATTCTTCGACGAGATGATGGAGCTGGGCGTCGACGGGATGATGATCTCGCCGGGCTACAGCTACTCCAAGGCGCCCGACCAGGAGCACTTCCTCGGGCGCGAGCGCACCCACTCCCTCTTCGGCGAAATCCTCAGGGAGAAGAAGCGCCGTTGGCGCTTCAATCAATCTCCGCTCTTCCTCCAGTACCTCATGGGCAAGCGGGACTTCGAGTGCACGCCCTGGGGCAACCCGCTCTACAACATCTTCGGCTGGCAGCGTCCGTGCTACCTCCTTCAGGACGGCTACGCGCCCACGTTCCAGGATCTTCTGGAGACCACGGATTGGGACGGCTACGGCCGCGCGAGCGGCCACGCCAGGTGTCAGGACTGCATGGCGCACTGCGGGTACGAGCCCAGCGCGGTGGAGGCAACGTTCACCGTGAAGGGGCTGAAAGACACTGTGCTGGCCCATGTAACCGGCAAGCTGTAGGGCAAGTCGAGTCCGCAAGCATGGACGAGCACCGCGGCCGGGAAGCGGGTCGCAGGAAGACTGGCCGGCTCCGACGCCTGACGTCGCGGCGAATCGTCGCGCGCCCCTTATGCTGACCGACCGGCGAGACACGAGCGGTCGTCGGATGACGACGGATCCGCGTCATCCAGATCGCGAGGCGCCGGCGCTCGTCTTCATTGCGGCCTTGCACCGGGAGGCGGCGCACGTCAAGCGGCTTATCGGAACGTCCGAGACCCTGAAGAGCGGCAACGGGCCGGTTGGACGGCCAGAGCGGCAGCGTGACACGCGACGGCTCTTCTCACTCGCGGACGCGCCGGGACGATTGTCGCAGCCCCAGCGGACACGATTGATCTGCAGCGGGATCGGGCGGGAACGCGCGGAAGCGGCCGTGCGGAAGATCCTGCACACGACTCGGCCATCCGCTGTCATTGCGATCGGATTCGCAGGAGGCACCGCCCGGAACGTGCGGGGTGGCGATCTCGTCGTGCCCAAGCGCGTCCGCGGTCTAATCGGATCGAACGCAGCTGACGCGGGCGTGATCCGTTCCGATCCGCAACTGTTTGCGTGGGCGGTCGAAGCGCTGGAACAGACCTCGCTGACGGGACACACGGGCGACCTGGTCAGCTTACCGACGCCGGCGCTCACGCCGCCGGAAAAGCAGCGCCTCGCCGCGTTGCACCACGCCCATGCGGTGGACATGGAGAGCTACTGGATCGGCGCACGGGTAGTCGAGGCAGGCCTCCCGTTTCTTGCCGCACGCGCCATCTCAGATGAGTTGGGGGACAGGCTTCCCGAGTACGAGCGCTTCCTGAACGAAAACGGAACCGTACGATCCCTCGCTGCAGCAGCCTACTATCTCGCGCGCCCGCGAGACCTTCTTCGGGCTTCGCGTCTGGCGGTCAGAGCACGAACGGGGACGCGGCGTCTCGCCGCCTTTGCCGAGGCCTTCATGAAGGTGTCTGGAGGGCAACACGACAGCACTCGGCCTAGCTGGCCCGTGGCAGAACGACCTGCGCGCAGGGTGAGGAGTACAAGTTTGTAGTCCGGTGCGGCGCGGCCGATCCATGCGGAATCGGACGAGCCGGCGGCTGGGGCGCCGAGCAGGGCGTCGAGCAGCCACCCAGGCGTGGTCATATTGACAACACATCATGAACACTGCTGGCCATGTATGAAACACGTCCATACCCGTCGATTCTGAGCAAAGCGACACGTCCGGCGGTCGCCCCTTGTGCAATCGCCTATTCAGGACATACGATCTGCACGGTGAGAACCTGCGAGGCGCATGTCCGGGTGGCCGGCTACTCGTGTCTTGGAGCTTCCCAGCGGGGGTGGACCGGCCACGGGCTCTCCCGATAATGTGGCATGCGTCCCGGCGACCGATTGGGCGTGTGGGCGTCTTTTAATGAGCCATGCCCGGCCGGTAGGCGGGTTGTCGCGTTCACTTGGCGTTGGCGCCGCGCCGTAGCAGGCGCAGCGGCGCGCCGGGCTGTTGCTCTGGCTCGGGAGGAGGGATCTTGTACGCAAGCGCGGATGCACGGCCGGTCTTGATCGCGGTTCTGATAGCGGCACTGTTCGGCGGGCCTGCAGGTGCTTCGGCGGAGGAGGGAAGCGCAGCGGCCGCGGGCTCACAAGGCGGGCCGGGGGAAGGAACGTCACTGATCGAGGATCTCGCTCGCGTACTCGGAATGACGGCGTCCGAGGTCGAGGCGATGGGGCTCTCACCGGAGGAAATGCAGCGGCTGCTCGACGGGTTCGCGGAGGAGACCGTCGTGGTGGGCTCGCGCGCCCAGCCGCGGACGGTGACCGAGTCGCCAGTTCCGGTCGACGTGCTCTCGAGCGCTGATCTCGCCAGCCAGGGCGCGGTCAACCTGCAGGATAAGCTGCGGACCGTCATCCCGTCGTTCAACGTCAACGTGCAGCCGATCAGCGACGCGTCAACGGTCGTCCGGCCGGCGATGCTCCGCAACCTCGCTCCCGATCACACGCTGGTTCTGGTGAACGGCAAGCGGCGCCACCGCTCGTCGATCATCGACTGGCACGGCGGCAACGGCGTCGCGTTCGGGTCGCAGGGGCCTGACATCTCGGCCATTCCGGCTATCGCGCTGCGGCAGGTGGAGGTGCTGCGCGACGGGGCCGCGGCGCAGTACGGCTCGGACGCCATCGCCGGCGTGATGAACTTCCAGCTCAAGGATGCGTCCTCCGGCGGCGCCCTCGAGTTCGACACCGGCGCCTTCGGGGCCGGCGACGGCGAAGTGTTCAACGTCGCCGGCAACGTCGGGCTGCCGCTCGGCGCGACCGGCTTCGCCAACCTCAGCCTGGAGTACGGCAGCTCGAACCCGACCAACCGCAGCGCGCCGCGCGGCGACGCGATCGCGCTCATCACGGCCGGCAACACGCACGTCGTCTCCGACACCCCGCAGGTCTGGGGCTCGCCCTCGATCGACGACGACCTGAAGCTGTTCGGCAACTTCGGCTACACGTCGGCGGCCGGCGTGCAGGTCTACGCACACACCAACTACGCCAGCAAGACGGTGACCGGCGGCTTCTTCTTCCGCAACCCGAACACCCGCAGCGGCGTGTTCAGCGCCGACGGCGGTGAGAGCCTGCTGGTGGGCGACCGGCGGTGGGCCGCAACGGGCGTCGCGGGCGCGGGCGGCTGTCCGTCCGTGCCGATCGCCGGCAACGTGCCGGACGCGGCCGCGCTGGCCGCGGTCGAGGCCAACCCGGACTGCTTCACCCTCTACAGCCGCTTCCCGGGCGGCTTCACGCCGAGCTTCGGGGGCGAGGCGCAGGACGTCTCGCTCGTCGCCGGCGTGCGCGGCTTCACCGCGGGCGGCTTCAACTGGGACCTGAGCGCGTCGGTCGGGGCCCACGAGACCGACCTCTTCATCGAGAACACGGTCAATGCGTCGCTGGGCTACGACACGCCGACCGCGTTCGACCTCGGGAGCAACCGGCAGCAGGAGGTCGGGGTCAACTTCGACGTCTCCTACGCCGTCAATGACATGGTGAACGTCGCGGCCGGGGCTGAGTGGCGCGACGAGCGCTACGAGACGAGGCGCGGCGAGCCCGATTCGTGGACGGTCGGCCCCTACGGGCGGGGCCAGAACTTCTCGGCCGGCTCGAACGGCTTCTTCGGCTACGGCCCGCTCGCCGAGGGGCAGTGGAGCCGCAGCAACGTCGCCGCCTACGGGGACGTGGAGCTGGGCGGCGCCGACGGGCTCTGGACCATCGGCTCGGCGGTGCGCGTCGAGCGTTTCGAGGACTTCGGGACCACCACCAACGGCAAGGTCTCGGCGCGCGTCGGCTTCGTGCGCGCCAGCGTCAGCAGCGGTTTCCGCGCCCCGACGCCGGGCCAGCAGAACGGCTTCAACATCGCGACCATCTTCGACCCCGCGCTCGGCGACCTGGTGAACAACGGCACCATCCCGTCCATCTCGCCCGTGGCCGCGCTCCGCGGCGGCGTGCCGCTCCAGCCCGAGAAGTCGGTCAACTACACGGCCGGCGTCGCCTTCGACACCGGGCCGTTCAACCTCACCGCCGACTACTTCCGCATCAACGTCTCCGACCGGATCGGCATCACGAGCAACTTCACCCTGACGGATGCGGAAATCGACGGCCTGCTGGCGGAGGGCATCGACTCGGCCCGCGACCTGCGGACCTTCCGCTTCTTCACGAACGCGTTCTCCACGGCGTCACAGGGCATCGACCTCGTGACGACGTTCACGCCGCTGGCGCTGCGCGGCAACACCACCATCAGCGCCGTCTTCAACTACACGGACACCGAAGTGACCGACAACGAGATGGGGCTCCTCGGCGCGCGGCGCCTGGCCGAGCTCGCCTACGCCCTGCCGCGGACCCGCTGGAACGTCGGCGTCAACCAGCGCTTCGGGCGGATGACCTTCCTGGGCCGCGTGAACTACTTCGGCGGCTGGTACGATTACGACAGCGGTTTCGCACAAATCTACGTGCCGTCGGGCGGCATCGAGCAGGGCTTCTTCGACGGCCGGCCGGTCGTCGACCTGGAGCTCAACATCGCTCTCGGCGGCGGGACGACGCTGGCCGTCGGCGGCCAGAACGCGTTCAACACCTACCCCCAGGAGACCGCCCGCGCGATGTCAGTCGGCGAGAAGTACAGCGAGTACACGCCCTGGGGCTTCAACGGCGCCTACTACTACGTCCGGGTCGGTTATGGGTGGGGCAGCTAGAGGTCGCCAACGGGGCCTGGTCGACAGCGCGGTGATCCACGTCCCGGTAGGCCGGGACGTGGCCGCCATCGCCAAGGCGCTGAGGCGGGCGCAAGACGATCCCGCGGAGGCCGGACGAGATTGAGGCGGCAACCAGGGGTCACACCGGACCCGACAGGGCGGTCCTGGCACTACATGGTGTTCTGCTCGCGTTGCGGCGCGCGGCCAGCGCTGCCTCTGCCCAGGGGCAAGGCGCTGTGCCGGCTCCACGGCGGACGGCTGCCCCGGAACCGCCGAGCGCTGGTCGAGCGGCGCCAGTTCAAGTAGTTGGAACATCGCCCCGCCAAGCCGACCGGCGGTGCCCCGCTGCCTTATGACGTCAGCCGGCCGCGCGCCGAGCGCGTACTGCTTGGCCCCGGGGTCGTAAGTCCCCGAGGCCTATCCGCCGCCGGGCAGCCGATACTTCAGCACCACGCCCACCTCGGTCACGCCCGTGGCCGGCAGCGTCGACCACGTGGACACGGGCTCGCTGCCGTCCAGCCGCAAGTTGGGGACGTGATCCCGCAGCGTCTCGCCAGCGTACGGCCCGACCTCCACCGACGGGTACTGGAGTCGCCTGACGCGCATGCCTACACTGAAGCGTTCACTGAGGGCGAAATCGACACCGCCGACATACAAGAACACATGCATGTTCTTGCTGAACAGGGCCGCGCCGCGGCTGGCGGTGCCGGCGAGGTTCCGTCGGATCTCGTCGAAGTTGGGCTGGTCCCGCCCCGTCGTGATGGCCAGCGGGTCGGCGCTGCGCCGCCAGTTCCAGCTGAAGTCCGCACGCATCGCAGCGTATCCGAGACCGGCGCCGCCGTAGGGCCGAATGGGACCGTTCTGGATCGGATACAGGTGGAGGACTGCGTGCACGCCGTGCGTACGCCATGCGCCAAGGCGCTCCTGGCCCGCCTCCAGCTCGTTCGACAGCTTCTCGAAGTCCACCCCTTGTGCATTGGTGGACGCGACGGTCTGATCGAAGGCTGCCTGCACCCGGCTGTAGTCGAAGGCGAGCTTCAACGGCCCGGCGATGTCGAACTCGATACCGGCCCCTGCCAGCAGGCCTGCTCCGTTCGAGAACGGCGCCGACCACCCGTCGCCGGTGCCTCGGTCCGGTGTCGCGCACCCGGCCACGCGCAACGCGTTCGGGTTGATGAACTCGTCACACACGCTTGACCGGTCGTTGCTGCGGCTGACCACGACGTAGTCGCCCATGCTGCCCCGTCCCACGTCCACGAAGACCGTCTGCGCCCCGGCGGGGAGAGCGGCGGCGGCGACGGCGACGCCAGCCACGAACGAGCACGCGGGAGCGAACGGCTTCACGGCCTTCCACGATACAGCATCCGTCGTCCCGGCCCCTTCGCTCGACGCCACGGCAATGCGCCGTCCGGACGGCAAGCGTTGTCAGGGACCCGCACCAACATCTTGACGGGCTGCGGCGGCGCGGGCGCTCACAAGGTTCAGGTGACCCGCCGGAGCCACGTGCGGGCGTGATCACCTTCCGCCCACTCGGTCCCCCCCTGTAATCCCGCCCGGCATCACGTGGCGGCGGTCCACTTGGCCTGCTCGCCCTGGACCGCGATGGCGTTCCAGCACGTCGCACCGGGTCACGTCCGGGGCCAACAATCGAGACCAGGAGCGCCCCTCCCGAATCCTGCGTTTCGTGGCCCCGGCAGTCCGTGTGGATCACACGTCCCGCCGGAACCTGCGGGTCGCTCCCGGGCGGATTCTCCCTGCTGGAAGGTTGGCCGACAGCCGCCGTTCACCGGCCCGCGCCGTTCCCGTCGCCGGAGGCCACCAGCATGAACTCTAGTTCTAGTCGCTCGCCGAGGAGTGCCGAGATTCCTGGTGCGAACAGTCGAGATGCGGAAGTGAACGGCATGGTGGAGGCGTATCGATGCGATGTGGCCCCTGACAGGCGCTCGAGGCAGCGGCGCTGGTCTTGCGCCAGCGCAAGGAGGCCGGGCACCCCGGCGTGCGCGAGCCGGCCGTGCCGTTCGTGGCGTAGGAGTAGGGGGGGCGCGCCGCGCAGCGGCGTGGACTCCCGGCGGGTTGGTTGGGCGGCAAGCGGAGCCGCCAGGCGACGATTGGCGGGCGAGGGGGTCCGCGCCGCGCGGCGGCGTGGACCGCCGGCGGATAGGTTGGGCGCGAAGCGGAGCCGCCAGGCGACGATGGCCGGGCGAGGTGGGCATGGACAAGCCGGGCGGATTGGGCTACAAACGTAGCGTCGTTCCTGTCGCTGCGGAGCGTGCGCAGCGGGTCCGGTCCACGGGAGGCGCGTGATGGTAGTCAGGACCCCGGGCGGCCGCGTCGGTCTGATGCTCGCCGTGGTCGGCGCGACGGTCGCGGGGTTGGCCGCGGCCGGCGGCGACGAGCGTCTGGTCGAAGCGGTCAAGAGCCGCGACGGCGCGGCTGCGCGCGCGCTCGTCAGCGCGCGCGTGGACGTCAACGCGCCGGAGGCCGACGGCGCCACGCCGTTGCACTGGGCGGCGCACTGGGACGATCTGGAGACCGCGGACGCGCTGCTGGCCGCCGGCGCGCACGTCGACGCCGCGAACGACTACGGCGTGGCGCCGCTCGCCCTGGCGGCGACGAACGGCAGCCTGGCGATGGTCGAGCGGCTGCTCGGCGCCGGCGCCCATCCCGACGCTGCCGACGACAGCGGCGCGACGCCGCTCATGTTCGCGGCGCGCACGGGGCGGCTGGAGGTGGTCGGCGCCCTGCTCGCCGGCGGCGCCGACGTCGACGCGCGCGATGCCGCCCACGGCCAGACGGCCTCGATGTGGGCGGCGTCGGCCGGCCACGCGGACGTGCTGCGGCGGCTCCTGGACGCCGGCGCCGACGTGCAGGCCCGGTCGGCGGGCGGCTACACGCCGCTGCTGTTCGCCGTGCGCGAGAACCGGGCGGCGGCGGTCCGGCTGCTGCTGGAGCGCGGCGCCGACGTCGACGCGGTCGCCGCCGACGGGACGACCCCGCTGGTCGTGGCCGTCTTCATGGGCCACTGGCCGCTCGCCCACCGGCTGCTCGAGCACGGGGCCGACCCGGACGCCGACGGCGCCGGCTTCGCGCCCCTGCACTGGGCCGCGGGCGTCTGGGAGACCGCCCTCACCACGACGGAGGCCGGCGGGACGGCCGGCTGGGCGCGCTATGCGAGCCGCGGGCCGGGCAAGCTGGCGCTCGTCGAGGCGCTGCTGGCGCACGGCGCGGACCCGAACATCCGGCTGCGGAGGAATCCGCCCACGCACGGCTTTCTCGGCTTCCGGCGCATGGCCATGGCCGGCGCCACGCCGTTCATCGTGGCGGCGCGGGCGGCCGACGTGGAGGTCATGCGCACCCTGGTGGCCGCCGGCGCCGACCCGCTGCTGACCACCGACGACGAGACGACGGCGCTGGTGGCGGCCGCGGGCTACGCCTACGCGATCGGCGCCGACATCCACGCCGAGCGCCAGGCGCTGGCGGCGGCGCGGCTGATCATCGAGGCCGGCGTGGACGTCAACGGCGCCAACACGGTGGGGGAGACGGCGCTCCACGCGGCGGCGTACACCGGCTGGGATCGCGTCGCGGAGCTGCTGCTCGACAACGGCGCCGACGTCGACGCCGAGAACATCGTGGGGTGGACGCCGCTGGCGATCGCGTCGGGCTTCTTCGACACCACGACGATGACGAAGACGGTGCACGAGAGCATGATGGAGTTGCTCACGGCGCACGGGGCGCGGCCCACGATACCGTCCCACGAGCAGAAACGGCTCAGATACTGACGAGGCGGACTCGATGGCGACACCGATGCGCGATCGCCGCTGCGGCGCCACGACCGACGGCACGCCGCGGCGGCGTGCCGTCCGGCCGAGCTTCCCGGTCATCGTTGTCCTCGCCGGATTCGCCGCGCTCGGGGGCACGGCGGCCGGCCAACCGGCTCGGGAGGCGGGCACGGAGCCGGCCGGGCGCTACGGCGCGGTTCTGGAGCGCTACTGCGTCGCGTGCCACAACGAGCGGCTGCGGACGGCGGACCTGGTGCTCGAGCGCGCCGACCTCGGGCAGGTGGGCGAGGCCGCGGCGCTGTGGGAGAAGGTGCTGCAGAAGCTCCAGGCCCGCGAGATGCCGCCTGCCGGCCGGCCGCGTCCGGACGACGCCACCTACGACGCGTTCGCCGGCTGGCTGGCGGCGGGCCTCGACGCGGCGGCGTCCGCGCGACCGAACCCGGGCCGCTCCGCACCGGTCCACCGTCTGAACCGGGCCGAGTACGCCAACGCGGTCCGCGACCTGCTGGCCGTCGAGATCGATGGCCGGGCGCTGCTGCCGGCCGACGACGCGAGCTACGGGTTCGACAACATCGGCGACGTCCTCACGATGTCGCAGCCGCTGCTCGAGCGCTACCTCTCCGCGGCCCAGCGCATCAGCCGCCTGGCGGTCGGCGATGCGGACACCGGCGCGGGCGAGGCGATCTACGCCGCGTCGCGCAGCTTCCGCCAGGACGACCGGATGGGCGAGGAGCTGCCGTTCGGCACGCGCGGCGGCATCGCCCTGCGCCACACCTTTCCGGTCGACGCCGAGTACGGCATCCGCATCGAGCTGCAGCGCGCGATCATGTCGGGCCGGCTCAAGGGCATCGGCGACCGGCGCGCCGACCCGGACGAGCGGCACCCGATCGACGTGCGCCTGGACGGCAGGCTCGTCAAGCGTTTCAGCGTCGGGCCGGCGGACATCGTCGGCGGGGTCGAGAGCACCGGCGGCCTGCAGGCGCTGCAGCAGCTCGGCGCGGCGCTGCTCGTCCGCGTGCCGGTGCAGGCCGGACCCCACACGGTGGCGGTGACGTTCCCCAAGCGGAGCGGTGCGCCCGAGGGTCTGCGCCTGCCGCTGCCGACCCGCAGCTTCAGCCACAACGACGACGCGGGCGGCCTGCCGGCCATCGCGTCGGTCACCATCGGCGGGCCGTACGACGTGGCGGGCGTGGGGGAGTCGCCCAGCCGCCGGCGGATCTTCATCTGCCGGCCGGCCGGCGGCGGCGACGAGGCGCGCTGCGCCGAGCGGATCCTGTCCGCGCTGGCCCGGCGCGCCTACCGGCGCCCCGTGAGCGGGGCGGACGTCGAGCCGCTGCTGCGCGCCTACCGCGCCCGGCGGCTGGGCGGCGGCGACTTCGACGCCGGCATCCAGGCCGGCCTGGCGGCCGTGCTCGCGAGCCCGCACTTCCTCTTCCGGGTCGAGCGCGATCCGCCCGGTCTGGCGGCCGGGACGCCCTATCGCCTGGACGACCTGGCGCTGGCGTCGCGCCTGTCGTTCTTCCTGTGGAGCAGCATTCCCGACGACGAGCTGCTGGCGCTGGCCGAGGGGGGCAGGCTGGGTGCGGCCGACGTGCTGGCCGCCCAGGTGCGGCGGATGCTGGCGGACGCGCGCGCGGCGGCGCTGGTGGAGAACTTCTTCGGGCAGTGGCTGTACCTGCGCAACCTCGGCCGCCTGCAGCCGGACGCGGAGCTGTACCCCGCCTTCGACGACGGCCTGCGCGACGCGTTCCGCCGCGAGACCGAGCTGTTCCTTGCCAGCCAGCTCCGCGAGGATCGCAGCGTGGTCGACCTGCTGCGGGCGCCGTACACGTTCCTGAACGAGCGGCTGGCCGCCTTCTACGGCGTGCCGAACGTCTACGGCAGCCACTTCCGGCGCGTGAGCCTGCCCGGCGGCCGCCGGGCGGGGCTGCTGGGACACGGCAGCATCCTGACGGCCACCTCCTACGCCAACCGCACGTCGCCGGTGCTGCGCGGGAAGTTCGTCCTCGAGGCCATCCTCGGCGCGCCCCCGCCGCCCCCGCCGCCGGACGTGCCGGCGCTGGAGGATGGCGGCGCGGCGGAGCGGCCCCGGTCGACGCGCGAGCGGCTGGAGCAGCATCGCCGGAACCCCGCCTGCGCGACCTGCCACGCGAAGATCGATCCGCTCGGCTTCGCGCTGGAGAACTTCGATCCGATCGGCGCGTGGCGGGAGACCGACAACGGCGTGGCGGTGGACGCGTCGGGGACGACCGCCGACGGCGCGTCGTTCGACGGCCCGGTCGAGCTCCGGCAGGCGCTGCTGGCGCGCCGGGACCTGTTCGTCGCCAACGTCACCCGCAAGCTGCTGACCTACGCCTTGGGCCGCGGACTCGAGCACTACGATCAGCCGGCGGCGCGGCGCATCATGCGCCTGGCGGCCGAGGACGACTACCGCTGGTCGGCGCTCATCGGCCGCATCGTCGCGAGCCCCCTGTTCCAGATGAGGAGCGCTCAATGATCATCACCCGACGCACGCTCTCGCGCCGCACGGTCCTGCGCGGCGTGGGCGCCTCGCTGGCGCTCCCGCTGCTCGACGGCATGGTCCCCGCGTTCGCCTCGCCGCGGCCGGTGCGCCGCTTCGGGGCCGTGTACGTGCCCAACGGCATGTCGCTGCCGCACTTCTTCCCGCAGACGAGCGGGCCGGGATTCGAGCTGTCGCCGACGCTGCTGCCGCTGGCGCCCTTCCGGGACCGGCTCGTCGTCTTCAGCGGGCTGGCCAACCTCGAGGCGCAGGCCCGGGGCTCGGAAGGGGTGGGGGACCACTCGCGCGGGGCCGGCACGTTCCTGAGCGCCGTGCACATCAGGAAGACCGAGGGGTCGGACATCCGGGCCGGGACCACCGCCGACCAGCTCGCGGCCCGGGTGCTCGGCCGCGAGACGCAGCTCGGCTCGCTGCAGCTCGCCATGGAGTCGAACGAGATCTCGGGCGCCTGCGACCCCGGCTACAGTTGCGCCTACATGAACACGATCTCGTGGGCGAGTCCCACCGCGCCGCTGCCCATGGAGCGCGATCCGCGGGCCGTGTTCGAGCGCATGTTCGGCGGGAGCGACTCGACGGACCGCGAGGCGCGGCTGGCCCGCATGGCGCAGGACCGCAGCATCCTCGACGTCGTGCACGAGGAGGCGCGGCGGCTGAACGGCACGCTCGGCGCGGGCGACCGGCGGCGCGTCGGCGAGTACCTGGACGCCGTGCGCGGCATCGAGCAGCGCATCCAGCGGGCGGAGGAGCAGAGCGACCGGGAGCTGCCGCTGGTAGAGAAGCCGCGCGGCATCCCGGCCGCGTTCGCGGACCATGCGAAGCTGCTCTACGAGCTGCAGGCGCTCGCCTTCCAGGCCGACCTGACGCGCGTCTTCAGCTTCCTGTTCACGCGCGAGACGACCGTGCGGGCGTACCCCGAGGTCGGGGTCGCCGACGCCCACCACCAGATCAGCCACCTGATCAACGATCCCGAGGCGGTGGCCAACGTCGCCCGGGTGAACGCGTTCCACATGTCGCTGTTCGCGTCGTTTCTCGAGCGGCTGCGCGCCACGCCCGACGGCGACGGCAACCTGCTCGACAACGTGCTGATCGTCTACGGCGCCGGGATTGGCAACGCGAACCTGCACTCGCACGACGACCTCCCGATCGCGCTGGTCGGGGGCGGCGGCGGTCGCGTCCGGGGCGACCGGCACCTGGTGCTGCCGAAGGACACGCCGCTGGCGAACCTCTACGTGACGCTGCTCGACAAGCTGGACGTGCCGGTGGACCGCTTCGGCGACAGCACCGGCCGCCTGCACGGGCTGGGGCCGGACACGATCTCGGAGGTGTAGTCCGTCGGCGGCGAGCCGTCGTCAGGAGCAGATGTTGCCGAGCCGTCCGACGCCGCCGCAGTAGCTGACGTCCTGGATCTGGACGGTAATGCCGTCCGGATCCAGGAAGGTGATTTCGGGTGTGTCCGCGGCGCCGGCCGGCGCCGCCGGACGCTGCTCGGCGGCGGGCCGCAGCCGCAGGCGACCCTCGACGCCGTGATCGGCCAACGTCTCCATTGCCCGGTCCGGGTCGAACCCCTCGATCCCGAGGCAGAAGTGGTGGCCGCCGCCGGTCCCCTCGCGCAACGCGACGAACTGCGGGCCGGCCCCGACGGTCAGGATCGGCACCGCGCCCACGGCCTGGGACATCCGGTGGGCGAACCCGAACACCCGCTGGTAGTACGCCAGGGAGCGCTGCAGGTCGGAGACGGGAATCGAGACGTGGTTCAGCGTGCGGACCGTGAACGCGGCGCTCCGCCGCGGCGGTGACTCCGGGATGCTGCACAGCTCGCCGAGGGCGCCGGTCCCGCCGCAGTAGCTGGCGTCCTGGATCTGGAGCAGCACGCCGTCCGGGTCGTCGAAGACCAGCTCGGGCGTATCCGCGGCGTCCACCACCACCGGCCGCTGCGCCGCGGCCGGCCGCAGGTCGTAGCGCACGCCGTCGTAGGTCCAGGGGAAGATGCGCGCCTCGACCCCCAGCTCGGCGAGCTGCCGCATCACCCGATCCGGGTCGAAGTTCTCCATGTGCACGCAGAAGTGGTGGCCCACCCCGCCGCGCGAGCCCGGCCGCCGCCGGCTCAGGGCGACGAACTGCGGCCCGGACCCGATGGTCATGATCGGCAGGTTGCCGCCGTCCTGGCTCGTGAACACCGTCAGGTCGAACAGGCGCTGGTAGAAGTCGAGCGAGCGCTCGATGTCGGCCACGCCGATGGAGACGTGGTTCAGGTCCAGGATCGCGAACGGCGACGCCTGCGGCTGCGCCCGCAGCCCCGTCCCGGCCAGCAGCGCCGCCGACGCCGCCATGAAGTCGCGCCTCGTCAGCTTCAGGATCATCAGGGGCACGATTGTGGTGCAGCCAGGGGCAGGAATGCAACGATTCCAGGGGCAAGAATGCAACGAATGCAGCGGCAGAAATGCAACGGCAGAAACGCAACGACCGGCCGACTCCGGAAGACCGCCGACATCGCCGGTAGTATGCTCCCCACGCCGGTGCGATGCGCTGCTCCGCACAGCCATGACTTCCTCGGCTCCGTCTCTCCCGGCCACCCCCGGACGCCTGGCCCCCCGCTGGGCGCCGGCGCTGCCGCTAGCTCCTGCGGCCGGGCTGGCGGCGTTCGCGTTCCTGCCGGCGGCGTCCCGGAATCCGGCGCTCGCGCAGTCCCTGGCTGCGGCTGCCGTCCTGCTCGCCGCCTGGCACGCAGGGTTGCTGCTGCGGGCGCGGGCGGGCGGACGGCGCCTCCGCGCGGTGTTCGCGGCGCGGGCGCAGCACTACCTCCAGGCGTGTGCTCAGCTCGCCGTGCTGCTGTACTGGGGCTGGCACTGGCGGCCGGTGTACGACCACCTGCCGCTGATAGGAGCGCAGCTCCTGTTCGCCTACGCGTTCGAGATGCTGCTGGCGTGGTCGCGGCGCGACACGTACGCGCTCGGCTGGGGGCCGTTTCCCATCATCTTCGGGATCAACCTGTTCCTCTGGTTCGAGCCGGAGCTGTTCCTGTTCCAGCTCCTCATGATCGCCGTCGGCCTGGGCGCCAAGGAGCTGATCCGCTGGGAGAAGGACGGGCGCCGCGTCCACATCTTCAACCCGTCGTCGTTCCCGCTCGCGCTGTGCTCCCTCGTGCTGCTCCTGACGGCCACGACGGACCGGACGCTGGGGCAGGAGATCGCCAGGACGTTCGACATCCCGCCGGGGATCGGCCTGTGGATCTTCCTGATCGCCCTGCCGGGCCAGCTCCTCTTCGGCGTCGCGCCGATGACGCTGGCGGCCACGGTGACGCTGTTCGCGCTGAGCGCCGCGTACCGGGCCGCGACCGGCGCCTACTTCTTCGTCGACTCGCACATCCCGGCCGCCGTCTTCCTGGGGATGAACCTGCTGTTCACGGATCCGTCCACGTCGCCGCGCACCGAGCTGGGGCGCCTGGCCTTCGGCGTGCTGTACGGCCTGAGCGTGGCCGTGCTCTACGCGGCGCTCGGCGCCCTCGGCGCGCCGACGTTCTACGACAAGCTGCTGGCGGTACCGCTGTTGAACCTCACGATCCAGGCGCTCGACCGCTGGGCCCGCTCGGACGCGATGCGGCGGCTCGACCCGGCGTCGCTGGGCCGGTCGCTGTCGCCGCGCCGCCGCCACCTCGCCTGCATGGCGGTCTGGACCGCCGCGTTCCTGCCCATCAACGCGCTGGACGGAGTGGGCGACGTCCGCGAAGCCGGCCCGCCGTCGTGGCGGCAAGCGTGCGACCGGGGCCGCGCCGACGCGTGCCGGGCGCTCGCGGCGACCCTCGGACCGGAGTGCGTGGCGGGGTCGCCGCGGGCCTGCAACGAGCTCGGCGTCCTGGCCGCCGAAGGTCTGGCGTCCACACCGCTGCCGGCGCCGGCCGCGTTCGCCCGCGCGTGCAGCCTCGGGCTGCCGGAGGGGTGTGCAAATGCCGAGGAGCTGGCGGCGGGCGGCCGCAACTGGCGCCGCCCTACGGTCCCCGACGACGCCGGCCCGGATGAAGGCGCTCTGAGACAATAGACCCGCAGGATGACGCTATGAAGACGATATCCGTGGCCATGGACGAGCCCTTGATCAGGCAACTCGACGACGCGGCAAGGACCACCGGCAAGACGCGGTCCGAGCTGTTGCGCCTGGCGCTGCGGGAGTGGCTGGACGGTCAGCCCCGACGCCGGTTGGCCGCCGAGGACCGGGCTGGTTACGAGGACCGTCCGGTTGAGCCGGACGAGTTCGCGGGGCTGATCGCGCCTCAGGCGGCCGCCCTGCACGAACCGCGGGAGTTTGAGGACAGAGACGATTGGTGAGACTCGGATTTCATGTTCGGCGCGCGCCGCCGGTTGACATCAGTACATCATGCTCATTATGTTGTGATGTATGCGCACGACCTTGACGTTGGACCCCGACGTGGCCGCCTTGGCCGAACGGTTGCAGCGGATGCGCGGCCAGAGCTTCAAGGCGATCGTCAACGAAGCTCTGCGGTCCGGTCTGCGCACGATGGAGGCTCCGTCTGCCGAGTCGGCGGCCTATGCGACACCCGTAGTCGATCTGGGCCGGTGCAGGGTTGGCAGTCTCGACGACGTCGCCGAGATCCTCGCCCTCGCGGAAGGCGAGGATAGCCGGTGATCCTCGTCGACGCCAATCTCCTGGTCTACGCGCACGTGTCTTCGTTTCCCCAGCACGCGAGCGCGCGCAAGTGGCTGGACGCACGCATCAACGCCGCCGCGCCGGTCGGGCTGCCGTGGCCAAGTCTCCTGGCCTTCGTGCGGATTACCAGCAATCCGCGCGTCTTCGATCGACCGGCCTCCGTATCTGCCGCTTGGCGGCAAGTGGAGTCGTGGCTCGCCAGGAAATCGGTCTGGGTGCCGCTGCCTACGGAGCGTCACCAGCAGGTTCTCGGCCCGCTCATGGCGAGCGTGGAGGGCCGCGCGAATCTCGTGCCCGACGCTCACCTGGCCGCGCTGGCCATCGAGCACGGCGTCGTTCTATGCTCGACGGACGGCGATTTCGCCCGCTTCGATGGACTGGAGTGGCGCAACCCGCTGCGGTAGCGGCACCTCACGATGGACAAGAAGACCCTCTCGGAACGCATCCTCTGCTACAAGCCCAACATCCCGATCGCCCTGATCGAGGCCAAGGACAACAACCACGCCGTCCGTGGAGGAAGCCATGGTCCTCCGGGACTACTTCGACGACGGCAGCGGGCGGAGCCCACGTTACTATCAGGCCAACGCCGTCAAGCGAGCGAAAACTGAAGCCGGCTACACGGCAAGCCGTTTTCTTCAGATGCTCACTGAGCATGGCGGCGTTGAGACTGCTCGGCGGCTACTGCCTCAGATGTCGGACGGATTCACGGAGCTTTGGCGAGGGGGCCGTCTTGATCTGACGGTCGAGGCCCTTGTCTTGCAGTCGAAGCGGGATGACCTGTTTTCGGCTGAAGAGCGGGAGGCGGCGCGCGGTCGGCTGCGCGAATGTGGGATGGACATCTGACGGCGAGATATCTTAGATCCGGTCGGCGTCGAGCTTGCCGAGCGCCCAGCGCTTGAGCGCGTCGAGACTGCCGAGATCGTCGCGGATCGCGCGATAGGCGATGGCGTGGTCGATGGTCAGGTACTCGTGCACGAGCACGTTGCGGAAGCTGGCCCAGTTCTGCAGTCTGTCGGACAGCGCACGGTCGATCTCGCCCGCCTGCTCCAGGACCAGGAAGACGTCGCGGTTCGTGTCCGGCGTCCGCAGGCCGGCGTCGCAGATCCAGTGATTGGCGATGTCGATCGCGGCTTCCGCCGCCAGATGCAGATAACGCGCGGCGAGATCGTGGATGTCAGGGTTGGCCACGTATTCGGACTCGGTCGCCCGGCCGAGGTTCCGCAGCCGCTGCAGATAGTCTTCCAGTGCGTCGAGCCGCCTCGAGAAGATCGCGATATCGACCATCATGGCGCGGCCGCCCCTCCTTCATGCGGCGAACCACCAGGCGGGTCTGCTCGCGCAGGCGCGGTTCCATGCCGAGATACTCGCCGAGCGTGCGCCGCATGAAGCGCACGCGCTCGACCTCGGAGCGCGCGCACAGCAGGATGCCGTCGCGGATCACGCGGTGGCGCAGCAGCGGGGGTGCGTGGTTGAGGATGACGAGATCGATGAGGTCGCTGCGAACGGCGCGGGTCATCAACGGAACGAGTCGACGGCGGGTGTCCTGGAGCGCTTCCGCGCCGTCGGCGCAGGCGTCGTCCACGAGGACGGCGACGTCGACGTCACTCTCGGCGCGGGCCGCATCCCTGACCCGGCTCCCGAACAGCCAGGCGAGACGGACCGCGGGCTCGGCACGCAGGCCGCGGGCGAGGTCGTCGCGCAGGCGGCGGAGCGAGTCGCGGCGCACGCTTTCGAGCTCTGCCATCGCGACTCCAATGTAGCAGACACCGATTCCGCTGAAGGTCGCGCGGCAGACCGGCGCCGCTCTGCCGCGCGGACCCCTACTCCCGGGCGATGCCCACGATGACGTAGCCGCCCGAGCGCTCGTCGCGGTCGAGCTCCAGCAGGCCGCGCGCCTGGGCCTCCTCGAGCAGGTCGTTGAACGAGCCGAAGCCGTAGGCCGACTCGTTGAAGCCGGGCCGGCGGCGCTTCAGGGTCTGCTTGATCATCGAGCCCCACAGCTTGGCCCGGTCGCCGCGTTCGGCGTAGATCTCCTCGGCGGTCTGCGCGACCAGGTCGAGTCCCTTCTGGGTCGGATCGTCCGGGGCCGGCGCCGCCTTCTTCTCGTCCGGCGGGCTCTCGGCCTGGGCGCTTCCCTTGGACCGGCCGCGGCCCCGGGACCGCCGGCGGGACGGCTGGCGCTCGGCGACCAGGTCGTCGTAGAAGATGAACTCGTCGCAGTTGTTCACCAGCAGGTCGGACGTGGAGCTCTTGACGCCGACGCCGATGACGGACTTGGCGTTCTCGCGCAGCTTGCTGACCAGGGGCGAGAAGTCGGAGTCGCCCGAGACGATGACGAAGGTGTCGATGTGCTCCTTCGTGTAGCACAGGTCGAGGGAATCGACGACCATCCGGATGTCGGCCGAGTTCTTGCCCGACTGCCGCGTGTGGGGAATCTCGATCAGCTCGAACGCCGCCTCGTGCATCGTCGCCTTGTATTCCTTGTAGCGGTTCCAGTCGCAGTAGGCCTTCTTGGCCACGATGCTGCCCTTGAGCAGCAGCCGCTCGACTATGGGCCGGATGTCAATCTTCTTCAGCTTGGCGTCGCGGACGCCGAGGGCGATGTTCTCGAAGTCGCAGAACACCGCGAGATTGCTGTCGCCGTTCACGCGCTCTCCTTCTTGCTCGGCGGCGGAGGGGCTGTCGCCGGGCCGCCCGCGGCTAGGCCTGCGGCCCGGCGCAGCGTCCGGGGGCGTCGACCTACCGCCGGCCGGCCTCGCGCCGCGCCTCCGCGGTCGCCGCGCCCATGAAGATGCGGGCGCCCTGCTCGATGCGGCGGGTCACGTCGGCCGCGCCGTTCATCGCCACGGGCAGGCCGAACTCCTTGCCGGCGGCCAGGATCTCGTCCACCGCCACGGCCAGCGCCTCCTGGTCCTGGTGCAGGGCGACGCCGAGGTCGCCGGTGCCGGCCCACAGCACGGCGCCGATGTCGTGCTCGGCCAGCGTGCGTGCGATGTCGCGCACGTTGGCCACGGCCAGGCGGTTCTCGATGATGAACCAGGGGATGAGGTTGCCGTTGGGATCCAGCCGCCAGATGTCCGACTGCTCGCGGTACTCGGGAACGGACAGGCCCCAGTAGCGGGCCGCGACCGCCGCGCCGGACCCCCGGATGCCGACCGGCTCGACGTCGGGCGCCCCGGGCGCCTGCGGGTAGCGCATGGCGCGCACGGCGGTGAGCGCCTGCTCGGCCGTCTCGATGTGGGGGAACACCACGCCGTGCACGCCGGCGTCGAGCACGCTCTTGACCTGCCAGGTGTTGTATTCGAGCTCGCGGCCGTAGGCCGGCACCCGGGCGATGACGGTCTTCGTCACGCTCAGGTCGCCGGTCTCCGTGAGCGCGCCGGGGTCGAGCAGGAACTGCATGTACGTCCGCATGTCCTCGACGTCGAACGGGTTGTGCTCGAGGTCGTACATCACGACGTCGAAGGTCTCGTCGGCCGAGTGCGTCATTGCGTCGATGGGGGCGTTGCCGATGCCGCCGAAGTTGGCGAAGCTGCCGAAGACGATGGTGCCGGCGTCGAGCAGGCGGGCGAGCTGGCTCACGCGCGGCGCCGGCTCGGCGCTCTGGGCGGTGCCGGCCGGGGCCGCCAGCCACGCGGCGACCGGCGCCAGGAGGAACAGGAGGACGAAGGGGGCCGGTCTGGCTCTCATGGGGGCTCGCTTTCCCTGGTCGCTACAACGCCGAACGGCCGATCGTACTTTGCGCCCTGTCGGAATTCAACGGGCCGCGCACCGGGCGCGGCGATGTCGGTTCGGAGACAATCGGTTCGGGGGCAAGAGGTAAGATGATGCCTTCCAGCGGAAAGAGGAGGACAGCCCCATGCAGCTCGTCAGCGGAACGCACGCCTACGGCGGACGATGGCACCGTGCGGCCAGGATGGCCGGGCTCGTGGCGATGGTCGTGGCGATGGTGTGGGCGTCGGGAGCGACGCTCCCGGCCCAGGAGTCGGGGCGGAGCGCCGCCGCCGACTGGCCGACCTACAACCGCGACCTGGCCGGCACGCGCTACTCGCCGCTCGATCAGATCGACACCGGCAACGTCGGCGAGCTGCAGGAGGTATGGTCGTATCGCTTCCATCCCGAGGACGGCTTCGTCGAGGGACCGGAGCCGGCGGAGCTCTTCCAGCAGGTGACGCCCATCGTGGTCGGCGGCGTCATGTACCTGGCGGCGGGGGACCGGGTCGTGGCGCTGCGGCCCGAGACCGGCGAGGAGATCTGGCGGCACGAGCTGAGCGAGGGGCTCGCCTCGTTCCGGGGCGTCGCCTACGGCCCGGCGACCGACGCCCACGGGCCCCGCATCTACTTCACCAGCCTGAGCAAGGTCATCGCCCTGAACGCCGACACCGGCGCGCGCGACACCACTTTTGGCAACCGGGGCGAGGTCACGCTGCGCGTGCCGTACACCGGCGTGCCGGTCGTCTACGAGGGCGCCCTGGTGCTCGGATCGAGCGCCTTCGGCCCCGGCCAGGAGCACATCGCGCCGCACCTGAACCAGCCGCGGGGCGGGGGAGAGCCGGAGCAGGCCTATCCGCGGGCGATCGACACCGCCACCGGCGGGCTGCTCTGGGAGTTTCCGACGCTGCCGACGGAGACCGACTTCGGCAGCCACACGTGGGGCAACGAGAGCTGGCGCAACCGCATCGGGAACAACGTGTGGGCGTTCACGCTCACCGTGGACGAGGAGCGCGGCCTGGTCTACATGCCGGTGAGCAGCCCCGGGTCGAACTACTACGGCGGCGACCGCCCGGGCGACAACCTCTTCGCGAACTCCACCATCGCCATCGACATCCGGACCGGCAACCTCGAGTGGTACTTCCAGAACATCCGCCGCGAGCTGTGGGACTACAACCTGCCGCCAGCGCCCGGCCTGCTAGACATCGAGCGCGACGGCGAGCGCATCCCCGCGCTCGCGCAGGTCGGCAAGTCGGGGTTCATGTTCATCCTCAACCGCGAGACCGGCGAGCCGGTGCACGGGGTCGAGGACCGGCCGGTGCCGGCCGGCGACGTGCCCGGCGAGCAGTACGCGCCCACGCAGCCCATACCGCTCAAGCCGCCGCCGCTGGCGCGCGTCAGCTTCGGCCCGGACGACATCGTGACCGCCGACGACACCACGGCCGAGCACGCGGCGGCCTGCCGCGAGCTGTACGACAAGGTCGGCTACTACAACGAGGGACCCTACACGCCCCAGCGGCTGCGGCGGGAGGGCACCCCGCCGTCGCTCATCTTCCCGGGCAACAGCGGCGGCGTGAACTGGAACGGCACCGCCTACGATCCCGAGCTCGGCTACATCTTCGTGAACTCCAAGGACCGGCCGCTCAACGGCTGGATGGACGAGAACCCGCTGTACGGCCCGGATACGGACGACCAGGTGGCGTACGTGCGCGTGCCGGGCCCGCCGTTCGAGGCCGCGATCTTCGACGAGGACGGCACGCGGCTCGGCGCGCTGCCGTGCTACAAGCCCCCCTGGGCGCGCCTGTACGCGGTCCACGCCGCGAGCGGCGACATCGCGTGGGAGGTGCCCCTCGGCATCAACTCGCTGCTTCCCGAGGACAAGCAGCGCGTCGGCAGCCCGAGCGTCGGCGGGGGGATCGTCACCGCCGGCGGCCTCGTCTTCATCGGCGCCACCACCGACCGCATGTTCCGCGCGTTCGACTCCCGCACGGGCGAGGAGCTCTGGGCCGCCGCGTTCGACTACAACGTCGAGGCCGTCCCCATCACGTACGCCGGCAGCGACGGCAGGCAGTACGTCGCGGCCAACGTCTCGGCTCCGGCCACTGCCCAGCTTCGGGGGAACGAGCGGCTGGTCGTCTTCGCTCTGCCGTGAGCAGGGCGGCGTTCCGTAGAGCGGGAGCAGCTCTCCGGCGAAGGGACTTGCAGGAGGGACGGAGTATGGCCATACTCTAGTCATGGTCGCCACCACGATCAAGTCGACGTATTCGCTCGATGTCGAATCCGTGCGAGCGCTTGCGGAGCTGGCCCGTCGCTGGCAGGTGTCGAAGTCGGAAGCGCTCCGGCGGGCCATCCGGAGCGAAGCCAGTCGACAGCCCGCCAGGGGGGGAGATGCACTGGCGGCGCTCGACCAGCTTCAGGCGTCGCTGCGTTCCCGCAATGTCGACCTCGAGCAGTGGGCGCGGGAGGTGGAGTCCGGGCGACGGGCGGCCGGCCGCCGGCGAGGCCCCGAACCGCGATGATTCACCTGGATACCAGCTTTCTCATTCGCGCGCTGATTCCAGGAACGCGGGAGGAGTCGAAGCTGCGCGGGTGGGCTGGAGACGGGGAAGCGCTGGCCATGAGCTCGGTGGCGTGGGCGGAATTCCTGTGCGGCCCGCTCGGCAGCGTCGAGCGGGAGCTGGCCGACCGATTCATCGAACACCGGCAGGACTTCACGCAGCACCAGGCCGCGATCGCGGCGCGCCTGTTCAACGAGTCGGGTCGCAGGCGCACGATGATTATCGATTGCATGATCGGAGCGGCAGCTCTTGCGGATGGCGCGCGCATCGCGACATCGAACGAAGCCCACTTCAGGAGGTTCGCGGCTGCAGGGCTGAAGATGGCGTAGACGAGCCGCTCCTCGTCGACGCGCATGCGTTTTTCTGTTGACAGCCCGTTTCGAGGCCGGCGACCCGGGATGCGGACTGGTGTCAGGCACGTCGCTCGGACGGCCCTGGCCGGCCGCTGGGGACCTGCCGGCGCCCGGGAAGACAACGCAGCCTCACAGCGGCCCGATCGGCCCGCCTGGGGCCGTACAAGCTGCTGCGTTCCCGTCCTGCTCCCGCAGAACCTGCCAACGAACGCCGCCACATCCATCCTGAATCGACCCATCCATCTCCAAGCCGGCCTGCCAATTGTGGTAGGGACTGACGGGCGGGGCATGCCTATCATGACAGCCTTCAGTCGGTAGGGCGGACGGGGTGGCGCGCCGTGTCCGCAGTTCCGGTCGCGCCCTGTTCACGCGTCGACGATGGAATCGCGGTGGGCGGCCAAGGCAAGTTCGAACGAATCGTTGCGGCATTGCACCGCGCCATGCTCGACGAGGCGTGCGTGCCAGCCGCCATGGCCCTCATCGAAGAAGCCTGCGGCGTTGTGGGCAACGCCCTCATGGTTGCCGAGGGTCCGGAGGACGACGTTCGGGTAGGTTTCGTCGGGCTCTACTACGGCGGGGAGCGCCACCCGGATATGGAGCGAGAGTATCTCGAACAGTACCATCCCATCGATGAACGTGTGCCGCGCATGCGGCGACAGCCGGACGGTCGCCTGGCGCACGTCACCGATCAGTACACGGCCCGGGAGTTGAAAACGTCGCGCGCCTACAACGAGGGACTGGTCCCGGCTCAGCACGGCAATAACCTGCTCGTACGTCTGGACGGACCCGATCGTTCCCACGTGGCCTGGTGCCTCGCCGATCCGGTTGCCTCGGATGGCTGGACATCCTCCCACGTTGCGATGGTCACGAGGCTGGTGCCCCACATCCGGCAGTTCTTCCTCGTCCGCCAGGCGCTGGCGCGCGCCGGGGCTCAGGGCGCGACCGTGACGGCCCTGCTCGACAACGCGCGGATCGGCGTCGTCCACCTGGACCGGCGCGGGCTGATCCTCGCGGCCAATGACCGTGCCCGCGGCATCTTCCTGGCCGGCGACGGTTTGTCGGATCGGGATGGGGTGTTGCGCGCCTGCACACCAGACGACGAGCACCGTCTCCAGAAGCTCCTGGCCGCGGCGCTGCCCAGCTCCGGTGCCGTCGCGATCGGCGGGTTCATGCTGGTCCGCCGGCCGTCCGTGTCGTTGCCGTTCGCGGTGTACGTCAGACCCGTCAGTGCCCCCGAGCCGGATTACGGAGCGCGGCACGCCGCCGCCCTGGTCCTGATTGCCGAGGCGGGACGCCGGCATCGCGTCGACCCGCGCATGGTGGCCGCGACGCTGGGTCTGACGCCGTCGGAGAGTCGGGTGGCGGCCTGGTTGGCCGAAGGCAAGAGCGTACGCGAGATGGCCGAGACCACGGGACATACGAGAGGCGCCGTCTACTGGCACCTGAAGCAGATCTACCAGAAGCTCCACATTTCCCGCCAGGCCGACCTCGTGCGGCTGGTATTGTCGATCGCCGAGTTCGGGTAGTCGACAGGCGGCGGCCACGGCAAGATCGATCTGTTCGACTACTTTGCGGCGTTTCTACGACCAAGGGCTCGGTCGTTCGCCTGGCCACATCGACCTGCTTCGCAGTACTTGAGACACCTGCCAATCCTAGCCTAGTAGGGACAGGATAGACACGAACTGCCAGGATCTTCTCCCGGGGCGGCGCGATCCGTGCGCGGGACAGTTCGAGTTAAGTGTTAACAGCCCGAGGTAGAAGTCGGTTCGCCGAGCCCTGCTGTTCAGGCCGCTTGGCGATGAGTAATTGAGCCGACGGGCGCCGGCGGTGTCCATTTGAGGCCCCAGGGACGCGTCAGACGCCCCCAGTGGTCGATCAGGCGGTCGATCAGGCGGAAAATCGCCGAAAAAGCCCGCCCCTGCAGGCTCCGGGGCGTACCGATGCCGGTCTGGCGCCGCAGGAGCATCCCGATGTTGCAGGCAGCCGCCTGGATCAGCACCCGCTTGCGGACATTCTCGTGACCGCGCACAAACACCCGACGCATGCCCCCCGTCTCATACATGTGCGCGAAAGTACGCTCCACCATCTCGCCCCGGCAGCGTTGCAGGCGACGACCCCGCCGCCCGTGCACACGCCGCCGGTTCGCATACAACGCCTGCTGCGCAGCACGCTTCGCCGGCGGCGTCTCTCCCGTCTTCTTGTCCTGCCAGACGCGCCGGCCGCGCTCGGGCTCCGATACGTAGCTCCGAACCCCGACCTCGCCGAGAGCCACCAGCGTCTCGTCGCTGTGATACCCCTTGTCAGCGACCAGCTCTTCGACCCCTCGACCGTCCGGCTGCACCAACTCCACCTGCTCGGCCGCCGCGGTCAGCGTCTCCGGCAGCGTGGCCGTATCGCCGTCCGATGCATCCTGCACCGTCACCGACACGATGGCCCCCGTCTCCATGTCGACCCCGTGCTCGACCTTGTGAGCCAAGTGCGTCCGGCCGTCCTTCATCTTCGCGATCTTCGCGTCCGGGTCCTGCGGCGATTGCCAGTCCTTGTTCGACGTCTTCTTGTTCTTGCGAGACCGGTCGAACCGAGCCAGATCCGCCCGCGTCGGGGTCTCCACCCCAGACGCCTCCGCCAAGCGCCGAAGGAACGCTTCGTAGCTTTCTCCCGTGTCCCGCCGCTCGATGCTCCGCATCGCCGCGTTCGCTTCCAGCGTCGTCGCATCGACGCCCACCGTCTTCCCCTTGACCAGACCCGCCGCCGACAACTGCTCGAGAACCCACGTGAATACCGCCTCGTGCGTCTCGTCGTCGATCAGACGACGCGTCCGCGACAGCGTCGAGTGGTCCGGCGCCGCCTCGGTCACATCCAGGTCCAGGAACGACCGCAGGCTCAGAGAGTCGGCCACCCGCCACGCAATCCCACGCTCCGAAGACAGACCCTCGAAGTAGCCGATGAACAGCATCCGGAAATACCGCCCAGGACGCAGGCTCGGCCGCCCCATCCGCGTCGCGTAGAACACCGCGCACAGCCCCTCGACGAACGCGTCGAACCCGGCCTCGTCCAGAACCCGGTTCAGACGCTCGAAGAACGGATGCCCCGCGTTCGTCGGCAAATCCGCCGTCGTCACCCACAGCGGCGCCCCTGGTCGCGCGGCCGGTTTCTTGCCCATCGCCATAGCTGTTCAGTCTACGGGCTCGATCGCGCCCAGGCCAGGCCCGTTCCCCGACTTTCACCACGGGCTGTTAAGCAAGCGGTCGTGGCGAGGAATTGATTGCCCAATCAACCCACTTGTCACGGAGCAGGGGTAGCTGCCTGCCACTGCTCGACAACGGCTGGCTCGGCATCGTCGCGGTGAGGTTGGCGGTTGCCGGGCTGTCACTCGGCACAATGCACGACCGGCTGGTGCGGAACGCAGGTCAACATCGGAATCCGGTCGTTGATCGGCTGCAGCCCTGCACGGGCACCTGCCTGAACGTTCGAGTCTGACGCGTGTCCCCTATAGAGCGCGCCGGCCCAAGAGAGGAGTCGCTATGGCGACCTACGATGGCACACCTGGCGACACTAGTGTCCCACAGTTTCAGGTCCACGCGAGTGCCAGTTGCGGACGGTCGGGGTCTGGCGGCGCGTGTGTGGTGAACAGTTCGTGTAGTGGTCGACGTTCGAAGATGTTGAGCTGCAGCACCTGGAGCATCTGATTGAGGCTCCAGCGCAGCCGCAGGACGAATTTGAGATAGGCCAGCAGCAAGTACATGCAGGTGGCGATCCACAGTTGGGTCCAGACGGCGTTCTTCGACCGGCCGATGAAGCGCTTGACCTTCAGATGCTGCTTGATCCACTTGAAGAACAGCTCGATCTGCCAGCGAGACTTGTAGATGTCGGCGATCGTCTTGGCGACCCAGGTGGTGTTGTTGGTCACGAACACGTAGCGGTTCTTCGTCTGCGGGTCGCGGTAGACCACCCGGCGCAACGGGTCGGGGTAGGCCTTGCCGCTGCGGGCGCTCGTCAGTTCGATCCGCTGGTCGGCGAGCACGCCGGTCTCCGGCCGAAAGTCGTGCTCGTGGGTGACCCGGTAGCGCACGCCCCGCTTGAGGCGGGTGACGAACGTCACCGAACGGGTCTGCAATTGATGCAGCCACTTGAAATCGAGATACGCACGGTCGGCCACGACCACGCTGCCGGCCGGAAACCGCCACGTGCGGGCGACGGTCACGTCGCCGCGCTTGCCTTCGGTGAGGCTGACGAAGCTCGGCAACTGGCCCGCCTGGTCGAGCCCGACATGCAGCTTGACCGCGGCTTTCGTGCGGCGAAACGTGGCCCACGGGAAGAGGGCCAGGCACAGGTCGATAGTCGATGCATCGACCGCATACAGCTTGTGCTTGAAGCGGAAGCGGTGGCCCGGCGCCTGCTGCTGACAGCGGCTCAGCAGACGGGAGAACACCGCCTCGTAGAGCGTATACGGCTGCTCGGCGTTGACCCGTGCCAACGAGGAACGACTGACGGTCCGCACGCCCAGGTGATAGAGCTTGCTGGATTGGACCTGCAGGTTGGCCACGATGTCGCGCAGGCTCTGCCGGCCCGTCACCTGGCCCAGCCCGAGCGCGACGAACTGCGCCCAGCGGCTCATCACCCGCAGGCGCTGGCCGCGCTGATGCTCGCGCGACTCGGCGTCGAATTCATGTCGCGGAAGCAACGCGAGAAACTGCCCGAAGACTGTGTTATGATGGGCCACGGCTTGGATCTCCTGTGTTTTGAATGATTTGTGGCAAAACCATTCTAACAGACATAGAAGGTTCAAGCCGCCTAAATTAGAAATCCCGTGGGACAGCAGTGACCTGGCGATGATGTGATCCTGGGCGGAATGGAGGACGACCTCCTATTGGGCGGGCCCGGGAACGATGATCTCAGCGGCATGGACGGCGATGACCGGCTCGAGGGCGGGCCGGGCAGCGACACGCTGGAAGGCGGGGCCGGCGCGGACGAGATCGACGGCGGCGACGACGGCGGACTCGGCGAGTTCTTCGGCAGCTCCCGCAACTTCATCTGGGGCGATACGGCCATGTATGTGGCTTCCGATGCGGGCGTGACGATCGACCTCGCGATGGGCACCGCGGAGGGAGGGCACGCCGAGGGCGACACGCTCACGGGCATCGAGAGCGTCCGCGGGTCCCACCACGCAGACGTGCTTGTGGCGCGCAACGATGATCCTGCTACCCCCAGGACGGAGTCACTGGAAGGCAGCACGCTGTACGGGCAAAGGGGCAACGATTCGCTGAGCGGCGGGGACGGACAAGACCACCTCTGGGGCGGCAAGGGCGACGACACGCTCATGGGCGGAGCGGAGTTCGACCTCCTGGAGGGTGGTACCAGCGCGGACGTGCTCGACGGCGGCGAGGGGAACGACTATGCGAAGTATGAGCTCTCCGATGCCGGCGTGACGGTCAATCTGGCGACGGGCACGGCGGAGGGCGGACACGCCGAGGGCGACACGCTCACGAACATCGAATATCTCTGGGGGTCCAACCATGCCGACCGCCTCACCGGCAACGACGGATTCAACATTCTCATTGGCGGTGCCGGGGCGGACACGCTCGACGGTGGTGGCGGCTCTTTCGACTTCGCCGGGTACTGGGACTCCAAGGCCGGCGTGACGGTCAACCTGGCGACGGGCGAGACGGAGGGTGGACACGCCGAGGGCGACACTCTCACGAACATCGAGAGGGTCGCTGGGTCCTACCATGCCGACCATCTCATCGGCGGCGACGACAACACCCAACTGCGTGGCTCGTTTGGCGACGACACCCTGGAGGGTGGTGCAGGGAACGACTTTCTGCACGGCGGCCCGGGTGCGGACGTGATCGACGGGGGTGGAGGCGATTGGAATTTCGCCGCGTACTGGACCTCCGATGCGGGGGTGACGGTCAACTTGGCCACGGGCTCAGCGGAGGGCGGACACGCCGAGGGCGACACCCTCACGGGCATCATTGGCGTCGTCGGCTCAAGGTACGCCGACCATCTCGTCGGCGACGACGTGCACAACAACCTCCAGGGCGGAGATGGAGACGACACCCTCGAAGGCGGTGGCGGTGGCGACTGGCTGCTTGGCGGCGCGGGCAACGACATGCTCGACGGCGGAGTTGGCAACGACTACCTGGTGGGCGGCGCGGGCGCAGACGTGCTCGACGGCGGCGCCGGTTACGACACGGCCGACTACGGTGCGTCGGATGCAGGCGTCAGCGTCAACCTGACAAGAGTCCGGGCGGAAGGTGGACATGCCTCGGGCGACCGCCTGACCGGGATCGAGGAACTCCGGGGTTCGAGCCACGCCGACCGGCTCATCGGCAACGGTCGGGACAACGAGCTCCAGGGCAGGGAGGGCGACGACACCCTGATCAGCGGCGCCGGGAACGACGAGCTGCACGGCGGCGCCGGCGCGGACAGGCTCGATGGCGGTGACGGCGATGACGATTGGGCTCGGTACTGGGGCTCCGATGCCGGCGTGACAGTCAACCTGGCTGCGGGTACCGGCCAGGGCGGGCACGCCGAAGGCGACACGCTCATCCGGATCGAGCGTGTCGCCGGGTCGGACCACGCGGACCATCTCACCGGCGACGACGGAGACAACGGGCTCCACGGGAATGGTGGCGACGACACCCTGGACGGCGGAGCCGGCAACGACTGGCTGGACGGCGGGGCGGGTGAGGATCTGCTCACCGGCGGGGAGGGTGCGGACACGTTCGTCTTCGGGGACGGCGACACGGTCATGGACTTCGAGGACGGCAGCGACTCGATCAGCATCCACGACCTGAGTCACATCAACGCCGACAATTTCGAGACGAACGTCACGATCCAGCAGAGCGGCGACGACGTGGAAGTCCAGATTGGCGACGCCGTGCTGACGTTGACCGGCGTCAGCGCTGCCGACATCACCATGGACGACTTCATCCTGGCGTAGCGACAGCTCCGCGGCGGAGCACAGGCTGTGGCCGGTCGGCGTCGCCGGTGTCAAAAGGAGGCCCAATGGTGGGTTCCTTCTGGAAGCGCCGGCCGGTCACTTTGTGGTCAAGGCAAAAATGGCTGAATGGATCATCGCAGGGTTGCTTGGGGGGATTCTGTCGATTCTGTACGTTGAACTGCGGGCAGGCGCCAGGTTGCGCCACGATCTGACCCGCGAGATCGACAAGCTGGACCGGAGAATGGAGATGTCCCACGGGGCCATCGTGCGGAATACGGACCGGATGGCATCGGACGTTCGCGCGTTGCGCCGGGTCGTCGAGGGCGAGGGGACATGAAGAGCGCCTGCCTTGGACAGCAAGGTGTCATCGGCTAATGCCGGGGCGCGCGGTTCTCCTCACGGAGCCGCCGGGTCGGCGGCGCGCTCCGCCCGCTCCTCTGCGCGGGCGCCTCCGAGCATGTTCGGCATGGCGTGGTTCCCCTCGTGGCACGCGTACTCGTAGATCGGCTCCGCGGACCGCCGCATCGGGAGCTGTACCGTGAACGGACGCGTGAACGTCGTCGGGTCGTCCACGGTGTACTCGAGGAGCAGGGTGTCCGCGTCGACGCGCCGGTAGCGCTCCGTCAGCGTGAGGTACGTGCCCTCGCCGATGCTGGTGGAGAAGAGCGGGTCGAAGCTGCCGGTCTTGTCGGTGAAGTTCGTCGTCTCCACCACCAGCGTGTCGCCGTCCCAGTGCGCGCGCGCGTCGCCGAACCACTGGCGGATGGCGGGGGACAGGTGCGGGCGTCCGTCCAGCGGGATGATGCGGGCGTCGTGCACCATCTCGACGAGGATGACCACGTGGTCCTCGGTCTGGAACACCTGGATGTTGTTGTTGTAGGCGCTGGGCATCACGGGCGGGCCGCTGTTGAACCCGAGCAGGCAGCGCTCCGAGAGCCCCCGGTCCTCGGGGCCGTCGTTGCCGATCCCGCCCGCCCGGAACCGCACGGGGCGCGTCCCGCGCACGTCGCCGCCGTCGGGGCCCATGCCCTCCTGCCGCGCGATGCCCGGCTGCACGGGGGGCAGCTTTCCGTCGGGCGGGTCCACGATGAGCGACGTGCGCCGGCTCTCGAGGACGTTCGTGCCCCAGTCGAGCCAGAAGTTGTTGTAGGCGCCCGTGTTGCCGCCTGCCGGCAGCACAGGCCGATCGACGTCGCTCGGCTCGTTCAGCCGCTCGTCCTCGTCGATCGCCTCCTGCTCGAGCTGAGCGGCTTCCTCGTCCGTCAGGAACGCCTGTCCGGCCCGGTCGTCGGGGCGTTCGAGCGGGATGATGGTGCGGAAGTCCCACACGCCCTGGAGGTCCGGATCGCCCCACGGCGTCAGCGGTGTCGGCGGCTCCGCGGACTGGCCGGCCGAGAGTGCCGGCGCCAGGGCGCCGACCGCGATCACGGTGAACACGACGGCGAGCAAACGTGGGCTCATGTCACAGCTCCCTTCCCCGCTCCCTGGCGGGCTTCCTGCGGCCGGGCGAGTTGCACGATCATGGCGTCCGTCTTCTGAAGCACGTAGAACGACGTGCCGTGCGCACCGTCGTCCGTCGTCCGGTCGAGCGAGAAGCCGAGGCGCCCGAGCACCGCCCGGGAGGCCATGTTGGGCGTGTCGGTCGCCGCCCGGATCGCGGTCCAACCGAGCCTGTCGAACGCGAACTCGCAGGCTGCTGCCGCCGCCTCCGTGGCAAGACCCCGACCCCAGACCGCGGGCAGCAACCCGTACAGGAGCTGCAGCTCCGGCGGGTCGAAGAACGCTCGAAAGCCGACGAACCCGATCAGCGACGGATGACCCCGCTGCCGGACAGCCCAGAGTCCGACGGATCCGGTTTCGAACCGCCGCTCGCTGGCCTGGATCTCCGACTCGACCCAGCGCAAGGAGACCGCCTCGCCGTCGAGCAGGTACCGGCGCACCTCGGTGTCGCGGAAGACGTGGAGCAACGCGGCGGCGTCGGACGCCGCGACCGGTGTCAGGTCCAGTCGCAAGGTCCGCATCGCCGCCGTCTCACCCTCGGCAATGAGGTCATGCGGGAACGGGGTCACTGCCTTCATCGTAGCCGACAGCGCCTCCTGGTGGAACGCGCCGCCGCCGCTCGTTGCACGATGAACGCGAGAGCACCGAAACCAGGGACGAGAGCGAACCCCCGGGCGGCCGGCCATGCCGCTGCCGCCGAGCTCATCGAAGCGTGGGTCCAACACGCGTACACCTTGCGCGAGTTTCTTAGACCCGGACCGCTGGCGGAGCGGTCGACAGCGCGACAGGCAGTGCGAGGCGCCTACGGCGCCTCGGGCAGCACGTCGCCCGCGCCGTCCCCGCGGGGCCGCCACAGCACGCTGACGGCCCAGTCGACGTCGAGCCGCTCGCCGCGCCAGGCCGGCGTGGCCGTGTGCGGGCCGATGCGGATGCCCGCCCGGTCGAGCCGCGCCGTCACCGGCGCCAGCGGGGCGCCGGTGACGGCCGGCAACGCCGGCGCCTCGGGCAGCGGCCGGCCGTCGGGCCGCAGGAAGCGCGCCTCACCCGCCGCGTCGAGCGCCACCCGGAACCCTTCCTCGTGCACGGCCCGGTGATGCCGGCGGCAAAGCAGCACCAGGTTGCCGAGCGCGGTCGCCCCGCCCTGCGCCCAGTGCTCGATGTGGTGCGCATCGCAGCGGGTTACCGCGCACCCGGGGAAGCGGCAGTGACGGTCGCGGGCGGCCAGCGCCCGGCGCAGGGCGGGCGAGATGGTGCGCGTGCGGCGGCCGACGTCCAGGACCTCGCCGGCCGGCCCGTGCCGCATGGTCACGGTCGCGGCGTCGCAGGCCAGCCGCCGGGCGGTCTCTGCGGAGACGTGGATGCCGCCCGCCTCGTCGAGGGCCGACTGGCCGCCGGCGGGGCCGGGGCAGGCGGTGCGGCGCCGCCGGGCCGGTCCGTCGATGTCGTCGGGGACGGACCGGGAGGGGCCGTCCGGCAACGCGGAGGACGCCTCGTCCGTGGCGTGGGAGACCTCCCCCGCGCGCCGCGCGTACGTTCCTGCGGGAACGTACGGCGCCGGCCTCTCGGGGCCGGGACCTGCGGCGGCGGCGCCGTCGACGGCGGGCGACTCGCCGGGCCGGTTGGCAGCCGCGCTATCGTCGACGGCGCGGTCGACAGCGGCGCCATCGACGTCGGCGGAGTCGCGAGGCCGCGCGGCGGCCGCAAGGTTGATGGTGAGCGCTCGGATCGGCTCGCCCGGCGTGTCGGCAGAGTCGTGAGGCCGCGCGGCGGCCGCAGGGTCTTCGCCCTGCTCACCGTCGTCCGCCAGGGTGTCGGCGTCGACGTGGACGACCACCTGGTAGCGGTCGCCGGCCCTCCCCTTGTCGAGCCCGCCGGCCAGCGCGGACTCGGCCACCATCCCCAGCGCATCGGCCCGCCGCTGCGCGATGGTCGGGGCCATCGCGTCGGCGGCCTCCGCGACGTTCGGCACCGCTGCGTTCGGGGCCGGGGCCTCCGGCGCGGTTGCGTCCAGCAACACGGCGTCCAGTGCCGCGCCGTCCCGCGCCGTCGCGTCGGGCGCCGCGGCACGCGGCTTCCCACCTGCTGCCGCATCGACTCCCGCTGCCGGCCCCGCCGTCTTCGCCCCGGCATCGAGCGCCGCGTCCAGCGCCCGCCGCAGCACGGCGCCCACCTCCGGCGTCAACCTGCCGCGGACCACGACCATCCCGTCGTCGTCCACCCAGGTGTGGAGGGCGCGCGACTCGTGCCGCCGCCGGTCCTCCGCCTGCTCGGCCGAGCGGTCGACCCGGCGCCACGTGCGGACCACCTGCTCGACGTGCGCGGCGGTGCCGGCGAGGGCAACGTCGAGCAGCGCCTGCTCGGTCGCGGGGGTCGCCACGCGGGTGACGGCGCGCACCTTCGAGTAGGAGACGGCGCCGCGCTGCATGGCCTCGCTCAGCCGCGGCAGCTTCGCCAGGGCGTGGGCCACGCGCACCTTCTCGCGGGCGGCGCCCGGCGCGAGGCCGATGCGCCAGCTCAGCCAGTGGGCGCAGGAGGCGAAGCTCTCCCAGCCGCCGCGCTCGTCGAACTGCCGGATCAAGACCAGCAGCTCGTAGGTGGCGGCCTGGATGCGGGCGGCGAGGTCGGCTATCCGGTCGCCGAGCGCCTCGACGCCGGGCGCGGCCTCGTCGGCTCGCGCGGGCTGCGCGGCCGGGACGCCGGTCTCGGCAGTCGGCGCGGCCGGCGGGGCAGGCGAGACAGACGGAACGGGAACGGCGCGGGGCTCGACAGGCATGACTCCATCATAACCCCCTCTTTTTCAACGGCTTGTACGGCCTCAGGCGGGCCGATCGGGCCGCGGTGCGGCTGCGTTGTCTTCCCGGGCGCCGGCAGGCCCACAGCGGCCGGTCAGGGCTGTCCGAGCTGCATGCCTGAAGCCGGTCGGCATGCCAGACCGCCGGCCTCGAAACGGGCTGTCAACAGAAAAATGCATGCGGGGCGAAAAAAGATCGCAAGCCACCCTCTGGCCGGCGCTGCCGAATCCCTTGCGGCGATGAAAGAATGGGGCGATGCGCAGCGAGCTCCCCGTCGCGTGCGCGACGCTACTCGTTCTGCTCACCCCGGCCGGTTGCGGGGAGACGCGCACGCTTGGAGCGCCGACGTCCGTGTCCGTTGGCAGGACGGACGGGCCGGCGCCGGCCCCCTCGCAGGCTGGTCGCGTTGTCGTGGCGGGCGCCGACGCGCTGCTGGGAAACGACGACTACGTCTTGAACAGCGCGGCGATCACCGGTGACACGCTGACGATCTCGGTGTCGTACAGCGGCGGCTGCAGGACGCACGTGTTCACCCTCGTCATCGCCGCCTCGTTCGTCGAGTCGTCGCCGGTGCGGCTGCCTGCCGTGCTCCGGCACGACGCGAACGGCGACACGTGCGAAGCGTTCCCGACCGAGTCGTACGCCTTCGACCTCGCCCTCGTCAGGGTACGCTACCGGGCGGTCTACGGACCGGGCGCGGGCAGGGTTGCGCTACAGCTCGACGGTCTTCCGGAGGACGGTCTGGTCTACGAGTTCACGGCGTAGGGCGAGGCATGGACTGGAACGTGACGGTAGGGTCGCCCTCGCGGGCAGTTGGCCGATCGAGTCGGGCGGCTCAAACACAGTCAGGCCAGGCTGGAGGGCCTGCTGCAAGGATTGCGGGAAGCCATCAGCTCCCGCGCCGCCTCTTCGCTGATGCCGCCGAGCTGATGCCCCCCAGGGTGGCCTGGAAACCCGGTTGCGGCGCCACGCGGAGCCGCTCCTGCACGCCGTCGAGCACGTGCCCGGACACCCTGGTGGCGGCCAGGGGAGGGCCACGAGGAGCAATCTGTCTACCGCTCGTACCCCAGGTCGCGCTCGAACACCTTCGCCAACGCCTCGCGCGCCTGCCGGTTGACCGGCACGCCCGGCAACACCTCGTCCTTGATCCGGAGCGCCTGCTGTTCGTTGGTGAGACCCAATTCCTTGCACAGCACCGCGATGTCACCATTCCACCGGCCCGCTTGGCCAGCTCCGAGGAGAGCTCCTCGAACAGCTCGATGAGCTGCTCACGGCCAAGGGGTCCACTCAAAACGCTCGCCCCCTCGTGCGTCCAGATCCCGCGGGTCCGGTATCGCCCCGTGGCGCAGGAACGCCGCCGGCGCGAAGATCACCGAGTACAGCCGGGTCCACGGGTGTCCGCCACCACCCAGGTGGTGTCAAGGAACCGCTCCCGCTCGTCTATCCACGTCGGCCGATCGTGCCCGTGCAGCCACGCCACGTGCTCGACCATGGGCGCATCCCACTTCGTGCCCGTCAACCGCACCCGCTCGGCGAGCGCGGCCCGCTGCTCGGCCGGGCTGCGGCCATGAAAGCTCCGCGGGAGCTGGCACACAATCCAACGGTAGGTGTCCTCTGCCGGCCAGCCCTCCTCGATGCCCCGGGTGTAGCCGCTCAATGTGAACGCCATCCCCGCCGCCTCCGGCTCCCGCCGATCCCCGGCCGCCACCATGCTCAACGCAAGTTCGGCCGTCATCGCCTCTTCGTTCTCCGGCGTTTAGTCCTAGTAGTTGCGCCGCAGGTCCATGCCGGTGTAGAGGCGCGCCACGTGGTCGGCGTACCCGTACGATCGACTTGATGCTCTTGAAGCCGTACTTCCAGGGCACGACGAGGCGCAGCGGCGCGCCGTTCTGGTTCAGCAGCGTCTTGCCGTAGAGGCCCACCGCGAGGATCGTCAATGGAGTAATGCCGGGCGCCGTCGGGACGCCGCCTGGCGGGCTGTTCGAGCGGCAAGTGGTAGCCTGACGGCGTGACGATTGAGCAGCGGGTCAGGGCCGCGGTGGACGAAATCGTCACGGCGACAAACCCGGAGCAGGTCGTGCTGTTCGGGTCGGTCGCCAAGGGGACGGCGGGGATCGAGTGACCTATTCGGGCAGGGCGAAAGCCACCAGCTCGCCGTCGCGGCCGCGCCCGCTGACGGCGACGACGATGTACTGCCGGCCGTCGTGCAGGTACGTCATGGGCGCGCCGGACGTCCCGGCTTCCAGCTCCGTCTGCCACAGCACGCGGCCGGTCGCCTTGTCGTAGGCGCGGAACATCCGCCCGCCGGCGTGCGGCGGCAGCACCTGCATGGACCGCGAGCCGTCGCCCAGGAACAGCAGCGTGCGGGTCAGCAGCGGCGCGGCCCGTCCGGGGGCGCCCAGCCACGGCAGCGCCAGATCCTGGAGCGCGAGGTGGTCGCGCGGCCCGGGGCCGTTCGGCGTCATCCAGACGTGCTCGCCGGTGTTGAGGTCGATGGCGGTGATGCGGCCCCAGGGCGGCTTGATCAGCGGCAGTCCGCGCGGGCCGTCGATGTACACGTTGGGCGAGCCCTGCAGGTAGCGGAAGGGCGACACGTCGGGGTCGGCCTCGCGCAGCCAGATCATCGTCGGGGCGGTGATCGACGGCACGTAGAGCATCTGCGTCTCGGGGTCGTACGCCGCGCCGTTCCAGTTGGCGCCGCCCACCCAGCTCGGCACCTGCAGCGTGCCCAGCGTGCCGCCCGGCGACTCGTCGCGCACGGAGGGGGGCGTGAAGAGCGGCCCGGAGCGGTACCGGCGGAAGATCTCCAGCGCCTCGGCCCTGAGCTCGGGGGTGAAGTCGATGAGGTCGTCCTTGGTGAAGCCCTGCCGGTCGAACGGCGCGGGCCGCGTCGGGAACGGCTGGGTGGGGGAGAGCCGCTCGCCGGGAACGTCGGACTGCGGCACGGGCCGCTCCTCGATCGGCCACACGGGCTCGCCGGTGACGCGGTCGAAGACGTAGGTGAAGGCCTGCTTGCTCACCTGCGCCACCGCCTTGATCGGCCGCCCGTCGACGGTGATGTCCGCCAGGATGGGCGTGGACCCGAGGTCGTAGTCCCAGACGCCGTGGTGAATCATCTGGAAGTGCCACACGCGGCGCCCGGTCTCGCACTCCAGGCAGAGCAGGCTCTCGGCGAACAGGTTGTCGCCCGGCCGGTGCCCGCCGTACCAGTTGTGGGTGGGCGTGGCGGTCGGCAGGTAGGCGTAGCCCAGCTCCTCGTCGGCCGCGCCGACGGTCCAGGTGTTGCTGGCGCCGGTGTGCTCCCACGAGCCGTCCTCCCACGTCTCGTTGCCGAACTCGCCCGGCCGCGGGATGGTGTTGAACGTCCAGCGGAGCTGGCCGGTCACGGCGTCGAAGCCGCGGATGAGGCCGGGCGCCTGCTCGCGCCGGTCGAACTGATCGATGGTGAAGATGCCGACGATGAGCGTGTCGCGGCAGACGAGCGGGGAGGCGGTCCAGTTGTACGTCTCGAGGTGCGGGACGCCCTCCGTCAGGTCGACCATGCCGCCCGCGCCGAACTCGCGCAGCGGATTGCCCGTCTTCGCGTCGAGCGCCACGAGGTGCTCGCCGCTGATGATGAAGATGCGCTCGTCGTCGCGCGCCGGGTCGATCCAGTAGCTCACGCCGCGCGTCGAGCCGCCGCGCGGGCGGCCGGCGCCGTCCTCGAGCGCCGCGTAGACCCACGCGGTCTCGCCGGTGGCGGGATCGATGGCCGCCGCCTGTCCGAGGTTCGTTCCCATGAACAGGCGGCCGCCGACCATCAGCGGCGTGGCCTGCAGCGTCGGGTTGAACTGCAGCTCGGGGTCGCGGTCGGCCAGCTCGTGATCCACCGAGCGCCAGCGCCAGGCGACGCGCAGGTCCTGCACGTTGTCGGGGCCGATCTGGTCCAGCGGCGAGTACTTCGAGCCGCCCGCGTCCCCGGCGTAGCTGCGCCACTCGCCGCCCGGCGCGCCCTGCTGCGCCGACGCGGCGACGCCGCCGGCGACGAGGAGCGCGGCCGTCACGCAGGCTCCGGCAGGCGACAACCAGTCTGTCCGCATTCCGTGTCTCCTTAGTTGGTCGATCCGGGCTGCCCGCGGCCGCCTCACTCGGGCAGCGCGAAGGTGACGAGCACGTTGCTGCCCAGCGGGGCCTCCATCTCGGCCGCGTAGTTGGTCAGCCGGAAGATGGACGAGCCGCCCACCGGCACCGTGAGGTACTGCCGGCCGCCCGCGCGGTACGTCACCGGGAAGCCGGTGATCTGGCTGCCCAGGATCGTCTCCCAGAGCACGTCGCCGGTCTCGGCGTCGAAGGCGCGGTAGCGGCGGTTCAGGTCGCCGTGGAAGACGACGTTGCCCGCCGTCGCCAGGGTCGAGCCGGCGTTGGGCGCGCGCTGGCTGTAGCGCCACGCCTCGCGGCCGGTGGCGATGTCGACGGCCCGCACCTCGGTCAGGTCGCCCTCCTCCTCGTAGCCCGGCTCGGGCTGCGTGAAGCGGGGGCTCGCGCCGGAGATCGACTGGTCGTTGGCCGTCTGGTTGAGGCACGAGCGGTTGATCGGGATGTAGAGCAAGCCGGTCTGCGGGCTGTACGACCAGGACCACCAGCCCTTGACGTTGTGCCCGCAGATGATGAACTGGTCGCCCATCTCGCGCGCCACCAGGTCCATGTTGATGAACACCCGGCCGGTGGCGGGGTCGATGTCGCTGATGACGAAGCGCTCGGTGCTCTCGTAGGGCAGCGGCGCGCCCCACAGGAACTCGCCGGTCGCGCGGTCGAGGACGAACAGGCCGCCCGGCTCGCCCATGGTCACCAGGACCTTGCGCTCCTCGGCGGCGCCGGCGAGGTTGGGGTTGATCCACATCACCGCGTCGGGGTCGGGGTCGATCACCGTGTCGATCAGCGTGCGCTCCTGGACGAAGTCCTGGTCCCAGTCGTCGCAGGGCAGGTGCTGGTAGTACCACTCCAGTTGGCCCGAGTCGACGCCGATGGCCACCGTGGAGTTGGAGTACAGCTCGCACGGCGTGCTGTCGCCCACGTCCCAGGTGCCGCGCCGGACGATGCGCGGGTAGGGCAGGGGGACGGCGATGCCCCAGTAGACGAGGCCGAGCTCCGGGTCGTAGCTGCCGGGCGTGCCCCACGGCGAGACGTGCACGCGGCTGCTGGTCGGCACGTTGCCCCAGGTCTGCCCGCCGGGATCGTCCGCGCCGGCCGCCGTGTACACGCGCCACAGCTCGCTGCCGTCGTCCGCGTCGTGGGCCGAGATGAAGCAGCGCGCCTCGAGGCTGGCGGGGCTGCAGGTGCGGCCGGTGAGCACCTTGCCGTCGATGATCATCGCGCCGGACGAGTGCGTGATGCCGTCGCGGTAGTCGGCCAGCTCGTTCTCCCAGGCCAGCTCGCCGGTGCGCGCGTCGACGGCCACCAGGTGCGCGTCGGCCGTCAGGTGGTAGATGTGGTTGCCGTAGAGGGCCAGGTGCCGCGTGCGGTTGCCCAGCGTGGCGTACTGCCGCAGGTCCGCGGGCGCCTCGCGCCGGTAGTCCCAGAGCATGTCGCCGGTGGTGGCGTCGAGCGCCTGCAGGTGGTCGTCGTTGTTGGCGATGTACATCACGCCGTCGTACACCAGCGGCTGGACCTGCTGGGGCCCGTCGTCCATGGCCCGCATCCAGGCGAGCTGCAGCTCGTGCACGTTGTCGCGGTTGATGTCCGCCAGCGGGCTGTAGCCCTGCAGGTCGTACGTCCGGTGCGCCATCAGCCAGTCCCCGGGGTCGGGGTCCAGCAGCATCGCGTCGGTCACCGGCACGAACGGGCGCACCTCGCGGGTGATCGTCTCGCTCTGCTGGGCGCTCAGGCCCGCCGCGAGGATCAGCACCGCGAGTCCGGACACCGCGCTCGCGAACGCCACGTATCGGTTCGGCATCATAGTCTCCCGACCGCGCATCGACGGCCTCTACCGCTGCGTTCAGCCTACCGGAACCCGCAGCCGGATCCAACGCCTCGTCTTCACCGGCCGGCGCCATCGAGTCGATCCGACGCGGGCGAAGTGGGGTAGAATACGCACGGGCCGGACTTGCCCGCATGCTGGAGGCCTGGATGACCGGAGGCTTGGAACGGATGCCCAAGGGTCGGCTCGGCCGGTGCGCCTTCGTCCTCGTTGCGTGTCTCGCCCTGGCGCCGGCCGGCGCGGACGCGCAGGCCGTCTCGTCCGGGTCCGCCGGGGTCGCGTCGCCGGCCTCGGAGCGGGCCGTCATCGACCGCTACTGCGTCACCTGCCACAGCGCCCGCCTGCAGACGGGCGGGCTGTCGCTGGAAGGCGTGGATCTGGCCGACGTCGCGGCGCACGCCGAGGTGTGGGAGAAGGTCGTCCGCAAGCTGCGGGCGGGCGCGATGCCGCCCCGGCCGCGCCCCCGGCCCGACGCCGAGACCCACGCGCGCCTGCTCACCTACATCGAGAGCGCCCTCGACGCCGCGGCCAGGGACAATCCCGATCCCGGCCGCACCGAGACCTTCCGGCGGCTGAACCGCACGGAGTACCAGAACGCCATCCGCGACCTGCTGGCCCTGGAGATCGACGTCACCGCGCTGCTGCCGCGCGACGACGCCGCCTTCGGGTTCGACAACGTGAACACCGGGGGGCTGTCGCCGACCCTGCTGGAGCGCTATCTCGCGGCCGCGCGCACCGTCAGCGAGCTGGCCGTGGGCAGCCGGGCCCCGGCGCCCGGGAGCCGGGTGGTCGTCGTGCCGGCCGACCGCACCCAGGAGGACCACGTCGACGGCCTGCCGTTCGGGACCCGCGGCGGGACCGTCGTCGACCACGTCTTCCCGTTCGACGGCGAGTACGAAATCCAGATCCGCCTGCAACGCAACCGCAACGAGAACGTCGAGGGGCTGACCGAGCCGCACGAGGTGGAGCTGACCCTCGACGGCGAGCGCCTGGGCCTGTTCACCATGGCGCCGAGCACGAACACGGTGATTCAGGCCAACGCGACGTACTACGCGGACGAGGGGATCGACAACCACCTGAACGTCCGCGTGCCGGTCGCGGCGGGGCCGCACCGCGTGGGCGCCGCGTTCATCAAGAAGAACTCGGCCCTGCTCGAGACGACCCGGCAGCCCTACGACGCCCACTTCAACATGGACCGCCACCCGCGGCAGCAGCCGGCGGTGCGCACGGTCTCGATCGCGGGGCCCTTCAATCCCACCGGCATCGGCGGGACGCCGAGCCGCGAGCGCATCTTCGCGTGCCGTCCGGCCGACGCCACGGCCGGGGAGGCCGAGGCGTGCGCCACGGCGATCATCGCCTCGCTGGCCCGGCGCGCCTACCGGCGTCCGGTCACCTTCGCGGACATCGAGCAGCTCACGGGGTTCTATCGCGACGGGTACGCCGAGGGCGGGTTCGAGGCCGGCGTCGAGACCGCCCTGCGGGCGCTGCTGGCGAGTCCCGAGTTCCTGTTCCGCATCGAGCGCGACCCGGCGGGGGTGGCGCCCGGCGCCGCGTACCGCATCGGCGATCTCGAGCTGGCCTCGCGCCTCTCGTTCTTCCTGTGGAGCAGCCTGCCCGACGACGAGCTGCTCGACGTCGCGGCGGCTGGCCGCCTGCGCGAGCCCGGCGAGCTGCGGGCCCAGGTGCGGCGCCTGCTCGCCGACCCGCGCGCCGGGACGCTGACCACGAACTTCGCGTCGCAGTGGCTGCACCTGCGGAACCTCGACGCGGTCACCCCCGACGCCCGCGCCTTCCCCGACTTCGACGACAACCTGCGCCAGGGCTTCCGCGCCGAGACCGAGCTGCTGTTCCGGAGCGTCGTCGACGAGGACCGCAGCGTGACCGACCTGCTCACCGCGGACTACACGTTCCTCAACGAGCGGGTCGCGACGCACTACGGCGTGCCGGGCATCCAGGGCGACCACTTCCGGCGCGTCGCCCTGCCGGCGGGCAGCCCGCGGGCAGGCGTGCTCGGCCACGGGAGCGTCCTGACCGTGACGTCCTACGCCACGCGGACCTCGCCGGTGCTGCGCGGCAAGTGGATTCTGGAGAACCTGCTGGGGACGCCCCCGCCGCCCCCGCCGCCCAACGTGCCGCCCCTCGAGGAGAGCGCGTCGTCGACCGGCCCGACGTCGATGCGCGAGCGCATGGCGGCGCACCGGCAGAACCCCGCCTGCGCGGTCTGCCACCGCATCATGGACCCCGCGGGGCTGTCGATGGAGAACTTCGACGCCATCGGCCGCTGGCGCGACGCGGAGGGCGAGGGCGGGCCGGCCATCGACGCCTCCGGCAACCTGCCCGGCGGCGAGCCCTTCGACGGCGTGGCCGGCCTGCGTCAGGCGGTGCTCGAGCGCCCGGAGGTGTTCGTCGGCACGCTGGCCGAGAAGCTCTTGATCTATGCCCTGGGGCGCGGCATCGAGCCTGCCGACGGCCCCGCGGTCCGGGCGATAGTCGCCGCCGCGGCCGGCGACGACTATCGCTTCTCGTCGCTCGTCCTCGGTATCGTCGAGAGTCCGCCGTTTCAGATGAGGAGATCGCAGTCATGATGATCACCAAGATGGCCCTGCCGCGGCGGACGTTCCTGCGCGGCGTGGGCGCGACGCTGGCCCTGCCGCTGCTCGACGCCATGGTGCCGGCGGCGTCGGCGCTGGCCAAGACGGCCGCGGCGGCCCCGCGGCGGCTCGGCTACGTGTACATCCCGATGGGAATGAACCCGGTGCCGTGGACGCCGGCCGAGGTGGGCCGGCTGACCACGCTGTCGCCGTCGCTGTCGCCGCTGCTGCCGAACCTCGGGAACGTGACGGTGGTGACCAACCTGGAGATCGCCGACGCGCACATCTCCGGCAACCATGCGTCGGCGAACTCGGCGTTCCTGACCTGCGTGCGGCCGAAGCGCACCGAGGGCAGCGACTACGTCAACGGCACGTCGGTCGACCAGATCGCGGCCCGCGAGGTCGGCCGCGACACGCCGCTGCCGTCGCTCGAACTGGGCACCGACCTGATCGCCCAGGTGGGCAACTGCGACAACGGGTTTGCCTGCGCCTACATGAACAGCCTGTCGTGGGCGTCGCCGACCGCCCCGAACCCGACCGAGGCGGACCCCCGCATCGTCTTCGAGCGTCTGTTCGGCAAGGGCGGCACCCCGCAGCAGCGCAAGGCGCAGCTCAACCGCGACCGGAGCATCCTCGACTGGGTGCTCGACGACATGTCGCGCCTGCAGTCGGAGCTCGGCGCCGGCGACCGCCACAAGGTGGGCGAGTATCTGGACACCGTCCGCGAGGTCGAGCGGCGCATCCAGCGCGCCAAGGCGTCGGCGGCAGCCTCGCCGCTGAGCGACCTCGCGCGTCCCACGAGCGTGCCGGACGTCTGGGAAGAGCACGTCAAGCTGATGTTCGACCTGCAGGTGCTCGCGCTGCGGGCGGACCTGACGCGGGTCATCACGTTCCAGATGGCGCGCGAGGCGAGCACCCGCACCTATCCGCAGATTGGGGTGGCCGAGCCGCACCACCCGACGTCGCACCACCTCGACAACCCCGAGAAGCTGGCCCAGCTCGCGAAGATCAACCAGTACCACGTGTCGCTCTTCGCCTACCTGGTCGACCAGCTCGGCGCGACCGAGGACGGCGACGGCAGCCTGCTCGACCACACCACGTACATGCTGGGCAGCGGTCTCGGCAACCCGAACGTGCACGATCACCGCAACCTGCCCATCGTGGTGGCCAGCGGGGCGGGCTCGCGCATCACCGGCGGACGCCACGTCCAGTACGACGCGCTGACGCCGATGGCGAACCTGCACCTGACGCTGCTCGACGACGTGGGGGTGCACCTGGACGACTTCGCCGACAGCACGGGCCGGGTCGGCGAGATCATCGAGCCGTTGACGCTCTAGGAGTCTGCGCCGCAGAACGGCGCAGACTCCTGGTGAGGGTTGGTTGGGCGGCAACCGGAGCCGGAGGCAACGATTGCCGGGCTAGCGCTCGGCGGGAGCCACGACGAGGTATTCCATGCACTGCTCGATTCCCCGGCCCTGGATGCGTCCGATTGCCGCGTGCCTGTTCGTTGTCGGTGTCGCCGTTTCCGGCGCGGCGGGCGCCGCCGCGGCCGAGGCGGTCGACGCCGGGCTGCTCGACGCCATCAGGGCGGGCGACAAGGCCGGCGTGCGGGCGGCGCTCGACCGCGGCGCCGACGTGAACGCGGCCGAGCCGGACGGCACGACGCCGCTCCACCGGGCGGTGCACGCCGACGACGCGGGCATCGTCGAGCTGTTGCTGGCGGCTGGCGCGGACGCGGCGGCGACCAACCGCTACGGGGTGCAGCCGGTCGCCCTCGCCTGCGTGAACGGCAACGCCGCGGTGGTCCGGCTGCTCCTCGACGCCGGGGTCGATCCGAACACGACGCTGGCCGAGGGCGAGACGGCGCTGATGACGGCGGCGCGCACCGGGGCGCTGGACGTGGTGGAGCTGCTGCTCGACCGCGGCGCCGACGTGAACGCAGCCGAGGCGTGGCGCGGGCAGACGGCGCTGATGTGGGCGGCGGCCAGGGGGCACGCCCACGTCATCCCGGCCATGCTGTCCCACGGCGCCGACGCCAGCGCCCGGTCCGAGCGGGGCTGGACCCCGCTGCTGTTCGCGGTCCGCGAAGGCCGGATCGGTGTCGTCCAGACGCTGCTCGAGGCGGGCGTGGACGTCGAGGAGTCGCTGCCGGTCATCGAGGAGCGGCGCCGGGGCGGCACCAGCGCCGAGGCCGCGGCGACCGGCCTGAACGCCTTCCTCCTCGCCGCCGCCAACGCCCACTACGAGATTGCCGCCCTGCTGGTCGACCGGGGCGCCGACGTCAACGTGAGCTCCCGCGGCTGGACCGCGCTGCACCAGGTGTCGTGGGTGCGCAAGGCGGGCATCGCCGGCAGCAACAACCCGGCGCCCAAGGGCTCGGGCAGCATGACGAGCCTGGAGTTCGTGGAGAAGATCGCTGCGGCCGGCGCCGACCTGAACGCGCGGGTCACCACCCGCCCGCCCGCCGGCATCACCCGCCTGAACTTCATCGGCGGCACGCCGTTCCTCCTCGCCGCCCGCACCGCCGACGCGCCCCTGATGCGCCTGCTCGCCGAGCTCGGCGCCGACCCGCTGCTGCCGAACGAGGACGGCACCACCCCCCTCATGGTGGCGGCCGGCGTCGGCACCTCGTCGCCGGGCGAGGACCCGGGCACCGAGCCCGAGGTCCTGGAGGCGGTCAGGGCGGCCCTGGATCTCGGCGCAGACCTGAACGGGGTCGACGACAACGGCGAGACCGCCATGCACGGCGCCGCCTACAAGCACGTGCCGGCGGTCGTGGCGTTCCTCGCCGAGGCCGGGGCCGACCCCGCGGTCTGGAACCGGCCGAACTCGCGCGAGTGGACCCCGCTCGACATCGTCGAGAGCGTGCCCCTCGGCCGGGGCATCCAGGACAACCCGGCCACCGCCGCCGCCATTCGCGCGGTGATGGAGCGGGCGGGCGTGCTGCCCCAATCGTGACGGGAGGCTACTTCGAGCCGCCGGCGGCCTTCGCCGCCGCCTGCCGGTCGAGGTTCCGGGACATCGAGAGGATGTTCACGATGTCGTGGTTCCCCTCGTGGCAGGCGTACTCGAACATCAGCTCGTCCGTCCGCGTCATGGGAATCTCGGCGCTCCACGGGCGCATCCACGACGTCGGATCCTTGACCGTGAACTCGTAGAGGATCTCGTCGGGACCGACGGGCGTGAAGCGCTCGACGACGTGCAGGGCGTCGCTGGCGCCCCGGAAGTGCGTCTTGCGGGTGAAGTTCCTGGTCTCCACCACCAGCGTGTCGCCCTCCCAGCGCCCGCGGCCGTCGCCCGGCCACTGGCGGATGCGCGCCGGCAGCGGCGGGCGCCCGTCGAGCGGCACGATGCGCGGCGGGTTGTTGCTCATCTCCTGGAAGACGACGACGTGGTCCGGCGTCTGGAAGATCTGCAGGATGTCGTTGTAGGAGGGCGGCAGCATCGGCGGCCCCTCGTGCCGCCACACCAGGCAGCGCTCCTGCACGCTGCGGGTCTCGTAGCTGTCGAAGACGGGGTTGGGCCGGCTGCGGGCCAGGTACTCGCGCGTGACGAGGCGGCGCGCCTCGCGCCGGCTCGCGGTGGGCGTCAGGGCCGGAATCCGGCCGTCGGGCGGGTCGACGATGAGCGAGGTGCGCAGGCTCGACAGGCTCTTGCGCCGCTCCTCCGTCAGCCAGATCGCGTTGTCGTAGTGGATGTTCTCCGGCGACTGGATGGTCTTCTGCCGCCGCAGCTCCGGGTCCGGCTCGGCGAAGGCGGCGCGCCCCGACGGGTTGGCGCCGTCGGCGGTGAACAGCGCGCGCAGCTCCGCGGCCTCCTCCTCGGTGAGGAACTCGCGGCCCGCGAACCGCTCGGGCCGCTCCAGGGGCGTGAACGTCGCCATGGTCCAGTGTCCCTGCAGGTCCGGCCGCCCGTCGGGCGTGCGCGGCAGCGTCCGGCCGCCCTCGTCCTGGCCGGCGGCGGGCGCCGCCGCCAGGCACACCAGCACCGCGCCGGCGAGCAGCATGCAACCGTGTCGACACCTCATCTCCAGCCTCCTTCCGGTGCACCGGCAGCCGGGTCGGGAGCCGGCCGCTCAGCGGCCGGCGTCGGCCGCGGCGGCCCGCCGCTCCTGCGCCCGCGCGCCGCTGAGGATGTTGCGCACCGCCTGCTGGCCCTCCTGGCAGGCGTACTCGAGCATGTGATCGGGGGCGCCGGCGCTGGTCAGCGGCAGCGCCACGGTCCAGTCGCGGACGAACGTCCGCGGATCGTCGATGGTGACCTCGTACTCGATGGTGTAGGGGTCGACCCGCGTGAAGCGCTCCACCACCCGCAGGTCGGCGCTGTGGGCCACCTGCGAGGGCTCGCCGCGCACGGGGTGCAGGGGGGTCTGATCCGTGAAGTTCCCCACCTCGACGACGAGCGTGTCGCCTTCCCAGCGGCCCCGCGAGTCGCCCATCCACTGGCGGACGCCGCCGTCGAGCGCCGGCCGGCCGTCGACCGGGATGATCCGCGCGTCGTGGATCATCTCGTAGAGGATCACCACGTAGCCCGGGATCTGCAGGATCTGGTAGTTGTTGTTGTAGAAGGTGGGAAACATCGAGCCGGGGATGCTGCGCGTGATGCAGCGGTCCCAGGGGCTCAGGTCCTCCCACGAATCGAACGACATCGCGAGCCGCTCGCGGTTCACCGTCCCGATGATGTGCCGCTCGCGCGCCTCGGCGGTCAGGGCCGGCACCTGGCCGTCCGGCGGATCGATCACCTGCGACGTGCGATTGGACACCTTGCCCAGGTGCTCGTACCAGTGGTCGGGTCCGGCCGTCGAGCCCTCATTCGACGACACCTCCGCGGCCTGCACCCGCGCGACAGCCTCCGCCTGCGCGGCCGCGAACTCCTCGTCGGTCAGGAACTGCCGCTCGCCGAACTCGGCCGGCCGCTCGAACGGCGTCGACGTGGTGTTCGACCAGATCCCCTGCAGGTCCGGGTCGCCCCACGCGGTGCGGGGCGCGGCGTAGGATTCGGCCGGTCCGCCCTGGCCCTGGCCGGCGGCCGGCCTGGGCGCGAGCCACGAGGCCGCGGCCACGACGAAAGCGAGAGCAACGACGCGCGCGCCGGTTGCACGGGGCATCTGATCCTCCTTGGCCTTGGCGACGGAATGGGAAGTGGACCGATTATAGGCCGGGAGCGGCCTGTGCGCGACGAGTGCAAGGGACGGGCGCGCACTGTCGGTGCACGATCGGTGTGCCGGAGCCAGTGGGCCGTGCTTGACGCCCCCCCGTTGTGCGGATATCGTCTGGCTCCGGTGACAGCCGATCACCCATTGACCCTTGAGCTGACCGACTGTGGACCCGTGGCCCGGGCCGGTGTCGAGTTGCGCCCGCTGACCGTGTTCGTCGGGCCCAGCAACACCGGGAAGTCCTGGCTGGCGACGCTCGCGTACGCGCTGCACCGGTATTTCGGGCGTGGCCGGCGGGGATGGTTCGGCAGGTTCCGGTTCGAGGAACCGGCCCTTCCCGAAGGCGCGAGCAGAGCTTATCCGCATGGCGGCGCAGTTCGCAGCGCCGGAAGCCCGGAGTGCGGAGCCAGGGCAGGCTGAGATCGAGCCGACCGCGCCGGTCGAGGCCGCGGTCCGGTCGCATCTCGAACAACAAGCCCGGCCAATCGGTGAGGAAATCGAACGCTGCTTCGGCGTCGATGGAAGCGATCCACTGGTGCGCAAGGGGACCGTGAAGCGTGCGCGCATCCTGCTTCGACACGCTATCGACGGAATCTCCACGCCTGTCGTGCACGAGCTGATCTTCGGCGGCGATGAGTGGACGTTTCGGCCGGCTGTTCCCGGCCGATTGCGAATTCGAAGCCAACGCCACCTGCGACTGCTCGCGGACCTCGTGACCCCGGTACACACGTACGAGGGGGTACGGATCAGCCGGACTTGGGAGGCCATCGGCGCGCTCGCCCAGAACGTCCTGCCGGACACCCATCCCGCGTTCTATCTGCCCGCGGACAGGACAGGCTTGATGAACGCCCACAGCACCGTCGTGAGCGCCCTCATCCAGAGCGCGACCATGGCCGGGATTCGCCGTGCTGATCCAATACCGCCGCTGTCTGGCGTGCGTGGCGACTTCCTGGAGCAACTGGTGGAGATGGTATCCGACCGGCAGAGACGAGTCGGGCGCGGAAGGGAACATCTTCGCAGACTCGGGAAGGGCATCGAAGACGGCATTCTCGGCGGCGCGGTCAAGGTCGGCGGCCTGCCCGGCGTCACGTATCCGCACTTCACCTACCGTCCGCGTGGATGGGGTTCCGGCCTGCCGCTGACGCATGCATCCTCGATGGTGTCAGAGCTCGCGCCGGTCGTGCTCTACTTGCGCCATGTCATCGCCACTGGTGACCTGTTGATTATCGACGAGCCGGAATCACATCTGCATCCCGCCATGCAGGTGGCATTCACCCGACAGATCGCGGCGATCGCCGCGGCCGGGGTGCGGATCATCCTGACCACGCACAGTGAGTGGGTGCTCGAGGAACTCGGCAACGTCGTTGGGCGATCCGGATTGGCTTACGGAAGCAAGAAAGACTCCGGCGGCGTGTCCCTGGACGCCAGTCAGGTCGGCGTGTGGCTGTTCGAACCCACGGAGGACGGCGGCGGATCCCGGGTGAACGAGATCGCACTGGACGCCGACACCGGTCTCTACCCGTCCGGATTCGACGCCGTCGCGGCGGCTCTGCACAACGACTGGGCGAAGTACGCGGACCCGCGCGGAGACGCGGAGTGAGCGGCTTTGCGGACGCGGTCCGGACCAGGATCGCCAACCCTTCTTGCCTGGTTGACGGGATCGACAGGGGAGAGTGCGGAGTGTCGTTGGCAGGTGCCCCGCATCCGCACCTCATCATCGATCTCGACCGTGCCGGGTCTCCTCTGGGAGGGGCGCAGACCAAGTGCGATCTTCTGTTTTGACGCCTGTTGGTCGCGGGATCACTTTCCGACCTGTCCTGGTGTCCAGGCCTTTGCGGAGACAGAAGCAGCTTGAGTTGAGGCAGGCGAGGGTCAGATTCGGAAAACGCCAGGAAAGAGTCCGGCGCCTTGTTTGTGGAGAACCCTTGACCGCGGTGCTCGAAAGCTCGTGAGCCTTCGTCCGTAGCCGGCTGCAACGTCAGTCGCCCTGCTGTTTCAACGTTCCCACCATGCAGCCGGGAAAGCACGCCGCCCCAGCGGGAACCCTCCGTGCGCCGCTCACGAGGACCCGGGTGGGTCGTCGGGTGCCGGGGCGACGATGAGGCGGTTCCCGGTCGACGGCGCGTCGTTGCCCTCGATCTGGTTCAACGCCCCGACGATGACACCGAGGCCGTACGCGGCGAATCCGGTGAACAGGAGCAGCACGCTGACGACAAACGGATGGCCGGCGTCAGGGGAATGGTGCAACACGCTGCTCAGACTCGTCGCGGGCATCAGTATCACGATGAGAGCGACCACCCAGGGACCCCGTCGGCGGGGCGTCATGTCGAACCTTGGCTCCAGACCGGTGTAGAACGACAGCGCAAAGGCGCCGGTGGCCAGCCCGGTCAAGCAGGCCAACCCCCAATCGATGCTGAACGCACCGAGCGTGACCGACACGATCATGCCGGTCGCCAGGCCGAGAGCTATCGCTCGCCCAGTGAACACTCGTTCCTTCATCGGTCGCCTCCGTGACGTGCGGCGCTATGCTGCCCGCAGGAACGCCAGCAGCAGGCGGACGGTTTCCTCCGGCTGCTCCTGCTGCACCCAGTGGCCGGCGCCGTCGACGAGGTGCGCGCCGCGGAAGTCGGTGCAGGCGCTCTCCTGCATCCGCTCGAACGCGCCCGGGCGCTGGTAGACGCCCCAGTCGCTCGCGCCGCCGATGAACAGCGACGGGATGTCGATGGTGCGGCCGGCGAAGGTCAGCGGCTCGTCCGTGATGACGCCGGAGCGGTACCACTGCAGGCCGCCCTGGAAGCCGTTGCGCTCGTACTCCGTGCTGTAGACGCGCAGCTCGTCGTCCGGCAGCCAGCGGTTGGCCGCGATCTCGGCGGCGGTCGGCATCTCGAGAGCGACCGTCTCCGCCATGCCCATGTCGAGGTCCATGATGTAGTAGGTCGGCATCTGCGCGACCTCGGCGGCCGTCCACGACGCCAGCCGGCGCGGGCGGTTCGCGGTCCAGTCGGCGCTCTTGTGGTGGTAGTAGGCGCGGAGGAAGGCGTGGACGCCCTGCGGGGCGCGCCACATGTTGGGGTTGGCCTCGCGCGTCCGGTAGTAGCGCTGGTAGTGCTTGCGCGGGCGGGGCAGGCGCGCCAGCTCCTCGTAGATGTCCGGCTCGGCGGGCGGCGCGGCGCGCGGGTCGTCATCCGCCGTCCCGAACGGGAACGTCGGCGTGCCGCCGAACGGGGCGCTCATCAGGGCCACGGCCCGGAACACGTCCGGCCGCGCCACGGCGCACCAGGCGGCGATGGGCGATCCGAAGTCGTGGCCGATGACCGCGTCCACGGTGCGGTAGCCGAACGCCGACACCAGCGCCAGGGCGTCCCGCACGGCGTTCATCCGGCTGAAGGGCCGCAGGCTGCCGTCGTAGTCCGCGCTCCAGCCCGTGGTGCGGCCGTAGCCGCGCTGGTCCGGCGCGATGACGTGATAGCCGGCCGCCGCCAGCGGCGCCAGCACGTGCCGCCAACTGTAGCCGAGCTCGGGGAAGCCGTGCAGCAGGAGCAGGGCGGGCCGTGCGCCGGACTCGAAGCCGGCCTCCAGCACGTGCATCGTCAGCCCGTTGACGCCGTGGACGAAGCGCGAGCGGACGCCGGGGGGCAGCCAGGCGGGGTCGTAGGGGCCCACGGACGCGGTCTGCGCGGCGGCCGCGGGCGGGGCCGCCAACGCTTCCGCCGGCAGCTCCCGCATCACCGCCGCGGATCCGAGAACCGCGCCGACTCCCTGCATCATGCGGCGGCGGGTGACGGCGCCGCGGTCCGCGTGCTCTGTCGTCTGCGTGCGGGTGGTCATCGCTTCACCTCCGTGCGGCCGCGGCCCGACTGCCGCGGCAGCGGCGCCTCGGCGCGGACCCGGCCGTGCTCCATCTGTTATACATTCGAGCGCACCTGGAATCCACGTCGATGGAGCGTACCCGCATTCGCCGTACTGGAGGATTCAAATGATCAGGCGCTTGCTGCTGCTCGCCCTCGGTCTGCTGGTCGCAGCACCGGCGGCCATTGCCCAGGAGGTTCCCGTCACCATTCGCGCCGGCCGGCTCATCGACGGCGCGGGCGGCGTGGACGAGGGCGTCACCATCACCGTGCAAGGGTCGCGGATCACGGACGTGAGCGCCGGCGCGGGCGCCGTCCGCGCCACCTACGACCTGTCGGCCCTGACCGTGCTGCCGGGCCTGATCGACACGCACGTCCACCTGACCGCGCACTTCGACGCCGACGGACGCACCCACGACGACCCCGACGAGTCGCCGGCCCGAACGATCCTGCACGCCGCGGAGAACGCCTACGCCACGCTGATGGCGGGCTTCACCACCGTGCAGAGCCTGGGCAGCCCCCTGGACCGCGACCTGCGCGACGCCATCGCGCGCGGCACGCTGCCGGGTCCCCGCGTGCTGACCTCGCTGCGGCCCGTCACCGCCGGCACCGGCTCGCCCACCGCGATCAGGGCCTTCGTGCGCGGGCTGGCGGCCGACGGGGCGGACGTGGTCAAGGTCTTCGCCTCGGCGAGCATCCGCGAGGGCGGGGGCCTGGTGATGAGCGCCGAGCAGTTGCGGGCCGTCTGCGGCGAGGCGGCGGCGCAGGGCCTGCGCACCGTGGTCCATGCCTACGGCACCGACGGCGTGACGGCCACCGTCGAGGCGGGCTGCGGCGGCATCGAGCACGGCAACCGCTACGACGACGCGACGATCGAGCTGCTGGCCGAGCGCGGCACGTACCTCGATCCGCACGTCGGATCGTTGTGGGCCAACTACTTCGAGCACAGGCCGCGGTTCATCGGTCTGGGCAACTACACGGAGGAAGGCTTCGCGCTGATGGAGGAGGCGCGGGTCGTCGGCTACGACACCTTCCGCCGCACGCTGGCCCACGGCGGCGTGCGCGTGGTCTACGGGACCGACGCGGTGGCCGGCGCGCACGGGCGCAACGCCGAGGAGCTCGTCTACCGGGTGCGCGACGGCGGGCAGGATCCGGCGGACGCGATCGTATCGGCAGCCTCGCTGGCCGCCGAGTCGCTCGGGCTCGCGGACAGGATCGGGACCGTGCGCCCGGGCTACGAGGCCGATCTCATTGCCGTCGCCGGCAATCCGCTCGACGACATCACGGCGATGCGCGACGTGCGCTTCGTCATGAAGGGCGGCGTCGTCTTCCGGAACGTCGCGCGGTAGGCATCCGCGCTACAGCACGCGCCACCAGGGCACGCCGAGCACGCCCTCCGCGATCCACTGCGTATCGCGGCCGCCGTGCAGCAGCAGGGCGCCGGCGAACCGGTCCGGGTACTCCTCGCGAAACAGGCGCAGGCCGCGGGCGTCCGCCAATCCGGGACTTGCGGCGGCCTTCACCTCGATTGCCAGCAACCGTCCGCCGGCCTCGACGACGAAGTCCACCTCGCGATCCGTCGTCGTCCGCCAGAAGAGCACCTCGGGCGCGGGCGCCTGGCCGTCGCGCCACACCAGCAGGTCGAGCAGCACGAGATTCTCCAGGTGCTCGCCCGCAACGGCGCTCGCGCCGCTCAGCCAGAGCGCCAGGGCCGGGTCGCTCCAGTAGAGCTTCGGGCTCTTGACCAGGCGCTTGCTCCGGTTCACCGAGTACGGCGGCAGGCGCACCAGTTGGAAGGACGTTTCCAGCAGGTTGAGATGGCGTTGCACCGTGGTGCGCGGCAACTGGAGGTCGCGGCCGATGTCGGCCTGGTTGAGCAGACCGCCGAGGCGCTGGCTCGCCGCGCGCATGAGACGGCGAAAATCGACCAGGTTGCCCACCGCGGACAGGGATTGCAGATCGCGCTCCAGGTAGGTGCGCACGTAGCCGTCGAACCACAGCGACCGGCCGTCGTCGCCGCCGAGCTCCACCGCCGGTGTGGGTAGCAGCCCGAGGTAGAAGTCGGTTCGCCGAGCCCTGCTGTTCAGGCCGCTTGGCGATGAGTAATTGAGCCGACGGGCGCCGGCGGTGTCCATTTGAGGCCCCAGGGACGCGTCAGACGCCCCCAGTGGTCGATCAGGCGGTCGATCAGGCGGAAAATCGCCGAAAAAGCCCGCCCCTGCAGGCTCCGGGGCGTACCGATGCCGGTCTGGCGCCGCAGGAGCATCCCGATGTTGCAGGCAGCCGCCTGGATCAGCACCCGCTTGCGGACATTCTCGTGACCGCGCACAAACACCCGACGCATGCCCCCCGTCTCATACATGTGCGCGAAAGTACGCTCCACCATCTCGCCCCGGCAGCGTTGCAGGCGACGACCCCGCCGCCCGTGCACACGCCGCCGGTTCGCATACAACGCCTGCTGCGCAGCACGCTTCGCCGGCGGCGTCTCTCCCGTCTTCTTGTCCTGCCAGACGCGCCGGCCGCGCTCGGGCTCCGATACGTAGCTCCGAACCCCGACCTCGCCGAGAGCCACCAGCGTCTCGTCGCTGTGATACCCCTTGTCAGCGACCAGCTCTTCGACCCCTCGACCGTCCGGCTGCACCAACTCCACCTGCTCGGCCGCCGCGGTCAGCGTCTCCGGCAGCGTGGCCGTATCGCCGTCCGATGCATCCTGCACCGTCACCGACACGATGGCCCCCGTCTCCATGTCGACCCCGTGCTCGACCTTGTGAGCCAAGTGCGTCCGGCCGTCCTTCATCTTCGCGATCTTCGCGTCCGGGTCCTGCGGCGATTGCCAGTCCTTGTTCGACGTCTTCTTGTTCTTGCGAGACCGGTCGAACCGAGCCAGATCCGCCCGCGTCGGGGTCTCCACCCCAGACGCCTCCGCCAAGCGCCGAAGGAACGCTTCGTAGCTTTCTCCCGTGTCCCGCCGCTCGATGCTCCGCATCGCCGCGTTCGCTTCCAGCGTCGTCGCATCGACGCCCACCGTCTTCCCCTTGACCAGACCCGCCGCCGACAACTGCTCGAGAACCCACGTGAATACCGCCTCGTGCGTCTCGTCGTCGATCAGACGACGCGTCCGCGACAGCGTCGAGTGGTCCGGCGCCGCCTCGGTCACATCCAGGTCCAGGAACGACCGCAGGCTCAGAGAGTCGGCCACCCGCCACGCAATCCCACGCTCCGAAGACAGACCCTCGAAGTAGCCGATGAACAGCATCCGGAAATACCGCCCAGGACGCAGGCTCGGCCGCCCCATCCGCGTCGCGTAGAACACCGCGCACAGCCCCTCGACGAACGCGTCGAACCCGGCCTCGTCCAGAACCCGGTTCAGACGCTCGAAGAACGGATGCCCCGCGTTCGTCGGCAAATCCGCCGTCGTCACCCACAGCGGCGCCCCTGGTCGCGCGGCCGGTTTCTTGCCCATCGCCATAGCTGTTCAGTCTACGGGCTCGATCGCGCCCAGGCCAGGCCCGTTCCCCGACTTTCACCACGGGCTGATAGCCGCTGGTGCGCACCTCGATGCGCCAGTCGGCGGCAACCTCCTCGTCGGGCGATTCGAAGAGGTCCGGCCACTCGGCAACGCGGGTCGCCAGCAGCCTGGACCAGACGCCCGGCGTTCCCCGCCCCAGGCGTTCCCGGCGGCTGAGCGGCCACAGGTTCACGTACGCCGCCCGACCCGCCAGCGTCTCGGACACGCGCTGCATGAGCAGCAGGTTCGCCGAACCGGTCAGCAGGAAGCGGCCGCTGCGGCGCGGCCGGTCCTCGTCCACCGCGCGCTTGACGGCGAGCAGGAGATCGGGCTCGCGTTGCACTTCGTCGAGGGTCAGCCGTGGCGCGGCGCGGACCAGATCCCGCGGCGCTGCGCGCGCCCGCTCGTGCGTTTCCGGATCGTCGAGGGTGAGATAGAGCCGGTCAGCCAGGAACGGCTCGGTCCGCGCCAGCGTGCTCTTGCCGGTCTGACGCGCGCCCATCAGCACGACGACGGGGAAGGCTTGCAGGGCCCGCCTCAGGAGGCCGGCCGCATGGCGTGGCAGGTAGCTGGGATCGACCACGGTGCAGGCAATTATCGCCCGTGCCGTGGGCAATATACAACCCCGGAGCGGCGGCGACCACGGTGCCGCCGCCGAAGCCGGGCCGCCATTTTCGCTGGCGACCCTGTCGGCCCAACGAACGGCTACTCGTAGTAGCGCTTGTACAGCCCGCGCCGGAACAGGAAGCCGCCCAGCGGGCCGAGCCAGCCCAGGACGTGGTACATGTAGCGGAGGTCGGTCAGCTCGATCAGGTTGCCGTCCGGATCGCGGACGAAGAACAGCGTGTGGCCGCGGGGCGAGCGCTCCGGCGGGCAGACGCATTCCACGCCCCTGGCGACGAGGTGGTCGTACCAGCGCTGCGTGTTGCGCACGTTGAAGCAGATGTGGGTCAGGCCGACGCGGTTCCACGGCACCTCGATCGGCGGCTGGCGCGGCTCGAACCCGAATATCTCGATGACCGCGCCGCCCGGGACGCGGATCCACCCGATCTTGCACGACGGCGCCTCGGCGTCGACGCCGAAGAAGCCGCGCACCCGCTCGACGGGCGCGTCCGAGACGCCCACCAGCGGGCAGCCGAAGACCTCCCAGTAGAACTTCACGGCCGCGTTGAAGTCGGACACGGTGATGCCGGTGTGGCTGAACGATCGGACCTTCACGGGGCTCTCCTCAAGTCGGTGGCGACGATATGGTCGGCGACCCGCAGCGCCTGCGCCGCGATGGTCAGGCCGGGGTTGACGGCGGCCGACGACGGAAAGAAGGACGCGTCGACGACGAACAGGTTCTCGATGTCGTGGGCGCGGCACCAGGGATCGAGCACCGACTCGCGCGGGTCGGTGCCGAAGCAGAGCGTGCCGCACTGGTGGGTCGTGTTCTTCTGCTCGTGCGAGTGGCGCATCACCAGCCAGCAGCCCAGGCGCCGCAGGATGCGCCGCATCTCGGCGACCAGCCGCCGGTGGGCGCCGCGGTTGTCGGGCCGGTAGCGCAGGCGGATGCGGCCGTCGGGCTCGACGGTGACGCGGTTGTCCGGCCGCGGGAGGTCCTCGGTCAGCGCCAGCCAGTCCACGCCGCGCGCCACCCAGGCGTCGTACGCCCACAACGGAATCCAGGGCGCGACGGTCTGCGCCATGACGCCGTGGGTGCGGCCCTGCGACTGGATCTGGCCCAGCGGGTAGGCGGTGTCCGGGCCGCGCAGGTAGAAGTCGTTGATGGCGACGGTCTTCTGGAACACGGCCCGGTTGCGCCGCAGCGGATGGAAGCCCTGCATCATGGTGGCGAGATGCGCCATGTAGCGCGCGCCGACCAGCCCGGACGAGTTGGCCAGCCCAAGGGGATGCCTGTCGCTGGCCGAGCGGAGCAGCAGCGCGGCAGAGTTGACCGCGCCGCACGAGACCGCCACCAGCGGCGCCCGCGCGCGGACGATCTCTCCGTTGCGCTCCACCTCCACCGCCGCAATCCGCCGGCCGGCGGCGTCGGTGAGCAGCCGGCGCGCCCGCGCGTTGGTCCACAGGGTCACGTTGTCGCGCGCGAGGAGCGGACGGACGCAGCAGCTCTCCGCCTCGCTCTTGGCGTGGCGCTGGCAGGGGAACGAGTTGCACGTGTTGCAGAGGATGCAGCCGTCTGGCGCTCCCGGCCGCCGCAGGCCCAGCGGCAGGGGCGACGGATGGAGACCCTGCTCGCGCAGCCGCTCGACCACCTCCGCGATCTCGTCCGCGTGCGGAATCGGCGGGTGGGGGAACGGGCCGCGCGGCGGCTCGGTCGGATCGTGGCCCCGCTCGCCGTGCACCTCGTACAGCCGCTCGGCGCGGTCGTAGTACGGCGCGAGCGTCTCGTAGTCGATCGGCCAGGCGGGCGAGAGCCCGTCGGCGTGCTCGGTCGCCTCGAAGTCCGCCTTGCGCAGCCGGTAGAGCACGCTGCCCCAGAACTTGGTGTTGCCGCCCACGCAGTAGTGCGTGTACGGGCGAAACTCCCGGCCGGCGGCGTCCAGCCAGCGCTCCGTCGTGCGGTAGCGCAGCTCCTTCCACACCGCGGCGGGGTCCCAGTTCTGCGGCTCGCGGGGAACGAAATCGCCGCGTTCGACAATCAGGATGTGCGCCGCGGTCGGCGCGAGCGCCTGCGCCAGCGTGCCGCCGCCGGCGCCGGAGCCGATGATGATGACGTCGCAGGTGTAGTCGCCAGGCACGGTCTACGGAGGCGGGGCGCAGATCTGTTCCATGAGGCGCTGGTCCGCCATGGCCGTCTCCAGGCTCATCTCCGGCGTCCGCCCGGTGCGGATCGACGCGGCGAAGTCGCGGTACATCGCGCGGTAGCCGCGGATGTCGCGCACGCCGGGCCACAGCAGCCGGGGCCGGCCGCGGCCGCGCACCAGCACGAAGGCCCCGTTCGACTCGAAGGTGATGATGCCGCGCCGGCCGAGCAGTTTCGAGAGACGCAGCCCGCGCAGCAGCGAGGGCACCTCGCGCGAGTAGTAGAGCGTGCCGACCGCGCCGTTGTCGTAGGTGAAGGCGGCCAGCATGCTCTTGGCGCGCGTGTCCGGACCGCGGCGCGCCGGCCGCGGCCGGTAGCCCCGGGCCGACACTATCGCGGGGCCGAGGCTGTTGGCCAGATGCAGCCAGTGGATGCCCTCCTCGAAGAAGGCGTCGCCGCCGGCCAGCTCCTCGTCGTTGCGCCAGTCGTCGGCGGCCTTGAGGCGGTGCGCCAGCGTGTTGAACTGGGCGAACACCATCTCGCCGATGGCCTCCTCGCGCAGCAGGCGGCGCAGGCAAACGGCCAGCGGCTTGTAGTGGTCGTTCTCGCCGACGAGGACCACGCGTCCGGCGCGGTCCCGGGCGGCGCACACCCGCCGGTAGTCGTCCAGCGCGAGATAGGCCGGCTTCTCGACCAGCACGTGCTTGCCGGCGTCGAGCGCCCGCAGCGTGAGGTCGAGGTGCCAGCGCGGCGGCACCGCGATGACCACCGCCTCGACGTCCGGGTCGGCGAGGGCGGCCTCGTAGCCCCCGTAGCTGCGAAACCCGCCGTACCGCCGCCGGAGGGCCTCGGCCCGGTCCCGGTCGCGGCTGGCGTAGCCCGGCAGGATGTCCTGGCGGCAGCGACGCAGGTGGCGGCTGTGCACCCCCGTGATGAATCCGCACCCCAGATGGACGATCCGCACCGGCGCCGGCACGCGTCAATTATCCCCGAGGCTGACCGAGGAATGGCAGTTGTCCACCGCGAAGAGGAGGGCCCGAGCCGCACGGCGACCGCCGGGGCCCACCCGACGCGCGTTGCCTCCCAACGCCATCTGAACGATACTAGGACCCTGCGCCGCGTGTCGGCGCAGAGTCCGCAAGCCGCGCACGGCGCGCCTCGGCGGGAGCGGCGCGCGGCTATGGGGTTCCCGCAAGCGGACGCCGCGGGTTCGGGGCAACGCCCCGTCCGCTTGCAGCGCCGGCGCAGCCGGCGCAAGCCGCGCACGGCGCGCCTCGGGGCGAAGGGGTCCGCGAGCGGATGCCGGGGGCTCGAGGCATCGCCCCGTCCGATTGCAGCGTCGGCGCAGCCGGCGCAAGGCGCGCACGGCGCGCCTCGGCGGGAGTGGCGCGGGGCTATGGGGTCCCCGCAAACGGACGCCGGGGGCTTGGGGCGCAGCCCCATCTGAATTTCGTCACGCAGGGAGGTTTTCAGATGCACAGCCGATATCTCGTGGGGTTGGCGGCGGCGGTGGCCGTCGTCGTGCTGACGCCGGCGCAGGCGGCCGCGCAGGCGGACGACGCGTCGTGGATGGCGCCGCGGACGCCGTTCGGGCATCCGGACCTGCAGGGGATCTGGTCGAACAACAGCGCCACCCCGATGCAGCGGCCGGAGATCCTGGCGGAGCGGAGCGAGCTCACCGACGAGGAGCTGGCGCAACTGCAGCAGACGGTGGCCGAGTTCCGCGACAACGAGCAGGCGGGCGACCTGCTCGGCGACCGGCTGTTCCAGCAGGCGCTCGGCAACTCCACGTACAACGACTTCGACGTCGTCACGGGCAACTACAACGCGTTCTGGCTGGTGGAGCGGCAGCTCGACAACCGCACGTCGCTCATCGTCGATCCGCCGAACGGCCGCTTCCCGCCGATGACCCCGGCGGCGCGGCAGCGGGCCGCGGAGCGGCAGGCCTACGTGCGCGATCATCCCTCCGACGGGCCCGAGGACCGGACCCTGGGCGACCGCTGCCTGCACTTCGGCGCGCCGCGCCTGGGCGCCGGCTACAACAGCTACTTCCACATCCTGCAGACCGCCGATCACGTCACGATCCTGCAGGAGATGGGGCACGAGGCGCGCGTCATCCCGCTGGACGGCCGGCCGCACGTCGACGACGACATCCGCCTGTGGAACGGCAACGCCCGCGGCCGTTGGGAGGGCGACACACTGGTCGTCGAGACGGCCAACTTCTCGCCGCAGGCCCGCTACCAGGGGGGCAGCGAGCATCTCCGGATGGTCGAGCGGTTCACCCGGATTGCCCCCGGCACGATCCGGCACGAGGTGACGCTGGACGACCCGACCACCTGGACCCAGCCGTGGACGGTCATGATCTACCTCAGGCAGACCGAGGACCCGCTCTTCGAGTACGCCTGCCACGAGGGGAACTACGCGATGCCGGGCATCCTCGCCGGCGCGCGCGCGGAAGAGGCGGCAGCGGCAGGCTCCGAGTAGCCCGCCGCCAGCCGTCGGGGCGGGACGGCCGCTGCCGGCTCCGCTGGCCGTCCAACCCTGGCGGCTGGCCGGCCCTCCGGGAATCCGCGCCGATCTACGGCGCGGATTCCTGCGGCAGCGCGAGCGCGATCAGCTCCGGCGGCGCGCCGCCGACGGTCAGGGCGATGTACTGCCTGCCGTCCAGCAGGTACGTCATCGGCGCTCCCAGCGCCCCGCTCGGCAGATCCACCGACGCGAGCTCGGCTCCCGTGGCCTTGTCGTAGGCCACGAAGCGCGGGCCGCCGTCGCTGCCGCCGACCGACAGTGCGAGCATCAGCAGCGTCTTCGTCACGAGCGGCCCGCTCCGGCCCCAGTCGCCGCCGACCGGCGGCAGGTCCAGGTCGCGCAGCAGCGGGTGGTTTCGAATGCGGTCGCCGTTGCCGGTCGGAACCATCCAGGCGTGCTCGCCCGTGTTCATGTCGATTGCCGTCATGCGCGTGTACGGCGGCTTGAACAGCGGCAGGCCCTGCGGCATCTGCGGCAGATCGCGCCCGCCGTTGCCCGCCAGCATCACGTCCTCGGGCGCCCCGTGCGTGAAGCGCAGGTTGCCGCCCTGGCCTTCCGGGCTGTAGAAGCGGACCACCGTCGAGTGATTGGTCGACGGCACGTAGAGCAGGCCGGTCTCCGGGTCGACCGCGGCCCCCGACCAGCTCGCCGCGCCGGCGCCGGGCGGCCGGAACAGCGTGCCGCGCGTCACGCCTGCCACGGCGCGGTCCGGCGGCGTGAACAGCGGCCCGAGCCGGAACCCGTCCACCGCCTCGATCGCCATGGCCCGAATCTGGGGCGTGAAGTCGACCAGGTCGTCGATGGTCACGCCCTGGTACTCGAACGGCGCCGGCCGCGTCGGGAACGGCTGCGTGGGCGACGGCACCTCGCCGGGCATGTTGGTCTCGGTCGGGACGGGACGCTCCTCGATGGGCCAGATCGGCTCGCCCGTGACGCGGTCGAACGCGTAGAGGAAGCCCTGCTTGCTGACCTGCGCCAGCGCCCTGATCGGGCGCCCGTCGACGACCACGTCGAGCAGGTTGGGGGCGGCGGGGAAGTCGTAGTCCCAGAGCCCGTGGTGCACGGCCTGGAAGTGCCACACCTTGCGGCCGGTCTCGACGTCCACGCTGACGATGCTCTCGGCGAACAGGTTGTCGCCGAGCCGGTGACCGCCGTAGTAGTCGTTCGTGGGCGTGCCGGTCGGCAGGTAGACGTAGCCGAGATCGTCATCGCCGCTCAGCATCGACCAGACGTTGGCGTTGCCGGAGTAGCGCCACGAGTCGTTCAGCCAGGTCTCGACCCCCTCCTCGCCCTCCTGCGGCACCGTGTGGAAGTCCCACTTGTGCTCCCCGGTGCGGACATCCCAGGCGCGGACCCAGCCCGGAACGGCCTCCTGCATGATGCGCCGGTCGGCGATCGAGGAGCCGTGGATGACGACGTCGCGCACGACCACCGGCGGCGACTGCACCGAGTACAGCATGGCGTTCAGATAGTCGCGCTCGTTGCGGTCCGCGCGCGGCAGGCCGACGGTGAGGTCGACCCGGCCGCCGTCGCCGAAGCCGGCGCAGGGCAGGCCGGTCTTCGCCTCCGCGCAGATGAGATAGCCGTTGCCGGTGCCCCAGAAGATGCGCTGGTCCGTGCCGTCGGTCCAGTAGGCGACGCCCCGTTGCCGCCACGTGACGGTCATGGTCGTGGTGCCTTCCTCGTAGCTCTTCGGGTTGTGGACCCAGAGCGTCTCGCCGGTGCGGGCATCGATCGCGACCCCCTGCGACAGCGCGGTGTTGAGGTAGAGGACACCGTCGACCATCAGCGGCGTGGCCTGCATCGACGAGATGCGCGGCGTGTTCCCCCGGCGGTACAGGTCCGGGTTCTGCGCCTCGAGGTACTCGACGATGTTCGGCAGGCTGGATGACCATTCCCCGCCGCCTGCCGTCGAGGTGCTGACGTAGGCGTCGGCCGATTGCCAGCGCCAGGCGACCTCGAGGTCGCCGAAGTTGTCCGGGTCGATCTGCTCGAGCGGCGAGTACTTCGTGCTGCCCGCGTCCGCGGCGTAGCTGTGCCACTCACCGCCGGTTGCGCCCTGCTGGGCGGCGGCGGGAGCGACCGCGGCGCCCAAGCCTGCCAGGCAGGCGAGCGCGATGACGATGTAGGAACTGCATCTCATTGGGAATCCTCGTGAAGAGTGTCGGTTGCGGCGCCGAAACCGCCGCCCATTGTCACAGAGTTGGCGCAACGCCAGCAAGTAGAGCCCAAGGTGCGCACGGCGCGCCTCGGCGGGCGCGGCGCGGGGCTGTGGGGTCCCCGCAAGCGGCTGACGGGGGCTCGGGGCGCAGCCCCGTCTGATTGAAGCTCAGGGCGCCGGGGCGTCCGGTGCGAACGCCCACAGCGGCCGGGGCAGCAGCGCGCCCCAGGCGTCGTCGTAGGGATGGACCTGCGCGACGCGGGCGGCGCCCCGATACACGGGCCGGCCCTCGGCGGCCCAGCGGAAGATGGATCCCTCGAGGTTGACCGCGTTCACGTGGCCCATGCCGCGCAGTCGCTCGATCAGCGCCGCCGAGCGGTAGCCGACCGAGCAGTAGACGACGAGGGTGGTCCCCGGCGCCGCCGCGGCGAGCCGGGTCGCCGCGGCGGCATCCGAACCGACGTGATGCGCGCCCGGCAGATGGCTGACCGCGAACTCTCCGGCAGCGCGGGCATCGAGCAGCACGACGCCGGCCGGGTCGGCGGCCAGTCGCTCGGCCAGCTCCCGCGTCGTCAGGCCGGGGACGTCCGGGAATTCGTCCGCGATCATCCGCTCGACGGCGCTCCAGTCGAGCGCGCGGGGGGCGCAACCCGAGACGGCGAGCAGCAGGGCGAGGCCGGCTGCCGCACGCCACGCCGCGGGTCCCCGCTGCGCCCTCACGCCGTCTCCGCCGCGCTCGCACCGCCGGCCGACTTCAGGCCGGTTGCGGCCTCGCGCACGACGCGCTCGTAGAAGCGGGCGCCGACCTTCAGCGCCTGCTCGTCGACGTCGAAGCGCGGGCTGTGAAGGGGGATGTACTCGCCGTCGGAGCCGCGCGTGCCGATGCGGACGTAGCAGCCGGGGATGTCGTGCAGGTAGTACGAGAAGTCCTCGGCGCCCATGCTCGGATACTCCTGCTCGACGACGGCCTCGGGGCCGACGACGTGCTGCGCCGCGCGGTGCGCGATGGCGGTCTCGCGGTCGGTGTTGACAACCGGCGGCGACCATTCGCCCATCGTCACCGCGATCTCGGCGTTGTGCAGGTGCGCCAGCGAGTTCGCGATGCGGTGCAGGCCGTCGACGATTTGCCGGCGCGCCTCGGCGCGCGTGGTGCGGATGGTGCCTTCGAGCACGGCGTCCTCGGCGATGATGTTCGGGGCGCTGCCGGCGCGCACCGAGCCGATGGTGACGACCGACGGGAACGCCGGGTTGATCGCGCGGGACACCAGGGTCTGGACGGTGGTGATCAGGATGCCCGCGATGACGACCGCGTCGATCGCCTCGTGGGGCCGCGCGCCGTGCCCGCCCCGGCCGCGCACGCGTATCGTGAAGCGGTCGGCGCGCGCGGTAATCGTGCCGCGCGAGACCATGATCTCGCCCAGCTCGTAGTGATGCGTGACGTGGCCCGCGAAGATGGCCTCGGCGCGGGCGAGCAGGCCCGAGCGCATCATGACGAGGGAACCGTTGCCGCGCTCTTCCGCCGGCTGGAACACGAGCAGGGCGGTGGCGGCCGCCGGGGAGGCGCGCAGCAACGCGGCGGCGCCCAGCAGCATGGCCATGTGGGCGTCGTGTCCGCAGGCGTGCATCCGGTCCGGCGCCTCGGACGCGAACGCCAGCGCCGTCCGCTCGGCGCAGGGCAGGGCATCCATTTCGGCGCGCAGCGCGACGGTCGGGCCCTGGCGGTCGGTCCCGGCCAGGCGGCCGACCACGCCGCCGCCGGCCCCGCCGTACTCGTGGGGAATCTCCAGCCGGTCGAGCTCCGCCATGATGACGCGCGCGGTCTCGACCTCCTCGAACGAGAGCTCCGGGTGCCGGTGGAAGTGGCGGCGAAGATCGACCATGCGTCGAAACGTGTCGTCGGGGAGTGCTGGAATCGTCACGTGTTCATTCTCTCCGATCGGTCCCGGCCGCGGACAGCGAGCCGCCGGCGCCGGGACTACAGTCCCAGCAGCCGGGGAAGATCGGCCAGCAGGGCCTGTTCGGCCTCGGCCTGGGTCTCGCCGAGCGCGATGACGTCCAGCTTGCCGTGCTCGGCCAGCGGGCCGACATTGTAGAAGATGTAGCAGCCGGTCTGGGTGCCGGCGTCGAAGGCGTGACGGCCCACCCGCTCGAGCACCTCCCCGAAGCCGAGCCCCTGCAGCCGGTCGTGCACGAAGTCCTGCCCGCGGTAGCGCGGGCGCGGACCGGACACGACCCGGTCGACGAGGTGCATGGGCGTGCTCGTGCCGCCCCAGCGGCCGTTGCACTCGGTGAAGCGGAGGGTGAAATCCGCGTGCGGGTCGCCGAGCACGAGATGGTCGAACGAGCAGCGTCCGACGTAGCCGAGGGTCTGCAGCGCCGCGGCGACCCGCCGGCCGGCGGCGCCCAGCGCGCGGTTGACCGCAGCGGGCAGCGTGGAGGGCCGGCTGCCCACGAACAGTTGTCCGGCGCCGGACAGGATCTGCTCGTAGACGCCGTCCAGGCGCGGCTCGCCGGCGGTCGCCGCCGGAATCCACCACTGCGTGGAGGGCGACGACGTGGCCGTTTCCCAGGCGACGACCAGCACCGGCTCGGGCGCCCGCCACTCCGTGCGGGCGAGGAACCCGCGCACGACCGCCGCGGTCGTCGCCGGGGCCTGCGCCCGGACCTGCGCTGCATCGAGCACCAGGTTGCCGGTTCCCGACGCGCACCGCGTTCGCTTCAGGCCCACCCGCGAGCAGCGCGGGGCGAGCTCGCGCAGCAGGTCCACGCAGCCCGGCACGGTGGTCGCCGCACGGGTCTCGGGAATCCAGCCCGGGCCGAGCACGAGCTCGACCAGCTCGCCGAAGAGCGCCTTGTCGTTCGCTATCCAGGTCACCGGCGGCGGCGGACCCAGCACCGCGACGGGCACCGCGGCGGCCGCCGCGACGCGCCCCGCGAGCGTCCACACGTCGTCGGTCGCCAGGTACGGATGAATCGTCAGGCCGCCCGCCTCGCGGGCGAAAGCGACGATCCGGTCGAGCGCAGCGTTCGCGCTGCAGCCGCGAGCCAGAGCGAGGGGCGCCGGCCCGCAGTCGGCGCCGAGCCAGTGCACGGGGCCGAGCCCGAGGCGCTGTCGGCAGTACGTCTCGTAGTCGGGATCGGGGAGCGTCTCGGTCGCATACAGATCCCCCGCGCGAGCCCGTACCCGCGCCCGGTGCTCGTACTCCTCGACGCCGGCGATGTCGGTGAGAAACGGAATGCCCGAGACGTCCTCCAGGTGCAGCACGCGCCGGTCTGCGGCCGCCGGGTGCCAGCGCCGGTCGCGGAAGGCTGCGAGCCGGCTGGCGAGGTTCAAGCGGTCCGCAAAGGCCTGGAGAGCAGCGGCGGCAGCCAACTGGAAGCCCGTGACGCAGCGGGGAGTTGCTGCGGCATCTAGCCGCGGCCCTTGAAGCGATGACGCTTGACGGCGATGGCGGCGTCCGTCAGGTGCGTGTCCACGCTGCCGTTGAACACCGCGCCCTCGTCGATGGCCAGGCGCCGCGCGGCGAGGTGTCCGGCCACGCGGCCGTGCGGCAGAATCTTGAGGCACTCGATCGCCGTGAGGTTGCCCTTGACCATGCCGCGGACCGTGATGCTCCGCGCGAAGACGTCCGACTCCAGCCGGCCGTGCTCGGCCACCGCGACGCTGTGGTCCGGCGCCGCGATCCTGCCCTCGACGCGCCCCTCGATGACGATGTGCGCCGTCGCGCTCAGCTCGCCCCTGACCGTGACATCGCGGCCGATGCTCGTGATGCCGCCCGGGGCATCCAGCTGCAGCCTCAGCGACGGGTCGGTGGCCAGAAGGTCGCCGACCAGCGCCTCGTCGCTGCGCGCGGGAATCGCCATTGCCGTGTCGTGGAGGTCGTCGGGTTCGTCCGGAGACGTGAAGTCTACTTGCCGCTGCGACGGCGGCGCAACTCGGCTGGACGCGCGCGCCGCGGCCCGCATCGTCGCGTCGATCGGCCTGCGTCTGCGCTGGGGCGCGGCCGGCCGCGGCGGAAGGCCGCCCGGCTCGACGGGCTCGTGCGCCGCGGCCCGCGCTGGCGCTCTCGAAGCGTCGTCCCGGCGGGACGCTGATCGCCGCTTCACCGCCACGGGACACCGACGACGACGCCGCGCATGCCGTCGCCGACCTGGAGGTCGCCGCGCGGGGCATCCGCGCGGGCGTCGCGGCAGTTGACGCGGACTGCCGCGCGGCAGCCAGCGACCAGTGGTCCGATCATCAATGACCTCGTGCTCCGCTCGCGCCGGGGCAAGCCCCCGGCGAGTGACACACCAAGCATACGCCACGAACCCCCCTCCCGTCGGCACCGAACGCCACAAGGCGCGCACGGCGCGCCTCGGCGGCAGCGGCGCCGTCCGATCGAAGCTCTAGAAGGCGTACTCCAGCCCGAGGTACCCGCTGCGCCCGATCTCGGCTATCCGCTGCCGGGTGAACGGGTTGAGCGAGTTCAGGTGGTTGACGTAGAACTCGTCGGTCAGGTTGCGCACCCCGCCCCGCAACGTCACGCCGGCGGCGAGCTCCAGGCCGATCGACACGTCGACTGTCGTCCACCCGGCGGTCGCCATCTCGAAGCGTGTCGTCGCCACCCGGTCCTGCGCGGCGGCGCTGGTCACCAGCAGCTCCACCCAGCGGGTCCTGGACGGATTGTGGATATCGAGGGCGTAGTGCTGCTCGAACGGCGGGATGCCGAACAGCGGCTCGTCGAACAGCAGGTCCTCGGCGTGCACGAGCGACCAGCCCCCGCGCAGGCTGATCCACGGACCCGCCGCCGATTCGGCGCGCACATCGAAGCCCGCGAAGCGGGCGGCGTCGGCCTGGACGTAGCGGAACACCCGGGCGGGGCTCAGCGGCAGGCGCCGCGTCAGGTTGGGATCGTGCGCCACGGTGATGTAGTCGTCGATCGTGCGCCAGAACGCGTCGCCCTGGATCGTCGCCTGCCCGATGTGGAGCGTCGTGCCGGCGCTGAGCTCGATGCTCTTCTCCGGCACGAGCAGCGGGTTGCCGACGAACTCGGCAGCCGTCTGGAACTTGACGGCCGGGAACCGGTCGGCGTACCGCTCCAGGGCCGACGGGCTGCGGACGGCCCGTCCTGCGCCCAGCGTGACGAGCCAGCGGTCGGTGACGCGCAGGCTGGCGTTGGCGGCGGCACTGAAGTTCAGGTTGTCCTGCCCGAAGTGGTCGGCCGGCGCCAGCATCGTCGGGCCGGCGCCGTGGCCGCCCGCGTCGTGGCCGCCGGCCGCATGCCCGCCGCCGTGATCCGCACCGTTGCCATGGCCGCCCATGCCGTGGCTCGGCGTCCGGGGATGGAAGCGGCCATGCGCCTCGTGCAGCTCGTGGGCCGGGACCGCGTTGTCCGCGAAGAACGCGGTGACGCCTCCGACCCGCGCCTGCTCGCGGTCGAGGCGCAGCGTCCCGCCGAAGCTGCTGCGGCCCTGGTCGTAGACCACCTGGGCGTAGCCGCCGATGTTGCTCAGCTCGGCGTCCGGCCAGACGGGATGCCGGTTGTGGTGGATCTGCCCGGTGTCGCGGTCGCTGATCGTCTGCGTGGCGTTCTGCTGCAGGCGGTACGTGTCGAAACCGAGCTTGTAGCGCACCGGGCCGGTGGCGAGCGCCGCGTGGAACCGTCCGCCGAGCGTATCCGCGGCGGCCGGCAGGTGGACGTCCAGCGCAAACGGCGGCATCCGGCGCGGATCCGCCAGCGCGGTCGGCTTGTCGTCGTTGTTCATCACGTGGCGCTTGTCGTTCACGTAGATCTGCCCCGCGAGCTCGCTGACCAGGCCGGTGGACCGCGCGTGCGAGAGATCGAGCGCGTGGGACTGCGTCTCGAAGAGGGTGGCGTCGAGGATGCGGCCCGGGTAGTCGATGTCGTTCTGCTTCTGGTAGCCGCCGGTGTACTCGAGCAGCGTGCTGCCGCCCAGGCGCCCGCCCAGGCTCCAGCGCGTATCGAACGACTCGTAGTCGCCCGCTACCGTCTCGCCGTTGCCGTCGAGGTAGTCGCTGCCGATCCGCGTGTTGTGCTGAAACGTGAACCGGATCCGGTCGGAGCTGCCGTGCAGGCTCGCCAGTGCGTCGTTGGCGTCGCCGTTCGAGCCGTAGTTGTAGCCCGCGCGTCCCCCGACCTGGAAGCCCCCGCCCGCGAACGCCGGCTTGAACGTATCGGCCCGAATGGCGCTGAGCGTGCCCGCGCCCCAGGTCAGCGCGTACGGCCCCCGGACGACGCGCAGCGACTGCAGTGCGTGCGGACTGACGTGGCTCAGCCCCGAGTCCATGCGGGCCGGGCCGGCCGCGAAGGTCCGGGTCCCGTCGACGAAAACGCCGATCTGCTCGGCGTACAGCCCGCGGACCGACGGATCGAGATTGATGGCGCCGCGCCTGAGCGCGGTCACGCCCGCATGGTCACGCAACGACTGCGCCAGATCGCGGGCCACGCGACGCTCGATGGCGTCGGCGGCAATCGTCAGCTCCGTCGCCACTTCCGGCATCAGCGCCGACACGGTGACTTCCTGCGTGAACGCGCCGACCTCGAGCGTGAGCGAGGTGGAGACGCCGCTCGCCGTCACGGCGATGGGCTCCGTGCGGGTCTCGAACCCGAGCAGCGCAGCGCTGAGCAGGTAGTCGCCGGGTGTCACGTCCGGCAGCAGGAACCCGCCGGTGCGGTCCGTCGTCGACGAGGCGACGAAGCTGCCGTCGGCGGTTCGGAGCACGACCGTTGCGCCGGGCAGGGCCAGTTGCTGGGCATCGGTCACCACGCCGGTGACCGGGGCGCCGTCCTGCGCCTGCACGGCAGGTGCAGGGACGGCAAGCAGAAGAGCGAGCGCGGCCGGGAGCCGCATCCGGACGGTAGTACAACGCATTTTCGAACACCTCCGCTCGGTGCCGCACGATCTCGACGCGGGCACGCGGCCCGCGGAACCGAGGCGGTCGGCACGCGAGAACCTGGGACAGCGGAAAGGGAACGATCAGGTCGGGGCGGCGTCAGGCCCGCGGGGGCGGCGAGGGAGGTGCGTGGTGGAACGGGGTGACGGGACTGCCGGTTTCCGGCGGCCGCCCGCTCACGTCCGGCGCAGCCGGCGCCGCGGACGACTCCGGCGTGAAGCCGGTGAGGCTGAGGAGCCCGATGAGCGCGTCGTCGAACGAGTCGCACGTCTGCATCCGGGGACCAGCGGAGGTACCCGGGTGCGCGGCGCGCTTCAGCGGACAGAAGTCGCCGTGGTCCCTGCCCTCGCAGCAGGGCAGTACGCGGCCGTCGGCGTCGAGCACCGCCTGGCAGCAGAATGCGGCCGGCAGCAATGCCAGCGCGGCAAGCTTCCAGGCGACGACGGCGGCTACCGCGCCCGTGCGGAGCGTGCGGACGGAACGCATGATGCGACAATCCCATTATAGGCCGTCTCGACCGCCGGCACGCGGCACGGTCGCATGCCGGCCGGTCCCGGCCGCCATGCCGTCGGACGGCTGCGATAGGATCTGCAGTCATGCCTTCCGTGTACGACGAGACCTATCGCCGGGCGCAGGACGATCCGGAGGCTTTCTGGGCCGCCGCCGCGGAGCCGCTGTACTGGCACCGCCGCTGGGACACGGTGCGCGACGACAGCCGGCCGCCGTTTCACCGCTGGTTCGCCGGCGGCGAGCTGAACACCTGCTACAACTGCCTGGACCGCCACGTGGACCGCGGCCGCGGCAAGCAGCTCGCCCTGGTCTACGACAGCCCGGTCACCGGGACGGTTCGCCGCTTCACGTACGCCGAGCTGCGCGACGCGGTGGCCCGCGTCGCGGGCGCCATTGCGGCCCAGGGAGTCACGGCGGGCGAGCGGGTGATCATCTACATGCCGATGGTGCCGGAGGCGGTCATCGGGATGCTGGCCTGCGCCCGGATCGGCGCGGTCCACTCCGTCGTCTTCGGCGGCTTCGCACCCAGGGAGCTGGCGGCCCGCATCGACGATGCCAGACCGAAGCTCGTGCTGTCGGCGTCGTGCGGCATCGAGGTGAACCGGGTGGTGCCGTACAAGCCGCTGCTCGACGAGGCCATCGCGCTGTCGTCCCACAAGCCGGAGCGGACGCTCATCCTGCAGCGGCCGCAGGCCGAGGCGGCGCTCGTCGCCGGCCGCGACCTCGACTGGGACGAGACCTGCTCCGCCGCCGAGCCCGCCGAGTGCGTGCCGGTGGCGGCGACCGATCCGCTCTACGTTCTCTACACCTCGGGCACCACCGGCGTTCCCAAGGGCGTGGTGCGCGACAACGGGGGCCATGCCGTGGCTCTCCACTGGAGCATGGAGAACGTGTACGGCGTCGGCGCCGGGGAAGTGTACTGGGCCGCGTCGGACATCGGCTGGGTGGTCGGCCACTCGTACATCGTCTACGGCCCGCTGCTGCGCGGCGCGACGACGATCCTCTACGAGGGCAAGCCGGTCGGAACCCCCAATCCGGGCGCGTTCTGGCGCGTGGTCGAGCAGCACGGGGTCAACGTGCTGTTCACCGCGCCGACCGCCTTCCGGGCGATCAAGAAGGAGGATCCGGACGGATCGTTCATCCGCGAGCACGATCTGTCCGGGTTCCGGACCCTCTTTCTGGCCGGGGAGCGCTGCGATCCCGACACGCTGATCTGGGCCCGGGACCGGCTGGGGGTGCCCGTCATCGATCACTGGTGGCAGACCGAGACAGGCTGGGCCATCGCCGCGAACTGCGTGGGGCTGGGCGTGCTGCCGGTCAAGCCGGGGTCGCCGACCCGGGCCGTGCCGGGCTTCGACGTCCGGATTCTCGGCGAGGACGGCCGGGAGATGCCCGCCGGCGACATCGGCGCCATCGTGCTCAGGCTGCCGCTGCCGCCCGGCTGCCTGCCGACACTGTGGAACAACGACGCCGGCTACGAAGGCTCGTACCTGTCACGCTACCCGGGGCACTACCTGACCGGCGATGCCGGCTACAAGGACGAGGACGACTACCTCTACATCATGAGCCGCGTGGACGACATCATCAACGTGGCCGGCCATCGCCTGTCGACCGGCGCGATGGAGGAGGTGCTCGCCTTTCATCCCGACGTCGCCGAGTGCGCCGTCGTCGGGGTCGCCGACGCCATCAAGGGCGAGATCCCGATCGGCTTCGTCGTGACGAAGGCCGGCGTCACCCGCGGCGCCGACGATATCGTCCCGGAGCTGGTCGAGCGCGTGCGGGACTCGATCGGTCCGGTCGCCGCCTTCAAGACGGCCGCCCTCGTGCCGCGCCTCCCGAAGACGCGCTCCGGGAAGATCCTGCGCGGTACGGTGAAAAAGATCGCCGACGGCCAGCCGTACACCATGCCGGCGACCATCGACGACCCGACGATCCTCGACGAGATTACCGCGGCGCTGGCGAGACTGGGTTATCCGAAGCAGCCCTGATGGCGGCCGCCGGCGGTTCGGAAGCGGTTGCCTGGAGGGGGGCGGCAGGCCCCGGCGCTGCCCGGGTCCACGGCGGCGGGAGGCGTTCGGGGCTACGCGGCGTCACCGGACACGCGGCGGCCGGTGATGGCCTCGCGGAGTCCTTCGAGCAAGCCTTCGAGCTTCGCCTGCCCGTGCTCGACGCGGGCCAGGCGTGCTTCGAGCTGCTCGAAGCGGCGGTCGACCTGCTCGAAGCGGCGGTCGACCTGCTCGAAGCGGTGGTCGACCTGCTCGAAGCGGCGGTCGACCTGCTCGAAGCGGCGGTCAATGCGGGCTTCGACGCGATCGATGCGCGCGCCGAGGCCGCGCAGGCCGGCCAGTTGCACACCGGCCAGGGCGACGCCGACGGCCAGGATGGCGATCAGCTCCGGCGACATGGGCCGATTGTATGCCAGCGAGGGCGCCGGCCTGCAGAGGGGACGGCGAGCCACGACACAGCCGTCCCAGGCCACGCACGGCGCGGCCCGGCGGCAGCGGCGCGGGGCGCAAGGGTCCCCGCAAGCGGCCGCCGGGGGCTTGGGGCGCAGCCCCATGCAAGTATGGAGCGGGAGACGGGGGTCGAACCCGCGACCTTCAGCTTGGGAAGCTGACACTCTACCACTGAGTTACTCCCGCGCGCCGTTTAAAATCAATAGTTTACAGAAACGCCCCCGCTACTGCCAGCCGTTTCTGCCAGCCGAATCGCCCGCGAAACCGGGGCCGGCGCCCGATCCGCTCGCTCCAAACGCTCGATCGCTGCCGCGTGCTTCTGCAACTGCGGCGGGGCGTAGATCATCGTCGTCTCCGGATCGGTGTGCCCGTACAGATCCTGGATGTCCGCCACGTCGGAGCCCGTCCGTCGAAGCCCGGTCGCGAACGAGTGGCGGATCTGATACACGGTGAACGGCGGACGCCCGGCCTTCCGAGCCGCCCGCGCCAGCGCCTTGTTGGCGCTCGGACAAGACCACCATCCATAAGCGCCACGCGCCATGAAGTCGCGCGCTGCCGCCAGCCCTTCGCCGACGAGCGGTATCGCTGCCAGCCGTCCTCGCTTGCCGCGGGGGACGACGACGAAGGGTGTCGCCTCGTCGAGGCGGAAGTCTTCGGGCTGAAGGCGCCCCATCTGCGACGGCCGCATCCCTGTCCAGTGCATCAGCCGCAAGCGTACTACGGTCTTGGACTCCGGCGTCAACTGCGCCAGCACGTCCGCGATGTGCGAACGTTCGAGCCAGCGGGGCTTCGGCGGCGGCTGCGCGAAGCGGACGAGATCGATCAGCTCGGCCGCTGCGCGCCGCCCGTAGAGCACCTTCACCAGATTGGTCAGCGCGTTGCGCCGGTGGTTGCAGGCAGATGCCGACAACGTCTCGCGCCACTGGTGGAGTTGGTCGTTGAGCAGCGCGACGTGCTGCGACAGGGCCAGCGTGCGGAGATGTCCGAAGCGCTGGACCCACAGGCCGATTTGGTGCCGGCGGTCCGAGAAGCCCACAAGTTCGCTGCCTACCTGCTGGAGGTAGCGCTCAGCATCATGCGCCAGCGTGTGCCGCTCGCCGGCCGGCAGCGTCCGCAGGCTGGCGCGCAGCTCGTCCCGGCGCGCCCGGATCGTCTTGAGCGGCGTGCCAGCCGGGAAGCGGAGTTCGCGCTGGATGCCGTTGACCTTGACGGTGGCGGCGAGTCCGTGCCGGTCCTTGTAGATGCCCTCGGCGACGCGGACGCGGCGGCGCGCCGGCTGACTGCCGGTCTTGGCCGTCGGTTTGCGTGACGTCGCGCTCTTGGCAGCGCGCCGTTTCGGCCGGGGGGCTGGGGACGCCGTCGCCTCCGCGGCGCCAGGCTCGTCGTTGTTGGTCGATCTCATCGGGGTCTCCTACACGAAGGTGCGCCCGGTCCACTTGACCTCTCCGATCATCGGTGCGTCGGGCGGCCAGGGCCGGGTGGGCCAGATCTGCTTGTCGGGGTTGTCGCTGACGAGCTGCCAGGCGCCGGAGAGGTCCTTGCCGGCCCGCTTGACGATCAGGCCGTCGTCGGTCCGGACGACATAGATGCGGCCGGCGCGCCGCCGCTGGCGGGCAAGGTTGACGAGGATCGAGGCGCCGTCGGCGAGCGTGGGTTCCATCGACTCGCCCATGACCCGCAGGACGCGGCACTGGTGTGCGTCGAGGCGGTGTTCCCGGAGCCAGTCGCGCCGGAACTTGAGCCCTCCGACGATGCGCTCGTCGTCGACGACGGCCCCGCCGCCGGCGGCGGGCGTGATCGGAGAGACGCCGATGAAGTCGCTGTCGTCGGCGATGCCGGCCTGCGCCTGCTGGTCTTCGAGGTCCCGGACGCGGGCGGCGGCGGCGGTGAGCTCGCGGGCGAGCTGGTGCGAGGGGGTCTCTTCGTCAGTGAGGCCGATCAGGTAGTCGATCGAGACGCCGAGCGTCTGGGCGGCCAGCGAGAGCCTGGGATTGGTGAGGCCGCAGCGGCCCTGCTCGACCTGGGAGATCAGGTGCGAGGAGTTGCCGAGGCGGATTGCCAGCTGTCCCTGCGAGAGCCCCCTCTCGGTGCGGACCTTGCGGAGGCGCTTGGCGAGCATGGTCATGGGGGCATGATAGCAATAATTTATCGCCTAGAGAAATACTGTCTGCGACGTCCTTGCGAGCGAGTTCGAGGCCGTTTCACCGGGCCGGAACGGCGTCGGCCACGCGCCGGCCGTGTGACGGGTTCTGACGTGTTCTGCTCGAAAACCGCCGGTGGTCACTGGTGTGGGGAGCTTCAGAGCCCGGCTGCAGGCGGGATCCAAGGGACTCGTCAGGAGGGCAGCCGTCCGCGGGGGGGCCGTCACCTTCCGCCCCGAGGGGCTGCGGTCCCGCGGAAGACGCGACCGTCGAGTCGCCGCGACTGCTGCCGTGGCCGCCCGGCGTCGCGGGCCGCGATCTTGGCGGGGAACGCGGCTGATTTTAGACTTGACGACGTATATACCCTACGCATAGCCTGCGAGGCGATGAGGTCGCCGGCGATGCGGGCAATCCGTGGCCGCCTGGCCGGGCTCGGCCTGACGCAATACGACCTCGCCGCGGCGCTCGGCATGGGGCAGAGCACGTTGAACGCCATCCTCAACGGACGCTACCCGGCCCCGGAACGGTTTGAGGCGCGGGCGACGGGGGCGCTCGACCGGCTCGAGCGCATCGAGCTGGCGGCGGCCGAGGCGCGCGCGAAGGCGGTCGAGGAGATGGGCGGCGCCGAGTGCAACGAGTCCGGCGACGAGCCCGTCGACGTGGAGGCGCTGCCGGAGGTGCTGTTCCTCGAGGACATGGCGGCGCTGCTGCGCTGCTCGCGGTCGACGCTGGAACGGCGAATGAAGGCGCGGACCTTCCCGCTGGCGCCCATCCACGGCGTCGACAAGCGCTTGCGCTGGAGCAAGGCGGCGGCGCTGCACTGGCTCGCCATGGGCGGCCCGAGCGGCGCGCCGGTCCGGCGGCGGAGGAGGCAAGCGTCATGAGGGACGCGGCTGTCGGCCGACAGCGGGCGGGGCGGGCTCCGGCCATCGTGCGGCGCACGCCGAAGCGCGCCGACAAGGCGTGGCGGGAAGTGGTCGACCCGGGCACGGGCGGCGCGCTGTTCATCTGCCCGGCGTGCTGGCCGGAGGCGGGAGCGTACTGGCGGTCGCGGCCGAACGCTGCGGTGCGGTCCTTCGGTACGCGGCCGGACTGGGCGCAGTGCGCCGTGTGCGATCCGGACCGGATGTGCTGACGGCGGCGCGAGCGCCGGACAACGGGTTTCAGGATGGCGCGAGGGAGCGGATGGGCCGGCGAGCGTCGAGGGTTGCCGCCGATCTGGCCGGCCGCGAAAGCCAGGTAGCGATGCCTGCGGACCGACTGCTGCACGCGCGGCTGGGCCACTCGGCGAGGGTGTCGAAGCTGTCGGACCTGGCGTTCCGGGTGTGGACGACCTACGTGCTGGCGGCGGACGACTTCGGGGTGATGCGGGCGGACGCCGTGGCGTTCCAGGCGGCGCACGACGCGCTACGTGAACGTCCGGGCGAGGAGGTCGCGACGAGCATCGAGCGGCTGGTCGAGGTGGGCCTGGTGGCGGCGTTCGAGCACCAGGGGGCACGTTATCAGCCCGAGGTAGAAGTCGGTTCGCCGAGCCCTGCTGTTCAGGCCGCTTGGCGATGAGTAATTGAGCCGACGGGCGCCGGCGGTGTCCATTTGAGGCCCCAGGGACGCGTCAGACGCCCCCAGTGGTCGATCAGGCGGTCGATCAGGCGGAAAATCGCCGAAAAAGCCCGCCCCTGCAGGCTCCGGGGCGTACCGATGCCGGTCTGGCGCCGCAGGAGCATCCCGATGTTGCAGGCAGCCGCCTGGATCAGCACCCGCTTGCGGACATTCTCGTGACCGCGCACAAACACCCGACGCATGCCCCCCGTCTCATACATGTGCGCGAAAGTACGCTCCACCATCTCGCCCCGGCAGCGTTGCAGGCGACGACCCCGCCGCCCGTGCACACGCCGCCGGTTCGCATACAACGCCTGCTGCGCAGCACGCTTCGCCGGCGGCGTCTCTCCCGTCTTCTTGTCCTGCCAGACGCGCCGGCCGCGCTCGGGCTCCGATACGTAGCTCCGAACCCCGACCTCGCCGAGAGCCACCAGCGTCTCGTCGCTGTGATACCCCTTGTCAGCGACCAGCTCTTCGACCCCTCGACCGTCCGGCTGCACCAACTCCACCTGCTCGGCCGCCGCGGTCAGCGTCTCCGGCAGCGTGGCCGTATCGCCGTCCGATGCATCCTGCACCGTCACCGACACGATGGCCCCCGTCTCCATGTCGACCCCGTGCTCGACCTTGTGAGCCAAGTGCGTCCGGCCGTCCTTCATCTTCGCGATCTTCGCGTCCGGGTCCTGCGGCGATTGCCAGTCCTTGTTCGACGTCTTCTTGTTCTTGCGAGACCGGTCGAACCGAGCCAGATCCGCCCGCGTCGGGGTCTCCACCCCAGACGCCTCCGCCAAGCGCCGAAGGAACGCTTCGTAGCTTTCTCCCGTGTCCCGCCGCTCGATGCTCCGCATCGCCGCGTTCGCTTCCAGCGTCGTCGCATCGACGCCCACCGTCTTCCCCTTGACCAGACCCGCCGCCGACAACTGCTCGAGAACCCACGTGAATACCGCCTCGTGCGTCTCGTCGTCGATCAGACGACGCGTCCGCGACAGCGTCGAGTGGTCCGGCGCCGCCTCGGTCACATCCAGGTCCAGGAACGACCGCAGGCTCAGAGAGTCGGCCACCCGCCACGCAATCCCACGCTCCGAAGACAGACCCTCGAAGTAGCCGATGAACAGCATCCGGAAATACCGCCCAGGACGCAGGCTCGGCCGCCCCATCCGCGTCGCGTAGAACACCGCGCACAGCCCCTCGACGAACGCGTCGAACCCGGCCTCGTCCAGAACCCGGTTCAGACGCTCGAAGAACGGATGCCCCGCGTTCGTCGGCAAATCCGCCGTCGTCACCCACAGCGGCGCCCCTGGTCGCGCGGCCGGTTTCTTGCCCATCGCCATAGCTGTTCAGTCTACGGGCTCGATCGCGCCCAGGCCAGGCCCGTTCCCCGACTTTCACCACGGGCTGTTTTATCTGTACCAGTGGGACTGGCAGGACTTTCAGCGGGTGCGGTTCCCCGCCCGGACGCTGCATCCGCTCCCGGCGGCGGCCGAGGTGAGCGCGAGGACGCACCACCTGTGGTCGGTCCACCCCGGCGGCGCCCGGGTGCCGGCGCTTCCGCAGAACTTCGGCACTGCTTCGGCACCACTTCGGAAGTTGTTCAGAACAACTTCCGGAGAACTTCCGCACAACTCCGGAAGCGCGTCGGCGGCGCTTCCGCGCGGCTCTGGCGACAGCGGTGCGCAAGCGCCCGAGGCCCGTGAAACGGGGCCGGATCCGCTTCCGGAGAACTTCCGAACAACTTCGGAAGTTGTTCGGCACAACTCCCGCACTACTTCCGCAGAACTTCCGTCTCACGCACGCGCGTACGAAACGGCTAACGGCTTATGGCTAAAGGGAGAGGGGGGTGCGGGGGGAGAGGGACCGCGGCGGCAGGCGAAGGCGTCGCTGCGGGGCCGCGCCGGCGTGGCGCGGTCGACGGAGTCGCGCGAGGCGTACGACGCCGGCATCAAGCGGGCGAGGCGATGAGCGTGGGGTGCGGACGGTGCGCGGGGACGCCGGGCTGGGAGCCGGTGGAGGTCGACGGCGTGAGGCGTCTGCGGCGCTGCGGCTGCTGGACGGCGGCGCACGCCGCCCCGCCCTCGGTGCCGCACGAGTTCCGGGAGGCGCGGTGGTCGACGTGGCGGAAGACGGGGGACAACCGGCACGCGCTCGACGAGGCGCGGGCCTTCGCGCGGGCCGGCGACGGCGGGCGGGACCTGTTCCTGTGCGGGCCGGTGGGCACCGGCAAGACGCGGCTGGCCTGCACGGTGCTCAACGAGCTGTGGCGCTCGGGGGAGCGGTCGATGGCGTTCGAGCGCGTCCCGATGCTGCTCTATCGGCTCCAGCCTCGCGGTGCGGCGGCGGAGACGGCCGAGGAGTTCAACCGGCTGGTGGCGGTGAAGCTGCTGGTGCTGGACGACCTGGGGGCGGAGCGGGAGGCGGCGACGGACTACACGCGGCGGACGCTGCTGATGCTCTACGAGGCGCGGCACGACGCGGGGCGGCGGACGGTGTGGACGTCGAACAAGACGCCGAGCGGGGTGGGCGCGTTCATGGCGGACGACCGGCTGGCGAGCCGGATCGCGGGGCGCTGCCGGGTGGTCGGGCTGGAGGGGCGCGACTGGCGGCTGGCGGGCCGGGGCGCGCAGCGCGGGGCGGAGCCCGAGCCCGCCGGAGCGGGACGGGCCGTGGAGCGGACGAGATGACGGGGCTCACGTTGGCGAGGCCGCGGCGCGGGGACGGTCGGCGCGGCTGGCAGCCGCGCCGTCTGGCGCGCGGCGGGCACGGCCACGTCACGACCGGCGGCGGGAGCGGCGGGCGTTCGAGGCGCAGGCGGTGGCGCTGCGCGATCCGGACGGGCGGCGGTTCGATGGGCAGGCGTTCGCGACGCGGCATGCCGTCGGCCTGCCGGAGCGGTGCGGATGGGTGAGGGGGCGGCAGGCCCGCGGCCCGCGGGGCGGGGAGTTGACGGTGGCCGCGGCGACGCGGGGCGAGCGGCTGCTGGGATGTTCGGGATGGTCAGCGACGAGAGCTGCGTCACGATCGGCGGCCGCGACTTCGAGGTCCATCCCGTCGCGGCCATGTTCCCCGAGTTCCCGCCGGAGGAGTACACGAATCTCCGCGATGACATCGAGGCGCACGGCGTCCGGATTCCGGTGGTGGTGTGCGGCCGGTGGCTGGTGGACGGCCGCACGAGGCTCCGCGCGTGCCGCGATCTCGGCTTCGAGCCCCCCGTCGAGGAGCTCGACGACGGGACCGACGTCGTCGAGTGGATCGTGTCGGCGAACGTGCGGCGGCGGCATCTGTCCACGTCGCAGCGGGCGGTGCTCGCCGCGCAGTTGGCGGACGGGGAGGGGGTGACGCTCGACGATGCGGCGGCGTCGCTGAGCGTGAGCCGGATGTCGGTGGCGCGGGCCCGGGCCGCTCGGGAGATCGAGTCCGGCAAGGTGCAGGCCGCGCTCCGGGACGGCACCGTGTCGGTGGGGGACTCGTACAGGGTGAGGGGCGTCGATCCCATGCGGCTCGATGCCGCGGTGGATGCGGTTCGCGGCGGAGAGGCCGGCTCGCTCGTCCAGGCCCTGGGCCGGGCGGATGAATCCTCGCAGCGGGCGGGGTCGTCGAGCGGCTCGGACGGCGGCGGGGCGGCGTCGCCGCTGGCCGGGGACTCGGGGGCGGGGCCGGCGTCGCCGCGCAGTTCCGGGGGCGGGGACGAGGCGGGACCGGCTCGTCAACCGGAAGGGACGGCACATCCCACGGTCGACTGGGAGCCGACCGACGAGCTTCGCGATCGGGCGTCGGCCGCGTGCGGCGGTGCGGTGCCGGTCGGCGGCCGTCGTCTCGGCCCGCCCGGGCGGTGGCGGGGGCACGTGCTCTGGTGTGCGCCCTCCGGGGAGGCGTCGGGCGTCCCGTTGGCGGCGGCGCTCGAGGGGCAGCAGCTCGAGAGCGCCATCGTCCTCACGCGCTGCATTCCGGACGAGGCGTGGGCGCAGCGGCTGCTGGGCTCCGGCCGGTTGTCGGTCGTCGCGTTCGGGGCCGGCGGTAATGGCGCCTGCCGCTGGCTGCGGGGGGATCCGGCGGTCGGCCCGGTGATGCTCTGGGGGTTCGGGGTCGACCGCTCGCTGTTCGCCCGGGCGTTCCGGGATTTCGGTGCCGTGGTCCTGGTGGACGGGCGCTAATAGACTGCAATGCACCTGCGACATGCTACGGACGATTTCTGGCGCCCAGTCTCCACTTGGACCTCCGGCTCGCGTCCCGTCCGCGTCCTTGCCGGCGCGCTTGACGAGCAGGCCGTCGCAGGTGCGGACGACGTAGATGCCGCCCTCGCCCCGCCGCCGGGCGGCGTGGTTGACGAGGATCGAACAGCCGTCCACCAAGGTCGGCTCCATCGACTCGCCGAGCACCGGGATGATGCGGCGGTCGTTGGCCGCGAGGCCGTGGCTTGTGAGCCACGCGCGCCGGAACTTGATGCGGCCGATGACCCGCTCACGGTCGACCTCGGCGCCGCCGCCCGCGGCGGTGGCCACCTCCCGGACGCCGCCAAGGCGTGCTCGAACAGGATGCTCACGCTCGACGACCTTCTCAAGGACGCCGGCTGGAAACTCACGGACGGATCTTGACGCGGGAGAAGGCGCCGTCGTCGGTCTGCCCGCCCGGCGCCTGTCGATGCAGCGGCACGGCGGCGGGAGCCCGTCGGAGCGGGCGAACTGGCACGGCGGCGTCGAACGCCGGCGGCGACAGGTAGCCGAGGGGACCTGAGCTTCCTTGCGCGCCTCACACATTCTGTGAGATAGTTTCCCGGTACATGAATGAACGTGCCCCGACCGGATCTGGAAACACGCCGGGCTGGCTCCCCAACGTACTGGCACGGGGCCGTGGGTCTGCAAGAGAGGCAGCGGCGGCCGATCCCGCTGTGCAAGGGAACCTTGAGACGATGGGTGACACCGTGTTAGGGATTTTCCCGAGCGCCGAGCGCCGAGCGCCGAGCGCCGAGCGCCGAGCGCCGTAAGCCGTAAGCCGGTACGGCTGGCCCGCCGGACCGTCCCTCCCGATTCCCCGTTCCTCCCGGTTCGTCCCTGCGTCCCGGTCCCTGTCACCGTTGCGCCTGACCGCGGCGCGTCACGGCACCTAGTGGGTCGATGGTGCTGTTGAAGCAGACCGTCGCGATCGTTGCGGCACTGCTGCTGGTGCTCGCGTGGGTGGGCTGCACTCTCCAGGAGCCCGCCGCCGGCATGCAGTCGGCCGATCACGCCGACTGCGACGCCTGTCACTTCCGGCACCTCTCGGTAGTCGAGACCGAACGCACGCCCGCGCCGTCCGAGCTGGATCCCGTCGCCGACGCCGTCGCCTCCACCCACGCTCACGGCGAGCCGGGCATGGCGCTCGGCATCCACCCCACGCGCGGCCCGCCCGCGTAGCCGTCCTGTCGCACAGCGTCTCGTCGCCGCGTCGCGCGGCGACGACCGGGAACGCCGCGGCCCCGTCCGCCTCACGGACGCGTCCCGCAAGCCCCGTGACGGCGTCAACGCCGTTCACGGCGCACCCGGTCCGCAAGGACCGATGGCTGCGGGCTGCTGGCAGACAGGGCGTGGCCGCGTTGAAACACGAATACGTGCAAGGGCGACGCGTCGGCCCGGGCGGGACTCCCGCCGGCCCGCCGCGCCCCGACCGGCCGGATTCCATCGACTGACTTGACAACGGAGCCCTCCGGAGCGTGCCACCGCTCCGGAGGGCAATCGAACGAGCAGCGACCGTCGAGACGCTCAAGAGCCTGAACAGACGTGCGCCGTCCGACGGCGGGATTCTAGTCGAGACGGCGCACGCGTGCCTACGAAAGGACACGTCGATGCGCCGTGCGTTCCGCAACCCGGTCGGCAGGGAGTCCCGGCTCGCCGCGCTCGCGGCTGAACCGGCTACCTCGACTCGCCCTGCGCGCCGACTCGCTCGGCTGCCCGGTCTCGTCCTGCTTGCCGCGGCGCTCGTCCTGTGGGCCGGCTCAGCCTTGGGGCAGACCGTGACCATCACACACACGGGCAGCGCCCCGCTAAAGGACGGCAAAATACAACTTGTGGAAGGCGGGGCTTCCACGACTTTCCAGGTCTCCCTCAGCGCGGACTTCGTCGCGGATATCAAGGCCAACTATCCCCTAGTAACCGCCGCGACGGGAACGCGGTTGGGAATGCAGCTGTGGACATTTCGGTCCTCCTCCAACGTGACCTGGACCACCACGGGCCGCACGTCCTTCGACCGGACCAATGAATACGACATCAGCCACAGTGGAACGTCCCTCAAGAGTGGCTATGGGCGCACAGCCACATTATTCGGAACTGCAGTATCGGAACGACTGCGCTCTTTCATCCCGCTCACCGCGCGTAACACCGACGGCTCAACAGGCAATTGGGCCGCCATAGACAGCTTTCCCGTCAGCTCATTCCCGAACACCTTTACCATTAAGGCCGAGACGGACAGCGTGTATTTCGAACGGGATGAATCCATAACGGTCAAGGTCGCGGTTTTCGTGCAGGGGGAGAGGGCCCAACCGAGCTTTACCACTTTTTTTATTTTCAGCGATGAATTGACGTTCGATCTCGTGGATGGCGCGCTTCCCGACCCGACGGGCAAGCCCACGATGCCGGCCAACCTCACGGCCACCGCGGGCAAGGGCGCGGTCACGCTCACCTGGGATGCCGTTGACACGACCAGCAGCAACACGAACCGGCTGAACGACGCCCAGATCACCAAGCACCAGGTCCGGCAGTCCACGGACGGCGGCACCAGCTACGGGACGTGGACCGACATCCCCAACAGCGGCTACGGCGGGGTCCACGCCACCACTTACACCATCGGGAGCCTGACCGACGGCACGGAATACACCTTCCAGGTGCGTGCGGTGAATGGCTGCACCACGACCGCGGGCTGCGGGGAGAGCGACCCGGCCACCGCAATCATGGCGACGCCCGACGCCGATGACTTCGCGCCGCCCGCGGGGCTCACGGCCACCGCGGGCAATACCCAGATCACGCTCGACTGGACCGATCCCGACGATGCCGCCATTCTGCATTACGAGTACCAGCGGAAGGTGGGCTCCGCCGCCTTCGGGGCCTGGACGCAGCTTTACCCCAGCAGCGCGACCACCACGAGTTACCGGTTCACCGGACTGGACAACGGCACGCCCTACAGCTACCGCATCCGGGCGCAGAGGAACGTCGGGGCCGGCCTCGCCTCGAACGCGGTCACGGCCACGCCGCGGGGGGGCGCTGCCCGCCGCGCCCGTGCTCACGGCCACCCCGCGCAACGGCGCCGTCACCCTGAGCTGGCCCGACCCTGTCGACGCCAGCGTCACGTACGAGTATCAGTACAAGATCGGCGCCGAGGTCTATCCGCCGTGGGAGACCGCACCGCTGCCGCGTACCATCGGCGCCACCCTGCAGATTCCGGTGGGCGGCCTGACCAACGGCACGCCGCATACCTTCCGTATCCGGGCGGTGAACGCGGACGGCAGTGCGACCTCGAACGAGGCGTCCGCCACGCCCGTAGCCGGCGTGCCCGCCAAACCCACCGGCCTGAAGACCTGGGTGGGCCCACGCGGCCATCAGAGAGCTCGCTGGCTGGATTGGGACTGGGTCGCGGACCCGAGCATCCTGCACTACGAGTACACGACGGACGACGGCCGGACCTGGTCCACGCTCGCTTCAGTTCCGCAGAGTAGATCTGTGTACAACCTGCCTGCGAACGAATTCCTCTCCGATGAATACCGCGTTCGCATCCGCGCGGTCAACGCCCTGGGACCGGGCCCGGCCTCCGACCTGGCCGTCGAGACCGATGTGGAAGACCGACGGCCGGCTGACTACCGGTATGTAGATAGAAACCAGATCTCGCTGGAATGGGACGCGACCACCAAGAAGGCCACCCTGGTCTGGGACGCGCCCATGCCCAGCGACTATAGGTGGTGGCATGTCACTTTCTACGACCGCCCCGGATTCCATACCAGCGCTCAGGCGGATGCCTGGGAAACGGATCTGCGCATCGGGACGACCCGGTACGAGATTCCTGCGACGTTCAACGGCGGTGACACTATCACCGTATGGATCGTCGGCTGCCCCTTCCGCAGATGCGAAGTACGTCGTCGGTTGCACACCGGTTTCTTAACCGACTTCGTGGTGGGCGGCCCGAATACGGCCGTCACGGGGTTTTCGGCCACCCCGGGCGACGCGCGCATCGAGCTCGCCTGGGACGCCCCGGCTGGTGGCGGCATCACCCATTTCGAGTACCAGGTGGCATGGGCACGGAGAGGCATCGGGACCCTCCCGGGGAGCCCCCCGGATCACAACGACATTCCCCCGGGAGGCAAAACCAGCCACACCGTCACGGTGATCAACAACGCGGAAGGCGTCACGGACGGCTTCCCCCCGGTCAACGGGGAACCCTACGCCTTCCGGCTGCGTGCCGCGAACGCCAACGGGGGCGGGCCATGGACCGCGTGGACCCAGTATGTCGTGCCGCTGGCCGAAGGGGTGCCGGCGGCCCCGACCGGGATAGTGATTCTGACCAGCGGCGCCGGAGGCGACGGCCACGGCCACGGACATGGGGATGTCCCACCCGGGCTGACGACCTGGGACGACCCGCGGGATCCCAGCATCACCAAGTATCAGACTCGGAACGCTGGGAAGTGGGAGGACATTCCCGGCTCCGACGCGACCACCACCGGCGTAAACGAGAGAATAGACAGTCTCCGAGCGGTCAACGCCAACGGCGTAGGGCCGGCGGGGTGGCCCACAACCGTACACTCGCCGGCGCCGGCCCAGCCCACGGGCTTGCTGGCCGCACCCGCAAACGGCCGCGTGACGCTGACCTGGGACGACCCGGGAAAGGGCGTCTACATCGAGTTCTATCGCTACACCACGGACGGCGGGGAGACGTGGACCCAGATTCCGGCCAGCGAATCGACCGTGCAAGGCCAGTTCACCCGCTACACCGTCGGGAGCCTCACCAACGGGAAGGCCTACACCTTCGGGATCCAGGCGGAGAACGACTCGGGCGCCAGCCCGGTCTCCGCGGCGGTGACCGCCACCCCGCTGGGCGGGGCTCCGGCCAAGCCCACGGGCCTGTCGGCCGCGCCGGGCAACGCCGGGGCGACGCTCACCTGGGACAACCCGCACGACGCCAGCATCACCGGGTACCAGGTCAAGCAGGGCGACGAGGACTGGGCCGATATCACGGGCAGCGACGACAGCACGACCAGCCATACGGTCGGGAGCCTGACCAACGGAACCGCCTACACGTTCCGGATCCGCGCGGTGAACGACCACGACGGCGACAACACGGACGACCCGGGCCCCGCCTCCGACGCCGTCACCGTCACGCCCGGCGTGCCCACGGCCCCGGCCAGCCTGGTTGCGGCCCCGGGCGACGCCGAGGTGACGCTCACCTGGACGGCGCCGGCCAGCACCAACGGCAGCGCCGTCATCGGCTACGAGTACACCTCGAACGCCGACGCGGCCACGCCCACCTGGACGGACGTCCCGGACAGCGGCTCGGGCGGCGCCAACGAAGCCGGGTACACGGTGACCGGCCTGGTCAACAACACCACCTACGCCTTCGCGGTGCGGGCGGAGAACGCCAACGGGCAGGGGGCGGCCACCCCGACCGTGCGGGCCACGCCCGTGCATCCCGACGCGCCGCAACGACCGGCGGGATTGAGGGCGAATCCGGGTAACCAGGAGGTGCGGCTCACCTGGACGTTGCCGAGCTTCCATCATCCGGTGACCGCCTACGAGTACCGGCAGAGCACGGACGGGGGCACGACGTGGAGCCCGGACTGGACGGCGATCACCGACAGCGACGCCGCTACCACCGAGCATACGCTCACCGACCTCGCCAACGGCACGACCTACACCTTCGAGCTGCGTGCCCTCAAGGACGGCACCGCGGGACCCTCGGCGCGGGCGCAGGCCACCCCGGGCGGCGCCGCGGCCAACCAGGTGATAGACCGTGGGAGCAGCGGTCAGTTGACCACCCCGGCCGGCGATACATACACGGTCACTCAGCTTTCCCTCCCGACCGGGCTCAACTGGCGCATCATCGTGCCCGGCACCACGGAGATCCCCGCCAAGGCCAAGTTCACCGTGCGCTCCCTGCAAGGCGGCACCCCCGAGACCTCGTCGCGGTACAGATTCACCAGCACAGGCCAGGAAGGCCTGGACATCGTGGTGGACCCGCCCCTCCCCGCCGGGGCGCAGGTCTGCCTGGAGCCCACCCCGCTGCTCCGCCAGGAAGCTGGCGGCCGGCCGCTTCGGGTGCTGCGCTACGACGGCACGCGCTGGACGCCGCTGCCCACCACCACCGACGGCGGCATGGTCTGCGGCACGACCCCGGCTTTCTCCGCCTTCGTCCTGGGCTACGAGGCCGCCGGCCCCAGCGGCGCTGGTGGGGGGGAGCGGGACACGCCGCGAGGGACGAACGCCGCGCCCGAGGCGGCCGAGTCGCTTGCGCCGCGGACCGTGCCGGCAGGCACGACGAGCGAGCCGCTCGACCTGACGCCGTACTTCGACGACCCCGACGGCGACCGGCTCACCTTCGCGGCGGTGTCGGAGGACGCCGGCGTCGCCATCGCCGACCTGCCGCGGGGCAGCAACTGGCTGACGCTCCGCGGCGTGGCGGCAGGCGAAGCCGTCATCGTCGTGACGGCCCGCGACCCCGGCGGCGAGCGGGTCAGCCAGTCCCTCACGGTGACGGTGCGGACGATAGCCGCGCCCGAGGTGGCGCAGCCGCTGCCGCCGCGGACCCTGCTGGCCGGCGAGACGAGCGAGCCGCTGGAGCTGACCCCGCACTTCCGTGACCCCGACGACGACCCGCTCACTTTCGCGGCGGTGTCGTACGACGCCGGCGTGCTCGAGGCCGAGGTGGCCGAGGGCGGCAGCCGGCTGACCCTCCGCGCCGTGGCGGCGGGCGCAGCCGTCGTCATCGTGACGGCCACCGACCCCGACGGCGAGCAGGCCAGCCAGCCCATGACGGTGACGGTGCGGACGAACGGCGCGCCCGAGGCCGCGGAGCCGCTGCCGCCGCAGACCCTGCTGGCGGAGACGACGAGCGAGCCGCTGGACCTGACGCCGTACTTCCACGACCCCGACGGCGACCCGCTCACCTACGCGGCGGCGTCGGACAACGCCGACGTCGCCGTCGCCGAGGTGGCCGAGGGCGGCAGCGAGCTGACCCTCTGCGCCGTGGCAGTGGGCGAAGCCTCCATCGTGGTGACGGCCCGCGACCCCTACGACGCGGAGGCCAGCCAGCCACTGACGCTCACCGTGCGGACCAACGCCGCGCCCGAGGTGGCCGAGCCGCTCCTGGCGCAGACCCTGCTGGTCGGCACGGCGAGCGAGCCGCTCGACCTGACGCCGTATTTCCACGACCCCGACGGCGACCCGCTCACCTACGCGGCCGTGTCGGACAACGCCGGCGTCGCCGTCGCCGAGGTGGCCGAGGGCGGCAGCGAGCTGACCCTCCGCGCCGTGGCGGCGGGCGAGGCCGTCGTCGTCGTGACGGCCACCGACCCGTTCGACGCGGAGGCCAGCCAGCCGCTGACGCTCACCGTGCGGACCAACGCCGCGCCCGAGGTGGCCCAGCCGCTGCCGGCGCAGACCGTGCTGGCCGGCACGGCGAGCGAGCCGCTCGACCTGACGCCGTACTTCGACGACCCCGACGGCGACCCGCTCACCTACGCGGCGGTGTCGTCGAACCCCGAGGTGGCGACCGCCGGCGTGGCGGGCGACCTGCTCACGCTCACCGGCGTGGGGGCGGGCGCCGTGGTGGTGACGGTCACGGCCCGCGACCCCCACGGCGGCGAGGTCGGCCAGACGGTCACGGTGACGGTCACGGCGGCCGACCCGGCCTGGGTGAAGGCGTGGGCGGCGCGGTTCGGACGCACGGTGTCCGGGCACGTGCTCGACGGCGTGCAGGAGCGGCTCCGCGCAGTGCCGCAGCCCGGTTTCCAGGCCACCCTCGGGGGCCATCAGCTCGGCGGCATCAGCGAGGAGGCGGCGCAAGAATTCGGCAACTGGCAGCTCGGCGGCCGCGCGGCGTTCCAGCGCGAGCTCGAGCTGCTCGCCGGCTGGACCGACGACGAGCAGCAGATGGGCAACGGCGGTCCGCAGCAGGGGTCGACGGCCCGCGACCTGTTCACTTCGTCGGCCTTCTCGCTGACGGTCGGCAACGCGGAGGAAGGCGGCGGCGGCGGCTTCGGGGCGGTGTGGGGACGGGGCGCCGTGTCGCACTTCGGCGGACAGGACGGCGCGCTGTCGCTCGACGGCGAGGTGGCGACCGGCATGGTGGGGATCGACTGGGTGTCGAGGCGCTGGCGCACCGGGCTGGCCCTGGCCATGAGCCGCGGCAGCGGCGGCTACAGCGCGGGGGTCCACAGCGGCGAGATCGAGTCGAAGCTGACGGGCCTGTTCCCCTGGGTGGGCTACGACGTGACCGACCGCATATCGGTCTGGGCGGCCGCGGGCTACGGCGCCGGCGTGCTGACCCTGACGCCGGAGAACGAAGACGCGCTGACGGCCGAGCTCGGGTTGAGCATGGTGGCGGCCGGGGCCCGCAGCGAGCTGCTGACGCTGCGGCAACTGGGCGGCGTCATGCTGGCGCTGGAGACCGATACGCGCCTGACGCGCACCACCACCGGCGCCATCGCCGGCCTCGAGGCCACCGAGGCGAGCGTCTGGCAGCGGCGCCTGGGGCTGGAGGGGTCGCGCCCCCTCGCGCTGGGCGGGCGGCTGTCGCTCAGGCCAAGCGTCGAGGTGGGGCTGCGCTACGACGGCGGGGACGCCGAGACCGGCGCCGGCATGGACGTGGGCGCGGGCCTCGGCTTCGCCGACTCGGGGACCGGGCTGGCCGTGGACGTGCACGTGCGGACGCTGCTGGTGCACGAGGCCGAAGGGTTCTCCGAGCGGGGCATGGCGCTGTCGGTGAGCTACGACCCGACGCCGTCGACGCCGCTGGGCGTCACCGCGCGGGTGGCGCCGTCGTGGGGCGGGCAGGCGCAGAGCGGGGTCGCGGCGCTGTGGGGCCGCGAGACGATGGCGGGCATGGCGCACGGCGGCGCCGCGCAGGGCTACCGGCTCAACGGCGAGGTCGGCTACGGCCTGCGGGTGGGCAGCCGCTTCGTGGGGACCCCGCGGGCCGGCTTCTCCACCTCGGAGCACAGCCGGGACTACCGGGTCGGCTACGGCCTCGGGGTGCTCGAGACGGGCGGCCTGCTCGTCGAGGTGGGCGTCGACGCGCTGCGCAGCGAGAGCCCGCTGGCGGGCGGGGCCAGCAACGCGCTGCGCGGCCAGGCTTCGCTGGGCTGGTGAGACGAGGTGTCGAGCACGCGGCGACTGAACCTGCTCGTGCTCGACCTTGAGGGCGCATGCACGGTGCAGTCAATAGAATCAATGGTTTAGAGAGAGACAGTGTGACTGCGGGTGTGCCGCCAGGTGTGACGCCCCCGTGATCCGTCACGTTCGATGCCGTTGCACCGGAAGGCGACCCCATCGTCTTCGTGATCGGACAGGTGCTCTCGGTGTGATCACACAACGGGTCTGATCACAACAACTCCAGCTGCGGTTCTTCTTCCTGTCGATCTGTCTTTCCATCTTCCCTCGTCGACCTGCTCGATCTCCCGTTCGTCGCCCCGCTTGCCCGTCTCCCTCTGTCTGTCTCTCCGTTGAGCTGCTTTCGTGCCGGGAGTCTCGTTCCGCACGGACGGACCGACATGGGACCAACAGGTGCGCGACGTTTCGCCGCCGGGTCGCGTCGGACCCTCGCCGCCCGGAGCCCGGCCGTCCGAAGCGGGCTTGACATCGCTTCCGCCGGCGCCTACGATGATCTTCTGAATGAACGGCCATTCATATGGCGGCGGGACCCGTGTCCCCCGCACGACCGGCCGCCGGGGGAACGGTGAACGGACGGGCATTCGACCGGCGGGAAGGCGCGGTCTTGGGAACCCGCGCTGGAGCTTCAAGGTCCGTTTGGTGAACAAGGAGGTCGGACATGTTCAGTCACTTTCTCGCGGCGTTCGTGGCCTGCTGCGTGCTCGTCGCCGGAACGCCGTCGATACAGGATTCGACCGTGCCGGAGGTGGGTGTCGACTGGGGAGCCTTCTCCATGGCCGGGGCCGATACGGACTCGGCCTCGGGTCCGCTCGACTGGCTCTGGGACCTGGTGGCGGCCATCGCCTCGGCCGTGGTCGCGGTCCTCGACGCATGGTGCATCGAACCGGGACACTGGGCCTGCTAGTCTAGGGCGCCGGGGGCGGGCGACGCCCGCGAGATTGCCCGGGCTCGGCGTTCGAGTCCGGGCAATCTCGCGGACCGGCGTCGACTCGTCGGCGCTCGGACGGTCGAGGCGCCGCGCGGGCGCTGGCGCGCCGGCTTCATCGTTATAATCGGTCGAGTGCACGCCAGCCCGTGCGGACTCGACATTGCGTGGGCTCCGGCCCACCGTGGAAAGAATGAAAGCTCATGCACCAACCTGCGGCAGTCGTGACGCTGGCGCCAGGACGGCCACCCGCTGGGCGACAGGGCGGCGTCGGCGACAAACGGGCCGCCATCCTGAGAGCAGCGACGACGGTTTTCGCGCGGCGCGGGTTCTTCAACGCCCAGGTCGCCGATGTGGCCCGGGAGGCGGGCGTCGCCGCGGGCACCGTCTATCTCTACTTCCGGAGCAAGGACGACCTGTTGATCTCGATCTTCGAGGAGTCGATGAGCAAAGCGATCGAAGAGACGAAGCTGGCCCTCGACGGCGTCCGCGACCCGGTCGAACGCCTGCGCGTGCTCGCCCGCGGGCATCTCGGCCGACTCGGCAGGCAGCGCGAGTTGGCAATCGTCTTCCAGGTGGAGCTGCGGCATTCGATGAAGTTCATGGAACGTTTCTCGGCCACGCAGCAGCTCCGAACGTACCTCGATCACCTGCGGGACGCTGTGTCCGCCGGGCAGGAGGCCGGCCTGTTTCGCGCCGACCTCAACGCCACGCTGACGGCCAAGGCCATCTTCGGCGCGCTCGACGAGATGGTGACCAACTGGGTGCTGAGCAGCCGGGCCCACACACTGGTCGACGAGGCGGACCCGGTCATCGATCTGTTCGTCAACGGAATGAGGGCGTAGCCGACGATCGCCACCTCATGAAGCGGCCCTTGCCCACGTGGTGGGCGGGGCTGTCGAGCGGAGTTGCGCGCGCAGCGATCTGTTCGACCGGCGGCGCGAACTGATGGACCGCTGGGCCGCGTTCGTGACCGACGCGGTAACGGGTTGTTCGAGGCTCCCCTGGTCGTGTCGCCAAGCGGGTCGGGCGGGTGGGCGGCGAGAGCCTCCCGCCCGCGGGCGTGGTGCGGTCTTCCCCGTGGGCGTTGATTCTCCGGGTGATGCGCGAGCGGCGGCGTGGGCGGGTCGAGCGCGTTGACGGAACCCGGCGTTCGTCCTGGCGGGCGACCCCCGCTCGGTGAGCATCGCCACCGCCTCGCGCGGCGTCAGCCTCCTTCTCCGCCGCCTCGTCGAGCAGGTTGTCGAGCGGGTCTCCGGCTCGCCGTCAGCGCGCCTTGCCGGCCGCGCCGGGGGGACTGCACTTCGCTCGTCATCGGTCTCCCTCCTCGAAACTGCGGACGTAGCGCGAGACGGTCCATGCCGCGATACCGAGGGCCTTGCCGATCTTCTTGAAGCTGAGGCCCTGGTGGCGGAGCTCGAAGATGCGCGCGACGGTGTCGACCGGGAGCGGCGGGCGAAAGAAGCCGCGCCGGCTCGACACCCGGCCCGGGCGTCTGAGCGTTACCCGGTCCGCCGGCAGCGGCGTCGCGCGCGGATCGTCGACGTCGGGGGCGTACTTGGCCAGGTCCTTCCAGTCGAGGCGCGCCCGCTGCGGCCCCTCGGGCATGAACTCGTCGAGGTCCTGGTCGAGGGCGCCGTCGCTGCCCTGCCAGACCACCTCGCCCTCGGCCGGTGCGCCGGGGGCGGCTGCCGGCAGCGAGGTCAGCTCGGGCTCGGGCCCGCCGCAGACGACCGACACGCCGGTGACGTGCCCGGCGCCGGTGCGCCAGCTGACGTCGGCGAGCGCGGACAGGACGTCGGGCCTGGCGAGCGCGGCGGCGAGGGCCGAGCCCTGCAGCCGCAGCTTGGAGGTGACCGTCAACGCCCGCATGGTGTAGCCGGCGTTGTCGATGGAGCGGACGACGACCTTGGCGCCGACTCGCAGAACGGTTCGTTCGGACATGGTTCTCCTCTCTCCGGGTATGTGCGGCGGACGGGACCGACCCGCCGGCCGCGCCGAGTGACGGACGGTGTTCCTGCGGGGGTCGAGATGGTGGTCGGGGTCTACGGGCCGACGGCGGTCCCCTCGGGCTGGCGGCGGGGCGCGCGCCGGATCGGCCCGGGGCGGGACGGTTCCGCGTGGGTCGCGGTCACGAGGGCGTTCTGGCGGAGTACGGCGAGGATTGCGACGCGGCGGCCGCGGCGGAGTGGGCTATGGAGATGCCGGCCGGCGCTGAAGGCGAACGGTGCTGCCGGTCGAGGTCTTGGGCGCTCGTCAGGATGGTCGCAACGGCGGGGTCGTCCGCGGCGCGGAGGTGCCCGGCGTCGGCGCCGCGCCGCCGTTCGGCCGGCGGGGTCGTCGTCGGGCGGGCCGGCCCGCTGCAACGCGGCGCCGATGGCCGACCGCGGGCAACGGTCGGATTCCCCGGGGAGGTTCGTGGCGGCCCCTTGCCGGTCGTGGTCTTCGTCGTTGCCCCGCACAGCGGGGCAAAAAAAAGCGCGCATAGCGCGCGCAAATTTTCCCCGCTCCGGCCGCCTGTCGACGACAGGCGGCCGGGTGGACCGGGGGCGGAGGGGCAAGGGGTCGGGTCACATGATGGGTCGATGGTACCCCCCCGCGAGCCTCCCCGCTGTGCACCCCACCGGGCCGGGTCTCCGGAGGTCGGGGCGAGGCCTTGGCGGCGCTCTCTCGGCCGCCGGCCGGCGGCGCGGACCGGGACCGGGCCGCCGCCGGGCAAGACCCGTCCGAGTCGTCGCGGGTATCGATCAGAAGCTCGGTTCCTGTCCCCGGTCCCGCCGCGGCGGGCGCCCGGGCGGCGACGTCGCCGGCGCCGGTCTGGACGGCGTGTCCCGGGTCGGACCCCGAACCGGCCGCTTCCCCTCGGCGGGACGCTCGACCTCGCCATCGCTGCGGGGCGGCGCCCTCGAAGGCGGCGAGGGCGCATCGTGGCGCCGCATGGTCTCGGCCGGCAGGGTTCGGGCGGGCTCCGAGGGCGGTTCGGCGTGACGAACCGACAGCGCCGGCCGGGTCATATCGTGGAGTTGGGTTCGCGAACGAGTTGGGTCTGCCGAGCCCGGTCGCCGTGCGTCGCGGTGGAGCACCTGCATGGTCCGCTACCCGGCGTCGCCGCCGCGCTAGTCGCGTCCGCTGCCGAAGTGGTGCGGCAGGATGCGCTCGCCGGCCTCTCAGCGCATCTACGCGTCGACCACGTCCTTGAGTTCCTTCGCGATGCGCACCTTGACCACCTGCCTGGCCGGGATCTCGATCGTCGCCCCCGTCGCTGGGTTACGGCCCGTGCGCTTCTCACGCTGCTGCACCACCAGCTTCGCAATCCCCGGCAGCACGAACTCGCGGCACCGCAACAACTCCTGCCCGGTCAACCGCTGCAGCTCGTCGAAGAACTCGCCGGCCTGCGCACGCTTGATGCCCAAGCGCTCGGCGAAACGGGCGTACAGCTCGCTCTTGCTCATTCTGCGCGACTCAGCCATCCGCTGCCCTCTCTCCCCTGTGTCCCCGAGTTGCCGGGTCGCCCCCGGTCCGCCCCGATCGGTCCACGGCACCCGAGCTCTCCTCACGGCGGCGTTGTCTCCGGCGCCGATCATCCGCCTTCCCTGCGCAGGCCCGGCCGTTTTGGTCGCGGTCCATGCGCCGTCGATGCGCACAATCGCCACGCGGAACGCCGTTGCGATGATCGCGCGACCGCGCCACGCAGTCGCCGGTTCGGCCCGCACCCGGCGCCGGACGCGCGTGGGGGCGCCGGCGGAGTGGTCAGGAATCCCCGCCGGCGGCCGGATTCACACACCACGCCGGCCCCACCACAGGTCGCGGAAGTCTTCCGGATCGGGCATCGGCCTCGATGTGCCGGACGGGAGCGCCGGGATCGGTGTCGCAAGACTTGCCGAGAGCCTCGTTGGCGGTTCGGACGATGCGCCCGGGTCGACGCCGAATGCCGCCGCCCTCGACGCCGCGTCGACGGCGGACGAGCAACTATACGGCACGACTTCGACGACGTGGGTGAAGCTGATTCGGGCGCGCGCTGTCAGCGAGCGCAAACCGCAGGGCAGCAGCGACTCCTCGGCGCCGCCGCCAGCGCGTCGCCGAGCCCACCCTGCGCGGGATCCAAGCTGCAGCGGAACTTGAGGCGACCGGTCACGGGCTGGTCGTCCGCGGCGTCGCCGCCGCCCGCTGACACGGCCAGTACGTAGACACCGACGTAGTCGCCGTCGGCGGCAGATGCGCCGCCTTCGTACCGGCCATCGTGCGGTTCACCGCCCGTGGCGGCGGCGAGGACGCAGGAGAGCTGCTCGGCGGGACTGTTCGCCCGGGCGTTCCGGGATTTCGGCGCCGTGGTCCCGTTGAACGGGCGCCAGGCGGCCGGCCTGGATTCGTGAAGGCTTCTGGCGCAGGCCCCGTGGGCGGCGGCCCTGAGCGGCTCGATGAACGCGCCGGGATCGGCGGCGGTCCGGATCTCGGTCGAGTCGATGTGATCCGCGTCGAGGTGTTCCTGCAGGTAGCGGCGTTCCTCGCCCCAGTGGAACAGCCGTCCGTCCGTCGTCCGCATGATGCCGACGTGCCCCGGTTCGTCCTCCTGGCGGAAGCAGATCGGCTCGAGCCGCTCGATGCCCGGCAACGGCCACTCGTAGGCGCCCGGCAGGCGGGCGTAGAGCGGGACGGTCGCCGGGGTGAGGTTGTACCGCTCCGCGTCGATGACGGCCCACCGGGCCGAGCGGGGCGGAGGGCTCGACTCGGCGCGCTCGATGTCGGGTACCGCTGGCTCGGGCTCGGCGCGCCGCTCCGGGCCGGTCGGCGGCTCCGGGCCGGGTGGCGGCGGGCTCGGTGCCGCGGCGCGCGGAGGCACGAGCGTCTCGGGGTCGGCGGGCAGCGCCCGCGCCGTCGTCACGGTCGCCGCGGCATCGGGCGGCTGGGGCGGCTCCGGGCGTTCGGGTTGCCGCTCGTGACCGGCTATCCAGACGAGAGCCCCGGCGGTGAGGGTGACGAGGGCCAGGATGACGGCGTCCCGGCCGAGCTTCGGCGTCGGCGGCTTCCAGCGTCGCATGGGTTCAGCTCTCCTTCGATCGGGCGTACTCGGTCAGGGCTTCGGTGACGAGCTCCTGCAGGCTCACGTCCCTGTCGATGCAGATCTTGCGGAGCGTCTTGTGGACGTCGGCGGGGAGCCGGGTGTTCACGTACCGGTACCGGCCGCCCGGTTTGGACGCGGCCCGTTTCGCCGCGGCGGTCTCCGGTCCTGCCGGCTTCGGCCGGGGCGTCACCAGTTCGGGGGAGGTTCCCCCGGGCGGCGCCGGGCGGTCGCGGCCGACGATGCGCTCGTGGGTCTTCGCAAAGGCGTCGGCGAGACCGCCGCTTCTGCTGGTCATGCCGCCTGCCCCTTTCTGGCGCGGGGGACGATGCCGACGGCCTGGAGCCACGCGAAGAGGGCGCTCAGTTCGTCGGCGGCCTTGCCGCGAGGCTCGTACTCGACGGCGCACTGCCCGTTGTTGAAGCTGTTGACGTGAGCGATTCGCCGGTGCAGCACGACGGGCGCCGCGGCCACGCTGGTGGTCGCGATGGCGCGTCGGGCCTCGCCGGCGCTCGGGTGGTTGGAGAGGGCGAGGTTCAGCACGATCACGGCCGGCGTTCCCGCGAGGTCGGCGATCTCGATAGTGCGGGTGACGGCCGCCAGGTCGGGAAGGCTCGGCTGCACCGGGATGAGGATGGTGTGGCTCAGCCTGGCGACGGTGACCGCGTCGGCCCCGGAGTGCGGTGCCGTGTCGTTGACGATGAGCTCGGCCCCGTCGTTGCCCAGGCCCTCGATGAGGGCGTGCATGCGGGAGCTCGGCGTCGCGTACACCGGCGGTTCCCCGGTGCCGTCGGCCCTCCGGAGGTCGTGCCACTTGGCGGCCGACGCCTGGGGGTCGAGGTCGAGTATGGCGGTGGCGATGCCGTCCCCCACGGCCAGGGCCGCGAGGGCGCAGGAGAGCGTGGTCTTGCCGGTGCCGCCCTTCTGGGAGAGGACGCTTATCACGTGCGGCGTTGCGGGCCGGGGACGGGGATGTTCGGCAGGGGGGCCGATGTGTGTCATCAGTGGGCTCCGGCGCGGAGGGGCGGCCGGGGGGCCGCGGGTTCCGCGCGTGGTTGCAACAGAGTGGTTTCCTCCTGTTGGTGGAGTTCGATGCGCTGCGTGTCCTGCTTCAATCCTATTATGACCTCAATTTGTGTGGACTCAAACAGTCGTGTCAGTCGCGGGTAATGATCGAACGTGATGAGTTCACACGGTTCATCCAATCCGATGGAAACGATGGGACCATCGAATCCGATGGAAACGATGAGTTCGTTGAATCGACGGATTTCAATGAGTCGTTACGATTGAATGAACTGTATCGTCGCCGTCGCGCAGGCGGCGCTCCCTACGGCGAGCCTCGAAGTCTTCCCGCAGGGAAAAGTGCCCCCTGAGCGACCCCGGTTCGACCGGGAGTGAGACTCGGTGGCCCGCGCCGTTTGCGGGCCGTAGAGTCTTACGGCCCGGGCGGGGGTCGCTCAGGGTACTTCAGACCAGTCACGGAACTGGCCACCAGGGACTTCGTGTTCTGGCTAAGCGCCTGTCGGGACGCCGGTTGGACTGGCACGCTCCCGGTGATGACGGGTCCGACGTACGCGGTATCTCGGTTTACGGGGTCTCCCGACGTGGTGGCGGGCCATCGGGCGCGTATCTCGCTTCAGGTGTGGCATGACGGGGAGTGCCGAGGCGGAGGGGTCCGGGGAGGTGGCGCCCTGGCGTTCCGCCGGCCAGCCTCGGCGGGAGTGCGAGGGCGCGCGTTTCTTTTGGTACGGCCCCGTTTTCTCAACGGGAAATGGCGAGTCCGCTGACCTGGATGGGGGGTGTGATGAGCGAAGATCAGAACGGGACGGTTGCGGCGCCGTTGCGCCGGCGGGCGGTGGCTGCGGCGGCGGATTTCCTCGTGGTAGTCGGGCTCGGCCTGGTGCTCGAGGAAGCGTTGCGCGTTGTCGTCGAGGGTGTGGGGTTCGGCGTTCCGCCGGGGCTCGGTCAAGCGTCGACGTTCGCGTGCGGCTGGGCGTACTTCGTGCTGTTCGAGATACGGTGCGGCGGCCGGACCATTGGAAAGATGGGCGCGGGGCTCCGTGTAATCGGGACCAGGGACGGACTGTGGCTGTCCGTGCGCTACGTGGCGAAGGTCCTCCAGTTACTCTTCGGGCGTGGGCTGCTGCTGGGCGTCGTGGTGTTCGATGAGCGCCGGCGCGCGCTGCACGATTACGCGGCGGGCACGGTCGTCGTGGTCGATTCAAATCGTTTCAATTGGAAATATCCACCTGCCTGACGTGCGCCGTTCGTTTCACGTTGTTTGGCCGCCCTCGAAAAAAGTGATTACCCTTGGGGTGCAAGGTCTGTCCCTTCCAATTGATTGGTGGTATAAGCGGTGTGTGTGTTGGGAGTGGACCGCTTCCTTGTATCCGCTTGTTATGTCAATAGAGGTTGCCTTGGAAGACTCGGGCGTGCTCGGAGGCGCCGGTGAGCGATCCTCCGCGCCGGACGGGGCAGGCGGCTTGGCACCGTGCGGCCGTGGAGTGGTTCTCGGAGCTGTTCGGTTCGGAGGACCACGCCACGGTCGTTCTGCGGGACCGCGGCGCCCAAGGCGGTGTGGTGCAGCGCACGCGGGCGGCCGGCTACTGGCGCCATCCGGCGGGCCAACGGATGTTGCGGCAGGCGAACGACGCCGGGAGCGACGTGTTCTGTTCGGTCAACCCGATGGAGCCGGGGAGCAGCCGCTCCGTGGCGGAGGTCCGGCGTCTCCAGCTGGACTTCGACGACGAGGGCGATCAGCGCATCGGGAAGCTGATGCGCGACGTGCGGGAGGGGCGGGTGCCGATGCCGGCCGTCGTGGTGCGCTCGTCGGTCGGCCGCTGGCAGGTCCTCTGGCACGTGGACCCCGCCGTGTGGACGAGGGCCGGCGCCGAGGAGGTCAACCGGCGCCTGGCCGCGGCCTACGAGGCGGACCCCGCGGTGGTGGACGTGACGCGCGTCATGCGGGTGCCGGGCTTCGTGAACCGGAAGCCGGGGCGCGGCGGCGTTCGAGTCGCGATGGTCGGACGGCACGTGTACGACCGTGCGGGCGTCGGGAGCCAGTGGTGGGAGCCCGGGGCTTTCCGGTCGGTGATGCCCGCGCCGCGGGTGGGCGTAGCGGCGCCCGCCCGATGTCCGGCTCCGGCCGGGAGTGCGCCTGGCCGGCGGTATCTCTACGGGCGGGTCGTGCCGGCGTCGCAGTCGGAGGCGGATTGGGCCCAGGTGGTGGATGCGCTGCGCGCGGGGGAGTCGCCCGGCGTGCTGATTCAGGAGTTGGCGGAGCTGCGGGAGGACAAGTCCGATCCGCGCGACTACGCCGAGCGCACGGTTGTGCGCGCCTGCCGGTCGCTCGGGTTGGAGGAGCCTCGGACGGAGTACGGGCGGCGGCATCCGCCGCCGGCGATCGACGTCGCGCGCTAGTGTGCGTTTTTCGGAGGACAGCTTCATGAAACAGCGGAGGTTGCGGCGGCGCGGCGTCGTGGAGACGGCGCTGATACCGGAGACGCGGGAGGAGTTCGACGCGGCGATGCAGTCCCGCGCGCGGACGGTGGTTCTCACGCAGGAGCAGATCCGGGCGTGGAACCTCGCCGTCGACGTGGTCGCGATGTCCGAGGCGTCGGCGGCGGACGCGATCTTCGGGACCGACAGCGAGTTCTACGAGACGGTGCTCGAGGAGGACGCCGGCGAGAGCCCGCCGGAGGACGAGCCCGAGATCGACCCCACTGATGTGCGGTTGCGGGCGGCCGGGTCGGGCGGCGGGCCTGCACCTGGCGCCGGCGGGGCGGTGGGGGCGTAGCCGGCTCGTGGCCAGACGCCCGCGCGGCCGTACGTCCGTGCGCCCTGCCGGGATGCGCACGCAGCGGTATCCGGAGTCGCCCCGCGAGGACCGCGGCGAGCTGATGGACCGCGTCGACGCGCGGCGGGAGGCGGAGTCGGACCGGCTCGACTCGTGCGACCAGGCGGATGCGGCGATTCACGAGGACGACGAGGCGCTGCCGCGCCGCCGCCGCCTCCGGACGCACGGGGACCTGATGTACGAGGTGGCGCTCTCGGTGGAGGTCGGCCGGCGGCTGGAGGGGAAGGTGCCGCTGCCACGCCGGTCGCATCCCTCGATCTGGGTCGCCGACAGCCGGCTGTTCGGCTTCCGGGACCCGTTGCCGGAGCGGCGCGCGAGGGCCTTGGAGGTGGACGGAGCGCTGCGCGCCCATCGACTGCGGGACGCGTTCCGCGAGCTGCCGCGGTCGGGTTCCGAGGCGTTCGCCGCGGCCGTGGTGGATGCCTGCGATCGGCGAAACCTTCGCGACGTCGGCGGCTTGTCGGTCGCGACGGCGGAGGCGCTCGGGCGCGTGCGCTACGGGCCGCCGCTCGATGCGGCGTTCTCGGCGTCGGGGACCGATCCGGTGCTTCTGTCGGCCGCGGCCGCGGCGCTGGGCCGGGTATCGGATGAGCGGTTCGTGGCGGCCGGGTTGGACCGGGCGGCGCAGGCGGTGGCGTTGCGGCACGTCGATGCGTGCGTGCGCGATCCGTACGGCGCGGCGGTGGTCGAGCGCGCCTGGGCGCGCGAGCGGGAGGGCCTGGGTCTCGAGGGTCTCGATCCGGGCGGCGCGAGCTTCGAGGCGTGGTTCGAGCAAACGCGGGCGGTCGCCGAGGTGCACTACGCGGTGGGCCTGGATCCGCTGCGGGACCCGTTGCCGGCGTCCGCGGTGGAGGCGGTTCTCGCGTCCGGCGGTTCGCTCGCGGAGCGCGTCCGCGCGGTGGGCGGCGGTGGCGAGGATTGCCATCGGACCGCCCGCGCGGTGCATCGGGGCTTCGCGGTGGTGCGGCGCCTTGACTCGTGGATGGTGGCGGACGAGGCGGCCTTGGCCGGCGTGATGGCGCCCGTGCTGGAGCGCGCCGGGGCGAGGTGGCCTCCGGCGGACAGGGCCGCGGTCGTCGAGCGCTACGGCCTGGGGCCGGCGGCCCCGGCGGTGCGCCCCGCGGGTCCGGTCGCCGAGGCGGCTCCCGCGGCGGCGGACCTGTTCGACGGCGGGCGTCCGTTCGCCGGGGCCGTGTGGCCGGCGGGGGGCATTCGGTGTCAGGCCATGCCGGCGGCGCAGGCGCTGGCGGTTCACGCCTGGCGCAGCCGCGCCGGCGTGCGGGCCGAGGTGTTCTGGGACGAGGCGGAGGCAGTACAGCGGGGCGGCCGGGTCGGTCCGGGCGTGGTCGGCGTCGTCGTTCCCGGCCTCCGCGGGGACGACGCCAGACCGGTGTTCCCGGTCGAGGCGCTCGGCATTCCGGTCCCGCCCCGGGCGGACGTGGGCATCGCGTCCGTCGACCAGTTGGTTCACGGGCTGGGCGTTCGCGTGGCGGTCGGCGGAGCCGACGCGGCCGCGTACAGCCTGCGCGACGACCGCGCGGTGGTCCCGCGGGACTGGTCGCCGGGTCCCCGCTATGCGTCGGCCGTCGCGTTGGCGGCGGCCGCCGCCACGGGCCATCCGTCGCGGGAGGGCCGGCGAGACGCGGGCGCTCCCCGGGACTCGATCGGCTGGGTGCGGGAGCAGATCCGCTGCGATCTCGCGGCGGCGAAGCTGGTCGGCACGCTGGGGCTGCGCTACGAGCCGCCGGCGGGCGCCGCCTTGCCGGCGGAGGCGCGAGAGGTGTTCGTGCGGCACGGCGCGGACTTGTGCCGGGACGCGGACCGGATGGCGTCGTTCGTGATCGCGCGCGGGCGCGCGGCGGAGCTGCCCGCCGGCTATCGCGCCGCGTGGGAGCCGCTGTCCGTGGAGCCGGAGCCTCGGCCCGTCGTGGCGCGGGAACCTGCGCGCGATCGCTGACGGCGATGCGGGTGTTGGCGCCGGAGACGGTGCGTTCGTCGGTCCCGGACGGAGCCGGGACCTCGCTGTGGGAACCCAACGGGGATTCGTGACGGAAGGAGTCGAGCATGCCGGGGGCAGGAGGCGGGAGCCAGCGGTTTCAGGAGCAGCGGCGGGCGAGGTCGGAGGCCCGGCTCGCCGAGTCGCTGCAGCAGATTCCGGACGACATCGCCGCGGGGCGGTCGTACCACCAGGTGGCGTCGCTCGACAGCGGCCCCATCCGCACCCGGAGCTCGAAGGCGCCGGTGAGCGAGGGTCCGCTGTGGAACAACGACGGCAACGCGTTCGGCCCGAAGGTGGCCACCATTCTCCACTCGCAGATGGTGGCGCGCGGGATGGCGGGCGCCGAGCTGGTGCATCCCGTCGAGCTGAGCAGGATGGGGCACCAGAAGCTCGACGAGAAGCGGATGGACGCGCCGCTGGTGGCGGTCCGGGCGGGCTCGCTCGGGCTGACCACGGATCCCGCCGTCGTGTCGGGCGTCGTCGTCCGGCCGTCGTCCTCCTACGACCTGCTGCACGTGGACACGCAGACCAGCTTGCGGGCGGTCCCCAAGCGGCTGATGGACGGGCGGAACGCCGACGAGCGGGACGCCATCTACAACACGGTGCAGCAGCTCGTGCGCGGCTCGGGCGTGCAGCTCAAGACGCACGGCGGCGAGCGCATCTCGGTGACTTCGGGGTCCAGCGGCCCGCAGGTGGCGCATCCCGGCCGGGAGAAGTTCGGGAGCGCGGCCGAGTATGCGACGTCGGTCGTCAGGGCCGTGTCCACCGCCATCGCGCGGTCGGACGAGCTCAGCCAGCACGTGCAGGACGAGGAGCTCGGCCGCCGCGCGGTGGCGTCCGCGCGGCGGAAGGAGCGGCGGCAGATTCCGGCCGGCGGCACCCGCTACGCCGAGGTCCACAGCGACGCGCGGGCGCAGGTCGCGAACCGCGCCGTCAAGGCGCTGGCCGCCCGCGAGAACGTGTATCTGGCGACCGATCAGCCCCGGGAGGCGGCCGAGTTCGACAAGGACACGCGGACGTTCCATCCCCAGCGGAAGCCGCTGAGGGCGCCGTATCCGGCGCCGGACACCCGCGAGCAGGTCTTTGGCGAGAGGATGCTGCTCGATCTGGCGGCCGAGGTCGGCACGCCGGACGAGCGCAAGGCGGCCAAGGCGGGCCACAGCCTGGAGGTCGCGCGGCTGGCCGGCGTGCAGATACCGGGACTGAACCCCCGGCCGGACGGCCTCAGTGCCGGGCAGGAGCGGGCGCGCACGTCGATGGTCGCGGATCTGGCGGCGAGGACGACGCTCGAGCGGCTGGGGATCGAGTACGCGCCGGCGCCGCCGGCCGAGCAGATGCGGAAGGACCAGTCGGCGTACGCGCGGACGCCGGGCGCCCTCGACCAAGCGTGGCGCGAGGCCGCGTCGGTGCGCGCGCATCTCGTCTCGCGGGACTGGGAGCACGAGCGGAGGCCCGAGATGCTCGAGCACTCGGCGCGCTCGACGTTCGAGGCGCCGGCCCGCACGCGGGACGCGAAGGCGCAGGAGCGGGCGGCTCCGGATCGCGCGGCTCCGGGGGGCGACGGGCCGGGTGCCGGCGGCAGTCCGGCCGAGCTGTCCCGGTAGCCGTTCGTCGGCCGGCGGGGGGACGCAGTGCATCCCGAGTTTCAGGAAGTGCTCGATCGTATGCCGGGGGAGGTGGCCGCGGGCGTGTCGTACCACCAGTCGGGCGGGGAGTCGTTGCGCTCGCGTTCCATCGCGCGGAGCACGGGCGTGGAGACGGTGCGCCCGTACCAGGCCTTCAACGCGGCGGTGCTGCATTCCCAGCTGACGGAGCGGGGCTTGGCGGACGGGTCGGGCGAGTTCGTCACCGAGCGCCAGTGCGGGTTGCTCGGCGGCGAGGTCAGGGACGTGGCTGCGGCCGAGGAGGCCCGGTTCGTGCTGGAGACCGGCGACCGGCGCGGGATAGGCGTGGGGATCGCGGGCTCGCCGGCGGTCGTGCTGCGTCCCGGCGTGTACCGGGTGCTGCACTCGGGGTCGCAGACGACGCTGTCGCCCGGCGGCGACCCGCGGCTCGTGAAGGGCCGCGCCGGCGAGGCCGCGGCGCGGGACGTGGTGTCGCGCACGCTCGCGGGGGCCGCCGTCCGGTTGGAGCCGGCGGACGTGGTCGAGTACGGCCGCGACGGCGACGGCCTCGTGCTCTGCCATCCGGGCGTGGCGGGCTTCCCGTCGCCGGCGGCGTGGGCGTCGTCGGCGGTCGGCGCGGTCGTGGCGGCGGTGTCCGACGACACCAGGGCGCATGCGGACGTGCGCGTGGCCAGGTTCGAGACCGATGCCTTGCGGGATCACCGGCGGCGCGCCCGGCGCGGCAGGGGCGGCGCGGCGGCCGAGGCGGCCGGCGCCGGCGCGGACCGCGCGGTCAGCCAGGCGTTCGCCGCGCTCTACGCCCGGGCGTCGGGCGTGGTGGCGCGCCGCGAGAGCGTGCGCATCGACTGGGACAGGCCGGCCGGCGAGCCGCTGTTCGATTCGGGAGGGCGGGTCTTCCGTCCGAAGGCGCCGCGGCTGTTCAAGCAGCACGGGGTGCGGCAGTGGGAGGCGTTCCAGCAGGCCGCGCTCGCGGGCCTGTGCCGCCGTGTGGGGAGCGAGGTCGAGCGCCGGGCGGCGGGAATGTCGGGCGCACTCGACCGCGCGGGCGGTCTGGCCCTCGTGGAGGCCGTCGCCGGTCCCCTCCCCGGGCTCGACTGCCGGCGGCGGGCGGGCGCGGACGACCGGGCGGCGCGGGCGGCGATGGTTGGCGCCCTGGGCGCGCGGCGCATCGTCGAGGCGGCCGGGCTGGCGTACGTGCCGCCGGGCCAGGGGGAGGAAACGGCGGCGAGGCAGGCGGAGATCGTCAAGGGCGAGGGGTTGCGGAGCCTGTGCGCCGACGCGTCGAACATCGGCGCATGGGCGCTCTCCGTGGATCGCGGGCGGGAGCTCCCGGTCGAGAGAGGGGACGCCCGCGGTCACGACGAGCCCGCCCATGTGTCTCGGTTGGCCGCTCGGCCGGTTTCCCAGCAGGAGTTGTCGTGGTGACCCCTGTGGCGGCGGCGCCGCGGGTGCAAGGCGGTTCGCCGCCGCCGCCTCGCGCGTGCGCGTTCGAGGCGGCCGTCGGCGAGCGCTTCGCGAGCGAGATCGCGCGTGGGGCGGCGTGGTTCCAGCGGGACGCGGACGGCTGGGGCGTGACGGCGCTCGTCGACCGGCCGCGGCCGGCGGCGTTCTCGTGCGATCAGGACCTCGTTCTTCGCCAGGCGATGGCCGATCGGGGTTGGGCGGCGCCGCAGTTCGTGGAGCGGGCGGAAGCGCCTGTTGCCGCCGTCGAGCTGCCGCGGCATTCGATCGTCGCGGCCCTGGGCGGCGCGGCGCAGGAGCCGGAGCGGCGGCGCGTGTGGCACGTCAGCTCGGCCGTTCTGGCCGCGGTGGCGCCCAGAACGGTGGTGACCCGCGCCGGGGCCGTCGAGCACGTCGTCCGGTCCGTCGCGCAAGCCGCCGGCGTGCGGCTGGCCGCCGGCGGCTCGGTGGACGTGTCGCCCTCGGTTGCGGGCCGCGGGCTCACCTGCGTCGTGTCCCATCCGCTGCGCGGCTCGGGGGATGGCCTCCGCTGGGCGTCGAGCCTGCTTCGGGCCGTGGTGTCGGCGTTGGCGGCGTCGCGGCCGGTGGGCCAGGTGGTGCAGCTCTCGGCGTTCGAGCGTTTCGTGCTTCGCGCCATGCGGCGGGACGGCTCTCTCGGCGAGGCGTACCGGGCGGTCGCGGCGGCCCTGGCCCGCCGGTGCTCGGTGGCGCTGGCGCCGGGCTCGGGTGATCGGCTGCTGTACGAGCCGCGCACGCGCACGCTCGTCGTGGAAGCCGGCCCTCCAGGGGTGCGGCGCTCGCTCGAGGCGCTGTTCCGCGTGGCGGAGGTGTCCGGCGACCCTGCGCTCGAAGCGGCGGCCGCGCGGCGGGACCCGGCGGCGCTGCTGCGCGCGGCCGGGGTGGGTGGCCCCGTGTCGCATCCCGAGCGGTCAGAGGGCGGGTGGCGTCCGCGGGCGGACCTGGTGGCGGCGGTGGCCGCGAAGCGGGTCGCCGAGCGCCTCGGGTTGCCGTATGTGGCCGGGTCGTTCTCGCCGGCGTTCGCGGCGGGCGCGGCGCGGGTCCTCGGGTCGGAGGGTTGGCGCTCGGTGTTGATCGAGGCCGGGAATCTGGCGGGCTGGCTCGTCGACGGCGTCCGGGGGCGCCCGATGTGGCCGGCGGCGCTGGAGTAGCCGGCGTGGTTCCGCTCGAGACGCTGCTGAAGGCGGCGGAGGGCGCTGAGGCGGAAACGGAGGCCGTTCGTGCCGATTTCGAGCAGCGGGGTCTGGATGGGTGGTTGCGGCAGGCGATCGAGCGGCGGCTCGATCCGGCGCTGGGAGCCCGGGTCGTTCCCCGGGCGCGGTCGGCGGAGGTGCTGGGCGCGCTCGAGGGTTTCTACGCGCTGTGGGGGCGGTGGTTCCCGGCGGAGTACCGGCGGGTGCGGCGCGAGTGGGTGGTGCTGCAGGCGCGCTGGCGCGGGGCCGGGCAGGTCGATCCGTCGTCCGTCGTCGGGCGCTTCTTCCGGGAGGGCCTGGCCGAGGCCGGTCCGCTGCTGGTGCCGGCTCCGGGCGGCGGCTTCGAGGCCGGGTTGGAGGAGTTGAACGTGTCAGGCGATGACCTGAAGGCGGAAGGACAACGCGCCACCGGCGCGGCCGGCGAGGTCCGGGCCGAGGGTTCGGAGCGCGAGCGGGAGGCGTCGGCGCGCGAGCCGGCTCCGGTGATCCGTGCGGGGGACGCGGTAGGGGGAAGGATGCCGGACGGAACGGAGATTCTCGGCGACGCGCTGGGCAGCCTCGCGGCGACCGCGGCCTGCGATCGGCTGGATCGCGCGGTTCGCGGCGGGGTCGGCGAGGTGGAGAAGGTTCGGGCGGCGTGGTTGTCGGGCCGGGGCTTCTGGTGCGCGTGGCCGGAGCCGGGCCGAGAGCAGGAGCGTTCGCGGTGATGGATCGAGCTGAGGCGTTGGCGCGGTCCGAGGACCGGGCCGGCCGCCGGGTGGTCGAGCTCGCGCGGGCGCCCGCCGATCGGGACCTTTCCGCGCGTTGGGTCGGTCGGTTCCTGGACGTAGGTGAGCTCCGCGGCCAGCGCGCGCGGGCGCACTCGGGGCGGCGGGACAGGGTCCTGGACCGGTCGCCTCGCAGGTCGCAGGCCGAGCGGCTCTGGGACGCGCTGGAGCTGCTCGGCGACCTGCGGGTCGTCTCCTACCGGAACGTCCAGGAGGAGTGCTTCGACGGGCACGGCTTCACGGCGGGCCGGGGTGTCCGGCAGTTGCTGTCGGAGGGCCTGATCGAGGTCCGCGCGGTGCAGCCGCGCCGCGCGCGCGCCGGGTTGTCCGGGCGGGGGTTCAAGGTGCTGTCTTTGAGCGCGGCCGGCGCCGAGCGGGTCCGCGGCCGGCGCCGCGCGCGCGGGTCGGACCGCCGCGTCTGGCAGGGCTTCGTCAAGCCGCGGGAGATCGAGCACGACGCCGGCGTCTCGGAGTTGGTGCTCGAGACCGTCGACCGGGTGAAGGAGTTGGGCGGGACGGTCCGGTCGGTCCGCCTCGAAGCGGAGCTGAAGGGCGAGGTCGCGCGTTCGGTCGCGGCGGCGGAGAAGAAGGGGATTGACGCGGCGGTGGCGCGGCGGCGGAGCGCGGCGGCCCTCGGGGTGCCCGTCGACGAGGGCGGGACGTGCCACTTCCCGGACGCGCTCGTCGAGGTGGCCGACGGCGGGGGCAGCGAGTCGACGCTCGCGCTCGAGCTCGTGACGGGCAGCTACTCGAGGCGGCAGGTCGAGCGGAAGATGCGGATGGGGATGGTCCTGGCGTCCCATGGCGGGAGGCTCGCGCGGTTGGCGAAGTCGATCCTGTCGGGCGATTGCGGCGGCACGGTGCGGCGCGCGTGGCGGCCGGGCACCGAGCTCGAAGAACGCCTGTTCGACATCTTGAGATGAGCGCATGGACCCCGGACGTTTCTGTGTCGGGATGACGCTGGCGATCGTAACGCTCACCGGCGTCGGGTTGGCGGCGCGGTTCGACTACCTCGGGGAGTTCTGGATTGTTCTGTGGGCCGATCACGCGCTTCGCCTCGCGGCGATGGCCACGGCGTGGGTGCTCTCGGTCGTGGCCGGCACGTATCAGTTGGCGCGCGTTCTGGTGCTGGGCGAGGTCGGTCAGCGGGTGGGCCTGCTCGAGCGGGCCATGCGGCGGGGACAGGGCGGGGATCCGGAGCTTCGGGAAGCGCTGGATCGCGAGGAGAGCGGCGAGTACTTGCGCTGATTGGCGGAGGGAGGACGCGATGCGGGGGTCGAGGAAGCGGGCGGGGCTGTCGCGGTATGCGGAGGTGGCGCTGAGGGCGGCGTTGGTGTTGGTGTTGCTCGGGCTCGCGGACCAGGCCGTGCACGCGGCGGCGGACCCGTGGTCGATGGCGGCGAGCCAGCTCTGCACGCTGTTCACCGGCATCGTGGGCCGCGGGCTCGCGGTCGTCGCAGTCGTCGTCGGCGGGCTGATGTATGCGTTCGGCGAGGGCGGCTCGAAGAGCGCCATGGCCGGCCTCGTGTTCGGCGTCGGCATGGTCCTGCTCGCCCCCCAGTTCCTGGTGTTCTTCTTCGGCGGGACCGCGATCACGTGCTGATCGCGGTCCAAAGGAGGCTGGCGTGCGCATCGTTCGCGGGGACGGCGTGTGCAACGAGTACGGCGCGCTCAACGATCCGCTGAAGATTCTCGGCGTCGAGCGGACGCTGTTCTTTCTCAGCCTGGTGTTCGCCCTGGTGCTGTTCGTGGCGATGAGCGCGCTGCTGCTGGCGGTCGTGGGGTTCGGGCTGTTCTGGCTGCTCGCGCGCGTCACGACCGCCTGCGACGACCGCTTCACGGAGGTGTTGCGCGAGACGATGCGCAATCCCGGCGGGTGGTACGACGCGGCGGACTACGGCGCCCGGCCCTGGCATCTCGTGGTCGCGGACGGCGGCGGGGGCCGGGCCGGGGAGCCGGAGGAGGAGTGATGCCGCGCGTTTCCAGGGTCGGCCGGTCGCTCTCGAATCAGCTCCCGTGGTGGGGCTTCGTCGACGAGCGCCTGTGCATCACGCGGGTGGGCCGGCTGCTGGGTTTCTCGCGTCTCGTCCCGTTGCCGGCCGACGGCCTGTCGGGCGCGGACGTCGACCGGCTCATGACCGTCTGGTCGCGGGTCCTGCAGGCCCTCGGGCCGGACGTTCGGCTCTGGTGGGTGGTGGAACGGTGGCGGGCTCCGCTCGGCGATGCGGCGTCGGTGGACGGCGTCGGGCGGATGGCCGCCAGCAAGCGCCGGGCCCACGTGGCGGAGCGGGTCCGCGAGTACGCGGTCTATCTCGTGTGGGAGTTCGACCGGGGCCTCGCCCGCCGCGCCGCGGGCGGCGAGACCGGGCTGAGGTGGCTCGCCGGCCAGGCGCGGAGCTGGTGGCGCTCGCGCCGCACGCCGCACGCCGCGACGGTGATTCGCTCGGTCCTCGACGACGCCGCCCGGGACGTACGGAACCAGCTCGCGGGCTACGAGGCGCGGCTGTCGACGGGGACCCGCGTCACGCCGGTGGGGAGGGCCGAGGCCGTGCGGGTGCTGCATCGGCTGTGCAACGGCGGCCTGGGCGAGTGGGTGGACGGCCAAGAGACGCGCTACGGGCTCAACTGGCGCCTCGCGTCCCGGGACCTGACGATCACCCGCGCCGGCGTGACGGTGGGCGGCCAGCTCGTGCGGGTCTGGTCCCTCGCGTCGGTGCCGGGGCAGGTCGTGGGCAACTGTCTCGACGGCCTCTACGGCATGGGCGCGGACTTCTCGGCCGTGCTGGGCTGGCGCGGCCGGGAGCGGGAGGGCGCCCGGCGCGTGATCGCGAGCGCTCAGCACCACTACCACCAGGCCCGGCACTCGCTGGTGGGCGCGATGGGCGAGGGCGGCGAGGCGGCGAGCCTCGAGGACTTCGGGGCCGCGAGCGAGGTCGCGTCCATCGGGCAGGCGCTCGTCGATCTCTAGTCCGGCGAGGTCTGCTTCGGCGAAATCCATATGTCGGTCGCGGTCCGCTGCGCCAGCGAGCGGGAGTTCGCCGACGTGGGCACGACGCTGCAGAGGGTCGTCGGCGGGATCGATGGGAAGATCGTCGAGGAGACCCACGGGCTGCCGCCGGTGTGGTTCGGCCGGCTGCCGGGGCAGACCGGCGTCAGTCCCCCGCGCCGGTTCTTCGTCAACTCGAAGCTGGCGTCGGCGCTCGCCCCCATCGTCGGGCCGCCGCGCGGCCATGACCGCTCGAAGCACCTCCACGCGGAGCCGCTGACGACGTTCGAGACGTCGTGGGGCACGCCCTACGGGTACGACCTGTTCGGCGGCTCGGACGTCGGCCACACGCTGGTGCTCGGGGCGACGGGCAGCGGCAAGTCGTTCCTGATCAACTTCCTCCTGATTCAGGCGCTGAAGTACGACCCGCAGGTCCTCGTTCTGGACCTCGGGCGGAGCTACCGCTACCTCACCAGATTCGTCGGCGGGAAGTACCTGGCCCTGGTCGAGGGCAGCGAGCTCGATCCGGCGTCGGCGGCCACGATGGGCCTGCAGCCGTTCGGCCTGCCGCCGTCGGTCCGCACCCGTCAGTTCCTGGTGGCATGGATCGAGCGCCTCCTGGCGCTCGGCAGCTACGAGTGCCGTGCCGACGACCTCTCGGACCTGGACCGGCGCGTCGACGAGGTGTTCCGGCGCGCCCCGGAGAGCCGGACGCTGAGCGCGCTCGCGCACCTGCTGCCGAAGGACATGTGGCCGGCGATGTCCCGGTGGGTCGACGACGGCACCTGGGCGCCCTGGTTCGACGGGCCGCCGGCCGAGCTCGAGCAGTTTGCCGCGTGGCAGGTCGTCGACCTGGCCGGCGCGTCCGAGTACCCCGACTGGTGCGAGGCGGCGCTGTGGTTCTTCCTCGAGCGGATGCGCCTGGTGATGGACGACGAGTCGCAACGGGGCCGGTTGAAGATTCTCGTCGTGGACGAGGCGTGGCGCTACCTGAAGGACCGCGTGGTGGTGCAGAAGCTCGTGGAGGCCGCCAAGACGTGGCGAAAGATGAACGGCGTGCTCATCGTCGCGACGCAGTCGGCCGGCGACGTGCTCGGGACGGTCCCCGAGCTGCTCGAGTCGATGCCGACGCGCCTGCTGCTCGGCAATCCGGTGTTCCCCGACGAGGCGGCGCGCGCGTTGGGCCTCACGCCGTCGGAGGCGGACACGGTGCGCGAGCTCGAGCAGAAGCGGGAGCTCTACGTGCACCGCGCGGGCCACTCGGCGGTCGTGACGCTGAATGTCGATCCGGAGAGCTACTGGCTCTACACGTCGGACGCGGGCGATGCGGTCCGCCGCGAGGCGGCCGTCGAGAGGTGGGGGCTTGCTGGCGCGCTGATGCGGCTGGCGTCGGGGGTGGACGGGGACGTCGGCGACGCATTGGGCCGCAGCGAGAGCGCATCGTAAGTCGCGATTGAAGGGGGGGCGGTGGTGAGGGTTTGCGTCCTGTGCGCGGTGGTGGTGTTGGGCCTGGCCGGGGAGGCGCGGGGCCAGGAGGGGGAGCGGGCGCCGATCCGCTCGGTGGCCGCGTCGCCGTCGCAGCCGATCGTGGTGTTCACGCGGGTGCGCACGGTCACGACGGTGCGCCTGCCGGCGGGCGAGGAGATCGTCCACACGGTGGCGGGCGACGCGGAGAACTGGGACCTGACGGCGCGCGGCCGGGAGCTCGCCGTCAAGCCGTACGTCGCCGGGCTCGTCTCGAACGTGACGGTGTCGTGCGCCTCCGGCGCGGTCTTCACGTTCACGGTGGTGGAGGACGCCGACGCGGTGACGGACTACGTCGTGACGGTGGAGGCCCCCGAGGCCGAGCCGGTGCTCACGGCACTGGCCGCCTCGGCGGTGGACGTGCGGTATCGGCCGGCGTCCGCGGTCGCGGGCTTCCGCGAGCGGCTGGCGAGCTACCGCGCCGAGCGCGAGCGCGTTCTCGCGGGGGCGCGCGCCGAGGTCGACCGGCTGTGGGCGGACGCCCGGAGGCGCCAGGAGGACTTCGCGCGCGACTTCGCCGGGCGCGTCCGCCTGTCTTACCAGGTCACGGACGAGGCGTACGGCGTGCCATTTCTCTTGCGGGACCTCTGGACGGACGGCGAGTTCACGTACCTGCGCACGGAGGGGCAGGAGATCCCGGCCGTCTTCGCGTGGCGCGGGGATGCCCTCGAGGTGGTGCATACCGATGTCGAGCCCGACGGGCTGCTCGTGGTCGAGCAGGTCATCCGCCACGGCACGCTGCGGCTGGGCGGCCGCGAGGCGTGGTTCGGGCTGGCGTCCGAGGGCGGGGCGATGCCGCAGCGGCGACCGGGCCTGTTCGAGCGGACGTTCGCGACGCCGCCGCGCATGTACGGGGTGTGGTCGGCGATCGGCGCGGCGGTGGTCGTGGCGCTGGCCGCGGGGAGGTGACGTGGTGATGGTTGCGCGGGTCGGGTTCGCATTGTTCTTGCTCTTGACTTGGTCGTCACCCGGCGCCGGGCAGGTGCCGCAGGGGTCGCTGCGGGCCGGCGTCCGGGCCGGGGTGGCGCAGGCGGAGGTGGTCACCCGGGTCGGGTTCGAGACGACCGTGGTGTTGCCGCCCCATTGGAACGTGGTCGAGCGGCGCCTGGGCGACCCCGACCGGTGGGTGGTGACGGGCGGAGGCCATCTGACGATGGTCCGGCCGCTGGCCCGCGGCGCCGCGACCAACCTGGCGCTCGTCCTGGCCGACGGGTCGGTGGTGTCGGTGGGACTGCGGGAGAGCGACGTGTTGCCGGTGCATACGGTGGTGCATCTGGCGGGCGGTGGTCCAGAAGGCCCGACGGGGGACACGGCGGCGGGCGTGGCGGAAGACGTCGTCGCGGGGACCGGGGCGGAGCCGGCGGTGTTCCTCTCCGCGGTGGACGTCGAGGCGATCCGCGAGGAGGAGCGGCGCGCGCTCGAAGCGCTCAGGGTCGCGCGGGGCGAGGCGCGGGCGCGGGTGGACGATGCGGTCTCGGCCGCCGGCGACGCGGTCGAGGCGTTCATCGCGGACTATCCGCGGCGGCTGCATTTCGTCTTCGAGTTCAACCCGGAGGTGGACGTCACTGCGGAGCCCTACTGGGTCGAGGGGATGTGGCACGACACGCAGTCGACGTTCATCCGGTTCCGGCGGGTCATCGAGGACGAGATCGTCGTGGCGGGACTGCTGCCGGACGGCACCGCGCGGGTGCTCCCGCACGAGGTGCTCGGCGCGGGCCTGGTGATCCGCGTCGACGGCGTGGTGCCGGCGGGGATTCTCGGGGTCGGCGAGCTCGGCGCCGGGGCGCCCTGGCGGATGCGGGGGGAGGCTGAACCGTGGCAGGAAGCTGGGATCTGAAGGTTCCGACGGGCGTCGTCCCGAAGAACCTGCCGGTCTACGTGGCGCTGGGGATCGCCGCGGTGCTGATCCTCGTGATGCTGCTGACCGGATCCGGGGTCCCGCCCGACGAGTCGGCCGTCGCGGGCGGGCAGGAGGCGATCGAGGCGGTCGTCGCCGACGTCCGCGGCGTGGTCGCGCCGGTCCTCCGCGAGGGCGAGCGGCTCCGCGAGGACCTGGCCCGGCTCGAGGAGCAGCGCCAGGCGGAGGCGGCGGCGCGCGAGCAGGAGGAGGACCGCGCCCGCGAGGAGAGCATGCGCGATGCGCGGCGCGAGCTCGAGGCGGCGCGGTCGGCGCTCCTGGAGACCGAGCGCATCCGGGAGCGGGCCGACGCCGCGGGGTTGCCGCCGGGCGAGGTGGCCGGCGACATCCAGACGACGCTCGAGACGGTGGAGGAGCGCGAGCTGCGCGAGGCGATGCGTCTCGAGGAGTTGCAGCGGTTCACGGCCTCGTTGCGCGCGCCGGCGGTGGTCGGGGACCCGGGTCCGGCGCCGCCCGCGCCGCCGCGGGACCCGCCGCCGCCGGCCCTTACCGGCGATCCCGCGCTGGACGAGCAGCTCCGGGCGCTTCTGCGGTCGGAAGCCGCCGGGCCGGGGGCGCGGGTGCGCGCGCCCGCGGAGCGGCCGGCCGCGCCGGGCGTTGTTGAGCCGGCGGCTCCCGACGGCGCGCCGGGCCCGTCCGGCGGCGTAGCGGAGACGGTCTCGTTGACGGAGTTCTACGCGCCGGGACCGGACCTGGGCGTCTCGGACTCGAGCGGCCGCGGCTCGGCGGCGGTGGTCCGTTGGCCGGACGTGCCGGAGGGGCTCGACCTGGTCTACGAGGGCCGCATGATGCAGGCGGTCCTCGAGACCCGGCTCGCGGGCGACTGTGCGCCACGAAGGCGCAGAAAGGAGGCCGCGATGGCCGCCTAGCTGCAGCCATGCTGCACGAGGGATGAGGGCAGGCCCCTCGGAGCCGCCCGGCAGGGGGAGGCTCCAAACCGCCGTGCGCTGCCTCGGTCAAGAGCCGAGGTGGTAAGCGTCACGGAAACGGCGCGGCGCGACCGCGTCAGGTAGGGTGCAGGGAGACGAAGTGAATGAACCACCGGCAACGTGTCGAAAGCGTAGGGACGGTGTCGAAACCGGGGCGAGTCGTTAACCCGGGACAGGTCCAGCGGGAGCCTGCAGCTTGGCTGGTCGGCACCCGGCATAAAGGTGGCGTGACCCTGCACCAGGCCCTTGTGTGGAACGTGGGAACCTGTCGCCTCGATGTGAAGGGAGAAATCCAAGGGGCCGACCCCCGAGGATGAGAAGCCCGATGCGAGGCACAGGGGCGGAGCGACCCGTACGAGCGATGAAGTCGAGGAAACTCGATGGAGCAAAGGGGTCGCGTCATCCAGTGTGTCCTGACGGTCAACCGCGCGGGCGGGAGGAGCCGTCGAGCCACGCGAAGCCGTTTCGTATTTCCAAGTGGGTGGTTTGGGAGGCCTACTCGAGTCAAGGCGAACCACGGAGCAGCTGGTGTCGACGCCGAATCTGTCGAGATGTTCGAGCAGGACCTGAAGAACAATCTCTACCGGATTTGGAATCGGATGTCGTCGGGCACGTACTTCCCGCCTCCGGTCCGTTCGGTTGGAATACCGAAGAAGGACGGAAGCGAGCGCCGCTTGGGCGTACCCACTGTCGCCGACAGAATTGCCCAAACGGTGGTCAAGATGTACCTGGAACCGGAGGTAGAGCCGCAGTTCCACCCCGATTCGTATGGGTACCGCCCGCGGAAGTCAGCGGTCGACGCACTCACGGCAACCCGGCAGCGATGCTGGCGTTACGACTGGGTGATCGACCTTGACGTCCGCGGCTTCTTCGACAACCTGGACCACTCGCTCGTCATGCGAGCGGTCAGGAAGTACACACGGTGCCAGTGGATTCTGCTCTATGTGCAGCGGTGGCTGACCGCTCCCATGCAGCAGGACGACGGAACCCTGGTGCCGCGCACGACGGGGACGCCCCAAGGGGGCGTCGCGAGCCCACTCCTGGCCAACATCTTCCTGCACCTCGCGTTCGACGACTGGATGCGGACCACGCACCCGGACGTTCCGTTCGAGAGGTACGCGGACGATATCGTCGCGCACTGTCGGACGGAGGCGCAGGCGCAGCAGGTCCTGTCGCACATCCAACGTCGTCTGGCGCAATGCCGGCTGGAGGTGCATCCGGAGAAGACGCGTATCGTCTACTGCAAGGATGACGACCGGCCGGGGCAGTATCCCACGGAGCAGTTCACCTTCTTGGGCTACACGTTTCGTTCACGTCGGGCGAAGAATCGATGGGGTCGGTACTTCATCAGCTTCATCCCGGCGGTGAGCAATGCGGCGGCGACGCGGATGCGGCAGACGATGCGGCGTTGGCACCTCCCTCGGCGCAGCGACAAGGCCATCGACGACTTGGCCCGCATGTGGAATCCGGTCCTTCGCGGCTGGATTCAGTACTACGGCCGCTTCTACAAGTCGGCCCTGTATTCGGTCTTTCGCCACCTCAACGGTCTGTTGGTTCGATGGGCCATGCGGAAATACAAGAGGCTCCGGCGCCATCGCCGCCGCGCCACACATTGGCTCGGGGGTCTTGCGCGTCGCGAGCCCCGGCTGTTCGCCCACTGGCATCTGCTGGGGCTGACGCCGGCGGCTGGATGATGGGAGCTGTATGAGCGGAGACGTTCACGTACAGTTCTGCGAGCGCCCGGGGGTGCGATTCCCCCGGGCGACTCACCTCACGGGGCCGGCGCGGGCGCGGCTGACCGTCGCCGTGCGGACGCCCGATCGCACGCGGGTCGTGATTCCCCGGGGGACGCTGGCGCTCGGGCAGGCGCGGTCGGTCGACAGCGGCTTCCAGACGCGCCTCGCGGTGACGTTCAACCGGTTGCGGTTCCCCGACGGGCGGTCCGTCCGCATGGGGTTCGAGGGCCTCTCGGCGCTCGGCGAGACGGGGCTGACCGACGAGGTCAACCGCCACTACCTGAGCACCATCGGCGCGGTGGGGGCGGTGGGCCTTCTCGCGGGGCTCTCCGCCGGCGGCGGGGCCCAGGGGTACTTCGATCCGGCCAGGCAACAGTTCTCCGTCGCCGCCATCAGGTTCCTGGACAGGTTCATGAACCGGCTGCCGGAGGTCCGCGTGCGGGCGGGGCATCCCGTCCGCATCTACCTGACGCAGGACCTGCTGGTGCCGCGGGGTTGAGTCAACAAGAAGTTGAGTCAACAAGAAGAGGAGCGCGCGATGAGTCGACCGGCGCGTGCGTACGTCGTCGTGGTGCTGGTGCTGCTGCTGCTCGGAACAGCCGTGCGCCCGTCGCGGGCGTTCTTCGGGTTGGACCCGGCTGCTTGGATCGTGGTCGGGCAGATGGCCTCGGTGGTGAGCAACCTGATGGCCATGCGCGACACGATGATGCGGATCAGGGACGAGGCGCTGAGCTCGTACCGTGGGCTGGTCGACCCGATCGACGACTTCGCGGGGCAGATGCGGCTCGCGCTCGGGCAGGGCGCGTCGATCGACCTGAGCGCCTTCGGCGGGACGGATCCGCGGTCCCTGGAGCTTGCCGACTGCGCGTCGCTGCCGCCCGGCGATCTGGCCGCTACGCCGTGCGTGCCGGACGCGTTGCCCGCGGCAGCCGCGGTCTATGCGGACCTCCCCGGGATCGATGCCGTCGCGGCCGAGGCGCTCGAGGAGCGGCACGGCATCCGCGCGGCCGACTTCGAGCTCGAGCTCGCCGAGGCGGATCACCGCGAGCAGCTGGCCGAGGAGGCGCTGGTGGCCATCGCGCTCTACCTCGGGTGCGGGCGGACGCAGGCCGACGCGGACAGCCGCGGCGTCGTCGTGTGCCCGGCGTCGCGCGCGTGGACGGCGGACGAGCGCGAGGGGCTCCGGCAGAAGCTGGCGGACTCGGTCGAGGCGCTCGGCACGGCGGACTGCCCAGCGCGGGGAGACGGGGGCGCGGGCCAGGGGGTGTGCGCGTCGCGCGCGCAGCACCGCTCGCTCCTGATCGCGGCGGGGCAGGCGCAGGCCAACATCGACGCGCTCCTGCTCAAGCTCGACGCGGAGGAGGCCGACCGGGTGCGGCGCGCCGAGGAGCGCGCGCTGGTCGAGGCGGGCCGCCAGGAGCAGCTGCGCCTCGATCGGCTCGAGGCGCTGGCGTCGCTCGACGTCTCGCTCGACACGCCGGCGGGCCGCGCCTACGTGCTGACGCCGGAGCTTCACGCGCGGAACGCCGCGGCCGCGCCATTCGGGCGGGGGCTCTTCGTGGGGCGAGGGGGTGGATCGTGAGGATGAGGCAGCTCGTGGTGACGATTCTGGCCGTAGCGCTGCTGCTGGGCCGGCCGGCGGGCGTCGATGCCGGCTGGGCCGGAATGTTGGTGCAGGTCACGGCGATGCTCTCGCAGATCCGGTCCATGGTGTCGACGGCGGAGGCGCACGTCGCGCAGGCGGGGGCCGAGATGCGCGGGCTGCTCGATCCGGGAGGGGTGGTGTCGTCGGCGCGCTCGCTGGCGGACTGGCGGGGGATCTTCTCGGACCTGACCGACCTCGGGCCGCTCTGGGAGCCGGTCTCGCAGTCGAGGGCTCTCGTCGATGACGCGGTTGCCGACTACCAGGCGGCGCGCGGAATCGGTAGCCACGACTTCGGGTCGGTCCGGGGCTTTCTCGACTTCCTCGATTCGCAGCCGTTTGGGTGGAGCGCGGGCAAGGCGTCGGTCTGGCAGGCGCTCGTCGATGACGCGGGCCTGCCGGCGGAGCTGCGGGACGAGGTGCGGGGGATCGAGCAGCTTCGGCGCCGCGTGCTGGATCTGCGCCATGCAGCCGCCGTGGAGACGCGCCTCGCCGCCGCCGCGGTCCTCGGCGACCGCGTCGCGGGCGAGTACGCGGGCCGCGGCATGCTCGACGACAGCCGCCGCGTCCTCGACTCGACGCGGCGGCTGATGGGCGGGCCGTCGGATCCGGCGCCGGCGCTGAGCCAGGCGGAGGCGGACGGCGTGTCGACCGAGCTCGCGGCGCTTGGCGCGGGGCAGTCGGCGGGCGCGCTCGCACTGCGGGCCGCCGAGCTCCGGGCGGAGGCGCGCGGCGCGCGTCTCGACGCCTACGAGGACGCCGAGCAGACCCGGCGGACGCTGGACCGGCTGGCGGAGCTGACGGCGATGGAGTTCGACCCCATCGAGGACGACATCGGCAACGACCCGATGTCCGCTCTCGGCTCGGGCGGCTTCATGGGGGCGTGGGTGGATCGATGAGCAGGTCCCTCCGCGGGCGCCGCGCGGCGCTCGTTGCGGTCGTGGCGGCGCTCGGGGCCGGCGTGCTGGCGCCGGCGTGCTGGCGCCGGCCGTCCGCGCGCAACCGCCCGTCGACCCCGACGGTTCGGCGACCAGGTGGTCGTTCGACTACGTGCAGGCGGCGGTCGAGTCCCTCGTCAGCGAGCCGCTTCCCGCGGCCTTCGGGGGCGTCACGATCCGCGACTACTTCTACGACCTGGGGCTGCGCCTGTGGGGAGCGATCGCGCTGATCATGGTCGTCGTCCAGGGGCTCAAGGTGGCCATGGGCGGCCGCCTCGACATGTGGGGCCTGGCGACGTTCCTGCTCTGGATCGCGTTCCCGCTGATGGTGCTCGAGGGCTTCTACACGCCCTATGCGCTCTTCGGCAACCAGACGTTCATCGAGCTGGTGGTCGGGCAGGGGCAGGCGCTGGCGGCGGCGATGAACGGCACCGGCGGGGCGTTCGCCCGCATGCACGACCTGGTCTACGCGACCCTCGCCAACGTCTACCGGCAGCTGGGGATCGCGTTCACGGCGATGCCGGGTGGGATGCTGGCCGTCGGCAAGCTCGCCGCCGCGGTGTTCGCGATCAGCCAGGCCGCGGGGGTGGTGCTCGTCAGCGTGCTGATCCTGCTCATCGCGACGCTCCTGGTCTACACGCAGGTGGTGTGGGCCAACGTCGCGATCGGCATCCTCACGCTGCTCGGGCCGGTCTTCGTGCCGTTCCTTCTTGTCGAGCAGCTCTCGTTCCTGTTCTGGTCGTGGGTCAAGGCCCTGATCCAGTACAGCCTCCAGGTGGTCGTGGCGGCGCTCATCCTGCGGATGATCGCGGAGCTCGCCGCCTATCCGCTGGCGGGCATCAACGAGTTCGTCGGCAGCCTCGCGACGGTGGGCGTCGAGGGCGGCGGGGAGGCGTTCACGCACTCGTTCGTCGAGGTGATCAAGCGGACGGGCACGTGGGTGCCGGTGATCCTCGCCGCGCTGCTGATCAGCTTCAAGGTCGGCGAGGTCACGCAGGTGATGATCGGCGGCTCGCAGAACCTCAGCTCCGGATTGACGGCGGTGGCGGCGGGCGCGGCGGCCACGGCGGCGAGGGGCGCGGCGGCGGTCGGCGGGGGCCTCGCCTCGGCGGGGCTCTCGATGGCGGCGAGGGGCGCGGCCTCGGCCGGCATGAAGGGCGCGGCGGGGGCGCTGGCCCGCGGGGCGCAGGCGGCGGGCCGGATGTCGCGGGGAGACGGCGAGAAGTAGGCGGGAGGGCCGAGGGACGTGGAGATCGAGAGCGAGGAGCTGATCGAGGTCTGGGCGGAGCACGTCACGCGCGCCCGGCACTACCGGGCGGTCGTGCTGGTGATGGGCCTGTGCTTGACGGTGGCGCTCGTGGCGCTCTGGGGCGTCTCCCGGCGTCCGTTTCCGCCGCCCGTGGTCGTGCGGGTGAACGAGGTGGGCAGGGCGCAGGTCGTCGACTACGTCCCGGAGGCGATCGAGCCCGCGGGCGCGGAGGTCTCGTACTTCCTCCGCGAGTTCGTGGCCGGGCAGTACAGCCGCCAGCGGGCGGTCGTCGAGGCGCGCTGGGAGGAGAGCTTCTGGTTCACGAGCGACGAGATCGGCGCGCAGCTCTCGGAGGAGTACGGGGCCGAGGTCGCCGAGTTCATCGCGGGCGCCGGCGGCGACGGGGACGTCGTCGTCGAGAACGTGCGCATCCGCGTGCTGCCGAACCCGTCGCCGCCCCACGACGCCGAGATCGCCTTCGACCGCGTGCGGATGGCGGCGGGCCGCGCGGTGGAGTCGGAGCCCTGGTCGGTGAATCTCCAGTTCGCGTTCGCCGAGGTCACCGAGGACCTGGTGTTCGCGAACCCGATCGGCCTGGTGATCACGTTCCTCGAGGACACGGTGGTCAGGACGGCGGCGCAGGAAGAGAGGTAGGCCATGGAGTTGGAGCGTGCGGAGAAGGCGTTGGCCGAGGCGGGTTTCACCCCCCGCGCGGCGCGGTTCGTGGCGCTGGTGGTGCTCGCCGGCGGCGTGTTCGTGCGGGAGTTCGCGGCGCGCTGGATCGGGGACGACGACAAGCGCCCGGCGCGCACGCAGCGCTTCCTGGAGGTCGAGGTGTCCGGGGCGTGGCGCCGGGCGTTCGGCCGCGACAAGGGGTTGGTGAACCACCGGCTGCGGTCCGGCGTGGTCTACCACTGCAGCGGCAAGGGTCTCTACCGGGCCGTGGGCGCGGAGAACAGCCGCTACCGGCGCCCGCTCGACCCGTCGGAGTGGCCGCGCATCGTCGAGCGCGTGCTCAAGGTGTGGGCGGCGCTCTCGTCCCCGTCCTGGCCGTGGGTCTTGTCGATCGACGCGCAGGTCGCCCTCGCGGAGTCTCTCGGCGCGGCGCGCCCGGCCCTTCCCCTGCGGTCCTACGGCGCGTCGAGCAGTCAGGACGTCTACTTCCCGGACCGGCCCCTGATGGCGTACGCCGCCGACCGCCTGGTCCTCGTCCGGCCGCACGTCGACGGCGACCTGGTGGACGACGCGGCTTCCCTGCGGACGTGGTGGCGGCACTACGCGCCGCTGGTCGAGGCCCTGGGGGCGGCGGGCGTCTCGGTCTCGGTCCGGCTCGTCCGGTCCGCGGCGCGGGCAGCCGACCCGGCCGTCGATCGGCTGCTGGCGTCGTGGGTGGCCGACCGCGCGGCCGTCGACGCGGTCCGCGACATCTGGTTCAGCCGGCAGGAGGCCCGCCGCCTCGAGGGCGGCCACCCGCCCGTCGTGGCGGCCTACGGCGGCGCGGAGCAGGTCGCCGGGCGCCTCGGGGCGCTGACCGAGCGCATCGAGGCGCGCCGCGCGGGTCTCGCGGCCCGGGCCGCCGACACCGGGGTGTGGGAGGCGGAGGGGTTGCCGGAGCAATGGTAGCCAGGCTGCTCGCGGCGGGCACGGTCACGCTTTGGTGGGTGTGGTTCCACCCGCTGCCGCTCGACGACCGCTTCCTGCTGTTCATCGCGGAACAGACGCCGCGGTGGTACTGGCCGGTGGTCGTGTGGTCGGCGGTCTCCCCCGGGGTGATCGTGTTCGTGATCGGGTCCGTGGCGCAGTCGGTGTGGCGGGTCTGGTTCGAGCGGGCCGGCCCGCGCGGCGCCGGTCTGACGCGGCTGCCCCCGTGGCCGCTGTCGCCCGACGACGAGGAGCCCGGCATCGTGATCGGCGAGGTCCACCACCCCAACCAGGTGCGCGAGGTCCGCGAGCCGAAGTGGCTCGTGCTGAGGGACAAGGCCCTCTATACGGGGACCCTCATTCTCGGCGCGGTGGGCACGGGCAAGACGGCCTCGTGCATGAAGCCGTTCACGCGGCAGCTGTTGAGCTGGCGGGCGCGCGACGAGGAGCGCCGCGCGGCGGGGCTCATCCTCGAGGTGAAGGGCGACTTCTGCCACGAGGCCAAGGAGGTCCTCGAGGACTGCGGGCGCGGCGAGGACTACCGCGAGCTGAACCTCGAGCGCGAGGGGTTCGCGTGGAACCCGCTCGACGCGCCGTGGCTGCCCTCGTCCGATCTGGCGCACACGATCGCCTCGCTGCTGAACCAGCTCTACGGCCGGTCGAAGGAGCCCTTCTGGCAGCAGAGCTACTCGAACCTGGCGCGCTGGATCATCGAGCTCAAGCGGCTGCAGGACCCCCCCTGGGTCACGCTCCGGGACATCTACCGGTACTCGCTCGACCAGGTGGCGCTCGGCGCGGACGTCGACGCGCTCAAGGCGACGCTCGACGCGCGGTGGAACTGTCCCGACGTGTGGGAGGTCGTGGTCGGCTGGCGGGAGTACCGCGAGCATGCCAAGAAGCTCAAGCTGTGGACGTGGCGCGACGTCGGCAGGGGCCGGATGTGCACGCGCCAGGACGCGCGGGAGGACATCGAGCCGGTGGCCGCGGCGCTTCGCGAGACCGGCGTGCCCTTCCGGATGGAGGAGAGCTACCGGGGCGCTCCGTGGGGGCTGGACCGGGAGGCGCAGAAGCACCTCAAGGTGGACCAGTACGCGACCCGCGAAGGGCTCTTGCGGTGGTACCGGCAGGACTGGATGGGCATCCCCGAGCAGACGCGGACCAACATCGTCACGGGCCTGGCGGTGTTTCTCGCGGCGTTCGACCTGCCCGAGGTCGGGCGGAAGTTCGCGCCGCCGTGCCCGCACGACGAGACCGGGACCGCCATGGGCGGGCCGCCGGCCCTGCCGCCTCTCTACGACCTGATGGAGTCGGGCAAGGTGCTGGCCCTCAACATGCCGGCCGGCTCGTCGCCGAACCTCTCTCGCATCCTGGGCGTGATGCTCAAGCAGGCGTGGCTCTCGACGCTCCTGCTGCGGCCGTCCCGCATGAAGGAGGCGTGGAACGAGGGCAAGTACTGGCGGCCGGTGCTGTTCGTGGTCGACGAGTACCAGCGCTTCGTCACCGGCGCCGAGGGCGACTCGGGGGGCGACGCGGACGCCTTCGCGCTGACCCGCCAGAGCAAGTGCATTCCGCTCCTCGCGACGCAGTCGCTCTCGTCGCTGCGCTCGGCGCTGGGGGCCGGCGAGGGCTGGCGGACGCTGATCCAGACGCTCAGGACGCGGGTGTTCCTGCCGCTGGCCGACGACGGGTCGGCGAAGACGGCGTCGGACCTGTGCGGCCAGGTCTCGCGCATGGTCGCCTCCTACAGCGTGAGCGAGAACACGGCGCGCGCGGGGGTCAGCTTCCTCTCGGGCCGGGCGGGCGGCGGCGGCTCGTCGGCGGGGCTGTCGAAGAGCTACCAGGAGCGGCGCGAGGCGCTGTTCACGCCGCGCGACTTCGTGGTGATGGGGAACTTCCAGGCCATCGTGCAGGCGTTCAACGGCCGCGAGGTGGCCGACGCCGTGCGCTGCTACCTGTTCCCCGACTTTCTGGTCGGCAAGCTCGGCAGGCGCATTCCCTGGTGGCGGGCCAGGGAGCAGGGGCACCTCTGATGGTCGAGACGCAGGCCAGCCTGCTGGAGGTGGGGGAGCACCTGCCGGACCTCCGGCAGTTCGCCGGCGACGATTCGGTCTCCGAGATCATGGTCAACGGGCCGGGCCGCCTGTTCGTCGAGCGCGGCGGGCGGCTCGAGCGGGTCCCCGTCGGCGAGGGGCGGCTCACCGAGCGGGACATCGAAGCGGCGACGGCGCTGATGACGCGCGGCTGCGGGCTCGACCTGCGGCGGCAGCCGATCGCCGATCTCCGGCTGCGCGACGGCTCGCGGGTCGCGATCGCGGCCCCTCCCGCGTCGACGGCGCTGGCCATCAGCATCCGGCGGTTCAGCCGGTGCCTGCTCTCGGCAGCGGATCTCGTCGGGATGGGCTCGCTGCCGCGCCCGGTGCTCGCCGCCGTGCGCGACACGCTCCGCCGGGACGGCAGCGTCCTCATCGCGGGCGGCACCGGGTCGGGGAAGACCACGCTGCTCAACGCGTGCGTGGGCCTGCTTCCCGAAGAGGACCGCATCGTGGTGATCGAGGACACCATCGAGATCCGGTTGACGCACGGAAACGCCCTGCGGCTCGAGGGGAGGGCGGTGGGCACGGGCGAGCGGGGCGTGACCATCCGCGAGCTCGTCCGCCACACGTTGCGCCACCGCCCGGACCACGTCGTGCTCGGGGAGGTGCGGGGCGCCGAGGCCGCGGACGTGATTCAGGCGCTCGTGACCGGCCACGGCGGGTCGCTGAGCACGATTCACGCGTCGACGTGCGTGGGCGCCCTCAACCGCCTCGCGACGTGTGCGCTCCAGGCGGGCGACGGGCTGCCCTGGGATGCCGTCTGCCATTCGGTGGCCGCCGCGTTCCAGCTCGTCGTCCGCCAGGCGCGGGAGGACGGCCGCCGGGCGGTCCGCGAGGCGGTCGCGGTGCTGGGCTACGAGCCGCGGACCGGCGGCTGGCTGACGCGCACGGTGTGGGAGGAGTCGCCGGCCGCGGCGGGGGTAGAGGACGCTTCCGGCGGCAGGCCCGCGTGGAAGCGGGTGGCCGGCGTGCCGGGCCTCTACGTGAGTCCGTCCGAGCCGGTGACGGTCGCGGACCTGCTGCGGTCGCTCGGCGACACCCGGCGGAGCCCGGCGACGCGCCGGCTCTGGCGCTCGCGCGGGTCGCGGCGGCGTTCTTCTTCGGTTCCTTCTTCTTCGGAGGCGGCATGAGTCTGGTCGAGAGCGAGCCGGCGAGAGACGTGGATGCGGCGACCGCGCTGGCGGAGGCCGAGGCGGACGCTCGGCGCCGCCGCGAGGAGGAGGAGCGCGGCAGCGAGCCGCCCGCAGACTCGCCGCAGCGCGAGGATTCGCCGTCGCGGGCCGGCTCCCGGGACGGTTCCGGGGAGGGCGCCGGGGGCGTCGGTGCGGCAGTCGCGGCGCTCGCCGAACGGCGTGGCCGCGGCGCGGCGCCGAGTCCGGATGCGGGCCGGGCGGCCGCGGTCATCTCGGAGCTGCTCTCGCTCCGCGGCGTCGGCGACAAGGCCGTGGCCGATCTCGTGGTGGCCCAGTTGGCGCACGCCGGCGTGGACGTCGGGCAGTTGATGCGCGACATCGAGGCGGCGAAGGACCGCGACCGCGTGTCGGTTGCCGCCGAGGCGCTCGCGGGACAGCTGCGCGGCGTGATCGAGCAGGTCCAGCGGACCGCGGGGGCGTCGGGGGCCGCGGTCGAGGTCCGGCTCAGGCAGATGGAGTCGCTCGCCTACGTGCTCATCCAGACGGCGCTCTCGGCGCAGGCGAGCCTGGAGCTCGCCGAGCGGTCGGGCGGGCGGATCGGGAACAGGCTCCACGACATCGTTCGGGCCGCGGACGTGTTTCTCAACCGGGTGGGCGGCGCCCATGCGGAGGTGCTCGCGACCGAGAAGGTGGCCGCGAAGTGGGTCGAGCACGCGTCGACGGTGGGCCGCGGCCTCTGGTGGTGGTCCCTCGCCGGGGCGTTCGCCGGGGCGGTGGCGGGCGTGTTCGTCTCGCTCGTCTTCGTGTGGGGAGGGTAGGCGTGGCGCTGTCCGAGGCCGACGCGGCTCGTGAGCGGGAGCACCAGCTCCGGGCGGCCAGGCGCGTCGAGGCGCTGCTGGGCCCGGCCGAGGACCGCGCCGCGCGGGTAGCGCCGGGGCCGCGGTCGAAGGCCTTGGCCGCCACGTTCGAGGTGCCGGGGCCCGGCGCCTCGCGGACGCTGCAGGACGTGGTGGACGAGTACGTGGCAGCAAGGTGGCAGGACCGGCTGGGGCTCACGCGCGGCTTCGAGCATGTCCGCGAGGTGGCGTCGGACGGGTCGTGGGGCGAGCAGGTGGCCTGCGTCCGGGCGCTGTACCGCGAGGTGGACCGCGCGATTGCCGGGGACCGGGACTTTGGCGCCGAGGTTGCCGAGGAGCTGGGGGCTTTGTGCCGGAAGGCGGGCGTCACGGAGTTCGACCTGGCGCTGGTCGAGGTGAAGCCGATGGTGGCGGCCGCCGACGTCCTTCACCGCCGGGCCGACGGGTCATGGTACGAGCTGCCGCGCTTTCCGGCGCTTCCGCCTCGGCAGGGCGCGTTCGACGAGGCGGCGTGGGACTCCCACCTCGAGAAGTCGTCCCGGGCCTGGGAGGAGCGGCAGCGGGAGGCGTTCGGGCGGGACGCCGCCGGCGCCGACCGCGCCGTGCGGGACGGCTGTCTCGCATTGCGTGGCGCGGCCTTCCTCGCTGGCGGTTCTCACTACTCGTCGGCGAAGGACCGCGAGCCGGATCGTGTGGCGGGCGGCGGTCTTGGTGGCGCTGGAGGGACACATCCAGCCGCTGCCGGGTCGGAGCGGCCGACCGCGGACGAGCGGCCGGCGTCCAGCGGCGGCGCCGAGTCGCAGCCCGCCGCGGGAGAATCCGACGCCGCTCGGGGCCGGGGCGGCGCCCGGCGCGGCGGAGAAGGGGAGGGCTTGGCGAGCCGGCTCGGGCGTGCGGCGGACCACCCCGATCGGGTGGTCTGCGAGTACGTCGTGGAGTGCTTCGACGGCGCGGTCCGGAGGGCGGTGGCCAGGTTCGACAAGGGCCTCGACAAGTTGAGGGGCGTCGGCGATCCCGCCGCCGTCGCGCGCGGCATCGAGGAGCAGCTCGCCGCGGGCAGGACCGAGTTCCGGGAGGAGCTCGAGGCGGTCCGCGAGCAGGTCGTCGGGGAGGTCAACGAGTCGCTCGGCGACGGGTACCGACTGGGCCCGGCGTCGCGCTCCGTCCATTCGAGGACGGAGGGCGACGGCGCGGTCAGCGGTGCGATCGACGCAGCCCGGCGGCAGTTCAGCGAGGAGGTCGACTCGGCGAGGCAGGAGAGCGTCGAGTCGCTTCACGCGGCCCTTGGCGGGCGGGGCGATTTCGTCCCGGCGTGCGGGATCGTACCGCCGATCCCCTCGCCGGACGGGGATGCCGCGGCGCGCGAGGCGCGGGCGGATTTCGTCGGCAGTCCTCGCGCCCTGGTCCTCGGCCACCTCACCCGTACGTCGGCGATGGTCGCGGCTGCGCGCGGTCCGGAGTCGCTGGCGAAGCTGGCGGAGTCGATCGAGGAGTCGCCGCTGCGCCAGGGCGCGTTGGAGGCCGTGGGGTGCGACCCGGTGCTGGTGAGTCTGTGCGCGGACGTCCGGGACGGGCAGCGGCAGGCGCGCGGCGCGGAGCCGCCCGTCTCGTCGCCGCTGCGCGGTCTCGCGTCGGATCTCCGGGATCGCCATCTCGCCCGCTGCCGGGAGGAGCCCGCGGCGGCGGACCGGGACGAGGCGCGCTGGGCCGCGGGCCGCGCGGCGCTTCGGTCGGGGCCCTGCGCCGGCCGGGCCGCCGCGCTGGAGCGTCCGTACGGGGCCGCCTGCCGGGTCGAGATCGATGCGCGCCTCGACCGCGTTCCGTCGAAGCTGCCCGCCGATGCGGATCTCGGCGGGCTGCCGCTCAGCCTCGGCGGGCGGGCGTGGCTCGAGCGGATGCGCGGCCACGCCGTGGTTCCGGAGGCGAAGGGTCTAGATCGCGCGGCGATCGAGGGCGCCCCGCGCGGTCCGGTGCGGAGCCTCCTCGGCCGGCGCGCCCAGGGCTTCGACCGGGTGCTGCAGCTCGCCGAAACGCGGCGGGGGCGGGTGGCGGCCGCCGTGTCGTCGAGGCTCCTGAGCTGGGGGACCTCGGCGGGACCGGGGCGCCTCAGGGCGGTGGGCCGGGTGTTGGGAAGCAGCCGGTACCTGATGGCGGGGCTGGTCCGCTCCAGCGCCGATCCGCTGGCGGTGGCCGCCGCGTCGTCTCCGGGCGCCGCGCGCGCTATCGCCACCGGCAGCGCGGCGTCGGTGGCGGACGGCGCCCGCGCGTCGGACCACCGCCGCCTCGTTCAGGTCGCCGAGGAGCTCGACCGTCGGCAGCGCGGCGCGGAGCTTTCGTCCGGCGTCTCCGGGCCTGAGCGCGCGGTGCGGCTGGAGCGCTGGGCCGAGTATCGCGGCCGCAGCGGTGCGGTCCCGGAGCTGCTGAAGGAGCTTCACGCGGACCGCCACCAGGCGATTACGCGGCAGGCGGCGCGCGAGAAGGACCGGGCGCTCGAGGCGCGGCAATCCGGGGACCGGGACTTCGACCTCCTTCGGGAGCGGGTTCGGGACCGTGGCGTCGAGGTGTGGGCGCAGGCTTGGCGCGGCCGCGGGGTCCAGGCCTTCGACGGCCGCGACTGGCGGTTCGACGGGAAGAGGACCCATCCCGACGGCGTCCCCCTGCCGGGCAGCGTCGCGGACGGCGTCAAGGCGATGCTCGCCCTCTCGGGAGGGCAGGTGCGCCACGGGCGCGACGCCATGCTCCGCGTCGGGAAGGGCGGCGTGGTCGAGGTGCCGCAGGGTCTCGGCGACGAGGAGAGGCAGTCGGCGCTCGTCTACGGGGCGGCGAAGGCCATCGTCGTCCGTCGGAAGCCCAGCCTGACGCCCGGCAGCCGGGAGACGGTCGCGTTGTCGGGAATGCTGGCCTCGGCGATGGCGCGGCAGCTCGACGCGACCTACGAGCCGCCCGGCGAGACGCGGGGGGTGGACTCGGCCCGGGTGAGCGACGACGTTCTGCGGCGCGGCAACGCGTTGGTGCAGGAGGTCGGCGCCCAGGTGCGGCAGCGGATGGAGACGAACTTGGATCGCGAGTCGCTCGAGCGCGACAAGGAGCTCGACCACCAGGTCGACTTCGTGGCGAAGCACAGCTTCGGCGAGGAGCCCCGGCGCGCCGCGAGGGAGGAGAGTCGCGAGCGGGCGGGGGTGGAGTTGCCCGTCGGGACGCGGGCCGTCGATCTCGGTCGAGGGAGGGGGTAGTCGGATGTGGATCAGGTTGTTGGGCTCGGCCGTTGGCGCCGCCGCACTGGTCGTCGCGGCGTCGCCGAGGGGGCCGGTGGCGGCGCAGTCGCCGCCGCTCGTCTGCGACGCGGGGTTCCCGGCCGGGGGCCGCGCCGCCGCCGCGTCGCGCCACAACTGCTGGATACCCGAGTCGGGCGGGCAGTCGGCGGTGCCGTGGCCGGCGAGCGGGTCGTTCGCGGCCGGGTCGGTCGTGACCGTGTACAGCCTCCGGTGGGACGCGGCCGGCGCGCCGCGGCTCTTCGAGTCGGGGGGCGTGCTCGTCGGCGACGACGGCACGGCCGCCTGCCTCGTCGACCGGGGCTTCGTGCGCAGTCCCGCCCTGCCGGGCGTGGTGCCCCCGGTGGCGACTCGTCTCGAGGGCGGGTGGACCGACTACGCCGCTGGCACGGTCTCGGTCCGTTGCCTGAAGGAAGACGGCTCCACTGGTTTCACGTCGGTGCCGGCGGGCAGTCCCGCTCCCGGGTTCGACGCGGTCGTGTCGGTCGACTTCCCGCCGGCCATCCACGAGGCGGCGGTCGCGGAGTCCTACGCGCTCGCCCGGTACGAGTCGATGCGGCCGTGTTCGGACTGGCCGGCCGACGCGGACCCGGCGCCGGTCTCCGGTGTGGATTGCGACGTCGAGCTCGGCGTGCCGGCGGCGCGCCGCGCGCGGTTGAGCTCGTTCGAGCGGCGGGTCGCGACGTCGGCGGCCGCGGGCCGCATCTCCTCGCTGTTCGTCGACGACGCGGCGCGGATGATGGCCCACTCGTGGGACCTGCGCCGCGCGGCGGGTCTTGCCGGGCGCCTCGAGCTCGATGCGCCGTGGGACGGGGGAGCCGATGCCGGAGCCGGGGTCGCCGCCGAGGCGAGACGCTTCGGGCCGCCGGTGTCGCCGTGGGCGGACTGCGGCCGGCGGGACCATCTGATGGGGTCCGGCGCCGACTCGCTGTGGGGCGCGTGGGTCGCGAGGGCCCGCACTCACGTGGCGTCGGAGGTGGCGGGGGCTGCGGGGCTGCTCGGGCTCGCGGCGGGCTTCGATGGGCGGACGTCGGTGTCGTGCGCCGCGGGAGGCGACTGCCGTCCGGTTCCGGAGGCGTTTGTCGCCCGCCACGCGGCGATCGAGGCGGAGGCGCGCCGGCTGCAGGGCGACCTGGCGGCGAATCCGGCGCGCGTGTGCGGGATAGGCGATCGGGTGTCTCCGCCCGGTCCGTAGGGGAACGGACGGTGAAAGAGCAGGCTGTGAGGATCGGCTCGAGCATCGGTTCGACAAGACGTTGCGCACCCGTGTCTCGCGGGCGATGTGCGAGCGCGTCGATCGGCTCGCCACGGACCTGAACGAGCCGCGCTCGGAGGCGCGGGCTGTTGTCAATGCCGGGGCGGCGTCTGCGGTCGGAGTCGCGTTGAAAGGCGGGGAGGTGCTGATGACTCGGAAGCTGTTGGTGTCGTTGGTGTGCGTGCTCGTGGTTGCTTCGGCCGCGGCGGCCCAGGAGGAGCCCGGCGCGGCGGACGGGTACGTTCTGGCGGAAACGTACGTCCCGGCCGAAGCGCATTTCGCGCCCGGGTTGATCGACTGGGCGGAGTTGTACGCCAACCCCGCGGTTGAGCTCGAGCCGGTGGGATTCGGGACGGTGGCGGTCGAGCGGCGCTCGTTCGAGCGGTCGGTAGCGTCCCTCGTGCTGATGGCCGTGGCGGCGTACGGCGTGTACGCCGGCCTGAAGTCGGGCGCACGCGGCAGCGGCTGGGGCGGCGCGCTGGCCGTCGCCGCGCCGTCGGGAATCGGCGTGGCGGCCGGCGTGCAGGGTTTCACGCGCTGGTCGAAGGTGCCCGCCGTCCGGCGGGCCGGCTGGTAGGCGGGGAGGGCGGCGCGCGCGGCCGGGCGGCGCTGGCGCGAGGAGTTCGCATGATGCGGCTTGATGGAGGCTTTCGGAGGCTCGCGGTCCTCGTGGTCGGCGGGTTGCTCATCGTGGCGGTCGTTGCCACGCGGCCCCAGTGGCGCCCGGCCACGGGGCGCGTCTCGCCGGTGCCGGCCGGAGGTCGTCCGCATCTCGTGGAGGTCCTCGAGCCGCGGGCGTGGCTGAAGGTCACGGGGTGGACCGACCGGCAGGGCCGGTTCGTGCTCTTCCTGGCGGCGGCCGGGGAGGAGCACACGCTGAGGGTCGAGCGCTCGGGGTGCGGTCCGGCCGTCGTGCGCGGCGTCCGTTTCGAGCCGGGGCGGGACGCCGCCGTGCACGTCCCGGCCTGCTGAGAGGGGGTGGAAGGTGTCAGCGCGCATCCGGACCTGGTTGATCGTGATCTGGGCGGCTCGGTTCGGCTGGACTCTGCTCCCGATGGCGCTGGTCGCGGGCGCCGTGCTGCTGCTGTCGTCCCCGTCGGGCGCCCGGATCGTTCGGTCGCTCGACCCGGTGTTCGACTCGTGGCGCGGCGTGGGCCGCTCCCTGTCGGTGTACGAGCCGAGCCGGATGGAGGTGGTCGACGCGGTCATGGAGCTGCTCGCGCTCGGAGACGGCGACGTCCTGGTCGACGTCGGCTCGGGCGACGGGCGGTTCGTGGTGTCGGCGGCGCGGGCGGGTGCCACCGCGATCGGCGTCGAGCGCCAGGAGCGGCTGGTGGCGCGGGCGCGCGACAACGCCGGCATGGCCGGCGTCGGCGAAAGGGCGGCGTTCCTGCACGCCGACGTGATGACGCTGCCGTCGGTGGTGTCCCGGGCGACGGTCGTCACGATGTTCCTCCCGCCGGCCGGCTTCGAGGTCCTCGTCCCGTGGCTGGAGCCGGTCGTGCGGCCCGGGACGCGCGTCGTCTCGCACACGTGGCCGGTGCCCGGATGGCGCCCGCACCAGGTCGTGCTCGTGGACGACGCCTCGGGCCGGCCGTGGCCCGTCTACCTGTATCGGGCTCCCGCGGCCGACGAGTACGTCCGCGCGGCGCACCAGGGGTCGTGAGGAGGTGTTGAGCTTCCTCGGCCGCGTTCCGTTGCCAGGGCGCTTCTCGTGGCGGCGTTCGAGCCGCCTCCGGCGCTCGTGTTCGGCGTCAGCAGGCCCGCGCAGTTTGAGGCGGGTGGTCGCTTTCGACGCGCTTCGCGTGGCCGCGGTAGTGCGTGCGGTCGCGGTCGGCTGCGGCAAGGGAAAGGCTGCGGATGGATGAGCGGGCGCTGGAGCTCGCAGGCGCGTTGCTGCTGTGGCTCGTCGTCTCGGGGCTGCTGCTCGCCCTGTATCTCGCGGCGGTCGCCGGCGTTCCGCGCGGCCGCCGCGGCCGCCGGCGCCGCCGGTGAGTGAGGAGGGTCCGGATGAGTCGGCCAAGCCGCGTGTCCGAGCCGCATTCCGGCGGGGGATGGACGACCCGCCTCGTCGATGAGGCTCGTCCCGAGGCCCGGGTGGGTCGGGCCTGCGTGCCTGTCGATCACGAGAACCTCGATCGCTTCGGCTGGTCGGAACGGACCGGCGAGGGCCGGCGCCGCGTGGTGAGGTCGGCGCTGCGCTTCGCGGCGGAGATAGGCGTCCAGGTCGTGGTCCCGCCGGCCGAGACCCCTCGCGGCCTGCCGGAGGGGACCGTCGTGGTCAGCCAGCCGCCGCCGTCGGCGTTCCGGTCGAACGGCGAGTGGGCGGCGGACCTGATGAAGCGGGTGGCCCGTCGTTACGTCGCCGACGCCGAGGAGGGTCCCCGGGCCGTCGAGTCGCTGCTCCTCTACGGCCTCACGAGGCGGCCGTCGGCGGACTACGCGGGGGCGCTGGCGCGCGGGCTGGGCTATCTGCAGGGCGGGCTGCAGGCGCCCCCCGCCCCGACGGGGAGGCCGCACCTCGCGGCGGCCGCGGCGGGAGGCGATCATGCCGCGCTTCGCGCGGCACTCCTCGAACGCATCGCCGTGGCCCCCGACGTGTGGGGTTCGCCGCACTCGGCCTATGCGTGTGCGCGCGTGCTGACGCGTGCGTATACCGAGCGGATGGGTTCGCCGCTCGTGCTCGATGCCCTGCGTTCGGAGCTGCGGCCGCTGCCGCCGTCGCCGTACGGCGACACGCTGGGCGGCTGGTTCGCCTGGCACCTGGCCGAGACGCGGCCGGACTTCCGGCAGTTCGACCCGGCGGAACTCGCGGCGGACTGCAGCGAGTGGCTCGCCGCCCGGGCGGCCGAGGACCTCCTCGGCAAGGCGGACCTGCGCGGCGTCGTCGACGGCGTGCCGGTGCGCGTCTCGTCGGGGCCGATCCGGGACGCGCTGGACGCCTTGCCGGTCCCGCCTGACGATCCGGCCATGTTCCGCATGCTCGTGGGCGACCAGGCGGCCGGGTGGAACCGCCATCCCCTCAACAAGCCGCGTCCGCGGCTCGATCCCGTCGTCGGCGTCGAGCCGGCGGCGTTCCGCGAGCTGGACTGCCGTCGCCCGGAGGACGCCGTCGTTCTCGAGGACCGCATCCTCGGTCTGTGCGCCGGATCCGGCGTCGCCGTCAAGCTCCACGACTCGGACCGGGTGCGCTCGTTCCATGCGCCGGCGGGATGTCGCGGGGGTCTCGCCGCCTACGTCGTCCATCCGGTTCCGGAGCGGTTCGCAAGCACGGAGGATTGGGGCCGCTCGCTTCTCTCGGCGGTCGCGCTCGCCATCCAGACGCATCCGCGGCTCTACGACCATGCGCGTCTCGACCGGCTGTTCGGGAAGGACCCGGCCGAGGGCGCGAGGATGTTCGACGATGCGACGCGCGTGCTGTGCGGCCGCTATCGCCTCGATCGGGCCGGCGTCGTCTCGCGCTGACGGTGCGGCCGACTCGCTGATCGTCCCTGGTGCGGGCGGGCGGCCGCTCAACAGCAACACCTTGGTCAAGGCGCTACGGCGACGGATGCGGACGTTCACGGCTTCCGGTCGAGTTTCCGGACATGGGCGGCGGAGCGGTCCGCGGCGACGAGGGACGTGGCGGAGCTGGCCCTTGCCCACGTGGTGGGCGGGGGCGGTTGAGCGGAGTTACGCGCGAAGCGACCTGTTCGACCATCCAGCGGCGCGGGCTCATGGACCGATGGGCCGCGTTCGTGACCGCCCCCGTGCCTACCCGGTAACACGCCCAGATTCACCGCGCTGTAGAACGACCGCAGTCGCGGCATCAGCCCCGGGGGCGAAGCGGCGCTCTCTCCACCGTCACGGTCAGCTCCCCGCTGTCGTCGGCCGCGCAGTCCCCTTCATGAATGGCGGTAGCACTTCGAGTGCGTCTGTCGACTGCCCGGTCATGCCGGACTGGTCGGTGCACTCGGATTCGCGCGTGGCGGCGGGCTCTCGCCGGAGACGAGACGCAGGTGCTTCTTGCCCTTGAGCAGGTCGATCCACCGTGACGCCATCTGATGGCGATTGATGGTCCGTATTTCCTCCACGCGTGCCGTCGCCACTACCCCGGCGGAGGCGGTCGGTGCTCGTGTCGCTCGCTTCCCGACGAGCCCGGTTGGCCATACGGTTACCGATGTCTTCATCATCCGACCGCGCACGTAGTCGGTGTCCAGGTGCAGCGTGCCCCTTGTGAAGTGCAGGTGCTGGCAAAGATCCTCCAGCGTCCAGTCGTCCCGTTCGGCATAGTCGACGTCTGACGTTCCGCGCGGGCGGGCATCGTGAAAGGACAGGGCGGCGACGGCGAAGATCAACGCGAGGGCCCCATCCTCCACGTCGTTCCGCAGGATCTTGCAGCGCAGTCTCTGGGCCGAGTAGTCCCGTTCCTCGGTTCCCTCTGTGGTGAGCACGCGAGTCGGTTGGGTCGCCGCCGTAACAAGAAGCTCATAGCAGCCCGTGGCAAAAGGCCTCTCGCTGCGCCGGTCGGCTCAGCCAGCTTGACAATGAGCAATTGAGCCGGCGAGCGTCGCCGGTGCCCGTTTCGGCCCCCAGGCGACCGTCAGACGCTCCCAACGGTCGATCAGACACCCGATCAGTCCGCAAATCGCCGAAAGAGTCCGCCCCTGCAGGCTCCGGGGCGTGCCGACGCCCGTCAAGCGGCGCAGGAGCAGTCCGAGGTTGCAGCCGGCCGCCTGGATGAGCACCCGCTTGCGGACATTCTCGTGGCCGCGCACCCACACCCGACGCAGACCCCCGGTCTCGTACTGGTGCGCGAAAGGCCGCTCGACCAGTTCCCCGCGGCGGCGTTGAAGACGACGACCTCGGTTGCCACGAATGCGACGGCGGTTTCCGTACAATGCCTTCTGCGCAGCACGCTTCTGCGGCGGCGTCTCCCCGGTCTTCTTGTCCTGCCAGCGGCGACGACCCCGCTCCGGCTCCGAGATGTAACTGCGGACCCCAACCTCGTCGAGCGCCACCAGCGTCTTGTCGCTGTGGTACCCCTTGTCGGCGACCACTTCTTCGACGCCCTCACCGTCCGGCTGAACCGCCTCGACCTGCTCGGCCGCCGTCGTCAGCGTCTCCGGCAACGTCGTTGAATCACCCGCCGACGCATCCTGCACACTCACCGAGAGAATGGCGCCCGTCTCCAGGTCGACCCCGTGCTCGGCCTTGTGGGCCAAGTGCGTCCGACCGTCCTTCATCTTCGTGATCTTCGCGTCCGGATCCTGGGGAGACTGCCAGTCCTTGTTCGACGTCTTCTTGCCCTTTCGGGACCGGTCGAAACGCGCCAACTCCGCGCGCGTCGGCGTCGCAAGCCCCGAGGCTTCCGCCAGACGCTGCAGAAACGCCTCGTACGATTCGCCCGTGTCCCGACGCTCGATGCTCCGCATCGCCGCGTTCGCTTCCAGCGTCGTCGCATCGACGCCGACCGTCTTGCCCCGAACCAGACCCGCTTCCGACAGCCGCTCGAGAACCCACGTGAACACGGCTCCGTGCGTCTCCACATCGATCAGCCGACGCGTCCGAGACAGCGTCGAGTGGTTCGGCGCCGCCTCGGTCACATCCAGGTCCAGGAACGACCGCAGGCTCAGCGAGTCGGCCACCCGCCACGCAATCCCACGCTCCGACGACAGGCCCTCGAAATACCCGATCAACAGCATCCGGAAATACCGCCCGGGACGCAGACTCGGACGCCCCACCCGCGCCGCGTAGAACACCGCGCACTGTCCCTCGACGAAAGCGTCGAACCCGCCCTCGTCCAGAACCCGGTTCAGACGCTCAAAGAACGGATGCCCGGCACTCGTCGGCAAATCCGCCGTCGTCACCCACAGCGGCGACCCCTGTCGCGCTCCCGGTCGCTTGCCCATTGCCATCGTGTCTCAGTGTACGAGGTCGATCGCGCCGGAGCCAGGCCGGTTCCCCGACTTTTGCCACGGGCTGGTAGGCTGTGGAGACGGGCACGCCCGATTCTACAGCTTCGAGCTGGTCTCGCCGCTGGGCGAGGACTGGACACGTTGGCTGAACCGCGAAGCATGTCGCACGGGCTCGCCGGACGGCCACGCGGCGAGGGCGCGCGCGGCCGGCCTTCTGCGGCGCCGAAGGCATGAGTGTCGAGCAAGGCGCGACGACGCCGTTGGGGAGAGAGGACCGGCGGCGGTCCGGCCGCCCTTGCCCTGGGGGACCACGACGTAGGAATCCGCGTGCGCGAGCATCTGCACGACGCCGGCAAAGGCAGGCGGAGTTGACGTCGGCGTCACATTGACGGACAACGCATCGATGGCGCTGTGGTGTCGAATCGGGCGCGGGGGAGGTTGACGCCAACATGCGCGCCGCCTGCTGCTATCAATCCAAGGTCGTACGTTCGGCGTCGAGGTGGTCGAGGTAACGGACTGGCTTCGAGCGCGCGGCGCAGCCAGAGTCGGGCTGCGGCGCGGTGCGGGCCGGGCTCGGGCGGCCTCGGGCCGTGTCGCTGACGTGGTGCGGGACCTCCAGGATGGTCGGCGGCGGACGCTGGTGTGGAATAACGGTATGCTATTCCATTCTGCGGAGTTGATGGCGAACTCATGAAAGCGAGAATGGCGATGAACGATGTCATAGCATTGCTCCAGACCGAGCGGGCCGAGTTGCTGGACCGTGTCGCGAAAGTCGATGCGGCGATTGCGGCGCTTGGCGGAAAGCCGGGGCGCTCGTCGGCACAACCAGCGAAGCCCGCGCGCCGGCGGCGCAACATGTCGGACGAGGCGCGGAAGGCGACGTCCGAGCGGATGAAGAAGTACTGGGCGGAGCGTCGGGAGCAGTCTGCTGCGGCCGAGGCCGGCGAAGCCGGGAAGGCGGAGACCGAGGCGGGCGAAGCATAGATGAACCTCCGATGTCCGTATCTCGATGCCGGCTCTGGCGAGATCGAGTAGCGCGTGCTGCTACATCCACGATGCGTTGCGCGAAGCGCGGGTCTTCTACTACGTAACCGATGTCGCGCCGCTGGACCCCGAGTGAGGACGTCGCGGTTCGCTTGGCCGATGCGCTCGACTACGAGCACGGCGGCGGCCGCGTGCGGGAGCTGGCCGAGCGGCTCGGCCGCAGCGAGGCGGCGGTGCGCCAGCGCGCCTCCAGGCTGCGGGCGGCCCGTCTCGAGGGGGACCGTCGCGCCGGCGGCGCTGACACACGACCATGACCGCTCCCTCGGTGGCCGGGTCGAATCCACATAATCCACATAGACAGTGCGTTGACACGCCGCCCGGCGCGCGGCTCATCGATCGACCTTGCATCCACAGATGTCTGAACGCTGGTGCGCCAGACTGCATGGGCCGCACTTGAGCACGTGCGCGTGATGGAGCAGGCGGTCGTGGGGGCTGCGACGTCGAGAGCGGGCATCTCGACGCAGGACTGCAAGTCTGCTTTCCGTGCCATTGGCGTGCCGCCCGATAGTGGGCTACCTTGCTCTCGATGAGTCGAGAACGGATCGACGACAAGATAGATGAAGCCGTTCTGGCGCTCCTCTATCTGGGAATCTTCGAGAGTGATCCCATGATGGGCGCGCGCACGTGGAAGTCGTTCGACTGGGACGCGATGGCGCGTCTTCACCGCAAGGGGCTGATTTCCGATCCGGTGAGCAGGGCCAAGTCGGTGATGTTGACCGATACGGGGCTGCGCCGGGCCGAGGCGGCCTTTCGTCGACTGTTCGAGGCGGATCAGTGAGCCGCGCTGGAACGCCGACCGCATGACCCGCAGGACAGGTGCGGAGCTGGTCGTGACACGCGCGGCACGGACGATGTCGGCGTGGGACACGTCAACGGGCACGACACCCTCAACTCGGGCCGGCGCTACGGGCGATGAACTTGCCGCGGGTGGATTCGGGCAGCACAGGAGGGCGCGCACGACACGCAGAATCGCCCGCACGGTGATCGCAGCCTTCGCCATCGTGCTGGCTCGCCGGCTACGGCGCAGTCGCGCAAGGCGCTGGGATGGCTGACGGTGGGCGGCGGGGTCGGGCTGGCGGTGTCGACATTCGACTACGGGGAGTTCGGCCAGCGCCCGGGAGAGTCTTGCCCGCGTGGGCACTTCGCGTACGACCCGGCGCGGTGGCTGGGCGGGTGCTTCAACGCGGGCCTCGAACGGCCCCGGCCTGTTGTTGGCCGGCATCGGCGTGATCGGGATGGGGGCGGCGCTCCCTCATTCTGTCCGGCGCCGGGGTGACGCGCGACTCGACGTGCAGTATCGCCGGAGCGTGTCACCGTGCGGCGGTGATCGCGAAGGCGTTGATCAGGCGGATCCGTCGTGGCGGAACGGCGTCCTGGCGCCGGGCGGCCCGGGGGAGTTACCGCCAGGTGAACGCGCCTTCCGTGTGAGCGTTGACGAGGTCCTTGAACGAGGCCTCATTGATGAGCACGGTGGCGATGGACCGTTGGCGTCTGTTGGGGTTGTCGGCGCGCAGGGCGTGGTAGAGCTCGGCGCTGGTCGGGCAGACGCGCCAGCCGGCGCAGACGCCGCCGAGCAGTCCCCGGATGGTCTGCGAGTGCGGACCGGTGGCGTCGGGGTCGGCGTCGAGACGAACGGCGGCAAGGTCGTCGGCCGTGGCGTAGTCGTCGGGGAAGGCGTCGATCGGGGCGAGGGTGGGCTGCGTGGCGTCAGCGCGGCGTCGGCGCTCGGTCTCTGCCTAGCTCCAGGCCCAGGTCGCGGTCTTGCAGGGGGCGGCGGTTTCCGGGGGGAGGCGGGTCGCGGGGCCGATGTGTTCTCCGCCGGTTGTTCGAGGCTTCCGCTGGTCGTTTCGTCAACCGGGGTGGGAGTGTGGGCTGGAGGAGCCTCCCGCCCGCGGTGGTGCGGGTCCGCGGGCGGTCGTCGATGGCTCGGGTGGCCATCGGGTCGATCATCGGATCGCACGAGCAGTCGTGCAAGTCGGCTCGCGCGTTGCCGTGGCGGCAGCAGCGGACCGCCCGAGACGACAACGGCAACCCGGTGCTCGATGACGAGGGGCGCAAGAAGCTCGAATGGGTCCAGCGGGACCGGCCCATCGTCAAGCTGCACTACGTCTTCAACGTCGAGCAGACCGAGGGACTCAAGCTGCGGTCGCTGGCCGAGGCCGCCCCGGAGTGGGAGGGGCACGAGCGCGCCGAGGCGCTGATCCGCAGCAGTGGCGTCCGCGTCGACCACGTCGCCGGCGACCGGGCCTACTACAGCCTGAAGGACGACCGCGTGGTGCTGCCCGACCGGAGCCAGTTCGAGTCGCAGTCGGCCGACACGCACATGGCGCTGCACGAGTTGGGCCACGCGACCGGGCACCCGGACCGCCTGAACCGGCCGACCCTGGTGAAGCACGGCGGCTTCGGCTCGGAGGCCTACGCGCGCGAGGAGCTGCGGGCCGAGATCGCCGCGATGATGACCGGCGAGCAGCTCGGCGTCGGGCACGAGCCCCGGCACGGCGCCGCCTACGTCAGCTCGTGGATCAAGGCGCTGGAGAACGACCCGAAGGAGATCCGCGCCGCGGCCGTTGACGCACAGCGGATCTCGGACTGGCTACTGGCCCGAGAGCGCGAGCGCAGCGTGGGCGAGGACAAGGCGGAGCGCCAAGGGCCGAACGAGGGACTCTCCCGCGAACCGGGACCGCGTGAATCCACATCACGTGCGATGTCTGAAACCGGTGAACGATCGCCTGTGGACGACAGCAGCCGAGGGCACGCCGCCGAGCACCCGCAGCAGGCGAACACTGCGACGGCTGGCGAGGTGCATCGGGAGATGGGGCCGAGCCGATGAGCGGTCTGCGGGCATGCTGTTGTGTTCGCGGTGGGTCTTGAGCCGAGGCGCGCCGAGTGAGCCTGAGCGGGCCGGTGCGTCGTTCGCCGTACGCCGGTGGTTGTGCCGATGAGCTGGTCCTATCGGCAGTCGGTGGACACGGCTGTGCCGATGGCGAGCGGGTGGCCGCCGGGAGTGCGTCGCCCTCGGCGCGATATGATCGGCCTGCCTCATGGATGATCCTGCGTACAAGCGGCTCTTCTCACGGCCGCGCATGGTCCGGGACCTGCTGCGCGGCTTCGCGGCCCGGGACTGGAGTGGCGATCTCGACCTCACGTCGCTGACGCCGCTGCCGGCCAGTTTCGTCAGCCACGATCTGCGCCAGCGCCACGGCGACCTGGTGTGGCGCGTCCGCTTCAAGGACGACCGGTGGCTGTACGTCGTGCTGCTCCTGGAGTTCCAGTCGGCGGTCGACCGCTCGATGGCGGTCCGTATGCTGACCTACACGGGGCTTCTCTATCAGAAGCTGATCGCGGAGGGGGTGCTGCGCGAGCGCGGCGGGCTGCCGCCGGTGCTGCCGATCGTGATCTACAACGGCCGGGGCCCGTGGACGGCGCCAGTGGACGTGGCGGAGTTGATTGTCTCGGATGGCGGGGCGGCCTTGGCGCAGTATCAGCCGTCGCAGCGGTACTTCCTGCTGGACGAGGGCCGGCTTGCTGGCGGTGGCGATCTGCCGTCGGACAACCTGGTGTCGGCGCTGATTGCGCTGGAGGCGAATCTCGACCGGCAGCGGGCGCCGATCCTGCTGGGGGCGTTGATCGATCTACTGCGGAAGCAGGATGATGAGGAGTTGACGGCCGCGTTCGATGAATGGGCGGCGCAGGTGCTGCTGCCGCGTCGGTTCCGGGGGTCGGTGACTGGGCCGCTGCCGCGGCTGGAGGAGGTTCGGGCGATGCTGGCCGAAACTGTTCAGGAGTGGACGGCGGAGTGGGTTGAGCAGGGCCGCGCGGAGGGCCGCGAGCAGGGCCGCGAGCAGGGCCGGGAGCGGGGCCAGCGGGAGTTGCTGTGCCGCTTGGCGGCGCGGAAGTTCGACGCTGCAGTTGCGGAGCGGCTGGCCGCGCAACTCGAGGGTGTTGCCGATGCGGATCGCTTGGCACAGGTCGGCGACTGGCTCATGGACTGCGCGACGGCGGCGGATCTGTTCGCTCGCTTGTCGGACCGGTCGGCGTAGCACGCGGCCGCTGACTATGCTGAAGCTGACCTCGACATTTGAGCAGCTCGGGGTCGGGCACGAGCCACGGCACCGGCACTGCCTATCAGCCCGTGGATCAAGACCCTGGAGAACGACCCGAAGGAGATCTGCGCCGCAGCAGTCGATGCGCAGCGCATGTCGGACTGGCTGATGGCCCGCGAGCGCGAAAGACCCAAGGGCGCGGAGCGGACTGAGCACGGTCCTTCGGGGGGTGAGGTCGGCCGGACGCGCGCGCCCGCGCGAAGGGGCGGGTCCGGTCGGCGCGCGGGACTGCGGTCGGCCCGAGCGTGACGGGACAGAGCCGGCGATCGCGAGGACGGCGTCGCGCTGTCCGCTCCAGGTGGACCGGTCGGGTGCGTCGATGATCGCCGTGATCTCGTCGCGGGACAGGTAGCCGAGGACGGGCCGGTCGAAGCGCTTGACGGGAATCGCGAGGACGCGTTGCGCGACGGGCGGGCAGCAGGAATGGCTCGCGCAGCGAGGCGTAGCGCATGAAGGACCGGATGGCGGTGAGCCGGAGGTTGCGGGTGCGCGCAGAGTTGCCGCGTTCGGTCTCCAGATGGTCGAGGAAGCCGAGGACCATGGCGCACCGAGATCCGAGAGGGTTAGCGCCGAGGGGGTGCGTCCGGTGCGCTCTGCGGCGTACCCGAGGAACAACGTGAAGGTGTCGCGGTAGCTGGCGATGGTGTGCGCGCTGGCGCCCCGTTGCGCGATGAGGCGCCGGTGAAAGAACTCTTGCAGGAGTGCGGGGAACGCCCGCTCGACGGAGGTCATGACGGGCGCTCCGACGCTCGCTGGGCGAAGCGTTCGAAACGCTGTCCGGTGCTGGCGAGCAACTCAGGGACGGCGGTGCAGTACCAGTAGGTGTGGGCGACCCCGGCGTGGCCGAGGTAGGTTGCGAGAGCCAGGATCTTGCGATCGACATCCGCGCCTTCCTGGTGCCAGCGCAGCAGCCGGCGAACGACGAAGGTGTGGCGCAGGTCGTGGATGCGCGGTCGGGACGTACGCCCTTGCGCGGTCCAGTCGAGACGCAACTTGATCCGGCGGAACGTCGTCTCCACCGCGGTCCGAGTGAGCCGGGGCGACTGCTCGGTGCGGAAGAAGTACTCGGACCGGGGTGCGGCAGGACACGCATCACGGCGGTCGGCGTAGCGACGCAGTGCCCGGGTCGTCGTCGGATGGAGCGGGACGAGTCTGGACTTGCGGAACTTGGTCTCGCGGATGGTCAGGATGCCGTCGACGAGGTCGGCGTCGTCGGTCGTAAGACGGCGGGCCTCGGACAGCCGCAGGCCGGTCGACGCCAGCAGGGCGAGGAACGCGACATAGGTGGCGGGTCGCAACCCGTGTCGGGGCAGCAAGCAGCGTGCCTGCCCCAGGAGCGCGGCGATCTCCGCCTCGGTGTAGATGTGGGGCGTCGAGCGGCGCGTCGAGACGGGTCCCAGGAGCCCGACCGGCGGCACTTCGGTGGCCGGGTCGACGAGTGCGCGGAAAGTCCATCGTGTCGGTGTACTGGGCGAACACCATGACCTGGCCGTAGTCCCGCGTCAGCTCGTCCAGCGTCTCGACCAGCCGCGCGAGCTTGCTATCCGGCGGCAAGGTGGCTATCTGTCGCAGCAAGTCGTCTATCTCCCCCTGTTCCTCGGCGGCCAACGCCTGCGCCTCCAGGGCGCGGAGTTCGTCGATGTCCGGGATCTCGTCGAGCGCCTCGTCGTCGGGCGCATCTTCTTCGAGAGCGACGGTCGATCGGATCGCGTCCTGTCGGCGCTTCGCGAGCGTGGCGCTCAACGCGGCGAAGCTGCTGGCGAGGCGGCGGCGGTAGATGGTCACTACGAAGCCGACCGCGGATCGCTCTGTCTTGGCCGACCGCTTGTAGGTCGTCGAAACGTACTCGTCCACGGCTTCTTAGAGGCTGCGTTCGGCCTCGCTCGACCTCGTCTTCGCTGCGGGGCGGCGCCCTCGAAGCGCTCGGCGAAACCGGCGTACAGCTCGCTCTTGCTCATTCTGCGCGACTCAGCCATCCGCTGCCCTCTCTCCCCTGTGTCCCCGAGTTACCACCGGTTCGGAGCAACACCTCCTTGCCCGAATCCGGCCCGGATCTGCAAGCGACCCTCATGGGTGGTCCTCATCTCCGTGGTGCCGCCAACAGCACCCGCAGCGCCGTCAGCACGCGGCGCGGACGACGGCGGTGCAGAGACACGCAGGTTCAGCGCGCTGGCGAGCGGCTTGGCCGCCCTGGTCGCGTGGTTGACGAGTCACCGCGTCGTGGCCGCCGCGATGGAGGCAACCGGCGTCTACTGGCACACGCCGTGGCAGGCGCTGACCGACGCCGGCATCGAGGCCCAGTTGCTCCACGCGCAACAGGTGAAGCAACTGCGCGGCAGGAAGACCGATGTCGAGGACAGCCGCTGGCTGGCGCGGGTGTGCCAGTTCGGGTTGGGGCGGCCCAGTTTCGTTCCCTCCCAGCAGTTCCGCGACCTGCGCGCGTTGAGCCGCCACCGGCGGAAGCTGGTCGCCCGGCGCGCGCAGGTCCGCAATCAGGCGCAGAAGGTGGTCGACCGCGGCGGCGTCCGCATCGGGGCAGTACTGAGCGACATCTTCGGCAGCAACGGCCGGCGCATCCTCGACGGTCTGGTCGCCCGGCGGCCCAGTACCGACATCCTGGCCTCGCTCAGCGCGCACGTCCGCAGCAAGCTCGAGCAACTCGGCGACGCGTTGGGCCTGACGCTGCGCGAGACCGAGCGCCGCCTGCTCGCCGACCTGCTGACCGACCACGACACGCTCAGCCGGCGCGTCGGCGACTTCGACCGGCATCTCGACGAGGCGCTGGCCCCCTGGGCCGAGCAACTCCGCGGCCTGCGCCATCCTGAGCGAGACCGGAGCGGACCCGCACCGCGTGTTCGGCAACGCGCACCGCCTGGCAACCTGGGCCGGCCTGTGCCCCGGTAACAACGAGAGCGCCGGCAAACGCCGCACCGGCCGCACCCGGCGCGGAAATCAGACGCTGCGCACCGTGCTCATCGAGTGCGCCCACGCTGCCGCCCGGACCCACAACTGCCAGTTCCAGAGGTATCACCAAACGCTGACCCACAAGCGCGGCTTCAAGCGCGCCATCGTGGCAACCGCCCACAAGCTGCTGCGATGCATCTTCGCGGTGCTGCGCGACGCCACGCCCTACCGCGACCCGGAGACCGACTACGAGGCGCTACTCGTGCAACGCAACGCGTCGCGCTGGCTACGCAAGCTGCATCAGTTCGACATTCTCGTCCGCAACGACGACGGCACCTGCTCGGTCCGCTGGCTGCCTCCCGCAACCAGGAGCACCGTCCCGACGCCCTGAAACCGCCATCCCACGCGCGTTCGCCCCCAGCACGGTTCGCGCAGAGGCCATTTGGGGCAACCTCGTCCGTCGAGCCTCACCGGGGGCAACGTGCCCAACGGCGACGCCCTGTCGTGACGCCCTTCCGTCGCGCCAGGAGGCGTGCGTCCGAAGCTCCAGAAACTTTCGCGGCAAACTTTCGCGGCAAGAACTACCTCAAGAAGACGATGCATCTGCCGGCCGGCCGCTACAACCAGATTGCGAATCTGGTGATCGCGCAGAGCGAGATCAACATCGCCATCGGTGACGATCCGCCAGCCACGTACTTTCCCGAGGTCGCGGCCCAGTGCAACGGAGGCGACAAGAGGTATGGCGGAATCACAGACGCACAAAAACTGCGCGAGAACCTGTCAGATCACTGCCTTCCGGCGTCGCTGCTTGATGGTGCCATTCCTGCCTACGATGAGTTCCTCGAGGAACGGCGCAGGCTCATGGCGTTGAAGATGAAGGCGTGGTTTGAGACGCTCTGACGGCGCGGTTCAGGGCATCAGGCGAACGAGAGCGGCGAATGCCCCGAGGGCAAGCACGATTCGCCAAGTGATTCGCGCCTCCAGAGTGCCGATGCGAGCGTCAAGCGCAGCGAGTTCGGCTCTGATGTCTGACTTGAAGGCGTCCAGATCCGTTCGCGTAATGGGTTCACCGATGGCATTGCTGAACACCTCTACCAACGCTTCGGCCTGCCGCTCGCTCAAGTCCGCGTCCTGCAGCTTCCGGATGGCGGCGTGCGTGTCGAAGGTGACGGCGTTCATGGGTGATGGCTCTCCGGTTCGAGTCGATTCTCCGCTGTCGATCGGGCGCCCTAAAGGCGGCGCGTGCGGCCGGGTCACCCTAGCTGGGGCGACACGCAGCACCTTCGGACACAATACCACGGTTGCGTGGTCACGGGCAGCCACGGCGAGGTCCCCGCGGTCGTGGTTCCGGCCGGTGCTGGCCTTCCTGCAAGGAAGATTCGTTGGGGAGCGACCCGGCGCGGCAGGTGTGACGGAGGAACACCTGCCGGGACCGCAAAACGGCAGTTTTGCGGTGGGTCGCTCCCCTCTTTTCCCCTGACCCTTTACCCGACCCCGTTGATGGCATGGGCGTTTCCGGTTTGGTCAATGGAATCAACGGTTTGGAGCGGAAGATCTGTGACTGGGGGTGTGACTGGAGGTGTGACGGGGCCTGTAACTTGATCACGTCGTCCCTCTTACACCCTGTCGTGACCCCACTCGTGTAAGTTCAGCCCCTGTCGCGGTGTGATCGGACGGCACGCTGGATCACACTCCCGGTTCCGCGCCTCCGCCTCTCGCTCTACCGATCCTGTCCGTGTCCCGCCCTCGCCTCGTCGTCGATGCTCCGTCGTGCGCCTCCCGGATCCGGCGGTTCCAGGTCGTGATGAGCCGGTTCCGTTCGCCGCCGTCCGTCCGCCTCATCGTCTCGTACTGGACCGTACCGGGTCATCCTGGCGTGCGGGTCGTTGGGGCCGGGCCAGTGGTGGATCGGGGTCGAGGCCGGTCCGTTCAAGGGCCGGACTCAGGACTCAGCCCTGCTGGCGGTGGGAGCGACCACATGGCAGAATTGCGGGTAGAAAACGTGCCAGCGCCCCCTTCTCCACCCGTAAGTGCTTGCATATAAGTCACTTACGGGTAGAAAGTGGCGGAGGGTGTCCATCCTTTACCCGCGCAGGCGTTGGAGCCACGTGTCGCTGGCTGCGGAGACGCGGTTGATGCCGGGCTCAGGCGGCAGACGTTCGCTTCTGGCCGCGGCAACAAGATCGGGACGGATCGCCCCGTCCGCCCCCGAGCCCGTCACGGTTGTACGTCTCTCGCCGAGCCGCAGGGCGCGGGCGGGAACGGTCTCGAACTCGGGGCCGATCAAGTCGGCGGCCTTGACCGCCCCAAGGGCGGGCCGTCTACTCAGACGTCGCCGGACCGTTCATGACGATGATGGTCGACGTCCGGCTTGACTGCGACGTCAACCCAGGCACGCTGGAGACGAATCCGCGGGCGCGCCGATGAGGCTGGTGGCAGGCGCTGACGATGGCGGCCAAGTCGGCCCTCTCCGAACGGCCGCGCTTGGCCCCGGCCGCGCTCGGCGGTAGCCACAGTCGAGCAAGAGATCGGATGGGGCCTCGGTCGTGGACAGAGTCACAGCAAGGCGCCATCGAGCTGCGCCATCCCGGCTGCAGCTCGCAACGTCTCTGCCAGCCGGACTGCCAGCCGTTTCTGACGCTGCCAGCCGTTTTCTGACGTTTTCTGACGTTTCCCGATCACGAATTCTCCAATAAAACCGGCGTTTGTTGGGGTTTCGGTTTTTTCGTGATCGGTTTGGGAAGCTGACACTCTACCACTGAGTTACTCCCGCTCGCCTGCGGCTGAAGCAGGCTCATTGTACCAGACAGCGTCCGGCAGAGGACGTGGTGTAGACTTGCCGAACACAGCACCATCCAGCCAGATGAGGCGCAGCGTGCCGTTCCTCGGGGCCGTCATCCTGCTGCCGGTCGCGTTGGCCGCACAGGGGACGGCGGTGCCGCGGGAGTTGACGTTCGCCGACGCGCTGCGTATCGCCGAGAGCGCCAACCCCGCGTTTCTCGCCGCCCACAACCTGGTGGGCATGGCCCAGGCGGATGCGCGCGAGGCGGGGAGCCGGCCCAACCCGGTGGTCGCCATGGAGGGCGAGGGGTACTCGGCCTTCACGCCGCGCCAGCGCTCGTTCTGGAACGATCAGGCGCTGACCTTTCGCGTCACGCAAGAGATTGAGACCGCCGGCCGGCGCGGCCACCGCGTCCGGGCGGCCGACACCGGCGTCGAGGTCGCCCGCTCCGAGGTGGCGGACGCCCGCCGGCACCTGCATCTGGAGATCGGACGGGCCTACTTCCGGCTCGCACTCGCCCAGGCCGACCGGGCCACGGCCGCCGCCGCGCGCGACGAGCTCGAGCAGGTCATCGCGTTGACCGAGGCGCGCTTCACGGCCGGCGAGGTGGCCGGCATCGAGCTGCGCCGGCTGCAGGTCGAGCGCCTCAATTTCATCGATCGGGTGTTCGCCATCGATCTGGCGGTCAGCAATGCCCGCGTGGCGCTGCTGGGCCTGCTCGGCGCGGGCGACCTGAGGCAACCGGTCGCGGCGGTCGATCCGCTGCCGGCGCCGCCGCTGCTGGACGCGGGGGGGCGGCTGATCGCCACGACGGACGGCGTTGCGGTCGATCTGGACAGGCTCCGGGCGGACGCCGCCGCCGGCCGGCCGGACCTCACGGCGGCGCGGCGCGCGCGGGAGCGCGCGGAGACGGAGCGCGAGCTGCAGCGCGCGCTGCGCATGCCGAACGTCACCGCCGGATGGGGCTACCGCCGGCGCTTCGGCACACATGCCATGGACTTCGAGGTCGGCATCCCGGTGCCGCTGTTCGGCAGCCTGAATCCGGGCGGGGTGCAGCGTGCGGACGCGGCGCACCGGCGTGCCGAGGCGCTCGAGAACGCGGCGCTGGTCGCCATCGACGTCGAGCTGCAGCAGGCGGTCAACGCGGTCGAGATCAATGCCCGGCGGGTCCGCTACCTCGAGGAGCAGTACATTCGGAGCGTGGAGGAGACGCGCGACATCGTGCGCGCGTCGTACGAGTTCGGGGAGAGCGCGCTGATTGATTTCCTGGACGCGCAGCGTGAGTTTCTGGCGACGCAGCAGGTGCACAACCGCGCGCTGTACGACCTGCGCATCAGCCTGATCGAGCTGGCGGCCGCCGTGGGCGTCGCGCCGGCGGGGCGGCCGTAGGAGTCTGCGCCGTGGAACGACGCGGACTCCTGCAGGGTTGGTTGGGCGCCGAGCGGAGCCGCCAGGCGACGATTGGCGGGCCAGGAGTCTGCGCCGTGGAACGACGTGGACTCCTGCAGGGTTGGTTGGGCGCCGAGCGGAGCCGTCAGGCGACGATTGGCGGGCCAGGCGGGGCGGCGGGAAGCGAGAACGAGATGCCGGGAGCGCGAGGCGGAGGCGCGCGCCGGCCGGCCCCGGAAGCGGCTCGAGCGGGCGGGGTCTGGCTGGCCCTGGTGCTCGGGACGGCCGCGCTCTGCGGCTGCGCGCGGGGAGACGGGACCGCGGACCGGGAGCCGGGCGCGCACGCCGGCGCAGCGCGCGCCGACGATGGGCGGCGCGCCGGCGAGGAGGGACACGGCCCGCTGGCGATAACCCGGGACGCGCAGCAGAACGCCGGCATGCGCTTCGTCGTGGCCGACCACAGCGAGCATCCTGTGCCGCTGCAGGTGACGGGCGTCGTCACGCCCGACACGTCGCGCGTCGTGCACCTGCGGCCGCTGGCCGAGGGCGTCATCAATCGGGTCGACGTTACGCTCGGCGACCGCGTGCGCGCGGGCCAGACGCTCGTCGTGTACGACAACGTGGCGCTCGGCGACCACATCGGCGAGTACCTCGGCGCGGTGGCGTCGCGCCGCCAGGCGGAGGCCAATCTGGAGGTCCGGCGCCGCAGCTTCGAGCGCGCCGAGCAGTTGATCGGCCTGGAGGCAATCGCCCAGCAGACGCTCGACCTGCGCCGCTCGGAGTTCGAGCAGGCGCGGGCCATGCTGATGAGCGCGCAGGCGGAGGTGAGCCGGGTCGAGGAGCGGATTCACCGCTTCGGCCTCACGGACGACGACCTGCGGGAGGTGGCGCCGCCGGGCGCGGGCGACGCGCCGCGGGACGCCGCCGAGCGGCACCGCGAGGCGTCGCTCAACGTGCTGCGCGCGCCGTTCGATGGCGTGGTGACGGAGTACGGCGTCGCGATCGGCGACCTGGTATCGCCCGCGCGGGAGCTCCTGACGATAACCGACATCTCGACGGTATGGGTCCTCGCGGACGTGTACGAGCCGGACCTCGGCCGCCTTCCGCCGGACGCCGAGGTGACCATCCAGGTCGATGCCTACCCGGACCGCCTGTTCGCCGGCCGGCTGACGTACGTCTCCGACACCATCGAGCCGAGCACCCGCGCGGCGCACGTGCGCTGCGTCGTCGCGAACCCGGACGACGTGCTCAAGCTCGGCATGTTCGCGCGCGTCACCATTCCGACGATCGAGACGATCGCCGCGCTCGCCGTGCCGGTCGACGCGATCCAGCGCATCGACGACCAGCCGGTCGTCTTCGTGCGGACGGGGGCGACGACCTTCGAGCGCCGCGACGTCGTGCTGGGCGCCACGGCGGGCGGCGAGGTGGAGGTGGTCGCCGGGCTCGCCGCGGGCGAGTCGGTCGTGGCCGCCGGCAGCTTCTACCTCAAGACCGCGCTGCTCCACGAGCGCATCGGTCACGCTCACTAGGAGCGGGCCGATGCACCGCCTCGTCGACTTCTCGCTGCGCAACCGGTTCCTCGTGCTGGCGTCCACCGTGCTGGGGGCCGGGCTGGGCGTCCACTCGATGCTGCGGCTGCCGATCGACGCTGTGCCCGACGTGACCCCGAACCAGGTCATGGTGCTGACGCAGGCGCCCGGGATCGGTCCCACGGAGGTCGAGCAGTTCGTCACCGTGCCGGTCGAGACCGCGCTGAGCGGCCTGCCGGGCATCACCGCGATCCGGTCCGTGTCCCGGTTCGGGCTCTCGTCGGTCTACGTCTACTTCGAGGAGTCGGTCGATCTGTACTTCGCGCGCCGCCTGGTGATGGAGCGGCTGCCCGCGGCGCGCGAACTCGTCCCCGAGGGCTACGGCGCGCCGACCCTGGGCCCGATCAGCACGGGGCTGGGCGAGATCTACCAGTTCGAGGTTCGCGGCGACGGCTACTCGGCCATGGACCTGCGCACGCTGCTCGACTGGGAGATCGGATTCAAGCTGCGGTCGGTGCCGGGCGTCGTCGAGGTGAACTCCTACGGCGGCGAGCTGAAGACGTACGAGATCCAGCTCGATCCGAGCCGCCTCGTCGCGTACAACGTGTCGCTGGGCATGGTCGTCAACGCGTTGCGCGAGAACAACGCAAACACCGGCGGCGCCTACATCGAGCGCGCCCAGGAGCAGTACGTGGTGCGCGGCGAGGGTCTCGTCGCGACCCTGCAGGACGTCGGCAACGTCGTCGTGACGGCCGCCGAGGACGGCACGCCCGTCACCGTGCGCAACCTCGGCCGCGTGGCCTTCGCGCCGATGGTGCGCCAGGGCGCGGTCACCCGCGACGGGCGCGGCGAGGTGGTGACCGGCGTGGTCATGATGCTGATGGGCGAGAACCCGCGCGTCGTCGCGCGCCGCGTCGACGAGGAGCTGGCGCGCATCGCGCGGACGCTGCCCCCCGGCGTCGAGATCGAGACCTACTACGACCGCAACGATCTGGTCCAGCGCACGATCGCCACCGTGCAGCGGAACCTGGCGGAGGGCGGCCTGCTGGTCATCGCCGTGCTGCTGCTGTTTCTCGGCAACGTGCGCGGCGGACTGATCGTGGCCGCGGCCATCCCGCTGTCGATGCTGTTCGCCTTCACGGGGATGGTGCGGGCGGGCATCTCCGGCAACCTGATGAGCCTGGGCGCGATCGACTTCGGCCTGATCGTCGACGGCTCGGTCGTCATGATCGAGAACATCGTGCGGCGGCTCGACCGGGCGCCCGAGGGACGCGCGCGCCACGCGGTGATCGCCGAGGCGGGCCGGGAGGTGGCGCGGCCGGTGTTCTTCGCGGTGATGATCATCACCGTCGTCTACCTGCCCATCCTCACCCTGCAGGGCGTCGAGGGGAAGATGTTCCGGCCCATGGCGCTGACCGTCGTCTTCGCGCTGCTCGCGTCGCTGGTGCTGGCCCTGACGCTGATGCCGGTGCTGGCCTCGCTGGCCTTCCGGCGCGGCGCCGCGAGCCGTGAGCCGCGCCTCGTCGGCTGGCTGCGGCGCCGCTATCGCCCGCTCCTGGCCTGGGCGATGTCGCGCCCGGGCGTCACCGGCCTCGCCGCGGCGGCGCTCTTCGCGGCGTCGCGGCGCTGGTGCCCTTCATGGGCGCGGAGTTCCTGCCGCGGCTCAACGAGGGGGCCATCGCCGTCCAGGCCTGGCGCCTGCCCAGCGTGGCGCTGTCGGAGTCCATCAAGAGCACGACCCTCATCGAGCAGGCCCTGCTCGAGTTCCCGGAGGTCCGGACGGTCGTGTCGCGCACGGGCCAGGCGGAGATTCCGACCGATCCGATGGGGGTCGAGACGAGCGACATCTACGCCATCCTGACCGACGAGCGCGACTGGGAGACCGCCGCTACCCGCGAGGGACTCATCGAGGCGATGAATCGTGCGCTCGAGCGCCGCGTGCCGGGCAACATCTTCAGCTACTCCCAGCCGATCGAGCTGCGCGTCCAGGAGATGACGGCGGGCGTCCGCTCCGATCTCGCGGTCACCATCTACGGACCCGACCTCGACGAGCTGCGCCGGCTCGGGGAGGCCGTCCAGCGCGTGGTGGCCGGCGTGGCGGGCGCAGCCGACGTGAAGGCGGAGCAGACGGCCGGCCTGCCGTCGCTGCGCGTGCAGGTGGACCGCGGCGCGATCGCGCGCCACGGCATCAACGCAGCGGAGGTGCTGGCCGTGGTCGAGGCGCTGGGCGGCACCGTGGTCGGCGAGGTGCTGGAGGGCCAGGCGCGGTTCCCGCTGCAGGTACGCTTCGACGCCGACACGCGCACCGACCTCGACGAGGTGCAGGGCATCCGGGTGTCCACCTCGCGCGGTCAGGTGCTCCCGCTCTCGCAGCTCGCCACGATCCGGGTCGAGGAGGGCCCCGCGCAGATCAGCCGCGAGCGGGTGCAGCGGCGCCTCACGGTCGAGGCCAACGTCCGCGGCCGCGACCTCGGGCGCTTCGCCGCGGACGTGCAGGCGGCGGTGGCCGCGGACATCGATCTGCCGCCGGGCTACGCCGTGGAGTACGGCGGGCAGTTCGAGAACCTGGAGCGCGCCAGCCGCCGCCTGGCGCTCGTCGTGCCGCTGGCGCTGTTCCTGATCTTCCTGCTGCTCTACACGGCCTTCGGCGCCGTCCGGCCGGCGCTGCTCATCTACTTCAACATTCCCGCCGCCGCCACCGGCGGCATCCTGGCGCTGTTCGTGCGCGGCATGCCGCTGAGCATCTCCGCCGGCGTCGGCTTCATCGCCCTCTCGGCGTGGCCGTGCTGAACGGCGTGGTGCTGCTGTCGCACATCCGCGACCTGCAGCAGCAGGGGCTGCCGGTGGAGGAGGCGGTGCGCCAGGGCGCCGAGCGCCGGATGCGGCCGGTGCTGATGACGGCGCTGGTGGCCAGCCTGGGGTTCGTGCCGATGGCCCTGGCGACCAGCGCCGGCGCGGAGGTGCAGCGGCCGCTGGCCACGGTCGTCATCGGGGGGCTGGTGACCTCGACCCTGCTGACGCTGTTCGTGCTGCCGTCGCTGTACCGCCTGAGCGCCTATCTCGACTCGGCGCGCGATCTCGACCTGCTCGCGCTCTCCCGGCTGTACCGCTGGCGGCGGCCGCGCGGCGGCCCGGCGTGAGCGCTCGAGGCGCGCAGCGCGCCTCGGCGGGAGCGGCGCGGGGCTGCGGGGTCCCCGCCAGCGGCCGCCCGGGGTGCGGGGCGCAGCCCCGTCCAAATGAAGCCAGCCTACCGCCGGTCCCGGATGAACGACAGCACCTCGTCCCGCTTCGCCGCCATCAGCTCGGGCGTGTCGCCCTCGAGGTTGAGGCGCAGAAGCGGCTCGGTGTTCGACGGGCGCACGTTGAAGTGCCAGGTCGGGTACTCGACCGACACGCCGTCCATGCGGTAGACGTGCGCGTCGCGGTAGCGCGCGGCGAGCGCGTCGATCGTGGCGCGCACGGCGGCCATGTCGCCCATCTCCGTGTTGATCTCGCCCGAAATGAAATACCGTTCCCGCAACGGCGCGAGCAGCTCGCCGAGCGTCTGCCCCTTCAGCGACATCAGCTCGAGTATCAGCAGCGCGGGAATGAAGCCGTTGTCGGCGAAGAAGTTGTCGCGGAAGTAGTAGTGCCCCGTCACTTCGCCGCCGAACGCCGCGTTCTCGTCGCGCATCCGCTTCTTGAAGAACGCATGGCCGACGCGGTTCATGAGGGCGACGCCCCCGGCGGCGGCCACGACGTCCTTCACGGCGTGGCTGGCGCGGACGTCGTAGACGATCGACGCGCCCGGCTCCTTGCGGAGAAACGCCTCCGCAAGGAGCGCCGTGATGAAGTCGCCGGCGATGAACTCGCCCTGTCCGTCGACGAAGAAGCAGCGGTCCGCGTCGCCGTCCCACGCCACGCCCGCGTCGGCCCCCTCCGCCACGACCCGCTGCACCAGGTCGCGCCGGTTCTCCTCGAGCAGCGGGTTCGCCTGGTGGTTGGGGAACGTGCCGTCGATCTCGAAGCAGAGGCGGCTGGTGCGGCAGGGCAGCCGGTCGAACAGCGGAGGCGCGACCAGGCCCCCCATCCCGCTGCCGGCGTCGAGGACCAGGTTGAACGGCCGGATCGCCGACGAGTCGACGAACGACAGGACGTGGTCGACGTAGTCGCCGAGCAGGTGCGCCTCGGTCCGCCGCCCACCGGCGCCGGCGGGGGGAATCCGGTCGTCGAGAATCATGGCCCGGATGTCGGTGATGCCGGCGTCGCCGCTCAGCGGCAGGGCCTGGCTCCGCACCAGCTTCATGCCGTTGTACTGCTTGGGATTGTGCGAGGCCGTGATCTGCGCGCCCCCGTCGAACCCGTCGCGGGCGACCGCGTAGTAGAGCATGTCGGTGCCGAGCATGCCGAAGTCCACGACGTCGGCGCCCTGCGCCAGCGCGCCGGCGGTGAACGCGGCGGCGAGCGCCGGCGACGAGAGCCGCATGTCGCGCGACACCGCGATGCGCCGCGCGCCGAGGTAGGCCACGAAGGCGCGCCCGATGCGTCGGGCGAGATCCTCGTCGAGCTGCTGCGGGTAGAGGCCGCGGATGTCGTAGGCCTTGAAGATGCCTGGATCGATTGTGGTCATCACACCTGGCTGAAAGCGGTGACGACCGAATCGTCACCCAGAACGGTTCCCGGTCCCACCACGGCGTGCGCCTCGACGCGCGCGCGCCGCCCGATGACGGCGCCGCGCACGTCGGCGGCGGCATCGACCGTGCTGTCCGGCCAGAGGATGGCGCCGTCGACCACGGCATCGCCGGCGACCGTGGCGCGCGCGCCGATCACGCTGTCGGCCCGAATGGCCGCGCCGGCGCCCACGCGCGCGCCGGCGCCGACGAAGCAGGGCGCCTCGAGCCGTGCGCCCGGGTCAACCGTGGCGGTCGGATCCACGAGCGGCGTGCCGGCGCGCCCGGCGAACGGCGCGGCGGCGCACCGGCCGCGCATGATGTCCCGGTGCGCCTGCACGTACTTCTCCGTGGTCCCGATGTCGATCCAGTAGCCCCGTTCGACGTAGGCGACGAACGCCTCCCCCCGCTCCACGAGCGACGGGAAGTAGCTCCGCTCGATCGAGTACTTCGTTCCCGCCGGGATGCGGTCGAAGGTGTCGGGCTCGAGCACGTAGATGCCCGCGTTGATCGTATTGCAGGTGATCTCGTCGGGCGGCGGCTTCTCGCGGAAGGCGCGCACGTTGCCCGCGGCGTCCGTCTCGACGAGCCCGTAGGCCGCCGGGTCATCGACCGGCGCCAGCACGATCGTGGCCCGGGCGCCCCGCGCGCGGTGGCGGTCCACGACGGCACGCAGGTCGATGGCGGTCAGCACGTCACCGTTGAGCACCACGACCGTGCCGTCGAGGTGCGGTGCGCAGAACCGGACGGCGCCCCCGGTGCCCAGCGGCTCCGGCTCGACCGCGTAGCGAATGCTCGGGATGGCTCCGCCGCCGCTGCCGAGCACGCGCTCGATGGCGTCGGGCCGGTAGTTGAGGCTCAGGATGAGCTCGTCGATCTCGGGGAGCTGCCCGAGCAGGTCGATCTGGTATTGGAGGAACGGCCGGTCGAAGATCGGCACGATCGCCTTCGGCGTGTGGAGGGTCAGCGGACGCAGCCGCGTCCCGAATCCACCCGCCAGCACGATGGCCTGCACGCGATCAGGGTACAATACGGCCGGCACGCAGCGCGGTCGGCCGACCGGAGTGCGCGATGAACCTGCCCAACGCTCTCACCCTGGCGCGCATCTTTCTCGTGCCGCTCCTCGTCGTCGTGCTGCTGACCCGCTTCGAGGGGCAGCTCGTCCTCGGCGTGCCGAAGGAAGTGATCGGCGCGGCCATCTTCGGCCTCGCGGCCCTGACCGACTGGCTCGACGGCTTCCTGGCCCGCCGCCGGCGCCAGGTGACGGCGCTCGGCCAGTTGATGGACCCGCTCGCCGACAAGCTGCTGATCACGGCCGCGTTCATCTCGCTCGTGCAGATGGGGCTGGCGCCCGCCTGGATGGTGGCCGTGATTCTCGGCCGCGAGCTCGGCGTCACCGTGCTGCGCAGCCTGGTGCACTCGCGCGGCGTGACCATCCCGGCCTCGGGGCTCGGCAAGGTGAAGATGGTCAGCCAGGTGCTGGCGATCCTGCTGCTCATGCTGAGCGACCGCGTGTGGCTGTTCCAGGTTCCCGGCCTGATCGCGCTGTGGGCCGTGCTGGCGACGGCGCTCTGGTCGGCTGCCGACTACTACCGCCGCTACAGCCGCGTGCTCTCGAGCGCCAACGTGGCGAACTTCGAGCAGGCCCGCCGCCGGGCCGAGGAGTCGCGCCGCGCCGGCGTCGGCTGAGGAGTGCTGCCATCGGACGGGGCTGCGCCCCGAACTCCCGACCTCCGCTTGCGGGGATCCGTTCGCCTTCAGGCGCGGTGCGTTGCGTGTGCTTGACGAGGCGTCGCGGGGGCGCTCGCCAAAGCGCCCGCCCTACAGGTACAGGTGCAACTGCGCCAGAAGCGCCCGCGTGTGCAGGTCGCCGAAGCGGCGGTGGTCCCGATAGTAGGACAGGTTCACGTGCCAGTGGGTCCGCGGATAGAAGTCGAGGCCGTACACCATGCGGCGCACCTCGCCCCGCGGGTCGCCGGCGATCCAGCGCACCTGCGGCGACACCCTCAGCCAGACGCCGCGCCACGCTTCCACCGACGTCTGGTTCGCGACGATGTACGACCGATCGCTGGTGGCGCGTCTCTGGAGGCGGAGGTCGGCATGGGTCCAGGTCGCCAACCAGCGCACCGGGGCGTAGCCGAAGGACACCCCGCTGTCGGTGCTGCGGGGACCGGCGTGCGTGGCGCCACGGTACAACATCGACCCGACGACGACCGTGCGCGGGCTGAGGTCGACCTGGAACCGGCCGCTGGCGGTCAGCGCTGCCTGGCCGCTGCCGGCCAGCAGCGAATCGGCGCGTCCCGGGCCGACGGAGAGCTGCAGCAGCGCTCGCTCGGTCGAGACCCCTACCTCGACCCCGTAGACCTGATCGTCCTGGGCGAGGTCCAGGCCCTCGCGCGTGAACGAGGTGTGATCGGCGAACCGCACGCCGTAGGCCGGCAGGAAGCGCCCTCCCCGCACGCTCAGCGCGTCGCTGATCTGGTAGGCGACCCAGTGTTCGTAGGAGACGAGCTCACCGCCCCCGGTCGGCTTGCGTCCGACGCTGCCGTAGGCTGTCCATCGCTCCCGCTGCCAGGCGGCCTGCAGGTCGAGGTTCATCAGGAAGTTGCGAGCGTCCAGGGCGCGGCCGGGCACGTCCACGTCCAGGTGCGAGGGCCGAATGTCGAGGCCGAGCTGCAGGGGGTTGTCGCTTCCCAGGGCACCGAACAGAAAGGACTCCTCGCTCCGGGAGGCTTCCGTCGACGAGGCGCCGGCCGCGCCGCGCCGGCCGAACGTCGAGATCTCCTCTCGCGACAGCGATCGTCCGTACGACGTGAGCAGCCCGCCGCCCGACGGCGAGTAGTGGCAGGCCGTGCACCGTGGATACTGCTTGGAGAGGAACATGGGCTCGGCGGACGCGGGCGCCGCGCCCCAGCCGCCCGCGAGCGCGGCGCCCGCGAGGACGGTTCCCAGGCAGCGGCGCAACGTTCCTGGGCGGCTCATCGGGAATCACCCGCGGACGGGTTGGCGCTCACGGCGTCGAAAGTGACGCGGATGACGACCTCGTCGCGCACGCCGACGCCCAGGTAGCGAGGCGGCGGGATGTCGAACGCCTCCAGACTCAGCGAGAACCCTGCCTGCACGCGAATCCGCCCGTCGCGCCGGCTCAGCTCCGCTTCGCCCGCGATGGCCCGTTCCACCCCATGCAGGGACAGCGTGCCCGAGAACACCGTCTCGTGGCGCGCGGCGTCCGCCGGGAACGGGGCCGCCAGCGCGATGCGGGTCAGGACGGCGTGGCGAAACCGCTCGCCGCGGGCTACCTCGAGATAGCGCTCCCGCAGGTGGGCGTTGCGCAGTTCGATGCCGGTGTCGAGAGGCGCGAGGTCGACGCGGAGTGCGCCCGCGTAGGACGCGTCCGAGCCGGCTCGACGCAGGGTGCCGGCAATCGCCGACGTGACGGCATCGAAGCTGCCGCCCACGGTAAGACGGCAGCGCACCCGTACGTTCCCGGCAGTCAGGCGCCAGGATTCCCCGGCAGTCGCCGGCTGCGCGCCGACCGGGCCGAGCGCGGCCAGCAGCGTCGCGGCGGCAGCGGCGAGCGCGGCGACCCGCCGCGGCGCTCTCCTCATGGTCGGCTCCCGGCTCAATTGTTCCGGGCGCCGTCGTTGATCCACTGCTCTATGACGTCGACCTGTGCGGCTGTCAGGAACGGGCCGTTCGTTGGCATCCGGTCGCCGACGATGCCGGCGCGGCCATCGAGCTTGTGAATCAGGTAGCTGTTCTCCGCATCGCCCGGCGTCACCCGATCGAGCGCCACCTGCACGCTGGGCGCGTTCACCAGGTTGGCGAAGGCGTTGCCGGCGGTCAGGTCCAGACCCGCCTCCGTCGCGTGGTCGCCGTGATGCTCGATGCACGAGGCGTTGAAGATGACGGTCTGAATGCTCGACAGCCGCGGCATCAGCCCGCCCGGGGCCGTCGGCGTCGGACTCGTCGGCGAGTCGCACGCCGCGGCACTCGCGACGAGCAGGACCAGCGAGAGGCGAATCGAAGCGCTCACTTGCTGTACGGATCGTTGAACCCGCGGCGGATTCGTCTGCAGGTGATGAATGCCCATTGCTACGTCACTCATAGACTGTATCGCACAGCACTGGACGCCTCAGGTGTGCTGCTCGCTATTCAAGGCAGGGTGAAGGCGACCAGCTCGGCGACTCTCTCCTCGTCGAGAGCCGCGACGACGAGGTGCTGCCGGCCGTCCGCCAGGTACGTGATCGGGAATCCCGTGGTCGGTCCGCCCGGCAGCGGGATTTCGTGGATGACGCCGCCCGTCCGCTTGTCGAAGGCACGGAGGACCGGAGCCCCGCGCTGTCCCTCGCCCGCGAACAGCAGGGTGGAGGTCGCCAGCAGTCCCGAGCTCTGCGTGAGGGTTCCGGTCGGCGGCACGTCCACGCCCTGCAGGTCCGGATGCCGGCGGATGTACTCGGGCGTGTCGCCGTGCGGGACCTGCCACAGCATCTCGCCCGCGGTCAGGTCGATCGCGGTGATGCGGCCGTAGGGCGGCTTCAGGAGGGGCAGGTCGCGGACGGTCGGCACGCCCCGCGAGAACGAGATGTGGTAGCGGACGCCGGTCCCCGCGGTGCCGTCCGTCAGCCCGAACAGCGTCGGCCTGGTCTGCGACGGCACGAAGAGAAGGCCCGCCTCGACGTCCACCGCGCCGCCCGGCCAGTTGACGCCGCCGCCCGCGCCGGGCGCCCCGAGCGTCCCGAGATTGACGCCCGGCTCAATCAGGGAGGGCGGCGTGTAGAGGGGCCCGAGCCGGATCTGCTCCACGATGCGCAGCGCCTCGGCCCGCAGCTCCGGCGTGAAGTCGATCAGGTCGTCCTCGCCGACGCCCTGCTGGTCGAACGCGGGCGGTCTGGTCGGAAAGGGCTGCGTGGGGGAGGCCCGCTCGCCCGGGACGTCCGACGGCGGCACGGGGCGCTCCTCGATGGGCCACACGGGCTCGCCAGTCTCGCGGTCGAGCACGTAGGCGAACCCCTGCTTCGAGAGCTGCACCAGCGCCTTGACCGGGACCCCGTCGACCTCGATGTCCGCGAGGATGGGGGCCGTGGGGATGTCGTAGTCCCAGAGCTCGTGGTGGGTGAGCTGGAAGTGCCACGCCCGCTCGCCGGTCGCGGCGTCGAGCGCCAGCACCGAGTTGCCGAAGAGGTTGTCCCCGGGCCGGTAGCCGCCGTAGTAGTCGTTCGTGGGCGTCTCGGTGGCTACGTAGAACAGGCCCAGCTCGGGGTCCGCCGTCACGGGGGCCCAGTGCCCGACGTTGCCGGTGTACTTCCAGGAGGCGTCGAGGAGCTCCGGACGTTCCCGCACCCAATCGTGCGTGCCGGTCGGCACGTCCCAGAGGGCCTCGTCCGCCTTCAGCCAGGTCTCGACCCCGAACTCGCCCGCTTTCGGGACGGTGTGGAAGCGCCACAGCATCCGGCCCGTCCGCGCGTCGTACGCCACCACGTCGCCGGGCATGTTCATGGGCCAGACTTCATTGGGCGAAGCCCGGGTGGGAATGCTGCCCGTATGCAGCGAGATGGACGCCACGAGCGCGTTGCCGAGAATGGCCGGCGGCGACGTGTTGGCCACCCGGCCGGCTCGCTCCGCGGCCGGCCGCTCGCTCCAGCGCAGGTCGTCCATCATGTCGACCACGCCGGCCGCACCGAAGTCCTCCACGAGCGTTCCCGTCCGGGCGTCGAGGGCCGCCAACTGAAAGCTCGGCGTCACCACGAAGATGCGCGCGTCGCCCGCACCGTCCGTCCAGTAGCTCACCCCGCGGCCGGCGCTCCGGGCCACCGGCTCGATGATGTCGCCCCACCTGCGCTCGTTGTCGCCCGGGTGCCAGTTCCAGACGGGCTCGCCGGTCGCGGCGTCGAGGGCGATCACGCTGCGCTGGTTGCCGATGGTCGTATAGAGCACCCCGTCGACCACGATGGGGCTGATCTGCGTCCGGCCGGACGGCGGAGGCGTGCCCTGGTCGCGTGCGCTCCAGCGCCACGCCACCTCCAGGTTCGCGACGTTGCCGGCATGGATCTCGTCGAGCGGCGAATAGCGGGTCGCGCCGGCGTCCGCCCCGAACACGCGCCATTCCCCATCGGCGGCGCCGTTCTGGGCGCTCACGGCGGCGGCTCCCAGACAGGCGGCCGCCGCGACGGCCGCACAACGGATTGCCGGATGCCGACCGGAACGCGTCTGGTGCATGGCTGGCTTCAATCCAGGCCGAGCAGCTCTTCTCGGTGCAGGACGGAGTCCGGCTACCCGGCCGGGGCAGCAGGGCTCCTATGGATTTGCGACCTGGTTGTCGGTACGGTTCTCGGCGCTGCTGGCGGCGGCCTCCCGCCGGGCAGCCCGTTGCCTGAGCTCCGCCATGCGCTCGGTGGCGTCTTCGATGAACTCGGACTCGGGGAACTCCTCCAGCAGCCGCTCGAACATCGGGAGCGCCTCGTCGACGCGCGCCGTGCGGCTCAGCGAGTCGGCGAGATGGTAGTAGACGGCGTCGCGCGCAGTGTAGCCGGGATCCTCGGCCAGGATGGTCTCGAGCCGGTCGATGGCGCCCGGGTACCACTTCCTGTCGTGGTAGTACTTGCCGACGACGTAGTTGTTCTCCGACAGCCGGTCGAAGGCCTCGCGCAGCTTCTCGCGCACGTCGTTGATCAGCCGGCTGCCCGGGTAGCGCTGCAGGAACAGCTCGAACTCGGTCACGGCGTTGTGCGTCTCGGTCTGGTCCCGCTCGGGCCGGCGCATCTGGCTGTAATAGACCATGGCCAGCTTGTACTGCGCGTAGTCCGCGCGCGGATGGGTGGGGTAGAGGGCCAGGAAGTCGCGGTACTCCGACAGCGCGGAGATGTACGACTCGATGGTCCCTTCCGCCTCCAGGGTGTCGCCGATGGCCAGGCGCGTCTCGGCGCGCAGCGCGCTCTGCGGGTAGTTGTCGCGGATCTGCAGGAAGTACTCGCGGGCCGTTCGCCAGTCGCCTTCCTCCAGCGCCCGGTTGCCGCGGTCGAAGAGCAGGTTGTCGGCCCCGACCGTCGCCAGCGGGATCTCCACCGGCTCCTCGCCGCACGCGCCGGCGAGCAGAGCGCACGCCAGAACCGTCGCGAGCGACCGCCTCAGCCGCCGGCGTTGCCGTCCCGTCCCGTTGCTCCGCATAGCCATTCGTACTCCGCCGCGATCCCCTGTTCCAGCGTAACAGATGGAGCATACCGCAGGTCCCGCCGGGCGCGGTCCGTGTCGGCGTACGTGTCGCGCATGTCGCCCTTCGGGGGCGCCGTCCGGCGGACGCGCGGCTCGCGCCCCGTGCAGCGGGCCATCAACGCCAGCACGTCGTTCAGGGATACCTGCGCGCCCCCGCCCACGTTGTAGACGCCGCCGGGCCTGCCCCGCAGGCCGGCCGAGATCGTCGCGGCCACGGCGTCGTCGACGTACGTGAAGTCGCGGGTCTGGGCGCCGTCGCCGTACAGCTCGATGGGCGCGCCGGCCAGGACCGCCGCGAGAAAACGGTGGAAGGCCATGTCGGGACGCTGGCGCGGGCCGTACACCGTGAAGTAGCGCAGCGACACGGCGGGCAGGCCGTAGCCGGCCCAGTACAGGTGGCACAGGTGTTCCGCGGCCAGCTTCGTGACGCCGTAGGGAGACACGGGCTGCAGGCGCGCGTCCTCGCGCATCGGGAGCTCGCTGGCGCCGTAGACCGACGAGCTCGAGGCGTAGACGATGCGCTCGAGCGCCGCGGAACGGCAGGCTTCCAGCAGCACCTGCGTCGCCTCGACGTTGCAGGCGGTGTAGGCGCCGAAGTCGCGCCCCCAGCTCCCGCGGACGCCGGCCCGGGCCGCGAGATGGAAGACGTGGGTCGTGCCGGCCAGCAGCGCGGGCCAGTCCGCCGCCTGGATGGGCGTCTCCACGAAGCGGAAGCCGCGCCGCGCACGCAGGGCGGCGACGTTGGCTTCCTTGAGCTCGCGCGCGTAGTGGTCGGTGAAGCAGTCGAGGCCGACGACCCTGGCTCCCTCGGCCAGCAGCCGTTCGGCGAGGTGCGACCCGATGAAGCCCGCGGCGCCGGTCACGAGTGCGTTCACGCCAGCGCTTCCCGTACGTCGGCCGGCAGGCGCCGCGGCCGGCCCCGGCCGTCGACGGCCGCGTGGACCGTACGTCCGGTGGCGAGCAGCGCGCGATCGGCCCGGCGCACGATCTCGTGCCGGAACTCGACCCGCACGGGCGAGAGCAGGGCCCCGGTGGTGGCGATCTCCAGCTCGTCGTCGTAGCGCGCCGAGCTCCGGTACTCGCAGTGCGCCTCGATGATGGGCAGCAGCACCCCGCGCGCCTCCAACTCGCGGTAGGTGGTTCCGACGGCCCGCAGCAGATCGCAGCGGGCCACCTCGAACCAGACGAAGTAGTTGGCGTAGTACACGACGCCCATCGTGTCGGTCTCGGCGTACCGTACCCGCACCGTGGACGAGGAGGCTGGCACGGACTGCTAGGCGGGAGCCGCCGCCTGGGCCGCCGCGCGCAGGCGGCGCGTGGCGGCCGCGGGATCGTCGGCGCCGAAGATGGCCGACGCGGCCACCAGGATGTCGGCGCCGGCACGGACGACCTGCGCGGCGTTGTCCGGCTGGATGCCGCCGTCGACCGCGATGCTGGCGCGGCTCCCGGCGCGCTCGAGCACGGCCTGCACGGCCTGGACCTTCGCCGGACTGCGCGGGATGAACCGCTGGCCGGAGAAGCCGGGGTTCACGGACATGACCAGGACGAAGTCCAGCAGCTCGGCCACCGGCGCCAGCGTCTCCGCGGGGGTCGCGGGGTTGAGCACGGCCCCGGCTTGGGCGCCCAGCTCGCGGATGGCGGTCAGCGTGCGGTCGAGATGGGGCGATACCTCGACATGCACCGAGATCAGCGAGGCGCCGGCCCGTGCGAACGCCTCGATGTGGCGCTCCGGCTCCACGATCATGAGGTGGACGTCGAGCGGCAGCCGCGTGACGCGGGCGAGCGCCTCCACGACCGGCACCCCGATGGTCAGGTTGGGAACGAACCGGCCGTCCATGACGTCCACGTGCAGCAGGTCGGCGCCGCCGGCCTCGACCGCGGCCACGGCGTCCCGCAGGCAGGCGAAGTCGGCGGACAGGATGGAGGGCGCGATGCGCAGCGTCACTGGCTGACCTCGAGCGAGATCGGCTCGCCGGGCGCGATCTGGAACCCCGCCTGGGGCGACTGGCGCAGCACGGTCCCGGGGGGCAGGCCGGGGTACGGGTGGTCGCCGACGACCGTCACCCGGAAGCCCCGTGTCCGCAGCGTCTCGGCCGCGGCGTCGGCCGCCACGCCGATCAGATCGGGCATGACGTACGTGCGGCCGCGCTCGCCCCGGTTGACGAGCAGACGCACCGCCTGTCCGTCCCTGCCCGGCGGCGGGTCCTGGGCGACGACGGCGTCGGTGGGGTAGCGGCGGGAGCGGATCTCGGATAGCCCGCGCAGGGTGAACGCGGCCTCTTCGAGGCGCCGGCGGGCCGCGCCCTCGGAGGCGCCGACCAGGGCCGGCACGGAGCCCGGGGTGCGGCCCGAGCTGAGCCAGACCTTCACGCTCCGGCCGCGCCGGGTCGCGATCGACCCGTCCGGCTCCTGCTCGGCGATGCGCCCCTCGGCTATCGTCGGATCCACGCGCCGCAGGGGTTCGACGCGGAGCTCGAGGTCGAGGTCCGCCAGCGCCGCCCGCGCCTCCTCCGGCGTCAGGTTGCCGAGCTCGGGAACGGGCACCTCGCGGCTCTGAAGCGCGAGCCGCAGGCCGCCGACGGCGGAGAGCCCGAAGGTCAACCCCAGGGCGCCCAACACGATCACGGCCTTGCCGATTTTCAGGGCCATCTCGAGGCGGTGTCCGCGGGCGGCATCGACGCTCAAGTGTACCGCATGTCGTGCGCCGGCCGGCTGTCGCGGCGCAGGACGGCGGCGAAGAACGCCTCGAGCGAATCCCGATGCGGCAGCGTCTGCACGCACCCGGCGGCGTCGAGCAGCGGCGCCAGGTGCGGCGCCCGCGGCGGGTCCACGGTGAAGCCGGGGGCGCGGCCGAGGAAGGCCTCGACCACGTGCCGGTTCTCCTCCGGCTCGCTCGAGCAGGTGGCGTAGACGAGCCGCCCGCCCGGCGCCACGACCTTCGCCGCCGCGTCGAGCAGCGCCGACTGCGCGCGGGCCAGCGCCGGCAGCTCGTCCGGCGTGCGGCGCCAGCGGATGTCGGGGTCCCGCCGCAGCGTCCCGAGACCGGAGCACGGGGCGTCGACCAGCACCCAGTCGAACGCGGGCCCGAAGGGCAGCGGCGCGCGTGCGTCGAGGCGCACGATCCGCGCGCTGCGGCAGCCGCAGCCGGCCAGCGTATCCGCCAGGAGCGCGAGCCGCGCCGGCCGCAGGTCGCCGGCGACCTGCAGGCCGCGGTCGGCCATGGCCCCGGCGATCGCCACCGTCTTGCCGCCGGGCGCCGCGCAGGCGTCGAGCACGCGGTCTCCGGGCCGCGCCCGCACCAGCTCGGCGACCAACTGCGATGCCTCGTCCTGGACCAGGAACAGCCCGCGCCGGGCCAGGGCCGTGGCCAGCGGGTTGCCGCGGGTCACGACCAGCGTCGCGGGCGACCAGCGCCCGGCCGCCACCTCGACGCCCTGCTCGGCGAGCTGCGCGGTCAGCTCCGCGGGCGTGGACCGCAGCCGGTTGACGCGGAGCGCGATCGGCGCCGGCGCGTTGTTGAACGACGTCCAGCGCTCGGCGGCCGCGAAGCCGTGGCGGTCCAGCCAGCGCGCCACCAGCCAGCGCGGGTGGGACTGGGTCGTGGCGAGGTACGCCAGCGCCTGCTGCCGGTCGAGCCTGCCGCCGGACGCCTCCGCGCCGCCGGGGCGGGGCGGCAGCGCCGCCGCCGGACGGGCGGCCAGCGCCCGCAGCACCGCGTTGACGTAGCCCGCGGCGCGCGCGCTGGCCACGGTGCGGGTCAGCGCCACCGCGTCGTCGACCACGGCGTGCGCGGGGACCCGTTGCAGGTGCCGGAGCTGGTACGCCGCCGCACGCAGCAGGTCGAGCACCTCCGGATCCACCGTGTCGAGTCCCCGCGACGATACCTGCCGGAGCAGGTGATCGAGCGCCGCGCGCCGGCGCAGGGTGCCGAGGACAATCTCGGCCGCGAGCGCCCGGTCGCGCGGATCGGCAAGCGAGCGGCGCGCGCGGTCCTGCGCGCGGGCGAGGTCCCGGCGGCCGGTCCGGACGTCGCGCAGCACGCGATGGGCGGCGGCGCGCGCCGGGGCGGTCATGCGGGCGTCTCGAAGACCGTCCCCGCCGCGATCGGGCGCCCCGCCAGAAACGCGCGCGCCGGCAGTGCGCGCCGGCCCTCCGGCTGGATCTCGAGCAGCGCCAGGGCCGTGCCGGACCCGGCCGCGACGACGAGGCGGTCGCCGGCGGCCTCGAGCACCTGTCCCGGCACGGCCGGGGCGCCGCCCGGCGCCTCGACCACGGCGGTGCGATGGATCAGGTACCGCGCGCCGCCGAGGTGGCTGAAGGCGCGCGGCCAGGGGTGCAGGCCGCGGACCTGATCGTGCACCTGCCCGGCCGTGCGGCGCCAGTCGATGGCCCCGTCGGCGCGCGTCAGCCGCGGCGCGAACGTGGCCCGCGCGTGGTCCTGCTCCTCCTCCGCGGCGCGCCCGCTCTCGAGATCGTCCACGGCCTGCAGCAGCGTCACCGCGCCCAGCGCGGCCAGCGCGCGCTCGAGCGTCTCGGCGTCGTCGTCGGGGTCGATGGGCAGCGCCGCGCGGCGCAGCATGGGGCCGGCGTCCATCTCGCGCACGAGGCGGATGATGGTGATGCCGGTCTCGGTCTCGCCGGCCATCACCGCGCGGTGGATCGGCGCAGCCCCCCGGTAGGCCGGCAGCAGCGACGCGTGCACGTTGATCATGCCGCGGCGCGGCAGCGCCAGCAACTGGTCGGGGAGCATCTTCCCGTAGGCGGCGACCACGCCGAGGTCGGGGGCCAGCGCGCCCAGCGCCTCGACGAACGCGGGGTCCTTCATCCGCTCGGGCTGCAGCACCGGCAGCCCGCGGGCGGCGGCGAGGCGCTTGACCGGCGACTCCGAGACGCGCTGGCCGCGGCCCCGCGGCCGATCGGGCTGCGTCACGACCGCCGCGACCTGGTGCGGCGACGCCAGCAGCCGCTCCAGCGTCGGCACGGCAAACGCCGGGGTGCCGAGAAAGACGATCCTCACCACTTGCCGGTCCGCCTCAGCTTCCGGATCCGACGCACGATGAGGTCGCGCCGGATGCCGCGCAGCCGGTCCGGGAACAGGCTGCCGTCCAGGTGGTCGAGCTCGTGCTGGAACGCGCGCGCGGCGAGGCCGACGCCCGTGGTCTCGCACGGGCGCCCCTCGCCGTCCAGGCCGCGCACGACCGCGCGTTCGGGCCGGGGCACGACCGCCTCGAATCCGGGCAGGCTCAGGCAGCCTTCCTCCTCGCGCTGTAGGCCCTCCTGGCTCGCCAGCTCCGGGTTGATCATGACGACCAGGTCGTCCGGGTTGCGGCCCGCGGAGACATCCGTGACGAAGATGCGCAGGCCGACGCCGATCTGCGGCGCGGCCAGGCCGATGCCCGAGGCGGCGTACATCGTCTCGATCATGTCGTCGATGAGGGTCCTGATGTCCGCCGTGACCGTTTCGACGTCGCGCGCCGCACGGTGCAGCACCGGATCGCCGTAGTGGACGATGGGTCGGATCACGGCAAACGATTCCCGCCCTGGGCGGCCCCGGGAGCGCCGCCGCCGGCTACTCGACCACGAACCGCCCGCGGGCGACCCGCCCCGCGCCGCCCCGCCGCCGCGTCTCCGACGGCGTGTCGCCGACCGTGAACGCGAAGGCGCCGGGACGGACCGGCGTGAAGCTGAACTGCACCGTGCCCGCCACGTCGAACTCGATGGCGCGGAAGGCGAGGGCCTGCAGATGGACCTCGATCTCGCTGATCGTCACCAGCCGCAGATGCGAGTTGCGGAGCAGCTCGTCCACCTCCAGGCGCCACGTCTCCACGCCGTCGCTGGTCACGTTGAGCCGGTAGTACTCGCCGGTGACCAGCTCGAACTCGGTGACGGAGAGCTGCGGTCCGTCGGAGCCCGTCGTGAGCTCGAGGTGGAGCTCGACCGGGGGACCCGCCGTGAGGCTGCCGCCCACCTGCGCCAGCGCGGCGGCGGGTGCGAGCGTCAGTGCCAGCGTCGTGAGCGCGAGCAGTCGAAGCATGCGCCAATGGTAACAGGCCGCGGTCCGCCGGGGCCCCGCGCCGCTGCCGCCGAGGCGCGCCGTGCGCGCGCCTTGCGGCGTCTGCAGCCGTTTCCGGGGGCAGGCTCCCGGGCGGTATAATCCGGGTATTCCGACCGGGAGAAACGGGGGCGTCATGACGACACGACAGGGGCACTCGCGGCGGTCGTTCGTGCAGCGGGTGGGGGCCGCGGCCGGCGGGCTGGCGTTCGCGCCGGCGGCGGCCGAGGCGGCCGCGCAGGCGCCGGCGCTGCCGGTCGAGACGCCGCGCTCCGTCCATCCGACCCTCAACCGGCGGGCGCGCGGCTGGCTGCGTTTCCTGTGGGAGAAGACGACGACCCCGGACGACTGGAGCGCGGACGGCGTGCCGCACATGTGGTGGGACCGCTACTCGAACCCGGTGGTGACCAGCTATCCGCGCTTCGACCTGCAGACTTCCTCCTACGCGCTGCTGGTCATGGCGGACCAGACGCCGGCCTGGCGCGAGGCGTACACGCGCATCGCCGACGGGCTGGCGAGCCGCTACCCGACGCACTGGGGCGCCGTGGACTGGCTGACCCAGATCGGCGAGGACCCGCGGCGCGAGAACTATCCGCCGCACGTGATGGCGGCGATTCCCGAGCACCTGCGCGGACGCTACAACCGGATTGGCTGGACGGCCAACGGGGTGGATCCGTGGGGCCTGGCGGCGGATCCAATCGGCGCGGAGGGGAACCTCTTCTTCCGCGGCTGGTTCAACCTGCTGCTGTCCATCTACAAGTACGTCTCGGGCGACGACAAGTACGAGCGGCCGTTCAACGTGACCGGCTACGGCGACGAGGTGTTCGAGTGGGACCACCACCGCATCGCGGCCTTCCTGTCCGAGCAGTACCGCGAGCGCCCGGAGGGCCCGCAGTGCGAGAACACGAAGATCTGGTTCGTCTGCAACAGCGCCGCTGCCCTCGGGCTGTATCTCTATGACCGGGTGTACGGTCGCGAAACCCATCGGCCGGTCCGGGGCTGGCTCGAGTACTCGCGCGACAACTACATGGAGGTCGGTGGCGACGGCAGGCTGCAGTGGGTGACCCGGTACTACGACCCCATCGTCAACCACAAGGTCAACCTCGGTCCGGCCGGGGGCGTCGGCATAGCGCAGCTGCTGCTGCCCCAGGATCCGGAGCTCGCCGAATTCCTGTACGAATCCGCGGCGAACGCGCTCGGCTGGAACGATCCGCGCGTGGAGATCGAGCCGTCCGCCGCCGGGCTCGTGCTGGCGCGCGAGCTCGGCGACCACACCTCGCTGGCACGGTTGCGGGCGGCCGCGGAGCGCGACTACGAGCCGCGCTTCTTCGGCGACCACGACGAGAAGTTCGGGTGGTGGTTCGGCCTGAACGAGGCGTATCCGCGGGGCCAGCAGAGCGCCGGCATGATGGTGGCCGAGGTCGGCACGGGCGACGCCTGGCGCCGCGCGCTCGACGCGCCCCACATGGACAAGTTCGAGGCGCCGACCGTCGAGGGGGTCGACTTCCCGTCGCTGGGCATCTACCAGGCCTGGAACGACACCGCGAGCGGCGCGCTGCACGTGGGCACGTACGCGGCGGCCCCCGACCGGCGCGGGCTGGAGACGAGCTGGCGGGTGACGAACCTGCCGAACACCGACGACGCGTTCGTGCTGTGCGACGGGGCGCCGTTCACGCGGTTCGAGGTCGAGGGCGACAGCACCATCCGCATCGACGGCACGATCGACCTGCGCCACTATCAGATCTTCACCGGCTACCGGGGCCCCGGCACGCGCGGCGCCAACGCGGCGCGCCGACCCGCCCCCGGCCGGGCGGCGGCACCCGGTCCAGGCCGCGCGGGCCGCCCGCTCGCCGCCCGCCGCCAGCCGGCGAATGTTCGCCAGGCGACCACCAGCCTGACCGCGGTCGACGCGCCAGGCTGCGCCTGCTGCCTGGCCTAGGTGTCGGTGTCATTGAAGGAGCGAATCCGATGAGCATGAAGCCGAGTGCGTGGGTGGGACTGCTCGCCGTCCTGGCGATCACGGTTGCCTGCGGCGGCGCCGAGCCGCCGGTTGCGGCTGCCGGCGGCGGCGCCGCGACCGTCGACGGGGGCAGCATCGCCGGCGCGCCGGCCGGTGACGGCGGCGTGTGGCGCTACGCGGGAATACCGTACGCCGCGCCGCCGGTGGGCGCGCTGCGCTGGCGTCCGCCGCAGCCGGTGGAGCCCTGGGCCGACGTCCGCCAGGCCGACCAGCTTCCGCCAGGCTGTCCGCAGCCCACGCTGCCCGTGCCGCCGGACGCGGAGCCGTTCTTCGGACCCGGCGCCACCCGGCTGGAAGAGGACTGCCTCTACCTGAACGTCTGGTCGGCCGCCGGGCCGGACGAGCGCGTCCCGGTCATGGTCTGGATTCACGGGGGCGGACTGTTCGTCGGCGACGGCGCGACGGCGGCCTACGACGGGGCGGCGCTGGCCCGCCGCGGCGTCGTCGTGGTGACCATCAACTACCGGCTCGGCGCGCTGGGCTACCTCGCGCATCCGCTCCTGCGCGAGGAGTCGGCGCACGGCGCGTCCGGCAACTACGGCCTCCTCGATCAGATCGCCGCGCTCGAGTGGGTGCAGCGGAACATCGCGGCGTTCGGGGGCGATCCGGACCGCGTCACCATCTTCGGCGAGTCCGCGGGCTCGTGGAGCGTCAACTACCTGCTGGCGACGCCGCTGGCGGCGGGTCTGTTCGCGGGCGCCATCGGCCAGAGCGGGGGCGGGTTCAGCCCCCTGGCCAGCCTGGCGGAGAGGGACGCTGCCGAGGCGGAGGGCGAACGCTTCGCGGAGGCGCTGCTAGGCGCGGAGACGGCGGTCTCGCTCGACGCGCTGCGGTCGGCTGCGGCCGCGGACGTGCTGGCCGCGGACGCCGCCGCGCCCCGGCCGAACGTGGACGGCTGGGCCCTGACCGAGGGCATCCACGACGTCTTCGCGGCCGGCCGGCAGCACGACGTGCCGGTCATCGTGGGCGCCAACGCCGACGAGGGGACCGCGCTGAGAGCGCTCGCCGGCGGTCAGGAGATCACGACGGTCGAGGAGTACCGGGCGTGGGCGCGCGGCGAGTACGGCGACCTCGCCGACGCCTATCTCGCGGCGTACCCCGCCGCGAGCGACGCGGACGCGGCGGCGGGCCGCGTCGCCAGCAGCGGCGACGGCCGCTTCGTGTGGGAGATGCGGACCTGGGCGCGGATGATGGAGCAGGTCTCGTCGCCGGCCTATCTCTACTTCTTCACCCGCGTGCCGCCCGCCGCCAACGCCGACCGCTACGGCGCGTATCACACGGCCGAGATCCCGTACGTCTTCAACAACCTCGGCGGCGGCGGCCGGTACTGGTTCGCGAACCGCGACTACGGCGATACGGACCGGCAGCTCTCCGACGTGATGGCCTCCTACTGGGTGAACTTCGCCGCGACCGGGAATCCGAACGGCGACGGCCTGCCGGAATGGCCGGCCTACACCCGGACCGACGAGTCCGCGATGGAGCTCGGCGACGTCGTGCAGGTACGGCAGGGCGTGCGGGCCGAGCGCCTCGACTTCTTCGAGCGCCACTACGCCGCCCTCCGCGCCGCCTCCAACTGAAGCGGGGCGAAGGGGTCCCCGCAAGCGGACGCCGGGGGCTTGGGGCGCAGCCCCCCATCCGGAGGACGCCTAATCGGCGCTCAGCGCCAGCGCGATCAGCTCCGGGACGTCCCCCCCAATGGTCAGCGCGATGTACTGCCTGCCCTCGTGCAGGTAGGTCATCGGCGTGCCGATGGCGCCGGCCGGCAGATCGAGCGAGCCGACAATCTCGCCCGTCGCCTTGTCGCGCGCCACCAGGCGCGGGCCGCCGTCCGAGCCGCCCGCCGTGAGCGCGCTCACCAGCAGAGTCCTGGTCAGCAGCGGTCCGCCGTGGCCTTCGCCGCCCAGCGGCGGCAGGTCGAGGTGACGCAGCCGCGGGTGGTTGCGGAAGCGGTTGCCGTCGCCGTTGGGCTGCATCCAGGCGTGGTCGCCCGCGTTCAGATCGATCGCCGTCATCCGCGAATACGGCGGCTTGAGCAGCGGGAGGCCCTGCGGCATGAGCGGCTGCGTGCCGCTGTCGAAGTCCGCCTGCGTGTAGCGCAGGTTGCCGCCCTCCGCAGGATCGGGCGTGTAGTACTTGATGACCGAGAAGCGGTTCTCCGACGGCACGTAGAGCAGGCCGGTCTCCGGGTCGGCCGCCGCGCCGCTCCAGCTCGCGCCGCCGGCGATGTGCGGGCGCTGAATGGTTCCCTGCAGGCCGCCTTCCACGCTCAGCATCGGCGGCGTGAAGAGCGGGCCGAGACGGAAGTTGCTGACGGCCTCGACCGCCAGCGCGCGAATCTCGGGCGTGAAGTCGACCAGGTCGTCGATGGTGATGCCCTGGTACTCGAACGGCGGCGGCTTGGTCGGGAACGGCTGGGTCGGCGACAGCACCTCGCCCTCGAGGTCGGTGTCGGTCTCCACCGGGCGCTCCTCGATCGGCCACACCGGCTCGCCGGTCGCGCGGTCGAAGACGTACGTGAACCCCTGCTTGCTGACCTGCGCCAGCGCCCTGATCGGACGCCCGTCGACGTTGATGTCGATCAGCGTCGGCGCGGCCGGGAAGTCGTAGTCCCAGACGCCGTGGTGGACCGCCTGGAAGTGCCAGGCGCGCTGGCCGGTCTCGGCGTCTACGGCGACGATGCTCTCGGCGAAGAGGTTGTCGCCCAGCCGGTGGCCGCCGTAGTAGTCGCTCGTGGGGGTGCCGGTCGGCAGGTAGACGTAGCCCAGCTCGTCGTCGGCGCTCAGCGGCGGCCAGATGTTGGCGTTGCCCGAGTAGCGCCACGACTCGTTCAGCCAGGTGTCGGCGCCGAAGTCGTCGCCCTGCGGCACGGTCCGGAACACCCAGCGGACGTCCCCGGTGCGCGCGTCCACACCTTTCACCCAGCCCGGCGGGGCTTCCCTGCGGATCACGAAGTCCGAGATGATCGTCGGCGTCACGACCACGTCGCGCGTGATGACCGGCGGCGAGGCCACGCCCACCAGGTTGCGGTCGAGGTAGTTGGTCTCCCCGCGCACGGCGCGCGGCACGCCCTCCATCAGGTCGACGCGGCCGTTGTCGCCGAAGTCGCGCACCGGCTCGCCCGTGCGCGCGTCGACGGCGACGAGGTACGCCTCCATCGTGCCCCAGAAGATGCGCGCGTCGTCGCCGTCCTCCCAGTAGGCCAGGCCGCGCGAGCGGTAGAAGTGCGTGGGGCGGCCGCCCAGGTAGGCCTGCGGATCGTGCACCCAGAGGGTCTCCCCGGTGCCGGCGTCGATGGCGGCCGCCTGGTGGAGCGCCGTCGTCAGGTACAGGACGCCGTCGACCATGAGCGGCGTGGCCTGCAGGCCGTTGATCGAGACCGGCCGGTTCATCACGCCGGGCTGCAGCACGGACGTGTCGATCGCGCTGTCGGCCGACTGCCAGCGCCAGGCGATGCGGAGGTCGTCGAAGTTGTCGGCGTCGATCTGGTCCAGCGGCGAGTACTTGGTGCTGCCGTTGTCGCCCGCGTAGCTGCGCCATTCCCCGTCGACCGCGCCGTACTGCGCCCGGGCGGGCTGCGGCGCGGCGACGAGCGCGGCGGCGACGACGGCCAGGATTGCGTGTCGAGCGTGCATGCCATACCTCCAGTGTTCGACGGCCGGGTGACCCATCGTAGCAGCCCGCGGCAAGAGACCCCATTGCATTCGACGGGCGATGCATCCCGCCAGGGACCGCGCCGGACCGTTTCTCGGCGGGGTCGAGCATGCCCGACATGCTCCCTCGTCGCGCCTTCTCGGGGTGCCGGCGATCGACAAACCCGCACGCCGGCCGGGGCGGTCCGGCCGAGGAATCTCCCATCCGTGGGTCCATTGACCCCGGCCGCGGTCGGGCTGGGAACGCCCGGCGCCGGCCCCGGCCTCCGGGCCGGATTCTTGCACGTCGCCGCTCGTGGCCACGAGGCGGCCGGGCGGCCGCGCGGACGAGGATGACGGGCGGGTGGTGCGTGCCCGGGCGCGCATCGCCGATGCCCTGGCCGTGGCCCGCGGCGGCCGCTACGCATCGGCCGAGCGCATGCTGCGGGACGCCCTCGGTGTGCTCGAGCGCAGGCAGCGCTATGCGGGCGCGGCGCGCGCCGCCGCGACGCTGGGCGAGCTGCTGCGCGAGCGGGGCGAGAGCGAGCGGGCCGGAGCCGCGCTCGAGCAGGCTCGCCTCCTCTTCGATACGGCTCAGGCGGACGCCGCCGGCGTCCGCCACTCGCTTGCCGGCAGCGAGCACGAAGACTACCTGGAGGTGCAGGCGCTGCTGAGCAGGCGCCCGGACGCGGCGCCTCCCGGGCCGGCGCCCGGCCGGCAGGCCGGCGTCGCGCTGGACCGTCTGGCCGGCGACCTGGCAACGCTGCTGCGGGCGAGCCTGCCGGCGGCCGGCCGCGACGTCCTCGAGCAGGTCTGCTCGGCGTTGCAGCAGCAGACGGAAGCCCGCGCCGTGGCGGTGTATCGGCTCGGCGACCGCGGCGACCTGCTGGCGTCGGCCGGCGATGTCGAGCGCCAGATGCAGGCGACCGTCCGGGACATGGTGAGCGGCGGCCGGCTCGCACCGCTGGTCGTGTGCGGCCGCGAGTACCGGACGGCGCTGCCGATCCGGGACGGCGACAACTGGCCGGCCGCGCTCGTCGTCCGTTGGACGCGTGCGCCAGAGTCGCTCGATCGGCTGATGGTGCTGGCGCGGGTCGCGGCCGCTGTCTGCGAGCCCGAGGTGCAGGAGCGCGCGCGGTGGACGGACGACGCCACGGCGGGGAGCGGCCCCGATGCGCTGCTGGGACGCAGTCCCGAGATGGTCGGTCTGCGCGCGGCGATCGCCCGCGCCGCGGCGGCGCCCTATCCCGTTCTGATCGAGGGCGAAACGGGCGTGGGCAAGGAGCTGGTCGCCCGCGCGCTCCACCGCGGCGGGCCGCGGCACGCGCGCGCGTTCTGCGCGGTCAACTGCGCGGCCGTGACCGACGACCTGTTCGAGGCCGAGCTGTTCGGGCACAGCCGCGGCGCGTTCACGGGCGCCGTGGGCGAGCGCACGGGCCTGGTGGAGGCCGCTGACGGCGGCACGCTGTTCCTCGACGAGGTGGGCGAGCTGTCGGCGCGCGCGCAGGCCAAGCTGCTGCGGGTGATCCAGGACGGCGAGATCCGCCGGCTCGGGGAGAACGCCGTGCGGAAGGTCGACGTCCAGTTGATCGCCGCGACGAACCGTGGCCTGGCGGCCGAGGTGGCTGCCGGCCGCTTTCGCCAGGACCTCCTGTTCCGGTTGGCCGTCGTCAGCCTGCAGGTACCCGCGTTGCGCGAGCGGGCGGGTGACGTGGAGCTGCTGGCGCGGCACTTCTGGGCGCGCGAGCTGAAGCGCGCCGGCAAACGCGCCACGTTGGGCGACGCGACCATCGAGATCCTGGTCCGGTACCCCTGGCCGGGCAACGTCCGGGAGCTGCAGAACGTCGTCGCACGGCTCATCGTGGCGGCCCCGCGCCGCGGTCAGGTCGGCCCGGACCTGCTGCCCGCCGCCGTTCGCGAACGGCCCGCCGACGCCCGGCCGACGCTGGCGGCGGCGCGCGAGGCGTTCGAGCGCGGTTTCGTGCGCGCGGCGTTGACCCGCAACAACGGGCGGCCGACCGCCGCGGCCCGCGAGCTGGGCATCTCGCGCCAGGGACTGGCCAAGCTGGTCAAGCGGCTCGGGATCGACGGGGACTTGCCGTGACGCGGTGGCCCTGCCGTGACCGGCTGGGCCTGCGGCGAGCGGAGGCGCCGCCACACCGCGGGGCGCGGCGTGGCGGCAACGTGGCTACTGATCGCCGGCGGGCATCTGGTCGGCCGTGAACACGCGCTCCTGGAAGCGCCAGCCGGCGGGCGTCTTGACGAGCTTGTCCTCGTAGATGCCCGCGACCGTCAGCCCGGCGGGCTGGGTCCGCGTGTCGACGAGCAGCAGGTAGCAGCCGCCGTCCGCGCCCTCGGCCGTCGGCGTGACGATCAACTGGCTGTTCCAGTGGCGCGCGGCGCCGTCGAAGTTGGTGAAGAACCCCGCGGCGAACGCCTTCAACGCCTCGTGACCGACGGTCTCGCCGAAGACGCCGTCGGGCGTGAACGTGTTGGCCCAGCCCTCCGGGTCGCCGAGGTCGAGGGTCTGCGCGTACTTGGCGTAGAGCTGCTGGATCTCGATGTAGTCCTGCGCGGTGAACGTGCCGCCGTCGCCCTGGGCGGCGCCGACGGATGCCACGGACAGAAGGCACACGGCCGCGAGGGCGATTCTCAGGGTGCGCTGCATGGTCTCGTCTTCCTCTCTTCTTTCGCTCCGCCGACTGCCGGCGGCACTGCGCATCTTACCTGCGGGCCCGGCGGCCGTTCAACGGCCCGCGCCGACACGGTGCGCCGGGGGGTGTACAATCGCGGCGTGCCGCGCAGGCGGCGCGCACGTGGCGATGGGTGAGCGACTGATGCGCAGAGAGCTGGCACCGGCCGTCGTCGCGGTGGCGGCGGTCGCGATGGTCCTGAGCGCGGTCGTCCCGGCCGCCGGCGCCGCGCCGGCGCAGGACACGCGTCTGGACGCGCCGCGTCCGCACGCGCGGGGCCAGAGCGTGACGCCCTCGTTCGAGGGCTGGTATCCGAACCCGGACGGCAGCTTCAGCATGCTGTTCGGCTACCTCAACCGCAACTACGAAGAGCATCTGGACATTCCGGTCGGCCCGGACAACCGGATGGAGCCGGGCCCGGCGGACCGCGGGCAGCCCACGCACTTTCTGCCCCGGCGCCAGACCGGCGTCTTCGCCGTGGTCGTGCCGGCGGACTTCGGCGAGCAGGAGCTCACTTGGTCGCTGACGGCGCACGGCGAGACGATCGCGATTCCCGGCCACCTGCGCGCCGAGTGGCGGATCGACGCGCTGGAGGAAGTGACGAACGGGAACACGCCGCCGGTGCTGCGGTTCGCGCCGGACGGGGAGGCGGGGCAGGGGCCGGGCGGCGTCGCGGCCCGCACCCGGGCCACGCCGTCGCAGCCCGTGGCGCTGTCGGTCTGGACGAGCGACGACGGCATCTCGCGCGCCCGCGGCGGCATGCCCTGGCAGCGCGGGGTGGGCTGGAGCAAGTACCGCGGTCCCGGACCGGTGGCCTTCAGCGAGCCGCAGCCGGCGCTCGACGCGGCCGGCAGCGCGACGACGACCGCGACGTTCGAGGAGCCGGGCGAGTACGTGCTGCGCGCCCTCGTCTGGGACGAGTCGGGCGGCCAGCGCGCGGTGATGGCCGGCGGCTTCTTCTGCTGCTGGACCAACGGGTACGTCACGGTCGAGGTGAGGTAGGAGATGGTGATGAGCAAGACGGCGCTCGGTTGGACAGTCGCAATCGGCCTCGTGGTCGGCCTGGTTCCGCTCTCGCCCGCGCCGGCGGCCGCCCAGGCGGCGCCGACGTTCAGCGCGGACGTCGCGCCGATTCTGCAGCAGCGCTGCCAGACGTGCCACCGGCGAGGCCAGATGGCGCCAATGTCGCTGGTGACCTACGAGGAAGTTCGCCCGTGGGCGCGGTCAATCCGCACCAAGGTGGCCGAGCGCTCGATGCCGCCGTGGCACATCGACAAGACGATCGGCATCCAGGAGTTCGAGAACGACATCTCGCTGACCGAGGCGGAGATCGACACGATCGCGGCCTGGGTCGACGGCGGCGCGCCGCGGGGCAATCCCGCGGACATGCCGCCGCCGGTCGAGTGGCCCGCCGACGACATCTGGCGCCTCGAAGCGCGCTACGGCCGCCCGCCGGACCTGATCGTGACCTCGCCGCCCTGGACCCAGAGCGCCGAGGGGCAGGACCAGTGGTGGCAGCCGGTCGTCGAGACCGGGCTCACGGAGGACCGCTGGGCCACCGGCATCGAGATCCGCCCGACGATCGAAGCGCGGCGCGTGACGCACCACTCCAACGTGTACCTGCTGCAGGAGGAGGCGCCCGGGGACCACGTCGCCGCCGTCGACGTCACCCCGCGGGGCAGCTACTTCAGCGAGTTCGCCATCGGCAAGATCGGCGACGTGTTCCGCGAGAACACCGGGAAGCTGCTGAAGGCGGGGGCGCGGTTCACGTTCGACAACCACTACCACTCCGTCGGCGAGGAGGTGGTGGCGCAGACGGACGTGGGCGTCTGGTTCTATCCGCGGGGCTTCGTGCCCAAGTACCGCGTCTACGGCCAGGCCATGGGCGCGCAGCAGTCGCAGCAGGCCATGGACCTGCCGCCCGGCAAGGTGACCGTGCACCACGCCTACATCCCGCTGCCCGCCCCGGCGCGGCTCGAGAACTACCAGCCGCACATGCACATCCGCGGCAAGTCGATGTCGATGACGGCGATCCTGCCGGACGGCCGCGTGGAGACGCTGAGCCACGTCGAGAACTTCGACTTCAACTGGCACGTCAACTACGTCTACACGGACGACTCGGCGCCGGTGCTGCCGGCGGGCACCGTGGTCCGCATCACCGCGTGGCACGACAACACGGCCGCCAACCGCAACAACCCCGATCCGCGGCAGTGGGTGGGCTGGGGCCAGCGCAGCTACGACGACATGTACCACGCCCACGTGAACGTCACCTACCTGACCCAGGAGGACTACGAGCAGATCGTCGCCGAGCGGGAGGCCAGGCGGCGGACGAACGATCAGCAGTAGGCCGTCGTGCGCACCGACGCCCGGCGCGCGGACGCTCGCGCGACGCCTCCGGGAGAATCCGAACAATAGGTCCGGGCGGCCGGACCCGCGATGTTAAGATCCGTCCGGCAGCGAAAGCCGGAGGTGGGCATGGATACGCGTTGGCTGACTGGCGGCGCGGCTGCGGCGGCGGTTCTGTGCCTGGCAGCGCCGGCGGCGGCTGCACCGGCCGCGTCGTCCGCGCGCGAGCTGCTGGACCGGTACTGCGTCCGCTGCCACAACGACCGGCTGCAGACTGCCGGGGTGGCGCTGGACGCCGCCGACGTCGAGCAGGTGGCCCACGACGCGGCGCTGTGGGAGCGGGCCATCCGCAAGCTGCGCGCCCGGGCCATGCCGCCGGCCGGGTCGCCCCGGCCCGACGAGGCCGCCTACGTCGACCTCGTCTCGTACCTGGAGGGCGAGCTCGACCGGCTGGCGCTGGCGGCGCCCGATCCCGGCCGCACCGACACCTTCCGGCGCCTCAACCGCACCGAGTATCGGAACGCGATCCGCGATCTGCTGGCCCTCGACGTCGACGTGACCGAGCTGCTGCCGCGCGACGACGCCAGCTATGGCTTCGACAACGTCGGCGCCGTCAACCTCTCGCCGGCGCTGCTGGAGCGCTATCTGTCGGCGGCGAGCAAGGTCAGCCGTCTGGCCGTCGGCAGCGCCGCGCCGGCGCCGGGCAGCCGCGTGGTCGTGCTGCCCGCGGATCTCACGCAGGAAGACCACTTCGACGGGCTGCCGTTCGGCACGCGCGGCGGCACGGCCGTGAGCCACAACTTTCCGGCGGACGGCGAGTACGAGATCCAGGTCCGCCTGTCGCGCAACCGGAACGAGAACGTCGAGGGCCTGTACGACCCCCACGACCTCGAGATCACCCTGGACGGCGAGCGGCTGCAGGTGTTCGAGATCCGGCCGAACCGGATGGTGGTGGCCGGCTACTACGCCGACGCCGACATCGACAAGCATCTGCAGGTGCGGGTGACCGTCGGCGCGGGCCCGCACGAGGTGGGCGCCGCGTTCCTGAAGAAGAGCTCGGCGCTGGTCGAGACCGAGCGGCAGCCGTACGACGCCCACTTCAACATGGATCGCCACCCGCGCACGCAGCCCGGCGTGCGCTCGGTGGCCATCGCGGGTCCGTTCGGCTCGGCGGGGGCGGGCGATACGCCCAGCCGCCGGCGCATCTTCGTCTGCCGTCCCGCGCGCGCGGCCGACGAGGCGGCGTGCGCCCGGACGATCATCGGCACGCTGGCGCGCCGCGCGTACCGCCGGCCCGTGAGCGACGCGGACCTGGCCGGGCCGCTGGCGTTCTACGCGCGCGGCCGCGCGCGCGGCGGGTTCGAGGACGGCATCGAGCTGGCGCTGCGGGCGCTGCTCACGAGCACGGAGTTCCTGTTCCGCATCGAGCAGGACCCCGCCGGGCTGCCCCCGGGCGCGCCCTACCGGCTGAGCGACGTCGAGCTGGCCTCACGGCTGTCGTTCTTTCTGTGGAGCAGCCTGCCGGACGACGAGCTGCTCGGCCTCGCCGAGCGCGGCGCGCTGGGCGACCCCGCGGTGCTCGACGCGCAGGTGACCCGCATGCTCGCCGATCCGCGCGCCCACTCGCTGGCGACCAACTTCGCCGGGCAGTGGCTGTACCTGCGCAACCTGGACGCGGCCAGGCCGAACCTGCGGCTGTACCCGGACTTCGACGACAACCTGCGGCGCGCGATGCGCCGCGAGACCGAGCTGCTGTTCGCAAGCATCGTCGAGGAGGATCGCGACGTCCTCGACCTGCTGCGCGCCGACTACACCTTCCTCAACGAGCGGCTCGCCCGGCACTACGACGTGCCGAACGTGTACGGCGACCACTTCCGGCGCGTGGCGCTGGGCCCCGACGGCCGGCGGGCTGGCCTGCTGGGCCACGGCAGCATCCTGACGGTCACGTCGTACGCGACCCGCACGTCGCCGGTGCTGCGCGGCAAGTGGGTGCTCGACAACATCCTGGGCATGCCGCCGCCGCCGCCGCCGCCCGACGTGCCGCCGCTCGACGAGGGCGCGGCGGGCGGGGAGGCGCCGTCCATGCGCGAGCGGATGGCGCAGCACCGGCGGAACCCCGCGTGCGCCGCCTGCCACCAGTTGATGGACCCGGCCGGCCTCGCCATGGAGAACTTCGACGCGGTCGGCCGCTGGCGCGAGCGCGACGAGGGGTGGCGGGCCATCGACGCCGCGGGCAGCCTGCCGGGGAGCGCGGAGTTCGACGGGGTCGCCGGCCTGCGGCGGGTGCTGCTGGCGCGTCCCGACCTGTTCGTCCGGACGCTGGCGGAGAAGCTGCTGACGTTCGCGCTGGGGCGCGGCGTGGATCACGCCGACGCGCCGGCGGTGCGGCAGGTCCTGCGCGAGGCCGCCCGGGACGACAATCGCTTCTCGTCGCTCGTGCTGGCCATCGTCAAGAGTACGCCGTTCCAGATGCGGAGGTCGTGATGATCCTTACGAAGATGGCGTTGCCGCGGCGGACGTTCCTGCGAGGCCTCGGTGCGGCGTTCGCGCTGCCGTTGCTCGATGCCATGGTGCCGGCGCTGAGCGCGGCGCCCCGGCCGGTCCGCCGCCTGGGCTACGTCTTCATCCCCATGGGGATGAACCCCGCGCCCTGGATTCCGGAGACCGACGGCCGTCTCACGGCGCTGTCCCCGTCGCTGGCGGCCCTGACGCCGCACCTCGACGACCTGACCGTCGTGACCAACCTGGAGATCCGCAACGCCTACAGCGCCGGCAACCACGCGTCGTCGAACGCGGCGTTCCTGAGCTGCGTGCGCGGCAAGCGCACGGAAGGCAGCGACTACGAGCTGGGCACGACGGTGGACCAGATCGTGGCAAAGGCGGTGGGCGGCGAGACCGTGATCCCCTCGCTGGAGCTCGGCACCGACCTGATCGCGCAGGTGGGCAACTGCGACAACGGCTTTGCCTGCGTCTACATGAACTGCCTGTCGTGGTCGTCCCCGACGACGCCGCTGCCGCCGGAGGCCGATCCGCGCGCCGTGTTCGAGCGTCTGTTCGGCGACGGCGGCACGCCGCAGGAGCGGCAGGCCGAGCTGCGGGCCAACGCCAGCATTCTCGACTGGGTGCTCGGCGACATGGCCCGCCTCCGGTCGCGCCTCGGGGCCGGCGACCGCACCCGGGTCAGCAACTACCTGGACACGGTGCGCGAGGTGGAGCGCCGCATCCAGCGCGCCGAGCAGCATGCCGCCGCGTCGCCGCTCCCGGCGCTGGAGCGGCCGACCAGCGTCCCGGATGCGTGGGAGGAGCACGTCAAGCTGATGTTCGACCTGCAGGTGCTGGCGCTGCAGACCGACCTCACCCGGGTCATCACGTTCCAACTGGCCCGCGAGGCGAGCACCCGCACCTATCCCCAGATCGGCGTGCCCGAGCCGCACCATCCGGTGTCGCACCACGTCAACGATCCCGAGAAGCTGACCAAGCTGGCGAAGATCAACGCCTATCACGTGTCGTTGTTCGCCTACCTCCTCGGGCGGCTGCGCGCCACCGAGGACGGCGACGGGTCGCTGCTGGACCACACGACCTACCTGTACGGCAGCGGCATGGGGAACCCGAACGTGCACGACCACAGCAACCTGCCGATCGTGGTCGCGCGCGGCGGGGCGGGGGACTCGAAGGGCGGCTGGCACCTCCGCTACGCCGAGCCGACGCCGCTGGCCAACCTGCATCTGACGCTGCTCGACTACATGGGCGTGCACCTGGACAACTTCGTGGACAGCACCGGCCGGGCCGGCGCGGTCCTCGAGCCGCTGACGTTGTAGCCGACCGCGGAGGTCATCCATGAGGTGGAGGGTGCGGCTGATCGCGGCCGTAGCGCTGGCGCTGCTGGCCGGCGGCGGGTTGGACGCGGCGGTGGACGCGCGCCTGGTCGACGCCGTCAAGCGGGCCGACGAGACTGCCGTGCGCGCGTTGCTCGCGGAGCGGGTCGACCCCGACGCGCCCGCGACCGACGGCAGCACGCCGCTCCACTGGGCGGTGCACCGCGACCAGCTCGGCATCGCCGAGCTGCTGATCCGCGCCGGCGCGCGGCCCACGGCCGCCAACCGCTACGGGGTTCGTCCGCTGTCGCTGGCGTGCGTCAACGGCAACGCCGCCATGATCGAGCTGCTGCTCGACGCCGGGGCCGATCCGGACACGGTGCTGGCGGAGGGCGAGACCGCGCTGATGACGGCGGCGCGCACCGGGATCGTCGAGGCCGTCGAGCTGCTGCTGGCGCGCGGCGCCGACGTGAATGCCGCCGAGTCGTGGCGGGGACAGACGGCGCTGATGTGGGCGGCGGCGGAGGGCAACACGGAGGTCGTCGCGGCGCTGCTCGCCAGCGGCGCGGACGTTGGCGCCGCTTCGCAGAACGGCTTCACGCCGCTGCTGTTCGCCGCACGGGAGGGGCGGTTCGAGGTGGCCGATCTGCTGCTCGACGCGGGCGCGAGTCTGGACGATTCGCTGTCGATCAACGCCGACCGGACGGCGGGCGGCGTCGAGATGCGGCGGGCATCCAGCGAGGGTCTCGACGCCTTCCTGCTGGCGGTGGGGAGCGGGCACTTCGAGCTGGCGGCGCGGCTGCTGGAACGGGGGGCCGATCCCAACGCGGCGCCGCGCGGGTGGACCGCGCTGCACCAGGTGTCGTGGGTGCGCAAGACCGGGGACTCCGGCAGCAACGATCCCGCGCCCGAGGGCTCGGGCGACATGGACAGCCTCGAGTTCGTTCGCGTGCTGGCGGCGAAGGGCGCGGATCTGAACGCCCGCGTCACGCTGAAGCCGCCCGCCGGGATCACGGTGCTGAACATGATCGGCGGCACGCCGTTCCTGCTCGCAGCCCGCACCGCGGATGCCGCGCTGATGAGCCTGCTGGCCGAGCTGGGCGCCGATCCCCTGCTCGCGAACGAGGACAACACCACGCCGCTGATGGTGGCCGCCGGCGTGGGCACCCAGTCGCCCGGGGAAGACCCCGGCACCGAGCCGGAGGTGCTCGAGGCCGTGAAGGTGGCGCTGGCGCTGGGCGGTGAGCTGGACGCCGTGGACGACAACGGCGAGACCGCCATGCACGGGGCCGCCTACAAGCACCTGCCCGGCGTGGTGACCTTCCTGGCCGACCAGGGCGCGCGGGTCGAGGTCTGGAATCGGGAGAACGCCAGGGGCTGGACCCCGTGGCGGATCGTGGCGGGCGTCCAGCGCGGAGCCAACATCGTCAGCTCGCCCGAGACGGAGGCGGCGGTGCGCGCCGTGATGGCGCGCGCCGGCGTCGCGCCGCCCGACCACCTGCCCTGACGCCGGGCGGCGTCGATTGCCGGGCTATAGTGCCGCATGCCGGCGCCGCGCATCCTCCTGATCTTCGCGCATCCGGACGACGAGAGCTTCATTGCCGGGGGGCTGGTCCGCCGTCATGCCGACCGGGGCGCCGAGACCGCGCTCGTGACGGCCACGCGCGGCGACGCTGGCCGCGTCGGAGAGCCGCCGCTGTGCCGCCGGGAGGAGCTGCCGGCGGTGCGCGAGGCCGAGTTGCGGCGGGCTGCGGACATCCTCGGCATCGCGGACGTGCACCTGCTCGACTATCGCGACAAGCACCTCGCGGAGGCGCCGGCCGCCGACATGCGCGAGGCGCTGGTGCGGCGCATCCGCGAGCACCGGCCGCACGTGGTGATCAGCTTCGATCCCGCCGGGATGAACGGCCATGCCGACCATGTGGCCATCGCGGGCTTCGCGGTCGATGCCGTCGCGGCGGCGGCCGATTCGCGCTGGTCCGGCGGGGCGGGCCGACCCTACCGCGTGCCGCGCCTGCTCTGGAACGCGCCGCTCCCGCCGTGGGAGGTGACGCGGCCGCGCAGCCTGGGCAGGGAGCCGGGCGTCGACTTCGTGATCGACGTTGCGGCGCAGCGGGCGGCGAAGGCGGCCGCGCTGCGGGCGCATCGCACGCAGCAGGTGCCCATCGACCGCTGCTTCTTCAGCAAGCCGGACGTCGATCGGATCCTGAGCGTCGAGGCGTTCAGGCAGGCGTGGGGTCCGGCTCTGCCGTGCGTCCCCGCGGACGACGTGCTGGCCGGCATCGATCTGTCGGAGTGACGACATGCACTATCGCCCTCATCGCCATCTTCGGGCTGCTCGTCCACGGGCAGAAGCTGGATGGCCCCGCGGTCGCGGGCATGGGGCTGATTGCACTGAGGCGCGCCCGTTGCGGACAGGGCTGGATGGCCCGGACGACGCACCGGGACGCCGGGTCAAGGGGGGATGCGCCGCGGTATGATCTGCCGGACACTCGGGCGGCGGCAGGTCGCGGCGGGAGGAGAGGTGTGAGGACAGGCCCGTGTGCCGTGCTGGCGGGCGGCCTGCTGGCGCTGGCCCCCGGATGGGCGGCGGCGCAGCCGGCGGAATCCGCGGACATGCCGCGCACATCCTGGGACCGGCCCGACCTGGGCGGCGTGTGGGTCAACGGCAGCACCACGCCGCTGGAGCGTCCGGAATCGTTTGGCGATCGGGAATTCCTGAGGGCAGGCGAGGCAGAGGAGCTGCCGCGGCAGTTGTTCACGGACCGGCTCGGACCGCTCACCCCGCAGGAGCGTGCGCTGTCGGTCGAGGGCGGCCCGGCGCGGGCCGGGGGCGGGCCGCTGAGCCGGCGGACGTCGCTCGTCACGGGGCCGACCGGCAGGATCCCGCCGTTCACGCCGGCGGCGCAGGAGCGCCTGGCCGACGGCCTCAACCAGTTCATCACCGAGCGGGCCGACTCGCACGAGGACCGGGGCTACAGCGAGCGCTGCCTGCGCTTCGTCAGCGGCGGGCCGCCGATGATGGCGTTCGGGGTCGCGAACGTCCACCACATCTTCCAGACTCCGGACCTGGTCGCGTTCCTCCACGAGGAGGGCCACGTCGTGCGCATCATCCACCTCGACGCGCGGCCGCGCATCGACGCCCGCATCAGGCTCTGGAGCGGCGACTCGCGGGGCCGCTGGGAGGGCGACACCCTGGTCGTCGAGACGACGAACTTCAACGGCATCGACGGGTTCCGGGGATCGGGCCCGGGACTGCACCTCATCGAGCGGCTGACCCGCGTCGACGACGAGACGATCCTGTACGAATTCACGGTCGATGACCCGGAGACGTGGACGGAGCCGTGGTCGGTCGAGATGCCCCTGCTGGTGTCGGCGGGGCGGCTCTACGAGCACGCGTGCCACGAAGGCAACTACAGCCTGGTGAACATTCTGCGCGGCGCCCGGGTGCAGGAGCGCGAGGCGGGGGCCCGCTGAAGCCTGGGCGGGGATTCGGACCACGGGAGGCGCGATGGGGATTGGCGCGTGCATCCGCGCACGTGCGTCGCGCGTCGTGCTGCTCGCCGCGATGATCGCTTTCGCGGCCGCATGCGGGCAGCCGGAGGTCGGGACGGCGCCGCCGGTCGCCGCGCTCGACCCGGACGTTCCCGTGACCGTCACGGGCGGCGAGGTGCGCGGCGCGGCCGCCGACGGCAACCCGGGCATCGTCGCGTTCCGGGGCGTGCCCTATGCCGCACCCCCGGTCGGCGATCTCCGCTGGAGGCCGCCGCAACCGGTGGTCGCGTGGGACGGGGTCCGGGATGCCGCCGCGCCGGGCCCGATCTGCATGCAGACCGGCCCGGCCTGGGTGCGCGCGCCGGACGCGGGCGAGGATGACGCGGAGAGCGAGGATTGCCTCTTCCTCAACATCTGGGCGCCGCGGAAGAGCCGGGAGCCGCGCCCCGTGATGGTGTGGATCCATGGCGGCGGCTTCTTCAACGGCGCCGGGTCGCTCCCGATCTACGACGGCACCCGCATCGCGGAGCGCGGCGTCGTGCTCGTGAGCATCAACTACCGGCTCAACGTCTTCGGCTTCTTCGCGCATCCCGCCCTGTCCGCCGAATCGCCGCACGGCGCGTCGGGTAACTACGGTCTGATGGACATGGTGGCCGCGCTCGAGTGGGTGCGGGACAACATCGAGACGTTCGGCGGCGACCCGCGGCGGGTCACGATATTCGGGGAATCGGCCGGCGGCGGCGCGGTGATGGCGCTGCTGCTGGTCCCGCAGTCCAGGGACCTGTTCCACCGCGCCATCTCCGAGAGCACGTGGGTGTACGGGTGGGACCGGGAGTTGCGCGAGGGTGCCGGCGATTCGGTCACGGCCGAAGCCCAGGGCCTGCAGATTGCCGACTGGCTCGGTGCGTCCGGTGCCTCGGCCCTGACCACGCTGCGCGCCGCGACGGCCCGCGAGGTGCAGGCGGCGGCCAACGCCGATGCAGGCAGCCTGCTCATGCGGACCGGGTACATCTGGGCGCCGAACGTGGACGGCTGGATGGTGCCGAGCGACCCGCTCGGCATGTATGACGCGGGGCTTCAGCACGACGTACCGCTGATCACGGGCATGAACGCCGACGAGGGCGTGTCGGTCGCCCGCCGCGCGAACGTGGAGGACCGCGAGGCGTTCGAAGCGCACGTGCGGACCGTCTACCCCGGCGTCGCGGACGAGCTGATCACCCACTACGGCGTCGACTCGCCGGAGGCGGCGAGGTCGCAGATGGCCCACCTGGTTCACGACATGTCGTTCGCGGGCCCGGTGCGCGTGCAGGCCGAGGCCCACGCGAAGGTCTCGGCGCCGGTCTGGCTGTACCACTTCACGCGCGTGCCGCCCACCGCCCTGGGCGCCGCCGTGGGAGGTGCCTACCACGGCGGCGAGCTCGTGTACGTGTTCGGCACGATGGCCGCCGGGCCGGGGCCGCCGGGAGCACGTCCCCACCCGATGGCGGTCCACGGCGACTGGACCGGGACCGACCGGCAGCTCTCGCAGACCATGATCGCCTACTGGACGCAGTTCGCCGCCACCGGCAATCCGAATCGGGACGATCTGCCGCCGTGGCCGGCATTCGATCCGCCCGCCGCGATGCACCTCGACCTCGGCGAGACCGTGGTCGCCGGCCAAGGGTTGCACGAGGCGGCCGGCCGGTTGTTCAGGCGCTTCGCGGCGAGCCGCCGGGCCGGGACCTGGCCCGCAGGCCCCGCATTGACCTCGGTCTCGCTGACGCATGCGGACCGAACTGGCTCAGCCCGAACTGGACCCGCCTGCTAAGCTGTGCCTAGCGTTGCGCGGCGCCGGACGGGTCCGGTGGATTTTGTCGGCGGCAGCGGCGCGGCGCGCAGGGGTCCCCGCAAGCGGACGCCGGGGGCTCGGGGCGCAGCCCCGTCTGAAGGAGGAGGAGTGCGATGACACGTGCGATTGCAGCGTTGGCGGGTGTTCTGCTGGTGCTCGCGCCAGCCGCGGCGGCGGCGCAGGGCGACGGGGAGACGTGGCGGACCGCATGGGGCGACCCCGACCTGCAGGGTACGTGGACGAACACCACCACGACGCCGATGGAGCGTCCGAGCGAGTACGAGGGGCGGACGGCGCTGACCGACGAGGAGCGCGCCGAGCTGGACGCGCTGGCCGCGAGCCGCCGGGATCGCGAGCCGCCGCCCGGCAGCACCGGCGCGTACAACAGCTTCTGGGTCGAGAGCGGGCAACGCTCCAGCCAGACCTCGCTCGTGATCGATCCGCCCGACGGCCAGCTTCCCGCCCTGACCGACCGGGTGCGCGAGCGGGACGCCGCGGTGGCCGCGTCGCGCAACGCCGCGCCCGACTCGTACACCGACCTGAACCTCTACGATCGGTGCATCACGCGCGGCCTGCCGGGCGCGATGATTCCCGGCTTCTACAACCACAACTACCAGATCTTCCAGACGCCCGACCACGTCGTGATCCTGGTCGAGATGATCCACGACGCACGCATCATCCCGCTGGACGGTCGGGCGCCCGCGCCCGGGGGCCTTGGCCAGTGGCTGGGCCATTCGCGCGCCCGCTGGGAGGGCGAGACCCTGGTGGTCGAGACCACCAGCTTCAGCCCCGGGGCAGACGAGCGGGCGGTCAGCGGGCGGCTGCACCTCGTGCTGGCCGCGGGCGAGCAGCTCCACCTCGTCGAGCGCTTCACGCGCGTGGACGCCGACACCATCGACTACCGGTTCACCGTCAACGACCCGCAGACGTACGCGCAGCCGTGGACGGCGTCCATCCCGATGAGCCGCATCGACGGGCCGCTGTTCGAGTACGCCTGCCACGAGGGCAACTACGGCCTGGAAAACATCCTGCGCGGCGCGCGCAACCAGGAGCGGGCCGCCGCGGCGGGCGGGAGGTAGGATCCCGCGCGGCACGCGGCGGTCGCCGGTGTAAACCCGGCGCGAACGCCGTGCGGGGCGGACCCTCTCGGTAGCTTGGAGACGTATCGATGCGTCGCATCTCTCTTGTGCTGCTCGTCTTGTTCTGCCCGCTCCCGGGCGCGGCCCAGCCGCCGGAAGCGGTCGACATACCGCGCACGCCGTGGGGCCGGCCGGCCCTCACCGGTGTGTGGACCAACTCGAGCCTGACGCCGCTCGAACGCCCGGACGAGTACGGCGACCGGGAGCTCCACACGGCGGACGAGCTGGTCGAGCTGCAGCGGACCGCCGTCCAGCGGCGCATCGACGCGCTCCGCGGGCCGGAAGCCATCCTGGCCGTCGAGTTCAGCGAGATCTGGATGGAGCCGGGAGCGCTGAGCGGGCGGACCTCGCTGATCACGGGACCGACCGGGAAGATTCCGCCCTACACGCCCGAGGCGGAAGAACGGCTGGCCGACGGTCTCCGGCAGCCGATGACCCAGCGGGCCGACTCGCACGACGATCGGGGCTACAGCGAGCGCTGCCTGCGCTTCGTCACCGGCGGCCCGCCGATGATGGCGTTCCCGTTCGCCCCCCTGGTTCAGATCGTTCAGACCCCGGACCACGTGGTGATCCAGACCGAGGAGAACCACGAGACCCGGATCGTGCACCTCGACGATCGACCCCACGTGGACCCGCGGATACGGCTCTGGCGCGGCGACTCCCGGGGACGCTGGGAGGGCGACACCCTGGTGATCGAGACCACGAACTTCAACGGCACGGGCGGGTTCCGGAACTCCGGTCCCGAGCTGCACCTCACCGAACGTCTGACGCGGGTGGACGCCGACACCATCCTGTACGGCTTCACGGCTGACGATCCGGGGACCTGGACCGAGCCGTGGTCGGCCGAGATGCCGTTACGGGTGTCTCCGGCGCCGACCTACGAACACGCCTGCCACGAGGGCAACTACACCCTGCCGCTCGTCCTGAGCGGCGCCCGCGCGCAGGAGCGCCGGGCGGAGGAGGGGGCGAGGTAGTCGCCTGGACCGAGGCGGCGGTATCGACCCGGAATCCTCTGCTGCGCCACCCGGGCTTCGCTGCTCGGGACGCCCGGAAACGGCAACGTAATGTCCGTCAGCATCCAGGATGTGTCTGTGCTCCACCGCGTCGCGTTGCCCGGCCAGGCAGCCTGCCACGTGCGGCCGCGTGCGAGAACCGCTCGCCGCGAGGGCTTCGGCAGCGCCTGCCCGAGGGTGGCTTGCGATCTTTTTTCGCCCCGCATGCATTTTTCTGTTGACAGCCCGTTTCGAGGCCGGCGGCCCAGGATGCGGACTGACGTGAGACATGCCGCTCGGACGACCCTGGCCGGCCGCTGGGGGGGCTGCCGGCGTCCGGGAAGACAACGCAGCCGCACCGCGGCCCGATCGGTCCGCCTGAGGCCGTACAAGCCGTTGAAAAACAGGGGGTTATGATGGAGTCATGGTGCGTCGTGACGATGCGGACGGGAAGCCGCCCGTATCACGCTGTTCTTCTCCAGCGGGTGCAAGTCCCGTCTCGGTAAGCGCCGGAGCGCCGAGTAGCAGACCCCAGGCACGGCCGGAGACGGCCGTGGCCCGAGCGGGGTGTCAAGAGCCTCTTCGGAGGGAGCAAGTCCGCGGGCCGCAACATGAAGTGAAGCCTGCAGCCTCGACACATCTACAGTCCGAGAGCCGAGCCGCTCATGTCACGGCGAAGGCCATGTCTCCCGCGCCCCGGTCCGGCGGCGCACGTGCGGGAGGTCTCGGCGGGGTAGGGGGCGCAGCACGCGGACACGGAGGGGGACGGAACACGAGAGGCCCGTCTGCGCGGCCCGGGTCGGGGCAACGCGGTCCGCATAAGCCGAAGGTGAAAGCGGGCACGGCGCAGCGGGAGTCCGAGGGGGCCATAGTACCGGTGAGGGCCGTGCAGCAGAACGCGGCCGGAGGGAAGGGCCCCTGCGGTGGGCACGGCGTTGGCGCGAGGACGCGCGAGGGCATGATCGGCGAGACCGGACCCAACTCCCCCGAGAGGCGTGCGCCTCTCGACAAAGTGCGCCAATTGCAACGACGCCTGTGGGCCGCGGCCAAGCGGTCCCCGGAACGGCGCTTCCACGCCCTGATGGACCGGATTTGGAGGGATGACGTCCTCTGGGAGGCGTGGCGGCGGGTGCAGCGGAATCGTGGCTCTGCCGGGGTCGACAGGGAGACACTGGCGGAGATTGAGCAGCGCGGTGTCGACGCGTTCCTCGCGGAACTCGGCGCGGCGCGACGGGCGGGGACGTATCGGCCGCAGCCGGTCCTGCGGCACTACATCCCCAAGGCCGATGGCCGACGGCGACCGCTCGGGATACCGACGGTCCGCGACCGGGTGGCGCAGATGGCCGCGACGCTGGTGTTGAGCCCCATCTTCGAGGCGGACTTCCGGTCCTCGTCGTACGGGTTTCGACCGAAGCGGAGCGCGACGCAGGCGCTGGAGTTCCTTCGCGTCCGCGGGGCGCGTGGGGGCAACCACGTGCTGGACGCAGACATCTGCGACTACTTCAGCCGCATCGACCGAACGAAGCTGCTGACGCTGGTTCGCCAGCGCGTTTCGGACCGGCGTGTCCTTCGGCTGCTGCGGATGTGGCTCGCGGCGGGGGTGATGGAGGAGGGGCAGGTGCATCGCACCCTGGCGGGGACTCCGCAGGGGGGTGTCATCTCGCCGCTGCTGTCGAACATCTACCTGCACGTGCTCGACCGGGTCTGGGAGGACCGGTGGGCGCACCTCGGTACGCTGGTGCGTTACGCGGACGACTGTGCGCCACGAAGGCGCAGAAAGGAGGCCGCGATGGCCGCCTAGCTGCAGCCATGCTGCACGAGGGATGAGGGCAGGCCCCTCGGAGCCGCCCGGCAGGGGGAGGCTCCAAACCGCCGTGCGCTGCCTCGGTCAAGAGCCGAGGTGGTAAGCGTCACGGAAACGGCGCGGCGCGACCGCGTCAGGTAGGGTGCAGGGAGACGAAGTGAATGAACCACCGGCAACGTGTCGAAAGCGTAGGGACGGTGTCGAAACCGGGGCGAGTCGTTAACCCGGGACAGGTCCAGCGGGAGCCTGCAGCTTGGCTGGTCGGCACCCGGCATAAAGGTGGCGTGACCCTGCACCAGGCCCTTGTGTGGAACGTGGGAACCTGTCGCCTCGATGTGAAGGGAGAAATCCAAGGGGCCGACCCCCGAGGATGAGAAGCCCGATGCGAGGCACAGGGGCGGAGCGACCCGTACGAGCGATGAAGTCGAGGAAACTCGATGGAGCAAAGGGGTCGCGTCATCCAGTGTGTCCTGACGGTCAACCGCGCGGGCGGGAGGAGCCGTCGAGCCACGCGAAGCCGTTTCGTATTTCCAAGTGGGTGGTTTGGGAGGCCTACACTCGAGTCAAGGCGAACCACGGAGCAGCTGGTGTCGACGCCGAATCTGTCGAGATGTTCGAGCAGGACCTGAAGAACAATCTCTACCGGATTTGGAATCGGATGTCGTCGGGCACGTACTTCCCGCCTCCGGTCCGTTCGGTTGGAATACCGAAGAAGGACGGAAGCGAGCGCCGCTTGGGCGTACCCACTGTCGCCGACAGAATTGCCCAAACGGTGGTCAAGATGTACCTGGAACCGGAGGTAGAGCCGCAGTTCCACCCCGATTCGTATGGGTACCGCCCGCGGAAGTCAGCGGTCGACGCACTCACGGCAACCCGGCAGCGATGCTGGCGTTACGACTGGGTGATCGACCTTGACGTCCGCGGCTTCTTCGACAACCTGGACCACTCGCTCGTCATGCGAGCGGTCAGGAAGTACACACGGTGCCAGTGGATTCTGCTCTATGTGCAGCGGTGGCTGACCGCTCCCATGCAGCAGGACGACGGAACCCTGGTGCCGCGCACGACGGGGACGCCCCAAGGGGGCGTCGCGAGCCCACTCCTGGCCAACATCTTCCTGCACCTCGCGTTCGACGACTGGATGCGGACCACGCACCCGGACGTTCCGTTCGAGAGGTACGCGGACGATATCGTCGCGCACTGTCGGACGGAGGCGCAGGCGCAGCAGGTCCTGTCGCACATCCAACGTCGTCTGGCGCAATGCCGGCTGGAGGTGCATCCGGAGAAGACGCGTATCGTCTACTGCAAGGATGACGACCGGCCGGGGCAGTATCCCACGGAGCAGTTCACCTTCTTGGGCTACACGTTTCGTTCACGTCGGGCGAAGAATCGATGGGGTCGGTACTTCATCAGCTTCATCCCGGCGGTGAGCAATGCGGCGGCGACGCGGATGCGGCAGACGATGCGGCGTTGGCACCTCCCTCGGCGCAGCGACAAGGCCATCGACGACTTGGCCCGCATGTGGAATCCGGTCCTTCGCGGCTGGATTCAGTACTACGGCCGCTTCTACAAGTCGGCCCTGTATTCGGTCTTTCGCCACCTCAACGGTCTGTTGGTTCGATGGGCCATGCGGAAATACAAGAGGCTCCGGCGCCATCGCCGCCGCGCCACACATTGGCTCGGGGGTCTTGCGCGTCGCGAGCCCCGGCTGTTCGCCCACTGGCATCTGCTGGGGCTGACGCCGGCGGCTGGATGATGGGAGCTGTATGAGCGGAGACGTTCACGTACAGTTCTGCGAGCGCCCGGGGGTGCGATTCCCCCGGGCGACTCACCTCGTGGTGATGTGCAACACGAAGGCGGCGCGAGAGCGGGTGGGCCTGGTGCTCGCCCGGCTCGGGCTGGAGCTGCATCCGGAGAAGACGCGGGTGGTCGACCTGACGGACGGTCGTGAGGGCTTCGACTTCCTGGGGTGTCATCTGCACAAGCGCCTGAGCGGACCCATCTGGGCCCGCCAGCGGCAACGGGTGTATTTCCTGCACCGTTGGCCGTCTCGGCATGCGATGCAGCAGGTGCGCGCCCGCGTGCGGGCGCTCACCCCGAGGGGCCGTTGCCACACGGACCTGCGTCTGGTCATCGCGGATGTGAACCGGGTGCTTCGCGGGTGGGGGCAGTATTTCCGGACGGGGAATGCGGCGACCCACTTCGTGCAGCTCGACCAGTACGTGGAACGGCGCCTGCGCGGCTTGCTCCTCAAGCGCGCGGGGTCGCGTCTGGCGGCTGGTCGGGCGCAAGCCTGGAAACGTTCGTTCTTCGAGGCCTTGGGGCTCGTCCGCCTGCGCGGCACGATTCGGTATCCGGGGGTGGTGCATGCTGCGACCTGAAGTCCACCTGGAAAGCCGTGTGCGGGAAATCCGCATGCACGGTTTGAACGGGGGTCTTGCTCTCAGCCGGTCGGTTGTCTCGACCGACGCCAAGTAGGATCTACCAATGCCTGTCGAGCCCCGCAGCTTGCCCGTCGCGTCCGTCCCGCCTGCCCCGCCTGCCCCGTCGGCCGCTCCGCCTGCCGAGGCCGACGTCCCAGTCGTGCCGCCTGCGCGAGCCGACGAGGCCGCGCCCGGCGTCGAGGCGCTCGGCAACCGGATAGCCGACCTCGCCGCCCGCATCCAGGCCGCCACCTACGAGCTGCTCGTCCTCATCCGGCACTTCGACGAGCGCGGCGGCTGGGAGAGCTTCGCCTCCTGCGCGCACTGGCTGAGCTGGCGCATCGGCCTCGCGCCGGGCGCCGCCCGCGAGAAGGTGCGCGTCGCCCACGCCCTGGCGAAGCTGCCGCGGCTGAGCGAGGCGCTGCGGCGCGGCGCCGTCTCCTACTCGAAGGTACGCGCCGTCACCCGCGTGGCAACTCCCGCGACCGAGCAGGCGCTCCTCGACGTTGCCCTCGCCGGCACCGCCGCGCACGTCGAGCAGGTGGTCCGCACCTGGCGCCGGGTCGACCGCTCGGCCGAGCAGGCGGAGGACCGGCGGCGGCACGAGTCGCGCGCCCTCCACACCTGGGTGGACGACGACGGGATGGTCGTGGTCCGCGGCAGGCTGACGCCGGAGGTGGGCGCCGTGCTGCGGCGGGCGCTGGAGGCGGCGCTCGATGCCGGGGCGAAGACGGCGGGGCCGGCGGCGGGAGCAGATGCGGCAGCAGGTGGGGAGCCGCGCGCGGTGGGCCCCGACGCGACGGCGCGGGACGCGGCGGCGCCGGACGCCGTAGTGCTGGACGCAACGGCGCCGGACGCAACCGCGCCGGAGGCCCCGGCCTCGGACGCAGCGGTGCCGGACGCCGCGGAGACCGCTGGCGCGATGGCCCCCACCATCGCGCAGCGGCGGGCTGATGCGCTGGCGATGCTGGCCGAGTGCGCGCTGGCCGGCGGGCTCGACAAGGGGACGGCCGGCGACCGCTACCAGGTGGTCGTGCACGTCGACGCCGACACCCTGGCGGACGGCGGTGAGCAGGGCGAGGACCCTGCGGCCGCCGCCCGGCCTGGCGACTCCGCCGTCGTCGATGGCGTCGCTGTCGATAGTGCCGACGTCGATAGCGCCGCCGTCGATGGCGCGGCGGCCAGCCGGCCCGGCGAGTCGCCCGTCGTCGGGGCCGCCGCCGCAGGCCCCGGCCCCGAGAGGCCGGCGCCGTACGTTCCAGCGGGAACGTACCCGCGGCGCGCGGGGGAGGTCTCCCCCGCCGCGGACGAGACGTCCCCCGCGTTGCCGGACGGCCCCTCCCGGCCCCTCCCCGACGTTGACGGACCGCCCCGGCGGCGCCGCACCGCCGGCCCCGGCCCCGCCGGCGGCCAGTCGGCCCTCGACGAGGCGGGCGGCATCCACGTCTCCGCGGAGACGGCCCGGCGGCTGGCCTGCGACGCCGCGACCGTGACCATGCGGCACGGGCCGACCGGCGAGGTCCTGGACGTCGGCCGCCGCACGCGCACCATCTCGCCCGCCCTGCGCCGGGCGCTGGCCGCCCGCGACCGGCACTGCCGCTTCCCCGGGTGCGCGGCAACCCGCTGCGATGCGCACCACATCGAGCACTGGGCGCAGGGCGGGGCGACCGCGCTCGGCAACCTCGTGCTGCTCTGCCGGCGGCATCACCGGGCCGTGCACGAGGAAGGGTTCCGGGTGGCGCTCGACGCGGCGGGCGAGGCGCGCTTCCTACGGCCGGACGGCCGGCCGCTGCCCGAGGCGCCGGCGTTGCCGGCCGTGACCGACGCCCCGCTGGCGCCGGTGACGGCGCGGCTCGACCGGGCGGGCATCCGCATCGGCCCGCACACGGCCGCGCCGGCCTGGCGCGGCGAGCGGCTCGACGTCGACTGGGCCGTCAGCGTGCTGTGGCGGCCGCGCGGGGACGGCGCGGGCGACGTGCTCCCCGAGGCGCCGTAGGCGCCTCGCACTGCCTGTCGCGCTGTCGACCGCTCCGTCAGCCGGTCCGGGCCTTGTCTGCGCCCGGGTCGCCTGCCGGTGACGGCGGGCGGAGCCGTTCCGCCATGCCCTACCTGAGGGTGGCCCATGCCGGTTCGGCAGGCGTCGCGGAGTGCTTCGCGGATGCGGCTCGCACCGCAGGCGCTGGCGCCGAGGTAGTGGCCGACGCCGCTCTCGTCGAGCGTGGGGGTCGCGCCGGGCTGCGACGCCACCTGCCGGGAGCGGCGCCCGGTTCTGGACCCGCTCGATCCGAGTGCGGCTGGTAGCGGACCCATGCAAATCACCAGACTCCGTGCGAAGGACCAGATCACCCTGCCAGTCAGCGACCATCATCGCGTGGCTATGGGCGCGGACGGTGAAGAGTCCCAACCCGGCCCTTCGCCGACGTGGACGTGCCGCTCGTGTCGACGTTCATGCTGTCGACGAAGAAAGGCAAGGAGGCTTACGTCGAGCCGGTGATCGAGGGACGGAGGTATCGGTTCGAGGTGAAGGTCGGTGCGCCGCCGAACAGTGCGGCGACCAAGCTTGGTACAACAGCAGGTAAGCGAAGCGCGTTCCGATGCCTGATGTCCGGCGTGCCTGTGACGTATGACCATGTTCGGACCAGTGGACAGCGAGGAATGATGGGTGCACGGTTGATGGCGTTTGTGGCGGCGGGCGACCGTGGTCGCATTTACCTGATCCTCGACGTCGTCCGGGTCCAGCTCGGGCGCGGTGAGCGCCATGGCAGGGGAGTGCTGGGCGCCGATGAGGCACCGCTGGAGGTCGCCGCGCGCTATCAACTCCTTGATGAGCAACCCGGCCATGATGGTCTTGCCTGCGCCCGGATCGTCGGCCCCACGGATCGTCGGCCAGGAGGAAGCGCAGCGGCTGGCGCGGCAGCATCGCTTCGTAGACGGCCGTTATCTGGTGCGGCAGCGGCTCGACCACGGACGTATGGACGGCCGGGTGCGGATCGAAGAGGTGGGCGAGGCGAATGCGCTGGGCCTCGGAGACCAGCCGGAACAGGCTCCCGTCGCCGTCGAAGCTCCAGGGTCGCCCGTGGGAGACGATCTCGAGGCGCGCTTCGTCGTCGCGATAGAGCAGTTCGTTGGCGACCTGACCGTCCGGTTTCTTGTAGGTCAGCTCGACCGCTTCCGAGCCGAACCACTGCAGGCTGACGACCGACACCGGGCCGTCGGGGTGCACACCTCGGACGGTACCGTGGGGTCGAAGGTCCTCGAGCTGCATGCCCGCAGCGGGCCGCCCGCCGGGCCGCACCGCCGACTGCGAGGGCGCAGTCGGCGGCCGCCCGCGGCTCAGGCGATGCGCACGGTGCGCGGGAACTGCTGGTGGTTCTCCAGGCCCGTCTGCTTGTACTCCAGCTCCTCGGCGGTCGGCTGCACCCGGCCCTCGGCGTCGGTGGCGCGGGAGACGAGCGTGTGCTCGCCGGGGGTGGCGCCGTCCCAGTCGTAGCGGAACAGCTTCCAGGAGTAGGTGTCGGAGGCCGTGGCCGCGTCCAGCTCCGCAGGCTGCCAGGCGCCGCCGTCCACGCTGACCTCGACGGACTGCAGCGGGGTGCCGTCGTGGAGCACGAAGCCGTGGACCGTGTGGCGGCCGCCCGAGCGCGTCACGCGCGCGATGACCGACTTGACCCGCAGGCGGGTGATCTCGGTCTCGTGGTAGCTCACCTCGCCGTCGATCTCCTCGGCCCACAGCGTGCGGTACCAGCGGGCCTGCCACTTGCCCAGGAAGCGGTCCTGCTGCGCGCGGATGTGGGTCAGCCACTTGACGTTGGAGACGCCGTACCAGCCGGGCACGACGAGGCGCAGGGGGAAGCCCTGGTCGCGGGTGAGCGGCTCGCCGTTGAGCGCGTAGGCCAGCAGCGGGTCGGGTCCCAGCGCGTCGGTGCGCGACATGCTGCGGGCGAACGGCTGATCGACCGCGTGGGTCTGCCCGCGGAAGTCGACCATCTCCTCGCCGTGGTCCGCGCCGAAGAAGACCACCTCGCGGGCCAGATCGCGCAGGCCGACGTGCTCGAGCACCGTGCGCAGGGGGACGCCGGTCCAGTGGCCGTTGCTGGCCAGCCCCTGAATCATGCGGGGGCTGTTGCCGGAGCATTCGAAGCCGGCGACGGTCTCGTCGCTGGCCATGCCGCGCAGGTCGGCGAGCGACAGCTCCGCCGGCCGCTCGACCAGGCCGCTCACCTTCAGGCTGAACGCGCCGGGGTCGATCTCCGGCTTGTCGAAGTGCTGGATGGTGTAGAAGTCGTCGCGGGACGTGAGCGGTCCGGCGATGGTCCGGATGTCGAGGACCCGCCGCGTCGGTCCGAGCGCCGCGCTGCCGAACTCGTCCGGCACGTCGGCGAACGGCACGAGCTCCTCGCCCTGGGCCAGGGCCGGCAGGGCCAGCTCCGGCCATCCGAACATGCCCAGGCCGGCGGCGGCGAGGCCGCCCTTCAGTAGCGTTCGACGGGTCGTCTGGTTGGCCATCGTTCTTCCTTCCGCTCGGATCGGTCGCTGCAACTCCACGGCGTGCAGATTACCACAGTCCGGGAGGGCGCCTCAGAACGCGTAGCGCAGCGCGACCGAGAGCCCGTGGCCGGCGAGAGGGGCCGTCGTCTCGGCCAGGGCAATCTCCAGCGGCTCGCGGCTCCCGTCGCGCCACACGATGCGGCCCGCGCCGCGTCCGGTGTCGACCGTGCCCAGGTGCGTGTAGCGCCAGGCGGCGTCGAGCGTCAGCCGCGGCCCGAGCGTCGTCGCGACGCCCGCCGCCGCCATCCAGGCCAGACCGACCCGGCGTCCGCCGGGCACGACCGTCGTGGTCCGCGGGAATTCCATGCGGGTCTCGCCAATCTCCACGCGGGACACGCCGGCGCCGCCGCCGACGAACGGGGCGAAGGGACCGAGACGGGGCAGGCCAAGCGCCGGGAGGTCCAGATACGCGGCCAGCATGCCGGAGACCACGGAGACGTCGGCGGAGACGGCCTGCCGGCCGCTGGTCTGGACGAAGTTCGCGCGCCCCTCGAACGGGGCCCGCGGGCGATGCGCGACCAGGGCCTCGATCCGCAGCGCGGATCCCGCCGCGTAGCCGACGCCGAGCTCGTAGCCCGCCGTCGTCCCGAAATCGCCCAGGGTGCTCAGCGGCGCGCCGTCGAGCCCAGCGCCGCAGCCATAGAGGGCGGCCGGCGACTCGCTGGCGCAGTTGCGGTCCGTGAACCGCGCGCGGGCCGGCCGGTCGAGCACGGCTCCCGCGCGGAGATAGAGCTCGCCGGGCGCCGGGACCGACTGCGCCGACACGGCCGCGGTCCCGGCCGTCACGAGCGCCGCGGCCGCCGTTGCGGCCAGCGCAGGCCATGGCCGTGCCGTACCGCCGCGGCCGTCCTTCAGATTGCGCGCCATGGGCATCTCCCGTTGCCGCCTGAGCGGCGGCCGGCGGCGCTATAATGCCTGTTCCGGCTCGATTCCGCACGAGGGGGGACCTGATGACGGCGGCCAGACTCGCGCGCGCGGCAACGTTGGCCGCTCTGCTCTCGGTGCCGGGCACGGCCTGGTCGCAGGCTGCCGGCGGGGGCGGGCTCCCGCCGACGATCCCGCTCTTCCCCTTGCAGGACGTCGTCCTGTTTCCGGACATGTCGCGCCCCCTGCACATCTTCGAGCAGCGCTACCGCGACATGGTGACCGAGGCGGTCCAGGGCGACGGGCTGATCGGGATGGTGCTGCTGCGGCCCGGCTACGAAGCCGACTACGAGGGCAATCCGCCCATCTTCGAGGTCGGCTGCGCGGGCGAGATCGTGCAGGCCGAGGAGCTCGACGACGGCCGCTGGCTGATCCTCCTGGAGGGCACGGTCCGCTTCCGCGTGCTCGGCGAGGACCACAGCCGGTCGTACCGCGTGGCCGACGTCGAGGCGCTGGCGGAGCAGAACGACCCGGACGACCGGCGAGTGCTGCGCGGCTATCGCGAGCAGCTCGCCGAGGTGTTCACCGCCCTGGCGCCCAGCCGCGACACGCCGCCCCAGGACGTGACCGACGCGGATCTGGTCAACGCGCTGTCGCAGTTCCTGCCGCTCGCTCCGGAGGACCGCCAGGCGCTGCTCGAGGCGGCCGGTCCGCGGGCGCGTGCGGAGGCGCTGTTCGAGCTGGTCGACGACCCGGCCAGGAGGCCGCGGTGACGCGCCGCCGCCTCGCCGCGCGCGGCGCCGCCCCGGCGGTGTTGCTCACCGCCCTGGCGCTGGCGCCGCTCGCGGCGGGCGCCCGGACCGCAGCGCCGGGACCGCAGCGAACCGCCTGGGGCGATCCGGATCTGCAGGGCGTCTGGGACTTCCGCACGATCACGCCGATGGAGCGGCCGGCGGAGCTGGCCGGGAGGGCGCGGCTGACCGCGGAGGAGGCCGCCGGCTTCGAGGCGCGGGAGAACCGCCGCCAGAACCGCGATCTGGTCGATCCGGAGCAGGGCGGGGCCATCTATCCGCCGGCCTCGGAAGGCGGAGTCGTGCCGTACAACGAGTTCTGGTACGACCGCGGCTCGTCGCTCGCGGCGGGCGGCCGGACGTCGCTCATCGTCGACCCGCCGGACGGACGGCTTCCGCCGCTGGTGCCGGGCGCCCCGCGGCAGGGACGCGCGGTCAGCGCCGACGTGGCCGGCCAGCGCCCGGTCCGGTTCCGCAGCGGCGGGATCGGGGCGGACGGGCCGGAGGACCGCGCGCTCGGCGAACGCTGCCTGCTCGGCTTCAACGCCGGTCCGCCGGTCATTCCCAGCGCCTACAACAACACGCTGCAGGTGCTGCAGACGCCGGATCACGTGGTGATCCTGCACGAGATGATCCACGACGCCCGCATCGTGCCCCTCGACGGGCGGAGGCGCCTGCCGCGGTCGATCCGACAGTGGCTGGGTGACGCCCGCGGACGCTGGGAAGGCGACACGCTGGTGATCGAGACCGCCAACTTCACCGACAAGACGGCGAGCTTCAATCCGACCATCCAGAGCGCCGCCGGCACGGGCGCGACATTGCATCTGGTGGAGAGACTGACGCGGACCGGTCCGCGCGCGTTGCGCTACGAGTTCACTGTCGACGATCCTCACACCTTCACGCGGCCGTTCACGGGCGTCATCCCCATGACGACCGCCGACGGACCGCTTTTCGAGTACGCCTGCCACGAGGGCAACTACGGGATGTTCAACGTCCTCGCGGGCGCCCGCGCGCAGGAAGCACGGTGACGCGCGGCCGGCGCGCAGCGCGCGCGCGCGACGGGTTGCCGGCAAGGGAGAAGCCGGCGACAGGCCGGCGGGGGAGAGGATGGATGCGATGAGGACGTCAACGATGCGCCGGGTGGCCGTGGCGCTTCCGCTGCTGGCGGCGCTCGGACTGCTCGGCCCCCGCCAGCTCGGTCCCGCGGTCGTCGCAGGCCAGTCGGGCGCCGCCGATGCGACCCCGTTCACCATCGACGTGCCGGACACGGCGCTCGACGACCTGCAGCGGCGGCTGGATCGCGCCCGCTTTCCGGACGAGCTCGACGGGTCGGGCTGGACGCACGGCACCGACCTGACCTACCTGCAGCAGCTCGTCGAGTACTGGCGGGACGGCTACGACTGGCGCGCGCAGGAGCGCACGCTGAACGAGTTCCCGCATTTCACCATGAACGTCGACGGGCTGGACGTGCACTTCATCCATCGCCGTTCGCCGGAGCCGGACGCGCTGCCGCTCATGCTGATCCACGGCTGGCCCGGCACCTTCTTCGAGTTCTGGAAGACGGTCGACCGGCTCGCCGATCCGGTCAGCCACGGCGGCAGCGCCGAGGACGCCTTCCACGTGGTCGTCCCGTCGCTGCCCGGCTACGGGTTCTCGGAGCGCCCGCACCGGATGGGGCACTCGCGGCGGCGGACGGCCCGGATGTTCATGGAGGTGATGGCGCGGCTGGGCTACGACCGCTACGGCGTGCAGGCCGGCGACGTCGGCGCGAGCGTGGCGCACAACATGGCCGTGTACGACGCCGGCCGCGTGGCGGGGCTGCACCTCAACAGTTGCGGCGGCGCGCCGCCCGACCCGGAGAACCCGCACGCCGGCCTGACGGACGCGGAAATCGAGCGGCTGCGCGAGCGGCGCGAGTACTTCAGCGACGAGGAGCGGGGCTATCAGCGCATCCAGGCGACGCGACCGCAGACGCTCGGCTACGGACTGAACGATTCGCCCGTGGGTCTGGCCGCCTGGATCGTCGAGAAGTACCGCACCTGGTGCGACTGCGGCGGCGATCCGGAGGCGATCTTCACGAAGGACGAGCTGCTGACCACGGTGATGATCTACTGGGTGACCGAAACCGCCACCTCGGCGGCCCGCTACTACTACGAGGGCCAGCACATTCCCGAGCCGCCGTACGTGCCGCCGACCGACAGGGTGGAGGTGCCGACCGGCTGCACCGTCTTCCCCGGGGAGCTCGGCTTCAGCCCGCGGAGCTGGGCCGAGACGCGCTACAACGTCCGGCGGTTCACGTACATGGAGCGCGGCGGGCACTTCGCCGCGCTGGAGCAACCGGAGCTGTTCAGCGAGGAACTGCGGGCGTTCTACCGGGATCTCCGCTAACCGCCCGTGGCGAAACCCCGCGGCGCGACGCAACCCCTCCGTCCCGAACCCGGCGGCGTGCGGCGCCGTCGCCGGCACCCGGCCCGCGGGTGGCTGCCCCTGGCCCTGGTGCTGCCGTGGGCGGCGGCGCAGGCGGCCGCCGCGCAGCCTCCCGCCGGATTCGCGGGCACTGATCTGCCGGTCGTCATCCAGGGGCCGCCGCCGCCCGAGCCGCCGGCCGTGTTCACGCGCGACGCCGCCGGCCGCATGACCATCCGGGCCATCCGCCTCGCCGAGCCCCTCGACATCGACGGGGAGCTGGACGAACCCTACTACCGGGACGTGCCGGGGATGACCGACTTCGTGCAGGTCGAGCCCATCGAAGGCGCCCCCGCCACCGAGCAGACCGAGGTGTGGCTGGCGTTCGACGACGACAACGTCTACATCAGCGGCCGTTGCTGGGACTCGGCGCCGGAGTCGCGCTGGGTCGCCAACGAGCTGCGCCGCGACAGCTTCAACATCGGCCAGAACGAGTACATCGACATCGTGCTCGACACCTTCTACGACCGCCGCAACGGCATCAACCTGACGGTCAATCCGCTCGGCGGCCGGATGGACGGGCAGATCACCGACGAGCGCGACTACAGCGCCGACTGGAATCCCATCTGGTCCGTGCGGGCGGGGCGGTTCCCCGGCGGGTGGACGTTCGAGTCGGCCATTCCGTTCAAGTCGCTGCGCTACCGCTCGGGCCGGGCGCAGGTGTGGGGGTTCAGCCTCACCCGCAAGGTCCGCTGGAAGAACGAGCTGTCGTCGCTCGTGCCGCTGCCGATCTCGCAAGGCATCATGCTGATATCGCAGGCCGCGACCGTGGTCGGCATCGAGGCCCCCGCCGGCGGCGGGCGCACGCTCGAGATCAAGCCGTACGCCATCGGGGACGTGACGACCGATCGCGCCGCGTCGCCGGCGCTCTCGAACGCGCTGCACGCCGAGGCCGGGCTCGACGTGAAGTACGCGCTGACGCAGAACCTGGTGGCGGACGCCACCGTCAACACCGACTTCGCCCAAGTGGAGGTGGACGAGCAGCAGGTCAACCTCACCCGCTTCGGCCTGTTCTATCCCGAAAAGCGGGAGTTCTTTCTGGAGAACCAGGGGGTCTTCGCGTTCGGCGGGACGGCGAACAACCTGTACGGGGATGTCAGCCCCAACGTGCCGATCCTGTTCTACAGCCGCCGTATCGGCCTGGAGGAGCACGGCGGCGTCACGGCCGAGGTGCCGATGGAGGCGGGCGGGCGGCTGACCGGCCGGCTGGGCGCGTTCAGCGTCGGGGCGCTGCACATCCGGACCGGGAATCAGCCCCGCACCGACACGGTCGCGACGGACTTCTCGGTGATGCGCGTCAAGCGCGACGTGCTGCGGCGCAGCAGCATCGGGGCGCTGGTGGCCCGGCGCTCGGTCTCGCGGCGGGGCGCGGGGGGCAACGACACGTACGGCCTGGACGGCACGTTCTCGTTCTACGACGACCTGAACATCAACACCTACTGGGCGCGCACCGCCACCGCCGGGATGCAGGACGAGCTCAGCTACCGGGCGCAGCTCGACTACGCCGGCGACCGCTACGGCGTGCAGCTCGAGCGGCTCGTGGTCGGGCGCGGCTTCAATCCGGAGATCGGGTTCCTGCGGCGGGACGACTTCGAGGGCAGCTTCGCCGCGCTGCGCTTCAGCCCGCGGCCCGCGGCCATCGAGGCGATCCGGCAGGTGACCTGGGAAGGCAGCGTCGACCACATCGAGGATCGCGCCGGCCTGCTCGAGACGCGCGAGCAGATCGCCCACTTCGGCATCGAGTTCGAGAGCAGCGACCTGTTCGACGTCTTCTACACGCGCAGCTACGAGTTTCTGAAGGAGCCGTTCCCCATCGCGCCGGGCGTCGTGCTGCCGGTCGACGGCTACGACTTCCAGCAGGTGGAGGTCTCGTTCGCCCTCGGCCAGCAGCGGCCGTTCGCGGGCGCGGTGGGCGTCGTGCAGGGTTCGTTCTACGGCGGGGACAAGACCACCGTCAATCTGTCGCAGGGCCGGCTCGAGATCACGCCGCAGTTGTCGCTCGAGCCCAGCGTCTCGTTCAACTGGATCGATCTGCCGCAGGGCCGGTTCTCGACCGAGCTGGTGACGACCCGGACCACGTACACGCTGTCGCCGTTGATGTTCGTCAGCGCGCTCGTGCAATATAACTCCAGCAACGCGTCGCTCGGCGCGAACGTGCGCCTGCGCTGGGAGTACCAGCCGGGCAGCGAGCTGTTCGTCGTGTACAACGAGGCGCGCGACACGCTGCGGCCGGGACGTCCCGAGTTGCGCGACCGCGCGTTCATCATCAAGATCAACCGGTTGTTCCGGCTGTGAATGGGCAGGGAGGTCGAGATGCAACGCACGTTGGGATGTCTGGCGCTGGCGCTCGCGGCCGCGGCAGCGGTCGTCGCGGCACAGGAGGGCGAGCAGGGATCGGACCCGTTCAACGGGACCTGGCGCCTCAACATCGAGAAGACGAAGGAGCTGTCGGGCGGGACATCGCCGGTGCACGAGATCATCACCTTCCGGATCGGCGACGACGGCGTGCAGCACTACCAGGTCGAGATCCAGAGCAGCGCGGACGAGCCGCTGCGCCAGGGCTGGTACGACTCGAAGTACAACGAGGCGAAGTTCGTGCCCTACAACGGCACGATCTATCCGGAAGACGCCGGCATGGAGGTCATGACGGTCAAGGTCGACGAGCGGACGCACTACCGCATCGCCCGGACGCGCGCCGGCGAGGCGCGCTACGTCATGATGCGGCGGCTTGCCGAGGACGGGCAGTCGTACATCTCGGCCGGCCTGCGGATAGACGGCTCGCCGGGCCTGTACCGCTGGATGGAACGGGTGGAGTAGCGCCCCGGGGAGGAACCGAACCGTGCGGATACGAAATCTCGTAGCGGCGGCAGCGCTCGTGGGAATGGGTGTGGCGATCGGTTGGAGCTCGGCGCCCGGCGATGCCGCGGCGGCCGGCGGCGCGCTCACGGCACAGGACTACGCCGAGATCCAGCAGCTCTACTGGCGCTACAACCACGGCGGCGACTTTCGGGACAGCGAGCTGTGGCTGTCGGCCTTCACGGACGATGCCGTCTTCAGCGTGGGCGAGCGGACGCTCCGCGGCAGGGAGGAGCTCGTCGCGATGCGCGCCGAGCGGGACGCGGGTCAGGGCGACCGGGGCCGGCGCCACTGGAACAACGGGTGGCGCATCGTGCCCACGCCCGACGGCGCGGAGGCCCGCGTCTACTGGATCGTGGTGGACGTCGGCACCGGGACGCCCTTCACCGACCGGTCCGGCTACTACGACGACAAGTACGTCAAGACAGCGGACGGCTGGCGCATCAAGGAACGGGCCATCACCTTCGACAGCGCCGGATAGCGCTCCGGGCGCCATGGCCGCAGGCAAGCAAGGGAGGGAATCGTGAAGACAAGGCACTTGTTGGCAGCAGCGGCGCTGGTCGCGGTCGGCGTCGTGATCGGTTGGGTCTCGGCGCCGGGGACGACCGCCGCCGCGGCCGGTACGCTCACGGCGCAGGATTACGCCGAGATCGAGCAGCTCTACTGGCGCTACAACCACGGCGCCGACTTCCGGGACGGCGACCTCTTCGTGTCGGCGTTCGCCGACGACGCGGTATTCGAGGCGGGCGGGCAGAAGATCACCGGCCGGGAGGAGCTCACCGCCTACCGCGTCGAGCGGCACGCGGGGCAGACCGGCGACACCGGGCGCCGCCACTGGAACAACAGTTGGCGCATCGTCCCGACCGCCGACGGCGCCGAGGCGCGCGTCTACTGGATCCTGGTGGACGTCAGCGGCGGCGCGCCGAATACGGTCGCATCCGGCTACTACGACGACACGTACGTCAAGACCGCCGGGGGCTGGCGGTTCAAGACCCGCACCATCACCGCCGACCGCGCCGGCTAGGAAGACCGGGAGTCTGCACCGCAGGACGGTGCAGACTCCCCACGGCGCGCCCCATCTGATGGACGCTCACCAGGGCGTCGACTTCGACTCCGTTGCCCAGCGGGTCTCGCTCCAGCCCCGCATGGACCCGCGCGTCTTGATCCGCCAGCCGTCAGGGGTGCGCACGAACGTGTCGAAGTAGTGGCCGTGCCCCACGATCGCGGGCGGTGACTGGAGGGTGTCGACCACGATCCAGTAGCCCCTGCCCTTGGCGCCCTCCGGGGTTCCCTTGACGAGGATGTTGGTGGTCACGTGCGTGATCCCCCTCCCCTCGGCGCCGGGTCGATCCCTGAAACGTCCACGCAGTCCCTCCGTTCCCTCCCAGACCTCGCCGGCGCCGCTCGTGAAGACGGCGTCGTCGGCCCAGGCCGAGAGCCACAGCTCCTCGTCCTGAAAATCGAAGCCCTGGGCGTAGCGGTAGTAGAGCCGCTCGATTTCCGCGATGTCCTGCCCGGTCAGCTCGCCCGAGCCGCCCCGCCCCTGGGCGTACGCCCAGCCCACGGCCGCCACGACACCGATCAGCACGACCGCAACCAACAGACGCCGATTCCGCATGACCAATCCTCCTGTGATGCCGGATGTTCGAGCCGGAGCCGCGCCGCGCGCGGGCTCGCCGGAAGCTACGTGAGACACGGGGAGAATGCTTGCACGAAACGGGCGGCCGGGACCACTGCGCCGGGCCTGCACCGGGGCCGTCATGCTATCGTTCTGCGCATGCGGGAACCTCGGCGCCGCTGGCTGCGGCCTGTTTTCTGTGGCGTTGCGCTGCTCGCGGCGGCGGCCGCCGCGCCCGGTTCGAGCGCGGGACAGGTCGACTCGCGCGCTTCCGAAGACTGGGTGGCGCCGCGCACGCCGGACGGACAGCCGGACATCCAGGGCGTCTGGACGAACGCCACGATGACGCCGCTGGAGCGGCCGAGCAGGCTCGCCGACAAGCCGTTCTACAGCGAGACGGAGGCGGCCGAGTTGGAGCGCGCCGCGCGCCGGCAGCGGGAGCGCGCGTTCGCGCCGGGCGCCGTCCGTGTCGAGCGCCTGCCGCCCGGCAGCAGCTTTGCGGGCTACAACGCCGCCATCTGGTCCGGCACGCGCTCGATCGCGCCTACGCGCCGGACGTCGATAGTCGTGGATCCGCCGAGCGGCCGCGTCCCGCTGCGCCCGGAGGCGGTGGCTCGGCGCAACTACCTGGCGGCGCATCGCACCGATAGCTACGAGAACATGAGCGTCTACACGCGCTGCATCACGCGGGGCGTGCCGGGGGCGCTGATCCCGAACTTCTACAACGCCGGCAACCTGATTCTGCAGACCCCGGGCTACGTCGTGATTCTAACCGAGATGATCGGCGAGGCGCGCATCATCCCGCTGGACGACGGGCCGGCACTCGATCCCGCCATCGGCCTCTGGATGGGCGACTCGCGCGGGCGGTGGGAAGGGGAGACGCTGGTCGTCGAGACCACCAACTTCACGGAGAAGGGCTGGATCACGCCGAACCAGAACGCCGGCCGGATGCATGGCGTGCCGGTCACGCGCGGCCTGCGGGTGATCGAGCGATTCACCCGCGTGAGCGAGGACATCCTCGACTGGCGCGCCACGGTCGAGGACCCGTCCCTCTACACCGCGCCCTGGACCCTGGAGCTGCCCCTCACGCGCGACCCGGCCTACGATCTCTACGAGTACGCCTGCCACGAGGGCAACTACGCCGTGCCCAACATCCTGCGCGGCGCCCGCGTCCAGGAGCGGAGAGCCGCTGCGGAGGATGGCGCCGGCTAGGCGCGCTTCGGGCAGGCTGCTCAAGCGATGGGTATCGTCTGGAGGTGCGCTGCGATGGCCTGCGCGGCTTCGGCAGCAAGCGGCAGATGCCGCCATTCGCCGCGCCAATGCTGGTGGAACAGGGCGACGGTTTCGCGGGCGGCATCGAGCACGAGCTTTTCCGGTAGCAGGGCCTTGGCGGCCAGATGGGCCAGCTCGTCCTCGGAGAACTCGGAGAAGCGTCGCGTCCGGCTGAATTTCAGGGCCGCGCTGTCGTCCGGGAGGTAGGCGATCGTCGACACGAGGTCGTAGGCCGGCGCCAGGGCGGCGTGCCGCCGGTCAGGGTAGATCAGCGACCAGTTCTTCAGGTGCATGTCGGCGTTGCCGATCAGGGTGTTGAAGGTCAGCCGCCTGATGAACTCGACGATGTCGTCGCCGCGGCACTCGGCGCCGATGACAGCGCCGATACTGCGGGCGCTGGCGCGCCGGTACTTGTCCTCCGGATAGACGCCGAATACCTGGGCGAAATCCTCGACGTGCACGGCGCCGCCCGCGGGAGACCGGTCGAAACGCTCGATCGCGAGCGCCTGGCCGTCGACCGTGCCGATACCGTCCGGCAGATTCCGGATGGCAGCGACATCGACCAGCCTGAACGCGGGTACGTCCATGCCGCTCAGCCTGGCAAGTGTCAACATCGAGAATTCGTTTTCGGGAACGCGCGCGAATCGGCGCGACGGCAGCTTGACGATCCACGACCCGCCGATTCCGCGGGCCGGGATGGTGAGGCCTCCGCTGGCCTCCATCACGGCGGAGAGCTTGAGTTGCATGCCGGCCAGGGAGAACCTCAGCGCGTTGTCACGTCGATGGTCGTCGTCGGCGGCGCCGGACTCGTCGGGAGGCCACGCATCGTGGTGGGCCGGACGGATCGTAACGGCGCCCGGCAGATCGGCGCCGAGCACCCAGAGCAGGAAGAACTCGCGTACGGGGTTGACGCCTGCGCGCTGCGCAACATAGGTCCGCAGGTGCCCTTCGGGCAGCAGGTTCGAGAAGAACGGCATGAGCCGCGTCCTGGTGGGCCTGAAGACAGTGAGCAGCCCACCGAGCTGCTCCTTGAAGCTCAGCCCTAGTACAGGCCGGTCCTCGTCCGCAACGTAGGCGTCGTTGAAGGCGAAGAGCGTCTGGTCGCCGCCGACACGGGTGAGCGTCCCAATCGGTTCGTGATGCAGCAGGACGTCGAGGATATCGACGTCAGCCATCGTCTGCGAGGCTGTAGGCCGGCCGTGCGGGCTCGGTTTCGTCGCGCGCGATCCGATTGTGGGCCAGCGCGTTGCGAAGTTCCTGGAGCCGGGCCAGCGGGCGCCGGATGGCGGCCGGGTCGCCTTCGCCCCGGACAAGTGCGTCGAGCGCCTGGTTCACGTCCCGGATGACCTCGATGTCGAGGAGCGCGGGCGCAAAGTGCGACAATTCGCGTACGTGGCGCCGAAGTCGCCCCACGTCGTTCCGTGACTGGAGCCGGGGCGGCAGATTGCCCAGCGCCTCCTGCATCAGCGCCAGCTCCCTGCGGACCCGGCGCCCTGCCTTGCCCTGTCCCGCGGTACCGGCTGCGACGGTTCGTGCAACCGATCGAACTGCCGGGACGGACTGACGGGGTACGAGCATCAGCTCCAGATCGAGGGCTCGGGCCAGTGCGACCAGGTTCGAGAGCCTGAGATCGACGCTGCCGTTCTCGATCCTCGAGATATGGCCCTGCGGCACGGCCGAGTTGACGCTCAATTCACGCTGGCTGAGGCCTCGTGCTGCACGGGTAGCCCGCAGGGTGCTGGTGACATGCTCGGTCGCGTAGCTCGTTTTATTCATATAAATGAATCAAATACACTATACTATTCAGCATAGTGAAACGTCACGGTACCCAACCACCCAGGAATCCTGCGACGTCCCTACGGCGCAGACACCTGGCTTTCCGGCCAGACGCCCAGCGCCTTCCGCAACGCCACGATCTGCCCGGCGTGGTAGCCGTTGTGATCCAGCAGGATCAGCGCCGCCCGCAACGCGTGATGGTCCTCCTTCTCGGCCGCGGGCACCCTGGAGAACAGGTCCAGGTCGGTATCCTCGACGAGGCGCGCCATCTGCTCGGTGGCTTCCAGCGCGCTCCGGCAGCTCGCCGACCACGCCTCCGCGGAGGGCGGCTCCGGGGTTGCGGGCCAGTAGCCCGCGGGCCAGTCCCGCGCCGCGTACGCCGGATCGCGGCAGTAATCGACGAGGTCCTCCGCCGCCAGCCGCAGGTGCTCGACCTGCTGCCAAGCGGTATGCGGGTGCCCCGCAACCGCCTTGCCGGCGAGCTCCGCGGGAAAACCGTCGAGCGCAGCGGCCAGCCCGGCATGGGCATGGCTGCGCCGCAACTGCTTCGCGACCATCTCTCTCAACTGGGCAATGCTCATGCCCGAGGATATCTCACCGGCATCCCGCGGCCAGGCCGCACCACCGGCGAACGGGTTGCTGATCCGCGTTGGCCATATAATCGGGCGGTCGAACGGCAACCAGCAAGGAGAGCGCCATGACATCCCGCCACCTGCTTCGCACGCTCGGGCTCTTCTGCCTCGCCGGCGTCGTCTCCAGCTACCCGCAGGCCGCGTGGGCGCAGGATCGCCAGCTCTTCATGCTCGTGACGGACTTCTCCGACCAGCCGCTGCTGGATGTCCGCGCCGACGAGGTGGATCTGCAGATGGTGGGAGCCGATTGCACGATCAAGGACATGCACCTCGACGCGGGGCCGATGAAGGTGGCGCTGCTGGTCGACAACAGCGACGCTGCCGCGCAGTCGCTCAACCCGCTGCGCGACGGGCTGAGCGCCTTCCTGGACGCGCTGCCTCCGGAGCACGAGGTAGGTCTGTTCACCATCGCCGGCCAGGTCCGCCGGCGCGTCGATTTCACGACCGACCGCGATGAGCTGAAGGAGCGGGCAAGCGGTCTCTTCGTCGACCGCAACACCGGCGTCATCTATATCGACGGCCTCGTCGAGACGTGGGAGCGGCGCTTCGACGACGACGACGCCTGGCCGGTCTTCGTCGCGCTGGTCTACGACGGCGCCGAGGGCAGCCGCAGCACCCAGCAGGACGAGTTCAACGAGTTCGCGTTCGAGTTGCAGATGCGCGCCGCCACCGTTCACGCCGTGCTGGTTTCCACGCGGGGCGGCAACGTGCAGACGGAAGTGTCCACGTTTCTGACGCGGAACACCGGCGGCACCTACCGGGCGCTGGCGGCGCCGACGGCGCTGGCGGACGTCTTCACGGAACTGGGGACGCTGATGGGCGAGCACCATCGCGCGGTGCAGGACCGGTATCGCGTCGTGTACGAGTGCGAGCCGGGCGACGCGGGCGGCTCGATCAGCGCCGGCGTGTTGCGCCCCAACGTGCTGGTGCGGCTGTATCCCGACCGCCGCCTCCGGCAGTAGGCGGGGGAGTCGACGGCGGACGGATCGGTGCTCGAGCTGCCCTGGGCGCGGGGGGGATGGGTCATGAGACAGTGGATCGCAATCGGGCTGCTCGCCGCGCTGGCGGCGGCATGCGGCGGAGGCGGGCCGGAAGGCCGGGGGAGGCGGCGGAGCCCCCCGCAGCGGCCGTCGAAGCCTGCGCTCCGGTCGGCGAGCTCCAGTTCATCTGCGACGTCGTCAGCCCGGAGGACCTGGCCGTCGTGCCGGATTCCGACTGGGTGATCGCCTCCGGGAACCAGGAAGGCGGGCGGATTCAGCTCGTCAGCGTGAGCGGCAGGACGGCGCGCGTCCTGTTTCCCGCCGCGGCGGCGGGCGAGCGGCTCGACGACGAGGCGTACCCGACCTGTCCGGGACCGATCGACCCGGCCGAGGGCGACGGCTTCAGGGCGCACGGTCTGTACCTGAAGCCGGGTCCGGCAGCCGTGCACACGCTGTTCGTCGTGCACCACGGGTTGCGCGAGTCGATCCGATCCCGGAGCTGACGTACTGCAGAGGGCTGCGGCGCGTCGATGTAATGGGCGGGACCGTGGCCGCGCTGTCTCGCATGTCAGGATCGGGGACGCTGGGTGGGGGCTGGCGCGCCGCTGGAGACGGAAACGCCGGCTCCGGCGACGTTAGCCCATGTTTACCAAGTTGATGGGTGATTTTGCCTATTTGGACGGTATTTTGAGGCGTGTGCGCCTGCAACTTGTTGATTCTAAATGATCGGGGTTTGGCAGGACGCGATGTAGTGCCATAATCGTATCGGCGCCCTTGCGCCACGGTAGTACGCCCCGCTATCGTGGCAGCATGTTCATTCGGCGCACCCAGACCCGCCGGACCGCGGACGGCAAGCCCTATTTCTCACACCGCCTGGTCCACACCGAACGCCTCGGTCACACCGTGCGTCAGCGCACGCTGCTCAACCTCGGGCGCCACTTCGACATTGCCCAGGCTGACTGGCCGCTGCTGTGCACCCGCATCACCGACGTGCTCAACGGCCAGACCCCGCTGATGGCCGAGTGTCCGCCCGCCGTCGAGGAGGAAGCGCAGCGCATCGCCGCGCAGTTGCTCGCCCGCGGCGCCCAGGCGAGCATGCCGACCGGCGCAGCGGCCGACATCCAGCGGGTCGACGTCGACTCGTTGCGCCTGGTCCGCCCCCGTAGCGTCGGCGTCGAGCAGTTGGGTCTGTGGGCGCTCGACCAGGTCGGCCTGCCGGACTTGTTGGCCCGCCTGGGTGTCAACGGCGCGCTGCGCACGGCGGCGGCCGGCCTCATCGTCGGGCGCCTGGCCACCCGGCCTCCGAGCGCGAGACGCATCGCTGGCTGCAGCACCAGAGCGGCCTCGGCGAGTTGCTCGGCGTCGACTTCGAGACCGTCGGCGCCATGCAGCTCTACCGCGCCTCGGACCAGCTGGTGAAGCATCGCGACGCGATCGAGACGCACCTGTTCGAACGAGCCCTCGGGCTCTTCGACCTGCAGCCGACCGTCACCCTCTACGACCTGACCAACACGTATTTCGAAGGCGAGGCGAGCGAGCAGCCGCAGGCCAAGCGCGGGCACTCGAAAGAGAGGCGCAGCGATTGCCCCTTGCTGACCCTCGGCTTGATGCTCGATGCTAGCGGCTTCGTCCGCCGCTCGAAGGTCTTCGCCGGCAACGTCCGCGAACACCGCACCCTGGCCGGCATGCTCGACGCGCTCGACGCGCCGGCCGGCGCCCTCGTGGTCGTCGACCGCGGCATCGCCACCGAGGCCGCCATCAGCTGGCTCCGCGAGAATCACTATCGCTACCTGGTCGTCAGCCGCGAGCGGCACCGCCAGTTCGACGCCGACGCCGCCGTGTCGATCCAGACGCAATCCCAACAGACCGTGCATCTGCACAAGGTCGTCGCCACCGACCCCGACGAAGTTCGCCTCTACTGCTACTCGGAGGAGCGGGCCGAGAAGGAACGCGGCATCGTCGAGCGCTTCGCCACCCGCTTCGAGGCCGCCCTGACCAAGCTCAACAACGGGCTGTCACGGCCGCGCGCCCACAAGCGCGTCGAACAGGTCTGGCAACGCATCGGGCGCCTCAAGGCCCGGCATACCCGCGTCGCCGCCCACTACCAGATCGACGTCACCGCCGACGAGACCGGCAACCAAGCGTCGCCGTCACCTGGACCCGACGCCCCCAGGACGGCTCGATGCTCACCCATCCGGGCGTCTACTGCCTGCGCAGCAGCGAGACCGACTGGGACGAAGACACCCTCTGGCGCACCTACACCACGCTCACCGACGTCGAAGCCGTCTTCCGTTCGCTCATGTTCGGCGTCAACTACTCTTGCCGGTGGACGACAACTATTTTTGCCGGTTGAGAAGATCGGAGATCTGTCTCAAGGAAGATGATGGCCTGTGCAGCCTGTGGGCGGCGCTCGCGCCGTCCAAAGCGGGGTGGGAAACGCGCTTGTTCGCCGGTCCCACGTTCTCTCAGCTCGTTGGCGCGCGTTTTCCACGCCGCTGGCAGGATGCACAGGCCCTCGGGAATCGAACCGACATCGAGAGGGTGCTCGACGAGCTCGGTCACGGACCGGAGCAAGAGCGCGGAGTGAGCCGCCGCGGTGCTCGGTTGACAGTTCAGGAGGTCGGGGGTCGACGACGGCGCGGCAGCAGCGGACCTGGCGGACGTCCACGCGGCGCGGGCGGTGGCGATGGAGCCGGCGCTGCCGGCCGCGACCGTTCCGTTCGAAAGCTCGGCACGTCGAACTCGAGCACCACCGAGTGGTGCACCAAGCGGTCGATCGCCGCAGCGGTGGCCATCTGGTCGTGGAAGATCCGGGCCCACTGGCTGAAGACGAGGTTGCTGGTCACCATCACCGAGCGGCGCTCGTAGCGCTCGGCGAGCAACGTGAACAGCACCTCCGCCTCGTCGGGACTCTGCTGCACGTAGCCGAGGTCGTCGAGCAGGATCGCTTCGAAGAGGTCGAGCTTTCGCAGCGCCCGCGGCAAGTCGAGGTCGCGTTTCGCGCCGAGCAGTTCCTGGACCAGGGCGTAGGCCGGCATGCACAACACGCTGCGGCCCGCCTCGACCAGCGTGTGCCCGACAGCGCACAGCGCGTGGCTCTTGCCGACGCCAGGTAAACCGAAGGCCAGCACGTTGGTCGCCGTCTCGAGGAACGCGCCGGTCGCCAGCGTCTCGAGCTGCTGGACGAGCGGCGCCGGGAGCCGGCCGGTGTCGAGCGTCTCGAACGTCTTGCCGGGCGGCAGACGCGATGCCCGCCGCAGTCGGGCGATCCGCCGCTGGCGGCGGGCCTCGGCTTCGGCCTCGAACACTTCCACCAGCACTGGCAGCGCGTCGTGGTGGCCGGCCTGCGTCAGTCGCGGCACCAGCTCCTCGGCTGCCGTCGTCAGGCCGAACTGCTGGAGCAACGTCGTCGACGCCGTGCTCGCCGGCGTCATCCGTGCAGACCTCCGCTCAACAGCGCGTCGTAGTGCGACAGGTCCGGCCGGGGGATGTGCACCACGGGAATGGTCGGGACCGGCGGCTGCACCTCGGCCTGGACGCTGGCGTAGTCGCACGCGGCGCCAGCGGCGAGTCGAGCGCCAAGCGTCGCCTCGACCTGCCGCTCGCTGGTCGTCGCCGCCAGATGCAACAGCCGCACATACTCGACGTCGGCCCGCTCGCCGTGCGTCCGACCGAGCGCGTCATACGCTGCCCGGAACACGAGCGACGGGAACAGCTCCTCGCGGAAGCGGTAGCGGGCGAAGGCACCCGGCTTGCGGACCAGGCTCGCAATGATGTGCCGATAGTCGATCCGGTGGTCGGCCGCGCCCCGCAACCGCGGCATCGTGCACACCACCCGGCCGCCGTAGAGGGCCTCGACCGTCGACGGATGCTGACGCGCCTCGACCGTGTGACCGATCAACCGCGACGGCACCGAGTAGATCCGGCCGCCGACGCGGATCGTGCTCCACTTGCGCACCCGGCACCGAAACGTCGTGTACTCCGGCACCCGCGCCGACGGCAACGGTCGCAGAAACGCCCGCTCCTCGGCCAGCCGAGACGCCGCCGGCCGATTGCGCTCCTCGTCGACAACCGCTCGCACGAACCGCAGATACGCCGACTCGTCGTCGAAGTCTCTCGCGCCCCGCAACAGCAGCGCCTGCTCGAGGGCCGTCTTCGTCCGGAAGTGCGACTGCTCGGCCACGCCGTTCTCGTGCGGCTTGCCCGGCTGGATCCGTGACGAGCCCAGTCCGTAGTGGTCCAGCACCTGCTGGAACCGCGCCGTCAACTGGCGCCCGCCGCTCCGCTTCAGCTCGTGCGTCGCCGCCGACAGATTGTCATGACGAAGCACCGCCGGCACCGCGCCCAGCGTCCACAGCGCACCCTGCAGGCCCGCCACCAGCGCCTCGAACGTCTCGCTCACGGCCAGTGCCACATACGTCCACCGGCTGTAGCTCAGCACCCACTCGAAGAGCAGGTGCGGGAACGGCGTCCCCTGGATCGTCACCCCCAAGTCGCTCGCGTCGGTGAAGTCGAACGCCGCTTCCCGACCCGGCACCGCAACTTGCTCGAAGTAGACCTCACGATCGGCACCATACTGCGCCCGCCACGCGCGGACCCGCCGCTGCAACGTGCGTAGCTGCCCCGCCCGAAAGCGACCCGGATGCCGCCGGCACAGCCACGCGAACAGCTTCAGCACCTGCAAGCGTCCCCTCGTATCGGCTACCAACTGCGGTACCACCTCCAACTGCCACACGTCGGCGAACGGGTCCTCCCGCGTCCGCCACCACCGCGGCGACTTCACCGTCGACGGCAACGCGCCGCGCTGCCAGTCTCGCGCCGTCCGCTCGCTCATGCCTGCCGCCGCGGCCGCCGCCGCCAGCGTCTTCCCAGACAGCCGTTTCTCGCGCAATCGCCGTACCTGCGCGTCCGTGACCAACCCGCCCTCCACGAGGAAAACGGGCAGTTTCACACGACGCTGAGCGCGTTCACCAACCGGCCGGTCGCGTCCGCGGCGACCGGCAGAAATAATTGTCGTTGATCATCCCCGCGGCGGCGTTGAAGACGACGACCTCGGTTGCCACGAATGCGACGGCGGTTTCCGTACAATGCCTTCTGCGCAGCACGCTTCTGCGGCGGCGTCGTCAGCGTCTCCGGCAACGTCGTTGAATCACCCGCCGACGCATCCTGCACACTCACCGAGAGAATGGCGCCCGTCTCCAGGTCGACCCCGTGCTCGGCCTTGTGGGCCAAGTGCGTCCGACCGTCCTTCATCTTCGTGATCTTCGCGTCCGGATCCTGGGGAGACTGCCAGTCCTTGTTCGACGTCTTCTTGCCCTTTCGGGACCGGTCGAAACGCGCCAACTCCGCGCGCGTCGGCGTCGCAAGCCCCGAGGCTTCCGCCAGACGCTGCAGAAACGCCTCGTACGATTCGCCCGTGTCCCGACGCTCGATGCTCCGCATCGCCGCGTTCGCTTCCAGCGTCGTCGCATCGACGCCGACCGTCTTGCCCCGAACCAGACCCGCTTCCGACAGCCGCTCGAGAACCCACGTGAACACGGCTCCGTGCGTCTCCACATCGATCAGCCGACGCGTCCGAGACAGCGGTCGAGTGGTTCGGCGCCGCCTCGGTCACATCCAGGTCCAGGAACGACCGCAGGCTCAGCGAGTCGGCCACCCGCCACGCAATCCCACGCTCCGACGACAGGCCCTCGAAATGCAGAGCATCTTTCGGTCGGCGGCGCGGTGTACCGCACCCGTTTCTTGGACACAAGTTTGTGCTACGCCCGTGTCCCGACGCTCGATGCTCCGCATCGCCGCGTTCGCTTCCAGCGTCGTCGCATCGACGCCGACCGTCTTCGAGCAAGCCGAAGCTGGGGCGGATGCCCCAGTAGCGGACCTTGCGTGGTGTCGAGCCCTTGCGCGACCGGCTCGAGGGCCGCGAAACGGCTCCCAACCTTGCACACGTGCCAACCCACGCACTCGGCGTTCCAGTGGTCGACCAGACCCGCTTCCGACAGCCGCTCGAGAACCCACGTGAACACGGCTCCGTGCGTCTCCACATCGATCAGCCGACGCGTCCGAGACAGCGGTCGAGTGGTTCGGCGCCGCCTCGGTCACATCCAGGTCGAGACCGTAGCGCCGCCCCGTCGTCGCGGAGGTCGTTTGGCTCATCGTCGCGACCTCCGCAGGAACGACCGCAGGCTCAGCGAGTCGGCCACCCGCCACGCAATCCCACGCTCCGACGACAGGCCCTCGAAATGCAGAGCATCTTTCGGTCGGCGGCGCGGCGCCCAGCGGTGCGGCAGAAGGTTCACGATCGCTCGCCGCGCCGGTGAGCGACAGATAGATTGAACTAAGCCGCTGCCCCCTGGACGCTATGGGGATTGAATCGGCCCGGCTGTCGACCGAGGACGCAGGCGGTGGCGTGGCTTGGGCTCGGCGGGCGCCGCTGCGCAGCTCCTGGAGGCCTGCGACGAGCGAAGTCGGAGGGCTGGAGAACACGAGGGCCGTCGAGGCGTCGTGAGAGAGGGACGCGAGACAGACTTCTCCCGTCATGTGCGGCGCGCAGTGTTGCGGTGGAAGCGGTCGGTCGTGTCATGACGTATCAATGATGTCTGGCCGCGGGTACGCACGTGGCACGGTCTCGACCACCGTCATGTGTCCGTCGCCGCAGCTCGGACACGTGCGCAGCGACTCTTCGGTGAGCACTTCGTGGTGATCGCGATAGTCGGGTGGCGGGTCGGCGGGGCGCGGCGGCGCCATTCCGAGCAGTTCCCGGCAGCGGGCCAGCTTCGCAGTCCGGTGGCGATTGCCGAACAGGCCGTAGTAGCGAATGCGGTGGAAGCCGGTCGGCAGCACGTGCAGCAGAAACCGCCGGATGAACTCCGGTGCGCTGAGCGTGGCCGTGGCGACCGAGGGGGGTTCGGTCCGGGAGTTCCGATACCGGAAGCGGACCTGGCCGGCCTCGACATCGACCAGTCGATCGTCGGAGATGGCCACGCGGTGCGTGTAGCGACCCACGTAGTCGAGCACCTGCTGCGGGCCGCCGAATGGAGGTTTGGCGTAGACCACCCACTCGGTCTCACGCGCGGGCGCCAGGTGCGCGACGAACGCGCGACGCTCGGTCAGGGTGCTCAGCGTTCCGCCGAAGCGCAGCCGCCCGGTGTCGAAGGCTTCTTCGAGGTGCCTGAGAAAGAGGCGGCGGAATAGGCGGGAGAGCACACGCACCGGCAAGAAGAATCCCGGCCGGCACGCGACCCAGCGCGCCCCGTCGCTGGAGAGCCCGCCCCCGGGAACCACGCAATGCAGGTGCGGGTGCAGACCGAGGGTCTGGTCCCACGTGTGCAGCACCGCGATGAAGCCGATCTCGGCGCCCAAGTGTTCCGGATCGGCGGCGATCGTGCGCAGCGTCTCGGCGGTGGCCCGGAACAGGATCCCGTAGACGGCGGCGGGATTCTGCAGGGCGATCGCCGCCACCACCTGCGGTACGGTGAAGACGACGTGGAAGTACTCGCAGTCGAGCAGCTCCGCGGTGCGGGCATCGACCCATCGCGCCCGCGCCAACGATTGACACGAGGGGCAATGCCGGTTGCGGCAGCTGTTGTACCAGACCCGCTTGTGACCGCAGCGGTCGCACGCCTCGACATGGCCGCCGAGCGCCGCGGTCCGACACTGCTCGATGGCAGCCATCACGCGCAGGTGCGCGGTCGACAACGCGGCCCCGGCCCGGGCACGATACACGTCGCCGTAGCGGCGGAAGACCTCCGCCACGCGAAGGAGCGAACGAGCCACGGCGGCCCCCGATCAGTGCGTGGGGACCGACGCGGTCTCCGGCCGGGGCAGCAAGTCGAGCGGGCTGGTCGCCGAACAGACCTTGGTCGTCGCCAAGCGGAGGTAGCGCGCCGTGGTCTCCAGCCGCCGATGACCGAGCAGCAGCTGAATGGTGCGGACGTCGGTGCCGACTTCCAGCAGGTGAACGGCGAACGCGTGGCGGAGCGAGTGCGGCGTCACCGGCTTGCCTAGTCGCCGCTTCCCCAACAGCTCCCGGAATCTACGCAAGCGCCCTGTCGGCGAAGCTGTCCGCGTCTGGCGCCTCGTACACCCCGCAACCACGCCATACCGCTCCACCACGCTGCCACCTGCCCCGTGTGGCAACCGAAGACCTCCTTCGCTCAACGATCAGGGCTCGGCCAGCGACCGATTCGACGACGTCAAGAATTTTCCGGGCTAGCCGACTGCGATACCGGGCGAGGCGACACGCCCACTGGACGGTCCCCTTCTGCATCGGCTGCTCCGGATTTCGCCCCGGGAAGAGCCACCGGGCCGGCCGCTCGACCCGCCACCAGGCCCGCAACTGCTGGAGCAGCGTCGGCGAGAGCATGACATAGCGATCTCGAGCGCCCTTGCCCTGTGCGACATGCAGGACCATCCGGTTGCTGTCGACGTTGGCAACCTGGAGCCGCAGCGCCTCGCCGAGTCGCAACCCCGCGGCGTAGCACGTGGTGAGGATCATGCGGTGCTTGGGACGCGCCACGCCGGCGAGAAACCGAACGACCTCTTCGGGGCTCAGGATGACCGGCAGCGTCTCGCCGCGCTTCGGCAACGGTAGGGCCTCGACCGCCCAGTCCCGCTTGAGCGTGACCTGATAGAGGAAACGCAGCGCTGCCACGGTGCCCGCCACTGACGTCGGCGCGAGCTGCCGGTCATCGATCAAGTGCAACTGGTAGGTCCGGATGTCCTCGGGACCCAGCAGCTCGGGAGATTGCCCGTGGTAACGCGCGAATTTCGCAACCTGCCGAAGGTACGAGGTTTGCGTCTCGGCCGCCAGGTTCCGGATCCGCATGTCGTCGAGCATCCGTTGGCGAAGCACGGTCATGGTGAGACTCCTCCGTGAACAGCACCGGCCTGGTCCATCCAGGCGGTCGTGCAGAGGAGCCTACGGAGGACGACGAGGAGCGAAAGGGATCAGGAAGCAGTCGGATGGAGACCGACCGATCCGGTCGGCGTGTGCCTGGCTCCCGCGAAGCGGGTTAGTTCAATACCCGATCAACAGCATCCGGAAATACCGCCCGGGACGCAGACTCGGACGCCCCACCCGCGCCGCGTAGAACACCGCGCACTGTCCCTCGACGAAAGCGTCGAACCCGCCCTCGTCCAGAACCCGGTTCAGACGCTCAAAGAACGGATGCCCGGCACTCGTCGGCAAATCCGCCGTCGTCACCCACAGCGGCGACCCCTGTCGCGCTCCCGGTCGCTTGCCCATTGCCATCGTGTCTCAGTGTACGAGGTCGATCGCGCCGGAGCCAGGCCGGTTCCCCGACTTTTGCCACGGGCTGGTAGACTGCCGCGACCGGAGAAACGGGGCC
>CBDAUL010000008.1:0-1118136 GCA_965200475.1 Vicinamibacterales bacterium
GCTCGACCGCTGCTGCGGCCGCCGCCTCGGCTTCGGCCTTGGCGGCCGCGCGCGCTGCCTTGGCGCTCTTGATCAGCCGCGGCGGACCCAGCGTGGGCCGGGCCGGCTTCGGCGGCTCGGTCTTCGCCTTCACCAGCCGGCCCCGCCTGAGCGCCGGCCGCCGCGCCGGCGTGTCCGCGAACAGCGGACCGCTGGGCAGCTCGATGCCCCGCTCGCGCGCGATGCGCGCGGCGAACTGGCGGCCCACGATCTCCTCCACGGTGCTCGAGGCGCTGCTGACCTCGATGCCGTGGTCGCGGCGCAACTGGTCGATGACTTCCTGACTGGGGAGACCGAGAACCTCGGCGACCTTGTAGATCCGGATAGTGCCCAACGTGAAATCTCTCAGCAAAGCACCGCGGCCAGCACCCGCGGTCAACTCGTCGTCTGTTCGTCGGCTGCCTCGGCCGGCTGGGCAGATTCCTCCACCGCGCGCTCGGCCGCCGCCACCTGTTCCTGTATCGCCGCTTTCAATGCCTCGGCCGCCTCCGGATCGATGCCGGCGATTGCCACCAGCTGGTCGGTCGTGGCGGCGAGCAGCCTGTCGGCCGTGTCCAGTCCCGCTTCGCTCAGCCTGCGCACCTGATCCTCGTCGAGGCCCGGCAGCGTCAGGGTCGCGGGCTCACCGGCGGCCAGCCCGTCGAACTGCGCCTCGACCTCGCGCCGCTTCTCCTCCTCGCTCTTGATGTCGATCTTCCAGCCCGTCAGCTTGGCGGCGAGCCGCACGTTCTGACCCTTCTTGCCGATCGCCAGCGACAGTTGGCGATCCTCGACGATGACCTCGACCACCTTCTCGAGCGGGTCGACGATCGTGACGCGCTGCACCCGGGCCGGACTGATCGCGTTGGTCACGAACACCGCGGCATCCTCGGACCATTCCACGATGTCGATCTTCTCTCCGCGCAGCTCGCGAATGATGGCCTGCACGCGCGTGCCCTTCATGCCGACGCACGCACCGACCGGGTCGACGTCGCGCTCGCGCGAGTACACGGCCACCTTGGCCCGGTCCCCGGCCTCCCGCACGGCGCCGCGTATCGCCACCGTCCCGTCGTAGATTTCCGGCACCTCCTGCTCGAACAGCTTGATGAGCAGCACCGGGTCGGTGCGCGACAGGATTAGTTGCGGCCCCTTCGTGTTCTTGTTGACCTCGCGGATCACGGCGCGGACGCGGTCGCCCGTCGTGTAGTTCTCGGCCCGCGACTGCTCGCGCCGGGGCAGCAGCGCCTCGACGCGCCCGGCCTCCACGAAGATGTCGCCGTTCTCGAAGCGCTTGACCGTGCCCGAGACCACCTCGCCGAGGCGGTCGCTGTACTCGGCGTACACGTTGTCGCGCTCGGCCTCCCGCACCTTCTGGAAGATGACCTGCTTGGCCGTCTGCGCCGCGATGCGCCCGAGCACGTCGGTCGGCTTCGGAAACTCGATCTCCATGTCGACCTCGGCGTCTTCGCCGTACAGGTCCTGGGCCTCCTTGAGGGAGATCTCGGTGACCGGGTCGCTGACGTCCTCGACGATCTGGCGCACGGCGAACAGCTCGACCTGTCCCGTCTCGGGGTTGAACTTGGTTCTCAGGTTCTCGTCGGACTTGTAGTACTTGCGGGACGCGGTCAGGACGGCGTCCTCGATGGCCGTGATGATCACCTCGGGCTCGATCCCCTTCTCCTTGGCGACCGCCTCGATGGTCTGCTGCAGTGGGTTGTTCATGGCCCGGTTCCCGGTGCAACGCGGCGTTTCACCACGGACTCCTCGACGCTCTAGAATTCGACTTCCAGCCGGGCGCGGGATACCAGCGACCACGGAATTCGCCGAGCGCGATCCGCCGCGTCGATCATCACGTCCTCCCCCTCTACGTCCGCGATCCGGCCGGTCCAGGCATGCTGGCCGTCGACGGCGCCGGTCGTGACGATCTTCGCCAGGCGCCCGATGAAGCGCCGGCAATCGCCCAGATGCCGCAACGGCCGGTCGAGGCCCGGCGACGACACCTCCAACGTGTACGGGTGCGCGAACGTCACCTCCACGTCCAGGATCGCGCTCAGGTCCCGGCTCACCTGCTCGCAGTCGCCGACGCTCACCGGCTCCGCGGAACCCTCGCCGGCGCCCGGCCGATCGAGGACGACCCGCAGCACCCGGCCGATCGACTCGCGGCGCAGCCCGATGCTGAAGACCTCCAGCCCGCAGCCGCCGGCGACCCGCTCGGCGATGGCCGTGACGCGCGCCAGGAGATCGTCGTCATCCCGCACGCCAACAGACCCCAAAAAACAAAAAGTGGGCAAACGCCCACCTGTTCAGCTTGACCGTCGATGGAGCCCACAATGCTATCACGAGGCAACCGGACCGGCAACCGGGCTTCAATTGGACGGGGCTGCGCCCCGAACCCCCGGCGTCCGCTTGCGGGGGCCCCATAGCCCCGCGCCGCTACCGCCGAGGCGCGCTGTGCGCGCCTTTGCGGAGTCTGCGCCGTTTCTGCGGGGCAGACTCCTACGGCGTCAGGCGGTGCAGCAGGCGGGGGTACGGAATGGCTTCGCGGACGTGCTCGAGGCCGCAGATCCAGGCGACGACGCGCTCGACGCCCATCCCGAAGCCGCCGTGCGGGACGCTGCCGTAGCGCCGCAGGTCGAGATACCACTCGAACGTCTCGGCCGGCAGGTCGTGGGCCCGCAGCCGGTCGACCAGCGTGTCGTAGTCGTCGACGCGCTGCCCCCCGCCGATGATCTCGCCGTAGCCCTCCGGGGCGAGCACGTCGACGGAGAGCGAGAGCTCGGGCCGCGCCGGGTCGGGCTGCATGTAGAACGCCTTGGCGGCCGCGGGAAAGCGGTGCACGACGAGCGGCCGATCGAAGCGGCCGGCCAGCGCGGTCTCGTCCGGGCTGCCGAAGTCGCCGCCCCATTCGAACTCCCGGCCGTCCTGCCGCAGCAGCTCGACCGCCTCGTCGTACGACACCCGCGGGAACGGCGCGCGCACGCGCTCGAGCGGTGCCGTGTCGCGCCCCAGTGCCTCCAGCTCCGGGCGGCGCCGCTCGAGGACCCCCTGCACGACGGCGGCGACCAGCTCCTCGGCGAGGGCCGTCACGTCGTCGAGCGTGGCGTAGGCCATCTCCGGCTCGACCATCCAGAACTCGGTCAGATGCCGGCGCGTCTTCGACTTCTCGGCCCGAAACGTCGGCCCGAAGCAGTACACGCGCCCCAGCGCCATCGCGTTGGCCTCGTTGTAGAGCTGGCCGCTCTGCGTCAGGAAGGCGGTGGCGTGGTCGAAGTACGGGACCGAGAACAGCGTCGTGGTTCCCTCGCACGCGGCCGGCGTCAGGATCGGCGTGTCGACCAGCACGAAGCCGCGGCTGTTGAAGAAGGTGCGGATGCAGTCGACGATCTCGTGCCGGACGCGCAGGATGGCCTGCTGGCGCGCGGCCCGCACCCACAGGTGGCGGCGGTCGAGCAGGTACTCGACGCCGTGCTCCTTGGGCGTGATCGGGTAGTCCTGCGACGCCCCCACCCGCTCGAGGTGCCGGACGTCGATCTCGAAGCCGCCGGGGGCCCGCGCGTCGGCGCGCACGAGGCCGCGGACGACCACGGCCGTCTCCTGGCCGAGGTGGTCCGCGGCCTGGAACAGGTCGTCGCCGACGGCCGCCTTCGACATCACGGCCTGGACGAAGCCGGTTCCGTCGCGCACCGTCAGGAAGTGGATCTTCCCGCTCGAGCGCCGGTTGTGCAGCCAGCCGCGGAGCGTGACCTCGCGCCCTTCGTGATCGGCAATCTCGCTGATGCGCGCATCCATGACGCCCGCCATGTTAGGACGGCGCAGACTCCTGGTCCAGTTCCGGGAGGTTGGGGAGCAGGAGCGCCTGCAGGCGCTCGAAGCGCGGGGCGCGGCGGAAGACGTCCGCCAGGTAGTCCAGCGTGCGGGGCACGGCGGCCAGGTACCGCTTGTTGCCCGCCGCGGTCGCCTGATAACCGAAGGTGCCCAGGGCCTTGAGATGGCGCTGCACCGACATGAGATCGAAGCGGTCGAGGAACGCGGCGCCGCCCGGCGTGCCCGCCCGGTCGTGATAGCGGGCCAGCATCCCGGCCACGAACGACGGCTCGTGGCGGACGTAGCAGTCCCGGAGCAGCGACACCAGGTCGTACGTATCCGGTCCCAGCCGCGCGTCCTGGAAGTCGATGACGTAGAGGCGGCCGGCGTGCAGCATGAGGTTGCGGCTGTGGAGGTCGCGGTGGCACAGGACGCGCGGCTCGGCGGCCAGCTCGCGGGCCACGGCGCGCAGCTCCGCGCCGAGGGCGGCGCGCGCCGCCGCGGAGAGGGCCGCCCGGCGGTGGCTCAGCAGGAAGTGGTCGACGAAGAAGTCGAGCTCCCACGCCAGCTTGTCCTCGTCGAAGGCCAGCGTGAAGGGGAGGTAGTCGGGTGAGGCCAGCTCCCGACCGCGGCGCTGCAGGCGGGCGATCAGGTCCACCGCGTCCGCGTAGACCGCGCGCCGCCGCGCGGCCGTCGCCGTGGCTGTGGCGAGGAAGCGCTCCAGCGTGAGGTCGCCGAGGTCCTCGAGCGCCAGGATGCCGAGGTCGCCGGCGCTGCCGCGCACGGCCGGCGCCGGCACGTCCATGCGCGCCAGCAGGCGCGCCACGTTGAGGAAGGGCAGCGTCTCGGTATCGATTGCCCCGCGGTGGACGAGCAGGACCTGCGACGAGCCGTCCGCCGCGCGCACCCGCACGTAGCGCCGGTCGGACGCGTCGCCCGGCAACTCGTCGATCGCGGCCGCCGTCTGGCCGGTCCGCTCGAGGTACGTGCGGACCCGCCGCAGATCGTCGGTCCCCATGGGCGCGGTCAGCGGCTCTCCGCCGCGCCTCGCGCGTCCGCGCCCGGCCCGCGGTCGAGGGGCGAGAGCCAGGCGTCGCCGAGGCGGCGCCCGCCGCGCGGGGGAGGCGCGCCGGCGGGCGTGACGACCTGCCGCTCCAGCACGCTGTCCGCCGGCAACCGGACGCCGTCCGCCACGACGCAGTCCACCAGCCGGCACCCGGCCTCGACGACCACGTCGTCCCACACGGCCGTGCGCGTCAGCGCGGCGGTCGCGTCGATCCGGCAGCGCGCGCCGGGGGGCAGCGACGGCCGCCCCTCGGCCCGCGCGAGCGCCAGCGACGTGGCCAGGTAGTCGGCCGGCGTGCCGATGTCGCGAAACGGCGCCGCGCAGGCGTGCGCCCGCACGGCGCCGGGCCGCGCGGCGACGAGCGTGTCGTAGACCCCGCCGATCGACGCCGCCGGCTCGCCGTCGCGCAGCCCCGCGAAGACCGGCGCCTCGACCAGTTGCACGCCGGTGAAGTGGGGGTGCGCGGGCCGGGCCGGCGCCCGGAAGCCGAGCACCCGTCCCTGCTCGTCGACGTCCAGTCCGCGGTAGCGATCGGGATCCGGGTTGGCGGTGACCGCCAGGGTGACCCGCGCGCCGCTGGCCGCGTGCGCGCGCGCCAGCGCCTGCAGGTCCACCTCGGTCAGCGTGTCGCCGTTGACGACGAAGAAGCGCGGGCCGAGCAGCCCGAGCGCCCGGCGGGGCCCGCCGGCGGTGCCGAGCAGGGTGCGCTCCCACGAGTAGCGGACCGCGATGCCGGCCGCGGTGCCGTGGCCGACGCAGCCGGTGATCGTGTCCGGCCGGTGATGGAGGTTGAGCACGGCGCCCGGCACGCCCTCCGCGGACAGCCAGCGCAGCACCCGCAGGATGAACGGCGGGCCGGCCACGGGCACGGCCGGCTTGGCGCGCAGGTCCGTGAGCGGGGCCAGCCGCCGGCCCAGGCCGGCCGTGAGCACGAGCGCGGGCGGTAGCGGCGGGGTCACGGGCGGGAATCGAAGACCATGTCCGTGCGGCCCGGCGCGCCGCCCGGCGCGGCGGACAGGAAGAGGCTGTGGTACGACGCCACGACGTAGTCGTCGGCGGTGCGGCCGAGCGCGGCGGCAATCTCCGTGATACCGCGCTCGCCGCCCTCGAGCTCGACGAACGTGCCGATGGGGGTCTCGTCGACGGTCAGGACGACGTCCCCCAGCGCGTACTCCTCGCGGTACTTCTGGTAGCGGAACCAGACCTGCAGCCCGAGCCGCTCGAGCAGCCGCAGCAGCAGGGCCGCGTCGCCGGCGGTCGTCTCGAGCTCCTCGCGCACCTTCATGGCGTCCGGCTGCGGGGGGCCCTTGAACGTGAGCACGGCCGCGCCCGACTGGTCGCGGACGCGCAGCGTGCAGCGGCGGTCGCGCAGCCGGCCGTCGGGCCAGTCCAGCAGCCGGTCGTCCTGCAGCCGGCGCGCCCGCCGCGCCGCCGCGCCGGTGGCGCGCACCGCGGCGCGGGCCGCGGCGGGCGACTCGAAGCGGAGCTTGATCTCGCGCTCGATCGGATCGCCCATGGCGCTCACGTCGCCCGCCGGCTGAAGGCGCACCCCTGCAGGCTGGGCGTCCCCACGTTCCGCCCGAAGATCAGCACCTTGTGGGTGCTCCCGAGGCCGCCGGGGACCAGCAGCGTCTTCAGGGCCAGGCGCTCCCGGAGCGCGCCCCGATCGAGCGGCCATGCATCCCGGCTGGCGGCGTTGCTCCTCGGTCGCATATGCCCAATATGCTCCCTCGTCGCGCCTTGCCATCCGGGCGCCTGGCCGCTCGCCTTGGGATGCGGGGCTTCGCTGCGGCCCTCCAATCCTGCCAGCGCCAGCAGGAAGTACGTCTGATCGAGCACGGCGAGCGTCTGCAGGCCGGCCTGCTCGGCCGCCGTCCGGATGGCCGACAGGTCGACGTGCGCGGTGATGTCGCAGGCCCCGGGCTCCGCGAGCCAGGGTGCCGCGGCGCCGCCCTCGCCGCCGACGACCGCGCGGTGGCGCCGGTAGCAGGTGAGCGTGCCGCGCGCGTGCGTCAGCGAGTACAGCTCGCGCGCCTCGTGGCCGTAGTCGATCAGCACCAGGAATCCCCGCGTCAGCCGCCGTGCGGCCTCGGCCACCCAGGCGACGGCTGCCGGGCTGACCTCGGCGCGCCAGCCCGGCTCGAGGCGGATACCGAAGCGCGCCACGTGGGCCCGCACCGCCGCCGACGCCGGGCCGAGGCGCTCGACGAGCCGGTCGCCGTCGTGGTCGACGTGCACCTCGCGCACGCCGTCCGCGGTCATCACGATCGGGTGGACGGGCAGCGCGTCGAGCAGCTCGTTGGCGAACACGACGCCCCGCACGCCGGTCGGCACCTCGGTGGCCGCGCCGGCCAGCCGCGCGGCGTGCGCCCCGAGGGTGGCCGTCTGGGCGGCCCGCGCCGCCGGACTGCGCTCGACCAGCGTCAGGCGCAGCGTCCGGTAGAGGTCGGGGCAGGCCGCCGCCAGGTGGTCCAGGACGTCGCGGGCCAGGCGCCCGCTCCCGGCGCCCGCCTCCACCAGGGCCGGCGCGGCGCCGGGGGCGGCCAGCGGCCACATCTCGGCGAACTGGCGCGCCAGCAGCGCGCCGAACACCGTTCCGCTGTCGACGCTGGTAAAGAAATCGCCCGCCCGACCGGACCGCCGGTCGGCGCGGGCGTAGTAGCCGAGCGCCGGATGGTAGAGCGCCAGGTCCATGTACTCCGCGAACGGCAGCGGACCCTCCGCGCGGATCCGCCGGACGATGAGCTCGCGGAGCGTCATGGACCGGCCGCCGCGGGCGCTACTCCTTGCGCACCTGCAGGAACACCCGCGTGTCGCCGCGCTGCACCAGGAGGAACGCCGTGCGCCCCGACTCGATGGCGGCCAGCTCGGCGGTCGCCTCGACGGCCGAGGCGACGTCGGCGCCGTTGACGCGCAGGATGATGTCGCCCTGCTGCATGCCGGCCGCCGCCGCGGTGCCGCCGCGCTGCACGTCGGCCACCACCGCGCCCTCGGTGTCGTCGGGCACGCGCAGCCGGCGCGCCACCTCCGGCGTCAGGTCGCGCACGGTGATGCCGAAGCCCTCGCTGGTCTCCTCCCGGGCGTCCGCCGTCGCCGGCCGGACCTCCGCGTCGAGATCGAGCTCGCCGATCGTGACGTCCAGCGTCAGCGGCTCGCCGTTGCGGACGATGTCGAGCGGCACCGTGGTCCCGGGCCGGGTCGCGACGACCCGGCTCTGCACGTCGCGCGTGTCCTCGACCGGCTCCCCGTCATAGGCGACGATGACGTCGCCGGGCTCGATGCCGGCGTCGGCGGCCGGGCCGCCCGGGTTGACCGACTGGACGAGGGCGCCGTCGGCGTCCGCGAGGCCGAGCTGTTCATAGTCGTCACGCGGCACCGGCATGATCACCACCCCGATGACGCCGCGCGTCACCCTGCCGACGCGCAGCTCCTCGAGCAGGTCGCGCACCGTGTTGATCGGCACGGCGAAGCCGACCCCCACGTTGGCCTGGCGGTCGCTGACGATCGCGGTGTTCATGCCGACGACCTCGCCGCGGATGTTCAGCAGCGGCCCCCCGGAGTTGCCCGGGTTGATCGCGGCGTCGGTCTGCAGCATCTCCTGCGAGCGCCCGGGCACCGACCGGAACGGCCGGCCGATGTGCGAGATCACGCCCACCGTGACGGTGTGGCCGAGGCCGAACGGGTTGCCGATGGCCATCACCCAGTCGCCGGAGGCCATCTGGCTCGAGTCGCCGAACGTGGCGAAGGGCAGCTCCCAGTCGGGTCTGTCGACCAGCTCGAGCAGCGCACTGTCGGTGAGCTGGTCGCGGCCGAGCACGCGCGCCTCGTACAGGTCGCGCTCGTCGTCGCCGAAGAAGTCGATCTCGATCTTCGTGGCGTTCTCGACCACGTGGTTGTTGGTCAGGATCAGGCCGCTGGCGTCGATGACGAACCCGGTGCCGGCCGACGGCACCTCGCGCGGCCGCTGCCGCCCGCGCGGCCCGAAGAAGCGGCGGAACAGATCGTTGTCGTCACCGAAGAAGTCGCCCGACTCTTCGCTCGGACGCTCCGCCTCGACGCGGATGTTGACGACCATGTCGGTCTGGGTCCGCGCGATCTCGCGGAAGGTGCCGGCGTCGATCGGCCCGTCCAGCGGCGCGCTGTTCATCGGGGGCGTCGTGAACGTCTGCGTCTGCGCCGACGAGGCGGGCGCCAGGTCGAGCTGCGAGGCGATGACCATCCCCAGCGCCATCGACGCAACCGCGATCAAGGCTGCAGAACACACCGTGTTCCGTCGTTTCGACATCACATGATCCTCCAACAATCGCTACGTTACGTTACTCCATGTTCCGGGAGGCCGCCACCCCGCTCTCGCCGCCCGCTCCCAGGCTCAGCAGCGCCGCCTGCAGGGGGCCGGTCACCGTCGCCTCGCGCGGGCCCACGTGCATGTTGATCTCCGTGCGCACGCCGAACCGCTCGAGGTAGATCCCGGGCTCGATAGTGAACCCGGTCCCGGGCAGCAGCCGCCGATCGTCGTGCGTCTCGTAGTCGTCCATGTGCACGCCGTTGCCGTGCACCTCCTGCCCCAGGCTGTGTCCGGTGCGGTGCACGAAGTGCGCGCCGAACCCCGCGCCGTCGATCACCTGGCGCGCGGCGCGGTCGACCTCCCAGCCGCGCAGCTCGCGGCCCGCGCGGACGGCGTCCTGCACATGGGCGACCGCCGCGTCGCGGGCCTCGCGCGCCGCCCGGAAGACCGCGGCCTCCTCGGCCGGGACGTGCGCCCCGGTGTAGCCCACCCACGTGATGTCGGCGTACACGGCGCCCGCCGCAGCCTGCTTGCCCCACAGATCGAGCAGCACGATCTCGTCGCGCCCGATGGCGCGCGAGCTCGCCGGCGTCGGCAGATAGTGCGGATTGCCGCTGTGCTCCTGGGCGGCCACGACGGGCGCCGAGTCGCTCACCAGCCCCTCCTCCTCGAACCAGCCCACCATGGCCTGCTGCACCTCGAGCTCGTTGACCGGCGCACCCGTCGCCATGCGCTCGGCGACCAGCGCGAAGGCGCGATCCTTGATGCGGTACAGGCAGGCCGACGCCGCACGGTGCGTGGCGAGCGCGTCCGCGCTCCACACGGCCTCGAAGCGCTGCACCAGGTCGCCGGACGAGACGACGGCCGCTCCCAGGCGCCGCACGGCCTCGACCGTGCCCGCGTCGACCCGCGCGATGTACGGGATGGCGCCGCCGGGCGAGTACTCCATCGCCAGCCGGCCGCCGCCGGCCGCCAGCTCGGCCAGGCCCGCCTCGAGCTGCGCCCGGCCGGCGTAGAGCCGCCGCCGCCCCGGCAGGTGCGCGAGCGTGTCCTGCTCGATGCGGTGGACCAGCGCGAGCGGCTCGCCCGCGGCCGGCACGAGGTAGTACCAGCGGCGGGTCGTCAGCTTGCCGCCGCCGAGGCCGGCCAGCGCGCGCGCGATGGGGTTCGAGCCGTGGAAGTCGTACAGCAGCCAGCCGTCCAGGCCGTCCTCGCGGAGGGCGGCCTGGACGGCCTCGATGTCCATGGTCACGGCGCCGAGTATAGCAGCGGGGTCGGGGATCATCGGCACGGTCTATCAGGTTGGACGCGCGCCGGCGCGCGCCGGTTTGGAGGGGTTGGTCGGGACGCGCCGGCGGGAAGGCGTCCCGGCGCGTCCGGCAGGAAGGACGGCGCCCGCCGGCCCCGCCGCCGGGGCGGGCCGCTGCGGGCGCAAGGGGGAAGACCGCGCGCCGACCTACGACGCGTCCACGTCCTCTTCGTCGCCCTCCTCGCCCTCCTCGGGCTCCGGGTCCTCGATCTCCTCGAGCTCGGTCGCCTTGATCTCCCCGTTCTGGTGGCTGAACTCGTAGTTGCTGCTGTTCATGTTGCGGGTGCGGGGCACCCGCAGCTCGATGTCGACGACCTGGTCGACGAGCAGCGGCTCGCGGAACCGCACCGAGTCGCCCGTCACCGTGTTGCCGTCGCGATCGAACCAGAACTCGTCGATCTGGAACCCGGCGATGGCGTTCTCCGCGAGGTTCTTCACGCGGATCTGCGTCACGATGAAGTCGCCGTCGCGGCTGGCCTCCGGCTCCGTGTAGCCGATTTCGGCGAGCCCGCGCTGGGTCGGCACGAGCTGGAGGTCGTCGCCGAGCCTCTGGGTCAGGCGATTCGCCGCGGCGACCGCCTCGGGGCTCGGTGCGGCCGGCCCCGCCTCGACAGCCTCGCCCTCGGCGGCCTCCGGCTCCGAACCGCCGCAGGCGGCGGCCGCCAACGTGCACGCCAGAAAACCGAACAGCAGAACACGGCTCACTCGAGTCATCGCAGCTCCTCCCGACATGATCCCGCCTCGCAGGGGCGCGCCCTTCCGCGGCGCGGACCCCTGAGCCCCGGATTATAGGTCTCCGCGACCACCAAGCTCAAACGCTACATCTCGCCGTTCCACTCTTCCGGCTCGGGGTTGACCGAGCGGAAGATCTCGAGATGCCACTTGCCGCCGCCCCACGGCTCGATCACCTCCGCGGCCACGACGTCGACCACCAGCTCGGCGAACGAGCGCCCCTCGGGATCGCCCTCCAGGTGGTACGAGGGCTCGTCCCAGGCGAACGTGGGGTAGAGAATCAGGCTGAGAAACAGGTCGTAGCCGTCGTCGACCACGATGAGCTGACCGCACGGCCGCTTCTGCGTCGAGTGGTAGACGAGGTACTTCTCCGAGCTGTGCGCGCGGATGTAGCGCTTGATCGCGAACTCCCGCGCGACGATCTCCTCGACCGCGATCTTCTTGTCCCAGCAGTCCCGGCAGTACTTCTCCTCGCCGCGCGGCTCGGATACCTCCTTCGTGCCGCACAGCGCGCAACGGGTCTGGGCCGCGGAGCGGGGAGACATGCGGTCGATTCTAGACGCACGGTTCGGCGCCCGGCAAGTAGCGCCCACGCAAGGCGCGCACAGCGCGCCTCGGCGGTAGCGGCGCGGGGCGAAGGGGTCCCCGCAAGCGGACGCCGGGGGCTTGGGGCGCAGCCCCATCTGATGGAAGCCGCGCAGCCCCGTCCGATGCAAGCCCCCTGCTACCATGGAGGGATGGACGCGCGGCCTCCGCACCTCGGCCTCCGGCATCTGGCGCTGCACGTCCGCGCGTTCGACGCGACCCGCCGCTTCTACGTCGACGTGCTCGGGTTCCGCGTGGAGTGGGAGCCCGACGCCGACAACAGCTACCTGACGTCGGGCGCCGACAACCTCGCCCTGCACCGCGCGCGCGACGTCGGCGGCGCCCGCGAGACCGCGCTCGATCACCTCGGCATCCTGGTGCCGGAGGCGCGCGACGTCGATGCCTGGGCGGCCTACCTCGACGGCCGCGGCGTGGCCCTGACGAGCCGCCCGCGCACGCACCGCGACGGCGCCCGCTCGCTGTACCTGGACGATCCGGACGGGAACCGGATCCAGATCATCCACCATCCGCCCATCAGCGCTCGCCCCACTTGAGCTTCTCGCGGAGGACGGCGAAGTAGCTGCGCGACTCCGCGCGGACGACGCGGAGCGGCCGCGCCGCCCGCTCGACGGTGACGCTGTCGCCCGGGGCGAGCTCGAAGCCGTACTGGCCGTCGAAGCTGACGTAGGCCGACTGGTGCGCGCCGCCCAGCGCGGGCGTCACGCGCACCGGCGCCGTCGCGGGGATGACGATGGGCCGGTTGGTGAGCGTGTGGGGGGCAAACGGCGTGAGCAGCACGGCGTCGACCGTGGGGTGCACGATCGGGCCGCCGGCGGCCAGGTTGTACGCCGTCGAGCCGGTCGGGCTGGCGATGATCAGGCCGTCGGCGCGCGACGACATGACGAACTGCTCGCCGAGCGTGATGGCGAAGTCGATGATGTTCGACAGCGCCGCCTTGCCCAGCACGACGTCGTTGAGGACGATGCGGTCCGCCATGACCGCCTCGTTGCGCAGCACGCGCGAGTGCAGCATCCGGCGCTCGTCGATGCGCGCGGTGCCGGCCAGCACCGATTCCAGCGACGGATACAGCTCCGGCAGCGTGATCTCGGTCAGGAAGCCGAGGCTGCCGAAGTTGACGGCGAGAATCGGGGGCGAGGCCGCCGACCGCGCGACGCGGCCCGCCACGCCGAGCAGCGTGCCGTCGCCGCCGAGCACCAGAATCAGCTCCGCGGCCGACGGCAGCTCGTCGCGCGAGCAGGTGGGCGGGCCCTGGCGCCCGACGAGGCGCGCGGTGTCGGTCTCGACGACCACGCCGACGCCCCGCGCGGCCAGCCAGTCGGTGAGGTTGGCCACCACCCCGGCCGCCTCGCGGAGCCGGGTCTTGGCGACGATGCCGACGGTGGCCGGCGGGCCCGGCGGCGGGGTCGGGGACGTCATGCGTTCGCTGCGGCCGCCCGCGCCCGCAGGTGCAGGAAGAACTCCCGATTGCCTTCCGCGCCGGTGATCGGCGACGGCGTGGCGGCAACGCGCCCCAATCCTATCCGATCCGCCGCCGCGGCCACCTCGTCGACCACGCGCCGGTGCACGGCGCCGTCGGTCACCAGCCCGCGCTTGCCGACCTCGGCGCGCCCCGCCTCGAACTGCGGCTTGACGAGCACGATGACGTCCGCGTCCGGACGCAGCAGCGGGGGGAGCGGCGGCAGCATCAGCTTCGCGGAGATGAACGAGACGTCGACCGTCACCAGGTCCACGTGCCGGAACGCGGGCGGCAGCCGCGCGCGCTCGAGCCCCCGCGCGTTGATGCCCTCGAGCGCGGCCACGCGCGGGTCCCGGCGCAGCTTCCAGGCGAGCTGGCCGTGGCCCACGTCGACCGCCGCCACGCGCACCGCGCCGCGCTGCACGAGCACGTCGGTGAAGCCGCCGGTCGAGGCGCCGATGTCCAGCGCGGTGCGCCCGCCGACCGCCACGCCGAACGCGTCGAGCGCGTGGGCCAGCTTGATGCCGCCGCGCCCCGCGTACGGGTGGTCGGGGGTTGCCAGCGTCAGGTCCGCGTCGGCCGGCACCGCCGCGCCCGCCTTCGAGACGACGGCCCCGTCGACGCGCACCTGGCCGGCGAGCGCCAGCGCCCGCGCCCGGGCGCGCGTCGCGGCGAGGCCGCGCTTCACCACGAGCGTGTCGAGCCTGACGCGGCGGGTCATGCGTCTCGGGCCGGCGGGCCCCGGCGCCCGCGCGGCGTCAGTGCGTCCTGGTGAGCACCCAATCGGCGATCCCGTCGAGCCGGCCGCTCAGGCCGCCGGCGCGCAGCGCGGCCTTCGCCGCGCCGATCGCCTCGACGGCCAGCGCCCGCGAGCGGTCGAGGCCGAGGATGGACGGGTAGGTCGGCTTGCCGGCCGCGGCGTCCTTGCCGGTCGTCTTGCCGAGCGCATCGGCCGTGCCCTCGACGTCGAGGATGTCGTCGACGATCTGGAACCCGAGCCCGAGGTGGGCCGCGTAGGCGTCGACCGCGTCGATCTCGGCGCCGGTCCCGCCGGCCAGGATGGCGCCGGCCGCCGCCGCGGCGCGCATCAACGCGCCGGTCTTGAGCCCGTGCAGCGCGCGCAGCCCGTCGCCGTCCGCGATGGGCAGGCTGCGGCCGGGCACCTGCCCGCTCGCCTGCAGATCGAGCGCCTGGCCGCCGACCATGCCGCCCGCGCCGGCGCCGGCGGCCACGCGCTCGGCGGCCCGCAGCTTGCGGCCGGCCAGCTCCGGGTCGCCCCCGGCGGGCCAGCGCGCCAGGACGCGGAACGCTTCCGTGAGCAGCGCGTCGCCGGCCAGGATGGCCGCGCCCTCGCCGAACGCGACGTGCGCCGTCGGCCGCCCGCGCCGCAGCGTGTCGTCGTCCATCGCCGGCAGGTCGTCGTGCACGAGCGAGTAGGTGTGGATCATCTCGACGGCGCAGGCGGCCGGCAGCGCGTCGGCCGCGCGGGCGGCGGGCGCCGCCGGCGCCACGGTCTCGGCGGCCGCCAGCGTCAGGATCGGGCGCAGCCGCTTGCCGCCCGCGAACAGGCTGTAGCGCATCGCCTCGGCGACGAGCGGCGGGCAGTCGCCCGCACCGGGCAGGTAGCGCTCGAGGGCGCCGTCGATGACGGCCGCCTGCGCCCGCAGGTACTCGCGGACGTCGGTCGCGCCGGCCGGCGCCCCGGACCGCGTCACGGGGCGTCCTTGCCGGCAGCCGGCGCCAGGGCGGCCGGCGGCGGGCCCGGCTCGCCCTGCTCGGTGAGCACCTCGATCCGCCGCTCCGCGGCGTCGAGCCGGGTATGGCAGTAGCGCGACAGCTCGACGCCGCGCTCGAACAGCCGCAGCGACTGCTCGAGCGCCAGGTTGCCCTGCTCGAGCTTCTTCACGATGGACTCGAGCTCGGCCAGCGCCGATTCGAAGTCGTTGATTGTGGTGTCGTCCATCACTCGACCCCGGTGACCTCGCAGTCCAGCGCCCCGCGGTGCAGCTTCACGTGCACGGCCTGACCGGGCGCGACATCCGCCGCGTCGCGGATGATCGCGGCGCGGTCGCCGGTCCAGCAGACCGCGTAGCCCCGCGCCAGCACCCCCAGCGGGCTCAGCGTCTCCAGGCGGCCCGCCGCGACGCGCACGCGGGCCTCGCGCGCGCGCTGGCCCGCCGCCAGCGCCGCCTCCAGGCCGCCCCGCGCCGCGGTGAGGCGCGCGCGGATGGCCGCCAGCCGGCGGCCGAGGTCGAGCGCCTCGAGGCGCAGCCGCAGCTCGTACAGGCGCCGCCGCCGCCGGCCGGCGCCGCCGCGCGCGGCCCCCGCCAGGCGGTGGACGAGCTCGTCGACCTGCCGCCCGCGCAACGCCACCCGGGTCGGCCACCCGGCCAGGCCGGGGCGGGCCGCGAGCCGGTGCACGGCCGCCCGCCGCAGCCGCAGCCCGTCGCGCTGGGCGGCCCGCAGGCGGTCGGTCAGGCCCCCGATGCGCGCGCGCAGCTCGTCCCGGGGCGCCACCACCAGCTCGGCGGCCGCCGAGGGGGTCGGCGCCCGCAGATCGGCGACGAAGTCGCTGATCGTGTAGTCGGTCTCGTGGCCGACAGCCGAGATGACCGGCACCGGCGCGGCGGCGACCGCGCGCGCCACGGCTTCCTCGTTGAACGCCCAGAGGTCCTCGAGCGAGCCGCCGCCGCGCCCGACGATGACGACGTCGACGCCCGCGATCCGCTGCACGTGCCGCAGCCCGCGCACGATCGCCGCGGCCGCCCCCTCGCCCTGCACGCGCGCCGGCGCGACCACCAGGTGCGCGTTCGGATGCCGCCGGCCGAGCACGTTCAGCATGTCGCGGAGCGCCGCGCCGTCGAGCGACGTGACGATGCCGATCTTGCGCGGCAGCGCGGGCAGCGGCCGCTTGCGGGCCGCGTCGAACAGGCCCTCGCGGTCGAGGCGCTCGCGGAGCTGGTCGAAGGCGAGCTGCAGCGCGCCGAGCCCGCGCGGCTCGAGGTGCTCGCAGACGATCTGGTACTCGCCCTTGGGCTCGTACACGCTGAGCCGGCCGCGGGCGACGACGTGCTGTCCGTCCTCCGGCCGGAAGCGCTGGTAGCGCAGCGCCGAGCGGAACATCACCGCGCGGAGCTGGGCGCCGGCGTCCTTGAGCGTGAAGTACAGGTGCCCGGTCTTCCAGAGGCGCGCGTTGGAGATCTCCCCCTCGACCCAGACCTCGCCGTACTCGCCCTCGAGGAGCACGCGCACGCGGGCGGTCAGCTCCGTCACCGTCAGCACGCGGCGGCGGGGGCGCGGCGGGTGCGGCGCGGCGTCGAACGGCAGGCCCGGCAGCGCGGTCACGCGGCCCCCGCCCCGGCGGCCTGCGCCTCGACGTCGGCCGTCGACAGGCTCAGCCGCTCGATGCCCCGGGCCGCGCCCGTCGCCGCGTCCGCCGTGACCAGCACCGCGTTGAGGCGCGGATCCCCGCTGGCCGTCTCGAACTTCGCCGGCATGCCGTCGAGGAAGCGCTGCAGGGCGGCCCCCGTCCGCACCCCGATGATCGAGTCGTGCGGGCCGGTCATGCCCACGTCGGTGATGTACGCCGTGCCGTTCGGCAGCACGCGCTCGTCGGCGGTCTGCACGTGGGTGTGCGTGCCGAGCACGGCGGTGACGGCGCCGTCGAGATGCCAGCCCATCGCCAGCTTCTCGGACGTGGCCTCCGCGTGGAAGTCGACGACGACGACGCGCGCCTCGGGCCGCACGGCTTCCAGCTCGGCGCGCACGACGTGGAACGGGTTGTCGAGCGGGTTCATGAAGATGCGGCCCATAATATTGATAACGGCGACCGGATCGTGGCGCGCGGAGCGGGCCACGTAGCAGCCGGCCCCGGGCACGCCCGCCGGGAAGTTCGCCGGCCGCAGCAGCCGCGGCTCGAGGCCGATGTAGTCGATCGCCTCCTTCTTGTCCCAGACGTGGTTGCCGGTCGTCATGACGCCGACGCCCGCGTCGCGGATCGCCTCGGCGACCTCGCGCGTCACGCCCTTGCCGCCGGCCGCGTTCTCGACGTTGGCGATGACCAGGTCGATGCCGCGCCGCGCGACGAGCGCGGGCAGCGCCCGGCGGAGGATCTGCCGCCCCGGCTTGCCCACGACGTCCCCGACGAAGAGAATCTTCATCCCGATCCATGATCGCACAGCCCTGCGCCGCAAGCGAACCGGACCGTCGAGTGCCGGCCCCTTCGACGCGGGGGGCCGACTTCGATTATTCTAGGGGGCTATGAGCAGCGAAGTGGAGCTTCCGGAGACTGCGGTGCCTGACGTGGACGCGGAAGCCGAAGCGGACGCGGTCGAGGCTCCCGAGCCCGAGGCGCCGCGCGAGCGGATGCCGCCCGTGGAGAGCCGGTTCCTGTACGTCGACGTGGCCGCCCGGCGGGCCAAGCAGCTCCGGCGCGGCGCCCTGCCCCGGCTGGCGGCGTTCGCGCCCGACCCCGAGACGGGCGACCGCCCGGCCACGACGGTCAAGTTCGAGCGGATCGCCATGGAGGAGGTCGACGAAGGGCTGATCGTCTACGAGCTCCCCGATCCGCGGCCAGCCACCGAGGAGCCATCATGAGTCCCAGTCCCTTCGATGCCGGTTCCAGTCCCTTCGAAGTCGCCTTCGCCGCGTTGCAGGGGCTGATCGTGTCGACCGGGTTCCTGCTCACCCTGTTCATCGGCTTTCTGGTCGTCGCCGGCTTCTGCAAGTTCCGCCGGCGGGAGCCCGGCTCCGCCATCGTCCGCAACCTGTCCGAGTGCCTGGGGAGCGGGGCCCAGTATCTCCCGCCCTCCGCACCGCGCGGCCCGGCCGACCAGCTCCGCACGCCCGAGCTGCAGGAGCAGTCGGGCCGCGAGCAGTAGCCCGCAAGGCGCGCACAGCGCGCCTCGGCGGTAGCGGCGCGGGGCGCGGGGGTCCCCGCAAGCGGACGCCGAGGGTTCGGGGCGCAGCCCCGTCTGAAGGAAGCTCAGGCGGGCGCCAGCGGCGGCCTCGCGCCGCTCCAGGGCGCGTCCTGCTCGAGCACGTCGCCCAGCCGCAGCAGCGTGGCTTCGTCGAACGGCCGCGCCGTCAACTGGAACCCTATCGGCAGCCCCGCCCTGGTGAACCCGGCCGGCAGGCTGATGGCCGGCAGCCCGGTCAGGTTCGCGCTGACCGTGAAGACGTCGCCCAGGTACATCGCGAGCGGGTCGTCGACGTGCTCGCCGAGGCGGTACGCGGGGGTCGGCGTGGTGGGCATGGCCACGGCGTCGACGTCGGCGAACGCCTGGTCGTAGTCGCTGCGGATCAGGCTGCGCACGCGCTGGGCGTGGACGTAGTACGCGTCGTAGTAGCCGGCGCTCAGGGCGTAGGTGCCGAGCATGATACGGCGCTTGACCTCCGCGCCGAAGCCGGCGTCGCGCGTCCGGTCGTACATGGCGGCGAGGGTCGCCTCGCGCCCGTCGGGGGCCGCGCGCAGCCCGTAGCGCACGCCGTCGTAGCGCGCCAGGTTCGAGCTCGCCTCGGCGGGCGCGACCAGGTAGTAGACCGGCACGGCGTAGGCCAGGTGGGGCAGGTCGATGTCGACCACCGCCGCGCCGCGCCCGGCGAGCACCGCCAGCGCCGCGTCGAAGGCGCCGAGCACCTCCGGATCCACGCCGGCCGCCAGCGCCGCGCGCGGCACGCCGATGCGCGCGCCCCGCGCGTCGCCCGGAAACAGGCCCGCCACGGCCGGCACCGGCTCGCTCGCGCAGGTGGCGTCGGCCGGGTCGGCGCCGGCGATGGCCTGCAGCACGGCGGCCGCGTCGGCCACCGTCAGCGTCAGCGGGCCGATCTGGTCCAGCGACGAGGCGAACGCCAGCAGGCCGTAGCGCGAGACGCGCCCGTAGGTCGGCTTGAGCCCGACGACGCCGCACAGCGCCGCCGGCTGGCGGATCGATCCGCCGGTGTCGGACGCAACGGACGCCGGCGCCAGGCGGGCCGCGACGGCGGCCGCCGCGCCGCCGCTCGATCCGCCCGGAATGCGGTCCGGCGCCCAGGGGTTGCGCGTGGCGCCGAGCGCCGAGTGCTCCGTCGACGAGCCCATGGCGAACTCGTCGCAGTTGGTCTTGCCGATGACCACGGCCCCGGCGTCGAGCAGCCGCGTGACCACGGTCGCGTCGTAGGGCGGGCGGTAGCCGGCCAGGATCCGCGAGCAGGCGGTGGTGGGGACGCCGCGCGTGCAGATGACGTCCTTGACCGTCACGGGGACGCCGAGCAGCGGGCGGTCGCGCCACGCGTCGCGCCGCCGGTCCACTTCCTCCGCGCGCGCCAGGGCCGCGTCGCCCAGCACCGTCGTGAAGGCGCGGATCCGGCCGTCCGCGGCGGTGATGCGCCGCAGGTAGCCGTCGCAGACCTCGCGCGCGGAGACGTCCCCGCCGGCCACGGCCGCCCGCAGCCGGGTGAGCGTCCAGTCGCCGGCCGCCATCAACCGATCACCTTCGGCACCCGGAACAGGCCGTCGGGCGCGGCGTCCGGGGCGCCCGCCAGCGCGTCCTCGGGCGCCAGCGACGGCCGCCGGACGTCGTCGCGCAGCGCCGCCGACGCCGCGCTCGGGTGCCAGGTGGCCGACACCTGCGTGGTGTCCACCTCCCGCAGGCGCTCGGCGTACTCCAGGATCTGGGCGAGCTGCTTCGTGAACAGCTCCGTCTCGTCCGCCGTGAGGTCGAGGTGGGCGAGGGCCGCGATGCGCTCGACGTCCGCCCGGGTCAGCCGCGTCGACATGAGCTGCGGGAGGTTGCGTCCGCCGCCGCCCTCAGGGGGCCGGGCGGTAGTCGAGCTCGCCCGCCTCGACGCGCACGGGCAGCCGGTTCGCCCGCGGCGGGAGCGGGCAGGTGGTATGCGGATTGAAGGCGCACGGCGGGTTGTACGCGCGGTTGAAGTCGAGCACCGTCCACCCGTCCTCCCCGGGCGCGTCGGCGTAGAGGAAGCGCGCCGCCGCGTAGGTGTCGCTGCCGCTGGTCAGGTCGCGGAAGATGAACCAGAGCTGATCGCCCACGTCGACCGGCAGCATCTCGAGCTGCTCGCCGCCGAGCTGCAGGCGCACGGTGCCCGAGCTGGTCAGCGTCTCGATGTCGCCCAGGATGTTCTGGATCTTCACCTCGATGGGCTCGTCGTGCGGCACGAAGCGCGCCGGCACGCGCCAGGCCGCGTCGACCGGATACCAGCGCAGCCCGCTGAAGTCGCGGCGGATCGCGCTGTTCCTGTCCAGCATGCGGATGGCCAGCCGCTCGCCGCTGTAGTGGACGAACAGCGTCAGGTCCTCGATCGTGATGTCGGCCCGCGTCTCGCGCGGGTGGAGCTGCATGGCCGCCACGTCCCGCCCGTCGACCGTCAGGGTGGCGCCGGGCGCGGCGCGCAACGCGACCCGCCGGCCGCTCAGGTCGAAGGCGCCGGCGGTCGGCGGTCCCGCCGGCAGGACGATGTCGTGCAGCGGGTCGCTGCCGAACGTGTTCTCGCCCTCCCGGAGAAAGAAGAGGCCGGCCACGGCCAGCCAGCCGTCGTCCGCCGTGAGGCGCCGTTCCCGCTCGGCGCGCCAGGTCTCGATGCCCGCGGCGTACTCGTCCGCCTGCCCGGCCCCGGCGGCCGGGCCGGAGGCGGTCAGCCCCAGGGCCGCCGCGACGAGCGCTCCGCTGATGGTTCCACTCCGCACGTCACACCTCGCTTGGATGGTGCCAGAATACCCCACATGGCCGCGGCGCCCAACCCGATCCGGCCCGCGCCCATGGCCGGCGCCGGGGTGTCCGGCCGGCGGCGGTGCTGTCCGTTACGCGTCGTCCCCCACCAGCATCTCAACGAGATCCGCTCGGCGAAAGGTGGCGGACAGCCGTTGCAGCGTCCGCTTTCTGTTGCTGAACAACGGCTCGAGCGCGTTGCTGATCCGGGTCTCGGCCCGCATCAGGTAGTCGTGCGACCGCTGCTCCACCAGCTCCCGCACGTCATCGAAATTGCGGTGGTCGAGTCGGTCGAGCGGGATCCCGCGCTCCTCCAGCAGATACGACCCCATGAGCATGGCGACGAATCGGGAGCCGTACGCCAGGAAATCGGGCGCACCCGGCGGTGGACGCTTGCGACGGTTCTCGGCATGGCGGTATATCAGGGCGGCGACGATTGCCTGGGCGCCGTTCAGACTGGAGGTGAAGATCGTGTCGTACAACGCGCCGAAATGCTGTCGGCTCCTGAACCGTGCCTGATGCGGTTTCCGGCGCCAGATGGCCAGCACGGCCTCCGCAATGACAGCGCTCGTGAACTCGTCGGATGCAACCGGTTTGTCCTCGCGTTTGGCGCGGTACCGGTATCCCAGCTCGGCGATCGACTGCCCGAGGGCCTTCTGGCGTGGATCGTTCGCCTTCAAGTCCCGCAGATCGACCGGGTTCTGGCTGTTGGTGGCGAAAGTGATTGCTTCCACCAGCTCGGCGTCGTCCTTCTCGAGCTCGTATATTCGGACCAGCACCTCCGCAGCGCCGATCTCCGGACCGATTTCCTGCGCCATGTGCTGAACGGTGCGCGCCGTCTGTCCGCCGTTGACGATTTGCAGGTCGCTCACCTGCACGTTCCAGTTGTCTCTCTGGAGCGCGTTGTGGCGGAATTGGGAACAGGTGATCGTGATGCCGTTGTTGTAGAAGTAGAAGTTGCCCCGCTGATCCGCCGCCCGCAACGTGGCTGCGACCGCTTCGTTCACGCGGTTGCCGGCCAGCCCCAGATAGCGGCGAATGTTCCTGTCGAACAACCGGTTGCCGTACTCGGCGGTCAGCCGGGCGAGCTCGGCCACCGACATGCGTCCCGTCAGCGCGCGGCGAAAGTCGAAGGTCTCGACCGTGGCGGCGCCGCTGAGCTTCAGGTCGGCGTCGATCGGCCTCCGCGCCTGCAGCAGGGTGAGCAGTTCGTCGGAGCCGATGTGGCGCCACTCCACCTGCTTGCCGAAGTCCCGCGCGGCACGGTCGATCCGTTGCTGCGCCTGCTCCGCCCAGCGACGTCCATTGTTGGCCGCGACCGCGGTGACAGTTGGGATCGCGCCGTCGCGGACGAACGACCGGACGTCTTCGATCCGCTCGTTCAGACGTCTGTTCAGATGCACCGGCAGCGAAGGATCGAAGAGTGCGCCGATGGCGGCAATCATGCCGGCGACGCCGCTTTCCGGGAACGCCGATACGCCCCGGAGATCCGACTTGTACTTTCCCTGTATCAGGGTCACGTGGAGCTCGCCGTCGTCGGGCGGCTCGAAGTACAGGGCGTCGATCCCGAAGTCGTTGCCTCCCTCGACGATTCCGTCGATCGTCTGTTCGTCCGTCAAGTCGAAGGCAGTCCTGGCGACGAGGAACAGAAATGCCACCGATCGTCGGGCAGCTTCGTCGGCGCCCAGGCCCAGCTCGCCGGCGAATGCATCGCCGTGCCTGTCGAGGATGCCCGTCACCTGCTGGTCGATGATCTGCTCGGCGAGAGGCATGCCGTATTGTCCGCAAGCGGGCGACCCTGCGCAAACCGGCAGCGCGCACCCCTTCGGCCGTCCGGCTTGCGCCGCGGCGCGGTCGTGAGCGATCATTGGCGGTTCGGGAGAAGCTGAGAGCCATGACCGACACCAACACCTTCGGCACGCAACGCACCCTGAGCACCGGCGGCGGTCCGGTGCGGTACTACAGCCTGCCCGCGCTCGAGGCGGCCGGCTATCCCGGCGTCGCCCGCCTGCCGTACTCGCTCAAGATCCTGCTCGAGAACATGCTGCGGCGGGAGGACGGCGGCTTCGTGACGCCGGGCGACATCGAGACGCTCGCGCGCTGGACCCCCGGCACGCGCACCGAGATCGCCTTCATGCCGGCGCGGGTCCTGCTGCAGGACTTCACGGGCGTGCCGGCGGTCGTCGACCTGGCCGCCATGCGCGACGGCATCGCGCGCCTCGGCGGCGACCCCGAGGCCGTCAATCCGCTGCAGCCCGCCGAGCTGGTCATCGACCACTCGGTGCAGGTCGACCACTTCGGCCGGCCGGACGCCCCCGACCTGAACGCGCAGCTCGAGTTCGCGCGCAACCGCGAGCGCTACGCCTTCCTGAAGTGGGGGCAGGAGGCGTTCCGCAACTTCCGCGTCGTGCCGCCCGACACCGGCATCGTCCACCAGGTGAACATCGAGTACCTGGCGCGGGTGGTCTGCCGCGACGGCGCGAACGGCGCGGCCGTCGCCTATCCCGACACCCTGGTCGGCACCGACTCGCACACCACCATGGTCAACGGCCTGGGCGTCGTGGGTTGGGGGGTCGGGGGCATCGAGGCGGAGGCCGCCATGCTCGGCCAGCCGATCTCGATGCTCATCCCCGACGTCGTCGGCTTCCGGCTGGTGGGCGCGCTGCCGGACGGGACCACCGCCACCGACCTGGTGCTGACCATCACCGAGCGGCTCCGCCAGTACGGCGTCGTCGGCAAGTTCGTCGAGTTCTTCGGCCCCGGCCTGGCCTCGCTGACCGTGGCCGACCGGGCGACGCTCGGCAACATGTCGCCCGAGTACGGCTCGACGGTGGCGATCTGCCCCATCGACGGGATGACGCTGGACTACCTGCGGCTGACCGGACGCAGCGCGGCGCAGGTCGCGCTGGTCGAGGCGTACGCGAAGGCGCAGGGGCTGTTCGCCGCGGCCGACGAGCCGCTCTACACCGACGTGGTCGAGCTCGATCTCGCCACCGTGGAGCCGAGCCTGGCCGGTCCGAAGCGGCCGCAGGACCGCGTGCCGCTCAGCGGCGCGAAGGCGGCGTTCGCCGGCGCGCTCGAGGAGCTGGCCGCCGGGCGCGAGACGCCCGCCCCGTCCGCGGGCGGCAACGGCGCGGCCGGCGGCGCGCCGGGCGTGGACGACGGCGCGGTCGTGATTGCGGCCATCACGAGCTGCACGAACACCTCCAACCCGAGCGTCATGATCGCCGCGGGGCTGGTCGCCCAACGCGCCGCGGCCCGCGGCCTGCGCCCGCGGCCGTGGGTCAAGACCAGCCTGGCGCCCGGCTCGCTCGTCGTCACCGAGTACCTGCGCGCGGCCGGCCTGCTCGAGCCGCTCGAGCAGCTCGGCTTCGGCCTGGTCGGCTACGGCTGCACCACCTGCATCGGCAACAGCGGGCCGCTGCCCGCCGAGGTGGCCGCCGCGGTGCGCGAGCGCGACCTCGTCGTGACGTCCGTGCTCAGCGGCAACCGCAACTTCGAGGGGCGCGTGCAGCCCCTCGTGCGCGCCAACTACCTCGCGTCGCCGCCGCTCGTCGTCGCCTACGCGCTGGCCGGCCGCATGACGGTCGACCTGACGACCGAGCCGCTCGGGCGCGGCGCAAGCGGCGAGGACGTCTATCTGAAGGACCTGTGGCCGTCGGCGGCCGAGGTGCAGGAGGCCCTGGCCGCCGCGCTGCGGACCGAGCAGTTCACCGCCAAGTACGGCGCCGTGTTCGACGGCGACGAGCGCTGGCGCGGCCTGTTCGCGCCCGGCGGCGACCGCTTCGCCTGGACCGACGAGTCGACCTACGTGCGCCACCCGCCGTTCTTCCAGACCCTCGAGCCCGAGCCGGCGCCGCCGGGCGACATCGCCGGCGCGCGGGTGCTGGCCCTGCTCGGCGACAGCGTCACCACCGACCACATCTCGCCGGCGGGCGCCATCCCGCCGGACGGCCCCGCCGGGCGCTACCTGATCGCCCAGGGCGTCGATCCGCGGGACTTCAACTCGTTCGGCAGCCGCCGCGGCAACCACGAGGTGATGATGCGCGGCACGTTCGCCAACATCCGGCTGCGGAACCGGCTGGCCCCCGGCACGGAGGGCGGCTGGACCCGGCACCAGCCCGGCGGCGAGCAGATGACCATCTACGACGCCGCCATGCGCTACCAGGCGGAGGGCACGCCGCTGGTGGTGCTCGCGGGCAAGGAGTACGGCTCCGGCTCGTCGCGCGACTGGGCCGCCAAGGGCACGCTGCTGCTCGGGGTGCGCGCCGTCATCGCCGAGAGCTTCGAGCGCATCCACCGCAGCAACCTGGTCTTCATGGGCGTGCTTCCGCTGGTGTTCCGCGACGGCGAGGGCGCCGCCGCCCTCGGGCTGACCGGCGCGGAGTCGTACGAGCTCGGCGGCATCGCCGACGGGCTGGCGCCGCGCAGCGACATCCGCGTCCGCGCCACGGCGCCCGACGGGTCGACGACGGAGTTCGTCGCGACGGCCCGCATCGACACCCCGGAGGAGCTGCACTACTACCGCCACGGCGGCATCCTGCCCTACGTGCTGCGCCAGCTCGCCGCCGCGTAGGGGCGGTCGTGCCGCTGCGGGGACGAGCCGGCCGCAGGTGAGTGTCGGCTGGCGATGCGCAGAACCGGCCGCTACTGCTTCCCGGAGGCACACGGCCTGCATCGCCCGCGAAAGTGTCGGGTTTCGATTGATCCTGTAGGCTGAGGGGCATGGGCGCAGATGCCTGGACCGGCGTCGGAGCCGCCATCGCGATCCTGGTCGCGATCGGCGCGTCGTTCCGGAGTCTGCGCGACGAGTTGCGCGCTCAGGGTCGGGAGTTGCACGCGCGTATCGACTACCAGGGCGAGGATCTGCGCGGGCGCCTCGACGCGCAGGGCGAGGATCTGCGCAAGCGCCTCGACGCGCAGGGTGAGCAGATGGGCCAGCTCCGTGAACGGATGGCGCATCTCGAGGGCCTGCTCGAAGGCCTCCGTGAGGCGATCACCGGCAAGCGGGTCGCCTAGGAGTCTGCGCCGCAGAACGACGTAGACTCTTGGCCGGCCGTCCGTTGGACCGGCCGGCGGGACGCTCGCCGGAGCGGTGAGCGATTCGGCGGCGGACCCTCCCTACAGCGCCGCCGGGATCAGCAGCATCGCGATCACGCTCGTGATCGTGCACACGACGGCGACGATGCCCGTGTAGCCCAGCACGTCGCCGAAGCGCAGGCCGGTGACGGTCAGGATCGGGATGGCCCAGAAGGGCTGGATCAGGTTCGTCGTCGAGTCGCCGTAGGCGTACGCCAGGACGGTGGTCGTGGCCGACACGCCGAGCTCCTGCGCGGCCGGCAGCAGGTAGGGGGCCTCGATGAGCCACTTCGAGCCGGCCGACGGCACGAACAGGTTCATGAAGCCCGAGTAGAAGTAGACCACCAGCGGGTAGCTCTCGGTGGTGGCGAAGCGCACGAACAGGCCGCCCAGCCAGGCTCCGAGGTCGGTGTTGTTGATGACGCCGAAGATGCCGGCGTAGAACGGGAACTGCAGGATCACCCCCGACGCGGTGCGCGCGCCGTTGGCGAAGGCGCGCACCAGGTTGGCCGGTCGGGCCTGCAGCAGCAGGGCCGAGACGAGGAACACCGCGTTGTAGGCGTTGATCGTCCAGCTCGCCCCGAAGCCGCGCGTGACGATGGAATGGCCGAGCGGGTAGCCGATCAGGATCGCCGCCAGCCAGATCCACCCGGGGAATCCCTCCAGGCGCCTGGCCGGCGTCGTCCGCTCGTCGGTCTCCGGCAGCCGCGGCATGATGCGGTCGATCTGCTCGGCGGTCAGCGTGCGCGGCCTGCCGCGCGGATGGAGCACGGCGATGGTGCCCAGCGCCACCAGGAACAGGACGACGACGTAGGTCAGGTTGAACGGGTTGAACAGGCTCTCGGTCACCGGGATGAGCCGGTCGATGACCGGCTCGCCCGAGCCCGGCTCGAGCAGCGGGTTGCCGGGCGTGGCCAGGATCAGCGGCGCCGAGCCGGACAGGCCGCCGTGCCAGATCGTGCCCACCCCGAGGTAGGCCGCCCCGATCAGGACGCGGATGTCCGCGTTGGGGTTGCGCCGCGCCACGAACGGCACGAACAGCGCCGAGGCCACCAGGCTGAGGGCCCAGTTCACGTAGCCGATGGCCATCGAGAAGATCGCCAGCATGACCACCGCCTGCACCGGGCGCTGCTTGTCGGGCAGGTTGGCGAGCCGGTCCAGCATGTTGAACACCGGCCGCGACGACACGCAGGCATGGGCGGCGATCATGGCGATGCTGAACTGCATGGCCAGCTCCAGGAGCTGCCACATGCCGCCGCCCCAGGCGAGCACCGCCTCGTTGAGCGTGGCGCTCGCGCCGAACATCGCCAGCACGATCGCCATCACCGTCAGGATCATGCAGACGACCCACGAGTCCGGGATCCAGCGCTGGGTGAAATCGGACAACCGCTCGCCGAGGTTGCCGACCGCTCTCACGACCGCAGATGAAGTGCCGTCCGCCACGCGCCACACCCTCCAGACCGCCAAGAAATGCAGCCGCTTTGTTGACCACTCGGCCGCGAGAAGCTAGGCTGTCACAATTCTTTCACACCCGGACCGACCATGAACCGATGGCTTGTTGTCGCAGGCGGCGTGTTGATGAATCTGGCGCTCGGCGTCATCTACGCCTGGAGCGTCTTCGTCGCGCCGTTCGACGCCGACTTCGGGTGGACGCGCACGCAGGTCTCCGTCGTGTTCACCATCGCCATCCTCTCGATCGGCTCCTGGTTCGTCGTGGCCGGCTTCCTGCAGGACCGTTTCGGGCCGCGGCGCGTCGCCGCGGCGGGCGGCATCCTCTACGCGCTGGGCTTCTTCCTGGCCAGCCAGACCGAGTCGCTGCTGTGGCTCTACGTCACGTTCGGGGCGCTGGCGGGCGCCGGGAACGGCTTCGGCTACGCCATACCGATCCCCGTCTGCTCGAAGTGGTTCCCCGACCGCCGCGGCCTCGCGATCGGCCTCGTCGTGGGCGGCTACGGGGCGGGCTCCGGCATCTACGGGCCCCTGGCCCGCGAGGTGCTGATTCCGGCCTACGGCTGGCAGGGGACGATGCAGATCTCCGGCGGGATCTTCCTGGTCATGACGCTTGTGGCGGCCTGGCTGCTGCGCAATCCGCCGGAGGGCTACCGGCCCCCGACCGCGGCGCCTGCGCCGGCCGCCGGCAGCGCGCCGCCGGCGGCCGCGCCCGCCGGGCGCGAGTTCGCGACGCGCGAGATGGTGCGCACGCCCACCTTCTATCTGTTGTGGATCGCCTACTGCCTCGGCTCGGCGGCCGGGCTGATGGTGATCAGCCAGCTCGTCCCCGTGGGCGAGGCGGCGGGCCTCGGCGCCGCGGCAGGCCTCGGCCTGACGATCGGCGCCATCGGCAACACCGGCGGGCGCGTCCTCTCGGGGTGGATGTCCGACACGTTCGGCCGACTCAACACGCTGCGGCTGATGGTGCTGGTCTCGGCCGCGGCGCTGCCCGTCTTCTACAGCTTCGCCGGGCAGGTGGCGCTGTTCTACCTCCTGCTCATCGTGATCTACTACTGCTACGGCACGCTGCTGTCGGTCTTCGCCTCCACCTGCGCCGACTTCTACGGCACGCGGCACATGGGGGTGAACTACGGCCTGCTGTTCTCGGCCTGGGGCGTCGCGGGCATCGTCGGCCCGGTGATTGCCGGCCGCGTCTTCGACGCCACCGGCGACTACCGGCAGGCGTTCTTCATCGCCGCCGGTCTCGCGGTCGTGGCGCTGGTGTCGTTGGCCCTGGCGCGGCCGCCCGGCCGCGCCGCCGCGGCGTAGCGCCGCCGGCTGGCCGATTCCGGATGTCCGGCCGCGCCGCAGTGCCAGGGTGTTCATGCCGGGGAAGGAGTCGGAGCGGAACATGACCACGGACGTGCCCGTCGCGGCCCGCTGTCTGGCCGCCTGCCTGCTCGGCGTCGTGCTCGTCCTGGCCGGGAGCGCGGCCGCCGCGGCGGCGCAAGGCCCGGGCGGCACGCTCGAGGGGACGGTGCAGGACGACAGCGGCGCCATGCTGCCGGGCGTCACGGTCACCGTGACCAGCGCGGCCAGCGGCCGCTCGCGGAGCGTGGTGACCGACAGCCGGGGCGAGTACCGCCTGGTCGGGCTCGCCGCGGGCGGCTACACCGTGCAGGGCATCCTGCCCGGCTTCCGGACCGAGCCGCAGGCGGTGACGCTCGGCGACGGCGCGCTCACCCACGACATCGTGCTCGGCATCGCGCCGCTGGCCGAGACGGTCACGGTCACCCGCACGGACCAGGTGCTCGAGCTCGTGCCCACCTCCGTCACCGTCGTGCAGCGCGACACGATCGAGGTCGGGCAGCGCCGCGCGTCGCTCGACGAGGCGCTGCGCGGCATTCCCGGGCTGTTCGTGCAGAACCGGCGCAACTACGGCCTGTCGGGCGGCATCGGCCTGAGCATCCGGGCGCCGGAGCCGCGCTTCGGCCTGCGCGGGCTGGCGATCCTCCAGGACGGCATCCCGATCACGACGGCCGACGGCACGACCGAGCCGGGCAACGTCGACCTGGGCTCGGTGGGCCGCATCGACGTCATCCGCGGCCCCAGCTCGGTGCTCTACGGCAACTCGGCGGGCGGCGTCATCAACCTGGAGACCACCTTCGACACGTCGCGCCGGCTGACGATCACGCCCGACATCCAGTTCGGCAGCCACGGCTACAACCGGCAGCAGGTGCGCCTGGACGGCGGCAACACCGGCACGCAGTTCATGGCCAGCATCAGCCGCTTCGAGACGGACGGCTTCCGCCAGAACGGCCACGCCGAGATCACGCAGGCCAACTTCGTCGTGCGGCAGGAGCTGTCGGCCGACACCGAGGTCCGCGGCATCTTCAACCTCTACGACTCGCCGTTCGCCGAGAGCCCGAGCTTCCTCAACCGCGAGGACGCGAGCACGGCGCCGCAGCGCGGCGCCGACGGCGACTGCATCGCCGGGGCCTGCCTGGCGCGCGGCATCGCGCTCTCGCGCGGCTGGGGCGAGGGCGCAAGCCAGGGCCAGGGCGGCGTGACGCTGGAGCACCGCTTCAGCGAGACGCAGCGCTTCCGCGCCACCGGCTGGGGCATGTGGCGCGACCTGGACGCCGTCGGCGCCTTCCGCAACATCGAGCTGGGCCGCACGGGGTTCGGGTTCCGCTCCGAGTACGTGGGCGCGGCCGAGGCCGGGGCGGTGACCATCGACTGGGCGGCCGGCGTGGACGTGGCGACGCAGAACGACGACCGCATGGAGTTCGGCCAGGCGGGCGACGGGTCGTCCACCGACCTGCGCGTCGATCAGACCGAGGACGTCCTGTCGGCCGGTCCGTTCGCCCAGATCGGCATCGCGCCCACCGACCGCGTGCGCTTCAACGCCGGCGTGCGCTGGAACTACTATGATTTCCGGGCCGGCGACCGGAAGCTGGACGACGGCGACCAGACCGGCGACCGGACGATGGACGCCGTCAGCCCGTCGGTCGGCGTGACCGTGGCCGCGACGGAGAACATGAACCTGTTCGCGAACCTGTCGACCGCCTACGAGACGCCGACCACCGTCGAGCTGTCGAACACGCCGACGGGCGAGGGCGGGTTCAACCAGGACCTCGAGCCCGAGGACCTGACCAGCTTCGAGTTCGGCATCCGGGGCCTCGCCGAGCCGGCCCGCCTGCGCTACGAGGTGGCCTTCTACACGGCCAACGTGACCAACGCGTTCGTGCCGGTGCAGCGCCCCGACGACGAGATCTTCCAGGTCAACGCCGGCGAGACGTCGCGCAACGGGGTCGAGATGCTGGTCGAGTGGGTGCCCGACTCCACGTTCAGCGCGCGCTTCGCCTACACCTACCAGGACTTCATGTTCGACCGCTTCGTCCTGAACGGCGCCGACTACGCCGGCTTCCTCGAGCCGGGCGCGCCGCCGCACCGCGTGTTCGGCGGCGTGACCCACCGCGCGCCCTTCGGCATGACGTCGATGGCGACGGTGCGCTGGGTCGACGAGTACACGCTCAACAACGCGAACACCGCCCACAACTGGGCCTACACCGTAGTGGACCTGCGCTTCGCCTTCGACACGAAGGGTGGCGACGCCGACTTCCGGCCGTTCGTCGGAATCGACAACCTCTTCGGTGAACGCTACAACTCCTCGACGATCACGAACGCCTTCGGCGGACGCTACTACGAGCCCTCGCCGGGCCGCGAAGTCTACGTGGGCATGACGGTCGGTTTCGGGGTGCGCTGACGGGGAGGAGACCTCGATGTCCGTCGATATGAAGCCCGAAGGGAATCCCGAGACGCAGACCGCCGCGCAGCCGCAGACGCCGCCCGCCGCCCGGCCGCAGGCGGCCGCTCCGCCGGCCGTCGAGGCCTCACCCGCGCCGGCCGCACCGGCGACGCCGGCCGCGGCGGCACCCGCGCCGGCCGCGGCCGCGGTAGCCGCGGGGCCGGCCGAGGCGGACAACGGCGCCGCCGCGGCGGCGCCGGCGGTGCAGACCGGCGCGCGGCCGCAGCCCGATCCCAAGCCCGCCATCGACGTCGACCGCGCCCAGGAGGTGGTCGACCGCTTCCAGAGCGAGTCGACCAAGTGGCTCTACGGCCTCGACGACGCGGCGCGCATCCTCTCGTGGGCCTTCTTCACGCTGCTGCCGTACACCGACAAGCTGAGCCAGGGCAAGCTGCTGCGCCAGCCGCACCTGATGTTCCGCGGGCCGACGGGCACCGGCAAGACCGACCTCGTCAGCGCGTGCGCCATGGCGGTCGACGCCCGCTTCGAGCGCATCCAGGGGCTGCCCACCTACATGCCGGAGGACATCCTCGGCTACGAGACCATCGTCGAGGAGCTCGACGGGACGCGCAAGATCCACTTCAAGCCCGGCAAGCTGATGGCCCACATCGTCCTCATCGACGAGGACAACCGCCTGTCGGGCAAGACCAAGGCCGCGGTGCTCGAGGGCATGGAGGAGAGCTCGGCCACGCTCTCGTCCGACTACGGCAACCTCGCCGAGGGCAAGATGCTGCCGCTCTTCCCGCTGTCGTGCGACTTCAACGACATCGACGGGCCGCGCTTCTTCATGGTCATCTGCACGGAGAACATCTTCGGCGAGGAGGAAGGCACGTTCGCCAACCCCGTCGCGCAGCTCGACCGCACCACGCTGTCCATCAACATGATGGATCCGGAGGACGAGGACGACGAGCTGAAGATCAGCGCGCACAACGTGGTGGGCAAGCACGTCGAGAAGCTGACCAACCTGTACGAGGTGCTCGACATCGCGCGCTTCATCTTCGACAACGTCAGGATCTCCGAGTACGGCCAGCAGTACAAGGTCCGCCTGCTGCGCAACACGCGCCCGCACCGGGCCCAGGGCCGCGTCGCGCGCACCGTGCGGGAGTACGTCCGGGTCGGCATCTCGCCGCGCGTCCACTTCCACCTCGAGGCGGTCGCCCGCACGTTCGCCTTCTTCAACGGCGACAGGGTCATCACGCCCGATCACATCAAGGCGGTCGCCGAGCCCGTGCTGGCGCACCGCCTGGTGCTGCGCGAGGGGATGGAGTTCTCGGTGGTCAAGGAGGAGCTGCTCGCGAAGATCATCCAGGACATGGAGGTTCCTCCGTGGAAGTAGAGGAGGTGTTCGCCCGCTTCCGCGACATCAAGCACAGCATCAAGGCCAAGCGGAAGGCGACGAGCATCCACTACGGCGAGCACAAGAGCGCGTTCAAGGGGTCCGGGTACGACATCGTCGGGGTCGACGAGTGGCGGCAGGGGCAGCCGCTCAAGGACATCGCATGGACGTTGAGCCTCAGGACGTATCCCCGCCGGCTGTTCCGCATCGAGCGGATGGAGCCCAAGGAGCTGCGCACGCTGCTCGTGGTCGATCTGTCCCATTCGACCCTGTTCCAGCTCTCGCACGAGTCGAACAAGGCGCTGCTGCTGCTCGAGCTGATCGGCAACATCGGCCTGACCCGCGCCAACATCCGCGACCCCGTCGGCCTGCTCGGCTTCTCCGACCGCGTCGAGATGTACATGCGGCCGCGGCTCGGCTCGCCGCAGGTCTTCTACATGGCGAAGCAGATCTTCGACAAGCTGCAGCTCGAGCGGGAGTTCCCGTCGCGGCGGCACGCCGACTTCTCGGTCGCCATCGACTTCATGCTGGCGCGGCTCAAGACGGGCCACTCGGTCGTGGTCCTCTCGGACATGGTGGACTTCGTCAACGACCCGGACGCGATCGATTTCAAGCGGCTGCGTACGCTGGCGGCGAAGCACGATATGATGTTTCTCATTCTGGACGACCCGGGCGAGTTCGAGGTGAAGAGCCGGCTCGGGTACATCCGGATCTCGGACATGGAGACCGGCAAGCAGACGGTCATCTCCGCCCGCAAGGCGGGGGCGATCCGCCGGCAGATCGAGGAGGCGCACGCCGACATCCAGTACCGGCTGAAGCATCAGTGCGGTATCGACTCGGTGGTGCTGACTCCCGAGAATCATGCGGACGAGCTCGCGAAGTTCCTGATTTCGCGCATGTCCCGGTGAGGGATCGTGGTGACTGAGAACGTGATGAGACGTAGCTGCTGGACGATCGGCGCGGCGATTCTGGTCTTCACGGCCGCGGCGCTCGGCGGCGCGCCCGCGGCGGCGCAGCCGCAGCCGGCCGCCGAGGCGCCGTCGGACGAGGCGTCGCTGGTCCAAATCGAGACGCTCGAGGTCGAGCCCACCGTCGTCAAGACCGGCGATCCGATCAGCCAGACCTACCGCGTGCGGTTCCCGGATCTGATCGACGACGGCCAGGAGATCCTCATCCTCGAGGACCGGATGGTGCCCGAGACGCTGCCCGTGCACCCGTTCGAGGGCCTCGCGCTCGACGTGAGCAAGCGGCAGGTCGAAGACGAGCACATCTGGGACTTCCACTACACCTTCCGGCTGATCGCCCCGGAGAAGTCCACGTACATCCTGCCCGGGTTCAGCTTCTACTACCTCCTGCGCGACCTCGGCGAGGACGTCGAGGACGCCGAGGTGCGGCAGGTCGACGGCGGGGCCAACCTCATCCGCTACGTGACGACCCTCACGGACACGCCGCTGCTGGACATCCGCGACACGATCGAGCTGGGCACCTTCGGCGCGCGGGCCACCGCCTTCCGCGTCCTCGCCTGGGCGCTGGCGCCCATCCCGCTGGTGGTCTGGCTGGTGCTGCTCGTGCGCCAGGCGCGCAAGCCCAGGGCGGTTTCCGAGGCGAAGCGGAAGGAGGACGAGGAGCTCGAGCAGCTCGAGGCGCAGATTCCCATCCCGCCCTCCATCTGGCAGGCCCGGCGGAACCTGCTGCGGCACGTCCGGGAGCTCGGCCGGCTCGCGCCCGCCGAGAACGGCGCCGTCCTGCAGGACGTCCGCCGCAACCTGATCATCCACGGCCGCGAGTACCTGCAGGCGGAGCTGCCCGAGCTGCACGTCGGCGACACGCCGAAGGATATCGGTTCGTACGTCGCGGGGCTCAAGGACGGGCCTCGCAAGGACGCGCTGGACTGGATGACCGCGCGGCTGGTCGACTACCAGTCGAGCCTGGAGCACGACTCGACGGCGCCCATCGCCGACCCGGCCCGCGAGGCCCGGGCGTTCGAGGATTCGCTGTCGACGCTGCGGCCGCACATCCGGCTCTGGATGCAGATCAGGTCGCTGTTCGAAGTACGGTGATACGGTGACGCCATGCTGATGACCTGGGACGAGTTCGTCGGTTTCGTGCAGTCGAGCGCGCTCGAGCTCTTCGGGACGCAGTTCGAGCAGATCCGCTACGGCGACATCGGCATGGCCATCGTGCTGACCGTGCTCGTCGTCGCCGGCGTGTTCCTCACCCTGGGCCGCCTGGGCCTGCGGCGGCGGCGTCACACGCGCCACCACTCGGGGCACGACATAGACCTGCTGCACCAGAAGCGGTTCATGGCGCGCGCCCTCCACGGCGTGCCGAAGGTGCTGGTCGGGGCCGCGCTGGCGCTCATCCTGTTCGCGGCGGCGGACCCGTTCCTCACCGCCACGGAGGAGGTCAGCGGCTACATCGAGTCGCGGGTGCGCGTCGACCTCGTCGACACGTCCGGCTCGATGGCGTGGGAGTTCCCCGACACCGGCAAGTCGAAGGCCGAGGTGGCCCGCGACGCGCATCTCGAGTTCCTCGAGATGCGGCGCGACAAGAACGACCGCGTCTCGCTGTGGCTGTTCTCGACCTACCCGTACATGGTCGACGACTTCGTCACCGACGACGAGCTCTACTACTTCCAGGTGTGGGACGCGCCGTACGTCACGACGCAGCGGCTCGACAAGGCCATGGTGGTCCCGCCCGACAAGGTGCGGATCATTCCGGCCGAGGGCGACACGAACATCATCCGCCCGCTGCGCTCGATCATGCGGCACTTCGAGCAGGACGAGGCGCTGACCGGCGCGGGCACGAACCTCAACCGGGCGGTGCTGATCATCACGGACGCGGCCGTCGACGAGTTCCCCGACTCGGAGTTCGCCGCGCTCAACCAGCGCAACATCATTCCGTACATCATCTACATCAACACCAGCGACATCCGCACCGCGATGATCGGGCATCCCACGACGACGCCCCGGCTCATCGAGATGATCCGCGAGTACGGCGGCGACTACTTCGACGTCACCGACCAGGACAGCCTCACCCGGGCCTACGAGGCGATCGACGAGCGCGAGGCGGTCCGCTACGAGCTGAAGCACCGGGCGCTGAAGGTGCCGATCTACCCGCGCTTCCTGCTGGCGGCGCTGGCGATGCTCGTGGTCGGGATCCCGATGGGGTTCGTGGCCGAGCTGTTCTGGGGAACGGGGCCGTAGGCGGCCCGACTGGAGTCCAACGATGCGCGTGACCGATCTGCTCGACCGCGAGCATGCCTTTCGCTACCTGCTCGGCTTCGTGCTGGCCGTCATCTTCCTCGTCGTGGTGGCTGCCCCGTCGCTGAGCCTGGCCGGATTCTACGAGCGCCTCGACGGGCTGAGCGACAGCGTCCGCCGCGGCAACTTCGAGCAGGCCGAGTCGGAGCTCGACCAGGTGACGGCGTTCTACGAGCAGAGCCGCGCCTGGGGCGTGCAGTGGGTGGCCGAGGCCTACCTGTTCGGCGACGCCTTCCTCCAGCAGGCGGCCTACCGCTACCTGCGCGGCGAGTACGAGACCGTGGTCGAGAACCTGTCCGACGAGGTCGACGACCCGCGCGCCTCGTACCTGCTCGGCAGCGCGAAGTTCCAGCTCGCGCGCCAGCGGTACCGGGCGATCAGCGACGACAACCCGGACGGGCTGGCGATCAAGGCCGCCATCATCCAGGAGGTGCTCGACGACGTCAACGCCGACTTCGAGCGCGCCCTGCGCAGCGACGGCGCCGATCGCTTCGAGTACAAGTGGAACTACGACCTGACGAGCAACCCCGACGCGGTGCGTCTCGCGCTCGAGCCGCTGCGCCAGCTGCAGGCCCCCGAGCTCGAGCAGATGAAGGGGGAGGGGACGCCCACGCGCCGCCGCCGCGGCTAGCCCGACTCGTCTCCTGAAAGGTCCGAGCCATGCAGCTCTCGCTGTTGCGGAACGCCGTCGAGTTCGAGAACCCGGAGTTCCTGATGGCGATCCCGATCTCGCTGGTGCTGCTGGCGGTCGGGCTCGCGGTCTTCGCCCTGCGCGTGATACTGCGTCCGGCGCGCACGCACGGCTCCACGTATCCGCTGATCGGGCCGATCAAGTTCTGGTTCGTCGCCGTCCTCGTGCTCGTCGCCGTCGCCGCGGCCGCGGCGCGGCCCTACTGGGTGTTCGGGGGGCGCACCTTCAAGCGCGGCGACGTCGACGTGGCCATCGTCATCGACGGCTCGGCCTCCATGTGGGTGACCGACCTCGGGCCGTCGCGGCTGGAGCTGGCCGTGCGCGAGGCCCTGAACCTGTACACCGAGGAGATCCTCACGCCGGGCGACCGGACGGCGCTGTTCGTCTTCGGCACCACGGCGGTGCGCAAGGCCCACATGTCGTCCGACGCCGACCGCTTCATCGAGCAGCTCGGGCGCGTGGCGCCGCCGAGCACGCTCTCGGGCGACGCGTTTCCGTGGGACAGCGACATCGCGTCGGCCTTCGAGCACGTCTACCAGTCCACCGACAACCAGGACCGCTTCGAGTCGGGCGACGAGGAGTGGGTCCCGGAGCAGCGCTCGGACCGCCTGGTGATCCTCTTCACCGACGGGGACTTCTTCGGCTCGCGCGAGCAGATGTCGCGGCTCGACGCGGCGCTGTCCGAGTTCCAGCGGCGCGGGCTGACCGTGTACCCGGTCGGCATCGGCTCGCGCACCGGCACCAACCTGGACGACGTCCTGCGGGACTACGTGCGGGGCATCGACTACGACGAGTCGCTCGAGGCCGACCTCGAGGGCATCCGCACGCGGCTCAACACCGACGGGCTGGGCATGGTCGAGCAGCGCACCGGCGGCCGCTCGTTCGTCATGGAGAGCTACGGCGTCTCGTCGGCGCCGTTCCTGCGCAACGCGGTCGCCTCCCACCGCAGCATCACCTTCCAGCTCCTGCCCGCCGAGGACAAGCAGGAGATGTGGCAGTGGATGCTGGCCTTCGCGGTCGTCCTGTTCGTCGTCGCCGTGCTCTTCTATTAGAATTAGATGGGGCTGCGCCCCAAGCCCCCGGCAGGCCTTTGCGGGGACCCCTTCGCCCCGCGCCACGCCTGCCGAGCCGCGCTGTGCGCGGCTTGGGGACGGCCGCAGGGTTTGCCGGCCGTCCCCCCCGAACTGGCTACGCTTCTTGAGGGGGCCGTCGGGGATGCCGGTGCCGCGGCCGACGAAGCGGGCGAGGCAACGCCGACCTAGACCCCTGCGGACTCGGGGGCCGCTGGCTGGTCACTGGTGTGAAGGCTCGGGGGCGTAAGTGTGCGAACATGCCTCTCCGACTTCCGGTGCCTGTTGCCGCGAGGTGCGAGCGGAATCCGTCCTCCAGGCGGCTTGATGTGGCCCGGCTGGTTTTGCTAGCGTTACTGGAGGGTGTTCGATACCGGAATGGGCATTGGGGACGGGGTGCAGAAGGGACCGCAAGGCCAGTGGCAACCGCCTGATCCGGGTGCCTGCGTGGTCCATGTCGGCCGAATCGCAGTCCGTGAGATCCGGGATGCCCACGACGCTCCGCGCGGGCCGGACCCTGCAGCGGGACGTCGGCTGGCGAGCAAACCATCCAGGGCGAGCGCTGCAAGCCCGATGGCCGAATCGCGTCGCCAGATCGCCGCGATAGGGGTTGATGCGCGTTGGGGTTCCTGACCCCATCGGGACTCCCATGAACGGAGCCCCAGAAGCCGAGAAGGCCGGCAGTGCACTGCAGAAGCTGGAGCCTACGGAGTTGGGTTCGGCGCTCGCTCCGGAGATCGTTGAGGTTCTCCGAGGAGCCAGCGGCGGACAGATCAACATCAATATTCTACTGCAGCAGGTCACGGAGAAGGAGGACAGTCCCGATCGCGCGTTGGAACATGCGGATGCGCTGATCACCCTTTCGGAAAGGTACGAGGAACATCGGCTCAAGACGTTCAAGGCTCGAACTGAAGCCATCATCAAGGCCAAGGTGGACGATCCGGACGAGATCGAGAAGCGCTCAAACAACTTCGTCCGCCGTTGCCTGAAGATCGTAATGGCGGGTTGCGCGATCACGTGCCTCTTGGGCGCGCTCGTGTCGGTATTGGCCGGCGGTTCCATCGTCGTGACGGGGCTCTTGGCGGTCATCGGAGGCGTGTCCATCGCGATGCTAGAGTAGGCCCCCTCGCGTCAGGCGAGTCGATCAGTTCGAACGATGTCGTCAAGATGGTGACGGCCATGTCGAGCATGTTTGGTAAGCCTGCAAAGGCTAACGAGAATCGTCCTGGCCGGGGCAACCGCAAGAAGAGGTAACTCATGCACCTAAGGATCATTGTAGGGATGGTGCTGAATGTGTTGGCAATCGTCCTGCCGGTGACGTGGCTGTACGTCGAGTACGGCCCATCGGTACGTGTGGACGCCGATAGCGCGGCCGACCTGTTTGCGCTGGGCGGCACGACCGCTGTGGGATTCGTCTTGGCGGTCTGCGCGTCCAAGGTCAGCCATCCGAAGAGCTCGTCACTGGCCGAGGGACTCCAGTTGATTTTGGCCGCCACTGCGAAGCCAACAAAGGACTGATTTCGGACCTACCTGCTGCGGGAGGCTATCGAGTTCCTTCAGGCGGCGGGCTACGCGATCTCCCGGAACTGGTGGGATGTCTGGGAGGGCGCCATCGCTATCGGGGACCTGCAGCCGCCGCCCGCGCACCTGCTCAGGCGTCAGTGCCCGGACCCAGCACGAGCAGTGTGCCTCCCAAGTCCCCGGTAGGCCCTTGTGGGACCCCATGGCCCCGCGCCGCGTTGCCGAGCCGCGCGCGACTTGGGGACGGCCGCGTTGCTGCCCGCCGTCCCCTCTGTACTGGTTATGCCTACGCTTTCTTCAGCGGGCCGTCGGGGATGCCGGCGCCGCGGCGGATGAAGCGGGCCAGGTTGGACATGTCCTCGTCGCCGTAGCCCTGGGCGATGAGGGCGTCCTCGATGGTGGCGACCAGGCTCGCGACGGGGACCGGGACCTTGTTGTCGCGGGCCGTTGCCAGGGCGATGCCCAGGTCCTTGCGGTGCAGGCGCAGGCGGAAGCCGAGCGGGTAGTCGTCCTGCAGCATCTTCTGCGAGCGGTTGTTGAGGATCCACGAGCCGGCCACGCCGCCGCCGATGGCCTCGACCACCCGCTCGGGGTCGGCGCCGGCGCGGTAGGCCAGCGTCAGCGCCTCGGCCAGCCCGAAGAAGGTGCCCGTGATCGCCACCTGGTTGGCGACCTTCGCAATCTGGCCGCAGCCCACGGGGCCGATGCGGGTGATGCGGCCGCCGATGACCTGCAGCACCGGCCGCGCGCGCTCGAAGTCCTCCTCGGAGCCGCCGCACATGATCGTCAGCGTGCCCTTGATGGCGCCCTCCGACCCGCCCGACACCGGGGCGTCGACGTAGCCGACGTCCCGCGCGCGGAACGCGCTGGCGATGCGGCGCGTCGCCTCCGGCTCGATCGACGAGCAGTCGATCACCAGACCGCCCGGCTGCAGGCCGTTGATCACGCCGTGCTCGGCGTCGAGCAGCACGCTCTCGACGTCCGGCGTGTCGGAGACGCAGGTCAGGACGACGGCCGCTCCGGCGGCGGCCGCGGCCGGCGTTGCGGCGCGCACGGCGCCCAGCTTCTCGAGCGGCTCCTCGCGGCTCCGCGTGCGGTTGTGCACCGTGACTTCGAACCCGGCCTTGATCAGGTTGTCCGCCATCGGCGCGCCCATGGTTCCCAGCCCGACTACCGCGACTTTCATGACGCTCCGATCTCCCCAGGGACTCTCGCGTGGACGATCCCGCGCCCCGAGCGCGGGCGGTTCGTGACGAGCGCAAGCAGCTTCTTCCAGTAGCGAAACGACGGGGTGTACACCGTCTCGACGTCGCTGAACCCGACGGATTCTAGCATCTGGCCCAGGGCGGCGAGGGTCGGCATGGCGCACAGCTCGTAGGGCGCCTCGCGCGCGTGCTCGTCGCCCGGGAAGAACGGCACCAGCGGGTAGCGCTCGTGCACGAACGGCAGCAGAACGTGGGTCTCGCAGATGAGCAGCCGTTTCGTGACGGCGCGGATCCGCTCGAGCGCCCGCAGGGGGTTGCGCAGGTGGTAGAAGACCCCGAGCAGCAGCACGAGGTCGAAGCGGCCAACCTCGGCCGGGTCGAGGTCGTGGACGTCGACCCGGCGGTGCTCCACGGACGAGCCGAGCCGCTCGCGCGCCGCGAGGAACTCGTCCGCGCCGAACCGGTCCCAGGCGTAGCGGTCGACGGCCAGCACCCGCTCGGCGCCCCGCCGCTCGCACTCGAACGAGAAGAAGCCGTGCCAGGCGCCGATGTCCAGCACCGTCCAGCCGGTCAGGTCGTCGGGGATCCGCAGCAGCCGCAGCCGCCGCTCGAAGCGCCGCCGGATGAGCCCCTCGCGCGAGAGGACCGGGGCGCCGGCGTCCGGCCGGCTCATGACCTGATGGGGTTGCTCGTCCATCAGCCCCCCAGTCCCAGGCGCTCGCGCAGGTGGCGGATGCGGTCGGCCACCGGGGGGTGGGTCGACAGGTAGCCGCCGAGGCCGAGCGGATCGGCTTGCGCGTCGAGGGCGCCGAGGCGCTGCAGCATGCGGAGGGCCGCGGCCGGGTCGAAGCCGGCGGCGCGCATCAGGCGCGCGCCGAGCTCGTCCGCCTCGAACTCCAGCTCGCGCGAGTAGGCCTGCTCGAGCCAGCGGACACCGACCGAGCGCAGCCACGGCGCGATGGTCCGCGTCGCGGGCGTCGCCATCGAGACGGCCGAGAGCGCCTTGTGGCCCAGCTCGCGCAGGAGCCGGTCGACGGCGTGGCGGCGGATGACGTGGGCCATCTCGTGCGCCACGACGAACGCCAGCTCGTCGCGGTCGCGGTCGGCCAGCTCCACCAGGGCCGGCGCCACGAAGATGAACCCCCCGGGCAGCGCGAACGCGGTCGGCGCCCCGCCGGGCAGCGCGGCCACCTCGAAGCGGTGGGCGCGGTTGCTCACCCGGTCGGCCAGCACCGCGCTGATGTCGTCGAGCAGCGCCTGCGCCGCCGGGTCGCCCGCGCCGCCCGCCTGCTCGCGCACCACCGCCGCCATGTCCCGCCCGACCCCGTGCTCGGCGCGGATGGCGTCCTCGTCGCTGCCGGTGGCCGACGCCCAGATCCACCTCGCCTTGCGGAACTGCTTGCCGGCCAGCCGCCCGATGAGGTAGGCGCGGCTGCGCTCCATGCAGGCTAGTGTAACGTGCCGCCGCGACCTCGGACAGCCCCGGATGATGGCATGGCATCATAGTGGGCGATGCTATAGTGATCAAAGTGCGCAGCACCGTACGCATCGACGACGACCTCCTCCTGGAGCTCCGGACGCGCGCCCGCGCCGAGGACGTCTCGCTCACGCGCATGCTGAATCGCACGCTGCGCGCCGGCCTGCTCGCATCCGCACGCAAGAGCGGTCGTCCCGGGCGCTTCAAGCAGCGGACGGTGTCGATGGGCCGGCCGCGGGTCGACCTCGACAAGGCGCTGACGCTCGCCGCCCGTCTCGAGGACGACGAGGTGACCCGCAAGCTGCATCTCCGCAAGTGAAGAATGAAGATTGTCGATCTCAACATCCTGCTGTACGCCGTGAACGACAACGCGGAGCATCACGAACGGATCATCAGGTGGTGGGAGCACACCTTGAGCGGCGACGAGTCCGTCGGGCTCACGTGGTTCGTCGTCGCAGGATTCCTGAGGGTGTCCACGCACCCGCTGATCTTTCCCGAGCCGCTCCCCGTCGAGACGGCCGTGCGCCGCATCGACGAGTGGCTGGCGCTGGACGTCGTGGCGCTGGTATCGGAGACCCGCGACCACTGGCGCACGCTGCGCCAGTTGCTGATGGAGGCCGGATCCGCGGGCAACCTCACGACCGATGCGCACCTGGCGGCGATGGCGTTGACGCACGGGGCCACGTTGGCGTCGTGCGACGCGGACTTCGCGCGGTTCGCGGGCGTGCGGTGGGAGAACCCGTTGCGCCACACGGGATGACCGCCGGCCCGCGGTCTCCGGAAAACGGCTACCATACCGGGGTTCGGCACTCCCGGAGGGCGCTGTGGATCACATCGAGGCATACGAGGCCATCGCCGACGCCTACCGCGACTCCATGCGGCTCTCGTTCCGCGAGGCCATCGAGACGCACACGCTGCTCGCGACGCTCGGCGACGTGGCGGGCGCGGCGGCGCTGGACATGGGCTGCGGGGACGGCTTCTACACGCGCGTGCTCAAGCGCGCCGGGGCGGCCGCGGCCACCGGCGTCGACGTGTCGGCGGAGATGATCGGGCGGGCCGAGGCGGAGGAGCGGCGGCAGCCGCTCGGCTGCGCCTACCGGCAGGCGGACGTGGCGTCGTTCGCACCCGCTGCGCCGGTGGACGTGGTCGTGGCCGTCTACCTGCTGAGCTACGCGCGCAGCGCGGACGAGCTGCGGGGCCTGTGCCGGGCCTGCCACGGCGCGCTGCGGCCGGGCGGCCGCTTCGCCGGCCTGTGCGACAACGTCCGCAACCCCTCGCCGGACGACGGCGCGTGGCGCAAGTACGGTCTGGGACGCGCCTACCCCGCGCCGCCCCGGGAGGGCGACCCCGTGCGCTACAGCATCACCAACGACGACGGCACGCAGTTCGAGGTCACCAACTACTACCTGGCGCCGGAGACCTACGAGGAGGCGTTCCGCGCGGCCGGCTTCAGCGACTTCCGCTGGGTCGACGTCCAACTGCACCCCAGCCAGCGCGGCAACGCGTTCTGGGACGACTTCCTGTCGAACCCGCCCGTCGCGGGCTTCAGCGCGACGCGCTGACGGCGGCCGCCGCGGGCGCCAGCTTCGGGTCCGAGATCGGCAGCACCGGGACGGTCTCCAGGAAGCGGGCGTAGCAGAGCACGAACGCGCCGAGCGCGCCGGCGGTGACCAGCAGCTCCGGCAGGCCCAGCGGCAGGCCGTCGCCGGGTGTGAGCGAGGGCGCCACGAGCACGAACCGCTCCAGCCACAGCCCGGCGAGGACGCCCGCCGCGACCGCGGCGAGGCCGCGGGCCGAGGCCTTCACCCGCCGGCTGAGCAGGACGACGAACGGCAGCAGGAAGACGAGGCCGACGGCCAGCCAGGTCAGCGGCGCCCACGCGCCCTGCAGCCGGCGGCCGATGAACGCCGCCTCCTCCGGCAGGTCGCCGTACCAGATCACCAGGTACTGCGACCAGAGCAGGTAGGCCCACAGGATCGCGAAGCCGAACAGCAGGCTGCCGAGGTCGCGGAGCTGCCGCCGCCCGACGTGGGCCGCGAGACCGAGCCGCTCGCGGCAGGCCGCGGCCAGCGCCAGCAGCGCGATGCCGGCCAGCAGGTTGCCCGTGAAGAAGTAGCCCCCGGCCAGCGCGGAGTACCAGTGGTGGTCGAGCGCCATCACGAAGTCGAAGGCGACCAGCGAGAAGACCCAGCCGTAGGCGATCAGGACGGCGGGCGCCAGCCGGCTCTGGCTGCGCTGGCACAGGTCGCGCTCCAGTGCCACGCCGTGCCAGCGCGCGATCAGGCGCGCCGCGAACCCGGCCGGCGGCCGGCCGTCCAGCTCCTGGAGCAGGCCGACGTCGGGCCGCACGGAGTGGTACAGGTAGGCCGCGCTGACGCCCGCCAGCAGCAGGAACCCGGCGGCCTCGCGCGCCGCGAACCAGGGCACGGTGAGCCACCCCCCGCGGGCGTGCCCGGCCGCGCCGGCCCAGGGCGCCCAGGCCGGCAGGCCAGCGAGCAGGACGGCCAGCAGCAGGAGCGAGACCGGCAGGAACCCCGCCGTCGCCTCGGCCGCCCGCTTGAGCGGCCGCGCCCAGCGCGCGGACGTGGCCTGCACGAGGGCCGAGAGCACCACGCCGGCCTGGGCCAGGCCGGTGAAGAACAGGAAGTTCACCAGCAGCGCTTGCCACGCGCGCGAGGCGTCGCCGAACGCGGCGCCGTACGCGAAGGCCGCCGTTCCGGCCGCCGCCAGCCAGCCGGCCAGGCGCCGCTCGCGGGCGGAGAGCACCGCCCGGGGGCGGCCGTCAACGGGGGGCATCGCCGCCTCCGAGCGTCCGCAGGTAGGTGACGACCGCCCAGCGCTCGTCGGCGCTCAGCACGTCGGCGTAGGCGGGCATCCGGAACCCGCCCCGGCGCACGATGGTGTACAGGTCGCCGTCGGCAAGGCGCGCGGCGCGCGGCCCCCGCAGATCGGGCATGCGGGGGAGGTGCGCGGCCAGCGGGCCGTCGCCGGCGCCGAGAACGCCGTGGCAGAGCAGGCAGTAGCTGCCGTACAGCTCGGCCCCCTCGGCCAGCACCTCCGGCGTGGCCGGGCGCGGGTTCCGCAGCCGCGCCCGGGCCGCCGCCCGATCGAGGACGGCCGGGGCGCCGACGGCCAGCACGCCGTCCGGCGGCGCCTGCGGCGCGTGGGAGCCGACGGCCGCGCCGCGGCGCATGTCGGGCGGGCCCTCGCAGCCGGCCAGCCACAGGCAGCCGGCGGCCAGCAGGGCCGGCGCCAGCCTGCCGCGCGCCGGCCCGCCGCCCGCCGCCCCGCTACGCACCGTCGCGCACCTCCTCCGCGCCGGCCTGCTCGAGCGCGGCGCGCGCCGCCTTCCGCCGCCGGGGCGCGCAGGTCACGAGCACGCCGTAGCGGTCGTCGGTGAACCCCCGCCCGGCGAGCGCCCGCGCGCGACGGCGGGGCAGCCGGCTCAGCAGCAGGAAGCCGGCCAGACCGCCCAGCGCCGCGCCCAGCATCGCCAGCTCGAAGCCGATGATGACGAGCGGCGGGATCGAGACGACCGGCTTGCCCCCGAGGACGAGCCCCATGTCGAGCATCGTGTACGCGGGAAAGGCGATGCCGGCGGCGGCGCCCGCCAGCCCGCCCAGCAGCGTGCAGAGCCGCACCGGGCTCGGCCGCCGCGCCGCGGCCGCGAGCAGCGCCGGATCGGCCGTCGGCGCGTACGTCGCCGCCGCGCCCAGCCCCGCCGCCCGGACGGCGTCCGCCGCGCGCGCGGCGGCCTCGCCGCTGGCGTACACGCCGAGCAGCGTCGCCCGGCTCATGCGGCCTCCGCCTGCTCCTTGATCTCGTGCATGGCGATCGGCGGGAAGAGCTTCACGAACAGCAGGAACAGCAGCCCGAAGAGGGCGAACGACCCGGCCGTGATGGCCCACTCCACCCAGGTCGGATCGTACAGGCCGGTCCAGTTCGCCGGGTCGAACTCCCGCGCGAGCGACGAGACGACGATGACGTAGCGCTCCAGCCACATGCCGACGTTGACGAGGATGGCCACGGCGAACAGCGCCGGCAGGTGCGTGCGCACGCGGCGCGCGACGAGCACGAGCGGCACGGCGGAGTTGCAGACGAGCATCGTCCACGTCAGCGGCGCGTAGGGGCCCGTCAGGCGCGCCCAGTAGGCGCCCTGCTCGAACGGGTTGCCGCTGTACCAGGCCACGAAGAACTCCATGCCGTACGCGTAGGTCATCACCAGCGACAGCACCAGCAGCAGCTTGCCCAGGTTGTCGAAGTGGCGGATCTGCATGTAGCGCTCGAGGCCCAGCAGCGTGCGCATCGGCGCCAGCAGCGTGATCATCATCGCCACGCCCGAGAAGATGGCGCCCGCCACGAAGTAGGGCCCGAAGATCGTACTGTGCCAGCCCGGCAGGAGCGTGGTGGCGAAGTCCCAGGAGACGACGCTGTGCACCGAGACGGCCAGCGGCACCGCCAGCGCGGCCAGCAGGCCGTACAGGCTGCGGTAGTGGTGCCACTCGCGGTCCGAGCCCGACCAGCCGAGCGCCAGCAGCCGGTAGACGTGCCGCCGCCAGTCGCGGATGCGGTCGCGCGCCGTCGCGATGTCGGGCAGCAGCCCGACGTAGAGGAAGACGACGCTCACCGTCAGGTAGGTCATGATGGCGAACAGATCCCAGATGATCGGCGAGCGGAAGTTCACCCACAGCTCGCGGGCGTTGGGGTACGGCATCAGCCAGTAGAACACCCAGGGCCGCCCGAGGTGGATGATGGGGAAGAGCGCGCCGGTCATGATCGCGAAGACGGTCATCGCCTCCGAGGCGCGCGCCACGCCGGTGCGCCAGCGCGCCCGGAAGAGGAACAGCACCGCCGAGATCAACGTGCCCGAGTGCGTGATCCCGATCCAGAAGACGAAGTTCGTGATGTAGACGCCCCACAGGATCGGCGGCTGGTAGCCGGCCACGCCCAGGCCGGTCCCGACCTGGCGGGCGAAGGCCGCGGCGGCGACGGCGAGCACGGCCAGCAGGCAGGCCACCGCCGCGGCGTACGCGCGGCCCGGGCGTCCGAGCGTGCGCAGGACGTCGTCGGTCGTGGCGCCCAGGCTCATCGCGTCGCTGCGCTCGGCCGTCACGCCCGCCGCACCTTGCGCAGGTAGGTCACCGCCGGCCGCGTGTTCAGGCTCTCGAGCACGCGGTAGGCGCGGCGGTCGGCCGCGAGCCGCGACACGCGGCTGGCGGGATCGTTGAGGTCGCCGAAGACGATGGCCTCGGCCGCGCACGTCTGGGCGCAGGCCGGCGTGATCTCGCCGTCGCGCGGCGCCCGGCCCGCGTCCTGCGCGCGGTCCTGGCCAGCGCGGATCCGCTGCACGCAGAAGGTGCACTTCTCCATGACCCCCACCGTGCGGGTGGTCACGTCCGGGTTGAGCTGGCGGTCGAGCGGCGCGGGAAACTCGGGCTCGAACCAGTTGAAGCGGCGCACCTTGTAGGGGCAGTTGTTCGCGCAGTAGCGCGTCCCGACGCAGCGGTTGTAGATCTGCGCGTTGAGCCCCTCGTCGGTGTGGTACGTCGCGTACGTGGGGCAGACCGACTCGCACGGCGCGTGGTCGCAGTGCTGGCACAGCATCGGGACGAAGCGGTTGTCGGGGCCCGCCGGGCCGTCCTCGACGAAGCGCTCGATGCGCAGCCAGGCCATCGTGCGGCCCCGGCGCATCCCTTCGGCGCCCAGGACCGGGACGTTGTTCTCCGCGTAGCAGGCCGCCACGCAGGCGTTGCAGCCGGTGCACGAGTCGATGTCGATGGCCATGCCCCAGCGGTGCTCGGGATGCGCGTGGTCCGGATAGAGGCTGAAGGCCGGCTCGGCGGCGGCCGGCGGGCCGCCCGCCGCCAGCTCCTCCAGCGTCACCGCGCGGGCGATGCCGCGGCCGTCCTGGTCGAAGGTCGTCTGCAGGCGGGGCACCGGCCGCCGGACCGCCCGCGGTGCGAGGTCGACCGGCGTGCCCAGCCAGCGCGGGCCGCCCCCGGCCTCCTCCGGCCGCGGATCGAGCAGCGCCGCGGCGTTGACGCCGCGTCCGCTCGCGTAGCGGCCGTACGCCGTGTGGCCCTGCCCGAGCGGCACGGCCACCACGCCGGGCCGCAGGTGCGGGTTGACCAGCAGCGTGACGTCCACGGCGCCGTGGTCCGACTCGACGTGCAGCAGTTGCCCGTCCTCCGCGCCGAGCGCGCGCGCCGTCTCCGGCGCCAGCTCGGCCCAACTGCTCCAGGTGGTCTTCAGCAGCGGGTCGGGCACCTCCTGCAGCCAGGCGCGGTTGGCGCCGCGGCCGTCGTAGAGGTGGGCCGACGGGTACGCCACCAGCGTGAAGGGCCGCTCGCCGCGCCCCGGGTCGAGCTCGAGCGGGGCCTCGAGGACAGCCGGCCGCAGCCGCGCGGAGGCCGTGCGCGCGGGCTCGAAGGCCCCGCCGCGCCGCTGCGCGTCCGCCCAGAACGTGTCGAAGTCCCCGCTGCCGCCCGCCGCCGCGTGCGCCGCCCGCCACTCGTCGCGCAGCAGCGCCTGGAAGTCGCCTTCCGGAGGCAGGGCCGCGGCGACCTCGCCCCCCAGGGCGCGGCCGGCGTCGAGCAGGATGTCGCCCAGGTGCCGCGTGTCGTGCAGCGGCCTCTGCGCCGGCTGCTGGAGACCGCGCACGCCGCCCGCCGGCTCCGCATCGCCCCAGGCCTCGAGCGGGGTGTGGGCCGGCAGCACCAGGTCGGCGAGCGCGGCGGTCTCGTCGGGGCAGGCGGCCGTGCTCACCACGGTCGGCACGCGGGCCACCGCCGCCGCGAGGCCGGCGCCGTCCGGCAGCGCGTGCACCGGGTTGACGTCGTGGAGCAGCAGCACGTCGATGGCGCCCGCCGCCATGTCCGCGCCCAGCGCCCGCAGGTCGCGGTAGGTGGCGCCGCCGCCCCAGCTCCCGGCTCCCGCGGGCCCGTCGCCCGCGTCGAAGGCGACCGTCGCCCCGGTGTTGCCGGCCACGTGGTTGAGCAGGTGCACCATGGTCTGGGCCGCCGTCGCCGCGGCGCCGCCGCCGGCCACGCCGCCGCCCACCGCCAGCGTCCGCCCCCCGCCGGCCGCCGGGTCGGCGAAGCGGCGGGCCAGCGACCGGATGGCCGCCGCCGGCACCCCGGTCCGCCCGGTCACCTGCTCCGGCCCGTGATCGCGCACCAGCTCGAAGAGGCGCACCGCGGCGCCCAGCTCCGCGCTCGGCAGCAGCACGCGCCGCTCGGCGATGATCGTGTGCACCATGGCGGCGGCCACGAGGCCCTCGGTGCCCGGCTCCAGGGCCAGCCACTCGTCCGCCTGCGCGCCGGTGAGCGACTGGCGCGGCTCGAGCTGGACCAGCCGCGTGCGCAGGCCGCCGCCCCGCCGCCGGCCCGCGGCGAACGCCCGGCCGTGCTCGACGGGCGACAGCCAGGTCTCCAGGAAGTCGGCGCCGAACGAGACGACGAGGTCGGGGCGGGCGAAGTCGTAGCGCGGCACGGCGTCGAGGCCGAACGCCGCCCGGCTGGCGGCGCGCAGCGCCTCGTGGGCGAACGGCTCGTAGCGCAGCCGCCGCGCGCCGACCGCCGCCGCCCAGCGCGCCACGAGCCGGTCGAGCGCGCCCGTCAGCAGCGGCGTCACCACGGCGATCCGCCCGGGCTCGCCGCCCTCCCGGGCCGCCTGCAGCCGCTCGACGAGCAACTGCTGCGCCTGCGGCCACGCGACGGGCTCGAGCAGGCCGTCGCCCGGCCCCTCGCCGCCCGGGCGCCGGCGCCGCCGGGGCCCGTCGAACCGGTCGGGGTTGTACAGGCCCTGCAGCGCCGCCTGGCCGCGGATGCACAGGGCGCCGCGGTTGAGCGGGTGCTCGGGGTTGCCCTCGACCTTCACCGCGCGCCCCTCGCGGGTGCGGACCAGCATCCCGCAGCCCGCGGGGCACTCGCCGCACACGGTGGCGTACCAGGCGGCGACGCCCGGCACCACGTCCTCGGGCGGGACGACGTAGGGGATGATCTGCTCGGGGGGCAGCGGGGCGCAGGCCGCGGCGGCTGCGGCGGGCGCTGCGCTGCCGAGCACCTTCAGGAAGATCCGCCGCCCGACGGTGCGGGTCAGCGGGGCGTCCGGACCAACGGCGCCGACGTTCGCGGGCGAACGCTGCGCCCCCCCAGCCATCCGCCTATTGTAAGGGTACTTCCGGCCTCGCTCAGTAGTGGCAGACGAGGCAGTCGTCCGGCGCCTGCCGCTGCTCGTGGCAGCCCACGCACCAGCCCATCGTGAGCGGCGCCACCTGCTCGACGGTACGCATGGCGCCGACGTCGCCGTGGCACGTGCGGCAGGCCACCCCGGCGCGCACGTGGCGCTTGTGGGTGAAGCGCACGTAGTCGGGCAGGTGGTGGACGCGCGTCCAGGCCAGCGGCTCGCCGGCCTCGAAGCGCGCCATGAGGCTCTCGACCGCGGGACTCTCCGCCGCGACGAAACGGTGGCAGCCGGCGCAGCGGGCCACCGGCGGCAGGCCCGCGACCGGTCCGCGGCGGGCGTAGGCGTGACAGAGCTGGCAGTCGAGCCCGTTGTCCGTCACGTGCACGCGGTGGTCGAACGCGACCGCCGCCGCCGTCGTCGCGGCTGCCGCGGTCGCCGCTGCCGCAGCGCCCGGCGGGTCGGCGGCAAGCGGCGCGTCGTCCTGCGAGCCCGACCGCAGCGTCGCCGCCGCCGCCGCCAGCAGCAGCACCAGCGCGACGGCGAGCGACGCCGTCACCCCCGTCCCCGCCCCGCTGCCGAACCGCCGGCGCATGCAAGGCATTATGGCACGCCCCCGGGGCAAGGCGCGCACAGCGAGCACGACCCCAAGGCGCTGGCGACCGCGGTCAACTGCCGGAGCGTGTGGCGGCGGAGTCCACCGAACCGCAATAGCCCGCGGCGAGAATCGACCGCACGCTCGACGGGAGCGGCGTCGGCCACTGCCAGGGCGCCAGCGCCTGCGGTGCGAGCCGCGTCCGCGAAGCACGCCGCGACGCCTGCCGAACCGGCATGGCCACCAGAAGGCAGGGCATGGCGGACCGCTCCGCCCGCCGTCACCGGCAGGCGACCCGGGCGCCCACAAGTTGCCCACCCGGCGGAGCCGGACCCGCGCATGCATGAAACAGGGGGGACTCGTACGAGTTCCTTGTAGACCCGGACCGGCCGACGGAGCGGTCGACAGCGCGACATGCCGTGCGAGACGCCTACGGCGCCTCGGGCAGCACGTCGCCCGCGTCCTCCCCGCACGGCCGCCACAGCACGCTGACGGCCCAGTCGACGTCGAGCCGCTCGCCGCGCCAGGCCGGCGTGGCCGTGTGCGGGCCGATGCGGATGCCCGCCCGGTCGAGCCGCGCCGTCACCGGCGCCAGCGGCGCGTCGGTCACGGCCGGCAGTGCCGGCGCCTCGGGCAGCGGCCGGCCGTCGGGCCGCAGGAAGCGCGCCTCGCCCGCCGCGTCGAGCGCCACCCGGAACCCTTCCTCGTGCACGGCCCGGTGATGCCGGCGGCAGAGCAGCACGAGGTTGCCGAGCGCGGTCGCCCCGCCCTGCGCCCAGTGGCGGACGTGGTGCGCATCGCAGCGGGTTGCCGCGCACCCGGGGAAGCGGCAGTGCCGGTCGCGTGCCGCCAGCGCCCGGCGCAGGGCGGGCGAGATGGTGCGCGTGCGGCGGCCGACGTCCAGGACCTCACCGGCCGGCCCGTGCCGCATGGTCACGGTCGCGGCGTCGCAGGCCAGCCGCCGGGCGGTCTCCGCGGAGACGTGGATGCCGCCCGCCTCGTCGAGGGCCGACTGGCCGCCGGCGGGGCCGGGGCAGGCCGTGCGGCGCCGCCGGGGCGGTCCGTCGACGTCGGGGACGGACCGGGACGGGCCGTCCGGCAATGCGGGGGACGCCTCGTCCGCGGCGGGGGAGACCTCCCCCGCGCGCCGCGGGTACGTTCCCGCTGGAACGTACGGCGCCGGCCTCTCGGGGCCGGGACCTGCGGCACCGTCGCCGGCGGGCGACTCACCGGGCCGGCCGGCAGCCGCGCAATCGTCGACGGCGCAATCGTCGACGGCGCGGTCGACAGCGGCGCCATCGACGTCGGCGGAGTCGCGAGGCCGCGCGGCGGCCGCAGGGTTGATGGTGAGCGCTCGGATCGGCTCGCCCGGCGTGTCGGCAGAGTCGTGAGGCCGCGCGGCGGCCGCGGGGTCTTCGCCCTTCTCATCGCCGTCCGCCAGGGTGTCGGCGTCGACGTGGACGACCACCTGGTAGCGGTCGCCGGCCGTCCCCTTGTCGAGCCCGCCGGCCAGCGCGCACTCGGCCACCATCCCCAGCGCATCGGCCCGCCGCTGCGCGATGGTCGGGGCCATCTCGTCGGCGGCCTCCGCGGTCGCAGCCTCCGCGCCCACCGTCGCCCCGGCCGCCGCATCGGGCGCCGCCGCATCGGGCGTCGTCGCGTCCAGTGCCGTTGCGTCCGGCACCGCTGCGTCCGAGGCCGGGGCCTCCGGCGCGGTTGCCTCCGGCGCCGTTGCGTCCAGCACCGCAGCGTCCGGCGCCGTCGCGCCGGGGCCCGCGGCGTGCGGCTCCCCACCTGCTGCCGCATCGACTCCCGCCGCCGGCCCCGCCGTCCTTGCCCCCGCATCGAGCGCCGCGTCCAGCGCCCACCGCAGCACGGCGCCCACCTCCGGCGTCAGCCTGCCGCGGACCACGATCATCCTGTCGTCGTCCACCCAGGTGTGGAGGGCGCGCGACTCGTGCCGCCGCCGGTCCTCCGCCTGCTCGGCCGCGCGGTCGACCCGGCGCCACGTGCGGACCACCTGCTCGACGTGCGCGGCGGTGCCGGCGAGGGCGACGTCGAGCAGCGCCTGCTCGGTCGCGGGAGTTGCCACGCGGGTGACGGCGCGCACCTTCGAGTAGGAGACGGCGCCGCGCCGCAGCGCCTCGCTCAGCCGCGGCAGCTTGGCCAGGGCGTGGGCGACGCGCACCTTCTCGCGGGCGGCGCCCGGCGCGAGGCCGATGCGCCAGCTCAGCCAGTGCGCGCAGGAGGCGAAGCTCTCCCAGCCGCCGCGCTCGTCGAACTGGCGGATCAGGACGAGCAGCTCGTAGGTGGCGGCCTGGATGCGGGCGGCTAGGTCGGCTATCCGGTCGCCGAGCGCCTCGACGTGGGGCGCGGCCTCGTCGGGGCGCGCGGGCTGCGCGGCCGGGACGTCGGTCTCGGCAGCCGGCGCGGCCGGCGGGGCAGGCGGGACGGACGGAACGGGAACGACGCGGGGTCGACAGGCATGACTCCATCATAACCCCCTCTTTTTAAACGGCTTGTACGGCCTCAGGCGGGCCGATCGGGCCACGGTACGGCTGCGTTGTCTTCCCGAGCGCCGGTAGGCCCCCAGCGGCCGGCCAGGGCCGTCCGAGCGGCATGCCTGACGCCGGTCCGCATCCCAGGCCGCCGGCCTCGAAACGGGCTGTCAACAGAAAAATGCATGCGGGGCGAAAAAAGATCGCAAGTCACCCTCGGGCCGGCGTTGCCGAAGCCCTCGCGGCGAGCGGTTCTGGCACGCGGCCGCCCGTGGCAGGCGGCCTGGCCGCGCAACGCGACGTGGTGGAGCGCATACGCGTCCCAGGATGCCGACGGATATCACGTTGCCGTTGTTCGGCCGTCCCGATCAGCGAAAATGCGAGGCCGTGCCTGCGGAAGTCGGCAAATCCATATCGATCACTGTCCTGACAACCTGTGGCAAAAGCTCCCGCTGCATTCGAGCGGCCATGCACCCCGGCTGGCGGCGCAGCTCTGTCGAATATGCCCGATATGCTCCCTCGTCGCACCTTGCCAGCCGGGCGCCCGGCCGCTCTCGGTGCGACGCGGGGTTCGCCACGGGCCGCCAAGGGGCCCCCGCAAGCGACCGCCGACGGTCCCGGGCAAAGCCCCGTCCAATTGCAGCGCCGGCGCAGCCGGCGCAAGGCGCGCACAGCGCGCCTCCGGCGTGAGTGGCGCGGGGCAATGGGGCCCCCGCAAACGGACGCCGGGGGCTTGGGGCGCAGCCCCATCCAATCAATTGATAATGAACGGCGGCCGGCCCGTGCGCGCGCGGATCCAGTCGGCGGCCGCCCGCACGGGCCGCTGGCGGACGATCTGCAGCTCGAGCCGGCGCTTGCCGGGGAAGTTGAGGAGCGTCAGCGCGACCAGGACGGTGATGATGCCCTGGCCCGGGAGGACCAGCATCGCCAGCCCCGCCGGCAGCAGGACGAGGCCGAGCAGGTTCTTGAGCGCGAGCAGCACCCAGCGGAGGGCGGGGTAGCGCCCGCCGGTGTCCGGCACGTCGGGCCGCACGAAGTAGTCCGCGCGCATGCGCGCAATCACCACCGGCATCGCCCCGAGGGTCGCGGCGAACAGCAGCAGCGAGATCCCGAACAGCCAGCCCAGCCAACCCGGCGGCGACACCCCGGCGGGAATCAGCTCCAGGACCCGCTCGGCAAGACCGCTCACGACTGGCAGTCCGCGGTGAAGCCCCGCGTCGCATCAAGAGGCGGTCGTGACAATGCCGCGGACGGGTGGAACAAGGCGCGACGAGGGAGCATGTCGGGCATACGCGACCGAGGAGCAACGCAGCTCAGCCGGGATGCATCGCCCCTCGCATGCAGCGGGGCTTTCGCCTCGGACTGCTAACCTCCATGATACTGTGCGCCGGCCCGCCATGCACGCTACCGCCCGCCGCTACGGCCCGCTCCTGCTGGGGGCGGCGCTCTGCTGCGCGGCGCTCTGGCGCCCGGCGCCGGCCGCCGCCCAGACGCTGGGCGGCCCGTTCCCGCGCATGGACGTCCCGCCCGCCCGCGGCGTGCTGACGGCGCTCGGCACCACCCTCGACATCACGCGCCTGGCCGGTCCCGGCGCCGACGCCCGCTACAACTGGGACGCGGACCTCGGCATCGACGTCGACCTGTTCGACCTCGGCCTCGTGCGCGGCAACCTGCTGGCCAGCCTGGAGACGATCATCGGCAGCGAGCTGCGCGACGTCGACCCCAACCAGAACAGCTACACCACCGATTTCGCCGTCTTCGTCCGGCTCCCGCGCGGGGAGCTCGGCGCCACCTTCCACCACGTGTCGCGCCATCTCGCCGACCGGGCCGACCTCGGCAGCGTGTCCTGGAACATGGTCGGCGTCTCCTACGGCGACCGCTTCGCCGTCGGACCGGTGCGGGTGGACGCCGCCGCGCGGGCCATGGGCACGGTCGAGCGCGCCAACGTCGACTACGCCGCGCAGCTCGAGCTGCACGCGGCCGCCGAGCTGCCGCTCAACCCGCGGGTCTCGCTGGTCGCCGCCGCCACGGCCGTCGTCGTCCCCGTCGAGCGCGCGCAGCTCGGCCGCACGACCCGCCGCGGCGGCCGGGTGCTGGCCGGCGTGCGGCTCCCCGCGGGAGTCGGCGCGGTCGACCTGCTCGCCGGCTGGGAGCAGCGCATCGACGCCGGCCAGTTCACGCGCGACACCCCCCGCTGGTTCCGGCTCGGCGTGCGCCTGACGGCGCAGGCGTGGTGAGGTGTGCCGGACTCGGTGCCACCGGCACGTGGCGTCGCACCGGCAGCGGGTCGGACCAGCCGGTACGTGCGCCTATTCGTCGTCGGACGCCTCGCTGTCGGCAATCGTCGGCGCGGTCCGTTGCGCAGGAAGAGTCACGCTGCGTTCCGCCATGAAGGCCCGCTCGCCGCGTATCAGCGTGTCCAGTCGTTTCCTCAAGGCGCCTGCCCGGTCGCCGTTTCGTAGCAGGCCGATGCAGTCGAGCGGGAAGCCGTGCGTCGGAAGGAGTTCCCTCAGGTCGTCATCATCCAGGTCTGCAAGTGCTCCCACTGCCTGCCCGACGTGGCGCGCGTCCACGAACATCCGGTTCGCCGGACTGGATACCAGTTCGCGTGGGTCGGGGTTTGACACTACATAACCTACCGCGTCGGTTCCCAGTCGGGTCAGGAGCGCACCCGGATCCAGATCGGCCTCCCGTTGGAGCGATCGAGGACGAAGCGACGCCAGGTACAGCAGGAACGCTCGTACACGGGCGCTTCGCGCGTCGAAGCGGTCGGGAAACGGCTCCGCCGGGGCGTCCGGATCGACCACGTTGAACGTCTCGCTCTTCCCTTTTGCAAGGTCGCGGATTTCATCCAATGCCCGCTTGGCCTGCGCCGTGTTGACGCCGCCGAACCAGCCCGTGAACGACGTCACCCAGAACCAGCGCTTCAGCAGATCGACCTTGGCTGCCCCGGGCTGGGGGCAGATGCGATGGAACTCGCCGAGCAGCACGAGCTGGAGTCCGTAGGGCAGCAGGCGGTCGGAGGTGACGCCGAAACTCTGGAGCGTGTCCAGCGCGAGCCTGATGCCCTGCGCGGCAACCTGGAACCCTTCCGGGAGCCTTTTGCGGACGTCAGGCTTCACCATGAGGTCCGCCCAGTCCTTCGCGTAGATGTCCAGGTCGAGAGCCGCGAGCACGGACCGGAGGAGAAAGACGCGGTCGAGGCCTCCGAAGCCCTTCTTCTTCAGTTCGGCCTTGAACCTGTCAAGCATGCTGGCGAGGTGGAACTCTCCTTCCTGATAGGTGAGCGCGGACACCAGCTCGTCCTCGGCCATCTTGCGTCCGGTGCGGTTGAGGCGGGCGAAGACGGTGACAGCGCTCTCCAGATCCGCCTCGCGGATATTGATGAGAGGGAGCTGGTAGTCCCGAAAGGCGCTCGCGAGGCGGTCAGCCTCGTCAAGCCAGCGTTGGCGATGCTCGCCGCCGACTTGTTCCTGTATCCGGCGGCAGGCTTCGAAGAATCCCGCCGTATTGAGCAGGCTGCGCACGGGAAAGTACCTCGGGCTCGGAGGCTTGGCGGGCTCGCCGCGGCTTCCAGCAGAATCCTTCGCAGCCTTGCGGTGGTCGACGAATGCCTGCTCGTCGAGGTCGTAGTACACGCGCCATTCGATCTGGTCCACGAGCGAAGCCGTACCGTCGGCCAGACGCAGCGTCCCCGCGAGGGTCGAGACGCGTTGCTGGCCATCGAGTATGTACCCGACCACGCCGTCCGGGCGGGAACCGATTTCGACGGGCCCGATGCGCGGTGTCGACTCGATGTCCCTGTCCGTATCCCAGACGAGGATTGAGCCGATTGGAAAACCGCGGAGCACGCTGTCGAGCAGTGCGCTCAGGTCGGGCTGCCTCCATACGAAGGCGCGCTGGAACCTCGGCACGCGGATCTTGCCGGCGGCGACGCGTTCCACGAGCTTGCCGAGAAAGACGATTTCCGAAACGACTTCGGTCCGTTTCTGTCTGCCATCGGACATGTTGCCTACAACTCCTGGCGGATCAGCTTGATGCCGTGCTCGAGGTCGCCTCGCCCGCGGGTCCGCAATTCGTTCCCGACCTCACGTACATCCCACCGGCTCCAGCACTCATGCACGTTGCGTCCGAATCCTGTGGCGAGAACTTCCCGGTCGGCGTCCGGCAGGTCGTCGAACAGATTCTCCTCGATCGCCGAGGGTGTCTCCGGCAGGCCGTGCTTCATGTCGAAGAAGTCCTTCTGATCGTCGTTGAGCCTCTCCCAGGCCGCGACCCTCCTGGCGTGCTCAATGCCGGCGTTGGGCCTCGCGGCGAGGAGGACGCGCGGCAGGTAGTTCTCGGCTTCCCGCTTGGCGAGCACCCAGCAGGGAAGACCGTGCCGATTGCAGACTTGGCGGAGGCGCCGGGCGTTTCTGCGTTCCCGCTCGCCCGGACCCCTTCGGTCGCTGTCGATGACGGTGATGAGCCGCGGGCGATAGGAGGGCGTTTCACGTGTCCGTCGCTCGACCTCCTGCGGCATCTGGTCGGCGCCGCCGACGCTGTCGAATCGAATTGGTCCTCCTTCGCGCCGCCAGACGCCGTGCAGCGACCTGTCGAGCTCGTTCACCACGCGTTTCACAAATGCGCCATCGCTGTCGCGGTTCTCGACGAGGATCACGAGCGGCTCGTCGGCCAGGCGAAAAGCGTGCTCGGGCGCGAGTTCATCCGCCGCGGCCGGATGTGCGGTCACGCGCAGGCGCCGCCCGTGCGGATTGGGTGTCCACGCGTCGCGCTGAGTCGACCTGCGGAGAAGTTCGCGCACTCGATCGCCCAGGGCACCCCGTCCGCCAATCCACGTTGTAGCTTCAAGGGCGCCGAGTTCCGGGCTATCTGTTGGCTCCCAGACGTGCCAGCGGTCTTCGATCCGGTACAGCGTGCGGTCAAGCCACCCGTGCGCGTCCGGATCATTCGCCGCGCTGATGTCGATCACGATGCGCACGCCCGGCTATACCTTGACCTTGCCCCTAGCGGCGCGCCGGATGGCGAGGATCTCGTCGTAGTTCTCGGTGAACACGCCCTCCGGCCAGGTCGCCATCTCGCCGTTCTCGCGTATTCGAATTCTCTCCAGCATCGACCCGCGCCCCGGCTCCGTGTGAACCCAGTAGACGAGCACGTCCGAGGTCGCCAGCCTTCCCGCCGCGACCCAGCGCCGGGCGCGCAGCAGAATCATTTCGGAATGGGTCTCGACGATCAGGGGCCGCGCCCGCCCGGCGCGGTTCTCGAGCAGCAGCTCGGCGATGTCCGCGTGTGCTGCGGGGTGGAGCTCGGCCTCGGGATGCTCGATGACGTCGACGCCGGGACCCGCCCTACGCGCAGTCAGCGCCGTGACCGCGACCGGCAGCACGTGGGACAGTCCGCGGCCCGCCTGCCCGATGCGCACGTCGCCATTTCCGTGAGGCGTGCCGGTCACGAGATCGAAGTAGCGCCCTTGCGCAACTAGGTCGATGCGCGTGCCGAAGGTCTTCCGGTACCAGTTCCGAACCGCTTCGCGCAGCTCATCGTCCGCAGCCAGAGCCAACGGGGTCTGGTGCCCGTCGGCGCCGATGCTTGCGGGCGCGCGTTCGGTCGCGGGAAAAGACGACAGGAGGCGCCGCGGGCAACGCAAGTGGCGAACGCCGGCGGCCCAAGTCTCCAGGGCGTCCACCTGGGTGGCGATCCACGCCGCAAGCTCGCCGGATCGCTTGGGGAGCAGTCCTCGCCAGACCAGCGGTCGAAGTTGCGGTGATTCCCCGGGGATGGAAATCCGATAGTCGGAGGATGTACCAAATCCCTGCCGGTTTGCAACGATCTCCCGGCCGTGGCTCTGCAGCCGCCAATCGGAGATCTGCCGTTCGGACGTTCGTCCTGGAGCCACGACATTCGTGATCGTGACGGAGAGCGTCGACTCGCCGCTCGCGTCTCCCAGAGTGACGGACAGCCGCAGCCGGCCGTGTGGGGCGCGCCCCGTCACCAGATCCTCGAAGGTCTCCCCGTGCCGGATCCCGAACGATTCGAGCGGCAGCGGTTCCCGCGCGTCCCCGTCCGAGGAGCCCAAACCGCCCGCCAGCAACGGGATGGCCTGTGCGAGCGCGGTCTTGCCCGAGTTGTTGGGCCCGACGAGGATGGTCAGGGGAGCGAGATCCACCTCGGCGCGCCGGGCATAGCCCTTGTAACGCTCGAGGCTGAAGTGTCGTAGTTCCACGCCAACTACATGATAGCGTTCGCCGGATCCGTGGACCGGTGGGGGTGCCGGCGCACCGGCGCGTGCGCCTGACGGCGCAGGCGTGGTGACGCTGGCCCGGACTCGGCGGGTGCTGTCGGCGGCGGCGTCGACAAGGGTTCACGACTCGGGCGCGACTCGGGCGCGAGTCGGCCGCCGGCGAGGTACGATGAACGTGGAGGTCGAGGGGGGAAGCTGTGCAGACGATGGAGATCGTGGCCGTGTTCACGGCAGTTGCAGCAGCACTGGCGGCTGCCGGTGCGCTGTTCAACGGCTGGCAGATCGCGAAGCTGATCGGACGAGTCGATACGCTGGAACGTGAACTGCGCGCACGATGATATCCCGAAAGAGGGACCCGGGACTGTGAGATAATCCCCGCCATGGCCGCCAAGATCCGCATTCCGGCCGCCGCCGGGGCGCTCGCCTTCGGCATCCTGCTCCTCGCCGCGACGGTGTCGGGCCAGGTCCGGCCGCCGAAGCTCGACTACCGGCTCTTCACGCTCGACAACGGGCTGAAGGTGGTGCTGTCCGAGGACCACTCCACGCCGATCGTCCACATCGAGGTGTGGTACCACGTCGGTTCGAAGAACGAGCCGGCGGGGCGCACGGGCTTCGCGCACCTGTTCGAGCACCTGATGTTCAAGGGCTCGAAGAACGTCCGGCCCGACCAGCACCTGACGCACATCTCGCGCGTCGGCGGCGACGGCAACGCCTACACGACCGAGGACGCCACGGTGTTCCTGCAGACCGTGCCGTCGCAGTACCTGCCGCTGGTGTTGTGGCTGGAGGCCGACCGCATGGCGACGCTGCGCATCAACCGGCGCACGCTCGATGCCGAGCGCGAGGTCGTCAAGGAGGAGCGCCGCTGGCGCTACGAGAACGAGCCGTTCGGGCTGCTCTCGGAGATCGTCTACGACCACGCGTTCGACGTCCATCCCTACAAGCACACGGCCATTGGGTCGATGGAAGACCTCGAGGCGGCGTCCATCGCCGACGTGCGCGAGTTCTACGAGACCTACTACACGCCGGAGAACGCCACCATCGTCGTGGTGGGCGACATCGACCCCGCCAACACGATGGAGATGATCGAGCACTACCTGGGCCGCGTCCCGAAGGCGGGCCGCCCGGTGCCGCGCGAGATCCCGCGCGAGCCGGCCTGGCAGGCCGAGCGGCGGGTGACGGTGGAGGCCGACAACTGGCCGCTGCCCGCCGTCGTGGTGGCGCACCACATCACCTACGACGGGCATCCCGACGCCTACCCGCTGCACATCGCGTCGAAGGTGCTCTCCGACGGGCTCAGCTCGCGCATCTACCGCAGCCTGGTCTACGACGACCAGCTCGCGGTCTCCGCCTTCGGCCAGGGCAACATCATCGAAGACCCCAACCTGTTCTACGCGGTGGCCATCGTCGCCCCGGGCCGCCGGCCGGGCGAGGCCGCCGACGCGCTGATCGGCGAGCTCGAGCGGCTCAAGCAGGAGCAGGTGAGCGACGAGGAGCTGCAGCGCACGAAGAACCAGTTCGCGCGCGACTACATCATCGGCCGCATCACCAACTCGCAGAAGGCGGCGCACCTGGCCCACGCGGCGGTGATCCACGACGACATCACGACGGCCGACGGCGAGTTCGACATCTTCATGAACGTCAGCAAGGACGACGTGCAGCGCGTGGCGCGCACCTACTTCCGGGAGGAGAATCGCCTGGTGCTGACCATCCTGCCGCGCGGCTCGCGCGGGGTCGGGCGCCCCACGCTGGGGGTGGCGTCGCGATGACCGCGCGGTCCGTGGGGGGCTGGCGCCGTTCGGCCGCCGCCGTGCTGCTGGCGCTGGCGCTCGCGCCGGCCGCCGCGGCGGGGCAGGTCGCCGACTGGCCGGCCGAGACCCCGCCGCCGCCGCTGCTCGCGCCCGAGGTGCACTTCCCGGAGTACGAGCTCGAGCAACTCGACAACGGCCTGCAGGTGGTGGTGGTGGGCGCGCACGAGCAGCCCGTGGTCAACATCCGCCTGCTGGTCCGCGCCGGCGCGACGAACGACCCGGAGGAGCTGCCGGGCGTCGCCGCCATGGCCGCCGAGCTGCTCGACCAGGGGGCGGGCGGCCGCAACGCGCAGGAGCTGGCCGCGACGATCGACAACGTCGGCGGCAGCCTCGCCGTGGGCGCCGGGAGCGACCTGAGCTTCGTCAACATCCTGGTGCTGAAGGACGACTTCGACCTCGCCCTCGACCTGCTGTCCGACGTCGCGCGCCGGCCGACCTACCACCCGGCCGAGATGGAGCGCCACCGCCGCCAACTGCTGTCGAGCATGCAGGTCAGCCAGGACGATCCGGGCTACGTGGCCGGCATCGTCTTCGGCCAGCTCGTCTACGGCGGGCACCCGTACGGCCGGCCGGTGAACGGCACGCCCGCCTCGCTGCAGCGCATCCGCAGCGCCGACCTGGCGGCGTTCCACGCCGCGCACTACATCCCGAACAACGCGATCCTGGCCGTCGTCGGCGACGTGACCGCGGACGAGGCGCTGGCCGGCGTCCGCCGCGTCCTCGGCGACTGGGAGCGGGGCGACCTGCCGGTGCCGAGCCTCGTCGAGCCGCCGACGCCCGCGCGCCGGCTGGTCGTGGTGGACAAGCCGGACGCCGTGCAGACGGTGATACGCGTGGGGCACCTGGCCCTGCCGCGCGCCCACCCCGACTTCCTGACGTTCGACGTGGCCATCAAGATCCTCGGCGGCGAGGGGGGCAACCGGCTCGGCAGCGTGCTGCGCACGGCCCGCTCGCTGACCTACGCAGCCTCGGCCGACCTGGCCGGCCGGCAGTTCACCGGCGACTTCATGGCGCAGACCGAGACCCGCTCGCCGGCCACCGGCGAGGCGCTGCGCCTGATGGTGGACGAGATCGCCCGGCTGCAGCGCGACCGCGTGCGCTACAGCGAGCTGCGCGGCGCGCAGGACTACCTGGCGGGCAACTTCCCGCTGTCGATCGAGACGCCCAACGCCATCGCCACGCAGGTGCTCGAGGCGGTGCTCTTCGGCCTCGACCTCGACGAGCTCGAGACCTTTCCCGAGCGCGTGCGGGCCGTGACGCCCAACGACATCCAGCGCGTGGCGCGCAACTTCCTGCGCCCGGACACCCTCGCCATCGTCCTGGTCGGCGACGCCGCGGCGTTCGTCGACGACCTGCCCGGCGTCGGCTTCGACGACTACGAGGTGGTGCCCATCGCCAGCGTCGACCTGTACGGCATCGACGCCGGCGGGCGGTGAAGGTCCTCGTCTCCTGCGGCGAGCCGTCGGGCGATCTGTACGCCGGCGCGCTCGCCGCCGCCATCCGCCGCCTCGACCCCGCGGCGCGCGTGTACGGGCTGGGCGGTCCGGGCCTGCGCGCCGGCGGCGGCGAGGCCGTCGAGGACTACCGCGGGCTGACGGTCACCGGGCTGTCCGAGGCGCTGGCGGTCCTGCCGCGCTCGCTGGCCGTCTACCGCCGCCTGCTGGGGCTGGCGCGCGCCGAGCGCCCCGACGTCTTCGTCCCGCTCGACTTTCCCGACTTCAACTTCCGCCTGGCCGGCGCGCTCCGCCGCCTGGGCGTCCCGGTCGTCTACTACGTCTGCCCGCAGGTGTGGGCGTGGCGGCGGGGCCGGCTGCGCACCATCCGGCGCATCGCGCGGCGCGCCCTGGTCATCTTTCCCTTCGAGGCGGCCATCTACCGCGCCGCGGGCATCCCGGTGGACTTCGTCGGCCATCCGCTGGTCGAGCTGGCCCGGCCGCCTCGGCCGCGCGCCGAGTTCCTGCGCGCCGGCGGCCTCGACCCGGCGGCGCCAACCGTGGCCCTGCTGCCGGGCAGCCGGCCGAACGAGGTGCGCGCGCTCCTGCCGGAGATGATCCGCGCGGCCGCGCTGGTCCGCCGCCGGGTGCCGGCCGCGCAGTTCGTCGTGGCGCGCGCCCCGCACCTCGACGACGGCCTGTTCGCCCCGCTGGCGGAGCTCGCGGACGCCGTCGCCCCGCTGGCGACGGTCGAGTCGGACGCCGACGCGGTGCTGGCCGCGGCCGACGCCGCCGTCACCGCCTCCGGCACCGCCACGGTGCAGGCCGCCCTGCACGGCTGCCCCATGGTGATCGTCTACCGGCTGTCCGCGCTCACCTACCGCGTGGTCCGCGCGTTCGCGCACGTCGACACGGTGGGCATGGTCAACCTCATCGCCGGCCGGCGGGTCGTCCCCGAGCTCGTGCAGGACGCCTTCACGGCCGCGGCGGTCAGCGCCGAGGTGGTGCGCTTCCTCACGGACGACGAGCATGCCGCGGCAACCCGCCGCGCGCTCGGCGAGGTCCGCGCGCGGCTCGGCGGCGCGGGCGCCAGCCGCCGCGCGGCGCAGGCCGTGCTGGCAGCGGCCGGCGCGCAGCCCCGTTCGATTGAAGTCAGTTAAGACTGGTCGCCGGGCGGCGATGTCCGTAGCGCGTGCTGGCGGTCCTGCCAGCCGGTAATTCGCCCTTCGAGGGTGGCGAGGCGCCGGTCGATGTCGGCGACGGTGGCGGTGAGCGTGTCGAGGCGGCCGTTGGTCTGTCGCCATAGCAGTACGACGACTGCAATGACGATGGCCGGCGACAGAATGTCGGTCCAGGGCATGGCGTAGAATTCAAGATACCATGGCCGTGACGCGTTCTGAGGAAATCGCCGCCTTCGAATCCCGGCTGGTCCGCGTCGAGACGAAGCTCAACGTCGTGCTCACGGGAACGGTGATGATCATCATCGGCATGGTGACGCTCATCGCCCGCACCTTCGTCGACTGAGCCGGCGCCTGCCGGCCGTCGAGCCCGGAGCAACGTGCCATCCGCCGCCGACGTCAAGGCCCGCGCCCGCGACCTGGGGTTCGCGCTGTGCGGCATCGCGCCGGCCGGGGCGTTTCCCGAGCTGGCCTTCCTGCGCGAGTGGCTCGACCGCGGCCACGCGGGGGAGATGCGCTACCTGGAGCGGACGGCCGCGCGCCGCGCCGACGTGCGGCAGGTGCTGCCGGGCGCGCGCGCGGTGATCGCGCTCGCCACCAACTACCACGTCGACCGGCCGTACTCGACCGAGGAGGCCGACCCGGACCAGGCCCGCGTCTCGCGCTACGCCTGGGGCGAGGACTACCACGCGGTGATCGGCCGGCGCACGCGGCAGCTCCTCGACTGGCTGCGCTCCGCGAGCCGCGAGCCGTTCGAGGCGCGCGCGTACGTCGACACCGGTCCGGTCCAGGAGCGCGTCTACGCGCAGTACGCCGGCCTCGGCTGGATCGGCAAGAACACCTGCCTCATCAACGCCGAGCTGGGCTCGTGGCTGTTCCTGTCGGAGATCGTCTGCACGCTGCCGCTCGAGGCGGACGCGCCGGCGCTCGACCAGTGCGGCACGTGCACGCTCTGTCTGGAGGCCTGCCCGACCGGCGCGCTCGTCGCCCCGCACGTGCTCGACGCCAACCGCTGCATCGCGTACCTGACGATCGAGCAGCGGGGGGCGCTGCCCGAGCCGGTGCGCGCCGACCTCGGCAGCCACGTCTACGGCTGCGACATCTGCCAGGAGGTGTGTCCCTGGAACGCGCGGCCGCTGGTCTCGACCGATGCGGCCTGGCAGCCGCACCCGGCGCTCGACCAGCCCCGCCTGGACGCCCTGTGGCGCCAGCCCGACGCCGTGCTGCGGCCGGCGGTCAAGCGCAGCGCGATGGCCTACGCCGGCCTGCGCCGCCTGCGGCGCAACACGGCCGTCGCCCTCGGCAACAGCGGGTCGCCCGCCGCCGCGGCGGCGCTGGCCGAGCCGGCCGCCGGCGACGACTCCCGCGCCGCGCCGCTGGTCGCCGAGCACGCGGCCTGGGCCCGCCGGCGGCTGACGCCGGACGGCGGCTGAGCGGGACGCCGGCCGCCTGTCAGGCGCCGGCGGCGCGGCGGCCCTGAACCACGGTTTCCGTCAGTTGGCGGGCGGGTCGCTCTTGAGGCTCTCGAAGAGGAGCCCGCGCAGCTCGCGGACGTCGGTCTGCACGTCGTCGATGCGCCGGTTGACGTCGTCGATGCGGCGGTTCACGTCGTCGAACCGGTTGTTGATGCTGTCGTTCAGGTCGCCGATGCGCGCGTTCGTCGAGCACGTGCCGGCGCTGAGCGTGACGACGATGGCGCCGATGCCGAGGAGCAGGGGGATCTGGTCCCGATCGACCATGCGGTCCATTTTACATTGGACGGGGCTTCGCCCCGAACCCCCGGCGTCCGCTTGCGGGGACCCCATTGCCCCGCGCCGCTGCCGCCGAGGCGCGCTGTGCGCGCCTTTAGCTCTCGGGGAGGCGTCGCGAGCGGCGCGCTGCGCCGGGCCGGCGCTGCTCGGCCAGCCGCTCGAGGCGCTCGCGCCGCGCCTGCAGCTCGGCGCGCTCGTCGTCCAGGCGCTGGAAGTGCGCCAGGCGCCCGGCCGCGAGCCGGCCGCCGGCCACCGCGCCGCGGACCGCGCAGCCCGGCTCGCTGCGGTGCCGGCAGTCGCGGAAGCGGCAGTCGCCGGCCAGTGCCTCGATGTCCTCGAAGACGTCCTCGAGCGCCCGCTCGGTGTCCCAGAGCTGCAGCTCGCGCATGCCGGGCGTGTCGATGATGACGCCCCCGTCCGGCCGCACCAGCAGCTCGCGGTGCACCGTGGTGTGCCGCCCCCGGCTGTCGCCCCGGCGGACGCTGCGCGTGCGCTGCCGCTCGACGCCCAGCAGGCGGTTGACGATGGTCGACTTGCCGACGCCCGACGAGCCGAGCAGGGCGACCGTCCGGTCCCCCGTCAGGTAGGCCGCGAGGGCGTCGAGGCCGCGCTCGGCCGTGCAGCTCGTGGCGTGCAGCGGCACCCGCGGGGCCAGCGCGCGGATGGCCTCCACGGCGTCGCGGACCCCGTCGCAGACGTCGGCCTTGTTGAGCACCACCACGGGCGCCGCGCCGCTCTCGGCGGCCGCGGCGAGGTAGCGCTGCACCCGGCGCGGGCTGAAGTCGCCGTCGAGCCCCGCGACGAGGAACACCGTGTCGACGTTGGCCGCCACCACCTGCCGCCGCGTCGCGTCGCCGGCCGCCTTGCGGACGAAGCAGCTCCGGCGGGGGAGGACCGCGCGGATGGTCGCCCGGCGCGCGGCGCCGGCGCGCACCGCCACCCAGTCGCCCACGGCGGGCAGCGCGTCGGCGCCGGCCGCGGCGTGCCGCAGGCTGCCCGCGGCCTCGGCCAGCAGCTCGCCGGCGTCGGTGAGCACGCGGTACAGATGGTTGTGCTCGACGCCCACCCGCGCGGGCACCAGGCCGGGCGCCGCCACGGCGTCGAACGCCGCCGCGAACGCGCGGTCCCAGCCGAGCCGCGCGAGCGCCGCCGGCAGCGTCCGCGTCATGGCGGGGGCGGGTCCGCCGGCAGGTCCCACAGCAGCGGATCGGCGGACGCCGCGCCCGCCTCGTCGTCGCCGGCCGCCGCGAAGTTGTGCACGCTCACGCCCAGCAGGCGGACCGGCCGCGCGCCCGCCTCGGTCCGCGCCAGCAGCGCGAGGGCGCGCGCGGCGACCGTCTCGGCGTCGCGGGCCGCCGGCCGCGCCGTCAGGCTGCGGGTGATCGTCGTGAAGTCGGCGTAGCGCACCTTGATGGTCACCGTCCGCGCCGCCCGCGTGCCGCCCGCGAGCCACTCGCCCGCCCGCCGCGCCATGCGCTCGATCTCGCCGCGGATGCGCTCGAGGTCCAGCAGGTCCTCGGGCCAGGTACGCTCCGAGCCGCTGGACTTGGCGACCCGGTGGGGCGTCACGGGCCGGTCGTCGTCGCCGTGCGCCAGCCGCCGCAGCCACTCCGCCTGCCGGCCGACCAGCCCCCGCAGCGCCGCCTCGTCCGCGGTCCGGATGTCGACGAGCTTCGTCAGGCCGTGCGCGCGCAGCTTGCGCGCGGTCACCGGTCCGACGCCCCACAGCGCGTCGACCGGCAGCTTGCGCAGGAACGGCTCGACGCGCCCCGGCGGCACCACGGTGAGGCCGTCGGGCTTGTCGAGCGCGGAGGCCACCTTGGCCAGGAACTTGTTCGCCGCCACGCCGGCCGACGCCGTCAGCCCGGTCTCGTCGCGGACCTGCCGCTTCAGCCGCCGCGCCACCGGCGTGGCGAAGGGCTCGCCCCACGCGTTCTCGGTGACGTCGAGGTAGGCCTCGTCGAGCGCCAGCGGCTCGACCAGCGGCGTCACCGCCCGGAACAGCGCGAACACCTGCGCGGACACCGCCCGGTACTTGGCGAAGTCGGGCCGCACGATGGCCAGCTCCGGGCACAGCCGCACCGCCCGCGCCATCGCCATGGCCGAGCGCACGCCGAAGGCGCGCGCCTCGTAGCTGGCCGCGGCCACCACGCCGCGGCTCTCCGGCCGCCCGCCCACCGCCACCGGCCGCCCGCGCAGCGCCGCATCGTCGCGCTGCTCGACCGACGCGTAGAAGGCGTCCATGTCGAGGTGGATGATGCGCCGGGCGGGCTGGCTCATGAGGCCGCCGATGCCCGGCGGTGAGCGGCTTCGTCGATCTCGTCGAGGATGCGCTGCGCGGCGTCCCGCGGGTCCGGCGCGCAGCGCACGGGGCGGCCCACCACGAGGTGGTCGGCGCCCAGCCGGACGGCCTCCGCCGGCGTCGTGAAGCGCACGTGGTCGTCGCGGGCGTCCCACCACGCCGGCCGGATCCCCGGGCTCACCAGCGTGGCGTCCGGAAAGGCCGCCCGGCAGGCCCCGATGGCCGTCCCCGACACGATGAGCCCGTCGAAGCCGGCCTCCACCATGGGCCGGGCGCGATCGACGATGCGCGCGTCCGGCGCGTCGAGGCTCGACAGCAGCGGCACCACGAGGAACTGCGGAAACCGCCCGGGCGCCCGCGCCGCCCGGCCCGCCGCCAGGGTGTGCCGCGTGATGGCCGTCTCGGCCGCCTCGATGAAGGTCATGAGCCGGATGCCGAGCTCGGCCGCGCGCTCGACGAAGCGCGCGATGGTGTTGCCGATGTCGCCGGCGATCTTCAGGTCGACGAAGACGGCTCCCTGCTCGCCCCGCGCGGCCTGCAGGCGCCGCAGCAGCCCGAACAGGTTCCCGGCGAGGAAGAGCTGCAGCCCGACCTTGAAGAAGAACACGTTGTCGAGCGTGTCCACCAGCGCGACGGCTTCATCGTGCGTCGCGACGTCGAGCGCAACGATGAGACGATCGTTGCCTGCCGTGGCCTCACCTCCGTCCCGCTTCCGTTGGACGCGAGGCGACCGTACCGATCAAGCCTGCCGGTGTCAAGCAGGTGGATGCAGAGTTCGGAACACCTTGACGATCGAGACGGTGCATGGTCCGATCTGAAGGGAGAGACCATGCTCGACACGCTCGCCGCCGCCCGCCGCCTGGCTACCAAGGTGGATCTCGCCGCGCTCGAGGCTCGCCTGACGTGGCGGTTCGCCGGAGCCATGCTCGCGCAGACGGGCGTGATCCTCGCCGCCGTCATCGGAGCCGCGGTCGCCATCCTTCGCATGCTCGGATAGGGGAGGTATACAATCGGCCGCGGGACGCCGTGCCGCACGAGGAGGAATTCGCATGTCGCCGGAGCTGATCGCCATCCTTGCCATGGGGGTGGGGTTGGCGGGCCTGGTGGTCACGTCGCTGGCGAAGCTCGAGGGGCTGCTGGAGGGGTTGCGCGAGGCGGTGACGGGCCGGCGCGTGTCGGGTGACAAGGCGTGAGCGCGGAAGTGTCTACCGCGACCGGTTCCGGCCCCGGCCCCGGGCCGCAGGCGGCGGCCCCGGTCCCGCCGCCGGCCCCGGACGCGGCCCCGCCCCCGGTCCGGGTGGTCTCCCTGCCCGCCCCCGCCGCGCCGCCCCCGGCCGCGGCGCCGTCGCGCGCGGCGCTGGCGGCCGCCGACCTGCTCGACGGCCTGCGCTGCTGGGAGCTGTGGGGCGCCATGGGGCTGCAGGGCCTGCGCCGCGGCTACCGCCGGTCCATCCTCGGCCCGCTCTGGCTGACCATCTCGCTGGCCGTCCTCGTCACGGCGCTGGGGCTGCTCTACGGGCGGCTGTTCAACATGCCCCTCGAGCGCTACCTGCCGCACGTGGCGCTCGGCTTCATCGCCTGGCAGTTCGTGCAGGCCGCCGTCAACCGGAGCTGCACCGTGTTCGTGCGGCACAAGGTGTGGATCACGAACGCGAAGCGGCCGCTGGCGATGTTCGTCTTCAAGGACGTCTGGGAGAACCTCCTGACGATGGCCCACAACGGGCTGGTGTACGTGGGGGTGGCCGTCCTCTTCGGGGTGGCGGCCGGGCTGCACGCGCTGCTGCTCCTGCCGGGGCTGGCGCTGGTGGTCGCCAACGCCGTCTGGGTGGGCCTGCTGCTGGGCACCGTCTGCGCCCGCTTCCGCGACGTGGCGCAGATCGTGGGCAGCGTCATGCGGGTGGTCTTCTTCGTCACGCCGGTCATCTGGATTCCCGACCAGCTCGGCCCCCGCGCGCATCTGGCGCTGTACAATCCCTTCACCTACTTCATCGAGCTCGTCCGCGCGCCGCTGCTGGGCCAGGGGCTGCCCGCGGTCACCTGGATGCTGGTGCTGGCGGTCACGGCCGCCGGCTGGACGCTGACCTGGCTCGTCTTCGCGCGCTACCGGAGCCGCGTGCCCTACTGGGTGTAGCCACGCCATGCTCGCCGTCGATCTCGAGAACGTCGCCGTCGACTTTCCCATCTACGGGGCCGAGAGCCGCTCGCTGAAGAAGCGGCTGCTCGGGCGCCGCATCGGGGCGCACGTCAGCTACGGCACGCGCCACACCGTCACCGTCCACGCGCTGCGCGACGTCTCGCTGCGCCTGCGGCGGGGCGACCGGGTGGGCCTGACGGGCCCCAACGGCGCCGGCAAGTCGACCCTGCTGCGCACCATCGCGGGCGTCTACGAGCCGGTCCGCGGGCAGGTTCGGGTGGCGGGCCGCGTCACCACGCTCTTCAGCCTGAAGCTGGGCATGGAGGGCGACGCCACGGGCCTGGAGAACATCCGCATCTGCGGCCTGGCCGCCGGCCTCACGCGCCAGGACATCGAGCGCCGCACGGCCGACATCGCCGAGTTCACCGAGCTGGGCGACTACCTCGACCTGCCGCTGTTCTGCTACTCGGCCGGCATGAAGGCGCGCCTGGCGTTCGCCATCTCCACCGCCGCGCAGCCGGAGATCCTGCTGATGGACGAATGGATCGGCGCGGGCGACGCGGCCTTCCTCGAGAAGGTCAACGCCCGGCTGCACGCCCTGCTCGACGACGTGGGCATCCTGGTGCTGGCCTCGCACAACGAGCGGCTCATCGAGCGCGTCTGCAACCGCGTGGTGCGGCTCGAGGGCGGCGCGGTGACGGACGACCGGCCCGCCGGCGCCGGCCGCGAGGCGGCGGCGGCCTCCTGAGGACGCGAATGGAAGCGAAGCAGCTCGGCCCCCTGCAGCAGGCCATGGCGGCGTGCCGGCGCGCCTGGGTGGGCGTGGCCCTGTTCAGCGCCTGCGTCAACCTGCTGATGCTGACCGTGCCGATGTACATGATGCAGGTCTACGACCGGGTGCTGACGACCAGCAACATCGACACGCTGCTGGCGCTGAGCGCCATGGTGGCCGTGGGGCTGGCCACCTTCGGCCTGCTCGACGCGGTGCGCAACCGCATCCTGGCGCGCGTGGGGGCCTGGTTCGAGCGCGAGCTGGGCAGTCCCATCCTGGGCGGCGCCATCGCCGAGGCGCGGCGCGCCGGGGGCGGCGTCTCGGCGCAGGGGCTGCGCGACCTGGGCACCGTGCGCGGCTACTTCGCCGGCCAGGGCATCATGCCGCTGTTCGACGCGCCGTGGGCGCCCGTCTTCCTCGCCATCGTCTTCGTCATCCACCCCGTGCTGGGCTGGATCGGTCTGCTCGGCGCCGTGGCGCTGTTCGCCTGCGCCGCGCTCAACGACCTGACCACCCGCAAGCGGCTCACCGAGGCCAACAGCGCGTCGGTGAGCGCGCTGAACGACGCCGACGCCGCCATCCGCAACGCCGACGCCATCACCGCCATGGGCATGCTGCCCGACCTGGCGCGCCGCTGGCAGGACACCACCGCGCGCAGCCTCGACCAGCAGACCTCGGCGACCGACGCCTCGGGCGGCATCTCGGCCGCCGCCAAGGCGCTGCGCTTCGGCCTGCAGGCCAGCATGCTGGGCGTCGGGGGCTACCTCGTCATCGGCAACCAGATGTCGGCCGGCAGCATCGTGGCCTCGGCCATCATCGCCGCGCGCGGGCTGGCCCCGCTGGAGCAGCTCATCAGCTCCTGGCGCCTCTTCGTCGGCGCGCGCGCGGCCTACCAGCGGCTGGCCGAGCTGCTCGAGCGCGCCCCGGCCGACGAGGGCGGCACGGTGCTGCCGCGGCCCGCCGGCAACGTCACGTTCGACAAGGTGAACTACGTCCCGCCGGGCGTGCGCCTGCCCATCATCCGCCAGATCTCGCTGCGCATCGCGGCCGGCGAGGTGCTGGGCGTGGTGGGGCCCTCGGGCGCCGGCAAGACCACGCTGGTGCGCCTGCTGGTGGGCTCGCTGCAGCCGTCGACGGGCCACGTGCGGCTCGACGGCGCGGACGTGACGGCCTGGCCCGACGCCGACCGCGGGCGCCACGTGGGCTACGTGCCGCAGAGCGTCGAGCTGTTCCGCGGCACCGTGCGCGACAACATCGCGCGGCTGGGCGCGGCCAGCGACGAGGACGTGGTGGCGGCGGCGCAGCTCGCCGGCGCGCACGACATCATCCTGAGCCTGCCGCGCGGCTACGACACGCCGATCGGGGTGGGCGGCGTGCCCATCTCGGGCGGCCAGCGCCAGCGGGTGGCGCTGGCGCGCGCGGTGTTCGGCAACCCGGCCCTGCTGGTGCTCGACGAGCCGAACGCGCACCTCGACGGCGACGGCGAGATGGCGCTGGCCGACACCGTGCGGCGGCTGCGCGAGCGGGGCTGCACCATCGTGCTGATCGCCCAGCGCGCCGGCATCATGGCGCTGGCCGACAAGGTGCTCGTGCTGCGGGCCGGCGGGGTGGAGGCCTTCGGCCCGCGCGACGAGATCCTGCGCTCCCTGCGCCGCGCCAACCTGGCGCCGGTCAAGCCGGACAGCCCGGGCCGGGCCGTCAAGGCGGGCGCCTGACGCCGCGCCGTCCAGACCGCAGCGAAATCCCATGGAGCGGCCGGGGGGAAGTCGGACGATGCGGGTGAAGCGCTACGTCCACACCGGGCTGGAGCGCTGCGACGTGTGCGGCGGCAAGGAGCAGGTGCTGCGGGTCGCAGATCGCTGGCTGTGCGCCCGCCACACCTGCCGGGGCTGCCGGGCGCGGCCGGTGGAACGCCCCTACGGCCTGTGCGCGACGTGCCGGCCGGAGAGCCCGCCCGGGCGGAAGGGGCCGCGCGACCGCTGACGGAAGGCCTCATCCCGTGGCTGACGCCGGCGCTCATCGTCGGACTGTTCGGCTGGGTCCGATCAGGATGTTGTCGTACTATCTCCGAAAAAGTTCGCCATGTCGTCCTCTCCCCAAGAAATGCTGAAGGATACGCGGACGCTCGCCTTTGCGCTGTGTACGGCACAATCGTGTTATTGTTATCCTGTATGGCGTCCAGGCAGTAACGGGCTCGGTGGCGCGATCAGCGGGGATGGACCGGCTGATACGCGGAGGACGTCAGCCAGCGGTCTCGGCCAGTTGCCCTGGCGCCGTCGAGGTAGGCCGCCCAGTCGTCCATAACAGCCCGTGGTGAAAGTCGGGGAACGGGCCTGGCCTGGGCGCGATCGAGCCCGTAGACTGAACAGCTATGGCGATGGGCAAGAAACCGGCCGCGCGACCAGGGGCGCCGCTGTGGGTGACGACGGCGGATTTGCCGACGAACGCGGGGCATCCGTTCTTCGAGCGTCTGAACCGGGTTCTGGACGAGGCCGGGTTCGACGCGTTCGTCGAGGGGCTGTGCGCGGTGTTCTACGCGACGCGGATGGGGCGGCCGAGCCTGCGTCCTGGGCGGTATTTCCGGATGCTGTTCATCGGCTACTTCGAGGGTCTGTCTTCGGAGCGTGGGATTGCGTGGCGGGTGGCCGACTCTCTGAGCCTGCGGTCGTTCCTGGACCTGGATGTGACCGAGGCGGCGCCGGACCACTCGACGCTGTCGCGGACGCGTCGTCTGATCGACGACGAGACGCACGAGGCGGTATTCACGTGGGTTCTCGAGCAGTTGTCGGCGGCGGGTCTGGTCAAGGGGAAGACGGTGGGCGTCGATGCGACGACGCTGGAAGCGAACGCGGCGATGCGGAGCATCGAGCGGCGGGACACGGGAGAAAGCTACGAAGCGTTCCTTCGGCGCTTGGCGGAGGCGTCTGGGGTGGAGACCCCGACGCGGGCGGATCTGGCTCGGTTCGACCGGTCTCGCAAGAACAAGAAGACGTCGAACAAGGACTGGCAATCGCCGCAGGACCCGGACGCGAAGATCGCGAAGATGAAGGACGGCCGGACGCACTTGGCTCACAAGGTCGAGCACGGGGTCGACATGGAGACGGGGGCCATCGTGTCGGTGACGGTGCAGGATGCATCGGACGGCGATACGGCCACGCTGCCGGAGACGCTGACCGCGGCGGCCGAGCAGGTGGAGTTGGTGCAGCCGGACGGTCGAGGGGTCGAAGAGCTGGTCGCTGACAAGGGGTATCACAGCGACGAGACGCTGGTGGCTCTCGGCGAGGTCGGGGTTCGGAGCTACGTATCGGAGCCCGAGCGCGGCCGGCGCGTCTGGCAGGACAAGAAGACGGGAGAGACGCCGCCGGCGAAGCGTGCTGCGCAGCAGGCGTTGTATGCGAACCGGCGGCGTGTGCACGGGCGGCGGGGTCGTCGCCTGCAACGCTGCCGGGGCGAGATGGTGGAGCGTACTTTCGCGCACATGTATGAGACGGGGGGCATGCGTCGGGTGTTTGTGCGCGGTCACGAGAATGTCCGCAAGCGGGTGCTGATCCAGGCGGCTGCCTGCAACATCGGGATGCTCCTGCGGCGCCAGACCGGCATCGGTACGCCCCGGAGCCTGCAGGGGCGGGCTTTTTCGGCGATTTTCCGCCTGATCGACCGCCTGATCGACCACTGGGGGCGTCTGACGCGTCCCTGGGGCCTCAAATGGACACCGCCGGCGCCCGTCGGCTCAATTACTCATCGCCAAGCGGCCTGAACAGCAGGGCTCGGCGAACCGACTTCTACCTCGGGCTGCTAGGCCTCCCAAACCACCCACTTGGAAATACGAAACGGCTTCGCGTGGCTCGACGGCTCCTCCCGCCCGCGCGGTTGACCGTCAGGACACACTGGATGACGCGACCCCTTTGCTCCATCGAGTTTCCTCGACTTCATCGCTCGTACGGGTCGCTCCGCCCCTGTGCCTCGCATCGGGCTTCTCATCCTCGGGGGTCGGCCCCTTGTGTCAGGCGACATGGAAAACTGCCCCCCCAGCGACAGTGAAAACTGACCCCCCTTGTCCAAGGAGGAGTCAGCAGATGAAGGGATGCCAGGATGTCGGCCCGTGGGTGGGGAGGCCACGGGCGCAGATGATGAAGTCGGACGAGGTGGAGGCGATGCTGCACCTGCGGGAGCTCGGTTGGGGGCTGAGACGGATCGCCCGGGAGTTCGGATGCAGCAAGAACACGGTGAGACGCTACGTGGCGGCCGACGGCTGGATGGCGTACAGCCGCCGGTCGGGCGGCGGCAAGCTCGAGGATCAGGCGGCGTGGCTGAAGGAGCGGTTCTTCCAGCACGGCGGCAATGCCGAGGTGGTGCGCCAGGACCTGCTGCGCGAGCAGGGGGTCGACGTGAGCCTTCGCACGGTCGAGCGGGCGGTCGCGCCGTTCCGGCAGCTGCTGACGGCCGAGGCGAAGGCGACGGTGCGGTTCGAGACGCCCCCGGGACGTCAGCTGCAGGTTGATTTCGGCCAGTTGCGGGTGGTGGTCGCCGGCGAGCAGGTGCGCGTGTTCCTGTTCGTGGCGACGCTGGGCTACTCGCGGCGCTGCCACGTGGCGGCGTTCCAGCACGAGCGGCAGTCGTCGTGGTTTCGCGGCCTGGAGGCTGCGTTCCATCACTTCGGCGGCGTGACCAGGGAGGTGCTGGTCGACAACCCGCGGCCGCTGGTGGTCGCGCACGACCCGGCCACGCGCGAGGTCGAGTTCAACGACCGGTTCCTGGCGTTCGCCGCCTACTGGGGGTTCCGTCCGCGGGCGTGTGCGCCGTATCGGGCCCGGACGAAGGGGAAGGACGAGCGCGGCGTCGGCTACGTCAAGGGGAACGCCATCGCCGGCCATCGCTTCGAGAGCTGGGCGGGGATGGAGGCGCATCTGGCGTGGTGGCAGCGAGAGATTGCGGACCGGCGGCGCCATGGCACCACCGGTGAGGTTCCTCTCGAACGCTTCGCCCGGGAAGCGAAGTGCCTGCGCCCCTGTGCGGGCCGGCCGGCGTTCGGCCAGTTGCGGGACCTGCTCCGGACGGTGCACGCCGACTGCGCGGTGGTGGTCGACACCAACGCCTACTCGGTGCCGTGGCGGCTGATCGGCGAGCGGGTGCGGGTGGTGGTCAGCGGTGGCCGGGTGCGCGTTCACCACGGCTCGACGGTTGTCGCCGAGCACGTCGAGCACACGGGCCGGCATGCGCGGGTCACCGACCGCGCTCATCTGGTCGGCGTCGCCGGCGGCCCGCGCCCTGCCGAGACCGAAGCGCTCGCGCCGAAACCGGCGCTGCTGCGCCCGCTCGACGAGTATGCGGCCGTTGCCGGGGGGAGTTTCTGAGATGGCTGGGGTGGACCACGAGACGCTGGTCGCCTGGCTGACGCGGCTGCAGCTGACGGCGATCCGGGACCAGCTCGACAACCTGCTCGACGAGGCCGCCGACAAGAAGCTGACGCTGCGTGAGGCGCTCGCGTTCCTGGTCGAGCGCGAGGTCTCGCGCAAGGATGAACGCCGCATCGAGATGGCGTTGAAGATCGCGCACTTCCCGATGGTGCGCGAGCTCGCCGACTTCGACTTCAAGGCCCAGCCCAGCGTCGACCGGCGCCAGGTGCGAGAGCTGGCGACGTCGCGATGGGTGGCGCACGGGGACGCGCTCCTGGTGCTCGGTCCGCCCGGGGTCGGCAAGACGCATCTGGCGATCGCGCTCGGACGCGAGGCGATCCGGCGGAGCTACTCGGCCCTGTTCACGACGGCCCAGGCGCTGATGGCGGCGTTGGTCAAGGCGCACAGCGACGGCCGGCTCGAGGACCGCCTGACCTTCTACGCCAAGCCGAAGCTGTTGATCGTTGACGAAATGGGCTACCTCCCGTTCGAGGCGCATGCCGCGCACCTGTTCTTCCAGCTCGTCTCGAGGCGCTACGAGCGCGGCAGCATCCTCATCACGTCGAACCGCTCGGTCGGCGAATGGGGCGAGGTGTTCGGCGACGCCGTCGTCGCCACCGCGATCCTCGACCGGCTGCTGCACCACAGCCACGTGCTGACGATCACCGGCGAGAGCTACCGGCTGCGGGAGAAGCGTCGGGCGGGCGCCCTCAAGTTTCCCGCACCGAAGCCTGTCGCGTCGGAGACCCGTTCGCAGGCGTCGTCCTGATCATGCGACCGACATCGTGACGAGCACAGACAGGGACTCACGTCGCGAACGTCGGGGGGGGGGCGAGCCGCCTGTCACCGGTCCGTTACGTAACGGTGTGCAGTTGGATCGTGGCGTTGACCAACGCGGAGCGGCAGGCGCGTTACCGGGAGCGGCGGCAGGCCGGCGAGTCCCGGATCTGCCCCGGAACGCACGGCAGCTTGCCGGGCGATCGGGGGCGAGTAGCGGCGGGACGGCCGGCGTGTCAACGTGCTGCGCACGTCCTCCGCTTCGCTCCGGCCCTACGGGTGACACCCCGTCCGCCCCGCCGCTCGGATGGCAGTTGTGGGCCTTGCGGCCCGGCCTGAACGGGGCGTCCCGGCCGTCCACGACGCTCACGGGACGCGGTGGACAGCCGGAAGTCGATCGACATACGCCGTTTCTTCGGGGGTCAGTTTTCGCTGTCGCCAGGGGGTCAGTTTTGAGTGTCGCTTGACACCTTGGATTTCTCCCTTCACATCGAGGCGACAGGTTCCCACGTTCCACACAAGGGCCTGGTGCAGGGTCACGCCACCTTTATGCCGGGTGCCGACCAGCCAAGCTGCAGGCTCCCGCTGGACCTGTCCCGGGTTAACGACTCGCCCCGGTTTCGACACCGTCCCTACGCTTTCGACACGTTGCCGGTGGTTCATTCACTTCGTCTCCCTGCACCCTACCTGACGCGGTCGCGCCGCGCCGTTTCCGTGACGCTTACCACCTCGGCTCTTGACCGAGGCAGCGCACGGCGGTTTGGAGCCTCCCCCTGCCGGGCGGCTCCGAGGGGCCTGCCCTCATCCCTCGTGCAGCATGGCTGCAGCTAGGCGGCCATCGCGGCCTCCTTTCTGCGCCTTCGTGGCGCACGGTGAGTCGCCCGGGGGAATCGCACCCCCGGGCGCTCGCAGAACTGTACGTGAACGTCTCCGCTCATACAGCTCCCATCATCCAGCCGCCGGCGTCAGCCCCAGCAGATGCCAGTGGGCGAACAGCCGGGGCTCGCGACGCGCAAGACCCCCGAGCCAATGTGTGGCGCGGCGGCGATGGCGCCGGAGCCTCTTGTATTTCCGCATGGCCCATCGAACCAACAGACCGTTGAGGTGGCGAAAGACCGAATACAGGGCCGACTTGTAGAAGCGGCCGTAGCAGCCCGTGGCAAAAGGCCTCTCGCTGCGCCGGTCGGCTCAGCCAGCTTGACAATGAGCAATTGAGCCGGCGAGCGTCGCCGGTGCCCGTTTCGGCCCCCAGGCGACCGTCAGACGCTCCCAACGGTCGATCAGACACCCGATCAGTCCGCAAATCGCCGAAAGAGTCCGCCCCTGCAGGCTCCGGGGCGTGCCGACGCCCGTCAAGCGGCGCAGGAGCAGTCCGAGGTTGCAGCCGGCCGCCTGGATGAGCACCCGCTTGCGGACATTCTCGTGGCCGCGCACCCACACCCGACGCAGACCCCCGGTCTCGTACTGGTGCGCGAAAGGCCGCTCGACCAGTTCCCCGCGGCGGCGTTGAAGACGACGACCTCGGTTGCCACGAATGCGACGGCGGTTTCCGTACAATGCCTTCTGCGCAGCACGCTTCTGCGGCGGCGTCTCCCCGGTCTTCTTGTCCTGCCAGCGGCGACGACCCCGCTCCGGCTCCGAGATGTAACTGCGGACCCCAACCTCGTCGAGCGCCACCAGCGTCTTGTCGCTGTGGTACCCCTTGTCGGCGACCACTTCTTCGACGCCCTCACCGTCCGGCTGAACCGCCTCGACCTGCTCGGCCGCCGTCGTCAGCGTCTCCGGCAACGTCGTTGAATCACCCGCCGACGCATCCTGCACACTCACCGAGAGAATGGCGCCCGTCTCCAGGTCGACCCCGTGCTCGGCCTTGTGGGCCAAGTGCGTCCGACCGTCCTTCATCTTCGTGATCTTCGCGTCCGGATCCTGGGGAGACTGCCAGTCCTTGTTCGACGTCTTCTTGCCCTTTCGGGACCGGTCGAAACGCGCCAACTCCGCGCGCGTCGGCGTCGCAAGCCCCGAGGCTTCCGCCAGACGCTGCAGAAACGCCTCGTACGATTCGCCCGTGTCCCGACGCTCGATGCTCCGCATCGCCGCGTTCGCTTCCAGCGTCGTCGCATCGACGCCGACCGTCTTGCCCCGAACCAGACCCGCTTCCGACAGCCGCTCGAGAACCCACGTGAACACGGCTCCGTGCGTCTCCACATCGATCAGCCGACGCGTCCGAGACAGCGTCGAGTGGTTCGGCGCCGCCTCGGTCACATCCAGGTCCAGGAACGACCGCAGGCTCAGCGAGTCGGCCACCCGCCACGCAATCCCACGCTCCGACGACAGGCCCTCGAAATACCCGATCAACAGCATCCGGAAATACCGCCCGGGACGCAGACTCGGACGCCCCACCCGCGCCGCGTAGAACACCGCGCACTGTCCCTCGACGAAAGCGTCGAACCCGCCCTCGTCCAGAACCCGGTTCAGACGCTCAAAGAACGGATGCCCGGCACTCGTCGGCAAATCCGCCGTCGTCACCCACAGCGGCGACCCCTGTCGCGCTCCCGGTCGCTTGCCCATTGCCATCGTGTCTCAGTGTACGAGGTCGATCGCGCCGGAGCCAGGCCGGTTCCCCGACTTTTGCCACGGGCTGGTAGTACTGAATCCAGCCGCGAAGGACCGGATTCCACATGCGGGCCAAGTCGTCGATGGCCTTGTCGCTGCGCCGAGGGAGGTGCCAACGCCGCATCGTCTGCCGCATCCGCGTCGCCGCCGCATTGCTCACCGCCGGGATGAAGCTGATGAAGTACCGACCCCATCGATTCTTCGCCCGACGTGAACGAAACGTGTAGCCCAAGAAGGTGAACTGCTCCGTGGGATACTGCCCCGGCCGGTCGTCATCCTTGCAGTAGACGATACGCGTCTTCTCCGGATGCACCTCCAGCCGGCATTGCGCCAGACGACGTTGGATGTGCGACAGGACCTGCTGCGCCTGCGCCTCCGTCCGACAGTGCGCGACGATATCGTCCGCGTACCTCTCGAACGGAACGTCCGGGTGCGTGGTCCGCATCCAGTCGTCGAACGCGAGGTGCAGGAAGATGTTGGCCAGGAGTGGGCTCGCGACGCCCCCTTGGGGCGTCCCCGTCGTGCGCGGCACCAGGGTTCCGTCGTCCTGCTGCATGGGAGCGGTCAGCCACCGCTGCACATAGAGCAGAATCCACTGGCACCGTGTGTACTTCCTGACCGCTCGCATGACGAGCGAGTGGTCCAGGTTGTCGAAGAAGCCGCGGACGTCAAGGTCGATCACCCAGTCGTAACGCCAGCATCGCTGCCGGGTTGCCGTGAGTGCGTCGACCGCTGACTTCCGCGGGCGGTACCCATACGAATCGGGGTGGAACTGCGGCTCTACCTCCGGTTCCAGGTACATCTTGACCACCGTTTGGGCAATTCTGTCGGCGACAGTGGGTACGCCCAAGCGGCGCTCGCTTCCGTCCTTCTTCGGTATTCCAACCGAACGGACCGGAGGCGGGAAGTACGTGCCCGACGACATCCGATTCCAAATCCGGTAGAGATTGTTCTTCAGGTCCTGCTCGAACATCTCGACAGATTCGGCGTCGACACCAGCTGCTCCGTGGTTCGCCTTGACTCGAGTGTAGGCCTCCCAAACCACCCACTTGGAAATACGAAACGGCTTCGCGTGGCTCGACGGCTCCTCCCGCCCGCGCGGTTGACCGTCAGGACACACTGGATGACGCGACCCCTTTGCTCCATCGAGTTTCCTCGACTTCATCGCTCGTACGGGTCGCTCCGCCCCTGTGCCTCGCATCGGGCTTCTCATCCTCGGGGGTCGGCCCCTTGGATTTCTCCCTTCACATCGAGGCGACAGGTTCCCACGTTCCACACAAGGGCCTGGTGCAGGGTCACGCCACCTTTATGCCGGGTGCCGACCAGCCAAGCTGCAGGCTCCCGCTGGACCTGTCCCGGGTTAACGACTCGCCCCGGTTTCGACACCGTCCCTACGCTTTCGACACGTTGCCGGTGGTTCATTCACTTCGTCTCCCTGCACCCTACCTGACGCGGTCGCGCCGCGCCGTTTCCGTGACGCTTACCACCTCGGCTCTTGACCGAGGCAGCGCACGGCGGTTTGGAGCCTCCCCCTGCCGGGCGGCTCCGAGGGGCCTGCCCTCATCCCTCGTGCAGCATGGCTGCAGCTAGGCGGCCATCGCGGCCTCCTTTCTGCGCCTTCGTGGCGCACAGTCGTCCGCGTAGTTGACGATTTCCGCCTTGAAGCGCCGGGCATAGCCCAGCACCTTCCAGCCCAGGATGAAGCGGCGCATGTAGATGTTGCTGAACAGCGGCGAAATCGGCGCCCCTTGCGGGGTGCCCTTCCGCTCCCGACGCGCCCGGTTCGTCCGGCGGCGTCCGCCGTGCCCGTCGTCCTCCTCCACCGCCATCTCCAGCCACGCCTTGACCCAGCCCAGCAGCCGTCCGTCGCTCACGCGACGCGCGATGGACCGCATCAGCTCCGCGTGCGGTATCTGGCCGAAGTAGTCCGACAGGTCGGCGTCGACCACCTCCCGGTGGCCCGTCCTCAGCAGCCGCTCCACGCGCCTGACTGCATCATGCGCGCTGCGGCCCGGCCGGTACGCATATTGCTCCGGTTGCAGGTCCGCCTCGAAGATCGGCGACAGCACGAGCATCGCCGCCGTCTGCGCTACCCGGTCCCGGAGGCACGGAATGCCCAGCGGCCGGAACTTCCCGCGTTGCTTCTTCGGGATGAGGACCTGACGAACCGCAAGCGGCCGGTAGGTCCCCGCCTTCAGGTCCCGCGCCAGTGCTCCCAGCCACCGGTCCATCCCTTGCGACTCGACGTCCGCGACCGTCTCGCCGTCCACCCCGGCCGCGCCGCCGTTGCGGCGCACGCCCTGCCAGGCGACCGCGAGCACGTCCTCGCGCCACACCTTGTCGCTCAGCGAGTAGAACCGGAAGCCCGGAGCCCCCTTCGCTTTCGCATGTAGCACCCTCTGGAGTCGCTGAACCCGTTCTGAGGCTGATAGGCTCTCGCCAGTCCCCACGTCCCGTCCTCCGTCAAGCGCTGCTCTCGAACCGAGGCCCCTTCCCTCCACCGGCGTTACCCGGCTTCCCCGGTACTACGGGCCTCTCCGCCACCCTGACCGGCCCGACCTGACCCTCGCGGGCTGTCGGTTGGCGCGTGCCACGCCACCGCCAGGGCTTCCCGTGTTGCGGCCGTCCCCCGCTTCCATGCGTGCTGCCGCCAATACCCCGGCGGAACCGGCCGGTGCTCGCGTCGCTCGCTTCCCGGCCGCTGGCAGCCTTCCCCGATACCCAGTCGGGTCGGCTTCCGCATTAGCCGTTTCGAGGCCTGCTCGGCGTTCACTCGCGTTGCGGCCCGCATGGTCGCTGAGCCGCCCAAGGCGGCCCGTCTCGGAGTGCTTCGAACGATGTCGTTGCCTCCATCATCCGCTCCGATTGCTACCGGCTGGAGCGACAGTTGCCGGGCGGGATTCGCACCCGCTGAGGGACGGCGCCTTGTCACGGCGCACGGAGTATGCTGGCTCATCGCATACAACCGGATGTGATGAGCCAGTTTCCGTTCCTCTGATCGTGGCCGCCCGACTCCCGCTCTTCACTGCCCGGATCCTCGTCATCGCTCCGGGATCTGCTCGTGTCGTTCGTGCTCCCGCTCGATCCATGCAGCATCTGATGTCGACCGTCAACTCTGCACCTGACTCGTTGGTGCGTCGCTTCGACCGGGGCAGGATCGGATCGGTTCAGCGCAATCTGGAGGATCACCGGGGCGGCCAGCAGCGGATCAGGAAGGGCGGCAACCCTGCTCGGTTGTGATCTGTCCGGCGGCCTGATCACCACTGTCGAAAACGCTCACCCAGCCCGAGATTACACCGATAGCGCCGCGCCAGACCGTGACCGCGTCCCTGTGACCGAGTCACAGCCCCAGTCACACCGGTCGTCACACCCCCCGTCACGTTCAATCCACCGTGGACCCTTGCTTTCATTGACCAAACCGAACACCACGATCCAAGCACGGAGCCGGGGAAAGGGTCGGGGAAAAGCCCGGAGCGACCCCCCGGAAAACCGCGGTTTTCCGGCGCAATGGACGTTCCTGCGTCACACCCTAGCGCGGGTCGCTCCGGGCTGAATGCTTCCATGCTGGAAGGCGAAGACCCTGCCTGCGGCGGCGTCGGGCTGGCGCTGGTCGCCAAGTGTTGGCGGCAAGTGTAAATCTCTCATTTGTGGCAACCGAAAACTGCACACATTGCTGGTGGGCGGGGGCCGGTCTGCGTCCCACGATGTTGGTGGATCCAACAGCGAGGGAGCGGGGCGCAGATGCACGGATGGGAGACGAGGATGCTGCTGAAGCACTACCTGGCACGGGGCGTCTCGAAGGCGGCGTTGTCGAGGCGTTTCGGGGTGAGTCGGCGCACGATCCACGAGTGGGTCGTGACCGGCCAGCTCGACCGGGACCTGTCGTCGGGCAGGTCGCGCTACTCTCCGCGGCCACCAGTGCCGCACAAGCTGGCGCCGTACACGGGGATCATCGCAGCGCGTCTCGAGGAGTTCCCGGAGTTGTCGGCGAAGCGGCTGTTCGACGAAATCGGGGCGGCAGGCTACCGTGGCGGCTACAGCCGCGTCCGGGACTACGTCCGGGCGGTGCGTCCACGCCCGGCGACCGAGCCGGTGGTTCGGTTCGAGACGCCGGCGGGACGCCAGGGCCAGGTGGACTTCGGGACGTTCACACTGCCCTGGGGCCGGCGGCAGGCGCTGGTGGTGGTGCTGAGTCACTCCCGGCTGCTGTGGTTGCACTTCTACCGCCGGCAGACGATGGCGGTGTTGACCGCGGGGCTGGAGAGCGCGTTCGCGCGGTTCGGCGGCGTCCCCAACGAGCTGCTGTTCGACCAGATGCGCGCGGTCGTGCTGTCGGACGGCCGGGTGGGCGGCGGCGAGCTGGTGCTCAACGCGGAGTTCCTGCGCTTCGCGGCGCACTGGGGGTTCCACCCGCGGGCGTGCCGGCCGTATCGGGCGCGGACGAAGGGCAAGGTGGAGCGGCCGATCCGCTACATCCGGGACGGCTTCTTCTACGGCCGCACGTTCATCAACGACGACGACCTCAACGAGCAGGCGTCGCGCTGGCTGGAGGAGACGGCCAACGTGCGCCGGCACGGCACGACGGGTGAGCGCCCGGTGGACCGCTTCGAGCGGGACGAGCGTAGGGCACTACGCCCCCTGGCGGACCACCCCTACCGGCGCTTCAGCGTCCGGTCCGCTCCGGCGCCGGTGCATCGGCGCGTACCCGAGACGGTCAAGGTCGAGCGCCGCTCGTTGCGGGTCTACGCGGAGGCGGCGCGATGACGGCGAGTGACCGGCGCGACCGGCTGCGGGCGATGCTGGCGGACCTGAAGATGCCCGGCGCGCTCGAAGCGGTCGACGACGTGCTGGCCCAGGTCGACAGCGGCGCGGTGACCGCCGGCGAAGCGATCGAGCAGGTGCTCAACGCTCAGATCGCGTTGCGCAACAACCGCCGGCTGCAGGCCGCGATGCGCTCGTCGCGCCTGCCGGCCGTCAAGACGCTCGCACAGTTCGATTTCGCCTTCCAGCCATCCATCAAGCGCGAACAGGTCGAGAGCCTGCACGAGCTCGGATTCCTCGACCGCGCCGAGAACGTCATCCTGCTTGGTCCGCCCGGCGTGGGCAAGACGCATCTGGCGATCAGCCTCGCGGTCACGGCCGCCGAGGCCGGCCGCCGCGTCTACTACGGGACGTTGACGGGCCTGATCGACACGCTCACGGAAGCCCGGGCCGCCGGAGAGCTGACCCGGCGGCTGCGGGTGCTGACACATCCGGCGCTACTGGTCGTCGACGAAATCGGCTACCTGCCGGTCAGCCAGGACGGCGCCGTGCTCTTCTTCCAGCTGATCAACGCCCGGCACGAGCGGGCGTCGACGGTGCTGACCTCGAACAAGGGCTTCGAGGAATGGGGCAGCGTCCTCGGCGACGAGGTGATGGCGGCGGCGCTCATCGACCGCCTGCTCCACCACTGCCACGTCGTCAACATCCGGGGCAACAGCTACCGGCTGCGGGAGCATCAGCAGTGGCTGCGGACTGCCGCTGACAAGCGCCGCGAGGGAGTCGCGACGTGACCGCCGGCCCGGCAGCCTCGCGCCGCGTTTCGGGCCGGACTCCGGTCGCTCCGCTCCCTGCGTCCGGCCCGAAACGCCTGGTGGACGTCAACCGGAGAACGCCGGATCCGCCCGCGGCGTGCTCCCCCGATGTGTGCAGTTTTCAGTTGCCAGAAGTGTGCAGTTTTCGGTTGCCATTGACACCAAGCGCCGGGCTATGGACGCTGTCGCTGCCATGGACGCGAACGACGCGCCCACAGCAGCTTGCGAAACCGCGCAGACGCGGTTTCGCACAGCGCCCACAGCCTTCATCCTCTTTTCAAGAACAACGCAACGAGGCGGGTGTGTGCCGACCGGTGTTCGAGAAAACGCGCTCTGAGGTGACCCGCTGCTCATCAAGGACTACGCCACGGCCTCGACCGGCGGGGTATGATGAGGTCATCATCTCATGGACGATGCGGGCAAAATGACGCCTGAGATCTGGACCATCCTCGGCACGGGCACCACCCTCACTGCCCTCGGCATCGGCGGGTTCACCTTGCTGTGGCGCTACATCACCCGCGCTGAACAACGCACCAGGGCGGACTTGGCCGCTGCCGAACAACGCACCAGGGCGGACTTGGCCGCTGCCGAACAACGCACCAGGGCGGACTTGGCCGCTGCCGAACAACGCACCAGGGCGGACCTGGCCGCTGCCGAGAAGGGCAACGAAGCCCGGTTCGTCGAGCTCAAGAGCGATTTGACCGACGCTGAAAAGCGGAACGCAGAGCGCTTCGTCGAACTCGGCACTCGCCTGCACACGCTCGAGATCCAGATGGCCAAGCTGGAAGGCCTCCTCGAAGGTCTGCGTGAGGCCATCACGGGCAAGCGCGCTGCCTAGTGTCCTGTCCGACAAATAGGGCTACTTAAGCGGTGGCGTCCTGTTGTGCGGCCAGACTCGCACGGGCATGCTGGATTTTGCGAAGAATGGCCTCGCCCTTGGCCTTCCACTTGTAGGGCTTGGGCGTCAGATTCCGATCAGCGAGGTAGTCCTCGATGTCGGCCACCAAGGTCTTGACGCTGTCGAAACTGCCCTCTCGGATCACGTCCTGGGTCAGGTCCGCGAAGAAGCGCTCGACCAAGTTGAGCCACGACGCGCTGGTCGGCGTGAAGTGCAGATGGAACCGCGGGTGCTTCGCCAGCCACGCCCGCACGCGGTGATCCTTGTGGGTACAGTAGTTGTCGACGATGAGATGCAGATCCATCCGCGGCGGGGTCTCCCGGTCGATTTGCTTGAGAAACCGGAGCCATTCGACATGCGTGTGCTGCGCCTCGGTCCGCGCGATGAGTTTGCCGTCCAGGTAGTTCAGGGCGGCGAACAGCGTGACCGTCCCGTGGCGCCGGTAGTCATGGGTCCGCGTCCGGGCCGCCCCGCTCCGCAGGGGCAGGCCCGGTTGGGTGCGCTCCAAGGCCTGACACTGGCTCTTCTCGTCACAACAGAGCACGAGCGCCCGCTCGGGCGGATCCAGGGTACAAGCCGACCACGTCCCAGAATTTCTCCGCGAACTGCGGGTCGTTGGATACCTTGAAGGTCTTCACCACATGGGGCTTGATGCCGTTGGCGCGCCAGATCCGGTGGACGCTGTCCGGCGACAGCCCCGCCGCGGCGGCCATGGTGCGCACGCTCCATCGCGTCCGAGGCGCCGGCGGCTGGGTTGCCCGGAGGATGACGTGTTCGACCTTTTCCGGCGCGATCGAGGGTTGCCGCCCCCGACCCGGCCGATCCCGCAAGCCCGCCAACCCCTCCCGGTCAAACCGTTGCGACCACTTGTTCACGCAAGCCTTGCTGACGCCGAGTTCCGCCGCCACTTGCTCTTGCGACAGCCCGGCGACCCGTCGCAAGATGATCCGTGCTCGCAGGTGGTCTCGCACGGCGGTGGTGGGTGCCTGCACGCGCCGCTCCAACTCGGCGCGTTCGGGGTCCGTGATTTCGAGGACAGAGACCGGACGGGCCATTCCCTATACGATAGGGTGTGAAGGCTATTAGGTCAATCCATTTATCGGACGGGACACTAGAATCTCCTGGTCGCGCGGCAACTGGGTCGCGCAGATGCTGCTGCCGCGGCGGCTGCCGGGGGCGGCCTCGGCGCCACTGCCGGAGCTGGAGGAGATGCACACGCTGCTGTCGGAGAACGTGCAGAAGTGGACCGGGCAGCAGCTGGCCGCCGCGCTGGCGGACGTGACCGATGCGGGCCGGCTGGCGCAGGTCGGTGAGTGGATCATCGAGTGCGGAACGGCGGCCGAGCTATTCGCCCGCCTCGCCCCGCGGGAACCTGAGGGGAAAATTGTCCACTGGACGCTGCACGGACACCGACTGCCGGCGCACGATCGGACCGAACGAAGGGGGCGCCGACGTCGCTTTCGGTCCGAAGACGTGCGGGGACTTCCCGTCGCGAATTGGGAACAGGAAAGCTGGCGAAAGCCCGCCCCTGCGGCCCAACCCGTCTGTTTTCAGCAGGTTACAGCGACTCTGGCGGGGTTACGCGAGGACGGGAGGAGAGCATGATCTGCAAGGGGATTCGGGCCGGCGCCTTCGTTGCTGCGGTCGGCATCTGGCTGGGCGGGAGCCCGCTCGCTGGACACCTGAACGCCCAGGAGGCGCCCGGCGGCAACGCGAGCATCCCCACCTTCAGCCGGGACGTCGCGCCGATCTTCTTCGCGAAGTGCGTGAGCTGCCATCGGCCGGGCGAGGTGGCGCCGATGTCGCTCATCACGTTCCGCGAGGCGCGGCCCTGGACGCGTGCGATTCACGAGAAGGTGACCACGCGCGAGATGCCGCCGTGGCACGCCGACCGGCGCTACGGCGTCTTCCGCAACGACCTGAGCCTCACGCAGGCGGAGATCGACACCATCGCCGCGTGGGTGACGGGCGGCGCCCGCGAGGGCGACCCGACGGATCTGCCGCCGCTGCCCGCGCTCACCGAGGGCTGGCAGATCGGCACCCCGGACATGGTGTTCGAGATGCCCGTCGACTACGAGGTGCCGACCACGGGAACGGTCGAGTACCAGTACTTCGACGTGCCCACCAACTTCACCGAGGACCGCTGGATGCAGGCCGGCGAGGCGCGTCCGGGCGACCGCGCGCACGTCCACCACATCGTCGTCTACGTGCGGGAGCCGGAGCCGAATACGCGGCCCAGGGTGGTATCCGTGCGGCCGATCCTGCCCGAGGGGCAGCGGCCGTCGCCGCAGGCCCTGCGCGCCCTGGCCGCACGCGCCGGGCAGCGTCCCGTGGGCGGCGGAGACGCGATGCTGGTCAACTGGGCGGTGGGCGAGGACGCGCCGGTCTACCTGCCCGGCACTGCCAAGCGCATTCCGGCCGGCTCGACGCTGGTCTTCCAGATGCACTACACGACCGACGGCGAGCCGGGCGTCGACCGCTCGAAGCTGGGCCTCATCTTCGCGAAGCAGCCGCCCGCGCGCGAGATTCGCACCGGCATGATCCTCAACCCCGTGTTCGAGCTGCCGCCGGGGGCGGCGAACCACGAGGTGGAAGCCGAGGCGACCTTCAGCGCGGACGTCAACGTCTGGACGATGCATCCGCACATGCACCTGCGCGGCAAGGACATGACGTACACGGTCACCTACCCCGACGGCCGCAGCGAGATCGTCCTGCGCGTGCCGCGCTTCGACTTCGGCTGGCAGACGGACTACTGGCTGGCCGAGCCGCTCCTGCTGCCCAGGGGGTCGAAGATGCACGTCAGCGCCCACTTCGACAACTCGGCGGCCAACCGCGCGAATCCCGACCCGACCGCGACGGTTCGCTGGGGCGACCAGACGTGGGAGGAGATGATGATCGGCTTCTTCACGTACACGGTGGAGGGACAGGCCGCGGCACGCAGCCCCGCCCAGTAGCTGCGCCGGGGCGGCGCCGCTGCATCCGGCGCCGCCCCGCAACGAGCCTCACTCGCCGGCCCGGCCCACGTGTACCAGATCCGCTGTCCCGCGTTGAAACGCCCGGTGTGCGGGTAGATGCCGCGCTCGCCGCCACGCGGGCTCAGGCCTGCTCGGCAGGCTTCCGCATCCAGGCGCGCATGCGCTCGGCGTCGGCGGGATTCTCCCGGGTGTGCGCCGCCCAGGAATAGTCGCGGATGCGCCAGCCGGCCGGGGTCCGCACGACGCCGCACAGATAGATGCCGGCGAACGCGCTGCCCCCGCCGACGTGCATGTACGTCCGCACCCGGGCCAGGTCGCCGTACAGGGCGATCAGGTGGTTGGACATGTGGTGCAGCGTGCCGTAGTTGGGCGGGATGACTATCTCGTACAGCCGCCGTATCCCCTGCAGGCCGCGGGCGAAGTGCGGCCAGTCGCCGAACGACTCCTCGAGCGCGGAGTAGCGACCGTGGCGTCGTCGGTGAACACCGTGTCGAGCCGCTCCCAGTCCATGAAGTCCACCGTGTGCGAGTAGCGCTCGAGCAGCTCGCGGATCTCGAACCGGTCGCGCAGCTCGCCGGACTCCAGGCTCGCCGCCAGCGATCCGGTCCCGCCCGGATGCGCGCCGGCCCCGGACGCGCCGACGCCCCGCGCCGCGAACGGCGCCGCGAGCACGCCCAGCCCGAGCGCCGACAGGAATCTCCGTCGCCTGAAGAAGTCACGCACTGCCAACCTCCAGTCCGGGCTGCTGCGCCCGCGTGGCGCAGGTTAACGCGTTCCGTGTCAGGTGGCCACCGCCGCGGCTCGCCTGGCCGTGAGGGTACCGGAACCGTTCCGTGTATGCTGGCATCTGGAGTAGGAACGTGTCGGTAATTTGTAGGACACAGAGCAGAATCTGCCTTGATCGTTCCCGTGGCATCACCGTGCCACCCCACCACCTAGGTTGACAATGTCTCGAATCCTTCCGACGGCACCCGGACAATGCCCGCCGGCCGCCGGGCGGGTCAGCGCAGCGATGGTCCTGCTGCTGACCGCCGCCCTGCTGGCCGCGATGGCGACCGGCACCGCTGCCCAGGGGCGCCAGACCGGCACCATCCGCGGCACCCTGCTCGACGCTCAGGGCCTCGTCCTGCCCGGCGTGACCGTGACCGTCCGCTCCGACGCAATGCAGGGCGTCCGCACGACGGTGACCGACATCAACGGCAACTACCGGATCCTGGCGCTGCCGCCCGGCGAGTACCGTGTCTTCTTCGAGCTCTCGGGATTCGCCGCTATCGTCGAGACGGCGACCGTCTCGCTGGGCGGCGACGTCGGGGTCAACGCCGTGATGGCGCCCGCCGGCGTCGTCGAGACGGTGGAGGTGGTGGGCGTCGTCCCGACGCCTCTCGAGACCACCATCACCAGCTCCAACATCACGGCGGACGAGGTGTACGCCCTGCCGACGAGCCGGCTGCCGTGGCGCATAGCGGAGCTGCAGCCGGGCCTGACGGACAACACGCCGAACGCCGGCCAGGTAACCATCAACGGCGCGTTCGCGTATGACAACGTCTTCCTGGTCGACGGCGTCGACGTCAACGACAACCTGTTCGGCACGGCGAACAGCCTCTTCGTCGAGGATGCCATCCAGGAGACGCAGGTGCTGACGTCCGGCATCTCCGCGGAGTACGGGCGGTTCTCCGGCGGCGTCATCAACGTGATCACGAAGAGCGGCGGCAACGACTTCTCGGGCAGCTACCGTCTCAACATGTACAAGCCGAGCTGGACCTCCGTGACGCCGTTCGAGCGGGAGAGCGGCACGCTGGAACGTGAGGGCGACCTCGGCAACAACCTGAGCCACGAGATCACCCTCGGCGGTCCCGTCGTGCAGGATCGCCTCTGGTTCTTCTACTCGGGCCGGTTCACGCGATCGGAGGAGACCGACACGTTCAACGAGACGGGCATCCCCTACACGTCGTCCGAGGCGAACGACCGGAACCAGATCAAGCTGACCGCGACCGTGGCGCCGGGCCACACGCTGTCCGGCAGCTACCTCCGGAACCCAAGGGGGCAGACACGGCCTAGCTTCTCGTTCAGCGTCGTGCCCGGCGCGATCGTCGACCGCCAGCTCCCCAACGACCTGTTCGTCGCCACCTACCGCGGCTCGCTCAGCTCGACCGTGTTCGCCGAGCTGCAGTACTCGCAGAAGCGGCAGGGGTTCCGCAACACCGGCGGCACCTCGACCGACATCTTCGACTCGCCGTTCATCACGCGCACCGGAGCGCTGGGCCACTACAACGCCCCGTACTTCGACGCCACCGACCCCGAGGATCGCAACAACCGGCAGATTACGGGCAACGTCACCTGGTTCCTGTCGAGCCGGTCAGCCGGGTCGCACAGCGTGAAGGCCGGGTTCGAGCGCTACACCTCGACCAACATCGGCGGCAACTCGCAGACCGCCACCGGCTACGTGTTCCGGACCGACTACGCGGTCGGTCCGGATGGAGGCCCGCTGGTCGACGCCGACGACCAGTTGACCCCGGTCTTCACGCCGGGCGCGCGGTCGTTGATCTTCAACTGGCTGGCGACGCGGGGGGCGCGCATCGACATCGACACCACGTCGTTCTTCGTGAACGACGAGTGGGCGCTCAACGAGCACCTCTCGTTCAACCTGGGCGTGCGCGGCGAGACCGTGGACAGCGACGCGACCGGCGGCATCACCACGGTCGACACCAGCTCGCTCGTGCCACGGCTCGGCCTGGCGTACGACCCGCTGGGCGACGGGCGCTTCACCATCCAGAGCACCTACAGCCATTACGCCGGCAAGTACAGCGAGGCGCAGTTCTCCGAGACCACGAACGTCGGCAACCCGGACGTGCTCATCGGCATCTACACCGGGCCGCCGGGCGAAGGCCGCGGTTTCGCCCCCGGCTTCGACGTTGACAACTACCTCATCGTCGACGGCTCGTTCGCCGCGCAGAACGTCTTCCTCGACCCGGACCTGAAGTCGCCGCTGACGAAGGAGTTCACCGCGTCGGCGGGCGGCACCCTCGGCACCGGCGGCTACCTCAAGGCCACCTACATCCGGCGGCGGGCGGGCAGCTTCATCGAGGATTTCCTGGATCTGACGACCGGCGCGACCGAGATCATGCGCGAGGGCCGCAGCTACGGCACGTTCGTGAACCAGGTCTTCCGCAACACGGACGATCTCCAGCGCAACTACGACGCCCTGCAATTCGACGGCAGCTACCGGGTGACCAGCAGCCTCCAGCTCGACGGCAGCTACACCGTGCAGCTCCGTAACGAAGGCAACTTCGAGGGCGAGGCCACGAACCAGCCCGGCATCCCGTCGGTCGCCTTCGACTACCCGGAGATCTTCCCCGCCGACCGACTGTACCCGTTCGGCCGGCTGAACGACTTTCAGCGGCACAAGGTCCGCGTCTGGGGCATCTACAATCTCGGGCTCGGCTGGGCCGGCGACGTCGACCTGGGCGGCATCTGGCGCTACAACTCGGGGCAGGTCTACAGCCGCGTGGCGCGCGGCATCGGGCTGACCGACCGCCAGCAGGCGATCCTCGACGAGCTGGGGTACGCCAACGCCCCCACGTCGCAGGATCTGTACTTCGACGCGCGCGGCACCGAGAGCTTCAGGGGCTACGGCCTGCTCGACGTCTCGGTGCAGTACCAGATCCCGATCTGGCGCACGGCACGGCCGTACTTCAAGTTCGAGCTGTACAACGTGCTCAACAACGACGCGCTCATCGGTTGGGACACCACGGTCAACCCGGTGTACGACGGACCGGTGGACGACCTGGGCCTGCCGACGACCTACGAGCAGGGGCCCCGGTTCGGCGAAGGCACCTCGGTGAGCGACTATCCCCCGTGGCTGTCCGGCCTCGACGGCGGCCGAACGTTCCTGATGTCGCTCGGCTTCCGGTTCTGAAAGAGGGCAGCGGCGGGCGGGTCCGTCAGAGCACTGTGAACTCGTTATCCTTATCGAAGTACCGTTCGGGATTGCTGTACATGTCGTAGAGATTCTGCCACGCACTGTCGTCCAGAAGAGAAACAAGTTGCTCGACGCCCTGTTCCTCGTCGAGTCCCTTGTCGAGCTTGTAGCCACCGCGATCCGTCAGCACATACCGGGCGTGGAAGTCATGTGCCGTGCTTTCACGCTTCGTCCACCGGGACACCCGGACCGACGCGATCTTGCCGCCGATCGCGGGTACGACGTGCCTCCGGCAATGGTTCTCGAACTCGGGGAAACTCCGCTTCTGGTCCGTATCCAGGGTATGGATTTCGATCTCGGACTCGTCGTGCACGGTCTCCGCCGCCAACGCGATGCATGAACTCACTACCGACCGCCACTTCGGATAGTACGGATCGAAGTGCGGGTCAACGAGGAATAGCTTACCAGCCCGTGGTGAAAGTCGGGGAACGGGCCTGGCCTGGGCGCGATCGAGCCCGTAGACTGAACAGCTATGGCGATGGGCAAGAAACCGGCCGCGCGACCAGGGGCGCCGCTGTGGGTGACGACGGCGGATTTGCCGACGAACGCGGGGCATCCGTTCTTCGAGCGTCTGAACCGGGTTCTGGACGAGGCCGGGTTCGACGCGTTCGTCGAGGGGCTGTGCGCGGTGTTCTACGCGACGCGGATGGGGCGGCCGAGCCTGCGTCCTGGGCGGTATTTCCGGATGCTGTTCATCGGCTACTTCGAGGGTCTGTCTTCGGAGCGTGGGATTGCGTGGCGGGTGGCCGACTCTCTGAGCCTGCGGTCGTTCCTGGACCTGGATGTGACCGAGGCGGCGCCGGACCACTCGACGCTGTCGCGGACGCGTCGTCTGATCGACGACGAGACGCACGAGGCGGTATTCACGTGGGTTCTCGAGCAGTTGTCGGCGGCGGGTCTGGTCAAGGGGAAGACGGTGGGCGTCGATGCGACGACGCTGGAAGCGAACGCGGCGATGCGGAGCATCGAGCGGCGGGACACGGGAGAAAGCTACGAAGCGTTCCTTCGGCGCTTGGCGGAGGCGTCTGGGGTGGAGACCCCGACGCGGGCGGATCTGGCTCGGTTCGACCGGTCTCGCAAGAACAAGAAGACGTCGAACAAGGACTGGCAATCGCCGCAGGACCCGGACGCGAAGATCGCGAAGATGAAGGACGGCCGGACGCACTTGGCTCACAAGGTCGAGCACGGGGTCGACATGGAGACGGGGGCCATCGTGTCGGTGACGGTGCAGGATGCATCGGACGGCGATACGGCCACGCTGCCGGAGACGCTGACCGCGGCGGCCGAGCAGGTGGAGTTGGTGCAGCCGGACGGTCGAGGGGTCGAAGAGCTGGTCGCTGACAAGGGGTATCACAGCGACGAGACGCTGGTGGCTCTCGGCGAGGTCGGGGTTCGGAGCTACGTATCGGAGCCCGAGCGCGGCCGGCGCGTCTGGCAGGACAAGAAGACGGGAGAGACGCCGCCGGCGAAGCGTGCTGCGCAGCAGGCGTTGTATGCGAACCGGCGGCGTGTGCACGGGCGGCGGGGTCGTCGCCTGCAACGCTGCCGGGGCGAGATGGTGGAGCGTACTTTCGCGCACATGTATGAGACGGGGGGCATGCGTCGGGTGTTTGTGCGCGGTCACGAGAATGTCCGCAAGCGGGTGCTGATCCAGGCGGCTGCCTGCAACATCGGGATGCTCCTGCGGCGCCAGACCGGCATCGGTACGCCCCGGAGCCTGCAGGGGCGGGCTTTTTCGGCGATTTTCCGCCTGATCGACCGCCTGATCGACCACTGGGGGCGTCTGACGCGTCCCTGGGGCCTCAAATGGACACCGCCGGCGCCCGTCGGCTCAATTACTCATCGCCAAGCGGCCTGAACAGCAGGGCTCGGCGAACCGACTTCTACCTCGGGCTGTTAACGGCTGTTCCGAACAAGCGTCCGCACATGCGCGGCCAGCGGCCCAGGTTCTCGCAGCACCGATACCTCACGCGGCACTTCGAGCCTGGAATCGTTTTCGTCTATGTCTTCTTCCAATACCACATCCCGGTGCCTCGTCGGGTTGCGGGTGGCCAGGATGGCGTGGAACGTCCCCTTTGCATCCTGGCGCGCGGTCGCGTTCCGAATCCAGCATTCCTCGCTTGGCGAGATCGATCCATCGTAGTCGTCCGCCCCGTCAACTCGCACGACCTTCCGCTCCGAGTCGCGGAGTTTCTCGTGAATTCGTTGGAATTCCCTCTCGCCGCAATTCGCGCTTGCGTTGCAGGCCCGCAGGGTCATTTGCTTCCACTTGCTCCACGACGGATAGGCGGCAATCGCCCTCCCATGCTGAAAGCCCATCAGACTCAGCGTGTGGCGGCACTTGTCCCACGTCACGAGCACGTCAGGCTCGATGGCGTACTGGTGGAGCATCAGAAAAGTTCGGCGGCCCGCTCCCTGAAGAACCCGTGCGGCCAGCGGTCCTTGAACTCGCCGGTTTCGTCGATCCGCAGTGGTGTCGCGTTGACCTCGCCGTCGACCTGCTCCACGAACACGACGGACACCTGGTCGGGCCTCAGGGGCGGCTTTCCCTCTGGCAACTCTCCGCCGTGCGTCTCCTCGATGCGGCGCAGCAGGCGCAGCATCCTGCGCGAAGAGGTCGCCGAGCTCCACCTGCATCCTGGGATGGACGTGCAGCTCCGGCTGCTCGATGGTCGTGATTCCCGGACGGTCGGGATCGAGCGCCGCGACGACGACGGGCAGGATCTGCGAGACGCCGACGCCGATGTCGGACGTCCGCACGGGCAGTTGGGAGCCGACGGTCAGAAGCTGAAGCGTTGTTCGGGCGCGCGCCGCGGCGATTGTGCGGACCAGGGCCTTGACGGCCGATGGCGGGCGGCCCTCCTCGAGGGCGGTGATGGCGCCGACGAGTTCAGCCATCTCCCGGCCGTGCTTGCGTGCGAATTCGATGCGGAATCAGTAGATAGGGGCTTGACACAACCCCCGTGAAATGGGATAATCCTGTGCATGGGGTTGATCGAAGTCTTCAACCGGTTCCCGGATCACGAAGCCTGCATCGCGCACCTCGAAGCCGTCCGCTGGGGCGACTGTCCGGCTTGCCCGCACTGCGGATCGCTGCGCGTCGGCCGCAAGGCTGACGGCGCTCGCGTCGGCCGCTGGAACTGCCACGACTGCCATGGCAGCTTCAATGTACTCCACGGGACGATCTTCCAGAAGACGAAGATCCCATTGCAGAAGTGGTTCTTGGCGATCGGGCTGCTGCTGAACGCGAAGAAGTCGATCTCGAGTTGCCAGCTCGCCCGCGACCTGGAGCTGAACCAGAAGTCGGCGTGGTTCCTGGCGATGCGCGTGCGGATGGAGCTGGCGAAGGATGCCAACGCCGGCCTGCTGCACGGCATTGTTGAGGCCGACGAGTGCTATATCGGCGGGAAGCCCCGGAAGGCCAACCGACGGATCGTATCGACACACACACACAGCAAGATCAAGGCCAGAATCGACCGTCAAGGCGCGGCCGTGGCACCGACAAGCTCCCGGTCGTTGGCGTTGTTGAACGCGGGGGCCGCGTCGTTGCCCGCCCTGCTGCCAAGTCCGAGATCAACTCGGCCGGCCTGAAGCGCTTCATCCTCGATCACGTCGACCCGGCCGGGTCGATGCTCATGTCGGACGGGCTGGCCGCTTACAACTCGGTCGAGTCCGTCATGCAGCACGCCTTCGTCAACCACGCGGTGCAGTACGTCGACGGGACGATCCACACGAACACCATCGAGGGGTTCTGGAGCGGCCTGAAGCGTGCGTGGTACGGCTCGCACCACCACTACAGCCGGAAGTACGCCGGCCTCTACGTCGTCGAGCAGTGCGCCAGCTACAACGACCGTGACGTGCCGGACCGGTTCACCCCGTTCCTTGCCGGGGCGGTGGCGTGAACACGCTCTGGTACGGCGACTGCCTGACCGTCATGCAGAACATGAAGGCGGGCAGCGTGGACCTGATCTACCTGGACCCGCCCTTCAACTCGAAGCGCAACTACCACAGCATCTACAAGGACGAGACCGGCCGGCCGCTGCCTGACCAGATCGAGGCGTTCTGCGACATGTGGACGCTGACCGAGGAGCGCGAGCGGGAGATCCGCAATATGCCGATCCTCGTGCGCGATACGGGCATCCCCGATGATGTCGCCGAGTTCTGGAAGGTATGGATGGGCGCGCTACGTAAGACGAATCCAGCGTTGCTGGCGTACCTGTCGTACATGGTGATCCGTCTCGCTCACATGCGCGTGCTCTTGAAGTCGACCGGGAGCCTGTACCTGCACTGCGATCCGACGGCGAGCCACTACATCAAGGTCATGCTCGACGGCGTATTCGGCCACAACTTCCAGAGTGAGGTTGTTTGGCGGCGCTATGGAGCGCACAACGATGCGAAGCTATTTGGGAATGTCCACGACACGTTGCTGGTCTACAGCCGGTCCGACAAGCCTAAGCAGAATCGCCAGTGGACGGAGCTTGACCCGAAGTACATCCGGCAGGCGTACCGACATTCCGATGAGAAGGGGCGGTATCGCACCGCGCCACTCCATGCGGGCGGCTTGTCTGGAGGCGGCTACGATTACGACTTTCGAGGATTCAAGCGGACATGGCGTTTCCCGCAAGAGCGGATGCAGGAACTCGAAGACGAAGGCCTGATTCGGCAAGCGAAGGGCGGCAAAGGGGTTCCCGAGCGAAAAGTCTACTTGGAGAACAGCCGGGGGGTTCCAGTGTCGGATTGGTGGGACGACATCAAGGCCCTGACCGGCTCCCACAAGGAGCGCATGGGGTACGCAACGCAGAAGCCCGTGAAGCTGTTGGAGCGCGTGATCCGCGCCAGCACCGACGAGGGTGACGTGGTTCTGGACCCGTTCTGTGGGTGCGCGACGACCCTGGAGGCTGCGCACCGGCTCGGGCGAAACTGGATCGGGATCGACATCGCCATCCACGCGATCAAGCGCGTGGCGCGCATCCGGCTGACCGACCGCTGCGGGCTGGTGGAGGGGACAGACTTCGAGGTGCGCGGCGTGCCCCGCGATGTCGAGGGCGCCCACGACCTGTGGAAGCGCGACAAGTACCACTTCCAGAAGTGGGCCGTCGAGCAGGTGGACGGATTCGTGACAACGCGCCAGACGGCAGACGGCGGGATCGACGGGCGACTCTACTTCGCCGTCCCGGACGCCAAGGAGCTGCAGAGCATGGTGATCGAGGTCAAGGGCGGCGCGAACGTCAACATCACCGACGTGCGGGCGCTGGGCGACGTGCTGCGGCGCGACGATGCGCTGCTGGCGGGCCTGATCGTCATGAACGACCTGTCGCCGCGGAAGGCTCAGAACTTCGCCAGTCTCAGGGCGGAAGCTGGCGACCTGGACGTGCTCGGCGTGAAGTACCCGCGGATGCAGATGTTGACGATCGGGCAGATCCTGGCTGGCGAGCGGTTCGACACGCCGAGCGTTGCCGCGCGGCAGGCCGTCTCGCCTCGCTTGCCCGGCACGTAGCGAAACGTTACCGTAAGCCCCTATCTACTGATTCCGATTCGATGACTCTCTCGGAGGGCGCATTGTCCTGGCCGGAACCCTCCAGGCTCGCCGCCCTGCTTTCGTCATCGCGACGTGGTGTGATTCGAGATTCGACATCATCAGGATCGCGTCCGGCCAGAGGGGCGACGATCTCCGCCAACTTCCGCCGCCATTTGCCGAAATCGACCGTGCCGTCCTCGTCCCGGTATTCTCCGAAGAGCCGTTCATGGCGTCGAATCAGGCTCACCGGGGGCTGGTCTGCGTCCATCTCCACGGTCGACCGCCGGCGCAGCCGGTAACCCGTGTCGAGACGATCGGCACGCGCCAGCCAGTCGTTCACGTCGTCGAGCGGGTCAGCGACGGACGGGTAGGCCGCGGCGTCGTGATGCAGGAGTCGGCTCCAGGCGGCCGAGCCGTCGCTCCAGGCTCCCCGGTCGGGCATGCCTGACTCGACGTCGGTCTGCGGGTGCGGTTCACGCACCGGCCCGACATACCTGAGCTTCGCGAGCTCACGGCGCAGGATGTCGCCGACACCGACGAGCGGACCGGAGATCAGCGCCAGGAACACGAACCAGTTGGGCCCGTCAACGTTGGCCTCGACAGGGTCGGTTTCCGGATCAAGATCGACCCCGAGCACCTCTTCCCATGCCGGCAGCGGGTAGCGCAGACGTACCGTTCCGCGAAGGCAGTCAGGTCCCTGGCCGAGGCTGTCGAACAACCGATGCCCCCAGTTGAGCTCCAGAGCAATGTTCCCGCGATCGTCCGTGCGGATGCGGCCGACGAGCGACTCGTCGACCCCCACCTCGTAGCCGGCAAGTGCCGGACTCTCGCTGGACCTGCTCCAGACAACGGCGAGTTCCACCCAACCGGATCGCCCAAGTCCGGCGCAGTCGAAGCGATCGGCCCACTCATCGACCAATGCCTCATCCGGCACGAGCTCACGCTTCATGTTCTCCAGCAGCGGATCCGGCACGCGCCAGCCTTCCAGATTCAACTCGAAACGCAGCCGCACCGGCCGATTCAAGTCGTGCCCGTGGACGAAACTACGGAAGCCGCCCAGGTCGATCTGGTCGCCTCCAAGCTCGGTCTTGCGCGCGTCGACGGCGCGGTGGCTCAGGATCTCGTACGCGTAACAGAGCGCGTGGAGGATCGTGCTCTTGCCGGCGCTGTTGCACCCGAACAGGAGCGTGATCGGCCGCAGGTCGACTCGGACCGGTTCGCCGATCCCCTTGAAGTTCTCGATCTCGACGGCGGTGATCAGCGGCAGCTTTCCCGGCGTTGCCGCCTCTCCAGTCGTCGCCGCAGCGCTAACAGCCCGAGGTAGAAGTCGGTTCGCCGAGCCCTGCTGTTCAGGCCGCTTGGCGATGAGTAATTGAGCCGACGGGCGCCGGCGGTGTCCATTTGAGGCCCCAGGGACGCGTCAGACGCCCCCAGTGGTCGATCAGGCGGTCGATCAGGCGGAAAATCGCCGAAAAAGCCCGCCCCTGCAGGCTCCGGGGCGTACCGATGCCGGTCTGGCGCCGCAGGAGCATCCCGATGTTGCAGGCAGCCGCCTGGATCAGCACCCGCTTGCGGACATTCTCGTGACCGCGCACAAACACCCGACGCATGCCCCCCGTCTCATACATGTGCGCGAAAGTACGCTCCACCATCTCGCCCCGGCAGCGTTGCAGGCGACGACCCCGCCGCCCGTGCACACGCCGCCGGTTCGCATACAACGCCTGCTGCGCAGCACGCTTCGCCGGCGGCGTCTCTCCCGTCTTCTTGTCCTGCCAGACGCGCCGGCCGCGCTCGGGCTCCGATACGTAGCTCCGAACCCCGACCTCGCCGAGAGCCACCAGCGTTTCGTCGCTGTGATACCCCTTGTCAGCGACCAGCTCTTCGACCCCTCGACCGTCCGGCTGCACCAACTCCACCTGCTCGGCCGCCGCGGTCAGCGTCTCCGGCAGCGTGGCCGTATCGCCGTCCGATGCATCCTGCACCGTCACCGACACGATGGCCCCCGTCTCCATGTCGACCCCGTGCTCGACCTTGTGAGCCAAGTGCGTCCGGCCGTCCTTCATCTTCGCGATCTTCGCGTCCGGGTCCTGCGGCGATTGCCAGTCCTTGTTCGACGTCTTCTTGTTCTTGCGAGACCGGTCGAACCGAGCCAGATCCGCCCGCGTCGGGGTCTCCACCCCAGACGCCTCCGCCAAGCGCCGAAGGAACGCTTCGTAGCTTTCTCCCGTGTCCCGCCGCTCGATGCTCCGCATCGCCGCGTTCGCTTCCAGCGTCGTCGCATCGACGCCCACCGTCTTCCCCTTGACCAGACCCGCCGCCGACAACTGCTCGAGAACCCACGTGAATACCGCCTCGTGCGTCTCGTCGTCGATCAGACGACGCGTCCGCGACAGCGTCGAGTGGTCCGGCGCCGCCTCGGTCACATCCAGGTCCAGGAACGACCGCAGGCTCAGAGAGTCGGCCACCCGCCACGCAATCCCACGCTCCGAAGACAGACCCTCGAAGTAGCCGATGAACAGCATCCGGAAATACCGCCCAGGACGCAGGCTCGGCCGCCCCATCCGCGTCGCGTAGAACACCGCGCACAGCCCCTCGACGAACGCGTCGAACCCGGCCTCGTCCAGAACCCGGTTCAGACGCTCGAAGAACGGATGCCCCGCGTTCGTCGGCAAATCCGCCGTCGTCACCCACAGCGGCGCCCCTGGTCGCGCGGCCGGTTTCTTGCCCATCGCCATAGCTGTTCAGTCTACGGGCTCGATCGCGCCCAGGCCAGGCCCGTTCCCCGACTTTCACCACGGGCTGCTAACGGCTTCCGCCGCCACCGGCGACGGCTCGGGCTCCGCGCGGTGATGGTGTTCATCCGGCATCGTCACATCCTGAAAGCAATGGGCATGCCAACACCCGCGACTCCTTGTCGGACACCATCGGTAACGGTTCGTAGTGGCGGATCCTGCCTATGGAACCTCGAAGCGGTCTCGCAGGACATGCCGTCCGGCCGCCGGATCGAACTCCCGCTGCACGTCGTCACGGTCCCTTCTTCCGAGTCGAGTCCACGTTGTCACGGAACCGGGGGCACTGGGGGTATCGAAGCCGTTGGGCAGCGAAATTCCGATGAGGTTGCTGATCACGTAGCGATCGTGGAAATCGTCCCATATGTGAACGGTTGCGGTGAGACCGGCGAGGCGCAACGATTCGGTCAGGGCACCACGAAAGATGGGTGCGAAGTCCGGGAAACACCGGTCTCGGCGGGGGCCCTCGTAGCAGACGCGGTGGATCTCAATCCTCGGTGCGGGTGTCCTCGATCCGGCTCGCTGCAGGAGCGTTCCGAATCCGTCGTATCTCCGCTTCCCGGGATGCAGATGCGGATCGATGAACATGACCGAATTCGAACAGCGCAGGATCGGATCGAGATGCGCCTCGTATTCGGCAAGGGTCCTGGTCAACCGCACTGACGGGCTTCTTGCAGCCCACCATCTTGCACCTGGCAGCCGGTCGACCCGGGCGACCGCCTCCGCATTCCAGAAGCAGTCCTTGACCGATCCCGTCACGATCACGCCGCCGGTGAGCGGTCTCCGCTCGTGCGTCGCGAGGGCCTCCGCACACCAGCCTCGATCATCCAGGGGCGGTTCGGGCAGCGTCGGCGGACACGGAACGAGGCGTCCTTGTTTGGCCAGCTCCTTGACCAACTCCAAGCCTCGGCGGTGCCATTGACGCACGTCGGGATCGAATACGCCACGCCACTCTCCGACGCGGAGATCGCGCACGAACCCTTCCGTGAGCATAACCCGGCGGATGCTGTCCAGGCGGGCCTCACACTCGCCAGCGGTCGAGTACGAGGCCAAATCGAACACGTCGGGAGTGATGGCGTAGTCGGCGAGCAGCGGCATCAGAAAATCTCGCGCAGGTCTTCTTCGAAGAAGCCACCCGGCCACGCCTTCACCAGCTCTCCGCGTTCGTTGAGAGGCATCTCCCGGACCAGAGTCTGCGTGCCGTCCGGCTCGACGAAGAACAAGGCTACCTCCTCCGGCCGCAGCCTTGGGGCGCCCTCGGGCAACGTGTTGTCGCTCGTTTGCCGCATGCGGCGCATGAGCCGCAGCAGCAGGTGTTCGCTGTGGGTCTCGATCAGGAAGATTCCTCCATTGACGACCTGCTGCGCGAACAGGTCGCCGAGCTCGACCTGCAGCCTAGGATGGACGTGGAGCTCCGGCTGTTCAATGGCGGTGATTTGCGGTCGGTCCGGATCGAGTGCCGCTACTACCACCGGCAGGATCTGGGAAATACCAACGCCGATGTCGGATGTCCGCACGGGTCGGTCGATCCGGGTCGACACCAGTTCGACCCTATTGCGAACCCCCTGCCTGACCCGCTCGACCAGCGCATCGACCAGCGAGGGATCGGCGGTCCTCAGCACGTCACTCGCAGATTGCTGAGCTTCGCGGCCCGGCTGCTCGGAGCCTGTGCTGGTCCGCTCCTGATACTTCAACCTCAGGAGTTCCGTAACCAGCGGCTCGTCTCCGGGCAACTCAACGACGGACTGCACCTGCAGCTCGTACCCCGTGTCGAGCCGTTCCTCGTTCGACAACCAATCGCTCGCGCCCCGAATCACGCTGGAGTCACCTGCGGCGCTATCGTTCAGAAGATCCCAAGCGGCGGAACCGTTCGCCCAACCTCGACCGTTGGAACGCCACCCTCCCGAGCTATCGCGTCGATGAATCTCGCGCAACGGGCCCAAGTATCGGAGAGATCCCAATTCATCACGCAGGCTCCGACCGATGCCAACCAGCAGGCTCGACACGACCACCTGGAATTCACTGAATGAAGGCTCACGGTATCTCTCCCGCCTCGGACCTTCGACCTCAAGTACCTCGCGTACAATGCTGCGCCACTTGTCTTGGTGCGGAACGAGGACATCATCCCAGTACGGCAGGGCCGAAGACAACTGCCCTAGCGGTATGCTCGGGTTCTCTCCATCCGCGGTCAGCCAGATACACGACTCCGCGTCTGGCAATACCTTCGGTACTGGCGTATTGGAATCTGGGGCGCCGAGCCATCGGTTCTGAGTGATCCTCAGGTTCTGCTCGAGCAGCGGATGCACCGGATTGAACTCCAGACTCGTCCGATCCCCGCGGCGCGAACAGATACGGCCGACGAGGGCCTGGTTGACGCCTACCTCGTAGCTGACCACGCCAGGATGCTCGTGGTGTCCATCGACCTCCAGTTTCACCCATCCGGTTTCGACCGTTTCCAACCAGCGGGGAAGTCCTCCACCGAACCCCTCGATTTCTATGGGCGACTCGATCTTGTCCCACAGCGGATCCGGCACGCGCCACCCCTCCAGGTTCAACTCGAAGCGCAGTCGCACCGGCCGATCCGGATCGTGCCCGTGAACGAAGTTTCGAAAGCCCCCCAAGTCGATCTGATCCCCGCCCAGCTCCGTCGTATGGGCGTCCACGTTGCGGTGGCTCAGGATCTCGTGGGCGTAGCACAACGCATGGAGGATCGTGCTCTTGCCCGCGCTGTTGCTCCCGAAGAGCAGCGTGATGGGCCGCAGATCTATCCGCACTGGCCGGCCAATCCCCTTGAAATTCTCGATCTCGAACGCGGTAGTCAGCGGCGCTCTGTTCGTGCGATCCTGCTGTTCATCCGGCATCGTCATACCTACGTAGCAACGTCCGTGCCATCATCGCCGCCGGTTCGCGGCGGGCACCTTCACCTCGTAGCGGTTCATCCAGTTCGTGAACGTCTGATAGCTCGGCAAGCCGACCAGCTCCGCGGCGCGCGTCTTGTTCCCGGCCGCTTCCGCGAGAGCGCGCTCCAGGTAGTGGCGCGCCAGATCGGCCACGAGCTTCGGGAGCTCGAGGCCGTTGCCGAGGGATCGGCCCAGCAGATCGGCCGGGGCACCCCGGACGGTCGCCAACAGCTCCTCCTGCACATCGTCCGCGGTGACGGCTGGATTGGGCGCCCACAGCACGACCCGATCGATGGTCGCCTGGAGCTCGCGGACGTTGCCGGGCCACGCGTGTCGCAGCAGAAGGTTTCTTGCCGGGGGAGAAAGAGTCTTCTGCTCCACGCCGGGCTGGTCGGCGAACTTGCGGTTCGCCGCAGCCAGAAAGTGATCGATGAGCGGCGTCAGGTCGCCCGGGCGCTCGCGGAGGGGCGGCAGCCGGATCACGCCGGTGGCGAGCCGGTAGTAGAGGTCTTCACGGAACCGGCCGGACAACACCTCCGCCCGCAGGTCGCGGTTCGTCGCAGCGATGATCCGGACATCGACGGCGATGTCGCGGTCCGATCCGAGCCTGCGGACGGTTTTCTCCTGCAGCACACGCAAGAGCTTCACCTGTGCGGCCGGCGGGAGCTCCCCGATCTCGTCCAGAAAGAGCGTGCCGCCGGACGCAGCCTCGAAGTGGCCGGCGCGGGCGCGGTCCGCGCCCGAGAACGCGCCCCGCTCGTGGCCGAAGAGCAGCGACTCGACGAGCCCTTCCGGCAGCGCGCCGCAGTTGACTTCCTCCAACGCGCCGCGCAGGCGGCGGCTCCCGGCGTGGATCGCCCGCGCGAACAGCTCCTTGCCGGTTCCGGACTCTCCCTCGATCAGGACGGTGACATCGTGGGGCGCCACCCGCTGCGCGCGCGTCCTCGCGCGGACCATCAACGGACTCCGGCCGATGATCCGTTCGAGTGCGGGGGATGCGGGCGGCAGGCCCGCGCTCAGGCGGGCGAGCTTCGCGTCCGTTTCCCGCAGCAGCGCCGGCACGTACTCGGCCGCGATGTCGAACGGGACGGACACCGTTCGGACGCCGGTCTGCGCGTGCGACTGGATCAGCTCGGCGGGATAGCGGGTCTTGGCAAGCAGAACCCACACCGCCTGCATGGCAGGGGTACCGGGGCTGACGTGTACCGCCAGGTCCGCGTCGGCACCGAACGTGTCCCGGGCAAAGTCCAGTGCCCGGACGGCCGCCCCGTGGATGGCTCCATAGTCGGTCGGATCGTCCAGGGGCTCCGGCCGGAGGTGAACGGGAGGCGCGCCCGTCCCGGACAGCCAGTCCGTGAACACGCGGTTCCGCTCGGCCGCGTAGTTCGAGAGGAGCACCAGCGCGTCGAAGGCGCGGGCCGCTACGACGCTGGCACTGGGGCCTGTGCCCTGCCGCTTCCCCGCCGCGCAGTCGAGGTCTGTCTGACCAATCCAGGCGAGGAGCACCGCAGGCACACGGGGATCATAAGCTTTCTATCGGCAAACAAGAGTGATCTTGTGCAGCCGCCCGCGGATCAGTTGCCCGACTCGCCCGTGCCGGTGAGGCCCAGGTAGCCGATGTAGAACCGGCTGCCGTCCGCGTAGGTCAGCGTGTGGCCGCTCGCGAGCGGGGTGCCATGCTTGGACTGATAGCCGTCGACGGTAATGAGCGTGCCGGGCCGGATCGAGTCGGGGGAAAACCCGCGGCGGAGCAGGTTCATGGGTGCGGCAGCTTCGACCATCCAGCGCTCCGCCCGACCGTCGTCGCCGGCGACGCGGATGTGAATCCAGGGGTGCGGGTTGATCCACTCGACCCGGACGACCTCGCCGGTGAGCGTAACCGCCCTGGACCGGTCGAACTCGTTGACCTCGATATGGTGCGCCAGCGCGCTCGTGCCCGCCAGCGCCAGCCCGAAGACCACGGCGATCGTTCCGCACGATACCGCGACAGCCCTGCTCCCCATCTGCCACCTCCCTGACCGACGCGCCAACTCCCTCATCTTTTACCAGGATGCCGCGCGCGCGCAACCCGCCGCAGCGTCAGGGATGCGTGCCCCACAGCAGCTCGGCCAGGAAGCCGGCCGGAATCCCGACCACGAGCAGCGCCAGGCTGACGAGCAGGAAGCGGGAGTAGATGGGCGTCTTGATGGCCCGGTGCGTCAGCTCGACGCGCACCGCCTCGAGCTCGTCGATCGCCTCGTAGGCCCGGATCAGGCTGTCCTGATCGGTGACGTCGAAGTAGTCGCCCCCGTACTCGCGGATGGTCTCGACCAGCGGGGGCGTCTCGGGCGCGGCGATGCGGCTGCGGTCCGCGTCGCCGATGTTGATGTAGATCATGTACGGCACGATGTTCCGCCGGTTCAGGTCCGCGAGCTCGGCGAACGGCACCTCGTCGACGTCGGCGTCGGTGATGATCAGCACGGCGCGATGCTGGTTCGCCGCTCCGCCGGCGCTCGCCTCGTCGCTGTCGAAGTGCCTCACGATCGACCGCAGCGCCCGGATGAGGTTGGTCGTGCCCTCGGTCGGGATGATGCGCACCTTGTCGGGCGGCACGTAGATCTGGTCGCGGGTGCTCCGGAACTGCGGGGCGAGCAGCCTGACCGTCACGTACGGGGCCTCGAACACCTGGAAGTAGTAGATCTCGTCGTCGAGGATGAAGTCGTCCACCATGTAGGGATAGGACGAGAACAGCCACAGCGACACCCGATCGTTTTTCTCGCGGCGCATCTCCAGGAACTGCAGGTGCGCCTCCCGCGCGACCTCGGCCCGCGACTTGCCGGTGTCCGGGAATTCCCAGGCCATCGACAGCGACGTGTCGACGAGGTCGACCCGCACTCTCGACTCCACGTCGCCCCGAACCTCCTCGGTCGCGGTCAGGAAGGGGTCGGACACGGCCACCAGCAGCACCACGACCGCCAGGATGAGGAGCAGCTTCGGCAGATGGTAGAGCGCCCGCACCACGGGGCCGCGCTGCAGCTTGTGGTCGATCAGATGGCCGGAATGATGCCGCGAATGGCTGCGGCGGCGAATCACCAGTCGGAACAGGGTGAGCAGGATGGCCGCCGCGACGACCAGGGTGAGCAGGAAGGCGAGGTCCACGCTCCCGTAGCGCACCTGGTCCAGCTCGGTGCGGGCGAGCTCCTGGACGCGGGTCCGCAGAAAGTCGACGAACTCGGTCCATTCGATCAGCATCGTCGTCCGTGGCCTCCGCCACGAGCGATTCTAGCCGATCGTACGCGCCCGGCCGCGGCCGTCACTCGGCCCATCCCGCTCGCAGCGCCGGCCGGTCGACGCGCGCGCCGCGCAGGTAGACGTCCGCGATGCGCCGCGTGTTCGCGATGTCGGCGAGCGGGTCGGCGTCCAGCACGATGAAGTCGGCCGACCTGCCGGCCGCGAGGCTGCCGACGTCGCCGAGACCCAGGACCTCCGCCGCGCGGCTGGTGGCCGCCACGATCGCCTGGGCCGGCGACAGTCCGGCCGCTACCATCAGCTCCAGCTCGCGCTGCTCCGCGTAGCCGAAGAAGTGATCCCGCACCCCGGAATCCGCGCCCAGGACCACGTGCGCGCCGGCGGCCGCCAGCTTCTTCAGGCTGCGCTCCATCGCACCGTAGAGCTGCCTCGCGCGCGCCGCGTCGGCCTCCGGCATGCGCAACGCATCGGCCGCGCGGCGCCGGACGGCGGCCGGCACGCTCTCGGCCAGGAACGGATCGTCGAGCCAGCCCGGGGCGTCGGCATGCAGGCGGCGCTCGGACACGCCCAGATTCGGCATCACGAACACATCCCGCTCGGCGATTGCCGCTATCAGCGCATCGTCCATCTCGCGGTCGCGCACCAGGTGGGCGAAGCCGTCGACCCCCGCGCGCACCAGCTCCCACGCGTCGTCGTGGTAGAAGACGTGCGCCACCACGCGCAGGCCCCGGGCGTGGGCCTCGTCGATGATGTCCCGGTAGAGTGACGGCTCGAGCTTCCGCACCGTCCCGCCGCGGTCGTCCACCCAGATCTTGACCGCGTCCACGGCGCGCTCCGCGAGCTCGGCGACGTACCGACGCCCCTGCTCCACGCTGGTCACGCCGTAGGCGGAGCCGCGCAGCGCGAGCGCTCCCGGGCCGGCGTTCGGGGCCGCCAGCCCCCTCCCGGCCGTGCGCAGTCGCGCCGTTGCGGGCAGGGCTGCCGCCTGCTCGTCGCGAATGTCGAAGGCGGCGTCGCCCGCGTCCGTCCCGAGCGAGACGATCGTGCCGACCCCGTAGTAGGCGTAGCGCCGGAGATGATCGATGATGTTGGCGCGCGTATAGTTGCCGGCGGCGTAGCTCGGACCGTCCTGGAAGCCCACGTGCCCGTGCAGGCTGACCAGGGCCGGCATGACCGTCTTGCCCGACAGGTCGACGCGCCGCGCGCCGGCCGGCGGCGTCAGCTCGCCCCGCGCGCCGACGGCCGTGACGGCGCCGTCCGCAACCAGCAGCACGGCGTCCTCGACGGGTGCGGCCGGCAGACCCGTGATGAGGCGTGCGCCTTCGTAGGCGACGACTCCGCCGGGAGCGGCCGCAGGCTGCGGCGCGCCGGCGGCAGCCGCGACTGCCGCCACACAGCACGCCAGTGCGGCGGCAGCGGATCCGCGCACGCCGGACGGTCGGCAGGGTCCTATCGTGATCCCTCGACGGCCTGGGTGTTCTTGTTCCGCGCCCCGGCCAGAATGCCTTCCAGGCCGTAGTTGCCCTCGTGGCAGGCGTACTCGAACAGCGGCCCGTCGGTTCGCCGCAGGGGAAACAGCGCGGTCCACGGGCGCGTGAACGAGTGCGGGTCATCGACCGTGAATTCGTACAGGACGGTGTCGGGATCGACCCGCCACAGCCGCTCGACCAGTTGCGTATCGGCCGACGATCCGCGGAAGGCGGTCTCGCGCATGAAGTTCCTGGTCTCGATGACCAGCACGTCGCCTTCCCAGCGCGCGCGCGAGTCGCCCACCCACTGCCGCAGGTCGCCGTGTGCGCTGCCGTCGGTCGGAATGATCCGGGCGTTGTGGACCATCTCGTTGTAGATGACCACCCGCCCCGGCGTCTGCAGGATCATGACGTTGTTGTTGTAGGCGCTCGGCACCATCGGCGGGCCCGAGTTGAAGCCCATGAGGCAGCGGTCGGCGAGGCTCCGGTCGGTGTACGAATCGGCGAAGCCGGCGCTCAGGTTCGCGCGCGTGACCCGGATCTTCTCGCGCGCCGCGTCGGTGTACGGGATCTGCCCGTCGGGGGGATCCACGATCAGCGACGTGCGCCTGTCGCGCGTCAGCTCGACGCCGCGCTCGTACCAGAACTCGTTGTACGACAGGACGCCGCCCTCGGCCCGCGGCGCGTAGCCGGCGCTCGGCGCACCCGTGATCGGGTCGAACAGGTCCCGGTTGAGGCGCGTGTTCTCGGACGTCTCGAACGCGGCCGCCTCCTCGGCCGACAGCGTCACCCTGCCCTCGAGCTGGGCCGGGCGCTGCATCGGCGTGATGGTGCGGAACGTGAAGACTCCCTGCAGGTCCGGGACGCCCTCCGGCGTCCGCGGCGGCGTCCAGCCGCTGCGCGGCTCGGTTTCGATCTGCGCGACGACGACGCCGGGAACGAAGCAGACGAACGCAAACGCGATCAGCAGCGCAGCGTGGTGTCGACGGTCCATGTCCGGTCCTCCCAATCGATTTCTCGGCAAAACGCAATAGTCCCCTACGACGCCGCTCGGAAGCAAGTCGCGCCGGCGGGCGCGCGTGGCGAGGAGCCCGCGGTGAAAACCCCGCGTCGCACCGAGAGCCGGTCGTGACAACGCCGCGCACGGCCCGAACAAGGCGCGACGAGGGAGCATATTGGCCATATCCGACCCCGCTGAACAATGGTCCAGCACCGTCCCTTGCGGGATGCATCGCCGCTCGAATGCAGCGGGGCCCTTGCCGCGGGCTCCTGCCCCGGCGCATCATCCGCGCCCGGCGCCCGGGCGGCCGCGGTAGACGGCGAGCCGCCAGTCCGGGCCGTACTCCGCAGGCAGGTCCCGCTCGGCGCGCAGGACCAGGTCGTCGATCTGCAGCGCTCGGTCGTGTGTGAACAGGCACAGGCTGGCGCCGGGACCGGCGTGCGCCGCGATGAAGCGCGCCAGCCGCTCCTGGTTGCCGTCCGGATAGTTCACCACCACGCCGACCGTCTGCAGATCGAGCCCGCAGGACGCGTAGGTGGCGACGTCGCAGTAGTCGCCCTCGACCGGCTGCACCCGGGGACGGCCGCGGGCGATCCGCAGCACCCGGCGCAGGTTCTGCGCGGCCCGGGCGTAGAGCACCGGGTCCCGCTCGATCCCGTACACGGCGTGCGACGGCTCGAGCGCCGCCACGACGGCCGCCACCCGGCCGTCGCCCATGCCGGCGTCCAGGACCGTCCTCCCGGCCGCCGCGGGGCCGAGCAGCCCCAGCTCCTGCAGCGACGAGACGGCCGCCGCAATCATCGAGATCGGCGACGGCACCCAGATGCCCGCGCTCGTCTTGCGGATCGGCACGCCGTGCGCCAGCGCCCGCTCCGATCGTTGGAAAATCGCCTCCAGCCTGCCGATCGACATCGCTCGCATAGGGGTGCGCCTACGCACTGTTATACTGCGCCGACACGCCGGCAGGGGCACGGAAGCAGGCGGCTGGCGTCGAACAACGGCGTCCGGCCGCGTCCGCGAGGAGGCATGACATGAAGCGCAGCATCGTTCTCGCTCTCTTGATCGGGATCGGCACCGTCTCGCTCGCCGTGGTGGCCGCGCAGGACGCCATGGAGATCGAGGTCGAGCAGCTCCAGGACAACCTGTACGTGCTCAGGGGCCAGGGCGGCGGCGGGAACACCGCCGTGTTCATCAGGAGCGACGGCGTGGTCGTCGTCGACACGAAGAACCCGGGCTGGGGCGACCCGATCCTGGCGCAGATCCGCGGGCTGACGGACAAGCCGGTGACGACGCTCATCAACACGCACAGCCACCACGACCACGTGAGCGGCAACGTGGCCTTCGCGGAGACGGTGCAGGTCGTGACCCACGAGAACACGAAGGCCAACATGGAGGTGATGCGGCCCTACACCGGGCGGACGGAGCCGCCGGCCAACGTGTTCCGGGCCTCGAACGGGCACGGACTGCCGACGACCACCTTCTCGGACCGGATGTCGCTGGGCAGCGGCGACGACCGGGTCGACCTCTACTACTTCGGCCGCGGTCATACCGGCGGCGACGCCTGGGTGGCGTTCCCGGCGCTGCGGACGCTCCATGCCGGCGACGTCTTCCTCGGACAGCGGGTGCCGTTCCTCGATGCCGCCAACGGCGGGAGCGGCGTCGCCATCCCCGACACGCTGCAGGGGGCGCACGACAACATCGAGGGCATCGACACCATCATCACCGGCCACAGCTCGCAGATGACGTGGGCCGACCTGAACGAGTGGGCCGCCTTCAACCGCGACTTCCTGCAGATGGTCCGGGACGGCCGGGCCGCGGGGCAGTCGGTCGACGAGATCGCCGGCGCCTGGTCGCTGCCGGCCGCCTACGCGCACTACGACGCGCCCAACGCGGCGGGCGTCCGGCGCAACATCCAGGTGATCGTCGACGAGCTCGAGGCCAGCGGCGAGTAGCCCGGCCCCCTACCGCGCGCCGGCCGCCGCCGCCCGCTCCTGGGCGCGGTGGCCGGCGAGAATCCCTTCCATTCCGTAGTTGCCCTCGTGGCACGCGTACTCGTAGAGCGCGTCCTCGCTGCGCAGCAACGGGATCGACGCGGTCCACGGCCGGATCCAGGTGGTCGGGTCGTCGATGGTGACCGCGTACTCCAGCGTGTCGGGTCCCGTCCGCTTGAAGCGCTCGACGACGCGCAGGCGGTCCGACGCCCCCCGGAAATCGCTCTTCGGCGAGTAGTTGGTCGTCTCCACCACCAGCGTGTCGCCCTCCCAGCGGCCGCGCGAGTCGCCGTGCCACTGCCGGACCCCGGCGTCGAGTTGCGGGCGGCCGTCGAGCGGGATGATCCGCGCGTCGTGGTTCATCTCCATCAGGAAGACCACGTGGTCGGCGGTCTGGAAGATCTGGTAGTAGCTGTTGTAGCCGGCGCCGAGCCGCGGCACGCCGTACGTGATGCAGCGCTCCTGCAGCGGCACGTCCTCCCACGTGTCGGCCGGATGCGCGGCCCGGTGCGCCGCCCGCGCGGCCAGCAGCCGCTCGGCCGCCGGCGTGAGGGCCGGGATGCGGCCGTCGGGCGGATCCACCACCAGCGACGTGCGGTCGTTGAAGTCGCGCTCGACCACCCAGAACTGGTTGTAGTTGCCGGTCGTCGGATCGTACGACGTGGCCTGCTCGCCCGCGATGGCGGCGAGCACGAGCTGATCGCCGAAGAGCGCGTCCTGGCCGGGGTCGGACGCTTGCGCCGCGGCCGCCTCCAGCGCCGCCAGCTCCGCGGCGCTCAGGCGCGCCTTGCCGGCCCACTCGGGGGGCCGCTCCAGCGGCGTGACGTTGTTGTTCGCCCACACGCCCTGCAGATCGGGATGCCCGTCCGCGGTGCGGGGCAGGGTCCAGTCCGCGCCGGCCGGGGCCTGCGCGGCCGCCGGGACAGCCGCCGACGCCACGAGCGCCGGAATCAGGGCAAGCGGACCACACCAGACGAGCCATCGTTTCGTCACCGGATACCTCCTTCTTCGTCCATTGGCCGGATGCGGACAGCGCTTCCGCGCACCCGCGCCGCTGCCGCCTGCGGCGCGGGTGCGCGGTCTTCGCGGCGATCAGCGGGCCGCGGCGGCGGCCACCGGCTGCGCGTCGAACAGGGCGAGGTCGATCGCCTCGGCCATCGCGCGGTAGCCGGCGTCGTTGCCGTGAATCGCGTCGCCGGGATCGTACGCCGGCAGGATGCGCCGCGGATGATCCGGGTCGCGAATGGCCGCATCGAAGTCGATCACCGCGTCGTACGGACTCTCCGTGCGGAGCCAGGCGTTGAATGCCTGCCGCTTCGTCTCCCCCGTCTCCGAGAACGTGAGGGCGCCCTCGAACGGCGTCAGGGTGCCGCCGTAGATCCGCAGACCCCGCGCATGCGCCCGCTGCACCAGCGCGGTGTGCCCCGCGATGAGGTCCTCGACTGCCGGCCAGGCGTTGTCGAACGCGAAACCGATGTCGTTGATCGACTCGAGGACGATGACGTGGGTGACCCCTGGCTGCAGCAGCACGGACCGAACGGCGCGCCGCGCCGCAGGATGGTCTCCATCCCGCCGTTGTGGCTCAGGACGCGGTTGCCGCCGATGCCGACGTTGAGCACGCCCGGCGCCGCCTCCCCGCGCGCCGCGATCAGGCGCGCCGCGAGGAAGTCGGGCCAGCGGCTGTTCGTGTCGGGCGTCGACGCCGTGCCGTCGGTGATCGAGTCGCCGATGGTCACGACGGCGCCCGGAGCGGTGCGGGTCGCGACCTCGACGCGGGACAGGAAGAACCACGACAGCAGGGTCGAGTCGACCGGCAGCTCGGCCGCGCCGGTGTGGTCGCCCTGCGTGGACAGGTAGGTGGTCGACAGGCCGGTTCCGTGGGTGGTCGCCGGCGACGTCGTCTCCCACGTGTCGGCCGGCAGGTAGAGATCGATCGCCAGGTCGCCCAGCGCCGGCACCGCCAGGTCGACCGGATCGCTCAGCAGCGTCGCGCCCCGTTCGATGGCCGCGGTCGACTCGCCGTCGAACGTCAGCCGGCGGCCGGATCCGGCCGCGATTACGGGGCCGGCGTCGCGCAGCGCGACGTGCGCGCCGCCGATCGTCAGCGGCTCGGTGCCGTACTGGTTGCTGAACAGCACGCGCACCTGCGAGCCGCCGATGCTCGTGCGCACGACCTGCCGCACCGTCTGGTCGGCGATGCGCGGCGGCGCGTTGCCCTGCGCGGCCGCCCCCTCCGGAGGCGGCAGCGAAACGGGACCGGTCGCCCAGGTGCCGATCCAGCGGGCCTCCCGGGCCTGGGCCGCGGCGGGAGCCGCGCCCAGACACAGCACGAGCAGCGCGGCGGCCACGCACGCGACCAGGCGGCGTCCCGTCAACGGGCCGTTCCACGTCGCATGGGATCTCATTTCGCCCCCAGTCCGTTCGCCACGATCAGGGTGCCGGGCGCCGCGTCGAGGCGCATCGGCAGGATGGCCTGGTACTCCGGCGAGTCGTACCAGGCGCGGAACGCCTCGCGCGTCGGAAACTCGACGATCACGGTGCGGGGAAAGTCCACGGTCCCCTCGACGACTTCCGGCGTCTCGTCGAACGCCACGATGCGACCGCCGTGGGCGCCGATGGTCGGAATCGCCTTCTCGACGTACTGTCCCAGCACTTCCGGATTCTCGATGCGTCCCTGCGCGACGACGTAGACCGCCATTGGATGCCCCCCCTGCCCGCTGCCCGCTGTGCCTGCGATTATACGGCCGAACCTGTCCGACGCCGTGGTCGCGCTACAATCTGGACGGCATGGGCGCAGCGGGGCAACGCGCACAGCACGGGCCGGCGCGACACGGGACTGCGGCAGGGTCGTGACACCCTACCGGTGCGGGTCGCTCGCGTTGGTCGCCCTGCTGGCCGCCGCCCCGGCGCGCGCCCAGCAGACCGCCGCCACCCCCTCGCAGCCGGACGCCCTGCGCGGCACCGTCGCCGTGCTGCCGTTCGCCAACCTCGGCGGCGATCCGGCCCGCGACTGGATCGGCGACGGCATTGCGGCAGCCCTGATCAACGACCTCCAGCGCCGCCTTGCGCCCCGCCTGGACGTGCTGCCGCGGCAGCGGGTCGCCGGGGCGCTGGCCCGCGGCGAGGCCCCGGTCGCGGTGCCCCGCGTCCTGGAGATCGGGCGCACCCTGGATGCCCGCTGGGTGATCTCCGGCAGCCACGAGCTGCTCGGCGGGCGCGTGGCCATCACGGGCCGGCTCATCGAGATAGCGACCGGCGACGTGACGCGCGGGTCGCGGGTCGAGGGGCCGCTCGAGGACCTGTTCGCGCTGCAGGACCGGATCGCAGCGGAGCTGATGCCGACGAGTCCCGGCGGTGCCCCGGCCGCCGCCCTCCCGGCCCGGCCGCCGCCCGGAGCCGCCAGATCGCCGGCCGGCAGCGGTGAACCGCTGCCCACTGCCGCGCCGCCGCTGCCCGCTGGCCCGCCGCGGGCCCGCGCCGGCGTCGGCGCCGGGTTCAGCCTGGCCGGTGCGCCCGCCATCGACGGGCCGCCGCCGCCGGTGCCCCCCGCGGTCATGGCGCGCGACGAGCTGGGACGGGCCACCGTCCGCGCCGTCCGGGCGGCGGAGCCCCTGCGCCTGGACGGCCGCCTGGACGAAGGCGTCTACGAGACCGTTGCGCCGCTGACCGACTTCATCCAGCAGGTGCCGGACGAGGGCGCCCCGGCCACCGAGCGGACCGAGGCCTGGCTGCTGTTCGACGACGAGAACATCTACGTCGGCGTCCGCGCCCACGACTCGGCGCCGCCCGGCGAGTGGGTCGCCAACGACATGCGCCGCGACACGCCGCAACTGCGGCAGAACGACACGGTGGCCGTGATCTTCGACACCTTCTACGACCGGCGCAACGGCGTGGCGTTCTACACGAACCCGCTCGGCGCGCGGGCCGACTTCGCCATCACCAACGAGGGCAACCCGAACAGCGACTGGAATCCGGTGTGGGACGTCCGCACCGGCCGCTTCGAGGGCGGCTGGACCGCCGAGATGGAGATTCCGTTCAAGTCGCTCCGCTACCGCCCCGGCGCCGCGCAGGTGTGGGGGTTCCAGATGCGGCGGGTCGTGCGCCGCAAGAACGAGGGCGCCTACCTGACGCAACTGCCCATCTCCGCCGTCGTGCGCGGCGGGGCGATCGCCGGCATCTTCCGCGTGTCGGACGCCGCCACGCTGGTCGGCCTCGAGGCGCCGCAGGGCGGCCGCACGATCGAGATCAAGCCGTACGCCATCGGCGGCGTCGTCACCGACCTCGAGGCCAGCCCGGCGCGGGAGAACGCCCGCTCGGGGAACGGCGGCCTGGACGTGAAGGTCGGCCTCACGCAGAACCTGACCGCCGACTTCACCTACCGCACCGACTTTGCGCAGGTCGAGGTCGACGAGCAGCAGGTGAACCTCACGCGGTTCAACCTGTTCTTCCCCGAGAAGCGCGAGTTCTTCCTCGAGGGACGCGGTATCTTCGAGTTCGCCACCGGCGCCGCCGTCTCCGGCGGCGGGGGGTTCCGCGATCCCAACGCCCCCATCCTCTTCTACAGCCGCCGCATCGGCCTCCAGGCCAACCACGTCGTGCCCATCGTGGGCGGCGGGCGCCTGACCGGCAAGGTCGGCGACTTCGACGTCGGCGCGCTGAGCATCCAGACCGACCGGGAGGCAGTCTCCGGCGCCGTGGAGACCAACTTCAGCGTGGCGCGGATCAAGCGCGACATCCTGCGCCGGAGCAGCGTCGGCGCCCTCTTCACCAACCGCTCGGTCTCCACGCACGGCCCCGGGGCCGCCCGCACCTACGGCGTCGACGGCACGTTCAGCTTCCACGACAACATCAATCTGCTGGGGTACGCGGCCCGCACGGACACGCCGGGCTACCCGGACCGGAACCTGAGCTACCAGGGGAAGTTCGACTACACGGGCGACCTGATCGGCGTCATGGTCAACCACCTGCTGGTCGAGGACAACTTCATCCCCGACGTGGGGTTCGTCCGGCGCGACAACTTCCGCCAGTCGACCCTCCAGTGGCGAATCAGTCCGCGTCCCGACATCGACGCCATCCGCCAGTTCCGGACCGGCGGCAACCTGGACTACACCCTGACGGCCGATACGGCGCAGCTCGAGACGCGCAGGTTCATCCTCGGCGGCGAGATGGAGTTCGAGAACGGCGACCGGCTGACCCTCACCAGGATGGACAACTACGAGCTGCTGCGCGAGCCATTCTCGCCCGCCAAGGACGTGACGCTGCCGATCGGCGGCTACGACTTCACCGAGTACTCGGTGACCTACCTGCTCGGCCAGCAGCACCGGGCCAACGGGCAGGTCGCGGTTCGCAGGGGCGGCTATTTCAACGGGGACATCAGCTCGATCGACTTCAGCGCCGGATACGTGGAGCTCACCCGGCATCTGTCCATCGAGCCGACCGTGTCGTTCAACTGGATCGATCTCCCCCAGGGCTCGTTCCGCACCGATCTGACCGTGGCGCGCGTCAACTACACCTTCACGCCGCGGATGTTCTTCGCGGGGCTGCTGCAGTACAACTCGAGCACCGACACCGTCGGCGCGAACCTCAGGTTCCGCTGGGAGTACACTCCCGGCAGCGAGCTGTTCGTCGTCTACACGGAAGACCGCGACACACTCGGGCTGCGGCCCGACCGCTCGACATTCCTGCGCAACCGCGGCTTCGTCGTCAAGATCAACCGGCTGTTCCGCCTGTGACGCCGGGACGAGGCGCGCGGAGCGAGCCCCTGCAGCTCGACGACGCGGGCCGGTGTCGCTTTCCGGGGTCAATGCATCGATAATGGATTCTCGCAGGAGGAACGAACATGGCGAAGCTGCACGCGGTCGTCTCGAGCGCGGTCCTGGTCCTGATGTTTCTCGCTTCCCCGGCGGATCTGGGCGCCCAGCAGGACGAAACGGTTTCCCGGAACCAGACCACGACCCGTGAAGTGAGACCGTTCACGCCCGTCACCGACGCGATGCTGCGCAACCCCGATCCCGACGACTGGCTGATGATCCATCGCACGTACGACTTTCACGGGTACAGCCCTCTGGACCAGATCACGCGCGAGAACGTCGATCAACTGCAACTGGTCTGGATCCGGGCAATGGATGCGGGTCCACAGGAGATCCGCCCTCTCGTCCACGACGGCGTGATGTACGTCGCCCATGCCGGCAGCGACCATCTCCAGGCCCTGGATGCGACGACCGGCGACCTGATCTGGGACTTCACGCGCCAGGCGCCCGAAGATCTCCGTCAGTACGCGACGGTGGGAAATCGGACGCGGAGCATCTCCATCTATCAGCCCGAGGTAGAAGTCGGTTCGCCGAGCCCTGCTGTTCAGGCCGCTTGGCGATGAGTAATTGAGCCGACGGGCGCCGGCGGTGTCCATTTGAGGCCCCAGGGACGCGTCAGACGCCCCCAGTGGTCGATCAGGCGGTCGATCAGGCGGAAAATCGCCGAAAAAGCCCGCCCCTGCAGGCTCCGGGGCGTACCGATGCCGGTCTGGCGCCGCAGGAGCATCCCGATGTTGCAGGCAGCCGCCTGGATCAGCACCCGCTTGCGGACATTCTCGTGACCGCGCACAAACACCCGACGCATGCCCCCCGTCTCATACATGTGCGCGAAAGTACGCTCCACCATCTCGCCCCGGCAGCGTTGCAGGCGACGACCCCGCCGCCCGTGCACACGCCGCCGGTTCGCATACAACGCCTGCTGCGCAGCACGCTTCGCCGGCGGCGTCTCTCCCGTCTTCTTGTCCTGCCAGACGCGCCGGCCGCGCTCGGGCTCCGATACGTAGCTCCGAACCCCGACCTCGCCGAGAGCCACCAGCGTCTCGTCGCTGTGATACCCCTTGTCAGCGACCAGCTCTTCGACCCCTCGACCGTCCGGCTGCACCAACTCCACCTGCTCGGCCGCCGCGGTCAGCGTCTCCGGCAGCGTGGCCGTATCGCCGTCCGATGCATCCTGCACCGTCACCGACACGATGGCCCCCGTCTCCATGTCGACCCCGTGCTCGACCTTGTGAGCCAAGTGCGTCCGGCCGTCCTTCATCTTCGCGATCTTCGCGTCCGGGTCCTGCGGCGATTGCCAGTCCTTGTTCGACGTCTTCTTGTTCTTGCGAGACCGGTCGAACCGAGCCAGATCCGCCCGCGTCGGGGTCTCCACCCCAGACGCCTCCGCCAAGCGCCGAAGGAACGCTTCGTAGCTTTCTCCCGTGTCCCGCCGCTCGATGCTCCGCATCGCCGCGTTCGCTTCCAGCGTCGTCGCATCGACGCCCACCGTCTTCCCCTTGACCAGACCCGCCGCCGACAACTGCTCGAGAACCCACGTGAATACCGCCTCGTGCGTCTCGTCGTCGATCAGACGACGCGTCCGCGACAGCGTCGAGTGGTCCGGCGCCGCCTCGGTCACATCCAGGTCCAGGAACGACCGCAGGCTCAGAGAGTCGGCCACCCGCCACGCAATCCCACGCTCCGAAGACAGACCCTCGAAGTAGCCGATGAACAGCATCCGGAAATACCGCCCAGGACGCAGGCTCGGCCGCCCCATCCGCGTCGCGTAGAACACCGCGCACAGCCCCTCGACGAACGCGTCGAACCCGGCCTCGTCCAGAACCCGGTTCAGACGCTCGAAGAACGGATGCCCCGCGTTCGTCGGCAAATCCGCCGTCGTCACCCACAGCGGCGCCCCTGGTCGCGCGGCCGGTTTCTTGCCCATCGCCATAGCTGTTCAGTCTACGGGCTCGATCGCGCCCAGGCCAGGCCCGTTCCCCGACTTTCACCACGGGCTGCTCTATCAGCCCGTGGCTAAAGGCCCCGCTGCATTCGAGCGGCCATGCATCCCGGCTGGCGGCGTTGCTCCTCGGTCGAATATGGCCAATATGCTCGCTCGTCGCGCCTTGCCAGCCGGGCGCCTGGCCGCTCTCGGTGCAACGCGGGGTTTTCACCACGGGCTGCTACTATGGCAGCCACATCCTGCACCTGACCGCGGACTCCCACCTCATTGCGCTGGACGCGCAGACCGGCGAGCTGGCCTGGGAGAGCCGGTTGGCCGACTACCGCGACGGCATCACGCACTCCTCGGGGCCGACGGTTCTCGAGGGCAAGGTGCTGAGCGGTCGCGCCTGCAGCTCGGCCAACCTCACGTCACGCTGCTTCATCGCCGCGCACGATTCGAACGACGGCGCCGAGCTGTGGCGCATGTACACGGCGGCCGGCGCGGACGAGCCCGGCGGCCAGACCTGGGGCAATGTGCCGACCTCCCGGCGCGGGCACGTATCCCCCTGGGGAGTCCCCGGAAGCTACGATCCGGCGCTCGGCCTCGCCTACTGGGGCATCGCGGTGCCCCTGCCGTTCACGCGGATCATGCGTCGCGGCACGTGGGACGTGGGAGACGGCACGCCGTGCGAGCTCTACTCCAACTCGACCGTGGCCCTCGATGTGAACACCGGCGAACTCGAGTGGTACTACCAGCACCTGCCCTGCGATGACTGGGACATGGACTTCGTGCAGGAACGGACCCTCATCGACACCGTCGTGAACCCGGACCCGGACGCGGTGATGTGGATCAACCCGAAGATCGCCGGCACGGCCGAAGAGCGGAAGGTCGTGGTGACCATGGGCGAGCCCGGCGGCCTGTTCGTGCTCGACCGCGAAACCGGCGAGTTCCTGTGGGCCACGCCGTTCCCCTATACCAGCACGGAGCGGTTCGTCATCAGCGACATCGATCCCGAAACAGGCCAGGTCTTCATCAACATGGACCTGGTCGCCAGGGAGCTGGGGCAGCAGTTCATCATCTGCGGGCACAACGTGAAGGGGTGGTGGTCGTGGTCGTTCAGCCCGCTGACGGAGCTGCTCTACATTCCGATCAATCGGGCGTGCCTGAACCAGACCGCCAACGAGCGGACGGTCTCGGGGACAGGTCCGCGCTTCACGATCCCGGAACCGGGCTTCGAGGAAGACGGCCACCTGACCGAGATTCGGGCCATCGACATCTCGACGGGACGCGAAGCCTGGCGCTACACGCAGCGCGCGCCCAACGCCGGCTCGACGCTCGCGACCGGCGGCAACGTCGTCTTCTTCGGCGACCTCCATCGCCGCTTCCACGCCTTCGACGCGGAGACCGGAGAGGTGTTGTGGGAGACGATCCTCGGCAGCCAGATTACCGGGTATCCGGTCACCTACGCCGTCGGCGGCCGGCAGTATCTCACCGTCCCGGTCGGCGGCGGTCTCAACATGTCCAGGCTGTCGAACTACGCGCCGGATCTCGAAGCGCCCAGCGGGACGAGCAACATGCTCGTGACCTTCGCGCTCCCGCAGCGCTGACGACCTTGGTCAGTCGGCCGGACGACACGGAAAGGGTGGGCCGCGCCGTGCGCGCCCGATCGTCCGGACACCCTCATTCCCGCATCCGGATGCGCGATTCTTCCACGATCCAGAGCCGTCCGTCGAGCGGCCACCCGGCCAGCGACCGCAGTAGTGGACCCCGATTTCCAGCACGTGGTCCCTGGCTTGACTCTCCAGCCGGAACACCACGATCCCCGCGTAGTCTCCCGGCGGATACGTTCGAATGTCGGCGAAGTCCGTGTCGAGCGTCACGATCGCCCGGTGCTCTCGAACGCACGTTGACGCAACATCCGGATCCGATGCCCCGCCGAGGCCCTCGTCGAGCACGGTTACCGCTTCATGTCCCGCCTGACGGAATAGTTCCGCCAGTTCCGCCGGAAGATTCTCGTCCAGCTTGAATCGCACGCCGATTCACCTCGCCAACGACACCACCCGCTCGTTCGCCAATTCCACGGCATAGCGCACGGCCGCCCGGATCGATTCAGGCGTAACTGACGGGTAACTTCTCGCGATTTCCTCCGGGCTACTGGGAAACTCACGGGGTTCATCCATGCGCGGGTCCGGCCCTGCCGGGTGAAAAACTCAGACCGGCCGCGAGGTTGTCAAGAACCGTGGTCACGAGCACTCGAGTGTTCGTGATGCAGGCCCTTCCGTGGCAGACCTCAGGATCGACAGTGATATGGTCTCGCCAGTTCATGATGTTTCTCCCGGTTATCCTTCGGGCGACTTCCGCCGGGTCGAACGAGAGGAGCCACGTCGACGTCAGACGATTCCCATTTCACCGAGAAACTGCGACGGCTTCTTCCGGTACCCGTAGTATCGTTCCGCCCGGGTAAGCGTCAACGTCTGTTCGACGCGCGTGATGGCGACGAAACAGTTCCGACGCTCCTCTTCGAGCTCTCTGCTTTGCGATCCCTTCCTTAGCGCTTGAAACGATGGAAACACCTCCTGCGCCATGCCGATCAGATAGACGTGCCTGAAACCCAACCCCTTCGATCCATGCACGGTCATGCAGCGCACCGCATCCCGTCCGGGGCGCGGCGCCTTCGAAACAAGGTCCATCTGCTGCAGGTAGACGTTCAGACTCAACCTGCCGCCGCCGTGCTCGCGAACCAGGTCGTCGTGCAGCCCGCGCCAGGTCTCCAGCTCTCCCGCGAGCAGTTCATCCTCGTCGTCACCGGCCCATGACCGCCAGCCCCGTTTCAGGAACCAGTCGACGACCGCCGGAAATGCGATCGAGTCCACCAGATCTGCCCGGATCCGGTCCATTGCTGCAACGGTGCGGCCCGACGCCGTCGGCGACGCCGCGTCCGCCCACGCCCGCAGGAAATCGCCGCCTGCCAGCGCGGCAGACGCCGCGACGGCATCCGGTTCGAGGGACTCGTCCGCAAAGCGCTCCCATGCCAGGCACAGCCTGCGCAGAACGTCGCGGTCGTGCCGCGCATTCGCCAGGCGCAGCGCCTCGATCAGAACGCCAATCGCCGGCGACTCGAAATCGGTCTTGCGTTGCGTCACGCAAGCCTCGATCCCGGCGTCGGCCAGCGCGGAGGCCGCATGTCCCAGCAGCTTCACGTTGCGGCCAAGCACTACGCACTCGGACCGGTCGATCCCCCGGCTTCGGATGTCGCTCGGAATGAAGGCCGCCTCTTCGTCCGGCGACGCGAAGGTCTCGTACCGCACGCAGTCGGCGTCACCATGCTCGTCGGCGAAAGCAGCCCGCAGGGGTGCCTTGTCCGGAAACCGGCTCGTGTTGTGGACGATCAAGCGATTGGCGAGAGCAATGACGGACGCCGGACAGCGATAGCACTCTGGAAGCTGCACGACGTGCAAGTTGTAATCCTGCCGCAGTTGCGCCAGTCTCTCGGGACTCGCGCCGTTCCATTGGTAGATGATCTGGTCCTCGTCCCCGACGACGAACAGGCGCGCGCCGGGGTCGGGTGCAATCAGCCGCAGCAGGTCGTATTGTGCCCTGTTCGTGTCCTGGAATTCGTCGACGCACAGATGCGTCCAACCCAGCCGCACGACCCGCGCCACACCCGGCTTTTCGGCAAGCAGGCGCCGAGCGAAGTGCAGCAGGCTCCCGAAGTCCAGTCGGTTCGCGGCCACGAGCAACCCGCAGTAGCGTCCGAACAACAGCGGAACCCAGGCCGGCGTGTCGGCCAGCGACGGCGCCCGTGCGCCTCCATCGTAGGAGTCCGCAAACAGACGGTCGACCAGCGTCAAGAGGTTGCTCCGATCCGCCGGCACGGCCTCGCTGTCATTGTGCAGGCAAGCGGCCGCTTCCTCGATCATCGCGATCCGGTCTTCCTTCTGCGTTATCAGGCTGAAGTCGGGCCTCAAGCCGAGGTGGCTGCCATGCTGGCGCAGTAGATCGGCGGCGAACGAGTGGAACGTGCACAGGTGGGCACGCTCCGCCCGCCGACCGAGCAGTCGGTCGACGCGTCCCCTCATCTCGGCGGCGGCCTTCGTCGTGAATGTCAACGCCAGGACCGCCGCGGCGTCGCCCTCCTCCAGTATTCCGGACGACCCGGGAGGTCAGCACGTGCGTCTTGCCGGAGCCCGGTCCCGCCAGCACGAGAAGCGGACCGCCGCTCCAGGACACGGCGCTGCGCTGATTCGAATTGAGGGCATCGAGGTCGACCGCCATCATGCACCCCGCGCAAGCGACACGACCCGCTCCAGCACGGTGCCGATCTCGGCCGTGACTCCGCCCTCGCCGCGCTGCTCCATCTCCGCGGCTACCGCCGCAGCCGCGCGTGTCTTGGCTTTTCGCGGCAGTGCCCGGGCGTAGCTGCTCCAGTAGCCGGGATTCCCCGGCGTACCCTCTATCCGGGCTCTCTTCTGTTGAGGCATGCTACGGTTGCAGAGGTTCCACTTGAGGATGTCGCCAGTTCAAATGGCATGTCGGCGGGGAGGGTGTCGTCGCCACACGCCCACGGTGCTCGTCGACCTGCGATCACGCCAGTCTCGGGACCCACGACGATAATGTTGTGCCGTCGCCGGCTATGCTGAAGGAGTTCTGTGTCGTCAGCGTCTTCAGCGTACTGCAGTGCGTAGACGTGAGTGCGCGGACGATTCTCTAGCCCGGATTATGCGTGAAGGTGGGGTTGGCAGCGAGACGCAAGGGCCTTCCGTGTGGTACAAACGTTGTGCTACCAAACGTTTAGCCACAACGGAGGCCCTTGCATGACGGACCCCACGATAGCACAGTCTGTTCTGTTCCCCGATCTGTTCGACAAGCCGCTCGTGGCCACGTTCGACCGCGAGCAGGCGAGCTCGGATGGTGGCGCCGTGCTGCTCAAAGCCGCCGAGCGCGTCTACGGGCTGATCAAGGCGTTCGGCCGGTGTCTGATTGACCGCCGGGCACCGGAGAAGGTGCGGCACACGCTTGAGGACCTGGTCGGCCAGCGGGTGTTCGGCATCGCCTGCGGCCATCCCGACGGCAACGATTCGGACCGGCTCGCCGACGACCCGATTCACAAGCTGCTGCTCGGACGCGACCCGGTGGCGGGCGAGCGGCTGGCGTCGCAGCCGACGGTCTCGCGGTTCGAGAACGGTGCGGGGCGCGTCGCGCTCTATCGGCTGGGGCGCGAGTTGGCGACCGTCGGTCATCGAGCGGCATCGCCGCCGGCTGCGCGGGCGGGTGCGCCGCATCACGATCGACCTCGACCCGACCGACGACCCGACGCATGGCGAGCAGCAGCTGACGTTCTTCAACGGGCACTACGACAGTTGGTGCTACCTGCCGCTGCTGGCCTTCGTCCATGAACGCAGAGTACGGTTGTTGGCGGGATTCGTCGTACTTTAGGAAAGATGGAAATATCATCGCTCCCGATGAGTCAGGAGAACCCCGAACAATTCGCGAGCGGCCACTGTGGTCACAGCGGCGCCAAGTTACCGAGCCGTGCATTTTCCAGAGCCGAGTCCAGTTCACGCCGGGCGCGAGCTCGGGACGCCGAAGACTGTCGGCATAGAAGAACGGCTGGTAGCTGCCTACAAATCCATCGAAGATAGGAACGTTTTCCCTTTCAAGTGCAAGCTCAATGAGGATGTCATAGTTGACGGTGAATAGTTCGACCGGGTGTTTACGCTCGGTGCTAGCGAGCCAGCGTGCGAGGTGATAATGCGGAAGTTGATTGGGAATAAGAGTTTCATCTGGCGTGACGAGTGTGGCAATTGTTCGACGGACGCAGGCGTCGAGGCAGCGTAATTCTGAGAGAGCAAGGCCGGTCAGGGTATCAGAGGAACCGAGAGCGCCGAGCATCATATGTAGGCGGGAGAGAATGTTCTCGATGTTCGGAGTGTGGCCGGACGCAGTACACTGCTCCCGAATCTGAATCCAGGAGGTCTTGTACTTCTCGCCGAGAGCGACAACGTCGGATTCGCAGCGTGACGTGAGTTCATCGACGGCGGGAATCAGCGACCGAGTAGCTGAAGGGTCGCCAGCTTGAGGTACGCGTACTGACGAGGAAGCGCCGGCACCGAGCAGGAAGGCGATCGGCTTGTCGTGGCGCGCTAGAGCAGCCCGTGGATAAAGGGCTTCCTTGTAGCACGAACGGCAGGCGTTGATGTTCCAGCGTGGTAGGGCCCACCCGCGACGGATGCGGCGGACGACGCGCGACGAGGGCCTCAGCGGGCGATACGAGGTGCCCGAGACGGCTCAGAACGAGTCTGAGGGCGTCGAAGAGGGCGCAGCCCTGGAGGCTGCGCGGCGTGCCGACGCCCGTCAGGCGTCGCATGAGCAGGCCCAGATTCAAGCCGCAGGCGTGCACCAAGAGGCGCTTGCGGATGTTGGCGTGCCCCCGCAGATACACCCGGCGCAGCCGCCCGGTCTCGTAGAGATGGGCGTTAGGTCGCTCGAGCCGCTCGCCGCGCTGGCGCAGCAGCCGCCGGCCGCGGGCCCGCCGGATCCGCCGCCGGTTGGCATAGACGGCGTCGCGGACGGCGAACTGGCCTCGCCAGCGTCGCCGGCCACGGTCCGGCTCCGATACATAGCTGCGCAGCCCCAGGTCGGCCAACGCGAGCATCGTCTCATTACTGTGGTAGCCCTTGTCGGCGACCACCTCGGCCACGCCGCCACCGGCCGGGAGCACCGCTTCGACCTGCTCGGCCGCCGTGACCAACGTCTCGACCATCGTCGTCGTGTCGCCCGCACTGGCATCCTGCACGGTGATGCCGACGACCGCGCCCGTCTCCACGTCGACCGCGTGCTCGGCCTTGTGGGCGAGGTGCGTCCGGCCGTCCTTCATTTTCGTGATCTTCGCGTCCGGGTCCTTCGGATGCGTCCAATCCTTGTTCGAGCCCTTCTTGCGCCGCTTCCGGTCGAGGCGCGCCAGCTCGGCGCGGGTCGGCGTCGCAATGCCGGACGCCGCCGCCAAGCCGCGCAGGAACGCGTCGTAGCCTTCGCCCGTATCCCGGCGCACGATGCTCCGCAGCGCGGCGTTCGCCTCCAGCGTCGTCGCATCGATGCCGACCGTCTTCCCCTTGAGCAAGCCGGCGTCGGCTACCCGCTGCAGCACCCAGGTGAAGACCGCCTCGTGCGTCTCGACGTCGATCCGCCGCCGCGTCCGCGAGACCGTCGAGTGGTCGGGCGAGGCTTCGGCCAACGCGATGTCGAGGAACTGCCGCAGGCTCAGCGAATCGGCCGCCCGCCACGCCATCGCCCGTTCCGATTCCAAGCCTTCGAAATAGCCGAGCAACAGCATCCGAAAGTAGCGGCCCGGCGGCAGAGACGGACGGCCGATTCCCTCGGCGTAGAACTTCGCGCACTGCGCCTCGACGAAGGCATCGAAGCCCGACTCGTCGAGCACGCGGTTCAATCGTTCGTAGAACGGGTGGCCCGCGGTCCGCGGCAGGTCCGCGTCGGCCACCCACATCGACGCTTGCCGCGCGCGTCGCGAGCCCTTACCCATCGCCATGGAACGAGTGTAGGGAACGGGATCGAGGTTGTCGATCCCTACCGGTCCGTTTCACCACGGGCTGCTAGGTGGTCCCGTAAATTGACGAGAAGTCGGTGCGCGTCATGAGTGACAGATGGCGCAATCGGGGTGGCGCCGGACGAAGAAGGGGCAGCGGGAGGAACAGTCACGGCGGTCGGCGAGGGGACGCGAATGGCTCAGATTGTACGATAGCACAACGGGGGCGGCGAGGGAAGTCGAGCGGACCGTGTTGGGCGTCCTCGCACGCTCAAGCGCTATGCGGGCTGCGCCCCGGGAGCGGGGATGGCGTCGCGCGCTGGCACGGCCGCTGCCGCTGCGGGCGGTGGCCACCACGCTCACTGGAACCCGGTACCGTCCACGTTGCGTGCCGCACTGGCCGGACTCAGGCCCAATGCCCGACAGTGAGGCTGCCCGGCGCCTGGCGGCCCCGCCCGGGTTCCGCAACCGCGCGTGTCTGAGGCCCCAACACGCGGAGCGGTCGGTTGTGCTCGACCGCAGTTCCGGGCGCCGGGCGGCCCGGTTTGGGTGCTTGGTGAGATGGGCCGCGCGACCCGCTTGCAGGGGGTGTCGGACGCCTCGGTCGAACGGGGCGTCACTGGCGTCAACAGCCCCGCAGAACGCGGAACGAGGCGACGCCTGCGGGACCCCGGTCGCCCATCGCCCCCTGAAGGAGCTGAACAGGGTAGGATCGGAATCGAGGAGGAGCGCAGGGCTGTCGTGCACATTGACGCGGAGATCCCGTGGCGAATCGACACGCGGCAACGGTGACCGTTGGGTTGCCATCTGTGATCCGCTCGAGCTCACCGTCGAGTCCGAGACGTGGGCGGAACTGATGGAGGACATCGCGCTGACACTCGATGCGATGCTGCGCGACCTGTTCTCCTGCAACGAGCTGGACCAGTTCTTGCGGGATCGCGGGTGGACAGCCCACGGCCCCACGGACGACGCCGAGGCCGTCCGATTCGACGTCCCGTTCATCCCCGCACTGGATCAGCCGAATGATTCGACGGCAGCGGTTCATCGCTAAATCCGGTCGTTGGGGTACGCGTACAAGTCGACGCAGAAGCGCACGTACCTCTATCGCAAGGCGGGCGGAACACACTACATGTCCGTGCCGATGCGAGACCAGCTCACCGAGACGTACGTGCGCTCCGCGCTTCACCAAGCCGGATGCCCGGACGACGAGATCCGGGCGTTCCTGGAACACGATGAGACTTCACCGTGAACCCGGTATCCGGCGTGACGGGAGCGGCCGGATCCAGAACCCTGCGTCAGCGCGGGCGGCCAGTTGCCCTTCAGGCGCTTTCCGACCGGCACGCCGCTGGCAACGGTTCGGCGGTGGTGCCTGGACACTCAGGCCGCGTTGCAGTCGACGCAGCGGCCCGCGGGCACCCTGACCACCGATCATCGACCCGTTGCCGCGCCAGATCGCCGATCGGCCGCGACTCATGGCAGAGCCGTGCCAGTAGCTGGAGTGGTGGCAGCAGCGAACCCCGACCATCGGCGGGGCGCCAATCACGCCGCCTGACGTGCAGCCCCGTGAAGGGGACTCCCACTCGACGACTGCATGCACCCGCCGCAGGGTGCTTGCAACGCAAGCGTCGTCTAGGTTAGGCTTCCGGACGGAGGGTATGACGAGATGGCGAGCATCACGATTCGCAACCTCGACGACGACGTCAAGACTCGGCTGCGTGTGCGAGCGGCGGACAATGGCCGCTCCATGGAAGAGGAAGCGCGCCTGATCCTGCGCGATGTCGTCGGGCGCAAGCGGAGTTCCCGGAATCTGACGACCATCATCCGCTCGCACTTCGGTCCGACCAACGGCGTGGACCTGGAGCTGCCGCCGCGCGAGCCCGGGCGCGAGCCCCCGTCCTTCGACTGAGCCCGCGGCCATGAATGTGCTGCTGGACACGAACGTCGTGTCCGAACTGATGCGCACGGCGCCTGACCCGACCGTAGCGGTGTGGGCAGCCGGCCACCGCCTGGAGAGCCTGTTCTTCTCCGCGGTCGGCGAAGCGGAATTGCGCTACGGGGCCGCCATCTTGCCGACAGGCCCGCGGCGGGAGACTCTGGTCTCCGACATCGCGAGGATGCTCGGCGAGGCGTTCGAGAATCGGGTGCTGCCGTTCGACAGCGGCGCGGCGAGCGCGTACGCGGACATCGCCGCCAGGCGCCGTTCCACCGGCCGCGCCGTCGCACCCGCCGACTGCCAGATTGCGGCAATCGCCCGCTCCCGCCGCATGGCCGTCGCAACACGCAATGTTCGCGACTTCGACGACGCCGGCGTCGAGGTCGTCGATCCTTGGGCGGCGGCATGATCGTGACGCGCGACGCGCCCCGGCTCGTCGTTCCGATACGAGACAGTCTCGGCGGGACCTTCCTGCGGTCGGCACTGCCCCGACCCGGGAACTCCGAGAGCAAGATCCAGACGGTCATCGACCATGCGAACTCACCGTGAACCCGGCATTCGGCGTGACGCGAGCGGCCGGATCCAGGCCTACGTGCGCTCCGCCGGCCACTTGCGCTTCAGGCGCTTTCCGGCCGGTACGCCCCTGGCCACCGTTCGGCGATGGCGTCTGGACACTCAGGCCGCGTTGCGTTCGACCCGGCGGCCCGCGGGCACCCTGGCCACCGACATCGACCCGTTCCTGCGCCAGATCGCCGATCGGCCGCGGCTCGTGGCGGAGCGGCGCCAGCAGCTCGAGTGGTGGGCGGCGCGCCTCGGCCACCTCCGGCGCGACGCCATCACGCCGGCTGACGTGCGGGCCGCGCTCGCCAAGCTGAGGCGGACCCATGCGGCGTCGACGTGCAACCACTACCGTCAGGCGCTCTTCTCGCTGTACCAGGGGCTCGACGGCCGCGACGGCCCGAACCCGGTGCGGGACGTCAAGCCGTTCACGAGCCCGCCGCCTGAAGCGCGCGGCCTCTCCTACGACGTGGTCCAGCGCATCCTGGCGGCGATGTCGGATCAGGGCAGCGCGACCGTCAAGGGGAAGCCGCGGGCGGCTGCGTCCGCCGCGAAGGCTCGCTGCCGCGTCCTTGCGTTCACCGGGCTGCGGCCCAGCGAGCTGATGCGCTACCGGCCGGAACACTGGAACCGGACCGCGCAGACGCTCGTGGTCTACACCGGGAAGGGCGGCCGTACGCGGACGATTCCGCTCAGCGCGCCGGCCGCCGAGGCGCTGGCGGATCTGGAGGCCGTAGGCGCGGTCGGACCGTTCTCGACCTCCTCGGTCCGACGCGCGTTCATCCGGGCCGCGGCCCGGATCGGGATTCACGGCGTGCGCCCCTACGACCTCCGCCACAGCTACGGCACCGCGCTGTATCGCGTGGCCGGCGACACGCGGCTGGTCAAGGACGTGCTCGGCCACTCCGACTCGCGGATGACGGAGCGCTATACTCTGGGTCACGTGCCGGAGGCGATGCGCTTGGCGACGTCCCGCTTCGAGGAGCACCTCGAGGCTCCGGATGCACCGCCGGCAGCGGTGAAGCGGCCGGCACACGCCGCAGGAGGTTAGCGCCGACCCGCGGTTCCGAGCCGCCGTCTCTTCGGACCGCGCGCGGACGCAAACGACACGGGTTCCACACAGCGCGGTCCGTGACCCGCGCTCACGCAACACCTATACTCAAGCCATGACGCGACTGCATCGAATCACGCAGGATCCGGACGTCATGGGCGGACGCCCGTGCATTCGAGGGCTTCGCGTGACGGTCGGGACCATCGTGGGACTGCTGGCCGCCGGTCACGACGCCGACGAAGTGCTGGCCGCCTACCCGTATCTTGAGCGCGACGACATCAGCCAGGCGCTGGCCTACGCCGCATGGCGCAGCGAGGAGCAGGAAGTCGCGGTCGGTTCGAGTTGAAGCTCCTGATCGACATGAACCTGTCGCCTCGGTGGATCGAGGCGCTGGCGGACGCGGGCATCGAAGCCCGCCACTGGAGCGAGGTCGGTGACGGCGCGGCTTCCGACCGAGAGGTCTTCCAGTGGGCGCGGCGGCACGGATTCGTCCTGCTGACCCACGATCTCGACTTCAGCCGGATCCTCGCTCTCGCCGGCGGCCGTTCGCCCAGCGTGGTTCTGCTCCGCACGCAGCGCCTGCTGCCGTCCGAGTCGGCAACCTCGCTCGTGGCGGTGCTGCGCCGGCATGCGGCGGACATCGAGACGGGGGCTGTCGTGGTGGTGAGCCCGGACCGCTACCGGGTTCGACTGCTTCCCCTTCTGCCGCCCTCTTGAGGTGCCTCCGGAGGGTGGAGGGACGTACTCGACCACGCTCGCACGCGGATGACGGAACGCTATATTCTGCGCCATGCGCCGGAGGCGATGCGGGCTGCGGCGGGCGGTCGTTCGCGAGCGCTCGGGAGGCGGCGAAACGCTGCAGTTTCGGGGCGAAAAACAGATCGGGGCACTGAAAGTTAGCACTAAAAGTTAGCAGCCGTCGCAAGTCGTTGCAAGAACCCGGGTTATGCCCGCCGTCTTCGGCCTCCGGAGCCGAAGGCCACAGGTTCGAATCCTGTCGGGCGCGCCAACTTCTCCAGGCCGTTTTCTTCAGGGAATGGGTCATTCTCTGCCTTGCCCCTTCTGCATCTGCGCCACTCCTCGTTACGTTCGGGCCAGACGAGGTCGTAGCCGTGCCGCCCGACTCCGGTCGTCGGTCGCGTCGTGACCGTTCCCGCCGCCGATTGCCATGACGATGATTGCATGCAATCATCGTCGAGTCATCCACGAAAGAGTGCTCTCATGGCCAGCATCACGATTCGCAATCTGTCGGCTGAATCGAAGGCGCGGCTCCGACGGCGCGCCGAACAACGCGGGTGCAGCCTGGAGGCCCTAGTCCGCTCCATCCTGGATCAAGCCGCCGAGGAAGCCCCAAGTGCATCGGGATTCCCGCATGACTTGATCGCCCTCGTCGAACCGGGCGAAGACATCGAGCCGTTCATCGACGGTCACAGGCAGCCGCAGAAGCCGGTGGACCTGACGTGATCCTCGTCGACACCAACGTCCTGTCGGAACTGACCAAACCGAAGCCGGAAGCTCGAGTCGTCAGCTGGCTCGCAGTGAACGAGCCGGCGCTCGCGGTCCCGACGATCGCGCTAGCCGAGCTACGGTACGGGATTGCACGGTTGCCTCGAAGCCGCCGGAGATCCAGCCTGCTGCAGTTCTGGCAATCGACACGCGCCCAGTTCCGGGGCCGAATCTTCTCGTTCGACGAACGCGCAGCCGAAGCGTACGGAGAGGTGGCGGCTGCCGCAGAGCGGGCAGGACGCCGGCTCAACGTCCAGGACGGCCAGGTCGCAGCGATTGCACTGGTGCACGGCATGACGGTCGCGACGCGCAACGTCGGTCACTTCGAGGCGACGGGCGCCGTGATCGTGAATCCCTGGGAGTGACGGGGCGCCCACCGACCGCGGGACTGCTGGACGCGCTGACATCGCTGCCAGGCGCGGTTCCGCCGGCCGCGCCGTCGCACCCGCCGACTGCCGGATTGCGGCCATCGCCCGCGCCCGCGGCATGGCGGTTGCGACGCGCAATGTTCGGGACTTCGACGACGCCGGCCTAGCCGCGTCGCATAGACCTGGCGGGGAGGTACTCACTTCAGCTCCGTGGCCGGACGGGGAGCGCGGATGCGACGCGTGTCATTCGAGACCGAACAGCCCGAGGAGCTCCTCGCGGTTCAGTCGTGCGGACAGGTCCAGCGACACATCGTCGACGAGCTCCTTGAACAGAGCCTTCTTGCGCTCGAGGACGTCATCGATACGCTCCTCAATGGTCTCCACGCAGGAATACGTGATGACGTTGACCTTGACAGTCTGGCCGATGCGATGACTCCGGTCTTCCGCCTGGCGCTCCACCGCGGGATTCCACCAGCGGTCCAAATGGAACACGTAGGACGCCTCCTGCAGATTCAGGCCCAGACCGCCGGCCCGCAACGACAGCACGAGCACCTTGTGAACCTCATCGGCTCGGAAGCGATCGACGACGACGGTACGTTCTTCCTGGGTCAGGTCGCCCGTGAACGCCAGTGGATTGAACTCGCGCAAGTGGCGAACCACGGCGCCCACCCCGGAGGCGTGGTTGGTGTACTGCGAGAACACCAGCGCCCGGTGGCCCTGAGCCGTCAACTGCGCCAGCCGGTCCTTGACGTCCTCCAGCTTGCTCGACTCGCCGGTCTGCGGATCTGCGTTGCAGATCTGCTTCAGACGACCGATGAGCTCCAGCACACGCCGGACGCTGACCTCGGACCCGAGGGACTTCAGATAGATGATCCCGTCACGTTCGGCCCGGTCGTAGCTCGCGCGCTGCCGCGGGCTCAGAGCGATCGGCACCTTGGTGATTTGCTTGGATGGAAGGTCGTCGAGGACATCACCCTTCCGGCGCCGGAGCTGCAGCTCGCGGTGACGGGCCGACAGTTCCGCGCCGGGCCGGTACTGCTTCGGCGTACCGGCATCGTCGTGGTCGACGAACTCCAGTATCGAAGCCAGCTCTTCCTCGTGATTCTCGATAGGCGTCCCTGTCAACGCCCAGGAGCGCACTCGACGCAACCCCTTGAGTGCATCGCTGGTGTCGTTGCGATTCTTGATTCGTTGCGCCTCGTCGGCGATGACCACATCCCAATGCTTCATCCGAACAGGGGCTCGTGCGTTGCCGACAACATCCGAGCGCAACGTATCGTAGCTGACCAGTGTTACGTCCACGCGCGCCGCCCACTGCCAGGTCCGATCGGTGGCCGAGCCGCGGATGACGATAGCCGAGAGCTCCGGCGCCCACTTGTCGATCTCCCGCCGCCATTGGCCCAGCAGACTTGCCGGAGCCGCCACCAGGCATGACGTGATGGTCTGCTTCGCGAAGAGAATCCGGACGGCGGCGATCGCCTGCACGGTCTTGCCCAACCCCATGTCGTCGGCCAGCAGGAGCCGTTCACTGACCAGCAACGCTCCCACGCCATCCTGCTGGAAGGGCATCAGCGGGCCGGGCCAGTCGAGCTGGGTCGCTTCGTCGAAGCAGGCGCCATCCGGGCGCGGGGCCAGAATCGCCCACAGCCGCTCCGCAAGGCCCGCACGGGAGGACGCGCGCTCGGCGGCGGCGGCCGGCCGTTCCCTTCGGCGCGGCGGAGGCGAGAGAGCGACGACGGTTGTCAGCCCCCCCACGCTCGTCAGACCCTCGACCCGCGGGTCGGCGAACGCTTCCGCCAGGGCGCGCCTCGCCCGCTCCAGCGGCTCGAACGGGGCAGTCCGCCGCACGAACTCGTCGAAGAGTCGGCGGGCAGCCGATTGGCTCTCCGGCTCTCGACTCCACTCTACCGCGTCACCGGAAGAGGTTTCGTCGCGGCCCCGGGAATCGCCGTCCACCGCGGCCGGTTCGACGCACCCGCAGGGCAAGCCGAGGGCGAGACCTTCCAGGGATGCACACGCCGTTTCGTTCGCCAGACCGAGTACCAGCACCGGTGCAGGAACGGCAGCCCGCAGCAACGAGCCCACGAGAAACGCGGAATCATCCTGCACGACCGCGTTGCGCGATGCAGACGCCAACCCGTTTCGTGACCTGCGAGTGAAGCAGAATCCCACCGGCTCGCCGCGGCCGGTTGTCAGAAACAGCGCGGCGCGAACACCCCTGCCGCCGTCCTCCTCGACGATTCTCAACCACGCCGCCACACGGGGCCGAGCGCCGTCGGCCGACGGCTCAACCGCGTCCCGCCGATCCGGGTCTGGCCGGGCGGACGTCCGAGCCTCCGAGGCACTCGGGTGCAAGAGGAAGCGGTCAGGGCGGATGCGAAGAAAGTGGCCTCTCCAGGCGCGCCGGAGCGCCGACAGGATTCCCATCGAGTCAAGGCGAGGTCGGGCCACTATCCGGCGTCCCCGGGTTCATCCTGTGACGCCCGTTCCAGGTCGGTGTTCTGGGTATATGTGTGCCGATACCCATCGTCCACGGTCTCCGGACGTGCGCCCGGGCAAATGCGCATCAGGTCCCACTGATTGATGGAGGCGCGCACCCAATAGCGCATCTCATTGCGCGCCGCAGCACCGTCGCGCGTCATCGTCACGGCCGGCGCCGGCCAATCGTAGGCCTCGCTGTAGATTCGACGCAGCATCTCGATGGTCTCCCGGATATCCTCGTCGGTGGGAGCCTCCAGCAGCCCGTGGTGAAAGTCGGGGAACGGGCCTGGCCTGGGCGCGATCGAGCCCGTAGACTGAACAGCTATGGCGATGGGCAAGAAACCGGCCGCGCGACCAGGGGCGCCGCTGTGGGTGACGACGGCGGATTTGCCGACGAACGCGGGGCATCCGTTCTTCGAGCGTCTGAACCGGGTTCTGGACGAGGCCGGGTTCGACGCGTTCGTCGAGGGGCTGTGCGCGGTGTTCTACGCGACGCGGATGGGGCGGCCGAGCCTGCGTCCTGGGCGGTATTTCCGGATGCTGTTCATCGGCTACTTCGAGGGTCTGTCTTCGGAGCGTGGGATTGCGTGGCGGGTGGCCGACTCTCTGAGCCTGCGGTCGTTCCTGGACCTGGATGTGACCGAGGCGGCGCCGGACCACTCGACGCTGTCGCGGACGCGTCGTCTGATCGACGACGAGACGCACGAGGCGGTATTCACGTGGGTTCTCGAGCAGTTGTCGGCGGCGGGTCTGGTCAAGGGGAAGACGGTGGGCGTCGATGCGACGACGCTGGAAGCGAACGCGGCGATGCGGAGCATCGAGCGGCGGGACACGGGAGAAAGCTACGAAGCGTTCCTTCGGCGCTTGGCGGAGGCGTCTGGGGTGGAGACCCCGACGCGGGCGGATCTGGCTCGGTTCGACCGGTCTCGCAAGAACAAGAAGACGTCGAACAAGGACTGGCAATCGCCGCAGGACCCGGACGCGAAGATCGCGAAGATGAAGGACGGCCGGACGCACTTGGCTCACAAGGTCGAGCACGGGGTCGACATGGAGACGGGGGCCATCGTGTCGGTGACGGTGCAGGATGCATCGGACGGCGATACGGCCACGCTGCCGGAGACGCTGACCGCGGCGGCCGAGCAGGTGGAGTTGGTGCAGCCGGACGGTCGAGGGGTCGAAGAGCTGGTCGCTGACAAGGGGTATCACAGCGACGAGACGCTGGTGGCTCTCGGCGAGGTCGGGGTTCGGAGCTACGTATCGGAGCCCGAGCGCGGCCGGCGCGTCTGGCAGGACAAGAAGACGGGAGAGACGCCGCCGGCGAAGCGTGCTGCGCAGCAGGCGTTGTATGCGAACCGGCGGCGTGTGCACGGGCGGCGGGGTCGTCGCCTGCAACGCTGCCGGGGCGAGATGGTGGAGCGTACTTTCGCGCACATGTATGAGACGGGGGGCATGCGTCGGGTGTTTGTGCGCGGTCACGAGAATGTCCGCAAGCGGGTGCTGATCCAGGCGGCTGCCTGCAACATCGGGATGCTCCTGCGGCGCCAGACCGGCATCGGTACGCCCCGGAGCCTGCAGGGGCGGGCTTTTTCGGCGATTTTCCGCCTGATCGACCGCCTGATCGACCACTGGGGGCGTCTGACGCGTCCCTGGGGCCTCAAATGGACACCGCCGGCGCCCGTCGGCTCAATTACTCATCGCCAAGCGGCCTGAACAGCAGGGCTCGGCGAACCGACTTCTACCTCGGGCTGCTAGAGGACCAGTTCCGTTCGGGATGGTTTCCATTGGGCAACAACGTGGCGAAAATGCCGAAGGGAACGGAAAAACCAGGCCTTGGCATGACGATCTTCAGGATTCGGCCAGTCACCATGCACGCACAGGCCAGCAGCTACCTGGGTGTGGTGTTCGAGCAAATCGGACTGGCTACATGGAACGGGAAATGCACGGGCATCAAGTGGCGTCTTAACGGCAAAGTGCCAACTGGCGACGAGTTGGCCGGGCTCCTAGCAGCCCGTGGTGAAACGGACCGGTAGGGATCGACAACCTCGATCCCGTTCCCTACACTCGTTCCATGGCGATGGGTAAGGGCTCGCGACGCGCGCGGCAAGCGTCGATGTGGGTGGCCGACGCGGACCTGCCGCGGACCGCGGGCCACCCGTTCTACGAACGATTGAACCGCGTGCTCGACGAGTCGGGCTTCGATGCCTTCGTCGAGGCGCAGTGCGCGAAGTTCTACGCCGAGGGAATCGGCCGTCCGTCTCTGCCGCCGGGCCGCTACTTTCGGATGCTGTTGCTCGGCTATTTCGAAGGCTTGGAATCGGAACGGGCGATGGCGTGGCGGGCGGCCGATTCGCTGAGCCTGCGGCAGTTCCTCGACATCGCGTTGGCCGAAGCCTCGCCCGACCACTCGACGGTCTCGCGGACGCGGCGGCGGATCGACGTCGAGACGCACGAGGCGGTCTTCACCTGGGTGCTGCAGCGGGTAGCCGACGCCGGCTTGCTCAAGGGGAAGACGGTCGGCATCGATGCGACGACGCTGGAGGCGAACGCCGCGCTGCGGAGCATCGTGCGCCGGGATACGGGCGAAGGCTACGACGCGTTCCTGCGCGGCTTGGCGGCGGCGTCCGGCATTGCGACGCCGACCCGCGCCGAGCTGGCGCGCCTCGACCGGAAGCGGCGCAAGAAGGGCTCGAACAAGGATTGGACGCATCCGAAGGACCCGGACGCGAAGATCACGAAAATGAAGGACGGCCGGACGCACCTCGCCCACAAGGCCGAGCACGCGGTCGACGTGGAGACGGGCGCGGTCGTCGGCATCACCGTGCAGGATGCCAGTGCGGGCGACACGACGACGATGGTCGAGACGTTGGTCACGGCGGCCGAGCAGGTCGAAGCGGTGCTCCCGGCCGGTGGCGGCGTGGCCGAGGTGGTCGCCGACAAGGGCTACCACAGTAATGAGACGATGCTCGCGTTGGCCGACCTGGGGCTGCGCAGCTATGTATCGGAGCCGGACCGTGGCCGGCGACGCTGGCGAGGCCAGTTCGCCGTCCGCGACGCCGTCTATGCCAACCGGCGGCGGATCCGGCGGGCCCGCGGCCGGCGGCTGCTGCGCCAGCGCGGCGAGCGGCTCGAGCGACCTAACGCCCATCTCTACGAGACCGGGCGGCTGCGCCGGGTGTATCTGCGGGGGCACGCCAACATCCGCAAGCGCCTCTTGGTGCACGCCTGCGGCTTGAATCTGGGCCTGCTCATGCGACGCCTGACGGGCGTCGGCACGCCGCGCAGCCTCCAGGGCTGCGCCCTCTTCGACGCCGCCCTCAGACTCGTTCTGAGCCGTCTCGGGCACCTCGTATCGCCCGCTGAGGCCCTCGTCGCGCGTCGTCCGCCGCATCCGTCGCGGGTGGGCCCTACCACGCTGGAACATCAACGCCTGCCGTTCGTGCTACAAGGAAGCCCTTTATCCACGGGCTGCTAGCCCGTGGAGGGGTTTCTTGATGAATGCGACCGCTTGGTCAGTCGTCGGATCCGCTGTCGCGATCCTGGTCGCGATCGATGCGTCGTTCCGGAGCCTGCACGACGAGATTCGCCTTCAGCGCAAGCGAATCGGCGCCTTGGGCGAACAGAGATGGGCGTGCTCCGTGAACGAATGGCGCCCCTTGAAGGCCTTCGAGAGGCCATCTCCGGCAAGCTCGTGGCGTAGACACAGATGCCCCCGTTGACATCCGCGAGGAACTGCGCGACCTGGCCGGCGAGGTTCTGACCTGTAGGCTGGTTAGGGGTCCAAGGAAATATGCCACACAGGTGCAGCCCGTGGTGAAAGTCGGGGAACGGGCCTGGCCTGGGCGCGATCGAGCCCGTAGACTGAACAGCTATGGCGATGGGCAAGAAACCGGCCGCGCGACCAGGGGCGCCGCTGTGGGTGACGACGGCGGATTTGCCGACGAACGCGGGGCATCCGTTCTTCGAGCGTCTGAACCGGGTTCTGGACGAGGCCGGGTTCGACGCGTTCGTCGAGGGGCTGTGCGCGGTGTTCTACGCGACGCGGATGGGGCGGCCGAGCCTGCGTCCTGGGCGGTATTTCCGGATGCTGTTCATCGGCTACTTCGAGGGTCTGTCTTCGGAGCGTGGGATTGCGTGGCGGGTGGCCGACTCTCTGAGCCTGCGGTCGTTCCTGGACCTGGATGTGACCGAGGCGGCGCCGGACCACTCGACGCTGTCGCGGACGCGTCGTCTGATCGACGACGAGACGCACGAGGCGGTATTCACGTGGGTTCTCGAGCAGTTGTCGGCGGCGGGTCTGGTCAAGGGGAAGACGGTGGGCGTCGATGCGACGACGCTGGAAGCGAACGCGGCGATGCGGAGCATCGAGCGGCGGGACACGGGAGAAAGCTACGAAGCGTTCCTTCGGCGCTTGGCGGAGGCGTCTGGGGTGGAGACCCCGACGCGGGCGGATCTGGCTCGGTTCGACCGGTCTCGCAAGAACAAGAAGACGTCGAACAAGGACTGGCAATCGCCGCAGGACCCGGACGCGAAGATCGCGAAGATGAAGGACGGCCGGACGCACTTGGCTCACAAGGTCGAGCACGGGGTCGACATGGAGACGGGGGCCATCGTGTCGGTGACGGTGCAGGATGCATCGGACGGCGATACGGCCACGCTGCCGGAGACGCTGACCGCGGCGGCCGAGCAGGTGGAGTTGGTGCAGCCGGACGGTCGAGGGGTTGTTGAGCGAGCGAGGGAGGTCTGCGGTCGCCGCGCGTGGCAGGTGGCAGCGTGGTGGAGCGGCGTGGCGTGGTTGCGGGGCGTACGAGGCGCCAGACGCGGACAGCTTCGCCGACAGGACGTCTGCGTGGATTCCGGGATCTGAGGGGGAGGCCGCGACGGGGTGCTACCCGGCGCGCGCCCCGAGTGCGAGGGCGATTTGGCGCCACGCGTCGAGGTCGGGCGTCGCCCGCAGCAGATGCACAACGAGGCGCCGGACGGAGCGGACGACGTGGGCGCCGAGCTCGAGCAATCGGTCGCGCAGCCAGGTCACCTGGGTGTGGGCGCAGGCGGTGCGGGCGGCTCTCAGCCGCAGTTCCTGCATGAGCACGTAGGCGGCGGCCGTCAGCAGGACCCGCAGTTGGTTCGCCCAGAACCTGCAGCAGCTCGTGTGGTCAATCTGCAGGCCGTCGTGCAGTTCCTTGATGCGGTTCTCGATGTCGCCGCGCCCGCAAGTAGACCTTCTCGTAGATGAAGCGTGGCGTCTGGCGCAGATTGGTCACGACAAAGCGCGGGTTGTCCCGCGGCGGGCGGCCGGCGAGCTGCACGACCTTCAGCCTTGATCACCACGCGGCGCTCACGAGACCACGTGCGCGCGCGATAGCGGGTGTCGAGGTAGAAGTGCGCCGTCTTCTCGCGCAGCCTGTTCTCGGTGCGGGCCGCTACCATGACGGGCTCGGCAGCCCGCAACAGCACGGCGTTCTTGGCCATCGCCACGACGTAGTCGAGCCGCGGCTCGGCATCGAGGAAGTCGAAGACCTCCGGGCAGGCGAAGCCCCCGTCGAGCCGGACGAGAAAGCGTGCCTTGGGAAACGCCGGGTTCCCCGGGCTGCGCCGCACCGCGGGGTCCGTGCGAGCGACGCCGAATGGCGTTAGTCCAGGCGCAAAAACGCCAGCAAGCACTCACCAGCTTCACCCAGTAAGCCCTCTACCTTAATAACAGCCCGTGGTGAAAGTCGGGGAACGGGCCTGGCCTGGGCGCGATCGAGCCCGTAGACTGAACAGCTATGGCGATGGGCAAGAAACCGGCCGCGCGACCAGGGGCGCCGCTGTGGGTGACGACGGCGGATTTGCCGACGAACGCGGGGCATCCGTTCTTCGAGCGTCTGAACCGGGTTCTGGACGAGGCCGGGTTCGACGCGTTCGTCGAGGGGCTGTGCGCGGTGTTCTACGCGACGCGGATGGGGCGGCCGAGCCTGCGTCCTGGGCGGTATTTCCGGATGCTGTTCATCGGCTACTTCGAGGGTCTGTCTTCGGAGCGTGGGATTGCGTGGCGGGTGGCCGACTCTCTGAGCCTGCGGTCGTTCCTGGACCTGGATGTGACCGAGGCGGCGCCGGACCACTCGACGCTGTCGCGGACGCGTCGTCTGATCGACGACGAGACGCACGAGGCGGTATTCACGTGGGTTCTCGAGCAGTTGTCGGCGGCGGGTCTGGTCAAGGGGAAGACGGTGGGCGTCGATGCGACGACGCTGGAAGCGAACGCGGCGATGCGGAGCATCGAGCGGCGGGACACGGGAGAAAGCTACGAAGCGTTCCTTCGGCGCTTGGCGGAGGCGTCTGGGGTGGAGACCCCGACGCGGGCGGATCTGGCTCGGTTCGACCGGTCTCGCAAGAACAAGAAGACGTCGAACAAGGACTGGCAATCGCCGCAGGACCCGGACGCGAAGATCGCGAAGATGAAGGACGGCCGGACGCACTTGGCTCACAAGGTCGAGCACGGGGTCGACATGGAGACGGGGGCCATCGTGTCGGTGACGGTGCAGGATGCATCGGACGGCGATACGGCCACGCTGCCGGAGACGCTGACCGCGGCGGCCGAGCAGGTGGAGTTGGTGCAGCCGGACGGTCGAGGGGTCGAAGAGCTGGTCGCTGACAAGGGGTATCACAGCGACGAGACGCTGGTGGCTCTCGGCGAGGTCGGGGTTCGGAGCTACGTATCGGAGCCCGAGCGCGGCCGGCGCGTCTGGCAGGACAAGAAGACGGGAGAGACGCCGCCGGCGAAGCGTGCTGCGCAGCAGGCGTTGTATGCGAACCGGCGGCGTGTGCACGGGCGGCGGGGTCGTCGCCTGCAACGCTGCCGGGGCGAGATGGTGGAGCGTACTTTCGCGCACATGTATGAGACGGGGGGCATGCGTCGGGTGTTTGTGCGCGGTCACGAGAATGTCCGCAAGCGGGTGCTGATCCAGGCGGCTGCCTGCAACATCGGGATGCTCCTGCGGCGCCAGACCGGCATCGGTACGCCCCGGAGCCTGCAGGGGCGGGCTTTTTCGGCGATTTTCCGCCTGATCGACCGCCTGATCGACCACTGGGGGCGTCTGACGCGTCCCTGGGGCCTCAAATGGACACCGCCGGCGCCCGTCGGCTCAATTACTCATCGCCAAGCGGCCTGAACAGCAGGGCTCGGCGAACCGACTTCTACCTCGGGCTGTTAACGTAATAAGTAGTGCCTTCACGCAGGTCATCCTCTATACGGGAATTGAGTTCTCCTGCGCCATTGTCATTCACTACACGCAACCTGTTATCGCCGTACAGATACAAGTACGGATCGAAGCCAGTGCTCCGCGCGGTCGCCTCGATACTGTATCTGCCATCCCGCGGCACGGTGAACCGGAACGACCGAGATTGGTCTGCCGGCACCTGCACAGATGTCACCCGGTGTATGTCTATCTCTTCCACTCCTGACTCAGTGTCAGGACCGCGCTGGTCCACTATTGTGGCACGCCGTCGCTCAAGGTACTGAACTCTGGTACGAAACTGCTGCGCCAGCCGTGAATCGAGTTGAGCTGCTAGCCGCCCGTATTCTTGGCGAAACCTGGACATCTCTTGTCCCATTTGCCTGTCGTAGTCCTTGAAGCGGTCAGTCGCGACTGCAGTCGCGATGCCAGTCGCCGTATCTTGTATACGGAATGCTGTGATTATAAACACTCCAGTCACCAGAACCCCAAACAATGCAACGCTACCCGCCAAGAGTGCGAATTGTCCTGCGATGGACGAGGCGCTTATGGGTTGTGTTGCATGCGTCTGATGCAGGTGAATGCACATGATCGTTATCGCCGCGCAAAGCGTAAGCGCGACCGACACGACCGCAAAGGCAACGGTCCATTGGAGAACATCGCCGTTGGCTCCTGATACCAAGAGTGCCACGACGGTTATAAGTAGTAGCCCGATAGCGGATCCAGTTACTTGTCGTTCGCGCCTTCGTTCCATGGGTGGGCACTCCTTTCTCCGACTCAATCGCGGCTCTCCGCGCGCTGATGCACTCCACGACCTCCCCCGCCGTCGGCTCGCCGCAGAAAATCAGACGCGCTTGTCCGTCGTGTGTCGAATCCGATCGTAGCCTGTCGCGCAGGCGGGGGGGCGAGTCCTGGCAAGCCCGGAACGCCGACGAGGCGGCCACCATCCACCTCAAGGCTAGGCAGACGGGCGTCAGCGCCGAGGCCCCTTGAGTCCAATAACGGCCGATCCGTTGACCCCACGTCGGCCCCGCCGACGGGGCGTGTCGGCGGGCTCGCGGGGATCCTGAGTTTCCTCTTCGTCCGCGGTCAGCACGCGCCGGCGCGTGTTACGCTGACCGGGCATGTTCGACACCCTCGCCGTCGCCCAGCAGCTCGCCGCCGGGGGCGTCGCGCGCGAGCAGGCCGAAGTCATCGCCAAGGCGATCCACGACGGCCTCGAACACGGCGACCACGTCACCGGCGACCAGTTCCGGGCCGGCCTTGCCGAGGTCCGATCCGAGATTGCCGGGTTGCGTGCCGAGGTGTCAGGGCAGATCGCCGAGGTGTCAGGGCAAGTCGCCGAGCAACGCGCCGAAGTGGCCGAGTTGCGCACCGAGATGGCGAACCTCGACACGCGGCTGTCGACTCAGATCGCTGACCTGCGGACCGAGCAGAAGACCGGGATCGCTGGCGTGCGGACCGAGATCGCGAACCTCGAAACCAGGCTCATCCGGTGGATGGTCGGGACCGTGATCGCGACCGCCACGTTGACCGTCGGGATCCTGCGCCTCATGGAATAGGTGCGGGCGATCTACGGCTGGTAGGGTTTCTACACGAACAGAGGGGGACCGCGATGCGCCATGCGCATTTCGCCGTGGTTCTGTTGCCGGCGCTGGTCGTCTCGGCAGCGGTTCTGATGCCGTCGACGGCACGAGTGTTCGGGGTGACGGTGGTCACTGCCGCGCAGGATGCGGCAGCTGTCGAGGCGGCGCTCGGCCTCGACCGGCCCACGCGGCGGCTGATTCAGCAGGGGCTGCGCAACGAGGGCTTCGATCCCGGGGGCCCGGACGGCCTGTTCGGCCCGCGTACGCGGGCCGCCATCCGCGCTTGGCAGGCGGCGCGCGACGAGCCCCAGACTGGCTACCTCGACGGCGACCGAGCCGCCGTCCTGCTGGCGGCCGCTGTTCCGCGCCCGGTGACCGCTTCGCCCGAACCCCACGATCCGGCATCGATTGTGGACGCACCAGCGTCGCTTGAAGTCTCGGATGCCGGGCTACCGAGCGCAGCCACAGCTGCCCAGTCGTCAGAGACTCCCGACACCGCCGCGCCACTTGCTGTCGAGTCGGCCGCGGCGCCTGCCACAGCGTCCCGCCCTGGCGAACTTCCCCCGGAGATTCTGATTGACCGACGCCTGGTACGGGTCGAGCGGCTGCTGGCCCGGGATGACCATTGGGCGGCGCACGAGGTGATGAACGAGGTTCTCGCGCTGCAGCGCGAGCACGCGCTGGAGCTGCCGGCCGAGTTCCATTTCAAGTACGCGCAGGTGGCCTTCGCGGCCGGTCTTCCGGAAACGGCGGTCACCTCGTTGAACGACTACCTGCTGGCCGTTGGCCGGGAAGGCGAATTCTATCGCGACGCGCTCGAGCTGCTCGAATCCGCGGAAGAGGCGGTTCGCCGCGCCGATGCGGAACGGCGCCGGGTAGAGGCCGCTCGGCAACGAGCCGATGCAGAACGGCGCCGGGTCGAAGCGCGGCAGCGGGAGAACGACGATCTCGCCCGACGGCAGGTCGAAGCGGCCGCCGTGCCGCTTCCACGCGACCCGTTGCGTTCGGGCGGGCTGGCGCCGGAGATGGTGGCCGTTGCGGCCGGGCGCCTTCAGTACTTCACATGGCAGGATGGACAGTACGAGTACGACGTAAGCCGCGAGCACGTCGAGTGGGTGACGTTCGATCGGCCGTTTGCAATCGGGAAATACGAGGTCACCCGCGGAGAGTTCGAGCTCTTCGTCGACCGTGCGCGCTACCGCACCGAGGCGAGGCGTGACCCGGAGTACGGCTGCTATGCCGTCTCCGAAACGCCGACTCGCCGGAGGAACTCATCGTTCAGGTGGGACCGACCCGGTTTCGATCAGACGAACCGGCACCCGGTCACGTGTGTCAGCGTTCGCGACGCGATGGCGTATGCCCGCTGGTTGTCCCAGGAGACCGGGCAGAGCTATCGTCTCCCCAGCGCGGCCGAGTGGCAGTATGCCGCGCGCGCCGGAGGGGTGGAAGCAATGTACAACATCCCCTCCGACGGCCGGCATCCCGAGGTCCCTGGGATCTGCCGCCACGCACATGTCGACGATTGCTTCGAGAGTCCCGAGAGCCCAGGCTTCACCGTGGAGGTCGGGAGCCTGCGGCCGAGCCCCATTGGCCTGCACGACATGATCGGCAATGTCAACGAGATCGTCCTTGCCTGTCGTCATCCATCGTCGGATGCTGACGAAGACACCGTTCGATGGTTCGACTCGGGCTACCTTGCGCCGCACGGGTCACCCGAGAATCCAGAGACTTGCGAATACTATGTGGCCACGAAGGGCGGAGCCTGGTACCACAACGGTCTGTCTGGTGAGTTCACCACTTATCGGGCGAGAAATGGACTTCGCGTGAACCCGGGATATCGGGTCCAGCACGGGGACCGTTACTATCGCAGGAACAGTCAGAACTGGACCGGCTTCCGGCTCGTGCGGGAACTGCCGGAGGCCGCCGACGTCCAATAACCGACACCTTGCAGCCGTGCGGGACCGGCTGGCCTCCGCTGCATGTCCTGTAGAATGGGATCGCATGAACATCATCGGCCTTGTCCTCTTCGTCCTCGGTCTCATCCTCGGGCTCTACGCCTCCCACATGCGCGATGGGCTTGCCCACGTCATTACGGTGGCCCGGTACCCCTTCTACAAGCCTGGAAGGGGTACCCTCAGGCGCGACCTTGAGTGGGCGTGGACGTATCACCGTGTCCGCCGTCTCCTCGGAGCTTCCTAGCAGCCCGCGGTTGCCCTTGACCTGCTCGCCGCCGAGGATGGCGGCCGGCGGCGGCTCGAGATCGCCCGCCGCCTCGGCCGCACCGAGGCCGCGGTCCGCCGGCGGGCCTGGGGCCTGCGGGTGGCTCGGCACGAGGCAGCGGACCGGGTGGCCGAGAGTGACGTGGCCGGGGTCCAATAAGCCGCCTTCCGTTAAAAACAGCCCGTGGCAAAAGTCGGGGAACCGGCCTGGCTCCGGCGCGATCGACCTCGTACACTGAGACACGATGGCAATGGGCAAGCGACCGGGAGCGCGACAGGGGTCGCCGCTGTGGGTGACGACGGCGGATTTGCCGACGAGTGCCGGGCATCCGTTCTTTGAGCGTCTGAACCGGGTTCTGGACGAGGGCGGGTTCGACGCTTTCGTCGAGGGACAGTGCGCGGTGTTCTACGCGGCGCGGGTGGGGCGTCCGAGTCTGCGTCCCGGGCGGTATTTCCGGATGCTGTTGATCGGGTATTTCGAGGGCCTGTCGTCGGAGCGTGGGATTGCGTGGCGGGTGGCCGACTCGCTGAGCCTGCGGTCGTTCCTGGACCTGGATGTGACCGAGGCGGCGCCGAACCACTCGACCGCTGTCTCGGACGCGTCGGCTGATCGATGTGGAGACGCACGGAGCCGTGTTCACGTGGGTTCTCGAGCGGCTGTCGGAAGCGGGTCTGGTTCGGGGCAAGACGGTCGGCGTCGATGCGACGACGCTGGAAGCGAACGCGGCGATGCGGAGCATCGAGCGTCGGGACACGGGCGAATCGTACGAGGCGTTTCTGCAGCGTCTGGCGGAAGCCTCGGGGCTTGCGACGCCGACGCGCGCGGAGTTGGCGCGTTTCGACCGGTCCCGAAAGGGCAAGAAGACGTCGAACAAGGACTGGCAGTCTCCCCAGGATCCGGACGCGAAGATCACGAAGATGAAGGACGGTCGGACGCACTTGGCCCACAAGGCCGAGCACGGGGTCGACCTGGAGACGGGCGCCATTCTCTCGGTGAGTGTGCAGGATGCGTCGGCGGGTGATTCAACGACGTTGCCGGAGACGCTGACGACGGCGGCCGAGCAGGTCGAGGCGGTTCAGCCGGACGGTGAGGGCGTCGAAGAAGTGGTCGCCGACAAGGGGTACCACAGCGACAAGACGCTGGTGGCGCTCGACGAGGTTGGGGTCCGCAGTTACATCTCGGAGCCGGAGCGGGGTCGTCGCCGCTGGCAGGACAAGAAGACCGGGGAGACGCCGCCGCAGAAGCGTGCTGCGCAGAAGGCATTGTACGGAAACCGCCGTCGCATTCGTGGCAACCGAGGTCGTCGTCTTCAACGCCGCCGCGGGGAACTGGTCGAGCGGCCTTTCGCGCACCAGTACGAGACCGGGGGTCTGCGTCGGGTGTGGGTGCGCGGCCACGAGAATGTCCGCAAGCGGGTGCTCATCCAGGCGGCCGGCTGCAACCTCGGACTGCTCCTGCGCCGCTTGACGGGCGTCGGCACGCCCCGGAGCCTGCAGGGGCGGACTCTTTCGGCGATTTGCGGACTGATCGGGTGTCTGATCGACCGTTGGGAGCGTCTGACGGTCGCCTGGGGGCCGAAACGGGCACCGGCGACGCTCGCCGGCTCAATTGCTCATTGTCAAGCTGGCTGAGCCGACCGGCGCAGCGAGAGGCCTTTTGCCACGGGCTGTTAACCCCGCCGCCCTGAACGCGCAACTCGTCGTCGACGACCAGCCGTTCGCTTCGCCGCGCCGATCTCTGCCCCTGCCGGCCCTCCCGTCATGCTCTCCCCCCGCGTGGCTCCGTTCCCGGACATGGCCCCCCGCGCTCTTCGGCGCGGTCCCGCTGCTGTGCCGGCTGCGCCGTCAGGCCGATGACGCGCTCGGTCGGGGCGACGTCGCCGCGCGGTTCGCGCAGCGTCCGGACGGCCCGAACGGACGGCGACGTCGCACCCCGGCCATGAAGTGCAGCCCGGCGATGGCGCTCGGTGGACAGCCCGGGAACCCGGCTGCGCCGCTCGATCCACGCCCGCGCCTCCGGCCAAATCCAGCCCGTCACGGTGAGAAGTTGCTCGTGGTGCGCGACCCTGTTCCGCAGCCGCCGCACACCGGTCGAGCGCCCTGGGCCTGCCGCCGCGTCAGCCACGCGCGGTGCGGGAACGCCGCCCGCCCGCCCACTCCGGGCGGGTCGGGCTCGCCTCCGAACTCACCCGCCGCGGGGCGTCGACCGCAGACGTGATGCTCGCCGGCAGTCTGGAAGACCCCGCGCATGGTGGCGCGCTACAGCGCTGGCGCCACCGCCGAGCGCGGCGGCGTCGCCCGCTACCTGCAGGCGCGCCTGCCCGCCGCTCGGAGCTGCCTCGGCGTTCCCCGGAGCCGCCGTCACGGACGCGCACCTCGGCGACCCCGACATCGACAAGCTGACGTATCGGGTCGTCGCTGGCCGCTTGGCACCTGGCCGCGATCCTTGCGACAGTGGGCGCGCGGCGGCGCTTCATGCTACTTCTCGCCGCCGGCGCGCCCTCGCCAGCGTGCCCGCGGTCGTCGCCAGCGGCTTGATGTCGCCGGCCAGCAGCGCGCCGGCGGCCGTCGCCAGCTCGGCGAGCCGCACCGGCCGGTAGGCGGTCAGCTCGCAGTTGACGTTCAGGTGCCGCGTCGACCGGAGCGCCTTCGCCTTCGCGAGCGCGCCGTGCAGGTGCCCGTGGACGTTCACGGCGCCGGCCGGCACCGCGGTAAGCGGCTCGTGCGTGAGCAGCAGCGCCGGCTCGGTCTCGCACACGAGCGTCGGGTGGGCGGCGTCGAAGCCGTAGTTCTTGCCGCGCCCGCCGACGTCGTGGTTGCCGGCAACCAGGAGCTTCTCGCCCGGCAACTTGGCCAGCGCCGCGTCGATGGTCCGATTGGCCGGCCCCACGGTGACGTCGCCGAGGCAGATGACGAGGTCGGTCTCGGCCACCGCCCGCCGCCAAGCCTCGAAGAGCGCCCGGCGCATTTCCTCGACGTTCCCGAACGGCCGCTTGAAGCACCGGATGGCGTCGGCGTGGTCGAGGTGCAGGTCCGACCAGACCCAGGTTCTCGCGGCCTGGTCGGCGCTCAGGCGGCCTCCCTTGTTGCAGTCCATCCAATGCAGCATCTCGAGGGTCTCTCGCATGTCGGCGTCCCGGCTCGTCAGGTTCCCGACGACCTGCGAGCGGTACGCCGCATCGAGCTCTGCCGGCGTCACGCTGTCTTCCGTCTCCTCGCCGCCGTACCTGCAGGCGGCTGCCTGCATGCTACTCTCGCCCGATGGACGCGGCCTCCTGGACGGTGATCGCGGTCGGCGCCGCGGTGCTCGCGGCGATCGCCGCGTCGTTCCGGAGTCTGCGTGCCGAGCAGCGTGCGCACGCGCGGCGGGCGCATGCCCTGGCCGAGGACCTGCGCCGGCGGATTGACGCCCAGGGCGAGGACGTCGGTCTGCGGATCGACGCCCAGGGTGCCGAGCTCGGCCAGCTCCGCGAGCGGCTGGCCGGGTTCGACTGGACCCCGGCCGAGGACACGGCCGTGCGGCTGGCCGATGCGCTCGACTCGGGCGACGGCGGCTGTCGGCTCGTCGAGCTGGCCCCGCGGCTCGGCCGGACCTCCGCAGCGGTGCGCCAGCGGGCGGCCCGGCTGCGGCGGGTCGAGGTCGACGGCGGCGAGCGCCGTCGCCCCGAGGTCCTCGTTCGCCGGCTCACCCAGCCGGCCGTTCGCCGCTGAGGGGCTGACCGCTGATGCTGATTCGAGGCGAACGTCGCGGCGCCGACGTCCTCGTCACCGTCGACGGCGATCCGCTCGACTGGCGGGCGTCGCTGGCGGTGCGCAGCCACTCGCCGACCGGGCCGGCCTGGGGCTACGGCGGCTCGGGCCCGGTGCAGCTCGCCTTGGCCATCCTGCTCGCCGTCACCGATCCGGAGACGGCCGAGCGCCGCTATCAGGAGTTCAAGTGGGCCGTGCTGGCCCCGCTCGAGGTCGACTGCTGGGTGCTCGACGGCGACGACGTCCGGCGCTGGCTCGACGGGGCGCTGGCCGGCCCGCCGGCGGCCGAGCCGGCCGGGGGGCGATGACCAGGCGCTGGACCCCGACCGAGGACACGGCCGTGCGCCTGGCCGACGCGCTCGACTACGAGCACGGCGGCCGACGCTTGGTCGAGCTCGCCGATCGGCTCGGCCGGACCGAGGCGGCGGTGCGCCAGCGAGTACTGCCGGAGTTGCTCGAAGGCAGCGTCGAGGTCGGCGCGCCGTCCGTTGTATTCCCAGGCGAAGTGGTGGCGCTTCCAGACATCCGCCCAGCCGTCGCCGCCCGTGTCCTTGCGCGCGCCTCGCTCGAAGCAGTACGTCTCGCCGGTCGGGTCGGACTCGACCGGCGTCGGCTCGCCCAGCAGCCGGCACAGGTCGATGAAGTGCTCCTGAGACGCTGAGCGCTCCTTCAGCTCGGAGGCCCGCCACTTGGTGATGAACTCGTGCGGCGTCACGCGGCGGCGCTCGCTCGGGGATGCCGGGGAACCCAGGCGCGGGTCATGCTACCACTTACTCTTGGCGGAGGCGCCCTGTCGACCGGGAGGCCTGCTGGTCGCCCCCACGCTGGGCATTTGGGAGCGTATGCGCCGGCAGGCGCAAATGCGAGCTGGCGGTTGCAGTGAGACCGGGTCGACGGCCGCGCGCGAGGCAGCTCCGCTCGGCCGACTCGAAGCCCCCGTCCCCGAGCGCCGCGGCCGCGACGCGGGTGATACCATGCCATGCATGGCGTTGGATACGCACGCGGCCGTGAAGACGTTGACCGAAGCTGGTGCCAGTGAATCGCTCGCCGTGGCCGTGGTCGACGTCGCGCGCGAGGCCAGCACGGAGGCCACCGGCGAGCTCGTCACCCGCGCTCACTTCGACACGGCCCTAGCGCAGCTCGAATCCCGTCTCGCCTGGCGCCTAGTCACGGCCGGCGTCGCGATCGCGGCTGTGGTAGTCGCGGCACTGCGGTTCCTCGGGTGATGCGAATCCAATTGACCGCCGAGGAGGCCGAACGATTCAGGCGTCCCATCAATGGGCGAGGTGGCTTCCAAAGCCTGCTGCGCAGAATTCAGCCCAGGATCGATCCTACAACCAACGTGCTGGACATTTCGGAGGCTGACCTGGAAACGCTGGTCCGCTACTCCTTCGATTACGGAACTGGTGGCTTCCAAGGTAGAACTGAACCTACCGCTCGGCGCGTCCCATAACGGGCGCTATGTCAACCCGCCCGATCACCGGAAGAACACCATGAAACCGGCCTCGGAAGGAGGGCCGTGAACGAGCAAGAGCGAGCTGCGGCGCGGCGCGCGTCGACGGGCGCGGGCGTGCGGCGCTCTCGAGCGAGAGCGGCGCGGCTTTGGCGCGGCGCGGCCTCGGGGCGCGCGGCGTGCTGGCGGGCGCTGCCGGCGACGACGGCGCGCACGGCCGGGTGCCCCTGTCGGGGCGTCGGCTCCGCGGCCGGTCGAGATCTTCGCCGTCTCGGCGCGCTCGGTCAGGTAGGCCGCGACAAGGACGGGCGCGACCGGCAGGGCCCCGGTGCCGCGGCGGCGGCACCAGGACCTCGAAGCGGGCCCACTGGCCGGCGTCGTCCCTGGGGCCTCAAATGGACACCGCCGGCGCCCGTCGGCTCAATTACTCATCGCCAAGCGGCCTGAACAGCAGGGCTCGGCGAACCGACTTCTACCTCGGGCGCTCGTGGCGTCGCTGTGGGTCGACTCGCCGGGCGCCGCGTGGGCGCGGGTACCGCCGGAGATGGCCGCGCGGCGGGATCGGCTGCCGAAGGAGGTGGAGTTGCGCCGCTTTGCCGGGCGGCCCTACTACCTGTTCCGGTTCGGCGCCTTCGAAAGCGTGACGGTCGCCGCGGACGGCAGGGGCGACGCGCCGTTCCTCCGCTATCCGACCGAGGCGCTGGTGGCGCAGGCGCGGCAGGCCGTGCAGGGCCCGCTGGCGTCGGGCGAGCTTCTCGAAGGCTACGACGCGTACTACTACTCGGTGGGCACGGGGGCTCGCCGCCGGCTGCCGGTCCTCCGGCTCACCTTCGACGATCCCGAGACGCGCCTGATGTACGTCGACCCGCACACCGGGTCGATCGCGCGGGCCTACGACACCCGCGCCATGGTGATGCGCTGGGCGGTCATCGGCCTGCACTGCCTGGATTTCCCGTTTCTGATTCGCAACCGTCCCGCATGGGACATCGCCATCATCACCCTGAGCCTCGGCGGTCTGGTGCTGAGCGTGTCGGGGTTGGTCCTGAGCTGGCGGCGCGTGAGGCCGCGGCGGAGGTGACACATGCTCGTGAACGGATTCCGGACGCGTTGGCACCCGAGCCTCGGCGTGCTGCTGCTGGGTTGGGTCGCGGCGGTTCCTCTGGCCGCGCAGCAGGGCGGCACGGCGGACCCGGACGAGTCGGCCGAGCCGCAGCGCCGCTTCGAGGAGGTCGTGGTCACCGCCACGCTCGAGGACGAGCGGGTCAGCGACGTACCGGTGACCATGCAGACGTTCGACCGCGAGGAGATCGAGCAGTCCGCGGCCGCAACCGTGACCGAGTTCCTCAGCGAGCGGGGGGTGGCCTTCTTCAGCACCTGGACGCCCGCCCAGACGTCGATCAACATCCGCGGCGGGGCCAGCGACGGGCAGGGCCGCGATTTCCGGAGCCAGGTGGTGGTGCTGATCAACGGCCGGCGCGCGGGCACGGCCAACATCTCCAAGCTCGGTCTCCACGACGTCGAGCGGATCGAGGTGCTGCGCGGCCCCGGCGGACTGGTCTACGGCAGCCAGGCGCTCGGCGGCGTCATCAATCTCATCACGAAGGACGGTCTCCGCAGCCCTGGCGCCCATGTGCGGATCAGCGGCGGGTCGTGGGGGCAGGTGGAGACCGTCGCCCAGTACGGCGCGTCGGTCGGCAAATGGGACTACTTCGTCAGCGCGCACGGCGGTCGGCGGGGCGACTATGAGGCAGGCGCCGGCGCGGTCGAGTCGCCGCTGCGCAACACGGCCTACCAGCAGGGCGGCGGCATGGTAGCGCTGGGCTACACGCCCAACGACTTTCAGCGCGTGACGTTCACCGCGCGCACGGACGGCGTGTACGACGCCGGCTTCCGCGGGTCGTCGTGGGACTGGGACAACGACGAGAACCGCACCAATCGGTCCTTCGACCTCGTCTACAGCGGCCAGACCGCCAGCGGGCGCGCCAACTGGGAGGTCCAGACGTCGTACTTCCGGGACCTCGACGATTTCCGCTGGGGCGCCGAGGTGCGGCGGAGCAGTGCCGGGCCCATACCCGGCGTCGACCTCGACCACAACCGGCGGCGGCAGACCGGCTTCTTCCTGCGCGGCCTGACGAACGTTGAGCTGGGCGGGGAGAACAGCATCCAGGTCGGCGTCGACCAGCAGTGGTGGCAGCTGCGCAGCACCCGGATGCGCGAGCCCCTGCCGGGGAGAACGGCGTCGCAGGTGGGTCCGTTCGACAACAACTCCGACAGCCGCAACTTCGGCGTCTTCATCGAGGACGTGCAGCGCCTGCTGGACGACCGGCTCATTCTGCGCGGCGGCGTGCGCTTCGACGGGGGGCGGCATCACATCCGCGAAACCCCCAACCGTGCCAACCTGGTCGAACGGGCCGCGAACTACGACGCCGTGACCTACCGCGTCGGCGCCACGGTGAAGCCGACCGAGGAGCTCGCGGTCCGGTTCAACGTCCAGACGGGGTACCGGGCGCCGAACGCGACCGAGCTGGCCATCGACTACACGACCGTCCTCGGCAGCCAGATCATCGGCAATCCGGACCTGGAACCGGAACAGGCGACGAGCTACGAAGTCGGATTCGCCTACGAGAACTCGCGGCTGTGGGTCGACCTGGCCCTGTTCCGCAACGACATCACCAACCGGATTCAGGCTGTGGGGGATACCCGCAACGCCCTGGTCCGCATCTATCAGAACCGCGCCGAGTCGGAGCTGGTCGGCCTGGAGCTGCAGAGCAACTTCGTGCTGGCCCGCACGGGCGATACCAGCGTGAACCTCGGGATCAACGGCGCGCATCACTTCCGGATGCGCGACCTGGACGCCGCCGCGCGCAACCTCAGCACGGACCGCATCATCCGGGTGTACGAGACGCAGGGCTCGCTGCTCCTGGGCGTGCACAACCCGGCGTGGATGGCGCAGGTGGTCGGGACGTACTACGGGCCGGTCTGGTACGACACCGAGGAGAACCTGCTCATCCCGTTCGCCGAACCGGCTCGCGGCACCATTCACGGCAAGTCGCCGTTCATGACCTGGAACCTGCGTGGACGCTACGAGCTGGGCGGCGGGCTGTGGCTGACGGGCGCAGTACGCAATCTGTTCAACAAGAACGAGCACCCGCTCTTCATCGCGATCAACCGGGAGCCGCTGCTCGCCAACACCGCCTTCTCCAACGGCGGCGTGGGCAACAGCATGCCGGGCCGGGCCTTCATCGTCGGCTTCGAGTGGCAAACGTGACGCCCAGGCGGCTGTCGCTCTGCGAGTTCTGCCTGAGGTAGCCGAGGCCGAGTCGCCGCGGCGCTGGTATACTCCGGGGCGTCACGAAAGTCTGGAGGTGCAATATGTTGCGGGTGCTCGTGCTCCTCGCGTCGGTCCTGGGTCTCGTCGGCGGGCACCCTCTCGGCGCCCAGACCTGCGATCCCGCCGGAGACGTGGAGTTCGTCTGCGGCACGACCAATCCGGAAGATCTCTACGCGGTTCCGGGCGCCCCCTGGGTGATCGCATCGGGACGCTACTCGGCTTCGGAGGGTCCCGTCTACGCGGTGAGCCTGCGTGATCACCGCGTCCAGGAGATCTTTCCCGCGGGCGCGTTGCCGCCGGAGCACGACCGTGATACCTATCGCGCCTGCCCCGGTCCGAACAACGTGTTCCAGCCGCACGGATTGACCCTGCGGGAGGGCGGCGGCGACGTGCACACCCTCTACGTGGTCGGTCATGGCGCGCGCGAGGCCATCGAGGTCTTCGCGCTGGACGTCGGCGGCGCCGCGCCCACGATGAAGTGGATCGGCTGCATCCCGGCGCCGGAGGGCACCGCCCGCATCAACTCCATCACGGCGCTGCCGGACGGCTACCTTGGCGCGACGAACTTCGACCGCGAAGGCGGGGAGCTCTGGGAATGGCACCCCACGACGGGCTGGGTCGAAGTGCCCGGCAGCCGGATGCCCGGTCCCAACGGTCTCGTGTCCTCGGATGACGGGCAGTGGTTCTACATCGGGGGCTGGAGCGATCGGGCGCTGGTGCGGCTGTCGCGCGGCCAGAGTCCGGTGCGCGTCGACCGGATTCCGGTTGGCTTCAACGTCGACAACGTGCGCTGGGGACCCGCGGGCAAGGTCATCGTCGCCGGCCACGTGACCCAGTGTGAAGACGTCGATCCCTGCGAGCCGTCGGCCGCTCGCGTGGCCGAGGTCGATCCGACCACGTTCGAAGTCCAGCAGCTCGTGGACTACAACGGAAACGAGTTCTTCAGGCTCGGCACCGTGGCCATCGAAGCGAACGACGAGATCTGGATTGGCGGGATCAGGGGCAGTTACGGGATCGCCCGATTCCCACGCTAGACGGAAACGTCAGCGCTGAGCCTGCTTGTCAACCGCTGGCCGGCTGGCAGGATGACGGCCCCGTAGCGCAACTCCGCTTCGCCGACCGCGGAGGCTCGCGCGGCGGCAGTTCCAGATCCACGCCGTTGGCCGGGCCGAAGTGCGAGCGGATGCTGCTCGTCAGGTTAGGCAAACGCGCGTTGCAGCGCGGCCGGGTGTCGCCCGCCGAGAACAACCTGGAAGATCCGGAACCATCACGCCATACCCCGTGCCTGGTTCACTTCCGTCCAACAGGATCAGGTACTGCATCGCCTCCGCGCCGTTCATCTGCATCCGATTCTGCCGCTTCTGCCGCGTGCGGCCCGAGCACCAGCGATCGTCGCATCGGCGGTCGCGGCGGATGTGCGGGCTGACCGAGGCTCTCAACGCGGCGGTGTCCACTGTTGCCGTTCGACGACGACGGCGGCTGGGAGGAGTCCTTCATGTCGGGGCGACAAGGTCGGGGCACTTGCCATATGATTCCTGACCTTGGTACCGACTTGAAGGGGAACACTGCGGAGGTGCGGGGCGAGATGGCGATTGCGGACGAGCCGGACGAAGGGTTGGTGACGGGCTGGGAGCAGGCCTTCGACAGTGCCGAACGCGCCGCGGACGCGGTGCTCGAGGCGGCTCAGGCACTGGTGTTGGAGGCGAAGAAGATGCAGAAAGCGGCCAGGATCGGGCACGTCGCCGCGATCAAGCGCAGCCAGGGTGCTATCGACGACGCCTTTGCGGGTCTGGGCCGGGCAGTCGCCGAAGCCGCCAACGCGTGGCCATTCGCGGAAGATGACGAAGAGCGGTACTTTGCCGGCAGCTATGCCGCGGAGTTTCATCGTGTCGCCCAGGAGGAAGGTCTGAAGATCCATGAGCGCGACGGCCAGCTGATCTCGCATCCCTCCGTCGTGCGCCTCCTGCCCGCGGATTGCGCGGTGCGAATCGACCGGAAGAAGGTCTCGGCCATCCGACCTTCGCATCTGGCTCGGTTGCTCCTGGAGAATCAGAAGAAGCGCAGCCGCCACAAGTCGGATCGATTTCTGGAATCGCTCTACAGGGTCTACTCCGAGCTCGTGCGTGAAGAACGGAAGGGAGAGGGGCATCAGGGCCCCGTGGTGAAGCTGGCGAGAATCTACGACCTGCTGGTTGCCCTGCCCGGCATCAAGCGGGAGTACGACAAGACCGACTTCGCTCGGGATCTATACATGCTCCAGGCCCACGGTCCCGAACGGACGAAGACGGGGGCCCGGGTTTCCTTCCACGGCACGCGTTCCGCCACCTTCACGTTCGTGGGACCCGACGGTCACGTGGTCAACTACTTCGGGGTCCGGTTCACCGAGGACCGGTGATGGCCAACACTCTCTCCCTGCAAGACTGGCTGGCCCGGATCGACGACGAGTACCTCTCGTCGTTCGTCCGCGACGGCGGCTCCTCGGTCAAGTTCGTCGTCACGCCGGAAGCCCTGCAAACGGATCTGGAGACCGCGGTGGGCCGCCGCTGCCGGGAACTCGACTACCTGTTCGTGAAGTTCGATGCGGCCGCGTCTCGGGCCCACATGCCGCAGGACCTCTTCTTCTCGCTGGCCCGACAGATCGACTGGCGGCGCTCCGCGCGTCGGTTGATCCTGCGGCTGGCAGCCGACCGGGACTACGGCACCGAGGGTATCGACGCCGCCGCGACGGGCAACGTCTTCGACGCCATCGCGGCCGCCAACGGGGGGCTCGAGCGGCGGTTCGTTCTCCAGGCGCTACGGCCGGCCGTGGAGCAGCGAGTCTTCCGCAATCGCAACCTGGTGAGGGATTTCCGAGTGGCCATGACCGCGCTCTGCCAGCACGAGGAGAGCTGTGACGGGGCGGAGTACTCGGGCGGAGCCCTGCTGGACTGGCTGCAGGGTCGCAATCCGCGCGTAAGCAGCATCCGCCCGCTTCCGATTTACACCGCCATCAACCGCACGACGGCCCGCTACTTCGTCGAGTCTGCCCTGCACTGGGTGAGGGACTCGGGTTACTCCGGGACGGTGCTGGTGCTGAACAACCGCCGCGTCACCGTGGCCCGCAACCCTGGAGACGGCCACCGCTACTACACGCGCGCCATGGCGATGGATCACTATGAATTGCTGCGGGAGTTCGTGGACGACATCGACCGGCTGGCCGCGACGCTGATGGTGGTAACGACCGATCAGGCCTTTCTCGACGACGACGAGCGCGGACGGGGTTTCGGCATCTACCCGGCCCTGAAGACGCGGGTGATGGACGACGTTCACGACCGAAACCTGGTCAACCCGGTCGCGTCTCTGGTGCGGCTGTCGCAGGAGAGTCGGAATGGCGGAGCGGAATGACCTGAAGCTGGTCCGTCGGCGCGCCCTCGAGGCCCTGCGCAACGGCGTGCCCAATCGGGCGGCGGTGGAGATGTTGGGCTGTCGACGGCCGGAGGCGGAAGCCCAGTTCGGCGATCGGTTGACGCAAGCGCTGGAGACCGACGCTGGTCCGGGCGCGGTCTCCGGCGTAATGTTCTCCGGGAACTTCGGTGCGGGCAAGTCCCACCTCCTGACCCACTTGGAACGCCTCGCGTTGTCGCAGCGTTTCGTGTGCAGCCGGGTGGCCATCAGCAAGGAGACACCGCTCTACGATCTCGCGAAGGTCTTCAAGTCCGCCGTCGAGAACGCGCGGATGCCCGACCGGCAGGGGCGGATGGTTGAGGAACTGGCGTCGGCCATGGACTGGAGGTCCGAACCGTCAGCCCGGCTCTTCAAATGGACGGAGAGCGAGGCGCGGGCCGGCCGACTCAGTCCCATCTTCTCGGCGAGCCTGCTCATCTACGAGCGGCTGGCCGATCCCGAGATCAACAGCCGGATAGCGTCGTTCTGGGCGGGAGACCGCATCAGGATGGCGGACGTCAACGCAGGGTTGCGGCAGATCGGGCAGAAGAAGAACTACTCGTTCCGCGCCCCGAAGACAGCAGACCTGCCGCCGCAGCGGCTGAGTTTCGTGACGGCGTTGATCCGGGCCGCGGGCTACCGAGGCTGGGTGGTCATGCTCGACGAGATAGAGCTGGTTGGGCACTACTCGCTCCTGCAGCGGGGCCGATCATACGCGGAGCTGGCCCGCTGGCTGGAACCCGCGGCCGGTGAAGTCCGTCCGGGACTGGTCGCTGCGGGCACCGTCAGCGACACGTTCCAGTTGGAGGTTATCAGTCCGGACGGGAAGAAGGACTGCGACTACGTCAGGCCGAAGATGGAGGCGAGTCGGTACGCGGATCTCGCTGCGCGCGCCGCGGTCGGCATGCGTCTGCTGGACGATCGGCGCTGCATTTCCCTGGCAGCCCGAGGTAGAAGTCGGTTCGCCGAGCCCTGCTGTTCAGGCCGCTTGGCGATGAGTAATTGAGCCGACGGGCGCCGGCGGTGTCCATTTGAGGCCCCAGGGACGCGTCAGACGCCCCCAGTGGTCGATCAGGCGGTCGATCAGGCGGAAAATCGCCGAAAAAGCCCGCCCCTGCAGGCTCCGGGGCGTACCGATGCCGGTCTGGCGCCGCAGGAGCATCCCGATGTTGCAGGCAGCCGCCTGGATCAGCACCCGCTTGCGGACATTCTCGTGACCGCGCACAAACACCCGACGCATGCCCCCCGTCTCATACATGTGCGCGAAAGTACGCTCCACCATCTCGCCCCGGCAGCGTTGCAGGCGACGACCCCGCCGCCCGTGCACACGCCGCCGGTTCGCATACAACGCCTGCTGCGCAGCACGCTTCGCCGGCGGCGTCTCTCCCGTCTTCTTGTCCTGCCAGACGCGCCGGCCGCGCTCGGGCTCCGATACGTAGCTCCGAACCCCGACCTCGCCGAGAGCCACCAGCGTCTCGTCGCTGTGATACCCCTTGTCAGCGACCAGCTCTTCGACCCCTCGACCGTCCGGCTGCACCAACTCCACCTGCTCGGCCGCCGCGGTCAGCGTCTCCGGCAGCGTGGCCGTATCGCCGTCCGATGCATCCTGCACCGTCACCGACACGATGGCCCCCGTCTCCATGTCGACCCCGTGCTCGACCTTGTGAGCCAAGTGCGTCCGGCCGTCCTTCATCTTCGCGATCTTCGCGTCCGGGTCCTGCGGCGATTGCCAGTCCTTGTTCGACGTCTTCTTGTTCTTGCGAGACCGGTCGAACCGAGCCAGATCCGCCCGCGTCGGGGTCTCCACCCCAGACGCCTCCGCCAAGCGCCGAAGGAACGCTTCGTAGCTTTCTCCCGTGTCCCGCCGCTCGATGCTCCGCATCGCCGCGTTCGCTTCCAGCGTCGTCGCATCGACGCCCACCGTCTTCCCCTTGACCAGACCCGCCGCCGACAACTGCTCGAGAACCCACGTGAATACCGCCTCGTGCGTCTCGTCGTCGATCAGACGACGCGTCCGCGACAGCGTCGAGTGGTCCGGCGCCGCCTCGGTCACATCCAGGTCCAGGAACGACCGCAGGCTCAGAGAGTCGGCCACCCGCCACGCAATCCCACGCTCCGAAGACAGACCCTCGAAGTAGCCGATGAACAGCATCCGGAAATACCGCCCAGGACGCAGGCTCGGCCGCCCCATCCGCGTCGCGTAGAACACCGCGCACAGCCCCTCGACGAACGCGTCGAACCCGGCCTCGTCCAGAACCCGGTTCAGACGCTCGAAGAACGGATGCCCCGCGTTCGTCGGCAAATCCGCCGTCGTCACCCACAGCGGCGCCCCTGGTCGCGCGGCCGGTTTCTTGCCCATCGCCATAGCTGTTCAGTCTACGGGCTCGATCGCGCCCAGGCCAGGCCCGTTCCCCGACTTTCACCACGGGCTGCTACTAAAGGCTTTACGGGGTATTGGGTGGTTCGTATCCGGCAAAATGCAGCCATGTATTTACAGGCGGACAAGGCGCTTTTGTCGTTGTTTTAATTGATATATTGCGGGATAATAGTATCCATGTATATCGAGAGCGTCCCCAACCGCTCCTCGCCGCCCGCCATCCTCCTCCGAGAGTCCTTCCGCGATGGACCGCGCGTCAAGAAGCGAACCCTCGCCAACCTCTCCAAGCTCCCCGCCGACGCCATCAACGCCCTCCGACGCATCCTCCGCGGCGAGCAGCTCATTCATCCCGATGACGCCTTCACCTGCCTCCGCAGCCTCCCCCACGGCCACGTCGCCGCCGTGCTCGCCACCGTCCGCAAGCTCGGACTCGCGGCCCTGCTCGCCCGCAGCCCCGGCCGCCAACGCGACCTCGTCCTCGCCCTGCTCGTCGCCCGCGTCATCGACGCGCAGTCGAAGCTCGCCACCGCCCGCGCCCTGACGCCAGAAACCGCCGTCTCCACGCTCGGCGAGATGCTCAACCTCGGCACGGTCGACCCGAAGGAGCTGTACGCCGCGATGGACTGGCTCGTCGAGCGGCAGGCGGCCATCGAGCAGCGCCTCGCCAAGCGCCACCTCCAGGAAAACACCCTGGTGCTCTACGACCTGACCTCCAGCTACGTCGAGGGAACGCACTGCGAACTCGCCCAGCGCGGGCACAGCCGCGACCGCAAGAAGGGCACGCTCCAGATCGTCTTCGGTCTGCTCTGCACCGCCACCGGGTGTCCGGTCGCCGTCGAGGTCTTCGAAGGCTCGACCAGCGACCCCAACACCGTCGCCGCGCAGGTCGACAAGATCCGCACCCGCTTCGGCCTCCACCGCGTGGTGCTCGTCGGCGACCGCGGGATGCTGACCGCAGCTCGCATCCGCGAGGACCTCGCCGATGTCGATGGACTGCGCTGGATCACAACGCTGCGGGCACCGACCATCCGCAAGCTGATGGCTGCCGGCACCGTCACGCCGTCGCTGTTCGACCAACACGACCTCGCCGAGGTCACCAGCGAAGATTTCCCCGGCGAACGGCTGATCGTTTGCCGCAATCCGCTGCTCGCCGCCGAGCGGCAGCGCAAGCGACACGAACTGCTGGCCGCCACCGAGAAGGAACTCGAACCGATCGTGGCCGCCACCCGGCGCCGCAACGACCCGCTACGCGGCGCGGCCGACATCGGCATCCGCGTCGGCAAGGTCATCAACCGCTACAAGGTCGCCAAGCACTTCGTCACCACCATCACCGACGAGTCGTTCACCTTCCGCCGCAACGAAGACAAGATCGCCGACGAAGAGCAGCTCGACGGGCTCTCACTGCTGTCCCACGGGATTTCTAATTTAGGCGGCTTGAACCTTCTATGTCTGTTAGAATGGTTTTGCCACAAATCATTCAAAACACAGGAGATCCAAGCCGTGGCCCATCATAACACAGTCTTCGGGCAGTTTCTCGCGTTGCTTCCGCGACATGAATTCGACGCCGAGTCGCGCGAGCATCAGCGCGGCCAGCGCCTGCGGGTGATGAGCCGCTGGGCGCAGTTCGTCGCGCTCGGGCTGGGCCAGGTGACGGGCCGGCAGAGCCTGCGCGACATCGTGGCCAACCTGCAGGTCCAATCCAGCAAGCTCTATCACCTGGGCGTGCGGACCGTCAGTCGTTCCTCGTTGGCACGGGTCAACGCCGAGCAGCCGTATACGCTCTACGAGGCGGTGTTCTCCCGTCTGCTGAGCCGCTGTCAGCAGCAGGCGCCGGGCCACCGCTTCCGCTTCAAGCACAAGCTGTATGCGGTCGATGCATCGACTATCGACCTGTGCCTGGCCCTCTTCCCGTGGGCCACGTTTCGCCGCACGAAAGCCGCGGTCAAGCTGCATGTCGGGCTCGACCAGGCGGGCCAGTTGCCGAGCTTCGTCAGCCTCACCGAAGGCAAGCGCGGCGACGTGACCGTCGCCCGCACGTGGCGGTTTCCGGCCGGCAGCGTGGTCGTGGCCGACCGTGCGTATCTCGATTTCAAGTGGCTGCATCAATTGCAGACCCGTTCGGTGACGTTCGTCACCCGCCTCAAGCGGGGCGTGCGCTACCGGGTCACCCACGAGCACGACTTTCGGCCGGAGACCGGCGTGCTCGCCGACCAGCGGATCGAACTGACGAGCGCCCGCAGCGGCAAGGCCTACCCCGACCCGTTGCGCCGGGTGGTCTACCGCGACCCGCAGACGAAGAACCGCTACGTGTTCGTGACCAACAACACCACCTGGGTCGCCAAGACGATCGCCGACATCTACAAGTCTCGCTGGCAGATCGAGCTGTTCTTCAAGTGGATCAAGCAGCATCTGAAGGTCAAGCGCTTCATCGGCCGGTCGAAGAACGCCGTCTGGACCCAACTGTGGATCGCCACCTGCATGTACTTGCTGCTGGCCTATCTCAAATTCGTCCTGCGGCTGCGCTGGAGCCTCAATCAGATGCTCCAGGTGCTGCAGCTCAACATCTTCGAACGTCGACCACTACACGAACTGTTCACCACACACGCGCCGCCAGACCCCGACCGTCCGCAACTGGCACTCGCGTGGACCTGAAACTGTGGGACACTAGTGACGGGCTCTACATCGTGCGTTCCAACGTCGAGCCCGAACAGTTCGATGCGGCCGAGACCGTGCGCGCCTACAAGGACCTGGCGAAGGTCGAGCGCGCCTTTCGGTCCCTCAAGACCGTCGACCTGAAGGTACGGCCGATCCACCACCGCCGCGCCGACCGGGTCCGGGCGCACGTCTTGCTGTGCATGCTCGCCTACTACGTCGAGTGGCACATGCGCCAAGCCCTCAAGCCGCTCCTGTTCGACGACCACGACCCGGCCGCTGCCGAACGACAGCGTGCCTCCGTCGTGCGCAAGGCCAAGCGCTCGCCCGCGGCACGCGCCAAGGCCGCCGGCAAGCGCACCGACGACGACCTCCCCGTGCACAGCTTCCGAACGCTGCTGGCCGACCTCGGCACCCTGACCGCCAACACCATGCGGGTGGCCGACGGCGACGCCACCTTCACGATGCTCACCAAGCCGACACTCGTGCAGCAACGCTGCTTCGAGCTGCTGGGAGTGACCCCGCAAATGTAGCCAGCACCCAACTCCATCGAAACCTGTAACTCCAAAACCAACAGTGACTTATGCTCGATCAGCCTGGCAACTTCCGGCTAAGTGTCATGTATATAATGTATCTAACAAACAGGTCAAGCGTCTGCCCCCTGAAAAATGCTGCCTCACCGGCCAGCCGCTTCGCTGTGGTCCCGTCCCTCATGGCGCCGCGTCCAACGAGAGCGGACCGACTGGGTCGAATCCCGGCAGGTCGGCGACCGGCCGGTCAGAACATGCCGTTCGGGTTGGCGGGATGGAGAAGATGGCGCAGACGGGCCGTGGTCTCGGTTCGATCGACCCGGCCGGCGGCGACATCGAGCGTCATTTGCTCCCACTCGTCGGCGGCCAGGTGGTCTTCCGGAAGCAGACCGTTTTCGCTCAGGAAAACGAGGCAGGCGGCCAGCGCGACCCGCTTGTTGCCGTCCACGAACGGATGGTTCCGGCACAGGTAGAAGAAGTAGGCGGCTGCGATTTCGACCGGGTCGGTGAGCAGCGGCTCGCCAGCATTGTGGCCTGGGGCGCAGCGACGGCGGATTCCAGCAGGTTCTCATCTCGCACTCCGGAGGCGCCGCCGTGGGACACGAGTACTTCGCGGTGGATGGATCTGACGGCAGCCACCGTCAGATGCACGATCGGAGGCTTCACGACAGCCGCCGGAACAGCTCGGAGTTCTTGCGGATCAGTCGCTTCGAGACTTCAGCGGCCTTCTCGGCGCCGATGACCGGGCGCACCGGCGTCAGGACAATGGCGCCACCTTCGTGAACGCTCACCGTCACTTGGTCCCCGACCTTCAGCCGAGCCAGATCCATCAGCGCGGCATCGAAGATGATGCCCTGGGAGTTACCGATCCGGGTGATCGTCTTCGTCATGTAGTAAAACTATGTTTTACGATGGCGGGCGGGTCAAGCGTGACACCGGACCAGTGCTGCCGGCAGGCGATGCAGACCCTGCCGGGAACGGTGCCGTGCGCGGAAGGGATGGGCTGATGAACACGCAGGCGGAAGCCGCGCCGCCGCGAACGGTGCTGCACGTCGGCTGCGGCAGCCCCAACCCCGGGAAGCTCCATCCGACTTTCCGCGGCGGCGCGTGGAAGGAGGTGCGGCTGGACATCGACCCGGCGGTGCAGCCGGACATCGTGTGCGACATGCTCGACATGTCGGTCGTCGCGACGGGGTCGGTCGACGCCGTCTGGTCGTCGCACAACGTCGAGCACCTCTACGCCCACCAGGTGCCCATCGTGCTGGGCGAGTTCCGCCGGGTGCTGAAGCACGGCGGATTCGCGCTGATCACCCTGCCTGACCTGCAGACGGTGTGTCGCTACATTGCCGAGGACAAGCTGGAGGACGTGCTGTACCAGTCGCCGGCGGGACCGATTCACCCGATCGACGTCGTGTACGGCCACCGCCCCTCGATTGGCCGCGGCAACCGGTTCATGGCGCACAAGACGGGGTTCACCGCCAAGGACCCTGCGTGCGAGGCTGGTGCGGGCGGGATTCGCGCGCGTGCGGGTCGAGCGCCGCGGCTTCGATCTCTGGGCGGTCGGGTACAGGCCGGCTCCCGACCCGTCGTAGGCGCGCCGGGCCGCGTCAGCGGCGCAGCGGGTCGGCTTCCTCCCCGGACTCGGCGAACCCGAAGGCGAATCCGCCGCAGGCGCCGGTCGGCCCGGCGACGCACAGCGTGGCCGGATCGGGGCCGCGGCCTTCCGCGAAGGCGCGCTCCTCGGCGCGCGCGCCCGCCAGCAGGGCGGGCAGGCCGTAGTTGCCCTCGTGGCAGCGGGGCTCCTTGTAGATGCGGTTCGCCCGGTTGTCCTGCAGGCTCAGCTCGAAGGTGACCGTCCAGGGCCGCACCCACGTGGTCGGATCCTCCATCGTGGCAACGTACTCGATCGTCTCGGCGTCGATCCGCCGCCAGCGCTCGACGAGGTGCAGGTTCTCGCGCGAGCCGAAGAAGTCGGTCTTGGGCGTGAAGTTGGTGACGTCGACCACCAGCGTGTCGCCCTCCCAGCGGCCGCGCGAGTCGCCGCGCCACTGGCGCACGTCGGGCGGCAGGTGCGGGCGGTCGGTCACCGGGATGACGCGCTGCCAGCCCTGGCCCTGGCCGGTGTCGTAGAAGATCGACACGGTGTCGGGCGACTGCACCACCTGCAGGAAGAAGCCGGTGATGTTTCCGAAGTCGGGGAGGCGGTTGCCCATGCAGCGCTCCGACAGGCTGCGGTCCTCCGGATGGTACGAGCGGTTCACCTCGACGGTCAGGTAGTGCGGCGGCGCCTCCTCGCGCCGCGGCGACGGCGGCCCGTACGGCGGGCAGCCGGGCCGGCCCTGCCGGCAGGCTTCCGTGGCCTGCAGGAGGGCCCGGTTGTACTCGTCGATCTCGTCGCGCCGCTGCTGCGCCGCGGGCGTCAGGGCCGGCAGTTGTCCGTCCGGCGGATCGATGATGAGCGACGTCCGGGGGCCGAGGTGCTTGTGGGTCAGGAAGATCGTCGCGTCGTAGGCGCCGCCGACGTCCTGCTCGGTGCCGCGTGCCGCGCGCCGCCGGTACAGACCCAGCAGCCGCGCGCGCTCGCTGTCGATGGCGGCCCGCTCCTCCTCCGTGAAGAACTCCCGATCGGCGTAGCGCGCCGGGCGCTCGAGCGGCGTGTCGTAGTTCGTCGTCCAGATGCCCTGCAGATCCGGGTCGCCCCACGCGGTCCGCAGCGCCTCCCGATCCTGGCCGGCGACCGGCGCCTGCGCCAGCTCGAGCAGCGCGATCACGCCCATGAGCACCGCCGCCGCACCGGTCAGTTGGAGCCAGCCTCTGCTCATCTCGGACCTCTCAGTCGACGACCGCGAAGTCGGCGGCCCACTCGTGCGGCCCCCAGTGCACGATCAACCGTCCGCGCCCGCCGCCCGCCGGCGCCAGCGTGACGCCCAGCGGCCGGAACGCGCCGTCCGCGCGCGAGTAGTAGACGTCCGCCGCGGCCACGTCGTAGGCCGCGTCGTGCTGCGTGCCCCAGGAGTCCGGCTCGTTGTTGAAGACGAACTGCCAGCCGTCGCCCGCGCGCCCGAGCCAGAGGCCGTAGGAGCCGGCGAAGCCCGGCGCCAGGTTGCCGGTCGGCAGGTCGGCGCCGCCGACGCGCAACCCGACCTCGCTCCGCAGGCGCAGGACCGGCGCCCGGATCAGCTCGACGACCGCGCCGTCGGCCGTCGACGCCAGGGTCGGATAGTCCTCGTCCTCGACGTCCACGCTCTTCCAGTAGAGGACGTTGATGCGCTCGCCCCCCGGCAGCACGAGCGCGGTCTCGTTGCGCTCCTCGAGCAGGTTGCGCCGGAAGATCGGGGTGGTGTCGGTGTCGCGCTCGCGCGCCGTCCCGTCGCTGCCGGCGGTGGGACGGGGCTCCGGCGGTCGCGGCGGCAGCTCGTCGAAGCGGAAGTCCGCGCTCCAGACGTGCGCGCCCCAGCGCAGGACGAGGCGGCCGGCCTCGGCCGCCGTCGCGTGCAGGGACGCGGCGAGCGTGGGCGCCGCGGCGTCGGTCGCCCGATGCGCCAGCGGGATGACCGCCGGGTCGGGGCTGCCGTCCTCGCGGGCCTCGAGCTGCCAGCCCTGGACGGTCCGCGCCAGCCACAGCTCGTGGCTGACGGGCGGCTCCGGCGCCTCGTCCTCGGCGGCTGGCGGCGCCGCTTCGGCGTCGGGCGCGATGGAGCCGATGCGCAGGGCGCGGTGGGCCGTCAGGCTGCCCACCCGCGCGCGGGAGCCGACGGCCCCGGAGAGCAGGGCCAGATGGGTCCCGCCGGCGGCCGGCAGGTCGGGCCGGAACGCCACGCTGATCAGTTGTGCGTCGAGCGTCAGCTCGGCGTGGATCAAACCGTCGGCCCCGGCGCCCGGCGGCGGGGTCTGCGCGGTCACGGCAACCGCCGTCAGACCAACCGCCAGGGCGCCGGCGAGCCGGCAAGCTCGCAGGTATCGCATGCGGACGAAGGAGACAGCCGTCAGTTGTCGTTGGTGGCCGTCGCCTCCGGCTCGATCTCGGCGTAGCCGATGAACCCGAGCGACATCTCGTCGTCCGTCCGCGGACCGTGGCCCAGCGCCATGTTCGGGTCGAAGCCCCTGCGCGCGGCCCGCTCGGACGTGTTGTCGTACCAGAAGTCGACGTCGATGCGCGTTCCCTTCGGCAGCAGCTTCGGCTCCTTGTACTTGTAGGTCACCTGCCAGTTCTGGTCGTAGCGCGGCACGTCGAGCAGCAGCTCCTCGGTGCCGTCGGGGTAGAAGGCGGTGTAGCGGGCCGCGGTGGCGCGCATGTGGGCGTGCGGCCAGTAGTTCAGCACCAGCGTGTCCTTCTCGAGCAGGCGCGACGAGCCGATCCGGTAGTTCGGATGATTCGGCGGAATCTCGAAGCTGCGATTCCCCACCGTGTCGTTCTTGACCTTGTAGCGCACCGGCCCGTCGGCCAGGAAGAAGCCGATCTCGGACTGGCTCCAGACGCCCGAGCCGTCCGCCGGCTCCTTGTGGTAGTGCATGTTGAAGGAGAGAGTCGAGCCCTTCTCGATCAGCACGCCGAAGCCCTCCGGCAGCATGGCGCCCTCGCCGCCCTCGGCGATGCAGCTCAGCAACTGGCCGGCCGTGTCGGCGCCCTCGTCGACGACAGTCCCGTCGACCGGCGCCTCGACGCTCGGCGGCCGCACGGAGGCGCACATGTGGTGGACGACGCCGGCGGTGCCGGTCTTGAACTCCCAGCCCCTGACCCACGTGTCCTCCGGCAGCTCTTCCTCGGTCAGCGTCTTGAAGAAGATGATGTTGAGGTCGTAGATGTCGTCCTCGACGAAGTACGGCTCGGGCATCTTGAAGGTGAAGTCGGGCGTGCCGACCGACCAGCCGTCGCTCGCCTCCTCCACCCACTGCCTCGGCGCCGGCGCATCGGCGGCGTCGCCGGCGGGCGCGCCGGCCTCGACCCAGCTCAGGATGATGTCGATCTCGGCATCGCTCAGGCCGCGCTCGTTCGAGAAGACGCCGGTGGGCGCCGACGCGAACCAGGGCGGCATCTCGCGCGCCTCGACCTTGTGCGCGATGGCGCGGGCCCAGGGCCGCGTCTCCTCGTAGCTCGTGAACGACATCGGGGCGATGAGGCCGCCGATGTTCTGGCCGATCGGCCGATGGCAGCTCTGGCAGTTGCCCTGCATGATCGGCAGGACGTCCCGGTAGTACGTCACTGCCTCCTCGGCTTCGGTCCCGGCGTGGGACGGCGCGGCGGCGGCCGGCAGCAGACAAAGAGCGAGAACGGCGACGAGCGTGCGCTGGCGTGTCATGGAGGTCTCCTTGCCGGAAAGTTGTACCACGGTCGTCGCGGTGCCGGCAAGCGGCGTGTTGCCTGTAACAGACAAATGTATGCTATAGTCCCGCCGATGGGTCGGACACGCCCCGGCGAGACGCGCGGGAAGGTGTTCGCGTTCGTGCGGGAGCGGCTGCTCGCGGGGCAGCCCCCGACGGTGCGCGAGGTGCAGCAGGCGTTCGGCTTCCGGGCGGTCCAGACGGCCCGGCAGCACCTCGAGCAGCTCGTCGCGGAAGGCCGGCTGGTGGCCGGTCGGCACAGGGCGCGCGGGTACGGCCTGCCGGCGCTGGCCGGGGGAGGGCGCACCGTGCTGGCGCCGCTGCTCGGCCAGGTGCCGGCCGGCGCGCTCGACGAAGCCGTCGAAGACCCGGACGGCTACCTGCCGGTCGCCGCCCGGGGCGCCGCCGCGGACGAGCTGTTCGCGTTGCGCGTGCGCGGCGAGAGCATGACCGGGGCGGGCATTCTGCCGGGCGACATCGTGATCGTGCGCCGGCAGCCGACCGCCGCGCCCGGCGACATCGTCGTGGCGCGGGTCGATGGCGACGCCACGGTCAAGACCTTCCGGCCGCGGGGACGACACGTGGAGCTGCACCCCGAGAATCCGGCCTTCGATCCGATCGTGCTCGACGCCGGCGCGGTGATCGTCCTCGGGAGGGTGATCGAGGTCCGGCGGATCCTGTGAGCCCGCGGCGCGGGCTCTCGACGCAAGGCAGACGACAATCATGGCGAACGCAGCGACAAGGCTCGATGCACTCGTCTCCGCGTCCCGGACCTGGGTGAACCGCGCCCTGTCGGCGCCGGCCCCGGCGGCCTGGACCAGCGCCGCGCTCGGGGGCTGCCTGGCGGAGCTGTCGGGCACCGACGCCTCGCCTTCGCTCACGCTGGCGTTCGGTCTGGTGCGCCAGGTTCAGCAGCGGGGCGAGCCGGTGGCGTGGATCGGCCCGCCCGAGAGCACCTTCTTCCCGCCCGATGCGGCGGATGGCGGCGTCGACCTGGCGGCGCTGCCGGTGATTCGGCTGGCCGGCGTGCGCCGGCGGGTGCGGGCCGCCGAGCAACTCGCCCGCTCCGGCGCCTTCGGGCTGCTGGTCGTCGACCTGGGCGACTGCCTCGATCTGCCGCTCGGCGCGCAGACCCGGCTGGCCGAGCAGGCGCTCGCCCACGGCACGCTCATCCTCTGCCTGACGGCCAAGACCGAGCACCAGCCGTCGCTCGGGTCGCTCGTCTCGGTCCGCGGGCACACGCGGCGCATCCGCCGCGGAGACGGCCGCTTCGCGTGCCAGGTACACGTGCTCAAGGACAAGCGGCGCGGTCCGGGATGGAGCGCCGAGGAGTGGTGTCGTGGACCGGATGGCGTGCGTTGAGCTGCCGGCCTTCCCGCTCCAGCTTCTCCTGAAGCGCCGTCCCGGCTGGGCCGACCGGCCGGTGGCGGTGGTCGATCGCGACAAGCCGCAGGGAGTGGTCCTCTGGGTGAACGAGCAGGCGCGCGCGGCCGGCGTCCGCGGGGGGATGCGCTATGCCGCCGGCCTGTCGCTGGCGCGCACGCTGCACGCCGGCGAGGTGCCGCCCGGGGAGATCGAGCAGGGCGCGGCGGACGCTCTCGCGCAGTTGCGCCGTTTCAGTCCCGGCGTCGAGCCCTGCCGGGACGAGCCGGGGGTCTTCTGGCTGGACGCCTCCGGGCTGTCGCACCTGTATGCATCGCTCCGCCAGTGGGCGGACGAGATCACCGCGGCGCTCCGCACGTGCGGATTGCAGGCAACGGCTGTCGTCGGCTTCACACGGTTCGGCACCTATGCGATCGCCAAGACCGTCGCGGCCGGCGAGCGGGCGGCGGTGGTCCGGGATGCGGCCAGGGAGCGGGTGCTGGCGGGGCAGACGCCGCTGGATCGGCTGGGCATCGACCCGGCCCTCCGCGCCAGCCTGGGGAAGCTCGGCGTCCGCACGGTGCGCGCCTTCCTGCAGTTGCCGCCCGCCGGGCTGCGCCGCCGCTTCGGTCCCGAGGCGCAGCGCCTGCACCGGCTGGCCGCCGACGATCTGCAGGTGCCGCTGCAGCCGCTGCGGGTCGCGGATCCGCTTTCCGCGCAGCACTACTTCGATGCGGCGGAGACCAACGTGCAGCGCCTCCTCTTCTTCGTCAAGCGCCTGCTGCACCGGTTGCTGAGCGCCGTTGCCGAGCGTCACGAGCAGTTGGCCGAGCTGACCCTGCACCTGCGGCTCGACCGCGGCGCTTCGCACGCCGAGCAGGTCCGCCCCGCCGCGCCCACGTCGGACGTCGGCCAGTTGCTGAACCTGGTGCGGCTGCGCCTCGAGACGCTGGTGCTGCGCGCGGGGGTCACCGAGCTGCGCATCACCGGCTGCGCCGTCAGGACCGCGGCCGCACAGCAGGGGTTGTTCGTCGAGCGGCCGCGCCGCGACCTGGCGGCGGCCAACCGCGCGCTGGCCCGCCTGCGCGCCGAGTTCGGCAACGACGCGGTGCTGCGCGCGCGTCTCACCGAAGGGCATCTGCCGGAAGCGCAGTTCGCCTGGGAGCCGCTCGCTGCGCTGGCGCGTTCCGCGCCGCGCGAGATTGCCTGCCGCCCGCTGGTACGGCGCATCCATGCCCGGCCGCTGCCGCTGCCGCCGCGTCCGCGCCACGAGCCGGACGGCTGGCTGGTGCGTGGCGGCGTCTCCGGGCACGTCAGGGATCTCGCCGGGCCCTACCTGGTGTCCGGCGGGTGGTGGCGGTCGACGGTGCACCGCGAGTACTACTTCGCCCGGATGCGTGACGGCGACGTGCTCTGGATCTACTACGACCGCCCGCACCGGCGGTGGCGCTGGCAGGGACAGGTGCAGTGAAGCGGGCCGATGTCGCATGCCGCGCTCTGGTGCAAGAGCAACTTCTCGTTTCTCGAAGGGGCCAGTCACCCCGACGAGCTGGTCGAGCAGGCGCATGCGCTCGGGCTGCAGGCGCTGGCCCTGACCGACCGCGACGGCGTCCACGGCGTGGTGCGCGCGCACGTGAAGGCGCGGGAGCTCGGCGTGCCGCTCATCGTCGGCGCCGAGGTCACCGTCGCCGATGCCGTCGCCAACACCACTGACACCACTGACGCCGTCGCCGGGACGGCCGCTGACGCGGCGCCGGCCTCCGCCTGCGTGCTGCTCGCGGCGAACCGCACCGGCTACGCCAACCTCTGCCGGCTGCTCACCGCCGGCCGGCTGCGGCGGCCGAAAGGCGAGTCGCGCGTCACCTGGCCGGAAGTCTGCGAGCGGGCCGAGGGACTCATCGCGCTCTGGGGCGGCGGCCGCAGCCTGCTCGTCCGCGGCGCCGATCCGGGCCCGGTCGCCGGACCGCTGCGGGAGGCGTTCGGCGACCGGCTGTACGCGCTGGTGACCCGGCACCGGCACGCCGGGGAGGTCCGCCAGGAGGCGCGCCTGCGCCGCCGCGCCGAGCGGGCCGGCCTGCCCCTGGTCGCCGCCACCGAGGTGCTGTATCACACGCCGTCCCGCCGCGATCTCCAGGATGTCCTCACCTGCATTCGCCACGGGGTCACGCTGGCCACCGCCGGCCGCTTGATCAGGCCGAACGCCGAGCACGATCTGAAGGCGCCCCACACGCTGGCGCGGCTGTTCGCCGACGAGCCGGCGCTCGTCGAGCGGACGCGCGAGGTGGCGTCGCGCTGCGCCTTCACCCTGTCCGAGATCCGCTACCGCTATCCGGCCGAGCGGCTGCCCGACGGCCGGACGTCGTCGGCCTGGCTGCGCGAGCTCACCCTCGGCGGCGCGCGCGCGCGCTTCGACGGCGCCGCGCCGCCGGCCATCCGCGAGCAGATCGACAGGGAGCTGGCGCTGATCGACGAGCTCGACTACGGCGGCTATTTCCTGACCATGTGGGAGATCGTCCGCTACTGCCGGGAGCAGGGGATTCTCTGCCAGGGCCGCGGCTCGGCCGCGAACTCGGTGGTTTGCTACTGCCTCGGGATCACGGCGGTCGATCCGACGCGGGTCGAGCTGCTGTTCGAGCGCTTCCTGTCGCGCGAGCGGCACGAGCCGCCCGACATCGATCTCGACATCATGCACGCGCGGCGCGAGGAGGTGATCCAGCACGTCTATCGGAAGTACGGCCGCGACCGCGCCGCCATGGTGGCGAACGTCATCCGCTATCGCGGGCGGTCCGCCGTGCGGGAGGTGGGCAAGGCGCTCGGAATCTCCGCGACGGCGGTCGACCGCCTCGCCAGGCTGCTGTCGCACGGCAGCCCGCTCGACGCGGCGGGGCTGGCGTACGCCGGGCTCGATCCGGCATCGCCGCTCCACGATCACCTCTTCCGGCTGTGCGAGGAGATCCGCGACGTCCCGCGGCACCTTTCGATCCATCCGGGCGGCTTCCTGCTCGGCCACGAGCCGGTCCACGACCTGGTGCCCATCGAGAACGCGGCCATGCCCGGCCGGACGGTCATCCAGTGGGACAAGCACGACCTGGAGGACCTCGGCCTGTTCAAGGTGGACCTGCTGGGGCTCGGCGCCCTGACGCAGCTCGACCTCGGCTTCCGGCTGCTCGAGCGGCACTACGGCCGGCGCCTGTCGCTCGACCGGATTCCGCCCGACGACCCGCAGACCTACGACCGGATCTGCCGCTCGGATACGGTCGGCGTCTTCCAGATCGAGAGCCGCGCGCAGATGGCGATGCTGCCGCGGCTCCGGCCGCGCCACTACTACGACCTGGTCATCGAGGTGAGCATCGTGCGGCCCGGACCGATCACCGGCGGGATGGTCCATCCCTACCTGCGGCGGCGCAGCGGCGAGGAGCCGGTGGTCTACCCGCACGCCTGTCTCGAGCCGGTGCTGCGCAAGACGCTCGGCGTGCCGCTGTTCCAGGAGCAGGTGATGAAGCTGGCCGTGGTGGCGGCCGACTACACGCCGGGCGAGGCCGACCAGTTGCGCCGCGACATGGCGGCCTGGCATCGGACCGGGCGGATCGAGCGGCACCAGGAGCGGCTGGTGACCCGCATGATGGCGAAGGGCATCGACCGGGAGTTCGCCGAGCGGGTGTTCGAGCAGATCCGCGGGTTCGGGGAGTACGGCTTTCCCGAGAGCCACGCGGCCAGCTTCGCGCTGATCGCCTACGCCACGGCCTGGCTCCGCTGCCACTACCCGGACGTGTTCACCTGCTCGCTGCTCAACGCGCAGCCGATGGGCTTCTACTCGCCGGCGACGATCGTCGAGGACGCGGTGCGGCACGGCGTGGAGGTACGGCCCGTCGACGTGACCGCCAGCGACTGGGACTGCACCCTCGAGCCGGAGGAAGGGCGCACTGAGCCGGGAGGGGCGAGGCGCCCGCGTGGCAAGGCGCGACGAGGGAGCGGGCGGGCAGCCCGTGACCGAGGAGCAACGCCGCTACGCGGGATGCATCGCCCCTCCCGGTTTTCCGTACGTATGGGATTACGGTATGTGAAGAGCTTCTCCGAGGACCGGGACTGGCGGCGCATCGCGGCGGCCCGCGCGGAGCGGCCGTTCGGCTCGCTGGCGGACTTCACCCGCCGCACGCGACTCGACGAGCGCATCCTGCGGCGGCTGGCCGAGGCCGGCGCGCTCGCGCCGTTCGAGGGCCGCCGCCGGGCCGCGCTGTGGGAGGCGCACGGGCTCGGGAAGACGCCCGCGACCGCGCTGCCGATCGCCGCGTCGGAGCCGCGGCCCGAGTTCGCGCCGCTCGACGAGTTCCAGACCATCGACTGGGACTACCGCTTCAGCGGGCACAGCACGCACGGCCATCCGCTGGCCCCGCTGCGCGCGGCCCTGGCGGCGCAGGAGCTGCCGGACGCCCGCACCGTCGCGGGGCTGCCGGACGGCCGCCAGGTGCGCTACGCCGGCCTCGTGATCTGCCGCCAGCGGCCCGGCACCGCGTCGGGCGTGACCTTCATGACGCTCGAGGACGAGACCGGCTTCGTGAACGTCGTCATCTGGAACCGGGTGTTCGACGACTACGCCGTCCTGGCGCGGACCGCGTCCTTCCTGGGCGTGACCGGCAAACTGCAGGCGCAGTCGGACGTCGTCCACCTCGTCGCCGACGCGCTCTGGGCGCCCGCCATCCCCAGCCGTCCGCCGCCCGCCGGCAGCCGGGACTTCCATTGAATGGACCAGAGACTACCGGATCGTCTACCGCCTCATCGAATCCCGCATCGAGATTCTGGTCGTCGCCGTCGGCCACCGGCGCGACGTCTACGAGCGGCTGAAGAAGATGCTGGACGCCCGGCGCCCCTCGAACAAGCCGCCGCCGGCCGGCAACCGGGACTCTCACTGAGGCCCGCGCCCACCGCCGCCGTGCGTCAGGGCGCGTCGAGCGCCAAGCCGGCGCCGGCGGCGATCTCGCCGATGCGGTCAGCCTGATTGGGGTTGGCGCCCATGACTTCGCGAAGGCGCCGGGCGACCTGCATCCGCTCCGCCTCCGCGGCGTCCCGCACGCCGCCGGCGGCGCTCTCGACGGCGGCATAGCAGTCGGCCTCGTAGGTGATGGCGCCGCACTGCGCGGTCAGCTCGGCCAGCAGCGCGGCCGTTCCGGCACGCGCCGCGGGCGCCCCGCCGCCCGTGCCCCGGAAGCGCTGCTCCGCCTGCTGGATCTCGGCCTGGGCGCCGCGCAGGATGTTGGCCGTCTCGGTAGCCGCCTGGAAGCAGGTGAACGACGGCCGGTCGGCCCAGCGCAGCGGCGCGCAGGCGTGGATGCCGGCGTCGACGGCCGCCGCAGCCACCTCGGTGATCAGCGCCTCGTACTCGGGGTCGCCCTCGCCGAAGCCCGAGAAGTTGCCCAGGTCGCCGCTCGCCGCGAACAGCGCCGTGACGCCGGGAATGCGGGCGATCTCCCGGGCGTTCTCCACGCCCTCCAGCGTCTCGATCATCAGGATCAGCACGACGTTGTCGTTCCAGGTCTGGCGGTAGCCGCCGGGCACGCCCGTCCACATCTCGCGCGGCCCCTGGCCGCCCCCGAAGCTGCGCCGCCCGAGCGGGGGAAAGTAGGTCCAGTCGACCGCGGCCTGCGCCTCCTCGACGCTGTCGACGGTCGGCACCACGACGACCAGCGCGCCCATGTCGGTGGCGTGCTGGATCTCGCGCTCGTCGGCGTAGGCGACGCGCGCCCCGGGCGCCGCCGGCCCCGGGCAGGTGCGCCACATGCGCGCCACCTGCTCCCAGGAGATGGCCTCGTGCTGCATCTCCACCCAGACGAAGTCGTACCCGGCCCCGGCCATGGCGCAGTAGGTGCGCGGGTCCACCGCGCGGACCGTGCCGCCGATCATCGGGCCGCCGGCCACGAGCTTGCGCTTGGCCGGGTTCCAGATCTCCGGCGCCTGCCCGTCCGGCAGCTCGTAGCGCGTCCCGTAGTCGAACTCGGCGGCGCTGAATCCCTGGCCGGCCCCGGCCGGCTGAGCGCCGGCGTCGCGCGCGCCCCCGGCCAGCAGCAGGCCGGCCGCGGCGGCAACGGCGGTGACGAACGTGGCGATCTTCATGACACCCTCGCTTGGTTGACAGTCCCTTTGTGGTTGATGGTCGTGGTTCCGGCTAGCCGCGTTTCCGGAAGGCGATGTTCCAGGCCCGGGACGTGCTCACGGTGAACCCGGAGACCGCGCCCGCGTCGTCGCGGCGGAACGTGAAGTACCAGGCCCGGCCGTAGAAGCCGTCGGCGAACGTCGGCGTGAGCGGAATGCGGCCCAGCTTGCGGTTCCGGAGGACGAGCCGGCCCCCTTCCACGCGGAAGGTGTACTCCACGGCGAGGTCGTCGCTGTAGTACGACCCGGCGTAGGCCGCGAGCGCGTCCGCCGCCGGGCGGACGGGCGCCGCGCGGCTGTAGACCGGGCGCGGCGGGCCGCCCACGCGGAGCGTTGCCGGACGGCCGCCGCCGCCGGGGGTGAACGTCACCTCGGTGGTTCCGCCGAGGCGGAACCGGCTGCCGCCTGCCGGGCGCAGGCGCTGCTCGACGCCGCCCGCCAGCAGGGAGAGGTCGTCGCCGCGGGCGACGACCCGCAGCGGCACGTCGTTCCCGGGCCGCCGGTAGTAGCCGGCCAGGCCGGCCGGATCGACCGGCGGACCGCTGGTCTCGCCGGCCGCGGAGGTGGGCGCGCGGGCCGGCCGCGGCGCGGATGGCCGACCCGCTTCCCGCACCGGGACGGTCACGCTCGGCGGCGGCGGCAGGAAGACGTCGGCGATGTCGCGCGCCAGACGTCCCGGGCCCGCCATGTCGGTGTTGCACAGCACCGCGACCGCGAGATCCTGGTCGGGAAAGCGGAGGAACTCGCTGCGGTAGCCGGCGTCCGTGCCGCCGTGGCCGATCGTGGGCCGGCCGCGGTGCGTCCCGTGCGCCAGGCCGAACGCGTACGAGAGGCGCGCGCCGTCGTCCAGCACGCCGTGCGCCTGGAGCTGCCGCAGCACGTCGCGGCCGCCGACCTCGCCGCTGGTGAAGTTGCGGTTCCAGCGGGCGAGGTCCTCGACGGTCGTGAACAGGCTGGTGGCGCCGACGATGGCGAAGTCGGGGATGCTGAGCCGGTAGCGGCCGAAGCCGTCGCGCGCGTAGGCGTAGGCGCGGTCGCGGATCAGCATGGTGTGGTCGTCGCGGAACACCGTGCGCGTCATCCCGAGCGGCCGGAACAGCCGCGCGCTCGTGAACGCGCGCAGCGTCTGTCCCGATACGCGCTCGACGACGACCGCCAGCAGCGTGTAGCCCGAGTTGCTGTAGACGTAGTCGGCGCCGGGGGCGAAGTTGAGGGCGGTCTGGCGCGACAGCAGGTCGAGCACGTCGGCCTGGCGGATGACGTCGCCGCCCCAGCGCCAGCCCGCCATCTGCAGCATGGCCCACTGGTCGCGGATGCCGCTCGTGTGGTGGGCGAGGTGCCGCAGCGTGATCGGCGCGCCGAAGTCGGGCAGCTCCGGCACGTGGCGCCGGATGTCGTCGTCCCAGGCGACCTCGCCGTCGGCCACCAGCAGCGAGAGCGCCAGCGCGGTGAACTGCTTCGACACCGAGGCGACGTGAAAGACCGTCGACGGCGTGATCGGGACGTCGTACTCGAGGTTGGCGGCGCCGTACCCCTTGGCGAACAGCAGCTCGCCGCCCCGCGCGACCCCTACCGCGCAGCCGGGCGTGCGCGGTCCGGTCCAGCGTGCGAAGAGGGCATCCACGCGCGGCTCCGGCCCGTCGCGTTGCGCGGTGCTCGGGAGCGCCGCGACGGCGGCCAGCACGCCGATCGCGGCCAGCGCCCCGAGCGCGACGCGAAACCGCCAGGGCAGCGCGGTCATCGCGTGCAGATTAGTCGACCGGCCGCGCCGCCGCAACAGGCGGTTCGCCGCGACTTGGGTACACTGGCGCCACGATGCGGAAGACGCTCTATCTCGCGAATCCCTACGGCTTCTCCGTCCAGCAGCAGCAGGGGCCGCTGGCGGCGCTCGTCGAGGCGCTGGCCGCGGCCGGCGCCGAGGTGTGGGAGCCGTTCGCCCGCAACAATCCAGGCGACAGAACGGGCAACTGGGCCTACCGGATCGCCCGCGCCGACGTGCGCGACGTGCAGGCGGCCGACGGACTGTTCGCGGTGGTCAACGGCTGCCCGCCGGACGAGGGCGTCATGGTGGAGCTGGGCCTGGCGATTGCCTGGGACAAGCCGACCTTCCTGTTCCGGGACGACTTCCGCCGCTGCAGCGACAGCTACATCTACCCGCTGAACCTGATGCTCTTCGCCGGCTTGCCGGCGTCCGGCTGGCAGGCGTACTGGTACAGCTCGGTCGACGAGATCGCCGATCCCGGCAAGGCCCTCGCGCGCTGGCTCCGAGGGGAGACGTTGCCGGGCCGCTGACCCCGCGGCCCCGGGCTCAGCCCGCGATCGACCGCCAGTTCGCGGCCAGGTGCTCGGCCGTGCGCCAGGCGAGGGCCTGCGCGGTGAGGGTCGGGTTGCGGGCTCCGCTCGTCCCCATGACCGACGCGCCGAGGACCCCGAGGTTCGGCGCCTCGTGGGCGAAGCCCCAGCGGTCCACGACGTTGGTCTCCGGGTTGTCGCCCATGCGGGTGCCGCCGTAGGCGTGGGTGGTCGGGCCCATCGTGCCGAGGCCGCCGCGGATCACGTCGACGGCCCCCGCCTCGCGGAACCACGCCTCCATCCGGTCCTGGATGAAGTCGTTGATGCGGTGCTCGTTCCCGCGGTAGTCGGCGGTGATGCGGCAGACGGGGTCGCCCAGCGGATCGGTGATCGTCGGGTGCAGGTCCAGGTAGTTGCCCTCGTAGGGCAGCGTCGTCTTCTGGAGGTAGGAGCCGCACGTGCGGTCGGCGTTCTCCATGACGAACGCCTTCCAAGCCGAACCCCAGGCCGGCGCGCGGCCGAAGGTGCTCATGCTGGCCGCCTCGATGGGCCGGCGGTCGGAGTAGACCCAGAGGTTGCCGCCGCCGATGAAGTCGACGTCGGCGTGGTCGAAGTTGTCGTCGGCCCAGTCGTCGACCGCCACGCCCTGCGCGGGCAGCCCGTACCAGCGGTTGAGGTCGTGCGGGAAGAGCGCCGTCACGCCGCCGAGCTGCGCGTGGCTCAGGTAGTGCCGGCCGACCTGCCCGCCGTTGTTGGCGAGGCCGCGCGGGAAGGCGGCCGACTTCGAGAGCAGCAGCAGGCGCACGTTCTCGTAGGTGTAGCCGGCCAGGAGGACGACGCCGGCGGGCTGGAAGTACGCCCGGCCGCTCTTGACGTACTCGACGCCGGTCACGCGCCCGTCGCCGTCGACGCGGATCGCCCGGACGTGGGCCTCGGTCACCACGTCGAGGCGCCCGGTCGCCTGCGCGCGCGGGATGGTCGTGACCGCGGTCGAGTTCTTGGCGTCGACGTGGCAGCCGCCGCGGTTGCAGAAGCCGTGGTACTGGCAGGCTGCGCGCTCGTCGTAGCGCTCGCTGTTGATGGCCGCCGGGCCGGGAAACGGGTGCCAGCCGAGTCGCCGCGCGGCGCCGGTCATGAGCTCCGTGAAGCCCGTGCCCCGCAGCGGCGGCATCGGGTAGGGGCGGCGCCGCGGGCCCTCGAAGACGTTGCCGCGCTCGTCGATCGCGCCGCCGACGTTGCCGGCCTGCCCGGACACGCCGATGGCGTGCTCCACGTGGTCGTAGTACGGCTCGAGCTCCTCCAGCCCGAACGGCCAGTCCTCCACCGTCGTGCCGGCCGGCAGCCGCGACCTCCCGTAGCGACGGGCGGTCTCGCTCGCGACCCGGAAGTCCCACGGGTTCAGCCGCCAGCTCTGGGCCCAGTAGTGGAGCGTCGTGCCGCCGACGGCGTTCATCATCGGGTGGATCGCCGCCCGCGTCTCCGGCGCCGACGCATCCCGCCGGTGCACGGGGACCTCGCGGTTGGCCTTCTGCACGGAGTCGGGCCAGCCGCGGTAGTTGTTGAACAGCTCGTCCGGGGCGTGGTCGCGGGCGCTCAACCAGCGGCCCGCCTCCAGGCCGACCACCTCCAGCCCCGCCTCCGCGAGCGGCAGGACGGCAACGCCGCCCGCCGCGCCGAGGCCGATGACGGCGACGTCGGTCTTCGGGAGCTCAACGGCCACGGGTCGTCCTCGCGCGGGCGGCGGCGAACGCCGGGTAGTCGTAGGCCGAGACCTGCCACGCCCGCGACACGACCTCCATCCGCTGCAGCTCCGGCGTGACCGCCGTGCGGACGCCGGGGTAGCCGATCAGCTCCCAGCCGACGAAGCCCTCGTTCCCGCCGTACGCGGGGTCCGAGAAGGTGCCCTGGAGGGTGTGCGAGCGGACCATCGCGAAGAACGCCGCCGAGCCGCCGGCGAAGCCCGCCGCCGAGCCCTGCTCGACCGCCCGCAGCACGCCGTCCTGGGCTGCGGCCGGGAGGCGGGCGAAGCGGCCCCCCGCCGCGGTCTCCGCGAAGCGATCGAGGGCGGCCAGCCCCGCGCGGTAGACCGGGAGCGACGCGGCCAGCGCGCCGCCGAGCGCGCGGTCGACGTAGCGGGCCGCGCGGGCCTCGGCGGCGCCCGGCCCGTGCTCGTCCGTCGGGATCAGCCGGGCCGTGACCGCCTCCAGCGTTTCTCCCTCCGCCGCGGTCAGCGTCTCGAACGACGCGCCGGCGCGCGCCTGCCCGGCGGCCCCGACCGCTCCCGCGGGCGACCCCAACGGAACCGCCGCGGCGGCGCCGGCGACCGCTCGCTTCAGCCATTCGCGCCGGGACAGGGTCTCGCTCATGGCCCCCCTCATGGCATGGGCTGCCGTCTAGAAATCGAAGCGCGCGGCGATGCCGATGCGCCGCGGCGGGTTGGTCAGATAGCCGACCCGGGCCAGCGTGCCCCGCTCCTGGTCCAGCGCCAGGAAGGCGCGCTCGTCCGTGACGTTGTTGATGAAGAAGGCGATGTCCCAGACGCCGTCGAGCACGCCGACGCGAACGTTGAGGATGTTGTAGGCCGGCAGCTCCGGGTCGAAGCTGAAGGTGCTCTGCGTCAACGGCCCGCCGATCGTGTTCGGCAGCGCCAGCAGGTCGACGGTGCCGAAGCCGGCCGCCTGGTCCCCGATCTGCGTGTAGCGCGATCCGACGTGCTGGAACGTGCCGCTCAGGTAGCCCACCCAGCGCCCCATCAGCCAGCGCCACGTCGCGGCCGCCGTGGCCTGGACCAGCGGCGTGGTGGGCATGCGCCTGCCCGCTTCGATGCCCGCGATGACGCCGGTGGAGTTCCCCTCGGCGTCGAACGATTCCAGCGTCGACTGCAGCCGGCCGTCGGCCACGCTGGCGGCGACGGCGAAGTCGAACAGGGGCGTCGGCTGCGCGGCGAGCTCGAGCTCCATGCCGGCGCTGCGCGATTCCGGCACGTTGAAGATGATTCGGGACGAGCAGGAGCCGGCCGTCACCGTCGCCTGCAGGTTGCGGATGTCCATGTAGAAGCCGGAGACGTTGAGCGTGCCGCGGCCGCCGAGGAACGTGGACTTGGCGCCTGCCTCGTAGTTCCACAGCTCCTCGTCCTCCCAGGTGTCGCGGTCGCCGAACGTCTCGAGGTCGCGCGGCGTGCAGATCGGCACGTTCAGCGGATCGTTGATGCCGCCGAGGCGGAAGCCCTTCGAGACCTGGGCGTTGACCTGCGTGCTGTCGGTGACGTCGTAGCTGGCGATGACCCGCGGCGCCGCGCCCCGGGCGGCGATGTCGCCCCGGTTGGTCCCCGCGTCCGAGTAGATGCCGTCGAACGTCTGGATGCGCTGCTCGTCGAAGTCGTACCAGCGCAGGCCGCCGGTCAGGTGGAAGCGCTCGGTGACCGCGACCGACACCTCGCCGAACAGCGCGAGCTGGTCGAAGTCGTACAGCAGGTCCGACCAGAACAGCTCGTCGCGCGCGGCGTGCTCGCCCCTTGTCGGGATGCCGGAGGCCGCCTCGAAGCCGGTGATGGGCAGGTTCTGGCCGTAGCGCCGCTCGGCGTTGCTGTAGAAGAGGCCGCCGACCCAGTTGACGCGTCCGGCCGTGCCCGACAGCCGCAGCTCTTCGGTCACGGCCTCCGCGGTCGTGGTGTCGATCAGCGGCGCGTCGAGCGTGTAGACGTTCTCGGGGAGCCCGATGGTGCCGCCGGCCACGCTGGCGGCCAGCGCCGTGGAGTCGCGGACCACCTCGACGTCGCGGCTGGTGACCGACGTGATCGACGTCAGCAGCACGTTGCCGAAGTCGTACTCCACCTTCACGTCGCCCAGCAGGAACTGGTCGGCGTAGGGCTCGTCGAACTGCGTGAACAGTTGGCGCTCGCCGAGGGTGAATGCCGGCCGCGTGGTGGTGAACGGATTCGCGAGGATGTTGTAAACGTCGATCCGGTTCCACCCGTCCATCGACACGTCCTGGTAGAAAGCGCGCGGGGTGATCGAGAAGCGCTCGTTCGGCTGCACGAGCACGGCCACGCGCGCGCCGGTCCGGCGGCCGCCGTTGACGTCCTCGCTGATGCTGCCGTCGGGCTGCACGGCGTCCATGAAGCCGCCGAGCACCGTGTTGTAGGCGGTGACGCGGGCGGCCGCCGCCGCGCCGAGCGGCACGTTGAGGGCGACCTTGGTGTTGTTGCCGAAGCCGCCCGCGCCGAGCGCGTCGAAGCCGAGCTCGCCCGTTCCTTCGAGGACGCCGAGCTCCGGCTGGTTGGTGATGTAGCGCACGGTGCCCGACAGCGAGCCCGAGCCGAACAGCGTGCCCTGCGGGCCGCGCAGCACCTCGACGCGCGACATGTCGAACAGGTCGATGTCGGGCGTGAAGAGGGAGAGCGAGATGACCGACTCGTCGAGATAGACGCCCACCTGCTCCTTGACGCCGGGCTGGTCGCGGACTATCTGTCCGGCCGAGACGCCGCGTATCGCAATCTGGCTCTGGCCGGGGCCGAGGTTCTGGACCGAGAAGCCGGCCACGTTCGCCGAGACGTCCTCGATGCTCTCGGCGCCCCGGCTGCGCAGCGTCTGCTGCGTCGGCGCGACCATGGAGAAGGGCACCGACTGCAGGTTCTCCTCGCGCTTGCGGGCGGTCACCCGGACCGTCACCTCCTCGGCGAACTGCGGCGCCTCGTCGGACTCCGGCTGCTCGTCCTGTTGCGCCGCCGCCGGCTGCGCCGGCGCGAGCAGAATCGCTGCGACCACGGCCGCGTGGAACAACCGCTGCCGCCCCGAGTCGATGCCGATCATGGCGTTCTCCCTTCAGCAGCCGCCGCCGGGTCAGCCGCGCACGTCGTCGCTCTCGATGCGGCCGTCGACGAGGCGAATCAGGCGCCGCGCACGTCCCATCACGCGCGGGTCGTGCGTCGAGAACAGGAAGGTGACCTGCTGCTCCCGGTTCAGGCTCTCCATCATGCCGAGCAGCGCCTCGGCCGTGGCGGAGTCGACGTTGGCGGTCGGCTCGTCCGCCAGCACGACGGCCGGTCGGGCGGCGATCGCCCGCGCGATGGCCACGCGCTGCTGCTGGCCGCCCGACAGCTCGAGGGGGCGCCGGTCCTCGAGTCCCTCGAGCCCCACGCGGGCCAGCAGATCCATGACCCGCTCCCGGCGCTCCGCCTCGGCCACCCCCTGCACCGCCATCACGATCTCCGCGTTCTCGTAGGCGCTGAGGATGGGGATGAGGTTGTAGGCCTGGAACACGAAGCCGATGCGGTCGCGGCGCAGGCGGCTCAGCGCCTGGCGGGACAGCGTTCCGAGGTCGGCGCCCTCCAGGCGGACGGTCCCCGAGGTCGGCGTGTCCAACGCGCCGATCAGGTTGAGCGCGGTCGTCTTGCCGGAGCCCGACGGGCCGCTGATGGCCGTGAACTCGCCGCCGCGCACCGCCATCGTGAGCCCGCGCAGCGCGTCCACGCGCTGGTCGCCCTGCTGGTAGACCCTGGTGACGTCTTCCAGCTCCACGACCCGATCCGCACCGTCGGCGCTGCTCGCCAAGAATAGCCTCCGGGCCGTCAGACCAGCCGGATGGTCTCCACCGGATCGGCGTGCCCGGCCCGCCAGGCCGGGTAGACGCCGGAGAGCAGGATGGCGGCGAGCGCCGACGTGCCGATGAGCGCCAGGCTCTCGCCGTAGATGCCGACCCGCATCACGGACGACATGCCCACGCCGGCGATCTCCATCTGGTCCGCCGCGACCAGGGCCGACATGTCGATGCCGGTCGAGGCCAGGTAGAGGTACGGCCCGACGGTGACCAGCGCGGCGCCCGCCAGGCCGACGGCCGCCAGCCAGGCGCTCTCGAACATGACCAGCCGGAAGAGCTGGCCCGGGCTGAACCCGACGGCGAGCATGATGCCGAACTCGCGCAGCCGCTCCATCACGCTGACGAAGAGGGTGTTGAAGATGCCGGCGGCCACGAGCAGGGCGAGCACGAACATCATCACCTTCGAGCCGCCGACCTTCATGGCGATGAAGACTGCCAGATCCGGCTGCAGCTCGTGCCACGGCAGCACCGCGACGCCGGCCGGCGCCGCTGCGCCGAGGTCGGCAACGACGCGGTCGGTGACACGCTGGTCGTCGACGAACGCGGCCACCTGGATCGCATCGTCCGGCCCGTAGCCGATCAGCTCCCGCACGGTGTCGATCGGCAGCAGGCAGATGCCCCCGTCGACGCTCGGCGAGCCGGTCTCGATCATGCCGGAGACCCGCGCCAGGCCGCTCACGATCTCGCCCTCCCGGTCGGTCAGCGTGTAGACCACCCGCGAACCGAGCTCGACGTCGAGGTTCGCGGCGAGCTTCGCGCCCAGGATGATGCCGCCGTCCGTCGAGGACTCGAAGAACTCGCCCTCGACGACCGCCTCGAGGAGCGACAGGGTCTCCTCGTCCTCGTTCTCCGCCGAGACGGCGATGAACCCGGCGCCGACGTTCTCGCGCGCCGTCGACAGCATGTTGAACCCGGTGATGCGCTCCACGACCCGGATGACGCGCGGGTCGCCGGCGGCCAGGCGCCGCAGCGCGTCCGTCCCCTGCACGGGGCGGGTGAGGGTGGGGCTGTCGAGGTACTCCGGATGCTGCAGCGTCACGTGGCCCGCGCCGAGCCGGGCCGCCAGGCGGATCATGTCGGCCCAGTTGCGATCCTGCATCGCCATCATGAGGACGGAGAGAAAGACCCCGAAGACGATCGCCGCCAGCGTGATGACCGTGCGGCGGCGGTTCCGCCACAGGTTGCGCCACGCCATCGTTGCGAGACTGCTGCTCTTCATGAGGTCCAACCTCTCACTGATGCCGCATGGCCTCGACCGGGCTGATCCGGGCCGCCTTGAGGGCGGGGTACGCCGCCGCCAGGAGCACCAGCAGGATCAGCGTCAGCGCGGGGGTGACGAACGTGAACGGCGAGACCGCCGCCTGCCACACGGTGGCGAACGTCGCGCCGATGACGCTCACCCCGCCGAGCGCGCCGGTATCGATGCCGAACTCCATCAGGTACCAGAGCGTCGGGAGCGAGAGCGCCAGGCCGATCGCCAGGGCGAGGCCGGTCTGCAGCGCGCTCTCGGCGAAGATGAGCGACAGCACCTGGCGCGGCTCGACCCCCAACGCCTTCAGCACGCCGAACTCGCGGATGCGCTCGAACACGGCCATCAGCATCGCGTTCAGGATGAGGATCGCGACGACGATGTAGACGATGGCGGAGATGATGCCCATCATCTGACGGGCCGAGTCGAGGTAGGTCGCCAGCGTCGGCACCAGCGCGCGCCACGACCGCGTGTCGAGGCCGGGGGCCAGACCCTGCACGGCCTCCAGGGCGGCGGCCAGCTCGAGGTCGTCCGGCTTGCGCAGCACGATCTCGTGCGCGCCCGCCGGCATGACGAAGAGCTCGCGGAAGGCCGCGTCGGTGAGGAAGACGGCGGTGCGGTCGATGCCGTCGCTCACGCTCTCGAGGATGCCGCGCACGGCGTAGAGATCGTTCGCGATTCCGCCGTCGGTCGTCTGGCTCAGGACCACCAGCTCGTCGCCCACGCCCAGATCGAGGGCGCGGGCGAGCCGCCGGCCCACCACGACGCCCGCCGGGTCGCGGTCGTCGAGCCACGCTCCCTCGGCGAGGCGGGTCGCGATGACGCTGACGCGGGCGTTGGCCGCCACGTCGATGCCGCGCAGCGACGCGCCGGCGGCCGAGTCGCGGGCCGCGGCGAGCCCGGCGCCGACGAGCCGCGCGCTCGCCCGGAACCCGGCCGCTTCCAGCCTGGCGAGCAGCGCGTCGACGTCGTCGATGTCCGTGTAGAGCGAGGGGTCGTCGAGGTAGGTCGGCGCGTGGATCTGCAGGTCGCCGAGCTCGACCTCGACGACGGTCTCCTCCATGTCGTTCAGCAGCCCCTGGAGCATGCCGAACCAGACGACCATGGCGTAGAGGCCCAACGCCATCGCGCCGACCGTGACCACGGTCCGGCGGCGGTTGCGGCCGATGTTCCGCCACGCCATCTTCAGGATGAGCATGCTTGCGGGGACCCCGTCGCCCGGCTTCAATCAGACGGGGCTGCGCCCCGAGCCCCCGGCGTCCGCTTGCGGGGACCCCTTCGCCCCGCGCCGCTGCCGCCGAGGCGCGCTGTGCGCGCCTTGAGGAGTCTGCACCATTCTACGCCGCAGACTCCTGGCCCGGCACCTCCCGGCCGGCAGGGCCGCGCGGCCGCTGCAGCGCCAGGAAGCACGCCGCCGACATCCCCGCGGCGCCGAACAGCATGGCCATCACCATGACCTGGTAGCGCACCGCGATGAGCGGCGGGATGCCCGACAGGATCTGGCCGGTCATCATCCCCGGCAGGGAGACGAGGCCGACCGCGAAGAGCGAGTTGACCTGCGGGATGAGCGCCGAGCGCATCGCGATGGGGCGCGCGTCGTGGTACGCCGCCCCGCGGGCGAGCTCCGCGTCGAGCCGCTCCGCCGACAGGCTGACCGCGTTCATCGACGAGGCGAAGACCATGCCGCCGAGCGGGATCAGCACCGTCGGGTCGTGCCACGGGTCGGCGGCCAGGACGCCCTGCGTGACGAGCACCAGGGTCGACACCCCGCCCGCGCCGATGGCGGCCAGGGCCCGCGGGTAGACGGCCCGCCGGCGCCGCGCCAGCGGCCTGAGCGAGATCCAGCCTGCCGCCGCGAGCATCACCGTCAGCGTCGCGAACACCACGACCGGACGTCCCGTGCCGAAGATGAACGTCAGCACGTAGCCCACGAGCGCGAGCTGCACGACCATGCGGCCGACGCCGTAGAGCGCCGCGCCGCCGCCGGCCGACCAGCGCCGGAGGATGGCGATGACCACCAGCGCCGGCAGCAGCGAGAGACTGAGATTGGAGAGCGGAATGGCGTCGACTGAGCCGGTCATGTCGCCGTGGAGCATACCGCTTCCGGATGGACCGGGAGCCCGGGACGCGCACGTTGCCGCGCCGACATGGCGTAATCTCTGCGGGTGACGCGCGACCGCATCGACATCGACTCGTGAGGGTGCTGCATGGCCGTCGAGCACACGATCCGTCCGGCCCGACGGTCGGACATTCCGGCGATCAAGTCCCGCGGGGCGGACGGCAGGAGGCTGATGAACATGCGGAGCATCGCGCACGCGATCGAGCGACCGTTCGTTGCTCTGGTCATCGGGACGATGTGGGTCGCGGCCCAATCGCCCGGATGGGCCGGGCACGTGTCGACGACGCCCGCGGCCGAGGCTGCCCAGTCGCGGGACGAGCCGGGCATGGTGCGGGTGACGGTCGAGGTCGAGCTGTCGTGCCCATCGTGCGCCATGGGGCTCGAGCGTCGCCTCGGCCGCCTGGAGCACGTCGCCGCCGTCGACGTGCGGCCCGCCGACGGACAGATCGTCCTCGCCGTCGAGCCCGGCCGCTGCCTGGACCTCGCCGCCGTGCGGGACACGGTGCGCAATGTCGGCTTCGTTCCCGACGGCGTGGTGGTCACCGCGGTCGGCCACCTCACCGACGTGGACGGTGCGCCGGCGCTCGCCCTGCCTCCCCCCTGCGTCCTGCCGCTCGCCGTCGAGATGCCGGCCGCAGCCCTCACGAACGAGGCGGCCGGCCGGCTGCTGGAGGTGAGCGGGCGCTGGAACGAGCCGTCGCACGGCCCCGGCCGGCTGCAGGTCGAGTCGTTCGCGGCCCGTTGACCTGGGTCTGACCGCCTCCCGTCCTGCGCTCGGGCCGCGCTCGACACCTGCGCGCACGTCGGTCGGCGTCGTCCGCGTGAAGCACTATCGACCCGTTTCGAGCCACTCCATCATGCGCGGCGTCACGATCTCGGGCACCTGGCTGTGCGGGCCATGCCCGACCCCCGGGAGCACATGAATGGTCAGGGGGGCATCCACCCACTCCCACATGTCGTTCAACGTGGGGTTCGTGAACGGACCACTTTCCTTGCCATAGATGAAGAGAGTCGGGGACTTGACTGGCGGAAATTCTCCATACTTGAACCCGAAACTCCTCGTCTCCATCGTCACCGGCTTCGTCGGCCAATTCGACTTGTAGAAGCCGACAACCGACTCGGGGTCGGTACGCATATAGGCTTCTTTCCGAAGCCGAGCCAGCTCCGCAGGCTCGTCCGGATTTGCCGGTCGATTGCGGAGCCGCTCGCCATACTCCGTGGCGGCATTGGGGTTCTCCTGCATGCCGTGCTGGAACGTGCTCGCCTCTTGCTGGTCCGGATTGTCGATCAGCTCTCGAATCACCCCGGCCGGATGAACCGACCCGAGCGAGATCAGCCGCTCGGTCTTCTCGGGGCGTGTCATCGCGAAGTGCCAGGCGTGCATCCCACCGCTGTCCTGTCCGACAATCGTCGCCTTGTCCTCGCCGAAATGGTCGATGATGGCCGCGATGTCATCGGAGATGCGGGCCGAGGCATAGTGCTCGTAGCCGACCGGCTTGTCGCTCCTGTCGGTGCCGCGGGTCGACATCGAGACCACTCGGTATTTCTCCGACAGCATCACCATCTGATGTCGGAAATCGAACCACGGGCCCGAGATGCCGTGGACGAAGACCACCAGCGGGCCCTCGCCTGCCGTGTGGTACACAATCTTGACGTCGCCTGAGTTGACCCGGCCCTCGGTGGCCGTGACCGACGCACCGCGCCAGTCGGTGATGGTTACGTCGTCTGCGGCAGCGCTCGAGGGCAGCGCCCACATGAGACCGACGACGAGCAATGAGGACAGAGTCTTCACAAGCTCCTCCAAGGCACAAGAATGCAAAAAGGCCGGCCGATTATGGGCGGAGGGGGCAGCCTTGTCAACGGGAAACGCCGGGAATCGGTCCCTGGCCCGCCGGGTCGCTCTGCCTGACGAGGTTGCGAGCCCCTACCGGCACCTCACGCGACTCACGGCCGAGACGGCGCCGATGTTCCGGAACGGATTCGGGGTCGGCTCAAAACAGTAGTTGACACCGCCAGAAAAAGTACATTATAAACATGTGAAGCGTTGGGCTATGTCTCGGCGTTGGCGGCGTCCGGTTGCCGTTTCCGAAGGGAGTCGTCCGATTAAGCTTCGTATCGTCGCACCCGGCGACTCTTTCTCCCTCTCTCTCCGCCACGATGGGAGCTGGTCTTATGAAGAGCCGTGCGTCGCGAGCGTCACTCCCTGCATGGCGCATGCGGACTATAGGTCTCACGATCATCGGGTGCGTGGGGTGTCTTGCGCTAACCACGGGAGTCGCCCACATCCAGGCTGCAAGGCGGCAGCCGCAATCGTCAACGACGCCCGCCGCCGTTCCCGATCGGCAGGCCTTCGTCACGCAGTATTGCGTGACCTGCCACAACCGGGCGTTGCAGACGGGTGGGCTCGTTCTCGAGACTGCGGACCTCGGCGACGTCAGCGCGGACGCGGAAACCTGGGAGAAGGTCGCGCGGAAGCTTCACGGCGGTCTCATGCCTCCCCCGGGAGCGCCCCGCCCTGACCGCACGACGTCCGAGGCCTTCGTGTCGTGGCTCGAGACGCAGCTTGACCGCGCCGCCGCCGCTCGACCCAATCCGGGCAGAACGGAGACGTTCCACCGTCTGAACCGGGCCGAGTACCGAAACGCGGTTCGCGACCTTCTCGGCGTCGACATCGACGTGGTCTCGCTGCTTCCGGCTGACGGCTCGAGCTATGGCTTCGACAACATGGCCGGCGTTCTCCAGGTCCCGCCGACGTTGATGGAGCGCTACCTTACCGCGGCAAAGAACATCAGCCGCGCCGCCGTCGGAACTCCTCCGTCAGCTCCGAACTACGATGTCTTCCGGGTGCCGGCGGATCTGCCTCAGGACGACCGGGTCGACGGTCTGCCGTTCGGCACTCGCGGCGGGACGCTCATCCGTTACAACTTTCCCGGCGACGGAGAGTACACCATCCGCGTGCGTCTGGCGCGCGAAGCCGTGGGGGCCGGCGGAGTCGATGTCCCTCGGTATGATGTGCCCCAGCAGCTCGAGGTCGCGCTGGATGGCGAGCGGCTACAGGTGTTCACGTTGCCTGCGACGGATCGGGCAGAGCTGGCGCCGCGGGTCCGCAACACGCGACCGGGTCGGGACCAGACGCGCGACGAGCAGCCGCCACAACCGGAGCCTCGACGCTACCGACAAGCGGATCGAAGCCTGGTGGACGCAGATTGGCAAGTCCGCTTTTTTGCGGAGGCGGGCCCGCGCAACGTGTCGGTGACATTTGTCAACAGGGTGCCCGCGCTGCTCGAGTCCCTGAACGAACCGTACTTGCACCCCTATCCGGCGGGAGGGGAGACCCTCTGGGGTTCACGGAAGGGCGCGTACCTCAGTCGGGTCGACATCAGCGGCCCTTTTCAGGTCGGAGGGCGGGGTGACACGCCGAGCCGTCAGCAGATCTTTCAATGCTACCCGGTGGATCCCTCTGAAGAGCCGGCGTGCGCAAGGACCATCCTCTCGACGCTGACTCGGCGCGCCTATCGGAGGCCAGTGACTGCCGCGGATCTGGAAGGACCGCTTCGGTTCTACGAGCAGGGTCGCGCGACCGGGGGGTTCGAGGCAGGTATCGAACTGGCGATCCGACGACTGCTTGTAAGCCCGGAATTTCTCTTCCGCACGGAAGCCGATCCGCCCAACGACCTGGAGGTCTATGACGTGAGCGATGTCGAGCTTGCGTCGCGTCTGTCGTTCTTCCTGTGGAGCAGCATTCCCGACGACGAGCTGCTCGACCTCGCGACGGAGGGCAGGCTCAAGGACCCGGTCGTGCTCGAGGCACAGGTTCGGCGGATGCTGGCCGACAGCCGCTCGCGCGCGCTGGTCGACAACTTCGCCGGCCAGTGGTTGTACTTGCGCAACGTGCCTGCCCTGACGCCAGACCTGTACACCTATCCCGATTTCAACGAGGGCTTGCGCAGAGCCATGAAGCGGGAGACGGAGCTCTTCTTCGAACACATCGTGCGCGAAGATCGGAGCGTTCTGGATCTTCTGGCGGCGGACTACACCTTCCTGAACGAAAGCCTGGCAAGACACTATGGCATTCCGAACGTGTACGGGGACACGTTCAGACGCGTCACGCTCCCGGAGGGCAGCGTGCGTGGCGGGCTGCTGGGGCAGGCGAGCATCCTCGCGGTGACGTCGCTGGCGAATCGGACGTCCCCCGTCGTTCGTGGCAAATGGATTCTCGAGAACATCCTCGGCTCGCCCCCGCCAGAGCCTCCCGCGGACGTGCCGCCGCTCCCGGAGGAGACGGGCGATGGTCCGGTGGCGATGACGATGCGCGAGCGGATCGCCGAACACCGCAGGAATCCGGTGTGTGCGAGTTGTCACTCACAGATGGATCCGCTGGGCCTGGGGCTCGAGAACTTCGATTCCACCGGGCGCTGGCGGGAGGTCGAGGTCACGGGCGACGCGCGGGCAGCGTCCTTCGCCCCGATCGACAGTTCCGGGGCGTTTCCGGATGGCACGGAGTTCAACACGGTTTCCGAGTTGAAGCAGGCCTTGCTGGCACGGTCGGATCGCTTTGTCGCCACCATGACGGAAAAACTGCTCACGTACGCCCTGGGCCGCGGCCTCGAGTACCACGACGCGCCCGCCGTGCGGGCGATTGCGCGCGAAGCTGCCCGCAGCGACTACCGTCTGTCTGCGCTTGTTCTCGGTGTCACGAAGAGCGTGCCGTTTCAGATGAGAAGGAGATCAGCGTCATGACGTTCATTACCAGGAAGGCGTTGCCACGACGGACGTTCCTCCGTGGCATGGGCGCCACGGTCGGGTTGCCGCTGCTGGAGGCGATGATCCCGGCGGTCTCTGCCCAAACGCTGACCGCTTCCATCCGTCGGCTCGGGTTCCTGTATGTGCCGAACGGCGTGTCGATGAACCACCTCGGCGTCAATTACTGGAAACCGAAGGCTGCAGGCAGCGACTTCGAGCTGTCGCCGATTCTGGCTCCGTTGGCGCCGTTTCGCGACCAGTTGACGGTGGTGAGCGGGATGAGCCTGCCGATGGCCGAATCCCTGGGAGATGGCTCCGGCGATCACACGCGCGCCTGCGCAGCGTGGCTGAACGGTACGCATCCATTGAAGACGGAAGGGGCTGACGTGCGAGCCGGCACGACGGCCGACCAGATGGCCGCCGCAGTACTCGGCAAGGAGACGGCCCTGCCCTCGCTGGAGCTCGGCATCGACCTGGAGTACCTCGTCGGCATCGGCGAGAACGGCTACAGCCAGCTTTACCAGAACACCATCTCATGGCGAACTCCCACCACCCCCGCACCTATTGAAAACATTCCGCGGATCGTATTCGAGCGGTTGTTCGGCGACGGTAGCACTGCGACGGAGCGGCTGAGCGGGATACAAACGGACCGAAGCATCCTCGATGACGTCGGCGAGGAGATGAGCCGGCTTCTGGGAAGGCTCGGAGTGCGCGACCAGGCGCGGTCGAACGAATACTTCGAGGCGATTCGGGAAGTCGAAAAACGCATCCAGAAGCTGGAGAGCAATTTCGAGCTCACGCAACCGCCGCCGGAATTGGCGCAGCCGCCGGGCGGCGTGCCCGAAAACTATGCAGATCATGTCAAGTTGATGTTCGACTTGCAGTGGATCGCGTACCAGGCCGATCTCACGCGCGTCTTCACGTTCATGTTCGGCAGGGAGCTGGGCGGTCGACCGTACCCGGAAATCGGCATTCCCGAAGGCCACCATTCGGCATCGCACCACGGCAATCGCCCCGAGGACATGGAGCGACTCGCGAGGCTGAACGCCTACCACATGCAGTTGTTCGCCCATTTTCTGAAGCGGCTGCAGTCAACGCCCGAGGGCGACGGCACATTGCTGGACCACACGCTGATGTTGTACGGCGGCGGTCTGAGCGATTCCCAGTTGCATTCGCACGTCGACGTTCCGCTGGCCGTCGTGGGTGGTGGTTCCGGCAAGGTCAAGGGAGGCCGTCACATGGCGCTCGCCGGGAACCCGCCGATGTCGAATCTTCTCGTGAGCATGCTCGACAAGGTCGGTGTTCATCCCGATCGGGTCGGCGACAGCACCGGCAAGGTCGACTTCAGCGACCCCGATTTCAGCGACCCGTTGGGCTGAGATGAACGACCAGGAGGCGAGTTGACATGTCGAGAAAATGCCTGAGGGGTTGTCTGGTCGCGGCATTGCTCGCCATGTCGGGCGCGGGCGCGGCCGGGCAGGACCTGCCGTTGATTGAAGCCGTCAAGGACGGCGACACTGCGGCCGTGCGCGCGTTGCTCGACGCGGGCGGCGACGTGAACGCTTCGGAGGTGGACGGAACGACGGTTCTGCACTGGGCGGTGCACCGAGACCTCGTGGACGTGACGGACCTCCTGATCCACGCAGGCGCCAACGTGCGCGCCGTGAATCGGTACGGCGTCGCTCCGCTCTCGCTCGCATGTCTCAATGGAAGCGAGGCAATGGTTGCGAGGCTCCTGCAAGCCGGCGCGGATCCCGAGACTACGCAGCCGGGTGGAGAGACGGCCCTCATGACAGCGGCGCGCACCGGGAACGCCGATGTCGTGCGGCGGTTGCTTGCCCACGGAGCCGATGTGAACGCGACGGAAGAGTGGAAGGGACAGACGGCGCTGATGTGGGCCGCGGCGGAAAACAATGCAGCAGCCGTGCAGGCTCTCATCGCCGGTGGCGCAGACATCGCGGCCCGCTCGCAGGTGAGTCCCGGTGTCGCGGAGTTGGCCAACAGGGGGTTTACGGCGTTCACGTTCGCCGCTCGCGCGGGGGCGATTGACGCTGCTGAAGAGCTCCTCGAGGCTGGCGCAAGTGTGAACGAGACGTTGGCGGACGGCACGAGCGCCCTGGTTCTCGCGGTCATGAGCGCCCGGTACGAGATGGCCGCCTTTCTGCTCGACCACGGCGCCGACCCGAACGCCGCCGCACAAGGGTGGACCGCCCTGCATCAGATCGTGTGGACGCGCAGACCGAATCGAGGATTCAACACCGTCTTCCAGGCGCCAAGGGGCCGCGTCGACAGTCTCAGCCTCGTCGAGAAGCTCCTGGCACACGGCGCCGACATCAACGCGCGTGTTACAGCACGGCGGGTACCGCGTACCGTTACCGGCCGCAACCTCTTGAGAGTTACTGGTACGACGCCTCTGTTCCTGGCCGCGCATCGGGTTGATGTCGACCTGCTCCGCCTCCTCCTGCAGAGCGGCGCCGATCCTCTGTTGCCGAACGAGGACGGCACGACGCCGCTGATGGCGGCTGCCGGAGTCGGCTTGTACAACCCTGGTGAGAATCCGGGAACGGCGGAGGAGTCGGCCGAGGCGGTACGGCTCTGCCTGGAGGCCGGCGGCGATCCGGCAACCATCGACGCGAACGGAGACACCGCACTGCATGGTGCGGCATACTGGGATTCACCCGGCGCGGTGGAGCTGCTGCTCGCCGCGAACCCGGAGCTGGATCTGGATGTTGTGAACAACAACGGCTGGACCCCCCTGCGGGTCGCGGACGGTGTGATGGTGGAAGCCGGTACCGCCCTGCACTTCGGTCCGGCCGTAGCTGCCCAGCTTCGTGCGCTGCTGAAAGAACGTGGACTACCGGTTCCCGACCCGGTTCCCTTCGATGCCGCGCAGATACCGCCCTATTCCGACCGATGAGAGTCGCTCAGGCAGGCCGTCACCCGGCGGGCCGAGGCGGACGGCGGCAGGCACTCCCTTGACGGTCGCAACGTGAATCGGTTGTCCAGGGTGACGCTCCGCGACGCCGGCCTGCCCGCCATCCGAGGCCAGACGCCAGCAGCGCGATTTTCCCGGGAAAAGTGGTGAGCCGCCAGGGACTCGAACCCCGAACCCGCAGATTAAGAGTCTGCTGCTCTACCAGTTGAGCTAGCGGCCCACACCGTGTGGAAGCGATGACCGACGAGAATCCGTCGAAGCTCTGCCAGCCGCTTCTGCCTGGCCGAACGGACGCGACGCGGATGGTGGAACTCCAGAGATCCTAGCATGGCCGGTGCCGTCATCGGGGCCGCCGATCACTACGCGCGGGCGGAGCTGGTCACCCTCGCGTTGCGGGACGCCGCACCCGTGTTCCTCGATCGGCGCCGCGTCGTGCTGCTCGACGCGGGACTCCCGAGCGCGCCCTACCACCACGAGGCCCTGGAGCTGGACATCGGGGCGGCGACCGACCTCGTGAACCGGGTGCGTCGATCGGTGGCGCGTTGCGCGCGCGCGGCGCTGTCGACCCTGCTGGCGACCTATGGCGCCCGGGTGCTGATCCTGCCCGCGAGTCCGTATGACGGCCTGCCCGACGCCTTGGAGGAGGTCCTGGGCTCACGTTCCCTGACGGTCGCCGCCGACGGCATGCTCTACCGCGAGTCGCTGGCCGCAGCGGCGGCGGAGCTCGGCCTGGACGTCCGGCGGTACCCGCGCAAGACCGACCCGACGCTGCTGGCGGCCGCGGCCATGGGTGTCGGCGTGGCCGAGGTCGCGGCGCTGATCGCCCGGTTCGGCCGGGAGGCCGGAACGCCGTGGCGCAAGGACCACAAGCTGGCGGCGGCGGCCGCTCTCAGCGTGCTGGGCGCGGGGAATAGTCGATTGAGCCTGAAACTTGACCAGGTCCAGAATAAGTGATTGACTGGATTCGGTGAACGAGGACGCCGAGCGGCTGCTGAGGCGGCACGGGTTGCAGGTTACCGCCCAGCGGCTGGCCGTGCTGCGGGCGGTGTCGACCCACCCGCATGCCACCGCCGACGAGCTCGCCGACGACGTGCGGGGGAGCATCGGATCGATTTCCCGGCAGGCGGTGTACGACACGCTGGGCACGCTCGTGGAACGGGGCCTGGCCCGCAGGATTCAGCCCGCGGGGTCGCCCGCGCGCTACGAGGATCGCGTCGGCGACAATCACCATCACCTCGTCTGCCGCACCTGCGGCGTCATGGTCGACGTCGACTGCGCTGTCGGCGAGGCGCCCTGCCTCAGCGCCGCCGACGACCACGGCTTCGAGATCGAGGAGGCCGAGGTCATCTACTGGGGGCAGTGCCCCGGCTGCGGCCGGCAGCGCGCCAACACGAACCGAACGGGCAAGACCAGAAAGGGTTGAAGGGACATGCACGACACGGCTGACGACAAGACCGCCATTGGCGGCAAGTGCCCGGTGCTGGGCCACACGGCGGCGGGCGCCGCGGGGAATCTGCAGTGGTGGCCGAATCAACTGAACCTGAAGGTGCTCCACCAGAACTCCCCGGCGGCCGATCCCATGGGCGGCGCGTTCAACTACGCCGAGGAGTTCAAGACGCTGGACCTGGCCGCCGTGAAGCAGGACATCGAGGCGGTGATGACGACGTCGCAGGACTGGTGGCCCGCCGACTACGGCCACTACGGGCCGCTGTTCATCCGCATGGCGTGGCACAGCGCGGGCACCTACCGCATCCACGACGGCCGCGGCGGCGGCGCCTCCGGCACGCAGCGCTTCGCGCCCCTCAACAGTTGGCCCGACAACGCCAACCTCGACAAGGCGCGCCGGCTGCTCTGGCCGGTCAAGCAGAAGTACGGGCGCAAGCTCTCCTGGGCCGACCTGATGATCCTCGCGGGCAACTGCGCCCTCGAGTCGATGGGGCTGAAGACGTTCGGTTTCGCCGGCGGGCGCGAGGACGTCTGGGAGCCGGAGGAAGACATCAACTGGGGACCCGAGACCGAGTGGCTCGCCGACGAGCGCTACAGCGGCGACCGGGAGCTCGCGAACCCGCTGGGCGCCGTGCAGATGGGCCTGATCTACGTGAATCCCGAGGGCCCGAACGGCGAGCCGGATCCGGTGGCCGCCGGCAGGGACATTCGCGAGACGTTTCGGCGAATGGCCATGAACGACGAGGAGACGGTGGCCCTCATCGCCGGGGGGCACACGTTCGGCAAGACCCACGGCGCCGCCCCGGACACGCACGTCGGCCCCGAGCCCGAGGGCGCGGCCATCGCGGAGCAGGGCCTCGGCTGGCGGAGCAGCTTCGGCAGCGGCAAGGCCGGCGACGCGATCACGAGCGGGCTGGAGGGCGCCTGGACGCCCACCCCGGCGACCTGGGACAACAGCTTCTTCGAGACCCTGTTCGGCTACGAGTGGGAGCTGTCGAAGAGCCCCGCGGGGGCGCACCAGTGGGTGCCGGCGAACGGCGCCGGCGCCGGCACCGTGCCGGACGCCCACGATCCGTCGAGGCGGCACACCCCGGTCATGCTGACCACGGACCTCGCGTTGCGGATGGACCCGATCTACGAGCCCATCTCCAGGCGCTTCCATCGGAACCCGGACGAATTCGCCGACGCCTTCGCCCGGGCGTGGTTCAAGCTGACGCACCGCGACATGGGGCCGATCGCGCGCTATCTCGGTCCCGAGGTCCCCGCCGAGCAGCTCCTGTGGCAGGACCCGGTGCCCGCCGTCGATCACGAGCTGATCGATGCGCAGGACGCCGCGGCGCTCAAGAGCAGGATCCTCGAGTCGGGGCTGTCCATCTCCCAACTGGTCTCGACCGCCTGGGCGTCCGCCTCGACGTTCCGCGGCAGCGACAAGCGCGGCGGGGCCAACGGGGCGCGCATCCGGCTCGCGCCGCAGAAGGACTGGGAGGTGAACCAGCCGGCCCAGTTGGCAACCGTGCTGGGCACCCTGGAGGGAATCCGGAACAGCTTCAACGGCGCGCAGTCCGGCGGGAAGCGCGTGTCGCTGGCGGACGTGATCGTCCTGGGCGGCTGCGCCGCCGTCGAGCAGGCCGCGAAGAACGCCGGCCACGACATCGAGGTTCCCTTCGCGCCGGGGCGCACCGACGCGGCGCAGGAGCAGACGGACGTCGAGTCGTTCGCCGTGCTGGAGCCCGCCGCGGACGGGTTCCGCAACTACGCCGGGAACGGGCACGGCCGGGCCGCGGAGGAGCTGCTCGTGGACCGGGCCCAGCTGCTGACCCTGACCGCACCCGAGATGACGGTGCTCGTCGGCGGCCTGCGCGTCCTGAACGCGAACGTCGGGCAGTCCGACCGGGGCGTCTTCACCAGGCGGCCGGAGACGTTGACCAACGACTTCTTCGTCAATCTGCTCGACATGGACACGGCGTGGCAGGCGTCCGCCGCGTCCGGGCAGGTGTTCGAGGGACGCGACCGCGGGACGGGCGATCTCAAGTGGACCGGCACGGCCGTCGATCTCGTCTTCGGCTCGAACTCGCAGCTCCGCGCCATCGCGGAAGTCTACGGCTGCGACGACGCGCAGCCGGCGTTCGTGCGCGACTTCGTGGCGGCGTGGGACAAGGTGATGAATCTCGATCGCTTCGACCTGGCGTGATCCCGGCGCGGTGCGGATTCTCCACGTCGCGGACCGACTGAGCGACCGGGGAGGCGCCGACCTGGCCCTCCTCGGTCTGCTCGACGCCCTGTCGGCCCGTCACGAGCAGCACCTGGCCGTAGGCCGCGACGACGGCGTCGTGCGCCCGCCCTGTCCGGTGACCGTCGTCCCGCGGCTCGACGCCCGGGCGCACGCGAACGCCGATCTCGATCCGCTGCTGGCGCGGCTGAAGCCCGATCGGGTCCACGTGCACAACGTCGTCAATCCCGCGGTGCTGGCGTGGGCGGCCCGCGTGGACGCGGTGATGACCGTTCAGGACCACCGCTTCTTCTGTCCGGGACGGGGCAAGTGGACCGCGGACGGCCGCGTCTGCGGCGACGCGATGGGACGCGAGACGTGCGCCGGCTGCTTCGACGACGCCGGCTACTTCCGGAGCATCCTCGAGCTCACCGCGCAGCGGCTGGAAGCGGTGCGGGGCCTGCGGCTCACCGTGCTGTCGTCGTACATGCGGCGCGAGCTGATCCAGGCGGGGATCCCGGCCGACCATGTCTCGGTCGTCCCGCCGGTCGCCTACGGCCTCGACCCTGACGCGCCGGCTGACGGTCCGCCCTGCATCCTGTTCGCGGGCCGCGTGGTCGAGGCCAAGGGCATCCGCGAGGCGATCGACGCCTGGCGGCGCTCGGGGTCCCGGCTGCCGCTGGTCGTGGCCGGCACCGGCCCGCTGCGCAGCCGGATCGAGGCCGAGGGCGTCGAGGTGCTGGGCTGGCTCGACCGCCGCCGTCTCTCCGCCGCCTACCGGCGCGCGGCCGTGCTCGTGATGCCCTCGCGCTGGCAGGAGCCGTTCGGCATCGTCGGTCTGGAGGCCCTCACCCTGGGCACGCCGGTGGCCGCCTGGGACAGCGGCGGGGTGCGCGAGTGGCATCCCGGCGGCGAGCTGCTGGCGCCCTGGGGCGACGTCGACGGGCTGGCCGGAGCGCTCCGGAGCGGGCCGGGGCATGGCGTGCATCGCCCGCGCGGGTTCGGACGTGAAGACCTCGTCCGGAGGCTGGAAGCCGTGTACGACCGGCCTGTCGGTGTGTCCCCCGCCTGAGCCGTCCAGCGCTGCGCGTCGCCGCGTGCACCTTACGGTGGCCTGAACAACCGGTTAAGGTTCTCTTAAGACTGTCTTTAAGGTGCACCGGCGCCCGGCCGCAGCTATCTTCCTCCTCAGGTTCGGCCGGACTGTCTTTGCATGACGCGCCAACTCTACCTTTGGCACAGATACCTCGGCATCGGCCTGGCGCTCCCGTTCGCACTCTGGTTCGCCACCGGCGTGGTCATGCTCTACGCCCAGTTTCCGATTCTGACTCCCGCCGCCCGCTTTCGGGATCTCCCCCAGTTCGACCCTGCCCGTTTCAGCCTGACGCCCCAAGCGGCGGCGGAGCGCGCGGGGCTCGAGGAGCCCCCCCGCCGCATCCGTCTGGGCCTCCTGCTCGACCGGCCGATCTACTACATCCTCCCGGCAGGGAAGCCCTGGCTAGTAGTAGTAGGGGCAGCCCGTGGTGAAAGTCGGGGAACGGGCCTGGCCTGGGCGCGATCGAGCCCGTAGACTGAACAGCTATGGCGATGGGCAAGAAACCGGCCGCGCGACCAGGGGCGCCGCTGTGGGTGACGACGGCGGATTTGCCGACGAACGCGGGGCATCCGTTCTTCGAGCGTCTGAACCGGGTTCTGGACGAGGCCGGGTTCGACGCGTTCGTCGAGGGGCTGTGCGCGGTGTTCTACGCGACGCGGATGGGGCGGCCGAGCCTGCGTCCTGGGCGGTATTTCCGGATGCTGTTCATCGGCTACTTCGAGGGTCTGTCTTCGGAGCGTGGGATTGCGTGGCGGGTGGCCGACTCTCTGAGCCTGCGGTCGTTCCTGGACCTGGATGTGACCGAGGCGGCGCCGGACCACTCGACGCTGTCGCGGACGCGTCGTCTGATCGACGACGAGACGCACGAGGCGGTATTCACGTGGGTTCTCGAGCAGTTGTCGGCGGCGGGTCTGGTCAAGGGGAAGACGGTGGGCGTCGATGCGACGACGCTGGAAGCGAACGCGGCGATGCGGAGCATCGAGCGGCGGGACACGGGAGAAAGCTACGAAGCGTTCCTTCGGCGCTTGGCGGAGGCGTCTGGGGTGGAGACCCCGACGCGGGCGGATCTGGCTCGGTTCGACCGGTCTCGCAAGAACAAGAAGACGTCGAACAAGGACTGGCAATCGCCGCAGGACCCGGACGCGAAGATCGCGAAGATGAAGGACGGCCGGACGCACTTGGCTCACAAGGTCGAGCACGGGGTCGACATGGAGACGGGGGCCATCGTGTCGGTGACGGTGCAGGATGCATCGGACGGCGATACGGCCACGCTGCCGGAGACGCTGACCGCGGCGGCCGAGCAGGTGGAGTTGGTGCAGCCGGACGGTCGAGGGGTCGAAGAGCTGGTCGCTGACAAGGGGTATCACAGCGACGAGACGCTGGTGGCTCTCGGCGAGGTCGGGGTTCGGAGCTACGTATCGGAGCCCGAGCGCGGCCGGCGCGTCTGGCAGGACAAGAAGACGGGAGAGACGCCGCCGGCGAAGCGTGCTGCGCAGCAGGCGTTGTATGCGAACCGGCGGCGTGTGCACGGGCGGCGGGGTCGTCGCCTGCAACGCTGCCGGGGCGAGATGGTGGAGCGTACTTTCGCGCACATGTATGAGACGGGGGGCATGCGTCGGGTGTTTGTGCGCGGTCACGAGAATGTCCGCAAGCGGGTGCTGATCCAGGCGGCTGCCTGCAACATCGGGATGCTCCTGCGGCGCCAGACCGGCATCGGTACGCCCCGGAGCCTGCAGGGGCGGGCTTTTTCGGCGATTTTCCGCCTGATCGACCGCCTGATCGACCACTGGGGGCGTCTGACGCGTCCCTGGGGCCTCAAATGGACACCGCCGGCGCCCGTCGGCTCAATTACTCATCGCCAAGCGGCCTGAACAGCAGGGCTCGGCGAACCGACTTCTACCTCGGGCTGTTATGATGTGTGCTCGCCTTGCTCGGGGGTTGACTCGGAGCCGTGACAACGCCTCTGGCGCCTATGCGACATGCCCTGACGACCGTGTCCTCGACCACCGAGCTGCCGTTCGGCCGCGTGCCCGCACGCAAGACCCGGTGGCCCTGGCCCGACTGTCGCAGGGCCGCCGTGCTGGCGCTCGCGCTCGCGGTAGCCGCGGCGGTGGCCGGTTGCGCCGCCCGCGCCGGGCCGCCGGCCGGGGGCAACCCGGTGGCCGACGCGCAGATGGCGGTGCGCGTCAAGACGGCGCTGGTCAACGACCTCGAGCTGGGCACGCTGCCCATCGACGTGCAGGCCAGCGGCGGCGTGGTGACGCTCCACGGAACCGTGGCGGAGGAGGCCCAGATCGAACGGGCCCTGGCGGTTGCGCGCGGGGTGGCCGGGGTCTCGCGCGCGGTGTCGGCGCTCGAGGTCGGCGAGCCCGAGCCGACGGTGGAGCGCGGCGAACCGAACCTGCCCGCGCTGGCGCCGCGTCCGGAGGAAGGACCGCTCCGCCTCATCGGCGCCGGCATCTCGGTGCGGCGCACCAACCCCTCGGGCGACGGCTTGGCCCAGGCGCTGAGCGTCGGGCCCTTGCTGCGCCTGCGCCCCCGGAACGGGCTCGGGCCGACCATCGCGTTCAACTGGACGGACACCGAGATCGAGACCAGCCCCGCCGGGCATCCGGGCCTCGCCGCCGTGCAGCTCCGGCCGGTGATGGCCGGCGCCGAGTACGGCTTCGTACGGGGCCGGCTGTCCGCGGGATTGTCGTTGGTGACGGGCTACTCGTTCAACAGCCTCGGCGTCGACACCAGCGTCGCCGGCGCCGGCCGGGCCGTGGCCGTGAGCAACAGTTGGGTGTGGCGCCCGGGGGCGTCGCTCTGGTACGACGTGACGCCGCGATTCGGCATCAACCTGTTCGGCGGCTACCTGTTCGTCCGCCCCAAGGTGACGTTTGCGAGCGACACGGCGATCGAGACGCACCGGCTGCGGGGGAACGCGGTGGTCCTGAGCGTCGGGGCGGCGTATTGGATCTTCTAGGCGTTGGTGAGGACCTGACCAGATGCCGGGCTTCGCGAGCACGTTCGTCGTGACACCCCTGGCCAGCGCGGGCTACGCCGTCGTGTTCGCGGGGCGGGCGCTCCGCGAGATGTTCCGGCCGCCCTTCGAGATCAAGGAGACCGCGCGCCAGCTCTACGAGATCGGCTGGCGCTCGCTGCCGCTCATCGCGGTGGCCGGCTTCGCGGTCGGCATCGTGCTGTCGATGCACACGCGCGCCTCGCTGGTCCGCTTCGGCGCCGAGGCGCTGGTTCCGGCGGCGCTCACGCTCGCGCTGGTGCGCGAGACGGGTCCGCTCGTCGTCGGGCTGCTGGCGTCGGGGCGGGTCGGCGCCGGCATCGGCGCCGAGCTGGGGGCCATGAAGGTCACCGAGCAGATCGACGCCCTCGAGGCGGTGGCGGTCGACTCGTTCAAGTTCCTGGTCGTGACCCGCGTGGTCGCCTGCATGCTGGCCATGCCCATCCTGACCTCCGTCATGAACTTCACCGGCATCATCGGCGGCTGGGTGGCGGAGACGGCCATCTCGGGCATGGGGTTCGGCACCTACTTCCGCTCGGCCTTCTCGGTCGTCCAGTTCGCCGACTACCTGCCGGGCACCCTCAAGACGATGGCCTTCGGCTTCATCATCGCCATCACCGCCTCGTACCTCGGCGTTCACACGCGGGGCGGGACGCAGGGCGTCGGCCAGGCGGCGACGCGCAGCGTGGTGGCGTCGTCGATTCTGCTCATCACGGCCAACGTCGTGCTGGTGCGCTTGATCTTCTTCCTGTTCCCGGAGACCGAGTGATGGCCGCGGACGACGCCGGCGCGGCGGCCATCCGGCTCGACCGCGTCTCGAAGGCGTTCGGCGCGTTCCGCGTGCTCGACGACGTGTCGCTGGCCATCCCGCGCGGCGAGGCGACGGTCGTGCTGGGCCGCAGCGGCACCGGCAAGAGCGTGCTGCTGCGGCACATCGTCGGCCTGCTGCAGCCGGACGCGGGCCGCGTGTTCGTGGGCGACGAGGAGATGACGGGGCTGGCCCCCCCGGCCATGGCGGTCGTGCGCCGGCAGGTCGGCTTCCTGTTCCAGAATGCCGCGCTGTTCGACTCCATCACGGTCGGCGAGAACGTGGCGTTCCCGTTGCGCCGCCATACGGATCTCCCCGACGAGGCGATTCGCGAGCGCGCCGAGGCGAAGCTGGCGGCCGTCGGGCTCGCGCACGCCGTGGAGCTGATGCCGGCCGCGCTGTCGGGCGGCATGCGCAAGCGCGCCGGCCTGGCCCGCGCGATGGCGCTCGACCCGGCGGTGCTGCTGGTCGACGAGCCGAGCGCAGGCCTCGATCCGGTGACGTCCGTGGAGATCGACGACCTGCTGGCACGGGTCAAGGCGGAGCAGGGCACCACGCTGATCGTCGTGACGCACAACATCCCGAGCGCGCGGCGCATCGGCGACACGCTGCTGTTCCTGCACCAGGGCCGCGTGCTGGCGCGCGGCACCGCCGCCGACCTCGAGCGGAGCGAGCACGAGCTGGTGCGGCGGTTCATGCAGTCGGAAGCGGGTGGCTGACGGCGGCGCGGCGGGCCGCCGGCACGAGAGGCGCTCAAGTACGCAAAGACGGAGGTTGACGATGGGTTCCCCACGCCTGGCGCTGGTCGGCACGTTCGTGGTCGGCGGACTGCTGGTGTTCGCGGTCGGGTTGTTCATGATTGGCGACCGGCGGCTGCTGTTCGCCGAGCAGTTCGAGGTGGAGGCCGACTTCGGCAACGTCAGCGGCGTGCAGATCGGCACCAACGTCCGTCTCGCCGGGTTGCCCGCGGGCGAGGTCATCGGCCTCACCATCCCGCCCGCGCCCGGCGGGCGCTTCATGGTCCGCATGCGGATACGCGAGGATCTGCACTCGCTGGTGCGCACCGACTCGGTGGCGGCCATCCTGACCGACGGCCTGCTGGGCTCGGTGTTCATCCAGATCCGGTCGGGCAGCGAGGCCGCGCCCGAGGTTCCCGACGGCGGCACGCTGGCCGGCGCCGACGCCGTAGCGGTGGCCGACCTCATCGAGGAGGGCCGCGAGACGTTCCGGTCCGTCGCCGCCGAGTTCGTCACGCTGCGCGAGGAGGTGTCCGACACGTTCGGCAGCCTCGGCCAGACGGTGGAGTCCACCATCCAGCTCATCGACGGCGTGGGCAATGACGTCCGCGAGGTGACCACCACCAGCGCCCTGTTCATGGACGCCGCCCGCGGCGCCATGACGGCCGTGGAGGAGCTCATGGACGGCGTGGCGGCCGGCGAAGGGACCGCCGGCAAGCTGCTGACCGACGACGAGCTGTACACGGAGATGGCGGGCATCGCGCGCGAGACCGCGGCGACGATGGAGGCGGTCCGCCGGAGCGCCCAGCACGTCGAGGATCTCGTCGCCGGGCTGCAGGCGCCCGAGAGCGCGGCGCAGCAGCTCCTGGTCGACGCCGGCGACGCCGTCACCTACGCGCGCAACGCCATGGCGGACCTGGCCGAGAACACCGAGGCCATGAAGCGCAACTGGCTGTTTCGCGGCTTCTTCTCGGAACGCGGCTTCTACAACCTCGACGAGCTCACCGTGGACGATTACCGCACGCTGCTGCGCGACGATCGCTACACGCCGCTCCGGATCTGGCTCGACGCCGACGTGCTCTTCGAAGCCAACAGCCCCACGGAGCTGAGCGCGGGGGCGGAGCGCCGCATCGAGGAGGCGATGGGGGAGCTGCTGCAGTACCCGCGCAACAGCCCCCTCGTGGTCGAGGGCTACGCCACGGAGGGCAACGCGGGGGAGCAGTACCTGGCGGCGAGCACGCGCGCGTCGCTGGTGCACAACTTCCTGACGCGCACCTTCCGGCGCTCGGCGGAGCTGACCGGCACGATGCCGCTCGGCGCCGAGGCGGACGGCAGCCCGGCGGGCAACGGCCGCTGGGACGGCGTGGCGCTGACGCTGTTCACGGACACGGGCGAGCTCGAGCGCAACGGCGCCGCGTCCAACGGCCGCTGAGCTTCCATCAGACGGGGCTGCGCCCCGGACCCCCGGCGTCCGGTTGCGGGGACCCGTTCGCCCCGCGCCACTCCCGGCATCGATCAGACGGGGCTGCGCCCCGAACCCCCGTCGCTTGCGGGGACCCCCTTCGCCCCGCGCCGCTCCTGCGGCGCGCACTCCTCAGCGCGTTTTCAGGTCGTACCAGACGCGCAGGCCCTGGTCGCGCAGCCGGCCGAACACCTCCACCCGGTCGTTCCAGACCCGGCGCCGCGTGACGTCGATGCCGGCCCGGTCGACGAAGATCAGCGCGAACGCCACGGCGTACTGGGGCGGCACGCGCGTCCCGGCCAGCAGCGGCTCGAGCGCCGCGTAGTCCGCGTCCACCCCGGCAATCCATACCGCGGCCTCCTCGACGCCGCGCGTCCGCAGCGGATAGAGGGTGGGCGAGTCGGCCACCGTGTAGGTGCCGGCCTGGACCTGATAGAGCACCGCCTCGAGCCGCGGGATGGCGGCAGGCGGCCGGATCGCCAGCACCCGGCCGGGGCCGGGCGGCTCGCCGTCGGGGCGGCGCTCGACGGCGCGCAGGCGCCAGTCGCGCCACTCGTCGTCGGCGAGGACGACCCAGCCGTCGCGCCGGGCCACCATGTCGCCGGCGCCTTCGGCCGCGAACCAGGTCGCCACGGGCGACGTGACGACGAGCGGCTCGCCGCCGGTTCGCCGGATGCGCAGCGTCACCGCCGCGGCGCCCGCGCCGCGGGCCTCGACCTCGACCAGCCCGGCGGCGCGCGCCGCGAACAGGTCGTGGTCGGCCAGCACCGGGCCCCCGGCCCCGCCGCCGGCAGCCCGGAAGAAGAACAGGTGCTGGCTGGGCAGGAAGTCGTGCAGCGCCACCAGCTCGAAGCCGGCCGCCTGCCACTCGAGCAGCACCTGGCGCACGGACATCGCGTGGTCGGCCTTGATCTGATCGCCGCTGCCGTCCTCCACGCGGTACTCGAGCAGCGCCACCCGCCCGGTCGGCGACAGCGCGCGGCGGATGCCGGCCAGCATCGGCTCGGGGCGCGACATCTCGTGGTAGACGTCGGCGATGATGATCCAGTCGATCGCGCCGTCCGGGAGCCGCGGGTCGGTGGGCGTGCCCTGCACCGCCTCGATGCCGGTCACCCCCTCCGCGTTCGCCCGCCGGCGCATGATCTCGAGCATCTCCGGCTGGATGTCCTCGCAGTACACCCTGCCGCCCGGCTGGACGCGGCGCGCCATCCGGCGCGCGTAGTAGCCCGAGCCGCAGCCCACGTCGGCCACCACGTCGCCGGGCTCCAGGCCCATGGCGTCGAGCACGCGCTCGGGCTGCTCCTCGTCGCCGCGCTCGGCCCGCTCGAGCCAGTCGGCGCCGAGGTAGCTCATGAACTCGGCCGGCACCCGGTGCCGTTCCGCGCGCGGCGTCTGGGCGCCGGCCGGCGCCGCGAGCACGGCCGCGAGCGCCCACGCCGCCGCCGCCGCGCGCCCCGGCGTACGCCGCGTCATCGTGTCACCCCCGCCGCAGATTCTGATTGCATGGCGACCTCCGATGCCCCATGTTATCCTGCCCCGTTCCCGTTCCCCCGCAAGCCGTCCAAGACAAAGGTCGGGCATGATGTCGCAACGCCTCCTCGCGGCGGTCGTCGCTGTCCTCGCGCTCGGCGCGCCCGCGGCGGCCCAGCAGTCGCTCAGCACGCCGCCGGATTTCTTCGGCTTCGAGATCGGCGCCGACGGCGAGCTGGCCCGCTACCCGCGGGTGCTCGAGTACCTGCGCCACCTGGCGGACGGCTCCGAGCGCGTGCTGTACGAGCGGCGCGGCACGTCGACGAACGGCAATCCGTACGTCCTCACCACGTTCAGCTCGAAGGCCAACCTGGACCGGCTCGACCGGCTGATCGAGATCAACCACCGGCTCGCCGATCCCCGCGGGCTGTCGGAGGCCGACGCGGCGGCTCTGGCGCGCGAGGGGGTGCCCTTCTACCTGCTCAACTCCACGATTCACTCGAACGAGGTGGGCAACGGGCAGGCGATCATCAACATCGCACACCGGCTGGCCACCGAGGACTCGCCGGAGATACGGGAGATTCTCGACAACACGGTCGTGCTGCTCGTCCCGTCGCAGAACCCGGACGGCCAGATGCTCGTGGTCGATCACTGGTACAACACGCGCGGCACCAGCTTCGAGCGCATGTACCCCGACCTGTACCACCGCTACACCGGGCACGACGACAACCGCGACTGGTTCATGTTCACGCAGAAGGAGACGCGGCTGGCCATCGAGATCCAGCGCGAGTACAAGCCGCAGCTCACGCACGACATGCACCAGATGGGGTGGAGCGGGGCGCGCATCTTCGTGCCGCCGTTCCGGGACCCCTACGACCCGAACATCCACCCCATCCTGCTCAAGGGCCAGGAGCAGATCGGCATGGCGATGGCGTCGGCGCTCATCGCGGCCGGCAAGACGGGGGTGATCTACGACGATCAGTACGATCTGTGGTCACCCGCGCGGCAGTACATGCTCTACCACGGGCAGCCGCGCATCCTCACCGAGATCGCGAGCGCCCGGCTGGCCGATCCGCTGTACAACCCGGCCGGGACGCACCGGCCGCTGGGCCCGCAGCAGCCGCGCGGCAATTTTCCGGTACCGTACGACCGCGGCGTCTGGCGGCTGTCCGACATCGTGGAATACGGCACCATCGCGGTCTTTGCCGGGCTCGAGCACATGGCGAAGTATCGCGTCCGCTGGCTCGAGAACTTCCACCGCGTGCACCGGGACTGGGTGGAGCGCGACGAGGCGCCCTACGCGTTCGTCGTCCCGGCCAACCAGCGCGATCCGTTCGAGGCCTACGAGCTGCTGGAGATCCTGCACTTCGGCGAGGTCGAGATTCATCGGGCCCGGACCCCGTTCCGGGCCGCCGGCCGCGCCTACCCCGCCGGATCCTGGGTGATTCGGCTCGCGCAGCCCTACGGCTCCTTTGCCAAGACGATGCTCGAGGTGCAGGAGTACCCCGACCTCCGCTACTACCCCGGAGGACCGCCGATTCCGCCCTACGACGTCACCGCCCACACGCTCGGCCTGCTGATGGGGGTCGACGTCCGGCGCATCGACGAGCCGATCGAGGCCGATCTGGAGCTGCTCGACGAGATCGTCCCGCCGCGCACGCCGCTGCCGCCCCGGCCCGACTGGGCGTACGTCATCTCGCCGGCTTCGAACGCGGGCTTCCTGGCCGCCGCCGAGCTGCAGGCCGCGGGCGTGCCGGTCTATCGCGCGGCCGACGCGTTCGAGCCGTCCGTCGGCGGCCGCTTCGAGCCCGGCGCGTGGATCGTCCCGGCCGCGCCGGAAGCCGAGCGGATCCTGGCGCGCGTGGCCGCCGAGACCGGCCTCGTCGTGTCGGGGACGGACCGCGCCCCGGCGGTCGACGCCTACCGCCTCAAGGACACGACCCGGGTGGGCCTGTGGCGCGTTGCCAACAACATGCCGGGCGGCTGGATGATGTGGCTGTTCGAGCAGTACGGGCTCGACCACCGGGTGGTCTCCGCGCTGGACTTCGAGGACGACCTGGCCGATCGCTACGACGTCATCGTGCTGCCGTCCGGGACGACGCGGAGCCGGATGGTCAACGGGCTCAACCCGCGCCGCCACGATCGGTCGTGGCGCTGGGCGTACGGGATCGGCGAGCGCGGCTGGCGGCAACTGCGCCAGTGGGTGCTCGACGGCGGCACGCTCGTGGCGCTGGGCAGCGCGGTCGGCGCGGCGCGCGACCTGCTCGACCTGCCCATCGAGGCGGTGCTGCCCGGGGCCGGCCAACGGCGTCTGGCGGTCGGACGGACCCGCCGGGTCCCGGCCGACGAGGTGCGGCGGCGGCTGCGCAACGCGTTCCGCAGCCCGGAGGAACTGGCCACCACGCTGCGCGACGTGGTCGACCCGACGTCGATCTTCTACTGCCCCGGGTCCCTGCTCAAGCAGGAGCACAACCCGCGCCATCCCGTCGGCTACGGCATGCCGGCCGACTGGCCCGTCTTCTTCCGGCTGGACCAGGCCTACCGGCTGACGCCCAGCTTCGACGTCACCGCCGAGGTGGTCTCCCGCTACCCGGACGAGGCCGACATGACGGCCAGCGGATGGCTGCTCGGCGGCGAGCTCCTGCGCAACCAGGCCAACGTCGTGTCGTTCGCCGTCGGCGAGGGCCGGGTGGTGACCCTGGGCAGCCAGATCGCCTTCCGCACCCAGACGCGCGCCACGTTCAAGCTCCTCTTCAACGCCATCTTCCACGGCCCGGCGACCCGCGTCGACGCGGGTGAGCTGGCCTTGCTGGAGTAGCCCATGGGCATGCCCTCCCCGGCGGTGAACCGCCGCGTGTTCCTCGGAACCGCGCTGGTGCCGGCCGCAACGGCGCTGGCGGCGCGCGCGCAGACGAGCATCCCGCCGTACGCGCCGCGCGACTGGTCGGGCAGGACGCCGCTGCCGTATCCGGACCCCGACGTCATCGCGCTCGACGACCGCTTCCGGCCGTACATCCTGTTCAACGCCCCGATCCGGCGACACTACACCGGCACGCTCTGGGCGGAGGGGCCGGCCTGGAACGGCAGCGGCCGCTATCTGGTCTGGAGCGACATCCCGAACAACCGGCAGATGCGCTGGCTCGAGGAGGACGGGCACGTGAGCGTCTTCCGCAGCCCCTCGGGTCACAGCAACGGCAACACGTTCGACCGCGAGGGACGGCAGTTGTCGTGCGAGCACGGCGGGCGGCGCGTCGCGCGCTACGAGCACTCCGGCGCGGTGACTGTGATTGCCGACCGCTACGACGGCAGGCGGCTGAACTCGCCGAACGACGTGGTCGTGCACCCGGACGGGAGCATCTGGTTCACCGACCCGCCGTACGGCATCCGGGGCAACTACGAGGGGCACCGGGCCGAGTCGGAGCTGCCGGTCGCCGTGTACCGGGTCGACCCCGGCAGCGGGCGCGTCGCGAAGGTGACTGACGAGGTCGGCGGTCCCAACGGCCTCTGCTTCGCGCCGGACCACGACCGGCTGTACGTCGCCGACACGGGCGCCGGACGGGAAATCAAGGTGTGGGACGTCGACGGCGAGCGGCTGCGCAACGGGCGGCGCCACGTCCGGTTGTCGGTGCCCGGCGACCCGGATGCGCGCGCGGTCGCCGACGGGGTGCGCTGCGACGTGGACGGCAACGTCTGGACCGGCGCGGCCCCCGGCGTGCAGGTCATCGCCCCGAACGGCGACGCCATCGGCATCATCCGCCTGCCGGAGCGGTGCGCCAACGTCTGCTTCGGCGGCACGCGCCGCAACCGCCTCTTCATGACCGCCAGCCAGTCGCTCTACTCCGTGTACGTCGGCACCCGCGGCGCCGGCATCGCCTGAGCCGCCGCCGGCGCCGACCGTTGACACCACTGCACCACTACACCAGGCTGGTCGCGTGCGGCTGACCGTCAATCTCGACGCCGATCTGTACGCCCTTGCCGTCTCGCTGGCCAAGGCGGAGGACTGCAGCATCAGCGCTGCCGTCAACCGCCTGCTGCGCCGGTCCCTGTCGAGCAGTTCCGAGAGCGGCGCGCCGGCGGGCCGCCGGAACGGCCTTGCGATTTCACGGGGTCGCGAGCCGGTCACCGCTGACGTCGTCGCCCGGATCGAGGCCGAGGACGACGGCGGGTGACGTGGCTGCTGGACGGCAACCTGCTGGTAGCGCTCGTCATCGAGTCCCATGTGCACCACGATCGGATGCTGCCGCGGTAGGTCCGCGGGCACGAAGAGAACTACCGCGGCGTCGCGCCGCGCCGTCACGACGAGGGGATCGGGTGCGCGGCCAGGTGCGCCGCGATGCGCGGGTTGACGAGCTGCGGGTGGGTGACCGGCGCCATGTGACCGGCCCCGGCGACGAACTGCAGGGAGCCGTCCGGGAGCACCGTGGCCAGCAGCTCGGTGACTCGCCGTGCAGCCGGCCGGCCGACGGTGCCGGCCGTCAGACAGACCGGGCTGCGGATGGTGCCGTAGTCGCGCAGCGTGTACGGGCTCCGCAGCATCGCCCGCAGCTCGACCGGCAGCTTCGGAATGACGCGGGCCGCCGCCTGGCGGCCCTTCTCCGGCAGCCCCGCCCACGTGCCCGCCCCGCGCCAGTAGTCGATGAAGTGCTCCGCGGCCGCGGCCGGCGCACCCGCCTCCACCCGCTCGGCGAGCAGCTCGACCATGCGGGTGATCTCGGCGCCCACGGCGGCGAGGGGTCCGGCCAGCGCCAGTTGAAAGACGACCGGCTCGTGGAGCGCCAGGCTCCGGACCCGCTGCGGGTGGCGCAGTGCGGTGGCCAGGGCCACGACGCCGCCGTAGGAGTGTCCGACCAGGTGCGCAGGTCCCGCCACCCGGTCGAGCACGTGCTCGACGAGCGCCACCTCGTCGTCGATGCTGAACGTCTCGGGGTCGGCCGGCCAGCTCGTCTCGCCGTAGCCGTGCAGGTCGAGCGCGAGGGTCCGGTAGCGGCCCGCCAGCTCGGCCACCAGCCGCCGCCACTGCCGGCGCGAGGAGCACGAGCTGTGGAGCAGGACGACGGGCTCGCCGCGGCCGACGTCGTCGAGGCCGATGCGCATCAGCGGCGCCCGCCGCCGCTGGCGGGAGCGGGGTCGCCCGCCGTCTCGAGGACCTCGCCGGCGCCCTCCACGAGGCTGGCCGCGCCGACGGTCTCGCGGAGCGGAATCTCCTTGAGGAACCAGGCCAGCCCGAAGCCCAGGACCATGGGCGGGACGCACCAGACGAACACTGCCTGGATCGCGCTCTCGACCGACGCCGTGACGCCCGCGGCCACGACGGGCGGCAGCGCGCGGATGGCGTCCGGGCTGTTGAGCAGGGCGCCGATCTCGCCGCCGACGTCGGCCAGGGCCCGGGCCGGGACCCGCGCCGGCAGGTCGGCCGCGAGACGGTGGTTCATGACCGCGCCGAAGGCGGCGACCCCGAACGCGCCGCCCATCTGCCGGAAGAACTGCACGGCCCCCGTGGCCACGCCGAGGTGGCGGTGGTCCACCGAGTTCTGGACCACGAGGATCGTCACCTGCATCGTCGCCCCGACGCCCAGCCCGAGGATGATCGTGTAGAGCGAGATCACGGCGAACGGCGTCTCGGCGCGCATCAGCGTCAGCAGCGCCATGCCGACCGAGGCGGACGCCAGGCCCCCGATCGGCCAGCCCCGGTAGCGCCCCGTCCGGCTGATGATGCGGCCGGATCCGATCGATCCGGCCACCACGCCGGCCGTCAGCGGCAGCAGCAGCAACCCCGAGTTCGTCGCCGAGACGCCCGTCACCACCTGCAGGAACAGCGGCAGGAAGATCACGCTGCCGAACAGCCCGCAGCCCGTCAGGAACCCGAGCGCCGAGCTGACCGAGAAGATGGGGTCCTCGAACAGCCGCAACGGCAGGATCGGCTCGGCCACGCGCGCTTCCCAGAGCACGAAGGCGACGAGCAGCACGAGCCCCCCGGCGCCCAGGCCGACGATGACGGGCGACCCCCAGGGATACTCCGTGCCGCCCCACACCAGCGACAACAGCAGACAGCTCACGCCCGCGATGAGCAGGAAGGCTCCCTCCACGTCTATCCGGTGCGCGCGGCGGACGACCGGCAGGCGCAGCACGCTCGAGGTGATGGCGAAGGCCGCGGCGCCGATCGGCAGGTTGATGAGGAAGACCCAGCGCCACGACATGTTGTCGACGATGAAGCCGCCGATGAACGGTCCGATGACGCTGGCGAACGCCCAGGTCCCGGCCAGCAGCCCGATGTACCGTCCGCGCTCGCGGGGCGACACCACGTCGCCCACCACGGCGAACGTCAGCGCCATCAGCCCGCCGGCGCCGACGCCCTGGATGCCGCGAAACAGGATGAGCTGCAGCATCCCCTGGGCGACGCCGGCCAGCAGCGACCCCGCGAGGAAGATGAGGATGGCGCTCTGCACCATGATGCGGCGCCCGTACAGGTCGCTGATCTTGCCGTAGAGCGGCGTGCAGACGGTCGAGCTGAGCAGGTACGCGGTGACGACCCAGGAGTAGTAGTCGAGCCCGCCCAGCTCGCCGACGATTCTCGGGAGCGCCGTCGCGACGATGGTCTGGTCGAGGGCGGCCAGCAGCAGCCCCGCCATCAGGCCCGAGAAGACCAGCAGGATCTGGCGCCGGGTGAGCGGCGCCGGACCGCCGGGCGACGGGGGAGACGCGGGCGCCGCGGACCCCGCCTGTCGGGTGCCGATCACGACCGGAGCAGCGTTGCGGGCTTGGCCGCCATCAGCTCGGCGTAGAAGTCGTTCCCCTTGTCGTCGACGACGATGAACGCGGGGAAGTCCTCCACCTCGATCCGCCAGACGGCCTCCATCCCCAGCTCGGGATACTCGAGCTGCTCGACCTTCCGGATGCTGTGGTCCGCCAGGCGCGCCGCCGGGCCGCCGATGGAGCCGAGGTAGAAGCCGCCGTGGCGCTTGCACGCCTCCGTCACCTGCGTGGAACGGTTCCCCTTGGCCAGCATCACCATGCTGCCGCCATGGGACTGGAACAGGTCGACGTAGGCGTCCATCCGGCCCGCGGTGGTGGGGCCGAACGACCCCGACGCCCGGCCCTCCGGCCGCTTGGCCGGTCCGGCGTAGTAGACCATGTGGTCCTTGATGTACTGCGGGAGGCCCTCGCCGCTGTCGATGCGCTCCTTCAGCCTGGCGTGCGCGATGTCGCGCGCGACCACCATCGTGCCGGTCAGCGAGAGGCGCGTGGCGACCGGATAGCGGCTCAGCTCCGCGCGGATCTCGCTCATTGGCCGGTCGAGCGCGATGCGGACCACCTCGCCCCCGGACTCGCTGTCGATGACGTCGGGGAGGTACTGCGCCGGGTTCTCCTCGAGCTGCTCGAGGAACACGCCCTCGCGCGTGATCTTCGCCAGCGCCTGGCGGTCGGCCGAGCAGGAGACGCCCAGACCCACCGGGCACGACGCCCCGTGCCGCGGCAGCCGGACGACCCGCGCGTCGTGGGCGAAGTACTTGCCGCCGAACTGGGCGCCCACGCCGATCTGCTGGGCGATCTCCAGCACCTGCCGCTCCATGTCGAGATCGCGGAACGCGCGGCCGCGCTCGTTGCCGCTGGTGGGCAGCCGGTCCAGGTAGCGCGCGCTGGCCAGCTTCACCGTCTTCATGGTGAACTCGGCCGAGGTGCCGCCGACCACGAGGGCCAGATGATAGGGCGGGCAGGCGGACGTGCCGATGGTCTTGAGCCTGGCCTCGACGAAGGCGAGCAGCGACGCGGGGTTGAGCAGCGCCTTGGTCTCCTGGTACAGGAACGTCTTGTTGGCCGACCCGCCGCCCTTGGCGATGAACAGCAGCTCGTACTCGTCGCCCGGCTCGGCGTGGATCTCGACCTGGGCCGGCAGGTTGGAGCCGGTGTTCTTCTCCGTGTACATGTCGAGCGGCGCGAGCTGCGAGTAGCGCAGGTTGCGCTGCTCGTACGCGTCGAAGACGCCCCGCGACAGCGCCTCGGCGTCGTCGCCCCCGGTGAGCACGCGCTCGCCCTTGTGGGCCATCACGATGGCGGTGCCGGTGTCCTGGCACCCGGGCAGCACGCGCCCCGCGGCGATGTTGGCGTTGCGCAGCAGCTCGAGGGCCACGAAGCGGTCGTTGGCGGACGCCTCCGGATCGTCGAGAATCCGCCGCAACTGCGCCAGGTGACCCGGGCGGAGCAGGTGGGCGACGTCGTCGAACGCCTGGCGCGCCACCCGGCGGAGCACCTCGGGCTCGACCTGGAGAAACGTCCGGCCGCCGAGCTCGACCGTGGCGACGCCGTCGCTCGTCAGCTTGCGGTACGGCGTGTCGTCGGGCCCGAGCTCGAACAGCTTCTGGTATCGGAAATCGGCTGGCATCTGGCGGCGATCACTCCTTCGTGCAACTAGACAGTATAGTCGGACGGGGCCGGCGGGCGCCGCCAGCGGGTAGACTACATGCTATGAACGAGTTCGCCGTCATCATCCTCGTCGCGATCGTGGGCGAGTACGCGCTGTCGGCGCTCGCGAGCGTGCTGAACCTGCGCGCGCTCAGCCCCGCGCTGCCCGCGGAGTTCGGCGGCGTGTTCGAAGGCGAGCGGTACGCCCGCAGCCAGGAGTACACGCGCACCCGCACCCGCTTCGGCCTGGTCCGCGGCGCCGTGAGCCTGGCCATCGTCCTGGTCTGGTGGCAGGCCGGCGGCTTCGAGTGGCTGGACCAGTTGCTGCGGGGGGCGGGCTACGGCTCCATCGTCACCGGGCTGCTCTACATCGGGGCGCTCGGGCTGGCGTCGACGGTGCTCGGCCTGCCGTTCCGCATCTACTCCACGTTCGTGATCGAGCAGCGGTTCGGCTTCAACCGGACGACGCCCGCGACCTTCGCGGCCGACCTGGTCAAGAGCCTGGCGCTGACGCTGGTGCTGGGCGGCGTGCTGCTCGGCGCGGTGCTGGTCTTCTTCGAGTGGACGGGCGCCTTGGCCTGGCTCTGGTGCTGGCTGGCCGCGACCGCCTTCCTGCTCGTCTTCCAGTTCGTGGCGCCGACGTGGATCATGCCGCTCTTCAACACCTTCACGCCGCTCGAGTCGGGCGCGCTGCGCGACGCCATCCTGGACTACGCCCGCCGGGCGGACTTCCCCGTGAGGGACATCTTCGTCGTCGACGGCTCGCGCCGCTCGTCGAAGGCCAACGCGTTCTTCACGGGGATCGGCCGCAACAAGCGGATCGGCCTCTTCGACACGCTCGTCCGCGACTACGGCGTGGGCGAGCTGGTCGCCGTCGTCGCGCACGAGGTGGGCCACTACAAGAAGGGGCACGTCGCGCAGGGGCTGGCGCTGCAGATCGGCTACCTGGGCGCGCTGTTCTTCATCCTGTCGCTGGTGCTGCGGCAGGAGGGCCTGTTCGAAGCGTTCTACATGAGCGAGATGTCCATCTACGCCGGGCTCGTCTTCTTCGGCCTGCTGTTCACGCCGGTCGAGCTGCTGCTCTCGCTGCTGGTCAACGCCGTCTCGCGCAAGAACGAGTTCCAGGCCGACGCGTTCGCCGCCGGCACCACCGGGAGCGGCGATGCGTTGATCGCCGCGCTCAAGAAGCTGTCGGCCGACAGCCTGACCAACCTCACGCCGCATCCGCTGCACGTCTTCCTGCACTACTCCCACCCGCCGGTGCTGCAGCGCATTGAGGCGCTGCGCCGGTCGGAGGGCGAGGCCGGCGCCGCCGTGTAGGCGGGCGGCGGTCCGCGCTCGACAGAAAGCCGAACCGCAGTTGAACCGCGTCAGCCGGACCGCACGGGGCTGTGAGTGACGGAGACTGTCAGCCTGCCGTCATAGAATCCGTGTGACGGCCTGTTCCTCTCGCAAGCGCGCTCATGACTCAGCCGCGATCGGTCGATGCGAACCCGCAGCCCATGCTCGGCGTCGAGCCCTTCGACGTGGGCTACGGGGCCGGGTTTCAGGCGGAGACGGATTCACCGCACGCGCTCGAGTGCGAGCTCATCGAGGACGACGGGACGTTCGGCACGCACCGGCCGGACCCGGCGGGCCGCCCGCACCGCCTCGCATTCGTGGACGGCACGATGCGCACCGAGGCGCGCCTGACGCGCCTGGGTGCCGGCCGCGAGATGAGCGCGGGACTGGCGGGCAGCTGGGCCGCCGGGGCCGTCCTCGTGGCGGGAGACGCGCCGGCGCGCTTCGACCACGTCGTCACCGGGCGTGCGGTCATCTTCACGGGTGGACACGCGGTGCGTTTTCCCGACCACCCGAACGGCTGGCGCTGGGAGCCGCAGGCGGTCGAGGAAGCCGACATCGAGGCGGCCCGCCAGCGGCTTCAGCACCTGATGCGCGATGCCGAAACGCGTATCGCCGAAGAGCTCTGCAGGGCGGGCTGGCTCACCGTTCTCGACGGTCCGCTGCACGGCATCAGGCATCGCCGCGACCTGCCGCTCGTGGGCTACGTGAAGACGCACCACCGCCGCCTGCTCGCCGATGACCAGTGGATGCAGGTCCCGCAGTTGGCCGTGGGGGAACGGTCGGGCCTGTTCGCCCTGCCGGACGGGTTGTACGCGTGCTATCTGCGCGTTGGTGATCCCGGGCCGTGGGCCGGGCCCTGGGCGGGTATCGCCCGCGTCGAGATTCCGGCCGGGATCGGGCGCGGCGCGGCGATCGACGCGGCCAATCGGGTGGCGGGCTGGCTGCCGCGTTTCGCCTCGGCGTTGCACCGCGACGCCCGGGCACCGGTCAACCTGACGCCGATCAGCGGTCTCGAGCGACACCTGCACCATCTACAGGGCGACGCGCGCCTGGCGCTCCGTGCCGTGCGCGAAGCCGTGATGCGCCGCAACAGCGAGGGATGGACCGCATGACGAACGGCGACCGCATCGGGCTCGTCGATGGCTCGGTCGAAAGCGACTCGCGCACCTTCCACGTCGTGATCGAGCCGGAGGTGCTGATCCAGCTCGACGAGCTGGTTGCCGTCGCAACCGATCTTCCCGGCGGTGCGCAGGTGACGCATTACGGCATCGTGACCGAGCTCCGGTCGCGGTTCGAGGGCGCCGACCTGCCGTCGGACACGGGCCGGGTGGTCGAGCGGACCCTGCCTGCGGAGCACGTCCGGCGGGCCGAGGTCCGCGTGCTGCGGGTGGTGCCGGAGCTCTTCGTCGCGCCGCATGCCGGGGCGGTCGCGACGCGCGCCGTCGGAGCGCATCGCACCGTCGCGCTGTTCGAGGACGAGATGACGCGCGGCAAGCTGCCGGTGGGCCTGGATCTGGGCGGTGCGCCAGTCTACGCAGACATGCGCTTCGTGGACGGCCGCTCCGGCGGCCACGTGTCGATCTCCGGCATCTCCGGCGTCGCCACCAAGACTTCCTACGCGCTCTTCCTCCTCTACCAGCTCCTGGAGACCGAACAGGGGATGGACCTGCTGGGCGGCCGGGCCGCCCGCGAGAACGTGCGGGCGCTGGTCTTCAACACGAAGGGTGAGGACCTGCTGCACCTGGACCGTGCCAACACCGAGTTTGCCGGCAAGCCCGAGGCGGTCGGGAAGTGGCGCACCCTTGGCGTTGACGAGCCGGGGCCGTTCCGATCCGTCCGCCTCTACGCCCCCCGCCAATCCGGCGACTCGAGGACGACCGTCGCCAACGTCAGGACCCGCCCGACCGCCGACGTCAGCGCCTACGGCTGGACCCCGGAACAGTTCATCCGCGAGCAGCTCCTCCAGTTCTGCTTCACCTCCGACGACGAACGCGCGACCCAGGTCGGCTTCGTGGAGCAGCAGGTCCGGATTCAGCTCCTGCGCCGCCTGCGGCGGCTGGAAGGAGATGCATCCGGCGCGGTGGTGATCGCTGACGTCGTCCCTCCGCACACGAGCTTCAATCCGGATCGCCTGGCGGCGCGCGAACCGGATTCCGCGACGGCCGGAACCGGGCACGTCATGCGTGACTTCGGCGATCTCATCGACCTGCTCGAAGGCGTCGCGTCCGGGGTCGACGAGGCGTTGATCGACGAGTGGTTCGGGCGGACGCAGGCGGGTACGCGGCAGGCTTTTCTCCGGAGGCTGCTGCGGCTCCGCCGTCACGTCGGCCCGTTGGTCGGGTGCGGTCTCGAGCCGGTCTCGTCGGAGAACGCGAGGCTCCACGTCGTCGACATCTCGACGCTGCACGACGACGCCCAGCGCTTCGTCGTCGGCGCCCTGCTCGACCGCGTCTGGCGCGAGAAGCAGGGGACGGGCCGCACCCCGCTGCGCTTCATCGTCCTCGACGAGCTCAACAAGTACGCACCGTCGCACGGCTTCTCGCCGCTCAAGGACCTGCTCGTGGACATCGCCGAACGCGGCCGGTCGCTCGGGGTCCTGCTGATCGGGGCGCAGCAGGCGGCCTCGGCGGTGGCGCAGGCCCTGCCGCGCAATGCGTCGCTGAAGGTGGCGGGACGGCTCGACGCGAGCGAGTCGGACGCCTACCGCTTCCTGACCCCCGCCCTGCGCGAGCGTGCCACCCGCTTCATGCCGGGGACGATGGTCGTCTCCCAACCGATCGTGCCGGAGCCGATCCCGATCCGCTTCCCGTTTCCGCCGTTCGCCACCAACCCGGACGAGGCGGCGGCGGACGAGGCTGCGGACAGGCGGAAGACCGACCGGATCCTGAGCACCATGAGCGCCCTGAGCGGACCCGAGGTGGATCTGTGAGGCTGCTCCACACCTCCGACTGGCACCTGGGCGCGAAGCTCGGCCGGCACGACCGCGCACCGGATCACCTGGAGGCGCTCAAGGGGCTGCTGGAGGTAGCCGAGTCGGCCCGCCCCGACCTGATCCTGCACACGGGCGATCTCTTCGACGCGTCCCGGCCACCGTACGAGGCGCTGCAGCTCGGCGTGCGGGCGCTGGGGCGGCTCGCGAAGGTGGCGCCGACGGTGGTCATTGCCGGGAACCACGATTCGTCGTTGCTGTTCCGTGTGATCGACGACCTTGCCGGGGCCTCGACCCCTCGCCGGCTGTGGCTGGTAACTGCGCCGCAGGTGCTGTCCTTTCCGGAGATCGCGGACGCTCCGGTCAGCGTGGCGTGCGTGCCGTTCATTCCGCCCGGTGCGATCGCACACTACGCGACGGACGATCCGGCTCGTTTCGAGGGCAACTACGCGGACGGCGTCAAGACCCTGAACCAGCGTCTCCTCGATGAGGCGCATGACGAAGCCGGAGCCCGTGGAATCGTCCTCTACGCTGCGCACCTCCACGTCCAGGGCGCCCGGCCCGGCAAGTCGGAACGGCGCATCACCGTCGGCGAGGACTACGCCACCCACGTCGAAGGGCTGCAGCGCGCGCTGTACTGCGCCTTCGGCCACATCCACGATCCCCAGCTCCTCCCCGGCGGAGCGGCGCAGGGGCGCTACGCCGGATCGCTCGTTCCTCTCGACTTCGGCGAGCGGCAGCAGGCGAAACAGGCAGTGCTGGTCACCATCGGGAACGGCGTCCAGGTGGACACGCGCGACCTGCCCGCCGGTCGGCGCCTTGTGGAGTTCGGCAAGCCCGGATCGCCGGACACGCTGCGGGATCTGGAAGGGCTCGCGGTCAATGGCGGTCTCGACAGTTGCATTCTGAAGGCGCGGGTAGCGTCCGATGACCCCATCCCCGACCTCGCGGAACGGGTGATGAAGTGGTCGCCGAAGTGCGCCGTGTTCGAGGTCGTCAACGTGGTGAAGAACCAGCCGATCAAGCCGATCGAGCCGAACGGAGGCGGTGCTGGCGCGCCGTTGCCCGAACAGTTGTTCCGCGAATGGCGCATGACGGCCCCGGCTCCCAAGGCGCCGCACGAAGTGGTCAGCGCCCTGTTCGCGCGCGCATTGGGCGGTGTGAACCAGGCCGTCGCGCCCGACTTCGGGGTGACCACGATCGAGTCGCGGGCCGACCGGGTACTTGCATCTCTGGCCTCCAGGCGGAACGGAGCACAAGGCTGACATGCACCCCGTCCGTCTTACCATCGAAGGACTGCGGTCTTTCCGGTCTCCCGTGCACATCGATTTCACCGGTCGCAACCACGTCGCCATCGTCGGCGACACCGGGGCAGGCAAGTCCTCCATTCTGGAGGCGATCACGTACGCCCTGTACGGGCGGAGCATCACGGCGCAGGGCAACCAGGAACTGATGAACGACACGTCCACGCATCTGCGGGTCGTGCTCGGGTTCCGGGTATGCGGCGAGACGTGGGAGGTTGCCCGCACCCTGCGCCGGGACGGCAAGGGCAGGGTCGGGCCGGCAAGCGCACAGCTTCGTCGGGTCGGGGCCGCGGACGAAACGCTCGAGCAGGTTGAACAGGTCCGGCCGGTCAACGAGCGCATCGAGAAACTGCTCGGGCTCGACAGCGACGCGTTCCTGCGCACCGTCATCCTGCCCCAGGGCCGATTCGCCCGCCTGCTGGTGGAGGACAAACCGACGGAACGAGCCGAGATTCTCCGGCAGGTGTGGCGCACGGACGACCTCCAGGCGGCTGGCGATCTGGCCGGCGCGGCCCGCGCGCAGGCCGCCGCGCTGAGGGTGAAGTTGGAAACGCACGCGTCGCAGTACCCCGAGGATCCCGAGACGCACCTTGCGCAACTGACGGCGGATTGCGACCGCGCGCGTGAACGGGCTCGCGCAGCCGCCGCCACGGCAGGCGAGGCCGAGGCGGCCCTGAAAGCCTTTCGTGACTCGAACGAGGCGCGGACGGCGGCGGCGGCTGTGATCGGGCGGCTGCGCACCCCGCTAATCGAGCGGACGGCGGAACAGGTGGAGCAGATCGCAGCGTGTGAACACGAGATCGCCGCGCGCGCCGCAGCCGTCGAGCGGCGGCAGGCGGAGATCGCGACCCGACTCGCGGAGATTCCGGACGATACCGACGGCGCGAGCGTGCCGGACGTTGCGTCGGCGCTGGCCACGCTTCCCGCCATCGAACCGCTCGTCGCGGCAGCCGAAACTGCGGCCGAAGAGGCCCGCCGAAGCGCCGACGCTGCTGCACAGGCGGCGAAACATGCGACACGAACATCCGAGCTTGCCGGGGCGGCTCACGAACGGGTTGCGCGCCGCGCGGAACAAAGGCCGCCGCTGGCGGCGGCCGTCGAGCTCGCGAACGAGCGGCTTGCGACGGTGGAGCAAGGCTACGCCGGCTGCAAGGCGTGCGGGACCGCGCTGGACGGCGCACAGGCGGCGCTGGCGGCCCGACAGGAGGAACGTGCAGCATGCGCGGAGCAACTGAACGCGGCCAGGACGGAGGCTCGCCGCGACGAGCTGGCCGCGACGGCGGCCAACGAGCGTTGGCAGGCTGCGCAGCGTGCGTCCGCCGAGAACTTGGAAACCGGCGCGCGGGAGAGGCGGCGACTGCTGGAGGCTCGGGACGCGGCGGACAAGCACCGGCGGATGTTGGGACAACGATACGACGAGTGCCGAGCCCGAGCGAATGCGGCCGTCGAGGCGGAACACAAGCTCGCCGAGCATCGTGAGCAGCGAGACGCGCTGACGCAACGACTGGAGGCGGCGGAGGCTCAGGACCGTCAGTCCCAGCGCCGGAAGCAGGAAGCGGACGAGCGCGTGGAAGCGGTTCGGCGGTCCGACTCGGCGGCTGCAGCGGCCCGCGACCTGCACGCCGGCGATGCGTGTCCGGTCTGTCTTCGCGAATTGCCCACCGGCTGGGCGCCGCCCCACACCGCGGGTCTCCATGAGGCGATCTCGGCAGCGGAACTTGCCGGTCGGGCGGCCAAGGAGGCCGGCAGCCGCGTGGTCGCGCTGGCCACCGAGCGAACGAGTGTCGAACGACAGCTCGACGCGGTCGTGACTCAGGCCGGCGCCACGAGCGAGGCGTTCAGGACCGCGCTGAAGGCGCTCGGCGAGAACGCCGGCATCGACCTGCATGGCACGTTTCCCGACCAGAAGGAGCTGCTCGGTCCGCTCGACACGGCGCTAGAGGCCGCATCCGATGCGCTCGAACGGTACGAGCGGGATCACGCCGCGCACGTCGAAACGCTCGCCCGGCAGGAACACGAGGCGCACGACGCCTGGCAAAGCGCCCAGCGCGCTGCCGTCGCGACCGGCGAGCGCGTGGCCGCACTCGATGCGGGACTGCAGGGCCTCGACCGACAGCTCGACGACGCCCGCAGCCGTGCAGGCGAGGCGGCCGACGCGCTGTCGGCCAGCTTCCAGGCCCTCGGCGAAGCGGCCGGAACCGCGCGCGTTGATACCCTCCCCGACCACGACATCCTGCTGGGCCCGTTCGATGCGGCCGTACAAGCGGCATCCGAAGCACTCGCCCGGCACGATGACGAGCACGGAAAGCTTCTGCTCGAATCGAACGGAAGGTCCAGCGCGGCGGCAGCCGCCGCTGCAGACGCAGCGGGCGCCGGCAAGCTGGCCGCCGCGAAGGAGAACGCGGCCGCCAGCGCACTGGCGCACGTGCGCCAAGCCGTCCGGGCGGTGCCCGCGCCCTTCCAACCGAGCCTGGACCTGCCCGCGGATCCGGTCGGCCTGCAGCAGGTGGACACGACAGCGGTCGAAGAACGGATGGCGTCCGCCAGACAGCGCGAGCAGGTTCTCGAGGGACGGTCAATCCAACGCGACCGGCTCCAGAAGGACATCGCCGCGGCCCATGATGAACAGGACGCGCTGGCGAGACGCAAGACCGCCGAGGTGGACGTTCCCATCAGCGGTCTCGTCCAGAACCTCAACGAGCATGGTTCCATGCTCATGAAAGCGGTCTGGGATCTCGGACTGGACGAAGATGTCCCGGCTGCGGTTGCTCCCGGAGACACGGCGGCCTTGCGGGCCCGAGTCGAGGCGCTTCGGAAGACGACGGCGAACGTCACCCGTGACGCGGACGCGCAGGCGGCCGCCGCCGCGCGTGAGGCGGCTACCGCCCGTACGGAACTCGCGACGATCGCGGCACGTCTTGACGGTGAAATCGCTGCTGACGATCTCGACGAGATCGTCAAAGCTGCTCGGACGGCCGCCGAGGGCGCCGGATTCGACGAACACCAGAAGGAGAACGACGCCAGGCAGTTCGCCATGATTGTGGACGACGTCCAGCGCCTCCGCGGCCTCTTCGATGAGGCTGCAAGAAAGGAGCGAGCGCTGACGGACCTTGATAACGCCCTCAAGTCGGGTGCCTTCCCGAAGTGGCTGACCCTGCGCCGCTCCAGGGATCTCCTGGTGCACGCCTCCCGGATGCTCGGCACGATGAGCGGTGGCCGGTACGCGTTCGTCGATCCACAGGACACCGATGCGCAATGGCGCATCCTGGACCGCGATTCCGGTCAGGCGCGGTCGCCCGGCAGTCTCTCCGGCGGCGAGCAGTTCATCGCGTCCCTTTCGCTCGCACTCGGCATGGTCGAGATGATGGCGCGCAGCGGCGGCCGACTGGAATCGCTGTTCCTGGACGAGGGATTCGGCTCCCTGGATCGCAACAATCTCGACACCGCGGTGGAGGCGCTGAGCACCGTGGCGACCGGCGGGCGCATGGTCGGCGTGATCTCTCACGTCCGGGCCGTCGCGGAACAGGTCGAACACGTCCTCGCGGTGACGCGCCATGCCACCGGCAGCCAGGTGGAGTGGCTCGCCAGCCCGCAACGCCAGCGTTTCTCCGAGCCGGACGGGGGTCTCGACGCGGCAACCGCACTGGCGGGGCTGTTGGAGTAGCCGCAGGCTGGCCTGGACGCTTGCCGTCCCGCCGGCATCAGGCGTTTCGCACCTGCCGAATCAGCCTGCCTTGTAGGCACCAATGGGTAGTGCCTTCGTTTCCAGCGTGGACAGGTCGAGGCGCCTGGATGCATGGTCGATCAGCGCACCAGCGTAGCAGACGCACGTCGCTCCCCTGACAGCTCCTGACACCGCCGCGTGCTATGGTCTGGCCCCATGCGTCACGAGGGCGGGCGGCTGGCGTTCGCGGCCACCGATCTGAGCAACCATCTCGCCTGCGGCCACCTGACGGGTCTGCGCCGCGCCGTCGCGCTCGGCGAGATCGAGCGGCCGACGCCCTACGACGACCCGCGCGCGGACGTGCTGCGGCAGCGCGGCATCGAGCACGAGCACCGCCTGCTGCGGCGGTTCGCCGCCGATGGCCGGCGCGTGGAAACCGTCACCGCAGCCGGCGTGCCGTTCTCGCAACGGGACCGGGCGGCGGCGGCGGCGCGCACCGTGCAAGCGATGCGGCGCGGAGCGGACGTGATCTACCAGGGCCGACTGGAAGACGCCGAGGGGCGCTGGGGCGGATACCCGGACTTCCTCATCCGGGTGGAGCATCCGAGCGGGCTGGGCTGCTGGTCGTACGAGGTGGTCGATGCGAAGCTTGCACGGGAAGCCAGGGGCACCGCGGTGCTGCAGCTCCTGCTGTACTCCGACCTGCTGCAGCACGTGCAGGGGGCCGCGCCGGAAAGGATGCACCTGGCGCTGGGCGGGGGCGAGGGGCGGATCGACGCGAGCTTCCGGGTGGCCGAGTACGCGGCGTACTACCGCGCCGTCCGGCGGCGCTTCGAGGCGCATGCGGACGCGCCGCCGGGGACCTACCCGGAGCCGGTCGAGCACTGCGGGCTCTGCGACTGGAGCCGAGTCTGCGCGGACCGGCGGCGGGCGGACGACCATCTGTCGCTGGTCGCCGGCATCACCCGCGGCCAGCGCCGCCGGCTCGTCGAGCGGGGAGTGACCACGATGGCGGATCTCGGCGCCCTGGGCCTGCCGGTGGAGCCGGCGGTCGACGGCGTCAGCGCCGCCGCGCTCGCCCGCATCCGCGACCAGGCGCGGGTCCAGGTTCAGGCGCGCCGGGAGGGGCGCCGCATCCACGAGCTGATCACGCCGGTCGAGGCGGACAGGGGGCTGGCCGCACTGCCGGCGCCCTCGGCCGGCGACGTCTTCTTCGACATCGAGGGCGACGCCTTCGCGGGGGCCGGCGGCCTGGAGTACCTCTTCGGCACCGTGGACCGCCACGGCCGCTACGAGGCGCGCTGGGCGCTCGACCCGGCGGCCGAGCGGCGCACGTTCGAGGACTTCGTCGACCGGCTCATGGCGCGTTGGGCGCAGCACGCGGACTTCCACGTCTATCACTACGCCGCCTACGAAACCACGGCCGTCAAGCGCCTGATGAGCCGCTACGCCACCCGCGAGGACGCGGTGGACCGGCTGCTGCGCGGGCGGGTGTTCGTGGACCTGCACCGCGTGGTGCGGCAGGGGCTGCGCGCGTCGGTCGAGAGCTACTCGATCAAGAAGCTGGAGCCCTTCTACGGCTTCGCGCGCGATGTCGATCTGACGGCCGCGACGCGGGCCCTCGTCGGGTTCGAGGCGCGGCTGGAGTCCGGTGAGGCCGCCGACATGCCGGCGGAGCTGCGCGCGCAGATTCAGGGCTACAACCGGGACGACTGCCTGTCGACGCTGCGCCTCGCCGAGTGGCTGGAGGCGTGCCGGGGCGAGCTGCAGGACCTGACCGGGGAGCCCGTGCCGCGGCCGGCGCTCCGGGACGACGAGCGCGCGCAGGAGCGGGAAGGGGCCGCCGAGGTCCAGGCGTTGTTCGACGCGCTGACCGCCGGGCTGCCCGCGGACGAGGCGGCGCTGGATGACGGCCAGCGGGCGCGCCGCCTGCTGGCGTACCTCCTGGACTTCCACCGGCGGGAGGACAAGTCCACGTGGTGGGAGTTCTTCCACCGCTGCGGCCTCAACGAGGAGGAGCTGGTCGCCGACCGGGCGACGCTCGGCGGGCTGACCCCTGCCGGCGAGGTGGGCCAGGTGAAGCGCTCCATCATCCATCGCTACCGCTTCCCGGAGCAGCCCCACGAGATCGAGGTCGGCGACTCGCCGAAGAACCCGGCCACCGCCGAGTCCGACGAGCAGCGCAGGGGCTTCTGCGGCGAGGTCGTCGCGCTCGACGACGTCGCGGGGACAATCGACCTGAAGCGCGGCCGCACGTCGGCGGTCCCCCATCCAACGGCGCTCGTGCCGCTCGACAGTGTCAACGCCGGGGTGCTGCGCGACAGCCTGCTGCGCCTGGCGGGGGAGGTCGCCTCCGGGGGCTTCGCGCCGGACAGCCCGCGGCGGGCGGCGTTCGATCTGTTGCGGCGCGTTCCGCCGCGCGTCGGGGACGCGCCGCGCCCCGGCCCGGAGCCGCCTTCGGCGAGCGGACCGAATCTCGTCGGCGAAGGCGAGACGCCCCTCGACGCCGTCCTGCGGATCGCTCCGCGGCTCGACCGCTCGGTGCTGCCGGTGCAGGGGCCGCCGGGCAGCGGCAAGACCCATGCGGGCGCTCGAATGATCCTCGACCTGCTGGCGCGCGGCCGGCGCGTCGGCGTGACGGCCAACAGCCACAAGGTGATCTCCAACCTGCTCGGCGCGGTGTGCCGCGCGGCCGACCAGCGGCCGGGCGGGAGCGCTCCTCGCGGGCGCGAACCAGGCGAGCGTGAACCAGGCGGGCCGTCTGCAGGGCGGCCGCCGGTTGCCGTCCGCGGGATCCAGAAGGCCAACCCCGGCGACGCGTGCCCGGACGAGCGCATCGTCCAGGCCGCCTCGAACGAGGACGTGGCCGAGGCGCTCGCGACGGGCGAGGCGAACCTGGCGGCCGGCACCGCCTGGCTGTGGGCCCGCGAAGAGATGGCCGATGCGGTCGACGTGCTCGTCATCGACGAGGCCGGACAGATGAGCCTGGCCAACACCCTGGCGGCCTCGCAGGCGGCGGGCAGCGTCGTGCTGCTCGGCGACCCGCGGCAGCTCGATCAGCCGATCCAGGGCATCACCCGCCCGGCGCCGACGTCTCGGCGCTGGGCCACCTGCTGGGCGCGGCGCCGACGATCGAGCCGTCGCGGGGCATCTTCCTCGACCACACCTGGCGGATGCATCCCGCCGTGTGCGCGTTCACGACGGAGCAGTTCTACGCGGGCCGGCTCGGGACGCGCCCCGAGCTGGACCGCCAGCAGGTCATCGGTCCCGAACCGCTGGCCGGCAGCGGCTTGCGCTTCGTCGCGGTCGAGCACGCCGGCAACACGAACGCCTCGACGGAGGAGGCGGAGCGGGTGGCGGCGCTGCTGCGCGAGCTGCTGGACGGCGGCGCGGCCTGGGTGAATCCGGACGGCGTCCGGCGTCGGCTGACGCTGAGCGACGTCCTGGTCGTGGCGCCCTACAACGCGCAGGTCGCGACCCTGCGGTCGATGCTGCCGGAAGGTGCGCGCGCCGGCACCGTGGACAAGTTCCAGGGCCAGGAGGCGCCCATCGTCATCTACTCGATGGCGACCTCCACCCCCGACGAGGCGCCGCGCGGCATGGAGTTCCTCTACAGCCTGAACCGTCTCAACGTCGCCACGTCGCGCGCGCGCTGCGTCGCGGCCATCGTCGCCAGCCCCGCGCTGCTGGCCCCGGCCTGCCGGACGCCGGAGCAGATGCGCCTGGCGAACCCGTTCTGCCGCTTCCTCGAGCTGGCCGAGACTGCTCGCGCGGTCCCCGGCGCCTGATCCGGGCGGCTCGACGCTCAACGGTACACGTTCCTGCGATGACCAACCTTGAGGACGATGACGATGAGGGTGCCGGCGTTCACGCTGTAGAGGACGCGGTAGGGCCCGACGCGGATGCGGAACACGTCGTCGTAGCCGGTCAGCTTGCGACAGCCGGCGGGAAACGGGTCCTGCCCGAGCGCCCGGACGGCGCGGACGATCCGGTCCCGGCCCTCGACGGGGAGCTTTCTCAACTGCCGTTCCGCGGTGCGGGAAACCTGGATGCTAAGCGTCGTCATCGAGATCGAGTTCGGCGAGCACGTCCCTGAGCGGTCGCGTCGGCTCGTGGCGAATTCGCCTCAGATCTTCGATGTCCTCGAGTTCCTCCAGCCGATCGATGAGCGCTTCCTGGATGAAGTGGTTCCTGACGACGCCATGCCGCCGGCAGTAGTCGTCCAGCGCCTTCTTGATCGCGACGTCGATACGCGCGTTCACCTGGACTGTCGCCATCCCGCATCTCCTTGCGAGGATGCTAGCATCTGATGTCATTTGCTGTCGGTAGATCGCGCACTGCACCGGGCGCTGTCCCGGGGGCCCGCATGCTCACAGCGCGAAGCAGATGACGTACAGGCCGGTGCCGGTGGCGGAGGAGAGGCACATGCCGACGAAGGTGAGCAGCCCCCAGCGCCGGTGCGCCCGACCGAACGAGCCCGGCAGCGAGCGGGCGAAGCGCGGCCAGGAGAGTGTCGCCAGCCAGCACCAGGCGATGAGCGTGGGCACCGCGCACAGCAGGTGCACGATGAACAGGGCGGTCATCGGCGGGCCGTACAGCGGGCTCACCGCGTAGGCCTCCGCGGCGTTTCCGAAGCGGATGCCGCCTTCCAGGAGCAGGACCGCGGCGATAGCGGTCAGCAGGACGCCCAGTTGGAGGTTACGGTGTGCGCGGTGTCGGCCCAGGGCGGCGAGCCGCAGCGCGTAGGCCATCAGGAATGGGGCGGCGACGAAAAAGACGATGGCGGCGTCCACGAGAGCGTCCGCCCGCGTGCCGAGGAAGCCGTTGGCTGGCACATTTGCCAGCGTACCACGGGCACGCAGCGAGGACCGGCACCGTCGGGCCGATCGTCGCGCTATCCTTTGCTGCGTGCGCCGCATCCGATTCGCCCCGATTCCTACCGCGCTGCTCGCGACCGCTCTGCTCCTGTCCGGGGCTGCCCCGGCCGGCGCCCATCCGCTGTCGTTCACGGCCGCCACGCTCACGCTCGAGCCCGGCGGCGCGTTCCGGGCCGAGCTGATCGTCGACCTCGACGCGCTGGCGCTCGGCGCGCCCCTCGACACGGACGATGCCGAGCTGGTCGCGGTGCTCGAGAGCCTCGCGCCGGACGAGTTCGAGACCCGGGTCGCGCGCCTGCGGCGCCTGTTCGAGCGGCGGGTGCGGGTGCGCTTCGACGGCCGGCCGGCGCCGTTCGACGTCACGTTTCCCGACTACGGGACGCCGGCGGCGACCGAGGCCGAAATCCCCACCGTGCTGGGGCTGACGGCGCGGCTGACCGGCGCCGTCCCGGAGGGCGCGGCCGCGGTCGGCTTCTTTGCCTCCCGGGCGTTCGGGGAGGTGCATCTCACCATCGCCGATCCGACGCGCGACGTCGAGGTGCGCTCCATCCTGGAGCCGGGGGCGCGCAGCGACCCGCTGGACCTGACCGCGCCGGTGGCGCCGCCCGGGGCCGCCGAGGTGGCCGGACTGTACCTGCGCCTCGGCTTCGTGCACATCGTGCCGGAGGGCGCCGATCACATCCTGTTCGTCCTCGGCCTGTTCCTGCTGAGCGCACGGCTGCGGCCGTTGGTCTGGCAGGTCACGGCGTTCACCGTCGCCCACGCGTGCACGCTGTCGCTCGCGGCGCTCGGATTCGTCGCGCTCGCGCCGCGGCTGGTCGAGTCGCTCATCGCCCTGTCGATCGCCTACGTCGGCATCGAGAACGCGCTGGTCGACCGCCTCACCCGCTGGCGGCCCGCGGTCGTCTTCGGGTTCGGGCTGCTGCACGGGCTGGGCTTCGCCGGCGTCCTGGGCGAGCTGGGCCTGCCCGAGCAGGAGCGGCTCCTGGCCCTGGTGACCTTCAACGCGGGGATCGAGCTGGGACAACTGGCCGTCATCGCCGCGGCGGCGCTGTCGTTCGGCTGGTTCCGGGCGCGGCCCTGGTATCGCCGCTGGCTGGCGATCCCGGCGTCCGCCGGCATCGCCGTGGTCGGACTGGTCTGGGCGGTCGAGCGCGCGCTGGGCGGGTGACCGAGGGGCCCGGGCTCAGCCCGACGCGCGGGCCGGCCGGCCGCTGACCAGCCGCCCCACGGCCTTCAGCTTGCCCCAGAAGAAGTCGAACTGGCCGAGGAGCGTCCCGTAGCCGAGCAGCAGCACCTGGTAGATGGGCAGCATGATAATCAGGTAGATCGTCCACTGCAGCCAGCCGGGCGCGGTCTCGGGCATGAAGAGCCCCAGGACGGGCGTCTTCAGCCTCAGCGTGGTCATGCCGGCGAGCGAGAAGGCGAGCAGGATCGCCAGGACCCCCCACGGCCCGACGCCCCAGCGCTGCTTCATGCGTTCGAAGTGCGACATCCGGTCGATTATCGCGTGCCGCGAACGGCCGCGGCAACGTGCGTCAGAACAGCAGCCGGAAGCCGACCTGCATCTGGAACGGCGGGCCGGGGATGTTGCCCGTCAGGTACTCGCCGTCCGCGCCGCGCGTCCGGGCGAAATCGGGGTTCGTCGGCTGCCCGCTCAGGCCGCACGCGACGTCGCGCGAGCTGGCGCAGTAGTTGGCGACGGTGGAGTACCACTGGTCGAGCGTGACGTTGTCGATGTTGAAGAGGTTGAAGAGCTCCAGCGACACGAGCGCCTGCCGGGTGCCGCCGAGCGAGAACCGTTTCTGCACGCGCAGGTTGATGTCGGCAATCGGCGTGTCCCGGAACGCGTTGCGCGTGAACGGCACGCCCGGTGCGCTGTAGGGGCGGTCGGCGCCGCCGCGGTCCTCGTTGGAATCGGTGCCCATGCGCGCGTCGAACGGGGCGCCCGACAGGACGTACATGCCGGTGGCGAGGTCGACGGCGCCGGGCAGCGTGACCACGCCGTGCAGGTGGAGCTGGTGCCGGCGGTCGAGCACGTTCGGGCCGTACTCCGAGCTCAGGTCGTACGCGTTCTCGTACGCCACGCCGCCCGCCGACCGCTCGTTGTCGTCGCTGGACTCGTTCTTCGACAGCACGTAGTAGGCGCCTAGCTGTCCCCACGGGCGGCGGACCTCCGAGCTGATCGTCAGCGCGCGGTAGAGCGCCGAGGCGGTCGACTCGCGCACCGTCACGCTGTCGAGCGCCGGCACGGGCCGCGCCGTTCCGCTCCGCAGGCCGAAGAACGGGCGCTGCGCGGGGTCGTCGGGCCGGACGGTCGGCAGCGGCACGTTCAGGTCCCGGTTCCGCTGCAGGTGGATGGTGTCGACGACGAGCAAGTCGGCGCCCAGCGACCAGCCGGGTCGGAGCTCGTGCTGCACGCCCGCGCCGGCCTGCCGCGCCATGGGGTTCCGGAAGTCCTCGTCCATCGTCGTGACGCGGGCGCCGGCGAACGGGTTGTTCTCGATGCCGAGGGCGGTCGCGATGCCGGTTATCTGGTCCGGCGTCAGGGTGGGCAGGTCGTCCAGCGAGCGCTCGTTCAGGTCGATCCCGATCAGCCGCATCTGGTCGTACAGCGTGACGTGCGGATTGGCTGCCGGGACGCGGAACGGCAGGGCCACCGTCACGTCGCCGGGCGGCACGCGGAAGTTCTGGACCGGGCCGGCCATGAGCAGCATGGGCGTGCGGGCGTAGTAGATGCCGGCGAACCCGCGCACCACGGTCCGGGCCGCGCCGGTCGGATCCCAGGCGAAGCCGGCCCGCGGTCCGAGCTGCCCGCCGCTGCTGGGGATGGTCGTCGGATCGACCGTGCGGCCGATGGGGAACCTCACGCCGCGCAGTTGAGCGAGCAGGACGTCGTTGCCGGCATTCGGCGTGGGGTTGAACTGCCCGTCCCAGCGCAGGCCGTAGTTGATCGTCAGGTTGGGCGCCACCCGCCACTCGTCCTGCACGAACAGGCCCACCTCGTCGGTGGCGAACGACGCCTTGAGGTTGCCGATCTGCTGCAGGTAGAGCAGCGACGGCGAGCCGAAGCGGTTCGGAATGGCGCCGCCGACGCCGATGATGTCGAGCGTGGTCTCGACGTCCGACCCGAAGACCAGGTAGCCGCCGTTCTGAAAGAAGCCGAACGTCTGGTCGATGAAGACGTGGTTGTAGTCGAAGCCTGCCTTGACGCTGTGGCCGCCGGCCAACCACGTCACGTTGCCGCCCGCCTGCGCGCGCCAGTCGTACTGCGTCGTCGGACGGAAGCTGCGGGTGCCGAACTCGCCGAGCGACAGATCGACCAGCGGCTTGAGCGCGTTGGCCGAGCGCGGCCGGTCCTCGCGCGAGTACTGCCCGCGCAGCTCGAAGACCAGGTCGGACGACGGCACGCTCGTGAACTGCCCGACCAGCGTCTGGGTCGCGTCCTCCTCCGTGCCGTTCGTCTCGAGCGAGCGGTGCGTGGTCGGGACGATGACGCCGCCCACGCCGTCGGAGTTGAGCGCCCGGTTCGTGCTGCCGTTGTAGCGCACGTTGAAGCGGTTGCCCCGCGGCAGGTTGACGTCGACGCGGGCGAGCCAGGCCCGCGCGTCGTTGGTCACCTCGAACGGCGTCTCGAGGCGCCGGTAGTGGTCGTAGCCCTCGCGGCTGGCCGCGGTCGGCGTGAAGCCGTCGAGCCGCGCGAAGCGCACCTCGCGCGGCGCCCTGAACTCCTGCTGCTCGTAGGCGACGAAGTAGAAGGCCCGGTCGCGGGCGAGCGCGCCGCCGAGCGACCCGCCGAACTGGTGCTGCGTCGGCGCCGCGTCCTGCCCGAACGCGTTGCGCGCCGCGAGCTGCTCCGGCCGCAGCAGGTAGAAGGCCGTCCCGCTCGTGTCGTTCGCCCCCGACTTCGTGACGGCGTTGACCAGCCCCCCGGTCGAGCGCCCGAACTCGGGCGAGTAGCCGGCCTTCACGACCCGGAACTCGCGGATGGCCTCCTGCGGAATCGTGAAGGTGAACTGCGAGCGCTCGCCGCCGCGGATGCCCCCGAAGAACGGCTGATTGTAGTCGGCGCCGTCGATGCTGATGTTGCCGTTGATGCCGCGCTGCCCGGCCAGCGATAGCTGGCCCCGCTGCGGCTCGACCTGCGCCGTGGGCGTCAGCTTGATGAAATCGTGGAAGCGCCGGCCGTTGATCGGCAGGTTCGCGATGGCCTGGCTGTCGAGCGTGACGTCGGACGTGTCGGTGGTCGTCTCGACGGCGGAGGTCGCCGCGGTCACCGTGACCTGTTCGGCCACGCCGGCGAGCGCCAGCGTGAAGTTGATCGTGCGGCCGGCCCCCACGGTGAGCGTCACGTCGTCGATCGCGGCCGCGCCGAAGCCGGCCAGCTCGGCGCGGACGTCGTAGCGGCCGGGGGCAGCAGCAGGACGTGGTACACGCCCGCGCCGTCGGAGACGGCGGCGCGGACCAGGCCGTCGTCGAGATTGACGACGGTCACGGTGGCGCCCGGCAGCACCCCGCCGGTGGCGTCTTGGAGCAGGCCGGTGATCTCGCCGGTGGTCGCCCGGTTCTGGGCGCCCGCCGGCGTCGCGAGCAGGACGGCTGCAAGCAGCCAGACGAGCAGTCGTGAATCGGACATGGCTGAAATCGTATGGGAACCTGGTCGGGAATCGGCGACGGTGCTGTCAACAAGGGGAGACTCCGGCGCGACGTTTGGTTAACATGCAGCGTCAACCGTTTCGATACTGGAGAGTGCCGCCATGCAACGTCTTGTCGCCGCCTGCTGCCTCGTGCTTGTCGCCGCCGCCCCGCTCGCCGCCCAGCCCGACGGCTGGACGCGGCAGTTCGAGGGACACCGCGTCATCGGCGAGCTGTACCACGTCGGAACCTACGACCTGGCGGTCTTCCTGGTCACCTCGAGAGACGGCCACTTCCTGATCAACACGGGGCTCGAGGACTCCGTCCCGCTGATCCGCGAGAACATCGAGTCGCTCGGCTTCCGGCTCGAGGACGTGAAGGTGCTCCTGACCACGCAGGCGCACTGGGACCACACGGCCGCGCTGGCGGAGATCAAGGAGATCACCGGCGCCGAGATGTGGGCGACAGCCGGCGACGCGCCGGTGCTGGAGGACGGCGGGCTCAGCGATCCGCACTTCGGCGGCCGGGAGTCGTTCCCGCCGGTGGCCGTCGACCGCATCATCAAGGACGGCGAGGTGCTGGAGCTGGGCCGGACGCGGCTGGAGGTGCTGGCGAGCCCGGGGCATACGGCCGGCAGCGTGAGCTACACCATGGCGGTGTACGAGAACGGCGTGGACTACGACGTCATCATCGCCAACATGGCCACCATCAACGAGGGCAAGCGGCTGGTGGTCGATCCGACCTATCCGGGCGTGGCCGACGATTTCGCGGAGACGTTCCGCCGGCAGAAGGCGTTGAACATCGACGTGTGGGTCGCGTCGCACGGGGGGCAGTACAACCTGCACGACAAGTACGAGCCCGGGCAGCGGTACCATCCCGACACGTTCGTGGATCCCGACGGCTTCCGCGCCGAGGTGGAGCGCCTCGAGCAGCTCTACCTCGACCAGATCGCCGCGGAGCAGCGCTGAATCGGATGCGGAAACGGATACGCACGGAGGGTGGCATGCGACCCCAACTGATCGGCTGGTTGCTGGCCGCGGCGGTGGCCACGGCGTTCACGGCGGTTCCGGCGCTGGCGCAGCAGGCCGGCGACGGTGCGGCGGAGCAGGCAGCGCAGTTCCGGACCCCGTGGGGCGACCCGGATCTCGAGGGCATCTGGGACACCGACGCGCTGCGGAGCGTCCCGCTCGAGCGCGATCCGCAGTACGGCGAGCGGGCCGTCCTGACGGACGAGGAGCTCGCGGCGCGCGCCGCCCGGGAGCAGTTGCGCGCGGTGGACGACCCGTCGGTGCGTCCCGACAACGCGCGGGAAAACCTGCGGACGCCGGTGCACTGGGACGAGTGGTCGGACGATCCCTCCGCGCGGACGTCGCTCATCGTGGATCCCCCGGACGGGCGCATCCCGCCCCTGACCCTGGGCGCGCAGCTCCGGCCGGAGGACCCGTCGACCACCATCGGCTTCGCCGGCGGCAGCTTCGGCCCCGGACCCTTCAACGGCCCGGAGGACTACAACCCGATCGACCGCTGCATCACGCGCGGGCTGCCGAACACCTGGTTCCCGAGCATCTACAACAACGGCTTCCAGATCGTGCAGAACCGGGACTACGTGGCCATTCTCTACGAGCGGCTGCACGAGCACCGCATCATCCCGCTCGACGGCCGCGCGCCCCTCGACCCGAACATCCGCACGTGGTTCGGCGATTCCCGCGGGCGCTGGGAAGGGGACACGCTGGTCGTCGAGGTGACGAACTTCAGCGACCGGACCAACTACCGGGGCGCCGGCAGCACGCTGCAGCTCACCGAGCGCTACAGCCGCGTGGACGCCGACACGGTGCGCATCGAGATCACCGTGGACGACCCGGCCACCTGGACGCAGCCCTGGACGGCGGTCATCGAGGGCAAGAGCGACCCCACCTACTGGCAGATCTTCGAGTACGCCTGCCACGAGGCCAACTACAACATGACCTTCATGCTCGAGGCGGCGCGGGCCGAGGAGCGGGAGGCGGCGGAGGCCGAGTCGCGCTGAGCGCGAGGCGGCCTCGTAACGCCGGCCGCGATCAGCGCGACCGCCGCTGGAGAACCCCCTCCCTGACCAGGCGGGCGACCAGGGTCAGCTTCCCCTCGGCATCCAGGCAGTCGGGCAGGTCCCCGACGGCGAACTCGTCGGTCGTCGCGGCGAACTGCAGCGCCGGCCACACGGCGCCCGGCAGCCTGAGCTCGCGGCCGCAGAACCGGAGGAGGCACGTCTCGCCTTCCGTCGCGGCTTCGGTGAGCAGCCCGGCGCGGCGTCCGACCCGCGAGCGGGCCGTCAGCCCCTCCCCGCGCAGCCGCTGGCTGAGCAGGTCGGTGAACAGCGGCACGTCGCTCGCCAGGACCTCGTCCGTGAAGCGGCGCCACACGACCTCCGGGTCGAACCGCGACTGCACGAGCGCCAGCTTCTCCCGCAACAGACGCTCGCGCTCGGCGGCGGAGAATCCCTCGCGGGCGAACCCGCGCGGCAGATTCCGGCGCAGCGATTCCTCCTCGAGCGCGGCCGCGGTGACGCTCTCGACGAGGAACTCGGCCCACGTGAACGCCGTGAGCCCGAGCGTGACGTGCAGCGACGGCTCGCCCGTCGAACGCGCCGAGTGCATCAGGCCGCGCGGCAGGTAGACGGCGCTGCCCGGACCGAGCTCGAACTCGTCGCTGACGTCGCCGGGCGGCGTGCCGCGCTCGAAGCGCTGGCCGCGGAGCGGCAGTCTCACCCGGGTGCCGTGGATCGACCAGCGCTTGGCGCCGCTGATCTGCAGCACGAAGACGTCGTGGGTGTCCCAGTGCGGGCCGAAGCCCTGCGCGTCGGGCGGCGTGAGGTACACGTTGGTCTGGACCCGCGACGAGAAGCGCCGCCCGAGCGCGACGCACAGCCGCGCCAGCGCCGGCACCCGCGTGTGGAGCTGATTGAAGATGACGGTCGCGCCGTCGTCGAAGTGCCGCGCGACGTCGAGCGGCTGGACCCGCCCGGCGTCGTTCGTGTACTCGCCGGGAGCGACGTCGCCGTCGCCCCGGACCAGCCTGATGTCGGGATGGCTGGCCGAGTGCGTGCCCAGCACGACGTCGAGGTCGGTCACCGAGAGCAGCTCGGCATAGTAGGCGGGCGCCTCGCGCCGGACGTGAGCGAGCCGCTGCTCGTAGTAGTCGCGCTCGAACTCCGCGGTCGGCAGCGGATCGATGAGCCAGGCGTACCAGTCGCGGTCGACAGCGGGTCCCGGCCTGGTGTGGTGGTCCGTCATCGTCCGAGCGCTCCGCGCCGGGGCAACCGTCGCGGCTTGACGGCCGCGGCACGCGCCACTAGGATGTTGAGACTCGTTCTCATTTTACAGACTCGGGAGAAGCGGCATGCGCAAACCGGAAAAAGCGAAGCCCCGCGCGATTCATCCAGCATCGCCTGCGTCGCTGACCGACGCGGACATCAGCAGCGCCCGCGTCGATCGCCGCTCGTTCTTCTCGCGCGCGATCGCCGCCGGCTCGATCGCGGCGGCTGCCGCGCTGACCGCGGCCTGCCCCGGCGGGACCGACTCCGACGGCGCCGGCGACTCCGACGGCGGCTCGCAGTAGCGGGCCGCGGCGCGGAACGGCGCGGGCTCCCGCCGGCTCGGTCGGGCGCCAGGCGGAGCCGCGGGCGGCGATCGGGTGCGGCCGGACATGTCCGTGCGCAGGGCCATCTTCTGGATCCACCTGGCGGTCGGCCTCGCCGGGGCCGTCGTCATCCTCATGATGGCGGTGACCGGCATCATCCTCACCTACGAGGCGCAGCTCGACCGCTGGGCGCTGCGCGACTATCGCGCCGCTCCACCGGCGGCGGGCAGCGCACCGCTGGGGCTCGACGAGCTGGTCGAGCGCACCGCCGGCGAGCCGCCCGCCGGTCGCGTCGCATCCGTGGCCCTCGGCAGGGATCCGCGCGAGCCGGCGGTCGTCCGGCTCGACGACGGAGCTGCCGTCTACGTCGATCGCTTCACCGGCGAGCCGCTGGGCGACGGCAACACGCGCACGCGGCGCTTCCTCCGCGGCGTCCTGTACTGGCACCGGTGGTTCGCCCTCGAGGGCGAGTACCGCATCATCGGTCGGACGTTCACGGCCACCGCCAACCTCGGGTTCCTGTTGCTGCTCGCCAGCGGGGTCTACCTCTGGTGGCCGTCGAGCCGCGGCCGCGCCGCCTGGAGACAGGCGCTGTGGTTCCGCCGCGGCCTCGGGGGCCGCGCGCGCGATTTCAACTGGCACCGCGTGATCGGCTTCTGGTCGGCCGTTCCGCTCGCGGTCATCGTCGCGAGCGGCGCCACGATCTCGTACCAGTGGGCCGCGGACCTCGTCCATCGGCTGGCGGGCGACACGCCGCCGTTTCAGCAGTCACCGCGGCCGTGGGAGTCGGACGCGGGGGGGCGCCTGTCCGCCCCGCCGGATCCGGCGACCCCGCCGGTCGACCTGCAGGGGCTGGCCGCGAAGGCCGGCGCCGAGACGCCCGGCTGGCGCACGATCACGGTCGACCTCCCGGAGTCGATTCACGACCCCGTCGTGATCGCTGTCGACCGCGGGACCGGCCGCCAGCCGTCGAAGAACGAGGACCTCCTGTTCGACCGGGCGACCGGCGACCTGGTCGGCCGCGCCGGCTATCCGGCCTTCAGCCGCGGCTTCCAGATCCGCCGCTGGCTGCGGTTCGCCCACACCGGAGAGGTGTACGGCGTGATGGGGCAATCCATCGCCGGCCTGGCATCCCTCGGCGTCGCCGTCATGGTCTGGACCGGTCTCGCCATGAGCTGGCGCCGCTTCTTCGGCTCCGCCCGCCGCCTGTGACGGCCGCGGAATCACGTCCGTTGCCGAGGGCGTCAGCACCTGGTACGATGCGATCATGGGTCGGTCGGACCGCATCACGATCCTGCTGTCGGTCGCCGCGCTGTGCGCGACCATCATCGGCACGTCATGTTCGACGCACGCCCGCATCAACGACGTGAACTCCCGCGTCGATGAGGTGAACGCGAACGTGAACGCGCGTATCGACGACGTGAACTCCCGTATCGATGACGTGAACGCCCGCATTGACGAGTTGCGCGACGACATCCGGGAGTTGCGCAACATCGTGATCGACGCGATCACGGCCGACAGACCTGCCGACTGACCCGTTCGGCATCCCGAGAGGAGAACGCTCAGATGAGAAACAGACGAATCCAGTTGGCGGCTGCGGCGGTCTGCGGCGCGCTGGTGCTGTCCGGGCTGGCGGTCGTGGCCGGGCAGCAGGAGCAGGAGCCGCCGCCGATGGGCTTCTTCGTCACCAGCACCGGCGTCGGTGACGGCGCCAACCTGGGCGGGCTGGACGGCGCGGACGCCCACTGCCAGACGCTGGCCGCCGCGGCGGGCGCCGGCGACCGCACCTGGCGCGCCTACCTAAGCACGCAGGGCCCCGGCGCCGTCAACGCACGTGATCGGATCGGGGAAGGACCGTGGGCGAACGCGCAGGGCCTCGTCATGGCCACCAGCGTCGAGAGCCTGCACTACGACAACTCCAACTTCAACTGGACCCACAGCCTGGACGAGAACGGCAACCAGTTCGCATCCCGCATCGACGGCGACCCCGACTTCACGGTGCACGACGTGCTGACCGGCACACGGCTCGACGGCACGGCGTATCCGGAGGGCGAGGACCGCACGTGCGGCAACTGGACCAGCAACGGCGAAGGCAGCGCCATGCTCGGCCACGCCGACCGCTACTCCTTCACGACGCCGGGCTCGCCCTGGAACACCGCCCACCCGTCGCGCGGCTGCTCGCAGGACAACCTGGTGGCTACGGGAGGGGCCGGCCTGTTCTACTGCTTCGCCGTCGACTGATGGACGGAGGTGTTGCTCCCGGCGTCAACCGAAACCCTGTGGATTCGGACGCGGCGGTTTACCGCGGTCTGTTCCGGAACGGCGCTACTCAACGCCTTCCATCAGGTATTCGACGAGCGCGGGCACGATGATGTCCGGCCGCTCCAGGTGCGGCACATGACCCAGCCCCGGAAAGAGGAGCACGCGACCGTTTCCGTTCGGGACAGTGTCGGCCAACACCCGCATTCGCTCCTGGAAGACCTCCGCCGGACCGAGCAGCAGATCCTCCGCGCCCCCGAAGGCGAGCGTCGGGACCTGGATATGCGGCCAGTCGTAGACGACCGGGTCCTGGTAGAGCATCTGGCTGATGATCGCCTGCACCATGGCGAGGCGCGGAAAGTCGGAGCTGCGGGTCCACGACGAGCGGATGCGGGTGTAGAGCTCGAACTTGTCGTTCCAGGCCGACGGGTCATGCCCGACGTACCGGCTGAGGCTCCGGCGCGTGCTCTGGTAGTCGGTCCGGAGGATGCGCTCGTAGATCTGATCGACCGGCGTCATCGGGCGATTGAACCGGTTGTCGGAGAGGCCGATGGGGTTGTAGATGACCAGCCGCTCGACCGAGTCGGGATACTGCGTGGTGAACCGCGTCGCGAGCATGCCGCCCATCGAGTGGCCGACCGCCATGACCGTGTCGATCCCCTCGTGCTCGAGGACGAGCTGCGTGTTGCGCGCCTGCGTGTTGAAGTTGTAGGGCGCGATCGGCTTCGACGACTTGCCGTACCCGATTTGGTCCGGGACGATGACGCGGAATCCGGCGGCGGTCAGCCCGTCGATGATGTCACCGAAGTAGAAGCCGCCGAAGTTGTTGCCGTGCATCAGCAGGACCACATGGCCGTTGGCCGTGCTGGTCGGCGCGATGTCCATATAGGAGATGCGCACGTCCTGGCCGTAGACGTTGATGTCGAGGTACTTGCTCGGCGCCGGATACGGGCACTCGTCGCAGGTGATGCTGCCCGGCTTGATGTCTGTCGGCGTCGGTACCGGCGGCAGAATGTCGCGACCCTGGGCGCTAGCGGCGGCCGCCACACCGAGAATCACGAGCATCGAGGCGAGTGTTCTGACGTAAGAGGGCATGAGTCCTACTCCGTGGTCTAGAGGTGCCGGCAAAGTGGCACCTTGCGGTGTTCTACGGAGCGCCTCGGCGCTCTGCGGACACTGGTTTTTGTTCAGGGCAACGCAAACACGAACAGCGTGTTCCCCGCGCTCGCGCGCAGCTCGGGCGTCAGGCGCGTGAAAGCCGACGCGGTGCCCGCCGTGCCGGTGCTGACCGCGACGTACTGCCGGCCGTCGACCGCGTACGTGACGGGGAAGCCGGTTACCGCGGAGCCGATGTTGATCTCCCAGAGCACCTCGCCCGTCTCCTGATCGTAGGCCCGGAAGCGGCCGTTGACGTCGCCGCCGAACACCAGGCCGCCGCCGGTCGCGACGAGCGACATGGTGGCGGAGCGCTGCTCGTGCTTCCAGACGGTGGCGCCCGTCTCGGCCGAGATGGCCTGCACGGTGCCGACCTGGTCGGTCCCCGGCGCGAGCTGGTTGATGGTCGCAAGCTGGTAGTGGCTCTCGGCCTCCGGCGTGGCCAGCATGCGGGCGCAGACGTTGCGCAGCGGCATGTACATCGTGTTGGTCAGGGGGCTGTAGGCGCCCGCCTCCCAGTCCTTGCCGCCGTACCAGCTCGGGCAGGCCAGCACCTCCTGGCCGGACGCGGTGAAGACGAGCTCCGAGTTCGTTGCCACCGCGCCCGTGGCGCCGTCGATGCCGCTGATGACGTTCTGGGTGACGGTGGGGGTGGCCCACAGGAACTCGCCGGTCTCGCGGTCCAGCGTGTAGACCAGGCCGGTCTTGCCCGGGATGCCGGTGACCACCTTGCGCATCTCGCCGGGCCGGATGCGCGGGTTGATCCAGCTCACGGCGCCGGGATCCGGCGCCACGGCGGTGTCGACCAGCAGCCGCTCGAAGGGGTGGTCGAGATCCCAGTGATCGTTCAGGTGCTGGTAGTACCAGACGATCTCGCCGGTGTCGCCGTCGAGGGCCAGCGTCGAGTTGTGGTAGAGGTGCGTGTTCTCGGTGCCGCCCAGCAGGAACTTGGGCGCGGGGGACGTGACCGAGGTTCCTACGTAGACGAGGTTCAGCTCCGGGTCGTAGCTGGGCGCCATCCACGAGCCGACGTGGCCGCGCTCCTCGTAGGGCACGCCGCCCCACGTCTCGTTGCCCGGCTCGCCGGGCGCCGGGATCAGGCGCCGGCGCCACAGCTCCGCGCCGGTGGTCGCGTCGTGCGCGGTGATCACGCACGCCTCGGGCCCCGCCCACGGCCGGCAACTGCGTCCCGAGACGACCTTGCCGTTGGCGATGATCGGGCCGGCGGAGTGCCGGGCGGGGTGCGTCTTGTAGTCGAGGATCTCGGTCTCCCACACCAGCCGGCCGGTGGTGGCATTGACGGCGTAGGCGTAGTCGTCGTTGCCGGTGTCGATGACGAGGTTGCCGTAGATGGCCACGTTGCGGTTGACGGAGACGAGCCCGCGGATGTACTCGTCCACGTCGTCCGGGATGGGGCGGCGGTACTCCCACAGCAGGTCGCCCGTCACGGCGTCCAGCGCCTGCAGGACGTCGTTCGGGTTGGGCATGTACATGGTGCCGTCGTAGACCAGCGGCGTTCCCTGCTGGCTGCCGGGGTGCAGGCCCCGCGACCAGACCATCCGCAGATCGCCCACGTTGTCGCGGTCGATCTGGTCCAGCGGGCTGTAGCCCCAGCCGTCGAGCGTGCGGCGCCACATGAGCCAGTCCCCGGGATCCGGGTCCTGGAGCATCGCGTCGGTCACCGGGACGAAGTCGGCGGGCTGGGCGGCCGCGGTGCCGGCGCCCGGCGGCAGGAGAGCGAGCCCGATGGGCAGCACGAAGCACGCGGCGAGAAAACGTCGGTTCATTGCAAGACTCCCTGCCATCCTGTCGGAGACGCGGTCCGGGCGCCGCCTCGTCAGCGGGCCGTGTAGGTCCGGCTGTAGCCGTTGCGGCCGTTCGTCATGGTGTATCGGCCGTCGGGCGCCACCGACGCCCTGAGCCAGTGCCCCTGGCAGTCCTCGGTCTCCTCGAAGTTGGCGATCAGGTCCTCCGCCGTGTTGTGGTCCGGGGCCTCGAGGGCCAGATGGGTCTGCCAGATGTCCTCGACGCCCGGAACCGCGGCCGCCCGCTCGTACATGTGCGGCGCGGTGATGCCCTTGCGGGGACCGTTGTTGAAGAGGATCACCTGCGGACTGATGGCCCACAGGTGGGCCGGCGCGCCGGCCCCGTCGAACGCGCCGTGGCGGCTCGTCTGGTAGAGCGTGACCTGGCCGAGCCGGTTCACCGGGCACGACAGCTTCATCTCCATGTCCCAGTCGAGGTCGCCCAGGTTAAGGAACGAGAAGCGGCCGAAGCTGAACAGCGCGCCCAGCGTCCGCTGGTTCTCGGGCGAGGCGGCCGGCTTGTGCTCCGCGCCCTCGCAGTGGGGGTTGGGCCCGCCGCCGGGGAGCGTCTCGGTGATCAGCTCCATGTTCGAGGAGATGAACTTCACGTCGACGTCGCCGAGCTGCATCGTGTCGCCGGCCGCGGCCACCATGCGGGCGTCGCCGGCCACCTCCAGGTAGAGCTCGCGCCACACCTGGTTGCGCTCCTCGGTGTCGCCCCCGTGATCGAGGAAGTGGTCGATCCGGATCAGCTCGTCCAGCTCGGCGAGGCTGCCGACGTGGTCGGTGTGGAAGTGCGTGATCAGCATGTAGTCCAGCTTCTCGATGCCCGCCTCCTGCATCGTCGCCGCGATGCGGTGGGCGTCGCGGCCCTCCGGGCGCGGCCATCCGACGTCCACGAGCAGCGACTCCCCGGTGGGCGCTATCACCAGCGTGGCGCCGCCGCCCTCGACGTCGATCCAGTAGATGTCCATGTTCCCGGACTGCGCGGACGACGTGCCGGCCAAGAGGTGCAGTCCGGCCGCCAGCGACAGCGCGAGCCATCCGATCGCAACCTTGTTTCGCATGTCAACCTCCCGCTGGAACCGGCTTCCGGCGTCAGTACTTGTCGTAGCCCTCGGTGAGCTCGATGTAGGTTCCCGACGGGTCGGTCAGGAAGGCAATCTTGAGCTCGACGCTCTCCACCTCGCGGTACTCGACGTCGAACTCGATGCCCATCGCCTCGAGCTTCCGGCAGAAGGCCTCCAGGTCGTCGACCTCGAAGCCGATGTGGTCGAGCGCCCGCCCGCGGGTGGCGGCGGTCGCCTCCTCGGCGTCCCCGAAGCTCATGTTCATGCCGGGCACGTCGGTCGTCGTCCCGATGCGCCCGCGGGGGCGCACGCCGAGCGAGAACACCTGCGAGTACCACGCCAGCAGCTCCTCGTAGTCCGGCGTGATGAAGTGGATGTGGTAGCCGGCGATGGGGACGTGCAGCGACGGGTCCTCCTGCAGCTCGACCCAGACGCCGTCGGGGGCCATGACGTAGGCGTTCGGCATCCCCTCGGCGCCGATGAACTCGGGGCCGACCTCCATGCCCGCCGCGCGCCACTTCGCGACGAACTCGGCGGTGTTGCGCACCTTGAAGCCGAAGTGGTCGAGCACCGACCCCTGCATCGGCCCGGTCGGCTCGCGCTCGGTCAGCGCGATCAGGAAGTTCGGCAGCCGGATGGCGGTCAGCGGCCCCTTCTCGACGACGACCCCGTCGAAGTACTCGACCCACAGCTTCTTGTGCACCTCGATGTCGGCCACGTTCAGGTGCACGTGGCCGTAGGCGATGCCGTCGGCGTTCGGCGTGGCGAGCTGGGCCTCGGCGTCCGGCGCCGGCGCGAAGGCGAGGGCGAGCAGCAGGAGCGAAGTCGACAGCAGCCTCATGGTCGGTTCCCCTTTCAACGGAGACATCTAGAGTATCGTAGTTTTGTAAGCCTTGGTACCGCCGGGTGCCGGGCAACGGAGGCAAGCCTGTCGCGCCGATTCCGGCTGGCGCTGAGCCGCCTGCCGCTCCTGCCGCTGATCTTCCCGCTGCTCGCCGTCGCTCTGGTGGAGGCCCAGGCGCCACCCGCGGCGACGGGCGTCGTCGTCGACGGCGCGAGCGGCGAGCCGGTGCCGGAAGCCCGGGTCGCCAGCAGCGCCGAGACGGTCGCGACGGACGCCGCGGGCCGATTCACGGTCGCGCTGGCGGCGGGCGACGAGACGCTACGGGTGGCGGCGGACGGCTACCTCGAAACGGCCCTCGAGCTGGAGCCCGCCGCTGCCGGCGACCGCCCCGAGCTGGAGATCGTGCTCTTCCGGAACACGTTCGCCGAGACCGTGGAGGTGGTCTCGCCGACGCCCACGGCGGACCGGCCTTCGGCGACGCCGATAGCGGCGGAGGAGGTGTTCGCCGTGGCCGGGGCGATAGACAACATCTTCCGGACGCTGGACACGCTGCCGGGCGTGGCGCTGACCGGCGACTTCGGCAGCCGGCTGGCGGTGCGCGGCGGGACGCCGGATCAGAACCTGACCATCATGGACGGCGTGGAGATCCACAACCCGTTCCGGCTGTTCGGCCTGGTCAGCGCCTTCAACCCCGAGACCGTCGAGCGCTTCGAGCTGACGGCCGGCGGCTTCGGCGCCGCCTACGGCGACCGCCTGTCGTCGCTGCTCGTCGTCGACAACCGCATCGGGCAGCGCGACTTCCAGGGCTCGACGTCGGCCAGCGTGACCGACGCCAACGTGGTCTTCGAGGGGGCTGCGCCGGGCGGCGGCTCGTGGCTGCTGAGCGGCCGGCGGACCTACTACGACCTCGTGGCGGGGCTCTTCACCGACCAGGGGCTGCCGCGCTTCGCCGACGTGCAGCTCCAGGCGAACTGGACGTTCGGCCCGGGGCACCGGCTGTCGGTGCTGGGGCTGACCAGCCGCGAGCGCTCCGACTTCCGGTTCGACGACGAGGACGACCTGGAGGCCGGCGAGCGGGGACGCTTCATGTCCGAGGCGGGGAACGACCTCGGCTCGCTGCGGCTGGACGCGGTGCTCGGCAGCGGGGCCACGTCGCGCACCATCGTCTCGTGGTACCGCAACACGGACCTGCTCGACGTGGACGCCTCGTTCGACGCGGACGCGCGGCGGTCGAACACCCCGGACGAGGGGATCGCGCGCGGCCTGACGAACGTCGTCTTCAACCGGGCGCTGGCCGTGCGCGACCTGTCGCTCCGGCAGGAGTTCGCCGTGCAGCTCGCGCCGGCCCACACCGTCGATGCCGGCCTCGAGCTGCACCGCCTGGCGTCCGGTCTCGGCCTGTCCGTCACCGGCGACCGGAACGAGACCGTGGCCAATCCGTCGAGCGTGCGCGGCGGCGCCGGGCTGCCCGACGAGCTCGACTCGGCGCTGGCCGGCACGCGGGCCGCGGCCTGGGTGCAGGACCGCTACACGGTGACGCCGCGGCTGTCGCTCGAGCCCGGCCTGCGCGTCGACTGGAGCACGGTCAACGGCGACGCGGTCGTGTCGCCGCGCTTCGCCCTGACCGTCGCGCTCGGCGGCGGCAGCCGGCTGCGCGCCGCGGGCGGCCTGTACACGCAGAGCCCCGGCTACGAGAAGCTGATCCAGTCGGACTACCTGTTCGATCTGTCGCCGGCAAGGGTGCGGACGCTGCGGCACGAGCGGGCCACGCACCTGGTGCTCGGGGTGGAGAAGGACCTGGGCGCCGAGACGCTGGCGCGCGTCGAGGGCTACTACAAGACGTTCGACGATCTCATCGTCGGCCGCCTCGAGTCCGAGGCGGAGCGCCGCGCGCGGGTCGAGCGCTACGACTTCGCGGCGGGCCTCCGCGAGAGCGTCCCGGCCGCGGCGCAGATCACCACCGTCCCGGTGAACGGCGGCCGCGGCGCCGCCTACGGCGTGGACGCCTACCTGGTGCGCAGCGATCCGGGCGCCAGGCTGGCGGGCTGGCTGTCCTACGCCTGGGGCCGCGCCGACCGCGAGACGTACGGCCTGCGGTATCCGTTCGAGTACGACCGCCGCCACGCCTTCAACGCGGTGGGCCGCCTCCGGCTGGGCGCGAGCTGGAGCGTGGCGGCCACGGCGCAGGTGGCGACCGGCTTCCCGTACACGCCGGCGGCCGGCGTGCGGGTGGCCGCCGAGGAGGACGCCGCCGGGCGGCTGGTCGCGGCGCGCGACGCCGCCGGGGCGCTCGTCTACACGGTCGACTTCGGCGGTCTGGCCAACCTGCAGCGGGGCCGCCTGCCGCACTACGCCCGCGTCGACCTGCGGATCGCGCACCGGCCGGGCGGAGCCGCCGGGCGCTGGTCGTGGTACATCGAGGTGATCAACCTGCTCAACCGCGACAATCCGGTCGAGCTGCAGACCGGACTGGAGCACGACCCCGCCGGCAGCCTGCCTCGCGTCGTCGCGCGCCCGACGGCCGGCTTCCCGCTCATCCCCACGTTCGGCGTCCGCGTCCGGTTCTGAGATTAGATGGGGCTGCGCCCCAAGCCCCCGGCGTCCGCTTGCGGGGGCCCCTTCGCCCCGCGCCGCTCCCGCCGAGGCGCGCCGTGCGCGCCTTGGGACCACGCGTGGTCGCTCTGGTGGTCCCCGCTTGGATCCGGCAGTCCCGGCGATCCTGCTGCGTGCGCGCCGGCGGGGGCATCCACAGGCGGTTGTGGGACAATCTGCGCAATGACTTCGCTACGCCTGTTCGTGGTGATCGGTCTGGCGGTGCTCGCGGGCCTGCCCGCGCCGCGCGCGGCCGTTGCGCAGCCGGCCGCCGCCGGCGACGGCGCCTACCGCGGCTATCTGGCTGCGCGGCTGGGGGAGGGCGGCGGCCTCGAGGTAGTCGACGAGCTGCACGCCGGACGGCTCTTCGTGCCCGCGTCGGTGCTCAAGGTGCTGACCGCGGCGGCGGCGCTGGAGCACCTGGGCGCCGGGTACCGCTGGGTGACCCGCCTGGCCGCGCACGGCGCGGTGGACGGCGCGGTGCTCGACGGCGACCTCGTTGTCGAGCCGGGGGCCGACCCCACCTGGGGCGAGTTCTTCGACGGCGGCGCGGCGGGGCCGCTCGCGGCGCTGGCCGCGCAGGTGCGGGAGCGGGGCATCGAGCGCGTGACGGGGGATCTCGTGGTCGACGCCGGCCGCTTCCCCGGCCGCCCGCATCCCGTCGACCGCGGCTACGACGATCTGCCGTACCGCCACGGCACGCCGGCGGCGGGCTTGGCGGTCGACGAGGGGACGGTCGCGGTGCGCGTCGCGCCGGGCACGGCGGTCGGCGCGCCGGCGCGGGCCGCCGCGCCGGAAGGCCTGGAGCTGATCAATCTCACGACGACGGTGGGCTCCGATCGTCGCGGCGCGGGCACCCTCGACTTCATCCCGCTCTGGGGCACCGACACGCTGCTGCTGCGGGGCGAGTACCCGATCAGCGAGTCGTCGTTCCTGGTCCCTGCCAGCGATCCGTCCCCCGCGCACCGCGCGGCGCAGCGGTTGCGCGACGCGCTGGACGAGGCCGGCGTGAGCGTGGCGGGCGGCGTGCGGCTCGTGCGGCGGCCGGACGCGGGCTCCGGCCCGACATCCGTGCTGGCGGAGCTCCACTCGCCGCCGCTCGCGGAGCTCCTGCCCCACGTCCTCACGAGAAGTCACAACTGGTACGCCGACACGCTGGCCCTGACGCTGGGACTGGAGGTGGCCGGGAGCGGCCGCTTCGACGACGGGGTGGAGGTGATCGCCGACTTCGTGGCCGGGCTGCCCGGCACCGGCGCGCCCGCTTCTGCCGAGGCGTGGCTCGCGGACGGGTCGGGTCTCTCGCCGGCGAACCTGGTGGCCCCGGCCAACGTGGTCCAGGTGCTCGTCCACGCCGCCGGCCGGCCCTGGGGTCCCACGCTCATCGACGCGCTGGCGAACCCGGGCGTGGGCTCGCTCGCGGCGTGGCCTGCCCTGGCGCCGGTGGCCGCCAAGACCGGAACCCTGCGTCACACCGTCGCGCTGGCCGGCCTGCTCGAGCCGGCCTCGGACGCGCCGGTCTTCTTCTGCTACTTCGTCAACCACAACCCGGGCCGGCGCACCGCGGCGCGCCGCGAGATCGCCGCCGCCCTCGGCCGCTGGCGGACCGCCGCCGCCCGTTGAGGTCGCGTCGTAGCGCCAGCGCAGGCCCGGGACGCCGCCGAACAGGCTCGCGTACCAGCGCTGGGCTTCCGCCACGGCGTCCTCGAGGAGATACAGGTGGAGGTGGTGGGCGCGGATCGGGCCGACCAGCGGCTCGTTGTGCCGTCGGGTGACGGGATCCGCGCCGCCGTCGGCGCGCGTGAACGTCAGATAATCCAGGCGGACTGCTATCATGCCGGGGCGCCGGTCCCCCCGGCGCGCTTGCGCGGAGCCGAAACGGAATGCCATCCGAACCGCACGCCGTCACGCCGCAGGACATCTTCCTCTCGCGCGACCTGACCGAGGACGCGGCTGCCGCCTTCCTCGGGCAGTACGGCCTGCGCGACGGCGCGGCCGCGGACCAGCAGCTCCAGCAGCTCGCCGACGACCTGCCCAGCCGCCAGGCGCTGGGCGCCCTGGCAGGCATGCTGCTCGACGTGGTCTCCAGCGCGCCGGATCCGGACGCGGCGCTGCTCGGATTCTGCCGCTACGTGGCGACGCGCACGCCCAGGGCCGGGTTCATCGGCAACCTGCATGCGGACCCGCGCATGCTCGAGATCCTCACGCACATTCTCGGGACGTCGCCGTTCCTGAGCGAGATCCTGATCCGCAATCCCGAGTACCTCCACTGGCTGCGCCGCGAGCTCGAAGGCGCGACGCCGGACCGCACCGCGTTCGACGAGGAGATCGGCCGCTGGCTCCACGCCAGCGAGGGTGTCGAGAAGCAGATCAACGCGCTCAAGCGGTTCCAGCGGCGCGAGCTGCTGCGCATCACCGCGCGGGACCTGTTCGGCATGCTGGACCGCAAGACCCTGGCGGCGACCACGACCCAGTTGTCGAACCTGGCCGACGCCCTCGTCGACGCCGTGCTGCGCGTCGCGACCGCCGAGCAGGCGGCGAAGGCGGGGCCGTTGCCCGGACGGTTCGCCGTGATCGGCATGGGCAAGCTGGGCGCGGCGGATCTCAACTACAGCTCCGACATCGACCTCATCTACGTCTACGACGTTCCCCGGGAAGCGGCGGGCGACGCCCACTGGCGCTACCAGAAGCTCGGTCGCCGGCTCACGGTGCTGCTCTCCGAGCATACGGGGGAGGGCTACCTCTACCGCGTCGACATGCGGCTGCGCCCCATGGGCTCGCGGGGGGCGCTCGTCTACTCGCTGCCGCAACTGGCGGAGTACTACGAGAGCCTGGGCGAGACGTTCGAGCGGTTCGCCCTGATCAAGGCGCGGCCGATTGCGGGCGACCTGTCGCTCGGCGAGCAGTTCCTGGAGTTGGTGCAGCCGTTCGTCTATCGCAAGTACCTCGACCACGCCGCCATCGAGGAGCTCGCGCGCTACAAGGCGCGGGCCGACCGCGAGCATGCCCGGCACGGCGACCTCGATCGGAACGTGAAGGAAGGCCGGGGGGGCATTCGCGAGGTCGAGCTGTTCGTGCAGGTGTTCCAGCTCATCTACGGCGGCGACAAGCCGTCGCTGCGGACCGGGCGCACGCTCACGGCGCTGGAGCAGCTCGGCGAGCACGGTTTCGTCGAGGCCGGCGTGCAGCGGGATCTGGAGGCGGCGTACGCCTTCTTCCGCAACGTGGAGCATGGTCTGCAGGCGGCCGAGGGCCAGCAGACGCACAGTCTGTCCGGTACCGAGCGCGGCGTCCGCGCCCTGGCGCGGCGTCTGGGCTTCGACGAGCCGGAGACGCTGACGACCGTGCTGGACCGGCACCGGGAGCGCGTGCACGCTGTCTACGCCAGGCTGTTCGAGGGGACAGCCGAGGACGAGGGCCTCGCCAGCCGCGAGATTTTCCGTCTGCTCGCCGACGCCGGTGACGGCGCCGGCGACGACGTGCGCGCGCGTCTCGAGGCGGCAGGCCTCGACGAGCCGGACCGCACGGTCGACGCGATGCGCGCGCTCGGCGCGACGTGCGCGCAGGGACGCTCGTCGACGCGCAACCTGCTGGCCAACCTGCTCGCCACGGTCGTCGCGAACGAGGTGCCGCTGTCCGCGCCCGCCACCGTTCTGATGCGGCTCGAAAGGGTGGTTGCGGGCACCGGCGCGGCGGCCTCGTTCTACCGCGCCCTGCTCGAGGACCCTGCGCTGCGCCACCGGCTCCTGGCCGGCCTCGACGCCGGCGACCTGTACGCCGCCCGGCTGGCAGCCTACCCGGAGGTCCTCGACTTCCTCGCTGGCGGCGCACTCGACCGTGACGCGTTCCACGCGGCTGTCGTGCAGGCCTTCGACGAGGCGGTCGCAACCGGCGCGGACATCGCATCCACGCTCGATCCGTTCCGTCGCGTGAAGGCCATCCAGGAGTTCAAGGTGCTGGCCGAGTGGTTGACGGCCCGACGTCTCGATCTCCTCAACGAGAAGCTGTCCCTGGTCGCGGACTGCGCGGTGGGCGCGGCGGCTCGCGCCGTCGCGCGCCGGTCGCCGCCGGCGCCGGACGCGGCGGACGCCGACGCCGGCTGGGCCGTGTTCGCGCTCGGCAAGCTCGGCGGGCGCGAGCTCACGGTGTACTCCGATCTGGACCTGGTCTTTCTGTACGCGGGTGACGCGGGCGATGCGCGCCGCTTCGAGCGGCACCAGAAGTTCGTGCGGGCGATCTACGACCTGCTCTCGAAGACGACCGCCGCCGGCTTCGCGTACAAGCTGGACACGCGGCTGCGTCCCGAGGGTCGGATGGGCGCGCTGGCGACGCCGCTCGCCGCCTTCGAGCGCTACCTGGCCGAGCGCGCGGAGATCTGGGAGCGGATGGCCTGGACGCGCTGCCGGTTCGTCGGCGGCGATGCGGCGCTCGCCGCTCAGTTGCAGGCGGCGGTCGGCCGCTTCGTCTACGGGCCCTGGAGTCCCGAGATTCCGGGGTATGCGCGGCACGTCCGCGGCCGCATGGAGCGCGAGCTGACCGCCGAGGCGGCCGGCGGCCAACTCGATCTGAAGCGCGGCCGCGGCGGGCTGGCGGACATCGATTTCCTGCTGCAGGTGCTGCAGCTCAGGGAGGGGTCCGCGCGCGAGGGCTTCCGCGTGCCCGGCACGCGGCGTCTGCTGTCGGCGCTGCCCGCCACGCAGGTCCTGCCTGCCGGCGAGGCGGCGGCGCTGCGCGAGGCCTACGCCTTTCTCCGCGAGCTGGAGACCGTGCTCCGCATCCACACCGACAGCGACGCGAGCGCCATCTCGACCGACCCGGCCGCGCTCGAGCCGCTGGCGCGCCAGCTCGGCACCCCGATGTCGGGCGGCGAGCTGCTGGCGCGCTATCGCGAGACCACGTCGGAGGTCAGGGCGATCTACGAGGCGGGCCTCGACCGCCTCGCCGCACCACCCGGCCAGCAGTCCGTGCCGTAGACGCCGGGGGCCCGGGGCGCAGCCCCGTCAGGCATGGTCGCGGCCATGCGGCCCGCACCACGCCACCTGTCCCACGATGCGGTCGCCGTCGCCGAGCGGCCGGGACAGGTGCGCCGGGTTGTCGCTGACGAGGAACCAGCGTCCTTCGGAATGGTGCAGGCGCTTGACCGAGAGCCCGCTCTCGGTGAGCACCGCGAACAGCTCGTCCTCGAGCGGCCGCGTCCGGTGCTGGTCGACGGCCACCAGATCGCCGTCCCGGACCGTCGGCTCCATCGAGTCGTCGGCCGCGCGGAAACACGTCAGGTGCTCCGGCCGCGCCCAGGGCGCCACCGCGTCCCTGGCGACCGCTATCGACATCTCCGACGACTGTTCGAACACCACCTCGCCATGTCCGGCCGGCAACTGGAAGTGGGGCGCGAACGGAATGATGGCGACGCCGTCTGCCCGCCGCGCGGGCGGGGCGTCACGCTCTCCGGAGACCAGGCCCGGAATCAGGTCCGCCGCGGCCGCCGCCCGGTCGACCAGGTCCCGCACGACGCCCATCCCGGTGCGCAACTGCGCCGCCATCCGGTCCTTGTCGATCAACCCGACCGCGTCGGCGACGTGGGCGTCCTTGGGCAGGTGGAGCACTTCCGCGATCTCCGGGGGCAGCGCCGGCCGCGACAGCTTCCCCTTGCGTGCAGGGCCGATGTAGAACTCCAGGCCCAGGACCGATGACATCCGCTCGAGGGTGGTGCTCCGTGCAGCCCGGCCCTGGAGCAGGCTGCGGAGTTGGCCGAGCGGAATGCCGGTGCGCATGGAGAACGGCCGCAGCCCTTCCGTCTCCACCCTGCGCTGGACGGCCTGCCGCAGGTAGTCGACGCCGAAACGTGTCACGGCTAGCACGATACACGAAACCGCCCTTGCCACGACATGTTATTTGTGGCAACGTAACCGCGTCGTGGATGACACGGTGCGGCACCTCGTCGTTCTCTGCGCACTCTTCGCCGAGCAGACCGGCCGCAGCATCTCGACGGTGTCCCGGTGCGCGACCGGCAGCGGCGACACGATCGCGCGGCTGCGCCGCGGCAGCGCCATCACGACCCGCCGCGCGGAGCGCGCCCTCCGGTTCCTCTCCGAGAACTGGCCCGAACCTGTCGAATGGCCCACCCACATCCCTCGTCCGCCGCCGCGCGCCCGGACTCCCAAGCCCGCCGCGCGAGCGCCCCGGAAGGCTCGGCCGCGCAGAGCCATCCGGCGCAGGGGTTGAGCGGCGCCCGGCGGCGGGCGTCGCGCCGGCGCTTGCCGGTCGCGGATGCCGGCCCGGCCCGGCCTGGCACGCCCTTGCTGGTAAGCTCTGGGTACAGGAGGCCGAACGATGAGCAGACATCGTGTGCGGTACCCGATGATCGCCAGCCGGTGCGCGGCCGCGCCGAAGACGCGTTTTCGACATGCAGGCATTGCCGGTCTGGCCGTGGCGTGGCTGGGGTTGGCCGGCGCGCCTCCCGCCCTGGCGCAGTTCGACCGGAGCAACTGCGCGGATTGCCACGTCGCCAACGTCTACACCGCGCCGGCGCCGAACCACCTGGACGAGTGGAGCCGTTCGCCGCACGGCCGCAACAACGTGGGCTGCGAGCGGTGCCACGGCGGCGATCCGGGCACCTTCGAGCGGCTCCAGGCGCACCGGGACGTGCTGGGCAGCTTCAATCCGTCGAGTCCGGTGCACCGCACGCAGCTCCCGAGAACCTGCGGCGGCTGCCACACCGGTCCCTACGTGAACTTTCAGACCAGTCGGCACCACGAGCTGCTGGGCGAGGGCGACCGCCGCGTCCCGACGTGCTCCACCTGCCACGGCAGCGTCGGCGCGAATCTCCTGTCTCCCGCCGGACTCGAGCGGCAGTGCTCGACCTGTCATGGCCCGGACGGCGTCGCGCCGCGCCCGGGACGGGCGGCGGGGGCGCGACTGCTGCTGGAGGGGATCGCGGACGTGCGCGAATCGCTCGACGCGGCCGAGCACCTGATCGACCGCATCCGCGACGAGCAGCGGCAGGCCGCCTTCCGGGCCGCCTACCGGCAGGCCGAGGTGCCGCTCATTCAGGCGCGGCAGGCCGGCCACCGCTTCGTGTTCGATCAGCTCGAGGAGCGTCTGGCCACGGCCAGGGAGCGTACCGGCGAGCTGCTGGCCGGGCTGGTGAACCCGGCCCCCTGAGGTCCGCCGCCGCCGCGGCTACATGACGCCGAAGGCCTTGCCCATCGCGCCGGCGAGCGGCTCGGCATACGCCAGCCCGTGCCGGTTGTGGCACATCGCCACGGCCAGGCGGTTGTCCAGGTCGGCCCAGCCGATGGAGCCGCCGAGCCCCGGGTGGCTCAGGATGCGCCCGCTGCCCACCACGCCGGGGGCCTCGAGCCAGAAGCCGCCGTTCGACACGCGCGTGATCGTGCCGCGGCCGACGTCGAGCTTGTCGGTGTCGGGGCGCGGCTCCAGGCAGCCGCGCACCCGCTCGGGCGAGAGCAGGCGCACGCCGTCGAGCTGCCCCTCGTTCGCCAGCAGCGCGAAGAAGCGGGCCGAGCTGATCGCGTTGTAGATGCCGCCGGCGCCCGGGATGACCGCCTGCCGGACGATGGAGCGCCCGAACACGTCCTGCGTGCCGGCTACCTGCAGCGGCATGGACCGCCCGCGCGCGGTGCTCTGATCGGCGATCGAGATCTCGGAGTTGTACATGTGCGCCACCCGCGGCTCGTCCTCGGGCGGCAGGCCCATCCACAGGTCCTCGATGCCGAGCGGCTGGGCGATCTCCTCGTGCACGAACTGGCGGAACGGCCGCTGCTGCGGATCGGTCCGCTCCACCACCACGGAGTTGATCCAGCCCCAGGTGTAGCTGTGGTACGCGTTCGTGGTGCCGGGCTCGAAGACCGGCTCCAGGTTCGCCAGCGCGTTCACCATCCAGTCGTAGTCGGCCATCTGCTCCGGCGTGACCCCGGCCGGCATCGCCGGGATGCCGGTGCGGTGGCTGAGGCCGTCGCGCACCGTGGTCGTGTCCTTGCCGTGCGCGCCGAACTCGGGCCAGTAGCGGGCGATGGGCGCGTCGTAGGAGACCAGCCCCCTCTCGGCCTGGATGTGCAGCGCGGTGGCGGTGATCGCCTTGGTCACGGAGAAGACGTTGAAGAGGGTCTGCCGGTCGACCTTGCGGCCCGTCGCCTGGTCGGCCACGCCGCCCCAGACGTCGACGACCAGCTCCTCGTCCTTGTAGACGGCGAACTGGATGCCGACCTCGCCCGCCTCGATCGCCTCGTCGACGGCCGTCTGGAAGATCTGCTGGGGATCCGCTCCCGCGCGGCCGCCGCCCTGGGCGAGCAGCCCGGACTCGCGCAGCAGGTGCATCACGCCCAGGAAGCTCACGCCGCCGGCGGCGTTCAGGATGAACCCGCGCCGCGACAGGGGAGCGGGAAGGTGCCCGGCCGGACGTCGAACGCGGTCATGGATGTCGCTCATGCCGCGAAGCATAGGAGATCGGCCGGCGGCATACAAGGGGGGCGGGGCGGGGCGTGGAATCGTTGCGCGCCCCGGCGATCCGGGACGACCGCCGGGGCGCGCGCAGGCCTACTGCCGCGAGGCCGCGGCGGCTGCCGCGTCGTCCGCGCGGCCGCCGGTGAGGATGCCCTCCATGCCGTAGTTGCCCTCGTGGCAGGCGTACTCGTAGATGGGCTGGCCGAGGTCCGTGAACGGATACGCGACCGTCCAGGGCCGCGTGTACATCTGCGGATCGTTGACCTCGATCTCGTACTCGACGGTGTCCCTTGCCACCCGCGTGAAGCGCTCGACGAGGACCATGCCCTCGCCCGACCCGCTGTGCGAGTTGAAGGCCGACCAGGGCTGGAGCGCGCTCACGTTGGGGTGCACGTTCGTGGTCGTCACCACCAGCGTGTCGCCGTCCCAGTGCCCGCGCGGCACGCCGTTCCACTGGGCGATCTGCTCCGGCAGGGCGGGCAGGTCGTCCAGCGGGACGATGCGGGTCTCGTGGACCTGCTCGTGCAGGATGGCGACGTAGCCGGGCGCCTGGAAGATCTGGAAGTTGTTGTTGTAGGCGCGCGGGAACATGGCGTTGGGCATGCCGCCGCGGGTCACGCAACGCTCCCAGATGTGCCGGTCCTCCCAGGTGTCGTCGTCGCGCGGACTGTTGTCCCTGGCGTACTCGCCGGCCGCGGTGAGCGGCGGGAACCGGCCATCCGGGGGATCCACGAGCAGCGACGTCCGGTTCGTCGGCGTCCCGCGCTCCATCCAGAAGTTGTTGTACGCCCCGACGTTGCCGCCGGCCACCGTGCGCCGGGGCGCGGCCAGCAGGAGCTCCTCGTCGCGGTTGGCCGCCTCGGCCTGCCGCTGGCTGGTCTCCTCGTCGCTCAGGGTCGTCCGTCCCTGGTACTCGTCGGGCCGCTCCATCGGCACGGCGCCGGACGAATGCCAGACGCCCTGCAGGTCGGGATCGCCCCAGGCCGTGCGCAGGTTCATCCCCTGCGACTGCGCGGCGGCGAAGGCCGGCGCCAGCAGCAGCGCTCCGATCACCGTCCATGCCGCGAGATATGGATACCGCATCTGATCCTCCTGATCACTCCGTGTGCTGTCGTTCCGAATAACCACCCCTCATGATGGACCGGCAACGCAGCCTCTTGCAAGGAAGCGAGCTTCAGGCGCGCCGTGCGCGACTTGCTACTCCATGGCCTGCTCGGCGGCGCGGGCGCCTGCCAGGATGTTCTCCAGGCCGTAGTTCCCCTCGTGGCAGGCGTACTCGTAGAGCGGCCCGCCGAGGTCCGTCATCGGAATCGACGCAGTCCAGTCGCTGTGGTACTCCGTCGGATCGGTCAGCGTGAACTCGTAGTCGATCGTGTTCTCGCCGACGCGCGTGAACCGCTCGACCAGGTGCGTGGTCTCGCTGGCGCCGTACACGGTCACGGATCTGCCGGCGACCTGCGCCAGGTTCTTCGTCTCGACGACCAGCGTGTCACCGTCCCAGTAGCCGCGCGAGTCGCCGAGCCACTGGCGAATCCCCTGATCCGCATGCGGACGCCCGTCCAGCGGGATGATGCGGGCGTCGTGGATCATCTCGATGAGGATCACGACGTAGCCCGGCGTCTGGAAGATCTGGTAGTTGTGGTTGTAGAAGCCGGGCATCATCGAGCCGGGCATGCCGCGCGAGATGCAGCGCTCGTACAGGCTGCGGTCCTCCGGTCCGGCCGGGTCGAGACTCCGGGCGGCGTTGTACGCGGCACGGCGCGCGGCTTCCCCGGGCATCAGGGTCGGCAGCTTCCCATCGCGCGGGTCGACGATCAGCGACGTGCGCGCCGACTCGTTGCCCCGCTCCATCCAGAAGTCGTTGTACGCGCCCGTCTGCCCGGGGGGCGGCGGCTGATCCGCGTTGCGCGCCCGCTCCTCGTCCCGCGCGACGCGCTCCTCGTCGCTCAGGAACACCTGCCCCGCCAGGTCGTCGGGGCGCTCGAGGCGCGTCGTGGTGGTGTTCGTCCAGACGCCCTGCAGATCGGGATCGCCCCACGGGGTCTCCCACGTGCCCTGCGCGGAGGCCGCCGCCGGCATGAGCGACCCGACGGCGATTGCGGCGAGCGCCGCGACGAGACAGCGACCGTTCATCTGACACCTCCCTGGCCCGCTACCCGGCGGACCGTCCAGTACACGCATGATGGCGCAGCCCGGCCCCGGCGCGCAACCGTCATGTGCGCGGCGACGCTTCAGGAAGTCTTCAGGAAAACTTCAGACTGGCGGCGCGCCGCGACCCGCTAGAGTGCCAGCAGAACGGTGCTGCTCGACGCGCTCATCCGCTGGTCGCTGCGCAACCGCCTGGGCGTGCTCGTCGTCGCGGCCGCCTTCCTCGTCTGGGGCGGCTACGTGGCCGCGGGCATGCCGGTCGATGTCCTGCCGGAGCTGACCGCGCCCACGGTGACCCTGCTGGTCGAGGGGCACGGGATGGCGCCGACCGACATGGAGGCGCTGGTCACCTTCCCGATCGAGGCCGCCCTGAACGGGGCGTCCGGCGTGCGTCGGGTGCGCTCTGCGACGGCCGTCGGCATTGCGGTCATCTGGCTGGACTTCGACTGGGGCGCCGACGTCCATCGCGCGCGGCAGACGGTGGCCGAGAAGCTGGCGGCGGTGTCGGCGACCCTGCCGGACGGCGTCGACCCGCCGGTGCTGGCGCCGCTCTCGTCGATCATGGGCGAGATCATGTTCGTCGCCCTGGAGTCCACCGTACACACCCCGCTGGCGTTGCGCACGGTCGCGGACACGCTCGTCCGCCGGCGCGTGCTGGCGACGCCCGGCGTCGCCCAGGTGACGGTGATCGGCGGCCAGCGGCGGCAGTTCGAGGTGCTGGTCGATCCCGAGCGGCTGGACGACTACGGCGTCGCCCTCAGCGCGGTCGAGGCGGCGTTGCGCCGCGCGAGCCGTAACACCTCGGCCGGCTTCCGCCGGGCCGGCGGTCAGGAGTACCTCATTCAGGGCGCCGCGCGCGCCCGGGACGCCGAAGGCATCGGCGCGACGGTGGTCGCGACACGCGCCCTGCGGCCGATCCGCGTGCGCGACGTGGCCGAGGTGCGCGTGGGCGAGTCGCTCAAGCGGGGCGACGGCTCGCGCAACGGGCAGCCGGCAGTCATTCTCGGCGTCCAGCGCCAGCCCGACGTCAACACGCTGGCGCTGACCCGCGACCTGGAGCGGGTGCTCGACGAGATTCAGGCCGGTCTGCCGGCGGGCATGCAGCTCGACGACCGGCTGTTCCGGCAGGCCGACTTCATCGAGCTCGCGCTGTCCAACCTGAACGGCGCGTTGCGCGACGGCACGCTGCTGGTCATCGCCGTCACGCTGCTGTTCCTGGCCAACCTGCGCGCCGGCGCCATCACGCTGCTGGCCATTCCGCTGTCGCTCCTGGCCGCCGTCGTCGGTCTGCGCCTGGCCGGCCTGTCGATCAACGCGATGACGCTCGGGGGGATGGCGATCGCGGTGGGCGCGCTGGTCGACGACGCCATCGTCGACGTCGAGAACGTCACGCGCCGACTGCGCGAGAACGCGGCCCTGCCGGCGGAAACGCGGCGCCCGGTGCTGGCCGTCGTCTATCGCGCCAGCCGGGAGATCCGGGCGTCCATCGTCTTCGCCACGCTCATCGTCATGCTCGTGTTCCTGCCGCTCTTCTTTCTGGCGGGCGTGGAGGGCCGGCTGCTGCAGCCGCTCGGCTTCGCGTACCTGATCGCGCTGGCGGCGTCGCTGGTTGTCGCGCTCACGGTGACGCCGGCGCTGTGCGCGTACCTGCTGCCCGGCGAGCGGCGCATCCGCGAGGGACGCGAGCCGGCGCTGGCGGCCGCCCTGAGGCGCGGCTACGGCCGCGCGCTGCCCGTTGCGCTGGGGCGGCCGGCGCTGGTCATCGGCGCCGCCGTGCTGCTGCTGGCGGCGTCGCTCGCCACCATTCCGCGCATGGGCCGGGCGTTCCTGCCGGCCTTCAACGAGGGCGCGCTCGTCATCAGCGCGGTGACCCTCCCGGGCACCAGCCTGGAGGAATCGAATGCGCTGGGGAGCGCCATCGAACGGCTGCTGCTCGACGTGCCGGAGGTGGCGGCGACGGCGCGGAGGACGGGCCGGGCGGAGCTCGACGAGCATGTCCAGGGGGTCGAGTCGGCCGAGATAGACGTCCGGCTGACCCCGGACGGCCGGCCGCGCGACGTCGTGCTGGCGGAGATCCGCGAGCGGCTCTCGCTGGTGCCCGGCACGTCCATCACCATCGGGCAGCCGATCTCCCACCGCATCGACCACATGCTGTCCGGACAGCGCGCCAACATCGCCGTCAAGATCTTCGGCCCCGACCTGGGCGTGCTGCGCGCCCTGGGGTCCCAGGGCCTGGCGGCGATGCAGGGCGTCGCCGGGCTGGTCGACCTGGCGCTCGAGCCCCAGGCCGACATCCCGACCGTGCGGGTCGGCTTCGACCGCGCCGCGCTCGCCCGGCACGGCCTGCCCGCCGGCCAGGCGGCCTCGGTGCTGGAGACGGCGCTGCTCGGCCGCCGGGTGGGCCAGATCATCGACGATCAGCTCGCGGTGCCGCTCGTCATGCGCTACCCCACGAGCGATCTGGCCGACCTGGACGCGATGTGGCAGACGCGCCTCGACATGCCGGCGGGCGCCCGGGTGCCGCTCGGCAGCCTCGCCGACATCGTCGAGGACCGCGGGCCCAACTTCATCGGACGCGAGAACGTCCAGCGCCGGATCGTCGTCACCGCAAATGTCGCGGGGCGCGACCTCGGCAGCGTCGTTGCGGACGTCCGCGAGCGGGTGGCCGCCGGCGTCACCCTGCCGGAGGGCTACCGGGTGGAGTACGGCGGGCAGTTCGAGGCCGAAGCCCAGGCCGCGCGCGTGCTCCTGGGTCTCGGCCTCGGCGCCGTCGCCGGCATCTTCCTGATCCTGTACATGGCGTTCCGCTCGGCCCGCGACGCGGCCATCATCATGCTCAACCTGCCGCTGGCGCTGATCGGCGGCGTCGCCGGCGTGTTCCTGGGCGGCGGCGTGCTGTCGATCGCGGCGCTGATCGGGTTCATCGCGCTGTTCGGCATCGCCACCCGCAACGGCATCATGCTGATGCTGCGCATCCGGCGCCTGCGCGGCGAGGAGGGCGTGCCGGACGTGCGCGAGGCGGTGATCCGCGGCTCGGTTGACCGCATCGTGCCCATCGTGATGACGGCGCTGTCGACCGGTCTGGCCCTCCTCCCGGTGGCCCTCAGCGCCGGCCAGCCGGGCAGCGAGATCCAGGCGCCGCTGGCCCTCGTCATCGTCTGCGGGCTGCTGTCGTCCACCGCCCTGAACATGTTCGTCGTCCCGGCGGCGATTCTCCTGACGGAACGCTCCTCCCACCAGGGCGTCCCGAGCCGCCGGTCCCTGTTCGCGGGGGCGTAGCACATTCCCGCCCGGATTCCGCCCTTGCCGCCCCGCAGGCGTTCCCGGCGCCAATAGAATCATGTACTCGACACATGACTACCGTGATCCAGATTCGGAATGTGCCGGAGTCCTTGCACCGGCGGCTGAAGGCCCGTGCCGCAATGGAAGGGAGGTAGCTCCATGAGAACGATCATCGCCGCCATCGCGCTGCTTGGCATCGTGGGGGGCGCGGAGCGGGAGGCCGCGGGCCAGGACGAGGACCTGTTCGTCTTCCGCCGCATCTGCAACATCGAGCCGGGCCAGGATGCCGCCGCCGCGGCGATCGCGCGGGCCATGGACGACCTGGTCGCGCGGAAGTATCCCTTCGTGGAGATGTCGGTGCGGATCGGCCGCTGGATGACGGGCTTTCAGAGCCTCGAGCAGCCCACCGACCAGATCATGTTCAGCGAGCGGCACCCGGATCCCGACATGCGCCAGGACTTCGCCGACATTCTCCTGGCGGACGACGAGTTCGGCGCCCTGCAGCTCGACATGCTGGGGGTCGTCGACCTCACCCGCTGCACCGAGACTCGCTTCCGCGAGCCCCCGTAGGCATCTGCGCCGCCACATGGCGCGCACAGCGCGCCTCGGCGGTAGCGGCGCGGGGCGAAGGGGTCCCCGCAAGCGGACGCCGGGGGTTCGGGGCGCAGCCCCGTCTGATTCTAGCTGCGTGACTCCACGCGGAACGTCCACCAGGCGTCGGGCCGCGGGGTGTCGAGCGGGGGCGGATCGCCGCCGCCGGGCTGCCGCGCGTGGACGGCCGGCTTCTGCAGCTTCCGGATTCGCGCGGACCAGACCCGATCGAGCATGGCCGGATCCAGCTCCCGGTTGAGGACGACGGGGTAGACGACGCCGTCGAGCCGGAGGCGCCCCGAGTGGTCGTCTCCCACCCGTGGACACCAGTACTTGTCCGCCCCGAACGAGCAACTGATGAAGAGGTCGCCCTCGGGCGTCGCCATGCAGTTGACGTTGACCGAATGGGGCCTCAACCAGATCCCGATCTGGATCTGGCACAGCGAGACGTCGTTCGCGAAGCTCCAGTCGGCGACCGGCTCCGCGTGGGCGTCGCCCAGCAGGATGAAGCCCGGCGTGGCGTCGCAGGGACAGTTGACGGTCCAGACGCCGATCCCGGCCACGACCACCACGGCCAGCGCGGCGGCAATGGCGGGGAGGTTCTTCCGGACGGACTGCGACAACGCGCCGGCGGTGCGTGGCTCCGCGGTCATGCTCGACCTCCTCTGGGGATGCTCCGGTCCATCCGCTCCAAGGGTACCAGCGGCGACAAGGCCTGCACCAGCTCAGCGCAGGCGTTCGGCGAGGCCCCGCAGCGTGTCCGCGAGCCCGCCGAGCCGTTGCCGGCTGCGGCCGGCAGCCTCCGCGCCGGCGCTGTCCACCTCGTCGGCGGCCGCGGCCAGCTCCGCCCCGACCGCCGCGTCGCGGCCGGACCCAATCTCGTCGACACGGCCGAGCAGGTTCGCCAGCGCCGTCCTGCGCTCCGCGCCGAGCGTGCCGCTGCGCGCGAGCTGATCGAGGTAGGCGCGGGCGACGACCGGCCGCGCCGGCCAGTCGACGCGCCGCTGCTGCTGCGCGTTGAACGCGGCGGGGCTGACCGCCGCGGCGGCGGCGGCGATCTCGTTCCCGGTCAGGTGCTCGCTGGGCAGCAGCTCCAGCACGTCGAGGCCGCGGGCGATCTCGCTGGCGTAGATGTAGCCCCGGTACCAGTACGACGACCAGAACCCGCCCATGACGAACCGCTCCGCGTCGATCGGGCCGCGGTCGAAGAACGCAATCTCCACCGGGCTCGACGAGTCGGTGAAGTCGAAGACCGAGATGCCCCCCTGGTACCACGCCTGCACCATGATGTCGCGCCCGGGCACCGGGACGAGCGAGCCGTTGTGGGCCACGCAGTTCTCGCGCTCGGTCTGCGGGGCGGGCAGCTTGTAGTAGCTGCGGAACTGCAGCTTCGCGTCGACGATGTCGAAGATGGCGTTGGCGCCCCACTCGCGCGGGTCGGACGCGCGGCAGCGGGGACGCCCGCCGCCGCCCCACTCGTCGGTGAAGACCACCTTCGTGCCGTCGTTGTTGAACGTGGCCGAGTGCCAGTAGGCGAAGCCGGGGTCGACGACCTCGTCGACGCGGACCGGATTCACCGGGTCGGAGATGTCGAGCAGGATGCCGTTGCCGGAGCACGCGCCCGCGGCGAGGCCGATCTCGGGGAAGGCCGTGATGTCGTGGCAGCGGCTCGACTCGGCGGTGCGCTGGGTCCCCGGTCCATGGTCGCCGCCCCGCCACAGGCCCGCGAGCGCGCCGGTCTCGGCATCCCGGAACACGGCCGGCCGGCTGACGATGCGCGCCTCCTCGGGACGCGCCAGCGGAATGCGGATGACGTCGATGCGGAACAGCGCGGTGTCCGGGTTCTCGCCGGGCGGCTCGTCCGAGCAGCCGGCGAGCTCGTCCCCCGAGCGCACGGGCGCCGCGCCGGAGCCGTACACGTAGATGTTGCCTGCCTCGTCCGGGTCGGTCACCACCGTGTGGGTGTGCGAGCCGCGGCAGGTCTGCACCGCGGCGACCTGCCGCGGCCGCCGGAGATCGCTGATGTCGAAGATCCGCACGCCGCGGAAGCGCTCCGCGCTGACGGGATCGGCGACGCCCTGCAGCCCGCAGTCGAGGCGCCCCCGCGTCTGCTCGACCGACATGATCAGCAGGTCGCCGACCACCGACACGTCGCCCTGGCCGCCGGGGCAGACGACGGAGCCTATCAGGCGGGGCGCAGCCGGCGTCTCGATCCCGTAGGCGTTGAACCCGTGGTAGCTGCCGACGAACAGGCGGTCGCCCGCGAACGCCAGATCGGTGATCCCGAAGCTGAGCAGACCTCGCCGGCGCGGGTCTTCCTCCTCCTCCTGCGCCGCGGCCTGCTCGGGCTCGGCGTCGCCCGCCTCCGGCTCGGGGTCCGGTTCCACCGGCACGCGCCTGCCGGCCGGACGGTGGGGGTCGAAGAAGCCCGCCGGCTTCGGGCGTGTCGTCACCAGCGCCATGTTCGAGGCCGCCTGCCCGGCGTCCTCGAAGCCGGCCGCGAGTCCCACCCGAGGGTCGGGCGACAGCCCGGCCAGCATCGCGTCCATCCGATCGATCTCCGCCGTCTGGTCGGACGTGACGTCGGACGTGAACGCGAAGAGCTCGGAATCCTGCGCCGCCCCGCGCTGCTCGAGCAGGTTCTCGACCATCGTGACGGCGCCCCGGTGGTGCTCGATCATCCGCTCGAGGAAGAGCCGGTCGAACGCGCTCCCGGTCGCCGCCGCGAGCTCCGCCATCTCGGCGGGGGTCAGCATGCCCGGCATCGGCTCCCAGCCCTCGGCGTGGTGCGCGTCGACCTCCGCGACCACCTGCCCGCGGGCCCGCAGCCACGCCTGCATCATCTCGATCTCGTCCTCTTGCGAGAGCTCGATGCGTTGCGCGAGGCGCCGCATGGCCTCGCTGGCGGTCCGCTCGGCGACGAGCGCGGTCATCTCGAGCGCCTGCGCGTGGTGCGGGATCATCCCCTGCATGAACCTGACGTCGCCGTCCGTGAACCGGATGCCGGCGAGATCGGTGGCCTCGGCGACCGAGATCTCCCGGCTCGGCTCGCCCGGCGCGCCGGGCTGAACGATGGGCGCCTGCGCGTGGCCGGCTGCCGGCCCGAGCGAGAGCAGCGCCGCGCCGACCGCGGCGATCAGGACGAGGGGTGCCGGGTGGGTGTGATCGAGAGCCATGAGCATCTCCGCGAAGCTGATTCCGGGGCGCGGGTTCTGCCGTCGCATTCTACCGGCTCTGCTGCGCGACGTCCCCTGTCCGCAGGGGATTCTGTTGCCGGCGGGCGTCCGCGCCGTCGGCGGCGCGGACGCCCGGGCCCTCACTGCCCGCCGTCGTCCGGCAGCCCGGGGGTTCCCTCCGGGAGCTGGGCGCCCAGCGAGTTCTGGAACATCGAGAGCTGCGTGTAGTTGCCGACGATGAGCACGACCTCGACCAACTGCGTCTCCGTGTAGCGCTCGGCCAGCGTGTCCCACGTCGCGTGGGAGACGAACCGGCTGCCGTGCAGATCGTCCACGGCCTGCAGGAGGGCGCGGTCGAAGTCGCTCCAGCCCTCGGCGTCCGGACCCTCCATGACCCGCGCGATCTCCTCCGGCGTCAGCCCGGCCTCCTTCCCGATGACGTCGTGGCGTCCCCAGATGTAGTCGCCGCGCGACAGCCAGGCCGTGCGCAGGATGACGATCTCCCGCTCCCGGGCCGGGATCGTGGCGTTGCGGACGAAGTACCCCGTGTAGTCCCAGTACCGGCGGCACATCTCCGTGTCGTCGGGACAGAGCTCCCGCATGGGGGCGTCCGACGCGTCGGCGGGCAGCCCGATCCGGGGGCCGTCCAGCATGTCGAAGGGCGCCACGCGGGTCGCCTCCTGCGCCTCGGCGGCGGTCGCCGCCGCCATGAGCGCGCCGCCAATCAGAATCACGCCGGCCGCCAGGCCAATTCTCCGCATCGGAACCTCCCTGCCAGCGGCATCGCTCCATTGCGACGCCGGCCACCCTACCGTAGCATCCCGGCGTGCCGTTGTGCCTCGCGAGTGGCATAATCGGTGGGCTTCGCGAGACCCGCGAGAGGAGGAGCCATGACACTGCGCACGTTCCTGACATCGGCGGCGGCCCTTGCCTGCCTGCTCGCGCTGCCCGCCGCGGCTGCGGCGCAGTGCGACCCGGACGGCGACGTGCAGTTCGTCTGCGGTCCTGGCAACCCGGAGGATCTGGCGGCGGTGCCGGAGTCGCCGTGGGTCGTCGTGTCCGCCATGGCCGCCGGCGGCGGCCTCTACGCGACCGACGCGCGCGACCACACCTCGCGGCCGGTCTACCCCCTCGAGACCTCGGCCCCGCGCCACGACACGGCCACCTACGGCTCGTGCCCGGGGCCCGACACGAGCGGCTTCCAGCCCCACGGCCTCGGGCTGCGGCCCGGCGCCGACGGGGTGCACACGCTGTACGTGGTCCGGCACGGCGACCGCGAGGCGATCGAGGTGTTCGAGATCGACGCCCGCGGCGACTCGCCGGCGTTCACCTGGGTGGGATGCGCCGTCGCCCCCGAGGGCGTCCGCCTGAACTCGGTGGCGGCGCTGCCCGACGGCGCCTTCGTGGCCACGCACTTCCGGCCCGATGGGGGCGAGCTCTGGGAATGGCAGCCCGGCGCCGGATGGAGCGAGGTGCCGGGCAGTGCGACGGCCGGCCCGAACGGCATCGAGGCGTCCGCGGACGGCCGCTGGCTCTACATCGGGGGCTGGGGCACGCAGTCGCTCATCCGCCTCTCGCGCGGCCGGACGCCGATAGAGACCGACTCGGTGAACGTCGGGTTCCACATCGACAACGTCCACTTCGCGCCCGACGGGTCGCTGCTCGCCGCCGGGCATGCCGGCAGCGGGCCGGACTCCATCTTCGCCTGCATCCGCCAGGGCGACTGCGACGGGGTCACCTCGCGAGCGGCGCGTGTCGACCCGGACAGCCTCGCCGCGGAGGAGGTCGTGCGCTACCCCTCGAACGACCTGCTGATCGTCGGCACGGCCGCGATCGAGGTGGGCGGCGAGATCTGGGTCGGCGGCATCGGGGGCGGCGAGCGCATCGCGCGCTTCCCCGCGGCGCCGCGGTAGGCGTCCACGCCGGGCCCTACCGCGCGGCCAACGACTCGCCGGCGCCGATCACGTCCGCGCTGGCGACGATCAGCGGATCGGCCCGGCCGACGGCGCCGGCATCCTTGTCCGTGTAGGGCAGGGCTGCGAGGAAGTGCCGCATGCAGTTGAGGCGGGCGCGCTTCTTGTCGTCGGACTTGATGATCGTCCAGGGCGCGTCGGCGGTGTCGGTGTAGAAGAACATCGCTTCCTTGGCGGCGGTGTACTCGTCCCACTTGTCCAGCGACTGCCGATCAACCGGGGACAGCTTCCACTGCTTCAGGACGTCCTTCTCGCGCGCCTCGAAGCGCCGCTTCTGCTCCTGGCGGCTGACCGAGAACCAGTACTTGAACAGCCTGATCCCGCTGCGCACGAGCATGCGCTCCAGCTCGGGCGCCTGACGCATGAACTCCAGGTACTCCCGGGGGTCGCAGAACCCCATCACCCGCTCGACGCCGGCGCGGTTGTACCACGAGCGGTCGAACAGGACGATCTCGCCGCCGTGCGGCAGGTGGCGGATGTAGCGCTGGAAGAACCACTCGGTCCGCTCGGCCTCGGTCGGCTTGTCGAGCGCCACCACGCGCGCGCCGCGCGGATTGAGATGCTCGGTGAAGCGCTTGATGGTGCCGCCCTTGCCGGCCGCGTCCCGGCCCTCGAACAGGACGACGAGCTTCCCGCCGGTCGCCTTCACCCAGTCCTGGACCTTCAGCAGCTCCACCTGGAGCGCGGCCTTCTCCCGCTCGTAGGGCTTGCGGCGGAGCTTCTTCCGGTAGGGGTACTCCCCGGTCTCGAAGACTCGGCGGACCACGTCGCGGTCCCGTCCGGGCACCTCGGCCATGCCCGCCTCGCGGGCGCCGTCCGCGACGGCGGGGCCCTCCGTGTGCCGCGCCTGCGCGGCCGGCCCGCCGCTGTCTCCTCCCTGCGCCATGCGATCCTCCACTCGCGACCCCTTGACGTTACCACTGGCGGCGTCCGACGCTACCGCCAGCGAAAGATCCTGAGCGCCACGGCGAAGCTTCCCCCGCCCCAGGCCGCGAGGATCAGCAGCTCCGGGCCGGTCGCGATCAGCCCGTTGCCGTCGAGCATCACGCCCCGCAGCGCATCGTTCAGCGCGGTCAGCGGCAGCGCCTGGATGAACGGCTGCATCGGGTCCGGGAAGTTCGACGCGGCGAAGAAGACGCCCGAGCAGATCCACATCGGCGCCATGACGACGTTCATGATGCCGGAGACGCCCTCGATGGTCTGCGAGCGGCTGGCCGTGAGCAGGCCGATGCCGCCGAAGGTCATCGCCCCGAGCAGCGAGACGGCGGCCAGGCTGGCCAGCGAGCCCTCGATGGGCACGCCGAACAGAAGGCGGGCGAAGCCGACCAGCGCCACCACCTCGAGCGCGAGCAGCACCAGGCGCGCCGTCACCAGGGCGGCCAGGTACTGGTAGCGCCGCATCGGCGTCGCCATCAGCCGCTTCAGCAGCTTGCGGGTGCGCTGCACCACCAGGGTGAAGCCGATGCCCCACATGCCGGTGCCCATGATGTTCATGCCGAGCAGGCCGGGTATCAGCCAGTCGATGTAGCGGCTGCCGGGGGCGCTTACCGTCTCGGTCCGGCCCGTCCAGACGTCCTGCCGGCCGGCGGCGCGCTGCAGCAGGTCGTCGACGGTCCGCCGGGCCAGGCGGCTCTCGGGCCGCGCGGGGTCGTAGCGGTACGTCGGCGGGTTGCCCGGCGCGACGACGACATGCGCCAGACCGTCGCGCAGCGCCGTCGCCGTGGCGCCGGGGTCGATCGGCACGACCTCGACGCCGTCGTGCGCGGACAGGGCCTCGACGAGCGCCGCCGTGCCGGCGCCCGGCTCGACGCCGACCGCCACGGGCGCCTCGGGCCGGGAGCGGAAGGCGATGCCCAGGACGAGCGCCATCAGGAGCGGGAAGACGAAGACCCAGAAGATCATCTCCGGCTCGCGCACCATGATGAGCAGGCGCGTGATCGTCATCTCGACGAACGGATGACGCGGCGGGGCGGGTCGGGTCTCAGCCATCGCGGAGCCGGTGGCCGGTCAGCGCCACGAAGACGTCCTCGAGCGTGGCGGTGCGCGTGGTCAGCGTCTCGATCTCGACGCCCGCGCGCGCGGCCAGTCCCGCGAGCGCCGGCAGCGTCCGGTGCAGGGAGCGGGCCGTGACGGTCCAGGCGTCCGCGGCGCCGCCCGCGCGAACGCCGGCGACGTCCGGCAGGCCGCCCAGCCGCTGCTCCATGTCCGCCGGCCCCGCGGCCGCGCCGCCCGCGAAGGAGACCTCCACCACGTGCGGCGCGCCGATCGACAGGACCAGCTCGTCGGGGCTGCCCTCGGCGATGATGCGTCCGCGGTCGACGATGGCGACCCGGTCGCACAGCGCGTGCGCCTCGTCCATGTAGTGGGTCGTCAGCAGGATGGTGCCCCCCTCCGCGCGGTAGCGCTCCAGCAGTCCCCACAACTGCCGGCGCGACTGGGGGTCCAGGCCGGTGGTGGGCTCGTCGAGGAACAGCAGCTCCGGATCGCCGACCAGCGCGCACGCGACCGCCAGCCGCTGCCGCTGGCCCCCCGACAGCCTGGCGACCCAGCTCCGGCGCTTGCCGTCGAGCTCGAGCAGCCCGATCACGTCGTCGACCGCCCGCCCGCGCGGGTAGAACGAGCGGAACAGCCGGAGCGTCTCGACGACCGACAGCTTGTCGTCCAGTTGCGACTCCTGGAGGTGAATGCCGAGCCGCGCCCGCAACGCGTCGTCGTCGCGGCCCCACGCGCGGCCCAGGACGCGCACCCGGCCCGCGTCGGGTGCGAGCAGGCCCTCCAGGATCTCGATGGTCGTCGTCTTGCCGGCGCCGTTGGGTCCCAGCAGCCCGAAGCACTCGCCGCGCCGGACCTCGAGGTCGAGACCCGCGACGGCCAGCACGTCGCCGTAGCGCTTGACGACGCCGGCGCAGGAGACGGCTGCCTCGGTCGGGGCCATCCGGTTGCGAGTGGTCCCGGCGCCGCGGTTCAGGAAGTCCAGCCCACCCGCCCCGTCACGCCCCGCAGGACGATGGCGGCGGCGGCGACGTGCTGCAACATGAGGGTGATCACGGCCGGCAGCGTGGCGTCCGGATACGCCTCGCTGCCGCTCGCGGTGAGCATCCAGAGGTCGGGCACCAGCGAGAGCAGCAGGGCGACGAGGACGATCCGCTGGTACAGCCGGACAGGCTGCGCGGACGATCCGTTGACCGCGAGGGCGACCACCAACCCCGCCGCGACGCCGACGGTGGTCAGGAACACGGTCGGCACGGCCGTCGCCAGCGGCTCGAACGCAGCGGGAATGTCGAACAGGAGGAGCGCCGCCGCCCGCAGGACGAGGTTGGCCGCCACGGCCGCGAGGATCGTCCGCACCCACACCGCCCAGCCCAGCGTCAGCCGCTCCGCGTTCATGAGGTACCTCCATTCCCCGCCGGCGGCGCCGCATCGGGCTCCGGCACGAGACGCGCCGCGGGAACTGTCGATTATAGTCGTCCCCGCTCGCGCGGGGATCGAGCCGTCCCGGCCGTCCCGCAGGCGCGCCACTGAACCGGGCCAGGAGTCTGCGCCGTAGCAACGGTGCAGACTCCGCAAGGCGCGCCTCGGCGGGAGCGGCGCGGGGCTATGGGGTCCCCGCAAGCGGACGCCGGGGGTTCGGGGCGCAGCCCCGTCTGATTGATGACAATCGATTTCACGGACGCTCTCCCGTACGTGCTCCTCTGGATGGCGTGGGGAGCCGCGGCATGCCCGGGTGGCCGCCGTGGCGGGGCAACCCTGCTCGCCCTCTCTCTCGCCGCCGCGGTCGCCGTCGGGATCGTCGCCTGGGCGGGACTCCTGGTGCTCGGGCTGTTCGTGGGCGCGTGTCTGACCGTCGTGCGGCCGGAGCTGCCCGCGGTTCTTCTGAACGTGGCGCGGGGCGCCGTTCTGCTCCTCGCCGTGGCCCTGGCCATGCACGAGATACCCTGGATCCGGAACGTCCTCGTGCTGGACGCCGTTTCCGTATCGGCTGCGGCAGCCGATTACACCCTGTACTGGAACTACGACAAGGGATTCGCGGGCGTCGTGCTGTACGCCGTCTGCGTCCAGCCGCAGCCCGCTACGGCGTGGGTGCGCGCGACCGCCGCTACCGGGGCGATCGCTCTCCTGACCCTGGTTGCGGTCGGTGCGGCGGCCACGGCGGCGGGGTTCGTTGCCTGGGATCCGAAGTGGCCGGCAATTCTCGGCGTGTGGGCGCCGGCCAATCTGTTCCTGACGTGCGTAGCCGAGGAGACCTTCTTTCGCGGGATCCTGCAACGGCACCTGGACAGAGCCCTGCGCGGGAGGGTGCGGGCACCGGCGCCGGCGGCAGTCCTCGTCGCCGCCGCCGCGTTCGGCGTCGTGCACTTCGCGGGCGGCATGACCTACGTGCTGCTGGCCACCCTCGCCGGCATCGGCTACGGCGCAGCCTGCCAACTGACGGGCCGCGTGGAAGCGAGCATCTGCGTGCACTTCGCCCTGAACCTGGCGCACCTGGTCCTGTTCACCTATCCCTTCGCCGCGTAGGCGACACCGCCATGCCCGGTCGCGAGGATCGAGGTCGCTTGCCAGGATGACGGGAATGTGCCAACCTTGTACAGCTAGTTTTATGAGATTTGCGGCGACTCTCTCGGCGTTCTGCCGAACCTGAAGCTCCAATTCCTCACCAAAGCAGCTGCAAAGCGGCGCGCGGCCTCATGAGGAGGCAGAGCGCACTGTCGTCAACTTGACAGTGCATCGACGAGAGAACCCGTCGGCGCGTCCACGGCCTATGTTGGTCGACCACACTCGGAGGACTCACGCATGGAATCTACGACCGGCACGATCAAGCGCATCACGGACAGGGGCTTCGGCTTCATCGCCGCACCGGATGGCGTCGAGTACTTCTTCCACCAGTCCGCGTGCATGAGCACGCCATTCGACTCCATGCGCGAAGGCGATAGCGTGACGTTTACGCTCGGCCAGGGCCCGAAGGGCCCCCGCGCCGAGAACGTCACACCCGCCTAGCAGCCCGTGGTGAAAGTCGGGGAACGGGCCTGGCCTGGGCGCGATCGAGCCCGTAGTAGGCCTAGGCCAGGAGTCTGCGCCGCAGCCCGGCGCAGACTCCTGGGAGGGTTGGTTGGGCGGCAACATGCCCGGGGTCTCGCGGGCCGACTCCCTCACGCCGACGGAGCGCATCACCGCGCCCGGCCGGCGGGATCCTCACCGCGGGCCGCCCGCGCCCGCCCGGCCCTCAGGGCGCCGTGGCCTCGCCAATCCGGTAGAGCTTTGACCGCGTCCGGATGAACAGGCTGCCGTGGGCGATGGCCGGCGTGGCCATCGTGAATTCGCCGAGCGGGTTGCGGCCGACGACCTCGAACGTCTCCCCGGCGCTGATCACGTAGGGTGTCGCCGTCCTCGCTGAGCGCGAAGATCCTGTCGTCGTAGGCCTAGGGCGAGGCGGTGAACGCCGTGCCGACCGCTATTCGTTGCCGGGAGTAGATCTCTTCGCCGGTCCGCGCGGCGCGGGTGGCCCTGTGCTCGTCGCGGGTGTGCAACTCGTCGAGACGCTTGATGAAGAGCAGGTAGGTGAGCTGCTCGATGACCGAGAGCGGGTTCGAGATGCCGCCGGACCACATGGTGTTCCAGATTCGGTCGACCTTGGACTTCAACTCACCGGTGATCATGATTCCGTCTCGCGCGTTCCATCGAGTCCGCGAACGGTCGCGATCTCGAGGGAAGCCCTCGGGCGGATGCGCCGCTCGCCGGTGCTCCTGAGGAACGGCGGCTCCGTGGAGCAAGCTCCTATCAGGCGGCTTGTGGCCGGCCCCGGTATGATCGGCTCTCAATGACCCGTCGCTGGACAGAGAGCGAGGATACGGCGGTGCGGCTCGCCGATGCGCTCGACTACGAGCACGGTGGCACTCGCCTGCGGGAGCTGGCCGATCGGCTCGGCCGGACCGAGGTGGCCGTCCGGCAGCGCGCCTCGCGGCTGCGTCGCGAGCGCCGGGATGACAACCTCGGCGCTTGGCCCTCGGGGGGCGCGTGAAGCAAGGTTCGGTATCTGGAGGGCCTGCCGGAAGGATTGCGGGAAGCCATCGCCGGACGGATCGCCGGTTAAAGTTAAAAGTCAGGCAAGAGCGGCGGTGAGCGTCCCGAACGGGCTGCATTGCGCCGCCACCCGACCTGTGGAGGTGAACAGGGGGTGACGGACGTGCGGTATTCGGAGAGCCACCACCCATGTCCACGGACCCCGCCGACCTGGAGCTCACCGCCGACGAGATGCGGCGCATGGGGCACGCCACGATCGAGCGCCTCGTCGAGCACGTCCTGAGCCTCGAGACGCAGCCGGTCCGGGGCGACGTGGACGCGGCCGACCTCTGCCGCCGCCTCCGCGAGCCGGCGCCCGAGCAGGGCGTCGCCTACGAGCCGCTGCTCGACCGGCTGCTCGACGAGTGGGTGCCGCGGTCGTTCACGACGGCGGGCCCCGGCTATCTCGCCTACATCCCGGGCGGCGGGCTGTATCCCGCGGGGCTGGCGGACCTGATCGCCGGCGTCGTCAATCGCTACACCGGGGTGCGGCTGGCCGCGCCCGCGCTCGTACAGCTCGAGGCCAACGCGCTCGACTGGCTGCGCGAGTGGATGGAGTTTCCCGCCGGGACCCGCGGGCTGTTCACGACCGGCGGGTCGATGGCGCACTTCAACGCCGTGCTGTGCGCGCGCGAGCGGCATCTCGGCGCGGACATCCGCCCGGGCGTGCTGTACGGCTCGACGCAGATGCACCACTCGCTGGGCAAGTCCGCCCGGCTGGCCGGCATCATGCCGGACCGGGTCAGGGCGGTCCCGGTGGACGAGGAGTTCCGGATGGACGTGGACGCCCTCGCCGACATGATCGCCGCGGATCGCCGGGCCGGTCTCCGGCCGTTCTGCGTCGCGTCGGCGGCCGGCACCACGAACACGGGCGCGGTCGATCCCCTGGACGCCATCGCCGACCTGTGCGGCCGCGAGGGGCTCTGGCACCACGTGGACGGCGCCTACGGGGCCTTCTTCCACCTGTGTCCCGAGCTCCGGAACCTCATGCCGGGGCTCTCGCGGGCCGATTCCCTCACGCTCGATCCGCACAAGGGCCTGTTCCTGCCGTACGGCACCGGCGCCTTGCTCGTGCGCGACGGCGCCGCGCTGCGCCGGGCGCACGAGGCGACCGCGGGCTACCTGCCGGCCCGGACGGATGACGAGTACGACCCCCACGTGTACGGGCCGGAGCTCTCGCGCGGGTTCCCGGGCCTGCGCGTCTGGCTCTGCGTGAAGCTGTACGGCGCGGAGCGGTTCCGCGCCGCCCTGGCCGAGAAGCGGGCCCTCGCGGTGGAGGCGGCGGCGCGCGTCGCCGCGGTGCCGGGTATCGTGATGGCGGCGCCGCCGCAGGTGTCGCTGTTCGCGTTCCACCTCCGCTGGCCCGGCTCCGGGCTGGCCGCGGAGAACCACGCCACCGAGCTCCTGGTCGAGCGTGTGAACCTGCGCAACCGGGTGATGCTGTCGGGCGCCGTCGTGGATGGGAGGTTCCTGGCGCGCGTCTGCGTTCTCAGCTTCCGGACCCGCGCGCGCCACGTGGAGGCCTGCGTAGCGGACCTGACCGAGGAAGCGGCCCACGTTCTGGCGGCCGCCTCGGCATGACCGGCGCATCACCGCGCCCGGCCGGCGGAACCCTCGCCGCGGGCCGGGCGCGGTCCCCGGGTCTCAGGGCGCCGCGGCCTCGCCGATCCGATAGAGCTTCGACCGCGTCCGGATGAACAGGCTGCCGTGGGCGATGGCCGGCGTGGCCATCGCGAGCTCGCCGAGCGGGTTGCGGCCGACGACCTCGAACGTCTCCCCGGCGCTGATCACGTAGGTGTCGCCGTCCTCGCTGAGCGCGAAGATCCTGTCGTCGTAGGCCCAGGGCGAGGCGGTGAACGCGGCGCCGACCGCTATCCGTTGCCGGGAGTAGATCTCCTCGCCGGTCCGCGCGTCGTGGGCGGTGAAGAACCCGCGGTCGAGGAGCGTGTACATGACGTCGCCGTAGATGACCTGGGAAGGGTTGTAGGGTGCGGCCTGCGGCTGCGACCACGCGATGAACTCGTTGGCCGTCTCCGAGCCGCGCAGCGAGATGTCGCCGCTGGCGCCGGGGCGGATGGCGAAGACCGGGCGCTGCTGGTCGCCGAGATACCCCGAGCCGAGATAGAGCAGGCCGAACTCGGCGAAGGGCGTGGGGATGGTGATGGACGACATGCCGGCGAGCTCCCAGAGGAGGTTGCCGTCGAGGTCGTAGGAGCGCACCCGGTCGGTTCCGTTGGTGACGATCTCGGTCCTCAGCGCGTTCTCCCAGATGAACGGGGTCGCCCAGTTGGTGCCTTCGTCCCTTGCGATGCGCCAGACCTCGTTGCCGGTCTCGGCGCTCAGTGCGAGCAGGTACGACTGGTCGTCGTTGTCGTTCACGACGTAGAGGCGGCCGTCGTGGAGCACCGGCGACGCGGCGGTGCCCCAGCCGAGCCGGGTGGTCGCGGGCTCGACGTCGTGCGACCACCGCAACCCGCCGTCCGCCGCGTCGAGGCAGAAGACGCCGAGGTTGCCGAAGTAGACGAACAGCGCGTCGCCGTCGGTCACGGGCGTCTCCGTCGCCAGGGTGTTCTTCATGTGGTAGCCGCGGGCCGGCGGGCCGCGATGCACCTCGCGTTCCCAGCGCACGTCGCCGGTGCCGACGTCGAGCGCGTAGACGATCCAGCGGTGCTCCGCCGCCGACGGGTTCCAGAACTCGCGTCCGCGGTAGAGGCCGCCGAGGGGCTCTTCGATCGGCTCGGTGCTGACGACGGTGGTGACGTACACCGTGTCGTCCCAGACGACCGGCGAGCTCCAGCCGAGGCCCGGGAGGTCGGCGGCCCAGGCGACGTTCTCGGTGGCGCTCCAGCGGGTGGGCAGCCCCGAGGCCTCGGAGACGCCCCGCGCGTCCGCGCCCCGGAACTGCGGCCATCGGTCCTGGGCGGCGGCAGGCGCGCACCAGACCACGACGAGCAGCAGCGCGAGCGTGTATCGACTCATCTCGTTCCTTTCACGTTCGTTTTCGAGGGCTAATCGTGTCAGGTGACCCGCCGTCGTTCCTGCTCGGCAATACCGCTGCACTTCTACGTCGTTGAAGGCCGCCGGTCTGCCAGCAGGATGTTGTCGATCCGTGTGTTGACGGCATCCACGCGTCGGTCCACCGCGTCGATTCGGTTCGCCAGATCGCGCCGCACGCCTTCCACCATTCGCCACACGCCGATCAATACGCCGACCCCGGTCAGTACCGTCGCGATCAGTTCTGCGGACATTCTTCCCGATTCTACCTCTCGCGCAATCCGTTGCGGAAAACTCGGCGGATCTGTGCCCTCCCCGGGTGATCTCCGCGTGCGCGGGCCCGGCTACGGGTCCGCCGAGGGAATCGTATTACCGCTGCCGGATGACGATGTGCGCGAGGCCCAGCGGATCGGGCGGGAGCTCGTCGTCGCCGGCCGGCATCCCGCCGACCGAGAGCATGTAGGCGATGACGTCGACGAACTCCTGGTCGGTCATGGAGCCCGGGTTGTCCTCGGGCATCGTCTGCCTGGTGTACGCGAACAGGGTGGCCAGCGAGCGGCCGTCCCACTCGCGCAGGAACCGGGCCCGCACCAGCGGGGGCGTCGACCGCATGTCGGGATCGTCCGGCGCGCCGTTCAGGCGCCGGCCGTGACAGAAGCTGCACGCGCCCGAGTAGGCCTCCCGGCCCCGCGCCGCCTGGGCCTCGGTGAAGACGCCGTCCCAGACCGACGCGGCCTGTCCGGCGTCGGCGACTGCTTCCAGCGCCGCGGCCGCCTCGCCGGTCGTCACGCTGCCGAAGGCGTTCGTCCAGGCGTTGCGGACGTAGCTCGCCAGGGCGGCGGTCTCTTCCGCGGTGAGGGCCGGGAACGGCGGCATGTTGCCGTTGCCCTGATTCAGGATGCGGACGATCCGGGCCGCGTCGGCGAGCCGGTCGTTGCCGCTCAGCGCCGGAAACGCCGGCGGGCTGCCGGCGCCCTCAGCGCCGTGGCAGCGCGCGCAGTGCTCCGCGTAGAGCTGCCCGCCCTGCTCGAAGCGGGCGGCATCGTCGACCTGCGCGGCGGCGGCGCGCGGGACGACGAGACAGCCGAGAGCCAGGACGGCCGCCGCGATCGGCTTGAGAGGTGGCGTTCCCAGCGCGCGTCGGCACCGGCGCCGCTGGCGGAGATCAGGACCAGAGATCGGCATCCGAAAGCTCCACCTCGTGCGCCAGCTCGGCGCGAATCGTCGTGTCGGCCCGCACGTCGCCCTCGAAGCGGAAGGGACGGTAGCGCCTGCCCGACACGAAGAGCCGGTACTCGCCGGCCGGAACCCGCATCTCCGCCACGCCGCGCGCGTCGGTGACGGCCCGGTACGGGTGCGCGGCCACCCGCGCGCCCGCCACCGGCGACCCGCTCTCCGCGTCCAGCGCGACGACCGTCAGGAGGCACGCCGGCGGGGAGACGACGCGCACGCCGAAGCGGGCGCTGCCGCCGGCGTGCGCCCTGTCCGCGCCGTCCGCCTCGTCCGTGCCGTCCGTCCCGTCCGTGCGAGCCGTGGCCTCCCAGGTGTATCGGCCCTCGGCTTCCGGGGCCGTCAGGGTGACCTCGGCATGGTAGAGCGCATCGGTCCCGGGCCACGGCTCGTCGCCGAGGGCGCTCGTCGCCCGCAACTCGCCGTCGTGGTCGCGCACCTCCACCGCCCAGCCGGCCGGCGGGCGCCGGGCGGAGCAGGCCACCCCGAGCCTGACGGCGAAGCGCTGTCCGCGCTCGATGGCCGGCGGCGTGTCCCAGACGACGACCCGCGTCGCGTGCGGCTCTTCCATGATCGGACGGGGCTGCGCCCCGGACCCCCGGCGTCCGCTTGCGGGGACCCCATCGCCCCGCGCCGCTGCCGCCGAGGCGCGCTGTGCGCGCCTACGCCTTGTCGGCGTCCTCCTTCGCCGCGTGCGTGCCCGCGATGTAGCCGTGGACGTGGCCCTTGCCGAGGCCGTGCTTGTTGAAGCCGCCCACGGCCTCGCCGCCGGCGTAGAGGCCCGGAATCACCTGCCCCTGCATGTCGATGACCTGCTGGCGTCCGTTGCACCGCAGGCCGCCGTAGGAGTCGTGCCAGACCACCATGATCGACAGCGCGTAGAACGGCGGGGTGTCGATGCGGTTCATCGGGGCGTCCACCTCGCGCTCGAATTCGGGGTCGGCGCCGGCGTCCACGCAGTCGTTCCACTTCGCGACCGTCGCGGCCAGGTAGCGCAGCGGCACGCGCTGGTACTTGTGGCCGGCGGCGATCTTCGCGGCCAGCTCCTCGATGGTGTCCGCCTGGAAGAAGTAGCCGTTGTCCGCCACGTAGGGGTAGCGGAGCTCCCAGCCCGTCCGCTCCACGGCCTCCTGATCGAAGATGGCCCACAGCGGTCCAGAGTAGTAGTCGGGCGCCTTGGACCCCTCGTTCATGGCCAGCGCCGCGTCGAGGCCGTGGTCGTAGTCGTACATCTGCCGGACCCACTTCTTCTGGCAGTTGCGCCAGTCGAGCGGCTTGTGGTCGAGCCCCTGGCCCGGCGCGCCGCCGTCGCCCGGGTAGCGGTTCAGGCCGGGCTTGGCGGGCAGGCGGACCTCGTTGAAGAAGCGCTTGCCGACCTGGTTCACGGCGATGAACTCCTCGAAGCCGACGGTGCCGACGTTGATCCCCGCCGAGCCGCGGAAGCCGAACGTCGGGTGCCCGGGCATCATGGTCGTGTAGGCGTCCGGGGTGCCGAGGCGTGTCGAGATGTGGAACGTCGTGGGATACGACAGGTTCTGGTGCATCCCCGCCAGGTTGGCGCCCACCCGCAGGCCGGCGACGAGCGCGCTGGCGTCCTGGCCGTGGGGGCCCTGCAGCGCGACGCCGCTCGTCGGGAAGGCGGGCTCCCGCATGGCGGGATAGAACATGCTGCGGACCTCGGGATTGCCGGCGTGGCCGCCGCTGGCCAGGATGATGCCCCGGCGGGCGCGGATGGTCACCGTCTCGCGCCGCTCGTCGACGTTGCCGTTCTGCCAGTAGCTCTGCATCAGCTCGCCGGTCTCGGGGTGGCGCCGCGGCGAGTAGTGGGCCTTGATCCCCAGCACCCGGCCCGCGAACGGTTCCTCGCGGATGAGGTCGGCGAAGCGGCGGTGCAGCATGAACTCGACGCCCTTCTCCCGCGCCGAGTACTCCAGCGGCCGGGCCAGCGCCACGCCGTTGCTCACGGCCTTGGGGCCGACGAGGCGGCGCGCGTCGTTCATCTGCTGCGGCGCGAACGCGCTCGTGCGCTCGGGGTCCGCGACGCCGGCATCCTCCGGCGTGATGGTGCCGGCCTTCATGTCCGTCCTGTCGCCGAGCATGAGGAAGCAGCGCGCCCCGCGCGCGCGGGACAGGCCCCCCCCGCCGTGCGTGCCGCTGACGCGCGCGAAGCGGACGTAGTTGTCCATGAGGAACTGCCGCGTGGCCGGGCTGTTCTCCGCCCACGCGCGGACGAGCTCCCGCTCGTTGTAGCGGTACGGATTCTGGCCCTTGGGGTCGATGACCGACCAGTCGGTGATGTCCGTGAAGAGCAGCTCGACGCTGTCGTCGAGCTCCTCGGGCGCCTCGGCGGGATCGACGGAGATGAATCCCTCCTTGTCCTTCTCGCCCTTCATGTCCCGGCGCTGGGCCGGGTCGCCGCCGCCGAGGGAGACGTACGACCCGCTGTGCAGCATCCGGCCGCCGACGTCGTAGTTGGCATCGACCACCAGCACGCTGGCCCCGAGGTCGCGCGCGCGAATGGCCGCGGTCAGGCCGGCGCACCCGCCCCCGGCGATGACCACGTCGACCTCGTAGTCCCAGACGACGTCGCCGGCGGCCGGCGCCTGCGCTTGCGCGGGGTCCGGCGTCAGCAGCGCGCCCGCGCCCAGCCCGGCGGCGGTTCCCGTCCTGACGAAGTCCCGCCGGCTGATGCCCTGCTCGTTCTCCAGGCGCGGATCGTCGCGGTCGCTGTCCTTCTTCGCCATCTCCAGCCTCCCTCTCGAATCTTCCTCGCGCGTTGCGCCGGCACGTTGCCAGCCGCCGGGAAACACTACAACGGAATGCCGAACAGGCGGGCGGCGTTGCCCCCCAGAATCGCGGCGCGGTCGGCGTCGCTCAGGCCCGGCGCTTCGAGCACGTGGTCCACTGCGTCGAAGCGCGGCAGCCGGGCGTCGTCCGGGGTTGCCGTCCACGGAAACGGGTAGTCGGTTCCAATCACGACCTGGCTCGCCCCGAGCACCGCCACCAGATGGCGCAGGGCCTCGCCCGTGAAGACGAGCGCGTCGACGTGGAGCTGCTGCACGTACTCGGTGGGCAGCCGCGCCAGCGCGCCGGCGCACTGCTCGGGGCGCGTGGCGCACCCGTAGTCCGACCGGTCGGCGTACGACGGCAGATAGCCCCCGCCGTGCGCCGCGCACAGCCTCAGCCCCGGGAAGCGATCCAGCGTGCCCTCGAATATCAGATGGGACAGGGCGATGGTCGTCGCCAGCGGGTTGCCGATGACGTTGCCGAGAAAGCCGTTGCCCTGCAGCCGCGCCGCAAGCTCGGGCACGCCCTGCGGATGCAGGAAGATGGGCACGTCCAGCTCCTCGGCCCTGGCCCAGAACGGATCGAAGCGGCGGGAGGCCAGCTCCTCGCTACCGACGCTCGCCCCGACCGAGCCGCCCCGCAGCCCCAGCCGCGTGACGCCGTCCTCGAGCTGCTCGGCCGCCAGGTCCGGATGCTGCAGCGTGGTCGTGGCGAGCGCCACGAACCGCTCGGGCCAAGCCGCGCAGATGGCGGCGAGGCCCTCGTTCTGCGCCCTGATCAGGTCGGGCGCCAGGTCGCGGTCGACCCCGTACCAGAACGGGTTGATGCTGAGGACCTCGACGTCGATCCCCGCCGCGTTCATCGCCCGCAGGCGGTCCGGACCGATGGTGAGCGGCGCATCCGGCCCCGGCCCCGCGCCCATCATGTCCCGGATGCCGGGGATCTCGCAGTGGGCGTGCACGTCCACCGTCCTGACCCGGCGTCCGCCCACGACGACCTCGCGGCGCGCCGCCTGCACGGCGGAAGCAACGGCACCCCGCAACCCGCCGCCGGCCAGCGCCATGCCGGCCATCGCCGCCGCCGTCTGCCCGATGAAGCGCCTGCGGCTCGGCATCGTCCCCTCCGGATGCACAGGCTCCGTGCGCGCCATGGTAGCACCGGACGCGGGTGAGGGGCGCGCCGATCCGTTCTAATCTCGAGCCGGGTCCCTGGTCGCAGGCGGGTCGCCCGCTGGTCGTGCCGGGTGAGGGTCCCGGGCTCGGAGCATCTCGGGCGCGCGTAGTGCATTTCATGTTGCCTTAAAATCATTCCATGATGAAATATATCCATCATCGAAGAACGGACCATGAACGACAAGCTGACCGTCGCCGATCAAGCCTGGATCGCCACCGCGCTGTTGCACAGGGAGCATCCCGACCGGGAGGATTTCGCGATGAGCGAGATCGTCCGGCGGGCCGAACAGCTTGCCGGTCCGGGGCCGCTGCGCGCCGGTGTCAAGCATCACATCTCCTACCATGCCGTCGCCCAGAAGAAGCCGAATCCCGGACAGCACTGCCTGCTGTTCGCAACCGCTCGCGGGCGGCGGCGTCTCTTCAGGCCCGGCGACCCGCGCCACCCGAATCGCCGGGGCAGGGAGACGCCGCGGAGGGACCAGCTCCCGCCAGCGTATCGCCCGCTGATCGACTGGTATCGCTCGGTGTACGCTGCGCAGGCCGTCGATGCCCGGCCCGACCCCATTCTGGCGCTACGGGGACTCGGCAGGACGCTCTGGGCAGACGAAGAGGCCGACGCGTACGTCTCGCGGCTCCGCGAGGGCTGGTCGTGAGCCGCGTGTTCTGGGACACGAACCTGTTCGTGTACCTGATTGAGGGGACAGGCGCCCGGGCCGAGTCGGTGGTGGCGCTGCGACAGCGGATGATCGAGCGTGGCGACGAGCTGCTGACGTCGACGCTGACGCTCGGGGAGCTGCTCGTCAAGCCGGTCGAGATGCGCGATGACGAATTGCGGGATCGGTACGTGCAGGCGATGGACGCCGGCGTTACCGTGCTCTCGTTCGACGCCCGCGCCGCACTCCGATTCGCCGCGATCCGTGCTGACCGGTCGATCCGGGCGCCCGACGCCATTCAACTGGCGTGCGCAGCCGCCGGTGGCACGGACCTCTTCATCACGAACGACGATCGGCTGAGCAGGAAGAACGTGCCGGGCATCGCGTTCATTCAGTCCCTGCAGCGGACGTTTCTCTGAGAGGCGGCCATCGTCTGCTGTTGCCATGGCCAGCCGGGTTCTGTGCGCGGCGCTGGAGCACGAACCGGCCTATCCGGCCGAGACCATCGACTGCCTGATGCAGGAGGCGGACGTGGGCGAGGACGAGGCCGCTTCGATGTTCGAGGAGGTGACCGGCAAGCCGCTGAAGCCGAGGACCGCGCGCTGAGCAGCCTTCATTGTCGCCCCTGTGGCTACAGCTTTTGGGGTCGTGATCGGGGTTCCAGTTGAGTGCGAGCTGAGGGCGGCGGTCTGCGAGTTTCGTCGGACCGGGACCGGCCGGCAGTTGGTTTCTCGGACTCTACGTGAACAGCTCCCGGACGGGGACGGCGAAGTCCTCGAACACAGGGTCCCCGCCCAGCACGTCCGCTTCGTAGAGCGCCATCTCCGGATGCCCTCGACGGTGCACCACCACCGACCGCGTCTCGGGGCAGACGACCCAGACGACTCGCGTGCCCGCCTTCAGCCAGTCCCGGACCTTGTCGCGGACGGCGGCGGCGGAATCGCCGGGAGAGACGACCTCTGCCGCCAGGTCCGGCGCCATCTCCAGGAACCCGGCCGGAATCTCCCCTGCTCCCAACCGCTCACCGGCCACGAAAGCTGCGTCCGGCGCACGCACCGTGTCCGGATCGCGCCGCAGAACGAAGCCGGTCTCCGCGGCGAAGACCCGGCCGAGATTCCGTTCCAGGACGTGGTTCCCGATGAAGAGCCCGAGCCTGTGCGCGACCTGGCCGTGTCGTCCTCCCGCCGGCGCCATGACAATCAGGTGTCCTCCCACGAGCTCCGCGCGCTTGCCCAGGGCCGAGAGGCGGGCGGAGAGGGCGGGCAGCTCGTCGGCAGTGACCGGGGTCTTCGCAGCGCTCACAACCATCGTTCGACTCCCGGCGCCCGGCGCGCGGCCTCGACCTGCAGGGCCCGGTGCTGCGGCGCCCGCTGGCGAACCGCAAATGAATGGCGGAGAGAGTGGGATTCGAACCCACGGTAGGAGGATTACCCCTACACACGCTTTCCAAGCGTGCTCCTTCAACCACTCGGACATCTCTCCGCTGAATGGGGCACGGGCGACGGCGGGGCGGGCGGGCCGCCCCGCGCCTCTACATGTTCTTCGGCACGAAGGCCAGGAAGCGCCGCGGGTTGTCGACGAGGATCTTGTGGATCGTCTCGTCGGGCACGCCCGCGTAGCGCAGCTTCGGGACGAAGATGTGCAGGACGGACGAGTAGCCGGCGCCGCCCTTGGCCTTGAGCTCCGCCTCGCGGGCGAAGTCGGCCGACAGCAGCACGTAGTCCTCGTAGCCGGCGTCGATGCACGAGACGATCATCTTCACCTTCTCGGCGTCGCCCTGCGTGATCTGGTGGCCGACGGTGTCGAAGCCGAGGAACGCGCCGCGCCGCGCGAGCTCCTTGTGCAGCTCGGCCGTCGGGTCGCCGGTGATGTCGGCGAGGTGGCCGATGCAGATGAGCCGCGGGTCGACGCCCATCTCCTCGATGATGTCGAGCTGGTCGAGCGCGCACTGCGAGCAGCCCTCGTGCGGCGTGTGCGTGAAGAGCGGCAGCCCTGTGCGCTGGTGGACCAGGCACGACGCGCGCAGCACCTTGCGCTCGTCGGGGTGCATGGTCATCGACGAGCCGATCTCGCCGATGGCGCCCCAGCGCTCGGCCTCGGCGTCGCGCATGAAGTCCGCGGCCACCTCTTCCTCGGTCTGCTGCGCGATCTCCGGCGGGTAGCGCCGCTGCGTCCACAGGCCGCCGGCCAGGACGATGTGCAGGTTGACCCGCCCGGCCAGCTCCATCAGCCTGGCGGGGTTCTGGCCGAGGTCCCTGGTGCCGCCGTTCACGATGCAGCTCACGCCGTCGGCCGCAGTCGCGTTCACCTCCTCCTCCATCAGGTCCAGGTCGGCGGTGAAGTGCGGCTGGGCGTCCTCCGGGGGCGTCACCCAGGGCGGCAGCGGGTCGCTGAGCGACAGATGCTCGTGGAACAGGGTGGCGCCGCCCGCCAGTTCCTCGGGGTCGACGTCGCCGAGCAGCGTGCGGATGATCGCGCCCTCCGGGAACGTCACGCCGCTGCCGCCGGCCTGCGCCAGCGGGGCCGCCTGGAGCCGGGACGAGAGGGCCGGGGCCGCGGCGATTCCGATTCCCGCGGCGCCGAGCCGCCGCAGCGCGTCGCGGCGCGTCACGGGCACGGACCGGTGCTGGCATCTGCGCATCGCTCTTCTCCTGGAAGCGGGCCGAACAAGCAGTCTAACGGATCGCCGCGCTCGTTCTCTCGCGCCGGCGCCGAGGGCGCGGCGCCCCGCACCCTGGCGGGGCTGCCGCGCGGCCCGGCGGGAGGACGAATCATTGCGCGCCGGTGATGAACGCCTCGAAGTCGGACCACGGCGCCGGGCGGCCGTGAATCGGGACGATCGTCTCGACCTCGAGCCCGAGCCGTTGCACGTTGTCGTAGAGCGCCTGGTGGCTGCCGGTCGGCTGGTCCGGCAGCGGCCGCCCCGGAGACGGCGGCGTGTAGAGGTCCGCCTGCACCAGGATCTTCTCTTCCGGGAAGTATGCGATCAGCATGCCGGCCACGTGGGCGAGGCGCTGCACGTGGTGCAGCTCCATCTGGCGCGTCGCGTCGGCGAGGACGTACTTCTCGCGCAGCGTCTCGAAGATGTAGCCCTCCGACCACTCCTCGGGCGGGAACAGCGAGAACCGGTCGGGCTCGAGCAGCCACGGCCGGGCGCGCAGGACCTCCTGGTAGTACGGCCGGTTGCCCTCGTGCGTGATGACGGTGGCGCCCTCGTGCACGTAGGCGCGCATGCCGCCCAGGTGGTCCCAGTGATGGTGCGTGGTCACGATGAAGCGGATGGGCTTGTCCGGCACGAGGCGCATCACCTCGGCGATGACGGCGAGCGAGCGCGCCTCGTTGAGCGGCGCCTCGATGACCGCCACAAAGTCGCCGAACTCCGCGGCCACGCTGTGGTGCGTCCCGCCGGCGATGAGCCACATGCCGTCGGCCACCTCTTCGGTCTCCACGCGGAGGGGCGGCACGGTGGCGTTGCGCACGTTGTCGGGCACCGTGAGCGCGGCGCCGTCCACGTTCACGCGGACGCCGTCGATGGTGGTGAGGCCGAACGTGTGGTCGCCGCCGCTGACGTTGGGCTCGTGGGCGCCGTCATCGAAGTCCTGGTGCTGATGCCAGTTCATGGGGAACATCATGCCCCCGCCGGCGTCCTGGTAGTTCGTGTAGACGGTCTCGTAGTACAGGTCGCCGACGATCGGGTTCGGCAGCCAGGTCTGCACCCGCTCGATGACGTGGTCCTCGGTGATGGTGCCGTTGATCCGGTATTTGCCGAGCGCGATGAACGAGACGACGGTCACCCGCTGGCCGTACTCGTTGCGCGTGACCGCGATCGGATCGCCGGCCATGGCGCCCTTGAGGAACCCGTGCGGCGTGAGGAATATCTCGAGCAGGCGCAGCTCCGCGGCCTGGGGCATGGGGATGTCGCGATCGATCCCCGCGTTCCAGGCATGCTCGCCCCTGACCATCCGCGTCTCGCGCCGCTCGCCCACGATGGGCGCGCCGCCGCCGCGGGCGGCGTAGTCGCCCTGCCGGGTGACCAGCCGCTCCGTCGACGAGTTGGTCTCGAAGTCGATGGTGCGCGTGTACTCGGCCAGCTCGAAGCGCGGCCAGTCGTCGGCCGGCGCGTAGTTCTGGCCCAGGCGGCCGACCCAGCCGCTCCCGCTGTACTCGATGGACATCATGTCGGTCACGCCCATCGTGTCGGCGGCCGCCTGCAGCACGGCCTGCACGTCCTCCACGTCCTGTGCCGCCGCCGGTCCGGCCGCCAGCATCGCGGCCGCTACGAAGAATCCAAGTCGCCTGCCCATGATTCCCTCCGTGCTTTCCCGAAGATCCGGGCTTCAATTCCCCGAACGTAGCACGATTGGCGCGGGCCGGGGAAGGCTACAATCGGCCAACCGTCACCCGGGAGGGGAACATGACGAAGATGACAGCGTGCGCGTCGGCGGTCCTGCTGCTTGCGGCCCTGGCGGCGTCCGGACCGTCGGCCCAGAGCGGCGAGTCCGAGCGGGCCGTCACCGAGGCGCAGTACGAGCAGTGGAAGGCCGAGCTCACCAACTGGGGGCGCTGGGGCGCCGACGACGAGATCGGCGCGCTGAACCTCGTCACGCCCGCCAAGCGGCTGGAGGCGGTGGCGCTGGTCGAGGACGGCTTCACGGTGTCGCTGGCCGGCGACGCCAACACCGTCGAGGCGGTCGACAACCCGTATCCCTACGAGCACGAGATGATCGGCATCAGCTCGGACCGCATCGCGGTGCGCTATCACGGCATCTCCCACACGCACCTCGACGCGCTGGCGCACATCAACGACGACGGCGTGTTCTACAACGGCTACGCGCCGGACCCCGACGCGGTTGCGGAGGGGCACCCGAAGAACTCCATCCACAACCTGAAGAGCGGCATCGTGACGCGCGGCGTCCTCATCGACATTCCGCGGCTCAGGGGCGTGCCCTGGCTGGAGCCGGGGATGCCGATCTACGTCGAGGATCTGGAGGCGTGGGAGGCGCAGGCCGGCGTGCGCGTTTCGGCCGGCGACGCGCTGTTCGTCCGCACGGGGGTGTGGGCGCGCCGCGCCGCCGAGGGTCCGTGGCTGCGGGGGCGCCGCCCCGGCGGGCGCTCGGCCGGGCTGCACCCGTCGGTCATCCCGTGGCTGAAGGAGCGCGACATCGCGCTGATGGGCAGCGACCACCCGACCTACGTCGCGCCGTCGGAGCTGCCCGGCGCGGTGCACGACTTCGCGCTGCTCTACCTCGGCGTGCACATGTTCGACAACTGCGACCTCGAGGCGCTGGCCGCGGCGGCCGCCGAGCGCAACCGCTGGGAGTTCATGCTGATGGCCGCGCCCCTGCCGATCCGCGGCGGGACCGGCTCGCCGCTCAACCCGATCGCGCTGTTCTAGAACAGGACCCGCGCCCGGCGTCGGCGCCCGGCAGACTGCTGCCGCCGCCGGGCGCGGGGAGCCTCGACCGTGAACGGCCGCCGAGCGGCCGCCCCGGCGCTCAGTCGCTGATCCGCGCCCAGAGGATGGTGCCCTGCACCTCCCGCCCCTGGTCGTCCATGGCCGCGGGCGGCTGCAGCGCCAGGTGCGTGTCCGTCAGCTCGTAGAAGCGCTGGGCGTCCGTCCCGCTCTGACCGGGGTCCTCGTTGCCGATGCGGTGGTGGACGAGGTAGCCGCCCTCCTCGTTCACCGAGAACGGGCCGAAGTAGCTGCCGTAGCTCAGCACCGTCGCCAGCGCCTCCTCGGCGGTCGGCTCGTCGCCGGCGTAGGGCATGCGGCCGCCCCGCATGAGGTGGACGGCCATGTGACCCGACGGCGCGTAGATGATGTACGCCGTCTCGTACTGCTCGGCCTCGACCGGCTCGCCGTCGGTCGTTTCGCGGGTGATCGACTCGATGCGGTAGAAGCCGAAGAGCCGCCGGTGGGTCTCGGTCAGCTCGGCTTCCGCCAGGTCGGGAAGCCGCTCCCAGGTGATGAACGACCGCACGCCGTCCTCGTCGGGCGGCGGCTGCAGCGTCAGCGTGTTGCCGTCGTCGCTGAACGTGAAGAAGCGCTGGTAGTCCGAGCCGGCGCCGCTCGGGTCGAGGCTGCCCTCGAGGTGGTGGGTGACGTACCCGCCTTCGTCGTTGACGCTGAAGCGCCCGAAGTAGGAGTTGTAGGTCCCCATCTGCGCCAGGGCCTCCTCCGCCGTCGGCCCGCCCTCGGAGTACGCCGCCCGGTCGGGGCTCATGGTCGTCACGCCCATGTAGCCGGAGGGGTGGTAGATGATGTAGCCGACCCGGTTGTCGACCGGCGGCTCCACGTCCATGCCGTCCGCGTCGCGGCGCTCGCGCCGCACCAGCGACCAGGCGCCCGCGAACTTGTCGGCGGGGTTCGACATCTCCGCCATCGCTTCCTCGGGCTCGGCCGCGGGCTCGCCGCCCCCGCAGGCGAACGACAGGATCAGAGCGATGGGCGCCAGCACCGCGAGCAACGTCTTCGGCATCATGTCCTCCTGGCCCGCGAACCGGGCCGGCCAGCCGGCAGCGCCCCGGGCTGCTGGCTGGCAACTCGGCGCGACGGCGCCGGGCGTCGTGCCGCGCGGCAGGCGCGACATGCTTCGGGATCTGGGTCGAGATCTATAGGATACTCGCGGATCGGAACGCGAGGAACCACTGATGCGAGATTCCCTGACCCGCACGGCGTGCTCGTCCGGCCTGCGCCGGGCCTTCTGCTTCCTGATTGCCGCGGCGCTGGCCGGCGGCGCGCCGGCGGACGCGCAGCACGGCGCCGCGGACGGCGAGTGGCGCACGTGGGCGGGCGACCTCGGCGCCACGCGCTACGCGGCGCTCGACCAGATCGACGCCGGCAACTTCGACGACCTCGAGGTCGCCTGGCGCTTCCGGACCGACAACCTCGGGCCGCGTCCGGACTTCAACCTGCAGTCGACCCCGCTCGTGGTGGACGGCGTGCTCTACACTACGGCCGGCAGCCGGCGCGCCGTCGTCGCGCTCGACGCGGCGACCGGCGAGTACCTCTGGCTGTACCGCCTCGACGAGGGCGAGCGCGCGGCGCAGTCGGTGCGGCGGCTCTCGGGCCGCGGCGTGGGCTACTGGACGGACGGCGCCGGCGACGCGCGCATCTACTTCGTGACGATCGGCTATCAGCTCGTGGCGCTCGACGCCGCGACCGGCCTGCCGGTCGCCGACTTCGGCGTCGACGGCATCGTCGATCTGAAGCAGAACAACGACCAGGACCTCGACCCGCTCACGAGCGAGCTGGCCTGGAACGGCGCGCCGGTCGTGGCCGGCGACGTCGTGCTCGTGGGCGCCGCCAGCCGCCCCGGCGGCACGCCGCCCTCGCGCCGCAACGCGAAGGGCTACATCCGCGGCTTCGACGCGCGCACCGGCGAGCGGCTGTGGATCTTCCACACGATCCCGCAGCCGGGGGAGTTCGGCAACGAGACGTGGGAGGACGGCTCGTGGGAGTACACGGGCAACACGGGCGTCTGGACCCAGATGACGGTCGACGCCGAGCTCGGCATCGCCTACCTGCCGATCGAGATCCCGACCGGCGACTACTACGGCGGGCACCGCCCGGGCGACAACCTGTTCGCCGAGAGCCTGGTGGCGGTGGACCTCCGCACCGGCGAGCGGCTCTGGCACTTCCAGTTCGTCCATCACCCGCTGTGGGACTACGACGTCCCGTGCGCGCCGATCCTGGCCGACATCACGGTCGACGGCCGCGACATCAAGGCGATTGCGCAGCCGACCAAGCAGGGCTGGGTCTACGTGTTCGATCGGGTGACGGGCGAGCCGGTGTGGCCCATCGAGGAGCGCCCCGTGCCGGCCGGCGACATTCCGGGCGAGTGGTACTCGCCGACGCAGCCGTTCCCCACCAAGCCGCCGCCGTTCGAGCGGCAGGGCTTCGAGCTCGACGAGATCATCGACCTGACGCCGGAGATCGAGGCCGAGGCGCGGCGCATCGTCCAGCAGTACCGCACCGGCCCCATCTTCACGCCGCCCATCACGCGCGGCGCCGGCGACCTGTACGGGACGCTGTTCGTCCCCAACGGCGCCAACTGGCCGGGCGGCTCCTACGATCCGGAGACCGGCATCCTGTACCTCTTCTCGCACACGCTGAGCCGCGTCCTCGCGCTGCGCAACGACCCGGCGCGCTCGGACATGGACTACATCAACGGCCCCGCCGGCGGGCCGGGCATGACGGTGCAGGGACTGCCGCTGATGAAGCCGCCCTGGGGGCGCATCACGGCCATCGACCTCAACCGCGGCGAGATCGTCTGGCAGGTCGCCCACGGCGAGACCCCCGATTGGGTGAAGGCCCATCCCGCGCTGCAGGGCGTCGACATCCCGCGCACGGGGCGGCAGGGGCCGGTCGGCACGCTGACCACGCGGACGCTGCTCATCTCCGGCGAGGGCGGCCGGCAGGCGGCCGACGGCGGCTTCATCACCACGCCCGACGGCCGGCGCGGCGCCATGCTGCGCGCCTACGACAAGGCCACCGGCGAGAACGTCGGCGCGGTCTACCTGCCGGCCCCGCAGACCGGCACGCCGATGACCTACCTGCTGGGCGGCCGGCAGTACCTGGTCGTCGCCGTCGGCGGCCGCGACGTGCCGGCCGAGCTGCTGGCGTTCGCCCTGCCCGGAACGTGAGAGCGTGCCGCTGCCGACTGCCGGCAGCCAGCAGCGAGAGCTAAAGGCCGCCGCCGGTCCACGGACCGGTCACCGCGAACGTGATCCCGGGGGTCTGGGCGTTGAAGAAGAGCCAGCGGCCGTCCGGGCTGTAGGTGGCGCCGGCGAACTCGCGGTCGCGGAAGTCGCCCGCGAAGTCGTTGCGCTCGCCGTCGACGACGACGTTGTTCCTGGCGAACGGAAAAATCTCTCCGTCGAGAGCCAGACCGCGGACGTAGTTGTCCGTGTCGCCGTCCTCGCACAGCACCAGACCGCCGCGCGGGCTCACGCAGAGGTTGTCGGGCATGTCCAGCACGTCCTTGCCCGGCGATTCGAAGATCAGCCGCAGGCGCTCGCGGCCCGGATCGTACTCCCAGACCTGACCGGCCTCGGCTTCGCCGCCGTCGGTCGACACGATGAAGACCCGACCGTCGCCGTACCACGTTCCTTCCAGCCGCGCGAACGTCGCGCCGCCGCCGCCGGCGCCCTGCTCGAAGACGCTGTGCTCGGCAGTCTCGGCCGGATCCGGATCTTCGATCGGCACCCAGGACACGGGCCGCCAGGTGTCCGCGGTCTGGCCCTTGCGCAGGTCGCTCCGCGGCGCGCCGGCGATGGCCAGCATCTCGAGGCGGCCGCCGGCCGCGAGATTCCCGGCCTCGTTCGGCAAGAAGCGGTAGAAGCCGGCCGCCCTGCGGTCCTCGGTTTCGTACACGATGCCGGTAGCAGGGTCGACCGACACCGCCTCGTGAACGAACCGGCCCATCGCTCGGAGCGGCTCGGCCGTCGCCGCGCCGTCGGCCGGGACGTCGAAGACGTACCCGTGCGGCCGGCGGTAGTCGGGGACGTTTTGCTGGAAGGACAACGACGGCAGCGAAGGGTCGAAGCCCGGCCCGTGCACGGTTTCCTCACAGGTGAGCCACGATCCCCATGGGGTCGGACCCCCGGCGCAGTTGACCGCGGTGCCCGCAAGGCTGGTCCACGCGTCGTGCACCGTGCCGGTTGCGGTGTCGAACTCGATGGTCGTCGTGCCGCCCCCGCCGATCTCGTCGTACAGCGGATGGTCGGCGAACGCGCCGCCGCTCCGCACTTCGTGGTTGCGGATCAGCCGGATGCGGCTGCCGCCGCCGGCGAACGCGGCCATGCCGTCGTGCGCGGGCGGCGTCGGCCTTCCGTCGGCCAGCGGGTCCCCGGTCCACCCGAACGTCAGATAGCGGAAACCCGCGGGGAGGTGCAGCAGCGGCAGGCCCGTCGTCTCATCGCGAACGGGTCGCAGCGGGCCGTAGCCCACCTCGCCCCGCATCCGCCCGCCGGCCGGCGCCTGGCCACGGATCGCCGCGCCGGCCCGACTCGAGAGCGCGTGGAGCGGCGCGGCGCCCAGCGCGGCGCCCGTGAGCGCCAGGAAGGCCCGGCGACCGAGGCGGGGCAGTGCGGCAGGCATGCTCCAGTCTCCTTGCGCTAGTGCGCCAGCGGGTCGGGCCGCACCTGGAACTTGAAGACCGGCGCGACCGCCTCCTTGCCGTCCTCGGCATGGAACGGGGCCCGGCTGCCGGACGTGGTCCAGACCGCGCGCCCCTTCCATCCCGTCGTCGGATCATCGATGCGCCCGTCGAGACCCTTCGCATAGAAGCTCCCCAGCGGGTACGGCACGCGGAACGTCAGGAACTCGCCGTCCACCAGAGCGAGCAGCGCCTCGGACAGGTTGCCGGTGGCGAGCGGCACGTTCTCGCCGACACCGAGCAGATTGAACCGGTCGGTGAAGTTGTAGTACGCGGAATCGGCGCTCGCATTGTCCTCGGCGCCCACGTAGTTGGGCCCCGGGAACGGGTAGAGCGTCCAGCCTTCGCCGCAGTGCCGGCCGGTCGCCGCCGGCCCGTTGAGCGGACCTTCGCACCGGGTGCGATCGAAGCTCGCCAGGTGGCCGCTGGACAACACGGTCCACACCACGCCGTTGCTGTCGACGTCCATCCCGCGCGGCGAGTAGCCCTGCTCGGGCACATCCGGGTCGAACCACGGCACCTCGAAGAACTCGGCGAGCGCGGTGTGCACCGGGTCGTCACCCGGCACCAGCCTGACGAGTCCCCCGGGGAAGCCCATCGTCGACCCCCAGATCGACCCGTCGGCGGGACTCGGCGCGACGCCGTAGAACCCGCGTTCGATCCGCGTGTCCTTGGTCGGATCGAGCGGCTCGCCCGGCTCGACGTACTCGTCGCGGCGACCGTTGCCGTTCGTGTCGAGCACCTGAACCGTCCAGCCCTGTGCCAGCTCCTCGTCGCCGGTCTCGTCGTACACCCTCGTATCGAACCAGGCCACGACCGGTCCGCTGCCGGTGAACCACAGCTTGTCGTCCCAGTCGAAGTTCAGGTGGTGCGTTCCATAGCAGGTATCGATCGTGGTGATCTGCTGCGTCTCCGGGTCCCACAACTGCATCTGCCGGTTGCTGCGCTCGATCGGAAAGGCCTGTGCCGCCGGATGGCTCGACCCCGCCTGACAGAAGGCCCGGGTCTCGGCCGGACGTACGCGGGCTGCGATCCACACGCGAGCCCGGCGGTCCATGGCGAAGCTGTGCGCGTTGCTCTGGCTGTCCCAGATGACTTCGTCACCCCAGTACGGGGATGGCATGAGCGGCAGCGTCTCGGCCGTGGTCGGCGTGTTCGGGTCGCGCACCTGCAGGTCCACCTTCGTCGCGGTGCTCGTTGTCGGATGCAGCAGCGGCATGTAGTCGGTGCTGTTCTCCGCGGCTCCATACACCGGACCGTGGGCGTTGATCTCCGGGTGTCGCTTGTCGGCCGAGATCAGGTCGTGCATGTACGCACGGGGATCGGCCCAGTCCCAGAGGCTGACGACGACGTTGCGCTCGACGCCGGTTGGTCGGGACGGCCGAGCTCCCGGATACTCGCCCGCCGCGATGCGGTCGGTCCAGTCGGCGTACATCGCGAGCGCGGGTCCGCGCCCGACCTGGTTCAACCGCCGGTCCATGTTGATCCCGGCCTGGCCCGACTTGATGCGGCGGTCCCAGGCGTCGACATGCGAATCGAAATCGCCGAGGGCGTCCGGGATCTCCCGCGTGGCCTGGTTGCCCATGGCGTGGCATCCGATGCACCCGTCCGTGTTGATGACGCCTCGGATCCATGCGCCCTGACTCTCGATGGCGGGCGAGATGCCGTTGCCCTGAGCACCGGTGCCTGGAAACTCGCTCGGCGGGGGCACATGGAGCAACGCGAACCAGGACTGGGCCGGGTAGTAGTGGGCAGCCGCCCTGGCGTCCGGTGCGACGACGGCCGTCAGGTCGACCGCATCCCCGGGTTCGGCCCGCACCCGGTCCGAGTCCACGAGCCCGTAGCCACGCACCCAGACGTCGTAGGCGGCGTCCGGCAGGTCGGGGATGAGGTAGCGCCCCGCATCGTCGGTCACGACGATCTTGATGTGACGGGTCGGCAGCTCGCGGGTCTCGGCAATCACCCAGACGCCGGCTTCGGGACCGCTGGGGCCGGTCACCACGCCGGCGATGTCGTCGCCGTCCATGGGAATGGCGGCGCCCTGCGAGCGACCCGTCTCGATGGCGACCAGCGCGATCAGGAAGACCGCCGCTGCCGCGGACACCAGGTTCCTCGTCGCGAACACCCTGCGTGACATGTTCGGCCTCCCTTGCGCGCGTCCGTGTCAGCGCGCGACACCGAGCTATTGTACTGCCGGCGGCACGGACGTCGCAGGCCATGCGCGGCAGGGTTGTCTTGTCAGTCGCGGTAGATGAACTTGCCGAGCGCCGACAGGATGAGGCTCATCGCCAGCTTGCCGGTGCGGTTCTGCACGTCGAGGATGGGGTTGATCTCCACCATCTCCAGGGAGGTCGGCCCGCCCGCCGCGGCGCACAGCTCCATGGCCAGGTGCGCCTCGCGGTAGGTCAGCCCGCCGTCCACGACGGTGCCGACGCCGGGCGCGTACTGCGGGTCGACGGCGTCCAGATCGAAGCTCACGTGGAACAGGCCGTTGGCACCCTGCGCGCGCCGGATGGCCTCCCGCATCACGGCGGCGATGCCCTGCTGGTCGATGTCCGACATGGTGAACACGCCCACGCGGGACTGCTTCACGAGCTCGCGCTCCGCGGGGTCCAGATCGCGGATGCCCACGAGCGCCACGCGGTCGGGCGTGAGCTTGGGTCCGCTCCCCCCAATCTTCGTCAGCTCCGGTGGCCCCAGCCCGAGCAGGGCGGCCAGGGGCATGCCGTGGACGTTGCCCGACTCGCTCGTCTCCGGCGTGTTCATGTCGCCGTGGGCGTCCACCCAGACGACGCCCACCTGCCGCCCGGCGCGGCGATGGTGCGCGGCCAGGCCGGCGACGCTGCCCGCCGCCAGGCTGTGGTCGCCGCCGAGCAGGATGGGGATGCGGCCGGCGTCGAGGATGCCGCGCACCGTGCGCGCCACCTGGCGGCACGCGGCGGCGATGGGCTCCAGGAAGTGCGCCTGCGCCGAGCCGGGGTCGGCGGTCTCGGCGCCCGGGCACTCGATGTCGCCGAGGTCGGCCACGTCCTCGAAGCCGGCCCGGCGCAGCGCGTGGTGCAGGCCGGCCAGACGCACCGCCGACGGGCCCATGTCGGTCCCGCGCCGCCCGCCGCCCAGGTCCAGACGCACGCCGGCGATGGAGACGGGCGGCCGCGCGACCCCTCTGGCCATCGCCTCCAGTGTACGGGGAGTCGGACCCGGGCCGCCGGAGGCCGCGGAACTTGGCGGACGCCGGGCCGTCAGGGATTCGCCCTGACGTACTTCCGCAGCGTGTGCGGACCGACGTCGGCGGCGAAGATGCTGCCCTCGGCGTCGGCCGTGATGCCGGACGCGCCGGAGATGCGCGTCGCGTCGGCGTCGGCGAGGTCGGGGTCGGGAATGAAGGCGCGCAGCGAGCCGTCGCTGGCGCTGCCGACCGTGATGCCCCGGACGTAGCCGGGGTTGACGGTCGAGTTCGACTGCGAGTCGCTCACGTAGAGCGTGTCGTCGGCGGCCACGTGCAGCGCGCTGGGCCGGCCGAACTGCGTCCAGGCGGCGATGAAGTTGCCGTCCTGGTCGAAGATCTGCACGCGGTTGTTGCTGCGGTCGGCGACGAAGACGTGGCCCTGCGAGCCGCCGATCGAGATGTCGTGGGGCTGGTCGAACTCGCCGGGGCCGGACCCGGTGCGGCCCCAGGTCTTGATGAGCCGGCCGTCCGCGGAGAACTTCAGCACGCGGTCGTTGGTGCCGTGCCCGTCGGTGACGAAGATGTCGCCGTTGGGCGCGACGGCGACGCCGGTCGGCCGGTCGAAGGTGTCCGGGCCGCTGCCGGCCACGCCGGCTTCGCCGAGCGTCAGCAGCACCTCGCCCCCGGGGCTCAGCTTGAAGACCTGCTGGCCCAGCGGGGCGCCCGCGAACGGGCCGGCCGCGGCGCGCGCAGCCATCCCGAGCACCGTCGCGTCCCCGTTCGCGTCGGTCGTCCAGAGGTTGCCCTCCGCGTCGACGGTGAAGCCGTGGGGGAACGCGAACATCCCGGCGCCCAGGCTCGCCAGCAGCCGTCCCGCCGGGTCGAACTGCAGCAGCGGCGGGTCGCTGCGGCCGACGCACGTCGCGAAGCCCGCGGGCACGGTGTTGAAGCAGCGGTGGAAGATCCAGATGTTGCCGTCGGGATCGAGCTGCACGCGGATCAGCTCGCCCCAGCGACCGCCGTTCATGTCCGGCGGCAGGGTAGGCCAGTCCTCGACCAGCCGGTACGGGTTGGGGAGCTGGAGCTGCCCGCTCCCCCCGCCCGGCTGGGCCTCGGCCGCAGCCGCCAGCGCGACGAACGCCGCGCCGGCGGCCAGCAGCATCGATCGCGCGCGGCCGGCAGGCGGCATCGGGCTACCGGGGCACTTCCTCGTGCGTGTGCAGGCGCCGCTCGCCGGCGGCCACGGCGAGGCGGCCGGCCGCCAGCCGGTGCTTGTTGGTGACGCCCTCCCAGCACCCTTCCTCGTAGAACTCGTACCCGTCGCCGCCGATGCGGCCCATCGTGAACGCCAGCGTCATGGGCCGCGTGAACACGTTCGGGTCGGTGACGGTCGCCTCGTAGCGGAGCGTGTCGGCGTCCACGAGGTTCCAGCGCTCCACCACGTGCAGCGCCTCGCTGTAGAAGCTGCCGTGCGAGTCGAGCCAGGGGACGTCGTTGAAGTTCGTCACGTCGACGACGAGCGTGTCGCCTTCCCAGCGGCCGCGCGAGTCGCCGTTGAACAGCCGGATGTCGCCGCCCACGTGCGCCTGCCCGCCGGTCGGGACGACGCGGTAGGCGTGCGCCCACTCGTAGAGGAACACGACGTGGCTGTCGTTCTGGCGGATCTGCAGGTCGCCCCGGTAGTTGCTGCGCGGCACCCCGACCAGCAGGCAGCGATCCTCCGGATCGATGTGCGCCAGCTCGGTCGGCGTCTCCATGTCGTACAGGAACTCCGTGCGCCGCTCGGCCGCCCACGGCTGGTAGGGGATGCGCCCGTCCGGCGGGTCGATGATCACGGGCACCGGCAGGCCGAGCCGCTCCGGGCCGCGGCTCTGCATCCTGGCGTGCTCGGCGTCGCAGCAGCCGTCCTCGATGCTGTGCGAGGCGTTCGTCGGGCCGCCGTCCCAGTAGCCCTGCAGGTCGGGGCGGCCGTCGGCCGTGCGCGGGAGCGGCGCGTCCTGGGCCGCCAGCGGGGCGGCCGCCAGCACGGCCAGGAGCGCAACCGCGAGGATGGCAGTGCGATGACTCATGGGATCCTCCCTCACTTGTCGGCCGCCAGCTCGCTCTCGGAGTAGGCGTAGCACTCGTATTCCAGGAGCTGGATGTCCGGCTCCTGGCGCCGGTAGAGCGGCATGCGCATGGTCCAGGGCCGCGTGAACACCTTCTCGTCCTCGATGGTGGCCTCGTACAGCAGGTGGTCGGGCCCGGTGGGCGTGTAGCGCTCCACCACGTGCAGGGCCTCGCTGTGGAAGTTGCCGGCGCGGTCGAACCACGTCCGGTCGTTGAAGTGGATCACGTCGACCACCAGCGTGTCGCCGTCCCAGTGACCGCGCGAGTCGCCCATCCAGAAGTCGATGTGTCCTTCGGGATGCGGGCTCCCGTCCATGTAGATGGTGCGCGTGACGTGGATGTACTCGTAGAGGATGAGTATCCGGTCCTCGAACTGGAGGATCTGGAACGGATACGGCATGTAGGTTATCCGCGGGACGCCGGGCATGTTGCACTGCGTCTCGGGGTCGGCCGTGTGGCGGTTCTCGAAGTTCTCCTGCTTCTGCTCGAGCGCCCACGCCTGGTAGGGGATCTCGTTGCCGACGACCACCCCCTGGCCGGCCGGGACGCCGGCGCTGGCCGAGTGGTCCTGGATGTCCCAGGCGGCCGTGTTGAGCGCCTGCCAGATGCCCTGCAGGTCCGGCTGGCCGTCGGCCGTGCGGGGCGGCACGTACGCCTCCCCGGCGGCGCTCTGCCCGGCCGCCGGCAGCGGCGCGAGCAGGCACAGCCCGGCCGCGGCCAGCGCCGCCCACCTTGCTGTCGTCGCCATGCGGGACCTAGCGCTGCGGCTCCGGGCCGCCGGTGCCGGACGAGCCGGCGAAGAAGTTCCGCCCGTCGGGGAACGTTATCGTGATGCCGTTGGCGGTCGGCGTGCCGTCCTTGGCCAGATAGCCGTCGACGACGAACTCGATGCCGGGCGGGAAGTCGCCCTTGCGCAGGCCGCGCCGCAGCAGCGACGTCGGGTTGCCCATCTCCACCGCCCAGTTCACGACCTGGCCGTCCTCGCCCACGACGTCCATGTGGATCCACCCGTGCGGGTTCACCCACTCGAGCTCGGTCAGCGTGCCCTGCAGCCGGATCGGCTGCTCGATGTCGAACTCCGCCGAGAAGGAGTGATGCGCCGCGCCGGACGCGGCCGCGAGCAGCACGCCCAGACCGACGGCCCCTGCCAGCAACGTTCTCATCGTCGGACCTCCTGGTGTTGCCGAAAGATACGGTTCCGAATGCAGGTTACACCGGCGCCGGTGGCGGCGCAATCGCGAAGGGCGGGCCGGGGACTGATAGCCTTGGCGGCATGATTCGCGAATACAGGTTCCCGCAGCTCGAGAAGGTGATCTTCGGAACCGGGGCGCTGGACCGGGTCGCGGGCGAGCTCGACCGCCTCGGCCGGCGGCGGGCGCTCATCCTGACGGGCAACAGCCTGGCGACGCGCACCGCTCTCGTGCAGCGCCTCGAACGCCTGCTGGGCGCGCGCTGGGCCGGGACGCACGCCGGCATTCGCCAGCACGTCCCGAGCCGGACCGTGGCCGCCGCGGTCCGGCAGGCCCGGGAGGTGAACGCCGACGCCCTCGTGGCCTTCGGCGGCGGCAGCCCGATCGACGCGGCGAAGATCGTGGCGCTGGAGCTGCTCGCGGACGGCCGGCCCCAGGCGGACATGCCGCAGATCGCGGTCTCGACCACCCTGTCCGCCGGCGAGTTCACGCCCTTCGCGGGCATCACCGACGAGGACACGCGGGTCAAGGGTCTCCGCAACGACCCGCGGATCTGCCCGCGCACGGTCGTTCTCGATCCGGAGGTCACGCTGCCGACGCCCCGCGCGCTGTGGGCCGCCACCGGCGTCAAGGCCCTCGATCACGCCATCGAGGCCATCTGGTCAGTCAACCCGCAGCCGGTGAGCGACGTGCTGGCCGTCGAGGCGATCCGCAGGTTGCACCGGCACCTGCCCGCCTCGCTCGCGGAGCCCGGCAACCTCGAGGCCCGCGGCGAGTGCCAGGTCGCGGCCTGGATGTCCATCTTCGGCATCATCAGCGTGGGCGTGCGCCTGAGCCACATTCTGGGGCACCAGTATCGGCGCGCGCTGGGACGTCCCGCACGGCGTCACGTCCTGCGTCACCCTCCCGCACTGCATGCGCTTCCTCGCGCCGCAAACGCTCCCGCAGCAGGTGCTGATTGCCGGGGCGCTGGGCATCCCGACGGACGGCCGCGAGCCGGCGGCGGTGGCCGCGGAGGCCGCGGACGCCGCGGCCGCGTTCATCGGCTCGCTCGACGTGCCGACCCGCCTGCGCGACGTCGGGGCGCGGGAGGACGAGCTGCCCATCGTCGCCGGCGAAGCGCTGAAGGAGAGCGCCGCCTGGCACGATCGGCAGGGTGGAGAGGCGGCGCTGCTGGAGCTGCTGCGGCGCATGTGGTAGGGGCAGAGTCGGCAGGGCGCCGTGCGGGCGGAAAAGTGGTTGGTTTGGGCGCCGCGCAGGGCTATGATGGCGGATGCTCATGAAGTGTGACCGCTTGCCGGCGTTGCTCGTCGCCGGCGGGATGCTGAGCGGCCTGCTGGCGCTCGCCGCCCCCGCGGCGGGGGAATCCGACCTGCAGCTCGTGCAGGCGGCCAGGGGCCGGGACTGGGACACGGTGGCGGCCCTGCTGCGCCGGGGCGCGGACGCCGACGCGCCGCAGGCCGACGGCGCCACGGCCCTCCACTGGGCGGCGCACTGGAACGACCTCGAGGCCGTGGATCGGCTGCTCGCGGCCGGTGCGAACGTGAACGCGGAGAACGCGTTGCGCGCCACGCCCCTGTGGGTGGCCTGCGCCGGCCGCAACACGGCCGTCGTCGAGCGTTTGCTCGGGGCCGGCGCCGATCCCGACCGGGCGCTGCGCTCGGGCGAGACGCTGCTCATGCGTTGCGCGTCCACGGGCGACCCCGCGGCCGTGCGGGCGCTGCTCGCCCACGGGGCGGATGTCGACGCCGGCGAGCCGTCGCGGGGGCAGACGGCCCTGATGTGGGCGGCCGCGAATCGACGTCCGGCGGTCACGCGCGTGCTGCTGGAGCACGGCGCCGCGGTCGGCCTGCGCACCCGGACGGTGCGCCAGTTGCGCGGCGTGGGCCTGCAGAGCACGACCAGCCCCGCCGGGGCCACGTTCTTCGACGCCGGCGGCTTCACGGCCCTGCTGTTCGCCGCGCGCCACGGCGACATCGAGTCGGCGCGGCTGCTCCTCGACGCCGGCGCCGACCTGGAAGGGCCGGCGGCGGACGGCAACAGCCCGCTCGTCCTGGCCGCGGTCAGCGGCAACGCCCGGCTCGCCGAGTTCCTGCTGGCGCGGGGCGCCGACCCGCACGCGGCGGGCGCCGGCTACAGCGCCCTGCACGCCGCGGTGCTGCGTGCGGATGCGGACCTCCTGCAGGTGCTGCTGGCGGCGGGCGCCGACCCGGACGCGAGGCTGACGCGGAGCACGCCGGTTCCGCGCTGGACGTACCAGTACGTGTTCACGCTCCGGGAGAAGGGCGGCACGCCGTTCCTGCTGGCCGCCAAGTACCTGGAGCCGGAGCTGATGCGGTTGCTGACCGCCGCCGGCGCCGATCCGCTGCTGACGTTCGACGACGGCACCACGGCGCTGATGGCGGCCGTGGGGCTGCGCCTGAGCCGCGCCACGACGCGCCGCAGCCGGCTCATCGCACCCGAGCTCGTCAGGGCCGAGTGGGCGGCGGAAGACCGCGTGCTGGCCACCGTCGAGGCGGCCGTCGACGCCGGCGCCGCGGCGGTGATCGACACGGCCAACGGCGCGGGCGACACCGCGCTCCACGGCGCGGTGCAGCGGGGGTTCCTGGCGGTGGCCGATCTGCTCGTGGCGCACGGCGCCGACCTCGATCTGGAGAACGGGAGAGGCGAGACGCCGCGCGCCCTGATCGACGCCGCGCGCAGCGCCGCCGCGGCCGGCGGGAACTAGGAGTCTGCGCCGTAGAACGGCGCGGACTCCTGCAGGGTTGGTTGGGCGCCGAGCGGAGCCGTCAGGCGACGATTGGCGGGCTAGGCGATTGGACGGAGGCAGAGCGATGCCACGCTGGATATTCGTCGGCGTAACGGCGGCGGCGCTGGCCGGCGCCGGCCAGCTTCAACCGCAGGCGCAGCAGGCGCCGTCCGACGCGGCGCACGCCGCCGTGGCCGGGGAGTCCGCGGCCGGGGCGATCGGTTCGGCCACGGCGGGCCGCGCGCTGCTGGACCGCTACTGCGTGGCGTGCCACAACGAGCGGCTGCGCACGGCGGACCTGACGCTGGACACGTTGAGCCTGGCGGACGTCGGCGACGCGCCCGCCGTCTGGGAGCACGTCGTGCGGCGCCTGCGCGCCGGCGCCATGCCGCCCGCGGGCCGCCCGCGCCCGACTGCCGCCGCGTCGCATGCCTTCGTCTCGTGGCTCGAGACGGAGCTCGACAACGCGGCGCTGGCCGATCCCGATCCGGGACGCCCGACCATCCACCGGCTCAACCGGGCCGAGTACGCCAACGTCATCCGCGACCTCTTCGGCCTCGAGATCGACGTCAACGGCCTGCTACCCGCCGACGACGAGCAGCACGGATTCGACAACATCGCCGAGGTGCTCTCCGTTTCCCCGACGCTGATCGAGCGCTACCTGGCGGCGGCGCGGCGCATCAGCCAGCTCGCGGTCGGCGACCTCGGCCTGCGGCCGGCCGGCGCGGTCTATCCCGTGCACGGCGCGCTGGACCAGGACGGAACGGTGAGCGACGACCTGCCCTTCGGCTCGCGGGGCGGCGTGGCCGTGCACCACAACTTCCCGGTGGACGGCGAGTACATCATCCGGATCGGGCTCCGCAAGCAGGAGTACGGCTACGTGCGCGGCCTCGGCCAGCCGCACCGGATGGACGTGCGCGTCGACGGCGCGCTGGTCGGCACCTTCACGGTCGGCCGCGAGTGGGAGCCGGAGCAGTTGCCGCCGATGGGCTACGCGGGCAAGTTCGACCAGGTGTACGGCACGCACTCCTTCCCGGATTGGGAGGCGTACGCGCTGACCGCGGACAGGGGGCTGGAGGTCCGCACGACGGTCAAGGGCGGACGCCGCGTGGTCGGCGTCTCGTTCGATCGGCAGTCGGCGCTGCCCGAGGGCATTCTGCCCCTGCCGCTCGACCGCTCGACCTACTCCTACGCGCAGGACGAGCTGCAGGACGGCAACCCGGCGGTCTCCGGCGTCCAGGTCATCGGTCCCTACCACCCGAGCGGGGCCGCCGATCTGCCGGGCCGCGCGAAGCTCCTCGGCTGCCAGCCGGCGGGGGACGCGGCGGCCGAGGAGGCCTGCATCCGGACCGGGCTCGCCACCCTCGCGCGCCGGGCGTACCGCCGGCCGGCGACCGACGCCGACGTGGACACGCTGCTCGCCTTCTATCGCGACGGGCGTGCGGAAGGGAGTGTCGACGCCGGCCTGCGGGCGGCGCTCGAGCGCCTGCTCGTCGACCCCGAGTTCCTGTTCCGCATCGAGACCGATCCGCCGGGCGCGCGGGCCGGGACGGCCTATCGCATCAGCGATCTGGAGCTGGCGTCGCGGCTGTCCTTCTTCCTCTGGAGCAGCATCCCGGACGACGAGCTGCTCGACGTCGCGGCCCGCGGCGAGCTCGGCGACCCGGCCGTGCTGGATCGACAGATTCGGCGCATGCTCGCCGACGACCGCTCGCGCGCGCTGGTCGAGAACTTCGCCGGCCAGTGGCTGCAGCTCCGCAAGCTCCGCAACGCCGTGCCGGACACGGCCACGTACACCGCCTTCGACGAGAACCTGCGCGAGGCGATGTGGCAGGAGACGCAGTTGTTCCTGGAGCACGAGCTGCGCATGGATCGCCCCGTCGTCGACGCGCTGCGCGCGGACTACACGTTCGTCAACGAACGCCTGGCGCGGCACTACGGGATCCCGAACGTCCACGGCGTGCACTTCCGGCGCGTGGACTATCCCGACGCCACCCGCGGCGGGCTGCTCGGCCATGCCAGCCTGCTGACGATCACGTCGTACGCGAACCGCACCTCCCCGGTGGTGCGCGGCGTGTGGCTGCTCGAGAACTTCCTCGGCACGCCCCCGTCGCCGCCGCCCCCGGACGTGCCGAGCCTGCCCGCCGCCGGCGCCGGCGACGTGCCGCTGTCGGTGCGGGAACGGCTCGAGGTGCACCGCTCGAACGCCGTGTGCGCGAGCTGCCACAACGCGATCGACCCGCTCGGGTTCGCCCTCGAGGAGTACGACGCCATCGGCCGCTGGCGCGCCACCGCCGGCGGCGGCACGCCGTTCGACACGGGGATTCCGATCGACGCGTCGGGCACCCTCGTCGACGGGACCGAGGTGCACGGGCTGGCCGGACTGCGGAACGTGATCCTGAGCCGCGAGGATCAGTTCATCGAGACGGTTACCGAGAAGCTGCTGACGTACGCCCTGGGACGCACGCTGGAGCACGCCGACATGCCGATCGTGCGGCAGATCAGCCGGCAGGCAGCGGCCGGCGACCTCACCTGGTCGTCCCTGATTGCCGGCGTCGCCAAGAGCACTCCCTTCCTGATGCGGAGGTCGGAATCATGATGATTGCCAGGAAAGCCATTCCCCGCCGGACCGTGCTGCGCGGCGTGGGCGCCACGCTCGCGCTGCCGCTGCTCGACGGGATGGTGCCGGCGCTCACCGCGCTCGCGAAGACCCCGGCCCGGCCGGTGCCCCGCTTCTGCACGGTGTACGTGCCGAACGGCATCATCATGGAGCACTGGACGCCCGCGGCCGAGGGCAGCGCCTTCGAGCTCACGCCGACGTTGAGACCGCTCGAGGCCCATCGCCGGCAACTGCTGGTGCTGAGCGGGCTCGACAACACCGGCGCCAGCTCGCGCACGGGCGCCTCGGGCGCGCACGCCAAGCCGGCCGGCGCCTTCCTGACCGGGGTCGAGCCCCTGCAGACGACCAGCAGCGCCAGCCTGCAGCTTGGCACGTCCATGGATCAGATCGCGGCGAAGGCGATCGGCCAGGACACGCCGCTGCCGTCGCTGGAGCTGGGCCTCGAGGGCACGGACACCGTCAACGGCGTCGGGACGTGCGACGTCGGCTTCAGTTGCGCCTACCAGAACCGTCTGGCGTGGGCCAGCCCGACGACGCCGCTGCCGGTGGAGGCGAACCCGCGCGTCGTCTTCGAGCGGCTGTTCGGCGCCATCGACAGCACGGACCCGGCCGTGCGCAGCGCCCGCCTGCGCCGGCAGCGCAGCATCATCGACTCGGTCCTGGACAAGGTTCGCCGCCTGCACGGCGAGCTCGGCCGCCGCGACCAGCGCAAGCTCGGCGAGTACGTCGACTCGGTGCGCGAGATCGAGCGGCGCATCCAGAACGCCGAAGCGCGCGGGCGGGAGCTGCCGGCGGTCGACTCGCCGGCCGGCATCCCGGTCAGCTACGACGAGCACGCGCGGCTGATGTTCGACATGCAGGCGCTGGCGTTCCAGACGGACACGACGCGCGTCATCACGTTCCAGATCGGGCGCGAGCAGAGCGGCGCGACGTACCCGCAGGTCGGCGTTTCGGATTCGCACCACCCCATTTCGCACCACGGCGGGGACAAGAACAAGATTGCCGCCCTGCAGCGCATCAACACCTACCACGTCACGTTGCTCGGCTACTTCCTCGACAAGCTGGCGGCGACCGCCGACGGCGACGGGTCGGTGCTCGATAACGCCGCCATCCTGTACGGCAGCGCCATCAGCGACGGCAACCGGCACGACATTCACAACCTGCCGTTGCTGCTCGCGGGCGGGGCGGGCGGACACATCGAGGGCGGCAGGCACCTCAGGTATCCGGCCGGCACGCAGCGGCTGACGAACCTGCAGCTCACGCTGCTCAACGCGCTGGGCGTGCCGGCGGAGCAGTTCGGCGACAGCACCGGCGAGCAGCTCGCCGAGCTGTCCGGCGTGGCGCGCGCCGCCACCGTCTGACCGCGGCGACGTGCGGGCGTCGCCGTACGCAGAACGGCGGCCGGTCAGGGGCGCCTGATCAGCCGCCGTTCGCCTGTACGCAGCGTCCAGTTTCAGAACATCGCGATCGGATTGACCGGCGAGCCGGTGCCGTTCGGGATCGGCAACGGCGCGATGGTCACCATGAACTCCCAGCGGTTGCGCTCGGCCGCGGCGTTCGCCAGCGCCTGGAAGTCGGCCCGGTCGAGCACCTGGATGCCCAGTATCGTCAGCGCGAAGTTGTGCAGCGCCGCGCGCCCCAGGTCGCCCTCCGGCTGCGGCACGTAGCCGGGCGTCTCCCAGCCCGCCACCGCGATGTCGCGCTCCCGCAGCCACGGGATCACGTGGTTGTCGAGACCCGCCGCCTCCTGGCCGGTGTCGAACGGTCCGAGCGCGTCCTGGCGCGCCCAGCGCCCCCAGCGGATGAGGAAGGCATCGCCGGGACCCGCCTTGACCCCGGCCATCTCCTCCCAGGCCTCGAGGTCCTCGACCGTGATGCGCGTGCCGGGCTCCAGCCAGGGCACCCCCTTGAGCCGCGGGATGTCGTAGAGCACGCCGCGCGTCACGATGCCGTCCTTCATGGTCATGATGGAGTTCTTCCTGGCGCCTTCCTCCATCGAAACCAGGCCGTCGATGTCGTACCCGTTCCACATCTTGCCGTCGAAGAAGACGTGGGCGAACGCGTCGAGGTGCGTCGTGCCCGGCCCGTGGATGCACGGGTAGGCAATGCTGTCGCTGGCGCCCGTGCGCGTGGAGCGCGTCATCTTCCATTCGACCGGGCACGGCACGTCGGCGCTCTCGTAGTTCTGCGCGTTCGAGGCCAGCGACACCGTGAACCCCTCGGTGACGAGCGCCGCCGCCGCGGCCCGCTTGGCCGGCGTGATCAGGTTGAAGGCCCCCACCTCGTCGTCCGGCCCCCAGCGGCCCCAGTTGGACAGCTCGTCCATCCACCGCTCGAACTGCGCCTGGCTCACGAGCGGCAGCTCGTCCGACTGCTCGGCCGCGACCCGCGGCCCCAGCGCCGCCGCGAGCCCCACCGCCAGGGCCACAACCACCGTGCCGTACCACCATGCCTTCATGTTCGTCCCCCTCGGATGTCGCAGAGTGCCGCCGCCGGCCGCAACCCGGTGTCGCGGCCAGTCCCCGACACACTATCACCGCCGGCCGTTGCGGGCGCCGACAATCAGATGACACGGCTCGAGTGCTCAGCGGCCTGGCTCCGGGAAGCAGTCGTGCCGTTGGGCGCGCGGCCATGCCCCCGACCCGCCGAGCATCTGCTCGTTTCGCACGGTGGGCACCACCGGCAGGCGCGTTGGACCTGGCGGACGGTCGTGCGGTACGCTGCCGGCAGCGCTCGTCGTGCGAGCGCAGGGAGGCACTGTCCTGGAGCACATCGCGATCTACGGTGACCGCAACCCGACAGAGATTCCGATCTACAGCCCTGCGGAGGCCGCCCGCTACCTTCGGATTCCTGCGAACACCATTCGGTCGTGGGTGTACGGTCGCTCGTACGCGACCTCGGCGGGAACTCAGCGGGCCATGTTCCTCGTGCGCCCGGCGGGAGAGCGAGGGATGCTGTCTTTCGTCAACATGCTCGAACTTCATGTGCTGGGTGCGATTCGGCGGGAGCACCGTGTTCACATGAGGCACGTCCGGAGCGCTCTGGACTTCCTGCGGCGGAAATTCCACAGTGCGCACCCGCTGGTCGAAGAGGCGATGCAGACGGACGGCAAGCATCTGTTCGTCAGGAAGTTCGGTCAGCTCATCAACGCCTCTCGAGAAGGCCAGGGCGCCATGGAGAAGATCCTTGAAGCGCACCTTCGCCGCATCGAGCGCGACCAGCAGGGTCTCGCGATTCGCCTCTACCCGTTCACGCGTCGCGGAACTGACAGCCCGCGCCTCGTTTCGATCGACCCGCTGGTTGCCTATGGCAGGCCCGTGATCGCCGGCTCTCGTGTCACCACGGCGGATGTTGCCGATCGCTTCAAGGCCGGTGAGTCACCCGAGGAACTCTGCAGGGACTATGACCGGACGCCGGAAGAAGTCTGGGAGGCGATCCGCTGCGAGCTCGACGCGGCGGCTTAGAGGCGTCCGCCGACGTTCTTCATCGACGAGTGTCTGGGTGGTCATCGGAAGCAGTGAACCGCCGCAAGCCAAGCGGAACGTGTCCGCGGTGCCGGTGGCCGTTGTCCACGGTGGCGGCTACCGGCTCCCGGCAGGGAGCCGCTCGGCGCGCCGGGCGCCGGCGAGGATGTTCTCCAGGCCGTAGTTGCCTTCGTGGCAGGCGAACTCGTAGAGCGGCTGGTCGGACCGGGCCATGGGCAGGCGGGCGGTCCACGGCGCCGTGTACCAGGCCGGGTCGCGCATCGTGAACTCGTAGACGAGCGTGTCGTCCGCGGCCCGCGTGAAGCGCTCCTCGAGCACGAGACCCGCGCCGCCCGGGCGGTGGCCGCCGCCGACCCGATCCGGATCGAACACCGTATCGCGGAAGTTGGTGGTCGTGACCACCAGGCTGTCGCCCTCCCAGCGGCCGCGCGAGCTGCCCAGCCACTGGCGGATGCCGTCCGCCGGCGCCGGATGGTCGCCCAGCGGGACGACCCGGGCGCTGTGCACCATCTCGTTCAGCAGGACCACGTGCTCCGGGGTCTGGAAGATCTGCACGTTCTGGTTGTACGACTGCGGCTTCATGGGCGGGCCCGAGTTGAATCCCATGAGGCAGCGGACGAACAGGCCGCGGGGGCCGAGGTCCTCCACGAAGCCGCCCGGCGTCGGCGCGTCGTCGTCCACGCCGACCCGCGCCGCCGCCAACTCGTCGAAGCGCCGCTGCGCCGCGGGCGTCAGCGGGGGCACCCGGCCGTCGGGCGGATCGACGACGAGCGACGTCTGCCGCGTCTCGCGGGGGCTGTCGGTCCAGAAGCGGTTGTAGGTGCCGGTCGAGCCGGCCCGCGCCGGGTTGTTGTCCTGGTGGTCGCGCGCCGCGATGCGACCCTGCTGCCGCTCGGCCGCTTCCTCCTCGGTGAGGAACAACCGATCGCCGAACGCCTCCGGCCGGTTCAGCGGGGTGTTCGACGAGAAGTCCCACACGCCCTGCAGGTCGGGGTCGCCCCAGGCCGTGCGGGCGTTCCCGCCGGCGAGCTCGCCGGCGGACTGGGGCGCCGCCGGGACCGCAATCAACGCGACTGCCGCCGTGACCAGAACGCCGGCGCCAAGCCGGCCGAATCCCTGACGTGCTTGCATCGCTTCCCTCCGCGTTGCCGTGATGCCGCCGAGGATCGCGGCGCGCGATCCTCGCATGGAAACGGGACCTTGATGACGTCACCTCGCTCAAAGGTCGGCGTAGGCCCTGGCGTCCGCTTCCGACCGCCACTCCTCGAAAATGCGGAACGGGTCGTCGGCGACGATCGTGGTCTGGACCTTCGAGGTCAACTTGCTGGCGATCATGGAACCATTGTAAGGAACAAGGCCCACCTGCGAGACGGCCCTCGCCGTGTCGGCGGTGCGGATGTGCCAGAATGGCCGCAGGCAAGCAAGCTCGACAGTCAGGAGAAGAAGCGATGACAGCTCGATGTGCTTTCGTACGGTTCGTCCTCGCCGGCGCCGTCGCGCTCGGTCCTGCCCTGGCCGCAGGCCAGACCCCGGACAGCGGCAGCGGCGTGTTGCCCCGGACCGCCTGGGGCGATCCCGACCTGCAGGGCGTGTGGGACTTTCGGACGCTCACGCCGCTGGAGCGGCCGGACGGGCTCTCCGACCAGCAGGTCTTCGCGTCGGAAGAGGCGGCGGCCGAGTTCGCGGCGCAGACCGCCCACGCCCTCGACGCGGACCGCCGGGACGGCGCCGACCAGGCGTTCGGGTTCGGCAGCGATATCGAGCGGGCCTACAACAACTTCTGGATGGACTACGGCAGCAGCCTGACCGAGGACCGGCGCACGTCGCTGATCGTCGATCCCGCCGACGGGAAGATCCCCTGGACGCCCGAGGGGCGCGAGCGTCCCGGCACGTTCGACGAGGCGTTCTCGGGCATGGTGACGGCCGGCCCCGAGGACAGGGCGCTCTCCGAGCGCTGCATCCTGGGCTTCAATTCCGGACCGCCGATGGTGCCGAGCGCCTACAACAACAACGTGCAGTTGTTCCAGACGCCGGACACGGTCGTGATCTTCAACGAGATGGTCCACAACGCCCGCATCGTTCCCCTCGACGGGCGGCCTCACGTGCCCGAGACCGTCCGCCAGTGGGTGGGCGACTCGCGGGGCCGCTGGGAAGGCGACACGCTGGTGGTCGAGACCACCAACTTCCTGCGCGAGACGCACTTCAACGGCTCCAGCGCCAACCTGCACCTCGTGGAGCGGTTCACGCGCCTCGGCGACGACACGCTGCTGTACGAGTTCACGGCGTCGGATCCGACCACCTACACGCGCGCCTGGACCGCGCAGATTCCGATGCGCCGGTCCGACGGCCACCTCTACGAGTACGCCTGCCACGAGGGCAACTACGGCATGTTCAACCTGCTCGCCGGCGCGCGGGCCGAGGAGCGGGCGGCGGCGGCGGCGGGCGGGCGGTAGGCAGTCCGCGGTGAGGCCGCGCGGCGCGACGCGGTCTCGCTGTGCAGGAGGAGCTGGGCGGCTGACCGTGCTTCGCACCTGCCACGCCGTGGTCTGACGGCGGGCCTGCTAGACTGACCGCGACCGGACTTCGGCGGCCCGAGACAGGCGAGACAAAGGAGAAACCATGCGCGGACTGCGAATGTTGTTGATCGGTGCCCTGCTCGGTTGGGTGGCGGCGCTCGGCTACGTCAACGCCCAGGGGGAGGATGCGTCCGGGAAGCTGACCGGCGCGGACCTTGCGGAGATTCAGCAACTGGCTTCGCAGTACAGCCAGGGCAGCGATCTGGGCAACGCCGAGATGTGGGTCAACGTCTTCGCGGAGGACGGCATCTTCCGCATCGCCGACTACGGCGAGTGGGTCGGACGCGAGGAGATCGCGCGCTATCGGCGCGAGACGTTCGCGCCGCGTCCGGACGGGTACACCTACCGCCACTGGAACAGCAGTTGGGTGATCACGCCGGACGGCAGCGGCGGCGCCACGGGCAAGGTGTACTGGATGGGCTTCGACCCGAGCGCCGAGCCGATCGTGGTGACGGACACCGGCATCTACCACGACACCTACGTGAAGACGGACGACGGGTGGCGGATCAAGGTCCGGCACGCGCGTCCGGATCCGGCCTCCACGGACGGTGGCAGCAGCCGGCCCGTGAGCCTGCAGCGCTAGGAGTCTGCGCCGTAGAACGGCGTTAGACTCCTGGCGAGGGTTGGTTGGGCGGCAACCGGAGCCGGAGGCGAACGATTGCCGGGCTAGCGTCGCGGGCTACTTGAGCTAAGCTAGGCGTCTGCGCGGTAGAACGGCGCAGACGCCGCAAGGCGCGCACGGCGCGCCTCGGCGGGCGCGGCGCGGGGCAATGGGGTCCCCGCAAGCGGACGCCGGGGGCTCGGGGCGCAGCCTCGTCTGAGGGAAGCCAGGTACACCATGCATCCAATGAAACGTTTCGCGTTGTCGTCCGCCGTCTTTTTGCCGCTGGCCGTCGCGGCGCTGGCCGGCCAGGCCCCGACCGTCGCGCCGGAGGGCCTGCCGTGCGAGCCGGTCGGGGAGATCCGGTTCATCTGCGATCTCATCAGTCCCGAGGACCTGGCGGTCGTGCCCGGCTCGGAGTGGGTCATCGCGTCGGGGAACCGCCCCGGCGGCCGCATCCACCTGGTCAGCGTCGGCGACAAGACGGCGACCGAGCTCTTTCCGGGCGCCGAGCGCAACGAGCGGCTCGACGCCGCGACGTACCCGACGTGTCCGGGGCCGATCGATCCCGACGAGGGCGACGAGCTCGCCGCCCACGGGCTGTATCTGAAGCCGGGGTCGGACGACGTGCACACGCTGTACGTGGTGCACCACGGCCGCCGGGAGTCGATCGAGGTGTTCGAGGTCGACGCCAGCGGGCAGCCCACGTTGACCTGGATAGGCTGCGCCGTCGGCCTCGAGTCGATGCGCTTCAACGGCGTGGTGGCGCTGCCCGACGGCGGGTTCGTCGCCACGAGCCCCGGCAGCGGCGACGTCTGGGAGTGGCAGACCGACACGGGCTGGACGCAGGTGCCGGGCAGCGACGACACGGCGCCGAACGGCGTGGAGGTGTCCGCGGACGGGCGCTGGCTGTACATCGCCGGCTGGGCCGAGGAGAAGCTGACGCGCCTGTCGCGCGGCGAGACTCCCCTCCAGAAGGAAGTCATCGACCTGGGCTTCCGGCCCGACAACCTGCGGATGTCGCTCGACGGGTCGGTCATCTATGCCGCGGGGCACTCCGGCATCCAGGATCCGCGCCGGCCGCTCGAGGAGCTCTCCAACATTGCCGCCATCGACCCGGACACGCTGGAGGTGGAGCGCATCTTCCAGCATCCCGCCATCGACGGGTTCGTGGCGTCGACCACGGCGATTCGCATCGGCGACGAGATGTGGATGGGGACGCACCGCGGCGAACGGATCGCCTGGTTCCCCGTGCCCTAGACAACCGGGACTGCGCCGGCTAGGAGGTGGCAGGATGACGACCATGTCATGCACGGCGGTGGTGCGGACAGCACTGTTGACGCTGGCCCTGTCGGGGACGGTGCTCGCCGCGGCGTCCGCGCAGGTGCCGTTCGAGCGGCTGCGCGGCGCGGCGGACGAGCCGCAGAACTGGCTGACCTACTCGGGCGGCTACTTCAGCCAGCGCTACAGCGCGCTCGACCAGATAGGGCCCGACAACGTCGGCGACCTCGAGCTGCAGTGGGTATACCAGACGCCGGTCATGGGGCCGTGGCAGGCGACGCCGATCGTGGTCGACGGGGTGATGTACCTGACCCAGCGGCCCAACGACATCGTCGCGCTCGACGCCCGCACCGGGCGGGTCTACTGGGTCTACCGGTACCCGACGTCGCCCGATCACCTGGCCTGCTGCGGAGCCAACAACCGCGGCGTGGCGGTGCTCGGCGACAGGGTGTTCATGGCCACGCTGGACGCCCACGTGGTGGCGATCGACGCCACGACCGGCGCCGAGCTGTGGCGCGTCGAGGTGGCCGACATGCGGCTGGCGTATGCCTTCACGCTGGCGCCGCTGGCCGTCGACGGCAAGGTGATCGTCGGCTCCACGGGCGGCGACCAGGGCATCCGCGGGTTCATCGCAGCGCTCGACGCCGAGACCGGCGAGGAGGTCTGGCGCTTCCACACGATTCCGGGACCCGGCGAGCCGGGCCACGAGACGTGGGAGCCCTGCCCGCCCAACCCGGAGACCTACTGCGACCCGGAGGCCTGGAAGCACGGCGGCGCCGCGGCCTGGCTGACGGGCTCGTACGACCCGGAGCTGAACCTGATCTACTGGGGCACCGGCAACCCGGGGCCCGACTACAACCGCGCCCAGCGGCCGGGCGACAACCTCTACTCCTGCTCGGTGGTGGCGCTCGACGCCGACACCGGGGAGCTGCGCTGGCACTTCCAGTTCACGCCGGCGGATCCCTACGACTTCGACTCGGTGCAGATTCCGGTCCTGGCGGACATCACCCGCAACAACGTCGAGTTCAAGGTGATGCTGTGGGCCAACCGCAACGGGTTCTACTACGTGCTGGACCGGGCGACCGGCCGCTTCCTCACGGGCCTGCCGTTCGTGTCGCTGAACTGGGCCGAGGGGCTGGACGACAGCGGGCGCCCCGTCGAGACGCCGCAGCCGCCCGGCGAGCCGACCTATCCGGGGCTCCTGGGCGCGACCAACTGGTACTCGCCTGCCTACAGTCCGCGGACGGAGCTGTTCTACGTCCCGGCCTGGGAGGGCTACGCGTCGGTGTTCGCGGGCGTGCCGCAGGAGTACGTCCCGGGCCGCTCGTTCACGGGCCGGACCGTGGAGGGCTTCCCGCGCACCTACAGCGCGGTGCCCGACGCGCCGGTGCTGCCCTTCACCCGCGGCCCGATCAACGACTGGACCGACGAGTCGGGGCACGGAGCCATCCTCGCCATGGATGCGCTGACGGGCGAGCAGCGCTGGAAGTTCGAGCTGACGGACGTCATCACGAGCGGCATCCTGACGACGGGCTCGGAGCTGCTGTTCACGGGCCTGCGCTCGGGCTACTTCCAGGCGCACGACGCCGGGACGGGGGACCTGTTGTGGAAGGCCAGCCTCGGCGCGCAGATCACCAACGGCCCGATGACCTACGAGGTGGACGGCAGGCAGTACGTGGCGGTCATCTCCGGGCACTCGCTCTCGACGTTCGCGCTGCGCGACTGACGCCGGAGCGGGCGCTGGACCCCGCACAGCGGACGACGGGACAACGGACGACTGAAGACCTGAACGACGGAACAACAGAACAACAGACGCAACGACAGAGACAGGAGGCAGCATGACAACCCGTTCGATCATCGCCGCAACCCTCGCGCTCGCCGTCGGCCTCGGCCTGGCGGCGCCCGCCGGGGCGCAGGACGCCGGGGATGCGGCCTGGACGCCTGCCAGACTTGCCGACGGCCAGCCGGACATCCAGGGCATGTGGAACAACATCGACGCCCTGAGCACGCCGCTCGAGCTGCCGGACGGCTTCTCGGGCCCCGATTTCTCGCTGGATGACCTGCAGGCCATTGCGACGGCCCGCGCCGAGGAGGCCGCGCGCCGCGCCGCTCTCCCGCGCCCGAAGAGCGTGGGGGCCTACGGCGCGCACTGGTTCGACTCGTTCTGGAACGAGGCGGAGGACTACCCGGCGCCGGCGCTGATCGTCGAGCCGCTCAACGGGCAGATCCCGGACTGGACGCCCGCGGCGCACGAGGTGCTGCGCTACAACCGCGAGCACCTGCACGATTCCTGGGACTACATGGAGTCGGCCGACCGCTGCATCACGCGCGGCGTGATCGGCATCATGATGCCCGGCGTGTACAACAACGGCGCCCAGATTCTGCAGCCGCCCGGCTACGTGGTCATCCTGGCCGAGATGATCCACCGCGCGCGCATCATCCCCGTCGACGGCCGCGCGCATCTCGACGACCGCATCCGGCAGTGGGAAGGCGACCCGCGCGGCCGCTGGGAAGGCAACACCCTGATCGTGGAGTCGACCAACTTCCGCGAGGTGCAGAGCATGCGCGGCGCGACGGCCAGCACGCGCTCGCGCCAGACCGAGCAGCAGCGTCTCGTCGAGAAGTTCACCATCGTGGACGAGAACACGCTGCAGTACTCGCTCCACGTCGACGACCCGGAGACGTACAACGCGCCCTGGACCGCGTCGTTCCCGCTGCGCCGCGACAACGGGTACGACATCTACGAGTACGCCTGCCACGAGGGCAACTACTCGGTGCCCAACGCCCTGAGCGGCGCCCGCTTCAAGAACGAATAGGAAACCGCGCCCGTGGAGCACCTGCTCCACGGGCGCGGCGCGAGGCCCGGATCTCCGCCCGGCTAGAAGTTGTACTGGAAGGAGACCTTGGCCAGACGCCCGGGCTGGACGCCGATCGGCGTCAGGTACGCGGCGCCGAAGCCGGCCTGCTCGCGCGAGACCGCGTTCGCGTTGAACAGGTTGTAGATGTCGAAGCTGGCCCGCACGTTCCCGCCGATGCCGAAGTCGACCACCTTGGCGAACCGCAGGTCGAGCTGGTTGAGACGATCGCCGAAGACCGTCCCCGGCGGGAGGATGTTCATGGACACGCCGCCGGGCACCAGCGCCGGGCGCCCCAGCGCGGCCATGACGTCCGCGGACGGCACGCGGTAGATCGCCTCGCGCCGGGGTCCGGGGCGCGAGAAGAACGCCGCCGAGACGTCGATCTCGTACGGGAACGTGTACGAGCCCGACAGCGAGATGTTGGTCAGCCAGTTGTCCGCCGCGCGGCAGTACTCCTTGGCGAGCAGGTAGCCGCGGCTGCCGGCGATGCCGGCGAGCTGGCCCGTGCTGCCGCGGCCGGCCCGCGACGCCGGATAGCTCGAGAACGACCCCCACAGAATCTCCGGCTGCTGCGCCTGCAGGCCGCAGTAGTCGGTGATCCGTCGGCCCGTGGCCACGCCGCCCTGCAGCAGCACCTGGTCCAGCCGGGCGGTCATGCTCAGGTCGATGCCGTGCCACATCTCGCTCTCGCCGCCGAGCGCGTCGGTGTTCGTCTTGAAATTGTTCTGGATGCGGCCGAACGCCTCCGGCGTGATGTCGACCAGGGTGAGCGGGTAGCCGCCGCCGCCGGGCAGCCGGTCGTCCTCCGGAACCGTGACGGTGTATTCCACGAAGTCGTCGGCGCCGACGTTGCGGTTGTCCCAGGCGTCGAAGTTGAGGTAGGTGCGCCGGAAGTACCCGAAGTCCAGCGACACGTTGTCGAGCAGCTCGTGCTGGATGCTGCCGGAGAACTCCCAGTTGGCCTTCTTGACCCCCCAGCCGAAGGCCCAGTTCGGATCGAAGTAGTCGGTGACGATCCCTGCGCCCGCGGGCCAGGCCGGGTTGTTGGTGGGCGTCAGCAGCTCGCCGTTGGGCTCCGGGTTGAGCGGGTCGCCCTGCGGCAGGCCGTCGCCCGGGATGCACACGCCGGGATCCAGGCAGTCGCTGTCGTTCCAGGTGCGGGTCTGGCGGATGTTCTTGGCGATCGGGTTGATGTCGCCGGCCAGCGAGATGGCGTCGCGGTTGCCGAAGCGCGAGACGGACGCCTTGATGGCCGTCCGGCCGTCGCCCGTGAGATCGTAAACCACGCCCAGCCGCGGCTGGAGGTCCTTCCAGCTCGTCACCTGCGCCCCTTCGAAGAAGATCGGCCCCGCCCAGATCGGATGCGTCGCGAAGCCGGGCACCGAGCCGTGGTCGGGGTAGCTGCCAGCGAAGTAGTCGAACCGCACCCCGGCGTTGACGGTCAGCCGGTCGATGGTCCACTGGTCCTGGGCGTAGATGCCGACGTTCGTCAGCTCGTTGGTCTCGGGACCCCGCGCCTCGAAGAGCGCCCGGAACGGGTTGCCGAACAGCGTCATGATGTTCGTCCAGTTGCTCTCGCTCTGATACGCCTCGAGCTGCCGCTTCGTGGTGGAGGTGAAGCCGACCTTGAAGTTGTGGCTGCCGGTGACGTACGACATCGATGCGCGGGCGCTCCGGGTCATGCGCGAGAAATGGACCGTGCTGCCCCGGAAGAGGAAGCCCATGTTGCGCGACATCGTCAGCCCGATGGCCTCGAACGCGCCGGGCAGGTCGGTCCGTGCGTCGAAGTGGGCGCCGGCGCCCGAAGCGCCGTACGAGTTGTTCAGCGCGAACAGGTCGCTCACGTTCGGCATCTGCGCGTAGCCGGCCTCGAACAGGATGCGGTTGGTGTGCGGCCGGGCCCAACTGAGCTGGTACGCGTGGAACTGGTTCGTCGCCTCGCTGCCCGCCTCGGGCGCGATGTAGAGCGGGAAGAGCTGCGACCCGGTCAGCAGCGGGTACTGGAACGTATGGTTCTTGGTGAAGAAGGCCTGCACCTTGTCGCGCGCGGTGGCCTGCCAGGTCAGGCGCCCGGTGGCTTCCGAGGTGTTCGACAACTCCAGCGTCGGGTCGGCGATGTTGGGGACGTAGCTGAAGGCGCTGGTGTCCTCGCTGTTGAACAGGGCGCTCGGGAAGAACGAGGCGCGGCGGTAGGTGTAGCTCAGGTAGAACCACAGCCGGTCGCGGACGATGGGGCCGCCGATCGACGGGCCGATCTGCCACGACTGGTCCGCCGCGAAGGCCCCGTCCTTGCCGCCCGTGATGCCGCGGTCGATCAGGTCCTGGTCGACGTTGTTGGCCAGCCAGCTCGAGTGCCCGAAGTTGCCGTAGAAACCGCCGCTGAACGTGTTGCTCCCCTCCTTGGGGATCATGTTCATGCGCACGCCGCCGGTCTCGACCTCGGCCGCGTTCGACGAGTAGTCGTAGACGAACTCGGCTATCGACGTGTCGAACGGCTGGAAGCTCGGGCCGCCCTCGAACGCCACGTTGCTGGCGTCGAAGCCGTCGATGTGGATCTCGGCGTCGTACTCGTCGGAGCCGTGGATGGTCAGCCGGTTGTTGGAGCGGCCGCTGATGCCGCCGGTGTCGATGGGCACCGCCGTCGTGGGCCCGCCCTGGACGTTCATGGCGGGGATGAGCAGCGCCAGCGAGTCGTAGCCTCTGGTCGTCGGGAGCACCTCGAAGATCTCCCGGTCGATGGTCTCGCTCTGCTGCACGCTCTGGACGTCGATGGTCGGGCTGGCCTCCGTGACGATGACCGTCTCCTCGAGCCCGCCAACCGCCATCTGGGCGTCGACGTTCGCGGTGAACCCGGTGCCGAGATCGACCCCTTCGCGGATGAGCGTGCTGAAGCCGGGGAGCGTGAAGGTGACCGAGTAGGTGCCCGTTTCCAGGCCGATGATCAGGTACTGGCCGTTGCCGTCGGTGAAGGCGGTGCGGACCTGCTCGATGAGGGCCGGGCTGCGCGCCTCGACGGTGACGCCGGGCAGGACGCCGCCCGTACTGTCGGTGACCGTGCCGCCGATGGCCTGGGCGTGAGCGAAAGCGGGCGCCAGCAGCAGACAGAGCGTGCCGGCAACCGCCAATCGGATCAGGTGCCGCGATCCGTGTGGTGTCGAGGGTGTCCGAGACGGACTCATGATCAACGCCTCCTTCCACGTCGTTCGCTGTTTACGCCGCCGTCCGAGCTGGTGAATGCGCTTTCCGGCTGCCGCCGCTCCTTTCCATCCGGCCGGACCGACGCCGTGGCCCGGACGTGCTTTCCGGCATTCTAGCAAAGGGCCCGGCTGCGGACGGGCGATGCATCCGCTCCGTCGTCAGACCTGGTTCGGGCCGTGCGCGGCAGGGCTCGAACGCCGCGTGCCGGTGCGCCGCGGGGTCTCGCGACGAGCCGCCACCCGCGCCGGCGCCCACGACAACCGCGGATCGGGACGGGAAAGTGGTTGGATCGCGCTCCGCGCGGGGCTATCATGGCGGGCATTCGCATGATGCGGAGGACAGAATCATGATGATTGCCAGGAAGGCCATCCCCCGGCGGACCGTACTTCGCGGCGTAGGCGCCACGCTGGCGCTGCCGCTGCTCGACGGGATGGTGCCGGCGCTCACCGCGCTCGAGAAGACCCCGGCCCGGCGGGTGGCCCGCTTCTGCACGGTGTACGTGCCGAACGGCATCATCATGGAGCACTGGACGCCCGCGGCCGAGGGCAGCGCCTTCGAGCTCACGCCGACGCTGAAGCCGCTGGAGGCCCATCGCCGGCAGTTGCTGGTGCTGAGCGGGCTCGACAACACCGGCGCCAGCTCGCGCACCGGGAACCCCGGCTCGCACGCCAAGCCGGCCGGCGCGTTCCTGACCGGCGTCGAGCCGCTCCAGACGACGAGCAACTCCAGTCTGGAGCTGGGCGTCTCCATGGACCAGATCGCGGCGAGGACGATCGGCCAGGACACGCCGCTGCCGTCGCTGGAGCTGGGCCTGGAGGGCGCCGACACCGTCAACGGCGTCGGGACGTGCGGCGTCGGCTTCAGTTGCGCGTACCAGAACAGTCTGGCGTGGACGAGCCCGTCGACGCCGCTGCCCGTGGAGGCGAACCCGCGCGTGGTCTTCGAGCGGCTGTTCGGCAGCATCGACAGCACGGACCCGGCGGTGCGCAGCGCCCGCCTGCGGCGGCAGAGCAGCATCATCGACTCGGTGCTCGACAAGGTCCACCGCCTGCACGGCGAGCTCGGCCGCCGCGACCAGCGCAAGCTCGGCGAGTACGTCGACTCGGTGCGCGAGATCGAGCGGCGCATCCAGAACGCCGAGACGAACGGGCGGGAGCTGCCGCTGGTCGACTCGCCGGCCGGCATCCCGGTCAGCTACGACGAGCACGCGCGGCTGATGTTCGACATGCAGGCGCTGGCGTTCCAGACGGACACGACGCGCGTCATCACGTTCCAGATCGGCCGCGAGCAGAGCGGTGCGACGTACCCGCAGATCGGGGTGTCCGACTCGCACCACCCGATCTCGCACCACGGCGGCGACCGGAACAAGATCGCCGCACTGCAGCGCATCAACACCTACCACGTCACGTTGCTCGGCTACTTCCTCGACAAGCTGGCGGCGACCGCCGACGGCGACGGGTCGGTGCTCGACAACGCCGCCATCCTGTACGGCAGCGCCATCAGCGACGGCAACCGGCACGATTCCCGGAACCTGCCGCTGCTGCTCGCGGGCGGGGCGGGCGGACGCATCGCGGGCGGCCGCCACCTCCGGTATCCGGCCGGCACGCAGCGGCTGACGAACCTGCAGCTCACGCTGCTCAACGCGCTGGGCGTGCCGGCGGAGCAGTTCGGCGACAGCACCGGCGAGCGGCTCGGCGAGCTGTCCGGCGTGGCGCGCGCCGCGACCGTCTGACGGCGGGCGCCTGGCCGGCGTCGGCGTACACCGAAACGGCGGCTGATCAGGAGCTGATCAGCCGCCGTTCTTCTTGTACGCACAGCCCGCGTTCGCAGGCCCCTCCTCAGAAGTTGTACTGGAAGGAGATCTTGGCCAGGCGGCCGGGCTGCAGGCCGATGGGCGTCAGGTACACGCCCGCGGCGCCCGGCACGAAGGCCTGCTGCTCGCGCGAGACGGCGTTCTCGTTGAACAGGTTGTAGATGTCGAAGCTGGCTCGAATGTTCCCGCCGATGCCGAAGTCGAAGACCTTGCCCACCCGCAGGTCGAGCTGGTTCAGGCGGTCGCCGAACACCGTCCCGGGCGGGAGGATGTTCATGGAAACGCCGCCGGGCACGAGCGCCGGGCGCCCCAGCGCGGCGACGACGTCCGCCGTCGGCACCCGGTAGATCGCCTCGCGCCGGGGTCCGGGCCGCGAGAAGAACGCGGCCGAGACGTCGATGTCGTACGGGAACGTGTACGAGCCCGACAGCGAGACGTTCGTCAGCCAGTTGTCCTCGGCGCGGCAGTGCTCCTCGGCGAGCAGGTAGCCGCGGCTGCCGGCGATGCCGGCGAGCTGGCCGGTGGTGCCGCGTCCGGCGCGCGACGCCGGATAGTCCGAGAAGTTACCCCACAGGACCTCCGGCTGCTGGGTCACCAGGCCGCAGTAGTCGGTGATGCGCCGGCCCGTGGCGATGCCGCCCTGCAGCAGCACGTCTTCCAGCCGGGCGGTCATGCTGAGGTCGATGCCGTGCCACATCTCGCTCTCGCCGCCCAGCGCCGCGGTGTCCTGCCGCCAGTTGTCCTGGATGCGGCCGAACGCTTCGGGCGTGATGTCGACGAGGGTGAGGGGGTAGCCGCCGCCGCCGGGCAGCCGGTCGTCCTCCGGGACCGTGATGGTGTACTTCACGAAGTCGTCGCGGCCGACGTTCCGGTTGTCCCAGGCGTCGAAGTTGATGTAGCTGCGCCGGAAGTACCCGAAGTCCAGCGACACGTTGTCGAGCAGCTCGTGCTGGACGCTCCCGGAAAACTCCCAGTTGGCCTTCTTGAGTCCCCAGCCGTAGGCCCAGTTGGGGTCGAAGTGGTCGGTGACGATCCCCTCGCCCGCGGGCCACGCCGGGTTGTTGGTCGCCGTCAGCAGCTCGCCGTTGGGCGCCGGGTTCAGCGGGTCGCCCTGCGGCAGGCCGTCGCCCGGGATGCACACCCCGGGATCCAGGCAGGTCGAGTCGTCCCAGGTGCGGGTCTGGCGGATGTTCCTGGCGATCGGATTGATGTCGCCGGCCAGGGAGATGGCGTCGCGGTTGCCGAAGCGCGACGCGGACGCCTTGATGGCCGTGCGCCCGTCGCCCGTGAGGTCGTACACGATGCCCAGCCGCGGCTGGAGGTCCTTCCAGCCCGTGACCTGCCTCCCCTCGAAGAAGATCGGCCCCGCCCAGACGGGATGCGTCTCGGCGCCCGGGAGCGAATGGTGATCGGGGTAGCGGCCGGCGAAGTAGTCGAAGCGCAGCCCGGCATTGACCGTCAGCCGGTCGATGGTCCACTGGTCCTGCGCGTAGACGCCGATGTTCGTGAACTCGTTGGTCTCGGGACCCCGTGCCTCGTAGAGCGCCCGGAACGGGTTGCCGAACAGGGTCATGAGGTTCGTCCAGTCGCTCTCGCTGCGGTAGGCCTCGAGCTGCCGCTTCATGTTGGAGTTGAAGCCGACCTTGAAGTTGTGGCTGCCCGTGACGTACGACATCGACGCGCGGGCGCTGTGGGTCATGCGCGAGAAGTGGACGGTGCTGCCGCGGAAGATGAAGCCCATGTTGCGCGCCATCGTCAGGCCGACGGCCTCGAACAGACCGGGCAGGTCGGTGCGGGCGTCGAAGTGCGCGCCGGCGCCCGAGGCGCCGTACGAGTTGTTCAGCGCGAACAGGTCGCTCACGTTGGGCATCTGCGCGTAGCCGGCCTCGAACAGGATGCGGTTGGTCTGCGGCCGGGTCCAGCTGATCTGGTACGCGTGGAACGTGGTGTTCGCCTCGCTGCCCGCCTCGGGCGCGATGTAGATGGGGAAGAGCTGCGACCCGGTGAGCGCCGGGTACTGGAACGTGTTGTTCTTGGTGAAGAACGCCTCCACCTTGTCGCGCGCGGTGGCCTGCCAGGTCAGCCGGCCGGTGGCTTCCTGGGTGTTCGACACCTCCAGGGTCGGATCGTCGATGTTGGGGACGTAGGTGAAGGCGCTGGTGTCGGCGCTGTTGAACAGGGCGGTCGGGAAGAACGACGCGCGGCGGTAGGAGTAGCTCAGGTAGAACCACAGCCGGTCGCGCACGATCGGGCCGCCGAGCGACGGGCCGATCTGCCACGACTGGTCCGACTTGAAGGCGCCGTCCCGGCCGCCCTCGATGCCGCGGTCGATCAGGTCCTGGTCGATGTTGTTGGCGAGCCAGGTCGGGTGGCCGTAGTTGGCGTAGAAGCCGCCGCTGAACGTGTTGCTCCCCTCCTTGGGGATCATGTTCATCCGGACGCCGCCGGTCTCGACCTCGGCCGCGTTCGACGAGTAGTCGTAGACGTACTCCGCGATGGCCGTGTCGAAGGGCTGGAAGCTGGGCGCGCCCTCGAACGCCACGTTGCCGGCGTCGAAGCCGTCGATGTGCACCTCGGCGTCGTACTCGTCCGAGCCGTGGATGGTCAGCCGGTTGCTCGACCGGCCGCTGACGCCGCCCGTGTCGATGGGCACGGCGGTCGAGGGCCCGCCCTGAATGTTCATGGCGGGGATGAGCAGCGCCAGCGAGTCGTAGCCTCTGGTCGTCGGGAGCACCTCGAAGATCTCCCGGTCGATGGTCTCGCTCTGCCGGACGCTCTGGACGTCGATGGTCGGCGTGGCCTCCGTGACGATGACCGTCTCCTCGAGCCCGCCGACCGCCATCTGCACGTCGACGTTCGCTGTGAACCCGCTGCCGAGATCGACCCCCTCGCGGATGAGCGTGCTGAAGCCGGGGAGCGTGAAGGTGACGGAGTAGGTGCCCGTCTCGAGGGCGATGATGAGGTACTGGCCGTTGCCGTCGGTGACGGCGGTGCGGACCTGCTCGATGAGCGCCGGGCTGCGCGCCTCGACGGTGACGCCGGGCAGGACGCCGCCCGTGCTGTCGGTGACCGTGCCGCCGATGGCCTGGGCGTGAGCGAGTGCGGGCATCAGCAGCAGGGTGAGGCTGCCGGCAACCGCCAACCGGATCAGGTGCCGCGATCCGTGTGGTATCGAGGGTGTCCGAGAGCGACTCATGACCAACGCCTCCCTTCCACGAGGTTCGCCGTTCCGCCAGCGCCGTGCTTTCTTCAGACGGGGCTGCGCCCCGAGCCCCCGGCGTCCGCTTGCGGGGGGCCTTCGCCCCGCGCCGTGCGCGCCTTTCCGGCGAGAGGGGTCGATGCTGCGCAGCGCCTGCCTTCGTCCCTCCTTTCGAGAAGTCGATCCGGCCTCGTGGGCCGCTAGGTACAGCATTGTAGCCGGGCGGACCGGCCTGTCAATCCACGCCGGAACGCGCTGCGGCTCGCCGGCCGGCGGGCCGGGCGGATGCTACGGCCGGGCGCTCTCCGACGTCCCGGCCGGCCGCAGCACGGTCGTCGACTCCGTCACCGAGTCGACCTTGGCCCGCGAGAAGAAGATGGGGAAGTAGCGGTCGCGCGCCCACAGCTCGAACAGGTCGCGGTAGTGCGGGCTGTCGGGATCGCCGGCCTGGCCGGGCGCGTTCAGCCCGACCGAGTTGTCCCAGTTCGCCGTGTCGGCGACGATCATGAACGATGCGCCGGAGGTCTGGTTGTCGCCGGCCCCGGTGTTGTGCACCGTGCCTGCGTAGCCGCCGCGCGGGACCGGCCCGACGTCGAGCCGGCCGCGCAGCTCCGGGCTGACCGCGGCGCTGAGCGGATGGCGGATGAGGGCGTGCTTGAAGCGTACGTCTCCGTAGCGCCAGGCGTCCTCTTCGGCGGTGCCGAAGCGCCTTTCGAGACCGTCGACCGCGGCCTCGAGAGCATCGCGCAGCAGGGCGTCGCGGCCCGCGATGGGGTCGTCGCCGAACCGGCCGTCGGGCGCGACGAGCCAGTCGATCATGCGCTTGGTGTTCACGCCGCGGATGTAGTCCCGAGCCCTCGCGGGCACGACGGTGCGGCGGACGGCGCGCCGCAGCTCGCGCTCCCAGCTCACGTAGATCGCCGCCTCGGCCGAGTCCTTGTCGAGCACGGCGTCCCAGTCGAGGAGCCTGCGGCGCGCGCGGTCGGCGGAACCCCCGAGGCCGTCCAGGCCGCGCAACAGGGGAACGAGGTTCAGCGCCGCCACCGACAGCTCGTCGAGCTGCAGCCGCATGTTGTCGACGACGGTCATGTGGCGCGCGTTGGCCAGCATCTCCTCGACGCGCGCCGCGCGCATCTGGTCGCCCCAGGTATAGTGCAGCGCCTCCCAGTGCGGGTAGCGGTCGGGCACGTCGAGCAGCGTGTAGTTGTTCGCCGTGGCGAAGAAGCCCTTGGGCGGGTTGACCACGCTGGGCAGCGCCTCGATCGGCAGCAGCCCGTCCCATTCGTAGCGCCCGTCGCCCGGCACCGGCAGCAGGCCGCTGTGGTGCGGCCGGATCGGCGAGACGCCCACGGCCTGGTAGCCGATGTTGCCGGCGCGGTCGGCCCAGACCATGTTCTCCGAGGGGATCCGGCTGTAGCTGCACGCCTCGACGAACTCCTCCCACGTCGTGGCCTGATCCATCCGCAGGCTCGCCAGGTAGGGCGCCGAGCCGTAGTCGAGCCACGCCGCCGCCACGGCGTACGCCGCCCGGTTGGCCGGGTCCTCGTGGACGACCGGGCCGTGGCGCGTGTACTTCAGCTCGACCTCGACGTCGGCCTGCCCCCGCACCGGAATCGTCTCCCGGACCACGGTCATCGTCTCCCAGCCGCCGAGATACCGGTAGCGGTTGGGGTCGGCCGGGTCGGTCTCGTAGACGTAGAGGTCCTCGTTGTCCTGGCCGAACACCGTCAGGCCCCACGCGCCGTGCTCGTTGTGGCCGATCGACACGCCCGGCAGCACCGGCTCGCCGCCGCCGATGACGTTCCAGCCTGGCGCCACCAGGTGCACCCAGTAGCGGAGCGACGGCGCCGACTGCACGCGGTGCGGGTCGTTGGCCATGATCGGATAGCCGCTCAGCGTCCGGCTGCCGTGCACCACCCAGTTGTTGCTGCCGATCGCGTCCCGCTCGCCGTGCGCCAGATCGGTCTCGGAGGGCAGCGCGGCCGCCAGCCGCTCGAACGCGTCGCGGTCCCCGCGGTAGGCGGCGTCGATGTCGTCGGGCCGGAAGACGATCGGCCGTCGGTGGGCGTGGTAGCGGTCGAGGATGGCCGGCGTCAGGCGCGCCGCGTCGATGGCCGGGTCGAGCGTCAGGTCGGGGTCGCCGATGTAGTAGTTGAGCTCCGCGACGGCGTCCGGACCGAGCGCGGCCACGGCGCGCGCGTTGTCGATCTCCTGCGCCACGTTCGACACCAGGCCCTGGTGGCGCGAGACCACCACCTCCGGCGTCCAGTGGCCGGGCTCGATGCCCAGCAGCTCGAACTCCAGCGGGAGCAGGCCGGGCTCGCGGGCCGTCCGGTCGATGTAGGCGTTGACGCCGTCGACGAACGCACCGATGATCGCGCCGCCGCGCTCGTGGTAGTGGCGCATCTCGGTCGCCATGTCGCCCCGGAAGCGGAACAGCCGCGCGCCGATGTCCCGCTCGAGCTCGCGCGGACCGAGGATCTCGGCCACCGTGCCGGTCGCGCGCCGCCGCCAGATCTCGAACTGGAACAGGCGGTCGCGGGCCGCCGCGTAGCCCTGCGCGAAGAACAGGTCGTGCTCGTTCTCCGCGTAGATGTGCGAGATGCCCCAGCGGTCGGTGACGATCTCGACCGGGGCGAGCAGGCCGCTCGCGTGAACCGTCTCCCGGTGCGGTGCGGGCCGGCTGCCGGCCTGCGCCAGCACGTCTGAACCACCGGCGACGAGCGCTGCCGCGAGCAGCGCGGCGACACGGACTCCCTGTGCTGACATCATGGGCCGACTCTATCACTGCGGCCGCTCCAGTCGCGCTACGATAACCTTGTCTCTTTCATTCCGTAAGGCGACGCACGAATACCGCCAAGGTCACCAGCAAGGGGCAGGTCACCATCCCGAAACAGGTACGCAGGCTCATGGCGATCGAGGTGGGCGATCGACTGGCATTCGAGCTCGAGGAGGACGGCCGCCTCCGGGTCAGTCGGGTCAGAGACGAGCCGCGCCCCCTCCGGGGCCTGCTCTCGGAATACGTCAGGGAAGACCCGGTCGACGAGGAACAGGTCCGCGCGGCGCTCCGCCGCCGGGCGGAGGCGAAGTACGTACGCCGCTGATCGGTGCACCCGCCGCGCGGGCCGGCGCCGCCACGACGTACACCTTCGACCGCGCCCTGCGGCGCGCCCCCGGATTCGATCTGGCGACGTAGGCGCACGTGGGGCGGGAGGCCCCACGTGCGCCGCCGGACCAGCCCGGCAATCGTCGCCTTCGGCTTCGGTTGCCGCCCAACCAACCCTCGCTAGAAGTTGAGCTGGAAGGAGATCTTCGCCAGACGCCCCGGCTGCAGGCCGATGGGCCGCAGGTAGTCGGCGCCGAAGGCGGCCACCTCGCGCGAGACGGCGTTGGCGTTGAACAGGTTGTAGATGTCGAAGCTCGCCCGCACGTTCCCGCCGACGCCGAAGTCGAGCAGCTTGGCGAACCGCAGGTCGAGCTGGTTGAGCCGGTCGCCGAAGACCGTCCCCGGCGGCAGGATGTTGAGCCGCGGACCCTGAATGCTCGTCGGACGCCCGAGCGCCGCCGCGGCCTCGGCCGGCGGGATCGCGTAGATCGCCTCGCGCCGCGGCCCGGGCCGGGAGAAGAACGCGGCCGAGACGTCGATGTCGTACGGGAACGTGTACGAGCCCGACAGCGACACGTTCGTCAGCCAGTTGTCCTCGGCCCGGCAGAAGTCCGTGGCGATCAGGTTGCCCCGGCTGCCGGCGATGCCCGCGAGCTGCCCGGTGGTCCCCCGGCCGACGCGCGAGGCCGGGTAGGGGGTGAACTCGCCCCAGATGACCTCGGGCTGCTGCGCCTGGTAGTTGCAGTAGTCGCTGATCCGCCGTCCGGTGGCCAGACCGCCCTGCAGCAGCACGCCCTCGAGGCGGGCGTTCATGCTGATGTCGACGCCGTGCCACATTTCGCTCTCGCCGCCGAGGTTGTTCGTGCCCGTCTTGACGTTGTCCTGCCCGCGGGCGAACGCCTCCGGCGTCATGTCGACGACGGTGAGCGGATAGCCGCCGCCGCCGGGCAGCCGGTCGTCGTGCGGGACCGTGATGGTGTACTGCTCGAAGTCCTCGACGCCGACCGCCAGGTTGTCCCAGGCATCGAAGTTGACGTAGCTGCGCCGGAAGTACCCGACATCCAGCGACACGTTGTCGAGCAGCTCGTGCTGGATGCTGCCCGAGAACTCCCAGTTGGCCTTCTTCAGGCCCCAGCCGTGCGACCACGCGGGATCGAAGCGCTGGGTGGCTTCATGCGCGCCGAGGACCACGCTGTCGGTGGGCGCGATCAGCTCGCCGTTGGCATAGGGGAGAGTGGGATCGCCCTGCGGAAGCCCGTCGCCGGCGATGCACTCGACGCCGCCGAAACAGGACGGAAACACGGCACCCGGAATGAACAGATGGGCGGGAGCGCCGTCACCCCACAGCCAGGTGTGCGTCGTGTTGTTCGCAATCGGGTTCAGCTCGCCGGCCAGGGAAATGGCGTCCCGGCTGCCGAACCGCGACGCCGACGCCTTGAGGGCGGTCCGGCCGTCGCCGCGCAGGTCGTAGACCACGCCCAGGCGGGGCTGGAGGTCCTTCCAGCTCGTCGCCGTCGCGCCGTCGATCATGATGGCGTGCGGCACCCAGGTCGAATGCGACGGCGAGCCCGGCACGGACACCTGGTCCGGGTAGTAGCCGCTGAAGTAGTCGAAACGCAGGCCGGCGTTGATCGTCAGCCGATCGATCGTCCACTGGTCCTGCGCGTAGATGCCGGTGTTCGTCAACTGGTTCTGCTCGGGTGGTCTCGACACGAACACCGCCGTCACCGGGTTGCCGAAGAAGGTCTGGAGGTTCGTCCAGTTGGACCCGCTGCGGTACGACTCGTTCTGCCACTTGAGCGTCGTTCGGATGCCGAACTTCAGGTTGTGGCTGCCGGTGACGTACGACATCGACGCGCGCGCCGTCTGGTTCACGGTGGAGAACCACACGGTGTTGCCCTGGAAGAGTCCCCCCATGTTGCGCGACATTGGTCAGGTTGCTGATCTCGAGCAGACCCGGCAGGTCGGTCCGGGCGTCGAAGTGCGCGCCGAGGCCCGGGGAGCCGAACTCGTTGTTGAGCGGGTACAGGACGCTGTGCGAGGGCATCCTGGAGTAGCCAGCCTCGAACAGGATCCGGTCGGTATGCGGCCGGACCCAGGTGAGCTGGTACGTGTTGAAGGCCGACGTCCCGTCGCTGCCGGCCTCCGGGGCGATGTAGAGCGGGTAGAGCTGCGAGCCGGTCAGCGCCGGCGTCTGCTTGATGTTGCTGTTGGCGTAGTAGGCCTGGATCTTGTCGCGCGCGCTTGCCTGCCACGTGAGGCGCCCGGTGTACTCGTAGTTGTTGGATACCTCCCGCGTCGGTTCGTCGAGGTTGGGCACGTACGTCAGCGACGACGTGTCGGTGTTGTTGAACAGACCGCTGGGGAAGAAGCTGGCGCGGCGGTAGGTGTAGCTCGCGTAGAACCACAGGTGGTCGCGCACGATCGGGCCGCCGAGAGACGGGGCGGCCTGCCACGTCTGATCGGCCCTGAACGCGCCGTCCTTGCCGCCGGTGATGCCCCGGTCGATGAGGTCCTGGTCCACGTTGTTGGCCAGCCAGCTCGAGTGGCCGTAGTTGAGGTAGAAGCTGCCGGTGAACGCGTTGCTTCCCTCCTTGGGGATCATGTTCATCCGCACGCCGCCCGTCTCCACCTCGGCCGCGTTCGACGAGTAGTCGTAGACGTACTCGGCGATCGCCGTATCCTGCGGCAGGGCCCCGGGCGCGCCGTCGAACGCCACCTGGTTCACGTCGAAGCCGTCGACGTGAACCTCCGCGTCGTACTCGTCCGAGCCGTGGATGGTCAGCCGGTTGTTGGGCACGCCGCTCAGGCCGCCCGTGTCGATCGGCACCGCGGTCGAGGGCCCGCCCTGGACGTTCATGGCGGGGATCAGCAGCGCCAGCGAGTCGTAGCCGCGCGTGGTCGGGAGCACCTCGAAGACCTCGCGGTCGATCGTCTCGGTCTGCTGGACGCTCTGGACGTCGATGGTGGGACTGGCCTCGGTGACGATGACCGTCTCCTCGAGCGCACCGACCGCCATCTGGCCGTCGACGTTCGCGGTGAACCCCGTGCCGAGCTCCACCCCCTCGCGGACGAGCGTGCTGAAGCCCGGCAGCGTGAACGTCACGGTGTAGTCGCCCGGCTCGAGGGCGACGATGAGGTACTGGCCGTTGCCGTCGGTGACGGCGGTCCGGACCTGCTCGATGAGGGCCGGGCTGCGCGCCTCGACCGTGACCCCGGGCAGGACGCCGCCGGTCGTGTCGGTGACCGTGCCGCCGATGGCCTGCGCATGGGCCAGGGTGGGCGCCAGCAGCAGGCAGACGGCGCCGGCTGCCGCCACAAGTCCAATCCGCCGGTAGTGTCGTCGCGTCGAGGATCGCCGAGAACTGTTTCTCATCAACTCCTCCGCCTCCTGTTTCCGACCGTGCGACTTCCGACCGTGCGACCGACTCCGGACTCCGCAGGGACTCGGACTCGAGTCCCTGCTCCAATCACAAACGGACAACCTAAACACGACCACCCGTCCCATTTCAAGTTCTTGGGGTCGAGTCCCGGCCCGCCAGGGCGGCGAGCGCTCGGAAGGAGGCAGGGAAGACGGCGCGGCGCACGCGGGGCGGGGAGCCCCACGTGCGCCGCCGGAGCTAGAAGTTGAACTGGAAGGAGACCTTCGCCAGACGCCCCGGCTGCAGGCCTACCGGCTGCAGGTACACGGGGCCGAAGCCGCCCACCTCACGCGAGACGGCGTTGGCGTTGAACAGGTTGTAGATGTCGAAGCTCGCCCGCACGTTCCCGCCGACGCCGAAGTCGATCACCTTGGCGAACCGCAGGTCGAGCTGGTTGAGCCGGTCGCCGAACTCCGTCCCCGGGGGGAGGATGTTCAGGGCCGGACCGGCAAGCGTCGGGGTGCGCCCGAGCGCGGCGATGGCCTCGGCGATCGGGACGGTGTAGATCGCCTCGCGCCGGGGTCCGGGCCGCGAGAAGAACGCGGCCGAGACGTCGATGTCGTAGGGGAACGTGTACGAGCCCGACAGCGACAGGTTGGTCAGCCAGTTTTCCTCCGCCCGGCAGAAGTCCAGGGCGCGCAGGTTGCCCCGGCTGCCGGCAATCCCGGCCAACTGCCCGGTGGTCCCGCGGCCGACGCGCGACGCAGGGAAGGAGTTGAAGTCACCGTAATTGACCTCGGGCTGCTGCTCCTGGTAGCCGCAGTAGTCGCTTATCCGCCGCCCGGTAGCCAGGCCGCCCTGCATCAGGAAGTTCTCGACGCGGGCGGAGAGGCTGACGTCGACGCCGTGCCACATCTCGCTCTCGCCGCCGAGGTTGTTGGTGCCGGTCTTGACGTTGTCCTGCGCCCGGGCGAACGCTTCCGGCGTCATGTCCACGACGGTGAGCGGATAGCCGCCTCCGCCGGGCAGCCGGTCGTCCTGCGGGGCCATGATCGTGTAGCTCTCGAAGTCCTCGGGGCCGACGGCCAGGTTGTTCCACGCGTCGAAGTTGATGTAGCTGCGCCGGAAGTACCCGACGTCGAGCGAGACGTTGTCGAGCAGCTCGTGCTGGACGCTCCCCGAGAACTCCCAGTTGGCCTTCTTCAGACCCCAGCCGTAGGCCCACTCGGGATCGAAACGCTGCGTGAGGGCATGGGCGCCGAGGATCACGTTGTTGGTGGAGACGAACAGCTCGCCGTTGGGATAGGGCAGGTTCGGATCGCCCTGCGGAATGCCGTCGCCGGGGATGCACCCGGTCCCGAAGCAGGACGGCAGCGGGACGGCCCCGCCGCCAACCAGCAGGTTGAAGGGCTGCCCGTCGCTCCACAGGCGGTCGTGCGTCCGGTTGTTGGCAACCGGGTTCAGCTCGCCGGCCAGGGAGATGGCGTCGCGGCTGCCGAATCGCGACGCGGACGCCTTGAGCGCCGTCCGCCCGTCGCCGCGCAGATCGTAGACCACGCCCAGGCGCGGCTGGAGATCCTTCCAGATCGCCGCCGTCTCGCCGCCGATCATGATGGGATGCGGCACCCACGTCGAATGCCCCGGCTGGCCCGGCACCGAGACGTGGTCGGGGTAGTAGCCGTTGAAGTAGTCCCACCGCAGGCCGGCGTTGATCGTCAGCCGGTCCAGCGTCCACTGGTCCTGCACGTAGACGCCGGTATTCGTCAACTGGTTGGTCTCGGGCGGCCGCGACACGAAGACCGCCATGACCGGATTGCCGAATACGGTGCGGGCATTCGTCCAGTTGGACCCGCTGCGGTAGGTCTCGTTCTGCCACTTGAGGGTCGTCCGGAAGCCGACCTTCAGGTTGTGGCTGCCGGTGACGTACGACATCGAGGCGCGCGCGGTCTGGTTCAGCGTGGAGAACCACACCGTGTTGCCTTCGAACAGCCCGCCCATGTTGCGCGACATCGCCAGCGGAATCGGACCGACCAGCTCCAGCAGGCCCGGGAGATCGGTGCGCGCCCCGAAGTGCGCGCCGTCGCCCTTGGCGCCGAACTCGTTGTTGAGCGGGTACAGGACGCTGTGCGCCGGCAGCCGCGAGTAGCCGGCCTCGAACAGGATGCGGTCGGTCTGCGGCCGGATCCAGGTGACCTGGTAGGTATTGAACGCCGAGGTTCCCTCGCTGCCCGCTTCCGGGGCGATGTAGAGCGGATAGAGCTGCGAGCCGGTGAGCGCGGGCGTCTGCTTGACGTTGCTGTTGGCGTAGTAGACCTGAACCTTGTCGCGCGCGGTCGCCTGCCACGTGAGGCGCCCCGTGTACTCGTAGTTGTTGGACACTTCCCGCGTCGGGTTGTCGGGGTCGGGGACATAGATCAGGGAGCTCGTGTCCGTGTTGTTGAACAGCCCCGACGGGAAGAAGCTGGCCCGGCGATAGGTGTAGCTCGCGTAGAACCACAGGTGGTCGCGTACGAGCGGACCGCCGAGCTGCGGGGCGACCTGCCACGTCTGGTCGGCCCGGAACGCGCCGTCCTTGCCGCCGATGATCCCGCGGTCGATCAGGTCCTGGTCGACGTTGTTGGCCAGCCAGCTCGGGTGCCCGTAGTTGGTGTAGAAGCCGCCGGTGAACGTGTTGCTCCCCTCCTTGGGGATCATGTTCATCCGCACGCCGCCGGTCTCGACCTCCGCCGCGTTCGAGGAGTAGTCGTAGACGTACTCCGCGATCGACGTGTCCTGCGGCAGGGCGCCGGGCGCGCCGTCGAACGCCACGGAATTGACGTCGAAGCCGTCGATGTGGACCTCGGCGTCGTACTCGTCCGAGCCGTGGATGGTCAGCCGGTTGTTGGGCACGCCGCTGAGGCCGCCCGTGTCGATCGGCACCGCCGTGGAGGGCCCGCCCTGGATGTTCATGGCCGGGATGAGCAGCGCCAGCGAGTCGTAGCCTCTGGTCGTCGGCAGGACCTCGAAGATCTCGCGGTCGATCGTCTCGCTCTGCCGGACGCTCTGGACGTCGATGGTCGGCGTGGCCTCCGTGACGATGACCGTCTCCTCGAGCGCGCCGACCGCCATCTGGGCGTCGACGTTCGCGGTGAACCCCGTACCGAGCTCGACGCCCTCCCGGATCAGCGTGCTGAAGCCGGGCAGCGTGAACGTCACGGTGTAGGTGCCCGTTTCGAGGGCGACGAGCAGGTACTGGCCGTTGCCGTCGGTGACGGCGGTGCGGACCTGCTCGATGAGCGCCGGGCTGCGCGCCTCGACGGTGACCCCGGGCAGGACGCCGCCCGTGGTGTCGCTGACCGTGCCCCCGATGGCCTGGGCATGGGCGAGGGTAGGCGCAAGCAGCAGGCACGCAACGCCGACCGCCGTCGCGAGGCTCCTGCGCCGGAGACGATGTGATGTCGCGGACGTCCGAGAGATGTTCATGGTTGGACTCTTCCTCCTGGGATTCCCGATGCTCTGACTGCCTCCTGGACTCCGAACCGCACCCGAACGCGAGCCGGCCCCGCGGCTGCGAACCCGCACCGCGGACCGCAACACGGCCTCGCCGTCTCGCTCGAACCGCGAGGGCGCACGGGGCAGCCGCCGTCCCGCGCTCGCTCGCAGCCTAGAAGTTGTCGCTGGTATTCGCCGTGGACCCGGTGCCGAGCTCGACTGCCGCGGGCACGTGCGTGCCGCAACCTGGCACGAAGCTCATGCGCCGGAGATGTGGTGTCGAAGACCGCCCGGAGCTGTTCATGCTGGCCTGCTTCGCCTCACCCTCCTGGTGTCAACCGGATCTCGACCCCTGGCGGGCAACCCGGCAAACTTCACACCTAACCACGAACGGCGCCCACTTGGCAAGTGGGCCGTGTTTCAGAACCGGCCGGACCTACTCCGGCAGCAGGGCGACCGCTCTCGCCGCGTGACCGGCAACGACGCGCGCCGGTTATGATACGCGAGAGACCGGGGCGGCGAAGGGAGCGTGATTCATGAGGCGTGCAGCCGGCAGACTGGCGGGAAGACTGGCGTTGGCGGCGGCGGTCGGCGTCCTGGCGCACCTCGTCTGGACGCTGCCGGGGGCGACGATGGAAGCCGCTCCCGCAAGCGGCGGCCAGGCGCCCGCCGCGGCTCCGATCGAGCCGTACACCATCGACATCTCCGATGAGGTGCTCGTCGATCTCGAGGACCGGCTGGCGCGCGCGCGCCTGCCCGACGAGCCCGCGGGGGTCGGCTGGCAGCTCGGCACGAACCAGGCCTATCTCAGGGAGCTCGTCGACTACTGGCGCGACGACTTCGACTGGCGGGCGCAGGAGCGGCGGCTCAACGGCTTCGACCAGTTCAAGACCACCATCGACGGCGTCGACATCCATTTCGTGCATCAGCGCTCGGCCGAGCCCGATGCCTTCCCGCTGATCCTGACCCACGGCTGGCCCGGCACGTTCGCCGCGTTCGCCAAGGTCATCGGGCCGCTGACCGACCCGGTCGCGCACGGGGGGCGCGCGGAGGACGCGTTCCACGTCGTGGTGCCGTCGATACCCGGCTACGGCTTCTCCGATCGGCCGCCGGAGATGGGCTACGGCCGCGTCCGGGTGGCGGGGATCTTCGCCGAGCTGATGGCGCGGCTCGGCTACGAGCGCTACGGCGCGCAGGGCGGCGACCTCGGCGCGGGCATCAGCCGCTGGATGGCGATCAACGACAGCGAGCACGTGGCCGGGCTGCACCTCAACCTGTGCGGCGGCGCTCCGCCCGACCCCGACGACCCGCTGGCCGGCGTGCCGGCGGCCGAGGCCGAGCTGCGGCGCGAGCGCGCGGCGTTCTGGACCGACGAGGAGCGGGGCTACAGCCACATCCAGGGCACCAAGCCGCAGACCCTCGGCTACGGCCTCAACGACTCGCCGGTGGGTCTGGCGGCGTGGATCGTCGAGAAGTACCGGAGCTGGTGCGACTGCGACGGCGATCCGGAGACGAAGTTCAGCAAGGACGAGCTGCTGACCACCATCACGATCTACTGGGTGACGCAGACGGCGACGTCCGCGGCGCGCTACTACTACGAGACCCGGCACGGCGGGCTGCCGGCCAGGCCGCCGCGCATCGAGGTGCCGACCGCCTGCGCGGCGTTCCCCAAGGAGATCATCTTCAGCCCGCGGCGCTGGCTCGAGGCCGGCTACAACCTGACGCGCTATACGCTCATGCCGAGCGGCGGCCACTTCGCCGCCAGCGAGGAGCCCGAGCTGTTCACCGACGACGTGCGCGCGTTCTTCCGCGATCTGCGCGCGGCGTCGAATTGACGAGGCAACCATGCGTGATGGAGCACGGCGGATGCGGTTCGGAGCGGCGGCGGTGGTCGCGCTGGCCGCCGTCGTCCTGGCGGGCGGCCCGGCGCTGGCCCAGCAGGGTGCGCCGGCCAACGGCGAGTGGCCCACCTACGGCGGCGACCTGGGCGGCACGAAGTACTCGCCGCTCGATCAGATCGACCGCGACAACTTCGGGCAGCTCGAGATCGCCTGGCGCTGGCTGTCGGCCGACGCCTTCCTGAGCATCGACATGCCGGGCGGCGGCGAGTGGCGGGCCGACTCGCGGCTGATCTTCGAGGAGCTGCTGCGGCGCGACCCGGACCGCTGGCGCGAGGCGCAGCCGCCCTACACGACGAACCTCAAGGCGACGCCGCTGATGGTCGGCGGCCGCCTGTTCATCAACATGCCCACGTCGCAGGTCGCGTCCATTGACGCCGCGACCGGCGAGACGCTCTGGGTCTACAACCCGAAGACCTACGAGGAGGGCACGACCACGATGACCGCCCGCTGGAACCAGCGCGGCGTGGCGTACTGGTCGGACGGGCCGCAGCGCGCGGACGAGCGCATTCTCTTCGGCACCGGCAACGGCTACCTCATCTGCGTCGACGCGAAGACCGGCCACCCCTGCCCCGACTTCGGGGAGGACGGCTGGGTGGACCTGACCGCGGACATCCCGCGCGCCGCCCGCGGCGATCGCGACTGGCTGAACGCCCTGCTGTACTCGGTGCAGTCGCCGCCGCTGGTGGTGGGCGACACCATCGTCACCCCGCAGTCCATCTCGTCGTACAACATCACGCGGGAGGCGCCGCCGGGCTGGATGCGCGGCTTCGACGTGCGCACCGGCCGCACCAACTGGACGTTCCACACCATCCCCCAGGGCGACGAGTACGGCAACGACACGTGGGCCGGCGATTCGTGGCGGGTCACCGGCAAGGTCGGCGTCTGGTCGTTCATGAGCGCCGATCCGGAGCTGGGGCTCATCTACTTGCCGACCAACACCCCCGCGCCCGACTACTACGGCGGGCACCGGCTGGGAGACAACCTGTTCGCCGAGAGCGTCGTCGCCCTCGACATCGAGACCGGCGAGCGCGCCTGGCACTTCCAGGCCGTGCACCACGGCCTCTGGGACTGGGACTTCCCGGCCGCGCCCAACCTGGTGGACGTCGTGGTCGACGGCCGGCCGGTGAAGGCCCTCGCGCAGATCAGCAAGCAGGGCTTCACGTACGTCTTCGACCGGGCGACCGGCGAGCCGATCTGGCCCATCGAGGAGCGGCCGGTCGCGACCGACACCGACGTCCCGGGCGAGGTGCCGTCGCCGACCCAGCCGTTCCCGACGCGGCCGGCGCCGTTCGAGTATCAGGGCGCCGTCATCGACGACCTGGTCGACTTCACGCCGGAGATCCGCCAGATGGCCATCGAGGCGGTCGACGGCTACCGGCTCGGCCCGATCTTCACGCCGCCGATGTGGGACGGGACCGTCCAGCGCCCGAGCGCCGGCGGCGGGGCGAACTGGTCGGGCGCGGCCTTCGATCCGGAGACCGGCATCCTGTACGTCCCGTCGACCAACGCCTACTCGGTGATGCAGTACCGCGAGCCGCTGCCCGGCGAGGGCGCGACGCTGAACGTCATCGAGCGGCGCGGCGAGACCCGCACGCGGCCGCAGATGCCCCTGGGCCTGCCGCTCTTCAAGCCGCCCTACTCGCGCATGACGGCCATCGACCTCAACACCGGCGAGCACGTCTGGATGCAGCCGATGGGCAACGGCGACCGCATCCGCAACCACCGCCTGCTGCGCGACCTCGACCTGCCGCCGCTCGGGGGCGACAGCAGCCGCGCCGGCCCGCTGCTGACGCCGGATCTGCTGATCTACGCGCTGACGGCCGGCGGCAGCAACGACGGCCCGCGCCTCGTGGCGTTCGACAAGGCGACAGGAGAGGAGCTGGCGCAGATCGACCTGCCGGGCGGCGCCATCGGCACGCCGATGACGTACCTGCTGGACGGCCGGCAGTACATCGCCCTGACGGTGGGCGGCGGCCGCATACCCGAGCTCATCGCGCTCGCGCTGCCGGAGGGCGACTAGCCGGGTTTCATTCGCACGGTAGTCGACGATCATGTGGGCAACCCCCGTTCGTCATAGAGAAGGTCGCCATGATCCGCGGCCGACGGCCCCGGATCCAGCTCCTTGGCGCAGCGTTCCCCGATGGCGAGCAGCTTCTCGACCCGGACATCCACGTCCCGCCGACGCCGCTCCCGCGCCAGGCGGTCGCGCAGCGCCACGGTGATCGCACCGGTCATCGTCTCGCCGGTCAGCCGAGCGAGCTCGCCAGCCAGCCGACAGGTCTCCTCGTTCTTGATGTTCAGGCTCATGGCAGGGCCCCTGGTAGAACGTCGAGCGTTCATTCTCGCCCAAGTCCCCTGGCCGTGGCGCCGTGCCGGTGCCTGCGCCGAAGTGATACCATGCCTGCATGGCTGGCATGCAGTACACGATTCGGGGGATTCCCGCGGAGGTCGACGCCGCCCTTCGACAGCGGGCCAGGCGTGAAGCCAGGAGTCTCAACGCGGTCGCGATCGACGCGCTGGCGCGTGGGTTGGCCCTGGACGCCGTGCCGGCGAAGCATGCCGATCTCGATCATCTGATCGGCTCGTGGCAGGACGACCCGGCGTTCGACCGGGCCGTCGCCGAGTTCGAACGCATCGACGACGAGTCCTGGAAGTGACCGTCGCGCTCGACACCAACGCCTACAGCGACTTCATGCGCGGCGTGGTCGAACGCGTGGAGATCGTCCGCTCCGTGCAGGCCATCGTGCTGCCGTTCATCGTGGTCGGCGAGCTCCGCGCCGGTTTCGCTGCCGGCGATCGGGCATCGACCAACGCCGCCAACCTGCAACGGTTCCTGGCGAGTCCGCGAGTCTCCGTCCTCCTGGCCGACGAGCAGACCACGCACCACTATGCGCAACTGCACCGGCAGCTTCGAGGCGACGGATGCCCGATACCGACCAACGACCTCTGGATCGCGGCGCTCGCCGTGCAGCACGATCTCGTGCTCTGCACGTCGGACCGCCACTTCCGGCAGATTCCGCAGCTCGTGACCTGCTGAGCCGCGTTCCAGACGATAGTGTTAGGATTCGTTGCGCGTACGGCACGAACACCGGCAACCATTCGGGCATTCGGGAAGGGGACAGGAAGATGAGAACAGCACTGCTCGCCGTCGTCGTCAGCCTCGCGTTCAGCGGCCTGGCCTTCGCCCAGGACGAGGCGCCGCCGCCCTGCGGGCCGGCCGGCGACCTCGGGATGAAGTTCTCGAAGAACGTCGCGGCCGACTCGCGCTGCTTCGAGATCCGCATGTACACCGCCGAGCCGGAGATGGACGGCAAGGGCGGCATCGACAACCTGCACCGGCGCTTCCGCGAGGGCGAGGCGGCGCTGTTCGAGAAGCACGGGGCCGAGATCGTCTGGTCCTGGCAGAGCCTCGACAATCCCAACACGCTGATCTGGATGCTGGCCTACAAGGACCGCGCCCATCGCGACCAGGTGTTCGCGGACTTCCGCGAGGACCCGGAGTGGCTGGAGCTGCGTGCGAAGTACGAGGTGCCGCTCGACGCCGAGGTGTTCATGATGAGCGCCACGGACTACTCCAAGTTCAAGTAGCCGGCCGGAGCGTCGTCCGGCGCTCTGCGATATCGACGTCTCGCCGGCCGCGGCGGCGGACCCACCGCTGCCGTGAGCCGGCGGGCGGAGATTGCCGAGCCCGTCCAAGCCGCCGGCGCGCCTTGCCTCCCGCCGCCCCGCCGATGCCCGGATCCCTGCTCGAACGCCTGCGCGGCCGTCCGGAGTGGAAGTTCCTCGCCATCCTGCCGCGCGCCAACCCGCTGCTGGCCGCCATCTGGTGGACCGTGCTGGTCGTGCGCAGCCTGCTGCCGGCCCTGTTCGCCGTTGCGATGGGGCTCCTCGTCGGCGCCGTCGAGGCGGGCGGCGGCCTGGGCTGGCCGCTCGCCGGCGTCGGCGCCGTGTTCGTCCTCCTGCAGGTGCTCCCGCCGCTGCACCTCGCCGCGGGCGCCAACCTGGGCAGCTCCGCCGCGGCCTGGCTCTACGACGAGCTGACGGTGGCGTGCGTGGAGCCGCGCGGCATCGGGCACCTGGAGGACCCGGAGCTGGCCGGCGATCTGACCATGGCGCGGGACTTCGACCTCGGCATCAGCGGCCCGCCGCTGGCCATCTCGATGGACTTCATCGCGGCCGGACTGGTGGAACTGCTGGCCGGGCTGGCCGCCGTGGCCATCCTGTTCGCCTACGCCTGGTGGGCGCCGCTGCTGCTCGGCGGCGCCTGGCTCGCCACGCACTGGCTGCTGCGCGAGAGCGGGGTCTGGAAGGACCGGCAGACCGCCGCGGTGCGCGAGGCGCAGCGGCACGCCGACTACGCGTACCGGCTGGCGGTGGACGCGCCCGCCGCCAGGGAGCTGCGGCTGTTCGGCCTCGCCGACTGGATCATCGAGCGCTTCCGGCGTCACCGGCGCCGGCTCCACGATCTGCGCTGGGAAGCGACGAAGCTGCGCGAGCGTCCGGTGGCGGCCAGCCTGGTCCTGGTGCTGGCAGCCAACGTCGTCGTGTTCTGGTCGCTGGCCGCCGACGTCGCCGCCGGCGCGCTGCCGCTCGACCGCCTGGTGATGTTCGCGGGCGCCGCCATCGGCGCGAGCACGATCGCCTTCGGCGGATTGTCCTGGGCCCTCGACGGCGCGGGCGCGCCCGCGGCCGCGGTGCTGCGACTGCGCGCGGCGATGGCGCCGCGCGGCGCGCTGACCCGCGGCGCGACGGCGGCCGCCGGACTTCCGGCGCGCGAGATTCGCTTCTCCGGCGTGCGCTTCGCCTATCCCTCGCGGGCGGACACCCCGGTGCTGGACGGCTTCGACCTCGCGATTCCGGCCGGCTCGTCGCTCGCGATCGTCGGCCAGAACGGGGCCGGCAAGACGACGCTCGCCAAGCTGCTGTGCCGGCTGTACGAGCCGCAGGCAGGGGCCATCGAGGCGGACGGCATCGACCTGCGCGAGCTGGACGTCGAGTCCTGGCGCGAGCGGATCACCGCCGTGTTCCAGGACTTCGCGCGCTTCGAGCTGCCGCTGGCCGACAACGTGGCGCCCGCCGGTGCGCCCGAGGCCGTCGTTCGAGACGCGCTGGCGCAGGCGGGCGCGGCCGACCTGGCCGAGCTGGACACCGTCCTCGCGCGCGGCTACGACGGCGGGACCGAGCTGTCCGGCGGCCAGTGGCAGCGGGTGGCCCTGGCCCAGGCGCTCGCCGCCGTGCGGCAGGGCGCGGGCATCGTCCTGCTCGACGAGCCCACCGCGCAGCTCGACGTGCGCGGCGAGGCGGAGATCTTCGAGCGCATCCTGCGGGCGACCCGCGACGCGACGACCATCCTGATCTCGCACCGCTTCTCCACCGTCCGGCATGCGGATCGGATCTGCGTGCTGGAGCACGGGCGGGTCGTCGAGCTGGGCACCCACGCCGAGCTCATGGCCCTGGGCCGGCGCTACCGGACGATGTTCGACCTGCAGGCGCAGCGCTTCGCGGAAGAAGGGGAGACGGGGCTCGATGTCCTCGACTGACGCGACGCGCGCCGGCGTCGGCGATCTGCCCGCGGCGCTGCCGTCGATGTGGCGTGCGCTGCGCCGCGGCTTCGACGCGGAGCCGGCGCTGTTGACCGTCGCCTTCACGCTGGCCCTGCTGGCCGCCCTGCCCGACGCGCTGATGGCGGTCTGGCTGAAGCTGCTGGCCGACGGGCTGCTCGGCGACGACGCGACGCTCGTCACGGTTGCCGCGGGGGGGCTCGCCGTCTCGGCAACCCTCACCTGGGTGCTGCGCGTGGCCAGCGACCGCACCCAGCGCCGCTTCCGCGACCGCGTCACCATCGCCCTGGAATCTCATGTCGCCGGACTGCAGGCCAGCGTCGCCACGGTCGAGCACCACGAGCGGCCGGCGTTTCTCGACCGGCTCGCGGTTCTCCGCAACCAGGTGTTCGTGCTCGACCACATGTACATGTCGCTCTTCACCACCGGCGGCTGGATTCTGCGCCTGGCGGTGACCATCGGCCTGCTGGTGTCGATCCACCCCGCGCTGGCGCTGCTCGCCCTGTGCGCGCTGCCGACGGTGGCGACCGCCTCGTGGCGGCCGGCGGTGGAGCGCGCCGCCGAGCAGCGGGGCGCGCAGGCCCAGCGTCTGGCGCGGCACCTGTTCGACGCCGCCACGACCGCCGGCCCGGGCAAGGACGTCCGCGTCACCGGCATCGGCCCGCGCCTGGTGCGCGACCGGCGCGTTGCCTGGGAGCGCTGGTACCGGCCGGTGGCGGCGGCGCGCTGGGCCAGCGCCGGCTGGCACACCCTCGGCTGGAGCGTGTTCGGCGCCGGCTTCGTCGGCGCGGTCGTCTTCGTCGCCTCCGGGCTGCGCGCGTCGCCGGGCGACGTCCTCCTGCTGCTCGCCGCCGGCTCGCGGCTGGCCGGCTACGTCAGCGCCACGGTGGGCGAGATCGGCTTCCTGCGCGGCATCTGGCTCGACGGCTCGCGGCGCATCGCCTGGCTCGAGGACTACGCGGCGGCGCAGGCCGAGCGCGCCGACCGGCCGGCCCCGGCGTCCATCGAGCGCGGCATCACCCTCGAGAACGTGTCGTTCGCCTATCCCGGCACCGACCGCCTGGTGCTGGACGGCGTCGATCTCAGCCTCCCGGCCGGCGCCGTCGTGGCCCTCGTCGGCGAGAACGGCGCGGGCAAGACCACCCTGGTCAAGCTGCTGGGCAGGATGTACGAGCCGAGCGCCGGCCGCATCCTCGTCGACGGCGAGGACCTCGCACGGATGCCGGCAGCCGAGTGGCGCGCACGCCTCGCCGGTGCGTTCCAGGACTTCTTCCGCTTCGAGCTGCCGGCCCAGCGTACGGTCGGAGTCGGCGACGTCCCGCGCCTCGACGAGCGCCCGGCGGCGGAGACCGCGATCGGCCGGGCCGGGGCCGAGGACGTCGTCGACACGCTGGCCGAAGGCCTCGACACCCAGCTCGGTCCCACCTGGCCGGACGGCGTGGAGGTGAGCGTCGGGCAGTGGCAGAAGCTGGCGCTCGCCCGCGGCTTCATGCGCGACGAGCCGCTGCTGCTCGTGCTCGACGAGCCGACCGCCTCCCTCGACGCCGAGACCGAGCACGCGCTCTTCGAGCGCTACGCCAGCGCCGCGCACGGCAACGGACGCGGCGCCCCGCCGCCCGGCGGCCGCATCACCCTGCTGGTCTCGCACCGCTTCAGCACCGTGCGCATGGCCGACCTCATCGTCGTCCTCGACGGCGCCCGCGTCGTGGAGACGGGCAGCCACGAGGAGCTGATGGCCGCGGCGGGACACTACGCCGAGCTGTACGAGATCCAGGCCGCGGCGTATCGGTAGGGAGCAAACGTGACCAGAGTCGTGATCGGCGGCGTCGTCCCCCTGGTGGTCCTGTTGTTGGCCATACCGATGATCCTGGGCAAGGTTCCCCCCAACGGCGCATACGGCTTCAGGACGCCGAAGACCCTTTCGTCCGACGAGGTCTGGTATCCGGCCAATCGGGCGGCAGGGTGGTTCATGCTTGCCGCTTCGGTCTTGGCAATCTGCTTCAACCTGGCCTTGTCGTGGGCCTTTCCGGAATGGCCGATGGACAGGGCGGTGTCGTGGATGACGGGCGGAACCATGATCCTGCTCCTGTTGAGTGTTGTCGCGTCCTTCATCTACCTCGGACGACTCTGAGGGAAGGGGTTCCGTGCAGATCGGTGCGGGCGTGCTGTTCGGCGAGTTTCGCGATGGCGGTGTTCACATTGGCGAACCCCGTGCGGACTTCCGTCCGCAGCTCCGCCAGCTCGCCGGTGAGCTGCTTGTCGAGGTTCGCGATCTCCAGCCGCACCTCACCGACGGCCGCATTCAACTGGTCGGTCGTGACGAGATGGTCGTGATCCGGAAGGGCTCCTCGGCTGCTCATACGGGGTGCGTCCCCTCGGTCGGCGGCCAGCGATCGCTCACGCGGCGAGCCTCGTCGGCGCCGGGCCATGGGGGCATGGTCACGATGACCAGCCGCAGGTCTTCATCGCCGGTGCTGCGGAACTGGAAGTGTGTCCCGCACTCGATGGTCAGGGAAACGCCCGGCTCGATGTCGACCACGGATTCGGCACCCGCACGCTGCCGCCAGACCTGCCCCTGCCCGGCGAGGCAGTACCACACCTCGTCGACCGTGGCGTGGACGACCGCTTTCGACACGGCGCGCAGCGGCAGCGTGCAGTGCACCGGGCTGCCGCCCGCTACGGCGACCAGTTCGCGAATCCGCGAACCGTCCGGGGCAAAGACCGTTCCGGCGTCCGCGATACGCGCTGTCCGCATCCACTGCCTCCGTCAGAATTGCATGGACCGCAGCATCGGATGGCGCCGGTGATCGTCCGCGGCCCCGGTCCGGTCGGGCCTCCTGTGAGCCTGCCGCGATCCCGGGCCGGCGGACCCGCATCTCCGGTCGGCCTCGACGAATCCGGCCTGTGAGGGAATATCGGCGCCGCACTCGCGGTCTGTACTCACGAACGACCAAGGTGGAGGACAGCCATGACGCTTCGAAGTCTCGCAATCGGTACGGTCGCGGTAGTCGTGCTCGGCGGTGCATCGGATGCAGCCGTCGCGGCCGCGGCCGCAACGGGCGCCGTTCAGGACCCTGAGCGGACGCTCGACGGCTCCTGGGTTGTCAACGAGGACCTCAGCGACGAACTGCGGCCACGCCCGCCCCGGCGCGACGGCGACGACGAACGACGCGGCCGCGGCGGCTTCGGCCGACCTGGCCGCGGCGGGTTCGGCGGGCGTGGCGGCGGCTTCGGCGGCGATCCGGAGCAGGCGGCCCGCATGCGAGCCAACCTGCAGGAGGCGCTGCGGGACCTGCTGACGGCGCCGCGCCGCATGACAATCGTCACGGAGCCGGACGAGATGGTCCTGACCTACGACGACGGCCGCGTCGTCCGGCTGATTCCGGACGACAGGGAGCACTCGGGGCTCGCCGGCACGAGCGCGCAGGTCACGCGCCGGACGAGCTGGCGCGGCACGACGCTGGAGGCCGAGATCGAGTTGCAGGCGCGGGTGGGCGTCCGCGTACACCAGAGCTACGAGGAGCGAATCTCGGACGGCCGCCGGCAGTTGCTCGTGACCACTCGCATTGAAGGCGGTCGGCGCGGCCGTGAGCGCGAGTTCCGGCGCGTCTACGATTCGGAGCTCCAGTAGCGGCGCCATCGATCTCCGAGCTCGGTGGTGTCCGCCGCTCACTCCGGCAGCGCAAACACCACCAGCCGCTCGTTGCCGCGCGTCTCGTCCGAGGCGCCGGCCGAGACGTTGACGGCGACGTACTGGCGGCCGTCGCTGTCCGCGTACGTCATCGGGACCGCCTCGACGTTGTAGTCGAAGGCGACGGACCACAGCTCCTCGCCGGTGCGGGTGTCGAACGCCCGGAACCGCCGGTCGCCGGTGGCGCCGATGAAGGTCAGCCCGGCCGCCGTCACCATCGGTCCGCCGACGCCGTGGCTGCCGACGCGCTGCCGGCCCTCCGGCAGGCGCTCGTCGATGCCCAGCGGCACCTCCCAGGCGATCTCGCCGTTCTGCACGTCCACCGCCAGGAGCCGGGCCCACGGCGGCCTGAAGCACGGCAGGAAGCCGCGCCGCTCGCCGCTGTCGTCGATGTACGGCGCGACGAACGGCGGGCCGCTGACGCGGATGTACGCCACGTGGTCCGGCGTGTCCGCGCCGAACCGCGGGTTCTCGTCCATCCAGCCGGTGAGCAGGCCGGGCCGGTCGCGCGAGTTGACCAGCATGTAGCCCAGCTCGGGGTCGTAGGCTGTCCCGCCCCAGTTGACGCCGCCGCCGCTGCCGGGAAAGACGAGCGACGGGGGCGTGCCCTCCTGCCGCAGGTTCAGCGGCGTGAACGGGCCCGCGTTGTAGTAGCCCACCTCGTCCCAGCGCTCGCGGCAGGCGGCGGCGTGCCGCTCGTTCGTGTCCGCGGCCGTCACGATTCCGTCGCGGTCGATGCTCACGCGCGCCAGCGGCGGCGGCCGGAGCGGGAACGGCTGGGTCGGCGAGTAGTGCTCGCCCGGCACGTCGCCGGCCGGCACGGGCCGTTCCTCCACCCCGAACACCGGCTCGCCGGTGTGCCGGTTCAGGACGAACATGTACGCCGTCTTGCCCACCTGCGCCAGGGCCGGAATCGTCTGCCCGTCGCGCTCCACCGTGAACAGCCCGGGCGCGGGCGGCAGGTTGTAGTCCCACAGCTCGTGGTGGATGTTCTGGAAGTGCCACTCCAGCCCGCCGGTCTCGATGTCGACGGCGATCGTCGTGTTGCCGAACAGGTTGTCGCCCGGCCGGTCGCCGCCGTAGAAGTTCGACCCCGGACCGCTGACCGGCAGGTAGACGAGCCCGCGCTCCTCGTCCACCGTCAGCGTCACCGCCCAGACGTTGTTGCCGATCCGATCGCGCCAACTGTTGTTGCCCCACGTCTGGCTGCCGAAGTCGGTCTCGCGCGGCATGGTCGGGAACTCCCAGAGCAGCCTGCCCGTCTTCGCATCGAGCGCGCGGGGATAGGCGTAGGCCGGCTCGCCCCCGCCGCGGGGCTGATCGAGGTGCGGCGCGCGGTGGATCTCCCCCGGACCGTAGGCGTTCGACCCCAGCACCAGGATGTCGCGCGAGACGACCGGGACGCCGGCGTAGGGCACGCGCAGCTCCACCTCGCCCTCGTTGCCGAACTTCGGGTCGCGCTCGCCCGTCCGCGCGTCCAGCGCGATGACCTTCCACAGCGACGTGAAGAAGATGCGCGCGCCGTGCTCGCCGCTACCCGGCCAGTACGTCACGCCGCGGTACGACACGAGCCCCTCGTTGAGCTGGTGCCGCCAGATCTCCTCGCCCGTCTCGGGCCGCAGGGCCACGACGCGGTCGCCCGCCGCCAGGTACATCACGCCGTCGACCACGATGGGGGTCACCTGCTGGAAGACGTCGGTCGGGTCCGGGCCGGTCACCAGGCGGTCGTCGTGATGGAAGCGGTACGACCAGGCCTCGCGCAGGTCGCCGACGTTGTCGGGCGTGATCTGCGTGAGGGGCGAGTAGCGCGTGCCGGCCAGGTCCCGGTTGTAGGTCGGCCAGTCGGCGCCGGCGCTGCGCTCGGGCGCCGGGGGCGCGATTTCGATCCGGCGGAACTCGAGCAGCCCGCGCTCGGCCTGGATGCCGACGTGCCCGCTGAGCTGCCTGATGCTGGTGCCGGTGGTGATCAGCTCGCCGTTCAGGCGCACCCACAGCTCTTCTCCGCGGGCCGTGATCTCGTAGGTATGCCACTCGCCTGCAGGCTTGTAGGCGCGCTCGAGCGCCTCCGAATCGAACTCGTGCTCGAACGGCGGCGCGCCGTACGGCATGAGCTGGCCGAGCGGGAAGTCGCCCGTGACGGTGTCCATGCACTGCACCTGGTAGCCCTGGTTCGGCCAGCCGTTCTCGTCGTCGTTGCTGGTCGCGGCGGTGCGGACGAAGATGCCGCTCATCGCCCCCGGCTCGAGGAAACGGAACTCCATGGTGAGGACGAAGTCGCCGAACGTGTCCCGGGAGCGCAGCCAGCCGGTGCCGCGGTTCACCCTGAGCACGCCGTCCTCGACGGTGAACCGCCCGCCGTTGACGATTTCCCAGCCGTCGAGGTTCTGGCCGTTGAAGAGCGGCGTCGCCGGGCCGGCCGGCTGCGCCAGGGCCGCGCTGCCCGACAGCAGGCAGGCGAGCACGAGCGTGGATGCGACTGTCTGCGTGGCGATTCTCATGTCTTCCCCCGTGCGGCCATTCTATGCCCGACGGTACTTGACAGCGGCCGATTATCCGTTAGTACATGAAGGCGTGCACAGCGCGCCTCGGCGGTAGCGGCGCGGGGCTGTGGGGTCCCCGCAAGCGGCCGCCGGGGGGTCGGGGCGCAGCCCCGTCGAAAGTGGTGAAACCAATGACGACCAGCAAACAGCTCGGAAGCCTGACGGCCCTGCTCGCCTGCGCCGCGCTAGTCGCCCTGCCGGGCCCGGCCGCGGTCGGGGCGGCGGACAACGACGGCGTGATTCGCGGCGTGGTCACCAGCGCCAACGGGCCGGGGGCCGGCGTCTGGGTGATTGCCGAGACCGACGACCTCGAGACCGTGTTCCGCAAGATCGTCGTCACCGACGACGCGGGGCGCTACGTCCTGCCCGAGCTCCCCGACGCCACCTACGACGTCTGGGTGCGCGGCTACGGCCTAGTCGACTCCGCGCCGGTGGCGGGCCGGCCGGACCAGGCGCTCGACCTGACCGCGGTCGTCGCGGCCACGCCGCAGGAGGCGGCGCAGGTCTATCCCTCGAACTACTGGCTGGCGCTCATCGACCTGCCTGCCTCGCACGAGTTCCCGGGCACCGGCCCCGAGGGCAACGGCATCAACCCGGTGATGGGCAGCCAGAGCGAGTGGATCAACAACCTCAAGGGCTGCCAGCGCTGCCACCAGGTGGGCAACCAGCGCACCCGCGAGGTCCCCGACGTCGAGGACTTCGACTCGGCGCGCTCGGCCTGGGACGACCGCACGCAGCGCGGCCAGCGCGGGTCGCTCATGTACAGCTTCATCACCCGCTTCGGCCGCGAGCGCGCCCTCGACATGCTGGTCGACTGGAGCGACCGGATTGCCGCCGGCGAGGCGCCGCCGGCCCCGCCGCGGCCGCAGGGCATCGAGCGCAACGTGGTGCTCACGATGTGGAACTGGGGCAACAACGTTGCTTTCGTCCACGACGAGATCGCCACCGACAAGCGCAACCCGCGCGTCAACGCCAACGGGCCGCTCTACGGCGTCGACATCGGCAACGATTTCCTGCTGGTGACCGACACCACCGAGCACCGCTCGGAGATGATCAAGATTCCGCTGCGCGACAACGACCCGCCGGTGCCGTCGATGTTCGCCACCGAGGGCTTCAAGCCGTGGCGCGACTTTGGCGCCGAGGCCGTCTGGAACGATCCGGCCAACCCACACAACCCGATGATCGACGCCGACGGGCGGGTCTGGCTGACGACGCGCATCCGTCACCCGAACAACCCCGACTGGTGCCGCGAGGGCTCCGCCAACCGCTACGCGCAGTACTTCCCGCTCGAGCGCGCCGGGCGCCACACCGGGTACTACGACCCGGAGGCGGAGGACTTCGAGCTGATCGACACCTGCTACGGCACGCATCACCTGCAGTTCGCCGAGGACGACCAGGACACGCTGTACTTCAGCGGCGGCGGCCCCGTCATCGGCTGGCTCGACACGAAGCTGTACGACGCCACCGGCGACGAGCAGCTCGCCCAGGGCTGGTGCCCCACGGTCATCGACACCAACGGCGACGGGGTCATCACGAAGCCGTGGAACGAGCCGCCGCCGCGCGGCGGCGGGGAGGCGCCGTTCGACCCGGCGCTCGACACGCGCGTGCTGGTCGGCGCCTACGGCGTCATCGCAAACCCGCTCGACGACGCGGTCTGGATCGTCTCGGACGACTTCCCCGGCCGGATGCTGCGGCTCGAGCGCGGCGACGATCCGCCGGCGAGCTGCGTCAGCGAGCTGTACACGGTGCCAGTGGAAAAGGGGTATCGAACCCGCGGCCTCGACGTCGACCGCAACGGCGTGCTGTGGACGGCGCTCGCCGGCAGCAGCCACTTCGCCTCGTTCGACCGCGGCAGGTGCACCGCCCTCGGCGGGCCGGAGGCGCGCGAAGGCCGCCAGTGCGACGAGGGCTGGTCGTTCTACAAGGTGCCCGGCCCGAACTTCCGCGGCACGGACATCGGGACCGACTTCCACTATTACAACTGGGTCGATCAGTTCAACACGCTGGGTCTGGGAGAGAACGTGCCGATTGCCAACGGGTCGAGCTCCGATTCGCTGCTGGCGCTCGATCCGGACACCGGCGAGTGGACCATCCTGCGCGTGCCCTATCCGCAGGGATTCCACAGCCGCGGCCTCGACGGCCGCATCGACGATCCGGACGCCGGCTGGAAGGGCCGCGGCGTCTACGCCACGTACGGCGCCGACGCCGCCTGGCACGTCGAGGGCGGCCCGGTCGAGCCGGGGAACCTGGTCAGGTTCCAGATCCGGCCGGATCCGCTGGCGCACTGAGCGCGGCCGCGGCCGCCGGCCTGCCGCCCGTCCGGCCCGGCCGCCGGGCAGGCGCCAGCCTCGCCATCTGTGCCTCCCATGTCCGTCGGGGGCGGGTTCAGGCGCGGTACAGGCGGAAGCCGGCGGCCGCAAAGTGGCGATCGAAAGCGAAGGCCTCGTCGACCCCGCGCCGGCGCATGACGAGGAAGCTCACCTGATCGACCAGGCTGACGCCGTGCGGGGCGCCGTGCAGCGCGTCGACGGCGGCATTGTGCAACGGTTCGTCGACCCACTCGATGTCGAACGCGCCGGCCTCGGCCGCGAGGGCGAGCGCGGCCTCCCGTCCGAGGCGCTGGTGCAGCAGCGCCATCGATTCGGACAGGACGTAGCTGTGGGTCAGCAGGCGACGCTCGGTCCGCAGCAGCCTGTCGAACGCGAGCCGTGCCTTCCGGTGCTGCGAGTCGCGATCGCTGGCCAGGGCGAAGAGGGCGGACGTGTCGACGAAGATCATGACTTCCCTGGCTCGTCCTCCCAACGGCTGGCGATGGCTTCCGCGTACCACTTGTCATGATCGACGGACACCGGGACATCCCGTGGCGGGTTCGCATCGCGACCCATCCCGATGAACGTGAAGTCGTCGATCGTCAGCTTCCTGTGCCGGCTCTTGTCGGCGGTGCCGAGCGCTTCGGCCAGCGTCTCGCGCACGACGGACGCCATCGACCGGCCCTGCTCGAACGCCTTTCGCCGGACTGCCTCGTAGGTGACCTCGTCCAACTGAATCTGGGTGCGCTTCATTCCTTCAGCTCTTGCAATCCGACAGCATGACATCATGCTAACATGCGGCGAACGACAGGGAACGAATGGAGGCAAGATCATGTTGAAGTGGCGCATTCTCGCAATCGTCGGGCTCGCGTTCGGGATCGCCGGCAGCGGCTGGGCGCTGGCGGAGCAGCAGCGCGCGGCCTCGCAGGTCTACGAGCTGCGCGTCTACACGACGCTGCCGGGCAAGCGGCAGGCCCTGGAGGACCGTTTCCGCGACCACACCTCGAAGATGTTCGAGCGGGCCGGGATGACGAACGTCGGCTACTGGAACGCGGCCACCGGCGACAACGCCGAGGAGACGTTCATCTACCTGCTGGCGTACCCCTCCCGCGAGGCGCGCGACCAGTCGTGGGAGGAGCTCGGCACCTACGAGGACTTCCAGGAGATCATCATCGCCGTCGAGCGGGACGACGAGCGGAAGCTGATCGAGAACATCGAGGCCCGGATCCTGGAGCCGACCTCGTACTCGGACCTCAGGTAGCGGGTCTGCCGGCGCTGGCGTACGGCACGCGAACGCCCGGGTCGTCGGCCGGAAAGTCTTTCGTGTTGCGCGTGACCAGCACACGGCCGACGTGACGGGCGCTGGCCCAGATGATGGCGTCGGGCAGGCGGAGCCGGTGCTCGCGCCGGATCGCCACGGCCAGCTCGCTCACGTCGTCGTCGATGGGGACGCGCGTGAAGCCGGACAGGAACCAGCGGAGGCGCGCCGACTCGCGGTCGTCCGCGGCGCCGACCATCACTTCCATCCAGGTTATGGCGCTGATCGCCGGGTTGGTGTGCCGTGAGAGCTCCCGCCGGGCGGCCTCGATGCCGGCGAGGTAGTCGATGAGAACGTTCGTGTCGATGAGGGCGCTCATCTCTCACGGCCACTCGCGTCTGAGGCGCCGTTCGTACCGCAGGCCGTCCACGCGACGGTCTCGCCAGATGCCGAATGTGTCGTCCCGGTCGCGCAGGCAGCGCGCATCCAGGTAATCGGCCACCGCGCGACGGATGACCTCGGCGCGTGACACGCCTTCGCGGCGACATACGTCGGCCAGTCGTCGGAGCTGCGCTTCGGGAAGCTCTATGATGGTGCGCATGACATATGATGACGATGAATGATGATACCAGGAGCCGCGACGCAAGGATGACAGACGGCAACACGGCAGGCACGTCCCGTTGGTGGCGCATCGGCGGCTTCGTCCTGGTCATGTCGCTCGCCGGCTCCGGCACGGCGGCGGCGCAGCACGGCGTCAACGGCGAGTGGCGGGTCCACGGCGGCGACGCCGGCTACACGCGCTACGCCGCCCTGGAGCAGATCGACGCCGACACGGTCGGCAATCTGCGCATCGCGTGGCGGCGCGCGGCGGTCGACGCGTCGTTGCGCGCGCGCTGGCCGGAGCTCCGCTACTCGAACCAGTTGCGCTCGACGCCCATCATGGTCGACGGCATGCTGTACGCCTCGAACGGCATCGGCCTCGTCGAGGCGTTCGATCCCGGGACCGGCGAGACGCTCTGGGTGCAGGACGCCGGCTTCCTCGGCGACGACACGCCGCGCGGGGCGCCGAACCGCGGCGTCGCCTACTGGGAGTCGGGCGGCGACCGGCGCATCTTCTCCATCCGGCCGCCGTACCTGATGGCCACCGACGCCGCGACCGGCCGGCCGGTCGAAGGCTTCGGCGACGGCGGCCGGGTCGACCTGACCTACGACGCCCAGGCCGGCTACCGGGGCACGTCGCCGCCGCTGGTGGTCCGCGACGTCGTGATTCTCGGCAGCGCCATGGCGGACCATCCGTTCACCAAGGAGCAGCATCCGGGCGACGTGCGCGCGTACGACGTGCGCACCGGCGAGCTGCGCTGGACCTGGAGCCCCATCCCGCGGGCCGGCGAGCCGGGCGTCGAGACGTGGCTCGACGACTCCTGGGAGTACTCGGGGATGGCGAACGTCTGGACCATGTTCAGCGCCGACCTCGAGCTCGGCTACGTCTATCTGCCGACCGGGGCGCCGACCAACGACATGTACGGCGGCCACCGCCCGGGGGACAATCTGTACGCCAACAGCCTGGTCTGCGTCGACGCCGCCACCGGCGAGCGCGTCTGGCACTTCCAGATGGTGCACCACGACCTCTGGGACTACGACAACAACGTGGCGCCGATCCTGATGGACATCACGGTCGACGGCCGCGACGTCAAGGCGGTGGTCCAGCTCACGAAGCAGGCGATGGCCTTCACCTTCGACCGGGTGACCGGCGAGCCGGTCTGGCCGATCGTCGAGCGCCCGGTGCCCGGCTCGAACACGCCGGGCGAGTGGATCTCGCCGACCCAGCCGTTCCCGACCAGGCCGTTGCCGTTCGACCGGCACGGCATCGGCGTCGACGACCTGATCGACTTCACGCCCGAGCTCCGCGCCGAGGCGGTCGAGATCGTCGAGCCCTACATCCTGGGCGAGATCTTCACGCCGCCGTCGATCCGCGGCGACCACGCCACCGACACGAAGGGGACGCTCCAGCTCCCCGGCTCGGTCGGCGGGGCGGAGTGGGGCGGCGCCGGGTTCGACCCGGAGACCGGCATGCTGTACGTGCCGTCGGTGACCGGTGCGTTCGCCGCCGACCTGACGCCGGGCAATCCGGATCGCATGAACGTGCGCTACACGCGCGGGACGCGCGCGTTCCCGGACGGGCCGCGGGGGCTGCCGCTCACGAAGCCGCCCTACGGCCGCATCACGGCCATCGACATGAGCACCGGCGAGCACGTCTGGATGGTGCCGAACGGCGACGGACCGCGGGAGCACCCGGCCATCGCCCACCTCGACCTGCCGCCGCTCGGCCAGCCCGGCCGCGCGATGACGCTGCTCACCAGGACGCTGCTCTTCGTCAGCGAGGGCGATCACATCATGGTCCGCACCCCGCCCGGCGCCGGCCCCGGCGCGGGCCGCTGGTTCCGGGCCTTCGACAAGGCGTCGGGCGCCGTGGTCTGGGAGACCGAGCTGCCCGCCGGCACCAACGGCTCGCCGATCACCTACCTGCACGAGGGCCGGCAGTACATCGTCCTGCCGATCGGCTCGGTCGCGCATCCGGGAGAGTGGGTCGCGCTCGCGCTGCCGTAGTGCGAGGAGTCTGCGCCGGAGAACCTGCAGACTATTGCAGGTCGAGCGCCAATTGAATCCGCAGCGCCTCGTTGAGGGCCGCGACCTCGTCGGGGGCGAGGCGCCCGAGCACGCCGCCGATGCGGTTCCGCGATACGGTTCGAATCTGATTGGTCACGGCTCGCGACGGCCTGGCGAGACCGCTGGCGGGCGACCCGCATCGTGATTCGTACGGCCTCTGGCTCCGCTCGGGCAGGTTCGTGACCGGTACCACCTGGAGCACCGCGTCGAAACGGCATGCGATGTCGTTGGACACGACCACCGCCGGACGCGTCTTCCTGATGTCGCGTCCCTCGGCCGGATCGAGGCGAACCCGTACGACCATGCCCCGCGCCAGGGGTGCGTTCATTCGGATGCCTCCGCATCCGCGCGCTCCCACTCCCGATTGATTTGTTCCGTTTCCGCGGCGCCGGCCCGGTACGCCTCCTCGAGGCGTTGCGCCAGCTCGCGCGTCCGGTACGCTTCGACGGCCTCGCGGACCACCGCGCTGGCGTTGGACGTCGAGCGGAGGTAGCGCGCGGTCTCAATCGGCAGGGAGACGGTTACCCGTGTTCTGGTGGACTTGGCTGCCGGCATCGTGACCTTCCCCGTCGTTCACTGAGGTCGTAACCAAACGACATATCCAGAGTATCAACGAATGGTAGCATCGACCGGCCACACTCTCTTGCGCGTGCAAGAAACGCGGAGAGCGTCGAAGCAGGTGTTGCCCGCCCGCTCGGTGCGGGGTAGGATGCGGACTGCCGCACTGTACACGGCTGCGGCGGGCCGGAGGGAGCAACCGATGGTGCGATCGCGGAGCAGCGTGCGGCGGACGGCGGCCGGCTTGGCCTGCGCCGCGGCGCTGTTGGCCGGCGGCGTCTCCGGGGCGCAGCCGGCGGGACCGGAGACCTCGCCGACCCGCCCGCGCGCCGCGCCGGCAGCGGCTTCGGCCCGGCAGACCTCGGCGCCGTCGCCGCGCGCCATGCTGGACCGCTACTGCATCGCCTGCCACAACGACCGGCTGCGCACCGGCGGCCTGGTGCTCGACGCTGCCGCGGTCGACGCCGGCGACCCGAGCCGCGACGCGGACGTCTGGGAGCGGGTCATCGCCAAGCTGCGGACAGGGGCGATGCCGCCGCCGGGCCGCCCGCGTCCCGACGCGGCAACGTACGATGCCGTCGCCGCCCGGCTCGAGGCGGACATCGACCGGGCAGCCGCGGCGCGGCCCAACCCGGGTCGGACCGCCACCGTGCACCGGCTCAACCGGACCGAGTACCGGAACGCGGTTCGCGACCTGCTGGCGCTCGACCTCGACGTGACGCCGCTGCTCCCGGGCGACGAGACCTCGGATACCGGCTTCGACAACAACGCCGACGTGCTGTCGATCTCGACGGCGCAGCTCGAGCGCTACCTCTCGGCCGCCCGCACCATCACGCGGCTCGCCACCGGCCTGCCCCCGGCGGGTCCGGGCTTCGAGACGTTCGACGTGCCGCTGCTCCTGCTGCAGGACGACCGCCAGAGCGAGCAACTGCCGCTGGGCTCGCGGGGCGGGGTCGCCGTGCCGTATCACTTCCCGGTCGACGGCGAGTACCTCGTCAAGATCGAGCTGCGGTCGAACTGGCAGGACTACATCCTGGGCATGGGCTCGGCGCACGAGCTCGACGTGCGGATCGACGGCAGGCTGGTCAAGCGGTTCACGGTCGGCGGCGAGGCCCGGGGCCGGCCGGCGCCGGTCACGTTCACGATCGCCGAGCGGGGCGACCCGGCGTGGGAGACTTATCTGCAGCACGCCGACGAGCGCCTCGAGGTCCGCGTGCCGGTCGAGGCCGGCCCGCGCACCGTGGGCGTCTCGTTCGTCCGCAACCTGTGGGAGCCGGAAGGCATCCTGAAGCCGCGGCAGGCGGGCGAGGTGCTCTCGAACGACGAGGCGTACCACGGCAACGCCGCGGTCAGCGCGGTGGCCATCGGCGGTCCGTACAGCATGGCCGGTCCGGGCGACACGCCGAGCCGGCGGGCCATCTTCACCTGCCGCCCCGCCACGGACGCGGCGGCCGACGAGCGGGCGTGCGCCGCCGAGATCGTGTCGCGTCTCGCGCGGCGCGCCTACCGCCGCCCGCTGGCGCCGGGCGACGTCGAGACGCTGCTGGGTTTCTTCGAGGCCGGCCGCGAGAGCGGCGGGAGCTTCGACGCCGGCGTCCAGCTCGCGCTCGAGCGCATGCTGGTCGACCCGGACTTCCTCCTGCGCATCGAGAACGACGCGGCCGGCGCGGCGCCCGGCGAGCCGTACCGGCTGAGCGACGTGCAGGTCGCCTCGCGCCTGGCGTTCTTCCTCTGGGGCAGCATTCCCGACGAGCCCCTGCTCGCCGCGGCGGAGGAGGGCACCCTGACCGATCCGGCCGTCCTGGCGGCGCAGGTGTGGCGCATGCTGTCCGACCCGCGCGCCCGGTCGCTGGTGGACGACTTCGCCGTCCAGTGGCTGCACCTGCGCAACCTCGAGGACGTCAAGGGCGACCCGGTGCCCTATCCCGACTTCGACGACAACCTCGTCGAGGCGTTCCGGCAGGAGACCACCCTGTTTCTCGCCAGCACGCTCGGCGCGGACCGCAGCGTGCTCGACCTGCTCGACGCCGACTACACGTTCGTGAACGAGCGGCTCGCGCGCCACTACGGCATCCCGGGCATCTACGGCACGCGCTTCCGGCGCGTCACGCTCCCCGACCGCGGGCAGCGCGGCGGCCTGCTCGGGCACGGCAGCCTGCTGGCGCTGACCTCGTACCCGACCCGCACGTCGCCGGTGCTGCGCGGCAAGTGGCTGCTGGACACGATTCTCGGCGCGCCGCCCCCGTCGCCGCCGGCCGACGTGCCGGCGCTGCCGGAACGGGGCGACGGCGGCCGCACCACCACCGTGCGCGAGCGGCTGGAGCTGCACCGGCAGTCGCCGGCGTGCGCCACGTGCCACGCGTCGATCGACCCGCCCGGCTTCGCGCTGGAGCAGTTCGACGGGCTCGGAGCCTGGCGGACCGCCGACGAGTTCGGCAACCCCATCGACGCGACGGCGACCATGCCGAACGGCCGCACGGTGAACGGGATGGCCGGCCTGCGCGCGCTGCTGCTGGAGCAGCCCGAGCAATTTGCCCGCACCGTGACCGCCAAGCTGCTGTCGTACGCCCTCGGGCGCGGCCTCCAGCACACCGACTGGCCAACCGTGCGCGCCGTCGCGCGGGAGGCCGCGGCGGACGACTACCGCTGGTCGGCCCTCATCGCCGGGATCGTCCGGAGCCCGGCGTTTCTGATGCGCAACGCGGCGGCCGACTGAGAGGAACACCATGACCATCACTGGAAAATCGCTGCCGCGGCGCACCGTCCTGCGCGGTCTCGGCGTGACGTTGAGCCTCCCGTTCCTCGACGCGATGTCGCCCGCGCTCGGCGCGCTGGCCAGGACGGCGGCGAAGCCGATCCACCGCTTCCAGGCCATCTACGTGCCCAACGGCATGGCGATGCAGTACTGGACGCCGGAGAAGGAGGGCCGGGACTTCGAGCTGTCGCCGATCCTGGCCCCGTTCGCGCCGTTCCGCGACCAGTTGCTCGTCGTCTCCGGCCTGCGCGCCTCGTGGGCCTACGTCCACGCGGGTGCTTCGGCGTCGTTCCTGACCGGGACGCCGCGCGGCGGCCAGAACGAGACCGACGTGCTGGCGAGCACCTCCGTGGACCAGATCCTCGCGCGGGAGCTGGGCAAGACCACGCAGCTCGGCTCGCTGGAAGTGTCGATGGACAAGTTCGCCAACGCGGGCCAGTGCACGGCCGGCCTGAGCTGCGCCTACACGCAGACCATCTCGTGGCGCACGCCGACGATGCCCCTGCCGATGGAGAACAACCCGCGCGCCGTGTTCGAGCGGCTGTTCGGCGACAGCGGCTCGGCCGACCCGGCCGTCCGCCGGGCGCGGCGGCGGCAGAAGCAGAGCATCCTCGACTCGGTCACCGACAAGCTGACCGACCTGAAGGTGGCGGTCGGGCCGCGCGACCGCGTGAAGCTCGACGAGTACACCGAGGCGGTCCGCGACGTCGAGCGGCGGATCCGGATCGCCGAGCAGCAGCGCGACGTCGAGCCCTCGTTCACGGAGCAGCCGTCGGCGCCGCCGCGCGTCTTCGAGGAGCATCTCGGGCTCATGTTCGACCTGCAGTTCCTGGCTCTCCAGGCCGACCTGACGCGCGTCGTCACGTTCATGATGGGACGCGAGCAGAGCACGCGCTCCTATCCGCAGATCGGGGTGCCCGACGCCCACCATCCGCTGTCGCACCACGAGGACGACCCGGAACGCATCGCCGTGATGTCGAAGATCAACGCCTACCACGCCGAGCTGACGGCCGGCTACCTCGCGCGCCTGCGCGCCGCGGAGGACGCCGACGGCTCGCTCCTCGACAACATGACGATCCTCTACGGCGCCGGCATCTCGAACAGCACGCGCCACCTCGGCGTCAACCTGCCCCTGGCGGTCATGGGCGGCGGCGCCGGCAGGCTCAAGGGCGGCCGGCACCTGCGGTACTCCGGCAGCACGTCCAACGCCGACCTGCTGATGACGCTGATGGACAAGCTCGACATGCCGCTCGACCGCCTCGGCAACAGCACCACGAAGCTGCCGATCGACACGCTGTCGGAGGTGTGAGCGGGGCGGCAGGAGCCGGTGCTGCGTGGATGGTCGGGAGCAGTCGTTAGGCGTGACACACACCAATTGACACACGCTCTCTGGCACACTATCGTCGAGTGATGGCCAGGACACACAAGGTGCAGGTGACGCTCGACGAGGAACAGTATGCCGCCGTGTCCCGGATCTCGCGCAGGGACGGGCGCAAGCTGGCCGCCGTCGTGAGAGAGGCCGTTGAGGAGTACTGCGTCGCGCCGGAAACCAGGCGGCGCCGGCTGGACGCCATCGACGCCTTGTACACCCTCGATCCGACCCCGGTACCGGTCGATCAGAAGCAGTGGGAACGGGAGTACAGCCGCCTCAAGACCGGCCTCGCGACTGGCTGCGTGCCGGAGGCGGCGGCGAGCTCTCGCCGGGACCGGCGGGACGATGAGCGACGCTGAGCCGCTCTTCGTCGACACGAACGTCTTCATGTACCTCGCGGGAGACGACCTGCGGATGAGGGACCGGTGCCGCGCGACCCTGCGCGCGCTCGTCGACCGCGAGGTTCCGCTCGTGACGAGCGTGGAGGTGCTGCAGGAGATCCTCCACTGCTACGCCAGCATCGACCGGGTCGATCATGCGCGCCTCGTGTACGCCGCGGCGGTGGACATCTGCAAGGAGGTGCTGCCGATTGCGGAGCGCCAGACGGCGCGAGCGCTCGATCTGCTGGTGCAGCATCCCCATCTGCCGGCGCGCGACGCCCTGCATGTGGCGGCCATGCAGGATCGCGGCATCCGACGGATTCTCTCGGCCGACCGCGACTTCGATGGCGTAGATGAGGTGGACCGGGTCGATCCCGCGGAGTTCGACCCGCTCGAGTCAAGACGGCCAGGGTAGTTCGGCATCGACACCGCGGATCCCCTGTTCTACACTGCCGCGTATGGGCATGAGTCTTCTCACGACCGCTCGGAAGCCTGTGATTTCGGTAGCGCTCCTGGTGTTTCTGGTCGCCGGAAGCCCGGCCGCCGCCTCCGCCGCGGACCCGGCGCTCGCCGACGCGGCGCAGCGCGGCGAGTGGGATGTCGTGCGCGCCATGGTGGCGCAGGGGGCCGACGTGACGGCCCGGCAGGGGGACGGCGCCACCGCGCTGCACTGGGCGGCCTACCGGGACGAGCGCGAGGTGGCCGACCTGCTGATGCGGGCCGGCGCCGACGTGAACGCGGCCAACGATCTCGGCGTCACGCCGCTGTGGGCAGCCTGCGAGAACGGCAGCGCCGCCGTGGTGCAGCGGCTGCTCGACGCCGGGGCGGACCCTGATGCCGCGCTCCTGTCCGGGGAGTCGCCGCTGATGACCGCCGCGCGGGTCGGCGCGGTGGACGTGGCCCGGCTGCTGCTCGCGGCCGGGGCCGACGCGGGCGCGACCGGCGCGCGCGGCCAGACGGCGCTGATGTGGGCTGTGTCGCAGCGGCATCCCGGGGTCGTCGAGGCGCTCCTCGCCCACGGCGCGGCGGTCGATGCCCGCACCGACGTCTGGACCGAGGTGGTCAAGACCACCCCCGAGCCCTGGAATCCGGAGTACGTCACGGAGATACCGCAGGGGGGCTACACGCCGCTGCTGTTCGCGGCGCGCGTGGGCGACCTCGCGTCGGCGAAGCTGCTGGTGGCTGCCGGCGCCGACGTGAACGACCAGCCGCCCTACGGCACGAGCGCGACGGTCGTGGCGGCGCACAGCGGGCACGGCGCCGTGGCGGCCTTCCTGCTGGAGCAGGGCGCCGATCCGAACGCGGCGGACGCCGGCTACACGGCGCTTCACGCGGCGATCCTCCACAAGGACGCGGCACTCGTGCGCGCGCTCCTCGGCCACGGTGCGGATGTCGAAGCGAGGGTGCAGGCGTCGACACCGATCCGGCGCGACGCCGTCGACTTCTACCTGCACCCGTCGTACGTCGGGGCCACGCCGTTCTGGCTCGCGGCGCGCTTCAACGCGCCGGACATCATGCATCTGCTCCTCGACCACGGCGCCGACCCGCTCGCGGTGCACTACCCGACGTACTGGCCCGGCTCGTTGTCCATCCGGGACGAGCGGGTGCAGGTGGAGGAGGGGGCGACGAGCGCGCTGATGGCGGCGGCCGGCCTGGGCGGACGCGATCCGCTCGTCTCGGTCGACCGTCTCGACCGCATCGCCGAGAGCGCGCCGGTCCGCAGCACGCGGCGCGAGCCCGACCGGGTCGTGCGGGAGCGCACGATGCTGGAGGCAATCGCGATCGCCGCCGAGCAGGGGATCGACGTCGACATGGCCAACGCCGAGGGCAACACCGCATTGCACGCCGCCGCCCGCGGCGGATACGACCGTGTCGTCGAGTACCTGGCGGCGCGGGGCGCGCGGGTGGACGCCGCGAACCGCGACGGCCGGACGCCGCTCGCGCTCGCGCAACGCGCGCGGGACGAGGCGGCCCGTCGGAGGACCGTCGAGCTGTTGCAGCGGCTCGGCGCCGGCCAGTAGGTCCGGGATCTCCTGTTAGACTGAACGACGCACCCCGGTGCGCGCAACCCGCGGCGGGTCGCACCGCGGCTCGGACCCTGTGCAATATCAGCCTGCGAACCGCGTCAGGGCCGGAAGGCAGCAGCGCTAAGCAGTCACTGATATGTGCCGCAGGTCCTTCCGGGCCGCGGTGGGACCCGCCTCGTCGAACCATGGCCTACCAGGTTCTCGCACGCAAGTACCGTCCCCAGCGGTTCACCGACGTCATCGGGCAGGTTGGCGCGACGCGGACCCTGCAGAACGCCATCACGAGCGATCGCCTGGCGCAGGCGTTCGTGTTCGCCGGCCCGCGCGGGGTCGGCAAGACGACCACCGCCCGCATCCTCGCGCGGGCGCTCAACTGCGACGCGGGCCCCACCGCCGATCCCTGCGGCACGTGCGAGCAGTGCGTCGAGATCGCGGACGGGCGCGACATCGATGTCCTCGAGATCGACGCGGCGACGCACACCCAGGTGGAGAACGTGCGCGAGGTGATCATCGCCGGGCTGGCGATGGCGCCGGTGCGCGATCGCTACAAGGTGTTCATCATCGACGAGTTCCACCAGTTGTCGAGCCACTCGTTCAACGCCCTCCTCAAGTCGATCGAGGAGCCGCCGCCGCACGTCGTGTTCATGATGGCGACGACCGAGCTGCAGAAGATCCCCGAGACCATCCTGTCCCGCTCGCAGGTGTTCGAGCTGCGGACCATCGGCATGCAGGCCATCTCCGAGCAGCTCCGGAACGTCGCCGGCCGGGAGCAGATTGCGATCGACGAGGCCGGCCTGGCGCTGATCGCGCGCGCGGCCGATGGCAGCATGCGTGATGCATTGAGCGCGCTCGATCAGGTGATCGCGTTCGCGGGCGAGCGGATCACCGCCGCGGAGGTGTCCACGGTACTCGGCCTGATCGGCCGCGACCCGGTCCTCGACGCGGTGGAGGTGGTGGCGAACGAGGACGCGCCGGCGGTGTTCGAGCTCGCGGGGCGGTTCGTCGAGGCCGGCTACGATCTGCGGCTGGTGTGCCGCGAGCTGACGCGCGCCCTGCGGGACATGCTGGTGATTTCCATCGACGCCGGCCGGGCGCAGGATCCGGAGATCGCAGGCGACGCCGAGCGCGACCGGCTGGTGGCGCTGTCCGGCCGCTTCTCCCGCGAGGACCTGATGCGCGCGTTCGACGTGCTGTCGCGGGCGGAGCTCGACATCCGCGGCGCCGCGCAGCCCCGCCATCATTTCGAGATGGCGCTGCTCAAGTGGATGCACCTGCGCCGGCTCGTGCCGTTGACGGAGCTGCTGGCCGGCGGCTCCGCCCGCGCCGAGCCGTCCACCCGGCCGGCGCCTGCCGCCGCGCGTCCGTCGCGAGCGTCCGCCGGCCCGCGCCAGGCCGCGGCAGCGCCCTCCGGCCCGCCGCCGGCCAAGCCGACGCCGCCGCCCTCCAAGCCGGCGCCGCCGGCAGCCGCGTCAGCCCAGCCGGCGCCGCCGGACGACGCGCCCGCCGAGGCGGACCCGAAGGCGGCGATTCTGGCCGAGATCAAGCGTGCCAAGCGGTTCTTCCACGGCACGATCGTCGCGCAGGCCCAGCGCATCGACCTCGTCGACGATCGTCTGGTCTTCGCGTTCACGGCGGGCCAGCGGACGCTCACCGCACGGCTCGTCAAGGAACGGGGCTGGCTCGAGAGCCTGGCGTCGAAGGTGGTCGGGCGCAAGGTGACGGTCGCGGCCGAGCAGGACGACGCGGCGGCCGATCCGGCGGCCGATCCGGCGCCCGACCCGCGCGCCGAGTCGCAGCACGAGCTCAAGATGGCGGCGTTGGACGACGAGGTCGTGCAGGCGCTGCTCGAGGTGTTCCCCGCGGAGATCCGCGATATCGAGAAGATCGACCCATGAACATTCAGCAGATGATGAAGCAGGCGCAGGAGATGCAGGAGCGCCTGCAGCGCGAGCTGGCCGCCACCGAGGTGGAGGCGACCGCGGGCGGGGGCATGGTCACCGTGGTCATGAACGGCCAGAAGCAGGTCAGGCGCGTGGCGATCGATCCGGAGGTGGTCGACGCCGACGACGTCGAGATGCTCCAGGACCTCATCGTGGCGGCCATCAACGACGCCCAGCGGAAGGTGGACGAGACGGTGGCCGGCAAGATGGGCGGCCTGATGGGCGGCCTGAAGATTCCCGGACTCACCGGATGACCGAGATCGGCGCACTGGCCCGGTTGATGGAGCAGCTCCAGCGTCTGCCGGGAATCGGCGCCAAGGGGGCCCAGCGACTGGCGTTCCACCTGCTGCGGCAGCCGCGCGAGGAGGTCGACCAGCTCCTCGACGCGGTGCGCGAGGTCAAGGAGGCGATCACCTACTGCTCGGTCTGCTCCAACATCACCGACACCGACCCCTGCTACTACTGCACGCACCCGGGCCGGGACCGCCAGGTGATCTGCGTGGTCGAGGATCCCCACAACGTGTCGGCCATCGAGCGCACCGGCCAGTTCGCCGGCGCCTACCACGTGCTGATGGGCGCCCTCTCGCCCCTGCAGGGGGTCGGGCCGGACGATCTGCGGATCGGGAGCCTGCTGGACCGGATCCGCGGATCCGACGTCCGCGAGGTGATACTGGCGACGAACCCCAACGTCGAGGGCGAGGCCACGGCCATCTACCTCGCCAGGCTGCTCAAGCCGCTCGGCGTGAGCGTGACGCGCATCGCCATGGGATTGCCGGTCGGCAGCGACCTCGAGTACGCCGACGAGGTGACGATGCACAAGGCGCTGGAGGGGCGCCGCGAGGTCTGAGTTTTTCACCCGGCAGGGCCGGACCCGCGCATGTATGAAACCCGCGAGTTTCCCAGTAGTCCGCGGGGAGGAGGAAAGAGATGACGGGTCGGTATCTCGGCGCGGCGCTCATCGGGCTGGCGTTCGTGGTCCTGACGGGGCCCGCCGTCGCGGGTCAGGCCGCGGCGTCCGGGCAGGGCGGGTGGGTGCCGCCCCGCACGCCGTGGGGCGACCCCGACCTGCAGGGCCTGTGGACCAACACCACCACGACGCCGCTCGAGCGTCCCGCCGACCTGGCCGGCAAGGCGCTGCTGACCGAGGAGGAGCGTGCGCTCCGGAACCCCGTCGCGCGCATCTGCACGGAGGTCGTCACGCCGTCGAGCCCGACCGGCGGCTACAACAACTTCTGGCTCGAGCAGGGCGACCTGCACGCGCGAACGGCGCTGCTGGTCGAGCCCGCCGACGGGCGCCTGCCGGCGGTCACGCCGGAAGAGCAGCGGATGCAGGACGCGCGCACGGACTCGTACCGGGGCGGCCGCTACGAGACCTGGGAGGATTTCAACGCCTACGACCGCTGCATCACGCGCGGCCTGCCGGGCGCGATGATGCCCGGCTTCTACAACCACAACTACCAGATTCTGCAGGCGCCGGGCTACGTCGCCATCTTCATCGAGATGATTCACGATGTGCGGATCGTGCCGCTGGACGGGCGCGCCCATGCGTCCCCCGCCATCCGCCAGTGGCTGGGCGACTCGCGAGGGCGCTGGGAAGGCGACACGCTGGTCGTGGAGACCACGAACTTCAACGCCGGGGTCCGCGCACGGTTCTTCACCGTCTTCGGAGGCGACGAGCGGCTCCGTTTGACCGAGCGCTTCACACGGACCGCCGCCGGCGCCATCGACTACCGGATCACGGTCGACGATCCGACGATCTGGACGCGGCCCTGGACCGCGTCGATTCCCATGACGGCCACCGACGGTCCGGTCTTCGAGTACGCCTGCCACGAGGGCAACTACGCGCTCCCCAACATGCTGGGCGGCGCCCGGGCCGCCGAACGGCAGGCCGCGGCCCGGGACCGCTAGCCGACCGGGCCTCAATCGAGCGTGACGCGCAGGATGCGGTCGCCCGCGAACGAGCCCACGAACAGCTCCCGGCCGACCACCAGCCCGATGGTGCCGCCGCCCATGGGCGCGCCCTCGTTGCGATAGAGCTCCTCGATCTCCAGCGTTTCGGGATCGACGGCGACGATCCGGAACCGGATGGGGCAGGCCCCGCTCTCGAGGTTGAAGCAGAAGGCCAGCTCGTCGCGTCCCTCGCCTTCCAGGGAGGCAACCAGCAGGCGGCCGTCGGGGGCCCAGCGCGCGTTGTCGAGACCGCCCAGCGTCGCGCTGGCCTCGGTCTCGCCGGTCGCGCGGACGATGCGGCGGACCTGGCCGCCGCCGTTCACGAAGACGAGGCTGCCGTCGGTCGAGGTCTCGATACCGTTGGGCATCCCGACCTCGCTGCCGCCGAGGATCTCGAAGCCGCGCTCCGGCAGCCACTCGAGCGCGTAGCCCGGCCCGGGGTCCGCGCCCCGCTGGAGCGCCGAGAGCAGGTCTTCGTCGCCGGGCGGGCGCGTCATCATGCGGGTCGTCACGAAGCCCCCGCCAGGCAGCGCCGCCACCGAGTTGAGCCAGGCCGACTCGGGGGCCACGACGCAGCCGCGCCACGCCACGTTCCACTCGGTGCCTTCGCCGGTGACCTCGAAGAACTCGATGGACTCGCGCGCGCCGTGCTGCACCGCCAGGAGCTGCAGCGCACCGTCGCGCTCCGAGAGGTGGATGCCGTGGGGGCTGAAGGCCGGCGGCGGCGGACCGGGACAGGCGGGGTCGCCCCAGACCGGCTCGGCGCCGTCCGCGTCGCCGCCGCGAAACAGCTCCCGGCGCTCCTCGGTGTCGAGCGGGAGGAGGGCCAGCGCGCCGGGGACGTCGCCTTCCATGCCGCCGTACTCGCTGACGAGGATCGCCTCGCCGCCGGGCAGGGCCACCAGATCCTCCGGGTTCTGGAAGCCGCAGATGGGCCTTGCCGGCCCTTCCGGCTCACAGGTCGTAATCGCGGTCACCTGCCCGGCCGCGTGCGCCGGGAGCGCGGCGAGCAGGGAACCCAGCAGCAGGACTCTGAACAGTGTCGGCACGGCATTCTCCTTCCCGGCGCATGCTACACCAAAGGTGGACGGCTCAGGCCGCGCCATCCGTGGACCCGAAGAGATCGTCCAGCACGCGCGCCGTCGCGGGCGCGCGTGCCCGTGTCGCCGCGGCCCGGAGCTCGCGCCGCAACCGGGCCAGTCCGGCGGCGTCGTCCACGTCGTGCCAGCCCGGGACCGCGACGACGCCGAGACCGGCCCGGCCGGCCGCGGCGCGCGTATCGTCGAGCGCCGACGGCGTGCTCCAGCGGATGCGGCTGAACAGGTCCGGGACCGGCATCCCCGCCGGGGGCGCGGCCAGGGCGATCAGATAGTAGCCGCCGTCCTCGGACGGTCCGAGCACCACCCTGCCCGGCGACACGCGATCGATCGCGCGGCTGACGTGAGCGGGCGGCAGGGTGGGCAGATCCGAGCCGATCATCACCACCTTCTCGAAGCCGGCCCGGAACAGGTCGTCGAACACGCCCCGCTCGCGGGCGCCCAGGTCCGCTCCCCGTTGCGCCAGCAGTTCGCCCGCGCCGGCGCCGAGCTCCGCCAGCCCGGCGCTGCCCCCGTCCGGCGTGTAGGCGATCCGCAGCGCCGCGCCCTCCACGGTGCGGCAGGCGGCGATCGTGTCCGCGAGGAACGCCGCGTACAGCCGGCGGCGGTCCGCCTCACCCCGCACGGCGTCCGCCAGGCGCGTCTTGGGCGCGTCGCCCGCGACGGGCGAGCGCGCCATGATCACCACCGCGACCCGGCCGGCAGCGCCCGCGAGAGCCCGCCCCGGCGAGAGGCCGCGCCCGGCGAGCACCGCCATGCCCAGCGCCGTCCAGACCAGCATGCGGCCCTTGCGGACGATCGCCAGCGTCACGCCGGCGGCGGTCCCGAACGCCAGGAGGTCCGCCAGCAGTCCCGTCCCGGCTTCGTCGACCCCGATCCGGAGCGGGACGAACCGGAAGACCGCGGCTATCAGCCGATTCGTCGACTCGAGCACGAACGCGTCGAGCAGGGTCGGCTGCCGCGGGGCGATGAGCGCGAGCACCAGGAAGATCTCGACGACGGCGCAGGCGTGGAAGGCGAGCTCCAGCAGGGCGACCGGCAGGAGGTCGGACCACGTGCGGGGGTAGAGCGCGTGCATCCGGTCCTCGATCGCACGCGCCCGCCCGGCCCCGCGCGCGGCCAGCCGCGGCGCGATGCCGCGGCCGTGGAGCCAGGCCAGCAGCGCGCTGCCGACCGGGACGCGGCTGCGGATGCCCCAGTGGGCGCCGGCGAGGAGCGCCGCCAGCGCGACGAAGGCGACGGTCGTCGCAAGCCACAGGCGTCCCGGGGCCTGCAGCAGAAGCGGCAGCGCGGCGAGCCCGCCTGCAATGACGAGCACGGCGCTCAGCGTGTAGAAGAGGTTCTCGACGGCCAGGGCGGGCAGGGTGCGACCAAGCGGCTCGCGGCCGCGGAGCAGCAGCGCCTTGGCCGGCTCGCCGACGATGACGCCGAGCGGCGTGAGGTTGCCGAGCGCGTCGCCGGCGACGACGGCCGGGAAGACGTCGCGCAGCCTGAGGCGGTGCCCGCCTCCGAGACAGCACAGCCACGCGGCGGCGCGCGCCGCGAACCGCAGCCCGCCCAGCGCGACGACCGCGGCGAAGGCCCATCCGAGACGGGTGATCCCGTCGGCCACGGCGCCGACTCCCGCGTGCCGGATCACGTAGACGAACAGCGCCAGCCCGAGGGCGGCGGCCAGCGCGGCGCCGGGCGTCGGCCGCCGCCGGTTGCCGTTGCGGGGCCGGGGATCAGCCTGCATAATCAGCGGGCATGGCGTCGGTCTCCGCGCACGTGCCGGTCGCGGTCATTCTACTGGTGGGGGGCCTGCTCTCGTGCTTCCTCGGCTACCGGCTGCTGCGTCTGCTGGTGGCCGTCTACGGCTTCGGCCTGGGCGTCATCATCGTCACGGCGTTCGCGGACCGGCTCGAGCCGTGGGTCATGGTAGCGGTGATGGCCGGCGGCGGCCTCCTGGGCGCCCTGCTGGCCAAGGCGGCCTATCTGGCGGTCGTTGCGGTGCTCGGCGCCGGGCTCGGGGCGCTGGTGGTGCAGGCCGGCTGGCTGTCCGCGGCGGGCGATCCGGGGCTGTGGGTCGTGCTGAGCGTCTGTCTGGCCGGCGCGCTCGTGGCGCTCGTGCTCCGCAAGTACGTGGTCATCGTCGGCACGTCGTTCGGCGGCGCCTGGACGGCGCTCGTGGGGGGGCTCGCCCTGGCCGGGGACGACGCGGCCGTGGCCGCGGCCAGCGGCGACGTGCAGCAGGTGTATCCGCTGGCGCCGGCGAGCACGCAGATGGAGTTCGCGGTGGCCTGGTACGTGCTTGGCGGTGTCGCGCTGCTCGTTCAGCTCCGCACCGGCCGCCGCAGCCCGTGGCTCTGAGGCCTGCCGTTTGACCGTGTCGCGCGCCATTCGGTAACATTGGCGGTTGCCGTTGCGGCCGACCCCGGTCCTCGGCGGCGTCGTTCCTCAGTAGCTCAATTGGTAGAGCATTCGGCTGTTAACCGAAGGGTTGTTGGTTCGAGTCCAACCTGAGGAGCCACTCCCCCGCCCGGTCCCGGGTACTCCGGACTGCGCCCCCAGCGCGACCCCCGCGTCGCGAGCACCACGAACGGCAGAACGATCCCAACGACGACCGATCTCACAGCTCTCAGGGGCCTCCGCGTAGTGTGAACGCCGGGCGTTGACGTCGTAGGACGCGTCCACGACGGATACGGCGGTCGACGCCGCACAGCGCCTCAGGGGGCGACCCGGCCCCCGCCCACCAGCAATGCGTGCAGTTTTCGGCTGCCACAAATGAGAGATCTTCACTTGCCGCCAACAGCGTGAGGGCGGGATCAAGCCCACCCCGTCGACAACTCGGCACGCGGTCTGAGCGCGCTCGATCCGATCCGCCCGTGATCGCCGAACGGGAAACGGAACTCGTGTGCTATTCTGCGGTCCGTGAGTCTCGTCCCCGGTGAGTTTTGGCCGAGGGCTGTGGCGTTCCAGCTAGTTTCCGGTTCCGAGGGATGGCCCACCGGAGGGCTACACGCCGCGTCGAATGCCTGGGAGTTGGACTGGCCGCCGCCGACACGGTCGAGTTCGAACGGTGCTTCCGGGTCTGCGCGGCTGCGCAGGGTCGTTCCTGCGTCCGAGCCACTCGTCAGTTCCTGACGATTGTTTCGGGTCCGAGGACTTCGATCCGCTCCCGCTAGCTTCGATAATCAGAAGAGGGTCCGACCATGCCGTTGCGTCTTGTTTCGGTAAGCGTTGCCGTCGTGACAGGACTGCTCGTCGTGCACAGTGCGCCGGCGCAGGCACAGTTCCTCGAGGACTTCGAGGAGACTGTATGGGGGATTCAGACTTCCTTTACGCCCCGCTGGCGCTCGGTCGGTCTCGTCGAGGACGTGTTCCGGCTCGACGCGCTCGACATTATAGCAGCCCGTGGCAAAAGGCCCCGCTGCATTCGAGCGGCCATGCATCCCGGCTGGCGGCGTTGCTCCTCGCTCGAATATGGCCAATATGCTCCCTCGTCGCGCCTTGCCAGCCGGGCGCCTGGCCGCTCTCGGTGCGACGCGGGGTTTCACCACGGGCTGTTAGGGGATCCGATTTCACGTTCGGCTTCGCAAGGGGACGCATGCGGTCCGGTCACTGGGGGGTGTCGTTCCTGCGTCAGCGGTGGCAGGAGGCGCATATCTGCGGCGAGGGCGCATGCGCCCGGTCGCGCCAGTCGGCGTGGCTGCAGGGGTTGAACGTCAACTGGTTCCGTCCGTTCGGCTCGCCGTTCGCCGCCGATCGGGTGCAGGCCGGCATGCACGTCGACCTCGGCGCCGCGTGGTACCAGGGCACGGTGCGCATCGACGAGGTGCGCGTCGGTGGCCGTGCTTGGCGGGTCGGTGAGGAGGTGCCGGTCAACGATCTGCTGCCCGAGTACTGGAGCAACATTCCCGTACCGCTCGTCCGGGTCGAGGCCGCTGTCGCGGTGATGGCGGTGCGCGGATTGAAGATCATCGGGACCGGCGGGTGGGGCTTCCCGTTCGGGCGCCGTTTCGGGATGAGCGTCGCCTGGTTTCCCGCGGCGACCTTCAACGGCGGGCTATGAAGATCACGGTCGTCGCGGCGTGCGCCTGCGCCTGGCTGCTGGCAGCGCCGGGGGGCAGTCTGGCCCAGACCGGTTGGTTCGAGTTGGCCGTGCCCGGCAAGCTCGACGACATCCTGGCGCCGGGAATGCCGCGGCCGAGGGGTTCGCACCTGTTGCGGGACCTGATCGGCGCCTTGCACGATCCGGATTCCGTGGCCGTCAACCGGAGCGCCGGCGGCGCGCTACGGGCCTGCCTGACCGATCTGCAGCTACTGCGCACGCGCTGGCGCGCCGTCGAGCGCGCAGCCGGCGAAGTGAGTCTCCGCGCGGCGACCGAGCACCAGGACGGTCGGCGTGCCCTCGCGTCCTTCCTCGACCTCTTTGATCTCGATCTGCGTCGAGCGCGCGCCGATGCGGCGTGGCATGCGGTCGCGCGCACGGGGGAGGTACGGCAGATCTGCGGCGCGGGTGCGGACTGGCGCTCGGACGCCGTGCTGGCGCGCCTGACCGCAAGCGAGGCTCTGGCCTGGGACCTGCCGCACTTCGTCGTCTCATTGCCGGGGCCGCCCCGTTTCTGGCTCGAGCTCGTGTACCGGGAGCGAATCGCAATCGATGCCGAGGCTGCGGACCTCGCGGCCGAGCGGGCGCCGGACTTGGTCGGACGCCTGGTGACGAATGTACGGTCGGCGCAGTTCTATCTGGGGCTTGCGGCGCTCGACGAGCACACGCTGGCGTGGCTGCTGCGGCATCCGCGGACGCTCTCGCTGGTGAACGCGGAGGGCCTGGGCGTGTTCGCCCGCTACGGCGGCGCCCTGGTCGTGCGCGGCGGCGAGGTCCGCGTGCCCGGGGGTGCCGAGGCGGTTCCCTTCTGGGAACGGCTGGTCGATGCCTCCCCATCGGATCCTGAACGGTTCGTGCAGCGGCTGTTCCGGGATTCGGCGGGACACGTCGCGCACGCGTATCATCTGGCGTCGCAGCTTCCTGAGCGCCAACGCCGGTTCATCCTCGGCGCGTGGCAGGCGGACGCCCGCGACAGGCAGCGGGGTCTGGCGGCGCTGGCGCGCGTCGTGGCCAGGTTGCCGCCGCCCGACTTGGCGTTCGGTGATCGCGATCGCGACACCCTCGTTCCGGAGGCGGTTGCTCCTGGCGTATCCGTCTGCGGCGTCCCGCCCGACGAGGCCATTGCTCTGGTGTGGGACTTCCGCATGCCGCAGGACTCGGCGTCATGGTCCGGGGGCAACCTGATGATCATCGACAGCCCGAACCGCGATCTTGTCTCCACGTGGTTCGCTTGTGGTCCGCAGCGGTGCACCACGTTCGGGCAACGCAACGAGTTGGCTGCCCTGACGGATGCTGGCGTGGATACCACGCACCTGGGATTTCGCCATGTGGGTGAGATGCGGGCGAGAATGGACTTTCTCTTCCGACATCCCAGGTTCGTCGAGGCGCCCGAGACGGTTACAGACCCGATCGAGCTGATCAAGGAAGTGGACGCGGCACGGCTCACGGGCCGGATCGCAAGGGTGTATCGCCTGGGACACCAGTCGCCGCAGCATCTGTGGGATGTGCGGGAATTCCTGGCCGGCGGCGACTGGTGCCGGTGAATCGGCGATTTCAATGCGCCGGATGCTGGCCGCGTGGTTCACGGTGTGCGGGGTGATCGGGTGTCTGCCGGGGACGACACGCGCGCAGCCAACGCCCGCTGCCGCGCCGCGTCTTGCGCCGGCCGTCGTGCTGCGCGCCCTGTCGTTCGACGACTCGGGTGCGTTCGTCGGTCCCGCCTCGCGTGCGTTCTGGGAGCGGGTGTTCGAGAGCGACCGGATTCCGGGCGATCCGCAGCGGGTGCTGCGCGGCATCGACGAGACGCCCCGCATCGATGCGGCGTTCGTGCTGGCCGCCACCAGCGTCGGGCCGGCCGCGGCGGGATGGGCGCGGTTGCGGACGATGGCCTTCGTGCAGCGCGTCTTCGGTCGGACCGCGGACGGCGATCTGGCCCCGGTGCTGGTTGCAGCCCGCGCGGCCCTGCGCTACCCGATGCTCATGCTGTCGGCCGAACGCATGGGCCTCAGCGATGCGCGCGTATACGTCGCACTTGCGCGAGCCGCGGAGCGCCTGGAGCGCATCAACCAGCCGCTGGTGCTGCGCAACGCGCTGGCGCAATTCCAAGGCGCGCTTGCCCTCGTTGAGCGCGCACGGCTGGAGGACGCGCTAACTCCGGAGGTCGCGGGCAGCGCCCTGGAGGGCCTCGCGGCCGTTCCGATTACGCGTCGCGGGGGATACCAAGGCGCAATCGGCGGCTGGCTGGCCACCGAGTTGCTGCCCGCGCTGGGTGTGGAGGCGACGCCGTCGTTCGACTCCGACGCCATGGACCTGCAGCTGCTGGCCGCGCTGGCGGGCGACCCGGACCTGAAGCCGCCCGTCGTCGAGTGGGAGGGGCTGACGTACCGGTTCGACCGCCGCAGCGCTCAGCTTGAGCGCCTTGTGCAGACGCGCCGGCGCCTGGGAGGCAATCGCCTCGATGGAGTGCTGGCACTGTGGGCGACCGCCTCAGGCCTAGCAAGCGGAGCCGCCGCCGATCCGTCGGCGGTGATCGCCGGGCTGCAACAGTCGATCGGCGCCCTGCAGACCCCCTCGGTCGGCATCCACGTGCCCAACTATCGCAACACGACAGTCGACCAGCAGGTGCGGCCTGTCGTGGAGCGGCTGAGGGAGAGCGCCGACCGTGGGCGGCGGCCCCGGCTGGCGGAGGCCGGGAGTGAACTGCTGCCCGTGGTGGACGTGCTACTTGCGGATCTGCTGCGGACCCTGCCCTACGTCTTGCAACTCGCAAACAGTGACGACGCGGGGCCGCTGGGCGACGAGATCGCTGCGCGCCACGAGTTCGGTGTCCGCATCCGCGAGCCGGCTGACCGCGCACGCGCACCCTGGAGCGTGCCGCGCGGCGCGACCGCGCCCCCGCTGCCTTTCCGCCAGCTCGGCGACTTCTGGGCCGCGCCGGAGGATGATGACCGGTTCACGAACGCTTGGCATGTCTACGGCGCGCTGATGTCGCTGGATGTGGCGCTCGCCGGGTTTCGTCTGCCACGGATGGCGGGGGTCCTGCCGTCCGCGCCACCCTTCTTCGGACGGGCGCAGGAGGTCCACTTCGCGCGCGGGGTCACGTTGTTCACGCCGTCGCGCGTGACGCGCAAGCAGGTCGGCACCATCGCCGGGGCCATTCGGCGCGGCCGAGCGCGTGTGCAGCAGGTGCGTGTCGAACCGGAGACCCTTCCGGCGGTGGTGCGCGATGCCGGGTTCAGTCCGGCACGGGGAAACGAGCTGACCCGGACGGTGCGGCGGAGTCCGGATGCGGTTGACCAGGCGTTTTCGCGCATGGAGCTGCTTCGGCTTGGGCTGCACGATGCGGACGACGGGCACACACAGGCGCTCGCCGGGTGGGGCGCGCCTGCCGTCGGGTTGGACGGCTGCCTCTGCCTGCGGGTTCCGCCAGCGGGCGGCTTTGGATTCTCCGCCGCTGACACAGAGCGGCTGGCGTCCGAATTCGCCGATCTGCCGCTCGCGCTCGCGGAGGCGGTGGACGAGCTGGCGCTCCCGGCAGCGATCGTCGGCGAGCTTCTGCCGGTGGCGATGCGCGAGCTGCTGGACGGCTTCCGCGTGGCCGATCCTTCTTCCTACCACGGGCGCCTGGACGCGCTCGTGCGCTACGTCCGGCAACTGCCGCGGGCGCGCATCGAAGACTACGTCGCGGCGCTGGTCGGGCCGGGGCGCCCGTTGCGGCCGGTCGAGGTGGAGCCGGGGCCATGATCGCCCCGCAGTCCTGCCGGTCGTGGATACCGGCGGCGATACTCGCGATCGGCAGCGTGCTCGCCAGCGGGCAGCCGCCGCACGCTCGGGCACAAGATGCCCGCCCCGAGCTCACGATAGTGGAGCCCGATCCAGCCAGCCCGCTGGTGGGCACCGTGCGGATGCGCGCGGATCTGGTCCCGGCGGACGGTGTCGTGTTGGTGGATTTCCAGGTCAATGGCGCGCCGGCGTGCACGGCGCTGCCGCCCCCACCGTTCACCTGCGCCTGGGAGGCCGGCGATGGGCCAGAGGCGGCCGTCGTGCGGGCGGTGGCCCGCCTTGCCGACGGTGGCCGGGTGGTGCGCAGCATTCGGGCGCGGGGTCGCCCGCCGACGCTCTTCTCGGCAGGGACCAGCATGGTCCTTGTGCCGGTGGTCGTGCAGGACCGGCGCGGGCGCTTCGTGACGGGGCTGAGCCTGGACGACTTCGCTCTCTTCGAGGACGGCGTGCTGCAGGCGCCGACTCTCCTCGACGGGGCGTCGGCCCTGCCACTCGACCTGGTACTGGTGGTCGACTTCAGCTCGAGCATGGCCCGCTCGCTGGGTTCGTTGCAGTTAGCTGCCCGCCACTTCATCGGGGAGATGCCGGAAGGGGCCCGCCTAGGCCTGGTCGCCTTCAACGATCGAGTCTACCCCCTGGCTAGCCGCGAGCAGAACCGCACGGTCGTACTGCGTGCGCTCGACACGCTGCCCATGCCGTTCGGCGGGACGGCGTTGCTCGACGCGCTGGGGCACGCGCTCGACCTGCACGGCACGGGCCAGGCGCATCGGGTGGTCGTGCTGTTCAGCGACGGCGATGACCAGAACAGCATCGCATCACCCGACACCGTCGAGCAGCGGATTCGCGCCGGTCAGACCACCGTGTACGCCGTCACCATGAGGCGCGGGAGCGGCAGCGCGCGCGCGGAGGAGTTGCTCCGGGGTCTCACGCAGGTCAGCGGCGGCCGCTGGTTTCCCATCGAACGGATTGAGGACCTGAACGAAGTCCTGGCCCACGTTCGGACGCGCCTGGACAGCTCGTACGTGCTGGCCTACGAGCCGTCCAATCGCGCGCGCAATGGTCGGTGGCGCCGCATCGACGTGCGCACGAGCGACCATCGGCATGTCATCACCGCCCGTGAGGGGTATGCAGCTGCCGAACCGTAGCCGGGTGTGCGGCCAAGAACGCAGTTCGCGCCCGGAGGAGTGACGGTAGGGATGGCCTTGACAATATGATCGGGCGGTCAAACGGCAACTAGGTTAGGAGAGTGCCATGGCTTCGCGCAACGTGCGCCGCAGCCTCGTCATCGGCTGTCTGGCCGCGATTGTCTCCGGTTACCCGCAGGCCGTGCGGGCGGAGGAGCGCAAGCTCTTCATGCTCGTGACGGACCTCTCCGACCAGCCTGTGCTGGACGTCCGCGCCGACGAGGCGATTGTGCGGGTGGCGGGAGCCGAATGCACGATCAAGAACATGCACCTGGACGCGGGACCGATGAAGGTGGCACTGCTGGTCGACAACAGCGACGCGGCCACGCAGTCGCTCAACCCGCTGCGCGACGGGCTGAACGCCTTCTTGGACGCCCTGCCTCCGGAGCATGAAGTCGGCCTGTTTACCCTCGCCAAGTCGCGCCCAGGCCAGGGGCCAAGTCCGCCGGCGCGTCGACTTCACGACCGATCGCGACGAGCTGAAGGAGCGGGCGACCAGCCTCTTCGTTGACCGGAACCGCGCCGTCGTCTACCTCGACGGGCTGGTCGAGACCTGGGAGCGCCGCTTCGACGCCGAGGACCCCTGGCCGGTCTTCGTCGCGCTGGTCTACGACGGCGCCGAGGGGAGCCGCAGCGTGCAGCGGGACGAGTTCGACGAGTTCGTGGTCGAGCTGCGGGCGCGCGCCGCCACGGTGCACGCCGTCCTCGTCTCCACACGGGGCGGCGCCAACACGCAGACGCAAGTCTCCTTGCTCCTGACGCGGAACACCGGCGGGACCTACCGGGCGCTGGCGGCGGCGACGGCGCTGCCGAGCGTCTTCGGCGAGCTCGGGACGCTGATGGGCGAGCATCATCGCGCCGTGCAGGAGCGCTACCGCGTCGTGTACGAGTGCGAGCCGGAGCACGCGTCCGGCGCGATCAGCGCGGGCGTGAGCAGGCCCAACGTGCGGGTGCGGCTGTATCCCGATCGTCGTCTGCGGTAGGTCGGACGCCAAGGCGAGATGCGCAAGCGTACTCTACACACGGATACCCTCCCCGGCGCACACGTCAGAGAAGGTGTTCCCCGTGTCGCTTCGCTGCAGCCAGGACCATCAGATCATCCCTCGGCCGCCCGCCGGCTACGGCCCGCTCCATTTGCTCCAACGTGACGGGAGGGCCGTCGTGCTTCAGCGTGCCGAACAGCCGGTGGATGGACCGCACCGGCAGCATGCGCACCTCGCCGTCGCAAATGACGTAGCGCACGCGATCCCCGGCCTGCACACCCAGCGTCTCCCGGACGAGCTTGGGGAGGGTGGTCTGCCCCTTCTTCGTTACTGCAGATTCGAGCATGGAAGAACCTCCATGGTCCTTGCAAAGTACGATGTCGCCTTGAAAAAGGCAATAAAGCAAGGCGCCCGCAAGACGGACATCTGGTCCGCCATCGGCGCACGCTGGTCGTTCAGCGCAGCCGGGGTCGCAGGGAGTGCATCGTCGCGACACGGTACGGGAGCGCTCTACCGCGCCGCGCGATCATCAGCCGTCGGCGCCGCGGGCCATTACCTGGCCACGCTCGCCGCCGACAGACGCGCGCGCCCGCGCCGGGCGCGGCCGCTCCCTTCCCGATCCAGGATCTCGACGGTTCGAGCGTAGAGGCGGCGGGCCCTTTCGCGGTCGGCGCCGATGCAGACCATGCCGAGCTTGCCGTGCGGCTGCAGCGCCCCGATCAGGTGGAAGACGACGCCCTCCTCGCTCGGCGCGTGGAAGTGCAGCCTCTGCTCGACGGCAATGCCGACGAGGTCGTCCGGGCTCAGGCCGACGTAGCGCTGCTCGTGAAGGTTGTCGGTCGCGAGGTAGTACCGTGTCTGCCCCGCGGGCGTCCGATACAGGCCGGTCGTCCTGTCGTACGTGCCGTCGGTGAGGAAGTCGAGCATCAGGAAGGGGTGCGTGGTGCCGCCCTTGCGGAGGTTGATCTCGATGGCGTACGGCCGCCAGCGGGCGCCCTCGCGCACGACGACGAAGTCGACCCCGAAGCGTCCCAGCACGCCGCGCTCGCGGAGCACCTCGGCCACGCGCTCGCCGGCGTCCTGCAGCTCGGCGCGGTAGCGGTCGTCCGCCGGGAACTCGCACCCGACGAACACCTGGCCGGACCGCCCGCCGAGCACCTGCTCGTGGGTCGAGACGACCTCGACCACGCGCCGCGGGTCGACCCGGCACTGCACCGACGGCGATCGCACCTCGTCGCCGGTGACGAACGCCTCGGCGATGCCGCCCATCTGCGCGAGCTTGTCCGCGTAGCGCTCCCAGGTCAGATCCGCCGCCTCGAACAGCAGGCCGCGCGGCAGCCGGCGGGCGATGCGCGCCTCCGCGCCGGCGCCGGCGTCGCGCGGAAGAAAGCGGAAGCGCGCGTTCCCCTCGCCCGAGAACCCGTCGTTCAGCTTGACGACGGCAGACTCGAGGGACGGCTGGCGCCGCTTCAGCGTGGCCAGCGCCGCGGCGACGTCCTGCCGGTCCCTGAGCGCCTCGAACCCGTCCGGCGCCGGCACCCCCGCCGCCTTGAAGATCTGCCGCGACAGGCTCTTGGAGCCGAGGTCGGCAAGCTCCGGATCGCAACCGTTGACGGGGATGCCGAGTCTCACCGAGAGCGTTCGCTCCAGCGGCGAGACGTTGAAGCAGACGAGGTGCGCCAGCGCCGGGTCGCCGATCGCGGCCCGCAGCCGTCGCATCACGGATCGATTGGTCAGGATCCGGGCCGTCAGCGGCCCCGGGGACGACTCGCCGCACGCCACGAGCGTCAGGCGCTGCCGCGCATGGCTGTGCGGGACGCCGGCCAGCAGGTGCAGGTAGTAGTCGACGACCGTGGCGTGGATCGGCACGCTCGTCGCGTAGACGACGCGCGTGTAAGGCATGCGCAGCAGCATCAGCAGGCACAGCAGCCGTTCCTCGTAGTGCGCCGCGCCCTGAATCTTGGCGATGATGTCGGCGTCGAGACTGAGGCTGGGGACGACGACGACGGTCCGCGGGGCGAGGCGGTCGGCGAACACGCGGCGGAAGAGCGGGCCGAGGCGCTGCTGCAACTCGGCAAACCGGCCGCGCTCGGCCTCCGATCCCGGTCTTGGATGGCGCATGGTTGCCCCGGATGCGAACCATAACATGCGGGCCCCACGTCGGTCCCCGGCGGACGGCTGCGGTCGTCGTGCTAGCGGCGCGCCGAGCTCAGGATTCCGATTCGCGCCGAGCTGCAGCAGCAGCATGGGTTCGTCCATGGCGGCGTCGTCAGCTATGCCGCGGACAACGCGCTCGGCACACCCTCCGAAGGTCCGGGTCGAGCGGGCTGAGGCGCCGCGATCGCGCGGCGGCTCAGGGGGACGGCGCGGCGAGCGTCGTGGGCAGGCCGCGCGCCTGCATCGCCGCCCGCAGCAGCTCCGCGATCGCCGGCGACTCCTTGTAGGTCCCCTGCCGGAACACGCCCGCGGCGATGTGCAGCGGCGTCCAGCCGGTCCGATTCCTCGCAGTGAAGGTCTCGGCTCCGTGGTCGAGGAGGAGTCGCACGACGGAGGGGGTCAGGCGGTACGCGGCGCCGTGCAGGGCGGTCTCGCCGTTCTCGTCCACCGCGTTGACGTCGCCGCCCGTTGCGAGCACCACCTGCAGGCACTCGAGGGCTTCCTCCTCGGTGCCGCCGTCCACGCCGGGGGACGCGATGCCGACGCCCGCGGCCACCATCAGGAGCGTCGTGCTCTCGGCGGTCGTGAGGGTCGGATCGGCGCCCAGCGCGAGCAGCCGCCGCACCAGCAGCGCGTCGGCCACCTTGGCCGCCATGAGGAGCGGCGTGGCGCCGATCCAGTTGTACCCGCGCCGAAAACGGGTGTTCGGCTCCGCGATCATGCGGGCGTTGACGTCCGCGCCGCGCTCGACCAGCTTGCTCACGAAGGTCAGCGCGTCGACGTTGCCGCGCGTGATCGGACCCGGCGGGTTGTAGCCGTACGGGGGCTTCCGGACCCACGAAACAGCGTGCAGGGCCGTGTAGCCGATCTCCGTGTCGTCCGCGACGCCCTGGTTCGGATCGAGCCCCCGGTCGACCAGCAGCAGGGCCAGCTCGTAGTGCGCGTTCGTCGCGGCCAGGAGCAGCGCGCCGGTGCCGTCCGGCAACCTGTCGGCCAGGTCGGCGCCGCCGTCGAGCAGCGCGCGCACGGTGGCGATGTGGCCCGCCCTCACCGCGAACAGCAGCGCGGTGAAGCCCCCTATCGGCGTACGGCGGGACGAGGGCGCCACGTCCGCATCCGTGCGGGCCCCCACGTCGGCGCCGGCGTCGATCAGCGCCCGGACGGCAGCGTCGTGACCCGCCGCGGCCGCCCACATGAGCGCGGTCTGCCCGCCCGTCAGCGACGCGTCGACGTCGGCGCCGTGGCTCAGCAGCAACCGGACCGCGGGGACGCTGCCGGTGCGCGCCGCGGTCATCAGCGCCGTCTCTCCCTCGCCGATCGCCGCGTTGGGGTCCGCGCCGGCGGCCAGCAGGAGCTTCAGCATCGGCACCCGCCCGTTCGTGGCGGCCAGACGCAGCGGCGTGACGCCGAACGCATTGGCCGCATTCACGGCCGCGCCGGCGCCCAGCAGCAGCCGCGCCGCGTCGGTGTCGTCGAGGTGGGCCGCCGCCGCGAGCCACACCGCGTTGCTCGAGCGCTACTGCGTCGCCTGCCACAACGACCGGCTCCGGACCGCCGGCCTCGTGCTCGACCCGGCCGGTCTCGCTGACGTGGGCGCCGATCCCGAGCTCTGGGAGAGGGTCGTACGCAAGCTGCGCGCCGGCATGATGCCCCCCGCCGGCCGGCCGCGCCGGAGCCGGCGGTGCAGCACGCGCTGGTGGCCTGGCTGGAATCCGAGCTCGACCGGGCGGCGGTCCGCGACCCGCAACCGGGCCGCGTCGACGGCCTGCGCCGCCTCAGCCGCACCGAGTACCGGAACGCGATTCGCGACCTGCTCGCCCTCGATGTCGACGTGGCCGAGCTGCTGCCGGCGGACGATTCGAGCGGCGAGTTCGACAACGCGAGCCTCGGCGGGCGGATCCCGCCCGCCTGGAAGACTTCCTGCTGGCGGCCAGGCGAGTCAGCCGCCTGGCGGTGGCGGCGCCGGTGCGACCGACGTCCCACACCGTGGCGTACACTACCGGCCTCGGCGCCGACACGGCCATCGGGCTGGCGGGCACCGTTCAGGAGCGGTCGCGCGACGTCGCCGGGGAAGAGACTGCGCCGCGCTGAGGAGTCCGCGCCCCGCGGCGCGGACTCCCGAGGGTCGGCGCGACTCAGTTGCCGGACGGGCGGAAGAACACCGTGAAGTCCTGAATCTGGTTGGCGTCGTTGACGTCGATCAGGTCTACCGCGGTGGCCGGGTCCTCGTCGTTGCAGCCCTCCACGTTGACCAGCTCGAAGGCCACCCGGCCGCCGTCCGCCACGCTCTTGCCCACGGCCAGCCCGCGCGGTCCGTCGGCGAGGACGCCTTCGTAGAACGCCAGGATCGCGGTGCGCCCGCTGCGGATCTGCCCGTCGGGACCGCGGTGCACGGCGTCGTCCGCGAAGAGGTCGGTGACGCGCTCGGCGTCGCCCGCGTTCAGGCGGGCGATGTAGACGCCGGGCACCTCCGCGGCCGACGAGACCATCTCCATGTCCTGGGGAGCGACCAGATCGCTGCAGGACTGCGCCGCCTCCGCGGCCCCGGCCACGCCGAGAGCGAGGGCGGCGAGAACGAACGACGCCAATCCGAACCGAACCGAAGCGACGCGCTGCAAACGGGACTCGGATATCTGCATGTGAACCTCCGCGGCTAGGAGTCTGCGCCGTAGAACGGCGTAGACTCCTAGCGAGGGTTGGTTGGGCGGCAACCGGAGCCGCAGGCGACGATTACCGGGCTAGTATCCCGTACCTCGCGGCCGCCTCGGCGTCCGCGGCCGTGAGTCCCCGCGGGCGGCCCTCAGTCCAGTGTGGTTGCCAGCGCCGCGTCGACGATGCGGCGGTCCCGCGTCAGGAGCGTGGCGCCGAGCACGCGGGCGGTCGCCACGAGAATTCGGTCGGCCGGGTCGCGGTGGAACGACTCCGGCAGGGAGGCCAGTTCAGCGGCGATGGCCGGGGAGATGCCGTGGCGTCGCACGAGGGGCGGCGCGACTGCCGCTTCGAGCCACTTGCGCAACGGCACCGAGAGGCGGATCCGGCCCAGGCTGTGCAACATCGCTACCTCCCAGAGCGATATGTCGGACACCAGCAGCGGGGATGCCGAGCTGGCCGATGCGACGACCTCCCGTTGGGCCGGTGAGAGCCGTGCGCTGTCGGTGAGCCACCAGATCAGGACGTGCGTGTCGAGCAGCGCAGTCACCGTCGCAGGCTGTCCCAGTGTTCTTCTGGAAGAGCAGGTCCAATGATATCGCCCACGATCGTGACCGTGCCCTCCAGCGCCTGTTGGGGGTACGCGGTGTCGGTCGGGCTTGGCGGCCCGATCTCGGCGACCGGCCGGCCGCGCTTCAGGATGGTCAGCCGCTCGCCCGTTTGCGCGACGCGATCGAGGATGGCAAGGCAGCGGGCCTTGAAGTCGGACGCGTTCATCGTCTCCATATGACCAGTGTCAATGACCAGTCACATGGATGTCAACCACACTCGCTACGGCGCCGCGACAGCTTCCCGGGTTGCGGCCGCGGGTGCGGACGCCGCGGCGGCTGGGGCGTCCCCGGCGGCGCCGGATGCCGCCGGGGACGCCGGGCCGCCCGTCGCGTGCGAACAGGCCGCGACCAGGGCCGCGACGGCCAGGGCGCCGCAGCCCCGGACCCGGGACATCAGTTGCCGTCCGGCCGGGAGAAGACGGTGAAGTCCTGAATCCTGTTGTCCTCGTTGACCTCGATCAGGTCCACCGCGGTGGCGGGATCCTCGTCGTTGCAGTCGTCCACGCGGACCAGCTCGAAGGCCACGCGATTGCCTTCGACCACGCTCTTGCCGACGGCCATGTTCAGCGGCCCGCCGCCGACGATGCCGCCATAGAACTCCAGCAGCGCGGCCCGCCCCCGGCGGATCACCGCGTCGGGACCGCGATGCACGGCGTCGTCGGCGAAGAGGTCGGTGACGCGCTCGGGGTCGCCCATGTTGATGCGGGCGAGGTAGACGCCCGGAATGTCCGCGGGCGACGAGACCATCTCCATGTCCTGGGGAGCGACCAGATCGCTGCAGGCCTGAGCGGCTTCCCCGACTTCGGCCATGCCGAGAGCCAGCACGGCGAGGACGACCAGCGCCAGCCCGAACCGCACCGGCGCAACGCACTGCGAACGGGACTCGGATGTCTGCATGTGAACCTCCCGCGGGATAGTATCCCGTACCCGGCGGCCGCCCCGGGCAGGGGCTCGGCGGCAGGTCAACCCGCGATGCGGAACGGCACCCGGGCGCCGGTGGCCCGCTGCTCGCTCGGTCCGGCGCTCTCGTCGACCTCGAACGCCCGTCCGATGCGGTTGCCGGCCACGTCTTCCAGCGTGGCGGCGGCGACGAGCTGGTGCTCGCCCGGCCGCCACGGCGTGCGCGGCGTGAAGAGCCAGCGCGTCTCCTCGCGCTCGATGCGGATCGCTCCGGCCAGCGGCTGTCCGCCGGCGGTCGCCACCCGCAGCGCGCGTTGCAGCAGGCCGTAGTCCAGGGGCGCGGGAAAGACCACCGCCAGCGGATCCCGCGTGCCGGCGGCCGGCACCTCCAGGCGCCAGTCGGCAGGGTCGAGCGCGCGCTCCTGCGCGGGCCCTACCCGGAACTCGCGCCGGAACGGCGCGACGAGCGGCTGCCCTTCGGCGTCGAGCCAGCCCGCATCGATCTCCAGCACGTAGGTCCCGCCCACCGCCAGCGGGCGGCCCATCTCCTCGTTCGGCAGGATGCCGCGCTTGACGCGGCCCGGGTCGTACAGGACGGTGAACCGCGTCCGGTCCTCGTTCCAGAGGTCGACGTCCAGCGGCAGGAACGGATCGGCCAGCGGGCCGCCGTCCTCGTCTACCAGGCGGATGTGCGGGTTGCCGGCTCCCAGGCCCATCGGCGCCGAGAAGACGATGTACAGGCGGAGGTGGTTCTCGGGCACCTCCAGCGCCGACGGGTAGACCGCGGCCACGCGCGTCGACGGGGCGCGGTCCGGCGCCGGCAGCTCAATCGTGGTCCTGACGGGGCGCAGCGGGGAGGCCGGGGAACGCTGCGGCGCCGACGCAAGGGACGACGGATCGAAGACGACCTCGTAGCGCAGACCCGGGTCGAACGGAAACCGCGGCGTGAAGCGCAGCGCGCCGTCGCGCACCGCGTAGTCCCCGAGCACCGGGGGGAGCTCACCGGAAGCCCCGTCGGCGCGGGCGACCTGGACGCGCAGGAGCGTCTGCCACGCCTCCCGCGTCGGGGGGGCGTCCTCCAGACGCGCGAGGACCTCGGCCGGCAACCCCTCGACAGCAACGGCCAGCGCTCCGGAGGGCGCGGCGCTCAGTCGGATCCGGGGGTCGCCGCCAGCAGGGTCCGGCTGCTGCCCGCTCGGCTGCGAGCACGCCGGCGAGAGCGCGAGGGCCGCCGCCAGGACGACGGCGGCCCTCGCCGTGTACGGCATCGAACGCGCGGAAGCCGGCGGCCCTACGGCAGGGCGGCCGCTTCGAGGTCGAACCCGCCGCCCGGGTTCTCGAGGAGCAGCATCGCGTGCGATGCATCCAGCAGGTCGAGCTGCCGCACGCCCGCCATGGACTCGATGGTCTCGAACGGCACGCCGCCCGTGTCGGGGACATAGGCGTCGATGGGCGCCGCCTCGGCGAACGGCTCGGTCGGCACCTTCATGACGCCGCGCTGGTTGTTCGACAGCAGGAGGTAGTCCCGGCCGTCCTTCTCGTAGACGATCATGTCGATCGGGCGGTTGCGGTTCCCGAACTCGGCGATCGTCGTGCCCTGGATCTTGCCGCCCGGCTCGAGCGCCGAAACCGGGAACTTGACCAGCGGCGTGCACAGGTAGCTGGCGACGATGGACGGCTCGCCGTCGATCTCGTAGGGCACGAACGTGAACACCGGCGAGAACGTCTCGAGCTGGCCGTGCGAGCCGTGGTAGATCTCGACGCTCGTGCCCTCGTTCGCCGTCCGGAACGGGTACGGAATCACCCGCATCTTCGACGCGAACTCCTCGTTCGACAGGCCCGAGACGAACAGGTTGCCCTCGATGAAGGCCATGTGCGTGATGGTCTGGACGCCCATCAGCCCCGCCGGGTCGACCGCGTCGGGGTAGTTGGGCACCGGAATCGAGCGCCCGTCGGCGAGCACCAGCGGCGTCGCGGCCGGCGGCGGATTCGGCACGCCGATGCGGGTGTACTCGACCTCGTCGAACGAGATGACCTCGATCTCGCCCGCGCCGTCCACGCGCAGCAGGACGGGCTCGGCGCCGGCGCCCAGCCCGCGCATCACCGAGATGTAGGTGTTGCGCGTGTTCGGATCGACCACCATGTCGGTGATCAGCAGGTTCTCGGCGTCGATGCCGAGCAGCCCGGCGATCTTGCCGTCGATGCCGTGGACGTCCTGCGTGCCGGGCGCCCCGCCGGCCATCCGCTCGCCGAGCTGCAGGGCGGTGATGGTGACCTCCTGGCCGTCGGCCGCGAAGATGACGCCCTCGGGTCCGAACGCCAGCTTGCCGATGTGCTTGAACTCCGGCGTCACGCCGGTGGTTGCGTCGGAGCTGGACGCCGCCAGCGCTCCGGCGGCCGCCAGGCTCGCGACGACGACGAGCAGCAGGCCGATGCGTGCAGTAGACATGCTGTGATCTCCTTCCGGCCGCATTATAGTTGACAGCCGAGGAGGCAAACAGCCCATGCGGAACCCGATGCCCTCTAATCCGACCGCCGTCGTGCTGGCTGCAGCGCTGCTCGCGCTGGCGGCGCCGGCGCACGCACAGCTCGAGGACCAGACCCGGATCGCGCCGACCAACGACCTGCCCAACCCCTACGCGCGCGTGCACCCGTGGGGCGAGCTGCCGGCTCCGTACGAGCCGGGCGCGTACAACGAGCGGGCGTCGTTCATCGGCGCCGACGAGGGACCGGACGGCAACATCTACCTGCTGAGCCGCTGCCTGCAGAACTCCTGCACCGGGCGCAGCGAGCCGGCGCTGCTGAAGCTCGACCCGTCGGGCCGCCTGCTCCTGAGCTGGGGCTCGGGGATGTTCGACTTCCCGCACGGCCTCGACCTCGACGACGAGGGCAACGTCTGGGTGGCCGACCAGCGCGGGCACCGGGTGGTGAAGTTCGACGCCGAGGGCAACCACCTCCTGACCATCGGCGAGCGGGGCAACCCGGGCGATCCGCCGCTGCTCAACGAGCCGACCGACGTCATCGTCACCGCGGCCGGCGACATCTTCATCACCGAAGGGCACAGCTTCGCGCCGGGCGCCAACCGCGTGACGAAGTGGGCGGCCGACGGCACGTTCGTCATGTCGTGGGGGGGCACCGGCTCCGGCCCCGGCGAGTTCAACGTGCCGCACACCATCGCGCTCGACTCCCAGGGCCGCCTGTTCGTCGGCGATCGGGCCAACAACCGCATCCAGATCTTCGACCAGGAGGGGACGCTGCTCGACATCTGGTATCAGTTCGGCCGTCCCAGCGGCATCGCCATCGGCGCCGACGACCGCATCTACGTGGCCGACTCCGAGTCCTACGGCACCGACAACCCGGGCTGGAAGAAGGGCATCCGGGTGGGGAGCGCGCGCGACGGGTCGGTCGAGTACCTCATCGAGGACCTCGAGCCGACGGCCATCGAGCACAGCGGCGCCGAGGGCGTGGGCGTCGACTCGGCCGGCAACGTCTACGGCGCGGTCGTGCGCCGCCGGATGCTCGAGCGGCACGAGCCGAACGGCGCCGCCAGCGCGCTCCCGGGCGAGGGCGCGCCCGCGCACGTGGGGCACGTCGCCTACGGCTTCCCCGGGGCGCCCGGGGGCCGCAGCCTGGCCGCCACCGCCTCGGCCGAGATCGGCACGCTGACGCTCCACGCCAACTTCGCGGCCGGCGACCTGAGCGACTTCGGCTCGATGCGCCGCCATGCCGCGCACGCGCTCCACCTGCTGCAGCCGGCCGAGGGCGCGTCGGGTCCCGGGCTCGGGTTCGGCGTGATACCCGCCGTCGAGGCGCTGGTCAGCCACCTGGAGCGGGCAGCCGGCGCGGCCGGGGCCTCGGACAGCCTGCAGACGCACGCCGGGCACGTCTCCCGCATTGCCGCCGGCATGCTCGCCCACGCGCACCGGGCCGCCGACATCGCCGGGCAGCTCGCCGAGGCCGTCTCCATCCGCCGCGCGGCGCCGCTCGTGGGCCGCCTGCAGGCCCTGGCGTATCAGATCGCGGAAGGCTTCGACGCCGACGGCGACGGGCAGATGGCGCTCGACGGCGAGGCCGGCATGCAGCAGCTCGAGGCGCACCTCTATCTGCTGCTGGAAGGCGAGTCGCTGCCCCGCGAGCTGCGTTAGCCGCCGGCGACCAGCGAACCTCGGAGGAGCACGATGACGCGACACCGCACGACCGGCAGCCTGTTGGCCGCGGTGGCCTGCCTGCTCGCGGCGGCCGCCCCCGCCGCGGGGCAGCTTCCGGGGGTCGAGGACGGCCAGTGGCGCTACCTGGGCGGCGACGCCGGCCACACCCGCGCCAACCCCTGGCTCACCCAGATCGACGCCGGCAACTTCGCCGACCTCGAGGTCGCCTGGATCTGGCGCGCCGACAACTTCGGGCCCGGCGTCGAGTACACGACGCGGGCCACGCCGGTGTTCGTCGACGGCGTGCTCTACACCGTCGCCGGGCAGCGGCGGCAGGTGGTGGCCATCGACGCCGCCACCGGCGAGACGCTCTGGATCTTCCGCGAGCCGGAGACGATGCGCTACCTCCGCTCGCCGCGCGCCGACTTCGGCAAGGGCGTCGCCTACGCGGAGGTCGACGGCCGGGGCGTCGTCTACGTCACCTCGCCCGCCTTCTTCCTCTGGGCGCTGGACGCCGAGACCGGCCGGCCGCTGCAGGGCTGGGGGGAGCCCGTCGGCATCGACAGCTTCTCGCGGACCGGCGTCGTCGACCTCATCCCGCCGCTGGTGGCCGACTGGGGTCCGTGGCTGGCCTGGGACGGCCCCTACGATCCGGGTCACGGCATCCCCCGGCAACTGGGGATGGTCACCGCGTCGTCGCCGCCGATCGTCGTCAACGGCGTGGTGGTGGTGCTCGTGGGTCACGAGCCGAGCTACGACCAGACCCGCATCGAGAACGTGCCGGGCGACATCATGGGCGTCGACGCCCGCACCGGCGAGGTGCTCTGGAAGTTCCACATGATCCCCCGGCCCGGCGAGTTCGGCCACGAGACCTGGGAGAACGACGCCTGGCGCTGGTCGGGCGACATGTCCACCTGGGCGCCGGCCTCGGCCGACCCCGAGCTCGGGCTCGTCTACCTGGTGACCAATGCCTCGACCGTGCAGTCCTACACCGGCCACCGGCCCGGCTACAACCTGTTCGGCGGCAGCGTCCTGGCGCTCGACGTGGCCACCGGCGAGCGGCGCTGGCACTTCCAGATCCACCGCAGCGACCAGTGGAACTACGACCTGCCGGTCGCCCCGATCCTGCTGGACCTGACGGTCGACGGCGAGCCGGTGCCGGCCCTCGTCCAGAACACCAAGCAGGGGCTGATCTTCGCGTTCAACCGGGCCACCGGCGAGCCGCTCTGGCCCATCGAGGAGCACGCGGTGATGCAGACCCAGGTGCCGGGCAACTACACGGCCCCCACCCAGCCGTATCCGACCCGGCCCGAGCCGCTCGACCCCATCGCGGTCGACGGCCTGACCGAGGACCACGTGCTCGACTTCACGCCGGAGCTCAGGCGCGAGGCGCTCGACATCCTGAGCGAGTTCCGGCTCGGCGGCCTGTACGTGCCTCCGCTGCCGTACCCGCACGACAACGACTACCGCAACGTCATCGGCTGCATGGGCGGGCTGAACATCTACAAGCCGCCCGTGGCCGACCCGACGACCGGCATCATGTACGCGCCCCACAGCCGGGTGTGCAGCGCGCCGCGCTTCATGGTGCCCACCAACGGCGTCGACGAGGAGCGGGGCCTGCCCGGCCGGTCGGCCGAGGCCTGGCGGGGCCGCGAGCGCCACACCCCCACGACTGGCACGACCGTGGCCGCCTGGGCCCCGGGCGGCCCGGCCGAGTTTCCCGCCCAGATCGACGGGCTGCCGGTGTACCGCCCGCTCTTCCAGGGGCTGGCCGCCTACGACATGAACACCGGGGAACGGTTGTGGGACGTCCCGGTCGGCGAGACCCCCGAGCGCTTCCGGAACCACCCCCGCCTGGCCGGTCTCGACCTGCCGAACCTGGGCGGCTCGGGCCATTCAATCCAGATGGTCGTGGGCGACCTGCTGGTGCAGACCACCGAGGACCTGCGGGGCGAGGCCGAGCTCGGCGCCAACGGCCTGCCCTTGCTGCGGGCCCGCGACAAGCGTACGGGCGAGATCGTGGCCAGCGTCGAGGTGCCCATCCCGGGCCAGTACGGCATGATGACCTACCTCGACGGCGGCGTGCAGTACATCCTCATGCAGGCCGGCAGCGCGCGGCGCCGGCAACCCGGCGCGCTCGTGGCGCTGCGGCTGCCGGACAGCGCGATCCGGTAGGGGGGAGGGAGCCGGGAGGGAGCCCGGCGCAAGGGCGCCTGCGCCGGGCTCATTCCTGTGTTCCGGCCTTGCGATCGACGGCATCCATCATCAGCCGGGAGATCTTCGCCGTCCAGTCTTCCAGTCCGTCGGGCGGCCCGGCGAGGCCGGCGTAGGGCACGCTCCCGGCCAGGTCGGCTTCGGGCCTGCCGTCGATAGTCGCCTCCCAACGGCAACTGTCCGCGGCCAGCGACCAGGCAACGGCAATCGTTACCCCGAAGCCCGGGTTCCCGCGGCCCACGTAGTCGGAGAGCCGCACGTCGTATCCCAGCACGATCCGTCTCGCGTCGCTCAGACGAAAACCCGGGGCCACCAGGTACTGGTCCCTTGTTTCTTGCCAGTTCCCCTTCTCGAACAGGGAGCTGCTGTTGGTTTCCCTTGTTCCGGTACTGACCCGGCAGCTCTCGTATCGGTGTCTGAACAACGACGACAACGGCGCCAATCGTGCGTCCAGTGCGTCCATGGTGGGTCGTACGAGAAGAAAGAACACGTTGTCCAGAATGTCGATGTCGCGCTGCGCGGCTGGACCGCCGTGCCGGCGGCGCACGAAGAGCGCCACCTCCTTGTCGACGTCCCGCGCGGCCTCGATGCTTTCCCCTTTCGCCGCTCGAATCGCCAGATCGAGCGACCACAGGGCGTTCTCCATCATGAAGGTCGCCAGCGGGAGTATCTGACCGAGATCAGCGCTCTGCAAGCCCGCGATGTAGCGGTCGCGATGGTCCGTCTTGATCACGATCGGCGGCAACCGCCGCCGGAGAAGGGCAAAGTTGACGAGCAGCCGCGCGGTGCGTCCGTTCCCGTCGTCGAAGGGGTGAATAGCCAGGAAACTGCGGTGGGACTCGGCCAGGAACCAGGGCAGTGGATAGGCGCACCGCGTCATGTCGCGGTGGAAATCGCGCGTCCACGCGGCCATCTGCGAAGGTGTGTCGGACGGCTCGGCGAACCGATGCAACCTTCCCGTCGAAGTCCGGACATGGTTCGGCTCGCGCTTGTACACCCCGGGCACGATGCGCTTTCTCGTCGGCCGGCCGTCAGGCGTCTCGGCCGGCGCCCAGAACGGCTCCTTGAGGACGATGCCGTTGAGCTGTCGTATCTCGGCCTCCGACAGCTCGCGCTCTTCCGCGGCCAGCCTTCGGACATGGTCGATGGCCACGTCGTGCGCCTTCATCTCCTCGTAGTCCCGCATGGGATGGCCGCCTGCGGTGCGACCAAAGACGAGCAGCAACTCCGTTTCGTGGTAGGTCAGCGTGTTGCCCTCGATGTGGTTGCTGTTGTAGTTCCACTCCAGCTTCAGCTTCCTCCACAAGCGTTCGTCGTCGTCGGCGCTGATCCGCTGTCCAACGTCCTTCCAGATTCGGATCGCCGTCTCCAGCTCCAGGAGCCGTTCGAAGAACCTGACTAGCTCCCCCGAGAGAACCGGCTTGTCGGCGTGGTGCGCCTGAAGGTCCAGAATCCAGACTGCCACCCTCTCCCGCAGCCGGGAGCTGGCTTCCAGCGCGTCGCGTGCCACGGGCTCCAGCCGGTAGCTCCCAAGCTCGGGGTGCTCAACGACCATGATGTCCGAAGATCCACCGATCGTTGCGGCTTCACCGGTCAGCGGACATCGTCCGGGTTCGGAATCTCGCACGCTGGCTCCAAGCTACCACAGCCGTACCGATCGAGAATCGGCCCGGGTCGACCTCGTTGAGCCCGGCTGATGTAGGGACCGATGTGCCCGAATTCGTCCAGGTAAGCGAAGTGCGTTGTCACCAAGGGCCCTCAGAAAAACAAAAGCCCGCGCCGGAGCGCGGGCCTCGGTAAGGAGGGCAATACGTGCTTGCGCCTCACCAGCCAGAGTACGTCGGAGAGCCGGAGACGTCAAGGCAACGCGACGTCGTGTGCTCCTCGATAGGCATGGCCATCATCTGCGCGCGGGTGTTGCGCAGCGGGAAGCACACTACCGTGGCGCAAAGCTCGACCTGCCCTTGAGGGCCCAGCGTCCATCCTGGCGGGTCACGAAATAGAGCGTGTCGAACCGCGCAATCTGCTCCCCGGCGGCGTTGTAGCGCAACAGCTCGAGCGCGACGTTGACCCCGTCGGCGGAGACTTGCACCGGATTCACGTTGTGCGACGCGGTGCGGACCCAGCCGGTGCTGGCCAGGCGGTCGAACGTGATGGTCGCGGCCTGCCGGGCCTCCTGGGACGGCTGGACCTGCCCGCCGATGGTCACCCGGTAGTGCGGATAGTGCAGGCTGGCGGCAAACGCCTGCGCATCGCGGCGGTTGATCGCGTCCAGATACGCTTCGACCGCGTCCACGGCGGCCTGCCGGCTGGCCTCCGCCACCCGGCCGGTAGCCGGCGGACCGGCGGAGAACCGCGCCTGGACGCCCCAGCGGCCGTCGTGTTCCGTGATCACGTAGAGCGTCTGCAGGGTCTGAATCGTCCGCCCGGCAGCGTCGACCCGCCGCGCGCGGGCCGCCACGTGCACCTTGTTGCTGCCGGCCTGCACGATGGTCCGCGCGTCCCAGTGCGAGCGCACCCAGCCGCGGGCGATGAGCGGTCCGAAGTCCATCCCGGCGGCGTACTCCGCCGCGTCCTGCCACGAGCTGCTGCCGGGTGCCCCCGGCGCCTGCCGGGCGTGGGGATAGTGCAGCGTGGCGGCGAACGCGTCGGCGTCCTGCGCATTCCACGCGGCCAGGTATCGATCGTGCAACTGCAGCGCCGCGGTCCCGTTGTCGGGTTGCGCGGGCACACCCGCCACCACCGACAACACGACCGCCGCGAGACAGTACGGGAAACTGGGTGCGAGACGCATCGGCGCTCCTCCGGTTGCAGTGTTGCCTGTTCCAGCTCACGTGGGAATCCGGGCCCCTACGGAAGAAGGTCCGTACGATGGGCGGCGCCGATCCTGTGCATCGAATGCGCCGCCACTCCCGCTGCTTCCGCGAACTCGTGCCAGCGAGACACGGCTTCCTGGACATCGCGCAGAATTGCGGTGGCCCGCCCGCGCTTCAGGCTGGCGTTGCGGGCGCAGGCCACGAAGTCGTCGACCTCGAAACCGTCGCGCTTGCCGTTCAGGGTCATCTGGTGCGCGCCGGTCCAGCGGCCCTCCGGATTGTAGCTGTAGGTGACGTCGAACGCGGGAGAGAGCCGCCAGCGGCCCGAGCGATCCATCAGGAAGGCGATGTTCTTGACGTGATCGTCCTGGTTGCGGGCGACGATGTTGAAGGCCATGCGCCGGAACTGCTCTTCCGCCGCGTCCTTGGCCAGCCCGAGCCGGTCGATGACGCGCAGGGCCTGTTCGTAGGAATACGCGCCCGGTTGGTTGAAGTCGTAGTGGGCCAGGGCACCCAATGACTGCATGTGAATCTTGCGCCCCGTGTCCGTCCGATCGAAGCGCCTGGTCATGAAGTGGTGGCGGCCGCTCTCACGCAGGATCCGGCATTCGGTCATCCGGATGCCGGCCGCCCGCGCCATGGCGTGATACGCGTATTCAATCAGCCCGTAGCCCTGGGGATCGTCCAGCTCCCTGTCCCTGTTGCCGGCCACGCCGTCGAACTTGAGCAGCCAGTGGGAAAAGCCGTCGCCGGCCTCGATCTGTCCGGAGCGAACTTCATCGGTCTCGGGATTCCAGGCAATGACTGCCTTCGCTCGGGCGCCGCCCGCCGAGGTGCCGACCCGCAGGATGTCCTGTAGGACCTGCTCCCGGCAAGCCGGCGCAAGGGAGCCTTCGAGAGCCGCACGTCTGGTGAGGATGTCGCCGGCGAGCTCGACGAGCGCCGCGACGTCGACGCGCGCGGAACGGTGCGTCGGACCCTTGGCGGGGAGGAACTCGAGCGCGCCCATGCCGCGCGGTCCAACGTAGCAGAGGCGTTCGACGGCGTTGAAGTCGCCCGGGTCGCGCCCCTGTCTGGCGAGCCATGCATCGATGAGCGCGTTGCCGAAGCGGTCGGGGAGCGAGTCCGCGAGAAGGCCCGGCAAGCCGTGGAAAGCCTGCCGGGGCAACGCTGGAAACGAGTAGATCTCGTTGGCCAGCGGCATCATGAGCGGGGCCACTTGCCGGCCGCTGGGAACGAAGGCCGGGTCGTATTCGAAATGGGCTGAATCGCCGTCGTCGTTCCAGCTCACGGCCCCAATCGTTCTGCCCCACAGCCGGACCCTGGCCACGGTCACGGTTCGTCGCCCCATGACCAGTCGGCGGGCGGCTCCGGCTTGCCGGACCGGGATGAAGCGCGTTGCCGGATCCGGCCACGCATCCGGGCCTGCTGGATCGGGCTGACGGCCGGCTCGGGGACGAGGGCGTCGAGGTTGTCCAGCAACCCGAGGGCTCTCAGGACTCTGATGAGGTTCGCGGCCTGTGACGAACGCCCCTGCTCCATGCGCTGCACGGTCAGCGTGGAGACGCCTGCCTGCGCGGCCAGCGCGGCCTGGGTGAGGTTCCGATTCAGCCGATGGCGGGCAAGGCGGCGGCCAAGCGCTTGCAAGGCTGCGTGATCCGACGTGTGAGAGAAGATCCTCATAAAATGTCTATAGTAAGTTTTTATCCTCCTTTCAGGCCTATAGCATATCAAAAACGATGAATTCCCGGCCCCGGAGGCCGAATCACGAACCGGAGGGATCTCCTGCTACTCTCCCGGCAGCGCGAAAACGAAGAGGTTGTTGCCGATGCTCGGCCGCAGCTCCGGCGTCATCCGGCTCTGGGCGTTCGTCGTCCCCGTGGCGCCGGTGCTCACCGCAACGTACTGGCGGCCGCCGACAGCGTAGGTGATGGGGAAGCCCGTGATGGGGGAGCCGAGGTTGATCTCCCAGAGCACGTCGCCCGTCTCCTGGTCGAGGGCGCGGAAGCGGCCGTTGGCGTCGCCGCCGAAGACCAGCCGGCCGCCGGTCGTCAGCAGCGCCGTGGTGCCGGCGCGCTGCTCGTAGCGCCAGAGCGTCTCGCCCGTCTCGGCGGAGATGGCGTGGACCACGCCGAGGTGCTCCGTGCCCGGCGCGAGCTCCTCGCGCATCGTCAGGGCTATCACCGGGCTCTCCTCGATGGGCATGGCCATCATCTGCGCGCAGGTGTTGCGCAGTGGGAAGTACATCGCGTTGGTGAGCGGGCTGTAGGCGCCGGCCTCCCAGTTCCGGCCGCCGTACCAGGTCGGACAGACCGTTGCCGTCTGTCCCGTGGCGCGGAAGACGACCTCCGCGTTCGTCGCCACCGCCCCGGTGGCGCCGTCGATGCCGGTGATGACGTTCTGGCCGACGGTGGGCGTGGCCCAGAGGAACTCGCCGGTGGCCCGGTCCAGCGTGTAGACCACGCCGGTCTTGCCCGGGATGCCGGTCATCACCCGGCGCCGCTCGCCGGGTTGCAGCCGCGGGTTGATCCAGCGCACGGCGGACGCCGACGGCGCGACGGCCGTGTCGACCAGGATCCGCTCGAAGGGGTGGTCGAGGTCCCAGTGGTCGTTCAGGTGCTGGTAGTACCAGACGATGCTGCCGGTGTCGGCGTCGAGGGCCAGCGTCGAGTTGTGATAGAGGTGCTGCCGGTCGACGCCGCCCAGCATGAACTTGGGCGACGGGGACGTCACCGACGTTCCGACGTAGACGAGGTTCAGCGCCGGGTCGAAGCTGGGCACCATCCAGGCGCCGACATGGCGGCGCTGCTCGTAGGGGACGCCGCCCCAGGTCTCGTCGCCCGGCTCGCCGGGCGCGGGGACCAGGCGGGTGCGCCAGAGCTCCGCGCCGGTGCGCGCGTCGTGCGCGGTGACCACGCAGGCGTCGGGGCCGCCCTGCGGCAGGCACCCGCGGCCGGACACGATCTTGCCGTTGGCGACGATGGGGCCCGACGTCTGATGGGCCGGGTGCGTCGTGTAGTCCAGGATGCGGGTCTCCCAGGCCAGCCGGCCCGTCGCCGCGTCGAGCGCGAGGACGTGGCCGTCCGTGCTGGTGTGCAGGATCGCCTCGCCGTAGATGGCGATGTTGCGGTTGCCCTCGGCGAGCGCGGGCAGGATGAACGTCTCGAGGTCGTCCGGGCGCGCGCGGCGGTACTCCCAGAGCAGGTCGCCCGTGACCGCGTCGAGCGCCTGGATGACGTCGCGCGGATTCGGCATGTACATGATGCCGTCGTGAACCAGCGGCGTGCCCTGCTGGCGCCCGCCCGTCAGGCCCCGGGTCCAGACCATCCGCAGCTCGCCGACGTTCCCGCGGTCGACGGCGTCGAGCGGGCTGTAGCCCCAGCCGTCGAGCGTCCGGCGCCACATCAGCCAGTCGGCCGGATCGGGGTCCTGGAGCATCGCGTCGGTGACGGGGACGAAATCGCCGCTCGGCTGGGCCTGGGCGGCCGCCAGGCCTCCCGCGACTTGCAGCATCGCGACCGCAACGGCAAACGCACAGCGTGACAGCGGGCGTCGTTGGCGCATGCAGGCACTCCTCGCTGGTGGGGAACAGGTCCACGGCGAAGCAAACCACTGGAGCAGGCGGGAGTCAAGGCGCCGGCTGCACGAGGTCCACGCTGCGCCTCGATGGGCAACCAGGTCCGCGGCGTCTCTAGGGAGATTTCTTGCCGAGGTCGGCGAGCAGGATGTTGTCGATGCGCGTGTTGACGGCGGCGATCTGCGCCGTCAGGTCGCGCCGCACGCCGTCCACGTCGCGCCGCACGCTTTCGACCATGCGCCACACGCCGACCAGGACGCCGACGCCCGTGAGCACGGTGGCAATCACGTCGGGACTCATACGTTTCCATCGTAGCAGCAATGCATCTCGTGAGGACCGCGGCGGCCGGGCGTACCTCGCGGGCTCCCGAGATTCCGCGTCGCCGCTCGGCGCATCTCATGCCGGCCGCGCGGGCTGCTCCAGGGAGGCGAGCAGGCGGCCCAGCCGGTCGAGGCCCGCCCGGAGCGCTGCCGCCTCGCCGCCGAAGCCGATGCGGAGGTGCCCCTCGAGACCGAAGTGCGCGCCGGGCGCGACGAGCACGCTGGCGGTCTGCCGCAGCCGCGTCGCCAGCGCCTCCGACCCGACGGCGTGCGGGTAGCGGATGCAGGCGATGGCGCCCGCCTCGGGCGGGACGTGCGACAGCCCCGCGCTGCCGGCGGCGAGCCAGTCGCGGACGATGGGGTAGTGCTCCCCGATGCGGCGCCGCGCCCGCGCCAGCAGGCGCCGCCGCCTGTCGGGCGCGAGCGCCACGCGGGCGAGCCGGTCGCTCAGGGCGGCGGGCGCGATCGTCGTGAAGTCGCGCCGGCTCCACAGCTCGGCGGTGAGCGCGCGCGGGGCAGCGAGCCACCCGATCCGCAGTCCCGCCAGTCCGTAGGCCTTCGACAACCCGCAGGTGACGACCACCCGTTCGTAGCGGCCCCAGGCCGACGCCGTCAGGCCGCCGTCGCGCTCGGCGCCGCGGTAGACCTCGTCCGAGAGCACCCACGCCCCGTGCCGCGCCGCCGCGGCGCACACGGCGTCGACCTCCGCCGCGGTCAGCCGCGCCCCGGTCGGGTTGTTCGGATTGCAGAGGAGGACGAGCCGCGTCCGCTCCGTGACGAGGTCGCCGAGCGCGTCGAGCGCGGGCGCCCAGCGGGCGCCGCCGCCGTCGCCGTCGAGGCGCAGCGGCCAGGGACGGACGCGCGCGCCGTGCGCGGCGGCCAGCAGGTGCGTCTGCAGGTAGTTGGGGTGCAGTACGACGACCTCGTCGCCGGGCTCCACGAGGCGCCAGCAGGCGAGGAAGTTCGCTTCCGCGCTCCCGGCCGTGATCAGGACGTGCTCGGCGGATGCACCCGGGTAGTCGGCGGCGACCAGCTCGCGCAGCTCGACCGTGCCGTTCGTCTGGGTGTAGCCGAGCGGCTCGCCGAGCAGGTTGCCCACGGCGTCCGCCGGGAGCAGCTCCTCGAGGCGCAGGGGCTCGACGCCGCTCTCCGACAGGTTGATCTCGACCTGATGCTCGTAGATGGACTGCAGACGCTCGAGGGCGAAGGGCTCGATGTTCACGCCGGCAGATCCTAGTAGAATGCCCTCCGCTATGCAGGAGCCCAGGAGAGCAGTCATGCGAGTTCCTGCTGCAGATCGGCGGCCGGGACACGAGCAAGGGCAACACGGATACGGAGAGCCTGCACAAGGGGCTCAAGTAGCCCGCAGCCGGCTGCGCCCGCGGCGCGCGCCAAGCCTCGTCAGTCCCGGAGGGCGAACGTCGAGAGAGCGTGGCCGGAGATGACGGCCACGTACTGCCGGCCGTCCACCTCGTAGGTCATCGGGCCGTTGATGATCTGGCTGCCGAGGCTCACCTTCCAGAGCAGGTCGCCCGTGCGGGCGTCGAGCGCCTGGAAGTAGCCCGACCGCGCGCCGGTGAACAGCAGGTCGGACGCGGTCGTCAGGATGCCGCTGCGGATGACGTCGGTCATCTCGAACTTCCACTGCTGCTCGCCCGTCAGCGCGTCGAGCGCCAGCACCGCGCCGGTGCCGAGCGCCTCCGTCCAGTCGTTGATGGGACCGCGCGTCACCCGCGGCATGCCCGGGGCGTCGGGGACCGGCGCGGCCTCGGCGATGCCGCCGCCGGTGAAGAACTCGCCCTCCTCGTACTCCTCCGGCTCGCCCCCGAAGATGGAGGCGTAGTTCTCCCAGGCCGGGACGTAGAACAGCTCCGTGCCGGGGCTGTAGGAGGGCGAGTACCAGTTCGTGCCGCCGGCGACGCCCGGATACGTCGGGCTGCCGGCGGGCTGCGGCGTCTCGACCGGACGCCCGCTGTCGTCGAGGGCCTCCGCCCAGTTGACCGACACGAACGGCCGGCCGGTCAGAAAGCGGCCCGTGGCCCGGTCGAGCACGTAGTAGAACCCGTTGCGGTTGGCGAACAGCATCACCTTGAAGACCGTGTCGTTGCGGGTGATGTCGGCCAGCACCGGGATCTGCACCGCGTCGTAGTCGTAGGGGTCGCCCGGCGTGAACTGGAAGTGCCAGCGCAGCTTGCCCGTGCCGGCGTCGAGCGCCACGACCGAGCTCGTGTAGAGGTTGTCGCCGGGCCGCTGCGCGCGGTTGAAGTCGGGGCCGGGATTGCCCGTGCCCCAGTACGTCAGGTTCAGGTCCGGGTCGTACGACCCGGTCAGCCAGGCCGCGCCGCCGCCGTGCTTCCAGGCCTCCGGGTCGCAGTAGGTCTCCGGGTCGGGCGGACACGGCTCCCACGTCTCGTGGCCGGGCTCGCCGGGTCCCGGAATGGTGTGGAAGCGCCAGACCTCCGCGCCCGTCTCGGCGTCGAGCGCCGCGACGAAGCCGCGGATGCCCTGGTCGCCGCCGGTCGAGCCGACCAGCACCTTGCCGTCGACCGCCAGCGGCGCCAGCGTGAAGGCGTACGCCAGGTTCTTGTCCGCCACCTCGGTGTCCCAGAGCTCGGCGCCGGTCGTCGCGTCCACCGCCACGACGTGGGCGTCGAGCGTCGCCATGAACACCTTGTCGCCCAGCACCGCCACGCCGCGGTTGTTCGCCCCGCAGCAGGCGCGGTGGTCGGCCGGCGTCGGGTAGCGGTAGATCCAGTAGACGCGCCCGGTCCGGGCGTCGAGCGCCACGATGTCGTTCGGCCGCTGGGTCAGGTACATCACGCCGTCGACCACGATCGGCGTCGCCTGCCACGTGCCCATGACCGGCGTCTGGTAGACCCACTGCAGCGCGAGGTCTCCCACGTTGCCGGGCGTGATCTGCTCGAGCCGGCTGTGGCGCTGGCTGAAGTAGCTGCCCGAGTAGGTCAGCCAGTTGCGGGGCTCGCCCGCCGCGTCGCGCAGACGTTCGAACGCGACCTGCCCGTTCACGCTCGCAAGCGTCAGGGTAGACAGGATCGCCGCCAGCACCGTGCGTCGCGCCGCGCTTGCCGCCATGGTCGTCCGCCTTTCCTGGAGGGGATCGCCGCCGCGATCGACAGGATATCTTCGCGTGATCCGGAAGGGTGGTCAACGCGGGCTTCAATCAAACGGGGCTGCGCCCCGAACCCCCGGCGTCCGCTTGCGGGGACCCCTTCGCCCCGCGCCGCTCCCGCCGAGGCGCGCCGTGCGCGCCTTGCGGAGTCTGCACGGTTCTACGGCGCAGACTCCTAGCGGAAGGCAGTATCCTTTGAGATGGGAGGAGCACAGCGATGAGGCGAGTACTGTTGGCGGGCATCGTCGGCCTCGCGCTGGCCGGCGCCGGGTGGCTCGGCGGTCCGGCAGTCGGCCAGGAGGCGCCGGCCGGGTCGGCCTGGCCGCTGCTGGAGGACGGCTGGGAGGCGCCCCGGACGCCGTGGGGCGTGCCGGACCTGGCGGGCATCTGGGACAGCAAGAGCTCCACGCCGCTGGAGCGGTCCGACGAGCACGCCGGACGCGAGTTCCTCACCGACGAGGAGGTGCGCGCGATCGACGCGGCGAGCCTGGTGGTGGAGCAGAGCGACGAGGCGCAGGGCCGGGACGTGCGCGGCGAGCTTGGCACGCAGGCCGACGTCGAGGGCGCCTACAACAACATCTTCAGCACCGGGCTCGGCGTACGCTACGCCCGGCACCGGCGCACGTCGCTCATCGTCGACCCGCCCGACGGAAAGGTGCCGGCCATGACCGAGGAGGGCGCGGCGCGGCAGGAGGACATCCGCCAGCGCTTCGCCGCGCGGGCGGCCGCCGCCGCGGCCGCGGGCATCGATCTGCCCTACTTCGTCGACATGGAGGACCGCTACGACAATCCGGAGGACTCCGGCTACCTCGAGCGCTGCATGGGCGTGACGATTCCCTGCACGGGCGGGCTGTGCGGATTCAGCCGCATCGTCCAGGGTCCGGGCTGGGTCGGGATCTACTACGAGCAGGGGCACGGCGGCGGCGCGTACCGCCGCATCCCGCTCGACGACCGGCCCCACCTGCCGCCGCACATCAGGCAGTGGCTCGGCGACTCCGTGGGGCGCTGGGAAGGCGACACCCTCGTGGTCGACACCACGAACTTCACCGACCGCACCAGCTACCGGGGCTCCAGCGAGAACCTGCATCTCGTCGAGCGCTTCACGCGCGTTGCCCCGGACCTGATGCAATACCGCATCACCGTCGACGACCCGACCACGTGGACCCGGCCGTGGACCCTGGAGCTGGCCCTGGTGCGGCAGGACGATACCGAGAACCTGATCTTCGAGTCGGCGTGCCACGAGGGGAACTACTCGCTGACCGGGATGCTCGCCGGCGCCCGCATCGACGAGCAGGCCGGACGGTAGATCTGGAGGAGGTGCCATGAGCGTTCGAACACTTGGAGCCGTCGTCGTCCTGGTCGCCGCCTGCGCGCTGGCGACGCCAGCCGCGCAGGATGCGCCCGAGCCGCGCTCCGGCGCGGCGGTCGGCATCAGCGGTCTGCTGGACCGCGTCGAGGGAGGGAAGATCCCCCGCACGCCGTGGGGCACGCCCGACCTGCGCGGCGTCTGGAACAACTCGAGCAGGACGCCGCTCGAGCGGCGCACGGCGGCCGAGATCGAGCGCGGCCAGCTCGCCCAGGCGCCGGTCATCGAGGCCACGCGCGGCACCGGCGCCGGATGGGTCGAGCAGGTCACCGAGGCCGACCGCGAGGCGCTCATCGTCGACCCGCCCGACGGCCGCATCCCGGCGCTGCTGCCCGCGGCGCGGCAGCGGCTCATCGACCGCGAGAACGCGCGCGCGGGGCGCGGCGAGGCCGATTCGTGGCTCGATCGCAACTCCTGGGAGCGCTGCATCACGCGCACGCTGCCCATCGCCATGATCCCGAACATCTACAACGCGAACTACCAGATCTTCCAGACGCCGGACCACGTGGTGGTGCTCATGGAGATGATCCACGAGGCGCGCATCATCCCGCTGGACGACCGGCCGCACGTCGCCGACGGCGTCCGCCAGTGGCTGGGCGACAGCCGCGGCCGCTGGGAGGGAGACACGCTGGTGGTCGAGACCGAGCGGTTCAACAACCGGCTCGACGGCGGCGAGTACCAGCCGTCGCACATCATCCAGACCACGCACCGGGGTCCGGGCGGCACCCTGCGCCTCGTCGAGCGCTTCCGCATGCTCGATGCGAACACGATCGACTACCGCTTCACGGTGGAGGATCCGGCGACCTACGCGGGGCCGTTCACGGTCTCGCTGCCGATGACCCGCCGCGACACGGTGGGCGATCCGCTCAACCACCTGTTCGAGTACGCCTGCCACGAAGGCAACCACGGGATGATGAACCTGCTCAGCGCCGGCCGCGCCGACGAGGAGCAGGCGCTCGAGGCGGCGGCGCGGGTCTCGCGGCAGCGGAAGGAGGCCGGGCACCCGGGGGTGCGCGAGCCTGCGGTGCCGTTCGTGCCCTGATAGGTCCGTGGCGAAACCCCGCGCCGCGCCGAGAGCGTCCGGGGCGCAGGGGTCCCCGCAAGCGCGCGCCGGGGGCTCGGGGCGCAGCCCCGTCAGAGTGATGCCGCTGCGCACCGCGGCCCTGGCCGCGTGCATCGCCGCCTGTCCGTGCGCGCCCGCGCTGGCCCAGTCCGGCTTCCGCCCCGCGCCGGCGGACGCCGAGCCCGAGACGTCCGGTGCCGAGCCGTCGGTCGCGGAGCTCGTGAACGGCGAGGTCGAGATCGGGGCCGCCGAGCCGGCCCCCGACCTCCCGGCGGCGGCCGGCATCCTGCCCGGCCGGCCGGCGGTGCGGCCGGCCCGCGTCGTCGCGCCGCCCGCGATCGACGGCCGTCTGGACGACGCCGCGTGGGACGGCGCGCTGCGCATCACCGAGTTCGTCCAGCTCCAGCCGCTCGACGGCGCGCCGGCGACCGAGGACACCGACGTCTATCTGGCGTACGACGCCGCCGCCATCTACCTCGGGTTCCGGGCGCGGTACACCGACCCGGGCATGATCCGCGCGAACCGCTCGGATCGCGACCGCACGTTTCGCGACGATCTCATCTCCGTCTACTTCGACACGTTTCTCGACCAGCAGCGGGCGTACGTCTTCACCGTGAACGCGTACGGCGTCCAGGGCGATTCCATCGTCAACTCGCGCGGCGGGGGCGGGTTCGGGGGGCGGCGCGGCCGGGGCGGCGGCGGGCTCCCGCGCGGAGACGAGTCGTGGGACGCCCTCTTCACGACCGCCGGGCGGCTCGTCGCGGACGGCTTCACGGCGGAGATGGCCATTCCGTTCAAGAGCCTGCGCTACCCGCAGCGCGACGGCGTGGCGGCGCACCGCTGGGGACTGCAGATTGCCCGCCGCATCGGCGGCAAGGACGAGACCGTCGTCTGGTCGCCCGTATCCCGCGGCGTCGCCGGCTTCCTGCCCCAGATGGGCGTGCTGGAAGGGATGACCGACCTGTCGACGAGCCGCAACATCGAGATCCTGCCGACGTTCACGGCCATTCAGTTCGGCTCGATCGACGCCGCCAGCGGGGACTTCACCACCGCCGATCCGGCGCCGGAAGGGGGCGTCAACTTCAAGTACGGGGTCACGTCGAATCTGACCGCGGACTTCACGCTCAATCCCGACTTCTCGCAGATCGAGTCGGACCGGCCGCAGATCGAGCTCAACCAGCGCTTCGCCCTCTTCTATCCGGAGCTGCGGCCGTTCTTCCTCGAGGGCGCCGAGATCTTCGACATTCCCGGCCCGGTCGACGCGGTCCACACGCGCACCATCGTCGACCCGTACTACGGGGCGAAGCTGACCGGCAAGGTGGGGCGGACCACGCTGGGGCTGCTGTACGCCAACGACGAGGCGCCGGGCAACCTGGACGACGCCGCCGACCCGGCCTTCGGCCGGACGGCCCAGACGTTCGTGGGGCGCCTGCGCTATGACCTGTACGCCGAGTCGCACGTCGGCGCCATCGTCACCAGCCGCGAGCTGCTCGACGGCCACAGCCGGCTGGCGGGCCTCGACAGCAACTTCCGGCTGGGCAGCACCCAGAGCCTCGCGTTCCGCGCCATGGGCACGCAGCACCGCGACCTCGACGGCATCGACCGCAGCGGCCACTACCTCGAGGCCGTGCTGCGCAAGCAGGGCCGCAACCTCGGCTACCGCTTCCTGTCGTTCGTCCTCTCGCCGGACTTCCGCACCGACGTCGGGTTCGTGCGCCGGGTCGACCAGCGCCGCACGCTCGGCGACGTCTCGTATCAGTGGTGGCCCGAGACCTGGCTCGTGAGCTGGGGGCCCGAGGGCCGCTACGCCCGGAACTACGCCTTCGACGGCAACCTGCAGGACGAGGAGGCCCGGGTCGGCCTCAACTTCAACTTCGCGCGGAACTTCGGGGTGAACGGCCGCGTGAGCCGGGAGATGGAGCGTTACGGGGGCATCGACTTCTTCAAGACGCGCTACCGCTTCTTCACGCGCTACAGCACGACCCGCTTCGGCGTCGGCGCGGGGATGAACCGCGGCCACGAGGTCTTTTACGACGAGGTCAACCCGTTCCTGGGCCACGAGACCGGCGTGTACTCGTTCCTCAGCCTGCGGCCCATTCCGCGGCTGCAGTCGGACGTCAACATCAACACGAGCCGGTTCACGGATCGCCGCACCGGCGGCGGCGAGGTGTTCGACGTCAAGATCTTCCGGGCCCTGTCCACCTACCAGTTCACCGAGCGCCTCCTGGTGCGGAACATCGCCGAGCACAACACGTTCGACAAGACGCTGGCGCTGAACCTGCTGCTGACGTACCGCGTCAACGCCGGCACGGTGTTCTACGTGGGCTACGACGACCACCATCAGCAGGCCGACCTGATCGAGCGCGACCGCGACGGCGACGGCATTCCCGACCGGCTTTTCCACACCACCGAACGCCGGCGCACGAACCGCGCCGTCTTCGTGAAGCTCCAGTACCTGTTCCGGTACTAAGACCGGGGGACCACCAGAACGACCGCGCGTGGTCCCAAGGCGCGCACGGCGCGCCTCGGCGGTAGCGGCGCGGGGCGAAGGGGTCCCCGCAAGCGGACGCCGGGGGCTTGGGGCGCAGCCCCATCTAAGTCTAAGTCTAGAACCGGAACAAGCGGTTGATCTTGATGACGAAGCTGCGGTTCTGCAGCTCGGGGTGGCGAGGGGTGAGCGTGTCGCGCTGCTCGTTGTAGACCACGAACAGCTCGCTGCCGGGCTGATACTCCCAGCGGAAGCGGACGTTGGCGCCCAGCGAGGCGTTGCTCGAGTTGTACTGCACCAGGGCGCTGACGAACATCAGCGGGGTGGCCGTGTAGGTCGTGCGGCTGGTTACCAGGCCGGTCGTGAAGCGGCCCTGGGGCAGCTCGACGCGGTTGTACGAGATGCCCGGCTCGAGCGACAGTTGCGGCGTGATCTCGAGCCGGCCGCTGCGGAAGCCGCCCGGCAGGCCCATCTCCACGGTGGTCTTCTCGCCGCCGTAGAAGCTGCCGCGCTGCACGGCCAGCATGCCCGAGAAGGCCCGCTGCCGGCCGAACTGGTAGGCCACCCGCGTGTCCTGGAAGCGGTAGCCGCCGACCGGGATGGCGACGTCGCCGGTAATCTCGAACGGCCGGTCGAGGAACTCGTAGCTGCGGGTGTACTCGACCTCGAACCGGTCGGCGTTCTCGAACTCGATGCCGAAGAAGCCCTGCCCCAGGCGCGTCTCGACGACGCCCGCCCGGCTCGTGTAGTAGTCGAAGCGGCCCTCCCACGTGAAGCGGCGGATGGCGGCGATGGCGTAGGGCCGCGGGCTGAAGCGGAACGCCCCGAAGCTGCGGTCGAAGTCGTCGCGCCGCAGGAATCCCACGTCCGGCCGGAAGTCCTCCCCCACGGCGAGGTGCTCGAGCTGCACGCCGTAGCGGTCGCCGCGGTACTCGAACCTAGCCCGGTAGCTGACGTCGTCCCCCCGCGAGCCGGGCGTCTCGGTCCGCGCCCAGTAGGTGTCGATGTTCACCGTGTCGTGGAACCCGAAATTGGCGTCGGCGCCGAACGTCTCGCTCGAGCCGGGCCCGAGCGTGGAGACCGAGCGCCCGGTGAAGATCGCGCCGAAGCTGCTCCGCCGCAGCACGTCGCGCTTGATGCGCAGGACCGAGAAGTTCGTCGGCAAGGCGCCCGTCACCGCTTCGTCCCCGGTCTGGATGTTCATGGCGCCCACGGTGAACCGCCCGACCCGCCCGGTGAGGCGGCCGCCGGCCTGCATCGGCACCTCGCGCCCCTCGTTGAGCCCGATCCGCCGGCTGTAGAAGAGCACCGGCGTGTCGTTGTTCTGCCCGAACGGGCCCGTGCCGGCGCCGCCGAAGGCGAACACGCCCTGGTTCTCGAGGAAGAACTCGCGCTTCTCCGGAAAGAAGAGGCTGAAGCGGGTGAGGTTGACCTGCTGCTCGTCCGCCTCGACCTGGGCGAAGTCGGTGTTGAGCGTCAGGTCGGCGACCAGGTTCTGCGTCACGCCGTACTTCACGTCGAGTCCCGCGTCGCCGCCGAGCTGGTTGGAGACGTGCGGCGTCGTGGTCCGGTCGCTCGTCAGGTCCGCGATGGCGTACGGCTTGAGCTCGAGCGTGGCGCCGCCCTGCGGCACCTCGAGCCCGACCAGGGTCGCCGCCAGCGAGGAAAGGAAGATGGCGCCGGGTTCGCGCGCCACGGGCATGGGCACGACGTACGAGAGCTCGTTCTTCCAGAAGACCCGGCGGCTGACGTTCAGTCCCCAGATCTGCGCCTGCCCCGGGCGGTAGCGCAGCGACTTGAACGGGATGGCGACCTCCATCGTCCAGCCGCCCTCGAAGCGCCCGGTCTCGGCCTCCCAGACCGGGTTCCAGTCGCCGTTGTAGTCGCTCTCCGAGGTCATCTGGCCGTCCATCCGGCCGCCGATGGCGTTGACGTTGAAGATCATCCCGTTGCGGCGGTCGTAGAAGCTGTCGATCATGAAGCCGACGCGTTCGTTCTGCAGGATGTTGAAGCTGTCCCGGCGCATCTCGTTGGCGACCCACCGCGATTCCGGCGCCGAGTCCCAGCAGCGCGCGCCGATGTAGAAGTTCTCGTCGTCGAACAGCACCCAGACCTCGGTGCGCTCGGTGGCCGGCGCGCCCTCCAGCGGCAGGGTCTGCACGAAGTCGGAGAACGGCGGCGAGTCGCGGTACGCCGCCTCGTCGAGCGTGCCGTCGACTTGCAGGGCGGCGACGCGCACCGCGCGGATGGTGGCCCGGCCCGCCGCGTCGCGGCTGATGGTGGCGGGCGCCTCCGGCGGCGGCGGCCCGTCGATGGCGCCGGCCGGCGGCCTGAACCCGGCGCCCGGTGCGGTCGCGCCGGCGGGTCCGACAGCCGCGCCGGCGGACGGAGCGGCAGCGGCCCGCGGCCGGCCAGCCGGCGGTCGGGCGGCCGGCCGCGGGGCGAGGCCGGGGTCGTCCAGCGCCGCCCGCCGCGGCGGGCGGCCGGGCTCCCCGAGGTAGCGGGCCAGCGACTCCACCAGCCGGTCCTGGAGGTCGAAGAGCCCGGCGGCCGAGCCGTCGGCCTTCATCCAGTGCCCGGCCGCGCCCGTCTCCACGTCGACGACCCGGGCCGTGACGCGCAGGCGCCCCGCGACCCGCTGGTACTCGCCGGCCACGAGCCGGCGGATGCCGAGCGCCCGGCAGATCCGCAGCACCGCCGCCGTGTCCGCGGGGTCCAGGTCGCCGCCGGTCGCGTCCCGGTGCGCGCGCCCGAGGTCCTCGAAGGGAACGAACGCCGCGGTGGGAGCCGCCGTCAGCGCCGCCCCCAGGGTCTCGGCCATCCCGGCGCCGATCCACTCGTCCATCGCCGCGCCGGTCAGGTTCCCGAACGGCAGCACGGTGATGGTCCGGGCGGCGGGCGCCGGGGGCGGCGCCGCGGCGGGCTGGCCGGCGGCGCCGGCCGCGGCCAGGACGAGCAGGGCGGCCGCCGCCGAGACGCGCCACGCGACGGTGCGCACCTGCCGTCCGGATTCACGCTGCCCGCGAGGCGGCAGGTTGCCGGCGTTCATGACCTTCCGCGGCGGAAACTTTCACTATCGGTCCCCGAAATGTTATGACAAGTGAAGGTGGCGTGAAGGAGGCTCGACATGCAGCGTCTGTTTCCGGGTTGGTTGCGTGTGGTCGTGCCGCTTGTCGCCATCGCGCTGCCGTGGGCTGCCGCCGCCGGGTGCCGGATGGCGGCCGGAGACGACCAGCCGGCCGTCGCGCCGCGGCCGGACGTGCCGCGGACGCCGTGGGGCGACCCGGATCTGCAGGGCGTCTGGATCGGCTCCACCCTGACCCCCCTCGAACGCCCCGCCGAGTTCGAGGGGCGCGAGTTCCTGACGTACGCCGAGGTCGCCCGTCTGGAGGACGCCGCCCTGCTCCGCAGTGCGCGCCTGGCGGGAAGGCCTTCCGAGCGAACGACCGCCGGCGGCAGCGTCGACTGGCGCGCGGACGGCACGCCGGGCTTCTACAACAACTTCTGGCTCGACGGGAGCTGGATGTGGCTGCGCAGCCGGCGCACCTCGCTGATCGTCGACCCGCCCGATGGACGGATTCCCTACGTCGCCGACGCGCGCCAGGGCGAGCGCCCGCACGGATCGGGTCCCTGGAACTCCTTCCTGGATCTCGACACGGGCGAGCGCTGCCTGGGCGACGGCCTGCCGCAGATATGGTTCGGCTACAACCCGAACCACCAGATCTTCCAGAACCGTACGCACGTCGTCATCGTGCACGAGATGTTCCGCCAGCGGCGGATCGTCCCGCTCGACGGCGGCCCGCCGGCGAACGTGCCGCGCTGGAACGGCGAGCCGCGCGGGCGCTGGGAGGGCGATACGCTCGTGGTCGAGTCGCGGAGCTTCGTGGACCGCCCGGACGCCCGCTGGGCGAGCACGTGGCGGCACCCGACCGGCTCGCTGCACCTGCTGGAGCGGTTCACGCGGGTCGATGCGCAGACCATGGACTACGAGGTCACGATCGCGGACCCGGCGCGGTTCTCGCGGCCCTGGACGATCGAGCTGGCCCTGTCGGCCGATCAGTCCGAGCGCGGCGTGGCGGCGGGCGGACTGTACGAGTTCGCGTGCCACGAGGGGAACTACGCGATGACGAACGTGCTGCGCGGCGCGCGCGCGCAGGAGCGGGCGGCGGCAGCGGCCCTTGCGGACGAAGGTCCCTGAGCCGGCTCCAGGCGGCTCTACCGCCCCTCGGCGCGGGGAGCGCCGGTCTGCTTGATCACGTTCATGGCCGTGGCGATCATCGAGGACACGTCGGCCAGATTGGCCGGCAGGATCATCGTGTTGTTCTCCCTGGCCAGCATCCCCAGCTTGTCGACGTACTGCTCGGCGACGCGCAACTGCACCGCCTGCGTCCCGCCGGGCGCCTCGATGGCCTCGGCCACCCGGCGAATGCCCTCCGCCGTCGCCGTCGCCACGGTCGTGATGGCGGCCGCCTCACCCTCCGCCTCGTTGATCTGCTGCTGCTTCTTGGCCTCGGACTCCTTGATGACCTTCTGCTTCTCGCCCTCGGCCGTGTTGATGGCCGAGTCGCGCAGGCCCTCCGACTCGAGCACGGCGGCGCGCTTCTCGCGCTCGGCCCGCATCTGCTTCTCCATCGCCTCGAGCACGTCGCGCGGCGGGTTGATGTTCTTGATCTCGTAGCGCAGCACCTTGACGCCCCAGGGCTCCGTCGCCTTGTCCAGCTCGTCGACCACCTGGGTGTTGATGTGGGCGCGCTCCTCGAACGTCTTGTCGAGCTCGATCTTGCCGATCTCGCTGCGCAGCGTCGTCTGCGCGAGCTGCGTGATGGCGAAGACGTAGTTCCCGATGCCGTACGACGCGCGCTGGGCATCCAGCACCTTGAGATACAGCACGCCGTCCACCCCCACCTGGACGTTGTCGCTCGTGATGCAGATCTGCTCGGGGATGTCCAGGGCCATCTCCTTCAGCGAGTGCCGGTAGCGCACCGTATCGAGGAACGGCACGAGGATGTGGAACCCGGCGTCGAGCGTTCCGGAGTACTTCCCGAGCCGCTCGACCACGTACTGACTCTGCTGCGGCACGACCGTCGCCGTCTTGGCAATGATGACGACGAGCAGCAGCACCAGCGCCCCCACGGCGATCAGGCCCATTTCCATCGTTCGCTGTCCCTTGTCGCTCCTGCTACTCCGCCCGAATCCAGAGGGTCAGACCCTCGACCCGCTCCACCCGGCACGCCTGGTCCGGGCCCACCGCCGTCGTGCCGACGTTCCTCGCGTTCCACGTCGTCCCGCGCAGCTCGGCCTTGCCGAAGCCGTCGGCGGGGATCTCGCCGCGCGCCAGAGCGCGCTCGCCCACCAGGCTGTCCACCACCGCGTCACCGCCGCCGGCCTGCAGCCGCCGGACGATGAGCGGCCGGAAGATGACGAGCGCCGCCACCGACAGGCCGGCGAACAGCACGCCCTGCAGCGCCAGCGGCTCCGCCCAGCCGAGCGCCGCCAGCAGACCCACCGCCAGGGCGCCGCAGCCGAAGAAGAACACGTAGAAGCCGCCCGGGGACGCCAGCTCCAGCGCCAGAAGCAAGAAACCGGCCACCACCCAGATCCACCAGTCCATCGTCCGTCCCGATTTCGATTGTAACTCTCAGAGGGGGCGAACCGGGGGCGCCGGGCGGCGCGGGGCCAAGCCCGCGGGCGCCCGGGGCGCCGGCCAGTCGCCCGCTGCCGGAACTTGCAAGAAACGCAATGTTCCGGGCAGGAGGACGTTGAAGATTCTGCTAACCGGCCGAGGTTGGCGCGGCCCGAGAAGGCCGCTTCGCGCTGACCACGGACCGGACCCGGATGCGCGACGCGACCGCCCATAGCCGCCGCGACGACTGGAGCCATGGTATCTTCCAAGAAGATATATCGGATGTCGGCCATCGGCCGGCGTCTTCCGGCGGGGAGGTGCGCATGAAGAAGGGCGCCCGAGCGGCGGACCCGGATGGGGGAGGCGCCGCGACGATCAGCGCGCGGGTGCCGGACACGAATCGCGGCAGGACTGCGAAGAAGAGCGCGGGGAAGGACGCCGATCGCAGACGCGCAGCGAAGAAGAAGGCTGGAACCACGAAGACGGCGGCACCCGGGCCGCGCGGTGGCCGCAAGTTCGCCCGCGTCTTCATGTCGGGACGCTCGCAGGCGGTGCGGCTGCCGAAGGAGTTCCGCTTCGACGTCGACCGCGTGATCATTCGCCGTGAGGGCCGCCACGTCGTTCTGAGCCCCCCGTTCAAGGACTGGGAGGACTACTGGGAGAACGGCACGCCATTGCCGGACGACTTCGAGGAGATCATCGCGGAAATGCGACGGGAAGAGCTGCCGCTCGAAGAACGGGAGCCGTTCGATTGAAGGTAATGCTCGACACGAGTACGTGCATCTACGCCATGAACCGGCGCCGAGGCTTCAACGCCCGGCTGCCACTCGCGGATTGCGGCGTCTCCATCATCGTGCTCGGCGAGCTCGACTTCGGTGCGCACCGTTCGAACCGCAGCGAGCAGAGCTTCGCGTCCATACGCGAGTTCGCCTCGGCGGTGCAGGTGGTCGACATCGGCGCAGAGGTCGCGCGCCGCTACGGCCGGCTCCGCGCTCACCTGCGCGCCATCGGCCAGCAGATCGGCCCCAACGACCTGTGGATCGCCGCTCACGCCCTGGCCCGGGACGTGCCATTGATCACGCACAACCTCGCCGAGTTCCGGCGTGTGCCCGAACTGCCGGTCGAAACCTGGATGACGGCGTAGACCCATGCACCCGTGGGCGAGACGATGCCTTCCCGCCCGGGGCGTGGACTTCGCGGTGCGCGCCCGCGGGCAAGGGGCGCGCACCGCTGGTTCGGGATTCAGAACGTCGCAATCGGGTTCATCGGCGAGCCCATGCCCTCCTGGATCCGCAGCGGCGCCGCGGTGAACAGGAAGTCGTAGCGGCCCAGACGCCGGGCGAGCTCCGCCGCGGGGCCGAAGTCGAGGTTGTCGAAGATGCCGACGCCGAGCGCCACCAGGGCGAGCTGGTGCAGCGGGAACCGCGCGCCCGGGATGCCGTGCGGCGAGACGTCGGTCGACATGTCGTGGCCGATGAACGCGATCTCGCGCTCCTTCAGGAAGTACGCCACGTCGGCGTGGTAGCCGGCCACGCCGTCGGAGGACGGCCACGGCCCGAGCGCCGCGCGCCGGATCCAGCGGCCGGTGTGCAGCAGGATGACGTCGCCCGACTCGGCGCGCACGCCCTGGATCTCCTCGAGCGCCTCGAGGTCGGCCTTGCGGATCGGCGTGCCCAGCTCGAGCCAGCCGCCCGCTGTGGCCTTGCCCGGCAGCAGGGTGGCGTCGTACAGCACGCCGCGGGTGACGATGCCGTCGCGGAGCGCGTGGATGCTGCCCTTGGGACAGCCGCCGGTCGCCTCGATTTCCTCGAACGTCGCGCCGGTGTGACCGCGTCCGTCCACGAGGATGTGGCAGTCGATGGCGTCGAGGTGGCTGTGGATGACGCCGTGGTAGCTGCCGCTGTACTGCAGCCGGTCCGACCCGCCCGTCTCGCTGATGCGGATGACCTCGCGGTTCAGGATCGTCGTCGCGTCGACCGCCTCCTCCTGCACGATGTCGTGCGCCAGCGAGACGCTGATGCCCTCCTGGACGAGGGCCGCGGCCTGCTTGCGCTTCGCGGGCGTGATGAAGTTCGCGGCGCCGAGCTCGTCGTCGGCGCCCCAGCGACCCTGGTTGGACAGCTCCTCCAGGGCCCGCTCGACGTCGGCCAGCGTCTCCATGCGCTGGTTCTCCTGGCTCTCGACCGCGACGCCCGCCAGCGCCATCGCGCCCGCCGCCGCTACGACCGCCAATCCGGCTCTCTTCCTCGTCATGCTGGTCCTCCCGGTTTCACGTGCCATCAGGCTTGCCGCGTCTCGGCATGGGCGCGAGACGATTTCAGTCCTCGGCGAGGCGGCGGCCTTGCGGGGACCGCCGCAGTTGCGCCAGCGCCCGGTGCTCGATCTGCCGGATGCGCTCGCGCGTGAGGCCGAACGCCTGCCCGATCTGCTCGAGCGTGCGCTCCCGCCCGTCGTGCAGCCCGAAACGCATCTGCAGGATCTTCGCGTCACGAGGCGGCAACGTGAGCAGGACCTCGGCCACGCGGCGCGTCACGTCGGCGCGCATCGCCGACTCCGACGGCGAGACCGCGCCGCGGTCCTCGATGGTGTGCCCGAGCGTGCGCTCCTCGTCGGGCCCGCTCGGCGATTCGAGCGACAGAGGGCCAAGGCCCGCTTTCAGGATCGTGCGGACTCTCGCGGCCGGCAGGTCGACGCGCTGCGCAATCTCCCCTGCCGTGGGCTCCCGACCGAGCGTCTTGGCCAGATCGTCCGCGGCGGCCAGGAGCGTGCGCAGCGTGTCCGCCACATGCACCGGCAGCCGGATGATCCGTCCCTTCTCGGCGAGGGCGCGCGTCATGCCCTGGCGGATCCACCAGGTTGCATAGGTGGAGAACTTGTAGCCGAGTCGATGGTCGAACTTGTCGACCGCCCGCAGGAGCCCCAGATTGCCTTCCTGCACCAGGTCGAGAAAGCCCAGGGAGTGATGGCGGTAGCGCCTGGCGTTGGCGATGACGAGGCGGAGGTTCGCGGCCACGAGCGCATGCTTGGCCTCTGCGATCCCTTCCGTCGCCGCCCGCAGCCGCGCGCGGATGTGGGTCGCCTGCCGCAGAGTCAGGCCGAGAGCGGCGACGCGCGCCCGCAGCCGCGCGCGCGCCTCGTCGAGGCCGGGAGCCGCCGGAACGCCCGCGGCGCCGCGTGTGCGCTGGCGCCGCTCGAGCTCGGCGACCCCCCTGCGCAGCTCTTCCACCGCGTCCAGCGACGCGGTGGCCATGCCCACGAGTCGAAGCTTGACCGACTCGGCGTACGGCACGGCGCCAACCGCGTGCGACAGCCGGACCCGCGCCCTCAGCGCGGCCCACCGCGCCCGGCGAGCCCGGCGGCGGTGGCGGACGGGAATCGCACCCAGTGCGGCGTCGTGCGTCCCGGCGTCGGCCTGTGCGGCGCGGATGATGTCGAGGTCGTGGACCGCGGCGCGAGCGCGGGTCCTGAGCTGGGCATCCGTCAGGGCCCTTGGGGGGAGCGTGAGCAGGGTCCGGGCGGCAAGCGGGTTGGACCTGAGAACGTCGCCCATCTCGAGCACGTCTCGCGCGATGCACGGAATCCGCGACGTCAGCCGCAGGGCGATACGCTTGTTCCGTGCGAGGCGTTTCGCGAGCACGATTTCCTGTCCACGGGTGAGGAGCGGCGTCGCCCCCGCGTCGGACAGGTACGCCTGCGTGCTGTCGGGCAACGGATCAGGCATGGTTCTGCTGCGCGGCGCGCCGCCTGCGGGCGCGTGAAGCCGGGCCCGGAACGGGGTTTCGGGAAAGCAGGCCGCTGCCAGTATATTGGCCGGCGCCGCGCGAGCCTTCCCACGTTCGCGGGCGGGCCGACGGTGCGCATCTCGACGGCCGGAGGAATGTGATACTCTTGAGTTGCTTTTCTGAGTCTCCGCCGCTGTTCCTGCCTCATCGGAACTTCCGCTCAGCCTCATCGAAGCCACGCGTGGCCGGTTCCGGCCGACACGAGTGAAGAGGCCCGGACAGCCCGCCGAGCGTACCCTGGCGGTGACCGACCCCGGTCCACCAGGAACAGCGCATGCGCGTGTATATCGTCAATCCGAGCCATCTCTCGTTCGGGTCCGCCATCATCACTCCCCGCTGGCTCTACGTGCTCGCCGCGGCGACGCCGCCGGAGTTCGGCGATCCGATCCCGATCGACGAGACGCTGGAACCGTTCGACACCTCCCGGTTGCAGCCCGGCGACGTCGTCGGGATCGGTGTGCACACCGGCAACGCCCTGGTCGGGTATGCGCTCGGCAGGAAGGCGCGGGCCCGCGGCGCATGGGTGGTCTATGGCGGCATTCACGCGACGCTGTACCCGGAGGAGGCCCACGCTCATGGCGGAGCCCACGCCGTGGTCAGAGGCGACGGCGACGGCGCCTGGGGCGGGGTGCTCGCGGACTGCGCGGCCGGCGCCCCGGAGCGGGTCTACGAGGCCGGCCGGATCGGCGCGTCGGCGTTCAGGAAGGCGCGCTGGGATCTGCTGCCCCGGGAACGTTATGCCTGGGCTTCCGTCCAGACCGTGCGAGGGTGTCCGAAGCACTGTTCCTTCTGCTCGGTCTGGCGCACGGACGGCCAGGAGCCGCGCCAGCGCGGGGTCGAGGCGGTGCTCGAGGAGATCGTCGAGCTGCGCCGCATGGGGTTCCGCTTCATCGCGCTGGCCGACGACAACTTCTATCCCGTGACGCTCGACGATCTCGGCATGGCCGCACGCCGTGAGGATCCGCGCCGCCTCCATGAGCTCGAAGCGCTCCGCGCGGAGCGCTTCGAGCTCATGGAACGGCTCGCGCTGCTGCCGGACGATCTCGTCTTCTATACGCAGATCACGATGGAAGCGGCAGAAGATCCGTCGTTCCTGGACGCGATGCGCAAGGCCCGGATCAGGGGCGCGCTGGTCGGGGTGGAGGCCGTCACGCCGGAAGGCCTGAAGGACGTCTACAAGGACTTCAACCTCGCCGGCGAGGCGCTCGTCGCCAGGCTCCGGACGTTCCGGAAGCACGGCGTGTACGTGCTCGGGTCGTTCATCTTCGGTCTGCCAAGCGACCGTCCCGGCTCGTTCGACGCCACGGTGGCCCTGGCCCGGCGCGCCGACCTGGCGTTCGCCCAGTTCGTCACGCTGACGCCCTTTCCCGGCACGCTCGACTTCGAACGCTGGGAGCGCGAGCAGGGTGCTTCGATGCCCGTCATCGACGGCGTGCCGGCGTCCCGGTACTGGCTGCTGCCGCACTCGCGGCGTCCCAAGCTCTACACGCCGCATCCCGTCATGTCCGTTGAAGAGATTCGGCGGGGAACGCAACGGGCCTGGGACCGGTTCTACGGCATCAGGGAGATCTGGCGCCGTTCGAAGGTCGTTCCGTCGCTGCGGGCACGCCTGGCGTTTCTGCTGATCTCGAAGGTGTATCGACAGATGTACGCCAACACCGGCCTGGCGACCGACAGCGCTCGCGTCTCGCGGGCGACGATGTGGGCCCGGTTGCTGGCCCGGCCCGTGCAGCGGCTGTTCGCCGCCGATCCGCTACCCGGCCTGCAGGTCCCCGCGCAACCAACATCCTCCGCCGCCGAGTCGACGGAGGCCGCATAGCCTGCGCCGCGGGCGCCTGGCTGCCGGGCCTCCCGGCGCGTGCACCCGCGGCGCGGTCACACGACAGGAGTCACGACACGATGCAGTTCACCGATCTGGGCTTGCGCCCCGAGCTCGTTCGCGCCGTTGCGGCCGCGGGCTACACCACACCCACTCCGATCCAGGAGCGCGCCATTCCGGTCGTGCTCGAGGGTCGCGATCTGATCGCCTGCGCCCAGACCGGCACGGGCAAGACGGCCGCCTTCCTGCTGCCGATTCTGCAGAATCTCGCCGCCGGCACGGCGTCGCGCCAGCCGCGGGCGCTGGTGGTGACGCCCACCCGCGAGCTGGCCGCCCAGGTCGGTGAGATGGTCGCGCAGTACGCCAGACACCTGCCCGTCCGCCGCACGGTTCTCTTTGGCGGTGTCGGCATGGCGCCGCAGAAGCGCCGCCTGGCCGCCGGCCTCGATCTGCTGATCTCCACGCCCGGCCGGCTGCTCGATCACCTCGGGCGCAAGCAGGCGAATCTCGGCGGCGTCGAAATGGTGGTCCTCGACGAGGCCGACCGCATGCTCGACATGGGTTTTCTGCCCGATGTGCGGCGGATCCTCGCCGCACTGCCCGCGCGGCGCCAGAATCTCTTCGTCTCGGCCACGCTCCCCGCCGAGATCGAGGCGCTCATCCGGCGCTCGACTGCCGCACCCGTGCTGGTCGAGGTGACGCGGCGCGCGACCCCGGTGAGCAGGATCCGCCAGGTGGTGCACCCGGTGGCCATGACCCGCAAGACGGAGCTGCTCGGCCGGCTGCTGGCGGACGCGGACATGGGACAGACGCTGGTCTTCACGCGCACCAAGGCCCGCGCCAACCAGCTCGTCCGGCACCTGGAGCGGTCCGGCCGGCGGGCGGCGGCGATCCACGCCAACAAGAGCCAGGCCGCGCGCACGCGGGCGCTGGCGCACTTCCGCAGCGGGGCGGTCGACACGCTCATCGCCACCGATATTGCCGCCCGCGGCCTCGACGTCGACGGCATCAGCCACGTCATCAATTTCGACCTGCCCCACGTGGCCGAGGACTACGTGCACCGCATCGGGCGTACCGCTCGGGCGGGACGCGGCGGAGCCGCGATCGCGCTGGCCGCCCCGGAGGAGGGCAAGCAGCTCGCCGCCATCGAGCGGCTCGTCGGCAGGCCCATCCCGTGCGAGCAGGTTGCCGGCTTCACGCCGGCTCCCGCCGCAGCGACGGGCAGCGACCCGCATCGCCGCCGCCCGCAGCGCGTTGCCCGCCCGCGCCGCGGGCGCCGGAGGCCGGGGCAGGCAACGACCTCCGCGGCGGGGTGAACGCGTCCCGGCTGCGGGCCGGGGCAGGGGAGTGCCGCCGCCGGGGGGGCGCCAGGCGCGAAATTCGGTCGGCCGCGCCCGCGGCACTGTTCCGGCGGCGGGCATTCTGAGCGATACTTGGGGCGTACCTGTGTCTTTCGAAACACCGAGGAGGCTGCACATGAGTCACCGGACTCTTCCCGTACCGCTCGCGCTGGCCGCCGCCGTGGCGCTGTCCCCGATGGTTGCGACCGCTCAGACGGCGGACGATTCCGCCGTGCCGCGCACCGCGTGGGGCGCACCGGATCTGGCCGGCGTCTGGGACTTCCGCTCGCTGACGCCGTTCGAGCGGCCGGAGAACCTGGCCGGCAAGACGACGCTGACCGACGAGGACGCCGCGGTCGTGCTCGCCGAGGCCGACGAGACCTGGCGGCAGATCCAGGAGGGCAGCGACGCGATGCCGACCGGGTCGTACAACGAGGCCTGGTACGACGTCGCGGGCGTGGCGGAGGATCGCCGGACGTCGCTGATCGTCGACCCGCCCGACGGCCGCGTGCCGGCGTTGACGGCCGCGGCGCAGAGGCGCCAGGAGGAGATGGCGATGGAGCGGCGCGGCCTGGGTCTGCACGAGCTGACCTACGGCGGCTGGGTCGCGGACATGGGTCCCGGGCACCTCGCGGTGCGCTGCCTCGTGGGCTTCAACTCCGGGCCGCCCATGCAGCCGAGCGCCTACAACAACAACATGCAGCTCTTCCAGACCGAGGACCACGTCGTGCTGCTCAACGAGATGGTGCACAGCACCCGCGTCATCCCGCTGGACGGCCGCGAGCGCAGCGGCATTCCCCAGCAGATGGGCGACTCGCGCGGCCACTGGGACGGCGACACGCTGGTCGTCGAGACGACGAGCTTCCTGCGGGGCACCGGCTTCCTCGGCGGCCTGACCAGCACCAACCTGCGCCTCGTCGAGCGCTTCACGCGCGTCTCCCCGCAGACGCTGCTCTACGAGGCGACGCTCGACGACCCGACGGTCTGGCCGGTGACCTGGACTTTCCAGCTCCTCATGCAGCAGAGCGCCGACCCGCTGTACGAGTACGCCTGCCACGAGGGGAACTACGGGCTCTACAACATCCTGGCCGGCCAGCGCGAGGCCGAGCGGGCCATGGCGCAGCAACAGCAACAACAGCAGTAGCAGCAGAGATCCACGCAGGGAGGGGAGGACGTCATGAGCCAGCGACTCGTCGGGCTGCTGGTCGTGCTGGCGGCCGCGCTGCCGTGCGCGGCGCAGCCGGCGGCCGGACAGGCGGCGCGCATCAGCCCGCTGATCGAGCGGCTGGAGCAGGGCGGGGTGGTCGGCCCCGACGTCTGGCAGATGATCGACATGGAGCACGGGCCCTACCGCATCGACGAGCTCGCGGCGCGGTTCGACGAGTTCGCCCGCATGCGGCGCCCGGACGGGCGGCTCCAGGTCACGCCCGGCGTCCGCATCCCGATGTACGGCGAGGAGAATCCGAGCTGGCTCGTCAAGCAGGTGCTCGACATCGGGGCGCTCGCCATCGTCTTCCCGCAGATCGACACGGCGGAGGAGGCGCTGCGGGCGGTGCGCTCGATGCGCATTCCGCCGCAGCGGGGCGCGCAGCACCCGGATCCGCCCGGCATCCGGGGCGCGGGTCTGTGGTCGACCGACGGCTTCACCGGGTTCCCGCTGTGGGGCGAGATGGACGCCGACGAGTACATGCGCCGGGCGGACCTGTGGCCGCTGAACCCGGCGGGCGAGCTGTTCGCCTACATCATGATCGAGTCGCCCGAGGGTGTCCGCAACATCCGCGACATCCTCGACGTGCCGGGCATCGGCGGCATACTGATCGGCGTCAACGATCTCAGCATCAACCTGGGCGTCGGGCGGGCCACCCGCACCGGCCAGCCGCTGGCGCCCGAGGCCCGGGCGGCGGTGCGGCACGTGCTGGCGGCCTGCCTGGAGAAGCAGGTGCTGTGCTCCATCATCGGCGGCGGCGACCGCGAGGAGCTCATCGAGATGGGCTTCTTCCGGATGCCCCGCTAGAGCTGAACGAGGGTCTTCTCATGCGTGCAACGAGCTCCATGCGCAGCGCGCCGGTGGGCATCGGGCTGTTCGTCGCGGTCGCGTGCCTGGCGCCGCCGCCGGCGAGCGCCCAGCCGGCCGCCGCGGATACCGCCGCCGTCACCTTCACCCGGGACGTGGCGCCCATCCTGCAGCGTGCCTGCCAGGTCTGCCACCGGCCGGGGCAGATGGCGCCCATGTCGCTGCTGACCTACGAGGAGACGCGGCCCTGGGCGCGGGCCATCGGCGAGCGCGTGGCGCGCCGCGAGATGCCGCCGTGGCACCTCGACCGCACGGTGGGCATTCGCGAGTACGTCAACGACCGCTCGCTCACCGACGAGGAGATAGACACGATCGTGGCGTGGGTCGACGCCGGCGCCCCGCGCGGGGACCCGGCGGACCTGCCGCCGCCGGTCGCGTTCGCCGCGGACGACGAGTGGTACATCGGGACGCCCGACCTGATCGTGACGATGGAGGAGGAGATGGTCGTCGCGGCGCGGGGCCCCGACACCTTCTTCAACATCTACGTGCCCACCGGCCTGACCGAGGACCGCTACATCCGGGCCGTCGAGGTGCATCCCGGCGACCGCCGCGTGGTGCACCACGTCAACACCTTCGCGGTCCAGGAGCCGCAGGCGCCCGGGGAGAACGGCCTGGCGGGCTTCCGCAACGTGGCCCTCCCCGGCGAGGTGTGGCTCAAGGAGACCTCCATCGGGAACAGCGGCGACATCTATCCGGAGGGGACCGGCCGTCTGCTGCGCGCCGGCGCCGTCATCCGCTTCAACATCCACTACCACCCGGTGGGGGAGGAGGCACGCGATCGGACGAGCGTCGGCTTCCGCTTCCATCCGCGCGGCGAGGTGCCGGAGAAGATGCTGGTGACCCGGTTCATCACCGCGCGCAACCTGGACATTCCCGCCGGCGCCCGCGACGTGCGCCACGACGGCTACTGGACGCTGCCGCGGCCGGCGCAGATCGTGCATTTCCGGCCGCACATGCACTACCGGGGGCAGGCGATGTCGCTCGAGGCGGTGCTGCCCGACGGGCGGGTCGAGCTGCTGACGTCGGTGCCGCGCTACGACGTCAACTGGCAGTTGACCTACTCGTACGAGAACCCGCCGGCCTTCCCGGCCGGGACCGTGATGCACATGACGTCCTACCACGACAACTCGGCCGGCAACCGCAACAACCCGGACCCGACGATGTGGACCGGGTCGGGGTCGCGGACCATCGACGAGATGGCGATCGCCCACACCGACTGGATCTTCCTGACAGACGCGGAGTACCGGGAGATTGCGTCGGCCAGCGCGGCGAATCAGCAGTAGCGGGGGCCGCCGCCATGCCGCTGTCAGTCATGCCGCCGCGCCGCATGCCGGTGGTCCTCGCCGCCGCCGCGCTGCTGTCGCTGCCCGCGCCGGGCCTGGCGCAGGAGCTCGTGCGCCCGGACCTCAAGACGATCAGCCCCGTCTTCGACGGCTGGCTCAGGCATCCCGACGGCTCGTTCACCCTCTTCTTCGGGTACTTCAACCGCAACAGCGGCGAGACGCCGATACCCATCGGCCCGGACAACCAGGTCCGGCCGGCGCCGGACGACCGGGGGCAGCCGACGAACTTCCTGCCCCTGCGCCAGTGGCACGTCTTCCGCGTGGACGTGCCGCCGGGCTGGGACGACGAGGTAATCTGGACGCTGGGGGTGCCCGGCACCGGCCACCGCGAGCAGACCACGGGCAGCCTGAACGCGATCTACGAGATCGGGGATCCGGGCGGGCCGCAGGCGCCGACCGTGGGGGGCGTGCCTCCGGGGCCGGTGACGGCGCGGGTCGGCCGGCCGCTGGCGCTGGAGGCCACCGCCGCCCCGGCGGACGCCGAACGCGGGGAGCTGGCGGTGCGCTGGAGCAAGAACCGCGGGCCGGCCGCCGGCCGCGTGACGTTCAGCGCGCCCGACGCGCTCGCCACGACCGCGGCGTTCAGCGCGCCCGGCACCTACGAGCTGCGGCTGCGGGTCGACGAGCACGTCAACATGGGGGGCTCCAGCGAGGAGCACCACACCGACGCGCTCGTGACCGTGGCGGTCGAGCCGTAGCCTACTGCTGCTCGGTGGCGGGGGCGCGGGGCGTCAGCCCGTGAGCCGCGAGGAAGCCGTGGATCTTGCCGAAGATCTCCAGCATCTCCTCGCGCGTGAACCGGCCGTGGCCGCCGCCCGGCACCGTGTGCAGCTCGTTCGGGACGCCCGCCTCGTCGAGCGCGGCGTGCAGCCGGACGGCGTGGTCGTAGGGCACCGCGCGGTCCTCGGTCCCGTGGATGCTGAAGATGGGCGGCAGCCCGTCGCGCACGTAGGTCAGCGGCGAGACGCGCGCCGCCAGCTCCGTGCGGTCGGCGCGGCTGCCGAGCCACGACACGCCCCACGACGTCATGTTGGGACCCTCGAGCAGGTCGGCCACGTCGGTCACCCCGTACCAGTTGATCATCGCGGCCACGCGCAGCTCCTCCGTGCCGGGGCAACGGCGGTCGAGCCCGGCCTCGGCCGGGGTCATCCCGGTCGCGAGCGTCAGATGCCCGCCGGCCGACTGGCCGCTCACGACGATGCGGTCGGTGTCGAAGTTGTGCTCCTCCGCGTTGCGGATGATCCAGCGCAGGGCGCACAGGCAGTCCTCGACCGCCGCCGGCGCCTGGGAGACCTGCGAGAGGCGGTACTGCACGTTGACCACCGCCCAGCCCATCTCCAGGTACGGCAGGATGCGCAGCACGTACGATTCCTTGCTGCCCTGGCGCCAGCCGCCGCCGTGGATGTACATGAGCACCGGCGTCGGGCCGGACGCGTTCGCCGGCAGGTAGAGGTCGACGCGGTTCTCGCGGCCGGCCGCCGTCAGATACGTGACGTTGGGCACAACCTGGTACTCGTTGGCGGCGAAGGCGGTCCACGCCGCCGTCTGGTTCAACTGGGCGGCGGCCGGGTGGGGCAGCGCCGCGAGCGCCAGCACCGCCGCCAGCGCGAGACCTGCGGGGAACCGTCTCGTCATGTCGATTTCCTTTCGTGGGTCGGAAGCCTGCAGTAGTATAGCGGTGGCGAGAGGGCGCGGGAGGACACTTGCCAGCCGCACCCTCCAGCGTATAGCTTGTCTCTGGTAAACCTTGCTGGCCCGCGCGTTCACCCGGTTCGAGACCGACGAGCCGTTCCCCTCGCCCTTCCTCTGACAGGTGATTCCGCCGCGATCCGGAGGCGCATGTGCGTGTGCATCTCGTCAATCCCAGCGACGTGTCGTTCGGCACCGCCATCATCACGCCGCGCTGGCTGTACGTGCTGGCGGGCGCCACGCCGGAGGAATGGGGCGATCCGGTGCTCACGGACGAGACGCTCGAGCCGTTCGACGCCGATCAGCTCCGGCCGGGCGACGTCGTCGGCATCGGCATTCACACGCTGAACGTGCTGCGCGGCTACGCGGTGGGCCGGCTGGCCCGCGAGCGCGGCGCCCGCGTCGTCTTCGGCGGCGTGCACGCGTCCCTCTATCCCGATGAAGCCCGGGAGCTGGGCGGCGCGCACGCCGTCGTGCGGGGCGACGGCGACGGCGTCTGGGGCACGGTGCTGGGCGACTGCGCGCGGGGCGCCCTGCAGCCGCTGTACGAGGGCGGGCACGTCGAGGGAGCGTCGCTCCAGCGCGCGCGGTGGGACCTCATGCCGGCCGATCGGTACATGTGGGCTTCCGTCCAGACGGTGCGCGGATGTCCGAAGCACTGCTCGTTCTGCTCGGTCTGGCGCACCGACGGCCAGCGCCCGCGGCAGAGCAGCGTGGACGTCGTCATCGAGGAGATCGTGGAGCTGCGCCGCCGGGGATTCCGCTTCATCGCGCTGGCCGACGACAACTTCTACCCGGTTACCCTTGAGGATCTGGCGCAGGCGGCTCGGCGCAAGGACCCGGCGCGCCTGCGCGAGCTGGAAGCGATTCGGGCGGAGCGCTTCGAGTTGATGGCGCGGCTCGCGATGCTGCCGGACGACACCTGGTTCTACACGCAGATCACGATGGAGGCGGCGGAGGATCCGGCGTTTCTCGAGGCGATGCGCAAGGCGCGCATCAAGGGCGTGTGCGTCGGTGTCGAGTCCGTGACCGAGGAAGGGCTCAAGGACGTGTACAAGGACTTCAACCTGGCGGGCGACGAGCTGGTTGCGCGCCTGCGCCGATTTGGCGAGCACGGGGTGCATCTGCTAGGTTCGTTCATCTTCGGGCTGCCCAGCGATCGGCCGGAGACTTTCGAGGCGACCGCGCGCGTGGCGCAGCGCGCCGGCGTCAGGTTCGCGCAGTTCGTCATGCTGACGCCGTTTCCCGGCACCGTCGACTTTCTGCGCTGGGAGTCGGAGATGGAGCAGGACATGGCGTACGTGGACGACGTGCCCCTGACCCGTTACTGGCTCATTCCGGCGGCCCGCCGCCCCAAGCTGTACCTGCCGCACGAGGCGATGTCGGCGGACGCGATTCGGTTGGGCACGAAGGGCGCGTGGGATCGGTTCTACAGCCTGCGTTCGGTCTGGCAGCGCGCCGGATGGTTGCGGACGCTGCGCGAGCGCCTGTTGTTCGTGCTGATATCGAAGCTCTTCCGCCAGATGTACGCCGGTACGGGCGCCGCGACCGACAGCGCCCGGATGTCGCGGGCCACCCTGTGGGCGAGGTGGCTGGCCAAGCCGACGCGGTACCTCTTCACCGCGGCGCCGATGCCTGATCTGCAGGTGCCCAAGGCGTAAGCCGCAATTCAGCACATAGCCACCAAGGAGGACGTCATTTCTGCAAAGGTCTTTGTCGGCAATCTCAACTTCAGCACGACGCAGGCGGAGCTCGAGAAGCTGTTCGCCCAGGTCGGCGACGTCACCGAGGTGTTCCTGCCTGTCGACCGCGCGACGGGTCAACCGCGGGGGTTCGCCTTCGTGGAGTTCAGCGACGCGGCGGCCGTCCCGGAGGCCATCTCGCGGTTCGACGGCACCGAGCTGCAGGGGCGCACGCTGAAGGTCAACGAGGCGCGCGAGCGCGCGCCGCGGCCGCCCTCCGACTTCGGCCCGCCGCCGTTCATGGACGACGGGCCGCGGTTCCGACCCGCCAAGCCGAAGGGCAGCCGCCGGGGCATCCGGGGGCGCAAGCGGGGCTTCTAGGTCTAGGCGTCCAGCCTGTCACGATGCGGGACCGTCCCGTCAGGGATCGGGTGAGCTGCGTACGGCGCCGCTGACGGCGGCCGCCGTCACATGGCAGAATCGTACGCAGGAGGTAGTCATGCGTCTCGCATCGTTGATCGCGTCAGCCGCGGGCATGCTCGTGCTGTTGCCTGCCTCGGGCGCGTGGGCCCAGGGCGCCGCCGAGGAGCGGCGCGCCGGGTGGTACGTCGCCGGCGGCCTCGGGGCCAACTGGGCATCGAACGTCATGCAGCGCGGCTGGAACCGGGATCCCCTCTGCTATCCGACCGACGCGTGCTTCGACGTCGACCCCCGACCCGAGGTTTCCGGATACCGCTGGCAGTACGACATCGCCGCGGCAACCGGCCCCGTGTTCGAGATCTCGGCCGGCCTCATCGCCAACCGCGCGCGCGTGGAGCTCGCGTTCGGACAGAAGTGGAACGATCTCGATCAGATGTTCCTCGGCGTCACCGACTACGACGGGGTGGCCATGGAGGATCGGGTCGGCAGCACGGTCACGTCCGACACCAGCTCGTCGATCGACCACCTGGCCGTGCGCATGCTGACGGTCAACGCGTACTACGATTTCCCGGACTGGTCGGTGGTCTCGCCGTACCTGGGCGCGGGGGTGGGGCCGGCGTTCGTCACGGTGGCCGGCGTGCGCTTCTCCGACATGTACAGGGACACGGCCGTCAACGGCGACGTCCACGACCCGCCCCTGTCGTTCTACAACGCCAGCCTGGACGACGACCTGTCCGACACGGTCCTGGCCGGGCACCTGCACGCGGGCGCCGACTTCCGCATTGCCGACAGGACCTGGCTGGGCCTGAAGCTGACCTACTCGCTGCTGGGCGATATCGAGACCAGCGGCCGCTACGACCTGCACGCCGCCCAGGCGTTCGACCCGGACTTCGAGCACCACGACACGTTCGCCGGCGCGCGCTCCTGGTCGCTGATGCTCACGGTCAAGTACTTCTTCGACAACTGATTGTCAGACGCCCGCGAACCAGTGGAACCCGTAGTCGGCGCTGATCCCGCCGCCGCCCTTGCCGAAGCCGGCCAGCGACTCGACGAGCTCGATCGACTTGAGGAACTTCACGTTCTTGTAGCCGCACTGACGCTCGACCCGGAGCCGCAGCGGCGCGCCGTTGCCCATGGGCAGCTCCTCGCCGTTGAGGCGGTAGGCGAGGATCGTCTGCGGGTGCGCGACCTCGAACATGTCGATGCTCTCGTACCAGCCGTCCCAGGTCTTGAAGACCACGTAGCGCGCCTTCGGCTGCGGACCGCCGGCCTCCTCGATGACGCGCTGGAGCTGGGGGCCCGTCCACTCGCCGATCGCCGACCAGCCCTGCTCGCAGACGTGCGCCGTGATCTGCGTGCGCGCGGGCAGGCGCTTGATGTCGTCCAGCGACAGTGACACGGGCCGCCCGACGAGGCCGAACACCTCGAGGCGCCACTCCTCGAATCCGCCCCGCCGCAGCCGCTGGTACTCCTCGTTCGGCGGGTTGGTCTGGGCCCAGGTCGGGAACGGGTGCGAGATGTCGCTCCGCTGATACTCGCGCGCCAGCGGCTGGTCCCTCTGCAGGAGGCGGTTCGTGCCCATGGTCAGCACGTCGGCCATGCCGACGAGCCCCCCCCTGTACTGCGGCGGCAGGAACGTCTCGCGGGCGCAGCCCGTCAGGAGCAGGCCGCCCAGCCCGGGGAGGCCCCGCAGCAACATCCGGCGCGAGATGGACTGACTCATTGTTCCCCCTCGGGAACCCGCAGGTTCCCCGTGATCATCGAACGCACACGGTTGACGACGCCCGCGGCCGCCACCTCGACGAGGTGCACGACGACGAACAGGACCAGCAGCACGGTGCCGAACGTGTGCAGCGAGCGCGCCGTCTGCCGGCCGCCGAACATGTCGAGCAGCCAGGGTGCGCCGGCGGTGATGCCGGGCGACTGCGCCAGCCCGGTCAGCACCATGAGCGGCACGTAGACGAAGATGAGCAGCAGGTACGAGAGCTTCTGCAGCGTGCCGTAGCGGACCGTCGACTCGGGCGCGCGCCGCGGCCAGCGCAGGTGCTCGCGCACCTCGTCCCGCAGGTGCTGCAGCGTCAGCTCGTCGCGGCCGGGCAGCAGGTTGCGCGCGAAGTGGCCCCGCGCGAGGTTCCACCCGGCGTAGACCAGGCCGTTGATCAGGAACACCCAGGCGAACGTGAAGTGATAGTTGCGGCCCCACATCCGGTTGCCCAGCTCGCCCGCCTCGTCCCAGGACAGGCCCCAGTCGGAGAGCTTGAAGATGGCCGGATGGCCCTGGTAGCCCGTGTGGCCCCAGTACAGCTCCGGAAAGTCGAGGAAGATGTGGATGCCGCTGAGCAGCAGATAGCCGCAGGCGATGACGTTGATCCAGTGGCAGATGCGGACGTTGGGCGAATGGATCGCCAGCCGGCGCCAGGCGCCGGTGCGCGACCGCTCGGGCGTCTCGTCCATGGCTTCCTTCGGCTTCCTTCGTCGCGATGGATGCTACGCTAATGTATCGCGATTTCGTCCGAAAAGAGAGGCCCTATCGTGGCACGCAAGTGGTTCGCGGCGTTTCTCGCCGGCTTCGGCGGACTTGCGGCGCCCGGCGCGCAGGCGCCGCCGGAGGGCGCCGCGCCGGGGGGAGCCGAGGTGCCCGCCCTGCTGCGCGGCCTCGCGCCGGTGACCGACGCGATGCTGCTGCGGCCGCGGCCCGAGAACTGGATCAGCTTTCGCAACGGCTACCCCCTGTGGGGCTACAGCCCGCTCGACCAGATCGACGCCGGGAGCGTCGGCGAGCTGCGGCTGGTCTGGTCGCGGGCGATGCGGCAGGGGTACCAGGAGATCGAGCCGATCGTCTACGACGGGGTGATGTTCCTGCCCCACGTCGAGGACATCGTGCAGGCGCTCGACGCCACCACGGGCGATCTGCTGTGGGAGTACCGGCGTCCCCTGCCGGACGGCATCGCCAACCTGACGGGCACCCGCTACCGCTACCGCAACGTGTCGATCTACGGCGACCGGGTGCTGCTGGCGACCAACGACGCCTTCCTCGTGGCGCTCGACACGCGTACCGGCGGGGTCGTGTGGGAGACGCAGCGGGCCGATTACCGCGAGCAGGTGGCCCAGACGACCGGGCCGCTGGTGGTCGGCGGCAAGGTCATCACCGGCTCGCGCTGCAATCCCCAGAGCCCCCGCCCGGGCGGCTGCTTCGTGACCGGCCACGACTTCGAGACGGGCCGCGAGGTGTGGCGCGTGAACACGGCCGCCACCCCGGACCAGGTGGGCGGCGACACTTGGGGCGGCCTGCCGCTGTCGGCGCGCCGGCACGCGTCGGCCTGGATGACCGGGAGCTACGATCCGGCGCTGAACCTCCTCTTCTGGGGCACCGGCCCCCCATCGCCGCTGCCCGAGAAGCTGCGGGGATCGGGCAAGGCCGACCTGCTGTACACGAACTCGACGCTGGCGCTCGACCCGGACACGGGCGAGATGATGTGGTACTTCCAGCACCTGCCGCGCGACAACTGGGACCTCGATCACGTCTTCGAGCGCATGATCGTGGAGACCACGGTGGCGCCGGACCCGGATGAGGTGCCGTGGATCAATCCCGCCCTGCGCCCGGGCGAGACGCGCAAGGTCGTCACCGGCATCCCCGGCAAGACCGGGCTCGTGTGGACGCTCGACGCGGCCACCGGGGAGTTCCTGTGGGCGCGCCCCACCATCTACCAGAACATCATGACCGGGCTCGACGTCGAGACCGGCCGCCCGATCATCGACGAGTCGACGACGCCGCAGTCCGTCGAGGAGTTCGCCTTCGCCTGCCCGAGCCTGATCGGCGGCAAGAACCAGCCGTCCGGGGCCTACAGCCCGGACACCGGCGCCCTGTACATGCCGCTCAACAACGCGTGCATGGACATCGCCATGTCGGTCGAGGTGGCCGGCCCGAGCGACGGCTACGACATCCGCACCCGGATGCGGCACGTGCCCGGCGCGGATCCGGAGACCGCGCCCGTCGGCCGCATCGAGGCCGTCTCCGCGTCGACCGGCCGGACGCTGTGGAGCTACCAGCAGCGCGCGCCCATCTACGGGTCGGTGCTGGCCACCGGGGGCAACCTGGTGTTCGCGGGCGACCTCGCGCGCCGCTTCCGGGCGTTCGACGCCGGGACCGGCGAGGTGCTCTGGCAGACCATCCTGAACGGCGCGGTGGGCGGCCGTCCGATGACCTACAGCGTGGGCGGCCGCCAGTACCTCGCCATCGCCGCGGGCGGTCTGGCCATCGGCTCCCTGTTCCTCAACCTCACGCCGGAGCTGACGACGCCGAGCGGCGGCAACACGCTGTTCGTTTTCGCGCTGCCCGGGTCGAGCTGATGATTCGCCTGCTGGAAGGGAGGTCGGCCATGAGACCGGGACTGGCGGCACTGGCCGCCGCGTCGTTGCTGCTCGCGGCCGCGCCCGTAGCGGCGCACCATTCTTTCTCGGCGGAGTTCGACGCGGACAAGCCGGTCGCACAGACCGGGCTGGTCACGAAGATCGAGTGGCTGAACCCGCATGTCTGGTTCTTCATCGACGTCACCGGCGAGGACGGGACGGTGACGAACTGGGGCTGGGAGATGGGCAGCCCGAACCTGCTCATGCGGCGCGGCTGGACCCGCAACTCCATGCGCATCGGCGACATCGTGAGCGTCGAGGGCAGCGCCGCCAAGGACGGGAGCACGCGCGCCAACGCGCTCACGGTGCTGCTGGCCGCCAGCGGCCGGCGGCTGTTCGCCGGCTCCAGCCAGGAGCAGGAGCGATGAACGCGCCGGCAGCGGCGTGGAGGCGCGGACCCGGGCGCGCGGCGGTACTGGCCGGCGCCCTCCTGATCTGCACGTCCGGACTGGCGGGACAGGACGCCGGCGGGGTGGCGGAGCCGACGCCCCGCCTTGCGGACGGCACGCCCAACCTCGGCCGTGTTCCCGGGGAGAAGGGGGCCTGGGCCGTGCCCTACATCACCAACATGGCGGCGCAGGTCGTCGCCGTGGACGGGAGTCCGGTCACCGCGCCGGAGACGACGCCGAGCGGGTCGAGCGCAGCGCGGGGCGGCTCCGCGGCCGAGCCGCATATCCCGTTCATGCCCTGGTCGGCGGCCCTCTACGACTACAACTCCGCGAACGAATCGAAGTACGACCCCGAGGGCTACTGCATGCCGCCCGGCGGGCCGCGCATGATGGCCACGCCGTATCCCATGGAGATAATCCAGCTTCCCGAGCAGGAGCGGATCATCATGATCTTCGAGGGCGCCACCCACATCTGGCGCGAGATCTACATGGACGGACGGCCGCATCCCGAGGGCGACGCGCTGAACCCCACGTTCCTGGGGCATGCGGTCGGACGCTGGGAGGGGGACACCCTGGTGGTCGACGTCGTCGGCTTCAACGAGACCACCTGGATCGACTTCTACGGCCATCCGCACACGGACGCCCTGCACGTGGTCGAGCGCTTCTCGCGGCCGGACAAGAACACGCTGCACTACGAGGCGACGATCGACGATCCCGGCGCCTACACCGCGCCCTGGACCGTCGCCTGGGACATTCCCTGGCGTCCGGACGGGGAGCTCCTGGAGTACATCTGTCAGGAGAACAATCTCTACCTGTATCACCTGACCGACGACTTCGGCCAGCCCATCTTCGGCCACCGGTAGCGGGCGCGTCAGTTCCGCATCACCGTGAAGTCGCCGCTCGTCCCGCCCTGCGTCCACGTGCCCGTGATGATGCGGTTGTAGGAGCCGATGTTCTGCAGCTCGCCGTCGATGACGTAGGCCACGGCGTTGTCGTCCGCATCGCGTCCCTCGGCCTCGATGCGCACGGCCCACGTGGCGGCATCGAGCGTGGCGGCTGCGATGGGCACGGCGTTCGGCCCGGGGTTGATGGTGCCGGTGACGGCGCTGCCGTCCCAGTCGAGCAGCAGCAGCAGGCGGCGCCGGTCGTCCGCGCTCGGCCCCCAGTCGCCGCTCCACGAGCCCTTGAGCGGATGCCCGTACTGCGCGGCCGCCGATGCGGCCAGGCTCAACACGCAGATGAGTGCCGCCGCGCGCGCGAGGTTCGATCGCATCGCCTTCTCCTTCGCTCTGCCGGCGGGATTCGATCCCGTGCGTGATGCTACACCGTCGGCGCGCGCGGGCGATGCGAGCCGCCATGGAGCGCGCTCCTTCTGGACCGCGACGCAGGCGATCGGCGAGAATTTCGGTTTCCGGCAGATGCAGCGGAAAGGACGATTCACGATGCGCCAGCGAGTTTTCTTCGCCGCGATTGCCTTCGCCCTCGTGAGCGCCGCCGGGCTGCTCGTGGCGGCGCAGGGCCGGACACCGGACTGGGCAGCGCCGCGGACGCCGTGGGGCGACCCGGACCTCCAGGGCATCTGGAGCAGCAAGACGCAGACCCCGCTCGAGCGGCCCGCCGAGTATGCCGGACGCGAGTTCCTGACCGACGAGGAGGTGGCGGCGCTCGAGAAGGGGGCGCTCGACGACCGGGGCCGGGACGTGCGCGCCGAGTCGGGCTCGCTGCTCGACGTGGCGGACGCGTACAACAACATCTGGAGCTCGACCTACGGGCGCACCGTCGTGCGCACGAAGCGCACGTCGCTGATCGTGGACCCGACCGACGGCCGGCTGCCCGCGCTGACCCCGGAGGGGCAGCAGCGCGTCGATGCCGAGCGGGAGTTCCGGCGCGTCTACGGCCGCGTGTCGGAGATCGGTCCGGGCGGGCTGAGCGACAACCCGGAGGATCGGCCCCAGGACCGCTGCCGCGGCATGACCCTGCCGTGCATCGGCGCGCTCTGCGCGTTCAGCCGCATCGTGCAGTCGCCGGGCTGGCTCTCGATGTACTTCGAGTCGGGACACTGGGGCGGCGCCTACCGCCACATCCCGCTGGACGGGCGGCCCGCCGCGCCGCCGCACGTCCGGCAGTGGCACGGGACCGCGAGCGGCGCCTGGGAGGACGACACCCTGGTGGTCCGCACCGCGAACTTCACCGACCAGACCTCGTTCCAGGGGTCGGGCGCGAGCCTGCAGCTCACGGAGCGGTTCACGCGGACCGCTCCCGACCTGATCCTCTACCGCGTGACGGTCGAGGACCCGACGGTGTTCACCCGGCCGTGGACGTTCGAGATGACCCTCACCCTGCAGGACAACCAGAGCAACCAGATCTTCGAGGCGGCCTGCCACGAAGGGAACTACGCCATGACGAACGTGCTCGCCGGGGCGCGCGTCGCGGAGCAGGGGCGGCGCGGGCGGTGAGTGCGGGTTGACGTTCCGTGGCTCCCGGTGCGGTGGCCAGTGCGGACGGGGCCGGTGAACGGCCTGCTGGCTACCTCATCTTCTCGGGAGCGGATGGGGCCGGGGGGCCCTGTCGATGAGCAAAGAACGCCGGCCACGCACCCCTCGATAACTTCGGGTATCCTCTTCGCATGATTCGCCGTATCGAGGCGCTCAACTACCGTTGTCTCCGCTACGCGGACGTGCGTCTCGACCGATTTCACGTACTGGTAGGTCCCAACGCCAGCGGCAAGAGCACATTGTTCGACGTCGTGGCGTTTCTCGGTGATCTGGTTCGAGATGATCTGGATGCAGCGATAGAGAAGCGTACGCGTAACTTCCAGGATCTCGTATGGGGACGGCCGAAGCAGAATATGAAGTTCGAGCTGGCCGTCGAATTCGAGATACCGAAGCCCATTGAGAAGAAGCTCCCGGCGGAGAAGCGTTTCCGAGCATTTCGCTACGAGATTGCGATTGGCGAGGTCGACGGACAGTTCCGCATCGATTCCGAACGGGGCCTGCTGATGTCGGAGACGGAAGCCGCAGGTATCCGGCAGCGAATCCTGTTTCCGGATCCGCCCCAGGCCCGCGAAACAATCCTGGTTGGGGGTGGGCGTCCCGGGTCACGGACAATCCTGAGCAAGTCCGGCAAGGGGACCGACAACTTCAACGTTGAGGTGTCTCCAAAGTCCGGCAAGGGATGGACGACCAGCATCGCGTTCGGTCCCTTGCGTTCGACGCTGCGAAATCTCCCAGAGTCGCCAGACAGTTTTCCGATGGCGACGCACGTGAAGCGTATGCTTAACGCGGGCACTCACTTCCTGTTTCTAGACAGCCTGAAGATGCGGCGGCCCAGTCCGCCCGGTCTGGGGCGCCGGCAGTTCTCGTCCGACGGGTCGAATCTCCCCTGGATGGTCAAGCGCCTGCAAGACGAACACGAGGCGACCTACAAGGAATGGTTGGCACACGTCCAGACCGTGCTTTCCGACCTCAAGACGATTCGCGTTGTCGAGCGGGAAGACGACCGCAGCGTATACCTGATGCTCGGGTATACGACCGGAGTGGAAGTTCCCTCGTGGATGGCGTCGGATGGTACATTGCGCTTTCTCGTCATTACACTGATTGCCTATCTGCCTCATGTTGGTCAGCTGTATCTGCTGGAAGAACCAGAAAACGGTGTTCACCCTCTGGCCGTCGATGCCATCTACGACTCACTCTCCTCGGCTTACGATTCTCAGGTGCTGGTCGCGACCCACTCGCCGACCTTCCTCAAGCTTTCGAACCCCCACGAGGTGCTGTGTGTCGCGAAGAACGATGAGGGCGCCACGGATGTCATCAGCGGCAGCGATCATCCTATCCTCCGCGACTGGCAGGGATCGGTGGACATGGATGCCCTTTTTGCGACCGGAGTGATCGGATGAGGCAGGGCGTCGACTCTCTGGACTTGGTGGTGCTCGTTGCCGACAAGGATCTGGAAGAAGCAGTGAAGGCGCTGCTTACCCGCATCGATGATCTCGATCTCAGGCCCTTTCGGTTCGAAGTCAGACGACACCCGAATCGGGATGGCGGGTGCAGAACGGGGGCAGCGAACTTCCTGCGGCCGTTTCTCACGCGTTACCGGCGCAGCCTCGTACTGTTCGATCGTGACGGATGCGGAAGCAGACTGTCGCGGGCGGAGATTCAGAGAGGCGTGAACGACGAGTTGTCCAGGAATGGCTGGGCGGACCGAACGAAGGTGATTGTCATCGAGCCCGAGCTTGAGGCCTGGGTCTGGGGAGACCTGAGGCAGACGTCCAGAATTCTCGGCTGGGGAGAGGATATCGGCGTTCTTCGCCGGCGCCTGGGTTCTCAAGGTCTTTGGGAGCGGCATGACACGAAGCCACCCGATCCGAAGCGGGCGATGCGAGTCGCCATGGAGCGCGCACCTTTTGGACCGCGGCGCAGACGATCGGCGAGAATATTCGGGGAGATTGCTGGATCCGCGGCGGTCGACAACTGTAGGGACCGGGCGTTCAACGAGCTCAAGACCACCCTCCAAGCTTGGTTTCCGGCAGATGGAGTCTGACTGGGGTACTGTGTAGCGCGCGACGCTGGCACAGAGGTCGGTCCTGCTTTGGTGCGACAGAGCCCGTAGAGGAGTTTGATTGCTTCGAGCGACGTCACGCGCTCAGGTCGGCCGGGTCCACGCGCCGCCCGGGGCTGTCGCCGTATTCGGCCCCCGGACGTTCATGGAGCCAGTGCCGCAGTCGCCGCTCGATTTCCTCTTCGCTCGCGTCAGGATGGCGCCTGCGGAGACTCCGCTGCTTCATCGCCACGCCGGCCTCGAAGAGATCGACCGTCGTCCGGAACGCCGCGGCGACGTCGGCCGTGGACCGGGGAGCCATGCGAGTACTCTACGGTCGGCGGGGCGGTCCGGCAAGTGCCGGCGGGGCTCCCGAACCGGTGAGCCGCGCCGGGGAGTCGCAGCCGGTCCGATGCGCGGGTCAGCGCGCCGGCGCCGCGGCGCCCAGGTACTCTTCGTCCGTCACCTCCTCGAGCATCGTGATGGCCACGCCGCCGGGGTAGGCCTGCAGGCAGGTCGCGGCTTCGTCAGCGGAGGCGCCGTGCCAGTGGGGCACGTTCGCGGGGAGCAGCACGGGCTCGCCCGCCTCGACGTCGCGCGGGGGCTCGCCGCGCACCTGGATGCGCCCCCGGCCCGCCTCCACCAGGTAGATCTGCGGGTTCGCGTGGAAGTGCCAGTGCGTGCGCGCGCCCGCCTCGAAGTGGATCCGCAGCACGGCGACGTCGTCGGCCGGCAGCCGCGTCGAGTCGCCGGTGACGACGCGCCGCTGGGTCTGCGGCACCTCCTGGGCGCCGGCAGCTCCGATGCACAGGACCGCCGCCAGCAGCGCACACGGCAACGCGACGCTTCCCCTTGATCCATCGACCATCGTTCGCCCCCCCTCTCGTCCGCTCACGAAACCCGAAAACGTCCGGCGCTCGTGATATTCTGACGCCAAACAGATTTCGCGACTCGCGCAGGAGGTTTCCAGAATGAGGACCCGTTACTTCTATGCCGTCACCGCGCTGAGCGCCATCCTCGCCGTGGCCCTGCCGGGCGCCGCGCTCGGCCAGTCGTCCGACTGGACCGTGCCGCGCACCGAGTGGGGCCATCCCGACCTCCAGGGCACCTGGGGCAACAACGCCGTCACCCCGCTGGAGCGGCCCGAGTCGCTGGGCGAACGGGCGGCGCTGACCGAGGAGGAGCTGGCACAGGTTCAGGAGACGGCCGAGGAGCTGTTCGCCCTGGACGCGGGCGACGCGGCCTTCGGCGACCAGTTCTTCAACGTGGCGCTGACCGCGCCCGAGACCTTCACCTCGTCCGACGGCGGGACGGGCAACTACAACCAGTTCTGGCTGGTCGAGCGCGACTTCAACAGCCGGACGTCGCTCATCACCGATCCGCCGAACGGCCGCCTGCCGCGGCTCACCGCGACCGCGCAGCAGGCCGCGGCAGCGGCCCGCGCCAATCGCGGCCGCCCTGCCGCGTGGACCGAGGACCGCGGGCTGAGCGAGCGCTGCATCACGTTCGGGTTGCCGAACCTGCTGGCCGGCTACAACAGCTACTACCAGATCCTGCAGACCGCCGATCACGTCGTCATCGAGCAGGAGCTGATCCACACGACGCGGATCATTCCGATCGACGGCCGCCCGCACATCGACCACGACATCGACCAGTGGCACGGCAACTCGGTCGGCCGCTGGGAAGGCGACACGCTCGTGGTCGAGACCACGCACTTCTCGCCGCAGAGCAACTTCCGAGGCTCGAGCGAGAACCTGCGCCTCATCGAGCGCTTCACGCGGATCGGCCCGGACGACATGCACTACGAGTTCACCGCCGTCGACCCGACGGTCTGGGAGTCGTCCTGGACGGCCCTGATGGAGTGGAAGCGCACCGACGACGCGATCTTCGAGTACGCCTGCCACGAGGGCAACATCGGCATGGAGGGCATCCTCACGGGTGCGCGCGCGGACGAGGCGCGGGCGGCCGCCGAGGGCGGCAACTGAGCGCCGGCTCGCGGCCAGCGGCGGGCGGGGCGATCGCCGGGATGAAGCCGAGGAGGAGAGCGATGCAGCATCGATCTCTGGCGTCGATTGGTTTGCTGGCGATCGCCGTCGGCCTGGCGTGCCTGACGCCCCGGCCGGCCGAGGGCCAGCAGGGAAGTCCGCTGCGCACGGCCTGGGGCGATCCGGACCTGCAGGGCGTGTGGGACTACCGCACGGTGACGCCGATGGAGCGGCCCGAGGAGTTCGAGGGACAGGAATTCCTCACCGTCGAGGAGGCGGCCGAGCTCGAGCAGCGGGCGGTCGAGAGCCAGGTCGATCGGCCGCCCCGTGCGGGCGACCCGGGCACCTACAACCAGTTCTGGATGGACTTCGGGACCAACATCATCGGCACCCGCCGCACGTCGCTCATCGTCGATCCGCCGGACGGGCGAATCCCCGACTTGGCGCCGGCGGCGAAGCGGCGGCAGGAGGAGCTGGCCGCGGCGCGCGAGGGTGTGGGCGACGACGTGCCGCGGCCCGGGGCCTGGGTGGAGGACGTGCCGGTGAGCGTGCGCTGCATCGTGGGCTTCAACTCCGGCCCGCCGATGTATCCCGCCGCCTACAACAACAACGTCCAGCTCTTCCAGATTCCGGGCTACGTGGCCATCTTCAACGAGATGGGACCGGCGGTCCGGATGGTCCCGCTCGACGGCCGCCCGCACCTGCCGCAACACCTGCGCCAGTGGCTGGGCGACTCGCGCGGCCGCTGGGACGGCGACACGCTCGTGGTCGAGACCACCAACTTCCTGCGCGAGACGGCGTTCGGCCGCTACGCGGGGAGCGTCGGCCGGCTGGGCGGCTCGGGCCCGAACATCCACCTGATCGAGCGCTTCACGCGGATCGACGCCGACACGCTGCTGTACGAGGCGACCGTCGAGGACGAGACGACGTGGGTGCGGCCGTGGACCTACGCGATTCCCATGCGGAGGAGCGACGCGGCGGTCTACGAGTACGCCTGCCACGAGGGCAACTACGGCCTCGTGAACATCCTCGCCGGCGCGCTGAGAGAAGCAGAGGAGACCGGGAAGTAGTCCAAGGCGCGCACGGCGCGCCTCGGCGGTAGCGGCGCGGGGCAGTGGGGTCCCCGCAAGCGGACGCCGGGGGTTCGGGGCGCGGCCCCGTCTGAAGGAGGAGGGGAAGATGAGCCATCGATATCTCGTCGCGTTGTGCGCAGTGATTGCGTTCGTGGCGCTGACGCCCATGTTCGCGTCGGCGCAGTCAGCGGAAGCGCCCCGCACGCCGTGGGGCGCGCCCGATCTGCAGGGGGTCTGGGACTTCCGTTCGCTCACACCCCTGGAACGCCCCGCGGAGCTGGCCGACCAGGCGTTCCTGACCGAGGAAGAGGCGGCAAGCCTCGAGCAGGCGGCCATCGACCGGAACGCGGAGCTCTGGAACCGGGAAGCGAGGCGAACGGTGGCCGGCGCCAACGTGGACCGGGGCGAGGACGGGCAGCCCGGGTTCTACAACAACTTCTGGCTGGACGGGGGGACGGCGCCCGTCGAGACGCGGCGGACCTCGCTGATCGTCGATCCGCCCGACGGGCGCATTCCGCCGCTGACGCAGGCGGCTGCGGCGCGGCGCGCCGCAATCGAGCGGGAGCGCCGGGGCGTCAACCGGCACGCGCCCAGGCCCGGCGGCTTCGTCGAGAACCTGGGCCCGAACGCGCTGCAGCTCCGGTGCATCACGGGGTTCAACTCCGGGCCGCCGATGACGCCCGGCGGATACAACCAGAACGTGCAGTTGTTCCAGACGCCCGACCAGGTGGTGCTGCTCAACGAGATGAACCACAACTTCCGCGTCATCCCGCTGGACGGTCGTCCGGGCAGCGGCATCCCGCAGTGGACGGGTGAGTCGCGCGGCCACTGGGACGGCGACACGCTCGTGGTCGAGACGACCAGCTTCCTGCGTGAAACGAGCTTCGCCCAGGGACAGACCGACGCCCACCTCAAGCTGATCGAGCGCTTCACGCGCCTGTCGCATCAGACGCTGATGTACGAAGCGACGATCGACGATCCCACCGTGTGGGTCAGGCCCTGGACCTACGAGATTCCCATGCAGTGGAACGAGCAGCCGTTGTACGAGTACGCCTGCCACGAGGGCAACTACGGTCTCTACAACATCCTCGCCGGCGCCCGCGCCGAGGAGGCGGAAGCGGAGGCTGCGGCACAGGCATCGCGGTAGGCCGCGCTGCGCGGAGCCGCGCGTACGTATCCTGACGGCGGGCCGAAAGGGGGCGCAGACACGGCGCGCTCCCTTTCCCCGCCGTCACCGTTGTACGGGACGCGGCGCGTCCGTCACTCGGTCGCGCCCAGGCGGAAGAGCAGCTCCGTCGTGCTGTTGGAGCCGCTGCCCGCAAGGGCCCGGAAGTCGGCCTCGACGAACGAGCCTTCCGTGTTCGACAGGATATGGCAGTGGTGGACCGCGCACGCCAGGGGCGTCCGTCCCTGCTCGTCGCGGGCGTCCAGGATGGCGCCGTGATCCGCGAGGAACCGAACGACGGCATCGAACCGCTTGGACGCGGCTCGATGCAGCGCCGTGTCGCCGGCCGCGTTGACCGCGGTGACGTCGGCGCCAAGCTCGACCAGCATCCGCACGACCTCGAGCGTGGGGGGCTCCTCACCCGGCGGAAAGACGGGTGAGGCATCCTGGAAGAGGGCCCGCGGGCTCTCGCCCTGCGCCGCGGCCATGAGGGGCGTCGTGCCGTCGCTGCTCGGCAACAGGGGATCGGCGCCGCCGGCCGTCAGGGCGCGTATCAGAGCGGGCCTGTGGAAGCCTGCCGCCAGCCACAACGGCGTAGCCCCGAGCCAGTGCTTGTTGAAGGCGAAATCCGCTCCCCCCCGCCGGGCGGGAGTGCCCCTCAGGAGACGGGCGTTCGGATTCGCTCCGTAAGCCAGAAGCGCCTCGACGAGGTTCGGATCGTCTCGCAGGACCGCGGCATGCAGGGCCGTGTAGCCGGCGCCGGCGGCGTTCGGGTCCGCGCCGTTCTCCAGCAGCAGGGCGGCCAGGGCGCCGTGGCCGCTGTGGGCCGCCACGACGAGCGCCGTCGTTCCGCCCGGAGTGGCGACGTCCACGTGCGCTCCCGCCGCCAGCAATAGCCCGGCCGCGTCGCGATCGCCCAGCCGGGCCGCGAACAGCAACGGCGTGAACCCGCCCTGCTCGATCCAGATGGAGCCGTTCCCGTCGGTGTTGTTCTCCTGGCAGCACGTGAGCACGAGCTGGCGCGACACGCTCGTACGGGCCTCGAGGTCGGCGCCCCGCTCGATCAGCATCCGCGCGACGCTGGAGTGGTGTTGCGTCACCGCCCACATCAGCGCGTTCTGCCCGCGGGCGCCCTCGCTCGCGTTCACGTCCGCGCCGGCGGTCAGCAGCGATTCGACCGCGTCCGCGTTGCCGGTGCGGACCGCCCTCATCAGCGGTGTGCCGCCGGTCGCCGGGGCGACGTTCGGGTTCGCGCCCGCCTCCAGCAGTCGGGCGACCATGTCCGCGCTCCCGTTGGTGCAGGCCACCCAGAGCGGGGTCACCCCCAGGTCGTTCGTCGCGTCGACGCCGGCGCCGGCGCGAATCAGCAGGTCCGCGGTCTCCACGTCGTCCGCATAGGCGGCCCAGTGCAGGGCCGTCGCCCCATCGCCCCCGGGCGCGCTCACGTCGATCCCCTGCTCCACGAGCGCGCGCACGAGCGCCGTGTCGCCGCTCCGGACCGCTGCCACCAACCGCTCGTTCGCACTGGCAGCGAGGCTGACGGCCGGCCACAGCAGGACGAGCCAGCCGGCCAGATGTCTGACACGCATGCTCGTCAGATGCCGGTCAGCGCGTCGAGGTCGAGCCTGTCGGTGCTCCGGCCGACCGACTCGATGGGCAGGTCGAGCCTGTGCATGATGGCAACGAGCAGGTTCGCCGTAGGCTCGCCGGCATACCGGACGTGACGGCCCCCGCCGGATGCCGCACCGCCGGCCAGGAGCAGGGGCACGTTGTTGAGGTCGTGCGAGTTGCCGTCGGACATGCCCGAACCGTACAGGACCAGCATGTGATCGAGCAGGGACCCGTCACCGTCCGGAGTCGCTTGCAGCTTCTTCAGGTACCGTGCGAAGAGGGTCATGTGGAAGGTGTTGATCCGGGTGATTCCTGCGATCTTCGCCGGATTGTACGAATGATGCGACAGCGGATGGTGCGCCTCGAGCACGCCGAGCTCGGGATACGTCCGGCCGGTCAGCTCGCGGCCGAGCATGAAGGTGATGACGCGCGTCAGGTCGGACTGATGCGCCAGCAACTGCAAGTCGAACAGCAGGCTCGCGTGCTCCTCGAACGTCGGCGGGATGCCTGCCGGCCGCGCCACCAGCGGCAGCTCCCGCACGCCCTGCGCCTCGGCGTTCTGGATGCGCCGTTCGGTGTCGCGGACGGCCTCGAGATACTCCCGGATCTTGACGCGGTCGCCCGGCCCGACTTCCCGCTCGAGGCTGCCGGCCGCCTGGATCACGGAATCGAGGATGCTCTTCTCCCGCCCGCGGAGAGCGGCGCGGGTCTGCGGGTCGGTCGTCCCGCTGTCGCCGAACAGCCGCTCGAACACCCGGCGGGGGTTGTTCTCCATCGGCAGCGGCTGCGTCGACGTGCGCCAGGAGATGGTGTTCGTGTACGCGCTCCCCGTCGTCTCCTCCATGCCATCGACGGCGAGCTCCAATGACGCCAGCTCCGTGTGGCGCCCGAACGCCTGCGCCATGAGCTGATCGACGGAGACGCCGGCCCTCAGCCCGCGCCGCGGCTCGCCCGGCCTCGCCCGGCCGCCGTCCTCCACGCCCGTGAGAAACCCGGTGGAGGCGCCGTAGTGGTCCTGGCCCGCCGGCCCGTTCAGGCCGGATATCACGAGCACACGATCCCGGAGGGGCTCCAGCGGCTTCAGGATGGGCGTGAGCTCGAACGCCGTTCCCTCCGCCGCCGGCGTCCAGGCCGCCATCGTTATCCCGTTCGGCACGTACACGGCCGAGAAGCGCTGCACGGGTTTCGCGGCCGTCGTCAACGCCGACAGGGCGGGCACCATCGCGTCGAGGAGCGGCAGGCCGAGCGTGACGCCCATGCCCCGCAGCACGGTCCGCCTGGACAGCGACTTCTTGACGACGATCATGAGCCGGCTCCTTCGCGCCCATGGGCCTGGCGCATCCGAAACGGCGTGCTGCGGACGATCCCCAGCACGATGGATGACCAGCGGTAGCGACTCGGAGCCGCGCTCCGCCGGACCTCGCGGATCGCCGGAAGGTCGTGGTGCTCGACGGGGCGGCCGAGCGCGTACGAGAGAAGCCTGGCGATGACGGTGTCGACGAACTGCTCGCGATAGCCGAGCAACGTCGTCCGCAGTCCCGCCACGCCCTGAAACGAGGCGCCGCCCGGCACGGCGCCGGAAGCATCGATGGGGACGCCCCCGTCGCTGGTGCGCCACGCGCCGACGGCGTCGAAGTTCTCCAGGGCGAAGCCCAACGGATCCATCTGCGCATGGCAGGTTGCGCAGACGGGATTCTCCCGGTGCTGCTCCAGCCGTTCGCGGCCCGACAGAGGCCGGCCGCCGACGCCCCGATCCGGCAGGCTCGGCACATCGGGCGGCGGCGGGGGAGGCGGCGCGCCGAGCAGGGTGTCGAGCACCCACTTGCCCCGCAACACCGGCGACGTCCGGTTGGGATAGGACGTCACCGTGAGCAGGCTGCCCTGGCCCAGCAGGCCGCCCCGCTCGGGCCGGCTGAACGTCACTCGCCGAAAGCGGTTCCCGTGGACGTTCGGTATCCCGTAGTGGCGGGCCAGCCGCTCGTTCAGGAACGAGTAGTCCGCGCTCAGCAGCTCCGGCACGCTTCGATCGTCACGAAACTGACTCTCGAGGAACAGCTCCGTCTCCCGCATCAGCGCCGCGCGCAGGTTGTCGTCGAATCCGGGAAACAGGGCCGCGCTCGGCGTCACGCTCCGCAGATCGCGCAGTTGCAGCCACTGGCCGAAGAAATTGTCCACCAGCGCCTGCGCGCGCGGATCGGCCAGCATGCGCCGCACCTGTGTCTCCAGAACCGCCGGATCGTCCAGCGCTCCCCGGGCAGCCGCGTGGCGGAGCTCGTCGTCGGGGATGCTGCTCCAGAGGAAGAACGACAACCGGGACGCCAGCTCGAGGCCGCTCAGGGCGTAGACGCTGCCCGGCGCCGCGCCGGGTGGATCGCGTTCGATGCGGAACAGGAAGCTCGGGTCGACGAGCATGCGTTCGAGCGCGTACTGGACGCCCGCGTCGAAGTCGCCCTCGCGTCGGCCGGCCCTGTAGAAGTCGAGCAGCGTGTCGACGTCTCCCGCCGTGACCGGGCGGCGATACGCGCGTCTGGCGAGCGTGGAGAGAATCTCCCGGGCGCAGCGCCGCTCGTCTGCGCCGCGCGCAGGCTGGCAGACGAAGACCCTGCTGCGGCTGGGTGTGCTCCCCGGACCCGAGACGTCGTAGGGTCCGTCGATCGTGACCGTGTCCACGGCCGGATTGCCGTCCGGCATCTCGACGCCGTGGCCCCGGTTGAGCGTGGAGTGCGCCGGCACCGGTTGCAGTATCTCCTCGGGGTCGGTCAGCGTGCCCACGAACGACACGCCGACCGCACGCAGCCCCGCCCGCGCGGGGAAGCGCACTTCCAGCCGGTCGTCGGCGTGATGCCAGTAGTGCTCCCACTCCGGGTCTCCGTCCACGCTGCCGGCGTAGCCCCCGGGGGCGGGCCGGCCCCGGCTCTCGCCGCCCACCGTGAACAGCTCCAGTCGCGTGCCGTCCAGGCGGACATCGATCCGATGCCGCTTCCCGAGGCCCATGATGTAGCCGAACGCTTCTCGCCGCAGACGGATCCTGAGGACGTACTCGCCGTCGACCGGAAAGTAGTGATGCACCACGACGCCGCCGCGCGACCCGAACGGGACCTCTTCACTGACCTGGTCGTCCTGGGCCATCCTGGGCGGCACTCGATACGTTTCGATGACCGGTCCGGGGGGCGGCAGTCCGACCGCGAGACGACTGAGCCTGCGGGCGGCCGACAGGTACTGGTCCAGCAGCGCCGGCGAGACCGAGAGGGCGTCCGCGATGTTGTCGAACCCGTCGGTCACCTGGTCGGCGGGCAGCAGCGACGTGAAGTCGACCTCGAGCGCGAGCAGGTCGCGGATCGCGTTCCCGTATTCGGTCCGATTCAGCCGATGGAACGACTGGGTTCGGCCCGGGCTCGGCCGCGCCGCGGCCGCCCGGTCGAGCTCGCCCTCCAGCCAGGCGATCAACGCGTCGCTGGTGGGCCGATCCGGCCGCGGTCGACCGGGCGGCGGCATCGTGCCCATCCGCAGCTTGCCGACCACCTTTTCCCACACCTCGGCTGCGCTGCCCACACGTACGGCGTCCATCGCGTCCAGCATCAGACCTGCCGTGCGGAGCTGCTGATTGTGACAACCGACGCAGTAGGTATCGAGAACCGCGCGAAGCGAGGCGGGTGAGGCCGGAGACGGCGCCGCAGACGCCTGCCGGGGGTTGGCTGCGTGCAGGTCGCCGGGGGCGGCCGCCATGACCGCCATCCAGCCTCCCAGGAGGATCGTCAGCGAGGAGACGACCTGACGAGGGCGGAACATGCTTCCCCTCCCGCGGAGTCCCGACCGGTGGCCGATCATACCACCACTACGGGGTGGGCGCCTGCCCGGCGGCTCCCGGCGGCCGGTTCGAGCAAGCGACCGCTGAGATGATCGGGCCGCCTCCTTTCAGGCGAGCAGCTCCGCCAGCAACCGCGCCATCAGCTCGTTGATCGCCGCATAGCGCGCCGCGGGGGCGGCGCGCAGCTCCTGCTCCGTCTGCGCGTACGGCCCGGGGACCAGCTCGTCCCGGCAGTTCTCGATCAGGGCCTGCGCGCTGGCGGGCGTCGTCTCCAGGTGGAACTGCAGCGCGACGGCGCTGCGTCCGATCCGGAACGCCTGGTTCTCGCAGGCGGCGCTACCGGCCAAGCGGACGGCGCCCGCGGGCAGGTCGAACGTCTCGCCGTGCCAGTGGAAGGCGAGGAACTCGGGCGGGAGCCGGAAGCCCGGCGCCGCGTCCGGGACCCCGTTGACCGGGAACCAGCCAATCTCGCGCTCGGGGCCCGCGTACACCCGCGCGCCGAGCGCGCTCGCGATCAACTGCGCGCCCAGACAGACGCCCAGCACGGGGATGCCGCGCGCCACGGCGTCGCGCACGAGCTGCTTCTCGGGACGCAGCCAGCCCAGCGTGTCCTCGTCGTTGACGCTCATTGGTCCGCCCATCGCGACCAGGGCGTCGATCTCGTCGGCGCGCGGCAGCGGATCCCCGGCGAACAGCCGGGTGCAGCCGACGTGCGCGCGCCGGGCCGCCAGCCAGTCGGCGATGCTGCCGGGGCCCTCGAACGGGACGTGCTGGAGCACCTGGACGTGCATGGGTGTGTCAGCTTGCCGGTGGAAAAAGAAACGGCGCAGATCCCGGTCGGAACCTGCGCCGTCACGATGAACGACTGACGCTACGCCGTTCTACGGCGCAGACTCCTAGCGCAACGGGTCGCGGTCCTCCGCGGCGAGCCCGGCGCCGCAGCCCGCGCTGCAGATGGTGGCCGGATGCGGCCCGCGGCCCTCGGCGTGCGCCCGCTCGTCGGCGCGCGCGCCGGCGAGGAGCCCCGGCATGCCGTAGTTGCCTTCATGGCAGCGGGGCTCCCGGTAGATGCGGTTCGCCCGGTTGTCCTGCAGCGCCAGATTGAGCGCCACGGTCCACGGCCGCGTCCACGTGGTCGGATCCTCGATCGTGACCACGTACTCGAGCGTCTCGGCGTCGATACGCCTCCAGCGCTCGACGAGATGCAGGTTCTCGCGCGCGCCGAAGAAGTCGGTCTTGGGTCCGAAATTGGTGACGTCGACCACCAGCGTGTCGCCTTCCCAGCGGCCGCGCGAGTCGCCGCGCCACTGGCGGAGGTCCGAGGGCAGGTGCGGGCGGTCGGTCACCGGGATGACACGCTGCCAGCCCTGTCCCTGGCCGGTGTCGTAGAAGATCGACACGGCTTCGGGCGACTGGATGACCTGCAGCACGAAGCCGGCGGCGCCGCCGAAGTCGGGCAGGCGGCCCAGCATGCAGCGCTCGCCGAGGCCGCGGTCCTCCGGGCCGTTGGCGCGGTTCACGTTCACCGTCAGATACATCGGCGGCGTCTCGTCGCGCCGCGGCGACGGCGGTCCGTACGTGCCCCCCGCGCATCCGGACAGGCCATCCTTGCAGGTGTCCGTGGCCTGCAGCAGGGCGAGCTGGTATTCACGCAGGGCCTGCCGCCGCTCCTGCGCCTCCGGCGTCAACGGAGGAATGCGCCCGTTCGGCGGATCCACGATCAGCGACGTGCGGCGGCCGGTTTCCTTGTGCGTCAGGAAGACCGCCCGATTGTACGCGCCGCCGGAGGCGAGGGGGTTGCCGACCGTCGGCCGCGGGTCGCGTTCGAGGATGGCCGTGCGCTCGATGTCCAGCGCGGCCCGTTCCTCGTCGGTGAAGAACTCCTGGTCCGCGAACCGGGCGGGCCGCTGCAGGGGCGTGTCGTAGCGCGTGGTCCACAGGCCCTGCAGGTCGGGGTCGCCCCATGGGGTGGCGGCCGCGGGCGCCGCCTGCGGCTGCTCGCCTCCGGCCTGCGTCTGCCCCGCGGCCGGCGCGAGGTTCAGCAGGACGATGACGGCGACCAGGGCTGCGCCCGCGCCCCTCTTCGCGAGCAAGCGGCGTTTCATCGCACGCCCCGCGGCGCGGTGTTCTCCGGCCGCAGCTCGTAGGGGGCCCCGGTGCCGGACGAGCCGAGGAACAGCTTCGTGCCGTCGGGGAAGGTGATGTCGCGGCCGTTGGCGCGGTTCGTGCCGTCCTTGGCCTGATAGCCGTCGACGTGGATCTCGGTCCCCGGCAGCAGCGACTCCTTGGTGAAGCCGCGGCGGAAGAGCACGTTCGGGGTGCCGCCCTCGAACGCCCAGCTCTCGGTCGACCCGTCGTCCATCGCGACGTCGATGTGGATCCAGACGTGCGGGTTGACCCACTCCATGCGCGTGACCGTGCCGGCGAAGTTGACCGGGCTGTTGGCGTCGAACTCGGCCGCGAAGGCGTGATGCGCCGCGGCCGGCGTCGCGAACGCCGCCAGCAGCAGACCGACTCCGAGCACACCGACGATGAGCTTGCTATGCATGGCTTCTCCTCTCGCTACTTGCGGTACCAGTCGTAGAACGCGTTGCCCTCGGGCACCTTGCGCGTGATGTCCACGATCATGGTCTCGCCCTCCCAGCGCGTAACCAGCGGCTCCTTGCGCACGTGCCCGTAGAGGAACTCCTCGACGAACTCGATGCAGCGGTACTCGAGCAATTGCGCGTTCGGCTCCAGGCGCTTGTAGAGCGGCATCGAGATCTGCCAGGGCTCCGTGAAGGTGTTCGGATCCGTGATCGTCACGTCGTACTGGATGGCGTCGGACGAGATCGGCGTGAACCGCTCCTCCAGGACCAGATCGATGCTGTGGAAGTTGCCCGCCCGGTCGAACCAGTTCTTCCCGTTGAACCGGTTGACGTCGACCACCAGCGTGTCACCCTCCCAGCGCCCGACCGAATGCCCCATGTAGGTGTCGTCGGGGGGCCGCTCGACCTCGTCGAGGTGGATGGTCCGCGCCGTGCTGGTGAACGCGTAGGCCATCTGGATCTTGTTGGTGCTCTGGATGATCTGGAACGGGTAGGGCATGTACATCGCGCGCGGAATGCCCGGCAGATAGCACTTCAGCTCCGGGTCGCGGTCGATCCAGTTCGCCTGGTTCTCCGCCTTGATCTGCGCCGCTTCCGCGGTGTAGGGAATCCTTCCGTCCCCCTGCACGACGCCCACCGACGCGGGGACGCCCCCGGCGGCCCCGAGCGCCACCACCGGCGCGGCGGGCACCTCGGCGTACTCGAACGGATAGACTCCCGGCTGGGTCACCATCCCGGGCCGGGCCGCGTGGGCCTCCAGATCCCAGTGGGCCTCGTTGAGGGCCTGCCAGATCCCGTTGAAGTCGGGCCGGCCGTCCGCGGTGCGGGCGACGTCGCCGCCCTGGGCCGCCGGGCGCATCACCGAGGCCGTGATGACGGCGCTCGCCACGGCCGCGGCGATGGCCACGCTGACGATCGATACGTTCCTGGTCCAACTGCGCATGACAGATCTCCTTCGTATGCGTGAGGCTACCACCACCACCGCCGCGTTGGGAAGAGAGATTCAGTCGAGATGGGCCGCCTCGCTGTCTCCCATCTCGACGCCGCCCGCCGGGAAGTACTCGCGCCAGCGCCGGCTGACCCGCGAGGCGATATCGTCGCGGCACGCAACCTCACGCGGGAACCCCGGCTTGAGCCGGGCGTCGATCACGACCGGCGGCGCGTAGGCCAGGTGGTTGCGGACCACGCGGGTCGCGGCCGCGTGAATGTCGGCCGCCGGCTCGAAGCGGGTGAAAGTCGTCCACAGGAAGTTGATCGGGCTCCGCACGGCGCGTCCCGGCTCGTCCGTCAGCACGATCAGGGGCCAGCCGGCGAACGCCGGGTGCGACGCGACGCGCGCCGGCGCGTCAGGATCCAGGCCGACGGCCGGCGCGCCGACGACCAGGCAGCCGCCGCAGAACACGCGGACCTCCGAGATCCCGGCCGGCAGCTCGGCCGCCGAGAACTCGCGGGGCAGCTCCCGCACCGGATCGCCGAGGCCGAGCCAGATGCCCTTCGAGCCCAGGTTGACGGCCGGTCCGGTGTAGTCGAGCGTGTCCATCGACAGGTTGGAGAAGACGTACAGGTCGGTTTCCGGACGCGTGCGCGCCAGCAGGTGCTCGAGCGTGGCCGGAAAGTCCTTGAGGTCGACCGGCTGATCGGTGACGAGCAGGAACTTGGTCAGCGAGAGCTGGCCCTCGCCGAGTATCCGGAACGCGCTCGCCATCGCCTCCCGCGCGTAGCGCTGCTTGACGACGGCCGCGGAGAGCGAATGGTAGCCGGTCTCGCCGTAGGACCAGAGCCGCTCGACGGCCGGCATCACCAGCGGAAAGAGCGGCGAGAGCAGCTCCTGGAGCAGGTCGCCGATGAAGAAGTCCTCCTGCCGCGGCTTGCCGACCACCGTCGCCGGGAAGATGGCGTCGCGCCGCCGGGCGATGCGGCCGACCCGCAGCACGGGATAGTCGTGCCGCAGCGAGTAGTAGCCGTAGTGGTCGCCGAAGGGGCCCTCCGGCCGGCGCTCGTGCGGGCGCACCTCGCCGATGAGCGCGAACTCGGCCGCCGCCAGCAGGGGATGCGGCCAGGGGCCCTCGACCAGCCGCAGCCGCTCGCCGGCAATCAGCGAGGCCAGCACCAGCTCGGGCACGTTCTCCGGCAGCGGCGCGACGGCCGCCAGCATCAGCGCCGGCGGTCCGCCCAGGAACGCGGTGACCGGCAGCGCCTGGCCGCGGGCCTCGGCCACGGCGTAGTGGAAGCCGCCGCCCTTGCCGATCTGCCAGTGCATGCCGGTGGTCCGGCGGTCGTGGATCTGCAGCCGGTACATGCCCAGGTTGTGGCCGCGCCCGTCGGGATGCTCCGTGAAGACCAGCGGCAGGGTGATGAACGGGCCGGCGTCAGCGGGCCAGGTCGTCAGCGCCGGCAGGGCGTCCAGGCGCACGTCGTCGGTGACGACGTCGGCGACCGGTCCGCGCGCCCCCCGTTTCGACCCGATGCGGAGCAGCTCGAGTCCCACGTCGCGCGCTCCCCAGAGCTTGGCCGGCGAGGGCGGCAGCACGGTCTCGACCAGCTCGACGAGCCGGCGGATCAGCCGGAACGGCCGTTCGCCGAACGCCAGCTCCGCGCGGCGGGCGGTGCCGAACAGGTTGGTGGCCAGCGGGAAGGGCGAGCCCTGCACGTTCGTGAACAGCAGCGCCGGGCCGCCCGCGGCGATGACGCGGCGGTGGATCTCGGCCGCCTCGAGGTGCGGGTCGACCGCGGCCGCGACCTCCACGAGGTCGCCGTCGCGCCGCAGCCGGTCGAGAAACGCGCGCAGGTCGGGAAAGCTCATTCGGGAAACGGTTGAATTTCTGGCGTGTTCATAACACAGTACAGCACCCGGACCGTACGAGGGAGGTGGCGATGTTCAGGGTGCGAAACTGTGCGACGGCAACAGCGCTCGTGGTGCTCGCGGCGGCGCAGGCGCCGCCGCCGGCGGCCGCCCAGGCCGACGTGACGGTGTACGAAGGGGCACGGCTGATCGTCGGCGACGGCAGCGAGCCCATCGCCGACGCCGCCATCGTCGTCCGCGGCACGCGCTTCGAGGCCGTGGGCCGCGCGGGCGAGGTCGAGGTCCCGGCTGGCGCGGCGCGCGTCGACCTGAGCGGCCGCACGGTCATCCCGGCGCTGGTCGACACGCACGTGCACCTGAGCCGCGAGCGCGAGGCGCTCGTCGACGACCTGCGGCGCAAGGCGTACTACGGCGTGAGCGTGGCGATGAGCCTCGGCTGGGACGCCCCCGGCGCGCCCTTCGAGGTGCGCGCGGAGACCATCCCCGGCGCGGCGCGCTTTCGCACGGCCGGGCGGGGCATCACCCGGCCGGAGCCGGGCCGCCCGCCGCTCCCGTACTGGATCACGAGCGCGGAGGAAGGGCGGGCCGCCGTGCGGGAGCTGGCGGCCCTCGAGGTCGACCTGGTCAAGATCTGGGTCGACGATCGCGGCGGCCGCTACGAGAAGATGACGCCCGGGATGTACACGGCGATCATCGACGAAGCGCATCGGCACGGACTCCGCGTCACCGCGCACGTGTTCACGCTCGAGGATGCGAAGGGGCTCCTGCGCGCCGGGGTCGACGCGTTCGCCCACGGCGTGCGGGACCGGGACGTCGACGACGAGCTCGTCGAGCTGTGGCGGCAGCGGCCGCACGTCGTGCTGGTCCCCAACCTGCCGAACCGCGGCGTGGCGGAGGACCTCGGCTGGCTGCGCGAGACGATTCCCCCCGCCGAGCTGGAGGCGCTGCAGGCCCAGTACACCGATCGGCCGGACGCTCGGGAGAGCTTCGGCATCCAGGCCCGCAATCTCGCGCGGCTCAACGCCGAGGGCGTGCGGATCGCGTTCGGCACGGACGGCAACGCGGGCTGGACCCCGCACGTCGAGCTGGCCGACATGGTGGCCTCCGGCATGACGCCGCACGAGGCGCTCGTGGCCGCCACGCGGAACTCGGCCGCGCTGCTGGCGCTGGACGACGCGGGAACGGTCGAGGCCGGCAAGAGCGCCGACTTCGTGGTGCTCGACGCCAACCCGCTGGACGACATCACCAACACGCGCCGCATCCACGCGGTCTATCTGCGCGGCGCGCCGGTCGACCGCGCCGCCCTGAGCGCCCGCTGGACCGGCGGCGGGTCACCGTGACATGGCGGAGGATGACTACGAACGCCAGCTCGAGGAGTGGATCCGTCAGCGGCGCCACAAGCTGCGCCCGCTGCCGCGGCCGGACCCTGCCCAGCGGCGGGCCGTCGACGGGTGGGTGCGCCTCGTCCCGGGGCTGGTCGCGCTGCACCTGGCGCTGCTCCTGACGCTGCGGGCCCGCCCGGGCTACGTCGCGCTGTGGATCTGGTACGCGGGCCCCATCATCCTCGCCATCCTGACCGCGGGCCTGCTGGTCGCCTCGCTGCGCTCGGCCTACCGCTGGAAGCACGGCGTCAACCACTGGCAGCTCCTGGCCTACGGGGGCCTGATCGGCGTGGTCGCGACGCTGCCCATCTACGACCCGTATCCGTCGTCCCACGACGCGCGGCCCAGCACCGTCGCCTTTCGCGTGCCGATCGACGGCCCGGTGACGGTGGCCTGGGGCGGATCGACCGCGCCGGTCAACTACCACGTGTTCCTGCCCGACCAGCGCTGGGCGTACGACCTGCTGGTGACCCGCGACGGGCGCACCTTCCGCACGGACGGCGCCGCCGTCGAGGACTACTACGCCTACGGCCTGCCGGTGTACGCGCCGGCGGCGGGCGTCGTGTTCGCCGCGCGCGACGGCGAGCCGGACGTCGCCATCGGCGCCCGGCGCTGGGGGCTGGCGGGGCTCGGCAACCACGTCGGCATCGAGGTGGGCCCGGCGGAGTACCTCTTCCTCGGACACCTGCAGCCCGGCTCGGTCACCGTCCGCGTCGGCGACCGCGTGGCGGCCGGCCAGCCGCTCGGGCGCGTGGGCAACTCCGGGAACAGCAGCGAGCCGCACGTGCACCTGCACCTGCAGGATTCGATGGATCCCTACTTCGGGGAAGGCATCCCGTTCTTCTTCCACGACTACCGCCACGACGGCCGGCTCGTCGAGCGCGGCATGCCCGAGGGCGGGCGCAGGCGCGGCCGGTACCGCGGCGAGCGCATCGTCCACGTGGGTCCGGCGGATTAGACTGTCTACCAATGGTGGGGCCGTCCGAAATCGCCGTCATCGGGGTGATCGTGCTGCTGCTGGTGCTGATGGGCCGGTCGCGCGGCGACCGGCCGCGGGCGGCGGACGACGCCGGGAGCGCCTGGGAGATGCGGGCGACCATTCGGGTTCCCAAGTATCTGGCCAGCGTGCTGCTGGCGCTGGCCACCGCTGCCGCCGTGGCCGGGTTGACCATCTGGCTGCAGTTCCCGGGCTGGGTCAGCGCGTTGTCGGGGGGCGTCGTGGCCGGCGCGGGCGTGGCCGCCGCCCTGCAGCGGGGCCGCCGCGCCGGCGGGCGCTGACGACGGCGACGCGATGACCGAACCTGGCGGATCGACGGCGAATTCCCGCCTCCGCTACGCCGTCGACGAGACGCCGTCGGAAGCGCTGACCCTGGGGCTCAGCCTGCAGGTGGTCGCTCTCATCCTGACCCCCATCATCCTCACGCCGATCATCGTGCTCAGGGCCGCGAACCATCCCGAGGGGGTGGAGTGGGCCGTGTTCTCGGCCCTGCTGATCTGCGGCCTCGCGACCATCCTGCAGGCCCGGCCGGTGGGTCCGATAGGCGCCGGGTATCCCCTCTACATGGGCACGTCGGGCGCGTTCATCGGCGTCTCGATGGCGGCGGTGGCCGCCGGCGGCCTGCCGCTGCTGGCGACGCTCGTGATCGTCTCGTCGCTCGTGCAGTTCCTGTTCTCGGCCCGGCTGTCGCTGTTCCGCCGCCTGATCACGCCGACGGTCGGCGGCACGGTGATCATGCTGCTGGCCGTCAACGTGTTTCCCATCACGACGGACCTGCTGGCGGGCGTCCCCGCCGGCGTGGACCCCGGCGCCATGGGCGGGCCGCTGGTGGCCTTCGCGGCCTTCGCGACCATCACCCTGGTGTCGCTCTACGCCCAGGGCGCGACCCGCCTGTGGGCGCCGCTCTTCGGCGTTCTGGCGGGGAGCGTGGTCGCGGCCGCCACCGGGATGCTGGACTGGACGCCGCTGCTCGACGCCGCCTGGTTCGGCCTGCCCGCGAGCGGCTGGCCCGGCCTCGACCTGTCGTTCGATGCGCGGTTCGTCGGCCTGCTGGTTCCGTTCATCATCGTCACCATCATCGGCGCCATCGAGACCTACGGCGACGCCGTCGCCATCCAGCGCGTCTCTCATCGCACCCCGGTGCCGGTGGACTTCAAGGTGGTCCAGCGCGCGCTGAACGCGGACGGCGTCGGCAATCTGCTCTCCGGCATCGCCGCCACGGTGCCGAACACCACCTACTCGACGAGCATCTCCATCGGCGACCTGACCGGCGTCGCCGCGCGGCGCGTGGCGCTCTACGGCGGGGTCATCATCGTCCTGACGGCCTTCCTGCCCAAGCTCCCGGCCCTGCTGCGGGTGGTGCCCGATCCGGTCGCCGGCGCCTACCTCTTCGTCCTCATCGTCCTCCTGTTCCGCCAGGGCGTGCGCATGGTCACCGCGGGCGGGTTCGGCTACGAGAAGGGTCTCGTCGTCTGCATCTCGTTCTGGATCGGGATCGGCTTCCAGAACGGCGTCATCTTCCCCGACCACCTCCCGGCGTGGTCGCGGGGCGTGCTCGACAACGGCATGGCGGCCGGCGGCATCATGGCCATGGCGCTGACGCTGCTGGTGTCGCTGCGGCAGCGCGGCCGGCGCGACGTGCTGGAGCCGAGCGTGCGTTCGCTATCCAGGCTGCGCGCCGCGCTCGATGCCGCCGCCGAGGGCGCCGGCTGGGACGAAACGGCCACCAACCGCCTGCAGCTCGCCGGCGAGGAGGCGTTCCTGTACCTGCTCGAGCGGCAGGCGGAGTCGGCGCCGCGGCCCATCCGCATCGCGGTGCGGCCGGTCGACGACGTCCTGCAGATCGAGCTGGTCAGCGGTCCCGACGACGCCAACCTCGAGGCCCGGCTCGGCAAGCTGGACGAGGCGCACGAGATCGTCAGGGACGTCGGGCCGCGCATCCTGCGCCACGTGGCGAAAGAGGTGCGGCACGAGCAGTTCTACGATCTCGACGTCCTCACGGTGACGGTGGACACCCGGCCGCTGGTGTGACGGCGGACGCCCACCACGGACCGCGAGTCGTTCGGGTGGGCACTCACGCCTTGAGGCACCGCAAAGACACGTCGCTTTTGGAGCCGGCTCCGCGTGCTTGATGCGGCGTCCAGCGGTTGGCTCGGCCGGGACTGTTCGCGGGAGGCGGTGCGGCGTTCCGGCGGAAACTATGTTGCCGTTTCCGGGTGTCCCGATCAGCGAAAAAGCGAGGCCGTGCGCTGCCGAAGGCCAACGAGCACGACCCCAAGGTCTTGGCCGACGCGGTCAACTGCCGCAGCCTTTGGCGGCGGCGTTCACCGAACCGCAATGGCCCGCGGCGATACGCTCGACGAGAGCGGCGTCGGCCACTACCTCGGCGCCAGCGCCTTCGGTGCAAGCCGCATCCGCACTCCACGCCGCTTGCCGAACCGGCATGGGCCACCAGAAGGTAGGGGCATAGCGGAACGGCTCCGCCCGCCGCCACCGACAGGTGACCCGGGCGCACACAAGACCCGGACCGGCTGACGGAGCGGTCGAGAACGCGACATGCGGTGCGAGGCGCCTACGGCGCCTCGGGCAGCACGTCGTCCGCGCCGTCCCCGCGCGGCCGCCACAGCACGCTGACGGCCCAGTCGACGTCGAGCCGCTCGCCGCGCCAGGCCGGCGTGGCCGTGTGCGGGCCGATGCGGATGCCCGCCCGGTCGAGCCGCGCCGTCACCGGCGCCAGCGGCGCGTCGGTTACCGCGGGCAGTGCCGGCGCCTCCGGCAGCGGCCGGCCGTCGGGCCGCAGGAAGCGCGCCTCACCCGCCGCGTCGAGCGCCACCCGGAACCCTTCCTCGTGCACGGCCCGGTGATGCCGCCGGCAGAGCAGCACGAGGTTGCCGAGCGCGGTCGCCCCGCCCTGCGCCCAGTGCTCGATGTGGTGCCCATCGCAGCGGGTTGCCGCGCACCCGGGGAAGCGGCAGTGCCGGTCGCGGGCCGCCAGTGCCCGGCGCAGGGCGGGCGAGATGGTGCGCGTGCGGCGGCCGACGTCCAGGACCTCGCCGGTCGGCCCGTGCCTCATGGTCACGGTCGCGGCGTCGCAGGCCAGCCGCCGGGCTGTCTCCGCGGAGACGTGGATGCCGCCCGCCTCGTCGAGGGCCGACTGGCCGCCGGCGGGGCCGGGGCAGGCGGTGCGGCGCCGCCGAGGCGCTCCGTCAACGTCGGGGTCGGGCCGGGACAGGCCGTCCGGTAACGCGGGAGACGCCTCGTCCGCGGCGGGGGAGACCTCCCCCGCGCGCCGCGGGTACGTTCCCGCTGGAACGTACGGCGCCGGCCTCTCGGGGCCAGGGCCTGCGGCGGCGGCGCCGTCGACGGCGGGCGACTCGCCGGGCCGGCTGGCAGCCGCGCCATCGACGACGGCGCGATCGTCGACGGCGCGATCGACAGCGGCGCCATCGACGTCGGCGGAGTCGTGAGGCCGGGCGGCGGCCGCAGGGTCCTCGCCCTGCTCACCGTCGTCCGCCAGGGTGTCGGCGTCGACGTGCACGACCACCTGGTAGCGGTCGCCGGCCGTCCCCTTGTCGAGCCCGCCGGCCAGCGCGCACTCGGCCACCATCCCCAGCGCATCGGCCCGCCGCTGCGCGATGGTCGGGGCCATCTCGTCGCCGGCCTCCCCGGTCGCAGCCTCCGCGCCCACCGTCGCCCCGGCCGCCGCATCGGGCGCCGTCGCGTCCAGTGCCGTTGCGTCCGGCACCGCTGCATCCGGGGCCGGGGCCTCCGGCGCCGTTGCGTCCGGCGCCGCAGCGTCCCGCGCCGTCGCGTCGGGGCCCGCGGCGTGCGGCTCCCCACCTGCCGCCGCATCTGCTCCCGCCGCCGGTCCCGCCGTCTTCGCCCCCGCATCGAGCGCCGCGTCCAGCGCCCGCCGCAGCACGGCGCCCACCTCCGGCGTCAGCCTGCCGCGGACCACGATCATCCCGTCGTCGTCCACCCAGGTGTGGAGGGCGCGCGACTCGTGCCGCCGCCGGTCCTCCGCCTGCTCGGCCGCGCGGTCGACCCGGCGCCACGTGCGGACCATCTGCTCGACGTGCGCGGCGGTGCCGGCGAGGGCGACGTCGAGCAGCGCCTGCTCGGTCGCGGGAGTTGCCACGCGGGTGACGGCGCGTACCTTCGAGTAGGAGACGGCGCCGCGCTGCAGCGCCTCGCTCAGCCGCGGCAGCTTCGCCAGGGCGTGGGCGACGCGCACCTTCTCGCGGGCGGCGCCCGGCGCCAGGCCGATGCGCCAGCTCAGCCAGTGCGCGCAGGAGGCGAAGCTCTCCCAGCCGCCGCGCTCGTCGAACTGGCGGATGAGGACGAGCAGCTCGTAGGTGGCGGCCTGGATGCGGGCGGCGAGGTCGGCTATCCGGTCGCCGAGCGCCTCGACGCCGGGCGCGGCCTCGTCGGGGCGCGCGGGCTGCGCGGCCGGGACGTCGGCCTCGGCAGTCGGCGCGGCCGGCGGGGCAGGCGAGACGGACGGAACGGGAACGACGCGGGGCTCGACAGGCATGAGTCCATCATAACCCCCTCTTTTTCAACAGCTTGTACGGCCCGAGGCGGGCCGATCGGGCCGCTGTGCGGCTGCGTTGTCTTCCCGGGCGCCGGCAGGCCCACAGCGGCCGGTCAGGGCTGTCCGAGCGGCATGCCTGACGCCAGTCCGCATCCCGGGCCGCCGGCCTCGAAGCGGGCTGTCAACAGAAAAATACATGCGGGGCGAAAAAAGATTGCAAGCCACCCTCGGGCCGGCGTTGCCGATGCCTTCGCGGCAGCGTGGTCCTGGCACGCGGCCGCACCTGGCAGGCTGACATCTACTGATTGCGGGAACGGCATCACTCGTTCCTCAAGATACGCCCGTCCGGGGGGGCGACCATGTCGTTGGTCACGTTTCCGGCGCCGCAGGCTTGCGCTCCAGCAGGTGCTTGATGACCATCCGAACGTCCTGCTTGACGTCGTCGAGGTTCCTCCTGACGTCGTCGACGCTGTTCCTGACGTCGTCGACGCTGTTCCTGACGTCGTCGACGCTCTTCCTGACGTCGTCGATGTTCCTGGCGATGGCCCTGTGCGCGTTCGTGTTCTCGGACCGGATCCACTCCAGCCTGACGACCAGCCACACGAGCACCAGCAGTACGCCGGCGCCCTCCAGCGTCATCAGCCTGACCAGATCGCCCATGTGTCAATAGTAGCACGCCATCCCGACGGGGCGTGCGCGTCTTGTCACGGGACGCCCGGCGCCATGCCGCCGGCGGGCAGGTCGAGCGTGACGCCAGACGCCGCCTGCGGCACCACCTACGGCACGACGCGCGCGCGGCCGATGTTGTTCGTGTCGGTGCCGAACCAGATGTCGCGCGTCGGCGGGTGGTAGTACATGTGGCGCACGGTGCCGCCGCCGCTGGCGATGTCGGCTGCCGCGAAGAACTCCTCGGTGGCCGGGTCGAAGCCGACGAAGCGGTTCGGCCGGACGCCCGACTCCACGAAGTACAGCCGGTCGTCGGCGTCGACGGCCATGCCGTACGGCCGGGCCTCGGCCCCGCCGGGGACCGCCCACTCCCGGACCTCGCCGCTGGCCGGATCGAGCCGGCCGAGCCGGCCGCCGGCGTAGTCGACGTACCACAGGCGCCCGTCCGACGTCAGGGCCACCCGGCGCGGCCGGGCCTCGGCCCGCGGCAGCTCGAACTCCTCGAGCTCCAGCGTCTCCGGATCGACCGTGGCCAGCCTGTTCGTGCCGAACTGGCAGAACCAGGCGCGGTTGTCCGCGTCGACCACGATGCCGTAGGGCCGCCGCCCGCCGCCCTCCACCGGGATGAGCTCCACGGTGCCGGTCTGCGTGCCCAGCTTGCCGACGAAGCTGCCGATCTGCACCGAGAACCAGATGTCGCCGTTGTGGTCGAAGGTGAGCGTGTGGGGGTCCCGCGCGTCGGGGGTCGGCATCATGAACTTCTCGATGGCCCCGGTCTCGGGATCGAGCCGGCCGATGTGCCGCGCGCGGTTGCCCGCGTACCACACGAGCCCGTCGTCGTCGACGATCAGGTTGTGCGGTCCGGTGCCCGGGTCGAGCTCGTAGCGCCGGAAGTCGCCCGTCGCCGGGTCGAGGTAGGCCAGGTAGTCGCCCCGCTGGCCGACGAACCAGACGCGCCCCTGACCGTCGACGTAGGGGTCGCGCGGCCGCGTGTTCTCCCACGGGACCACCCATTCGGTGATCTCGATGTCCTCGGCCGCGGCCGGTGCCGCGCCGAGCGCGCCCAACGTGCCGAACGCGAGGACCGCCGCGAGCACCGCCGGCATTCCGTTTCTCATCGTCAGGCCTCCAGTCGGCGCCACCAGAATGCGCCCGCGTCCGTAGAATAGCACCAGGAAGTCGGATACCTGCCCTCGGGAGCGGAGGAGGTTGACATGACTCGTGGATGGTTGCCGTGGTCGGTGGCGGCGATGGTTGCGGCGGCGGGGCTGATGCCGGCGCCGGCCGCCGGTCAGGAGGCCGCGTCGGCGCCGGAGCCGACGACCCTGCGGACGCCGTGGGGCGATCCGGACCTGCAGGGCATCTGGTCCTACGCCACGTTCACGCCGCTGCAACGGCCGGAGACCCTGGCCGGGCGCGAGTTCCTGACGCCGGAGGAGGTGGCCGCGCAGAATCTGGCCGACGCGACCCGCGCGTCGTCGGAGCGGCGCGGCGAGCTGTCGCGCGACCGCGACCTTGCCCTCGCGTACGACCAGATCTGGTGGGATCGGGGCACCTCGACCGGGCGCACGTCGCTCATCGTCGACCCGCCCGACGGGCGGCTGCCGCCCCTGACGCCCGCCGCCGCGCGGCAGCAGGCCGCGCTGCGCGAGTACCGCCGCGACCATCCCTACGATTCCTGGGAGGACCGGCCGCTGCAGGAGCGCTGCATGACCTACCAGCGCGTGCCGCCGGTGCCGTCCGGCTACAGCAACACCTACCAGATCTTCCAGGCGCCCGGGCAGGTCGTCATTCTCAACGAGATGATCCACGACATCCGCGTCGTGCCCGTCGACGGGCGACCGCGCATCGACGGGCGCATCCGCCAGTGGAACGGCGACGGACGCGGCCGCTGGGAAGGCGACACGCTCGTGGTCGAGACCACGCACTACCGCGACGACACGACGTGGCGCGGGTTCCCGGGCACCCGCGACCTGCGTGCGGTGGAGCGCTTCACCCGCATCGACGCCGACACCATCGAGTACCGCTACACGATTCACGACCCGGCGACCTACACGCGGCCCTTCACCGTGGAGCTGCCGCTCACCAGCCCCCCCGGCTACGTCATCTACGAGTACGCCTGCCACGAGGGGAACTACTCGATCGCCAACGTGCTGGCCGGTGAGCGCGCCCTGGAGGCTGCCGCGAAGCAGGGGCCGTGAAGCAACGGTACGCCGGAGTCAACGACGACAACTCAACCGACAGGGGCTCGTGGGAGCTCGCCCGAACTGTCAGTCTGGCATGCGCAGTGAAGGACAACCGCAGGAAGTAGGGGCGATCCGATGCGTGCGACAGTGGCGATAGCAGTCGTTCTGCTTCTGGTTCCGGGAGCGGGCCGCGAGCGCGTCGTGGCCGGGCAGCAGGATGCGGCCGGTGCGGACGACCCGGTCGCGGTGCTCGTCGGCCGGCTGGATCTGGAACGCTACAAGGCCGTCATCAGGGGCCTGACGCAGTTCGGCGACCGCCGGCAGGGGACGCGCCGCAACCGGGAGGCCGTCGACTGGATCGAGGCGCAGCTCGAGGCGGCCGGCTGCGCCACCGAGCGGCACCACTACACCTACGATCCGCCGCCCCGCGACGGCGCAAGGCCCCGGCGCGCGGGCGATGGTCCGCTGAACCCGCCGGGACCGACCCCGACCGGCGGTCGCATCGGACGCAACGGCAGCGGTCCGGGCGGCAGCTCGATATTCGGCTACCGGCGGCCGACAGGTGTCGCCCGCGATCCGCTGGCCCAGCCCGACGAGGCCCTGCGCGCGCTCAACCTCGAGGAGCCGACCAACGGTGAGCGGTCGCAGGTCTACTGCACCCGGGTCGGCGCCGCGCGCCCCGACGAGATGTACATCCTGGGCGCCCACATGGACGGCCACGGGTTCGGCGAGGCGGCCGACGACGACGCGTCGGGCACGGCGCTGGTGATGGAGCTGGCGCGCATCCTCAGCGCGCCCGACGTGCGGACCGCCGTGTCGATTCGCTTCGCGCTGTGGAACAACGAGGAGACCGGGCTCAACGGCAGCCGCGCGTACGTCGCGGACCGGCGCGAGCTGCAGGGCGTGGAAGAGCCGCCGGGTTCCGGCCGCTACCCCGAGCCCCGCTGGCTGGGCATGATCCAGCACGACATGATGCTGTTCGACCACGGGGCGCCGGGGGCGGACGGCGCGGTCAGCCCGCGGCAGCGCCGCGAGGCGGACATCAACATCGAGTTCCAGTCGCGCTCGGAGCTGGCCGAGGCGTCGCGCGAGCTGGCCTTCCGCTTCAAGGCCGCCAACGACGCGTACGCCACCGACTACCCGGCGGCGGTCGGGCCCCACATGACCAACACCGACTCGACCCCGTTCATGGACCTGACGCCGTCGATCAGCCTGCGCGAGAACGAGCGCGGCATGCACATCGGCGCGGGCTGGAACCCCCACTGGCACCAGCCCACCGACCTCTACCGGACGTACTCCGACGACGACTTCCGGTTGGGACTCAACGCGGCGCAGACGACGCTGGCCGCGATAGCCGGGCTGGCCGGGGCGACGATCGTCGCCCCGCAGTAGTAGCTTCAATCAGACGGGGCTGCGCCCCGCACCCCCGGCGTCCGCTTGCGGGGACCCCTACGCCCCGCGCCGCTACCGCCGAGGCGCGCTGTGCGCGCCTTGCTTGCGTTCGGTGGCCGGGCGGTCGGCCCGCGCGCGATCAGAGGCGGGTGACGCGGCCGGCGTCGCCGTCGACGCGGAGCCGGTCGCCGTCGGCGATCAGGCGCATGGCGTCACGCACGTTGACCACCGCCGGCAGCCCGAACTCGCGGGCCACGACGGCGCCGTGCGACAGATAGCCGCCGGTTTCCGTCACCAGGGCCGAGGCGCGCAGGAACAGCGGCGTCCAGCCGGGGTCGGTGGAGGGCGCCACCAGCACGTCGAGCCGGCGCATCCGGCCGCCGTCGTGGGGCGTGCGCAGCACGCAGGCGGCGCCCTCGGCCGCGCCCGGGGCGGCCGCGACGCCCGTCCACGCGTCGCCGTCCGGCGGCGCGGGCGCGGTCTGGCGCGCCGGTGCGCCCGGCGCCGCCGGGGCCGATTCCGTGATCACGCCGGGCATCTCCTGCGCCTGCTGGGCGGCGAGCCGCGCCCGGCGGTCGGCGACCAGCGCACCGGCGCCGGACCCGTCCCAGGCGCCGGTCAGCCACGCCTCGACCTCGAGCAGGCTCAGGTGGAAGACGTCGTCCGCCGCGGCGATGCGGCCGGCGGCCTGCAGCCGCCGTCCCACCTCCAGGCACATCTGCCGGATGAGGGCGACGGCCGCCGCGGACCCCGACTTGGCGTTCTCCCTGAGCGCCGCGCCCAGTCGGGCGCGGGCCAGAATCCGCCGCGCGATCGGCCGCAGCCAGGCGGGGACCGCGGCCAGCTCGGCTTCGGTCCGGCGCCGCACGTCGGCGGCGCGCGACCGCGCATCGGGCGCGGACGGGTGGTCGAGGTGGAAACGCACCTGCTCGAGCACGTAGCGCGGATCGTCGGCCCAGCGGGGGCTGGCGAGCTCCATCTCGAAGACCGCCCGGTGGCCGTAGCGGTCCAGGTAGTCTTCCAGCGCGGTGCGGAACGGGGCGTCTGCCGGCAGCCTGCGCCAGGCAAACGGGTCGGGGTCCCGCAGCGCGGCCAGCGCGGCGGGGTCGCCGGCGGCGCTGTCGGCGAGCTCCCTGACGCGGTACCCCTGCTCGGCGCTGGCCACGTTGCCCGACGCCGCCAGGAGACGGGTGACGAGCGACCGTGCCGCGCCGCGCGAGACCAGTTTCAGGGCGCCCTCCAGCAGCCTCACCCAGCCTCCGTAGTAGGTCGCGGCGAGCTGCAGGACCGGCTGATAGGCGAGGCCCAGCGCCTGCAGGTCCCGGAAGCGCGCCAGCAGCGCGGCGTCGCTCAGGGTCGAGAGGTCGGCCGCGCGGCTCTCCAGGGCGCGTGCGACCAGCGCGTCGATCCGCGGAGGGGCCTCCCGGTGGAACCGCCGCAGTCGCCGTCCCAGCCGCAGTCGGCGCCGCAGGCGGGCGAGGCCGGCGCGGCCGCAAAGCGGGTGCCCGTCCGGCACCGGGAGCTCCGGCTGGAATCCGCCCAGGGTGTGGTTCGTCTCGGCCGGCGGAATGCCGAGCGAGTCGTAGAGGCTCCACTGCAGGCTGTCGAGATCGAAGTAGGGACGCCCGCCGAAGCGGCGGAACACCTGCATGCCGGCCGGCAGCGGGTACTCCGCGATCTGCGCCGACGCGTAGACGATGGCCTGCCCGGTCGTGTCCAGCAGCGACCAGGTGGCCATGGTCAGCGGCCGCGGGAAGGAGTCGCGGATGTTGCCGTCCGACCAGGTCGGGGTCTCCCCGGGCACGCCGGGGAAGGTCCAGCGGGGCAGGCGGGTGACCGGCCGGGACTGTAGCATCCAGAAGGTCGTGCCGTCGTAGGCCCACTCCACGTCCTGCGGCGTGTCCCCGTCGCCGAGCGCCCAGTGGACCCGCACCACGGCAGCCGCCAGCGCCGCGATCTCCCGTTCGTCGAGGACGGCGCCGCCGCCCGTGTCGTCCAACCGCGCGATCTCGGTGTCCAGGCCCGGCCGGCGCACCGCGTACCGCTGCGGCGCGACAGCTCCCTGGACGACCGCGTCGCCCAGCCCCGCGGCCAGCTCGATCGTCACGACCTGCCGCTCGCCCGTCAGCGGGTCGCACGAGAACGCGACGCCGGCCGCCAGCGGGCCGCGGCCGGGATCGCCGACCATCTCCCAGAGCACCACCGCGCAGGGCGTGGCGTCGTCGGCAACGCCCAGCCGCCGCCGATAGGCGACGGCGTGCGGGGTCCACAACGACGCGCAGCAACGCGCCACGGCGGCGCACACCGCGTCGAGCCCGGTCACGCCGAGATAGCTCTCGTGGACGCCGGCGAACGCCGCGCGGGCGCCGTCCTCGGCCGCGGCGGAGGAGCGGACGGCGAGCGGCCGGCCGTCCAGGCCCGCCCGGTCCAGGAACCGGCCCAGCTCGGCGCGGGCGCCCGCGGGGAGGCCGGTCCGGACGACGAGGTCGCGGAGCGCGGCGAGCTGCGCCTGCACGTCGCCGCTGCCGGCGTCGTCGGCCGTCACCGCCGCGAGCTGCGCCGCCAGGGCGGCGACGTCCGGCGTGCGGAACAGCTCGGCGTAGACGGACGCGGCCACGACGCCGCCGGGCGGCACCTCGAAGCCGTAGCGGGCCAGCCGGGCGAGGTTCCAGCCCTTCCCGCCGACCACCTCGGAGCCGGCGGCGAACGCCTGGTCCCAGGTCAGCACCGGGTCGTGCCGGGGGCGTCCCGGCGGTGCCCCGCGGTCGTCGAGCGGCTGCGAAACGATTGTCCCGGGCTCCTAGCCGTCGCGCCGCGCGGCGCCCGTGCGCGGGTGGTCGGTGTCGAAGTAGCGCCGGTAGGCCGCGATCCAGTCCGTTGCCATCTCGCGCTGCGCGGTCGAGATGTCGATGGTCCCGTCGCAGACCAGCCGCCGGAAGAGTTGTTCCAGCTCGTCCTTCACGTAGGCGTTCCACCGCGTGGACCCGTAGGGTTGGGGCCACAGGTTGCGCGCGTCGGCCGTTCCGCCGAGCTCCGGGGTGATCAGGAAGTCGAGCTCGTACTCTTCCGCCCGCCGGTAGTCGGCGCCGTAGTTCTCGAAGACCTGCCTCGCCACCGAGGCGGCCACCAGCGGGCTGGCCGCGTCCCGCTCGCGCCGGCAGATCTCGTCGACGGACACCGTGCGCACGACGCCGGGCGTCAGATCCCGACGGGGCAGCGCCGTTTCCGGCCCGCCGCCGCGCGAGGCCACGCTGGTGCGTGCGCGGCCCCCCTCGTGCGATCCGTCGCTGAGCATCGCCACGATGGCAGCGGCCGCCAGCCCCGCCGCGGCGACCGCTCCGCCCCGCCACAGCAGCCGGGGCCACGCGGTCGGGCCTGCTGCGCCGGCCGCGGAGTCCGATTCCTGCGCGAGCCGCGCCAGCAGGCTGGCTCGCGATGCGTGCGCGTCACGCTCGGCTGCCCGGGCGTCGCGGCATGCGCCGGTGAGCGCCGCCAGCGCCTCCTGCAGGGCCCGGCTGCGCTGGGCGCAGCGCCGGCACTCGCGCAGGTGACGGTCGACACGCGACCGCCGCCGCGGTCGCAGCTCGTCCTCCTCCCATAGGAGGAGGTCCTCGTCGGATGCGTGCCACTGATTCCAGCGCATCGTTACCTGGACGGGGCTTCGCCCCGAACCCGCGGCGTCCACTTGCGGGGACCCCTTCGCCCCGCGCCGCTACCGCCGAGGCGCGCTGTGCGCAGCATCAATCTGACGGGGCTTCGCCCCGAACCCCCGGCGTCCGCTCGCGGGGACCCCCATTGCCCCGCGCCGCTACCGCCGAGGCGCGCTGTGCGCGCCTTGCGGAGTCTGCACCATTCTATGGTGCAGACTCCGCACTCTCGTCCGCCCGCCGCACGCGCGTCGCGGCCCGCGCCAGCGAGCTGGCGACCGTGCCCACCGAGACGCCGAGGACGCCGGCGATCTCCCGGTAGCGCAGGCCCTCGGCCCGGAGCCGGAGGCACTGCCGGTCGCGGTCGGGCAGCGCCCGGACCACCGCCCGCAGGTGCGACTGGCGCTGGCCGGCCAGCAGCCGCTCCTCCGGATTCGACGCCGGGTCGACGCGGTCCGCCGCAACCGCGCCGGCGAAGACGATCCGCGCCGACCAGCTCCGCCGGGTGCGTCGCTTCAGCGCGAGGTTCCTGGCGACGCGGAACACCCAGCCCCGCAGGTTCGAGCGGTCGCCGTTGCGGAGCAGGTGTCGGTGGAGCGCCAGGAAGGTCTCCTGCACCACGTCCTCGCTGTCGCTGACACCGATCCCCAGCGACCGCACGTAGCGGTGCACGCCGCTCCGGCACTCGTCGAACAGCAGCAGGACCTCGCCGCGGACGAGGCGCGGGTCCGCCGCTTGGCGCGGGACCGGCAGGGCCAGGTCGAGCAGGGTGTCCTGGGGGAGCGTCGCCATGCCGGGGCCAGTGTACACCCGCTCCCGGGTGCCGCACCCCAACCCGGGGAGCGACTCGACAATCAGGCTGAACAGATGCGGTCCGCACGGAATATCTCATCCGAGGTGCGAGCGTCGAGAACGGAGGATGCTGATGCGGGAGAGCTCGGTGAGTGGAACGCGGCGGGTCGGGGCCGGCCTGTTGCTGTTGTTGCTAGGCTCGGCCGGTGCGCAGGCGCAGACCGCCGCGCTCGAGGGCCAGGTCACCGACGCGCTGGGCGGCGCCGTGGTCGGCGCCAGCGTCACCGCGACCGCGGCCGGCCTGGAGGCGGCGCTCACCGCCACGACCGACGCAACCGGCGGGTACCGCTTCACGTCCCTTCCGGACGGCACCTACGCGCTCACCGTCTCGATGGCAGGCTTCCGGACGGAGCGGCGCGCCGGCCTGCGGCTGACCGCGGGCGAGACCCTGCGGGCCGACGTGCAACTGGGGCTCGCGCCGTTCGCCCAGCAGGTCGACGTGGTCGGCGTGGGGCCCACCCCCGGCAGCCAGGTCGACCGGGACCGGGTGCCCGCCACGGTGTCCGTGGTCACCGCGGCGGAGCTCGAGGATCGGCACGCGGCGTCGCTGGCCGATGCGCTCAACGAGCAGCTCGGCTCGGTCACGCTGGAGGGCGCCACCGCCAACCTGTTTCAGCCGACCCTGCGGTTCCGGGGCTTCACCGCCTCGCCGCTGCTGGGGCTGCCGCAGGGCGTGGCCGTCTACCAGAACGGCGTCCGGATCAACGAGCCGTTCGGCGACACAGTCCAGTTCGATCTGATTCCGCAGTTCGCCGTCGATCAGGTGCAGCTCAGCGCCGGCGCGGAGCCGACCTACGGCCTGAACGCGCTGGGCGGCGCCATGATCGTGAACCTCAAGAACGGCTTCGACCATGCCGGCTTTCGCGGCGAGGTCTCCGGCGGGTCGTTCGACCGCTACTCCGCGACGGCGGAGTGGGGCGCCAGCAACGGCCCCTGGGCCGTCTACCTCGGGGCCACGCGGTTCGACGAGACGGGCTGGCGGGTGGCGTCCCCCTCGGAGGTGACCCAGGCGGTCGCCGACGTCGCCTACCGGGACGAGACAATCGACGCCGGCGTCAGCTTCACCTACGCCGACTCCCGGCTGAACGGCAACGCGGCCGCGCCGGTCGAGCTGCTCGACGTGGACCGCAGCGCGGTCTTCACCTACCCCGACATTACGGAGAACCGTCTCGGCTTCGTCCAGGGGCGCTTCGACGTCACCGTCTCGCCGACCTGGTCCGTGCAGGTGACCGGGTACTACCGCGACCTGAACCGCGACACGCTCAACGGCGACGAGGCGGAGTTCGAGGCGTGCGACGACGACTTCCTGCCCTTCGGCGCGCCGGCGGGCACGCTCTGCTTCGGGGCGGACGATGACGACGACGATGACGAGGAGGAAGAGGAGAACGGGCACGACGGCGACGATGACGACGACGACAACGGCGGGATGGGGTTCGCCGCGATGGACGACGACGACGACGACAACGGCGCCGATGATCACGGCGACGACGACGGCGACGATGACGACGACGACGAGGCGCGGCCGCTCGTCGACCCGAACACGGGCCAGTTCATCACCGAGGACGACGCCGAGGGCAACGCGGCGTTCAACCGCACGACGACGCGGTCGAAGGGCTACGGCGCCACGGTGCAGGCCGTTGCGGCGACCGACGTCGGCGCCGGCGAGAACGTCCTCACGCTGGGCGTCTCCGCGGACCTGGCGGACGTCGGCTTCACCTCCACCAGCGAGGTGGGCTCGCTCACGCCCGACCGGACCGTAGCCGGCTCCGGGCTGCTGGCCGGCATCTACGGCGAGGCCCCGGACGATGTGTTCAACACCGGCCTCGACACGGCGAACAGCGCCATCGGGCTGTACTTCAGCGACACCCTCTCGTTCACGGACCGGACGCACCTCACCGTATCCGGCCGCTTCAACCACGCGCGCATCGAGATTGCCGACCGCCTCGGCACCTCGCTCGACGGCGAGCACACCTTCTCGCGCTTCAACGTCGGCGCCGGCCTGGTGCATCAGTTCAGCGAGGCGGCGTCCGTCTTCGGCCGCTACGCGGAATCGAACCGGGCGCCCACCGCGGCGGAGCTGAGCTGCGCGGACCCGGCCGAGCCCTGCCGCGTGCCCAACGCGTTCATTTCCGACCCGCCGCTCGAGCAGGCCGTGGCGCGCTCGGTCGAAGGCGGCCTGCGCGGCCGCGTCGGGGACGGCTCGGGATGGCGGCTCAACTGGTCGGTCGCGGTCTATCACACCGCCATCGCCGACGACATCCTGTTCGTCGCGTCGCCCGAGCTGATCGGCACGGGGTACTTCCAGAACGCGGGGGACACGCGCCGCATCGGTCTCGACGCGGAGCTCAACGGCCAGGTCCGGCGGCTGGGCTGGTACGCCGGCTACGGGCTGGTCGAGGCGACGTTCCAGTCGCCCCTCGAGCTGCCGAGCGACGAGGAGGTCAACGACGCGGCCAGCGAGGGCGGCTTCGTGCACGTCGAGCCGGGCGACCACATGCCGGGCATCCCGCGCCACAGCTTCAAGGGCGGCCTGCGCTATGCGGTGCTGGACGCCTGGGACGTCATGCTGGAGACGGTCACGGCATCGAGCCGCGTCTTCGTCGGCGACGAGGGCAACGATCAGGCCCGGCTCGCCGGCTACGGCATCGTGAACCTCCGCTCGGTGTACCGCGCCGGCGAGCACGTCGAGATCTTCGCGCGGGTCGACAACCTGTTCGACCGGCGCTACGCGACGTTCGGCGCCCTGGCCGAGCTGGAGGTGTTCCTGTCGGAGGTGCCGAACGCCAGCGATCCGCGCTTCGTCTCGCCGGGCATCCCGCGGAGCGCCTTCGCCGGCCTGCGCGTGCGGTTCTGAGACGAGCCGACTCGAGCGCGACGACGTGCGCGCGCCCGCCGGCCCGCGGCGTGCGTGAGCCAGGAGCGCTTCCGGACCGAACACATTCACACATATACTGTGTGAATGAAGAACATCACCCTCAGCGTCGACGAGACGGTGCTGCGCACCGTCCGGCTGTACGCGGCCGAACGCGGCTCGACCGTGAACGCGCTGGTCCGGGAGTTTCTCACCGGCCTCGCGAATCGCGAGGATCGGACCCGCAAGGCCCGGCAGCGAATCATGGAACTGAGCAGGCGGTCCCAGGCGAACATCGGCTCCCGGTCCTGGACCCGCGAGGAGCTTCATGAACGTTGATGCCTTTCTGGACACCAACGTACTGGTCTATGCCGTTACCGCCCCGGCACGCGAGACCACGAAGCGAGCACGAGCGCTCGAATTGATCGATACACTTGATTTCGGGCTCTCCGCCCAGGTGCTGCAGGAGTTCTACGTCACCGTTGTCCACAAGCTCGAGGAACCGTTGAGCCCGGGTGAAGCGTTGGAGTGGATCGAGCAGCTCGAGGCGTTCCCCTGCCAGGTGCTCGACGCGGGCATCGTCAAGGTCGGTGCCGAGATCAGTCAGCGCTACCGGATCAGCTACTGGGACGGCGCGATCATCGCTGCAGCAGAGGCGCTCGGAGCCCGCACGCTGTTCACCGAAGACCTGAACCACCGCCAGGTGTACGGCTCGGTCCGCGTCGTCAACCCTTTCCTCGACTTCAGTCCAGCGAATGGAGGCTGACCGGCGAGGGCCGTTGCTTCCCCTCGCAGAAGTACAGCGCCTTGAATCGAGCCATTTGCTTGATCTTGTCGATCAGGCTGCGTTCCTGCCTCGCCGTGGCGACATTCCGGACAAGCGCCTTCGCATCCGCTTCGGTCAGGCGCAGTACAAGGTAGTTGGCGACCGCGGAAAACAGCGACGCGTCGAAGTCCCTGGCTTCCTGGGACGCCAACACGAGCGAGATGCCGTACTTCCGGCATTCTTTCGCCATGGTCGGGATCAGCTTCAACCCGGCCGCCCGGTGGGCCTCGTCGAAGATCAGAGCATGCGTGATCCGTTCCTGAATGCCTCGGCGGAACATGTCCTTGTAGAGCCCGTAGAACACAAGCGAGGCGAATGCCCGTTGTAGCGCGTCGTTCTGCGTTGTGTGAATACGAACGACGGTGGGCCGGTCGCTTTCCCAGAGGCTCTCGCGCGTATCTCCGATGTCGAAGAAGCCGTAGTCGTCGAGTTCGGTCAGACGCGCCAGCAACGTGCGCAATCCACGGTCCGGCTTCGGCTCGGCGCGCAGAATCTCGACGAAACGACCGAACTCCGGCTCCCGCGCTCCCGTTTCCGACCCCGCCCATCCCGCTTCGCTGAAGCTGTCCTTGATAGCTCGGCGAATGCTCTCGCATTGCAGGTCGCCCAGTTCCGGGAAGATGGCGGCGAAGATGTCCCGCAACGATCCGGCGACATCGAGGTACGCGCGAGCCGACTCGCGGTTCGTCACCGTGAGCGGATTGAATCCCAGCCCGTCGAAGTCGACGAACCGCACGGACGGAACCAGTTCCACGAGCCGCTCGTCGATGTCCTGGTGATAGGAGAATATGATCGGGTGGACACCCGCGTTCACCATTTGCCGGCACAGGTTCAGCAGGCAGGTCGTCTTCCCCATGCCCGGCAGTCCGGCAATCAGCAGGTGCGGATTGCCCTTGATGGTCAATGGCCACTGCGCGTCGCCGCCGGTGAGGCTGTCCACGCCAAGCGTGATGGCGGGGATCGGCATCGGGATGTCAGCCGTCGCGTTACGATCCGTGGCAGTCTTGCCGCCCGAGCGCGTCGTGGCGCCTTCGGAATCCGTTGTGCCGCCAGCAGGGTCGTCCGTGCTGCGGGGCGTCTCACCGTCACCGCCCTCCGGATCCGTCGTCGTCGTGCCGGACGTGCTTCCTTGCCCGCCGCGCCCCCCATCGTCGGCATCCTCTATGGCCCCGACAGAGGCCCGGTCGCTCCCATCGACCGCCGGCGGCACGGTGCGGGAGGACGTGGCGCCGGCGCGCCCGTTCTCGGACGGCGCATCGGCTCCGGGAGCACTGCCTGCCGACGTCGGGTCCGGCCGCAAGCGGAAATCGGTGTCCGGCAGCCGGCCGGGCCCGAAAAGGAAGATCCGCACGCCCCAACCCGCCGGCGAGATCTCCAGCGGCTCCGGCCCCGCATACTCTGGACAGAACACCCAGCCGCGGTCGCCGTCCGCTACGGGTTGAATCGCGTAGTCCCCGCCTCTTTCGACCATGCGATCGAGCTCGGCGACCATCCCTTGGTAGTGTTCTGTAGGCAACCCGTGGCGGTGCGCCTTGTCCGCATAGAAGCGCAGCACCCGTGCCAGCCTGGCGCGCCGCAACGCCCGGAAGCCAGAGTAGACATTCTCGTGGCCGTACCACTCGTACCAGCGCGAACGGAGCGCAACCGTCTGTTCCTCCACCCTGCGCAGCAGTTCGGGTGCGCGCGCTTGGCGCAGATGGCGGCGGTGCTTCACTTCGATGAACCGGAACGCGAGCCCGCGACGCGGTTGCGTCGAGACGTGGATCAGGTCTGGACGCGTTTGCCGGTCTCCGTCTTCGGCGCCGTTGTCTCCGTCGTCCTGCAACGGGGGCAGCAGGTCGCGCACATCGTCCACCGGCACCAGGAAGCCGCGGTTGAGTGGCGCCCAGCAGGCGTCGTCGTCCGACGCCCGCCGGCAGTTGGCGTGGGCGATGGCCAGTGCGATCAGCTCCGACGTCGGCGGTACGTTCCCGGTGAGTCGGATGGCGAGCCGCCCGCTCAGCGACTTGAGGTGTTCCAGGAGGAACTCGGCGTTCCGCCGCGTGCGGCTGAGCCCCATCCGCACCAGCGCTTCGTCGAGCAGGTCGTGCACCTCCTCTACGTTGCTGGTCGACGTGATCAGTTGCAGGCAGCCGAGGTCCTCGCGCTCCGGCACGCAGTCGATGACGTACGCCTGGTAGATGTCCGGATTGTCCCGCGGCGAGTCGAAGTACTCGATGCCGGCGTTTCGATCCAGCGTGACCACCCAGTCGCACAGGCGGTGCAACCCGCGGATACTGTCGGCCTTCTCGGACAGGATGGCCGCGCGCAGCACCGGCGCCCCGCGATGCGCATCGCCGGTGGTCGTCGAGGCGGCCCAGGGCCAGCGCCACCCCGTTCGCTGGATGGGTTCGCCGTCGCCGGCGGCGACGTGTCGGGCGACCGCGTCCCCGATCTTGCGGCCCAGACGGTCCAGCCGATCGGTGTGCCCCCGTTCCGACGGGTGCTTCTCGCCGCCGCTGGAGCGGGGCACGACGCTGCGCCACGACGGAGTCGGCGCCGCTTGGAAGCCGCGTTCGAAGAACGACAGCAGGCCGAAGGCCCGGAACGGTGCCGTGGGCGCCGCACCCATGTCGATCTCCACCCGCGACTCGAACGTGTCGAACGCGACGGCCAGATGCGCCGCTGTCTGCGGGTCGCCGGCCTCCTTGCGCGCCCACCGCAGGCGGGGCAGGGCGACGCCCCCCGGCAGGCTGATCGACTCCAGCATCCACCGGTCGCCGGTCGCCAGGACGCCGGCGCCGCTGCGGCGCTTCTCCCGCGCCTCGGCGATGAACCGCCCGGCGACGGCGCGCTGCTCCGGCGACGGATACAGGTCGAGGGAGAAGGCCGGTGCGGGCAGCGCCTCGGCGTTCGTTGCTTCCGGCGCCTCCTCGTCGTCCGCGTCGTCGCCGCTTCCGCCGTAGCGCTCGTGGACATGGCCGAGCGCCCGCGCGACTGTCAGGCCGTCGCCGGCGCGGAGCGCGTGCAGCCGCAGCAGTCGTGACCGCTCGTGGCAGTCCACGTACTTGACGATCTCGTCGCCGAGGACCGCCGCGCTCTGTCCGCCGACGGTCGGCGTGGTTTCGCCCGACTCGCTCTCGCCGAGGGTGCAGGCGAGTACCGCCACCGCCGCTTTGGGCTCCCGATCGTCGTCGGGCACCATGCCCACCGCGTGGAACCCCAGCGTGTCCGCAAAGACGAACGCCCCGCCGGCCGGGTTGGGCAAGAGCGCGGGGAACATCGCACCATCCAGCCCTCCCAGTTCGGCCTGTGTTTGCCTGAACGGCTGCCCCCCGTCGTAGACCGCGTGGAGCAGCAGGTTGTCGTAGGCGGTGAGCCACGCGACGCGCAACGGGTGGGCCGGCAGCACGATCAGGCCGATCGTCTGGTCGGACAGCGACCGCACTTCGACGGTGTTGCAGAGGGCGAGCTCAGGGTCGCCGTCGTCGAGTAGCGCTGTCCAGGCGAGCAAGTACTCCTTCGTGAGGTCAAACGGCTTCGACCGGTCGTCATGGACTTGGCCGACGCCGCCCCCGCCGGCCCGGAACCGTTCCGCGAGCCGCCGACTGGCCGTGACGGTGCGGCCCCACGCCGTCCCGCGGCCCCCCTCGGCGGGCACGAACTCCAACGCCGCCGCCCGCTCTCCCGATGCCCGGACGCGCACCCGCCAGCGCCCGAGTGCGCCCTGGCGGCCCGTCCAATCGTTCTCCACGTCACGGATCAACGGCGGGCGGAACACCCGGAAGCTCTTGCGCAGCCGGGCGTCGGGCGGGCGCAGCACGACGAAACTCCGCGCGTCGGGGGTGACGCAGGTTGGGTTCTCGACGGCGGCGGCCGCGGTCTCCCGACCCGGGAACTCGACGAGCCCTTCGCTGAAGGTGCGGACCTTACGGCCCGCGCCGCCGGCCGTCTTCTCCTGCGGCTCGCCGAACCGGATGACGAACTCCTCGCTCTGCTGCCGCTCGATCTCGTCGCGGCCGACGACAGACACGACCACGCGGGCGGTCAGCAGGGAGTCCTCGCTCAGCGCCGAGAAATCGTCGTTGCTGAACCGACACCTCTCCTGCTGGCGGGCGGCGTGGCGGACGTCGCGCGCGGCTAGTTCCTCGTTGAGGTCCGTCAGTACCGCCACGCGGTAGTCGACGACGTTCTTCTCCAGATCGGCGGGCCGGGCCTTCCATCGGACCTCCAGGTTCGAGTACTCCTTCGCGGATTGGGGATCTGGCTTCAGGACCAGTTCCGGCCTTCCCCCCTCGGGCGGTTCCACGAGCCCCGACCACGCGGTGACCTTCCCGTTCTTGTTGCGCCACGGTACGATCTCGACGGCCTGGATGTCGTCGCCCGGGTGGACCGGGAGGGATCCGACCCACAGGCGCGGTCGATCTGCCAGCGCCTGCAGCGCGTCGCGCAACGGTCGAGTCGCCGCTTCAGTGACGAAGCGTTCGAGATCACGGCGCTGCTCCCCGGTGGCCGCGATGCGGACCGACGCGATGCGCGCGCGGACGGTGAGGCCAGCGGCGGCCACACCGAGCAGGCGATCCACGAAGCGGCGTGCGGCGGCAAGTTCCGCGTCGGTGTCTCCTTCGCCTACCGTCGCGACCGGCCACAGACCGAGCAGGTGCAGGTACTCGCCGGGGTGGCTCTGGTGCGCAGCTACGCGGCAGAGGAAGTCGAACTCCGCCCACGGCGAAACGCTGTCGTGGCGTCCCACGCCCTGTGCCCGACGGATCCCACGCTCGGCATACTTGCGGTGGGCGCTCGACAGCTCGGCGCGCGCGAGCCGGCCCGCCTCGGCGAACAACTCGGCCTCGCCTACCTCGCGCGCGGCGCTGTAGATCCCGTCCATGCCGGCGCCGGCGCGCCCGGTGTCTACCAGCAGCAGCGTTGGTTCGCCCTTGGTCTCGCGCAGCTCGACCGCGGTGTCCGCGTCGGTGGTTCTGTTTGCCTCGTCGTCCGTGTCGGCCACCCGGAGCACTCGCCATTGCTCCGGTGCGAAGCTCGCATCGAGCGCTAGCGCGGCCACAACGTCTGGGGTCAGGCAACGCGCGAACGCCATCGCCCCCCGCTCGGGTTGGCCGAGCAGACGTTCGAACGCGCGGCCGAGCAGCGTGCCGTGCAGCGGCGTCCAGTCCACGTCACATCCCTCCGGTCGCTTCGAAGCGGGGGATGAGCCGCTTCATCCGCTCGGCGTCGTTGACGCCGATCAGCAGGCCAAGATCGCGCAGACGCCGTTCGAGCGCTGCCCGGTTTCGACCCAGGACCTCGTTGGAGATGGTCATGCCCCGCGGCGCGGTATCGACGTGGAACCCGTAGTCTTCGCGGAGGAAGTCGAGGAACGACACGATGTTGGCGTCGGGGCCGCCCCTCGGGCCGGGCAGCAGGTGCAGGTGCACGAGATAGTCGAGCACCGCGTCGGTGAAAACGAGGGCGCGCACGTCGCGCCGGCGGCGCGTTCCCGGACCGCTGCCGCGCGTCGTCGCGCGCTTGACGGCCAGCCCGTTCGGCCGCCCGACGCCCAGCATGGAGTCGACCATCTTGGTGAGATCTTCACGAGGCTGCCGTCCCATCAGGGCCATGAGTCCACCTGCGAGTCGCCAGACGGGATGCGGTCCGTCGTCGGCGCCACCGCGAAGGGTATCGGCTACGTCGTCGTGGTCTCCGACCAACCTCTCGGCCATGTCCTCGATGGCGAAGACGACGCGTGGTGCGTCAGGGTGGCGTTGGTAGACGAGATCGCCGAGTAGGTCGAGCCACGCTGTGGCGTACGGCCGCGTGGCGACCTGCTGCAGCTTAATCCGCGGCTTGGAGCGCGCCTCGTAGTCCAGCAAGCGCAGCGCCATCAGGACGACGGGGATGCGTTCCAGGCGCCGCATCAGATCGTCCATCGACTGCTCGGCCCGCAGCCTGAGCCGCTGATCTGCGCCGCTGGAGCAGTCCACGAACAGCGGTGCCGGGTGCTGAGCGTCGGCTTCCGTTACCTTGCCCGTCGCCTCCCAGTGGAACAGCACCTCGACCGTGCTGGTGACGATCGTGGTCAGTCCGACCGCGATGCACGACTCGAGCAAGTCCACGAAAGTCTGTCGTGGCACAAAATCGGAATAAGAGCGTACGAAAGGGCGGATGGCATCCGAGAAGCGGCGGCCCGCGACTTCGGCGATGGGACGCTGGTTGGAGATCTTGTGGGCGTCCGCGCCTTGAGTCTTGCTCGGTCTAAGCTTCTGCGGCGCCGTCCCCATTTGTTGGGCCAAACGAATCGTCAACAGTTGATCCAGGCCGACGGCATCGTCCTTCTCGTCGAAGCGATCAGACGCGAGATCACCCATCAGCCCGTCTCGGCGTGTGACTCCCTGGCTGAACGCGCGCAACAACGGGTTTTCTTCGTACCGATTGACCACCGGGAATCGCGTACGGTCCGTTTCGTCACTCGGCGTGACGTGATCACCCGTCCGTCGATTCGCCAGCATGGCGACGATCATTTCGGGCACAAAACGCAGATTCGCCACGCTATGGGGCAGATCGATCCAGCTTGCCAGGTAGTGGGTCGGCGCGACGCGCTGCACTTGCTCGTTGCGGCCGAGCCCGCGCCGGGCGTTCTCGAGACAGAAGCAGAGCAGAAGATCGCCGAGAATGGCCTGCTCGACGTCGCCGTTGAATCCAGAAAGACCCTCGGCCTCAGCGAGCTTCGCCGCGATCCGGTCCACAGTAGTCCGCCTGCGTTTCTGGGCCGGTGTGCCGGTCGGGGGACCGTACGTGGCCAGGAACCTCCCGGCTCCTCGCCGGTGGCCGTAGCGGAACATGTAGAAGACAGCGGGCAGGATTGCAGAGATCTCGAACCCCAGGATTGTGACCGGTAGTACCTTGTCGTAGTTGCCGGACCAGATCTCCCTCACCATATCGGGCGACAGTGCGTTCTCGACGATCTCGCGATCAGCCTTTGCCATGACGCATTCACCTCAGGCAAGCGGTCGAATGACCAGCCGCTGCAGTTCGCCGGCGGAACCGCTCTCCGCCGCGATCTCGTGGATCGCGTTCTCGCTCATCGGGTTCCAGGCCAGCACGCGGCGGTCGTCCTCGCGCTCCAGACGCTGCACGAAGATGGATAGGTGCGCGAACGTGTCGTCGGTCGAGGCGTCGCCCAACTGGTAGCCGTCGCTCAGTTCCAGCAGCAGGTGGAACAGCTCTGCGCCGAGCCGGAGGGGCTCCTCGCTGTCGTCCGCATAGCGGTAGACGAGAGTCGCCTGCCGGTGCAGCCGGTCGACACCGGGCGGTGCGGGCGGCAGCTCCGCTTCGAGACGGAAGCGATTCGCCGGCTTCTCGATCCAGAATGCCGTCTCCGTCGGCGTGCGGGGGGTGATGCGCAGGGGGACGACGCCGGGGCGATCGTACGCCCGCGGGGGCAGCGTCGCCAAGCGGGCGATGCCGGCGCAGAGCGCCCGGCGCGCCGTCTCTCGCGCCGCCTCGTTCACCGCCAACCGGCGGAAGAGCCGGAGGTGCCGGCCGTGGGCCAGGTCGAGCGCGTGCGACTCCCCGGTGATCGACTCGATGTCCCGTTCGAGCCACTCGAAGTACGCGCGCCGTCGCGCCGAAGGCAGGTCCAACTCCGGGTACCCCGGCACGCCGCGGCGGACGCCGGCCTGCGTCGGGCGTACCAGGTGCCGGTCGATCCGCGGGTGTGCGTCGAGCGCCGGGTCGAAGCGCGCCAAGTCCCCGAGCACCGCCCCCTGCCGTCCCGGGGACCGTGGGTCGAACGCCCGGTCCCAGTAGGGCAGCGCCGCTGGGGCAGCCTCCTTGGCCGCCTCCGGGGCGGGAAACGGACCGAACGCCGGTTCCCAGTAGGCGGGGGGCGCGGCGCGGCGCGGCGTCGCCGCCCCCGCATGGTAGTCGTCGCAGAAATGGACACCGAACAGCATGTAGACGAGCGCGGCGCGCAGCTCGCGCACCGTGACGTGCGTCTCGCCGCGCAGGTGGACGGCCTGGAGCGCCTCGAAGAGGCGTCCGCGGGCTCGCGACCGCGCGTCGTCGTCAGCGCCGCCCGGGAGGCCGGCCGGTCCGAACAGCCGATTGGCCTGGAAGACGCCGCAACGGTCCTGCGCCGAGCAGGTCGCGCATGGCGCCCAGATCTTTGCCGCCCGGCCGCCGCCGTACAGGCGGTCCACGAGATGTTCCAGGAAAACGGTTTGGATGCCGGTCCCGTCCGCCGTCACTCCGCCGACGAGCGACCGCTGATTGAGGTTGACGAACCTGATGTGCGCATCGGACACTGCCTGCGGCGCGGCGTCTGCGATTCCCTCGGCGTCTTCGGCAGTGTCGCCACCCTCCGGGTTTGTCGCGGCGTCACCGCCGGCGTCGCTGTGCTCATCGTCGTGTTCCCAAGCCCCGTCGTCGTACTCGCCGTCCCCGTACCCGGCGGCCGCCGGGGCACCGGTCCACCGGTCCCGCTGAACCTGTTGAAGGGTGTCGTACAACACCCGGGTAAGCGCGGTCTCGTCCTCACGCCGTTCGACGCGCTCGATCCACTCCAGCAGGCGCCCGTCGTTGATGGCCAGCAGATGCGCGATGTCGTCGGCGGGCGGGCCGTCGCGGAACGGCGCCAGGAACTCGTCGAGCAGGTCGTCGGCGGACCGCCCCTGCCACGACGCCGAACCGTCGAGGTTCATTCGCACGCGCAGGCCGTCGTCCGTCCGACCCTCCAATACGCGCTCGGACGACTTGCGCCGTTCGAGGCCGAACCGCCGCACAAGATGCTGGAGCAGCGCCGTTTTGCCGTCGCCAGCGTTGCCACACAGGACGACGAGCCGGACGCGGCGCGCCCGTACGTCCTCGTGCAGCGCCGTCTCGAGGGGCGTCTCGACGTACGTCTGCTCGGCGAATTCGCTGTCGAGCCCGCGCGTTTCCTGGTTGCCCCACCGCGAACCCGGATACGACTGCAGCAGCGACCTCAGCCACTCGACCCGCTCCTCGCGGCGTGGTGCCTCCTCATCGGACGCGTCGACCGCTGCGGGGCCGTCCGAGGGAACAGTCGTCACCCTTGGCGGAGAGACTGGCGGCTCGACCGCCAGCGCCTTCAGCGCCTCGGCCGCCGATGGGAACCGCTGCGCCGGGTCCGGGTCGGTGGCCCGGTCGAGGAACGCCGCCACCGTCGGATACTCCGCGCGCTGTTCGGCGTCGACGGCTTCCCAGTTCAGACCACGGTCCTTCGCCGGCGTGCCGTCGCGGCGGAACGGCTCGTGCTCGAACATCACGTGAAAGAAGCTGGCCGCCAGCGCGTACAGATCATCGGAGGGCGACGCCGCTTGGCCCGTCTGGTGAGACGGCGAGCAGTAGAGCAGGGCGCCCGGTGCGGTGATTGGTTCACCGAACCGGCCGACGAAGTCGTAGTCAGTGAGCACGAGGTCGCGCCCGGACACGATCAGGTTGCCGGGGCTTACGTCGCCATGGATGAGGCCGTTGCGGTGCAGCACGTCCAGGGCCTCACACATCGCCCGCAACCAGGCGAGGGTCAGCGCTTCGGTGGACGGCTCCTCGAGATCATCCTTGAGCAGCGGGAGCACCCCCACGAAATCGCGCAGCGGCGAGCCCTCGACCCAGGTCATCAGCGCCGTGAACTCGTTCTCCTGCCACTCCGACGCCACCTCGAAGATTCCGGAGACGGACTGGTGCTGTAGCAGGTGTGAACGCGCCAGTCGATAGGCGTTCACGGCGCGTCGTCCCGCCTCTTCGTCATGACACACCTTGGCGACGTAGGTCCCGAGCTCCTCGTTCTTCGAATGGTCGAGCTGCACCACCTTGAACGTTGTGCCCACCCCGCCGGAGCCGAGGCGTTCGACCACCCGGTAGTGACCGCCACGGAATGGCACGATCTGGTCTTCCGTCCAGAATCGCGCCGGCGGAGGCGGCGGCACGGGAGGGGACTCACCCAGGAGCGCCGACAAGCGCGCGTTGAGCGCGGAAGGTTCGCTGCGATCCGCCGGGTCTTCCGCCATCCCCGAGACCAGCACCTCAAGGGCTTGGTGGTTTGTCTCGTCGTCCCGGTCCTTGAACAGGACGCGCAGACTGGCGCAGAGCGCGTAGCGGTCCGAGCTGGCGTCCGCCACCTGCAGTCCGTGCGCCCGAACTTCGGGTGCCGTCGACGGCGGCCACTCCCCAGACGGCGGCCCCACCGACGCGACGCTCCGTTCAGACGGGATCTTCGACAGCTCGAAGCCGGTGAAGATCGGCGTGTTGTCATGCCGAACGAGAATCGTCTCCGGTGTCAGATTGCGGTGCAGGATCGGTGCGTCGTCCACGATCTCGTCATGCAGCTCGCCCAGAGCACTCAGCGCAGTTTTGGCGAAGGCCAGCCGCGCCGACGTGTCCCACGATGGGTCCGACGCACGCTTCTCGACGGAAGGAGCCAGCGGGTCGGTTACGGTGAAAAAGTGCATCTCGCCCGCGTAGCCGGGTGCCGGCTGCCAGGAATCGAGTACTCGCGGCGCCCAGGCGTGCAGTTGCAGACGGTGCAACGTCTCGAACTCCCGCTTCGCTCGGGTCTCGGCGTGCGCTTCGTCGCTCGCCGACAGGTCATAGCAGCCCGAGGTAGAAGTCGGTTCGCCGAGCCCTGCTGTTCAGGCCGCTTGGCGATGAGTAATTGAGCCGACGGGCGCCGGCGGTGTCCATTTGAGGCCCCAGGGACGCGTCAGACGCCCCCAGTGGTCGATCAGGCGGTCGATCAGGCGGAAAATCGCCGAAAAAGCCCGCCCCTGCAGGCTCCGGGGCGTACCGATGCCGGTCTGGCGCCGCAGGAGCATCCCGATGTTGCAGGCAGCCGCCTGGATCAGCACCCGCTTGCGGACATTCTCGTGACCGCGCACAAACACCCGACGCATGCCCCCCGTCTCATACATGTGCGCGAAAGTACGCTCCACCATCTCGCCCCGGCAGCGTTGCAGGCGACGACCCCGCCGCCCGTGCACACGCCGCCGGTTCGCATACAACGCCTGCTGCGCAGCACGCTTCGCCGGCGGCGTCTCTCCCGTCTTCTTGTCCTGCCAGACGCGCCGGCCGCGCTCGGGCTCCGATACGTAGCTCCGAACCCCGACCTCGCCGAGAGCCACCAGCGTCTCGTCGCTGTGATACCCCTTGTCAGCGACCAGCTCTTCGACCCCTCGACCGTCCGGCTGCACCAACTCCACCTGCTCGGCCGCCGCGGTCAGCGTCTCCGGCAGCGTGGCCGTATCGCCGTCCGATGCATCCTGCACCGTCACCGACACGATGGCCCCCGTCTCCATGTCGACCCCGTGCTCGACCTTGTGAGCCAAGTGCGTCCGGCCGTCCTTCATCTTCGCGATCTTCGCGTCCGGGTCCTGCGGCGATTGCCAGTCCTTGTTCGACGTCTTCTTGTTCTTGCGAGACCGGTCGAACCGAGCCAGATCCGCCCGCGTCGGGGTCTCCACCCCAGACGCCTCCGCCAAGCGCCGAAGGAACGCTTCGTAGCTTTCTCCCGTGTCCCGCCGCTCGATGCTCCGCATCGCCGCGTTCGCTTCCAGCGTCGTCGCATCGACGCCCACTCTTCCCCTTGACCAGACCCGCCGCCGACAACTGCTCGAGAACCCACGTGAATACCGCCTCGTGCGTCTCGTCGTCGATCAGACGACGCGTCCGCGACAGCGTCGAGTGGTCCGGCGCCGCCTCGGTCACATCCAGGTCCAGGAACGACCGCAGGCTCAGAGAGTCGGCCACCCGCCACGCAATCCCACGCTCCGAAGACAGACCCTCGAAGTAGCCGATGAACAGCATCCGGAAATACCGCCCAGGACGCAGGCTCGGCCGCCCCATCCGCGTCGCGTAGAACACCGCGCACAGCCCCTCGACGAACGCGTCGAACCCGGCCTCGTCCAGAACCCGGTTCAGACGCTCGAAGAACGGATGCCCCGCGTTCGTCGGCAAATCCGCCGTCGTCACCCACAGCGGCGCCCCTGGTCGCGCGGCCGGTTTCTTGCCCATCGCCATAGCTGTTCAGTCTACGGGCTCGATCGCGCCCAGGCCAGGCCCGTTCCCCGACTTTCACCACGGGCTGCCTACTAACCCGTCGAGTGCTGAAGCGGTGGCCGTGGTCAGAGTCTGCTGATGGTGAGGAACAACCCCAAGAAGTTCCCGCGAGCCTGAGGTGGCGCCTCGATGGCGGGCCATGGCACACCGAACACGCCGCAAGTCAGATGGTGCTGAACGTCGCTGGCGCCCTCCTGAGTCGAGACCCGGAGAACGCGAAGAGGCTGTCCGGAGAGGCGATTCACTCGAACGTCCATCCCGCCAGCCGCTACCCGGGTGCCGCGGCCGGGGCGCACAATCTTCGCGCGATACCAGGACACGGTCAGTACGTATTATCCCCATACGCCCGAGACTATCCGGCGAGCGCCGAGCGTTGCCGGCGGATGGGCGAACGATGCCACGTACACGTCGAGGTAGATTTCGAGGAAGATCTTCGGAACCAAGCCTTTTGGCTCTTCCTCAAGAAGCATACGGGCGGTGTACCTGGGCAGAAGGACACTTGGCGAGGGGCAAGTCAGTGGACGAGTTCGGTCAACTCGTCTGGTGACCGGATCGGCATGTATGTGGGAAATCCTGATCACCTTCGACTGTACATCCGAGCCGGAGAAACTCAGGCGTCCGAAGGGCGCGCGGCGCGAATGCGGCAGTACTCATGGATGATCCGCGCTCAGATGGGAGACCAGGAAATCGATGGGAACCTGGAACAGTACAGCTCGCAGGGAACGACAGTGTATGTCCGACGGCCCTGGGTGCGCGATGACGAAGCGGGATGGCCTGAGGTCGCACAGTGGATCAAGGAGCAACACGAGAGGTTGCGAACGATCCTGATTGGTCGACTCGTCGAGGACAGTGCGACAGGGCGCGCCGGGCCGGAACCGACCCCGACCCGAATCTCGGCAGACCAAGTGTAGTCCATCACGCGCCACCGCCTTGCCGAACTGGTCGGCTAGGGTGGGACGGCGCCGACTCACTCGGGTGACGCGCCGGCGCACTTCGACCTCGCCGACAACATGGTCCATGCGGCACGGCTATATCGCTGTCCGAGGCTGTGCTCGCGATGGAGGAAGCATGGGAGAGGGTGAGGTCAGAGAACGGCTGGAGCGGGCGCTGCGGCGGCTACTGGTAGACGATCGTTATCTGCTGGACAACGATTTGAGCGAGCGGTGCATTGCAGCAAGGCTCGCGATGTATTTGAGCGAAGAGTTTGAGGAACACGACGTCGACGTCGAGTACAACCGGGCGGGTGATGTCGCGAAACGGCTACATGGTCTTCCGGACGAGTGCTATCGCCGTCGCAACCGGCAGATTGAGGCTCCGGTCGCCGTGCCCGATATCATCGTGCACCATCGAGGGTTCGACGGGTCTAACCTGCTCGTGATCGAAATGAAGAAGACATCCAATCCCGCCGGGACCCACTGCGATCAACTGCGACTTGACGCCTTCCGCGAGCAGCTCGGCTACAGCTTCGGAGCTCTGGTGGAGTGCGATACCGTGTCTCACGTTGAGCCCGCGATCCGCGTTTCGGCGTGGCTCGCCGGGTAGCGCTCAGATGCCGCCATGGCGCTATCGTGCTCGACCCACCGGACCGTCCAGCTTCCCACTTGGATCGGCTTCGGGAACCGGGACTCGGGCCATCAATCGGTCGGCGGCTGAGCTGGAACGCCCGCCCGCGAAACCGCGAGGCAGCACGCGTTGCAGCGGTGCACGGCGCGGGGAGGGAGGCGAGGTGAGCACGGCGCCGGTCAGAGACTGCCCAGAGACAGCGGTGTAGGATCCGCACCAGAAGAATGCTGACGGTCGTTCACGGCATCGATTTTTCTGGAGACGCTCAGAAGTGGACGGACGGTTGCGGACGCTCGAACGTCTGGATCGCAACAGCGCAGGTGCACGACAAGGAGTCCATGAAGTTGGTCGCGGTCCGACCGGTTCAGGACCTGCCAGGCGGTTCTCGTCCATTCGACCGGTTGGTTGGATTACTTGCCAGGGGTGAGTACTGCGCGGCGGGGATTGACGCACCGTTCGGTCTTCCGGCCCGTCACATGCCCGACGGTGGGTTGCCGATACTGCTGCAAGATGTCGCGAAGCTGCCGATGGGCAGTCGCCCGTTCACCAAAGGAGCGGAGCTGGTCGCCTACGCGAAAGAGAACGCCGCCCTTGAAGAGCCGAAGCCGTTGCGCAGGACGGAGCAGGTCTGGCGAGGCCGCGCAGTTCGGTCGACCCTGTGGAACGGTCGCCGCGGCGGAGCACCGTTTACGGCCGGCAGTCTCACACTCCTGGGTAGGGCCAGACGACCAGTATGGCCTTGGTGTCGTACCGCTGTGGGGCTGCTCGTCGAGGCTTTCCCCGCGGCCCAGCTACATCACTGGCAGCTACCTCACAAGAGGTACCACGGGGCCGATGGCGAAAGCGCAAGAGAGACGATTATAGAGGGCATCTTGCCACGCATCGAGATCGCCGACGACCTGCGCGCACGCTGCCAAGAGAGCGCTGATGCCCTTGACTCTGTGCTGTGCCTGTTCGCAGCGAGAGCCGCAGTTGCCGGCCTCGCACCCGTGGACGATACGACAGCGGCGGAACTTGAGGGTTGGATCGCCGTACACCCACAATGAGCTTGCTGTGCCCCAACGTGCGCGCCCGCAACCAGGAGAACGATTCCTCGCGTGCCGGGAGTCGTGGGTGACGCGCGGAGTCCTGGGAGAAACCGTCCACACACGGCTTCAATGGTCCGTGGATTCCCGTTTGCAATGAGGGAACATGACCTGCCCCCGTGAGGAAGTTCTTCTGTTTGGAACAATTTATGAGGACCGTACGGTTCGCGCTACCTTGACGGCAACACACGGATCCGCCGAAGAGTTCAACTCCACGGTAGTCGAGCGCGCCGTCACTCGACTGCCAGGAAGATCGGATTCGAGTAGAACCAGAGGTCGTGCCAGGGGTTCTCCTCGAGGCCGTCCATCAGGGGCTCGAGGTCGTCCGTGCTCGTGCCGCGCACCCGGACGTAGAGGTCGCGGTCGGCCGCGGGCAACGGCGCTTCGAGGGCGTACCGTTCCCCGTCGCGGGCCAGCGCGTCGCGCGTGAAGCGGGCGAGCACCCGGGTCGTCGGGTTGCGGTCGACCGAGGGATCGGCGGACGGTCCTCGCACCTCGCCGACGATGACGTCGACCCGCCGGACGGCAGGATTCTCGCCGGCCGCATTCGGGGTCTCCGGGTCGCGGAAGCGGACCGTCGCGGTGACCTGCGTCCCGCGCGCGACCCGCAACGTGGCCCCGAGCTCCGCCTCGTCTCCGCCGGCGCTCTGCAGGCGGAAGTCCAGCTCGGTGACGAGCTCGCCGGCGACCGCGAACATGCGGCCCTGCCGCAGGCCGTCGAGGACGCCGGCGTAGGTCGGCTCCGCGTGGACCCAGGTCTTGTGGAACTCGCCGGGCCAGAAGTCGCTGCCGGCTCGCACCGGCTCGGCGTAGTGGAAGTGCGAGTCGGACGAGGCCACGATCCAGAAGCGGCGCCCTTCGCCGAGCAGGGCGTCCCACAGGCCGCCGACGATGGCGGTCATTTGGTCGAAGCCGCCCAGGGTCTGCGCCCCGGGGTTCCAGTAGGCGCCGCGGTAGCGGAGGCGGTCGTTCTTGTTGAGCGTGGCGGCCTGGTGGCCGGGCGCGCCCTCCATCCCGCGGTACACGTCCGGCGCGAGGTCGTTGTTCTCGCGCAGCTCCCACGGCTCGTCGCGGCCGTACTGCCCGATGGCGCGCGCGGATCGGGACGGATGGTTCGCGAAGAGGATCGGCAGGCGGTCCAGCCCCTGCATGTGGGCCAGCGCCCGGCGTCGAAGCGCCGCCGACTGCCGGCGCGGGTCGGGGGGGCGGGCCCAGTCCTCGTTGGCGTCGAAGCGGCTCTCGATCCCGTGCAGCACCTGCGCCTCGTCCTCGGCGCGGGGAATGATCAGGGTGTGGTGGTCCATGCCCGGCATGTTGAGCTCCATGCCGTAGAACTGCAGCACCTCCGGGACGAGCTCCCGCGAGAGCGTCAGCTCGCGGTACGCCTGCTCCAGGTTGACCTTGGAGTGGTAGGGGCCGCCGTGGTCGGTGGTCACCATCCAGCGCAGCCCGAAGCGCCGCGCCATCGCCGCGTTGCGCGGCGTCGAGTAGAGCGCGTCCCGTCCCTTGATGGGGATCGGCGGGCTGGCGCGGTGGTCGTAGCCGGTGCTCCAGTGGCTGTGGATGTGCGAGTCGCCGGCCAGCCACTCGCGCTCGGCCGCGGGGCCGGCCAGCGCCAGGGCGGCGCCGGCGCACAGCAGGCAGAGCCCGACGAGGCGCGGGGCGGCGGCTCCCGGCGAGGGCATCGCTTGCGATTCTACCACCGCTCTCCGGACCGGCAGGCCGGGGCGGGCGCCGCCGCCCCGCCGAGGCGGTGCGCCGGCCGCGCCCGTGCGGCGTTCTGCAACGGCCGGCCGGCCCCGCCGTTGACCAGCCATGTTGTTCATTGTCATGATGAATCACGACATCGTCACTGGTTGTCGTCACGTGCGACCTCCGATCATCCCGCGGCGGCTGGACCTGCGAGCCCTCGTGGAGCGGAAGTCCTGCTTCCTGTTCGGCCCGCGCCAGACCGGCAAGTCGACGCTGATCCGCCAGCAGTTCGAGGACTGCCCGGTCTGGAACCTGCTGGACCAGAAACAGTTCCTGCGCCTCTCCCGGAACCCGGCCCTCATCCGGGAAGCGCTGGCCGAGCGGGGCGGGGCGGCCATCGCCGTCATCGACAAGATCCAGCGGCTGCCGGACTTGCTCAACGAGGTGCATCTGCTGATCGAGGAGCACGGAATCCGGTTCCTGCTGACCGGATCGAGCGCGCGGCGGTTGCGGCGCCGGGGGGTCAACCTGCTTGGGGGGCGGGCGCGGTCGCGCGTGCTGCACCCGTTCCTCCGCATCGAGCTCGGCGACCGGTTCGACCTGGACAGGGCGCTCGATCACGGACTGCTGCCGTCGATATTCTTCTCCGAATCGCCGGCCGAGGACCTCGCCGCCTACGCTGGCGACTATCTCCGGGAAGAGGTGGCGGCCGAGGCCATCGTCAGGAACATCGGCGCCTTCAGCCGGTTTCTCCAGGTGGCGGCGCTGGCCCACGGCGAGATGATCAACTTCGCCAACCTGGCCAACGACGCGCAGGTGCCGGCGTCGACGGTTCGGGAGTACTGCGAGATCCTGAAGGACACCCTCATCGCCCACGAGGTGCCGGCGTTCACCGACACCCGGAAACGGAAGGCGATCTCCACCTCCAAGTACTACCTGTTCGACGTCGGTGTCGCCCGCCATCTGCAGGGACGACGGGGACTGGCGCCGGGAACAGCCGAGTACGGCACGGCGTTCGAGAGCTTCATCTTCCAGGAGATCAAGGCCTGGTGCGACCATCACCGACTCGACACGCCGCGCTACTGGCGGTCGAAGTCGCAGTTCGAGGTGGACTTCCTGTTTGGAGACGTGGCCGCGGAGGTCAAGGCGAAGACCCACGTGGGCGCGCGGGACATGAGGGGCATCAAGGCCCTGCGGGAAGAGGGCGCGTGCGCCCACTACGTCGTCGTGTCCCTGGAGCCCGCGCCGCGCCGCGTGGACGGCATCAGCATCCTGCCGTGGACGGACTTTCTGGACCGGCTGTGGACAGGAGCGTGGTCGGCGCGTGCCGCGTGACGGTGTGCGCGGCCGTGACCGAACCGGCGGCGCGCGGCGACGAGCCAGGGCAGGGTGGTCCGGTCGTCGGGAACGGCCGGAGCCACCCTGGTACGGCTGCTACTTGAGGGCCGAGTAGTCGCTGGCGCTCATCCAGAACACCTCGATCCCCTCGAGCGGGGCGGGATACTTCGCCAGGAGCTCATCCCACTCCGGGTCCTCGCGGAACCCTGCCCAGACCTCGTCCCGATGCGCGCGGTCGCGGTAGGCAAGCATCCAGACCAGCGTGTTCGGGTTGTCGAGACGCTGCCAGACCGCCACGATCTCGGCACCGTGCTTCTCGAAGATGGCGACCTCGCCCTCGCGGAACCGCTGGTGCAGCTCGTTGATGCCGCCGTCGCCGTCGACAGCCGGCTGGGCGGTGTACATGCGCACCTCGAAGCAGCGCGAATCGGACGCCGCGTTGTGCGACAGGTCGGCCGGCAGATCGCCCTTCGGACCGCACCCGTCGGGCGGATCCTGGGCCGCGGCCATTCCGCTGACGCCGAAAACGATGATGACGGCGAGCAAGACTGTTCGGATCACTGTTCTCCTCCTGGACTGGTTCGTTTGCGCCGAGCGCGCTCGCGGCGCGACCAAGACCGGCTCAAGGTACACCGTCCGTTCCCGCTCAGTCCACCGTCGATGCGGGCCTCGTGGACGATGGTGTCCGGATCGACGCCGGCGAGCCGCGCGGCTCGCGGTTCGTACCAGATCCTACCTCCGGCGCTGCCTGCAGGGGTAACATGGGCCGACGGAGGAGGACGCCATGGAGCTGCGACGCGCTTTCGTCCTTGCGGTTCTGGCCGCGCTCTGGGGCGGTCTCCCGTCGGCTCGGCAGGCGCCGGCATCGACGGCGACATGGTTCGAGGGCGCCCGGCTGATCGACGGCAGCGGGGACGCGCCCGTCGAGCGCTCCGCGTTCCTCGTCGAGGACGGCGTCTTCACCTGGGTGGGGGGGCAGGGCGAGCGCGAGCCCCCGGCAGGCGCCGCGCGGGTGGACCTGACGGGGCAGACGGTGATTCCCGCGCTGATCGACGCGCACCAGCACATCGGGCTGACCAACGTCAGGGACGGCAGCCACAGCAGGGACAACTACACGCGGGCCAACCTGGTCGAGCACCTCGAGCGGGCGGCCTATCACGGCGTCGCGGCCACGATGAGCCTGGGGCTCGAGGCCGACGAGGCGCTGGCGTTCGAGCTGCGCGGCGAGCGTGTCCCGAACGGCGCGCGCTTCCTCACGTCGGGGCGGGGCATCGCCGCCACACCGACGGCAGGGCCCCAGCAGGAGTACCGTCTGGGGATTCCGCGCGGGGCGCGGAGCGAGGCCGAGGGCCGCGCCGCCGTCGCGGAGCTCGACGAGCACGGCGTGGAGCTCGTCAAGATCTGGGTCGACGACCGCGGCGGCACGGTCCCCAAGCTCCAGCCGGAGGTCTACCGGGCAATCATCGACGAGGCGCACGCCCGCGGCATGCGCGTGACGTCGCACCTGGGCTCGACGAGCGGGCTGGCCGACGCCAAGGACCTGCTGCGCGCGGGCGTCGACGGCTTCGCGCACACGGTGCGCGACCGCGACATCGATGCGGAGTACATGGATCTCCTGCGGGAGCATCCCTACGTCTGGACCGTGCCCAACCTGCCCGGCTCGTCGGTGCTCCTCGACGACCTGCCGTGGCTCGCCGAGACGCTGCCGCCGTTCGAGATCGACAACCTGCGTGCTCAGGCCGAGCGGCTCGCGGCGGAGGGGCCGGGCGCGTCGTTCGAGCTGCAGTGCCGGAACCTCGCGCGCAACCGCGAGGCCGGGACGATCATCGGCATGGGCACCGACTCGGGCGTCAGCGTCGGGTGGACGACCCATACCGAGCTGCGCGACATGGCGGGCTGCGGTCTCGGCCCCATGGAGGTCATCGTCGCGGCCACGCGCGTCAACGCCGCCATCCTGGGCCTCGACGACCTCGGGACGGTCGCGCCGGGCAAGAGCGCCTCGTTCGTCGTGCTCGACGCGAATCCGCTGGCCGACATCAAGCACACGCGCCGCATCGCGGACGTCTATCTGCGGGGCGAGCGAGTGGACCGCGCCGCGCTCAGGGCCCGCTTCATGGCCGGCGTGCGTTGACGCGGCGCCCTACCTGCAGAACGGACTTGACAGGATACAGATCTGTACCATAGACTGCATAAATAAGCATACGGCTCATATAGTTCAGAAGATCTCATTCAGAAGGAATAATGGTAATGCCGCAGGCCGAGAAGAAGATGAAAGGAGCTCAACTTGAGCACTCGGGAGTTTATTCGAAAACTCGGGCGCTACGCGCGGAAGCGTAAGATGAATTTCAAAGTCAAGAGTTACGAGAGCAAGGGATCGCATCGCAGAGTGTACATTGGTAACAGAAGTACAACAGTTCCTTGGACGAACAGCTTGACAACGGGTGTGGTTCGCAGAATTCTGAAACAGCTTGAAATAGACGACTTCTCATGAGCTTCTCACAATCTGAAATCCAGGGGCGCCGCGGCGCCCCTGCCAGTGTGTTCTCGGTGTGAAGCTACAATGGACTTTGCTTATCCCGCGCATTTGGACAGAGAATCCGACGGGCGTTACTCCGTGACGTTTCCGGATCTCCCTGACGCGATCACGCAGGGCGAAGATCGAAGCGATGCCATCGAGATGGCTGCCGACTGTCTCGCAGAGACAATTGGCGCCCGCATGGCGGAGCGTGCGGACATTCCTGCTCCCAGTCCGGTGAAGCGGGGAGAGGTACGCGTGGCCGTTCCGCTGTACGTCGCCGTCAAGGCCGCGCTCTATGTGGCCATGAAACAGGAAGGCGTCAGCCTGAGCGAGATGGCCAGAACAATCAAGGGGCAGCCCCTTCAGGTGCGCAGGCTTCTCGATCCGGGTCGGGCATCGAGCATGAAGCGTATCGACCAAGCCCTCGCGGCCATTGGGCGAAGAGTGCGCGTGTCGCTCGAGGCCTGAGGTTGTCAAGGGCGCATCGCAGGAGCCGCTCACCGGCTCGACTGGGGGACTTTCGACCGAGTCGCGGCGATTGCCGAGGCGGTTCTGTCGCGATACTGAATCGTTGAGGAGAGTGAGCAAGCGCATCGAGCCCGTTCCGTCCCGGCAGGTCAACGCAGCACTGAAGGCGGGGTTGCTGCTCTGTGAACCATGCGCCGATGCGCGGGTCGAGTCTGACGGGCGAGCGCTGACCACGGCCATGCGCGTAAGCGGCCCATGTCCGGAATGCGGGTCGCGGCGCGCGGTGTGGATCTGGCGGCAAGATCCGGATCCGGAGCCCGTGTTGGTCGTGTTGGCGGGCGCGCTCATCCTCGGCGCGTTTGTCCTGGCGGCGGTGTCAGCGCAGCAATCGCCGGGCGTGGCAGCGATGCTCTTCCTGGGCGTCCTAGTAGCGCTGTTTCTAGTCTCGCGCATCGCAACCGCTGGGGCCGGACCGGACGCCGACACGTGCAGCGGGTCCCGCACGGTCAACGACGAGGGCCCTGCCTTTGATCCCCCTGCGCCGCGTGGCCCGACGGGGGAGCAGCCGGCCGTAACATCCACTGTTCCGGAGCGCACGATCGACCTCCCTGGTCTCGTTGTGTCACGTGGTCTCGCTGAAGCGCGGCCTCGACGGCAGGAAGAACTGCCGCACGGGACCGCGCATGTCACCGAGTATGTCGCCGTGTGCGGGGTCGAGGCCGGCCGGACGGTGCTTTTTCATCAGCGCTGCGCGCCCCGGCATGTGGCTCGCATTTGCCCGAAGTGCCAAGCGGGGTGGGGGACCGGAGTTGATCCGGAGCGCCACACATGTTCATTCTGCGGGTCGAGGCTGGTTGCCAGGACTGCAACGGTGTCGGTCTTCAATCCGGCGTCGGCAATCTGCGCAAGCTGCGGCGGAGTATTGGCTCCAGCATGGTAGGGGTCACCGACGACGCTCGGCGAATGCCGCCGAGCTTGAGCAATCGGTCGCGCAACCAAGTCACCTGGGCGTGCGTATGTCGCTCGATGACCGCAGCCGCCCGGTTCGCGCCACAGCCGATAGAGCGGGACGCGGCCCGCACCGTTCTCGAACGGCGAGACCGTCGGTTGCGATGCCAGCCACCCGCCCGCCACCGGGTCGCGCCCCAGCAGCAACTTGTGGTGACTCTTCCAGGCTAAGTCACTCGAAAAGTATGCCGTCGAGCTGATCCGGGTCGTCGGCCAGCGGCGTCGCCCCGGCGGGCTTGCGGTTGCCGCTCAGGATGTAGGCGACGATCTCGGCCGACTGCCGCGGCGACAGCGAGCCCGGCGCGTCCTGGGGCATCGTCTCCTGGATGAGGCCGAGCAGCTCGGCCAGCGGGCGGCCCCGCCAGTTGGCGCGGAAGGTGTGGTCGCCGAGCAGGGCCGCCATCTCGGGAACGAACGCCCGAATCGGGCCGTGGCACGACGCGCACTGGTCGTCGTACAGCACCTGGCCGCGTTCGGCCTGCGCCGCCGTGTACACGCCGTCGTTCACGGAGCGCGGCTGATCCTGCGCCGCCGGCGCGGCGACCGCTGCCACGGTCAGGGCAACGGCCAACGCACCGGCGGCCAAGGAAACAGGCATGGCTTGCTGCTACGGGAGGATCAGCGTGGCGTTGCGCTTCGGCACCTGCCCGCCGGTCGGGATCTCGGCCACCTTCTTGACGGTGGGAATCTCGACCACGGCCACGCTGTTGTTCCCCGACAGGGAGATGTACGCGTACTTGCTGTCGGGCGTGATCGTGACCCAGTTGGGCGAGTGGCCCACCCTGACCCCGCCGACCAGCTCCAGATCCGGCAGCGAGTAGACGTAGACGCTGCTGTTGATGCTGCTGTTGCCGACGAGGTACTTGTTGTCGGGGGTCACGCCGAGGCCGTGCGCCGTGTTGCCGCCGTGGCCCGGTGTCTGCTGGTCGGGCGGCACCTTGGGAAACTCGATCCGGGTCACTTCCTTGCGCGTCTCGAAGTCCACCACGCCGAAGCCGTTGAAGTTCGAGAGCTGCGCGTAGATGTGCCGGGTCGAGCCATCGGGATTCGTGTCGAACGCCATCGGACGGATCCCGCGGTCGAAGTAGGTGGTCCACACCGGCCGGTCGGTCATCGTGTCCACCACCGTGATGTTCCGCCCGCCGACCATCCCGGCGATGGCGTACTTCCCGTCGGGCGTCACGTAGGTGTTGTGCACGCCACCGTGCACCGAGATCGTGGCGACGATCTCGTTCGTGCTGGTGTCGAGCACGTCGAGCGCGCCCGGCGCCTCGGCGATCGCGGTGTAGACCTTGCGGCCGTCCGGTGTGACGGCGATGTTGTTGGGCCGCCCCGTGAGCGGGACCTTCTTGATCACCTTCAACGCGGCCACGTCGACGATGTCGACGGTGTCGTCGGCTTCGTTGGCGACGTAGAGCCAGCGCCCGTCCGGCGAGGGGGCCGCGCCGTGCGCCCGCTCGATGCCCTGGATCTCGCCGACGACCTCGTTGGTGACCGGATCGATGATGTGGACGTTGTCACCGGCGCTGTTCGTCTGCACGATGCGCACGGTCCCCTGCGCGTCCGCCGCGATGGGCAGCACGAGGATCGCCGCCGCCGCCAACGAGAAGATCGAGCTGCGTGTCATGACCATCGTTGACTCCTGTGTGACCGTACGGATTTGATTGCCTCGCGCACCCTACTGCCCGCCGGTCTCCCCGCGCACCCAGGCGGCGAGCGTCGCGAACGCCGGGTCCTCCTGCGAGCTGAACTGCCGTCCTCCGGTATGGAACTCGTCGCCGCCGGCCGCCGGCTCGAGCGGATGCACCAGCAGGCGGCTGGCCAGCGGGTCGCCCGGCGTCACCAGTGCCGCGACGGACTCGAAGTTGCGGCGCGACTGCTCCTCGGTCCAGGTGGTCGCGCCGTCGTCGAGCCCCTCGAGGAAGGCGACGCGCTCGTCGCCGGCGTGGCACACGACGCAGCGCGTCAGGCCGGGGCGCTTCTCCAGGAAGATTGGCTCGACCTGCGTCCGGTAGTACTCGAAGTCGAGCTCCACCGGGGCCGCGGGCGGCTGCACGAGCAGCATCGTCAGAGCCCAGATCACGTTCATGGCAGGCCTCCTGTCGATCCTAGTCCGCCGTTGTCGTGGCAGCCCCGGAGCGCCTCCCTGCGCCGCGGCCCGCGGCTTCGCCACAAGGATGCCGGAACCGTGTACAGTTGTCTGGTGCGGAAGGGGGGATTTGAACCCCCACGAGCCGAAGCCCACAAGCTCCTGAGGCTTGCGCGTCTGCCAGTTCCGCCACTTCCGCAGCGAGAGCAACGAGTATAGCACCGGGTTCCACAAGGAGACTCAAGGGTGGCACTTGCACGCGCCGCACGTCTCGTCCTGCTCTTCATCGCGCTGTCGGTTCTCGCCTCGATGGCTGCCGTGGCGGCCATGATCCTGCTTGCGACCCGCGGTCCGGAGATCCCGGCCGCGTCCGTGCTCTGGCTCCGCGTCCCGGAGAATCTGGCGGAGCGGCCGTCCGAGCACCCGCTCGGCCAGTTGCTCGGCCCGCGCGACACGGTGGGGGGGGTCGTCGACGCGCTGCGCAAGGCGCGGGTCGACGACCGCGTCCGGGCCGTCGTCATCGTGCCGCCGGTGCAGCCCGGCCTGTGGGGCAAGGTGCAGGAAATCCGCGCCGCCGTGCAGGACTTCCGCCGCTCGGGCAAGCCTGCCGTCGCCTACCTCGAGTACGGCGGCGGCCAGCAGTACTACCTGGCCACCGCCTGCGACGAGATATTCCTGGCGCCGACGAGCCCGCTGGACCTGGTGGGCGTCGCCCTGTACGAGCCGTTCGCCCGCGAGGCGCTCGACAAGATCGGCGCGTACCCCGACATGCTCCACGCCGGCGACTTCAAGACGGCCGCCAACGTGTTCACCGAGACGACGTTCACGCCGTTCCACCGCGAGATGAACGAGTCGCTCAACCAGGATCTGTACGAGCAACTGGTCGCCGGCGTTGCCGAGGGCCGGGAAATGCCGGCGCCGGCCGTGCGCACGCTCATCGACGACGGGCCGTTCCTGCCCGGCGACGCGGTCGGGCGCGGGCTGGTCGACGACCTCGCGTACGAGGACGAGCTGATGGCGCACCTGGCCGGCGGCGGCGAGCCGCTCGAGCGCCTGCCGTACGCCGAGTACCGCGGCGTCGACCCCGAGTCGCTGGGACTCGACGCCGGACCCTCGGTCGCCGTGGTGCATGCGGTCGGACCGATCGTGCTCGGCGACAGCGCTGCGGATGCCGGCGGCGGGAGCGTGGCCGCCGCTCAGCCTCTCGCGGAGGCGCTGCGCGCCGCGCGCGAGAACGAGGCGATCGAGGCCATCATCCTGCGCATCGACAGTCCGGGCGGATCGGCGGTTGCGTCCGATCTCATCTGGCGCGAGGTCGTGCTGGCCGGGGCGGAGAAGCCGGTCGTCGCGTCGATGTCCGACCTGGCCGCCTCGGGCGGCTACTACCTGGCCATGGCGGCCGGCGTCGTCGTGGCGCAGCCCGGGACGCTGACGGGCTCCATCGGCGTCGTCGGCGGAAAGCTGGTGCTGGGCGACATGTTCGCCAAGCTCGGCATCGCGGTCGAGGCGGTCTCCGACGGCCGCATGGCCGAGATGCACTCCGCCTTCACGCCCTACTCCGACGAGGCCCGGGTTCGCGTGCAGGCGTTGATCGACGCGTTCTACGAGGAGTTCGTCGCCAGGGTGGCCGAGCGACGCGCCATGACCCGGGAGGCGGTCCACGCCGTCGCACAGGGCCGGGTCTGGACCGGCCGGCAGGCGCTGGACGCCGGTCTGATCGACGAGTTGGGCGGGCTGCCGCGCGCGGTGGCAATCGCGAAGGAGCGTGCCGGCATCGCGGCCGATCAGGAGGTCAGGCTCGTGCCCTACCCGCGGCCCCGCTCGTTCTTCGAGGTGCTTGCCGGCGGCCTTGCGATCCGCTCGCATCTCCTGTCGGCCGGCCGGCCGGGGACCCCGATTGCGCGCGTCGGCTCGGCGCTCACCGTGCCGCTCCGGCTCTTTCGTCCCGGCGAGCCCCTGGCACTGATGCCGTACGTGTACGTCGAATAGCCTGATTCAAGCTTCCTACGCGCCGACGGCGACGTCCAGCGCCTCGTAGTCGATGTCGATCGACAGCCGTTGCTGGACCTGGGACATGTACGAGCTGTAGAACTCGTTCTGGCGGTTCTGCAGCAGCTCCGCCCGCAGCGCGTCGCGCGCCTCCGCAATCTGCTCGGCCGTGACGTCCTCGCGCTCGACGAGATGCACCAGCGCGAGCGCGTCGCCGCCCGTCTCGACCACGCCGCTCACGCCGCCGACGGGCAGCGCGAACGCCGTGCGCTCCAGCGCCGGGCTGGCGCCGACCTCCGGGAATGCGGCCCCCCTTGCAATCAGCCCGCTCGTGGCGACGGTGAGCTCGGCGGCCTCGGCGGCGGTCCTGAAACCATCGCCCGCGGCCAGGATCTCGGCGGCCTCGTCCGCTCGCTGGCGCGCCAGCTCCAGGGCCTTGCGCCGCAGCACGTCGCGCCGTACATCGTCCCGCACGTCTTCCAGGGGCGGGATGACCGGCTCCTGGCGGCCGATGACCGTGATGAACGCCGGCCCCGTGGGAGTCTGAAGCGGCCCCGCGACGGCGCCCTCCTCCATCTGGAAGGCCTCCGCCGAGATCCGCGGAGCGAACCCGAGACCCAGGATCGGCTCGCCCGCCGCGACGAATCCGGACTCCTGCAGCTCGAGGCCCCGGGCCGCCGCGGCGCGTTCCAGATCCTCCGGAGTCGAGGCCTCCGCCGCAATCGCGCGGCCGAGCGCCGTGGCCCGGGCGGTGGCCTGCTCGTTCTTCAAGGTGTTCTCGATGGCCTCGCGGACGTCCTCGAGCGGCTGCGTGGTTTCTTCCTGCTTCTCGGTCACGCGGATGACGTGAAAGCCGAACGCGCTGCGGACGGGGTCGGAGACGGCATCGACGTCGAGCCCGAAGGCGGCAGCCTCGACCTCGGCCACCATGCGGCCGCGCCCGAACAGTCCGAGATCGCCCCCCTGGGCCGCGGTCGCGTCGTCCTGCGAATGCCGGCGCGCCAGCTCCGCGAAGTCGGCCCCGGCGCGCGCCTCGTCCGCCAGCTCGCGGGCTCTGGCCTCGACGTCGCCTTCCTCCTGGTCCTCGGTGCGCAGGAGGATGTGGCTGGCGCGCACCTGCCCGGGCGTCGTGTACTGGGTGATGTTGGCGTCGTAGTACTGCTGGACCTCCGCGTCCGTGGGCGCGAGGGTCTCGAAGATCGCGGACTCGTCGACGAGCAGGAACCTGAGCTGCCGCTTCTCCGGTTCCTCGTACGCCAGGGGCGACTCGTCGTACAGCGCCTGGATCTCCTCGTCCGCCGCCTCCACCTCGTCCCGGTAGTCGTCGCCGCGGAAGGCGACGAGCTCGACCCGCACCTTCTCGTTGCGCCGGCGGTGCTCCGCGGCGATCTCCTCGTCCGAGACGGTGACCCAGCCGGTGACGGCCGCTTCCAGCCGCTCGAACAGGATGTCGCGGCGCACCTCTTCCTCGAACTGGGCGGGGGTCAGCGGGGGGCGCTGGAACGCCAAGGCCTGCCGGTAGCGCTGCTCGCCGACGAACCGTCCGTTCTCCTGGAATCCCGGCAGGCTCACGATGCGCTGGCGCACCTCGGCGTCGCTCACCGTCAATCCGAGCCGCTCGGCTTCCGACAAGGCCGCGTAGCGGCTGATGAGCGCCTGCAGGATCTGGCGATCGATCCCCAGCGAGCGCAGCACCTCCTCGGTGACCTCGCCGGAAGACTGCAGGCGGTAGCTCTGCAGTTGGGCCAGATAGAGCTGGCGGAACCGCGCCACCGTGATCTCGTGGTCGCCGACCCGCGCGAGGACATCGTTCGGCATGCCCTCCAGGGCCGTCTGATCGACGAATCCCGGGACGTACAGGAACACGAACGCAAGGCAGACCAGGGCCAGGCTCCACTTGAGCCATCCCTTGTGGCGCCGCATGCCGTCGAGCATCGTCATGCTGCTGATTGTAGCCGCCGCGCGCGAATCCTGCCATCGGTTCCAGCCACTGCCGGCGCCGCGCACCCGGGTGGGGATACGGGACCGGGCCCGGACCGGAGGTGTGCCATGGAGGTGTGCTATATTGGCGCGCAAGGATTCAGGGCATCCACAATCGAACCAGTGCGCCCGGAGGGCATCGCCCGGCTTGAGTATTCGCTCGATCTTTTCCCTGTTCTCGAACGACCTTGCGATCGACCTGGGGACGGCGAACACGTGCGTTTTTGCCAGGGGCAAGGGGATCGTGCTCAGTGAGCCGTCGATCGTGGCCTTCAACAAGTCCACGGGATCGATCGAGGCCGTTGGCCGCGACGCGAAGGAGATGGTGGGACGCACGCCGGGCGACATCGTTGCCATCAAGCCCATGCGCGATGGCGTCATCGCCGATTTCGAAGCCACGGAGAAGATGCTCACCTACTTCATCCGGAAGGCGCACGAGCGTGCGGTCTGGGTTCGGCCGCGCATCGTGATCGGCGTGCCCTCGCAGATCACGCAGGTCGAGAGGCGGGCCGTCAAGGACAGCGCCTACCGGGCGAAGGCCAGCGAGGTGCATCTCGTGGAGGAGGCGATGGCCGCGGCCATCGGCGCCGGCATGCCGATCACCGAGCCGTTCGGCAACATGGTGGTCGACATCGGGGGCGGCACGACGGACGTCGCCGTCATCTCGCTGGCGGGGATCGTGTACAGCCGCGCCGTCAGGGTTGCGGGCAACGAGATGGACGAGGCGATAATCCAGTACATCAAGAAAAAGTACAGCCTGCTCATCGGGGAGCGCACGTCGGAGCAAATCAAGATGCAGCTCGGCTCGGCCTGCGCGCTCGACGAGCCGCTGACCATGGAGATCAAGGGGCGTCACCTGGTCGAGGGGATCCCCAGGGCCATCACGATCAGCGACGACGAGGTCCGCGAAGCGCTCGCCGAGACGGTCAAGGCGATCGTCGACGCCGTGCGCGTGGCCCTGGAGCAGATGCCCCCCGAGCTGTCGGCCGACGTGGTCGATCGCGGCATCACCATCACCGGCGGCGGGGCGTTGCTCAAGAACATCGACAAGCGGCTCCGCGAAGAGACCGGGCTGCCGCTGGAGATGGCCGAGGATCCGCTCTCGTGCGTCGTGAAGGGCGCCGGCAAGATGCTGTCGGACTTCGGTCTGCTGCGGAGGATCGCCAAGGACTAGTTTCCGTCCCGGCGGCTGGAGGAGGCGCGGCCGAGAAGGGTGGAGCACCCGTGGAGCACCGCCAGCGCAACGGCTATCTCGTGTCGGCCGTCATAGTGGGCCATTTCGTCCTGATTTCCGCCCAGGCCGGCGGCGGGCACGACGGGAGTGTGCTGGAGGACGTCGCGTTCCGTGCGTTCGCGCAGATGCAGCGTCTCCTGACGTCGGCCCGCGGCGCCGTGGCGCATGCCTGGTCGCACTACGTCGAGCTGCGCGACGTGCACGACCGGAACGACGAGCTGACCCTCACGGTGGCCGATCTCCAACTGCTGCTGCAGGAGCAGCAGGCGCTGGCCCAGCAGGCCCGCGGCCTGCAGGAGTTGCTCGGGTTGCGGCAGGCCCTGGACCTGCGGACGGTCGTTGCGCGGGTGATCGCGACCGCCGCGACACCCTATGTCCGGACGCTCACGGTCGACCGCGGTGCGGAAGACGGCGTCCATGCGGACGACGCGGTCATCGCGCCGGAGGGCATCGTGGGGCGCATCGTCGGTGCGCCGGGCCCCCGGGCGTCGCGGGTGCAGTTGCTGATCGACCACCTGGCGGCCGCCGGCGCGCGGGTGGAGCGCACGCGGGCATCCGGCATCGTGACCGGCGGTGACGACGGGACGGCGCTGCGCATGGATTACGTCTCCAACCACGAGCAGGTGCGGGTTGGAGATCGGGTCGTGACCTCGGGGACCGATGGGATCTATCCGCCGGGATTCCTCATCGGCACGGTCGCATCGGTTGCCCCCGGCCCGGAGCTGGATCTGGCGATACGCATCGTCCCGGCCGTCAGGTTCTCCCGGCTGGAGGACGTGCTGGTCATCGTGAGCGACGACGAGCCGCTGCCCCCGCTGAGCGTGGCAAGCGAGTGACCACCATCGGCATCGCGCTCGCGCTGGCCGCAGCGCTGCTCGCCCAGACCGCGATCGTGCGCATGGTGGCGAGCGACGGACTGCCGACCGATCTCGTGCTGATCGTCGTGGTCCTGGCGGCGCTCTCGCGCGGCCGGCTCGCCGGATTGTGGACCGGCACCGCCGGCGGGTTGCTCCAAGACATGCTGTCGGGCGGGATCATCGGGATCAGCGGGCTTGCGAAGAGCATCACCGGCGTGCTGGTCGGGATCGCCGGTTCCCGCTTCATCATCGAGACCATCTGGCAGCACCTGGTCGTGATTGCGGCGGCCAGCACGTTCCATACGGTGTCCGTGCTGGGCGTGTACGCACTCGTGGGGGCCGCGCCGGCGGCAACGGCCACCTTCGTGCTGAGCCGGGCCGCGGCCGAGGGGGTGCTCGGCGTCTCCGCGCTGACGCTCGCGCGCGCGGTGCCGGTTGGCGTCCAGCACGCGCGCCGGCGGCGAGCCGCGCGCCGGCACTGGGCGGCGTCCCAGCAGGGCTGAGCAGTGAGCATGCATCCGGACCTCACGGACGACCGCCTCTCCGCCGCCCGTGATCGGTGGCGCGTCCTGCTGCGTCTGGCGCAGGCCGGCATCGCGTCCGCCTTCTGCGTGATCGCGCTGAGCTTCTGGAGCTTCCAGGTGGGCCAGCACGTCCGATTCGCCGAGATGGCGGAGAACAACCACCAGCGCGTTCTCAATCTGCGGGCGCTGCGGGGGGCGGTGGTCGACCGCAACGGCGACGTCCTGGTGCAGAACCGTTACTCCCTGGACATCTGCCTCATCCGCGAGCAGGTCGCCGATCTGGAACGGACGCTCGCCCTGGTTGCGGACGCGACGGGGTCCGATCCGGAGGCGCTCCGCGCCGCGGTCGCCGACGGCGCCGACGTGCCGGTCTATCGCCCCGTCGCCCTCATCAAGGATGCGACGCAGGCCCAGGTGGCGGCCGTCGCGGCGCGCGCGTTCGAGCTGCCGGGGGTGGTCGTCGAGCGGAACCCGACGCGCCATTATCCGAGCGGGACCATCGCGTCGCACCTGTTCGGCTACGTCGGCGAGGTCACCGACAGCCAGCTCCGCGCCGCGACCGACGAGCGCATCAAGGCGGGCGCGGTGATTGGCCAATCGGGTGTCGAGCAGTCGTACAACCGGCTGCTCATGGGGGACGACGGCACGCGCCGGGTGGCGGTCAACAGCATCGGCCGCCAATTGCGGACGCTCGAGGAGCTGCCGCCGGCCGAGGGCCAGCCGCTGCAGCTCACGATCGATTTCGACGTGCAGAAGGCGGCCGAGGACGCGTTCGCGCACGCGGGATTCACGGGCGCCGCCGTGGCGCTTGATCCGCGGTCGGGAGAAGTGCTGGCGCTCGCCAGCCTGCCGGCCTACGACCCGAACGACTTCGCCCGCGGCATCGACGGGCCGACCTGGTCGATGCTCAACGACGACGCCCGCAGGCCGCTGCAGAATCGCGCGCTCCAGGGACGTTACTCCCCGGGTTCCACGTTCAAGCTGGCGGTCGCAGTGGCGGCGCTGCAGGAGGGTATCGCCACGCCGGAGTTCAGCGTGGACTGCCAGGGGGGAGGCGTGTTCTACGGCCGCTTCTTCCGCTGCCACAGCCGCCATGGCGAGGTTGCCATGGACGAGGCGCTCGAGAAGTCCTGCAACACGTACTTCTACACGCTGGGACAACGCGCCGGCATCGATGCCATCCACCGCTGGGCGACCGCCCTCGGCCTGGGTCGGCCGACCGGCATCGATCTGCCCCATGAAGCGAGCGGCACCGTGCCGTCGCGCGAATGGAAACGCCGACAGCTCGGTGAACGGTGGTATCCCGGCGAGACGATCTCCGTAGCCATCGGTCAGGGGTCGGTCGCGGTGACGCCCCTGTCGCTGGCGGTGATGATGTCGACCGTGGCCAACGGCGGCAAGCGGGTCGTGCCGCATCTGCTCAAGGCCGCGCGGACGGCGGACGGCTGGATCGCCGCGGACCGGCCGCTGCCGGCGTCGATCGATCTGAGCCCGGCGACCGTGGAGACGCTGCAGCGCGGGCTGTGGATGGCCGTGAACCGGGCGGGCACGGCGGGTCGGGCGCGGATTCGCGGCCGCGACGTGATCGGCAAGACGGGCACGGCGCAGGTGATCTCGCTGGCGGGCCGGGCGGCGGCCGAGGCCGCGGGCGCCGATTCCCGGCGTTTTCGCGACCATGGCTGGTTTGTCTTCGCGGCGCCGCGCGACGATCCGCGGATTGCCGGCGTCGTCCTTGCCGAGCACGCGGGCCACGGCTACCTCGCGGCGCCCATCGCACGACACATGCTCGAGACCTTTTTCGCGAAGGAGGCGGACCGGCCCTTGCCGGTGCTGCCCGCACCGGCCAGGCCGGCCCCGGCCGACGCCATGGAGGCCGTCGGATAGCGAGGCGCGCGCGAGATGTTCGATCGCCGTCTGTACACGCATCTCGACTGGAGCCTGCTGGCCGCGGTCTTCGCGCTGTGCCTGCTCGGCCTGGCGATGATCTACAGCACCACCTACGAGGCGACCACGGGCAGTGTCGGACCGCAGCTCGCGAGGCAGTTGTGGGCCCTCGCGATCGGCGTCGTCGCCATGGTGGTCTGCCTCGGCATCGACTATCGCCTGCTGTCCAACCGGGCCGCGTTGATCTACGGCGGTCTCGCGGTACTGCTCGCCTGCACGCTCGTCATCGGTTCGGAGCAGGGCGGCGCGCGGCGGTGGATCGACCTCGGCCCGGTCAACGTGCAGCCTTCCGAGTTCGCCCGCATGGCGGTCGCGCTGGCCCTGGCAACGTTGTTCGGGACCTCGCAGCGCGCCAGGGCCCGCGGCCTGGACTGGGTCGTCGGCGGGCTGGTGGTGGCGGCGCCGTTCCTGCTCATCGTCGTGCAGCCCGACCTGGGGACGGCAGCCACGCTGCTGCCGGTCTGCCTAGCGGTCATGGTGTTCGCCGGGCTCCGTCTGAAGCTGCTGGCCGCGTTCGCTCTCGTCGGCCTGCTGCTGAGTCCCGTCGCGTGGACGTACGCGCTCGAGGACTACCAGCGCACCCGGCTCGCGAGCTTCATCGACCCGGAACGGGATCCGCGCGGCGCCGGGTATCAGCAGATCCAGGCCCGCATCACCGTCGGGTCGGGGGGCGTGACCGGCAAGGGCTTCCTGCAGGGCACGCAGAGTCAGTACAACTTCCTGCCCGTCGCCCACAGCGACTTCGTCTTTTCCGTGCTGGCCGAGGAGCAGGGGTTTCGGGGCGTGCTCGTGGTTCTCGGGCTGTACCTGTTCGTCATCATGCGGTCGCTGGAGGCGGCGCGGGTGGCGAGGGATCGGACCGGCCTGTTTCTGGTCGTGGGGATAACTGCCGGCTTCGCCTTCCAGGTGATCTACAACCTCACGATGTCCGCCGGGCTCGCACCGGTCAAGGGCTTGACGTTGCCGCTGATGAGCTACGGCGGCTCGTCGCTGATCGCGACGCTGATGGGGTTCGGGCTCATTCTGAACGTCGGAATGCGCCGTTTTTCCAGTTGACCGCCGCGTGAGCGGCGGCGAGATCGCGACTCGCAGGGGATGACAGCCGTGACGTGGAACGGTGTGCCGATGACGGTGTGCGGACCGTTGGCCGGCGGGCTCGCGCCCGCCGGCTTGCCGCTGCCGCCGGCGCCCGACCATCGCCGGCGCAGGCCAGCGAGTCCGCCGGAGAGTGTTGGGCATGAACAAGGAGTTGATCGTTTCCTCGTCTCCGCACGAGACGATGGCCGCGATTCTCGAGGACGATCAGGTCGCCGAGGTGTTCATCGAGCGTGCCAGCCAGCGCGGCACCGTCGGCAACGTCTACAAGGGCCGGGTCTCGAAGGTGCTTCCCGGCATGCAGTGCGCCTTCGTCGACATCGGGCTCGAGCGCGATGCGTTCCTGTACGTATCCGACGTCGTCGATACCGTCGAACAGTTCGAGCGGCTCGAGGCGGGTGATGCCGAGGACGACGACGTTGCGCACGGCGCCGATCCCAACACCAAGATAGAGGAGCTCCTCAAGGCGGACCAGGAGATTCTCGTTCAGGTCGCCAAGGACCCGCTCGGCACGAAGGGCGCCAGGATCACCTCGCACGTGGCGCTTCCGGGGCGGTTCCTCGTCTTCATGCCGACAGTCGATCAGATCGGCGTTTCCCGCAAGATCGATGCGCGCAACGAGCGCGGGCGGCTGCGGGGCATCGTGCGCCGGTTTCGCGAGGAGCACGGGTTCACCGGCGGCGTCATCCTGCGGACCGCGGCCGCCGGCCGGCCCGACGAAGACATCGTCGCGGATCTCTCGTACTTCCACCAGCTCTGGACCGAGGCCCGGCAGAAGACCGAGAAGGCGAGCGCTCCGGCCGTGATCCACCGTGAGGAGAGCCTGGTGGCGAAGCTCCTGAGGGACTTCCTCTCCGAGGACTTTTCCTCCATCCGGATCGACGATGCGGACGAGTTCAAGCGGGCGCTGCACCTCATCGAGCGGATCATGCCCGGCCTCGTGCCGCGCATGCACCACTATACGAAGGAGTTCCCGATCTTCGACGAGTACGGAGTCCAGGCCGAGATCGACAAGGCGCTGCGGAGCAAGGTCTGGCTGAAGTCGGGGGGCTACATCGTCGTGAACCACACGGAGGCGCTGGTGGCGATCGACGTCAACACGGGCCGCTATGTCGGCAAGCGGACCGGCCGGCTCGAAGACACGATCGTCAAGACGAATCTCGAGGCCGCCAAGGAGATCGTGCGCCAGGTCCGCCTGCGGGATCTGGGCGGCATCATCGTGCTCGACTTCATCGACATGGAGGAGCGCAAGAACCGCCAGCGTGTCTATCAGGTCCTCGACCAGGAGCTGCGGAAGGACAGGTCGCCGTCCAAGGCGGTCCAGGTGTCGGAGTTCGGGCTGATCGTGGTCACGCGCAAGCGCGCGAAGCAGAGCCTCGAGCGCCAGTTGACGGAGCCGTGTCCCTACTGCTCGGGCAGCGCCGTGATCAAGGCGACCTCGACGATCTGCTACGACATCCTGGCGGAGATGCGGAAGCTGGCCGGCGACCTGAACGGCCACGCGGTGCTGCTGCGCGTGAATCCCGACATCGCCCGCGCGCTCAAGGAGGAGGAGCGCGGCGTGCTCCGGGAGCTCGAACGCGTGCTCGGCCGGCGGCCGAGGCTGAAGTCTGACGCCCAACTGCACCACGAGCAGTTCGACGTGATGACCCTGTGAGGCTTCAAGCAGACGGGGTTGCGCCCCGAACCCCCGGCGTCCGCTTGCGGGGACCCCTTCGCCCCGCGCCGCTTCCGCCGAGGCGCGCCTAGCCGACGAGCAGGTGAATGAGGTAGTGTGTCCCGCCCTGGTTGATCCACACGCGCAGGTACTCGTTCTCTCGCAGCATCTCGACGCGTGACGTTCCCGAGCCGGGAGCGGCGCTCTTCGCCACCTCGCCGATCTCGCTGGCAGGCACGATGGTGACGACTTCCTGCCCGCGCACCTCGCCGCCCTGCACGAACTCGACCCAGCGTTCCAGCACGTTCAGGGCGCCGGCGGTCTCCGGCGCTGCCGATCTGGCTGTCAGGCGGACGTCGTAGCTGCCGGCGCTCAGCGTCTGGCCGTCCGCCATCACGGAGCGCGGCAGGCTCACGTTCCCCAGGGCCACCTCGCCCGTGGGGACATCGACGTCCGCTGGCGCCAACTGCGCGCCGGCGCTCGACGCGCCCGCCGCGGCGACGCACCACACGAGCATGACTCCCAAGCCGATCAGCTGCTTCATCCCGACCCTCCACTGCCTCAATGATAGCGCGTTTCCGGCGAGTCTCGCCAACGGACGCGCGCGAAGTGCCGCAGTCGTCCGCCGGTGACGTGAACGCCCTCGGTTGCGAGCAGTCGCCGCTTGACGAGCGGATCGCTGTAGCCGCCCAGCCGGCCGCCGGCGCCCACGACCCGGTGGCAGGGCACGCCGGGGCTCCGACACCGGCCCAGGATGTGGCCGACGGCGCGCGCCGCGGCCGGGCGTCCCGCGAGTGCGGCCACGTCGCCGTAGGTGGCCACCCGCCCGGGCGGAATGCGCCGGACCACCGCGAGGACGCGCTGCGCGAATCGATCCCGGCGACTGGACGCCGGGCCGGAACGGGTCAGTGCGACGGCGTCTTCCGCCACAGGTCGTCGAGCCCGCCCGCCCTCAGCAGCTTGGTCGCATAAGTGATCTGTCCCGTGTGGGCGGCGTAGTGGGTCAACTGGAGGCCGATGACCTGCAGGTAGGTGGAGGGCTGCGGCGTCCGCGTGGTCGCTGCGAGCAGGGCCGCCGGATCGAAGGCCCGCAGCACGCGGTCGGCCTCGGCGACGGCGGCATCGAGCTGCGCGCGCAGCTCGGCCGCCGGCAGCGGAGCCCGCGCCGCGAACTCCGCGTCACGGTCGCGCGTGAAGTCGGTCCCGCCCACCACGTGTCCGATGTAGTGGCGGGTCGATCCGGCGCAGTGCAGCACGAGGTTGCCGACCGCGTTGGCCTCCTCGTTGGGCCGCCACCAGATCTGTTGATCGTTCAGCACGTCGAGGCAGGCGTGGATCTGTCCGGTCAGGTGCACGACGAGCCGCGACCGCGCCATGTACAGAAACGTGCCGGCTGCTGTCCGTTCCATGTCGCTCTCCTCAACGCCGCCGCAGGCATCGCCGGCGCACGCCGGGGCATCCGGTCAGCGCTGCCGCAGGTTCGGGAGATAGCATACGCCGGCCATGCAGACGGCGTAGATGGCGCTCGCCGTCGGGTACCACGCGGGGACGACGCCGGGGGGCAGGACGCCGGCCTGATGGCCCAGGCCGACCAGTCCGTACGCGCCCCAGGCCGCGGCCAGCACGGTCAACGCCCGCGGCGGCGGCCAGGTCGTGGCCAGCGCGGCGACGACGAAGAATCCCGTGGCCAGCGCGATGTCCAGCCCGGCGCCGGGCGTCCGGCTGGCGACCGCGGCGCCGACGTAGGCGCCCGCCGCGAGCACCAGGAGCAGCGCCGCGACCTGCGCGAGACGCAGCTCGGCGACGAGGCGCTCGGGTGCGGAGGCGTCGGGACGGAGCGCGCCCCAGGCGAGTCGGGCGACCGCCAGCGCGAGCATCGCGGCGGCGACGGCCAGCGCCCCGACCGGTTCTGTCACGTGCGGCGGCTCCCAGGAGCGGAGGATGCTACCGGGCGTCGAGCGACGTGCGTCCCGCGGGCTGGCCAACCACGGCGGGGCCGTAGAAGATCGAGTTGAACAGCAGCTTGAACGTGCCCCAGGTCTGTCCGCGGTGCTGTACCCGGAAGGTGTGCAGGATGACTCGTCCCCGGCCGGCCGAGACCTCCATGACGGCGCCCGTGCCGCGGAGCCGCTCCTCGCCGATGAGCCAACCGCTGCGGCGCAACGGCCCGTTCGGATAGCGCGCGATCGTGCTGACCTCGACGTTCGGGTTGGCGCGGGTCAACCGGTACCCGCCGTTGGCAACGAACATCGCGTCGGCCGTCGGCGGCATGCCGTACCCCAGGGGATGCGTCGTGTCGATGCTGACGCGCAGGATGGACCCGGGGCAGTAGAAGGCATCGTCGGAGAGGCCGCGCACGACGTTCGCCAGAGGCACCCCGAGGTGCTCGATGGCGAACGCCGCGGCGTTGCCGAGCGTGATCAGCGTTCCGCCGTCACGCACGAAGCGGACGAGGTTCTGGACGCCCTGGGCGCCGATGCCGCCGCGGTACTCCGGGCGCACGTTCGGTCCCAACAGGCCCTGAATCAGCGTGACCGAGCTCGTCTCCGGCAGGATGATGACGTCGAAACGGTCGTGCAGCCCGGCCGCCCGGAGCGCGCCGCTTCGCACGCGGGTGTACTGGAATTCGTGCTGCTCTAGCACCCAGCGGGTCCAGCCGGCATCCATGTTGCCGCCCCACGGTTCGAAGACCGCGATCCGGGGTGCGTGTATCCGCAACCCGCCGACATCGTCGGGCATATCCGCCGCGGCAATGGTCAGCCGCAGCGTGCCGGCCAGCTCTTCCAGCACGGAGCGGTCGACGCCGGTCACCAGCATGGCGCCGCGCCCGTAGCGCCCCAGCCGGCCGAGGTCGAGCTCGTCGTGGGCCCAGCTCACGGAGGCGCCCGCCGCCAGGAGCCGGTTCAGCGCGGTGAAGCTGCGGTTGGTGTCGTGCGACACCACGAAGGTGTCGCCGTCGCCGACAACGCGGCCGGCCGGCGCCTGGGCTTCCTCCACCAGCGGTCGCAACGCTGCCTCGAAGGGACGATTGATCTGTATCGCCTCGACGCCCATCAGCATGCCGAGCGTCCAGGCCGTGACGTCGTACGGCTTGTCGAGCGGCGCGCTGGGATAGGGCCAGCGAATGTCCGGATACGTCTGGGGCTCGAGGATGTCCTTGATCCAGCGGCCGAATGGCTGCGAGAGCCGCGCGACGTAGGTCCCGGACGAATAGACGTCCCCATCCGCCGTGAACGGTTCGTCCGCGACCTCGATCTCGGCGGCCTCGGCCTGCAGCAGCGCCAGGAGGTGCGCGACCGCGTGCGGATCGCGCTGCGCCGCCGGTATCACGAAGGCATAGGGCGACCCGTCGGCGAAGCGGTCGATGGCGCGCCGGTTCATCCGGTAGAAGTTGCGCTTGAACGTGGTCCTGCCGTTGGCGACGCTCTCGAGGAGGCCCTGCATGGCCAGCGCGTTGTACTCGACGACGTCGCCGAACGTCCACAGGCCGCCCAGCCAGGGTCGCGGATAGTTCATGCGCGGCTGGACGTCGCGCGGCGGCGCCAGCGGCAGCCTGAAGCCGCGCCGGATGCCGAGCGTTCCGCCGCGACCCAGCCGCAGGCGTCGATACGGGGAGATGCGCTGCTGCCGGACCGACGTCGCAAGCCGCGTGCTCGCGACCTCCGTCAGCAGCCCCACCATGTTGTGCCACCAGGGATTCGTGTTGTTGGCGCCCTGCCAGTAGCCGCTGTAGAGCTCGCCCCACAGGACGCCCGGCTTGTCGGCCTCGTGCAGCTTGGCCGCCATGGCCTGGCCCAACTGGTTGACCTGCGACCAGATGAGGGGATCGACGTTCGGATTCGGTGGGTTCTTGAACGGCGGCACGAAGATGCGCGCGTTGCTGTTGCCCATCTGGTGGCTGTCGAGATACACCTCGGGGAGCCACTGGCTGTACAGCACGTCGTTGAGGTAGCGCGTCTCCACCTGGGTCAGCATGTAGCTGTCGCGGTTGTTGTCGTGGCCGGTGTACTCGTGGTAGAGGTCCGGCAGCGGCGACCCTTCGTACGCCGTGTCGAGGTTGCGCCGGTACCAGTCGACGACCATGCGCTGGCCGTCGGGATTCTGGGAGGGGATGAGCAGCACGATCAGGTTGTCGAGCAGGTGATCCACCCACGCCGAGCGTTCGGTGGCGAGCTGGTGGATCAGGTCGTTCATGACCTGGTTGGTGCCGATCTCGGTCGCGTGCACGTTGGCGCCGATCAGCACCACCGCCTTGCCCGTGCGGGCGATCTCGTCCGCCCGCTCGGGCGTCGTGCGCCGCGGGTCGGCCAGCTCGTGCTGCATGGCCTGGTAGCGCGGGAGCTCGGCGATCGTGTCCGGCGTCGAGACGACCGCGAGCAGGTACGGGTGCCCGTTGGTGGATTTGCCGAGCTCGGTGACCACGACGCGCTCGGAGCGCTCGCCGATCAGGGTGAAGTAGTCGACCATCCGGTCCCAGTGCGCGAGCTGGCGGTCCGCTCCCATGGGGAAGCCGAAGAACGCCTCGGGGGTGGGAATGCCGCGCGGTTGCTGGGCCTGGGCCGGGACGGCGAGCGCGAACGCCGCGGCGAGTACGATCAGCCCCGTGCGCAGACGTGGGCGATACACGCTTGGCAGTATATCGTGAATGCGCCGCGCGCCGAACGCCTGCCGCGGCCGTGTCGCAGGATGCCGTGCCAGCGGAGCCGCCAGCCATGCAGACGTTCCACCTGCGCGTCGTGATTGCCGGAGCCGCGCTCCTGCTCGCCGCCGGCGCGTTCGCGCTGCAGGAGATGCTGCCGGACCGGGCCCGCGCGGGCCTCGGGGTGGTCTGCTTCGGAGCGCTCATCGTTGCGTGCTCGTCCAACATTTCCGCCATCCGCTGGCGGACCGTCGCCTGGGGGGTGGGCCTGCAGTTGCTGATCGCGGTCCTCATCCTGCGCGTCGAGGTGGGCGGCGTGCGGCCGGGCTACGAGTTCTTCGCGGCGCTGGCGGCCGTCGTGACCCGCTTCCTCGAGTTCACCAGCGCCGGCTCGGGGCTGGTGTTCGGCGTGCTCGCGGACCCGGAGGCGATGGGTCAGGTGTTTCCCGACGGTCTGGTGCTCGCGTTCGCCGCCCTGCCGGTCATCATCTTCGTCTCGTCCGTGTTCACCGTGCTGTACCACCTGGGCGTGCTGCCGCTGCTGGTTACGCTGATGGCCCGCCTCATGATGCCGCTGATGCGCACGAGCGGCGCCGAGACGCTGTCCGCTGCCGCCAATGTGTTCATGGGGCAGACCGAGGCGCCCATCATCGTCAAGCCGTACATCGGCGGCATGACCCGCTCCGAGCTGTTGACGCTGATGACCGGCGGGCTCGCCACCATCGCCGGCAGCGTGCTCGGCGTCTACCTCAGCCTCGGCGCCGATCCGGTGGCGTTGCTGACCACGAGCGTGATGGCCGCGCCGTGCGGCCTGTACCTGTCCAAGATCCTGATGCCGGAGACCGGCCGGCCGGCGACGGCTGGCGCGGTCGCGACGGCCGTGCGCCGCGATCACGTCAACGTCATCGATGCCGCGGCGGCGGGCGCCGCGGACGGCATGCGCGTCGCCATCAACGTCGCCGCGATGCTGATCGCCTTCCTGGCGTTCATCGCCATGATCGACTTCGCGATCGGGCTGCTGCGTCCGGGCCTGTCGCTGGCCGGCATCTTCGCCGTGGCGTTCGCGCCGGCCGCCGCCCTGCTCGGCGTACCTGCCGCCGACGTGCCCGCGGTGGCCGACCTGCTCGGCACGAAGCTGGTCACCAACGAGTTCGTCGCGTACGTCAAGCTGGCCGGCGAGTACGAGGGCGTCATCAGCGGCCGGTCCCACACGCTGGCGACGTTCGCGCTGACCGGCTTCGCCAACGTCGGCTCGATCGGCATCCTCATCGGCGGCATCGGCGGCATCGCCCCGGAGCGCCGCGGCGACCTGGCGCGCCTGAGCTCCCGGGCCCTGCTGGGCGGCTTCGCCGCGACGCTGATCAACGCCTCCATCGCCGGGGTGCTGATGTGAGCGGGCCCGGAGCCGCGGGGCGTCCGAATGTATGATCGATCCCGATGCTGCCGACGATCGAGTGGCAGGACGGCGCGGTGGTGATGATCGACCAGCGGAAGCTGCCGGCCGAGGAGGCGTACGTCCGTTGCCGGACCCCGCGGGAGGTGGCGCGGGCGATCCGGAGCATGGTCATCCGGGGCGCCCCGGCCATCGGCGTGGCGGCGGCGATGGGTCTGGCGCTGGGCGTGCGGCGCAGCCGCGCGAAGGGTTCCGCGCAGTTGGCGGCCGAGTTCTACAAGCTGTGCGAGCTGATGGCGGCGACGCGGCCGACGGCGGTCAACCTGTTCTGGGCGATCGAGCGGATGAAGGAGCGCTTCGCCGCCGCGGTGCGGGCCGGCCGGTCGCCCGCGGAGATCGGGGAGACGCTGGTTGCCGCGGCGCAGCAGATACACGACGACGACGTGGCGAGCTGCAAGGCGCTCGGCGCGCACGGCGCCGAGGTCGTGCCGCCCGCGGGGCGCGTGCTCACGCACTGCAACGCTGGCGCTCTCGCGACCGGCGGGTACGGCACGGCGTTGGGGGTCGTCCGTGCGGCGGTCGAGCGCGGCAAGCAGGTGGCCGTTTTCGCGGACGAGACGCGACCCTTCTTCCAGGGCGCCCGGCTGACGGCCTGGGAGCTGCTGCGCGACGGCATCGAGACCACCGTCATCACGGACAGCATGGCCGGTCCGCTGCTGCGCGACGGCCGGATCGATCTCGTCGTCGTCGGCGCCGACCGCGTGGCCGCCAACGGCGACGTAGCCAACAAGATCGGCACCTACACGGTGGCGGTGCTGGCCCGCGAGCACGACGTGCCGTTCTACGTCGCGGCGCCCGTCTCCACCATCGACCTGTCGACCGCTACCGGCGCGGACATTCCCATCGAGGAGCGGAGCGAGCGCGAGGTGACGCACGTCGGATCGAAGCGCACCGCGCCGGAAGGCGCACGGGTCTGGAATCCGGCGTTCGACGTCACGCCCGGCGGCCTCATCGCGGGGATAATCACCGAGCAGGGCATCTGCCGGCCGCCGTTCGGCGAGAGCCTGAGGAACGCCTGCGAGCGGGCGGGCGGGAGCGCGGAACGATGATCGTTCTCGGCATCGAGACGTCCTGCGACGAGACTGCCGCCGCCGTCGTGTCGGACACCGGCGACGCCGCGCACCCCTGGCGCGTCGGGTCGAGCGTCATCGCCTCGCAGGTCGAGATTCATCGGGAGTGGGGCGGCGTCGTTCCCGAGCTCGCGTCGCGCCAGCACGTCCGCGACATCTGCGGCGTAGTCGAACGGGCGCTCGAGGAGGCCGGCGTCGACTGGCCCGCGCTCGACGCCGTGGCGGTCACCCAGGGGCCGGGGCTGGTGGGGTCGCTGCTGGTCGGGGTGGCGTTCGCCAAGTCGCTGGCCGCGTCGCTCGACGTGCCCCTCGTCCCCGTGCACCACCTGGCCGGCCACATCGAGTCGCTGGTCGTGGAGAACGGCGCGCCGCCGCTCCCGGCCGTCGTGCTCGTCGTCTCGGGGGGGCACACCAGCCTCTATCACGTGCCGGCCGCGGGCGACTACCGGCTCGCCGGTCGGACCCGCGACGATGCGGCCGGCGAGGCGTTCGACAAGGTCGCGACGCTGCTCGGCCTCGAGTACCCCGGCGGACCGGTCATCGACCGCCTTGCCCGGGATGCCGACGACCGGGCCGTGGCGTTCCCGGTCGCGCGCATGACGCACGCCGATCGAAACGCGGGTTCGCCGCTCGCGCGCCCGGCGGGATTCGCGAGCGCGCTGCGAGGACGCACGGAGTTCAGCTTCAGCGGGCTCAAGACCGCGGTCAAGCGGCACGTGGCCGCGAGGCTGCAGCAGCGCGACGGCGCCGCGCTGCCCGCCGCGGAGGTCGCCGACATCTGCGCCAGCTTCCAGCGCGTGGTCGTCGAGGCGCTGCTCGACCGGACGTTCGAGGCGGCGCGCTGGTTCGGTGCGCGCAGCATCGGCATCGCCGGCGGCGTGTCGGCGAACAGCCGCCTGCGGGCCGCCGCCCGCCGGCGCAGCGACGAGGCCGGCTTGCCGCTCCAGCTTCCGAGCCTCGCGCTGGCCACCGACAACGCCGCGATGATCGCGGCCGCCGGGCTGCGCAACCTGCACGCCGGCATGACCGCGCCCCTGGACCTGAATGCCGACGCGTCGCTCCTGCTCGCAAGCCCCCGCGGGGCTGCCGGGTCCCCGCCAGCGGACGCCGGGGGTTCGGGGCGCAGCCCCGTCTGATTGAAGAGCCATGGCCTGGTACAAGCAAGCGCACTGGCGAATCCTCGCGGCCCTCGGCCTGGGCCTGCTGTACGGCGTGCTGGCCGCGACCGCAGGCTGGGGCGGGTTCACGTCCGACTGGATAGCACCGTTCGGCGCGATCTTCCTGCGCCTGCTGCTGCTCATCGCGGTCCCGCTCGTGCTGGCGTCGCTGATCACCGGGATTGCGTCGCTCTCGGACCTGAGCCGGCTGTCCCGCATCGGGGGCCGGACCGCCGTCATCTACGTCGGCACGACGCTCATCGCGCTGCTCATCGGCCTGACGGTCGTCAACCTGCTCGAGCCCGGCGAGACCGTGCCGGACGGGCTGCGCGGCCGCCTCCAGGAGACATATCAGGACGACCTCGGCGCGCGCGAGAGCGCGGCGGAGGATGCCCGCGCGCGCGGGCCGCTGCAGCCTCTGGTCGACGCGATTCCGGCGAACATCATCGGCGCGGCCGGCGACAACCGCAACATGCTGAACATGGTGTTCGTGGCGTTCCTGGTGGGGATTGCCCTGATGCTGATCCCGGCCGGGCAGGCGCAGCCGCTCCTCGATTTCTTCCGCAGCGTCAACGCGGTCATCATCAAGATCGTCGAGCTGGTCATCGTCTTCGCGCCGGTCGGCGTGTTCGCGCTGATCGCCGACACCATCACCTCGGTGGCCGGCGACGATCCGGCCGACGTCGGCCGCCTGCTCGCCGCGCTGGGCTTCTACTGCGTGGCGGTCCTCGCGGGCCTGCTCGTGCAGGTGACCGTCACGTACCCGCTGCTGCTCAGGCTGCTGACCCCGCTGCGGGCACGCGACTTCTTCCGCGGCGTGGCCCCGGCACAGCTCGTCGCGTTCTCGACCTCGTCGAGCGCCGCCACCCTGCCGGTGACAATGCGCGCGGCGGAGAAGAATCTCGGGGTCCCGAAGGACGTGGCGGCATTCGTCCTGCCGCTCGGCGCGACGATCAACATGGACGGCACGGCGCTGTATCAGGCCGTCGCCGCCATGTTCATCGCGCAGACCCTGGGCATCGACCTCACGCTGGCGGCCCAGGCCACCATCGTGCTGATGGCGCTCCTCGCCTCGATAGGGACCGCGGCCGTCCCGAGCGCCGGCGTCGTGATGCTGGTGATCATCCTGGAGGCCATCGGCGTGCCGACGGCCGGGATCGCCCTGATCCTCGGCGTCGACCGCATTCTGGACATGTGCCGGACGACGGCCAACGTGACCGGCGACGCGGCCGTGGCGTCCATCGTCGCGGCCGGCGAGCGGCGCCTGGGGGAGCAGGCCCGGTGACACCGACACGCGCCCGGGCCTGGTCGCTGCTGACCGAGTACACGGCCGGCGACCGCCTGCGCAAGCATGCGCTCGCCGTCGAGGCGGCGATGCGGGGCTACGCGCGCCTCGGGGGGGCGGACGAGGAGGAGTGGGGCATCGTCGGCCTCCTGCACGACTTCGACTACGAGCGCTGGCCGAGCCTCGAGGACCATCCCGTCCGCGGCAGCGAGATACTGCGGGGACTCGACTATCCCGAGCGGATCATCCGGGCAATCCTGTCGCACGCCGACCACACCGGCGTGGCGCGTCAGGCGCCGGTCGAGCACACGCTGTTCGCGTGCGACGAGATGGCCGGATTCGTGACCGCGGCCGCGCTCGTCAGGCCCTCGCGGAGCATCCTCGATCTCGAGGCGCGCTCCGTGCGCAAGCGCATGAAGGACAAGGCTTTCGCCCGCGCCGTCAGCCGCGACGACCTGCGCCGGGGGGCCGAGGAGGTGGGCCTGCCCCTCGACGAGCACATCACCAACGTCATCCGCTTCATGCGGGAGCAGGCCGGCCCGCTCGGGCTGGCAGGCAACCTCGAGTAGCCCCCCACGCGGACGGCAGCCGGCCTGCCGGCGCCGCAATCCAGCCTTACGGGTCCTGTGCCCTGGCGCCCCTCAGGACGTTGGCGACGGCGTAGTTCCCCTCGTGGCAGGCGAACTCGAAGAGCTGGCCCGCCGCCACGCCGCGCTCCGACTGGTCGGCGGACAGGGGGAAGCGCACCGTCCAGGGCCGCGTGAAGCGCGACGGGTCGGTGATGGTCGCCTCGAACTCGATGGTGTCGGCGTCGACGCGGGTGAACCGCTCGACGAGGTGCAGCGTCGGCGTCGGGATGCGCCACGTGTTGTTCCAGCGGTCGTGCGGCCGGGCGGGGAAGTCGCGCGACTCGACCACGAGGGTGTCGCCTTCCCAGCGCCCCCGCGGCTCGCCGTTCCACTGCGGGATGCCCAGGTGCGTGCGGCCGTCGAGCGGGATGATGCGGCGCTGGTTGAACATCTCGTGCACGATCACGACGTGCGTGGCAGTCTGGAAGATCTGGTGGTTCGGGTTGTAGCCGAACCAGATCTGCGGCAGGCCGTCGCCCAGGCAGCGCTCCCCCGTGTCGAGGTCGAGGTGCGAGTCCCAGGGGCCCGACCCGTGCGGCCGGTAGCCGTCCTCCGCGGTGGCCGTGTACGGGATGCGGCCGTCGGGCGGATCGACGATGAGCGACGTGCGGCGGCTCGGCGCCCATGCCGTGCCGTTGTCGAGCCAGAAGTTGTTGTAGAAGCCGGGGGTGCCGTCGGCCCGCCAGTCGACACTGCCCCCCGCCGTCGTGCGCTCGGCGGGCCGCTCGAAGAGCGCCTCGTCCTCGGCGACGGCCGCACCCTCCAGCGCGGCGACCTCCGCCTCGGTCAGAAACTCGCGGCCTGCGTACGCCGCCGGCCGTTCGAGCGGGGTCAGGGTCGAGCCGACCCAGATGCCCTGGAGGTCCGGATCGCCCCACGGTGTCCGGGGCGCCTCCTGTGCCGCGGCGATTGCGCCGCCCAGCGCCACGGCGCCGCCGAGCGCCACGGCTGCCTGCAGCCTGCTTGGACCCTTCATCTCGCGCCTCCTTGGAGCGGGGTGAGGCGCCGGACACCCGGGGGTTGCCGCGGCGAGCCTCGATTTCCGGCGACGCGCGCCGCCCGCCGCCGCGCTTCCGGCAGCGGGCGGGCGGCGCGCGAGGACGTCACGTGCGGGGCGTGACCCGGCCGCGGCGGTGCGGTCGGGTCAGCGGGAGCCGGCCGCTTCCTCCGCCTCGGCGGAGCGGGCGCCCGCCAGGATGTTCTCCAGTCCGTAGTTCCCTTCGTGGCACGCGTACTCGAATATCTCGCCCCCGAGCGGCACCATGGGGATCTCCGCGGTCCACGGGCGCTCGTAGCTGGCCGGGTCGGTGATCGTGAAGCTGTAGTCGATGCGGTCGTCGGCGACGCGCGTGAAGCGCTCGATGACGCGGGCCTCGGCGCTCGCGGCATGCACGAGATTCCGCACGCGCTCATCACCCTTCGGGGTCAGGTTGGTCGTCTCGACGACCAGCGTCTCGCCCTCCCAGTGGGCGCGCGAGTCGCCCAGCCACTGGCCGAGCTGCGAGGGCAGATGCGCGCGGCCGTCCAGCGGGATGATGCGCGCGTCGTGGATCATCTCCACCAGGATCACGACGTGGTCGGGCGTCTGCAGAATCTGATAGTTGTGGTTGTAGAAGCCGGGCACCATGGCCCCGGGCATGCCGCGCGTGATGCAGCGGTCGTAGAGATTGAGGTCCTCCCAGGTGTCGAACTCCGTGCCGTCGCGCATGGCCGCGAACGCGGCGTCGCTCTCCCGCACGCGATCCGTCAACGCCGGGTACTTCCCGTCGGGCGGATCGACGATGAGCGACGTGCGGTCGGTCCGCAGGCCGCGGTCGAGCCAGAAGCTGTTGTAGGCGCCGGTCCGTCCGGGCGGGGGCGGGCGGTCGCGGTTCGCCTCGGCCTGCGCGTCGAGCTCGGCCCGCTCCTCGGCCGAGAGGACTTCCTGCCCCTCGAAGTCGTCCGGCCGCTCGAGCGGCGTCGTGGTCCGGTTCGTCCAGACGCCCTGCAGGTCGGGGTCGCCCCACGCCGTGCGCGGCGCCTCCTGCGCCGCGACGGATGCGACCCCGAGTGCCGCGATGACCGCCGCGAACGCCGCGAACTGCAACAGACTCGTGTTCAAGCGCCTCATGTCACGCCTCCTTGTCGGCGGGATTGCACTCCGGGAGGTTTGTCTCCGGCTGAAGGCTCCATTCTTGGCGGCCGGCGGCCGGTTTGTCAACGGCGGCACAGCGCCTGCCTTCGGGTAGGATGAGCACGCCATGGCAGGCGCGGCCCCCGGACACATCCTCTTCTACGGCACGCTGATGTCCGGCTTCGCCCTGCGCCGGCGGGCGGCGATCGAGCGGTTCGTGCGGTTCGTCGGGCCCGGCGCCGTCCGGGCGGCGCTGTTCGACCTCGGTCCGTATCCGGCCGCCATCCGGGCGGAAGGGACGGTGCGGGGAGAGCTGTACGCCGTGACCTGTGCGGACAGCCTCATGCCGCGCGTCGACGCCCTGGAGGGTTGCGTGCCCGGAGACGTGCTGCGCAGCCAGTATGTCCGCGAGGCCGTCGAGGTGCGCCTCGATCGGGGTCCGCGGCGGTGGGCCTGGATCTACTTCTACGCGCGGCCGCTCGGCGATGCGGTCTGGATACCCGGGGGCGACTACCGGGCGCACGCGGCCCGCCAGGGGCCCGGGGGCGGGCGTGCGCGGGAGTATATTGAGGGCAGCGTCGGCCGGACGACCCCTCGCCGCAGGCTGATATGATCGATCGGATGTGCGCGGCGCCGGCAGCGGCGCCGAAAGGTCGGAGGTGCCGATGCGGACGGTAGGCGTGCTGGGATGTGGCTTGATGGGATCGGGCATCGCCCAGGTCTGCGCCCAGTCGGGCTACCGGACCATCGTCCGGGAAGTGGATCGGGCGCTCGTCGACCGGGGTCTGGGCCGCATCGAGAGCTTCCTGGCGGCGGGGGTCGAGCGCGGCAAGGTGACTCCGGAGGCGCGGGACGCCACGCTGGCGAACCTGTCCGGCACGACGGACGTTGCCGATCTCGCCGCGGCGGACATCGTCGTCGAGGCCATCGTGGAAGACCTGGACGCCAAGCGCGAGATGTTCGCCGCGCTCGACGCCGTCGTGGGGGAGAGCACGCTGTTCGCCTCCAACACGTCGTCGCTCTGCATCACGGAGATGGCGTCCGCGACCCGGCGTCCCGACCGGTTCTTCGGCCTGCACTTCTTCAGCCCGGTTCCCGTCATGAAGCTGGTCGAGGTGATTCGCGGCCTGGCGACGAGCGACGACACCTATCGGCGCGGGATGGAGTTCGCCACCGCGCTGGGGAAGCAGCCGGTGACGGCGCCGGATCGGCCGGGGTTCATCGTCAACCGCCTGCTCATCCCGTACCTGCTGGACGCCATCCGTGCCTACGAGTCCGGGGTCGGCACGCTGGAGGACATCGACAAGGGCATGGCGCTGGGGTGCGGCCACCCGATGGGGCCCTTCACCCTCCTCGACTTCGTCGGGCTCGACACGACCTACTACATCGCCAACATCATGTACGACGAGTTCCGCGACCCCGCGTACGCCGCGCCGCCGCTGCTGAAGCGGATGGTGGCGGCGGGCCGCCTTGGCCGCAAGACCGGCCACGGCTTCTACGCCTACTGAGCGGCTGCGACCGGCGCGAAGGCAGCAGATGAACGAGCAGCGGGTACGCGACGCGGTGGAGGTGCTGCTGGCGGAGGTGGGGGAGAATCCGACCCGCGAGGGGCTCGCCCGCACCCCGGCGCGCGTGGCGAGCGCCCTGCGGTTCCTGACGAGCGGGTACGACACCGACGTCGAGGCGGTCGTCAACGGCGCGCTGTTCACCGTCGACTGCAGCGAGATGGTCATCGTCAGGGACATCGACTTCTACAGCCTGTGCGAGCATCATCTCCTGCCGTTCTTCGGGAAGTGCCATGTCGCCTACCTGCCGCGCACCCACGTGATCGGCCTCAGCAAGATTCCCCGTCTCGTCGAGATGTTCAGCCGCCGCCTGCAGGTGCAGGAACGGCTGACGAACCAGATTGCGACGACGCTGTCGGATGCGCTGAATCCGCTGGGGGTGGGGGTGGTCATCGAGGCGACGCACCTGTGCATGCTGATGCGCGGCGTCGAGCAGCAGAACTCGTTCGCGGTCACCAGCGCCATGCTGGGCGGCTTTCGCGACGACGCGCGCACACGGATGGAATTCCTGGAGCTCCTGAAGCAGCGGGGCGGGATGCGGTCCGCGCTCGACCCGGCCTCGCTGGCCTTCGACGTCGAGACACGCTGACGATGTGGTTCCGCACGCTGCTCGTCGTGCTGGCGGCGGCCGCCACGTCCGGGGCCGCGGCGCAGACGCTCGCGGACGAGCCCGTCGAGGTGCGTTGCCCGTCGGTGCTGGGCGTCGGGATCGTCACCCAGGTGCCGTTCTGCGACGTCGAGGTGCAACGCGACCCGGCGCTGGGGATCCTGGTGGTGCTGCCGCGCCGCGGCGGCGAGGCGACCCTGTCCTTCAACCTGCACAACCGTCACGCCTACTCCGGGCAGGCCGTGCGCAGCGGCGACGCGTACGCGCAGTACGTCGCGTCGATAGCGGTGGCCACGATGGAGGGCGAGGTCATTGCCCGCGGGGCGGTGCTCAGCGAGTTCAGGTCCGCCGCCGACCTCGTCGACCGCATTGCCGGCGGCGCGGGTCCGCTGGGCATCAGGGCGATTGCCCCGCTCGGATCCGAGCGGGTGTTCGTCACCGTGCCGGCCGGACTCGACCAGGTGTCCATCGTCGGCCAGAGCCTGGAAGTCGTGCGCGCCGACAGCCGCGACACGTTCCGCTCCGTCGGGAGGCCGATTGCGGTCCTGAGCGACGCCCTGATCTCGTATCGGCCACGCTGAGCTCCCTGTCCGCTGTCTACCTGTGATGCATTGCCACGATCTGATCGTCATCGGCGCGGGCCCCGCGGGGCTGGCCGCCGCCATAGCCGCCCGCCGGGCCGGCCTGGATTTCCGGGTGTTCGAGAAGGGCGTGCTGGTCAACTCGCTCTTTCATTTCCCGAGCCAGATGGTCTTCTTCACCACCCCCGAGCTGCTCGAGATTGGCGGGCTGCCGTTCGTCTCGCCCCGGGACAAGCCGACGCGGGACGAGACGCTGCGCTACTACCGGCGGGTCGTCGACACGTACGAGCTGGAGATCGCGTTCTCGCACGCCGTCACCGCGGTGGAGCGGGTCGCGGGGCGGGACGGCGGTCCGTTCACCGTGCGGACACGCGACGGGGAGGGGCGCGATGCGGCGTGGCAGGCGCGCACCGTGCTGCTGGCGACCGGCACGTACGACCACCCCAACCGCCTGCGTGTGCCCGGCGAGGATCTGCCCCACGTATCGCACTACTACACCGAGCCGCATCCGTTCTACCGCAAGCAGGTCGTCATCGTCGGGGGCAAGAACTCCGCGGCGGAGGCCGCGCTGGACCTGTACCGGTCCGGCGCCCACGTGACCCTCGTCCACCGGCGCGCGGTCCTCGGCGCGTCGATCAAGTACTGGGTCAAGCCCGACATCGAGAACCGGATCAAGGAGGGCTCGATCGCCGCGCGCTTCGAGACGCGGGTCGTCGAGATACGGCCAGCGGAGGTCGTCGTCGAGCGGATTGCGGCCGACGCCGGGGACGGCGGCGCCGGCGCCCGAGACGTGCTGCCGGCGGACGGCGTCTTCCTGCTGACCGGCTACCTGGCCGACCTGGAGCTGCTCGAGGCCTGCGGCGTGGCGGTCGACCGGGCTACCAACATCCCGCAGCACGATCCGGAGACGTACGAGACCAACGTGCCGGGCCTCTATCTCGCGGGCTCGGTGGTGGCCGGCGCCAACCGCGGAGAGGTCTTCATCGAGAACGGCCGCTTCCACGGCCGGGTGGTCGTGGAGCACATCGCGCGGCGCCTGGGAAGCGGCTGACGCGAACGACCGGCCGGTTACTGCGCGTGGGTCACCGGGAAGTTCCCGTTCTCGATGAACGCCTTCATCTCCAGCAGGTCGGCGAGCGACCGGCAGCGGTCGAGCAGGCCGTTCCGCTCGAGCAGCGCCTGCTTTTCGAGCGGGTCGAACTCGAGATACTGGGAGAGCGCGTTGACCAGATCCGCGTCGCGCATGCCGGACGGGATCTTCGAGTCCGATCCCGGCGCCTCCAGCCTGCGCGCCAGCAACCGTTCCAGCCGCTGCCGCGCCTCGCGCAGCCCCTCCGGGGCATCGGGCTCGGCAATGGTCTCGACCCGCGCCCGGCGATAGCTCCGTGCGTGATCTTCCTCGAGGATGCGGAACTTGTGCAGGCCGCGGAGCACGATGTTGAAGCGGCCGTCCTGGAGACGCTCGCGGTGCGTGATCAGGCCGGCGCAGCCGATGGGGTAGACGGGAGGCGCCGGCTCGCCCGCGTCCGCGCGCGTGTCCCGCAGCAGCACCATCCCGATGATGCGGTCGCCGGCCAGCGCGTCGCGCACCATCTCGCGGTAGCGGGGCTCGAAGATGTGCAGCGGCAGGAAGACGTTGGGGAACAGCACGACGTTGGGCAGCGGGAAGAGGGGGAGCAGCATGGGGTGGCGCTTGGTCAGTGCACTGTGATGGGAGTTCTGTAACTCCTACGTATTGTCCCACGATCACGCGTTGTTGGCGCGGTGCCATGCACCGTGCGGTTCGGCTCCGATCCCGGTCGGGAGCAGAGTGCGCGTGATCCTACTCGCCTGCTTGATCCCCCTTGGCCAGATCGCCCTCCCGGGCGCCCACCCGTGCGCTAGACTAGTGTCTAGCATCCACGTGTCGGTCGCCGGTGTCGAGTGGCTTCCGGCTCCTTCGTGGCCGGCGGCCGGCGGTTCCCCTTTGAGCCATGCGCCGCGGAGCTTCGTCGGCTGAACTGTATGGGCGGACGGAGACCGAGACTCTCGCTTCCGTTGCCATGTCCGCCCGCCTCGCTCCCGCCAATCCGGCATGGTCGTTCTCGGTGCTGTGGTGCAGACCGAGATGGGCCGGATCGAGGCCGACCTGAACGGGGAGCACGTCGCCCGTGCCGTTCCCGCGGGGCCGCCACAGCACGCTGACGGCCCAGTCGACGTCGAGCCGCTCGCCGCGCCAGGCCGGCGTGGCCGTGTGCGGGCCGATGCGGACCGCCCGGTCGAGCCGCGCCGTCACCGGCGCCAGCGGCGCGTCGGTCACGGCCGGCAGTGGCGGCGCCTCCGGCAGCGGCCGGCCGTCGGGCCGCAGGAAGCGCGCCTCACCCGCCGCATCGAGCGCCACCCGGAACCCGTCCTCGTGCACCGCCCGGTGATGCCGCCGGCAGAGCAGCACCAGGTTGCCGAGCGCGGTCGCCCCGCCCTGCGCCCAGTGCTCGATGTGGTGCCCATCGCAGCGGGTTGCCGCGCACCCGGGGAAGCGGCAGTGCCGGTCGCGTGCGGCCAGTGCCCGGCGCAGGGCGGGCGAGATGGTGCGCGTGCGGCGGCCGACGTCCAGGACCTCGCCGGCCGGCCCGTGCCGCATGGTGACGGTCGCGGCGTCGCAGGCCAGCCGCCGGGCCGTCTCCGCGGAGACGTGGATGCCGCCCGCCTCGTCGAGGGCCGACTGGCCGCCGTCGGGGCCGGGGCAGGCGGTGCGGCGCCGCCGGGGCGGTCCGTCGACGTCGTCGGGGACGGACCGGGACGGGCCGTCCGGCAACGCGGGTGACGCCTCGTCCGCAGCGGGGGAGACCTCCCCCGCGCGCCGCGGGTACGTTCCCGCGGAAACGTACGGCGCCGGCGTCTCGGGGCCACGACCTGCGGCGGCGCCGTCGACGGCGGGCGACTCACCGGGTCGGCTGGCCGCCGCGCGATCGACCGCGGCGCTATCGTCGACGGCGCGATCAACAGCGGCGCCATCGACGACGGCGGGGTCGTGAGGCCGCGCGGCGGCCGCAGTAGCCTCGCCCTGCTCACCGTCGTCCGCCAGGGTGTCGGCGTCGACGTGGACGACCACCTGGTAGCGGTCGCCGGCCGTCCCCTTGTCGAGCCCGCCGGCCAGCGCGCACTCGGCCACCATCCCCAGCGCATCGGCCCGCCGCTGCGCGATGGTCGGGGCCATCTCGTCGGCGGCCTCCCCGGTCGCAGCCTCCGCGCCCACCGTCGCCCCGGCCGCCGCATCGGGCGCCGTCGCGTCCAGTGCCGTTGCGTCCGGCACCGCTGCATCCGGGGCCGGGGCCTCCGGCGCCGTTGCGTCCGGCGCCGCAGCGTCCCGCGCCGTCGCGTCGGGGCCCGCGGCGTGCGGCTCCCCACCTGCTGCCGCATCTGCTCCCGCCGCCGGCCCCGCCGTCTTCGCCCCCGCATCGAGCGCCGCGTCCAGCGCCCGCCGCAGCACGGCGCCCACCTCCGGCGTCAGCCTGCCGCGGACCACGATCATCCCGTCGTCGTCCACCCAGGTGTGGAGGGCGCGCGACTCGTGCCGCCGCCGGTCCTCCGCCTGCTCGGCCGCGCGGTCGACCCGCCGCCACGTGCGGACCACCTGCTCGACGTGCGCGGCGGTGCCGGCGAGGGCGACGTCGAGCAGCGCCTGCTCGGTGGCGGGGGTCGCCACGCGGGTGACGGCGCGCACCTTCGAGTAGGAGACGGCGCCGCGCCGCAGCGCCTCGCTCAGCCGCGGCAGCTTCGCCAGGGCGTGGGCCACGCGCACCTTCTCGCGGGCGGCGCCCGGCGCGAGGCCGATGCGCCAGCTCAGCCAGTGCGCGCAGGAGGCGAAGCTCTCCCAGCCGCCGCGCTCGTCGAACTGGCGGATCAGGACGAGCAGCTCGTAGGTGGCGGCCTGGATGCGGGCGGCGAGGTCGGCTATCCGGTCGCCGAGCGCCTCGACGTGGGGCGCGGCCTCGTCGGGGCGCGCGGGCTGCACGACTGGGACGTCGGCCTCGGCAGGCGGAGCGGCCGGCGGGGCAGGCGGGACGGACGCGACGGGCAAGCTGCGGGGCTCGACAGGCATGAGTCCATCATAACCCCCTCTTTTTCAACGGCTTGTACGGCCCGAGGCGGGTCGATCGGGCCACGGTACGGCTGCGTTGTCTTCCCGGGCGCCGGCAGCCCCCCAGCGGCCGGCCAGGGCCGTCCGAGCGGCATGCCTACGCCGGTCCGCGTCCCGGGCCGCCGGCCTCGAAACGAGCTGTCAACAGAAAAATGCATGCGGGGCGAAAAAAGATCGCAGGCCACCCTCGGGCCGGCGCTGCCGAAGCCCTCGCGGCGAGCGGTTCTCGCCCGCGGCCGCACTGTGGTAGGCTGCTTGGCCGCGCGAGGTGGTGGAGCGCATACGCGTTCCAGGCTGCCGACGGAAACTACGTTGCCGTATCCGGGCGTCCGGATGAGCGAAAATGCGAGTTCGGTGCCCTGCCGAAGTCGGTGAATCTATATCAATCACGATCCTCACCAGCCGCGTGCCACGTCGTTTCAGCGGGTCGGTGACCGGGCCGCTGCCGCGGCTCGAGGGGGTGCAGGCGATGTTGGCCGAGACCGTTCAGGAGTGGACTGCGGAGTGGGTTGAACAGGGCCGAGAGCGGGGCCAGCGGGAGTTGCTGCGCCATATGGCGGCGCGGAAGTTCGATGCAGCCGCGGCGGAGCGGCTGGCCGCGGCGCTCGAGGGCGTCGAGGATGCGGATCGCCTGGCGCAGGTGGGCGACTGGATCATCGAGTGCGAGACGGCAGACGATCTGCTCGCTCGGTTCGAGGAGTGGTCGTCGTCGTGAGTGGATGAAGCTCCGCGGCGCCTTCAGTCCGTAAGGGCACCCGCCCGGCTCAGTGCACCGTGCGCGTCTTCTTGTCCATGTAGTCGAGCAGCACGTAGCGGCCGAGCGTGTAGGGCGTCGTGAAGTACGCCTTGCCGCGGCAGATGGACGCGACGCGCCGCACGAAGCTCACCAGCTCGTAGTCGCGGGCCAGCATGAACGTGTTGATCATGATCCCGGCCTTGCGGCAGGTGGCGACCTCCGCGAACGTCGCGGCGATGATGCGGGGGTCGAGTCCGAACGCGTTGCGGTAGATCTGGCCGTCGGGCGCGGTGATGGCCGACGGCTTGCCGTCGGTGATCATCACGATCTGCCGCATGTCCTTCCGTTGGCGCTCGAGGATGCGGCGGGCGAGGCGCAGCCCGTCGCGGGTGTTGGTGTAGTAGGGCCCCACCCGGACGCGCGCCAGTTGCTTGATGGGGATCTCCTCGGCCGAGTCGTGGAAGAGCACGACGTTCAGCGCGTCCCCCGGATACTGCCGGCGGATCAGGTTGGCCAGGGCGAGGGCGACCTGCTTGGCCGGCGTGAAGCGATCTTCGCCGTACAGGATCATGCTGTGGCTGCAGTCGAGCATGAGCACCGTGGCGCAGGAGCTCTGGTACTCGCCCTGCGCCACCATCAGGTCGTCGTACTGCACGTCGATCGCCGCGCCGTGGTCTCCCCGCGCCAGGCCGCCGCGCCGCACCGCGTTGAGAATCGTGCCGCTCGCATCCAGATTGAGCGTGTCTCCGAACTCGTACGGTTTGGACGTCCCGCTGGCCTCGACACCGGTCGACACGTCACGGGTGTCGTGGCGGCCCACGCTGCCCCGGCCGACCGATCCCAGCAGGTCGCGCAGCGCCCGGTAGCCGAGGAAGTCGAGGCTCTTGTCGGTGATCTCGAACGTCGCGGGGGGCAGGTCCGCGTCGGGTCCGAAGCCGCCGGCCTGCCCCCCGCTGCGCTCGCCGTCGTCGTGCACCGTGATGTAGCCCTGCTGCGCCAGGCGCTCGACGATGTCCCGGATGAGCTGCTCGAGCCGCGACGGCTGGGCGTCCTGGTCGGCGTCGGCCGGATCGCCGAGCAACTGCGACAACGCCTCGTTCGAGAGCAGGCCCCCGTTGAGCAGCGCGTCGAGGATGGCGTCGTGCAGCGCCTGGAGGGTGCGGTCGTCGCCTCCGTCCGCGCCGCGCCGGTCGCCGTGCGGATCGGCGAACCCGCTCGACAGCAGCAGATCGGAGAGCTTCGAGACCAGCTCCTCGAGGTCGAGCCCCTCGAGATCGTCGCCCGTGAAGCGTGTGTAGCGATACCGCATGCGAGGTCTCTCGCCGGGGACGGACGGACCGTCAGTTGTAGTACTTCTTCTTGCTCGACCCTGGCAGCGAGGCTTTCGGATCGAAGAGCTGCTCGGCGGAACGCACGGCGCGCCGCGCCGGCTCGGCCGCCCGGTACTCGCGTTCGTCGGTGCGCGTGATCTTCTTCTGGGCGTACAGTCCCTCGAGCACGAAATCGACGGCGGCGGCCATCGCCGGCTGCGGGCCGGTCGGCTTGACGCCGGCGTGCTCGGCCAGCTCGTCGAGGCCCTGGATGTCGCGTATCTGCTGCAGCAGATCGCCCGCGGACGTCGTATCGGCGACCTGGAGCGAGCCGCCCATCTCGAACCATTCGACGACCGGCCCGCTGTCTATGCCGTCGAACCAGCCGTCGAACACGTGCCGCACGGCGGCGCGGATGAGATCGCGCGCCACCTGATCGGCCCCGCGCAGCTCGCCCTCGTACTCGAGCTCGAACTTGCCGGTTATCGACGGCAGGGCGGCGTACACGTCGGTGACGCGGGCCACCACCGGTTGCTCGCCGGCCGCGAGCGCGCGGCGCTCGGCGTTGGAGACGACGTTCTCCAGGCAGGTGATCGGCAGCCGCTGGCTGACGCCCGACCGGCGGTCGATCTTCTTGTCGGCGCGGGCCTGGAACGCAACCTCCTCGACGACCTCGCGCACGAACGGCAGCACCGTGACGCCGGTGGTCGACTGCGGATCCCGCGGCCGGTCCACCCAGGCCTCCTGCTCCGTGATGGCGATGGCGTCGTGCCGCGTCTGCGGATAGTGCGTTCGAATCTCGGAGCCGATGCGGTCCTTGAGCGGCGTGATGATCTTGCCCCGCGCCGTGTAGTCCTCGGGGTTGGCCGTGAACGCCATCAGCACGTCGAGCTGCAGCCGCACCGGGTAGCCCTTTATCTGGACGTCGCCTTCCTGCAGGATGTTGAACAGGCCCACCTGGATCTTGCCGGCGAGGTCCGGGAGCTCGTTGACGGCGAAGATGCCGCGGTTGGCGCGCGGCAGCAGCCCGTAGTGCACGGTCAGGTCGTCGGACAGTTGCCGCCCGCTCCGCGCCGCCTTGATCGGGTCGATGTCGCCGATCATGTCCGCGATGGTGACGTCGGGCGTCGCGAGCTTCTCGACGAACCGCAGCGAGCGCGGCAGCCAGGCGACCGGCAGCTCGTCGCCTTCCTCGCGCAGCCGGCCGCGGCAGGCGCCGCACAGCGGCGCCAGGGGGTCGTCGTTGATCTCGCAGCCGTCCACCACCGGCAACTCGTCGTCGAGCAGGTCGACCAGCGCGCGCAGCATGCGGGTCTTGGCCTGGCCGCGCAGCCCGAGGACGATGAAGTGGTGTTGCGAGAGGACGGCGTTGCAGATCTGCGGGATGACGGTGTCGTCGTAGCCGATGATGCCGGGAAACAGGGTCTCTCCCCGGCGCAGCTTGGCGATGAGGTTGTCCCGCAGCTCGTGGCGGACGCTGCGGTGCGGAACCCGGCCCGCTTCGACCGCGCGGCGCAGGTCCCCCAGGGCGGTGGGCCGCATCTACATGAACTCGCGGATCAGATCGGCGCGAGTCTCGGGCGCGATCGCGTAGCTCTGGTTTACGAGCGCCTCGCCGTCCAGGGCCGGGTCGAGCGCGTCGATCGACGGCCGCGGGTCGGGGTTGCGGTAGATCAGCCCGATCGGGATCCGCTCGCCCCACTCGAGCGCCCTGTCCATCGCGCCGTGGAAGCTCGTCGGGTCGTGATCGGTCTCCTCCACCTTGTAGACGCGCTCGCGGAACCAGGGATAGGTGTTCACCTTGTTGAAGGTGACGCACGGGCTGAACACGTCGATCAGCGCGAACCCCTTGTGCTCGATGCCCTGCTTGTAGAGCGCCGTGAGGTGCTTGGGCTGGCCGCTGAAGCCGCGGGCGACGAAGCCGCAGCCCGAGGCCAGGGCCAGGGCGAGCGGGTTGAGCATGCCCTCGAGGTTGCCCAGCGGCGTCGTCTTGGTCTTCATCCCCGTCTCGCTGGTCGGGGAGACCTGGCCGGTCGTCAGGCCGTAGATCTCGTTGTTCATCACGATGTAGGTCACGTCGATGTTGCGGCGCATCGCCTGAATGAAATGGTTCAGGCCGATGCCGTAGCCGTCGCCGTCGCCGCCCGTCGCGATCACGGTCATCGACGTGTTGGCCAGCTTGGCGCCGGTCGCGAACGGCAGCGCGCGGCCGTGCAGGCTGTGGACACCGTAGGAGCGGAAGAATCCCGGCAGGTTCGACGAGCAGCCGATGCCGGACACCACCAGCACCCGGGAGGGCTCGAGCGCCAGGTCGGCGCAGGCCTGGAACATGCCGTTGAGCACGCCGAAGTCGCCGCATCCCGGACACCAGTCGGGCGGAACCTCCGGCTTGAAATCCTTGGCTTCGAGTACGGGAGCTGCCATGGCCATGTGTCTGGGTCTCCTGTGCCTGGTCGCGGGCGCGCCGGCGATCAGACGAGTGCCTTCGATTCGCTGTCGATCCGGAGGCCGGCCCACGGTCCGGTCGTCCCGGTCGGATGGTCCGTCCGCCAGCCCGGCTCCGAGGACAGCACGTCGACGACCTTCGCACCCCCGAGGATGTCCTGCACCCCGGCCACGACGTGCTTGGGCTCGAACGGCTCGCCGTCGTACTTGCGGACGTGCCCGTGCGCGACGATGCCGGTCTCCGCGCGCAGGTGGCGGGCGAACTGGCCGCTCTGGTTGTTCTCCACCACGATGATGCGCGTGCTGGCCCCGAGGATTGCGGTGATCTCGTCCACGTGCAGCGGGACCAGATACTTGATGTGCAGGTGATTGGTCGTGATGCCTTCCTGCCGGAGCCGCTCGGCGGCCTCGACGAGGGTGCCCCAGGTCGAGCCCCAGCCGACCAGCGTCACTTCCGCGGCGGCAGGACCGTCGAGCTTCGGCGCGGGCAGGTAGCGGGTCACCGTCTCCATCTTGCGGACGCGCTTGTCGACCATCTTCTTGCGCCGGACCGGATCGGTGTAGACGTCGCTGATGAGCACGCCGTCCTCGTCGTGCTCATCCGTCCCCGACACGTAGAGGTGCCTGGGGACGCCCGGCAGCGCGCGCGGCGAGATGCCCGAGGCGGTGTTCCTGTAGCGCAGGTAGGGCTCGTCGCTGCCGGTCGGCTCGGTGATCACCTCCCCGCGGTCGATGGGGAAGTCGACGTCGAGCAGCGCCGGATCGACCGTCTCGCTGCCCTCGCTCATGAGCAGGTCGGACAGGATGATGACCGGCACCTGATACCGCTCGGCCACGTTGAAGGCCTCGTGGGGCGTGTTGAAGCAGTCGGTCATGCTGGTCGGCGCGATGATGACCCGCTGGAAGTCGCCCTGGCTGGCGCCGAACGCCTGGTTGAGATCCGCCTGCTCGGTCTTCGTCGGCACGCCGGTGGAGGGGCCGGCCCGCATCACGTTGATGGCGACGACCGGCGTCTCGATGATGCCGGCCATGCCGATCGCCTCCGTCATCAGCGCGAACCCGCCGCCCGACGTGGCGCACATGCTCCGGACGCCCATGTGGCCGGCGCCGATGGCCATGTTGATGACCGAGATCTCGTCCTCGACCTGTCGCACGCAGATGCCCAGGCGCTGCGCGTGCGCCGCGAACCACTCCAGGATGTGCGTGGCCGGGCTCATCGGGTAGGCGACGTAGAACTTGCAGCCGGCCAGCGCGGCGCCCATGGCGAGCAGGTGGTTGCCCGAGGCCTGGGCCCACTTCTGGTCGGTCGGCTGCAACTGCGTGGCCAGCGGGCGGAAGTTGGCCTGTGCGTAGTCGTACCCGGCCTGCGCGGCGTCGATGTTCGAGGCCACGACCGCCGGCTTCTTGGCGAATGTCGACTGGAGCACCGACTCGAGTCCGCCGATCTGGAGGCCCATCAGATGCATCAGGGCCCCGACCGCCACGGTGTTCTGCATGACCGGCAGCCGTTGCGATCCCGGCGCCAGATCCGGCACCGGCAGCGGGCAGAGCTGGACGCCTGGCGGGGGCTCGTAGCTCGGGCTCAGCTTGGCGCCGTTGTAGAGCACGAGGCCGCCGGCCTGCAGCTCCTGCAGGTGGCGATCGAGCGTGTCCTGGTTCAGCGCCACGACGGCGTCGACCTGATCGCCCTGGTTGAGCGGCTTGCTGGCCGAGAACCGCAGCCGCAGCCAGGAGTGGCCGCCGCGGATGACGGACTGGTAGCTGTTGTAGCTGTAGGCGGCGAGACCTTGGCGAGCCAGCGAGAGCACCAGGGTGTTGCCGGCCGAGGCGACGCCGTCCCCCGCTGCGCCTCCGATGCCGACGATGATTTCCGGTTGCGACATAAGTGACCTCGCGATAACGCGTGGATGTGCCCGCGCGGCCGGCGCCGCGTGGCGGATGTGCCCGCCATTATAGGCATTCATTCCGCACCGGCGCCAGAGCGTGCCGGGGCCGCGGCTGTCCGCGGCTCGCGGCGCCGGACTTGTAGTACCTTAGTCTGTTTGGAGTGCAGTCGGGGCGCTCGCGAGTGGACGTGGAGATGTCCGATCCGAAGCACGTCGCGGTGATCGGCGCCGGTCCGGGCGGTTACGCCGCGGCGTTTCACGCCGCCGATCTCGGTCTGCGCGTGAGCCTCGTCGACGAGGCGCCGCGGCCCGGGGGCGTCTGCCTGCACCGGGGCTGCATGCCCTCGAAGGCGCTGCTGCACGTCGCCCGCGTGCTGGGCGAGGCCCGCAGCGCCAGCGCCTGGGGCGTGGCCTTCGGCGAACCGCGCATCGACCTGGCGCGCCTGCGCGCGTGGAAGGACGGCGTGGTCGATACGCTGACCGGCGGGCTGGCCCAGCTCTCGCGGCAACGCGCCGTCGACTACGTCCAGGGCCGGGCGGCGCTGGTCGACCCGCACACGGTCCGGGTCCACCGGCCGGACGGCGCGATCGACACGCTGGCGTTCGACTTCGCCGTCCTCGCCACCGGGTCCCGTCCGGCGCGGCCGCCCGCGCTGGCGGCCGCCGGCGAGCGCGTGCTGGACTCGACGACCGCGCTCGAGCTGCGTCGCATCCCCCGCACGCTCCTGGTCGTCGGGGGCGGCTACATCGGGCTCGAGCTGGGCACCGTGTACGCGGCGCTCGGGTCGGCGGTCACCGTGGTGGAGATGACCTCCGGGCTGCTGCCGGGCGTCGACCGCGACCTCGTCACCGTCCTGGCCCGCAGGCTGCGCGAGCGCACGGCGGCGATTCATCCGGGCACGCAGGTGTCGGCGCTCAGCCCGGTCGACGACGGCGTGGAGGTCGTCCTCGAGGGACCGGACGTCGATACGCCGCGCCAGGTGTTCGACACGGTGCTGGTGGCGGTCGGGCGCGTGCCGAATTCGCGCATCGACGGGCTCGAGCGCACGGCGGTCGTCCTCGACGAGCGGGGCTTCGTGCAGGTCGACGCCCAGCGCCGGACCGCCGAGCCGTCGTTGTTCGCCATCGGCGACCTGACCGGCGAGCCGCTGCTCGCGCACAAGGCGATTCACGAGGGACGCGTCGCGGCGGAGGCCATCGCGGGGCGCGCGGCGGCGTTCGAGCCGGCCGCGATTCCGGCAGTCGTCTTCACCGACCCGGAGGTCGCGTGGTGCGGCCTGACCGAGACGCAGGCGGCCCGCGACGGGCGGCGCGTGGAGGTGTCGCGTTTTCCCTGGGCCGCGTCCGGCCGCGCCGCCACGCTGGACCGGCCGGACGGACTGACGAAGCTGGTGGTCGACTCCGACACCGAGCAGGTCGTCGGCGTCGGGATTGTCGGCGCCGGCGCCGGCGAGCTGATCGCCGAGGGGGTGCTCGCGGTCGAGATGGGCGCGACGCCGGGGGATCTGCAGTTGACGATTCATCCCCATCCGACGCTGTCCGAGACCGTGTCGGAGGCGGCCGAGGTCGCCCTCGGCCAGAGCACGCACGTCTACCGTCCGAAGCGGCGTCGCGCGTGAGGCGTCCCCGCCCGGATCACGACGCGGCGAGGCGGCGAGCCTGCTCGAATACCGCGGCCAGCATGGCGGGCGTCAGCCGGCCGGTGTTGGTGTTCTGCCGGCTCGGATGGTACGACGCAACGAGCGAACAGACTCCGGCGGCCCGGAAGACGAGTCCGTGCGCGAAGCGCGGTCGCGGCCGGGGCTGCTGCCCGGGACCGATGGCGAGGCGCCAGTACGCATCGAACGCGACCTTCCCGAGCGCCACGATGACGCGCAGGTTGGTGAGCGCCCGCAACTCGTCCTCGATGTGCGGGCGGCAGTTGGCGATCTCCGCGGGCGTCGGCCGGTTGTCGGGCGGCGCGCAACGCACGACCGCCGCGATGTAGGCGTCCGTCAGGGTCAGTCCATCGTCCCGCGCGCGCGACGTGGCGTTGCTGGCGAATCCGGCGCCGTGCATCGCCCGCATCAGGAAGTCCGCGGATCCGTCGCCCGTGAACACCCGTCCGGTGCGGTTGGCGCCGTGGGCGGCGGGCGCCAGGCCGAGCACCAGCACGCGCGCCCGCCGATCGCCGAAGCCCGGCACCGGTCGGCCCCAGTACGGTTGATCCCGATACGCCGCGCGCTTCTCCCGTGCGATCCGGGCGCAGTGCGCCCGCAGCCGCGGGCAGCGTTCGCAGGCGATGATCCGGCGGCGGATGGCCGCCAGCGGGGCGGTCATCGCCGCCGGGCGTGGTCGAACGCCTCGGTCTGCTCGCGGGCGTGGTACGAGCTCCGGACCAGGGGGCCGGCTTCCACGTGCACGAACCCGAGCTCGACCGCCGCTGCGCGGAGTCTGTCGAACTCGGCCGGCGTGTAGTAGCGATCGACCGGCAGGTGGGCGATCGACGGGCGCAGGTACTGGCCAATCGTCAGCAGTTCGCAGCCCGCCCGCCGCAGGTTCGCGAGCGTGCCGAGCACCTCCGGCCAGCGTTCACCGAGTCCGACCATGAGACCGGACTTCCTGGGGATGTCCTGCGCCAGGCGACCGGCCCGGGCAATCAGCTCCAGGGCGCGGGCGTAGCGCCCGCCGGGACGGGCGACCCGGTACAGCCGCTCGACCGTTTCGATGTTGTGGTTCAGGACGTCCGGCCCGGCGTCGAGAACCGTCCGGAGGTCGGCGGCGCGCCCCGCGAAGTCGGGGATCAGCACCTCGACGCGGCAGCCCGGCGCCCGGGCGCGGATCGCGCGGATCGTGCGGGCGAAGGCGGATGCGCCGCCGTCGGCGAGGTCGTCCCGGTCGACCGACGTGACGACCGCGTGGCGCAGGCCCAGGTGCGCGACGGCCGCGGCCAGCCGCCCCGGCTCGGCCGCATCGACCGGCCCCGGCCGGCCGTGGACCACGTTGCAGTAGCCGCACGAGCGCGTGCACACGTCGCCGAGGATCATGAAGGTGGCGGTGCCGCCGTCCCAGCACTCTCCGATGTTCGGACAGGCGGCCTCCTCGCAGACCGTGTGCAGGTCGAGCGTCCGCATGAGCCGCTTGAGCTCGATGTACCGCGGGCTGCCGGGGGCTCGCACGCGGAGCCAGCGGGGCTTCGGCTGCCTGGCCTGGGGGGCGAGGGGCTTTCGTCCCCGGACCAGCTCGATTGGAATGGGAGCGCTCGTCGCCACGGCCGCAGGCAATGTTATCGTCATCGCGGCCGGGACCGGAAGCCGCAAGGCGCGCACGGCGCGCCTCGGCGGTAGCGGCGCGGGGCGGTGGGGTCCCCGCAAGCGGACGCCGGGGGTTCGGGGCGCAGCCCCGTCTGATATGGACCAGCGACTCGCCATCACCTGGATCGGGCACGGGACGTTTCTGCTGACGTCGCCGGGCGGCAAGCGCATCCTGATCGATCCGTGGCTCGAGGGCAATCCGGCCTGCCCCGCCGAGTGGCGGCGGATACGCCAGGCCGACCTGATTCTCGTCACGCACGGTCATTTCGACCATGTCGGAGACCTCCTCCAGGCAGCCCGCGACACCCGGGCTCCGGTAGTTGCGAACGTCGAGATCTGCCGCTGGCTCGAAACCCGGGGGGTGCGGCATCTGCTGCCGATGAACAAGGGCGGCACGCTGGCGCGCGACGGCCTGCGCGTGGGCATGGTGGCGGCCGAGCACAGCAGCAGCCTGGTCGAGGACGGCCTGCCCGTCTACATGGGAGAGCCCGTGGGGTACGTGCTCCGCTTCGAGGACGGCCTGTGCGTGTACTTCGCCGGCGACACGGCCGTGTTCGGCGACATGCGCCTGATTCGCCGGATGCATGCGCCCGACCTGGCCTTCCTGCCGGTCGGCGATCGCTACACGATGGGGCCGGACGCGGCTGCGGTCGCCTGCGAGCTGCTGGGCGTGCGGCGGGTGGTGCCGATGCACTACGGCACGTTTCCGGAGCTGACCGGCACGCCGGACCGCCTCCGCCGGCTCGTCGAACCCGCGGGCGTCAAGGTGCTCGAGCTGCGCCCCGGCCAGACCGCGGCCTAGCAGCCCGAGGTAGAAGTCGGTTCGCCGAGCCCTGCTGTTCAGGCCGCTTGGCGATGAGTAATTGAGCCGACGGGCGCCGGCGGTGTCCATTTGAGGCCCCAGGGACGCGTCAGACGCCCCCAGTGGTCGATCAGGCGGTCGATCAGGCGGAAAATCGCCGAAAAAGCCCGCCCCTGCAGGCTCCGGGGCGTACCGATGCCGGTCTGGCGCCGCAGGAGCATCCCGATGTTGCAGGCAGCCGCCTGGATCAGCACCCGCTTGCGGACATTCTCGTGACCGCGCACAAACACCCGACGCATGCCCCCCGTCTCATACATGTGCGCGAAAGTACGCTCCACCATCTCGCCCCGGCAGCGTTGCAGGCGACGACCCCGCCGCCCGTGCACACGCCGCCGGTTCGCATACAACGCCTGCTGCGCAGCACGCTTCGCCGGCGGCGTCTCTCCCGTCTTCTTGTCCTGCCAGACGCGCCGGCCGCGCTCGGGCTCCGATACGTAGCTCCGAACCCCGACCTCGCCGAGAGCCACCAGCGTCTCGTCGCTGTGATACCCCTTGTCAGCGACCAGCTCTTCGACCCCTCGACCGTCCGGCTGCACCAACTCCACCTGCTCGGCCGCCGCGGTCAGCGTCTCCGGCAGCGTGGCCGTATCGCCGTCCGATGCATCCTGCACCGTCACCGACACGATGGCCCCCGTCTCCATGTCGACCCCGTGCTCGACCTTGTGAGCCAAGTGCGTCCGGCCGTCCTTCATCTTCGCGATCTTCGCGTCCGGGTCCTGCGGCGATTGCCAGTCCTTGTTCGACGTCTTCTTGTTCTTGCGAGACCGGTCGAACCGAGCCAGATCCGCCCGCGTCGGGGTCTCCACCCCAGACGCCTCCGCCAAGCGCCGAAGGAACGCTTCGTAGCTTTCTCCCGTGTCCCGCCGCTCGATGCTCCGCATCGCCGCGTTCGCTTCCAGCGTCGTCGCATCGACGCCCACCGTCTTCCCCTTGACCAGACCCGCCGCCGACAACTGCTCGAGAACCCACGTGAATACCGCCTCGTGCGTCTCGTCGTCGATCAGACGACGCGTCCGCGACAGCGTCGAGTGGTCCGGCGCCGCCTCGGTCACATCCAGGTCCAGGAACGACCGCAGGCTCAGAGAGTCGGCCACCCGCCACGCAATCCCACGCTCCGAAGACAGACCCTCGAAGTAGCCGATGAACAGCATCCGGAAATACCGCCCAGGACGCAGGCTCGGCCGCCCCATCCGCGTCGCGTAGAACACCGCGCACAGCCCCTCGACGAACGCGTCGAACCCGGCCTCGTCCAGAACCCGGTTCAGACGCTCGAAGAACGGATGCCCCGCGTTCGTCGGCAAATCCGCCGTCGTCACCCACAGCGGCGCCCCTGGTCGCGCGGCCGGTTTCTTGCCCATCGCCATAGCTGTTCAGTCTACGGGCTCGATCGCGCCCAGGCCAGGCCCGTTCCCCGACTTTCACCACGGGCTGCTCTAGCCGCAAGGCGCGCACGGCGCGGGGCATTGGGGTCCCCGCGAGCGGACGCCGGGGGCTTGGGGCGCAGCCCCATCTGAGTGAAGCTTGCGCGGGTTCGCGGGGCCGGTGTATGCTGGCCCCGGCCGGCACCGCGGCTCCCATTGATGGAGCGGGTGCATGGTGGTGAGTCGGTCATCGGGCCCCGCCTAAGGTTCACTTCGGTCGTCACGGCACAGGCGGTCAGTGAGCGTTGCGCCCCGCCCCGCGGGGATTGACAGGCTGTTGGCCGGGGCGGCCGGGAGTGGTAGGGTTCGTGAGACGGAGGACGTAATGGCGTACACAATCTGCGAGCCGTGCATCGGTACCAAGGACACCGCGTGCGTGGACGTATGCCCGGTCGATTGCATCCACCCGCGCAAGGATGAAGAGGAGTTCGAGGCGGCCGAGAAACTCTACATCCATCCCGACGAGTGCATCGATTGCGGCGCGTGCGTGCCGGCGTGTCCGGTCGAGGCGATCTTTGCGAACGACGAAGTGCCCGACGAGTGGAAGAACTACATCGACATCGACGCGGAATACTACGCGGACAAGTAGCAGGCGGGACGGCGGCCGGGCGCTCCCGCTCCCGGCCATGCCTCGCGCGGGGGTCTGCGAATGGGGCTGATTGATCACCGGTTCTCGGACAACTTCATCACGACGAACGTGGACCAGGTCCTGAGCTGGGCGCGGCAGTCGTCGCTGTGGCCGATGGGGTTCGGGTTGGCGTGCTGCGCAATCGAGATGATTGCGAGCTCGACCTCGCGCTACGACATCGCCCGCTTCGGCGCCGAGGTGTTCCGCGCGTCCCCGCGGCAGGCCGATCTGATGATCGTCGCCGGGACCGTCACCAAGAAGATGGCCCCCGTGCTGCGGCGGCTCTACGATCAGATGCCCGAGCCCAAGTGGGTCATCTCGATGGGCAGTTGCTCGAACGCCGGCGGGCCGTTTCCGACGTACAGCGTGCTGCAGGGCGTGGACAAGATCGTGCCCGTCGACGTGTACGTCTCGGGCTGTCCGCCCCGCCCGGAGGCGCTGCTGTACGGGCTCATGCGACTGCAGGACAAGATCCGCAAGGAAAGCACGGTGCTGCGGCGGGAACGCGTCATCATGGCCGGGCAGACGGAACCGGTCATGGTCGCGGATCGGGGGTAGGGCGTGCAGTCACTGACCAGCTTGTTCCGGCGCATCTTCCTGATCGATCTGCTGAAGGGGCTCTTCGTCACCCTCAGGTACACGCCGCGGCCGGCCTTCACCTTCCAGTACCCGGCCGAGCGGCGGCCGGTCGCTCCGCGTTTCCGGGGCGTGCTCCGCTTGCAGGTCGAGCCCGAGACGGGCGCGCAGACGTGCATCGTGTGCGATCAGTGCGCCAAGGCATGCCCCGACGAGCTGATCGATCTGGGCGGCCACCGCGAGCCCGGACACAAGATCAAGGTCCTCGACTACTTCGACTTCAACCTTTCCCGGTGCAGCTTCTGCGGGCTGTGCGCGGAGGTCTGCCCGACCAAGCCGGTCAAGGCGCTCATCATGAGCGAGGACTACGAGCTGGGTACCTACAGCCGCGACTCGCAGATTCTGCGCGTCGACGAGATGTACGACGGGCTGCCGATTCAGCAGTACAATCGGTAACCGCCTGCCGCCGGAGCTCGCGGCGGGAGCGGTTCCGCCTGCCGTCGCCGCAGGGGGTGGCGCATATGTCGCTTACGGGAAGCCGCCGGCGGATCGGTGCTCGCGGATGCCTGTGCGCGCTCGCGCTCGCGGGCGCGCTGTCGGCAGCGGCCGGGGCGAGCTCCACGCCCGACTCCGCGCGCAGCGAGCTGCAACTGGAGCTCGGGGATCTGCTCCTGGGCGACGAGCGCTACTGGGAGGCGATCGCCGCGTACGAGCGGGCCAAGGTCGGCGCCACGCCGGCCCAGACGTTGCGCGCCTCGGGCGGGTTGCTGCGCTCGCTCCTCACTGTCGCCGAGTTCAACCGCGCACATCGGGAGGCGCTGTTCCTGGGCGGGCTGGGCTCGCCCGATCCCGAGATCCGCTCGCTGCAGGCCGACGCCTTCTGGGCGTACGGGCTGTTCGACGAGGCCGAGGAGCTGTATCGCGACGTCCTGGCCGAGCACCCGGCGAGCGGCGCGGCGCGGCACGGCCTGGCCCGCAGCCTGGCGGCCCGGAACCGGCTCGAGGAGGCGCTCGTCGAGGCCCGGGCCGCGACGGCGGCGGACACGGCGCGCGGCGAGTTCTACCACACGCTGGGGTCCATCTACCGCCGGCTCCACCGCTACCCCGAGGCGGGCGACGCGCTGGAGCAGTACGTTGCGCGGCTGCCCACCGTGAGGCGGAACCGGCGCACCGAGTGGGCCCGGTCCGAGGTGTTGCTGTTGCGCTCCTTCGGCGACCGCGTGCCCTTCGAGATCGCGGGGGATCCCGACCGGCTGCACACCATTCCGTTCCGCCTCGAGCAGGACAAGGTCGTCGTGCGCGGGCGGGTCAACGGCGGCGACGTGATCGATCTCGTGGTCGACACCGGGGCCGAGCAGATGGTGCTGTCGCAGCAGACGGCCGAGCGGATGCGCGTGCCGGCCGTCACCACGACGATCAGCGCCGGCGTCGGCGACGTGGGCGTGCGGGGGCTCGAGATCGGCCGTGTCGACGCACTCGAGATCGGCTCGCTGGAAGTCCGCAATCTGCCGGCCATCATCAAGAACCCGCCGCTCACCGATCTCCCGGTTCGCCGCGTTCGCGACAGCATCTCGCCGGTGGCGCTCGGCTTGTCCGCGGCGCTCGACTACAAGACCGGGCAGATGATGCTCGGCCGGCGGCTCCCCGACGGTCCCGCCGACATCGAGCTGCCGATGCGCATCCACCGCCTGGCGCTGGTGCGGGGCGTGCTCAACGAGGAGTTTCCGCGGAGCTTCGTGGTCGATACGGGCGGGGAGGTGGTCTCGCTCAGCATCGGCACGGTCGGGAGCATCGGCCTGGCCCCGCCGCGTCACATCCCGCTGCAGGTCTTCGGCACGTCCGGCTGGGACAAGGAGGCGTTCCTGCTGCCCGGCGTCCGGTTGGCGTTCAGCGACCAGATCCGCTACGACAACCTGGCGGTCATCGTGCTGAACCTGCACCGGCCGAGCGCCCTGCTCGGCTTCCACATCGGCGGCATCGTCGGCCACACGTTCCTGCGCAACTACCGGGTCGCGCTCGACATGGAGCGTGCGTTGCTGCGGCTCACGCGCCTGTGAGCCGCAGCGGCCTCCGCGTCAGAAATCGAAGCCGATCCAGAGCGACAGGCGCACGCGCCTGAAGTCCTCGCTGCCGCCGATGGCGGCGAAGACGACATCCTCCCACTCCTTGTTGAACAGCGTTCGCCACGACCAGTCGAGGTGGATCGGGATGCCGATGGCCAGCGTCGTCAGGCTGAAGCCGTACGACGCGCGGGCGTTCACGAGGCGGAATCCATCGATGGCCCTGGGCGTGCCGAACACCTCGTCCCACGAGCCCGTGTCGGGGTTCTGGACGTAGCCGACCACCGGCCGCACGACGCTCGGACGGCTCGACCACCCGTTGAGCGGCTGGTCGTTGAAGCCCGCCATCCCGAAGTTGAAGAAGAACGCGCCGCGAATGCCGCCGAGCACCCCGATCGGCGTTGCCATCGCCTCGATGAGCGGGAAGCGGAGCTCCATGTTGCCGAAGAACGTCTGGTGTCCCAGGAACTGGAGATAGTCGTATCCCCGCATGTCGGAGTTGCCGCCGAAGTAGAAGAAGTCGGGGAACTCGCCCCAGCTCTTGAAGCCCCGACCCCGGAGCGCCAGCACGCCCGTTTCGGCGATGCGCAGGTAGTAGCGCGCGTCGATGTCCATGGTCTGCCGCGACAGCAGCCTGCCGAACGACGGCGCATGCTCGTACGCGACGCGGACCGTGTTGCCGGCAATCGGTCCGAACTCGCGAAAGACGGTCGTCTCCTGCACGTAGTTGATGCCCAGCGGCATGAAGTTGCCGTCGCGAAAGAGCACGGTGCCGAAGTTCTGCCGCTGGAACTGCTCGGACGCCACCTGCAGCGACGGGTTGTCGTACCGTTCCTTGTAGCTGAACAGCCCGCCCGTGAATTCCAGGCGCCGGAACCGGTCGAACGGGTAGATCGCGAACGCCGACCCGCCGCGCACGGTGCGGACCGCGATGGCGTCGTCGCGGCTCAGCAGGCCGACGAGCCCCGGATTGAACGCGAGCCCCGGCTGGTAGCCGTAGAAGAACTGCTCCTGCGAGTAGCCCTGCAGCGCGAACTGCATGCGCCCCGCCAGGTTCGCGTACGAGAACCCGAGCGTGCGGTAGACGGAAATGGAGTAGGCCAGCACGCTGAACTGCTGGTCCCCCAGCACGTCCGTGAACGTGACCTGGGTCCCGCCGAGGAAGTCCCCGTTGCTCGTCATCCCGAGGTTCAGCGGCGGCCGTCCCTCCAGGTAGATGTTCTCGAACGCGCCCTTCTGCCGTGCATTGGCCCCGATGAGCGTGTGCGTGAGCGGAGCCTGGAAGTCGATGACGGGGCCCGGCCCCCCGAAGTCGGTCGTCGAGGCCGTGTAGAGCGCTTCGTCGCGGACCACCGTGTGGAGGCCGTACTCGCTCTTGTAGTAGGTGATGAAGGCAATCCGATCGGCCGGATCGTCCTCGCCCGCGGCGAGCACGATCGGGTTGACGTTGCCGGTCGCGGAGTCGGTGTACTGCCGCAGCTCCCCGTTCTCGACGTCCAGCGTCCACACGTTGAAGATCTCGCCGTCGCGGGCCACGTCCGGATCGATCGGCTGGCTGGGATCGACCGCCGTCGACGAGAACACGACGGTGCGCTCGTCGATGAACTGCGCGCCGCCCTCGTCGTGGGTGCCGAACGTCAACTGGGTCTGCTCGCCGGTCGCGACGTCGAGTCTGAACAGCTTGTTGTTGCCGCCGACCCGCTTGAGGTGCAGGATGCTGTTGCCGTCCGGCGCATAGACGGGCGCGTAGTCGGCCAGCGCGTCGCCGGTCAGGTTGGTCACCTCGTGCGTCTCCAGGTCGATGCGGTAGATGTCGCCGACGGCGCGGGTCAGCGCCGAGAAGACCACGCTGCGGCCGTCGGGCGAGAAGTCCGGAGACTCCGGCTCGTCCACCATGTCCAGGTCGATGAGCTGCTCGATCTCCCGCGTCACGACGTTCTGGATGACCAGCGACTTGTACTTGTTCCTGCGCACGAAGTAGGCCAGGCGGTCGCCGTCCGGCGCCCACGACATCCACGGCACGGTATTGAAGCGCAGCCCCAGCGTCGCGATGTACTGGAAGCCGAAATCCTGATCGAACCCCTCGGTCAGATTGCGGATGATCTCGCCCGTGCGGGACGAGACGAGCACGATGTCGAGCTCGCGGTCCTTGCGGTTGACGGCTGCCGCGGCGATGACCTCGCCGGACGGCGAGGCCTCGATCGAGATCAGCACGGGGTATCGGGAGCGCAGCGGATCGGGCGCCAGGTTGCGGCCGTAGTCCGTGGGACGCTCCTTGTCGCGAAAGGCCTCGAAGCGTTCGTCGAGGTACTTCTTGAACTCGTCGTCGAACTCCTCGGGCTCGAGATCGAACGTCTCCTCGTAGGGGTCGCCGCCCCCGCCCACCGCGGTGCGCCGCAGCGCGAACAGGAAGCGCCGGATGCCGTCGTCGCCCCAGCGCTCCTCGATGAACTCGAAGGCCGCGTGCCCGAGGTTGTAGACGACCCGCCCGCTCGCGAAGCCGCCGTATCTCTGGAACTGGGTCATCGACGGCACGGTGTCGGACACGGCCACGTCGCGCACCTGCATGATGTCGAGCGGCCGCCAAACGCCCGCCAGATAGTCCGCCAGACCCTCGTCGACCCACAGCGGCACGCTGCGCTGTATGAGGCCGCGCGGAATGATGTCGAACTCGAAGACGTGCGTGAGCTCGTGGGTGATCAGGCGGTAGAGACCGTCCGGTCCCTCGTCGATCGGCAGCACGATGCGGTTGCGCTGCGGCTCGGCGAACGCGCCGACGCCCTCGGGGCTCGCGCCCGGGATGATGTTCTGCTGCTCGAACTCGCTGTGGGTCTTGAAGCAGATCAGCGGCACGACGAAGGCGAGATCGTGGCGCAGCCGGGCACTGATCTCCTGGTAGGCGCTTTCGGCGTACGCCGCAATGCGCTCGAGGTGCTCCTCGAGCTCGGGGTAGTAGTAGATCTCGAAGTGATCGGTCGTGTAGATGTGCCAGTCGAACTTGTCGTACTTGACGCGGTTCTTGCCCCAGTACGGGATGAAGTCCGTCTGGGCGGCCGCCGGGGCGCCGGCCCCGCCGATCAGCGCGAGCACGAGCGCGGCAGAGATCAGGAGCCCGCTTGTGGACCGGGGATTGCTGCGTGACATGGAAGTACCTCCTGGCAGGCCAGGCAGGGCTGACACCTCGTTTCATCTTACTGTAGCGTGGTCGGCCCGGCAACGAATCGGCCCGGCCGAATCGGCCTGCCGCAGGCGGCGCCGGGGCGGATTACAATGAGGCGTCGGGTGCCGCGGGCGGCGTCGCGCGCGCCGGCCCGCGGCCGATCGAGCGGTGCGGGTGGCGGAACACTTCGGGCACAGAGAGGGAGCGAACATGTCGATACGGTGGATGCTTGCTGCGGGGGCTGCTCTGGCGCTGGGGTTGTTGACGCTGCCGGCCATTCGGAGCGTGACCGTCGAGTCGCCGGCGCCCGGCGGGGAGGGTGAGGTCGCGGAGTCGGCCGAAGCAGGAGCGCCGGCGGCGGGCTGCGACGACGACGCCCGTCCGGCCCCCCTCGACTTCACGATTGCCGACATGGACGGCAACGACGTCGACCTGGCCGAGCTCAGGGGCAAGGTGATCCTGCTCAATTTCTGGGCCACCTGGTGCGGTCCGTGCAAGATCGAGATCCCCGGCTTCATCGAGCTGCAGGACGAGTACGGCGACCAGGGGTTTCAGGTGCTCGGCCTGTCGGTGGACGACACGCCCGAGCAGATCCGACCGTTCGCCGAGGAGTTCGGCGTGAACTACCCGATGCTGGTCGGGCTCGGCCGCGACGACTTCCAGGAGGCCTACGGCCCCATCTGGGGACTCCCGATCAGCTTCTGGATCGATCGCCAGGGCACGCTGTGCAGGACGCACATGGGGATTGCCACCAAGGACGAGTTCGAGCAGGAGCTCAAGTCGCTGCTCTAGCAGCGTCAAACGGACGGGGCTTCGCCCCGGGCCCCCGGTGTTCGCCTGCGGGGCCCCTGCGCCCCGCCCCGTGCGCGCCTCGCAGTGTAGTATCATCATCAACATGCTGAAGGGCTTCGCACATGCGCGTCTCTCCTGCGGCTGCCGTCTCCGCTTCCGCGACGGTGTCGAGGGCAGCCCGGTCACCGTCGTCATCGACCGCAAGGCACCGGGTTGCCATCTCGCGCTGCATGTGCAGGGGATGGCCGTCTACGACTATCGCGAGGCCCTGAGGCCATCGACACGCATCAGCCCGCCGGCCGAGGGCGAGTACGAGGAGGAGGGGTAGCGGGGGGCCGCATGACCACGCTCGCGTCCGAGCTCGAGTTGCAGTGTCCCTGCTGCCGCACAACCCTCGTCGTCGATCTGAACCTCAAGCGGATCGTCTCGCACAGCGAGCCCGAGCGCGAGGACAAGCCGGAGCTCGGCGAGGCCGAGCAGATCCTGAGTGCGGAGGCCGCGCGCCGCGAGGCGATCTTCAGGCAGTCCGTGGCGGATGAGAGGGTCCGGGGCAAGGCGCTCTCGAAACGCTTCGACGAGGCGCTGAAGCAGGCGAAGCGCGAGCCCGTCGAGCGCCCCACCCGCGACTTCGACCTCGACTGACGCGCACGCCAACCATGCCCCCCGGCGGCACCCGGTGCTGGGTCGGCACATCGGGCTACAACTACGCCGAGTGGAAGGGGAGCTTCTACCCGGCGAAGATCGCCTCCGCGAAGATGCTGCCGTACTACGCGGAGCGCCTGCCGACGGTCGAGATCAACTACACCTTCTACCGCCTGCCGACGGAGAAGCTCCTGCGAGGCTGGGCTGCGCTCACGCCGCCGAACTTCCGGTTCACGCTCAAGGCGCCGCGGCGGATCACGCACGACGCGCGGCTGCAGCGTTGCGACGAGGTGACGCGCGCTTTCTGCGGCGCCGCCGCGGTGCTGGGAGAGAAGCTGGCCGTCCTGCTGTTCCAGTTGCCGCCGTGGTTCCGGAAGGACCTCGCCGTGCTCGAGCGGTTCATCGCCACGCTGCCGTCCGGCGTGCGCGCCGCGTTCGAGTTCCGCCACGCTTCCTGGCACGATGCGGACGTCTTCGAGTGCCTGACCCGGCGGCGCGTGGCGCTGTGCGTCGCCGACAGCAAGCGGCTCACCACGCCGCTGCGCGTCACCGCGCCGTACGGCTACTTCCGGCTGCGCGACGAAGGGTACGACGACGCGGACATCCGGCGCTGGGCCGAGTCCATCAGAACCGCCACGCCGGCATGCTCGGACGTGTTCGTGTACTTCAAGCACGAGGACAAGGGCAAGGGGCCGGAGCTGGCGCGCCTGCTGCAGGAGGCGTTGGCCTAGGAGTCTACGCCGTTCTACGGCGCAGACTCCTGGCCGCCGGCGTGCCGGGCCGCGAACGCGACGGCGGCGGCTTCCGCCCAGTACCCGTCGAAGCGTGCGGTCGGCGCCGCGAAGAACCCGCAGTGCCCCCCGCCGCGCGTGACGACGACCGACACCGCCGGGTTCGCCGTCACGGCCGGCTCCCGAAACTGCTCGGCCGGCACGAAGGGGTCGTCGTCGGCGCTGACGATCAGCGTCGGCAGGGCGATGCGATCGACGACCCGCAGGCTGCTCGCCCGATGGTAGTAGTCGCTCGCGTCCCGGAAGCCGTGGTGCGGCGCGGTGAACGCCTCGTCGAACTCCCGGACGGTGCGGACGCCGCGCAGCGGACGCAGGTCGAAGCGGCCCGGCGCGACCCGCGCCTTGCGGCGCATCCGGCGTTTCAGGTTGCGGACGAAGTTCCACTGGTAGATGGCGTTGCCGGCCCGCTCGAGCGCCTGGACGCAGCGCGCCAGGTCCATGGTGGGCGAGACGGCGCACACGGCGCGGACGGCAGCCGGCGCGTCCCCGCCGTACTCGCCTGCCAGCTTCAGGGCGACGTTGCCGCCCAGCGAGTAGCCGACGACGACGATGGACGCCAGGCGATCCAGCGCGATCAGCTCCCGTATGACGGCCTGCGGATCGGTCGTCAGCCCGGAGTGATACAGGCCCGCCGACAGGTGCTCGGTGCCGCCGCAGTTGCGCTGATTGAGCAGCACGGCGTTGAACCCGCGCGCGAACGCCTTGTCCGCCAGCCCGCGCATGTAGTGGGCGGCGCTCGAGCCCTCCAGGCCGTGCAGCGCAAGGAGGGTCGGCCGGCGCCGCGGCTCCGGCTGCCAGCAGCAGTGCGCCATCACCCGCGCGTCGGGCGCGACATCGAAGTAGCGCCGGCGGAGCGCCGGAAGACGGGCTAGCGGGCGTGGCCGGGCCCAGGTGAAGAGCGTCATCCGATGGCCGCCCGCGACGTTTCGGGCGGGCACGAAGTCGTCGACCACGGCCTGGCTGGCTTCCATGTCGGGTGGGGCTGCGCCCCAAGCCCCCGGCGTCCGCTCGCGGGGACCCCATGTTACGCGAAGAACCGTGCAGATCCGGTCCGCGCCGCGCACGGTCCGCGCCGCTGGCGCGGCTGATGGATAATGCGAACGATGCAGCTCACGCAGTTGAACATCGGGTGCTTCGGCGGGGGCACCGGCCTGCCGAGCCTCATCGGCGGGCTGAAGCAGAATCCCTGGATCAGGGTCAACGCCGTCGTCACCATGTTCGACAGCGGCGGCAGCTCGGGGCAGCTCCGCGACCAGTTCGGGGTCCTGCCGCCGGGCGACGTGCTGCGCTGCGCGCTGGCCCTGGCGCGCAACGAGTCCGAGGCGCGCCGCGTGCTGCTGTCCCGGCTGCCGGCGCTGGAGAACGGGCGCCTGGGCGGCCACACGGGCGGGAACCTCCTGTTGTCGATGATGGAGCGCTGCAGCGGCGACTTCCAGGCCGCGGTCGACTCGCTGTGCACGCTGCTCGACTGCCGCGGCCGCGTCTGGCCGGTGAGCGTCCAGCACGCGTCCGTCTGCGCGGAGTACGAAGACGGGTCGCGCACGAGCGGCGAGGCGGCCGTCGACGCCGAGCAGACGCAGGGACGCTGCATCAAGCGCATCTGGCTGGATCCGGAGGTCACCATCCACCCGACCATGGCGCAGGCGCTGCGCACGTTCGACGCCGTCGTGATCGGTCCCGGGAGCTTCTACACCAGCCTGCTGCCCACCCTGCTGGTGAAGGGCGTGGCGGAGGAGCTGCAGGCCGTCGAGGGGCCGGTCGTGCTCGTCGCCAACCTCCTGACCGAGGGCCGGGGCATGCGCGGGTTCTCGGCGGGCGAGGCGGCCCGCCGGGTGGGCGAGGCGATCGGCCGGCCCGTCGACGTCGCCGTCGTCAACAGCGGCCACCCTCCCGGCGACGCGCTCGGACGATACGCCGCCGAGCACAAGGAGCCGTTGCCGGCCGGGGAGTTTCCTCCCGGTTGCGAGGTGCTGACCGGGCGCTTCTGGCACGGCCCGAGCGCCCGGCACGAGCGCCAGCGGCTCGCCTACGCGGTCTGGAGCGTGCTCGCGCGGCGCCTGCCGACCTGAGGGCCCGGCCGGCGCCGCGCACGGGTCTCACCGCGGGCGGTCGGACCGCTTCCCGTTCTTGCGGATCTTGCGCGCGGCGCCTTCGATGACGGCCCGCAGCCGGGGGTTGAGCGCGCCGCCGCCGGCCGGCCGGCCCGTTCGCCACAGCGCCGGCATGTCGCCCGCCAGGATGTCCTCGAAGTCGCCTTCGCTCTTGACGCTGAGCGGGGCGAACTCGGTGATGTCGAGTGCGCCGGACCAGAAGTCGCGGTGCTTGATCAGCAGCCAGTTGCGTCCGCGTTGCCGCGCCGGGGTGGCCGCTCGATCGCGGGTGCGGACCAGCGCCCACGAGCCCTTCAGCTTGTAGCCGTCCAGGACGAACTTCAGGTCGCCCCGGGCCAGCGCACCGTCGATGTCGTCGCTCGCGGGCGCCCAGGTGCCGTAATCCCACAGCATGACGATGCCCGCGCCGTAGCCGGCCGGAATCACGCCCTCGAAGTCGCCGTAGTCGAACGGATGGTCCTCCGTCCGCACCGCCATCCGCCGGTCGGCCGGGTTCAGCGACGGACCCTTCGGCACCGCCCACGAGAGCAGCTCGCCGTCGTGTTCGAGCCGCAGGTCGTAGTGCAGGCGACTGGCCAGGTGCTTCTGGACGCAGAAGTAGCGCGGGCCGTCCGTCGTCCGCCGCCGCCGGGGCCGGTCGCCACGCGGCTCGGGCGTCCGCGAGAAGTCGCGCTTGCGCTGGTATTCGTCGAGAGGCATGGTCCATCGCCGCCGGCGCGCTGCGCCGTCGACGCGGCTGCTCACGTTATCATCGAACGGCGCCCGGAAGTGACAGGGGCGCGGGAGCAGCCCCCATGCAACGAGACGCGACCGAGTGGTTCGGCCATCCCGGCGGCCTGGCGACCCTCTTCTTCACGGAGATGTGGGAGCGGTTCAGCTACTACGGCATGCGAGCGCTCCTCGTGCTCTTCATGACGGATCTCGTCGCGCGCGGCGGTCTCGGCATGACCGACGTCACGGCCACCGCCGTCTACGGGCTGTACACGTTCGCGGTCTACGCGGTGGCGTTGCCGGGCGGCTGGATCGCCGACCGGCTGACGGGGCAGCGCAACGCGGTGCTCTACGGCGGCATCGTCATCGCGGCGGGGCACTTCACGCTCGCGATCCCCACGTTGACCGCCTTCTATCTCGGCCTGCTGCTGATCGTGCTCGGCACCGGCCTGCTCAAGCCGAACGTGAGCGCGATCGTGGGCGATCTGTACCCCGAGGGCGGCGCCCGGCGGGACGCCGGATTCTCCATCTACTACATGGGGATCAACATCGGGGCGCTCGCGGGTCCGCTCATCTGCGGCTACCTCGGCGAGGAGATCAACTGGCACCTCGGGTTCGGCGCCGCCGGCGTGGGCATGCTGCTCGGCGTCGTGCAGTACGTGTGGGGCTGGCGGCGCCTGGGTGAGGCCGGCCTGCTGCGCGCGCAGCAGGCCGGCGAACGGGCTCGCGCGGTGCGCTCGCTGGCGGGCGGCAGCGCCGCGCTGGCGGCGCTCGCGGTGGTGCTGGCCGCGCTGCATCTCGCCGGCGCGCTGACCCTGTCCATGGTCGGCGTCGCACAGGCCGCCAGCGTGATGATCACCATCCTGGTGATTCTCTACTTCGCGTACGTGTTCCTGCTGGGCGGGCTCGACCGGGAGGAGCGCCGGCGGGTGGCGGTCATCCCCGTGTTGCTGATCGCAGCCGCGGTCTTCTGGGCGGGCTTCGAGCAGGCCGGCTCGTCGATGAACCTGTTCGCCGAGCGGCTGACCGATCGGAACGTGCTCGGCTGGGAGCTGCCGGCCACCTGGCTGCAGTCGGTCAACCCCCTGTTCATCATCATGCTGGCCCCGCTGTTCGGTGCGCTGTGGCTCGGCCTCGGGGCGCGCAACCCCTCGCTTCCCGTGAAGTTCACGTTCGGCCTCGTCCAGCTCGGACTCGGCTTCCTGGTGCTCGCCTGGGGGGCCACCTTCGCGGGTGAGGACGGCGGCGTCAGTCCGATGTGGCTGGTCGTGACCTACTTCTTCCACACCACGGGGGAGCTGTGCCTGAGCCCGGTCGGATTGAGCGGCATCACGAAGCTGTCCCCGAAGCGGCTCGTCGGCCAGATGATGGGCATCTGGTTCATGGCCTCGGCGCTCGGCAACCTGCTCGCCGGACTGGCGGCGGGCCTGATCGAGAGCCTGCCGCTCCCGCAGCTGTTCGGTTCCATCGGGCTCGTCGCCATCGGAGCCGGCGTGGTGCTGGTGCTGGCCAGCGGGCCGATCCGGAGGCTGGCGGGCGATCCCGGCTGAGTTGGCGCGCGTCCCGGCGAACCAAGTTGAGCTATACGGGTCAGTCCGCTAGAATCCTGACTACCTCGCTCGTCCAGGCCGGAGGGAGAGCGGTCGCCCGGTGTCGGCTCCCGGGCCGGTCGGTGCCGGGTGGAAGGTGACCCATGAGCGTGCAGAACAGGGCGGCCGTGCGGCGGCTGTACGAGGAGGTTCTGGGCAAGGGCAATCTGGCGGCGGCCGACGAGGTGCTGGCGCCCGGTTTCGTCGACCACATGCCGCTGGTCGAGACGCCGGACCGGGACGGGCTGCTGAAGGCGATGATGGCGGCCCGCAGGGCGTTCCCGGATCTGCGCTATCAGGTAGTCGCCGAGATTTCGAACGAGCACTGGATTGCAACCGCCGTGGAGGTGGACGGCGGCGTACATCGGGGGCCTTTCATGGGCGTGCCTCCCACCGGCAAGCCGGTAAAGTGGACGGAGACGCACCTCTGGAAGGTCATCGACGCAAAGATTGTCGAGCACCACGGCAACGTGAGCATGTTCGAGATACACAAGACGATCGGATCGCACAATCTCGAATCGAAGCTCCGATGATGCACAGCTCGGCCCGCGGCAGCGGGTCGGCCTGAACGGCCTGGCGGTCCCGCGGAGCGGGGAGCGTCCCAGGCGCCAATCAGCGGGACACCGGGAGAGGCGGCTTTATGATCAAGCGCGTAGAGGTCCAGTATCGCGGGATTTTCCAGAAGAACCTCGGCAAGTACATCGGCGGCGACATCGTGATGATTGCCAGCCGGATGGGGCGGGTCGCCTTCTCGAACGGCCGCTACAGCGACGCCCCGGAGCGCAACGGGATACCGTGCAAATACTTCGCCTTCGTCTCGCCGGATCTCTCCGAGGAGGAGCTCGAGGCCGAGTGCGGGGCGAAGCTGGACATCGACGCCGCCGACGTGTCCGTGGTGGTCGACGACACCATGGCCAAGGGCGTGGAGCCCTGGGGCTGGCACGGCATCCGTCCGGTCAACGAGAAGGTCGGGCACAAGGGCTGCCTGCTGATGGTCTCGCGGCGCGAGCACGACGACCTCATCCGGTTCCTGGAGCGGAAACCGTATCCCTATCGCCTGGCGACCCTGGACGGCGACCCGAGCCTGGCCGGGCTGTGGGTCTACAAGGACGACCTGACCCGGGAGCGCTGTCTCGGCGCGATCGCGGCGGTCGATCCCGGGGTCATCGGCATCGAGGCGGTGGAGGAGTTCCTGCTGGAGAGGTCCGGCGAGGAGCACCGCGCGCAAGCCGCGCGGGAGGCCTACGAGGCGACGCTGCACCGCATCAGGGTGGTCAATCCCGATCAGGGCATCGAGTGGCCGCACGAGATCCCGGTGCTGCCGAAGTGGCACGAGTTCGAGGAGGGCGGCGTCGTGGTGCCGGCCGTCCCGCGCGGGTTCCAGCTCGGGCCGCGCGGCCAGAACCGCAACGAGGGCTTCAAGCACGGCACGTCCAAGACCGAGCGGCCGGTCGTCCGCTTCGACCTGTGCATCAAGTGCACCCTGTGCTGGGCGGACTGTCCGGACGAGTGCTTCGACCCGACGGACGACGGCCTGTACGACGTCAACTACGAGGTGTGCACGGGTTGTCACAAGTGCGCCCTGGTCTGTCCGGTCAAGGAATGCATCGTCATGGTCGACGAGCTCGAGTTCGAGAACACCGACAGCCCGTGGGAGCACCACAAGCGCGATCCCGCCGACTACGTCAAGTGGGCGGAGCAGAAGAAGGGCAAGACCCGTATCCGCTATGAACACGTGACCGGGGCCGGCGTGAAGAAGAGCGAAGGGACGACCGTCCCGGCCAAGGTGTGAAGGACTTGTCGCGCAAGGAGGGATCGTGACGATTGCGCAAGCAGTAGAAGTGTGGGATCGCGAGGAGCTGCTCACCGGCTGCCAGGCGGTCTCGCATGCCGTGAAGCTGGCCGACGTCGACGTGATTGCCGCCTATCCGATCCGACCGTATACGGAGGTGATGGATCAGCTCTCGCAGCTGATCGCGAACGGCGAGCTCGACTCGGAGTACATCGTCGCCGACAGCGAGCACTCGCAGTTCGAGATCGTCAAGCACGCCAGCTCGGTCGGCGCGCGCGCGTTTGCCGGCAGCAGCGGCACGGGCTGGATGTACGGGTTCGAGGCGCTGGTCGTCACGGCCACGGACCGCCTCCCCCCGCTCTTTCTGGTCGGCAACCGGGCGCTCGACGATCCGGGCGCGTTCGGCGTGGAGCACAACGACGCCATGTCGCTTCGCGACATGGGCTGGCTGCTCTGCTGGGCCAGCACGGCGCAGGAGGCCCTCGAGCACGTGTTCATCGGCTACCGCGTCGCCGAGGACAAGCGCGTTCGCATGCCGATGGCGCTGGCGATGGACGGCGCGTTCCTGACGCACGCGCAGCACATGACGAAGGTGCCGACCGAGGACGCGGTCAAGCGCTTCCTGCCGCCGTTCGATCTGGGCGAGCGGCGCATGCATCCCGACAATCCCGTTTCCATCGCGCCGCAGGTGAACGAGGACTGGGTCATGGAGCTGCGGCGCCAGAACTGGGAGGCCGCGCGCCGGGCCCGGCGCGTGATCAAGGAGGCGTACGAGGAGTTCAACGCGATCTTCGGCCAGCGCTACGACAACCCGTACTTCTCCGAGTTCATGACGGAGGACGCGGAGGCGGTGCTGATCGGCATCGGCGCGGTGGCCATGCCGACGCGGACCGCCTGCCGGCGCATGCGGGCGCAGGGACACAAGGTCGGCTACGTCAACCTGCGCTGGTTCCGCCCGTTCCCCACCGAGGAGCTGCGCGCGTGCCTCGGCCGGTTCAAGGGCGTGGGCGTCATCGATCGCGACTTCGCGCACGGGTCGCCCGACAACGGCGGCATTCTCATGCACGAGGTGCGGTCCTGCCTCTATCCGCTGCGCGAACGCCCGAACGTCATCAACTACATGGGGGGGCTCGGCGGACGCGACATCTCGATCGAGGAGTGCATCAAGATGTACGAGGAGACGCTGGCCGCCGGGCGGGGCGACATGCCGGAGGAGATCGTCATCTGGACGGGTCTGCGCGAGTAGTCTGCAGGTGACGAGCGGTAGGGTGCCGCGGTCGGCCCGGGTTCCGGCCGAGCGCGCGGGCGCCAAGGTGGGACCCCGGTTCCACAGCAAGGAAGGATGACGGAGATGGCAACTACGCTGCCGGTGATCGACTACGAGCATCTGAGGAAGGCCAAGGACGCTCCGCTCGAGGAGTTCTACACGTCGGGGCACCGCACCTGCCAGGGCTGCGAGTCGGCCCTGGTCATGCGCGACTTCGCCAAGGCGTCCGGTCCGCGCACCGTCGCGACAGGCGCGACCGGCTGCATGTACGTGGCGAACACGAGCTATCAGACCACGCCGTGGGTCATTCCGTGGATGCACACGCAGCTCGGCGCCGGAGGCGCCTCCGCGGTCGGCATGGCGGCGGGCCTGCGCGCACTGATGCGGAAGGGGAAGATCGCCAAGGAGAAGATCAACGTCATCAACTTCAGCGGCGACCTCGGCGGCGGCGACATGGGGCTTTCCGGCATGTCGGGCGCCCTGCAGACCGACTACGACCTGCTCATCATCCTCTACGACAACGAGTCGGCCGCGAACACGGACATCCAGGCCACCGGGCTGACCACCTACGGCGCGCAGACCACGTTCACGCCGCCCGGCAGCGTGCGGCGGATCATGCACGCCCGCTGGAAGAAGAACCTGGCCCCGATGCTCGCCGTCGGGCACCCGACGTGCCGCTACGTGGCCACGGCCAGTGCGACGTTCCCGGTGCTCGACTTCATGAACAAGACCCGCAAGGCGCTGAGCGTCGGCGGCCCCACGTTCATCCACACCTTCGACCCGTGCCCCAAGGGCTGGGACTTCCACCCCGGCTACTCGCGGGAGCTCGGCGAGCTGGGCATCCGCTCCGGCATCTTCCCGCTCTACGAGATCCTCGACGGCAAGGTCACCTACACCTACGACCCGCACAAGAAGGGCCGCATCCCTGTCCGCGAGTACCTCATGAAGCAGGGGCGCTTCGCCCACCTGATCGACGAGGACATCGACTACATCCAGGGCATGGTCGACACGATGTGGGAGGAATGGGAGCTGCCCGGCATCGCGCCGATCAAGAGCGGCCTGGAGCTCGCCAACGCGTAGCTGACGGACAACGTTCGGACCGACGCGGGGGCCGGCGCCGCCCCCGCGTCTCCCCGGGCGGGCGGGGCATCGCCCCGGGGAGACGCTACTGCCCGGTCTGCGGCGGGACGTAGTCGGGCGGGAGCGCGGCTTCGTCGCCGAAGAAGAATTCCTCCATCGACTTGGCGACGAGCTGCTGGGCCTCCTTCTGCCACGGCAGGAGCCGGTACTCGTTCAGCAGCATCTTCATGCGCTCTTCCCAGATCTTCCACGCGTCGGCCGACACGTTCTCGTAGATCCGCCGCCCGAGCTCCCCGGGCCAGGGCGGCTCGCTCAGGCCGGGCAGCTCCTTCTTGAACATGACGCACCGGACGGTTCGCCCGCCCGCGCCGCCCGCCGACATCTCGTCGTGCTCCGCCATGGCTAGTGTGTCCGTTCGGTTGCTGTCGTCCAGATGGAGATGTCCCGGCCGCCGAGGGTGGCCGTCACCACCCGCGTCACCTCGACGCGGACATCGTTGAAGCAGGCGCCGCCGCCGATGTCGGTCGGCTCATCCGCGACCAGGGCGTTCGCGGTTGATCCGCTCATGGTGCTCTTCCGCCACAAGCCCTTGGGCAACCCCACGGTGCCGGGCTTCATGTCGGGATTGAGCATGACGGGGCAGTGGATCTCGCCCAGCGCATTGAAGACGCGCGCCGTATCGCCGGTGGCGAGGTCGCGCGCCGCGGCGTCCCGCGGGTGGATCTGCAGCGCGGCCAGGCGGGGCCTGAGCTCGCCGAGGGTCGAGGTGATCGTCTTCTCGCTGGCGGGCGAGAGGAGGATCAGGGGATGGTCCTCCGCCGGGGCATCTCCCCGATAGACGTACAGACCGGCGGGGGCGCAGCGCTCGAGCGCCTCCGGGAACAGATCGACCCTGCCGTCGTCCGTTCGCGGAAAGACGTCACCGAACTGCACCGGCCGCGCGGGGCACGGCGGCGCGGCGGTCCCGCTCTGCAGCAGGCTCTCGCGCACCGGCTCCGGCATGGCGCCTGTGACGTGCATCAGCGCCTCGGGATCGGTCTCGGGCGCGCCGCCGCCGGAGAGCCCCAGCCGCGCCGCCAGCGCGGCGAACACCTCGACGTTCGGCCGCGAATCGCCCACGGGCTCGATGACCGGCTGCACGAGCTGGAGGTTGACCGCCCCGTAGCTTCGCGCGATGTCGTAGTGCTCCAGGAAGGTCGTGGCCGGCAGCACGACGTCGGCCCAGCGCGCCGTGTCGGTCATGACCTGATCGAAGACCACGGTGAAAAGGTCGTCCCGTGCGAGGCCCCGCAGCACGCGGTTCTGGTCCGGCACGGTGACGGCCGGATTGGCGTTGTAGACGAACAGCATCTGCACCGGCGGGTCGCGGTACTCGGTGAGCGCCCGGCCCAGCCGGTTCATGTTGACCAGCCGGGTGTCCGGCTCGTCCGCCTCGATCCATGCCTCCGGGTCGAGGGGCCAGGCGCCCGAGTTGCTCATCGTGTAGCCGCCGCCGCGCACGCCGAACTTGCCGCCGACCGCCGGCAGGGCCAGCACGGCCGCCGCCGCGCTGCCGCCGTTCCGGTTCCGCTCCAGCCCCCAGCCGCAGCGGATCACCGCCGGTGACGTCTCCGCGTACAGCTCCGCCACGCGCTCGATCAGCTCGGCGTCGACGTCGGCGACGGCGGCGGCACGCTCCACGGTCCATTCCGCGGCGCGCTCGCGCAGCGCATCCGCGCCGCGTGTGTGGGCGGCGAGGAACTCCTCGTCCGCCAGACCGTTCTCGAAGAGGAACCGGTGCAGCGCCAGCGCCACCGCGACATCGGTGCCGGGCCGCACGGCGAGATGGATGTCCGCCTGCCTGGCCAGCGCGGTGCGGCGCGGATCGATGACGACCAGCGCGGCGCCGGCGTCCATCGCCGCGCGGATGTGCGGCACCAGATGGATGCCGGATACGGATGGGTTGGCGCCCCAGACGACGATGAGGCGCGCGTGCCGGTAGTCGGCATAGGCGACGCCCGGCATCCGGCCGTAGAGCGCGCCGTTGACGGCCGCGGTGGGCGCGGCGCAGATGGTGCGCGCCAGGCGGCTGGCGCCGAAGCGGCGAAAGAGCTGCGCGTCGGCAGTGTCCTGCGTGACCAGGCCGTTCGAGCCGCCGTACGAGAACGGCAGGACGGCCTCGGCTCCCCAACGCTCGCGGATCGCCAGCATCTGCCTGGCCACCACGTCGAGCGCCTGCTCCCAGCCGACGTGCTTGAACCGGCCCTGTCCCTTCGGACCGGCGCGCAGGCCGGCGTGCCGCAGCCGATCCTCGCCGTACACCCGCTCGCCGAAGCGGCGCACCTTGCCGCAGATGAACCCCGCGGTCACGTCGTGACGCGCCGATCCGTCGATGCGGACGATCCGGCCCTTCTCGACCGAGACCGCGAGGCTGCACGTATCGGGACAGTCGAGGGGGCACGCGGTGTCGACGGTCGAACGGCCCCAGCTCTCCGCGTCCTGCCCGGCCATGTGCTGAGTCTAGCAGCCCGCGGCGCGGTGCGGGGGCGAGCAGGCGCCCCGCCGGCGTGCGAGAATGGCCTGCGTGCGGCACGCGCGCGCTGCGCTCATCGCGGCGGCCGGCCTGCTGGCCGTGCTGCCTGCGCCCTCGTCCTGGGTCGAGGCGCTCTACTCGCGCCGTTTCTATCCGCCGCTTCAGAACCTGCTCACGCCGTTGTCCGGCCTCGTTCCGTTCGCCCTGTTCGACGTGCTCCTCGCCGGGGCCGCCGCGTGGGTCGGCGTGTGGTGGATCGCGGCCCTCCGCCGCGCCGGCGGCAGGCCGCGGGCGGTCCTGGCCGCCGGGCTGCGCACGATCGCGCTGGTGGCCGGCGCCTACCTGGTCTTCCTGGTGGTGTGGGGATTCAACTACCGTCGCGAGCCGCTCGCGGCGAGGCTCGGCCACGATGCCGACCGCGTCACCGCGCAGGCCCTGCGGGAGCTGGGTGTCGAGACCGCCGACCGGCTCAACGACCTGTACCCGGCGGCGCCGCAGGCCGGGTGGCCCGAGCTGGACGCGCTTCCGGCTCGTCTGGGGCAGGCCTTCGAGCGCGTGCAGCGGCAGTTGGGAAGCGACCGGATTGCGGTCGCCGGGGCCCCGAAGGCGACGCTGCTGGCGCCGTACTTCCGCTGGGCCGGCATCGACGGCATGGTCAGTCCGTTCACCCTCGAGATTCTGGTCAACGGCGCCGTGCTGCCGTTCGAGCGGCCGTACGTCGTCGCGCACGAGTGGGCCCATCTCGCCGGCTACGCGGCCGAGTCCGAGGCAAGCTTCGTGGGCTGGCTGACGTGCCTGGCCGGCGACGACGCGTCGCGCTACAGCGCGTGGCTGTACCTGCTGCCGCGCGTGGTGCGTCACCTGGACGAGGAAGGCCGCGGCCGGGTGTGGGGGCGCCTGGCCGCGGGACCCGCCGCCGACCTGCGCGCGGTGGCGCTGCGGCTGCGCGGCGCCGTCCCGATCGTGCAGCGCAACGCCAGTCGCGTCTACGACCGGTATCTGCGCGCGAACCGCGTCGAGGCCGGCATCGCCAGCTACGGCGAGGTGGTCGACCTGGTGCTGGGCACCACCTCCTGGCGGACCCTCCTGGAGCGCCGGGAGTCTGCGCCGTAGAACAGACTCCACAAGGCGCGCACAGCGCGCCTCGGCGGTAGCGGCGCGGGGCGTCTGGGGTCCCCGCAAGCGAACGCCGGGGGCTTGGGGCGTAGCCCCATCTGGAAGACGCCGCGCACAGCGCGCCTCGGCGGTAGCGGCGCGGGGCGTCTGGGGTCCCCGCAAGCGAACGCCGGGGGCTTGGGGCGTAGCCCCATCTGGAAGACGCCGCGCACGGCGCGCCTCGGCGGCAGCGGCGCCGGGCTTTGGGGTCCCCGCAAGCGGCCGCCGGGGGTTCGGGGCGCAGCCCCGTCTGATCGCAGCCTGGCGCGAGATGATATGATCCGCAGGCAAACGATGTTCAAGCTTGTCGCCACCGTTAGAGGCGGAGCCACGAACGCACCCGCCGCCTCGTCGCAGTATCCCTCGGCGGACGCCGCCCGCGAAGCCGCGAAGCAGCTCATGCACGAGCATCAGCGCGTCGTGCGCGTGATGATCGTGGAGGAGCCGTCGCGGTTCGTCGAGTGGCTCGACCGCAGTTGACGCCCCGGCGCGCGGGTTCGTGAGTCCGTCACCCCGCCGGACGCGCCCCGTACCCCGAAAAATTGCCGCCGCCGGGCGCGAAGGCCAAGGATCTGCTTGCATAGCGCTGGCCGGAGCCCTACCATGCGCCTAGAGGAGTGCCATGAAGATGACTCTGCGCCGCGCCGTACTTCTGTTCGCCGTTCTCGCGGTGGTGCCCGCCGGGTACCTGGGTAGCGATCTGCTCGCCGCACCCGCGCAGGAACCTGCGCAGCCGCTCGAGTTCAACCGCGACATCCGGCCGATCCTCACGCGATCGTGCCTGGTCTGCCACGGCCCGAACGAGAACTCGCGGCAGGCCGACCTGCGACTCGACACGCACGACTTCATCGACACGCTGGTCGTGCCCGGCGACGCCGACGCCAGCCCGCTGTTCCAGCGGCTGACCACCGGCGACAGCGTGCTGCGCATGCCGCCGGCGTCGTCGGGGCGCTCGCTGACCGACGAGCAGATCGAGGCGGTCCGCCTGTGGATCGACGGCGGCGCGCACTGGGACGCCGAGGTCGCGATCAGGGCCGACGCGGCGCCGGTGCCGGAGCGCGTGGTCGACTTCGCGCGCGAGGTCCGGCCGATCCTGTCGGAGAAATGCTTCACCTGTCACGGACCGGACGCGCAGGCGCGGCAGCGCGGCCTGCGGCTGGACGTGGCGGAGGGGCCGTTCGCCGACCGCGGCGAGTTCGGCGGTGCGGTCATCGTTCCGGGCGACGCCGAGGAGAGTCTGCTCATCCACCGGGTGAGCGCCACCGACGACCGGGTGCGGATGCCCTACCGCCTCGGCCTGAACACCCCGGTCATGCCGGGCACCGACGAGGATGCCCTGAGTCCGGACCAGATCGAGACCCTGCGTCTGTGGATCGATCAGGGGGCCGAGTGGCAGTCGCACTGGGCGTTCGTTCCTCCCGAGCGCCCGCTGGCGCCGCCGGTCGCCGACACCGAATGGGTGCGCAACCCGATCGACCGCTTCGTCCGGGCCCGGCTCGAGGAGGAAGACTGGAGTCCCGCTCCCGAGGCCGACATCTTCACGCTGCTGCGCCGCGTCACGTTCGATCTGACCGGGCTCCCGGCGACCGGAGAGCAGATTGCCGGCGTCCTCAACGACGACGGGCCCGATGCCTACGAGCGCTACGTCGACCGGCTGCTTGCCTCGACGGCCTACGGCGAGCGGATGGCGGTGGAGTGGCTGGACGGCGCCCGCTACGCCGACTCGAGCGGCTATCAGACCGATGCCCCCCGGGAGATGTGGCGCTACCGCGACTGGGTGATCGACGCCTACAACGACAACATGCCGTTCGATCAGTTCACCGTCGAGCAGCTCGCCGGCGACATGCTCCCCGACGCGACGCTCGAGCAGAGAATCGCCACGGCCTTCAACCGCAACCACAGCCAGAACGGCGAGGGCGGCATCGTCCCGGAGGAGTTCCTGACCGAGTACGTGGTCGATCGCGTGTCGACGACGGGGACGGTGTGGATGGGGCTGACGCTGGGCTGCGCGCGCTGCCACGACCACAAGTTCGATCCGATCTCGCAGAAGGAGTTCTACCAGATCTACTCCTACTTCAATAACGTGCCCGAGCGCGGCAATCTGCGGGGCCTGGGGTCGAAGGCGTTCAAGTACTTCAGCTCGCCGCCGATCATCACGGCGCCGACCGAGGAGAACTTCGCCGAGCTGGCCGAGTTCGATGCCAAGCTCGACGGAGCGCGCGAGGAGTTCGCGAGCCTCGAGGCCGACGCGGCCGAAGCGCGCGCCGAGTGGGAGCGCTCGCTGCGCGACGCCTGGCCGGTCGACTGGGTCCTGCGCGACAAGCTCCTGGTCCATCACCCGCTCGACGGCGACATCGGCGCGACCTACAGCCCGGAGCCGGTGACTCCCAGCCAGGGCGTGACCTCCCACCTGCGGCCGCCACGGGAGCCCGTGACCTACGAGTTCCCGATCAACGTGACGCTGGAGGACGGCCTGCCGCGCTTCGCCCCCGGCCGGGTGGGCGAGGCGATGAGCTTCGACGGCAAGCGGTTCATCAACGCCGGCGACATCGCGAACTTCACCTACGCCGAGCCGTTCACGCTGGCGGCCTGGATCTATCCCACCGCGCCCGACGGCGTGATCGTGTCGCGCGCGCTGGCCGGCGACCAGGGCGAGCAGGGCTGGGGCCTCTATCTGCTGGAAGGGAAGCTGCAGGTCAACCTGTCGCAGCGCTATGCGGACGACGGGCTGCGGATCGAATCCAGGGACGTGCTGCCGCTCAACGAATGGCAGCACGTGCTCGTGACCTACGACGGGCAGCGGGTGCCGGAGAGCTTCCGGATCTACGTCAACGGCGAGTCGCGGGAGATCAACCCCCTGCTCGACGGGATCAACAACCCGATGCGGGTCAGGGAGCCGTTGCGCATCGGGGCCAGCGGCTCCGCTCCCGAGGAGTCCGGCTCCACCGATTCGAGGCCCCGGTTCCAGGGCATGATCGATGACGTGCGCATCTACATGGAGGCGTTGACACCGGAGCAGGCGGCGGTCGTGGCGACGGGTGAGACGCTGACGGAGATCGCGCGCATGGCGCCCGCCGGCCGGACGGCCGGGCAGGCCGCGAAGCTGCGGCTCGCCTTCCTCGACCAGTACGCGGCGCAGCCGGTTCAGGAGGCGTGGCGCAGGGTCAAGGACCTCGAGCGCGAGCGTGCCGAGCTCTGGGCCAGCTTCCCGACCGTCATGGTGATGGAGGAGATGGAGCCGCGCCGCGACACGCACCTGCTTATTCGCGGCGCGTACGACGTGCCGGGCGAGCTCGTGGAGCCCGGCGTGCCGGCGGTGCTGCCGCCGCTGGCGGACGGCCAGGAGAACGACCGCCTGGCGTTCGCCCGCTGGCTGGTCGAGCCGGACCATCCGCTCACCGCCCGCGTGGCCGTCAACCGCTTCTGGCAGATGTACTTCGGGACGGGCATCGTCAAGACGGCCGAGAACTTCGGGTTGCAAGGGGAGTACCCGAGTCATCCGGAGCTGCTCGACTGGCTCGCGACGACCTTCGTCGACTCCGGCTGGGACGTCAAGGCGCTGCAGCGGCTGATCGTGACGAGCGCCACCTATCGGCAGGCGTCGCCGGTCACGCCGGAGGCCTTCGAGGCCGACCCGGAGAATCGCCTGCTGGCCCGCGGACCGCGGATGCGCATGCCGGCGCAGATGATCCGCGACCAGGCGCTCTCGATCGCCGGCCTGCTCGTCGACCAGGTCGGCGGGCCTTCGGTCAGGCCGTATCAGCCCGAGGGCCTGTGGGAGGAACAGGTCAGTCAGCAGTACGTGCAGTCCGAGGGCGACGACCTCTACCGCCGCAGCCTCTACACCTACTGGAAGCGCACGCTGGCGCCGCCGTCGATGCTGGCGTTCGATTCCTCGACGCGCGAGACCTGCATCGTCCGCCTCAGCCGAACGAATACGCCGCTGCAGGCCCTCAACCTGATGAACGACGTCACCTACGTGGAGGCGGCGCGCAGGCTGGCGGAGCGGATGATCGCCGAGGGCGGGGCGACGCCTGACGAGCGGATCGCCTATGCCTACCGCCTCGCGACGGCCCACCGGCCCACGCCCGAGGCGGAGGCGGTGCTGCTCGACGCCTTCGACGCCTACCGGGACCGCTACGAGGGCGATCGGTCGGCCGCGCTCGAGCTCGTCAGCATGGGGGAGTCCCCCCGCGACGAGACGCTGGACGTTGCGGAGCTGGCCTCCCATACGATGGTGGCCAGCCTGATCCTCAACCTCGACCGGACCATCACAAAGGAATAGCCGATGAACTCTGAACTTGAGCGGCTTCTGACGCGGCGGCGCTTCATGCAGCTCTCGAGCACCGGGATCGGTGCCGCCGCCCTGGCGACACTGGTCAGCGAGGATCTCCTGGCCAAGGGGGCCGGCGCCGCGCCCGAGTCGATCGGCGGGCTGCCGGGGCTGCCGCACTTCGCGCCCAGGGCCAAGCGCGTCATCTACCTGTTCCAGGGCGGCGCGCCCTCGCAGCACGACCTGTGGGAGTACAAGCCCGGGCTGGCGAACATGCGCGGGACCGATCTGCCGGACTCGGTCCGGCAGGGCCAGCGCCTGACGCCGATGACGGCGGGGCAGGCGGGCTTCCCGATCGTCCCGTCCGTCTTCAAGTTCGACCAGCACGGCCAGTCCGGGGCGTGGATCAGCGAGCTGATGCCGCATACCGCCAAGATCGCCGACGAGCTGTGCTTCATCAAGACGATGCACACGGAGGCGATCAACCACGACCCGGGCATGACGTTCCTCCAGACGGGCGCCCAGTTGGCGGGCCGGCCCAGCGTCGGTGCCTGGCTGGCCTACGGGCTGGGGAGCATGAACAGCGACCTGCCCACCTTCGTCGTCATGGTCTCGAGCCGCGGCGGCAACCAGGTGTACGACCGGCTGTGGGGCAGCGGGTTCCTGCCCTCCGAGTACCAGGGCATCAAGTTCCTCTCCACCGGCGATCCGGTCCTGTACCTGTCGAATCCCCCCGGCGTCGACAGAACCCTCCGGCGCCGCTTCCTCGACGATCTCGGCAAGCTCAATCAGCAGGATCGCGAGACGTTCGGCGATCCGGAGACCTCCACGCGCATCACGCAGTACGAGATGGCCTATCGCATGCAGGCCTCCGTGCCGGACCTGACCGACCTGTCGGACGAGCCCGACAGCGTCTTCGAGCGCTACGGGCCCGATTCACGCACGCCCGGCACCTTCGCGGCCAACTGCCTGCTGGCGCGGCGGCTGGCCGAGCGCGATGTGCGCTTCATCGAGCTCTTCCACCGCGGCTGGGACATGCACACCCAGCTTCCGAAGCGGATCAAGGTCCAGACCAAGGACGTCGACCAGCCGCAGGCGGCGCTGATTCAGGACCTGAAGGAGCGCGGGATGCTGGACGACACGCTGGTCGTCTGGGGCGGTGAGTTCGGACGCACCATCTTCTGCCAGGGCCGGCTCACCGACGAGACGTACGGGCGCGACCACCACCCGCGGGCGTTCACGATCTGGATGGCCGGCGGCGGCGTCAAGGCAGGCACCACGTACGGCGAGACCGACGACTTCGCGTTCAACATCGTGAAGGACCCGGTGCACATCCACGACCTGCACGCCACGCTGATGCATATCCTGGGCATCGACCACACGCGGCTGACCTACCCGTATCAGGGTCGGAACTTCCGCCTCACCGACGTGCACGGGAAGATCGTCGACGGCATCCTGGCGTAGCGGCTACGCGCGGCACGGCGGCAGCGCGGCTCCGCCGCGGTGTCGCCGGACCGGCCGGGCGGATGGCGATCGAGAGCCCCGCCGCGCTGCATCCGTGCAGTGCGGCGGGGCTTTTCTCTGGCAGCAGCTAGCGTCCCAGCGGGTCGTCGATGGTGCCCCCGCCGGTGGCGGTGTCGCGGGTGGCGGGATCCGGACCGCGCCCCTCGGCGAACGCCCGCTCCTCCACGCGGCTTCCGAGGAGCTGCCCCGGCAGGCCGTAGTTCCCCTCGTGGCAGCGCGGCTCGTGGTAGATGCGGTTCGCTCGGCCGTCCTGCAGCTCCAGCTCCTGCCGGACGGTCCACGGGCGCGTCCAGGTCGCCGGATCGTCGATCGTGACGACGTACTCCAGCGTCGTCTCGTCGATCCGGCGCCAGCGCTCGACCAGATGGAGGTTTTCGCGGGAGCCGCGGTAGCTGCGCTTCGCGGAGAAGTTCGTGACGTCGACCACCAGCGTGTCGCCTTCCCAGTGGCCGCGGGAGTCTCCGAACGTCGTGCGGACGTGGCTCGGCAGATGCCCGCGCCCGTCGATCGGGATGACGCGCTGCCGTCCCTGTCCCTGGCCCACGTCGTAGAAGATCGCCAGCGCGCCGGGTGACTGCACGATGCGGCGGAACCCGCCGAAGTTGGGCAGCCCGGCGCCCATGCAGCGTTCCGTCAGGCTGCGGTCCTCCGGACCGTCGTTGCGGTTCAGCCGCCCCGTGTTGTAGAACGGCGGCACCTCCTCGCGCAGGGGCGACGGCGGCCCGTACGACCAGCCGGCGCAGGCCGGCTCCTGCAGCCGGCACGTCTCGGTGGGCTGCAGCAGCGCCAGGGCGAACTCCCGTTCGGTCCGCAGGCGCTCCTCCGCTTCGGGGGTGTACGGCGGAATGCGCCCGTTCGGCGGGTCCACGACGAGCGAGGTGCGATCGCCGGTGGGCCGAATCGACTCGAAGACCGCGTTGTAGGCGCCGCGAACGTCGCGCTCCGTCCCGATCGGCGCGCGCTCGTCCCGGCGCAGCAGCGCTCCCCGCTGGTCGTCGAGCGCCGTCCGTTGCTCGTCCGTGAACACCTCGATGTCCGCGAACTGCTCCGGCCGCTGCAGCGGGATCTGGTACGGGTCGTTCCAGATGCCCTGGAGGTCCGGGTCTCCCCACGACGTGCGGGGCCCGCGTTCCGCGGGCTGCCCTCCGCTCTCGGAGGCCGAGACCTCCACGCCGCCGATCGCCGCCGGTCCGGCGCCCGCTGCGGCCGCCAGGTTCAGCAGCCCGACCAGCGCGGCGAACGCTGCCGCCACGCCGATGAACTCGACAAGTCGTCTGGTCATTTCATCTTCCCCCAGGCTTCCTTCGGACGGGGCTGCGCCCCGCACCCCCGGCGTCCGCTTGCGGGGACCCCATAGCCCCGCGCCGCTCCCGCGGAGGCGCGCCGTGCGCGGCATCAATCAGACGGGGCTGACGCCCCGCACCCCCGGCGTCCGCTTGCGGGGGCCCCTTCGCCCCGCGCCGCTCCCGCCGAGGCGCGCCGTGCGCGCCTTGGGGGTCCGGGCCGTCGCCGGGACGGTTCAGGTACAACCCAATCGTGCCCGCATGTCAAGGTCCGTCTTTGTCTGCCGGCCGGTCGACCGGTGCTTTTCGGGATTGCCGTTTCCCGGGCGGGTCGATAGAATGACACCGACTCTCAGTGGACTGTGGACCGCGTTGGCATCGAGGAGGGAATAGATGACGACGATGCGAGACCGGCGGCGGGCGTTCGCGTGGCAGGTGTTGCTCGGCGCGGCAGTGGTGGCGGTCGTCGCGTCTCCGGCGCCGGTGGCTGCGCAGGCAGCGGCCGAGGAAGAGGTGACGTTCAGCAAGCACATCGCGCCGATCCTCCAGCGGAGCTGCCAGAAGTGCCATCGGCCCGAATCGCTGGCGCCGATGTCGTTGATCGACTACGCCGAAGTGCGTCCCTGGGCCCGGGCCATCAAGTACCGCACGGGCCTCCGCGACCAGTTGGGCGTCATGCCGCCCTGGTACATCGAGAAGGACATCGGCATCCAGCGCTTCAAGGACGATCCGTCGCTGAACGACGAGGAGATTGCCCTGATCGCCAAGTGGGCGGACAACGGCGCCCCGGAGGGCGATCCGGCCGATCTGCCGCCGCCGGTGGCGTTCATCGACGTGGACGAGTGGGAGATCGGTCAGCCCGATCTGATCGTCTCGTCGCCGAGCGTCACGGTCGATGCCGACGCTCCCGACTGGTGGGGCTCGATCGGCGAGGTGCCCACGGGGCTGACCGAGGACCGCTACGTCGCGGCGCTCGAGTACAAGGAAATCACCGAGTCCAGCGAGGGTACGCCGCGCAACACGGTGGGCGGGCTCTTCGTCGTGCACCACGCGACGCTTGGCGTGAGCGACCCGGATCCCGATCCGAACGAGGTGGACCCGCTGGCCGCGCAGCGCCGCTGGCCCACCCACGAGGTGGGGCGCAACGCCGACTTCTTCGATCCCAAGGCGGGTCGGATCATGAAGGCCGGCTCCAACCTCGTGTTCAACTCCATGCACCTGCACGCCAACGGCGCCCGCACGCGGGCCCACCTCGACGTGGGCTTCAAGTTCCACCCGCGGGGCTACCAGCCGACGCGCAAGTGGGTGCGGATGTCGTTCGGCAACGGCGTCGATCTCGACATCGAGGCGATGGATCCGGATCAGGAGATGGAGGCCTACTTCACGCTGCCGGAGAACGCGCTGATCACGATCTTCGAGCCGCACATGCACGCCCCCGGCGTGCGCATGTGCCTGGACGCCATCTGGGGCATCACGGTCGAGACCCTCAACTGCTCCGGGTACGACCACAGTTGGGTGCGTGTCTACAACTACGAGGACGACGCGGCGCCCCTGCTGCCGAAGGGCACGATCCTGCGCATCACGGGCTACTTCAACAACTCGCCGTCGAACCCCAACGTGCCCGATCCGCGCAACTGGTCGGGTGGGGGACACCGTTCGGTCGACCAGATGTTCATCAACCTGATGCGCGGCGTCTACCTCACCGACGAGGAGTTCGCGACGGAGGTCGCGAGGCGGCGCGAGGCGCTCGACCTCGAGGAGGGCGAAGTGGTCATCGGCTGCCCGCTCTGCGGGAGCGAGAGCTGGCCGACCGATGCGGCGGCCGATCAGCAGCAGTAGTTCCGCGGTCCGTCGGCAACGCGTCGTTGCGTTGTGAACGACAAGGCCGGGTGCGCCGCCGCGAGCGGTGCGCCCGGCCTTTTTTTCTTCCTCTCCGGCCTACGCCAGTCCCAGGTTGCGGAGTATCGCGAGCGCCGACCGGGAGCGGTTGAGCGCGTAGAGGTGCAGGCCGGGCGCGCCGCCCGCCAGCAGCGCGTCGCACTGCCGCGTGGCGAAGTCGATGCCGAACGCCGTCACCGCCTCGTCGTCGTCGCCCAGGCGGTCGAGCTCGGCAACGAGGGGCGCGGGCAGCGCCGCGCCGCAGAGCGCCGTGAACCGCTTCACCTGCCGCGCATTGAGAATCGGCAGGATGCCGGGCGTGATCGGCACGGTGACGCCGAGCCTGCCGGTCAGGTAGTCGACCATCTCGAAGTAGTCGGTGTTGTCGAAGAAGAGCTGCGTGAGGATGAACTCCGCGCCGTGCTCCACCTTGTCCCGCAGTCGCTGCCAGTCGACGTGCCGTCCCTCGGCGCACTCGGGGTGGCCTTCGGGAAAGCCGGCGCAGCCGATCGCGAACTCGCTCGCCCGCGCCCTCAGCACGTCGATAAGCTCGTAGGCGTAGTCGAAGCCGCCGGGCGGCCGCCGGAAGTCGGGCCGGTCGGCGGGCGGGTCGCCGCGCAGCGCGAGGATGTTGCGGATGCCGAGACCCGCCGCCTCGTCGAGGAAGCCGTCCATCTCGTCGCGCGTGAAGCTGACGCAGGTGACGTGCGCCATCGCGGTCAGGTGCTGCTCCCGTTGCATGCGGTCGACGATCTGCAGCGTCCGGGCGCGCACGCCGTCGCCGCCGGCGCCGCAGGTGACCGAGCAGAAGTCGGGCCCGGCGGCCGCCAGGCGCGGCAGCACCCGTTCGAACAGGCTCTCGTCGCCCTGCGGCGTCTTGGGCGGGAAGAACTCGACGGAGACGACGGGCCGGCCGGCGGCGCGCTTCGCGGCGTAGATCTCGGGAATGCGTCTCACGTCACTGATCTCGGGCGGAGCGGCCCCTCGGAATAGCGCGGGATGCTGCTCGACGCGGCCGCGCCGGATGCTGCCGGCACGGCCGACAGGGCGGCACGGCGGGCTTGCGCCGGACGGTGGCGGCGAGAGAGCATAAGCGAAAAAGGAGGTTCTCCGTGCAGCTCAGGTTCCTGGCGTTCGCGTTTTGCGTGGCCGCGCTCATCGTCGGCGGCAACCACGACGTCGTCGAGGCCCAGGCCGCATCGACGGCCGCGGTGCAGGACGACACGTTCACTCCGCACGAGGTCACGGCGGACGACATCCCGCCCGGCATCCACGAAGACTCCTGGGCGCGGCTGCCGCGCATCAGCCGCGAGTCGCTCGATCCCGAGGGGCAGCGCGCGTTCGACATCATCGTGCATCCGGACAGCCGCTACGCCAGCGGTCTGCGCGGTCCGATCGGCATGTGGATGTACAGCCCGCGCATGGCCGAGCATCTGTTCCCGGCCAGCACCTACCTGCGCTTCGGGGCCGACGGCCAGCGCGACCAGCGGCTCGCCGAGCTGGCCATCCTGACCACGGCCCGCGCGCTCGACAGCCCGTACGAGTGGTCCGGGCACGAGACGCTGGGCCGCAACGCCGGGCTGGAGGAGGAGATCATCGATCTGCTCCGGTACGACAGGCCGCTGGACGCTGCCGGCGATCTGCCGGGGCTGGGCGAGCCGGAACGGACGATCATCCGCGTCGTGCGCGAGCTGATACGCGCGCCGAAGCTCAGCGACGATGCGTTCGAGGCCGCGCAGCGGCTCTTCGGCAACGAGGGGCTGATGGACCTCGCGGGCCTGGTCGGCCACTACACGCTGGTGAACTACACCCTCAAGGCGTTCGACGTGCAGCGGCCGCCGGGCAGCCTGCTGACGCTCCCGCCGCGCTGATGCCGGCGGCGGGCGGGTGATGGCCCCGTGGCGCGGGTCCGGCCCGCGGGTTCGCGCCACGGCCCGGACCCGCGGCGGGCCCGCCTTCACGCCAGCGCGGCCACCGCGGTCCGGAGCTCTTCGTAGTCCGGCTCGACGCCCAAGCTCGCGGCAACCCAGTGGTAACGGACCACCCCGCCGCTGTCGATCACCGTCACGGCCCGGTTGGCGGCGACGTACCCCTGCATGCCGGCCAACCCCGGGAACGCGACGTCGTAGGCGGTCACGACCTCCCGGTTGTAGTCGCTGAGGAAGGTGTAGGCGACGTTGTTCGCCGCCTTCCAGGCCTGCTGGACGAACGGCGCGTCGACCGTGATGCCGATGACCTCGGCGTTGAGGGCGCCGAACTGGTCGATGCGGTCGCGCAGCGCGCACATCTCCGTGGTGCACACGCCGGTGAACGCGCCGGGGAAAAAGACGAGCACCACGTTCCTGCCGCGGTAGTCGCGCAGGCTGTGCTGCCGGTCCGGGGTCTCGTGCAGCGTGAATTCGGGAGCGGGTTGTCCTACGGTGACGGCCATCGCTGAACCTCCTGGCGGACAACCCTACCACGCGGGCCGGTCTCGCGGCCTGCGGCCGGACGCGGGACGGCCGCGTGACCGGCCCGCGCGCCGGATGACAACCACCGCCGCGTCGTGCAGAATGGCGCCATGAATCCCGCCAGCGATGCCTCGTCCCGGCCGTTCGCGCCGTTCGTGCCGGAAGCGTCCGCGCTGCCCGAGCTGACGTTCCGTGCGGTCTTCCTGGGCACGGCGATGGCGATCGTGCTCGGCACGGCCAACGCGTACCTCGGCATGCGGGCCGGACTGACGGTGGCCGCCACCTTCCCCGCGGCGGTCGTGGCGATGGCTGCGCTGCGCATTCTCGGCGGCTCGGTGCTCGAGGAGAACATGGCGCGGACGACCGCGTCGGTGGGGGAGGCGCTGGTCGCGGGGGCCATCTTCACGATCCCGGCCTTCGTCATCACCGGCGTCTGGGACGAGCTGCAGTACTGGGAGAGCACCGCGATCATGCTGGTCGGCGGCGTGCTCGGGGTGCTGTTCATCATCGTGCTGCGCCGCACGCTGGTGGTGGAGGCCGAGCTGCCGTTTCCCGAGAGCGTTGCCGCGGCCGAGCTGGTCAAGGCCGGGCAGGGCGGCCGGCAGACGGGCGCCGCCTACGTCTTCAAGGCGATGGGCATGGCCGCGGCGTGGGAGCTTCTCAAGAACGCCAACGGCCTCAAGCTGGTCTCCGACTCGGCCACCACGTTCGTGTCGCTCGGACGCTCGACCATCGAGATGCTGGGCCAGCAGGTGAGCTACGTCGGCGGCTTCCTCCTGCAGTCGCCGGGGGCGTCGCCGGCGCTCGTCGGCGTCGGCTTCATCGTCGGCCCGCAGATCGCCGCCACCCTGTTCGCCGGCGCGGTGCTCGGCTGGCTGCTGCTGGTGCCGCTCGGCCTGTTCCTGAACCCGGCGCTCGCCGCGCAGGCGACCGACAGCGCGGGGTTCATCGCGCTGAGCGAGGAGATCTGGAACAGGCAGGTCCGGCCGCTGGCCGTCGGGACGATGATCGTCGCGGCGTTCTACACGCTCTACCGCCTGCGCACGTCGCTCATCGAGGGCATCGGCCGCGCGCTCGGCGACCGTCCGACGGCCCGGGCCGGCGACACGGGGCGCCAGGACATCGACATCGCCTTCCGCAAGGTCGGCCTGGCGATCGGCGCCCTGGCCGTGCCGCTGTTCGGCCTCTACTGGTACTTCAGCGGGAGCTTTGGCGGCGCCATTCTGCTCACCGTCCTGATGGTCATCCTCGGCTTCCTGTTCGCGGCGGTCGCCGGCTACCTGGTGGGGGTGCTCGGGAGCTCCAACAACCCGATCAGCGGGCTGACGCTCAGCACGCTGCTGATCGCGGCCATCGTCATGGTCGGCATCGGCGTGACCGGGTCGAGCGGCATCCTCGGCGTGCTGGCGGTGGCGGGGGTCGTCTGCTGCGCCTGCGGCATTGCCGGCGACATGCTGCAGGATCTGAAGGTCGGCCACATCCTCGGTGGGACGCCCTGGAAGATGCAGATCGGCGAGCTGATCGGGGTGACCGTCGCGGCGATGGTGCTCATCTACCCCATGATCCTGATGGATCGGGTGTACGAGATCGGCAGTCCCGAGCTGCCCGCGCCGCAGGCCGGCCTGATGGCGCTCATGTCGGAGGGCATCGTCGGCGGCGAGATGGCGTGGCCGCTGGTCATCGCCGGGATGGCGCTGGCCGGCGTCCTGATCCTCATCAGCGCGCCGTCGCCGATGCTGATCGCGGTCGGCATGTACCTGCCGCTCGCCTCGACGGCCGGGATCTTCGTCGGCGGGCTGGTCCGCTGGTGGCTGACCCGCTCGCTCGACCAGCAGCAGGCGACGGGGGAGCAGCGCACGCGGGCCGACAACACCGGCGTGCTGCTGTCGTCCGGCTTCATCGCCGGCGAGGCCCTCATGGCGGTCCTGCTGGCGTTCATGGTCGGGGCCAGCGAGGCGCTGCCGTGGCTCGCCCTCCCGCAGATCGCCGACAGCGCGCTCGCGGGCGCGCTGATCTTCATCGCGCTCTACTACGCGCTGGTCAAGGTGCCCCTGAACGCCATGGGCGGCGGGCAGTCCGGTGGAGGGGCGAGCTGAGGCCCGGGCGGCCGCGCATGACGGGCGAAGCCGAGCGGTTCTGGAGCGCCTGCCCGCGCCGGCGGCTCGACTGGCGGCAGGCGGCCGACGGGCGCTGCGTCGTGCTGCGCCCGAAGCTCGGCGAGGGGCGCGCCGGACGCTGGCTGGCGGCCCGGCTGGGCGATCCGCACTACCGCATCCGCCTCGACGACGTCGGGACGTTCATCTGGCGGGCCTGCGACGGCGCAACCCCGTTGACAGACATTGCCGGGCGGTTGCGCGCCGAGTTCGGGGCCCGGGTCGAGCCTGCGGAGGAACGGCTGGCGCGGTTCGTCCAGACGCTCGCGCGGTCGCGGATGATCCGGATGTGAGCGGCGCGCCCCCGGCCCGTCAGCGGCGGCGGGGGACGTAGCGGTTCGTGATCGGCAGCCGGCGGTCCTTGCCGAAGGCCCGCGTGGAGATGCGGACGCCGGGCGGGGCCTGGCGCCGCTTGTACTCGGCGCGGTCGACGAGTTGCGCGACGCGCTCCACGACGTCTCGTTCGAAGCCCGCCGCCGCGATCTCGTCGGGGCTCCGGTCCTGCTCGACGTAGGCCTCGATGATTCCGTCGAGCAGGTCGTAGGGCGGCAGGCTGTCCGAGTCGAGCTGGTTCTCGCGCAGCTCGGCCGTCGGCGGCTTGTCGATGATCCGTTGCGGAATCACCTCGCCGTCGCGGTTGCGCCAGACGGCCAGTCGGTACACCCACGTCTTCAGCACGTCCTTGAGCACCGCGAAGCCGCCGGCCATGTCGCCGTAGAGGGTGGCGTAGCCGACGCTCATCTCGCTCTTGTTGCCGGTCGTGAGCACCAGCCAGCCGAACTTGTTGGAGAGCGCCATGACGATGTTGCCGCGGATGCGCGCCTGCAGGTTCTCCTCGGTGACGTCCGGCGCCGTTGCCGCGAACGGCGTCGCCAGCGCCGCGCCGTACGCGGCGGCAAGGTCCTCGATCGGCAGCTCGATCAGCCGCACGCCGAGACGGCCGGCCAGGACCGCGGCGTCCTCGCGGTTCATCGCCGCGGTGTAGCGCGAAGGCAGCGAGACGGCGGTCACGCCCCGCGGGCCGATCGCGTCGACCGCGACGGTGAGCGCCAGCGCCGAGTCGATGCCCCCCGACAGGCCGAGCACGGCGCCGGGAAAGCCGTTCTTGCGAATGTAGTCGGCCGTCCCGAGGGTGAGCGCCCGGTACACCTCCGCCTCGGGACGGAGCAGGTGCGCGGGTGGTCGGGGTTCGAGCGGCGCCCGGTCGGGGGACGCGCCGTGGGACAGGGGCACGACGGCGACGCGAGCGGATCGAGGCGTGGCCGCCGGTTCCGGCTTCCGACCGTCCCCCGCACGGGCCGGCTGCGGCCGCAGACGGTCGTCGCCGGTCCGCGTCCCGCGCGCGCGGGACGCCTCGACGTCCACGATGAGCAGCTCCTCCTCGAACTGCTTTCCGCGGGCGAGGACCGCGCCGTCGGGAGCGATCACGAGACTGTGTCCGTCGAAGACCAGCTCGTCCTGGCCCCCGACCGCGTTGCAGAACGCCAGGAAGCAGCCGTGGTCGACGCAGCGCGACGCGAAGAGCTGCTCGCGCTCCCGGCCCTTCGCCCGATGGTAGGGTGACGCGGAGAGGTTGACGACGATCTCGGCGCGTCCCTCGCGCACGGCCCATTCGGCCGGCCCGCCCGCCACCCAGATGTCCTCGCAGACCGTCACCCCGAGGCGCCGGCCGCCGAGCTCGATGACGACAGCCTGTTGCCCCGGGGTGAAGTAGCGCCGCTCGTCGAAGACGGCGTAGTTCGGCAGGTGATGCTTGTGGTAGACGGCCGCGATCCCGCCGTCCGCCAGGACGGCCGCCCCGTTGTGGAGGGCCGGCCGGGTGCGCGGCGCGGCGTGGTCGTCCGCCGCGCCGTCGGGCGCGCCGACCAGCGCGACGATGCCGCTGACCGCGGTGGACAGCTCCTGCAGCGCGGCGGCGGCGTCGCGCACGAAGCCGGGCTTGAGCAGCAGGTCTTCCGGCGGATAGCCCGTCAGGGCGAGCTCGGGGAACACGACGAGGTCGGCGCCCCGGCTGCGCGCCTCCCGGATCCGGGCGCGCAGCCGCTCGAGGTTGCCGTCGATGTCGCCGACCGGCAGGTTGGCCTGGCACAACGCGAGGCGGACCATGCGCCCCACCATACCATTCGCCGGAACGGACGCTTGCGCGGCCCCGCGGGCCGCACGGGAGCCGGGTCAGCGGCCCGCCGCGAGCCCGACTGCCTGCGCGATCGCACGCAGCTTGGCCTGCACGACGCGCACGTTGTCGGGTCCCATGCCGATGAACTGCTTCTGGGCGGAGGTGAGCGCATCGAGGCGCTCGCTCGTATGCTCGTAGAACACCATCCCGCGCGTCACGGCGGGCGGGCCGTCCAGCACGGGGACCTCGAGCAGGTGGTCGATGGCGCGCCGGAGCGCACTGCTGAACGGCGTGTCCGGATAGCCGAGCTCGGAGTAGGCCGCATCGAGCAGGGGCTCGAGCAGGCCGAACAGCGCACCGACGGCGTCCGCGTCGAGCGAATCGATGATTTCGGCGTGGACGTTGTACCGCCGGTAGCTGGCCGCGGCGATCCGGGTGTCGGGCGCCGCGCCGGTCGTGCTGAAACGCTGCCCCGGCCGCATGAACGGCACGTGCTGCGCCGGGTTGCGGCCGTTCGCGATGTTGTCCACCACGACGACGAAGCGGCGGATCATGCGCTCGCCGGTGAGCCATGCCGTCAGACCGGGGTGGGCGGACAGCCCGCCGACGACCGCGCCGACGAACGAGTCGCTCTCCTCCAGATCCGGCACCTCGACCGGCTCCGGCTCGACCGGCGCCGGCTCCGGCACGGCAAGGGGTTGGGGGACAGGGGCTTCCGCGACCGGCTCAGGCGCCGCCGGCGCTTCCTCCGTGTCGCCGTCGGTGAGGAGCCAGTACGCCCCGATGCCGAGCGCGACGACGGCAACGCTTGCGGCCAGGGCAACGAGCCGGATCAGGCGCTGGTTGTCCGGCGGCGGCGACTCGTCCGGCGGCAGCGTGCCGTCCATGTCATCGAGGTTCATCATCGCTTGCTTCCACCGGGCATCGACGGAAGGGAGGCCGCGCGGTGCTACGGCGTGGCCTCCGGACGCGGGAGCAGCCAGCCGCGCAACTCTCCGCCGGCGTTGCCTTCCGTGTGGATCTGCAGGTAGTAGTGCCCGCGCCGGAGCGTCGCGACCTGCTCGTCGGTGAGGGCGACCGTCGTCTCGATGCGGCCCGCGTCCGCCTGCGGCACCTCGACGCCGAAGGCCACCGGCCCCGGCCGCGCGCGGGGCGCCCGGTGCACGTGAGCCGCGGTCGCGGGCGAGCTCATGCCCGCGAACGTCGCGACGATCGTCAGCTCGCCGCCGTCGAGCGTGGCGCTCACCGCGCCGGAGCCGCGCACCGTGTGCGTCGTGACCAGGTCGACCGGCATGCGCGACAGGCGGCCGCCGAAGCGCTCCCCGGCAGCGGGCTGGAGCCCGCCAGCGTGCAGCGCGGCCGCCGCGAGACCGGCGAGTACGGTGACGGTAGCGGTGAGGCGCATGCAGGTATCTCCGAGACCCGCCAATTGTAGCAGCCCGCGGCCGCCCGGCGTGCGCCGCCGGGAATGCCTTAGAATGGTGGCCATGCAGCGCGTGATGACGGCGGTTGCGGCAGCGATCATCGCCACGGCGTGTGCGCCGCCGGCCGCGGCGCAGGAGGGCTGGCCGCGGTTCCGCGGCCCCGGCGCGCTCGGCGTGGCGGAGGAGTCCGGACTGCCGGAGACCTGGAGCACCACGGAGAACGTGGCCTGGGTCCGCGACATCGAGGGCTTCGGATGGAGCTCCCCGATCGTCTGGGGCGACACCGTGTTCCTGACGACCGTCGTCAGCACGGGCGAGGTCGAGGCGCCGCTCGGCGGGCTGTACCTGGGCGGCGAGCGGGGTGTGCCGTCCGACGAGCATCGCTGGCTGGTGTACGCCATCGACGCGGCGACCGGCGCCACCCGCTGGGAGCGGGAGGTGCACCGCGGGATTCCGCCGACCTCGCATCATCTGAAGAACACCTATGCATCCGAGACGCCGGTCACCGACGGCGAGCACGTCTACGCGTACTTCGGCAACGTGGGGCTCTTCTGTCTGACCCTCGACGGCCGGCTGCTGTGGTCCAGGCAGTTCGATCCGGTCGCCACCCGGGCGGGATGGGGCACCGCGGCGTCGCCCGTGCTCCACGGCGATCGCATCTACATCGTCAACGACAACGACGAGCAGTCCTATCTGGTTGCGCTGAGCAAGGAGACCGGCGCGGAGCTGTGGCGCGTGAATCGGGACGAGGGGACCAACTGGTCCACGCCCTACGTCTGGGAGCACGCCGAGGGCGCCGAGATCGTGACCACCGGCACGGACCGGGTGCGGTCGTACGACCTGGCCGGCAACCCCCTGTGGGAGCTGACCGGCATGTCGTCGATCGTCGCGCCGACGCCGTTCTCCCGGTTCGGCCTGCTGTACCTCAGCTCGGGCTACATCGGCGACCGGCAGCGCCCCGTCTACGCGATTCGGCCCGGCGCCCGGGGCGATCTGACCGCTTCCGAGGGAGGGCCGTTGCCCGCGGGAGTCGCTTGGTTCCAGCCCCGGTCGGGTTCGTACAACACGTCGCCGATCGTCTACGGCGACTACTACTACACGCTGCTGGACCGCGGCTACTTCACCTGCCACGATGCCCGCACCGGCGAGGAGGTCTACGGCCGCCGGCGGATCACGGTCGGCGCCGCGTTCACCGCGTCGCCGTGGGCGTACGCCGGCAAGATCTTCGCGCTGAGCGAGGACGGCGACACCTTCGTCATCAAGGCCGGCCCCGAGTTCGAGATCCTGGCCACCAACCCGCTGGACGAGTTCACGATGGCCACGCCGGCCATCGCCCACCGCAGCCTGTTCATACGCACCGCGACGCGGCTGTACCGGATCACGGACGAGACCGCGGCACGCTGACGCCGCGCGCCCTGCGGTTCCCCCGCCGTCCCGCCGCCGCGGCCGGGTCGCGGTTATAATCGCCGGCAGCGTCGCGGCAGCCTGCAGGCGCACGAGGCACCGGCAGCACGGGGTACGATGCCAGTCATGCGACCGATTGCCGTCGCCGAGCATGTCACGCTCGCGCCGCTCGAGATCGAGGACGCGAGCGAGCTGTTCCGTCTGACGGACGCCAACCGCGACTATCTGCGGCGCTGGTTGCCGTGGCTCGACAGCATCAAGCGGGTCACCCACACGCGGGCGTTCATCCAGGCCGCGCGCAGCTACTCGGAGAGCCGCAAGGGGTTGCAGCTCGCCATCCGCTGGCACGACCGCATCGCCGGCATCGTGGGCTACCACCCGATCGACTGGCGGAATCGCCTGACGTCGCTGGGATACTGGGTGGGCGAGGACTATCAGGGGCTCGGGCTGGTCACGGCCTCCTGCCGTGCGCTGCTCACCCATGCCTTCAACGACGTCCGGTTGAACCGGGTGGAGATCCGCTGCGCGGTCGCCAACCACCGAAGTCGCGCGGTCCCCACGCGCCTGGGCTTCAGGCAGGAGGGTCTGCTGCGCGACGCCGAGTGGCTCTACGACCGCTTCGTCGACCACGTCGTCTACGCCATGCTGGCCCGGGAGTGGCCGCAGGCGGCGGTGCGGCCGCTGGCCGCGACCACGGCCGCCGGCCCGAAAGGAGGCGGTCCGCGCCAATGAAGCCAATGAAAATGAACAGGTTGCAATCGCGGCTGGCTGCCTGGATTGTCGTGCTCGCAGGCTGCTCGGTCCTGGCTCAGGCCCAGGGCTGGCCGCAGTACCTGGGTCCCGAGCGCGACGGGCGCTACAGCGGCCCCCCGCTGAGCACCAACTGGGCTGGCGATCGGCCGCCCGCGCTGTGGAGCCGCTCCGTCGGCGAGGGGTTCGCCGGGCCGGTCGTCGCGCAGGGGCGGGTGCTCCTGTTCCACCGGGTCGGCGACCGCGAGGTGCTCGAGGCGCTGGACGCCCTGACGGGCCGTCCCCTGTGGCGGCACGACTACCCGACCGCCTACCGCGACGACTTCGGCTTCGACGAGGGGCCGCGCGCCGTCCCGGTGGTGTCCGGCGGCCGCGTCTTCACCTTCGGCGCGCAGGGACAGTTGCATGCGGTCAGCCTGGAGACCGGCGCGCCCCTGTGGCATGTCGACACGCAGGCCCGGTTCGGCTTTCGCAAGGGGTTCTTCGGCGCGGCCGGCTCGCCGCTGGTCGACGGCGACCGCGTCATGGCCAACATCGGCGGGGACGGTGCCGGCATCGTGGCGTTCGACGCCGCGTCCGGCGCCGTGCTGTGGACCGCCACCTCCGACGAGGCCAGCTACTCGTCGGCGGTCGCCGCCGATTTCGGCGGCGTGCGGCACGCCGTCTTCTTCACGCGCAACGGACTGGTCGGACTGCATCCGGCCAGCGGCGAGGTGCGCTTCGAGCAGCGCTGGCGGTCGCGGCTGGGGGCCTCGGTCAACGCGGCGACCCCGCTCGTGGTCGGCGACCTGATCTTCGTGTCGGCGTCGTACGGCACGGGCGCCGGGTTGTTCCAGGTCGACGGATCGGGGCTGGCGCCGCTCTGGTCGTCCGACGACGTCCTGTCCAACCACTACGCGACCAGCGTCCACCGCGACGGCTACCTGTACGGGTTCCACGGGCGGCAGGAGTACGGTCCGAGCTTCCGGGCCGTCGAGCTGCGGACAGGGACGGTGCAATGGTCCGTCGACGGATTCCGGGCCGGCAGCGTCACCCTGGCCGGCGACCGGCTCGTCATCGTCCGCGAGACCGGCGAGCTCGTGATCGCCGCAGCGTCCCCCGACGGGTTCACGCCGCTCGCGCGGGGCCCCATCCTGCCGCCGGTCATCCGCGCCTATCCGGCCCTCGCCGACGGGCTGCTCTACGTCCGGAACCGCGACACCCTCGTCTGCCTGGACCTGCGCTCCTGAAGGCGCGCACGGCGCGCCTCGGCGGCAGCGGCGCGGGGCGTTTGGGGTCCCCGCAAGCGGACGCCGGGGGCTTGGGGCGCAGCCCCATCTGGAGGATGCCGCGCACGGCGCGCCTCGGCGGCAGCGGCGCGCGGGCTAGGGAAACACGCCCCTCTGCAGGTAGGCCTGGGCGACGCGCTCGATTGCGTAGTAGAACGCGGCGGTGCGCAGATCGTCGATCCCGTTCACCGTGTGCATCGTGTCGCGGATGTGGTGGTAGGCGTTGATCATGGTTTCCTCGAGGCCGGAGTTGACCACGGTCATCTCGTGCACCGGCCGCACGACCTGGGCGCGCTCGCCGGCGCTCAGCGTGGTGCCCGTCACCGACTCGATGACCCCCAGCAGCCGGTTGTCGGCGCGCTCCTGGTAGCGGCGCTCCAGGCGGCCGAAGCGTACGTGGGACAGGTTCTTGAGCCACTCGAAGTACGACACGATCACGCCGCCCGCGTTCGCGTAGACGTCCGGAATCACCAGCATGCCGCGTGAGCCGAAGATGGCGTCCGCCTCCGGCGTGGTCGGGCCGTTGGCGCCCTCCACGATGATGCGGGCCGCGACGCGGCCGGCGTTCTCCGCCGTGAGCTGATTCTCGACGGCCGCCGGGATGAGCACGTCGCAGTCCAGCTCCAGGGCGGCGCGCGGGTCGTCGTGCACGGTGGCGTCCGGGAATCCCGCCACGCTGCCCGTGGTGTCGACGTGCCGCCGCACGGTCTCCGGATCGAGCCCGCCGGGGCTCGCGATCGTGCCGGTCCGGTCCCCGACGCCGACGATCCGCGCTCCCTCGGCGTGGCAGAACTTCGCGGCCCAGAAGCCGACCTTGCCGAAGCCCTGCACGACGATTCGCTTGCCGTCGAGCCCCGGGCCGAGGCCGAGCCGCTGCATGTCGTGCTGCTGCGCGCAGGCTTCCCGGAGCACGTAGTACAGTCCGCGGCCGGTCGCCTCGGTGCGCCCTGCGACGCCGCCTTGCGACACGGGCTTGCCCGTGACGCAGCCCAGGGCGTCGATCTGATCGCCGCGGACGGCCTGGTACGTGTCCGCGATCCACGCCATCTCGCGGGCGCTCGTGCCGAGGTCCGGCGCCGGCACGTCGACCGCGGGTCCGATGAAGTTCTTGCGGATCAGCTCGTGCGTGTAGCGCCGCGTGACACGTTCGATCTGCTCGACCGTGTAGCGCGTCGTGTCGATCTGGATGGCGCCCTTGGCGCCCCCGTAGGGGACGTCGACGATCGCGCACTTGTAGGTCATCAGCGCCGCCAGCGCCATGACCTCGTCCTCGTCCACCTCGGCGCTGTAGCGGATGCCGCCCTTGACCGGGAGCCGGTGGTGGCTGTGCTCGGCGCGCCAGGCGCGGACCACCGCGAGCGCCCCGTCGCGCTGACGGACCGGGAAGTCGAAGCGGTAGACGCTGTTGCAGCGCTTGATCTGGTCCAGCAGGCCGGCCGGATGGGAGCCCAGCGCGGCGGCGCGATCGAAGTAGCGGGTGACGTCCGTGAAGAATCGTCGTTCAGGCATGCTCGGCGGTCATTGTCGCAAGTTCGCCGCCCGACCGCCAGCCGCGGGCAAGGCGCGCACGGCGCGCCTCGGCGGTAGCGGCGCGGGGCGAAGGGGTCCCCGCAAGCGGACGCCGGGGGTTCGGGGCGCAGCCCCGTCTTGATGTGCCAGGTAGACTCTGCTGACGGAGGCGATGTCTCTCATGTCCGAGCTGATGCTCGTCGTCGGATTCGTCGTGGTCGCGTCGGCTACGTGCTCCCTCTTCGAAGCCGTGCTCTACTCCGTCCCCGCCAGCCGGATCGAGGTGCTCGAGCGCGCGGGACACGGGTCGGGCCGCCTGCTCACGCGCCTGCGGGGGCAGGTGGACCGGCCGATCGCCGCGATCCTGTCGCTGAACACGATCGCGAATACCGGCGGCGGCGCGCTCGCGGGCGCCATCGCGGCCCGGGAGTTCGGCGACGGCAACGTGATCTATTTCTCCGTGGCCTTCACGCTCGCCATCCTGCTGTTCGCGGAGGTCCTGCCCAAGACGGTGGGCGTGGTCTACGCCAGCGGCCTCGCGGCCTGGATCGCGTACCCGCTGCACGGACTGGTCGTGTCGTTCCGGCCGCTCGTGGCGTTGACGCGGGTGATGACGAAGCTCGTTTCGACGGGGCACCAGGAGCACCGCGTCTCCGACGAGGAGCTGCTGACCCTGGTCGGGTCGGGCCTGCGCTCGGGCACGCTCAAGCCGCACGAGGCGAGCGTCATCCGCAACGTGCTGGCGCTGGAGACGCGGACGGCGAAGGACGTCATGACGCCGCGCCCGGTCGTGTTCACGCTGGCCGCGGGGGTCAGCGCGCGCGAGGCCGCCGCGCTCGACGAGCTGGGCAAGCACAGCCGGGTGCCGGTCTTCGATGTCGACCCCGACGACCTGGTGGGCGTCGTCCACCGGCAGGACGTGCTCGCGGCGGTCGCCAGGAACCGCTTCGACGTCACGCTCGACGACATCATGCGGCCGCTGCACTTCGCGGTCGACTCGACGCCGCTCGACGAGCTGCTGCGAACCTTCCTCGATCGCCGCCAGCATCTGGTGGCGGTCATCGACGAGTTCGGGGCGTTCGTGGGGATCGTCACCCTCGAGGACGTCCTCGAGGAGTTGATCGGCCGCGAGATCGTCGACGAGTTCGATCAGATCACGGATCTGCGAACGTACGCGCACCGTCGGCGGGACGACATTCTGCGGCGGCGGGGCAGGGCGCTGTAGTTCTTGCGGGGATCCCTGCGCTGGCGCGGCTGCCGGCTTTCGGGTAGTCTGCGCTACGGACGTCGCCGGTCGGCGCACGGTCAGCGGGGCCGTATGCGCCAGATCACGTAACCGACGAACCCGAGGAACCCGGCGACCAGGGCCTCGAGCGGCAGGAGCGACGGGGCCACGCTGAACACGACGATGAATCCGACCGTCATCAGTGCCAACCGCTGCATCGGCCTACGAGTCCGTGGTGAAGCCCCGCGTTGCACCGGGAGCCGGTCGTGACCATGCTGTGCACGGCCTGAACGAGACGCGACGACGGAGCATGCTGGCCATGTTCGACCCCGCTGAGACAAGGCCCGGCGCGGTCCTCTGCGGGATGCGGCGCCGCTCGAATGCGGCGGGGCCTCCTGCCGCGGGCTCCTGGTCCCGGGGACAACGATAGTCCCATTGCGCGTGTCGGCTCAACCGGAGGCCGTTCGACGCGACGGATTTGCGTAAGCGATTACCCGCCGCCGGTCGTCTCTTGACGTGATCGCATGCGGTTGCCGCCTGTCTGCATTCCCTCGGTCGTAGCGGTCCTGGTCGTCGCGGCGGCCGCCGCGGCGGCCGCCCAGGCACCGGCAGCGCCGGGCCGCGGCCTGCCGCAGGCAGGCGAGCGCGTGGCCGTGGTGCCGTTCGTCAACATCACCGGCGCGCCGCGGGACGACTGGATCGGCGCGGGCGTCGCCGCGACGGTGGCGGTCGACCTCGAGCGCGCCGCGAGCCTTGCGACGATCGATGCAGGCGACACGGACGGTGAGCCGGCCGTCGAGGTCGGACGCCGGCTGGGCACGCCCTGGGTCGTGGCCGGCGGCTACCAGCGGATCGGCGACCGCATCAGGATCACGGCGCGTCTGGTGCACGTAGCCAGCGGAACGGTGACCCGCGCGGCGAACGTCGCCGGCCCGCTCGGCGAGCTCTTCACGCTCCAGGATCGAGTCGCTGCGGCGCTCATGCAGGACGACGCGGCCGCCGTCGCCGGGCCGGCCGCCGCCGAAGCCGCCCGCATCCGGCCGCGCCCGGCCGCGCCCGGCCGCGTGTTCGAGGGGCGGCCCGCGGCCGACGCCAGGGCCGGGGCCGCGGGCTTCGCGCCGGGGGTCGCCGCCGGCGCCATCGACGGGCCGCCGGCGCCGGTGCCGCCCGCGGTCTTCACGCGGGACGCGGACGGCCGGGTGACGATGCGCGCGTTCCGCCTCACCGAGGCGCTCGAGCTGGACGGCGCGCTCCGCGAGGCCGTCTACGAGCGGGTACCGCCGGTCAGCGGATTCGTCCAGCAGTTGCCCATCGAGGGCGCCCCGGCCACGGAGCGGACCGAGGTCTGGGTCTTCTACGACGACGAGAACGTGTACGTGACGGCGCGCTGCTGGGACTCGGCGCCCGAGAACCAGTGGATCGCCAACGAGATGCAGCGCGACGGCTTTCAGCTCATCAACAACGACTGGTTCAGCGTGGGGTTCGACACGTTCTACGACCGGCGCAACGGCATGGCGTTCCTGGTGAATCCCATCGGGGGCTTCTTCGACTACGAGATCAGCGACGAGGGCAACCCCAACAACGACTGGAACCCGGTCTGGGACCTGCGCACGGGCCGCTTCGAGGGCGGCTGGACGGTCGAGATGCAGGTGCCCTTCAAGTCGCTGCGCTTCCAGCAGGGGCGGTCGCAGCTCTGGGGCATCCAGTTCGGGCGCCGCATGCGCCGCAAGAACGAGACGGCCCATCTGACGCCGGTGCCGATCGCGGTGGGGCCCGGCATGTTCCGCCTGTCGGCGGCCGCCACGCTGGTCGGGCTGGAGGTGGCGTCGGACAACCGGCGGCTGGAGGTCAAGCCCTACGCCATCGGCTCGTCGGCCACGGACCTGACGGCCAGCCCGCCCTTCACGAACCGCGGCGCGGGCGATGCGGGCATCGACGCCAAGTGGGGGGTGACGCAGAACCTGACGGCCGACTTCACCTACAACACGGACTTCGCGCAGGTGGAGGTGGACGAGCAGCAGGTGAACCTGACGCGTTTCAGCCTGTTCTTCCCGGAGAAGCGCGAGTTCTTCCTCGAGGCGCGGGGCATCTTCGACTTCGGGGCCGGGCCCAACGTGCTCGGGAGCGGCGGCGGCGGCGCCAACGGCGGGCGCCTCGGGGGTCCGCCCGGCACGCGCGCCGGCAGCGACGTGCCGCTGGTGTTCTTCAGCCGGCGCATCGGCTTGCAGGAGGGCCGCACGGTGCCCATCGTGGGCGGCGGCCGGCTGACGGGCAAGGTCGGCAACCTCAGCGTCGGCGCGCTCAACATGCAGACCGGCGACGCGCCCGACGCGAACGCGCTGGCCACGAACTTCACGGTGGTGCGCGTGAAGCAGGACATCCTGCGCCGCAGCCGCATCGGCGCGATCTTCACGCGCCGCTCGGTGTCGCTGGACCGCAACGGCGAGAACGACGCCTATGGCGCCGACGCCTCGTTCGCGTTCCACGACAACGTGACCATCAACGGCTACTACGCCCGCACGCGCACGTACGGCCGCACAGGCGACGACGCGAGCTACCAGGGGCAGTTCACGTACGACGCCGACCTGTTCGGCCTGCAGGTGGACCACCTGCTCGTCGGCAAGAACTTCAACCCGGAGATAGGGTTCCTGCGGCGCCTGGACTTCCGGCGCTCGTTCGTGGCGGCCCACTACCGGCCGCGGCCCGCGATAGAGGCCATCCGGCAGTTCACGTTCGGCGGCAGCGTCGACTACATCGAGAACGGCGCACGCGACCTCGAGACGCGCGCGGTGCGCGGGCAGTTCATCACCGAGCTCGAGAACAGCGACCGGTTCACCGTCGACGTCATGCGCAACTACGAGCTGCTCGTCGAGCCGTTCGAGGTGCACAAGGACGTGGCCATTCCCATCGGGGGCTACGAGTTCCAGGACGTGTTCCTGTCGTATCTCATGGGCCAGCAGCGGCCGGTGTCCGGCACCGCGTTCGTGCAACGCGGGGAGTTCTTCGGCGGCGACCTCACGGGGTTCGGGTACCGCCAGGGACGCGTCGAGGTGACGCCGCGGATGTCGATCGAGCCGACGGTGCAGATCAACCGCATCAGCCTGCCGCAGGGGCGGTTCACGGCGACGGTGGCGACGACGCGGGCGACCTACACGTTCACGTCGCGGATGTTCCTGTCGGCGCTGGTGCAGTACAACTCGGCCATCGACCAGATGGGGACGAACGTGCGGTTCCGGTGGGAGTACAGCCCGGGCAGCGAGCTGTTCGTGGTCTACAACGACCAGCGCGACACGACGTTGCGCCCCGGCCGCCTGCCGCTGCTCGAGAACCGCGCGTTCATCGTCAAGTTCACGCGGCTCCTCCGCTTCTGACGCCCCGGATTACATGACGCTTCTCGCCCGCCAGCTGGCCCACTGGAGGAGCCGCCGCGAGACGCGCGCCAACCTCGCCCGGCTGCTGCGGTACCTCGGCTTTCTCGCGCTGCTCGTCAGCACCTACACGGTGCTGTTTCACGTCATCATGCTGTACGTCGAGGGCGAGCGGCACTCGTGGATCACCGGGTTCTACTGGACTCTCGTCGTGATGACCACGCTGGGCTTCGGCGACGTCACGTTCGCCAGCGACATCGGCCGCGTGTTCAGCCTGCTCGTGCTGGGGTCGGGTCTCGTCTTCCTGCTGGTCATGCTGCCGTTCCTGCTCGTGCAGTTGCTCTACGTGCCCTGGGTCGAGGCGCGCGAGCGGAGCCGCGTGCCCCGCGAGGTGCCGCGGGACACCGCGGGCCACGTGATCATCGCCGAGTACGACCCGATAGCGGACGGTCTGGCGCAGCGCCTGGACGCCGAGGGCGTGCCCTGCTTCACGATCGAGCCGGATCCGGCCCGGGCCGCGGACCTGATGGAGCAGGGCATGCGGGTGATCGCCGGCGAGAGCGACAGCCTGCTCACCTACGAGCGGCTGCAGACGAGCCGGGCCCGGCTCGTCTTCGCCAACGGCACCGACACCGAGAACACGAACATCACCCTCATCGCGCGCGAGGTCTCCGCCGACGTGCCGGTCGCCGCCGTGGCCGAGGAGGCGGACTCGATCGACATCCTCGAGCTGAGCGGGGCCAACACGGTGCTGCCCCTCAAGCAGCAGTTGGGCGAGTACCTGGCCAACCGCGTGCATACGGGCCGCGCCGCGGCCCGCGTCGTCGGATCGATCCGCGATCTCCAGGTCGCCGAGTTTCCGGCCCGCGGTACGTCGTTCGTGGCGTCGACCATCCGCGACACCCACCTGCGCAGACGCACCGGCCTCAGCGTCGTGGGTCTCTGGCAGCGCGGCTCGCTGCAGCCCGCATACCCCCACACGGTCATCAACGACAAGAGCATCGTCGTCGTGATCGGCACCGCGTCGCAGCTCGAGGACCTGAAGAGCCTGCTGCCCACCGCCTCGGATTCCCCCGGTCCGGTGCTCCTGATCGGCGTGGGCAAGGTCGGCCAGGCCGCGGCACGGGCGCTGCGGCGCCGGGGTGCGGTCGTGCATGCCATCGATCGCCATCGCGACATGCTCGCGGCCGTCAGGGACGATGTCCATGCCGTCTTTCCGGGTGACGCCGCGGACCGCCAGCTCATCGAGCGCGCCGGCGTCACACGCGCCGGATCGGTGCTGCTCACCACCAGCGACGACGCCATGAACAGCTATCTGGCCGTGTACTGCCGGCGTCTCAACCCGGCCATTCACATCGTCAGCCGCGTGACGCGGAACGTGGAGGCCATCCATCGGGCGGGGGCCGACTTCGTGCTGAGCGACACGACACTCGGCGTCGAGGCGGTCATGTCCCTGCTGGACGGCTACGAGCCGGTGCTGCTGGGGGAGGAGGTCAGGTTGTTTCCGCTCGCCGTGCCGCGCTCGCTCGCCGGCCGGACCCTGCAGGAGTCGGGCATCGGATCGCGGACCGGCATGAGCGTGGTCGCCGTCCAGCACGACGAGCGCTTCATCAGTCCGCTGACCGCCGACACCGTGCTGCCGGGCGGGGGCGAGCTGCTGCTGCTCGGCAGTCTCGAGCAGCGCCGCTCGTTCGGACAGGCGTTCCAGTAGGGGAACCCGCTCGCCGTGCGCGCCTTTGCGGGTCCTGGCTCGCGTCTTTTTTCGGTGCAGGCGATCTGCTATCCTTCGCGCCTATGTCGCAGCCCATTCCGAACCGCTGGATCATCGCGGCCGCCGGCGTCGTCATGCAGATTGCGCTGGGTGCGATCTACGCCTGGAGCGTGTTCAGAACGCCGCTGGTCGAACAGTTCGGCTGGACGATATCCCAGGTCACGCTCACCTTCACGATCGCGATCTTCGTGGTGGGCTTCGCCACGTTCGGCGGCGGCATCTGGATGCGCCGGTCGAGCCCGCGGGTGGTTGCGCTCGCGGCGGGCGTGCTGTACGGGCTGGGCATCTTTCTGGCCAGCTTCACGAGCAGCCTGGGATGGCTCTATTTTTCCTACGGCCTGCTGGGAGGCATCGGACTGGGCCTGGGCTACATCGTGCCGGTGGCCACGCTGGTGAAGTGGTTTCCCGACAGGCGGGGCATGATCACCGGTCTGGCGGTGGCGGGATTCGGCGCCGGCGCGCTCATCACCGCCCCCATCGCGACGCGCCTGATCGAGACGATCGGCGTGCTGAGCACCTTCGCGTGGCTGGGCATCGCCTACCTCGTGATGATCGTCGCCGCCGCGCTGTTCATGCAGGACCCGCCGGCCGGGTACAAGCCGGCCGGCTGGGAGCCCGCGGCGGCAGGAGGCCGGCAGGCGAGCGGCTACACGCTCCAGGGCGCGCTGCGGAGCTGGCAGTGGTACGGGCTCTGGATGCTCCTGTTCCTCAACACGACGGCCGGCATCGCGATCATCTCGCAGGCGGCGCCGATGGCCCAGGAGATCACGGGCGCGACCGCCGCGGTGGCTGCCGCCACGGTCGGGCTGATCTCGATCGCCAACGGCGTCGGGCGCCTGTTCTGGGCGTGGCTGTCGGATTTCATCGGCCGGCGGATCGTGTTCCTCACCATGTTCCTGCTGCAGGCGGTCCTCTTCTGGCTCCTGCCTTCGGCCGGCGCCCTGTTCGCGTTCTCGGCGCTGGCGCTGATCATCCTGCTGTGTTACGGCGGCGGCTTCGGCACCATGCCCGCGTTCGCGGCCGACTACTTCGGCACCGAGCACGTGGGGTCGATCTACGGCTTGATGCTGACGGCCTGGAGCGCCGCCGGCGTGCTGGGTCCGACCCTGATCGCCACGTTGCGCGAGAGCACGGGCAGCTACAATCAGGCGCTGTACATCATCGCCGGCCTCATGCTGGTGAGCGCCGTCATCCCGCTCCTCGTCCGGCCGCCGGTCGCCGAGGCCAGCGCCTCCTGAGCTTCCATCAGACTGGGCTGCGCCCCGAACCCCCGGCGTTCGCTTGCGGGGACCGCATGGCCCCGCGGCGCGGGCGTTGTAAGCTCGACACGATGACATGGCGGCGCCTGGGCTCGGTCGCGGCGCTCATGCTGTGTCTGGGGGGCGTGTGCGGCTGCGACTCGAGGCCGAGGATACGCCTGGCCACGACGACCAGCGTCGAGAACTCGGGCCTGCTGGCGGCGGTGCTGCCGGCCTTCGAGCAGGCGCATCACGTCCGGATCGACGCGTTGCCGATCGGTAGCGGCCGGGCGCTGGGCCTGCTGCGGCGAGGCGACGCCGCCGCGGCCCTGACGCACGATCCGCGGGCCGAGGCCGCCGCGCTCGAGGCGGGCGTCATCACCGGCTATCGCAAGATCATGTTCAACAGCTTCCTCATCGTGGGGCCGCCCGCGGATCCCGCGGCCGTCGCGGAGGCGTCGGGAATCGTGGACGCCCTGCAGCGCATCGTGGACGGCCGGGCCCGGTTCGTCTCGCGCGGCGACGCGTCCGGCACCTATGCCCGCGAGCAGGAGCTGTGGGCGCTGGCGGGGCGGCGTCCGTCGCGGGAGAACCTGCTCGAGACCGGGCAGGGGATGGCGGCGACGCTGCGGGTCGCGAGCGAGCACGGGGCCTACACGCTGACGGACGGCGCGACGTTCGAGCAGTTGCGGTCCCGGCTGGCGTTGACGAGCGTGTGCGCGCGCGGCCCGGAGCTGGTGAACACCTACGCGATCTTCGAGCGGGCGGGCCTGGCCGGCGCCGAGCAGGCGGTGGTGACGGCGCTGACGGATTGGCTCGCCGAGGGCGACGGCCGGCGCCGCGTCGCCGGCTTTCTGATCAACGGCCGCACCGTATTCCACGTCTGGCCCGCCGGCGTTCCCGGCGACCAGCCAGGCCATCGACCCCATGTTCGCTGAGATCGGCAGAGCGCTGCTACTGATCGCCGGCGGGGACGTCGAGGTCTGGCAGGTCACCGGCGTCTCGTTCGGGGTCTCCGTCACCGCGGTGGCCGCGGCGGTCGCGCTCGGGCTGCCGGCGACCTACCTGCTGGCCGCCGCCGGTCCGCGGAGCACGCGCATCGGACTCTGGGTGGCCCACGGGCTGGCGGCGCTGCCGACCGTGGTCGTCGGACTGACGCTGTACTTCGTGTTCTCGGCCAGCGGTCCGCTGGGGTGGACGAGGCTGCTGTACACGCGCGCGGCGATGGCGCTGGCCCAGCTCGTCCTCGCCCTGCCGATGGTCGTTGCCATCGTCCTCGGCGCGCTGCACCGGCTGCCGCCGGCCGCGCGCGAATCGCTGGCCACCCACGGCGTGCCGTGGACGCGGCAGATGGGCTGGCTGCTGTGGGAGGTGCGGTCCGCCATCGTCACGGGCGCGCTGCTGGCGTTCGCGCGCGCCTTCACGGAGCTGGGGGCGGCCCTGATCGTCGGGGGGAACATTCGCGGGGCGACCCGCACGCTGACCACGTTCGTGGCGCTCGAGTACAACCGCGGCGACGATGCGCGGGCGATCGCGATGGGCCTGATCCTGCTCACGGTGGCGCTGGTGGCCAACTCGCTCATGCAGGCCGTCCTGGTGGAACGATGAGCGCGCTGCGGGAGCCCGTGCTGCGGACGCGGCAGTTGACGGTCGGCTACGCCGGCCAGGCGGCCGCGACGGTCGAGGATCTCGATCTGGTGGGCGGTGTCGTGTGGCACGTCACCGGTCCCAACGGTTCCGGCAAGACCGCTCTGCTCAAGACGCTTGCCGGGCTGCTGCAGCCCGTCTCGGGACGGGTCGAACGGCCCTGCGGGATGGGCCGCCGGGGCGCCATCTACGTCCATTCCGTGCCCTACCTGTTCGCGGGCAGCGTGCAGCGCAATCTCGAGCTGTCGCACCCGGCGCCGGAGGAGGCGCGGGCGATCGCCGCCGAGCTCGGGCTGTCCGCGCTGCTGGAGCGCGAGGCCCGGAGTCTGTCGCACGGCGAGCAACGGAGGCTCGCGCTGGCGCGGGCCATCGTCGGGCGTCCCTCGCTGCTGCTGGTGGACGAGCCGGAGGGCGGGCTCGACGAGGACGCGATTGCCGCGTGGCGCGCGTGCGCGCTCAAGACGGTCGAGGCCGGCCAGCCGGCCCTGGTGGTCGCGGCGCATCATCCCTGCGCGCTCGAGGCCGTACCGGTATGCGAGGTCCGTCTCTAGCTCTAGCCGTGGCGCGCATGCCCGCGGCCGGCGTCGTCCTGTGCGGCGGGCGGTCGACGCGCATGGGATCGCCGAAGGCGCTGCTGGCCTTCGGCGGGGAGACGATGCTCCAGCGCGTCGTCCGCCTGCTCGACACGGCCGTCGCCTCCGTCGTCGTCGTCGCCGCGCCCGGACAGCCGTTGCCGGCGCTGCCGCCGACGGTGACGGTCGCGCGCGACGAGCGGGAGGGACGCGGGCCGCTCGAGGGTCTCCGGGCGGGGCTGCGGGCCTTGCCCGACGCGGTCGACGTCGCGTACGTCACGAGCTGCGACGTGCCGCTGCTCGTGCCCGGGTTCGTCCGGCGCATGCTGGAGCTCGCCGACGGCCACGACGTTGCCGTGCTGGAGACGGACGGCTTCGCGCACCCGCTCGCGGCGGTCTATCGACGTCGAACGCTGCCGCACATCGAGGCGCTGCTGGCGGCCGACCGCCTGCGTCCCGTCTTTCTCTTCGAGGCCGCGCGCACGCGGCGCGTCGCCCCGCGCGAGGTGGCCGACGCGGATCCCGAGCTGCTCACGCTCAGGAACGTGAACACGCCCGAGGACTATGCCGAGGCGTTGTCGACCGCCGGGCTCGGCTCCTCGCACCCGCGCTGACGGTGGTACTCGTCCACCACGGCCCTGAGCCGCTCACGGCTGAGCGCCGCGTCCGGATCGTTCGGCAGCGCTCCCTGGAGAAAGCGCTCCGGCAGTGTGTCCTCGGCCGGCGTCCAGCCGACGCGCCGGTTGAATTCCCGCTTGGCGTGAACGATTCCCTTGGCGGCCCGGCGCAGCTCGCCGGCGCTGGCATCCCAGCCGGTGACCAGGTTCAGCATCTCCGCGGCCTCGCCGTAGAAGTCGTCGAACACGCCGCGCAGGAACTTGCAGAGGATGAGCGAGTCCATCAGGGCCGCCCGGTCCTCCGTGTCGATCGCGTGGCGGACGGCGTCGACGGTCACGCGGCGTCGATCGACGGCGTCCGAGAAGTCCACCTCGTACGCGCCGCTGCGGTTGTGGTCCGCCCCGCGCGTGCCGACGGCGAAGCCCAGCGCCATCGTCTGCAGCGCGCGCGGCTCGTAGCCGGGAATCTCGAGTCCCTTCACCTGGGGCGCGAACTCGATGCTGTCGTGACCGATCGCCTCGGCCGCGCGCCGGCTGCCCTCGGCGAGCAGGCGTCCGACGCCCTCGCGCCGGCCCGCGAGCTCTATCGCGCGCAGCACCGACTCGCCGCGGCCGAATGTCAGCCAGGGCTCGTCGAGCCAGCCGCGCTCGACGCACTCCATGGCGAACGCAATCGTGCCCCCGACGCTGATGGTATCGATCCCCAGCTCGTCGCACAGCTTCGACGCGCGCAGCACGGCGTCCGGATCGCCGACCCCGCACAGGGGTCCCAGCGCGAACAGGCTCTCGTACTCGAGCCGGGTCCCCGCGCCGTCCTCGATCGAGTAGATGTGCTCGCAGCCGATCGTGCAGGCCGCGCAGCTCGCGCGCGTGCGGGTGTGCGTGGCGCGGATCTGCTCGGCCGAGACGCGTGCGGCCGCGTCGAAGGTCCCGGTCTGGAAGTTGCGCGTCGGCAACGCCCCGAAGCGGTTGAACGTCAGGAGATTGGCCGCCGTGCCCAGCTCGCGGTACTTGGCGGTGGCCGGACCGAAGGAGCGCTTCGACAACTGCCTGCTGCGCTCGGTCAGCTCCCGGGGGTGCGCCCAGGCGACGTAGCGGGTGCCCCGCACGGCCACGGCCTTCAGGTTCTTGCTGCCCAGCACGGTCCCGCTGCCGCCGCGGCCGGCATGGCGGCCGTCATGCGAGATCGTGGCGTAGCGCACGAGCTGCTCCCCGGCCGGACCGATGGACGCTATCTTGTAGTCGGGCCCGAGCCGGGTCCGCAGCGTCTTCTCCGCCGCGCCGCACGTGGCGCCGCGCAGGTCGCCGCCCGGATCGAGCCGCACCCGGCCATCGTCGATGACGAGCACCGAGAGCCCGGACGCCCGCCCGACGATGACGATCGCGTCGCAGCCGCAGCGCTTGCCCGCCAGCGCGAAGCCGCTGCTCGCGAGCGAATCGTTGATGCGGCCGGTCAGCGGGCTGCGGCTGACCACCGCGAACTTGGCGGACGTGGTCAGCGGGCTCCCGACCAGCGGGCTGAAGACGAAGATCAGCGGGGCCCCGGCTGCCAGCGGGTCCGGGCAGGCGCCGCTCTCCCTGGCCAGCAGCCAGGCGCCCAGCCCGGCGCCGCCGATGAACCGGCGCAGCACGCCGGCGGGCAGCGGCACGCGGTCGGCGCTGCCGTCCGAGACGTCGATCCGCAGATAGCAGCCGTGGTATCCGGACGGCACGCGGTGCTCCGCTCAGCCCCCCGCGTCGGCGGAGAGGATCAGGACGCGGTCCGTTGCGGCGAGCCGTGTGCCGGGATCGGTCACGAACCGGTCACCGTTCAGGTTGGCGGCGACGAACGGACCCAGCCGGTCGGCCCCTCCGGCGCGGAAGAGGTCGGCCAGCGACGGGTAGCGGGCCGCGAGCGCGTCGAGGAGCTGCCCCAGCGTGGCCGCCTCGATCTCGAGCTCCGCCACACCGGCGCGCTGCCGCGGAATGCCGAGAAGCTCGACCTGCATCACTGTGGCCATGATAGCACCGCGCCGGTCGCCGCTTGCGTCGGGGTGAACCCTTTCACTATCCTTGCAAAACTGCGACAAGCCGGGGTCGAACCTCTGCCCGGTCGTCATCGAGCAAGGATATGAGCCCACAACAGCCGGCGATGCCCGCCCGCGTGCGCGCGACGCCCAAGGGGCGCCAGGTCGACCCGAAGGCGCGCGAGGAGGTGGCCGAGCTCCTCGGCGATGCCCCGCGCCGCCGCGATCTCCTGATCGAGCACCTGCACAGGATTCAGGACCGCTTCGGCTGCCTTGCCGCACCCCATCTGGTCGCGCTCGCCGCGGAGATGAACCTGGCGATGACCGAGGTCTACGAGGTCGCCACGTTCTATCACCACTTCGACGTCGTGAAGGAGGGGGACACCGCGCCCCCGGCGATCACGGTGCGCGTGTGCGATTCCATCGCGTGCGAGCTCGCGGGTTCGCAGCGCCTGCTGGCCGGCCTGCCCGGGATTCTGGGCGACGGCGTCCGTGTGCTCCACGCGCCGTGCATCGGCCGCTGCGAGACGGCCCCCGCGGCCGTGGTCGGACAGAACCCCGTGCCGCACGCGACGCCGGAGAAGATCGCGAGCCTGGTCGAGGCCGACGCGGTGGCCCATCCGGAGGCCGACGGGTCGCACCCGCATCTCGAGATCGTCACTCCGGGGCATGTCGACTACGCCGCCTATCGGGCGCAGGGCGGCTACGAGCTGGCCAGGGCCTGCAGCGACGGCGGCAGGACGCGGGAAGCGGTCGTCACCGCCATGCAGGACTCCGGACTCCGGGGCCTGGGCGGCGCCGGCTTCCCGGCCGGCCGCAAGTGGGAGCTGGTCGCGGCCGAGCCGGCACCGCGCCTGCTGGCCATCAACATCGACGAGGGCGAGCCGGGGACGTTCAAGGATCGGTACTACCTCGAGCGCGATCCGCACCGCTTCCTCGAGGGGGCGCTGGTCGCGGCGTGGGCCGTCGACATCACCGAGATCTACGTCTATCTGCGCGACGAGTACCACGGCTGCCGCGCGATTCTCGAACGCGAGATCGCGGCGCTGCAGGCGGACCCGCCGTGTCCCGTGCCTCCCATTCACCTACGTCGCGGCGCCGGCGCATACATCTGCGGCGAGGAATCCGCGATGATCGAATCGATCGAGGGCAAGCGCGGCGAACCGCGCATGCGGCCGCCGTACGTGGCCCAGGTGGGCCTGTTCAACAGGCCCACCCTGGAGCACAACATGGAGACGCTGCACTGGGTGCGCGACATCCTGGAGAAGGGCCCGGACTGGTTCGCCGGCCAGGGCCGGCACGGCCGCAAGGGGTTGCGCTCGTTCTCGGTGAGCGGAAGGGTGCGGAAGCCGGGCGTGCATCTGGCGCCGGCCGGCATCACCGCGCGGGAGCTGATCGACGAGTACTGCGGCGGGATGCTCGAGGGGCACACGTTCTACGGGTACCTGCCCGGCGGCGCATCGGGCGGCATCCTGCCGGCCGCGCTGGGCGACGTGCCCCTCGATTTCGACACCCTGAACGAGCACGGCTGCTTCATCGGCTCGGCGGCGATAGTCATCCTGTCGGACCAGGACCGCGCGACGGATGCCGCGCGGAACGTCATGAAGTTCTTCGCGGACGAGTCCTGCGGCCAATGCACGCCGTGCCGCGTCGGCACCGTCAAGGCGCTCAAGCTCATGGAGCGCCCGCGCTGGGATCAGGCGCTGCTCGAGGAGCTGTCGCAGGCGATGATGGATGCTTCGATCTGCGGATTGGGGCAGGCGGCGCCGAACCCGGTGCGCTCGGTGGTCAAGTTCTTTCCTCAGGAGATCCAGTAACGGCCGCCCGCTGCAGCGGGCGGCCCTCAGCCCAAGGAACGACGATGGCGATCGACATCAGGACCAACGGCAACAACGTCGGCACGGAGACGGCGGCGCAGCCCGTCGAGTTCACGCTGAACGGCAGGCCTGTCGTCGGCAGCGAGGACGAGACCATCCTCCAGACGGCGCGGCGCCATGGCGTCGAGATTCCTCATCTGTGCTACAAGGACGGGCTCCGTCCCGACGGCAACTGCCGCGCCTGCATGGTCGAGGTCAAGGGGGAGCGGGTGCTCGCGCCCTCCTGTTGCCGCCACCCGAAGACGGGCATGGAGGTCACGACCGACAGCGAGCGGGCGCGCGTCAGCCAGAAGATGGTGCTGGAGCTGCTGCTGTCGGACATTCCGGACCGCTCCTACACGCTCGACTCGGAGCTCGATCTGTGGGCGCGGAAGCTGGCCGTCGGGGAGTCGCGCTTCCCGGCCCGCGAGCAGCCCGCGCACGACCTCTCGCACCCGGCGATCGCCGTGAACCTGGACGCCTGCATCCAGTGCACGCGCTGTGTGCGCGCCTGCCGCGAAGAGCAGATGAACGACGTCATCGGGTACGCGTTTCGCGGCGGGGAGTCGAAGATCGTCTTCGACCTCGACGATCCGATGGGCAACTCCACCTGCGTGGGTTGCGGCGAGTGCGAGCAGGCGTGCCCGACGGGCGCCATCATGCCCGCCCGCGGCGCGGGCGCCGTCGAAGCCGAGAAGCAGGTCCATTCGGTCTGCCCGTACTGCGGCGTCGGCTGCCAGTTGACGTACCACGTCAAGGAGAATCGCATCCTTTTCGTCGAAGGCAGGGACGGCCCCGCGAACCAGGGCCGGCTGTGCGTCAAGGGCCGCTACGGCTTCGACTACGTCCAGCACCGGCAGCGGCTGACCACGCCCCTCATCCGCAAGCCGGGCGTCGAGAAGCACAAGGACTTCAGGGTCGACCCGGATGCCTGGGACACCGTGTTCCGCGAGGCCACCTGGGAGGAGGCGCTCGACGTCGCGGCCCGGGGCCTGCGCGAGATTCGGGACGTGCACGGCAAGCGGTCCCTCGCCGGCTTCGGGTCGGCCAAGGGCACGAACGAGGAGGCCTATCTCTTCCAGAAGCTGGTGCGCACCGGCTTCGGGTCGAACAACGTCGACCACTGCACCCGGCTGTGCCACGCCTCGAGCGTCGCCGCGCTGATGGAAGGGATCAGCTCGGGCGCCGTGTCGAACCAGGTGCGGGACGTGATGAAGGCCGAGGTGGTCTTCGTCATCGGCTCCAACACCACGGTGAACCACCCGGTTGCCGCGACCTGGATGAAGAACGCCGCCAAGGCCGGTACGACGCTGATCGTGGCCGATCCGCGCCGCACCGGACTGGCGCGCTACGCCTCCCACTACCTCCAGTTCAACCCCGACACCGATGTCGCCCTGCTCAACGCGATGCTGCACGTCATCGTCCACGAAGGGCTGGTCGACGAGGCGTTCATCCGCGACCGGACGGAAGGCTACGAGGCGCTCGTCGAGAACGTGAAGAACTTCTCGCCCGAGGCGATGGCGCCCATCTGCGGCGTCGACGCGCAGACCATTCGCGACGTCGCCCGGCTCTACGCCACGTCGAAGGCCTCGATGGTCATGTGGGGGATGGGGATATCCCAGCACGTGCACGGCACCGACAACGCGCGCTGCCTGATCGCGCTGGTGCTGTCCACCGGGCAGATCGGCAAGCCGGGTTCCGGCCTCCACCCGCTGCGCGGCCAGAACAACGTGCAGGGCGCTTCCGATTCGGGGCTGATCCCGATGGTCTACCCCAACTATCAGGCGGTAGCCAAGCCGGAGGCGAAGCAGCGTTTCGAGGACTTCTGGGGCGTGGAGCTCGATCCCGATCCCGGCCTGACGGTGGTCGAGATCATGAGGGCGGCCAAGCGGCGCGACATTCGGGGCATGTACATCATGGGCGAGAACCCGGCGATGTCCGATCCCGACGTCGATCACGCCCGCCAGGCGCTCGCCGCGCTCGACCATCTGGTCGTTCAGGACATCTTCCTCACGGAGACGGCGTACCTGGCCGACGTCGTGCTCCCGGCGACCGCGTGGCCCGAGAAGGACGGCACCGTCACGAACACCGACCGCATGGTGCAGCTCGGCCGCAAGGCGCTCGAGCCGCCCGGCGACGCGCGCGAGGATCTCTGGATCATCAACGAGCTGGCGCGGCGCATCGGTCTGGACTGGAACTACTCGCATCCGAGCGAGGTGTTCCAGGAGATGCGCGGGTGCATGGACTCGATCGCCGGCATCACCTGGGATCGGCTGGAGCGCGAGTCCTGCGTCACCTATCCCTGCGTGAAGGAGGGTGACCCGGGGCAGCCGGTCATGTTCGTGGAGAAGTTCCCGACGCCCACGGGACGCGCCAGGTTCGTGCCCGCGGATCTCATCTCCGCGGACGAGCGGCCGGACGAGGAATATCCGATGGTCCTCATCACCGGACGGCAGCTCGAGCACTGGCATACGGGCGCCATCACGCGGCGCGCGTCGGTGCTGGACTACATCGAGCCCGAGCCGGTCGCTTCGGTGCACCCCCTGGATCTGGACGAGATCGGCGTGGCGCCGGGCGGGACCATCACCGTCGAGTCCCGGCGGGGAAGCGTGTCGCTGTACGCGCGGGCGGACGACGGCACGCCGCGCGGCGCGGTGTTCGTCCCGTTCTGCTACTACGAGGCGGCGGCGAACATGCTGACCAATCCGGTGCTCGACCCGTTCGGCAAGATACCGGAATTCAAGTACTGCGCGATCCGGGTGACGAGCGGCGGTCCCGCGCCCGAGCGCCTCAGCTTCGGCGGGGGCACGCTCCTGGAGAGGACAGTCTCCGAGACGACGGCCTCCTAGGCGTCTGCGCCGTAGGACGGCGTAGACGCCTGGTGTGAGGGTTGGTCGGACGGCAACCGGAGCCGGAGGCGACGATTGCCGCGCCAGGTGTGTGCCCGGAACGCCGCGGGTTCACGCGCGAGGGGGTCGCGGTCCGGCTGGCGGCCCGGACCGGTGGTGCCGGAGGTCGGACTCGAACCGACACGAGGGGTGAACCTCACTGGATTTTGAGTCCAGCGCGTCTGCCAATTTCGCCACTCCGGCGCTTCCAGCTTCCATTAGACGGGGCTCCGCCCCGAGCCCCCGGCGTCTTGCTTGCGGAGACCCCCTGCGCCCCGCGCCGCTCCCGCCGAGGCGCGCTGTGCGCGCCTTGCGGATCCGCCCGGGGGATGCTACGGCCGCGCGGTGCCGTCGTGTCGCCACAGGTAGAGCGTGCGGGTGTTGCCGCGCACGTCCTCGAACCGGTCGACCTCGTCGGCAGGCCAATCTCCCATGCTGAAGGCGTGCGAGACGATGCGTGCGCCGACCGGGAGCTGGGAAGTCAGGATCGGCCTGAGCTTCACGTTCGACGAGGACAGCAGGTAGAGCGTGACGACGGTGGCCTCCGAGACGTCGACGGTCATCGCGTCCTGCTCCACGAAACGGACCAGGTGCTGAACGCCGGCCTGCGCCGCGTTGGCGTTCGACTCCGCTATCCGGCGCGGGTCGATGTCGACGCCGACACCCCGCGCACCGAAGCGGCGGGCGGCGGTGATCACGATGCGGCCGTCGCCGCACCCGAGGTCGTAGACCACGTCGTTCTCGGTGACCCCTGCGAGCTCGAGCATGCGGTCGACGACATCCTGCGGCGTGGGAACGAACGGGGCCAGGTTGTTCTCCTGGGCCGCCGGCCGCGGCGACTCGACGAGAGCCCACGGGTACGTGGCAACCAGCACTGCCACCAGCCCGAGCATCATCAGACGTTGGATCATCGCAACTCCTCCGCGCGTGCCTACTGTACAACAGGACGCACGCGACGCGGTCGCCGGGCCCCGCGCGGCGCGCGGGATCGTCGCTCCGATGCGGCGGGGAGGAATGCCGCAGGGCCGCTCGCCGCAGTCGTTGAAACGGGGCAAATTGCCTGTTTTGAGTAGTTTCCGGTTGTCAGCCGGGGTCGTTTGCGCTAAAATGAGCGTCTGCCCGTGAGGGCCGCGCCCGCGTCTCGTCTACTCCGGGAGGGCACGTTGGAATTTGAGGTCGGGGACAAGGTCATCTACCCGAATCACGGCATCGGTGTGGTCAAGCGGATCGAGACCAAGACCATTCTGGGCACCACGTGCGGATTCTACTCGCTGCGCATGACCTCCAGCGAGACGACGGTCCTCGTGCCCATCGACAACGTGGAAAGCGTCGGGCTCCGCGGCGCGATCGCGGACCACGAGGTCAAGAAGCTGTTCACGCTGCTCGGCAACGGCAAGATCGAGAACCATCAGAACTGGAAGGGCCGCTTCAAGGACAACTCGGACAAGATGCGGACCGGCTCCATCTACGACGTGGTGGACGTTCTCAAGAGCCTCAATTTCCTCAGCCAGTCCAAGAACCTGTCGTTCCGCGAGAAGCGCATGCTCGATCGGGCCAAGTTCCTCGTGGTGTCCGAGGTCTCCGAGGTGACGAGCCAGCCCGCCGAAACCATCGAGGAAAAGGTCAACAAGGCGCTCGAGCGGTGTCTCGCCAATCGTGACCGCCAGCTCGCCAAGTCGAAGACGGCCAAGGCCGGGGTCAAGAAGACCGCGGCCCGGGTCGCCGGGCGTCGCACCGCCCGGGCTTCGTAGCCCCCTCCCCCGACGACCGCGGCGCGACCGCCCGTCCCTGCCCGCGGTGCTGCAACGGCGCATGGCCGAATTCCCGGGTACGGTAGTCGCAGCCGTTCGCTCCGCGGCGGCCTATGTCGGCGTCAGCCTGTGGGTCATCGTCCTGGGTCCGCCCGGGATGCTGCTGGCCCTGTGCTTCGACTGGCCGGACGTCCTCTACTGGCTGGGGCGGGGCGGCGTGCGGCTCGGCCTCGCCGCCGCCGGCATCCGCTGCCGAGTCGTCGGCGGAAAGCACATCCAGCGCGATCGGGCCGCGGTGTACTGCGTCAATCACTCCAGCAACCTGGAGCCGCCCATCCTGTACATGGCGCTGGCGGCGCTTCACCCGCGACTCCGGATTCTCTACAAGGCCGAGATCCACAGGTTGCCGGTTCTGGGCCGTGCGTTCGACATCGCCGGCTTCGTGCCCATCGATCGGCAGAATCGCGAGCAGAGCATGCAGGCGATCGACAGGGCGGCCGCGGGTCTGCGTGCCGGCGCCTCGTTTCTCATCTTCCCCGAAGGCACCCGCAGCCGGACGGGTCAACTGCAGCGCTTCAAGAAGGGCGGCTTCATCATGGCCATCAAGGGGCGCGCGCCGGTGGTGCCGATGGCGATCACGGGGGCGCGAGCCGCCATGCGCCGGGGCAGCGCGATAATCAGGCCGGTCACCGTCAGCGTGCGGATCGGGCCGCCGGTCGAGGTCGAGACGGAAGACCTGGCCGAGCGGGATCGGCTGATCGACCGCACCCGGGCAGCCGTGCAGGCGCTTCTCGCGCTGCAGCCGTCAGCCGCCGACGAAGAAGGAGAGCGCCCAGGGCGGTAGGGGCTGGCCGTCGGTTGCCGTGATCCCGTCGAGCAGTTGCACGCCGACCGTCCGGAACAGCTCGAGCTGCTCGTCGAAGCGGATCTCGAGCACGCGGTTCCGCGCCCGGTAGGTCGTCTCGAAGGTGACGCTCCCGGCGTTCGGGTCGGCGCCGCCCGCCGCCGGCCGGCTGACGTAGGACACGGCGACGCGCCCCTCGAACGAATCAGGGTCCATGTCGCGCGAGAACTGGATGCGGACCGTCGTGTCGCGCGGGACGTCCGTGTCGTCCGGCAGCGGCGCGCTGAAGATGACCTCGGGCGGGGGACCCTGGCGTGCCGCGACGCGCGGCTGCGGCCGGGGCGTCGCGGGAGGGTCGGCCAGGGCCAGCTCCGTCGCGTCGATGACCACCATGCCGGCATGCGACTCGACGCGCCCGGTCACCCGCAGCCAGCGCCCGGTGTCGATGCGCGCCTGGACGTCCAGCTCGAATCCGTCACCCTTCGGCTCCTTGCCGACCACCCACACCGCGGCGTCGACCGACGCGAGCACGAAGTCCCAGCGGCTCCGGCCGGCCGGCCGCGGCAGGTCGCCGTACAGGTTCCGGCCCCGGAAGCGGCCGCTCACGGTAACGTTCCGATCGAGGTGCGCGGCAGGGTCGAGCGCCAACGTCCGCAGGGTGACGGCGGGCGTGACGGTCACGTTGCGCGTCGCCGAGGCCGCCAGCACCAGCAGCTCGCCAACGCCCGGCCACGGCTTGCCGAGGAGCGACTCCGAGAGCCGCGCGAACGGCAGGTCGCCCATGCGCGAGTCGTCGGGTTCGAGCCGGCCGACGTCGTAGAATCGTCCCGACACCTCGAGACGCTCGGCCGTGCCGGCGGGCGGCGGCGGCACGTCGAGGGCCACCAGACGGTCCTCGCCGTCGACCAGGTACGTCAGCACCCCGTCGCCGACCGCGTCGGCCTGCACGACGACCTGCTGGCCGTGGAAGAAGATGGGGGAGCCGGACAGCGACGCGAGGGTGGCGGCGCGCCGGCCCGCGGTCTGGGCCTGGCCCGCCCCCGGGAGAATCCAGGACGCGGCGATGATGCAGAACGCGGCCGCGGACCATGGGGATCGGCGCATCGGCAATGCTCCCGGACTGTAAATCGCCGTCTGGCCGCATCTTAGCACGCGACGGCCGGCCGTGCGCCTTGACCGGCGCCAGCGAGGGCCATAGAATCCGTCCCCATTCCTGTGTCCGATGCCCGAGCAGATTTCGGAACCGACTACCAGCCGGTTGTCTCTCTACCTCCGCTTCCTCAACGAGCTTGACGGCAGGGGCGTGAAAACGGTGTCGTCGAAGATGCTGGCGGAGCAGTTCGGGCTGAATGCGGCCCTGATTCGGAAGGACCTGTCGCACTTCGGCGATCTGGGCGTCCGCGGGGTCGGCTACGTCGTGGAAGATCTCCGGCGGGAGCTCCGCTCGATTCTCGGCCTCGACCGCCGTCTGGGCGTCGCCATCGTCGGGGCGGGCAACCTGGGGCTCGCGCTGGCCGACTATCCCGGGTTTCGTCAGGAGGGGTTTCGAATCGTCGCGCTGTTCGACAATCTGCAGGAGAAGGTCGGCCGCATTTCCCGCAGCGGGGTTACCATCTACGACATTCGTGAGCTGAAGCCGGTTGCCCGCCGCGAGGGAATCACGATTGCCGTGATCGCCGTGCCGGAAGCATCCGCGCGCGACGTCCTGCAGACCGTCGTGCAGGCCGGGATCAAGGCGATCCTCAACTTCTCCCCGGGAGCATTGCGCGTGCCGCCGCACGTCAAGCTGAAGAGCGTCGATCTGACCGTGTCGCTGGAGAGCCTCTCGTTCTACCTGGCCAACGAGGCGGGCCGCGGCCAGCAGCCATGACCGAGCGCGGCCGGGGAGCGCGGACGGCGAGCGACGGGAAGGCGGGCGGCGCGCTCTCGCATGTCGACGCCGGCGGCCGCGTCCGCATGGTCGACGTCGGCGGCAAGGCGGCGACGACGCGCGTGGCGGTCGCGCGCGGCCACATCCGCGTGAGCCCCGACGCGCTGGCCCTGGTCCGCGGCGGCGCCGCGGCGAAGGGGGATCCGCTCCAGGCAGCCCGCATTGCAGGCATCCTGGCCGCCAAGCGCACGGCCGAGCTCATCCCGTTGTGTCATTCCATCCCGCTGGCGCACGTGGAGGTCGACCTGCGCGAGCGGGACGCCGGGTACGACATCGAGGCGCGCGTCGCCACGACCGCGCAGACGGGCGTCGAGATGGAGGCGCTGACAGCGGTGTCAGCCGCCGCGCTCACCGTGTACGACATGATCAAGGCTGCCGATCGCACGATGGTGATCGGTGATATCCGCCTCGTCGAGAAGACGGGCGGGCGGTCGGGAACCTATCGGGCCGAGTGATGCCATGGACGAGCCGACGATTTCGACGCTGGCCGATCTCCCCTTCCACGTTGCCGGCCGCTATCCGAAGCCGGAGCTGGTGCGGCGCTGCACGGCCGACGGCTACGACAGCTACGCGAGCCGCGAGCTGTTCGAGCAGATCCGGGACCTGAGCCTGGGCCTGACGGGGCTCGGCGTCCGCCCCGGCCGGCGGGTCGCCCTGCTCAGCGACAGCCGCCCGGAGTGGGTTATCGCCGACCTGGCGATTCTCACGTGCGGCGCCGTCACGGTGCCGATCTACCCGACCCTGCCGGCGGCGCAGATCAGGTACATCCTGGCCGACTCCGGGGCGACGGTGGTCGTGGCGGCCGACGAGGCGCAGGCGGCGAAGGTGCGCGCCGTGTGGCCGGAGCTGCCCGACCTGCGGGCGCTGGTCCTGATCGACCCGCCCGACGAGGCGCCGACCGCGGGGCGCGAGATGACCTGCGCCGCGGTGCAGGCGCGCGGCCATCAGCGCCTGATGCGGGAGGACGGGCTGGCGCGGCGCTACCAGGAGGCCGTGGCGGCAATCGCCCCCGACCAGTTGGCCGCCATCATCTACACCTCCGGCACGACCGGCGACCCCAAGGGCGTGATGCTCACGCACGGCGCCATCGTCGCCAACCTGCTCGACGTGGGCACCATGGTGCGCGTCACCGAGGACGACGAGGCGCTGTCGTTCCTGCCGCTGAGCCACGCGTTCGAGCACATCGTCATCTACCTGTACCTGTTCCGGGGCACCACCGTGACCTTCGCGGAATCGCTGGACACCGTCGCGCGCGACATGCTGCGCGTGCGGCCGACCGTGATGACCGGTGTGCCGCGGGTCTACGAGAAGCTGCACGCGCGGGTGCTCGAGGCGGTCGCGCAGGGGTCGGCCCTGCGGCAGGGGTTGTTCCGGTGGGCGATGGGCATCGGCCGCGCGTGCAACGCCGCGCCGCTCAGCGGCGAGCGGCCCTCGGGATACGCGCGCGCGGCGCTCCCGCTGGCCGACCGGCTGGTGCTCTCCAAGGTGCGCGCGCGCACCGGGGGGCGGCTCCGTCACGTCGTCTCCGGGGGCGCGCCGCTGTCGGCCGCCGTGGGCGAGTTCCTGTTCACCGTGGGGATACCGGTGATCGAGGGGTACGGCCTGACCGAGACCGCGCCCGTGCTGACCGTCAACCCCGAGCACGCACCGCGTCTCGGGACGGTCGGCAAGGCCCTGCCGCGGGTCGAGCTGCGACTGGCCGACGACGGGGAGGTCCTCGCACGAGGTCCGAACCTCATGCGGGGCTACTACGGCAAGCCCGAGGCCACGGCGGAGGCGCTGGCCGGCGGCTGGTTCCACACCGGAGATATCGGGCGGTTCGACGACGACGGCTACCTCGTGATCACCGACAGGAAGAAGGAGCTGCTCGTGACCGCCGGCGGCAAGAACGTCGCGCCGCAGCCGATCGAGCAGGCGCTCAAGCAGCACCCGCTCGTCGCGGAGGCCGTGCTCGTCGGCGATCGCCGACCCTACGTCGCGGCGCTGATCATGCCGGACTTCGCGGCGTTGACGGCCGCCATGGGCGAGCCGGCGGCCGCCGATCGCGCCGCGCTGGTGGCGCGCGCGGACGTCCAGCGCCGGTTCGACGCGGTCGTCGAGGCGGTCAACGCGGAGCTGCCGCGGCACGAGCAGGTGCGCAAGCACGTGCTCGTGCCGGCCGAGCCGGGCATCGCGAGCGGCGAGCTGACGCCGACCCTGAAGATCAAGCGCCGCGTCGTCGCGGAGAAGTGGCAGGACTACATCGACGCGCTGTACGCCTGAGTCGCGCAGCCGGGCAAACGCCGCGAGCCGCGCGCGGCTCCGCGGCAGCGGCGCGGGGCGCAGGGGCCCCTGCAAGCGGCCGCCGGGGGTTCGGGGCGCAACCCCGTCTGATGGAAGCCGCGCAAGGCGCGGCTCGGCGGTAGCGGCGCGGGGCGAAGGGGTCCCCGCAAGCGGACGCCGGGGGTTCGGGGCGCAGCCCCGTCTCATTGAAGCCCAGCCCCGTCCACTTCAGAACAGGCGGATGTCCGTCAGGGGCCACCACCGCAACTGGACGCGGCCGATGATGTACTTCTGCGGCACCTGGCCCCAGTGGCGGCTGTCCGAGCTGTTGTTCCGGTGGTCGCCCATCACGAAGTAGTACGACTCCTGCACGACCTCGGGACCGTGGTTCTCGTAGCTGCGGAACTCCGGCGGCACGTACAGGTCGGGCTGCAGCACCTCGTTGACGAAGACCTTGCCGCTCTCGATGCGGACGGTGTCGCCTTCCTTGGCCACGATGCGCTTGACAAACGACTTGTCCGGGTCGCGCGGGTAGTACAGCATCACGATGTCGCCGGGCTCGGGCTCGCCGAAGAACTGGTACACGGCCTTGTTGACGATCAGCCGATCCTGGTCCTGCAGCGTCGGCTCCATGCTCCGGCCCTCGACCCGGGCCACCTGGAACCCGAACGTGACGATGAGCGTCGCGTAGACGGCCGCCGACGCGAAGGTCTTCAGCCACGTCAGCAGCTCCTCGCCGAACCGCCGCAGCAGCGTGCTCCGCGGATCGGGCTGCTGCAGGCCGAGCCGTCCCAGCCGCGCATCGTGGCCGGCTGCCGGAACCCCGGACGCGTCCACGACGCCGGCGTCGAGGGCGGCCGGCTCGGGCCAGTCGGCCGGACCTACAGATTCAGGTGGTCGCGCAACCGCTTCGTCTGGGCGCGGCTCACCGGGATCTCGGTCCGCCTGGCGTCCTGCATCTTCAGGATGTAGTTGCGACTGAACCAAGGCACGATCTCCTTGACCTTGTTGATGTTGACGATGTGCGACCGATGCACTCGCCAGAATACCGCAGGATCGAGATTCGAGTGCAACTCGTCCAGCGTGCGGTAGTTGGACGTGCCGGTCAGGCTGCTGGTCACTACCGTCACCACGTCGTCGGCCAGCGACGCGTAGATGATATCGCTCGACGGGATGAGCCGGAAGTGGTCGCCGACCCTGACCGCGAGCTGCTCGCGGCGGACCTGCCGCTCGGCGACGTACTGGACGATACGCTGCAGCTCGTCCCTGGCCACCGGCGTCGCACCGCCGCCCCCGCCGCGCTCGGAGGAGAGCTGGCGGCGCACGCGCTCGAGGGTCCGGGCGAGCCGTCCGGGCTCGATCGGCTTGAGCAGGTAGTCCACGGCGTTGACCTCGAACGCCTCGAGCGCGTACTGGTCGTACGCGGTGACGAATACCACGCGGGTGTCGATCTCCCGGGCCAGGAGTTGGCGAGCCACTTCGAATCCGTTCCGGCCCGGCATCTGAATGTCGAGCAGCACGAGGTCGGGCTGCAGGCGGCGAATCAGGTCGAGGGCTTCCACGCCGTCGCCGGCCTGTCCGGCCACCTCGATCCCGTCGAGCCGCTCCAACTGGAAGCAGAGCTCGTGCCGCGCCGGTCCTTCGTCATCGGCGACCAGCACCCGCAAGTTCAGCGGCATCATTACAGATGGGGCTGCGCCCCAAACCCCCGGCGTTCGCTTGCGGGGACCCCTTCGCCCCGCGCCGCTACCGCCGAGGCCCGCTGTGCGCGCCTTGCGGCTTCGCCGCGCCTCGATCGGACGGGGTTCCAACTCCTACGCCGTCGCCGGCTGGGCGACGTCCGGCAGCGGGATCTCGATCCGCGCGCACGTGCCGTGGCCGGGCGTGCTCACGAGCTGCAGACGGTAGTTCTCGCCGTAAATCACGCGCAGCCGCTCATCCACGTTGCGCAGGCCGATGCCGCCGGTGCGGCTGCCGGTCAAACTCGTGTCGCTCATTCCCGTGCCGTCGTCGGCTACTTCGATGACCGCATGGCCGCCGGTCTGCCGGCTGCGAATCGTGACGCGGCCTCCGCCTATCTTGTGGGTCAGCCCGTGCTTGATCGAGTTCTCGACGAGCGGCTGCAGCAACATGCTGGGCATGACGACGTCGAGGCTCGCGGGGCTGATCTCCTTCTCGACGGCCAGGGTCGGGCCGAACCGGACCATCTCGATGTCGAGGTACTCGTCGATCGCCTCGAGCTCCTCGCGCAGGGTCACGAAGTGCTCCTGGCTGCGCAGCAGCCGCCGCAGCAGCCCGGACAGCTTCAGGACGAGCGTGCGCGCCGTCTCCGGCTGCGAGCGGATGAGCGACGAGATCGACGTCAGCGTGTTGAACAGGAAGTGCGGGTTGATCTGACTGGCCAGCGCCTCGAGCCGGGTGGACAGCAGCAGCTTCTCCTGCTCCTGGAGACGATGCTCGATCCGGGCCGTGTTCCAGATCTTGATCGGGATGGTGACGCTCAGCACGGTCGCCAGGATGACGACAACCGCCAGCCACGCGTTCGGCGGCTGCATGTGGAACAGGTGTGCTCCGAACCTCAGCCCCAGACCGAGACGGAGCAGCTCGAGACCGACCGGCGCCGCCAGCAGCACCACGTGCCAGTCGATCCGCAGCCGGCTCAACATCCGCCACACGTGGCGGTGCAGGTCGGTGATGGACAGCGGCGAGAAGCGCCAGATGGCTTCCTTCGGACAGACCTCGCGCAGCCCGCCTCCGCAGAAACCGCACCCGACCGCGAAGGGCATGGCGATTGCCTCGCCCCCCACCAGCGCGGGCGCGCCGACGAGCGCGCCGACGATGGCGCCGGCATACGGGCCGGCGATCAGCCCGGCGAGGAACGGCCCCGCGAGCGAGAGATCGCTGGCGTTGTAGTTGAGCAGCAGGCGCGCCGTGACGCCGCCGCACAGCGGCAGACCCAGCGCCGCGGCGAATACGAGACGCTCGCGCCACGCGCGCTGCTCGGTCAGCAGGATGCGCCGGAACTGCCGAAAGCGGACCAGCATCGTGGCCAGCGCCGCCACGACCGCCAGCTTGACGACGAGCGTCGTCAACATGAACTGCGTCGCCGAGAGCTTCACCTCGACCGGCATCGGCCCCTGTCAACTATACCGGCATACCGCCTGTTGGCTGTCCGTCCGGCGGCCACCCGGGATCTTCCGCGGGCGCAGGCCGCCAAATGTATTACAATGCGGGCGCTCGTGATTTCGTTGTTCGATCCGCCCGGATCCTCCCCCGGCGAGAAGGTCGTAGCCAACCGGGACGCCGTGTCTCGCGCGCTGTCCGTCACCGAGGTCGAGAACGACTTCGTCGAGGACGTCTACACCAAGATCTCGTCCTGGTACGACCTGTTCTTCGGGCCGACGCTGCACGCGGGGCGGCTTGAGGCGATCCGCCGCCTGCCGTTGCGCTCCGGCTGCCGCATCCTCGAGGTCGGCATCGGCACCGGGATCAACGCGCCCCTCTACCCGCAGGACTGTTTCGTGACCGGCATCGACTTCTCGGCCTCGATGCTCGCCAAGGCCGGGCGGCGCATCAAGGCGCACGGCGTGCGCAACGTGGACCTGATACGGATGGACGCCGCGGATCTGCGGTTCGCCGACGAGTCGTTCGATATCGTCTACGCGCCGTACGTCATCAGCGTCGTGCCCGATCCCGTGCGGGTCACGCGCGAGATGCACCGCGTCTGCCGCGTGGGCGGGCACGTCGTCGTGCTCAACCACTTCCGCAGCCGGAACCGGCTGCTGGCGCGGGTGGAGCGCATCCTGTCGCCGCTCACCGTGCACATCGGGTTCAAGGCCGACCTCGACCTGCCCGGGTTTCTCGAGCAGACGGGATTCGACCCCATCTCCATCGAGAAGGTCAACATTCCCCGGATCTGGTCGCTTGTGACGTTCCGCAAGGAAGCGTGAGGCGCGGCCCGTTGCACGAGCGCGAGTTCTTCAACGAGCGGCCGGAGACCAAGTCGGGGACCTACTCGTGTCCGCGCTGCGGCTTCCGGGGCGAGTACCCCGTCCGCTGGATCCGGCGCACCCGCAAGGATCGGCTGCCGCGCGGCGCGGGCGAACGGGACCGCGCCCTGTTCGCGAAGCTCCGCAACTATCTCGTGCGCGTCGACGACACGGTCATGTGCCAGAAGTGCCGCCGGCGCTTCGAGATCCCGTCGCACCAGAACCTCGCCTTCTTCTGACTCGTTTATAATCGGCTGAAAATGCTGCAGGTCACGCGGCGAGCCTGCGCCGGCCGGTCGGCACGGACACGCGCAGTCCTGGCGCGCCCGCTCGCCGGCGCGCTGGCGTTGTGCGTGTTCACCCTCTGGGCGCCGGCCGTCCGAGGCCAACAGGTCGACCGCGCGACCGCCGAGCGCGAGTTTCACGAGCAGGCGACCCGGGCGCTCGCGCACGGGGAGCTGGACGAAGCCGTCACGCTGGCGTCCGGGCGGCCCGACACCGATCCGGCCGCGGCCGCCCTGCACGGCAGGACGCTCGTGCTGCGCGGCCTGTACGACGAGGCCCGGGAGCGGCTCGCGCCCGTGGCCGCGGCGGCGCCGGCCAGCGCGGCGGGCCTGGAGCTGGGCCTGCTGCTCCAGCGCGTCGGCCGCGGCGACGAGGCGAACCCGTATCTCGAAGCGGTCCTGACGCGGGGCCTGCGCTCGAGACGGCCGGTCGACAAGTACCGCGGCGGCCTCGCCGCCCGCGCGCTGGGACGCTACCGCCAGGCCAACGGCCTGTTGCGGTCGGCGGCGATCGGGGCCCCCGAAGACCCGGCCGTCCACACGGCCTGGGCGGAGCTGTTTCTCGAGAAGTACAACCGCGCCGACGCCGTGCAGTCGTTCACCGCGGCCCTGGAGCTGGACGACGAATGGGCCCCCGCGCATCTCGGGCTGGCGCGCGCGCTGGTGGACGAGAACCCGCCCGTCGCCCGGCGATCGGTCGAGCGCGTCCTGGAGATCGATCCCGACAACGTCGCGGCGCACCTGTTCGTGGCCGAGCAGGAGCTCGGGGATCGGAACGCCGCCGCGGCGCGCGAATCGATCGAACGGGCGCTCGCGTTCAACGACGCCAGTCTGGAAGCGCGCGCGCTCCTTGCGGCCATGGCCTACCTCGAGGATCGCACGGCGGACTTCGAGGCGGAGGTCGGCCGTGTGCTCGCGATCAACCCCGCCTACGGGGACGTCTACCGCATCGCGGGCAGCCACACGGCCCGGGCGTATCGCTTCGACGAGGCGGCCGCGCTGGTGCGCCGGGCCCTGGCAATCGATCCGGACAACACCCGCGCCCTCGCGGAGCTCGGCATGCACCTGCTGCGCACCGGCGACGAGGAGGGCGCGCGGGAGGTGCTGGAACGGTCGTTCGCCGACGATCCGTTCGACGTCATCACCTACAACCTGCTCGAGTTGATGGATACGCTCGACGAGTTCGAGACGTTCGAGCGGGGCGACCTCATCGTGCGGCTCCATCCGACGGAGGCGCCGATACTCGGCGAGTACGTGCTGTCCCTGGCGCAGGAAGCCCTCGACACGCTGGCGGCGATCTACGCCGTCGAGGTCCAGGGGCCGATCCTGATCGAGGTGTTTCCGCGCCACGACGACTTCGCCGTGCGCAACCTGGGGCTGCCCGGCATGATCGGGGCGCTGGGCGCCTGCTTCGGCCGGGTGGTCACGATGGACTCGCCGCGCGCCCGCCCGCCCGGCGACTTCAACTGGCGGGCGACCCTCTGGCACGAGATCGCGCACGTCATCACGCTGCAGATGTCGAAGCAGCGGGTGCCGCGCTGGCTGACCGAGGGCGTGTCGGTGTACGAGGAGCAGCGCGCGCGCCCCGCCTGGGGACGCGATCAGGAGCTGACGTTCGCCCGCGCGCTCAACGACGGCAGGGTGCTGTCGTTGCGGGACCTCAACAGCGGCTTCTCGCGTCCCGAGACGATCTCGCTGGCGTACTTCCAGGCCTCGGTGCTGGTCGAGCACATCGTCGACCGCCACGGCGAGGACGTGCTGCACGCGCTGATCACGGCCTACGGCGACGGGCTCGATACGGAGGAGGCGCTGGCCGGCGTCGGCCTCGACTTCGACACGCTGCAGGCCAGCTTCGACGAGGCGGTCGACACGCGCTTCGGCGCGCTTCGCGAGGCGCTCCTGCCCATCGAGACGGAGGCCGATCCCGCTCCGGAAGGTCCGGACGCCGGCGCGCGCGAGCGGCGCGAGCGGCGCGAGCCCGACCCGGCGGAGCGGCTTGCCGCCCTGCGGCGCCTCGCCGCGGAGCACCCCGGCAGATTCTCCGTGCAGTTCGAGCTGGGCAAGGCGCTGCGCGAGGCCGGCGAGCTCGATGACGCGCTGGCGGCGCTCGAGCGCGCGTCGCTGCTGGCGCCGATGGCCACCGGCATCGACAGTCCCCGGGGGGTGATTGCGGCGATCGCGCAGGAGCAGGGGGACCGCGACCGGGCGCTGCGCGAGCTGGAGCGCCTGCTCGACTTCGACCAGACGTCGCTCGCGGCGGCGCGGCAGCTCGCGGCGCTGGCCGAGGAGGCCGGGGACGAGGATCGGATGGCGCTCGCCTACGACCGGCTCGTCGGCATCGATCCGTTCGATCCGGTGCCCCATCTGGCGCTCGGCCGCCTGGCGCTGGCGGACGGCGATGCCGCCACGGCCATCCTGGAGTTCGAGGTCGCGCTGGCCGCCGGTCCGGTCGATCGGGTCTCGGCCCACAGCGATCTGGCCGAGAGTCATCTGCTGGCCGGCCAGCCCGAGGAGGCGAAGCGCGCGGCGCTGGCCGCGCTGGAGATGGCGCCGACCTACGAACGCGCCCAGGAGCTGCTCCTGCGCGCCGTCGAGGCGGAGCCGTGACGGCGGCGCGGCGGGAAGGGTCGCGCCTTGCCATCCGGGCGCCAGACCGCTCTCGCTGCAACGCGGGGTTCCACCACGGGCTCTTGGCGTTGCTCCTGGCCGCGCTCGTCGGGCCGCCGGTGCTGGTCGGGCCGGCCGCCGCCGGTCTCGCGCAGATCGTCCCGCCCGCTCTCGACGGGCTCGACTGGACATTCGTTCGCATTCGATACAGCTCGGAGCCCGATCGTCTGGAGCAGTTCCGCCGGCGCTACTGGAGCGATCCGTGGGCCATCGACGGTCCCGCGGCAGAGCAGAACCTGTCGCGCCGGATGGGACGCGTGACGTCGGTCAACGTGAACGAGCCGCTCGTGATGGAGCTGACGGATCGGCGGCTCTGGGAGCATCCGTGGATCTACTTCGTCGAGCCGGCCAACATCGAGTGGTCTGCCGAGGAAGCCGGGATTCTCCGCGAGTTCCTGCTGCGCGGCGGCACGGCGACCTTCGACGACTTTCACGGGCCGGCGGAGTGGGAGCTGTTCGAGCAGCAGCTCGCGCGGGTGTTTCCCGCGCGGGAGCTCGAGGAGCTGCCGCTCGACCATCCGGTGTTCAGTTGCTTCTACGTCCTCACGGAGTATCCGCAGATTGCCGGCCTGGGGTCCTTCTTCAACGGCGTGACGTGGGAGAAGGGCGGTTACCGGGCGCAGTTGCACGCCATTCTCGACGACGACGGCCGCGCGATGGTGCTGGCCAACTTCAATACCGACATGGGCGACGGCTGGGAGTGGTCCAACGCGGAGGAGTACCCCGGCTACGTGCAGTACACGGCCAGGGCGTACCGCATGATCATCAACGAGATCGTGTACGCGCTCACCCATTGACGCGGCCCGCCGCCCGCGCCGGCGCACCCGACACGACCGATCATGGACTCGACAACCGCCGGGCAGGTCGCCGAACGCGTCGTGGCCGGGCGGGCCCGCATCCTGACCGAGCTGCACAAGGTCATCGTCGGTCAGGACGAGGCCCTCGACCTCGTGCTGACGGCGCTCTTCACGGGCGGCCACTGTCTCATCACCGGCGTCCCGGGCCTGGCGAAGACGCTGCTGGTCAAGACGCTGGCGCAGGTGCTGCAGCTCACCTTCAAGCGGATACAGTTCACGCCCGACCTGATGCCCGCCGACATCACCGGCACCGAGGTGCTGGAGGAGCGCGACGGGCAACGCGCCCTGCGCTTCGTCAAGGGGCCGGTGTTCGCGCAGATCATCCTGGCCGACGAGATCAATCGCACGCCGCCGAAGACCCAGGCTGCCCTGCTCGAGGCCATGCAGGAGTACCAGGTGACGGCGGCCGGGCGGCTGTACGAGCTCGAGCGCCCGTTCCTCGTGCTCGCCACGCAGAATCCCATCGAGCTCGAGGGCACCTATCCGCTGCCGGAGGCGCAGCTCTCCCGCTTCATGTTCAACGTCGTCATGTCCTACCTCCCCGAGGACGAGGAGGTCCGGGTGGTGACCTCGACCACGTCCGACGCCGGCCAGACCCCCGAGCGGGTGCTCGACGGCGCCGACGTCCTGGAATTCCAGCGCCTGGTGCGGCAGGTGGTGGTGTCCGACGAGGTGGCGCGGTATGCCGTGCGGCTGGTCGACGCATCCCGGCCGGGGCGGGCGAACACGCCCGACTTCGTCGAGCAATGGGTGCGGTGGGGCGCCGGCCTGCGCGCGTCGCAGGCGCTCGTTCTGGGCGGCAAGGCGCGGGCGCTGATGCACGGCCGCTACCACGTGTCGGTCGGCGACGTGCGCGCCCTGGCCCAGCCGACGCTGCGCCATCGGCTGGTGACGAACTTCTTCGCCGAGTCCGAAGGCATCGACGCGGAGCAGGTGATCTCCCGTCTGCTGGACGCCGTGCCGTTGCCCGCCAGCGGCATGTGAGATGGCGGCAGCCCCCCGCGCGAACGAGCTGCGCTATCTCGATCCGGCCGTCATCGGCCGCATCGGATCGATGGAGCTGCGGGCGCGGACGGTGGTCGAGGGGTTCCTGATCGGTCTTCATCGCAGCCCCTACCAGGGCTTCAGCGTCGAGTTCTCCGAGTACCGGCAGTACATGCCGGGTGACGACACGTCGCTGATCGACTGGAAGCTGTACGCGCGCACCGACCGCCACTACGTCAAGAAGTTCGAGGAAGAGACCAACCTGGACTGCCACCTCCTGCTCGACGTGTCCGGATCGATGGGATACGGCTCGGCCGGCGTCACCAAGCAGGAGTACGGCGCCTATCTGGCTGCCTCGATTGCCTACCTGATGAATCGCCAGCGCGACGCGGTCGGGCTGCTGGCGTTCGACGAGCAGGTCGTCCGGCACCTGCCCGCGAGCGCCAGGCCGGGCCATCTGCGCCGGGTGCTGCTCACGCTCGATTCGCTGGCGTCGGGTCGCGGCTCGGACGTGTCGAAGCCGCTGAACCGGTTGGCCGAGGCGCTCTCGCGGCGCGGGCTGGTGGTCCTGATCTCGGACCTGCTGGACGAGCCGGAGCATGTCGTGCGCGGCCTCCGGCATCTCCGGTTCCGGGGTGCCGACGTGGTCGTGTTTCAGCTCCTGGACCGCGCGGAGCTGACGTTCCCGTTCGAGCGTCCTGCACGCTTTCGCGATCTGGAGACGGACGACGAGGTGGCCGCGGTGCCGCCGCTCGTACGCGAGCACTACCTGCGGGAGCTGCGCACCCTGCTGGCGCTGTACCGGCGCGAGCTGCGCCTGGCCGGCATCGACTACTGCCTGGTGGACACGTCGCAGCCTCTCGACCTCGCGCTGCTCGCGTACCTCTCGGCCCGGAGCCGTCGCCACTAGCGACCGGACAATGTCCTTCCTGTTTCCCGCGTTCCTCGCCGGCGCGCTGGCGGTCGCCATTCCGATCGTTCTGCATTTCGCGCGGCGCGAGGCCGCGCCGCGCCTGCCCTTCAGCGACATCCGGTTCCTGCAGCGCGTGCCGCTCATGCAGGCGCGCCGCCGGCGGATCCGCGAGCTGCTGCTGCTGGCGCTCCGCATCGCGGCGCTGCTGCTGCTGGCGCTCGCGTTCGCGCGGCCCTTCTTCGACGCCACGGGCCTGGCGGGCCGGCCCGTCACCATCGTGGCCGTCGACCGCTCCTTCAGCATGTCGCTGCCGGGACGATTCGAGCAGGCGCGCGCCGCGGCGCGCGCCGCTATCGCCGAGGCCCCGCCGGGCGACCTGGTGGGGTTGGTGACGTTCGACGAACGGGCCCGGGTCGTCGCGGAACCGGCGGCCGATCGCGCTTCCGCGGTCGCGGCGCTGGCCCGCGCCGCGACCGGTTTCGGCGCGACCCGCTACGGCGCGGGGCTCGCGGCCGCCGCGCGCTCGATCGGATCGCGTGAGGGGCGGATCGTGGTGGTCACGGATCTTCAGCGCAGCGGCTGGGAAGCCGCCGGCTCCGGCTCGGTGCCGCCGGGTGTCACCGTCCGGACGGTCGATGTCGGAGCGGCCGGTCCCAACCTGGCGGTGACGGCGCTCGAGATCGGTCCCGCGGGCGCCGCGGCGGTGGTGGTCAACGCGGGCCTGCAGCCGCGGTCGAGCACGGTGGCGCTGCGCGTCGACGGGACGGCGGTGGATTCCGCGGCGGTGACGCTGGCGGCGGGTGCCACCACGGTGGGCTTCGACGCGCCCCTGCCGCCCGCGGGCGTGCTCGAGGTGGCTGTCGACGACCCCGGAGGCCTGCCGGCCGACGACCGCCGGTATCACCTGCTCGACCGGCCGGCGCCCCTCGTGATTGCCTTCGTGACGGCCGGCGGGCGCTCCGAGTCCGGCGCCTTCTATCTGGAACGGGCCCTGCTGGCCGCCGGCGACGACAGCCCCTTCGTCGTGCGTCCACTCGAACCGGCGGGCATCTCGCCGGCCGCCCTGGATGGTGTCGCCGCCGTCGTGCTGCTCGAGACCGCGGGGCTCGGGCGGTCGGCGCGGGGGGCGTTGGGGGCGTTCGTGGAGGCGGGCGGCGGACTGCTGATTGCGGCGGGTCCGGGGCTGGATCCGGCCCTGGTCGCGGAGTTCCTCGGGATGGGCTCGACGCCGACGGCGCCACCGCCCCGCGGCGCTGGCGCGCTGAGCTGGTCGGTGACGGCGACGCGCCACCCGCTGTTCGCGGCGTTCGGCGGCCTGACGGGGACGCTGGGGCAGGTGCGCTTTCGGCAGGCCATGCGCTTCGATGGCGCCGACGGCCGCGTGCTGGCCGCGTTCTCGGACGGCGCACCGGCCCTGGTGGAGCGGACGGCGGGTCGCGGCCGCGTGCTCGTCCTCGCGTCCGATCTGAACAACGAGTGGAACGACTTTCCGAGGCAGCCCACCTTCGTGCCGTTCGTGCACGAGGTCGTCCGCTACCTCGGCCGTCAGCGCCCGCCGGCGCGCGAGCGGCTGGTCGCCGCTGCGCCGCCCGGCGTCGAGCCCCGGCCCGGCGTCGTCGTCGAGCCCGCCTCCGGCCGCGCGCTCGTGATCAACGTCGATCCTCGCGAGTCCGACCCGGCGCGGCTGACTGCGGACGAGTTCCTCGCGCGCGTTCGACAGTCGGCCGTCCCGGGCGGCGGCGCCCCGGCAGAGGCGGTGGATGCCGCCGGCCGCGAGGCCGAGCAACGCTACTGGTGGTACCTCCTGCTGGCCGTGGCGGTCGTGCTGGTCGCCGAGTCCTGGCTCGGGCGTGGCGCGGCATGACAGAATGAGGGGCACGCGACGAGGGGCTGGGCCTACCGTGCAGCAGACCACGCTCGACGACCTCGGTGCGCTCCTGGCGCGGGTGCGCCGGCGATGGCTGACCAGACGCTCGATGCTGGCGGCCGGCCGGGCCGCCGGCGCTGCGGCCGGACTCCTCCTGCTCGTCCTGTTCACCGATCGCGTGCTGCAGCCGGCGGACGCGGTGATGGTCTGGCTGTTCGCCGCCGCCCTGGGGCTGGCGGCGGGCCTGACCGGGCGCGCGCTGTGGCGGCTCCGCCGCGGCCCCAGCGACCGGCAGGTGGCGCGCTACATCGAAGAGCGGTGTCCGGCGCTGGAGGATCGGCTGGTCAGCGCCGCGGACAGCGCGGCGGCCGGCCGCCGGTCGGTCTTCCGCGACCTGCTCCTGCGCGACGCGGCGCGCAGCGCGCGGGCCGTCGACCTCGACCGCGTGCTGCCGCGGCGGGACGTTCTGCTGGCGGTCGCCGCGGGCGGTCTGGCGGTGGCGGCGCTGCTGCTGGTCGTCGTGCTCGGCGGCGGTCCGCTCGGCCGCATCGCGCGGACGACGTGGCTCCACGCGTATCCCCACGGGGCGCTGCTGCAGGTCGAGCCGGGCGATGCGCGCGTCGTCGCCGGCCGGCCGGTGCGGCTGCGGGCCGTCCTGCGGTCCGGCGTCGGCGGGGCCACGCGGTCCCTGCCGGTCGCAACCGTGACCGCCGGCGACGGAACCGTGCGGCATCTGGAGATGACGGCCGCCCGCGGCGCCTACCAGCTCGACCTGCCGGCGGTCGATGCCAGCTTCACCTACCGCGTGCAGGCGGCGTCGCTGACGTCGGACGAGTACGCGATCACGGCCGTCTTCCCGCCGCGGGTGAGCCGCATCGACGTGGCGTACCGGTATCCGGCGCATACCGGGCTGCCGCCGCGCGTCGAGGCGGACGGGGGCGACATCCACGCCCCGGCCGGCACGCGCGTCACCGTTTCCGTGCGCACGAGCAAGGCGGTCGACCACGGCTGGCTGGAGCTGGGCGCCGGCGCGCGCCTCCCGTTGGAGGCGGTCGACGGCGTGCTGGCGGCCGCGTTCGACGTGCTCGCGGACGACACCTACCGCGTGCGGGTGCGCGACGCCGACGGTCTGACCAACGCGCGCGGCAGCGACTACTTCATCCGGACCGTGCAGGACCGTGCGCCGGCCGTCGAGATCCTGCGCCCCGCCGGGGATCGGGAGATCACGCCCCTCGAGGAGGTCACCGTCGAGGCGCGCGCCGTCGACGATTTCGGGCTCGCGCGCTTCGAGTTGGTGTACGGCGTGATGGGGAGGCCGGAGCGGGTCGTGAGCCTGGGCGGTGCGGCAGGCGCCGCCCGGGCGTCCGGCACCCACACGATCTTCAGCGAGGACCTGCAACTGCGGCCCGGCGACTTCCTCACCTATCACGTGCGCGCGCGGGATACGGCACCGAGCCGCCGCACCGCGGTCCGCAGCGACATCTACTTTCTCCAGGTGCGCCCCTTCGACAGGGAGTTCGAGGAAGCCCGGAGCCAGGGCGACGCGAGTCCCGAGACGGAGGATCTGCGGCGGCTCGCCGACGTGCAGAAGGAGATCATCGTCGCCACCTGGAAGCTGGACGGCGAGCGTGCGGCCGCGCGGTCCCGCGACGACGTGGAGACGGTGGCCGACGCGCAGGGCGATCTGAAGCTCGCGGCCCAACTGCTCGCGGCGCGCCTGCGGGGGCCGGCTCCGCAGGTGGATCCCGGGAACGCGCCGGGCGGCGGCGCGCTCGACCTCGCCATCGACGCGATGGCGGAGGCGGAGACCGAGTTGCGCGGGCAGCGGACTGCGGCCGCGATTCCCCCGGAGATGACGGCGTTCAACCAGTTGCTCAGGGCGCAGGCCGACATGGGGCCGACCCAGGTGACGCAGCGCGGGAGCCGGCCGGGGCCGGGCGGCGGCATGGGCGCGCGGGAGGACCTGTCGGCGCTCTTCGACCGCGACCTGAGGCGCGACCAGCAAACGAACTACGAGCATCGGTCGCCGTCCGGGTCTCCCGACGAGGCCCGCGAGGAAGACGACGTCCGGCGCCGGCTGCGCGCCCTCGCCGAGCGCCAGGCCGCCCTGAACCGGCAGCAGGAGGCGCTGGCGCGCGAGCCGGCGCTCGCTGCCGGAGAGCGCAGGCGGCGCCTCGAACGGCTCGCGCGCGAGCAGGAGGAGATCCGGAGACGGACCGAGGACCTCCGCCGCGCGATGGCGCAGCCCGGCGATGCGGGGGACCCGCGGCAACAGCAGGGGCAGTCCGCCGCGCGGGCCGTGCGCGACGCCGTCGAGCGGATGCAGCGCGCGGCCAGCGAGCTCGGGCAGGGCGACGTGTCGCAGGCGGCGCAGGAGGGCCGGCAGGCGCTGGACGGCTTGCGCCGTCTCGGGCAGCGTCTGGGCGGCGAGCGCACGGTCGGCCGGGGCCGCCGGGTCGATCTGCAGCTCGAGGCGCAGCAGCTCGCCGACGCGCAGCGCGAGGTGGCCGCCGCCGCCGGTCGTGGCCTTGGCCAGCGTGCGGACCGCGCGACCCGCCGGCAGCTCGCCGAGCGGGAGGACCACCTGGCGGGCCGGGTCGATTCGCTCGCGGAGCGGATCGAGCAGTTGCGGCCCGCCGCGGCCCCCGCCGAGCAGGCGGCGCTGGAGGCGGCTGCCGGGGAGCTGCGGCGGGCGGAGGTGGCGCGGCGGATGCGCGCGTTCGCGGCCGCGCTGCGCGAGGAGGACGGCGTCGGCGCCGCCGAACGCGAGGCGTTCGAGCCCGAGCTGCCGGCGCAGCTCGCCGCGGCGCTGCAGCGCGCGGCGACGGAGCTGTCCGGCGCGGGCGAGCCGGACGAGGACACGCGGCGCCTGGCGGAAGAGCTGGCCGAGTCCCAGCGGCTGCGGGACCGGCTCGCCCGCATCGAGGCGCAGCTCGCGGACGGGTCTCCCGCGCCGCGGTCCGGCGCGCAGTCGGCGGGGCAGGAGGCCGGATCGGGCGCCGGGCTCGGCGAGCTCGCCGCTTTGCTGGAGCAGCTCGGCGACGGGCGGCCCGAGCTCGCGCAGGATCTGGAGCGCTGGGCCCGGGACTGGCGGAGCGGGGCGGCCCCGGGCACGGAGGCCTACAAGCAGGATCACGCCGCCTGGCCGGCGCTGTACGGCGAGCTGCGGTACGTGCTCGAGGCGCTCGAGGCGTCCCGGTCGCGGGCGCTGGCGGCGGACGAGGCAGCCGATCGACTGCAGGTCGGAGCGGGTGCGGCGACGCCGGAATCGTACCGCCGGCTGGTCGACCGCTACTATCGCTCGCTCGCCAGCCGCCCCACGCCCCGCTGAGATGTCACTGGCCGCGGGCTTCCCGGCGTGGCTCGTCGCGCTTCTCGTCGGCGTGGCGGCGGCCGTAGCCTACGCCGCGTATTCCCGCCCCATCGTTCCACTGTCGGCCGGACGCCGCGTCGTCCTGACGGCGCTGCGTCTCGCAGTGCTGCTGCTTCTGCTGCTGCTGCTGCTCGAGCCCGTGGCCACCGAGCCCGGCCCCGCCAGCGACGCCGTCGTGCCGGTGCTGCTGGACAACTCGCGCAGCATGCGCCTGCCCGCCGGGGGCTCGGCGCGCCGGATCGACCGCGCGGCGGCGCTGGTGCGCGACGAGATCCTGCCGGCGCTCGGGGACCGTTTCGACGTCGAGGTGGCGACCCTCGACGCACCCGAGGCGCCCGCCGCTCCGGAGACGGTCGAGCCGAGCGCGCCCCGCACCGACCTGGCCGCGGCGATCGAGGCGCTGGCGCGGCGCTACGAGGGCCGGACGGTCGCCGGGATCGTCGTGCTGTCCGATGGGGGCGACACCGGCGGTCGCGATCTCCTGCAGGTCGTCGAGCGCGTCGCCGGACCGGTCTACACGGTCGGAATCGGATTGGGCGAGGCGTTCCCGGATCGCGAGGTCGCCAGCCTGACGGCAGGCGACGCGGCCGTGGTCGACTCCGTCGTCGAGCTCGGCGCGGAGGTCGTCGTCCGTGGGAGCGCGGGCGATGCGAGCACGCTGCGGTTGTTCGAGGACGGCCGGCTCGTCGAGGTGCGCCGCGTCGCTTCACCCGGAGACGGCGTGCCCGCGCGGGCCGTGTTTCGGGTATCGCCCCGGCCCGACGCGGCGACGCTCTACACGGTCGAGGTAGCGGCCGCCGCGGCCGAGCCGGCGATCGAGAACAACCGGCGCAGCGTTCTGGTGCAACCGCCCGGCCGACCCCGCCGCGTGCTGATGATCGAGGGGTCGCCCGGGCACGAGCACAGCTTCCTCAAGCGCAGTTGGCTGTCCGATCCCGGTGTCGCGCTCGACGCCGTGGTGCGCAAGGGCCAGAACGCCGGCGGCCAGCACACCTTCTACATCCAGGGCGACCCGCGGCGCACGCCGGCGCTTGCCGCGGGGTACCCGCGCGACCGTCGGGCGCTCTTCGGCTACGAGGCGGTCGTCTTCGCCAACATCGAGGCCGGATTCTTCCAGCCGGCCCAGCTCGCGATGACCGCGGAGTTCGTCGCCGAGCGCGGCGGCGGGCTGCTGCTGCTGGGATCGACGTCGCTGGCCGCGCAGGGACTCCGCGGCTCGGCGCTGGAGAACGTCGTCCCGCTGGCGCTCTCCGACCGCGAGCGATCCGTGAGCGCCGCCGGTCGCTTCGCGAACCGGAACCGGTTGCTGTTGACGAACGACGGCGCCGTGCATCCGCTGATGCAGCTCGAGGCGACGGCCGACGAGACGCGGGAGCGCTGGGGCGACGTCCCCGCGCTGGCGGGCAGCACGTCGCTGGGAGCGGCCCGCCCGGGGGCGTCGGTTCTGGCGCTGGTGGGACGTCCCGAGGGCGGCTCGAGCCCGTTGATTGCGGTCCAGCGCTACGGCCGCGGCCGTTCGATGGTGTTCGCCGGCGAGGCAGCCTGGCGCTGGAAGATGCTGATGCCGGCCGAGAGCCGGGTCTACGACACGTTCTGGCGACAGGCCGCGCGCTGGCTCACGGCGCTGGCCCCGGAGCGGCTGACGCTGTCCGTGGCGCCGGCGGCCGCGCCGGGCGACCTGGTGGAGATGGGGGTGCGGGTGCTGGATGCCGAGTACCGGCCGGTGACCGACGCGGCGCCGCTCATCGAGGTGACGACGCCGACCGGCGTGGTTCACACCGTGGACGCGGTGCTCGCGGACCGCGAGGGCGGCCGCTACGCCGGGCGGCTGCGCGCCGACCTCGACGGCGTGTACCGTGTCGAGGCCTCGGCCGGCCCGGATCTCGCGCCGGCGACCGAGTGGTTCCTCGTGGGCGGCGCCGATGCGGAGTTCGCGGACCCCCGCGCCGACGCGCAGGTGCTCGAGCGCCTCGCGGCCGCGGGCGGGGGCAGCCTGCTGGCGGCCGGCGAGGTGCGGCGGTTGCGCGCGCTGCTGGCGGCGGCGGCGCCCGCACCCGAGCCGCTGGTCCGTCCCCTGTGGCACGGCGCGTGGAGCTTCGTGCTGGTCCTGGCCGTCCTGACGGCCGAATGGTCGCTGCGGCGCGCCTGGGGGTTGCGCTGACCGTGCGGACCGGCGTCGCCGCCGCGTGCATCCTGGCGGCCACCCTGGCCGTGCCCGCGGCGGCGCGGGGGGATACCTTCAGCCTGGTCGTCAGCGGCGCGTCCGGTGGTCCGGCCTACGTGGAGACGTACGAGTCGTGGCGGCAGACGCTGGTCGACGTGCTGCGCTCGCAGGCCGAGTTTCGCGACGACCACCTGATCGTGCTGGCGGAGACGCCCGCGCCCGGCGTCGGGAGGGCGTCGCGGGAGGGCGTGACGGAGGCGTTCGAGACGCTGCGGGGGCGCATGACGGCCGACTCGGAGCTGCTGGTCGTCCTGCTGGGCCACGGGACGTACGACGGCGTCGAAGCCAAGTTCAATCTCGTGGGGCCGGATCTCGCGGCCGCCGACTGGAGCCGGCTGCTCGACTCGCTGCCGGGACGCGCCGTCTTCGTCAACACGACGGCGTCGAGCTTCCCGTTCGTCGCGGCGCTGGCGCGGGAGCAGCGGATTGTGATTGCGGCCACGGCATCGCCCGTGCAGCGTTACGACACGGTGTTTCCGCGGTTCTTCGTCGGGGCGTTCCACGATTCGGCGGCCGACCTCGACAAGGACGGGCGCGTCTCGGTGTGGGAGGCGTTCGCGTCGACGAGCGCCCACGTCCGGCGCTGGTACGAGCAGGAGGGGCGTCTGGCCACCGAGCGCGCGGTGCTCGACGACTCGGGCGACGGCGTCGGCGGCGACGCCGAACGGCCCGGCTCAGACGGCCACCTAGCGTCGCGGCGGTTCGTCGGCGCGGGCGTGGACCGGCCCGCCCCGGCGGCGGATGCGTCGCTGGCGCCCCTCGTCGCCCGGCGCGAGGGGCTCGAGGATCGGGTTGCCGGCCTCAGGTCGCGCAAGGAGTCGATGAACGCGGCGGAGTACGCGCGGGAGCTCGAGCAGGCGCTGGTCGAGCTCGCGCGGGTGTCACGTGAAATCCGGCAGCGCAGGGCGGCGGGCCGCAGCGCTGTCACGACCGGTCGCTGACGAATGAACTGCAAGACGTGCGGAACGGAAATCGCCGACAACGCCCTGATCTGCTACCGCTGCGGCGAGGCCACGCACCAGCCGGAGCGCCAGCCGGCGCCCGAGCACGCCCGGCGGCGGTGGCCCGTGGTCGTCCTCTCCACGGTGTTCGTGCTGGCGGTCGCCTTCTTCCTGAGCCTGACCTTCGGCGGCCGGCAGGTCGACCCCGCCGTCTGGCTGATGCTGGGCGCCGCCGGCGTGCTGCTGGCCTGGCGCCTGCGGCAGTGAGCGCCGGCTCGATTCGATCGCGCCCGGACGAATCAACAGGCCCCCCGGGCCCGACGAGACGGTCGCCATTGACACCGACGCCATGAGCCGGTGGCCGACCTCGTCGCGCTGCCGATGGCGTGTTCATGCGAGCCCGCGCGTCACGCTGGCGAGCCGGCGTCGGGCGCGGCCTGCCGGCGCGGCCGCCACAGTACGCTCACGGCCCAGTCGACGTCGAGCCTCTCGCCCCGCCAGTCCGGCGTGCTCGTCCGCGGCCCTATTATTATCAGCCCGAGGTAGAAGTCGGTTCGCCGAGCCCTGCTGTTCAGGCCGCTTGGCGATGAGTAATTGAGCCGACGGGCGCCGGCGGTGTCCATTTGAGGCCCCAGGGACGCGTCAGACGCCCCCAGTGGTCGATCAGGCGGTCGATCAGGCGGAAAATCGCCGAAAAAGCCCGCCCCTGCAGGCTCCGGGGCGTACCGATGCCGGTCTGGCGCCGCAGGAGCATCCCGATGTTGCAGGCAGCCGCCTGGATCAGCACCCGCTTGCGGACATTCTCGTGACCGCGCACAAACACCCGACGCATGCCCCCCGTCTCATACATGTGCGCGAAAGTACGCTCCACCATCTCGCCCCGGCAGCGTTGCAGGCGACGACCCCGCCGCCCGTGCACACGCCGCCGGTTCGCATACAACGCCTGCTGCGCAGCACGCTTCGCCGGCGGCGTCTCTCCCGTCTTCTTGTCCTGCCAGACGCGCCGGCCGCGCTCGGGCTCCGATACGTAGCTCCGAACCCCGACCTCGCCGAGAGCCACCAGCGTCTCGTCGCTGTGATACCCCTTGTCAGCGACCAGCTCTTCGACCCCTCGACCGTCCGGCTGCACCAACTCCACCTGCTCGGCCGCCGCGGTCAGCGTCTCCGGCAGCGTGGCCGTATCGCCGTCCGATGCATCCTGCACCGTCACCGACACGATGGCCCCCGTCTCCATGTCGACCCCGTGCTCGACCTTGTGAGCCAAGTGCGTCCGGCCGTCCTTCATCTTCGCGATCTTCGCGTCCGGGTCCTGCGGCGATTGCCAGTCCTTGTTCGACGTCTTCTTGTTCTTGCGAGACCGGTCGAACCGAGCCAGATCCGCCCGCGTCGGGGTCTCCACCCCAGACGCCTCCGCCAAGCGCCGAAGGAACGCTTCGTAGCTTTCTCCCGTGTCCCGCCGCTCGATGCTCCGCATCGCCGCGTTCGCTTCCAGCGTCGTCGCATCGACGCCCACCGTCTTCCCCTTGACCAGACCCGCCGCCGACAACTGCTCGAGAACCCACGTGAATACCGCCTCGTGCGTCTCGTCGTCGATCAGACGACGCGTCCGCGACAGCGTCGAGTGGTCCGGCGCCGCCTCGGTCACATCCAGGTCCAGGAACGACCGCAGGCTCAGAGAGTCGGCCACCCGCCACGCAATCCCACGCTCCGAAGACAGACCCTCGAAGTAGCCGATGAACAGCATCCGGAAATACCGCCCAGGACGCAGGCTCGGCCGCCCCATCCGCGTCGCGTAGAACACCGCGCACAGCCCCTCGACGAACGCGTCGAACCCGGCCTCGTCCAGAACCCGGTTCAGACGCTCGAAGAACGGATGCCCCGCGTTCGTCGGCAAATCCGCCGTCGTCACCCACAGCGGCGCCCCTGGTCGCGCGGCCGGTTTCTTGCCCATCGCCATAGCTGTTCAGTCTACGGGCTCGATCGCGCCCAGGCCAGGCCCGTTCCCCGACTTTCACCACGGGCTGCTCTATCCGGATGCCCGCGCGCTCGAGCCGCGCAACCACCGGCGCCAGCGGCGAACCCGTCACCGCCGGCAACGGCGGCGCCTCCTCCAGCGGCCGGCCGTCGGGCCGCACGAAGCGCACATCGCCGGCCGCGCCGAGCGCCACGCGGAACCCGCCCTCGTGCACCGCCCGGTGATGCCGCCGGCACAGCAGGACGAGGTTGTCGAGCGCTGTCGCCCCGCCGTGCGCCCAGTGCTCCACGTGGTGCGCGTCGGCGCGCCGCGTCTGGCAGCCGGGAAAGCGGCAGTGCCCGTCCCGCGCCGCCAGCGCCCGGCGCAGCGCAGGCGAGATGGTCCGGGTCCGGCGGCCAACATTGAGCACCTCGCCGGCTGGGCCGTGGTGCATCGTGACGGTCGCGGCGTCGCACGCCAGACGCCGGGCCGTCTCCGCGGAGACGTGGATGCCGCCAGCCTCGTCGAGCACCGACTGGCCGCTGGCGGGGCCTGGACACGCGGATTGCCTGCGCGCCGCCGGCCGCGCGGCAGGCTGCAGGGGCCCCGCAGCCGCAGGCGCTGGCCTCGCAGCCGACGGCGCCGGCCCGTTCGCGCCGCCTGCCGGGGCACAGGAGGCTTCATCCACGGTAGCGGACGCCGCCGCCGTGCACCGCCGCGGCGTTCCTGCGGGAACGTCCGGCCCGGCCGTCACGCGCCCCTCGACCCCGGCCGCGTCGGCGTCAACTCCGCGCCCGTCGGCCGTGACGGCGCTGTTGCCTGCAGCATTGTCGTCTGGAACGCTCTCGTCCGCCCCGCCGTCGTCCACCCGGCCACCCTCGGCCAGCGTGTCGGCGTCCACATGCACGACCACCTGATAGCGGTCGCCCGCCGTGCCCTTGTCCAGCCCGCCGGTCAGTGCGCACTCGGCCACCATGCCCAGTGCATCCGCCCGCCGCTGCGCGACGGTGGGAACCATCGCGTCCGCCGCGTCCCCGGCCGCGCCGACCGCCCCCGCCGACCGCGGGTGCCCGTCGCCGCCCGCTGCCGACCCGCCGGCGTTCGGGGCCGCCGCGTCGAGGGCCGCCTCCAGCGCCCGCCGCACCACGGCGCCCACCTCCGGCGTCAGCCGCCCGCGGACCACGACCATGCCGTCGTCGTCCACCCAGGTATCGAGCGCCCGCGACTCGTGCCGCTGCTGCTCCTCGGCCTGCTCGGCCGCGCGGTCCACCCGCCGCCACGTGCGGACCACCTGTTCGACGTGCGCCGCGGTGCCGGCCAAAGCCACGTCGAGCAGCGCCTGCTCGGTCTCGGGCGTGGCCACGCGGGTGACGGCGCGCAGCTTCGAGTAGGAGACGGCGCCGCGCCGCAGCGCGTCGCTCAGCTTCGGCAGCTCGGCCAGGGCGCGCGCCACGCGCACGTGCTCGCGGGCGGCGCCGGGCGCGAGACCGATGCGCCAGCTCAGCCAGGCCGCGCACGAGGCGAAGTCATCCCAGCCGCCGCCTGCGTCGAACTGGCGGATCAGGACCAGCAGCTCCCAGGTGGCGGCCTGGATGCGGGCGGCCAGCTCGGCGATGCGGTTGCCGAGAGTCTCGTTGTCGGGCGCCGGCGGGTCCGGCTGCGCGGGCTGGCCGGCCGCGGCAGGCGCAGGGAGAATCGGGGGCGGCGGCGGAGTGGTCCCGACCGTGGCGGGGCGCGGGTCAAGAGTCATGCCTCCATCATAATCCCCACTTTTTCAACGGCTTGTACGGCCCCAGGCGGCCGATCGGGCCGCGGTACGGCGTCGTTCCCCTCGCGCGCCGGGGGTGTGCCTCCAGCGGCGAACCCGGACCGTCGGAGGGACAAGTCTGCCGCCGGTCCGACTGCGGACCGTGCGGGCTCGAAAAAGGCTGTCAAGCGAAAAACACATGCAGAGCGAAAAAAACAGCTCCTCGACGTGTGGCCAAGGTGCCGGCACCAACGACGCACGTGCGGGCTGCATTCTCAGATGGTGCGTGACCGCAAAACGTCGTCAACGATGTCGTCTCGCCCTTTCCGATCGGGTACGTCGTGTCGGATACCCGGCCGCGGCCCGAGCCGATGACCTCCAGGGGTATCCGGGGTTCTGACGGTGCCGCTGGAGATCGAGGGCAGAGCGGGGGCACGGATCCGGCACGTGATACGCTGGGGTTTTGCCCGGCGACCTTGCCGCCCCGGCCTCCGGTTCGCGTCGCTGGCGCGGCGCATGGACGGACCATGGGGAACGTTGCACCGGCAGGCGAGCGACGCCGGAGGGGGTACCCATGGCCGTGATCGATGACGTTGTCAAGGCGATACGGAGCGCCAAGGATATTGAAGAGCGGCAGCGGGAGATCTTGCGGCCGCTCGTCGACCGCGGCTGGAAGGCTGCGGCCGAGAACTTCGTGACCAAGAACCTGAAGGACGGCGTCTGGGTCGGTGTCAGAACCGAGGGAGACCTCCTCGCCATCCGGGTGTTCCCAGGTGGTGTGAGTCATGAAGTTGCGACCGTCGACGAAACGCTGGCGTTCGTCGCGGAGCTGGAGCGGAGGCTGTGACCGTCCCTGGCGGCAATGCGACTGCATTTCCCGATGGAGACCACATCCGTCTCGCCGTCCTGGAACGCGACGTGGCAGAAGCGAAAGCCGCCATCTCTACCTTCGACGATCGTCTGCGGAAGGCCGAAGGGGACATTCGCGAGATGAGGACGCAACTTCAGCACGTTGCCACTCGAGCCTGGGTCCTCGGCGGCGTGCTTGGTGGCATGGGCGTGGCAGCGGGGATAGCTGTGGCCATCGTCAGATGGTTGACGTGAAGAAGAGATGCGATCAGGCTGAGACACTACCACCCGGTGTCCCGCCCTGGGTCGCCGAGGTGAAATCGAGAATGGATCGGCTGGTGGCTGCCGCCGACGGTACAGAAGAGAACGGCCTCCTTCACCGTCACCTCTCGGCCTCAGCCGCGGGCGTGGTTGTCTCCGGCGGGTCCCACCGCTTCGACAGCCACCTCGTGGGCACCGCCAAGCCGAACGCAGCCTGCACAGGGCGCACGTCGAGGGCAGCGAGTGCTCGGTGATCAGCTTCGGCGAGCAACCGGTCCGGCCCGATGGTGGAGCCGTAGTATGGACGCGGCGGACCGTCAGTGCGAAAGCAGGCCCCGGCCTCCAGCATGATCTGCGGCCGCTTGAAGACCGCCGTGCCGTGGAACTCCGGCGCCAGCTTTCCGTACTTGACGAACACCCGCCAGAGTCCATCGACGGGATCGCTGGGCGCAGGCTGCCAGGTCGATAGCGAGATAAAGCCAGCAGCTTCGGGAACGTCGTCCAGCGCCGGGCATGGCCTTGGTTCCTCCAGCAGTTCGAAGCCGCCATGGCCCACCGAAGCATCCGCGCCGTACCCGGTTCGACCGAGCAACTCCAGCGCCTCGATCAAGACATCAAGGCCGCGTCGGGTCGCCCGAACGTAGAGGCTCAGTCCCTGACCCGGCTCGCTCATGTCCGAGTACGGCACCTCGAACAGCTCTCCGCCACCCGCGCCGGGGGTGTCCGCGACGCGGGATACCGTGTTGCGCAGCCGCACGCGGTGCCGCACCGAGACCGACACCGGCTCCAGCTTCGGCTGTTCCCCGTGTTGCACGCGGCGGAAGTCCGCGGATGTGAACCAGCGGTGCATCTTGACAGCCGTGTGCTTTTCGGCCGGCCAATCCCACCACAACGGAACCGCCATGGGGGCTGGCAGGCAGTCGCCCGGCAAAGCGTCCGACAGGACGAACGGGGGCTCGTCAGCAAGCCAGGGATCCAGCAGGTCCCTCCGCAACGCCGCCGCGCCGTGCGAGCGGGCCCAGGAGCATGCCAGGGCGCCGACCAGCGAGTCCGCCTGCCACGGCGTCGTCCATGCTCCAAGCGGTCTCAGCTTCAGACGGGCCAGTGCTTCCATGGCTCGCCGTCCATCCGGCAATCGCGGAAGGCAATCGCGCCGGAGCCGCGACTCGTCCCGCCGCCGAGGCCCGTCATCTGAACGAACTTCAGGCCGTCCGCGATGACCGCCTGAAGAGCCTCTGGCCCCCTTCGTGACTGCTTCCCAGCGTTCTCGTATTCGAACGACTCGTCGACGTCGAAGACCTGAAGCACGATCTGCATGTCGAACTCCGTGCCTTCGACCACCCGCTCGTTGGATCGCGGGTGTCGCGCGGCGCCGGCCCCGCGCTCGATCACGTTCTCCGTCTTGTTCTCGATACGCCAGTCACCGCGCAGCCGCCCATCCCGAACGATGAGCCGCGACGGGCCAAGCTTGCTTTTCGGTGTTCATGTGCGCGCCGAACACGCGGCAGACCGGGCAGTCCCGCCGCGCGCACCCGCAGGGCCAGTACTCGTCCCTTCGCTCGTCATGCTTGAAACGGCCGAGGTGCTTCTCTAGCTCGGCGCGCATCTTGCCCTTGAGCGACGATCCAGGTATGTAGGGCCTGCCCGTATCCGGGCTCTTGATGACCGGGTTGTCGGCGCCGCCGATCACGAGCTCGTCTTGGGACCCGCCGATGTGGAGACCCGTCTCACAGCGAGCGACGAAGCTGATGGCGTGTATGGCAGTCCTTCGCATGTATCGTCCTTCGTTCAGGCGCCCGACTTCAGGTGGGCGGCGCCGAAGCCGACCAGGGCCTCGAAATGCGGCAGGAACCCCTTGAGAAACGCGGTCTTGGGGTCGGCGGACGAGGTGACCCAGTCGACATTATCGTCGATGAACTTCTGGAAATCGCGGGGAATCTTCTGGGCAGCCTGCGCGTTCTGCGCGTGACAGCCGAGCATTTCGAAACTGGCGGCGCCCCAGTCCCCGCATACGGTGCACGGTTCGCCGAGTGGCGGCCGACTCAGCCGTTCGCGATCCCAGGCACCTTCCCGTTGCAGTACACCAGCGCTTGGCATCAGCTTCCGCCGCTCCATCTCCGCGCGCGCCTCCGTCGGTGTCGCCGCCCAGCCGAGCGAAACGTGCATCTGCCCGCCACACTGCTCCCACAACCTGTCCTGCAGATCGGTCGCGAGCCGGTCGAATTCAATGTCGTCGATCGCCGCCCGGAAGCGTACCAGGAATCCCCCGCCACCCTGCACGAGAACATCTCGTTCTTGCAGCGCGAATCGCGTTCGAAGGATCGACAACGCGGCGTGCTCCAGCAGTTGCAGGACAAACGACCGCGCGCGCAAGCGCTTGGCCTGCGCCTTCCCGGCCGTCTTGACCCTCAACACGAACCGCTGGATGCCGGAAAAATCGCCAGCGAGATAGATTTCATCAGCCACGTCGACATCTCATCGCTCGCCGCAACTCGGTACGACCCGTGACGGGAGCGCCGGCGGGCGGCACGGCGCGCTGGCGCTCCCACGGTGGCAGGCCCGGAAGGCCGGCGACCGCCTTCAGGCCCGCTGCCGAATCGGCACGAGCACCGCCGCCCAGTAGACTGGCCCGTCGGTCGCGTTCTTCCAGGCGTGGTTCGTGTTGCGTTGAATCACGACGTCGCCCGGATTCAGCGTCGTCTCCTCCTTGTCGAGCAGGAGGATCAGCTCGCCGCCCAGCAGGACGTTCATGTCGACCGTCTCGGTCCGATGCCACCTGGGGGGCGAGTCGGCCGTGGTCGGCGGCAGCGCCACGAAGTGGAAGTTGGCGCCGCCGAGGTCGGGCTCGAGCCGCGGCGAATCGGTCGGATACAGCGGCCGCGGCACGGGCTCCGGGCCGGGCCCGAACGCATCGTCGCCCGTGGTGCTGAAGAGATTGGGGAACGCGGCGTCGGTCGCGACCCGCTCGTCGCGGACGATGTACGACCGGCCCTCGGCGTCGTGGCCCGTGACGACCACGCGCATCCCCTGCGGCAGCGCAACCCCGGGCATCCCGCCGGGAGCCTGCGCGCCCGCGCCGGCCGTGAGCTCGGCGCGGCCGCCGAGCAGGGCGCCCGCCGTCGCGGCGCCGAACGTCCGTGCGAGCAGCGTCCGCCGGTCGAGCGCATGCGGCGGCTGCAGGGGGGCATTGCGCGGGTCGGTGTTGCTGGTCATGACAGTCTCCTCGGTTTCGAAGGGGCAGGGAACGAGCTACCGGCTGCCGCCGATCGGCAGGGCGGTCGTGTACTTGACCTGCTTGAGGGCGAAGCTCGACTTGATGCTCGCGACGCCCTCGAGGCGCGTCAGCTTGTCGCGCAGGAAGTGCTCGTACGCGTCCACGTCGGGGACGGCGACGCGCAGCAGGTAGTCCGCGTCGCCCGTCATCAGGTTGCACTCGAGGACCTCCGGCCATTCGCGGATCGCGCGCTCGAGGATGTCGAGCCGGTCCTTCACCTGCAGATCGAGGCGGATCTCGATGAACACGGTCACCGCGCGGTCGACGGCGCGCGAGTCCAGGAGCGCGACGTAGTCGCGGATGATGCCGGCCTCCTCCAGCGCCCGGATGCGGCGGAGGCACGGCGCGGGCGAGAGGCCGACCCGCTCGGCCAGCCGTGCGTTCGACATGCGCGCGTTGCGCTGGAGGTGGGTCAGGATCTGCCGGTCTATGGCGTCCAGGGTGTGCGACGCGTCGGGTGGCATGGGGCTGACCGGTCGTGTGCGCAACAATATTGCGTGCGAGACTGATTATGCGGGCCAACTCGCAACGACCGTACGCATGTCATCGACTAGAATAGGCCGCCTGGACCAGGCGACGCAACATCGGAGTCACCCATGGCTATCCCGGCCAGTCCGTTGTCGTCGGCCGCGCCCGGCGCCGGGCAGGACCTGAAGCGGCGGTGCCTGACGGCGCTCGAGCGGAAGGTGCTGTGGCTCAGCGTCTGGATGATTCACCACGCGAACCACGTCCGGGCGAAGCGCGACGGACTGAAGGTCGGCGGTCATCAGGCCTCGTGCGCCTCGATGGTCACCCTGATGACGGCGCTCTACTTCGACGTCCTGCGCCCGCAGGACCGGGTGGCCGTGAAGCCGCACGGCAGCCCGGTGTTCCATGCCATCCAGTACCTCCTCGGCCGCCAGAGCCGCGAGCAACTGGAACGCTTTCGAGCGTTCGGCGGCGCGCAGTCGTACCCCTCCCGCACGAAGGACCGGGACGACGTGGACATCTCGACCGGCTCGGTCGGGATGGGCGTCGCCATGACCAGCTTCGCCGCGCTCGCGCAGGAGTTCCTGCGGAAGAAGCAGCTCACGAGCGACCGCGAGCCGCCGGGCCGGATGATCGCGGTGGCGGGCGACGCGGAGTTCGACGAGGGCAACGTGTTCGAGGCGCTGCTCGAGGCGTGGAAGCACCAGGTCACCAACGTCTGGTGGATCATCGACTACAACCGCCAGAGTCTCGACGCCATCGTCGCCGACCGCTTCTTCAATCGCCTGGACACCGTGTTCAAGACGATGGAGTGGCGGGTCATCACGCTCAAGTACGGCAAGCGCCTGCAGGCGGCGTTCGGCCGGCGCGGCGGCGATGCCCTGCGGGCCTGGATCGACGACTGCCCCAATCCGGTGTACTCCGCGCTGACCTACCAGGGCGGCGCGGCGTGGCGGACGCGGCTCGAGCGCGACCTCGGCGACACCGCCGGCATTCGCGAGCTGCTCGACGAGCACGACAACGCGGCGCTGGCGGCGCTGATGACGAATCTGGCCGGGCACGACATCGACAGCGTCCTGGAGGGGTTCGGCGAGGCGGCGGAGGACGAGCGCCCGGCCTGTCTCATCGCATACACCATCAAGGGCTTCGGGCTGCCCTTCGCGGGTCACAAGGACAACCACGCCGGGATGATGACGCCCGAGCAGATCGCGGCGCTCCGGGACGGGATGGGCGTCGCCGAGGGCGAGGAGTGGGAGCCGCTGGCCGGCTGCGATCTGCCGGCCGGCGCGATCGACGAGTTTCTCGCCGCGGTGCCCTTCAATCAGCCGGCCGAGCGCCGCCATCGGGCGCCGCGCGTGCCGGTGCCCGCGGCGCTGGTTCCGACCGTCGCCGGACGCCAGTCGACGCAGGAGGGATTCGGGCGGCTGCTGGCCGACATCGCGCGCCGGCATCCGGCGCTCGCGGATCGGATCGTCACGACGTCGCCGGACGTCACCGTGTCCACCAACCTGGGCGGCTGGGTCAACCGGCGCGGGGTCTTCGCGCCGTCCCGGCAGCCGGACGCGTTCCGCCAGGAGCACACGCTGTCGGCCCAGGACTGGACGATGGGGCCCGCCGGGCAGCACATGGAGCTCGGGATTGCCGAGAACAACCTGTTCATCCTGCTGGCTGCGCTGGGGCTGGCCGGGCCGCTGTTCGGGGCGCGGCTGCTCCCCGTCGGCACGCTGTACGATCCGTTCATCAGCCGCGGTCTCGACGCGCTCAACTATGCCTGCTACCAGGATGCGCGGTTTCTCCTGGTCGCCACGCCCTCGGGGCTGAGTCTCGCGCCCGAGGGCGGCGCGCACCAGTCGGTGCTCACGCCCCTGGTCGGGATGGGGCAGCCCGGGCTGACGATGTTCGAGCCGACCTACGTGGACGAGCTCGCGGAGATTCTCCGCTGGAGCTTCGACTACATGCAGGCCGACGACGGCGGGGCGGTCTACGTGCGGCTCTCCACCCGCCCGATCGATCAGCCGGCGCGCGAGCTCTCGCCGGCCCTGCGGTCCGGCATCATCGAGGGCGGCTACTGGCTGATTCCACCGGCCGCGGGGGCCGAGCTGGCCATCGCGGCGTCCGGCGCCGTCGTGCCCGAGGCGCTCGAGGCGCACGGCCGGCTCGCCGAGGACGTGCCCGGGGCGGGCCTGCTGGTCGTCACCTCGGCGGCGCGGCTCCAGCAGGCGTGGCGACGGCGCCTGCGCGGCGGCGCGGACGCCGCGCCGTCCCACGTCGAGACGCTCCTGCAGCCGCTGTCGCCCGACGCCGGTCTGGTGACCGTGCTGGACGCCCATCCGGCGACGCTGGCGTGGCTGGGGTCGGTGGGACGGCACCGGGTGCTGCCGCTCGGCGTCGAGCGCTTCGGACAGTCCGGCGACATTCCCGACCTGTATCGCGCCTACGGCCTCGACGCCGACGCGATCCTGGACGCGGCCGCGCGGATCGCCGTGCGCCGCGTGATGTGAGGTCACCGCCCATGCCGACCGAGCTCCGGCTGCCCCAGCTCGCGGAGACCGCCGCGTCGGCCAAGCTGGCCGTGTGGCTCAAGCAGGAGGGCGAGGCGGTCGCGGCGGGCGAGCCGGTCGTCGAAGTCGAGACGGACAAGACCAACGTCGAGATCGAAGCGCCGGCCAGCGGCGTCCTCAGCAGGATCCATGTCGCGGCCGGGACGGAGGGGCTGGAGACGGGCGCGCTGCTCGCCGTCATCGCGGCCCACGGCGACGCGGCGCTGCCGGCGGGCGACGCCGCCGTGCGGGCCGCTGACGGGGCTGTCCCTGCCGAGGCTGCGGCCCGGCCCGGCCGGACGCCGGTGCCGGCGTCCGGCGCCGCGGGGTCGGACAATCCCGAGCCTGGACCGGCGTCGGCGTCCGCCGTGGGGTCGGCGCGTGCCGCGACGCCCCTCGCCCGGCGGATGGCGGCCGCGGCAGGCCTGGACCTCGGCACGGTGCAGGGGACGGGGCGGGGCGGCCGTATCGGCAAGACGGACGTGGAGCGCGCGCTGGCGGCGCAGGCGCCATCGGCAGCTCTTGCGGCTGTCCCCCCGGTCGCCGGGAGCGCTGCCGACCTTCCACCGGCCGCGCCGCCGGCCGGCTCGCGAGAGCAGCCGCTCTCCGCGCCCCGGCGCGTGACCGCGGAGCGGTTGCAGGCGGCGAAGCAGAGCATCCCGCACTTCTATCTCGGCGTCGACTGCGCCATGGATGCCGCGCTGCGGCTGCGCGCAAGGGTCGCTGCGCACGACCCGGACCTCGAGCTCACGCTGACCGATATCATCGTCCGGGCCGCCGCCCTGGCCCTGCGCCAGGTCCCGGCCGCCAATTCGTCGTGGGCCGACGGCAGCGTGCGCCTCCACGATACCGCGGACATCGCGGTCGCCGTCGACACGCCGATCGGGTTGTTCACGCCCATCATTCGCCAGGCCGACCGCAAGGGGCTGCGCGCCATCTCGGGCGAGCTGAAGGCGCTCGGCGCGCGCGCCCGGGCGGGGGAGCTGACGCCGGAGGAGTACACGGGCGGCACGTTCACCATTTCGAACCTCGGCATGCACGGCGTCGACAGCCTGTACGCCATCGTCAATCCGCCGCAGAGCTGCATCCTCGGCGTCGGCGCGGCGCGGCCCCGTCCGGTCGTGACCGGCGACGCCGTGACCGTTGGCACCATCGCCGCCTGCACGCTGTCGGCCGACCACCGCACGATCGACGGCGCGACCGGCGCCGCGCTGCTCGCCGCGTTCAGGGTCTTCGTCGAGGAACCCGCGCTGCTCGCGCTCTAGACCTTGGACGCAATGCCCGGCAGGACCCGCCGGACGTCGGCGAGGGTCGCAGCGAAGCCCGCCGGCAGGCCGGCCGGCGGCAAGCCGGTTCTCCTTGCGGGCGGCAACCCGCAGATCGCGAGGCCCGTGCTCCCCGTCGCAGCCCGCCGCCGGGATGGTGAGATAGGATACGGAGCAGCGCGCCCGCGAAACGCGCGGCGCCGTCAACCGGGAGACAACAGATGTCCATGAGCAGGACCCACACCCGCGCTGCGCTCGCCGCGCGCATCACCGCCGTCGCCGCCGGCCTGCTGGCGGGCGGCGTCGCATCGGCCGCGGCCCAGACCGTCCTCGATCCGCAGACGCCGGTCATGGTCAGCGGCGGCGCCGTCCGGGGCGCGCCGGCGGCGCGCAACGGGGACGTCATCGCGTTCAAGGGGATTCCCTATGCCGCGCCGCCGGTCGGCGACCTGCGCTGGCGTCCGCCGCAACCGGCCGGCGGCTGGCAGGGCGTGCGCGACGCGTCGGCGAGCGGTCCGATCTGCATCCAGAACGGGGGGCAGGACGTGCCGCAGGACGAGGACTGCCTGCTGCTCAACGTGTGGGCGCCGCGCGAGACGGGCGCCCCGCGGCCGGTGCTGTTCTGGATTCACGGCGGCGGCTACACCGGCGGCTCGGGATCGACCGCCATTTACGACGGGACGCAGCTCGCCGCGGACGGGGCGGTGGTGGTCACCATCAACTACCGGCTGAACGTCTTCGGCTTTCTCGCCCACCCGGCGTTGTCCGCCGAGTCGCCGCATGGCGCCGCGGGCAACTACGGACTGCTGGACATGGTCGCGGCCCTCGAGTGGGTCCGCGACAACATCGCGGCGTTCGGCGGCGACCCCGGCCGGGTGACGATCTTCGGGGAGTCGGCGGGGGGCGGCGCGGTGATGTCGGTGATGCTCGTGCCGCAGGCGGGCGGCCTGTTCCACGGGGCCATCGCCCAGAGCAACTGGATCAACGGGTGGGACCGTCGGCTGGAGGCGGCCGAGGCGCAAGGCGTGCGGGTTGCCGCGGCCCTGGGCATCGCCGAGGACACCGACGACCCGCTGGCCGCGATGCGTGCGGCCGGCGCCGCCGACGTGCTGGCGGCGTCGAACGCCGACGCGGGGAGCCCGTTCCTGCGCACCGGCAACGTCTGGGCGCCGAACGTCGACGGCTGGGTCATTCCCGACGATCCGCTGGCCATGTACCGCGCCGGCCGGCAGCACACCGTGCCGCTCATCACCGGCCTGAACGGCAACGAGGGCTCCCTGATGACCCGCGGCATGGACATCCCCGACGCTGCGGCGTTCGAGGCCTACGTCCGGTCGGTCTACCCGGCGCTGGCGGACGAGATGCTCGCGCACTACGACGCCTCGTCGCCCGCGGCCGCACGGGCCGCCGTCGACAAGGTGGTCCACGACCTGTACTTCGCGGGACCGGTGCGCGCACACGCCGAGGCGCAGGCCGCCGCGGGCGCGCCGACCTGGCTGTACCACTTCACCCACGTCCCGCCGACCGCCTGGGGCGCGGCGCTCGGCTCGCACCATGCGGCCGAGCTGGTCTATGTCTTCGGCACCCTGACCCGCCGCGACGAAGAAGGCGAACGGCCGCTCGGCCTCACCCCGGTCGGCGACTACACGGACACCGACACGGGGCTGTCCGCGACGATGCGCGCCTACTGGGTGCAGTTCGCCGCCACCGGCGACCCCAACCGCGAGGGGCTCCCGCCCTGGCCGGCGTTCGACCCGGATACCGACCGGCACCTGGAGCTGAGCTCGGCGATCGCCCCCGGCACGGGGGTCGACACCGCGGGCGCGGCGCTCTGGGAGGCGCTGCAGGCCAGGCAACGCGGCGGTGTGAACTGAGGCGCCGGCCACGTACGGCCGGTTGGCCCCAGTGTTCCAACGGGTTGGGGAACCGCGTTCTTGCGCGACGCTACCAGACGTGACAAGCCGGGAGGCTGATCGAACCATGTCTGCCCAATACCAGTTTCGCATCCACGGTCTCAAGGAAGCACCGGGTCAAGTCAAGGCTGCGACGTTTCAGCGTGTTCTGGAGGCCCTTCTGAAGACGGCAGAACGCACCGCCCGTCTGCTCGCAACGGGTGCAGGCACCGACAAGGAAGATCGCGGAGTTCAGACTGACGACCAAGCCGGGCGCGTCAATTCGGTCGGCTTCGTGAGCGGCCTTGATGTGTGCATGAGCTACAATGGCCGTCCGCCGATCGAAGTTGGAGCGTCGATAGACTGGACCTCACAGCGCGTCGATGATCGCGTTTAGCGTCGGGCTCGGCCGCATCGCGCGCTCGGCCGCCTCGTCGTCCGGGCGGTAGTAGCCGCCGACATCGACCGGCGCGCCCTGCGCGGCCAGCAGCTCGGCGGTGATCGTCGCCTCGTTCTCCGCCAGTTGGGCCGCCGGGCCCGCGAAGCGCGCCTTCAGCTCGGCGTCGGCGTCCTGCGCCGCGAGCGCCTGCGCCCAGTACAGCGCCAGGTAGAACGTGCTGCCGCGGTTGTCGATCTCGTTGACCTTCCGGGACGGATAGCGGGCGTTCTCCAGGTAGGTCTCCACGGCCTGGTCCAGCGTGCGCGCCAGCAGCGCGGCCCGGGGGTTGCCGGTCTGGGCCGCGGCCAGCTCCAGCGACGGCACCAGCGCGCAGTACTCGCCCAGCGAGTCCCAGCGCAGGTGGCCTTCCTTGAGCATCTGCTGCACGTGCTTCGGCGCCGACCCGCCCGCGCCGGTCTCGAACAGGCCGCCGCCCTTGAGCAACGGCACGATCGACAGCATGCGCGCGCTGGTGCCCAGCTCGAGGATGGGGAACAGGTCGGTGAGATAGTCCCGGAGCACGTTGCCGGTGACGGCGATCGTGCTTTCGCCCCGCCGGATCCGCGCCAGCGAGAGGCGCATGGCGTCCACCGGCTTCAGGATGCGGATGTCGAGCCCCTCCGTGTAGTGCGCGGGCAGATACGCCTTCACCTTGGCAATGATCTCGGCGTCGTGGCCCCGCTGCTCGTTCAGCCAGAACACCGCGGGCGCCCCGGACGAGCGGGCCCGCGTGACGGCCAGCTTCACCCAGTCGCGGATCGGCTCGTCCTTGGTCTGGCACATGCGGAAGATGTCGCCCGGCTCCACCGCCTGCTCGAGGAGCACCGTTCCGGCCGTGTCGACGACGCGCACGGCGCCAGCGGCCGGCGCGGTGAAGGTCTTGTCGTGCGACCCGTACTCCTCCGCCTTGCGCGCCATCAGGCCGACGTTGGTGACGCTGCCCATCGTGGACGGGTCGAACTGCCCGTGCCGCTGGCAGTCCTCGAGGATCGCCTGGTACATGGTGGCGTACGAGCGGTCCGGCACCATCGCCACGGTGTCCTGCAGCTCGTCGTCGTTGTTCCACATGCGGCCGCCGTCGCGCACGACGTTCGGCATCGAGGCGTCGATGATGACGTTGTTCGGCACGTGCAGGTTGGTGATGCCCTTGCGCGAGTCGACCATGGCGAGCGGCGGCCGGCTCTCGTACACGGCGGCGATGTCGGCCTCGATCGCGGCCTTCCTGTCCGCGGGCAGCGCGTCGAGCTTGTCGAGCACGCCGACGAGCCCCTCGTTGACGTTCGCGCCGATCTCGCGCAGCGTGTCGGCGTGCCTGCTCAGCGCCTGCTCGTAGTAGACGGACACGCAGTGGCCGAACATGATGGGGTCGGACACCTTCATCATGGTGGCCTTGAGATGCAGCGACAGCAGCGTGCCGTCCGCCCTGGCCTCGTCGATGGTGCGGGCGAAGAACGCCCGCAGGGCGGCCACGTTCATCACCGCCGTATCGATCACCTCGCCGGCCTCGAGGGGCACCGACGGCTTCAGCACCGTCACCGTCCCGTCGCCGCCGGCGAACTCGATCCGCACGTCGCAGGCCGCGCCGACGGTGACGGAGCGCTCGCTGCCGAAGAAGTCGCCGCCGTCCATGTGCGCGACGCGCGCCTTCGATCCGGATTCCGGCCAGTCCTTCATCATGCGGTGCGGATGCTTCTGGGCGAAACGCTTCACGGAAGCGGCCGGACGGCGGTCGGAGTTGCCCTCGCGGAGCACCGGATTCACGGCCGATCCGAGCACGCCCGCGTAGCGGGCCTTGATCGCCCGTTCGGTGTCGTCGGCCGGCTCCGCCGGATAGTCGGGAACGTCGTAGCCGTGGCCCTGCAGCTCGGCGATGGCCGCCCGCAACTGCGGGACGGAGGCGCTGATGTTGGGGAGCTTGACGATGTTGGCGGCCGACGTCCTGGCCAGCTCGCCCAGGGCGCTCAGCTCGTCGGGAATGCGCTGGTCCGGGTGCAGCCGGTCGGGAAACGCGGCGATGATGCGCCCGGCGAGCGAGATGTCGCGCAGGTCGATGTCCACGCCGGTGCCCTTCGCGAACGCGCGCACAATGGGCAGCAGCGCATAGGTGGCCAGCGCCGGTGCCTCGTCGATCTTCGTCCACGTGATTCTCGCAGTTGACATGGTGCCCCCGAATGCCTCCTCTAGCGTCTCCGCGGCTGCGACAAACCACGTATCGTACACCATCCGCAGCCCGGGACGACCGCGCGCGCCGGCCGGCCCGCGCGGTCGTCCCGGGCGGGGTATGATCGCTGGCGTCATGCGCAGGGAGTCAGCGCTTGTCGCCGGGTGCTTCGTGCTGTGCGGCGCGGCGGTTGCCGCCGCCCAGGCCGCTGCGCGGGTCGAGCCGGACGTTCTGGCGGCCGCCGAAGCGGAGCGGGCGCCGTTCATCGAGACGATGCGCGAGCTGGTGTCGATCGAGTCCGGCAGCCGGGATGCCGAGGGACTGCGCCGAATCGCCGACGCCATCGCGCAGCGGCTGCGTGCGCTCGGGGGCGACGTGGAGCTGGTCGCCCACGACGACCCGTACCGGATGGTCGACACGCCGGACGAGATCGGCCGCAGCGTCGTGGGGCGCTTCCGGGGGCGCGGCCGGGGGCGCATCCTGCTGCTGGCCCACATGGACACGGTCTATCGGCGCGGGCAGCTCGCCGAGCAGCCCTTCCGCGTGAGCGACGGGCGGGCGTACGGCCTCGGCATCGCGGACGACAAGAACGGCGTGGCGCTCATCCTGCACATGCTGGCCGTGCTGCGCGCGATCGGCTTCGACGACTACGAGCTCATCACCGTGCTGATCAACGGCGACGAGGAGGTCAGCTCGGCCGGCTCGCGGCATCTGATCACCGCGTTGGGGGCCGAGCACGACGCCGTCTTCTCGTGCGAGGGCGGCGGCGCGTCCGACCGCCTGGCGCTGACGACGGCCGGCATCGGCGCCGTGCTGCTGGAGGTCAGGGGCCGCGCGTCGCACGCCGGCGGGGCGCCCGAGCAGGGCTGGAACGCGCTGTACGAGCTGGCGCATCAGGTGCTCCAGATGCGCGACCTCAGCGACGCGGCGGCGGGCATCAAGCTGAACTGGACGCTGGCGTCGGCGGGGTCGGCCCGCAACGTGATTCCCGCGGCCGCGCGCGCCACCGCCGACTTCCGCGTGCTGCGGGTGGCGGCCTACGACGAGGTGGAGCGGAGGGTGCGCGAGCGCGTCCGCAATCAGCTCGTTCCCGAGGCCACCGTGGCGGTGTCGTTCGAGCGCCGGCGCCCGCCGCTCGAAACGAACGCCGCCTCCCGCGCGCTGGCCGCGCATGCGCAGGCCGTCTACCGGGAGCTGGACCGTGAGCTGGGGGTGACCGAGCAGGCGGCGGGCGGCGGCACCGACGCGGCGTTCGCGGCGCTGGAGACGGATGCGCCTGTCATCGAGGGGTTCGGACTGGTCGGCTACGGCGCCCACTCGGACGAGCGGGAGTACGTGGAGCTCGACTCGCTGGTGCCGCGGCTGTACCTGCTGACGCGGATGGTGATGGACGTCGCGCGCGGCGAGGCGGGAGCGGCGGCGCGCTGACCGGGTGGAGAGAATCGCATGATCCGCAGCGCGAGATGGGTCGGCGCCGCCGCCCTGGCCACGGCGGTGCTGGGCGCCGTCCCCGTGCCTGCCCAGCCGCGCCTGACCATGGACTGGGAGGCGCTGGCCGAGCGTCTCGTGATGCAGCTCGCACCGGCGCCGGGCGAGAAGATCCTGCTGGTCGCGCGTCCCGGGCAGTTCGACGAGCTGATTCCGCCGCTGCGCTACGCGCTGATGCGGACCGGCGCCATCGACCTCGGCGTGGTCGACGTCCTCGCCGAGCCGTATCCCGTCGACTGGGACGGCGCCCTGCTGGCGCGCGGCCGGGATGCGGCGCGCGCCGCGTACCGGGACATGCTCCGGGGCGTCGACGGCGCGATCATGCTGCCCGGCGCGCGTCCCGATCATGCCGTCTACGCCGCGCTGCAGGATCTGCTCCGCGCCGGCAGCGGGCGGACGATCCACTTCCACTGGACGCACAACGGCAGCGCGTTCCCGTTGCCGGGTCAGCCGCTGCCGGGCCAGGCCGCCATCGACGCGGTCTACCAGCGGGCGGTGCTCGAGACCGACTACGCCGGTTTGACTGCCGTGCAGAACCGCTTCGTCGAGGCACTGCGCGGCGCCGAGGTGCGCGTGACGTCGCCGCTTGGCACCGACATCCGCTTCCGCATCGGCGACCGGCCGGTGAACCTGGGGGACGGCGACGCCTCGAAGACCCGGACCGACCGCGGCGTGATCCTGATCGACCGCGAGATCGAGCTGCCGGCGGGCGCCATCCGCGTGGCGCCGATCGAGGCGAGCGTGAACGGCTCGATTGTCTTCCCGCCGTCGCAATGGGACGGCCGCCCCGTGACGGGGCTCACGCTGCGTATCGAAGCCGGGCGCGTCGCCCGGGTGAGCGCGGAGTCCGGCCAGGAGGCCGTGGCGGCCGAGCTGGCCGGCGTCCCGGCCGAGGCCCGGGCGTTTCGCGAGTTTGCGCTCGGCTTCAACCCGCTGCTGGCCGTGCCGGAGCGCGACCCGTGGATTCCCTACTACGGCTACGGCGCGGGGATCGTGCGGCTGTCGCTGGGCGACAACTCCGAGCTGGGCGGGGCGGTGACGGGCGGCTACGTCCGTTGGAACTTCTTCACCGACACCACGGTCACGGTCGGCGGCGACGTGTGGGTGCGCGACGGCCGACTCGTCCGCTGAGAGCTTCCATCAGACGGGGCTGCGCCCCGAGCCCCCGGCGTCCGCTTGCGGGGACCCCATCGCCCGGCGCCGCTCCCGCCGCGGTGCGCGCCTTGCTCTACACGTCGGTCAGGTAGTCGATGCGGCCGGTGCTGTCGCCGAAGCGTTCCACCGGCATGCCGAGCTTGTCGAGCACCGCGAGGTACAGGTTCGTGAGCGGCGTGTCGTCGTGGTACTGCAGGTGCCGCCCGCCCTTGAGCCGACCCGCGCCGCCGCCCGCCACCAGCATCGGCAGGTCGAGATGGAAGTGCAGGTTGCCGTCGCTGATGCCCGTGCCGTAGAGCAGCAGCGTGTGGTCCAGCAGCGAGCCGTCGCCGTCCGGCGTGCTCTGCATCCGCTCGAGGAAGTAGGCGAACATCTGCATGTGGTACGTGTTGATTTTCGCCAGCGCCTCGAGCCGCTGCGGATCGTTCTGGTGGTGCGACACGCCGTGGTGCCCGTTGGGCACGCCGATCTCCGGGTATGACCGGCCGCTGACCTCCTTGCCGATCATGAACGTGCCGACACGCGTGAGATCGGTCTGGAAGGCGAGCACCCACAGGTCGTACATCAGCCTGGCGTGCTCCTCGAACGTGTCGGGGATGCCGACCGGCTGCTCGAAGACCGGCATCTCCCGGTCGGCCTGGCGCTCGGCCGTCTGGACCCGGCGCTCCACGTCGCGCACCGCATCGAGGTACTGCGCGAGCTTGGCGCCGTCGGCCGCGCCGAGCGACTGCCGGAGGGCCTTCGCCTCCGCGTCGACGAAGTCGAGCACGCTCCGGTCCTCGCGGAGCCGGGCCAGCCGCGCGGCGCTGTCGGTGCTGTCCGCGGCGCCGAACAGGCGCTCGAACACCGCGCGCGGGTCGTTCTCCATCGGCAGCGGCGTGGTCGGCGTGCGCCACGAGATGGTGTTGACGTAGGCGCAGCTGTAGCCCTGGTCGCAGGCGCCGAGCACCTCCACCGAGTCGAGCGCGAGCTCCAGCGAGGAGAGCTGGGTCTCGCGGCCGACCCGCTCCGCGATCAACTGGTCGAGCGACTGGCCGCCCCGGATGTCCGGCCCCTCGGTCTTCTTCACGTGCACGCCGGTCAGCCAGGTTGCCGCCGCCCGGGCGTGGTCGCCGACGCCTTCGCCCTCGCGGGGGATGGCCGGCTTGTCGGCCAGGCCGCTGAGGACGTTCAGGTGGCGGCGGAACGGCTCGACCGGCTTCAGGATCCGCGAGAACTCGAAGCCCGCGCCGTCGCCGGCCGGGGTCCACTGGCGCATCTCCATGCCGTTGGGCACGTAGACCGCGCCGAAGCGGCGGATGGGATTGGCCGCGGTCCTGCCGAGCGCGGAGAGCGCCGGCACCATCCCGTCCAGCAGGGGCAGGGCCAGCGCGGCGCCGAGGCCGCGGAGCATCGTGCGGCGGGGCAGGTGCTTCTTCGTGATGATCATTGTTTCTCCTGCGCGGCTCTACGGCGCAGACTCCTGGCTCAGGAATCGTCGTCGGTCGCGCGCGGCATGCGCATCCGGAACGGCGCGCTGCGGATGACGCCGCGGATGAGCGACGACCAGCGGTAGTCGGACCCCCGCGCTTCGCGCACGATCCGCCGGATCGCGGGCCGATCGTAATACTCTACCCCTCGACCGATAGCGTAGGTCAACAGCTTCGACGTGAGGTTCGTCAGGTACTGGCCCGCCCACGGCTCCTGCAGCAGCGCGTTCCGGAACTCCGCCACGCCGGCGAAGTCCGTCCCGTTCGGCAGCGTGCCGGAGCTCTCGATGGGGGCTCCGACCTGGCTGTCCACCGTGCGCCAGCGGCCGACCGCATCGAAGTTCTCGAGGGCGAAGCCGAGCGGGTCCATCGGGGCATGGCAGCTCGCGCAGACCGGGTTGGCGCGATGCGTCTCCAGCCGCTCGCGCACCGTCGCCGGCCGGCCGCCTTCCCCGCGTTCGGGGAACCCGGGCACGTCCGGCGGCGGCGGGGGCGGCGGCGCGCCCAGCAGGTTCTCCAGCAGCCACTTCCCGCGCACGACGGGCGACGTCCGGTGCGGGTACGACGTGACCGTCAGCAGGCTGCCGTGTCCCAGCAGGCCCGCCCGGCGCGCGTCGGCGTAGGGGACGCGCCGGAAATGGTTCCCGTAGACGTTCGGCATGCCGTAGTGGCTGGCGAGCCGCTCGTTCACGAACGTGTGGTCGGCCCGCAGCATGTCCAGCGCGCTGCGGTCGCTCCGGAGCTGGTCGTCGAGGAACAGCTCCGTCTCACGGCGGAACGCCTGCCGCAGGTTGTCGTCGAAGTCGGGGAACAGGGCGGGGTCCGGGGCCGCCGTGCGCAGGTTGCGGAGGTAGAGCCACTGGCCGCGCCGAAGTTCTCCACGAACGCCCGCGAGCGCGGGTCGTCCAGCATGCGGGTCACCTGGCGGTCGACGACGTCCGGGTCGCCGAGCCGTCCGTCGGCCGCCAGCGCGATCAGCTCCTCGTCCGGCAGACTGCTCCAGAGGAAGAACGACAGCCGCGACGCCAGGTCGAGGTCGCTGATCGGGTACGGCCGGCCCGGTGCGGCGCCGGCCGGATCGCGCTCGATCCGGAACAGGAACTTCGGCGAGACCAGGATGGCCTCCAGCGCCCACCGGATGCCGTCCTCGAACCCGCTGCCCTCGCGGTAGCCGGCGTCGAACGACGCCAGCAGCGGGCGGATGTCGTCGTCGCGGACCGGCCGCCGGTACGCCTGCCGCGCCAGCGAGCGCAGGATCCGCTCGGCGCACGGCCGCTCCTCGGCCGCGGCGCGCGGGTAGCACTCGAAGATGCGCTGCCGCGTCGGGGTCGCGGCCGGGACGTCGCCGTCGAACGGGCCGACCACCTCGAGGGCGGCCACGATCGGCGGCTTGGGGTAGAGGGCGTAGGCGTAGCTCGTGACGGAGGGCCGGGGCGGACGGCCGTCGACGGCCAGCGACTGGCTCAGGTCGCCGACGAACGAGGCCCCGACGAGCCGGGTTCCCGCCTGGATCGGCAGGCGCACCTCGAAGGGGCCGCTGTTGCCGCGTCCTGCGGTGAACGTCGCGACGCGCTCGCGGTCCAGACGGAACTCGAGCGTGTGCGAGCCCTGCCGGCCGCGCCCCAGCCGGGCGCGCAGGACGTACTCGGCATCGAGCGGGAAGTGGTGCGCCGCGGCATGGCCGCCGCGCGACCCGAACGGCAGGTCGTCGCTCACGCGGCCGTCCTGCAGCATCAGGGGCGAGGCCTTGTAGAGCGCGGTCGCCGCCGGCAGCGTCGGGTCGCCGAGCGCCCAGCGGCTGATCTTCGCGGCGGCCAGAATGTAGCGCTCGAGCAGCCCGGGCGACACCGACAGGACGTCGCCGATGTTGTCGAACCCGTAGCCCGACTCGTCGGCCGGTAGCAGCGCGCGGCCGTCCACCTCCAGGGCCAGCAGGTCGCGGACGGCGTTGACGTACTCGGAGCGGTTCAAACGCTGCACGGCGGGCCGGCCGGGATTCGGATTCGCGGCCCACGTGCGGTCGAGCGACGCCTCGAGATGGTCGGCCACGGCATCGTAGGTCGCCGCGTCCGGCCGCGGGCGCCCGCGGGGCGGCATGGTGCGCGAGCGCAGCTTCTGGGCCACCTTCTCCCAGACGTCGGGGTGCGCGCCGACGTTGCTCATGTCGACCGTGTCGAGCGCCAGGCCGGCGGTGAGCAGCCGCTGGTTGTGGCAGGCGAGGCAGTAGCGCTTCAGCACCGCCCCGTGCGGCTCGGCCGGGTCGCCCGCGGCCGGCTGGGCCGCCGCGGCGGCGGCGTGCCCCAGGATCCCGGCGGCCAGCGCCAGCGCAGTGGACGTTGCGCGCATCGTCGTGTACCCCTCCCGGCTTGCATCGGACGGGGCTGCGCCCCGAACCCCCGGCGCGGACTGCTAGCGGGGTTCCGCGCCCGCGGCTCCGCCGCCGTCGCCCTCCCGCTCGTCGGCGTGGTAGCCCAGCAGCCCGAACGTGACGCGCGTGCCGGCCGCCGGGTCGGCGCCGAGATCCCGCAGGAGGTCGGCAATCTCGGGATGCTCGACGTACGTGGTGCAGCAGATCATGTGGCCGCGCGCCAGCCGCAGGGGGGTCTGGTCCTCCCAGTCGGTGGCGTCGATGTCGGCGCCGTGCGCGACCAGGAACCGGATGAGGTCGCCGGCCGCGTGATAGACGGCCCCGTGCAGGGCCGTCGCGCCCCAATCGTTGGCCGCGTTGACGTCGAGCCCCAGCTCGAGGACGTAGCGCGCCGCGTCGATTGCCTTGTGCTGGTCCCAGTCGTAGTACGTGATGTCCTGGGCGGCCCGCTTGCCCAGTCCGGCCGCCAGGATCAGCGCCGTGGTGCCGTCGTCGGTCGTCGCGAACGGGTCGACGCCGGCCTCCGCGAGGATCCGCATCGCCTCGACGTCGACCGTCTTGGCCGCCACCATGAAGGGCGTGGTCCCCACCTGGGTCAGGCGGCCGGCGCCGGGGGAGGCGAACACGCCCACCTCGAACGCATCCGTGAAGCGCTTGGGGCGGTCCATCCGGGCGTCCGGATCGGCCCCGGCGGCCAGCAGGGCGCGCAGCGCACGGTGCTGGCCGGTTGCGGCGGCGACGTGCAGCGCCGTGTAGCCCGCGAAGTCGACGGCTTCCGCGGCCGTCTCCGCCGGCGCGGGACCCCGCGTTCCGGCCGCGCGCGCATGGTGGTCCCGCGCCGGGTGCCGCCGATCGTAGTTCGGCGCGGCGCCGCGGTCGATCAGCAGCAGCGCCAGCCCCTCGTGCCGCTTCGTGAGAGCCAGCATGAGCGCCGAGACGCCGTCCGGCGAGGCGTCGTCGACGTCCGCGCCGTTGTCGAGCAGCACCCGTACCGTCTCGTCGTCGCCGGCCAGCACGGCGTACAGCAGCGGGGTGAATCCGCCCGCCGTCCGCGGCGGATCGGTTTCCCCGTCGCGCGGGAACTCCGCCGGGTTGGCTGCCTCGCCCTCCCGCAGCAGGATGGGGCCGCGCCGCGGCCGCCGCCGGCGCGGCACGAAGGCCGTGGCCGCCGTACGGGCGTCGACGAGCGCCGCGCCGTGGTCGATCAACGCCTGCGCCACGCCGGCATGCGCTTCGGCGGCGGCCCACATCAGCGCGGTATGCCCGCCGGCCGTCCTCGCGTTCGGATTCACGCCCGCCGCGGCCAGCCGCCGCACGACCTCAACGCTGCCGGCCCGCGCGGCGAACATGAGGGCCGTATCGCCCGTGGAACGGGCCGCATCCGGATCGGCGCCTGCCGCGAGGAGCAGCTCGACCAGCGGCAGGCTGCCGTTGGCGGCCGCCAGCATCAGCGGCGTCACGCCCAGATCGTTCGCCGCGCCGACGTCGGCGCCGGCCCCGATCAGTTCCGACGTCAGGTCGACCTCGTCCCAGTGCGCCGCCCAGGCCACGGCAGTGGCGCCGTCGCGCTGCGGTACGTTCACGTCGCCGCCGGCCGCCAGCAGCTCGCGCGCGGTCTCGAAGTCCCGCTGCTGCACCGCGTCCACAAGGCGGTGGCCGGAACCGGCGGACGACGAGCCCGATTGCGCCGCCGCGGCGCCGTTCATCCAGGGTGTGGCGAAGAGGAAAGCACCGGCGAGCACGACCACGGCGGCAGACCGGCTGCTTGGCGCAGAGCTCATCGCTGGCTCGGAGAGCATGGGGAATCCTAGCGCAGATCGGGCGTAAGCCGCTACCGTCACGCGGGTTAGTCACGGCGGCCGCCGCGGTGTGCCGCCCATCGGCTGCGGCAGCAGGGGCGCCTGCGCAGGGCGCCGGCGCCCGGTGTTGGAACTGCCGGTACGCCATGCTATCGTTCGGGGGAGGTCGGGCTCGAGGCGCCGCCGGTGTTGTGTGGCGGCGTCCGTCGGAGGAGCCAGATCATGAGCGTCGGGTTCGACACGCTGCGCGCGGCGGACGCCCTGACCCGGGCCGGCGTCGCAAGAACGCACGCCAAGGCCATCGTGGCCACGATGAGGGACGCGCTGGGCGACCACGTGGCAACGAAGTCGGACATCGGCGGCATGAACACCGAGATTGCTGGCCTGAAGACGGACGTCTCGGCGTTGAAGACGGACGTTGCCGAGCTGAAGACCGACGTCTCGGCGTTGAAGACCGACGTCGCCGAGCTGAAGACGGACGTCTCGGCGTTGAAGGCCGACGTCGCCGAGTTGAAGACGGACGTCTCGGCATTGAAGACGGACGTTGCCGAGCTGAAGACCGACGTCTCGGCATTGAAGACCGACGTTGCCGAGTTGAAGACGGACGTCTCGGTGTTGAAGGCGGACGTCGCCGAGCTGAAAGGTGATGTCGCCGAGTTGAAGACGGATGTTGCCGGTCTGAAGACGGACGTCGCGGGGCTGAAGACGGCCGTCGCCGGGGTCCGCGCGGAGATCGCCGAATCGCAGGCGACGCTCACGTGGCGGATCGTGCTGGCCTTGGGCGTGTTCGCCGCCCTGACCCGCATCATGCCCTGACACGGGCGCGCCCATGACGATTGCTCGTGCCGCCACGTTGCTGCCGGTGCTGATCCTGACGGCCTCCGTGGCACCGGCCGCGGCCCAGTCGGACGCGGACGTTGCGTGCCGCGTCGAGATGGTCCCGATGCGGGACGGCGTGCGGCTGGCCACCGAGGTGTACCTGCCCGCCGGGGGCGGCCGCCGTCCCGTGCTTCTCACGCGCAGTCCCTACACGCGCGGCAGCCTGGCGGCCGGCAGCAACTGCGACAACGCGCGCCTGCTGGACTTCGCCCGCCGCGGCTACGTCGGCCTGAGCCAGGACACCCGTGGGCGGTACCGCTCCGGCGGCGCGTTCGATCCGTTCCGGCAGGAAGGCAGCGACGGGTACGACACGGTGGAGTGGGCGGCGGCGCAGCCGTGGTCCGACGGCCGGGTGGGCATCTTCGGCGCCTCGTACGTGGGCGTGACGACGCTGCAGGCCGCGATGCGGTCGCCGCCGCACCTGGTCACGGCCGTCGCGGAGATCACGGCGTCCGACTACCACGACAACTGGACCTACGTGAACGGCGCCTTCGATCTGCACCTGAACCTCGGCTGGACGCTGGCGTTCTTCGTTGCCGACAGCTACCGGCGCAGCCTGGACGGCGCCGGGCTGTCGCTCGCGGAGATCGACCGGCGCGTGGCCGCCCGGCTGGAGGCCGGCCGCCGCGACCTGCTGACGAAGTGGATCTGGACGCTGCCGCTCAACAGCATGCCGGCCTTCCGCGCGGACGCGCCCTACTACTACGACTGGCTGGCGCATCCGGACTACGACAGCTACTGGCGGGAGGTCGACGTCGAGCAGGGCTACGGCGACATCACCGTGCCGGTGCTGCACACCGGCGGCTGGTACGACGTCTTCGCCGTCGGGACCGTCCGCAACTTCACGGGGATGCGGACCGGCGCGGGGTCGCCGGCCGCGCGGCGCGGCACGAAGCTGGTCATGACCTGCTGCGGGCACACGCGGGAGCAGGGGCTGATCGACTGGGGTCCGGAGGCGCAGACGTTCGACGAGACGCTGGCGGCCAGCTGGTTCGACCATCACCTCAAGGGGGCCGACAACGGCATCGACCGCGAGCCCGCCGCGCGGCTCTTCGTGATGGTACCGCCCGACACCGGCACGCAGGGCGGCGGCTTCTACCTCGCGGCCGACGACTTTCCGCTGCCGGACGCGCGGCCGGTGCGCCTGTACCTGGCCAGCGGCGGGCGGGCCAACACGCGTCACGGCGACGGGACCCTGAGCCGGGATGCGGCGGCCGGGCCGCCCGATCGTTTCGTGTACGACCCGGCGGATCCCGTCCCCACCCTGGGCGGCAACCTGTGCTGCGGCGACTTTCTCATGCGCGGCGCGCTCGACCAGTCGGGCATCGAGCTGCGGGACGACGTGCTCGTGTACACGAGCGAGCCGCTCGCGGCCGACCTCGCGGTGATCGGTCCGGTCACCGTCAGGCTGTGGGCCGCCTCGACCGCCCGCGACACCGACTTCACGGCCAAGCTGGTCGACGTGCACCTCGACGGCATCGCGCACAACGTGCTCGACCGCATCGTCCGGGCGCGCTACCGCGGCGGGTCCAGGAGCGCCCCGTCGCTCATCACGCCGGGGGAGGTCTACGAGTACACCATCCCCCTCGGCGACACGGCCACCGTGTTCCGGCGCGGCCACCGCGTCCGGCTCGAGGTCAGCTCGTCCAACTTCCCGCACTACGATCGCAATCCGAACACCGGTCACGCGTTCGGCCAGGACGCCGAAACGATCGTCGCCGCGCAGACCGTCTTCCACGACCCACAGCGTCCTTCCCATGTCGAGCTGTCCGTGGTCCCGGACGTGAGCATCCCGCACCCATGAGGACGCGGCATTCGCAACGGTCGCCTCGGGGGGCAACGGCCGCCGCGTGGCTGGCGCTGGCGGCGGCGCTCGGCGCGCAGGCGCCCGGCGGTCCCGAGGCGCTGATCCGGGAAGGCATCGTCGAGCGGATTTCGGAACACGTGCACGTGATTCCACAGGGCGGCGTCCGGCTGGTGCCCAACGTGGGCATCGTCGTCGGCAGCCGCGCGACGCTGGTGGTCGATACGGGGCTCGGACCCGTCAATGCCCAGACCATCCTGCGCGAGGTCGCCCGGGTGCGTAGAGGCCCCGACCTGTACGTGGCCAGCACCCACTATCATGCGGAGCACGCCGCGGGGGAGGCGGCCTTTCCCGCCTCCGCCACGATCGTGCGCGCCCGGTCCCAGCAGCAGGACATCGACGAGCTGGGCGCGGACGGACTCCTGCGGTTCCGGAGCTTCTCGCCGCTGGTCGCGGAGCTGCTGGCCGGCGTGCGGTATCGCGCCGCGGACGTCGTCTTCGAGCGCGAGCATGCGCTCGACCTGGGCGGCGTGCGGGCCCGGCTGCTGGCCCTGGGCCCCACCCACACCCGCGGCGACACGATGGTGTACGTGGAAGGCGACGGCGTGCTGCTCGCCGGCGACGTCGTGATGAACCGGCAGTTTCCGGTTTTCATCGGCCCGACATCGAGCGTTGCCGCCTGGCGCGGCGCGCTGGAGGAGCTGACGGCGCTCGAGGTGCGGCATGTCGTGCCGAGCCACGGTCCGCTCGGCGACGGCTCGCTGATCGACGAGCAGCGGACCTACCTGGAGACGCTGGACGCCCAGGTGCGCGGGCTCAGGGCGTCCGGCCGGTCGGCCGACGAGATCGCCGAGCTGGTGACGGGCGCCATGCAGGCCGCCTACCCGGGCTGGACGGGGGAGCGCTGGATCGGCGCCGCCGCCCGCGCGGCGTACCGCGAGGCGACCCGGCAGGAGTGAGACTCACATGCGTGATTTCTTCGGCCGACGCTGGCGGACGGCGGGACTGCTGGCCGTGCTGTGGCTGATCTCCGGGCGGGCGGCGGTTGCGCACCCGATTCCGTTCAGCTACCTGGACCTGCGCATCGGCGGCGAGACGATCGAGGCGTCCCTCGTCGCCCACATGATCGACCTCGCGCACGAGCTCGGCATCGACGAGCCGGAGCGGCTGCTCGTGCCCGGCGTGGCCGAGCGGCGCGCCGAGGAGATCGCCGAGATCCTCGGACCGCGGCTGGAGCTGGCCGCCGCGGGGCGCGCGCTGACTGCCGTCTGGGCGGAGCCCGAGGTGTTGCGCGACCGGCAGTCGGTGCGGCTGCGCTTCGCGTACGACCTCGAGCGGATCCCGGGCAGCCTCATCGTCACCGCCGACCTGTTTCCGTACGATCCGCAGCACCAGACGTTCCTCAACGTGTACGAAGGGGACGACCTGCGGACGCAGGCCATTCTCGACACGGACCACCCGCAGACGGAGTACTTCACCGGCACCTGGCAGGGGACCGGCGCGGTGATCGGGAAGTTCGTGCCGCAGGGCGTCCACCACATCATGATCGGTCCGGACCACGTGCTGTTCCTGATCGGCCTGCTGCTGCTCGGCGGCTCGATCCGGAAGCTGCTCATCGTGATCACGGCGTTCACGCTGGCGCACAGCATCACGCTGTCGGCGGCCGTGCTCAACCTGTTCAACCCGCCGGCGCACCTGGTGGAGCCGGCCATCGCGCTGAGCATCGTCTGCGTGGGGGCGGACAACCTGCTGGTGGGCGACGGCCGCGACATGCGGGCCTGGATCGCGCTGGGATTCGGCCTGATTCACGGGTTCGGCTTCGCGTCCGTGCTGCGCGCCATGGAGCTGCCGACGCGCGACGTGGCCTGGTCGCTGCTGTCGTTCAACGTCGGCGTGGAGCTCGGGCAGGTCGCCATCGTGATAGTGGCGGCGTGGCTGCTGGCCGCGCTGCGGGGCTGGAGCGAGGTCGCCGGGCGGCGCCTGGCCGTCGGCGGATCCGTGGTGGTCATCCTGGCCGGCACGTTCTGGTTCGTGGAACGGGTGTTCTTCTAGAGGAGGAGCTGCAATGAGGCGAGGAATGCTGCTGGGGGTCGTCATCGCGGTCGGTGCGGCGTCGATGGCGGTCGGCGCGGCGCAGGGGCCGTCGGAGGCTCAGCTCGACGCCGCCGGGATGGTGAAGGTCAAGGACAACCTCTACTACATCGCCGGCGAGGGGCCGTGGAACCGCGACGCGTTCAGTGGCGGCAACATCGGCGTGTTCATCGCCGACGAGGGCGTGACCATCGTCGATACCAAGCTGCCCGGGTGGGGGCCGACCATCCTGGAGCGCATCCGGACCGTCACGGACAAGCCGGTCGTGGCCATCATCAACACGCACACGCATGGGGACCACGTCGGGAGCAACAGCGCCTTCCCGGCCAGCGTCAACATCATCGCGCACGAGAACACCAAGGCGAACATGGAAGGGATGGACGCCTTCCAGGGCGACGGCGCCCGCTTCCTGCCGGACACCACGTACAGCGAGAAGATGTCGATCGGGGCGGGCGACGGGCAGATCGATCTCTATCACTTCGGCCCGGGCCACACCAACGGCGACACGTTCATCGTCTTTCCCGCGCTGGGCGTGATGCACACCGGCGACATGTTCGCGTGGAAGGACTCGCCGTTCATGGACCGCAACAACGGCGGCAGCGGCGTGGCGTACCCGGAGACGCTCGCGAGGGCCGTGGCCGGCATCCCGGGCGTCGACACCGTGATCCCCGGCCACATTCCGATGACGTCGTGGAGCGACTTCGTGCGCTATCAGCGCTTCAACGCCGACGTGCTGGCGGCCGCCCGGGCGGGGCTCGAGAGCGGCCAGTCGGCGGAGGAGGCCATGGCGGCGTTCGACCTCTCGGACGGCTACCCGGACTACCGGACGGATCGGCTGCAGGCGGCCTTCGAGACGATCTACGCCGAGCTGCAGGAGTAGGAGCCGGCGGGGACCGGCCCGCCCGGGCCGGTCCCACGCTTCGGTCTGCAGCCTGCTACTTCGCCTGCGCGCGCGCCTCCTCGACCCGCGCCCCGGCGAGGATGTTGTACAGCCCGTAGTTCCCCTCGTGGCAGGCGTACTCGAACAGCGGTCCCGCGGTGCTCGTCAGGGGCAGCGAGCCGGTCCACGGCTGCGAGTAGACCAAGGCGTCCGTGATGGTCCACTGCCAGTCGAGGTTGTCGGCGTCGACGCGCCGGATGCGCTCGACCAGGTGCAGGCCCTCCCGCGAGCCGTTGAAGCTGTGCTTGCCGTTGAAGTTGGTGGTCTCGATGACCAGCGTGTCGCCCTCCCAGCGGCCGCGCGAGTCGCCCAGCCACTGCCGGATGCCGGCGTCGATGTGCGGCCGCCCGTCGAGCGGGATGATGCGCGCGTCGTGAATCATCTCCTGGAAGATGACCACGTAGCCCGGCGCCTGGAGGATGTTCCAGTTGTTGTTGTAGTTGGTCGGCAGCGCGGGCAGCGCCCAGCGCGTGATGCAGCGGTCGTAGACGGACATGTCGAGCCAGGTGTCGGGCGACTCGGCCTTCGCCCGCCGCGCGGCCCGCAACGCGTCCTCCCGCTCGCGGACGCCCGGATTCATGGGGATGCGCCCGTCGGGCGGGTCCTCGATCATGGCCGTGCGGTTGTCTTCCCGGCCCCACTCGAACCAGAACTCGTTGTAGAAGCCCGGGTCGCCGTCCCGCGGGGTGAAAAAGGCGCTCGACCGCGCGGCGCGCCGCGTGGCCCGCTCCTCCTCGCTGAGCACCGCCGCCGTGACGCCCTCGGGCCGCTCCAGCGGCGTGCCGTGGGTCATGTTCCAGAGCCCCTGCAGATCCGGATCGCCCCAGGCGGTGCGGGCGCCCTGGCCCGCCGCGGGCGACGCTGCCAGCACCGCCGCGGCCAGGGCGCCCGCTGCGACAACCGACGCGGAATGACGGAATCTCATGATCGGCCTCCCTCGCTCTCGGGTTCGACGAACCATTCTATGATCACGGCACGCATGAACGGGGAGTCGATCGCCATGTGCTTCAGCGGCGGCAAGGACAGCGCGCTGGCGCTGTCCGAGATCGCCCGTGCGGGGACGTACAACGTCGACGTGCTGCTGACGACGGTCACCGCCGAGTACGATCGGGTCAGCATGCACGGCGTGCGGCGCGCGTTGCTGCGGCAACAGGCCGCGGCCATCGGGATTCCCCTGACGGAGGTCGCCGTGCCGCCCAGGAGCTCCAACGCGATCTACGAGCGCGAGATGGGGCGGGCGTTCGCGTGGCTGCGGGCGGCCGGGATACGGCGCGTCGCGTTCGGCGACATCTTTCTCGAGGACCTGCGGGCGTACCGCGAACGGCAGCTCGCAGCCTGGGATCTGGAGTGCATCTTTCCGCTCTGGCGGCGCGACACGGCGCAGTTGGCCCGAGAGTTCGTCGCGGGTGGCTTCGGGGCCGTCCTGGTCTGCGTGAATCCCGCGGTGCTCGACGCGTCGTTCGCGGGCCGCGCGTTCGACGCGGCGTTGCTCGCCGATCTGCCCCCCGGCGTGGACCCGTGCGGCGAGAACGGCGAGTTTCATTCGTTCGTGTTCGACGGCCCGATCTTTCGGCGCCCGGTGGGCATCGTCCCCGGCCCGATCGTCGAGCGCGACGACTTCGTGTTCGCCGACCTCGTGCCGCTTCACGCCGCCGACGCGTCGCCGGGCACTGCAGCAGGAGGAAGGCCGTGACCGGACCGTCGACCGTGGGCGATGGCGTGCCGCAACGTATCGTGTCCCTCATCTCCAGCGCGACGGAGATCGTGTGCGGGCTGGGATTCGAGCAGCAACTGGTCGGGCGTTCGCACGAATGCGACTTCCCGGCCTCGATCACCGCGCTGCCGGTCTGCTCCAGCTCCAAGGTGGCGATCGATGCCGCCGGTCGGGCCATCGACGATCAGGTGCGGGCGATCGTCGCCGACGGCTTGTCCGTCTACCGTGTCGACCCCGACCTCCTGGACCGCCTCGCGCCGACGGTCATCGTCACGCAGACCCAGTGCGAGGTCTGCGCGGTGAGCCTGAAGGACGTCGAGGACGCCGTGTGCCGGCTCGTCGGCTCGCGGCCCCGCATCGTGTCGCTCGAGCCGATGGCGCTCGGCGACATCTGGAGGGACATCCGGACCGTCGCGTCGGCGCTGGGCGATCCGGCTCGCGGCGACGCGCTCGTGACCCGTCTGACGGACCGCCTGGCGGCGGTGCGGGCGGCGGCGGGCGCCGAGCCGTCGCGTCCTTCGCTTGCCTGCATCGAGTGGATCGATCCGCTGATGAGCGCGGCCAACTGGGTCCCCGAGCTGGTCGACTGCGCGGGCGGCGCCAACCTCTTCGGGGCGGCCGGGCAGCACTCGGGCTACCTGCGGATGGAGCAGCTCGCCGCGGCCGACCCGGACGTCATCGCCGTCATGCCGTGCGGGTTCGACATCGAGCGCGCCTGCCGCGAGATGGCGCCGCTGGTTGCCCATCCGGACTGGCCGCGGCTGTCGGCAGTGCGCAGCGGGCGCGTGGTCATGATGGACGGCAACCAGTACTTCAACCGGCCGGGCCCGCGCGTGGTCGAATCCGCGGAGATCCTGGCGGAATGCCTGCACCCCGGGCGCTGCGATTTCGGTCACCAGGGACGCGGCTGGCGGTACTGGCGTGGAGCCGCGCCGAGCTGACCCCGAGGATCCAGTGGGCCTGTGCCGCAGTTGCCGGCACGCGCGCGTCGTGACAGCGCGCGCGGGCAGTCGCTTCTACCGCTGCGAGCGGTCCGATCGGGATCCGCATTATCCCAGGTACCCGGCCCTGCCGGTGCTGGCATGCCAGGGCCACGAGCCCGCAGCGTCCGGGTCCGGCCCTGCGCCCGAATCGCGATAGGCAGGGAAACGCGTCGTCTCGTCAAGGCAAGGCAGCCGAGTGCGCGCTGCCACCACAACTGGAACCTGCTGGACGAGCGGATCGAGGCGAGCTGTTCGGCCATGGCCAGCCGCCGAGCACAGAAGCGGAAGAGGCTTCAAGAGGCGGGTCTGCTGCATCCCGATCCGGCTCGGGTGCGCGACCCCTTGGGGCCGAGCGGTTTGTGCGGTGGGGGTTGGTCGGGCTCATCGACGCGGTCCGGCCGCCGCGAGACTACCAGGATGAGGAAATATTCGAAAACCGTGTGGATGCCGGGAGGATCGATGGATCACTTGGCCGCGGCCATTGAATTGACCTGGATCGTGTTGGTCTCGGAGTCCAGCGTGCCGACGACTGCCACTTTCTTTCCGGCAAACTCTCTTGATTTTTCCTGGTCGCTCAACCGATAGACTGCTTCGCCGTCAAACAAAACGAACGGGACGCTGTGGTCATCGACGCAAGCGATGGCGCAGGCAGCGTCGGTCGGCCCCATCCGCATTCCGGAATGATCGGCTATGGGGCACTCCTCATCGGTAATCGTGCCTGAGAACGTCTGTCTGCTCTGGGTTGCAAACATCGTGGCGGAGGCAAGAAGAGCGGAGGCAAGAAGACCTATCAGTAGATATTTCATAAAGCTCACGCAAAGCGAAGTCATTCGCAACCTGCGGGAAATCGGGGGAAGGTGTCACACACCCCCCCCCTGATTCGTGGTCGAAAACCCCGAGGCCGAGAAACTCTCTGCCAGTTATCGGCCGCCAATCATGATGTGGGCTTCCGGCGTGCCCTCAAACATCAGCCAGGCGCCGCCCTCGTCGCGGTTGTTCGGCAGTCCGACTTGCTCCGCCGTGAGGTTCGGCATGCCGATAAACGTGTGCCAGATGGCGGTGTGCTGGCTGTCGCCCCGGAGGTTATACCAGATGGACCCGACTTCGGACAGCTCACGCGTTCCGTCTTTCCCGGCGGCCACAACCAGATCCCTAATTCCTCCGGTGCCGCTGCTCGACAAGACAGGCAACCCCGCTCTCCTGTCACCTTCACCCAGCAATGGCGTGGCCTTGGCGCCCATCTCCGCGAACGCTCGATTCTGCATGATGCGCGGCAGGTTGGCCTCGCTGCTGGTGCACTCCACCGACCACGGCCGCTCTCCGGGAAAGCCGGTCAGGTCGTAGCAGATCATACGGCCGGGGCCGGGCCTCAAGACTTCAAACGTAAAGTCGGCAGCCGTGACCACTTCGCCCGCATCCGGATTCCGAATTATCTTAATGACCGTGGCGTCCCTGGCCATAGCCGAGTTCGGAGCGGCGAGCAACGGCTTTTGGATGGGGTCTGTCACTATCTCGGTCCGGCGCTCCTCGTAGACCTGCGCCTGCGCCGGCGCGCTCATCGCAACCGCCATTACGCCGAGTACAAACAGACAGATCGGTTTCATGTGAGTCCCTCCAATCACGATGCCCCAAAATTCGGGTGTCCAAAAGTAGCATACCACGACGGCGCGTGCTCTGTCTATTGAATGTTTCCGCCGACGGGCAGGCCGCTCGGTACGCGCTCGGGAATCGTACGGTCGAACGAGCCATCGCTCAGAGCATATAGGAACTCGATCAGATCCGTGTCTTCTTCGTCCACGTTCTGCAACGCGCGAAGCCGCGGATCGAGCTCCTCGTAGCTGACGTTCGGGTTCCGGGACTCGCCGGCGATGGTGGCTTCATAGAACCCCACGACGGCGCGCAGCGTCCGGAACATGCCATTGTGCCCGTATGGGAAGGTCAATTCGAGGTTTCGCAGCGACGCCGTGCGAAACGCATAGCTGTCGCACGCTGCTCGGGACGCTGCAGTACGCGGCTCCGGAGGAGCTGCCGCGCAAGGAGGGTGCTGCGCGCCTCCGTCGGAGGCGGGCGTTGTGAGACCTGATGCAAGAGCGGGGTTGTCGGGCACGCCCATGACATGCAGTTTGTAATCGGAGAACATGGGCCCGTTGTGGCACCTGATGCACCCGATCTCCTCGAAGCGCTGCATTCCCCTGACCTGTTCCTGCGTCATGGCGCTGCGGTCGCCGCGCATGTAGCGGTCGAACGGCGCGTTGTTGGCCAGCAGCGACCGCATGAACGCCGCTATCGCCCTGCCCAGGTTTTCCGCGGTGACCGGCTGTTCACCGCCGAAGGCCTCGGCGAACAGGCTTTGGTACTCGGCGTTGGCCTGGAGCTTCGCCACCACTCTCGCGACAGCCTCATCCTCCGGGTAGGTGTCCCCGCGCATTTCCTCAAACGACTTGAGCGGTTCGAGCGCCTGCGATTCGAGGCTCCTGATGCGATTGTCCCAGAACACCGGCGCAGTCGCCGGGTCGTAGCTGCCCGATTCATCGATGCCGTTGAAAGCAACGTTCAGAACCGTCGGACTATTGCGTTTGACGAGATGCCCGTCACGCCGGAAGCGGCCCCGGCCGATGCCCTTCACGCCGAGCGACAGGTCGCGGTCCTCCGCATAGGCGTTTTGGGGATGATGGCACGTCGCGCAGGCTACGTCTTGGGGTCCCGACAAAAGCGGGTCCCAGAACAGCAGCCTGCCCAGCTCAACTTTTGCTGGGGTCGTCGGGTTATATCCCGGCGCCTGCTCAGTCGACGGCAGCGCCGACACACTGTGTTCAACGGCACCAACTTCTTGTCCAACGGCGCCAACTTCCATGAAAAGGAGTACGGCGACCGTAGTTGCTGCGACCAGCAGTCCGGTAAGGTGTTTCGCTCCGAACAAAAACTCACGGAATTGGCTTTTCGTCATTGCTGCCTCCTATCGCACGCGCTACTACATCAGGCCGTTGCAGGCCGGCCTGTCGAAGCTGCCGGACCCGTGGACGCAAAGAGCGCGCCCACAGGTCCTTGGAAACCGTCCTCGGGCTGAGCGCTCGTCCGGGCAAGTTTCTTGGGAAACCCGCCGAAACCGCGGGTTGAGTCATGGTGCCGCAGCGGCCCGGCTTCATCGGCAGGCCCGGCTGCGTGCGGTCCAGGGCCTGAATCTGGCTCTTCTCATCCACGCACGGCACCACGGCCTGGTCCGGCGGGTTCAGACCGTGCGCGTCCCAGATGCGCTGGACGGTGGAGCGGCTCACGCCGGCCGCCTTGGCCATCGAGCGGCAACTCCGCGGTGCGGCGGGGTGGTTCATACCGACCCGCATACTACTCAAGGCGCGGCTAGCCGTCAAGCAGTTTTGGGGACACACCACTAGCCGGACGTCTCGCGGTAGATCGCGCATAAGTAACTGTGTCCGTTAGAGTTATGGCTTTCGATGGAGTTGGGTGCTGGCTACATTTGCGGGTCGCTCCCAGCAGCTCGAAGCAGCGTTGCTGCACGGGTGTCGGTGGAGGCCGAAGCGGGTGCGGATGCGGTCGCGGCTGCGGCGGCGCGTTCCACCATCCCCATGGCGTCCCGGCCGGACCTCGGCCCTCTACGGACTACTGCGGAACGCTATCATGCTCCGGCAGCGCGAAGACGTGCATCACCGAGCCGCGGGTGCGGGGCCGGCGCACGTCGTCGAACACCAGCTCGGCGTTGCGCCACGCCAGGAACCAGCCCGGGCCGGACGGTATCGCGACGTACTGGCGCCCGTCGACGGCGTACGTGATCGGGAAGCCATCGGCCGCGGTCGGCGTGCGTGTCTGCCACAGGACGTCGCCGTTGCGCGCGTCGAGGGCGTAGATGCGGCGGTCGAGGTTGCCCACGAACACGAGGCCGCCGCCGGTGGTCAGCGCCGACGTGCCGTACTGCAGCTTGCTGGGGCGGCGCCACAGCACCTCCCCGGTGCGGCTGTGCAGCGCCACGAAGATGCCGAGGTGGTCGGGGCTCTGCGGATGGGCCAGGAAGCGCCGGTCGTTGGGGCCGACCCCGCCGCCGCCGATCTCCGCGGGCTCGGGCATCGGCCCGAAGACCGAGTGGGCGCAGCCGGGGGTCAGCGGAATGTAGAACGCGTCGGTCTCCGGGTGGTAGGCCATCGCCCACAGGTTCTTGAGGCCGCCCGGGCCGGGGCAGTAGTCCACCGGGACGTCGAGCTGCGGAATCCGCTCCCGGCGCAGGATGCCCTGGCCGGTCGTCGGATGCAGGTCCACGATGTCCTGGAAGCCGAGGTCGTGGGCGGCGAGGTACTCGCCGGTCTTCGGATCGAGCTCCCAGAGGACGCCGATCTTGCCCATCTTGAACAGCCCCCGCCGGTCGCCGCGGTCGACGACGACCAGCTCGAACACCTCGTCGAGGTCGTGCGTCTCGGCCGGAATGTGCTGGAAGTACCACTCGATCTCGCCGGTCTCCGGGTCGAGCGCCAGCGTCGAGTTGCTGTACAGCGCCGCGCCCTCGGTGCCGCGCTGCGCGCTGGCCCAGGGCTTGGGCTGCGCGGTGGACCAGTAGATGAGGTCGGCGTCCGGGTCGTAGCTGCCGGGGATCCAGGCGTCGGCGCCGGCCCGGAACGTGAGCGTCAGGTCGCCCCAGGTGTCGCCGCCGGGCTCGCCCGGGCGGGCCACCGTGGAGGTGCGCCACAACTGGGCGCCGGTCTGGGCGTCGTGGGCCGAGATGAAGCAGACGTCGTTCTTGTAGTACTCGCAGCCCGTGATGCCCGCGACCACCATGCCCTTCACGATGATGGGGCCGCTCGTGTAGCGGTAGCCGAGCTCGCTGTCGGCCACCTGCTGCTCCCACACCACCTCGCCGGTGCGGGCGTCGAGCGCGATGAGCTGCGCCTCGCTCGTGCCGGCGTAGATCTTGTCGTCGTAGATGGCGATGTTGCGCCGCGCCAGCCCCGGCTGCCGGTTGGTGGGCAGATCGGGGTTGGACGGCATCGGCCGACCCGTGCGCAGGTGCGCCCAGAGCTCGTCGCCGGTGACCGCGTCGAGCGCCACCACGCCGCTGCGGCTGGGGATGTACATGACGCCGTCGTGGACCAGCGGCGTCACCTCGTCGGTGCCGGCCAGCGTCTCCCACGACCAGACGAGCTGGAGATTCGCCACGTTCTCGCGGTCGATCTGGTCGAGCGGGCTGTAGCCCTGGCCATCGATCGTGCGGCGCCAGTTGATCCAGTCGCCCGGCTCGGGGTCGAGGAGCTCGGCGTCGGTAATCGGCTCGAAGCTGGCGAGCTGCGCCGGGACGGCGGCCGCGAATCCGGCCAGCAGGCAAACCGCGATGAGGCACGAGAGTGTCGGACGGGCCATGCGGAATCTCCCTCGGTGGTTGTCTACTCGGGCAGGGCGAAGGCGACGAGCGACGCGTCCGGGCCGGCGCCGGCGGCGATGGCGACGAACTGGCGCCCGGACCGTGTCCGGTACGTCATCGGGTTGCCGCTGGTGGGGAAGGCCGTGGCGCCCCGCCACACCTCTTCGCCCGTGGTCTTGTCGAACGCGTACAGGTACGGGTCGCCGCCGCCGATGAAGAGCAGGCCGCCCCCGCTGACCATCGAGCCGTTGTTGCCGTACGTGCCCAGCCGCGCCGGCAGCTCGACGCCGGCCAGCAGCGGATGCCGGCGGACGGCGGGGCTGCCCTCGCCGAACGGCACCTTCCACGCGATCTCGCCGCGGTTGAGGTCGATGGCGGCCAGCCAGGCGTACGGCGGCTTGATCAGGGGGATGGCGCCCAGCCGCGCGCGCACCCGCTCGCGGGCCTCCGTGCAGGCGCTGCCGCCCACGTACTCGGCGTCGGCCGTCGGATGCTCCTCGTCGCTGCGCTCGCACACCTGGATGACGCTCGTGCCTTCCGACGCGCGCACGTAGAGCCAGCCGGTCTCGGGGTCGAACGCGGCCCCGCCCCAGTTGGCGCCGCCCGTGACCATCGGCCGAATCAGCGTGCCGCGCATCGCGGGCGGCGTGTAGAGCGGACCCAGCCGGAACCCGCGCATCGTTTCCTCGGCGAGCGCCCTGATCTCGGGCGTCAGGTCGTTGGCGTCCGCCAGCGCGACGCCCTGGCCGCTGAACGGCGGCGGCTTCGTCGGGAACGGCTGCGTGGGGTAGGGCACCTCGCCCGGCACGTCGGTGGTCGTGTCGACCGGCCGCTCCTCGATCGGCCACACCGGCTCGCCGGTAACCCGGTCGAAGACGTAGGTGAAGCCGATCTTCGAGACCTCGGCCACCGCGTCGATCGTGCGGCCGTCGACCGTGATCGTGACGAGATTGGGGGGCGCCGTGAGGTCGTAGTCCCACAGCCCGTGGTGCACCGCCTGGAAGTGCCATTGCCGCTCGCCCGTGCGCGCATCCAGGCAGATGAGCGACTCGGCGAACAGATTGGCGCCGATCCGCCGGCCGCCCCAGTAGTCGCTGCTGGGCGTGCTGGTCGGCACGTACAGGAGCCCCCGCTCTGCGTCGAGCGACATCAGGCCCCACACGTTGGCGTGCCCGGTGTAGCGCCAGGACTGGTCCTCCCAGGTGTCCGCCCCGAACGCGTCGTTGGACTGCGGGATCGTGTGGAACACCCACTTCCGCTGCCCCGTGCGGGTATCGAACGCCTGCACCGTCCCGGGCGTGTCCATGCGGCGCTTGATGCGGTCGGGCACGCGGCTGCCGACGATGACCAGATCCTCGAAGACCACCGGGGTCGACGTCTGGTCGAACGCGTCGCGCAGCACGTCGCGGCCGTGGCCTTCCGTCAGCGCGATGCTGCCCCCGTCGCCGAAGCTGCCGACGAGCTGTCCGGTCTCGGCATCGAGGGCGTAGAGCCAGTAGCGGCTGTTGAGGAACAGCCGCACGTGCTCGCCGTCGCGCCAGTAGGCGACGCCGCGGTGCTTGAAGCCGCCCGGCGGCGTGCCCTCGCCGCCGTAGCGGAACGTCTCGGGATCGAACCGCCACCGTTCTTCGCCCGTCTCGGCGTCGAGCGCGACGACGCGGGCGTACATCGTGGTGACGTACAGCGTGTCGTCGATCATCAGCGGGGTGGCCTCGAAGCGCCCCGGCCGGGTGCCGTACTCGGGCAGCGGGAGCTCGCCGGCGTCCCAATCCCAGGCAATCTCGAGATCGGCGACGTTGGCCCGGTCGATGTCGGCCAGCGCCGAGTACTTGCTGTGGGCCTGGTCGCCGCCCACGTAGGGCCACTCGACCGGGCCGGGCTCCTGCGCGCCGGCCGTTCCGGCGCCGAGCGCGAACGCGAGCACGCAGCACGGCCCGATCGGTAGTCTTCGCATCGGTACCACCTCTAGCTCGGCAGCGTGAAGGCGACGAGGGCGGCGTCCGGGCCCGCGCCGGTCGCGATCACGATGAACTGCCAGCCCGACGGCGTGCGGTACGTCATCGGGTTGCCGCTCGTGCGGTAGGGGGTTGCGCCGCGCCATACCTCCGCGCCGGTCGCCTTGTCGAAGGCGTAGAGGTGCGGGTCGCCGCCGCCGATGAAGACCAGCCCGCCGGCCGTCACCATCAGCCCGTTGGCGCCGGGCGTGCCCAGCCGGTCGGGCAGGTCGACGCCTCGCAGCAGCGGGTGGTTGCGGACGATCCGGCTGCCCTCGCCGAACGGCACTCGCCAGGCGATCTCGCCCCGGTTCAGGTCGATGGCGGTCAGGTACGCGTAGGGCGGCTTGATCAGCGGGATGGGCCCCAGCCGGCTGCGCGCTACCTCCGTGGCGCCGGGCCGGCCGGCGAAGATCTGTCCGGCCGCGCCGTGCGGGCAGTTGTTGCTGAAGTCGACGTCCACGTCCGGGTCCTCGCCCAGCACCTCGCACACCTGGTTGGCGCTGGTGCCCTCGGACGAGCGGACGTACAGCAGGCCGGTCTCCGGGTCGAAGGCCGCGCCGCCCCAGTTGGCGCCGCCGTCGATGCGGGGCCGCTGTAGGGTGCCGCGCAGCGCGGGCGGCGTGAACAGCGGCCCGATCCGGAAGCGGCCCATCTCCTCGCGCGCGATGGTGTTGATCTCCGGCGTCAGGTCGTTGGCGTCGTCCAGCGAGACGCCCTGGCCGGCGAACGCGGGGGGCCTGGTCGGGAACGGCTGCGTCGGGTAGGGGACCTCGCCCGGCACGTCGGTGGTGGTGTCGACCGGCCGTTCCTCGATCGGCCACACCGGCTCGCCCGTCACCCGGTCGAAGACGTACGTGAAGCCCTGCTTCGAGACCTCGGCCACGGCGTCGATCTCGCGGCCGTCGACGGTGATGGTGACCAGGTTGGGCGGCGACGTGAAGTCGTAGTCCCACAGCCCGTGGTGCACCGCCTGGAAGTGCCACAGCCGCTCGCCGGTGCGCGCGTCGAGGCAGAGGAGCGACTCGGCGAACAGGTTGGCGCCGACCCGCCGTCCGCCCCAGTAGTCGCTGCTCGGCGTGCTGGTCGGCACGTACAGGAGCCCCCGCTGCTCGTCGAGCGACATCAGGCCCCAGACGTTGGCGTGCCCGGTGTAGCGCCAGGACTGGTCCTCCCAGGTGTCGGCGCCGAAGGCGTCGTTCGACTGCGGCACCGTGAAGAAGATCCAGCGCCGCTCGCCCGTGCGGGCGTCGAACGCCTGCACCGACCCGGGCGTGTCGAAGCGGCGCTGCACCCGGTCGGGCACGCGGCTGCCCACGATGACGAGGTCCTCGAAGACGACCGGCGGCGACGTCTGGTCGAAGTCGTCGTCGCGCACCTCGCGGCCGTGCCCCTGCGTCAGGTGGACGCTGCCGCCGTCGCCGAAGCCGGGGAGCAGTTGGCCCGTGGCTGCGTCGAGGGCGTAGAGGCGGACCCGGCTGTTGAGGAACAGGTGCAGCTCGTCGCCCTCGCGCCGGAACGCCACGCCGCGGTGCTTGAAGCCGCCGGGACTCGCGCCGCGGCCGCCCAGCTCGTAGACGCGCGGGTCGAACGCCCACTTCTCGGCCCCGGTCTCCGCGTCGAGCGCGACGACGCGCGAGTACATGGTCGAGAAGTAGAGCGTGTTGTCGATCATCAGCGGCGTCGCCTCGAAGCTGCCCGGCCGCGCGCCGTACTCGGGCAGCGGCATCTCGTTGGGGTCCCACTGCCAGGCGATCTCGAGGTCGCGCACGTTCGTCCTGTCGATGTCGGCCAGCGCGGAGTGCTTCGTGTGGGACTGCTCGGCGCCGACGTACGGCCACTCGACCATGCGGCCGGTATCGTCCTGGGCGGAGAGCAGGGCGGTCGAGGCTGCGATAGCCAGCGCGCACAGTCGCTTCATGCGGGTGTCTCCCAGCGGATGGAAGGCCCGATCCTACTACAGCGGCCCAGGAGCCTGCGCCGTGGAACGGGGCTGTCGGGGGACGTTGGCGGGCCGGCGCGGCCGCGGTCACGGCGCCGTCGAGATCAGATACCGCTCCGGCCAGCGCGAGTAGCCGTCCACCGTGTAGATGTTGCCGGCCGAGTCGACCGCCATCTCGTGGTTGCCGCCGCGCGTGTCGACGTCGCCCACCCGCTCCAGCGTGCGCCGGTCGAGGATGTAGATCTTGCGGTAGCTGGTCGCCGACCCGACGTACAGGTACTGCTGCTCGGGATCGTGGGAGAACGCGACCATCGAGGCCGATCCCACGCCCGGGCCCGGCTCGTCGCGCGCCAGGTACTGGTCGTTCTCGAGGTCGAAGCGCCACGGCGCCGGCGTGGCCCGCTCGACGAATACCTCCTCGACGAACGTGCCGTCCGTCTCGAAGACGTGCACGCGGTTGTGGCCGCGGTCACAGACGTAGACCGTCCCGTCGCGCGCGACACGGACGCAGTGGGTCGGGTCCCAGCGCTGGGGCGGCGGGCCGTCCGGGGTGAGCTCCTCGGCCGGGCCGTCGTCGGGCGGCCGTCCGTACGCGCCCCAGAGGCGCTTGAACTCGCCCGTCGCCGCATCGAACACGATGACGCGCTGGTTGGTGTAGCCGTCGGCGACGAAGACCTCGTTCGTGCCGGGATGGACCGCGGCGGTGGTGGGCCCGCCGAGCAGGCGCTCGTCGAGGCTGCCGTTCGTCCGGCCGTTCTCGCCGATCTGCAGCAGGAACTCGCCGTTCGCCCTGAACTTGAGGACGACGCCGCCGTCGGCGCGGGTGCCGCCGCCGATGACCCAGACGTTGTCCTCGTGGTCGATGAACATGCCGTGCTCGGCGGCGAACGTGTCCTCCATCCAGTCGTAGCCCGCGCCGGGGCCGCCCCAGGCCTGGAGGACGTTGCCTTCCCGGTCGAACTGGATGATCGGCGGCGCCAGCTCCTTGCCCTCCACGGCGAGCAGCGCCTGGATGCGGTCGCTGTTGGCATGGGCGATCCAGGGGTTGTCGTGCGAGTCGACCGCCACGCCCCAGACGTCGCCGAGGGCCCAGTTGTTGGGCAGCGGCCGCGGCCACGACGGGTCGTGAGCGAACGTCGGCGGCGCGGCCGCCGCGGTTTCCGGTTCGTCCATCGCCGCGGGCGGCTCTTCCGAGGCGCCGCACGCGGGGGCCAGCAGCGCCAGCACGCCCGCGAGCGCCGGCAGCAGGTTCATGCGATCACGTTTCGAGCTCATGGCACCTCCGCGGCAGTTCGCCGTAGACTAGCCGGGAGAGCGTCGCCTCGCGGCTCCGCTCACCGTCCGACCAATCCTACAGGAGTCCCGGCCGTTCCACGGCGCGGACTCCCGGCACGGTTGGGCCGAGTCGGTCGGCGCGCGGCTGCGAGGCCGGTGGAGGCGAGATGACCCTCGGCGTCCAGAAGTTCATCGTCTTCGCGCTGGCCATCCTCGTCTCGTGGATTGCCGGCGCCACGGTCCCGCCGACCTGGAACGTCGATCAGGTGACCCTGGACGTCCGGAGGGAGGACGACGGCCGGCTCTACTACCTGTCCGAAGGGCGCCGAACGTACTTCGAGCCGGTGCCGCTCGGCCGGGCGCGACTCAATCCCGCGACGATCGGCGGCTCGCGGGAGCGGCCGCCGGTGACGGAGGAGTTCGTCGCGGCGGTCGAGAGCCGCGACGGGCGGACCGAAACCGTCTACTACCAGCTCCGGGCGCGGGCGCACTGGGGGTGGTGGTCGCTGCTGCCGGCCGCGGTCGCGGTGGTGCTCTGCTGGCTCACGCGCGAGCCGGTCACCGCGCTGGCGGCCGGCATCGTCTCCGGCGCGCTCCTGCTCGGGACGTACGACATCACCGGCGACGTGCTGATCCCGTCGCTCGCGACGACCAACTCGGCCGGGGTCCTGCTGCTGTACCTGTGGCTGCTCGGCGGCCTCATGGGCATCTGGTCGCGAACCGGCGCGGCGCAGGCGTTCGCCGAGTTCATGACGGCGCGCTTCGTCCGCGGCCCGCGCAGCGCCAAGCTCGTGGCCTGGATGCTCGGCATCGTCTTCTTCCAGGGCGGGACGGTCAGCACCGTCGTGGTCGGCACCACGGTCAAGCCCATCGCGGACAAGGAGCGGATCAGCCACGAGGAGCTGGCCTACATCGTCGACTCGACCGCCTCGCCGATCGCGTCGCAGCTCGCCTTCAACGCGTGGCCGGGCTACGTCCAGGCGTTCATCTTCGTCTCCGGGGTCAGCTTCCTGGCCACCGAGACCGACCGCATCGCCTTCTTCTTCCAGAGCGTGCCGTTCTGCTTCTACGCCATCTTCGCCGTGCTGGGGACGTTTCTGCTGAGCGTCGAGAAGCCGCTGTTCCTCGGCCGGCGCCTCGCGGCGGCCATGGCGCGCGCCCGCACGACGGGCCGTCTGGACGCCGACGGGGCCGCGCCGCTCAGCGCTCGCGAGCTGCAGGCCAGCCACGTGCCCGCGGGCTACGCGCCGCACGTCCTCGAGTTCTTCCTGCCGCTGGGCCTGCTCATCGGCGTCGCCGTCGGCACCTTCGTCGTCTCCGGATCGCCGAACGTGCAGTGGGCGTTCGGCGCCGCGCTGCTGCTGGCGTCGGGCATCGCCCTGGCCCGGGGCATGTCTCTCAAGGACCTGATGGCCGGGTTCCACGACGGCATCAAGGGCGTGGTGCTCGGCTCGGTGATCCTCCTGCTGGCCATCACCATCGGCAGCGTCAGCACGCAGACCGGGGGCGGCGTCTTCCTGGTGGACCAGCTCGGCGGCAGCGTGCCCTACTTCCTGCTGCCGGTGCTGCTGCAGATGATGACGATCGTCATCGCCTTCTCGACGGGCACGAGCTGGGGCACCTACGCGGTGGCGTTCCCGCTGGCCATGCCGCTCGCCTGGGCGGTGGCCGGCGCGCAGGGGCTGTCGCATCCGGAGCTGTTCATGACGCTCTGCTTCGCGGCGGTCATGGACGGCAGCGTCTACGGCGACCAGTGCTCGCCGATCTCGGACACGACCGTGCTCAGCTCGGTCTGCACGGGGTGCGACCTGATGGACCACGTGAAGACGCAGATTCCCCAGGCCTCGGTGGCGGCCGCCCTGGCCGCGGTCTGCTGGACGGTCGTCGCCTTCTTCACGGCGTAGAGCAGGCTTCCATCAGACGGGGCTGCGCCCCGGACCCCCGGCGTTCGCTTGCGGGGACCCCATTGCCCCGCGCCGCTACCGCCGAGGCGCGCTGTGCGCGCCTTGGGCGCTCGCGTGGGCGGCGGGCCATTCGCGCAGCACGCGCGGGGCGACCCGTCGGGCGGCGCGCAGGGCGGCGGCGGAGGCGTGCAACCGGCGGGCGTCCCGCTCGCCCCAGACGAAGCCGTAGCCGTCGCGGAGCGGCGCGGGTAGCAGGCCGACGGTGGTCAGCCGGCCGAGCCAGCGTGCCGGCGCCACGCACGGACCGCCGGGCAGCGCGAGGAGCGCCGCGGCCAGACGCCGCGCCTGCTCGCCGACTGCGAGGCGGCCCGCCTGCTGCATCTCGCGGAGGTAGCGATCGAGCGCGTCCCGCGTGGCCGGCAGCGCGCCCGGCGCTGCGCCGAGCCGGGGGCCGACCTGCGCCGCCTCGGCGCAGTAGCGGTCCTGTTCGGCGGGCGTCAGGGGCCCGACGAACAGAGCGTAGGTCCGCAACTGGCTGTCGACCAGCGTGGCGTGGACCCAGGCGAGCAGCGCCGGATCCGTGGCGTCGTAGGGGGTGCCGGCCGCGTAGGGGCCGACCGCGCGATCGAGGCGGCCGTGCACCCGCCGGTGGATGGCGTTGATTCGCCCGGCCGTCCGCCGGATCTCCGACTCGCTGCCGAAGGTGAGCGACAGCATGGCCGAGATCGTCCGGCGCATGCGCCGCACGTAGGCCAGCGGTCCGGCGTCGAACCCGCTGTGGGCACCGACGCCGGCAGCGACCAGGGGATGCGCGAGCTGCATCAGGATGGCGCGCCCCCAGCCGAGCACGACCACCGCTTCACGGTTGACGCGGCGAGCGATCGACACGGGCTACGGTATGGCCGAGACCAATCCCAGATGCTCGACCATCGGCACGAAGTCGCGGTCGGAGAACAGCAGGGGCAGTCGCTCATCGATGCAGAACGAGCCGATGACGACATCGACCGTCTTGCGCGGCGTGACGCCGACGGTGCGCAGCTCGCGATAGCGGCCGGCGGCGCGGTCCACCCGCTCGCGCCCGAGCAGGTCGAAGGACGGCAACCTCGACAGGGCGTTCCTCGCCGCCGCCAGGTCGGCGTCGTCTCGAAAGCCCTGAAGCACTTCCACGAGAATCAGGTCGCCCGTTGCGGCGACGTCGTTGCCCAGCAGGCCGTCGAGATAGTCGGTCTGCGGCGTACGCCGCCCGTTGAAGTAGTCGATCCAGACGCTGGAATCGACCAGAATCACCGGTCGCGCCTCATCCTGTCGAGGTCGCCGGTCCAGCGCAGCTTGCCGCGCAAGTCACGGATATCCTCCTGCTCCTTCAACCGCACGAGCGACGCTAGGCCCAACTCGACGGCCTCGCGCTTGGTCTTCGCACCGGTGACGCGCATGGCGCGTTCCAGGAGGTTGTCGTCGATGACGATGTTCGTGCGCATGGAGACGAGCCCTTGTGGAATGAATGTGTATTGTCAAGTAGGACGATACACCTCCGGTGTGATACCTGCAAGCAGGGCGGCAGCGACCCTCCATCACGACCCCGCAGCGGCGTGGTACCGTCGTACCATGCGTATCGGCATCCCGACGGAGATCAAGGCGGACGAGAACCGCGTCGCCATCACGCCGTCCGGCGTGGCGGCGTTCGCGGCGCGCGGGCACGAGGTCGTCATCGAGGCCGGCGCGGGGGTCGGCAGCGCGATTCCGGACGACGCGTACCGGGCGGCCGGCGCCAGCGTGGCCGGCGGAGCCGATGAGGTCTGGGCGCGCGCCGACCTCGTGCTCAAGGTCAAGGAGCCGCTCGAGCCCGAGTTCGACCGGATGCGGCCGGGCCAGATCGTGTTCACCTACCTGCACCTGGCGGCCTCGCGCGAGCTGACGGCCCGGCTGCTCGAGCGCCGCGTCGTCGGCATCGGCTACGAGACGGTGCAGCTTTCCGACGGGACGCTGCCGCTGCTGGTGCCGATGTCGGAGGTGGCCGGACGGCTGTCGATCCAGGCGGGGGCCGCGTCGCTCGAGATGCGCTCGGGCGGCAAGGGGCTGCTGCTGCCGGGCGTCTCGGGCGTGCGGCGTGGCCGCGTGACCATCATCGGCGCGGGTGTCGTCGGGCTGAACGCCTGCGTCGTGGGCGTCGGGTTCGGGGCCGACGTCACGATCGTCGACATCAACCCGCTGCGCCTCGCCTACGTGCGCGACGTCGTCCAGGGGCACGTCACCACGCTCATGTCGAACGCCGCAAACATCGAGGGCGCCGTCGCGTCGGCCGATCTCGTTCTCTGCTCGGTGCTCATCCCGGGCGCCCGCACGCCGCGCCTGGTCACCCGTGCGCACCTGGCGCAGATGGAGCCGGGGTCGGCGCTCGTCGACGTGGCCGTCGACCAGGGCGGGTGCGCCGAGACCAGCCGGCCGACGACCCACCACGACCCGCGCTACGTCGAGGAGGGCGTGGTCCACTACTGCGTCTCGAACATGCCCGGCGCGGTCCCGCACACGTCGACCTACGCCCTGACCAACGCCACGATGGCCTACGCGCTGGAGATCGCCGACCGCGGCTGGCGCGCCGCGGCGGAGCGCGACCCGGCGCTGGCCAGGGGCGTCAACGTCGTCGACGGGCAGGTGACGCACGCCGCCGTGGCCGCGGCGCATGGCCTCGACCACGCGCCGCTGGAGAAGACGTAGACGCGCCTTGTCGGCCGCGCGCCTCGCTGCTCCCGGTGCGACGCGGGGTCGTGCCGTGGACTGCCTGGGCGCGCCGCCGACGATCCCGGTCGTCCGCCGCCGGCTACAGCCAGGCCAGCAAGCCCTGGTCCGGCGCCATCCGGCGCAGGAAGTCCTCGACGGGCAGGCACCAGATGCCGTCGATCCGCAGGCGCTCCCGGCCGCGGTAGAGCAGGGCGGCGTCCGCCTCCGGATAGTCCTCGCGGAATGCATGCAGCGGCCGCAGATCGCCGGCGTGCACCCTGGCCGCGTTCTTGACCTCGAACGCCTGCAGGCCCGGCTCCCCGTAGACGACGAAGTCGACCTCCGTTCCGGCGCGGGTGCGCCAGAAGAAGATCTCCGCGCCGCGGCTGGAGTACGCGACCCACGCCCGGAGGTGCTGAGCCACCAGCCCCTCGAGCGCCTGGCCGTCGATGTCGCCGGCCCGGTCGAGGGGACCGCTGGGCCGCAGGGAGCGAAACACGCCCGCATCGAACAGGTACAGCTTGTCGTGGACCACGGTCGCACGCTTGGCGCGCTTGCGAAAGACCGGCAGCCGGAAGGCCAGCAGCAGGTCCTCGAGAATGCTGACGTAGCCGGCGACCACCTTGCGCTCGACCTCGCATTCCCGGGCCACGGCCGAGACGTTGAGCTGCGCCGCGTGCGAGAAGCTGACCGCTTCCAGAAAGCGGGTGAAGCTGCCCACGTTGCGGGTGAGCCCCTCGGCCCGCACCTCCTGATCGAGGTACAGGCTGGCGTAGCCGTCCAGGGTCGCGGCCGGATCGGACGCACCCGCCACCAGCGGCACCAGGCCGATCTGCAGCGCGCGCGCCAGGTCGAACGCGGGCAGCTCCGCGGCCATGAACGGATGCAGCGTGCGGTGTACGGCGCGACCGCCCAGCAGGTCGACCCCGCCCCGGCGGAGCTTGCGGGCGCTGGACCCGGTCAGGATGAAGCGCGGCGGCGATGGCTCCTCCAGGATGGCATGGACAACCGTGAGCAGCTCCGGGATGCGCTGAATCTCGTCGATGACCACCGTCCGCTGCTGCGGCGCGCCTGCCAGCAGCTCCCGCAGGCGCTCGGGGCGCGCGCTGAGGCTGCGGTGAAGGGGAGGGTCCAGCAGGTCCAGGAACCGCGCGGCGGGCAGGCGGTGGCGAAGCCACGTGCTCTTGCCGGTGCCGCGCGGGCCGAACAGGAAGCAGGTCTGCTCGGGTATGCGGAAGAATCGACTGACGAATTCCATTTCATCTCGAAAAATGGAAGGTCACGGTCAAATTATCGTATGCGCGCGTCGCGGTTGGGGCAAGCAGGGTCCGGCGCGGGCGCTGATGGAACAGGCAGGCGGAGGCGGGCAGTCGGTCCGACGGGTTGCGGGCGCAAGAAAAAGGGCGGGGGCACGTCCCCCCGCCCTGCGGCATCGCCGTCTGGATTTCGGCTCGACCTACCAGTCGAGGGTCGCGCCGAACTTGAACAGGCGGCCGTTCATGATCCCCGCCACGCTCGGGAACGAGCCGGGGTTCGTGTAGGTGTCGCTCACCCGGGTGACGGCGCTGGCGTTGAAGACGTTGAAGACGTCGAAGTTGGCCCGGATGAGCCCCCCGCCGAAGCGCAGGATCTTGGTAAGCCGCAGATCGAGCTGGTTCACCTGCGGCTCGTACTGGACGGAGTTGTCGATGTACCGGGAAGTCGTCAGGGTGCCGCCCCTGGCGTCGGTCCAGAACCCGATGCCGGAAGGGAACAGCGGGACGGTCAGGCCCGTTTCCAGCAACGGGTGACCGAGCTGCTGTTCCACGAAATCGAGCTGGCGGGCGACCGCGTAGTCGGAGAAGCGGCGCTCTCCCGGAATGCTCTGCAGCACGAACGAGAAGGCCATGTCGTACGGCAGCGGCACCGAGCCGTTGAGCTTGTACTGCGTCCGGTCGGACCAGGCCGGCGCATAGCTGCAGTATCCGGGCCGGTTCTGCAGGGGATTGTCGACGACGAAGCACTCGTTGACCGCCACCGCCCCCGTGGCGATGCCGCCGGCGAGCGTGACGCCGTTGGGCAGCCGCCCGTCGAAGGTGAAGTCGACTCCGTTGAATGTCTCCGACATGTCCCCGTAGTCACTGGCCCGCACCATCTGGTTGTTGGTGCCCAGGGCGGCCCCTTCCGGGCTCAGGGTGTACAGGCCGCCGAGCGTCTGGCCGCTGGCGTCTCCGAGCGCCGGATCCGTGGGGGCGATGATGCTGAACTCGGTGAAGTGCTCCGGCCCGACGTTGAGGTTGTCGGCCACCAGGAAGTTGAAGTTGTCGCGGCGGAAGTACGCCACCTCGACCGACAGGCCCTCGGTCAGCTCGTGCTGGATGCCGACCGAGTGCTGCCAGTTGGCCCGCCGGTTGTTCCAGCCGCCGAGCACGCCCGGTGCGAACGAGCGCGTCACGGTGGGCGAGCCGAACTCCGGGTGGACGACCGCCCCGCACTCGCCGTTGGCCTGGTGGAGGATGCTGAAGTCGCAGTCGGGAACCAGGTTCCCGTTGTGGTCGTCCCAGGACCGATTCGTGTTGCGGATGATCGACTCCAGCGGGTTCCTGGCCTGCGCCAGGATCGTGCCGATGGCGTTCACGTAGCGGCCGGAGTTCCACTTCAGCGCCGTCCGGCCGTCGCCGAACAGGTCGTAGGCGAGGCCCAGGCGCGCGTTGAGGTCGCGGTAGTTGGGAAAGTCCTCCAGGCGGCCGGTCGAGACCACGGGCGTGTACAGGCCGGCCGGGGACGTCTGGGCGGGAACCCAGCCGTTGAGGTGGTCGTAGCGCACCCCGAGGTTGAGCGTCAGCCGGTCGATGGTCCACTGGTCCTGCGCGAAGATCCCCAGCAGGCCCGCGTCCTGATGGGAAGCCGAGGGGGAGGCGTACTGGTTGACCGCGAGCGGAACCCCGGGCTCGCTGAAGATGTAGGACCTGCCGCCCGGCAGGTAGGAAAAGTGGTGGTTTTCTCCCACGTGGGTGCGGGTCACGCCCACCTTGAAGTTGTGCGACCCGGTCACGTACGACATCGAGGCGCGGGCCGTGAAGTTGGGCCAATGGTTTCTGTCGCCGTAGTTGACCGGCGTGTTCGCGCCGAGAAACATGAGCGAGTTGATGTTGATGCCCTGCGACGCGATCCAGACGCCGATGTGATTGTCGACGTCCACTTCGGGCTGCGGCCGCGGGACGGCGTTGGGACTCGTGTACGAAAACCCCGCCTCGAACAGCAGCCGGTTGCTCGCCGGCATGGTCCAGGTAGCCTGCGTGTTGCTGATGTCGCCGACGTCGTACACGACCGACGCGTTGTGGCTGACGACGCCGAACACCGACCAGAACTGGCACAGGCACTGGCGCTGGTCGGCATGCGACACCGTGACCTTGTGGCGCTCGCTCGCCTGCCACGTCAGGCGGATCTGGTTGTCGCGCGTGGTGCTCTCCTGCTCCGTCGGCCGGTCGTAGTCGGGATCGTAGAACGCGGCGCCGAACGAACGGAGCCGTTCCGGGTTCTCCCACGCCCCGTTGCGGAAGCTTCCCGACGCGTAGGTCTGCGACCCCCACCAGCGGTGCGCCGTGTAGAACCACAGCCGGTCGCGGACGATCGGCCCGCCGATGCCGGCGCCCCAGTCCCAGTTCTTCTTGAGCCCCCGCACCCGGCGTTGGTCGAGTCCGCGCGCCTGGAGCGACTGGTCCCAGTTCAGGTTCTGCATGTTCTCGTTCGCGCCGGTGGCGATGCCGTAGAAGCTGAACTGGTTGCCGCCCTCCTTGGGGATGTAGTTGGTGGCGATGGCGCCGAAGCCCGTCTCGGCGTCCATGCCGCCGGTCGCCATCACGACCTCCTCGACCGCCGCCTGGTTGGCAAAGAAGAACTTCCCGGTGCCGCCGCCGGACGTGGCCGAGGCCGTCACCGACATGCCGTCCCACATGACCTCGCCGTCGTAGGTCGCGCTGCCGTGGATGATGACGGTGCCCCAGGTGTCGCCGACGCTCCCGCCGACGTCCTGGCCGCCGCCCAGGATGTCCGTCTGGGCGCCGACCGTCAGCGCGGCGTAGCCCGAGTAGGTGCGGCCGGTGGGCAGGATGTCCAGGGTCTCGTTGGAGATGTTCTCCTGGTGCACGACGTTCTGCACGTCGATGATCGGGCTCGCGCCGGAGACGGTGACCGTCTCCTCCACCGCGCCGACGGTCATCGTCGCGTCGACGTTGGCCGAGAAGCCCGTGGCGATCTCGATGCCCTCGCGGATGAACGTGCTGAAGCCGGGCAGGGTGAACGTGACGGTGTAGGTGCCGGGCCGCAGCGCCTCGAGGCCGTCGCGGCCCGAGCCGTCGGTGAACGCGGTCCGGACGCCCTCGATCAGCGCCGGACTGGTCGCCTCCACGGTAACGCCGGGGAGGACGCCTCCGGTCTCGTCCACCACCTGGCCCGCGATGCTGCCGGTCTGGGCTGCCGCGCCCGCCGGAAAAAGAAGGAATAGGGAAAGAACGAACGAACCCGCCGCCGGAACGACTGTTCGGTGCACAGCTACCTCCCGCGTTAAGGGCTGGCTCTGTTGCCCAGTCCGCCCGCAAACGCCGCACCAACGCCGCAACGACGAATTCCGTGGCCTCGACTCGGCATCGACACGGTTTGGAAGGCCTGTCGATGCGCAAACGTGCCATCTTACGATGGTGCAAAGTGTATGCCCATCGTTCGGTGCGCGCCGAGCCCCAAAAACCGGGCGCTCCGCTTGAGCCGATCGGCGGAGACCTGGTTCAATCCGTTGGATTCATCCATTCCGTTGGATCGGCCGGGGCGATCCGGAGGCGGCCGGCGAAAAAAACGGGGCGGGGGGTCGCCCCCCGCCCCGCGGGAACCTCCGCCGTGAAGCTGCAGTCTGGTCCTACCAGTCGAAGGTCGCGCCGAACTTGAACAGGCGGCCGTTCATGATGCCCGTCACGCGCGGGAAGGTGCCGGGGTCCGTGTAGGTGTCGACCACCCGGGTGACGCTGTTGGCGTTGAAGATGTTGAAGACGTCGAAGTTGGCCCGGATGAGCCCCCCGCCGAAGCGCAGGATCTTGGTGAGCCGCACGTCGAACTGGTTCACCTGCGGCTCGTAATCGACGGAGTTGTCGATGTACCGGGAAGTCGTCAACGTGCCGCCCCTGGCGTCGGTCCAGAACCCGATGCCGGAGGGGAACAGCGGGACGGTCAGGCCCGTTTCCAGCAGCTCGTGACCGAGCTGCTGCTCGACGAAATCGATCTGGCGGGCGACCGCATAGTCGGAGAACCGGCGCTCGCCCGGAATGCTCTGGAACACGAACGAGAAGGCCATGTCGTACGGCAGCGGCACCGAGCCGTTGAGCTTGTACTGCGTCCTGTCGGCCCAGGCCGGCGCGTAGCTGCAGTATCCGGGCCGGTTCTGCATCGGATTGTCGACGACGAAGCACTCGTTGACTGCCACCGCCCCCGTGGCGACGCCGCCGGCGAGCGTTACGCCGTTGGGCAGCCGCCCGTCGAAGATGAAGTCGATCCCGTTGAAGGTCTCCGACATGTCCCCCCAATCACTGGCCCGAACCATCTGGTTGTTGGTGCCCAGGGCGGCCCCTTCCGGGCTGAGGGTGTACAGGCCGGTGAGCTCCTGGCCGCTGTAGGATCCGAGCACCGGATCGGTAGGGGCGACGATGCTGAACTCGGTGAAGTGCTCCGGCCCGATGTTGAGGTTGTCGGCCACGAGGAAGTTCATGTTGTTGCGGCGGAAGTACGCCACCTCGATCGACAGGCCCTCGGTCAGCTCGTGCTGGATCCCGACCGAGTGCTGCCAGTTGGCCCGCCGGTTGTTCCAGCCGCTGAGCACCCCCGGGGCGAACGAGCGGGTCGGAAGGGTCGAGCCGAACTCCGGGTGGACGACCGCCCCGCACTCGCCGGTCGGCTGGTGGAGGATGCTGAAGTCGCAGTCCGGAATCAGGTTCCCGTTCAGGTCGTCCCAGGACCGATTCGTGTTGCGTATGAGCGATTCCAGCGGGTTCTTGGCCTGCGCCAGAATCGTGCCGACGGCGTTCACGTACCGGCCCGAGTTCCACTTCAGCGCCGTCCGGCCGTTGCCGAACAGGTCGTAGGCGAGACCCAGCCGCGCGTTCAGGTCACGGAAGTTGGGAAAGTCGTTCAGGCGGTCGGTCGAGACCGAGGGGTTGTACACGCCGATCGGGGACTCCTGGGCGGGAACCCAGCCGTTGAGGTGGTCGTAGCGCACCCCGAGGTTGAGCGTCAGCCGGTCGATGGTCCACTGGTCCTGCGCGTAGATCCCCATGAGAACCGCTTCCTGAAAGGAAGCCGTGGGCGAGGCGTACTGCCGGACCGAGAGCGGCACCCCGGGCTCGCTGAAGACGTAGGACCTGGCGCCCAGAATGTAGGAACTGGGGTGGTTCTCTCCCACGTGGGTGCGGGTCATGCCCACCTTGAAGTTGTGCGACCCGGTCACGTACGACATCGAGGCACGCGCGGTGTAGTTGGGCCAGTTGTTGCCCTGTCCATAGATGGCCGGCGTGTTCGCGCCGAGCCACATGAGCGCGTTGATGTTGATGCCTTCCGAAGCGATCCAGACGCCGATGTCGTTGGCGAGGTCCACTTCCTGCTGCGGCCCCGGGTCGGCGAAGGGCCGCATGAACGAGACCCCCGCCTCGAACAACAGCCGGTTGCTCGCCGGCATGGTCCAGGAGACCTGCGTGTTGCTGATGTCGCCGATGTCGTAGTCCATCGAGGCGTTGTGGTCGACAACGCCGAATATCGACCAGAACTGGCACAGACAGTGGCGCTGGTCGGCATGCGAAAAGGTGAGCTTGTTGCGCTCGCTCGCCTGCCACGTCAGGCGGATGCTGTTGTCGCGCGTGGTGCTCTCCTGCTCCGTCGGCCGGTCGAAGTCGGGATCGTAGAACGCCGCCCCGTACGAACGGACCCGGTCCGGATTGTCCCAGGCCCCGTTGTGGAAGCTCCCCGGCGCGTAGGTCTGCGACCCCCACCAGCGGTGCGCCGTGTAGAACCACAGCCGGTCGCGGACGATCGGCCCGCCGACGCCGAGGCCCCAGTCCCAGTTCTTCCGGAGCCCCCGCACCTGGCGTTCGTCGAGCCCGCGCGCCAGGAGCGACTCGTCCCAGTTCAGGGCCTGCATGTTCTCGTTCGCGCCGTTGCCGATCCCGTAGAAGCTGAAGGCGTTGCCGCCCTCGCGGGGGATGTAGTTCATGGCGATGGCGCCGAAGCCCGTCTCGGCGTCCATGCCGCCGGTCGCCATCACGACCTCCTCGACCGCCGCCTGGTTGGCGAAGAACAGCTTTCCGGTGCCTCCCCCGGACGTGACCGAGGCCGTCACCGACATGCCGTCCCACATGACCTCGCCGTCGTAGGTCGCGCTGCCGTGGATGATGACGGTGCCCCAGGTGTCGCCGACGCTCCCGCCGACGTCCTGGCCGCCGCCCAGGATGTCCGTCTGGGCGCCGACGGTGAGCGCGGCGTAGCCCGAGTAGGTCCGGCCGGTGGGCAGGATGTCCAGGGTCTCGTTGGAGATGTTCTCCTGGTGCACGACGTTCTGCACGTCGATGACCGGGCTGGCGCCGGAGACGGTTACCGTCTCCTCGACCGCGCCGACGGTCATGGTGGCGTCGACGTTCGCCGAGAAGCCGGTGGCGATCTCGATGCCCTCGCGGACGAACGTGCTGAAGCCGGGGAGCGTGAACGTGACGGTGTAGGTGCCGGGCCGCAGCGCCTCGAGGCCGTAGCGGCCCGAGCCGTCGGTGAAGGCCGTCCGGACGCCTTCAATCAGCGCCGGACTGCTCGCTTCCACGGTGACGCCGGGGAGGACGCCTCCGGTCTCGTCCACCACCTGGCCCGCGATGCTGCCGGTCTGGGCTGCCGCGCCCGCCGGAAACATGAGGAGCATTGACAGGGTCAACGAACTCGCCGCCAGAACGACTCTCCGGTGCATGGCCTACCTCCCGCTTTGAGGCCGGCTCCGCCGCCAGCCTGTCCGCCAACTACGCACCAAAAAACGCCGTACGACGAATCGCGCGCGGCTTCGACTCGGAATCGACACGCTGAATCGCGTGCCGACGCGCAAGCCCTTGCCATCCCGCCAGAGCGAAAGTGTGTGCCCGTTCCGCGGCGTGCGTCAAGACCAAAATCAAGTGCCTGGCTGCACGTGATCGGTGGCAGGCGCGGGTCGGGGGCGTGCAACGGATCTGCCGGCTGTTGCCGGCGCCCCCCCAAAAAAAAGAGGGCGGGGGTTGCCCCCCGCCCTGCGGAATCGCCGATCGGAATGCGGCTCGGCCTACCAGTCGATGGTCGCGCCGAACTTGAGCAGGCGGCCGTTCATGATCCCGGTCACGCGCGGGTAGTCGCCCGGGGTGGTGTAGGTGTCGATCACGCGGGTGACGGCGCCGGCGTTGAAGAGGTTGAAGAGGTCGACGTTGGCCCGGATGAGCCCCCCGCCGAAGCGCAGGATCTTGGTGAGTCGCAGATCGAGCTGGTTCACCTGCGGCTCCCACTGGACGGAGTTGTCGACGTACCGGGAAGTCGTCAGGGTGCCGCCCCGGGCGTCGCTGTAGAACCCGATGCCGCCGGGGAACAGCGGGACCTGGAACGGTGCCACCAACTCGTGACCGAGCTGCGCTTCGACGAAATCGCGCTGGCGGTCTACGCCATAGTTGGAGAACCGGCGCTCGCCCGGAATGCTCTGGAACACGAACGAGAACGCCATGTCGTACGGCAGCGGCACCGAGCCGTTGAGCTTGTACTGCGTCCTGTCGGACCAGGCCGGCGCGAAATTGCAGTATCCATCCCGCGCCTGCATCGGATCGTCGACGACGAAGCACTCGTAGATTTCCGACGCCCCCGTGGCGACGCCGCCGGCGAGCGTGACGCCGTTGGGAAACCGCCCGTCGAAGATGAAGTCGATGCCGTTGAAGGTCTCCCACATGTCCCCGAACTCACTGGCGTGAACCATCTGGTTGTTGGTGCCGAGGGCAGCCCCCTCCGGGCTGATGGCGTACAGGCCTTCCATCACCTGGCCGCTGTAGGAGCCGAGCACCGGATCTTCGGGAGCGATGATGGTGAACGGGGTGAAGTGCTCCGGCCCGATGTTGAGGTTGTCGGCCACGAGGAAGTTCATGTTGTTGCGGCGGAAGTAGGCCACCTCGACCGACAGGCCCTCCATCAGCTCGTGCTGGATGCCGACCGAGTGCTGCCAGTTGGCCCGCCGGTTGTTCCAGCCGCTGAGCACGCCCGGGGCGAACGAACGGGTCACGGTGGGCGAGCCGAACTCGGGGTGGGCGACCGGCCCGCACTCGCCGCTCGTGGAGTGGAGGATGCTGAAGTTGCAGTCCGGAATCAGGTCCCCGTTGTGGTCGTCCCAGGTCCGAGACGTGTTGCGGATGATCGACTCCAGCGGGTTCCTGGCCTGCGCCAGGATCGTGCCGATGGCGTTCACGTACCGGCCCGAGTTCCACTTCAGCGCCGTCCGGCCGTCTCCGAACAGGTCGTAGGCGGCGCCCAGCCGCGCGCCGAGGTCACGGTAGTTGGGGAAGTTGTCCAGCCGCTCGGTCGAGACGGCGGGCACGTACGCGCCGACCGGACTCGTCTGGGCGGGAACCCAGCCGTTGAGGTGGTCGTAGCGCACCCCGAGGTTGAGCGTCAGCCGGTCGATGGTCCACTGGTCCTGCGCGTAGATCCCCGTCAGCACCGCCTCCTGGTAGGACGCCGTCGGGGAGGCGTACTGATAGACGAATTGCGGAATACCGGGCTCGCTGAAGCGGTAGGCCCGGTGGTTCTGAAGGTAGGACTCCGGGTGGTTCTCCCCCACGTGGGTGCGGGTCATGCCCACCTTGAAGTTGTGCGACCCGGTCACGTACGACATCGAGGCGCGCGAGGTGAAATTGGGGAAGTTGTTGCCCTGTCCGTAGATGGCCGGCGTGTTCGCGCCGAGCCACATGAGGGCGTTGATGTTGATGCCCTGGCTCCCGATCTGCACCCCGACGTCGTTGGGCATCACCTCGGGCTGCGGCTTCGGGTCGCCCGCGGGCCGGGTGAACGAGACGCCCGCCTCGAACAGCAGCCGGTTGCTCGCCGGCATGGTCCAGGAGGCCTGCGTGTTGCGGATGTCCGAGTAGTCGTAGTCCAGCGAGGCGTTGTGGTCGACCGTGCCGTAGACCGCCCAGAACTGGCACAGGCAGTGGCCCTGGTCCGCATGCGAGAACGTGATCTTGTTGCGCTCGCTCGCCTGCCACGTCAGGCGGACGCTGTTGTCGCGCGTGGTGCTCTCCTGCTCGGTCGGCCGGTCGAAGTCGGGCTCGTAGAACGCCCGGCCGTACGGCATGTCGCGCGGCGCCCCGTTGTGGTAGCTCCCCGTCGCGTAGGCCTGCGACCCCCACCAGCGGTGCGCCGTGTAGAACCACAGCCGGTCGCGGACGAGCGGCCCGCCGAAGCCGGCGCCCCAGTCCCAGTTCTTCTTGAGTCCCTGCACCTGGCTCTCGTCGAGCCCGCGGGCCCCGAGCGACTCGTTCCAGTTCAGGGCCTGCATGTTCTCGTTCGCGCCGGTGGCGATGCCGTAGAAGCTGAACTGATTGCCGCCCTCGCGGGGGATGTAGTTCATGGCGATGGCGCCGAAGCCCGTCTCGGCGTCCATGCCGCCGGTGGCCATCACGACCTCCTCGACCGCGGCCTGGTTCGCGAAGAACATCTTGCCGGTGCCGCCCCCGGACGTGACCGAGGCCGTCACCGACATGCCGTCCCACATGACCTCGCCGTCGTAGGTCGCGCTGCCGTGGATGATGACGGTGCCCCAGGTGTCGCCGACGCTCCCGCCGACGTCCTGGCCGCCGCCCAGGATGTCCGTCTGGGCGCCGACGGTCAGCGCCGCGTAGCCCGAGTAGGTCCGGCCGGTGGGCAGGATCTCCAGGGTCTCGTTGGAGATGTTCTCCTGGTGCACGACGTTCTGCACGTCGATGATCGGGCTGGCGCCGGAGACGGTCACCGTCTCCTCGACCGCGCCGACGGTCATCGTGGCGTCGACGTTGGCCGCGAAGCCCGTCTCGATCTCGATGCCCTCGCGGATGAACGTGCTGAAGCCGGGCAGAACGAACGTGACGGTGTAGGTGCCGGGCCGCAGCGCCTCGAGCGTGTACAGGCCCGATCCGTCGGTAAAGGCGGTCCGCACGCCCTCGATCAGCGCCGGACTGGCCGCCTCCACCGTGACGCCGGGAAGGACGCCTCCCGTCTCGTCCGCAACCTGTCCCGAGATGCTGCCGGTCTGGGCTGCCGCGCCCGCCGGAAGCAGCAGGAATATCGACAAAATCAACGAGCCCGCCGCCGGAACGACTCCTCGGTGCACGGCTACCTCCCGCGTTAGGGTCTGGTTCTGCTGCCTGGTCCGTCCGCCAACGCCGCACCAACGCCGAAACGACGAATCCCGTGGTGGCTTCGGCTCGGAATCGACACGCTGAATCGCGTGTCGACGCGCGAGCTCCACCCACGTCCCTAGGCATGCAAAGTGTGTGCCCCTTGCCCGGTGTGCATCAAGGGCAGGAAAAGCGGTGCTCGGCTGGAAGCGAGCCGGCGCCGATCCGGTCCAATCCGTTGGATTTCTCCATTCGGTTGGATCGTGCGGCTGCCCACGGTGCGCGGGAGGGGAGGGTCCGCAGGTCGCGGACGCACGCAGCAGAGCGGGGCCCGAATCGGGCCGCCGGCGCAAAAAAAGGGGCGGGGATTGATCCCCGCCCCGTGCATTCCCGATGCGTCGTGCAGTCGGTGCTGCCTAGAAGTCGACCGTCATGCCGAACTTGATCAGGCGGCCGTTCATGACCGCCGTCGGCCGGGGGTACGTGCCCCCGGTCGAGTAGTCGTCCAGGATGCGGGTGATCGCGTTCTCGTTGAAGACGTTGAAGATGTCGAAGTCGAATCGAACGCGCCCGCCGGCGACGGGCAGGGACTTCGTGAGCCGCAGGTCGAGCTGGTAGAGCTGGGGCTCGAACTGCGTGGAGTTGTCGAGGAACGTGAAGCCCAGGTAGGGCAGCGACGAGGACGGCTGGTCCTCGTAGAAGCCGATGCCGGAGGGGAACAACGGGATTTCCTCGAAGCCGGTGACCATCGGGTGACCGATCTGCTCCTCGATCATCGCCCGCTCGACGGGGTTGGCGCCGGCCCGATAGTTCGACCGCCGGATCACGCCGGGCAGGGACTGGAACACGAACGAGAAATCGACGTCGTACGGCAGCGGCACCAGCCCGTTGAACTTGACCTGGGTTCCGTCGCCCCAGCTCGGCGCGTAGTTGCAGTAGCCGGGCCGCGCCTGCGTCGGGTCATCGACCACGTAGCACTCGTTGATCTCCACGGCGCCCGTGGCCATACCGCCGCCGAGGGTGATGCCGTTGCCCAGGCGGCCCTGGAACGAGACATCGATCCCGTTGAAGATCTCGGACGTGTCTCCGTACTCGCTGGCCGGGATGATCAGGTTGTTGGTGCCGAGCGCCGCCCCTTCGGGCGTGATGGTGTACAGCCCGGTGAGCGTCTGCCCGCTGATCGGACCCAGGTTCGGGTCGACCGGCGCCGTGATGCTGAACTCGGAGAAGTGCTCCGGCCCGATGTTCAGGTTGTCAATCAACTGGAAGTTGATGTTCGACCGGCGGAACCACGCCACCTCGACCGAGAAGCCGTCCACCACCTCGTGCTGGACCGCCACCGAGTTCTGCCAGTTGGCCCGGCGGTTGTTCCAGCCGGTGATCACGTCCTCGCGCGCCGTCGTGGTCGGGATCGGCTTGCCGAACTCCGGGTTGATGATCGCGCCGCACTCGCCGTTCGCCGCGAAGTTGTCCAGGTTGCAGTTCGGGTGCAGATCCCCGTTCGCGTCGTTCCACAGCCGGCTGGACGACAGAATGATCGATTCCATCGGGTTGTTGACCTGCGCGAGGTTCGTGCCGACGGCGTTCACGTAGCGCCCCATGTTCCACTTGAGCGCCGTCCGGCCGTCGCCGAAGAGGTCGTAGGCCGCACCCAGCCGGGCGTTGATGTCGTGGTAATCGGGCAGGTTGTCGATGCGGTCGATGGAGAAGCTGGGGACGAACCGGCTCGCCGGATGGGTCTGCGCCGGAACGTAGCCGTTCAGATGGTCGTAGCGCACGCCGAGATTGAGCGTCAGGCGCTGGATCGTCCACTGGTCCTGGGCGAAGAGCCCCAGGATGTTGGCCCGCTGGAACGAGTTCCGGGGCGTGCCGAACTGGTTGATCTGCAGCGGCACGTTGGGCGCCGAGAAGTCGTAGCTGAGGGCGTTGTTGATGAACGAGCGCGGGTGGTTCTCCTGCAGGTGGCGGGTGTTCAAGCCCACCTTCAGGTTGTGCGACCCCGTCACGTACGACATCGACGCCTTCGTGCTGAAGTTGGGGAAGTTGTTGTTCGTGCCGTAGAGCGCCGGCGTGCTCGGCGAGAACGCCTGCGCGTTCAGGTTGATGAACGACGGCGTGAAGATGCGGACCCCGATGTCGGACGGCAGGCCCTCGGGCTGCTGGGCCGGGCTGCCCGACGGGCGGGTGTACGAGGCCCCCGCCTCGAACAGCAGCCGGTTGCTGGCCGGAAAGGTCCACGTGGCCTGCGAGTTGTGGATGTTGTCGTAGTTGTAGTCCATCGACGCGAGGTAGTCGACCACGCCGAAGACCGCCCAGAACTGGCACAGGCAGTGGTCCTGGTTGTCGTGCGACACGGTGAACTTGTGGCGCTCGCTCGCCTGCCAGGTCAGGCGCAGGTTGTTGGCCCGCGTGTGGTTGTCCTGCACGTTCGGGTTGTCGAAGTCGGGCTGGTAGTCGACGGCGCCGTACGACAGCCGCGGCGCCAGGTTCGGGTAGCTGAGGCTGGTGTACGGCTGCGTTCCCCACCAGCGGTGGGCCGTGTAGAACCAGAGCCTGTCCTCGACGATCGGCCCGCCGACGCCGCCCCCGAAGTCCCACGTCTTCTTCAGGCCCCGAACCTGCCGTTCCTCGAGCCCGCGCGCGGCCAGGTCGTCACCGAAGTTGCTCCACTGCAGGTTTTCGTTGGTGCCGTTGATGGACGAGTAGTAGCTGAAGGCGTTGCCGCCTTCCTTGGGGATGTAGTTCATGGCGATGGCGCCGAAGCCCGTCTCGGCGTCCATGCCGCCGGTGGACATCACGACCTCCTGGACCGCGGCCTGGTTGGCGAAGAAGAGCTTCCCGGTGCCGCCGCCGGCCGTGACCGAGGCCGTCACCGACATGCCGTCCCAGTTGATCTCGCCGTCGTAGGTCGAGCTGCCGTGGATGATGACGGTGCCCCACGTGTCGCCGACGCTGCCGCCGACGTCCTGCCCGCCGCCGAGGACGTCCGTCTGGGCCCCGACGGTCAGCGCGGCGTACCCCGAGTAGGTCCGGCCGGTCGGCAGGGTGTCCAGGGTCTCGCGGGAGATGTTCTCCTGATGCTGGACGTTCTGCACGTCGATGATCGGGCTCGCGCCGGAGACGGTGACCGTCTCCTCGACCGCGCCGACGGTCATCGTCGCGTCGATATTCGCCGTGAACCCGGTCGTGATCTCGATGCCCTCGCGGACGAACGTGCTGAAACCCGGCAGGGTGAAGGTCACGGTGTACGTGCCGGGCCGCAACGCCTCGAGGGTGTACAGGCCCGACCCGTCGCTGAAGCTGGTCCGGACGCCCTCGATCAGCGCGGGACTGGCCGCCTCCACCGTCACGCCGGGGAGGACGCCTCCCGTCTCGTCGACCACCTGCCCTGCGATGCTGCCGGTCTGGGCCACCGCGCCCGCCGGAAGCAGCAGAAATATAGATAGAACCAATGAACCCGCCGCGACAACGCCTCTCCGGTACACATCCACCTCCCGCGCTGGGGCTGGCACTACCGCCCAGTGACTTCGCTGCCCGGCACCATGCCGCGACAGCGAATCCCGCGTCTTCGACCCGGCATCGACGACGGTTCCGAACCGCCCATCGGTGCACGAGCACAGCCGCCGCGATAGTGCAAAGTGCGTGCCGCTGTTTGGTGTGGCCCAAACGCCGAAAAACGGCGCTCGCCGCGAAGCGGGCGGCGGGATCGGGTTCAAGCAGTTGAATTCATTCCATCGATTTGGATTTCTCGTTCGCTCACGGGGCGTCCGGTTGGCGCCGGCGAGAGCGTCTCGGCACGCAACTCGAGGCGTTGGCGCGCCCCTGCCCGCCCCGCTACGGCGCGGCCGCATCGCCCGCCGTCAGGTCGAAGCTCCACTCCGAGTAGATGGCGTGCCGCGGCCGCCAGCCCGCGCCTTCCCTGATCGACTCGTATTGGTAGGCGCCCCTGACCGAGTGACCGGAGGTGAAGCGCCAGCGGACGCCCATCCGCGAGCGGGAGCGCACGAAGCTTCGGCGTTTGAACGCCACCGACTGGTAGAGCCACGGCGACACCCGGGCGCGGGGGCGCTCGACCTCGATCTGCTGGCGGTAGCGGTTGAAGTCGGGGACGTCCGGCCGGCCGATGTGGCGCTCGTACAGCGTCGTGCCCTCGACGCGGAAGCTCCGCTGCAGGATTGGATAGGTCAGTCCCGCGTGCAGGCGGTGGTTCCAGTCGAAGCGGGCATCGGTCGGCACGTGATGCCGCAGGATGTAGCCGACGGTCGCCGTCAGAGAATCGGTCAGCGCGACGTCGACGTCGGTCTGGGCGCGCCGGTCGTACACGCTGCCCAGCGAGTTCCGGACGCGGGCGACGCCCCCGACGGTCCAGGCAATCCGGCCCGCGTCGAGGACGCGGAGATCGACGTCCGTCCACGACTGGATGTCGTCGGCAGCGAGCGGACGCGCGGCGAGCGGCAGCAGGATGAGGACCGCCGCAATCCTGCGCATCGAACGTTGCTCTCCGAGCCGCAGCGCGAACGACAGTCGCGATCGACGTCTACGCGGCGTCCCGGTCGCGGCGACCGGCGAGAAAGCCCTCGAGGGAGCCTTCGAGCTTGGCCATGCGCTCGCGCTGGTCCGCGAGCTCGCGGTTGACCTCGTCGAACCGCTTGTTCATGTCTCGGGCGAGGCCGTCGAACCGTCTGTCGATGTTTTCGACGCTCCTGACGATTTCGGCCTTGAGGCCGTCGAAGCGTCGGTCGATATCCTGCCTGAAGCCGTCGAAGCGTTGGTCGACATCCTGCTTGAGGCCGTCGAAGCGTTGGTTGATGTCGTCGACCCGCGAGTTGACGTCCTGCTTGAGGCCGTCGAAGCGTTGGTTGATGTCGTCGACCCGCAGGTTGATGTCCTGCTTGAGGCCGTCGATGCGCTGCTTGACGTCCTGGCGCAGGTTACGGACGTCGGCCCGCAGCCAGCCGAAGAGCCCGACTATCAGGGCCGGCGTCAGCCAGGGGACGAGGTCTTCCATCGACTCTACGGTATCACGGAGCCCGCATGCCGCCTCGACGGCGCGAACGCCCGCTTCCTGCCGAACCGGACGTTCAGCGACACGCTGGCCATCCTCGACGGCATCGACCGCATCGAGCTGCACCACTTCGGCCCCGCGCACACCGACGGCGACGCGTTCGTCGTGTTCCCGGAGAAGGGGATCGCGTATCTCGGAGATCTGTTCGCGGCGACGGCCGTGCCGCGCGTCGACCCCCGCGCGGGGGGCAGCGCCCGCGGGCTCGGCGGCGCCGCGGGCCGCTGACGGCGGGCGGCGCCGCCCTACTCGTAGTCCGCGGCGGCCAGCGACAGGCGCACGACCTCCGCGTCGTTGCGCGCGATCACGTGGCGGTTCGCGTAGGCCGGGTGCGCCCACAGGACCGGGCGGTCGACGTGTCTCCAGCGCCCTGAGCCGCCGCCGCGGGTGCGGGTGGTGGGCGTCAGCAGGTGCGTCCGGTCGACTTCCTCGTAGCCGGCCGGCGTGAAGCGGGCGATGACCAGGTCGCCGGTCTCGACGGAGATGAACGAGCGGTCCTGGTGCTGCACGAGGTGCGAGCTCGCCCAGCGGGTCTGGGGGACGAGCCGGTCGCTCGACCACAGCCGCTCGCCGGTCGTCGCGTCCACGCCGCGCAGCTCGCCGTAGCTGTTGAGCCCGTAGATCGCGTCGCCCACCACGATCGGCGTCGACGTCATGGATCTCTGCACCGGGCGGTCGGTGCGGTTGGGGTTCGCGCCGGTCCAGACCGGGCGGGCCGCCGGACGGTCCGGGTTGAGCGCCAGCAACAGGCCGCCGTTCTCCACTTGCGTGATGAGCAGGTAGCGCCCGCTGCGGACCGGCGTGCCGATCGTCAGACCGCTCGCGAGCGGGAAGTCGTGCTGCCACCAGGTGCGGCCGGTGGCCGGGTCGAGCGAGGTAACCCCCGCCGGATGCCAGACGATGAGCTGCCGGACGCCCCCGGCGGTGGTCACGATCGGCGAGGAGTAGCCCGCCTCCGAGACCGTCTCGAGCGCGCGCCACGCCTCGGCGCCCGTCGCCTTGTCGAACGCGACGACCATGGCGTCGGGCTCGCCGCCGAGCAGCGTGATGAGGAGCTCGCCCTCGACGAGCGGCGAGTGCGCCACGCCGTAGACGGGCACGGTGACGCCGTAGTCGGCCACGGTGTCGATCTGCCAGAGCAGGTCGCCGGTGGCGGTGTCGAAGCACGACAGCATGCCGGCCGCCCCGAGGACGTGGACGCGGTCGCCGTCGACGGTCGGCGTGGCCCGGGGGCCGGTGGCGAACACCGGGACGATGTTGCGGTAGGTGGCCGGCCATGTCCGCGTCCAGAGGACCGCGCCGCTCTCCTCGTCGAGCGCCAGGAGCCGCTCGTGGCCGTCCATGGTGCGGCTGCCCGGCGTCTCCTGGTAGTCGAGGACGAAGACGCGGCCGCCGGCGACGGCCGGCCCGGCGAAGCCCGCGCGCACCGGCGTGCGCCACTTGACGATCAGCCCGTCCGCGGCGAAGCGCTCGACGATGCCGGTCTCGCGCCAGACGGCGGCGCGGTCGACCCCGCGCCACTGCGGCCAGTCCTCGGCGCTCAGCGCGACGGTCAGGAGGCAGGCGGCGGCGCAGGCAAGCGCCCCGCTCACTCGGTAGGGCGGACGACGGTCAGACATCAGCGACTCCAGATTGTCCCCGGCCGACACGCGGCCAACTCGATTCACGCACCCATCGTGCCGCAGGCGGCATCCGCCGTCAACGCGAACAGCCTGGATTTTCTGTTCGGGGAAAAGAATGATGCGATCGGCCCCTTACAGGATACGATCGCGAAGCCGGACGCAGCGGGCGCCGGATCCGTCGGGCCGGCGCGTACGAGCCGAGGCCGGGATCCGTTAACGGTAAGTCTGTCTGACTGAAGCTGGCAGGGAGGTGGCGAGATGAGTTCGCGAGCAGGAATGGCGCTGGCCGTGCTGCCCGTCATCGCCGGCATGCTCTGGTCCGGCGCGGCGCCCGTCGCCGCCCAGGGCCGCACGCCGTGGGGCGACCCGGATCTGCAGGGCATGTGGACGAATACCACGACCACGCCCATGGAGCGGCCGGACGATCTGGCGGGGCAGGCGACGCTGACCGAGGAGGAGCGGGCGGTGCGCGACCCGGAGGTCCAGGCCGAGGTCAGCTTCGACAGGCCGCCGACGCCCGGCAACGTGGGCGGCTACAACGAGTTCTGGGTGGAGCGGGGCAGCCTGATCCGCCAGACGTCGCTCATCGTCGATCCGCCCGATGGCCGGCTGCCCGCCCTCACGCCGGGGGCGGAGCGGCAGCGCAGCGAGTTCCTGGCGCGGTGGGTCGCCCCGCCCGGCTCCTGGGAGGACATGAACCTGTACGACCGCTGCATCACGCGCGGCCTGCCCGGCGCCATGATTCCCGGGTTCTACAACCACAACTATCTGATCCTGCAGACGCCCGGCTACGTGGTGATGCAGGTCGAGATGATCCACGACACGCGCATCATTCCGCTGGACACGGGCGAGCGCCCCCGATCGGGCATTCCGCAGTGGCTCGGCGATTCGCGCGGCTACTGGGACGGCGACACGCTGGTGGTCGAGACGAGGAACTTCGCCGCGAAGGGCGAGCAGCGGACGAACATCGGCCGGTTCTTCCTGACGTTCTCGGGCGGCGCGCACGCGCGTCTCGTCGAGCGCTTCACCCGGATCGGCGAAGACCGGCTGGACTACCGCTTCACGGTCATCGACCCGACCGTCGACACGCGCTCCTGGACCGCGTCGATTCCGATGCAGAAGAGCGAGGACGCGCTGTTCGAGTACGCTTGCCACGAGGGCAACTACGCGCTCGGGAACATCCTCGCCGGCGCGCGGGCCGATGAGCGGGCCGCGGCGGCCGCCGGGCAGCAGTCGCGGTAAGGGGCCGCGGCCGGGAACGGCGCGGCCGACGGCGCACCGGGCCCGTCCGTGAGAGGGGCAGGAATGACAGCTCGCACAGCAGCGCTCGCAACGTTGACGGTCATGGCGGCGTCTTCAGGGTACCGCGGCCCCGCGGCCGCCCAGAGCGACGACACGCTCTACGTCCTGGACGGGTCGGCCCTGTACCGGGTCGTGCCGGACGGCCAGGACGTCAAGGTCGTCGACGACGTCGGGCCGGGGGTGCCGGCCATCGTGAGCACCGTGGCCCCCGCGTACCCGCCGGACATGGACGAGGCGTGGGTGATCGAGCTGGCCGCTGTCATCGAGGAGGACGGCACGGTCGAGGAGGCCGACGTGGTGCGCTCCCAACCGTTCTCGGGACCGGCGCCCCGCCGGGCTTCGCCGCCCTGGGTGATGGAGCTCAACGCCTCGGCCGTCGCGGCCCTCGAGCAGCGAAGGTATCGCCCGGTGCTCCTGAACGGCCAGGCGATCCGCATGCGCATCTCGGTGGTGGTCGTCTACGTGCCGCCCGGCGCGAGCGAAATCGCGCTGCCCGACGCCGCCGGCGGCGGCCAGGGGCAGCCGTGAGGGGTGGCCGGCGCGCGCCGGCGTCGCTGCTGGCGCTGTCGCTGCTGCTCGCGCCGGCCGCTGCCCGCGCGCAGGAGCCGTCGCTCGTCGATGTGCTCGAGCGGGCCACCCGCTACGTCAGCGAGCTCAGCGCCCGACTGTCGGGCACGGTGGCCGAGGAGCGCTACGAGCAGCGCGCGACGCTGCCCGCGGACAGCAGCATCGGCAGCCGTGTCGGCAGCCGCAGCTCCTTCTACCGCCGCACGCTGCGCTCGGACTACCTGCTCGTGCAGCCGCGGAACGCAGGGTGGTACTACGGATTCCGCGACGTCTTCGAGGTCGACGGGCAGCCCGTGCGCGACCGTCAGGAGCGGCTGACCGAGCTGTTTCTCGATCCGTCCGCAACGGCCGACAGGCAGATTCGCGGCATCGTCCGCGACAGCTCGCGCTACAACATCGGCGACGTGCAGCGCAACTTCAACGTCCCGACGCTCGCGTTGCTCTTCCTTCACCCGGACAACAGGTCGCGCTTCGACTTCGAGCGGACCGGCGACGACGAGCCGCCGCTGGGGCTGGACCAGCCCGCGGGGGACGGCGAGGTGTGGGTCGTCGCCTACCGGGAAGACTGGCCGACGACGCTGATCCGCGGGCGGGAGCGCAGCAATCTGCCGGCCAGCGGGCGTTTCTGGATCGAGTCGGCCACCGGCCGCGTCCTGGCCAGCGAGGTCGACGTGCGGGACCCCGAGGTCGAGGCGACCATCGCCGTGCGCTACCGGCTGGACGCCGGGCTGGGTCATCTGGTGCCGGCCGAGATGCGCGAGCGCTTCGAGAACCGCCGGCAGCGGTCGCGCGTCGACGGCACGGCCACCTACACCGGCTTCCGGCGGTTTCAGGTGCAGGTGAGCGAGTCCGCGCCGTTCCGCGACTGATTCCCGCTCAGCGCCCCTGCCGCTCCAGCACCCGCGCGCCGGCGAGGATGCTGGTCATGGCGTAGTTGCCCTCGTGGCAGGCGGCCTCGAAGATCTGGTTCTCCCGGTTGTCGATCCGCTGCAGGGGCAGCTCGATGGTCCAGGGCCGGGTCCAGGCCTGCGGGTCGGCGACCGTGACCTCGTACATGATCAGGTCGGCTGCGACGGGGGTGAACCGCTCCACCAGGTGCAACTGCTCGCCCGAGCCGTTGAAGCTGGCCAAGCCGCTGAAGTTCGTGGTGTCGACGACCAGCGTGGCGCCCTCCCAGCGCCCGACGGAGTCCCCGAGCCACTGGCGGATGTGGGGCGCGACGTGCGGCCGGCCGTCGAGGGAGACGGTGCGGTACCCGCCGCCGATGTGCCCGTCCTCGTGGTACAGCGTGACCGAGCCGGGCGTCTGGACGATGCGGCTGAACGTGCCGGACGTGCCGCTGATGAAGGGCACGCTGACGCCGCGGCAGCGGTCCAGGTCGCGGCGGTCCTCCGGGCCGTCGGCCAGCTCGCTCCGCATCTTCTCGCGCGCCGCGTCGGCCACCGCCTGCCCGTGCGGGGTGAACGGAATCCTCCCGTCGGGCGGGTCGACGATGAGCGACGTGCGGCGGGTCCGGACGACCTCCTTGCCGCGCCCGGTGAACGCCTCGTTGTAGGCGCCCTCGACGTCCTCGACCGAGCCTGGCTCGGCCCGCACGTCCCGCCGGCGGACGCTGGCCCGCTCCTCGAGCGCCGCCACGTCCTCGTCGGTGAGGAACTCCTGCTCCGCGAACTCGTCGGGGCGCTCGAGCGGCGTCAGGATGTAGCCCGGGCTCCAGATGCCCTGCAGGTCCGGGTCGCCCCACGGGGTGCGGCCCGGCTCGAATGCGGCCGCGTCGTCCGCCTGCTCCTGCCCCGCGGGCGACGCGGCGAGCAGCGCGCCGGCAACCAACGCCACGACCCCGGTTGCTGCCACGAAATCTCGCTGACGCATCGGAACCTCCTGCGACTCGAGCTGCCTGATTGCGGGGACTCTATCACGCGCGCGCCGGCGCGCGCGTGATTCAAAGGTGGTTCAGTTGATGGGCACGTCGAGGTGCACCGCGTGGTGCTTGAACTTCCAGCCGGCGTCCGTCTTCACGAAAACGTCGTCCGCCGTCCCGGTGTTCTTGATGCTCGACGGCGCTGTCGCCACGTCCAGCTCGATCCAGTAGGCGCTCGCGGTCGCGCCCCCGTCGGCCGTCGGGACGATGCGGATGTTCGGGACGTGGTGCCGGCGCTTCGAGTCGCCGGTCTGGCCGCCGAAGCTGCGCTGGCGCCAAGCCATCAGCGCGTCGTGGCCCTCGATCTGATCGCCCGTGGGGAAGACGAACACCGCGTCCTCCGCGAACGCCGAGAGCCACAGGTCGGCGTCGCGGAAATCCGAGCCCTGGTACATCGTGGCGTACAACTGCGTGATCTCGGCCCGATCCTCGGCAGTCAGCGTCGCGGCCGCCTCGGGTTGTCCGTACATCCATCCGGCAGCGGCGACGAGGGCGAGCAGCGCGATGGCGAGCGACGGCGTGCTTCTGCGCATGAGTCCTCCTTCCAGGGACGATGGACACAGCATCATACAGCGACGGCCCGGGACGCCGCCGCCGGCGTCCGGCCGCTCGGCCGCACGCCGGGACGACAACCGCGCTCGCGCCGGACGGCCGCACTGCAGGCGGTCGGCCGACCTGCTATCATCCCGGCGTTCCCCACTTCTGGAGGTTGTGTTGGAGATCTCGCTCTTCTCGCTCCGCCGCCCGGCCCGCCGTCCCGTTCTCGTGCTGGCCGCTGCCCTGTTGCCGGGGGTTGCCGCCACCCTCGCCCATGCAGGCGCCGCAGGGTTTGCCGGTCAGGCAGGCGCAGCCGGCCCCACGGTTACGGTGCTGGCCCAGGGCGGACCGCTGCACGGATCGAACGGGATCATGTTCGGCCCAGACGGCAACCTCTACATCGCCAGCGTCGTCAGCTCGCAGATTCTCGCGATCGATCCCGAGAGCGGCGAGACCGTCGGCAGTTGGGGGCCCGAGGAGGGCGTCAACGGACCGGACGACCTGGCCTTCGGCCCGGACGGTTCCATGTACTGGACCGACATCGCCGGCGGGGAGGTGGGGAAGCGCGCGCCCGACGGGACGACCAGCATCGTGGGGGCGCCCGGTCCGGGCGCAAACCCCATCACGTTCTCGGACGACGGCCGCCTGTTCGTGTCGCAGTGCTTCCTCGGGACGCACCTGTTCGAGATCGATCCGGACGGCGTCGAGGAGCCGCGCCTGATCAACGACGAGCTGGGCCCCGGCTGCGGGCTCAACGGCATGGACTGGGGCCCGGACGACAAGCTGTACGGCCCGCGCTGGTTCAACGGCGAGGTCGCCCGCGTCGACGTCGACAGCGGGGCCGTGGAGATCGTGGCGACGGACTTCGCGATACCGGCGGCTGTCAAGTTCGACTCGCAGGGTCGCCTGCACGTGCTCGACACGCAGCGCGGCCAGGTGGTGCGCATCGACGTGGCGAGCGGCGACCGGGAGGTGGTCGGCCGGCCGGGCGTCGGCCTCGACAACCTGGCGCTCGATGTCGACGACCGCATCTTCGTCTCCAGCTTCCTGGACGGCTCCATCGTCGAGGTCACCGGCCCCGAGACCAACCGCGTCGTCCTGCCGAGCAGCGTCAACTCGCCGGGCGGCGTGGCCTACACGCCGGCGGGCCGGCTGTTCCTCGCCGACGGCGGCGCGCTGCGGGAGCTCGACCCGTCGACCGGGGCCAACCTCCATACGGCGGGCGCCATGGTCACCGACGTGGGGCAGGTGGCGTCGGTCCATCCGCACGGCGACCACCTGGTGCTGTCGGGACCCGGCCTGGGCGGCCCCGCCATGGTCACCGTCTGGGATCCGGACGCGGACGCGGTCGTCGCGCGGGTCGAGGGCTTCGACGAGGCGGTCGACGCGCTGGCGTACGGCGACGACCTCATCGTGAGCGAGTACGGCACGGGCCGCGTCGTGCGCGTGCATCCCGACTCGCCGGGCGAGCGCACCCCGCTCGCGAGCGGGGTGGCGGAACCGGCCGGCCTGGCGCTGCACGGCGGCGACCTGTACGTGGCGGACCGGAGCGGGAGCGTGCTTCAGATTCTCGACGACGGCGAGACGGTCGAGCCCGCCCGCACGGTGGCCAGCGGCCTGGCCGGGCCCGAAGGCATCGCCGCGGACGATGACGGCGCGCTGTACGTCGTGGAGGTCGAGGCCGGGCGCGTCACGCGCATCGATCCCGGGTCGGGCGAGGCGACCCCGGTCGTCGACGGCCTGGCGCTCAGCGGCCCGGAACGGCGGGCGCTGGGCCCGGCAACGTCCATCGGCGAGCTGGCCGGCATCGCCGTCGGCGACGACGGCGCGCTGTTCGTGTCGGCCTACCGGGACAACCGCGTGTACCGCATCGAGCCGTGAGTCCGAGCGGGCAAAAGAAAAGAGCCGGCCCCGCGCAAGCAGGGCCGGCTCGCAACGCTCCGCCGGTGTTCGAGGGCTACTCGGAGCCCCGGGCCGCGGCGGCTTCCTCGGCGCGCGCGCCGGCCAGGATGTTGTAGAGGCCGTAGTTGCCCTCGTGGCAGGCGTACTCGTACAGCGGCTGGTCGTTCCACTGCATCGGGATCTCGTACGTCCAGGGCGTCACCCACACGGTCGGGTCGTCGACCGTCGCCTCGTACATCAGCGTCGTCGGCGAGACGCGCGTGAAGCGCTCGGTCAGGTGCAGGTACCTGTCGGTCTGCCCCGACGAGAAGCTGGTCTCGCGCAGGAAGTTGCTGGTCTCGACGACCAGCGTGTCGCCGTCCCAGTGGCCGCGCGACTCCCCGGTCCACTGCGGCAGCCCGGCGGTCGGGCGTCCGTCGAGCGGGATGACCCGGAAGTTGTGGTTCATCTCGTTGAGCAGCACCACCTGGTCGGGCGTCTGGAAGAGCTGCACGTTCTGGTTGTAGCCGCCGGGCGTCATCGGCGGGCCGGAGTTGAAGCCCGTGATGCAGCGGAGCTGCAGGCCCTCGTTGCCGAAGTCCTCGACCCAGCCGCCGGGGGTCGGCGCGTGCATGCCGATGCCCTGGCGCTCCCTCGCGATCGCGGCCTGCCGCTGCTGCGCGGCCGCCGTCATCGCGGGCTTGCGGCCGTTGGGCGGATCGACGATGAGCGACGTGCGCCGGGTCTCGACGGGCGACGTGCCGCCGTCCAGCCAGAAGTTGTTGTAGAAGCCGGGGGCGCCGTCCTCGCCGCGGTCGACGCTTGAGGTGGCGGTGGTGCGCCGCGCCGGCCGGTTCAGCAGCTCCTCGTTCCGCGCAAGGGCGTTCTGCTCGAGCTCGGCCGCTTCCTCCTCCGTCAGGAACGCCCGGTCCGCGAGATCCGCGGGGCGCTCGAGCGGCGTGAGGGAGCGGAAGTCCCAGACGCCCTGCAGGTCCGGGGCTCCCCACGGCGTGCGGGGCGCCTCGGCCGTCTCCGCCGGCTGGGCGGCGGCGAACACGGGCGTCAGCACCAGGACTGCGGCGAGGGCGCACACCGCCGCTGGAATTCGCTGGCTCATCTCTCCTACCTCCTTGATCTGTCTTGATTTGCGTACATGCATCCGGGTACAAGACATGATGGATCAGGACTCTGCGGGGCGCAAGGCGCGGTGCTCCGGCGCGCCGTGCGCACCGTCTCCGGAAAGGGGGAGCCCGTGTCGCTGAGAACCATCGTCGCCGCGAGCCTGCTGCTGGCGTTGCCCGCCGTCGCCGGCGCGCAACCGCCCGAGAGCGGGGGGGTAGCCCGCACGCCGTGGGGCGATCCGGACCTGCAGGCGATCTGGGACTACCGCACCCTCACGCCGGTGGAGCGTCCCGAGGAATTCGGCGACCAGGCGGTGCTGACCGCCGAGGAGGTGGCCGAGCTCGAGGCGGAGGCGATCCGCAACAACGTCGATCGCGTGCCGCCGCCGGGCAGCGTCGGCGGCTACAACCGGTTCTGGCTCGACTTCGGCACGAACGTCATCTCGGGCGGGCGCACCTCGCTGATCATCGATCCGCCGGACGGCCGGCTCCCGCCGCGGCTGCCCGGGGTCGTGGAGCAGGAGGCCGACTTCCAGCGGGACGTGCCCGCGGCCCGGCCCATCCGTTACCGCTCGGGCGGCGCGGGAACCGACGGCCCCGAGGATCGCGGGCTGTCGGAGCGCTGCATCGTGGGCAACAACGTGGGGCCGCCGATGCTGCCGGACGCGTACAACAACAACGTGCAGATCTTCCAGACGCCGGACCACGTGGTGCTGCTCAACGAGATGATCAACGACGCGCGCATCGTGCCGCTCGACGGACGCGCGCACCTTCCCGATCACATCCGCCAGTGGATGGGCGACTCGCGCGGCCGCTGGGAGGGCGACACGCTGGTCGTCGAGACCCGCAACTTCGTCAACGAGGTGGCCTACGGCTCCAACATCCGCACCGCCTACGGGACGGGCGACGCCTACCACCTGACCGAGCGCTTCCGCCGGGAGGGCGACGACCGGCTGCACTACGAGTACACGGTCGACGATCCGCTGACCTTCACGCGGCCGTTCACGGTGGCGCTGCCGATGCGCCGGCTGGACGGCGGCACCCTCTTCGAGTACGCCTGCCACGAGGGCAACTACGGGCTGTACAACCAGTTGTCCGGCGCGCGCGCCGAGGACCGGGAGGCGGCGGCGGCCGCGGGGTCGCGGTAGGCGCGCGGGCTGCTACTCCGGCAGCGCCAGGGCGATCAGCTCCGCGAGCGCGGCGCCGCCCCCGCCGCCGACGGCCACCGCGAGGTACTGCCGGCCCTCGTGCAGGTAGGTGATCGGGTTGCCGTACGGCACGGCCGGCAGGGCCACCGAGCCGAGATACTCGCCGTTCTGCTTGTGGTAGGCGCTGATCGTGCGCGCGGCCTCCGCCGCGTCCGCCGCATAGCGGCCGCCGGAGTTCACGATCAGCAGCGTCCTTGTCACCAGCGGGCCGCCGCCGTGCATCCCGACGTGGCCGCCGAGCGCGGGGAGGTTCAGGTGTCGCAGCGCGGGGTGGTTGCGGGGGCCGTCCCCGTGCGGGCTCATCCAGGCGTGGTCGCCGGTGTTCAGGTCGATGGCCGTGATGCGCTTGTAGGGCGGCTTGACCAGCGGCAGCCCGCGCGGACCGGGCACCGGCGCCGCCCACGGGTCCGTGAAGTAGCCGACCGTGGCGGGGGGCGGGTACTCGACGAGCTCGACCGCCCGCAGCCGGGTCTGTGAGGGGATGAACAGGCGTCCCGTCTCCGGATCGACCGCCGATCCGGGCCAGTTGATGCCGCCGCCCGGTCCGGGCGCCTGGATGAGCGGCCCGCCGTCGCCGCGCAGCGGAGGCGGCGTGAAGATGGGCCCCAGTTGCGCCCGCCCGGCGAGCCGTAGCGCCTCTGCCCGCAGCTCCGGCGTGAAGTCGATCAGGTCGTCCTCGGTGATCCCCTGCAGGTCGAACGGCGCCGGCTTCGTGGGGAACGGCTGGGTCGGGGAGTACCACTCGCCGGGCACGTCGCCGGCCGGGACCGGGCGCTCCTCGATCGGCCACACCGGCTCGCCGGTGACGCGGTCGAAGACGTACGTGAACGCCTGCTTGCTGGTTTGCGCCAGGGCCTTGATCTCGCGTCCGTCGACGGTGATGTCGAGCAGGTTGGCCGCGGTCGGGAAGTCGTAGTCCCACAGCCCGTGGTGCACCGCCTGGAAGTGCCAGATACGCTCGCCGGTCTCCCCGTCGACGCAGACGATGCTCTCGGCGAACAGGTTGTCGCCGGGCCGCATGCCGCCGTACCAGTCGTTGGTCGGGGTGCCCGTGGGCAGGTAGACGTACCCGAGCTCCTCGTCGACGGCCATCGTGCCCCAGACGTTCGTGTGCCCGCTGTAGCGCCACGACTCGTTCTGCCAACTGTCGGCGCCGAACTCGTCGCCCTGCGGGATGGTGTGGAAGATCCACTTCATGGCGCCGGTGCGGGCGTCGAAGCCGCGCACGTGACCCGGATCGGCCTCGCGCCGCGTGAGGAAGGTGTCCTGGACGATGCTGCCGACGACCACCGTGTCGCCCACGACGGCCAGCGGCTGCGAGTGCGTCAGGCGGCTGCGGTCGATGGCGCGGCCGAGGCTGCCGCTGAGATCGACCGTGCCGCCGTCGCCGAAGTCCGGCTGCAGCTCGCCGGTCCGCGCGTCGAGCGCCACGAGCAGCAGGTCGTGCGTGGCGATGAAGATGCGGGCGTCGTCGCTCGCGGCGTCTTCCCAGTACGAGACGCCCCGGTGGTGCCAGCCGACGTTGGCCGGGCGGTCGAGCCGCTCGTACGTCCGCGGGTCGTACGACCAGGCCAGCTCGCCCGTGCCGGCGTCGAGCGCCGCCACCTGCCCGATGGCGGTGCTGACGTAGACGAGCCCGCCCACCATCAGCGGGATGGTCTTGAACTGCAGCGCGGCGATCTCCGGCCGGACGCGCGTCACGTCGGTCGAGATCGACGTCCAGCGCCAGGCGATCTGGAGGTCGGTGAAGTTCTCGACGGTAATCTGGTCGAGCGGCGAGTACTTGGTGTTGCCGGGGTCGGCCCCGAAGGCCCGCCACTCGCCGGCCGGCGCCGCCGACTGCGCCTGCAGCGCGAGGGGCGCGAGGGCGGCCGCCAGCACGAGCGCCGCCGCGGCGGCCGCGAGACGCCGCGTGCGCCGAGCAGGCCGGGCCGGCCGAACGTCGGCGCCGGGCCCCCGGAGTGCAGCACCGGTCGAATGCGGCTGGGCGTCTGCCACGGCTTCCTCCTCGCTTTCCCTGACGGTGTGCCGGCCATCATAGCGGGGCGCCGGCGGGGCGATCCAGACGGCGTGTCGGCTCCTCCAGGTGAATACCCAGGCGTACGTGCAGGGTAGGTGGAGCGGAAGGTCGTGAGCGTCGGGACGACGCGACGTTTTGGTCCCTGTCCGCCACGTGCGCGGGGCACCCCGGCGCCGGGTCACGCTGAGGTCCCCAAGGCGTTGACCGCGTCATCACCTCCAAAGGATGTCCATGGCTCTTGTGCACACCGCCAGACTGACATTACTATAACGTAACCACAACTGCGTGAGCGCAACACGGGCTCGCCAACCCTTCAGAGGTGGAACGATGCAGGTGCGATTTGGTGACGTTGAGGTTTCGTATTCGCAGCGCGGCAATCCCACCTTTCGTGTTGAGCTGTGGCATGACGGACTCAAGAAGCATCGGCTCATCAAGGGCTCGGAGCTGGACGTCGTCAAGCGGAAGGCTCAGTTGCAGGTCGATGAGTGGACAGGGAAGTGGAAGGATGTCCAGGCCCGTGAGGCCATTCGTGCGACGCGCGAGGATCGTAAAGCGCTTGCGGCCAAGCGAACTGCAGCGGCTAAAGCCAACTTTCAGGATCTGCAGCGGACGCTTGTGCACACGTTGTCCGTTGACGATGCAATCAACTGGGAGGAGCTCAAGGACAAGAATCAATTCGCTGAAACGCGACCGGCTAGGCCACGAGCACCCGAACGCTCCTCAGAGCCTAAGCCGAACGACCCTCGGTTCAAAGTGAGAGTGAACATTCTAGATAGACTCTTTAGTTCAAGGCGTGAGGCAAAGGAGGCTCGCGCTGCCAGGCTATACGAAGATGCACACAACAACTGGGCTGCAGAGACCGCTGAGAAGAAGAAGCAGTTCGAAAAGGAGTTGCAACTGCACGAGGAACAGGTCGCCGCTTGGGAGCGTCGCAAGGAAGCATTCGTCAATGCGCAAAATGAGTCAAATGCCGCTATAGAGCGCCAGCGGGAGCGTTACGAACGGTGCGAGGGAGAAGCGGTCGAGGAGTACTACGACTTGGTACTGTCGCGATCGAAGTACCCGGATTGGATGCCCCAGGAGTTTCAAATCAACTACACGCGGGAGACCGCGAACCTTCTGGTGTGCTACTCTCTTCCTCCCGTTGACACACTTCCGCGACTTCAGGAGGTGGCATATGTACAAAGCCGTGATGATTTCAGGGAGAAAAACCTAACGGACGCTCAGACCAGAAAACTTTATGACTCGCTGATCTACCAGATTGCGTTGAGAACGGTTCATGAAGTCTTTGAGTCCGATCAGGTACAGGCTGTCAAGTCGGTTGTTTTCAATGGGTACGTTACCGCCGTGGACCCGAGCACTGGGCTGAGTACGACTAATTGCATTCTGTCGCTACAGGCTGGTCGGGACGAGTTTCAGAAAATCAACCTCGCTCAAGTGGATCCGAGAGCTTGCTTCAAGTCTCTCAAGGGTGTTGGTAGTTCCAAGCTACATACACTTACAGCCATCGCGCCGATCATGGAGTTACGTCGCGACGACGGGCGTTTCGTATCGGCTAGAGAAGTTGCGAACACGCTGGATGACTCAGTCAACCTTGCAACGATGGACTGGGAAGATTTTGAGCACCTGATCCGCGAGATATTTGAACAAGAATTCCGCTCGGGAGGTGGCGAAGTCAAGGTAACCCAGGCAAGTCGAGACGGCGGTGTTGACGCTGTTGCTTTCGACCCGGACCCAATTAGCAGCCCGTGGTGAAAGTCGGGGAACGGGCCTGGCCTGGGCGCGATCGAGCCCGTAGACTGAACAGCTATGGCGATGGGCAAGAAACCGGCCGCGCGACCAGGGGCGCCGCTGTGGGTGACGACGGCGGATTTGCCGACGAACGCGGGGCATCCGTTCTTCGAGCGTCTGAACCGGGTTCTGGACGAGGCCGGGTTCGACGCGTTCGTCGAGGGGCTGTGCGCGGTGTTCTACGCGACGCGGATGGGGCGGCCGAGCCTGCGTCCTGGGCGGTATTTCCGGATGCTGTTCATCGGCTACTTCGAGGGTCTGTCTTCGGAGCGTGGGATTGCGTGGCGGGTGGCCGACTCTCTGAGCCTGCGGTCGTTCCTGGACCTGGATGTGACCGAGGCGGCGCCGGACCACTCGACGCTGTCGCGGACGCGTCGTCTGATCGACGACGAGACGCACGAGGCGGTATTCACGTGGGTTCTCGAGCAGTTGTCGGCGGCGGGTCTGGTCAAGGGGAAGACGGTGGGCGTCGATGCGACGACGCTGGAAGCGAACGCGGCGATGCGGAGCATCGAGCGGCGGGACACGGGAGAAAGCTACGAAGCGTTCCTTCGGCGCTTGGCGGAGGCGTCTGGGGTGGAGACCCCGACGCGGGCGGATCTGGCTCGGTTCGACCGGTCTCGCAAGAACAAGAAGACGTCGAACAAGGACTGGCAATCGCCGCAGGACCCGGACGCGAAGATCGCGAAGATGAAGGACGGCCGGACGCACTTGGCTCACAAGGTCGAGCACGGGGTCGACATGGAGACGGGGGCCATCGTGTCGGTGACGGTGCAGGATGCATCGGACGGCGATACGGCCACGCTGCCGGAGACGCTGACCGCGGCGGCCGAGCAGGTGGAGTTGGTGCAGCCGGACGGTCGAGGGGTCGAAGAGCTGGTCGCTGACAAGGGGTATCACAGCGACGAGACGCTGGTGGCTCTCGGCGAGGTCGGGGTTCGGAGCTACGTATCGGAGCCCGAGCGCGGCCGGCGCGTCTGGCAGGACAAGAAGACGGGAGAGACGCCGCCGGCGAAGCGTGCTGCGCAGCAGGCGTTGTATGCGAACCGGCGGCGTGTGCACGGGCGGCGGGGTCGTCGCCTGCAACGCTGCCGGGGCGAGATGGTGGAGCGTACTTTCGCGCACATGTATGAGACGGGGGGCATGCGTCGGGTGTTTGTGCGCGGTCACGAGAATGTCCGCAAGCGGGTGCTGATCCAGGCGGCTGCCTGCAACATCGGGATGCTCCTGCGGCGCCAGACCGGCATCGGTACGCCCCGGAGCCTGCAGGGGCGGGCTTTTTCGGCGATTTTCCGCCTGATCGACCGCCTGATCGACCACTGGGGGCGTCTGACGCGTCCCTGGGGCCTCAAATGGACACCGCCGGCGCCCGTCGGCTCAATTACTCATCGCCAAGCGGCCTGAACAGCAGGGCTCGGCGAACCGACTTCTACCTCGGGCTGTTAGGGGTGGGAAGATCGTGATTCAAGCGAAGCGCTACACGAATACTGTCGGTGTGGCTGCGGTTCGAGATCTCTATGGAACGGTGGTTAATGAAGGTGCGACAAAGGGTATTCTGGTGACGACGTCCGACTATGGACCCGACGCGTACGGGTTTGCGAAGGGGAAGCCGTTGGTTCTGATGAACGGGGCCAATCTGCTTCATCTTCTTGAGAGGCATGGTCACAGAGCGCAGATTGACTTACAGCAGGCGCGGGAACAATAGTCGGGGAGTCGTGGTGGCGGCCACTCGCAGTATGGAGTGCCCGACCGCGGGTCCGTAGAATGGGGACCTCGGTGAATCCGCTAGCGGCTGGAGGTGGGACGTGACGTTGCAGAAGCGCGTGCAGACAGGCCTCGCGGCGGCGGCGCTGGCCGCCGCCATGACGCTGCCGGCCCAGGCCCAGAACGTGGACTGGCGGCTCCACAATCTCGATCTGGCGGGCAGCCGCTACGCGGACCTCGACCAGATCACCCCGGACAACGTCGGCAGCCTGACGCCGCGCTGGCTCTTCCAGCACGGCGTCATCGACGGCGTCAGCAACCAGACCACGCCGGTTATTGTGGACGGCGTCATGTACGTCACCGACGCGCGCGGCAGCGTCTACGCCGTCGACGCGGCCAACGGCCACCTGCTGTGGACCTACGACGTGACCGAGCTGCTCGGGGGAGGGCGCCGCGAGGGCTACATCTTCCGCCACCGCGGCGTCACCTACGAGAACGGCGTCGTCTACAGCGCTGCCGGCTCGTTCATCTTCGCCCTGGACGCGAAGACCGGCGAGCCGCTCGAGGGCTTCGGCGAGAACGGTCAGGCGAGCGTCATCCTCGACGTGCTCCGGCTGCGCTATCCGGACGTCGAGACGGCCATCTCGATGGGCTACTGGTTCACGACCGCGCCGCAGATCCACGACGGCGTGATCTACGTCGGGTCGACGCGCAGCGAGAGCTTCATCCCCGGCGGCCACGTGCTGGCCGTCGACGCGCTGACCGGCGAGGTGCTGTGGCACTTCAACACCATCCCGCAGGACGAGAACGACCAGGGCTGGGACATCGCCGGGCCGACCTGGGTGGGCGGCGTGCGCAACGGCGGCGGCATCTGGGAGACGCCTTCGGTCGATCCCGAGCTGGGCCTGGTCTACGTCGCGGTGGGCAACCCGTTCGGCGACAGCACGCGGCGGGCGGGGATGAACCTGTTCACCGACTCGGTCATCGCGCTCTCGCTCGACGAGGGCCGGCTCGAGTGGTACTACCAGCTCGTGCACCACGACGTCTGGGACTACGACAACGGCAGCCAGCCGATCCTGTTCGACATGGAGGTCGACGGCGAGCCGGTCAAGACGCTCGCGCAGGCGAACAAGAACTCGTGGCTGTACCTGCTCGACCGCCGCACGGGCGAGCCGATCCATCCCATCATCGAGACCCCGGTCTCGACCGAGACCGACACGCCCGGCGAGCAGCCCTGGCCGACGCAGCCGATTCCGCACAAGGCGAACGGCGAGCGCATGGAGCCCGTCTCGCCGGTGGTGCCCACCGACATCCCGCCGGAGGACCTGGAGGGCAAGCGGATCGTCCCGCAGTTCACGCCGCGCGGGCCCGACCAGATCTTCGCGCCTGGCATGGGGGGCGGCGCCAGCTACGCGCCGCTCGCCTACAGCCCGCAGACGGGCCTGCTGTACGTCAACGCCATCGACCGGCCGTTCGGCTCGACCCGCGAGCCGCGCGGCGTCGTCTCGGCCTACGATCCGACGACGGGCGAGCTGGCCTGGCGGCAGGTCTTCGAGGGCTACGGCCAGTCCGGGCCGGTCGTCACGGCGGGAGGTCTGGTCTTCGTCGGCGCGGGCAGCAACATCGCCGGCTACTTCTACGCCTACGACGCCCTCACCGGCGAGGAGCTCTGGAGGTTCAACACCGGCTCGGGCATCTACGCGGCGCCTTCGGTCTACATGGTCGACGGCGAGCAGTTCGTGACGGTGGCGTCGGGCGGCGGCGATCGGGGCCGGCGGGGCGGCGACCTGATCCTCAGCTTCGCGCTGCCGCGATAGGGCCGGCGGCGAACAGGCGGGGCACGCCGAGCGGCATGGAATCAGCAAGCGGGGCAGCCGAGGTCGACAACGCAAGCCGACGGCAGATGGAACCGAGCCGGCGCCCGCAGTCGAGAACAGGCGGAATGAGCGATCTGATCCCGGCCTTCCGCCTGTCGAACTACATACAGGGCATTGAGGAGGGTTGGCCCACGGGCGACATCCAGCGCGGGATCATCTGCAGCCTGCCGAGGCGCTTCCATGCGCTGTCGCGGGAGAGACAGCGCACCGCACTCCGGGAGCGGGTGCCGCTGACCGGTACGCGCTGGGACGCGCTGCTGGCGGCCATGGTCGAGCACGTCGCAGCCCGGCACGGACTCGAAGCGCCCGACTGGGTAAACGAACCGGAGCGGTTCCTCGATGATACGTGGGTCGTGAGCGAGGTGCCGATCATCCGCCGCGAGGCGTTGATGTTCTCGCCGGCCGCCTTCCTGCGGCACGGGGCCATCCCCGACCCGAAGGACCTCGATGCCCGCGGCGGAGAAACCGAGGAATGGGCGCCGTGAGCACAATGCTGAACCGCGAGCAGTTGCGGCGACTCCTCGATGAAGTGTCGAGCGAGCTGCGGCACGAGCGCGTGCGAGCCCAGGTGTACGTGATCGGCGGCGCCGCAATGAGCCTTGCGTTCAGCCGCGACCGCAGAACCGAGGATATCGACGCGCGAATCGACCGCGGGCACTCCGCACTCGTCAAGGCGGTGCAACGCGTCGGACGGCGGCATGGCATTGCCGACAATTGGCTGAACGAGCAGGCGACGACCGCGATCCCCGAAACGGCGGACCACGGCGCGCAGACGCTGTACGAATCGAGCTATCTGACCGTCACTGGAGCATCGGCGAAGCACTTGCTGGCGATGAAGCTCTACTCGGCGCGAGAGAAGGACCGACAGGACATCGCGACGCTGGTCGACGAGTTGAAGCTGCGCACGCGCGAGGAGGCTGCTGCGATCTACAGGAACCTTTTTCCCGACGAGCCATTGAAGGCGCGCGCGCAGGCTCTGCTGGAGATGGTCTTCCCGGGCAAGACGTTGCGGGCAGGCGGCGACGCGCGCGTCCAGCCAGGGGCGGCGTCGCCACCCGGCATCGAACGAAATCAGGCGCCTGGGCGCGGCGTTCCCTGAAGCTGCCGCTGCCGCGACCTACCCGCGCTCCACCGCGAACGACGCCAGGTTGCGCGCCTTGCGGCTGAACTCGACCGCTATCAGGTGGACGAGCCGGCCGTGGTCGCGGTACTTGTCCGCGTAGCGCCGGTCCTTCAGTTGGGCCATGGCAGTGCCCGTCGGCGCCGACTCCACCACCTTGAACTCGAACAGATAGACGTTGTCGTTGAAGCGCAGCACCATGTCCAGACGGCCGCGGCTGCCCGCGTCCTCGGCCGCGACGTCGAGCCCCAACGCGGCGAACCACGAATAGAACACGCTGGCGTAATAGCCCTCGAAGTTCGCGATGTCGTTCCTGACGTGCCAGTTGTAGGGAATGCCGGCGAAGAACGCCCGGAACAGCGCTTCGAGGCCGGCGAAGTCGTTGGCCAGGAGCAGCTCGTACAGCCGGATGTCGTGCGCTCCCTGCCGGGACGGGTCCGGTCCCATGGCGCGCAGCAGATGCTCGTTCAGACCCTGCTTCACCTCGCGGTTCGGATAGCCCAGCCGGTACAGGGCCTTGCCGGCGAGGTTCCGTTCCTCGGCGATCGTCAGGTAACCGGTCTGGAACAGGAGCGCCTCTGTCGCGATGTCGTCCACGTCGAACTTCGAAAGCAGCTCGTCGGTGCCGACCATCTCTTCGAGAGACGGAGAACCGACGCGCCGCCTGCACAGGATGTCCACCAGAAACGAGGGCGTGCCGGTCTCGAACCAGTGGGCCTTGAACTCGCGGCGGTCGAAGAGCAGCAGGATGTCGAACGGGTTGTAGACGGACTCGCTGCCGCGCCAGTTGTAGCCGTCGTACCAGGTTCGGACGTCGTCGCGGTCGAGACCCGGCAGTTCCGCGGCAAACACGGCGTCGAGGTCCGCGTCCGTGTAGCCGCAGATGGTCGCGTAGCGCGGGTCGAGCGTGATGTCCTTCAGGTTGTTGAGTCCGGAGAACAGGCTGACCTTCGAGAACTTGCTCACGCCGGTGAGAAACGCGAACCGGACGTGCGCATCGCGGTCCTTGATGACCGCGTAGACGGCGCGCAGGAAATCGCGGTTGGCCCGCGCCACGGCGGGCGCTTCCAGCGCGTCGACAATCGGCTTGTCGTACTCGTCCACCAGCACGACGACCGGCCGTCCGGTCTTGCGGTGCAGCGCTTCCAGGACGTCACCGAATCGTCCGGGGACCGTGGCGTAGTCCGCCGCGAGGCCGGCCCGGCGTTCGATGGCGGCCAGTTGCTCCGTCAGGCGCGCCTCCGCCTGCCCCGGTTCGGTGAAGTTGCCGCTGCCGAAGCTCAACCGCACCACCGGGTGACGCACCGACCAGTCCCACCAGTCGTGGATGTGGAGCCCCGCGAACAGCGCCTCGCTGCCGTCGAACAGCTCCTTCAGCGTGTCCAGCAACAGGCTCTTGCCGAAGCGCCGCGGGCGGGACAGGAAATAGTGCGTCCCCTCGGTCAGCAGCGCGCGGATGTGGGCGGTCTTGTCCACGTAGTAGCAGTCCCGCTCCCGCAGCGTGCGGAACGTCTGAATGCCGATGGGCAGGCTGCGTCTGGTCATGGAGGCGCCGTGTCACGCGGCGTCGAATGCGGGCGATCGCGCACCATGGTACACATCACAATCGCATCCGGGCGAGCGCCCGATTGCGTCATGCCGCACACGCCGGAACGTCGGCCAGTCGCCGCCGAGGCTCGGCGAACGGGCGACCCGAAGACGTTCATCGACAAGGTGGCCGGCAGGCAGACCTCGACCAACGAGCAACGCGGATACTTGGGCTGTCTTCGAGCGGCGGCGGGATGACGGCTTCGTCGGGGACGCGCCGCAGCCTGCTGCCGCACGGCTTCCGCAACCGGGACCTGCGCGCGGCGGTGGCGGCGCTCGGCGGGTTCGAGTGGTACTACCAGCTCGTGCACCACGACATCTGGGACTACGACAACGGCAGCCAGCCGATCCTCTTCGACATGGCCGCGGCAGTGTCCAGGAAGGCGGTGGCTACCTCTGCTGCCGGAGATCTGGTTGACTAAGTCCGTCCATAGGACTATCTTGGCAAACCAATGACCATGGTGAATGTTCACGACGCCAAGACTCATCTCTCGCGGCTTCTCGAGCGCGTGCGGGCCGGCGAGGAGATCGTGATTGCGAAGGCGGGCAGACCTTGCGCTCGCCTGATGCCGTTGGAGCCGCGGCCCGAGCGTGTGCTCGGACGGTATCGCGATCGTGACGGCGACGTGCCGGACTCGGTGTTCGAACCGCTGACCGAGGCGGAGCTGGCTGCGTGGGAAGGCGACGGATGAACCTGCTGCTCGACACGTGCACGCTCCTGTGGACCTGGAGCCGACCCGAGAAGCTCAGCCGCCGCCTGCAGGGGTTGCTCCGCGATCCGCACAACGAGGTCTGGGTCAGCGCCGCGAGTGCCTGGGAGTTGGCCGCCAAGCATCGCGTCGGCAAGTTCCCGCACGGTGAACACATCCTCGCCGAGTGGGACGAGCGCGTCGCACGGGAGGGATTTCGCCCGCTTGCCATCGGCTTCAGCCACGCGTTGCGGGCTGGCTCGATGCCTGGCCCGCATCGGGATCCGTTCGACCGCATGATTGCCGCCCAGGGCCTGATCGAGACGCTCCGCGTCGCGACTCCCGATCCGGAGATCGCCGCCCTCGGCGCCGACACGATCTGGTGACGTGTGGCGCGGCGCCGACCGACCATGGTGGCGTTCCGGCCGGTGCGCGGGCGCTCGACGCGGAGATGGTCGAGCCGTCGCGCGCCGGCAACGCCGCACCACGCCCTACATGTACGGGTTCGGCGGCGTCTTGCCGCGCAGGCGCGCGTAGACGGTGAGGGCGCCGCGGTGGTGCGCGGTGTGGTCGGTGATGCCGCCGAAGATGGTCGTGCGCGGCATGCCGCCCATCACGACGCCGTCGACGATCGGCGCCGACCACTCCGCCTCGCTCCTGTCCCGCACGAGCGCCCGGCCGTTGTCGAGCGCCCGCTGGAACCAGGCGCGGGCCTCGGTCAGCGACCGCACGGCGCGAATCTGCCGGTCGTGGTCCTCGAAGCCCATGTCGAAGCCGTTCGGGTCGAAGGCCCCGGCGAAGAACCAGTCGATGGTGTGGGCGGCGTGGGCCACGTGCTGGGCCACGGTCAGGAGCCCTTCCGCCGGCACGAACGCCGAGTCCTCCTCGGTGAGGCTCCCGGTGCTGCGGTCGAAGTACTCCTGGGCGAGATCCAACTGGGCGAGCAGGGTTTCCTTCATCGGGTTCCTCGTCCCGGGACGCTTGGGCGTAGAATGGCGTCTAGCGCCGCTCGGCGCGGCTCGGTGGCCCGGAAGTCGGCGCCCGGTCCGGGAGGCGGTGCGCCGCTGCAAAGGAGAGGGACATGACTCAGCGCGTGCTTCTGTCCGTGAGTGCCGTGGCCCTGCTGGTTGCGGTCGGCTTCTCCGCGGTCCCACCGGCGGCGGCCCAGAGCGCCTCGCCGCGGACGGCCTGGGGCGATCCGGATCTGCAGGGATTCTGGACCAATACTACCACCACGCCGCTGGAGCGTCCCGCTGACCTGGCCGGCCGGGAGTTCCTGACCGATGAGGAGTGGGCCCAGCGCAATCCGGGCTCGGGGATCTCGGCGTTCAACGCGGGGCCGACCGGCGCCTACAACGACTTCTGGCTCGAGAAGGGCGAGCTCTCCATGCGCACGTCGCTGATCGTCGATCCGCCGGACGGCCGGCTCCCGGCGCCCACGGAGGCGGAGGCGGCGCGGCGCGCGGCGGAGCGTGCCCGGCTCGGGGACGGCGGCCGTCCGCGCGACTCGTGGGTCGACTTCAGCACCTACAACCGGTGCATCTCGCGCGGCATGCCGAGCGGCATGATGCCCGGCTTCTACAACCACAACTACCACATCGTGCAGACGCCGGACCACGTCGTGATCCTGGTCGAGATGGTTCACGAGGCCCGGATCATCCCCCTCGACGGGCGCAGCCACCTCCCCGCGGCATTCCGGCAGTGGATGGGGGATTCGATCGGGCGGTGGGAGGGCGACACCCTGGTGGTCGAGACGGTGAACCTGCGGCACGGGCACAGCGAGGACGGCGGCGTGCGGGTGGTCGAGCGCCTGACGCGCACCGACGCCGACACGATCGACTACCGCATCACCGTGCACGACCCGCGCCTGACGGCGCCCTGGACGGCGCTGGTGCCGATGGCGGCCATGGAGGACGTGCTCTACGAGTACGCCTGCCACGAGGGCAACTACTCGCTGGCGAACATGCTGGCCGGCGCGCGGGCCGACGAGCGGGCCGCGGCCGAGGGCTCGAGGTAGGAGAGAGAGGACACGATGCGCCGACGGATTCTGCTGTTTGCGGCCGCCCTGGCCGTGCTCGTCGCGTGGGCGTCGCCGGGCGTGGCGCCCGCGACGGCCCAGGGTGACGTCCCCCCGACGCCGTGGGGCCACCCGGACCTGCAGGGGGTGTGGGACTTCCGCACGATTACGCCGCTCGAGCGGCCGGCCGAGCTGGGCGACCGCGCGTTCCTGACCGAGGAGGAGGCCGCGAGCCTCGAGCAGGCGGTGGTCGACCGGGACGCCGAGCTGCTCAATCGCCCGCCCGAGCGGACGGCGGCTGGCGGCAGCGTCGACCGCCGGGACGACGGGTCGCCCGGGTTCTACAACAACTTCTGGCTGGATGGCGGCACGCGCACCGTCGGCACGCGGCGCACGTCGCTGGTCGTCGATCCGCCCGACGGGCGGCTGCCGGCGCTGACCGCCAGCGCGCAGCGGCGGGCCGACGAGACCCTGGCCTACCGGCGCGCGCATCCGGCCGACTCGTGGCTGGATCTGGACGCCGGCGACCGCTGCATCCTGGGGCTGAACGCGGGTCCCCCCATCATGCCGGCGGCGTACAACCAGAACCTGCAGGTATTCCAGACTCCCGACCACGTCATGCTGCTGACCGAGATGGTCCATACGGTCCGCGTCGTGCCGCTCGACGGCCGGCCGCGGCTGGACGCCGACATCCGGCAGTGGTCCGGCGCTTCGCGCGGCCGCTGGGAGGGCGGCACCCTGGTGGTCGAGACGACGAACTTCGTCACCGACCGCTGGTGGACGTCGTCGAACCCGATGGGCTCGCTCGGCTCGAGCGAGAACCTGCGGCTGGTCGAGCGGCTCACGCGCGTCGATGCCGACACGCTCGAGTACGAGTTCACCGTGCACGATCCGCAGACGTGGACGCGCCCGTGGACGGTTTCGATTCCGATGCGACGCAGCGATCAGCCGTTGTACGAGTACGCTTGCCACGAGGGGAACTACAGTCTGCCCAACATGCTGGCGGGCGAACGCGCCGCGGAGCGGGCGGCCGCGGTCAGGTAGGAGCGGAGGGGGGACCGCGATGCCGCTGCTGGCGCGAGGAGTCTGCGGCGTGGAACGGCGTGGGCTCCTGGAGGGCTGGTCGGGCGTCAGGCGGAGCCGCAAGGCGACGATTGGCGGGCTGGTGCTCGTGCTTGCGGCCGCCGCGCTCGGGGCGGCCGGCCAGGAGCCGGCGAGCGGCTCGGCGCGTGCCGTCGACGCCCGGCTCCTGCAGGCGGCGTATGCCGGGGACGCGGCGGCCGTCCGCGAGGCCCTCGGCGCCGGCGCCGACATCGGCGCGACCGACGATTCCGGCTCGACGGCCCTGACCTACGCGGCGCAGCGCGGGTTCGCCGATATCGCGCGGGAGCTGCTGGCGGCGGGCGCGGACGGCGGCGTCGCGGACATCCTCGGCCTCACGCCGTTGATACATGCGGCCGGCAGCGGCCACGGGGAGGTCGTGGAGGTGCTGCTGCGCGGCGCGCCCGACGCGCTGCGCAGCGCGGACCGCGGGGGGCGGACGCCGCTGTCGCACGCCGCGTTCGCCGGGCATGTCGATGTCGTCGGCGCCCTGCTGGACGCGGGCGCGGCGCCCGAGGCGCGGGACGGTACCGGCCTGACGGCGCTGGCGCTGGCCGCGGGGCAGGGGCATGCGGACGTGGTCCGGCGGCTGGTGGCAGCCGGCGCCGACGTCGACGCCCGCGACCGGGACGGGGTCACGATCCTGATGGTGACTGCGTCGGCCGACCACCCGGCGGTCGTCGAGGCGCTGGTGGCGGGCGGGGTGGACGTGAACGCCGCCACCGCCACGGGCTCGACGGCGCTGATGGGCGCGGCGTTCGGCGGCGCGCTCGACAGCGTCGGCGTCCTGCTGGCGAGCGGTGCCGACATCGAGGCCGGGGACAGCGACGGGCGGACCGCCCTCATGGCGGCGGCCCTCAACGGCCACGCCGAGGTGGTGCGGGCGTTGCTGCGGGGCGGCGCCGCCGCCCCGCGCGAGGACAACTACGGCGGCTCGGCCGTGACCTACGCCGCCGCGAACGGCCACCTCGAGATCATGGGGGCGCTGGCCCGCGCCGGCGCGGGAGCGGCCGGCGGCGACGCGCTGGTGCTCGCGGCGCGCGACGGCCACGCGGGCGTGGTCGAGGCGCTGCTGGAGCAGGGGATCGACGTCGACGCCCGCGACGGCGCCGGCGCGAGCGCGCTGATCGCGACCGCCGCGAGCGGCAGCCTCGAGACCATCGGGTTCCTGCTGGCAAGCGGGGCGGACGTCAACGCCGCCGACGGCACCGGCAGAACGCCGTTGATCGAAGCCGCCGCCGCGGGCCACGTCGCCGCGGTGCGCGCGCTGCTGGAGGCGGGAGCCGATCTCGACGCGCGGGACGCGCGCGGCCGCACCGCGTGGACCTACGCGGCCATGGCGAATCACATCGGCGTGGTACGGTTGTTCCAGGCGCGCGGCCCGCGCCAGCCGCCGCCGGATCCCCGCTAGGAGTCCGCGCCGCAGAGCGGCGCAGACTCCGCAAGGCGCGCACGGCGGGCCTCGGCGGGAGCGGCGCGGGGCTGCGGGGTCCCCGCAAGCGGACGCCGGGGGTTCGGGGCCCAGCCCCGTCTGATGGAAGCCGAGGCAGGGAGGCAGCATGGGTCGGAACCACAAGGGGCTGGAGCGGGCGCTCGTCGGCGTGGCACTGGCCGCGCTGGCTGTCGCCGCGCTCGGCGGCGGCGTCCACGCCCGCGAGGGGAGCACGCTGGGCTTCCTGGTCGTGGACTCGCGGCTGGCGATGCACTACGGGCCGTTCGAGTCGGACTGTCCCGGGGGGTTCGAGCCGACCGTCGAGGAGAACTTCCTCGCCACGCTCGACCCGGACGAGCGTGAACGGATTCTCAGGCCCGAGAACGCCGAGGAGTACGCCAACGCCTGGAAGGGCGAGTTCATCAACGGACCCGGCGGAGAGAACGTCTGCCAGAACCCCAAGGCGTTCCTCGACGATCCCCGCCACCCGCCCCACCGCGGGGTCCAGAGCCGGGTGGCGTACGGCCTCAATCTCGACGGCACCCCGGACGGCCGCGCCACGCCCCTGACCTGCGAGCACCCGAAGTTCGAGGGGCTGGACGGCGAGCCCGCGGTCGACAACCAGCTCTACCGCGCCGTCGGGTGCTACAAGAGCCGGCGGGGCACCGCCGAGAGCGAGCAGGCGGGAGGCGACCTCGATCCGTTCCTGATCGAGATCCGCGGCCTGGACGACCCGCTGAACGACGACCGCGTCGAGGTGGGCATCTACTCCCCGGAGATCGCCGACCTGATCCTCAGGACGCCCGCGGGCGAGCCGCTCCCCGACCAGTCGTTCCGCGTCTCGTCGAACCCGCACTGGCGCAACGAGGCGATCGGCCGCATCGTCGACGGCGAGCTGCTGATCGACGACGTCGACAGGCTCTACCTGCGCTACCGCCTGTTCACCTGGGGGGCGTTCGCCGACGCGTACTCGCAGGAGTTCCGGCGCGTGCGCTTCAGGCTCCGGCTGGAGCCGGACGGCCGGTTGACCGGGCTGCTCGGCGGCTACCGGCCGCTCATGAACATCTCCACCGTGGCGTACTGCTGCCGGGCCACGGCGTCGACCGCCAACATGGACTGCGCCTCCGAGTACAAGACCTTCGTGCTGATGGCCGACGGCGATCCCGACCCGCGGACCGGACAGTGCACGACCATCTCCGCGGCGCACCGGCTCACCGGCATTCCCGCGTTCGTGATTCACGACGACGGCACGGGCGCAGATGGCCGGTAGCAGTCGGCGCGCGGGAACGGCGGGACGTTTGCTGCACGCCTTGCCGATCGCGATGACGATGGCGATGCCGGCGGGCGCGGCCTCCGCGCAGCCCGCCGCCGACCCGGCCACGGCGATGCGGCGCCTGACCGAGACGCAGTATCGCAACGCCGTCGCGGACATCTTCGGCGCCGACATCCAGGTGGCCGGCCGCATGGACCCGCTGGTGCGCCCGCCGCACGGCCTGCAGACCTCCAACGTGAGCACGATCGCCGTCTCGCCCGCCGGTTTCGAGCAGTACGCGCGGATGGCCCGGGCCATCGCGGCGCAGGTGGTCGACGAGGACCACCGCGCGCTGCTGGTAGGCTGCCGGCCCGCCGCGGAGGACCGGGCGGACGATGCCTGCGCGGGGGCGTTCCTCGGGCGGGTCGGCCGCCTGCTGTTCCGGCGGCCGCTTGCCGCGGCGGACCTCGAGCGGCAGGTCGCGGCGGCGCGCGAGGGCGCCCGCCTGAGCGGGAGCTTCCACACGGGCCTCGCCCTCTCGCTGGAGACGATGCTCGTGTCGCCGCGCTTCCTGTTCGACGTGGACGTCACCGAGCCCGATCCCGCGCGCCCCGGCCAGGTGCGCCTGGACGCCTGGTCGAAGGCGGCGCGCCTCAGCTTCTTCCTGTGGGACACGACGCCCGACACGCTGCTGCTGGAGGCCGCCGCGCGCGGCGAGCTGCACGACGCGCAGGGGCTGGCGCGCCAGGTGGACCGCCTGCTGGCGTCGCCCCGCCTGGAGGCGTCCGTGCGGACGCTGTTCGCCGACATGCTCGGCTTCGAGCGCATCGCGGATCTGGCGAAGGACCCGGTTCTCTACCCGCAGTTCGTGCGCGAGGTCAAGGCCGACATGCCGGAGCAGACGCTCCGCACCATCGTCGAGCTGCTCGTCCGCGAGGACCGCGACTACCGGGAGCTGTTCACGTCGCGGACCACGTTCATGACGCGGGCCCTCGGCCAGGTCTACGGACTGCCGGTCAGACCGGGCCGCGACCCCTGGGTCCGCTACGAGCTGCCGCCGGACGGCGGCCGCGCCGGGCTGCTGACGCAGATGAGCTTCCTGGCCGCGTTCTCCCACGACGGCCGCAGCTCGCCGACGCTGCGCGGCCAGGCGCTGCGCGAGCTGCTGCTGTGCCAGGCGGTGCCGGACCCGCCGGCGGACGTCGACTTCTCGCTGCTGGAGGACACGGAGAACGTCGAGCTGCGCACGGCGCGCGACCGGCTGGCGGTGCATCGCAGCAACCCGGTGTGCGCGGGCTGCCACCGCATCACCGATCCCATCGGACTGACGCTGGAGAACTTCGACGGCGTCGGCGCGTGGCGCACGACCGAGAACGGGGCGCCCCTCGACGTCAGCGGCGAGCTCGACGGCACGGAGGTGTCGGGGCCGGTGGCGCTGGGGGCGGCGGTGAGCCGGCATCCGGCGCTGCCGCGGTGCCTTGCCCGGCGCGTCGCGGAGTACGCGCTGCGGCGGTCGCTCACGCCCCGCGACCTGTCGTGGGCGGCGGAGATGGCGTCCCGGTTCGCGGAGGAAGGCTACCGGCTGCCGGCGCTGCTGGGCGCCGTCGCCACGAGCCCCGCCTTCCTGGCGGCGCCGGCGGTGAACGGGAACCGAACGGGTGAGGAGGTCTCACGATGAAGTCAGGGATCAGCCGGCGCACCGTCCTGCGCGGCATCTGCCAGGGAGCCACCGTCGCCGTGTCGCTGCCCTACCTGGATTGTTTCCTGAACGGCAACGGGACGGCCCTGGCCGCGGGCGCCCCGCTCCCGGTGCGGTTCGGCACCTGGTTCTGGGGCCTGGGCGTGACGCCCGGCCGCTTCCATCCGACGCGGCCCGGTCCCGACTACGACATCCTGCCCGAGACGGAGCCGATGGCGCCGTACAAGGACAAGGTCACCATCTTCGGCGGCTTCGACTGCCTGACGGACGGCAAGCCGAACTTCCCGCATGCGACCGGCGGGCCGTGCTTCCGCACCGGCGTGGCGCCGAGCGTCGGCGGCACGCTCCCGGCGCCGTCGTTCGACAGCATCATCGCGGCGCACATCGGCGGCGGCACGCGGTTCCGCACGCTCGACGTGTCGGCCATCGGCGACCGCACGAACACCCTGAGCGGCCAGGGCGCGGGGCAGATGAACCCGGTCGAGACGTCCGCAGCGCGCTTCTACCAGCGCGTCTTCGGCGAGGGCTTCGTGGATCCCAACGCCGCCGCCTTCACGCCCGATCCGGTCACCATGGCGCGCCGGAGCGTGCTGTCGGTGGTCACCGAGCAGCGGCGCGCGCTCGAGCGGCGGCTCGGCGCGGCGGATCGGGCGCGTCTCGATCAGTACTTCACCGGCGTCCGGCAGGTGGAGAGCCAGCTCGCCCTGCAGCTCCAGAAGCCGCAGCCGCTGGTCGCGTGCAAGCCGCCGTCCGCGCCGGCGGGCGAGCGGGAGGTGGCCAACGTGCTGGAGGACGTCAGCGCGAACCACGAGGTCATGGTGCGGCTGCTCGCGATGGCGCTGGCCTGCAACCAGACGAAGGTGTTCAACGTGAGCTTCAACAACGGGGCCTCGTCGCTGACGCGCCGCGGCAGCGCGACCTCGCACCACCAGTTGACGCACGACGAGCCGATCGACGCCGCCCTCGGCTACCAGCCCGAGTCCACGCGGTTCGTCGCCGACGTCATGCAGGCGTGGGGCACGTTCCTCGGCATCCTGGACGGCATGCGGGAAGGCGACGGCACGCTCCTCGATCGCATGCTCGTCGTGGCGCACTCCGAGACCGAGCTGGCGAAGGACCACAACATCGACAACCTGCCGGTCATGTTCGCCGGCCGCGCGGGCGGGCGGGTGCGCTCGGGGCTGAGCGTCATCGGGAAGTCCGACCCCGTCTCGCGCATCGCCCTGACCGCGATGCAGGTGATGGACGTCCCGATCGACACCTTCGGCGCCGGCTCGATGGAGACCCGCCAGCCCGTCGGCGAGGTTGTGGTCTAGGCGCTTCCATCAGACGGGGCTGCGCCGGCGGGGGAGGCATGGCGATGCGCGCAGGACGATACGTGATCGCGCTGGCGGCGCTCGGCGCCGGCTGGGCGGCGCCGGCGGGCGCGCAGGAAGCCGCGCTGCCGGCGACGCCGCCCGAGATCACGTTCGGCAGCACGCCCCTCGGGCCGGTCTTCGCCGATGCCGAGGGCTACACGCTGTACGTGACGGGCCGCGATGCGGAGGCCGGCGTGTCGACCTGTCTCGGGCCCTGCGCGTCCGTATGGCCGCCGGTGCGGGCATCCGCGGGGGCGACGCCGTTCGGCGACTGGTCGCTGGTCGCGCGCGGCGACGGTGCGCCGCAGTGGGCGTACCGGGGACGGCCGCTCTACCGCTACCGGCACGAGGAGGCGAAGGACTGGGCCATCGGCCAGGGCAACGTCTGGCAGATTGCCACCGTCGATCCGTTTCCGGTACGCGGCGGACGCCGGCTCTCGTACCTGCGGGCCGGCGTCCGGCAGACGCGGTTCGAGGTCAGGGGCGCGCCGCCCGGCATCGTGGCCGAGACGACGCCCCTCGGGCTCGCGCTGGCCGACGCGCAGGGCATGACGCTGTACGCCGCGCCGGCCGCCTGCCAGCCCGCCTGCACGGGCATCTGGACGCCGCTGCGGGCGCCCGCCGCCGCGGTGCCGTTCGGCGACTGGTCGGTCGTGCCCCGTGCGGACGGCGTGGCGCAGTGGGTGTACCGGGGCCGGCCGCTGTACGTCTGCACGCGGGACGTGACGCCGGGCGAGGCGGCCTGCGTGGCCGACGGCGGCCGCATCGTCGAGGTCCCGACCGCGCTGATCGCGCGCGACGGCGGCTGACCGCCGCGCGGTCCTGCAGCTCCCTCTAGGTCTAGGGCACGGCGCCGGACCTGGTGGCGTGCGGCGCGCGCTCGGCGCGGCGCACCATCGCCGCGTACAACCTGAATCCCAGCAGCAGCGCCAGCACCCCGGCGTAGACGAGCGGCGGGCGCAGATCCGCCTTGACGAGCCACAGGTAGTGGACGACGCCGGCGCAGGCGCTGACGTACACCAGCCGGTGCAGCGCCTGCCAGCGCCGGCCGCCGAGCCGGCGCACCATCGCCTGCGTGGAGGTCAGCGCCAGCGGGATCATCAGGACGAAGCCGGTGAAGCCGGCGGTCACGAAGCGCCGGTCCGTCAGGTCCTCCAGCATCGAGCCGAACGCGAAGAAGTGGTCGAGCACCACGTAGGTCAGCAGGTGCAGGCTGCCGTAGAAGAAGGCGAACAGGCCGAGCATCCGGCGCAGCCGGATGACGGCGTTCCAGCCCGTCAGCCGCCGCAGCGGCGTGATGGCGAGCGTGACGAGCAGCAGCCGCAGCGTCCAGTCACCCGTGCGGTGGGTGACGAACTCGATGGGGTTGGCGGTCAGCCCGTCCGTGAACCCGCGCCAGACGAGCAGCCCCAGCGGGACGAGGCAGGCCGCGAAGACGAGCGACTTCAGCAGCCGCATGGGATGCCGGGGCCGGGCAGCCTGCCCGGCCTCCTAGTAGTTGCGCCGCAGGTCCATGCCGGTGTACAGGCGCGCGACCTGGTCGACGTACCCGTTGAACATGCGGGTCTCCTGGCGGAAGAAGCGGCCGATGCGGCGCTCGTTCTTCTGGCTCCAGCGCGGGTGGTCGACGTGCGGATTCACGTTGGCCCAGAAGCCGTACTCGCTGGGGGCCGTCACGTTCCACGACGTGCGCGGCCGGTTCTCGACGAACTGGATCCTGACGATCGACTTGATGCTCTTGAAGCCGTACTTCCAGGGCACGACGAGGCGCAGCGGCGCGCCGTTCTGGTTCAGCAGCGTCTTGCCGTAGAGGCCCACCGCGAGGATCGTCAGCGGATGCAGCGCCTCGTCCATCCGCAGCGCCTCGACGTACGGCCACTGCAGGATCGGCCGCCGCTGTCCGGGCATCTCGCTGGGCCGGAACAGCGTCTCGAAGCGGACGAAGCGCGCCCGCGACGTCGGCTCGAAACGCCGGATGAGGTCGCCGAGCGGAAAGCCGACCCACGGCACGACCATCGACCACGCCTCGACGCAGCGCAGCCGGTAGACGCGCTCCTCGAGGGCATGCGGCCCGAGGATGTCCTCGAGCGCGTAGTCCGCCTCGGGCACCCCGATGTGCCCCTCGACGCGGACGGTCCACGGGTCGGTCTGCAGTTGCCCGGCGTGGCGCGCCGGGTCCTCCTTCTCGGTGCCGAACTCGTAGAAGTTGTTGTAGCTGGTGATGTCGCGGAACGAGTTCCACCGCTCGTCGGTGCTCAGCGGGCTGGCCGCGATGGGCGCCAGCGGCTCCTGCGCGGCCGCTGCGCGCAGCGGCCGGCCCGGCACGGCGGCGGCTGCCGCCGCGAGCGCCGCGCCCGAGGCCGCCTTCAGGAAGTCGCGCCGCCGCAGATAGTCCCGCTCGTCCGTGATCTCGGAGGACCGGATGGCCGGCGTGCGCTTGATGAGCATGGTTCGACCTCGGTTAGCGGCCGGCGTCCTCGGCGCGGGCGCCGGCGAGGATGCCGGTCAGGGCGTAGTTCCCCTCGTGGCACGCCGCCTCGAAGATGCGGTTCTCGCGCGCGTCCTGCAGCGTGAGCGGAATCTCCAGCGTCCAGGGGCGCGTGAACACCGTTTCGTCCTCCACCGTGACGTGGTACAGGAGGAAGTCCGGCCCGACGCGCGTGAAGCGCTCGGTCAGCCGCAGGTTGTCGCGCGCGCCCTCGTAGCTGGTCCGATGGGTGAAGTTCGTGGTGTCGACCACGAGGGTGTCGCCCTCCCAGCGTCCGCGGGCATCGCCCAGCCACTGCCGGATGCGTCCCGGCAGGTGCGGGCGGCCGTCGAGCGGGATGGTGCGATACGCACCGCCGTGCGGGCCGTACTCGTAGTAGATGGTCACGGCGTCCGGGGTCTGCACGATGCGGTGGTGTCCGCCGCCGGCCTCCCACGTGCCGAAGCGGTGGGGCAGGATCACCCCCCGGCAGCGATCGTTCGGGCGATCCTCCGGACCGTCGGTGCCTTCGTGGCGGAACCGGCCCCGGACGCCTGCGGCTGTCGAGATCTCGTCGGCCACCTGCTCGCGCACGCCCGGCCGCCAGGGAATCCGGGCCTCGGGCGGATCGACGATCAGGGAGTTGCGCCGGGTGCGGATGACGTCCCGCCCCCGGCCGCTGAAGACCGTGTTGTAGGTGCCGGTGTCGCCGGGCCGGGGGGTGGTCGGCAGGGCGCCGCCCGTCGAATGGTCCTGCTGGGCGTCCAGCCGCTCGCGCTCGGCGGCCACCTCGGCCTCGGTCAGGAACTCCTGGTTGCCGTACGCCTCGGGACGCTCCAGCGGCACCTCGATGTAGCCGGTGCTCCAGATGCCCTGGAGGTCCGGATGGCCCCAGGGCGTGCGGGGCGCCGCGAAGTCGTCGGCTGCGGTTGCCGGCGACTGCGCCGCCGCGCGTCCGGTCCCCGGCACGCCGGTAGTGAACGCGGCGGCCAGCAACCCGGCCGCCGCGGCGAGTCCCGCGAGATGACGCATCGCTCGCCCCGGCGGCTACTCCAGCTCGGCCGGCTGCCGGTCCCAGGAGAGGTAGGTGCTCTCGGGCACGAAGTACATGTGCGCCGTGTACCGTCCCGGGGCGCCGTCCTCGCCGTTGTAGTGCAGCAGGTGTAGGTTGTTGATCGGCGGAATCGGCAGGCCGTTGAGCGGTATCGCCGGCCACGAGACCCCGTCCATCAGGTCCTGCTGCCCGAAGACGTACTCGATGAAGATCAGCTTGCCGGCCGCTTCGCCGTAGATCACGCCGTCATCCCCGGTGGCCGTGGGGTGGCGCGTCGATCCCCCGGATAGATCCCGGTGGTGCCGTCCCATGCGCGGGCAGAAGTCCTCCGGGAACTCCTCGCAGGCGTAGAGCGTGAACCGCGAGGGCAGGCTCGTGACCGGCGGCAGTGGCCCGAGCGGCAGCGTCGCGCCGGCCTCGCCCTCCAGCGGCAGGAAGTGCCACAGCAGCAGGTAGGCGTCCTCGACGCCGGCCTCGCTCGCGACGAAGTCGACCGTCAGGTGCTGGGGGGCCGGGAAGTCCTGCCCCCGCAGGCTCAGGTTGCGGAAGCTGTTGCCCGCGGTCAGGTCCGCCTGCCGGACGAGGTACCCGGTCGAGACGATGGCGCCGTCCTCGACGCCGAACACCGCGCCCTGCGTGTGGGCGCCGCCCCGCATGCGCTTCTCCCAGATGGGCAGCGAGTCGGAGCCGTGCGTGTCGCCGCCGTCGTGCTGCCGGAACGTCCACTGGCCGCCCGCGGTGTGGAGGACGCCCCGGCCGGCCAGCTCGCCCGCGGCCGGGAAGCCGGCGGGCAGCGCGCTCGCCTGCGGCAGCGACGCCAGCAGCGCCGCGCGGTCGGGCCCGGCCTGCTCGGCGGTCGCGGCGCCGCCGAGCACGGCGGACGCGCAAAGTGCCGCCGCGACTGCCCAGGTCCATGGGTGGAAACGATTCTGGAGTGTGCTCACGATGTCGCCTCCCGGAAAACGCGCCGGCCGGTGTCGTGGTCCGTCCCCGCGCCGGCGGAACAACGGCTGGCGTCATTGTAACCGCCCTGCCGCGCACGAGTGTCAACCAACACCGGAGCGGTCATGCTCGGACCCGGTTGCGGCCGGCCCGCCGACCGGACAACAATCAGGAACCCGGTGGGAGGTGAGCATGCGCAGTAGAATCCGAAGAGACATGCGTTTCGCGTTCTCGAGCGTCCCGGCGATCGCCCTTGCCGTCGTTTCGCTGGCGCCCCAACCCGGGGCCGCCCAGGAACGCGCGGCCGGCGCCTGGACGGCGCCGCGCACGGCGGACGGCCAGCCGGACCTGCAGGGCGTCTGGCTGAACACGAGCGCGACGCCCTTCGAGCGGCCGCCGGCCCTGGCCGGGCGGGAGTTTCTCACCGACGAGGAGGTGGCCGAGCTGTCGCGGCGGGCGGACCGCATCTTCAAGGAGAACGACGCGGACCTCGCCATCGGCGACACGTTGTTCCTGACCGCCCTGGCGGACGTCGACGCCTTCCGGCGACGCGGGGCGAACCGCAGCTCCAACTTCATGGTCGAGCGGGAGTTCGACAACCGCACGTCCCAGATCGTGGACCCGCCCGATGGCCGGCTGCCGCTGCTGCTGCCGGCGGCAGCCCGGCGCTGGGCGGCGCTGACCGCCCGGGACGTCGACCCGGCGGGCCCCGAGGACCTCAACACGCGCGCCCGCTGCCTGACGCCGGGGATGCCGCGCATCGGCCCCGGCCCGCGCGGCGACCCCCTGTACGGCTACTACCAGATCTTCCAGTCGCCGGGGCACTTCGTCTTCATGATGGAGACCAACCACGACGCGCGCATCGTGCGCCTGGACGGATCGCCGCATGCGTCGCCGCGCATCCGCCAGTGGCACGGCGACTCGGTGGGGCGCTGGGACGGCGACACGCTGGTCGTCGACACGGCGAACTTCTCGCCCAGGACGAACTACCTCGGCGCCGCCGGGAACCTGCGCCTCGTGGAGCGCTTCACCCGCGTGGCGCCGGACGCGATCCGCTACGAGGTCACCTTCGACGACCCGACGACCTGGGCGCGGCCGTGGACGGCCGTCGTCACCCTCAAGCGGCAGGACGCCGCCATCTACGAGTTCGCCTGCCATGAGGGCAACGCGGGCATCATGCTGGGCATCCTCGGCGCCGCACGCCAGTTCGGGGCGCGGAACGCGGCGACCTGGGAGAGTCCCGGCACACGTTGAACGCAAGAGGAAAGCAGGAGGAAACCATGACCAGGCCAGGCTTCATCGTTGCCGCGATCCTGTCGGCGCTCGCCGTCTGCGCGGCTCCCGCCGGCGCCCAGACCGCGTTCGATCCCCCGCGGCTGCCGGACGGCCGGCCCGACCTGCAGGGCGTGTGGGACTTTCGCACGCTGACGCCGCTGGAGCGGCCCGCGGATCTCGCGGACCAGGCAATCTACCGCGAGGAAGAGGCCGCCGCGATCGAGGCGGAGGCCGACGCCCAGAGCGCGGCCGCCCTGGCGCCGACCACGGAGCGGTCCGTGCTGCCGGTCGGGGGTGACGTCGGCGCCTACAACAGCTACTGGATGGACCAGGGCGCCCGGCTGGTCGAGGACCAGCGCACGTCGCTCATCGTCGATCCGCCCGACGGACGCGTGCCGCCGCTGCAGCCCGGGGCCGTCAACCAGGTCCTGTCGCTGGCCGAGGACGTGGGCGGCAGCCTGCCGGTCCGCGTCCGCTCGGCAGGGATCAGCGCCGACAGCCACGAGGCCCGCGGCCTCGCCGAGCGCTGCATCCTCGGGTTCAACACCGGGCCGCCGATCCTGCCCGGCTTCTACAACCAGAACATCCAGCTCTTCCAGACCGGCGACCACGTGGTCGTGCTCCACGAGATGATTCACGATGCCCGCATCGTGCCGCTCGACGGGCGCGATCACGTGCCCGAGCGCATTCGGCAGTGGATGGGCGACTCGCGCGGCTACTGGGAAGGCGACACCCTCGTGGTCGAGACCACGAACTTCACCGACAAGGTCGCCAGCTTCAACCCCACGGTGGCGATAGCGGCCGGCACCGGCGCCACCCTGCACCTGACGGAGCGCTTCAGCCTCGTGGCGGACGACACCCTGCAGTACGAGTACATCGTGAACGACCCGACGACCTTCACGCGGCCGTTCAGCGCGGTCCTGCTGATGAAGCGGGGCGGGACGCTGTACGAGTACGCGTGCCACGAAGGAAACTACGGGCTCTACAACCAGCTCGCCGGAGCGCGCCAGGAGGAGGCGCGGGCGAGCGCGGACGCCGGCGAGTGAGGCGGGCGGGCGGCCGGTCTCCCGGCCGCCCCTCGGCTTCCAGCCCGGCAATCGCCGCCTCCGGCTCCGGTTGCCGCCCAACCAACCCTCGCTGGAGGTCTGCGCCGTTCCACCGCGCAGACTTCTACTGCTCGTCGACCTCCGCCGCGCGGGTGCCGGCCAGGATGCCTTCCATGCCGTAGTTGCCCTCGTGGCAGGCGTACTGCACGCCTCCCCGGCGCCTGTCACAGGCGGGCCGGCCGCCGGCCGCGCCCGCACCGGGGTCGGGTGGTGGAGCCTGCCACCCGTTGGGCATAGAATGGGGCGGCAACGGCGCGGAAGAGAAACACGAAGGAGAGACAGATGAAGCGCGCAACCATCGTTCTGCTCGGGCTCGGACTGCTTTCGATCGGGGTCGCCGGTCTTCACGCCGAACGCGCGGCGGGTCAGGACGACGACGGCTGGATGACGCTGTTCGACGGCACGACCCTCGAGGGCTGGAACGTTCTCGGGGACGCGAACTGGGAGCTGGCGGACGGCGCGGTGCAGGCCGACAGCGGCAGCGGCTTCCTGGTCACCCCGAAGTCGTACGGCGACTTCGTGCTGACGCTGGAGTTCTGGGTGGACGAGCCGGCCAACAGCGGCATCTTCATCCGCTGCCAGGACGCGCAGTCGGTCCGCGACAACAACTCCTACGAAGTGAACATCTACGACACGCGGGCCGATCAGACGTACCGCACGGGCGGCATCGTGCACTTCGCCGCGCCGTCGGCCGTCATCAACGCGGGCGGCCAGTGGAACACCTACGAGATCCGGGCCGAGGGCACGCGCCTGACGGTCACGCTCAACGGCACGCAGACCGTGGACATGGAGGACTCGACCTACGCGGACGGGCCCATCGCGCTGCAGTACGGCCTCGGCGTGGTGAAGTTCCGCAACGTCCGCATCCGCGAGCTGTAGCGGCGGTCACTGGCCGGCCGGGCGCGCGCCCACGGTGAAGCGCCCGGCCGCGCTGCCGCGGAACGTTCCCTGCTCGAGCCACTCGAGCGAGGCCTCGTGCAGGAGCTTGTGCTGCGTCGTCTCCCAGACGGCGAAGTGGGTGGCGCAGGCCATCTCGACCAGCACCTTCCGCTCCGTGCCGGTCAGGTCCGCGTAGAGCTGCCGGTCGGCCTCGAGCAGGAAGTCCTGCTCGCCGACCAGGATCAGCGTCGGCGCCCGCACCCGCGCGGCGTACTCGCGGTTCCAGCCCCACGCGCCGGCCGAGGTGCGGACCCGCATCACGCCGTGCCGCGGCCCCCAGACCGAGCCGAGCGGGTCGTAGGCCATCACGGTCCGCCAGATGACCTCCTGGATGCCGGGATCGATCTGGTCGTCGCAGGCGACGGTCGAGCGCCAGCGGTCGCTTTCCAGCCGCTCCCGGGTCTGCAGGCGCATCGGCGCCTCGCCGGCCGGCTTGGCCGGCGGCGTCGAGGGCTGGTCCGGCCGGTAGCCCGGGGCGAACAGCACGAGCTTGTCTACGACGTCCGGGCGGCGCGCCGCGAACCCCGCGGTGCGCGGGCCGCCCGCCGACCAGCCGATCAGGCTCACCGTGTCGACGCCCCGCAGCTCGCGGATGTAGTCCACGACGCGGCCGATCTCGTCCCAGTCGGACTGGCTCGTCGTCAGCCCGTGGGGGTAGCGCGGCTCGCAGTCGCGCGCCAGCGGGTTGGGCGTGACCAGCGCGCGGTCGTCGGCGTCCATGTTGCACGGGTCGTCCATCTTCGGCCGCGGCGACAGCCCGTAGCCGGTCTGGTCCATCGCGAACGTGTCGTAGCCGGCGGCCGCCAGATGCGCCATCCACGAGTAGTCCTTGTACGGCAGGTCGTAGTCCGGCACTGCGGGGATCGACCCGCCGTGGACGAACAGCACCACCCTGCCGTGCGGCCGTTCGCCGGCGGCGATCCGCGCGTCCAGATCGCGGCTGAGCTTCTCGCGCAGGAACAGGCCGACCCGCTCGCCCTCGTTCGCCGGCACCGTCGACGTATGCGGCACGAAGCGGTCGACGGTCACGAAGCCGTCGTCGGCCGCGCCGAGCGCGGTCGCCGCCACCGCCGCCACCGCGAGCACCGCCGCCAGCGGTGCGCTCCCGTACCGTCCCGATTCGAGCTGTCCGAGCATCGCGCGCTCCTTCCTGGACGTGAGCCGGACCGCCAGTCCTCAACCTGCGCTTCCGCCTGGCTCCCGACGTCGTTTCCGACCCATGATGCCCGAAAACCCGCGATGGCCGCAGCGTTTCTCCCGCGGGGCGCCGCCGGGATGGTGGGATAATGTGCCGGACCTGCCGGCCGCGCGGGTGGCGCGCGCCGGCGGCAGCCTGGAGGGAGCCGCATGCAGACCGGTCGCAGGGCGTTCATCGGGAGCCTCGGTGCGGGGGCGGCAGGCGCCGGCGCCGCGCGGGCGGCGGCCTGGCAGCCGGCGGGCGCCGAGGGCATCGAGGCGTTCGCGTTCGACGCCTACGGGACGCTGTTCGACGTCTTCTCGGTGACGGCGCTGTGCGACGAGCTGTTTCCGGGGCAGGGGGACGCGCTCGCGCAGCGCTGGCGCGCCAAGCAGCTCCAGTACAGCCTGCTGCGCAGCCTCATGGGCCGCCACCGCGACTTCTGGCTGGTGACGGAGGACGCGCTGGTGTACGCGGCGCGCAGCCTCGGCCTGGATCTCACCCCGCGGCGGCGCGAGCGGCTGATGGAGGCGTACCTGTCGCTGGCGGCGTTCCCCGACGTGCGGCCCGGGCTGGAGGCCCTGCGGAGCCGGGGCCTGCGCCTGGCGATTCTCTCCAACGGGGAGCCCCGCATGCTGGAGGCGGCGGCCCGCAGCGCGGGCATCGACCACCTGCTCGACACCATCATCAGCGTCGAGGACGTGAAGATCTTCAAGGTCAGCCCGCGCGTCTACAACCTGGGGCTGGAGCGGCTCGGGGTGGGCCGGTCGGCGCTGGGCTTCGTCTCGTCCAACTCGTGGGACGTCAACGGCGCGGCCTCGGCGGGGCTGATCACGTTCTGGATTCAGCGCGCGGCCGCCGAGCCGCCGGAGGAGCTCGGGTTCGAGGCGAATCACGTGGTGGCGGCGATCACGGATCTGGCGCCGCTCGTGGAAGGTTGAGAGCCCGGCCGGCCGGCTTGCGCCAGCGCGCGCGGCAGACCGTCGGGACGACATCAGGAGGTGCGCGATGGGTCGTGTCACGTTGTCAGGGGCGGTGGCTGCGCTGGTGGGATTGCTCGTTCTGGTCGGCGCGCCGGCCCAACCGTCGCTCGCGCAGGCGCCCGCGACGGTCGCGCTGACCGGCGCGCGCGTGATCGACGGCACCGGCGGGGATCCGCTCGAGGGGGCCACGGTGCTCATCGCCGACGGCCGCATCCAGGCGGTCGGCGCGGCCGGCGACGTGTCGATCCCGGACGGGGCGGAGCGCGTCGACGTCTCCGGCAAGACCATCATCCCGGGGCTGATCAACGCGCATGCGCACCTCAACGACGGCGACCCCGCGCTGCCGCTCCACGACCAGCTCCTCGGGCAGCTCCGGCTCTACGCCGACTACGGCGTCACCACCGTCCACACGCTGGGCGACGACGGCGTCGAGAGCGTGCGGGTGCGCGACGCGCAGGCGCGCGGCGAGCAGCTCGATCGGGCACGGCTCTACGTCTCCGGACCCAACGTGGTGGCCGAGACGGCGGAGGAGGCCCGCCGGAGCATCGACGAGGTCGCGGACCTGGGCGTCGACATCATCAAGACCCGCCTCAACGCCCAGCCCGGCGACATGACGCCGGAGGTGTACGGGGCGCTGATCGATCAGGCCCACCGGCGGGACCTGCGGGTCGCGGCGCATCTCATCGACCTCGACGACGCCAAGGGGCTGCTGGCGGCGGGCGTCGACGTGGTGGCCCACAGCGTGCGCGACCAGGACGTCGACCAGGCGCTGATCGACGAGCTGATCCGGCTGGACGTCGGCTACATCCCGACGCTCACGCGCTGCCTGTCGGTGTTCCTGTACGAGACGACGCCGGTGTTCTTCGAGGACCCGTTCTTCCTGCGCGGCGCCGACGCCTACCGCTCGGACATGGAGGAGATACGCGACCCGGCCACGCACGAGCGGGTGCGCAACAGCGAGACGGCCCAGTTCACGAAGGGGATGCTGGAGCAGGCCAAGCGCAACATCAAGCTGCTGACCGAAGGCGGCGCGACCATCGCCATGGGCACCGACAGCGGCACGTCGCTGGGCCGCTGGCAGGGCTACTTCGAGCACGTGGAGCTCGAGCTGATGGTCGAGTCGGGGATGACCCCCATGCAGGCGCTGGTCGCCGCCACGGGCAACGGCGCGCGGGTCATGCGCCTCGACGACCTGGGCACGCTCGAGCCCGGCAAGTGGGCCGACCTCGTCGTCCTCGGCGCCAACCCGCTCGACGACATCACCAACACGCGCGCCATCGACTCCGTGTGGATCGCCGGGCGGCGGCTGGGTGGAGAGTAGGTGCTGCGGAGAGCGCCCGGCGGTACTTCGGGCCGGAGCACGGCGTCGATCTGCCGCTGTCGGCGCGCTACGGCTGCGCGCCGGTCGTGTTCCTCGAGGACAGCGGCACCTGATGGCGCGCACGGCGCGGCTTCGCCGGGACGGCGCGTATACTGAATCGTTGGGGCGCGTCACGGGGACGTCGCCGGCGGCGGAGGGCGAGGCAGCGTGCGAATCGGTGTATACGTCGACACGGAAAACATCACCAGGAACGGGGGCCGCAGCCTGCGCTACGACGTGCTGCGGGAGTTCGCGTGCCGCGACGGGGCGGACGCGTTGCGGCTGAACTCGTACACCTCGTTCGACGACGATCGGGCCGCGACGGACGACACCTACCAGCGCAACGTCGAGAGCTTCCACGAGGCGCTGCGCGACTTCGGCTACAAGGTGATCGTCAAGCCGGTCAAGTGGTACGTCAACGAGGACGGCAAGCGGTTCGGCAAGGCCAACAGCGACCTGGACATGGCGGTCGACGTGCTGCTCGAGGCGCGCAACATCGACCGGGTGCTGCTGGCCACCGGCGACGGCGACTTCGCCAAGGTGGCGCGGGCCCTGCAGAACATGGGCTGCCGGGTCGAGGTCGTGGCCTTCGACAACGTGTCGGGCGACCTGCGCCGGGAGGCCGATCTGTTCGTCTCGGGCTACCTCATTCCGGGACTGCTGCCGGGCGAGTCGAAGGGGCCCGAGTGGGGCACGGAGGGTTCGCGCGTGCGCGGCCTCTGCCACTGGTACGACGGGGTCAAGGGCTTCGGCTTCATCCGCTACCTGAAGTCGTTCGACGGCCCGCTGTGGGTGACCGACACCACGCGCGAGGACTCGCCGTACGCGTCGACGTTCGTGCACAGCAGCGAGCTGCAGAAGGCCGGCATCAACGCGGCGTACCTGCCGAGCCGGCGCCTGATCCTGGAGTTCGCGCTGCGGCCGTCCCCGACGAAGGCCGGGGAGCTGACCGCCCAGGACATCAGCCTCGTGCCCAGGCCCCAGGGCCGCGACCCGCGCCTGGTGACGGCGGGGAGCCGCGGCTACGGGACCGCCGCCGAGCCGGCGCAGAGCCGTGCAGGTTGAGCGCCGCGCCGCGCCGCCGACCGCAGCCATGCCGCCCGCGCGACGGTACGCCACCCGCGCCGCGCTCCTGTTCTCGTTCTCGATCGCGGGCCTGGTGCTCGTCGGGGGACTTGCCGACACACCGTTCGCAGGTGCGGCGGCGCCGCAGCCGGCCGAGCCGCAGGCCGCCGGCGCGCCGCGCACGCCGTGGGGCGATCCCGATCTCCAGGGCATGTGGCTCAGCACCGCGCTGGCCGGCGTACCGTTCGAACGCCCGGCGGAGTTCGGCGCGCGCGCGGTCCTGACTGCCGAGGAGCTCTCCGCGCGCAATGCCGCCGCCGCCGCCCGGGTGCGGCCGCGGCTGGTGCCCGCGCCCGGCTTCGGCGAGCGGCGCCCCGCGCCGCCTCTGGCCTCGCTGATCGTCGATCCCGCGGACGGCCGGCTGCCGCCGATGACGGCCGACGGGGCGCGCCGGGCGGAGGCGTGGCGGACGCGGGCCGCGCCCGACTATCCGCACGCCGGCCCTGAGGACCTGCGGCCCTACGACCGCTGCATCAGCCGCGGCGTCGTGGGATCGACCTTCCCGAACATCTACTCGTCGGCCGTCTGGATCCTGCAGTCGCCGGGGCTCGTGACCCTCCATCACGAGATGATTCACGAGACGCGGATGATCCCTCTCGACGGCCGCCCGCACATCGCCCCCGGCATCCGGCAGTGGATGGGCGACTCGCGCGGGCGCTGGGAAGGGGCGACGCTCGTGGTGGAGACCACCAACACCAACGGGCGGACCGGCTCGTACGCCCGCAACGGCAACGGCAACCCGACGAGCACCGCGCTGCGCCTCGTCGAGCGCTTTCGCGTCGGCGACGCGGGCACGCTCCACTACGAGGTGCAGGTGGACGACCCGCGGACGTGGACGCGGCCCTGGACGGTCGCGTTCCCGTTGGAGCGCGACCCGGACTACCTGCTGTTCGAGTACGCCTGCCACGAGGCGAACTACGCGCTGGCGAACATCCTGAGCGGCGTGCGCGCGTCCGAGCGCCGCGGCCGGCCGTAGCGAGCCGCCCGGCAGAGGTGTCCCGGTCGGACTCCTGCCGCCGGATTGGCGACCATGAAGGGGCGGCAATGGGAGAGATCGTCGTCAGCATCGGACTGGAGAACTACGTGGACCGCAGCAACGCGGCGAGCGGCCTCCGCACGGAGCCAGTGCGCCGCACCGAGGCCGAGGGCGTCGTCGACACGGGCGCGGTCATGCTCGTTCTGCCACAAAATGTCGTCGAGAGGCTCGGACTGGAGTCGCTGCGAACGGCGATCGTGACCTACGCAGACGAGCGCAAGGAGGAACGGCCGGTGGCAGGCCCCGTCGCCATCGAGGTCTGTGATCGGATGATGGTCACGGAATGCGTTGTCGGGCCGCCGCTGAGCGAGCCCCTGATCGGCCAGATCGTGCTCGAAGCACTGGACCTGATCGCCGACTGCGCCAACCGGAGGCTCACGCCGCGGACACCGGACTACCCGTCGCTCAAGCTCAAGAAGACCTGCTCGCCGGTGCTCTCCACCTGAGCGGCGGTCCGCCCGATCGGGTTGATCACGTCGAAAAGGACAGGTGCAGCAGTGCAGGTTCGGCTTCGCCGTGCTCCAACCGATCCGCGATCACCCGAAGCGCCAGCGCCTGGACCCGGGCAATGGCGTCAGCCCGGGTCGCGCCGCAGCACATCGCGCCGGAGAGGGCCGGTATCTCCGCCAGCCAACGACCATCTTCTTCGCGGTCCAGCTCGATGCCGAGTGTCATGACTACTCTCATTAGACCCATTATGAATTAATTGCACGTTGTCGTTGGTTCGTCGAACTCGATATCGTCGGGAGTGGCGCCGGAGGACTGAATGTTGCGGACAGGTGGCCGCATGGGGAGGCAGGCCAATGGCCAAGAGAACGAGCCAGCGAAAGGGCGTGTTCTGTCTGGAGACGGCGTCCTGGGAACCTGGAATCAGGGACCGGTCCAGCATGGAGCACGTCCTGCGGTTGCTGGAAACGACCCAGTACAAGGTACCCTACCTGTACTTCGATGTTGCCACCCGTGAGGAGTTCGATTTCTATCTGAAAAAGTGGGCGGGTGCGTCGTTCGCTGAAACCCACCCGGTGCTCTATCTCGGTTTCCATGGGGCTCCCGGGGAGCTCTGGCTTGGGAAGAGACGAGAGAATTGCGTTACTCTGGACGAGATAGGGGAGCGGCTCCGCGGTGCGTGCAAGGGGCGTGTCTTCCATCTTGGCGCCTGCAGCACGCTTGATCTCCATGGGAACAAACTGAACTCGTTTCTCCGTCAGACCGGGGCTCTCGCCATTTGCGGGTTCAAGGAGAGCATTGAGTGGTTGCCGTCGGCTGCCTTTGAGATGCTGGTACTGGGATGCCTTCAGGAAGTCTCGTTTACCAGCCCGTGGTGAAAGTCGGGGAACGGGCCTGGCCTGGGCGCGATCGAGCCCGTAGACTGAACAGCTATGGCGATGGGCAAGAAACCGGCCGCGCGACCAGGGGCGCCGCTGTGGGTGACGACGGCGGATTTGCCGACGAACGCGGGGCATCCGTTCTTCGAGCGTCTGAACCGGGTTCTGGACGAGGCCGGGTTCGACGCGTTCGTCGAGGGGCTGTGCGCGGTGTTCTACGCGACGCGGATGGGGCGGCCGAGCCTGCGTCCTGGGCGGTATTTCCGGATGCTGTTCATCGGCTACTTCGAGGGTCTGTCTTCGGAGCGTGGGATTGCGTGGCGGGTGGCCGACTCTCTGAGCCTGCGGTCGTTCCTGGACCTGGATGTGACCGAGGCGGCGCCGGACCACTCGACGCTGTCGCGGACGCGTCGTCTGATCGACGACGAGACGCACGAGGCGGTATTCACGTGGGTTCTCGAGCAGTTGTCGGCGGCGGGTCTGGTCAAGGGGAAGACGGTGGGCGTCGATGCGACGACGCTGGAAGCGAACGCGGCGATGCGGAGCATCGAGCGGCGGGACACGGGAGAAAGCTACGAAGCGTTCCTTCGGCGCTTGGCGGAGGCGTCTGGGGTGGAGACCCCGACGCGGGCGGATCTGGCTCGGTTCGACCGGTCTCGCAAGAACAAGAAGACGTCGAACAAGGACTGGCAATCGCCGCAGGACCCGGACGCGAAGATCGCGAAGATGAAGGACGGCCGGACGCACTTGGCTCACAAGGTCGAGCACGGGGTCGACATGGAGACGGGGGCCATCGTGTCGGTGACGGTGCAGGATGCATCGGACGGCGATACGGCCACGCTGCCGGAGACGCTGACCGCGGCGGCCGAGCAGGTGGAGTTGGTGCAGCCGGACGGTCGAGGGGTCGAAGAGCTGGTCGCTGACAAGGGGTATCACAGCGACGAGACGCTGGTGGCTCTCGGCGAGGTCGGGGTTCGGAGCTACGTATCGGAGCCCGAGCGCGGCCGGCGCGTCTGGCAGGACAAGAAGACGGGAGAGACGCCGCCGGCGAAGCGTGCTGCGCAGCAGGCGTTGTATGCGAACCGGCGGCGTGTGCACGGGCGGCGGGGTCGTCGCCTGCAACGCTGCCGGGGCGAGATGGTGGAGCGTACTTTCGCGCACATGTATGAGACGGGGGGCATGCGTCGGGTGTTTGTGCGCGGTCACGAGAATGTCCGCAAGCGGGTGCTGATCCAGGCGGCTGCCTGCAACATCGGGATGCTCCTGCGGCGCCAGACCGGCATCGGTACGCCCCGGAGCCTGCAGGGGCGGGCTTTTTCGGCGATTTTCCGCCTGATCGACCGCCTGATCGACCACTGGGGGCGTCTGACGCGTCCCTGGGGCCTCAAATGGACACCGCCGGCGCCCGTCGGCTCAATTACTCATCGCCAAGCGGCCTGAACAGCAGGGCTCGGCGAACCGACTTCTACCTCGGGCTGTTACGCGTCTCGGGATGCCCAAGTTTCAACGAGAACTCAAACGCATGGCGCCAGACCTCTTTCGAACCCTGGGCTTCCGGGTCTGGGTCAACCCGGGGTAGCGGACCTGCCCGGGCGGAGGCGGCTACCGGGCCGCCTCCGCCGCAGCGGCGGCCTCCACGGCGCGCCCGCCGCTCAGGATGCCCGTCATGGCGTAGTTGCCCTCGTGGCAGGCGTACTCGACCAGCTCGTACTGCGCGTCGTCGCGGTCGAACCGGAACATGGCCGTCCACGGGCGGGTCCAGATCTTCGGGTCGTCGATCGTGAACTCGTACTGCAGCGTGGTCGGGCCGACACGCGTGAAGCGCTCGGTCAGCGTGAGGGCGTCGCTGGACGAGGCCCAGACCGGGCGCCCGATCGACGACACGCGGTCGTCGAAGTTGGTCGTCTCGACGACGAGCGTGTCGCCCTCCCAGCGGCCCTGCGGGTCGCCCAGCCACAGATCGAGGTCCGCACCGAGGCGCGGGCGCTCCGCGGTGGGGATGATGCGCGTCTCGTGGATCATCTCCTTGGTGATGGCCACGTAGCCGGGGCCCTGCACGATCTGCAGGCCGTTGTTGTAGACGGTCGGCATCATCATGCCGGGAATGCCGCGCGTGAGGCAGCGCGCGGCCGGGCGCACGTTCTCGGGACCGGCGTAGGGGCGCGACTCGTAGTTGCCCAGCACGCGCTCGTAGAGCGCCTGCCCGTGCTCCGTGCGCGCGGGCAACCGCCCGTCCGGCGGGTCGACGATCATCGCCACCTGCGTGGAGACGGCCGCGTGGCCGTAGCTCAGCGTCACGTCGCGCCACTCGCGGTCGTAGCCCCAGATGCTGCCCAAGGTGCCGTCCTCGCGCCGCGCGATGGCCTCCTCGGGCGTCAGCTCGTCCGCGTCGACGTCCGCCGGCCGCTCGAGCGGGATGCCGTGCGACGGGTTCCCGGTCCAGATGCCGGCGAGGTCGGGCTCGCCCCAGGACGTGCGCGGGACGTCGTACCGCTCCAGCGCGTCGGTGGTGCGGATGGCGGCGGCCAGCTCGCCGGCGACGCCCGCGAAGCCGGTCTCGACCACCGCGATGCGCACGTTGTCGGGGCCGCTGACGAAGGCGCGCTGCGCCGCGGTGCGCGCGTTCTCCGGCACGCCCGGCTCCGTCTCGAAGCGGACGCCCTGCCGGCGCAGGACGGGCGCCTCGGCGTCGAGGTCGGGCACCACGAAGCCGAGGTGGTCGATGGCGCGGCCGCGCGTCGACGCGGGCGCCGTTCCCTCCGGGTGGGCGGCGACCAGCAGCAGGACGTCGCCGAACGCCACGCCGTCCTGGCGGCCCCTGAGCGTGGCCGGCTCGCCGCCCATGACGTCGCGGTACCAGGCCAGCGTGGCCTCGGGGTCGGTCGCGCTGAGGTCGATGTGGTGGAAGCCCAGCCGCTCCGTATCCTCGACCAGCTCGATGCGCGTCCCCCACGGGTCGAAGATGAAGGCGATCTTGAACAGCCCCGGAACGTCGCGCACCATCGATCCGTCGTCGAAGCGCTGCAGGCGGACGCCGCTGCCGCGCACGCCGACGGCCTCGAGCTCGGCCATTTTGGCAGGCAGGTCCGGGTACGAGAAGCCGATGTGGTTCACGCCCGTGCCCTGGCTGCCGCCCGTGGTCGGCTGCGGCACGAACACGAGCTCCACGCCGCCGCACGTCGCGGCGTCGTCGCGGTCGGCGACCGGCTCGCATCCCAAGTGCTCGACGTACCATTCGACGCCCCGGGTCGGACTCGACGCGGTGATCTGCACGTGGTGGAAGTCGGCCGCCAGGGCGGCGCCCGGCGCCGCGGCGAGCATTGCGGCGGCCGCGAGAGCGAGAGCGGCTCGATTCGGGTTCATCGGGGATACCTCCTGCGCCTCCACCTGGGCGCGTTCCCGCTGGTAGCCGTATGATCCCCGGGGCGGAATCCACCCGGGGGTGATGAGCTGCGTAGCGGAGGGCAGGGTAGCACAGTCGGCCGCGCCGCGGCGGGCTCGAGGCGGCGCGGGCCGGTGCGCGCGGCGGGCCGTGCGGCGCTGGCGATCTGCCTGGCGGCAGGCGGCGGCGCCGGGACGCTGGTGGCGCAGGCCCGGGACGATTCCCGGCCGGACGCCGCGGCCTCCGGAGACTCCCGGCCCGGCCAGGTCGCGCCCGTCCCCGCAGGCTTCGGCACGCCGCTCGGGGCGGCCATCGACGGGCCGCCGCCCCCCGTTCCGCCCGCCGTGATGAACCGCGACGCGTCCGGGCGGACCACCGTGCGCGCCATCCGGCTCGCCGCGGGGATCCGGCTGGACGGCGCCCTCGACGAGGAGGTGTACCGCAGCGTGCCGCCGATCACCGACTTCCTGCAGCAGGTGCCGGTGGAGGGGGCGCCGGCGTCGGAGCGGACGGAGGCCTGGATCCTGTTCGACGACACGAACGTCTACGTCTCGGCGCGCGTGCACGACTCGGCGCCCGAGAGCGAGTGGGTCGCCAACGAGATGCGGCGGGATACCAATCAGTTGCGGCAGAACGACACGTTCACGGTCTTCTTCGACACGTTCTACGACCGCCGCAACGGCTACAACTTCTACACCAACCCGCTGGGGGCGCGCGCCGACCAGCAGTTCACCAACGAGGGCAACCCCAACGGCGACTGGAACCCGGTCTGGGACGTGCGGACGGGGCGCTTCGACGGGGGCTGGACGGTGGAGATGGAGATCCCGTTCAAGACGCTCCGCTACCGCTCGGGCTCCCCGCAGCTCTGGGGGGTGCAGATGCGCCGCTCCGTGCGCCGCAGGAACGAGTGGACGTACCTGACGCGGATCCCGATCTCGGCCGGCGGCGGCCGGGGCGCGGCGGGCATCTTCCGGGTCTCGGCGGCGGCCACGCTCGTGGGGCTCGAGCCGCCGGCCGCGAGCCGGCTCCTCGAGATCAAGCCCTACGCCATCGGCGGCGTGACGACCGACCGCCATTCGATCCCGATCCGCGACAACGACGGCAGCGGGGCCGTCGGCGCCGACGTCAAGCTCGGGATCACCCGGAACCTGACCGCGGATTTCACCTACAACACCGACTTCGCCCAGGTGGAGGTGGACGAGCAGCAGGTGAACCTGACGCGCTTCAGCCTCTTCTTTCCCGAGAAGCGCGAGTTCTTCCTCGAGGGCCGCGGCATCTTCGGGTTCGCCCGCCCGGGCGTGGGGGCCGGCAGTCCGGGCGAGCCCAACGACGCGCCGACGCTCTTCTACAGCCGGCGGATCGGCCTGGAGGGCGACGCCGAGCGGGCGCCGGTGGTGGTGCCCATCCACGGCGGCGCGCGCATGACGGGCAAGGCCGGCGCGTTCGACGTCGGCGCTCTCAGCATCCAGACGGAAGCGTCGCCGGAGGCGGGCACCGCGTCGACCAACTTCACGGTCCTCCGCATCCGGCGCGACGTCCTGCGGCGGAGCAGCGTGGGGGCCATCTACACGAACCGCTCCGTCTCGCTCGTCGGACCCGGCGCGAGCCAGGCGTACGGCGTCGACGGCACGTTCTCGTTCTACGAGAACGTCGACTTCGTGACCTACTACGCGCGCACCCGGACGCCGCTCGGCGCGGGCCGCGACGCCAGCTACCAGGGCCGCTTCGACTACGGCGGGGACCGCTACGGCCTCACCGTGAACCACCTCGTCGTGGAGGAGAACTTCCTGCCCGAGATCGGCTTCCTGCAGCGGGACAACTACCGCCGCACCAACCTGTCCGGCCGGTTCAGCCCCCGCCCGCAGAGCGATCTCGTCCGGCGCTACGAGCTGGAGGCGGAGGTCGACTACTTCACGACGGCCGACCAGGGGCTGGTCGAGACGCGCGAGCGGACCCTGGACTTCGCGGTCGAGTTCCAGAACAGCGACCTCTTCGAGGCCAACCTGACCAACTCGTACGAGCTGCTGCAGGCGCCCTTCCGGATTGCCCGGGACGTCGCGCTCCCGGTGGGCGGCTACGCGTTCACGGCGGGCACGGTGGCCTACACCCTGGGCGGCCAGCGCCGGGCCAGCGGCGGCCTGGCGTTCACCGCCGGCAGCTTCTGGAGCGGCGACATCCGCACGCTCGAGTACCGCCGGGGTCGCGTCAACGTCACGGACCAGTTCTCGATCGAGCCGACCATCTCGTTCAACGACATCGACCTGCCGGAAGGGGAGTTCACCACCACGCTGGTCAGCACGCGCCTCAACTACGCGTTCAACCCGCGGATGTTCTTCAGCGGGCTCGTGCAGTACAACTCGAGCACCGATCGCTGGAGCAACAACCTGCGCCTGCGCTGGGAGTACAGTCCGGGCAGCGAGCTGTTCGTGGTATACACGGAGGAGCGCGACCTGGAGGCGCTGCGGCCGAGCCGCTACGCCGGGTTGCGCAACCGCGGCTTCGTCGTGAAGATCAACCGGCTGTTCCAACTGTAGCGGCCGGCGAGGATGCAGGAGAGGAGCTTCGACATGCAGACACGCTCGACACTCGCGCGCCTGGGGCTGCTGGTGGGCCTCCCGGCGATTCTGCTCTCCGTCGCGGCGGCCCGGGCCCAGCAGCAGGTGGACTGGGACGCCGTGGAGATCGCGACGCATCACGTGCGCGGGACGGTGCACTACGTCTCCGGCCGCGGCGGCAACATCGGCCTCTCGGTGGGCGACGACGGCGTCCTCATGGTGGACGACCAGTTCGCCCCGCTCACGGATCGGATTCTGGAGGCGATTGGCGGCATCTCCAACGGCGACATCCGTTTCGTCATCAACACCCACGTGCACGGCGACCACGTGGGGGGCAACGAGAACCTCGGCCGCATGGGCATCCTGATCATGGCGCAGGACCGCGTGCGCCAGCGGCTGGCCGCGACCATGCCGGCGGTGGCCCTGCCGGCCGTCACCTACAACGAGGACGTCACCGTCCACCTGAACGGCGAGGAGGTGCACATCTTTCCGGTGCCGGCCTCCCACACGGACGGCGACAGCGTGATCCACTTCAGGGACTCCGACGTGATGGTCGTGGGCGACGTCTTCCGCACGGTCGCCTTCCCGGTGATCGACCGCAACAACGGCGGCAGCCTGCCGGGCACCATCGACACGCTCGGCATCATCGCCGGGCGGGCGGGGCCCGACACGCTGATCGTGCCGGGACACGGCGAGGTGTCCAGGCGGGAGGACGTCGTCGAGTTCCGCGACATGGTGATCGACGTGGCCGGTCAGGTCGAGGCGCTCGTCGGGCAGGGGATGACCTACGAGCAGGTGGCGGCGGCCGGCCCGACGGCGGCCTACGAAGCGAAGTGGGGAGACCCCCAGCGCTTCCTGACCGCGGTATACGCGGAGCTCGGCGGGGAGGGATGAGGCCGGCGACGGCGTGGTGAAACACGGTAACCTCGGCTCTTGAGGCGGGGGAGTTGCAGATGGCGATCAACGTCAGAGCAGGCACGTCGGGCGGCCGGTCGGCGGTCGGGTTGTGCGCCGCGCTCGCCGCCACGGCGCTTCCCCTCGCGGCGGCCGGGCAGACCGCGCCGCGCGAGCCGGTGACGTTCACGAAGGACATCGCGCCGATCCTGCAGCGGAGCTGCCAGCGGTGCCACCGGCCCGACTCGCTGGCCCCGATGTCGCTGATCGACTACGAGGAGGTGCGCCCCTGGGCGCGGTCCATCAGGCAGCGCACCGCGCTGCGGGACAAGCCGGGGGCCATGCCGCCCTGGTACGTGGAGAAGGACATCGGCATCCAGCAATTCAAGAACGATCCGTCATTGAGCGACGAGGAGATCGCGAAGATCGCGGCGTGGGCCGACAACGGCGCGCCGCGGGGCGATCCGGCCGACATGCCGCCGCCCGTGGCGTTCATCGATGTCGACGAGTGGGAGATCGGACAGCCCGATCTGATCGTCTCGTCGCCGAGCGTCGAGGTGCCCGCCGAGGCGCCCGACTGGTGGGGTCCGCACGGCGAGTCGCCGAGCGGGCTCACCGAGGATCGTTACGTGGCTGCGCTCGAGTTCAAGGAGGTCACGGAATCGCGGACGGGCGCCGCGCGCGATACGGTGGGCGCGCTGTTCGTGATTCACCACGCCGTGCTGGGCGTGGTCGATCCGCACGCGGAGAAGGCCGTCCAGGAGCGCCAGCGGCTCGGGGGCTGGCCGACCCACGAGGTGGGGCGCAACGCCGACGTCTTCGATCCCGAGGCGGGCCGGCTGATGCCGGCGGGGGCGACCGTCGTGTTTCCGAACGGCCACCTGCACTCCAACGGCGCCGACACGCGCGCCCGCCTCGACGTCGGCTTCAAGTTCCACCCGCGCGGCTACCAGCCGACCGTGCGGGAGCAGGGCATCAGTTGGGCGAGCGTCGATCTCGATCTCGAGCCGATGGACCCCGACCAGGAGATCGACATCTACTTCACGGTGCCGAGGCACCTGAAGATGACCATCTTCGAGCCCCACATGCACGCCGCCGGCGTGCGGATGTGCCTGGAGGCCATCTGGGGCCAGATGCGCGAGACCCTCAACTGCGTGGGCTACGACCACAGTTGGGTGCGGGTCTACACCTACGCGGACGATGCGGCGCCGCTCCTGCCGAAGGGCACCATCCTGCGGCTGGTCGGCTACTTCAACAACTCGCCGACGAATCCCAACGTGCCGGATCCGCGCAACTGGTCCGGCGCGGGCATGCGCTCGGTCGACCAGATGCTCATCAACCTGGCGCGGGGCATCTACCTGACCGACGAGCAGTTCAGCGCGGAGCTCGCCGGCCGGCGGGAGCGGCTCGGCATCGGGACCGGAGACAACGTCGTCGGCTGCCCGCTCTGCGGACTGGATGATCCGCTCGGCGCGGAGGTCGGCGACCAGTAGGGGGCGAGCATGCGGATGACCGGCCCGCGTCGTCGTCGGCGGGCATCCGGCCGGGCGCAGGTGCTCCTGCTGGCGGCAATCGCGCTGGGCGCCGGCCTCGGGGGCGGCGCCCAGCAGCGCTACCTGACCGGGCAGGCGGTCATGCCCGCCTACGAGGGCTGGGAACGCAACGCCGACGGCTCGTTCGACCTCGTGTTCGGCACGATGAACCGCAACTGGCAGCAGGAGATCGACATCCCCATCGGCCCGGCGAACAACGTCGAGCCGGGCGGGCCCGACCAGGGCCAGCCGACGCACTTCCTGCCGCGGCGCAACCGGTTCATGTTCCGCGTGCGGGTGCCGGCGGACTTCGGCGACGACGAGGTGGTGTGGACGCTGACGAGTCCCAACGGGGAGACGAAGCGGGCCTACGCGACGCTCCACCCCGACTACTACATCGACGACCTGGTCCTGCAGCGGAACAACGGCGCGCCGACCGCCGACGAGCTCCTGGTCAACGAGGCCCCGGTGCTCGAGGTCGACGGAGCGACCACGCGACGCGTCGCCGTGGGGCAGCCGCTGGCGCTGGTTGCCCGCGTCGAGGACGACGATCTGCTGACGCCCGTCGCCCTCCCGCCGACCGATCCGGAACGGCCCGGCCGGGTCACCAAGAACGCGGCCCGCGGGCTGCGCCTCGCCTGGTTCGTCTACCGCGGCGCCGGCGAGGTGACCTTCGAGCCGGAGCAGTTCCGGGCGTGGGAAGATACCCGGGAGGGCTCCGACTCCCCCTGGGCGCCCGGCTGGCAGGTGCCGCCGGTGCCCCCGGACAGGACCTGGGAGGTGCGGGTCACCTTCAGCGAGCCCGGCACCTACGTGCTGCGGTGTCAGGCGCACGACGACGGGCTCACGGCGGTGGAGGACGTGACCGTCGTGGTCGGGCGCCAGGCGCCTGCGCCGTAGAACGGCGTAGACTCCTGGTCGGGGTTGGTTGGGCGGCAACCGGAGCCGGAGGCGATTGCCGGGCTGGCGGCGGCGGCACGGAAAATGGATCGGATCGGGAGGTACACTCGCGTGATGTCAAAGTTGACGATGACGAGAGCTGCCGCGGCGGCCGCACTGGCCTGGTTCTGCATCCTGGCGGGGGCGCCGGCCGCCGCCCAGTCGTCGGACTTCGAGCCGCCGCGCCTGGCGAACGGCAACCCGGACCTGAACGGCATCTGGCAGGCGCTCGGCGCGGCGCACTACGACGTGGAGCCGCATGTCGCGAGGCCCGCGCTGCAGTTGCGGCAGGGTCCGCGGAGCCTGCTGCCGGACGTCCCGGTCCTGCGGCTGGGCGCGGTGGGCGCCGTGCCGGGCAGCCTGGGGGTCATCGAGGGCGGCGGCCGCATCCCGTACACGCCGGAGGCGCGGGCCCGGCAGGAGGAGAACCAGGCCAACTGGCTCGACCGCGATCCCGAGATCAAGTGCTACATGCCGGGCGTGCCCCGCGCCACCTACATGCCGTTCCCGTTCCAGATCCTGCAGAACGAGAGCAGTATCTTCATCGCCTACGAGTTCGCCGGGGCGGTCCGCGAGATCTACCTGACGGACGTCGGGCCGGCCGAGACCGACTCGTGGATGGGCCAGTCCGTGGGCCGCTGGGAAGGCGACACGCTCGTGGTCGAGGTGACCGGGCAGAACGATCAGACCTGGTTCGACCGCGCCGGCAACCACCACACGAACCAGTTGCGCGTCGTCGAGCGCTACACGTTGATCGGACCCGACCACATCCAGTACGAGGCGACGATGGAGGATCCCAACGTCTTCACGGCGCCCTGGACCATCAGCATGCCGCTCTATCGCCGCATCGAGCCGGGCGCGCGGCTGATGGACTTCAAGTGTGTCGAGTTCGTCGAGGAGCTGATCTACGGCGATCTCCGCCGCGAGCCGCTCCCGCGCTAGCCAATCGACGACGATGTCCGAGCAGACCGAGGAGGCCAGATGAACACTTCAATCCGACACGGACACGCGGCCCGCGCGGCGCTCGCGCTCGGTCTGCTGGCGGCGGCGGCCGTCGCGGCAGGCGCGCAGGAGATTCCCCGCACTGCCGGCGGGCGCCCGGACCTGTCGGGCACCTACGACACGGCGACCCTGACGCCGCTCGAGCGCCCCGCCGAGCTCGGCGACCGCCTCACGCTGACCGAGGAGGAGGCCGCTGCGATCGCCGCGGGCGAGCCGATCGCGCTGGCCGCCAGGTTCGGCATCCCGCAGGAGCGGAACATCGAGGCCGCCCCGCCGAGCGAGGCGCCGCCGGTGGGCGGCGACGGGTCGATCGGCGCCGCCGGCGCCGTCGGCGGCTACAACACCTTCTGGATGGACCGCGGCAGCTCGGGGTTCCAGATCGACGGCCAGTGGCGGACGTCGATCATCGTCGACCCGGCCAACGGCCGGCAGCCGCCGCTGACGCCCGAGGCGCAGGCGCGCAGGGCCGAGCAGGCCGCGTTCCTGCGTCCGAACACGGGCACGGCGTGGTGGCTCATCGAGAACGGTCTCGACGCACCCGGTCCCTACGACGACCCCGAGATCCGGCCGCTCGCCGAGCGCTGCCTGCTCGGGTTCGGCTCGACCGCCGGGCCGCCGATGCTGCCGGTGCTCTACAACAACCTGAAGCGCATCGTGCAGACCGACGACCACGTCATGATCCTGGTCGAGATGGTGCACGACGCGCGCATCGTCCGCATGAACGACGAGCACGCGCCGCCCGAGATCCGCAACTGGCTCGGCGACTCGGTCGGCCGCTGGGAGGGCGATACGCTCGTCGTCGACACCACGAACTTCAACGACACGCCCGCGCTGGCCGGGGCCTCGCGCAACCTGCACGTCGTGGAGCGCTTCACGCGCATCGACGCCGACACGCTGCTCTACCAGTTCACGGTCGACGACCCCACGGTCTGGACCGCGCCGTGGAGCGGCGAGTACATCTGGCCCGCCACGCGCGACCGGGTCTACGAGTACGCCTGTCACGAGGCCAACTACTCGTTCCGGGGCATCCTCGGCGGCGCGCGGATTCTCGAGCAGGACGTCCGCGAAGGACGGGTGCCCGAGCCGCCCCGCTAGCCGGATGAGCCGACCGGCCCGAGCATCGGATTCGAATACCGCCAGAGAAGACAGCATCGGAGGCCCCATGCACGCCAAGCCGCGCCGTTCCCCCTGCACCACGCTCTGTCTGCTCGCCGCCGCCCTGCTCGCGACAGTCGCCGGCAGCGTCCCGGTCGAGGCGCACCACGCCTTCGGCGCCGAGTTCGACCCGAACCGGCCGGTTCTCCTCCGGGGTCCGATCGTCCGCGTGGAATGGGTCAATCCCCACACCTGGATACACCTGGAGGTGACCAACGACGACGGCACCACGGAGGTCTGGATGGTCGAGGGCGGCACGCCCAACACGCTGCTGCGCCGCGGCCTGCGCCGGGACTACGTGCAGCCGGGCACCGTCGTGGTGGTCGACGGCTACCAGAGCAAGGACCGCACGGCCCGGGCCAATGCCCGCGATCTGACCTTCGAGGACGGGCGCAAGTTCTTCATGGGCTCGTCCGGCACCGGCGCCCCGTACGACAACGAGCAACGGCCGAGGTAGCGTCGATCGGACGGGGCTTTGCCCCGCACCCCCGGCGTCCACTTGCGGGGCCCCACAGCCCCGCGCCGCTCCCGCCGAGGCGCGCCGTGCGCGCCTTGCGGAGTGGCGCGGCCGTGCGGCGGCCGTCCGGACGAGCGAATCGAGGCGGCGATGCACAACGAGTTCACGGCGGTGCTCGAGCGGGACGGCGATTGGTACATCGCGTACTCCCCGGAGATTCCCGGAGCCAACGGTCAGGGCAGGACGAGGGAGGAGGCCCGTCGCAACCTCGGTGACGCAATCGCGCTGATCCTGGCGGATCGTCGAGAGGACGGACTGCGGGGCCTGCCGGCGGATGCGGAACGCGCAACGGTCACCGTGAAGTGAAGCGGCATGTCCTGCTGCGGCATCGTCTACTCCGGGTCCGCGTTCCCCACCCGTCGGCGCGCCGCTGCGGCGGCCGTGGTAGCATGATTCGACGCATGATCACAAGGCGACGAGGAACCCATGAGCCAGATCGTCACCGAGGTCTATGACGCGTTCCGGGCAGCCAACGTCCAGGACGACCTCGCCAAGGCCGCTGCAGGCGCCATCGCTGGCCGGGAAGACTTGGTGACCAAGCTCGACCTCGAACGAGACGTCAACCGCATGCAGACCGAGATCGGACGGGTCGACAATGACCTGAAGGCGGCAATCGCCGACCTGAAGGCCGACATGAAGTTGCTCAAGTTCGGCTACGGGCCGGCCATTCTCGGCTTGCTGATCAAGCTCGTGTTCTTCCCATGATGGAACCGGATCCAAGGGCTCCCGCCGAGGTTGTCACCATGGCACCGTGCATCCAAAGCGTCACGCTCCTGATCATGGTCGGCAGTCTTGCTGGGGCCATGTACAACCGGTGACAACTGGGGCGTGGTATCAGTGGCCGGACGATTCAGTTCGTCGGCCTCGCGTGGGTGTTGGGGATTACTACGATCCCGGCCCTCGAAGGCAAGGTGCACGAAGGGGTTGCGGGCACGCTTCTCGGAGCGGTAGTTGGTTACTTGTTTGGGAAACGGCCGCTCAACCCCGACTCGTAACCGACCGGCGAGGGAGAGCCGTCGCCCGGCGTTCGGCCGCGACCGATATCAGCGGCAGCTCGGCCTTGGACGACATCGGGGAGAGGAACTCGGCTGCCGGTTGTACCGGTCCACTGGCCTACCCGTCTCCCAGTAGGTTCCCAATACTCCTCAACTCGGCCTCGGTGAAGCGGTGCCAATCGCCGTTCTTCGAGTACTGGCCCGTCGCGATCACGCACCCATAGAGGTCCCACAGCCGTGCCCCAAGAGCGTCGCGGCTCCCTACATCAAAGTCCGCGGGGTTCCACGTCAGGCCATTACCGGGGCTAACAGCCCGAGGTAGAAGTCGGTTCGCCGAGCCCTGCTGTTCAGGCCGCTTGGCGATGAGTAATTGAGCCGACGGGCGCCGGCGGTGTCCATTTGAGGCCCCAGGGACGCGTCAGACGCCCCCAGTGGTCGATCAGGCGGTCGATCAGGCGGAAAATCGCCGAAAAAGCCCGCCCCTGCAGGCTCCGGGGCGTACCGATGCCGGTCTGGCGCCGCACACTGCTGTCCCACGGGATTTCTAATTTAGGCGGCTTGAACCTTCTATGTCTGTTAGAATGGTTTTGCCACAAATCATTCAAAACACAGGAGATCCAAGCCGTGGCCCATCATAACACAGTCTTCGGGCAGTTTCTCGCGTTGCTTCCGCGACATGAATTCGACGCCGAGTCGCGCGAGCATCAGCGCGGCCAGCGCCTGCGGGTGATGAGCCGCTGGGCGCAGTTCGTCGCGCTCGGGCTGGGCCAGGTGACGGGCCGGCAGAGCCTGCGCGACATCGTGGCCAACCTGCAGGTCCAATCCAGCAAGCTCTATCACCTGGGCGTGCGGACCGTCAGTCGTTCCTCGTTGGCACGGGTCAACGCCGAGCAGCCGTATACGCTCTACGAGGCGGTGTTCTCCCGTCTGCTGAGCCGCTGTCAGCAGCAGGCGCCGGGCCACCGCTTCCGCTTCAAGCACAAGCTGTATGCGGTCGATGCATCGACTATCGACCTGTGCCTGGCCCTCTTCCCGTGGGCCACGTTTCGCCGCACGAAAGCCGCGGTCAAGCTGCATGTCGGGCTCGACCAGGCGGGCCAGTTGCCGAGCTTCGTCAGCCTCACCGAAGGCAAGCGCGGCGACGTGACCGTCGCCCGCACGTGGCGGTTTCCGGCCGGCAGCGTGGTCGTGGCCGACCGTGCGTATCTCGATTTCAAGTGGCTGCATCAATTGCAGACCCGTTCGGTGACGTTCGTCACCCGCCTCAAGCGGGGCGTGCGCTACCGGGTCACCCACGAGCACGACTTTCGGCCGGAGACCGGCGTGCTCGCCGACCAGCGGATCGAACTGACGAGCGCCCGCAGCGGCAAGGCCTACCCCGACCCGTTGCGCCGGGTGGTCTACCGCGACCCGCAGACGAAGAACCGCTACGTGTTCGTGACCAACAACACCACCTGGGTCGCCAAGACGATCGCCGACATCTACAAGTCTCGCTGGCAGATCGAGCTGTTCTTCAAGTGGATCAAGCAGCATCTGAAGGTCAAGCGCTTCATCGGCCGGTCGAAGAACGCCGTCTGGACCCAACTGTGGATCGCCACCTGCATGTACTTGCTGCTGGCCTATCTCAAATTCGTCCTGCGGCTGCGCTGGAGCCTCAATCAGATGCTCCAGGTGCTGCAGCTCAACATCTTCGAACGTCGACCACTACACGAACTGTTCACCACACACGCGCCGCCAGACCCCGACCGTCCGCAACTGGCACTCGCGTGGACCTGAAACTGTGGGACACTAGTGGGCGCCGCAGGAGCATCCCGATGTTGCAGGCAGCCGCCTGGATCAGCACCCGCTTGCGGACATTCTCGTGACCGCGCACAAACACCCGACGCATGCCCCCCGTCTCATACATGTGCGCGAAAGTACGCTCCACCATCTCGCCCCGGCAGCGTTGCAGGCGACGACCCCGCCGCCCGTGCACACGCCGCCGGTTCGCATACAACGCCTGCTGCGCAGCACGCTTCGCCGGCGGCGTCTCTCCCGTCTTCTTGTCCTGCCAGACGCGCCGGCCGCGCTCGGGCTCCGATACGTAGCTCCGAACCCCGACCTCGCCGAGAGCCACCAGCGTCTCGTCGCTGTGATACCCCTTGTCAGCGACCAGCTCTTCGACCCCTCGACCGTCCGGCTGCACCAACTCCACCTGCTCGGCCGCCGCGGTCAGCGTCTCCGGCAGCGTGGCCGTATCGCCGTCCGATGCATCCTGCACCGTCACCGACACGATGGCCCCCGTCTCCATGTCGACCCCGTGCTCGACCTTGTGAGCCAAGTGCGTCCGGCCGTCCTTCATCTTCGCGATCTTCGCGTCCGGGTCCTGCGGCGATTGCCAGTCCTTGTTCGACGTCTTCTTGTTCTTGCGAGACCGGTCGAACCGAGCCAGATCCGCCCGCGTCGGGGTCTCCACCCCAGACGCCTCCGCCAAGCGCCGAAGGAACGCTTCGTAGCTTTCTCCCGTGTCCCGCCGCTCGATGCTCCGCATCGCCGCGTTCGCTTCCAGCGTCGTCGCATCGACGCCCACCGTCTTCCCCTTGACCAGACCCGCCGCCGACAACTGCTCGAGAACCCACGTGAATACCGCCTCGTGCGTCTCGTCGTCGATCAGACGACGCGTCCGCGACAGCGTCGAGTGGTCCGGCGCCGCCTCGGTCACATCCAGGTCCAGGAACGACCGCAGGCTCAGAGAGTCGGCCACCCGCCACGCAATCCCACGCTCCGAAGACAGACCCTCGAAGTAGCCGATGAACAGCATCCGGAAATACCGCCCAGGACGCAGGCTCGGCCGCCCCATCCGCGTCGCGTAGAACACCGCGCACAGCCCCTCGACGAACGCGTCGAACCCGGCCTCGTCCAGAACCCGGTTCAGACGCTCGAAGAACGGATGCCCCGCGTTCGTCGGCAAATCCGCCGTCGTCACCCACAGCGGCGCCCCTGGTCGCGCGGCCGGTTTCTTGCCCATCGCCATAGCTGTTCAGTCTACGGGCTCGATCGCGCCCAGGCCAGGCCCGTTCCCCGACTTTCACCACGGGCTGCTCTAACGCAAACCGCAACGTGTGCGTCAACGCCAGGGCACCATTGGATGTTGATGCCGAACGTGGCCGGCGTGTCTTTGTCCATCATCGCAAGCACACTGACAAGCTCCTGATAGCCGGCATCGGGCGAGGCGGGGGCGGCACCGATAGGATCTCCGATGGCACCCACGATGAAGGGCAACGTCGGGCCGACACTCAGCGCCGGATCGCATACGATCCGAAACCACGCTGGATCAGAAGCCATGCTACCGTGATTCTACACCGCCACGGCGTCTACTGTGCTGTCGACCGACGGCTGAACAGCAGGGGACGCAGGAATCCGAGAGAGGGCGTGTGCTAATTTGTCAACGAACCCGTAGCTTGCCCGTGGGGTTGTACCAGTCGGTCACTTGGCGCGAGTCCGTCGAGATCGTCACCGTGCTGCCACCGTACGCCCAGGTCTCGTACCCCAATGAGGGATGACGGTCGAGCCAGTCTGGCGTGCCCTGCACCCGCACCACGTCGTCTTCGTGCGAGCCCCGCGTGAAGAACGCGGCGTCGGTGACGTTCGCGCCAGGGACCAGGCGGATCTTGAGCTTGCCCGTGGGGTTGTACCAGTCGGTCACTTGGCGCAAGTCCGTCGAGATCGTCACGGTGCTGCCGCTGTACGCCCAGGTCTCGTACCCCAACGAGGGATGGCGGTCGATCCACGCGGGCGTGCCCTGCACCCGCACCACGTCGTCCTCGTGCGAGCCCCGTGTGAAGAACGCGGCGTCGGTGACGTTCGCGCCAGGAACCAGCCGGATCTTGAGCTTGCCCGTGGGGTTGTACCAGTCGGTCACTTGGCGCGAGTCCGTCGAGATCGTCACGGTGCTGCCGCCGTACGCCCAGGTCTCGTACCCCAACGAGGGATGGCGGTCGATCCACGCGGGCGTGCCCTGCACCCGCACCACGTCGTCCTCGTGCGAGCCCCGTGTGAAGAACGCGGCGTCGGTGACGTTCGCGCCAGGGACCAAGCGGATCTTGAGCTTGCCCGTGGGGTTGTACCAGTCGGTCACTTGGCGCAAGTCCGTCGAGATCGTCACGGTGCTGCCGCCGTACGCCCAGGTCTCGTACCCCAACGAGGGATGGCGGTCGATCCACGCGGGCGTGCCCTGCACCCGCACCACGTCGTCCTCGTGCGAGCCCCGTGTGAAGAACGCGGCGTCGGTGACGTTCGCGCCAGGAACCAGCCGGATCTTGAGCTTGCCCGTGGGGTTGTACCAGTCGGTCACTTGGCGCGAGTCCGTCGAGATCGTCACGGTACTGCCGCCGTACGCCCAGGTCTCGTACCCCAACGAGGGATGGCGGTCGATCCACGCGGGCGTGCCCTGCACCCGCACCACGTCGTCTTCGTGCGAGCCCCGTGTGAAGAACGCGGCGCCGGTGACGCTCGCGCCAGTGCGCGTCGGAGGCGAGGTACGATCTGATGGATCTGCCGCACGCCGCCCGGTGATGACCCTGGCATGATCGACTCGCTCAGCCGACGGTGGGGGCGATCCAGACGGTGAAGTGCTCGCGCGCTCAGGAGCGCGATTCCTGGGCACGGACGCGGGCACCGGAGAAATCGCCGCAGCGCCGGAAGGTCGTGCAGGCGCGCCTCCGCGGTCAGCGCTCGCCCCTGATTGCACGGTGCGACTCGGACTGACGTCGGTGCCGACCGGGACGGGGGTCGGCGATGGACTGGACGGGGCAATACTCCCTTGTCCGGCGGCCACGAGCCTCTGAGGACCCGTGGCGGCGCTGGGAGGCCCCGCAGGCGCCGCCTCGCGCTCGGTCGCCTTTTCTGTTTGCGCGGTGCGATCAGGAAGGGGATTGTCCTCGTGATCGTAGATTGCTGTGGTTATCCCTATCAGCACCGCCAGGACTGCCGCGATGGACAGGCCCACGACTGAATCTCGCCCTCCGCTCTGCTCGCGCCCCATCGCTTCACGGGAATCCCGTGCTGTCCGCTCTGCCTTTGCTTGCTCCGTGCGTTCTCGCGTAGCCTGCGCTTGTCTTCTGTCCCGCTGCTCTCGCCCTCGTCGTTCAGCCCGCTCCTGCTCTTGGCGAACACGTTCCGCTCGTTGTCGTTGATCGCGTTCCCTGTGTGCCCGCGCTTGCCGCTCACCGTGTTCGTAGTCACTTCGCCTGGCGGGATCACGTTCGTGCCGCCCACGATCTCTCGTCTGGCTATGAACACTGTGAACGCTGCGAAGCTGCTCGTAAGCCCAGCGGACCTCCTTGAAGATCCACTCGGATGCCTTGTCCCCGGGGTTCTTGTCCGGGTGGTGCTTCTTCGCCAGACGCCGGTACGCGAGCCTGATCTCCGCCCAGGTCGCTCCCCGCTCTAGGCCCAGGATCTCGTACGGATCGACTTCTTGTCGTCCCATCCGATTGGTCTACACCGTCCGCGGACCGTGTCGCCAGATCAATCCGGCAGGCGCAGCATTGTGAGCACGCCACCAAGGATCGCGAGTGTTTGCACGAGAATCGCGCCGGCGAAGCGCTAGGTTAACCGGGCCTCCAGACGGGCTAGCAGCCCGTGGTGAAAGTCGGGGAACGGGCCTGGCCTGGGCGCGATCGAGCCCGTAGACTGAACAGCTATGGCGATGGGCAAGAAACCGGCCGCGCGACCAGGGGCGCCGCTGTGGGTGACGACGGCGGATTTGCCGACGAACGCGGGGCATCCGTTCTTCGAGCGTCTGAACCGGGTTCTGGACGAGGCCGGGTTCGACGCGTTCGTCGAGGGGCTGTGCGCGGTGTTCTACGCGACGCGGATGGGGCGGCCGAGCCTGCGTCCTGGGCGGTATTTCCGGATGCTGTTCATCGGCTACTTCGAGGGTCTGTCTTCGGAGCGTGGGATTGCGTGGCGGGTGGCCGACTCTCTGAGCCTGCGGTCGTTCCTGGACCTGGATGTGACCGAGGCGGCGCCGGACCACTCGACGCTGTCGCGGACGCGTCGTCTGATCGACGACGAGACGCACGAGGCGGTATTCACGTGGGTTCTCGAGCAGTTGTCGGCGGCGGGTCTGGTCAAGGGGAAGACGGTGGGCGTCGATGCGACGACGCTGGAAGCGAACGCGGCGATGCGGAGCATCGAGCGGCGGGACACGGGAGAAAGCTACGAAGCGTTCCTTCGGCGCTTGGCGGAGGCGTCTGGGGTGGAGACCCCGACGCGGGCGGATCTGGCTCGGTTCGACCGGTCTCGCAAGAACAAGAAGACGTCGAACAAGGACTGGCAATCGCCGCAGGACCCGGACGCGAAGATCGCGAAGATGAAGGACGGCCGGACGCACTTGGCTCACAAGGTCGAGCACGGGGTCGACATGGAGACGGGGGCCATCGTGTCGGTGACGGTGCAGGATGCATCGGACGGCGATACGGCCACGCTGCCGGAGACGCTGACCGCGGCGGCCGAGCAGGTGGAGTTGGTGCAGCCGGACGGTCGAGGGGTCGAAGAGCTGGTCGCTGACAAGGGGTATCACAGCGACGAGACGCTGGTGGCTCTCGGCGAGGTCGGGGTTCGGAGCTACGTATCGGAGCCCGAGCGCGGCCGGCGCGTCTGGCAGGACAAGAAGACGGGAGAGACGCCGCCGGCGAAGCGTGCTGCGCAGCAGGCGTTGTATGCGAACCGGCGGCGTGTGCACGGGCGGCGGGGTCGTCGCCTGCAACGCTGCCGGGGCGAGATGGTGGAGCGTACTTTCGCGCACATGTATGAGACGGGGGGCATGCGTCGGGTGTTTGTGCGCGGTCACGAGAATGTCCGCAAGCGGGTGCTGATCCAGGCGGCTGCCTGCAACATCGGGATGCTCCTGCGGCGCCAGACCGGCATCGGTACGCCCCGGAGCCTGCAGGGGCGGGCTTTTTCGGCGATTTTCCGCCTGATCGACCGCCTGATCGACCACTGGGGGCGTCTGACGCGTCCCTGGGGCCTCAAATGGACACCGCCGGCGCCCGTCGGCTCAATTACTCATCGCCAAGCGGCCTGAACAGCAGGGCTCGGCGAACCGACTTCTACCTCGGGCTGCTAGGTCGACCTTGGTAGCGAGCGACTCGAGTTTCGGTGCGTGTCGCATAGTCACCGTGCTGTTCAGCGGCTTGGCGCACAGCATTGGTGACCGCTTCGGCCTGCTCGACAGTCAGGCCGGCTCCAGTCAGCTCCCGTGCGCTCGCATGGGTATCGAACACGCAGTCATGCTATCACGGCACTGGCCGGACATCCCCACGCGGCCGGGCTGATCGTCGCCGACATGAACGCCGGGGCCAACCTGAGTCCGGCGGCGTCCCCAGACAGTGTTCCTGGTCCACGCAAGCCGGATTCAGAATGAGGGATGCGACGAGGGAAGAGGATGCGGCGGTGACCTGCAAGACATTTTATATCAATGACTTAGGTGCATGTCACGTCGGAAGTACTGGAACCAGGGGGCGGGATCGACACCAGCGGGAGCGGCGGGTTCGCGACGAGGATCGCGATCTCGCACGCGACGATTCGAGACAGGAACTATCGTCGGTCGCGGCGGTGGGCGTGCCGCGGGCTCGCTGGGGGTCGGTTCATGCACGGGATCGTGGGCGATCCAGGTGACGGCGCAGGTGTCGAACAGAGAGTAGGTCGCGCGGCTGTCATCGCACGGCGTTCCAGTCTTCGTCGATCGGGTCCGTCAGATTCGTTCCGGGCGATATCGTTGCGGTGTCCTTCAGCGCGCCGAAGATAACTGCGAAAGAACCGTTACGCTCGGTCGTGGACGAGTCGCCGCCGGCATCGGGGGCCGACGCATCCGGTGCTTCCCCCCGAGCTGAGAGCTTCCGTTTCTTCATGTCGACTCTCGCGGCTTCGTATCCTACCGCGAGCCGCGCCGCACGGTCACGGGCAGGCCGTTGAACGCGGCGTTGCCGCTGAGCGTGTCCAGGTGGCGCTCGCTGGTGACGTCGTTGGCGCTCGCGCCGGGCCGCCCGCCGGCGACGCTGAGGCGGATGCCGTCGCGGTCGTGACCCCAGCCGTGGGGGAGGCTGACGACGCCGGGCCGGACCGTGTCGGTCACCTCGACGGGGACCGTGACGCTGCCGGCTTCCGACGCGACCTCGGCGTAGTCGCCGGTCGCGAGTCGGCGCGGCGCGGCGTCGTCGGGGTGCACGAGCAGCGTGCAGCGGTGCCGGCCCTGCATGAGGCGCGGGGCGTTGTGCAGCCAGGAGTTGTTGCTGTGCATCTGGCGCCTCCCGATGAGCGTCAGGCCGCCGTTGGTCTGCCGCCCCGCCTCGTCGAGGAGCCGGGTCCGCGCCTCGCGCACGAAATCCGCCGGGGCGAGGTCGATCAGGCCGTCGGGCGTGGCGACGCGGCTGGCGATGCGGCCTGGCTGGAGGGGGCCCAGGTCCAGGCCGTGCGGCGCGGCGCGCAGCCTGGCCAGCGACAGCTTGTGCGGTCCCAGGCGCAGCAGCAGGTCGAGGATGCGGTCGGGCGTGAGCTGGGCGAGGGCGCGGACGGCCGCCGCGCGGAGCGGGCGCGGGGCGAACAGCCGGCCGGCCAGCTCGGCCAGGATCTCCCAGTCGTGACGCTCTCCCGGCGCCGGGGGCAGCGCGGGGGGCGCGTACTTCGCGACGTTGCGGACGGCGAACACGTTGAGCGCCAGGTCGTAGTGCGGGCGGGCCAGCGGCGGCGCGGGCGGCAGCAGGACGTGGGCGTGGCGGGTCGTCTCGTTGAGGTACGGGTCGATCGCGACGACGTGCTCCAGGCCTCCCAGCGCGCGGTCGAGGCGGCGCCCGTTCGGGGCGGACAGGACGGGGTTGCCGGCGACGGTGATCAATGCGCGGACCGAGCGCGGGCTGGCTTCGATCTCGTCCGCCAGCGCGGCGACCGGGAGCTCGCCGGTGAACTCCGGGAGTCGCAGCGCGCCGCCGCGCCAGCGGCCGAACGTGCCGCGGAACCCAGTCGGGACAGGACGCCGACGCCGTCGACGGCGGGGGTCGTCAGCAGCAGGCCGCCTTCCGCGTCGAGGCGGCCGGTCACCAGGTTGAGCGCCTGCAGCAGCCAGACCGCGAGCGTGCCGTGGCGCTGCGTGCAGAGGCCCACGCGGCCGTAGCCGGCGGCCCGTCGCGCGGTCGCGAAGTCAGTCGCCAGCCGCCGAATCGCCGGAGCGGGGATGCCCGTCCGCCCGGCGACTCGTTCGGGGGGCAGCTCGGCGACGAGCTCGGCCAGCGCGTCGAGCCCCTTGACCCGGCCGGCCAGCCGGCCGAGGGTGGTCCGCTGCTCCGCGCAGACGACGTGCAGCAGGGCTGCGAGCAGGAGGGCGTCGGCGCCCGGCCGGATGGCCAGGTGCTCGTCGGCCGCCGCGGCGGTCTCCGTGCGGCGGGGGTCGACGACCACCACGCGGCCGCCCCGGGCCCGGACGGCGGCGAGGCGCCGCCGCATGCCCGGCGCGCTCATCAGGCTGCCGTTGGAGACCAGCGGGTTCGCGCCCAGGATGAGGAAGAAGTCGGTGCGGTCGAGGTCCGGCACGGGGATCAGCCCGAAGTGTCCGAACATGCGCAGCGCGGTCAGCATCTGCGGCAACTGGTCGGCGGAGCTGGCCGAGTAGACGTTGCGGGTGCGGAGGGCGCGCGTGAACGGCAGCAGGTGGGTCATCAGCCCGAGGTTGTGGGCGACCGGGTTGCCGTAGTAGACGGCGACGGCGTCGCGGCCGTGGCGGCGGCGGACGCGGGCCAGGCCGTCGGCCGCCTGCGCCAGGGCCTCCCCCCATGACGCCGCGCGCCACGCTCGGCCCTCGCGGATCAAGGGCGTCCGGATGCGGTCGGGATCGTCGTGCAGATCGGCGAGCGCCGCTGCCTTGGGGCAGATGTGGCCGCGGCTGAAGGGATCGTCCGGGTCGCCGCGCACCGCGCGGACGCGCCGGCCGTCGACCTCGACCAGCACGCCGCACATCGCCTCGCAGAGGGGGCACGTCGAAGCACGGGTTTCTGGCGGCGGGCGCATTGGACAACGGCGGCTGGCTGGCACTATCGTAGCGGCAACGAATGGCCCGCCGCCGGTCCGCCCGGCGGCGGATTGCGGCTCCCGGGCGGCCCCGGGAGCGGAACCGGAGGATGCAGATGCAACGTGATACGCGGCAGCGCGTCTGGCGCGGCGCGGCGTGCGGCCTCGCGCTCGCGGCGCTGGCTGCAGCCGGGTGCGTCAGCCCCGAGCCGCCCGCGCCCGCTTCCGAGGAAGCCCAGGAAGTGGCCGAGGCGATGCCGGCGGTGCGCGGCGCCCACGAGGCGTTCGACAACCCGCAGGAGACGTTCACCGACGAGCGGGGGCTGACCGTCGAGAGCCTCCCGGTCGACGCTGCGCCGCGGCGCTATCCGGCCTCGGTGGACTTCCCGACCGGACCGGCGCTGGGCGAGCGCCTCCCGGACTTCACGCTGGCCAATCAGCACGGCGAGCAGATCGACTTCCACGCCGACCGGGACGGACACGCGGCTGTCGTCGTGTTCTACCGCTCGGCGGTGTGGTGACCCTACTGCCAGACGCAGCTGGTCGAGCTGCAGGGACAACTGGACGATTTCGAGGCGGCGGGGTTCAAGATCTACGGCGTCAGCTACGACTCGGTTTCCGAGCTGGCGGCGTTCTGCGACCAGCACGACATCGAGTACGACCTGCTGGCCGACGACGACTCGGCGGTGATCACGCAGTTCGGCATCCTGAACACCCTGATCGAGCCGGAGGGGCCGCTCGCCGAGCGCTTCTACGGCCTCCCGTTCCCGGGCACGTACGTGGTGGACGAGGAAGGCGTGGTGACCGAGAAGTTCTTCAACGAGCACTACGCCACAAGGACGTCGGCGGGCACCATCCTCGACTCGGCGCTGGGGCGCGCGCTGCGCCACGAGGAGGCGCCGGCGGCGGACCATGGCGCCCCGCGGGCGCGGTTCAGCGCCTTCCTGTCGGATCCGCAGCTCACGCTGGAGGTGGCGAGCACCCTCAACGTGCGCGTCGAGATGGAGGAGGGCTACCACATCTACGCGCAGCCCCTGCCCGAGGACTACTACCCGACCACGGTGCGGCTGGAGCCCGTCGGCGGCCTGGAGATCGGCGAGGTCGTCTACCCGCCGACGATGCCGATGCGCTTCGACGCGCTGGACGTGACGTTGAACGTCTACGAGGGGGCGGCCGACATCGCGATCCCGGTCACGGCGATGGCCGAGCTGTTCGCCGACGGCCGGGAGGCGGTCGATCTGGACGTCGTCGTGGACTACCAGGTGTGCAGCGACACGGTGTGCTACCTGCCGGAGGAGGCCCGGCTCTCGCTCTCCGCGCCCATCGCGGGTCTGCTGGGCCGCTGAGGAGTCGTCCCGGGAGTCCGCGCCGGGCTACTACGGCGCGGACTCCCGGGGGCGGTTGCGGCGTAGGAGCCACGGAATCAGCAGCGCCGCGGCGGCCAGCAGCAGGAGCGTCCCCGAGAGGGGGCGGGTGAACAGGACGGCGACGTCGCCCTCGGCGATCGCCAGCGCCCGCCGCAACTGCTGCTCGGCCAGCGGGCCGAGGATGAGGCCGATGACGGCGGGCGCCACCGGCACGTCCAGGCGCCGCAGGGCGAAGCCCACCAGGCCGATCACGTACATCAGCCCCACGTCGAACAGCGAGCCGTTCAGGCTGTAGGTGCCCACCGTGGCGAACAGCACGATGCCGGCCGACAGCAGCGGCCTCGGAATGGCCAGCAGGCGCGCCCACACCGGCGCCAGGGGCAGGTTCAGCACGAGCAGCATGACGTTGCCGACGTAGAGGCTGGCGATCAGCCCCCACACCAGGTCCGGCTGCGACGCGAAGAGGAGCGGTCCCGGCTGCAGGTTGTGCTGCTGGAACGCGGCCAGCATGATCGCGGCCGTGGCGGAGGTGGGCAGGCCCAGGGTGAGCAGCGGCACGAGCACGCCGGCCGCCGACGCGTTGTTGGCCGCCTCCGGTCCGGCCACGCCCTCGATGGCGCCCCGGCCAAACTCCTCGGGACGGCTCGAGAGCCGCCGCTCCATCCAGTAGGAGAGGAACGTCGGGATCTCCGCGCCGCCGATGGGCAGCGCCCCCAGCGGGAACCCGACGCAGGCGCCCCGCAGCCAGGGCTTCCAGGAGCGGCGCAGGTCGGCGCGGGTCATCCACGTCCAGCCGCGCACGCGCGTCGCCTGCGCGGCGGCTGACGGGGTGGCCGCCATCAGCAGCACCTCGCCGACGGCGAAGAGGCCGATCACCACCACCACGACGTCGATGCCGTCGAGCAGGTTGGGAATGCCGAAGGTGTAGCGCGCCTGGCCGGTCTGCAGGTCGATGCCGACCAGTCCCAGCGCCAAGCCGAGCAGCAGGCTCGCCAGCCCGCGGAGCAGCGAGGCGCCCAGCACCGACGAGACCGTCGCGAACGCGAGCACGATCAGCGCGAAGTACTCGGCCGGACCGAAGCGCAGCGCGATCTCGGCCAGCGCCGGCGCCGCGAGGGTCAGGCCGACGATGCCGAGCGTGCCGGCCACGAAGGAGCCGACGGCGGCCGTGGCCAGCGCCGCGGAGGCCCGCCCGGCCTGCGCCATCCGGTGGCCGTCGATGGCCGTGATGATGGCGCCGCTCTCGCCGGGCGTGTTCATGAGGATCGACGTGGTCGATCCCCCGTACATGGCCCCGGCGTACACGCCGGCGAACATGATGAACGCACCCACCGGCCCGAGCTGGAAGGTGACGGGCAGCAGCAGCGCCACCGTGAGGGCCGGCCCGATGCCGGGCAGGATGCCGACGACGGTCCCCAGCACGACGCCGACGAACGCCCACAGCAGGTTCCCGTCCTGGAGGACGACCGCGAATCCCTGCAGGAGCGCCGAGGTCGATTCCATCGGATGGCTTGGGGGCAACTGTACTGTAGTCTGGACGAAGCGTCCCGTGCCGCCCGGCGCACAGCGCGCCGCGGCGGGAGCGGCGCAGGGCGAAGGGGTACCCGCGAGCGGACGCCGGGGATTCGGGGCGCAGCCCCGTCCGAGGGAAGCCAGCCAGGGAGGGCCGAAGCGATGCAGGTTCCAGAGAGCGGGCGGACGCGCGGCGCGGATGGCGAACGGCGGCCTCGACGACGGCACGGCATCCGCCGCTCCGGCCGCGGGCGGCTTGCCGCCGCGGGCCTGCTGGCCCTTCTCCTCGCCGGTATCGCAACGGATCGCGCGCGGGGCACGCAGGAGGCCGGGCCGGCCGGGGAGACCATCGTCTACAGCACCATCCAGCCGTCCAACTGGGACCTGTACCTCTTCGACGGGCCAGGATCGAAGCCCCGGAGGCTGACGACCGACCCGGGGCTGGACTACAACGGCGCCTTCTCGCCTGACGGGCGCTGGGTCGTGTTCACGTCCGAGCGCAGCGGCAGCCCGGACCTGTACCTGCTCGACCTGCGCGGCGGCGGGCCGGCGCGGCCGTTGGTCACCGGTCCCGCCATGGAGGACGCGGCGGACATATCGCCGGACGGCACGCAGTTGCTGTTCGTCAGCACGCGCGGCGGCAACGCGGACGTCTTCGTGACGCCGTTCCGACCGGAGGACCCGGACGCCGCGGGCGAGGCCGTGAATCTGACGCGCCACGCCGCGGGCGACTACAACCCGGCGTTCTCGCCGGACGGCACGCGGATCCTGTTTTCCAGCAGCCGCGACACGGCGGTCGCGACGAGCACCGGGCCGGGCCCCCCGCCGACCTACCTGGCCAGCGAGCTGTACGTGATGCAGGCGGACGGGAACGACGTGCGGCGCCTGACGCACCACGAGAGCTGGGACGGGGCGCCGGCGTGGACGCCCGACGGACAGGCGGTCGTTTTCTACTCGCAGCGCGACGGCGAGCCGCGCATCTACCGCACCGCCTTCGACGGCTCCGGGGCCGAGCCGATTTCGGCCGCAGGCGAGGCGGCGCTGTCACCGACCTTCGGTCCCGGCGGGCGGCTTGCGTTCACGGCGCGGCGCGACGACCGCTGGACCCTCGTGACCGCCGAGCCGGATGGCGGCCACGTGCGGGTCGCCGACGACACCGCGCGCGACTACTGGGCGCCGGAGTACGACGCCGCGTCCGGGCGCCTGCTGGCGCACGGGCCGGGACCGCTGGAGCCGGCCTCGCGCTTCGAGAGCGACGCGCCGGGGGCGTTTCCCGTGCATGCGCCCGTGGCGGTCGACCTGCCGGACCGCCGGGTCTCCCTGATTGGTATCCGCGGCTACATCCCGGCCGTCGACCGCACCTCCGGCGAGGTGGCCACCAGCGAGGCGTTCGCGCGGTTGGTGGCGTCCCGGGCCGACGGCAGCCGCAAGCGGGTGCTGGTCGACCGGGCCGGGGCGGATCGGTATCGGGGGCCCGATTCGGCGTGGGGGCCGTCGTGGTCGTACGACGGCGGCTGGGTGGCGTTTGCCGTCGGCCCGCCGTTCGCTTCCGCCGCGTCGGACGTGGACATCTGGAAGGTTCGCAGCGACGGCAGCGGCGCCGTGAACCTGACGCCGGATTCGGACACCAACGAGGCGTTCCCGGACTTCGCGCCGGACGGCCGGCGCATCGTGTTCCGCAGCCTGCGCAACGGCAACGCCGACATCTACCTGATGAACGCGGATGGCACGGGAACGCGCCGCCTGACCCACCACGAGGCGACCGACACCATGCCGGCGTTCTCGTCTGGCGGCGACCGCGTCGCGTTCACGTCGTTTCGGGACGGGAACTTCGAGCTCTACACCATCGCCTTCGACGAGAACGGCGAGCCCGGCCCGCCCGAGCGCCTGACCCGGAACCCGGGCAACGACATGCACCCGAAGTTCTCGCCCGACGACGAGTGGGTGCTCTTCACGTCCCAGCGCAGCGAGTTCAGCGACGAGCTGCCGCTGCTGCGCGTCATCTTCCAGCCCCAGCCGTATGGCGAGCTGCATGCCATCCGCCTGGCGGACCGGACGGTCGTGCGCCTGACGCACAACAAGTGGGAGGATGGCCCGACTGCCTGGGTCAGAGGCGTGCCGGGCCTGGACTGATGCTGGGCTTCAATCAGACGGGGCTGCGCCCGGAACCCCCGGCGTCGGCTTGCGGGGACCCCTTCGCCCCGCGCCGCTCCCGCCGAGGCGCGCTGTGCGCGCCTTGCGGAGTCTGCACGGTTCTACGGTGCAGACTCCTAGCAGCCGGTGGTGAAGATCCCGCGTTGCACCGAGACGGGTGAGGCGCCCGGCTGGCAAGGCGTGGCGAGGGAGCATATTCGGCGTATTCGACCCCGCCGAGGAATAGCGACGGGCGCCGGGTCGCTGGTGCTTGCGGCGGCGCTGCTGGCGCAGCCGGGGCCGGACCCCGGCGGCGCGGTCGTGCTGACCGGCGCGCGAATCATCGACGGCAGCGGGCAACCGCCGCTCGAACGGGCCGCGCTCCTGATTGGCGATGGACGGATTCAGGCAGTCGTTCCGGCCGCCGACCTGGCGGTCCCGGACGGCGCCACGCGCGTCGACGTCACCGGCAAGACCATCATCCCGGGCCTGATCACCGCGCACGCGCACCTCAACGACGGCGACGAGGCGTTGCCGCTGCGCGAGCAGTTGCTGGCGCAGCTCCGCGTGTACGCCGCGTTCGGGGTCGCCACCGTGCACACGCTGGGCGACGGACGCTCGCGAGCGCACCGCGCGCACGGGCCGCGGCAGCCGTACCCGTGGCGCGTGGCGGAGGAGAGCGTGCGCATCCGCGACGCGCAGGCGCGGGGCGAGCTGCTCGACCGCGCGCGGCTGTACCCGTCGGGTCCGAACGTCGTCGGCGCAACGGCGGCCGAGGCGCGCGCGGGCGTCGACCAGGTCGCCGCGCTGGGGGTCGAGATCATCAAGACGCGGCTCGACGACCGGCCGGACGACATGCCGCCCGCCGTCTATCGCGCGCTGATCGACCAGGCGCACCGGCGCGGTCTGCGGGTGGCGGCGCACGCCGTCACGCTGGACGACGCCCGAGGGCTGGCGGACGCCGGCGTGGACGCCATCGTGCACAGCGTGCGCGACCGGGACGTGGACGCGGCGCTGATCGCCGCGCTGACGAGCCGGGACGTGGGCTACGTGCCGACGCTGACCCGGACGCTCTCGCTGCTGCTGTACGAGACGACGCCGGCGTTCTTCGGCGATCCGTTCTTCCTGCGCGGCGGCGACGCCTACCGGGCGGAGATGGAACGCATTCGGGACCCGGGCCTGCAGGCGCAGGTGCGGGGCAGCGAACAGGCCGCGACGGCGAGGGCGGTGCTGGCGCAGGCCCGGCGCAACCTGAAGCTGCTGGCCGACGGGGGCGTGGCGATCGCCATGGGCACCGACAGCGGCACGCAGCTCGGGCGCTGGCAGGGCTACTTCGAGCACGTGGAGCTCGAGCTGATGGTCGGCGCCGGGCTGACGCCGATGCAGGCGCTCGTCGCCGCCACCGGCGCCGCGGCGCGCGTGATGGGCCTGGACGATCTGGGCACGCTGGAGCCGGGCAACCGCGCCGACTTCCTGGTGCTGGACGCCGACCCGCTCGCGGACATCCGCAACACGCGACGGATCGACTCGATCTGGATCGCCGGCCGCCGCCTCGCGGACTGAGGCGGAGCGGTGCTTCGAGCGCCCCGCGGGGTCGCTTCCGCGGGACGCTCGAAACAGGTCGCGACGTATCCGATCGAACGCGCTACAGCGCGCTCTCGAAGAGGGCCAGCAGACGGCTCCAGGCGCGTTCCGCCTGGGCCTCGTGGTACACGAGCGTGTCGGGCGGGCACCAGCCGTGCAGCGCACCCTCGTAGACCTCGATCTCCGCCGGCAGCCCGGCCGCGTCGAACGCCTCGCGCAGGACGTTCTTCGCTTCCGGCTCGTTCTCGTCGTCGTTCTCGGCGATGGCGAACAGGTAGTGCGCCGTCATCTGCGGCACCAGCAGGTGCGGGCTGTCCGGCTGGTCGGTCACCAGGCCGCCGCCGTGGAACGACGCGCCGGCGCCGATGCGGTCCGGTACCGCGGCCGCCGTGCGCATGGTGATCGGGCCGCCCATGCAGTAGCCCATGGTGCCCATCTTGCGGTTGTTGTCGACCGACGCCTGGCTGTCGAGGAAGCTGACGAACGCCTTCGCGTCGGTCACGTGCGTTTCCGCGTTCAGGGTACCCATCAGTGGCCTCAGGATGCCGCCCACCTCGGCGAAGTCCCGGCTCTCGACGATCGGCGCGCGCTGCGACCGGTAGTACTGGTTGACCACCAGCACCGAGTAGCCGGACTCGGCGAGCCGCTTGGCCATCTGGCGCTTCGCGGGCCGCAGGCCGAAGGCGTCCGGCCAGATCAGGACGCCGGGATGGGCGCCGCTCGCGGGATGCACGAAGTAGCTGTCGCACACGCCGTCCGGCGTCGTGACGTCGATCTCGGCCTCCGTCACCTCCTGGGCGTTCGCCGGCCGCGGCAGCAGGAACGCCAGTCCCGCTCCGGCCGACACGGCCCCGAACTGCCGCCGCGTCAGCTTCTTCTGCTCGAGGTACCGGGTGACGGCGGCATCGGTTCGTTCATCGCACATTTTTTCCTCCTTGGTTGACTCCGGGCCTTGATTCTACGTGAATCCGCCCCGTCCGGGAGCCGAGTCCCGACGCACCGTGCAATGACGAGCTCCGCGGTGGTCGGTGACCGGATACCCAGGGGTCGGGGCCGAAATGGTGCCAATGTTGCCGCCGCACATTTTATTGAATGTCAACTCATTTAGAAAACATCGTATTATTCATTCAATGCGTCTCCCGGCAGAACGGATCCGCGCCCTTCTCCGCCGTCTCGACGGCGAGCCCGCGGACGCTATCGAGTCGGACGTCCTCGAATGCAAGCCCTGGCATCCGGGCCGCCTCAAGGAGCAGCTTGCGATTGCGGCGGAATCGGTGGTGTGCCTGGCGAACGCGAACGGCGGCACTCTCATCCTCGGGGTCCGCGACGGTGTCCGCAGGCGGGCGGACGCCATTGCCGGCGTCGGGGATCTGGACCCGGAAGCGGCCCGCAGGGCCATCTTCGACAGGACCGAGCCGCATCTGACGGTCGACATCGAGGAGCTGGCCGAGCCGGAGGGACGGCTGCTGCTCGTTCGCGTGCCGCGCGGCGTCGTACCGCATACGACCAGCGACGGCCTCGCGAAGATACGAATCGGCAAGGAGTGCCGGCCCCTGACCGGGGCCATGCTCACCCAGCTCGTGATGGAACGCCGTGCCTTCGACCCGACTGCTCAGGTGGTGGCCGACGCGACGGTGCGGGACCTGGACGACGAGCATGTCGCGAGCCTGCAGCGACGGGTGGCTGCCGACGGCGGCAAGTCGGAGCTTGGGCGCCTCTCGCGAGACGAGTTTCTCGGAAACCTGGGTCTGGTGCAGGACGGCGCGGTGACGCTCGCGGCCCTGCTCCTGGCCGGCCGGCCGGCAGCTCTGGCCCGGTGGGCGCCGCAGCACGAGATCATCTTCATCCGCTACACGACGGCCACGCGGTACGACGTCCGGCACGATCTGAGGAGCCCGATTCCAATCGTACTGGATGCACTGCAGCAGCGACTCGAGGCGCATCTCGGACTCGCCCTGTTCGAGGGCGGCGGGTTCGGCGAGCTGGCAGTGCCGGATCTCACCTCGTGGACCGCGCGGGAGGCGGTCCTGAACGGCCTCGTCCATCGCGACTACTTCCTGAGCCAGTCCGTGTACGTCGAGCTGCGCCCCGGGCGGGTCGAGGTCTCGAGCCCGGGCGGCTTCATCGGCGGCGTCCGACCCGAGAACATTCTCCGTCATCCGCCGGTCCGGCGGAATCCGCTGCTCGCCGACGTGCTGCAGGCGGCGGGTTACGTGAACCGCGCCGGCATGGGGGTGGACCGCATCTACGAGGAGTTGCTGCGCTTGGGAAAGCCGATGCCCTCGTATGAGACGGACGTCGGCTGCGTCCGGCTGATCCTGAAGACCCGGTCCCACGCGCCGTTCGCGCGGTTCGCGGCCGAGGAGGCCCGGCAGGGGCGCACGCTGGACCTCGACGACCTCCTCGTGTTGCGCGGGGTGACCGATCGGATGCACCTGGACCGCTGGTCGGCTGCCAGGGCGCTGCAGACGGAGGACGAGGCCGAGGCGGCACGCAGGCTCACTGCGCTCAAGGCGCGAGGGTACCTGGTGCCGCACGGCCGCGGGAAGGGAACCAGCTACCGGCTGGCGCGCGGTTTGTCGGCTGTGCTGCGCGCGCACCTCGGCGCCGACGAGGGTCTGGATCCCGACCCGGAAGCGGTGCGGTCCCGCATCGAGGCGGTCCTTGCCGAGCGCGGCCGATTGACCAACGCCGACGTGCGCCGGATGTGCGGCTACTCTCGTGCCGAGGTCGTCCGTCTGATGCGGACCCTTCGGGAGCGGGGGCTGGCGAGTGTCGAGGGCCGCGGCCGCGGGGCCTACTATGCTCCCGGACCGAAGCTCCAGCAGACCGGGCCGCGCGGCAATCCGCGCCGAGGCTCGTAGCAGGCGCCATCGTTGGACGACGGTGAGACGCCTGCGTCAGAAGAGCAGCGATTCCGGGAGCCCGGCCGGCAGGGCCAGGCCGAGGCCGCGGGAGAAGGCGGCGTAGACGGCCGTTGCGAGCAGCACGGCCACCACGCCGTCGCGCAGCGGGCGCCCCGCGGAGAATGCGCGCGCGACCAGCCAGAACTGCAGGCTCGCGGCCGCGATGAACCCGACCCGGCCGACCAGTGCGAGAAACAGCAGGCCGGCGAGCACCAGCCACGCCAGCGATACGGCACGCAGGGGTGCGGGCGCCTGCGGCTCACCGTGCGCGCGGCCGCGCAGGATCGGCGCAACCAGCGCGCCCCCCAGCACCAGCAGGCCCAGGGCGACCGCGTACGGCGCGGTGCGCGGTCCGATGCGGTCGTAGCCGAAGCCGGTGTCGATCCCGAAGGCGCCGGCGACCAGCACGAGACCCAGCAGGATGGCGCCGCCGCCGAGCAGCAGGTCGGCGCGGGCGGTCATTGCGTCAGGCCGATCGAGGCCAGCACGGCGGCCGCGCGGGCGCGCTCCTCGTCCAGGAACGTCTCGAACGCGGGACCGGAGAGATACAGATCGATCCAGTCGTTGCGCGCGAGGGTCGCCTGCCACGCCGGCGACCGCTGCAGCGCGTCGATCCGGGCCGCCAGCGTGGCGCGCTGCGCCTCCGACAGGCGCGGCGGGCCGACGACGCCGCGCCAGTTGGTCAGCGTCAGGTCGACCCCCTGCTCGCGGAAGGTCGGGATGGCGCGGCCGGCCAGGCGCTCGGCGCTCGAGATGGCCAGCGCCCGCAGGCGGCCGGCATCGATCAGGGCCGCCAGCTCGCTGACGCCGTTGATGCCCGCGGCCACCTGGCCGCCCAGGATCGAGGCAATCGACTCGCCGCCGCCGGAATGCGGCACGTAGTTGATCGCGGTCGGGTCCATGCCGACCCGCGCCGCCAGCAGGCCGGCCAGCATGTGGTCGGTGCCGCCGGCCGATCCGCCGGCGATGGCGAGCGATCCGGGACTGCGCCGCCAGGCGTCGAGAAAGGCATCCAGGCTCTCGTACGGGGAGTCGTCGGGGACGACCAGCACCTCGTAGTCGCCGGTCAGTCTCGCAATCGGCGTCGTCTCCTCCAGCGTCACGGCCGAGCGGTTGGTCAGCACCGCGCCCACCATGATGAGGCCGGTCACCAGCAGGACGTCGCCGCGCTCCGCGTCGTCGTTGACGAACTGTGCCAGGCCGATCGTGCCGCCGGCGCCCGCGACGTTCACCACCCGGACGCCGCCCGCGGCCGCGCCTTCCTGCAGCGCCGCCTGCATGGCGCGGGCCGTCTGGTCCCAGCCGCCGCCGGGGGCGGCCGGCGCCAGGATCGTCAGCACCTCCGGCGCCGTGCCCGGCTGGCCGCCGCACGCCAGCGCGGCGGCCAGCAGGCCGGTGCAGAGCGGTCGCATGCTGCGCATGCTACGACCTCGCCTCCAGCGCGCTGCGGACGAGCGCGCAGACACGGTACAGGCCGTGCACGAACTTGCCGTACGGCAGCAGCAGGAACAACCCCGCGACGGCGCCGAGGTGCACGCCCAGCAGCACGCCCATCGCCGCCGACTCGCGCGCCGCCAGCAGCAGCAGCCCGGTGAGACTGGTCTCGAAGAGGAGCGCCAGCAGCACGAGGTCCATGCCGAGCTGCGCCCGATCCTGCCGCTCCGGCGGGCGGCGCAGCTTCATCCACAGCAGGCCGGCCGGGCCGACCAGCAGGCCCGCGCCGCCGATCGAGCCCAGGAGCACCGGCACGCTCGACAGGGGGTACGGCGCCGGCCACCCCATGACGTTGTGGTAGAACGCCGCCACCGAGGTGGAGGCGAAGCAGAGCAGGAACCCGTAGAACGTGCAGTGGTGCCACCCGCGGCGGAACGCGCCCCCGTCCGGGTCGCCGTCGGCCAGGTGGCGCAGCGTCACGATGTCCCGCAGCGCCTGCCGCAGGGCGGCGCTGTCCGGGCTCGTTGCCGCGCCGCGTCCGAAATCGCGCCAGCAGCGGCGCAGGCCGACCAGCAGGGCGGCCGCGGCGAAGGCGGCCAACGCGCCGAACAGGCCGACCATCGCGGTGTGCGGCATGACCTGGTAGAACGCGCCCTGCTCGTCGGCGTGCGGCGCGAGGAAGACCTCGCTGCCGGCCGCCAGACCCAGCGCCAGGGCGAAGAGGAGCGGGGCCACGGCCGCGCCCAGCAGCAGCGAGAGCCCGCTGCGCTCGAAGAGCCCGCCGGGCGCGGCCGGCCAGGCGTAGGTCCGGTAGGACGCGCGGCGCAGGGCGGCCAGCGTGCGGGGCAGGTCGACCCCGAAGGCGTGTGGCGGGGCGTACTGGCAGACGTCCAGGCACTCGCCGCAATCGTGGCAGAGGTTGGCCAGGTAGCGCAGGTCCCGCTCTCCGAAGTCGAGGCGCCGTTCGATCGCGGGGAATACCGGGCACAGCCCCTCGCAGTAGCGGCAGGCGTTGCAGATGCGCGCGGCGTGGCGCCCCTCCTCGACGAGCGGCAGGGGGAGCCGCCCCGCGCCCCGCGTCTGGCTAGTGGCGGGCACGGCGCGCCGCCTCCTCGCCGGCCTTGCGGCCGAACACGGTGCCGATCGACATGCCGAGTCCCGCCAGGTAGCCCTGCCCCAGGATGTTGCCCGCCATGATCTCGCCCGCGGCAAACAGGTTCTCCGCCGGTGTCCCGTCCCGCCAGAGGACGCGCGCCCGTTCGTCGACCGTCACCCCGAGATACGTGAACGTGATGCCCGGACGCAGTGGATACGCGCAGAACGGCGGCCGGTCCAGCCGCCGCGCCCAGTGGCTCTTCGGCGGCGTCAGCCCGGCCGTCGAGCAGGTGTCGAGCTGCGTGTGATCGAAGGTCCCCGGCCGCACCGCCGCGTTGTACGCCGCCACGGTGCCTTCGAGCGCGGCCGGTTCGAGCCCCAGCTCGCCGGCGAGCGCGCGGACGGACGGCGCCTCCACGGGCGGCAGCATCGGAGGGATGAACAGTCCCCGGGCGCGCGCGTCGAAGAGGACGAACGCCGTCTGGCCGGGCTGCCGGGCCACCAGCCGGCCCCAGATGGCGTAGCGTTTGGGCCAGAGGTCCTCGCCCTCGTCGTGGAACCGCTCGGCGCGCGCGTTGACCACGATGCCGAGCGGGATGCAGTCCACCCGGGTCACGATGCCGCTGTCGAAGCGGGGCGCCCGGCCGTCGATCGCCACGGCATGGCACTGGGTCGGATCGCCCGTGGTGCGGGCGCCGCGGTCCATCAGCGCGCGCAGGACGCGCCCGGTGTCGTACGGCGTGCCCCGGATCAGGAAGTTGTCGGCGGCGGCGCCCCACGCGGCCCGCAGCCAGTCGAGATTGGCCTGGAAGCCGCCGGCCGCCGCCACGAAGGTGCGGGCGCGGACCGCCTCGACGCGTCCGTCGCGCGCAACGGCCGCGCCCCGGAACCGGCCGTCCTCGATGTCGAGGTCGCGGACCTCGGCGTCGTACTCCACCTCGACGCCGAGCCGCGCGGCGGCGCGATAGTAGGCGTTGATCAGCGCCTTGCCCCCGCCCAGGAAGAACGCGTTGGTGTGCGAGAGGTGCAGGGCGCCGCCCAGCGACGGCTGGAAGCGCACGCCGTGAGCGGTCATCCAGTCCCGGCAGCCCGCCGTCCCGGCGATCACCATCCGGGCCAGCGTCTCGTTGGTTTGCCCGCCGGTCACGTCCAGCAGGTCCTGCCAGTACTCCTCCGCACGGTAGGCGCCGGTCAGCGGATGCGCCGGGCCGTCGTGCATGCAGCGCAGGTTGCGCGTGTGCCGGCTGTTGCCGCCGCGGAAGTGCCTGGGGGCGGACTCGAGCAGCAGCACGCTCGCGCCCGCCGAGCGGGCCGTGAGGGCCGCGCAGAGCGCCGCGTTGCCGCCGCCCGCGACGAGGACGTCGTACGTGCGGCCCGGGTCCATCGGTGTGCTGATAGTATCAGTTGGCATGGGAGACAGCAGGAGTCCGAGGGGCCTGGCCGCGACCCTGTCGCTCGCGCTGGCGGCAGCGGTCGCCGTCTGCGCGGCGCCGTCCCGCGCGCAGCAGGCCGGGGACGAGGCGCACGCGGGGGGCGTGGCTCACGTGCTCACGTCCGGCGGCTTCGCCGCGGCGTACGAGGTGCTGGCCCCGCGCTTCGAGGCCGCGACCGGCATCCGGCTGGTCACGGCCCAGGGCGCGTCCACCGGCGGGGCGCCGGACTCGATCCCGGCCCGGCTGGCGCGCGGCGAGCGGTTCGACGTCCTGATCATGTCGCAGGCGGGCCTGAACGATCTCGCGGCGCGCGGCCTCGTCCAACCCGACTCGCGCGTGGACCTGGCGAGCTCGTCGATCGGCATGGCCGTGCGCGAGGGCGCGCCCCTGCCCGACATCAGCACGCCGGCGACGTTCCGGGAGACGCTGCTCGCCGCCGAGTCGATCGGCTACTCGGCGAGCGTCAGCGGCACCTACCTGGCCACCGAGCTGTTTCCGCGGCTCGGCCTGGCCGAGCAGCTCGCACCGAAGAGCCGGCGCATCGTCAGCGAGCGCGTGGCCGCCGTCGTCGCGCGCGGCGAGGTCGAGGTGGGCTTTCAGCAGGTGAGCGAGATCCTGTCGATCGCGGGGGCGGCGTACGCCGGCCCGATTCCGGCCGACTACCAGCGGGTCACCACCTTCTCGACCGGCTTGACGACGCAGGCGCGCAACGCGGCGGGCGGGCGGCGGCTCATCGACTACCTGTCGTCGGCCGCGGTCGTCCCGATGGTGGCCGAGACCGGCCTGCAGCCGCTGGCCGGGCGGGATTGATGGCCACGAGCGCGCCTGCCGTTCGCCGGGCCACCCTCGACGATCTGGAGACGATCGTCGACTTCAACATCCGCCTGGCCGCGGAGAGCGAGGACACGCACCTGGATCGCGAGACGGTGCGCCGGGGCGTGCGGGGGCTGCTGGCGGATGCGGCGCGCGGCGCCTACTACGTGGCCTGCGGGCCGGGCATCATCGGCCAGATGATGCACACCCACGAATGGAGCGACTGGCGCAACGGCGACATCTGGTGGATCCAGAGCGTGTACGTGCACCCCGACCACCGGCGGCGGGGCGTGTGCCGGGCGCTGTACGAGCACATACGGGAGCGGGCGGCGGCGGATCCGGGAGTGGTCGGCGTGCGGCTGTACGTGGAGCGCGAGAACGCCCGCGCGCAGGCCACCTACGCGGCGCTGGGCATGCGCCAAGGCGGGTACCTGGTGATGCAGGACCTGTTCGGCGCGGGCGGCTGACGGGCGCGGAAGCGGCGGCGGGACGGCCGCCGGCCGCCCCGCCTTACGAGCCGATTCTGCTCCGGGCGATGCTACCTGGACGCCGCCATCGCTTCGGCTTCCTCGGCGCGGGAGCCGGCCAGGATGCCCTCGAGCCCGTAGTTCCCCTCGTGGCAGGCGAACTCGTAGAGCGGGTCCGGATTCAGCTTCATCGGATGCTGGGCGGTCCAGGCGCTCGTCCAGATGGTCGGGTCGTCGACCGTGTACTCGTACATGAGGTTTTCGGCGTCCATGCGCGTCAGGCGCTCGACCAGCCGCAGGTTCTCGCCGGAGCTGAGCAGCGGCCGGCCGATCTGATCGTGCTTGCCGTTGAAGTGGAGGGTCTCGATGACCAGCGTGTCGCCCTCCCAGCGGCCGCGCGAGTCGCCCATCCACTGCCGGATTCCCGGCGCCACGTGCGGCCGGCCGTCGAGCGGGATGATGCGCGCGTCGTAGTTCTGCTCGGCCAGCAGCACCACGTAGCCGGGGATCTGGAAGATCTGCACGTTGTTGTTGTAGCCGCCGGTGCTGAGGGGCGGCCCGGCCTTCGCGTGCTGGATGCAGCGGTCGCCGGCGTCGAGGTCGGTGTAGCTGGCCGCAGGCAGCATGCCGCGGCGCACCTGGGCGACGCGCGCCGCTTCCGCCGACGCGGCCCGGGTCGCGGCAGGCCCCGTCAGGGCCGGCATGCGGCCGTTGGACGGCTCCACGATCAGCGAGGTGCGCCGCGTGCCGATGGCCGTGGTGCCGCGGTCCAGCCAGAAGTTGTTGTAGAAGCCGGGCGTGCCGTCCTCCCGCCGGTCGACCTGATCGCCGGCGGTGGCCTGCTGCCGCTCGCGGTTGAGCAGGCGCTCGTTCCGCTCCAGCGTCGCGCGCTCGAGCTCGGCCGCCTCCTCCTCGGTCAGATACGCCTTGTCCCCCAGCTCCACGGGCCGCTCGAGCGGCGTGAGCGTGCGGTAGTCCCAGACGCCCTGGATATCGGGATCGCCCCACGGCGTCACGGGCACCTCCGACTGTGCCGCGGCCAGCCCCGGCACCAGGGCCGCGAGCGCGAGAGCCGCAACCGCCGCTGCCAGACATCGAAATCTCATCGCCATCCTCCTGGTGTACGTTCCCGTCCGAACACGCCCATGATGCATCCGGACGCACCCGCCGTGCAAGGGACAGGTGGATGAGGTCAGGACGGCGCGTTGGTGCTATCGTGTTGGCCATGCCCCGCGCAAGAACGTCAGTCGCGGCCGTCCTGACGGCCGCGGTCGCCGCGGCGCTCGCCGCCCCCGCCGCGGCCCAGACGCCGCCCGTCACGTTCGAGGACCACGTCCGCCCCATCATGGAGCGGACCTGCTGGAACTGCCACGGCGCCGCGGCGCAGCTCTCCGGCCTCGATCTCCGCACGCGCGCCGGCGCGCTCGACGGCGGCGCGAAGGGACCGGCGCTGGTACCCGGCCGCGCGGAGGACAGCCGCCTCTTCCGCATGGTGGCGGGCCTCGACGAGCCCGCGATGCCGATGGGCGGCGAGGAGCTGACGGACGCCGAGGTGGCGGCCCTGCGCGCCTGGATCGACCAGGGCGCGCATTGGGACGCCGGCGGCGCGACCACGGCCGCCGCGGCGCGGGCGGCGCTGGAGGGCGGCGACCTGCCGCCGGGCGCGCGCGACTACTGGGCCTTCCGGCGTCCGACGCGTTCTCCGGTGCCCGTGGCCGGCGCGTTCACCCACCCCGTCGACCGCTTTCTCGAGGCGGCGCGCCGGGAGGCGGGGGTCGTGGCGGCGCCGCAGGCCGACCGGCTGACGCTCCTGCGCCGCGCCTATCTGGACCTCACTGGCATGCCGCCGACGCCGGCGCAGGCGGACGAGTTCCTGGCCGATGCGGCGCGGGGCGCCTGGGAGCGGCTCATCGAGCGGCTGCTCGCCTCGCCCCACTACGGCGAGCGCTGGGGCCGGCACTGGCTGGACGTGGCTCGCTACGCCGACTCGGCCGGCTTCGAGCAGGACTACACGCGGCCGAACGCCTGGCGCTACCGCGACTACGTGATCGACGCGTTCAACGACGACAAGCCGTACAACCAGTTCATCCGCGAGCAGATCGCGGGCGACGAGCTCGACCACACGACGGACGAGACGCTGGTTGCCACCGGCTTCCTGCGGGCCGGGCCGCGCGTCCAGTTCCGCGAGAAGGACAACCCGGAGCGCCGGCACGACTACCTCGACGACGTGCTCGAGACGGTCGGGCGCGGCATGCTGGGGATGACGGTCCAGTGCGCCCGCTGCCACGATCACAAGTTCGATCCGATCCCGCAGCGGGACTACTACCGCCTCCAGGCGTCGATCTTCGGCTACGTCGAGACGGACTGGCCGCTGCTCGACCGTGCGGCGGCCGACGCGTGGCGCGCGCGGAACGCCGCCATCGACCGCGAGCAGCAACCGCTGGAGGACGAGATCGCGGCGATCGAGGCGCCGTATCGCGAGCGGTTCCGCAACGAGCTGATCCGCGAGCGGTTCCCGGCCCACGTGCAGGCGGCGGCCTTCAAGCCCGCGGCCGAGCGCACGCCCGGCGAGCAACTGCTGGCGGCGCAGGTGCTCTCGATCAACTCGCCGCGCTGGGACCTCGCCGCGGCCATGAGCCCGGAGCACAAGGTCCGCGTCGACGCGCTGCGCGCGCGGCTCGCCGCGCTCGATGCCCGGCGGCCGCCCGCGCCGGCCATGGCCGAGATCGTCACCGACGGCGACTACCGGTTCGCGCCCGACGGCCCCGGCGACCAGGTCGTCGGCTGCCCGGAGTGCCGCCTCCCGCCCGACGAGCCGGGGACGTTCCTGCACGAGCCGGGCGGGCCCGCGTACGAGGCGCCCCCCAGCTACTTCCTGATCCGCGGCGATCCCTTCAGCCCCGGCTCCGAGATGTCGCCCGGCTTCCTCAGCGCGGCCACCTACGGCGATCCGCCGACGGTCGTTCCGCGGGCTGACGGGCGCACCTCCGGGCGCCGGCTCGCGCTGGCCGAGTGGATTGCGTCGCGCGACAACCCGCTCACCGCGCGCGTCATCGTCAATCGCATCTGGCACCACCACTTCGGGCGCGGCATCGTGCGGACGCTCGACAACCTGGGCCGGATGGGCGACGCGCCGACGCACCCGGACCTGCTCGACTGGCTGGCGGTGGAGTTCATGGACCGCGGCTGGAGCATCAAGGAGATGCACCGGCTGCTGATGACGTCGGAGGCCTACCGGATGGCGTCGGCGTACCGGCACGAGGCGAGCGCCGCGGCGGATCCCGACAACCGCCTGCTGTGGCGCTACCGCCCGCAGCGGCTCGAGGCCGAGGTGCTGCGCGACGCCATCATGACCGTCAGCGGCGGCATCGACCTGACGGTGGGCGGCCCGCCGGTCTTCCCGCACGTGCCCGAGGACATCCTGCGGACATCGGGCGGCAAGGGGCTCTGGTGCGGCAGCCCGCCGGACGGGCGGCGCATCGAGGTGCCCCACGAGGGCATCTGGTGCGTCGAGCCCGACGGCCCGCAGGTCTGGCGCCGGAGCGTCTACGTGTACCGGCGCCGCTCGCTCGGCTTCCCGTTCTTCGAGACGTTCGACCTGCCCGACCAGAACCAGACGGCCGCGGCCCGCAACGTGTCGACCGTCTCCACGCAGGCGCTGACGCTCATGAACAACCCGTTCGTGCTGAACCAGGCGCGGTTGTTCGCCGAGCGGCTGGAGCGCGCGGCGCCGGGGGACCTCGAGGCGCAGATCGATCTCGCCTACCGCATCGCGCTGACGCGCCCGCCGACAGCCGCGGAGGCCGCCATCGCCCGCGAGCTGGCCGCCGGGCGCGGGCTGCTCGCTCTCGCGCACGTGATGCTCAACCTGAACGAGTTCCTGTACCTGAGGTAGCGACGATGGGCAGCCACCACCACTGCCGGAAGAAGACGTTCTGGTCGCGGCGCGACTTCCTCTTCCAGTCGGGCGGCGGCATCGCCGGCCTGGCGCTCGCCGACCTGCTGGGCCGCCAGGGGCTGCTCGCGGCGGGCGCGGCGCAGCCCGAGGCCTGCGCGGCGCCGCTGGCCGGCAACCCGTTCGCACCGCGGCCGCCCCACTTCGAGCCGCGCGCGAAGGCGGTCATCTCGCTCTTCATGAGCGGCGGCGTCAGCCAGGTCGACACGTTCGATCCGAAGCCGGCGCTGGCCCGCCACGCCGGCCAGCCGCTAGCGGATTCGGTGGTGGTGCGCCAGGGGCATCCCGGCCCGCTCATGCCGAGTCCGTTCGAGTTCCGGCGCCACGGCCAGAGCGGCATCGAGGTGTCGGAGATCTTCCCGCACCTCGGCGCGAAGGTCGACGAGCTGGCGTTCATCCGCTCCATCCACGGCCGCTCGAACGACCACATCCAGGCCACCTACGAGATGCAGAGCGGCCAGATCCGGATGGGGTTTCCGGCGGTGGGGTCGTGGGTCACCTACGGGCTCGGCTCGGAGAGCGCGAGCCTGCCGGCGTTCGTGGTGATGAACGACCATCGCGGCGGGCCGCTGGGCGGGCCCAACGACTGGAGCGCCGGGTTCATGCCGGCCACCTACCAGGGGACGCTGTTCCGCGCGGTCGGCGATCCCATCGTCGACCTGCAGCCGCCGGCGGGGATGACCGCGGGGCAGCAGCGCGCGCGGCTCGACGCGCTGGCGAAGCTGAACGAGATCGACCTGGCGAGGAATCCGGGCAACTCCGAGCTGGCCGCGCGCATCGCGTCGTACGAGCTCGCCTACCGCATGCAGGGCTGCGCGCCCGAGGCGGTCGACATCTCGGCCGAGTCGGAGGCGACGAAGCGGCTCTACGGCCTCGACAACCCGCTCACCGAGCCGTTCGGCCGCCAGTGCCTGCTGGCGCGGCGCCTGGTGGAGCGCGGCGTCCGCTTCGTGCAGCTCTTCCACGGCGGCCTGGGCCAGCAGAACACCGACACCTGGGACGCGCACAGCAACCTGAAGGAGAACCACGCGCTGCACGCCGCGGAGACGGACCTGCCCATCGCCGGCCTGCTGACGGACCTGAAGGCGCGCGGCCTGCTCGACTCGACGCTGCTGGTGTGGCACGCCGAGTTCGGCCGCATGCCGATCTCCCAGCGCGGCGTCGGACGCGACCACAACCCGGGCGCCATGACGGGCTGGATGGCCGGCGCCGGCATCCGGGGCGGGCAGGTGATCGGCGCGAGCGACGACTTCGGCTACCGCGCCGTGGAGCAGCGCGTGTCGGCCCACGACCTGCACGCGACGATTCTGCACCTGCTCGGCATCGACCACACGCGGCTGACGTACCGCTACAACGGCCGCGACATGCGGCTGACCGACGTCCACGGCGTGCCGATTCCGCAGCTCGTCGCGTAAGCGGATCGCAGCCAGGAGGAACTGATGCGACGCACCCGCGTTCTTTTCGCCGGCTTGTCCCTGCTCGGGCTGCTCGTGGCCTGCGGCGTCGGCTCGTCCATCGTGGAGGACGCGGCGGAGGAGCAGCGCGCCGCCCTCGAGAGCGGCGGCGGCCTGGCGCCGATGTTCGAGGTCGATCCGCTGTGGCCGAAGAACCTGCCCAACCACTGGCTGATGGGCGCCACCATCGGCGTCGACGTCGATTCGCGGGACCACATCTGGGTCGTGCACCGCAACACGCCCGACCAGTTCGTGGCCCGGACGGAGATCGGCCTGGTTCAGGATCCCCCGCTGAGCGAGTGCTGCGCGCCCGGGCCGCCCGTCCTCGAATTCGACCAGGAGGGGAACCTGCTCTCGAGCTGGGGCGGTCCGGGAACCGAGACGGGCGACTACACCTGGCCGGTGTCGAATCACGGCATCACCATCGACCACATGGACAACGTGTGGATTGGCGGCAACGGCGGACCCGATTCCCACGTGCTGAAGTTCGCCAGGGACGGCAGCTTCCTGAAGCAGTTCGGGTCGTTCGGCGCGCGGGCCGCCGGCGAGGAGGACGGGCGGGCGTTGTTCGAGCGCGACAGCCACGCCGCCGACAGCTTCGGCCGCGTGGCCAAGATCGGGATCGACCCGGACGCCAACGAGGCGTACCTCGCGGACGGCTACCTGAACCGGCGCGTTGCCGTCATCGACATGGAGACCGGCGAGCTCAAGCGCTACTGGGGCGCGTACGGCAACGAGCCCGACGACGGCGTCGACCTCGGCCGCTACATGCCGGGCGGGGAGCCCGCGCCGCAGTTTCGCGGTCCGGTGCACTGCTCGGAGATCTCGAACGACGGCCTGGTGTACGTCTGCGACCGGGCCGAGGACCGGATTCAGGTGTTCCAGAAGGACGGGACCTTCGTCACGGAAGCGATCGTCGCGCCGAACACCCTGTCGCAGGGGTCGACCTGGGACATCGACTTCTCGCACGATGCGGAGCAGACGTATCTCTACCTGGCCGACGGGCAGAACATGAAGGTCTACATCCTCCTGCGCGAGACGCTGGAGGTGCTGACGGCGTTCGGCGACGGCGGCCGGCAGCCCGGCATGTTCTTCGCCGTGCACAGCATCGCCGTCGACTCGGACGGGAACATCTACACGACCGAGACCTACGAGGGGTCGCGCGTGCAGAAGTTCATCTACAAGGGCATGGGCCCGATTCCGGCCGGCGCCGAGGGCACGAACAGCCAGGGCGTGCTGTGGCCGACCAGCGTCAATTAGACGGGGCGTCGCCGCGCACCCCCGGCGTCCGCTTGCGGGGACCCCTTCGCCCCGCGCCGCTCCCGCCGAGGCGCGCCGTGCGCGGCATCCATCAGACGGGGCTGCGCCCCGAGCCCCCGGCGTTCGCTTGCGGGGGCCCCATAGCCCCGCGCCGCTCCCGCCGAGGCGCGCTGTGCGCGCCTTGCGGGTTTCAGAGGGGGGCGGGCTGCTGGCGGAGCGTGACTTCGGGGAACGTTTCGCCGATGGCCTCGAGGCGCACGAGGGGCAGCCAGCCCGGCGACGTCAGCTTCGTCATCGACTCGCTGCTGGCCCACCCGCGGCTTGCGGGAACGTAGTGGTGTATATTGATGGTGTATACGCGCAAGGAACTCTCATGGTGCGCACGCAGATCTACCTCACGGAGCAACAACGCACCCAGCTCGCTGCCATCGCCGCGCACAGGGGTCAGCGCCAGAGCGAGGTCATTCGGGAGGCGGTAGACCGCTTCATCGAACGGAACAGCCATCACCGCCGCGAGGCGATCCTCCGCCGGGCGGCTGGCCTGTGGCGGGACCGCGTGGACGTTCCCGACCTCGATGCGCTGCGGCGCGGGTGGGACCGGAATTGAACGATGGTGAAGCCGATCCTGCTCGATACCGATGTGCTAATCGATTTCCTGCGCGGTCATGAGCAGGCGAGATCCTTCGTCAACGCCCGTTCGGAACGCATCATGATGTCGTCCGTCACAGTCGCCGAGCTGTATGCCGGAGTCAGGGGCGAGAAGGGAGGGACCGAGCGGACCGTTCTCGACGACCTCCTCGGCTTGTTCCGGGTGGTCCCCGTGACGCGAGACATCGGCCGGCTCGGCGGACTCTACAAGCGCGACTACGGGAACTCGCACGGCATCGGCTTGGCCGATGCGATCATCGCGGCGACCGCCACCCTGGAAGACGCGGCGCTCGAGACCCTGAACGTGAGGCACTATCCCATGTTCGCGCGTCTCGAGCCGGCCTATCGCAAGTAGCGTCAATCGGACGGGGCTGCGTCCCGAACCCCCGGCGTCCGCTTGCGGGGACCCCTTCGCCCCGCGCCGCTGCCGCCGAGGCGCGCTGTGCGCGCCTTCCGGAGTCTGCACGACTGTACGGCGCAGACTCCTAGCCTAACTTCAGATGGGGCTGCGCCCCAAGCCCCCGGCGTCCGCTTGCGGGGACCCCTTCGCCCCGCGCCGCTACCGCCGAGGCGCGCCGTGCGCGCCTTTGGGACCACGCGTGGTTGCTCTCGTGGTCCCTGCATAGCTGCCTCGTCCGGCAGCTAGCGCTAACCTGCTGCCCGCCTGCGGCGCACGAAAAAAGAGCCGGGTCCGGGGGTTGCCCCGGGGCCCGGCTCTCGTTTTCCAAGCGGACGCGGCGTCCGACGAGCGGACGGCGCGGCCTGCGCTACAGCGGGTCGCTCTGGGCGCCTTCCTTGAGGGCCCACACCCGGTTGCGGGTCAGGATGTACATCACGCCGTCGCGCACGACCGGGGTGCTGTAGACGGCGGCGCCCAGGGTGTACTCCCCGATCACCTCCAGCTCCCGGCCGGCCCGCAGCACGACGATGTCGCCGTCCTCGTCGCCCAGGTAGACCTTGCCGTCGGCGGCGAAGGGCGAGGCCCAGACCGCCGCGAACGTGTCGTACGTCCAGAAGTACTCGCCGGTCTCGGCGTCGAGGGCGTGGAGGAATCCCGAGAGGCTCGAGATGTAGACGATGCCGTCCTGGATGGCCGCGGTCGACATCGTGCGGTAGAAGTCCTCGCCGCCGCGGTGCCAGACGACGTGCGTGTCGGTGACGTCGCCGCTGCCGGTCGCGTCGATGACCCAGAAGTGCCCGGGGGCCTCGCCGTGCTCCGGGTCCTGGCCGACGCCGATGTACACCTTGTCGTCGTAGATCACGGGCGTCGACAGGATGTTGTTCCGGGTGCCGCGGCCGCCGAGCGCCCAGATCGAGTCCTCCGGGTTGCAGTCGAACTGCCAGACGATCTCGCCGGTGGCTGCGTCGAGGCTGTAGACGATGCCGTCGCCGCCCGCGAAGACGACCTGCGCACGGCCGTTGATCTCGGCATAGGCCGGGTTGGTCCAGCTCCCGTGCAGCACGTTCTCGCCGACCACGGCGTTCTCCCACACGAGCTCGCCGGTGTCCTTGTTCAGCGCGATGAAGTTCGGCGAGAACGGCGAGGGCACGTTGACGTGCCCTTCATCGACGCCGTTGCTGGTCACCGTGTACAGCATGTCGCCGATGACGAGGGGCGAGCCGGTGGCCAGGTTGTGCGGGAAGACGTCCAGTTCGCCGATCATGTCGTACGACCAGATGACGTCGCCGGCTATCTCCGACGTGTCCGCCTCGTCCGTGAACGGGCCGTCGTTCTCGCCGTCCTTGAAGCCTTCGGCGTCGACGCACACGACGTGCGCCTCGTTCGAGACGTAGTAGATGCGGTCGCCCTCCATGTACGCGGTGGAGCAGACGCCCTGCAGCGGCCAGTCGTTGACGCGCCCCGCCGGCAGCTTGTCGTGCACCATCTGCCACAGGAACTCGCCGGTCTCGGCCTCGAAGGCCATGACGACGCCCTTGTCGCCCTCGATGGCGGGGTCGCGCCGTCCCTCGTTGTTGGTGCCGACGAAGACGCGACCGTTGGCGACCGTCGGGCCCCCGTAGGCCTGTGACCCGACGGGCTGGGACCAGAGCACGTTCATGCCGGTCAGCACGTCCCACTCCGCGGGCAGACCGGTCTCGTCGGAGGCCATGTTCCGGGACGGCGTGTTGCCGAACATGCCGACGTCCTGCGCCTGGGACGCGGAGCCGCCCGCCAGCAGCAGCACCGCCAGAGCTGTTGTCAGTCCGTGTCGAGTCATTGGTTCTCCATCACGCTTACGTTGTCGTAGAAGATGTCGACCGGCGAGTAGGCGATCAGGCCGGGGCTGCCCTGGCTCAGCGGCACCGGGTCCTCGGCGGTGATCGTCCAGTCCGCCGGCTCGGCGTCGTCGCGCTTCCACACCTTGCCGCGAACGGTCGCCTGCCCGCCGTCGTGGTCCACGCGCAGCTTCAGCGTGTACCAGACGTTCGGCTCCCATTCGAACGGCACCCGCTCGTCGATCCGCAGCTCGGCCGCCCACGACTGCACTTGCAGCCGCTGGGCGTTGCCCTGCATGTCGAGCGTGTAGCCGCTGTTGATCAACCCGAGATCGGCCCGCCGGCGGCCCCGCTGGGTCGCCATGGCGTCGGCCTGGATCGTGTAGCCGGCCATGTCCGCCGGCCCCAGGTAGAGGGCGTGGCGATGGATGCCGGTGCGCGACGGCCCTTTCCGCAGCATCTGCTGGCCGTCCTCGTCCACGCCGCGCAGGTTGCCCCCGCCGCCGATCCAGAACCGCGGCCGGCCGTTCTCGAAGTTCTCCGCCCACGGCAGCGGCCCGAAGACGCGCACCTGCGCGCTGCCGCTCAGGCCGCCGGCGGTCGCCGTCACCCTGCCGCTCACCGTCGGTCCGCCGTCCGGGGTCGACAGCGCGCCCGCCGCCGACAGCTCCGCACCCGCCAGGCCGTCGAGGGCCCACTCGGCGCTGCGCTCGCCCAGCGCGGCGCCGTTGGCGTCGAAGGCGAGCACGCGGAACGAGACCGAGTCCCCGTGCGAGAGGAGGACCTCGGCCGGCACGACCTGCAGGCTGGCCGGCTCGCCCGCCGCAAGCTCCGCGCCCAGCGCCGTTGCCGGCGTGTCGCGCGCCTCGAACGGGGCGCTCGGGTCGCCGATGCAGTAGATGCCCGACTCCGCCGTCAGATACAGCCGGCCGTACGCGGGTGCGAACGAGCCGTAGATCTCGGCGTAGCGGCCGTCCTCGACGGCCAGCTCCTCGTGATCGAGCACGGTGGCTCCGTCGGCCGCCGGCTGGAGGATGGTGACGTTGCCGTTCACCTCGGTGACGTACAGCTTGCCGTCCGCCCAGACCGGCGAGGACTTGCCGACCGTCCCGATGCTCGTCGCCCAGAGCTCCTCGCCGCTGCCGGCGTCGAGCGCCAGGAGGTTCGCCGAGTTGTCGATGACGTACAGCCGGCCGTCGTGGTACGCGGGCGACGAGAAGCCCACCGCCAGCTCCTCGGCCCGCCACAGCTCGTGCGTCGCGGTCACGTCGCCGCTGCCGGTCGCGTCGATCGCGACGACGCGGCCCATGACGCCGCTGTCGACGTTCTCCTCGCTGTGCGCCGCGTAGACCGTCGTGCCGTCGACGACGGGCGAGACGTTGATGCCGCGCTGGGACAGGTGGAACTCCCAGACCTTCTCGCCGGTGCGCGCGAGCAGCGCGTAGATGCGGCCGTCGGCGTTGCCGTCGATCAGCAGCCGCCGGCCCTCGATGACGGCAACGATCGGCACGGACTGCGTGTTCATGTCGGCGACGTTGCCGCCCGGCGTGGAGATCCACAGCACCTCGCCGGTGCGCTTGTCGAAGGCGACGTAGCGGTGGCGGGGCGGGCCGGCGTGGTCGCCCCACATGCCGCCGATGACCGAGAGGACGAGCCGGTCCTCGTCGATGACCGGCGTCGACGTCCGGCCCCCGTAGCCGGAGGCGCGGCCGATCTCCTCGGCCAGGCGCCAGCTCCAGACGATGCCGCCGTCCCGGTCGAAGACGTTGAGATGGCCGTCGACGTTGAGCGCGTACAGGTAGCCCGTCTCCGGATCCCCGGTCACGCTGCCCCAGCCCACGCGGTTGAAGGGCACCGTCGTGTTCGCGACGCCGAACCTGTGCTGCCACAGCTTCGTGCCGTTCTCGGCGTTCCAGCAGGCGACGATCTCCTGCTTCGAGACGCCGTCGCCCGTGCGTCCGTTCGCGCAGGCGCGGCCGTCGAACACGGCCGGCGTCGAGCGGCCGACCCAGTAGTCCGACCAGATCAGGTTCTCGCCGTCCTTCGACCAGCTCGATACGAGGGCGATCTGGTCGGAGACGCCGTTCTGCCCATGGCCGCGCCAACTGGGCCAGTCCTGTCCCGAGGCGGTCCCCGCGATCAGGAGCGCCGACCAGACGAGCAGGCAGGCCACGGGCACGAGGAAGCTGTGTGTAGCCTTGGTCATCCGTTCATTCCTTGCTGAGATAGAAGGCCGATGATATCACGCGTGCCGGCGGCTACTCGCGCCGCAGCTTGATGCGGTAGGGCCGGCCGCCGCGCAGGAAGTTCACCACCGTGTCGGCCCGCGAGCCCACGCGGCCGAGGTTCTCGACCGCCGATCGGGCATCCGGGACGTCGACCCCGCCGACGCGGTAGATCAGGTCGCCGGCGTGGAAGCCGGCGACGCCGGACACGCCGCCCGGCCGGACGTCCGTCACCAGTCCGCCCTGCCGTACCTGGAGGTTCTCGGGTCCGGCCCGGGCGGACAGCGCAGCGGTCGGCAGGGCGTCGCACAGCGTCAGGCCGAGGGCCGCCGCCTCGGCGCGCGGCTGATCGCCGCAGGCGTAGAGATCCGCGGCGTTCTCCTGCGCGGCCGGCGCGCCTGTCAGCAGGAGAACGCCGATGGGAATCGTCCGGATGAGCCGGCAGCTCAAGCTAGCCCTCTTTTTCCTCGTACTGCTCCCGGAGCTTCGCCACGATCGTCGGGTCGGCCAGCGTCGTCACGTCGCCGAGCGCCTTGCGGGCCGCGATGTCGCGCAGCAGGCGCCGCATGATCTTGCCCGAGCGCGTCTTCGGCAGATCGGCGGTCCAGATGATCTCGTCCGGGCGGGCGATGGCCCCGATCTTGGTCGTGACGTGCTGCTTGAGCTCGGCCAGCTTCTCGTCGGTGGCCGTCACCCCTTCCTTCAGGGTGACGAACGCGCAGACGGCCTGCCCCTTGATCTCGTGCTCCTTGCCGACGACCGCCGCCTCGGCGACCTGCTGGTGGTCGACGAGAGCGCTCTCCACCTCCATCGTGCCGACGCGGTGGCCGGCCACGTTCAGCACGTCGTCGACGCGGCCCAGCAGCCAGAAGTAGCCGTCCTCGTCCACCTTGGCGCCGTCGCCGGTGACGTAGACGTCATGGCCCCAGCGGTTCCAGTAGGTGGCGACGAAGCGGTCGTGGTCGCCGTAGATCGTGCGCAGCATCGAGGGCCAGGGCCGCGTCTGGACCAGGTAGCCGCCGCCCACCTGCACCGGCTCTCCGGCCTCGGTGACGATCTGCGGCTTGAGGCCCGGGAACGGCCGCGACGCGGAGCCGGGCTTGAGCGGGGTGATGCCGGGCAGCGGGGCAATCAGGATGCTGCCGGTCTCCGTCTGCCACCAGGTGTCGACGATGGGGCAGCGCTCGCCGCCGACGTGCTGGTAGTACCACATCCACGCCTCGGGATTGATCGGCTCGCCGACCGAGCCGAGCAGGCGCAGCGAGCTCAGGTCGTGCTTGCGGAGATGGTCCGGGCCCCATTTCATGAACGCCCGGATGGCGGTGGGCGCCGTGTAGAAGACGGTCACCTTGTGCCGCGCGACCATCTCCCAGAAGCGGTCGCGGCCGGGGGTGTCGGGCGCGCCCTCGTACATGACGCAGGTGGCGCCGTTGGCCAGGGGCCCGTAGACCAGGTAGCTGTGGCCGGTCACCCAGCCGATGTCGGCCGTGCACCAGTAGATGTCGTCCTCCTTCAGGTCGAAGACCCACTTGGAGGTCGCGTACGTGCCGACCAGGTAGCCCCCCGTCGTGTGCGCGATGCCCTTCGGCTTGCCGGTCGTGCCGGAGGTGTACAGCGTGAACAGGAGATCCTCCGCATCGTTCTCGCGCGGCGGGCACGTATCCGGCACCTGCGCCATCAGCTCGTGGTACCAGTGGTCGCGCCCTTCGACGACGCTGAACGGGGTTTCCAACCCTTCGCGCTTGACCAGCAGCACGTTCTCGACGCTGGGCGAGCCGTCGAGCGCGTCGTCCGAGATCTGCTTGAGCGGCACCACGCCGCCGCGGCGGTAGCCGCCGTCGGCGGTCACCAGCAGCTTCGCCTGCATGTCGTTGATGCGGTCGCGCAGCGACTCGGCGCTGAAGCCGCCGAACACGACGCTGTGCACGGCGCCGATGCGCGCGCAGGCCAGCAGCACGATCGGCAGCTCGGGAATCATCGGCAGATAGACCGCGACGCGGTCGCCGTGACCCACGCCCAGGCGCTGGAGCACGTTGGCGCACTTCTGGACCTCGACGTGGAGCTCCCCGTAGGTCAGCGTTTTCTGGTCGCCCGGCTCGCCCTCCCAGACGATGGCGCGCTTGTCGCGCCGGCTGCCCAGGGCGTGGCGATCGACGCAGTTGACGCTGGCGTTGATCTTGCCGCCGACGAACCACTTCGCGTCGGGCGGCTGCCAGTCGAGCACCCGGTCCCACGGCCGGCTCCACTCGAGCTCCTTCGCGAAGTCGGCCCAGAACCCCTCCGGGTCGGCGTCGGCGCGCTCGTAGACGGCGGGGTCGTTGACGTTGGCGTTCCTCCGGAACTCCTCCGGCGGCTCGAAGACACGGTCCTCGGTCAGCAACGCGTCGAACCCGGCCGGCACCTTCTCGTCAGTCACAGTCTGTCCTCCTGATGTCCACCCGCGCCCGCCCGGGGCGCCGGCTACTGCAGCCGTTTCGTCGCGACCAGCACGTCCCGGGTCCGTCCGTCGGGCGTGATCGAGTAGTCCCACAGCACGGCTTCGCGCTGGAAGCCGAGTTGCCGGAACACGGCCTGCGCGGCCGACTGGTCCAGGGTCATGCGCGCGGTCAGCAGTTGCAGGCCGAGGTGCCGGGCGATGGCGTCGATCTCGCCGGCCAGCAGGCGGGCCAGCCCGCGCCGCCGGGCGCCGGGTGAGATCTGGATGCGGATCTCGCCGAGGTGCCGGGTCCAGGCCGCCGCATTGTGCAGCAGCGTGCCCTCGCCGACCACCCGCTCGTCCTGGCGGGCCAGCACGGTCACCGTGCGGCCCGCCCTGATCGACTCGACCCAGCGCTCGACGACCGGCTGCTCGGTGATGTTCACGCGCAGGAACATGAGGTCGTCCGGCGCCAGGGTGTTGGCGAAAGCCAGCACCGCCGCGACGTCCTCGGCGCCCATGAGCCGCAACTGGACGCGCCACTCGTCCGTGAGCTCGACGTCGCGCGGATAGCGCTGCGCGAGCCACTGGAGCACGCCGTCGGCGTTGCCGCCCGCGCCGCTTGCTGCTTTCGGCATGCTCGTTCAGCGCCGCCGCCCCACCCCGCGGCGGGGCGGAGAATCGGCGGCGGTGTCCTGCGCAGCGAGGGCGCGGCGCGCATCCAGCATCCGGAAATCATACCAGCGCCGGTGCCCCGTGCGCCGCGGAGGGGTAATATTCACGACGTTGCGAATCGACCTCAACTGCGACGTCGGCGAATCGTTCGGCCGCTACCAGCTCGGCGACGACGAAGGCGTCCTGCGCCACGTGACGTCGGCGAACGTCGCCTGCGGCCTGCACGCCGGCGATCCGTCGGTCATGCGCCGCACGGTGCGCCTGGCGGCCCGGCTCGGCGTTGCCGTGGGCGCGCATCCCGGATTCCCGGACCTGGTCGGTTTCGGGCGCCGCGAGATCCAGGCGGCGCCCGGCGAGATCGAGGACCTGGTCCTGTACCAGATAGCGGCGCTGGCCGGCATGGTGGCCGCCGAGGGCGGCCGGCTCCGGCACGTCAAGCCGCACGGCGCCCTCTACAACATGGCTTCCCGCGATCGGACGCTGGCCGCTGCGGTGGCCCGCGCGGTCGCGGCGGCCGACCCGCGGCTGACGCTCGTCGGCCTGTCGGGCGGCTGCCTGCTGGACGCCGGCCTGGCCGCCGGCCTCGAGGTGGCCTCGGAGGCGTTCGCCGATCGCGCCTACGAGGCGACCGGCGCGCTGCGGTCGCGCACGCGGCCCGCCGCCGTCGTGCACGATCCGACGGTCGTCGTCGACCGCGTCGTGCAGATGATCCGCTCCGGCGTCGTCACGGCCGCAACCGGCGAGGCGGTCCAGGTCCGGGCGGACACCGTGTGCATCCATGGCGACACCCCGGGCGCCGCCGCGCTGGCCGCCGCCGTGCGCAGCGGCCTCGAGGCCGCCGGCGTGCAGGTGGCCGCGCTCCCCGCGGCCGAAGCCTGAAGACCGTCGCCCGCGCCTCTAGTTCTAGTGGATCGTGTAGGGCTCGCTGAGCGTGAAGGTGGCTATCTTGGCGTCGAAGCGCTTGCCGTCGGCGGTCACCATCTGATAGGTCCCGCCCATGGTGCCGAACGGCGTCTGGAGCGGACAACTGGACGTGTACTCGAACGACTCGCCGGGAGCCAGGGTCGGCTGCTGCCCGACCACGCCCAGCCCGCGCACCTCCTCGACCCGGTTCTCGGCGTCCGTGATGACCCAGTGGCGGCTGATGAGCTGGACCGTGTCCGCGCTCTCGTTCGAGATCTCGATGGTGTAGAGGAACAGCCACAAATTGCGCAACGGCTGGGACCGCGTGGGCGAATAGCGCGCGGTCACTTGCACGCGGACCCCGCCGGTGACCGCCTCCGAGGTGTGCACGCCGGACTGTCGATGCTCGGACACGCGCGTGATAATACGCTGTCGGAATGATCCCCATCAACACGCTCCTGGGCGCGTACAGCCAGGGATTCTTCCCGATGGCCGTCGAGGGGCGGATCGGCTGGTTCTCCCCCGAGCGCCGGGGCATCCTGCCCATCGACGGGCTGCACGTCCCGCGCCGGCTGCAGCGGGTCCTGCGCCGGGGCCGGTTCCGCGGGACCACGAATCGCGCCTTCCCGGCGGTGATCGCGGCGTGCGCGGAGCGACCCGGCGCGGCCGGCACCTGGCTCGATCCGGAGCTGATCGCCAGCTATACGGCGCTGCACGAGGCCGGGCACGCCCACTCCATCGAGGTCTGGCAGGGAGAACGGCTGGCCGGAGGCCTCTACGGGGTGAGCCTGCGCGGCGCGTTCTTCGGCGAGTCGATGTTCCACACGGTGACGGACGCCTCGAAGGTCGCGCTCTGCCTGCTGGTGGAGCGGTTGCGGCGCCGCGGCTATCGGCTGCTGGATATCCAGTGGCTGACCAACCACCTGGCCCGCTTCGGGGCCGTCGAGGTGTCTCGCCGCCGGTACCTGGCCCTGCTCGCGGCTGCGCTGGCCGCCGACTGCCGCTTCGCCGCCGCGCCGCGCGGTCCGCGCGCGCAGCCGGGCGGTTTCAGGGGGCCGGGCGGTCGAAGGTCGGCCGGTCGCCGCCCTGCGCGAGATCCCAACTGAGGTCGTGCACGAGCCTGACCACGCGCGCCATCTTGTCGTAGTCGAGCGTCTCGGGACGGTCGCGCTGCGTGTGGTAATCGGGGTGCAGGCCCGTGTGCACGAAGATGGCCGGCACCCGGTGGAACAGGAACGGCCACTGGTCGCTGCGCCGCAGCAGGTTCGAGCGGTTGTTGTCGTAGCGGAAACGCAGGTCGAGCCGGGCATGGCGGTTCGCCGCCGCGGTGGCCGCCCGCAGCCCGTCGCTGAAGCTGTGGCCGATGATGTTGACGGCATTCCGGTTCGACTCGGCGGTCTGCGGCGGGAGGCCCGCGAAGCGGTAGCCTCCACCGGGCGGCACTTCCTCGCTGCGCCCGATCATGTCCATGTTGAGCACCGCGACGGTGTCGCCGAGCGGCGCGAGCGGCTGCTCGGTGTACGCCCAGGCGCCCAGCAGCCCCTGCTCCTCCGCGTTCCACGCCGCGAGCAGGATGGAGCGGCCGGGCCGCACGCCGGCCTCGCGGGCCAGCGCGTACGCCTCGGCAATCTCCAGCAGGCCGGCCACCCCGGAGGCGTCGTCGTCCGCCCCGTTGAAGACGCCCGCCGCGTTCGCTCCCTCGTGGTCGTAGTGCGCGCAGACGATCAGCCACTCGTGCCGCAGGCTCGGATCGGCGCCCTCGATCAGGCCGACGACGTTGTCGACCACCGTCACGTCGTGCCGCACCGCCGTCGCGACCTCCAGCCTGACGTCCGGGATCTCCACGGCCGCCGCGCCGCCCGGCGTCTCGGCCGCCAGCGCCAGATCGCGCAGCGTGTAGCCGGCGGGGGCGAGCAGGCGGCGCGCCAGCTCCGCCGAGATGCGGACGGCCGGTATGCGTACCTGACGCACCCAGGCCGCGAGCTGGTAGGGGGGTATGCGCGGCGGCCGGCGCGGCCACGCGCGGGCCGCCAGGTCGGGCAGGGACCAGCGGCGCGCGTGGTTGTGGACGTCGTCCACGATGGCGACGGCGACGGCGCCGCGCCGCTGGGCCTCGAGCGCCTTGCGCAGCGCACGGCCGCGCTCGCTCGCGACGACGCCGGCGAACGGGCTCTCGGGGTCGAACTCGCCCGGCTCGTGATCGAGCACCAGCACGACCTTGCCGATCACGTCGGCGTCCCGGTAGTCGTCGCGCCCGAGATCCGCCGCCGCAATCCCGAAGCCGGCGAACACGACCGGGCCGGCGGCCTGCCCGCTGCCGCTGAACGGCGCGGGGAAGAAGTCCCGCACGCGCTCGGCGGCCTCGACCTCCGTCCCCAGGTGCAGCCGCAGGGCGTTCGGTTCGCCCAGGCTCGCGGTGAGCAGCTCGACCGGCTGCCGGTAGCTCGAACCGGGCGCGGCCGGGCTGAGTCCGAACCGCCGGAAGCCGTCCTCGATGTGCTGGGCAGCCCGGCGGTTCTCCGGTGTGGCGGTGAGCCGGCCGCCCATCTCGTCCGACGCGAGGAACGCGACCTCGCGCTCGAGGTCGGCGGCGGTGATCGAGTCTCCGGCGGCCGGCGGCTGCCGGCCGCCGGCCGTGTGCAGGCCGAGCAGGCCGGCCGAGACGAGCAGTGCGGCAAGCAGTGCGCGCGCAGACATGGAAGCGTTCATTATCTCAGAAGCGCGAGGAGTCTGCGCCGCAAGACCATGCAGACTCCGCAAGGCGCGCACGGCGCGCCTCGGCGGGAGTGGCGCGGGGCGAAGGGGTCCCCGCAAACGAACGCCGGGGGTTCGGGGCGCCGGCCCGCCGAACGGAAGGAGTCTGCACCGCAAACCATGCAGACTCCGCAAGGCGCGCACGGCGCGCCTCGGCGGGAGTGGCGCGGGGCGAAGGGGTCCCCGCAAACGAACGCCGGGGGTTCGGGGCAAAGCCCCGTCTGATTAAAGATACAGGCCGGCGCCGGGTCCGAGCGGGATGCCGAGCAGCATCCAGGCCATCAGCAGCACGGACCAGACGAGCAGGAAGACCACGGTGTACGGCAGCATGGTGGCAACCACCGTGCCGATTCCCGAACCCTTGTCGTAGCGTTCGAAGAACGCGACGATGAGCGCGAAGTAGGACATCATCGGCGCGATGACGTTCGACGTGCTGTCGCCGATGCGGTAGGCCACCTGCGTCAGCTCGGGCGTGTAGCCCAGCAGCATGAACATCGGGACGAACACCGGCGCCATGACGGCCCACTTGGCCGACGCGCTGCCCATGAAGAGATTGATGAGCGAGGACAGCACCACGAACGCCAGCATGAGGGGCACGCCCCCCAGCCCCGAGGCGCGCAGCGTGTCCGCGCCCTTGACGGCGATGATGAGGCCCAGGTTCGTCCAGTTGAAGTACGCCACGAACTGCGCGGCAAAGAACACCAGCACGAGGTACGTTCCGAGCGTGCCGATCGTCTTGCCCATGCCGTTCATCACGTCCGTGTCGTTGCGGAACGTGCCGGCGCCGGCCCCGTACGCCACGCCGACGGCCGTGCCGCCGGCGAAGAGGAACGCGACGATCCCGGTCAGGAACGGCGAGCGCAGCAGGCTGCCGGTCTCGGGGTTGCGCAGGAAGCCGTCGGCGGGGATGGTGCCCCACAGCAGGAGGGCGCCGAACGCTACAGCCGCCGCCGCCGCGAAGCGCAGGCCCCGCCACTCGGCCGCGCTGAGCTGCTCCAGCCCGGTCTCCTGCTCCCCGGCCTCGTAGGGTCCCAGGCGCGGCACCACAATCCGTTCCGTCACCCAGGTGCCGGTTCCCGCGACCAGGAACGTCGACGCGACCATGAAGAAGTAGTTGGCGGCCGGGTTCACCCGGTAGCCGGCGTCGACGATGTGCGCCGCCTCCTCGGACAGCCCGGCCAGCAGGGGGTCGATCGTGCCCAGCAGCAGGTTGGCGCTGTAGCCGCCCGACACGCCCGCGAACGCGGCTGCCAGCCCCGCGATGGGATGTCGTCCGGCCCCCAGGAAGATGATGCCCCCGAGCGGCACCAGCAGCACGTAGCCGATCTCGCTCGCGGCGTTCGACAGCACGCCCGCCAGCACGATGACGAAGGTGAGCAGCCGCTGCGGCGCGGAGAGCACGAGCAGCCTGAGCGCCGCGCCGATCAGGCCGCTGGCCTCCATCACGCCGATGCCGAGCATCGCCACGAGCACGGTGCCGAGCGGCGCGAAGCCCGTGAAGTTGCCCACCATCTCGGTCACGATGCGATGGAACCCGGCCAGCGTCAGCAGGCTGACCGGCCGGATCGTCTCGCCCGTCCCGGGATGGGCGGCCTCGATGCCCGCCGCCGCGGCGAGGCCGGAGACGACGATGGTCAGCAGGGCCAGGATGGCGAAGAGCGTGGCCGGATGCGGAAGCGCGTTGCCGACGCGCTCGATCGTGCCGAGGAAGACCGTTGTCCAGTTGCCCAGCAGCGCCAGTCGCCGTGCCATGGAGGTGCTATCCTACCTTTCTTTGCGGCCCGCGTTTCACTTCCTTTCCCGATGACGGACTCAGCGGCCGAGTGGGGCAGCCTCGAGAGCCAGCGGCGGGCGGCCGCCGCGGTCGGCGTCGACGCGGCGGTCCGCCACATCTTCCTCTGCTGCGATCAGACCAAGCCGAAGTGCTGCGGGAAGGACCGGAGCCTCGCGGCCTGGGACTACCTGAAGCGGCGCCTGGGCGAGCTGGGCCTGGCCGGACGCGGCGGCGTGCTGCGCACCAAGGCCAACTGCCTGCGGGTCTGCGAGGGGGGGCCGGTGGCGGTCGTCTATCCCGAGGGCGCGTGGTATCGTGAGTGTGATCCGGCGGCGCTGGAGCGCATCATCCAGGAGCACCTGGTGGGCGGACGGGTCGTGGCCGACCTGCTGATCGCCGAGCACGACCTCCGCGGCGGCCCCCCTGCTGGCGAATGACCGCGACCGACTATGGAGCTGCGAGGCGTTCTTCCCCCCATTCCGACTCCGTTCCGCGACGGCGAGCTCGACGTCGAGGCCCTCGGTCGCAACTGCGATCGATGGCTGGCGACCGGTCTCCGCGGGCTCGTCGCGCTGGGCTCCAACGGAGAGGCGCCGCTGCTCGACGACGCCGAGTCCGACCGCGTCATCGAAGCCGTCCGTGCCCGCGTGCCGCCGGAGCGGCTGCTGATCGCCGGCGTCGCGCGCGAGTCCACCGCCGGGACGGTGCAGGCTGCGCGGCGCGCGGCCGCCCTGGGCGCCGACGCGGTGCTGGTGCGTACCCCGTCGATTTTCAAGGCCTGGGTCGCCGACGAGGCCATGGTCGAGCACTACACCGCGGTGGCCGACGCCTCGCCGGTGCCGGTCCTGCTGTACAACTTCGCGGCGCTCACCGGCGTGAGCCTGACGGTGGCGACGGTGGCCCGGCTGGCGGCCCACCCCAACATCGCGGGCATGAAGGAGTCGGGCGGGGACATCGGCTTCCTCTCGGAGCTGATCGACGCGACGCCGGACGGATTCCGCGTGCTGGCCGGCTCGGCGCCCGCCTTCTACGCGAGCCTGCTCTCGGGCGCGGCGGGCGGCATCCTCGCGCTGGCTGCGGTGGTGCCGGAGCTCTGCGTCGAGCTGTTCGACCTCGTCCACGCGCGGCGGCTGGCCGAGGCGCGCGCCCTGCAGCGGCAGCTCACGCCGCTGGCGCGGCTCGTCACGCGCGCGCACGGCGTGCCCGGCCTCAAGGCGGCGCTGACCGCCGCGGGGTACGCGGGCGGCGACCCGCGGCCGCCCCTGCGGCCCGTGGGGCCGGCCGCCACCGAGGAGATCCGTCGGGCGCTGGCGGCGCTCGCGATCCGGACATGAGCGCCTCGCGGGCGGCAGCGGCGATCGGCGTGCTCGCGGCGGCGGCCTGCGCCACGAATCCGGTCACCGGGGACCGCGAGCTCGCGCTGATGACCGAGGGCAGGGAGCTCTCGATCGGCCGCGACGCGGACGAGCAGATCCGGGAGCAGATGGGCGTGTACGACTCGCCCGCCCTGCAGGCCTACGTCGAGGATCTCGGCCACCGCCTCGCGGCGCTCTCGCACCGCCCGAATCTGCCGTGGCAGTTCGCGATCGTCGATTCGCCCGCAGTCAACGCGTTTGCCCTGCCCGGCGGCTACATCTACCTGACGCGCGGAATCCTGGCGTATCTCGGCGACGAGGCCGAGCTGGCCGGCGTGCTGGGGCACGAGATCGGCCACGTCACCGCCCGCCATTCCGTGCAGGCCTACTCGCGCGCGGCAGGCGCGCAGATCGGACTGGTGCTGGGGCAGATCCTGGCGCCGCCCATGCGCGCCAATCCGTACGGTGCGCCCGGGTGGGTGGACGCGGCCGCCTCCGGCCTCGGCGTCCTGTTTCTGAGGTTCGGGCGGGACGACGAGCTGCAGGCCGACCGGCTCGGCGCGGAGTACGCCGCCGCCGCCGGCTGGCATCCGGAAGGCGTGGCCGGCATGCTGGCCACGCTGGGCCGGATCGGCGAGGCCAGCGACCGCCGGGGGGTTCCCAACTGGTTGGCGACGCACCCCGAGCCGGCGTCGCGCGTCGCCGAGGTGGAGCCGATCGTGGCCGCCCTGCTGCGCGAGGGCGACCCGGGCGCGCTGCGCGTGGACCGCGCGGGCTACCTCGACCGCATCGTCGGGCTGCGCTTCGGCGACAATCCGGAGGACGGGATCGCCCGGGCGAACGAGTTCCTGCACCCCGAGCTCCGGTTCGGCCTGCAGTTTCCCACGGGCTGGGAGATTCGGAACAGCGCGGCCGTCGTCGCGGCGCGCGCGGCCGGGCAGGACGCCTACATGGTGCTGCGACTGGTCGAGGACGCCGGCGATGCCGAGCTGCGCGCCCTGGCCGAGCGCGACGTGGGGCGCGAGGGTCTGGTCGCGCCGGGGAGCCGCACGATCATCAACGGCCTCGACGCGTATCTCGGCTCCTACCAGCGTGACCTCGACGAGGTGGGACGGGTGCACGCGCGGATCGCGTACATCCGGCACGCCCGGCGCGTCTACGTGCTCGCGGCGGTCGTGCCTATCCGCGAGTGGGCGCGCGTGGAACGCGACGTCGACCGGAGCATCCGATCGTTCAGGCCGCTCACGGCCGAGGAGGCCGAGGGCATCGTCCCGAACGAGATCGCGCTGCACGTCGCCGGTCCGGGCGAGACGTGGGAGCGAATTGCCCGGGTTGCCGGCGCGGGGACCGTGGAGGCGGCGACGCTGGCCATCATGAACGGCTATGCGGCCGACGACCTGCCGCCGCCGGGCGAGCGGCTCAAGATCGTCGTGCCCGGCTCGGTGAAATGACTGTAAATATCTGTTCAATAGTGTGTTACAGGCATACGTGAGCTTGACACCCAGCCCCTGTCGGGTGAGAATGGGCGCGGGCGATCATGGAACAGGCGCTGCTGCTGAACGCCACGTACGAGCCTCTCAAGATCGTCGACTGGCGCAAGGCCATCACGCTCTGGTGCCAGGGGAAGGTCGAGGTCATCGCGGTTCACGACCGCGAGGTCCGCTCGGTTTCCGTCAGCTTCAAGCTGCCCTCGGTCATCAGGCTGCTCCGCTACATCACGATCCGGAAGCGCTTCGACTACGTCCCGTTCTCGCGCGCCAACATCTACGCGCGGGACGACCACCGCTGCCAGTACTGCGGCGAGCACTTCCCGGTCTCGGAGCTGACCTTCGATCACGTGGTGCCCGTGTCGCAGGGGGGGCGCAAGGACTGGGAGAACATCGTCACGTCCTGCGTGACGTGCAACCGCAGGAAGGGCGGCCGCACGCCGGCGCAGGCCGGCCTGCGCGTCATCCGGCCGCCGCGCCGGCCCGCCCGCCCGCCCGTCGTGCGTCTGACGATCGGTCTGCGCAACGCACCGGAGTGCTGGCGTGACTACCTCTACTGGAACGTCGAGCTCGACGAGGCGTAGCCGCCTGCGCCGCGGGACGGCGCGGGCTCCGGCACGGTCCGGTCGAACACGGCCGGCCCCGGCAGGATGAGCGCTTCCGCAGCGGCGGGGACACGCCCCCGCATCGACGGCGTGCGCCCGCCGTGCGCGGTCGAGGGCGGGCGGGTCACGATCGAGGGCGCCAATCTGCCGGCCGACGACTCGACGCCGCCGGAGGTGCGCCTCGGCGCGACACCTGCCCGCGTCGTGCACGCGTCCAGGCAGGCCGTATCGGTCATCGTGCCGCCGGGACTCGACGGCGGTCGCACGGCCGTCCATCTGCAGGGCACGCACGACGGGCCGGCCTTCGTGGACATCGGCGCGCGTCTGGCGACCGGCCTGCACCAGGTCGACAACCCGGCGATCGACGGCGACGGCTCGGTCTACCTCACCTACAGCGGTCCGCGCGGCGAGCAGACGCCGGTGTCGGTGTTCCGCGTGCGGCGGGACGGCTTCCGCGAGCCGTTCCTCTCGGGCATCACCAACGCGACGTCGCTCGCGTTCGCCCCCGACGGCCAGCTCCATGTGTCGAGTCGCTTCGAAGGCTCCGTGTACCGGGTCCATGCCGACGGCTCGTTCGACGAGCGCGTTTCGGAGCTCGGGGTTGCCTGCGGGCTGGCGTTCAGTCCCGACGGCACGCTCTATGTCGGCGACCGGTCCGGGACCGTGTTCCGGGTCGGCAGCGCGGGACAGGCGACGGCGTTCGCGACGCTGCCGGCCAGCGTGGCCGCGTTCCATCTGGCATGGGGGCCGGACGACGCGCTCTACGTGACCTCTCCGACCCTGTCGACGTACGACCGCGTCTACCGGCTCGATCACACGGGACGCGTCGACGAGGTCTGCACGTGCTTCGGCCGACCGCAAGGAGTGGCGTTCGACGGTCACGGCACTCTCCACGTCGTCGAGGCGCTGGCCGGCGCGAGCGGTGTCTACCGGGTGGCGCAGGACGGCGCGGCCACCTGCGTCCTGGCGGCCGAATCGCTCGTCGGGCTCGCGTTCGACCCCACCGACGGCAGCCTGGTCGTCGCCTCGAACGAGACCGCCTACCGCGTCGACCCGACCCGCGGCGCGGGGCAGTGGGGGTCCCCGCAAGCGGACGCCGGGGGTTCGGGGCGCAGCCCCGTCTAACCTATCCCGCCGAACCTGGCCTTTGCCTCCTGCCGCCGCGCGTGCAGGATCGGCTCCGTGTAGCCGCTCGGCTGCGCGCGGCCCTTGAACACCAGGTCGCAGGCCGCCTGAAAGGCCACGCTGCCATCGAAGTCGGGCGCCATCGGCCGGTAGTGGGGGTCGCCGGCGTTCTGCCCGTCCACGACCGCCGCCATCCGCTGCAGCGTCTCGCGCACCTGCGCCTCGCTGCAGATCCCGTGGTGCAGCCAGTTGGCGATGTGCTGGCTGGAGATGCGGAGCGTCGCCCGATCCTCCATCAGCCCCACGTTGTTGATGTCGGGCACCTTGGAGCAGCCGATGCCCTGATCGATCCAGCGCACGACGTAGCCCAGGATGCCCTGGGCGTTGTTGTCGAGCTCCTGCTGGATTTCCGCGGGCGACCAGTGCGGCTGCTCGGCGCGTGGAATCGTCAGGATTCTGTCCAGGTCGGCCAGCGGGCGCGTGCGCAGGGCCTCCTGACGCGCCCTGACGTCGACCCGATGGTAGTGCGTGGCGTGCAGCGTGGCCGCGGTGGGGGAGGGCACCCAGGCCGTGTCGGCGCCGGCCTCGGGGTGTCCGATCTTCTCGCGCAGCATGTCGGCCATCCGGTCCGGCATGGCCCACATCCCCTTGCCGATCTGGGCGTGGCCGGGCAGGCCGCACGCCAGGCCGACGTCCACGTTCCAGTCCTCGTAGGTGACCATCCAGTCGGCGGTCTTCATCTCCTTCTTGCGAATCATCGGCCCGGCTTCCATCGCGGTGTGCATCTCGTCGCCCGTCCGATCGAGGAAGCCGGTGTTGATGAAGAAGACGCGGTCGCGCGCGGCGCGCACGCACTCCTTCAGGTTGACCGTGGTGCGCCGCTCCTCGTCCATGATGCCGATCTTGAGGGTGAAGCGGTCCAGGCCGAGGGCGTCCTCGACCTGCGCCAGCATCTCGTCCGTGAAGGCCACCTCCTCCGGTCCGTGCAGCTTCGGCTTGACGATGTAGATGGAGCCGGCCCGGCTGTTGCGGCGGTCGTGGAGATCGTGGACGGCGATCAGCGAGGAGATCAGCGCGTCGAGGATGCCCTCCGGCGCCTCGTTGCCGTCCCCGTCGAGCACCGCCGGGTTGGTCATCAAGTGTCCGACGTTGCGGATCAGCATCAGGCTGATGCCCGGCAGGGCGAGGCGCGAGCCGTCCGGCGCCGTGTACTCGCGCGGCGGGCTCATGGCCCGCTCGATCGTGCGGCCGCCCTTCTCGAAGCGGGCGGTCAGGTCGCCCTTGATCAGGCCGAGCCAGTGGCGGTAGGCAAGCACCTTGTCCTCGCCGTCGACCGTGGCCACCGAGTCCTCGAGATCCATGATGGTCGTCGTCGCCGCCTCCAGCACGATGTCCCTGATGCCGGCCGCGTCGTCGCGGCCGACGGGATGCTCGCGGTCGATCGCGATCTCGATGTGGAGGCCGTGGTTGCGGAGCAGGACGGCGGCCGGCGCGCCGGGTTCGCCGCGGTAGCCGGCGAGCTTCGACGCGTCGGCCAGACCGGTCGTCGCGCCGCTGCGGAGGCGGGCGGCCAGCGCCCCGCCGGCCACGGCGTAGGACGCCACGTCCGCATGGCTGCCGGCGGCCAGCGGCACGACCGCGTCCAGGAACTCGCGGGCGTAGGCGATCACGCGGGCCCCGCGCACGGGGTTGTAGTCGGCGGTGCGCGCCGCGCCGCCGCCTTCCGGGATGACGTCGGTGCCGTAGAGGGCGTCGTACAGGCTGCCCCAGCGCGCGTTGGCCGCGTTCAGCGCATAGCGCGCGTTGGTCAGCGGGACGACGAGCTGCGGTCCCGCGACGGTCGAGATCTCGGGGTCCAGGTTGGCCGTGCGCACCGCGAAGTCGTCCCCTTCCGGCACCAGGTAGCCGATCTCCTGCAGGACGGCCTTGTACTCGGCCAGGTCGATCGGCTCGTCGCGGTTCTCCCGGTACCAGGCGTCGAGCCGCCGCTGCAGGTCGTCGCGCTTCGTCAGCAGGCGGCGGTTGCGCGGCGCCAGATCGTGAACCAGCCGGTCGAAGGCGGGCCAGAACCTGTCGGGAGCGACCCCGGTGCCCGGCAACGCCTCGTCGTTGATGAAGTCGTACAACCGCTTGTCGACCTGCAGCCTCCCGGCCGCGATCCGATCCGTCATGCCTTTCCCCCTGAGCATCAATCAGACGGGGCTGCGCCCCGAGCCCCCGGCGTTCGCTTGCGAGGACCCCTTCGCCCCGCGCCGCTCCGCCGAGGCGCGCCGTGCGCGCCCTGGTTGAGGGGCGGGACCGACAGCGGCGATTCTACTCCGGCGGCGGCGAGCGGGCGAGTGCATGCGGCTTGCGCGGGGCGGTCGTGATAGCATCGTGGATTCGGGCCGCAGCGGCGGTCCCATGCCGTGCAGATGCCGCACCGATGGATCGATGTACGCGGCGCCCGCGTGCACAACCTCAAGAACATCGACGTCCGGGTCCCGCGGGATCGGTTCGTCGTGGTCACCGGCCTGTCGGGATCCGGCAAGTCGTCGCTGGCCTTCGACACCATCTATGCCGAGGGTCAGCGGCGCTACGTGGAGTCGCTCTCCGCCTACGCCCGCCAGTTCCTCGAGCAGGTGGAGAAGCCGGACGTCGACCAGATCGACGGCCTGTCCCCCGCCATCTCCATCGAGCAGCGCACCACCGGCTCCAATCCGCGCTCCACCGTCGGCACGGTCACCGAGATCTACGACTACCTCCGCCTGTTGTTCGCCAATGTCGGCGTGCCCCACTGTCCGTCCTGCGGGCGCGCGGTGACCTCCCAGTCGGTGGAGCAGATCGTCGACGCGGTCATGTCGGGTCCGACGGAGGAGCGCATCAATCTGCTCGCGCCCATCGTGCGCGGGCGAAAGGGGGAGTTCAAGAAGGAGCTGGCGGCCCTGAGAGCCAAGGGGCTGCTGAAGGCCCGGGTCGACGGCGAGGTGCGGTCGCTCGAGGAAGAACCGCGGCTGGATCGGCGCAAGAACCACTGGATCGAGGCGGTTGTCGACCGGCTCGTCGTCAGGCCGGGCGCGGAGCGCCGGCTCACGCGGTCGATCGAGCTCGCGCTGGCACTGGCCGACGGCGTCGTGACGGTCAACACCCTGGGGGGCGGCGACCGCCTGTTCTCGAGACGGTTGGCCTGCGTCCACTGCGGGATCAACATGCCGGAGCTGACGCCGCGCATCTTCTCCTTCAATTCGCCGCATGGCGCGTGCAGCGACTGTCAGGGACTGGGCGCGGTCGAGGACTTCGACCCGTTGCGCGTCGTTCCGGACGACAGCCGGTCGCTGGCCGACGGCGCCGTCCAGCCCTGGGGCCGCGCGGACGCCAGGCCGGTGCTCGAGGCGCTCGCCAAGCTGGCGGCGTACTACGAGATCGACATCGAGACACCGTTCAGGCGCCTGTCGCAGAAGAAGCGCAGGCTCCTGCTGTACGGACCGGACGGGATCCGCCGGACGCCCGCCCGGCGGCGCCGCGCCGCGGCCCCGCCGGATCCGTTCGGCCGCGACTTCGAGGGCGTCATTCCCAACCTGCGGCGCCGCTATCGGACCGGGACGTGGACCCAGCAGGAAGAGCTCGAGGCCTACCGCTCGCTGCGCGTGTGTCAGGCGTGCGGGGGCGCCCGGCTGCGGGCGGAGAGCCGGGCGGTGCGGGTGCACGGACGGACGCTGGCCGACTACGTCGACCTGCCGATCGCCGAGGCGCGGCAGGTCTTCGAGGCGCTGGAGCTGACGGGGCGCGAACGGTTGGTGGCCGAGCGCGTGCTGCGCGAGATTCGAGACCGCCTGGCCTTCCTCACGAACGTCGGCGTCGGCTATCTCACGCTGGCGCGCGGCGCGGCCACCCTGTCCGGCGGCGAGGCGCAACGGATTCGGCTCGCCACGCAGATCGGCGCGAACCTGACCGGCGTGCTGTACGTCCTCGACGAGCCGTCCATCGGGCTGCACCAGCGCGACAACCGGCTGCTGCTCGACACGCTGGGCCGGCTGCGCGATCTCGGCAACACGGTCGTGGTCGTCGAGCACGACGAGGAGACCATCCGCTCGGCGGACTACCTGATCGATCTGGGTCCGGGGGCGGGAGAGCACGGCGGCCACGTGATCTTCCAGGGCCCGCCGGCGAAGCTGCTGGCCAACGGCAGCGGGTCGCTGACCGGTCAGTACCTGCGCGCGGAGCGCACCATCCCCACCCCGAGCGCGCGCCGGCCGGCGCTGCGGGGCGAGATCGTCATTCGCGGCGCGCGCGCCAACAACCTCAAGGACCTGGACGTCCGCCTGCCGCTGGGCCTGCTCATCGCCGTGACGGGCGTCAGCGGCTCCGGCAAGTCGACGCTCGTCAACGACATCCTGTTCCGCGCGCTGGCGCGGGAGCTGTACCGCGCGGCCGACGAGCCCGGGGCGCACCGGCAGGTGGAGGGCACGGAGCTGGTCGACAAGGTAATTCAGATCGACCAGTCACCGATAGGCCGCACCCCGCGGTCGAACCCGGCGACCTACACCGGGGTGTTCACCTTCATCCGGGAGCTCTTCTCGATGCTGCCCGAGTCGCGCGCGCGCGGCTACCGGCCGGGTCGCTTCTCGTTCAACGTAAAGGGCGGGCGCTGCGAGGCCTGCCAGGGCGGCGGGGTCATCGCGATCGAGATGCACTTCCTGCCGGATGTCTACGTTACCTGCGAGCAGTGCAAGGGCCGCCGGTACAACCGGGAGACGCTGGACATCACCTACCGGGGCGCCTCGGTCGGGGACGTGCTGAACCTGACCGTGGACCAGTCGATGGAGATCCTGGAACATTTTCCGCCCATTGCCCGCAAGCTGCGCACGCTGCAGGACGTCGGACTGGGCTACGTCAAGCTGGGCCAGTCGGCCACGACGCTCAGCGGAGGCGAGGCGCAACGCGTCAAGCTCGCGAAGGAGCTCTCGCGGCGGGGCACGGGGCGCACGCTCTACATTCTCGACGAGCCGACGACCGGGTTGCACTTCGAGGACACCCGGCGGCTGCTCGACGTCCTCAACCAGCTCGTCGAGCAGGGGAACACCGTGGTCGTCATCGAGCACCACCTGGACGTCATCAAGACCGCCGACCACGTCGTCGATCTGGGGCCGGAAGGCGGCGACGCGGGCGGCAGGCTCGTCGCCGCGGGCACGCCGGAGGATGTCATGGAGGTCGGCGGTTCGCACACCGGCCGCTTCCTGCGCCGGGTGCTGCCCGCGGCAGCCGGCAGCGGGGCCTGAAGGATGCTGACATGCGCCGGCTGGTGTGATAAAAAAGATAGTACCTGCTCACCGAGCGGCCGTTGCCAGGCAGCTACCGCCGATTCTTCGCAGCCCGGCCACTCTTCGGATGCTCTTCACTAGGGTATTGTTTCCGTATGCGTCTCCCGTGAAATCCTCGCATTCCCTTGTGCCGGCACCGATCTCGCTCATAGTCAGGACGTCGTGAGAACGAACGCGCAGGTTCGCACACATACCCAGCAGACGGTCCGCCGCCCGGTTTCGTGCTCCGGGATCGGGCTGCACTCCGGTTACAAGGGGACGTTGCGGCTGAGGCCCGCCCCCGCCCACCACGGCATCGTCTTCAGGCGGCTCGACTTGAGCGGGCTGGAGATCCCGGCGCGGATCGGTTACGTGGCCAGCATGAACTACGCCACCGGTCTGGCCCGGGACGATGCTGCCGTGGAGACCGTCGAGCACCTGCTGGCCGCGCTCTTCAGCCTGGGGATCGACAACGCCGTCGTCGAGCTGAACCAGGCCGAGGTCCCGATCATGGACGGCAGCGCCGCCTCGTTCGTCTATCTGGTGCACGAGGCCGGCGTCCGGTCCCTGGGCGTGCCGCGCCGCTTTCTGAAGGTCGTCAGGCCCGTCTCGCTGTCCCACGGCGAGAAACGGATTGCGCTGTATCCGTCGGACCACTTCAGGGTCACCTACAGCATCGGCTTCGACCACCCGCTGGTGCGGCATCAGGCGCGCACGCTGCGGCTGACCGAGGAGTCGTTCGTGGACGAGATCGCACCGGCCCGGACGTTCGGCTTCCTGAAGGAGGTCGAGCTGCTGCGCCGCAAGGGGCTGGCGCTCGGCGGGTCGCTCGACAACGCGGTGGTGCTGGGCGAGACGGGCGTCCTGAATACCTCGCTGCGCTTCGAGGACGAGTTCGTCCGCCACAAGATCCTGGATGTGATAGGCGATCTCGCGCTGCTGGGACACCCGCTGATCGGCCACCTCGTGGCCCACCGCGGCGGCCACGCGCTGCACGCCAGCTTCGCCAGGCGGATCCTCGAGGCGACCGATGCGTGGTGCCTCGTCGAGTCGCCGGTCGAGCCGGACGCAACGCACGTACCGGCGGGCGTCGCGGTCAAGAACACGGCCCGGGCCGGCTAGACGGCCGGTAGAGTCGACGACCGGCGAGCCATCGCGGAAGACCAGGTAGTCGCCGTCCCGAATCGTGGGCTCCATGGAACGGCCGACCGCGCGGCATACGAACATCCGCTCGTCGAGGCACCCCATCCCAGCGGCTTCGATCCATCCCTCGGGCTCGACCGCTTCGCCGTCTCCGTACCGCCGGAGCCATACCGGGTCGTGCTCATGCGCTGGCACCAGAGCTCGGCGGCTGCGCTCTTCAACTTGGTGTTCGGACGAATCTCGCCCTTCGTCTCGATGACCCACAGGACCTCCCGGCCGTCGGCCTCGCGGGCGGTGACGAGGAAGTCCGGGTGGTACTGGCGGGGCCGGTTTCCCTCGTGGTACGTCACCGAGAACCCGAGCCGCTCGTTCTTGAACCAGCGGGGCGAGATGGTCAACACGGTCGGATCCCCGAACAGCCGCGTCGGTGGGGTCGACGGCCTGTCCGTCGAGCGGCGTGGGCGCCATCCGCCGGCGCGAGGTGTAATTGGGCCGTCGGCGCTTCACGTGCTTCGAGACGAGTATGTCCTCCCGGAATGCTGATGGCCGCGCGTAGTGAGTGCTGGCGGGCACGGGGGCCGAGGTCATGTGCAGGAACTTGCGGCCGCGCGTCATCGCGACATAGAAGAGGCGGCGCTCGTCCTCCGTGGTGCCCTCGAAGCGCCGTTGTCCAGTGACCCCTTCTCTCGGGATGAGGTGCCAGGCGGTTCGGCCACCGACTTTCCGAGCGGGGAACCGGTTCCTGAGGAGGGCCGGCAGGAAGACGACCGGCCACTCCATGCCCTTCGCCTGGTGGACCGTCATGATGCGTATCGCGTCAGGGTTGGCGTACTGGTTGTCCTGCCACCCCTCGGGGTACGCATCTTCGGCACGGTATTGCAGGAAACTCGCGAACGCATCGTACTTGTCGGCCGGCCTTGAGTGGTAGTGAATGGTCTCGTAGTCGGTGATGATCTGGCTGAACTTCCCGAGGTTTGAAGAAGACGACCTTGCCGCGGCCGTTCGGCACGCGCTCCTCGCGGACGCCGGCGTCTTCGAGGAACGTGAGAAACAGACGTCGAGATCCGCCTCGCGGAGGATAGCCAGCGCGTTCACGTAATTCCAGGCGAAGGAAGCTCACGCCGCCCGGCAGACTTCGTACTTCAGGTACTCCGGCGCTTCCGCCCGGAGCAGATCCAGGCAGAATGCGTGAATGGTCCCGACGAAAAGGTCGGCCATGGCGACCATCGTGCTCGACGGCTCGACGTTGTGGCTCGGTAAGATCCATGGGGACTGGTCGCGTGGGTCGGGTGCAGCGTGGCTCCGTCGTCACGCGGCCGGGCTGGCGGAGGGCGGCGTTCCGCCCCGCGGCCGCCACAACACGCCGACCGCCCAATCCACGTCCAGCCGCTCGCCCCGCCAGGGGGGCGTCGCGGTGCGCGGACCCGGACGGATGCCCTCCCGGTCGAGTCGCGCCGTCACGGACGCCAGCGCGGGACCCGTGACGGCGGGCGCCGCCGGCGCCGCCGGCAGCGCTCGCCCGTCGGGCCGGACGAACCGTGGCTCGCCCGCGGCATCGAAACCGACCCGGAACCCTTCCTCGTGCACCGCCCGGTGATGGCGGCCGGCACAGCCGCGCCAGGTTCGAGCGCTTCGTCGCCCCGCCGTCCGCCCAGTGCTCCACATGGTGCGAGTCGCAGCGCCGGCCTGGCAGCCGGGGAACCGGCAGCGCCGGTCGCGGGCCTCCAGCGTAGTTGGCGCTACCGCCCGATCTCCCGCGTGACCGCCTTCGATCCGGAGCCGCCGGTGGCCCAGCCGCCGACGGCGGCGGAGAACTTTCCGGCGGTGCCGCCGGCCACCATGATCAGGATGTGCTCGGGGCTGGCGAACTTGGGGAACGGACGGTCGAGGGCCGCCGGGGTCGGGCGGCCGGTCTCGTCGAGCCAGTCCTTCGGCAGCGCCCGCGGTACGGTGCCCTTCTGGCATTCGTCGTTCGGGATCACTTCCCGCAGCGGCCGGGCGGTGACCTCCTGGATGCGGGCGCGCAGGTCGTCCTTGCTGTAGCCGTCGCGTTCGAACGTGCGTGCGTGCTCGGGAGAAACGACCAGCAGCGCCTGGTCCATTCCGTGCAGCTTGACGTGGGCAATCGACTCCAGCGAGAGGCCCATCGTCGCGCCGAGCGACCGGGCGTTGCGCGAGAGCTGATCGCGGATGGCGCGCGGCGCCTCCGCGGCGAAGACGGTCACCGTGCTCTGCTCGGCAGCGAAGCCGCGCTCGACGTGCAGCGGCTCCCAGCAGCTCAGCTCCTCGAGCTCGCCGATGCAGGCGCCGAGCTTGCCGGGCTGGCCGAGCGTCGACATGTCGACCTCGCCCGGGCGGCCGCCGCCGACGTTGCGCACCAGGAGCTGCAGGGCGCGTCCGATCGTCGCGTTGGCGCGCGAGCCCTGGCCGAAGACGTTGCGGCCGCAGTTGAGCCCGATCTCGTTGCGGATGGGGCCGTTGACGATGATGAGCGGCCCGACGAAGTAGGTGGTGGCCAGCACGCCGTGCAGGTTGAACTCGTCCGTGCAGGCGGCCTCGACGGCGGCGATGACGACCGGCAGGTACTCCGGCCTGCAGCCAGCCATCACGGCGTTGATGGCGACCTTCTCCACGGTGGCCGGGGCCAGGTTGGGCGGGATGCGCGCGACCACGTCGGTGGCGGGCCGCGACGTGCCGTCGAGCATGCGCAGCACGCGCGCCGGGGTCGGCGGCACGACCGGCAGGCCGTCGGTCAGCCCGCGCTCGTCGAGAAACTCGAACTCGTCCAGGTCGGGGCCCGCGGGCACGCGCACTCGCCGCGAGGCCAGCCGCTCGGCGCCCCGCTGCACCGCCAGCCGCCGCGCGACGTCCGGATCGTGAACCCGCGACGCGCAGCCGGGGCGCTGCTCCGGCAGGGACTCGCCGTCCAGCTCGATCGCCGGCCGTCGCGCGCCGCAGCGCCCGGCGGCGTGCACAACCAGCTCGCGGAATTCGGCCTTCGACCAGCCCTCCATGCTCGCGAGCACCACCCCGTCCGGCGCCGTCAGCACCAGGGCCGGCACGGCGTCGAAGCCGTAGGCCTCGGAGACGAGCAGCTCGGCGTCGAGCGCGCGCGGCAGCGAGAGGCCGTGGCGCTCGGCGAACCCCGCGGTCAGCGCCGCGTCGTCCTGCGACACGCCCTGCACGCGCAGGCCGGCGCCGGACAGCGCGCGGTGCACCCGCTCGACGAGCGGCGCGGTCAGCTCGCACGTCGCGCAGTCGTGCTTGAAGAAGAACAGCAGCGTCGCGGGCGCACCCGAGCTCTCGGGTCCGAACTCGCACGGGTTGCCCGCGGCGTCGCGCAGGGCGAACGCGGGGGCCTTCGATCCGGCAGTGGGCAGCGTCGACATGGCGACGCCCAGTATAGCGGTCCGTGGTGAAACCCCGCGTTGCACCGAGAGGGGGTCGTGACAATGCCGCGCACGGCCCGAACAAGGCGTGACGAGGGAGCATATTGGCCATATGCGACCCCGCTGAGGAATGGTCCAGCGCCGTCCCTTGCGGGATGCATCGCCCCTCGAATGCAGCGGGGTTTTTCGCCACGGACCGCCAGGCCGGGTGTCAGCAGAACGCCCGGACGAGGTCGGCGAGCACGTCGCGGCAGACTTGCACCGAGTCGATCCGGACGTACTCGTCCGGCCCGTGGAGGCCCGCGCCGGCGGGGCCGAACAGGACCGCCGGCGTGCCGGCCCGGCCCAGGATGGCGGCGTCGGTCCAGAACGACATGCCGGTCGGGGCAGGTTCGAGGCCGCGGCCGCGCAGCACCTGCATCAGGGCGCGGCAGACCGGGTGCTCGTCCGCGATCTCGTGCGGCGGACGGGTCATGAGCTGGCGGGCGGAGGCTTCGAACGCCGCGTCGTCGCGGCCGAGCGCCGCGAGGGCGGTCCGGACCTCCGTCACGCCGGCGTCCGCCAGCTCGCCCACCACCGTCCGCCGCTCGAAGCGGAGGACGCAGCGGTCGGGGTAGATGCTGTGGGCCTGTCCGCCGCGGATGGTCGAGGCATGGAGCGAGGCGCTGCCGAGCAGCGGGTGCCGCCGGCCGGCCTGCAGCGCCGCGTCGAGCGCTTCCAGGCGTCCGAGGACCCGGCCCATGTGGACGATGGCGTCCCGTCCTTCCGCCGGGCGGCTGCCGTGCGCGGCGCGCCCGCGGGTCTCGACCTCGACCCACTCGAAGCCCTTGTGCGCGGTTGCCGCCCGCAGGTCCGTCGGCTCGGTCACCACGGCGCCGTCGGCTCCGTGCCGGGTGACGAGCAGATCGGCGCCCGCGCTGGCATGCTCCTCGTCGGCCACCGCCGCCACGATGAGCCGGCCGGCCGGCAGACCGCCGCGCCGCGCCACCCCGACCGCGGCATCGACCATGGCCGCCACGCCGCCCTTCATGTCCTGGCTGCCGCGTCCGTGGAGGCAGCCGTCGCGCTCGACGGGATCGAACGGCGCGGTCATGCCGTCGACGCCGACCGTGTCCGTGTGGCCGCAGAGCATCAGCGTGCGCCCGGGGGCGCGGCCCTCGATGAGGCCGACGACGTTCGGGCGGCCGGGCGCGGCGTCGGTCACCTCGACGTCGACGCCGGCGGCCCGCAGCTCCGCCGCGATGCGCTCGGCGACCCCGGCCTCTCCGGCGCCGCCGGACGCCAGGGACGGATTGACCGAGTCGATGGCGATCAGGTCGCGCAGCAGGCGGATGACGGAGTCCACGGACTGCTACGGCGCAGGCTCCGGATCGGGCAGCGCCAGCGCGATGAGCTCCGGCACGCGGGCGCCGCCGACCGTGAGGGCGATGTACTGCCTGCCGTCGAGCAGATACGTCATCGGCGTGCCGATGGCGCCGCCCGGCAGGTCGGTCGATGCGAGCTCGGCGCCGGTCGCCTTGTCGTAGGCCACCAGGCGCGGCCCGTCGTTGGAGCCGCCCGTGGTCAGGGCGTAGATCAGCAGCGTCTTCGTCACCAGCGGCCCGCTGCGGCTCGAGTCGCCGCCCACCGGCGGCAGGTTCAGATGGCGCAGCCGCGGGTGGTTGCGGATCCGGTCGCCGCTGCCGGTCGGCGTCATCCACACGTGGTCGCCGGTGTCGAGATCGATGGCGGTCATGCGCGAGTAGGGCGGCTTGAAGAGCGGCAGGCCCTGCGGCATCTCGGGCCGCGAGCTGCCCGGGCCGCGCACCTCGATGTAGCGCAGCGTCGCGCCTTCGTCCGGCGCCGGGACGCGGTACTGCTTGACGGCGAACGCGTTGCGCGACGGCACGTACAGCAAGCCGGTCTCGGGGTCGAACCCGGCGCCGCCCCAGTTGGCGCCCCCGCCGGTGCTCGGCCGGAAGACGGTGCCGCGCAGGCTCTGCGGCGTGTAGAGCGGGCCGATCCGGAACGGCTCGACGGCGGCAATCGCCAGCTCCCGGATCTCGGGGGTGAAGTCCGCCAGGTCGTCGATCGTCACGCCCTGGTACTCGAACGGGGCCGGCCGGCTCGGAAACGGCTGCGTCGGCCAGGGCACCTCGCCCTCGAGGTCGGTCCCGGTGTCCACCGGGCGTTCCTCGATCGGCCAGATCGGCTCGCCCGTCACCCGGTCGAAGGCGAAGACGAAGCCCTGCTTGGTGATCTGGGCGACCGCCTTGACCGGCCGGCCGTCGACGACGACGTCGACGAGGTTGGGGGCGGCCGGCAGATCGTAGTCCCAGAGGCCGTGATGGACGAACTGGAAGTGCCAGACCCGCTCGCCCGTCTCCAGGTCGAGCGCCACCAGGCTCTCGGCGAACAGGTTGCTGCCCGGCCGGTGGCCGCCGTAGTAGTCGGGCGCGGCCGTGTTCAGGGGCAGGTAGAGGTAGCCGAGCTCCGGGTCGGCGCTCATGATCGACCAGACGCCCACCTTGCCGGTGTGGCGCCACGAGTCGCCTCCCCAGGTGTCGTTGCCGAACTCGTCGCCCTGCGGGATGGTGTGGAAGGTCCAGTTCGTCTTGCCGGTGCGGGCGTCGAACCCGCGCATCCAGCCGGGCGGCCGTTCCTTCGTGTCGTTCAGCGAGGAGATCGACATCGGCGTGACCACCGTGTCGCCGACCACGATCGGCGGCGACTGCACCGAGTAGAGCAGGGCGTTCAGCCAGTCGCGCTGGCCGCGGGTGGCGCGCGGGATGTCCCGCATGAGATCGACGCGTCCGCCCTCGCCGAAATCGGCGCAGGGCCGGCCGGTCCCGGCGTCGACGCACAGGAGATAGCCGTTGCCGGTGCCCCAGAAGATCCGCTCGTCGCGCCGCTGCGGTCCGTCCGACCAGTAGGCCACGCCGCGCTGGTTCCAGCGGGCCGTCATGGTGGTCGTCCCTTCCTCGTAGCTCTTGGGGTTGTAGACCCAGAGCGTGGCGCCGGTCCGCGCGTCGATCGCCGCGCCGACCGAGGTGGGCATGTTGACGAACAGGCGCCCGCCGACCATCAGCGGCGTGGCCTTGAAGTTCGTGATCGTGGGCGGCAGGGCGTCGCGCCACCGGTGCGGGTCGCGCCGGTTCAGCTCGTCGAAGACGAGACGCGAGTCGGCCCGCCACTCGCCGCCGCCCGGCGTGTCGAGGCTGAGGACCGCGTCGGCCGATCGCCAGCGCCACGCCACCTCGAGCCGGCCGAAGTTGTCCGCGTCGATCCGATCGAGCGGCGAGTACTTCGTGCCGCCGAGATCGCCGCTGTAGGTCGGCCACTCGCCGTTGGCCGGCGCGCCCTGCTGGGCGGACAGGCCAACCGTGGCCAGCAGGGCCAGGGCCGGCAGGCCGGCGCTCCACCGACCGCATCGTGCTGTCATGTCGATACCTCGTCCCGGCGGCCCATCTTAGCAGTCCATGGCGAAAACCCCGCGCCGCTGGGCCCGGGGCGGTTGCTAGAATGGCGGCGGCGCACTGTCGCGCCGGCCGCAAGATTCGAAGCGAGGACTACCATGACACGTCTGCTGCTGCTGCTCGCCATGGCCGGCCTGCTCGCCGGCCTCCCGTGGCTCGTCGATCCGTCGGTCTCGGCCGTCGCGCGCGGGCAATCGACGTCCGTGCCGGACGGTCCCGCCTATCGGTTCGAGGAGCTCGCCGACGGCGTCCACTTCGCCATCGGCACGGGCGCCATGACCGTCTTCAGCAACTCGCTGGTCATCATCAACGACGACCACGTGATGCTGGTGGACACCAGCGTCACCCCGGCCGCGGCGCGCACGCTGGTGGGGCAGATCCAGGCCGAGCTGACCGACAAGCCGATCCGCTACGTCTTCAACTCGCACTACCACTTCGACCACGCGCACGGCAACCAGATCTTCGGCGACGACGTCGAGGTGATCGGCCACGACTACGTCCGGCGGATGCACCTCAGCAACGTGCTGGAGCAGCGCACGAACCGCTCGTTCGACGCGGCCGTGCCGGCGCAGATTGCACGGCTCGAGCAGCAGATCGCCGCCGCCGACGGGCCGGAGCGGGAAGGGCTCGAGACCGACCTCCGCATCGCCCGGGCCCACCAGACCGCGCTCGGCGAGACCGTGGTCACGCCGCCCAACGTCACCTACAGCGACACGCTGACGATCCACAAGGGCGGCCGCGAGGTGCAGCTCCACTTCGTGGGGCGCGGCCACACGGGCGGCGACACCATCGTCCTGCTCCCCGCCGAGCGCATCGCGTTCACGGGCGACTTCCTGGTGGGGTCCCCCGGTGCCCCCCGACTCGCGTACATGGGCGACGCGTTCATCGACGAGTGGCCCGCCAGCCTCGGCCGCCTGAAGGAGCTGGACTTCGACGTCATCGTTCCCGGCCACGGCGAGCCGTTCCGCGAGCGCGAGCAGATCGACCTGTACCAGCGGTATCTGCGGGACCTGTGGGCGCAGGTCGCGGATCTGCGCGCCGCGGGGGTCTCGGCGGAGGACGCCGCCGGCCGCGTGGACATGAGCGCCTTCGAGGCGGAGTACGGCAGCCGCGTCCGCAACGTCGACCCGCGCGCCGTGGTGCGCATCTACGAGCTGCTCCAGATCCAGATGCCGATCTAGGAGTCTGCGCCGTAGAACGGCGTAGACTCCTAGCGAGGGTTGGTTGGGCGGCAACCGGAGCCGGAGGCGACGATTGCCGGGCTAGTCCGGGTCACGGACTCTTCGAGGAATGCCCGTGTCGACACGGATTGCGGCGCTCGCGGTGGTCGGCCTCTGCGGTTGCGCGCAGCCGCCCGTGCGGGAGGCGGCGCCGGCCGCCGAGCCGGCGCCGCCGTTGGCGCCGGTCAACATCGCGCACCGCGGAGCGTCCGCCTACGCCCCGGAGCACACCCTGCCCGCGTACCGGCTGGCGCTGGAGATGGGGGCAGACTACGTGGAGCAGGATCTGCAGCTCACGCGCGACGGCCGGCTGGTCTGCCTGCACGATACGACCCTCGAGCGGACGACCGACGTCGAGGAGGTCTTTCCGGAGCGCGCCGTAGTGGTCGAGACGGCCGACGGGCCGCAGCGGGTGTGGCCGGTGGCCGCGTTCACGCTGGACGAGGTCAAGCAGCTCGACGCGGGGTCGTGGTTCGGCGCGGAGTTCGCCGGGGTCCGCGTTCCCACGCTGCAGGAGGCCATCGACCTGGTGCAGGGTGCGGCCGGCCTCTACATGGAGACAAAGGACCCTGACACCTACGACGCGCTGGGGCTCGCCATGGAGGCGGAGCTGGTGCGCGTGCTCGCAGCCAACGGGCTGGACTCGGCCGCGGCCCGCGCCGCCACGCCCATCTTCGTGCAGTCGTTCAGCCCCGCGAGCCTGCGGCGCGTGCGCGATCTGGCGGGCGACACCTACCCCCTGGTGCAGCTCGTCGGCGGGCCGGGGACCACGGGCCTGCTGAGCGACGACGGCCTGGCGGAGGTGGCCGGGTACGCCGACGGCGTGGGGCCGGCGTTCCCGATGCTGCTGGCGGATCCCTCGCGGGCGCGGGCGGTCCGGGAGGCCGGGCTGGAGCTGCACCCGTACACGGTCCGCGCGGGCCGGGTGCCCGAGCCGTTCGGCGACGCCACCGACCTGATGGTCCACCTGTTCGACGAGCTCGGTGCGACCGGCGTGTTCACCGACAATCCGGACCTGTTTCCGCCGGCGAGATGAGGGCCGCGATAGCGCGCGGCCGGCTGGCAGGGGTGAGCGATGAGGCAGGATAGGGTGCTGCTGGCCGGAATGCTGGTGGCCGCGTCGTTCTGCGGCGGGGCGGTGGCCACGCTGCTGCTCGGCGGGCGGGTCGAGGCCCAGGGTCCGCGGGCGATCACGACGCCGCAGGTGAACCTGGTCGACGCCGGGGGCACGCTGCGCGGCGTCCTGAGCGCCAGCGACGAGCGCGGCGACTCGTCGCTGGCGCTGCACGACGGGGAGGGGCGGGTCCGGGGCCTGTTCCGGGTGGCGCCGAGCGGGGCGCCGGGCTTCGCGCTGCTGAACGCGGACGGCGCCCCGCGCTTCTCCGCGCGCCTGGCGGGCGACGACACGCTGGTCGTCGTCGGCGACGACCAGAGCCGGCACAGCGTCCTCGGGTCGGCGTCGGGGACGCCGGTCCTCAGCTTCGCCGACGGGCGGCGCGGCCGGCTGCAGATGCAGCTCGGGGCGGGCGGCGCCCCCAGCGTCCTGCTCTTCGGCGGCGACGGTCAGCGCAGCGCCGCGCTCACGGTGGGCGACGGCGACACGCCGCTGCTGACGCTCTACGAGGCCGGCCGGCCGCGGGTCACGCTGGGCGTGGTTCAGCAGGCGGCGGTCATCAACATGACCGGCGCCGCCGAGTCGCGGCTGGTCATCGGCGTGGCGGGCGAGGGCCGCGCCAGCGTCACGTTCGTCGACCAGCAGGGGCAGGTCGTGGCCGAGCTGCCGTGACGGCGGCAGGCCGGCCAGCCGCGGCCGGCCGCAGGTGACGGTGTGCTATCGTCGTGATTTTTCGGCGGAGGGCGCAGCATGGGTGCGATGGTGCAGTTTCCGATGAACGGGGCCGCCGGCGGCGGCTACCTCGCCACCCCGTCGTCGGGTTCCGGCCCGGGCGTGGTCGTCATACAGGAGTGGTGGGGGCTGGTCGACCACATCAAGGCGGTGGCGGACCGGCTGGCCGGCGCCGGCTTCGCCGCGCTGGCGCCGGACTTCTACGACGGCCGGACGACGGCGAGCCCCGACGAGGCCGGCAAGCTGATGATGGCCCTCGACATCGACGCCGCCGAGAAGAAGCTGCGCGGCGCCGTCGATTACCTGCTGTCCCGCGGCGAGGTCGCCGGCGAGCGCGTCGGCACGGTGGGGTTCTGCATGGGCGGCCAGTTGTCGCTGTACGCCGCCTGCGCCAATCCGCGCGTCGGCGCGTGCGTCGACTTCTACGGCATCCACCCCAACGTGAAGCCCGACCTGGCCGCGCTGCGGGCGCCCGTCCTCGGCTTCTTCGCCGAGCAGGACGGCTTCGTCCCGCCCGCGGCGGCCCGGCAGCTCGAGAGCGACCTGCGCGCCGCCGGCAAGCAGGTCGAGATCATCGTGTTCGAGGGCGCCGATCACGCCTTCTTCAACGACACCCGGGCGGAGGTCTACCACGCGGCGTACGCGCAGCAGTGCTGGGAGCGCCTGGTCGCCTTCTACCGTGAACATCTCTAGCAGGTGGCGGTGGCGGGCAACAGCTTCGGGGAGGCCTTCCGGATCACGACCGCGGGCGAGGCGCACGGCCCCGGGAACCTCGTCATCATCGACGGCTGTCCGGCCGGGCTCGAGCTGAGCGCGGCCGATCTGGTCCCCGACCTGGCCCGCCGCCGGCCCGGCCAGAGCCGCATCGTCACGCAGCGCGACGAGCCGGACACGCCCGAGATTCTCTCCGGCGTGTTCGAGGGCCGGACCACCGGCACCAGCATCGCCATCCTGATCGCGAACCGGGACCAGCGCAGCCGCGACTACGCGCCGATCAGGGACAAGTACCGGCCCGGCCACGCCGACTACAGCTTCGACGCCAAGTACGGCTTTCGCGACTACCGCGGCGGCGGACGTTCGAGCGCGCGCGAGACGACCGTCCGGGTGGCGGCCGGCGCCGTCGCCAGGAAGCTCATCGCCGGCGCCTTCGGCGGGCGGGTGGTCGGCTACGTCCGCCAGGTGGGGGACGTCGTCGCGCCGGTGGCGGATCCGGCCGCGCTCACGCTGGACCAGGTCGAGCGCCTGCCGGATGGCGAGCCGAACATCGTGCGCTGCCCGGACGCGGGCAAGGCCGCCGAGATGGTCGCGCTCATCGAGCGGGCGCGGAGCGCGGGCGACTCCATCGGCGGCGTGGCGGAGTTCGTGGCCACCGGGGTGCCCGCGGGCCTGGGCGAGCCGGTCTTCGACAAGCTGAAGGCCGATCTGGCCAAGGGGCTGTTCAGCCTGCCGGCCGTCCTGGGCGTCGAGTACGGCGTCGGATTCGGCTGCGCCACGCTGCGCGGCACCGAAAACAATGACATCTTCTACGCCGACCGCGCCCCCGACGGGACGCGGGTGGCGACCCGCACGAACCGCCACGGCGGGATGCTCGGCGGCATCTCGACCGGCATGCCGATCGTCCTGCGGGCTGCCGTCAAGCCCACCAGCAGTCTGCCGCGCGAGCAGGAGACCATCACCCGCGGCGGCGAGCCGACGACCATCAGCACGAAGGGGCGGCACGACCCCTGCCTGCTGCCGCGGTTCGTGCCGATGGGCGAGGCCATGATCGCGCTCGTGCTGGCCGACCACTGGCTGCGGTGGCAGCGGGCGCGGGAATCAGCCTGAGCCGCTGACCTCCAGCGGCGCGACGCAGCGCTCCTCGACCGCGCCGTCGGCGACCGGCCAGGCTTGCGGACCCCTGTCGGTGGCGGCCAGGTACAGGGCCGGCGCCAGGGCGGCCGGATCGAACGCCGCAGCATCGCCCCCGCGCTCCGCGAGCAACCGGGCGACACGATCGCGAAAGGTGCGCAGCGCGGGCAGCCCGAAGACGACGAAGTACGTGCTGCGCGGCTCGGCGGCAGTGAGCCCGGCCCGCACGGCCAGGCAGCGCGGCTCGACCGCCGCGTTGGCGAGACCGACCTCGTGCGCGAGCGCCTCCAGCTCGTCCGGCGCGACCAGGGGCGCCAGAGCGCGCTGGTACTCGTTGCGCAGGACGAGCGTCACGCCGTACGCCGGCGGCGCGTTCATCGACTCCATGGTGCGGTCGAAGACCTGCTGGAACAGCTCCAGGGGCAACTCCTGGGGCGGCGCGAGCAGGAGCAGCGGGCCGTCCGGACCCAGGGCCGGGGCGAACGTGACCTGCCAACCCGTCACGTGCTCCGGGCGCATCAGGTACGGCGCGGTGACCGTGTCGCGCAGCGTGCGCATGAACAGCACCGACAGGAGGCCGAGGACGAACAGTCCGACCAGGGTTTTCGTGACGATCGAACGGGATGTGGCCATGGCTCGGTCATATTAGAATGAGACCGCGTCCCGGGGGCAACCGAGGTCATGACTATGCGATGGATTGGTGCAGCGGCGGCGGTGGTCGCGGCGTCGGCGGGTCTGGCCGCAGGCCCGGCCGAAGCGCAGTACGGGGCGCCGGCGAGCGGCGAGTGGCGCAGCTACGCCGGGGATGCCGGCAGCACGAAGTACTCGCCGCTCGACCAGATCACGGCCGAGAACTTCGCCGATCTCGAGGTGCTGTGGCACTGGCGGTCGGCCGACTCCCATCTCGTCCACTCGACCCCGGCGGGCGATTCCCTGATCGCCGCGGACAGGCTGTTCGACATCCTGCAGGAGCAGGAGCCCGACCGCTGGACCGCCTGGGACGGGCAGACGCAGACCGTTTCGCGCCCGACGATCAGCGCGCTGGTGGCGACGCCGCTCATGGTCGACGGCGTCCTGTACCTCAGCACGCCGTTGTACCGGGCGGCCGCCATCGACGCGCGCAGCGGCGAGACGCTGTGGGTGCACGATCCGCGCGCCTACGAGTCGGGGACGCCGGCCATCGCGGGCTGGCGGCACCGCGGCGTGGCCTACTGGGAGCGGGACGGCGAGGCGCGCATCGTGTGGGGCACCGGCGACGGTTACCTCGTCGCGGTGGATGCGGAGACCGGCCTGCCGGACCCGGGCTTCGGCGACAACGGGCGCGTGGATCTCACGGCCGGCGTCCCGCGCTCCCAGCGCGGCCGCCGCGACATCCTGAACCTGCTGACGCTCTCGTCGCAGTCGCCGCCGATCGTCGTCCGCGACACCATCATCATCGGCTCGACCATCAACGACCGCACGATCACCCGGGAGGCGACGCCCGGCTGGGCCCGCGCCTACGACGTGCGGACCGGGCAGCACAAGTGGGACTTCCACACCGTGCCGCAAAGCGCCGACGAGTACGGCTCGGACACCTGGCTCAACGAGTCGTGGCGCTACAGCGGCAACACCAACATCTGGTCGATGATGAGCGGCGACGAGGAGCTGGGCTGGGTGTTCCTGCCCATCGGGACGCCGACGAACGACTACTACGGCGGGCACCGGCTCGGCGACAACCTGTTCGCCGAGAGCCTGGTGGCGGTGGACGTCGAGACCGGCCAGCGCCAGTGGCACTTCCAGATGATTCATCACGGCCTCTGGGACTACGACCTGCCGGCGGCGCCGAACCTGCTCGACATCACCGTCGACGGACGCGACATCAAGGCGGTGGCGCAGGTCAGCAAACAGGGTTTCGTCTACGTCTTCGATCGCGTCACGGGCGAGCCGGTGTGGCCGATCGAGGAACGCCCGGTCGCGACCGACACCGACCTGGAGGGCGAGGTCATGTCGCCCACCCAGCCCTTCCCGACGAAGCCGGCCGCGTTCGAGTACCAGGGCACGTCGATCGACGATCTGGTCGACTTCACGCCCGAGATCCGGCAGATGGCGGTCGAGGCGGTCGAGGGCTTCCGGCTGGGGCCGCTCTACACGCCGCAGACGCTGCGGGGGACCATCATGCGGCCGCCCGTCGCGGGGGGCGCGAGCTGGTCCGGGGCGGCCGTCGATCCGGAGACCGGCTACCTGTACGTGCCGTCGACCAACGGCCACTCGACGATTCAGCTCACCGAGCCGGAGCCTCACGAGCAGTCGACGCTGCGCTACATCCGGCGCTCCACGACGGCCGGTCCGGTGATGCCGCGCGGGCTGCCGCTCTGGAAGCCGCCCTACACGCGCATGACGGCGATCGACATGAACACGGGCGAGCACGCGTGGATGATTCCGACCGGCAGCGGCGACCGCATCCGCAACCATCCGATGCTGCGCGACCTCGACCTGCCGCCGGTGGGCGGCGACGCCAGCCGCAGCGGCCCGCTGCTCACGAAGACGCTGCTGGTGCACGCGCTGACGACGGGCGGCGGCGGCAACGGGCCCCGGCTGGTGGCGTACGACAAGCTGAGCGGCGCGGAGCTCGCCTCGCTCGACCTGCCGGCCGGCGCGCTCGGCGCCCCGATGACCTACCTGCTCGACGGCCGGCAGCACATCGCGGTGACCGTCGGCGGCGACGTGCCGGGGCTGATCGTCTTCCGGCTTCCGGACTGAACGAATTCACGTGAATTCAGTCGGTCGTCAAGGCTGAATTCGCGTGGCGGCGACGGAAGCGCCACTTCGACGGGCTGCGGCTGGCGGCCGGCAGCAGTCCGGCTGGAGCCCCGACGACTGCAATCGACGCCGCAGGGCGACCGCTCGACCGGCTCTCCGAAACTTGACAACGGGCGCCGGCTCGTCCATTCTCGCGTTTGCGAACGATGAACATGGCACCGCGTACGGGTGCCGAACGCGCGTCAACAGCGCGCATGGTTGTAGTCGGCGTACGGCAGGACCGGACTCCGACGATTCAAGCTGCAGGAGTACGGTCAATGGCAGTCACCGGTACGGTCAAGTGGTTCAACGACAGCAAGGGCTTCGGCTTTCTCACCCGTGACGACGGCGAGAAGGACGTCTTCGTCCACTATTCCGCCATTCAGGGCGACGGCTTCAAGAGCCTGACCGAGGGACAGCGGGTGGAGTTCGAGGTCGTCGAAGGCGGGAAGGGTCCCGCCGCCGAGAACGTGATCAGGCTCTAGCCCGCCAACAACCCGCCCAGGAGTCTGCACCGTTCTGCGGCGCAGACTCCTGGCGCGCGCCGTCGGTCGCCACGCCGGACGTCACCGCAAGGGGACGTCCGGAAACCCTTCGTCGCCCGGCTCCAGTTGCACCCCGTACGTATTGAGCGACATCGACGTCGCCCGGTACGAGCTGGGCGTGTACACCGCGCTCATCGCCTCGACGGTGTCGTACTCGGCGGTCAGCGCGTTCCACGTCTCGTCGGAGACGATGGCGTTCTGGTACAGCTCGTCGACCACGCGCAGGAGCGTGGCGTCGAACGGGTCCGCCCCCGGGTCGTCGGGTCCCTTTGCGACGGCCTCGGGGTCCACGCCGTGGTCGCGCGCCCGCCCGACCGTGCCGACGTGCTTGGCCCACTCGTAGACCGCCTGGCAGTCCCACCCGATGCGGAGGATGAGAATCTCCCGGTCGTGCGGCGTCAGCGGCGACACCCGGTTGATGTAGTTGGCGCGCCGGCCGCGCGGCTGGGCCAGCGCGGGATGCCGCGCGAACGTGCGCGACACGGCGATGCCCGGTCCGTCGAGCGGCTCGAAGCGCGCCACGGCCAGGGGCGGCTCGCGGTCCGGCACCGAGATGCGGTACGGCACGTCGGGCAGGCGGTCGGGCGTGTCGTCGTCGGGCTGAATGCCGTACGAGTTGTAGATCATCGACAGCACGGTGAAGTGGTTCACCGTCTCGACGGCGTCGATCAGGTTGGGCTCTTCGTACTGCGCGGACAGGGCGCTCCAGGTGGCGTCGGTCACCGACGAGTTCAGGTAGAGCTGGTCGGCCATCTGCAGGAGCGTCCGCTCGAACGGGTCCCAGCCGTCCGCGTCCGGCCCCTCGGCGACGCGGCGGATCTCCGCGTCCGTCAGGCCGCCGGCGCGCGCGCGCGCCGCGTGCGTGGCCCACAGCGGCTGGTTGCCGCACAGCCAGGCCGCGCGCAGGATGAGGAGCGAGCGGTGCCGCGCCGGGATCGTCGACTCCTCGCTCAGGTAGACGGTGACCGGCATCAGCCCTTCCACGATGGCCGGCACGTTGAGCAGCGTGTGGAGCTGGTTGTCCGCCCTCCCGTCGCCGCCGTACTGCTCCGCGAGGCGGCGGTGCTCGTCGGTCCACTCCGCTGCGGGCAGCGGCGCGATGCGCGGCGCGGCAAGGCCCATCGGCTGCCGGTCGGCCCGCGGCGGGTCCGGCAGGGCCTGCTGGGCGCCGGCCGCCGGGGCCAGCGCACCGATGACGATCATGACCAGCAGCGCAGCCATCCAATCCTTCAACGCCATGACTAGGCCTCCTGCGGCACGAATGCCAGAAAGCGGCGGGGGTTGTCGACGGTTATCTGGTGCAGCGTGGCGTCGTCCACGCCGGCGTGCCGGAGCTTCGGCACGAACTGCACGATGGCGGTGGCGAAGCCGTTGCCCCAGTTGGACTTGAGGTCGCGCGAGGCGGCGAAGTCGGACGCCAGCAGCACCTGATCCTCGTAGCCCGCCTCGAGCACGTTCAGCACCATCCGCACCTTGTCGGCCTCCGGGATGTCCGGGGAGGTCTCCAGGCGCAGCGCCCGGCCCACCGTGTCGAACCCCAGATAGGCGCCCCGCCGGCCGATCTCCAGGTGCGAGGTCCAGCCCGGGTCCTGCTCCGCCGTGACGTCGGACAGGTGCCCGACGCAGACGCGGCCGAGGTCGACGCTCTCCGCCTCGAGCACGTCGAGCTGCTCGAGGCCGCACGGCCGGCAGCCCTCGTGCTCCGTGTGCGTGAAGATCGGCAGGTTGGTGGCGTGGTGGGCGCGGCTGACGGCCTGCAGGAAGGTCCGCTCGACGTCGAGCATCTCCATCGAGGTGCCCACCTCGCCGAACGCTCCCCACCTCTGCGCCCGCGCGTCGGCGATGAAGTGCCCGGTGAGCTCGTCCACGCCCATCCCGGCCACGTCGTCCGGGAAGGGCGCCCGCCAGTAGGCGCCGGCCACCACGACCGGCACGCCGGAGCGCAGCGACATCTGGCGCAGGAACTCGAGCTCCCGTTCCGACCGGCGCAGGATGCCCGCATCGACGATGCAGCCCATGCCGTCGGCCGCTGCCATGCGCAGCTCCTCGGCCACCAGCGCCACGAACGTCTCGGCCTCCTCGTCGGTCAGCGGCCCCGCCGCGGGGTCGCGCTCCACGGGCGGGCTGCTGTAGTTCTGAAACAGATCCAGGTGCTCGTGGAACAGCGTGGCGCCGCTCCCGAGCGCTTCCGGCGCGAGGTCCTCGAGGATGGCGCGGATGACGGCGCCCTCCGCGAAGGCGATGTCGGTGGCGGCCGGCTGCGCCGGCGCCGCGCGGCCGGGTCCGGCGGTCAGGGCAAGACCGGCCCCCGCCCCGAGCATGCCGAGCGCCTCGCGGCGCGTGAGGTGCGCGAGATGACGTGGCCACCTGCCCATGCGTTCTCCTGCTTCCGGTCGTGCGCCCCGGCGCCGGCCGCGGCGAGCGTCAAGTGTAGCACCAGCGCGGGACGGCCTTCGGTGTCCGCAGAGTGATCACTCGCCGTCGCCGCAGCGGTCGGGATGACGGGCCATCCACGTCGTGATCGCACCGATCATCTCTTCGATATCGCCCAACCGCTGTGTCAGCAACTCGTACAGCTCCGCGTCGGTCACCTGGTGGTAGACGTGAACGAGCCGGTTGCGGTAGCGGGCCATGAGCACGAGGCGCTGGCTCTGTTTCCGCGTGACGACGCCGACCTCGCCGAGTTGACGCGCCACCTCGGCATACTCCGCAGGCCCGCGCGCGAATCCCTTGGCCAGTACGTGGCGGGCGAGATCCAGCAGCGCCTCGAGCGCGCGGCGCAGATACGACTCACCGGCTGCGATCATCCTGGGATCGGCGGTGAAGGCGTCCAGGTCTTCCAGCGGAAGCGTGCGTGCGGCGTCGAGCAGCCGGTGGATCAGGGCGGTTTTGTCGGCGACGACAGCGCGGTTGATTGGTCCGGGCGTCATGGCTTCGGCGCGAGCACCATGGCCCGGCGCTCGCGCTCGAACGGCAGCAGGTCTCCGGCCCGGCGCAGGACGTACAGCTCGAAGTGGTCCGCGGCCGTCGGCGCGCGTGCGAAGAGCCGCTCGCCGCGGACGATGGCAAGCGCGAGGAAGGCCCCCGCCCGCGAAACGTCGGTCAGGTCGACCGCCATGCCGGTTGCGCGGTGCAGCGCCTCTTCGAGCACGACCGTCGTCTCCAGCGGTTGCGGCAACACGTAGAGAACGCCGAGATCGAGATCGGAGTCCGGGCGCGCCGACCCGTCGATTCGCGAGCCGAATGCATAGAGCGCAGCAACAGCGGGGCGTGTCTCGGCGACCGCACGCAGGTCTTGCACGAGCACGTCGGGCAGCGCCATGACCGCAGTATAGCGGGGCGCCGCCGATCGGCGGCCCGGCGCCCAACCGTGGTAGTACGCGGTGTACAATCTGGCGGTTCCGCGCATGGATCGCGATTCGTCAAGACGATTCGGAAGAAGATCGGGGACCAGTGGTGAGATGGATCACGATCGGAGTCGTCGTCGTGCTCATCGTCAGCGGAGCAGTTCGCCCCGCTGAGGCGCAGTCTCGGAAAGCGATCGGCTGGTGGACCGTTGCCGCAGGCGGAGCCATGACGGCGCTCGCGTTCAACTACCGGCATGACTGCGACGGTCCCGGCCAGTACCGGACAACGGTCGACCATGGTTTCTACTACGGTACGTCCGACTACTGCACGACGTACTACAGCGACGGTCACGCCCATACGGAACAGACGCCCATCGACATCCGGCTTGCGCGGCCCGGGATGCTCTGGACGGGAATCGGCGCGATCGGCGGCGGTCTCGTCGTGGCGCTCTGGCCGTCGGCACCGGCATTCACCGTCGAACGAGACGGCTGGCGGGTTCAGAAACAGTTCTCGTGGTAGGCGATCAGTCGCGGTGCAGCTTCATAGAGGAGACACCCTCAATCTCCTGGCCCTGGCGACTGTTCCATCCGCTCAGAAGCGCTGGAGCTCGACGAAGTTCACGTTCTCCCTCAGGTCGATCAGGTGACCGTCATGCCGGTCGCGCGGTGCAACGCCTCTTCGAGCGCGACGGTGGTCTCGAGCGGTTGCGGCGAGGTGTACAGGACGCCAACATCGAGATCGGAATCGGGGCGGGCCGGATCCGTCTGTTCGTGAGCCAAACGCGTAGAGCGCGCGGACAGCGGGCTCGGACTCGGCCACCGCCCGCAGCCGTTGCACGAGCATGTCGGGCAGCGCCATGAGCGCAGTATAGCGGGACGTGGGGGGCGCCCGCCCCGCACCCGGCCACCGCCGAGCGCGGTGTACAATCCAGCGGTTCCGCGCATGGATCACGACTTCTTCAAGGCGCCGATCCTGAACTCGCCCTACGAGTACCCCTCCCAACACTGGGAGCTCGATTCGAGCGGCCAGCCGACGAACCAGGTTGTTCCGAAGCGGCGCCAGGTTGCGTTCATCACGCCGATCCCCAGGCCGAAGAAACAGAAGCACGTCCAGCCGCGCATGGTCTACGACGAGGCTGCGGCAGCGCTCGGGACCAGCGAGCAGCAATACGACCTGACGGCGTTCATCGGCGGCGTCTGCCAGCGCGTGGATCGCTGGCGGGAGTTGCCCCAACCCGGCCTGTGGCGGGTGACGCCCGAGACAGCGCGCCTCCTTCGGCACTGGCGCAGCCACCGGTTCAGCGATGTCCGGCCGTTCTTCTGCCAGGTCGAGGCGGTGGAAACCGTCATCTGGTTGACCGAGGTGGCCCCGCAACTCGGCAGGGAAGAGCGGCGGATCCTCGATCATCTCGATGACGCCAGCGAGGAGGCCAATCCGGGTCTCGCGCGCCTCGCGCTGAAGCTCGCCACGGGTGCGGGCAAGACCACCGTGATGGCGATGATCATCGCCTGGCAGACGATCAACGCCGTGCGCCGGCCGGGAAGCCGGAAGTTCACGCGCGGGTTCCTGGTGGTGACGCCCGGCATCACGATCCGGGATCGGCTCCGGGTGCTGCAGCCGAACGACCCCGACAGCTACTACGGCAGCCGCGAGCTGGTGCCGGGCGACATGCTCCGCGACCTGGAGCGGGCGAAGATCGTCATCACCAACTACCATGCTTTCATGCCGCGCGAGACGCAGCCGCTGTCGAAAGGCGGCCGCGCCCTGCTCCAGGGGCAGGGGCCGGCGCTGCGAACGCGGGAGACGGAAGGGCAGATGCTCCAGCGGGTCCTTCCGGGCCTGATGGGCATGAAACGGATACTCGCGCTCAACGACGAGGCGCACCACTGTTACCGGGAAAAGCCTCCTGGGGAAAACCAGGAGGGTCAGCTCAAGGGCGACGACCGCGAGGAGGCCAAGAAGAACCGCGAGGCGGCGCGCGTCTGGGTCTCCGGCCTCGAATCGGTGCAGCGCAAGCTCGGCCTGCAGCGCGTAATCGACCTCTCCGCAACGCCGTTCTTCCTGCGGGGTTCGGGCTACGCGGAGGGGACGCTGTTTCCGTGGACGGCGAGCGACTTCTCGCTGATGGACGCCATCGAGTGCGGCATCGTCAAGCTGCCGCGCGTCCCCGTCGCCGACAACATTCCGGGCGGCGACATGCCGAAGTTCCGCAACCTGTGGGAACACATCCGGCCGAAGATGCCGAAGCGGGGACGCGGCAAGGCGGCCGGCCTCGACCCGCTCAGCCTGCCCGTCGAGCTGCAGACCGCGCTCGAAGTGCTCTACGGGCACTACGAGAAGACGTTCGAGCTGTGGCGGGAGGCCGGCATCGAGGTGCCGCCGTGCTTCATCGTCGTCTGCAACAACACGTCGACCTCGAAGCTCGTCCACGACTACATCTCCGGGTTCCAGCGCGAGAACGAGGACGGGTCCACCTCCCTGGAGAACGGGCGCCTGGCGCTGTTCCGCAACTTCGACGAGCACGGCAACCCGCTGGCGCGGCCGCGCACGCTGCTCATTGACAGCGAGCAGCTCGACTCCGGGGAGGCGCTCGACAAGCACTTCCGGGCCGCGGCCGGCGACGAGATCGAGCGCTTTCGGCGGGAGATCGTCGAGCGAACGGGCGACCGCCGGCAGGCCGAGCAGCTCTCCGACCAGGACCTGCTCCGGGAGGTCATGAACACCGTCGGCAAGCCGGACGCCCTCGGCGGATCGATTCGTTGCGTCGTCTCCGTCTCGATGCTCACGGAAGGCTGGGACGCCCGGACCGTGACGACGGTGCTGGTCAGGGCGATCGCGCCGGAACGCGACGCCGGCGAGATTCGTTTCCCGCGTGTGGAGGGCTACCGCGTCGAGCTGCCGGAGGAGCGGCTGACGGCGAAGTTCGGCAGCGACGCGACGCTGGAGCTGACGCCCGATCTCGTCGGTCCGTCCATTACCCGCAACGAGGGGATCATCGGCGAGGGGGTGGATCTCAGCCTGGTCCACACGGGCGATCTGCGGCGGTCGACGCTGCTGTTCCACCTGACAAAGCGGCTGCTCGAGACCAAGTGGCGCGATCCGGGCGAGGAACCGAGGCTGCACCTGTTCGGCCAGCTCAAGCGGATTGCACGCCAGTGGCTTGACAACCACCTGGTGTGCAAGGGCGGCACCTATCCGGCTCAGCTCATGTATCAGGAGCTGGCGGACATGGCGTGCGAGCGGATCACGAACGGCATCGTCGAGTCGCTGCAGGGCGAGCGGCCGATCAAGGCGGTGCTGGATCCGTACAACCCGGCCGGGTCGACCATCCACGTGTACTTCACCACGTCGAAAGAGATCCGTTGGGAGACCGATTGCCGGCGTTGCCATATCAAACTGGGTGGTGTGCGACAGCGACTGGGAGGCCGAGCTGTGCCGTGTGGTCGAGTCGCACCCGCAGGTACGCGCCTACGTCAAGAACCACAACCTCGGCCTGGAGGTGCCCTACCGTTACGGTTCGGAGACGCGCCGCTACCTGCCCGACTTCATCGTCCTGGTCGACGACGGCCGTGGACACGACGACCCATTGCGCCTCGTGATCGAGGTCAAGGGCTACCGCCGCGAGGACGCCAAGGACAAGAAGCCGACGATGGACACGTACTGGATCCCGGGCGTCAACAACCTGGGATCGTACGGCCGCTGGGCGTTCGCCGAGCTGACCGACGTGTACCAAATGGAGGAGGATTTCGAGGCCAAGGTCAAAGGCGAGTTCGGGGCACTGATCGAGCAGGTGTTGTCCTGAAGTCGAGTGGCGAAAGTAACGTGGCACCTATCCTGTGGTCTCGGGGACAAGCCGGAAGCGGTATGTGACCCACCGGTTGTTCAGGATGGCGATAATCGGAGAGTGCGCATTTCCGCTGAGTTCGAGATCCGTAGCGCCGACGCTACTATAAGTGGGAGGGATTATCCGATCATCAATGCGGTCAGAAAGGAGCGCCTTGCTCGATTTGCTCACGCGCCTGAAGCTACTCCGAAAGGGTTGCTTGACATCGACGACAGGCCCATGCCGCTCGACGAAGTGGAGTGTGGGCGGGGGCGCGTCAAGTGCTTCTCGCGTATGCGGCTGAGCGTGGGAGAGGGCAATAGGGGGTAGCCTTGGAAGCTAGACTTAAGTACGATGTCTGTTTGTCATTTGCTGGCGAGCAGCGATCTTACGTGGAAGAGACGGCTCAGGCACTGAAGGAGAGAGGAATCCGCACGTTCTATGATCAATACGAGACTGTCAATTTGTGGGGTAAAGATCTGTGCTCTAGCCTTGACGACGTTTATGGGCACCTCTCGCTGTATTGCATCGTTTTTGTTTCAAGAAGCTATGTTGATAGCGTATGGATGAAGCATGAACAGCGAAGTGCCCAAGCACGGAAACTGATCGATAAAGACGACTATATTCTTCCCGTTAGGTTTGACGATACGCGTATTCCGGGGTTGCCAGCCACAGTGCACTATATTGACGGAAACCGAGTGTCCCCCACAGACTTGGCAGATTTGTTCAAAGGAAAACTGAAAGGGTGCGTGCGATTTTCTTATCTTCCGCCCTTCCCAAATCGGCTGTATGAACGTCTGGGTGTCGAAGACGATGCTACGGCTCAGGAGAGCGTTCTCACGTGTGCGACGTCGTTTCTCGATGTTCTTGGTCGAATGAACGGCGATGAAAAGAGTGTCATCTTGGAGATTCTCGGCTTTGGATGTCCGACAGAGATGCCGGACAACGTTCACGTTAACATCGATGCTTTACGACGGCACACGGGTAAGTCCACGTTACGGCTAAGAGAAATCCTGGGTGGTGTGCGATCGCTCGGATTTGAGAGTTGGGTTGCGCGGTCTCATGCTGATGATGCAACAGCTGCTGTTGAGACGACCTTGGGAGACTCGTACGTATTCAAAGTGAGCTGGCAGGATCTCACTGTTGGAAATGACTGTCCGGTGCCGTCTTTGTCAGTTGCGTCGGAAATGATTCAAGGGGCGACAGAGGGGTTGTGCGAGAAATGTGGTGCGGAGCACTTGAAGAGACTTGACTTCTCTCAATTGTCAACTGCGGTCATGTCCGAGGATTCGCACCTATAGTATGGGTACGAGGGATCCACCCTTGGTGGTGCAGACCGATGACGAAACGAAGACCCGGAAAGACTGTCGAGACCTTTAGGCACGACGAAGCGACAAGGAAGAACATTCCGACGGCCGAGTACCAGGCGGTGATGGAACGGGCCGAGCAAAGCCCGATCCAGATCGCGTACCAGCGTCGTAATCAGGACCACGATCCGCAGATCGTCTGGCGTGGCAAGGACGAGCGGAACTGGTCGGATCTTGTTGTGCAGGGGCCGCCGCTCTTTATTCAAGAGAAGGTGCACCCGAAGGCGTTGATCGACGATCTACAGCGCCGGACCGAGGTGCTTCCTGGGCGCCGACGACCCCTACAAGGCGCTCAAGACCACCCTGAAGGCCGAGATCGACCAGGACGCCCGGGGGACCCTTCACAGCGATATCTCGCGCCCCTTCGACCGGCCGGAGTCCGGCCGCATTGCCGTCAAGGTCATCAACCATTTGGGGGACGAGGTGATGAAGGTGTTTCGGGTGTGAATCGGCGCGTGCGAACGCTGGAGGGTGCCGCATGGCCAGCGGTGAACAGCTCAAGGCGTTGCTGAAGTCTCATGTTGACGGCGACGACGACCGTTTCTACTCCGTCGCCATGCAGGTGGCCGCGCATGAGGCGAGGCGTGGGCATGGAAGGCTCGCGGAAGAGTTGCGCGCCGTGATTGACGCCGCGAAGGGCGAGCTTGGGGTGAGAGGGGCGGTTCCGATCGGGCGCCCGCGCGGCGAGCTGGCGAACCTGTTGGAGGCGTCGTATCCGAAGGCGCGGCTCGGAGAGATGGTCCTTGGAGTCGACCTTGCGGATCAGATTCAGCGCGTCATTCGGGAGCAGCGTCATGCGGGGCGCATCGTGGAGCGCGGCCTCGCACCGCGGCGCAAGTTGTTGCTGACCGGTCCGCCCGGCACCGGGAAGACGTTGACTGCCTCCGTCCTGGCGGGCGAGCTGGGCCTGCCGCTCTTCCAGGTTCGACTCGATGCTCTCATCACGAAGTACATGGGCGAGACGGCCGCGAAGTTGCGGCAGATCTTCGACGCGACGCGACGGACGCGGGGGGTGTACTTCTTCGACGAGTTCGACGCCATCGGCTCCCAGCGGGGGCTGGCAAACGACGTGGGCGAGATTCGGCGCGTGCTCAACAGCTTTCTGCAGATGATCGAGCAGGACCGCTCGCACAGTCTCGTCATCGCCGCCACGAACCATCCGGATATCCTCGATTCGGCGCTCTTCCGGCGTTTCGACGACGTCCTGCACTACGACCTGCCGCCCAAGGCGCAGATCGCCGCGCTGCTGAAGGCGCGCCTGCATGGGGTAGCGGTCAAGCGGGTCCGGTGGCAGACCCTGGCGGCCGGGGCCGCCGGGTTGAGCTACGCGGAGGTGACCCGCGCCGCGGACGAGGTTCTGAAGGATGCGTTGATTCGAGAGCGGAGCCTGGTGCATGAACGGGATATCCGCTCGATGCTGAAGGAGCGCCAGGACATCGCCAAGAGGCTGGCGGCCACCAGGGCGTAGCGAAGAGGCGCGGTCGGGACATGGCGAACGGGGCCGACCGGCGGAGTCGGCACTTCATCCTTCAGGGCGTTACGGAAACCGAAGCGTATCGCTCGCCGCAGCGCGTCGTGAGCAAGCGGCTTGTGCCCGAGCGGGATCGCGCCCGCCACGGCGGAGCGCTGCAGCGTCAGGTCGAAGCGCTACGGGCAGAGGCCGACGCGGCCCGGGACGCTCAACAAGCTGCGGGCGTGGACGAGGGACTGGGCCTGCAGGTCGAGTTCGAGAGCTTTCCGGAAATCGAGCTGGCCGTCGAGAGCCTGGCGCGGGAACGGTCCGGAATCGAGTTGTTGAACGTCCGGCATGTCGGCGATCGGATTCACGCGACGGTGTTCGTGCCGGACGGGAAGCTCGATCACTTCGAGCGTCTCATTCGCGACTACCTGGAGGAGAGACGCGACAGTGTCGGCCGCGCTCGCGACCACCGAAGGCTCGTCGATGCGATTGCGCAGATTCGAGTGGCGAGCCTGCGGGCACTCTGGACAGATGCCGATACCGAGTTACCCAACGCTGACGAGGGCTCACTCTGGTGGGAGGTGTGGCTGCCTGTCCGAGGGGACCGGCAGGCGTTGCTCGCATCGTTTCGGGAGCGGGCCACCGCGCAGGGAATGCAAGTAGCGCCGGGCGAGCTGGTCTTTCCCGAGCGCACCGTGCTCCTGGTGTCCTCGTCCCTGGGGCAGATGCAGGGCTCGATCCTCACGCTCAACAGCATCGCTGAGCTTAGGCGGGCCAAGGAAACCGCCGAGTTCTTCGGTTCGTTGCGGCCGGAGGAACAGCAGGAATGGTTGGACGAGCTGTTGGCGCGAACGCAATTCCCGGCTGTTGCTGACGACGTTCCTCGCGTCTGTCTGCTCGACACAGGGGTCAACCGCGGACATTCACTTCTGGGCCCGGCACTCGATCCCGCCGATCTGCACACGGTCGAGCCGGGCTGGGGTGTCGACGACGATCACGGCCACGGGACGCAGATGGCCGGCGTGGCGCTCGCCGGCGATCTGACCGGACTTCTCGAGGGCGCGGATCCAGTGGAGCTCGAGCACCGTCTGGAATCGGTCAAGCTGCTGCCGGGGCCCGGGGCCGGTGGAGACCCGTGGCACCATGGCTACGTGACGGTGGAGGCCGTGGCGCGCCCTGAGATTGCGGCGCCGAGGCGGCTTCGAGTATTCGGCATGGCCGTTACGGCTCCGGACGACCGCGACCGGGGCCGCCCGTCGGCGTGGTCGGCGGCCGTGGACTCGCTGGCGGCGGACGCCGATGCGGCCGGTGAGCATCCGCGTCTGCTCGTGCTGTCTGCCGGGAACATCCAGGATTCCAACGCGTGGTTCAACTACCCGCATTCCAACGACACCGATGGCGTGCACGACCCGGCGCAGGCGTGGAACGCACTGACCGTCGGCGCCTTCACCGATCACGTGCGAATCACCGAGCCCGATGCCGCGGACTATGCGCCCGTTGCGCCGCGGGGAGCGCTGAGTCCGTTCAGCACGACGTCGTTGACCTGGGAGAAGCACTGGCCGCTGAAGCCGGACGTGGTGCTCGAAGGCGGCAACGCCGCGAAGGACGTGCTGTCGGCGGTGACGACGGACAGCCTCAGCCTGCTGACCACCCATCACCGCCCCGCCGAGCGGATCTTCACGACGACCTGCGCAACCAGCGCGGCGATGGCGTTGGCGGCGCGGCTCGCGGCGCGAATCATGGCCGTCTATCCGGAGTTGTGGCCGGAGACCGTCCGTGCGCTGATCGTGCATGCTGCGGAATGGACCGACGCCATGAAGCGCGCCTCGTTGCCGGCGAACGGCAGCCCGACGAAGGCGGACTACCAACGTCTGGTGCAACGTTGCGGGTTCGGGGTACCTGCTCTCGATCGCGCGCTTTGGACCGTCGAGAACTCGTTGACGATGGTTGTCGAGGAACGCCTGCATCCGTTCGAGCGCGAGGGCTCGAGGCAGCCCAGGCTGCGAGACATGCATCTCCACAGTCTGCCTTGGCCGCGCGAATCGCTGGAGGAGCTGGGAGACACGGAAGTGGAGATGCGGGTCACGCTCTCCTATTTCATCGAGCCGAACCCGTCGCGGCGCGGCGTCCGGTCACGATACCGGTACGAGTCTCACGGTCTGCGCTTTGACGTCAAGCGACCGCACGAGTCGATCGATGAGTTTCGCAAGCGAGTGAACGCGGCCGCGAGAGACGAGGAGGAGGGGACCCTTCGCCGCCGCGACACCGATCCCGCCTGGTTGATTGGCAAGCAGGTTCGCCACAGGGGTTCGCTGCACGGGGACATCTGGCGCGGCAGCGCGGCCGATCTGGCGAGTCGCGGATGCCTCGCGGTTTACCCCGCGGTCGGCTGGTGGAAGACCCGTCAGGCCCTCGAGCGATACGACCAGGCCGCACGGTACGCGCTCGTAGTCAGCATCAGGGCGCCGGAGGTCGACGTGGATCTGCGGACGGAAGTCGCCAACCGGATTGGCGTTCCGGTGGAGATCGAAGCCTGATGCAGTTCGGTATCGCCGATACCTTCACCGCGAGCCTCCGGGGCTTGCGGCGCGGACGCCGGGGGTTCGGGGCGTAGCCCCGTCTGATTGTCAGAAGCGCTGGAGCTCGACGAAGTTCGCGTTCTCCCTGTCGAGGTCCGAGTGGACGCGCGCGATCACGATCGCGTCGCCGGCACGGACGATTCCGCGGCGGGCGAGCTCCGGCTTGAGGTGTCCGACCGCGAGCCGATCGGCCGGCACCACCAGGGGCACCACGCTCCGGTAGAGCGTGAGTTGGCGGGCGACGGCGTCGTCGGCGGTGACGCCGTAGACGGGGAGGGGCGGCCGCAGCGCCGCGATTCGGCGCGCCGTCGTGCCGCTCCCGGTGACCGCCACGATGGCCGCCGCGGCAGCGGCGGCGGCGAGCGTCACTGCGGCGTCGCACAGCGCGCGGTCGTGCCGGTCGCCGATGTCGCCCGGGATGACGCGGTCCGGGGCCGCCGATTCGGCGTCCCGCAGCACCGCGTCGAGCGTCTCCGCGGCGAGCACCGGGTACTCGCCGGCCGCGGTCTCACCGGCGAGCATGATGGCGTCCACGCCATCGTCCACGGCGTTGGCCGCGTCGCTCACCTCCGCCCGGGTGGGTCGCGGCGCGTGCCGCATGGTATCGAGCACCTGGGTCGCCACGATCACCGGCACGCCGGCGTCGCGCGCGCGGCGGGTCAGATCCTTCTGGACGCGCGGCACGCGCTCGAGCGGAATCTCCAGGCCGAGGTCGCCGCGCGCCACCATCACGGCGTCGGAGGCGGCGAGAATGTCGTCGAAGCGCTCCAGCGCCTGGGGCCGCTCGATCTTCGCCACCAGGCCGACCCGGTCCGCGCCGTGCCCGTACGCCACGGCCCGCGCCTTCCGCAGGTCGTCGCCGTTCTGGACGAAGCTGACCCCGAGGTAGTCGACGCCGAGCGCGGCCGCCGCCTCGATTTCTTCCATGTCGGCGGCGGTCACGGCCGAGAGCGGCAGGTCGACGCCGGGTGCGTTGATGCCCTTGCGGGGGGCGAGCAGGCCGCCGTGCTCCACCTCCGCGACGATCTCGCCGCCGTCGTTTCCGACCACGCGCAGGGCGATCCGTCCGTCGTCGAGCAGCAGCGGCTCGCCGCCGCGCACGGCCGCCGCGAGCGGCGCGCAGGTGGTCGACACCCGCTCGGCGTCACCCGGGAACTCGCCCACCGCGATCCGCAGCCGCGCGCCCGCCTCGAGCTGCACGCCATCCGGATCGGCCAGCGGGCCGATGCGTATCTTGGGACCGGCGAGATCCTGCAGCACCGCCACGATGCGGCCGGCCCGGGCGGCGCGGCGCCGGACCTGCTCCACCATGCGCCGCCGGTCGCCGCGCACGCCGTGCGACGAGTTGACGCGGAACACGTCGACCCCGGCCGCCAGCAGGGCGTCCACCGCGGCGTCGGACGAGCAGGCCGGTCCGAGGGTGGCGACGATCTTCGTATGGCGCAGGGTGCGGCTCCGGAGACCGCTACATCATGGCACGATTGCCGCCTGCGTTCGGCGCAGGCGCCGCTTCAGGACGAGCGGCGATGAAGCGGTGTTCACCGTCTGCACGACGGAGGCCCTCCCCTGAAGCCGCGTCAGTACCGCACGCGCAAGCCCCCGATGGCCCAGGCGCCGGGCGTGAGGAAGCCGTCCTCGTAGTAGGCGTGGTCGAAGAGGTTCTCCACCTTCGCGTACAGGTCGAGCCCGAGCTCCGGGCGGGCCAGCAGATCGTAGCGGACCACGAGGTCGCCCTTCACCGGGCCGCCGAAGACCAGGCGGCGTCCTAGCGCGCCGTACGGCGACAGCGGGTAGTCGCTGGCGGCGAACAGGTCGAAGGTGACGTTGAGGCGCTCGGCGATCCACTGCGTGGCAGTGAGCGCGAACAGGTGCCTCGACAGGCCCGGCACGCCGAAGAAGTCGTCGCCGATGGTCGGCGTGTCCGACTCCGAGTCGGTGTAGGTGTACGAAACGCGCAGGCTCGTCGCGACGGACGGGGCGGCCTGCACGCTCACCTCGACGCCGCGCGCCCGGCCCCCGCCCGCGTTGCGGTAGCCGAAGAAGCGGCCGAAGGGGTCGGTCGCCGCCGGGAAGTTCGCGAAGTCGAAGATGATGGTGTTCCGCAGCGCGGTGTGGAAGGCCGTGGCGCCGATCTGCAGCCTGGCGTCGAAGAGCCACTGGTCGACGCCGCCGTCGACGGCCACGGCGCGCTCCGGCTCCAGCCGCGGATCGCCGTAGAAGCTGAACGAGCGGAAGAACGACGAGAACGTCCCGCCGAAGCGCTCGAACGGCGAGGGCGCCCGGTAGCTGTTGCCGACGTGCAGGCGCAGCTTGGTCTCGCTGCCCGGCACGAACCAGGCCAGGGCGGCATCGCCGGTGTAGGCCGTGGGGACGTCGATGCGGGCGCCGCCGTACGGATGGCTGCCGCCGACGAACGTCGGGTCGGGCAGGTCGAAGGTCTGCACGCGGCCGCCGAAGCTCACCTGCAGCCGTCCGCCGAGCAGCTCGACGCGATCCTGCGCGTACAGCGCGTGGCTGTACGAATCGATGGTGATGGTCGCGACGTTGCCCGACGCCGCCGTGAAGAGTTGCTCGCGCTCGAACTCGTACCCGGCGCTGAAGAAGTTGGAGGTTCCCAGCGCCGCGTCGAGGCGCGCCTGCACCAGGTCGGTCCGGCCGTCGTAGAGGCTGCTGCTCTCGTCGAACGGCTGGAAGCCGACGCCGCGCGGGCCGTTGACGTGCTCGCGCTCGGTGGCCACGGCCTGGTAGCCGACCCGGTAGGTGGCGCCCGGGGCGACGCTGTGCCGTAGCACCGCGCTGGCGTTGAGGAACGAGGATCGCCGCACGGCGTCCGGGTCGTTGGCGCTGGGCACGAACGTCGCGGCGCCGCCATCGAACGCCAGGCCCCGCTCGAAGCGCGCCAACTGGTCGGTCGGGAGCGCGACCGCCGGCACCCTGCCCGCGGCCGGGAAGTTGGCCAGCACGGCGGCAGGGAAATCCGGGCTGTTGCGGGTCCGCGCTTCGTCGCCGGCGTACCAGACGCGGCCCGTCGCCGACAGCGTGGGGCTGAGCTGGTAGCGCAGCATCCCCTGCGGCGAGACGCTGCGATAGGGGTTGGCGCCGCGAATGCCCTGCGTCACGTCGATGTACGAGACGGCGCCGCTGTAGGTCAGGCGGTCGCCGGCCAGCCCGCCGCGCAGGCTCGGCACGGTGCGGACCAGGCCGAGTCCGCCGCCCTCCAGCAGCACGTCGCCCCGGGCCGGGCCGCCCCCCGTGCGCGACGTGACGTTGATGACGCCGGCCATCGCATTCGAGCCGTAGAGCGACGACCCCGAGCCGCGCATGACCTCGATGCGCTCGGTGTCGACGGTGGCCAGGTTCGAGAGGAAGGCCGTGGCGTCGTTCTGCGGACTCGCCGCGTCCCGGAAGCGCAGGCCGTCGATGAGCACCGCCGTGTCGTAGCTCCGCATGCCGCGCGTCTGGACGGTCGTGAAGCTGCCCGGTCCCCCCAGCGACTGCACGCGGATGCCCGGCAACGTCCGGAGCGCTTCGGCCACCGACAGCTCGTTGCGCAGGGCGAGCTCCTGCCCGTCGATGACGTCGAGCGCCTTGGCCACCTCCCGGGCCAGCAGCGGCGTGCTCGAGGCGGTGACCAGCACCTCCGCGGTGACGCCCGAGACGCCCAGCGCCAGGTCGCTGCGACTGCTGCCGTCGACGCGCACGACAGCGGCGCCGGACAGCGATCCCGCGGCCGCGCGTCCCTCGAGCAGGTAATCGCCGGGCGGGATGTCGCCGAACAGGTAGCTGCCGTCAGGCGCGCTGACCGTCTCGCGCACCTGGCCGCTCGTGCGGTCGAAGAGTCGAACCCGCGCTTGCGGGACGACGCGGTCCTGCGGGTCGACGATGCGTCCGGTCAGGCTGTCCGCCGCGGCGGGGTGTGGTAGCGCGGCCGCCAGGGCCGCCGCGATGACAATGGTTGCTCGCATGCCTCTCCTTGCGTCGTGCGGTTGGGAGGGCGCGCGGATCGGCCGTGGCGGCCGGGCGGGTGGCGGTCCGGTTGCCGGAATCGAATGCGCGCCGCTCATGGTCCCTCGACCACGACCCGGGGGCTCCATGAGAAGGACAGAGGCAGAGTGGCCGGTCGGCCAGACGCCCTGCGCCTCCCCTCGGAGGTCCAGGTCGCTAGATGCGACGCCGGCAGGTCTTCGGGCTTGCGGGCGTTCAGCTCTCGCTGAGCCTACTGGCCGTCGCTTCCCAGCTCCTCAGGAGCCAGTGCTATGACGGCGGTCGTTCCCGTTTACCGCTGCGGGGCAGCCCCGGATTCGCACCGGGTTCCCTCTTGCCGCTCCAGCCATCTGGAGCACCGACGCGGGTGTGAGCGTAGCCGATGGCGCGCGGGGAATCAAGGCGGGCCGCCGTCCGGCAGGCGGCCTGCTAGACTGACGGCGCAGGACCGACGACGAAGGAAGGTCGCGAGGTTCCGCGCGAAGGGAGATGTCATGAGGATGCTGTGCCGGCTGCTGATTGTCGCTGTCGTTCTCGCGCCCGCGGCGGCGCTCGCCAACGTGACCGTCACCGACTGGCGGGGGATGGCGGTCACGGCCACCGAGGGCCGCGTCGACTCGGGCGGCGTCGAGATCGTCTTCCACACGGCCGGCGAGGGGCCGCTCGTCGTCTTCGTCCACAGCATCAGCGGTCCGTGGTTCGACTGGCGCCACCAGCTCGTCGCCCTGTCGGAGCACTACCGGGTGGCGGTCATGTCGACGCGCGGCACCGACAAGAGCGGCAAGCCGCAGGGCGTCGAGCACTACACGATGGCGAAGATCTCCGGCGACATGGCCGCGATCATCCGCCATTTCGGCGAGGAGAAGGCGATCGTCGTCGGCCAGGACAGCGGCGGCTTCTACGCCTGGCACTTCGCCATGACCCATCCGGAGATGACCGAGCGCCTGGTCTCCATCGGCACGATCCACCCCGCCGGCCTGATCCGCGAGCTGACCTCCAATCCGGATCAGCAGCAGGCGAGCATGTTCCAGCGCGGGATGCAGGAGAACCCGGACGCGCCCACCGCGTACGGTGAGCGCATCCGCAGCACGCTGCCCCGGCCGGGCGACACGCCCGAGCTGGCCGATCTGCGCGCGGCGGCGTACGAGCGTCTGGACGTCGAATCGATCGGGAACTTCTACAAGGCCAACTGGCCGCGGCCGCCGTTCACGCTAGAGACGGAGGGTTTCGGCTTCCGCATCGGCGAGTTCCCGCCGGTGCAGGCGCCGACGCTGCTCATCTACGGCAAGGAGAGCCGGGCGTTCCTGTCCGGGACGGTCGACGAGACGTGGCGCTGGGTCGACGCACCGTTCACGCTCATGGTGCTGCCCGGCATCGGCCACGGTCCGCACACGCAGGCGCCCGAGATCGTCACGCCGGCGATTCTCGAGTGGCTCGGGGCGGAGTAGCGGGCGGTGGGGAGCGGTTCCGCCGGGCGTCAGGGCCGGTCAGGCGCCGCCGGCCAGCCCCGACGCCACCGCGGCCGTCCAGCGGCCGTCGAACCGTACCCAGTGGCGTTCGTCGAGGTGGTCGGTATGGCTCACTGGCAGCTCCATGACCTCCGGCCGCGGCACCATGTGGTTGGCGATGGCGTAGACCGTGGCGGGCGGCACCACCTCGTCATGCAGCCCGACGCCGACCAGCGCGCGGCAGCCGACGCGGTCGGCGAAGTTGACGGTGTCGAAGTAGGCGAGGGTGCGCATGACCGCGCCCTCGTCCGCGGGATGCCGGGCGAGGTGGTCGTTGATCTCCTGCCCTGATCCGGCCCGGGCCAGCCGCCGCCGTCCGGCGGTCCAGCCGAAGGTGGGCACGGCCACCGCGAGATAGTCGGCCGCGCCCGACACGACCTGCGCCATGAGCGCCAGCGAGCCGCCGAAGCTGCGCCCGTGGAACACGGTTCCGCCGCCACCCGCCTGCAGCAGCCGGGCGACCTCCGCCGCGCGCACGAAGTCGCACACCGCACCGCGCAGGATCGACGTGCGCGGGTCGGCGAGGCCGGTGAGCACGTAGCCGCGGGGATCGATCGGGCAGCCGCCCCGGGACAGACCGAACCCGCGGACGTCGAAACAGAGCAGGTCGGCCCCGCAGGCCGCGGCGTGACGCGCCTCGAGCACCGGATTGGACTGCGAGTTGTAGCCGTGCGTGGTGACGACGAGCGCCCGGCGCCGGGCCGGCGCCCCGTCGCGGGCGACGGCGTCGGGCGTGACGAGGAAGCCCTGGATGTCGCAGCCGCCCAGCGACGCGAAGCGGACCGGCAGCACGCGGGCGCCCTCGGGTGACGTCACCGGGATGCCGAAGCGCGGGTTGGCCGGCGTCCGCGCCAGCGTGTCCAGCGTCTCGGACCAGAAGGCAAAGAAGTCGCCGGGCCGGGTGAGGGGTGGGCGGGTGGCGCGGACCGTTGTAGAGTCGGGCTGACCCATGGATGTCACGAGGGAAGAGTTTATCGCCCACGCCTCCGCCGCCACTGCGCGGGCGGGCGGGGGGCGGGCGCTCGCGTGGGAGCGGCTGGCGGAGCTGGCCGAGGAGCAACGGTACGAGGCCGGACACGTCCTGGCGCGCCAGTTCGCCCCGGCATCCCACGTGTTTCTCGTGGCCGAGGGCACGGTGCACTTCCGCAACCGCATCGAGGAGGGCAACGAGGACATCGACGTCGGTCAGAGCAGCGCGGCCTGGACGCCAGTGGGCTGGTCGGGGTTTCTCGAGCCGCGCCGCTACTCCACGACGGTGGTCTGCAAGACCGACTGCCGTACGCTGCGGCTCAGCCAACAGGCGCTGGGGGCGCTCTTCGCCGACGATCCCGCGCTCGGTGCGGGCTTCCTCGATCTGATCCTGCGCCGCTGTCTCGAGGTGCTCTCCGAGCGGCGCGCGCGCATCGTGCGCCACTCGCAGACGCCCGTGAACTTCGGGCAGTCGCTCGACACCAAGGGGGAGGAGGAGACCTACAACCGGGCCCCGCCGCCCGTCATGGAGCTGTTCCGCAGCTCGGCGTTCTTCGAGGTGTTCGACGAGTCGCACCTGCGCCTCTTCGCGGAGGCGGTCGAGAGCCGCTACTTCTGCCGGGGCGAGCCCATCGTCGAGCAGGGCGGCCGGGACCCGGGACTGTGGGTGCTGGCCACGGGCCGCGTGGCGCTCAACTACCGCCCCGCAGGCATGCAGGAGGCGTTCGCGCTGCGGACCCTCTCGAGCCCCGGGTCGGTCGTGGCGCTGGCCGGCATCGCGTGCATCGAGTCGAGCCAGACGGCGGTGCAGGCGATGCGCGACTGCACGCTGTACCGCATCGACCCGCAGCGGGTGCAGGCGGCGCTGGAGCGCGACCCGCGGCTGGCGCTGGCCCTGGTCCGCCGCCTGCTGTGGCTGGTCGCCGGTCACCTGCGGGCCGCCCGCGCGGTCTTCATCTCCCGCCGCTTCGCCCAGGAACGCCTGGCAATCCGCAACCTGCTCGAGCAGAGCTGCACGCAGCTCAGCGTCAACTCCCTCATCCATCGCCTGCCGCACCTGCTCGACAGCCACCTGACGCTCGGCGACGCGTTCGCGCTGCTCGACAGGATGGCCGACAGCCCGGACGAGCTCGAGCGCTCGCTGGCGCAGCTCTGCCAGGACCTGCTCGGGGAGGTCAAGCGGGAGCACGAGTTCTTCGAGGCGCTCCGGCAGGTCTACCACGCCGTGGTCACGGCGCCGCCCGAGATGCCGCCGCGCGACGTGCGCAAGCTCTGCGCACGCGGGTTCCGCGCGGCGTTCGGCCGGGTGCGCTACGTCATCGAGGGCGAGCGCCATCTGCCCGCCACGCCGGGGCACATCTTCATCTTCAACCACCTCAAGAATCACGAGTACAACACGCTGCCCAACAACTTCCAGCTCACGCTCGACTCCCACTTCGTCAGCGCCATGATCCTGGACCGGCGCTACGGCGACAGCGGCATCCGCGTCGTGCGGCACAGCCGCGGTACCGAGTACGGGCATCAGGCGTACTACGACCGTCTGGGCCACATCGCGGTCTACACGCACGAGTCCGACCGGATCGAGGAGACGAAGGCGCAGCGCGAGAGCCGCCGCGGCGAGTTCTTCGAGACCGCGGGCCGCTATCTGCGCGAAGGCACGAACCTGATTCTCAGCCCCGAGGGGACCAGCTACTGGACCGAGGACTCGCCCGGACCGTTCAAGCCGGGCGCGTTCCGCCTCGCCGCGAGCGTGCAGCCCGAGCCGTGGATCGTGCCGATTGCCGTCGCCAACTTCGACCGGCGCATCCACTCGACCGTCTGCGCCGCCCTCATCAAGCCGCCCTTCAAGGCGTCCGAGGTCCTGCCCGACCCGAACGATCGGGAGAAGCTCGAACGCTTCCTGTCGCGGGTGCGCGAGACGTTCGCATACTACGTCGAGGATGCGCGCCGGCTGGCCCGCACCGGGCGGCCGGCCCACACCAGGCGGCCGGCGTGATCCGGCGGCCGGGAACTTCTGCGGGCTGCTCGGTGCTGGCCGGAGTCGTCGTCACCAGAGTGGTAGAATCGCGGGACGGACAACCCATGGCCCTTATGCGACTTCTGACTGGCACGGCGTTCGTCGCGTGGCTCCTGCTCGGCGCCACGCCGCTGTCGGCGCAACCGTCGGACCGGATTGCGGCCGAGGGCGGCGACATCATCATCACGCCCATCCTGCATTCGAGCGTGCAGATCGAGCATGCCGGCACGGTCGTGCACATCGATCCGTGGAGCGCCGGCGACCTCTCCGAGGCCAGGCCGGCCGACCTCATCCTCGTGACCGACGATCCGGGGCACCACCTCGATCCGGAGGCCATCGCGCACCTGCGCAAGCCGGGCGCGCCGGTCGTGCTGACCGCGACCGCCCACGCGCGGTTCGGCGACGGCGAGGTCCTCGCGAACGGCGAGCAGGGCGTCTTCGCGGGCGTTCCCGTCGAGGCCGTGCCCGCCTACGACATGACGCCCGGGCAGCCGTGGCACCCGCCCGGCGAGGCCAACGGCTACGTCATCACGCTGGGCGGCCGGCGGCTGTTCTTCTCCGGGGTGGGCGAGTGCGTCCCGGAGATCCAGGCGCTCGAGGACATCACCGTGGCGTTCATGCCGATGAACCTGCCGCTCGACCGCATGCGTCCCCGGCCGGTGGCCGAGTGCGTCAAGACGTTCGGGCCGGAGGTCGTCTACCTGATTCACTACGACAACGCCACGGCGCGCTGGTTCGGCGATCGCGACCAGCCCCGGCCGGACAACGTCGAGGAGATCGCCGGCACGATCGCGGCGCTGCGGGAGGCGCTCGACGGCGAGCCGATCGAGCTCCGCGACGGCGACTGGTATCCGCGGTAGCGCCGGCGCCGGCGTCTGATCGACGCGCGGTCCAGGCCTGCAACGTGCGGCTCGGGTTGCCGGGCGGACCCCGCGCGCCCGGACGCGCGTGGGATAGCATGGACCCATGCGCCTGCATCGTGCGGCGGCCGAAGAACGCGAGCGCGTCTCGACAGCGCTTGCGACAGCGCTGGAGGCCGAGCCGGACGTCGAGTTCGCCTGGCTGCACGGATCGTTTGTCACCGGCGGCGGCTTCCGCGACATCGATGTCGGCGTTCATCTGACCCCCGCGGCCGGTGGGCGACCGTGGCAAGGGGTCGAGCTGGCGTTGCGGCTCGATTGCGCGGTTCCCTTCCCGGTGGACGTGCGCGTGCTGAACGACGCGCCAGTCGCCTTTCTGTTTCACGTCTTCCGCGCAGGTCGCCCGCTGATCTGCCGCGCCGACGAGCGGATGGCGGACCTCATGGAGCGGACGCTGCGGGTGTACTTCGACCGCGAGCCGCTGCTGCGCCGCGCCACGGTCGAGGCGTTCAGCGCGTGACGCTCAACCTCCGGGTCTTCGCCGCGGCAATTGTCGCGCTGCTCTGAAGTTGCGACGGTGGGGCGGCGCCGCCGGCTGGCGGTCCGTCCCTTTCAGCGCCAGCCCTCGCGTTCGATCAACCGCTCGATGTGCGCGAGATGGTGCCGGCCGTGCCAGGCGTAGCTGCCCACGGTGACCGCCAGCGTGGCGGCGCCCGACTCCGGGTGCACGAACTCGCGTTGCAGTTGCGCCCAGCTCAGGCCCTGCAGCAGGTCCACCCAGCGCGCGTGCAGGGCGGCGAGCAGATCCAGCGAGCTCGCGATCGGGCCGCGGCAGTCCGGGAGGGCCGCCCAGCCGTTCTCGTCGTAGGCCTTGATGATGGGCCTGTCTTCCGTCAGCGCCCACTTGAACCGGACGAGGCTGTTCATGTGGCTGTCGGGCAGGTGATGGACGACCTGCCGCACCGTCCAGCCGCCGGGGCGATAGGCCGTGTCGAGCCGGGCGTCGTCGAGCGGCGCGACCGTGCGCCGCAGGTCGGCCGGCAGGGCCGCGATGTCGTCGATCCAGGCTTGCACCTGCGCCGGTGCGATCGTTTCCGGGGCCACGAACGGCCCGATGGGATAGCGGAGGTCGTCTGTTCGAGGCGGGATGTCGTTCATCGTTTCAGCCTGCCTCGGGGAGCACCGTGAAGCCCTCTCGATGGCTTGCGTCGCGCAGGCGCTCGTCGAACGTGACGAGGTCCTGTCCTGCCGGGTGCTGGCCGCACCACAGAATCGCGGCAGCGAGCTGCAGCGCATCCGCGGCCCGCAGCGGATGAACGGCCAGCAGCCGCTCGGCCATGCTCCGGACCGCGTCGCTGGGTTGCATTTCCATCCAGGACTGCGACAGGACATGAAGTACCCGGCGGGCCGCACGCTCGTCGGTGCGGGTCAGACCGCCCTCTCGCGTCCGACGCGCCAGGGCCGAGACGCACTCCGTTCTCGTGCCCCACCACACGACCACGGACGCATCCTCCACGAGCAACTCGCGCGCGGACGCCGAACTGGTTTCCTGGACGCAGATCGGGACCACGGCCGAGGTATCCCAGAATCTCACGAGCTCTCCTCACGCTCGTGCGCGACCGCCGCGCGTACGCCGCCCCCCGGGTCCGCGGGTCGCGGCAGGTCCCAGAAATCCACCGGCAGCGGCTGCCGCCCACGTTTCAGCAGGCCCTGCGCTTCGAGATCCCTCAGGTGCCCGGGAACGGACTCGGGGCTCGGCAGCGGCAGCAGGCGCGCAACGGGGCGGCCATGCTCGGTGATGACGACTTCTTCGCCGGCCTTGACCTGTCGCAGGTAGGCGCTCAGCGACGCCTTGAGTTGAGAGACGGTCGTCGTGCGCGTCGTTGGCCTCCTCAGGTCGCCAAATTGTGACCAATGTAGTCAATATGGACCGCGCGGGCAAGGTATCATGGCGCTTTGGTCAGGAGTCGATTGTGGCGGACGGAGCACCCAGGAGCGCCTTCGAGCTGGCGATGGAGAAGCTCAGGCGGCAGGACGAGGCGGCCGGCGTCGAGACGGTCGCGCTGACCGACGCGCAGCGCGAGGCGATCGCCGAGGTGCGGCGCGCTTACGAGGCGCAGGTCGCCGAGAGCAGGATCCTCCACGAGTCCGCGCTGGCCGCCACGGTGGAGCCCGTCGCCCGCCAGGAGCTCGAGGCGAACCACCGCCGCGATCTCGGGCGCTTCGCCTCGGACCGCGACCGCAAGATAGCCCGCATCCGCGACGCCGCCGACTGACCCCACCCCGAGGCGCGCAAGGCGCGCACGGCGCGCCTCGGCGGTAGCGGCGCGGGGCAGTGGGGTCCCCGCAAGCGGACGCCGGGGGTTCGGGGCAAAGCCCCGTCTGAAGGAAGCTGCGCACGGCGCGCCTCGGCGGTAGCGGCGCGGGGCAGTGGGGTCCCCGCAAGCGGACGCCGGGGGTCCGGGGCAAAGCCCCGTCCGATTGAAGCCCCGCTACTCGCCGCCCGGCGTCCAGATCCGCGACTTCGGCGCCCCCGCCAGCGCGAGCATCAGCTCGTTGAGCCGCTTGACGAAGCCGGCCGGATCCCCGAGCTGGCCGCCCTCGGCCAGCATCGCCTGGTCGAACAGGATGTGGCTCCAGTCCTTGAAGCGCGCCTCGTCCGTCTCGTCCCGCAGGCGGGTGACGATCGGGTGGCTCGGGTTGAGCTCGAGCACGAGCGGCACGTCCGGCACCGCCTGGCCGGTGGCCCGCAGGACGCGCTGCAGGTTGGCGCTCATGCCGTCCTCGGCGGACACGAGGCAGGCGGGCGACTCGGTGAGCCGGTGCGTGACCCGCACGTCGGACGCCTTCGAGCCGAGCGCCTTCCGCACCCGCTCGACGACCGGCTGCAGCTCGTCCTCGGTCTCCTGCTGCTGGTTGGCATCGGCCTCGCTGCCGGCAAGGCGGCCGAGGTCGAGGTCGCCCTGCGCCACGGATTGCAGCGACTTGCCGTCGAACGCGTCGAGGTGCGCGACCACCCATTCGTCGACCCGGTCGTGGAGCAGCAGGACCTCGATGCCCTTCTCGCGGAACACCTCCAGATGGGGGCTGTGCCGCGCGGCCGCGAAGCTGTCGGCGGTGACGTAGTAGATCTTCTCCTGCCCGTCCTTCATGCGCGTGACGTAGTCGGCGAGCGAGACGGTCTGCTCGTCCGTGTTGCGGTGCGTCGACGCGAAGCGGAGCAGCCCCGCAATGCGCTCCCGGTTGGCCTGGTCCTCGCCCACGCCTTCCTTGACGACGCGGCCGAACTCGCGCCAGAAATCGGCGTACCTGTCCGGCTGCTTCTCCGCCGTTTCCTCGAGCAGCCCCAGGACGCGCTTGACGGCCGCGTTGCGAATGGCCTCCACGTCGCGCGACTCCTGGAGGATCTCGCGCGAGATGTTGAGCGGCAGGTCGTTCGAGTCGATCAGGCCCCGGACGAAGCGCAGGTAGCCGGGCATCAGCTCCTTCGCGCCGTCCATGATGAACACGCGCCGGACGTAGAGCTTGACGCCGTGCCGCCGCTCGCGGTCCCAGATGTCGAACGGCGCGCGGCGCGGCACGTAGAGCAGCACCGTGTACTCCTGGCGTCCCTCGACCCGGGCGTGCACGTGCGCGAGGGGCGGCTCGAAGTCGTGCGCGACGTGCTTGTAGAACTCGTCGTACTGCCCGCTGGTGATCTCCGACCTGGGCCGCGACCAGAGGGCGGACGCCTGGTTCACCTGCTCGGTGGTCTCCACGTCGCCGGTGTCCATCTGCTTGCCGGGCACCTCCTCCTTCCGCATCAGGATGGGGAGCGTGATGTGGTCGGAGTACTTGCGCAGGATGGCGCGGAGGCGCGTCCCCGACAGCAGCTCGTCCTCGCCGCTGCGCAGGTGCAGCGTGACCTCGGTGCCGCGCGCCGGCTTCGAAGCCGGCGCGATGGAGTACTCGCCCTCGCCGCCGCTTTCCCAGCGGACGGCGTCGTCCGCCGTCAGCCCGGCCCGCCGCGTGGTCAGGGTGACGCGATCCGCGACGATGAACGACGAGTAGAAGCCCACGCCGAACTGGCCGATGAGCCGGGCGTCCTGCGCCTGGTCGCCGGTGAGCTGCTCGACGAACTCGCGCGTGCCCGACTTGGCGATGGTCCCGATGTTGGCGATCACCTCGTCGTGCGACATCCCGACGCCGTTGTCGGCAACCGTGATGGTGCGGGCCTCGGCGTCGAAATCGATGCGGAGCGCCAGCTCCGGGTCGTCGTCGAGCAGGGCGGCGTCGGTGAGGGCCTCGAAGCGCAGCTTGTCGCAGGCATCCGAGGCGTTCGAGATCAGCTCGCGCAGGAAGATCTCCTTGTTCGAGTACAAGGAGTGGATCATCAGGTCGAGCAGTTGGCGGGCCTCGGTCTGGAACTGATGGGTGGTTCTGGTCGGCGTCTCTGACACGGTGGCGCTCTCGAATGTGAAACGATCAACCAGACAAGATAGCATGGCGCCCGGCCGGCCCGGAATGCCTCGCGGCCGCCAGGACGTCGGCCACCGGTTGCGAAGGAGCCTGAACGAATGGACGGACTGCGTTTTCTCGTCACCGGCGGCAGCCAGGGGATCGGCGCCGCGCTCGTCGACCTGGCGCGCGACCGGGGGCACGAGGTCGTCTTCACCGGCCGCGACGCGGAGCGCATCGAGCAGGTGGCCGCCCGCAGCGGCGCCCACGGCCTGCGCGCGGACGTGTCGCTGCCCGCGGACAACCAGCGCACCGTCGATGCCTGCCTCGAGCGGATGGGGGGCATCGACGTGCTCGTCAACAACGCCGCGTTCGGCTATCCGGCGGAGGTCGGCGAGATCGACATGGCCAGGATGCGGGCGCTGTTCGACACCAACGTCTTCGGGCTGGTCGACCTGACGAACCGCGTCGCGCCGCTGCTCAAGGCGCAGCGGCGGGGCTACATCTTCAACATCGCGTCGACCTCGGGCATGAAGGGGGCGCGGGCGGGCACCGCCTACGCCGGCAGCAAGTGGGCCGTGCGCGGCATCAGCCAGTGCTGGCAGGCCGAGCTGCGGCCGCACGGCGTGCACGTCACCTGCGTCTGTCCGTCGGAGGTGCAGACGGACTGGATGGGCCGCACCGGCCGCAACAACCCGAACAAGCTGTACGCCCTCGACATCGCCGAGGCCGTCATGGCGGTGCTCGGCATGCACCCGCGCGCGCTGTGGCCCGAGTTCGCCGTCTTCGCCAACAACCCCTGGGAGACGAGTTGACGTGCGCTACGGATTCCTCGTCGAGACGTACGAAACGGAGCGCCTCAAGGTGCTCGGCGTCTGGAGCATGTTTCGCGACGAGGACCTCCCGGTGCGTCCGCATGCCACGGACCGCCGGGGTCGCAGCGTGCATGAACAGATGGTGCACCAGTGCGTCAGCGAAGACCTGTGGTTTCGCTCCATGCTGGGCATCGAGGTGGGTTTGCCCGCGCTTCCGGAGGCCGAGCGCAGACTCGCTTTCATCGAGCGCTATGCCGCGTGCTCTGCCGCGCGGCTGGACGCGCTGCGGGCGCGGCCCGAATCCTGGTGGGAGGGCGAGACGCGCTTCTTCGATACGACCCGGCTGCGGGCATGGGTCGTTGTCCGGCGCATCGCGCACACGGCTCACCACCGCGGCCAGCAGATGGCGATGCTGCGAATGCTCGACCGCGACCTGCACAGCAACTACGGGCCGACCGCCGACACCGGGGGATTGATGCAGAACCAGGCGGCAGTGGTCTACGCCTATCCGGATCCGGAGCGGCTGGTGGCGGGCGAGCTCGCAGGCGGCCGCAAGGCGGCGCTCCCAGGCCCGGGCGATCGGCCGCCTACCGAACGGCCGGGCTAGAATGATGCGCGGCACCTGCGGGCGGCCGCGGCAGGTTCAGGAGGCAACCATGCATGGCACGAAAGTCGGACGGCTGCTCTTTCTTGCGGCGACCCTCTCGTTCTGCCTGCTCGCGACCGGCTACGCCCAGGAGGACGAGCCCATCGGCGTGCCGGTGCCGCCGCTCGGCGACGGTCCGTGGGTGCTCGACACGGCCGAGCAGCACAAGATCCGGGTCAGCGTCGTGGCCGGCGGATTGTCGCACCCGTGGGCGATCGCGTTCCTGCCGGACGGCGGCATGCTCGTCACCGAGCGCGACGGCCGCCTGCGCGTCGTCCGCGACGGCGAGCTCGACCCGCGGCCCGTCGCCGGGGTGCCGGAAGTGCGCACGGACGGCAACGGCGGCCTGATGGACGTGGCCGTCCATCCCGGGTTCGCCGACAACGGGCTGGTCTATCAGCCCGTGGCAAAAGGCCTCTCGCTGCGCCGGTCGGCTCAGCCAGCTTGACAATGAGCAATTGAGCCGGCGAGCGTCGCCGGTGCCCGTTTCGGCCCCCAGGCGACCGTCAGACGCTCCCAACGGTCGATCAGACACCCGATCAGTCCGCAAATCGCCGAAAGAGTCCGCCCCTGCAGGCTCCGGGGCGTGCCGACGCCCGTCAAGCGGCGCAGGAGCAGTCCGAGGTTGCAGCCGGCCGCCTGGATGAGCACCCGCTTGCGGACATTCTCGTGGCCGCGCACCCACACCCGACGCAGACCCCCGGTCTCGTACTGGTGCGCGAAAGGCCGCTCGACCAGTTCCCCGCGGCGGCGTTGAAGACGACGACCTCGGTTGCCACGAATGCGACGGCGGTTTCCGTACAATGCCTTCTGCGCAGCACGCTTCTGCGGCGGCGTCTCCCCGGTCTTCTTGTCCTGCCAGCGGCGACGACCCCGCTCCGGCTCCGAGATGTAACTGCGGACCCCAACCTCGTCGAGCGCCACCAGCGTCTTGTCGCTGTGGTACCCCTTGTCGGCGACCACTTCTTCGACGCCCTCACCGTCCGGCTGAACCGCCTCGACCTGCTCGGCCGCCGTCGTCAGCGTCTCCGGCAACGTCGTTGAATCACCCGCCGACGCATCCTGCACACTCACCGAGAGAATGGCGCCCGTCTCCAGGTCGACCCCGTGCTCGGCCTTGTGGGCCAAGTGCGTCCGACCGTCCTTCATCTTCGTGATCTTCGCGTCCGGATCCTGGGGAGACTGCCAGTCCTTGTTCGACGTCTTCTTGCCCTTTCGGGACCGGTCGAAACGCGCCAACTCCGCGCGCGTCGGCGTCGCAAGCCCCGAGGCTTCCGCCAGACGCTGCAGAAACGCCTCGTACGATTCGCCCGTGTCCCGACGCTCGATGCTCCGCATCGCCGCGTTCGCTTCCAGCGTCGTCGCATCGACGCCGACCGTCTTGCCCCGAACCAGACCCGCTTCCGACAGCCGCTCGAGAACCCACGTGAACACGGCTCCGTGCGTCTCCACATCGATCAGCCGACGCGTCCGAGACAGCGTCGAGTGGTTCGGCGCCGCCTCGGTCACATCCAGGTCCAGGAACGACCGCAGGCTCAGCGAGTCGGCCACCCGCCACGCAATCCCACGCTCCGACGACAGGCCCTCGAAATGCAGAGCATCTTTCGGTCGGCGGCGCGGCGCCCAGCGGTGCGGCAGAAGGTTCACGATCGCTCGCCGCGCCGGTGAGCGACAGATAGATTGAACTAAGCCGCTGCCCCCTGGACGCTATGGGGATTGAATCGGCCCGGCTGTCGACCGAGGACGCAGGCGGTGGCGTGGCTTGGGCTCGGCGGGCGCCGCTGCGCAGCTCCTGGAGGCCTGCGACGAGCGAAGTCGGAGGGCTGGAGAACACGAGGGCCGTCGAGGCGTCGTGAGAGAGGGACGCGAGACAGACTTCTCCCGTCATGTGCGGCGCGCAGTGTTGCGGTGGAAGCGGTCGGTCGTGTCATGACGTATCAATGATGTCTGGCCGCGGGTACGCACGTGGCACGGTCTCGACCACCGTCATGTGTCCGTCGCCGCAGCTCGGACACGTGCGCAGCGACTCTTCGGTGAGCACTTCGTGGTGATCGCGATAGTCGGGTGGCGGGTCGGCGGGGCGCGGCGGCGCCATTCCGAGCAGTTCCCGGCAGCGGGCCAGCTTCGCAGTCCGGTGGCGATTGCCGAACAGGCCGTAGTAGCGAATGCGGTGGAAGCCGGTCGGCAGCACGTGCAGCAGAAACCGCCGGATGAACTCCGGTGCGCTGAGCGTGGCCGTGGCGACCGAGGGGGGTTCGGTCCGGGAGTTCCGATACCGGAAGCGGACCTGGCCGGCCTCGACATCGACCAGTCGATCGTCGGAGATGGCCACGCGGTGCGTGTAGCGACCCACGTAGTCGAGCACCTGCTGCGGGCCGCCGAATGGAGGTTTGGCGTAGACCACCCACTCGGTCTCACGCGCGGGCGCCAGGTGCGCGACGAACGCGCGACGCTCGGTCAGGGTGCTCAGCGTTCCGCCGAAGCGCAGCCGCCCGGTGTCGAAGGCTTCTTCGAGGTGCCTGAGAAAGAGGCGGCGGAATAGGCGGGAGAGCACACGCACCGGCAAGAAGAATCCCGGCCGGCACGCGACCCAGCGCGCCCCGTCGCTGGAGAGCCCGCCCCCGGGAACCACGCAATGCAGGTGCGGGTGCAGACCGAGGGTCTGGTCCCACGTGTGCAGCACCGCGATGAAGCCGATCTCGGCGCCCAAGTGTTCCGGATCGGCGGCGATCGTGCGCAGCGTCTCGGCGGTGGCCCGGAACAGGATCCCGTAGACGGCGGCGGGATTCTGCAGGGCGATCGCCGCCACCACCTGCGGTACGGTGAAGACGACGTGGAAGTACTCGCAGTCGAGCAGCTCCGCGGTGCGGGCATCGACCCATCGCGCCCGCGCCAACGATTGACACGAGGGGCAATGCCGGTTGCGGCAGCTGTTGTACCAGACCCGCTTGTGACCGCAGCGGTCGCACGCCTCGACATGGCCGCCGAGCGCCGCGGTCCGACACTGCTCGATGGCAGCCATCACGCGCAGGTGCGCGGTCGACAACGCGGCCCCGGCCCGGGCACGATACACGTCGCCGTAGCGGCGGAAGACCTCCGCCACGCGAAGGAGCGAACGAGCCACGGCGGCCCCCGATCAGTGCGTGGGGACCGACGCGGTCTCCGGCCGGGGCAGCAAGTCGAGCGGGCTGGTCGCCGAACAGACCTTGGTCGTCGCCAAGCGGAGGTAGCGCGCCGTGGTCTCCAGCCGCCGATGACCGAGCAGCAGCTGAATGGTGCGGACGTCGGTGCCGACTTCCAGCAGGTGAACGGCGAACGCGTGGCGGAGCGAGTGCGGCGTCACCGGCTTGCCTAGTCGCCGCTTCCCCAACAGCTCCCGGAATCTACGCAAGCGCCCTGTCGGCGAAGCTGTCCGCGTCTGGCGCCTCGTACACCCCGCAACCACGCCATACCGCTCCACCACGCTGCCACCTGCCCCGTGTGGCAACCGAAGACCTCCTTCGCTCAACGATCAGGGCTCGGCCAGCGACCGATTCGACGACGTCAAGAATTTTCCGGGCTAGCCGACTGCGATACCGGGCGAGGCGACACGCCCACTGGACGGTCCCCTTCTGCATCGGCTGCTCCGGATTTCGCCCCGGGAAGAGCCACCGGGCCGGCCGCTCGACCCGCCACCAGGCCCGCAACTGCTGGAGCAGCGTCGGCGAGAGCATGACATAGCGATCTCGAGCGCCCTTGCCCTGTGCGACATGCAGGACCATCCGGTTGCTGTCGACGTTGGCAACCTGGAGCCGCAGCGCCTCGCCGAGTCGCAACCCCGCGGCGTAGCACGTGGTGAGGATCATGCGGTGCTTGGGACGCGCCACGCCGGCGAGAAACCGAACGACCTCTTCGGGGCTCAGGATGACCGGCAGCGTCTCGCCGCGCTTCGGCAACGGTAGGGCCTCGACCGCCCAGTCCCGCTTGAGCGTGACCTGATAGAGGAAACGCAGCGCTGCCACGGTGCCCGCCACTGACGTCGGCGCGAGCTGCCGGTCATCGATCAAGTGCAACTGGTAGGTCCGGATGTCCTCGGGACCCAGCAGCTCGGGAGATTGCCCGTGGTAACGCGCGAATTTCGCAACCTGCCGAAGGTACGAGGTTTGCGTCTCGGCCGCCAGGTTCCGGATCCGCATGTCGTCGAGCATCCGTTGGCGAAGCACGGTCATGGTGAGACTCCTCCGTGAACAGCACCGGCCTGGTCCATCCAGGCGGTCGTGCAGAGGAGCCTACGGAGGACGACGAGGAGCGAAAGGGATCAGGAAGCAGTCGGATGGAGACCGACCGATCCGGTCGGCGTGTGCCTGGCTCCCGCGAAGCGGGTTAGTTCAATACCCGATCAACAGCATCCGGAAATACCGCCCGGGACGCAGACTCGGACGCCCCACCCGCGCCGCGTAGAACACCGCGCACTGTCCCTCGACGAAAGCGTCGAACCCGCCCTCGTCCAGAACCCGGTTCAGACGCTCAAAGAACGGATGCCCGGCACTCGTCGGCAAATCCGCCGTCGTCACCCACAGCGGCGACCCCTGTCGCGCTCCCGGTCGCTTGCCCATTGCCATCGTGTCTCAGTGTACGAGGTCGATCGCGCCGGAGCCAGGCCGGTTCCCCGACTTTTGCCACGGGCTGCTCTATATCTCACCTACACCAAGGGGCACGACGACGGCCGCGGCTCGCCGGCGCTCGCGCGGGGGCGGCTGGCGGGGCACGCCCTGCACGACGTCGAGGACCTGGTCGTGACCGCGCCGTTCCATACCAACTCGGGTCTCAACGGACGCGTCGCCTTCGGCCGCGACGGCAAGGTCTACATGTCCACCGGCGGCCGCATCCGTTCCCTCGCCGGCGACCTGCTCGACGCCCCCCAGGACCCGGCCAGCCTGCGCGGCAAGGTGCTGCGCCTCAACGACGACGGGTCGGTGCCCGACGACAACCCGTTCGTGGACACGCCGGGCCATCGGCCGGAGATCTACACCATCGGACACCGCAACACCCTCGGGCTCATGCTGCACCCCGGGACCGGGGACATCTGGCAGCACGAGAACGGTCCCAACGGCGGCGACGAGCTGAACGTCCTCCTGCCGGGGCGCAACTACGGCTGGCCGCTGATGAGCTTCGGGCGCCTCTACCCCGGCGCGCGGGTCTCGCAGCATCCGACGCGCGACGGCTACGAGTCGCCGGTCGTCGTGTGGCTGCCCGCCATCGCGGCCGCCGGGCTGGCCGTCTACACCGGCGACCGCTTCCCGGCCTGGCAGGGCAACGTCTTCGTGGGCTCACTGCAGGAGGGCGGCATCCCGGGCACCGGTCACCTGCAGCGCATCGTGCTCAACGACCGCCTGGAGGAGCTGCGGCGCGAATCGATGCTGCGGGAGCTCCGCCAGCGCATCCGCGAGGTCAGGCAGGGCCCCGACGGGTTTCTGTACCTCCTCACGGACCACCCCGACGAGGGCGCGCTGCTGCGCATCGAGCCGTCGGAGTGAGGGGCGGCGAGGCTTGCGGAGAACCTTGCGGAGAACAAGGATGCCGAGTTGGTGCCGCGCGGTGGCTAGTTTGTGGATAGGAGCCGGCGAGGGCCAGTTCGGTGCGACACTAGCCTGCTAGTCTAGTGCGTCATCCGGCCCGCCAGCAGGTCCACGCCCGCGGTGAGCGTCCGGTGCCAGGCAGGATGCTCGCGCCGCAGCCGGTCCAGCTCCTCCTGCGTGTAGGGAAACAGATCCAGCCCCACTGGAAAACCCAGCGGCAGGTAGTCGCCGGCGCGTTCCCGGAACGGCTTGTCGGAGCGCGCGAGCACGAGGCAGACGTCTACGTCGCTGCCCGGCGACGGCGTCCCGCCGACCCGCGATCCGAACCACACGATGCGCCGCACCTCGGGTCTCCGGGCGGCGATCTCCGCCGCCCAGCGGCGAACCGCCTGCTCAACCGCGGCTTCGTTGTTCGGCTTGACGACGAGCGAAGCCGACGAGCCGTTCGGCGCAGGCGATTGCATCGTCGGAGTCCTTCCGCGTATAGAAGTCCGTCGGCGCCCCCGCGTCGAGGCCGTTCGGGTAGCGCGTCGGAATGTAGTGCTTGTCGAGCGTCTTGGCGCAGACCACCAGCTCCTCCGGTACGTCTTCGTCCGCGGCGGCGACGCCGAGCAGCGCGGTCACCGTGTGGCCCCAGGCGTCCGCGCCGCGGCTCATCAGGACAGCCTTGAGCGCCTTCTCGGCGGCCTGGTGGGCCGCGAAGCACGCCCAGTCGTGGGCGTTGCCGTCCCGCGCGTGGCGGGCCAGGCGCAGATCGGCAGCGGCCTGACGGAGCCAGTCCGCGTGCCTGGAAGCCACGGCCGGCATTCTACCGTGGCGCCGGCGCGAGTTCCTGCTGACGGACCACCGGGCGCGCGCTGCGCATCGAGCCGTCGGCGTGACGGCCGGCGGCCGCGAACGGAAGAGATCAGGGCGCTTCCGGCACGTAGATGATCTCCCCGCTGTCGAGCTGGTAGGCGATGCCGACCCGCCGGCCGCGGCGGCCCGCGGCGTCGCCGGCGTCCTCGGCCTGATAGCGGGTGATCTCGCCGCCCGCCTGCGTGATGATCTCCATCTCCGCCGTGCCGGGATTCTTGACCATCGTGAAGTCCTCCTGCGTGAGGAACTCCGTCAACTGCCAGCGGCTGACCATGGCCACCATGAGCGCCACGGCGAAGACCATGGCCACGTCGAACAGGTTCGCGATGGCGCCGAGCGGGTCGCTGTCGTCATGAAGCGCCGCGCCGAGTCTCCGCCGCCGTCTCCTGCCTCTCATCCGGCCCTCCTTCTTCGTGCATGGACGTCCGTTCCCCGATGAGCCCGCTCACGAACTCGAGGTCGTTGAGCGCCTCGGTGTGCCAGCGCTGCTTGGCCTGCTGCACGGCGAAGCCGGTGCCGCCGACGAAGAGGCCGACGACCGTGGTGGAGAAGGCCACCTGCAGGTTCTCGGCCATCGCCGCGATGTCCCCGGCCGCCAGTCCCACCAGCGCCGGCCCCATCGGGATGAGCGTGCCCATGAGGCCGAGCATCGGGCCCAGCCGGGCCATGGACCGCGCCGCCGCGAGGTCCGTTTCGCAGCCCGCCTCGAAATCGGCGAGCGCCTTCTCGCGCTGCGCCGCCGACCGGCCGTGGTCGAGCAGGCGCGCGATCGCCGGCCTCCACCGCGGCTCGGGGGGCAGGTCGGCGGCGCGGAGCCGAGCCTCCACGTTGTCGCGGTCGAGCCGGTCGAGCAGGGGCCGCAGCGCGGAGCGGAACCGGAGCCGCGCCAGCCAGGCGCCGTAGGTCTGTCCCGCGAGCAGCAGCGAGCGGGCAAAGAGTACGAGCAGCAGGACGATGACCGGGACCAGCAGGCCGGTCGAGAGCAGGTACAGCGCGCGCGTCAACAGTTCCATGGGTCAGCTTCAATCAGACGGGGTCTTGCCCCCACCCCCGGCGTCCGCTTGCGGGGACCCCTGCGCCCCGCGCCGCTACCGCCGAGGCGCGCCGTGCGGAGTCTGCACCGTTCCTACGGTGCAGACTCCTGGCCGGCAACGCGGCGCAGGCGCCGGCGATGGCTCCAGTAGCCGGCCAGGACCCCGACGGCCGCCGCGGCGGCAACCACGGCGTGGGGGCCGGCTTCGAGCGCCGCCGCGGTGCTCCGCACACCGCCCTGCAGGGCGAACGCGGTGAGTCCGGCGGCCAGCGCCACCTGGCCCGCGTGCACCAGCAGGCGCAGCTCGGCTCGCAGATCCCGATCCGGCAGGAGCCGCCGAAGCGCCTCGCTGCCCGCCAGGCCCGCGACGACGACGGCCAGGCAGAGCGCCAGCGCGGTCGTTGCGAAGGACCATTCCGACGCCGCGTCGAACGCCTTCATCTCGAGGTAGAACAGCGCGAGCACGGGGACGACGCCAACATGGCACGCGGCGAGCCGGCGGATGCGGCGCAACGGCGGGCCGTGCCGCGCGCGCAGCAGCAGGGTGGCCCCGGCGCAGCCGAGGACGCCGTCCAGCGTCAGCACGGCCGCCAGCGTCTGCACGCGGGCGCCGTCCAGGCCGCCGATGAACGCGGACAGGCTCTGGCGCACGGCAAGCGGGTGCAAGGCGTAGGCGATTGCCGCCACCAGCGCGACGACCAGCAGCCGCCCCCACCCCCGCTCGATGAACGCCGTCGCCAGCAGGAACAGGATGACGCCCGTTCCCGCCGCGATGTCGAGTGCCGCTTCCACGACTCCGGCCTGTCAGGTCGTGCGCCGCCGCCTCCGCAGCGCGAGCAGCGCGATGACGAACAGGGCCGCGACGACGGCCACGCCCAGCCAGGCGGCCCGCGCCGGGCCCGGCCGGTTCGCCGCCGCGTCGGCCGGCCGCGGCTCCGCGTCCTGCTCCGCCAGGACCACGCTCGCCTCGGCCAGCTCGACGCTCGACGTCAGGGCCTGCTGCAGCTCGCGCCGATAGCTCGCCGCGAGGTCGGCCGGAGCCTGCTCGGCGATGAACGACGCCAGGGCCGCATTGTCGCAGACGAAGCCGCTGCAGCCCGCCTCGAACTCCTCCACGAGGCGGGCGTGCAGCTCCGCCAGCGCGGCCACCTGCCGCGGCGAGGCGTCCCAGAGGCCCTTGCGCACGGTCTCGAGCATCACCGCCGTCATCTCCTGCAGGGCATACGGGTTCTCACGCCGGAAGAACGCCTCGACGCCGAGGTCGTGGCGGTCGTCGACGTACACGTCGTACAGCTCGTTCCAGAGCGCGTCGTCGATTGCGGCCGGCTTCATCACGTTCCAGCCGTAGGTGTTGCGGAACGTCTCGGCGAACTGCTCGGCCGACGAGGCCCCCCCGGTCTGCATCTCGCCGATGTAGGCCGGGTTCAGCAGCGTCGACCGCGCCTCGGTCCAGACCGTCTCGTTCAGGTCCGTCACGCGCGGCCGCTGGGCGTTGCGGAAGTCGTTGAAGTAGGCGTCCGCGTCGCGGCCGGTCACGTGGCGCACGGCCATGCTCAGCCCGCCCATGAACTCGTAGACGTGGTCGAGGCTGAGCGCGCCCCAGGTGTGGCTCTCCCGCGGCTGCACGACGACTTCCGTGCCGGCGAGCGCCGCCTCGAAGATGCCCTCGGCGTAGAAGCTCCACAGATCGCCCTGGTCGTAGACCGCGCCCATGTTGCGCAGGTACTGGCCGGCCACCTCGGCGTCGTCCTCCCACCGGTCGCCGCGCTCGACCATCTCCATGATGGCGGTGCCGTAGTTGCCGTTGACGCCGCCGAAGACCCGCAGCGTGGAGTAGCGGCGCGCGTCGGCCGGCGAGAGGCCGCGCTCCTTCATCACTTCCTCGGCGCGCAGACGCCCCTCGTGGACGAAGTTGGCGTGCGTCTCCGCGTCGCGCGCCTCGGCCGCCATGACGACGGCACGGTTGATGAGCGCGAGGCGCGAGGCGGCGAGGTCGCGGAGCTGGCCGGCCGTCTGGACGACGACGTCGATGCGGGGCCGGCCGAGGTCGGCCGCCGCCATCAGGCGCAGGTCGGCGACGCGTCCGAACGGGTCCCAGACCGGCTCGACGCCGAGCAGGTGGAAGATCTGGGCGATGGTGGCGCCCTCGGTGCCGATGAACTCGCTGGGCCAGAGCGTGAACGCGACCTTCCTGGGATACGCGTCGTGCCGCCGCCGGTGCTCGTCGAGCAGCGTCTCGGCCAGCCGGCGTCCCACCGCCCACGCCTCCGGCGAGGGCGTCCTCTCGGCGTCGATCGAGAAGAGGTTGCGCCCGGTGGGGACGGCGTCGGGGTTGACGATGGGGTCGCCCCCGGGCGTGGGCTCGACGTAGCCGCCGGCGAGGGCGCGCACGACGCTCGCAAGCTCGAGGTCCGAGCTGTCGCGCAGGCCGCCGCGGTGCCGGTCGATGCCGGTCACGCTCGCCTCCAGCGTCAGGACCGCGCGGGCCAGCTCGGCGTCCCGGGCGGCGCGCGCCTCCAGCTCGACCTCCGCGGCGCCGACGGCGGCGTCGAGGCGCCGGTCGAACGCCGCGTCGCCGAGGACCTTCCGCAGGCGATCCGCCGCGGGCGCGTCGACGCCTCGAAGCTGGCCGCCCAGCGTTGTGCGGTGCTCCCGATAGAAGGCCACCGCCGCCAGCGTCCGCTCGATGTCCTTGCTGGCGGCGGCCGCCAGCCCGCCGGCCGCCGGGTGGCGCCAGGCCCGCTCGAGCGCCGCGACCTGCGGCGCGTCGAGGGCGAGCGCGAGCCGCTCCGCCGCCAGCCGCCGTTTCTCTTCCTCGACGCGGTCGACGAGCCCCGGATCCGTCAGCAGCGCGAAGGTGCGCTCGCGGAGCGCCGCGTCCTGCATCGCCTCGAGCAGGGCGAACACGTCCGGGTCCTGGGCGATCTCCAGCGCCTCGGCCATCGGCGGGATGACGGCGGCGATGGTCCGCGCGCGCTCGAGCTGCGCCGGATCGAGGATCTGCGACGTGCGCGCGAACTCCTGCTCCGACCGCAGCCGCTCGACGAACTCCACCTTGCGGGGGTGCGGCATGATGCGCGCCACGAGGTCCTCGAGCTCGCCCGCGCGGGCCTTCGGCGCGGCCGCGTCCGGCCGGTTGCGGGCGCCCGCGCCCATCGAGATGAAGCCGCGGATGATGTCGTCGTCCGAGGGCCGCCGCGCCGCCTCGCGCCAGGCATGGGCGTGCTGCCGATCGGCCTCCGCCACCAGGTCGGCGAGCACCGCCCCGGCGTCCGCGCCCGCGATGCGACGGGCGTAGGCGCCGCGCGCGCGGCGGCGATAGCGGCGGTCGAACAGCACCTCGTCCTCCAGGTCGGCGGCCTCGACCGCGCCCTTGACGGTGTCGATGCGGGCCAGGGCGTAGGCGATGGGATCGATCGCCATCAGCTCCGCCGTCGAGTCGACCTCGGCCGCGGTGAAGGCGCTGCCGAGGGTGTAGAGCCCCTGCGCGACCTTCTCCCCGTCGATGGTCTCGACGTGGTTGCTCAGGCGGAACATCTCGTCCGCCGACCACGCCGCGGCGGGGTCGAGGCCGAGGTCCACGTGCAGGTTCAGCTCCGTCGCCAGGCGCCGGATAGTCCGCGCGTGCTCCGTCCGGACCGGGCCGTCGGCCGCGTTGCGATAGCTGTCGAGCCGGTCCCGCAGCGGCCGCAGCCCGTCGTACAGCCCGCCCTCCATGAACGGCGGCGTCAGGTGCGTCACGGTGGCCGCGTAGGAGCGGCGCTTGGCGATGATCCCCTCGCCGACGTTGCTCATGACGTAGACGTAGACGTGCGGCATCCCGCCCACGAGCGCGTCCGACCAGTCGAAGGCCGACAGCGCGATCTGCTTCCACGGCGTGAACTCCAGGCTGCCGTGGGTGCCGAAGTGCATGACGGCGTCGGCCTCGAAGGCGTTGCGGGTCCACAGGTAGGAGGCGACGTAGGGGTGCGGCGGCGCCTTCCGGGCGCCGTGCACCAGCCGGAACGTGTCGTCGCCGACGCCCGGCAGGGGCTGCGGCAGGATGGCGACGTTGCCGAACTCGACGCGGGCGACGGCCAGCGCGGTCTCCGCGCCCTGGCCGACCGTCATGTACTCGCCCGGGGCGGGGCCGTACTGCTCGACGACGGCGTCGCGCATGCCCGGCTCGAGATCCTCCGCCAGCCACGCGGCGTACTCGCCGGCCGGCACCAGCGCCGGATCCCCGCTGGCCACGTACTCCTCGAACGCGCCGCGCGCGTAGGGTCCGAGCACCGGACCCTTCGTCTGGACGAGCTCCCAGAACTCGTCGTCGGTCGCGGGGAGCCCCTCGACCGTGTAGCCGGCGTCGCGCAGCGCGCGCAGCAGGTTCAGCAGGCTCGGCGCCACCTCCAGGCTGCCGGCGTTCATGGCGTTCTTGCCGGGGCCCTTGTAGTAGTAGATGGCCACGCGCTTGTCGCGGTTGGGCTTCGCCTTCAGCGCCAGCCAGCGCTCGACGAGGTCGCAAAAGGTGTCGAGGCGCGCCGGCACCGCGTCGAAGATCTCGTAGCCGTCCGCGTCGGTGAACTGCGCCGCCACCGCGTAGGGCGCCACCCCGCCGTCGAGCTCGGGCAGGACGACGCTCATCGTGAGCATGGCGCCGGCCATGCCCTGCTGGTCGGTCACCCACTCGTCGTGGTTCTGGAACACCGACACGGGCGTCAGCATGGGGACGTCGCGCTCCCGCAGCCAGGCGATGGCCTCGTCGGCGCGCCCCAGGGTGAGCCGCCCGTGCGGCATCAGCACCACGAGATCGGGCGCAATCTGCTGCAGGAAGTCGAGGCGCTTCTCGACGGCGGCAACCGGGTAGACGTTCCACGCGCGGCCTTCGAGCGCGCGGATGAAGGCATCGACGTGGTCCCGGTTCGCGTTGAACGGGCCGGGCACGCTCGTGAGCAGGGCGATTGTCGGCGCGCCCGGCTTGGCCAGTCCCTGCGCCGCGTAGTAGGCGTCGAACGCGTCGACGGTCTCGAACGTCAGGCCGTCGTCCAGGTGGAACAGCACGTCCATGGAGCGCTCGACCGGCGGCTGCACCGGCTCCGCGCGGAACGCCTTGCCGTCGAGCTCCACGCGCGAGAAGTTGAGCAGCCGCGCGTAGTTCTCGGCGCCTCCGAACTCGAGGTAGGCGTTGGCCGCGTCGAGTTGCGGGCCGCGCAGGTTGGTAACGTCGAGCGTCGGGTTCGTGGCGCCCTGCACGAAGAGGCGCGCGCCGCCGCGGCCGGCTTCGCGCAGGTGCGCGAGCTGGGTCTGGTCGAGCTGCAGGCCGCGTCCGAACACGTAGACGACCGGGTAGTCGGCGGCCCGGTCCAGGGCCGCCATGTCGAGCGACTCGACCCGCACCGCCCCGCTCCGGCGCGCGCGCTCGATGCGGGCGAGCTGGAAGCCGGGGAAGTTGACGAAGGCGACCCGCGTCACCGCGAGGTGGCGCTGGTAGGCGGCGAAGCCGCCCCAGAGCACCGCCGCCGCGAGCAGGGCCGCCGCGATCCGCTTGCGACGGGACCACAGGCCGGCCAGCCGCGTCCGGACCGGCCCCACCCGTGTCGGTTCTGTCGTGTCAGTCATCGGGTCTCCCGCTAGAACGGCGTCACCGTCAGGTTCACCGAGACGAGGCGGCCGAGCGTGGGGCTGGCCGCGGTCTCCTGGTAGTCGGCGTCCATCACGTTCAGCACGTGGATGCCCACGCGCAGATCGTTGTTCGGGCGCAGGTAGAGCGCGAGGTCGGTGCGCGCGTACTCGTCGAGCAGCACCGGGATGCCCGACGAGCTCTGCGTGCGCGTGCCGACCCAGCGCTGATCGATCGAACCGGTCAGGCCCCACGACCCGAGCTCCGCGCCCAACTGGAGTCCCGCGTTGACCTTGTGCCGCGGCACCAGCGCCAGCGCGTTGCCGGTCGCGCGGTCCTCGCTGTCGGTGTACGAGTAGTTGGCGTAGTAGCCGAGCCACGACGTCGCGTCGCCGTTAGCCACCAGCTCCAGGCCGGTCGAGCGCGCCTCGGCGACGTTGACCCAGTCGAAGTGGTCGCGCTGCGGCGAGATGGTGAGCTGGATGAGATCCGTCATGTCGTTGTGGAAGACGTTCATCTCCGCCCGGAACGCGCGGCTCACCTCGTGCTGGATCCCGGCGTCGAACGAGGTGATGTGCTCGGGGTCCAGATCCGGGTTCGGCAGTCCGGGGATGGGCCCGTGGAAGACGACGTTGCCGAACAGCTCGAACAGGCTCGGCGCGCGAAAGGCGCGACCCGCGGACGTGCGCACCCGCGTGGTCGGCGTCACGGCGTACAGCAGCGACACCTTCGGCGAGCCGACCGATCCGAACACCGAGTGGTGGTCGTAGCGCAGGCCGGGGACCAGCCGCAGCCCGTCGGCCAGCGCCCACTCGTCCTGCACGTACGCCGCGAAGATGTCGAACTGCTCCCGTTGGCCCCGCGACAGGGGGAAGGCGGCGCCGATCGCCGGGTCGCGCACCAGCGTGACGGTCGGGTTGGGCACGCCGCCCGCCGCCATGCCGGCCTGTATGCCGGCCGCTATCCGCGCCAGCGTCGCGTCCGAGCCGAGCAGGTTGGAACGATCGGCGATGGTGCTGTCGCCGAACGCGCCGTGCTCGCGCGTGTAGCTCGCCCCGAAGACGACGGTGTGATCGAGGTTCGGCGCCCAGGTGAGCTGCGGCTCGACGAGCGCGCTGTAGAAGTCGGTGTCCTGCCCGGTGAGCGCCGCGAACGGAAACACGCCGCGCGTCACCGACTCGACGACGGCCGGTCCGGGCGGATCGACGATGGTGGTCAGCCGCGTCGGGGCGAGGGTGAAGTTCTCCTGGAAGAGGCGCTGGGTCGAGTAGCGGTAGCTCGTGCGGATCTGCGCCGACAGCGCGCCGGTCCCGGCGTAGCGGAGGATGCCCCCGAGGTTGAACGCGGTGTCCCGCTTGTGCTCCTCGACCGCGGCCGGCAGCCGGGACGACAGGTCGAGGCCCGTCTCGTAGCGCGAGATGCGCGGCAGCAGCGTGACGCGCCACGCGTCGGAGACGGAGAAGTCCAGGCGGCCCATCATGCGCACGTCCTCGTAGCCGACGTTGCGCAACGGAACCTCCCGCGACCCCAGGCTGCCGTCGCCGCCGATGGCGGGCACGGTGCGGGTGTCGCGGTTGTAGACGTTGTCGACCTTGCGGCGATCCGCCGTCAGGGAATAGGCGACGGGACCGGATTCCCCGCGCACCGAGGTGCCGAGCTGGTAGTAGCCGGCCGAGCCGCCGCTGGCGAAGAAGTCCGCGGCGGGCGGGCCTGCGCCGGGCCGGGTGATGGCGTTGATGGCGCCCGAGAAGGCGTTGGCGCCGTAGAGGCTCGAGAACGGTCCGCGCACCACCTCGGCGCGCTCCAGCGATTCGAGCGGCACGAGGCTCAGGCCGGCCAGGCTGCCGTGGCCCAGATCGTTGGCCGGCAGCCCGTCCACCAGCAGCAGGGCCCGCTTGGTGCCGGGAACGCCGCGCATGACGAGCGACGAGTTGGCGCGGGCGGCCATGCCGGAGGTCTCCGCCAGATCGAAGCCGGGCGTCCTGCGCAGCAGGTCCTGCAGGTTGCGGGCCGACGACGCCTCGATGGTCTCCGCGTCGAGAATCGTGACGCTGGCCGCGACCTCGGTGACCGCGCGTTCGGTCTGCGTAGCCGTCACCACGACGCTCTCCGCGAACTGCAGCACCGCGAGCCGCAGGTCCAGCAGCACCGGTTGTCCGGCCACCACCGTCACCGGGAGGGCGAGCTCCGCGAAGGCTTCGCGGGTCACGGTCAGCCGATACGCACCGGCGGTGACGCCGTCGATGGCGAACGCGCCGTCGGCGCCGGTGGTGGCCGACAGGCCGGTGCCGTCCAGGACGACGAGCGCGGCCGGCAGCGGCACGCCGCCGTCCTCGGCCACGACGATGCCCTGGATCGATCCGGCTTCTTCGAACGCGAAGGCCGGACTCGGGGCCAGCGGTCCGGCGGTTGCCGCGGCGCTCAGGGCGAGCGCCGCGGCTGCAACATGGCGGCGAATACGCATGGAACATCTCCTCCCGCGGCCGACGCGCCCGCGCACGGCGGGCGAGCTCCAGCCGATTTCCACGATTCGGATAGTCGGCGTCGCGGTCGATTCCGGTGGAGCCGCCGCGCCGCCGACGCATATGGGGGAGGTGTTACGCGGGCGGTCCGCGGGTCGTCCGGGCGGAGCGCGCGGCGGTGCAGCCGCACCGCCGGCAGCTCGCCGCGGCCGCCAGGGCCGCTAGGTCCGGCGGGGAAGGTGCGGGGGCCGTCGTCGTCGTTGCGGGAGCGTGGTGCTGGAGGCAGCAGGCTATGCACTGGTGACCGTCGCCGCCGGCGTGCCCGTCGTCATGTCCGTGGGAGACGGAGGCGAAGCCGGCCGACAGCAGGGCGCACGCCGCCAGCAGCGTCGCGAGAGTTGTCGGCCGGCCCGCCTTCGTCATGGTCCCGCCTGTGGATCAGTCGAGCTCGACGATGGTGATCGCGTTCCAGTTGTTCATCGGGATGAGCAGCCGGTTGCGCTTGGAGTCGTAGGCCATCGAGGCGGCGCTCGGGATGCCGGACGCCACGACTTCGGCCGCCTCTCCCGGACGGATGCGCGAGACGGTGCCGATGCGGACGCTGGAGACGTACTTCGTGCCGTCGTCCAGCACCACCAGCCCGTCGTTGCCGCCGTCGACCGCGTGCTCGGTCCTGACGAGCTCGCCGTCGGGCGAGAACGTGAGGACCGCGTTGTCGCCGATGTTCACCACGACGATGTTGCCGTCCGGGTCGAAGGCGATGCCGTTGGGCCGCGCCAGCGGCGCGCCCTCGACGACGACCGACGAGTCGCCGTCCGGCCCGATGCGGTACACGCGCCAGGTGCCGCTCTCCTCGGTCCCGGTCTGCGTGGCCCAGATGGTGCCGTCCTCGGCAACCTCGATGTCGTTGAAGCGCTGCGCGTCGTCCACGACGACGCTGCCGCGCGGCTCGCCGCTCTCCATGTCGAACCAGCGCACGACGTTGATGTCGGCCACGTACAGCATGCCGTTGACGATGTCGCTGCCGAGCGGGTGATTCAGCGTCAGGCCGTTGCGGTCGACGCCGATCCACTTCAGCGTGTGGGTCGTGCCGTCGGGATTGATCAGCGAGATGTAGCCGTCGTTCGGGATGACGTCCTGGGCGATGCCGGCGTTGACCGCGACGTACAGGTCGCGGACCTCGTCGTAGGCCATGCTCTCGGCGAAGCGGAAGCCGCCGAAGGTCCTGGCGTTCGAGGAGAGGTCGAGCGGTGCGCCTGCCATGAAGGGCTGCTCGGCGGCATCCTGGGCCTGCGCCGTGGCAATCGCCGGGCCGGCGGCGCCGAGGGCCAGCAGGGCAGTGGCTGCCATGCAGCGGGAAACGAGCTGTCGTCTGCGAAGATCTGACATGAGTGTTCCTCCGTTTCGAGCGTTGATTCCGGGAGCACCGGCGCACGAACCGGCGCCTGTGCCCGTGCCTGCAGCGATCCGACGACCGAACGATTCGTGCGAGTACGGCGTGCGAGTACGGGATGTCGCAGCGGGTGCGACGAGGAGCTACGCGGGCGGGCCGCGCGTGGGACAGGTGTCGATTGGCGTGCCCCGTTCGCCGTGCGGGGCGGGCGACCCCGCCGCGTGGGCGACGAGACCGGGTGCGGCCGGCGCGGGCGCGCCGTCGGTGACGATTCCCGACAGGTGCCGGAAGTGGCAGGCGTCGCAGTCCGCGTGCGCGGCGGCCTGCACGTCGGCCTCGTGCTCGTGGAGCGCGATGCCTGCAGGCACGAGCGCGAGCGCGAGGAGCAGTGCGGCTGCCACTGCCGCGGTCCGCTGCGATGGCACCATGCACCTATTCAAGAAGCAAAGCGAGCCGGAGTCAAGCGCAGCGCTGCCTGCCAGCCGTGCCGTCGGGGAGCGACGGCCGGGGCGCGGTTGCACGGCGGCGGGCGGGGCGGGCGGCGTCCATGCTTGCCGTCCGACGGCCGCCTCTGCTAACGTCGAAACTCGATGGCCAAAGGAGGATACGTGCACACGGGGCTCGCACGACGCGGCCCCGGCTGGCGCGCCTGGACCGTCGTCCTGGCGCTGGTGCTGGCCGGTGCCACAATCGCCGCGGCCATCTGCCACGAGGAGCACGCAGCCGATCAGGACTGCGCGGTCTGCCAGCTCCGGCACCAGCCTGCCGCCGAACTTTCCGGATCGTTCCACATCGGATTCGCGAACGTTCCGGAGCCGATCGAGCAGGCTGTCGACGGTGGATGGATCGCATCCGGTCATTTCCGCCGCCTTCCGGCCCGCGCCCCTCCCGCCTAGCTTCCATCGGACGGGGCTGCGCCCCGAACCCCGGCGTCCGCTGGCGGGGACCCCATAGCTCCGCGCCGCTCCCGCCGAGGCGCGCCGTGCGCGCCTTGCGGAGCCCGCACGGTTCTACGGCGCAGACTCCTGGTTCTCGTTACGCGCTTCGTTCGCCTGTCGTGCCGCCATAGCTGGTGAGACCCCCGCGTCGGTGGTGCAGGCAAATGCACCCCGCGCGAAGGCCCGTGTCTCCCGCACTGCGGGGGCCGCCGCCGGCCGGTGTCGCCTGGTGCCATGTGCCCCGGCGCCCGGCCGTCGTGCGCGGCCCGTGCGGTCTTCCATGCACGGCGGCAGCGGAGCGATGAACCGTTGGGATTGTGGAAGGGATCAGGGAGAGAGGGAGAGATGTACCGAAGGATCGCATCAATTTTTGCGGTGGCCGTGGTCACCGCCGCCGCCAATGGAACGCCGCTGCTGGCCCAGGAGACCGGCGCCGTGCGCGGCACGGTGACGCTGGAAGGGCACGGGGGCCTTGTCCGGGGCGCCGTGATCCTCGTCGTCGGCTCCGGCGCCGTCGCACTGACCGACGAGCAGGGCAGGTTCGAGATCGACGGCGTGCCGGCCGGCGAGTACGAGATCGTCGCGCAGCGGGAGCATCTGACCGCGGGCCGGCAGACAGTGCGGGTCGAACCCCGCGGGACGGCCACGGCGGACTTCGCGCTGAGCCTCTCGCCCGTGCAGGAGGAGGTCACCGTGACGGCCTCGGCGGGCGGCGCCGAGACGGCGCTGGAGGCGTTCAACGCCGTGTCGACGGTGGACGCGTTCGACGTCGCCCGAGCGTCGACCGGCGATCTTTCCACTGCGCTGGAGCACGAGCCGGGCATTGCCGTCCGCGGCTTCGGGCCCGGAGCGAACCGGCCGATCATCCGCGGTTTCGACGGCGACCGGGTGCTGATCATGGAGGACGGGGTTCGCACCGGAGACCTGTCGGGCGAATCGGGCGACCACGGCGTCGCGGTGGACGCCGCCGGCGCCGAGCGCATCGAGATCGTGCGTGGGCCCGCGACGCTGTTGTACGGCTCGAACGCGGTCGGCGGGCTGATCAACGTGATCACGCCGCACGCGAGCTACCGCGAGTCGCTGTTCGAGGGCACGCGGGCGCAGTTGAGCACCGAGCTGGGGAGCGCCAACGGGCAGGCAGGCGCCAACGCCGGACTGCAGCACGCGCGCAACGGCATGCACTACTGGGCCGGCGGCGGCACGCGGCGCACGGAAGACTACGCTACGCCCGCCGGGATCGTCGAGAACTCCGCGACCCGGTCGAGCAACGCGCGGGCCGGCGTCGGCTGGTCGGGGGACCGGCTCTTCTGGAGCGCCGGCGTGACGATGAACGACGGCCGCTACGGCGTGCCGTTCGCCGGCGAGTTCCACGGCCACCACGAGGAAGAGGCCGGCCACGGCGGAGACGATCACCACGGGGAGGCCGCGATCGCGCTCGACTGGCAGCGTCGCGCGCTGCGCGTCGACGCCGGACTCCAGGGCCTCTCCAACCCTGTCGTCGAAGGGCTGCAGCTCAGCCTGAACGTCATCGACTGGGGCCACAACGAGCTGGAGATCGAGGGCGGCGGCGAGCGCGTCGGCACCCGCTACGACAATCGCACCTATATCGTCCGCGCCGACCTGGACCAGCGGCAGACGGCCCTTCTGTCGGGGAGGTTCGGCGCCTGGGCGCGGGTCCGCGACTTCGAGGCCGCGGGCGTCGAGGCGCTGGCGCCGCGGACCGATCTCGGGTCGCTTGCGGCGTTTGCCTACGAAGAGCTGAATCTGGGCCGTTTTCGCGTGCAGTTCGGGGGGCGGGTCGACCGTGACAACTACCAGGTGGCGGAGCGCAGCGGCGGACATGCACACGCTGCGCACGACGATCACGATGCGCACGTTGATGATCACGACGCTGGTCACGATACGCACGCCGACGATCACGGTGCGCGCGATGGTCATGAGGAGCACGCGCTCGAGGCGCCCGACGCGCGCGACCGCGACTTCGCGGGTGCATCGGCGTCGGTCGGACTCCACGCGGAGCTCGGCGCCGGCAACTCCCTGGTCGCCAACCTGACCCGCTCCCACCGCGCCCCGGCGATCGAGGAGCTGTACAACTTCGGTCCGCACGTCGGTACGCTCTCGTTCGACATCGGCAACCCGGACCTCGACCCCGAATCCACCGTCGGACTGGACTTGAGCCTGCGGCACCGGAGCGACCGCGTCCGCGGCGACCTGAACTTTTTCATGTACGACATCGGCAACTTCATCTTCGGCAACCGCGCCGGGGAGGTGATCGAGAACCTGCCGGTGTTCAACATCCTGCAGGGCGACAGCCGCTTCGTCGGTTTCGACGCGCAGGCCGGCATCCGGCTCGCCGGACAGGCCTGGGTCACGCTCGGCATGGGGCGCGTGGACGCGAAGCTGACGGAGACCGGCGAGGCGCTGCCGCGCATTCCGCCGCTGCGCGGCACGCTGAGCCTGGACGTGCCGTACCGCGGATTCACGCTGAGCCCGCGGTTCGTGTTCGCCTCCAGCCAGGAGCACGTCTTCCGCGGGGAGACGGCAACGGACGGCTACGCCCTCGTCGACGTGCGGGGGTCGTACGTCTGGCCGCGGCAACGAACGGCGCACGTCGTGTCGTTCACGGCCAGCAACCTGACCAACGTGCTGTATCGCAACCACACGTCGTTCATCAAGGACCTCGCCCCCGAGATGGGCCGCGCGGTCAGGGTGAGCTACGCGCTACGGTTTCATTAGAGCTGTCTTGCTCTTGACGAAACCGCGGGAAACGCGCTAAAAGGGCAGGCATGCGGCGAGGCAGGTCGCCGGCGTTGCAGTGGGGCGCGGCGGCTGCGCTCGCGCTGCTCGCTCTCGCGGCCACGCCTCATTTCCACGACGCCGCGGACGGACGCGACGACACTTGCGTTCTGTGCCACGTCCAGAGCGCCGCGCCCGTCGCTTCCAGCGTCCACGAGGATCCCGATCCGGCGGCCGGCGGGCACGCCCGTGCGCATGCGCACGGGCGTGCCCGCGACGCTCAGGTCGAGGGTCACGGCTCCCGGGCGCCGCCCGCCTGACGCCTCTTCGACATCCGTAGCTCCCCGGTTCCGTAGTCGTGTCGACGCGCCGTCGGCGCGCCGTCTTCGTTTTCTCCTGGAGGGAGGAGTCCCTGGTGCTCCACCGGGGTCCCTGTCGACATCCATCATGAGCAATGTCGCACCGATCGATGCCCCGTCCGCGTCCACGGCGGTTGCCTCGCCCCCCGTTCTCGAAGCGCGGGCGCTGTCCAAGCGATATGGCGACGTGGAGGCCGTCACCGGCCTCGATCTGCGCGTCGAACCATCCGAGATCTACTGCCTGCTGGGCCCGAACGGCGCCGGCAAGACGACCACCATCCACCTGTTCCTGGGATTCCTGGAGCCGACGAGCGGCAGCGTGCGCGTGAAGGATCTGGACGTCGCCGCAGAGCCGCTGGAATCCAAGCGGCGTCTGGCCTACATCCCCGAGCAGGTGATGCTGTACCGCAACCTGAGCGGCCTCGAGAATCTGGAGTACTTCGCCGCGCTGGGGGGGCGGGGATCCCTGGCCGCGGAGCGGCTCACCGACATCCTCGTCGGCGCGGGCCTGCCGCAAGCCGCGGTCGAGCGCCGCGTGTCCGAGTACTCCAAGGGCATGCGCCAGAAGGTCGGCATCGCCATCGCCATCGCCAAGGAGGCCGACGCGCTGCTGCTCGACGAGCCGACGTCCGGCCTCGACCCCCAGGCCTCGAACGAGTTCTCCGAGTTGCTCGGGAGGCTCAGGGATCGCGGCGTGGCGGTGCTCATGGCGACCCATGACCTGTTTCGCGCCAAGGAGACCGGCACCCGCGTCGGCATCATGCGGCACGGGCGCCTGGTCAGGGAGATGAGCACGGACGAGATCGGCCACGCCGATCTCGAGCGCGTCTATCTGGAGCACATGCACGAGTAGGCAATCGGAGCCGCAGGCGACGGTTGCCGGGCGGAGGGAGCCACCGATGATCAAGCACATCGCACGCAAGGAATTCACGGACGTGGTTCGGGACGGCCGCTTCCGGTGGTGCGCGGCCCTCGTGGGTGCGCTCCTCCTGGTCTCGCTGGGGCACGGCTGGGTCCAGGCGCGCCAGGCGCAGGAGGAGCTCGCGGCCGCGCAGGCCACCGCCCGCGAGCACTGGGAGTCGCAGGGCGAGAAGAACCCCCACTCGGCAGCCCACTACGGCATCTACGCGTTCAAGCCCCGCCTGGCGCTGTCGTTCGTCGACGAGGGCGTGGACCCCTACACGGGCACCTCGGTGTGGCTGGAGGCGCACCGGCAGAACGACTTCCTCATGCGCCCGGCGCAGGACGCGACGGCCGCCCAGCGCATCGGCGCGCTGACGGCAGCGCAGGTCCTGCAGAACCTGGTGCCGCTGCTCATCATCCTGCTGACCTTCGGCGCGCTGGCCGGCGAGCGCGAGCAGGGCACGCTGCGTCAGCTCCTGGCCACGGGCGTCGGGCGGTCGGATCTGGCCCTGGGCAAGGCCGTGGGCATCGCCGCCGCGCTGGCGCTGCTGCTCGTGCCGGCGGCCGTCGTGGGCGCGGCGGCCCTCGTTGTCGGGAGCGCGGGTCCGGCCGCATCCGCGCTGGCCCGGGGCGCGGTTCTGGCCGGCGTCTACCTGGCCTACTTCGCCGTCTTCGTGGGGCTGGCGCTGGCCGTGTCGGCCCGCGCCCGCTCGGCGCGCACGGCGCTGGTCGCCCTGCTCGCGGTGTGGGTGGTGAACGGGCTCGTGGCGCCGCGCGCGGCGGTGGACCTGTCCAGGTGGATCCACCCGACGCCGTCCGCGGTCGAGTTCGCGCGGACCCTGGAACGCGAGATTGCCGCGGGCGTCGAGGGCATCGAGCGTCCCGACCGGGCGGCGTCGAACGAGCGCCTCCTCGCGCAGTACGGCGTGGAACGGGTCGCGGATCTGCCGGTGAACGAGGTCGGGGTCTTCCTGCAGGAGAGCGAGGAGTTCGGGAACCGGATCTTCGACCGCAACTACGGCGCGTTGTGGGACACGTTCGAGCGCCAGGGGCTGGTGCACGAGGCGCTCGCGGTGGCGGCGCCGCTGCTGGCGGTCCGCACGCTCTCGATGGGTCTGGCCGGGACGGACGTCGAGCAGCACCGGCACTTCGCGACGGCCGCGGAGGCCTACCGCCGGGACTTGATGCGGCAGATGAACGGCGACCTGGCCGAGAACTCCCGCAGCGGCGACTTCTCGTACGTCGCCGGGCCCGACCTCTGGGCCGAGGTGCCGCCCCTGCAGTACGACGCCCCGACGCTGGGCTGGGTGCTGAGCAACCGGATCCTGTCGCTGCTGGTGCTGGGGTTGTGGCTGGCTGGCGCGGTTCTGGCCGGGGCGGCCGGCGCGCGGCGCGCGGAGGTGGCGTAGCCGTGGTGCTGCGGACCGTCCTGCGGAACGAGCGGCGCCTGCTCGCCGCCGACCCGGCGTTGCGCATCGCGCTCGGGATCTTCGCGGTGCTCTTCGTCTACGCGCTGGCCAACGGCATGGCCTGGGAGCGCTTCCAGGCGCAGACGGTGGAGGCCGCGCGGACCGGCAACGCCGAGCGCGTGCGCGGTCTGGAGCAGGAGCTGGCCGACATCGCGAACGGAGGACAGCCGTCCTCTCCCTTTCGCGACCCGCGCGCGCCCAACGTCCTGGGCGGCGCCCGCGGCGCCCACACCGCCGTGCTGGAGCCGGGTCCCCTCGCCGCCCTCGCGGTGGGCCAGAGCGACCTCCTGCCGTACTACTACGACGTCAGCATCTACACCAACGAATCGTCCTTCCAGCAGAACGGCGAGGTCGAGAATCCCCTCAACCTCATGGTGGGCCGCTTCGACCTGGCCTTCGTGACGGTGTACCTGCTGCCGCTGCTCGTGCTGGCCCTCAGCTTCAACGTCCTCTCGGAGGAGCGCGAGCAGGGGACGCTGGCCCTGACGCTGTCGCAGCCCGTGTCGGCCCGCGACGTGGTGGGCGCGAAGCTGGCGTTTCGGGCGCTGCTCGTGGTGGGGCTGGCCGCGGGAGTCTCGCTCCTCGGCATCCTGGCCACGGGGGGCTTCGGGTCGTCCGGCCGGGTGTTCCTGTGGTGCGCGACCGTGACCCTGTACGCACTGTTCTGGTTCGCCCTCGCGGCGTGGGTGAACGGCCTGCGGCGGTCCTCGGCCTGGAACGCGACGGTCCTGGTGGGGGCGTGGCTCGTGCTCGTGGTGGTGCTCCCGGCCGCCATCAACATTGCGGCCGGCCTGCTGCACCCGCTGCCGTCTCGCGTGGAGATGATCACGGCCCAGCGCGAGGCCTCGAACGACGCCGTGAACCGCCGCAGCGAGCTCCTCGCGCGGTACCTCGAGGACCATCCGGAGATGGCCGATGGCGTGGTGGCCGAGGAGCCCGGCCTGGGCGCGCTCGCCTGGGCCGCCACCGACGCCGTGAACGGGCGCCTGGAGGAGGTGACGGCGGTGCACGACGCGCGCCGCGCCGAGCAGCTCGCGCTGGTGCGCCGCTACCGCTTCCTCTCGCCGGCCCTGCTGGCGCAGGGAGTGCTCGTCGACGCCGCGGGGACGGGCGACGCGCGCTTCGCCCGCTTTCAGTCGCAGGTGCGGGACTTCGCCGAGCAGTGGCGGCAGTTCTTCGTGCCGGCGATCCTCGCCGACGAGCGCATGACGGCTGCCGTCCTGCCCGGCGTGCCGAGCTTCCGGTTCGTCGACGAGCAGCCCGCCGACGTCGCCCGCCGTGCGGCGGTTCCGCTGCTGGTCCTGGGCGGGCTGGTCGCCCTGGTGAGCGTCGGCGCCGGGGTCGGCCTCGGACGGGTGCGGGGAGCGGTCTGATCACGATGCCGGGATCCACAGGCGCCGCCGACCCCCTGCTGCCGGCGGCATGATGAATCTCCCGAGCACCGCGGCCGCTTGCGGCGGGCCGGGACGGCGGCTATAGTGGCCTCCGGGACTCGATGCACGAGGTAGCGGCATGAAGCACGTTTCATCGGTCGCGTTCGCGGCGGCCGCCGTCATGTTGGTCGGCGCGGCGATGGAAGCGCAGGAACGGGAACCGATCGACGTCTCCGCGCTCGGTCCGCAGGTCGGCGAGCGCGTGCCCGACTTCCGCCTTGCCGATCAGCACGGCCGGGTGCAGACCCTCCAGTCGATCATGGGTGAGAAGGGGGCGATGATCCTCTTTCACCGCTCGGCCGACTGGTGACCCTACTGCAAGGCCCAGCTCGTGGAGCTGGAGAATCGGTTCGAGGAGCTCGCGGCGCAGGGACTCGGCGCGGCCGCCATCAGCTACGACAGCGAGGAGGTGCTGGCCGCCTTCGCGGAGCGGAGGGGCATCGGGACGCTCCTGCTGCTCTCTGACGACGACTCGGCCGTGATCCGGGCGTTCGGCATCTACAACACGGTGGCCGAGGAAGCCGTCGGTCCGCGCGCGGACGATCCCGAGGTCGAGGCCGACGTGGCGCAGTACGTGTCGGTCTTCGGCGCCAGCCCGAGGATTGTCGGAACGCCCTATCCGGGCACCTTCATCGTCGACCGCGAGGGCAGGGTGACGGCGCGCTTCTTCGAGGAGTTCTACCGCGAGCGGAACACCGCGGCCAACATCATGCTCAGGCTCGGCACCCCGGTGTCTCCCATCGCGGGCACGCGGGGCTCGACGTCGCATCTCTCGCTCAACGCGTACCAGAGCAACCCCGCCGTCACGGTGGGCACGCGCTTCCACCTCGGCCTCGAGGTCATGCCCGCGCCGGGGATGCACGTCTACGCACCCGGGGCGGACGAGCTCGGCTACCGGGTGATTCGTCTCGACCTGGACACGCCGGACTACATCCGGCTCCTCCCGGTCGACTATCCCGCGTCCGAGATCTATCACTTCGAGCCGCTCGACGAACGGGTCCCCGTCTACCTGCGACCGTTCACGCTCGTTCAGGAGGTCGTCGTCGAGGCGTCGCCCGAGGCGGCAGAGGCGCTGGCGGGCGTCGACGCCCTGACGCTGACCGGAACGCTAGACTACCAGGCCTGCGACGACCGGATCTGCTTCGAGCCCGCGTCGGTGCCGTTGACATGGACGCTGACCGTCGAACCGCTCGACCGGCAGCCCGCGGACCCGCTTGCGCGCTAGTCGGCCGTTCCCGCAGCGTGTCGTCCTCTGACTGACCACGCCGGCGAGGGCGCGTTGCTGCGCGTCGAGCCGTCCGTGTGACGACCGGCGGGCCGTCGAGGCCCGCGTGCCGGCGGCCTCGACGCCGGCGCCGCGTACGCTCCCACCCGACCCGCTCCCCGTCCTGATGCTCGCGACGTGCGCCTGGGCGTTGCAATTCGCCACAACCACTTCAAGACGCAACAGTCGCCAGCGCTCGGCGCAACGCGCCTTTCCGTAGGGACTTGAGACGGGTCCGGCGCGCTGTCGAGCACGCGGACCGTCGCAGGTTGCAGCAGTCGCGGCAAACTGTCCGCGGAGCGCCGCTGCCTCGGTACCAGCGGTTCTGGATCTCCTCGGATCGCGCTGGGGCGATCTGGCAATGGATGCGATAACGGCGTGGTATTTTCGGTATGATCTGGTGACAGGGGAACGATATGTTCGCACCAGCCGCATCGCCAGCGTCCTCTCGGTGCACCCGCCGCACGTGCCTGGCCCGGTAGCGTGAACCCGTGATGGCGACTCCCGGCGAGCTGCGGCGACGGATGGAGGCGCTCGAGGAGCGCGTCTCACGGCTGAGTGGCGCCGTGCTGCGCATCAGCTCGAGCCTCGACCTCGACACGGTGCTGCAGGAGGTCGTCGACAGCGCCCGCGCCTTGACGGGCGCCCGCTACGGCGTGATCGTGACCGTCGACAACCACCAGCGCATCGAGGATTTCGTCACCTCCGGCTTCACGCCCGACGAGAAGCAGCAGATGGCCGCCTGGCCGGACGGGCCGCGGCTGCTCAAGCACTTCAGCGACCTGCAGGCCCCGCTGCGGCTGTCGGACCTGCCCGCCTATGTGCGGCGACTCGGGTTCTCGTCGGACCTGATGCGGTCGAAGACCCTGCAGGGCACGCCGATGCGCCACCGCGACTCCTACGTCGGCATTTTCTTTCTGGCCGAGAAGGAGGGGGGGCAGGAGTTCAGCGGCCCCGACGAGGAGGTGCTCGTGCTGTTCGGCTCCCAGGCGGCGGCCGCCATCGTCAACGCGCGCACGCACCGCGACGAGCGGCGGGCGCGGGCCGACCTGGAGACGCTGATCGAGACCTCGCCGGTGGGCGTCGTGGTCTTCGACGGCGGGACCGGCAGGCCCGTGTCGTTCAACCGGGAGGCGCTGCGGATCGTCGGGGATCTGCGCCTTCCGGACCGCTCCCTCGAGCAGGTGCTGGACCTGGTCACGTGCCGGCGCGCCGACGGGCGCGAGGTCGCCCTGGGCGAGTATCCGCTGGCGCAGCAGTTCATCAGCGGCGAAACGGTGCGCGCGGAGGAGATGACGCTGTCGGTCCCCGACGGCCGGAGCGTCACCACGCTGGTCAACTCGACGCCGATCCGTTCGTCGGACGGCACGGTCCAGTCGGTTGTGGTCACCCTGCAGGACCTGGCGCCGCTGGCCGAGATCGAGCGGCTGCGCGCCGAGTTTCTGGGCATCGTGAGCCACGAGCTGCGGACGCCGCTCATCTCGATCAAGGGCTCGACAGCCACGGTGCTGGGCGCCTCGCCGGCTGTGGAGCCGGCCGAGATGCTGCAGTTCTTCCGGGTCATCGACGAGCAGGCCGACCAGATGCGCGGCCTGATCGGCGACCTGCTCGACCACGGGCGCATCGTGACGGGCACGTTGTCGGTGTCGCCCGAGCCGGCGGACGTCGCCGCGCTGGTGGACCGGGCGCGCAGCACCTTCCTGGGCGGCGCCGGCAACCGCGCCGTGAGCATCGACCTGCCGGAGGACCTGCCGCGCGTCATGGCCGACCGGGCGCGCATGGTGCAGGTTCTCAACAACCTGATCTCCAACGCGGCGAGGCATTCGCCCGCGTCGTCTCCCATCCGGGTCTCGGCGGCGCGTGACGGTGTGCACGTGGCGATCTCGGTGACCGACGAGGGCCGGGGCGTGCCCGCGGACCGGTTGCCGCACCTGTTCGCCGCGCGCGCGGCGGCGGGCAGCGGCGCGCGCGGGGCTGGCCTGGGCCTGGTCATCTGCAAGGGGCTGGTCGAGGCGCACGGGGGCCGCATCTGGGCCGAGAGTGGTGGGCCAGGGCGCGGGACGCGGTTCACCTTCACGGTGCCGGTGGCCGAGGAGGCGGCCGCCGCCGCGCCCGACCGGGCGCCGGCCCGGCGGCGCCCGTCCCGGAAGGGGCAGGAGCGGACGCGCATCCTGGTGGTCGACGACGACCCGCAGATGCTGCGCTACGTTCGCGACGCGCTCACCGGGGCGGGCTACACCCCGGTGGTGACCGGCGAACCCGAGGACCTGGCCGGTCTCGTCAGGACGCACCGGCCCGCGTTGGTGCTGCTGGACCTGCTGCTGCCGGGGATCGACGGCATCGCGTTGCTCGAGCGCGTCCCGGAGCTGGGCGACCTGCCGGTCATCTTCATCTCGGCCTACGGACGGGACGAGACGGTCGTCCGGGCGCTGGATGCGGGCGCCGCGGACTACATCGTCAAGCCGTTCTCACCGTCGGAGCTGACGGCGCGGGTGCGGGCGGCCCTGCGCCGGCGGCTCGAGCCCGAGCCGTTCGCGCTCGGCGAGCTGACCATCCACTACGACCAGCGGCGGGTGGCCGTGGCGGGCCGGCCGGTGGAGCTGACGGCCACCGAGTACGAGCTGCTGCGCGTGCTCTCGGTCAACGCGGGGCGGGCACTGACGTACCCTTCGCTGCTGCGCCAGGCGTGGGGCGGGCGGCGGCGGGACGCCAGCGACCCGAAGCTCGTCCGCGCCGTCGTGAAACGCCTCCGCGGCAAGCTGGGCGACGATGCGACCAGGCCCGCCTACATCCTCAACCAGCGCGGCGTGGGCTATCGCATGCCCGCGCCGGACGACCCGTAGGCCCGCCCCTTCCCGGAACCACCTGCCTCCCCGGTTCACTGCACGGTGAAGGCCTGAAACGCCGGCACCAGGATCATGCTCAACACGACGACGACAATCGACGTCAGAACGGTGGCCACGACGCCCGTTCTGAACATCGTCCCGAGGTGAACGGCGCCGGCAGCGAACGTCGTTGCCGCCGTGGGGCTCGACCACGGTAGCGCCACGGCATGGGCCGTCCCGGCGATGATCCGGGCCAGAATCGCGGCGTTGTACTCGAGCGTCTCCGCGATCGGAAACAGCATGGAGGACAGCATCACCGTCGCCGAGACGCCGCTGGCCACCTGCGTCAGCACCGTCGTGAGCAGAGCTGCCAGCCAGGGCAACGCCGTCGCCGTAACGTTGCCCGCGACCGCGCCCCCGATCCAGTCGGTCACGCCGAGTCGGGTCAGTCCGCTCACCAGCGCCATGCCCCCGACGACGAGCAGCAGCACGTTCCACGCGACGCCGTCCTGAAGGTCCTTGCGGTCGAGGGTCATTTCGCCGCGCCCGGCGTCCACCGGCAGCAGGAAGAGGAGGACCATGCCCACCGGGGGCACATACCAGATATCGAGGAACTCCACCGGCGCGAGGGTCGGCAGCATCCACAGGGCCAGCATCACGGTCAACACGAACAGGACGTTCTTCTCGCCACGGCCGAGCGGGCCCAACCGCTCGGATTGCCGCCGGCCGCGCGGCCGGCCGGCCGAGAGGGCCCGCACCTCGGGCGCGACCATCAGCTTCAGGATCAGGTAGTAGATCGGCACGTGGACCGCCGTGAGAACGACCCCGATCGACGTCCACTGCGCGAAGCTGATGCGGTAGCGCGTCGTCTCTTCCAGCACGGAGAGCACGAGCGGGTTGAACGCGATGCCCATGGGGGTCGCCAGCTCCCCGGCGGCCGCGCCGTACAGCACCGCGAGACTCGCCGCCGCCGCCATGCGCGGCGCCCGCGCGGCCGATTCCCCGGCGTCGAGCGCGGCCACCGCCGACCGGGTGACCGACAGCGCAATGGGGGTCATCATCACGATGACCACCAGGTCGCTCACGACCGCGGAGGTCACCGCGGCCGCAATCAGGAACACGAGCAGCAGGCTGCCGCTCGACCGCGCGGCGCCCGGCATGCTCAGCAGCGCCAGGGCGACCCTGGTCGCCAGACCGTGCTTGCGCAAGGCGTGCCCGAAGAGCATCGAGCCCATCAGAAAGGGAAGAATCGGCTGGCCGTACAGGCCGGCCACCTCGGCGAAGGGCATCACGCCGGCGAGCGGCAGGAGCACGAACGGGAGAATGCTGGTGACCGCCCACGGAACCGGCACGGTCGCCCACCAGGCGAGGATCCACGCGTACGCGGCAAGCGCGAAGTGCGCCTCCGGTCCGAGACCGGTCAGGGGCATGGCGCGAACGGCGGCGAACGCCGCCGGCCCGGCCAGAACGCGCAACGCGAATGCCTGTTGGCCGGTCAGCGTTTCATGAGCCCGCACGAGCCGTCTCCGGCGCTTCCACGCGAACCGTGACGATGTCCGTCTCGTGGAACTGCTGGTGGCGAACCGAGGACGCGATGTGGCGCAGCAATCGAAGCGAGACTTCCCTGTCCATCAGCACGTCGTCGGGTCGCTCGGCGAGAAGCGTGATCCGGTCCTGGACGTTGTCCTCGCCGACCGCGGCGACGAACTCCAGGACCGCACCGCCGGCTTCCTTGTGCGCCGCCAGGAACAGGCGCCGCCGCCGGCGCTTCTCATCATGTTCGTCCGGGCCGGTCAGCGTGAGCAGCGTCTCCTCGCTGGCCGCCTCGAGGCGGTGGACCATCTTCGCGTCCCAGCCGCTACGCTGCGCGAACGCGCCGAGGAACTCCCTGATCTTCGGGAGCACGGCCAGATCGAAGTCGACTTCGATTCGGGAGCGGCGGGGCGCCGTCATCTCCAGGAAGAGCGTCATGAGGACGGCCGCCAGACCGCCGGCGGTTATGCCGTTCTGCAGCAGGCCGCCTGCGATGTCCGCAAGAAACCCGGGGAATATCATGCCGTTCTGGCAGCCCGTGCCGACCCAGAACGCAACCCCGGCCACCAGTCCCTTGCGATGGTCGATGCCGCCCTGCACGATCTCGGTCATGCCGCGCACGAAGGTCAATGCCATCAGGACGGTCACGTACGCGCCGGCGACCGCGCCCGGAATCGCCAGGAGCATGGCGAGGGCCTTGGGCAGGAACGCCAGGGAGATCAGCACGCCGCCCGCGGCGATTCCGACCCCGCGCGCCCCGACGCCGGTGAGCTGGACGGCCGGCACGCTGATGGCGGCGATGGTCTGGGTCGGCATGATCCCCGCCAGGCCGGAGAGCAGCTTGCAGACGCCGTCCGCCGCCATGCAGCCCTGCACCGCGCGGTAGTCCACGGCCCGCGGGCGGCGCCACGAGACGCGCTGAATGGCGACGGCGCTGACGATCGTCTGCGTGGCGCCGATGAGCGCCACGAACACGAAGGCGGGCAGGAGCCCGGCGAATGCCGGGCCGACGTCGAGCTCGATGCCCGGCCACCCGCCCCGCGGCACGCCGAGCCACGGCGCCTCGGCCACTCGGGCCACATCGTAGAGACCGAACGCACCGGCGACCAGGCAGCCGATCGCGATGCCGATGACCGGCGCCCAGAGGCGGAGTGCCGCGGTCCCCTTCAGTGCGATGCCCAGGATGACCAGTATCGTCGCCAGCGCGGTCACCGGCGCGCCCAGCGCCGGCGCCTGATCCGGCGTCTGGTGCATGCGGCTGAAGACGACCGGCAGCACGGTGACCGGTATCAGCATGTTCACCGTGCCGACGATGGTCGGCGTCAGGAGCCGCCGGAACAGGGAGAGCCGCGTGGACAGGACGATCGGCAGCAACGACGACGCGACGACCAGCGTGCCGAGCAGCGCCGGGCCTCCCTGGGCCAGCGCCGCCGCGCTGAGTCCGATGAAGGCTCCCGGCGGGCCCATGGCGAGGACGTAGCCGGCGCCGATGCGCCCGGCGCGAACCGCCTGCAGCGCCGTGCAGACGCCGCTGATGGCCACTACGCCGAACACCGCCCAGGACAGGTACGCTTCACTGCTGCCGGCGGCCCGAACCACGATCGTGGGGATCAGGACGATGCTGGCGCCGCCCAGAATCACCAACTGCAGGCCGCAGCCGAAGACAAGCGCCGTCGGAGGACTCTCGTCCGGCTGGTAGCGAACGCTCGGACCCCGGCTCGAGCCGTTGCTCATCCGGCCGCTTCAGACGCCCTCGAGTATCGTCATGGTCGCCTTGGAGGACCTGTCGAGCAGCGTCCTGAGCTCGGTGTGGTCCGGCGAGCTCCACCACGACTTCACCCGATCGACGCTGTCGAACTCCACGATCACGACACGGTGAGGCGTCCAGTCGCCCTGTACGACCTCGGTCGCACCGCCGCGCACCAGGAACCGGCCGCCGTGAGCCTCGACGACCGCCGGCGCTCGCTCACGAAACTCGGCGAAGACGGACTGGTCGATTACCTCGACGTCTATCAGTGCGTATGCAGCCATTTTTCTTCCTTTTCTCCCTCGCCTCGAGGGGATCCCGTCGTGGGGCGGATTCTACCTTGATGGTCGGCGATGCCCAAGACGGTTGCCCGGGCCTCGTCAGGACAACTCCACCTCGGACCAGTCGGCTGCGAAGACGGCGGCGACCATGGCCTTCCACCAGACCTTGTGACTCGGGTTCTCCATGGCCAGTACGAGACCCTCGCCCTTGAACGGCCCGGCGCCCGGCAGGCCGGTGTCACTCTCGACGGCAATCGCCACCAGCCAGGGCAGCCCCGGCGACCTGTCCCGGAGCCTTGCGTGGATGGTCGTGAGGTGCGCTCCGACACTCCTCGGGTTGATCGCCGCGGCCTCCGCCAGCTCCCGGTAGGTGACCAGCCGCGTCTCGCCGGCCGCGGTCCTGAGCCCGCGGAAGACGGCCTGCGTGTGGTCCGATATCTGCGCCATCCTCTCGCTCTCGCCTCAGTCCGAATGGGCTTTCCGATCCCGCTTCGGGGTCGATCGCGGCTCACGCCGTGCAGGCGCACCGGGCACGTTCAGCCTCACGTTGACGAGGGCCGCCATGTGACGTCTCGCGTCGATCAGCGCATGGATCAGCTCGCGCGTCGGGTCGTCCTCGCCGGGACCATCCCACAGCATGTAGCCGCAAGGACAGTTCGTCTGACGGTCCAGCATTCTGGACAGCGGGTCCCGCTGGGGCGTGCTCCAGGCTCCGCCGGCGGGGCGCCTCAACCGTGAGGTCGGGACCGCATCGAGCCCGAGGATCTCCGATCGCGTGTGACATGTCGAAGATAGCATGAGACTACTTGGCGACTATGGTGCGAGCATGCGGATTGGCAGCGTTGCCGCGGCGAAAGACGATCCCCCCGAGCTTCGACTTCGTCTGCTGCGATGCGCGGCTGGGCGCCGCGGCATCACGCGAGGGGTTCCCGAAACGGTCTTCCCGCTCCGGCTGCTATAGTTGGCCAATGGCGGGCGATCGAGCGGGCCGGCGCACGACGCGGCTGGCCCGACCGCGGCATCCGATGCCGGCCTTCGTTCGCGAGGCGCTTGCCGGGCGGGGGCTGGCTGACGCCTACGCGGCCCGGCCGCCGTACCAGCGGAACGACTACATCGGGTGGATTGCGCGGGCGAAGCAGGAGGCCACGCGCCGGCGGCGGCTCGACCGGATGCTCGCCGAGCTCGCCGCCGGCGACCGCTACATGAAGATGCCGTGGCGTCCCGGCCGCCGGCGCGGTGACGGCTCGGGTGGACCCGCGCCCCGAGCCCGCGGGCTCGGCTGAGACTGGAGGAGCTGCCGCGTGGCGGAGAACACGACGCGCAAGACCGGCGCCAGCGTCGACGCGTTCCTGGACGGCGTCGAGCACGCGCGACGCCGGGCGGACGGGCGCGTCCTCCTCGAGATGATGAAGGAGGTCACCGGCCTCGCCCCGGACATGTGGGGCCCCAGCATCGTCGGGTTCGGCGACTACCACTACCGCTACGAGTCGGGCCGGGAAGGGGACTTCTTCCTCGTCGGGTTCTCGCCCAGGAAGCAGAATCTCTCCCTCTACATCCCGTCCGGGTTCCCCGAGTACGACGCGCTCCTGGCGGCCCTCGGCAAGCACCGCAAGGGCGCGTCGTGCCTGTACGTCAACAAGCTGGCCGACGTCGACCTCGCCGTGCTCCGCGAGCTGATCGCCAGGGGCTTCGAGCACGCCGGGTCGCGCTGATTGATGCACCTACCGACCGGCGGTGGTCGCATGCCACGTGCCGGTGCCGGGGGGGAAGCAGAAGCCGTCGAGCGCGTCGCGCAGCCGCACCGCCTTGAGCAGTTGCGAGGATCGGTCGTCGCAGACGTGCAGGTCTATCGTCGCGAAGTCGCGGGCCGGCCACACGTGGACCACCAGGTGCGACTCGGCCAGCACCCAGACCAGGGTGGTGCCGCCGTGGTCGAGCGGGATCGCCTGCTCGGCCAGTATGTCCAGGCCGGAAATGCGTACCAGGGGCCGCATGTCCGCGACGAGCGCCGCGCCATCCCCCTGCGGGCCGCGCAGCCGCTCGGTCAGGGGGCCGTCGCCGATGAAGTGATGGGAGGCAGGCATGGGACGCCCGAAACGCTCCGGATTCTAGCGGAACGCGCAGGGTGTACCAAGAACGGGCGGCGCGCCCGGTTCGGGCTGGCCGCGCACGTCGAGAGCGCGGGAGGGGAGGGCACGACATGGCGGGAAGCCGCATCGGGCGCGTCGTTCTCGCGTTGGTGCTGGGCTGCGGAGCCGGTCTGGCCGGGGCGGCGTGCGGGCCGACGCAGGCGCAGGAAGCGCGTCCGTCGAAGCGCGTGCTGGTGCTGACCCACAACGCCTTCTACCAGCACGACATGCTGCCGACGCTGGAGCGCACGGTGGCCGAGCTGGGCCGGGAAGGCGGGTTCGAGGTCACGTCGCTCGAGGGCTACCGGCAGGACGCGGACGCGATCGACCTGTCGATGATCTCGGCGTCCTATCTGGCGCAGTTCGACGGCCTGCTGCTGGCGACGAACGGCGAGCTGCCGCTCGACGCGGGGCAGCGCCGGGCGCTGGTGGACTTCGTGCGCGGCGGCAAGGGCCTCGTCGCGGTGCACAATGCGCCGGTCACGCTGTACACGTATCCCCCCTTCGGGGAGATGGTGGGCGGCTACTTCTGGAAGACGTTCAACGCGCTCGCGGCGGACCCGCGCCGGATCGTGCTGCACGTCGAGAACCGCTCGCACCCGGCGACGCGGATGCTGCCGTCCCGCTGGGAACTGCTCGACGAGTACTACCAGATGGCGCCGGAGGCCTGGGACGCCGGCCGGCCCGACCTCTACGTCGGTCCCACCGGCCACGGCGCGCCGCTCGGCTTCTCGCGCGACCGGGTCGAGGTGCTGATCAGCCTCGACACGGAGGCCACGGACATGCGCGACCGCCCGCCGGAGTGGCGTCGGGGCGGCGACTACCCGCAGGCGTGGCACCAGCAGTTCGGGCGGGGGCGCTCGCTGTACATGTCGCTCGGCCACCGCGCGGAGCTGTGGACCGGAAACGCGTTGTTCCGGGCCCACATGCTCGGCGCCATCCGCTGGTCGCTCGGGTTGGAGGAGTAGCTACTTCACCACCACCGTCACGTCGGCGGTCGAGATGTAGCTGCCGTCGTCGGCCGCCGCCCGGATCGTGTAGGTGCCGGGCGCGCTGAACTGCACGGCGGTGGTCGCCTGCCCGTCCACGGGCTGCACGGGCGTCACCATCGGGCTGAAGGTGACGCGTCCGGGCCCGCGGTGGTGCAGCCAGGTGACGGCCAGCCCGGTCTCGTACGCGTTGCGCACCTTCACCATGTTCTGATCCGTGGGCCCGCCGATGCCGCTGCCCGCGCCGCTGCGCCGTCCGCCGATGGTGGGCAGATCGTTCGGCAGCGGATCGTACCCCCCGGGCGGCCGGCGGTCCTGCGGTCCGGGCAGGCCGTCGTCGCTCGCGGTCGCGGTGAGCGCCAGCGCGCTGCCGACCGTCGCGGAGAGCTGGGCGTCGCCCACGATGGCGACCCGCGGGGGCTGGTTCGTCAGGGCCTGGTCGCCGTACCGCCCGCTGAGGCCCGCGCCGCGGTTGGCGCGCCAGACGCCCTCGTCGAGCACCCAGGAGTCCCACAGCGAGCCCAGGGCCTGGTATGTGGTCCCGTTCACCGTGAGCGTCCACACCAGGTTCCTGTCACCCCAGTCCGCCGGCACGCCGACGCCGAAGACGAAGCTCTGCCGCCGGGGATAGAAGTGGGTGGGCTGGCCCCGGTCGGCCGGACCCGGCGCGAAGCCGTTGCCGTCGCCGACGGCGACGTGCGGCTCCTCCTCGTAGTTGCGGTTCAGGTAGCCGAACCACATCGTGAAGCTGCCGTCCGGATTCTGGTTCCAGCCCTCGTAGACCGGCTGGACCGACTGGCCGAAGCGGTGCAGGGTCTGGGCGCGGCCGGCGTCGCCGCCGGCCCACGCCGCTGCCAACACCGCCAGGGCCAGGCCGAGCCGGGCACTGGATGTCTGGTAGCCCGTCATCGTCTGCTTCCCGGGGGCTGCTAGTTGTCGTTGGTCATCCGCGCCGCCAGCCGCTCCTCGAGCTGCGTCTGGTACTCCTCGTCGGTCAGCTCGTACCAACTGATGTGCGCGAACGCCATGTCGTCCGTGGAGCGGTTGCCCCAGCCAACCCAGTTGCGCGGATCGGCGGCCCAGCGGTTGGCCTCGGAGTTGTCGTGCCAACTGATGATGTGCAGCACCGTGCCCTTCGGCAGCAGCGGCTGCGCGTGGTCGGCGTAGTTGTAGGCGATGTGCCAGCCGAAGTCCCAGTCGGCGCAGCTCAGCGTCTGGACGCGCCCATCCTGATAGATGGCCTCCATGCACTGCCGCTTGCCGAGGTTGTGGAGGTGGGGCTGGAACACCGACAGCCGCACGTTGTTCTGGAGGAACGTGTAGCCGTCCGTGCGGACCAGGCTCTCGCCGGCCGGGAAGTCGAGGTCGGTCACGCTGCCGACCGACTGCCGCGACAGCCGGCGGTCGGGCTCCTGCCCCTGCGGGTAGAACCACAGCGCGATGCTGGTCTGGTCGTACGTGTCCTCCCCGTTCGGGTTGGCCGAGTAGTGCAGGTTCCACAGCAGGTGCGTGCCGGCCTTCATGATGCGCCCGGTCCCGTCGGGGTGGATGTCGGCGGTCTTGCCCAGCGCGTACTCGCCGAACCGTTCCCGCTCCTCCGGCGCCTCGGGCAGGAACATGCTGGTCGAGGCGTGGTGCACGACCGGGAAGCCCGTGATCGACGGCTTGGTCTCCAGCGCCTTCACCCAGCGGTCCTCGGTCAGGCCGGTGTCGCTGACCAGCTCGATCCACCAGTTGGGACTGCCGGCCGGCACGAGGAACGGCTCGGGAATCGGCACGACCAGGTCGGGCTCGCGGCCGAGCTCGTCCGCCACGGTCCACTCGTAGAGGTTGTCGTTGAACTCGACGGGCGCCGGCAGGTCGGCCGGGTTGCCGCGCGGCGCGCCGCTGTCGACCCACTCGGAGACGATGGCGACCTCCTCGTCGGTCAGCGAGCGGTCGTCCTTGAAGTCCTGGATGCCGACGGTGCGGTCGATGAACCAGGGCGGCATCTTGCGGGTCTCGACCCGCTGCTTGATCGAGCGCGCCCAGGGCCGCGTCTCCTCGTAGGTCATCAGCGACATCGGGGCGATGGACCCCGGTCGATGGCAGGCCTGGCAGGAGCGCTGGAAGATGGGCACGATGTCCTTGGTGAAGGTGACCGTGTCCGCGGCCGCCTCCCCGGCATGCACGTTCGCGGGCGCGCCAAGCGCCATGGCCGCGAGCGCGACGGCGCAGACGGACCAGCCGCAGCGACGGAGGGTTCGAGCGTTCTCTACATGCATCATCAGCAGCTACCTCCCACAACCTTGCACCGCAGTATATACCCCATGTGCCTGACAGTTCGAGACTTTCAGCCGAGCCGCTCCGCGAAGAACGCCAGCACGCGCGACCGATACTCGTCTGGGACCACCGCCGACACCCGGTCGTGGCGCGCGCCGGGAACGATCCACAGGTCGTAGACGGCCGTGCCGCCGGCCGCCGCGATGCGGTGCGCGTGCTCCACCGGCACCAGCCGGTCGGCCTCGGCGTGGATGACGAACACCGACCGGGGCGGCAGGGCGGCCACTGCGTCCACCGGGTTGAGGACGGTCGTGTCCATGCCGAACAGCACCCTGCCGAAGAAGATGATGGGCGGATTGAAGAAGCCGGGCAGCCCGCTCGCGCGCGGCAGCTCCCGCGCCAGCAGGTCCTCGAGCCGGGCGAAGCTGCTGTCGGCCACGACCGTGTGAATCGCCGGCGACGAACCGGCCGCGAGCAGCACCGTGGCCGCGCCCATCGAATGGGCCCAGAAGCCCATGCGCTCCGGGCTGAGGCCGCGGCCCTCGAGGTAGGCGACGGCGCCCAGCACGTCGCGCTGCTCGGCCGCGCCGAGCGTGTAGCGCTCGCCGCCGGAGAGCCCGTGGGCGCGGAAGTCGAACAGGAGCACGTTGTAGCCGCTGCCGACGAGCGCCGCCGCGTCCGGCAGATGCTGGCCGTTGTCGCCAGTGCGCGTGGAGTTGCGGCCGTGGGCGATGACGATGGCCCGGTCGCTGCCGGCGGCCGGCAGGAACCAGCCGCGGAGCGTGACCGCGTCCACGGTGCTGGCGAAGGTCACGTCCTCGTAGGTCAGGTCGAGGGCGGCGGGCGTGGAGACGAGCGCGCGCCGCCGCGGCCTGGTCAGGGTCTCGGCGACGATGAGCGCCACGACGAGGTAACCGGCCAGCGCAACCGCGGCGGCGGCCCACAGGGCGACGGCGAGGCGCCGCCGTCCCGGCGGCCGGCCGCGGTGGGCCTGAGCGGGCATGGAGGTATCGGCCACGTTCGCTGACCCGGCGCCCCGGTCGCGGCCGTTCGCCGCCGACCGCGGGCCTGCCGGTCACAGCAGATTCTAGCGAACCCGCGGGCCCGCCGGCCCCGCTCGTCAATCGTCGCCTGACGGCTCGGCTCGGCGCCCAACCAACCCTGGCGACGTCCCGTCAGAACCGGAACAGCCGGTTGAGCTTGATCACGAACGCGCGGTTGGCGAGCTCGCGCCGACGCACGGGCCGGAACGGATCCACGTCCTGCTCGGCGGTGTAGACGACGAACAGCTCGCTGCCGGGCGAGTACTCCCAGCGCAGCCGCAGGTTGGCGCCGAGCGCCCGGTTCGTGGAGTTGTACTGCAGCAGGCTGCTGAAGAACATCCGCGGCGAGAAGGTGTAGTAGACGCGCGCGCGCAGCAGGTCGGTGCGGAACGAGCCGGCCGGCAGGTCGATCCAGTTGAGCGAGAAGCTCGGCTCGACCGAGAGGCGCGGGAACGGGTCGACGCGGCCGCGGGTCAGGTCGACCGACGTGAGGCGGCCGTCGAAGTAGCCGCCGGTGGTCACCTCGACCCGCCCGTTCAGGAGGCGCCGGGGGCCCAGGGCATAGGTCAGGCGCACGTCGGTGAAGCCGTAGCCGCCGCCGGGGATGGCGAGGCCGCCGCCCGGCGAAAAGGGCTCGTGCAGCAGCTCGTAGCTGTCGCTCAGCCGCACGCCGAACTGGTCGCTGTTCTCGAGCTCGGTCTGGAAGGCCACCTGCGCCTGGCGCGTCTCGAGCGCGGCGGTGTCGGCCGTCAGGAAGTAGTCGAGCGTCGCCTCGACGACGAACTGCCGCACCGACTCGATGGACCGCGGGCGCGGGCTGAAGCGGCCGGACAGCGACGTGCGCCGGAAGTTGTCGCGGCGCAGGAAGCCGATCTCCGGCCGGAAGTTCTCCTCGACCAGCAGATGGTCGAGCTCGAAGCCGTAGCGGTCGGCGCCGTAGTCGAAGCGCGCCTGGTAGCTCGCGTCGCGGCCCGTCACGCCGCTGGTGCGGGTCCGCGCGTAGTAGCCGAGGAAGTTCACGTCGTCGAGGAACGAGAAGGTGGCGTCGGCGCCGTAGGTCTGGTTGGAGCCGTCGCCGGTGAGCGAGACGGAGCGGTGCGCGAGGATGGCGCCGATGCTGCTGCGCCGCAGGATGTCGCGCTTGACGCGCAGCACCGTGAAGTTCGTGTCGTCGGCGCTCGAGCCGGTCTCGTCGTCCGTCTGGATGCTCAGCATGCCCACGTCGAACGCGCCGGCCTTGCCGGTCAGCCGGCCGCCGCCGAGGATGGGGACCTCGCGCCCGTCCTGCAGCCCGATGCGGCGGCTGTAGAAGAGCGTCGGCGCGTCCCCCGTGCCCGCCACGCTGTCGCGCCGCAGGATGCGCGCCGTCCGGAAGCTGCCGCGCGCGAACTCGAAGATGCCGCGGCCCTCGAGGAAGAACTCCCGCTTCTCGGGGAAGAACAGGTTGAAGCGGGTGAGGTTCACCTGCTGCTCGTCCACCTCGACCTGGGCGAAGTCGGTGTTGTAGGTGAAGTCCGCCGTGAGGCTGCCCGTGACGCCGTACTTCAGGTCGACGCCGACCTCGCCGTCGCGCGCCCAGCCCGCGGCCGGGCCGGCCCGCGCGTCGGCGGTGACCCCGCCGATGGCGTAGGGCTTGACCTCCAGGTGGATGCTTGCCGGCGGCGCCTCGAGGCCCACCAGCGTGCCGGCCGCCGACACCCGGAAGACGCCGCCGCGCCCGCCGAACCCCGCGGCCGAGATGGGAATCAGCGTCAGGTACGCCCACTCGTTCTTGCGCATCACCGTGCGCCGGAGCTGGATGCCCCAGATCTGATCGCGCGCCGGCCGGTAGCGCAGCGACTTGAACGGCACGACCATCTCGATGGTCCAGCCGCCGTCGAAGCGGCCGGTCTTGACGTCCCACACCGGGTTCCAGTCGCGGTTGGGGTTGCCCTCGTTGGTGATCTGCTGATCGACGAAGCCGCCCAGCGGGTTGGCGTAGAAGAGCAGCGCGTTGCGCCGGTCGTAGAAGGTGTCGATCAGGAAGCCGAACAGGTCGTTGTTCAGCACGTTGAACGAGTCGCGGCGCATCTCGGTGGCCACCCACTCGCTCGGCGGGGCGCTGTCCCAGCAGCGGCCGGCCACGTAGAAGTTCTCGTCGTCGAACATCACCCAGGCCTCCGTGCGCTCGGTGGCCGGCGCCCCTTCGTCGGGAAGCTGCTGGATGAAGCCGGAGACCGGGGCGACCAGCGAGTAGACCGGCTCGTCGAGCTGCCCGTCCACGCGGAGGCCGGCAGCCAGTCGGATGGCGCGGATGGTCGCCTGCCCGCCGTCGCGGGTGATCACGTCCGGGGGCACCGGCGCCGGCGGCCCGTCGATGGCCTCGGCCGGTACGACCGGGACGAGGTTGCCGCCCCCGGCAGGCTCGCCAGCGGCCGGCTGGGCGAACGCCCCTGGCGGCGTCCCGAGCGCGGCGGCGAGCGCCACGCAGAACGCCGTCCCCAGCACCGGCAGGATGCCGGCTTCGCCGGTTGCGCGAGGAGCCGCACTGGCCGCTGGAGAGATTCGATGCCGTGGCACGGAGGTCGGATCGGCGTCGGTGCCCGGCTGCTGCGCGGACTCCCCGCGAGCCGAATTGTACACGTTGACTCTGCGGCCCGGCCGAGGCCCGCCGGCCTTCTCCGACTCCCGGAAAGATTCTGCGGGCGGCGCCAGCGCCGTGTGGTACGCTGGCCGACACAACCTCAAGTACGTCCTCAAGTCGTCGCCCGCAATACGTCGCCCGCTCGCCAAGGGGGGAACATGCCCACCAGAGGTCGTCGCGGCGGATCCGGTCGGCTCATCCCGGCAGCAGCCATCGCGGCCGCGTTCCTGACGCCCGGCGTGGCCGGCGCGCAGGCAGTCAGCGGGACCGTCACCGACGCGACGGGCGCCGTGCTGCCCGGCGTCACGGTGGAGGCGCGCAGCCCGTCGCTCATCGAGCAGGTGCGGACGACGGTCACCGACGGCACCGGGCAGTACCAGGTGGTCGCGCTCGAGCCGGGCACCTACTCGGTCACCTACACGCTGCTCGGGTTCGGCACCCTCGTCCGCGAGGGGATCGTGCTCACCACCGGCTTCACCGCCAACGTGGACGTGCAGCTCTCGGTCGGCGACATCGAGGAGACGGTGACGGTCTCCGGCGCCACCCCGGTCGTCGACATTCAGAACGTCGACCAGCGGCAGGTCATGGACCGGCAGGTCATCGACAGCGTGCCGACCGGCAAGTCGTTCCAGAGCTACGCGCTGCTGGTGCCCGGGATGGCCGGGAGCGCGCCGTTCGGCACGAATCTCAACCAGGACTCGGGCGGCCAGGTGGCCCAGAGCTACCAGGCGATTGCCATCCACGGCGGCGACTTCAACGACCAGATCACCGCCATCAACGGCCTCGACGTCAGCGACGCCAACACCCGGGGGCGCATGTACGGCCTGATCTCCGACGGCGACTTCGAGGAGATGGCCATCGAGTACTCCGCGCACTCCGCCGAGGTGGAGACCGGGGGAGTCCGCGTGAACCTCATCCCCCGGGAGGGGAGCAACCGGTTCAGCGGCGCGCTGTTCGGGACGTTCAGCCACCCGTCCCTGCAGGCGGACAACGTCGACGACGACCTCGTGAGCCGCGGCGTGCTGGGGGGACAGGAGATCGACGAGGTCTGGCTGGTCAACCCCTCGTTCGGCGGTCCGATTGCCGAGGACCGCCTGTGGTTCTTCATCGGCCACACGACGCAGCGGGCCAACTTCTTCGCCCCCAACACCTTCCATAGCCGGGACCCGGCGGCGCTCACGTACGTGGCGGACGAGAGCCGGCCGGCGCTCGACGTCACCGACACCTACGACCAGTCGCTGAACCTGACCTGGCAGGCGACGGGCAAGGACAAGCTGAAGGCCTACTACAGCCACGCCTACTTCCTGAAGCCGAACGGCCTGCAGGGCGCCGTGCTCGGCTCGCTGTTCGTGGCGCCGGACGGGACCGCCGACGCGTCCACGCGAATCAACACCGTCCAGCTCGGCTGGGTGCGGCCGCAGACGAACCGCCTGCTGTTCGAGGCAAGCGGGTCGGTGCACCGCAACCACCAGGACGTGCGTCACCACCGGGAGGCCATTCCCGGCCTGCCGGGAGTCACCGACCTGCCCGACCTGACGATCAACCGCAACCTCGCCGGGTGGTCGCAGGGCGGCCCGTACCTCTCCTACCGCACGACCAGCGCCTTCCGCGGCTCGGTGTCCTACGTGACCGGCAGCCACAACCTGAAGGTAGGCGTGAACGGCACGTACATCGCCAACGATCGCGCGGACCACAACAGCTCCTCGAACTGGGTGGACATCATCACGTTCCTGGGGAACCCCATCCTGGCCAACTACCGGCTGCCCAACATCTCGCAGAACCGCGGCCTCGCCTTCGGGATCTACGTGCAGGAGCAGTGGACGCTCGACCGGCTCACCCTCAACGCCGGCCTGCGCTACGACCGCGTCGACAACTGGTATCCGGACCAGTCGCGCAAGGCGACCATCTGGGAGCCGGCCGGCCGCTCGATCATCGGCGAGCCGGTGGTGGGCTGGAACGACATGCAGCCCCGCGTCGGGGTGGCGTACGACCTGCTCGGCGACGGGCGGACCGCGCTCAAGGCGTCGATCAACCGCTACGGTGCACGGGAGAACGCCTACTGGGCGGAGCAGGTCAACCCGATCCTGACCAACCGCCTGGAGCGCCGGACCTGGAACGACAGCACCTGCATCGGGAACCCCGGGGGCTGCGTGCTCGGCGACGGCATCCCGCAGGGCAACCCGCTCGCGGCGGATCCGAACGGGGAGCTGCTGTCGCCGCGCAACAACCCCAACTTCGGCCAGCCCGCCATCACCACCTTCCTGGACCAGGCATGGGCGTACGGCTGGGGGCAGCGCTACTCGAACTGGGAGATATCGGCCGGAGTGCAGCAGGAGCTGATGCCCGGCATGTCGCTCGACGTGAGCTACTTCCGCCGCGCCTTTGTCAACTTCAACGTGCAGGACGACCGCGCGCTGGCGGCAGGCGACTACGACATGTTCACCGTGGACCTGAGCGACCGCGGGCTGCTCGGGGGCGTCGACGCGCTCACCCTCTGGGAGATCAACCCGGCGGCGTTCGGCCGCTCGGCCGACGTCCTGCTGACGTCCGCTGACCCGCACGGCGGCGAACAGAGGCGGTTCAACGGCGTGGACATCACGGTCGACGCGCGCCAGGATCGGCTGCTGCTGCAGGGCGGGCTGTCCACCGGCAAGACGTCGATCGACTACTGCGGCCTGTGGGACGCCGTGCCGGAGCATCTGGCCGCCCGGGCCGACATGCTGTACGACACCGACATGGTTCCGCGGGAGTACTGCAACGCGTCGACCCTCTGGCTGACCCAGGTCAAGTTCCTCGGGTCGTACACGCTGCCGTACGACATCCAGCTCGCCGGCACCTTCCAGTCGCAGCCCGGCCCGGAGCGGTTCGGCATCGTGGCCATTCCGGCCGCGGAGATCGAGGCGGCGCTCGGCCGGCCGCAGGCGCGCCCGGCGGCGCTGACCGTCAACGCGGTGCCGCCCGGGACGCAGTACGGGGAGCGGTTCAACCAGTTCGACCTGCGGCTGACGAAGATCTTCGGCGTCGGCGGCGACACGCGCCTGCGGGCCATGGTCGACCTCTTCAACCTGTTCAACGCGAACGCCGTCGTCAAGGAGCAGTACGGCGTGGGCGACGACTACCTGCTGCCGCTCGGCTTCATGCCGGGGCGGCTGCTCAAGTTCACGTTCCAGCTCGACTTCTGACGGGCGGCGGCCAGCCGGCCGGGCCGCTCCGGCCTCCGCCGGCCCGGTCGCCCGCGAGCAGGCGGCGCGGCAGGCGCTTGACGTCCTCGATGATCAGGTAGGCCGTCGGCACCAGCACCAGCGTGATGAAGGTCGCGAAGATGACGCCGAAGGCGAGCGAGACGGCCATCGGGACGACCAGCATCGCATCGAAGCTGTCCACCGCCATCAGCGGCGCCAGTCCGAAGAACGTGGTGAGCGAGGTCAGCAGGATCGGCCGGAAGCGCGCCGCGCCCGCCTCCCGGATCGCGACGGCCAGCTCCGCGTGAAGCTCCCGCTTGCGGTTGATGAACGTGACCATCACCAGGCTGTCGTTGACGACGACGCCCGCGAGCGCCACGAGCCCGAACATCGACATCAGCGTGACGTCCAGCCCCATGATGGCGTGGCCCCAGACCGCGCCGACGAGGCCGAACGGAATGGCGCTCATGATGATGAGCGGCTGGATGTACGATTTCAGCGGAATCGCCAGCAGGGCATAGATGACCAGCAGGGCGATCAGGAAACCGGTCTGCAGGCCCGCGGTCGCTTCCTCCTGCTCGGCCTGGACGCCTTCGAAGACGTAGCGCACGCCCGGGTAGCGGGGGAGGAGCTCCGGCAGGATCCGCGCGCGGAGGTCGGCGATGACGGTGCCGCCCGAGGTGACCGCCTCGTCGACGGACGCCGTCACGTTGACCGCGCGGTTGCGGTCGACGCGCTTGATGGCCGCGAAGCCGCGGCCGGGGTCGACCGACGCCACCTGCGCGAACGGCACCTCGCCGCCCCCGGGCGTCCGGATCCGCATGTTCTCGAGATCGCCCAGCGACCGCCGCTGGTCGGCGGGATAGCGCACCATCACGCGGATGTCGTCGCGGCCCCGCTGGATGCGCTGCGCCTCCTCGCCGTAGAAGGCCTGGCGGACCTGGCGGCCGAGCGCCTCCAGCGTCACCCCGAGCGTCTCGGCCTCCGGCTCGAGCCCGAGCCGCATCTCGCGCTTGCCCGCCCGGAACGAGTCGGTGACGCCGTACACGCCGTCGTAGGCGCGCAGGTGGGTCTTGACGTCCTCGGCCGCGGCCCGCAGGCGGGCCATGTCGGGTCCGACCAGCATGACATCGACGTCCTCGCCGGGCGACGCGGCAGTCGCGTTGAACTTCAGGTCGACCGCCTCCGGTATCGGGCCGGTGATCTCCCGCCAGCGGTCGCCGAGCTGCTCGCTCGAGTAGATCCGCTGATCCGAGGGCGCCAGCTCCACCACGACCTCGCCCAGATGGGCGGCCCCCGTGCCGACCAGCGCGCCCAGCGACTGGTCGCGGGACGCCACGGGCTGGTCGCCGACCGCGGCGAAGATGTGCAGGAGGTAGTCGCGCCCGGTCTCCGCCAGCAGCTCGCGCCGGAGGCGCTCGGCGCCCGCCTCGATGCGGCGCACGGCGGCGGCGGTGTCGCCCACGGGCGTGCCCTGCGGCATCGTCAGCGACGCGGCCATGAAGGGGGCCTCCATGTTGGGGAAGAAGTGGAAGCTCGTCCACCCGCCGAGCACCAGCCCCACCGTCAGGATGAGTATCGAGACGCCGGACGCCGCCGTCGTGTAGCGCCACCGCAGCCCGACCTCCAGGCCCGGGCGGTAGACGCCGCGGATGAACCGCTTGAGCCCCTCGGAGAACAGCCGCTGGAACCGGTGCCACGGCCCGGCGCGCCGGCGCGCCGGGAGACGCGACAGGTGGGCGGGCAGGATGTTCAGCGATTCGATCAGCGAGAACAGCAGGCACGGAATCACGATGAGCGGGATGGTCCGGAAGAACTTGCCCATCATGCCCGGCACGAACATCAGCGGCATGAAGGCCGCCACGGTCGTGAGCACGGCGAAGATCACCGGCGTGGCGATCTCGCGGGCCCCCTCGATGGACCCGCGCAGGCCCTCCCCGTGCCGCTCCTGGTGGGCGTGGATGTTCTCGCCGACGATGATGGCGTCGTCCACGACGATGCCCAGCACCAGGATGAAGGCGAACAGCGACATGAAGTTGATCGTGACGCTGCCGGCAGGCATCAGCATGATGGCGCCGAGAAACGAGATGGGAATCCCGAGACTGACCCAGAACGCCAGCCGCAGCTCGAGGAACAGGGTGAGCAGCAGGAAGACCAGGGCGAACCCGGTGACCCCGGTCCTGAGCATCAGGCCGAGCTGCGAGTCGATCACCTCCGAGATGTCCTGCCAGGTCGTCAGCGAGATGCCCTCGGGCATCGTCGGCCGGGCCCGCTCGACGTACTCCGCGACGCGGTCGGCAATCTCGAGGGCGTCCTGATCGCCGGTGCGGAAGACGGAGAGCAGCACCGCCGGCGCGAGGTCCAGGCGCGCCGCCTGGTCGGTCTCGGCGAAGCCGTCCACGACCGTGGCGACGTCGCCGAGCCGCAGCCGGGTGCCGTCGGGCCGCGTCAGCAGGACCAGGCTCTCGTACTCGGGCCCGCGGTAGGCCTGGCCTATCGTGCGCAGCAGCACCTCGCCGGACTCGCGGCGCACCGATCCGCCCGGCACGTCGAGCGACGAGCGCCGCACCGCGCGGGCCACCTCGTCGAAGGTGAGGCCGTGCCGGCGCAGCGCCGTTTCCGAGACCTCGATCGAGATCTCGTAGGGCCGGGCGCTCATCAGCTCCACCTGGGAGATCTCGGGGAGCGCGGAGAGCTCGTTGCGCACCCGCTCGGCCACCGCCTTGAGGACGAACTCGTCCGCGTAGCCCGAGACCGCCAGGTCCGTCACCTGCTGGCGGGCCACCAGCTCGCGGATGATCGGCTTCTCGGTCTCCTCGGGAAAGGTGTCGATGGCGTCGACGCGGCCCTTGACGTCGTCGAGCACGCGGCGCATGTCGGCGCCGAGCTCGAGCTCGATCATGACGCTGCCCACGTTCTCCGACGCCGTCGAGATGATCTGCTTGATGCCGTCGAGGCCGTAGATCGCCTCCTCGATGCGCACGCAGACCGCCTCCTCGACCTCCTCCGGCGCGGCCCCCCGGTAGGGCACTTCCACAAGGACGCGGTCGAGCGAGATCTCCGGCATGGCCTCGGAGATGACGTTGAAGGCCGCGAGCAGCCCGCCGACGACGATGAACGCCATCAGCAGGTTGGCGGCGACGGTGTTGCGGGCGAACCAGTCGATCATCGGAGGTGTCTCGCGCGCCAGGCGCGCGCTGCAGTCTACTCCTTCCGCGCCGTCGGCGGCGTGCTATCGTGAACGCATGCCGGAGTGCGATCCCCGGGTAGCGGCAGGCCCGGAAGCCACGATGCACACCGGGCCGTTGGGTTCTACCATCCACGTTCTGCAGGCCGACGCCGGCACGATCGCCGAGCTCGCCGCCATCGACTGGAACCGGTGGTTCCCGCGGGTCTGTCTCGACCCCGTGCTCGGGCTCGTTACCCTGATGACACCGTCCCGGCTCCACGAGGACCTCACCGGGATTCTGGACCACGTCGTCGACGCTGCGGCGAGCCTGCTCACCGGCGCGGCAAAGGGTCTGCGCCACACCCGGCTCCGCGGGCGCGGCGACCCCCCGGGCACGGGCATGGAGCCGGACTGCGGCTTCTACCTCGGCGAGCGGGCGCAGGCGTACCGCGATGCGCTCGTCGAAGGTGCGGCCGCCGCGGACGCCTTCCTGGACCGCACGCCGCTCGATCTCGTGGTCGAAACCGAGATCACGAGCTTCGACGAAGGCAAGATCGGACGCTACGCCGAGCTGGGCGTCCGCGAGCTCTGGCGGTTGCACGGCGGAAGGGACGCGCGGGAGCTGCGGGTGGAGTTCCTCGCGCTGCAACCGGGAACGACGCCGCATGCCCTCGCCGCCTCGCGGGTCCTCGGCGGCCTCACGCCCGATGACGTGCGCGCGGCCGTTGACGGCGTGCGCCGCAGCACGACGCTCGCGGAGCGAACGGAGGCTGTCGCCCGCATCGTGCGCCGCCGCCGGCGAGCCAGTGTGCGCGTCCGCGAGGAAGAGGCGCCCTTCGCCGCCCGGTCCGGTTGAGGATTTTTGGAGCGGCGTCAGTGCGACGCGAAGCGGGTGCCGACGTACTGGGCGACATCCGCCACCGCGAGCCGCACCGTTCCCGGGCCACTCCGCACGTAGAAGTCGCCCTCGGCCGCCTTCTCCAATCCCTTCCACCGCAGGTAGACCGGCTCGGGACTTCGCTGGCAGCTCACCAGACAGACCGTCTTCCCCTCCACGATCTGCGTCGTCGGGTCGATGCACGTCCCGGCGCGGGCGCCGAGGCCGTTGCGGACGGTCTGGGCGAGGTGGCGCATGAACTTGTCATCGGTCTCCAGGCGGTCGTGGTCGATGCCGAGCACCGTGCGGTCGTCGGCCACGCCAATCAGGAGGTCGCCGCCCTCGGTGTTGAGGAACGCGGCGATGGTCTTGAGGGCGGCGTGGGTCACGTGCCGGTCGTCCTTGCGGTCCTCCTTCAGGTTCCAGCGCAGGCTCGACTTGAACTCGAGGGTCTTCGACTCCTGGAGCTTGAGCAGCTCCTCGACGCGGCGGTGCCGGCGGATGTAGTCGTCGAAGAGCAGGTTCTTGAGGGCTCGGCCGAAGTCGGGGTCGTCGGTGATGCGCTTGTAGAGGTCGAAGTTGGTCTCGACGATCTCCTGAATCTTGTCCTCGACCTTGGGGTCGAACGTCAGCCGCACGTTCTCGCGCGTGTTCACGCGGGCGCTGGCGTCGAGGCCGGCGTCGCCGTCGAGGGCCGAGCGGATCTGCTCGAGGGCGACGCGGTGCTCGGGGCCGAGCTGCAGGCCGAAGCGCTCGTTCAGCGCCTCGATGATGCGCGAGAGCGGCTCGAGCTCCTCGGGAGGGGCGCCGCCGCGCGGCTTGCTGCCGGCCGGGTCGAGCGCGCCGCCCTGCCGCTCCAGCCCGATGCGGCCGCGGCTGGTCCGCTGGATGCGGAACGACTCCATGTCGATGTTCTGCTGGACCTCGCGCGGCAGCTCGTCCCGGTTGGCGGGCAGCAGGCGCCGCAGGTGCCGGGCGAAGACGTAGAGCTTCTCGAGGTCGGGGTCGGCAAACGTCAGCACCTGGGACAGGAAGGCGTAGAGGCGCACGTAGTCGCCGAGCTGGCCGCGGAAGTCCCGCCCCTCGTCGGCGGCGAGCGCGACGAAGCGCTGGCGCGACGGCTCGAGCGCGGCGTAGAGCCTGTCCTGCGTCGCCTTGCGGTCGAAATACACCCGGGCGAAGGCCTCGACGTCGTCCGCCGCGAACACGCCGAAGCCGAGCAGCCGGTCCTGGACCTCGTAGAGCAGGTTGGGGTCGGTGGCCTCCGAGAGCAGGGTGGTCTCGTAGTAGGGCTCGAAGGCCTTCCGGATCTCGTCGGCCTCGTTGGCGAAGTCGAGCACCATCACGCCCGTCTTGCCGGGGTGGGTGCGGTTCAGGCGCGACAGCGTCTGGACGGCGTTCACGCCGCCGAGCTTCTTGTCCACGTACATGGTGTGCAGCAGCGGCTGGTCGAAGCCGGTCTGGAACTTGCTCGCGACCACCAGAAAGCGGCAGTCGGGCTTCTCGAACTCGGCCGCCGTCTGCCGCTCGCCGATGACGCGGTCCTGCCCGGCCGAGTTCATGCCCGACTCGGTGTACGCCTCGCCGCCGTCCTTCACCGTGCCCGAGAAGGCGACGAGCGCCTTCCAGGGGTGCGCCTTCTCGGCCAGGTAGGCGTCGAGCGCCAGCCTGGTGCGCACCGCGTGCAGGCGCGAGCGGGTCACGACCATCGCCTTCGCCCGCCCGTCGATGGCGGAGGCGACCTGCGCGGCGAAGTGCTCGACGCAGATGGCGACCTTCTCGCGGATGGCGTGCGGGTGCAGCTCGACGAACGACTTGAGCAGGTACTCGGCCTTGCCCCGGTCGTAGCGCGGGTCGTCCTCTATCGTCTTCAGCAGGCGCCAGTAGGCCTTGTACGTCGAGTAGCTGCCGAGCACGTCGAGGATGAAGCCTTCCTCGATGGCCTGGCGCATGCTGTAGCGGTGGAAGGGCTCGAACTTCCCGTCCTCTGGCCGCTTCCGGCCGAAGAGCTCCAGGGTCTTGGGCTTCGGGGTCGCGGTGAACGCGAACGTCGAGAGGTTGGGGAGGCGGCCGCGGCTGCGGATCTCGTCGAGGACCCGGTCGTCGAGCTCCTCCTCCGGGGTCCGTGCAGCGGCCTCCTCGCGCTCGGCGTCCTCCAGGCTGCCGGCCGCGAGCACCGCCTTGAGACTCTTCGTGCTCTCGCCCGACTGCGACGAGTGCGCCTCGTCCACGATCACCGCGAAGCGCTGGCCGGGCAGTTCGCCGATCTGCTCGGCGATGACCGGGAACTTCTGGAGCGTGGTGACGATGATGGTGCGGCCCGCCTCGAGGGCCTCGCGGAGCTGGCGCGAGGTGTGGTCGATGTTCTCCACCACCCCGAGGGTCTGCTCGAACTGCCGGATGCTGCGCTGGAGCTGGCGGTCGAGGACGCGCCGGTCGGTCACCACGACGACGGAGTCGAAGACGCGCCGGTCGTCGCGGTCGTGCAGCACCGAGAGCTGGTGGGCGAGCCACGCGATGGTGAAGCTCTTGCCGCTGCCGGCCGAGTGCTGGACGAGGTAGCGCTCGCCTGCGCCGTGGTCCCGAGCGTGGCGCACGAGCCGGCGCACGCAGTCGAGCTGCTGGTAGCGCGGAAAGATGAGGAAGCGCCGGCCGGTTTTGCGCCCACGGTCGTCCTCGGCCTCGACCTCGTGGATGAACTGGCGGACGAGGTCCAGCATGCTGTCGCGGGCCCAGACCTCCTCCCACAGGTAGTCGGTGGGGAAGCCGGTCCGGGTGGGCGGGACCGGCGGGTTCCCCGCCCCGCCGAAGCGCCCCCGGTTGAACGGCAGGAACCGCGTCTTCGGCCCCGCGAGGCTGGTGGTCACGAACACCTGCTCGGGGTCGACGGCGAAGTGGGCGAGGCAGCGGGCGTAGCCGAAGAGAGGCTCGCGCGGGTCGCGGTCCTCCCGGTACTGCCGGATGGCGTCCTGCACGTCCTGACCGTTGAGCGGGTTCTTGAGCTCGGCCGTGAAGATGGGGATGCCGTTCAGGAAGAGCGCGAGGTCGAGGCTCTGCTCGTCCTGCTCGCTGAAGCGGAGCTGGCGCACCACCGCGAAGAGGTTGGCCGCGTGCAGGCGCTGCAGCTCGTCGTTGAGGCCGCTCGCGGGGCGGAAGTACGCGAGCCGGAACTTGCAGCCCGAGTCCTTGACGCCGTTGCGCAGCACGTCGAGGGCGCCGCGGCGGGCGATCTCGCGCGAGAGCCGGCCGAGGAAGCGCGTCTTCACGTCGGCGCCGTGGTGCTGCCCGAGCTTCGCCCACTCCCTGGGCTGAGTGGCGAGGAGCAAGTCGACGACGTCGGCCGGGATCAGGCAGAGGGCGCGGTCGTAGTCGTCCGGCCGGCGCCGGTGGTAGCCGCCCGGCGCCGGCTCGTCGCCGAACGTCGGGGGCGACTCTCGCACCGCCGCCGCGTCGCCCGGGCATGCGTCGGGGCCGTGGCGCAGCAGCGCGCATTCGATCGCGGCCTCGAAGGCGCGTTCGGAGATGTCGGGAGTCATGGGACCGTGACGCGCGATCGTGTCCGCCGACCTGTTCAGCGTGTTTCCAGGACGGAGAGACCGAGGTCCCGGAAGTCTCCGGTGTTCAGCGTCGCCACGGCATAGCCGCGGCTCCGGGCCGTGCCGGCGATCTGGGAATCGGCGAGGCTCATCGGCGAGCCCGCGCGCCGCCGCCCGGCGCGGAGCCTCGCGCTCTCGGCGGCGGCCTGCGCGTCGAACGGGACGATACGCTCCGAGAACCCGTCGACGATCCTCGAGAACGCGCGGCCCAAGCGTGCCCGTCTCCGTCCGGGCGGGAGTATCTCTATTCCGAAGAGGATCTCGTCGACGGTGACGGCCGAGAGAAACAGAACGGAAGGCGGGTGTCCGTCCAACCAGCGCACCACCCGCCCGTCCGGCTCGACGCGCATGGCTTCCGACAGCACGTTGGTGTCCAGCAGGATCATTCGGGACCGTCGGGGCCGTATTCGCCCGACGTGAAGTCGATCCGATCGTCGACCTCACGCCCCGGCAGGTCCAAATCGACGCCGTGGTCGCCGACGATGCGGCGGATCATCGTGCCGACCGGTTCCTCGTCGACGACGGCGGCGGCCAGGATGCGGCGCACGGTCTCTTCCACGGACAGGCCGTCGCGTTGCGCCCGGATCTTCAACCGCCGAATGACCTCGCCGTCCAGGCGGCGTACACTCAAGCTCGCCACGGTGCCGCTCCTCTGCTTCATCGAGAATGCTAGCACAAATCGATGAAGTGCTTGCAACAGACCATGTCAGAGCCGCGGCACGGTGCGCGCCGTCACCGCTTTCCTGGACGCCGCCGGAGTGAAGCCATGATGCAGTACAAGGGCTACGTGGCCGCCGTCGAGTTCGACGACTCCGTCGGCCGTTTTCACGGCCGGGCCGTCAACAGCGGGGCCTACCCCATCGCGACGTTCGAGGCGACCGACGTCGACGGGATCCGGCGCGAGTTCCGGCGATCGATCGACGAGTACCTCGCGTCGGGCCGCGAAGACGGGGTCGAACCGAAGAAGCCGTTCTCCGGCACCCTCAACCCGCGGCTCGGCCCCGACCTGCACCAGCGCGCCACGCTCGGCCACCGCGCACGGCGTAAGCCTGAACAGTTGTATCAAGCAGGCGGTGGAGAAGAAGGCGTCGCGGTGACCGCGCAGGCTCGAGAACCGCGAGCTTATGGCCGACAGCCGCGGCATGTCACAGCTCCGCGTCACAGCTTGTCACAGCTTCACGTGCGTGACCGAGAGCCCCGCTCGAAGCTCATCGGGCACCGCTTCCCGCAGGTCGATCTTGCCGGTGACCGCCGCGGAGATCAGAGCGGTGCGGTACTCTCTGAGGTGCTCGATGGCCTCGTGCACTTTGGCGGCCAGAGCACCAAACTGAGATGTCGCGGCATCGAGGTAACCTGCAATTCGTTCTTGTTCGCACCTGGGAGGCACCGGAATGAGTGCCCTCTTTAGATCGCGGATGTTGATTCCCTTGATCGTCGCGCCCAGCGCGCCGGCTTCGAGCTGGGAGAACGCAACCTTGGAGCGCAGCGCGTACATCAGCCAGCTTCCGTGGGTGGCTTGCGTGTACGCAACGCGGGCAGCATCCTGCGTCAAATTGGCTCCAGCCAGCTCGTCGGGAACCAACTCAACCTCGCCGATACTGCCACGAATTGCATATACGAGGTCACCACCCGTAAGCCGAGATCGGATGTGGCGAGATTCGATTTCGAATGTTGTCTTGCTCAGGGCATCAAGCTTCAGCCTAGAAACCGCTACGTCTCCTCCCTTCACTATAGGAACGCCGTCGTCGACATCCGGCCCTGGAAGGACGATTCCGTACATGATCTTGCGCCCTGAAGGTGTCAGGTGCCAAAGCCTCTTCACCTCCCAGTGCGCCGGGATCTCGCCCAACCACTCGACGCCGGAGTCCTTCATGGGGACGTTCGGGTCGAGGCCCCGGGTGACGGCGCGGGTGATGAAGGCGGTGCGTTTCTCGTGAAGCAACTCGATCAGCCGCTCCTTCCTCGCCACCAGCGCATCGATCTTCGCCGTCTCGCCGTCGAGGAAGGTGGTGATGGCGCGTTGTTCGATCTCTGGAGGTAGTGGGGCGTAGCTGCGGCCGACTTGGTCGGGGCTAACGCGTGGCATCTTCGCCCCGTAGGTCAACGAATCGAGCCAGCAAATGTATGGCTCGTTCAGCAGGCAGTACATCATGTAGCTCTGGAAGCATCCAGGGCCAGGTCGAAGAGCGAGGAGCTCGCTCGTGCAAACTCCATCGAAGTCAGGCCGTGCCGCCTTCGCAAGGTAGGGACGTAGCTTCCCAAAGAGGATGTCTCCCGCGGAGAAGGAGGAAACAATGCTGTCAACACTCTCCGGTTGGGTCTCCAGTTGCAGGCGCCCCGTCCAGGGTTCGACGTGCTCAAGGCCTACGTAGATCGCATCGTCCGGCTTGATATCGAGCTTGCTGGTTCGTGCAGGTACCAGGAATTTCAGCCTCTTCGTGCTCCAATGCGCCGGTATTTGGCCCAACCAATCGACCCCGGACTCCTTGTAATCCGGGTACGGCCGGACGCGCCTCGGGCGTGCCTTGTTGGTGTGCTCGGTCGCCTTAGCCACGGCCTTCGCCTCCCACACGGGCCTGACCCCCCGGCCGCCAAGGCCCGGCGGCGGGCCACACCTGCGTGAACGGGCTCTCCTCCATCAGGCTGTCGCAGACCGGCCCCAGGAAGCGGCGCAGCTCCTCGCCAGCCTCCACGAGGCGGTCCGGTCCGTCGATGTCGGTCCCGATCTGCCGGCGCATCTCGCGCCACCGTTGCCCGCGCTCGGGTGCCTCCTGGTCGTCGTAATAGCCGGCCAGCAGCGCGGTCGGCCGGCCGGCCGTGAGCGACGTCCCACCGTGACGGAACGTCTCGGCGATGGCGGTGCGCAGGGTGTCGCCATCGAACGCGAAGCGGCGTGCGAGGCAGGCCACGTCCCAGAGGTCCTTCACGCGCGAGTTCCTGTCGCCCAGGCTGGCCATCGCGTGGAACTTCTCGGCGATCATGGTCTCACGCGGATACGTCCAGAGGCGGGGAGAGGGGAGGTCGAGCAGGGTGGGGTAGTCCTCTTCCCTGCGGCCGAGGGTGATGACGTCGCCGAAGCCGATGTCGACCGGGACCGAGAGCCGGACCCGGCCGAGGCTGCCGAGGACCCGCACCCGGAGGCCGCCGTCCGGCTGGTCGAGGCGGATGCTCGTGATCGAGATCGTGGCGGGGTCGAAGATGACGCCGTCCTCTCGACAGGGAATACCGCAGACGTTGCGCAGGGCGGTGTGAATGGCGGCCTCGTCCCGGGCGCCGCGGGCGAGGAAGTCGATGTCCCGGGTCGGCCGCAGCTCCTGCCCGGTCCACATGCGGAGGAGCGCGGCGCCCTTCAGGGTGAAGCGGTCCACTTCGTCCGAGGCGGAGAGGCGGTAGAGGAAGCGCTCGATAGCGTAGCGCTGGAGCATGGGCTCGAAGTCGGACCCTTGCTCGCGGGCGAGGTTCAGCAGGCGCTGCCGAACGGACGCTGGTACGTCCCGGATCGCCTTTCGGGGAGTCATGCCGCCAGCGCATCGAGCACCGGGCCGACGAGCGACTTCGCGCGACACACGTCGGCGGCCCGCCAGATCTGGTCGACGCTCGCCTTGCGGTCGCGCAGGGCGTCGCGCAACGCCTCGATCGCGACGTCCTTGCCGACCAGCCGCCGGAAGCGGAAGCAGTCGACGACGGTGCGGGCCGGGCTCGTGATGCGGACGGGCACTCCCTCGAAGGTCGTGTTCACCACGCCGTAGCGCAGGGCGGCGCCGGAGAAACGCACCACCCGGACCGGGAGCCCGGGCAGGCGGGGGATGCGGGCCTTGTGCGGAATGGCGATCCAGACCTGGTGCGGGAGCTGGGTGCCGAGCTCGTGCACGCTCAGGGCGGTCAGCAGGCACACGACGGCGCTCGGGACCCGGGCGCAGACGGCAGCTCGGGTGTAGTGCTCGGTCAGTTCGGCTTCCGCCACGCGGTAGAGGCCGCGCGTCACGCGTTCGACGGAACCGTTGCCCACCAGCCGCCGTAGCGCCCGAGCGTCGACGCCCACTGCGGCCGCGTCGCACGGGCGGAAGAAGCTCCGCGTGCCGAGGTTCCGCAGTCCCCAGGCGCCAGGTTCGGAACGCGGGCCGGAAACGTCGGCGGATGCAGGCTGTTGTCCATGGTTCGGATCGAGCATTGCTGACAGCATACGCCGGCGGGCGCGTCGGATCAAAATGTCGACAGATGGACACGGTTGCATACGTTTTCATCACCCAGAGATCGTCCTTCGCATCCACTCCAGCGCTTTGCCTCCCCGTCAACGCGGAGGCTGGTATTCCTGGGTGGCTGATTCGGGAGGGAAGGTCGGTCCGAAGGACGTGAACAACCGTGTCGGCCTCGATGTCGGAGGTCTCTTCGAGCCGGCGAGGGCGGAGGCTGCCGCCTCGGTATTTCACACCGTCGGTTGTCGCCCATAGCGCTCGACGTTGATTCCGTCTTCACGCTTGCGTGCCTGGACGAGATCGTAGGTGGTCTGTCGGCGCAGCCAGAACTCGGCATTGGACCAGCCCGCCTTCTCCAACCGAATGGCCATCTCGGGAGAAATGGCCGCGTGGCCGTTCAGGACTCGCGAGAGGGTGTGACGAGCGACGCCGAGCACCCTCGCCGCATCGGTCACGTTCAGACCGAGCGGTTCCAGGCAGTTCTGCCGGATGCTGAGTCCAGGGTGCGGGGGATGCTCATCGCCATGTTGCCGCCTCCCACTCTAGTGTGTACCGGATACCGGTACACGGGGCAATCCGCGCCGGCGGCGACACCTTGTGGCCGGCCATCAGCCCGACATCTCCCGCAGCATGGCCACGATCTCCTTCTCCACCCGCTGGATGTCGGCCTCGATCTCCTCGAGGGGGCGGGGCGGGCGGTACTCGTAGAAGTAGCGGTTGAAGTTGATCTCGTAGCCGACGAGCCCAACCTCGCCGTCCTGGGGGTCGCGGCGTTCCGTGTCGATCCAGGCGTCGGGGACGTGGGGCTTCACCTCGCGGGCGAAGAACGACTCGACGTCCTCGCCGAGGGGCACGTTCTCGGTGTCGCGCAGCTCGGGGTCGGGCTCGGGGCGGCCGTCCCGGTCGCGGCAGATCTCGGCCTCGGCGTTGCGCTCGGACAGGGCGGAGAGAATGGCCTTCCGGACGGGGGCGGCGAGCTTGAGCTCCGCCCGGCGGGCCGCCTCGGAGAGATCGTCCTCGAAGACGGCCCGGTCGAGGAAGAGCTTGTCCGGCAGGCTCCCGAGCATGGCGCGTATCGCGGCCTGCTGCTTCCGGCCCGCCTCCTCGTCCCTGGCCCCGGCCTCGCCCTTCTTGCGCGACACCGCGAGGTTGGCGAAGGCGCGCTCGTCGTCGAGCCGCGCGATGCGCTCGGGGCTGGCCTGGAAGTCGAGTCGGAGCGGCCGTTCGACGGTGATCTTGCGGAAGCCGAAGTGCGTGGTGGGGTAGACGCGGCTGACGACGGCGTCGCGCTCCTCGCCGTCCCGGTCGACCCGGCGGGTCGCGCCGTCCTCGAAGTCGGCGAGCAGCCGCAGGATGTCCTGCTTCCGCTCGAACGGTACCTCGCGCCGCTTGGCGCCCAGGCTCTTGCGCAGCAGGGTCCAGAACGCGGTGGCGTCGATGAGCTGGACCCGGCCGCGCCGCGCGCGCCGCTTGCGGTTCGTGAGCACCCAGACGTAGGTGGCGATGCCGGTGTTGTAGAAGAGCTGCTCGGGCAGGGCGATGAGCGCCTCGAGCAGGTCGTTCTCGAGAATCCAGCGGCGGATCTCGCTCTCGCCGCTGCCCGCGTCGCCGGTGAACAGCGGCGAGCCGTTCATGATGATGGCGACCCGCGAGCCGCCCTCGGCCCGACTGCGGACGTGCGCGAGCATGTGCAGCAGGAACAGGAGCTGGCCGTCGCTGATGCGGGGCAGGCCCGGCCCGAAGCGGCCGGCCGCGCCCCGGTCGTGCTCGTCGCGCACCGCGTCCTGGTCGCGCTTCCAGTCCTTGCCGTAGGGCGGGTTGGCGATCATGTAGTCGAAGCCGGCGCCGGCGTGGCGGTCGTTCGAGAGCGTGGTGCCGAAGACGACGCTGTCGGCGTCGCGGCCGTCGTCGGATTTCATGAAGAGGTCGGACTTGCAGATGGCGAAGGTCTCGGGGTTGACCTCCTGGCCGAACAGGTGGATGTCGGCGTCGGGGTTCACGGCCGGGGCGCAGGGCTCGCCCCCGCGCGTCTCCCCCGCGGTGACGTGCTCCTTGGCGATGGTGAGCATGCCGCCCGAGCCGCAGCACGGGTCGTAGATGCTCAGCACGACCCCCTTCGTGCGCAGCCGCTCCGCATCGCCGGCCAGTAGCAGGTCGACCATGAGGTGGACGACGTCGCGGGGCGTGAAGTGCTCGCCGGGGTTCTCGTTCAGCGCCTCGTTGAACTTCCGGATGAGCTCCTCGAAGATGGTGCCCATGGCGGCGTTGTCGACCGCGTCGGGGTGGAGGTCGACCTTCGGATCGCCGAAGCGCTGCATGACCTGGAACAGCAGCCCCGCCTCGTCGAGCTTCGAGATGGTGTTGTCGAAGTCGAACTTCTCGAGCACCTCGCGCATGTTGGGGCTGAACCCGGCGATGTAGTTGCGCAGGTTCTGCGCGACGTGGGGGGCGTCGGCGAGCAGCTTCTCGAAGTCGTAGCGCGACGTGTTGTAGAAGGCGAATCCCGAGGCGCGCCGGAGTTGCGGGTCGAGGTTGTCGAGCCTGCCCTTGAACCGGGCCTGGACCGCCAGCACCTTCCGTTTGGTGGGGGCCAGCACGCAGTCGAGCCGGCGCAGCACGGTCAGCGGCAGGATGACGTCCTGGTACTTGCCGCGCTTGAAGGTGTCGCGGATGAGGTCCGCCACCCCCCAGATGAAGCTGACGATCTGGCTGTGGTTCATGTCTTGGCCGTCCCGTGTGCCCCGATTCCATCTTCAGCGGGTCGACGGACGGAGCCACGGATCAACAGCTCTCCGAAGGCACGCGCGGGAGGCACGCGCGGGTTGCCGCAGTGTCAGTTCATCCGTCTGCGGGTATCAGGCCCACAGTGAGCCGCGTGCCGGTGGCTTCAGCGTACCGGCGCAAGGTCGCAAAGGAGGGCGACACGCGGCCCCCCTCCAGACGTGCGATGGCAGATTGGGTGGTGCCGAGTCGCCGGGCGAGTTCCTCTTGCGTCAACCTCGCTGCCGTGCGGGCACGAATCAGCGCCTCGATGAGGGTGAACTCTTCGTCGACAAGGGCGTACTCCCTCCGAAAATCAGGGTCCTCCAAGAGACGGTTCTTCAAGTCCTCGAGTTTCGTCATGGCGTCACCTGCTTCATACGTTCTCTGGCAATTGCGAGCACCCGAAGCGGCGTCCTTCGTGATTTCTTCGCGAAGACATGCAGGACCACAACGCGGCGTTCGGCCAGCGTCACGTAGATCCCCCGGGCGATTCCGTCTTGGGCTCTCACCCGCAGTTCCCAGAGCTTGCCGCCCAGATGCTTGGCATGCGGTTCCGGGAGCGCCTCCAGGCCGACGTTCTCTATGGCTTCGAGCAAGCGGAGCAGCCGGGCACGCAGCTTCACCGGCAGATTTTCGATCTCCACGTCGACCGCAGGGTGAGTCTCGACCCTCCAGTCCATCGACAGCAATATAGCGGATCCGCTATATTGCAGCAACATGATGCCATAGCCCAGCGGCTTCATGTCGCCGGATGGCAGATCGGGCGACCGTCGTCATGACCGCCTCCGGACGGTGACCGACACGAACGCGTCCTGAACGTCGAACTCGGGAGGTGGATTGCCGTTCTCCGCCAGCGCTTTGCGCGCGGTCTCGATGCCGATTCCGAAGCGTTGCATGAAGCCCATGTTCTTCATCGCTGCCGCGATGGTGGGGTTGCGGTAGGAGGTCGCGCCCCGCCCGAAATTGTCGCGTCCGACTTCTCCGAACGCTGACCCGGGCTCAGGATTTCCACACGGTCGGCGAGCCACGATATCCGCACCGGGGTGTTCGAGCTCTCGTAGTTCCTGTGAATCGCGGCGTTGCGCAGGGGCTCACGGAGGGCCTCGTACGGATAGCTTCGCTGCTCGACGTGTCGTTCTCCCAGCGTGTCGAGGGCGTGGGAAATGTTCAACTTGAGCAGGCGGTCCGCATCTCGCAACTGCTCGGGCAGCGGCCCGGACAGCTCGGCATGGTCGACGATGCCGTCCGTCACGGCGGTCCCGTCGTAGCGGACGAACTGCATGTATGCCCCGGGAAACCAGTACCGCGGGTCCCTGCCCAGCACGAGGATGGCCGTCACTGTCGGCGCGCCGTTCCGCGCCACGAGACGCAGCGCCCTTAGCTGTTCCTCCCGGTCGCGCCGGTTCTCCGCCAGCACCTCGGGGGAGACCGCGCAGGGCAGGTAGTCCTTCTCGAACGCCCGCATGTCCAGGTCGGCCTCCACCGTCGCCCCGGGGACGCCCTGCATGTCGAACGGGATGTTCCCTGAGGTGAGCTCCACACGGTCGCTCTCACCACTCTCGATCCGCTCGATCAGTTCTGCGTCGGCCAGCAAGCGCTTCTCCTTGCGCTCGGATGCTGCCTCGGTGTCGCTGATTATGTCGCGGATTCTGCCCTCCGATGGATAGCGGCGAGCCGTTCAGGATGATGGTGACGCCCGAGCCGCCCTCGGCCCGTTGCCGGACGTGACCGAGCATGTGCAGCAGGAAGCAGGGAGCTGGCCGTCGCTGCTGCGGGGCAGGCCCGGCCCGAAGCGGCTGGCCGCCATCCCGCGCATCCTCGATGACCCCGACCAGACTTCGGTACCGGCCGACTCCCGCGGCGCATGGTATCGTCTCCGGCCATGCCCGCCGCAGGTCTCGTCGACCGCCACAACGACCCTGCCGCAAACCGCGTGGTTGAATTTGCCGAGGTCGCGAGCACCCTGGTCTCGAAGGTGGAAATGCTCGCTCACGCTTACAAGGACCTCGTGCGCTTCGCGCCGCGCCGTCACGATCGGGGCAAGCGCTACCTGCACGGGCGCAGTGGCGTGACCAGCAGCGGCACGTCATCGAATCGGAGGGAGGAACACCTCGCAGTTGCCCTGTACAACGCCTCTCGCGGTGGCGCTGCCTTCGTGCTGCCGGACCAAAGGCGGCTCGAGATCATCGACTACCAGATGCCGCTGAAAGCACGCCGAGACGACGGACGTATCGGCAAGGTCGACCTGTTCGCCGTCGTGGACGGTCGGCTGCCTTGCGTCGTCGAGTTGAAGACGGCCAGCGAGTCGGCTCGCGGCGACACGCCACTGCGCGCGCTATTGGAGGGCCTGGCCTACTGCGCCATCGTCGAGGCCAACGCTGCTGACATCGCGTCGGAGGTCGCCGAGCAGTACGCGCTGTCGGCGTCTCGGCCGACGCTGATCGTCATGGCGCCGGACAACTATTGGGCCGGGTATCTGGACCACCCGCGGGCTGGAAGGTGGCTCCCTGCCGTCCGCGATCTCGTCTCGGGCCTGCGAGACGCCTTGGGGCTGGAGGCCTACCTGCTGGCGCTGCTCGACGCCAGGTTCGAGATGGGCCTTGGCGGGCAGCCGGCTCGTCTCGTTGGTAACTGCCGGATGGTATCTGTGGACGAGTGGCGGACCAGCGGAGTGCAGGATTAGGGTTGGGAGCGTACCACGACTATCTGTCGGCCGTTGTCGGTGGCTTGTGGGACCATGCCGAGCGCGAGTTCGGGGATCGGCCAGGGCTCTTCGACAGGTTCGAGCGCTCGCCCATTCGCCCGCCAGTCTTCGTCGTCGGAGCGGCCGAGCACAACCTGCTTTACCCGCCAGGTGTGGAACCGAGGGTGCGCCGGGCCATCGTCACCAGCCTGCCCAACCGGGAGCGACACCGCCACTTCGCCAGCATGCGGAGTTCGCAAGCGCTCGCGCAGAGCGTCTTCGGCTCGCTCGCCGCGTTGGGCAAGGCGGGCGCGCTGGCAGGCCTGACCACGGACGACGGGCTGCCGACGGTGCGGAGCGGGGTGACAGTCCGGATGGAGCATCTGGTCCAACACTTGGGCGAGCCGAGGTCAACCTCCGTCGACGTGTGGCTCGACGACGGGCAGCAGCGAGTTGCGGTCGAGTGCAAGTTCACGGAACGCGAGTTCAGCCGGTGCTCCCGCCCCACCCTGCGCCCCGGCAGAAACGCGAACTACGAGCGCGACCACTGCGACGGTTCCTACACGCACCAGCGCGGGCGACGGACGCGCTGCTCGCTGACCGGGATCGGCGTCCGATACTGGCGGTACCTGCCGGAGCTGTTCGACTGGTCGGCGGACAGTGACTTGAAGCCGTGTCCGCTGGACGGCACCTATCAATTGGCCAGGAATGTCCTCGCCGCATGTGTCCAGCCGGACGGGACGGTTGACGCCGATGGCGGTCATGCCCTTGTCATCTACGATGACCGCAACCCGGCCTTCCTGCCGGGCGGCGAGGCTGCACGCCAGTGGGAGGCAGCGACCGGCGCGATGGTGCGACGGCCGCTACTCCGCCGGTGCTCGTGGCAGAGGCTCGTGGCGCACCTCGCCAGCGATCTCGACTTGGCTTGGCTGATCAACGGTCTCGCCGACAAGTACGGGATCGAGCCCGCGGGTCCGTGATGAAGCAACTTGGGCGGCCTCCGCAGCTTCCCGCATGTTTGGGCTGAACCCGGCGATGTAGTTGCGCAGGTTCTGTCCGATGTGTCGTGTTACTTGCCGCGTTTTCCCGTAGTCGCTCGCCGAGCGACAGCAGCGCACCGTGCCGGCAGATATGCTCTTGACAGCATATGGTGTCAGAGTCATATTGGTGGCGTGGCTTGGGAAGTCGTCTTCCATTCGGGCTTCGATCCGGCCGCGAGGAGGACGAGATGAGCACGTTGACCGAGAGAATGGCCAAGTTGCCCCCGGCGCGACGGAAGAGGGTCGACGAACGCGCCCAGGCGCTGATTGCCGAAGAGATGTCGCTACGGGATCTGCGCAGGGCGCGAAGGCAGACCCAGGTGCGCGTCGCCGAGAAGCTCCGGATCAATCAGGAGAACGTGTCCCGTCTCGAACAGCGCAGCGATCTGCTGATCTCCACCCTCAGCAGCTACGTCGCGGCGATGGGCGGCAAACTGAGTCTGGTGGTGGAGTTCCCCGACCGCCCGCCAGTGACGCTGACGGGCCTTGCAGCGCTGGACGATTCATCGGAGACCGACCGGTCCAGGTCTTGACGGCCTCTCGCAAGTGACGACGTCCCGGAGTCAAGGCAGAGCGAACACGAACAGATTGTTCCCCGCACTCGGCCGCAGCTCCGGCGTCAGCCCGGTGAAGTGCGACGATGTCCCCCCCGAGCCCGTACTCACCGCCACGAACTGCCGCCCGTCGACGGCGTAGGTGATCGGGAAGCCCGTGACGGCCGACCCCAGGTTGATCTCCCACAGCACCTCGCCCGTCTCGTGGTCGAAGGCCCGGAAGCGGCCGTTGACGTCGCCGCCGAAGACGAGGCCGCCGCCCGTGGCCACGAGCGACATCGTCGCCGCGCGCTGCTCGTGGAGCCACACCGTGGCGCCGGTCTCGGCCGAGATGGCCCGCACCGTGCCGGCGTTCTCGTTGCCCGGCGCGAGCTGGTGGCGGTAGGCGATGGCGTACAGCTCGGAGCGGCTCTCGTTGCGCTCGGCGGGCGGGGCGTCCTCGGGGAAGAGCCGCGTCGCCATCATTTGCGCGCAGGTGTTGCGCAGGGGCATGTACATCGTGTTGGTCAGCGGGCTGTAGGCGCCCGCCTCCCAGTCCTTGCCGCCGTTCCAGGTGGGGCACGCGAAGACCTGCTGGCCGACCGCGGTGAAGGTGACCTCGGCGTTCTCGGTCACCGCGCCGGTCGCCCCGTCGATGCCGCTGATGACGTTCTGGGTGACGGTCGGCGTGGCCCACAGGAACTCGCCGGTCGCCCGGTCGAGGGTGTAGACGACGCCGGTCTTGCCGGGGATGCCGGTGACGACCCGGCGCGTCTCGCCCGCCTGCAGGCGCGGGTTGATCCAGCTCACCTGCGACGGGTCGGGGGCCACGGCGGTGTCGACGAGGATGCGCTCGAAGGGATGGTCGAGGTCCCAGTGGTCGTTCAGGTGCTGGTAGTACCAGCGGATCTCTCCGGTGCCGGCGTCGAGGGCCAGCGTCGAGTTGTGGTAGAGGTGCTGGTTGTCGACGCCGCCGAGCATGAACTTGGGGGCGGGCGAGGTGACCGATGTCCCCACGTAGACGAGGTCCAGCGCGGGGTCGTAGCTGGGGACCATCCACGCGCCGACGTGGGTGCGCTCCTCGAAGGGCACGCCGCCCCAGCTCTCGTCGCCGGGCTCGCCGGGCGCGGGGACCAGGCGCCGCCGCCACACCTCGGCTCCGGTCAGCGCGTCGTGGGCGACGACCACGCACGCCTCGGGGCCGCCCCGCGGCAGGCAGCTCCGGCCCGAGACGGCCTTCCCGTCCGCGATGATCGGGCCCGCGCCCTGCATCGCCGCGTGCTCGCGGTAGTCGAGGACCTGCGTCTCCCACACCATCTCGCCGGTCTCCGCGTCGAGGGCGAAGACGTGGGTGTCGACGCTCGTGTCGATGATGAGCCGGTCGTAGATGGCGATGTTGCGGTTGTTGGTGGTGAGGGCGCCCAGCAGGTACTCGCCGGCGTCGTCGGGCACGTCGCGCCGGTGCTCCCAGACGAGGTCGCCGGTCACCGCGTCTATGGCCTGGATGACGTCGTTGGGGTTGGGCATGTACAGCACCCCGCGGTAGGCGAGCGGCGTGCCCGACTGGAACCCTTCGGTGAGCCCCCGCGACCAGACCATGCGCAGGTCGCCGACGTTCTCGCGGTCGATCTGGTCGAGCGGGCTGTAGCCCCACCCGTCGGTGGTGCGCCGCCACGTCAGCCAGTCCGCGGGCGCCGGGTTCCGGAGCATGGCGTCGGTGACGGGCACGAAGTCGGCGGCAGGCTGCGCGTCCACCCGCGCACCCGAGCCGAGAACCAGAATCGCCATGCCGGCTGCCGACACGCTCCGCCACACGGGGCACGTGCTCTTCATTGTCAGCTCCCGTTCCTGTGAATACGTATAGAGTACACAATACACGTATTCCTGATGAACGGTGCCGACGATGAAGCGAAAGCTGACGATTACCGTGGACGGGGAGCTGCTGCCGCGTGCCAAGCAGTACGCGCGTGTTCGGGGCGTGTCGCTGTCATCGCTCATCGAAGCGTCGCTCAGGGAGCTCGCGGGAGAGGACACTCCCTCGTTCACGTCGCGGTGGAGGGGCCGCTTCGTAGCGGCCGGCCGGCACGACGGCCGCTACGAAGCGCTTGCCCGCAAGTACCTGTGATGCTGGTCGACACCGACGTGCTGATCGACGTCGCCCTCGATCGGCGTCCGCATTCGGGACCGTCGTCCGAGCTTTTCGATCAGCTCGAGCAGGGTGGTCGCCGCGCGTTCGTCGCATGGCACACGCTGTCGAACTTCTACTACCTCGTGACTCCCGCGCGCGGGGATGCCGACACGCGTGACTTCATCGCAGAGCTCATCCGGTTCGTGGCGGTCGCACCCGCGGACAGCGCGGCTCTCCGCTACGCGCTTTCGCTTCCGATGGCGGATTTCGAAGACGCGCTGCAGGTTGCCGCCGCCAGGGCATGCGGAGCGCGGCACATCGTCACCAGGAACGTCAAGGACTTCGCGCGCTCGCCGATCCCGGCCGTGACCCCGCGGGACGCGCTGGCGCGGCTCTTCTGACGACTGCCGCGCCGGCGCCGGGTGGTGGGACGCCCGCCCCGATGGGTCAGAACCGATAGCTCGCCCGGGCGGCCACCTGCGCCGTGTCGAGGGCGCCGTAGCCGCGGAGGACCCGCAGCCAGCGGATGTCGACGCCGACGCCGAGTCCGCGCCACAGCCGCACGTCGACGCCGCCGCCGAGCGTGAGCGCAAGTCCGAGCTCCGAATGCTCGATCGGGATCGCGAGCGGGAGCGGGACGAAGAAGCTGGGGCGTTCCGTCACGCGGCCGATGCCGCCGCCACCGGTGAGGTACGGAAACAGCCTGCCGTCCGCGATGGGGAACTCGACGGTGAACTTCGTGAGGAACGCGGTCACGTCCCTGTCGCCGCTTTCGAAGGAGAGGGGGAGGGGATGCAGCGGCAACTCTTCAGCGAACGAGGCGGCGGCGGCATCGGCGGGATCCATGCCGATGTCGGGGATGCCGAAGTCGGGGATGCCGAACTCCGGGATGCCGAACCAGAACGGCAGGAGCGGCTCCGCGCGGCCGCTGCGGCCCGCCAGGTGCGTCAGCTCGACGTCCAGCCCGACGTGCCGCGTCAGGCGGAGGCCCGCTCCCGCGCCTGACAGGACGAAGGGCCCGTCTCCGAACCCGCCGCCGGCGAGACCATACACGCGGCCGCCGGTCTCCGGTACGGCCGGCTGCGCCGCGGCGAACCCCGACGCCAGCACGATTGTGACGAACGCCGCCATGCCGGGTACGCGTCTCACCATCCGCAAGTGTCCCTCCCGAGTCGCCGATTGGCTCATTCCCGACTGTAGCACGCGCCAGGAGGCTGCGCCGTAAAACGGCGCAGGCTCCTCAAGGCGCGCACGGCGCGCCTCGTCGGGGCGCAGCCCCGTCTGATGGAAGCTGCGCACGGCGCGCCTCGGCAGTAGCGGCGCGGGGCGAAGGGGTCCCCGCCAGCGGACGCCGGGGGTTCGGGGCGCAGCCCCGCCTGAAGGAAGCCGGGCGACCGGCCGGCGGCACTTCTCGTGGACGCCAAGGTTCCTCCGCGGGGGCGGCCGCGCTATCCTCCGATCGATGCCGCCGCAACCGCCCGGGCGGAGCAGCGCCCGCCACCGCAACCGGCTGGCCGTGCTGGTCTTTCTGTCCGGCGGGGTCAGCCTCGTCTACCAGGTGCTCTGGCTCAAGGAGCTGGGCCTGCTGTTCGGGAGCACCGCCTACGCCGCTTCAACCACGCTCGCGGTCTTCTTCCTCGGGCTGGCGGTCGGCGGCGCCGTCTTCGGCCGCTGGTCGCCGCGCCTGCGCTCGCCGCTGCGGGCCTATGCCTGGCTCGAGCTGGGCATCGCGGCGTCGGCTGGGCTCTACTTCCTGCTGCTCGCGGTCTACTTCCAGCTCTACGCGCCGCTCTACGAGGCGCTGAGCGACCGGCCCGCGGCGTTCAATGCGGTCAGGGTGGCGCTGGCGACCCTCGTGCTCCTGCCCCCGGCGACCCTGATGGGCGGCACGCTGCCGGTGCTCGGCCAGCACCTGGTCCGACAGCCGGACGAGCTCGGCCGCGCGGGGTCGTTCCTGTACGCGGTCAACACGCTCGGTGCGGCCGCCGGCGCATTCCTGGCCGGGTTCGTGCTGCCGCCCGCGCTCGGCTTCGACCGGGCGTACCTGCTGGCGATGGCGGTCAACGCGGGGGTCGCGGGTCTCGCCTGGCGGCTGGCCGCGGCGGACGAGCTACGCGGCGCACCGGCGCGGGACGCGGCGCACGGCCGGGGGCGGCATCGGAACCGTGGCGGGCGGGGCCCGCGCGCGCGGCCGGCAGCCTCTACCCGCGCTGCCCCCGCCCCCGCCGGCGGCGCGGAGTCCGCGTGGCTCCTCGCCACGGTCGCCGCGCTGTCCGGGGCGTTCGCGCTCGGGCTCGAGGTGCTCTGGACCCGGATGTTCGCGCAGGTCCTGCAGAACTCGGTCTACACCTTCGCGATCATCCTCGTCGTGTTCCTGGCCGCGCTCGCGGCCGGCTCGGCCATCGCGAACCGGCTGTGCCGGCTGCGCGCCGCGCCGGCGCAGGTGCTCTGGCTCCTCCTGACGCTGGCGGGCCTCGGCGTCGCCGCCACGCCGTTCGCCTTCCACGACCTGACGGCGGGGCTCAGCTCGCTGGCCACCGGCGACGGGTGGGTCCTCTACGTGCTCTCGATCTTCGGCAACACGATGCTGCTGCTGTTCGTGCCGGCGACCCTGCTCGGCAGCGTGTTCCCGTACCTGCTGCGCGCGGCCCAGGGGTCGCAGGCTGCGCCCGGCGCCGTCATCGGGCGCCTCGGCGCATTCAACACGAGCGGCGGCGCGATCGGGTCGCTGGCCGCCGGATTCGTCCTGCTCGGCGCCGTGGGACTGTGGGACGGCGTGCGGCTCTTCGCCGCCGGCTACCTGCTGCTGGCGCTGCTGGTCGGCCTGCGCGGCGCTCGGACGCGCGGCGCGCCCGTCCTGCCGGCGGCCGTCACCGTCGGCGTCCTGGTGCTGCTCGGCACCGTGTTCGACACCTCCCGGCTGACCCTCGTCAGCGTCGACCGGGATCGCGACGAGGAGGTGCTCGCGACCTGGGAGGGCCCCGACGGCGTCGTCGCCGTCGTCGAGCGGCCCGGGAGCCGGCGCATCAAGGTGAACAACTTCTACACGCTGGGCGGAACGGCCTCCGCCGAGCAGGAGCAGAACCAGGCCCTGATTCCGCTGATGACGCACCCCCGGCCGGGCGCCGTCTTCGTGCTGGGACTCGGCACCGGCATCACCGCGGGATCGGTTCTCCGCCATCCCGTCGAGCGGCTGCTGGTGTGCGAGATCGCGCCGGACGTCATTGCGGCCGCCGCGGCGCACTTCGAAGTCCCCAGCGGCGGGCTCTTCAGCGATCCGCGGGCCACGGTCCGCGCCTGCGACGCCCGCAATCACCTGCTGGGCACGACCGAGCGCTTCGACGTGATCATCGCCGACCTGTTCGTCCCGTGGCGGGCGGGGATCGGCAACCTCTACAGCCGCGAGCACTTCGACGCGGCGCGCGCGCGTCTGGCGGCCGGCGGCCTCTTCGTGCAGTGGCTGCCGCTCTACCAGTTGTCGCGGCTCGAGTTCGAGGTGGTCGCCCGCACCATGCTCGCCGTCTTCGAGCAGGTCACGCTGTGGCGCGGCCACTTCGGCGCCGAGCGGCCGGTCGTGGCGCTGGTCGGCGCCGCGGGGCCGACCACGCTCGACCCGGCCGTGATCGACCGCAATGGTCGGCACCTGGCCGGCGGCCGGCCGCTGCCCCCGGCGGCGGCGCTGGCGGTGACGCTGCCGTTCTACGCGGGCAACCTGTCGGCGGCCGAGGGGCTGATTCCGCCCGGTCCGATCAACACCGACGACCGGCCGCTCGTGGAGTACCAGGCGCCCGTGACGCAGCGGGAGGAACGCGCCGGCGGGGCCGGCTGGTTCAACCTCGCGGAGCTGGGAGACTTTCTCCGCCGCCTCATGGAGCGGGTGCCCCCGGCGCGCGACCCGCACCTGGCCGGCTTGACGGCCGCGCAACGGGACCTCGTCGTGGCGGGGCGCCACTACTACGACGGCGTGGTCGCCAGCCGGATCGGACGCGCCGCTGACGCCGAGGCCCACTTCCGCGAGTTCGCGCGGCGCGTCCCGATCGAGTTCCGCCCGCCCATCGAGGAGGAGGACCCGTACGCGGACGTCGTTCCGTAGCAGCCTGGCGAGGGTTGGTTGGGCGGCAACCGGAGCCGGAGCCGGTCCTCGCCGGACGGTACGTGATGACCGACTCCGGTCCCAGCTCGAAGATGAAGTCGCGCGAGCTCCTCCAGCTCCCTCTGGTTCTCGGCTCTCTAGGCCAGGATGTCCTTCACCACCCGGCCGGCCACGTTGGTCAGGCGGAAGTTGCGGCCCTCGTAGCGGTAGGTCAGCCGCAGGTGGTCGATGCCCAGGCAGTGCAGGACGGTCGCCTGGAGATCGTTCACGCTCACCGGGTTGCGGACGATGCGGGTGGCGAACTCGTCGGTTTCGCCGTGCGTGATCCCGGGCTTGATGCCGCCGCCCGCCATCCAGCGGGTGAAGCAGCGCGCGTAGTGGTCGCGTCCGTAGTTGTCGCCGATGTCGGCGCCGGCGCGGACCTGGCCGTACACGGTCCGCCCGAACTCGCCGCCCCAGATGACGAGCGTGTCGTCGAGCATCCCGCGCTGCTTCAGGTCCTGCACGAGCGCGGCCGACGGCTGGTCGACGTCCTTGCACTGGCGGGCGATCTGGGTCGGCAGGTTGGTGTGGTGATCCCAGCCCGCGTGGGACACGAGCACGAACCGGACGTCGCGCTCGGCCAGCCGCCGCGCCAGCAGGCAGTTGGCCGCGAAGGTGCCGCGCTGGCGGGAGTCCGGCCCGTAGAGCTCGAACGTGCTCTCCGGCTCGTCGGACAGATCGGCCAGCTCGGGCACCGAGAGCTGCATGCGCGCCGCCATCTCGTACTGCGCGATGCGCGTCCCGACCTCGGGGTCGCCGGTCTCGTCGAGCGTCGACTGGTTGATCGCCGCCAGGCTGTCGAGGAAGAGGCCGCGGTCCTCGCGCGTGAACCCGCCGGGATCCGACAGGTACAGCACCGGCTCCGGACCGCCCCCGAACTCCACGCCGGCCTGCCGGTTGGGCAGGAAGCCGGCGCCCCAGTAGCGCGTCAGGAACGGCGTGCCCGTGTTGGCCGCGTTGGCCGTCGGCATGCACACGTAGGCGGGCAGGTTCCTGTTCTCGCTGCCCAGCGCGTAGGAGACCCACGAGCCCATCGTGGGCCGGCCGGACAGCGGAAAGCCGGTGAACAGCTCCGTCAGGGCGGGGTCGTGATTGAGCTGGTCGGTCCACGTGTTGACGAAGCAGAGGTCGTCGACGACCTTCGCCGTGTGCGGCAGCAGCTCGCTGACCCACGCGCCCGATGCGCCGTGCTGCGCGAACTCGAACGCCGAGGGAACGATGCGCAGCGCGCTCTGCGTCGCCGTCATGCCCGTGAGCGCCAGGCCCCGGCGCACCGACTCGGGCAGCTCCTGGCCGGCCATCGCCTGCAGCCCGGGCTTGTGGTCGAACAGGTCGAGGTGCGAGGGCGCCCCCGGCATGCACAGGAAGATGACCCGCCTGGCCGTGGGCGCGAAGTGCGGCAGGTCGGGCAGGCCGCCGAAAGCCTCCGACCCGGTCCGCGCCCGGACGTCCTCGCCGAGCAGCGATGCCAGCGCCGCAAAGCCAATGCCCGTTCCGCTGGCGCGCAGGAAGGACCGCCGCGTCGTCAACCGCGCGTGTTCGTCTCGCGGATCCATTTGCAGCACTACCCCTTGGTGATGACCTCGTCCAGGTTGAGGATCAGGCTCGCCACGGCCGCGTGCGCGGCGTGATCGGCCACGTCGAGCGCCTCGTCCCGCGGGTGCTCGCCCTGGCTCAGGAACTCGAGCGCCGCCTCGCGATCTGCCTGATACCGCGCACGGAAAGCGCGCAGGACCTTCAGGGTCTCCCGCAGTTCGATCTCGGACGGCGCCTGGGCCGTGGCCAGACGGAACGCGAACGTGAGGCGGTCGACGTCGGTCGCGCCGCCCTCCCTGAGCATCCGCTCGGCCAGCATGCGCGCGCCCTCCAGGTACGCGACGTCGTTCATCAGGTTCAACGCCTGCAGGGGCGTGTTGGTGCGGCTGCTGTTGACCGTCGGGTTGTCGCGGTCGGCGGCGTCCATGATCGACGGGGAGGCCGGCGGCGTGCTGCGCCGCCAGAACGTGTACAGGCTGCGGCGGTACAGGCTCTCGCCGTGGTCCTGCTCGTAGATGGCGCCGAAACCCCCATCCCACACGCCCTCCGGCTGATACGGCTTCACCGAGGGCCCGCCGAGCTTCTCCACCAGCAGCCCCGAGATCGCCAGCATCTGGTCGCGCACCATCTCGGCCGGCAGGCGGAAGCGGGGCCCGCGCGCCAGCAGGCGGTTGTCGGCGTCGCGTTCGAGCAGCTCGGGCGTCGCGGCGGACGACTGCCGGTAGGCCGCGCTCGTGACCATGAGCTTCTGCATCGCCTTCACGTCCCAACCGCTGCGCACGAACTCGGTGGCCAGCCAGTCCAGCAGCTCGGGATGTGACGGCAGGGCGCCCTGGACGCCGAAGTTGTCCGCGGTCTCCACCAGGCCGGTCCCGAAGAGCATCTCCCAGTAGCGGTTCACCTGGACCCGCGCGGTCAGCGGGTGCGACGGATCGACCAGCCACATGGCCAGCCCCAGCCGGTCGTCGGGCGCGCCCTCCGGCGGCGGCGGCAGCCAGGACGGGGTCGCCCGCTCCACCATCTCGCCGGGCCGGTCCCAGAGCCCGCGCCGCAGCAGATACGCCGGACGCGGCTCGGGCAGCTCGCGCATGACCATCGTCGTCGGCAGCGTGTCCTCGAAGTCCTCCTTCGCCCGCCGGGCGGCCCGCAGCTCGGCCAGGACCTCGTCGACCGTCACCGGCACGCCGGCTGCCCGCAGTTTCCGGGCCTCCTGCCGATCCGGCCGCTCGACCCAGAAAGCCGCCTCGTGCTCGAGGAAGTACGCGTCGAGCTTGTGGGCCTGCTGCCAGGTCCGCCGGGCCGGAGCAATCCCTGCGATGGCAGCCAGCGAAGCCGGCTCCGCAAGGGCGGCGACTCGTTCCGGCGGCAAGGCCACCTCATAGAGCCGCACGTCCCAGATCGACCCGCGGAAGCGTTCGGGCCCCCCGCCCGCGCCGATGCGCAGCGGGTCGCGCGTGGGCGAGAACGGACCGAGGTTCCGGTGCAGCACGTTCAGCTCGACCGGCTCGCCGTCGACGTAGACGCGGACGCCCTCGATGTGCCGCGACCCGTCGTAGGTCACCGCCACGTGGTGTCGGCCGCCCAGCACCACGGCCTCGGCCGTCTCGACGTGGCCCGCGTCCATGTCCATCCAGCCGATGCCGTCGGCGCCCACGAGGTTGACCTGCAGCCTGCCGTCCGCGAGCAGGAGGCTGAAGCCCTTGCCGCGCGCGGTGTCGAGGAGCGTCTTCGTGACGATCGGGCCGCTCGGCGCGTCGGGCTCGATCCACGCCGCCACGGTGAACGCGTTCCCGCCGCCGGTGTTGTTGGAGAAGCCGTTGGGGTCCGGGTCGTGCAGGTAGGCGTCGAGCCGCCGCCGCCCGCGGCCGCCCGCGCTGCCGCCGTCGACGTAGCGGCTGCCGTCGAAGCGGCGCTCCGTCTCGGTCGCCAGCGGGAAGTAGCCGGTCATGCCGTGCTCGAGACGCCCGAGGACCGGACTGGCGGCGCCGAGCGACGCCTCCCATTCCCGCTGCGCCTTCGCGATCGCCGGCCGCAGCTCGGCCAGGCGCTCTTCCGCCGCCGCGATGCGGTGGTCGAACTCCTTCAGCGTCGCCTGCTGCTCGGCGTTCGGCACGCGGATGATCGGCGGCGTGTTGCCGACGTGCTGCGCCAGGCCCGACTCGGGCACGCTGTTGAAGTACGCGTAGAACTGGTAGAACTCCTTCTGGCTGATCGGATCGAACTTGTGGTCGTGGCAGCGCGCGCAGGCCACCGTCAGCCCGAGCCAGACGGTCCCGGTCGTCCCGACGCGATCGACGACGGTCTCCACGAAGTACTCGTCCTCGGACGAGCCGCCTTCCGACGTCATGCGGGCGTTGCGGTTGAAGCCGCTGGCGATCATCTGGTCCAGCGTCGCGTCCGGCAGCATGTCGCCCGCGAGCTGCTCGACCGTGAACCGATCGAACGGCATGTTGCGGTTGAAGGCGTTGATGACCCAGTCGCGCCAGGGCCACATCTCCTTGCGTTGATCGAAGTACAGGCCGTAGGTGTCCGAGTAGCGCGCCGCCGCCAGCCAGTGCACGGCCATCCGCTCGCCGTAGCGGGGCGACGCCAGCAGGCGGTCGACCACCTTCTCGTACGCGTCCGGGGACTCGTCGGCGAGGAACGCGTCGACCTCGGCCGGGGTCGGCGGCAGACCGGTCAGATCGAACGTCACCCGCCGCAGCAGCGTAGCCCGGTCGGCCTCCGGCGCGGGCCCGAGCCCTTCACGCCCGAGTCGGTCGAGGATGAACGCGTCGATCGGATTCCTGGCCCAGGCGGCATCTGCCGCCTTCGGCAGCGCCGGCCGCACGGGCGTGACGAACGACCAGTGCGGCTCGTACTGCGCGCCCTGCTCGATCCAGCGCTCGAGCAGCGCCACGTCGCGCTCGCTGAGCGGCTGCTCGCCCGGCGGCATCCGCCGCTCGGGGTCGGTCGCCGTGACGCGCCGCATCAGGGCGCTGCGGTCCGGGACACCGGGCGCGATGACCTTGAGCGGGCCGTCCGCCGCGACGGTGCGGGTCGCGTCCTGCGTGGCCGCCTCTGCCCGGTCCAGGCGCAGGTTCGCCTGCCGCGTGCCCGCATCCGGACCATGACACCGGTAGCACTTCTCGAACAGGATCGGGCGGATGTCGCTATTGAAGCGGACCGTCTCCGGGATGGGCTCGGCGGGCGCGACCCGGGCGACGCCGCTCCAGGTGGAGCACAGTGCGGTCGCCACCAGGGCGCCCAGCCATCCGACGCGCCGGACGACCGCTTTGGGGGGAAGGACGGCACGCATTTCGGCACTCCTCATTCGAGGGCACGCACTTCTTCCTCAGCAGCCGAATCGTAGCACCGGCACTCCCGGAGAGCAACGCTGCGCCCCGCTCCCTTGTCTTCGGTGCGGGTTTGGCGGCATCATGAGCGGGTCAGGCAGGAGGCTCGAGATGACCAAGCGTTTTCCCGGGATGGTCGGCGCGCTGATCGCGGCGGTGGCGGTGGTAGGCCTCGGCAACGGTCCCGCCGTGCAGGCGCAGGAGGAAGAGGCGTATGCGGCGCCGCGCACCCCGTGGGGGCATCCCGACTTCCAGGGGTCTTGGGAGAACCGCACCCCGACGCCGCTCCAGCGCGATCCCCGTTACGGAACCCGCGAGTTCCTGACGGAGGAGGAAGCCGCGCAGCGCGCCGAAACCCGCGGGGGTTTGCCCGACGGCGAAGAGAGCGCGATTGCGGACGACCTGACCGTGGCCGACGTGCAGCGTTTCGCGCAGGCCGACAACATCGACCCGAACCTCCCCGGCCGGGCGCTTTCGGGCGCGGCCTACAACTCCTTCTGGAACGCCCCGGTGAGCGAGCGGCTCGCCTCCGCGCGCACGTCGCAGATCGTCGACCCGCCGGACGGCCGGCTCCCGCCCTACACGCGCGAGGTCCTCGAGCGGTGGGACGAGCGGGAGGCGGCGCGGGCCCATCGCGGCGAAGCCGATTCCTGGCTGGACCGCAACGTCATGGAGCGCTGCATCCTGCGCACCGGCTTGGCGATGGGCGAGATGAACGTCCCGAAGGACATCTACCAGACGCCCGACGCGATTACCTTCGACCTGCAGTACGGCGTCGTGCGCACCATCCCGCTCGACGGCCGGCCCCACCTCGGCGCGGGCATCCGGCAGTGGTGGGGCGACTCGCGCGGCCGCTGGGAAGGCGACACGCTGGTCGTCGAGACCACCAACTTCAACCTCAAGCAGAACGGCGGCCCGGTGATGCCATCGCATGGTGGGATCTACGGGCACCGGCACGCGCACTATCACCTGGGCACCGGCGAGCACCTGACGATGGTGGAGCGGTTCCGGCGCACGGGGCCGGACACCATCGAGTACGCCTACACGGTCACCGACCCGACCGTGTACGTCGCGCCGTTCACCGCGGTCAACACGTGGCACATCGACCCGGGCAGCCCGGACGTCTTCGAGTACACCTGCCACGAGCACAACTACGGCATGGTGGGCCTGCTCAAGGGCGGCCGGGCGAACGAGCAGATCGCCATGGACGAGGCGGCCCGGGAGGTCAACGAGCGCGCTCCCCAGATAGCCGCGGAGTGGGCCAAGACCGAGGCGTGGGAGGCCCGGAGCCGCTGAGCGCCTGATCACCAGCAGCCGCAGCACCGTCGGCACGGTGACCGAGATCGTTCGGTTTCCGCCGCCCATCCGTCTGACTAACTGAGATGGTCGCCCGTGGTGCGCGGGCGTGCCGCGGATGGTGAGGGTGGGCGAAGTGGTGGCGGCGAATACATCGCTGAAGGCGCCCCCGCTTCCGGTGGCGCCGAGCGCGTGGTGGAGGACGGCCCTCACGCGATGGAAGTCCCCCCACGCCCAGGGGAGCAGCAACAGCTCACGGGCGGGGCGCCCGCGGGCGAAGCAGCGCCCGGTGCCAGGTCCGGGCGGCGAGCTGATCGGCGTGCTCGTGGTCGGCCGCCGCTTCGACGACCGGATCGTGCGCCCCGTCGACCACTCGTTCGTCGAAGCGCGCGCGCGGCAGCGGAGGCAGAGGACGACGAGGCCTTCGCCGACGAAGATCAACCCTGTTCGCTCACGTCGCCAGCCGACCGCTCGACAACTTCGAGCGTCTCCCGGACATCGTCCCACGTCGTGTTGTGGTTCAGGATGCACAACCGCAGGACGAATCGACCGTTGACCATGGTGGACGACAGGAAGGCCTGCTCGCCCCAGAACACGTGCGCCAGCACCTTGCGGTTGAGACGAGCCAGGGCATCCTCGCCGAGGCCGCCGGGGTTGACGCGGAAGCACACCATGCCGAGCGACCCCGAGAGCAGCTCCAGCGTGCGGCTCCCGCCGGCGTACTCGGCGGCGCGGGCGGCCAGGTCCGCGCAGGCGCCTACCTGCGGATGAACGTCGACATCGGCAGTCAGTCCCGCGGCGGCGCACATGCCGCCGTGCTCGGCAACGTCGCCAACTCGAGGAGCTGCGAGCAGCCGCGTCAGTGGGAGCGCAAGTCCTTCCCGCGCCGGACGACGCCGGAACCGGTCTCGGCGTCTCCCGACGGCCGCGCGTGGCTGCTGTTCGGCGCCGACTCGGGATTCGAGTCTCGGACCGAGATCTACTTCACCCGGGCATCGGTCACCTTCACGCCGCTGTGACCGGCGCCGCCGCGAACCGGTCGCGCCCTCAATCGAGCCCCAGCGCGCCGACCTTGCGGAACACGCGGTCCGGAAGCAGTCGCTTCAGCATGCCGCCCCACTGCGACTCGCGGGATGCCGCGTTTCAGAACCGGTACTTCAGGTTGAGACTCACGCCCCAGAACCGGCTGGCGTTCGTCGTCATCTGGTACAGGATCGTCTCGCCCCGCCCGACGCTCGACTCGTGGCTGCGAAGCTGGTTCCAGGGCAGCCGCTCGCTCCTGAACTCGCCGAAATCCACCCAGCGGAACCTCACGCCCAGCGTGACCGGTTCCCGGAGCCGGTAGTCCACCCCCGCGACCAGTTGGTAGCCGGCCATGACGTCGGTCAGCCGTGCGTCGCCGATCGTGGTCGTGCCGGCGATCTTGGCGCGCAGGAGCGGGTCGGCGAACGTCGAGATCCGCTCAGGGTCATCGTTGCGCTTCCACACCGACTCGTAGTCGAGCGATGCCCGCTCGATGCCGAACCCGGCGCCGAGGTACGGCGTCCAGGCTGCCGACGCCCCGAAGTCGTAGTACACGTTCACGAAGCCGCCGTGCGACCTCCAGTCGTCGACGCGGCCGACGGCCAGCTCGATCTCCTGCTCCCGCTTGTCGAGCGTCACCTCGTCGAAGATGTCGATGTCTGACTGATCGCCATGGATCGTTACGCGGTGGAAGTACTCGCCTTCGAGCCGGACGGGTCCCCAGTCGTAGCCGAGCGCGACGCCCGCCCGGAAGCCGGCGCCCCCGTCGAACTCGTTGGTCCACGACGTGAGCGGTGGCGCGGCGTCGCACTCGCCGGCGGCCTCGACGCCGAGCGGGTTGATGATCAGGTCGCACTTCGTGCCCCAGTCGTTGTCCGACCCGTGCACGGTGAGGGGCGGCGCAAGGCTCGTCCCCAGGTCCATCTCGATGTACGGCCCGGTCTGGCCCCGGGCTTCGCTGGCGCATACGGTCAAGACTGCCATCGCCGTGACAAGTCCAGGTCGCCTGTGCATCGCTGTCTCCGTGGCCGGCCTCGGTATCGCCCGTTGCGTCCCGGCGGCTGCTCCGGGTCGAGAGCCTGCTCCCAAGGATAATCGAGCGGTCCAAGCCGACCGGGATGGATCTCCGCCGACCGAGCGGCCGTCAGCACTGCACGAGACTGGACGCTACTGGAGCAAGCAGGGCGATCACCCCGCGACGCTAGTCGTCGGCTTCGACCGCAAGCGATTCTGCATGATTGCTGGTTGCCAGCCTCAGGCCGTCGAGGACGATGTTGAGCTCCTTCACGACTGCTTGCCGGGCGGTTCGCGGGTCGTCGGCTTCAGCCACCATCATGGCTGCCTCGTTGAGCAACGCCACGAGCAGGTGCGCCAGGAGCTTCGGCTGATCCGAACGGACGATTCCATCGGCCGCGGCGGTCTGTAGTGCCGTGCCAAGACGATTCACAACGTAGCGCGCCTCCAGGTCGCGGCATGCTCGCCATCCCAGGACGGCAGGCGCTTCAAGGACGATTCGACGACTGTTCGATTCGGCACAGGCGTCGAGAAAGCTCACCGCCGCGGCCTGCAGCCTCGTCCATATCTCAGCAGCCGGATCCGCTGCGCTGGCTCCAGCCCGTACGAACTCGCTCTCGACCTGTTCCAACACAGCGCGGAAGAGGTCTTCCTTGCTGTCGAAGTGGTGGTACAGCGCCCCCTTGGTCAGACGGGCGAGCCGGCACACGTCGTCGAGCGACGTCGCGGCATAGCCACGCCGGCTGAACAATCGCCGGGCGACCTTGATCAGGGCTCGTCTGGTGTCGGCGGCATGCGCGTCGCGCAGGCTGATCCTTGACATACCATTAGTATGTATACTACGGTCAGTATTTGAAATCAACTGGCCCGAACTGAATGGGGATCGGGTGTGTCAGACAGGGCGATACGGGCGGGCGGCGCCTTGCCGACCGCCATCGCGGAACAGCACGAACGATGAACGGCACGATTGCGTGGTTCGCCCGTAACCCGGTGGCGGCCAATCTGCTGATGGTGTTTCTCGTCGTCGGCGGCTTGCTCACCGTGTTCGACGTGCCGTCCGAGGTCTTCCCCGAGATCGAACTCGACCGCATCCAGGTCGAGGTGCCCTACCTGGGCGCAGCGCCGGAGGAGGTCGAAGAAGCAGTCTGCGTGCGGATCGAGGAGTCCATTCAGGGGATCGACGGAATCAAGCGGATCACGTCGACCGCGAGCGAAGGCATGGGCACCGTGGTGGTCGAGATCGCGCTCGGTGCCGACCCGCGCCGCGTCCTCGACATCATCAAGAACCGCGTCGATGCGATCGACACCTTTCCCGCCGAGACGGAACGGCCGATCGTCAGCGAACTGATCGCGCAGAGTCCCGTTATCGATCTGGCCCTGTCGGGCACCGCTGACGAATTCGGGCTGAAAGCGACGGCCGAACGCATCCGCAACGAGCTGTCGTCGCTGCCCGCGATCTCGCTCGTGGAGGTTGCGGGCGCGCGGCCCTACGAGATCTCGATCGAGGTATCCGAGTCCGCGCTCCGTCGTCACGGGCTCACCTTCGACGACGTGGCCAATGCCGTGCGCCGCGAGTCGCTCGACCTGCCGGGCGGCTCGGTGCGCGGTGCTGACGGCGAGATCCTGCTGCGCACGATCGGGCAGGCCTACCGGGGGGACGAGTACGAGAATCTCGTCCTCCTTACGCGGGCCGACGGCACCCGCCTCCTGCTCGGGCAAGTAGCAACGGTCGTTGACGGCTTCGCCGAAACCGATCGTTCCGCGCGCTTCGACGCCGATCCGACGGTCCTGATCTCGGTGTTCCGGGCCGGCGGCTGGAGCATCACCGAGATCGCGGCCCGCGTCCACGAGTACGTCGAACGCACGCGGCCGACGCTGCCGGAGGGGATCTCGCTCACGGTCTGGCAGGACGAGGGCAAGGGCATCCAAGAGCAGCTCTCGACGTTGTTTCGCAACGGACTGAGCGGACTCGTGCTGGTGTTCCTGGTGCTGGCGCTGTTCCTGGAGCTGCGGCTCGCGTTCTGGGTGAGCCTGGGTATTCCGCTCTCGTTTCTCGGTGCTGTGACCCTGATGCCGGGACTCGACGTGACGATGAATTCCATGTCGGTGTTCGCATTCGTCATGGTTCTGGGCGTTGTCGTTGACGATGCCATCATCGTCGGCGAGAACATCCATGCGCACCAGGAACGGCACGGCGAGGGGTTGCGTGGGGCGATCGAGGGTGGCCGGGAGATCGCGACGCCGGTCGTTTTCGCCGTGCTGACGACCGTGGCGGCGTTCATGCCGCTGATGTTCGTGCCGGGCTGGGTCGGCAAGATGTTCCGCGTCATCCCACTGGTGGTCGTGCCCTGCCTCTTGTTTTCGTTGGTCGAGTCGCTGTGCATCCTGCCGGCCCACCTGTCGCATGTTCCGAGGCACCGCCGCGCCACGACGCTGCGGCGGTTCCGGCAGTGGTTCGCCGGAGGCTTCAAGCTGCTCGTCGAGCGGGTGTACGGGCCCATACTGGAGCTTGCCGTCCGGTGGCGGTATCTGACGGCGGCAACCGGCGTGTCGACGCTCATCCTGACCGCCGGGATGGTGTTGGCGGTTGGCTCAATTTTCACTACATCCCCCCCGTTGAAGGCGACCGGATGGTTGCATCGATCACGATGCCCCAAGGCGTATCCGTGTCAGAAACCGCCCAAGCGCTTCGCAGGCTCGAAGTGGCCGCCGAGAGCCTGCGGCGCGAGGTGCTGGACGAAACGGGACGGGACTATTTCCGCCACACGCTGGCGTCGGTCGGAGACCAACCGATGATGTCTCGGGGCGGCGGGCAGGTGTCGCCGCCCGACGGTCTTGCGGCGGGGCATGTGGGCGAGGTCGCCATCGAGCTCGTGCCGTCAGGGGAACGCGACCGGTCGAGCGAGCAGCTCAGCAACCGCTGGCGCGAGCTGACCGGTCCGATCCCCGAGGCCGTCGACGTGAGCTTCAACGCCTCGATATTCGCACTCGTGGACGCGGACATCGACGTCATGCTCGTCGGGTCGGACATCGACCGGCTCCGCGCGGCGGCGAACGACGTCAAGAGAGAGCTGGGCGCTTACGCGGGCGTCTACGGCATCGCCGATTCGTTCCGCGCCGGGAAGCGGGAGATACAGTTGGGCATCAAGCCGGCAGCCCAGACGCTCGGTCTGACGCTCGAGGACCTCGGGAGACAGGTCCGCCAAGCGTTCTACGGCGAGGAGGCGCAGCGGATTCAGCGGGGGCGCGACGATGTCCGCGTGATGGTGCGCTTCCCGGCCGCCGACCGGCGGTCAGTCGGCGATCTGGAGAACATGCGGATCCGCACGCCGGATGGCGGCGAAGTACCGTTCCAACAAGTCGCGACGGTCGAACCCGGGCACGGCTTCGCGTCGATCAAGCGCGTCGACCGCAATCGCGTCGTCGACGTGACCGCGTCGGTGGACGAGACGGTAACCTCCAGCGGGGTGGTGCTGGCCGACCTGCAGAACCGCGTCCTGCCCGAGGTCCTGCCGCGACATGCTGGCGTCTACTACGTCTTCGAAGGCGCGGCGGCCGAGCAAGAAGAAACGATTGGCGCCCTTCGGACCGGATTCATCGTGGCGTTGCTGGCGATCTTCACACTGCTCGCGGTGCCGCTCAGGTCGTACCTGCAGCCGCTCATCATCATGGGCGCCATCCCGTTCGGGTTCGTCGGCGCGGTCCTGGGGCACATCGTCATGGGGCTGGACCTGACCTTCATGTCGATGTTGGGCCTGGTGGCGCTGGCAGGTGTCGTCGTGAACGACAACTTGGTGATGGTGACGTTCATCAACCGCAAGCGAGCGCTGCGGGGTGACCTACGCGCCGCCATCCACGAAGCGGGCGTGGCACGCTTTCGGCCGATTCTGCTCACCTCGGTGACGACGTTCTTCGGGCTTGCGCCGCTCATGCTGGAGCGAAGCATCGACGCCGCCGTTCTCCAGCCCATGGCGGTGTCCCTCGCTTTCGGCGTCATCTTTGCGACCTTCATCACGCTCGTCCTGGTCCCGACAGCGTATCTCATCATTGAAGATCTCCGGTGGGGCGGGCGGGGCGTTCTGCGTTGGTTGGCACCGGAGCTGGCCAACCTCGACAGGGTATCTTGACCACCCGCCTCAGTGGACACGCAAGTCCGGCCAATGAGGATCTCCAGCACGTCGTCGGCCGCGTCGACCTCCGAGACCGGCCGGCGCTGGTGGCGCGTGGCGGGCGCTCTGGGGTGCTGCTCGAGGATCGCGACAACCGCGCCGGGCGAACCACGCCCCCATCACCGACCGCGAGCTCGAACATCGCCGCGGGCAACACGCCGTCCTCCGCGCGCCTGGCGGGCACGTCCGGATCTTCAGCCCGGCGCGAACCGGAATCTGAGCTCGGCGTGCCCTTCGCCGAGGCGGAGCAACTCGGCGTCCACGAGCACCCTGAACGGTTGCGAGACGAGAATCCGCCTCCCCGGACCGAGCATGTCGGGCATCGGTCGAAGCGCACCACGCGCCCGCCCCCGGTCACGGATTCCGCTGCCGAATGAGCCGCCGCCGACGCTCGAACAGGTCCGACCGGGCGTAGGCCGCCTCGACCTAGTTCTGGACCACGTGAGCCAGCGCGGCCTCGATCACTTCCCGCGGATGGTCGGTTTCCTCGGCCGCCCAGTCCCGGAACGACGACCGGAAGCCGTGAGCGACGGTGGCGATCCGATGGTAGATGGTACTGGAGCATCTTGGGCAGCGTCGACGCCGAGATCGGCCTCCCGCTCCGCATCGGGAACACGAGGCCGCCGCCGTCGCCGAGCGTCCGCGCCGCGTCGAGGACCTCCAGCGCCCTCCCGCAGAGCGGGACGCGGTGCTCGCGCATCGCCTTCATCCGCAGCGCCGGAACGGTCCACACGCGGCCGGCCGTGTCCATCTCGTCCCACGCGGCGAGGCGGACCTCCGCCGACCGGGCGGCCGTCAGCACGAGAGTGGGTAAGGATGGACGCTACCGGAACACCATTGGTCACTCAGGAAGCGCGAAGACGAAGATGTTGTTGCCGCTGCTCGGCCGCAGCTCGGGCGTCAGCGCGCTCCAGCGCGACGCGTTGCCGCCGGTGCCGGTGCTGGCCACCACGTACTGCCGGCCGCCGACCGCGTAGGTGATCGGGAATCCGCTCACCGGCGATCCGAGGTTGACCTGCCAGAGCGAGGCGCCCGTCTCGTCGTCGAGGGCGCGGAAGCGGCCGTTGATGTCCCCGACGAAGACGAGCCCGCCGGCCGTGGCCGCGAGCGACATCGTGGCGGCGCGCTGCTCGTAGGTCCAGGCCGTTACGCCGGTCTCCGCCGAGATCGCCCAGACGGCGCCGAGCCGGTCGGTGCCGGGGGCCAGCTCGTTGCGCATGCTGAGGCTGTAGAGCGACCGGTTGCCGTCGTCGAGCGCCGCCATCCGGGCGCAGGCGTTGCGCAGCGGCATGTACATCATGTTCGTGCGCGGGCTGTAGGCGCCGGCCTCCCAGTCCGGTAGCTCTTGCACGTCGTCACCTGCAAGTTATTTACATGCAGTGCTTTACGAGGCTCCAACCTCGCTCTGCCAGCCGTCGGTGCCAGCCAGAACGGGCCTGCCAGCCGGGAACGGCGCACTGGTGGCGTCGTCGCGGCGCAGCCGTTCGAGGGCGGCGCGGTGCTTCGCCAGCTCCGGCGGCGCATAGATCATGGTCGTCTCGGGCCGGGTGTGTCCATAGAGGTCCTGGATGTCGGCCACGTCGGTCCCCGCGCGGCGGAGTCCGGCGGCGAACGAGTGGCGGATCTGGTAGGTGGTGAACACGGGCCGCCCGGCCCGGCGCGCGGCTCTGGCGAGCGCGCGGTTGACGCTGCTGCGGGGCCACGGGCCGAAGGCTTCGGCACGGAGGAAGGCTCGGGCGGCGTCGACCCCTTCGGGGACGAGCGGGACGGCGGCGATCCGTCCGCCCTTGCCGCGCGGGACGGCGACGTAGGGGATCGGCTCGTGGAGCCGGAAGTCCTCGGCCCGCAGGCGTCCCATCTGCGACGGGCGCATCCCGGTCCAGTGCATCAGGTCGAGGCGGGCGCGGGTGACGGAGCCGGCCGGGAGGTGCGTGAGCACGTCGGCGATGTGCCGGCGGTCGACCCAGCGGGGTTTCGGCGGCGGCGGGGCGAAGCGGACGAGGTCGAGCAGGTCGAACGAGGCGCGGCGGCCGTAGAGGATGCGGACGAGGTTCGTCAGTGCGTGGCGGCGGTGGTTGCAGGTCGAGGCGGCGAGCGTGTCGCGCCACTCGTGGAGCTGGGCGTTGAGCTGCGGCAGGTGCGCCGGCAGCGCCAGCGTCCGCAGGTGCCCGAACCGGGGCAGCCACGCGAGCAGCTCGCGGCGGCGGTCGCCGAAGCTGATCAGTGTGCTCTTCACCTGGTCGAGGTAGCGCCCTGCGTCGTGGTTGAGGGTGTGCCTACCGCCGGCCGGAAGCGTTCGCAGGCTGGCGCGCAGCTCGTCGCGGCGCGCCCGGATGGTCTTGAGCGGGGTGCCGGGCGGGAAGCGTACCTCGCGCTGGACGCCGTTGACCTTGACGGTGGCGGCGAGTCCGTGGCGGTCCCTGTAGATGCCCTCGGCGACGCGGACGCGGCGGCGGGCAGGCGGCCTGACGCTGCCGGCTTTCGAGGCGGTGCGGGTATCCGAGGCGGTCGGGTTCATCGGCTCTCTCCTCACGCGAAGGTCCGTGCGGCCCACTTGACCTCGCCGACGACGGCGGCTTCTGCCGGCCAGGGCCGGGTGGGCCAGAGGTGCTTGTTGGGGTTGTCGCTGACGAGCTGCCAGGCGCCGCCCTCGTCCCGTCCGGCGCGCTTGACGACGAGGCCGTCGGCGGTGCGGACGACGTAGATGTGTCCGACGTGGCGGCGGCGCACGGCGTGGTTGACGAGGATGGAGCAGCCGTCGGCGAGGGTCGGCTCCATCGACTCGCCGCTGACCTGGATGATGCGGCAGTTGCGGGCGGCGAGGCCGTGCCGCCCGAGCCAGGAGCGGAGGAACTTGATGCGGCCGGTGATCCGCTCGTCGTAGACATCGGCGCCGTCGCCGGCGGCCGAGGCCAGCTCGGAGACGCCGACGAAGTCGCCGTCGTCGTCTGCCGCGGCGCGCGCGGCGGGGTCTTCGAGTCCCTGCGCGGCGTTGAGGGCGCGCAGGAGCTGGCCGGCGGGCCTCGGGTCGTCGGTGAGGCCGTGCAGGTAATCGGTCGACACGCCGAGGGCGCGTGCGGCGGCGGCGGTCTTCTCGTGCGACCAGCCGGCGCGGCCGCGCTCGACCATCGAGACGGCCTCGCGGGAGTTGCCGGTGTGGGCGGCGAGCTGCTGCTGGGTGACGGCGCGCAGGGCGCGGGCCGCCCGCAGGCGCTGTCCGAAGATGCTCATGCCATATGGTAATACATCTTTACAGTTGACGGGTAATACGTGTCGCCCTACAGTCTCGTAAATGGATTTTACGCGTGCAAGGCAGGCCATCCGCTCCCGTCTCGCCGCCCTGGGCGTCTCGCAGCACGCGCTGGCGCGGGCGCTGGGGGTGAGCCAGGCGACGTTGAGCCTGTGGCTGAACGGCTACCGGCAGCCGCCGCCGGAGTTCGAGGCGGCGGCGATGGCGGAGCTGGACGTGATGGAGCGGGCCGAGCGGGCCGCGGCGGCGTCGCGGACCAGGGTGCTGGCGGAGGGCCGCGCGGGCCGGACCGGCGAGTGGCGGCCGCGGGGGCGGAGGACGAGGCATGGAAGGGCATCGGCCCGGCGCTAGCGCCGGCACGGACGAGCTGCCGGCGGTGTTGCTGCTCGACGACGTGGCGGCGCTGCTGCGCTGCTCGACGACGACGATCAAGCGGCGGCTGCGGGCGCGAGTGTTCCCGGTGGCGCCGCTCGCGGGGATCGACAAGCGGCCGCGGTGGAGCAAGGCGGCGCTGCTGCGCTGGCTCGAAGCCGGCGGGTCGGGGGACGCGGTGCGGGGCCGCCGGAGGCGGACCCGATGAGCGGCGCGGCGCAGCCGGCCACGCCGAAGCGCGGCGCCTGGCGCGCGGTCGACCCGGAGATGGGCGACCTGGTGTTCGTCTGTCCGGGGTGCTGGCCGGAGGTGGCCGCCGAGTGGCGGGCGCGGCGGGACGTGACGGTGCGGAAGCTGGCGGCGCGGCCCCGGTGGGCGCGCTGCGGGGTGTGCGATCCCGAGGACGTGTGCTGATGCGTATCGAGCGCGGCGGCGAAGCGGAGGCGGTGTAGCGATGCCGGCGGACCGGCTCCTGCACGCGCGGCTCGGCCACTCGGCGAAGGTGTCGAGCCTGTCGGACCTGGAGTACCGGGTGTGGACGACCTACGTGCTGGCGGCGGACGACTTCGGGGTGATGCGCGCCGAGGCGGTGGCGTTCCAGGCGGCGCACGACGGGCTGAGCGGCCGGCCGGCGAAGGCGGTGCAGCGCTGCATCGAGCGGCTGGTGAAGGCGGGGCTGGTGGCCGCGTTCACGCACCAGGGCTCGCGCTACCTGTACCAGGCCGACTGGCAGGACTTCCAGCGGGTGCGCTACCCGCTACGGACGATGCACCCGCTGCCGGCCGGTGCGGAGGTGAGCGCGAGGACGCGGCACCTGTGGTCGGTCCATCCGGGCGGCGTTCGGGTGCCGGCGCTGCCGAAGGCTCCCGGCGGAGCCGCCGCGCGGGCAGCGGAGGGAGCGCCGGACGGTTCCGGCACGGGTCCGGGAGGCCTGCCGGAGGATTCCCGCAAAGTTCCCGCACGACTTCCGGAAGATTCCCTTACCTGTTCCGAAGTTTTCCCGTCTCACGCGCGTGCGTGCCAAACGGCTAACGGCTTACGGCTAACGGCCAACGGCTCCGGAGAGAGTGGGGGTGCGGGGGAGGGAGAGCCGGCCGCCGAGGCGGCGGTGCGGGCCGAGGCGTTCGTCGAGCGCTACCGGGGCGAGTGGTATCCGCGGCACCGGGGCGTGGCGTATGCGCCGACGCGGGCGGTCGAGGCGTCGGACGCCGACGCGGCGTTGCGGCTGTGCGCGGCCTACGGCGACGGCGAGCTGGAGCGATTGGCGGAGCGGTTCCTGACGGCCGAGGGCGACCGGTTCCTGGCGAACCGGACGCGGACGGTGTCGATGCTGCTGTCGCGGGCGCCGGCCCTGGCCGAGCAGCTCCGAAGCCCGGCGGGCGAGCGGCGGGACGGCGGGGCGCGGTCGACCGAGCCGCGCGAGGCGTACGACGCGGTGGTGGAGCGTGCGAAGCGATGAGCGCGGGGTGCGGGCGGTGCGAACGGACGCCGGGCTGGGAGTCGGTCGAGGTCGCGGGGCACTCCCGGCTTCGGCGTTGCGGCTGCTGGACGGCGGCGCGCGCCGCGGCGCGCGCCGCGCCGCCGTCGGTGCCGCGCGAGCTGCGCGACGCGCGCTGGTCGACCTGGGAGCGGACGGCGGACAACGCCCGTGCGCTGGAGGCGGCGCGGGAGTTCCTCCGCGCGGGCGAGACGGGGCCGGACCTGTTCCTGTGCGGGGCGGTGGGCACGGGCAAGACGCGGCTGGCGTGCACGGCGTTGAACGAGGCGTGGAAGGCGGGCGAGCGGTCGGTGGCGTTCGCGCGGGTGCCGATGCTGCTCTACCGGCTCCAGCCGCACCAGGCGGCCGAGGGGACGGAGACGTTCGACCGGCTGACGAAGGCGCGGCTGCTGGTGCTCGACGACCTGGGGGCGGAGCGGGACGCGGCCACGGACTACACGCGGCGGACGCTCTTGATGCTCTACGAGGCGCGGCACGACGCCGGGAAGCGGACGGTGTGGACCTCGAACAAGACGCCGGCCGAGGTGGGGGCGTTCATGGGGGACGACCGGCTGGCGAGCCGGGTCGCCGGGCGTTGCCGGGTGGTCGAGCTGGGGGGCCGGGACTGGCGGCTGCGGCCGTCGGCGCCGCAACGCGCCGCGGGCATCGAGCGGTCCGTGGCGGGCGCGCGGCTGGAGGGGCCGGCGCGATGAGGATGCCGGACCGGGAGCCGGGGGCGCGCGGCGACGGCCGCGACGTACGGCCGGAGGGCCGCGAGCGGACCGGGCACCGGCGCGAGTACGACGCACGGCAGCCGCGCCGCTCGTTCGACGAGCGGGTCGACGGTCTGGTGCGCGACGTGGGGGCGTTCCGTGCCGTGGCGCTCAAGGACCTGTCGGCGCGGCAGTTCGACGGGCACCCGTTCGCGGCGCGGCGGGGGCTGGCGCGGGCCGAGCGTGCCGGGTGGGTCCGGCTGCTGAAGGCGCGGGGGCCGAAGGGCGGGAAGTTCACGGTGGTCGTCGCGACCGAGGCCGGTGCGGCGCGGGCCGAGGGGCTGTGGCGCGAGGCGGGGCGGCCGGGACAGAAGGCGCTGTCGGGCGCGGTGCGGCCGGCGGAGCTGGCGCACGACGTGGCGGTCTACCGCGCAGCCGGCGCGGCGCAGGCGCGGGTCGAGGCGGCGGGCGGGCGGATCGTGCGGGTCCGCATCGACGCCGAGCTGAAGGGGCTGGTGGCGGCGCCGGCCGAGCGGGCGCGCCAGACGGCGGGCCGCGAGGCGGCCGGGGCGGCGCGGCGGCAGGCCGCCGAGGAACTGGGGCTACCGGTCGAGGACGGCAAGGTGCTCGTGCCCGACGCGCAGGTCGAGTACGTCGACGCGGCGGGCCGCACCGGGCGCTGCAACGTCGAGGTCGCCTCGGGCCACTACCGGGGCCGGGAGATCCGGGCGAAGGCGCGGGCGGGCTTCGCGATGTACGCCGCATCGCCGGGGGCCGCCGCCACGGTGCGGCGGGCGCTGGGCGGCGGGAGCAAGGGCAGCCGGGGCGGCGGGATGCGCCGCGAGCAGGAGGTGATCGAGCTGTGAAGCCGTGGAAGGCGAGCGTGGGACTGACGGCCGCGGCGGGCGCGGCGGGCGCGTGGGCGCTGGCGGCGGAGCTGACGTACCTGCAGCCGTTCGGGCGGCTGGTCCTCAGCGGCTACGGCTGCTACATCGCCGCGTACGGCGGGCTGGCGCTGGCGGCTTTCGGGACCGGCGTGTACCTGGCGGTGCGGGCGCTGGGGCTCGGCGCGGTGGGCCGCAAGGTGGACGTGGCCGAGCAGGCGATCCGGCGCGGCGAGGGGCAGGACCCGGCGCTGGGCGAGGCGCTCGCCCGGCACGACGCGGGGGACTACGAGTGAGCGAAGCGGCCGAGTGCGGGCGCGTCGCGGTGTGGGCGGCCGGACTGTGCGCGGCCGCCTTCGGCGGCGCCCTGCTGGCGGCGTTCCCGCGCAACCGCGAGGGCGTGGGCGCCGGCCTGGCCGGCGGGATCGCGTTGGGGATGTTCGTGGCGTTGGCCTGGCACGTGTCGACGGGGTGCCGGGCGTGGTGACGAGGAGGGGTCCGATGCGGAAGCGAGTGTGGGTGTGGAGCGGACTGGTCGCCGGGATGGTCGCGGCGACGGGAGGCGCGGTGTCAGCGCAGGGCGTCTCGCCCTGGGTCACGGCGGTCAACAACCTCCAGACGGCGTTCACGGGGCCTATCGCGCGCGGTCTGGCGCTGGTCGCGATCGTCGTCGGCGGGTTGATGTTCGCGTTTCAGGAGGGCGGCTCCAAGCAGGCGCTGGCCGGGATCATCTTCGGCCTCGGCATGGCGCTGGGCGCGGCCAACTTCATCGCCTGGATGTTCTGATATGGACGCACGGGTCAAGCCTGCATCGTCGTTGGGTTCTCTAGTCCTGGCGACTCCTGGTTGTCGGGGCTGGGGACGGCAGCCGAAGCGGATCAACGCGACGATTGATCATTCTGATATTCGCGGGTTGGGTACCGCATGGTCATGACCCGTCGGGAGCTGCCTCGGACTGAGTACGCGGGTCGGGGCTGCGAATCGCCTCGCCGCACAAAACATACGAGGATTCTCCTTTTCGCCGCCACTCCGGCTGCCGCCCTCACGCGACAGCAGACCCTACGCCGTCGCGCTGACGGGCACGTGCCGCTCGACGGTCCGGGCGATGTCCCAGATGAAGCCCAGAAGCTCGCGGCCGACCGCGGTGATCACCTGGTTGTTGTTCTTCCCCGCCGCGGCCAGCACTCGATACCGGTGGTGGAGGCGCTTCTGGGCGCGCCAGGCGATCTCCGTGACCGCCGGGTCGAGGCCCTTCTGGCGGGCGCGCAACGGGCCGCGGACGGCCGGCCCGAAGCGATACGCCCACGCGGCTTCAATCACCACGCGTCGCAGGTGGGAGTTGCCCGTTTTCGTGATGCCACCCGTCCGGCGCCGCGAGCCGGTCGAGTACTCGCTGGGGACCAGCCCCGAGTAGCCCATGAGTTGCCGCGGGTTGGAGAAGCGGGAGAGCTGCCCGACTTCCGCCACGACGGTGACCGCCGCGACGGCCGCGACGCCGCGCAGCGCCTGCAGCGCCTCGATGACCGCGCGCATCTGCGGCGGCGCCGTGCGCACCGCCTCGAGGATGGCGGCGTTCAGGTGGGCGATGCGGGCTGCGACCCGCTCGACCTCGTGCAGGTAGTCCGTCAACACCACCTGGTGCGCCGCCGACTCGAAGCGGATCTTGCGGATCCAGTCGAGGTGGCCGGCCGTCCACGCCATCTTCAGGTGTGCGGGGCGGCGTCGACCCTGGCGCAACAGGAACTTGCCCAGCCGATGGCGCGCCCGGAGCTGGTCCTTCTTCGCGGCCTCTCGCGCCCGGACGAGGTCGCGGAGCGCTTCGTGCTCGGCATCCGGCACCCACACCGGCGTCAGGTCGCCGGCGCGGTAGCACCGGGCGAGCTTGAGCGCATCCCGACGATCGGTCTTCACGCGGTCCCCGGCCTTCACGGGTACGAGCGTCGGGGCGACGACATCGCAGTGCACCCCCAGGCCAATCAGTTGCCAGTACAGCCCGTAGCCGGTTGGGCCGGCCTCGTAGCAGACACGCAGACCGTCGACGGGTCCCAGCTTGCGGACCAGCCGGCGGACGGCTTCGGGTCGATTGGCGATGGTGCCGAGGTCGCGGACCTCGCCGGGTACGGCTACCGCGGCCGTAATGGTGGCGGCGTGGACATCGAGCCCGACGAATCGTACGTTACGCATGGACCGGCTCTCCTTTCGCGTGCGGCTCTGCACTGTGACCTCTCCGGGCACAGGGTAATCCGCGTCCCTGCGAACCGGAGGCCGGTCCTTTTCCTTGCACGGAGCCGCACGCAGTCCTTCGGCTCCGTGCGTCCATGGTGACTGATGCGCGGACGAAGGCAGTGGCGCGGCTACGCGATCCTCAGCCAGCCGCTCACGGTTCTCGGGGTGGAGCGGCGGTTCTTCCTGCTGGCCGCGACCCTGGGCGCGGCGATCTGGAACGCCGTCAACAGCCTCGCGGCGGGCGGGCTGGTCTTCGGCGTGCTCTACGCCGCGGGCTGGCTCGCGTGGCGCCGCGACCAGGACCTGGTCGGCGTGGTCCGCGCGGCCATCCGCTACCGCAGCCGGTACGACGCGGGCCTTCTGGAGGACCGCTCTCCGTACGTCGTCATCGAGCGGGGTGAGCCGTGACGGGCGACGCGGGCGCGCTGGCGCACGAGCTGCCGTACTGGGGCTGGGTCGACGAGCGGACCTGCCTGACGCGGGCCGGCGAGCTGGTGACCGTGGGCGCGCTGACGCCGGTGGTCACGGACGGCCGGACCGCGGATGACCTCGACGCGGTGGCCGGGCGCTGGCAGCGGATGCTCTCCGGGCTGCCGCCCGAGATGCGGGTGTCGTGGATCGTCGAGCGGCGGCCGGCGGCGTTCGACGAGCGGCCTCCGGTGTCGGACATCGCGGGGCTGGCGCAGCGCAAGCGGCAGGCGTTCCTCGAAGGCCGCGCGCAGGACCTCGACGTGCACGTGGTCTGGAGCTTCGACCCGCGCCTGCGGCAGTCGGCCAACTCGCGACGGCGCGGCTGGTGGCGGGCGTATCTCGCCGAGTGGCTGCGGCGGCGCCGGGCGCCGCACGAGTCGGTCTACCTCGCGGCGGACATCGCGCGGGCGGTCAAGAGCGAGGCGGCGCTGGTCGCCGCATCCGCCGCCCGAGTCGTGGACGTTACGCCGATCGAGATCCTGACGGCCGAGAAGGCCGTAGCGGTGCTCTACCGGCTGGTCAACGGCGGCATCGGCGGCTGGACGGCGGGGATGCGGACGGACGCCGGGGTCAACTGGCGGCTCGCCGGCGAGGACGTGGCGGCCGAGCGGCACGTGCTGCACGTCGGCCGCGAGCAGTTCGGGCTCTGGTCGTGCGTGGCGCCGCCGGCTACGGTGACCGCCAACGCGCTCGCCGAGCTGTACGCGCTCTCGGTCCCGATGACGGCGGTTGTCGAGTGGCGGCCGTGGTCGCGGGAGGCGGCACGGCGAAAGCTGCGCTCGGCGCAGCGGCACTACTTCTCGAAGCGCTACTCGATGGCCGCCCACATGCAGGAGAAGGAAGGGACGGCCGCCGCGCTGGAGGACGCCGCGGCGAGCATCGAGGCGAAGCGGGCCGGCGACGCGCTCGTCGAGCTGGAGACCGAGGGCGTCTCCTACGGCGACGTGGCGCTGTCGGTGGCGGTGCGTGGCTCGGCGGAGCAACTGGAGCAGTGGGGCGCGGACGTACAGCGTGTCTTCGGCGGGCTCGACGCGAAGGCGGCGCGCGAGTCCTACGGGCAGCTTGCGGTCTGGTTCGGGCGGCTGCCGGGCCAGCCGGCATCCCGCCAGCCGCGGCGGGTGTTCGTCTCGGCCGGCGTGGCGGCCGGCGTGGCGCCGCTGTTCGGGCCGCCGCGCGGCGACCGGCGCTGCGCCCATCTCGATGCGCCGGCGCTGACGGTGTTCGAGACGCCGGCCGGGACGCCCTATCACTACGACCTGTTCGGGGGCCGCGACGTCGGGCACACGCTGATGCTCGGCGCGACGGGGGCCGGCAAGAGCTTCACGCTCAACTTCCTGCTGGTCCAGGCGCTCCAGTACGACCCGCGGGTGCTGATCCTCGACCTCGGCGGCTCCTATCGCGCCCTGACGCAGTTCCTCGGCGGCGGCTACCTGGAGGTCTCGCCGGAGAAGGGCGCGATCCCGCTCCGGCCGTTCAGCCTGGAGCCCACGGAGCGGACCGTGCAGTTCCTGTCGGCCTGGGTGCTGCGGCTGCTGCGGATCGGCGGCTGGGAGGAGTCGAGCGGCGACCTCTCCGAAGTTCGGGCGCGCATTGAGGACCTGTACGCCTTGGCTCCGGCGCGCCGGTCGCTCGGGAACCTCGTGCGCTCGCTCCCCGCCCCGATGTGGCCGGCGCTCTCGCGCTGGCACGGCTCGGGCGCCTGGGGCAAGTGGTTCGACAATCCGCCCGCCGAGGATGCCGATCTCACCCTGGCGGACTGGCAGGTGATCGACCTGGCCGGTGCGGTCGAGCACGAGGACTGGTGCGAGGCGGCGCTGCTCTACCTGCTCGAAAGGCTGCGGGCGGAGATCGAATCGCCCGCCGAGGCCACGCGGCTCAAGCTGATGGTCGTCGACGAGGCGTGGCGCTACCTCCGGGACCCCGTCGTCCTGGGCCGGCTCACCGAGGCCGCCCGCACGTGGCGGAAGCGCAACGCGGCGCTGATCCTGGCGACGCAGTCGGTCACCGACATCACGGAGACAGCCGGGGCGGCGGCGCTGCTGGAGTCGATGCCGACCCGGCTGTTCCTCGCCAACCCGGACTTCCCCGCCGCAGGACAGGCCACGTTCCAGTTGGGCGACGACGAGCTGCGGACCGTCTGCGAGCTGGAGCCGAAGCGGGAGCTGTACCTGCGGCGGCCGACGACGGCGGCGGTCTTGCGCCTGGCGGTCGATCCGGAGAGCTACTGGCTCTACACGTCGTCGGCGGGCGAGGCGCAGAGGCGCGCCGAGATGGTGGCGCGCTACGGGGTGGAGGGCGCGATCGTGCGCCTGGCGGCGGGCCTGGACCACAAGCGGGCGGCGGTGCTCGGGTGACGGGGGGAGGAAAGGCGAATGAGACGGACAAGGCAAGTGCTGGCGGCGGCTTCGTGCTGCGGCGTCCTGGCGGCGGCGCCGGCCGCGGCGCAGGGGATCCGCACCGTGGCGGACGAGGCCGGGGAGGCGGCGGTCCCGGTCACGGCGCGGGTGCGGCACACGACGACCGTCGTGCTGCCGCGCGAGGAGGCCATCGTCGATGTCGTGGCCGGCGACGCGGAGTACTGGGACGTGTCGGCGGCGGGCAATGTCGCCTACGTCAAGCCGCTCGAAGCGGGCGTCGCGTCGAACGTGACGCTCGTGGCCGAGAGCGGCCGGGTGTGGGCGCTGGTGGTGGCCGAGTCGTCCGGCGGGGAGCCGGACCTGGTCGTGTACGTGGAGGGGCCGGAGCGGCCGTCGCCGGCTGACCTGCCGCGGCATGCGCCGGCCTTCGTCGCGGGAGGCGAGCTGGCGGCGCACCGGGCCGAGGAAGCGGCGGCACGGGCGGAACTACAAGCGATCGACGAGGCGGCGGCACAGGAAGTGGCGAAGGTGTGGGCCGAGCACGACGCGGCGTGGTCGCGCTGGCGTGACGAGTACCCGCGCCGGCTGCGCTTCCCCTACCGGCTCGACGAGGCGGCGCTGGGGCAGCCGTTCGAGGTCGAGGCGCTGTGGCACGACGGGCGGTTCACGTACCTGCGCTCGCGGGCCGAGGAGTCGCCGGCGCTCTACGAGCTGCGCGAAGCGGACCGGCGCTTCGGCCGCAAGGGTCTGGAGCCGAGCCTCGTGTCGTACGACGTGTTCGACGACGGGCTGTACGTCGCCGACCACGTGCTCGGGCCGGGCCGGCTGCGGATCGGCGACTCCGAGACCCAGTGGACGGTGGGCCGGCCCGAGCGGAGGTGGACGTGGAAGACGCGCGCGGTGGTGGGCGGGATGGTCGCCGCCGTGGCCGCGGCGGTTGTGCGGGGGATGGCGCGATGAGGGCCTGGGCGGTCACGCTCGGATGCGTTCTGGCTGCTGCGCCGGCCGCGGCGCAGGGGCTGCGGGCGCCGGCTGCGCCCAAGGACGCGCCGGTCACGGTGACGGCGCGGGTGCGGCACGTCACGACGGTCGTGCTGCCGGAGGCGGCCGAGATCGTCGATGCCGTGGTGGGCGACGCCGAGCGGTGGGACGTGTCGGCGGCGGCGCACCTGGCGTTCGTCCGGCCGCTCGCCGAAGGGGTGCGCTCGAACGTGGTGCTGCTGACGGCGGGCGGAGACATCGTGCCGCTGCTGCTGGTCGAGCGGGACGATGCGCCGGTGGACGCCGTCGTGCGCCTGGATGCGGCGTCTTCGGCAACCGCGGCCGGCCCGGTGCTGGCCGCGTCGGAGACGGTCGAGGCGACGGCCGCGCGGGCGGCCGAGGCGTGGGCGGCGGTCGAGGCGGCCGAGGCGCGGGCGGCCGGGCGGGTCGAGGCGGCCCGGACCGCGGCGCGCGACAGGCTCGACGCCAGCCGCGAGGCATACCCCCGGCAGGCGCGCTTCGACTACCGCTGGCCCGCCGCCGCGGCCGGCTACCCGTGGCTGGTCGAGGCGATGTGGCACGACGGCCGGCGCACGTACCTGCGGACGCGGGCGGCGAGCGGCTCTTGTGGTCCGCGAGGCCGCGGAAGGCGGGTCCGTGATGGCGAAGTGGAGGCAACTGTTCCAGCCGCCGGCCGGCGCGCTGCCGGGCAACCTGGTCACCAGGGCGGGGATCGGCGTCATCGCGGTCCTGCTGGCCGGCCTCGTGCTGAGCCAGTCGGGCGGAGACCCGCAGGCCCCGGACGGGCCGGCCGCCGAGCCGGAGGCCGCGGGCAGGGGCGTGGTCGGGCAGCTCCGCTCGCGGCTCTCTCAGCTCACCGAGCAGCGCCAGAACGAGGGACGGAACCGTGGCGGGGCGTCTGACGCGCCGGGTCTGCCGGGCGCGCCGCCGGCGCTTCCGCCAACTGGCGGCGGCGCGGGACCCGACGGCGCGCCGCGGCTGCCCACCGCTGGGGAGGTCGAGCTGCGCGAGCGGCTGCGGCTGGAGGCGATCGAGCGGCGCGCCCGGTCGCTGCGCGCCCCGAGTGTCGTGCAGACGTTCCGCAGCCCCGGGGCTCGGCAGCCGGCTGCCGCGCCGGCCGCCGCCGGCAACCCGCAGCCGCCCGAGCGCACCGCGGCGGCGCCCGCCGGCAAGACCGCGGGCCTGCCGGCCCCGCCCGACCCGGCCGCCATCGCCGAGCGCATGGAGGGCGCGAACGCGGCGCTGCTCGCGGGGCTGGCGGGCGATGGTGCGGCGGGCTCCCCGCCCCCGGCGCGGACGGTTCCCGGCGTGACGGGACCGCCTGTCGGGAAGACGACGGAGCCGGTCGTGGTGACGACGCCGGCCGACCCGGCCGGGTGGGAGCGGGTCTACGAGGGGTCCGTGCTGAGCGCGGTGCTGGTGACGCAGCTCGACGGCGACTTCACCGGCCCCGTCCTCGCGCAGGTGGCGGTCCCGTTCTACTCGGCCGACCGCCAGCGCATCCTCGTGCCGCGCGGCGCACGGCTGCTCGGCACGGCGCAGGCCGTCGAGCAGCAGGACCAGGGCCGGCTCGCGGTCGGGTTCCACCGCCTCGTCTGGCCCGACGGCCGCTGGGTCGACCTCGCCTTCCACGGCCTCAACGCCGTCGGCGAGAGCGCGCTGGCCGACCGGGTCGACCGGCACTACGCGTCGACGTTCGCGGCAGCGGGCGCCGTGGGCCTCCTCGCCGGGCTGACCCTTCAGGGCTCCGACCCGTACGCCGGCGGTGGGGCCGGCTTCCGGGCCGCGGCCGGGCAGGGCTTCGGCCAGTCGGCGACCCAGATTCTCGGGCGGTTCCTCAACCGCCTGCCCACGGTCACCATCCGCGCCGGCCACCGGCTGCGCGTGTGGGCGACCTCGGACTTGCTCGTGCCGCGGCCCGAGCCGCACCCGGAAAGGATGCACCGATGACGAAGCAGAGATTGCGCTGGCTGGCGGCGGCCCTCGTGCTGGCCGCCGTGGCCGGGACGTGGACGGCGCGCCGCGCGCAGGCGTGCCTGTTCGGCTCGTGCGACGCGATCATCATCGCCAACCAGGTGACGCAGATCGCCCACATGGTGACGCAGATCGGAAAGATGGTCGAGCAGCTCTCGTCGCTCGACGGCGTGCTGGCGACGACCACCGAGCTGGTCACCTCCAACGACATCGGGATGGGCAACATCGGCCGGCTGCGGGAGGTGACCGACGCCGGCTGGTGGCTCGGCCGCCACGGGATCGGGTTGTCGACGAGCACGAGTTCGGGCGGCGGGGGAGCTTTCTCGCAGCGCATTCCGGGCCTCACGGACGAGGCCGGCTGGCTCCGGGTGCTCGCGGCTCCTGAGACCACGCTGCTGGCGACGCGGCCGGCGACCGAGGTCCTCGCCGCGCTCCCCGGCGCGCTGGACACGTGGACGGTGCCGGCTGAGGCGACGGCCGTGCTCACGGCGCTGGAGGCGATGGGCAGCGGCGGGCGCAGCTACCGGGGCGTGTGGGACGACATCGAGGCGCTGGCTCCCGCGGTGCTGACCGAGGCCGACTTGCGGGCGGCGGTGGACAACCCGGCCGTGCAGACGCGGCTCGTCGAGGCGCACCAGCGAGCGCAGGCCGTCTCGTCGGCGGACCTGGTGCACGCACACGCCGAGGCTGAGGCGGCGTCGTTCCTCGCCCGGCAGGTGGGTGAAGCCTCCGCGGCGTTGGCCGACCTGCGGGGCGACGACCTGATGCGGACCCAGCGCGTCGGTCAGGCGCAACTGGCCGCCGCCGTCACCGGGACCGAGGTCGCGCTGGCGCACGCCCAGCTCGCCGCCTACGAGGCGGCGCGCGAGGCCCGGGCGCGCTACGAGGCCGAACGGGCGCGGCGCGAGGCGCTGGCCCGCTGGCAGGCCGACGCCCTGCGGGCGCGCACCGAGCAGGCCGCCTTCGCCGCCGAGCTGGCCGCCGTCGCCGGCCCGCTGGCCGACAGCCACCGCCGCGTCCCGTCGCCGTCGGACTGGTAGTCGACGGCCGGCAGTCCAGCAACCCCAGGGGAAGGAACGACAGGTCATGTCGCCGCTTCAAGAGCTGGTGCTGATGCTCCAGCAGGCATCGATCCTGGTCGATCAGCTCATGGTCTCGGTCGCGCCGGCCGTCGCCGGCGCCGGGATGCAGCTCTGGCAGGGGCTCGCGCTGATCGTCGTCGTCTGGACCGGGGCGCAGATGGCGCTCTCGGGCCACGGCGTGAACATGGCCGCCGTCGTGCGCATGGTCATCGGGCTGTCGATCCCGCTCGGCATGCTCCAGTTCTACACGGCTCCCCTGCCGGGGACGGGCCGCAGCGTGCCGGACCTGATCACCGGCATGGGCGAGTGGCTCCAGACGATGATCGTCGCCGACGCCGGCAGCGCCATGCTGGAGCAGTTCACCCTGGCCGCAACCGCCTGGCGGGAGCAGTTCGGCGGGCAGGGGATCTTCGGCGGGATGGCCACTTTCGGCTGGAACGTGGTCACGGACCTGCCGGGCGTGCTCGACGCGGCGTTCGACCTGGCCGTGACGACGGGGCTGATGATGCTCCTCATTCTCGGCCTGATCGTCGTCTTCGCCCTCGGACAGGCGCAGGTGATGTGGGCGCAGATCGCGCTGTCGATCGCGCTCCTGCTCGGCCCGGTGTTCATCCCGTGGATGGTGATCCCGCAGCTCTCGTTCCTCTTCTGGGGCTGGCTCCGGACGGTGCTCGTCTACTCGCTCTACGGCGCGGTGGGGGGGGGGTCTTCCGCATCGTGACCGGGCTGGGGGTGTTCGTCATTCAGGGTTGGACGGGCGACGTCGCGGCCGACGTGGAGTGGGCGGGGCCGACCGGGTTCGTGACGGCGTGGCGGCGGTCGATGGTCACCATTCCCTACATCGTGGCGGCGGGGCTGGCCACGCTCAAGGTCGGCGAGCTGACGCAGATGCTGCTGTCGGGCTCCGGCAACGTCGGCTCCGGTGCATCGGGGCGCGCGATGCAGACGGCGACGGTAGCGCGCGTGGCGGTAACGGGAGGAGTGTGATGGCGGCGCGTGAGTTCGCACAGATCTGGGGAGAGCAGATGCACGCGGCGCGGCATCTGCGCGTCGTTACCGGGGCGCTGTCGCTGGTAGTCCTGGTACTGGCCGTCGCGCTGGTCCGCCTCGCGTGGGCGCCGCAGCCCAGGCCGCTCGTGGTGCGCGTCGACGAGGTGGGCCGCGCCGAGGCGGTCGCCTACGAGGCGATGGAGGCGCAAGCCGACCCGCTCGACCCGACCACCGGCTTCTTCCTGCACCGCTTCGTCGTCGACCACTACTCGCGCCGGCGCGGCACCGTGCGGGAGTACTGGGAGCGGTCGCTGTGGTTCCTGACGCCCGAGGTGGCCAACGCCGCCTACGCCGCGCAGGCCGAGGACGTGGCGGCCACCGCGGTCGGGCTGCGCGACGACGAGCTGCACGTCGAGGACGTGGCCGTGCGCATCCTCCCGCAGCCGGCCGAGCCGCACGGCGCGGCGGCGACGTTCGACCTGGTGCGCACGCGCGGCGGCGAGGAGCTGGCGCGCGAGTCCTGGTCGGTCTCGATGCGCTTCTCGTTCCTGCCGCAGATACCGGCCGAGCTGGTCGTCCGCAACCCGATGGGGATCGTCATCTCGTTCCTCCAGGGCGACCGCATCGTGACGAGCGGAGACGGCCGGTGATCCCGCACCTGAACGGCCGCGCGCAGGCGCTCTCGGCTCTCGGCTGGCGGGGCCGCGACGCCGAGTGGCTGGCGCTGGTGTGCCTGCACAGCGGGGTCTTCCTCCGCCGGCAGTACCTGGCCTTCCTCGACCGGACGAATCCGGCGCTCGCGCACCGTTTCGTCAAGCGGTGCGGCAGGGCGGCCGTCGAGGAGCCGCTGGGCGGCTCGAAGCTGCGGCTGTGCCGCATCGCCGCCCGCCCGCTCTACCGGGCGCTGGGGGCCGAGCACGTCCGGCACCGCCGCGAGGCGTCGGCCGAGGTGACGCTGCGGCGGCTGCTGTCGCTCGACTACGTGCTCGACCACCTCGACGCGCCGTGGCTGCCGACCGAGGCCGAGAAGGTGGCGGCGCTCGGCGCCGCGGGCGTCCCGCGCCACGTCCTGCCGGGCCGGCTCTACCAGGGGGCGGCCGAGGCGACGCGGCGGCACTTCGTCCACAAGCTGCCGCTGGCGCTGGGCGCCGGCCGCGCGACGTTCGTCTTCGTCCAGGCCGAGGACGCGACCGAGACGGGGGTGCGCACGTGGGGCGCGCAGCACGCCGCGCTGTGGGCGGCGCTCGGCGAGAAGGGCTGTGCGGTCGAGGCGGTCGTCGCCGGCCGCGACCCGGCGCGCCTGGCCGAGGCGGGGCGCGTGCTCGACGCCTGGACGCGCGCGCCGCGGGCGAACCGCGCCCAGCCGGAGGCGGCGGCCGAGAGCGGCGCGATCCGAAAGGCCGTCGCCGCGGGCGACCTCGCGGCGCTCGAAGCCTGGGGCGGTCTCAACGGCGCGCTGGCCCGCCTGCGCGAGATCGCGCAAGGCGGGGCGGACACACACCGCCCGCGGCCCGCGGTCACGGACGGCCGGACGTGGCGCTCGCGGAGGGTGCCGGAATGAACCGCCTGCTGGCGGCCCTGACCGTCCTCGCCAGCGTCTGGCTCTGGCGGCCGTTCCCGCCCTTCGGGGCCGACCCGCTCGCCGACCTGGTCGCCGTCCACTCGCCCGGCCTGCACGCGCTGGTCCGCGCGTGGCACTACCTCGGCCCGGCCGCCGCCGCCGTCATCGCGTGGTCGGTCGCCGTCGCCGCCGGCCGCGTCTGGTTCGCCGGCCGGCCGCGCGGCCGGGTCCGCGGCAGGCTCCCGGCGTGGCCGGCCGGTCCGGCCGACCCCGCGCCGGCCGTCGTCGTCGGCGAGCTCCATCACCCGGTCGCCGTGCGGGAAGCGGCCTCGCCCGAGTGGCTCGTCATCCCCGAGCTGGGCCTGTACACCGGCATCCTCATCTGCGGCGCGATCGGCTCGGGCAAGACCTCGGCCTGCATGCGCCCGTTCGCCCGCCAGCTGCTCGGCTGGCGGGCCGATGACCCGGAGCGGCGCATCGCCGCCCTGGTGCTCGAAGTCAAGGGCGACTTCTGCCATCAGGTGCGCGCCATCCTCGAGGACGCGGAGCGCGGCGGCGACTACATCGAGCTGGGCATCGGCGGGCGCTGGCAGTGGAACCCGCTGGGCGACGACCAGCTCGACTCCTACTCGCTCGCCTACACCGTCGCCAGCCTCATCAACCAGCTCTTCGGCCGCTCCAAGGAGCCCTTCTGGCAACAGGCGTACGTCAACCTCGTGCGCTGGATCATCGTGCTCCACCGCATGTCGCCGCAGCCCTGGGTGACGCTGCGCGACGTGTACCGCGCGACGCTCGACCCGAAGCGCATCGAGGAGAAGATCGCCGAGGTCGAGGCGTCCATCGAGCCGCCCGGCCGGGTCCGGATCGCGAGAGAGGACCTGGCCGCGCACGGCGACGAGCTGGCGGCCTGGGCCTGGCGGCCGGCCGGCGGCGGCGCCGTCGCCACCGGCGACGGGCCGGCCCTGCGAGAGCAGCTCAAGAAGCTCGGCGTCGACTGCAAGGCCGAACGGCCGCCCCCCGCCGACCCCGTGCGCCGCGAGCGGCTCGACGCCGTGCGGCGCTGGTACGCGCAGGACTGGCAGGCGCTCGACGCGAAGCTGCGCTCCAGCATCATCGAGGGCCTCAGCGTCTTCCTCTCGGTCTTCGACCTGCCAGAGGTGGCGCGCGTCTTCTGCCCGCCGAAGCCGCCCGCCGCGCCGCCGCCGCCCGACGAGGCGCCGCCCGCATCCGCCGTCGATGTCGTCCGGCCGCTCCCGTCGCTCGACGAGGTGATCGACTCGGGCAAGGTCCTGTGCCTGAACATGCCGGCCGGGACCAACCCGGCCCTGTCGCGCGCCGTGGGCGTGCTGCTCAAGCAGGCGTGGCTCCAGACGCTGCTGCGCCGCCCCGCCGCGATGCAGCGCGACCCGGAGCGCAACTTCCGGCCGGCCGTCTTCCTCTGCGACGAGTACCAGACCTTCGCGACCGTGGGCGAGGACGACCCGGCCGGCGACGAGAAGGCGTTCGCCCTGACGCGCCAGTCGCGCCTGATCCCCATCGTCGCCACGCAGTCGATCTCGTCGCTGCGCGCGGTGCTGGGCCAGTCCGAGGCGTGGCGGGCGCTGCTCCAGACGCTCCGCACGCGCATCTTCCTCTCGCTCGCCGACGACTCGTCGGTGCAGATCGCCAGCGCCCTGTGCGGCTCGGTCTCGAAGATGAAGGCGTCCTACAGCGTCTCGGAACAGACCAGCCGCGCCACCGCGTCGCTGCTCTCCGGCTCGCCCGGCGGCGGGACCGGCAGCCTCAGCGCCAGCAAGTCGTTCAGCCAGCAGCGCGAGCCGCTGTTCCATCCGCGCGACTTCGCCCTGCTCGGCAACTGCCAGGCCATCGTCCTGCCCTACGACGGCAGGCGCGCGCACGACGCGCGGCGCTGCTACCTCAAGCCCGACTTCCTGCCGCGGGAGCGGCCCTACTGGCGCGCCCGCGAGGACGGAGAGCTGTAGATGGAGCTGACCATCGCCGACCTCAAGCCGTTCCTGCCGGGTCTCGAAGCCGCGATCGACGACGAGGCGGTCTCCGAGGTGATGATCAACGGGCCGAGGACCGTGTTCGTCGAGCGCGCCGGCCGCATGGCGGCGCTCGACGCCCCGGCGCTGACCGCCGAGGCGGTGGCGCGGGCGGCCGTCCAGATCGCCCGCCCGCTCGGCAAGGACCCGCTCGCCGAGCCGGTCATCGACGCGCGGCTGGCCGACGGCTCGCGCGTCGCCATCTGCGGCCCGCCCGCGGCGCCGGCCGCCGCGATCACCATCCGCCGCTTCGGCGGCCGGGCCTTCACCGTCGACGAGCTGAGGGCGAGCGGGTCACTCCCGGCCGCCGTCGCCGACGAGGCCGCGGCCGTGCTCGGCCGCGGGCGCAACGTGCTGATCTCGGGCGGCACCGGCTCGGGCAAGACGACGCTGCTGAACGCGCTCGTCTCGCTGCTGCCGGCCGAGGGCCGCGTCGTCTCCATCGAGGACACGCTGGAGCTGCGCCTCAGCCGCGCCAACGGCCTGCGCTTCGAGGCGCGCGGACTCACCGGCCGCAACGTGACGGTCCGCGACCTGGTACGCCACGCCCTGCGCCACCGGCCCGACCACATCGTCGTCGGCGAGGTCCGCGGGGCCGAGGGGCCGAGGCCGCCGACCTGCTCCAGGCGCTCAACACCGGGCACGGCGGCTCCCTTGCAACCGTACACGCCAACACCGCCGAGGCGGCCCTGTCGCGCCTGGCGACCTGCGCCATGCAGGCGTCCGACGCGCTGCCCTGGGCGGTCGTCTGCCGGGGGGTGGTCGACGGCATCGAGGCGGTCATCCATCAGACCCGCACGAGCGAAGGGGTGCGCCACGTCGACCAGATGGTCCGCGTCCGCGACTACGACGCGACGGAGAACCGCTGGGTCGTCGAGCCGGTCTGGCCGCCGCCGGCCGCGCCGGGGCCGAAACGGCCCGCCGCGCCCGGGTCAGCGAAAGGAAGGAGGCGGCGACGGACACGCCGGGCGAATCATCGGTCGTGACCGAGTTCCACGGGCCGCCGCCGGGTAGGGGGCGCGGGGTCGGGCCGGCGCGCGGAGCGGGACGCCGGGGCGCGGTCCGGCGCCAGGCGCTCCCGCTTGTCGCTGTCGGCCGCGATCTCGGCCGCGCCGGCCTCGACGACCTCCCGGTCCTTCGCGGTGAAGTGCTTCGTCAGCTCGCTCCACGGGTGATGTCCGCTCATCGTTCTGGGCCTCCCCGTTGGACGGCGCGTCGCCGCTGCTCGATCTCGCGGAGGTACTCATCATAGATCGCGTCGGCCCGCGGGACGTAGTCCCGGTAGAAGCGCTCCGAGTCGGTCTTGTGGCCGGCGATCAAGAGGATGGCCGTTCGGTGGGGGTCGAAGGCGTAGAACACGCGGATCGGTGGACGGCCCGAGACACGAAGCTCGCGCATGTGACGGTGCCGCGAGCCCTTGATGCCGGACGAGTGAGGGAACTGAAGGCGGGGACCGCGGCGGGCCAGCGCTTCGACCACCTTCGCGACGGCGCGCTGGTCACGAACGTCGAGGCCGTCCCACCAGGCGCGAAACTCGTCCGTGACTTCGACGTCGGTACGCCCGGCCGCCATGACGCGCCCAAGTATGACGCACCGCCAGGGTGCAGGGAGGGATCCGATGAGCAGGAAGCAGGGAGCCGGGCCCGAAGCGGCCGGCGGGCCGGCCCGCGTCGAGACGCGGGAGCAGTTCGACGAGGCGGTCGAGGAGCTGTTCCGCACGGGACGCCCCATCGAGGCCCCGTCGCTGGAGAGGCTCGCCGAGTGGGACGTGGACCTCGAAGACGGCGAGGGCGCCATCGAGGAGCAGTTCTGATGGCGAAGGGGCGGGAGCGGACCGACGAGTACCACGCGCAGTTCGCCGAGCGCATCATCCGGGCGCTCAAGGAAGGCACGGCGCCGTGGCAGAAGCCGTGGAAGCCGGGCGAGCGCATCCTGCCGCACAACTTCGGCAGCGGGTGCGACTACCGCGGGGGCAACGCCATGTTCCTGACCATGCAGGGGCTCGACCGCGGCTACGCCGACCCGCGCTGGGGCGGCTACCGCCAGATCCAGGAGGCCGGCGGCCACGTCCGCAAGGGCGAGAAGGGCACGCCCATCCTGTACGTCGAGTGGCGGCAGCAGCGCACGGCCCGCGACGAGCACGGCAAGCCGGTGCTCGACGAGAACGGCCGGAACAAGATGGAGTGGGTCGAGCGGGACCGGCCCCTGGTCAAGGTCCAGCACGTTTTCAACGTCGAGCAGACCGAGGGCCTGAAGCTCCGCTCTCTCGACGCGGCTGCCCCGGAGTGGGAAGGGCACGAGCGCGCCGAGGCGGTGATGCGGGGCAGCGGCGTCCGGATCGACCACGTGGCCGGGGACCGGGCCTTCTACCGCCCGTCCGAGGACCGGATCGTACTGCCGGAGCGGAGCCAGTTCGCGTCGCAGTCCGCCTACACGCACACGGCGCTGCACGAGCTGGGACACGCGACGGGGCATCCCAGCCGGTTGAACCGGCCGACTCTGAAGGAACACGGAGGCTTCGGGTCGGAGGACTACGCGCGTGAGGAGCTGCGGGCGGAGATCGCGGCAATGATGACCGGTGAGAAGCTCGGTGTCGGGCACGAGCCGCGGCACGGCACGGCGTACGTCAGCTCCTGGATCAAGGCGCTGGAGAACGACCCGCGCGAGATCCGCGCGGCGGCCGTCGATGCGCAGCGGATGTCCGACTGGCTGCTGGCGAGGGAACGGGACCGGACCGTGGAAGAGGAGCAACATCGGGACGGGCCTGAAGCGGGCGGAACGGCGCGGACTCCCGGCCGCGAAACATCGCCGGACCGCGGCGACGGCGCCTCCGTCCTCCGGGACGCCGGAGGCGGAGTCACCGGACAGCCTGACGAAGCTCGGGGAACAGATGCAGCGCAGCCGTTGACTGCCGGCGTCGCACAGCAGCCGGCGCCGGGTGGTGCAGACAGGGAGGATTCTTCGCGGTCTCAGGACATGGGACCAAGCCGGTGACGGGCTCGCCTCTGCGCGCCCGGCACTACGCGGCCGACGGTCTACCAGCCCGAGGTAGAAGTCTGTTCGCCGAGCTCTGCTGTTCAGGCCGCTTGGCGATGAGCGATTGAGCCGAAGAGCGCCGTCGGTGTCCATTTGAGGCCCCAAGGACGCGTCAGACGCGCCCAGCGGTCGATCAGACCGTCGATCAGGCGGCAAGTCGCCGAAAAAGCGCGTCCCTGCAGGCTCCGGGACGTACCGACGCCGGTCTGGTGGCGCAGGAGCAGGCCGATGTTGCAGGCAGCCGCCTGGATCAGCACCCGCTTGCGGACATTCTCGTGACCGCGCACCCACACCCGACGCATGCCCCCCGTCTCATACATGTGCGCGAAAGTTCGCTCCACCACCTCGCCCCGGCAGCGTTGCAGGCGACGACCCCGCCGCCCGCGCACACGCCGCCGGTTCGCATACAACGCCTGCTGCGCGGCACGCTTCGCCGGCGGCGTCTCTCCCGTCCTCTTGTCCTGCCAGCAGCGCCGGCCGCGCTCCGGCTCCGATACGTAGCTCCGAACCCCTACCTCGCCGAGAGCCACCAGCGTCTCGTCGCTGTGGTACCCCTTGTCAGCGACCAGCTCTTCGACTCCTCGACCGTCCGGCTGCACCAACTCCACTTGCTCGGCCGCCGTGATCAACGTCGCAGGCAGCGTGGCCGTATCGCCGTCGGAGGCATCCTGCACCGTCACCGACACGATGGCCCCCGTCTCCATGTCGACCCCGTGCTCGACCTTGTGGGCAAGGTGCGTCCGGCCGTCCTTCATCTTCGCGATCTTCGCGTCCGGGTCCTGCGGCGATTGCCAGTCCTTGTTCGACGTCTTCTTGTTCTTCCGAGACCGGTCGAACCGAGCCAGATCCGCTCGCGTCGGTGTCTCCACCCCAGACGCTTCCGCCAACCGCCGAAGGAATGCCTCGTAGCTTTCTCCCGTGTCCCGACGCTCGATGCTCCGCATCGCCGCGTTCGCTTCCAGCGTCGTCGCATCGACGCCGACCGTCTTACCCTTCATCAGACCCGCCGCCGACAGCCGCTCGAGAACCCACGTGAAAACCGCCTCGTGCGTCTCCTCGTCGATCAGACGACGCGTCCGCGACAGCGTCGAGTGGTCCGGCGACGCCTCGGTCACAGCCAAGTCCAGGAACGACCGCAGGCTCAGAGAGTCGGCCACCCGCCACGCAATCCCACGCTCCGAAGACAGACCCTCGAAGTAGCCGATGAACAGCATCCGGAAATACCGCCCAGGACGCAGGCTCGGCCGCCTCATCCGTGCCGCGTAGAACCCCGCGCACAGCCCCTCGACGAACGCGTCGAACCCGGCCTCTTCCAAAACCCGGTTCAGGCGCTCAAAGAATGGATGCCCCGCGCTCGTCGGCAAATCCGCTGTCGTCACCCACAGCGGCGACCCCTCTCGCGCTGCTGATTTCTTGCCCATCGCCATAGCCGTTCAGTGTACGGGTTCGACCGCGCCGAGGTCAGGCCCCACCGATCCCAAGCCCGTTCCCCGACTTTCACCACGGGCTGCTCTACGCTCGGTTACACTGTCTGGTCAGCGAAACGCCAGATGGTGCCAACGGCGCACGTCGGCACCATCCTCTTCGTCGACGACGGGCCGCCGGCGTCGGGAGGGCCGAGTAGAGGAAACGTCCTGTGAGCAACCACGATCTGAACTGGATCGCCAACTACACTGGGGCATCGCGGACGACGTGCTGCGCGACCTCTACGTCCGTGGCAAGTACCGCGACGTGATCCTGCCGATGACCGTGCTGCGCCGGCTCGACGCCGTCCTGGAGGACAGAAAGCAGGCGGTGCTGGGGATGAAAGCGCGGCTCGACGAGCACGGCATCGTCGAGCAGAAGTCGGCCCTGCGGCAGGCGGCGGGACACGCCTTCTACAATACCTCGCCGTTCACGCTGCGTGACCTGCGGGCTCGCGCCAGCAGGCAGCAGCTTGAGGCCGACTTCCGCGCCTACCTTGATGGGTTCTCGCCCAACGTGCAGGACATCCTCGACAGCTTCGAGTTCCGCAACCAGATCCCGCGGCTGTCGAAGGCCGACGCCCTCGGCACGCTGATCGAGAAGCTCACCTCGCCCGACGTCAACCTTGGCCCGGAACCGGTGAAGAACGCCGACGGCTCCGTGCGGCTTCCCGGCCTGGACAACCACGGCATGGGCACGATCTTCGAGGAGCTGGTCCGCCGCTTCAACGAGGAGAACAACGAGGAGGCCGGCGAGCACTGGACGCCGCGGACGCGATGCGCGCTGGCCAAGGTCGCGGACCCGGTTCGGATTGACCGTCACCCCGGGCGGCCTGGCGCAGGTGCTGCATCGCGCGGCCCGCGACGCCGCGCCGTCCTACACCGCGCTGTGCGAGCAGGTCCGCGAAGCGCCCATCGTCACCCCGGACGAGACCGGCTGGCGCGTCGGCGGCGAGCGTCACTGGCTGTGGGTGTTCACCACCCCGGACACCACCGTCTACGCCATCTGCCCCGGCCGCGGGTTCGACGACGCCCTCACCGTCCTGGGAGCCGACTTCAACGGCGTGCTCATCCGCGACGGGTGGGCGCCCTATCGGTGCTTCGACGAGGCGCTGCACCAGACGTGTCTGGCGCACCTGCTCCGGCGCTGCAAGTACCTGCGAGACGACCATCCCGACAGCACCTGGGCCGTTCAGGTGGAAGCGGTGCTGCAGGCCGGGCTCGCCCTGCGCGACCGTCGCGACGACGGGGCGTTGACCGACCACGGTCTGGCCTCGGTCCGCGGTCGACTGCTCGCCCGCCTCTCTCGCCTCATCGACGCGCCGCCGCCCCTCGCCGACGCCGAGCGCTTCGCCGCGCATCTCGACACCGAGTTCGCGGCCGTGTTCGCCTTTCTCTGGGACCCATCCGTCGATGCCACCAACTGGCGCGCCGAACAGGCCATCCGTCCCGCCGTCGTCACCCGCAAGGTCTGTGGTGGCAACCGCACCCGCCACGGGGCCGACACCCAGCAGGTCCTCGCCAGCGTCGTCCGGACGGCTCACCAACGGGACCTCGACCTCGCTCCGCTGATCGCCACGATGCTGCGTGCCACCAACGCCATCGTGCCCGACGGACTCCAACGACCGCCCCACAACGACCGCCGCTGCCCCTCACGTCGTAGCAGACTACCCAGTCGCAATGTCCCGCCCCCGCTACCTCCATGACGTCGACGCGGTAAACGAATACGGCGGAAGTTCCTGGCGGAAGTTCCTGGCGCGGCTCCAGGGCGAGATCTCCAAGCGCGGCACCATCGACGTGCTGCGCCACGGCATCAGTCACGGCTGTATCGACCCACGGCCGGCCCGTCGCCGTGACGCCAACTTTGCCGAGGAATCAAAATGGCGAGAATAGATGGCGATGCAGGCAACAACCTGGAAATTGGGACGTCGGAACCGGATCGGATTCGAGGCTTCGGTGGCATTGACCTGCTGCGCGGCGGGAGTGGAAACGACACCATTGAGGGCGGCGACGGCCCGGACTCACTGTACGGCGACCAGGGAGACGACCGGCTCGAAGGAGGGGCGGGCGACGATGTGCTCCGGGGCGGGCGTGGCGACGACACCCTGAACGGCGGAGATGGCGAGGACACGATCCGCAGCGACAGAGACGACGACCTGATCCTCGGATCAGCCGGTGCCGACTACATCAATGGCGGCGACGGTTTCGACACGGTCGACTACAGGCCCTCGCACAACGGCGTAAACATCGTCGTCGGCAGCGGCGGGGTGCTTGTTCCGGGCCGGGGCGGGCACGCTGAGGGTGATGTCCTGGCCAGTATCGAGTCCGTGGTCGGGTCGTCGCACGATGACTGGATCGATGTCGGCGACATCTGGGGCCAGACTATCTTCGACGACCCGATCAGTCATCGGGTGTACGGCGGCCAAGGCGACGACGCTCTCTGGGGCTACCAGGTGGACTACCTGGACGGCGGCCGCGGGGACGACATCTTGCTCTCCCATGGCGGCGGGACCGTCCGCGGCGGCGGCGGTGCCGACAGGTTCAACTTCTCCGGTGACGTCACAGCCGCCACGATCGAGGACTTCGACTCAGCAGAGGGCGATCGGATCGAGCTGGATCCCATTGGCTTCGAGGGCGTCACCCGAGCGGATGTCCAGACCATGCTGGACGGCAGCACGGGCAATGTCCTCGATCTCACCCTGCTTGGGGACACCGAGCTCTGGGAGCACGGGTCCATCACGCTTGGCAGCCCGTGGTGAAAGTCGGGGAACGGGCCTGGCCTGGGCGCGATCGAGCCCGTAGACTGAACAGCTATGGCGATGGGCAAGAAACCGGCCGCGCGACCAGGGGCGCCGCTGTGGGTGACGACGGCGGATTTGCCGACGAACGCGGGGCATCCGTTCTTCGAGCGTCTGAACCGGGTTCTGGACGAGGCCGGGTTCGACGCGTTCGTCGAGGGGCTGTGCGCGGTGTTCTACGCGACGCGGATGGGGCGGCCGAGCCTGCGTCCTGGGCGGTATTTCCGGATGCTGTTCATCGGCTACTTCGAGGGTCTGTCTTCGGAGCGTGGGATTGCGTGGCGGGTGGCCGACTCTCTGAGCCTGCGGTCGTTCCTGGACCTGGATGTGACCGAGGCGGCGCCGGACCACTCGACGCTGTCGCGGACGCGTCGTCTGATCGACGACGAGACGCACGAGGCGGTATTCACGTGGGTTCTCGAGCAGTTGTCGGCGGCGGGTCTGGTCAAGGGGAAGACGGTGGGCGTCGATGCGACGACGCTGGAAGCGAACGCGGCGATGCGGAGCATCGAGCGGCGGGACACGGGAGAAAGCTACGAAGCGTTCCTTCGGCGCTTGGCGGAGGCGTCTGGGGTGGAGACCCCGACGCGGGCGGATCTGGCTCGGTTCGACCGGTCTCGCAAGAACAAGAAGACGTCGAACAAGGACTGGCAATCGCCGCAGGACCCGGACGCGAAGATCGCGAAGATGAAGGACGGCCGGACGCACTTGGCTCACAAGGTCGAGCACGGGGTCGACATGGAGACGGGGGCCATCGTGTCGGTGACGGTGCAGGATGCATCGGACGGCGATACGGCCACGCTGCCGGAGACGCTGACCGCGGCGGCCGAGCAGGTGGAGTTGGTGCAGCCGGACGGTCGAGGGGTCGAAGAGCTGGTCGCTGACAAGGGGTATCACAGCGACGAGACGCTGGTGGCTCTCGGCGAGGTCGGGGTTCGGAGCTACGTATCGGAGCCCGAGCGCGGCCGGCGCGTCTGGCAGGACAAGAAGACGGGAGAGACGCCGCCGGCGAAGCGTGCTGCGCAGCAGGCGTTGTATGCGAACCGGCGGCGTGTGCACGGGCGGCGGGGTCGTCGCCTGCAACGCTGCCGGGGCGAGATGGTGGAGCGTACTTTCGCGCACATGTATGAGACGGGGGGCATGCGTCGGGTGTTTGTGCGCGGTCACGAGAATGTCCGCAAGCGGGTGCTGATCCAGGCGGCTGCCTGCAACATCGGGATGCTCCTGCGGCGCCAGACCGGCATCGGTACGCCCCGGAGCCTGCAGGGGCGGGCTTTTTCGGCGATTTTCCGCCTGATCGACCGCCTGATCGACCACTGGGGGCGTCTGACGCGTCCCTGGGGCCTCAAATGGACACCGCCGGCGCCCGTCGGCTCAATTACTCATCGCCAAGCGGCCTGAACAGCAGGGCTCGGCGAACCGACTTCTACCTCGGGCTGTTGGAGCCGGCGGCACGCTGACCGCCGACGTCACCGCGCTCACCCCGGAGGGTCAACAACTCGCGCGCTGGGCGCTCGACGCCTGGACCAACGTCACGGGAATCGAGTTCGAGCTAGTGACCAGCGATGCGCACATCACGTTCGACGATGACGAGCCCGGCGCCTTCTCCATATCGACCGAGCTCTACCTCAACGGGGAGATCCGCAAAGCGCATGTCAACGTCTCCGTCGACTGGCTCGAAAACCACGGCACCACAAGCGACAGCGACTCATTCCAGACCTACATTCACGAGATCGGCCATGCGCTCGGACTCGTCATCCAGGCGACTACAACGCCCTGGACGAGGACGACTATATTCCTACCTACGCAGCCGACGCCAAGTTCCTGAACGACTCCTGGCAGGTGTCCGTCATGTCGTATTTCAGCCAGAAGGAGAACACCCACGTCGACGCGAGCTTCGCCCGGCCCGTCACGCCGATGATCGCGGACGTCATCGCGATCCAGAACCTCTACGGCTGGCCGGCCGGCGTCAACGCGGGCGACACCGTGTACGGCTACGAGAGCAACGTGAGCGGCTACCTCGGCCAGCTCTTTGCAGCGATGAGCGGCGAGCAGCCGGACACCGATGTCTACGCGGGCGGGCCAGTGGCGCTGACGATCTTCGACACCGGCGGCGACGACATGCTCGACCTCCGGTGGGACGAGGAAGACCAGCGGGTGGATCTGCGTCCCGAAGGCATCTCGGACGTGCTCGGCCTGACCGGGAACCTGATCATCGCACGGGATACGGTCATCGAAGGCTTCATCGCTGGCAGTGGCGATGATGCCGTCACGGGCAACGACGCCAACAACCTCCTTCAGGGCTGGTTTGGCGACGACACCCTCGCGGGTGGTGCCGGTGACACTAGTGTCCCACAGTTTCAGGTCCACGCGAGTGCCAGTTGCGGACGGTCGGGGTCTGGCGGCGCGTGTGTGGTGAACAGTTCGTGTAGTGGTCGACGTTCGAAGATGTTGAGCTGCAGCACCTGGAGCATCTGATTGAGGCTCCAGCGCAGCCGCAGGACGAATTTGAGATAGGCCAGCAGCAAGTACATGCAGGTGGCGATCCACAGTTGGGTCCAGACGGCGTTCTTCGACCGGCCGATGAAGCGCTTGACCTTCAGATGCTGCTTGATCCACTTGAAGAACAGCTCGATCTGCCAGCGAGACTTGTAGATGTCGGCGATCGTCTTGGCGACCCAGGTGGTGTTGTTGGTCACGAACACGTAGCGGTTCTTCGTCTGCGGGTCGCGGTAGACCACCCGGCGCAACGGGTCGGGGTAGGCCTTGCCGCTGCGGGCGCTCGTCAGTTCGATCCGCTGGTCGGCGAGCACGCCGGTCTCCGGCCGAAAGTCGTGCTCGTGGGTGACCCGGTAGCGCACGCCCCGCTTGAGGCGGGTGACGAACGTCACCGAACGGGTCTGCAATTGATGCAGCCACTTGAAATCGAGATACGCACGGTCGGCCACGACCACGCTGCCGGCCGGAAACCGCCACGTGCGGGCGACGGTCACGTCGCCGCGCTTGCCTTCGGTGAGGCTGACGAAGCTCGGCAACTGGCCCGCCTGGTCGAGCCCGACATGCAGCTTGACCGCGGCTTTCGTGCGGCGAAACGTGGCCCACGGGAAGAGGGCCAGGCACAGGTCGATAGTCGATGCATCGACCGCATACAGCTTGTGCTTGAAGCGGAAGCGGTGGCCCGGCGCCTGCTGCTGACAGCGGCTCAGCAGACGGGAGAACACCGCCTCGTAGAGCGTATACGGCTGCTCGGCGTTGACCCGTGCCAACGAGGAACGACTGACGGTCCGCACGCCCAGGTGATAGAGCTTGCTGGATTGGACCTGCAGGTTGGCCACGATGTCGCGCAGGCTCTGCCGGCCCGTCACCTGGCCCAGCCCGAGCGCGACGAACTGCGCCCAGCGGCTCATCACCCGCAGGCGCTGGCCGCGCTGATGCTCGCGCGACTCGGCGTCGAATTCATGTCGCGGAAGCAACGCGAGAAACTGCCCGAAGACTGTGTTATGATGGGCCACGGCTTGGATCTCCTGTGTTTTGAATGATTTGTGGCAAAACCATTCTAACAGACATAGAAGGTTCAAGCCGCCTAAATTAGAAATCCCGTGGGACAGCAGTGTGCCGGTGACGACTGGTTGGTCGGCGACTCGGGGGCCGACCGGCTGGAAGGCGGCGCTGGCCGAGATGGTGCCAGCTACTACTGGTCGAATACAGGCGTCCGTGTGCATCTCGGCACCGGTACCGGCGCGGGCGGCGCTGCCCAGGGTGACACACTCCATGACATCGAGAATTTGCATGGGTCGCAGCACCGGGACACACTCACAGGCGACGGTGACGCCAACTGGCTGTGGGGCGAAGACGGCGACGACGATCTGGCGGGCCTTGGAGGAGACGACCAACTCACCGGGGGCGCTGGGGACGACGTGCTCCTGGGTGGCAGCGGAGACGATACGTTCGTCTTCGACGACGAGTCGGACGGCAAAGACGTGATCCGCGACTTCGGCGACGATCGCTCCCCCGCCGGCGAGCAGGACCTGATCGCGCTGCCTGACAGCCTCTCGTTCTCCTCTCTCACGATGACGGCGAGCGGCAACGACGTCGTCATCACCAGCGGCAGCATCCACATCACCGTCGAGAACTACCTCGTCGACCACACCATGAGCGACCTGGGCTCGGACGACTTCCTGTTCCTGTTCCTTGGGTAGGGTCGTAGCGCAGGGCTCCGTGAGGCGGTCGAGTCCTAATCTCGCCGCGCCAAGTCGCAGACCGCCTCACCGCCGTGGCGGCGGGCGGAACCCGCACGCACACCTGGTCATCAGCGAGCGGGCGAACGACGGCATCGAGCGGCCGGCGTCGCAGTGGTTCAAGCGGCACAACGCGCAGGACCCGGCGGCGGGCGGCGCCCGGAAGTCGCGGGCGATGATGCCGACGGACTGGCTTCGAGACACCCGCGCGGCCTGGGCGGAGAAGGTCAACGAGGCGCTCGAACGCCGCGGACTGGCCGAACGGGTCGACCACCGGAGCCTCGCGGTCCGGGCCGTCGAGGCCTACGAGCGGGGTGACTTCGACGCGGCGGCGCGGCTGAGCCGGGAGCCCGGCGTGCACCTGGGGCCGGGCTCGACGGAGCGCGAGGTCGACCGCGTGATGGCCGGTCGCCCCTCGCTGCACGTGGTCGAGAAGCACCAGGAGGTCGAGAGCCGGAACGCGGCGGCCGACGACCGGTGGGCCGGGTACGAGACCGAAATCGGCCGGCTGCAGAGCGGGATCGCCGAGATCGCCCGCGAGTTGCGCGAGATTCCGCAGCGGCTCGCCGAGGCGGCCGAGCGGGTGCGGGAGTGGGTGCGGGACCACGGCCGCGGCGGGCCGGAACGCGATTACGGCGGCGGAGGGCACGAGAGGTAGAAAACCCCGGATGGCGACAGGACAGTCCGAAACGCTGAAGCAGTTCAAGGAACTGGCCGAGGCCGTGCTCCGCGTGACCGAGCGACTGGAGCGTTTGCTGGAAGGCCAGGAGCGCCTGGTCGAGCGCGCCGACGCATGCGCGGAGAGGTTCGACCGGCTGGCGAGCCGCGCTGACGGGCTACAACGCTCTCGCGAGGGGGAGCTGGAGGGAGCCTACCGACGGCACCGCGAGAAGGTCGACGAGCTCACGGGGAAGGTCCGGTGGGCGAGCAGGTCCTGGACGTGGAAGCCCCTGATGTGGGGTGCGGTCGGAGGCTTGGTCGCCGGTGTGGCGGGAGCCGGAATGCTGATCTGGGTGGTTCTGAACCCCGATTCGCCCCTCAGCCGCCTCCTGATCCGGCCGTAAGGGGACCGGGCGGGACGATGACCGAATCGCGTGACGAGCGCCGCGAGCGGAAGCGGGCCGAGGCCCGCGGCGTCGAGCAGTTCCGGGAGCACATCGGCGACCACCGCGCACCCACACCCGACGCATGCCCCCCGTCTCATACATGTGCGCGAAAGTACGCTCCACGACCTCGCCCCGGCAGCGTTGCAGGCGACGACCACGCCGCCCCCGCACGCGCCGGCGGTTCGCATACAACGCCTGCTGCGCAGCACGCTTCTCCGGCGGCGTCTCTCCCGTCTTCTTGTCCTGCCAGCAACGCCGGCCGCGCTCCGGCTCCGATACGTGACTCCGAACCCCGACCTCGCCGAGAGCCACCAGTGTCTCGTCGCTGTGATAGCCCTTGTCGGCCACCACCTCTTCGACCCCTCGACCGTCCGGCTGCACCAACTCCACCTGCTCGGCCGCCATGATCAGCGTCGCCGGTAGCGTCGCAGTATCGCCGTCGGAGGCATCCTGCACCGTCACCGACACGATGGCCCCCGTGTCCATGTCGACCCCGTGCTCGGCCTTGTGAGCCAAGTGCGTCCGGCCGTCCTTCATCTTCGCGATCTTCGCGTCCGGGTCCTGCGGCGATTTCCAGTCCTTGTTGGACGTCTTCTTGTTCTTCCGGGACCGGTCGAACCGAGCCAGATCCGCGCGCGTCGGTGTCTCCACCCCCGACGCTTCCGCCAACCGCCGAACGAACGCCTCGTGGGATTCTCCCGTGTCCCGCCGCTCGATGCTCCGCATCGCCGCGTTCGCTTCCAGCGTCGTCGCGTCGATGCCGACCGTCTTCCCCCGCAACAGACCCGCCGCCGACAGCCGCTCGAGAACCCACGTGAACACCGCCTCGTGCGTCTCCACGTCGATCAGACGACGCGTCCGCGACAGCGTCGAGTGGTCCGGCGACGCCTCGGTCACATCCAGGGTCACATCCAGATCCAGGAACGACCGCAGGCTCAGAGAATCGGCCACCCGCCACGCAATCCCGCGCTCCGAAGACAAGCCCTCGAAGTAGCCGATCAACAGCATCCGGAATACCGCCCAGGACGCAGGCTCGGCCGCCCCATCCGCGCCGCGTAGAACACCGCGCACAGCTGCTCGACGTAGGCGTCGAAGCCGGCCTCCTCCAGGACCCGGTTCAGTCGCTCGAAGAAGGGATGTCCGTCGTTCGTCGGCAAATCCGCCGTCGTCACCCAGAGCGGTGCCCCCTGTCGTGCTGTCGGTCTCTTGCCCATCGCCATGGGGCTTCAGTGTACGGGATGAGATCGCGCCGGGACCAGGCCGGACCCGCGACTTTCGCCACGGGCTGGTACGGGCCTTTTGATATCAGATGCGTATGGGCCGGCGGTAACGTGGATAGGTGCTTCCGTTTTTGGAACTTACAACTCTGCTGCTGCCGTCCTCGGCAGCGTCTCGCAACTCCTCGATGCATTCCTGGTGGAGTACCTCCGCGTGAACGAAGACGCTTGCGGCGGGTCGTGAAGAACGAGGGGACGCGCTTCGAGGTCGCGCCGGCCGCGTCCGGGTGGGCAGCGTGGCGCGACGGCAGCGGGAGCCGTGGAGCATGCGCGGGGGCGGCAGGCGGCGGGCCTGGCTCCGGGACCGGGCGACGGCTGCGAGCACGCGGTTGTCCGGCCGCACATGGCGAGCGGGCCACTCCGGCGTCTGCTCGATGCGCGGGACGCGGCCATGTCGTGATTGGTAAAGGGCAGTCACTGCCCCTTTCCCGGCCGCGCAGCATCCACCTGTCGCGGTAGAGCACTGGCACACGGCCAGCGCGCGCTGCAGAGAGACGGGGGCGATGGCTGATGGGACGCTCGAACACGTGGCGATGGGCACGGGGCGCGTGCGGCGCTCGCCACGGCGCGAGGTCGGCGCGGATGTGCTGGCGGTCCTGCGGCGCGAGGTCCTACCGGCGCTCGCCGTGCCGGACATGAACCCGTACAGCGCGGCCGTGCCTGTTCCGGGTTTCGGCGACTTCACGCTGAGGCGCTGGCAGTCGGGACCCGGCGCGGCGCTGCTGACGCTGCACGCGGGCGACGACGGACCGGCCGTGCTCACGGTCGGCGTCGGTTGGGGTCTGGATGCGCCGGGGCTGTGGGCGCGGCTGTGCGGGTCGTCGTCGCTGCCTCTCGGGCCGGGCGTGGATGCGCGGCTCGAACCGGCGCGGCCGTGGTGCGCGGACCGCATCGAGCCGGGCATGCTGGCGCTCGATGGCGTGGGCGCGGCCGTCGCGGTGTGGTCGGCGGACCTGGCGCGGTGCCTGGCGTGGGCGCTGCTGCCGGAGGATGGCGGGTGAGCGGGCGCGGCTCGTCGGGGGCCGCGGCGGTTCGGGTGACGGCGGCGGGTCGTCCGCTCGCTGCCATCGGCCGGGACGTTGACCGGGAACTGGAGGAACTGTCGGGCCTGGCGCGGCGGGCGGTCGGCGTCATGTGGCGGGTCGGCGGGCTACTCCTCGAAGCGCGGTCCACCTGCGGACACGGCGAGTGGCGGCCGTGGCTCGCTGCGCGGGGCGTCTCGAAGTCAAGCGCGGACCGGTGGATGCAGCTTCGGCGGTCGTTCGCCGAAACGTCCCAACTTGGGACATTCGGCAGCGTCGACGCGGCGCTGAAGGCGCGGCCGAAGGCGCTACCGCCTGCGGTGATCGACGTGCCGGCGCGGTCGTCAACGGCGGCGCGGGACGGCGACAGGCGAGAGCGGCCGAAGGCGGCGACGGTGAGGCGGGCGGCGAAGCGGACCCGGCCGCGGGCGTCTCTCACGCTGCCGGCCGCGGACAAGCGCCAGCTGGTGGAAGCGGCCGAACGGCGCGGGCTGTCGCAAGCGGCGCTGCTGCGGGCGGCGCTGGCCGCATACCTCGGGACGGGGAACGGGCCGTGATTGCCTGGGCGGAAGTCGAGCGGGCTGCATTGGCGGCGGGCTGGCGTCGCGAAGGCCGGGCGCTACGGTCAACCTGTCCCGTGTGCGGCGAGGGGAAACGCGCCGCATGGCTCGAACCGGCAAGCGATCCCGGCGCGGCCGTCGTGGGCGGCTGCCATCACTGCGATGCTACCGGGCTGGCAGTGGCGCGGGCGGTGCTCGGTGAGGCCGGCCGGTCGGAAGGTGCGAACGGTCGCGTTCGCGGTGCTGCGGTCGGACGACGAGCGAATCCTGCCACGGTTCCGGGCCTGGCCGATGCGGTCTGGCGGGCGACCGTGGCTGTCGCGCGGGACTCTCCCGGCTGGCGCTACCTCGTGGCGCGGCGCATGGTCTGGCCGGCCGACTTGGCGCTGCCGGCCGCGGTGCGCTGGCTGCCGGCCGCGGCTGCCGGTACCGGGCTGCGGCTGCCGAACGGCGCGGCGGGGGCGCTCTGCTACCTGTTCGCGCGGCCGGGTGAGGCCGAAGCGCGGGCGCTGCAGTACGAGGCGGTCAACGCTCGCGGCGAGCGGCTGGTGAGCGGCAACGGGGCGAAGCGGCTATCGGTGCGCGGCTCCGAGTTCGGCTCGGGGCGGCGGGTGTTCGTGGCGCGTCCGGCCGATGACGGCGTGGGCGGCGTGCATCTGTGCGAGGGGCCGCTTGACGCGCTGGCGCTCGTGCACCTGGCGCGGCTCGGGGCGGTGAACCTGGGCGGCGCGGCCGTCGTGGGCGCGGCGGGCACGGGCAACTTCCGGCCGGCTGCGCTGGCGGGCTGGCCGGTGCCGGTGAGCATCTGGCCGGACGGCGACGCGGCCGGGGCTGTCGCGGCCGTGCAGCTGGCGACGGCGCTACGGCGAACTGGCCGGGACGTGACGATCCGGGACGCGGGCGGCGGCGACGTTGCAGATTGGGCCGTGCTGGCAACGGTCGAACGGGAGGGGATGCATGGCGAGTGAGGGCGGTATTGGCTACGCGGCCGGGCTGAATTGGTTCGCGGGGCTGTCAGCCGACGAACGCGCTCAGCTGAACCGGGCTGCTGAGGCCGGCGAGCGTGAAGCGGACGCGGCCGGGGGCAAGCAGCGGCCGTTGCCGAAGGCCGAGCCGCTGTTGGAGATCGACGATCCATTCCCCAAGCCGCTGCTGTCGCTGGCCGGCAAGGGCGCGGTCCTGACGCAGGGCAAGGTCTGCCTGCTGTCCGGGGCTGGCGGCGTCGGCAAGTCGGCTCTGCTGGCGAGCCTGGCCGTTGACGTGGCGGGGGCCGTCAGTGATCCGGCCGCTGCCGGGCCGCTCTGCTGGCATGGCGGCAAGGGCGGCGTGCTGCTGGCGACCTACGAGGATCGGCCGGGCGTCTGGCGCCAGCGCTGCGAGCGATACCTTCTGGCGGCGGGTAAGGGTGCGCGTCCTGAACCTGCGGGGCGGCTGGCCGCTGTTCGGGCCGTCGAGCGATCACGGCGGCTCCTACAACCGGCGTCCGGTGGAGCTTGACGGCTGGCGGGCGCTGGCGGACGCGGCCGAAGCGCACAAGCCGGCGCTGGTGCTGATCGATCCGGCACTGGCGGCGTTCGTCGGCGAGCCGAACGCGGTCGGTCCGGTGCGCGAGTTCCTGCACGCGCTGGCGGGGCTGGCCGATCGGCTCGATGCCGGGGTGCTGCTGGCGGCGCATTCGACCAAGGCGGCGCGGGGCGGGCAGAACGCGAAACCGGATCCGTTCGATCCGGGGCTGGTGGCTGGCTCGGCGGCGTGGCATGACGGCGTTCGGGGCGTGCTGGCGATGGCGACCGACTCCGAGCAACCCGGCGCGCGGCAGCTGGCGTGCGTCAAGAGCAACTACGGGCCGGCGCGGCAGCTGGCCGGGTTGGAGTCGGTGAACGCGCCGGCCGGCGTGCCGGTCGGATTCCGGCTGCGCGGCGGGGCCGGCTGGCATGCGCCGGGGAGGGGCGATGGCGAAGCGGCAACAGGCGAAGTTGACCCACTCGATGCCGTCTGACCGAGCGGCGCTGGTAGAGGCGCTGCGGGCCGCGACTGGCACTCCGGAGATCCTGTCGGCGCTGGCGGCTGTCGAGCATGCGCGGGCCAGCCGGGACGGCGAGCCGGAGGTTCCGACCGCGGGCGACCTGGCCGGCGTGCTGATGAACGCGGTCGCAACCGAGGACGCAGCCGATCGGGCGCGGGCTGTGCTCGGGGCGGCGGCGGTGGAGGTCTTGCCGGTCGGCACGATGCAGAACCCGGAGGATCCGACGCGGCGGCGGTTCGTCGCGTCGGGGATCTGCTGCGTGGCGTACGCCTGGGTGGAGGGGGGAGCGGCCGTGCCGGAGTCGGCGCTTGAGAACCTGGCCACGTGGAACGCCTGGGAGGCGGACAACCCGGCGGCTGCCGGGCAGCGGCGGGCCGAGCCGACCATGCACGATATCGCGGCCGTTCATGCGGCGTGGTGCAATGGGGACGGGAAACAGAAACACCCGGTAGCGCCGCTGGTGAAGGCGTGGATGGACCGGCCGCGGCCGTTGCGCGAAACGCACCTGATCACGGTCACGGACCGGCGCGACTCGACGGCGCTGGTGCGCCAGCCGGCACGCGTGTTGGTCGCGCTGGTGTCCGATCTCGAAGCGGTCAAGGTGGACGGCGAGCCGTTCGCCACGGCCGGGCCGGACGCGGGCTTGCTGGTGTCCACCTATCGCGGGCGGCGTGACAGGCGGGCACAACGCGGGCTCCCGTTCGCGGGTCCGCGCCGGCTCGGCGGACACGAAATCGCCGCGCCGGTCGTGCGGGCGCTGGCGCAATACCCCTTGGTGGGCGACGAACGCTCGCCCATCCGGGGCGACACCTTGCGCGTGGCGGCCGTGGGCTACGCCATGACGCACCCGGCCGAAATCGACGAACCGACCGGGGCGTTGCTGTTCGGTGCGAACACGGCGGCGAACCGCGAACGATGGTGGCGCGCGGCGAACGTGTACCACTCGCTGCAACTGACGGACCCGAAGACGGGCCGCTACGTGACCCTGGGTCACGCTCCGGCCGATGGGCGCGTGGTGAGCCTGGGCGCGCCGGGCTGGTTCCGTGGCCGGGGCGAGCGGTGGAGCTTGTCCGGGCGGCTGTTCGGGCCGCGCTTCGACGGCCGGCGTGGCGCTGGCGGCGCTGCCGCGTTCCAGTCGGGGCTTGAGCGGACACTTGCCGGGCTCGAATCGTGGCTGTCGTATTCGCCATCGGCGGGGCGGGGGAAGCACGGCCGGACCCCTGACTTGCTGCGGCCGGTGCGACCGGGCGGACCCGGACCCGACACGCGGATACCGTGGCGCGCCGGGCTGGCACTGGCTGGCGAGCCTGTGCCGACCGACGCGCCGGCGCGGTCAGCGTGGGGGCGGCGGTACCGGCGGCGCGTGGATGCGCTGATAGCGGCGGGCTACCTCGTGCCGGCGAACGGCGGGGCGAGTCCGGCCGGTGACACGGTGGAGATCGTGCGCGTGGAGAGCGGCGCGGGGCGGGGCGGGTCCGGCGCGCTGTGGATCCGAGCGTCGGCGCGGTACGTGGCGGCGCACACGGACCGCGTGATCACTCGCTTGCCGGCCGGCCGGGTGTTCGGCGGCGGGTGAAGCTGTCCACCAAAGGCGCGGTCGGGCTCGATAAACGCTGGCCGCGTAGGATTAGCAGCCCGAGGTAGAAGTCGGTTCGCCGAGCCCTGCTGTTCAGGCCGCTTGGCGATGAGTAATTGAGCCGACGGGCGCCGGCGGTGTCCATTTGAGGCCCCAGGGACGCGTCAGACGCCCCCAGTGGTCGATCAGGCGGTCGATCAGGCGGAAAATCGCCGAAAAAGCCCGCCCCTGCAGGCTCCGGGGCGTACCGATGCCGGTCTGGCGCCGCAGGAGCATCCCGATGTTGCAGGCAGCCGCCTGGATCAGCACCCGCTTGCGGACATTCTCGTGACCGCGCACAAACACCCGACGCATGCCCCCCGTCTCATACATGTGCGCGAAAGTACGCTCCACCATCTCGCCCCGGCAGCGTTGCAGGCGACGACCCCGCCGCCCGTGCACACGCCGCCGGTTCGCATACAACGCCTGCTGCGCAGCACGCTTCGCCGGCGGCGTCTCTCCCGTCTTCTTGTCCTGCCAGACGCGCCGGCCGCGCTCGGGCTCCGATACGTAGCTCCGAACCCCGACCTCGCCGAGAGCCACCAGCGTCTCGTCGCTGTGATACCCCTTGTCAGCGACCAGCTCTTCGACCCCTCGACCGTCCGGCTGCACCAACTCCACCTGCTCGGCCGCCGCGGTCAGCGTCTCCGGCAGCGTGGCCGTATCGCCGTCCGATGCATCCTGCACCGTCACCGACACGATGGCCCCCGTCTCCATGTCGACCCCGTGCTCGACCTTGTGAGCCAAGTGCGTCCGGCCGTCCTTCATCTTCGCGATCTTCGCGTCCGGGTCCTGCGGCGATTGCCAGTCCTTGTTCGACGTCTTCTTGTTCTTGCGAGACCGGTCGAACCGAGCCAGATCCGCCCGCGTCGGGGTCTCCACCCCAGACGCCTCCGCCAAGCGCCGAAGGAACGCTTCGTAGCTTTCTCCCGTGTCCCGCCGCTCGATGCTCCGCATCGCCGCGTTCGCTTCCAGCGTCGTCGCATCGACGCCCACCGTCTTCCCCTTGACCAGACCCGCCGCCGACAACTGCTCGAGAACCCACGTGAATACCGCCTCGTGCGTCTCGTCGTCGATCAGACGACGCGTCCGCGACAGCGTCGAGTGGTCCGGCGCCGCCTCGGTCACATCCAGGTCCAGGAACGACCGCAGGCTCAGAGAGTCGGCCACCCGCCACGCAATCCCACGCTCCGAAGACAGACCCTCGAAGTAGCCGATGAACAGCATCCGGAAATACCGCCCAGGACGCAGGCTCGGCCGCCCCATCCGCGTCGCGTAGAACACCGCGCACAGCCCCTCGACGAACGCGTCGAACCCGGCCTCGTCCAGAACCCGGTTCAGACGCTCGAAGAACGGATGCCCCGCGTTCGTCGGCAAATCCGCCGTCGTCACCCACAGCGGCGCCCCTGGTCGCGCGGCCGGTTTCTTGCCCATCGCCATAGCTGTTCAGTCTACGGGCTCGATCGCGCCCAGGCCAGGCCCGTTCCCCGACTTTCACCACGGGCTGTTAAGGAATGTGGGAACGGAGCTACCCTTACGTAGCCTATGTCCCCTACGCACCCTAGTAGAGCAGCCCGTGGCGAAAGTCACGGTCCGGCCTGGTCCCGGCGCGATCTCATCCCGTACACTGAAGACCCATGGCGATGGGCAAGAGACCGAACGCACGACCGGGGTCGCCGCTCTGGGTGACGACGGCGGATTTGCCGACGAACGACGGACATCCCTTCTTCGAGCGTCTGAATCGGGTCCTGGAGGAGGCCGGCTTCGACGCCTACGTCGAGGAGCTGTGCGCGGTGTTCTTCCGGTGCCATGAGTCCTTGGGGTGGCTCCTCGCCAGCCCATTGCGATGCCGGGCGCGCGCGAGATGCGGTGCCCCACTCTGACGACGGAGCGGAATCCGCCAAGCGATGAGTGGCGCATCGCAGTGCCGAATCCCGGCTCCTTCCCGAAATGGGAAAACTGCAACCGGGAGCGACCCCGAGAGCCCCGGGGGCGTGTCACCAGACACGCCCCCCGGGGTCACGAAACACCAGTTTCGTGGGGGGGTCGCTCCCGTCTCAACCCCGACCCTTTTCATGGTCCGGGGTTGGTACGTGGGTGTTCGGTTTGGTCAATGATTACGGGCTCTTCTCAAGGAAATGGTGTAATTTCGGCTGTAATTTCGCTGTAATCATCGAACAGGGTCAACTTACACGCTGATCCGGCTTCTTCGTGTCCGATCTCGCTGTGCTGTTCTTCCTGCCGACCCCTACGACCCTCATCCGCATGGTCCTGTTTCCGGTCCTGGCTCTGGTCTTTTCCACGCCGGCTCTCTCTCGTTCGCCGCTCTCCGCCTCCGCCTGTGTTCCCGATTCTCCGTGATCTACCCCGTGTCCGATCTGCTCTCGGTGGTTCGCTGGCACGACGTTCTTCCGTCGACCCTCTTGCTCGGATCTCGCCCTTCCGGTGCCTCGGGTCCAGTTCTCAAGGTTGGTCGGGGAGGCGTGGTATCGTCGCGTTGTGCTTGGGATCCTGCATGAGACTGGCTCGTGCGGCGAGCGCGTCCTGCACCAGGATAGTCGGAACATCCGCAGGCTGGCCGGCGCGGCCGTGCTCCTGGCGCTCGGAGGCTGTTCGACGGGGAGACCAGCGGGCCTCGATGCCGGCGCCGCACGCGATGCGACGTACGCCACCGAGTTCCGCGATGCCGGCCACGTCACCCTGCGGGACCGCCAGTTCGCGGAGCCGGTCGCCGAGGGTTCCAGCAGCATGCTCACGGTGAGTCTGGACCAAGTCGGCACCGGCTTTCGACCTGATCGAGATACCGGCCGGCGTCGTGGTTCAGCGTGTGCCGGCCTTCGAGGCTCTCCTCTCTCGGTCTTGCCGTAGATTCGCCACCGGCACGCCCATCGCCCACTCCGCAGCATCGCTTCGGGTGCCTTCGATCTCGCTGACGACCGGTTCCCCATGGATTCTCTCCCTCAAAGAAACGTACGCGCGGTCCAGCGGACCTCGCCGAGCACGGCCGCGTCGTCGGACCAGGGCAGCGTCGGCCATGCCCGCTTGTCGGGACGGTCGACGGGTGCTGCGAGACCGTGGCCGCGGGAGTTGCCGAGCAGGTGCCGGCGTGACGACGAGATCGCGTCCATCCGGGTGGCCATCGCGACGCTCGATGGCGCCGTGCTGGCAGCGTACGGCGGCTTGATCGGAGCCGTGGCTCGTTGCGCCGCTCTGGAAACCGAGGCTGACACTGGCCGTCGGGCGACGCCGATGATCAGTGCCGGTCGTACGTGGCGCTCGGTACGGGTGCCATAGGGAATCCATTGCCGGCACCGGAAGTGATTCCGTGGCCTGCTGATAGCCGATCGGGAGGATGCCTGCTCTACCCTCGACGCAAGGCGTCAGGCACGATAACATCAAGCCAGTGAATCGGTTCAGGGACTCCGCCTCGGAGCGCATCTTCGAGGGTCGGCTAGTCCCCCGACTCCCGGCTGAGATTCAACACCGGGCACGCGTGCGCCTTCAGCGGGTAGTCGCGGCCACGGCGTTGTCGGACTTGCGGCTCCCTCCTTCGCACCGCCTCAAAGCGTTGCGCGGTGACCGGAAGGGACAGTACAGCATCCGCATCAACGACCAATGGCGCATCTGCTTCCGCTGGACGGGCCGTGGCGCCCGAGAGCTCGAGGTCACGGACTACCACTGAGGATGCGTCATGGAGAGCAACCCTATCCACCCCGGAGAGCATCTCGCGGAGATCCTCGACGAACTGGAGATCAGTCCATCGCGTCTGGCCCGAGCGATTGACGTGCCGCCGCGCCGGATCAACGACATCGTCCGCGGACGCCGCGCAGTTACCGCAGACACCGCGCTCCGAATCGGGCAGGCCCTCGGCATGACGCCGGAGTACTGGCTGAACCTCCAGCGGATGTACGACCTCGATCTCGCCCGCGCGCATGCGGACGTCAAAGCCATCAAGCCACTCGTGGCGGCAGGCTGACGGGCGTGGTCTGAGCTGGGCACTCGATGACGAACTCCAGACTGTGGGGATACGACACCGTGCGATGCCACCGGGTGGCACTCCCGTCGGCAGTCGTACCATGGATGAGATGCCAGCGTGGCCGATGAAATCTATCTCGCCGGCGACTTCTCCGGCATCCAGCGGTTCGTGTTGCGAGTCAAGACGGCCGGGAAGGCGCAGGCCAAGCGCTTGCGGGCGCGGTCGTTTTTCCTGCAACTGCTGGAGCATGCGACGTTGTCGATCCTGCAAGCGCGATTCGCGCTAGATGAGGAAGACGTTCTCGTGCAAGGCGGCGGAGGATTCCTGGTGCGCCTCCGGGCGGCGACCGACGACGCAGGATTCGACCGGCTCGCGATTCACCTGCAGGACAGGTTGTGGGAGGAGTGTGGCGGCCAGATGCAGGTCTCCCTCGGATGGGCCGCGACGCCGACGGCGGCGCGCGCGGAGTTGGAGCGGCGGAAGCGGATGCCGGGTGCCAGCGTGCTGCAACGGGAAGGGGCTTGGGACCTCGAACGGTTGAGTCAGCCGCCGCTCGGCGAACCGTGCCAAGTATGCGGGGACTTCCCCGGAACCCGCATGCTCGACGACGAGGACGGGACGGTGCTGCACTGCCGGACCTGCGTGGAGGCGCGCAGGATCGGCCAGGATCTGACTCGTCGCGAGTGGATTCGGGTCGGTCGCGGTGACCTGCGCGTGCTCGGCGTCTCGTTCGAGCTGCTGCCGACCCACGAACCCGGAGCGTGGCGGATCGGCCGCTGGGTGCCGCGCGATCGGACGGCCGGGAATCCCTTGACGTTCGAGGAGCTGTCGCGACGGTCGCGCGGCGATTCGCGGCTCGCCGTACTGAAGGCCGACGTTGACGACATGGGGCGGCGTGTCGCTGAAGTCGCTCGCACCGATCCGTCATACCGGCGACTGCGAGACTTCAGCCGCGACCTCCACGCCTTCTTCGGCGACCGAATCCGGGAGATGCTGAAAGAGCACTGGCCCTTAATCTACACCTTGTACGCGGGCGGGGACGACCTGCTCCTGGTCGGCCCGTGGGATGTCATGTTCGATTTCGCAAGCGCACTGGAATCTGCCTTCCGGACCGGTCCGGCGGCGGCTCACGGTGGACTGACGTTGAGCGCTGGCATCGCGCTCACGCCGTATCGCGTCCCGATTCGCCACGCGGTCGAACGCGCCGAAGATCTGCTCGACCGGGCCAAGAAGGCCCGGCCGGGCAAGAACCGCTGCGCGACGTTGGGCGGTGACAGAACTTGGGACCGGCACTGCGAAGTCGTTGCGAATGGCAAGATGATCGCCGACGCGGTGGCAGGTCGTGCCCCGGACCGTGTTCCTCGCGTGTACCGCACCCGGTTTCTTGGACACAAGTTTGTGCTACGCAGCGTGGCGTAGGTCGTACTCCTCGCGGGCCTCGAGTGGCGTGCGATAGGCGAGCTTCTCGAGGCGCCAGCACCGGTTGTAGCGCTCGACGAACTCGGCGACGGCGGCGCGCACGTCGGCGAGATTTCGAAACACCCGACCGTAGATGGCTTGCTCCTTGAGCGTGCGGTTCCAGCGCTCGACGACGCCGTTGGTCTCCGGCTCTTCGAGCAAGCCGAAGCTGGGGCGGATGCCCCAGTAGCGGACCTGGTTGAGGAAGTGGTCCGACAGATACTGGCTGCCGTGATCCATGCGGAGCGCCAGCCCGCGGGCCGCGTCGGCCTCGACCGAGCCGTGGTGTCGCCCGAGCCCTTGCGCGACCGGCTCGAGGGCCGCGAAACGGCTCCCAACCTTGCACACGTGCCAACCCACGCACTCGGCGTTCCAGTGGTCGACGGCCGCGAAGGTCCAGACCCAGCCGTCGTCGACGGTCAACACCCGCGCGCCGTCGGTACCCCACATGACGTCGGGCGCCGCGGTGACAATCGTGCCGTCGTGCCGCTTCGGCTCACCCTGCCGCCCGCGGTGCGGCGAGAGCAGGCCCTGTGCGCGCATCACGCGCAACACCCGCGTCCGCGAGACTCGGATGTTGTCGAGGATCCGCAGCCGCGCGTGGACCTTGCGATGGCCCTCGCCCTGGAACGGTGAGCGGGCCAGGTCGCTACGAATCGCCGCCAGCAGCTGCGCATCGGACAGCGCGGGCGTCGGCCCGCGGCGGCGCGGACTGTCAGCCGACGCTGAACGCTGCACGCGAGCCCGCCTGGCGTAGAACGCCGAGCGTGACCGCTCCCACGTGCCGCACACCCGCTCGAGACCGTAGCGCCGCCCCGTCGTCGCGGAGGTCGTTTGGCTCATCGTCGCGACCTCCGCGTCGCCAAAGGGAGGCGGCGCTCCGCTGCACGGGCACGCGACCGCAACAGCTCGTTCTCCATCGACAACTCCCCGATGTGTCGCTTGGCCGCGTCGAGCTCGGCGGCCAGCGGCTCACCGGCCTGCTCCTTCAGACCCCGCTCGAGGCCGGCCAGCGCCCGCGTCTTCCACTTCTCCAGGCGATAGACCTCCACACCGACTTCACGCGAAACCGCGTCGAGCGGCTCGCCACGCAGCAGCCGCAACACCACGTCCCGTTTCCGGCTTGCGCTCCACCGTTGCCCCGGCGCCAAGGCCCCCGACCCCATCTCCGCCGCGTCGGTGCCGACTCCGGTCGCCCTCCGGGCTCCCTCCGTCGGCACCGACCCAGCTCCCTTCACCCGCCTCGACCGAACCATACCCCCACCTCCTGGTGACATCGGATTCTCCACTAATCCGTGTCCAAGAAAACTGGGGGCGCCCCACCGTGTTCCTCGCGGGCTGTTGCTGCGACTGCTGCAGCTTGCGGAGGCGTCACCGGAGGGGAACCTCCCGGCCGCGCGGTGGTCGTACCAGGTCGCCCGCAACGTTCCACGGCACGGCAAGGAGGCCACGAGATTCCGGGACTGGGCGCATCGCGTGGTCGGCCATCTTGATGAGCGCAACCACCAGCGGACGAGGGAAGCCGCCGCGAGCCTGCGTTACGCGCTGCTGGCGACGAGAGGCGGTACCGGAGGAAGCGATGCCTGACATGCGATCGGCAATGAAGGGAGCCGGGTACAGCGACCGGCAGGGTAGCGGGCACGGCCGCCGGCGCGGTCAGGAATGGCCGCGCGGCGAGCAGACCGCGATGCCGACGCTGCCTCGGAGCTACTTCCCGACCGTGGATCGGGAGCCACCTTGCCTGGACACGGCGTTCGTGTCGAAGCGCAACCTGGACGGGATGGCCCGCCATCTGGCGCGCAGCGCGAGGCCGGCGCTGACCACCGGGCAGATCCGGAGGTTCTTCAACCATTGTCGAGTGATTGAACGCCGTCTGGTGGTGGAGGGCGAGCCCTGGAAACGCGTCGCCGCCAGTTTCGAGATGCTCGGCTGTCACGCGCAGAATGCGCAGGCTGCCCACAAGATTCCCCGCGATTTCCAGCGATTCATCGACGAGAACGTCGACCGGGTCACCTCGTCCGCCGACCCGAAGACCGCGTTTCTCAAGGGATTCCTGCCGCACTTCGAGGCCCTGGTCGGCTTCGGCGCTGCGCACCTGAAGTCGGGCGCCTGAACGAAGGACGGTAGACAATGCGAAGGACTGCCATACACGCCATCAGCTTCGTCGCTCGCTGCAAGAGCGGTTTGCACATCGGCGGGTCCCAGGACGAACTGGTGATCGGCGGCGCCGACAGCCCGGTCATCAAGAGCCCGGATACGGGCAGGCCCTATGTGCCCGGATCCTCGCTCAAGGGCAAGATGCGCGCCGAGTTGGAGAAGCACTTCGGCCGCTTCGGCCGTAACGGTGCGTGACGGTGACAAGCCCTGCGGATGTGCGGGGGACGACTGCCCGGTCTGCCGCGTGTTCGGGGCGCACATGAACACCAGGAGCGCACTCGGCCCGTCCCGGATCATCGTGCGGGACGGGCGGCTGCGCGGTGACGACTGGCGCATCGAAAACAAGACGGAGAACGTCGTCGACCGCCGAACGGGCGCCGCGCAGCACCCCCGATCCAACGAGCGCGTGGTCGAGGGCACGGAGTTCGACATGCAGATCGTGCTCCAGGTTTTCGACATCGACGGGTCGTTCGAGTACGTGAACGTCCGCAAGCAACCGCAACGGGGAGCGGATGCCCTGCAGGCGGTCGTCGCGGACGGCCTGCACTTCGTGCAGATGACGGGACTGGGCGGGGGCACGAGCCGCGGCTCCGGCGCGATTGCCTTCCGCGAGTGCCGGATGGACGGCGAATCATGGAAGCACTGGCCCGCCTGAAACTGAGACCGCTCGGGGTATGGACGACGCCGTGGCATGCGGATTCGCTTCTCGGGGCGTTGGCGTGCGCCTGGGTGCGGTCGCATGGCGCGGCGGCGTTGCGGAGGGACTTGCTGGATCCCTGGCTTGCTGACGAGCCCCCGTTCGTCCTGTCGGACGCCTTCCCGGGCGACTGCCTGCCGGTCCCAGCGGCGGTCCCGTTGTGGTGGGATTGGCCGGCGGAGAGGCGCAAGGATGTCAAAAAGCACCGCTGGCTCACGGCCGCGGACTTCCGCCGCGTGCAACACGGGGAACAGCCGGAGCTGGAGCCAGTGCCGGTCTCGGCGCGGGATCATGTGCGCCTGCGGAACGCGATATCCCGGGTCGCCGACACCGCCGGCATGGCGGACGGACTGTTCGAGGTGCCGTACTCGGACATGAACGAGCCGGGTCAGGGATTGAGCCTCTACGTTCGGGCGACCCGACGCGGCCTCGATGTCCTGATGCAGGCGCTGGTGTTGCTCGGCCGAACCGGGTACGGCGCCGATGCTTCGGTGGGCCACGGCGGCTTCGAACTGCTGGAGGAACCAAGGCCGTGCCCGTGGCTGGACGACGTGCCCGAAGCCGCCGGCTTCATCTCGCTGTCGACCTGGCAGCCTGCGCGCACCGATCCTGTCGCTGGTTTCTGGCGGGTGTTCGTCAAGTACGGCAAGCTGGCGCCGGAGTTCCACGCCACGGCGGTCTTCAAGCGGCCGCAGGTCATGCTGGAAGCCGGGGCCTGCTTTCGCACCGGCGGTCCGCCGCGCTCGTACTACGGCGGCGCCATCGGGACGGAACGGTTGCTGGCCGACACTGATCGCCGAGCGCTCGCCGCCCTCGACGTGCGCCCTGTGCAGGCTGCGTTCGGCCTGGCGGTGCCCACGAGGTGGCTGTCGACGCGGTGCGACCGGCCGGAGACAACCACGCCATCAACCCAGGCCGAGAGGCGAGGATGAGGGATACCGTTCTCTTCTGCACGGTGGGCGGCAGCCACCAGCCGATCCTCTGCGCCATCGAAGCGGCCGAGCCACGCTACATCTGCTTCTTCTGCACCGGCAAGGACCCCGACTCGGGCAAGCCAGGCTCCGAGACGCAGGTGAACGGCAAGGGCAAGGTCATCAAGGCGAGCCACAAAGACGACAAGCCCACCCTGCCCAACATTCCCGCACAGGCAGGTCTCGCCCACGAGGTGTTCGAACCGGTGGAGGTGCGGGCCGATGATCTTGACGGTGCGTGGCGGGTCATGCGCGACGCCATGAACCGGATCGCGAAGCGGTTTCCCGGCGCACGGCTCGTCGCGGACTACACCGGGGGCACCAAGACCATGACGGCGGCGCTGGTCTGCACGGCGCTGGAGAGAAGCGACGTCGAGCTCCAGCTCGTGACCGGCGCCCGGGCCAATCTCATCCGTGTTCCCGACGGCACGGAGCGTGCGATGCCGGCCGGTACAGCGCGCTTGCGTCTCGCTCGGGAGATGGCGCCCTGCCTGGACGCCTGGCGGCGGTTCGCCTATCGCGAAGCGGCAGAGGGGCTGCGCGGCATCCGGATCGGCGCCGACCACCCGGACCGTTCCGACTTCGAGCTCGCCCTGGCGCTGAGCCGCGGTCTGGCCCGCTGGGACGACTTCGACCACGAGGGTTCACTCGCCCTCGTCGAGCCCTACCAGGCCGCTGTCGCGAGGCGCTACCAGGCGATGCTCCCCGCCCTGCGTGTGTTGACCCACGAGAACGGCCCCCAACGCCAACCGGCACTTCTGTTCGACCTCTGGCTGAACGCCGAGCGGTGCGCAGCCCAGGGCCGTTACGACGATGCCACGGCGCGTGTGTACCGCCTGATCGAGTGGACCGCGCAGTGGCAGCTTCGTCGCCGGCTGGGCGTCGAGACGGCGGACTTTCCGCGCGACCGGCTGCCCGAGGGCATGGCCACGCCGCCCGACCGGGACGGGAAGATCAGGCTCGGCCTGTGGGCCGCGTGGCATGTCGTGAAGCTGGATGCGGACATGGCGGGACCGGCGCAGGCGTTCATCACCGAGCAGGAGGGCAGGCTGAAGGACCGGCTCGCCGTCCGCAACGGATCGATACTGGCGCATGGCTTCGAGCCGGTGAGAAAAGTGGACTGGCAGAAGATGCAGGAGTGGGTGGAGCAACAGTTCCTGCCATTGCTGGACGAGCTGGCATCGGAGGCCGGCCTGAGGAAGCGACCGGAGCAACTGCCGGAGAAGTTCGAGGCGGCGAAGGGATAACCGTCCGGCGATCGTCTCGGTGCCTTGCGGACCGGATACGTTCAGTCGTCGCGCGCACCACGCTCGCCAATGCCATCCTCGGCAGGAGACAGCCGGCGAGGCGGGCATTAGACGTAGCGCAAGCCCGACGATGCCAGCCTGCACGGCCGCACGGCTCCGCACGGCCCGCACGGCCGAGTGATCCGGAGCCGACTCGGTCAACTCCAAGTCCAGGAACGACCGCAGGCTCAGTGAATCGGCCACCCGCCACGCAATCCCCCGCTCCGAAGACAGACCCTCGAAGTAGCCGATCAACAGCATCCGGAAATACCGCCCAGGACGCAGACTCGGCCGTCCCAGCCGCGCCGCGTAGAAGACCGAGCACAACCCCACGAACGCGTCGAACCCGCTGTCCTGCAGGACCCGATTCAGGCGCTCGAAGAAGGGATGACCGTCGCTCGTCGGCAAATCCGCTGTCGTCACCCACAGCGGCGACCCCGGTCGCGCCGCCGGTCTCTTACCCATTGCCATTGGTAGATCCTACTGGGCACCGGGCGGCGGAACCGACCGGCTGAAAGCAAGACCCCCGTTCAAACCGTGCAGGCGGATTTCCCGCACACGGCCTCGGTGGACAGGTCAAATCCGGCCAGTATGACCAGCTGGACATACTGGCCGTCATGATCAGTGCCGCGTTATGACAAGCACCGGCGGCGTGGTCCGGTGGTGGCCGGGGTTGAGGAGGTCTCGCGCTTTCCATAATCAGAGGCTCGCCAGGAAGGTCAGCAGGGAGGCGTCGGCCTTGAAGCGCTGCGTTCGCTGACCGAGGGGCTCGAGTTTCCGCAGGGCGCCTTCCTTGAGTTGCAGGTCCGCCTCGACGTATTGATGTGTGGTCTCCAGGCGCTCGTGGCCAAGCCACAGCGCGATGGTCGCCACGTCGACGCCGGCCTGGAGCAGGTGCATCGCGGTGGTGTGGCGGACGACGTGTGGCGACACGCGTTTCGCGGCCAGGCTCGGACATCGCTTCCGAGCCCGCTGGCATGCCTGATCGAGCAGATGGGTGACGCCCTGTCGCGTCAAGCGGTCGCCGCGCGCGTTGCGGAACGCGTAGTCGGGTGTGGTCTCACCCTCCTCGTCGAACCACTGGCGCAGACTGCGGCTGGTCCGGGTCCACAGGGGTACGGCTCGCTCCTTGCGGCCCTTCCCGAAGAGCTGGACGACCGTGGCGGCACCGAAGCGCACGTGGGAGCGCCGTAGCGCCACGAGCTCAGAGACACGGGCCCCGGTGTTGTACAGGGTCAACAGGAGGACGTGGTCCCGCCGTCCGCCGGGGGTCGAGCGGTCGCAGCCGGCCAGGATCGCGTTCATTTCCGGCCGCGTCAGGTAGTGGACCTGTCGTCGTGGCTCGCGCTTGCGGGGAATCGCGAGGACGCGGGAGGTCAGGTCGAGGGACTCCGGCGTTCGCAACGCCGCGAAGCGGACGAAGGAGCGGACGGCGGTCAGACGCGCATTGCGGGACTGAACGCTGTTGCCTCGATTCTCTTCAAGGTGGTTGAGGAAGGCCAGGATGACGGGCGCATCGAGGTCGTCGAGCGTGAGCGCGTCGGGCTTCCGCTGGCGGTGTTGGTCAAGAAAGGTGAGCAGCAGACGGAAGGCGTCGCGGTAGGCGTTGACGGTCTGGGGGCTGACGGTCCTCTGTTGGACGAGATGGTCGGCGAAGAACGCACGGAGCAGCGGGCCGAGCGGGGTGGGGGCGATCATGGCGCCACCTTCCCGTCGACGAAGGCCTCGAACCGGGCGGCGGCCGGTTCGAGCACGGGCGGGGTGGCCGTCAGATACCAGTACGTGTTTTGCGGGTTGACGTGGCCGAGGTAGACGGCGAGGGCGGGGAGCCGGTCGCGGACGACGACCCCTTGCTGCGCCCAGGCGGCGAGGCGGCTCACGGCAAAGCTGTGGCGCAGGTGGTGCAGACTGACGCCGCGAGTGCCCACCGGCCCGCGCAGCCCGAGCCGGCGGGCCAACTGCACGAAGGTCCAGGCCAGGACGTGGTAGTGGAGTCGGGTGCCGCGTTCGGAGACGAAGAAGGCGCTCGACAGGCCGTCGTAACCGAGAGCGCGGCGTTGCTCCGCGTAGGTCCGCAGCGCGGCGGCGGTCGTGGGATGAAGCGGCACCAGGCGCGACTTCCGGAACTTGGTGCGTCGAATCTGCAGGCACGGAAGGTCGCCGACGAGATCGACGTCATCGATGTCGAGGCGGATCGCCTCGCTGGCGCGGAGCCCACAGCTCGCCAATAGCCCGATCACGGTGGCGACGGTGTGCGGACGTAGCGCGCCGCGCGGACCGAGTGAGCGAGCGGCTTCCAGCAGGGCGACGATCTCGTAGGGGTCCAGGATGCGCGGCGTGGGACGTTTGCTCGTGCGAACCAACCCGGCGCCGGGCACGTCGATGCCAGGCTCGGCGGCGCGCACGAACCTGAGGAATCCCCGTACGATGCTCAACCGCCGCACGTGCTGGCTTTCGGTGCTCGCCGAGGCCCACTCGACGGCGACCTGCGCGACCGGGATGTCGTGGCCGCGCCGTTCGAGATGCTCGACGAAGTCCTGCAGGAGGTGCGCTTCCGGTCGCATGGCGAAGCCGACGGCGCGGCGCAACGCCACGTAGGTCTGCAAGTACCGCCGCCAGACCTCTCCGGTCATCGTGCACCTCCGGGCCATGGCAGGGCGATTGTGGCCAGAGCTTCCCGGTCCAGCTTCGCGTAGATGGTGGTGGTGCGCAGGCGGGCATGGCCCAGCAGATCCGCAACGGTCTTCATCGGCACATCCCGCCGCACCATCTGGGACGCGATGGTGTGTCGGAAGACGTGCGCGCCCGGACGCGGAACGGTGACGCCAGCGCGGCGCAGCGCTCGCTTGGCGACAGCCGTCACGTTGCCGCCGATGAGTTGCCGATACGGGGGCCGAGCCGTCGCGAAGATCATCTCGGGGGCGCTGGTCTGGGGCCGCGCGCGCAACGCGGCGACCAAGGCCTCCCCGACGTCGGCGGGCAGGGGCAGCCGTCGCTCCCGTCCTCCTTTACCGACTACACGGACGGTCCCGTTGTGCCAGTCGACGTCGTTCACCCCGAGGGCCGCGACCTCGCCCGCCCGGAGGCCAAGCCGGATCAACAGCAGCAGGATGGCGTGGTCGCGAAGGCCGCTCCGGCGGGTCACGTCCACCGCGGCCAGCACCCGCTGGACGTCTTCCGCGGCGATGGCCCGGGGCAGCGCGGCGTGCGTCCACTGGCGGATGGTCGGCACGGCGCCCTCGATGCCGGCGGGAACCACACCACGGGTGGCGAGGAAGCGCAGAAACGCCCGCGTGGCGGTGACAGGGCTGCGCCGGGTCGACGGACTGAGCCGGTTGGCTTGCGTCTGCACGAACGCCGCGATCGTCGGCACGGTGAGCCGGGACCAGTCGGGGGTCGGCGTCCCCGCGCACTCGGCAAGAAGGGCTGCGGCATAGCGCCGGTACATCCGCCGGGTCCCGACGACCAGGCCGTGCACCTGCACGAGGTGATCGTCGAAGCGCTGCAACCACTGGTCGGTCTCGCATGGGGCCGCCACCGGCCGGCGGCGCGCCGCCACTTCCCGTGTCCACAGGTGCACAGCCAACAGACGGACGCCGCTTGCCACCTCCGACGGCCGGCCGCTCGGGCGCGTCGAGGACGGTCTCCGCGGCAGCCCGCTGACGAAGCGACTGACCAGCGTCTCGTCGATGTCAGTCGCCGCGACGCCCTGCTGATCCAGCCAGGCGCTGAAGATCGCGGCGGCTCGAACATGCTGGCGGATGGTGCTCGTCGCATACTCGCGCCCCGTGAGTACGTCGACGAAGTCGTCGATCCAGCGGCCCAGCGGTCCTGACCGGATCTGCTCGCAGATACGCGGGTGAACGGAGAGGGTTTCAAGCATGGTCTCCTCCTCGGCCCCGTCCGGGGCCCCTCAGAAGACCACGCGTACTATGTGAAGCTCGGCGCGATGCCAACGCCCGCCATGTCGGCAGAAAACAACGTCGTCTGACGGCTACTTGTCATAACGCGGCACTGGTCATGACGGCCAGTATGACCAGCTGGACATACTGGCCGGTGTTGGGTGTCCACCGAGGCACACGGCTTACCAAGTGGACTTCAGGTCGCAGCATGCACCACCCCCGGATACCGAATCGTGCCGCGCAGGCGGACGAGCCCCAAGGCCTCGAAGAACGGACGTTGCCAAGCCTGTGCCCGACCCGCCGCCAGACGCGACCCCGCCCGCTTGAGGAGCAAGCCGCGCAGGCGCCGTTGTTCGACGACGAGTCCTATGCGCTGCCGGACCGCGCGAACCCATCGAGCCACCTGATTCCATTGATAAAACCGTACACGTACGATCCATGCACGGAGCCGGACAAAGGGTCAGGGAAAAGCCCGGAGCGACCCCCGCAAACCTGACGGTTTGCTGGCCCCACAGGTGTTCCTCCGTCACACCTGCCGCGCCGGGTCGCTCCGGCCGCATTCTTCCCGTCGGGAAGGATTCCGCACCGCTCCCCACCGGCGGGAGCCGCCTCATGTGGTCGCGACCCTGACGCGTTGCGAGTCGAAACAGGCGCCGTCGCGCAGCATCGCACAGGCGACGTTGAGCAGCCGGTCGGCCACCGAGCGCAACGCCCGCGCGTGACCATGCCCGCGGGCGCGTAGCGCCTGATACTTGCTGCGGCTGACCGCGTCGAACCGAGCCGCCCCGCAAGCCCAGTGGAAGACCGCCTCGCGCAGCCGGCCGTGCGCCGCCAGACGACGCTCCACGAACACGCTCTTGCCCGAGCGCTTGGTGACCGGAGCCACCCCGCACAGACAGCGCAGCGCCGCGTAGTCCCGACGCTGCAACGCATCGCTGCCTTCCGAGAGCAGCGTGGCGAGCACGCCGACGCCGATGCCGTTGACAATCGACAACAGGATCGCCGCGTCCGACGGGTCCGACTCGGTGTCGGCCGACGAGTCCGTCTCGGCCACCGGCGCCGCCTCGACGAGCCGATACACCATCTCTTCGAGCTGGCCGCGCACATGGTCGAGCTGACGGTTGACCAGGGCGAGCCGTTCGACCACCAGCCGCACATGCGTCGTGGCCGCTTCGGCCGCAGCCGGCGTCAGCTTGACGGCCGGCGCCCGCAGCCGCTCGCGCAGCGCCGCCGCGTCGAGCCGGCGGATGCGGTGCTGCTTCAACACGCGGGTCAGCGTCACCGCCCGAGCCCGCTGGCCAGCCCGCGGCGTCGGCAGGCTCCGCCACAGGTCCAGCGCCCACGGCGCCGCCACGTCGTCGTCGACCGCCTTGAGGAACTGCGGAAGTAGCGCCACAACTGCTCCCGCATCCGGTTCGCCAGACGAACCCGCTCCCGCGTCAGGCCCTCGCTCAACCGCGACCACTCCCGCAACGCGACGATCGTCGGGTCGGTCGGTTCCAGACGCCGGAGACAGTGCGCGTCGGTCCGGAGCGCCGAGGCCAGCACCCGAGCGTCCCGCCGGTCGTCCTTCGCGCCTGACGGCGAGATGCGATCCCGGAAGCGGTCGAGCTGCTTCGGGTTGATCGAGTGGACCTCGAAGCCCCGCTCCATAAGGCTCTCGACCACCGGACCGCGCGGCACCTCGATCGCCACGCCAACCGCGGCCGCCTCGCTGTCCGTCACCGACAACAGCCAGTCCACCATCGCCGACAGTCCCTCGCCGCTATGCTCGAACGCCCGCTCGCCGACCACCTCTCCGTCGGCGTCGACCACGCCGCCTGGTGCTTCTGCGTACCCCAATCGACACCGACGAACCACTCCAGCTTCAACCCGCACCTCCTTGTCTGCCGTGGACCGACCGGGCGCGCCAACGATGCCTGCCGGGACCTGTCCTGGCGCTCTGAGGCGCTGACTCCCCACTGGGCATCCATCGATGGCTGGACCGCCGGGGCACAAGTCCCCCACCGAGGCGCTCGACGACGCAAGTCGCTCCCTGGTCGCTCCCGGCGGCCTGCCCGACCTCGACGCGATTATCCGCGCAAGGTCATCCAGAAAGGTACAGGTCGCTCCCGTCTTTTCCCCGACCCTTTTGTTGTTTCCGGTCTGGCTCGTGGTGTTCAGTTTGGCCAGTGTTTACCAGCCCGTGGTGAAAGTCGGGGAACGGGCCTGGCCTGGGCGCGATCGAGCCCGTAGACTGAACAGCTATGGCGATGGGCAAGAAACCGGCCGCGCGACCAGGGGCGCCGCTGTGGGTGACGACGGCGGATTTGCCGACGAACGCGGGGCATCCGTTCTTCGAGCGTCTGAACCGGGTTCTGGACGAGGCCGGGTTCGACGCGTTCGTCGAGGGGCTGTGCGCGGTGTTCTACGCGACGCGGATGGGGCGGCCGAGCCTGCGTCCTGGGCGGTATTTCCGGATGCTGTTCATCGGCTACTTCGAGGGTCTGTCTTCGGAGCGTGGGATTGCGTGGCGGGTGGCCGACTCTCTGAGCCTGCGGTCGTTCCTGGACCTGGATGTGACCGAGGCGGCGCCGGACCACTCGACGCTGTCGCGGACGCGTCGTCTGATCGACGACGAGACGCACGAGGCGGTATTCACGTGGGTTCTCGAGCAGTTGTCGGCGGCGGGTCTGGTCAAGGGGAAGACGGTGGGCGTCGATGCGACGACGCTGGAAGCGAACGCGGCGATGCGGAGCATCGAGCGGCGGGACACGGGAGAAAGCTACGAAGCGTTCCTTCGGCGCTTGGCGGAGGCGTCTGGGGTGGAGACCCCGACGCGGGCGGATCTGGCTCGGTTCGACCGGTCTCGCAAGAACAAGAAGACGTCGAACAAGGACTGGCAATCGCCGCAGGACCCGGACGCGAAGATCGCGAAGATGAAGGACGGCCGGACGCACTTGGCTCACAAGGTCGAGCACGGGGTCGACATGGAGACGGGGGCCATCGTGTCGGTGACGGTGCAGGATGCATCGGACGGCGATACGGCCACGCTGCCGGAGACGCTGACCGCGGCGGCCGAGCAGGTGGAGTTGGTGCAGCCGGACGGTCGAGGGGTCGAAGAGCTGGTCGCTGACAAGGGGTATCACAGCGACGAGACGCTGGTGGCTCTCGGCGAGGTCGGGGTTCGGAGCTACGTATCGGAGCCCGAGCGCGGCCGGCGCGTCTGGCAGGACAAGAAGACGGGAGAGACGCCGCCGGCGAAGCGTGCTGCGCAGCAGGCGTTGTATGCGAACCGGCGGCGTGTGCACGGGCGGCGGGGTCGTCGCCTGCAACGCTGCCGGGGCGAGATGGTGGAGCGTACTTTCGCGCACATGTATGAGACGGGGGGCATGCGTCGGGTGTTTGTGCGCGGTCACGAGAATGTCCGCAAGCGGGTGCTGATCCAGGCGGCTGCCTGCAACATCGGGATGCTCCTGCGGCGCCAGACCGGCATCGGTACGCCCCGGAGCCTGCAGGGGCGGGCTTTTTCGGCGATTTTCCGCCTGATCGACCGCCTGATCGACCACTGGGGGCGTCTGACGCGTCCCTGGGGCCTCAAATGGACACCGCCGGCGCCCGTCGGCTCAATTACTCATCGCCAAGCGGCCTGAACAGCAGGGCTCGGCGAACCGACTTCTACCTCGGGCTGTTTACGGGCTTTCTTCGAGGAAGTGGTGTAATGGGCTGTAATTTGACTGTAATCATCGAACAGGGCCAAATTACACCTCGATACGGCTCCTCTCGTGTCCGCTCTCGCCGTTCTGCCTTCACTCCCGACCCTCGCCGACCTCCTCTTCATGGTCCGCTACATGGTCTCGTTTCTGTTCCTGGTCGTGTCCTCCATGCCGGATCCCTCGTTCGCCGCTTCCGGATTCCGCCGCCTGAGTTCCCGATTCTCCGTCACCTGTGCCGTGGTTCGATGCGGTTCTCGTACCGGCGTGAAGTGTGCTCTCCGACTCTACTCCTCGATCACCTTGATGATCTTGGATCGCCGTACCGTCCTCCCCCTGTCGGGCGCCTTCCGTTCCGATGTTCTTCCGCTGACCGATCCGTCGCCGGCACGTTCCGTTGCGCCGGCTCGGTGCAGTCGGCGCGGATCGAAAGGGATGCTCACAGTTCAACCGGCCCGACGCCCCGCCCTTTCGCCGGAGCGCGCCGCGGGTCCGTGACCCGCGGCTTTGCGGTCGTCACGGTGGGCTGCCGTGGTGGCCCTCACCAAAGCCGGAAAGCGTGGTTGGCCGGGACGTTCCCGACAGAGAGAATCTGCCGCAGGCTGCCAGCCGACCTGCCAGCCGTTTCAGTCTCTGCCAGCCGTTTTCTGGTCCCTTCGGACCCGTTCAGGTCGAGGATTTCTCAATTGAAACGGGGTCTATTGATGTTCCCGTAGATCTGTATGCGGACTCCCAGTCCTTGCCCCCCATGGCCGTGGGACAGGTCAGCACCTCCTGCCCGAAGCCGCCGAAAACCAGCTCGGGGTTCTCGGAAACCGCGCCGGTCGCCCCGTCGATGCTGCTGATCACGTTCTGCGCCACGGTGGGGGTCGCCCACAGGAACTCGCCGGTCGCGCGGTCGAGGGTGTAGACGACGCCGGTCTTGCCGGGGATGCCGGTCATCACCCGGCGCTCCTCGCCCGGCCGCAGGCGGGGATTGATCCAGCTCACCGCGGCGGGGTCGGGTCGCACCACGGTGTCGACGAGCAGGCGCTCGAAGGGATGGTCGAGGTCCCAGTGATCGTTCAGGTGCTGGTAGTACCAGACGATCTCGCCGGTGTCGGCGTCGAGGGCGAGGGTCGAGTTGTGGTACAGGTGCCGGTTGCCGGCGCCGCCCACCAGGAACTTCGGCGCCGGCGACGTCACCGATGTTCCGATGTAGAGCAGGTTCAGCGCCGGGTCGTAGCTCGGCGCCATCCACGTTCCGACGTGCCGCCGCTCGTCGTCTGGCACGCCGCCCCAGGTCTCGTCGCCGGGCTCGCCCGGCCGCGGGATGGTGCGGCGCCGCCACAGCTCGGCGCCGGTCCGCGCGTCGTGCGCGGTGATGACGCACGCGTCCGGTCCGGCGGCGGGCATGCAACTGCGCCCCGAGATGACCTTGCCGTTCGCGATGATCGGCCCGGTGCTCTGGTTCGCGGGATGCGTCCGGTAGTCGAGCACCTGCGTCTCCCAGACCAGCTCGCCGGTCCGCGCGTCGAGGGCGAAGACGAACTCGTCGACGCTGGTGTCGATGATCAGGTCGTCGTAGATCGCCAGGTTGCGGTTCGTGGTGCACACGCCGGGCAGGATGCGCTCGCAGGCGTCGGCGGGCAGCGGCCGCTGGTACTCCCACAGCAGGTCGCCGGTCGCGGCGTCGATGGCCTGGATGACGTCGCTCGGATTCGGCATGTACAGGATGCCGTCGTAGACCAGCGGCGTGCCCTGTTGGCGCCCGCCGGGGCGCAGGGCGCGCGACCACACCAGGCGCAGGTCGCCCACGTTGCCGCGGTCGATCGTGTCGAGGGGGCTGTAGCCCCAGCCGTCCAGCGTGCGGCGCCACATCGGCCAGTCGCCCGGCGCGGGCGCCTGCAGCATCGCGTCGGTGACCGGGACGAACGCCGACTCGTCCTGCGCCAGCAGCACCGGCTGGGCGGCGGTCCATCCGGCAAGGATCACGGCCGCGGCGAGCAGCCGGCGTCTCGAATCGTCAACTTGCGTCAGCATCCGCGTCCTCCTGTCGTGCGGCGCGCCGGCCCGGCGTGCCCTGCATGCGACCACGCTGTTCGTTCCCGCTCAGGATACGCCGATGCGGCGCGCGCGGGAATCGCGTCGGGGCCGCCGCCCGTTCGCGGCGGCGCGGGAGGCTGGTAGAATTCACTCGTCCACGGGCCGGCGGACGGTGGCGCCCTGGTGGGCGCCATGCCGTGGCCGGCGGCAGGTTCTGGTTCCGATGCGCGACAGCGGGCTGAGCAGCAACGCCCGATATCGGCCCATCCCGCTGGCGCTGGCGCTGGCGCTGATGGGCGCCGCGCTGCCCGTCATCGCCGCCGGCCAGTCCGTCGAAGCCGGCCAGCCCGCCGTCGCGGCCGGTCAATCGTCGGTCGGCGCCCTGGCCGCCGGCGCGCGCGAGGCCACCGCCGCCGGCTTTCCCTTCGCCCGCGCCCGGCGCGTCTCGGCGGCGCCGGAGGTCGACGGCGACGTCCTGAACGATCCCGCCTGGGCCGAGGCGACGCCCGCCACGGGATTCCGGCAGAACACGCCCGACGAGGGCGCGCCGGCCTCCGAGCGCACCGAGGTCTACGTGGTCTACACCGGCGACACGCTGTACTTCGGCGTGGTCTGCTACGTGCGCGACCCGCGCACCATCATCGTCGCGGACAGCCGCCGCGACTCGTCGCTCGAGGAGACCGACAGCTTCCAGATCATCCTGGACACCTTCCACGACGGCCAGAACGGCTTCGTCTTCGGCACCAACCCGGCGGGCGTCGAGTACGACGGGCAGGTGACGAACGAAGGGCAGGGGAGCGGCCGGTCCGGCGGCTTCGTCATGCGCTCGGGGGGCGGGCAGCAGCGCGGCTCCGGCGGCGGGTTCAACCTGAACTGGGACGGCGTGTGGGAGGTCGACGCGCAGATCTCCGACATCGGCTGGACGGCGGAGGTGGCGATTCCGTTCCGGACGCTGCGCTACCCCTCGGGCGAGGCGCAGCCGTGGGGGATGAACTTCCAGCGCAACATCCGCAGCCGGAACGAGCAGTCGTACTGGGCGCCGCTGCCGCGGCAGTTCGACCTGAACCGGCTGTCGCTGGCGGGCGAGCTCCACGGCCTCGCGGTCCCGCAGCAGCGGAACCTGAAGCTCACCCCGTTCGCGGTCGGGCACTGGCGGGGCGCAGGCGACAACCAGCGGCCCGACTTCGGCGCCGACCTCAAGTACAGCATCACGCCCGGCCTGACGCTCGACGCGACCTACAACACCGACTTCGCCCAGGTGGAGGTGGACGACCAGCAGATCAACCTCGACCGCTTCAACCTGTTCTTCCCGGAGAAGCGGCCGTTCTTCCTGGAGAACGCCGGCCTCTTCTCCGTGGGACAGCCGGGCCAGCTCGAGGTCTTCTTCAGCCGGCGCATCGGCATCGCCGAGGACGGGACGCAGATTCCGATCACCGGGGGCGGGCGGCTCTCGGGGAAGGTGGGTAACAACACCAACATCGGCTTCCTCAACATGCAGACCGAGGCGGTGGACGGCGCGCGGGCGAACAACTTCACGGTCGCCCGCGTGCGGCAGGATTTCGTGAACCGCTCCAACGTCGGCGTCATGTTCGTCAATCGATCCGGGACCGGGATCGGGACCGGAGCGGGAAGCGCGGGCGACTACAACCGCAGCTACGCGGCCGACGGCCGGCTCGGGCTCGGGCAGGCGGTGACGTTGTCCGGCTTCGCGGCGGCGACCGAGACCCCGGACGTCGCCGAGGAGACGCATGCGTACTCGGGCCAGGCCAGCTACGAGTCGGAGCGCTACCGCATCGGGGCGGGCTTCACGGAGGTCGCGCCGAACTTCAACCCGGAGGTCGGGTTCTACGCCCGGCGCGGCTACCGCCGCATCGACGCGCGCTTCCGGACCGCGTTCCGGCCGCAGAACTCCTGGGGGTTCCACGAGCTCACGCCGCACGCCTCGCACTACACGATCATCGACTACGCGACCGGACTGCACGAGACTCAGTACACGCACATGGACAGCACGGTCGAGTGGCGCAACGGGACGCAGTTGTCAACCGCCTGGAACGTGACGAAGGAGGGCGTGCTGCACCCGTTCGAGATCTATCCCGGCATCGACGTGCCGGTCGCCACCTACCGTCATTCCGAAGGCCAGTTCATCTTCAACACGAACCGCGGGGCCCCGGTGAGCTTCGAGTTCCGTGCCGTCAACGGCGGTTTCTTCGGCGGCCGGCGCCTGCGGCTGGCGCCGGGCGTGAACGTCCGCTTCGGCGAGACCTTCAACGCCCAGGTCGCGTTGGACCGGAACGACATCACGCTGCCGAACGGTCCGTTCGTCACCAACCTGGTCCGCACGCGGGTGAACTACTCCTTCTCGACGCGAATGTTCCTGCAGGCGCTCGTCCAGTACAACGACCGCGACCAGCTCTGGTCGTCGAACGTCCGCTTCGGCCTGCTGTCGGCGGCGAACACCGGCCTGTTCATCGTCTACAACGACATCCGCTACTTCGACCACGCCGACCTCTTCGACCGCCACCTGATCCGGCACAGCGGCGCGGGCCGCTCCATCACCATCAAGTACAGCCAGGTGTTCGACCTGCTGCGCTAGGCTAGTCTAGGAGTCTGCGCCGTAGAACGGTGCAGACTCCTAGGAGGGTTGGTTGGGCGGCAATCGGAGCCGCAGGCGACGATTTCCGGGCTAGCCGGCGCGCTACAGCGGCGGCGTGCGTTCGTGCCAGTCCGTCGCCTGCTCGTAGGCGTGCGCGAGGGCGAGCACGTCGACCTCGCCCAGGGCGGGGCCGCTGATCTGCAGCCCGATGGGCAGACCCTCGCGGCTGAATCCGCAGGGGACGCTGATTGCCGGAATGCCGTAGCTGTTGAAGGGCGACGTGTTGCGCGCCAGGATGCGGGTCGCGTCGAACGGCGATTCGCGGGCCTCGTCGATGCGGATCGGCAGTCTGGGCAGCGTCGGGGTGACCAGCAGGTCGACGTCGTCGAAGACGTGCGCGATCGCCTTGCGCACCAGCTTCAACTGATACTGGCCTTCGACGTAGTCCGCCGCGGACACCTCGGCCCCGGGCTCGATGCGCGCCAGCGTGCTCGGGTCGTACAGCTCGCGTCGCTCGGCGAGCAGCTCGGCGTGATACGCGTAGGCCTCGGCCCCGGTCGGGCGGGCTTGCGGCAGGGCCGGCAGCTCGACGCCGCGCGTGTTCGCGGTCAGGCCGCTCAGCACGCCGAGGGCCCCGTCCACCGCCTCGGCGATCTGCGGGTCGATGTCCTCGTAGAACAGCCGGCGGGGCACCCCCAGGCGCAGCGACGACGTGCGGCGCACGAGCGCGCCCGCGTAGTCGGGCACGTGCGCGGCGATGCTGGCGATGCCGCGCGGGTCGTAGCCGGCCATGGCCTGCAGCATGAGCGCGGCATCGGCCACCGTCCGGCACATCGGACCCACGTGGTCGAGCGAGACGCTGAGCGGGACGATGCCGCGAATGCTCGCCAGCCCGTAGGTCGCCTTCAGGCCGACGATGCCGCAGTGCGCCGCCGGAATGCGCACCGATCCCCCGGTATCGGTTCCCAGGGCGCCGGCGCACAGCCGCGCGGCGACCGCCGCGCCCGACCCGCCGGACGAGCCGCCGGGGATGCGCTCCACGTCCCACGGATTGCGGACGGGGCCGGTGTGCGCGAACGCCGACGTCGCGCCGTAGGCGAACTCGTGCATGTTGAGCTTGCCCACGATGACGGCGCCGGCGGCCTCGAGCCGGGTCACCACCTCGGCGTCCTCGTCCGGCACGCGGTCTCCGAACACGGCGCTCGCGGCCGTCGTCAGCACGCCCGCCGTGTCGATGTTGTCCTTGAGCGCGATCGGAATACCGTGCAGCGGCCCGCGCCACTGCCCGCCGGCGAGCTCCGCCTCGAGCGCCGCCGCGCGCTCCACGGCGCGCTCGCCGGTCACGGTGACGAAGGCGTTGAGCCGATCGTCGAAGCGGCCGATGCGCTCGAGGTAGGCCTCCACCAGCTCGCGCGGCGAGAGCGAGCCCGCCCGGATGAGCCGTTGCGCGCCGGCAATGCTCAGCGTGGTCGGGTCGGCGGTCTGGGCGAACGCCGGCGGACTCAGCGCGTACGCGGCCGCCGCCGCGCCGGTCGCCAGGAACTCGCGTCGATCGAGGGCTCTGGGCATGTCATGTCCTCTCTTGCACTACGCGGTGCCTTCGCATGGAGCGGAGGCCATGACTCTGATATGGAAGGGGCGTCCTCGTCAACGGGATTGGGCGGCTGGCCGTGTGGAATGACGAGCCTCGGCCGGCATGGCGCGACGCCGCCGGAACGGACCCATCGCCCCCATCGGAGGGCGCCAAAGAGCGGGGTCGGGTCCGAGCACCGGATGCGGGACGTCGTCGTGTGGCGCTGCGTGTCCCCGGTTCGGTACGATTCCGCTTCGTGCCCACGGACCGCCGTCGCGACGCCGTCCCGAGCAGTTCGCAGCTTCAGGCACTTCTGCGGGAGCCCCTGCTGAGCCTGCCCGGCGCGTCACCGGTTGCGGTGCGGGAGGTCCTCGAATCCACTCATGGGGTGGACCCGGCGATCCTGGCGGTCGCAGTCGACGCCGCCAGTCTCGGCCGGCGCGATCTCACGGAGCAGGTTGTCGAGGCGTTGTCGGAAGCCGTCACCGGCACGTACCCCGCCTGGCTGCCGGAGGCAGAGCATCTCGCGGGACCTGGCGGCGCCGGGTTGGCCGCGGTGCGCGCGATCTGCGAGCGGGTGGCCGGCGACAGCGACCTGTTCGGTCCATTCCTGCTCGCGGCCGCGGAGGCGGCGCTGTGCGGGCGGCCGCTCGATGCTTCGGACTTCGCGCAGGAGACGGCTGTTCGCCAGGCGCGGAAGCTGCTCCTCCGTGCCTACGGGCGCGGGCGTCTCGTCGTCATGGTCGAGCTGATGGGTGCCTGGAGCCCTGCGCAGATCGAAGCCGCGGAGGCGAGCGTATTCTGGCTCGCCGGGCCCGGGGAGATCACCGTATGGCTCTTCGGGACACCGAGCGCCGGCATGCCGCGAGTACCGCGTTCTTTCCTCCACGACCGGATGCCGCCGTCGGACCCGCCGGCCAAGCCCCGCGCGTCCTACCTGACACCGCTGCGGGGCAGGCCCAACGCGTTCAGCCGGGCAGAACGGTGCCTCGAGGCGCATCTCGCCCGATCCCCGTGGGCAACGGGTCGCGCCTGGAACCAGACCTGGTCGTCGGGTGTGCTGGCCAACTCGATCCGGCTCGATCTCGTTTGGCCGGAGGAGAAGTGCGTCGTCGAGCTCGATGGGCCCGACCACCTGGACACCGACAAGTACGCCGCCGACCGGGTGCGCGACCGCGCGCTGCAGCGCGCGGGCTTCCTGGTTCTGCGATACACGAATGATGAAGTGCTCGGCGACGTGGCGCGCGTCCTCGACGATCTCGAACGATTCATGAGGGACCGGCGGCGGCCCACGACACGGGAGATGTGAGATGGCGTATGGCATTCCGGAACGCGCGGTGATGATCGCGCTGATGGCCCTCAACAGGGAGGCGCTGAACTCGGAGCTCAAGCGTCGCTACCGACTCGACGTGCGGAAGCCGGCGCGGGAGAGGCTCAACCGGGACGGGCTCCTCCAGAGCCGTAGCCAGGGGCGCAAGGGCTTCGCCCACGAGCTGACGGATGCCGGCTGGGCCTGGGCGGTGGCCGAGCTCGACGCGCAGGAGGTGCCGCCCCGGGCCGGCTCGGCCGGCGGCGCCCTCTACGCGCTCCTCAACGGTCTGAAGGTTGCGCTCGATGCACGGGGGATGGTCATACAGGAACTGTTCGCTCCTGCGGCGCCGGGGCCCGCCGCCTCGCTCCGGGACGGGATTCGGCGGGCGTATCGCAGCCTCGCGTCCCGGCCGTGGGACTGGGTGGAGCTGCGCGACCTCCGGGCGCAACTCGGCGACTGGCCGCGCCGCGAGGTGGACCTGGAGCTCACCCGGATGTTCCGCGAGAAGGACGTCAACCTCACGCTGCACGAGGACCGCGGCCGGCTCACGCAGGCCGACCGGGACGCGGCGCTGCGGCTCGGCGTGGACGACATGCACCTGATCAGCATGGAGTGAGCCGCTGTGACGCCTGAACTGGAAGCACTCGGGCACGTTGAGTTCCCGACGACGGTAACTGGCGACGACATCTGGCGCGACGACGTAGTCCACGTCGACGGCATTCATTCCTGGCCGTTCTTCCGGATCCTGGACACGCTCGAGCGGCTGCGCAAGGGCGTGCCGGTCGGCAATCTCGTCCTCCAGGGCCGGCCCGGAATCGGCAAGTCGCACTTTCTGGGACGCGTCCGCCACGCGGTGATCGAGCAGGGGCAGATCTTCGTCCTCTTCCAGCCGAGCACCGCGAGCCGGTTCTGGGACAGTCTGGCGCTCGCCCACGTGGATGCGCTGCACCGCGAGGCAGGGGAGGGCCGGACCCAACTTCGCACCGTCCTGCACGGCCTGGGTGCAGCTATTGGACTGCAGCAAGCGGAGATCGAGGATGTGGTGGCGGGAACGTTCGACTTCGCCTGCCTGACTTCCGTTCGCCGCGGCCTGCAGATTCATCTCGGGCGGCGGCCCAAGGACCGGGTCGCCGTGGACGCAGCGCTCGCGCTGATCCTGACCAACAGCGAGGACTTTGCTCACCAGGACATCGGGTACGCACTGCTGCAGGGGCTGGAGGTCGATGGCGACCAAGCGCGCGTGCATGCCATCCGCGCGAGCCGGATTCCGTGCCGGGAGGTCGTCGGCGCGTTCGACCGGCTCATCGGCGTCGCGGGGCATGCGACCCTCGTTGCAATAGATCAGATCGACGGACTGATCGCACTGGGACGGTCGCTTGACGGCGCCGAGGAGCAGACGCTGCTCGATCAGATGGCGAACGGACTCATGGATCTCGCCGAGGACGTGCGGCGCTCGCTGATCGTCGTGTCGTGCCTGATCGACAGTTGGACGCTGATCCGCGATCAGGCGGTGGCGCCCGCGCACGATCGGTACCCGACCGTCGTCCTGCTCCGCCCGGTTCCCTCGGCGGATGTCGGGGAGGCGCTGATCGCTGCGTACCTCCGCGTGGCGTACGCGCGCGCCGGGTTCACGCCCGAGTATCCAACCTGGCCGGTGAAGCCGACCGCTTTCGCCGACGCGCCCCTGTTCTCTCCGCGCAGCCTGATCAACGTGGTCCAGAACCACTGTGCGCACTGTTGCGAGCGCGGCCGCGTCACGGAGTTGGAGCAGCTACCGAACGAGCGCGGGCAGCCGGAGTCGTTGCCGAGCGAACGCCGGGCTGAGGTGGACCGTCCGCCACCGGAGCCACCGGCTGCCCCCGATCTCGACCAGCGGTTCAATCAGTTGGTGCGGGAGGCGGACGTCGCCGGCGCGCTCGACGAGAAGCAGGTGGACGAGGGCCTGCCCGCGCTGCTGCGCGCGGGCCTGGCGGCCTGGGCGGAGGAGAACGCCGCGGCGGGTCGCTTCTCCGTGGATCCGCCGCCCGGGCGAAATCCCTCGCTGCATGCCCGGCTGCGGCAGACAGTCGACGCGGACACGGACGACGAAGTGCACTGGTCGTTCCGGGCCGTCCTGAACGCCAACGCGGTGGCGGCGCTGCACCGGCTGCGGGCCGCGGTGACGGCGTCCGGGCTCGAGCTCTCGGCGGCGCGGAGGCGGCTGTTCATCCTGCGCAACGCCGCGTGGTCCCGGGGCAGCAAGACCCAGCAGGCGCTCGAGGGATTCCGGGCGCGTGGCGGCACCGTCGTGAGGCTGCCGGAGGCCGACCTCAAGGTGTTCCGGGCCCTGCAGCAGCTCGGCGAAGAGCAGCCGCAAGGGCTTGCCGCGTGGCTCCGGACGCATCGGTACGCGAGCCGGACCGCACTGCTCGCACCCCTGAACCCCGAGTCCGCCGCCGGCGAGGCGCCGTCCGAGGTTGCTGCACGTTCCAAGGCTGCTGCATCCCCGGAGCCCGCCGAGGCGTCAGGCGCAGCCGACGACGATTCCATTCTCATCGGCACCGCGGAGGACTCGGGGCGACCCGTGACGGTGCCGCTCGAGGACCTCCGGCGCCACACGATCATCTTCGCGGGCTCCGGCTCCGGCAAGACCGTGCTCGTCCGCCGGCTCGTCGAGGAGTGCGCGCTGAAGGGCGTCTCGGCCGTGGTGCTCGACCCCAACAACGACCTTGCACGACTCGGCGTGCCCTGGCCCGAGCCTCCCCCGGGTTGGCTCGCCGGCGATGAAGAGAACGCGGCAGCCTACCTTCGCGGCACCGAGGTCGTCGTGTGGACGCCGCGCCTGACCGCGGGACGCCCGCTCTCTTTCGCGCCGCTGGCCGGCCTGGGCGACGTGGCGGACGATCCCGACGAGTTCGAGATCGCTCTCGACAACGCTGTCGCCTCACTGGTTCCGCGCACCGGTCTGCCCGCATCCGGCGCACGGCTCAGCCGGGGCCGAGCCGTCCTGAAGGAGGCATTGTGTGCCTACGTGCGATGCGGCGGCGGGGACCTGAAGGGCTTCCTCGGCTACCTGTCGGCGCTGCCGGAGGGCGTCAGTCGGCTCGCAAGCGGCGAGAAGCTCGCGGCGGACATCGCCCAGACGCTGCTGGCGGAGACCGTGAACGATCCCATGCTGGGTGGAGCCGGCGAGCCCGTCGATCCGTCGGTCCTGCTCCAGCCGGCGGGCGGCCGGCGTGCCCGCATCTCGGTGATCAGTCTCGTCGGACTGCCCAACGACAAGCAGCGCCAGCACTTCGTCAATCAACTGCAGATGGCGCTGTTCGCCTGGGTCAGGAAGCATCCCGCCGGCGACCGGCCGCTGGGCGGTCTGCTCGTCATGGACGAGGCGCAGACCTTCGCGCCTGCGGCAGGCCGCACGGCCACCACCGGCAGCACGCTGGCCCTTGCCTCCCAGGCACGGAAGTACGGCCTCGGCCTGATCTTCGCCACGCAGGCGCCGAAGGGACTGCACAACCAGATCCCCGGCAACGCGACGACGCAGTTCTTCGGCCTGCTCAATGCGCCTGCGCAGATAGCGGCCGCGCAGGAGATGGCCGCTCAGAAGGGCGGCGATGCGCGCGGCATCGCTCGGCTGCGGCCGGGGCAGTTCTTCGCGGCCAGCGACGCCGTGGCGTTTCAGGGCGTGCGCAGCCCGATGTGCCTGAGCCACCATCCACGGAGCCCGCTGACCCGGGAAGAGATCCTGGAGCTCGCACGGGCGGGGTGACCCGCGCAACCCTGCGCGTCAGCACCAGGGATGCGGAACGCGCTCGCCTTCCGCCCAGAGCATCCCTTCGGCGCGCGCCAGCAGGCTTCCGAGGCCGGTGCGGTGGAGCGCGGACACCGCGACGCCGCCGTGCCGGCGCGCCAGCGCATCGCCCTCGCCGGCTCCCAGGCGATCGATCTGGTTGAAGACGAGCAGCTCGGGCGCCTGCAGGCCGATGTCCTGCAGCACGCGGCGGACGGCCTCGATGCGCCGCTCGCAGTCGGCTGCCGCGGCATCAACGACGTGCAGGAGCAGCGACGCGTCGGCCAGCTCCTCGAGGGTGGCGCGAAAGGCCGTGACGAGGTCCGGGGGCAGGTCGCGGATGAACCCCACCGTGTCGGTAACGATGACCTCGCGCTCGCGCGGGAACCGCAGGCGCCGCGACGTGGGGTCGAGGGTCGCGAACATCTGGTCGGCGACGTGCACCTCGGTGCGGGTCAGGGCCCGCAGGAGCGTGCTCTTGCCCGCGTTCGTGTAGCCGACGATCGACAGCACCGGGACCGCGCGGCGCCCCCGCCGCTGCCGCCGGTTCTCGCGTTGCGCGGCGAGCTTCTGCAACTCGCGCTGGAGCCGGGTCAGGCGATCCCGGGTGCGCCGGCGGTCGACCTCGAGCTTGGTCTCGCCGGGCCCCCGCCCGCCGATGCCGCCGGCGAGCCGCGACAGCGAGACCTCGGCGCGCTGCGCGAGCCGCGGCAGCAGGTACTTGAGCTGCGCGAGCTCCACCTGCAGCTTGCCGTCGCGCGTGGTCGCATGCTGCGCGAAGATGTCGAGGATGAGCTGCGTGCGGTCTATCACCCGCAGCTCCATGCGCTCGCCGAGGTTGCGCGCCTGCGTCGGGGTGAGGTTCTGGTCGACGATCACGAGATCGATGTCGCTCTGGAAGGCGCGGATGACGAGATCGTCCAGCTTGCCGGAGCCGAGCACGGTCCGGGGGTCGACCCGGGGTCGGTTCTGCGTGACGACGTCGACGATGGCGACCCCCGCCGAGCGGGCCAGCTCGCGCAGCTCGGCGATGTGCGCCTCGAGGTCCCGGGCGCTGCGGCCGGCGGTGACCGAGACCAGGATCGCGTGCTCGCGGTCTCCGACGCGCTGCGTGCCGGTGCGGCGCGCGAGCGCGGCCTCGCGGTCGCGGATCCAGTCCTGGAAGTCGAAGACGATGCGCGCCGGCGGCTGCGGGTCGAGGCATTCGATGCCGGCATCGCGGTCGTCCGGCCGGCGGTCGCCGGCGGGCGCCAGCGCCGCGGTATGGGCGAGCGCGGGCAGGCCGTCGTCGTCGATGCCCACCGTCACCATGGCGTCGAGGCGCAGCAGCAGCAGGTCGGTCCGGTCGTCGCGCGTCAGCCCTTCGGCCCCGAGGTGGGTGTGGAGACAACGCAGGCCGCGCAGGCGCCCGCGGCCGGCCCGCAGTCGGCCCCAGTCGGGCAGGGCAATCGAGTGCGCGTCGCCCACCATCACGTGCTGGACCAGCCCGCGGCGATCGAGCAGCACGCCGACCTGGCGCCGAATCTCGTGGCTGATTTCGGTCAGGTGGCGGGCGAGCTCGTGGGTGATGAGCCGATCGGCCGGCACCCGACGCCGGAAGAGGCGCTCGAGCTGACGAGCCTGACTGGCCTTGAGGCCGTGCGTATCACCGAAGACCTCGATCGGGGTGCCTCCAGCAGGGCCGGCTGGCCGGCCCGTCGGGCAACGCCGCCGTCGCGGCCGCCGGCGAGGAAGCCTTCCAGCGAACCCGCGAGCCTAGCAGTCCGTGGTGAAACCCCGCGTCGAATGCAGCGGGGCCGTTTGCCACGGACTGCCAGGCCATGCGCTCACGCAACTCCGCCCGCTCGCGCTTCGCGCACGTCCGTCCCCGCTTCGCCGCGTGTCGCTCAGGGTATCAGTTGCGTGGCGCGGCCGCTGCCGGCTTCGTCCTCGACCTGCAGGGCGCGCAGCCGGGACGCGCGCTGCCGGACCGCGCCCTCGGTCCGGCCGAGACGGTCGGCAAGCTCGACGAGCCGGCGGCCGCCGTGCTCCCAGTCGAGCGCCGCGGCCAGCCTGACCGCGGTGTCCTCGCTCTCGGTCCAGCGACGCCCCATCCACTTCCATGATACATACTTCCCGATGCCGGCCGTCGGGGACCTGCCGGCGCCGCGGCGGGCAGGTTCTCGTTGTCCAGGCCCGTTCTCCGCGTGGACAGACGCGGGTGTCCCGCGGCAGACTCGGCAGGAGATGTCGATGGACCGCAGAACCCTGCTGAAGATCGGCGGCATGGCCCTGGGCGGGGCCGGGCTGAGCGGGTGCGCGGCGCGCACCCGCTCCCTGGTCCGGCCCCCGCTGCGGCTGGCGCCGGTGCGCGCGGAGTGGGACCGGATCATCCGCACCACCGTGGGGCTGCGCCCTCACCGCCCGTCCGGATTCCGGCTCGCCGTCGACCGGCTCGACGACACCACGGTGATCCACAACTACGGCCACGGCGGGGCAGGCATGTCGTTGTCCTGGGGCACGGGCCGCATGGCCGCCGAGCTGGCCCTCGCCCACGAGAGTCGCCAGGCGGCCGTGATCGGCTGCGGCGCGGCCGGCCTCACTGCCGCGCGTCAACTGCAGCGGCACGGGTTCGACGTCACCATCTACGCCATGGCCGTGCCCCCGAACACGACCTCCAACATGTCGTTCGCGGGGTTCACCCCGACCTCGGGACTCGTTGACGACGACCTCCGTTCCCCCGCGTGGGACGCGCAGTTCCGTGAGGCCGCCGAGCTCTCCTACCGCCAACTGCAACTGCTGGTGGGAAGGGGGTACGGGGTGTCCTGGATCGAGAGCTACGCGTTGGGCGCCAGGGAACCGCGCGCACGCGGCGCGGGCGAAGGGGACGAGGCGCCGCTGCTTCCGGCGCACCTGCGCACGGGTACGACGCTGCTGGGACCGGGGGAGCATCCCTTTCCGACCCGGTACGCGAACCGGCGCATCCAGATGCGCATCGAGCCGTCCGTCTATCTCGACGCCCTGGTCCGTGACGTCGTCGAGTTCGGCGGGCGAATCGTCATCCGCACGTTCACCGCACCGGGGCAGCTCGTGGAGCTGGACGAAGCGCTCGTCGTCAACTGCACCGGGCTCGGCGCGCGCGACCTGTTCGGCGACGACGGGATGGTCCCGCTCAAGGGACAGCTCACCGTGCTCGTACCCCAGCCGGAGGTGAACTACGGGACCTTCGGCGGCCTTCCCGGCTCGTCCCGGGGCGGCGGCCTCGGCATCCACATGCAGCCGCGCAGCGACGGCATCGTCCTGGGGGGCACTTCCGAGCGCGGAGCGTGGTCGCTCGAGCCGGACCAGGAGGCGATGAAGCGCATCGTGGACGCCCACGGAGCCGTCTTCTCGGCCATGAGAAGCTACGGCACGCGTGCGGAGACTGGAGGGGATGTATGAAGCTGCTGCTCACGGTGCTCATGCTGTTGGCGGGCACGATGCCCGCGGCCGCCCAATGGCTGGATCGTCCCTGGCCGGGCATCCCGCGCACGGCTGACGGGAAGCCGGACCTCGCTGCGCCGGCGCCGCGCGGGCCCGATGGTCGGCCGGACTTGACCGGCGTGTGGAACGCGCCGGCTCCCGTCGCCCGTCCCGATGCCGCCGCCCTGCAGCCGTGGGTCACCGACCTCGCCCGTCGGCGTCAGCAGGAGTACTACAGGATGCGCCCCTTCTTCCGGTGCCTGCCGAGCGGGCCCGAGACCGAGCGGTCCGGCGGCTGGAAACGCTTCCTCCAGACGCCGACCGCCGTCGCGATCCTGAACGATGACCTCACCCATCGCGTGATCCACATGGACGGCCGCGAGCTGGAAGCCGACCCGCTGCCAAGCTGGATGGGCTACTCGGTGGGGCGCTGGGACGGCGACACGCTGGTGGTCGAGAGCACCGGGTTCAACGACAAGACGTGGGTGAGCCGCTACGGGGTCTCGCACACCGAGGCGCTGCGGGTCACGGAGCGCTACCGGCGTCCCGACTTCGGCCACCTGCAGGTGGAGGTCACCTTCACCGATCCCGGCGCGTTCGCGAAGCCGTGGGGCTTTGCGGTGAACATGGTGCTGGCGGCCGATACGGACATGCTCGAGGCGGTCTGCGAACGGGGCAGCGAGGACTGGCCGGGCCGCCTCTCCGACCCCGCCAATCGGGCAGTATCCGTGCCGCCCGAGGTGCTGGCACGATACGTTGGCGTCTACACCGGGATATACAGGGGAGACGAGCGGACGTACGAGGTGTCGCTCTCGGGCGGCCAATTGATCGCCACCATCGTCGGCGCCTACGACGCGGTGGGTCTCGGCGCAGCGGGCCTCGACCAGGGCGCGCCGCGGCTGCTGGTGCCGCAATCCCCGACGCTGTTCGACGGCCTCGGACTCGGCTACCGGTTCATCGTCGACGACGAGGGAATGGCGACGGACCTCATGGTGATTCACGTCTCCGGCGACTACCGATACTCGCGGCAGCGGTGAGCACCGAGCGCCTGGCGTCCAACCGTGATCATCGCGCGGCCTGCTCCCGGAGCACCACCGGCTGACCGTGGGGCGTGCGGCGGTAGGCATCCGCCCACGCCTCCTTGCGGTCGCGGAGGGCGGGCGAATCCGTGAGGCCCTTCGCCGTGACCAGGCGCTCGAGGGCGGCCACCCAGTGGTGGTAGTAGCGGGTGCCGTCGTCGGGCTCCCCGCGCTCGTCGGCAGCCCGCAACTCGTCGGCCAGCGCTCGGGCCCACTCCTTCCAGGTGAAGTGGCCCTCCGCGGAGAGCCGCACCGCGAGCGCGAAGGCCTGCGCCTGCCACGGTGCGGCGAAGACCGGCCCCTCGTCGTCACGCGGCAGGGGCGGGAGGGCCTCCAGCCGGGCGGCGTCGACGGCCCTGCCCGGCTCCGGACCGGAATCAGGCGGCCTCAACGTACTCCTCCCACATCTCCACGCAGACCGAGTCGCGCGCGGAGGCGCGCTCGCCCCAGAGCTCCCGCGCCGCGAAGCGGACCGTGTAGACGTGCTGGGGCGTCTCGCCGAGGCGCCGGCCCTGCTCGTCGGTGTCCTGCAGCCCGTAGACGCCGTTGTCCCGGATCACGACGCCCCGCCGCCCACGCGTGTAGCGCGGCAGGCGGGTGTGCCCGCGGGGATGGAGATTGCGCACCCGGACCTCGTCCCCCGGCGAGAAGCCTGCCGCGACCTCGATGTCGAGCCGACCGGCCCCGAGCGATTCGGTAGCGGGCGCCGGCAGCAGCTCCGGCCGCGGCCGGGACCGGTCGGCATAGCCGGAGGCGAGCTCGCCGTCCGTGACCAGCCCGCTTCCGAGCAGCCGGTTGACGTACACGGTGAACCAGCGCTCGTAGTACGACATCCGCAGGTAGTCGGCCGGCGGCAGGCTCTCGAGCGCGAAGCGGAAGCTGCCCCAGTTGCGCCCCCGGCCCCAGCGGGCGAGGGCGCGGGTGAGGCCGTAGACGCGACCCTCCCACGGCTCGTGGAAGACCGGCTCGTTCTCCTCGGGCGCGACCGGGCCCATGCCGTCCATCCCGCCCATGTCGTGGATGCCGTTCATGCGTCGCCTCCATCGCCGGCCGCCCCGGCGGCCGGCCCGGCGACCCTGGCGACGCCGATCATCGAGTCGCGCGTCACGAGCTCCGCCAACTCGGCCTCGCCGAGCGCTTCGGTGCCGGCCGGCCGCTCCGGCAGCACGAGGTAGCGCACTTCCGCGGTGCTGTCCCAGACGCGGACCTCCACGTCTTCCGCGAGCTCGACCCCGAACTCGCGCAGCACGGCGCGCGGCTCGATCACCGCCCGCGAGCGGTAGGCGGCCGACTTGTACCAGACCGGCGGCAGGCCGAGCGTGGGCCAGGGATAGCAGGAGCAGAGCGTGCAGACGACGAGGTTGTGGACGCCGGGGGTGTTCTCCACCACCACCATGTGCTCGCCCTGCGAGCCGTCGAAGCCGAGCTCGGCGATTGCCGCCGTCCCGTCCTCGAGGAGTCGTGCCCTGTAGTCCGGGTCGCTCCACGCGCGCGCGACGACCTGCGCGCCGTTGCGCGGACCGATCCGGTTCTCGTAGGTGTCGACCACCGCGTCGAGCTGCGCCGGGTCGATCATCTCCTTCTCGACGAGGATCGACTCGAGCGCCCGCACCCGCAGGGCGATGTCGTCGGGCACCACCTGGTGGTCGTGATCGTGGTCATGCTGTTGCATGGAATGCCCCGCGGCGCCGCCCGCCACTCCGGCTCCGGCGGCTCCGGCGGCAGCCTCCCTGAGGAACTTCCGCCGGCTGACACCCTCCGACTCGGAATGCTCCATAATCCATCCCTCCCGGCGCTGCCCGGTCTGCGCGCAGGTGCCGTCCGGGGCTCGCGCCCCGTTCCAGCGGCGGGTGCGCGACGGTCCCGCGGACCGCGACAGTCCCCTGCCGCAGGCTTGCTCAGGAGCGCACTGTATCAGACGCCGCACCGAAATACGCATTGGAGAACGGCAGCGTCGCCGCCCGGTACCTGACCTCCGACCCAGAGGCGACGAAGCGCGAGATTTTTCTTGACCCTTCCGGCGCCATACCTTCAATTTGCGAGATGGCAGCCGTTCCGTTTTCGCATACGATGCGTCCTGTTTCGGGAAAACTCGGTCTTCACGGTTGACATGGGTCGGGAAGCGCCACGGTGGGAGGCGGCGTGAACTCACTCGATGCCTTCGACCGCATCCTCGCGTCGCTGTACCGGGCCACGCGCGACGACGACCACTGGCCCGCCACCGCCACCCTGATCGAAGAGGTCTGCGGCACCGTGGGCAATGGCCTGGTTGTCGGCGAAGGATCCGACGGCCACGACCGCATCTACTTCACCCGGCTGCTCTACCGCGGCGAGAGCCGGCAGGACCTGGCGCGCGAGTACTTCGACGTCTACTACCCCGACGACGCGGGCATGCGCCGCCTCATGGAACTGCCCGAAGGCCGACTGGTCCATCTCCCCGACCTCTACAGCAAGGACGAGCTGAAGACATCGCCCGTGTACAACGAGGGGTGGCGCCGCCTGGGCGCCCAGAACGGCCTGTACGTGCACTTCGACGATCCGGACGGCCTGCGCTTCGTCTGGGCCCTCGGCGACCCCGTCGGCAGCCGCGGCTGGCAGTCCGCCCAGCTTCGTCTGGTCGAGCGTCTGCTGCCGCATGTCCGCCAGTTCGTCAGCGTGCGTCAGGCGCTGGCGGCTGCCGATGCCCTGGGCGTCGGCCTCGCGGGCCTGCTGGACACCGACCGCATCGGCGTCGTGCAGTTGGACCGCGGCGGGCGCGTGCTGGCGGCGAACGCGCCCGCCCTCGAGATCCTGCGTCGCGGCGACGGGCTGTTCGACCGCGGCGGGACGCTGCAGGCCCGGCTGCCGGCGGACCGCGGCCGCCTGCAGCGGCTGGTGGGGCGCGCGCTGCCGGGGTTGTGGGGCAAGGCCCCGAGCGGCGGCTCGATGACGGTTCAGCGCCCCTCGGGCCGCTCGCGGCTGGGGCTGCACGTCAGCCCGGTGGGCGACGGAGCGCCGGACTTCGGGGGGCGCCGGGTGGCGGCGCTGGCGCTGGTGGTCGACCCGGCGCGCCGTACGCGCATCGACCCGGCGCGGGTAGCGACGATGCTCGGCCTGAGCGAGTCCGAGGGCCGGGTGTCGGCGCTGCTGGCCGAGGGCCTGCCGGTGCGCGAGATCGCCGCGGCCACGGGCTTGCAGGAGAACTACGTGCGCTGGCTCTTCCAGCAGGTTTACCGGAAGCTGGGCGTGTCCGGGCAGGTGGCCCTGGTGCGGCAGGTCCTGGCCGCGGACGCCCTGCCCCGGCGCTGACGCGGCGTCGACCGTCGCCGCCTGCTCTCCTCCCGCCGCCTGCGTCCCCTCTGCGTGCCGGTCCTCGCTACCTTCAAATTGGAAGGATTTACAGGGTCTTCGGCCTGTTTGTACGGTAACGCCCGGGGAAGGGTGCGTCGCGTCCGGTCGAGCTGGACGCTCGCGGCCAGGCCTTCGATTGGTGGACCGTCCACGTGGAGCTGGGGTCGGGTGCGGGCTGGCAGCACGCGGCGAAACACACGGCGAGGACGACTCTCATGCAAGCGACTGCGAGGGAACACGAAGGGGGTGGGGGATCGACGAAGCGCGGGGAACCCGCCTCGGACGCGGTGTGGAATTCGGCGATCCTCGCGAGCCTCTTCGACCGCATGAGGGACGCGATCGTCGTGGCCGACGTCCGGGGCAGGTTCGTGGCCGTGAACGCGGCCGCGCGGCGGATCAGCAAGACGTACGACCCGTCGAATCCCGAGGGGTGGTCCGAGCACTTCGACGTCTACCGGGCGGACGGTGAGACGCGGGCCGATCCGCAGGACCTGCCGCTCGCGACCGCCACGCGCGGTCAGACGGCCGGAGAGATGGTGATACGGCTGCGGCCCCGGCATCCGGAGGCGGGCACCGAAGACATCTGGCTGAGCGCCAGCGGGTATCCTTTGCTTGACGCCGACGGTCGATGCCTGGGAGGCGCCGTCGTGCTGCGGGACATCAAGGCGCCCCCGGAACAGGCAAGGAGGGCGCGGAGGGCCGAAACCGAGCTGCACGGGCACGTGCGGGTGCTCGACGCGATCATCCGCGGCATGGGCGACGGCGTGGTCCACGTACGCGACCGCGCGCGCCACCTCGTGGACATCGGCCGCACCCGGGAATTCGGCACCGATGGCACGGTGGAGCACCAGGTGGTGGGGCTCCAGCGGATCATCAACGACGCGGTGAGGGTGATCCGGGAGTCGGTCGACCGCCGCGGCGGGACGATCGAGGTCGACTGCTCGCGGGCGCCCACCGAGATCCTGGTGCACCAGCCGAGCCGGTTTCGGAAGATGGTCCTCGACCTGCTCGAGAACGCGATGGAGGCCACCGACGAGCGCGCGGCGCGGCTGGAGAACGACGCGGGCTGGCGGCCCGCCATTCGCGTGCTGGCCTATCGCGCCGAGCGAACGGGCTTCCTCGTCATCGACATCATCGACAACGGGATCGGCATCGATCCGTCGCGTCTCCGCTCGGTGCTCAACGCCGGCTACACGACCAGGAAGGACGGGCGCGGCCCGGGTCTGCACTCGGCGGCGAACTTCGTGGTCGGGTCGGGCGGGAGCGTCCAGCCGCTCAGTGCCGGTACCGGACACGGCACGACGATGCGCGTGACGTGGCGCCTCGCGGCGCAACTGGCGACCCTGTCGAGTCGGTCAGGATCGTGAGGGCGCCCGCAAGCGTCTGAAGGATGCCGGGACACTGCGGAGCCGGCGAGCGGGACTCGAATGAGGCACGTTAAGTTGCTGTTCTGAAACGACTTCATGGCCTCGCCGCTCCTCGGCGCTATTGACAGGGCTTCGGATCTGTGAACGGGATGTTGTCGATGCGGGTGTTCACTGCCGCGATCTGCGCGGTCAGGTCGCGCCGCAGCTCCCCGACGATCAGGAGCTACTGGAGCGCGCGCAGGATGATGCCGGCCAGGGTTGCAGTGATCGCGGCGATGCCGAGCCCGGTGCCGACCATCCACTTGATCAGGTCGACCTTCATCTCGACCAGCTCGGCCCGCAGCTCGTCGCGGGTCACGTAGTGCGCCTCACTCATATTCCCGATCCTACCCGACACGTCCCGGGAAATGGCGGTCCGGCCGGTCAACGGGGTTGCCGAGGCCCCGCGCGGCCGGGCCTGTCGCCGCGTGGGGCTGAGGAGGCCCCGCGCGCGAGTCTCACGTCCACCGGATGCCGGGGTCGCGCCGCAGTTTGGCGCGGTACTTCCGGGTCGCCACGATTGCGCCCGTCATCGTTGCCAGCGCGTCCTCGACGGCCTCGCGCCTCGCGATCAGCAGCTCCAGGTCGGCAAGGTCCGCCGTCACACGCTGCGTCAGCACCAGCAGCGTCACGTCGGACTCCACGACGCGCCCTACCTCGGCCGCCACGAGCTCCGCGTACGGGATGATCGTGCCCACGAGCACCCGGCCGCGGCGTCGTTCGTCAGTGAGTTACGGCGGATTCTGAGAACCTATAGCAGCCCGTGGTGAAAGTCGGGGAACGGGCCTGGCCTGGGCGCGATCGAGCCCGTAGACTGAACAGCTATGGCGATGGGCAAGAAACCGGCCGCGCGACCAGGGGCGCCGCTGTGGGTGACGACGGCGGATTTGCCGACGAACGCGGGGCATCCGTTCTTCGAGCGTCTGAACCGGGTTCTGGACGAGGCCGGGTTCGACGCGTTCGTCGAGGGGCTGTGCGCGGTGTTCTACGCGACGCGGATGGGGCGGCCGAGCCTGCGTCCTGGGCGGTATTTCCGGATGCTGTTCATCGGCTACTTCGAGGGTCTGTCTTCGGAGCGTGGGATTGCGTGGCGGGTGGCCGACTCTCTGAGCCTGCGGTCGTTCCTGGACCTGGATGTGACCGAGGCGGCGCCGGACCACTCGACGCTGTCGCGGACGCGTCGTCTGATCGACGACGAGACGCACGAGGCGGTATTCACGTGGGTTCTCGAGCAGTTGTCGGCGGCGGGTCTGGTCAAGGGGAAGACGGTGGGCGTCGATGCGACGACGCTGGAAGCGAACGCGGCGATGCGGAGCATCGAGCGGCGGGACACGGGAGAAAGCTACGAAGCGTTCCTTCGGCGCTTGGCGGAGGCGTCTGGGGTGGAGACCCCGACGCGGGCGGATCTGGCTCGGTTCGACCGGTCTCGCAAGAACAAGAAGACGTCGAACAAGGACTGGCAATCGCCGCAGGACCCGGACGCGAAGATCGCGAAGATGAAGGACGGCCGGACGCACTTGGCTCACAAGGTCGAGCACGGGGTCGACATGGAGACGGGGGCCATCGTGTCGGTGACGGTGCAGGATGCATCGGACGGCGATACGGCCACGCTGCCGGAGACGCTGACCGCGGCGGCCGAGCAGGTGGAGTTGGTGCAGCCGGACGGTCGAGGGGTCGAAGAGCTGGTCGCTGACAAGGGGTATCACAGCGACGAGACGCTGGTGGCTCTCGGCGAGGTCGGGGTTCGGAGCTACGTATCGGAGCCCGAGCGCGGCCGGCGCGTCTGGCAGGACAAGAAGACGGGAGAGACGCCGCCGGCGAAGCGTGCTGCGCAGCAGGCGTTGTATGCGAACCGGCGGCGTGTGCACGGGCGGCGGGGTCGTCGCCTGCAACGCTGCCGGGGCGAGATGGTGGAGCGTACTTTCGCGCACATGTATGAGACGGGGGGCATGCGTCGGGTGTTTGTGCGCGGTCACGAGAATGTCCGCAAGCGGGTGCTGATCCAGGCGGCTGCCTGCAACATCGGGATGCTCCTGCGGCGCCAGACCGGCATCGGTACGCCCCGGAGCCTGCAGGGGCGGGCTTTTTCGGCGATTTTCCGCCTGATCGACCGCCTGATCGACCACTGGGGGCGTCTGACGCGTCCCTGGGGCCTCAAATGGACACCGCCGGCGCCCGTCGGCTCAATTACTCATCGCCAAGCGGCCTGAACAGCAGGGCTCGGCGAACCGACTTCTACCTCGGGCTGATAGGAGCGCGAAAGAAGGGGGATGGAGCCGGCGAGCGGACTCGAACCGCTGACCTGCTGATTACGAATCAGCTGCTCTACCAACTGAGCTACGCCGGCTGGCGGGAAAACATCCCATCGTAGCACAGGCCCGCCCGGCTAGCGTCCCACGGCGCGCCGCTGCTCCGGTGTCGGGGGGCGGCCGCCGACGCCGATGCTGACGAACATGCGGACGCCCTGCGCGTAGCGCTGCTCGAGGTCGGCGGTGCCGTTGATGCCGGCCGGCAGCCCGAACTCGCGCGCGGCGGCGATGACGCGGTCGAGGCCGGCCGCGACGGCCGCGTGGTCGCCGGCGTAGGCGACCCGCATGTCTCCCGAGCCGGCCCAGAGGATGGCGCCGATGCCGTGCGCGGCGAGCGCGCGGGCGATGTCGCGGGCGTTCTCGACGCCGGTGCGGTTCTCGATGATGAAGATCGGGATCAGGCTGCCCTGCGGGTCGAGCCGCCAGATGTCGGCCCGCTGCAGGTACTCGCCCGTCGTCAGGCCCCAGTAGCGGGCGGCGATGGCGGGGCTCGAGCCGCGGATGCCGGCCGGCTCGGCGTCCGCGGCGCCGGGCGCCTGCGGGTAGCGCATGGCGCGGACGGCGCGCAGCGCCTGCGCGGCCGTCTCCGTATGGGGGAAAACGAGGCCGTGCACGCCGGTGTCGAGCACGTTCTTGGTCACCCACTCGTTGGCCTCGCGGGCATTGACCGGCATGCGCACGAAGACCGTCTTGGTTGCCGTGAGGCCGGCCTCGGCGATGGCGCGCCGGTCGAGCAGCCACTGCAGGTACTCGGTCAGGCGCGGGACGTCGAACGGCGTGTGCTCGAGGTCGTAGACCACGAAGTCGAAGTTCCGGTTGGCGGCGTGGCCGACGGCGGATTCCCGGTCGCTGCCGACCCCGAGGTAGTTGACGAACTGCCCGAAGATCGGCTCGTCCGCCTCGAGGAGCGGCAGGACGTTGTTCACCGGGGCGGGCGGGGCCTGCGCCGCGGCTGCCCCCGCCGCGTACGGCTCGGCGCCCGGCAGCAGCAGCCCCGCTCCGGCGACGACCAGCGCGCCGGCCGCGAGCACGGCGGCGCTGCACCGCGCGGCCGCGCGCCGCGGCAGGCCTGCCCGGATTCCGGCGTCACGCATCGGGCGCCTCCTCGAACAGGGGCGCCCTGGTCTTCGCGTAGGTCGACTTGCGGACGAGCGCGTCGCCCTCGAAGTGCAGCAGGTCGAGGCCCCGCCAGGAGGTCGGCTGGCCCTTCACCTCGAGCGTGCAGCGCCAGCTCGCCATGACCTTGCCGGCATCCGGGTCGACGAACAGGTCGTCGTCGATGAAGTGCATCGCGCCGTAGCGGCCGGTGAACTGCGGGAGGAGGGCGGCGCGGATGGCGGCCTTGCCGCGGTTGCGCTTGCCGTTGAACTCGTCGTAGACGCCGTCGTCGGCGAAGTAGGCCATGACGGCTTCGAGATCGTTGTCGTTGAAGGCGGTCACGAAGCGCCGGGTCAGCTCGGCCAGGCGCTGGTGGTCTGTCGACATCGTGCGTGCTCCTCCTCCCGGGCCGGCGAATTCCCCGCCGCCCTGTCTGATTGAAGCCTGGCCCGGCAATCGTCGCCTCCGGCTCCGGTTGCCGCCCAACCAACCCTCACCAGGAGTCTACGCCGTTCTACCGCGCGGACGCCTGGCGCAAGGCGCCGCGCCGCCCGCCCGGTTGAACCGGGCCGGGCATGCCGATAGAATCGTCTGCTACTGTTCGGACGGGAATCGTCCGCAGGGAGCCCGCGGGTTCCCCAGGGCCCGCGCATGCCAGAGCCGACCCCGGCGGAGCAGCAGATCGTCATTCGCGGCGCCCGCACGCACAACCTCAAGAACATCGATCTGACGCTGCCGCAGCGCCAGCTCATCATCGTCACCGGGGTCAGCGGCTCGGGCAAGTCGTCGCTGGCGTTCGACACGATCTACGCGGAGGGGCAGCGGCGCTACGTCGAGTCGCTGTCGGCGTACGCCCGGCAGTTCCTCGACCGGATGGAGAAGCCGGACGTCGACGAGATCGACGGCATCTGTCCGGCCATCGCCATCCGCCAGAAGAACAGCCTGCGCAACCCGCGCTCGACGGTCGGCACCACGACGGAGATCCACGACTACCTGCGGCTCCTGTACGCCCGCATCGGCCGCACGATCTGCCGGGAGTGCGGGAAGGAGGTGCTGCGCGACAGCGCGGAGATCGCCGCCCGCGCGCTGGCGGCGCTGCCCGACGGCACCCGCCTGCTGCTCGGCTACCAGCTCCCGGTGGTGGCCGGGCTGACCGGCGCCGCGGCGCCGGACGAGGAGGACGGGGCGGCGGACCTCGGCGCTCCGTCGGATGCGGCCGCGGCCGGCAACGGCCACGGCGACTCGCCCGTGGCGGCGGCGCTCGACGCGCTGCGGCGGAAGGGGTTCCGCCGCGTGGTCGTGGACGGACGGGCCGTCGCGCTCGACGACCTCGCGGCCGGGGCGCTCGACGGCGAGACGGCGCTGCGGGTGGTGGTCGACCGCGTGAGGGTCGGCGCCGAGGCGCTGAGCCGCCTGACGGACTCGGTGGAGACGGCCTACGCGGAGGGCGGCGGCGCCGCTTTCGCCATCGAGGCGGACGGCGGCCGCACCCACCAGTTCAGCGAGCTGTTCGAGTGCCGCGCGTGCGGCATCCCCTACGAGGTCCCTCAGCCGCGGCTCTTCTCCTTCAACAACCCGTTCGGCGCCTGCCAGACCTGCCACGGGTTCGGCAACGTCATCGAGCTGGACATGGACCTGGTCGTGCCGGATCGGTCGAAGTCCATCCAGCAGGATGCCATCGAGCCGTGGAGCAAGGCCCACTACCGGGCCCGGCTGGCCGACCTCAAGCGGGCGGCGCGGGCGAGCGGCGTCCGGACGAACGTGCCGTGGACCGATCTGACCGAGGCCGAGCGGACGTTCGTCATCGACGGCGACGGCGGCGGCTACACCGGCATCCGGGGCTTCTTTCGCTGGCTGGAGAGCAAGAAGTACAAGGTCCACGTGCGCGTCTTCCTCAGCCGCTACCGCGGCTACCTGGTCTGCCCGGAGTGCCGCGGCACGCGGCTCCGGCAGGAGGCGCGCGCGGTGCGCGTGGGGGGGCGCCCGATCGACGCGCTGTGCGGCTTCACGGTGGCCCGCGCGCGGCGGTTCTTCGACGAGCTGACGCTCACGGAGAAGGAAGCGGCCGTCGCCGAGCGGATCGTCCGGGAGATTCGCCGCCGGCTGTCGTTCCTGAGCGACGTGGGGCTCGACTACCTGACCCTCGACCGCCTGTCGTCGACCCTGTCGGGCGGCGAGGCGCAGCGCATCAACCTGGCCACCGCGCTCGGATCGGCGCTGGTCGGCACGCTGTACGTGCTCGACGAGCCGTCGATCGGGCTGCATCCGCGGGACAACGAGCGCCTGCTGCGCATCCTGCAGCAGTTGCGCGACCAGGGGAACACGGTCGTGGTCGTCGAGCACGACACCGAGATGATCCGCAGCGGCGACTACCTCGTCGACCTCGGGCTGGGCGCCGGCACGCGCGGCGGCAAGGTGGTGTACGCCGGCCCGTCGGCCGGCATCGCCGACGAGCCGACGTCGCTGACCGGCAAGTACCTGCGCGGCGAGCTGGCCATTCCGGTGCCGGCCGCGCGGCGCAGGCGGCTGCCGCAGAGCCACGCCATCCGCCTGCGCGGCGCGGCCGAGCACAACCTCAAGCGCATCGACGTCGAGATTCCGTCGAACATGCTGACCTGCGTCACCGGCGTGAGCGGGTCGGGGAAGTCGACGCTTGTGCACGACGTGCTGTACGCCGCGATCAAGCGCGCCAAGGGCGAGTGGGACAAGCGCGTCGGCGCGCACGAGGCCATCGAGGGGCTCGAGCTGGTCAGCAAGGCCGTGCTGGTCGATCAGGCGCCCATCGGCCGGACGCCGCGCTCGAACCCGGTCACCTACCTCAAGGCGTTCGATCCCATCCGGGAGCTGTTCGCCCTGACGAAGGACGCCAGGGCGCAGGCGCTGACCGCCAGCCACTTCTCGTTCAACGTCCCGGGCGGCCGTTGCGACGCGTGCGAGGGCGAGGGCGAGGTGCGGGTCGAGATGCAGTTCCTGGCCGACGTCTTCGTGCCGTGCGAGCACTGCGACGGCCGGCGGTTCAAGCCGCAGGTGCTCGACGTGCAGTACCGCGGCCGCAACATCGACGACGTGCTGCGGCTCACCGTGCGCGAGGCGCTGTCGTTCTTCAGCACGGCGCCGAAGGTGTGCCGGCGGCTGCAGGTGCTCGACGAGATCGGGCTGGGCTACCTGCGGCTCGGGCAGCCGGCGACGACGCTGTCGGGCGGCGAGGCCCAGCGCATCAAGATCGCGGCGCACCTGGTCTCGCGCGGCGGGGACCGCACGCTCTACATCCTCGACGAGCCGACGACCGGGCTGCACCTCGACGACATCGCCCGGCTGCTGGCGGCCTTCCGGAAGCTGCTCAACGCGGGCCATACGCTGCTGGTCATCGAGCACAATCTGGACGTCATCAAGACCGCCGACTGGGTGATCGATCTGGGACCGGAGGGCGGCGACGACGGCGGCTACCTGGTGGCCGCGGGCGCTCCGGAGGAGATTGCGGCGCACGACGACTCCCACACCGGCCGCTACCTGCGGCACGCCCTGGAGACCGGCCGGACGCACGCGTACGCCGAGCCGTAGCTGTGGGCGCCGTCCTGCCGCGCGCGTTCTACGCGCGACCCACGCTGGAGGTGGCGCGCGCCCTGATCGGCAGGCGGCTGGTGCACGTCACGCCGGACGGCACGGCGGCCGGCACCATCGTCGAGGTGGAGGCCTACGTCGGCGAGAGCGATCCCGCCTGTCACGCGGCGGCCGGCCTGACGCGGCGCAACGCCCCGCTCTACGGGCCGCCGGGCCGCGCCTACGTCTACGTCAACTACGGACTCCACCATCTGGTCAACGCCGTGACCGAGCCGGAGGGTGCGCCGGCCGCCGTGCTCATCCGGGCCCTCGAGCCCGCGGGCGGCACGCCGTTGATGCGGCGCCGGCGCGCGCGGGACGCCGGCCGCCGGGCCGCGCCGCTCACCGACCTCGACCTGTGCCGCGGCCCCGGGAACCTGACCAGCGCGCTCGGCATCACGCTCCGCCAGAACCGCTGCGATCTGTCCGGCGGCCGGCTGTACATCGAGGATTGCGGCCCGTTCGAGGGGGCGGTGGCCTGGAGCCCGCGGATCGGCATCAGCGCCGGCGCCGCGCGGCCCTGGCGCTGCTATGCCGCGGAGAGCGCGTGCGTGTCGGCGCGCGGCCGCTCCGGCGTCGGCGGCCGACTCGCCGGCCGGGAGTCCGCGCCGTAGCACGGCGTAGACGCCTGGCAGCCCACGGACTCCCGGCGAGGGTTGGTTGGGCCGCAACCGGAGCCGGGGGCGACGATTGCCGGGCTACCGCTGCTCCTGGCGCGCGCGGGAGACGGGGACCTCGAAGGTCAGGCGCTCGCCGCCGCGGATGGCTTCGAGCGTGACCGTGCTGCCGATTTCGGCGTCGGACAGGAGGCGGGCGTAGTCGGCGCCGTCCTCGAGGGGAATGCCGTCGAACGCCACGATGACGTCGCCCGGCTCCATCCCGGCGCGCGCGGCCGCCGACGCCTGGTGGATGCGCCAGATGACCACGCCGCGCGTGTCGGGAATCCCGAGCTCACGCGCGAGTTGCGGCGTCAGCCGGCGGACGTCCACGTAGCCGAACGAGCCGCGGCGCACCTCGCCGTGCTCGATCAGCTCGTCCATCACCCGCCTGGCCAGGTTGCTCGGCACGGCGAACCCGACGCCCTGGCTGCCGCCGCTGTCGCTGAAGATGGCGGTGTTGATGCCGACCAGCTCGCCCCGCGCGTTGACGAGCGCCCCGCCGGAGTTGCCCGGGTTGATGGCGGCGTCGGTCTGGATGAAGTCCTCGTAGCGCGCCACGCCGAGGTTGTCGCGGCCGACCGCGCTGACGATGCCCAGCGTGACGGTCTGGTTGAGCTGGAAGGGGTTGCCGACGGCCAGCACCCACTCCGCGATGCGCAGGGCCGACGAGTCGCCCCACGGCAGCGTCGGGAGGCCCTCGGCGTCGATGTGCAGCAGCGCGATGTCCGTCGATTCGTCGCGGCCGACCAGCGTGGCCTCGTGCTCCTCGTTGCTCGGCAGCGTGACCGTGATGCCCGCGGTCTGCCGCCCCACCACGTGCGCGTTGGTCACGATGTAGCCGTCCGGCCGCACGATGACGCCCGACCCGAGGCTGGGCCGCTCGCGGTAGCCCGAGAATCCGCGCGAGTCGCCGAAGAAGTAGCGGAAGAAGGGATCGTTCCCGAAGATCGACTGCCGCCGCACGACCTGCCGCGACGAGATGTTGGCCACCGCCGGGATGCTGGCTTCTGCCACGTCGGCGAAGCTGGGCAGGCCCGCCGCGCCCGGTTGCGCGGCCAGGGCGCGCGGCGGGAGCGCGGCGACGGACGCCAGGCCGCTGCCCGGGCGCGGCGCCTCGCGCGGCTGCTCGAGGACGACCGCGGCGGCCTCGATCTCGTCCCGGGTGTCGAGGCGGCCGGTCAGCACGCTGCCGGCGGTGAGGCCGGCGAGAAAGAGGAGTGAGCCGAAGAGAATTGCAGCCGCGCGCATCGAGGTGCTCCTGCTTGCCGTTCAAGTCCATTGTAGTGCCTCCGCGGCCGTTCGCCGGCGTGCCATTTCAGTTCCGGTACGGTAGAGTCTGCGCCGTAGAACCACAGTTGCCGCAAGGCGCGCCTCGGCGGTAGCGGCGCGGGGCTCTTGGGGTCCCCGCAAGCGGACGCCGGGGGCTTGGGGCGCGGCCCCATCTTGAAGACGCCAACATGACCTCGATCCAGGCGACCCGACTGCGCAAGGGGATGCTGATCCGGCACGCCGGCAACCTGTGCCGCGTGCTCGACCTGCAGCATCTGACGCCCGGCAACAAGCGCGGCTTCGTCCAATGCCGGCTCCGCAACCTGCGCAGCGGCACGTTGACCGATCACAAGTTCCGCTCCGAGGACGACGTGGAGCGCGCCGCGCTGGACTCGCGGCGGATGCAGTTCCTGTACGCGGACGGCGACGGATACCACTTCATGGACACGGAGAGCTTCGAGCAGGTGCAACTGACCGGCGAGACGCTCGGCGAGTCGGTCAGCTACCTGCTGCCCGAGGCGGTCATCGTCGTGGAGCTGTTCGACGGCGAGCCCGTGGGCATCCAGTTGCCGCTGACGGTCGACCTGCAGGTGACGGAGACGACGCCGGCCATCAAGGGCGCCACGGCCAGCGCCCAGCTCAAGCCCGCGCAGCTCGAGACCGGTCTCGTGGTGCAGGTGCCGCCGTTCATCGCCAACGGCGACCGGGTGCGCGTGAATACCGAGACGGGCGAGTACCAGTCGCGCGTCTGACGCGCGCGGCCCGGTCAGGAGAACAGCGCGCCGAGCAGCCCGATGAGTCCCGGTCCGTCGACCATCGGGTCGCCGAGCCATCCCGGGGGCATCACCCACACGAACGCCAGGATGGCGAGCACCATCAGGTCGTACTGCCAGGTCGCGCGCTCGAACGTCCAGAACAGCGCGTGCCAGACGGCGATGGCGGGCAGTGCGAGCGCGCGCTTGAACGTCATGCGCACGCGCCGCGGGACATGGTCCTGGTCGGCCGTGCGGAGCTCGTGCCACGTGTAGTAGATCCGGTCGACCACCGTCACGACCGACAGCACCAGGATTACCCACATCACCGCGCCCATGCGGTTCGTGAACGCGCCGATCATGAACAGCACGATGCGCTCTGGGCGCTCCATGAAGCCGACCTTGCACTTCTCGATCAGCGACTCGGCCCGCGCGCGCGTGTAGCTGGTCATCACGGAGAACATGAGCGCCAGCGCCGTGATCAGCACGTAGTCCGTCCGGTCGAGGGCGGCGTAGAGGTAGATGAGGCCGATGAACAGGAGGATGTCCGAGAAGCGGTCCATCACCGAGTCCCAGAATCCGCCGAAGCGCGACGAAAGCGCGGTTCGCTCGGCGACCTTGCCGTCGATGAAGTCGAAGATGTTCGCGACGACCATGACGAGGCCGGCGGTCCTGAAGTGGCCGGTTCCCAGCGCCCAGCCCGCGCCGGCGTTGATGATGACCCCGGTCAGGGTCAGCAGGTTGGGATGCACGCCCAGGCGGACGCACAGCTCGATGATGGCGCGCAGGGGGTACAGGCAGAGCGCGCCGATGGTGCCGGTGAAGGTCATCTTGGACGAGGGATCGAGAGCCGAAGGCCGGACGATATAATTTTCCGGCGGGGATTGGCAACGCGCCGCGGCGGCCGCGGGTCCCGCGCGCCGCGGGCGGCCGCCGGCGCGGCGGTGGTGCAGGACATGCCCATTCGGGACCTCAAGGACCAGATCGGCCGTCTGCCCGAGCAGCCCGGGGTCTACCTGTACTCCGACCGCGCGGGCGCGACCATCTACGTGGGTCGCGCCACGGCGCTGCGCGACCGCGTGCGAAGCTACCTGGGCGCCTACGGGTCGAGCCCCAAGACCGACGCCCTGCTCGACGAGGTGGCGGGGCTCGAGGTCATCGTGACCGACTCGCTGGTCGAGGCGCTGGCGCTGGAGAACAACCTCATCAAGCAGCGCGCGCCGCGCTACAACATCCTGCTGCGCGACGACAAGAACTACCCGTACCTGCAGGTGACCACCACCGAGCGCTTCCCGCGCGTGCTGGTCGCCCGCCGCGTGGCCCGCGACGGCAACTTCTATGCCGGGCCGTTCCTGCCCGCCACGTTCGCCCGCAAGACCATGTCGCTGACGCACCGGCTGTTCGGGATGCGCTCGTGCAACGAGGTCATCAACGGCCGGCGCGGGCGGCCCTGCCTCGAGTACGACATCAAGCGCTGCATCGCGCCGTGCGTGGAGGAGCTGTGCGGCGAGGCCGAGTACGCGACCGCCGTCGCCCACACGCAGATGTTCCTCGACGGCCGCAACGACGAGCTGCTCGCCGAGCTGCGGACCCAGATGCAGGCCGCCGCGGACGGGTTGCACTACGAGCAGGCGGCCCAGATCCGGGACGCGGTGCGCACGATCGAGACGCTCAGGGACCGCCAGCAGAAGATGGCGACGGCGCGGCTGGGCGACCGCGACGCGTTCGGCGTCAAGTTGGGGCCGGCCGGCGCCGTGGTGCTGGTGTTCCAGATGCGGGGCGGGCGGGTCGTGGAGCGGGTCGAGCTGGTGACCGACGCCGTCGAGGCGCCGGACCGGTCCGAGCGCGACGTGGTGGAGGCGGCCCTGCAGCAGTTCTACGAGGTGCGCGACGTGCCGCCGGAGGTGCACGTGCCGGTCGCGCTCGACGACGACGCGGCGCTGGCCGGCTGGCTGTCTGCGCGCGCGGCGCGGCGGGTGCGGCTGCACGTGCCGCGGCGCGGCGACAAGCGCGGGCTGCTGGAGCTGGCTGGCCGCAACGCCGCCCTGGGCTACGACTCGCGCTACGGCGAGCACGCGCGGGCGCAGGGGGCGGCGCTCGACGAGCTGCGCGCCGTGCTGGGTCTGCCGGGGCTGCCGCGGCGCGTCGAGTGCTTCGACATCTCGACGATTCAGGGCGCGGAGAGCGTCGCCTCGATGGTGGTGTGCGAGGACGGCGTCATGCGCCGCAGCGAGTACCGGAAGTACCGCATCCGCAACAGCCGCGCGGCCCATCCCGACGATTTCGCCGCCATGGAGGAGGTCGTGCTGCGGCGCTACCGCCGCCTGCTGGAGCAGGGCGGGCCGTTTCCCGACCTGGTGATCGTCGACGGCGGGAAGGGGCAGCTCTCCGCGGCATACAAGGCGCTCGAGCGGCTCGGCCTCGCGAACCTGGTGGCGATCAGCATCGCCAAGCGCGAGGAGCTGCTCGTGACGCGCGACCGGCAGGAGCCGCTTGCGCTCGACCGGCACAGCGGCGCGCTCAGGCTCGTGCAGCGCATCCGCGACGAGGCGCATCGGTTCGCCGTGACGTTCCACCGCCGCGCGCGCAGGATGCGCGACCTGCGCTCGGACCTCGACGAGGTGCCGGGCATCGGGCCGAAACGCCGCAAGCTGCTGCTGGAGCGGTTCGGCAGCGCCGCCAACGTGCGCCGCGCCAGCCGCGACGAGCTGCAGCGCGTCGTGGGCCCGCGGCTGGCCGGGGTGCTCGTCGCGCACTTCGCCTAGGCGCGGGGCTGTGGGGTCCCCGCAAGCGGCCGCCGGGGGTTCGGGGCGCAGCCCCATCTGATCGAGAACTTGCCGAATCGCACGGCCGGCCGTATCCTGCTGTAACCTCTTCTAGCTCGTGGCATCCGAAACAAGGCAGCGGCGCGTCGTCTCCGGCATGCGGCCGACCGGCAAGCTGCACCTCGGGCACCTGGTCGGGGCGCTCGGGAACTGGGCCGAGCTGCAGTCCGGCTACGACTGCATGTACTTCGTCGCGGACTGGCACGCGCTGACCAGCGAGTACGCCAGAACGGACGAGCTGACCGGCCACGCGTACGACAACGTCACGGACTGGATCGCCGCGGGCATCGACCCCGAGCGGAGCACGATCTTCGTGCAGTCGCTGGTGCCGGAGCACGCCGAGCTGTACCTGCTGCTGTCGATGGTGGTGCCCATCCCCTGGCTGGAGCGGGTGCCGACCTACAAGGAGCAGATCGAGCAGCTCGCCGACCGCGACCTCTCCACCCTGGGCTTCCTCGGCTACCCGCTGCTGCAGGGCGCGGACGTGCTCATGTACGGCGCCGAGTACGTGCCCGTGGGCGACGACCAGGTGCCCCACCTGGAGCTGACGCGCGAGGTGGTCCGCCGCTTTCAGGGCTTCTTCGGGGAGCTCTTCCCGGAGCCCCAGCCGCTGCTGACGCGCGTGCCGCGCCTGCCCGGCATCGACAACCGCAAGATGAGCAAGAGCTACGGGAACACCATCGACCTGTCCGACGACGCCGGGACGGTGCGCAAGAAGGTGATGCGCATGTACACCGACCCCAAGCGGATCCGCGCGGACATCCCGGGCACGGTCGAGGGCAACCCCGTCTTCGTCTACCACGATGCCTTCAATCCCGACGCGGCCGAGGTGGACGAGTTCAAGCGCCGGTACCGGGCGGGCACGGTGGGCGACGTGGAGGTGAAGGACAGTCTGGCGCGCGCCATCAACGCCCGGCTCGATCCCGTGCGCGAGCGGCGGGCCGAGCTGCTGGCCCAGCCGGGGCGCGTGCGGGAGATCGTGCTCGACGGATCGCGCCGCGCGAGCGCGATCGCGCGCGCGACGATGGAGCGCGTGCGGGACGCCGTGGGCCTGGTCTACGACTGATGCGGGGTGGCCAGCGATGAACGTGCCGCAGGGCTTCGAGTCGATCCTCCCGGACTACCCGGTCAAGCTCGACAACTTCGAGGGGCCGCTCGACCTGCTCCTGCACCTGATCCGGAAGCACGAGATCGACATCTACGACATTCCGATCGCGCTGGTCTCCGAGCAGTACCTGGCCTACCTCGACCTGATGCAGGAGCTCGACCTCGACGTGGCGGGCGAGTTTCTGGTGATGGCGGCCACGCTCATCCACATCAAGTCGCGCCTGCTCGTGCCCAGGCTCGAGACGGAGGAGGAGGACGAAGAGCCGGAGGATCCCCGCGACGCGCTGGTGCGGCGCCTGCTCGAGCATCGGAAGTTCAAGGCCGCCGCCGAGCTGCTGCACGAGCGGGAGACCGTGCGCAGCGCCCAGTGGATGCGGCCGGACGGGCGCGTGGCGGACCTCGCCGGCGAGCCGATCGAGCGCGAGCTCGAGGTCGACCTGTTCAGCCTGCTGCAGGCCTTCCAGTCGGTGCTGACGCGGGCGCGCGAGCGCCCGAAATTCGCCGTGCCGACCGCCGTCATGTCGATCGAGACGCGCATCGGGCAACTGCTCGAGCGCCTGTCCGACACGCGCGCCTGCGGGTTCGACGAGCTGTTCTCGGACGCGGAGACCCGGCCGGCGTTCATCACCACGTTCCTGGCGCTGCTCGAGATGATCCGCCTGAAGCTGGTCCGCGTGTTCCAGAGCGGACCGTTCGGTCCGATACGGGTGTACGCGCGGGCGCGGCCGGACGACGCCCCGCGCCCCGGAGTGGCTGGCGATGGCTGACGACCTGCGCGAGCTGCAGGCGATCGTCGAGGCGCTCATCTTCGCGTCGCCCGAGCCGCTGACCCTGAAGACGCTGGTGAAGCTGCTCGACGGCGAGCCGCCGGAGCACGTCGAGGAGGCGCTGGCGGCGGTCCGGCGCGACTGGGAGCAGCGGGCCGGCGGCCTGGGGCTGGTCGAGGTCGCGGGCGGCTACCAGATCGTCACGCGTCCGGAGCTGTCGGAATGGGTCAGGCGGCTGTTTCACGAGCACTCCAAGCAGCGGCTGTCCGTCCAGGCGCTCGAGACGCTGGCCGTCGTGGCGTATCGCCAGCCGATCACCGGCCCGGAGATCGCCGAGATTCGCGGCGTCAACACGTCGGGCGTGCTCGGCACGCTGGTCGAGCGGCGGCTGATCAAGGTGACGGGACGCAAGGCGGTGGTCGGCCGCCCCTTCCTGTACGCCACGACGCGCGAGTTCCTGGACCGCTTCGGCCTCAAGGACCTGTCGGATCTGCCCCGGGTCGAGGACATGGCCGAGGCGCTGGGCATGGACGTCCCGGCCAGCCTCGGCGACACCGATCCGTTCAACGAGACGCTGCCGTTCGAATCCGGGCCGGACGAGCCGGATCCGCCGAAGCAGCAGGTGCACTGAGAGTCCGTGGTTGCCGCACCGTCCGCCGCGGGGCGCGCGCCCGGTGTGCGGCTGCAGAAGATCCTGTCGGGTGCCGGGGTCGCCTCGCGCCGCGCCGCCGAGCGGTTGATGCAGGAGGGGCGCGTGACCGTCAACGGCCGCGTCGTCACCACCCTCGGCACGCGCGCCGACCCGGCCCGCGACGCCGTGCGCGTGGACGGCCGGCGCGTCGGCCAGGCCCGGCGGCTGCGCTACCTCCTGCTCAACAAGCCGCGTGGCGTGGTCACGACCCGCAACGACCCGCAGCGGCGCCGGACGGTGCTCGACCTGCTGCCGCGCGTGCGCGAGTACGTATACCCCGTCGGCCGCCTCGACTACGACTCCGAGGGACTGCTGCTGCTGACGAACGACGGCGATCTGGCCGCCAGCCTGATGCATCCGCGCCACGGTCTCGAGCGCGTGTACGAGGCGCTGGTCGAAGGGGTCCCGAGCGCGGCGAGCCTGCGGCGTCTCCGCGCCGGCGTGCCGCTCGACGGCCGGCGCACCGCGCCGGTCGAGGTGCGCCTGCTCGGCGGGCACCGGACGCGGAGCGAGGACCAGGCGCGTCTCGAGATCACCCTGCGCGAGGGCCGCAACCGGCAGGTGCGGCGCATGCTCGCGGTCGTCGGTCACACGGTGCGCCGCCTGCGGCGCGTCCAGTTCGGCCCGATCCGGGACCGCCACCTGAAGACGGGCTGCCACCGCGAGCTGTCGCGGCGGGAGCTGGCGGCGCTGCGCGCGGCCGTGGCGGACGCCGGCGCGCGCGCGCCGCTGGCGCCGGAGGCGGCGCCATGACCGCGGTGGTCGCCATCGACGGCCCCTCGGGCGCCGGCAAGGGGACGGTCGCCCGGGCGGTGGCGCGCTCCCTGCGCTGGCGCTACGTCGACACCGGCGCGATGTACCGGGCCGTGGCCTGGAAGGCGCAGCACGAGGGCCGCTCGCTCGACGACGAGGAGGCCGTGGCCGCCGTGTCGGCCAGCGCCGTGCTGGAGCTCGGCGAAGGGCGGGTCGCGATCGACGGCCACGACGTGACCGACGCGATCCGCACGCCCGCCATCGACGCCGCGGCGGCGCGGGTGGCCAGCATGCCGCGCGTCCGCGGGCTGCTCGTCGCGTTGCAGCGCCGGTACGCCGCAGGCGGTCCCATCGTGATGGAGGGGCGCGACATCGGCACCGTCGTCTTTCCGGACGCGACCGCCAAGATCTACCTGGACGCGTCGCCGGAGGAGCGCGCGTCGCGCCGGGCCCGGGACCCGGCCCACCACCCCTCGCGCGCCGCCGAGATCGGCGCGGTCGCCCACGCGCTGGCGCAGCGGGATCGCCTCGACAGCACGCGCCGGGTGTCGCCGCTCAAGCGGGCCCCCGACGCCGCCGTCATCGATACCACCGGCGTGCCGATCGAGACGGTGGTCGACCGCGTGCTGGCGATCGTCCGCGAGCGGCTGCGGAGCGCCTGAGGCTGCCGCGGCCCCGTCGCGCCGGCGCCCGTTTCCGGGCCCTGCTTGCGGTTGACCGTCTGCCGCTAAGCATCGTATAGTCTGGTGCTTATCTCGATTCAGAGGTATGCGGCCGGGTGAGCCTGCCACGGAGTGGAGGCCCGCCGCGTGTCGAGGACTGAGGAGAATCCCGAGAGCATGACCAACCCACACGATGTCGCGAACGCCGGCATGATCGACGTCGATGCCGACGGCGAAGCGGTCGACTCGGCCGAGTACGCCCGCCTCCTGGAACTGTACAACAGCAGCTTTCGAAACATCACCGAGGGTGAAGTCATCGAAGGGACTGTCCTCAAGGTCTCGGCCTCCGAGGTCATCGTCGACGTCGGCTACAAGTCGGAAGGCATCATCTCCATCAACGAGTTCCTCGACGAGAACGGCGAGGTCACGGTTCAGCCGGGCGACGCGGTCGACGTCCTGCTCGAGCGGACCGAGGACCGCGAGGGCCACATCGTGCTGTCGCGCGAGAAGGCCGAGAAGATGAAGATCTGGGACGACGTGGAGAAGGCCTATACGGACCGCCGCGTCGTGATCGGCCGCGTCATCGAGCGGATCAAGGGCGGCGTCGCGGTGGACATCGGCGTCCGCGCCTTCCTGCCGGGGTCGCAGATCGACGTGCGGCCCGTCCGGAACCTCGATGCCCTGAAGGGGCAGGAGCTCCGGATGCGGGTGATCAAGGTCAACAAGAAGCGGGGCAACATCGTCCTGTCCCGCAAGGTCCTGCTCGAAGAGGAGAACGCCGAGAAGAAGAAGGAGACGCTGGCCAACATGGCCGAGGGCAAGGTGATGCAGGGGGTCGTCAAGAATCTCACCGACTACGGCGCCTTCATCGACCTCGGCGGCATCGACGGCCTGCTCCACGTGACCGACATGTCGTGGGGCCGCGCGCAGCACCCGTCGGAGATCTTCAAGGTCAACGACGAGGTCGAGATCATCGTGCTGAAGTTCGACCCGTCCACCGAACGCGTGTCGCTGGGCTACAAGCAGCTCCATGCCGACCCGTGGGCGTCGGTGACCGAGCGCTACCCGGTCGGCCAGCGCCTCTCGGGCAAGGTCGTCAGCCTGACCGACTACGGCGCGTTCGTCGAGCTCGAGCCCGGCGTGGAAGGCCTGATCCACGTCTCGGAGATGTCGTGGAGCAAGCGGGTGAAGCATCCGTCGAAGCTCCTCACCGTCGGCGATACCATCGAGTCGATGGTGCTGGGCGTCGATCCGGAAGCGCGGCGAATCTCGCTGGGCCTCAAGCAGATCGAGGCCAATCCCTGGCACGAGCTCGCGCAGCGCTATCCGGTCGGTTCCAGGATCAACGGCACCGTGCGCAACCTGACCGAGTTCGGCGCGTTCGTCGAGGTCGAGGACGGCATCGACGGCCTGATCCACATCTCGGACATGTCGTGGAGCAAGCGGCTCGCCCATCCGTCCGACGTGCTGAAGAAGGGCGACGAGGTGGAGGCGATGGTCCTCAACGTCGACCCGGACAGCCAGCGCCTGTCGCTCGGGCTCAAGCAGTTGGCGACGGATATCTGGGACGACTTCTTCGGGAACAATCGCGTGGGGGACGTCGTCGAAGGGAAGGTGGTGCGGGTGACCAACTTCGGCGCGTTCGTGGAGCTGTCCGAAGGTATCGAAGGGCTGATCCACGTCTCGGAGTTCGACGCCGATCAGGGCGGGCAGGAGGAGATCAAGGTCGACGAGACGATCAAGATGCGGATCATCAAGCTGAGCCCCGACGAGCACAAGATCGGGCTGAGCATCCGCGCCCTGAAGTCCGATGACTACGAGACCAACTGGCAGAACTACGCCAACACCGAGTCACCCGAGGTGACGTTGGGCGACCATTTCCGGCACAGCGGGAGGTCGTACGACTAGCAGCCCGCGGTGAAGACCCCCGATTGGCGGGCTGGCGCGTCGGATGGGAGGAGTTCGTGGCCGGCGGGAGCATGACGAAGGCGGCACTGGTGGAGGAAGTCGCTCGTGTCGCTGACCTCACGAAGAAGCACTCGGAGGTAATCGTCGAGACGGTATTCCGAAGCATCACCGACGCGTTGCGCCGCGGCGAGAAGATCGAGCTGCGGGGGTTCGGCAGCTTCCGCCTCCGGCGCCGCGAGCCGCGCAAGGGCCGCAATCCCAAGACGGGCGACCGCGTCGACGTGCCGTCCAAGCGCGTGCCCTACTTCAAGCCCGGCAAGGAGCTCAAGGATCTCATCAATCGGGACAGGGAGCCGGCCCGGCCGGCGCCCCCGCCCTCCAGGCCGCCGCTGCACGATCGCGAGATGGCGCCGTACTGACGCGGATCCCCCGCCGTGGAGCGCCTCTGGGCCCCCTGGAGATTGGCGTACGTAACCGGCGCGAGCGCGGGCGGCGCCGGCTCGTGCATCTTCTGCGGGGCGCTCGACGCGAGTCCGCCGTCCGTCCTCATCCTGCATCGCGGGGCGCACTGCTTCGTCATTCTGAACAAGTTTCCGTACAACAACGGCCACCTGATGGTCGTGCCGAACCGGCACGCGGCGACGCTGGCTGACCTGGACCCGGCCGAGCTGGGCGAGCTGGCGTCGTTGACGCGCACGGCCGAGATGGCGCTGACGCAGGCGTACTCGCCGCACGGCCTCAACGTGGGAATCAACCTGGGCCGCGCCGCCGGCGCCGGCGCGCCGGGGCACCTGCACGTGCACCTGGTGCCCCGCTGGGAGGGGGACACCAACTTCATGACCGTGGTGGCTGACACCCGCGTGGTGCCCGAGACGCCGGACGCGACGGCGGACCGCCTGCGCCCCATCTTCGAGCAGCTCCTCTCTTAGACTTAGATGGGGCTGCGCCCCAAGCCCCCGGCGTCCGCTTGCGGGGACCCCTTCGCCCCGCGCCGCTACCGCCGAGGCGCGCTGTGCGCGCCTAGCCGCGGTCGTCGGGCTCGAGAAGCTGTTTCGCGATCGTCTGGAGCTGCATGTTGGAGGTGCCCTCGTAGACCTGCCCGATGATCGCGTCGCGGTACAGCTTCTCGACCGGGTAGTCCTTCGTGTAGCCGACGCCCCCGAACAGCCGCACGGCCAGCGATGTGACGCGCTCGGCGACCTGCGACGCGTAGAGCTTGGTCATCGCGCCGGCGGTCGTGTAGCGGTGTCCGGCGTCGCGCAGCCGGGCTGCGTTGTAGACCGTCAGCCGCGCCGCCTCGAGCTCGGTGGCGGCCTGCGCGAGCTGGAACTGAACGCCCTGGAACTCGCCGATCGGCCGGCCGAACTGCTGCCGCTGCTGCACGAACGCGAGCGTGTGGTTCAGGGCGCCATGCGCCAGGCCGACCATCTGGCCGCCGATGGCGATGCGGCCCTCGTTGAGCGTCTCGATCGCCACGCGGTAGCCGCGGCCCAGCTCGCCGAGGATGTTGGCGCGCGGCACGCGGCAGTCGTCCAGCAGCAGCTCGCAGGTGCTGCTGGCGCGGATGCCGAGCTTGTCCTCCTTCTTGCCCACCCGGAAACCGGGCATGCCGCGCTCGACGAGGAACGCGGTGATGCCCCGGTGGCCGGCCTCGGGCGCGGCGTTCGCGAAGACGATGAACACGTCGGCTTCCTGCGCGTTGGAAATCCAGAGCTTGCGGCCGTTCAGGACGAAGTCGCCGCCGTCCGCGACGGCGCGGGTCGCCAGCGCGAACGCGTCGCTGCCCGAGTTGGCCTCCGACAGCGCGTAGGCGCCGACTGTGCCGCCGGCCAGCCGCGGGAGGAAACGGGCCTTGACGTCGTCGTTGCCCCAGCGGAGCAGCGCGTTGATGACGAGCGTGTTCTGCACGTCGACGAGCAGCGCGACCGACGGATCGACCTTCGACAGCTCTTCCACCACGAGGACGGAGAGGAAGAAGTGGCCGCCGGCGCCGCCCAGCGCCTCGGGAATCTCGATCCCCATCACGCCGAGATCGAAGAGCTTGTCGATCAGCGCGCGGGGAATCTCGGCCTGCTCGTCCATCTGCCGCACGAGCGGCGCGACTTCCGTTGCGGCGAACTCGCGCACGCTGGCGCGCAGCAACTGCTCGTCGTCGGAGAGCACGGTCAACGGCGGCAAACGATCGGCGACCTCCGGCATGCTGGTAAGGAACCCCCCCGGCGTCCGCTTGCGGGGACTCCCGTGTCCCGCGCGCCGAGACGCCGCCAAAGCCGATGTTATCATTTGACCGTGGCCTTCGAGTGACCGTGGCCTTCCAGGTGCGGGGTGCCCATGCGTAATCCCAGACTGCGTTCGCTGCTGCTCGGCTCGTTCATCCTGGCGCTGGCCGCTGGTGTGCACACCCAGCAGCAGGAGCCTGCGCCGGCCGCGCCGCCCGACGGCGAGGCGGCGGCCGACGACGCGCAGGACCAGCCGCCCATCTTCCGGACGGGCATCAACTTCATCCGGGTCGACGTGATCGTCACCGACGACGACGGCAACCACGTCCGGGACCTCGAGGCCGCCGACTTCCAGGTGTTCGAAGACGGCGAGCTGCAGACGATCGAGTCGTTCCAGCGGGTCGAGATCACCGGCGTGCCCGCGCCGGACGCGGAGCCGGCGCGCGAGATCATTAACATCAACGACGAGGAGCGCGAGGCCCAGCGCGCCGATACGCGCATCTTCGTCGTGTTCTTCGACGACTACCACGTGCGCTGGGGGAACGGCGTGCGCGCCGGCCGGGCGCTGGCCGACTTCCTGCGCACCAGCCTGAATCCGACCGACATGGTCGGCATCATGCATCCGCTGACGCCGCTGTCCGAGGTGCGGGTGACCCGCAACCACGAAGCGGTCATCGAGGCGGCCGAGAACTTCTACGGGCGCAAGTTCGACTACGAGCCGACGAACATGTTCGAGCAGCGCTACGCGCACTACCCGACGGAGATCGTCGAGCGGATGCGCAACGAGGTGTCGCTGTCGGCGCTCGAGGGGCTGATGATCCGTCTCGGTTCGCTGCGCGAGGGGCGCAAGAACGTCCTGCTCATCAGCGAGGGCTACTCGAACTACGTGCCGCCCCAGCACCGCAGCGAGAACTCGGAGTTCGCGCCGATGCCGGTGCAGCAGGATCCGCGGATGCAGCACTTCGAGGAGACGTACCAGTTCTTCTCGGACCAGGGCCTCACCTTCGATCTGCGGGACGTGTACACGGCCGCCAACCGGTTCAACACGACCATCTACGCGTTCGACCCGCGCGGGCTGGCCGTCAGCGAGTACGACTTCAGCCAGCCGCTTGTGGACCGCCGGATGGACGACCGGGTGCTGCGCTCGACCCGGGGCACGCTGTACGTCCTGGCGAGCGAGACCGACGGGCGCACCATCATGAACCGCAACGATCCGCTGTCGGGCCTGCGGCAGATGGTGGACGACTCGAGCGCCTACTACCTGCTGGGGTACAACTCGTCGCGTTCGCCGACCGACGGCAAGTACCACGAGATCGAGGTGCGCGTCGCGCGCGACGACATCGACGTGCGGCACCGTCAGGGCTACTGGGCGCTGACCGAGCGCGATGCCGAGCGCGCGCTGACGACCGCGGTCTTCGAGCCGCCGAAGGCGGTCGACACGGCGCTGGCCTCGCTGGCCCAGCCGCGGCGCGGCGGCCGACCGGTGCGCACGTGGATCGGTACGGCCAGGGGCGACAACGGGCGGACCCGGGTGACGTTCCTGTGGGAGCCGGCGGTGCAGGCGCGGCGCGGCGGGGAAGCCCCGGCGCGGGTGCTCCTGACCGCGCTGAGCGACGCCGGCGGGCCGTCGTATCGCGGGCGCGTGCCCGAGGGCGAGAGCCGGGCCGGGCGCGGCACGAGCCGGCGCCGCGCCGCGAGCAACGCGCCGCCTGCCGAGGCCCGGGTCGAGTTCGAGGCGGAGCCGGGCACGCTGCAGTTGAGCCTGGCGGTGGAGGACGAGACGGGGGAGGTGATCGACCGCGACCGCCGGGAGATCGAGATACCGGACTTCACCGGCACGGATCTGGTCCTGAGCACCCCGTCGTTCGTGCGCGCGCGGAACCACCAGGAGTGGCAGGCGCTGGTCGACGACTGGGATGCCGCCCCGACCGCGTCGCGCGAGTTCCGCCGCACCGAGCGCCTCCTCATCCGGTTCGAGGCGTACGCGCCGGGCACGGAGCGGCCCGACGTCAGGGCCCGCCTGCTCAACCGCGGCGGCGAGCTGATCCACCCGCTCGATGTGGGGCAGGCCGACGAGGGGCGGCCCTATCAGGTCGACCTGCGGCCCATCCACCTGCCGCCGGGCGACTACGTGGTGGAGCTCGCGGCCACGTCGCCGACCGGCGACGTGACCCAGCTCATCGCCTTCCGACTGCGGTCATGACGTCGCCGACGGCCAGGGCTCAGTCCAGCCAGCAGCTCTATACGGCGGCGGACGCCCCCGGGGCGACGCCGGAGGCGCTGGGCGCCCCCGGCGAGTTTCCCTACGCGCGCGGCATCCACGCGTCAGGCTACGGCGGCAGGCTCTGGACGATGCGCCAGTTCTCGGGGTTCGGCACCCCGACGGAGACGAACCGGCGCTACCGCGAGCTGCTGGCCGCCGGCGGGACCGGCCTGAGCGTGGCGTTCGACCTGCCCACGCTCATGGGGCGCGACCCGGATCACCCGCTGTCGCTCGGCGAGGTGGGCAAGTGCGGCGTCAGCGTCGCGTCGCTCGCCGACATGGAGACGCTGTTCGACGGCATCCGCCTCGACGGCATCACCACGTCGATGACGATCAACTCGCCGGCGGCGATGATCTTCGCCATGTATCTCGTCGTGGCGGAGCGGCAGGGCGCCTCGTGGGACGTGCTCTCCGGCACGATTCAGAACGACATCCTGAAGGAGTACATCGCGCAGAAGGAGTACATCTATCCGCCGCGCCCATCCATGCGGCTGGTGACCGACGTGTTCGCCTTCTGCGCCGACGAGGTGCCGCGCTGGAACACCATCTCGGTGAGCGGCTACCACATTCGGGAGGCGGGCGCGACGGCGCTGCAGGAGCTGGCGTTCACGCTGCGCGACGGCATCGAGTACGTGCAGCACGGCGTCGACGCCGGCCTGCCCGTCGATCGGTTCGTGCCGAGGATATCCTTCTTCTTCAACGCCCACAGCGACTTCTTCGAGGAGATTGCCAAGTACCGCGCCGCGCGCGCGCTGTGGGCGAACGCCATGCGCGAGCGCTTCGGGGCCCGCGACGAGCGCTCGTGGAAGCTGCGCTTCCACGCCCAGACCGCCGGCGTGAGCCTGACGGCGCAGCAGCCCTACAACAACGTCGTGCGCACGGCGCTGCAGGCGCTGTCCGCGGTGCTCGGCGGCGCCAACTCCCTGCACACCAACTCGCTGGACGAGGCGCTCGCGCTGCCGACCTCCGAGGCGGCGCTGCTGGCGCTGCGGACACAGCAGGTGATCGCGCACGAGAGCGGGGTGGTCGATGTCGTCGACCCGCTCGGCGGGTCGTACTATCTGGAGCGGCTGACGGAGGACCTCCAGGCCGGCGCGCGCGACTACTTCGCGGCCATCGACCGCTACGGCGGCATGGTCGAGGCCATCGAGGAGGGCTACCCGCAGCGCGAGGTGGCCGAGAGCGCGTACCGCCTCCAGCAGGCCGTCGAATCGGGCGCGCAGACCATCGTCGGGGTGAACCGGCACGTCGAGACCGGCGGCGCGGAGCCGCCGATCCTGCAGATCGAGGACCGCGTCGAGCGCGAGCAGGGCGCGGCCCTGGAGCGACTGCGCGCCCGGCGCGACGCCGCCGCGGTCGAGCGCGCGCTCGACGAGCTGCGCTACGCGGCCGCCGGGACCGCGAACCTGATGCCGCCGCTGCTGGCCGCCGTGCGCGCCTACGCGACGGTCGGCGAGATGTGCGACGCGCTGCGCGACGTCTGGGGCGAGTACGAGGAAACGCCGGCCGTGTAGCCAGCAGAGGCGCAGCCTCTGCAAGGCGCGCACGGCGCGCCTCGGCGGTAGCGGCGCGGGGCTATGGGGTCCCCGCAAGCGGACGCCGGGGGCTTGGGGCGCAGCCCCATCTAATGCGAAAAATACGAGTCGTCATCGCCAAGCCGGGGCTCGACGGGCACGATCGGGGAGCCAAGGTCATCGCGCGCGCGCTCCGCGACGCGGGGATGGAGGTCATCTATACCGGCCTGCGGCAGACGCCCGAGCAGATCGTCGACGCCGCTCTGCAGGAGGACGCGGACGTGATCGGCCTGTCCATCCTGTCCGGCGCCCACAACCACATCTGTCCCCGCCTGATGGAGCTGCTCGCGGCCAAGGGGCTCGACGACGTGCTCGTGGTCGTCGGGGGGATCATTCCGGATGCCGACCTGGCCCGACTGAACGCGGTCGGCATCGAGGGGGTGTTCCAGCCGGGCACGCCGATGCAGGCCATCTCCGAGTTCATCGAGAGCCACGTGCGGCGCGACGAGACGCGCGCCTGACTTGCCGCGTATGCCCGAGCTGACGAAGGTCTTCGAGCACACGAAGATCGACCCCAAGTGGTACGCGTACTGGGAGCAGGTCGGTGCGTTCCGGGCCGACCCGGCGTCCGGCCGCCCGCCCTTCAGCATGGTGCTGCCGCCGCCGAACGTCACCGGCTGGCTGCACATCGGACACGCGCTCAACCAGACCCTGCCCGACATCGTGGCCCGCTGGAAGCGCATGCAGGGCTACGACGTGCTGTGGCTGCCCGGCACGGACCACGCCGGCATCGCGACCCAGAACGTCGTCGAGAAGCAGCTCGCCGCGGAGGGGCGCACCCGCCACGAGCTGGGCCGGGAGGCGTTCGAGGCGCGCGTCTGGGCGTGGGTCGAGCACAGCCACGGGACCATCACCAGCCAGATGCGCAAGCTCGGCTCGTCGGTCGACTGGTCGCGCGAGCGCTTCACGCTCGACGAGAGCCTGTCGCGGGCGGTCCGCCGGGTGTTCGTCTCGCTGCACGACGAGGGACTCATCTACCGCGGCACCTATCTGGTGAGCTGGTGTCCGCGCTGCCGAACCGCGCTCTCCGACCTGGAGGTGGACCACCGCGACACGGCGGGCAAGCTCTACCGGCTGCGCTACCCGCTGCGCGACGGCGAGGGGACGGTCATCGTGGCGACCACGCGCCCGGAGACGATGCTGGGCGACACCGCCGTCGCCGTGCACCCGGACGACGACCGCTACCGGGAGCTGGTCGGCCGGCGGGTGGTGCTGCCCGTCATCGGGCGCGAGCTGCCCGTCATTGCCGACGCGTTCGTCGACCCGGCGTTCGGGACCGGCGCCGTGAAGGTCACGCCGGCGCACGACCCGAACGACTTCGAGATCGGCCAGCGCCACGAGCTGCCGCAGGTATCGGTCATCGACGAGGACGGCCGCATGACCGGCGAGGCGGGGCCTTACGCCGGCCGCGACCGCTTCGCGGCGCGCGACGGCCTCGTGGCCGAGCTCGAGGCGGACGGGCTGCTCGCGGGCGTCGCCGACCACGTGCACGCCGTGGGGCACTGCCAGCGGTGCGGGACGGTCATCGAGCCGCTGCTGTCGACCCAGTGGTTCGTGCGGATCGCGCCGCTGGCCGAACGCGCGCTCGAGGCCGTCCACCAGGGGCGCACGACGTTCGTGCCGGAGAACTGGACGAGGACGTACGAGGAGTGGATGACCAACATCCACGACTGGTGCATCTCGCGGCAGTTGTGGTGGGGACACCGGATTCCGGCCTGGCATTGTGACGATTGCGGCGCGGTGCACGTCGCGGAAGAGGCGCCCGCCGCGTGCACGTGCGGGGGCGGCCTGCGGCAGGACACGGACGTCCTGGACACCTGGTTCAGCTCGGGCCTGTGGCCGTTCAGCACGATGGGGTGGCCGGACGCCACGGCCGACCTGGCGCGCTACTACCCGACGAGCCTGCTGATCACGGCCCACGACATCATCTTCTTCTGGGTCGCGCGGATGATGATGCTCGGCGTGAAGTTCGCCGGCGGCGTGCCGTTCGAGACCGTCTACATCACCTCGCTCGTGCGGGACGCCCACGGCCAGAAGATGAGCAAGTCGAAGGGCAACGTGGTCGATCCGCTCGAGCTGATCGGGGAGATCGGCGCCGACGCGTTCCGGTTCACGCTGGCGGCCCTGGCGTCGCCGGGGATGGACATCTCGCTGTCGGAAGGGCGGCTGCGCGGCTACCGCCAGTTCGTCAACAAGATCTGGAACGCCTCCCGGTTCGTGCTGATGAACCTGCCCGCCGCGGCGCGGACCCGGCCGGACGTGCCGCCCGCCGGCGATCTCGATCTCATTCACCGCTGGATCCTGCATCGCACCGGGGAGCTGAGCGGCGAGCTGCAGGCGGCCTTCGAGGGGTTCCGCTTCGACGTCGCGGCGGATCGCCTGTATCACTTCTTCTGGCACGAGTACGCCGACTGGTACATCGAGCTGGTCAAGCCGCGGCTCCAGGGCGACGCGGCGGAGCGCGACGCGGCGGTCGCCGTGCTGCTCGAGGTCCACGACCGGATCCTGCGCATGCTCCATCCGTTCATGCCGTTCGTCACCGAGGAGATCTGGCAGGCGCTGCCCCAGCGCGCCGGGGACGGCCACGCCCCGAACGGCACCGATCGCACCATTGCCCTGGCGCCGTTTCCGGCGCCCGTCGCCGCGTGGCGCGACGACCGCGCGGTGGCGGCGATGACGCTCCTGCAGGAGATCGTCACGACGCTGCGGACGGTGCGGTCCGAGTGGGGAGTGCCCCCGTCGCGCCCGGTCACGGCGCTCGTGGAAGGCGCCGCCACCGAGGTGCGCGAGCTGCTGGCGCTCCACGGCGGCCACGTCCGCCACCTGGCCGGCCTGTCGGCGCTCGAGTTCGCCGACGAGGTCGCGCGCAGCCCGGACACCGTCCGCCGGGTCGTGCGCGACTTTCAGTTGCACATCCCGCTGGCCGGCATCGTGGATCGCAAGCAGGAGACGGAACGCGTCGGGCGGAGCCTGGCCAAGCTCACCCGGCAGCGCGAGGTGCTCCAGGCGCGGCTGGCGAAGCCTGCCTTCGTCGAGCGGGCCGATCCCGAGGTGGTGCGCGAGGCGCGGGAGCAGGAGCGGGTTCTCGCCGGGCGCCAGGCGAAGCTGGAGCAGATCCTGCAGGAGCTCGGTGGGTGAGCTCCGGTGCACTGCGCGCGCTCGACCCATCCAGCTATCGCGAAATCGTGCGCCGCGCGCTGGCCGAGGACGCCTGCCGCGACGACGTGACGACCGGGGCCACGATCCCGGCGGCGCAGCGGGCGACCGGCGAGCTGATCGCGAACGGCGCCTGCGTGCTGGCCGGCGTCGACGTGGCGGTCGAGGCTTTCGTGCAGCTCGATCCCGGCGCCGAGGTCGATCGCCGGCGCCGGGACGGGGACCGCTGCGCGGCCGGCGAGCTGATCTTCCGCATCACCGGCAGCGCCGCGGCGCTGCTGGGCGCCGAGCGCACGGCTCTCAATTTCCTGCAGCGCATGTCGGGCACGGCGACCCTGACGCGGCGCTTCGTGGACGCGGCGGCGGGGCGGTCGGCCATCTTCGATACGCGCAAGACCACGCCGACGCTGCGCGTGCTGGAGAAGCACGCCGTCCGCGCCGGCGGCGGCGCCAGCCACCGCGCGGCGCTCGACGACGGCATCCTGATCAAGGACAACCACATTCGGATCGCCGGATCGGTGACCGAGGCGGTGCGGCGCGCCCGGACCGCCGGACGCGGACTGCCCGTGGAGGTGGAGGCGCAGAGCCTGGGCGAAGTCGACGAAGCGGTCGCAGCGGGGGCCGACATCATCCTGCTCGACAACCTCGCGCTGGCCGACGTCCGCGCCGCCGTGGACCGGATCGCCGGGCGGGCGAAGGTCGAGGTGTCGGGCGGCGTGACGCTCGAGCGCGTCGCGGAGCTCGCGGCAAGCGGCGCCGACCGCATCTCGGTGGGCGCCCTCACGCATTCGGCCCCCGCGGTCGATTGCAGCTTCAATCTGCGTCCGACGGCCCCGGCCGGGGCGGCAGCGCCCGCGGGTCCCACCGGCGCATGACGGAGCCGCCCCCCGCGGACATCGCGCTCGCGCTGGCTGCCGCGGCGGATCGCATCGGCGCCTGCGCGGGCCGGATCAGCTACGTCGCCACGGCGTCCTCCACGAACGACGTGGCCCTGCGCCTGGCCGCGGCGGGCGCCGACGACGGGACGACCGTGCTGGCCGGCGGGCAGACCGCCGGGCGCGGCCGGCAGGGCCGGCGCTGGTTCTCGCCGCCGGGCGCCGGGCTGTACTTCTCGCTGGTCCTGCGGGGCGGCGGGGCGGAGCCGGTGACGCTGATGGCCGGCGTGGCCGTGGCGGAAGGCGTGCGCGCGGTGACCGGGTTGCCGGCCGAGATCGAATGGCCCAACGATGTCGTGGTACGACCGCCGCCGGCGGCCCGCGCCCGAGGGGGCGCGCGCAAGCTGGCCGGCGTTCTCACGGAGGCGTCGCGGCTGCGCGGCGTGGCTGACGCCGTGGTGGTCGGCATCGGGATCAACATCGAGCGGGTCAGGTATCCGGCCGAGGTCGCCGGGCGGGCCAGCTCCCTGGCGGCGGAGGTGGATGGACCGGTCGACCGCGCGGCGGTGCTGGTCGAGGTGCTCGCGGCGCTGGCGCGCTGGCGGCGGGTGCTGGCCGAGGGCGGTTCGCCCCGGATGCTGGCCCGCTGGGAGGAGCTGGCTCCCGCCAGCCGCGGTGCGGTCGTCGCCTGGAGCGGTGCGGGCGGGCGGCGGAGCGGCGTGACGGCCGGCATAGACGGAGACGGCGCCCTGCTGGTCCGCAGCGGGGACGGTCTCGAGCGCCTCGTCGCCGGGGAGATCGACTGGCTGGCGACGCCCGAACGCGGAGCTCGCACCGAGGGAGACTGATGCTGCTGGCGGTCGACATCGGCAACACGAACATCGTCTTCGGCGTCTTCGCGGGCAAGCGGCTGGCGATGAGCTGGCGTCTGGCCACCTGGCCGGAGCGCACCGCGGACGAGCTGTGGGTGGTCGTCAAGCAACTGCTCGCCGAGAGGGCCGTGCGCCTGGACCAGATCGACGGCATCGTGGTGTCGTCGGTCGTGCCGCCGCTCACGCAGCCCATCACCGAGATGGTGACGCGCGGCCTGGGCCGCGAGGTGCTGCTCGTCGACGCGCGCAACGCGGGTCTCGCGATTCGCTACGACAACCCGCACGAGGTGGGCGCGGACCGGCTCGTCAACGGGGTCGCGGCGTGCGCGCTGTACGGCGCCGACGTCCAGCCGGTCATCGTCGTCGACTTCGGCACGGCGACCACGTTCGATGCCGTGTCGGCGCGCGGCGAGTACCTCGGCGGCGTGATCTGCCCGGGCGTCGAGATATCGGCGGACGCACTCTTCCAGCGCGCGGCGCGGCTGCCGCGGGTGGAGGTGCGCAGGCCGCCCGAGCTGATCGGCCGGACGACGGTGGCGTCCATGCAGGCGGGCCTGTTCTTCGGCTACGTCGCCATGGTCGAGGGGCTCGTGCAGCGGCTGCGCCGCGCGCTGGCCGGCGAGGGGGTTCCGGTCTGCGTCGCGACCGGCGGGCTGGCGGGGGCGATCGCGGCGGAGACCGGCGTCATCGACCAGGTCGACCTCGACCTCACCCTGACCGGCCTGCGGCTGGTGTGGGAGCGCAACGCCTGATGGAGCCGGGCGCCTACTGCCGCCAGGTCGAGGCGTACCTGTGCCGGCGCAACGCGGGTCACCTCATCCGGATTGTGGGGCCGGCGTTCGACCTCGTCCGCGGCTGGCAGACCCGGCAGATTCCCCTGAGCGTCGTGTTCCGGGCGATCGATCGGACGGTCGAGCGGCGCGAGGCGGCCGGCACCCGCCGCCGGCCCGTGCGGATCGAGTTCTGCGAGGCGGACGTGGACGCGCTGTTCGGCGACTGGCGGCGGGCGGTCGGCGTGAGCGGCGGCGACCGGGGAGCCGCCGGTGCCGGACCGCCGGCCCGGCCCCGGCGGACGCTCGTCACCCACCTCGATCGCGCCATCCTGGCGCTGACGGCCGTGCGCGGCAGCGAGCGCCACCCGACCGCGCTGGGGGAGCTGGCGGGGCAGGTGGTCGGCGAGCTCGACGGGCTCCGCGGGGCGGCGAAGACGGCCCGCGGCGATGCGCGCCGGCGCCTGCTGGCCCGGCTGGCCGACCTCGATCAGGCGCTGATGACGGTAGCCCGCGACACGGCGGATGCCTCGCTGCGGGAGACGGTACGGCGCGAGACGGAGGGCGACCTCGCTCCGTTCAGAGCGCGGATGCCGGCGGACGCCTTCCGGAAATCGCTGCAGGCAGGCGCGGACCGGCTGCTCCGGGAACGCCTCGAGTTGCCGCGAATCGCGTTCGAGTAGAGCCGCAGGGCTACGTCACATGCGGGGCGGGACCTCGCACCCCATCAGGTTCAGGGCGCGCGTCAGTTGCCGCCGCAGGTAGACGACCACGCCCGCGCGCCACAGGCGCACGTCGCGGCGGTCCTCGCCGAGCACGGGATAGCGGTGATAGAAGGTGTTGAAGGCCTGCGCCAGACCGAAGGCGTACTTGGCGAGCACCGACAGCTCCAGCGAGCGCACCGCCTGCTCGACGATCTCGTCGAGGCGGGCGGCATCCAGCGCGAGCGCCCACAGGTCGGTGCCGTCCGGCTCGGCGAGCGCCGCAGGCGACAGCTCCGGCAGGGCCGCCGCCACGGCCTGCTCGTCGATGCCGTTGCGGGCGCGCAGCTTCTCGAGGATGTTCGTCGCACGGACGGCGGCGTACTGCAGGTACGGACCGCTCTCGCCCTCGAAGCTGAGGGCCTCCTCGATGTCGAACGCGATGACCTTGCCGCGCGAGTACTTGATCATGAAGTAGCGTACGGCCGCCGTGCCGATGACGGCGGCGATGCGATCCGTCTCGGCGTCCGTCAGCCCCGGGTTGCGGGCGCTCACCTCCGTGCGCGCCGCCGCGATCACGCGATCGAGGAGGTCGTCGGCCTTCACGCCGAGCCCCTTGCGTCCCGACACCTCGACGAACGGCCGGCCGGCGCTCGCGTCCGCGTCGTAGCCGAGGGCGCGCGCCGTCGCCGGCGACAGGGCGACCATCTCGTACGAGAAGTGGATCGACCGTTCCGATTCGCGCGCGTGGCCGACGGCCGCCAGCGCCTGGCTGAGCAGTTGCTGGAGATACGACTGGCGGGTGTCGATGACGTTGTAGACGGCGGCCGCGCGTCCGAAGGGCGGCGGGGCGGCGGCGGCGGGCTCCGCCGCCGCGGTGCCGGTCGTCCACAGCTCGCGGCCGGAACGCTGCCGGTCGTAGCGGCGAATGGGGAAGTCCTTGCCCAGCACGCCGAACTTCCAGAACTGGTAGGCGATGTCCTTGCCGACGTACGTGACCGTGCCGTCCGATCGCACGATGACCTTCGTTCGCGGCCGCGCCGCGGCGGGGTCGCCGTCCGCGGGCGCCTCCTCCGCGTCGTCCTCCGCCGCGCCGTCGATCGGCATCACCCAGCAGCCGGCCTGCGGGCCCCGGGTGGCGAGCGAGACCGCGCCGGCGGCCTTGAGGATGTCGAACGCGGTCGTCCAGAAGTCGAGGCGCAGAATATCGCTCTCCCAGCTCAGGAGGTCGTACTCGACGTTGAGCCGATCCATGGTCGCCAGGTGCAGGCGGACGATGCGCCCGGCAACCAGGCGGGCCATCTCGGCCGTTTCGTTCCGGCCGTGCTCGAGGTCGCGCAGGGCGCGCGCCCTGGCTGCGAGCCGCTGCGGGTCGCCCTCGTACCACTCGGTCACGCGCGCGTACAGGTCCCAGCAGTAGTAGTCGAAGCGGGTCGTGTCGGCCAGCCGGCGGACATCGTCGAGCGTCCGGGTCTCCAACTGCTGGAACCCCACGACCACGTCCGCTACCTGCACCCCGGTGTCGTCGATGTAGTTCTGGGTCTCGACCGGGTGCCCCTGAAAGCGCAGCAGCCGGACGAGCGTGTCGCCGAGCGCCGAGTTGCGCAGGTGACCGACGTGGGCCGCCTTGTTGGGGTTGATGGCGGTGTGCTCGACGATGGTCTTCGCGCGACTCGGCGCCGGCTGCGCCGCCCCCCGCGCAGCGAGGGCGCGCAGCAGCCAGGCCGGGCGGTCGAGGTACAGGTTGACGTAGCCGTTCGGCGCGGCGTCGGCGCGCGCGACGCCGTCGATGGGGCCCAGCCCCGCGACGATCTCGCTCGCGATGATTCGCGGCGCCTTGCGGAGCGTGCGGGCCAGCTCGAACGCGACGGTGACCGCGAGGTCGCCGAGCGCGCGGTTCGGGGGGAACTCGACGGCGATGGGGGGCAGCGCGTCGGCGTCGAGGCCGTAGAGCTCGGTGAGCACGTCCCGGAGGCGTGCGCGCAGCGTGGCGTGTAGCGCAAGCATCATGATCGTCGATGGGCGGCCGGAGGCGATCCCTGCTCGTGGTCGGCTGGCGTATCCGATGTTGACGAACGTCCGCCCGGATCGTACAACACCCGCCGGCGGGGCCGCGGGCGGCGCGCCACGTTGACAGCCCGCCGGTGCTTCGCTACCTTGGAGTCGAGCATCGCCGCAGGCGAGCCATCGCGCCCATGCCATCGCAATCCGTTCGCCTTCGCGTTCGACGCGCCGTCGGTTGGCTGGCGGCATCGGCGCTGTGCTCGCTCGTCACCACGGGCCAGGAGCCCGACCGGACGAGCGGGCGGCCGCAGGTGTACGTGGCGGAGGTGGACGCGCTGATCCATCCCGTGTCGGCCGAGTTCATCGACCAGACGATCGCGCAGGCCGACGCGGCGGACGCCAACCTCGTCGTCTTCATGCTGCAGACGCCGGGCGGCCTCGTCGACGCGACCCGCGCCATCAACACGAGCATCATCGAGGCGGAAACCCCGGTCGTCGTCTTCGTGGCGCCCAGCGGGACCCGGGCGGCATCGGCGGGCTTCCTGATCACGATTGCCGCCGACGTGGCGGCCATGGCGCCGGGCACGCACATCGGCGCGGCCCATCCCGTCGCGGGCACCGGACAGCCCATGGACGAGACGATGGCGGAGAAGGCGGCCTCGGACGTCGCCGCCTACGCGCGCTCGCTGGCGAGCCAGCGCAACCGGAACGTCGAGCTGGCCGAGAAGGCCGTGACCGAGAGCCAGTCGTTCACGGAGCAGGAGGCGCTCGAGGCCAGCCCGCCGCTGATCGACCTCGTGGCGTCCGACCTCGACGCGCTGCTCGAGCAGCTCGATGGCCGCGAGGTGACCCGCTGGGGCGGCGACACGGTCGTGCTCCACACGGCCAACGCGGATGTCGAGCGGGTCGAGATGAACTGGCGCCAGCGGCTGCTCAGCGCCGTCGCCCATCCGCAGGTGGCGGTGATCCTGCTCAGCCTCGGCACGCTGGGGCTGACCATCGAGCTCTGGAACCCGGGCGGGATCGTCCCGGGCGTGGCCGGGGTGCTGTGCCTCCTGCTTGCGTTCTTCGCGTTCCAGATACTGCCGATCAACTACGTGGGGCTGCTGCTCATCGTGTTCGGGCTGGCGCTCCTGGTGGCCGAGGTGCTCACGGCCACCTACGGCCTGCTGGGGGCGGGAGGCATCATCAGCATGGTGCTCGGGGCGCTCATGCTGATCGATTCGCCGGCGCCCGAGATGCAGTTGGGGTGGCCGTTCGTCCTGTCGTCGATGCTGGCGCTCGGCCTCATCGTCTCGCTGCTGGCCAGGCTGGGCGTCCGGTCGCAACTGCGCCGGCCGGTGACGGGCGTCAGCGGCATGCTCGCGCAGCTCGGCCGGGCGACCGAGCCGATCGCGGCGGGCGGCACGGGCAGGGTGTCCACGCATGGCGAGCTGTGGGCCGCAACGGCGGCCGAAGATATCGAGGCCGGCGCGCAGGTGCGCGTCGTGGCCGTCGACGGCATGCGGCTGACCGTCAAGCGAGAGCCGCTCCCGACGTCCGGAGGAGCAAAGCAATGACCGTGAGTCCGCTGTTGATGTTCGGCCTGATCGTGGTGCTGTACCTCGCCAGCTCCATCAAGATCCTGAACGAGTACGAGCGCGGCGTCATCTTTCGACTCGGCAAGCTGTATCCGAGGCCGAAGGGTCCGGGCGTCATTCTGGTCTTCGCGCCCATCGATCGCATGGTGCGGGTGAGCCTGCGCACGATCGTCATGGACGTTCCGCCGCAGGACGTCATCACGAAGGACAACGTCTCGGTCAAGGTCAACGCCGTCATCTATTTCCGCGTGATGGATCCGCAGCGAGCCATCGTCGAGGTCGAGAACTTCCACTACGCGACCTCGCAGCTGGCCCAGACGACGCTGCGCAGCGTGCTGGGCCAGGTCGAGCTCGACGGTCTCCTCTCGGAGCGCGAGTCGCTGAACAAGGAGCTGCAGCAGATTCTCGACACGCAGACCGATCCGTGGGGGGTCAAGGTGTCGGCGGTCGAGGTCAAGCACGTGGATCTGCCGCCCGACATGCAGCGGGCGATGGCCCGGCAGGCGGAGGCGGAGCGCGAGAAGCGTGCAAAGATCATTCACGCGGAAGGCGAGTACATCGCGTCGGAGAAGCTGGCGCAGGCGGCCGGCGTGATTGCGCAGGAGCCGCTGGCGGTCACGCTCCGCTACCTGCAGACGGCCACGGAAGTGGCCGGCGAGAAGAACTCGACGCTTGTCTTCCCGTTGCCGATGGATCTGCTCAGCGTGCTGATGCCGAAACAGGACGCTTCGTCCTGATCCGCACGGGCGCAACCGAGGCGGGCGACCACCAGCGAGGGCTTCCTTGGCGTCGACAACCAGCTCACGCCCCACCAAGCAGCTCGTCTTCTACGTCATGGCGGCCACCGTCACCGGCGCCGTGCTGTTTCTGAGCGGCGTGCGTGTCGGCCAGGGCGCGGTGCGCCGGCCGGCCTGCCCGGGCGAATCGTCCGTGGTTGCGGCCGCCGGGGCGCCCGTCGCGCAGCCCCTGGAGGAGCCGCGCCCGGCGGTTCTCAGCCTCGTGAGCGGCGAGCCTTCGGCAGCCGCCAGCGCGGCTGACGATCTGACCTATCACGGGCGGCTGGAGGGGGATGACGCGATCCCGGAGGCGCTCCCCGACTTCGAGGAGCCGGAGCCCGCGCCGACTGCCGCGGAGCCGCCGCCCGCGCCCGTCGCCGTGGAACCGCCGCCCGCGCCGGCGGCACGGCCGGTCCCGCCGTCCGTCGGCTCGGCCTACACCGTGCAGGTGGCGGCCCTGCAGGCCCCCGACGCCGCCGAGCAGGTGGTCGGCCGGCTGATCGCCAAGGGGTTCCCCGCCTACGTCCGTGCGCCGCGGCCGGACGACGCGGTCGCACTGTACCGCGTCCGCGTGGGCCGCTACACCGTCTACGGTCAGGCTGAGCAGATCCGCCTGCGGCTGGAGCGAGAAGAGCACTTCAAGCCCTGGATCACCCGCTAGGAGTCTGCGCCGTGGAGCGGCGTAGGCTCCTGGGAGGGTTGGTTGGGCGGCAACCGGAGCCGCAGGCGACGATTGGCGGGCTAGTGCTGCCCAGGCACCTCGGTTGGGTACTTGCGGCGATCGCGGGCGTCCTGCTCGCGCTCAGCTTCCCCCGTTGGGGCCATCCCGCGCTGGCCTGGGTTGCGCTGGTGCCGCTGCTGGTCCCGGTCGTGCTGGCCGGCTCGGTGGCGCGCGCCTTCGGATACGGCCTGCTGACCGGGATCGTGCACTTCGCGGGCGTCCTCTACTGGATCCCGCGCGTCATGACCGAGTACGGCGGGCTGGCGGACGCGGCGTCCTGGATCGCGCACGTGCTGCTGGTGGGCTACCTGGCCCTGTTTCCGGCCCTGTTTGCGGCCGGCACCGCGCTTCTCTGCCGCCGCTTCGGGGTGGTCGCCGTAGCCTGCGCTCCCGCGCTCTGGGTCACGACCGAGCTGGGACGGATACATCTCTTCACCGGCTTTCCCTGGGAGCTCCTCGGCTACAGCCAGACGGCGGTGCTGCCCGTTGCGCAGCTCGCGAGCCTGGTGGGCGTGCTCGGGCTGTCGGCCCTGGTGGCCGCGGTCAATGCCAGCCTCGCGTTCGCCGTGATCGTGCGCGACGCGCGCTGCGCCAGGCCGCTGGCCGGCATGGCGGCCGTCATGCTCGCCGTGGTCGGCTTCGGCGGATGGCGGCTCGAGGCGAGCACGCTCCTCGAGCGGGGACAGCCGTTGCGGGTAGCCGCCGTGCAGGGCAACGTGGCGCAGCACGACAAGTGGAACCCGGTCCTGCGCGACCGCATTCTCGAGACCTACCTCGAGCTGACGCGGGCCGCCGCCGCCGACGGCGCGCGGCTGGTGGTGTGGCCGGAAGCCGCTACACCGTTCGCCTTCGAGGGTGACCCGGCGCGGACCGCATCCATCCGCTCCGTTGCGCGCGAGACCGCCGCGCACCTGCTGCTCGGGACCACCGAGGTCGTGCGGGACGGCGCGCCGCGCTACTTCAACGCCGCGGTGCTCGTGGACCCGACGGGCCGCACGGCCGGCTTCTACCGCAAGCACCATCTGGTTCCGTTCGGCGAGTACGTGCCGCTGCGGCGCCTGCTGTTCTTCGTCTCGCCGCTCGTGGAGGCGGTCGGCGATTTCTCGGCGGGTCCCGGACCCCGCACGCTGGTCATGAACGGCCAGCCGCTGGGCACGGCAATCTGCTACGAGATCATCTATCCTGGGTTGGTACGCGGGCTCGTGACGCGCGGGAGCCGGTTGCTGACGACCGTCACCAACGACGCCTGGTACGGACGGTCGGCGGCGCCCCATCAGCACTTCCAGCAGGCCGCCATGCGCGCCATCGAGCAGGGCCGGTTTCTCGTGCGTGCGGCCAACACCGGCATCAGCGGCGTCGTCGACCCCTACGGGCGGATCGTGGCGCGCACGCCGCTGTTCGTGCAGCGCACGGTGGCAGCCGAGGTGCGGCTCCTCGAGGAGCGCACCGTCTACAGCCGTACCGGCGACATCCTGGCGTACGCCTGCGTCTGCCTGACCGCGCTCGCACTGTGGGCCGCGCGCCGCCGCCCCGTCTGATTGGAGCGCCGGCGCAGCCGGCGCAAGGCGTGCACAGCACGCCTCGGCGTCAGCGGCGCGGGGCGATGGGGTCCCCGCAAGCGAACGCCGAGGGCTCGGGGCAAGGCCCCGTCTGATGGAAGCCCGCACGGCGCGCCTCGGCGTCAGCGGCGCGGGGCGATGGGTCCCCGCAAGCGAACGCCGAGGGCTCGGGGCAAGGCCCCGTCTGATGGAAGCCCGCACGGCGCGCCTCGGCGTCAGCGGCGCGGGGCGATGGGGCCCCGCAAGCGAACGCCGGGGGTTCGGGCAAAGCCCCGTCTGATTGGAGCGCCGGCGCAGCCGGCGCAAGGCGTGCACAGCACGCCTCGGCGTCAGCGGCGCGGGGCGATGGGGCCCCCGCAAGCGAACGCCGGGGGTTCGGGGCGCAGCCCCGTCTAAAGGAGGACTCGTGGACATCGCATACGAGGAGCACGTTCGCCGGTATCAGGATCTCGTCAAGCGGGCGGCCGATCTGCGGAGCTATCTTTGACGCAGCCAGCCCGGCGGAGGAGATAGCCCGGCTCGAGCAGCGCGCCGCGGCGCCGGACTTCTGGAACGACGCCGAGGACGCGCAGCGGGTGCTGCGCCGCCGGCGGCGCCTGCAGGAGGACCACGAGCTGTCGTGCTCGCTGAAGCGGCGCAGCGAGGATCTCGACGTGCTGCTCGAGTGGGCGGATCAGGGCGAGAACGTCATCAACGACGTGATCAGCGGACTCGACGATCTGGCCGCGGAGGTCGAGGCCGCCGAGGTCAAGAAGATGCTCGGCGGGGAGCACGACGCGTGCGACGCCATCCTCTCCGTGCATCCCGGCGCCGGCGGAACCGAGTCGCAGGACTGGGCCGAGATGCTGCTGCGCACCTATCTCCGCTGGGCGGAGCGGCGCGGGTTCAGCCGCGACATCATCGACTACCAGCCCGGCGACGAGGCCGGGATCAAGGGCGCCACCATCACGGTCGCGGGCGACTACGCGTACGGCCTGCTGCTGGCCGAGGCGGGGGTGCACCGCCTGGTGCGCATATCGCCGTTCGATCAGGCGTCGCGCCGCCACACATCGTTCGCGTCGGTCTTCGTGTGGCCGGAGCTGCCCGACGACGTCGAAGTGGAGGTGGAGGACAAGGACCTGCGCATCGACACCTACCGCTCCAGCGGCGCGGGCGGCCAGCACGTCAACGTCACCGACTCGGCGGTGCGCATCACGCACCTGCCGACCGGCATCGTCGTCTCGTGCCAGAACGAGCGCTCCCAGCATCGCAACCGCGACGCGGCCATGAAGGTGCTGCGCGCCCGGCTGTTCGATCTGAAGCGCCGGGAGCAGCAGGAGCAGCTCGAGAAAATCGGCGGGGAGAAGAAGGATATCGCGTTCGGCAGCCAGATTCGGAGCTACGTCCTGCACCCGTACCAGATGGTGAAGGACCACCGGACGAAGGTCGAGGTCGGCCACGTCGAGCGCGTGCTCGACGGCGACATCGACGTCTTCATCAGGAGCTACCTGATGCGCAAGCCGGCGGACTCCTGATTCAGCTCCGGGAGTCTGCGCCGTAGAACGGCGCGGACTCCTGCAGGGTTGGTTGGGCGCCGAGCGGAGCCGTCAGGCGACGATTGGCGGGCTAGCGGCGAAACGCGGTGCCGGGGGCCGTCCCCGCGATGAACGCCTCCACGATCGCGCCGGGCGTCGAGGTCCCCGTGAGCTCCCCGGTGCGCGCATCGACCGCGGCGAAGACGATGTTCGGCGGCGGCAGGAAGCGTGCTTCCGTCCCGGTGTCGAGCCCGTCGATGTAGGCCTGCATGAAGTCGCGCCAGATCGGCAGCGCCACCCGGGCTCCCTCCTCGCCGCGACCCAGCGTGACCTTCTCGTCGTAGCCGACCCAGACGCCAACCGTGATCTCCGGATCGAAGCCGACGAACCAGGCGTCGGTGTAGTCGTCCATCGTGCCCGTCTTGCCGCCCACGGGCCACCCGAGCCGCAGCGCGCCCCGGCCGGTGCCGCGCTGGACGACGCCCTGCATGAGGGACACCATGATGTACGCGGTATCCGCGCGGATTGCGTCCTGGGGCACGGGCCCGCCCTCCTCGAGCAGATCGCCCTGGCGGTCGAGGATCCGCTCGATCAGGTACGGCGTCATCCGGATCCCGCCGTTCGGAAAGACGGAGTAGGCGCTCGTGATCTCCTGCAGCGTCGTCTCCGCCGATCCCAACGCCACCGAGAGGAACGGCGGTATCGGCGCGGTGATGCCCAGCCGCCGCGCGAAGTCGGCGACGACCTCGGGCCCGACGGCTTCCATGAACCGCACGGCCGGCACGTTGCGCGACTTCTCGAGCGCGTGCCGCAGCGTGATCGGGCCCTCGTACTTGTGGTCGTAGTTGGTCGGCCGATAGAGCGGCTGTCCGGGGCCGACCTCGTAGCTGACCGGCTCGTCGTCGACCAGCGACGTGGCGGTGTAGCCCTGGTCGATGGCGGCGGCGTAGAGCACGCCCTTGAACAGCGAGCCGAGTTGCCGGTAGGCCTGCGTCGCCCGGTTGAACTTGCTGCGATCGAAGCTGTAGCCCCCGACCATCGCGAGGATGCGGCCGGTGCGGTTCTCGAGCGCGATGAGCGCCGCCTCGACCTCGGGCTCCTGGTCCAGGGTGACCTCGGCCGTGCCGGCGTCGGGGTCGATGGCGGCAATGCGGACCGTCACGAGATCGCCCGCCTCGAGGAGCGCCGCGGGCGATCTGCGGATCCACTCGAAGCCGTCGCGGCCAATCACGGCGTCGTAGTTGCCGAAGCGCACGCCGATGCGGCTGTCGCTGACGGCGGTGACGACGGCGGGCACGATGTCGCCCGCGGCCATCACGAGCTGCCACCGGCCGTGCCGGTAGTCCTGGACCGTCCCGCCCTCCGCGAGGATGTTGCGCGCAACCGGCCGAAAGCCGTGGCGCTTGTCGAGCCGCCGCAGGCCGTCCGACACGGCGCGGTTGGCGGCGGCCTGCAGCCTGCCGTCGAGCGTCGTGTGGACCACCAGCCCGTCCTCGTACAGCCGCTGCGCCCCGTACTCGGCCTCCAGGTGCTGGCGCACCTCCTCGATGAAGTAGGGCGCGATCGAGTTGGTCCGCTCGACCCGTTGGGCCAGCTCGACCGGCCGCGCCTTGGCCGCGTCGGCCTCGGCCTGCGTGACGTAGCCCTCGTCGGCCATGCGCTGGAGCGCGTAGTTGCGCCGACTGCGGGCGCGCTCGATGTTCACCAGCGGGCTCAGCCGCGAGGGCGACGGCAGGATGCCCGCGATGAGCGCCGCCTCCTCGAGCGCGAGGTCCCCGACGGACTTGCCGAAGTAGAGCTGGGATGCGGCCTCGACGCCGTGCGCGGCGTGCTGCGCCGTCCCGAGCCATATCTGGTTGCAGTAGAGGGTGAAGATCTCGCGCTTCGTGTAGCGCTTCTCGAGATGGAACGTGTAGTACGCCTCGCGGAGCTTCCGCTGCCAGGTCTTCTCGAGGCCGAGCCGCTCGCCGCCCAGCGTGATGTTGCGGGCCAACTGCATCGTCAGCGTGCTGGCGCCGGCGCCGGTCAGGTTGCCCGACACGATGTTCTCGGCGAGCGTGACGACGATGCGGGGGATGTTGATCCCGATGTGGCTGAAGAAGTCCCCGTCCTCGGCGGCGATGATCGCGTGGCGCAGCACCTCCGGGATGTCCTCGTACTCGAGGATGACGCGGCGCTCGGTCGTGAACTCGCCGACCAGCTCCCCGCCCCGCGCGTGAACGCGCGTGATCGTGCCGGGCGTGTAGTCGTCCAGCTCGACGATGATCGGCAGGTCGGGAGAGTAGGCGAAGAGGGCCCCGCTGGCGGCGCCGAGCAGCGCGGCCGCCGCGAAGATACCGACGATGGAAGCCCGGCGGGCGGAGCGCTTGGTCGTCTTCTTCTTCTTCTTGGCCACAGGCTGTTTCCTGAGAGGCTGTTTTCCTTGAACGGATTGTACACGGTCGATTTCGAAGCCGTTGAGGCTTCCACGACATTACTTGTCGGCGAAACGGCTGCCCGCGTGCAGGGGCGGGCGCCGGGTCTCCACCGCCTGGCGCCGCAGTCATGATTTTACATTTGATAACTCATATTTTATAATTCATTGCATATTAGGTTGACGTTCGGCCGCGCACGCTGCGCGGCCGGCAGATTGAGCCCGGCCGGCCGGTCGGGTCGCGGGGACAGAATCGCATGAGCAAGATCATCGGCATCGATTTGGGAACGACGAATTCGGTCGTGGCCGTCATGGAGGGCAGCGAGCCGACCGTTGTCACCAACCCGGAAGGGAGCCGGCTGACGCCGTCGGTGGTGGCGTTCACCAAGGCTGGCGAGCGCCTCGTCGGTCAGGTGGCCAAGCGCCAGGCAGTCACCAATCCCGAGAACACCATCTTCTCCATCAAACGGTTCATGGGCCGGCGCTACGAGGAGGTCAGCGAGGAGATGAAGATGGTGCCGTACGTCGTCGGCAAGGCGGCGAACGGCGCGGCCCGGGTCGATGCGGTCGGCAAGCACCACTCGCCGCCCCAAATCTCCGCGATGGTGCTGCAGAAGCTCAAGCAGGCGGCCGAGGAGTATCTCGGACAGAAGGTCGAGAAGGCCGTCATCACGGTGCCCGCCTACTTCAACGATGCGCAGCGGCAGGCGACGAAGGACGCCGGGCAGATCGCCGGGCTCGAGGTGATGCGCATCGTCAACGAGCCGACCGCGGCCGCGCTCGCCTACGGGCTCGACAAGAAGAAGGACGAGACCATCGCCGTCTTCGACTTCGGCGGCGGCACGTTCGACATCTCGATTCTCGAGGTCGGCGAGGGCGTGGTCGAGGTCAAGTCCACCAACGGCGACACGCACCTGGGCGGGGACAACCTCGATCAGCGGCTCATCGACTGGATAGTCGGCGAGTTCAAGGCCGCTGAAGGCATCGATCTGAGCCGGGACCGAATGGCGCTCCAGCGGCTGAAGGAAGCGGCCGAGAAGGCCAAGATGGAGCTGTCGACGGTCATGGAGACCGAGATCAACCTGCCGTTCATCACGGCGGACCAGTCGGGTCCGAAGCACCTCCAGACGAAGCTGACGCGCGCGAAGTTCGAGCAGCTCGTCGACGATCTCCTGCAGAGGACGGTGCCGCCGGTGCGGCAGGCGCTGTCGGACGCCGGCATCGACGCCGGCGGGATCGACGAGGTGGTGCTCGTCGGCGGGTCCACGCGCGTGCCGAAGGTACAGCAGATCGTCCAGGAGCTCTTCGGGCGCGAGCCGCACAGGGGCGTGAATCCCGACGAGGTCGTGGCCATCGGCGCCGCGGTGCAGGCGGGCGTGCTCTCGGGCGAGGTCAAGGATCTGCTGCTCCTCGACGTGACGCCGCTCTCGCTCGGGATCGAGACGCTGGGCAGCGTCATGACGACGCTCATCCCGCGCAACACGACCATTCCGACCAAGAAGAGCGAGGTGTTCTCGACGGCCGCCGACGGCCAGACGAGCGTCGAGGTGCACGTGCTGCAGGGTGAGCGGCCGATGGCGCGCGACAACCGGACGCTCGGCAAGTTCCATCTCGTGGGCATTCCGCCCGCGCCGCGCGGCGTGCCGCAGATCGAGGTGACGTTCGACATCGACGCCAACGGCATCGTGAACGTGTCGGCCAAGGATCTCGGCACGGGCAAGGAGCAGAAGATCACCATCACCGCGTCGAGCGGCCTGAGCAAGGAAGACGTCGACCGCATGATGCAGGAGGCGGAGGCCAACGCCGAGCAGGACAAGCGGTTGAAGACGGAGGTCGAGACGCGCAACCGCGCGGATCAGACGATCTATGCGGCGGAGCAACTGCTCAAGGAGTCGGAGGACAAGCTCGGCGCCGACGACAGGCAGGCCGTCCAGGATGCGATCGACGCGGTCAAGGAGGCGGTCAAGGGCGAGGACATCGAGGCCATCACCAACGCGCTCGACCGGCTGAACGCGGCGCAGCAGAAAGCGGCGCAGGAGCTGTACAAGAACGCCCAGGGCGCGAGCGAGACGCCGCCCGGCGGGTCGGCCCCCGGCGCCGCCGGCCCGGGTGCGGGTGCGCCCGGACCGGCCTCCGACGGCGACGTCATCGATGCGGAGGTGGTCGAGGACGACAAGAAGTAGGCGATGGACTTCTACGTCATCCTGGGCGTCGAACGCGGCGCGTCGTCCATGGAGGTCGAGCGCGCCTACACGCGCCTGGCCCGACGGTATCATCCGGACCTCAATCCGGGAGACAGCGAGGCGGAGGCGTTCTACCGGCGGGCGACGGAGGCGTACGAAACGCTGCGCGACCCGGCGCGCCGCCGGGAGTACGACTCGGAGGGCGAGCCGCGGGTCGCCGCCCGGGAGGCCGCGGTCGAGTTCCGGGGCTTCGACTTCTCGACGCCGGTCGCGGGCGCCTCGGTCACCTTCGGCGAGCTGTTCTCGGAGGTGCTCGAGCGGCCGGGCGGCGACGCCGCGAGCGGCGCGGAGAAGGGCGGCGATCTCCACGGCGAGGTCGCGCTCGGCTTCGAGGAGGCGCTGCGCGGCGTGGTCCGCCGGCTGACCGTCACGCGGCTCGACGCCTGCGCCGCCTGTCGCGGCGCCGGTGTCCGGCGGGCCGCGGAGAGCCGTTGCGCGCACTGCCACGGACGGGGCTCCATGCAGTGGCGACGCGGTCACATGGTGTTCTCCAAGCCGTGCGGCGGTTGCGGCGGCTCCGGGCGGCAGCGCCACCGGGCGTGCGCGGCCTGCCGGGGCGCCGGCACGGCGGCGGTGACGGAGGAGATCGCCGTCCAGGTGCCGGCCGGCGTGACGGACGGAGCCCGCATGCGTGTGGCCGGGAAGGGCAACGCCGGCCGCGGCGGGACGCCGGCAGGCGATCTGTACATCACGGCGAAGGTGGGCCGCCATCGCCTCTTCGGGCGGACCGGCAGCGATCTGACGCTGACCGTGCCGGTCGGCGTGCACGAGGCGGCGCTGGGCGCCACGATCACGATTCCGACCCTCGACGGTGAGGCCAGGCTGCGGGTACCCGCCGGCACGCAGTCCGGCGTGCGCCTCAGGCTGCGCGGGCTCGGCGTGCCGTCGCCCGCAGGGCGCGCGCGCGGCGATCTGCTCGTCGAGGTCCGGATCGTCGTGCCGCGGATCGCGGACCAGCGGTCGAGGCAACTGCTGCAGGAGTTCGGGCGGATCAACGCGGCCGACGTCCGCCGGCATCTGTTCACCGAATGATCATCATGCCTAGCAGGGAACCCGGGAAAGCGTTGTTCATGATCAGCACGGTGGCGCGGCGCTACAACATTCACCCCCAGACGCTGCGCCTCTACGAGCGGGAAGGGCTGCTCAAGCCGTCCCGCACCGAAGGCAACACGCGGCTGTACGCGCAGGAGGACCTCGAGCGGCTCGAGACCATCCTGACGCTCACCCGCGACCTGGGGGTCAACCTGGCCGGGGTCGAGATCATCCTGAACATGCGCCAGAAGATGGACCGCATGCAGAACGAGGTCAACGAGTTCATGGCCTATGTCAAGCGCGAGCTGGCGCGCGGTGTGGGCGACTGGGAGCAGCGGCTGGGCACCGCGCTGGTCAAGTCGCCGTCCTCCACGCTGGTCCGGGCCGCTCCCGCCGCGTCGGACGGGCCCCGGCCCGACCCCGACCGGGTGACGCGCCCCGGGCGCCCCCCGGCAGCCGACTAGGAGCTGCAATACTCCTGCAGTCCGTGGTGCGGCGTGCCGCCGGCGCCGGGCCGGGGTATTCTGATAGGCGTCCCTGCGGGTTGGCCGCGAGCCGCTGCCCGCATCCACCGACGACCGCTCAATGGAGTGCCCCGCCTGCAACGATACGGGTTGGCGCGCCCTGGAGGCCGATGGCGTCCGGCGCGTGGAGCGTTGCGACTGCTGGCGCCGGCGGGTGGCGCGCAGGCTGCTCGAGGAGGCCCGCCTCCCGCGCCGCTACCAGAAGTGCGATTTCTCGAGCTTCGTCACCTACGAGAACGAGCAACTGCTGCGGGCGCTCGGCAGCGCCCGCGGCTTCGCCGAGCAGTTCCCGGTCGTCGACAAGGGGCTGCTGCTGATCGGCCCGCCCGGCATCGGCAAGACCCACCTTGCCGTCGCGACGCTGCGCGAGGTCGTGCTGACGAAGGCGGCCCGCGGCCTGTACTTCGACACGCGCACTCTGCTCAGCACGATACGCAGCACGTTCAATCCGGTCACGCGCAGCTCGGAGGGCGACGTGCTGCGCCAAGTGATGGAAGCCGAGCTGCTCGTGCTCGACGACCTGGGCGCCGAGCGGCCCACCGACTGGGTGGAGGAGACGATGAATCTCATCGTCAACACGCGCTACAACGACCGCCGCCCGACGATCTTCACGTCCAACTACGAGGACGTGCCCGATGACGACGACCTGGACTCGCTGCGCGTGCGGGTCGGCTTTCGAATGCACTCGCGGCTGCGGGAGATGTGCGAGTTTCTCGAGTACGACGGACCGGACTACCGCGAGTTCGATTTTCCGCCGACCGGCAGGGACCTCTTCCAGCGCTGGAAGGCCCAGCCGCGGGGGCGGCGGTTGCCGCGCCGGACCACGACGCGCGCCCGCGCGCAACTGAAGCACGACCGCCTCGACCTGGGGTGGTCGGGCGGCAAGGCCGGCAGCTAGGGGTGGCGGAGCCCCGTCTGATGGAAGCCCTCGGGCTCTACCTCCATATCCCGTTCTGCGCGTCCATCTGCAACTACTGCAACTTCAACCGCGGCCTGCTCGATCCGACGTTGAAGACCCGCTACATCGAGGCGCTGAGCACGGAGATTCGCCGCGCAGGGGATGGCGCGCGGGCCGATACGATCTACTTCGGCGGCGGCACGCCGTCGCTGCTGGAGCCGGAGGAGGTCGCGCACCTCATCGCGGCCTGCCGCGCCGCGTTCGCGGTCGCACCCGGCGCCGAGGTCACGCTCGAGACCAACCCCGAGACGGTCACCGCGCAGGCGTTGCGCGGCTGGACCGGCGCGGGCGTGACGCGCATCAGCCTCGGGGTGCAGTCGCTGCTCGACGCGGAGCTCGCGCGCCTGGGACGCCGGCATACGGCGGCGCGGGCGATGGAAGCGATCCGGTTGTCGCAGGCGGCCGGCTGCGACGTGAGCGTCGATCTGATGCTCTGGCTGCCGCAGCAGACGCGCGACCACTGCGCCGCGTCCGTCGACGCCCTGCTCGCGTTGCGGCCCGGGCACGTATCGCTCTACCTGCTCGAGCTGTATCCGAACGCGCCGTTGCGCGAGGAAATGGCGCGGGGCGGCTGGTCGCTGGCGCCCGACGACGACGCGGCGGCCATGTACCTCGACGCGCTCGCCTGCGCCGAGGCGGCGGGGTACGAGCAGTACGAGATATCGAACGTCGCGCGTCCGGGCAAGCGCTGCCGGCACAACCAGAAGTACTGGCGCGACGGCGCCTGGCTCGGGTTCGGCTGCGGCGCGCACTCGACGCGGTCCGGGGCGCGGTGGAGAAACGTCTCGGAGACGGGGCGCTACGTCGACGCGGTCCGCCGGGGCCTCCCGGCGGTCGCGGAACACCGGGAGCTGACTTCCGACGAGCGGCTCGGGGACGCGCTGTTCACCGGGCTGCGCCTCGTGGAGGGCCTCGATGTCGAGGGGCTCGCGGAGCGCTACGGCGTCGACGTCATGGGGCGCTACGGGGCGGATCTGGACCCGTTCATCGAGGCCGGTTTGCTCGTGCACGGCGCCGGCCGGCTGCGCCTGACCCGCGCCGGGATGCTGCTCGCGAACGAGGTGATGGAAACTTTCGTCTAGGTGGTTGCGTACGGTAAAGTAGCGGCTCGTTTCACCAGGAAGGAGGCTTCACAGATGCGCTGGTTCGAGACACTGACGTCGGGACGCCGGCATGTGGTCGTGGGTTGTGCGCTGATCGGAATGCTCGCCATCGGAGTGGCGCTCGGCATGGGGCTGACCGCGTCCAGGGCCGAGGCGCAGGTGCGAGCGTTGAGCGGGGACGGGGCCCTCATGTTCCACTTCGTGAAGCCCGCACAGGCGGCTGCATTCGAAGGGGTCATGGCGGAGCTCGATTCGGCGCTGGACGTGAACCGCGGCAATCAGGCGCGCGGCTGGAAGGTCTTCCGGGCCGACAACGACATCACCGGCCAGGGCAACGTCATGTACGTCTGGGTGATCGACCCGGTCGTCGGCGGTGCAGACTACGCGGTGTCGACCATCCTGAACGAGGCGGTCCCCGAGCAGGTGCAGGAGCTGTACCAGGCCTACAACGGGTCGTACACCGACGCGCAGTTGAAGCAGTTGATTCTCAATCTCGATCTGGTCCGGAACTTCGGAGGCTGACCGGGGCACGCGCTGCGTTGCCGGCTCGCCTCGCCTCGACGGAACCGTTGCCACGGTGAGCGGCATCGGTCGGGCATGCCGGCCGCCCGGGTCGGCATGCGGCGAGGCTCCCATGTATCGGGAGGTCGCGGATGAGCTGGGTGGGGATGGCGCAGCGGTCCGGCTGGCGCCGCCTGCGGGCGGGCGGCGGGCTGGCGGCGGCGGCGGTCGCCGGCGTGGCCCTCGGGGTGGCGCTGGCTCATCGCTCCGAGGCTGCCCAGCCGGCGAAGACCTTCGAGGCTCCGGCGGGACTGATTCTCAACTACATCCGAGCTGATCGGACCGCCGCCTTCGAGTCGGTGGCCGGACGACTCGTCGGCGCGCTGGCCGCCAGCGAGAGCGCGGAGCGCAGGGCGCAGGCGGCGGGCTGGAAGATGTACCGGGCGCTGGAGCCGGGGCCCAACGGCAACGTGCTCTACGTCTGGCTCCTCGACCCGGCGGTCGCCGGCGCGGACTACTCGGCGGCGGGCCTCCTGCGCGAAACGTTCCCCACCGAGGTGCAGAGCCTCTACGAAGCGTTCAACGGCGCGTTCGGGCTCGGCCAGGCGCTGATCAACATGGAGCCCGTCGACGCGTTCTAGCGCAAGCTGGGTCGCGGTTCAGAAGGCCAGGTTGGCGCCGACGTAGAAGCGCTGCACGGTGGTGTAGAGGGGGCTGCCCCGCAGCGTGAAGACGCGATAGTCCAGGCGCACACCGATCGGTCCGGCCAGCGGCACCTTCAGGCCCCCGCCCGCGTTCGTGCCGAGGTTGGTCTTCTTCCGTTCCGCCAGTTGCTCCTGGTAGAGCCCGCCGCCGGCCGTGCCGTAGGCCTGCACGCCGGCGAAGCGGGGCGTCTGCACCTGCATGTTGAACATGGCCGAGCGCAGCGACGGCGCCTCGGCCGAGGCATCCGCGCCGGTGTCGGAGAACTCGAACTCGAACCCCACGAACAGCAGCGACACGCTCACCGCCACGCCCCGCGCCGGGCGGTTGGCGGGCGTGAGATTGGAGCCGACGAAGGCGGTCAGGTCGGCCGCGGCGTCGCGGGCGACCAGGATGAACAGCAGCGCGAGTGACAGGGGCAGGATGCGTCGCATGGCCACCGCACTGTACCCCAAGGCGGTGCGATGCGGTGTGATAGAGTCCCGCACGTCATGAGCGCGGGGGCGACGGAGCCGTGGATCTGGCGGACCGGGTGCTAGCCGGTGAGCAGCGAGCGCTCGCGCGCGCCATCTCCCTGGTCGAGAACGATCCGGCCGCGGCCCCCGCGCTCATGCGGCGGCTGTTCGGCCGGACCGGACAGGCCCGCGTGATCGGCGTGACCGGCGCCCCGGGCGTCGGCAAGAGCACGCTGGTCGACGGCCTGGCCGCCGAGTACCGGCGGCTCGGCCGCACCGTCGGGATTCTGGCCATCGATCCCAGCAGTCCGTTCAGCGGCGGCGCCATTCTCGGCGACCGGATCCGGATGCAGCGCCACACGCTCGACGACGGGGTGTACGTGCGGAGCCTGGCGACTCACGGACATCTGGGCGGCGTCTCGCATGCCACGAGCGACGCCGCGCTCATCCTCGATGCCGCAGGCCGCGACGTCGTGCTGATCGAGACGGTCGGCGTCGGTCAGGGAGAGGTCGACATCGCCCGGACCGCCGACGTGTCGATCGTGGTCACGATTCCGGATGCAGGCGACGACGTGCAGGCGATGAAGGCCGGCATCATGGAGATCGCCGACGTCTTCGTCGTCAACAAGGCCGACCGGCCGGGCGCGGACCGCACGGCCGGAGAGATCGAGGCGATGCTCGCCCTGCGGGAGTTCGGCGTCGGCGCCTGGCGTCCGCCGGTCCTCAAGACCCGGGCGGCCACGGGCGGCGGCGTCGCTGCGGTGGTCGACGCGGTCCGGCAGTTTGCGGCGGCGCACGGCGAGTCGCGCGAGCGCCGCCGCGCGCGCGCCCGGTTCCGGCTCACCGGGCTGCTGCAGCGGGCGTTCATCGACCGGCTCGAGCAGCGGGAGGACACCCGGACGCTGCTCGCGGACGCCGTCGACAGCATTGCCGCCGGCGTGCTCGATCCGTACGCGGCGGCCGACGACATCATGGAGCGCGTGTCATGAAAGCGGTGCTCGACCATATCGGTATCGCCGTGGAGGGCGTCGAGGCGGCCCTGGCCTTCTATCGCGACGCCCTGGGGCTGGAGGTGGAGCTCAGCGAGGAGGTGGCGTCGCAGCACGTGCGCGCGCATTTCATCGGGGCCGGCGGCGCCGCGCTGGAGCTGCTCGAGGCCACGTCGGACACCTCGCCGATCGCGCGCTTCATCGCCCGCCGCGGCCCCGGCCTGCACCACGTCACCCTGCGCGTCGACGATCTGGCCGCGGCGCTCGCGCGGCTGAAGGCCCGGGGCGTGCGGCTCATCGACGAGACGCCGCGGCCCGGGGCCGAGGGGGCGCTCGTGGCGTTCATCCACCCGGCGAGCGCGCACGGCGTGCTCGTCGAGCTGAAGCAGGCGGCGGGCGATGCCTGAGCGGCCGGTTCGCATCGGCGTCATCGGGGGCAGCGGCCTGTACGACATGGCGGGGCTCACCGCCCGCGAGGAGGTGGCGGTGTCGACGCCGTTCGGCGATCCCTCGGCGCCGCTCGTGGTCGGATCGCTGGCCGGGCAGCGCGTGGCGTTTCTCGCCCGTCACGGCGTGGGCCACCGCCTCCTGCCCTCGGAGCTGAACTTCCGCGCGAACCTGTTCGCCATGAAGACGCTGGGCGTCGAGTGGATCCTGTCGGCCAGCGCGGTCGGCAGCCTGCAGGCGCAGTATCGGCCCCTCGACATCGTGATCCCCGATCAGTTCCTCGACCGCACGCGCGGCCGGGTGAGCACGTTCTTCGGACGCGGGCTCGTGGCCCACATCACGTTCGCCCACCCCGTCTGCCGCAAGCTGACCGGGATCGTTTCCGAGTCGGCGCGGACCACCGCCGCGCGGGTCCACGACGGCGGCACCTACGTCTGCATGGAAGGACCGCAGTTCTCCACGCTGGCCGAGTCCCGGCTGTATCGATCGTGGGGGATGGACATCATCGGGATGACGAACCTCCAGGAGGCGAAGCTCGCCCGCGAGGCCGAGATCTGCTACGCGACGCTCGCGCTCGTGACCGACTACGACTGCTGGCATCCGGACCACGACCAGGTCACGGTCGAGATGATCGTGGGCAACCTGATCCGCAACGCCGAAACCGCCCAGGCCGTCGTCAGGGCCGTCGTCGAGCGGCTGCCGGTGGACCGGGCCTGCGAGTGCGCCACCGCGCTGGCTTCCGCGATCATCACCCGCCCGGAGGCCATCCCGCCCGCGACGCGGGAGGAGCTGGCGCCGCTCGTGGCCAGGTACCTGGACTGACCGATGCGCCCCGTCCTCACCGTGGGCTCCGTCGCGTTCGACTCGCTCGAGACGCCGTTCGGCGCGGCGTCGCGCATCGTCGGCGGCGCGGCCACCTACTTCAGCCTCGCCGCCTCGTACTTCACCGGCGTCCGCTTGGTGGCGGTCGTCGGCGACGATTTCGGGCCCGAGCACCTGAGGGTGTTCGACGGCCGGCGCATCGACCTGGCCGGCCTGCAGCGCGTGCCGGGCGAGACGTTTCGCTGGAAGGGCGCGTACAGCGCCGATCTCGCCACGCGCCGGACCCTCTACACCCACCTGAACGTCTTCAGCGGTTTTCGCCCGCGGATCCCCGACCCGTTTCGCGACAGCGCGCTCGTGTTCCTGGCCAACATCCACCCCGCGCTGCAGACCGAGGTGCTCGCGCAGGTCGCGGCGCCGGACTTCGTCGCGCTCGACACGATGAACTACTGGATCGAGGAGACGCCCGACGAGCTGCGGCGCGTGCTGAGACGCGTGCACGTGCTCGTAATCAACGACGAGGAGGCGCGGCAGTTGAGCGGGGAGCACAATCTCGTCCGGGCCGCGCGGGCCATCCGGCGGCTCGGGCCGGAGCGGGTGGTGATCAAGCGCGGCGAGCACGGCGTGCTGATGACGCGCGGCGACGGCTTCTTCGCGGCGCCGGCCATGCCGCTCGAGACGGTGCGCGATCCCACCGGCGCCGGCGACACGTTCGCGGGCGGGTTCGTCGGCTACCTGGCCGCCGCGGAGGAATTCTCCGACGCGGTCGTGACGCAGGCGGTCATCGCCGGCAGCACGCTGGCGTCGTTCACCGTCGAGGACTTCGGCGTCGAGCGCCTGCTGCGGCTGCGCGACGGCGAGGTGCGGAGCCGGTTCACGGAGTTCAGCCGGCTCACGCGCTTCGACGCGCTATAGTCTCGGCAAGGGACCATGGCGCGGCCGCAGACCGGACCACATGCCTTCGCCCCGAGCCCCCTGCTCGTCTGTGCGGCGGCCTGGGCGCTGCCCGGCGCCGGCCACCTGCTGCTGGGACGCCGCCGCACCGGGTGGATCCTGCTCGCCGCGCTGCCCCTGATGTTCGCCATCGGGCTGGGGCTGCACGGCCGGCTGTTCCCGTTCGACACGGGGCAGCCGCTGGTGACGTTGCAGGCCCTGGCCGAGCTGGGCATGGGCGTGCCGTACCTGTGCGCGCGCCTCCTGGGGTGGGCGGAGGGCCGCGTGGTGGCCGCGACGTACGAGCACGGCAATACGTTCCTGGTCGTGGCCGGGCTGCTGAACGTCCTGGTGGTGCTCGACGCCTACGACATCGTCCGGGGACGCAAGTGATCGGGCGCCGCTGACATGGCGAGTCACTTCCTGCTGATGGTGCTGTTCGCGGGCTTCGTCTCGCTCGTCTTCGCGTTGCTGATGCGCGACGACCCCCGCGAGCAGGTCAGATTCGGCGCCCTGCTGTGGGCGGCGTTCGCCGGCATCGGCGTGCTGCTGGGCTGGCTGATGTATCCGCTCCCGCCCTGACGCCCCGCCGCGGGCTGCCGGCGGCTGCGCGCGGGCGTGCAGTATAGTGCTTTCATATGGACAACGTCACCGTCACGGACGCCCCGTCAGCGGGCGTCGTCCTCGTCACCGTCACACGCCCGAAGGTCCTGAACGCGCTGAATGCGGCCACCATCACCGAGCTGCTGGCAGCGTTCTGGCGGCTCCGTGACGACGCCGCGGTCCGCGCGGTCGTCCTGACCGGTGCGGGCGAGCGCGCGTTCGTGGCCGGCGCGGACATCGCCGAGCTCGCCCGCCTGGGGCCGGCCGAGGCCCGCGAGGTGGCGCGCCGCGGCCAGGCCCTGTGCGCGCTGATCGCCGGTTGCGGCAAGCCGGTCATCGCGGCCATCAACGGCTTTGCGCTCGGCGGCGGCTGCGAGCTCGCCATGGCCTGCACCCTGCGCCTGGCCGCCGACACGGCGCGCATCGGCCAACCCGAGATCAACCTCGGGATCATTCCGGGATACGGCGGCACGCAACGGCTGCCGCGGCTCGTCGGGATGGGGCCCGCGCTCGAGATCCTGCTGACCGGGGCCCCGGTCCCGGCGGAGGAAGCGCGCCGTCTCGGCCTGGTGAACCGGGTCGTGCCGGCGGCCCGGCTGCTGGACGAGGCCCGCGAGCTGGCGGCCGACCTGGCCGCCAAGCCGCCCGTCGCCGTGAAGTACATCCTGGACGCCGTACGCTGCGGGACGCAGATGTCGCTCGACGAGGGCTGTGACCACGAGGCTGCGCTCTTCGGCGTGGTGGCCGCGACGGAGGACAAGCAGGAGGGAACGCAGGCGTTTCTCGAGAAGCGCCGGCCGGAGTTCAAGGGGCGGTGAAGGACCTGCCGGCGCGCTCGGCCTGTGGCGCGGCGGACGCGAGCCGCCTGCGCGTGGCGCTGGTCGTGTCCGGGTATCACGACGTCGTGACGGGACCGCTCCGGGACGGCGCGGTCGCGGCGCTGACCCGGGCCGGCGTGCACGCCGAGCGGGTCGTCGTGCTCTCCGTCCCGGGGGCGTTCGAGATCCCGTTCGTCGCCCGCGAGGCGGCGGCGACCGGCGAGTTCGATGCGGTCGTCTGTCTCGGCTGCGTCATTCGCGGCGAGACGCCGCACTTCGACTACATCGCCTCGGCCGTGGCCCACGGCATCACGGCCGCGTCGCAGGCCACGCGCGTGCCGATGACGTTCGGGGTGCTCACGACGAATTCCCGGGACGAGGCGCTGGCGCGCGCGGGTCCGGACGAGACCAACAAGGGCTGGGAAGCGGCGATGGCCGCCGTGCAGCTCGCTGCGGTCACGCAGCGGCTGAGCCGGCTGCGCAGCGCCGGGTCCGACCAGTGACGGCCGAACGGAGCGGGCCGGAACGGCACCGGGGCCGCGAGGCGGCGCTGCAGCTCCTGTATCAGTGGGAGGTCGGCTGGGCCGGCTCGCACGGGTCCGAGGAGGCGGCCCGGGCCTTCTGGGAGTGTCATCCCGCCCCAACGCCGCGCCGCGGCTTCGCCACCGCGCTGGTCGCGGGGACGACGACGCATCTCGACACCATCGACTCGCTGCTGGCATCCAACGCGCGCAACTGGCGGCTGGCCCGCATGGCCGTGGTGGATCGGCTGATCATGCGCATGGCGATCTACGAGCTCGTGTACACGGACACGCCGACCGCCGTCGTCATCGACGAGGCGCTCGAGCTGGCCAAGACGTTCAGCGCCGGCGAGGCGGTGGCGTTCATCAACGGCATTCTCGACGGGGTCTCCCGCCAGATCGCGCGGGACCAGCCGGCCCGGTGACGACCGCATGAGCCACGAACGGGAGACGGATCAGCGCCGGCAGCGGCGCGAGAACCTGGACCAGTTGCGGGCGCTGGGGGTCGAGCCGTATCCGCATCGTTTCGAGGCGACCGACACGGTATCGGCCCTGGTCGAGTCCTACGGCGACGCCGACGGGGAGACGCTCGAGGCGCGCCGCGTGCAGACGGCGGCGGCGGGCCGCGTGCTGGCGGTCCGCAGCTTCGGCAAGGCCAACTTCCTCGTCGTCTCGGACGGCAGGCGGCGCGTCCAGGTGTACGTGCGCAAGGATTCCGTCTCCGAGCGCGACTTCCGCGTCTTCTCCCTGCTCGACCTCGGCGACCTCGTCGGGGCGGCCGGCCGCGTCTTTCGCACCCGGACGAACGAGCTCACGATCTGGGCCGAGCGGCTCGAGTTCCTCGCCAAGTGCTGCGTGCCCCTGCCGGAGAAGTGGCACGGGCTCACCGACGTCGAGACCCGCTACCGGCAGCGCTACCTCGACCTGATCGTCAACCCGGACGCGCGCCGCGTGTTCGAGACGCGCGCCCGGACGCTGTCCGCCATCCGCCGCTTCCTCGACGCGCGCGGCTACCTGGAGGTCGAGACGCCGATGATGCAGCCGCTGGCGGGCGGCGCCCTCGCGCGGCCGTTCGCCACGCATCACAACGCGCTGGACCTGCCGCTCTACCTGCGCATCGCGCCGGAGCTGTACCTCAAGCGGCTGGTCGTCGGCGGCATGGAGCGGGTCTACGAGATCAACCGCAACTTCCGGAACGAGGGGATATCGACGCGGCACAACCCCGAGTTCACGATGCTCGAGTTCTACGAGGCGTACAGCGACTATCGCGCGCTGATGACGCTGACCGAGGAGCTGCTCGGCGCCGTCGCGGACGAGGTGCTGGCCGGGCGGGAGTGCAGCTACGGCGGCGCGACGATTGCCTGGGGCGCGCCCTTCGCCAGGCGGCCGCTGCGGACCGCCGTCCGGGAGGCGATCGCCGACCGGCTGGGCCGCGAGGTGCCCGAAGGGGCGCTGCGCGAGCGGGAGGCGGCGGCCGGGCTGGCCCGCGAGCTGGGAATCGAGGTCACGGCCGGCGGGGGGGCAGGCCGCATCACCTTCGAGCTGTTCGAGGCGCTGTGCGAGGCGGCGCTCGTGCAGCCGACCTTCGTCCACGACTTTCCGACCGAGGTCTCGCCGTTGTCGAAGCAGCGGGCCGACGACCCGGAGACGGTCGAGCGCTTCGAGCTGTACGTCGCGGGCATGGAGATCGCCAACGCCTTCAGCGAGCTGAACGATCCGCGCGAGCAGCGGCGGCGCTTCGAGGCGCAGCTCGCGGCGCGCGCCGGCGGCGACGACGAGGCGCACGCCCTCGACGAGGACTACGTGCGGGCGCTCGAGCACGGTCTGCCGCCCACGGCCGGCGAGGGCATCGGGATCGACCGGCTGGTCATGCTGCTGACCGACAGCCCGTCGATTCGCGACGTCATCCTGTTTCCCCTCATGCGGCCGACGAGGGCCGGGTAGCGATGACAGCGCCGTTCGAGCTGTACGTGGCCACGCGCTACCTGGTGGCGCGCCGCAAGCAGGCGTTCATCTCGCTGATCTCCCTGATCTCGACGCTGGGCGTGACGCTCGGCGTGATGGCGCTGGTGGTGGCCCTGGCGCTGATGACCGGCATGCAGCGGGAGCTCCGCGACCGCATCACGGGCTCGGAAGCCCACGTCTACGTGTGGAACGTGGCCGAGGGGGGGTTCGACGACTACCGGGCCGAGGCCGGACGGCTCGGCGAGCTGCCCCGCGTGCAGGCCGCGGCGCCGTCGGTGCTCGGCAAGGCGCTGGCCACGACCCGCAGCGGCGAGGCGTTCATCACGGTCAAGGGGATCGATCCCGACCTCGAACGGCACGTGACCGAGGTGGCCGACGCGGTCGAGCGCGGCAGCCTGTTCGATCTCGAACGGGTCGCGGCCGATGATCCGGTGCTGGGCGGGCTGGTGCTCGGCGAGGGGGTCGCCGCGCAGCTCGGCGCCTTCGTCGGCGACGAGGTGACGCTGATCACCGAGCACGGCACGTTGTCGCCCCTGGGCATGATGCCGCGCCCGCGGCGCATGCGGGTGGTCGGGATCTTTCGTCTCGGTCTGTACACCTACGACAACGCGTACGGCTTCGTCACGCTGGACGTGGCCCAGCGGCTGCTGAACAAGGACCGCATCGAGCTGATGGAGCTGCGCATCGACGACATCTACGAATCGCGCGCCGTCGCCGCGCAAGTGTCCGACGCGCTCGGGCCGGGCTACGTCACCGAGGACTGGTCGCAGTTGAATCAGTCGCTCTTCTCCGCGCTGTGGCTCGAGAAGATGGCCATCTCGATCACCATCGGGCTCATCGTCATGGTCGCGGCCCTGAACATCGTGGCCTCGCTGGTGCTGCTCGTGATGGAGAAGGGCCGCGACATCGCCATCCTCAAGACCATGGGCGCCGCGCCGGGCAGGATCATGCGGATCTTCATGCTGCAGGGCAGCATCATCGGCGCGGTCGGGACCGCCGTCGGCGCGGGCGCGGGGTACGCGCTGGCGACGCTGCTGGATCGCTATCGGGTGATTCGTCTCGACGCCGAGGTGTACGACCTCTCGTACGTGCCCTTCACCGTCGACACGTTCGATTTCGTGCTGGTGATCGTGTCGGCGCTGGCCATCTGCTTCGGCGCCACGATCTACCCTGCGCGCCAGGCGTCGCGTCTGGACCCGGCCGAGGCGCTGAGGTACCAGTGACGGCCGGCACCCGCGGCTTCCTGGAGGTCGCCGGCCTCGCCAAGTCGTATACGGCCGCCGGGAGGCGGCTCGAGGTGCTGCGGGAGCTCGAGCTGACGGTCGCGGCCGGAGAGATGGTCGCGATCGTGGGGACATCCGGCGTGGGAAAGAGCACCCTGATGCACGTCGTGGGCGGCCTCGACCACGTCGACGGCGGGTGCGTGCGGGTGGGCGGGACCGACGTCACGGGACTGCCGGACGCGGAGCTGGTGCGGTTTCGGAACCGCCACATCGGGTTCGTGTTCCAGTTCCACCACCTGCTGCCGGAGTTCAGCGCGCTCGAGAACGCCGCCATGCCGCTGCGCATCGCCGGCGTGCCGCCCGTCGAGGCCGGCGCGCGGGCGCGGGCCCTGCTCGAGCAGGTCGGCCTGGCGGACCGCCTGAGCCATCGTCCGGGCATGCTCTCGGGCGGCGAGCAGCAGCGCGTGGCGGTGGCCCGGGCGCTCGTCATGCAGCCGTCGCTGCTCCTGGCCGACGAGCCGACCGGCGACCTGGACGAGGAAACGGGGGAGGCGCTGCAGCGCCTCCTGCGGGACATGCATCGGCGCCACGCGCTGACGTCGCTGATCGCGACGCACAATCCGCGCCTGGCGAAAGGGTGCGATCGGGTGTTGCGCCTCGAGGCGGGACGGCTCCGGCAGGCCTGACACATGTCCGGCAGACAGGCGGTGATTCCTCTATAATGCGTTGCTCAGGAGCAGGCGTGGATGTTTGAGCGGTACACCGAGCGGGCGCGGCGCGTCCTGTTCTTCGCTCGCTACGAGGCAAGCCAGCTCGGGAGCATCTCCATCGAGACCGAGCACCTGCTGCTCGGGCTGATTCGCGAGGGAAAAGGGCTCACGAGCCGCCTCTTCGCCCGCTCCCACCTGTCGCTCGAGAACATACGCAAGGAGATCGAGGGCCGCACGGTCTTCCGCGAGAAGGTTTCGACGTCGGTCGAGATCCCCTTCAGCACGGAGACTAAGCGCGTGCTCCAGCACGCGGCGGAGGAGGCGGACCGGCTCCTCCACAACTACATCGGGACGGAGCACCTGCTGCTCGGCATTCTGCGCGAGGAGCGCTCCGTGGCTGCGTCGATTCTCTTCGAGAAGGGCATGCGGCTCACCGGCGTGCGCGAGGACGTCGTCCAGTTGCTCAACGAGAAGACGACCCTCACGCGGGTCAAGGAAACGCCGCTGCTGGCCGAGTTCAGTCGGGATCTGACCGAGGCCGCGATGAAGAACCGGCTCGATCCGCTGGTCGGGCGGCGGGTCGAGCTCGACCGCGTGCAGCAGGTCCTCTGCCGCCGCACGAAGAACAACGCCGTGCTGATAGGGGAGCCCGGGGTCGGCAAGACCGCGATCGTCGAAGGGCTCGCGCAGCGGATCGCCTGCGGGGACGTGCCGTACTTCCTCGGCGACAAGCGGATGCTGGCGCTCGACATCTCGTTGATCGTCGCCGGCACGAAGTACCGCGGGCAGTTCGAGGAGCGCCTCAAGGCGATCATGAAGGAGCTGACCGAGAACCCGAACATCATCGTGTTCATCGACGAGCTGCACACGCTGGTGGGCGCCGGGTCGGCGGAAGGCTCGCTCGACGCCGCGAACATTCTCAAGCCGGCTCTCTCGCGCGGCGAGATCCGGTGCATCGGCGCCACGACCCCGGCGGAGTACCGCAAGTACATCGAGAAGGATCGCTCGCTGGAGCGCCGCTTCCAGGCGATACGGGTCGATCCGCCGTCCGAGGCCGAGGCGCTCGAGATCCTGGTGGGGGTCAAGGACCGCTACGAGACGTTCCATCACGTGGCCTACACGCGCGAGGCCATCGAGGCCGCCGTCAGCCAGTCGAGCCGCTACATCAGCGACCGGTTCCTGCCGGACAAGGCCATCGATCTGGTCGACGAGGCCGGCGCGTGCGCCAAGCTGCGCGACGCCGGCTACAGCGAGGAGTTCAGCGAGATCAACAAGAACATCCGCGTGGCGGTCGAGCAGATGGAGAACGCCACCGCCCAGAAGGACTACGAGCGGGCCCAGTTCTTCCGCGAGCAGGAGGTGCTGGCGCGCGAGAATCTGCAGTTCGTGCGGGAGAAGTTCGACGTCAGGTCGGGCGGGCACCAGATCGAGGTCGGCAAGGCCGAGATCGACGAGGTCGTGTCGCAGTGGACCGGGGTGCCGATCACCTCCATCAACCAGGACGAAGGCGCGAAGCTGCTGCAGATGGAGGAGCATCTGCACCGGCGGGTCATCAGTCAGGAGGCCGCCATCTCGGCCCTGGCAAGAGCCATCCGCCGCTCGCGCGCGGGGCTGAAGTCGCCGAGCCGGCCAGTCGGCAGCTTCGTCTTCCTGGGGCCGACCGGCGTCGGCAAGACCGAGCTCGCCCGCGCCCTGGCGAACTTCCTCTTCGGCAGCGACACGGCCCTGATCCGGTTCGACATGTCGGAGTACATGGAGAAGCATTCCGTGTCGAAGCTGATCGGGTCGCCGCCCGGCTACGTCGGGCACGAGGAGGGCGGCCAGCTCACCGAGAAGGTCAAGCGCCATCCGTACTCGGTCGTGCTGCTGGACGAGATCGAGAAGGCGCACCCGGACCTCTTCAACATCCTGCTGCAGGTGTTCGAGGACGGGCACCTGACGGACGGTCTCGGGAACCGCGTCGACTTCAAGAACGCCATCATCATCATGACCTCCAACATCGGCGCCCGCTACATCCAGAAGCAGACGGCGATGGGGTTCCAGTCGCCGGACGCGCAGGACGTGCAGCGCAGCGTGTCGGACATGGTGCTGGGCGAGGTGAAGCGGACGTTCAATCCCGAGTTCATCAATCGCGTCGACGAGATCATCGTCTTCGAGGCGCTCCGGGACGACGATCTCCGCAAGATCACGCAGATGCTCGTCGCGCGGCTGAACGACAACCTCGTCGACCGCGCGCTGCAGGTCTCGCTGACGGAGGAGGTGGTCGACTGGATCATCGAGCAGACCTGCCGGGACCGCTCCTACGGCGCTCGGCCCCTGCGGCGCGCCATCCAGCGCTACGTGGAGGATCCGCTGTCCGAGGAGCTCATTCGGGGGCAGCTCGAGGCAGGCGACATCGAGGTCTATCTCGACGCCGGCGCGCTCGCCTATCGCCGCCTCGGACAATCTCTGGAAGGCCGGCGGCTAGCGTCCGGCGTCTAAGATTGCGTACACTGACTGAACGCACCCCAATGTCATCGCCCACGATGCCCGGGTGGCGAGCCATGGCGACCCTGCCGAGAATCCTGTCGTGCGCCTGCCTGCTGGCGCCGGTTTCCGTGTGGCCCGCGGCCGCGGAGGCGCCGCGCGGGCCGGCCGCGGTCGAGGCGGCCGCGGCGCAGTTCCAGCCGCCGCCGCAGCCCCCGGCCGACTCGCCCGAGCTGCTGCGAACGGTGGAGCTGGCGTTCCCCACGCAGGGCAACGTCTCGAGCGTCGACGCGCAGACCTATCTCTACTACATGGAGATTCCGAACCACCGCAGCCTGCCGTCCCAGAACAGATGGGTGCCGTACACGCAGGATACGGAGCGGATCATCCGTGAGGATTTCCGCCGCCTGTGGGATACCGGCTTCCTCGACGATCTCTGGATCGAGGTCGTCGACGAGCCGTGGCAGAACGGCGTGGTCGGCAAGCGCGTGATTTTCAACTTCGAAGAGCGGGAGCGCGTGAAGTTCGTCACGTTCGAGGGCTCGGAGGAGGTCGACCGGAGCGACATCGACACGGCGATGCAGGAGAACGGCCTGGCCATTCGCGTCGACTCCTTCCTCGACCTGGGCATGATCAAGCGCGTGAAGGGGCTCGTGCAGTTCATGTTCGCGGACAAGGGGTACCAGTTCGCGGAGATCGATCACGAGGTCGTGCCGCTGCCCGGCGGCCCCAAGACGGTGCAGTTGACGTTCCACATGACGGAGGGGCCGAAGGTCTTCGTCGACGACATCTCGTTCGTCGGCAACGAGGCGATGAGCGACCGCAAGCTGCGCGGCCAGATGAAGAACACCAAGGAGCGCTGGTTCCTCTCCTGGATCACGGGGCGCGGCACCTACAAGGAGGCCCAGTTCGAGGAGGACGCCGATCGGATCATCGCCTTCTACCGCGACGAGGGCTACATCGACGCTCAGGTCGGGCAGCCCGACCTCGAGTACCTCGAGGAATCCGTGGACGGCAAGAACCGCGGCCTGCGCCTGCGCATTCCGGTCGAGGAAGGGGAGCGCTACCGCGTCGGCGAGATCGACTTCGACGGCAACGAGGTCATCAACGAGCTCGGGCTGTCGGAGATCTTCAAGGAGCTCGAGCCGGGCGAGTACTACAGCGAGGGCTACATCCGGGACGCGTTCGAATCGGCGCGGGAGCTGTACGGCGCGCTCGGCTACTACGAGATGACCCTCTTTCCCGACCTGCAGCCGCGCGCCGGCCCGAACGCGGTCAGCGGCGAGGACGCCGAGAACGGGGGCAACGGCAACGGCAACGGGGACGGTGACCATGCCTTCGACGAGCGGCCGTCGTACATCGAGGGCAGCCCCGTGGTCGACGTGACGATTCGGATCCAGGAAGGCGACCAGTACTTCGTCAACCGGATCACGATCGTGGGGAACCAGACCACCCACGATTCGGTCATTCGGCGCGAGCTGCAGCTCGTCGAGCGCGGCGTGTTCAACACGGCGGGGCTCCGGCACAGCGTGCGGCGGCTGAACCAGCTCGGCTTCTTCGAGCCGCTCGACGAGGAGACGGCGGTCAGCATCGACAAGCTCGAGGAGGCCGAGAACGAGGTCGATCTGACCATCAACCTCACCGAGACGAACCTGAACCAGCTCACGTTCGGGGCCGGCGTCTCGCAGTACGACGGGTTCTTCGGGCAGGTGGCGTTCCAGACCAGCAACTTCATGGGCCGGGGCGAGACGCTGGGCATCGGGGTCCAGGCCGGCTCGCGCGTGCGCGACATCAACCTGACGTTTACCGAGCCCTACCTGTTCGATCGCAACATGTCCGGCAGCGTCGGCCTGTTCTCCCGGAAGATCGAGTGGATCGGGGCCTACACGGAGGACAGCGTCGGCGGGACGGCGACCGTCGGCTTCCCGCTGGCGCTCTACACGCGGCTGTTCTTCAGCTACAGCTACGAGGAGACCAGCGTCAAGGACATCAACCCGTACTTCACGGTCAATCCGGACTTCCTGTCGTACAACCCGTTCTTCCAGGACGCGCTGCTGCTGGGCAGCGGGGGGCGCCGCTCGGTGAGCAAGGTCACCCCGATGATCAGCATGAACACCATCGACCACCCGATCTTCCCGCGGCGGGGCACGCGCTATCAGGCGGGCATCGATCTGGCGGGTCTGGGCGGCAACTCCAGGTTCTGGAAGCCGATTCTCGAGAGCATCTGGTACCTGCCGCATACCGAGCGGACGACGATCGGCCTGCGCATCCAGTACCAGCACCTGGCGGCCGCCGATCCGCGGCAGATACCGATCTTCGAGCGGCTGTGGCTGGGCGGCGAGTACTCGGTGCGCGGCTACGACATCCGCCGGATCGGCCCGACGCTGCACGACATCGATCCCAACATCCCGGCGGACAGCTATCAGGGACGCTCGCTGATGGGCGGCAACAAGAGCATCCTGTTCAATGCCGAGTACCAGTTCAGCATCGCCGATCCCGTGCGCATCGTGGCCTTCTACGACGCGGGCCAGGTCCGGGACTTCGGCCAGAACTTCGCCATGGACCACTTCAAGACGTCCACCGGCATCGAGCTGCGCTTCTTCATTCCGATGCTCAACGTGCCGTTCCGGCTGATCTATGCCTGGAACCCGCAGCGCGACGGCGTCTACAATGATCGCCTGCAGCCGCAGGAGGAGACGGTCTTCCGCTTCGCCGTGGGCACGACGTTCTGAGCGTTGTCGCGACCGTCCGATACGACAGGGGTGCACGACCGATGAGATTTGCAATTGCAGTGATGGTGGCTGCGTGCCTGCTCGCCGCCGGCGTCTCGCGCGCCGAGGCCCAGGGGGGGCTCGGGTTCATCGACCTCCAGCGGATCGTCGCCGAGTCCGAGGCGGGCAAGGCGGCGAACGCCCGGGTGCAGGAGCTGAGCGAGCTGAAGCTGGCCGAGATCGAGACGCGGAACACCGAGCTGCAGGCACGGGTCACGGCGGTCAACGAGCAGCTCCAGGAGCTGCAGCTCAAGGCGGAGCAGGGAGCGACCGTCATGAGCGCCGCCGCGCGGCTCAACCTGCAGCGGGAGATCACCGCGAAGCGGGCCGAGGTGGAGCGGGCGCAGCAGGACGCCCAGACGGAAGCCCAGCGCGTCGCGCAGGACGCCGATACCGAGGTGCAGGCGCTGCAGCAGGAGCTGCAGATCGACTTCCAGCAGAAGCTGGGCCCGGTCATCGATCAGGTGGCGACGGACAGGGGGCTCGCGTTCATCTTCAATGCCGCCGAGGGCGGCCTCATCTGGGCCGACCAGGGGCTCGACCTGACGCAGGAGCTGATCGATCTGCTGAACGCCCAGACGGGGGCGCCGTAGGATTCGCCGCTTCCCGGCCGCCTGGCACGGGCGCGATGGACGCGGGGATCCGCACCCGGTACACTGTTGAGCCCTGATCGGCGACAGCCCGAGCACTGCGTGCCACTCGACATTCCAGGCGTTCTCGGCAGCCTCTGCTACCGCTATCCCTCGCTGCTGGTCGATGCGGTCGTCGAGCACGAACCCGGCCGCCGGCTCGTTGCCGTCAAGAACGTGACGGTCAACGAGGAGTACTTTCAAGGCCACTTCCCCGGCATGCCGTTGATGCCGGGGGTCATGATGATCGAGGCGTTGCTGCAGGTGGCGACGCTCCTGCTGCTGCACCAAGACGGGGGCCCAGCCGGCGCGCGCGCCGTCCTGCGGGGCGTCAACAACGCCAAGTTTCGCCGGCAGGTGGTGCCCGGCGACCGCCTCCGGCTCGAGGTGGTGCTGCAACGCCGCCGGACGCGCCTCGCGCTCGTGCGGGGGGTGGCGACGGTGGACGCGCACACCGTCGCCGAGGCGGGCCTGCTGATCGGCGTCGACCGCGGCTCGAAGCGGGTCGACCCGACCGCACGGGTGCATCCGGACGCCGTGCTCGGGGCCGACACCATCGTCGGGCCGCATGCCGTCATCGGTTCCAGCGTGCGCATCGGCGCGCGCTGCCAGGTGGGGGCGTCGGCCGTCATCGACGGCGATACCGAAATCGGCGACGCGTGCCGCATCTACCCGTTCGCCTCGATCGGCCTGATTCCGCAGGATCTCAAGTTCAGCGGCGAGCACACGCGGCTGGTGATCGGCAACCGCAACGTCTTCCGCGAGTGCGTGACCGTGCACCGCGGGACGCGCGGCGGGGGCGGCCTGACCCTGATCGGGGACGACAACGTGTTCATGGCGTACGCGCACGTCGCCCACGATTGCATCGTCGGCGACCGGACGCTCTTCGGCAACGGCGCCACGGCAGGCGGACACGTCGTGGTCGAGGACGAAGCCACGATCAGCGCCTACTCGGGCGTCCACCAATTCTGCCGCGTCGGCCGCCAGGCGTTCATCGGGGGCTATTCGGTCGTGACGAAGGACGCGCTGCCGTACGGCAAGATCGTCGGCAACCGCGCACGCATCTACGGGCTCAACACGATAGGCCTCGTGCGGCGCGGCTTCTCGCCGGCCACCATCGCCAAGCTGAAGCGCGCCTACCGCTATCTGCTGCAGTCGAAGCTGAACACGACCCGCGCCATGCGCCGCATCGTCGAGGACGAGACCGTGGCCTGTCCCGAGGTGCGGTATCTCCTGGAGTTCATCCGGACGTCGAAGCGCGGCGTCAACCTGCGGCGTCCGCCCAGGCGGATGGAGCCCGTGGGGGTCGACGAGTAGCGCCCGCAACCTCCCGACGAGCACGCCTGCAATGCGCATCGGCCTGATCGCCGGCAACGGCCGGTTTCCGCTGCTGGCTCTCGATGCGGCGCGGAATCTGGGACACGACGTCACGGTCGTCGCCATCCGCGAGGAGGCCGACGCCGCCATCTCGCAGGCCGTGGACGACGGCCTGGCAACGGATTTGCACTGGGTATCGCTGGGGCAGCTCGGACGCTGCATTGCGCTGTTGAAGGACGCGGGCATCTCGCGCGCGCTGATGGCCGGACAGGTCAAGCACACGAAGCTGTTCGCCGGCGTGGTACCGGATCTGACGCTGCTGTTCGTGCTGCGCCGCCTCGGTGCGCGGAACACGGACGCCCTGATCTCCGCCGTCGCCGACGTGCTCGCCGAGCACGGCATCGAGCTGATCGACTCGACGAGCTTCCTGCGTCCGCTCCTGGCCCGGCCCGGCACGTTGACGCGCAGGGAGCCGACCAGGGAGGAACGGGCCGATCTGCAGCTCGGCTACCGCATGGCCGACGCCATTGCCGCGCTGGACGTCGGCCAGACGCTCGTCGTCAAGGACCGCGCCGTCGTCGCGGTCGAAGCCATGGAGGGTACCGACGAGGTCATCGAACGGGCCGCACGCCTTGCAGGCCCGGGCATCCGTGTCGTGAAGGTGGCGAAGCCGAACCAGGACATGCGATTCGACGTGCCCGTCATCGGGATGCGCACCCTCCACGCGTTGCGCGCGGCGCGGGCGGCCGCACTGTCGATCGATGCCGGGCGGACGCTCGTGCTCGACGGCGACGAGGTGTTCCGGGGCGCGGACGAGATCGGGCTGGCCGTTGTCGGCCGGGCAGCGGCCGAGAAGCGGTGATGCCGGTCAGCGTGCTGAGGATGGGGGTCGTGGGCGTTGGCCATCTCGGCCGGCACCACGCACGGATTCTCGCCGGCATGGACGGCGTGGCGCTGACGGCGGTCGTCGATTCCGATGCGGCGCGGGCGCAGGCGGTCGCGGCCGCGACGGGATCCCGCGCGGAGACGGATCCGGCCGCGCTGCTCGGCGGGGTCGACGCGGTGGCCGTCGCGGTGCCGACGGCGGCGCATCGGCACATCGCCCTGCCCTTCCTGGCGCGGGGCGTTCCGGTGCTGGTCGAAAAGCCGATCGCCGCCTCCGTGGCCGAGGCGGACGAGATGATCGCCGCGGCGGCCGCGGGCCGGACCACGCTGGCCGTCGGGCATACCGAGCGGTACAACCCGGCCGTCGCAGCCGCGCGCCCGCTCATCGCTGCTCCGCGGTTCGTCGAGGTGCATCGCCTGGCGCAGTTCCCCGGCCGGAGTCTCGACGTGGACGTCGTCTTCGACGTGATGATCCACGATCTCGACGTGCTGCTGGATCTCGTCCGGGCCGCGCCGGCCTCCATCGAGGCGGTGGGGGTGCCCGTGCTGAGCGAACGGGTCGACATCGCGAACGCGCGCATCCGCTTCGACAACGGCTGCATCGCCAACCTCACCGCGAGCCGCGTCAGCCGCGAGCGTGTGCGAAAGCTCCGGTTCTTCCAGCAGGACGCCCTGATCTCGATCGATTGCGCGGCGCGCCAGGTGGAGGCGTGGCGGGTCAGGCGGGCGCCGGACTGCGAGCCGGCCATCGAGGGAGGCGGGGTCGACGTGCCGCCCGGCGAGCCGCTGGAACGTGAGCTGGCGGACTTCGTGGGCGCCGTGCGCACGGGGGGGCGGCCCGGCGTGGACGGGCGGGACGGCCGGCGGGCGCTGGCGCTGGCGCAGCAGGTTGCAGACGCCCTGGAAGGGGAGGGCGGCAGGCAGACATGACGACCCTGCAGGAGATTGGCACGCGGCTCGCGGGCGGAGAACCGTTGCAACCGGCCGACGTCGAGGTGCTGGTCGGCACCGGCGACCTGCTCGGTCTCGGCGCCGCCGCCGACGGGCTCCGCCGCCGCCGTCACGGCGATCGCACGACGTTCGCCCGCGTGCAGGAGATTCCGATCGCGGCGGTCGGGTCGTCGGGCGTCGAGATCGCGCGGGCGGCCGGTGAGGTGCGCCTCGCCGGTCGGCCGGAGGGGGCGCGGCAGGCGGTCGACGCCGTTCGGGGAGCCTCCTCGGCAGCCGGCTCGATTCCGGTTACGGGCTTCGCGGTCGACGTGCTGGCCGAGCTTGCCGCGGGCGACCTGCAGGCCCTGCGCGGCCTGGCGGCCGAGCTGAAGGCGGCCGGGTTGTCGCTGGTGGCCGAGGCGCGAGCCGAGCGCCTGGCCGGGCCGGAATGGCTGGAGGCGGTGCGGCAGGGCGGCCTGCGGATCGGGCGGCTGACCGTCGGCGAGGCGGACGAGGAAGGCGGCCTGGCGCTGATTCGGCGGTTGTCGGGCTGGGGTGCGGCAGTGGCTCACGCGCACGCCCTGGCCCCGCTGCCGAGAGTGCTGCGGACCCAGCCGACGACCGGTTACCGCGACCTCAGGCAGGTTGCGCTGGCGCGCCTGCTGGTTGACAATATCGACTCGATTCAGGTCGATTGGAGCCTGTACGGACCCAAGCTGGCGCAGGTCGCGCTCCTGTTCGGCGCGGACGACGTCGACTCGGTGTCGCCGGCCGACGAGCAGAGCCGTGGACCGCGACGGACGCCGCTTGAGGAGATCACCAGGAACATTCGCGCCTCGGCGCAGGTGCCGGTCGAGCGAAACGGTTGCTTCGAGGGTTTGGAACGATGAGCGCAATCCGTGTCAGCGCCGTTGAGTATCTCAACGCTCGGCCGTTGGTCCATGGCCTGGATGCTCAGTCGGACCTGTTTACGCTGCAGTTCGACGTGCCGGCGAAGTGCGCGGCGCTGCTGCACGAGGGCGCGGCGGACCTGGGGCTGATTCCCTCGATCGAGTACCTGCAGCGGCCCGACTACCGGGTCGTGCCCGGCATCGCGGTGGCGTCGAGCGGCCCGGTCGCCTCGGTGGCGCTGCTCAGTCAGCGTCCGGCGACCGCGATTCGATCCATCGCGGTGGACTCGAGCTCGCGCACGGCGGTGGCGCTGCTCCGGATTCTGTGCGTGCAGTGGTTCGAGATCGAGCCGACGTTCGTGAAGATGCGTCCGGACCTCATGCCGATGCTGAAGCGCTGCGACGCCGCGCTGCTGATCGGCGACCGCGTGCTGTTCACGGACCACGAGACCGCCGGCCTGGAGAAGATCGATCTGGGCGAGGAGTGGGCAGCCATGACGAGCCTGCCCTTCGTCTGGGCGTTCTGGGTCGGCCGCCGCGGGGTCGTTGCCGAGCCGCACCTGGAGGCCCTGCAGGCGGCCCGGCGGGGCGGCCTCGAGGCGCTGGACGATATCGCCAGGCGGTTCGCGCCCCCCGGCGAAGACGATGAGAACGTGCAGATTGCGCGCGACTACCTGCGCGAGAACGTGCAGTACACCCTGGACGAGCGGGGTCTGGCCGGTCTGAAGAAGTTCTACGACACGGCCCGCGACCTGGGCGTCGTGCCGGCCACCGGCAAGGTGAACTTCTATTGAGCGAGCGGTCTTCGATGACGCGAGCGGACGTGGAGGGCAGCGCCGGGAAGGTGCTCCGCGGCGAGCGGCTGGCGCGGGACGAAGCCATCGCGCTCTATCGCCATGCCTCCACGCATCGGCTGGGTCGTCTCGCCGACGCGATCCGCGCGCGCAAGCATCCCGATGGCGTCGTGACCTACATCGTCGACCGCAACGTGAACTACACGAACGTGTGCGTCGCGCGGTGCAACTTCTGCGCGTTCTATCGCGAGGTGGGCGCCGCCGACGGCTACGTCCTCGGCTTCGACGAGATCTTCGCCAAGATCGACGAGACAATCGCGCTGGGCGGCGTGCAGCTCCTCCTGCAGGGCGGTCACAACCCCGACCTGCCGCTCACGTGGTACGAAGACCTCTTCCGCGCCGTGAAGACCCGGTATCCCGGCTTCAAGCTGCACGCGCTGTCGCCGCCGGAGGTCGTGCACCTGTCGCGCCTCTCCCAGCTTCCGGTGCGGGCGGTGATCGAGCGGCTGATCGCGGCCGGGCTGGACAGCATCCCCGGCGGCGGAGCCGAGATTCTGGTGGACCGCGTCCGGCGGTTGCTGAACTGCTACTCGAAGGCGACGACAGCCGAGTGGCTGGATGTCATGCGCGCGGCCCACGAACAGGGCCTGCGCACCACCGCGACGATGATGTACGGCACGGTGGAGCACCTGGAGGAGCGCGTGGACCACCTGCTGCGCCTGCGCGAGCTGCAGGACGAGACGGGCGGGTTCACCGCGTTCATCACCTGGAGCTACCAACCGCCGAACACCGCGCTCGGCGGCGCGGAGGCGACCGGGGTCGACTATCTCCGCACGCTGGCGGTCGCGCGTCTGGTGCTGGACAACTTCGACAACCTGCAGGCATCGTGGGTGACGCAGGGCGGCAAGGTCGGGCAACTGAGCCTCGCGTTCGGCGCCAACGACATGGGCAGCGTGATGATCGAGGAGAACGTCGTCCGGGCGGCCGGGGCCGCCTACTGCATGGACGAGGTCGAGATCGCCCGCAACGTGGAGGACGCCGGGTTCGTGCCCAAGCGTCGCAACATGCACTACGAGATTCTCGGCGACCCGTTCTTCCGGCAGCAGGAGGTGCCCCGCTTCCTGGAGCTCGACGTGGCGCGCGAGGCAGGCGACACCCGCGTGCCGCCGGAGCTCGAGCGCTACCCGGCCCGGAGTCGGTCGGGCAAGCTCGAGCGCGCAGCCGAGTGAGCCCTCGCCCGTGCCTTGTTATCGCGCCGCCTGGGTCCTGCCGATCGCGGCGCCGCCAATCAGGAACGGGTGGGTCGACGTCGACCACGGGCTGATCACCGGGGTCGGCGGGGCAGGCGGGAACGCCCGCGAGCCCGGCCGCGCGGAAGTGGACCTCGGGTCGCGCATCGTCCTGCCCAGTCTCGTGAACGCCCATACCCATCTCGAGCTCTCGGTCTTCCGCGGCCAGTTGCAGGCGGCGTCGAGCATGCCCCGGTGGGCCCGCGAGCTGATGGCCCGGACGGCCCGCGCCGCGCCGGACGAGACCGCCATCCGGGCGGCCGCGGCCGAGGCGCGGCAGAGCGGCACGGGGCTCGTCGGCGACATCAGCAACACGCTGGCCTCCGTCGCACCGCTGCGCGACTGCGCCCTGGCGAGCGTCGTCTTCAGGGAGCTGCTGGGGTTCGACGAGCGCGATCCGACCGCGCTCGTCGCGAGGACCTGCGCCGAGATGGGGCAGCGGGGCGTGGAGAATCCGAGGCTGCGGCTGGCCGCCCACGCGCCCTACTCGGTGTCGCCGGCGCTGTTCGCGGCGCTGCGGGCGGCAGCCGACCGGCAGCGCCTCTGGCCCCTGTCGGTGCATGTGGCCGAGTCGCGCGAGGAGCTCGAGTTCCTCCGTTCCGGAACCGGCGCATGGCGCGAGATTCTGGAGGAGCGGGGCCGCTGGGATCCGTCCTGGGTATCGGGGACGGCGGGTCCGGTCGGGTATCTCGACGGCCTGGGCTGGCTCGGTGCGCGCACGCTGCTGGTGCACGGCGTGCAGTTGACCGACGCGGAGCTGGCCCGCATCGCCCGGGCGGGCGCGACGCTCGTGACCTGTCCCCGCAGCAATCGCCACACCGGCGCGGGCAGCCCGCCCATCGCGCGCTTCTACGCTGCCGGCGTGCGGGTGGCGGTGGGCACCGACAGCCTGGCCAGCGTCGCGGATCTCAACCTGTTCGGCGAGCTGCACGCCATGCGCCGGCTCGCGCCGTCGGTGCCCGCCGCCGCCATCCTCCGCAGCGCGACGCAGGTGGGAGCCGCGGCGCTCGGGTACGGGGACGCTCTCGGCGTCATTGCGCCCGGCCGCCGCGCGTCGCTGATTGCGGTGGCGTGCCCCGCGCCGGTCGACGATGTGGAAGAATACCTGTTGAGCGGCATCCGCCCGGACCAGGTCACCTGGCTCGCTCCCGCCGCGGAGTCGTGAGGGCGCGCACGGCGCGCCCCGGCGGTAGCGGCGCGGGGCGAAGGGGTCCCCGCGAGCGGACGCCGGGGGCTTGGGGCGCAGCCCCATCTGGAGGAGGCCGACGCCGGGGGTTCGGGGCAAGCGCACAAGGCATCTGTAAGCCACGTATTAACATGGGTTTACGAGCTGGCAATCGAAACCGTCAGCATCTTCGTGCACAATCCATGACGCGATTCCGGCAGACCGATTGAGCTGCTGGCGGACCGGTCCGGAACGACATGGGCCCGGTCTTGTGGTTCAGGCAGTGGCGGCGGTTCGCAGAGTGCATCGCGGGCTAGATCGTCCGGCCGGGATCCGCCCGGTCCCGATCCCCGGTCGTGCGGAACTGCTCGACAGGCTTCTTCAACCGTTCGCGCTGACGCTGGTCTTCCCGCTCCCGCTCCTCGTCGTGCAGCAAGGTGTCGTGCCGCACGAGCACGTCCCAGTGGCGCTGCCACCCGCTGCGCTCCGCGCGCATTTCCCGGTCGAGACGCTGCGCATCGTCGCCGCACGCCTGCCGGACGGCGTCGTTTTCCAGGGTCCGCCGCCGGTTCTCGCCGGCGAATCGGCGGTAGCGCAGGGTCTGCCGGACCTTCTCCGCCGCCTCGAGGGACCGCTCCGCGATCCGCTCCTGGTTGAATCGCAGGCGGTAATGCGCCGGGAGGCTGCCGGCGTAGTCCGCGGCGTGGGCCGCCGCGTCCGGGCCGGCCTGACCCGCCGGGGCCAGCGAGCGCGGCAACGGCTTCGGGCTCGCCTTGCTCCTGGGGAAATCGTCTGTCTCGAACATGCCCCGGAGCACCCGTCGCCAGACGTCGATGCCGGAGATACGTACGTTCCCCGCCAGCGCCGGCGGGAGCCGTCGCTCCGTGAGGTCATTGAGGATCGCCCGGTCCCCGGCGGCGGCGGGCCAGCGCGCGGCGTAACGCTCCCACAGAGTCGGCTCCGGCCGCGGCGCCGGCGGCGTGGAGGCCGCCGGCCGGCCCCGGGTGCGGCTGGCCTCGCGCTCGGGCGCGGTATCGGGCTTGAAGCCGAGGCGCTCGAGCACCTGGCGCGCGCGGTTGAGGAGCCACTCCGCGATCCGGCGAATCCGGCTGGGGGGCGCGGGCGGCTGCGCGGGCTTCGAGCGCTCGTGCTCGCGCTTGCTGGCAGCCTCGCCGCGCTTGCTGGCGGCCGCCCGCGCCTGCTCGTGGGCCAGGGTCTGCCGCCGCTGCAACTCGATGTGCCGCTCGACCTCCGACCACGTCGCGGCCGACTCGCGGGGATGCTCTTCATCCACGCGGGCGGCGATGATGGCCGTCGCAACATCCCGGGGCGGGAACAGTGCCGCCGGGCGGCGCGCCGGCGGCAAGACCTCCGGCGGTCTCTTCACCGGCGGCAGAACCTCGTGGGTGCCCGGTGCAGGCACGACCTCGGGCCGGAACGGCGACGGCGACGGCACCGGCCGCGGCGCGGGGCGGCCGTGCCGGGCCTCCTCCAACTCCCGCTCAAGCATCTCCGTCACCGTCAACCCGTCGTTGACCCGGGTGGCGATCTCGGCGACGGCCTGCAGCGTGCGCTTGTCCGGCACCGCCTCGCCCGCCGTCGAGACCGCGACCGTCTCGCGGATCGTCTCGCGGGTCTGCTCGACCAGCCGGGCGCGCTTGACCGCGCACAGCGCCGGTCCGAGGTGGTGCCCGGGGGCCTCGCTCGTCCAGTCCAGCTCGACGCCCCACCCGCGGCAGACCTCGGACCAGATCGACTTGTGCCGCGCCACCGGTCCGGGCCGCCGCCGGTCGGGTTGTCCTGTTCGCGGTCGCGCTTGCGCGAGAACGTCAGCCCCTCGACGTGCCGCCCCGGATAGAGGACGTGCGCGTGGTGGTTGATGCCGCCCCGGTCCGGCTTGTGCAGCGCGAAGTGGACGACGGTGTTGTGCTCGGCCGCGAGCCGGTCGGCGTAGGCCTGGACCGCCTCCTCGGCGACGCCGGCCTCGACGAGCTCGACCGGGATCCCCACGACGTCGTCGCGGCACTGCCGGCTGTTCTTGCGCTTGTCGACCGCCTCGATGCGGTGCGCCCACTTGATGGGGTCGCGCCAGCTGCGGTCGGTTCCCTGCGGCGCGGCCCAGCCGGTGGCGGCGATGCCGGTCCGGCGGGTGTAATCGAAATGCCGCGGCTCGCCGTCGGCGCCGGGGATGGTGCTCTCGGCGGCGATGCCCATGCGGTAGCACATGGCGCCGGTGGCCGTGTGGCCCTTGCTTCGCGTCTGGACCATCGTCCGCATGAAGGCGTATGCCATCTCGTCGCCGCCTGCCGCGGCTCGTGACGCAACGGCCACAGGCCGGCAAAGTGCGCCAGCACTTTGCGTATTGCGCCCCGTTAAACTGCTGGCACCGAGGGCCAGTGTACCATATCCAGCTCGCCGCCGGCCCACTGACCAGCCCCTCAAAGCCGTGGCTCGTGTTCCCTGTGGGACTCGCCGCTCTGCTTGGCTACACGTGGCACACCTGAGCACATGCAGTCGAAACCGCCCTGGCCTCTGGCCGATCAACACGGATCGGGTGAGACGGCCTTCGGTCGCCTTCGCGGCGGCGTCGTCTGCGATGAACCGGCGTTCGAGGGACTCGAAGAAACGGGATGGACCCGGGCGCGCCGGCAGGAGCGAGAGGAACCGAGCGGCTTCCCCGCACACGCGGGGATGGACCCCCGCGGTACTCGCCGCCGTCGACCCGGTGCCCGCCTTCCCGCACACGCGGGGATAGAGCGCCTCGGCAACGGGCTCCGTGGCCACGACGGACGCGTCGACGGGAACGACGCCGAAGCGCGGCAAATCGACTACGATGGCAAGACACGACGGAACGACCGCACCATGATCAGAACAGAGGGGCCAAGAGGAACCGTAGCGCTCAGCATCCACGCGCGCTTGAACGGTCAACGTACAGGGCCGAGGACAAAGGACCGGGGAGTCGCAGAAGCGATCGAGAAACTGGACCGGCGCGGAGCATGGCACTGGTTGCGCCACGCGGCCCTGTGGCAAGCCCCTGAACTGCTGAACGAGGACGAGCAGCTAGCGGTCGTACTGACTGAAATCGGCGATCCGGACCACCCACAGCACGACGGAGTGCACTACATCGAAGACGCGCTCGGCGCGGAGGGGATTCTTGCCGCCCGCGACACCTTGGCCTCACAGGGACGACTGACGGAGCAGACGTGGACCTACTGGACCCGACAGGCGGGCCAGGAACCAGAAACCGCGGACAAGAGCAACGTGCAATTCCACGAGCCGTTCCAGTGGCATACAGCCAGCGAGGACGCGATGGACGAGCGATGCTACGTCCAACTGGATGAAGATCAAGAAGTGTGGGTCGGCAAGCCATGAAGAGAGGACTGCAACCGACGCACACAGAGCGGCTCGAAGCGAAGATCCGCCGCATATGGCCGGAGCTGGGGAGAGTCGGGCCCCAGTACACACTGATTGGAGGAACAGCAATCGCGCTGTACTGCAACCACCGGGAATCCGTGGACGTCGACCTGAGCTGCAAGGGGGCAGCCGAACACCCTCGGACGATCCGGACGAAAATCGGCGCGGAAATTGGTAAGCACAAGGTGCTGCAACGACGGACGGGCATCGTGATCAAGTTCTTCGCGAGTGAGATGAGTCCCAAGATCGAGGTCCACGGGACGGACCCCTGGAAGATGACGGCACCGCCCGTACAAGCGGACAATGGGCTGCACATAGCGGCACCATGCGACCTGGCCGCGCGAAAAATGGCGGCGATGATCGAGCGCGACAGCACACGGGACGGGGAGGACCTTGAAGCACTTCTCCAAGAGGGGGCGGACATCGGGGCGGCGGCGCGAAGCATAGCAGGTCAGGTCAGCCGCGAGAACCTGGAACGGCTCGGCGAACGGATGCAACAGAACCCGCAGGAACGGTGGCCGAAGCTCAAGGAGCATAAGCGCGTACTGAACTCGCTGCAAATGGCCGCAACGGGAGTCATCGAACCGGCGCCGAGTCGAATCACCTTCGAGGAAAGAGCGAGTGACCGGTTCGACGTGACCGAGGAACAGATCGAGTCGGGGGGAACGGCCTTGTTGATCCGAGTCAGGTCAATACGAGAAGGACTCGAATGGCTCGGGAAGAACAACCGGATCGAGAAAAGAGAGATCCCAACGCTCGAACGAGACCTCAAGCTCGCATTGGAACGAGAACGAAAGTGGGAACGAAGCCGTTGAACGGGATGGACCCCGATGCAGATGAACAGGCGGGCGTACGAGGTTTGCTTCCCGCACACGCGGGGATGGACCCCTCGTCTGGACAGTCGGTGCGATTTCACTGCTGTCCCACGGGATTTCTAATTTAGGCGGCTTGAACCTTCTATGTCTGTTAGAATGGTTTTGCCACAAATCATTCAAAACACAGGAGATCCAAGCCGTGGCCCATCATAACACAGTCTTCGGGCAGTTTCTCGCGTTGCTTCCGCGACATGAATTCGACGCCGAGTCGCGCGAGCATCAGCGCGGCCAGCGCCTGCGGGTGATGAGCCGCTGGGCGCAGTTCGTCGCGCTCGGGCTGGGCCAGGTGACGGGCCGGCAGAGCCTGCGCGACATCGTGGCCAACCTGCAGGTCCAATCCAGCAAGCTCTATCACCTGGGCGTGCGGACCGTCAGTCGTTCCTCGTTGGCACGGGTCAACGCCGAGCAGCCGTATACGCTCTACGAGGCGGTGTTCTCCCGTCTGCTGAGCCGCTGTCAGCAGCAGGCGCCGGGCCACCGCTTCCGCTTCAAGCACAAGCTGTATGCGGTCGATGCATCGACTATCGACCTGTGCCTGGCCCTCTTCCCGTGGGCCACGTTTCGCCGCACGAAAGCCGCGGTCAAGCTGCATGTCGGGCTCGACCAGGCGGGCCAGTTGCCGAGCTTCGTCAGCCTCACCGAAGGCAAGCGCGGCGACGTGACCGTCGCCCGCACGTGGCGGTTTCCGGCCGGCAGCGTGGTCGTGGCCGACCGTGCGTATCTCGATTTCAAGTGGCTGCATCAATTGCAGACCCGTTCGGTGACGTTCGTCACCCGCCTCAAGCGGGGCGTGCGCTACCGGGTCACCCACGAGCACGACTTTCGGCCGGAGACCGGCGTGCTCGCCGACCAGCGGATCGAACTGACGAGCGCCCGCAGCGGCAAGGCCTACCCCGACCCGTTGCGCCGGGTGGTCTACCGCGACCCGCAGACGAAGAACCGCTACGTGTTCGTGACCAACAACACCACCTGGGTCGCCAAGACGATCGCCGACATCTACAAGTCTCGCTGGCAGATCGAGCTGTTCTTCAAGTGGATCAAGCAGCATCTGAAGGTCAAGCGCTTCATCGGCCGGTCGAAGAACGCCGTCTGGACCCAACTGTGGATCGCCACCTGCATGTACTTGCTGCTGGCCTATCTCAAATTCGTCCTGCGGCTGCGCTGGAGCCTCAATCAGATGCTCCAGGTGCTGCAGCTCAACATCTTCGAACGTCGACCACTACACGAACTGTTCACCACACACGCGCCGCCAGACCCCGACCGTCCGCAACTGGCACTCGCGTGGACCTGAAACTGTGGGACACTAGTGGTGCGATTTGCATGCGAAACGCGCAACGACCGCCCCAAGCACTCTCATAAACCGCTGATAATACGCTAGTTACGCTACTTCGCGAGTGGGTGCAGCCTCGCCTGGGGTAGAATCCCTGGGAGCATGCGCTGTGTATCGAGCGCAGGGCCGATCGTGGCTGCCGGCGGCGTAGGCGCTGGCCGGACGCTCGCGGATGTGCGCGACTTGTGCGGCGCCGAGGCTGCCGGGCGGCGTCGATGATGGCGCGTCGCTGGACCGAGAGCGAGGACACGGCCGTGAGGCTCGCTGCGGCGCTCGACTACGAGGACGGTGGCCGGCGTCTCCGCGAGCTTGCTGACCGGCTCGGCCGGACCGAAGCGGCGGTCCGGCAGCGGGCGTCACGGCTGCGCGCGCTCCAGTTCGAGGGCGACGGCGTGTAACGACGCGGCGTTTTTCCGGTTGGCGACCATGAAGTCATGACCGACGGTGGCCTGACGAAGGCCGCGCTCATCGAGGAGGTGACACGTGTCGCCGGCGTCTCGAAGAAGCGCGCCGAGATCGTCGTCGACACGGTGTTTGGCAGCATCGTGGAGACGCTGCACCGGGGAGAAAAGGTCGAACTCCGCGGCTTCGGCAGCTTCCGTCTCCGGCGCCGCGAGCCGCGCCGGGGCCGCAATCCCAGGACCGGCGACCGGGTGGAGGTGCCGTCGAAACGCGTCGTCTACTTCACGCCCGGCAAGGAGTTGAAGGCGCTGATCAACCGGGAGCCGGACGAGTCCGTCCCGCCTGCGTCGTCCCGAGTGTGCGCGTCGCCCCAGGTGGGGAATATCACTCTCGAAGGTTGATCCGCATGACCAACATGTCAACTCGTGCTCGACAGCGTGCTCTGCTGATCGTCTGCTCGATGCTCCTCGCTCTCGTGTCGGCGGCGGCGCCCGCCGCGGCACAGTTCGGGTCCGGCGAGATTGCGGGCGGCTACTCGTACCTCCGCATTGAAGGCGAAGGCCTGCCCGAAGGCTGGTTCGTGTCCGGTGCCGTCGACCTGAACCCTGCCTTGTCGATCGTGGGAGAGGTGTTCAGCAACCGCAGGAACCTGTCGCCCGATGACTTCGTGGAGGGGGTGGACGCGGAAGCAGGTCCCGATGTGCTGGCGTTCGCTGAGCTCCTGGAGGACACGGGCGTCGAAGCCAGCATGACCGTGCGCTCACTCGCCGGCGGAATCCGCTATGGCCAGTCGCTCGGGCGCGCCGGCTGGTTCGTGCAGTCTGTGGCGGGCCCTGCCTGGGTCGACACGCGCCTGTCGGTGCTCGACGTCGATGTCTCGATATCCCCCTCGTCCTGGCTATGGCAGACCGGCGGCGGCATCGACGTGTCGGTGACTCGCCGTGTGGCGGTGCGGCTGCGCGGCGACTATCGCCGCCTCGGTGGATTCACGTTGGGTGAGGGGCTTGCCGGCGAGGCAACTGGCCTCGCACGTGAGGATCTTGACGTGCCCGGAGCCAACGGGTTCGCCTTCTCCACCGGGCTGGTGCTCCGCCTCGGCGCCTTGCGCCAGCCCTGAGGGCGCCGCGCGGCGTCGACGCAATCCGGTCCCGGCGCCCCGTGGTCGAACAGCACCATGTTCGTGCCGGATTATTCCCAGCCAGCGGGGCTCGGGGAAGCGGCCAGAGCCCGGGGGATCTTCCACGCCCTGCCAGGTGGGAAGAGTTGCCCGATGCCGTCGGCGCGCCAGTGGTCGCGCGGGCTGCGCTTCAACGTCTGGGCATGCGAGCGTTTCGGCGCTCGCGTGGTCGCGCCGAACGCGCCGCCGCCGTCCAGCCGCGATCTGCTGGGGTCCAGCCGCACATCGTTCGTCGCTTGGCTCCTTTCCCTAGGTCGTGGGCCTCGTGCCCGGTCGTGCCGTTCGTCTTGCCGCGCACAGCGCGGCAAGATCAAAAGCGCGCAAAGCGCGCGCGATTTTCCCGGGCCGGCCACCTAGGCGGAGGCGGCCGGGAGGGGTGGACCGGGGGCCGAGGGGCAAGGGGGCGGAGTCACATGATGGGTCGATGGTGCGCCCCCACTGTGCCCCGCAACCGGCCGTTCTCCGTAGGTCGTTCAGTGTGGACGACGGGTTGCCACGAGATAGGCCGCCCACTCGTCCATGAGTCGCCGCCGCCGCTCGAACAGGTCCGAACGGGCGTAGGCGGCCTCGACCTTGTTCTGGACGACGTGAGCCAGCGCTGCCTCGATGACCTCGCGCGGGTGGTCCGTCTCCTCGGCCGCCCAGTCCCGAAACGACGAGCGGAAGCCGTGCGGCACGCCCGCCACGCCCGCCTGCTTGACCAGTTGCGAGACCATCGCGTCGTGGAGCGGCTTGCCGCGCTGGCTCCGAAACACCACACCGGTCGGCGCGCCCGCGGTCGCCTCGACGGGCAGTTGCCGCGCCTCGCCGAGAACCTCGACCGCCGGGCCGGCGAGCGGCACCCGGTGTTCGCGCCCGGCCTTCATCCGGGCGGCCGGCACAGTCCACACCCGGGCGGCGAGGTCCATCTCGTCCCACGTCGCCAGCCGTACCTCTCCGGACCGCGCGGCCGTCAACACGAGGAACTCGAAGGCCAGCTTCAGCCCGGCCCACGCCGGCAAGGCCCGAACGGCGTCAACCGCGCCGCCGACCTCGCCATGGGGCAGCGCCGGCTGGTGCCGCACGGCGGCGGGCGGTTTCGGCAGCGCCGCCGTGATCGCCTCGCCGGCCGGGTTGTCGTTGCGGTAGCCTTGGGCGATGGCCCACTTCATGACCGTGCCGATGCGCCGGCGCACCTGCTGGGCCGTGGCCGGCTTGCGCGTCCAGATGGGCAGCAGCGCCGCCATCACGTCGGCCGTGGTCACCCGGTCGACGCCTTTGGCGCCGAGGCGCGGGTGCGCATACTCGCGCAGCGTCGCCTCCCATCGCTGCGCGTTTCTGCCCCCGGGCTTCCAGGCCGCGCGGTGGATGGCGATCACCTTGGCGCTCGCCTCCTCGAAGGTCGGCATGGCGCGGGCGCGGCGCCGGGCCGCCAGCGGGTCGCCGCCCGCGCGGGCGAGCTTGCGGTTGGCGAGCGCCTTCTCGCGGGCCTCGGCCAGCGAGACGAGGGCGAAGCTGCCGAGACCGAGCGCGCGGGAGCGGCCGCCGATGACGAGGCGCTGTACCCAGCGGCGCGCCCCGGACGGGTCGACGTGGAGGTACAATCCCTGGCCGTCGCAGTATCTGCCGGGCTCGGCGACGGTTCGGCAGAAGGCGGCCGAGAGGGCCTTGTCGGGATGGCGGCCCCTGGGCTTGGTCTTCCGGCGGCGGCTGGCGGGGGATCCAATAGGGTATTCCATGTACAATTCTTCTTCGGAATGAGGCGGCAATCTCCGGCTCGCACTGCACGAGTCAGAAATGTGACCAGTCCAGCAACCCCATTTTACAGGGGAATTTAGCCTAGTCGGTCGCGGTCTTGACGGGACGGAATCGGACGGCGAAAGATGGAGTTCGGGGCAAAGCCCCGTCTGATTGAAGCATGCTCGCGCGGGTTCGCACCTACACGTCGTTGATTCGCTTCAGCCACACCGTGTTCGCGCTGCCGTTCGCCTTGACCGGCATGCTGCTGGCGGCCCGCACGTCGCCGTTGACGGCGAGCCGCGTGCTGTGGATCGTCCTGGCGATGGTGACCGCGCGCACCGCGGCGATGGGCTTCAACCGCCTGGTCGACGCGCGCTACGATGCCTCCAACCCGCGGACGGCTGGCCGGGAGCTGCCCCGCGGCAGCGTGTCCCGCCGCGAGGTCGTGGCGCTGGTGGTGTTCTCGTCGCTGGCGTTCGTCGGCGTCACGTCCCGGCTCGGAACGCTCTGTTTCGCGCTGTCGCCGGTCGCACTGGCCATCGTGTTCTGGTATTCGCTGGCCAAGCGTTTCACCAGCTACACGCAACTGTATCTCGGACTCGCGCTGGCGGTGGCGCCCGTGGGGGGGTGGCTGGCGGCGGGCGGCCGCGAGGGCTGGGCCCCGTGGCTGCTCGCGCTCGGCACCGCGCTGTGGGTTGCCGGATTCGACATTCTGTACGCCTGCGAGGACGTCGAGCACGACCGGAGGCAGGGCCTGCGCTCCATCCCCACGCGCTTCGGCGTCGAGCGGTCGCTCCGGATCTCGAGGGGGTTCCATCTGGTTGCCGTGACGAGCCTCGCGGCGGTGGCGCTCGTGGTGCCGCTGGGCCCGCTGTACATCGCCGGCGTCGCCGGCGTCGCGGTGCTGCTCGTCTACGAGCAGTCGCTCGTGCGGGCCGACGATCTGTCGCGCGTCAAGCAGGCCTTCGATCTGAACGGCTACGTGGGGTTGCTGTATCTGGCCACGACGGCCGCGGCGCTGTATGTCTGAGCGGTCGCGGGTCGTGTCCGTCGGCATCACGGGCGCGTCCGGGGCGGTCTACGCCGTCCGCACCGTGTCGGCCCTGCTCGCCCGGGGCTGCCGAGTCGAGCTGGTCGCCTCCGAATTCGGCCGCCGGCTGCTGCGCGACGAGCTCGGACCCGACGCGGCGATCGAGCGGCTGGGCGACTACGTCGCGGCGCGCTACGGGGAGGCCGTCCGCCACGGCGCGCTGGCGATCCACAGCAACCGCGACGCGGGCGCGGTCATCGCCAGCGGCAGCTACGCCTGCGACGGCATGGTCATCGTCCCGTGCTCGATGAAGACGCTCGCGGGGGTTGCGCACGGGGCGTCGAGGAACCTGATCGAGCGCGCCGCCGACGTCATGCTGAAGGAGCGCCGGCGTCTGGTCGTCGTGCCGCGCGAGACGCCCCTGAGCCTGCCCCAGCTCAAGAACCTCGTCCTGTGCGCGGAGGCCGGCGCCATCGTGCTGCCGGCGATGCCGGCGTTCTATCAGCGGCCCGCCACGCTCGACGATCTCGCCGACTTCATGGCCGGCAAGATCCTGTCGGCGCTGGGCTTCGAGCACGAGCTGTATCCCGCGTGGACCGGGTAACGGGCATGCTCGATCCGGGCGCAGGGCCAAGCGGGGCAGGAGCCGAGCGGGACCGCCCGCCGGGAGATCGCGGCGCGGCGGCGAACACCGCCGGCCCACTGCCTCTCGACCGGCCGCCGGACGAGATCGCCGGCATGTTCGACGCGATCGCGCGCCGCTACGACCTGCTGAACTGCCTGCTGAGCGCGGGGCGCGATCGCGCCTGGCGCGCCCGCGCGGTGGACGCGCTCGGGTTGCGCGGGGGCGAGCGGGTGCTCGATCTGTGCACCGGCACGGCGGATCTGGCGCTGGCCCTGATGTCGCGCGGCGGGGCCGGCAGCGTCGTCGGCGTCGACTTCTCGGCCGAGATGCTGCGACTGGGCCAGGTCAAGACCGCCCGCCGCCGGCCTGGCGGCCCGGTACGACTGCTGCGGGCCGACGCCGAACGCATACCGCTGCGCGATGCGGCGGTCGACGGCGCGACCATCGGTTTCGGCATCCGCAACGTACGCGACCGGATCGCGGCGCTGGCGGAGGTCCGGCGCGTGCTGCGCCCCGGGGGCAGGCTGGCCATCCTCGAGTTCGGCGAGCCCGGGCCGGCGCCGGTGCGAGTCGCGTACCGCTGGTACTTCCGGCACGTGCTGCCGCTCGTCGGGAGGCTCGGCTCCCGCCATCGGAGCGCCTACGCCTACCTGCCGGCGTCCGTCGGCGCGTTCCCCGCTCCGCCCGCCTTCTGCGAGCTGCTGGGGCAGGCCGGGTTCACGGACGTGCGGGTCGATCCGCTGACGTTCGGCATCGTCTACCTGTACAGCGCGAGCGCGGCGTGACCTCCGGCCGGTCGCGTTTCGGCGGGCGGTTGCTATAATCGGGCTGGCTCCCGATGTACTTCAACTTCGAGGATCGGAGCTTCGAGACGCCGACCATCGAGTCGGCGATGTCCTGGCGCGAGCAGGTTCTGCTCTCGCTCTTCTTCCATCTCGCCGCCGCCGCGCTGGTGCTGGTCGTTCCACGCCTGTCGTTCGTCCAGGAAATGGTCGAGCGGCGCGCGGAACGCCTGCAGGAGCTGGCGGCGGCCGCGGAGCTCCAGGCGCAACTGCAGCAACCGCAGGTGCGACCGGACGACGGCCGCACGTTCGTCTTCATCCAGCCGCGCGTCGAGCTCGATCCGCCGGAGCCGCCGCCGCCCGATGCGGTCCTGTCGGATCGGGACCGTGTCGCGCAGTCGCCCGTCAGGACGTTCGACCCCGAGAACCGGCTGCCGGTCGCGGAAGGCAACTCGCCGGAGTTCATCATCGCTCCCGAGGCCGACGAGGACGAGGGGCTCGATGCCGCCGACGTCGAGGGCAGCGAGGATGGCGCCGACGGCGCGGAGAGTGACGAGGGCGCCGACGAGCCCACGGAGTCCCGGCTCGCGGACGCCTCGGCGGGGCAGGGCGAGGAGATCGAGACCCCGGGCGAGGTCGTCGACGATCCCGGCTCCGTGCCCGAGCCCGAGGATGGCGACGCGCCGGCGTTCGCCGATTCCCTGCTCGCGGAGGCGGGCGTCGGTCCGGGCGACCCGGACGCGGCGGACGAGCCGCGGATCGACCTGACGCCCGACGGTCTGTTCGGGCGCCAGGTGGAGAACCTCCGGCAGCGCGTCCGACGCGAGACGTTTCGCAACTACAGCGGCGACACCGGCCGCTACGGGCCCGAGATTCAGTTCGATTCCAAGGGCGTGGAGTTCGGTCCCTGGCTGCGTCGGTTCGTGGCGCAGATTCGGCGCAACTGGTTCGTGCCGTACGCGATCTGGTCGATGCACGGGCACGTGGTGCTGACCTTCAACGTGCAGGAGAACGGCGCCCTGACCGACCTGACCATCTTCAAGCCGTCGCCCGTGGAGGCGTTCAACAACTCGGCGTACAACGCGCTGCGGTCGTCCAATCCGACGCAGCCGCTGCCGCCCGAGTATCCGGATGATCACGCCTTCTTCACGGTGATCTTCTATTTCAACGAGGTGCCGCCGGCGTGACGCTCCGTCCGACCCGCACGCAGCGGCTGGGCTGGTTCGTGCTGCTGACCGCGGTGTCGGCGCTGGCGTGGCTTCGCGTCGGTGCCGGCTCCTGGTAGATCCCGGCCGTGCGGGTCGGGAGCCGCCGGTTCCAGGTCGCGTGGCGAGGCGCGCGGGACGGCCGCGGCTGCTGGCCATCGTCGGTCCGACGGCGGCGGGCAAGAGCGCGCTGGGCATCGCCCTGGCCGAGCGGCTCGGCGGGGAGATCGTCAGTTGCGACTCGACCGCCGTCTACCGCGGCTTCGACATCGGCACCGACAAGGTGCCGCCCGCCCTCCGGCGCGGCATTCCGCATCACCTCATCGATATCGTCGATCCGGACGAATCGTACACCGCAGCCCGCTACGCACATGACGCGGCCGGCGCCGTGCGCGGCATCACCGCCGCCGGCAGCCTGCCCATCGTCGTCGGCGGGTCGGGTCTGTACTACCGGGCGCTCACGCGCGGGCTGTTCGACGGGCCCGCCCGCGACGACGTGTTGCGGGGCCGGCTGACGCGGATCGCCAGACGGCGCGGCGTCGAGCAGCTGCACCGCATGCTCGCGCGGGTCGACGCCCCGTCGGCCGACCGCATCCATCCGCGGGACGAGAAGCGCCTGGTCCGTGCGCTGGAGGTCTACCGGCTGACGCGCCGCCCGCTGAGCGCGCACTTCCGCGAGACGCGGCCGCCCCTCGCGGAGTACGACGTGACGGCGTTCGCCATCCGGCTGGAGGCCGCGGTCACGGCCGCGCGGGTTGCCCGGCGCGTCGAGCGGCAGTTCGAGGGCGGTCTGCTGGCCGAGGTGCGGGGCTTGCTGGCGGCCGGCGTGCCGGCATCCGCGCACCCGTTCAGCGGGCTGGTCTACCGCCAGGTGCTCGAGCACCTGAACGGGCTGCGCGACGAGGCGGCCACGCGCGAGCTGATCGTCAGGGCCAACCGGCAGTACGCCCGGCGGCAGTTGATCTGGTTTCGCAAAGAGCCTAACCTACATTGGATTGACCTCCCGGGTGAACACGCCGACGCCGCGCAGCGGGTGCTATGCCAAATGACGTAGCGGCGTCGTCGGTGCCGCGTGACATCCAGTCCGTGTTCCTCAACGGCGCCCGGCGCGAGCGCCTCGAGGTGACGATCCACCTGACGAACGGCACGCGGCTGGACGGCCGCATCAAGAGCTTCGACCGCTTTGCCGTCGTCGTGGACCGCGACGGGTCGGACGAGCTGATTTTCAAGCACGCCATCGCGCTGATCCGACCCGCCAGGGCGGATCGCCCCCCCTCTTCCGCGCCGTGAACGCTGGCGTGGAGGCTGCCGACGTGATCCGCGCCGATCTCGAGGATCGCGAGCGGCAGGCCCTGTCGGCCTGGGCCGCAAGGAGCGCGGACAGCCGGGGCCGGCTGCGGCCGGAGCCGCCCGATCCGATCCGTCCGGCGTTCCAGCGCGACCGGGACCGCATCGTGCACTCGAAGGCGTTTCGCCGGCTCAAGCACAAGACCCAGGTGTTCCTGGCGCCGACCGGCGACCACTATCGCACCCGCCTCACCCACACGCTCGAGGTCTCCCAGATCGCGCGGACCATCGCGAAGGTGCTGCGGCTGAACGAGGAGCTGACGGAGGCCATCGCGCTTGGCCACGACCTGGGGCACACCCCCTTCGGCCACGCCGGCGAACGCGTGCTCCGGGAGCTGCTTCCAGGCGGCTTCAACCACTACGAGCAGAGCCTGCGGGTCGTCGACATCCTGGAGCAGGACGGGCAGGGGCTCAATCTGAGCTGGGAAGTCCGCGACGGCATCGCGAAGCATTCGAAGGGGAAGGACGGGTCGCCCGTCGGGGCCGATCCGGACCGCCGCGCGGCGACGCTCGAGGGCCAGATCGCACGGGTCGCGGACATCATCGCGTACGTCAATCACGACATAGACGACGCCGTCCGCGCGGGTGTCCTCCACGCGGAGGCCTTGCCCCGCCCGGCCGTGGCGGTGCTCGGGAGCACCTCGTCGGAGCGCATCGGACGCATGGTGGCCGACGTGGTGAACCGGACGCTTGCCGCGGACAGGCCGGAGATCCGGATGAGCGACGAGGTGCTGCGCGCGACGCTCGATCTGCGAGCGTTCCTCCACCAGGCCGTGTACGAGAACGATGCCGCCACGGCGGAGCTCAAGAAGGCCGGGGGGATCCTCCGCGGGTTGTGGGAGAAGGTGCGGGAGCGCCCCGGCGCATTCCTCGATCGCCGCACCGTGGAGCGCGACGGAGTCGACGTCGCGGCGCGCGATTTCCTGGCCGGCATGACCGACCGCTACGCGATACGCCTGTTCGAGGAGCTGTTCATCCCGCGCCCGTGGGGACCGGTCGGCGGCCAGGAGCCTGCGCCGTAGGCGGGTGCAGGCAAGGCGCGCACGGCGCGCCTCGGCGGGAGCGGCGCCGGGGGTGTGGGGTCCCCGCAAGCGGACGCCGGGGGGCCGGGGCGCAGCCCCGTCTGCATGCAGCCGGCGTGCTATAGTTTTCAGATCGATTGGACCAGTGAGACGAGCACGTTGACGCTGCTGCTGGATTTGCGCGAGATGCGCGGGTCGGAGGAGCGGGTCGACCGCAGCTATCCGGCGGCGACGTTCCGCCCGGACCCGGACGATGACTATTCGGTCGCGGACCGCGTATCGCTGGCACTGCAGGTGCGCAAGGATGGCGACAAGTGCCATGTGTCGGGGCGCGTGTGCACCACGCTGAACCTCTCCTGCAGCCGGTGCCTGGAGCAGTTCGGGATACCTTGCGACCTGGCGGTCGACCTGCTCTATCTGCCGCACAGCGCGAATCGTGGGGACGGCGAAACCGAGATCGCGGAGGACGATCTGTCGACGGCCTTCTACCGCGACGGTCAGATCGACCTCATGCAGATGGTTCGCGAGCAGTTTCAGCTCGCGCTGCCGATGAAGCCGTTGTGCCGCGGCGACTGTCGCGGGTTGTGCCCGGTCTGCGGGTCGAACCTGAACGAGCGGCGCTGCCGATGCGACACGCAGTGGCGCGATCCACGCCTGGCGGCGCTCGAGGCCCTGCTGCCGGGTCGCCAGCGGCGCTAGGGACGCTTCCCCGACCGGCGACTCGCGGCCGGCGCGCCGCCGCCCGCGGTGGGCGTCGCCGCGCAAACGAGCTTCCAGAGGACGAGACGAGATGGCCAACCCCAAGCGACGTCATTCCAAGGCCCGCACTGCCAAGCGGCGGGCGCACGACGCACTTGCGCCGACGCATCTCGGCGAGTGCCCCCAGTGCCACGAGCCGACGCTTCCGCACCACGTCTGCCCGCACTGCGGCTACTACCGCGGGCGCCAGGTCAAGGCAGTCGACGACGAATAGCGCCGCCCGGCTCCGGGGCGGGTCCCTTGGCAGGATGCACATCGCCATAGATGCGGCGGGCGGGGATTTTGCGCCGCGCAACATCATCGACGGCGCGCTGGTGGCGGCCCGCCACGGCGGCTTCGGGCTGACCCTGGTCGGTCACCGGCCGGCGATCGAGGCCGAGCTGGCACGCCACGGCGACGCGGGGCCGGTCGACGTGCGGTTCGTCGACGCCGCCGACGTCGTGGGCGTGGCCGAGGCCCCGGCCGCGGCGATCCGTCGCAAGCCGAGGTCGTCGGTCCGGCAGGCTGCCGAGGTGGTGGCCCGGGGCGACGCCGCCGCCTTCTTCAGCGCCGGCAACACGGGTGCGGCCCTGCTGGCGGCGCACGCCGCGTTCGGGTTGCTGTCCGGCGTCGAGCGTCCGGCGCTCGCGACCGCCATTCCCACGCGCCGCGGCAGCGCGGTGCTGCTCGACGCCGGCGCCAACGTCGAGTGCCGACCCAGGCACCTTGTACAATTTGCCGCGATGGGGTGCGTGTACGCGCGCCTGTCGCTGGGCGTATCCAGGCCGCAGGTAGGGTTGCTCTCGATCGGGGAAGAGGCGACCAAGGGCAACGATCTCACACGGGATGCGCACCGCCGGTTGCGGGACAGCGGGCTGGATTTCATTGGCAACATCGAGGCGCGGGACATCTTCAGCGGCCAGGCCGACGTCATCGTCTGCGACGGGTTCACCGGCAACGTCGCCCTGAAGGTCAGCGAGGGGCTCGTGGAGATGGTCGAGGGGCTGTTGCGGGACGAGCTGAACCGGACCTTCACGACGCGGTTGGGCTTCCTGCTCTCCGGCCGGGCGTTTCGCAGATTCCGGCGGCGCGTCGACTACTCCGAGGTCGGCGGGGCGCCGCTGCTCGGTGTGGCCGGGCTGTGTGTCGTCGGCCACGGGTGCTCGTCCGTCAAGGCCGTGCGCAACGCCGTCGTGCTCGCGTATCGCTTCGCCAACCAGGGCTTCGTCGAGCGCGTGGCCGTGGAGATCGCCGCGCTGTCCGGGGCGGCGGGACCGGGGTGCGCGAAAGGGTCCAGCGGTTGATTGCGTATGTGTTTCCCGGACAGGGCTCGCAGTACGTCGGCATGGGGAAGGCCCTGGCCGAGAGCTTCCCGATCTGCCGGGATACGTTCGACCAGGCCGACGAGGCGCTCGGGGAGCCGTTGAGCCGGCTGTGCTTCGAAGGACCGTCGGCCGAGCTGGGCCTCACGGCGAACACGCAGCCGGCCGTGCTGGCGGTGAGCGTCGCGGCTCATCGGCTGCTCGCCTCGCAGGGGCTGCAGGCAGGGCTGATGGCGGGGCACAGCCTGGGCGAGTACTCCGCCCACGTCGCGGCCGGCACGCTGTCCTTCGCGGACGCGCTGCGCACGGTGCGCCGCCGCGGGCGCTACATGCAGGAGGCCGTGCCGGTGGGCGCCGGCGCCATGGCCGCCGTGCTCGGCCTCGACGCGGCGCTCGTGACGCAAGCGTGCGACGAGGCGGCCCACGGCGAGGTGGTGAGCCCGGCGAACCTGAACGCGCCGGGGCAGGTGGTCATCGCCGGCGCGCACGACGCGGTGGCGAGAGCCGGCGCCCGCGCGCGGGAGCTGGGCGCCCGCCGCGTGCTGCCGCTGCCGGTGAGCGCGCCGTTCCATTGTCGCCTGATGAGACCCGCCCAGGCGCGCCTCGAGCCGGAGTTGCGCGCGCTGGTGGTGTCGAATCCGGCGGTGCCGGTGATTGCGAACGTGGATGCCGAGCCGAAGCGCGACGCGTCGGCGGCCATCGATGCCCTGGTCGAGCAGGTGAGCGCACCCGTGCAGTGGGAGGCGGTCGTGAGGCGACTGGCCGCCTGCGGCGCGCAGACGTACGTCGAGGTCGGTCCGGGCGCGGTGCTGGCCGGGTTGATCAGGAAGATCGACCGGCGTGCCGCCGTGGTCGGCGTCGACGGTCCCGATGGTGTTGCCGCGGTCGAGACCCTGGTGGGCCATGGTTGATCTGAGCGGCCGCGTCGCGTTCGTGACCGGGGCTTCGCGAGGCATCGGCAGGGCAATCGCCCTGCGGTTCGCGGCGGAGGGGGCAACGGTGGCGGCCTGCGCCCGCGCGGATCACGCGCAGCCGGTGGCCGACGAGATCGTCGCGGCGGGAGGCGCCGCACAGGCGCTGGGCGTCGACGTGACCGATGCCGGCTCGCTGCAGGAGGCCGTGCGCGCGACGCTCGGTCGCTTCGAGCGCATCGACATCCTGGTCAACAACGCGGGGATTGTTCGCGATCAGTTGCTGATGCGGATGAAGCCCGAGGAGTGGGATGCGGTCATTGCAACCAACCTGACGGCCGCGTTCACGTGCACGCAGGCGGTCCTCCGGCCCATGCTGAAGCAGCGGCGGGGGCGCGTCATCAGCGTCGGATCGGTGGTCGGCCAGTCCGGCAACCCCGGCCAGGCCAACTACGCCGCTTCCAAGGCGGGGCTGATCGGGTTCAGCAAGGCGCTCGCGCGCGAGGTGGCGGCGCGCGGCATCACGGTCAACGTGGTCGCACCGGGCTTCATCGAGACCGACATGACCGCGCGTCTGGACGCCCCGGCCCGCGACACCCTGGCCGGGCAGATCCCGGCGGGCCGTCTCGGCCGGCCGGAGGATGTCGCCGCCGCGGTCTCCTTTCTCGCGTCCGACGAAGCATCGTATATTACTGGCCAGATTGTGGGTGTGAACGGTGGGATGTACATGTAGGAGGCTTGCGAATGGCCGTACCGGATAAAGTGAAGAGCATCATCGTCGAGCAGTTGGGCGTGGATGAGGAGGAGGTCACGCCGGACGCCTCGTTCGTCGACGATCTGGGCGCCGATTCCCTCGATACGGTGGAGCTGCTCATGTTGTTCGAGGAGGAGTTCGGGCTCGAGATTCCCGACGAGGACGCGGAGAAGATTACGAGGGTCAAGGAAGCCATCGACTATATCGAGTCCCACGCCAAGAGCAAGAAGTAGGCCCCCGGGTGCACCAGGCGAGGGCGATGTCGCGCAGACGGGTTGTTGTCACTGGTGTCGGTCTCGTGTCGCCGCTGGGGGTCGGCACCCGGGCGACGTGGGAGGGCCTGTGCGCGGGACGGAGCGGAATCGGCGCGATTACGCGTTTCGACGCGAGCGCCTTCGCCGCGCGCATCGCGGGCGAGGTGAGGGGCTTCGACCCGCTCGACTTCATCGGCAGGAAAGACGTCAAGAAGATGGACGTCTTCATCCAGTACGCCATCGCCGCCTCCGAGTTCGCGCTGTGCGACGCGGGCTTGCAGACGGACCGGCCGCTCGGACCCCGGGCGGGCGTCTTCATCGCGTCCGGAATCGGCGGATTCAGCACGATCGAGCGCGAGCATCGCGCGCTCCTCGCGGGCGGGCCACGCAAGATCTCGCCGTTCTTCATTCCGTCGGCGATCATCAACCTGGCGGCCGGTCAGGTGTCCATCCGGTTCGGGGCGCAGGGCCCGAACTCGGCGACGTGCACGGCCTGCTCCGCCTCGGCCCACGCGGTCGGCGACGCCTTCGAGATCGTGCGCCGCGGCGCCGCCGACCTGATGATTGCCGGCGGCTCGGAGGCGGCCATCACACCCATGGGAGTCGGCGGTTTCGCCGCCATGCGCGCGCTGTCGACGCGGAACGACGAGCCGGAGCGGGCCAGCCGTCCGTTCGATCGGGAGCGCGACGGGTTCATCATCGGAGAGGGCGCCGGCGTGATCGTCCTCGAGGAGCGGGATCGCGCGCAGCGGCGCGGCGTTCCCATCTATGCGGAGGTCGTGGGGTACGGCATGTCGGCCGACGCCTATCACGTGACGGCGCCGGCGGAAGACGCGGGCGGCGCCATCCGCGCCATGCAGGCGGCGCTCGACGATGCCGGCGTCGGGCCCTCCGCCGTCGACTACGTCAACGCGCACGGGACGTCGACACGGTACAATGACAAGCTGGAAACGCTGGCGATCAGGAAGTGCTTCGGGAGCCATGCGCGCTCGCTGGCGATCTCGTCGACCAAGTCGATGACGGGCCATCTGCTGGGAGCCGCCGGGGGGCTGGAAGCCGGAATCGCCGCGCTGGCGGTCCGTGATCAGGTGCTCCCGCCGACCATCAATCTGGAGTATCCGGATCCGGATTGCGACCTCGACTACGTGCCGAACCGGAAGCGGAACGCCACGCTGACGTATGTCCTGTCCAACTCGTTCGGTTTCGGCGGCACGAACGCGAGCCTGCTCTTCAAGCGCCACGAGGACCAAGCGCCTGCGTCGTAGAACAGGTGCAAACTCCGCACAGCGCGCCTCGACGGGAGCGGCGCGGGGCAGCGGGATCCGCGCAAGCGGACGCCGGGGGTTCGGGGCGCAGCCCCGTCTGATTGACGATTGAAGCCCAGCCATGCTGAAAATCGCCGTTTGCGTCAAGCAGGTAGTCACCCGGGACTGGCCGCTCCGTGTCGACGACGCGGGCACATGGGTTCGTGACGGGGACGCGAGCTTCGAGCTGAACGAGCCGGATGCGTACGCCCTCGAGGAAGCGCTGCGGTTGAAGGAGCGGCATGGGGGCGAGGTGATCATCTGCGCCGCGGGTCCCGCCCGCGTAGGTCAGGTAATCCGCGAGGGACTGGCGCGGGGCGCCGATCGCGCCATCCACGTCGAGTCCGACGGGCTGGCGATCGCCGAGGCGTACACGGTGGCCGGCGCGCTCGCGGACGCGCTGCGGCCCGAGTCGTGCGATCTGGTGCTGACCGGACTGCAGTCGGACGACCAGGGCTTCGGCCAGACCGGGGTCGTCCTGGCCGAGCGGTTGGGCGTACCGCACGCGACCATCATCATGGAGGTGGCCGTGGCCGACGGGCGGCTGCGCGTGAAGCGGGAGCTCGAGGGCGGCTGGTTCCAGTGGGTGTCGATGCCGCTGCCGGCGCTCCTGACGATTCAGAGCGGCATCAATCAACTGCGCTACGCGACGCTCCGGGGCATCATGGCGGCCAAGAAGAAGGAGGTGCGCACGGTGTCTCCCGGCCCGGGCGCGGCGCCGCAGCAGCGGATCGCGCGCCTGTACGTCCCCGAGAAGGACAAGCGCACGCAGCTCATCGAGGGGTCTCCCGCGGAGGCGGCCGCCGAGCTGGTGCGCGTGCTGCGCGAGGACGCGCGCGTATTCTGAAGCAGGAGTCCGCGTAGCAGGACGGCGTAGACTCCTCACAAGGCGCGCACGGCGCGCCTCGGCGGTAGCGGCGCGGGGCGAAGGGGTCCCCGCAAGCGGACGCCGGGGGTTCGGGGCAAAGCCCCGTCTGAAGTAAGCTGCGCACGGCGCGCCTCGGCGGTAGCGGCGCGGGGCGAAGGGGTCCCCGCAAGCGGACGCCGGGGGTTCGGGGCAAAGCCCCGTCTGATTGACGATGAACCTGGTCATAGCGGAGCAGCGCAGCGGCGTACTCAACCCGGCGACCTGGGAGGTGATCGCGGCCGCGCAGCAGATCGGCGGGCAGGTGACCGTCGGCGTGGCCGGCGCCGCGGTCGGGGAGGTCGCCGCGGAGCTGTCGCACGCCGCCGTCGGGGCGGTGCTCGTCGTGGAGGATGCCGCGCTCGAACCGTACACTCCGGACGGCTTCGTCCAGGCCTGGGCGCAGGTCGTCGAGGCGGAGCGTCCGGACGCCGTGCTGCTGCCGCACACGTATCAGGCTCGCGACTTCGCGCCGCAGCTCGCGGCGCGGCTCGGTTGCGGGCTCATCACGGACTGCATCGCCGCGCGGCCGCACGAGGGCGCCGTGGCCTTCGTCAGACCCATGTTCCAGGGCAAGTTCGTGGCCGATGTCGTGCCCGAGGGGCCCGGACCGCACTTCGCCAGCTTCCAGATCGGCGCCTACCGGGCGGATGCGGCCCGCCGGGGCGAGAGTCAGGCCCCGACCCGGGCGGCCGCGGTGACGATCGACGCGGCCGCGATCCGCCAGCGGCCGGAGCCGCCGTTCCAGGAGTCGAGGCAGGCCATCGATCTCGGGCAGGCGGAGCGGATCGTGTCGGTGGGGCGGGGCATCAAGGCCCAGGAGCACGTGCCGCTGGCGCAGGAGCTGGCGCAGGCCCTCGGCGCCGAGCTGGCTGCCTCGCGACCGATCTGCGATGCGGGCTGGCTCCCGATGGATCGGCAGATCGGCAGCTCGGGACAGACCGTGGCGCCCCGCCTGTACCTGGCGCTCGGCATCTCCGGAGCCATCCAGCACCTGGTCGGGATGAAGGGCGCGCGCACCATCGTCGCGATCAACAAGGACGCTGACGCCCCCATCTTCGAAGTCGCCGATTACGGGATCGTCGGCGACCTTTTCGAGGTCGTGCCGGCGCTCATCGCGGCGTTGGGAGAGTGAGCTGGAACGCGACACGCTCGATGTCGACGTCCTGATCGTGGGCGGCGGCCCCGCGGGGCTGTCGGCCGCCTACCGGCTGGCCACGCTGCAGCGCGAACGGGGCGGCGACCCGCTCTCGGTGGCGGTGCTGGAGAAGGCGCGCGCGAGCGGGGCCCACATGCTGTCGGGAGCCGTGCTGGACCCGACCGCCCTCGACGAGCTGGTGCCGGACTGGCGGGCGCGCAATGCCCCGCTCGAGGCCCCGGTGCGCGACGATCGCGTCTACTTCCTGACGCGGACTCGCGCGCTGCGCTTCCCCGTGACCCCGCCCCCCCTGCGCAACCACGGCCACTACGTCATCTCGCTGAACCGCTTCGTGAAGTGGCTGGCCGGGCTCGTGGAGGAGGCCGGCGTCGACGTCTTCACGGGCTTCTCCGGGTCGGAGGTGCTCCTCGAGGGCGACCGCGTGGTGGGCGTGCGCACCGGCGACCGGGGCATCGATCGGCACGGGGCCCGCAAGCCGACCTTCGAGCCGGGCGTCGACATCCGGGCCGCGGTCACGATCTTCGCGGACGGCGTGCGCGGCAATCTGACCAAGACGCTGCTCAGCCGCTTCGCCCTGGACGAGGGGCGCCTGCCGCAGGTCTACGCGCTCGGCATCAAGGAGCTCTGGGAGGTGCCGGCGGGCCGGCTGCAGCCCGGCTCGGTCATCCACACCCTGGGCTATCCGCTGCGCTTCGAGGAGTTCGGCGGCGGCTTCGTCTACGGGCTGCCGGACGGCCGCGTCGCGGTCGGATTCGTGGCCGGCCTCGACTACCGGGATCCGTTCTTCGACCCGCACGTGGCGTTCCAGCGCTTCAAGCGGCACCGGCTCGTGGCCGGCCTGCTCGCCGACGGTCAGATGGTGCGCTACGGCGCCAAGGCCCTGCCCGAGGGCGGCTGGCACGCGGTCCCGCGCTGCCATCTGGCCGGCGGACTGCTGGCCGGCGACGCGGCCGGGTTCCTGAACTCCATGCGGCTCAAGGGCATTCATCTCGCCATGCGCAGCGGCATGTGCGCCGCCGAGGCGGCTTTCGAGGCGGTGCGCGCGGGCGATCCGTCCGCTGCCCGGCTGGCGCGCTACGGGGAGCTGATCGAGCAGGGCCGCATCCGCGCGGAGCTGTATCCCGTGCGCAACGTGCACCAGAGCTTCGGTCACGGGCTGCTCGCGGGTCTCGCGTACTCCGCCCTGGCGCTGGTGTCGGGCGGCTGGTGGCTGCGCGATCCGATGCCGGCCGAGCCCGGTCACCAGCGCCTGGCGCGGGTCTCGCCGGCAGGGACCGGCGCGACCTCGCCCGCCGCCGGCCCGGAGGTCCCGATCGACCGCACGCTGACGTTCGACAAGCTGACGAACGTGCACTTCTCGGGCACCCGCCACGACGAGGACCAACCGTCGCACCTGCTGGTGCACGATACGGATCTGTGCCGCACGCGCTGCCTGGAGGAGTACCGGAATCCCTGCACGCGGTTCTGTCCTGCCAACGTCTACGAGATCATCGACGCGACCGACGGCTCCGGCGGCCGGCAACTGCAGATCAACGCATCGAACTGCGTCCACTGCAAGACGTGTGACATCATGGACCCCTATCAGATCATCGACTGGGTGCCGCCGGAAGGGGGCGGGGGTCCGCAGTACGAAGGGATGTGACGGAGGGCAGCCTGTCACGGGTCGATCGCGTCCGGGCTGCGGCCATCGCCGGGCTGGCGTACCCGCTGATCGCCCTGTTGGGAAGAACCTGCCGCTGGCAGATCGACGGCTACGAGCACTACGAGGCGCTGCGGTCCGCGCGACGGGAGCCGATATTCGCGTTCTGGCACGGTCGCATCCTGGCCGCGACGTACTTCTGGCGGGGTCGCGGCATCGTCGTCATGACGAGCGAGAATTTCGACGGCGAGTGGATTGCGCGCATCATCCGCCGCTTCGGTTACGGTACGGCCCGGGGATCGACGTCGCGCGGGGGAGCCCGCGCGCTGGCCCAGTTGCGGCGCGAGGTGCGCAGCGGCCGGCCGGCGGCGTTCACGGTGGATGGGCCGCGCGGCCCGCTGCGCTCCGTGCAGCCGGGGGCCGTATGGCTGGCCAGCCTCACCGGCAGCCCCGTCCTGCCGTTCCACATGGAGGCGCAGCGCTACTGGTCGGCGCGGAGCTGGGATCGCACGCAGGTGCCGCGCCCCTTCAGCCGCGTCGCCGTGGCGGTCGGACGCCCCATCGACGTGCCGCCGCGGGCATCCGAGGCGACGCTCGAGGCGTCCCGGGCAGAGCTCGAGCAGGCCCTGCGAGGTCTCGCCGCCCGGACCCTCACGATGCTGGCGCCGCCCGGCGGCTCGGCCGCCATGGGATAGGAGTCGGCGCCGTGAAACGGTGCCGACTCCGCAAGGCGCGCACAGCGCGCCTCGGCGGGAGTGGCGCGGGGCGAAGGGGGTCCCCGCAAACGGACGCCGGGGGTTCGGGGCGCAGCCCCGTCTGAAAGATGCTGGCGCCGCCCGGCGGCTCGGCCGCCATGGGATAGGAGTCGGCGCAGTGAAACGGTGCCGACTCCGCAAGGCGCGCACAGCGCGCCTCGGCGGGCGTGGCGCGGGGCTGTGGGGTCCCCGCAAACGGACGCCGGGGGTCCGGGGCGCAGCCCCGTCTGAAGAATGATGCCGCGAGACGTGCTCGTGCTGTCGTCGGAGCGGTTCGCCGACCACGCGACGCCGACCGGCCACCCGGAGCGTCCCCAGCGGGCCGCCGTGATGGCCGCGGTGGCTCGGCGGTGGGCCGACAGGGGCGGCGCGCTGGCCGAGCCGCGCCCGGCGACGACCGCCGCCCTGCTCGGGGTTCACGATCGACAGCACCTGGACACCGTCGGCGCAACCGCCGGGCGCCGCGTGCGGCTCGACCCGGACACCTACGCGTCGCCCGACTCGGAGGCCGTCGCGCGCCTCGCCGCGGGCGCGACCATCGACGCTGCCGACCACGCCCTGGCGGGCGGCCGGGCGGTCGCGCTCGTGCGCCCGCCGGGGCATCACGCCGAACGCGATCGCGCGATGGGCTTCTGTCTCTACAACAACGTCGCGGTGGCTGCGGCCCATGCCCTGGGCCGCGGGCTCGACAGGGTAGCCGTCGTCGACTACGACGTGCATCACGGCAACGGCACGCAGTGGATGTTCTACGACGAGCCCCGCGTGCTCTACCTGTCGCTGCATCAGTACCCGTTCTATCCGGGCACGGGCGCCGCCGGAGACGTCGGCAGCGGGCGGGGCGCCGGCCTGACCGTGAACGTGCCGCTGGCGGCCGGCGCCGGCGACGCCGACTACGGCCTGGTCTTCGAGCAGGCCGCGGTTCCGATCCTGGAGCAGTTCGACCCCGAGCTGCTGCTGCTCTCGGCGGGCTACGACGCCCACGATCGCGATCCGCTCGGCGGCATGCACGTGTCGACCGCCGGGTACGCCTGGATGACGAGTGCGCTGCTCGCCGTGGCCGAGCGCTGCTGCGGCGGCCGCGTGGCGCTGGTCACGGAGGGCGGCTACGACCTCGAGGCGCTCGAGGCGTGCCTGGTCTCCACGCTGGCCGTCATGCAGGAGGGCGGCCCGCCCGGACCGCGGCCGGACGACGGCTCGACGGAGCGGGCCGACGCCGCGCTGAGCCTGGTCCGCCGCGCGCAGGCGCCGTTCTGGCGTGGGCTATAATCGCGGCACCGCAGTGGACTCGTCCGTGCCCGATTACGATCCCCAGGCTGTCGAGAGGAAGTGGCAGGAGCGGTGGCGGGCTACCCGTGCGTTCGAGGTGGCCGAGGATCCCGACCGCCCCAAGTTCTACTGCCTCGTGATGTTCGCCTACCCGTCCGGCCACGCGCACGTCGGTCACGTCCGCAACTACATGATCGGCGACGTGGTCGCCCGGACCCGGCGGATGCAAGGGTACAACGTGCTGCATCCGTTCGGTTGGGACGCGTTCGGCCTGCCCGCCGAGAACGCGGCCATCAAGCACGGCACCCACCCCGAACGCTGGACGCTCGACAACATCGCCCACATGAAGGGCCAGCTCCAGCGGCTCGGGATCAGCTACGCCTGGGAGCGCGAGCTCGCCACTTGCGAGCGCGACTACTACCGCTGGAACCAGTGGCTGTTCCTCCGCATGTTCGAGCGCGATCTCGCCTACCGCCAGCGGTCGACCGTCAACTGGTGCGCGTCCTGCGAGACGGTGCTGGCCAACGAGCAGGTGGTGGACGGCGCGTGCTGGCGCTGCGCGACCGAGGTGGGCACCCGCGATCTGAACCAGTGGTTCTTCCGGATCACCCGCTACGCGGACGCGCTGCTGGAGGGCGCGGACCAGCTCGACCAGTGGCCGGAGCAGGTGCTGACGATGCAGCGCAACTGGATCGGCCGCTCCACGGGCGCGCTGGTGCGGTTTCCGGTCGTCGCAGCGGATCGCGGCGGCGAGGAGGACGCCATCGAGGTGTTCACCACGCGCATCGACACGATCTACGGCGCCACCGCCGTGCTGCTGGCGCCCGAGCACCCGCTCGCCGATCGTCTCGCGGCCGCGAGCGCCGACCCGGCGGCGTTCGCGGCGCGGCTGGAAGGCTTCCGGGGACTGGACCGCACGGCGCGGACCACCGGCCAGATCGAGAAGGAGGGCTTCGACACGGGGCGCTCGGCCCGCAATCCGTTCACGGGCGAGCCGGTCCCGATCTGGATCGCGAACTTCGTGCTGGCCGATTACGGCACCGGCGCGATCATGGCGGTGCCCGCGCACGATCAGCGGGATTTCGAGTTCTGCCGCAAGTACGACCTGCCCGTCCGCGTGGTCGTGCAGCCGGCTGACGAGCCCCCGTTGTCGGGCGCGGCGCTGGACGCGGCCGCGGCGGCGTACGGCGTGCTGGTCGACTCGGGCCCCTTCAGCGGCCTGCCGAGCGCGGAGGCGATCCGCAGGATGACGGAGGCGGCCGAGCGGGACGGCACCGGCCGCGGGGCCGTCCAGTTCCGCCTGAAGGACTGGGGCATCTCGCGGCAGCGCTACTGGGGGACGCCGATCCCGATCATCTACTGCGACGCGTGCGGAACCCGGCCGGTGCCCGACGCGGATCTGCCGGTGGAGCTCCCGCGGGTGGAGCGCTTCAGCGGGCGCGGCGATTCTCCGCTGGCCGAGGTGGCCGAGTTCGTGGAGACGACCTGTCCGGCGTGCGGCGGTCCCGCCCGGCGCGAAACCGACACGATGGACACGTTCGTCGACTCGTCCTGGTACTATTACCGGTACTGCGACCCGCGCAACGAGGACCAGCCGTTCGATCCGCGCAAGGTTGCCTACTGGGGGCCGGTCGACTTCTACAGCGGCGGGATCGAGCATGCGATCCTGCACCTCATCTACTCGCGGTTCTTCTGCCGCGTGCTGAACGACATCGGGCTCGTCGAGCACGACGAGCCGTTCACGCGGCTGCTCACGCAGGGCATGGTGCTGCGCAACGGCGCGGTGATGTCGAAGTCCAGAGGCAACGTCGTCGACCCCGACGACATGCTGGCCACGTACGGCGCCGACGCGTTGCGGCTCTACGAGATGTTCGTCGCGCCGCCCGAGCGGGAGATCGAGTGGACGGACGCGGGGCTGGAGGGCAGCTACCGTTTCCTGGGCCGGGTCTGGCGGCTGGTCGTCGCCTTCTGCGACGCGGCGCCGGCCGCGCCCCCGATCGACGCGGTGGCGCTCGAGGCGGCAGACCGCGCCCTGCGGCGGCGCACGCATGACACCATCCGGCGGGTCTCCACCGACATCGATGTCCGCATCCACCTGAACACGGCGGTCTCGGCATTGATGGAGCTGGTCAACGAGCTGTACGGATTCTGCGCCCGGGAACGGATCGGCGCCGACGCAGCGGCGAACACCGCCGGCGGGCCGCCCCGTCCCGCCGCCGTGGCCGCGGCCCGGGAAGCCATCGAGGCGCTCGTGCTGATGCTCTCGCCGTTCGTGCCGCATCTGTCCGAGGAGTTGTGGGAGGCGCTGGGGCACGCGGACGGCGTCGTGGCCGCCGGCTGGCCGGTGTGCGACGAGGCGGCGGTCCGCGCGGAGGAGGTGGTGGTCCCGGTCCAGGTGAACGGCCGCCTGCGCGCGCGCCTCACCGTGGCGGTCGACACGCCGCAGGAGGTGCTCGAGGCGCTGGCCCTCGAGCACCCGCACGTGGGCGCCCACACCTCCGGCAAGCAGATCACCAAGGTGATCGTCGTGCCCCGCAAGCTCGTGAACGTCGTCGCCCGGTGACCCGCGGCAGACCTGGAACCGCTGGAATCGCCGCTGGAATTGATAGATGACCCGGATCTGCGCCGCGCTCGCGGTGATGCTCGCCTGCGCATCGTCCGCCGCGTGCGGGTACACGCTCGCCGGCCGCGGGTCGTTTCTGCCGGACTACATCGAGACGATCGGGATCCCGCTGTTCGACAACGACACGTCGGCGTTCGAGGTCGAGCAGATCGTGACGCAGGAGGTGCGGCAGGAGTTCATCGGGCGCGGCCGGTACCGGGTGCTGCCGGACACCACCGGCGTCGATGCCGTGCTCGAAGGGGCCATTCGCGATATCCGGATCGCGCCGGCCAGCTTCACCGACGACCAGCAGGCCTCCCGCTACGTGTTCACGCTCACGGCCCGGATCGCGTTCACGGACCTGACGACCAACGAGGTGCTCTGGCAGAATCCCAGCCTGCAGTTCAGCGACGAGTACGAGGTGGCCTCGGGCGGCGGCGACGTCCAGAGCGTGTCGGCCTTCTTCGGGCAGCGGTCGAACGCCGTCGAGCGCATCGCGCAGGACTTCGCGGAAGCCGTGGTCAGCTCGATTCTGGAGGCGTTCTAGGAATCCGGCCCATGGGCGCCTCCACGCCGGACGCGGTGCGCAGCCGGATCGCGGCCGGGCAGCTCGATGCCATCTATCTCGTGCTCGGTGACGACGAGCAGGCGAAGAGCGAGATCGCGGACGCGTTCGAGCAGGCCGTGGACGAAGGGCTGCGCGCCTTCAACGTCGATCGCTTCCACGGCGGGGAGACCCCGCTGGGGGTCGTGCTCGACGCCGCGCGCACGCTGCCGATGATGGCGCCGCGGCGCCTCGTCATCGTGCGCCACGCCGAGCGGGCGCTGCAGCCGAAGCGGGAGCAGGCGGGCGCCGCGCGCGACGCCGAGGCGCTCGACGCGTTCATCGGGCAGCCGCCCGACCATGCCTCCCTCGTGCTCGTCAGCGGCCCGCTCGACGAGCGCCGCAGCCTGACCCGCCGGTTGCTGGCCCGCGCGACCGTGGTGCGCTGCGGCGGCCTCGAATCGGTGGCCGACGCCGGGCGCTGGATCCGGGCGAAGGTGACCGCCGCGGGCAAGCGCATGGAGTCCGCCGCCATCCGGCTCCTGGCCGAGCGGATCGGTCCCGACACGAACCGCTTGCGCGACGAGGTCGACCGGCTGCTGCTGTACGTCGGCGACGCACCGGCGGTCAGCGCCGCCGACGTGCGGAGCGTGGCCGGACCCGCGGCGGCCTACGACGACTGGGCCGTGACGCGGGCGATCGAGCGGGGGCAGACGGCCGTCGCCTTGCGCGAACTCGGCCGCGCGCTCGAGCAGGGCGCCGTGCCCTACGTGGTGCTGGGCCAGTTGGCCTGGGTGGCGCGGAGCCGCCTGCCCGCGGCCCGCGTGGCGCTCGGCATCGATGCGATCTTCAGGACCGATATCGCCTTGAAGCGGTCCGCGGGCGCACCCCGGGTGCTGCTCGAGCGCCTGGTGGTGCGGCTGTGCGAGGCGGCCGGGAGAGGGGCAGGCCGGCCGTCAGGCCGTGGCGGAGGCGTTCGCCGCGCGCCGTGACAGTCTGGACTTGTAGCGCGCCGCCGCGTTCCCGTGGATGATTCCCTTGCCGGCCAGCTTGTCGATCAGCGACACGGTGCTGCGGAGCTTCTCGGCGACCGCGGCGTCGCTGCCGTCGACTGCGGCGCGCGCCGCCTTGAGCGCCCGCCGCAGTCGGCGCCGAAGCTCGCGGTTGTGCGCGCGCGTCTTCACGTTCCGACGATGCGCCTTGAGCGCGGACTTGTGGTTCGCCACTTGCTCGGTATCCTTCCCCTGTTCCAACCGCCCATTATAGGTGGTCCCGCGCGCTGCGTCTAACCAACGTGGCGATGCGGCTCGGCGGCCAGGCGGGCGTTGCTGCTCGAGGCCGAGGAGAAAAAGGCGGATCAGGGCGGAACCGGCCGATAGCTCAATCAATCTGGCCTGGCTTCAATCGGACGGGGCCGCGCCCCGAACCCCCGGCGTCCGCTTGCGGGGACCCCTTGCCTCCCGCGCCGCTTCCGCCGATGCGCGCTGTGCGCGCTGCGCGGCCAGGCAGCCTGCCACGTGCGGCCGCGTGCCAGAACCGCTCTGCCGCGAAGGCATCGGCAGCGCCGGCCCGAGGGTGGCTTGCGATCTTTTTTCGCCCCGCATGCATTTTTCTGTTGACAGCTCGTTTCGAGGCCGGCGGCCTGACATGCGGACCGGCGTCAGGCATGCCGCTCGGACAGCCCTGGCCGGCCGCTGGGGGCCTGCCGGCGCCCGGGCGGACAACGAAGCCGTACTGCGGCCCGATCGGCCCGCCTGAGGCCGTACAAGCCGTTGAAAAAGAGGGGGTTATGATGGAGTTATGCCTGTCGAGCCCCGCAGCTTGCCCGTCGCGTCCGTCCCGCCTGCTCCGTCGGCCGCTCCGACTGCTGACACCGAGGTCCCGGCCGTGCAGCCCGCGCGACCCGACGAGGCCGCGGCCGACGTCGAGACGCTCGGCGACCGGATAGCCAACCTGGCCGCCCGCATCCAGGCGGCCACCTACGAGCTGCTCGTCCTCATCCGCCAGTTCGACGAGCGCGGCGGCTGGGAGAGCTTCGCCTCCTGCGCCCACTGGCTGAGCTGGCGCATCGGCCTCGCGCCGGGCGCCGCCCGCGAGAAGGTGCGCGTGGCCCACGCCCTGGCGAAGCTGCCGCGGCTGAGCGAGGCCATGCAGCGCGGCGCCGTCTCCTACTCGAAGGTGCGCGCCGTCACCCGCGTGGCAACTCCCGCGACCGAGCAGGCGCTCCTCGACGTTGCCCTCGCCGGCACCGCCGCGCATGTCGAGCAGGTGGTCCGCACGTGGCGCCGGGTCGACCGTGCGGCCGAGCAGGCGGAGGACCGCCGGCGGCACGAGTCGCGCGCCCTCCACACCTGGGTGGACGACGACGGGATGGTCGTGGTCCGCGGCAGGCTGACGCCGGAGGTGGGCGCCGTGCTGCGGCGGGCGCTGGACGCGGCGCTCGATGCCGGGGCGAAGACGGCGGGGCTGGCGGCGGGAGCAGATGCGGAGGCAGATGGGGAGCCGCACGCGGCGGGCCCCGACGCGACGGCGCGGGACGCTGCGGCGCCGGACACAGCGTCGCCGGACGCCGTAGTGCTGGACGCAACGGCGCCGGACGCAACCGCGCCGGAGGCCCCGGCCTCGGACGCAGCGGTGCCGGACGCCGCGGAGACCGCCGACGAGATGGCCCCGACCATCGCGCAGCGGCGGGCCGATGCGCTGGGGATGCTGGCCGAGTGCGCGCTGGCCGGCGGGCTCGACAAGGGGAGGGCCGGCGACCGCTACCAGGTGGTCGTGCACGTCGACGCCGACACCCTGGCGGACGACGGCGAGCAGGGCGAGGACCCTGCGGCCGCCGCGCGGCCTCACGACCCCGCCGTCGTCGATGGCGCCGCTGTCGATCGCGCCGTCGACGATAGCGCCGCGGTCGATCGCGCGGCTGCCGGCCGGCCCGGTGAGTCGCCCGCCGTCGGCGCCGTCGCAGGCCCTGGCCCCGAGACGCCGGCGCCGTACGTTCCAGCGGGAACGTACCCGCGGCGCGCGGGGGAGGTTTCCCCGGCCGTGGACGAGGCGTCCCCCGCGTTGCCGGTCGGCCCATCCCGGCCCCTCCCCGACGTTGACGGACCGCCTCGGCGGCGCCGTACCGCCTGCCCCGGCCCCGCCGGCGGCCAGTCGGCCCTCGACGAGGCCGGCGGCATCCATGTCTCCGCGGAGACCGCCCGGCGGCTGGCCTGCGACGCCGCGACCGTGACCATGCGGCACGGGCCGGGCGGCGAGGTCCTGGACGTCGGCCGCCGCACGCGCACCATCTCGCCCGCCCTGCGCCGGGCGCTGGCCGCACGCGACCGGCATTGCCGCTTCCCCGGGTGCGCGGCAACCCGCTGCGAGGGGCACCACATCCGCCACTGGGCGCAGGGCGGGGCGACCGCGCTCGGCAACCTGGTGCTGCTCTGCCGGCGGCATCACCGGGCCGTGCACGAGGAAGGGTTCCGGGTGGCGCTCGACGCGGCGGGTGAGGCGCGCTTCCTGCGGCCGGACGGCCGGCCGCTGCCCGAGGCGCCGGCACTGCCGGCCGTGACCGACGCGCCGCTGGCGCCGCTGGCGCCGGTGACGGCGCGGCTCGACCGGGCGGGCATCCGCATCGGCCCGCACACGGCCACGCCGGCCTGGCGGGGCGAACGGCTCGACATCGACTGGGCCGTCAGCGTGCTGTGGCGGCCCCGCGGGGACGGCGCGGGCGACGTGCTGCCCGAGGCGCCGTAGGCGCCTCGCACGGCATGTCGCGCTGTCGACCGCTCCGTCAGCCGGTCCGGGCCTTGTCTGCGCCCGGGGCGCCTGCCGGTGCCGGCGGGCGGAGCCGTTCCGCTATGCCCTGCCTTCTGGTGGCCCAGGCCGGTTCGGCAGGCGTCGTGGCTTGCTTCGCGGATGCGGCTCGCACCGAAGGCACTGGCGCCGAGGTAGCGGCCGACGCCGCTCTCGTCGAGCTTGTGGTCGGTTCGCCGCGGGCCATTGCGGTTCGGTGGACTCCGCCGCTACGAGCTGCGGCAGTTGACCGCGTTGGCCAGGGCCCTGGGGTCGTGCGCTCACCATGGTCTCCCATGCCGCCGCCGCTGCCGGCGGTCCGGTGCGCCCTGGCGGCTGCCGGGGGTCGGTCCGGCCAGCCGCAGCAGCTCGCGCAGCTCGACCTCTTCCGGCGTCGGCGGGGGCGTGACGTCCTCGTAGAGCGCCCGCGCATCCGGCTTCGCCACGTGGCGTGGGGCGACGGCCCTGACGACCAGCTCCCGCCGCCGCCCGCTCGCGGTCGTCACCTCGATGCGGTCGCCCGGGCCGATCTCGCGGTGCGGCTTCGCGCGCGTCCCGTTCACGCTGACCTTGCCGCCCAGGCAGGCCTGCCTGGCGGCCGAGCGCGTCTTGCAGACGCAGGCGACGTCGAGCCACACGTCCAGACGGAGCCGCTGAGGGGCGTCGGCGTCCGGTGCGTTCGGCTCGCGGGGCACGGCTTGCTACCCGGCGTTGGCCGCCCGGCCCGGGGCGAGCATGCGGTGCACGAGGGCGCGACTCTCGGCAAGGAGCGCCCCGACCTGCTCCGGCTGTCGCCCGCCGGCTTGCGCGAAATCGGCTCGGCCGCCGCCCCGCCCGCCGATGATGGGGGCCAGCGCCTTGACCATCTGTCCCGCGTGGACCCGATCGGTCAGATCGGGAGTGACCGCGACGATCAACGCCACCTTGCCGTCGTTGTCCGCGGCCAGCACGACGACACCGCTGCCGACGCGGTCGCGGAGCGAGTCGGCGAGGGTGCGCAGCGCCTGCGGGTCGAGCGCCTGCACCTGGCGTGCCACCAGCTTCACGCCCGCTACCTCGAGCGCCTCCTCCGACTGCGGTTCGCCGGCGGTACCCATGGCCGCCTCGACCTTCAGCCGCTCGACGTCGCGCGCCAGGCGCCTGACGTCCGCCTGCAGCTTCCTGACGGTCGACACGGCGTGCTCGGCGGTCGTGCCGAGCAGGTGCAGGAGGCCGCCGAGCGCATCGCCCCGCTGCTGGAGCAGGCGCACGGCCGCGGCGCCGGTCACGGCTTCGAGGCGCCGGACCCCGGCCGCCACGCCGCCCTCGTGCGTGATGACGAACGGGCCGATGTCGCCGGTCGCCCGGCAGTGGGTGCCGCCGCACAGCTCGATGGAGAAGCCCGGCACGGTGACGACGCGCACCCGGTCGCCGTACTTCTCGCCGAACAGCGCCATGGCCCCTGCGGCAATCGCCTCCTCGGTCGACCGCTCCTCGGTCTCGACCGCCACGTTGCCGAAGACATGGCCGCTGACGAGACGCTCGATCTCGCGTAGCTGCTCGGGCGCGACCGGCTCGTGGTGTGTGATGTCGAAGCGCAGACGATCGGGCGCAACGAGCGACCCGGCCTGCCGCACGTGCTTGCCGACGACAGCGCGCAGGGCGGCGTGCAGCAGGTGCGTCGCCGTATGGTTGCGGCGGATATCGTCGCGGCGCGCGGCGTCCACTTCGGCCGTGACCTCGTCGCCCGCGCGCAGCGCACCCTCGCGCACCGCGGTCACGTGCATCCGCGGCCAGTCCGGCTGCAGGCGCACGACGTCGTCGACCGCGGCGTCGACGCCGTCCGCCAGCAGCCGGCCGGTGTCCGAGACCTGCCCGCCTGCCTCGAGGTAGAAGGGCGTCTGCTCGAGGACGACGTACCCGGCCGCACCGGCCTCGAGCGCCTCGACCCCCGTGAGCCTCGTCCCCTCCCCGTCGCGCCGGAACAGGTGCGTCACGCCGCTGCGGGTCGACGTGCCGTCGTAGCCGGTGAACGCCTGCGGTCCGAAGTGCGGCTCGCCGGACGCGGTCATCATGTACGGACCGGCGTCGACCGTGAACGCTGCCCGTTGTCCGCCGCCGAAGGCGGCGCCGGCGCGCGCCCGGGCGCGCTGCGCTTCCAGCTCCTTCTCGAAGCCTGCGCGGTCGACGCCCACGCCGCGCGACTGCGCGAGGTCCTCGATGAAGTCGAGGGGCACGCCGAACGTGTCGTACAGCCGGAACGCGGTGTCGCCGCCCACCGGTCGCGCGCCGGCGGCGGCCTCGGCGAGCGCCGTCTCGAGACGCGGCAGGCCGTCGCGCAGCACCCGCTCGAACTGCTCCTCCTCGCGGCGCACGACCGAGACGACGACGTCGCGGTTCGTCTCCAGCTCCGGGTACGCCGATCCCATCTCCGCAATCACCACGCCGGTGAGATCGTGCAGGAAGGGCTCGGTCAGGCCCAGCTTCTTGCCGTGGCGCATGGCCCGCCGCATGATCTTGCGCAGGACGTAGCCCCGCCACTCGTTCGAGGGGACCACGCCGTCGGCGATCAGGAACGTGATCGCGCGCAGGTGGTCGGCGATGACGCGGAGCGAGACGTCGCCGGGGTCGTCCGGCGCCTTCCCGGCGAGCGGGCCGTACGCGGTGCCCGCACGCTCGCCGATGGCCGACAGCAGCGGCGTGAAGAGGTCGGTGTCGTAGTTCGAGAGCCTGCCCTGGAGCACCGCCACGATGCGCTCGAGCCCCATGCCGGTGTCGATCGACGGGGCCGGCAGCGGGGCCAGCGAGCCGTCCGCGCGGCGCTCGAACTCCATGAAGACGTTGTTCCAGATCTCGACGTACCGGTCGCAGTCGCAGTCGATGCCGCGGCACGTCGGCGCGCCGCAGGGCAGGTGGTCGCCCCGATGGTAGTGGACCTCCGAGCAGCGGCCGCACGGACCCGTGTCGCCCATCGCCCAGAAGTTCTCCGCGGCGCCCATCTCGGCGATGCGCTCCGCCGGGACGAGCCGGCGCCAGATGGCATGCGCCTCGTCGTCGCGCGGGATGCCGTCCTCGCCCTGGAACACGGTGGCGTGGAGACGCTCGGGGGGCAGCTTCCAGACCTCGGTCAGCAGCTCCCAGGCGAACGGGATGGCCTCCGCCTTGAAGTAGTCGCCGAACGAGAAGTTGCCGAGCATCTCGAAGAACGTGTGGTGGCGCAGCGAGGGGCCGACGTTTTCGAGGTCGTTGTGCTTGCCGCTGACGCGCATGCACTTCTGGGAGGTGGTGGCCCGCCGGTAGCTGCGCGTCTCCTGGCCGAGGAACAGTTGCTTGAACTGATTCATGCCGGCGTTCGTGAACAGCAGCGTCGGATCGTCGGCCGGCACGAGCGGGGAGCTGGGCGCCACGCGGTGCCCGCGCTGCTCGAAGAACGTCAGGAAGCTCTGGCGGATCTCCCCCGAGGTCATCGTCGTCCTATTCTTTCACAGCCCCTTCAGTCGGCGCCGTCGCCCGCCGCCCGGGGCGCGGTGTGCGGCGCCAGCGCCGCCCTGGCGGCCGCGCCGTCGAAGCCCTGACGGATGAGGTAGTGGTACAGGCGGCGCAGCGCCGCCGGCGTCTCGATGGGTCCGCGCAGGCGCCGGGCGAGGGCGCGCGCGATCAGCTCGCCCTCGTCGACCTCGCGATAGGCGGCGTCGACGGCGCGCAGCGCCAGGTCGCGGTCGATGCCCCGCCCCTCCAGCTCCCGCACCGCCCGCAGGCGGCCGTGCAGCCGGACGTGCGCCGAGCGGTGCGCCAGCGCCTGCGCGGTGCGCGCGTCGTCGAGCGCACGCACCGCGCGCAGTCGTCCGAGGGCGCCCTCGATTGCATTCGGGTCGAACCCCTTGTGCGCGAGGCGCTCCCGGACCTGCGCCGCGCACAGCTCCCGGCGCGACAGCATCGCGAGTCCGGCCTGGTACGGGTCGGGCATCGGCCGCGCGAACGCCGGTCGGCGGCGGAGCCTACGGGGTGCCCGCGGCCGCCTCGGCGGCGGCGGGCCGTTCGGCCTCGGGGTAGACGTACGTCAGCCAGCCGTGGGTGTCCGGCGCGCGGCCGTTGATGATGTCGAAGAAGCGCCGCTGAATCGCCTCGGTGACCGGCCCGCGCCGGCCGCTGCCGATGGTGATCTTGTCCACGGAGCGGATCGGGGTGATCTCGGCGGCGGTCCCCGTGAAGAACACCTCGTCGGCGATGTACAGCGCCTCGCGCGGCAGCAGCTCCTCGCGCACCGTGAACCCGAGGTCGCGTGCGATGGTGATGACGACGTCGCGCGTGATCCCCGCCAGCGTCGACGTGCCGATGGGCGGCGTCGCGATCACGCCGTCGCGCACCAGAAAGAGGTTCTGGCCGCTGCCTTCGCTGAGGAAGCCCATCGGGTCGAGGGCGATCCCCTCGGCGTAGCCGTGGAGCACCGACTCCATCTTGATGAGCTGCGAGTTCGCGTAGTTCGCGGTGGCCTTCGAGAGCGAGGGGAAGCGGTTCGGCGCCCCGCGCCCCCACGAGCTCACCTGGACGTCGACCCCGTCCTCCAGGGCGTCTTCGCCGAGGTACGCGCCCCACTCCCAGACGAGGATCGCCACGTCGACCGGGCAGGAGAAGGGATTGACCCCGAGCGTGTGGTAGCCGCGGTACATGAGCGGCCGTATGTAGCACGCCTGGTAGCCGTTGTGCCGAATCGTGTCGAGCACCGCCGCGTGGAGCGCGGCGGGGCCGACGTCGCATTCCATGCGGTATATCTTCGCCGAGTCGTAGAGCCGCCGGACGTGGGCGTCGAGGCGGAAGCACGCGGCGCCCTTCGGCGTGTCGTAGCAGCGCGCCCCTTCGAACACGCCGCTGCCGTAGTGGACGACATGCGCGGCGACGTGGATCTTGGCGTCGGCCCAGTCGACGAACGTGCCGTTCATCCAGATCCTGCCGGAACCGAAGCTCATCGTTGTCCTGCCAAAGTGTTGTCTGGTGAATACCTTACGACGATGTTCAGTGTAGCATCACTGGATCTCCCCGCAAAACGGACAGCGGGCGGCGCGTGCGTGCAGCGGCTTGCGGCACTGCCAGCAGAACGTCGCGCCCGCCGTGTCCGGCGGCCGGCGGCGTCCCGGCCCGGGCCGCGCCGGCGCGGCGTCCCGGCCCGCCGCCGGCGCATGGCCTCCGGCGCGCCGATCGCGGCGCGCGCGGACTGTCTCGAGCGCGTCGAGAAGCTCCTCCGCGCTGCGGTACCGCTGCGTCAGGTCGGGCGCCATCGCCTTCATCACGAGGTCGTTGACCGAGGCCGGTATCGACGGCGCGTGGACGCGCGGCGGCCGCACGAGGTCGCCGCGCAGCAGCCGGTCGAGGCTGGTCGGCGTCGGCGTCTCGTACGGCATCACGCCGGTGAGCATCTGGTACATCGTGACCCCGAGCGAGTAGATGTCCGAGGCGAAGACGGCCTTGCCCTCGAACTGCTCCGGCGCCATGTAGGCGGGGCTGCCGATGACGGTCGTGCCGCGCGCGGCAATCTCCAGGAAGCGCGACGTGCCGAAGTCGGCCACCTTGAGCACGCCCGCCCTGGACACCAGCATGTTCGGGGGCCGCAGGTCGCGATGGATGACGCCCTGCCCGTGCGCGTGCCTGACGGCCTCGCACGCCTGCCTGGCGAAGTCGAGCGCCTTGCGCACGTCCATCGCCCCGCCGCCGATGAGCTCCTCGAGCGTGTCTCCCTGCACGTACTCCATGACGATGAAGAAGACGTTCTCCTGCTTCTCGGCGGTCGTGATCGAGACGATGTTGGGATGGTCGAGCGTCGCCAGCAGGCGCGGCTCGCGCAGCAGCTCGGCGAAGTTGATGTTCTGTCGATGAGGGACCTTGATCGCCACGTCCTTGTCGATCCAGGTATCCCGGGCGAGGTACACGACGGCGAATCCGCCGCTGCCGAGGGGGGCGACAATCTTGTACTTGCCGAGCGTCTGACCTCGGTACAGCATGCGGAGTCGCGCCAGTATAGAGCAACGCGCGGGCCGGTCGGCGCGTCGCCTCCCGGCTGCCGGAGGGTCCCCGCAAGCGGACGCCGGGGGCTCGGGGCGCAGCACCAACCAAAGCTACAAATCGTCCCACACGTACTGCAGGATCGCCAGCGCGGCGGCGGGCGCCGCATCAGCCCGCAGCGTCCGCGAGCCCAGCGTGAGCAGCCTGAAGCCCGCCCCGGCGGCCGCTTCGACCTCGCTGTCCGTCCAGCCCCCCTCCGGCCCGACAGCGATCGTCGCCTGGCCCGGCGGCGGCTGGTCGGCCACGGTCCGGATGCTGGCGTGCGGGGCGGCGATGGCCGGTTCGACGAGCATGATGCCCAGGCCGCCCGGTCCGCGCGCGACGAGCTCCGCGAAGGGGAGCGGCGGTCCGACCGCGGGCACCACGGCGCGGCGACACTGCTTGGCGGACGCGATGGCGATGGCCTGCCAGCGGCCGACCGCCCTGTCGAGACCGGCCGCCGCCGAGCCGGCGGGGCTCCGGGCGGTGGTGATCGGCTGGATGGTCCGCGCGCCCAGCATCGTGGCGTCGCGAATCACCGCGCCGGTCGTCCGGCCCCTGAGGACCGCCACCGCCAGCACCAGGTCCACCGCCGGTTCACGCGCCGGCTCGACGGCCTCCATGGTGCGAATCGAGACGCCGCCGCGATCGATCGCCTGGACGCGAGCGACGAACTCGCGGCCGCGGCCGTCGAAGGCCCGCACCGTGGCGTCGCGGCCGAGCCGCAGCACGTGCCGGAGCTGGTGGGCCTCGCCGGGCGGCAGCGCCACCGTCTGGCCAATCCGGGACGCCTGCGGCGCGTAGAAGCGGTGTGCCGCCATCAGCTCCCGGCGCGCCGCGGGGCGCCGCCGCGAACGGCCAGGGTGAGGGCCACCCATTCCTGCTCGGCGTGCCTTGCGACGAGCGTCGCGGAGCGTCCGAGCGCTGCGCGAACCGCGGCCTCCTCCGGCGCCGTGATCCCGCCCAGCACGAGGAAGCCGTCGGCCGCGAGCCCAGCCAGCGCCGCGCCGTGGCGGGCCGCCAGCGCCGCGTTGAGGTTGGCCAGCACGATCGCGGCCGGCTGCAGGGCGGCCCCGCGGAAGTCGCAGCGCCGCACCCGCACACGGCCGGACACCCCGTTCAGCTCGACGTTGTCCAGCGCGGTCGCCACCGCGTCGCGGTCGGTGTCGATCGCGACCACGGACGTTGCGCCGCGCCTGGCCGCCGCAATCGCCAGCACGCCGGACCCGGTCCCGACGTCCAGGACGCTGCGGCTCGCCAGGGGCAGCGCCTGCAATGCGCACAGGCACAGGCGCGTCGAGGCGTGGTGTCCGGTGCCGAAGCCCATCGAGGGCCGGATGACGACCAGCGTGCCGCCGCCCGGCTCGGCGGGGACGTCCCACGGCGGAGCGACCACGATGTGGCCGATCCGAACGGCGGTCAGGTCCGCCTGGCTGCGAGCCGCCCAGTCGTCGTCGGGCACCTCGACGGCGGCCGCCGTCACCCCGGCGGCACCGAAATGCCGCTGGAGCGCCCGGGACGCGTCGTCCCGATCCACAGCCGAAAAGAAGTGGATGCGCCGCCTCACCGCGTCGAGCGGTTCGACGGCGAACGGATGGAAGTCGTCGAGCAGCGCGTCGAGGAGCGGGATGAGGTCCGGTCGGCGGGCGGGGGTCCGCACGTCGAGCGCCGGTCGCGCATCACCCAAACATGTCCCTCACGCGGTCGAAGAACGGACGCTCGTCGCGGTCGTCCCTGCCTGGCCGCGTGCTCGGCTCCCCGGACCGCTGAGGCATCGTGACGTGCAGCCGCTCGACCAGCTCCCGCTGCTCCGTCGAGAGGTCCGTCGGAACCTCGACCTTCACGTTGACGTAGAGGTCCCCCCGGCCGCGTCCCGAGACGTGCGGCATGCCTTTCCCGCGCAGACGGAAGCGGCTGTCCGGCTGGGTGCCCTCCGGGATCACGAGGGTGTCGTCGCCGCTGAGCGTCGGCACCGTGATCTTGCCGCCCAGCACGAGCGTGGGATAGGTGACCGGCACGGCGCACCACAGATCGTCGTCCTCGCGGTGATAGAACGCGTGCTCCGCGACGTGCACGACGACGAAGAGATCGCCTGGGGGGGCGCCGGGCTCGCCGTGCTCGCCCTCCCCGTGCAGGCGCAGGCGCTGGCCGGTCGCGATGCCCGCCGGGATCTTGACGGTCAGCTTCCGTTCGCGCTCGACCCGTCCCTGGCCGTGGCACTCCGGGCACGGATCCGCGATGACCTGGCCCTGGCCGCGGCAGTGCCCGCAGGTGCGGGCGACCGTCAGGAATCCCTGCTGGTAGCGCACCTGGCCCCTGCCCTGGCACTGGGGACAGACCTGCGGGGCGCCGCCCCTGGAGCCCGAGCCGTCGCAGCGGGCGCACGCCTCGAGGCGCGGTATCTTCAGCACCGTCTCGGTCCCGGCGGCGGCGTCGGCGAACTCGATCTGCAGGTCGTAGCGCAGGTCGGCGCCGCGGGCCGGGCCGGACCGGCGGCCCTGGCCGAAGCCGCCGAATCCGAAGATGTCGCCCACGATGTCGCGGAAGTCGGCGAAGATCGTGGGGTCGAAGCCCTGCGGCCCACCCGCGCGGTCGACGCCGGCATGGCCGAACTGGTCGTAGCGGCCGCGCTTCCCGGCGTCGGCCAGCACCGCGTAGGCCTCGGCCGCCTCCTTGAAGCGTTCCTCGGCCCGGGCGTCGCCCGGGTTCCGGTCGGGGTGATACTTGAGCGCCAGCTTCCGGTAGGCACTCTTGATCTGCTGCTCGTCCGCGGAGCGCGGGACGCCCAGAACCTCGTAGTAGTCTCGCTTGCTCACGCCTTCGCCACCCTCACCATGGCCGGCCGCAGCAGGCGTCCGGCCAGCAGGTAGCCGCGCCGGAGCTCGCCGATGATCTGTCCCTCGGCGTGCTCGCCGCTCGCTTCATGGGCCACGGCCTGATGGAAGTGCGGATCGAAGTCCCGGCCCGCCGTGTCGATCGGCACCACCCGCCGCTTGGCCAGCAGGTCGAGCAGTTGCTTGTGAATCAACTCCACCCCCGTGCGATAGGCGGCTGCCGCGGCGGTGTCCGCGTCGGTCTCGAGCGCGCGCTCCAGGTTGTCGAGAATGGGCAGGAGCTCGCTGATGAGATCGGCGGCCGCCGCCTCGTCGGCCGCCGCGCGCTCCCGCTCGACGCGCTTGCGGTAGTTGTCGAGCTCGGCGGTCTTGCGCAGCAGCAGGTCGCGGTACTCGTCGCGCTCGCGGGCCGCCTCGTCGGCCGCCGCGACCGGCGGCGCCGGTTCGTCGGCGGCGGGCGGCGGCGGGTCGACTTCCGATGGCGCGGTCGCTGAATCAGGCGTTTCCGGTCTCGTGTCGTCTGTCATTGGCGGGCGGCGGCGTCCCCTGCGTGAAGAGCACCCGGCTGACGGCGCGGGACACGCTGTCGACGGCCGAGATCGCCCGCGAGTAACGCATCCGGCGCGGGCCGATCACGCCGACGCTGCCGGTCCGCTGGCCGTCGGAGTAGGGCGACAGCACCATGCTGAAGCCCCTCATCTCCGGCGAGACGTGCTCGGTCCCGATCACCACCGTCAGGCCGGAGCCGTCGAGATACTCGTTCAGCAGCCGGACCAACTGATCCTTCTTCTCGATCATCGAGAGCAGGGCCTGCAGCATCGCGAAGGGTACGCGGGCCTCGTCCTCGGAATCGGAAACCTGCTCCACCAGGAAGCCGGCACCCTCCAGGAACAGCGTGTTCTGCGGGACCACGTCCTCCAGCGTCGAGCTGGCGAGACGCAGCGCCCGCGACAGGAGCTGGTCGTACAGCATGCGCTCCTGACGCAATTGCTCGGCCACGGTGGCACGGACATCCCAGAGGCTCATGCCGGCAAACTCGCGGTTCAGATAGGTCGCGCCCTGGCGCAGCTCGCCGGCCGGTATGCGCTCTCCCAGATCGACGACCTTGTGCATCACCTCGTTCCCGTCCGCGCTCACCACGACGAGAATGCGCGAACCGTCGAGGGGGACGAACTCGATGTGCCGGAAGGCGCCGCCCGACGTCGGCAGCAGCGCGAAGCCGAGCTGGTGGGAGGCGAGCGACAACTCGTGCGACACGTTCGACAGCACGTCGCTCACCGTACCCGCCTGCCGCAGCCGGGCCTCGACGTCCGGCCTGGGCTTCGGAGCCGGCCGCGACTCGAGCAGCAGGTCCACGTAGGCGCGGTATCCGCGGTCCGTGGGCACGCGCCCGGACGACGCGTGCGGCTGGTGCACGTAGCCCAGCGCCTCCAGGGTCGCGAGCACGCTGCGGACGGTTGCGGACGACCAGCCGAAACCGCCGTGCCGCGTCAGCCAGAGCGAGGAGACCGGGTCGCCCCGATCGATGTACTGCCTGACCAGGCCCGCGAGAATGCTCCGTGACCGACCGGACAACTCGCCGCCGCACGGAGTGTCGCGAACTGGATGAGGAGCCATGGCCCGGATGGAGCTGCCGACATTATACCAGCCCGACCCGGGTGCCAATCGGGCGGCGCGTGCCGTCACTCCCCGGCCAGGACCGTCTCCGGCCGGCGCCCGGGCGGGCTCCAGCGCAGCGCCTCGACGTTGTCGGGGCCGTTCGTCCCGGCCGCGAGCTTGCCGTACTTGACGGCGATCAGCTCGGCCAGAATGCTGACGGCGATCTCCTGCGGCGTCACGGCGCCGATGGCCAGTCCGACCGGCGCGTGCACGTGCGCCAGCCGCTCGGGGGCGACACCCTCCGCGTGCAACGCGTCATAGAGCCGCGCGACCTTCGCCCGGCTGCCGATCAGGCCCAGGTAGCGAAGCTGGTGGGGGACCAGCGCGCGCAGGGCGTCGAGGTCGTAGCGGTGGCCGCGCGTGAGGATGACGACGTAGGCGTTCGCCGTGAAGCTCGCGCGCGCGAGCCAGTCCGGAATGGCGTCCACCGCAATCTCGACCGCATCGGGGAAGCGCTCGCGGCTGGCGAACTTCTCCCGGTCGTCGAGCACGTGCACGTGGAAGCCGACGTCGCCCGCGGCCCGCGCCAGATGGTACGCGACGTGCCCGGCGCCCACGAGATGCAGGTGCGGAGCGGCCTCGAGCGGCTCGATGTAGACCTCCATCTGACCGCCGCAGATCAGCCCCGATTCCTCGGCGATGTCGTCCGACAGCTCGTAGCGCACGACCTCGGACTTGCGCGTCTGCAGGGCCTGACGCGCCTTCCAGAACGCGTCGTTCTCGTAGCACCCGCCGCCGATGGTGCCGACGGTCCTGCCGTCGGCGAACACCACCATCTTCGCCCCGACGCGCTGGGGCGTGGAGCCCTCGGTGCGGATGATGGTCACGAGCGACGCGGGCTCGCCCCGTCGCAGCGCCTCGCCAACGGCGTGAAAGACCTCTTCGTTCATTGCGGTTCGTCGGAAGTCCTTTGGCTGGTTGATTATACCGTGAGCAGCCAGTGCTGGCCGACTCCGAGCGGCAGGTTGTCGAGCAGGTGGTCGACGACGTGCGGACCGAAGCGGTTGAGGAAGTAGACGAAGGCCACCGCGCGCTCCTGGGGCGCCCCGCCCGGAAACGCCTGGGCGCGCGCCCGGTGGAACTGCCGGCGCAGCGTGGTGTCCCGCCGCTTCGCCGCCTGGACGATCTTGCCGCGCAGGTTGCCCAGGTCGCGCTCCATGCGCTGCCGGGTGGTGCGCACGGCGCCGACGAGCGTCGGGTCGATGGCCGGCACGCCTTCCGCGATCGCCGCCAGCTCGGCGCCGATGCTGCGCTCGGCGGCGGCGACCGCCGCCTCGACCGCGGGCGGCAGCCGCGCGCCGACGAGCCGGTTCAGCGCGCCGTCGTCCCTGGCCTGCAGGGTGTCGAGGTCGATGTCGTGGCGGCCGAGGAACCGCACGGCGCCACGATCCAGTATCGTCGCGCTGAGGCGCGGATACACCAGCGGCATCGGCAGCTCGAACAGCCGGTACACCTCCCGGAGCTGCCCGAGGTAGGCCAGCTCGTGCGGTCCGGTCACGTAGGCGATCGTGGGAAACAGGGTGTCCTGCACGATCGGCCGCAGCAGGACGTTGGGGCTGAAGGTCGCCGGCTGCTCGCGCACGAGATCGCGGAGCGCGTCCGGGGCCAGCAGGGCGTCGCCCAGGGCAAAGGCGCCGTCGCGCAGGCGAATGGGCCGGCGCCCCCCGTCCAGGTGGAACAGCGCGACCGCGTCGTCGGCCGGTTGCACCTGCGCGTGGTAGCCGCGCGCCGACAGTTGCGCCCCGGCCGCCGCCGCCAGCCGCGACGCCTCGCCGCGCAGTCGCAACTCCCGGTCGAAGACCGGCCGGGCGAGCGGCTTGGCCGCGGGATCGGACGCATCGAACACGACCAGGCCGCGGTCGCCGAGCACGCAGTCGAGCCACCGGCTGAACGCCTCGACCAGCCCGGTCCCGGGTGCATACGACGCGGCGAGGCGCTCGAGAACCGCCGCGGAAAACTCCGTGGACGGCAGGGTCTCCCGGAGCTGATCGAGCAGCGCGGCGACGGTCTCCGGCAGGCGTACGGCCGAGCTCGGCCGCCCGGTCTCCGAGGCGAGGTCCAGCGCCATCCGGTGCAGCTCGAGGTCGTCGTCGAGGACCTGGCAGGCGCGGACCTCGTCGAGGTCGTGGTCCTCGGCGTCCACCCAGAAGACCGGCACCGCGACCACCCCGTGCTCGGACTCCACGCGCCGTGCGAGGGCGATGGCGGTGAGCGCCTTGAGCAGCGTGTAGAGCGGCCCGCCGAACAGTCCGGCCTGCTGGCCGGTGAGGATCGCGACCGTACCCGGCGCGCCGAGACGCTCCGCGGCGGCCAGCGCCGCGGGGGGCGCCCGCCGTTCCCGCAACTGGCTGGTCAGGACGTCGGCGATATCCGTCGCGCGGCCGCCTGCCGCCAGCCGCGCCTCGATGGCGTCGCGCCAGCTCCCGGGCGCGCCGGGCGAGCCCGGATAGAACTGCTCGAGGCGGTCGAAGGCGTGGCAGTAGTCGCGCGCGAACGGTGTGGCCCACGACAATTGCCGAAGATCGATGGCGGAATTGAACGGTGTCGCCGAGGGAGGCGGCGGTTCGGCAGGCACGTCCCGCGTACTCTTTCAGACGGGTTCGGGGCTGTCAAGACGCGGGGGCGGGCGCTTTGAGCGCCCGCGGTTCCGTGGTAGCATCTTATGGCCTGTAGTCCGTGCCGAGACGCCCGCTGCAGTCGATCGGTGATGCATCCCGCGCGATCACAGACCGCTAGCCCGCCAATCGTCGCCTCGCGGCTCCGCTTGGCGCCCAAGCAACCCTGCAGGGGTCCGCGCCGTTCGGTGGCGCAGACGCCTGGCCCGTAGGAGCTCCGCCGCTGACGACCGACGACGCGGATGCACGAAGCACTCCCGGTGCATTCGGCCCCTTCCGTGTGATGCACCAGATCGGGGCCGGCGTCCTGGGGCCGGTGTTTCGCGCCTACAATCCGCCTCACGATCGCCCGTTCGCCGTCAAGGCGTTCCACATCGACATCACGCCCGAGCAGGCCGAGACGTTGACCGAACGCTTCGGTGCGCTGGTCGCCGCGGGCTCGTTCCACCCGGCGGCGGTGCCCGCGACCGCCGTCGGCGTCGACGACGGTGTGCTGTATCTCGCGCAGGAGTACGTCGCCGGAGAGTCGCTCGATGCCGTCATGCGCGACTACGCGCCGGCCGCGCTGGGGAAGGCGCTGTCGCTGATCGACCGGCTCGCCGGCGCGATCGACGCCGCGCACGCGCGCGGCGTGCGGCACGGCGGGCTGCATCTTCGCGACATCTTCGTCACGCCCAGCGGCGGCCGCGTGACCGGCTTCGGCGTCCTGGCGGCGCTCGAGGAGGTCGGCGTCAGCGGGCCCATCCGCCGGCCCTACGCCGCACCCGAGGTGATCGCGCGCCGGCCCTGGGGCCCGGCTGCCGATCGGTTCGCGCTCGCCGCCGTCGCCTACGAGCTGCTGACGGGCAAGCGGGCTGCCGGCACGGGGGCGCGGCTCGCCGCGCGGCTCGCCGCGCTCGACGAGATCGAGGACGTCGAGTCGCTGCAGGCCGTGTTCGAGACGGCCCTGGCCGACGGGCCGGACAGCCGCTACGCGAGCGCGGCACGCTTCGCGGGGGATCTGCACACCGCCGTGGGCGTGCCCTTCGACGAGGAGGCCCTCGAGCTGGCGCCGCACCCGCCGCCCGGGACGGAGGCGGTCCCGGATCCCGCGGTCGCGGTCGGACCGCCGGAAGACGAGGCGGCGGCCGGCGAGGTCGCCGTACCGGCGGCGGAGATCCGCGTCGATCCGTTGCCCGGTCCGCCGGAGCCGCCCGCCGGAGACGACGAGCGGGCGCTCGAGCCGGACGATCGGACGTTGGGCGACGAGCCTGCCGAGGACCTGCCGGGCGGCGGGCGCGATGCGGCGGAGTGGGCGCCCGCGCTGGATGCGGAGTCCGAGCC
>CBDAUL010000009.1:0-583800 GCA_965200475.1 Vicinamibacterales bacterium
GGCGGTGGCGTGGCTTGGGCTCGGCGGGCGCCGCTGCGCAGCTCCTGGAGGCCTGCGACGAGCGAAGTCGGAGGGCTGGAGAACACGAGGGCCGTCGAGGCGTCGTGAGAGAGGGACGCGAGACAGACTTCTCCCGTCATGTGCGGCGCGCAGTGTTGCGGTGGAAGCGGTCGGTCGTGTCATGACGTATCAATGATGTCTGGCCGCGGGTACGCACGTGGCACGGTCTCGACCACCGTCATGTGTCCGTCGCCGCAGCTCGGACACGTGCGCAGCGACTCTTCGGTGAGCACTTCGTGGTGATCGCGATAGTCGGGTGGCGGGTCGGCGGGGCGCGGCGGCGCCATTCCGAGCAGTTCCCGGCAGCGGGCCAGCTTCGCAGTCCGGTGGCGATTGCCGAACAGGCCGTAGTAGCGAATGCGGTGGAAGCCGGTCGGGCAGCACGTGCAGCAGAAACCGCCGGATGAACTCCGGTGCGCTGAGCGTGGCCGTGGCGACCGAGGGGGGTTCGGTCCGGGAGTTCCGATACCGGAAGCGGACCTGGCCGGCCTCGACATCGACCAGTCGATCGTCGGAGATGGCCACGCGGTGCGTGTAGCGACCCACGTAGTCGAGCACCTGCTGCGGGCCGCCGAATGGAGGTTTGGCGTAGACCACCCACTCGGTCTCACGCGCGGGCGCCAGGTGCGCGACGAACGCGCGACGCTCGGTCAGGGTGCTCAGCGTTCCGCCGAAGCGCAGCCGCCCGGTGTCGAAGGCTTCTTCGAGGTGCCTGAGAAAGAGGCGGCGGAATAGGCGGGAGAGCACACGCACCGGCAAGAAGAATCCCGGCCGGCACGCGACCCAGCGCGCCCCGTCGCTGGAGAGCCCGCCCCCGGGAACCACGCAATGCAGGTGCGGGTGCAGACCGAGGGTCTGGTCCCACGTGTGCAGCACCGCGATGAAGCCGATCTCGGCGCCCAAGTGTTCCGGATCGGCGGCGATCGTGCGCAGCGTCTCGGCGGTGGCCCGGAACAGGATCCCGTAGACGGCGGCGGGATTCTGCAGGGCGATCGCCGCCACCACCTGCGGTACGGTGAAGACGACGTGGAAGTACTCGCAGTCGAGCAGCTCCGCGGTGCGGGCATCGACCCATCGCGCCCGCGCCAACGATTGACACGAGGGGCAATGCCGGTTGCGGCAGCTGTTGTACCAGACCCGCTTGTGACCGCAGCGGTCGCACGCCTCGACATGGCCGCCGAGCGCCGCGGTCCGACACTGCTCGATGGCAGCCATCACGCGCAGGTGCGCGGTCGACAACGCGGCCCCGGCCCGGGCACGATACACGTCGCCGTAGCGGCGGAAGACCTCCGCCACGCGAAGGAGCGAACGAGCCACGGCGGCCCCCGATCAGTGCGTGGGGACCGACGCGGTCTCCGGCCGGGGCAGCAAGTCGAGCGGGCTGGTCGCCGAACAGACCTTGGTCGTCGCCAAGCGGAGGTAGCGCGCCGTGGTCTCCAGCCGCCGATGACCGAGCAGCAGCTGAATGGTGCGGACGTCGGTGCCGACTTCCAGCAGGTGAACGGCGAACGCGTGGCGGAGCGAGTGCGGCGTCACCGGCTTGCCTAGTCGCCGCTTCCCCAACAGCTCCCGGAATCTACGCAAGCGCCCTGTCGGCGAAGCTGTCCGCGTCTGGCGCCTCGTACACCCCGCAACCACGCCATACCGCTCCACCACGCTGCCACCTGCCCCGTGTGGCAACCGAAGACCTCCTTCGCTCAACGATCAGGGCTCGGCCAGCGACCGATTCGACGACGTCAAGAATTTTCCGGGCTAGCCGACTGCGATACCGGGCGAGGCGACACGCCCACTGGACGGTCCCCTTCTGCATCGGCTGCTCCGGATTTCGCCCCGGGAAGAGCCACCGGGCCGGCCGCTCGACCCGCCACCAGGCCCGCAACTGCTGGAGCAGCGTCGGCGAGAGCATGACATAGCGATCTCGAGCGCCCTTGCCCTGTGCGACATGCAGGACCATCCGGTTGCTGTCGACGTTGGCAACCTGGAGCCGCAGCGCCTCGCCGAGTCGCAACCCCGCGGCGTAGCACGTGGTGAGGATCATGCGGTGCTTGGGACGCGCCACGCCGGCGAGAAACCGAACGACCTCTTCGGGGCTCAGGATGACCGGCAGCGTCTCGCCGCGCTTCGGCAACGGTAGGGCCTCGACCGCCCAGTCCCGCTTGAGCGTGACCTGATAGAGGAAACGCAGCGCTGCCACGGTGCCCGCCACTGACGTCGGCGCGAGCTGCCGGTCATCGATCAAGTGCAACTGGTAGGTCCGGATGTCCTCGGGACCCAGCAGCTCGGGAGATTGCCCGTGGTAACGCGCGAATTTCGCAACCTGCCGAAGGTACGAGGTTTGCGTCTCGGCCGCCAGGTTCCGGATCCGCATGTCGTCGAGCATCCGTTGGCGAAGCACGGTCATGGTGAGACTCCTCCGTGAACAGCACCGGCCTGGTCCATCCAGGCGGTCGTGCAGAGGAGCCTACGGAGGACGACGAGGAGCGAAAGGGATCAGGAAGCAGTCGGATGGAGACCGACCGATCCGGTCGGCGTGTGCCTGGCTCCCGCGAAGCGGGTTAGTTCAATACCCGATCAACAGCATCCGGAAATACCGCCCGGGACGCAGACTCGGACGCCCCACCCGCGCCGCGTAGAACACCGCGCACTGTCCCTCGACGAAAGCGTCGAACCCGCCCTCGTCCAGAACCCGGTTCAGACGCTCAAAGAACGGATGCCCGGCACTCGTCGGCAAATCCGCCGTCGTCACCCACAGCGGCGACCCCTGTCGCGCTCCCGGTCGCTTGCCCATTGCCATCGTGTCTCAGTGTACGAGGTCGATCGCGCCGGAGCCAGGCCGGTTCCCCGACTTTTGCCACGGGCTGGTAGACTGCCGCGACCGGAGAAACGGGGCCGTGAGAATCGAGATTGTGTGAACGAGTTGACGGCCAGTGATCACGAGTTTCTTTGCTTGACCCGCTTCTTTCTATCATGGCTGTACGAAAGGGACCTGACGAATAGTACGCCGCAAGCCAACGTCGCCGCGATCAGTACGCCGAGAATCCCCTGCGCATAGGGCTGTGTAGAATCGGCGGTCAACCAGAAAGTGAGGGCTGACCCGGCGAAAGTAGTCAAGAAGCCTAACAGCCCGTGGTGAAAGTCGGGGAACGGGCCTGGCCTGGGCGCGATCGAGCCCGTAGACTGAACAGCTATGGCGATGGGCAAGAAACCGGCCGCGCGACCAGGGGCGCCGCTGTGGGTGACGACGGCGGATTTGCCGACGAACGCGGGGCATCCGTTCTTCGAGCGTCTGAACCGGGTTCTGGACGAGGCCGGGTTCGACGCGTTCGTCGAGGGGCTGTGCGCGGTGTTCTACGCGACGCGGATGGGGCGGCCGAGCCTGCGTCCTGGGCGGTATTTCCGGATGCTGTTCATCGGCTACTTCGAGGGTCTGTCTTCGGAGCGTGGGATTGCGTGGCGGGTGGCCGACTCTCTGAGCCTGCGGTCGTTCCTGGACCTGGATGTGACCGAGGCGGCGCCGGACCACTCGACGCTGTCGCGGACGCGTCGTCTGATCGACGACGAGACGCACGAGGCGGTATTCACGTGGGTTCTCGAGCAGTTGTCGGCGGCGGGTCTGGTCAAGGGGAAGACGGTGGGCGTCGATGCGACGACGCTGGAAGCGAACGCGGCGATGCGGAGCATCGAGCGGCGGGACACGGGAGAAAGCTACGAAGCGTTCCTTCGGCGCTTGGCGGAGGCGTCTGGGGTGGAGACCCCGACGCGGGCGGATCTGGCTCGGTTCGACCGGTCTCGCAAGAACAAGAAGACGTCGAACAAGGACTGGCAATCGCCGCAGGACCCGGACGCGAAGATCGCGAAGATGAAGGACGGCCGGACGCACTTGGCTCACAAGGTCGAGCACGGGGTCGACATGGAGACGGGGGCCATCGTGTCGGTGACGGTGCAGGATGCATCGGACGGCGATACGGCCACGCTGCCGGAGACGCTGACCGCGGCGGCCGAGCAGGTGGAGTTGGTGCAGCCGGACGGTCGAGGGGTCGAAGAGCTGGTCGCTGACAAGGGGTATCACAGCGACGAGACGCTGGTGGCTCTCGGCGAGGTCGGGGTTCGGAGCTACGTATCGGAGCCCGAGCGCGGCCGGCGCGTCTGGCAGGACAAGAAGACGGGAGAGACGCCGCCGGCGAAGCGTGCTGCGCAGCAGGCGTTGTATGCGAACCGGCGGCGTGTGCACGGGCGGCGGGGTCGTCGCCTGCAACGCTGCCGGGGCGAGATGGTGGAGCGTACTTTCGCGCACATGTATGAGACGGGGGGCATGCGTCGGGTGTTTGTGCGCGGTCACGAGAATGTCCGCAAGCGGGTGCTGATCCAGGCGGCTGCCTGCAACATCGGGATGCTCCTGCGGCGCCAGACCGGCATCGGTACGCCCCGGAGCCTGCAGGGGCGGGCTTTTTCGGCGATTTTCCGCCTGATCGACCGCCTGATCGACCACTGGGGGCGTCTGACGCGTCCCTGGGGCCTCAAATGGACACCGCCGGCGCCCGTCGGCTCAATTACTCATCGCCAAGCGGCCTGAACAGCAGGGCTCGGCGAACCGACTTCTACCTCGGGCTGCTAGGTTCGCCCCCACGATCCCCAACAGTCGGGGAAAATCTCTCGTATTGTTGCTGATCCGGCCTGCGCGGCGCAATGCCAACTGGCTACGCCGTCGTAACGAGGGTGCCCACGCGCGCGTGTAGTCGGCCGCCTGTCGCAGCCCCCGCCGTGCTATTGTAGTGCTCGCGAGGCACGGCGACGTTCGCCGCCATGCCTGCCGGTGTCCACTATCGCATGCGCGCTGTGGGAAATCTGGTGCAAATCCAGGGCAGCGAGTGTCGGACAAACCCAATGTTTACAGGGGTAGTCGGCGACACGCGTGAATTCGAGCGCATCTTCCGCCAGCCCTACCTGGAGGGTTTCGCCGCGGCGACGACCGCCGTGCCGATCGGCGGCGACATCTGGCTGGGCACGAACCGGGGCGAGAGGATCGCGTACTTCCCGGCGCCCTGATGGCGCGCGGTCAACGCAGGAAACCGGAGGGTCGATGAAGTACCGGCTGCTGGGCAACACGGGGGTGTACGTTTCGGAGCTGTGCCTGGGGGCGATGACCTTCGGCGCGCGCTGGGAAGCGATCGGGGCGTTGGGGCAGGCGGAGGCGAACACGCTGGTGCGGCGGTCGCTCGACGCCGGGGTCAACTTCTTCGACACCGCCGATGTCTACTCGACGGGAGAGTCGGAGGAGATTCTGGGACGCGCGCTGGCCGGCCGGCGGCACGAGGTGGTCGTCGCCACCAAGGTGCGCGGACGGATGGGACCGGGTGCGAACGAGGTCGGGCTCTCGCGGCTGCACATCATCCAGGCGGCCGAGGCCAGCCTGAAGCGGCTGGGCACGGATTACATCGACCTCTACCAGATCCACCGCGGCGATGCGCTGACCCACATCGAGGAGACGCTCGTCGCGCTCACGGATCTGGTCAGGGCGGGCAAGGTGCGCTACATCGGCTGCTCGAACCTGCCGGCCTGGGAGCTGATGAAGGCGCTCGGGATCTCCCGGCAGCGGGGGCTGGAAGCGTTCAAGACCACCCAGTCGTACTACGCGCTGGTCGGCCGCGAGCTGGAGCGGGAGACCATTCCGCTGCTGCGCGACCAGGGGCTGGGCCTGCTCGTCTGGAGCCCGCTCGCCGGCGGCTTCCTCACCGGCAAGTTCACGCGCTCGGGCGGGGCGACGGACGCCCGCCGGAGCACGTTCGATTTCCCCCCGATCGACAAGGAGCGGGCGTTCGACATCCTCGACGTCATGCGGCCCATTGCCGCGGCGCACGGCGCCTCGATCGCCCGGGTGGCGCTGGCCTGGCTGCTGCACAAGGACGTGGTGACCAGCGTCATCATCGGGGCCCGGCGGATGGCGCAGCTCGAGGACAACCTCGCGGCGGTCGATCTCGAGCTCACGGCCGAGGAGCTGGCGCGCCTCGACGTGGCGAGCCGGCTGCCGCTCGGCTACCCGCAGTGGATGACCGCGCTCGGCGACGACCGCAACCCGGGAGAGTCGCGCAACCTCGAGGCGCGGCTCAAGAAGTAGGCGGACAGGAGGGACCTGATGCGGACGACCAGGACAGCCGCGCTCGGCCTCGGTATTCTGCTGGCGGGCGCGGCGCTGCTGCCGGCCGGATTCGCGGAATCGGATCTGCCCGTCATGGACGGTGTCCCGACGGCGGCGCCGGAGGACGTGGGGCTGTCCTCCGCGCGGCTCGCACGCCTCGAGCGCGCGCTGCAGGCGTACGTCGACCGCCGCGAGGTGGCCGGCATCGTCTCGCTCGTGGCGCGCCGCGGCAAGGTGGTGCACTTCTCGGCGTTCGGCGACCGCGTCGCGGGCAGCGCGCCGATGACCCACGACGCCATCTTTCGCATCGCCTCGATGACGAAGCCGATCGCGTCGGTGGCGCTGATGATGCTGTACGAGGAGGGGCACTTCCAGCTCCGCGACCCGGTCGCCCGCTGGCTGCCGGCGTTCGGCGCCATGCAGGTTGCCGAGCCGGCGAGCTATCAGGAGCTGGGGCGGGCGCGCTACCGGACGGTCGAGGCGGCGCAGCCGATCACGGTTCAGCATCTGCTCACGCACACGGCCGGGCTGCCCAACACGTACCGCGGCATCACGAAGCCGGACTTCGACGCCATCGCCCCGCAGCAGGAGGCGGGCGACACGCTTGCCGACTTCACCGCCCGCCTGGCGCGGCTGCCGCTGAACTTCCACCCCGGCGAGCGCTGGGAGTACGGCCGGGCCACCGACCTGGTCGGGCGCCTGGTCGAGGTCATCTCGGGGCAGCGCTTCGACGAGTTCCTGCGCACGCGCCTCTTCGAGCCGCTGAGGATGACCGATACCCACTTCCATCTCCCGCGCGCCAAGCTGGACCGCTTCGCCGCCCTGTACCGGCCCGACGACGAGAGCGGACTGGCGCTGACCGAGGGTCCGACCGCGGACAGCCGCTTCGTGCGGGAGCCGCACAGCTACTTCAGCGGCGCCGGCGGCCTGGTCTCGACCGCGCGCGACTACTTCCGCTTCAACCAGATGATGCTCAACGGGGGCGTGCTGGACGGCGTCCGCATCCTCGGGCGCAAGACGGTCGAGCTGATGACCCTGAACCACACCGGCAACCACGACATCTGGCTCGTCGGCCCGGGGTACGGCTTCGGCCTGGGCTACGCGGTCGTGCGCGACCCCGGACAGGTGGCCATGCCGTACTCGCCGGGCTCCCACTTCTGGTGGGGCGCGTTCAACACGACCTTCTGGTGCGATCCGCGGGAGGAGCTGACCGGCATCCTCCTGACCCAGTTGCGCCCCTACACGCACCTGAACATCCGCCAGGATCTGGCCACCCTGACGTACCAGGCAATCGTGGACTGAGCGGCGCCGGACCGCCCGGCGGCGCGCCGAGTTACGGTAGAATCGGGCTGTCGAGTCATTCCATGAGGGGACGGACCATGAGTCACCGACACGTCGCGGGAGCCGTTCTGTTCACCGTCGCGATCGGCGCATGGGCGCTGGCGTCCGGCGCCGCCGGTCAGGAGGCCGCGGAGGCGGCCGACGACTACGTCGCGGGCCAGACGCCGTGGGGCGATCCCGATCTGCAGGGAATCTGGGGCGCCGGCTACATCTTCACCCCGCTGGAGCGGCCGGCCGACTTCGAGGGCCGCGAGTTCCTGACGGACGAGGAGGCGGCGTCCCTGGTGGAGCGGCAGGCGTCGACCTTCGGCATCGGCGCCGGAGCGGGCGCCGGCAACACGACCGGGCGACCCGAGCGCGGAACGCTGGCGGACGTGCGCGGAGCCTACAACGACGTCTACACCGGCCGCGGAACCGAGGTCATCGCCACGGGCCGCACGTCGCTCGTCGTCGATCCGCCCAACGGCCTGATTCCGTACCTGCCCGGTGCACGCGCGCGCTGGCAGGCCGAGCGGCCGCGCGTGACGGACGACATGGCGGACGGCCCGGAGCAGCGCACGAACGACCGCTGCATGGGCGTGCAGTTGCCGCTGGCCTACGGTCAGGCCGTGACGGCGGGCGGCCACAAGCGCATCGTCCAGACGCCGGGCCACGTCGCCGTCTACTACGAGCACGGCCACCACGGGGGCGCCTACCGCGATATCCCGCTCGACGGCCGGGCGCATCCGCCGGCGCACGTCCGGCAGTGGCTCGGGCATGCCGTGGGCCGCTGGGAAGGCCAGACGCTCGTCGTCGAGACGCGGAACTTCACGGGCCGGACGCGCTACCAGGGGGCGACGGCGAACATGACGCTGACCGAGCGCTTCACGCCGGCCGCGCCGGACACGATCATGTATCACGCCACCATCGAGGACGCGACCGTATTCAGCGCGCCGTGGACCATCGAGGTGCCCCTCAACCGGCTCGACAACGTGGAGAACCAGATCTACGAGGCCGCCTGCCACGAGGGCAACTACGCGATGACCAGCATCCTGGCCGGCGCGCGTCTGAACGAGCAGTAGCGTCCCGCTGTGCGCGGGCTGCTCGGGTGCAGCCCGCGCACCCCTTGCCCTTTGCGGCGGCGCAAGCGACATCAACCCCAAAACCGCTGTAGCTGGTATCGTAATCGCTCCCCACGCCCCGTGCCTGCACCTGCGGCCGCATCAGGGCACGCGTACCCTGATAACAATCGGGACCGGATCATGAAAATAGCGACCATTCTGGACCAGATCGACTCGGGTTTCATGGCCTTGCCCGAGTTCCAGCGCGGATTCGTGTGGACTCGGGAACAGGTACGTGGGCTGTTCCACTCGCTCTACCGGCGGCACCCGGTCGGCGCCTTGTTGGTATGGGCCACCGAGGCGAACGCGATGCGGCGGGGCGACGCGTCAGATACCCCGGGAATCGTCAAGCTGCTTCTCGACGGCCAGCAGCGGATGACCACACTGTACGGCGTCGTGCGTGGGCGTCCCCCGAGATTCTTTGATGGTGACGAGCGCAGGTTTGCGGGGTTGCGCTTCAACTTGGAGGACGAGACCTTCGAGTTCTACCAGCCAGCGAAGATGGAGGGCGATCCACTGTGGGTCGACGTCAGCAAGCTCATGCAGAGTGGAGTGACCGGTCTAGGACAGTTCGTCACGAGGCTGATCGCGGCGCCGGAACACGCCTCAAAGACTCCCGACTACGCGGGGCGACTCTCCAGTCTGCTCGGCATCACTGACGTGGAGTTGCACATCGAAGAGGTCACCGGGGATGACAAGACCCTTGATGTCGTCGTGGACATCTTCAACCGCGTGAACAGCGGCGGCACCAAGCTGTCGAAGGGCGATCTGGCGCTCGCCCGGGTCTGCGCGGAATGGCCCGAGGGGCGCCAAACCATGAAGGACGAGCTGGGGAGGTGGAGCGCCCACGGATACGAATTCACTCTCGACTGGCTTTTGCGTTCAGTCAATACGGTGGTCACGGGCGAGGCGAGATTCAGCTATCTGCAGAACAAGCGCGCCGATGATATCAAAGACGGACTGGAACGAGCCGTGATGCAGATTGACCGCTGCCTGAACATGATCGCCGGGCGGCTCGGGCTCGACCACAACCGTGTGCTCTTCGGCCGCTTCGCTCTCCCCGTCATGGTGCGCTACCTGGACCGGAAGGAGCGCCTGAGCGCACAGGAGCAGGACAAGCTACTATTCTGGTTTGTACACGCGGGCATGTGGGGGCGCTTCTCAGTATCAACGGAGAGCGCTCTAGACCAGAACCTCGCGGCGCTCGAAGGCGCTGAGGACGGAGTCGAAGCCCTCTTGGAGGAGTTGCACCGGTGGAGCGGAAACCGTCGAGTCGAGCCGGGGGACTTCATCGGGTGGAGCCTAGGGGCGCGGTTCTACCCCGTGCTCTACATGTTGACTCGCATGGGGGAAGCAAGGGACTGGGGGAACGGTCTTCCGTTGAAGAGGGGGCTTCTTGGGGGTATGAACCGGCTCGAATTGCACCACATCTTCCCCAAAGCCCAGCTGTACGGCTGCACACCTCCGTACGGGAGGGCGGAGGTCAACGCGCTAGCCAACTACTGCTTCCAGACGAAGGAGACGAACCTGCGGATCGGCTACCGATCGCCCGAGGAGTACTTTTCGGAAGTGGAGGACAACAACCCCGGCGCCCTCGCATCGCAGTGGATCCCTGAAGATCCCGAACTCTGGAAGTTGGAGAATTACCGCGATTTTCTCGAGGCACGTCGGACGCTGTTGGCCGAGGAGGCGTACCGCCGGTTCCAGGAGCTGCTGCGCGGAGACTCAGGGGATACCCAGGCAGTGCGCGAGACAGCACCGGTGGCCATGGTTTCGGCCGACATCTCGCCAGCCGCTGCCGTCGCCGCCGATTCGGAGGAAGTGGAAGTCGCTGACCTAAACGACTGGGTGGAGACGCAGGGCCTTCCGCGAGGCTTGGTTGGATTCGAACTAGCGGACGAAGCGACCGGGGCACAGCGCGCCATGATCGACTTGGCTTGGCCGGATGGACTTCAGGCTGGTCTGAGTGCTCCGGTGGCAGTCTTGCTGAATGAGCCGGCTGAAGTGCTCTCGCTCGCGAGCGAGTGCGGGTACCGATGCTTCACGACGGTGGATGCGTTTCGTACCTACGTCAAGGCTGAAATTCTAGGGACGGACCCTGGCGTTTCGACATCAGCGGCATGACCCGCGTTGCGCCATCCGCCGTGGTGACCACCACGGGCGACAGGACGGGTCGGTGATTCTCTCGAGAGATCGGGCGGCCGGGCCATTGAGGAAGGCGGCGTGGTTCCAGTGTCAGATGCATGCGGTCCGGGGCGGCAGCGGCGAGCGGCCTGCGCCGTGTTCCCCAAGGAAGAATGAGAACGGAAGCGGCCCTGAACACCGCGGCGGATATGTGAACAGTCAACGCGCCGGATCCGTCAACGCCAGTCTTGCGGAGATCGCTCCCGTTCTTCCCCCGACCAGCTCCGGATCCTGCCCGAGCACGGGCCAGGACCGATCGCTGGCAATGCCCGGCTGCGCCCCTCGAGGAAAGGGTGCTCCACTCAGGCGATCTTGCCCAGCGCCGAGGAGTGAGGTGATCCGCGTTTTCCGATGGTTGTATTCCAGCACCTTCGGGAGGCACCGGGGACGAGATGACGGTGCCTGTTCACGACGGATTTCAAGACGCGGGTGGCACTCGCGACGTTGCACTTGGGGCTCCGTGCAGTGCACTACTGGAGCTGGTGGCGCTGAGCACCTACCCTCAAATCCGTACATGCCCCCGGACGTCGGATCCATCGGGATGTGGTGATTTACCGGGTCCGGCTGACCGAGACAACTCACTCTTGTGCCGTGTTTTCAGTGGCACGTCCGCAAACTCAACAAGGTGCTGGGATTTGGACGGAGGAAGTGAGTGACAGAGTATCGCTGGCAACCAATCGAAGTACTTTCCACGGCTGAGCGCGAAATCGACCTCGCGTCCATTCAGCCGCTGTACGACACATGGAAATCGTCACGGGATCGACTCCAGAAGTCGAGCAGCGCTAGTCTCAAACGATTTACAGACCGTTTGGTACGCAGGCTCAGCGTGGAGACGGGCATTCTGGAACGTCTCTATGACCTTGACCTCGGAACGACTGAAGCCCTCGTCGCAGAGGGCTTTGCCGAAGATCTCGTCCCGCGCTCAAGCACTGACATCGAACCATCGAGGCTCATCGATATCCTCAAGGATCACGAAGCCGCAATTCAGCTCGTCATCGACGCAGTGGCCCGAAGTCGGGAGCTTACGAAAGGCTTCATCCACGAGCTGCACAGTATCCTCACCAGGCACCAGGACACAACTATTGCAGTAGACCAGTTTGGAAAGAGACTGGAAATACCTCTACTCAAGGGACAATTCAAGACGCAACCGAACAATCCAAAACGTCCGGATGGGGTGGTCCATGAGTATTGTCCGCCGGTACAGGTCGAGTCCGAAATGGACAATCTTCTCGGCTGGCTATCGCATTCAACCGACGCCGATCCGATCATCCTTGCATCCTGGTTTCACCACAGATTCACCCAGATACACCCGTATCAGGATGGCAATGGCCGTGTCGTCAGAGCGCTGACTACACTCATACTGCTCCGAGCCGATCTCTTGCCGCTCGTCGTTGACCGGGACCTGCGAGTCGAGTACGTTGGTGCTCTCGAGGCCGCAGACAATGGCGACTTGACACGACTAACGAGACTCTTTGCCCGCCTTGAACGAACAGCGATCCTTCAGGCGCTGAGCGTGGACGCTGATGCTGAAATCTCCCATGAGAAAACGCTCACCACTGCCGTTATCGATACGCTTGCGGAAAAGTTCCGTCGTCGAAGACATGCAAAGGATCTGGAACTTCGGCAGGTCAACGCACTGGCAGAGCAGTTGCGCCAACGTGCGCGCGAGTACATTGAGGGTGCTCTCAATCGTCTGAAAGGGCCCGTGTCTCAGCTCCTGAGGCCGGATATCCACATTGCGAATGGCGGCCCTGATCGAGGAAATGCGCATTGGTACAAATTCGAAGTCGTCAAGTCGTCTAATGATGCCAAGACTTTCGCCAACTTTGAAGAAGAGCACTATTTTGTCAAGGCATCGTTCCGTGCCGACAGAGAGCGGCTAGTTTTTGTTTCATCCTTTCATCATGTCGGTCGAGAACTCTCTGGAATAATGGAGGCGACAGCATTTGCAAGACTTGAGTCCTTCGAAGAATCCGATGATCGCGATAGTGTATCTCAAGATTTTTTTGTATGTTCTCTGGAACCATTTGTTTTGACATACCGCACAAAATATTCTGACATTGCAGACTCGTTCGACCGTTGGTTGGACGGCGCATTAGCGGTCGCGATTAAGGAGTACGGGGATCGTCTGTAGCGGTGCTTGGTGCAGGGCGATACATGAGCGGACAGGACGGCACTGGTCTCTCAGCGTGCGTGTCCGTCTGCGAGCACGTTAATGTAGAATTCAACCGATGGAGGCATCGGCGCACAAGAGGAGGGGTAGATGAAGTTTCGGCATACGGCGGCGGCCTGCGCACTGGCCGCACTGGGCGCGGTCGTGCTGATCGCGGGGGGCTCGGTCTCCGGCCAGGAGCAGGCGGCGGAAGCGGACGATTTCACCGTGCCGCGCACGTCGTGGGGCGACCCCGCTCTGTCCGGGATCTGGAGTCCTGGCTACACGCTGACGCCGCTGGAGCGCCCGGACGAGTTCGAAGGGCGCGAGTTCCTCAACGACGAGGAGGTGGCGGCGCTCGAAGGGGAGCAGGACGCGTCGGCGGGCCGCAACTTCCGGCCGGATGCCGGGACGGTGGAGGACGTCGAGGGCGCCTACAACGACGAGTTCACCGGCCGCGGCAAGGACGTCATCCGCACCCGGCGCACGTCGTTGATCGTCGACCCGCCGAACGGCCGGATCCCGCCGCGGACGGCGGAGGCGATCGAGCGCATCGGCCCGTACCAGCCGCGCCGGGCGGCCGGCGCCGGCGAGATCGAGACCGACGTGCGCATTCCGTACCCGGTGGATCCGCAGAGCGGGCGCTACGCCGACAATCCGGAAGACCGCGCCCCGGACCGCTGCATGGGCATCACCATTCCGTTCGTGCGCGGGACGTCGGGGACCTACAGCCGCTTCGTGCAGTCGCCGGGATCGATGGCCATCTACCACGAGGACGGGCATCGGGGCGGCGGCTACCGGACGATCCACCTGGACGGGCGCCCGCACCTTCCGTCGCACATCCGCCAGTGGCTGGGCCACTCCATCGGCCACTGGGAGGGCGACACGCTGGTGGTCGACACGACCAACTTCAGCACCGGCACCAGCTTCTACGGCTCGAGCGAGAACCTGCACCTGGTGGAACGCTTCACGCGCACCGGCCCCGATCTGGTGATGTACGAGGTTACCGTCGAGGATCCGACCGTGTGGGAATCCACCTGGACCGTCGAGATCCCGCTGACCCTGGTGGACAACCAGGCCAATCAGATCTACGAGGCCGCCTGCCACGAGGGCAACTACGCGATGGTGAGCATCCTGGCCGGCGCGCGCAACCTCGAGGCGCAGGGCAGGTAGGAGACCCGGCGACGCACGCCCGCGGTCGTGCGGGCGTGCGTCACGCGCTTCACTTCACGGCAGGCCGAACGCGAGCACCGCGTTCACCGCGGCAATCGCGACGTACTGCGTGCCGTTCACCTGGTAGGTGAGCGGGCTGGCGTGGACGCTGCGCTCGGTATCGTACGTGAACAGCCGCCGGCCCGTCTCCGCATCGAATCCGTGGAAGTTGCCGTTGCCGACGCCCTGAAAGACGACGTTGCCCGCCGTCACCAGGTTCCCGCCGTTGGTCGCGCCCTCGCTCTCGACGTACCAGACCTGCTCGCCCGTGGCCGGATCGTAGGCGGCCAGCGTGGAGGTCGGCGTCATTCCGGTGCCGCCCAGCTCCGCGATGTTGCCGAAGTGGCCGACGTAGCCCGGGCCGGGCTCGAGCGTGTCGCCGACCACCTTCACCTTGATGGACCAGGCGTCGTTCTTGCCGGTCACGTACAGCAGGCCGGTGCGCGGGCTGAAGGACGGCGAGCCGTAGTTCGCGCCGCCCGTGTTGCCCGGCGACGTGATGACGAACTCGCCCACCTGGTACGGGTGGAAGATCTGCCGCGCCCGCGGCGCGAGCTCCGGGTCGCCGATGGTCGGGTACGTGGCGCAGAACGGCTCCTGCGGGACGCCGCGCGCGTTGTAGGGCACCGGCTGGGTCGGCCACACCTCTTCACCCGGCACGTCGGTGTTGCGCGGCACGGTCGTCTCGACAATCGGGTGGAGCGGCTCGCCGGTGGCGCGGTCCAGGATGTAGACGTAGCACGTCTTGCCGAGCGAGGCGACCGCCTCGACCGGGCGCCCGTCGACCGTGACGTCGAACAGGATCGGTCCCGAGGCCAGGTCCCAGTCCCAGATGTCGTGGTGCAGGGTCTGGAAGTACCACGCGAGCTCGCCCGTCTCGATGTCCACGGCCAGCATGGAGTTGGTGAACAGGTTCATGCCGAGCCGCGACGAGCCGTCGTAGTTCGGCGAAGGGTTGGCCGCGTTGATGTAGACGAGGCCCAGCTCGGTATCCACCGCCGGCGGCAACCACACGCCGCCCCCGTAGCGCTTGTCGGAGCTCCAGGTGCCGTTGGCGATCTCCCAGCCCGAGTCCTGCGGCCCCTGGGGAACGGTGTTGAAGACCCAGCGGACCGCGCCGGTCGCGCCGTCGAGCGCGGCCAGGAGTCCGCCGGGCAGCAGTCCCTCCGAGAAGGGCAGACCCACGAACAGGGTGCCGTCGGCAGACGTCGGCGGGTTGGTCATCGCGAAGCCCATGGCCGTCGTGTCGACCGTGGGCGGGTAGGTGTCGGGATACTTGAAGGTCAGCGCCTCGCGCGCCACCTGGAGCAGGCCGTCGGCGCCGAACGACTCGACGAGCTCACCCGTCCCGGCGTCGACCGCGTACAGGATCTCCGGACCGAAGGCATAGATGACGCCGTCGGCGTAGGCCGGCCCGCGGCCGCCGCCCGGAAACGCCGGGTCGCCCTCGAACGTCCACACCGTCTCCCCGGTCGCCGCGTTGAGCGCGGTCAGCTTCGAGCCGTTGTTGAAGTACATCACGCCGTCGATGACGAGCGGGGTGGTGGAGCGCACGAGCTCGCGCGGCGGCATTTCGTACACCCACTTGAGCTCGAGGCTGCCGACGTTGGTCGTGTCGATCTGCTCGGGCCGCGCGTAGCGGGTGTTGTGCACGTCGAGGTTGTGCAGCGGCCAGTCGATGGTGCCGGCCGGATCGATGGTCGGCGCCGCGCTCTGGCGCACGGTGCGGGCGCCCTCCTGGGCCTGCGCCGGCGGCGTCATGCCGGCCGCGAGCATCGCCAGTCCCAGCGCGCCGGCGGCCAGGCGGCATGCTATCCGTCGCGATTGCTTCATCCTTGTCGTCTCCTCCTGTCGCCGGTGAATGTCCACTCGTTGAAGTATATCTGTCGTCCCGGGGCGTGCCGCCGGACTGCTGCCGGCCTTGCAGGGAGTCCGCAGCGGAGCATGCCGGCGGGAGTTGCGGGTCGCGCGCAGCCGGCAGCCGCGGATCAGGACGAGGAGGAATCGTCGAGGCCGGCCAGCCGCCGCACGAGCGCGACCGCCTGCCTGGCGTCGTAGCTGCGGCCGACCATCTGCTTCTCGGCCTCGAGCGAGCCCTCGGCGTGCACGGCCAGCACTTCCTGGTAGGCGCCGAACTCCGATGCGACGAGGTTCTTGACGAACGTGAGCGCCTTCAGCCGGTCCGCGCCGCCGACGCCGTGGCCGGCGTAGTACTTGTGGTAGTAGTGCGCCGTCTCCTCCGACTCGAGGTCCTCGGCGCCCGGGCCCGTCACGAGCGCGCCGCCCGCGATGTCCTGCACGTGGCGGACGGCGTCGTGATAGCCGTGGGCGAAGTGGTACTTGGCCATGTTCACGTACAGCGGATCGGGCGCCGCGATGCCCAGCTCGCGGGGCTTGCCCATCAGCGCCGCGTAGTGGGTGAGGCCGCGCAGGGTCTCCGCGTAGCTGATGAGCTGCACGAGCTTCTCGCGCACGTGCCCGGCCCGGGCGATGCCGTTCATCTCCGCCATGACCAGGGCCGAGCCCACGAGCGCGTCGACCAGCGGCAGCTTGTACGAGATGGCAGTGAACCGGTGGTGCTCGACGAACGCGAGGGCCAGCGGCCCGGCGAACTCGTGCTCGCCCGCCAGGAACACCCGGTCCCACGGCACGAACATGTCGTCGAAGACCGTGGTGGTCTCCATCATCTTGTGCCTGCCGCTGATGGGGAGCTCGGCGGGCGAGCTCTGCGGGCCGTGCGAATCGAACGCCGAGGCGAGCAGCACCAGGCCGGGCGTGTTCATCGGGACGGCGAAGCTGACGGCGTAGTCCCGATCCCCCGCGCCGAGGGCGCGCGTCGGCAGCACGATCAGCTCGTTGGCGTTCGTGCTGACCGAGGTGTGCGCCTTGGCGCCGCGGACCACGATGCCGTCGTCGCGGCGCTCCACGATCCGCACGTACATGTCCGGATCGTCCTGCTCGGACGGCTTCCGGGAGCGGTCGCCCTTGACGTCGGTCTGGGCGACGGCCACGGCCAGGTCGTTGTCGCGGCAATGTTCGTAGTAGTCGCGTACGCGCCGCCCGTACTGCGTGCCGTGCTGCTCGTCGACCGCGGACGATACGCGCAGCAGGCCGCACAGCGCATCGGTGCCGATCTCCTTGATCAGCACGACGAGCGTGGCTCCCTCGGCGGTCGCGAGCTCGATCAGCCGGCTGCGCTGGAGCAGGTCGTCCGGCGTGCGCGGGATCTGGTAGTAGCGCGAGTACTCGCCCGCCTCGTCGCGGACGACGCAGAGGTCGCGGTGGGCCGGGTCGTCCGCCAGCTCGTAGTCGATGGCGGCGTGCGTGGCCGCCACGCCGATGACCGGGTGCGTCGTGACGTCCGGGACGCGGCGCCCCCGGTAGTAGACGGTGCGCCCGTCGCGCAGGCTCTCGAGATAGTCGTTGGCCGTCCGCAGCGCCATGGCGTTTACTCGAACGTTCCGGGCGTGCCGTCGACGACCAGCTCCGCGCCGGTGGCCTGCCGCACCTGGTCGAGGGTGACGCCCGCGGCCAGCTCGCGCAGCGCGAACCCGGCCGGCGTGATGTCGATGACCGCCATCTCGGTGACGACCATCGTCACCACCTTGACCCCGGTCAGCGGCAGCGTGCAGCGCTCGACGAGCTTGTGGCCGCCCTTCTTCGTCGCGTGCTCCATCGCCACGATGACCCGCTTGGCGCCGCCCACGAGGTCCATGGCGCCGCCCATGCCCTTGACCATCTTGCCCGGGATCATCCAGTTCGCCAGGTTGCCTTCCTGATCCACCTGCAGGGCCCCGAGCACGGTCAGGTCGAGGTGTCCGCCGCGGACCATGGCGAACGACTCGACGCTGCTCACGATGGACGATCCGCTCAGCTCGGTCACCGTTTCCTTGCCGGCGTTGATCAGGTCGGGATCGACCTGCTCGCGCGTCGGGTACGGCCCGATGCCGAGCAGCCCGTTCTCGGAGTGCAGCGTGATCTCGATGCCGGGGGGAATGTGGTTCCCGACGAGCGTCGGGATGCCGATCCCGAGGTTGACGTAGTCGCCGTCCTGCAGCTCGCGCGCCACGCGCTTGACGATGCGTTCCCGCGGATCAGCCATCCTGGAGCACCAGCCTCTCGATGCGCTTCTCGTAGTGCGGTCCCCTGACGACGTGCTGGACGTAGATGCCGGGGGTCACGATGTGGTCCGGATCGATGTCCCCGGGCTCGACCAGCTCCTCGACCTCGGCGATGGTGACCTGCGCCGCCGCCGCCATCATCGGGTTGAAGTTCTGCGCGGTGCGGTGATAGATGAGATTCCCGAGGCGGTCGCCCTTCCAGGCCTTCACGAACGCGAAGTCGGCGTGGAGCGGCTGCTCGAGGACGTACCCGCGCCCGTCGATCATCCGGGTCTCCTTGCCTTCCGCAACCACGGTCCCGTAGCCGGTCGGCGTGAAGAAGCCGCCGATGCCTGCGCCGCCGGCCCGCAGGCGTTCGGCGAAGGTGCCCTGCGGGACCAGCTCGACCTCGATCTCGCCGGCCAGGAACTGGCGTTCGAACTCCTTGTTCTCGCCGACGTAGGTGGCAATCATCTTCGTGACCTGCCGCGACTGCAGCAGGACGCCGAGCCCGAAGTCGTCGACGCCGGCGTTGTTGCTGACGGCCGTCAGGTTGCGGGTACCCTGGGCGTGGAGGGCGCCGATCAGGTTCTCGGGAATCCCGCACAACCCGAAGCCGCCCATCATGATCGTGGCGCCGTCCGGAATCACCGCAACGGCGCTCGCTGCATCCGGGAGCACCTTGTTCATGAGTGCGGATCATACCATCTGGCCGGCGCTGCCCGCGGGGCCCGCGGACCATGGGCTATCATTCCGCGCATGTCAGCAATCGACGTCAGCAGCCTGTTTTCGCTGGAGGGCAAGGTCGCCCTGATCACCGGCGGGTCACGCGGAATCGGCCGGATGATCGCGGAGGGGTATCTGCAGTCCGGCGCCACGGTCTACATCACGGCGCGCAAGCGGGAAGCCTGCGACCGCACCGCGGCGGAGCTCGGCCGGCTCGGCACCTGCGTGTCGCTGCCGGGCGACGTCTCGACGGAGGAAGGCCGTGCCGCGCTCGTCGAGGCCGTCGCCGGCAGGGAGGACCGGCTGCACATCCTCGTCAACAACGCCGGCGCGAACTGGGGCGCGCCCTACGGCGAGTTTCCGGAAAAGGGGTTTCGCAAGGTCATCGACCTGAACCTGACCGCGGTGTTCTTCCTGACCCGCGACCTGACGCCGCTGCTCGAGCGGGCTGCCAGCGCGGCGGATCCGGCGCGGGTCATCAACGTCGGGTCCATGGACGGCATTCACGTGCCGACCATCATCCCGACCGGCGTGTTCGCCTATGCGTCGAGCAAGGGGGGCGTGCACCACCTGAGCAAGTGCCTCGCGGTGGAGCTGGGGCCCCGCAACATCACGGTCAACGCAATTGCGCCCGGCTACTTCGAAAGCAAGATGACGGCAGAGGTGCTCGTGGAGCACGGGGAGCGGATCAGGGGCGCCTGTCCCCTGGATCGGATCGGCCGGCCGGAGGAGATGGCCGGCATCGCGATCTATCTCGCATCGCGTGCCGGCGCATACACGAACGGTGCCGTCATCCCGGTGGACGGCGGCACCTGCATCAATTGACCGTGAGGGTCAAGAACTCGTACGTCGACTTGCCGCCGTCGTGCGCGCGGGCCTGCAGCACGTAGGTTCCCGGCGCCGAGAACGTGGCCGAGGTCTTCGCCGCGCCGCCCTCCACCATCGAGAACGGCGGATCGAAGACGACGTCCGCGGGGCCGCGCCACACGATGTACGACACCGACAGGCCTTGCGGCGGACTCGGCTTGCTCTGCCGGCCGCGGGCGTTGACGTTCAGGAAGGGAACGTTCCTGGGCGGCTCGGGCGTGCCCTCGGGGGGCACCAGAATCGGCGGAATCTCCTGCCCGACGGCCCGGTTGCGCTGAAGCTGGCGCCGGCCGCGCGGCGTCGGCAAGCCGTCGTCGGTGACGCTGGCGGTCAACTCGAGGCCGTCCTGCAGCGCTACGGCCGCCGGCAGGTCGATGGCGTCGATGGTCGGCTCCACGTTGCGCCGGTTCTCCTCGCCCTGCGCCCGGCCGCCGAAGTCGGGGTCGATTTCCCACTCCGGCTGCAGCCAGGCGACGGCCTGCTCCGTCCTGCCCCGCACGGTGAGCGTCCAGATCAGCTCGCGGTCGCCGAAGTCGGCCGGCACCGTCACGCTGAAGATCTGGCGGTTGTTGCGCGTGTAGAAGTAGGTGGGCTGGCCCTGGTCGGGACCTCCCGGCTCGATGTTGTTGTCGGGCCCGATCGGGATGTGCAGCTTCTCGAGATAGTTCCGGTTCAGGTACCCGAGGTGCATCTCGAAGCTGCCGTCCGGATTGCGGGACCAGCCCTGGAAGATCGGCTGGACGTTCTGCCCCTGGTTGTACTTGAGCATGTAGGGGAGGTGGTCCAACTGGGCCGGCGCGGCCTGCGGCAGCAGCAGCAGGCCGGCGCCGATTCCGGCGATTGCCAGATACCTGAGTTGCATCGACTTCATGACGGTTGCTTCCCGGCTCGCGCCTGCTACTGCTGGTTCTGGTTCGTCGCGGCGGCCGCTGCCCGCAGCGCTCGCCGCTCGGCCAGCTCCTGCTCGTACTCCTCGTCGGTCAGGTCGTACCAGCCGAGCCACGCAAAGGCCATCTCGTCGATGGTGCGCCCGCCGTTGCCCGTCCAGTTCCTGGGATCCGGATTGGCTCGGAACGACTCGGTGTTGTCGTGCCAACTGATGATGTGCGCCACGGTTCCCGCCGGGACGATGGGCGCCACGTCATCGGCATAGTTGTAGACCATGTGCCAGTTGTAGTCCCAGTGGGCGCAACTGACCATCTCCGTCTCCGCCGGCGAGCCGGTCGACGGATAGATCAGCTCGAAGCACTGGTAGGTGCCGAGCGCGTGCATGTGCGGCTGGAACGCCGTGATCCGCGCCGCCTTGTGGAAGTACGTGTAGCCGTCGGTGCGCACTACCTTGCCGGGCGGAATGTCCAGGTCGGTGACGTGCTGGCCGAGCTGCTTCGACCAGCGGACATGCTCGGGGACATGCCCCTCGGGATGGAACACCATGCCGAGCTCGACCTTGGCGTCGATGTCCTCGCCGACGGAGTGGAGGTGGTAGTCCAGGCGCATGCGCCGCCACGACTCGAGCAGGAGACCCGAATTCTCCGGGTAGATCTCCGACTGCTTCCCGGAGGCGTACTCGACCAGGAACATGGCCGCCGGAATGTCGGTCTCGCCGGCTTCCCGCATCTGCTGCTCGCCGGGGTCCACCGCGAAGGAGAGCGCGTGGTGCACCACCCGGCGCGACGCGTTGTCGGGCACGCGGGTCTGGATCGCCTTGATGTAGCGGTCGCTGTCCAGGTCGAGATCGGTGTAGATGTTGCCGAACAGATCCGGCCCCTCCGCCGGCACCCGATAGTCCGGGAACCTGACGACGAGGTCGGGCTCGCCGATCTGCCACTCGGACGCGTCCGGGAAGTCGACCGGCGCCGGCAGGTCCTCGGGATTGCCCCGTGGCGCGCCGCCGTCGACCCACGCGGCCACCAGCGCGATCTCCGCATCACTCAACGAGGTGTCGTTCTTGAACTTCTGGATGCCGATGTTCTTGTCGATGTGCCAGGGCGGCATCTCGCGATTGACGACGCGGTTCCTGATGGAGCGGGCCCAGGGTCTGACCTCCTGGTAGGTGACCAGCGACATGGGGGCCATCTCGCCCTGGCGGTGGCACACCTGGCAGGAGCGCTGCAGGATCGGCGCTATGTCCTTGGTGAACGTGACCTCGTCCGACGCCGCGCTCTGCGCCGACGCCAGCGCCGGCGCGGCGACCAGCGCCGCGAGCAGCGCGACACGCGTCAAACCCTGAACATGCTGGGACATACGAACTCTCCTTTACGTGGCGGGATGCACAACTCCACGCGTACTTTCTGGATCAAATACTCTACCACAGTCCCCGCGCCGCGTCAGCCGGCCGGGAAGGGCTGCCGTGTGGCGCGCCGCGGCCGGAGTTGCTACAGTAACGGCGGCGAACGGTTGAGGATGCGACCGGATGGCTGACGAGTTGCAGGTCTCGATCCCGGGGCGCTTGTCGGAGTTCGACGCCGTGGCGCGCCAGGTGGAGGAGTTCGGGGACGCGCACGGTCTGCCGGGCCCCAAGGTCTACGTCATCAACCTCGCGCTGGACGAGCTGATCACGAACGTGGTGTCGTACGGCTTCGGGGGCGTGCCCGAGCCCGAGATCCGGATCACGCTGCGGATGGAGGGCGATGCGCTGGTGCTGATCATGGAAGACAACGGGCAGCCGTTCGATCCGACGCAGGAGGTGCCGACCGACGTCACCTCGCCGCTGGCCGAGCGGCCGATCGGCGGCCTGGGCCTGCACCTGGTGAAGAACTTCGCCGACCGCCTCTCGTACGAGTTCGCGGACGGCCGCAACCGGGTGATCGTGGAGCACGACCTCGCATCGGCGTCGGCCTGAAGGGCGGACGCCGAATCGGATGGACCGGGTGACGAACCATGGACATTGAAGTCGCAGAGGAACGGGACGGCGACGCCCTGGTGCTGCTGCCGGTGGGGCGCCTGGACAGTGCGAACGCGCGCGCCTTCGAAGCGATCGTGATGGAACGGATCGGCGCCGGCGAGCAGCGCCTGGTCGTCGATTTCAGCCGGCTCAACTTCATCAGCAGCTCGGGGATGCGCGTGCTGCTGCTGGCCGCCAAGCAGTTGCACGCCGGCAAGGGCACGCTGGTGCTGTGCTCGATGCAGGATCACATCCACGAGGTCTTCCGGATCAGCGGCTTCGACCAGATCATCCCCATCAGGGACTCGCGCGAAGCCGCCGTGGCCGGAAGCTGACGCACGGCTGCTTCCCGCGGGCGACCCGCGCCGCCCATGCCCAAGGACGAGCTACGCATTTCGCTGTCGCCCCCGCGCCTGTCGGCGCTGCACGGCCTGTCGCAGATGGTCGAGAATTTCGGCGCATCCGAGGGGCTGCCCGCGTCGAAGATCTACATGATCAATCTCGCGCTCGACGAGTTGGTCGCCAACTCCGTGCACTACGGCTTCGACGGCGTCGCCGATCCCCGCATCGACATCACGATGTGGATCAGCGGCACGCTGCTGGTGCTGACGGTCGTGGACAACGGGCGCCGCTTCGATCCGCTGACGAGCGCGAGTCCCGACGTGTCGTCGTCGCTCGAGCAGCGCCCCATCGGCGGTCTGGGGCTGCATCTGATCCGGACGTTCGCCGACCGCCTGACCTACCAGTACACGGACGGGCGGAACCGGTTGACGCTCGAGCACAACCAGGCGCCAGGGAGGCAGGAGCCGGAGCAGGCCGAGGAACGGGACATGCCGATGGATATCGAAGTTGCGGAAGAACGGGATGACGGCGTGCTGGTGCTCCTGCCCGTCGGCCGGCTGGACAGCGGGAACGCGCGTTCCTTCGAGTCGGTCGTCATGCAGCGCATCAGCGGCGGCGAGCAGCGCCTGATAGTCGACTTCAGCCGTCTCGACTTCATCAGCAGCTCCGGCCTGCGGGTGCTGCTGATTGCCGCCAAGGCATTGAAGTCGGGAGCCGGGACGCTCGTCCTCTGCGGCATGCGGACGCACATCGAGGAGGTCTTCCGCATCAGCGGCTTCGACCGGATCATCCCCATCCGGGCGTCGCGCGAGGCGGCCCTGGAAGCGTCCGCCTGACGCGCGGCGCCGGGCATCCGGCGTGCCGGCGGCCCGTCACTGCTGGTACTCGCGCAACACCCGGAGCAGCGCTTCCTCCTCGGCGGCCCAGGCCGCCTGGATCGCCCGTAGCGCCGCCTCGGCGGTAGGCTCCTGGCGCGCGAGCCGGCGGTTTCTCTCGAGCAGCAGTCCCCGCGCGGCCGCCTGATCCAGGAATTCGAACAGGAGGTCGTAGTAGCCGTCGATGTTGACGAAGACGCAGGGTTTCTCGTGCAGCTCAAGCGGCTTCTGCGCCCACGTGAGGGCCTCGAAGATTTCCTCTATCGTGCCGTAGCCGCCCGGCAGCGCCAGACACCCGTGACACAGCGACTGCATCTTGTACTTGCGCTCGTGCATGGTGTCGACGACGTAGAGGCGGCTCAGCCCCTCGTGGGCGAGTTCCTGGTACGAGAGCTGGCGCGGGACGACGCCGGTCGCGAAGCCGCCGTTCGACAGCACGGCGTTGGCCAGCACGCCCATCAGGCCGACGCGCGCGCCGCCGTACACCAGGCCGACGCCGTCGGCCGCCAGCAGGCGCCCCAGCGTCTCCGCTTCCTCGACGTACCGTTTCTCGTATCCGACCTGGCCGCCCAGGTAGACGCAGATGTGCTTCATCCCGGGCGGCGCCTCCGCGCGCTGGCGCCGGGCGTCCGGATTCGATGCGCCGCCGTCTGCCATCGCGTCAGTCCTCGTCGTCGCGTTCCGGCATGAGCACGAACTCCGGATAGGCCTCGATGCCGAGCTCGGCGGCGTCGCCGCCCAGTTGCTCCACCTGCCGCGACACGCGGGCCCCCATGGTCTTCTCCAGGCCGAACCAGACGAGCCACGAGCTCGTGAACGCGAACGCGCCGATGGCGACCACGCCGAGCAACTGCACGCCGAGGTTGGCGCCGCCGGCGATGCTGGCCGCGACGGTGCCCCAGGCGCCGGCGAACAGGTGGGCCGGCACGGCGCCGACGACATCGTCGACCTTGACCTTCTCCAGCAGCTTGATGCCCGCCGTGCAGAGGACGCCGCCGATGGCCCCGATGATGATGGCCCAGTAGTGTCCGACGAGATCCGGTCCGGCGGTGATGGAGACCAGCCCCGCGATGGCGCCGTTGAGACCGGCCAGCAGGTCGACCCGGCCGAGAATCGGCCGCGACACCGCGATGGCCGCGATGACGCCGGCCGCGCCCGCCAGGTTGGTGTTGACGAGCACGTGGCCCATCGCCACGACGTCGGCCGCGCTGGCGAGCGCGAGCTGGGAGCCGCCGTTGAAGCCGAACCAGCCGAACCAGAGGATGAAGACGCCCAGCGTCACGGCCGGCACGTTGGACGGCGGCGTTGTCACCACGCCGCCGCTCTTCGGGAACTTGCCGCTCCGCGCGCCGACCACCAGCGCCCCCGCGAGCGCGGCCCAGCCGCCGGTCCCGTGGACGATGGTCGATCCGGCGAAGTCCTGGAACCCGAGCGCGTCGAGCCAGCCGCCGCCCCACGTCCAGGCGCCGACAATCGGATAGATCAGGGCGGTCAGCACCAGCGTGAAGGCGAAGAACGACCAGAGGTGGACGCGTTCGGCCAGCGTGCCGGAGACGATGGAGGCGGCCGTGGCCACGAAGACCATCTGGAAGAACCAGTCGGACATCGTGGAGTAGTCGTTCGCGATGACCGCGGCCCGCGCCTCCGCGTCGCCCGCCACCAGCGCGAGCTCGTCGGCCGACGAGCCGTGGAGGAACGAGAACGACCCGACCAGCCCGCCGACGTCGACGTACATCAGGCTGTAGCCGATGAGGTAGTAGGCCAACCCCGCGATGGCGTAGAGGCCGATGTTCTTGAGGCAGATCATCGAGGCGTTCTTGGTCCGCACCGAGCCGGCCTCGAGCATCGTGAATCCGGCGCACATCCACATGACGAGGGCGCCCCAGACGAGAAACGAGAACGTGTTCAGGATGAACTGCAGCTCATCGGCCGGAAGCTCGCGCATCGCGTCGCCCCTTTCTCGTTCTGCGCTCGTTCTGCGTCACGATATATGACATCAGCGCGACACGGCGCCGTCGACGTCGTACCGCACGTGGGCGGCCATGACGAGATCGTGCAGCGTGAGGCACCGGGCCTGCATCCGGCGCAGGCGGTCCTCGCGCTCGTCGAGGCCTGCGCGCGCGGGCCACGGCCCGCGGGCGGTCGCCACCAGATCGGCGGCCAGTTCCCGGGCCGCGCGGACCGGGTTCGGACCCGGGGCGATGGTGCCGAGCCTGGCGGCGGCCGTCTCGAGTGAGCGGTACAGCGAGCGCGACAGCAGCGGATCGTCGACGAGCAGGTCCAGCGCCCGTTCCGCGCGCAACTCGATACCGAAGCAGCGCCTGTATGCGTCGAAGGCCCCGCAGATGCGCAGCACGCCCAACCACTCCTCCTCGGCCGCGTCGTCCCGCGTCCGGACCGCCTCCAGTTGCGCAAGCAGCAGCGCGAGCGTTGCCTGGGCCCGCTCGACGGCGCGGCCCACCTGCAGAAAGCGCCAGCCGTCGTCACGGTACATGGTCGCGTCCATCACGCTCAGGAAGGTGCCCAGGTCCTGGGCGACCTCCGCGTAGAAGCTCTCCGGCGCGGCCTTCCAGATGTCCTGGATGCGCCGTTCCCGGAGGCGCAGCCAGGCCAGGTTCAGGCACGTCCACATCTCGCCGCTGATGGAGTGGCGCGTCTGGCGCGCGTTCTCCCGGGCGTTCGAGAAACAGTTCCTGACCGAATCCGGGTTCGTGCGCTCGAAGGTGAGGTTGTCGGCCAGCGTGAACGAATCGGCCAGCGCGAAGTCGTCGTCGGTGCCCGCGAAGCCGACGGCCGGGCTGGGCGGCTGCCTGCTCACGGCGGCGTAGATCCGACGCCACCCCAGGTTGATCTCGCGGACCGGCCGGTCGACCAGCACCTCCATCTGCACGCGCAGCAGGCGGCAGACGTGCTCGGTCCGCTCGATGTACCGTCCCAGCCAGTAGAGGCTCTCCGCGCTGCGCGCCAGCATGTCAGTCCTGCAGGACCCACACGTCCTTGCCGCCGCCGCCCTGGCTGGAGTTCACGACGATGCTGCCGCGCCGCAGCGCAACGCGGCAGAACGCGCCGGGCACGATGCGCGTCTCCCGGCCGGTGAGCACGAACGGGCGCAGGTCGACGTGCCGCGGCTCGGGCCGCCCGTCGACGAGGCAGGGCGCGCGCGAGAGCCGGAGCACCGGCTGGGAGATGAAGCTGGCCGGGTCGGCGCGCATCTCCCTGGCGTAGTCCTCGCGCTCCGCCGGGCTGGCGTGGGGCCCGACGAGCATGCCGTAGCCGCCGGACTCGCCGACGCGCTTCACGATGAGATCCGCGAGGTTGTCGAGCGTGTACTCGAGCTCCGCGGGACGCCGGCAGACATGGGTCGGAACGCTCGCCAGGATGGGCTCCTCGTGCAGGTAGTAGCGGATCAGATCCGGGACGTAGGCGTACACGCTCTTGTCGTCGGCGACGCCCGTTCCCGGCGCGTTCGCGAGCGACACGTTGCCGAGCCGGCACGCCTGCAGCAGCCCGGGCACCCCGAGCAGCGAGTCGGGACGGAAGGCGAGCGGATCGAGGAAATCGTCGTCCACGCGCCGGTAGATCACGTCCACCTGCCTGAGCCCTTCGGTGGTGCGCATGTAGACGAAGCCGTCGCGGGTCAGCAGGTCGCGGCCTTCCACCAGCTCCGCGCCGATCTCGCGGGCCAGGAACATGTGCTCGTAGAAGGCGGAGTTCCAGACGCCGGGGGTCAGCAGCGCGATGCACGGGTCCGGCCGGCCGGGCGGCGCGATCTCCCGCAGCGTCGTGAGCAGGAGGTTCCCGTACTGCTCCACCTCGCGCACCCGACAGCGGCGGTACAGGCGCCGCATGCTCGACTTCACGGCCTTGCGGTTGGCGATCATGTAGGACACCCCGGAGGGCACCCGCAAGTTGTCCTCGAGCACGAGGAAGCCGTCGTGCGTACGCACGACGTCGGTGCCGCAGACGGCTACCCAGGTGCCGTGAGGCGGCGCGAAGCCGCGCATCGCGGCGCGGTACTGGGGGCAGTCGTGAACCATCTGCTCCGGAATGACGCCGTCGGCAAGCACGCGGCCCGCGCCGTAGACGTCGGCCAGGAACAGGTTCAGGGTGCGGACGCGTTGGGCGAGGCCCGCTTCGAGCTGGCGCCACTCGGCGTCCGGCAGGGTCCGCGGCAGGCAGTCGATGGGGATGATGCGCTCGTCCGCCTCGTCGTCGCCGTACACCGTGAAGGTGATTCCCTCGTTCAGGAACGAGCGGGTGACCCGCTCCTGAATCTCGCCGAGCTCGGCGCCCGACAGCTCGTTCAACGCTTGGTGAATGCGCGCGCTGTGGTCCCGGGGGACGCCATCCGACTGGAACATCTCGTCGTAGATGGCGGGATCGATCTCGTACTTGCTGAAGTCCATGCGGGTCTCGGCCGCAACGGGGGAAGCTGGTGGGATTGTATACCCGCCGGGTGCGAGGGCGGTCGGCGGCCTTCCCTGCGGCCCGCCGGCACGGCGCCCGGCCCGGCTCCGCGTCGATCGGTGCTTCTCACGTCCCGTGTTGATAGGATGAACTGCGTACCGGGCGTGTCTCGGATCAAGAGGAGGTAGCGATGAGAAGGGGTTTCTTCGGTGCGCTGTGCGTTCTGACGCTGGCAGCCGTGGTGGGGCTGCCGGTCGCGGGCGAGGCTCAGGAGCCTGCGGGAGGCTGGACGGCGCCCCGCACCGCCCACGGCCATCCGGATCTGCAGGGGGTGTGGGCCAACAACAGCGCCACGCCGCTGCAGCGGCCGGCGGCGCTGGCCGGACGCGAGACGCTGACCGACGAGGAGGTAGCCAGCCTGAAGTCGCGCGCGGACGAGCTGTTCGCGCTGGACGCCGACGACGCGGCCTTCGGCGACAGCGTGTTCACGGCGGCGCTGGCGGAGGCCCAGGGCTTCTCGTCGGCCGACACGCAGACGGGCAACTACAACCAGTTCTGGATGGTCGAGCGCGACTGGGACAACCGCACGTCGCTCATCGTCGATCCGCCGGACGGCCGCCTGCCGCAGCGCACGCCGGCAGCCGAGGCCCGGATAGAGGCGTACAACGCGGGCCGGCAGCGCCACGCGCAGTGGACCGACGACCGGAGCCTCGGCGAGCGCTGCATCACGTTCGGCGCGCCGCGCCTGGGCGCCGGCTACAACTCCTACTACCAGATCTTCCAGACGGCCGACCACGTGGTCCTGCTGATGGAGATGGCGCACGACGCCCGCATCATCCCGCTGGCGGACCGGCCGCCGCTCGATGACGACATCCGGCTCTGGCACGGCGACTCCCGGGGGCACTGGGACGGCGAGACGCTGGTCGTCGAGACGGCCAACTACTCCCCGAAGACCTACTTCATGGCCGCCGGGGACAACCTGCGCATCCAGGAGCGCTTCACGCGCGTGGCGCCGGACGTGCTGGAGTACGAGGTCCGGGTCGAGGACACCGAGACCTGGGCCGAGCCCTGGACCGCGGTCATCCGGATGAGCCGGACCGAGGACTCCCTCTACGAGTACGCCTGTCACGAAGGCAACATCGGCATGGAGGGGATCCTGTCCGGGGCGCGCGTGCTCGAGCGCGCGGAAGCGGCGGGCGAGCGGTAGCCCGGCAGTCCGAGGCCGCGGCTCCGCGTGCGCGGCGGAGTCGTGGCCACCGTGCGCCATACCGCTCGAAGCCTGAGGCTGGCGCGGCCATCGCCGCCTCCGGCTCCGGTTGCCGCCGGGCCAACCCGCGCCGGGAGCCGGCGCCGTTCTACGGCGCAGACTCCTGGCGGGCAGCCGGCTCTGCCGGCAGCGTGAAGACGAACAGCGCGTTGGGCGCGCCCGGCGCCCGGCCGCCGCCTACCGGAATGGCCAGGTACTGCCTGCCGCTGACCGCGTAGGTCATCGGATAGCCCTGGACCGGCGAGGGCAGGCGCGTCCGATGCAGGACCTGCCCGGTCTCCACGTCGTGCAGGAACAGGTAGCGGTCCGAGTCGCCGCTGACCACCAGCCCGCCGCCGGTGGTGAGCGCCGCTGCCAGCGGGCGCGTGGCCGTGCGGTGGCGCCACCGGATCTCTCCCGTGTCGATGTCCATGGCGACGAGCTGGCCGGCGTGCTCCGGGCTCAGCGGGTGCGGGTTGCTGCCGGTGGTGCGCCATCCCGTCCAGGCCGGGTTGTAGTAGAAGTAGAGGTCGCCCTCCGGGTGCGCCTGCCGCTCGACCTCGGAGAAGATGCCCCGCGTGCAGCTCGGCGTGATGGGGATGTAGAGCGCCCTCGTCTGCGGGTGGTAGGCCGAGGCCATCACGTTCCGGAGGCCCCGGAAGTCGGGGCAGAACGCGAGCTCGACGCCGGCCTCGGGGATCATGCCCGGCAGGTACGCCACGGCGCCCGTCCCGCGGTCGAGCGAGACGAGCGTCTGGAAGCCGAGGTCGTGGGCGTCGATGAACTCGCCCGTCGCCGCGTCGAGCTCCCACAGGATGCCGAGCTTGCCCATCTTGAAGACGGAGCGCCGCCCGCCGTTGTCGATGAGGATGCTCTCGAACACCTCGTCGAGGTCGTGCGATTCGCCCGGGACGAACTGGTGGTACCAGCGCAGGTCGCCGCCGGCCGGCTCGATCGCGAGCACGCTGTTCGTGTACAGCGCGTCGCCGTCGGTGCCCCGCGACACCCGCGCCCAGGGCTTGGCCTGCGCGGTGGACCAGTACATCAGGCCCGTCGCCGCGTCGTAGCTGCCGGGGATCCAGGCGTCGCCGCCGGCCCGGAACAGCAGGGGCAGGTCGCCCCAGGTGTCCCCGCCGGGCGCGCCGGGCTCCGCGATGGTCGACGTGCGCCACAGCTCGCGCCCGGTGTCGGGATCGTGGGCGGAGATGAAGCACACCTCGTTCTTGTACCGCTCGCAGCCCGTCATGCCCGCGACGATCCTGCCCTCCGCCACGATGGCGCCGCTCGTGTAGCGGTAGCCGAGCCTGTGGTCGGCCACGGCACGCTCCCACACGACCTCGCCCGTCCGCGCGTCGAGGGCGATCAGGTGGGCATCGGCCGTGGTCACGTAGATGTTGCGGCCGTAGATGGCCAGCGAGCGCATCCGGTTGCGGAAGTTCTCGTCCGGCGTGTTCTCGAAGATCCGGCGGAATTCCCAGATCCGGTCCCCGCTCACCGCATCGACGGCCTGTACGTAGCCGTCGGGATTCGGCAGGTACATGACCCCGTTGTAGACGAGCGGCGTCGGCTGGCTGAGGCCGGGCCGCATCTGCCACGACCACGCGAGCTGGAGCTGGTGCACGTTGTCCCGGTCGATCTGGTCGAGCGGGCTGTAGCCCCAGCCGTCGAGGGTGCGCCGCCAGTGCAGCCAGTCGGACGGGTCGGGGTTCTCGAGGACGGCGTCCGTGACCGGCTCGAACTCCCGCGCCTGCCCGGCCGCATCCGGCGCCTCGCGGGGCTGCCCGTTGGCCGCCGCCGCGAGGCCGATGCCGATCGCCAGGACGCCGCACGCAACCAGATACCGTTTCATCGTGGATCCTCCTGCGGACCGGTTCCGGCTGCGTCGGCCGGTTCCCGCCGGCGATTATCGGCCACGCGGACGGCGGGGCGCAACCGGCGCGGGCGCCGTCTGAATCGGGTCGACTTCGTGATATAGTCGGCGGTCCAAGCGCGCCCGTACCACGCCGGCAGATACGGTTGTCGGGCTGCGGCCGTCATGCGCTGAGGAGGCAGGCACGGATGTCGTTACGTAGCGTGTTCGAGTGGCTGGAAGCGATGCCGATGAGCACGGCGTTGCGCGAGTCGATCTTCGGCTATCCGATTCTGCTGACGTCGCATGTGGTGAGCATGTGCGTGATTGCGGGTCTGTTGGTGATGATGGACCTGCGGCTGACGGGGGCGGGGAATCTGCACACGCCGGTTTCGCACATTCAGAACCGCCTGTTCAAGTGGCAGATGCTGGGTCTGGCGATGTCGGTGATCAGCGGGGGGCTGTTGTTCTACGGGCAGCCGATGCGTTTCTACGGCAACTTCTGGTTCTGGATGAAGAACCTGCTGCTGCTCCTGGCGCTGGCCAACGCGATGTATTTCCACCGGACGATTTACCGTTCGGTGGACCAGTGGGACAACGACCCGGTGCCGCCGGTGCCGGCGCGGGTGGCGGGCGCGTTGGGTCTGGTCTTGTGGGCGGCGGTGATCGTGACGGGTCGGATGATTGCCTACAGCGGTCTGGTTCCGCAGTGGTGGCTGGACCTGGGGTTGACGCCGTAGCCTGCGGGGCCGGGGGCTTGAACGGGAGGCGGGGGCGATGGTCCTGGAATTTTTCGAGTGGATGGAAGGCAGCGCGCTGAGCCTGACGTTTCAGTCGGCGGTCTGGTACAGCCCGATCATCCAGGTGATGCATCTGGTGGCGGTGGCGTTCTTCTCGGGGTCGCTGCTGGTGGTGGACCTGCGGCTGTTGGGCGTGGGTCTGACGGCGCAGCCGTTGCGGCAGGTGGCCGAGGACGCGCAGCCGTGGCTGGTGGGGGCCCTGGTGGCGCTGGTCATCACGGGCACGCCGACGATGGCGTCGACGTCGATCAAGCAGTACTACAGCCCGTTCTGGTGGTGGAAGATGGAGATGCTGGTCCTGGGGCTGATCTTCCTCTTCACGGTGCGGCGCAAGGTCATCGCGGCCGACGAGGGCTCGCTCGGCCCGGTCTGGCCGAAGGTCGTCGCGCTGACCTCGATGGGCCTCTTCCTCGGCGTCACCATCGGCGCCCGGCTCATCGGACTGTCCTGAAGGAGAGACGCACGCATGGGTTCGATGCGGAGCCTCGTCTGCACCGGGTTGGTGGCAACCCTCGCGTTGCCGTGCCTCGCGCCGGCCTCCGCGGCGCAGGACTGGACGCAGTGGCGCGGCCCGAATCGTGACGGCGTCGCCGCGGCGTTCGACGTTCCCGCCCCCTGGCCCGACGGCTTGCGCCGGCGTTGGGCCGTCGAGGTCGGCTCGGGCTACGCCACGCCGCTGCTGATCGGCGAGCGGCTGTACCTCTATGTCCGGCAGGCCGAGGACGAGGTGCTGCTGGCGCTCGACCCGGCGACGGGCGAGACGATCTGGCGTGCGGCCTATCCGGCGCCGTACGAGATGAATCCGGCCACCAATCCGCATGGACCGGGGCCGAAGTCGACGCCGGCATACGCCGACGGGCGGCTGTTCACGCTGGGCATGAGCGGCATCGTGAGCGCGTTCGACGCGGACGACGGCGAGCTGCTGTGGCAGGTGCCCGGCGGTGCGGTCGAGCCGCTCTATCACACCGCGATGTCTCCGGTGGTCGAGGGCGACCTCGTGATCTTCCATGTCGGCGGACATGACGACGGCGCCCTGACGGCCTTCGACACGGCAACCGGCGACGTCCGCTGGAGCTGGGACGGCGACGGGCCGTCCTACGGCTCGCCGCTGGTGCTCGACATCGAGGGCGTCCGCCAGGTCGTCACCTACACGCAGGACAACCTGGTCGGCGTGGACGTGCGGACCGGCGGGCTGCTGTGGAGCCGGCCGTTCACGACGGCCTACACGACCAACTCGCAGACGCCGATCCTCCACGGGGACCTGCTGATCCAGTCGGGGCAGGGCAACGGGGTCACCGCCTTCCGGGTGTTGCGCGAGGGCGACGCCTGGACGACCGATGACGCCTGGCACGCGCGCGAGGTGGCGCTGGACATGACGAACGGCGTCGTGGCCGACGGCGTGCTGTTCGGGCTCTCGCACCTCAACAGCGGCCAGTACTTCGCGCTCGATCTGGATACCGGCGAAGTCCTGTGGACCGGGAGTCCGCGCCAGGCGGAGAACGCGGCGCTCCTGCGCGCGGGCGGCACGCTGCTGTCGCTGCAGGACGATGCGGCGCTGCTCGTGCTCAACGCCAGCCGGACCGGCCTCGACGTGGTGGAGCGGTACGATGTCGCCGACAGCGCGACGTGGACGCAGCCGACGCTGTCCGGCAACCGGCTGTTCGTCAAGGACGTCTCGACGCTGACCCTGTGGACGCTCGACTGAGCGGCCGGCTCCGGTGGAAGGATGGAACGAACGTGGCACTGAGGATCAACGACGAAGCACCCAACTTCCAGGCCGAGACCACCCAGGGGCCGATCGACTTCCACGAATGGATCGGCGACGGGTGGGCCATCCTCTTCTCGCATCCGAAGGACTTCACGCCGGTCTGCACGACCGAGCTCGGCTACATGGCCGGTCTCAAGCCCGAGTTCGACAAGCGCAACTGCAAGGTCCTGGGCATCAGCGTCGACGGCGTGAGCAATCACGAACGGTGGTCGCGCGACATCGAGGCGTCGCAGGGCCACCGCGTCAACTACCCGCTGATCGGGGATCCCCGGCTCGAGATCGTCAAGCTGTACGACATGCTGCCCGCCGACGCCGGGGATACGTCCGAGGGCCGCACGCCGGCCGACAACGCGACCGCGCGGGCGGTCTTCGTCATCGGACCCGACAAGAAGATCAGGGCCACGCTGACCTACCCCATGAGCACCGGCCGGAACTTCGACGAGGTGCTGCGACTGCTCGACTCCTGCCAACTGACGGCCAGCAAGAAGGTGGCGACGCCGGTCAACTGGCGGCGGGGCGACGACGTGATCATCCTGCCCGCGGTGTCGGACGACGAAGCCAGGCAGAAGTATCCCGATGGGTGGCGCTCGCCGCTGCCGTACATCCGCATCGTCCCACAGCCCTGACGGGCCGCGTGGCGCCCCGCGCGGCGGCGGCAGCCCCCGGCTCGGATTCCGCCGTCGCTGCCTGCACGCGCCCGTGCGCGCGGCCGTCGTCGTCTGGCTGCTGGCGTTCTGGGGCTGCGCCGGCGCCGACGCCGACCGCGACGCCGCGGGCCGGACCCCGCCGGACGATGCGCTCCCCCTCGTCAGCGAGAACTGGCGCATCGCCGAGATGGCGACCGCCCACGGCGCCTTCACCATCGAGGTCGAGGTGGCGGACGGGGTGGACACGGCCGCCCTCGCGAGGGAGCTCATTCGACCGCTGCAGGACCGCTACGCCGAAGTGCTGGTCTACTTTCACGCGCGAGACGCCGCTGGCGATCTGCCGCGGCTGCGCGTGCAGTGGACGCCCAAGCACGGCTACGTGGAAACCCGCTACCAGCCGGCCAACCCTAGCCGAACAGGGCGTTGACGATGAACGTGGCGGCCAGGATGCCGGCCACGTCCGCCAGCAGGCAGGCAGGCACCGCGTGGCGCGTGTCCTTGACGCCGACGGCGCCGAAGTAGACGGCCAGCACGTAGAACGTGGTCTCGGTGCTGCCCTGGTAGGTGCTGACGAGGTAGCCGATCAGCGAATCGGGACCGTACGCCGTCATCGCCTCCGAAGCCACCCCCATTGCGCCCGAGCCGGAGAGCGGGCGCAGGAGAGCCATCGGCAACGCCTCGGCCGGGATGCCGATCAGGCCGGTCAGCGGGGCCGCGAGCCCGATCAGCACGTCCAGCGCCCCCGACGCCCTGAACATCCCGACCAGCACGAGAATGGCGACCAGGTACGGAATGATGCGGATGGCGACCTGAAACCCGTCCCGGGCGCCCTCGACGAGCGACTCGTACACGCGCACGCCGCGCACCCAGCCGTAGAGCACGAGCGCGGCGACGACGGCCGGCAGCAGCCAGGACGACGCCATGTCGCGCAGCACGTCGCCGGCCGGGACGGCCGGGTCGCGGTTGACCAGCGCGCTCGCGGCCGCAATCAGGAAGATCGCCCAGAACAGCCAGCCCACCGCGCGGCGGCCCGCGGCGGGGCGGGCGGCGCTCGTGGCGGCGGGGGCCGGGTCGGCGGCCGGCGCAGCCTGCCCGGTTGCGGCCGGGTCAGGCGCCAGCGGCGGCGGCGCCGAGGCACGATAGACCGGCAGGCGGGCCAGGAGCAGCGCGGCAGTGACGCCGACGGCAGTCGCCGACGCGGTGGCGAACCACGTGGGCAGGAGGATGCCGGCCGCGTCGGTCGAGCCGAGCGCCGCGCGGATGCCGATCATGCCGGTCGGGAGCAGGGCCAGTCCCGACGTGTTGATCGCCAGGAACAGCACCATGTGGTTCGTGGCCACCCCGCGCCGGCTGTTGTGCTTGTCGAGCTCCTCGACCGCCTTGATGCCGAAGGGGGTGGCCGCGTTGGCCAGTCCCATCATGTTCGCCGCGATGTTCAGGAGCATGGCGCTCATGGCCGGGCTGTCCGGGGGCAGTCCCGGGAAGAGCAGGCGCATGACGGGGCTCACCAGCCGTGCCAGGCGGGCCATCAGCCCGGCGTCGGAGGCGACACGCATGAGGCCGAGGAAGAAGGCCATCACCCCCACGAGACCGATGGCGAGGTCGACGGCGCCGCGCGCCGAGGAGACGACCGCGTCGGTCAGGGCCCGCATCTCCCCGCTGAGCGCCGCGGCGAGAATCGAGGCAAGGGCGACGACGACGAAGATGCCGTTCAGCATGCGCGCGCTGCAGCCCCATGTTAGCAGCACCCCGCCCCCGTGGGGCGCGGAGCGGAACCGCGCTATGCTGTAGCGGAACCGCTTTCATGTTTCATGGCCAGGAGAAGCCGATGCTGAACGGAGCTGTGTCAGGGCGGACGTTCCCGATTGCCGCAGTCGTTGTTGCCCTCATGGTGGCGCTCGGCGTGCCGGCCGCGGCGCAGGAGGTCGAGCAGCGGCGCGACTGCCTGGACTGCGAGTCGTCGCGCATGCCGCCTGCCGAGCCGCAGGTCTTTCACACGCAGGAGCAGAGCTTCCGGGTGGTGCCCATGCGGGGCCTGGTGCGCCCCTGGGCGCTCGCCTTCCTGCCGAACGGCGACATGCTGATCACGGAGCACGGCGGCCGGCTCCGCATCGTGCGCGACGGCGTGCTCGACCCCGAGCCGCTCGCCGGCCTGCCGGAGGTGTTCACGCCGCGCCGCAAGGGGCTGATGGACGTCGCGCTGCATCCCCGGTTCCTGGAGAACCAGTTCGTCTACTTCACCTACCACAAGGCGAGTCCCAAGCACCGGCTCGCCGCCACGACGGTGCTTGCGCGCGGCAAGTTCGAGGGGCGGGGGGCGCTCGTGGAGGTGCGCGACCTGTTCGTGGCGGACGCCGACTACATGGGCGCGGCGCAGACCTCGCGCATCACCTTCGGGCCGGACGGCAAGCTCTACATGGTGGTCGGCCAGCCGGCGCGCTACGAGGTGGGCTCGTCCGACTACGCGCAGGACCCGTCCAACCACGCCGGCAAGATGCTGCGCCTGAACGACGACGGGAGCGTGCCCGACGACAACCCGTTCGTCGATACGCCGGGCCACCGCCCGGAGATCTACGCCCTGGGCATTCGCAATTCGAACGGGCTGGCATGGCACCCGGAGACCGGCGAGCTGTGGGAGACGGAGAACGGGCCGCAGGGCGGCGACGAGGTCAACATCATCCGCGCCGGGGCCAACTACGGCTGGCCCGTCGTCTCGTACGGGCGGGCGTATTCGGGCGATCTAACCGGCACGCATTCCGGGCCGCAGCGGACCGCCCGCCAGATGGAAGGCGTCGACGACCCGATCTTCTTCTGGAGCCCGTCGATCTCGCCGGCCGGCCTGATGTTCTACACCGGCGACCGCTTCCCGAACTGGCAGGGCGACCTGTTCGTCGGCGCGCTGCGGGGCGCCGAGCTGCAACGCCTGATCTTCAACGATCGCGGCCTGCTGGTGCGCCAGCAGTCGCTGCTGCGCGAGCTCGGGCAGCGCATCCGGGAGGTTCGGCAGGGACCGGACGGCCTGATCTACGTGCTCACCGACGAGCAGGACGGGGCGCTGCTCCGCCTCGAGCCGGTGGAGCCGTAGTTTATCGGGGCGCGGCCGTGGCCGCGTTGCCCAACGCGTCGACCGCGCGGATGGCGAGCCGGTCGAGCTGACCGCGGTCGACGTTCAGCCGGAAGCGCTCGATCCGGGAGTCGGCGATCCCGTCGAGGGGGTAGAGCACCTCCCAGCGTGCGGTGTCGAGCGAGTACTCGACCCGGCGCACCGGGGAGTGCCCGTCGCTGACGACGAACGAGACGGCGAACCCGCCAGCCTGCGGGCGCGGGGCATCGACGTCGATGCGCGGCGGCGCGTTGTCCACCTCGAACGGCTTGCTCTCGACGAGGCCCTCGAGGCCCTGGCCGGGCGCGTTGGCGTGGGCGTCGGAGGCGACGAGGCGGACGACGTAGGTGCCGTCGGGGGCGGACGTCGTGTCCCACGTGTAGATCGAGCTGTCGATCCCGGTCCGCAACGCACGCCACGCCGTGTCCGCTGCGGTGCGGACCAGCAGATCGAAACGCAGCGGGTCGTTGTTCGGGTCGCGCGCGGCCCAGACGAACGTACGCAGCCCCCGGCGCTGAACGCGGCGGCCCAGCGTGGTCTGCTGGGTGTCGCCCTGCGCACTGCCCCCGCTGCCGCCGGAACCCGCCTCGGGCGGATCGTCGAGACCCGCAATGGGCGGATCGCCGCTCGCGAACGGCCGCTGGAAGGCCACGCCCGGGTCGTGCACGGTGAGCGACGTGATCTCCGGTCGCAGGTTCTGGGGCAGGTACGCCGCCGTGACCGAGAGCAGCGTCGGGGTGTCGGCGCCGCCGCGCAGCTCGGCCTTCCATTGCAGATAGCGCGCCCGGGGGCTGGTGATGGGGGCGCCGTCCGCGTCGCGATACGCTGCCGACCAGCGGCTCCAGCCATCGTTGGGCGTGGAGGTGTTGCCCGACCGGGTGAACAGCCGCAGCGAGCTGTCGCCGGGCGTCAGCGCGTGCCAGCGCAGCGTCCCCCAGGTGGCGACCGTTCCGGCATCGCGCACGTCCGACACGTACTCGCCCTCGCCGGCCTGGCCGGGAAGCAGTCGATAGATTTTCCCGGGGTTGGCCGTGGCGTAGTAGGCCGCGCCGCCGGCCGATGCCGCGAAGCTGGTGACCTGCCGCGCGGGGGCCCGCGCGAGCAGCCGGACGCGCGGCGGATCCTCGGCGACGTGGTAGATCCTGCCCCTCGGCCCCGTGCCGATCAGGAGGTCGCCGCGCGCGTCGATCGAGACGTCGTACGGCGTGTCCTGCGCGGACTCCCACACCGTGTCCCACGCGCCGTCGGCGCGAATCCGGTAGACGGCGCCCCGCCCGGACGAGGCCGACCCGGCGGACTGCGCCGGGCGAGCGGGCGTCGCCGGGGTGCGCCCGGCATCGGCCGTGACGACCGCGGTGACCGTGGTAGACGTGGTCACGCGCGGGACGCCGGGGGAGCTCGCGGGCGGCGGCGGGGCCGGGGCGCCGCGCGGCGCCGACGCGCCGACGGCGACAGCATAGAGCGTGCCGTCGCCCGCGACGCGGAGCGCCCGAATCTCCGCGTACGGCGAGTCGAGGACGACGAAGCCGCGCCCGTCGCCGCCGATTCGCAGCACTTGTCCCGGCGTGCCGGTGCCGGCCAGCAGGTTGCCCTCGGCGTCGTGGGCCAGGGCGAGCACGTGCGACGCGTCCGCCTCGTGGAACAGGCTCGCCGCGCCGTCCGGGGGCAGGCGGTAGATGCGGCCCTCGTCGCCGGTGGCCACGAAGCGGTTGCCCGCCGCGTCGGCCGCGAGCGCCCAGATGTAGCGGTCGTCAGGGTCGAAGATCCGCTCCGAACGGCCGTTGCCGACCCGGAACAACGCGCCGTCGGGAGAGGTGCCGACCAGCGCTTCGCCCGCGCCAACGGGGTGGACGGCATGGACGTTCTGCTCCGCCGCCTCGAAGACCGTCGACGCGCTGCCGTCCGACGCCAGGCGCAACACCCGGCCGTCGCCGCCGGCGCCGATCCAGAGCGCGCCGCCCGCCGGCGCGAGCGACCACAGGAACGGGGCAGTCGCCTCGTGGAGCAGCTCCGTGTCGCGCGCCAGGGTCAGCCGCCCGTCCGCGTCTATCGATACCCGGTCGGCCTCACCGGCGAGGAACTCCGCCTGCGTCGCGACCCGCCAGAATACGGGGGACGAGGCGTGGAGCACGACGACCGGGAGGCAGGCTGCGGCCGCGACGGCTGCGCGGCGGAGGCGGGTTCGCCAGCGCGGAGGCGGGCTCGTCATCTTGCCTCGACGTCCACCGTGAGCGTTCGGGAGCCGGACACCGCATGATCCGTGCGGATCTCCCATTCGCCGAGCGTGGCCTGGGAGAGCCGCCGGAGCCCGCTGCCGCTCCGGTCTCCCTCGAGCACCGCCAGCACCGAGGGCGGCAGCGCCGGCATGGCCGTGCCGCGGACGATTGCGCCCGGCCGCGAGCTGAGCAGCTTGACGTAGAGGCGGTTGTTGCGCCGGGTCGCGTTGAGGTTGCGGATGATCTGCTCGACCGTAGCGGACGCCTGCGTCGATCGCGACTCGCGCAGCTCGCGCGCGTTCAGTTGCGGCGCGTCCGACACCAGCAACTGCAGCCGCCCTGCCGCGTGGCGGGGAATGTCGACCGTGACGGTCTCGACCAGCTCGGCGCCGCCGTAGCCGCGCGCGAGCACGTGCAGCCGCACCGCATCGCCCGGGCGGATGCGGGGGGCGTCGAGCCAGACGCGCTCGATCCTCGCCGTGCGCGGCCGCTCCGCCGACGTGATCTCGATGTCGATGCCGTCGATCTCGAGGGGCGCTACGCGGTTGTTCAGCAAGGCCGTCAACGGGTTGGCAATCGCCCCGGCCGCGCCGAACAGGGCGGTGTCGCCGCTGTAGATGTCCTCGAACGCAACGTCGGCGTGGCCGCGGACGCGCGTCGTGCTGCTGAGGTCGTACGTCGACGCCCCGCGCTCGCGGGTCCACGACAGGAAGGTGCTGAGCACGCCGGTGTAGGTCAGCAGCGGCGTGAACAGCCGATCCTCGACGACCTCGAACGTGAACTCGCGCGTCAGCCCGCGCGCCGGCTCGTGCAGCCGGACGCGGACGGGGACCATGGCGGGCCCCGGTCCGAGCACGCCGAAGATGCCCGTCGAGCGGTCCTGATCCAGGGTTCCGACGACCTCCCCGATGGCCGCGATCTTCGACGACAGGGCAAGGCTCGGCAGCAGCGTGGTTACGGACGCCCGGGTCATCGGGAAGCGAATCGGCCCGAGGTTGTAGAACGGGTGACCGAAGGCATAGACGCGGCCGTCGTCCACGAGGGTGACGGTGCCGGTGCCCGCCATGGTCAGGTCGCCGCGCACGAGCGTGGCACCGATCGGATCGCCCGCCTGCAGGGGTGCGGCCGCATCCGGACCTGAGGTCTGGCCGGCGCCGACGGCGGTGACGAAGCCCCCGCCGTGGAACGCGGCGGTCCACAGCTGCCGGACCTGCGGATCGAACCCGTTGAGCACCACCGGCGTGGCGATGGGCCGCAGCAGGGTGCCCAGCCGTCGGCCGGACGCCGGCGGCAGGCCGAGCGCGCGCACGTGATCGGGTTGGCGGGCGAACGGACGCATCCGGTCGAACGCCGCGCCGATCACCGCCTGCAGGTCGGCGGGCGTTGCCGGAAACGCCGGCGGCAGCGCCGCCGCCCGCGCGACCTCGGCCCGGTTGGCGTCCGACGCGGCCATCTCGCCGATGGGCGTGATGCCGGCGATCGGCTCCCTGGGAAACGAGCCGAGCGCGTAGGAGACGGCGCCGACCAGCCGCTCGTCGATGTAGACCGGGCTGCCGCTCATGCCCTGGATGACCCCGGTCTCGGCCAGCGGCCCGCCGGACAGCCGGGCCACGATGACGTTGCGGCGCGGGCCCATGACGTTGCGCAGAACGCCCAGGACCTCGACGCCGAACTCCTCGCGCCGGGTTCCGTCGAACACGGTGAGGCCGACACCGCGCATGCCCGGCCGCACCTCGTCCAGCGGCATGCGCGGCGTCGCCGCCGGGAGCGCCACGGCGCACAGGCCGACTGCCAGGAAGAGGATGGGGGCGATTCGTCTCATGGAGCAGACCGCAGCGTCGACTGCGTATAGCCGTGTGTATAGTGGACCGCAGGCGGCGCGTCAAGGACGTTCGGGCCGCGATGTGCGGGCCGCCGGGCGAACCGCGCTATGCTGTAGCGGAACCCTTCGTGATCAGGAGATGCCGATGTTGAATGGAGCCATCCCACGCGCGCTGCCGGCTGTCGCGGTGGTCGCCGCCGCGCTGCTGCTGGGCGCGCCCGCCTCGGCCCAGGACTTCGAGCCGGCGGTCGACGACGCCGAGCGGCTGACCGATTGCCAGAGTTGCGAGCCCTCGGCCACCCTGTCCGACGAGCCGCGGGTCTTTCGCACCCAGGAGCAGACGTTCCGGGTGGTGCCGATGAAGGGGCTCGTCCGGCCGTGGTCGCTCGCCTTCCTGCCGAACGGCGACCTGCTGATCACGGAGCACGGCGGCCGGCTCCGCATCGTGCGCGACGGCGTCCTCGACCCCGAACCCCTCGCGGGCCTCCCGGAAGTGTTCACCACGCGCCGCAAGGGACTGATGGACATCACGCTGCATCCCCGGTTCCTCGAGAACCAGTTCGTCTACTTCACCTACCACAAGCAGAGCCCGGAGCATCGGATGGCGGGCACGCCGACGCTTGCCCGCGGCAAGTTCGAGGGACGCGGGGCGCTCGTGGAGGTGCGGGACCTGTTCGTCTCCGACGCTGCGTACATGGGGGCGGGGCAGACGGCGCGCATCGCCTTCGGGCCCGACGGCAAGGTGTACATGGTGATCGGGGTGCCGACCCGCAACCCGGTGGGCCAGGCGGAGAGCGCGCAGGACCCGGCCGACCACGCCGGCAAGGTGCTGCGGCTCAACGACGACGGGACCGTGCCCGAGGACAACCCGTTCGTCGACACGCCGGGCCACCGGCCGGAGATCTACGCCTTCGGCATCCGCAACGCGAACGGTCTGGCGTTCCACCCGGAGACCGGCGAGCTGTGGGAGACGGAGAACGGGCCGCAGGGCGGCGACGAGGTCAACATCATCCGCAGCGGCCTGAACTACGGCTGGCCGGTCGTCTCGTACGGCCGGGCGTACTCGGGCGATCTGACGGGCACGTATTCCGGGCCGCAGCGGCCGCAGCGCTGGGCGGAGGGCATCGAGGACCCGTACTTCTTCTGGAGCCCGTCGATCTCGCCGGCGGGACTGCTGTTCTACACGGGCGACCGCTTTCCGAACTGGACGGGAGACCTGTTCACCGGCGCGCTGCGGGGCAGGGAGCTGCAGCGCCTGATCTTCAACGATCGCGGCCTGCTGGTGCGCCAGCAGTCGCTGCTCCGCGAGCTCGGGCAGCGCATCCGTGAGGTCAGACAGGGGCCGGACGGGCTGATCTACCTGCTGACCGACGAGCAGGACGGGGCGCTGCTCCGCCTCGAGCCGGTCGACGCGGAGGCCGCCCCGTAGCCCGGCAATCGTCGCCTCCGGCTCCGCTCGGCCGGCTCTGGCACCGGCTCGACCGACAGCGGCTCGATGTCGCGCACATCTCCCGCGCGCTGAAGGTGCGTCCAGAGAACCTCGTCGTCGCTCCGACCATCGCAGGGGCGTCTCCCTTCCCCACGACACCGTACTAGAACGCCGCGCGAATGTTTCTGCGCAAAAGAGCCGCACCCTTCTCAATAGCGGGTGCTGCCATTTTGGCAGAAACTGTCGGATAGATGTCCTTGCGGCCATTCTTGAGCTCTCCTACAGTTGAAGTCGTGCGCTGACGGTGCGCGCGAAGGAGGAGCGACAGTGGCGGCGTCCCAGACGCGTAGCGGCGATTCGCGGCTTGGCGGACTCGATGGCCTGGTGGCCGACTTGCGCGAAGGAGGTCAGAACCTCCTGGCGCACAAGTCCTTCGCAGCGACGGTAATCGTGACGCTGGCGCTTGGCATTGGCGCGAACACCGCGATCTTCAGCGTGCTGAATGCCGTCGTCCTGCAGCCCCTGCCGTATTCGGCGCCGGAGGAGCTCGTTGAAGTCCAGGCATCCATGCCGCGCGCGGGTGTTGAGGAGTCCGAATTCTCGGTGCCCGAGATCATGGATCTGCGCGCCCAGACGGGTGCGCTCTCCAGCGTGGCCGAGATGCACGTCATGTATTTCATCCTGCTTGGGCGTGACGAGCCCGAGCGGGTGTCCACGGGCGTCGTGTCCGCGAACTACTTCCAGACACTCGGTGTGCAGCCACTGCTGGGCCGGGACTTTCGCGCGGAGGACGACGTACCTGGCGCGCCGGCAGTGTTGTTGCTGAGCTTCGAATACTGGCAGCTGGGCTTCGGCGGCGATCCGGACGTTGTCGGGCGAGTCTTCCAAATGAACAACCGCGCCCACACCGTGATCGGCGTCATGCCGCCGATTCCCGACTACCCGGAGCCCGTCAGCGTCTACATGCCCACCGTCTCCTGCCCGTTCCGCTCGAACCCGGACACGGAGCAGTCGCGCACCACGCGCTTCATCAACGCCATCGGGAGACTCGCCCCGGGCGTACCTGCCGAGCGACTCGGGACCGATCTCGATGTCGTGGCGAATCGGTTGCAGCAGTCCGATGCGGCCGCCTATCCGGCGCGCGCGGGGTACGCGTTGGGTGCGACGGGCTTGCAGGACGAACTGACACGAGAGTTTCGCCCAACGCTGCTCATTCTCGCAGGCACGGGGGCGTTCCTGCTGCTGGTGCTCGGAAGCAGCATCATCGCTCTCCTCCTTGCCCGCGTGGTTTACCAGCAGCGGGACGTGACTCTGCGGAGTATCTTCGGTGCCACGCGAGCCGGGCTGCTTCGGCTGTTTGTGGCGGAGAACGCCATTCTGGCGGGCCTCGGGGCGCTCGGTGGGCTCCTCGTGGCCTATCAGAGCCTGGGTCTGCTGCGTGCCCTGGCCGGGCGGTTTACCACGCGCGCGAGTGAGATCGGCATCGACGGCCCGGTGCTGGTGTTTCTGGTTGTACTCGCCGGGGGCATCAGCCTCGTGTTCGGGTCGGTCAGCGCGCTGTCGTCACGCGCACGCCCTGCCGCGATACTCGGTAGCACCGGCACGCGTACCGTCACGATGCGTCGGCCCGTACTGAGCGCGCTCGTCGTGATGCAAATCGCCGTGTCATTCGCGCTCCTGACGGGTGCCGGGCTCATGATTCGCACCGTCGTGAACCTGCAGAACGTGGACACGGGCCTTCGCACGGACGTGCTCACGATGCGGGTGGCCCTCGATTTCATCCGCTATCCGACACCGGTGAATTGGGGCGGGATGTACCAACGCCTCCTCGACGAGGTGGAACAGATTCCGGGAATTGCACTTGTGTCGGCGGCTACGACCGTACACCTGAACGAGGGCACCGCGCTTGCAGATGTACCGCTGCTCGTGGAAGGACGCGAGACGGACGACGGCACGCCGTTGCCTCCGGTCACAACGACGGTGATCAGTCCCGGGTATCTGGAGACCGTGGGACGCAGCCTCCGCCAGGGCCGGACATTCTCGCGCGCCGATGATCTCGAGGCCCCTGTTGTGGTTCTCGTCAATGAATCCGCGGCGCGCCGCTACTGGGATCGTGAGGATCCAGTCGGGCGTCGTGTGCGGTTCAACCCGGATCAAGAGTGGATGACCGTCGTCGGGGTGGTCTCCGACGCGCGGCAGCGCCTGGACGCGGAGCCGGCGGACGAAGTGTTTCGGCCCATTTTCCAGCAGCCGCTGCCCGAAGCCCGATTCTTCGTCCGCAGTGCGACGGCGGCAGGCACCCTGCAGCGGCAACTGCGGGATGCTGTGCGACGGGTGGACGCGACCCAGCCCATCGAGTCGTTCCAGACGCTGGAGGATGTGCGGCAGGGTGCTCTGGCGTCACCCCGGCTGACCGCGGCGCTCCTGGCGGCCTTTGGCGTGATCGCGCTGGTGATCTCCGCCATCGGGATCGCCGGTGTCGTCGGCTTCTCGGTAAGTCAGCGGACCAGGGAGTTCGGGACGCTCATGGCGCTGGGGTTCGACGGACGGTCCATCCTGGCGTTGGTGCTCCGTGAGGGCGCGGTGCTGGTGGCCACCGGTCTGGCGCTCGGCGTACTTGGCGCCCTCCTGCTGACACGGCAGATGGAGACGCTCCTGTTCGGCGTCGCGTCGTACGACGTGATGACATACGTCGGCGTTGGCGTGGTGTTGGCCGCGGTGACGCTGGCCGGGGTCATCGTGCCCGCACGCCTGGCCGCGGCGGTTGATCCCATGGTCGCGCTCCGCGTGGACTGAAGGCGGCGAGATGGACGAGCCAATCGGTGGAGATGTTCGGCGCCGTCGTACCCGCCGTCGCGTTGCGGCGATCGGAGGTGCCGCGCTTGTGCTCGTGGTGATGACCTACGCGCTTGGCAGCATTCAGGCCTCCGTGCCGATCGTAGACCGTGCGGGCTTGTGGATCGAGACCGTGCACGCCGGGTCCATGGTGCTCGAAGTGCGGGGTGTCGGCGAGCTCGTGCCGGACGATTTCCTCTGGTTGGCAGCCGAAACAGACGGCCGCGTCGAGCGCGTGCTACTCCGCGGGGGCGCCCTCGTCGGGCCCGACACGGTCATTCTCGAGCTCAGCGATCCCGAGACGGAGCAGGCCGCCGTCGCGGCGGCGCTCGCGTTGCAGGCTGCGGAGGCCGCCTACGCGAGCCTCGAGGCAGGCCTGCGCAATGAGACGTTGCAGCTGCGTGTGTTGGCGGCTACGACCGAGGCCATGCTCGAACAGGCGGACATGCAGGCGACGGTAGATGCCACGCTGGCATCGGAAGGCTTGCTGGCGACGCTGACGTCGGATCTGTCGGCCGTGCGCGCCAGGGCTCTCGCCACGCAACTCGAGCTCGAGCGCCAGCGGTTGGAAACGAGTGAAGCCTCCCTGGCGGACCGACTGGCGGTGCAGCGGGCCGAGATCGAGCGTCTGCGTGCAGAACTCCGCTTTCGTCAGGGGGACGTCGACGCGCTACGCGTCCGCGCGGGCATGGACGGCGTCCTGCAGGAAGTCGTCGTCGATGAGGGACAGCGCGTCCTGCGCGGCGTCAACCTGGCGCGTGTGGCGGACCCGGCGCATCTCAAGGCGGAGCTGCGCATCCCCGAGACCCAGACGACAGGGCTCGAGGTGGGCCTTCCAGCCGTCGTGGATACGCGCAACGACGTCGTTGCCGGGCGGGTGTCACGCATGGATCCAGCCGCACAGAACGGCACCGTGACCATCGATGTGGCACTCGAGGGCTCGCTTCCGGCAAGCGCGAGGCCGCAGATAACCGTCGAAGGCATCATCGAGGTCGCGCGCCTCGACGATGTGCTGTATGTCGGGCGGCCCGCGATCTCACAGGCGAGTGACAGCATCTCGGTGTTTCGTGTATCGGCCGACCGCGCGCAGGCGGTGAGAACGCAGGTGCGAATCGGGCGCACGTCTGCCACAACGGTCGAGGTGCTCGGTGGCCTCGCCGCCGGCGACGAGATCATCCTTTCGGACACGTCCGCCTGGGATGAGTGGGACGTGATTCAACTTCGATAGGCAGGACCAGACGCATGGCTGCAGTCATTGAGCTCCGGGAAGTGTCGAAGGTGTTCGAGGCCGAGGATGTGCGCACGCGCGCCTTGAACGACGTCAGTTTCTCCGTTGCACCGGGCGAGTTTGTGGCGATCACGGGTCCCTCGGGTTGTGGCAAGTCGACTCTCCTGTCGGTCCTCGGGCTGCTGGACACGCCGACGAGCGGGACCTATCGACTCCGTGGGACACCCACGGCGACGATGTCACCTCGCGATCGTGCTCGAATCCGAAGCGTACAGATTGGTTTCGTGTTTCAGACGTTCAACCTGCTGGGGAACCTCACGGTCTCGCAGAACGTGGAATTGCCCTTGCGCTACCGCGGGATCGATCCCGGCGAACGCATGCAGCGTGTGCAGGAAGCGCTCGACCGTGTCGAGATGTCGCACCGCGCGCGGCACTTTCCGGCGCAGCTCTCGGGTGGTCAGCAACAGCGGGTCGCGGTAGCCCGTGCGGTGGCCGGCAGCCCGACGCTGCTGCTCGCCGACGAACCGACAGGCAATCTCGACTCGGCCAACGGCGAGGCCGTCATGGCCATGCTTGTGGAACTGCATCGTGCGGGCTCGACCATTTGCATGGTCACCCACGATCCGGGTTGCGCCGCGCGCGCCAGCCGGGTCATCCGCATACGCGATGGCGCCATCGAGGACGATGGGCAGCACACCGCCGCCGAGCTGCCGACGACGGCGGCCGCACTTGCGGGCGACCAACGTGTCGTCGAGGCGTGAACAGTGCACGTACGCGACACCGTGTGGCTCCTTGGCGCGTTTTGGCTGGTCGGGCCGGCCTGGGGGCAGACGACCTCCGCGCCGCTCCTGTTGACACCCGAGCGAGCCGTGTCGCTGGCGCTGGAGCAGAACGCCGGAGTGCAGGCCGCGCGACTGGGCCCACTGATCGCCGACGAGGATGTGCGGGCCGCCGAAGGCGCATGGACTCCCGTCGTGTCGTCCCGCCTGACCGGCATCAGCGAGCAGCTACCCTCCGAGTCGACCCTGACAGCGGCCCAGCTCAGCACCCTGCAGGTGGGGCAAACGGCCGACGTGGCGCTCCAGCAGCGCCTTCCCTGGGGTACGCAGTATGAGGTGACGTGGAGTGGCGGCCGCCAGTCGTCCAACAGCATCCTCACGCGGTTCGATCCAGCGCTGACCATGGCCGTTTCAGCACGCGTCGTCCAGCCGCTGCTGCGAGGACGGAGTATCGATGCGCCCAGGGCCGCGCGAGATGTCGCGGTGTTCCGGCAGACTGACGCCGACGCCGAATTGCAGGCCGAGATCGCGCGTACGACGTTTACCGTGCGACAGGCGTACTGGGACTGGTCGTTCGCGCTCGATGTGTTGGAGGTTCAGAACGCATCGTTGACGCTGGCCGAAGATCTCCTGCGTGAGAACCGTCGGCGGGCCGAGGTCGGCGCGATCGCGGCCGTTGACGTGATTGAGGTGGAGGCCGAGGTGGCCAGCCGGCAGGAAGCGGTTCTGGTCGCGTCGGCGCGGGTGCGCAACGCCGAAGACAGCCTCAAGCGAATGATCTTCCGCCTTGGGTCTCCTGACGCCCTGCGCTCTCTCGAGCGGGCGCCCATCGATCCCCTGGAGGAGGTCACGCCTGTCGTCCGCGCGGACGTTTCCGCGCGCCGCGAGGTCACCGCGCTACAGACTGCCCTCAAGGCGAACGACGTTTCCATCCAGCGATGGGCCAACGAGGCGCTTCCGGACGTGTCCCTGCAACTGGACTACATGGCGCGCGGCGTAGCTGGAACGGAGCTGCTGCGCGCGAACGGTATCTTCGCGCCGGTGACGGGTACCGCAACACGCGCCTTCAGCACCGCGCTGGCGGATGCGTGGAGTAGCGACTTTCCGACGTGGTCGGCGCAGATCGCCGTGTCGGTGCCGTTGTGGGAGAACGCGGCGCGGGCGCAACATCGACGAGCTGTCCTCGAGCGCCAGCAGAACGAGGCGCGGCTTCGAGACGCTGAAGCAGCGGCACAGACCGAGTTCGCGATTGCCGATCGCGACGTGGTGACGGCGCTTGGGCGCATTCGGCTCACACGAGACGCGGTAGCGTTGGCTGCGGAACGACTCGATGCCGAGCAGCGCAAGTTCGTCGTCGGGCTTTCGACGAGCTTCTTCGTTTTCCAGGCACAACGCGATCTGGCGCTCGCGCGTGTGACCGCGCTCACCGCGGTGCGTGACTATCACGTCGCCGTGGCTCGTGCCGAGGCGGTATCCACAGTGTCACTGGTGCAACTCGGAGTACGACCATGAGCACGCTATCGCTCATGGATCATGTCGGCCCACGGTGCTGAATGCCCTGCTCGTTGCCAGCGATCAGCCGGCCTGGACTGTCGCATCCTGTCGACGGAAGCGCGACCGGTATTCAGTCGGCGTCACTCGAAGCACCCGAAGGAACACCCGGCGCATCGAGTCGGCGGATCGGAAGCCACTCTGACTGGCGATGCCTTCGAGTGCCGAGTTGTCCTGCTCGAGGCGTTGCCTCGCTGCGTCGACGCGAATCCGCTCCATGCACGCCGCCGGCGTTTGCCCGACGGTGTTTCGAAAGACCCGCGAAAAATGGCGCGTGCTCATGTTCATGCGTTCAGCAAGGGCGTCAACGGACAGATCGTGATCCGGGTGTTCCGCTGCCCATGCCACGAGTTCGTCAAAGCTGGTGGATGTACCCGTTTGAGATGCCAGAGCGGCACTGAACTGTGTCTGCCCACCGGGGCGACGGACAAAGACCACGAGGTCTCGCGCGGTTTCCGTTGCGATCTCCGGCCCCAGGTCCTCCGCGACAAGTGCGAGGGCCAGGTCGATACCTGCCGTAACTCCCGCGGATGTGTAGACGTTGCCATCCCTGATGTAGATCGCATCCGGCTCCACGCGGATGCCCGGGTAGTCCGAGGCTAGACGCTCGGCCCCCCGCCAGTGTGTGGTGGCTCGGCGTCCCTCCAGAATGCCGGCTGCTGCCAGGAGAAACGCGCCCGTGCAGACGGAGACGACGCGACGCGATCTTCCGATCAGTCCGAGCAGTGTTCGACGACGTCGTCCGGAAGCAATAGCCGGAGCATCGTCCACGATGGTTACAGTCGCAGGCACCACCAGCGTGTCGATGGGGCCCAGGTGTCGACAGCCGTCCGTCTCCACGAACAAGGGACCGGTGGTTGCTTCGATCTCACGGTTCCGCGTCATCGAGCGCAGTTGTGTCGTGTACGTGTACGGCAGGCCTCGCGCGGCGCAGACGCGATTCGCGAACTGAAAGACCTGCCACGGCCCGATCAGATCGAGGGGCACAACCCCGGGGTAGGCGAGAAACACGATTCGTCGGGGCGTGGCTTGTTGCTTCCCCAGCATGGCCGAAAGTGTATCTCAATAGGGTGCGGCTCTCTTGCGTCGGCGGTCCAGAGAGGTGCATCCGGCCACGGCGGTTGAATTGACAGCCGCTCGCGCCGTCTGCTAGGGTCTGCAGCACATGACGTTTGGTCGAAACCGGCGCTACGCCCGTTGCGACTACGCTGCGGCCAGCCGCGGCTGGTGGTGGCGCTACGTGTTCAGCGTGCCCGCTGGAGGGGCTGACATGTAGGCCGGCAGGTCGACATTCAGGACGAGACGGATTTTCGAGCCTCTTCAGCCGCAGCGGTTGAAGAGGCTTTTTTTGTCGGGAACGGGTGAACGGGTGCGAGCGAGGCTGTGCGCGACGGTGACGGGCCGAACGATGGCGGAGCTGCGCGCGAACCGCGACGGGGCCGACGGGGCGGACCTGGTCGAGCTGCGCCTGGATCAGGTGTGCGACCCGGATGCCGCCGCGGCGCTCGCCGGCCGGCGGACGCCCGTCGTGGTGACCTGCCGGCCCGCCTGGGAGGGAGGCGGCTTTCGCGGCTCCGAAGAGGAGCGCCGCGGACTCCTCGAGCGGGCGCTGGCGCTCGGCGCCGACTACGTCGACCTGGAATGGCGCGCCGGGCTGGACGAGCTGATTCGGGCCAGGCGCGGGCGGAACGTCGTGCTGTCGACGCACGATTTCGACGGGATGCCCGGCGACCTCGCCGACCGCTACCGGGCCCTGCGGGCGACCGGCGCGGAGGTCGTGAAGATCGCGGCCAGGGCGGGCAGCCTGACCGACACGCTGGCCCTGCTGGAGATCGGCGCCGGCGACCCGGGCCGCGTGCTGGTGGCGATGGGGCCGGCGGGCGCGGCGTCCCGCGTGCTGCCCGACCGCTTCGGGTCGGCCTGGACCTACGCCGGCGCCGGCGTCGCTCCCGGCCAGATCGGCCTGCGCCGCATGCTCGACGAGTTCCGGGTCCGCTCGGTATCGGACTCGACGCGGCTGTACGGCGTGCTCGGCGCGCCCGTAGGGCACTCGCTGTCGCCGGCGATGCACAACGCCGCCTTCGCCGCCGCGGGGTGCGACGCGGTCTACCTGCCCCTCGAGGCGGCGAGCGCGGACGACTTCTGGACGTTCGCGCGGACGATGAAGCTGCGCGGCGCCAGCGTGACGGCGCCCTTCAAGGAGGCCGTCGTGCCCGGCCTGGCCGCGGCGGACGAGCTGGTCGGCCGGGTCGGCGCCGCCAACACGTTGCGGGCCGGCGAGCGCGGCTGGGAGGGCATCAACACGGACGTGCCGGGATTCCTCGAGCCGCTGGCCGGCCGCCTGGAGCTGCCGGGCAGCCGCGCGACGGTGCTCGGCGCCGGCGGCGCCGCGCGCGGCGTGGCGGTGGCGCTCGCCGGCGCCGGAGCGCAGGTGACCGTCCGCGCGCGCAAAGCCGAGCGCGCCGCGGGTGTCGCACGGGTGGTCGGCGGCCGCCCCGGCGGGCTGCCGCCGCCGGCCGGCTCGTGGGACCTTCTGGTCAACACGACCCCGGTCGGCACCGCCCCCGGCGTTGCGGACAGCCCGCTGCCCGGGGGCCCGTTCGACGGCCGGCTGGTCTACGACCTGGTCTACAACCCGGCCACGACCCGCCTGCTGGCGGAGGCGTCGGCCGCCGGCTGCGGCGTCCTCGGCGGCCTGCCGATGCTGGTGGCGCAAGCCGTGAGGCAGTTCGAGTGGTGGACAGGCAAGCCGGCGCCGCGTGAAGTGTTCGCCGCCGCCGCGCAGCGGCGGCTCGCCGCAACGGAACATCAGGGGCGGCGCGGGGCGGTGGGGTCCCCGCAAGCGTGGAGGGGCCACCGACGCAATCGTCATGGTGGCCCCAAGCCGCGCACGGCGCGGCTCGGCGGGAGTGGCGCGGGGCAATGGGGTCCCCGCAAACGGACGCCGGGGGTTCGGGGCGCAGCCCCGTCTAAGAAAATGCTGCACGACACGTCGTTCGACGAGTTTCGGGAGCGCGCAGCCGACGGCACCTTCGTGCCGATCTGCAAGGAGGTGATGGCCGACCTGCTGACGCCCGTGTCGGCGTTCCTCAAGATCGCCGAGCATGCCGACAACGCCTTCCTGCTGGAGAGCGTCGAAGGGGGCGAGCGGCTGGCGCGCTACTCGTTCCTGGGCAAGGACCCGTTCATGGTGCTGCGGGCCCGCGACGGGCGCACGGTCATCGAGCGCGGGGCGGAGCGCGAGGAGCGGGCCGAGCCCTTCATCGACACGCTGCGCGGCGTGATGGGGCGCTGCCGGTCGCCGTGGGTGCCCGGGCTGCCCCGGTTCACCGGCGGGGCCGTCGGGTTTCTGGGCTACGAGGCAGCCGGCTGGTTCGAGCCGTCCCTCGCACGGGCCTGGGCGGAGCACGGCAAGACGGCCGCGACCGGCCGCGAGCTGGCCGCCTTCATGCTCTTCGACACGATTCTCGCGTTCGACCACGTGAAGCACCGGATTCTCATCATCGCCAACGCCGCCGTCGGCGACGGGGGCGATCTGCGGGGCCACTACGAGTTCGCGCAGACCCGGATCCGGTTCCTCGAGCGCGAGCTGCGGCGCAGCCTGTCCGAACGCGACGCCGCGCCGGACGACCACTTCGAGGTCCGCTCGAACACGACACGCGAGGCGTTCGAGGACGGCGTGCGCACCGCCAAGGAGTACATCCGCCGGGGCGACATCTTCCAGGTCGTGCTCTCGCAGCGGTTCGAGGCCGACGTGACGGTCGATCCCTTCACCGTGTACCGCACGCTGCGCTACGTGAACCCGTCGCCCTACATGTACTTCATCCGGATGGGCTCGCGCGTCCTCGTCGGCTCGTCGCCGGAGATGCTCGTGCGCGCCGAAGGGGCGCGCGTCGAGACCCACCCGATTGCGGGCACGCGGCCGCGCGGGCCTGACGAGGCCGAGGATGCGCGGCTGGCTGCGGAGCTGCAGCAGGACGAGAAGGAGCGGGCGGAGCACGTCATGCTGGTGGACCTGGGACGCAACGATCTGGGACGCGTCTGCAAGTTCGGGACGGTGCGGGTGCCCACCTACATCACGCTCGAGCGCTATTCCCACGTCATGCACCTGGTCTCGCGCGTGGAGGGAGAGCTGGCGCCCGGTCAGGACCGTCTCGACGCGCTGGCCGCCTGCTTCCCGGCGGGCACGGTGTCCGGCGCGCCCAAGATCCGGGCCATGGAGATCATCGCGGAGCTCGAGCCGACCACGCGCGGCCCGTACGCGGGCGCCATCGGTTACCTCGACTTCGCCGGGCACCTGGACTGCTGCATCACCATCCGGACCATCCTCATCGAGGACGGCAAGGCCTACGTCCAGGCCGGCGCCGGCATCGTCGCCGACTCGGTCCCGGCCGCCGAGTTCAAGGAGACCTGCGACAAGGCGTCGGCGCTGTTGCGCGCGCTCGAGATGGCCCAGCGCGGCCGCGGACCGACGAGCATGGGAGTGAGCTGAGCGTCATGGTGCTCGTGATCGACAACTACGACTCGTTCACCTACAACCTGGTGCAGTACCTGGGCGAGCTCGGCGCCGACCCGCTCGTGCGGCGCAACGACGCCGTGTCGTGCGACGAGGTCGCAGCGCTCGGGCCGCGGCACATCGTCATCTCGCCGGGGCCGGGCCGGCCGGAGGACGCCGGGGTCACGGTGGCGCTGATCCGGGCTTACGCCGCCACCATCCCGATCCTGGGCGTCTGCCTCGGCCACCAGGCAATCGGCCAGGCGTTCGGGGCGTCCATCGTCCCCGCGCCGGCGTTGCGCCACGGCAAGCGGTCGACGGTCGAGCACGACGGGCGAGGCGTCTTCGCCGGCCTCGATCAGCGCTTCCCTGCCGGCCGGTATCACTCGCTGGCGGTCGCCGAGCGGCCCTGGCCGAACGTGCTCGAGATTGCCGCCCGGGCCGTGGACGACGGGACGATCATGGGACTCAGGCACCGCGACCATCCCGTCCACGGCGTGCAGTTCCACCCCGAGTCCGTGCTGACGTCCGAGGGACGGCAGGTTCTGCGCAACTTCCTGGGGATCTAGATGTTTGCCGGACTCATCGACAAGCTGCGGCGGCGGCGCGATCTGACGGAGCGGGAGGCGTCCGCGGCGATGACCGAGATCATGGCCGGCCGGGCCACGTCGGCGCAGATCGCCGGGCTGCTCGTCGGTCTGTCGATGAAGGGCGAGCGCCCGGGGGAGATCGTCGGCCTCGCCAGGACCATGCGCGCGGAGTCGGTCGCGCTGTCACGCTCCTTCAGCGGCGTGTTCGACACCTGCGGGACCGGCGGCGACGGCCTGGGCACGTTCAACGTGTCGTCGCTCGCCGCGCTGGTGCTGGCCGCGTGCGGCGTCCGGGTGGCGAAGCACGGCAACCGCTCGGTGTCGAGCCGCTGCGGCAGCGCCGACCTGTTCGCGGCGCTGGGTGTCGATATAGCCGCCGCGCCGGCGGTGGTCGAGCGCTGCCTGGCCGACGTCGGCATCGCCTTCTTCTTCGCGCCCACGTTCCATCCGTCGATGCGGCATGCCGGCCCGACGCGGCGCGAGCTGGGCGTGCGCACGGCATTCAATCTGCTGGGGCCGCTCACGAATCCGGCGGGCGCGACCCGGCAGGTGATCGGCGTGCCGAGCCCCGAGTACACGGACCTGATCGCCCATGCCCTCGTGCGGCTCGGATCCGAGCACGCCTGGGTGGTGCACGGCGCGGAGGGGCTCGACGAGATCTCCGTCGGCGGTCACACCAAGGTCTCGGAATGTCGGAACGGCGCGGTGCACACGTTCTACCTGCACCCGGGCGATTTCGGGGTGGAGCCTGCGCCGCTGGAGCGCCTGCGGGTCGCGGACCTCGAGGAGAGCGTGGCGTTGGCCCGCAGCGTGCTGGACGGCGGGAGCGGCGCCGCGCGCGACTTCGTGATGGTGAACGCGGCCGCCGGACTGCTCGTCGCCGGCCGGGCGCCGTCGCTCCGTGAAGGGACGCGGATGGCGGCCGGCGTCCTAGACGACGGTTCGGTTGCAGCCAAGCTGCGCGAGCTGGCGGACGCCTCGACGGCGGCGGCGGAGTCATGAGCATGGTCGAGGACGCCGCCGGGCGGAGGCAGGCGGCGCGAGGTCCGGATCTGCTCGCCGCGATCGTGGCCGCCACCCGGCGCGAGGTGCTGCTGCGCGAGGAGCAGGTGAGCAGGGCGGCCCTGGAGCAGGCGGCGGCGCGGCGCGCGCCGCGCGCCGCCGCGTTTCGGGCCGGTCTGGCCGCGGGCGGCGGCTTCAACGTGATCGCCGAGTGCAAGCGGCGGTCGCCGTCGCGGGGAATCCTGCGCGCGGACTACCGGCCGGAGCGGATTGCGCGGGAGTACGCGGCCGCCGGCGCCGCGGCGGTGTCGGTGCTGACGGAGCCGACGTTCTTCGACGGCCGGCTCGACGACCTCGCGGCCGTGCGGGCGGCCACCGACCTGCCGCTGCTGCGCAAGGACTTCATCGTGTCGCGCTATCAACTGGTCGAGGCGCGCGCGGCGGGGGCCGATGCCGTGCTGCTGATCGTGGCCGCGCTCGACGCGTCCCGGCTGCAGCGGCTGCACCGCGCGGCCGAGGAGTACGGGCTGGCCGTGCTCGTCGAGGTCCACGACGCCGCCGAGCTGTCCCGCGCGATCGACGCCGGGGCGCGGATCGTCGGCGTGAACAACCGCAATCTGCGGACGCTGGAGGTCGACGTCGAAGCGTCGCACGCGCTCGTCGACAGCATCCCGGCCGCAACGGTCTCCGTGGCCGAGAGCGGGCTGCGCAGCAGTGCGGACCTGGTCCGGTTGCGCCAGGCCGGGTACGACGCGTTCCTCATCGGCGAGTCGTTGATGACCCGCGAGCGACCCGGAGCGGCGCTGGCGGCGTTGCTGCGGGGCGCGGCCGCGGCGGCATGACATGGTGAAGGTCAAGGTCTGCGGCATCACGCGGCTGTCGGATGCGTTGCTGGCCAGCGACCTGGGGGCGTCCGCGATTGGGTTCGTCTTCTGGGAGCGCAGTCCGCGGGCGATCGATCCGCAGTCGGCGGCCCGCATAGCGGCTCGGGTGCCGGCCGACGTAGCGCCGGTCGGCGTGTTCGTTGACGCGTCGCCGGCGTGGGTCCGCGACGTCGTGCAGCGCGTCGGCCTGGCAGCGGTCCAGTTGCACGGCGACGAACAGGTCGAGCAATGGGTCGACCTGCCGGCTCGCGTCATCAAGGCGGTGGGCCTGCGCGCGGCGGCCGATGCGCAGGCGGCGCTGCGGCTGCCGGCGCATGTGACCGTTCTGCTCGACGGGCACGACCCCGTCCGGCGCGGCGGCACGGGACGGACGCTCGACTGGACGCTCGCCGCCGAGGTCGCCCGCGGGCGCCGGACTTTCCTGGCCGGCGGGCTGCGGCCGGAGAACGTGACGGCGGCGATCGCGGCGGTCGGCCCGTACGGCATCGACGCGTCGTCGGGGCTCGAGGCGTCGCCGGGCGTCAAGGCGCCGGCCAGGCTGCGGGCGTTCTTCGCCGCGGTCCGGGCCGCGACGGCCGGAAGAAGGGTGGACGAAACGGATGGGTAATGCTGCTGACGCGCCGCTGCCCGTGTTCGGGCAGCGAGACCCGGACGAGCGCGGCTACTTCGGGCCGTACGGCGGCCGCTTCGTGCCGGAGACGCTGGTCGAGCCCGTCGAGGCGCTCGAGCGCGCCTACCTCGCGGCCCGGCAGGATCCGGCGTTCGGCCAGGAGCTGTCCGCGCTGCTGACACGCTACGCGGGCCGCCCGACCCCGCTCTGGGAAGCCGCGCGGCTGGCCGCCGATGCCGGCGGGGCGCGCCTCTTCCTGAAGCGCGAGGATCTCGCGCACACCGGCGCCCACAAGATCAACAACGCGCTCGGCCAGGCGCTGCTGGCCGTCCGCATGGGCAAGCGGCGCGTGGTGGCGGAAACCGGCGCCGGCCAGCACGGCGTGGCGACGGCGACCGCGTGTGCGCTGCTGGGGCTCCGCTGCGAGGTCTACATGGGCACGGAGGACATGCGGCGGCAGGCGCTCAATGTCGTGCGCATGAACCTGCTGGGCGCGACGGTGACCGGCGTCGAGGGGGGCAGCCGCACGCTCAAGGACGCCATCAACGAGGCGATGCGCGACTGGGTCACGAACGTCGAGGACACCTACTACCTGCTGGGATCGGTGCTCGGCCCGCACCCGTATCCGCTGATGGTCAGGGAGTTTCAATCGGTGATCGGACGGGAGGCGCGCGCGCAGTTCGCGGCGCAGGTCGGCCGGGTTCCCGATGTCGTCGTCGCCTGCGTCGGCGGCGGCAGCAACGCGCTCGGCATATTCGACGGCTTCGTCGCCGACGAAGCCGTCCGGCTCGTCGGCGTGGAAGCCGGGGGCGAGGAGCTGGCGCCGGGACGTCACGCCGCGCGTTTCGCGACGGGGACCGCCGGCGTGCTGCAGGGCACCCGCAGCTACGTGCTTCAAGATGTTCACGGCAACATCGATCCGACCCATTCGGTCTCGGCGGGACTGGACTACGCCGCGGTCGGCCCCGAGCACGCCTGGCTGCGCGACCTGGGACGGGCGGAGTACACGCACGTCTCCGACGCCGAGGCGCTGGCCGCGTTCGAACGTCTCGGCCGCCTGGAAGGGATTCTCCCCGCGCTCGAGTCGGCCCACGCGGTGGCGTACGCCTGCCGGTTGGCGGCGGAGCTCGGCAGGGACCGCACGGTCCTGATCAACCTGTCGGGTCGGGGCGACAAGGACGTGGAGACGATCAGCGGCCGCGCGGGCGACCAGGGAGACTAGATGTCGCGCATCGACGAGACGTTCGCACGGCTGCGGTCGGATGGCCGGACGGGGCTGGTGACGTTCGTGACCGCCGGGGACCCGGACACGGAACGCTCGGCGCTCGTGCTCGAGACGCTGGACCGGGCGGGGGCGGACGTGCTCGAGGTCGGCATTCCGTTCTCCGATCCCCTGGCGGACGGACCCGCGATTCAACGCTCGTCGGAGCGGGCGCTCGCGGCCGGCGCGACGCTGGCGTCGAGCCTGGACCTGATAGGGCGCGTCCGGCCCCGGATCGAGGCCGCGGTGGTCGTCTTCAGCTACGCCAATCCGGTGCTCGCGATGGGACTCGACCGCTTCGTCCGGCGCGCGGCCGACGTGGGCGTCGACGGTGTGCTGGTGCTCGATCTGCCGATCGAGGAGGCCGACGATCTGCGCGACGCGGCGGCCGGCGTGGCCATCGATCCCATCTTCCTCCTGAGTCCGACGACCACGGAGGCGCGTATTCGGCGTGCCGCAGCGCTGGGCCGGGGCTTCCTGTACGGCATCTCGCGATTGGGCGTCACCGGCGAGCGCGATACGATTGCAACGGGCGCCCGCGAGCTGGTCGGGCGCATCCGGGCGGTCACCGAGCTGCCTGTCGCCCTCGGTTTCGGCATCTCGCGTCCCGAGCACGTGGCCCAGGTCGGGGCCTGGGCTGACGCCGCGGTGGTCGGGAGCGGGCTGGTGAACACGGTGGCGCGGGCGTCGCAGGGCGGGGACCTGGCCGGCGAAGTGGACCGCTACGTACGCTGGTTGAAGGGCGGGAGCGCGACAAGCTGATGAACGACAAGCCGAAGGACCCGGCCGACGGCCAGGACGGTGCGGCCGGGAACGCAGCGGGGCAGATGCGGCAGTTCCGGGAGCGCATCGACCGGCTGGACGCCGAGATCGTGCGGTTGCTCAACGCTCGCGCGGAATGCGCCCTGGCGCTCGGCCGGATCAAGGAAGCAGTCGGTCTGGACACCTACCAGCCGGAACGGGAGCTGGCGGTGCTCGAGCACGCCCGGGCGGCGAACGACGGGCCGCTCGACGCCGGCGCCATCACGCGCCTGTTCGAACGCATCATCGACGAGAACCGCCGCCTGGAGCGGCTGGCGGAACGCAAGGACACGCACCCGTAGGAGGTTGCAGGACCCATGGTTGTGGTAATGGAGGAGCGGGCGTCGGAGGATCAGATACAACACATCATCGCGACGCTCGTCGACAAGGGATTCGACGTCCACCGCTCGACTGGCGCGCTGCGGACCGTGCTCGGCGCCGTCGGCGGCAATCGATCGTTCGACGAGCGGTTGATCGAGGTCATGGACGGCGTGCACGAGGTGCTGCGGATCACGGAGCCCTACAAGCTGGCTAGCCGGACGTTCAAGCCCGAGCAGACCGTCGTGTCGATCGGCGACGTCCGGATCGGGGGCGACGAAGTGCTGGTCATCGCCGGCCCCTGCTCGGCGGAGTCCGAGGAGCAGGTGGAGGCTGCCGCCGCGGTGCTGGCCAAGGCGGGGGCGAAGATGCTGCGAGGCGGCGCCTTCAAGCCGCGGAGCTCGCCGTACAGCTTTCAGGGGTTGGGCGAGGAGGGGCTCAGGCTGCTCCGCTCGGCGGCCGACCGGCACAACCTCAAGCTCGTGTCCGAGGTGATGGACATCAGTCAGATCGAGCTCGTCGCGCGCTATGCCGACATGCTGCAGGTCGGCGCCCGCAACATGCAGAACTTCACGCTCCTGCGCGAGCTCGGCCGGATCAGGACGCCGGTGCTGCTCAAGCGGGGCATCTCCGCGACCATCGAGGAGTGGCTCCTGTCGGCCGAGTACCTGCTCTCCGGCGGCAACACCGACGTGGTGCTGTGCGAGCGGGGCATTCGAACGTTCGAGCGGTACACCAGGAACACGCTCGACATCTCGGCCGTCCCGGTGATCCACAAGCTGAGCCACCTGCCGATCATCGTGGACCCGAGCCATGGCATCGGGTTGCGGGACAAGGTCGCGCCGATGGCCCGCGCGGCGGTGGCGGCCGGTGCGGACGGCCTGATCATCGAGGTCCATCCCGATCCGGACCATGCCCTCAGCGACGGCGCGCAGTCGCTGTTCCCGGACCAGTTCGAGCACCTGATGGCCGAGCTCCGGATCATCGCGCCGGCCATCGGCCGCGGCATCTGCCTCGAGCCCGTTCCACGCCGCAGGTGGGGGACCTGATCGCCGGCATGGCAGAGACGAGCCGCCGCCTGCCCGTCATCCAGCCGGGCGCGTCCTCGACGGAGCCCCCGGTCTTCGACAAGGTCGCGATTATCGGGCTCGGCCTCGTGGGCGGGTCGATTGCGCTTGCCGCCCGCGAGCGTTGGCCGGGCGGCCTGGTCATCGGTGTCGACCGCAAGGACGTGCTCGAGCTGGCCATGGTCCGCCACGCCATCGACGTGGCGGCCGACGACCCGGTCGTGATCGCGGAGGCGGAGCTGGTCATCCTGGCGGCGCCCGTACGGCAGAACCTCGAGCTGCTGGCGGCCCTGGACGACCAGGTCCCCGGATCCGCCATCGTGACCGATGTCGGCAGCACGAAGCGCGAGATCGTCGCGCGCGCGCGGTCGCTGCCGCCGCGCTTCACGTTCGTGGGCGGGCATCCGCTCGGCGGGGCCCCGCGCGGCGGACTCGGCAACGCGCGCCCGGATCTGTTCGTCGACCGGCCCTGGCTGTTCACGCCGACCAGCGATGCGGACCGCCCGGCGCTGGAGCGCCTGCAACAGTTCGTGACCGGACTCGGCGCACGGCCGCACCTCATGTCGCCGGCCCAGCACGATCGCCTGCTGGCGTTTCTCAGCCATCTCCCGCAACTCACCGCCAGCGCGCTGATGCACGTGGTCGGGACCGCCGCGGGCGCCGACGGCCTGGCCCTGACGGGGCGCGGGCTCGTCGACACCACCCGCCTGGCCTCGAGCCCCGTGAGCGTCTGGCGGGACATCTGCGCGAGCAACGCCGACGAGCTTGGCCTCGCGCTCGACACGTTGATCGCGGAGCTGCGGCAACTGCGCGAGCAGCTCGAGACCGGCGGCGCCGTCGACCGCGTCTTCGAATCGGCGGCGGCCTGGCGCGCCGTGCTGGCCGAGCGCGGCGGCGGCCGGCGGCCCGGGTCCTGAGCCGGCGCGGCCGGGGGATGACCCGTGCGTGGAGACGCCGGGCGGGCGGCCAGCCTCACGATCCGGCGCGCTGCCGTGGACACCATCCGCCGGCACGCCGCCGACGACCTGCCGAACGAGTGCTGCGGCCTCCTGCTCGGCGGCGCCGGGTCGGTCGAACGCGCCCTGCAGGCGCGCAACCTGCGTCCCTCGCCGAACCGGTACCTCGTCGATCCAGCCGACCACTGCGCCGCGCTGCGCACGGCGCGCGCGAGCGGACTGGATGTCGTGGGCGTCTACCACTCGCACCCCGCCGGCTCCCTCCGCCCGTCGGCCGTCGACCAACGGGAGGCGTCGTACCGCGAGTTCGTCTACCTGATCGTCTCACCGCGGCCAGCGGCAGACGAAGCCGCAACCCTGGCGGCCTACCGTCTGACCGCCCACGGCTTCGAGGAGATCGCGGTAAAGATCGCCAGCCAGCAGTCCACCCCGTAGCGCACACTCCGCAAGGCGCGCACGGCGCGCCTCGGCGGTAGCGGCGCGGGGCGAAGGGGCCCCGCAAGCGAACGCCGGGGGCTTGGGGCGCAGCCCCATCTGGAGGAAGCCGCGCACGGCGCGCCTCGGCGGTAGCGGCGCGGGGCGAAGGGGTCCCCGCAAGCGGACGCCGGGGGCTTGGGGCGTAAGCCCCATCTAGATGCTACTCAGTCGAAACGACCGAAGCGGCCGCCGCGCAGCTCGACGACGGTGCGGGCCGACGCGACCGTGTCGCCACGCCTCTTCAGGTTGATGCGCACTTCGTAGCGCCCGCCGTAGTCGAAGCGCCGGCGCTGGGAGTAGCGGCGGCGAATCTTCGTGGTGCCGGGCTCGTACGGCTCGCAGTCCGGCGTCGACTCCGAGCGGGTATCGTCGTCCCAGTCCCACTCGACGGTCGCGCAGTAGAAGTCCTCGTAATCGTCGGCCCCGCCCCGCAACTGCGCCACGAACAGGATGTCGGCAGGCGCGAAGGCGACACGCGGCGAGGCGCGCAGCGACAGCTCGGGCCGTTCGTCTCCGCGGCGCTGCGCCTGCCCGACGAAGCCGGGCTGGGTCGCACTGGCCCACAGCAGCGCCGCAAGTAGCGCCAGAAACGGCCGACGGAAACTGCCGGAAGATGACGCTGCCATACCAGCCCCTAGCCTGGAAATCGTCGCCTGCGGCTCCGATGGCCGCCCAACCAGCCCTGCAGGTGTCCGCGCCGTTCCACGGCGCAGACACGTAGCCTACCGCAGAGCGTCGCCGGTGTGAAGTCGGAACACGGCGGGCGGCCACTATAATGCTGGGATGCCCAGCACGCCGGATACACGCGTTACGCAGATGGAGCCAGCCGTTCGGGGAATCTCCGCGGCGCCGCCGACGGTGTCCTGCGATCTCCTGCTCGTGCCGGTCTTCGAGGACGACACCCTGGCCGATCTCGCCGGGTTGGACGAGGCCGCCGGCGGGGAGGTGGGCCGCGCGCGCGCCTCGGGCGAGTTCAGGCCCAAGCCGAACGAGCTGTTCGTTACGCGGCTGGCCGGCGGACAGTGGCAGGCGGCCAGGGTCGGACTGGTCGGCCTCGGCGCCGCGGGCCCGGATGGCGAAGCCCGCCTCCGCGCGGCGGCGGCCAGGGCGCTGCGGGCGGCGCGCCAGCAGCGCGCGCAGACCGTGGCCTTTCTCCTGCGCGGCGCCGTCGAGGCGGAGCGGGCCGCCCGGGCCGTCACCGAGGGCGCGCTGCTGGGCAGCTTCGACGACCGGCGCTTCAAGACCGACGACGAGGATGCGGCGCCGCGCGTGAAGCGCTGCGACATCGTGTGTCCGGACGCCGCCGCGACCGGGGTGCAGCGAGCGGTCGAGGTCGGGCGAACGTTGGGGGAGGCGTCGAATCGCGCCCGGGAGCTGGCCAACGCACCGGGCAACATGCTGACGCCCCGCGCCTTCGCCGATCAGGCCCGCACGCTGCTGGCTGACACCGGTGTCGCGGTCGAGATCCTGGACGAGGCTGCCATCGAGCGGCTCGGCATGGGGCTGCTGCTGGGCGTCGCCCGCGGCAGCGCCGAGCCGCCGCGGCTGATCGTCATGCGCCATGAACCGCCCGGCGCGCCGGCGTCGCCGGTGCTCGGCCTGGTGGGCAAGGGGGTCACCTTCGACAGCGGCGGGGTTTCGCTGAAGCCGGCCGACGGGATGGAATGGATGAAGGACGACATGGCCGGCGGCGCCGCGGTCGTGTGCGCGATGCGGGCCATCGGCGGGCTCGGTCTGGGAACGCGGGTGATCGGCATCGTGCCTGCCACGGAGAACATGCCCGGCGGGCGGGCGACCAAGCCCGGAGACGTGCTGACCGGCGCCAGCGGCACGACGGTGGAGGTCGTCAACACCGACGCGGAAGGCCGGCTCATTCTCGGCGACGCGCTGTGGTATGCGCGCGAGCTCGGCGCGACGCACCTGGTCGACGTGGCGACGCTGACCGGGGCCTGCGTCGTCGCCCTGGGCAAGGCCGCGAGCGGACTGTTCGGCCAGCCGGACTCGTGGGTGGAAGCCGTGCAGCGCGCGGGCGAGCGCGCGGGCGAGCGGGTGTGGCCCATGCCGCTGTACGAGGACTACCGGGAGCAATTGCGCTCCGAGACCGCGGACCTGATGAACATCGGCGGGCGCGAGGCGGGAGCCTGCACCGCGGCGGCCTTCCTGCGCGTGTTCGCCGGCGATACGCCCTGGGCGCACCTCGACATCGCCGGCACGGCGTGGGCGAGCGACTCGCGCTCCGGTCAGGCGAAGGGGGCGACCGGCGTCATGGCGCGCACGCTCGTCGAGCTGGCTAGCGCCAGCGAAAGCTGGTAGGCTCGAATTCTCCGCTTGCGGTCGTCGACATGCCGTCCCAACCCGCGACGCCGTTTGTTTATGAGGTGGTCGAGCCCACGACCGCACAGACGACCGTGGTCGACGTGGTCCTGGGCGCCGTGGCTGTCGCCGGTGCCGTGGCCGTCGTCGCCCTGGTGCTCGGCCTGGCGTTGGCCGGCCTGATGATCGGGATCCGCCGGATGCGCGGAGCCGACGGGCTGACGGGCCGCGACCGCGAGGGCGCCGGCCTGCGCCTCGGCAGCTAGTCAGTCCTCCTGCGCCAGCCGCGCAACGGGCTGCAGGCGGTTGCGGTAGCGGAGGATGCCCTCGAAGAGGGCGTCGGCGATGCGATCGCGGTAGTCGTCGGTCGAGAGCAGGCGCGCCTCGCGGCTGTTCGACAGGAACGAGACCTCCGCCAGGACGCTCGGCATGCGGGCGCCGATGAGGACGATGAACGGCGCCTGCTTGACACCGAGATCCGGGATGTCCGGGTCGGCCTGCCGCAGCGCGGCCACCATGGCCTGCTGGATGACGCCCGCGAAATCCCGGGATTCGTTCGCCTTGCTGTTGCTGGCGATCGTTTCGAGCAGATCCCCCAGGTTGTTCATCGTGCCGCCTCCGGCCACGTTCTCCCGCGCAGCGATGCGCTCGGCGTTCGGATCGGGCGCGAAGTTCAGGAAGTAGGTCTCGATGCCCCGCGCGTGGCTCTTGTGGCTGGCGTTGGCGTGAATCGAGAGAAACAGGTCGGCCTGCACGCGGTTCGCCAGGGCCGTGCGCTCGCGCAGCGGAATGTACGTGTTGTCGCGGCGGGTCAGAACGACCTCGATTCCCGGCTGCGTCAGGAGCCGCCGCTCGAGGCGGTGCGCGATGTCGAGCACGACCTCGGACTCGCGCAGCCCGTGCCCTCGCGCGCCGGGATCGTGCCCGCCGTGGCCGGGATCGATGACGATGCGCGAAACCTGCAGTCCCAGTTGGCGGGCCAGCGAGAAGGCGCCCGTCTCGCCCGGCAGCGGCGTCGGCCACGCGGACTCGGGGTCGGCGGCGGTCGCGGCCGCGGCGCGCGCCGGCGCCGGCGCGGCCGCGGAGCGATCTTCCCGCAACGCCCCGGCCACGCCATGGAGTGGCGAGCGCGGGGCCTGCATCAGCCCGGCCAGCGCCGGCTGCAGCGGGACGGCAGGAACGGCGCGGCGGAACTCCGGACGCCGGCAGTCGACGACCACGCGATAGGGCTCGTACACCGTGAAGATGCTGCAGGCGTCCGCGTCCGCCGTGTCGATCACCACCCGGGTGGTGCGGTTCGGATGACGGCCAAGCCTGATCCCGTGCACGCCGCGGTGACCGTCGTCGAAGGTCAGGGTGGCGTCGCGGAGCCCGGCGAGGGCGTCCGTGTGGGGAAAGTCGAAGAACAGGCGGTCCGGGTCCGCAAGCCGCTCCGATTGGAACGGCACGTCGCGATCGAGACGAATCAGCACCCGCACCACGTCGTCCCAGACCTCGCGGTCGATCGCGGTCAGTCGCGCGAAACGGGTCAGCGCCTCCAGTTGGCTGCGCCGCTCGGTCACGCGCGCGGCGAACGGACTGCCGTGATGGAAGCGCGCGAGCCGGCGCAGCAGCCGGATCCCGACCTCGAGGTCGAGGTCGTCGCGGTACCGGTCGTAGGCCTCGACCGCGAGGCCCGCGGCCTGCCAGAGGGCACGATCTTCATAATCGCTCGCCGGAAAGGCGACCACAATCGATTCGTACGCCGCGATGAGGTCCCGGAATTCGCCTGCCGCCGGCCTGGCGCCGGGTTGGCGCAGGTCTCGCTCCCGGGCGAGCGCGTCCTGGTAGCGCTCGGCCGGCGATTGGCCGGCTGCCTGCGACGGCGACATCAGCCAGACACCGGCGACTGCGGCGATCACGGTCAGCGACAGGCACGATCTGGTCATGGAGGCGGCCGCGGCGCTCCTGGCGCCGCGTGAGATCTATCGACCGACGACGGCCCGAACCTTACCCGCCAGCCCGGCAATCGTCGCCTTCGGCCTACTAGCGGGGCTGCAGGTCGACTTCCTCGAAGTAGTCCTGCTTGACCAGCACCTCGCGCGCCTTGCCGGATGCGGCCGCCGAGACGAGCCCGTCGGCCTCCATCATGTCGACGAGCCGCGCGGCGCGGCTGAAGCCGATGCGCAGGCGGCGCTGCAGGTAGGAAATCGACGCCTGTCCGCTCGATACCACGATGCGCGCGGCCTGGTCGTACAGGTCGTCGCGATCGAAATCGGGGGTGCCGGCCGGCTGCTCCTCCTCGGTGATGGTGTCGTCGTAGCCCGGCTTGCCCTGCTTGCGCAGGAAGCTGGCCAACCGCGCGGTCTCCTGTTCCGAGATGTACGGACCGTGGAGTCGCACGGTGCGGGAGGACGAAGGCGGCGCGTACAGCATGTCGCCCTTGCCGAGCAACTGCTCCGCGCCGTTCGTGTCGAGGATGGTCCGGGAGTCGACCTTCGACGAAACACGGAACGCGATCCGGGACGGAAAGTTGGCCTTGATCAACCCGGTGATGACATCGACCGACGGGCGCTGGGTGCAGAGGATCAGGTGAATGCCCACGGCGCGCGCCATTTGCGCCAGACGGGCGATCGACTCCTCGACGTCGTTGCCGGCCACCATCATGAGATCCGCCAGCTCGTCGATGGCGACGACGATGAACGGCAACGGCTTCAGCTCCTCCTCGCCGTCGGACGCGGCCTGGTTCCCGGACTCGCGCAGCCGGGCGGCGATGTTGCGGTTGTACTGCTCGATGTTGCGCACCCCCTCCGTGGCGAGCTGCTTGTAGCGGCTCTCCATCTCCCGCACCGCCCAGCGCAGCGCGTTGGCGGCCCGCTTCGGCTCGACGACGACCGGGGTGAGCAGATGCGGGATCTCCTCGTACATCCCGAGCTCGAGGCGCTTGGGATCGATGAGGATGAGACGGACGTCGTCCGGGGTGGACCGATACAGGACGCTGGTGAGTATCACGTTGAGGGCGACCGACTTGCCGGTCCCCGTCGAGCCTGCTATCAGCAGGTGCGGCATGCGGGTGAGATCGGTCACGACCGGTTCGCCGTGGATCGACTTGCCCAGGGCCAGCGTCAGCTTCGACGCCGAGTTCTGGTACGCGTCCGACTCCAGCATCTCCCGGATCGAAATCTCGTCGCGGACCTGATTCGGGATCTGTATGCCGACGGTCGATTTTCCCGGAATCCGCTCGATCAGCACCGACTCGGCCTGCATCGCGAGGCTGAGATCGTCGGCGAGCCGGGTCACCTTGCTGTACTTGACGCCCGCATCGGGCTTGAACTCGAACGTCGTGACCACCGGACCGGGGTGGCACTGCGAAACCGAACCCGCGACGGAGAACTCGCGGCACTTCTCCTCGAGCAGGGCGGCGTTGTCCATGAGCACGCGCTCGTCGAACTTCTGGACGGCCTTCGGGGAGTCGAGCAGGGCCAGGGGCGGGTGGAGGAACGAACCGTTGCGCTGCTCCGTGGACGTCTTGAGCGGCAGATCCTCCAGGGGCAGCATGGGCGTCATGCCTGCCAGGTCCTCGGTCTCTTCCTCCTCGGGCGGGGCGGGCGGCGGCTCCGCCTTCTCCGGGCGCGCCGCGCGCGCCGGCGGCTGGCTCTTGGCCAGCACCTCGGCGCGTGCGGTCGACGCGCCGGCCTTCTCGAGGTGCTTGCGCACGACGTCCTGCCGCTGCCGGTCGCGCCGGCGCTTCGCCCACCACTGCCGCACGGCGCCACGCGCATGCCCCAGACCCCGGCCAAGGGCGCGCGCGGCCTGGATGAACAGGCGGCCGAAGGAGAACTGCGTCACCAGGATCAGGGCCAGCGACAACAGCGCCAGCAGGACGATGATGGAACCGGCGCGGTTCAGGTAGGGGGCGAGCAGCCCGGTCAGGCTTTCGCCGACGTACCCGCCGGCCCGCACCGTCTTGCCCAGCACGTCGACCGTGCCGAACGCGAGGCTCAGCAGCGTCGCGCTGCATCCGAACAGCAGGATGGAACCGACGAGCTTCGTGTAGGCCGCGTCGATCTGCAGGCACCAGAAGTAGTACCAGCCGGCGACGACCAGCACCGCCGGCACGAGGTACGACGCCAGCCCGAAGACCTGGTACGAGACCTCCGCCAGGAAGGCGCCGGACAGGCCGGCGAGATTCATCGGCGGCAGCTCGCCGCCGGCGTTGAAGAACCAGACCGCGTCCGTCGGGTCGTAGGTCACCAGGGCGATGAGCCAGACCGACGCCATCGCGAAGAACACGACTCCGAGGAACTCGCTTATCAGATGTGGCAGCGCGGCTCGAGGCACGTCAGGTCTCCAGTATCACGGGCAAGACGAGCGGGCGGCGACCCGTCCGCTTGCGAAGGAAGCGTTGCAGCTCGACCCGGATCCGCTCCCGGACGAAGCACTGGTCGGTGCGCTCCTCGATGCTCTCGGCAGCGAGGACTCCGCGGACGAACCCGGGCACCTCTTCGAGAGCGGCCTCGGTCCGGTCGTCGACGACGAAGCCGCGGGTGGTCACGGTCGGCTCGGCCTCGACCAGGCCGTCGCGCGGATTGATGGCGATGACCAGCACGACCACGCCGTCGCCGGCGAGATGGCGCCGGTCGCGCAGCACCTCGTCCGCAACCTCGCCCGCCCGCGTGCCGTCGATCAGCACGTGGCCGGCCGGCACGGTGTCGGCGATCCATCCGCCCTCCGCGTCGAAGCCGATACGGCTACCGTTCTCCACCAGCAGCACCGCGGCGCGACCGTTCGTGACCTGGTCGGCGACCTGCGCGTGACGGGCCAGGTAGCGATACTCGCCGTGAATCGGCACGAAGTAGCGTGGGCTGACCAGCGAGAGCATCAGCTTGAGCTCCTCCTCGCTGGCGTGTCCGGAGACATGCACCGCCTTCACGCCCGGATCGACGCACCCGGCGCCCCGCCGCGCGATGTGATCCTGGAGCCGCCCGATCGCGCGCTGGTTGCCGGGAATGGCGCGGGCCGAGAAGACCACGACGTCGCCGCGCGCCAGCTTGACGTGGCGGTGGGCGTCGACGGCAATGCGCGAAAGCGCCGCGAAGGGCTCGCCCTGCGAGCCGGTGACGATGCACAGCACCTGCTCGGGCGCGTACTGCTCGACGTCGCGGTCCCGGATCTGGACGCCGGCCGGGATGTCGAGATAGCCGAGCCGCTGCGCGGCCGCCGCGTTCTGCTGCACGCCGCGGCCGACGAGCGCCACCTTGCGATTGAACCGCACCGCGAGGTCGATCAGGATCTGCACTCGATGGAGACTCGAGGAGAACGGCGCGACGACGAGCTTCCCGCGGGTGCCGGCGAAGATCTCCTCGAAGGCGGCGATGACGTCGCGTTCGGATCCGGAATGTCCCTTGCGGGCGATGTTCGTGCTGTCGGCGAACAGGGCCAGCACGCCCTCCGCGCCCAGTTGCGCAAGGCGGCGGGTGTCGGCGGACTCGCCGTCGACGGGCGTCTGATCGAACTTGAAATCGCCGGTGTGCACGATGGTTCCGGCCGGGGTGTGGACCGCGATCGCGACGCAGTCCGGCATGCTGTGCGTGACGCGGATGAACTCGACTTCCAGGCTCCCGATGGCGACCCGCTCCCGCGGCGCGACCGCCACGAGCCGATCCGCCGTATCGATCGCGTGCGCTTCGAGCTTGGGCTCGAGCAGCGCGAGCGTCAACGGGGTGCCGTACACCGGGCCGTCCAGCAGGTGCCACACGTACGGTACGGCGCCGATGTGGTCCTCGTGGCCGTGCGTCAGGACGAGGGCCGACAGGCGGCGTTCCGACTGCTGCAGGAACGTCAGGTCGGGAACGATCAGGTCCACGCCCAGGTGCTCCGGCCCCGGCAGCATGGCGCCCGCGTCGAGCAGCAGCGTCGTGCTCGCGGAGGCGACGGCCATCATGTTCATGCCGAACTCGCCGACGCCGCCGAGCGGGACGACCTCGAGCAGCGGCTCTCGTTCCGATGGCGTTGACGAAGACACTCTTGCGTCGGATGCGCGCCGTATTGCCCCCGGACGGGCGTCCGGGGTTCTGCAGGCCGCTGGGATCGCCTGCGCGGGAAGGAAGGTGAATTATATCACGGCTGTCAGCGGGGTGCGGCCAGAGCCTCCGACAGTTCAGCGAGTTCCGACAGCTCGAGCTGTTCCGGACGCCGCTGCGGGTCGACGCCCGCGCGGGCCAGCAGCTCGGCTGCCGGCACGGTGGTGTGCCGCGCAGCGAACGCCCGCAGGGCGTTGAGGGCCGTCTTGCGCCGCCGGCTGAAGAGGGCGCGGACCAGCGCGTCGAACAGGGTCGGATCGCGAAGGCGCACCGGCGCCGCCCGCAGCCTCAGTTGCACGACCGCGGAGCGCACGCGCGGCATCGGACGGAACGCGCCCGGCGGCAGCGTCATCAGGCGCCGCGGCGTGGCGTGCAGGCGCGTCGCGATGCCCAGCGGTCCCCAGTCGCGTGACCCGGGCATGGCCGTGACGCGGTCGGCCACCTCACGCTGGAGCATCAGTGTCGCGTCGCTCAGGCTGGCGCCGTGCGCGCCGCAACGAAGCAGCTTCAACAGGATTCTCGATGACACGTTGTAGGGCAGATTGCCGACCGCGCGTGCCGGGCGCGCCAGCGTCAGCCCGCCGACGTCGAGGTCGAGGAAGTCGGCCCTGACGACGGTCACGGCGCCCGGTGCGCGCGCGGCCAGATCGCAGGCGAGCCGCGGATCGATCTCGACCGCGGTGACCGAGGCGCCCCGCTCGGCCAGGGCCAGCGTCAGGACGCCCAGGCCCGCGCCGACTTCGAGGAACGTCTGGCCGCGGGCCGGGCGAATCGCCGTGACCACCTTCTCGACCCACGCCGGCTCGAGGAAGTGCTGCCCGAGACGGCGTTTCGGGCGCGGCCTCATCCTTGCGTCCCGCGCCCGCGCCCGCGCCCGCGGCCGTGCGGCGTCCCGGCCGCCGCGCCGGTTGCAGCCGCCCGGAAATCGCAGTGCGCCGACGCGGCGCAGCGGTCGCAGAGCGGGCGCGGCTTGCAGATGCGCCGGCCGTGCAGGATCAGGGTGTCGGAGGCGCTGGTCCAGCGCGCCGGCGGCAGCGCGCCGCCCAACTGCGCCTCGACGCGCACGGCATCGTCGCCCCTGGCGATGCCCAGCCGATTGGCCACCCGCAGCACATGCCGGTCGACCGGCAGGCCGGGCACACCCAGCGCGTGCCCCAGCACCACGTTGGCGGTCTTCCGGCCCACGCCCGGCAGCTCGACCAGCTCGTCGATGCTCGCGGGGACCCGGCCGCCGTGGCGCTCGGCGACGGCGCGGGCCATGCCCGCCAACGACCGCGACTTGGAGCGGAAGAAGCCGGTCGACCGGATCTGCGGCTCCAGCTCCTCCGGCTCGGCCGCCGCGAGCGCGGCCACGTCCGGGTAGCGTGCGAACAGCGCCGGCGTCACCTGGTTCACGCGCTCGTCCGTGCACTGGGCGGAGAGAATGGTGGCAACCAGCAGCTCGTAGGCGTTCCGATACCGCAGCTCGGTGGTGGCTCCCGGGTGCTGGCCCGACAGCAGGTCCAGAATCCTTGCCACGGCCGCGGCGGGACGCGGGGGGCGCGCCGGGTGCTTGCGTGCAGCCAACGCCAGCGTGCCGGCTAGTGAACCGGCTCCGGCGGCGGACCGATCTTGAGCGTGCCCTCGCCGAACGATCGCATGTGCTCCTGGAGCGCGGTGATCAGATTCGGGACGAACTGGATGGGCACCACGATGCGGGCTCGCACCGGCGCGCGGAGCACCCGTTGGGTCTCGGCTTCCCGGACCTGCTGCTCGGACGGCGGCAGCACCTCGCAGAACGTCAGCGTGAAGTCGAACGGCGTATGCGAGATGGCGCAGAAATTGGCGTACGTCCGGGGCGAGTCGCTCGTCTCGTCCGGCACGATCGTGAAATTGACCTGTTTTCGCTCGCTCATTGCTCTCCTCGGTCGGGAACTCCCTCAGTAGCGCCGCAGCACGCCCACCACCACGCCCTGGATCTGCACCTGGTCGGCGTCGACCACCAGCGGCTCGACCCCGGGGTTGGCCGGCTGCAGGCGGATCCGCCGGCCGACCAGATAGAACTTCTTGAGCGTGACCTCGGTGCCGTTCAGCAGCGCGATCACCATCTCGCCGTTGCGGGCGGTCTTGCGGTCTTCGACGATGACGATGTCACCGTCGCGGATCTGCTCGTCGATCATGGAGTCGCCGCGCACGCGCAGCGCGTAGGCGTCACGCTGGCCGACGAGGTCCTCGGGCACGCCGACGGCTTCCGAGCTGACGACCGCCTCGATGGGAACGCCCGCCGCCACGGTACCGAGCAGGGGCAGGTCGAGCGCACGCGCGCCGACGCGGGTGGGGACCAGCTCGACGGACCGGCTGCGGTTCCAGGCCCGTCGAATGAACCCCTTCTCCTGCAGGTTGGTCAGATGCTTGTGCACCGTCGCCAGCGAGGACAGCCCGAACCGCCGCCCGATCTCCTCGAGACTCGGGGCATAGCCGTGCTGCTCGATGAACTCGTTCAGGAAATCCAGGATCTCCCGCTGGCGCCTGGTGAGCGGCTGGCCATGCGGATGCACGCGGCAACTATATGCAAACAAAAGGCGAACATCAAGACCGCGGCGGCCGATGGTAGCATCGGGTCGTGCGGCTCCCGGTACGACTGGGTCCGGCGGGCGACAAGCCGTTCGACGCGGTCGGGATGGGTCTGAACACGACCGATCTGCTGGCGGTGGTCGCCGGGCATCCGGCGCCGGGCGCCAAGGTTCCCATCCTGGAGCTCGCCTCGCGCCCCGGCGGGCAGGCCGCGTCCGCCATGACCGCCGTGAGCCGGCTCGGCTGGGCGGCCCGCTACGTCGGCCGCTTCGGCGACGACGAGAACGGCCGGGCGGGGCAGGCCAGCCTGACGGCGGAGGGCGTCGACATCTCGGCCTGCGAGATCATGCCTGGCGCGACGAACGCGCTCTCCGTGGTCGTCGTCGACCAGCGCTCCGGCCAGCGCACCGTCCTCTGGTCGCGGCACCCGGCTCTGGCGCTCGATCCGGCGCACGTGCCGGTGGAAGCCGTGCAGTCGGGCCGCGTGCTGCTGGTCGACTGCCACGAGACGGCCGCCGCGACGGCCGCGGCGCGCCACGCGCGGGCGGCCGGCGCGGCCACGGTCGTGGACGTGGAGCACGTCCGGCCCGGCGTCGAGACGCTGCTGGCGGAGATCGACGTGATCATCACCGCGCAGGAGTTTCCGACCGCGCTGACGGGGCAGGCCGACCTGGGCCGGGCCCTGCGGGTTCTGCGCTCGTCGTTCGCGGCAGGGATTGTCTGCACTACGCTCGGCGCCGACGGCAGCCTCGCCCTGGTCGGCGGAACCGAGATCCGGACCCCGGGGTTCGGCGTGGACGTGGTGGACACGACGGGCGCCGGCGACGTGTTCCGCGGCGGCTTCATCGCGGGCTGGCTGCGCGGCGGCCCGGACGCCGACGTCGAGGACGTGCTCCGCTACGCGAACGCGGCGGCCGCGCTGAAGTGCCGGGCGCTCGGGGCCCGCGCCGGGATCCCGACGCGGGCCGAGGTCGAGGGGCTGCTGGGGGGAGAGACCCCGCGCCGCGTCGAGACGGGCGAGGCGCGCGGCTGACGGGCCCCGCCGCGGCGCTCGCCGGGCGACAGTTTCGCCGCGCCCTGCTAGACTCGCTCTACCGTGTGTCGACCGGTAGTGATGCTGTTGCTCGTTGCGGGTCTGGCGCCCGCCGCGGTGCAGCACACCGGCGCACCGACGGTCGAGGACGGGCAGCGCCTGGCCGCCAGGCTGGCCCGCATCATCGACCGCGGCAGCCGCGATTCGGACCGGCGCCAGACGGTCGTCCTGCCCGAGCGGGAGGTCAACGCCTACCTCCGCTTCCAGGCGGCATCGCAGCTCCCGCCGGGCGTGACCGAGCCGCACATCACCATGACGGGCGGCGGCCGCGTGGAGGCGCGCGCCCGGATCGACCTCGACGCGGTGGCCGCGGGGCGGGAGCGGGGCGTGCTCGATCCGCTGAGCTACCTGCGGGGAAACCTGCCGGTGGCCGCCAGCGGCGTCCTCGAGGCCAGCGGCGGCAGCGGGCGGATCGAGGTCGAGTCGGTGCGGATCGCCGACCTGCCGGTCCCGCTGCTCCTGCTGGACCTGCTGGTCCGCTTTCACACGCGCAGCGAGGCGTTCCCGCTGGGCTTCGACCTGGCCGAGCCCTTCGAGCTGCCGTACCGCATTCGCGAGATACGCGTCGCTGCCGGCGAGGCGGTCGTTGTGCAGTGAGCGACGAGCTGCAGACCCCGCTCCAATACGTCAGGGGCGTCGGCCCGCGCCGGGCATCCGACTTCGCGAGCGCAGGATTCCACGTCCTCGAAGACCTGCTGCTGCGCCTCCCCCTGCGCTACGAGGACCGGGATCGGGTGCAGCCGATCGCGCAGCTCGGCGCCGGCGACCTGACGGCGGTCGTCGGCGAGGTCCTCGCCTGCGGCGTGCGTCCGACCCGGCGGCGGGGCTTTCGCGTCCTCGAGGTGGTGGTCGCCGACGGTTCCGGCCGGGTCCGGGCGGTGTACTTCAACCAGCCCTTCCTGGCCGACGTCCTCGTGCCGGGGAGCCGGGTCGCGTTGTACGGCAAGGTGGAGCGTGGCCGCCTGGGCGGCGGCCTGCAGTTGACGAACCCGGACTACGAGCTGCTGGCGGCCGCCGGCGAAGACGACGACGCGCGGATTCACACCGGCCGGATCGTGCCGGTCTACGAGAAGGCCGGCGGCGTCACGTCGAAGACCATGCGCCGGATCGTCCACGCGGGACTCGAGCGCCTGCCGCCGGCGGTCGCGGATCCGCTGCCGCCGGAGGTGTGCCGGGAGCACGGGCTGCTCGATCGGCGGACCGCGCTGTTCCACGCGCACTTTCCCGCGCCGGGCACCTCGCTGGAAGACCTCGGGCGCTGCCGCACGCCCGCGCAACGGCGCCTGATCTTCGAGGAGTTCTTCCTCTTTCAGCTCGGGCTCGCGCTGCGGCGGCGCGCAACCGCCGCCGCACGCAAGCCGCGGACCATCCGCGTGGACGAGCGGATCCGCCGCGCGGCGCTCGACGTGCTGCCGTTCCGGCTCACCGGCGACCAGCGGCAGGCGCTCCGGGAGATCGTGAGCGACCTGACGTGCGACCGGCCGATGAATCGCCTGCTCCAGGGGGACGTCGGCTCGGGGAAGACCATCGTGGCCCTGCTGGCCGCGCTCGTCGCGATGGAGAACGGCCTGCAGGTGGCCGTGATGTCGCCGACCGAGCTGCTCGCCGAGCAGCACCATCTCAACATCGCGCGGATCCTGGGGCCCGCCCGCTTCGACGTCGTGCTGCTCACCGGCGCGCTGGCGGCGCGGGCGCGCCGCGAAGCGTGGGACAGCCTGGCCGCCGGACGCGCGCAGCTCGCGGTGGGCACCCACGCGCTGATGCAGGACGCCGTGCGCTTCAGCGAGCTGGGTCTGGTGATCATCGACGAACAGCACCGCTTCGGCGTGATCCAGCGCGCGGCGCTGCGCCGCAAGGGGGTGCAGCCGGACGTGCTGGTGATGACGGCGACGCCGATTCCGCGCACGCTGGCGTTGACGGCGTACGGCGACCTCGACGTGTCGGTCATTCGCGAGCTGCCCCCGGGCCGGCAGCCGGTGGCGACGCGCGTGGCGCCGGAAGGCAGGCGGCCGGAGGTGTACGAGTTCGTGCGCCGCCAACTGCGCGCGGGCCGTCAGGGCTACGTCGTGTACCCGCTCGTCGAGGAATCCGCGAAAGTCGACCTGAAGGCGGCGACCGAGATGGCGCGGCACCTGACGGCGGACGTCTTTCCGGACTTCCGGGTCGGACTGGTGCACGGCCGCATGAAGCCGGACGAGCGCGACACCGTCATGACGGCGTTCGGCGCCGGGGACACGGATCTGCTCGTGGCCACCACGGTGATCGAGGTCGGTATCGACGTCGCCAACGCGACGGTCATGGTGGTCGAGCACGCCGAGCGGTTCGGACTGGCGCAACTGCACCAGTTGCGGGGACGCGTGGGGCGCGGACCCCACCGTGCGTACTGCATCCTGCTCCATCAGGGCCCGCTGTCGGAGGCGGCCGAGGCCCGACTCGAAGCCGTCGCCGCGACCGGCGACGGCTTCGAGATCGCCGAGCGCGACCTGGAGATTCGAGGCCCCGGCGACTTCTTCGGCACGCGGCAGTCCGGCATGCCCACCCTGAGGGTGGGCGACCTGCTGCGCGACCACGCGACCATGGACGAGGCGCGGCGGGCGGCCCACGCCTGGCTCGCGCTGGATCCGCCGCAGCCGGCGCTGGACGCCATGGTGGCCGGCTGGGCGGAACGCTTCGGTCTCGTGGGGGTCGGCTGACGTGCGCATCATCGCCGGCTCGCTCAAGGGACGCCGCCTTCGTCCGCCGCGCTGGGCCGGCCTGAGGCCCACGTCGGACCGCCTGCGCGAGACGCTGTTCAACGTGCTCGGCGACCGCGTGGTCTCCGCCAGCGTGCTGGACGCCTGCGCCGGCACGGGCGCGCTGGGATTCGAGGCCCTCAGCCGCGGCGCGCGGGCGGCGGCCTTCGTGGAGCGGGACCGGCGGGCGGCGACCCTGATCGCCGAGCACGCCGCGCGCTTCGGCGTCGCCGAGCGCTGCCGGATCGTCCGGGGTCCGCTTCCGCGGGTCGTCGACGACGGCACGCTTGCCGACACCTACGACGTGATCCTGCTCGACCCGCCCTATGACAACCCCGAGATTGGTGCGATACTGTCTGCGGTAGGAGGGCGGCTGGCCGGTGGGGGAGTGCTGGTGCTGGAGCGCGCGCGCCGGGCCGACCGGCCGCCGGCGGCCGGTCTGGCGTGGGGCCGCGAGATCGTCTCCGGCGACAGCGTGCTGGACTTCTACGCGCGGCTCCCGGGAGGCAGTCGGGACTGACCGGCGAAGCAGCAGGATGCAGGGCGATCATTCTCCGCGTCTGGCCGTGTACCCCGGGTCGTTCGACCCGTTGACCAACGGGCACGTCGACATCATTCAGCGCGGCGCGCGCCTGTTCGATCGGATCGTGATAGCGCTGCTGGTCAATCCCGACAAGTCGGCCCTGTTCTCGGTCGCGGAACGCGCCGAGATGGCGCGCGAGGTATTCGTGAGCCAGCCCGCCGTCGAGGTCGACACGTTCGACGGGCTGCTCGTCGACTACGCCCGCGGCCGCCGCGCGAACGTCATCGTCCGCGGCCTGCGGGCGATCTCGGACTTCGAGTACGAGATGCAGATGGCGCTCATGAACCGGCGCCTGAGCGCCGAGCTCGAGACGGTGTTCATGATGCCCGCGGAACCGTATACCTACGTCAGCTCCCGGCTGGTCAAGGAGGTCTTCGCCCTCGGCGGATCCGTGGCCGGCCTGGTGCCCGAGGTGGTCGCGGCCCGGCTCGCGGCCAAGCACGGCCTCGGGGCGGTGAGCGTCTGACCGGCATGCTCTCGCCGCGGGCGGCCCGCGTGCCTGCGTCGCAGACGCAGCAGGTGACGCTCGAGGTGACCCGGCTGCGGCGGCGAGGGATCGATGTCGTCGACCTCGGCGCCGGCGAGCCCGACTTCCCGACGCCCGCCCACATCAAGACGGCCGGCATCTCGGCCATAACCGAGGACTTCACCCGCTACACGCCGAACGCGGGCGTGCAGGAGCTCCGCGAGGCTGTCTGCGCGCGGTACCGCGCGGACTACGGCGTCCCGTTCGAGCCCGACGACGTCATCGTCGCGGCGGGCGGCAAGCAGGCGCTCTTCAACACGGCCATGGCGCTCTGCGGCGCGGGCGATCAGGTGATCGTGCACGCGCCCGGCTGGCCGAGCCTCCCGGCCCAGGTGCGGCTGGCCGACGCCGAGGTCGTGACGGTGCGCACGCATCCGGAGGACGGCTTCCGGCTGCACGCCGCGGCGGTCCTCGAGGCCTTCACGCCGCGGACGCGGGCCGTCGTCGTCAACTCGCCCGGCAACCCGACCGGGGCGCTCGTGAGCGAGGACGACCTGGCCGAGATTGCCGACGCGGCGCACCGCCGCGGCGCGTGGGTCGTGCTCGATCTGTGCTACGAGCGGCTCATCTACGACGACGCGGCCCACAACCTGCCGCGGGTGCTGCGCGAGCGCCTGCCGGAGCGGTCGATTCTCGTGGGCAGCCTGTCGAAGAGCTACGCCATGACCGGCTGGCGCTGCGGGTGGGCAATCGGGCCGGCCGAGCTGATCGCGGCGTGCAACGTGGTGCAGAGCCACGCCACGTCCAACGTGTCGTCCATTACCCAGCGGGCGGCCATCGAGGCGCTCACCGGACCGCAGGACTGCGTGGCCGCCATGCGCGACGCCTACCGCGAGCGCCGCGACCGGGTGCTGGCGGGGCTGGCCGCGGAGAGCCGCATCCGCTGCGTGCGCCCCGGCGGCGCGTTCTATCTCTTTCCGGACATCTCGGAGCTGCTGTCACCCGACGGGCTCCGGACGTCCGCCGACTTCGCGCAGGCGCTGCTGCGCGAGGCGCACGTGGCGATGACGCCGGGCGAGGCCTTCGACGCGCCCGGCTTCCTGCGTCTCTCGTATGCCGCGTCGCTGGCCCGCCTGGAAGCGGGCATCGAGAGGCTGCGGGCCTTCGCGGACGGCCTGCCGCGCGGGGCGGGCCGCGCGCCGACGACGGGCGCCTGACCGCGATCATGCTGTCTCCCGGTGTCATCGAGGCACTCGTGCAGGTCGTCGGACCGGACCACGTCCGACAGGACGAGGCGAGTTGCCGCGAGTACGGCGCCGACGCGCTCCGGCAAGGCCGTCCGGCCGAGGCGGTGGTCTTTCCGGCCTCGGCCGCCGACGTGTCGGCGGTCGCGCGCCTCTGCGACCGTGAGCGGGTACCCCTGACGCCGCGCGGCGCCGGCACCGGGTACACCGGCGGCGCGGTTCCGGCAGCCGGCGGGGTGGTGCTGGCCATGGAACGGCTGGACCGCATCCTCGAGATCGACGAGGGGAGCCTGCTGGCGGTCGTCGAGCCGAACGTCGTGACCGCGCGCCTGCAGCAGGCGGTCGAGCGGATCGGCCTGTTCTACCCGCCGGACCCCGCCAGCCTGCAGCGCTCGGTAATCGGCGGGAACGTGGCCGAATGCGCCGGCGGGCCCCGGGCGTTCAAGTACGGGACGACGAAGCGCTACGTGCTGGGGCTCGAGGCCGTGCTGCCGACCGGCGAGATCATCGAGACCGGCGGCCGATCCGTCAAGAACGTGGTCGGCTACGACCTGACGCAACTGCTGGTCGGATCCGAGGGAACGCTGGCGATCATCACGAAGATCGTCCTGCGGCTCATCCCGAAACCGCCGGCCCGCGCAACGATCCGCGCCGCGTTCCGGAGCGTCGAAGACGCGGTGAGCGCGGTGGGGCGCCTGGTGGCCGAGCGGGTCGTGCCGGCGGCCCTCGAGCTCATCGACGGCGACTGTCTCGATGCGCTGGCCGCGGCGGCAGGACGGCGCATGGCGGATCGGGACGCCGGCGCGCTGCTGCTGATGGAGGTCGACGGCATGCCGGAGGCAGTCGCCGCCGAAGCGGCGCGCGTGAGGCTCGCCTGCGAGGCGCAGGGAGCCAGCGGGGTTCGGGAGGCCGGCGACGCGGCGGAGCGAGCCGAGCTCTGGCGGCTGCGCCGCGAGCTGTCGTTCGCCCTGCGGGCCCAGGCGCCGCTCAAGATCAACCACGACGTCGTGGTGCCCAAGGCCAGGATTCCCGAGCTGTTCGCGGCCGTCGACGTCCTGCGTCGCTCCCTGCGGCTCCGCATGCCGAGCTTCGGGCACGTCGGCGACGGCAACATCCACGTCAACATCCTCCTGGATCCGCAGGACCGGGCCGCCCTCGCGCGGGCGCGCGAGGCCGAACGCCGCCTGTTCGAGCAGGTCGTGCGCCTCGACGGCTCCATCAGCGGCGAGCACGGCATCGGGCGCTCCAAGGCGGCCTATCTGCGGCTGGAGCTGTCCGACGACGTCATCGCCCTGATGCGGCGGCTGAAGGCCGCCTTCGATCCGCACGGCATTCTCAATCCCGGCAAGATCTTTCCTTAGTAGCAGCCCGTGGCAAAAGTCGGGGAACCGGCCTGGCTCCGGCGCGATCGACCTCGTACACTGAGACACGATGGCAATGGGCAAGCGACCGGGAGCGCGACAGGGGTCGCCGCTGTGGGTGACGACGGCGGATTTGCCGACGAGTGCCGGGCATCCGTTCTTTGAGCGTCTGAACCGGGTTCTGGACGAGGGCGGGTTCGACGCTTTCGTCGAGGGACAGTGCGCGGTGTTCTACGCGGCGCGGGTGGGGCGTCCGAGTCTGCGTCCCGGGCGGTATTTCCGGATGCTGTTGATCGGGTATTTCGAGGGCCTGTCGTCGGAGCGTGGGATTGCGTGGCGGGTGGCCGACTCGCTGAGCCTGCGGTCGTTCCTGGACCTGGATGTGACCGAGGCGGCGCCGAACCACTCGACGCTGTCTCGGACGCGTCGGCTGATCGATGTGGAGACGCACGGAGCCGTGTTCACGTGGGTTCTCGAGCGGCTGTCGGAAGCGGGTCTGGTTCGGGGCAAGACGGTCGGCGTCGATGCGACGACGCTGGAAGCGAACGCGGCGATGCGGAGCATCGAGCGTCGGGACACGGGCGAATCGTACGAGGCGTTTCTGCAGCGTCTGGCGGAAGCCTCGGGGCTTGCGACGCCGACGCGCGCGGAGTTGGCGCGTTTCGACCGGTCCCGAAAGGGCAAGAAGACGTCGAACAAGGACTGGCAGTCTCCCCAGGATCCGGACGCGAAGATCACGAAGATGAAGGACGGTCGGACGCACTTGGCCCACAAGGCCGAGCACGGGGTCGACCTGGAGACGGGCGCCATTCTCTCGGTGAGTGTGCAGGATGCGTCGGCGGGTGATTCAACGACGTTGCCGGAGACGCTGACGACGGCGGCCGAGCAGGTCGAGGCGGTTCAGCCGGACGGTGAGGGCGTCGAAGAAGTGGTCGCCGACAAGGGGTACCACAGCGACAAGACGCTGGTGGCGCTCGACGAGGTTGGGGTCCGCAGTTACATCTCGGAGCCGGAGCGGGGTCGTCGCCGCTGGCAGGACAAGAAGACCGGGGAGACGCCGCCGCAGAAGCGTGCTGCGCAGAAGGCATTGTACGGAAACCGCCGTCGCATTCGTGGCAACCGAGGTCGTCGTCTTCAACGCCGCCGCGGGGAACTGGTCGAGCGGCCTTTCGCGCACCAGTACGAGACCGGGGGTCTGCGTCGGGTGTGGGTGCGCGGCCACGAGAATGTCCGCAAGCGGGTGCTCATCCAGGCGGCCGGCTGCAACCTCGGACTGCTCCTGCGCCGCTTGACGGGCGTCGGCACGCCCCGGAGCCTGCAGGGGCGGACTCTTTCGGCGATTTGCGGACTGATCGGGTGTCTGATCGACCGTTGGGAGCGTCTGACGGTCGCCTGGGGGCCGAAACGGGCACCGGCGACGCTCGCCGGCTCAATTGCTCATTGTCAAGCTGGCTGAGCCGACCGGCGCAGCGAGAGGCCTTTTGCCACGGGCTGTTAGACGGGGCTGCGCCCCGAACCCCCGGCGTTCGCTTGCGGGGACCCCACAGCCCCGCGCCGCTGCCGCCGAGGCGCGCCGTGCGCGCCTTGCGCCGGCTGCGCCAGCGGGGTTCTACGGGGCCGGTGTCGGGCGGTTCGCCACCAGCACGACGCGTTGCAGGTGATCGGGACGCGGGTCGAGCAGCGTGCGCAGATTCAGCCCCCCGGTGTCCAGGTAGCTGACCTGCCCCAACCGGTCGAGCGGCACGCCCTGCGCTTCCAGCCGGTCGACGTCCTGCACCCGCAGCACGCACAGGACCCGCGCCGGGGCCCGCAGGAAGTCGGAGGCCGCCTGCAGGACGGGCAGCTCCACGAAGGCGGTGCGCGTATAGAACACGAGATTCCTCGCAAAGACCGCGTGCCGGCCGTACCGCTCGTCGCCTTCGCGGCTGGCCGCAATCAGGGACGCCATCCGCTCGACCGGCGCCGGGCCCGGCGAGGCGAGCACGACGCAGTAGGTGACCAGGGTCGCGACGATCGCCGCGGCGGTCAGCGCCGCGGGTGTCCAGCGGTGCCGGACGACCGTGAGACAGACGCCGATCCCGGCCGCCCAGAACGCCCCGGCGGCGGCCGTGGTCCACAGCGCGTCCCAGTCCACGAGCAGCGGCCGGGCGCGATAGGCCAGGATGCCCAGCAGCACCAGCACGGCGCCGGCCAGCGTGGTGCAGGCGGTGAGCAGGTGGTCGCGCGACGAGCGGCGGCCGAGCCGCTCGCGCAGCGTGGCGGCGAGCAGGACGGCCAGCGGGCTGACCATCGGCAGGATGTAGCGCGGCTGCTTGCCGACTGCCAACGTATAGAACAGCAGGGGAGCCAGGGCCCACCAGAGCAGGCGCACGGTGGCCGGGTCGACCCGGCGCGTCCGGGCGAACCGGGCCAGCGCCGGCAGCCACAGCAGCATGTACGGCGACCACGGCAGCATGCCGCCGATAGCGATCGGCAGGTAGTACCACCACGGCCGGGGGTCGTTGAAGCGGGCCGTCGCGAACCGGTCGAGGTTCTCGGTGACGAAGAACCGGTCGAGGTATTCGACGCCGTGCACGACGGTCATGCCGAGAAACCAGGGCACGGCCACCACCAGGAACGCCAGCGCGGCCGGGACGAGGTGGGCGCGCCGGAGGTGCCACCGCGAGCGGCCCGCGAGGCGCTCCCAGCCGGCGAGGGGCAGGACCACCAGGACCGGCAGCGCAAGGCCCACCGGGCCCTTGGCAAGCACGCCGCCCGCGGCGGCGACCGCCGCGGCGACGAGCCAGCGCCGCCGGCGATCGGCAGGGAGGGCGCCCCGCCGCCGCGGGGGATCCAGCGCGGCGACCAGCGCGCACCACGTGGCGAGGGTGACGAGCAGCGCGAGCGTCAGATCCGGAAGGGCCTGCCGGGCCATCGCCACGTGGCCGAAGCTCGTGGCCGCGATGAGGCCGGCGAGCAGCCCCGTGGCGTCGTCGAACCAGCGCCGGCCGGCAAGAAAGACGAGCAGGGTCAGGCCCAGTCCGGCCAGCGCGGAGGGCAGGCGCGCGGCCGCCTCGCCGACGCCGACCAGGCGGTAGGCGCCGGCGGCAAGCCAGTAGTAGAGCACCGGCTTGTCGAAGCGATGCGCGTAGTTGAAGTGCGGCGTCAGCCAGTCGCCGCTCTCGACCATCTCGCGGGCGCTCTCCGCATAGAATCCCTCGTCGGAATCGGTGATGGCCGGTAGACCCAGGCCGGCCAGGAACGTGAGCGCGCAAACGCCGATGAGCAGGAGCACGTGACGCGGCACGGCAACGTCATTCTATTTGACGGGTATACTGGAGACATGCCGACGGTGGCGGTGATCGGCGCGTCGCGGGATCGCCGGAAGTTCGGGAACAAGGCGGTGCGGGGATTCCTGCACGCCGGCTACACGGTGATTCCGATCAACCCGCGCGACGACGAAATCGAGGGGCTGCCGTCCTATCCCTCCGTGCTCGACGTCCCGGTCGACATCGACATGGCGACCCTCTACGTGCCCCCGGAGATCGGCGAGCGGATCGTCGGCGAGGTGGCCCGCAAGAAGATCCCGGTGCTGTGGCTCAATCCGGGCAGCGACGGACCCGAGGTCGTGCGCCGCGCGCGGGAGGTCGGGCTGGAACCGAGCGTCGGATGCAGCCTGATTGCCCACGGGGAGTCGCCGGCCCGGTACTGACCGCGCGGCGTGTTGACATGGCCGGACGCCGATCCTATACTCGCTTTTTTCTGTAGGATCCCAACCGGCTGTCGCGTCCCAACTCATTGCTCATCGCTCGCTGCGCACCTGCGGGGCGTGTCCGGCTGCACGGCAGGCTGGCGCGGAGTCCCTAACCACTCTCCCCATCCGAACCTATGCCAAACAATCAGAAACGTTCATTGCGATCATCCGCCGCCGGGGCGGGCGCCGGGGATGCCGCCTCGACGGCCGAAGCGGTGAAGCCCGCGGCAGCCAAGCGCGCCAGCGATGCGCCCCGGCGCACGGCCGACACGCTGAACATCGGCGAGCTCAAGGACATGAGCATCGCCAAGCTGACGCAGGTCGCCAAGGATCTGAACGTCGCCGGCGCCACCGGCATGCGGAAGCAGGAGCTGATCTTCCAGATCCTGAAGGCGCAGACCGAACAGAGCGGCTTCATCTTCTCGGAGGGCGTGCTCGAGGTGCTCCCGGATGGGTTCGGCTTCCTCAGGGCACCCGACTACAACTATCTGCCCGGGCCGGACGACATCTACGTATCGCCGTCGCAAATCCGGAAGTTCGATCTGCAGACCGGCGACACGGTGTCGGGTCAGATCCGGCCGCCGAAGGAAGGCGAGCGCTACTTCGCGCTCATCAAGGTCGAGGCCGTCAACTTCGAGCCGCCCGAGCAGGCGCGCGACAAGATCTTCTTCGAGAACCTGACGCCGTTGTATCCCCAGGAACGGTTGCAGCTCGAGACGGTGGCGTCGAACCTGTCGGCGCGCGTCATGGATCTGATGACGCCGATCGGCAAGGGTCAGCGCGGACTCATCGTGGCCGCCCCGCGGACCGGCAAGACGATGCTGCTGCAGAGCATCGCGCAGTCGATCGTCAAGAACCACTCCGAGGTGTACCTCATCGTGCTCCTGATCGACGAGCGCCCCGAGGAGGTCACCGACATGCAGCGCTCGGTCGACGGCGAGGTCGTGTCGTCGACCTTCGACGAGCCGGCCCAGCGTCACGTGCAGGTGGCCGAGATGGTCATCGAGAAGGCCAAGCGCCTGGTCGAGCATCGCAAGGACGTCGTCATCCTGCTCGACTCCGTGACGCGGCTGGCGCGGGCCTACAACACCGTCATTCCGCCCTCCGGCAAGGTGCTGTCGGGCGGGCTCGACTCGAATGCGCTGCAGAAGCCGAAGCGGTTCTTCGGCGCCGCGCGGAACATCGAGGAGGGGGGCTCGCTCACGATCATGGCGACGGCGCTGGTCGACACCGGCTCGCGCATGGACGACGTGATCTTCGAGGAGTTCAAGGGCACCGGCAACATGGAGATCCATCTCGAGCGCAAGCTCGTCGACAAGCGGGTGTTTCCGGCCATCGACATCCAGAAGAGCGGCACGCGCAAGGAAGAGCTGCTGCTCGACGGCGACGATCTCAACCGGGTGTGGGTCCTGCGCAAGGTGCTCAATCCGCTGTCGCCCGTCGAGGCGATGGAGCTGCTGCTGGACAAGATGGGCAAGACCAGGTCGAACGCCGACTTCCTGGCGTCGATGCAGAAAATGGGGTAGGACTCCGCGCCACAGGCGCGCACGGCGCGCCTCGGCGGGAGCGGCGCGGGGCACAGGGGTCCCCGCAAGCGGACGCCGGGGGCTCGGGGCGCAGCCCCGTCTGAATGAAGCCGGGAGCGGCGCGGGGCAGTGGGGTCCCCGTAAGCGAACGCCGGGAGCTCGGGGCGCAGCCCCGTCTGATTGCAGGAGGAGGATTGAACGTGGCGAAGATCACCGTGCGGCAGAACGGCCCGCTCCTCGTCGAGGGCGACGACGTGACGCTGGCGGACGCAACCGGCGCCGAGCTGCCGGTGGAGCGCCGGCCCTTCGCGCTGTGCCGCTGCGGCGCGTCGGAGAACAAGCCGTTCTGCGACGGCTCCCACAACCGGATCGGCTTCGACGGCTCCTAGCCCGGCAATCGTCGCCTCCGGCTCCGGTTGCCGCCCAACCAACCCTCGCTAGGAGCCTACGCCGTTCTACGGCGCAGACTCCTAGCCACGGGCTCCCCGCCTACGCGCCGACCGTCTCCCGCCTCGCGAAGGCGAGACCGCCATCCTCGACGCCGGCGACCACGCGGTCGCCCTCGCCGAAGTCGCCCTGCAGCATGCGCAGGGCCAGCGGATCGAGGACGATCCGCTGAATCGCCCGCTTCAGCGGCCGGGCGCCGAACCTCGCGTCGAATCCCTCGTCGGCCAGCAGCCGCTTCGCGGCGTCGCTGAGCTCGAGCGTCATCTTGCGCTCGGCCAGCCGCCCGGCCAGCCGGCGGAGCTGAATGTCCACGATGGCGGCCAGGTGCGCCCGTCCCAGGGCGTGGAAGCAGATGATCTCGTCGATGCGGTTGAGGAACTCCGGTCGGAAGTGCGCGCGCAGGACGTCGTCGATCTGCCGGCGCACGTCGTCGTCCAGCGCGCCCCCGGCGGCCGCCGAACCGCTTTCGGCAATGTGCTGGCTCCCCAGGTTCGACGTCATGATCGCGACGACGTTCCTGAAGTCGACCGTGCGGCCCTTGCCGTCGGTCAACCGGCCGTCGTCGAGCAGTTGCAGCAGCACGTTGAGCACCTCCGGGTGCGCCTTCTCGATCTCGTCGAACAGCACGACCGCGTAGGGCCGCCGCCGGACCGCCTCCGTCAACTGCCCGGCCTCCTCGTGGCCCACGTAGCCGGGCGGCGCGCCGATCAGCCGCGAGACTGCGTGCCGCTCCTGGTACTCGGACATGTCGATGCGAATCAGCGCGTCGTCGGCGTCGAACAGCAGCGCGGCGAGAGCGCGCGCCAGCTCCGTCTTGCCGACGCCGGTCGGGCCCAGGAAGATGAAGCTGCCGAGCGGGCGGTTCGGATCCTGCAGGCCGGCCCGCGCCCGGCGAATGGCGTTGGCCACGGCGGCAACCGCATCGTCCTGGCCCACGACGCGCTCGCGCAGGCTGTCCTCCAGGCGCAGCAGCTTGTGGATCTCGCCCTCCACCAGCTTGCTAACCGGGATGTGCGTCCACTTGCTGACGACCTCGGCGATGTCCTCCTCGCCGACCTCCTCCTTCAGCATGCGGGTCTGCGCCGGCGCATCGTGCTGGCCGCCCTCCGCGTCGCGCAACTGCCGCTCGAGCGCGGGCAGGCGCCCGTACTGCAGCTCCGACGCTGCGGCGTAGTCGCCCGCCTGCTGCGCGCGCTCGATCTGGTGGCGCGCCGCCTCGAGCTCCTCCTTGAGCGCTCTCGACGACTGGATGGCCGCCTTCTCCTGCTCCCACTGCGTCTGGAGCCCGGTGCGCTCCTCCTTGCGGTCCGCGAGCTCCTTGTCGAGCCGCGCCAGCCGTTCGCGGGACGCGGCGTCGGTCTCCTTGCGCAGCGCCTCCCGCTCGATCTCCAACTGCATGATGCGGCGCTGCGCCTCGTCCAGCTCGACCGGCAGCGAGTCGATCTCGGTGCGCAGCTTCGAGGCGGCCTCGTCGACGAGATCGATGGCCTTGTCGGGCAGGAAGCGGTCGGCGATGTAGCGGTGGGACAGCACGGCCGCGGCCACCAGGGCGGCGTCCTTGATCCTGACGCCGTGGTGAATCTCGTAGCGCTCCCGCAGGCCGCGCAGCACGCTGATGGTGTCCTCGACCGTGGGCTCCGCGACGAGCACGGGCTGGAAGCGGCGCTCGAGCGCCGCGTCCTTCTCGATGTGCTTGCGGTACTCGTCGAGGGTCGTGGCGCCGATCGTGTGCAGCTCGCCGCGCGCCAGCATCGGCTTGAGCATGTTGGACGCGTCGATCGCGCCCTCCGCGGCGCCGGCGCCCACCACCGTGTGCAGCTCGTCGATGAACAGCACGATGCCGCCGGCCGCGTCGGTCACCTCCCTGAGCACCGCCTTGAGCCGCTCCTCGAACTCGCCGCGGTACTTGGCGCCCGCAACGAGGGCGCCCATGTCGAGGGCGGCAATCCGCTTCCGCTTCAGGCCCTCGGGCACGTCCTGCCGCACGATCCGTTGCGCGAGACCCTCGACGATGGCCGTCTTGCCGACGCCGGGCTCGCCGATGAGCACGGGGTTGTTCTTCGTGCGCCGCGAGAGCACCTGCACGAGCCGGCGGATCTCCTCGTCCCGGCCGATCACCGGGTCGAGCTTGCCCTTGCGCGCAAGCTCCGTGAGATCGCGCCCGTAACGCTCGAGCGCCTCGTACTTGCCTTCCGGGTGGGGATCGGTGACCCGTTGCGATCCGCGAACCGACGTCAGCGCTTCGTAGATCCGGTCGCCGGCCACGCCGTGCGCGCGCAGAATCCGGGCGGCCGGCGCCCGCCCGCTTTCGGCCGCCACGGCAATCAGCAGGTGCTCCGTGCTGACGTACTCGTCCTTGAGGCGTCCGGCCTCGCTCACGGCCAGCTCGAGCACCTGCCGGAAGCGCGCGGACTGACCGGGGGCTGCGCCGCCGCTGGCCGCCGGCAGCTTCGCGACCTCGGCGCGCGTCGCGGCAGCGACCGCCGCCGGATCGACCCCGAGCCGGCGCAGGAGTCCGGGCACGATGCCGTCCTCCTGCTCCGCCAGCGCGACCAGGAGGTGCTCCGGCTCCAACTCCGGATGTCCCGCCTGCCCGGCGAGCTGCTGCGCCGACAGCAGGGCCTCCTGTGCTTTCTCCGTGGCCTGGTTCATGCTCACGCAACCGTCCCTTTCACCTGCGGGTCCGTCTGCTTCGCGAGGTCCGCGAGGGCCTCGTAGTGGGCGCGCTCCGCGCCGCTCAGCCGCTCCGGGATCGTCACGCGGGCCGTGGCGAGCAGATCACCGGTGCGGGAGCGCCGCCCGGCGCCGGGCATCCCCCGACCCTTGAGCCGGAACACCTGACCCGGCTGGGTGGCCGCCGGAATCCTGAGGCGAACCGCCTGCCCGTCGAGCGGCACCATCTCGACGCTGCCCCCGAGGACGGCGGTAATCAACGGGACGGCGACCTCGACGTGCAGATCGCGGTCGTGCAGGCTGAAGCGCGGATGCCGCGCGACGCGCACGCGCAGCAGCAGGTCGCCCGCCGCGGAGCCGCCGCTCCCGGGCTCGCCCTTGCCCGCGACGCGGATGAGCGCGCCGTCCGTCACGCCGGCCGGGATGCGCACGTCGACCGGCCGCGGCGGCGCGCCGCCGCGGATCAGCAGCCGCTGGGTCGACCCGCGGAACGCCTCGTCGAGGCTCAGCTCGAGCACGTGCTCGATGTCCGCGCCCCGTCCGGCGGGTCGCGCCGGGCGCCGGCCGGGGGCGGACCCGCCGAAGAAGGTCTCGAAGAAGTCGGAGAAGGGGTGCGCGGCGCCGAAGCCGAACGGCGCGCCCGCGAAGGGGCCTGCGCCTGCCGCCCGCGCCTGATCGTAGTGGCGCCAGTTCGCCCCCAGCTCGTCGTACCGGCGCCGCTTGTCGGGATCGCCGAGGACTTCGTGCGCCTCGTTGATTTCCTTGAAGCGCCTTTCGGCCGCGTCGTCCCCGGTATTGACGTCCGGATGGTACCGGCGCGCCAGCTTGCGGTACGCCTTCTTGACGGCCGCCGGCGCCGCGTCGCGGGCGACGCCCAGCACCTTGTAGTAGTCCTTGAACTCCATGACCGCTACAGTCCCAGCAGCCGGGTGAGCCGATCGAGCTCCCGCCGGAGCGCACGCCGGCTGTTGCGCGAGCCGCCCTCCTCGTCGACCAGCGGGCGCATGCGCTCCACGACGTCGGCCACCTCCAGGAGCTGCTGCACGCCGGCCAGGTTGATGCCCAGCTCGTCGACCAGCCGCTTGATGACGCGCAGCCGCTCGATCTGCTCGCTGGAGTAGAGGCGCATGCTGCCGATGGTCCGCGTCGGCCGCACGAGACCCAGGCGCTCGTACTTGCGCAGGGTCTGCGGGTGCATTCCCAGCTCCCGGGCCGCCATGCTGATGAAGATCACCTCACGGGCCATGCACATCCCCGAGTTGCATCGATCCAAGTATAGGACTTGATACGACCCATAGCAAGGTCGGCACCGCTCCTGCTACACTGAAGAAGCCTCTTCGGCGGGGAACATGGTGAAGCCCGAACTGTTCTCGTCGCGCTGGGCGATCATCGCCGCCGGCCTCGGCATGGCCGTCGGAACCGGCAACCTCTGGCGGTTCCCCCGCATCGCCGCGCAGAACGGCGGCGCCGCGTTCCTGATTCCGTGGGCGCTGTTTCTCGTCCTGTGGTCGCTCCCGCTGCTGATCGCCGAGTTCGGTCTGGGACGCGGCGCCCGGCGCGGGCCGATCGGCGCCTTCGCCACCTTTCTCGGTCGCCGCCGCGCCTGGATGGGGGGCTTCGTGGTCGTGACGACGACCATGATCATGTTCTACTACTCGGTCGTCACGGGCTGGACGCTGAAGTACGTCTTCGCCAGCTTCACGGGCGAGCTGGCGGTCGACGCCGGCGGCTACTGGGAGGCGTACAGCCAGTCCGTCTGGCAGCCGGTTCTGTTCCACGTCGCCGCGCTCGCGATCGGCGCAGCCATCGTCACCCGCGGCGTCGCGGGCGGCATCGAGCGCGCGAACCGGGTGCTGATTCCCACGCTGTTCGTGCTGCTGCTGGTTGCGGTCGCCCGGTCGGTGACGCTCGACGGGGCGGGCCGGGGCCTGGCGTTCCTGTTCCAGCCGGACCTGTCGGCGCTCCTCGACTATCGGACGTGGCTGGAGGCCCTGACGCAGTCGGCCTGGTCCACGGGCGCCGGATGGGGCCTGCTGCTCACCTACGCGATCTACGTCCGGCGCGAGGAGAACGTGGTCCGCAGCGCGACGGCGATCGGCGTCGGCAACAACGTGGCGTCGCTGCTGGCCGGCATGGCGATCCTGCCGGCCGCCTTCGCCATCCTGTCGACCGCCGAGGCGCTGGAGGCGATGGCGGCCGGCAACACCGGGCTGACGTTCATCTGGATCCCCCAACTGTTCGAGCTGGTGCCGGCGGGCCGCATCTTTCTCCCGATATTCTTCCTGGCGCTCTTCTGCGCCGCGCTGTCGTCCCTGATCGCCATGATCGAGCTGGCGACGCGGGCGCTCATGGATGGCGGGCTGTCGCGGCGCGCGGCGGTCCGGGTCGTGGCCGGCGCCGGCATCGTGTGCGGCATGCCGTCCGCCGTGAGCATGGCGGTGTTCGAGAATCAGGACTGGGTCTGGGGCCTCGCCCTGATGATCAGCGGGCTGTTCATGTCGCTGGCCGTGACCGGCTACGGGCAGCGGCGGTTTCGCACCGAGCTGGTCGATCTGGGCCCGGACGCCGGGCGCCTGGGACGAATGTACGAATGGGTGCTCAAGTACCTGGTGCCGGTCGAGTTCGCGGCCATGTTCGGGTGGTGGGTCTACCAGGCCGTCGCCGTCTACGACGCGGCCGAGTGGTGGAACCCGCTGCGCGTCTACAGCCTGGGCACCTGCCTGCTGCAGTGGGGCGTCGCGCTGCTGCTGCTGCGGGTCTTCAACCGGCGCCTAGCCGCCGCCGGCGCACGTTGACCGGTCGGCGCCGCACCGTGTGCTACCCTTGGTCCGTTCTCCGTGCCCTGAAAGGAGCAGAACGTGTATCCAGAGTTCTTCATCGCGCCGATGCGCGACGAGTTGACGCGTCTCGGCGCCGTCGAGTGGCGCACAGCCGCCGAGGTGGACAAGGGGCTGGGCGAGACCCCCGGCACGGTCATGGTCGTGGTGAACTCCGTCTGCGGCTGCGCCGCGGGCAAGGCCCGTCCCGGCGTGGCGCTGGCGCTGCAGCACGCCGTGAAGCCGAACCTCGTCGCCACGGTGTTCGCGGGAGCCGACATCGAGGCGACCGAGAAGGCGCGCGGCTACTTCACCGGGTACCCGCCGTCGTCGCCGGCGGTGGCGCTGCTCCAGGACGGAAAGCTCGTCTACATGATGGAGCGGCACCAGATCGAGAACCAGGAGGCCGACAGCATCGCCCGCGAGCTGACGGCCGCGTTCGACAAGCACTGCGCCGCGCCGGTGGCCGGCTGAGGCGGTTAGCGCCCTCAGCGGGCGGGTGGGGGCGGCTCGGCCCGGGGCGGCGGGACGGGCGGCACGATCGGCAGGGCGCGGCCCGCGGCGTAGCGGCTCCAGGCCGTGCGCACGACGTCGGCGAGCGCGTCGAGAAAGAGCGGGTGGTCGTTGACCGCCGGGGCGCGCCGCATGTCGAGCCCGATCGCGTCGCACACGTCGCCGGCCTCCGTGTCGAGGTCGTACAGCACCTCGACGTGGTCCGCGACGAATCCCAGCGGGCAGAGCACTGCCGCGGCCAGTCCGCGCGCGCGTTCCGCCCGCAGGTAGTCGCAGACATCCGGTTCCAGCCAGGGATCCGCAGGCCTGCCGCTGCGGCTCTGATAGACGAGCGCCCAGTCGGATCGCCCGAGCTCGCCCGCGATGAGCCGCGCCGACTCCTCCAGCTCCGCCACGTAGCGGGACTCGTCGGCCATCGACCGCGGGATGCTGTGCGCGGTGAAGACGAGCCGCGCGCCGTCCCGCCCGGACGGAGCCAGCTCCGCCAGCGCCTGCTCGATGTGACGGGCGTTCGCGCTCACGAAGCCCGGGTGGGCGTGCCAGCCTGGCGGGTACGTGAGCTCGACGTCGCAGCCGCGCGTGGCGCGCAACCAGCGCCTCGCCGTGGCGGCGTTCTGCTTGTACTGGCCGCAGCTCGAGTAGGTATGGTGGGCGGCCAGCGGCACGGCGAGCGCACGCTGCACGCCGGCCTGCGCCATCGCGGCCAGCGTGTCCTCCAGGAACGGATGCCAGTTGCGCATGCCCACGTACACGGCAACCGGCGGTCCGTCGGCTGCCAGCCGCGCGCGGAGGCCCGCGGCCTGACGCAGCGTGATGGCGGTCAGCGGCGAGACGCCGTCGAACCGCTCGTAGTGTCCGACGACGGCCTCGAAGCGGGCGTCGGGTATGCGGCGGCCGCGCAGCACGTTGCGCAGGAACGGCCGGATGTCGGCGCGCCCCTGGGGCCCGCCGAAACTGATGAGCAGCACCGCGTCGAACGGATGCGCCATGGCGACAACGCCCATGATATAGCCGCCGCCCGGGCGCCGCGGCCAGCGACGCCCCCAAACCGGATACACTGAGCGGCGCGCGGACCCCCCAAGGCGCGCACCGCGCGCCTCGGCGGCAGCGGCGCGGGGCGAAGGCCCCCCCGCAAGCGAACGCCGGGAGCCTGGGGCAGAAGCCCCGTCTGATTGCGCGCCGGCGCAGCCGGCGCAAGGCGCGCACCGCGTGCCTCGGCGGTAGCGGCGCGGGGCGAAGGGGCCCCCGCAAGCGAACGCCGGGGGCTTGGGGCGCAGCCCCATCTTGAAGATGCACCGGATTCTCGTAACCAACGACGATGGCGTGCGCTCGGCCGGCATCGCGGCGCTGGCGGAGTCGCTCGCCCCGCTCGGCGATGTCTACGTCGTCGCGCCGGAAGGCGAGTCCAGCGCGACCGGGCATGCGCTGACGCTCAGGCGTCCGCTGCGTCTCACGCAGATCGCGGAGCGCTGGTTCAGCGTGGACGGAACGCCGACCGACTGTGTCGACATCGCGGCGAGCCGGATTCTGCGCGGCGTGCCGGAGCTGGTTGTGTCCGGGATCAACATCGGCTGGAACCTGGGCGACGACGTGACCTACTCCGGCACGGTCGCCGGGGCGCTGGAGGGGACGCTGCTCGGCGCACCCAGCCTGGCGGTGTCGCAGAAGCGCGTGCGCGGAGAGCCGGATTTCATGCAGGCGGCCGCGACCGCGGCGCAACTGGCCGCGCGCGTCCTGGAGACGGGGCTGCCGCCGCGCACGTTCCTGAACGTCAACGTGCCGCGCGGCCCGGCGCGCGGGATCAGGAGCACGTGGCAGGCGCGACGGAATCACAAGACGGCCGTGACCGAGGCGTTCGATCCCCGACAGCAGCCGTACTACTGGATCGACGTCGCGCAGCTCGACTGGGAGTCCGACCCCGGCTCCGACTATCAGGCCGTGCGTGAGGGCTGGATTTCCGTGACGCCGCTGCAGCCCGACTGGACGGCGCACGACGCCCTCGAGACGGTCGATGCGCTGCTTTCCGGCGCGACCGCCGAAACCGGCTGACCCGGGCGGGCAGACTGCGCTAGAATAGTAGTTGTGTCGGGGCGTGGCTCAGCCTGGTAGAGCACTCGGTTCGGGACCGAGGGGTCGGAGGTTCAAATCCTCTCGCCCCGACCACCTTTCCGTTTCCTGTCGACCGCCTTCGCAGGCGTCGGTCCATGCGCCGTGCCGCGCATCACCGCCGCCAAGCGCCGTAGCTGCCCTGCGCGCGCTGCGCCGGCGTATCGGTTGGGCGAGCGTCGACGAGATACTCGCGCTGCGTGACGAGGGGCGCCGGTGAACGCACCGGTGCTCGACTGCTCGATCCCGGTGGCCTGGGTGCTCGACCGTCGGCCCGCCCGGGCGGCGCGCGCATCGGGAGCAGATGTGCTCCCGGCTGCGGCGTGACCTCGGAGCCCCCGCCGACAACATCTGCAGACCCTGTCACGAAGTCCGTCAGCCCTGGTCCGGCCAAATTGGCGCGTCGCACGGTCATGACGTACCATGAGGCCCGGACGATGATCCTGGTGAACCGGCGCACCCGGAGCGGGGAGAACCCCTTCCACGCGACGCTCCGCATCCGGCCCACGTCCCGTCTCGATCTCATCGACGTGCGCGGCAAGCTGCGCGAGGAGTTCGGGTCCGAGTTCACCCGCTATCCCAAGGCGTTCTACATTTCCGACCACACCACGGCCGGCTATCTCGACCAGCGTCTGGCCGCGGTGCTCGACCACGACAGCAACAACATCCAGGATTACCTGCAGGTCTTCAACAAGCTCTTTCCGCCGGGCGCCGACTACGTCCACGACAAGGTCCATCTGCGGACGGAGCTCTCCGAGCAGCAGCGCGCCGTGGAGCCCCGCAACGCCGACTCGCACCTCGCGTTCATGGGCAGCGGGCTGCGCAACGCCACGTCCTACGAGCTGCGCGGCAACGAGCCGGTGTGGTTCGTGGAGCTGGACGGCGTCCACGTGGGCGGCACCCGGCAGCGGCGGACGACGGTCATCGCCTACAACCGCGAGGAGGAGGTCTTCCGGGCGCAGGTGCAGGTGGACGCGTCAGCGCACGCGATCGACGCCCAGAACCTGCGCGATCCGCGCCTCGGCTTCATCAGCCGGCTGGAGGATCTGGCGCGGCGGCACCGGGTATCGTTCGGTCGCTTCGACGTGTCGCTGCCCGCGGACGAGCGCAGCGCGGGCCTGACGGTGAACGAGTACGAGACCCTGCTCATGACGCACGACCTGCGGGAGGTGCTGAGGGACCCGTTCCGCTTCATGGCGCAAATCGGCAAGGAGGCGCTGCAGTCCCCGCGAGCCATACCGGCGCGGGCGCTGGGCTACGCCCAGTACGACGCGGTGCAGCTCTTCAACAAGCTCATGGACCGCGTGGGCGTCCGCCAGTCGCTGGTGGAGCGGCTGATGAACCGGGCGCTGGCTCTCCCCGTGTCGCACTTCCTGCGCATGAAGCGGGGCATCAGCCTGCCGGTGCTGGACCGTGGCGGCGACGGCCGCGGAGAGATCGGCTGGGGCACCTACCAGAGCCCGATCCTGGTCCAGTGGAAGGGCGCCGCAGGCGCGACCCGGGCTCTGAACGTCAGGCTCGTGCAATTCGTCTAGGTGAACCCCGCGGGCGTCAACCCCCCTGCGTCTCCGCCGGCATCCTCCCGAACGCCTCGAGCACCTCGCGCGTCATGTCCCAGCGGTCGAAGCCCTGGCGTCCGTAGTCGAGCCCCCGCCGGACGATGACGAGGTCGTGCGACGGGACGATGACGACGTACTGGCCCCGGTTGCCCGACGTCGAGTAGGCGTCCCCGGGCACGTCGGTCCGGCCGTCGGGTACGAGCCAGAACTGCCCGCCGTAGAAGCTGCCCCGGCCCCGGGTCGCCGGCGCCGGCGTCCGCACGAAATCGATCCACTCCCGGGAGACGAGGCGCTCGCCGTTCCATACGCCGCCCTGCAGGTACAGCAGGCCGAAGCGCGCCAGGTCGCGCGCGTTCGTGTAGACCTGGCTGCTCAGCACGAAGTCGCCGAAGCGGTCCGTGCTCAGGAGCGTGTTGCGCATGCCGATGCGGTCCAGCAGCCGCCGCCGCGGGAACTCGAGGTAGGCCTGCCCGCCGCCCAGCGCGCGCTTCAGGGCGTAGACGCCCAGCAGCGTGTCGTAGTTCTCGTAGTCCCAGTTGGTACCCGGCTTGCGAATCAGGCCCCGGCTGCGCGCGCCGACGACCGAGCTCGCACCCGCCCAGTAGGACAGCCCCGACCCGATGGCGTACTCCCGGCCCGCGTTGTCGATCGGCTCGAGACCGCTCGACATGTTCAGGACGTGGCGCAGCGTGATCGCCGCGCGGGGGTCGTGCTCGGCGGCGGCGGCCTGCGGAAAGAAGTCGTAGCCCAGGGGTTCGTCCAGCCCCAGCTTGCCGTCGTCGACGAGCATGCCGATGAGCGTCGAGGCGATGCTCTTGGCGGTCGACCAGGTGCGCGTCCGCGTCGTCATCTCGACGCCGGGCGCGTAGCGCTCATGGACGATCGCGCCACGATGGACGACGAGCAGGCTCAGCGTGACCTGCTCCGGCGACTCGCGATCGAACGACCAGTCGGATGCCGCCTGCAACGCGCCCTCGTCGATGTAGGACGGCAGCGCCTGCCGCGCGACGAGATCGCCGTCCGGCCAGGCAATCGCCGCCGGATCGTCCGCCGGCCGAGCCAGCGTCTGCACCGGCAGGGCGTCGATGTCGTCTAGGGTCTGCCCGGGCGCGAGGATGATGCAGCCGATGCCGTCGCGGAAAGCGGCCCGCATCTGCGGGACGCCGTGCCCGGCGCCGATCGTCACGGCCCGCCGTTCGCGGTCGATCGTGTAGTCGCCGCCGGCCGGCGTCCCCACCGGCTCCGGCAGGAAGGCCAGCTCCTGGGCATAGACCTGCTCGAGCGTGCGGTGCGAGGTGAACAGGCCGTTGCACATGAAGATGGCCTGCTGGCCGTAGCGCACCATCTGCCGCTGGTGCTGCCAGTAGTCGTACGTGTCCGGAGTCTGCGCGGCGCCGGTCGAGCCGAGCAGCACCGCACCCGCGAGCGCCGCGACCGCCGTGGCCAGTGTCTTCCTCATGGGAACCTCAATCAGATGGGCTTCGCCCCAAGCCAACCCTCAGCCGCGACCTCTGGTGAACTCGCGGGCCTCGGCGGCCACTGGATCCTCCGCCTGCCCGCGCCACTGGCCGACGAGCGTTTCGTAGCGCGACTGCGCCGTCGCCGGATCGCCGCTGGCCGCGGCGGCGCGCGCGGCGCCCAGCAGCGAGCGCATGCGGCCCGGCATGCGCAGCAGCGACTGCTCGAACTTCTCGGCCGCCGCGGCCGGTTGTCCGAGCTCCAGCAGGATCTCGCCGTACAGCTCGTACGGCGGCTTGACCGGGTTCGCGGCGCCGTTGGGCGGCCGCATCGTCTCGACGACGGCGATGGCCGCGTCCATGTGCGCCACCGCCTCGTCGCCGCGTCCGTCGGCGAGCGCCGCGAGCGCCGCCACCTGCTTGTGCATGATCTGCACCGGCTTTTGCATGATCTGCGCCAGCTTGCCGCTGTCGGCCGCCTGCGCCTCGAGCGCGGCGGCCGCGCGGCGGACCGTGTCGGCGTCGCCCTGGCGGAATGCGCTGAGCCCGGTCGCCAGCAGCTCGTGCGCCGAGCTGTCGTCGGTGGGCGGCTCGGTCTTCCACTCCTCGGTCTCGACCACGTAGCGCGCCCGAAGCAGCGCCAGCGAAGCGACGGCCCGTTGCGCGCCGTCGCTCTCGTCGATCACCTTCTCGAGGCGCTCGATCCAGGTGCGCGCCCGGGCGTAGTCGCCGCGCTGGAGGTCGCCGTACTGGCCCCAGTCGAGCGGATGGACGGTATCACCCACGCTGTCGCCCGGGGTCCAGAGGGCGCGGGCCGCGTCGTAGGCCGACTGGTTGTGCCGCGAGACGAGGTCCCACATGCCGTGCTGGATGAAGATGTGCGTCGGCATGTGCCGGGCGTGCGCCACGGCCGGGGCGATCTCGGCGTAGCGCCTCGCGGACGGCAGCGCAAGCGGTGCGTGGATTGGATCGTCGAAGGCGTGAATCGCGTAGTGCGGCGCCCCCGGATGGTCCGGGTTGGCCCCGAAGACGCCGAGCGCAATGGCGCCGGCGCGCATCTCGAGGCGCCCCGACTGATCGCCCAGCGCGCGCGATCCGCTGAGCAGCGACAGCGCATAGAACGTCGCCACCTCGTGGTCGTCGGGAAACTGCCGGTAGAGCCGCTCCATGGCCTCCATGTAGGCGACGCGGCGCTCGTCGTAGTCGCCCTCGGCCCACAGCGCCTCGACGGCCTGGAGGAAGCCCTTCTCGCGCGCCGTCGGCGCCTTCGCGAGCCGCTCGGCGGGCGTGGCGCCCAGGCGCGCCAGCGCGGCCCGCGGGTTGTCGTCGTCGGCCGAGGTCGCGAAGAGCGGGTGGTTGTAGCACAGCGTCTCGCCCCAGTACGCGAGGGCGAAGTCGGGCTCGAGCGCCTGGGCCGCGCGGAACTCCTCGATGGCCTGCAGCCACCCGAAGCTGTGCAGGATGGCGACGCCGCGCAGGAAGTGCTGCTGGGCTTCGGCCGAGCGCGCGGAGGTCGGAAAGTCGAGCGACCCGACGCTGTCGAACTGCGCGGCGGGCGCGGGGCCCCGCAGCAGGAGGGCGGCAAACAGCAGGATGCCGGCACCAAGCCGAGTTGCAGAAGTCATTCTGGTTCCTCCCAGTTGGCGGCGCCGGCGACTCATCCGGCCCGGGACGAGCGTACCACAGTCGGCGGCCGGGCGCGCCGCGCTTCGCGCGTCCGTACATGCGGCTGTTGCAACGACTTGCGCGACCGGCGCGCGAAACGAGTCGGCTATAATCGCGCACCGGTCGATGGACGTGCTGATTGCCCGGCGGTATCTCGTGCGCGGCCTGGTGCAGGGCGTGGGGTTCCGGTTCTTCACGGAGGCGGCGGCCAGCCGCGAAGGCCTCCGCGGCTACGTCCGGAACCTGGCCGACGGGCAGGTCGAGGCGCTGGTCGAGGGGTACGAGGAAGCCGTCGCCCGCTTCGAGCGCCTCATTCACCGCGGGCCGCCCCTCGCGCGGGTCGACGGCGTGACGGCGGAAGGGCTGCAGCCGACGGGCCGGTTCGTCGGCTTCGCGATCCGCCGCTGACCGGCCGCGGCTAGAACTCTGCGTCGTAGAACGGCGCAGAGTTCTAGCGAGGGTTGGTTGGGCGGCAACCGGAGCCGGAGGCGACGATTGCCGGGCTAGGGGAGTGCGATGGAAGCGTTGAGGCGGTTGATCAGGGAGGTGCCGGACTTCCCCAAGCCGGGGATTCTCTTCAAGGACATCACCACGCTGCTGCGGGATGCCGACGGCTTTCGGGCGGCGGTCGATGCCGTGACCGACCCCTATCGCGACCCGCGTCCCGACGTCGTCGTCGGCATCGAGAGCCGGGGCTTCATCCTGGGCGCCGCCGTCGCCGACCGCCTGGGCGTGGGCTTCGTGCCGGTGCGCAAGCCGGGCAAGCTGCCGTGGAGAACGACGCAGGTCACGTACGATCTCGAGTACGGCAGCGACACCCTCGAGATGCACGACGACGCGCTCGCGGCGGGCCAACACGCCCTGATCGTCGACGACCTGCTGGCGACCGGCGGAACGGCGCAGGCCGGCGTCGCCCTCGTCAAGCGCTCCGGCGCACGGGTGGCGGGGCTCTCGTTCCTGGTCGAGCTGACGGCGCTCGAGGGCCGCGGGCGGCTCGCGGGCGAGCGGGTCGTCGCGGCGCTGCAGTACTGAAGCGGCGGAATGGCGGGAGCGTGACCGGCGCGGGACTCCTGGCGGTCGTCGTCCTCCTGGCGGCAGGCGTGGGGGTCGCGCTGCTGCTGCCCGAGCTCCGGCGCCGGCGGCGCGAGGAGGCGCTGCTGCAACTGCTGGCCACGTTCGGGCCGGCGGTGGCTGCGGGACACGCCGACCCGGAGCGCTTCGTGGCCTGGTCCGAGGTGGCGCGGACGGCGCGCGCGCTGTTCCCCGAGGCGTTCGCGCAGCTCGACGCCGCGAGCGGCGGTCGGTTTCCCTTCTCGCGGCAGGCGGTGGAGGCCGCCCACGCGCGCTGGACGGCCGACTGGCTGGCCTGGGAGCGCCGGCACGACCTCGAGTACAAGGAGCGCGCCGCAGCGGCCGAGTCCGCCCTGGCGGGAGCCGACCCGGACGCGGCCGAAGCGCTGCGCACCCGTCTGGCCGCCGTCAACCAGGAGAAGCTCCAGACCTACCAGGACCGCTACGAAAGGTACGTGCGCGTCGGCAAGGCCATCGCCGCCCTCGAGAACGGAAGTTGAATGGATGCGGATCTCAGGGACGCGGTCGACTTCCACGCGGCGATCGTCGCCGAGGGGAGCAAGGCGCTCGTCGGGTACGAGCGGGAGAAGGCGCTCGCCAACATGGTGCTGATGGCCGAGATCCCGACGACGTACGACCGCGAGCAGCAGCGCCAGGTCAATGCCGGCAACCTGCTGCTGCGCGGCGTTCCCGGCGTGGGGAAGACGTTCTTCGGCGTCATCCTGGCCGCCATCAGCGGGGCCAAGTTCGCGCGCCTGCAGGGACGGGCGGATCTGCAGCCGACCGAGGTCGTCGGATTCGAGATGGTGAACCCGGTCACCGGCGCCCTGATGACCGAGTTCGGCCCGCTGGCGTCGGCGGAAGTCATTCTGCTCGACGAGATCAACCGGATCCCTCTCAAGTCGCAGAGCGCGTTCCTCGAGGGCCTCCAGGATCGGGCGGTCACCGTCGGCAAGCAGACCTACCAGCTGCCGGCGTTCAGCTTCGCCATCGCCACGATGAACCCGGTCGAGCTGGGGCAGGGAACGTTCCCGCTGTCGGAGGCCGCCACGGACCGCTTCGCGATCATGGTGACCATCGGCTACCTGCCGCCGGCCGAGGAGCAGAAGCTGGTCGACTTCGACTTCAAGAAGGTCAGGCTCGACGGCCTCATCCGCAAGGAACGGGTCATCGAGCTGCGATCCGCCATCACCGAGCGCGTCTTCCTGCACGAGGCGCTGGGGCGCTACATCCAGCGGCTGGTAGCCGCCTCCCGGCCGTACGACGCCGACACGGAGTGGTTCACCCGCTCGCCGTCGGAGCTGGTCGAGCGATTCGTCGACCTGGGCGCATCGCCGCGCGCGACCATCTGCTGGGGACGCCTGGTGAAGGTGTGGGCGCTGCTCGCCGGCGGCCGCTCGGAGGTGTATCCCGAGGACGTGCAGCAACTCGCCCGGTACATCCTCGGCCACCGCGTGTGGCTCGCGCCGCACGCGGCCAACCACGGGGTCCGGGCGGAAACCGTCATCGACGACATCGTCGAGCGCGTACCGATTCCATGACGACGCCCGTCGGGGAGCGGCTGGTGAGCTGGGAGGAGATCCAGGACATCGAGCTGGTCGTGCTGCGCCGGATGCGCGAGCACGCGCCGGGCGCGCACCAGAGCGTCTTCCACGGATCGGGTTTCGATCTGGTCGGGCTGCGCGACTGGCAGCCCGGCGATCGGCCCTCGGCAGTCGACTGGCCGCAGTCGAGCCTCACCAACTTCAGCCCGCTGATCACCCGCGAGTTCGAGCAGGAGAGCACCGCGCCGGTCATCATCGTCGCCGACACGTCGCGTTCGACGCAGTGCGGCGTCGACGGCACGCCGATCGCCAAGGTGATCGCCCGCACGGTCGCCACCCTGGGGCTGGCCGCGGCCTTCTGCCAGGACCTGGTCGGGCTCATCGCGATGGACGGCCGCCGGCGGCGGCTGGCCGCGCGGCCGCGCACCGGCAGGAATCACGCCATGCACTGCGTGGACGTCTATCAAGACAGCCTGTCGGACGCGGCCGGCGATCGCTGTCCGGAGGGGCACGGCGACCTGGCCGGCCTGCTTCGCAAGCGCTCGCTCATGCCGGTCGTGTCGGACTTTCTCGTCGATCCGCCGGAGACTCTCGTCGAGGAGTTCGCGGCGCTGAACGCGCTGCACGACGTGTTCTTCGTGATGGTCGACAGCGCCTTCGCCTTCGAGCTGCCCCCGGTGTCGACCGGCTGGATCGAGGTGTACGACGCGGAATCGGGGCAGCCCCGCCTGCTCTCCGCGCGCGATATCGAGGGGCTGGGCGAGCGGGTCCGCGACTGGCAGGATCGCTCCGCGGCGGCGGCGCGGCAGCGCGGTCTCGACGTCGTCCGCGTGCAGTCCGGGCGCGAGCACGGGGCGCTCGCCGAGTTTCTCGACAGCCGGCGGAGGCGCAAGCGATGAGTCCTGTCCTGCCACCGCTCCTGGTGCTGGCCGCCGTGTGGGCGGGCGGCCAGCTCGGCGGCGCGGCGGCCGCCGGCGCTCAATCCCGGGTTGCCCGGGAGGCGACGGATGCGCTCCGTTGCTGGCGGCGGGTCGATCCGGGCTCCGTGCGGGTCGGCGAGCACTTCACGATGACGCTGACCTGCCGCGTCGTGGAGACGGACCGCGCCCGGGCCGTGCCGGATCTGGCCGGGCTGGAGCCCGAGACGCTGGAGGTGCCCCCGTTCGACGTCCTGCGCGGGGAGCGCTTCGCCGACGTCCGTACGGGTCCCGAGCGCCTGTTCCAGTACCACTACACGCTGCGTCTCGCCGGGGAGGACCACTTCGGCGCCGATGTCGAGTTGCCGCCGCTCGAGCTCCACTACCGCATCGAACGGCAGCTCGAGGACGGGGCGCTCCTGCCCGGACGGGAGTTGACGTACATCCTGCCGGCCGAATCCATCCGCGTCCTGTCGCTGGTTCCGGAAGACGGCGGCGATATCCGCGGCCTCGAGCCGGGCACGCTGGGCGCCGCCGAGACGCGCGGGTTTCGCGCCCGGCTGGCGATGCTGGTTGCCGTGGGACTGGGCGTCGTGGCGGTCGGACTGCTCGCCCTGGGCGTGCGGCGCGCGCGGCGGGAGCGGCGGGGCCTGGCCGCACGAGCGGCGCGGCCGGCGCCGGCCGCCGCGGTCGCCTGGGCGGCGGCTGGGGAGCTGGCGGCGCTACGGGAGCTGAGCCTCACCGCTGGCTGGACGCAGGCTGCGATACAGCGGGCGCTCACGGCCCTGCGTCTGGCGGCGGCGGTCGCGCTGGGGCGGCCGGCGGCCGAGCGCGCCGGCGGCGCAGCCGGCGAGCCGCTGGCGGGCGAGCTGCGGGTCCGCACCGGCCTGCTGCGGGCGCGGTCCGTCGTCGTGTCCTCCGCCGTGACGCCGGGGCGCCTGGCGAGCGCGGCGGCCCGCGGCGGCGCGGCGACCGCATCGGCGGCCTGCTCCGACGGCGATCTGGAGCGGCTGCGGAGCGCCCTCGCGGCGTTCAGCGCGGCGCGCTATGCCCGCGGCGGAGAGCCGGACGGCGACCTGCTGGCGGCGGAGCTCGACAGCGGACTCGCGGCGACGCGGCCGCTCCGCTTCCGCACGCTGGCGGCGGTCCGCCGCGTCGAGCAGGCGGCCGCTGCCGTCCGGGACTGGTGGCGGTCATGGACACGCTGACGGCGCTGGCGTCCCGGATCGGCGCCACCCTGGGCGAGTTGGGCCGGCTGGCGCCGGGGGAGTTCGGGTTCGTGCGGCAGCGCGAGGCGCTGCTCGCCGCGGCCGTGCTCGGGATGCTCGCGCTCGGCGCGCTGGTGGCGCGCGCGGTCAGGGCCCACCGTCCCGGGCGGCGTGCAATCATGCTGCCTGCGCTCGTGCCGGGGGACGCCCGCCCCGGCCGCGGCGCCGTGCGCCACGGCGCGTTCCTGCTGTTCGTCGCCGGGCTGCCGTTCTTCGCGGCGGCCCTCGCAGCGCCGCAGGCCACCCTGGTGCAGGAGGAGACCTCGTACCCCGGTCATCGGATCACGATCCTGATCGATGCGTCGCTGAGCATGAACTCCGCGTTCTCGACCCGCCAACTGCGGGCCGGCAACACGTTCCTGGCGAACGTGGCGGCGGCGGAGTACTTCGTGCGCCGGCGCATGGACGGCCCCTATCACGACCTCGTCGCCCTCATCGAGTTCGGCAGCCGCGCGTACATCGTCACGCCGTTCACCAACGACTACGAGAACATCCTGCTGAGCATCGGGCTGATCGGCACGCCCGAGGAGTACCGCCGCTTTCCCGACCACGGCACGCTGATCATGGAAGCCATCAACCGGGGCGTGCAACTGTTCCGCACCTTCGACTTCCTGCAGGCGACCGGCAACCTCATCGTCATCTTCAGCGACGGACAGGACACGCACGCGGTCCACGAGGACCGCTCGCTGGACGACATCCTGCGCGAGGCCTCCGACAACCGCATTCCGGTGTACTTCATCCGCACCAGCTACGACCGGCAGCTCGGCGACATCCTGCCGGACGTGGTGTGGAAGGACGCGGTCGAGCGGACGGGCGGCCAGTTCTTCCCGGCCGCCAACGAGGAGATGATTATCGAGGCGATCCACGAGATCGATCGGCTGGCGGCCGGGCGCATCCAGGTGACCCGCTACGTCACGCGCGATCCGCGGTTCGCCCCGTTCGCGCTGATCGCGGCGGCGCTGTGGACGGTTGCGCTCGCCCTGACCCTCGGCATCCGGACATTCAGGAGATTCCCGTGAGCTCGATGATCGACCCCCGCTGCGCGCTGACCGCGGTGGCGGTGGCCGTGCTGGCGGCCGCCTGCGCCGCCTGGGCCGTCGTGGAGCGCGGACTGGCCGAGGCCCAGCACGCGCTGGCGGCGGCGAACCTGGGCGTGGCCGAGCAGGCGTACGCCCGGGTCGGGGACTACCTGCGGCCCGCGGACCGGATACCGTGGGCGCTGGCGGGCGTGCGGGAGGAGATCGCCGCCCGGCGCGCCGCGATTCGCTACTGGCAGGGGGACTACGCCGCGCTGCTGGCGGAAGCGGCCGGCAGGCTGCCCGCCGCCGAGCGGGGAGGCAGCGCCGCCCTGCGGCTGGCCGTCGCCGGCGCGACCTACCGGACGGGCCAGCGCCCGGGGGCGTCGCGCGAGGAGGTGCTCGACAGTCTCGACCGCGCGATCGCGCTGTACGTCGAGCTGCTGCGGGACGACGGCGACAATCCCGACGTGGCGTTCAACTACGAGCTCCTGGTGCGCCGCCGCAACGCGCTGGCGGCTGGCGGCCAACCGCTCCCGGCCGGGCCCGGGAACCCCCTGGGTCGGGAAGGCGGGCAGCCGCTCGACGACGAGACCGGTCTCGACGACATCCAGATCTACGTGCCGCTGAACCAGGACGAGCGGGATCGGATTGACGACCCGACCAGGGGCGGCGATCCCCCGCTGCGGCGCCGGGGATGATCCACTTCCTCCAGCCGTTGTACCTGTGGCTGCTGGCGCTGCCGGCCGCGCTGCTGGCGGCCTGGCTCTGGCAGCTCGCGCGGCGGCGGCGGGACACGCGGCGGTACCAGCACCGCCGCGTGCTGCCGGTGCGCGAACGCTACGCGCCGGCGGGTGGACTCACGTTCTGGCTGTGCCTGATTCTCGCGGTCGCCTGCCTCGTCGCGGCGCTGGCGCGGCCGCAGGCCCGCGTCAGCCGCGTGCGCCGGGCGGGCATCGACTTCATCGTCCTGCAGGACGGATCGACGTCGATGCGCGTGACGGACGTGCGCCCCGACCGCTGGCGGCGCTCGACGGCCTGGCTGCGCACGTTCGCCGAGACGCTGAGCTGGACGGATCAGCGGGTCGCCCTGGCGCTGTTCGCCTACCGCCCGGCGCCGCAGGTGCGCCTGACGACCGATCCGAACGCCTTCTTCTTCTTCCTCGACCACCTGGGCGACGCGCCGCCGTTCCGCCTCGAGGACGACACCAGTTGGGACACGAACATCGAGGAGGGGATCTTCTGGGGCGTCAAGATGGTCGACGTCGACGAGGAGCTGTACGGGCGCCGGCAGAACGCCCGGGCGTTCGTCGTGGTTTCCGACGGACAGGCCTGGAGCGGCGAGGTGGGCAGGGCGCTCGAGCTGGCCCGCAGCCGGGGCATCCGCGTCTACGTCGTCGGGGTCGGCACGACGGCCGGCGGCCTCATACCCGATCTGCCGCCGCGACGGTACGAGCCGCCGCCCGAGCCGATCCATTCGGCGCTGGACCGGCAATCGCTGCGGGCCATTGCGCAGGCCGGCGGCGGGCGCTACTACGAGCTGGGCATGCAGTCGGACCAGTTGACCGCGTTGCGCATTCTGGCCGACGCCCGGCAGTTCGCCCGGCGCACGGGCCGGGAAGAGACCGTCGAGGAGCTGTACTGGCCCCTGCTGGCGGCCGCGGCCGGGTGGATCGGCCTCGGGGTGCTGTTCATCAGGGAGCGCACGCAGCTCTGGTGGCAGCTCGCCGCCGGGCTCGGACTGTTCGCGGCGCTCTGGACGCTTGTCTGAAGGCATTCTCAGCGCCGGCCAGACCGAGTCGACGTCGAGAAGCCGGGAACGGCCGCGCCGCAGCTCGCGGTATCATTGTCCGAGCCTGGAACCGCACCGGCCGACGCTCTTCATCGTGCCGGCCTTGCCGGCAGGAGGAAGCATGATGCGACAGCAGCACTCGTCCCCGTTCCGGCTGCGACTCGGTCTTCGTCGACGCGCAGCGTATCTGGCCATTCTGACGGCCGCCGGACTGGCAATCACCGCCGGCGCCCACGAGGTGCAGCAGGGAACGCCGGCACCGATCACCGACATGCAGGAGGTGGCCGAGAACCTGTACATGCTCGCCAACGCCGACCCTGCCGACGGCGACGCCTGGACCGGCGGCAACATCGGCGTCTGGGTGACGGAGACGGGCGTGGTGCTCGTCGACACCAAGCTGCCCGGCTACGGGCAGGCGATCCTGGACCAGGTCCGCAGCGTCACCGACAAGCCGGTCACCACCATCATCAACACCCACACGCATTTCGACCACAGCGGCAGCAACACCGAGTTTCCCGAGACCGTCACCATCGTGACGCACGAGGGAACGGCCGCGCAGATGGCGCGCGACGACTGCCAGCCGGTCACCAACTGCGAGGCGTTCCAGGGCGACAACGCCCGGTTCCTGCCCGACCTGACCTACAGCGAGCGCATGTCGCTCTTCAGCGGCCGCGATCAGGTCGACCTCTACCACTTCGGCCGCGGCCACACGAACGGCGACACGCTCATCGTGTTCCCGGCGGTGCGCGTCATGCACAGCGGCGACCTGTTCCCGTGGCGGCGGCTGCCGTTCGTGGACGCGGACAACAGCGGGGGCAGCGCGGTCGACTACGGCGAGACGCTCAACAAGGCGGTCGCGGGCATCCCGGACGTCGACCGGATCATCACCGGCCACATCAACAACCCGGTGGCCTGGTCCGAATTCGAGGCGTTCGCCGGCTTCTACAACCACCTGGCCGGCGTGGCCCGGGCGGGGATGGAAGCGGGGCAGAGCGTCGACGACGCGGCCGCCGGCTACGCGGTGCCGGACGAGTACAGCGAGTTCAGCGCCGAGCCGGACACGGTGCGGTCCATCATGCAGCTCATCTACGACGGCCGGTAGGAGTCTGCGCCGCAGAACGGCCCGGCGTCCCGCAGGCCCGGCTGGGCGCCAGGCGGAGCCGCCGGGCGACGATTGGCGGGCCGGGAATCGGGTCGGCTCCGGGTACGGGACCAATGGCAGATTTCATCGGTCGGCGTGCGGCACGGCTGTCGGCAGGGGGCGCGGCCCTGCTGGCCTGCCTGTACCTCTCGGCGGGGAGCGCGGCCGCCCAGGACGAGATCCTCGTGCTGGGCGGCGCCGGGCGTCATTGCGGGGAAGACCCGCACTGCATCAACCGGCTGCATCCCGCGATTCCGATGGCGGCCCGGGCGGAGCCGGGCCAGACCATCGTGTTCCGCGCCCGCAACGCGAGCGACTTCGATCTCGACCCGGCAAGCACGTACGACGACCCGCGCGCCGGCGCCGACCAGATCGCGACGGTCCATCCGCTGACCGGACCGGTCCACATCGAGGGGGCGCGCCCGGGCGACGTGCTGGCCGTCACGCTGCTCGACATCGCCCCGGGAGCCTTCGGCTACACATCGGTCAGCCCGATCGGGTTCGTCTCCGATCACGTCAGCGGATCGTTCCGCGCCCTGTGGCGCCTCAACCGGACCGCGGCCGTGAGCGACGACCTGCCGGGTGTGCGCGTGCCGAACGCCAGCTTCCCCGGCATCGTCACCGTGCTCCCGGGTCCGGACGAGCTCGCCGTCATGCTGTCGCGCGAGGCGGAGCTGCGCGCGGTCGGCGGGGCCGGGTTCGCGCCCCATCCGCTGCATGCCTCCCCGGCGGCAATCTGCGGTCCCGGCGGCTCGCACGCCGCCGAATGCCTGCGCACGCTCCCGCCCCGCGAGCACGGCGGCAACCTCGACATCCGCTACCTGCAGGTCGGGGTGACGCTGTACCTGCCGTGCTACGTCGAGGGCTGCGGCCTCGCCATCGGCGACCCGCACTTCGCCCAGGGCGACGGCGAGGTCTCGGGCACCGCGATCGAGATGGACGCCGACTTCACGGTGACCACGCGGCTCATCCAGGACGGGCCGGCGCTGCGCCGCGGCCCGCACTTCGAGGGACCGGTGCGCGTGCTCGACATCCCGTCCAGGCGCTTCTACGCAACGACGGGGTTTCCGCTCAAGGCGGCCGGCGAGGTGCCGCCCGACATGCGCTATCTCGGCGCCTCGGAGCGGATCGGCGGCCTGCGGAACCTCTCGAAGGACGTCTCGCTGGCCGCGCGCAACGCCCTCCTCGAGATGATCGACTACATGACCGCGACCTACGGCCTGACCCGCGAGCAGGCCTACGTGGTCGCCAGCGTCGCCGTGGACCTGCGCATCGGCCAGCTCGTCGACGCGCCCAACGTCGGCGTGACCGCCCTGCTGCCGCTGGACATCTTCACCGGCCGCTGAGCCGCCCCGGCGGTTCGCTACAATGGTTCCGAGCCCGCAGGGTCCGCGCGTGTAGCTCAGTTGGATAGAGCGACGGCCTCCTAAGCCGTAGGCCGCAGGTTCGAATCCTGCCACGCGCGCCAAACCCCTGTCCCGGCCAGTCCGAGAAACTCTCAAAATTGCCCCATGAACACTGGACGATCTTGCCTTCGCGAGCTCAAGCAGGCGCTGGCCGAGGACCGCCTGCGGCGAGTGCTGGTCGAGGATGGCCGGCTGGAATGACGCGCCCGATGTTCAACACCTGGGCGAACGATACGGATATGCTGAGGAGATGTTGGCCAAGTCAGAGATCAGGAGAGAAGCGCTCAGTCTTCCCGCACAGGAACGCATCGAGCTCGTCGTCGAGCTCTGGGACAGTCTGGCGCCGGGGGAGATTCCGGTCCCTGACTGGCAGCGGGATCTGATTCGTGACCGTCTGGCGACGCTCGAGGGGGTCCTTCCCGAGGAGCGTTCGGTGCCCTGGGAGGCGGTCCGCAAGCGAATCTTCTCCGACAAGACGTGACGCTGCCCGTCCGGCTGACGTCCGCTGCGGTGCAGGATCTGGCGCTCGCCGAACGGTGGTACCTCAACGAGGCACCACACGTCCTCGGCCTCGTCAACCGCGTCCGCCTGATGCAACAGCGCCTCGATCTCGCCTGCCAGGCGCTCTTCCTCCTCCCGCATCCGGTCGTAGCTCATCGCCTTGCGCTTGCTCGCGTTCGCCCGCACCTTTTCACGCTCAACGTGCTGGTGGGCGACAAGGTCCTGCTCGTGCAGCTCCCGACACGGACCTGGCCCGCGAGGTCGCCGCGGAGATCCGAAACGGCAAGCGCGCCGGGCTGTCCGTGGAGTTCCGGGCGCTCCAGGATGCCGTGGTGCAGGGCGTCCGGGAGATCCGGGCGGCGCTGGTTGACGGGGCGGCCGTCGTGACGGCGCCCGCGTACGACCAGGCCCGCGCGGAGGTCCGCAGTCGGCGCCATCACCGGAAGGTGCTCACGTGGCTGTGACCCTGGGCGTTGCCGGCGGGCCGGCTGTCCGCGAGGTCCGCGGCGACTACACAGACGCGGTGCTCGGGGCCTACATCGCCGCGGCGACCGGGGCCGGCGTGCGAGCTGCTGCGTGGCAGGATTCGGATTCACTGCGTAAGCGCAGTGTATACAGCTACTTGTGGAATGTCGGGTTGCGGTTGTCCCACGTCAGGTACCACAGAGCGACGGCAACCTTTCCGTTCACTCGGCCTCGCGAGTCTGGACAATGCCCAAGCTTGGGCGCTCTGCCACGCGCAGTCGTTCATCGAGTCGAACGTGATCCTCGTGTAGTCGGTTCAGGTCACCGCGAACGTCGTCGATCCGCTTGTAAACGCCGGTCACGAGCGCGTACATGAATGCGGCCAGCGCGGTGCCCACCGTGATCACCGTGCCGATGATCCACACCGCCTCGGGACTCATGCCCCTCATCCTACAGCACGCGCCGTGGGGAGAGTGCGGCCCGGCCGGTCAACGGGGTTGCCGAGACCCCTCGCGGCCGGGCCTGTCGCCGCGCGGAGGTTGAGGGGCCCGCGCGCGAGTCTCGGTCAGGCGCCGATGGTGCCGGTCATGACGGCCAGCGCATCCACGAGGGCCGCCCGGCGCTGCGGCAGCACCGGCGCGTCGTCCAGGTCCGCCGTCACCGGCTGCAGGATGGTCAGGCGCAGGTGGGCCGTATCCGGCATCGCGTTCCCATCGGCATACTCCGGCTGCGGCTGAGTTGCGTCGAGAGCGACCACGAACCCACCTTGACGTGCCGAGCCGCCTCCGCGGACAGGACGCCGGCCGACAAGGCGTCCTCGGGCACGACGTCCTCGCCGTACTTCAGCCCCATACGGGCCGCGAGCTCGCGCGCCAAGTCGATCGCCGGCGCCATGGCGATGCCGTCCTGCACGAACATCTCGACGGGCAGCGCGGCGAGGCCGTCGCGGCGCCGCGTCCATGCGCCAGCCCGGAACGTCACCCGAGCGACCGTCAGCGCCATGTCAGTCCCACCCGAGCAGGTCGGCGGCCTGCTCGTTCGTGTAGCCGGCCTCGGTCAGCACGTGCAGCGCCCGGGCCCGGCCGTCCGCGTCGATACCGCCCATGCGCCGGAGCTTGATAGACACGCCGACCTCGAGCACGCGCGACAGCTCCGCCTCGAGCATGCGGGCGATCGGCTCGACGGTCCCGACCGTGAACCGTCGCCACGCCTCGCGGGCGGCCGGCCCGGCACTGGCGGGGTTGACGAGTTGCGCGGGCACGCGGCAGCACTCCGCGGCCTCGGCCATCAGGTGCGCGTAAAGCTTCACGGCCGATTCCGGAGCGTTCCAGCCGACGGCCTCGGCCCGCCAGTCGCGGGTAGGCGCGCTGGTGCGGCCGGCGCCGCCCCCGGCCGCCGTCGTCTCCGGCATCGCGATGCGGCCCGGCAGCCCCCCGGTCAGCCCCGCGCGCAGCTGGTCGACAAGCGCCTGCCCCGTGCCCTGCGGCTGCGCGAACACGCGCGCCACGATCACCGCGGCCTCGTCGCCCAACTGGCCCGACAGCCGCGCGTACAGCTCACCGCTCGCGGCGGCCCGCGACAGCGGCGCGATGCCTTCCCACGGCCGGTAGCTGTCCGCGTTCAGCCGGACGTTGACGACCTCGGCCGCGACGGCCGGCACGGTCAGCGCCTCCGAAGGACCGCCCAGGTGGAGCGAGTAGCGCCAGGTGTCCGGGTCGGCCGCGCCGGTCACGACGGACGCCACGGCGCCCGCCCGCAGAATCCGGGCCCGGCCCGTCTGGTCGACGCGCAGCAGCCCCAGGAACCGGCCGGCGCGCACCAGGTCAGTCCCGATGCCATCGAGTAGATGCGGGTCGACGGCGCCCCCGTCGCCCTCGACGGTGGCCGTCGCGAGCGCCCGGCCGAGCGTCGAGGCGGCGATCTGCACGCCTGCCACGCGCGCCAACACCCATCCCCGCCGGTCCGAGAGACTCCCGAATTGTCCTATGAATGCTGGACGGCGCAGATCGCGGCCGGCCACTTCACCAACGACAGCGAGTACATCCGGGATCTGATTCGGCGCGACCGTGAGCGCGGCGCCAAGTTCGAGGCGCTTCAGGCCGCGGTGCGCGAAGGTCTCGACAGCGGGCCGAGCCGCAAGACGGTGCCGTCCATCATGGAGGAAGTCGAAGCCCGGCTGCGCGGCGATGGGCGCCTATAGGCTCTCGCGGAGGGCAACCGCCGACGTTGAGGACATCTACACCTACACGATAGAACAGCATGGCTTGGCGCCGGCTCGGAAGTACCTGGACGGCCTGCATGCCTGCTTCGAACATCTCGTGGAGCACCCGATGCTCGGTCGCCGCGCCGACCGGATCGCGCCCGGTGTGCGGCGGCACGAGTGCCAGTCTCATGTCGTCTTCGCCTGCCTGATGCGTCAACGGTCGTCTTCGCCATACGCCGATGGATTCAACCGACCTGTTGGCCGCGGTTGATGTGCGCCAACGCTGCCGTCGCAAGGAAACCCGAACGGGTGGTTCCGGCGAGCCTGGCAGCCTCGTCGATGCGTTCCAGCGTGCGGCGCTCCATCGAGATGTTCAGCCGGACCGTCTCGCGGAGCGCCTCCAGTTCGGCAAGGTCAATCTTGACGACGCCGATCATCTGACCAGGGCCGAGCGGAGGTACCATGCTGTCCGGCTCCGGGAGGGGCTTTCCATCCTCAACCATCACCTCGAGGTGGCCAAGGATTGCCTCGCCAGCGTTGGTGAGCGCTTCTTCCAGGGTGTCCCCAGCCGACACGCAGCCCGGCAGGTCCGGCACGGTGACGCCATAGTCGGTGCGATCCGTTTCGGTGTGTAGGACTACAAGAAACTGCACTTACCGATCCCTCCACTTCCAGCCTGCCTGGCGGTAGATTTCCCGGAGCGTGCCAAGCATGATGTCTCGACGCGGGTGCGGCACCGTCACGATGCCAGGCCTAGTCGGGTGGGTGAAGTGATGGTGGCTGCCCTTCGCCCGCCGCAGCACCCAGCCGGCTCGCCGGAGCCGCTTGATGACTGCGGCACTGTTGATGTGTAAATAATACACACCGGGTCGCATGTCAACCGGCTGGGGCGCGTTGGGTCGGTGTTGACGGCGCGGTGGAGCGGCGTCCGGACGGCGGTCGGGGACGGATGCGCACCGTACCAGGCTGATCCCCACCTGATCCCGGACGCACGCAGCCGCGATCGCGCGCCGGCACGCCGGCTGCTGTCAGTCCGCGGCAACCTCCAGCTACAATAGGCGTGACTCGGGGGACCTTCCACAGGAGGAGGCACGTGCAGATCCGAACACGCACACTGGTGTGGCTCACGGCGGCCCTCGTCGCAACTGCGGCCGGCATGCCGGCCGCCGCGATCGCGCAGGGACAGCAGGCCGACGGCGACCCGCGGGAGACGCCGCGGACGCCGTGGGGCGACCCTGATCTTCAGGGCATCTGGGATTACTGGACGTTCACGCCGCTCGAGCGGCCCGCCGAGCTGGAGGGCCGGGACGTCCTGAGCGACGAGGAGGCGGCAGCCGTCGGCGAGGAGGGGAGGCAGGCCGCCCTGGCGCGGGATCGCGACGGCCCGGCGCCCGGCAACCCCGGGGGCTACGGCCAGGAGGTCTGGACTGACCGCGCGCGGGCGACGGCCCTGACCCAGACATCGTTGATCGTCGATCCGCCGTCGGGCAGAATACCGGCGTTGACGGCGTCCGAGGAGCGCCGCGTGGCCCGGCACCGTGCGGCTGGCGGACGCCCGGTGCGGACGCGCGCCGGCGGCATCGGCAGCGACGGCCCGGAGGACCGCGGGCTCGCCGAGCGCTGCATCGTGGGCTTCAGCACCGGTCCCCCGATGCTGCCGGCCGGCTACAACAACAACGTGCAGGTGCTGCAGGCGCCGGGCTACGTGGTGCTCGTCGCCGAGATGATCCACGACGTGCGCGTCGTGCCGCTCGACGGAAGGCCGCACCTGCCGCCGCACATGCGGCAGTGGCTGGGCGACTCGCGCGGCTACTGGGACGGCGACACCCTGGTGGTGGAGACCACCAACTTCACCGACAAGATCGGCAGCTTCAGCACGACCAGCGTCTCGTGGGGCACGGGCGGCAACCTGCACCTCACCGAGCGCTTCACGCGCGTCGACGACGGCACGCTGCAGTACGAGTTCACGGTGGACAACCCGACGATCTTCACGCGCCCGTTCACGGCGCGCTATCCCATGAATCGCAGCGAGCTGCCGCTCTACGAGTACGCGTGCCACGAGGGCAACTACGGGCTGTGGAACATCCTGACGGGCGCGCGCGCGGAAGATCGGAACATGACAACGGGGAAGTAGCAGGAAGTGCGCAGAGAAGAACGGCACCACCTGAAGGAAAACCCGCTGGCCACGGGGCTCGCGGAATTCCAGGTTGTCCTGTATCGCCACGGCCGGACGCTGGCCGTGGCGGTCGTCCTGGTGCTGGCCGGCGCGCTGGGCGCCGGCGGCTACTTCTGGTGGCAGCAACAACGGGTCGATAGGGCCGGGGCGCAACTGGCCGAAGCCCTCCTCGTGCTGGACGGCGACGTTGCGGCCCCGGATCCGGGCACGGAGGACGCCGCCGGCGGCGAGTCCGAGGACGCGAAGCTGGGGGCCGCGGTGGAGCGGCTCCTGGCCGTCGCCGACGCCTATCCGGGCCTGCGTCCGGGCATCACGGCGCGCTACGAGGCCGCCGTCGCGCTGGTCGGACTGGGGCGGCCGGACGAGGCCGCGGAGCACTACCGGCAGGTGATCGCCGCGGCCGCCGGCCAGCTCCACGGCACGATGGCCCGCCTGGGGCTGGCCGAGACGCATGTGCTCCGCGGCGACTACGACGGCGCCGTCGAGCTGCTGCAGCGGGAGACCGAAGCGGAGGAGTCCGACGTCCCGGTGGACGCCGTGCTGATGCGCCTCGGGCGCGCCTACGAGCTGGCCGGCCAGGACGCCGATGCGCTGGCCACCTTCACGCGGGTGGTCGAGGAGTTTCCGTTTTCCGTGTACTCGTCCGAGGCGCGGCGGAAGGCCGACGCGCTCGGCGGGTAGCGCTCGCTGGCAGATGGGCGCGGCGGCGTCTCTCGCGCGGTTCGAGCCCGCCTCGGAGCGCTTTTCGGTCGGGCTGGTCCAGATGCGTTGCGGCCGCGATCCGGCGTGCAATCGCGCGGCGGCTCTCGACGGCATTCGCGCAGCGGCCGGCCGGGGCGCCGAAGTCGTCTGCCTGCAGGAGCTCTTCGCGTCACCCTACTTCTGCCAGTCGGAGGACGCGCGCTGCTTCGACCTGGCCGAGGGGATTCCCGGTCCGTCGACGGCGCGGTGCGCGGAGCTGGCGCGCGAGCTCGGCGTCGCCATCGTGGTGCCGGTCTTCGAACGGCGGGCGGCCGGGCTCTACCACAACACGGCGGCGGTCATCGACGCGACGGGGGAGCTGCTCGGCCTCTACCGCAAGCTGCACGTTCCCGACGATCCCCAGTATTTCGAGAAGTTCTACTTCGCCCCCGGCGATCTGGGCTATCGCGTGTTCGACACGCGCGCCGCACGGATCGGCGTGCTGATCTGCTGGGACCAGTGGTATCCGGAAGCCGCCCGGCTGACCGCCCTGCAGGGCGCCGAGATCATCTTCTATCCGAGCGCCATCGGCTGGCTGCCCGCGGAGCGGTCGACCCAGGGACCCCTGCAGCACGATGCCTGGCGCACGATGCACCGCAGCCACGCAATCGCCAACGGCGTCTACGTCGCGGCGGTCAACCGGGTCGGGCACGAGGGCCACGGCCAGAGCGGGCTCGACTTCTGGGGCCGGTCGTTCGTGTGCGACCCCCGCGGCCAGGTGCTGGCCGAGGCCGCGGGCTCGGACAGCGAGGTGCTGGTGGCCGAGTGCAGCCGCACGGTCCTGGAGGATCAGCGGCGCGGCTGGCCGTTCCTGCGCGACCGGCGGATCGATACCTATGCGCCCATCGGCCGCCGCTTCCTGGACGCTGCGGCGGGACGTACGGATCCGGATCGCGGATGAAGACCTCCGACGCGGGCCGGCCGGCCCTGCAACCGAGCCGCGGGTCGCCTGCCGCGGCGGGCTTCCGCATGCCCGCGGAATGGGAGCGCCATCGCGCGACCTGGCTCGTCTGGCCCCACAACCGGGAAGACTGGGACGTGAAGATGCCGGCGGCGGAATGGTGCTACGTCGAGATCGTGCGCCTGCTGCTCGACGGCGAAGCCGTAGCGATCCTGTTCCATGACCGCACCGTGGAGCGCCGGGCCTGCTCCCGGCTGCGCCGGGCGGGCGTCGACCCCGACCGGGTCGAACGCTACCGGGTCGCGACGAACCGCTCGTGGATTCGCGACTCCGGTCCGCTGTTTCTCGTGCGCGAGGTACGCGCGCGGCGCACCCAGGTCGCGGTCTCCGACTGGCGCTTCAACGGGTGGGCTCGCTACCGCGCCTGGCAACGCGACAATCTCGTGCCCCGGCGCATCGCCCGGCAGATCGACCTGGAGCGCTTCCAAGTGACGCACACCGCCGGGTCCGTCACCCACCGGGTGGTGCTCGAGGGCGGCAGCATCGACGTCGACGGGCGCGGGTTGCTGCTGACGACCGAGGAGTGCCTGCTCGGCGCGGTGCAGGCGCGCAATCCGCATCTCGGCCGGGACGACATCGAGCAGGTGCTGTGCGATTACCTGAACGTGCGCCGCGTGCTGTGGCTGGGCCAGGGCATCGTCGGGGACGACACGCACGGGCACATCGACGGGGTCGCAAGGTTCGTCGCGGACGGCGTGGTCGTCGCGGCGACGGAGCCGGATCCGGCTGACGAGAACCACCGGCGGCTCGCGGACAACCTCGCCCGGCTCGAACGGATGACGACTCTCGACGGCGCGCCGCTGCGCATCGTCGAGATTCCGATGCCGAGCCCCGTCTGCTTCGGGGGGGAACGGCTGCCCGCCAGCTACGTGAACTTCTACATCGGCAACCGGCGCGTGCTGGTGCCGACGTTCAACGACCCCCGCGACCGGGTTGCCCTCGACCGTCTCGCGCCCCTGTTCCCGGGCCGGGAGGTCGTCGGCGTCCATGCGCTGGATCTCGTCCTCGGTCTCGGCACGCTGCACTGCGTGACGCAGCCGGAGCCGGCCGGTCCGGAGCAGGGGTGGACGATGCCCGGCGTCGCCTCGGGATCGTGACGCGCCGGGGGCTCCCGCGTCACGCGCTTCGATATGGAAATCCCCGTGCCGGAGGGGTACACTGGGCGGGTTCGGGTTCTCCAGGAGGCAAGATGACGATGATGCGGAACCGGCGCCGGACGCCGCTGGCAGGGTTTGTGGTTCTCACCGTGGCTATCGCTGCTGTCGTTGCATTCCCGCCGTCGGCCGCCGCGCAGACCGGGGCCGCGGACGAGGTGACGTTCAGCCGCGACATCGCCCCGATCCTCCAGCGGAGCTGCCAGAAGTGCCACCGCCCGGACGCCCTGGCGCCGATGTCGCTGATCACCTACCAGGAAGTGCGGCCCTGGGCCAGGGCGATACGGAACCGCACCGCGCTGCGCGACCAGCCGGGCGTGATGCCGCCCTGGTTCATCGAGAAGGACATCGGCATCCAGTCGTTCAAGGACGATCCCTCGCTGTCCGACGCCGAGATCCGCCGCATCGCGAAGTGGGTCGAGAACGGCGCGCCGGAGGGCGACCCGGCCGACCTGCCGCCGCCCGTCGAATTCCTGGGCGCGAACGAATGGGAGATTGGCGAGCCCGACCTGATCGTCACCACCCCGACCGTGGAGGTGCCGGGCGAGGCGCCCGACTGGTGGGGCGCCATCGGGAACGTGGCGACCGGCCTGACCGAGGACCGCTACGTCGCCGCGCTCGAGTACAAGGAGGTGACCGAGTCGCGCGAAGGCCCGCGCCGCAACACGGTCGGGGGCCTGTTCGTGGTGCACCACGCGGTGATGGACGTCCGTGCGCCCGGCGCCGAGGTGGACGACGGTCCGCGCCTGGGCGGCTGGCCGGTGCACGAGGTCGGCCGGAACGCCGACTTCTTCGACCCCGAGGCCGGCAAGCTGCTCAAGGCCGGCTCGACGTTGAACTTCGACAACGTGCACCTGCACTCGAACGGCGCGCACACGCTGGCGCACCTGGACGTCGGCTTCAAGTTCCATCCGCGGGGCTATGAACCCACGCTCCAGACGCGCAGCATGGCGTTCGGCAACGGCGTCGACCTCGACATCGAGCCGATGGATCCCGACCAGCAGATGGAGGCGTACTTCACGCTGCCGGAGAACGCGAAGATCAGCATCTTCGAGCCGCACATGCATGCGCCCGGCGTGCGGATGTGCCTGGACGCCATCGTCGGCATCACGGTCCAGACGCTCAACTGCTCGGGGTACGACCACAGTTGGGTGCGCGTCTACAACTACGCCGACGACGCCACTCCGCTGCTGCCGAAAGGCACGATCCTGCGCCTCACCGGCTACTTCAACAACTCGCCGTCGAACCCGAACGTGTCCGATCCCCGGAACTGGTCGGGCGGCGGCAACCGCTCGGTGGACCAGATGTTCATCAACCTCATGCGGGGCGTCTACCTGACCGACGAGCAGTTCCAGGAAGAGATGGCCAGGCGGCGCGCCGCGCTGGGCCTGGCGCCGGGCGAGACCGTCATCGGCTGTCCCCTGTGCGGCGACGTCGCCGGGCTGACGGAGACGGCCGCGGGGCAGCAGCAGTGAAACCGGCCGTCATCGTCGCCGCCGCGCTGGCGGTCGGCGCGCTCGCGTCGGAGAGCGCCGGCCAGCCGCGCTACCGCGCCGCCGGACAGGAGATCGTGCCGGCGTACGAAGGCTGGGAGCGCAACGCCGACGGGTCGTTCAGCCTGGTCTTCGGGACCATGAACCGGAACTGGGAAGAGGAGCTGCACATCCCGATCGGTCCGGACAACAACATCGAGCCGGGGGGACCGGACCGGGGGCAGCCGACGTACTTCCTGCCGCGGCGCAACCGGTTCCTGTTCCGGGTTCGCGTCCCGGTGGACTTCGGCGACAACGAGGTGGTGTGGACGGTCACGAGCCCGAACGGCAAGACGTACCGCGCGTACGGCACGCTGAACCCGGACTACTTCATCGACAACTACGTGGTCCAGCGCAACAACGGCCTCACCACCGCGGACAACCTGCCCACGAACCAGGCGCCGGTGCTCGACGTGGAAAGCGCCGCCACGCGCACCGCGCGAGTGGCCGAGCCCGTGACCCTGACGGCGTTCGCCAGCGACGACGGGCTGCCCGCGGCGCGGCCCATGCGGCCGTACGATGCGTCGCGGCCGGGCAGCATCGTGCCCAGCACCGCCACGGGCCTCCGGCTCTCCTGGTTCGTGTACCGCGGTCCGGGCGACGTCGCCTTCGACCCGCCGCAGATCAAGGTGTGGGAGGATACGCGGCCCAACTCGAATTCACCCTGGGGCCCCGGCTGGGAGACGCCGCCCGCGCCGCCCGACGGCAAGTGGGTGGTAAGCACGACCTTCAACGAGCCGGGGACATTCGTGCTGCGGTGCCTGGCTCACGATGGCGGGTTGACGGCGCACGAGGACATCACGTTCATCGTCGAGTGACGGGGCTGCGCCCCGGACCCCCGGCGTCCGCTTGAGCAATCCTCGCGCGGGGTCCTCGCCCAGCAGGTCACAGCCACCCCGGAGGCCTAACTGTCGCCTGCGCCTGCCGGGTCGGCGTAGCGGCCCTGCGGGAGCACCGTCCCGTCGACGACCAGCGCGGGGCCGTCGAGCCCGAAGGACGCCCGGCGGCGGGCGCCGAGCAGGTCGCGCGCGCTGGCCGCGAGCGCGGTCGCGAGAAACGGCAGCGCGAGCGTGACGTCGGCGTGGACGGTGACGTAGTCCGCATCGGCGGCGACCTTGCCCCAGCTCTGCGCCTCGCCGAGCGTCGATCCGGAAGCGCCGCCGAACTGCGGCACGTCGGTCACGATCTGCAGCGCGTAGCGGTGGCCGGCGCACTCGGCGCCGAAGAAATCGGCCTGGACGCTGGCCTGGTTGATGAAGTTCTTCGGCGTGCCGCCGCCAAGCACAATCGACGCCGTCCGCGGACGCCGGATGATCAGGCTGGCCGACTCGGCGATATCGCCGATGACGTCGACGCCGCCCCGGTCGGGCGCGCGCTGGCGCGCCTGCGAGAGCCCCATGCCGATCGACGAGTCCGCGATGGCCGGGCAGAAAACCGGCACGTTGGCGCGATACGCTGCCGTCAGAATCCCGTCGCCCCCCGTCTCCCGCCACAGGTGCCCGCCCAGCAGGTGCAGCAGCTCCCGGCTCGTGTAGGGGCGGGGCTCGAGCGCGGCGGCGAAGTCCGCGATCCAGTTGTCGTTGTCGATGAACTCGTCCTCGTCGACCAGCGTGTCGTACACGCGATCGATGTGTGCGGCCTGCAGCGCCCGGTCGTCGGCCTGCGGCGATCCGAGGAAGTGCCGCCGGCCGCGCGTCTCGTGGAGATCGTGGTAGAGATTGGCGCCCGTCGAGACGACGCAGTCGACGTAGCGCTCCGCGATCAGGTGCGCCAGCACGAGCCGCAGACCGCCGGCGCTGAGCGCGCCGGCGAGCCCCAGGAAGATCATGACGTCGTCGGCCAGCATCTTCCGCCAGACCTGATGAGCCGCGGCCAGATTGCGACCCTGGAACGAGATGCGTTCCATCCGCCGCAGAATCTCTTCGGCCGGCAGGCCGGGCTCGACACGGAACGGCTCGACCGGCGTGCGCAGGTACCTCGACTTGTCCGACATCCGCGGCGCCCCGTCAGTCCGACGCCTCGAGCTCCGCCTTGAGCTCCACGAGCAGCGTCAGCGCGGCCAGCGGCGTCAGCTCGTCGAGATTGGCGGTGCGCAGACGCTCCGCGATCCGCGCGTGGCCGGGCGGCGGCGAGTGGAACAGGCCGAGCTGCAGCTCCCGGGCCGCCGCCTGTCCGCTGAACGAGGGCCGCCCGCCGCGAGACAGCTCGTCGCTCTCGAGCCCGGTCAGGATCTCCCGCGCGCGCTGGACGGTCTCGGCCGGCAGGCCGGCCAGCCGCGCCACCTGGATGCCGTAGCTCCGGTCGGAGCGCCCCGGCTCCACACGGCGGAGGAAGATGATGTCGTCCTGCCACTCGCGGGCGATCACGTGATAGTTGGCAACCCCGGGCACGGCGTCCGCCAGATCGGTCAGCTCGTGGTAGTGGGTGGCGAAGAGCGTCTTCGGGCGCGCGCGCACGTTCGTCGACAGGTGCTCGGCAACGGCCCAGGCGAGGCTCAGACCGTCGAAGGTCGCCGTGCCGCGGCCAATCTCGTCGAGCAGGACGAGGCTGCGCGAGGTGGCGGTGTGGAGGATCCGCGCGGTCTCCTGCATCTCGAGCATGAAGGTCGACTGCCCGCGCGTGATGTTGTCGGCGGCGCCGACCCGCGCGAAGACGCGGTCGACGAGCGGCACCTTGGCGCTCTTCGCCGGCACGAACGATCCGCTGTGCGCGAGCAGGGCGATCAGCGCGGCCTGCCGCAGGAACGTGGACTTCCCGCCCATGTTCGGGCCGGTGACGATGATCAGTTGCTGGCCGGCGTCGTCGAGCCGCAGATCGTTGGGGACGAAGGCGTCCGGGCAGTGGCGCTCGACCACGGGATGCCGTCCCTCGACGATGTCGAGCTCGGCCCCGGCATGGACCTGCGGCTTCGTGTAGTTGAGAACGACGGCCGACTCGGCCAGCGCGGCGAGGACGTCGAGGCAGGCGATGGCCCGCGCCGAGGCCTGGATTCTGGTCGCCTCGGCCGCCACCTGCAGCCGCAGCGCTTCGAACAGCTCCTGCTCCCGGTCGAGCTGGCGCTCGTCCGCTCCGAGCGCCTTCTCCTCGTGCTCCTTCAACGCCGGCGTGACGTACCGCTCGCCGGTGGCGACCGTCTGCTTCCGGTAGTAGTCGTCGGGCACCGCGTGCAGGTTCGACTTCGAGACCTCGATGTAGTAGCCGAACACGCGGTTGAAGCGGACCTTGAGCGATGCGATGCCGGTGCGCTCGCGCTCGGCGTTCTCGAGCGCGGCGATGTGCTGCTTGGCGTCCCGGCTGATGGAGCGCAGCTCGTCCAGCGCGGGATCGACGCCGTCGCGGATGCACCCCCCGTCGTGGGCCGCGACCGGCGGTTCGTCCACGAGCGTCGCCTCGACGGCGTCGCGAACGTCGGCCACGTCGTCGAGCTGGGCCGTCAGGCTTTGCGTCAGCGGCGCGCGGCAATCGCCCAGCAGGCCCCGGATCCGTGGAATGACCGCCACCGACTGCCGCAACGCGACGAGATCCCGAGGGCCGGCGGTGCGCAGCGCGACGCGCGCGATCAGCCGCTCGAGATCGTGCACCGCCTTGAGCGTGTCGCGCAGCTTCAACCGCTCGGTGCCGGCGAAGGCCATCTCCTCGACCGCATCGAGCCGGTCCTGGATCGGCTCGAGGGCGTGCGCCGGCCGCTGCAGCCATGCGCGCAGCAGCCGCCCGCCCATCGGCGTCACCGTGCGATCTATCTCGCCCAGCAGCGAACCGCCGCGGCCGCCGTCGGCCGACTCGAGGATCTCGAGGTGCCGGCAAGTGGTCGCGTCCACCAGCACGTGGTCCGCCCGCGACCGGAACACGATGCGCCGGACGTGCACGAGATCGACCTTCTGGGTGTCCTGGAGATACTGCACGAGCGCGCCGGCAGCCCGCGCGGCGGCCGGGTGATCGGCCAGATCGGAGCCCTCGAGGCTGGTTTGCAACTGGTCGCGGAGCGTCTGGCGCGCGTGATCGAATCCGAACGTCCAGGGCTCGAGCGTCGTGACCGGCAGATCGCGGGCGTCGAGCTCCGGCAGGATCTCCGACAGCTTCGAATCCCGGGCCACGATGATCTCCCGCGGCCGGAGGACCGACAGCTCGTCGGCGAGCGCCTGTCGGCCGCTCTCGCCGGCGTACTCCGCGGCGCTGAACTCGCCTGTCGACAGGTCGATCAACGCGGCGCCGTAGACGACGCCCGCCGCACCGCGGTTGCGGGCGGGAGGGGCGTCGGCCGCGGGCACGAGCGCGATGAGGAAGGCCGGCTCGTTCGCCTCCAGGTAGCCCGCATCGGTCAGCGTGCCGGGCGAGACGACCCGGACCACCTCGCGGCGCAGGGGCTGCTTCGACTTCTTCGCCGCGGCAGCCGTTTCCACCTGCTCGCAGATGGCGACGCGGAACCCGCGCTTGACGAGGCGCGCCACGTACCCGTCCGCGGCGTGGTGGGGCACGCCGCACATGGGAATCGGGCTCCCCCCGCTGTCCCGGGAACGCGAGGTCAGCGTCAGCTCCAGCACGCGCGCAGCCGCCAGCGCGTCCTCGTAGAACATCTCGTAGAAGTCGCCCATCCTGAAGAAGACGAGCGCGTCCGGGTGCTGGCGCTTGACGTCGAGGTACTGCTGCATCGCCGGCGTGACGCGCGAGGCACGGCCGGCCTCGGTGGAGGAGGGCATCTGACTAGAGGCGGCGAGTATACCAGCCCATGCCGGGGCGGCTCGCCGCGAGGATTCCGTTATCCTTCGGAACGATGCGGATTCTGGCGCTCGATACGTCCACGCCCGCCGGCAGCGTCGCGCTCGCCGCCGGCGGCGAGGTAACGGAATGCCGGATCGGAGACGCCGGCCGCACGCACGGCGAGCGTCTCCCCGGCGACATCACGGCGCTGCTCGCGGCGCATGCGCTGACCCCGACCGACATCGACCTGTACGCCGTATGCTCGGGACCCGGGTCGTTCACCGGCCTGCGCGTAGGGCTCGCCACCATCCAGGCGCTGGCGCTCGTCAATCGGCGGCCGGTGGTGGCCGTGCCCACGCTGGAGGCCCTGGCTCGCGCCGTCCTGTGGACGCCGGGCGGCAACGAGAGCACGGCGCTCATCGGGACCTGGATGAACGCCCATCGCGGCGAGGTCTTCGCCGCGCTCTACGAGGTGTCGCAGGCCGGCTCGGAGGGCGCGACCGGCGTTGACGGCGGAGCCGCGCTGACGGAGGTCGCCGGGCCGGTCGCCGCCCCCCCGGACGCGGTACTTCGGGACTGGGGCGAGCGGCTGGGCGGCGACAGCCGCCGGGTGGCCGTGATCGGCGACGCGGTGGCGCCCGCCCGGGAGCAACTGCAACAGGCGCTGAACTGCGCCGGCCTGCTGACGCCGCGCATGCCGCCGCTGGCGCCGATAGCGGCGCGCATCGCCGCGGCGGCGCCCGGGGACGACGCCGGATCACCCCATGCGGTGCGTCCCGTCTACGTCCGCCGTCCCGACGCCGTGCTGGCGCGCGAGCGGCGGCAGGGACCGGGGGGCGCCGGCGCTTGAAACCCCGTGGGCCCTGTGATACGTTCGCCGGTAGCCCGAGGGTGGCAACGATCCGGCCTGCCGAACGCTCCCAGCGCAATCCGGTACCAAGGAGCCCGTGGGGCAACCACGCGTCGCACCGAGAGCGGCCGGCGCCCGGCTGGCACGGCGCGACGAGGCAGCATATCGGGCATACTCGACATAGGAGCAACGCAGCCGGCCGGGATGCATGGCCGCTCGCATGCAGCGGGGCCCTTGCCACGGGCTCCCAGGAGGTGGAATGACAGGCTCGCAGCAACTGCGGGACAATCTCCTGCAGACGGATGAGGAGTTCCGTCGACTTGCAGCACAGCACCGCGATCTCGAGGCACGACTCGGCGAGCTTTCAGGCCAGCTGTACCGGACCGGACAGGAGGAGTTGGAAAAGGCCACCCTCAAGAAGCGCAAGTTGCAGCTCAAGGATCGGATGGAGGAGATCCTGCGCCAGCGCCGGGACCCGCCCGGCTTGACGGCGCTGCCGCCTTCCGTGCGCGGTTGACCGCCCGCACCCCGCTCGACGCGGCGTCCCGGCCGCCGGCGGCATGCCGTCGCGAAGAACCGGGCCGCCGCAACAGCATGAGAATCGACCGGGCCGGTATTCCGTTCATCGTCGGAACGCTGCTCTGCGGCGCCGCGTGCATGGCGTTCGGGCTGGCGGCCTGGGCGACCGCCGCGGCCGCGGCCGCCGGTTTCTTCGGGTTCTTCTTCCGCGACCCCGAGCGGCGCGTGCCAGCGGCTCCCGGTCTGGTCGTGTCTCCGGCCGACGGCAGGGTCGTCTTCGCCGGCGAGGCGGAGGCCGGTGTGGCGCCGCGCGGCGCGTGGCGGCAGGTGAGCGTGTTCCTTTCGCCCCTCGACGTTCACGTGAACCGCGTTCCGGTCGGCGGCACGGTCACCCGCGTGGACCGCTCGGCCGGCCGCTTCCTGCCGGCCTACCGGCGCGAGGCCGCGGCCGAGAACGAGCGGTGCGAGATCTGGATCGAGCGCGGCGCCCAGACCGTGGTCTGCCGCCAGGTGGTCGGCGTTCTGGCGCGGCGGATCGTCTGTCGGCTGTCCGCCGGCATGTCCGTGGCCACGGGTCAGCGTTTCGGTATCATGAAGTTCGGATCGCGGATGGACGTGTTCGTCCCGGACGGGGTACGTTTGCGCGTACGCGCGGGGGACGTCGTGCGCGGCGGCGAGACCGTCCTGGCCGTCCTGGAGGAAACGACGGCGCCTGAATAGCATCGAGGTTGGGCGTGCCCAGAGTACTGTCCGTCTTCAGCCCGCCGAGACCGGAACGCCGCTTCCAGCGGGGTGTGTACCTGCTGCCGGGCATGCTGACCGTCGGCAACATGTTCTGCGGCTGGGCCTGCATCGTCTACGCCATGCGCGGCGACTACGCGACGGCCGCGCCGTTCGTGGCCTTCGCCATGATTCTCGACACCCTCGACGGGCGGGTCGCCCGCATGACAGGCGCCACGAGCGAGTTCGGCGTCGAGTTCGACTCGCTGGCCGACGTCATCTCGTTCGGCGTGGCGCCGGCGGTCCTGGTGTTCACCTGGGGCCTCGACTCGCTCGGCCGGCTCGGTTGGGCCATCGGCTTCCTGTTCGTCACCGCCGCCGCCATGCGGCTGGCACGCTTCAACATCCAGGGCAAGGGCGGCGACCGGCGCTACTTCATCGGGATGCCGAGCCCGGCCGCCGCCAGCGTGCTGGCGGCCACCGTGTTCGCCTACCCCGGCAGCCTGGAGGGGATTCGTGAGGCGGTGGTCGCGCTGCCGGTGGTGCTGGTGCCGGCCGCGCTGATGGTGAGCCGGATCAGATACCGCAGCTTCAACGCGCTGACGCCCGGGCGACGCCACTCGTATCTCACGCTCCTCGTGATGGCGGGCATCATCGCCGCGATCGCGATCCATCCGCAGGTCGTGCTGCTGGTGATGGCGTACACCTACCTGGCGTCGGGGTTGATCGGCATGGTCATCTCCCGGGCGCGCGTGCGAGCGCCCGGCGGGGAGACCGAGGCGCTGCCGCTACCCTCCGTGCAGGACCGCTCGGCCTCCTGACGACGCCGCGAGCGGCAGGGTCATCGTGACCGTGGTGCCGTGCTCCTTCCGGCTCTCGACACGGATCGTGCCGCCGCTCAGCTCGACGTTCCGCTTGGCGATCGCCATGCCGAGCCCGGTCCCGGACACCTTGGTGGAGAAATAGGGCTCGAAGATGCGCCGCAGCGCGGCGGGATCGACGCCGGCTCCCGTATCGGCCACGGCCAGCAGGATGGCCGCCGCCGACACGGCGGCGCGAATCGCGAGCGAGCCCCGGCCCGGCATGGCGTGCAGCGCGTTGTCGATGACGTTGGTCAGCGCCCGTCCGACCAGGGTCCGGTCGACGAGCACCGGCGGGCATCCCGCCGGGATGTCGACGGTGACCGCAATCCTTTCCTCGACGCCGACCAGGTACGGCGTCAGCACGCCATGCACCAGCGCGGCGAGGTCCGTCGCTTCGCGGTTCACCGCGGGTGACGAGGCGTAGCTCGAAAACTCGGAAGAGATCCTTCGCAGAATGCGAACCTGGGCCAGGATCGAGTCGACGCAGCTCTGGAGCACGGGGCTCAGCGGCTCGCCGCGGTCCCGGTTCACGCGCAGCAGATGCTCCGCCGAGAGCTGCACGGGGGTGAGCGGGTTCTTGATCTCGTGCGCCACCTGGCGGGCCATCTCGGCCCACGCCTCGAGCCGGTGCGTGCGCTCGAGCCGGCGTTGCTGATCCTTGAGATCGATCGCCATCCGGTTGAACGCGGCGACGAGCCGTTGCAGCTCGTCGGCCGAGCGGACCGCCACCTGCGCGTCGAAGTTCCCGCGCGCCAACTGGCGCGTGGCGCGCGTCAGACGCTTGACGGGATCGGCGATCCGTTCCGCGAGATAGAATCCGCTGCCCGCCCCGAGCAGGATGAACAGCACCACACCGAGCAGAATGCCGCGGTCCAGGTCCGCGATCTGGTCCTCGATCTGCTGCTGCCGCGACGCCAGCGGCACGGTCAGAATCGCGTCGCGTCCGCCGGCGCGAAGCGGTGTAGCGGCCACGAGGTAGCTCAGCGACCCGATGGCGTCCTCCGCCACGTAGCTCGGCATGCGATCGAGGGCAATCGCGTCATACACGCCGTCCGGCGTGCGCGTCGGCAGCAGCCCGGACGTGAACAGGTCGCGCTCGCTGGTCGCCAGCAGTTGGGAGCCTTCGAAGATGTTGACGTCCTGGTCGATGATCTGACTGATGAAGACGAGCAGGTCGTCGTTGATGACGGACGCGGCAGCCTCGCCCGTCCGGGGCAGTCGCGACGACTCCTCGATCACCCGCTGGGCCACGGCCGCCGTACGCGCCGCGCCGGTTTCGACGTCGGCCCGCAGTTGCGCCGTGTAGTAGGTCCGAATCACCACGGCGAGCGCGAGCACCGGAATGGCAGTCGCGGCGACGAACGCGAGGAGCAGCCGGCGATAGAAGCTGGTGCGGATCTCGCGCAGGAGGGCGCGGCCGAAGCGCTGCCGCGCGGCGCCCCACGGCGCCGCGCCCACCGCAATCAGGAACAGCACGAGACACACGACGCCGACGAACGCCGCGATCTCGACCAGGCGCACCAGATGGTCGAACAGCCCGAAGGCCGGATATCCCAGCGCGTAGATGCCGGCGCGGTTGTTGGTGACGTACACCTCGTAGTCTTGCCCGCTCTTGGCGCGCGCGGTCCAGAACGGCTCGCGGGAAGCGTAGACGCGCGCGAACAGGTCCTCGTCGAGCAGCCAGGCGCTCGAACCCGACGTGAAGATGGGCTGGAGTCCCCAGCCGTAGATGACCAGCTCCACGTCGCGGCCCACCTGCCGGTCCGCGAGCGGGCTCGCGCGCCCGCGCAGCAGCTCCGCATACGGGTTGCGGGGCGAGATGAAGGGCAGCGCCTGATAGTCGAGGGCGAGGTGCACCACGACCGACCCGCGGGCCGCAGGGCCCCGCGCGTGCGGGTCGGCCGGCGTGCACAGTGCGCGGTCCCCGTGCAGGACGCGGCGCTCCTCGGACCCGAACGGGGCGGCCTCGCCGAAGATCTCCCAGTCGCACGTACCCGATATCCAGCCCTGCGGGACGCCCTCGTACTCCGGGAAGTTCAACGCGAAACGGCTGACGAGACCGCCCTGCGCGCCGTACAGCTCGACGGCGGAAGTCAGCCGCAACAGCGCCAGGTCCGTCCGGCGCCACACGGAGAACGCGCGGTCCGTATCCGGCTGCTCGACCTGCCGTGCGGGCGGCGCCGCCGTCATGAACGGCAGATCCGGAATGGCGTCGATCTGGGCCAGCGCCCGGCCCAGATGGGCTTGCAGCTCTTCCGGGTAGCTCGCTGCCTGCACGGCGTACTGCGTTTCCACGAGCGCCCGCTTGGCCCGCTCCGCGTGATGCCACAGCGTGGGGTAGAGCAGCAGCGCCGGGAGCACCATGGCCAGCAGCGTGGCCAGCATGCGCGACGCGTGAGACGCATGGCGAAACCAGGGTCGCACGGCCGGCACGCTCAGCACCGCGGCGAGCGTGCCGCCGAGCGCGGCCCCGAACGGCCAGGCGGGCTGCGCACCCGCCGCCACGATCGCCAGACCCGGCGCGCTCCACGCGACGACGGCGGCGGCCACCGGCACGGCGTCACGGCGCCCGTGCCGCCAGGCGATCCGCGTCGCCATGAGCACCACGACGCCGCCCCAGATGGCGCCGATGGCCGCCAGCAGCAGCCCTGCCAGCAGTCCCGCCCGCCCGGCGTCCCATGGCGACAGGGAGGTGTGCAGGAGATCCACGGCCGACGCCGCCACCGTGTCCGCGGTGACGGCCTGCAGCCCGCTCAGGACCACGGCCAGCACGCAGCCCCCGGCCAGGTGCGTCGCCAGGAACCACGGCGCGCGGCGAGGCGACAGCCCCCGCCGCGCGCCGCGCGACGCGAGGCGGACGCGTTCGAGGCCCATCGCCGCCAGCAGCGCCAGCGCGACGGCGAGCGCGCCCAGGAGCAGCAGATCGGCGGGGGACCGCAACAGGCCGGGAAAGTGGGCGGAGCTGTATACCTCCGGCGAGAACAGGCGGCTGCGCGCCGGGGCCGGCGCGCCGGCGACGCGCAGCAGGAGCACCGCGATACCGAGCCCCGCCGCGGCCAGGCCGCCGAGCCGCAGGTGCTCCGCGGCGGTGGCCCGCCGCGGCGCGAGGATTGCGCCCGGCAGCACGGCGATGAGGACCACCAGCACCACGAACGCCAGGCTCAGGTCGTTGACCGCGCGCCGCCAGTCGTTGCGCGCTGCGCGCAGATCGTCGCCGGATACGGTCGCATCCAGCAGGCGCTCCCCGTGCGGCGACCGCAACTCGAACGCGCGCGGTCGCGGCCCCGACGCAGAGTCTCCGGCATGAGGTCGCACGATGACGTCGGCAATCGGCGCGTCGAGTCGAAACGCGTCGGACGGCGCCCCGGCCACGCCGGGCGCCGTCGACAGCACGCGCTCGGCGGCGATCGAGCCGATGCGGCGCGGCGACGCCGCGCCGCCGGGCTGCTCCAGCACCGGCTCGATGTAGACGAGACGCAACCCGAGGGGCCCCGGGGCGACGAAGAACGTGCGGTCGCCCAGCACGCGGCGGGCGGGAATCTCCGACGGTCGCCCTGCCCAGGCCCGGGCGGACGCCGCGGCCCCGTAGACCGTGACGGCTACGTCCGAGCCGCCGCCGTCGGCCGCCGCAGCGCGTGTGGCCGCGAACAGACGGGGCAGGGAGGTCGACCCGCCACCGATGCCGGCGACCACCGCCGGCTGAACGGCCAGGCGCGCTGCGAGCGATTCCAGCGAGACGGCCATTGCCGTGAGGTTGCGCGACACATGGCGCTCGACCTTGCGAAACGCGGCGTCGTCCGATCCGCCCAGCCGGCCGATCTCGATCAGCCGGCCGCCGGCCTGGACGAGAATCAGCCCGGCCACTCCAGCCAGCACGGCGCGCCGCCACGAGCGCGGACTACTCATCGGCGGACGATCCGATCCAGGCCGCCGCCCGGGCGGCGCCGGTGGCCGGCGGCTCGAACGGCAGCACGTCGGCCGGTGCCAGCGGCGTGGGAACGGGCAGCAGCGGCGCCGGCGGAAAGTCGAGCGGGACCGGCGCGGGGCCGGTCCCGGGCCGCATGCCGACCAGGCGTCCATCGGCAATCAGCAGCACGACCCCCGGTCCGGAGCCGGCCAGCGACGGCGCGAAGTGGGGCGGCGCGCCGAGCTCGTCGGCCGCCGACAGGATGCCCGCCGGGCGGCCGCTCTCGCGATCGAACGCGCGGACCTGCGCCGACACGCCCGAGACGAACAGCGCCCGTCCCACGATCATGGGCCCCGCCCGCGGCCGGGCGGGCAGCGGTCGCCGCCATTGCTGAACGCCGCTGTTCCGATCGAGCGCCCAGAGCATGTTGTCCAGCGACGTGAAGAAGAGCCGGCTCTCGTCGACCGCCGGCGGGCCGACGACGTCGCCGCCCGCCCGCCAGCGCCAGTCGAGGCGGCCGTCGTCCAGCGACAGGCGATACAGGTGGTTGTCCGTCGCGCCGACGAACACCGCGTCGAGCGGCAGCACCTCCCGCGGACTTCCGCGCAACGTCCGCTCCCAGAGCGGCGTCCCCGCCGTGAGATCGAGGGCGACGAGCCGGCCGTCGTCGATCGGCACGAACAGGCGGCGCCCCCCGACCGAGGGCCGCACGCGCAGCGGACCGCCGAGCGTGCGCCGCCAGAGCTCGCGGCCGTCGGCGGCCCGGAGCGCAGCGACCTCGCCGGTCTCGAGCGCCACGACCAGCCAGCCCCCCGCACGGAGCGGCGCCGCGGAGATCGGCGCCGCGAACTCCCGCGTCCACAGCGGCTGCGCGTCGGTCGCCCGCAGGGCCACCAGCGTGGCGCCGGCCGCGACGACCACGCTGCCGCCGGCCGCCGCGGGCGGAAACCCGGTCCGCCGGGCGCTGATCCAGGCCGTTTCGCCGTCGCCCAGTCGGATCGCCGGCAGCGTGCCGTCGCGGAGCGGGACGTAGGCGTGGATGTCGTCGTAGCCGGGCGTCGCGGCCGGCGGCTGACCCAGGTCGGCCGTCCAGGCGGGCTCGAGCGGAAAGACGGACGCAAACGGCTCGGGGACGCCGGCCCCGGCGCCGCCCGCCCGGGGCTGCGCAGCCGCGGGGAGCGCTGGCCACGCCGCGCCGGCGGCCAGCCACATCACGGACACCATGGATAGGCGTCGTACGATACCACTAGATATAGTGGTGCGACCGGTGCCCACCTCGCTATAATAGCGGCACGGGGTTGATTTATCCCGGCGGCGCGCCGCCCCATTCCGCGACGAACTGGCACAGTTTTCGGTGGCCCATCAGACGATCCTCGTTCTGGACTTCGGCTCGCAGTACACCCAGCTGATCGCCAGACGGCTTCGCGAGCTGTCGGTGTACTCGGAAATCCTGCCGTTCGATACGCCGGCCGCGACGATCCGGGCGCGCGGGGCGGCGGGCCTGATTCTCTCCGGAGGGCCGGCGAGCGTGGCTGACCCCGCCGCGCCGCACTGCGACCCGGCGCTGTTCGACAGCGGCATCCCGGTGCTCGGAATCTGCTACGGCATGCAGGAGATGACCGCGGCGCTGGGTGGCCGGGTGACGCGCGCGCCGGAGCGCGAGTATGGCCATGCGACGGTGACGGTGCAGGGCAACGGCGGCCTGCTGGCCTCCGTGCCGCGGGAGCTGCGTGTCTGGGCCAGCCATGGCGACTTCGTCGCGAGCGTGCCGCCCGGGTTCACGGTCAAGGCCACCAGCGCCAACGCGCCGGTGGCGGCGATGGAGCATCCGGGCAGGAGATTGCACGCCCTGCTGTTCCACCCGGAGGTAGCGCATACGCAGGCCGGCGATCGTATCCTGCGCAATTTTGCGTGCAATATTTGTACCTGTAGCGGCGATTGGACGATGGCGTCGTTCGTCGACGAGGCGACGGCGCGCATCCGTTCCCGTGCCGGCGCGGAAGGCCGCGTCGTGTGCGGCCTGAGCGGCGGCGTCGATTCCACGGTGACCGCGCTGCTCGTGCACCGCGCCATCGGCGACCGCCTGACGTGCATCTTCGTCGACAACGGACTCCTGCGCCGGGACGAGGCCGAGCAGGTCCGGCGGCGCTTCGCCGGGAAGCTGCGCCTGCCGCTGGTGGTCGAGGACGCGAGCCTGCTCTTTCTCGAGCGGCTGGCGGGCGTGACCGATCCGGAGCGCAAGCGCAAGATCATCGGCGCCACGTTCATCGACGTGTTCGAGCGCGTGGCGCAGACGCTCGGCCGGTTCGACCATCTGGCGCAGGGCACCCTGTATCCGGACGTCATCGAGAGCGTCTCGGTCGTCGGTCCGTCGGCCGCGATCAAGAGTCACCACAACGTGGGCGGGCTGCCCGATCGCCTGGCATTCACGCTCGTCGAGCCGCTCAGGGAGCTGTTCAAGGACGAGGTGCGCGCGCTGGGGACAACGCTCGGGCTCGACGACGAGTTCGTCTGGCGGCAGCCGTTTCCGGGGCCCGGCCTCGCCGTGCGGATTCTCGGCGAAGTGACCGCGGACCGGCTCGCGCTGCTGCGCCATGCGGACGCCATCGTCGTGGACGAGATTCGCCGCGGCGGCATGTACCGGCAGCTCTGGCAGTCGTTCGCGGTCCTGCTGCCCATTCAGAGCGTGGGCGTCATGGGCGACGAGCGGACGTATGAACACACGATTGCCGTGCGCGCCGTCGAGAGCCGCGACGGCATGACCGCGGACTGGGCCCGGCTGCCCCACGAGCTGCTCGCGACGATATCGTCGCGCATCGTCAACGAGGTCCACGGCATCAACCGGGTGGTCTACGACATCAGCTCCAAGCCGCCATCGACAATCGAGTGGGAATGAGCGCCAGCTTCGTTCACCTGCATCTGCATACGGAATACTCGCTGCTCGACGGGGCGTGCCGCATAGGGGAGCTTCTCGATCAGGCGCAGCGCCTCGACATGCCGGCGGTGGCGGTCACCGAGCACGGCAACCTGTTCTCCGCCGTCACGTTCCACGACGAGGCCCGCAAGCGCGGCATCAAGCCGATCATCGGCTGCGAGGTCTACGTCGCGAACGGCAGCCGCCTGACCAAGAGCGGAACCCCGGGCGAGACGGCCAACCATCTGGTGCTTCTCGCGACCAACCGCGCGGGCTACCACAACCTGATCAAGCTGGTCTCCGCGGGGTACACGGAGGGGTTCTACTACAAGCCGCGGATCGACAAGGACCTGCTGGCGGAACATGCCGACGGCATCGTCGGGCTCAGCAGTTGCCTGAAGGGCGAGGTCGCCACCCACCTGTGCCGGGAGCAGCAGCGGCGGGCGGTGGCGGCGGCGGCCACCTATCGCGACCTCCTGGGTCCGGGCAACTTCTTTCTGGAGATGCAGTTCCAGGGAATCGACGCCCAGCGCACGGTGAACGGCGGGCTGCCGCCGATCGCCCGGGAGCTCGGGGTGCCGCTGGTCTGCACCAACGACGTGCACTATCTGCGGCAGGCCGATCATCACCCGCACGACGTGCTGCTGTGCATCGGGACGGGCAAGAACGTCCAGGACGAGCAGCGCCTGCGGTACCACGGCGACCAGTTCTATCTCAAGACGCCCGCGGAGATGGCGGAGCTGTTCGGGGACTACCCGGAGGCGCTGAGCAACACCGTCGCAATCGCCGAACGCTGCGACCTCGACCTGAGCACCAGCGAGAATCACCTGCCGAACTTCGACGTCCCCGACGGCTACACGCTCGACGGGTACTTCGAGCACGTCGTCCGCGAGGGATACGCGGCGCGCCTGCCCCGGCTGCGGGAGCTGGAGAGCCGCGGCGCCCTGCGTCATCCGCTCGAGGCCTACGAGGCCAGGCTCGCCTACGAGATCGACGTCATCAAACGGATGCAGTACCCGGGCTACTTCCTCATCGTCTGGGACTTCATCCGCTACGCGCGCGACCACGCCATCCCGGTCGGCCCCGGCCGCGGCTCGGCCGCGGGCAGCCTGGTGGCCTACTGCCTGCAGATCACCGACGTCGACCCGCTGGACTTCGATCTCATCTTCGAGCGTTTCCTCAACCCGGAACGCGTCTCGCTGCCGGACATCGACATCGACTTCTGCGAACGCCGGCGGGGCGAGGTCATCGAGTACGTCACGCGCAAGTACGGCCGCGAGAACGTGGCCCAGATCATCACCTTCGGGACGATGAAGGCGCGCGCCGCGGTGCGCGACGTGGGCCGTACGCTGGGGATGTCGTACGCGGACGTCGATCGCGTCGCCAAGCAGATTCCGCCGACCCTGGACATGACGCTCGGCCGGGCGGTGGAGGAGAGCTCGGCGCTCAAGGAGATGTACCGGCGCGACGAGCGGGTCAAGGAGCTGATCGGCGTGGCGCGCCGGCTGGAGGGCGTCACCCGGCACGCCTCGGTGCACGCCGCCGGCGTCGTCATCGCGCCGCGGCCGCTGACCGAGTTCGCACCGCTCTACAAGAGCCAGAAGGACGAGATCACCACCCAGTGGGCCATGAAGGAGGTCGAGCGGGTCGGCCTGCTCAAGATGGACTTTCTCGGGCTGAGCACGCTGACCCTGCTCCACGACGCCGTGGCGCACATCCGCGCGACGGAGGGGAAGACGCTGGCGCTCGACCAGATTCCCCTCGACGACGCCCGGACGTACGGGCTCTTCGGCGACGGTCAGACGCTCGGCGTGTTCCAGTTCGAGAGCTCGGGCATGCGGGAAACCTTGCGCAAGGCGAAGCCCAAGCGGTTCGACGACCTGATCGCGCTGAACGCGCTCTACCGGCCCGGGCCGCTGCGGGGCGGGGTCATCGACGACTTCATCGCGCGCAAGCACGGCCGGGTGCAGATTTCGTACGAGGTGCCCGAGCTCGAGCCCATCCTCAACGACACCTACGGGGTCATCGCGTATCAGGAGCAGGTGATGCGCATTGCCAGCGACCTGGCCGGCTTCACCATGGGCGAGGCCGACGTGCTGCGCAAGGCGATGGGCAAGAAGGACGCGTCGGCGATGCAGGCCCAGCGCAAGCGCTTCGTCGAGGGCGCGGTCCAGCGCGGCATCGCGCAGCAGAAGGCGACCGGCATCTTCGACCTCATGGAGTACTTCGCCGGCTACGGCTTCAACAAGAGCCATTCGACGACGTACGCGCTCCTGGCCTATCAGACGGCCTATCTGAAGGCGAACTATCCCCGGCACTTCATGGCGGCGCTGCTGACCATCGAGCGGCAGAACACCGACAAGCTGGCGGTCTACCTGGGCGAATGCCGTGACCTGGGCGTCCCCATCCTGCCGCCGGACGTCAACAGCAGCGGCCTGCACTTCACGGTCGCCGGCGACGGCATCCGTTTCGGCCTCGCGGCGATCAAGAACGTGGGCGAAGCAGCCATCGCCTCGATCGTGAAGGCGCGGGAGACGCGGGGACGCATCGCGTCGCTCGACCGGCTGTGCGAGGACGTCGACCTGCGGCTGGTGAACAAGCGGGTGCTCGAGAGCCTCACGAAGGCCGGCGCCTTCGATTCGCTCGCGGCGTCCGAACCCCGCCCGCCCGTGGCCGCCCTGCGGGCACGGCTGCTGGCCCTGACGGATCGCGCGCTCGAGCACGGCAGTCGGCGCCAACGCAATCGGGACCGCGGACAGACGGAGCTGTTCGGCGACGCCGAGGCCGACGCGCCGCTGGAGGTCGGATGGCGCGGCGCGGGCGATCAGGTGCCTGCCTGGACCGACGCGGAGCAACTGGCATTCGAGAAGGAGGCCCTCGGCCTGTACCTCAGCGGGCATCCGATCGACCGCTTCGCGGGCGAGCTCGAGGCCGGCGGCGTGCGGCGGATCGAGGAGCTCGGCGAGGTCGCGGCGTCCGTGGCGGTCGCCGGCATCATCGCCAGCCGCCGCCTGCTGACGACCCGCAAGGGCAGCCCGATGGCCGTGATCACGCTCGAGGATCGCGGCGGCAACCTGGAAGCGGTGGTGTTCCCGGACGCGTACGGCAAGTGTGCGTCCCTGCTCGAGCCCAGCAGCCTGATCGTCGCCCGCGGTCGTCTCGAGAAGGACGAGGAGACGGCGCGCCTGATCGTGTCCGAGATTCAACCGTTCGCCGCGCTGGCCGCCGGGCCGGGCAGCACCCTGGAGGTGCGGCTGGAGGCGCCGCCGCTCGATCGTCCGACGCTCGAGGCGCTCGCCGAGGTCTTCGGCCGCCATCGGGGAGACGATCCCGTCTCGCTGCGGATCGAGCTGCGCCGGCGCAGCCGGCCCCTGCGGCTCCTGGCCGCCCTGCCGCAGACCCGCGTGCGCTTCTCGGACACGCTGGTGGACGAGGTCGAGCGCGTCTGCGGCAAGGGGGCGGTGGCGTGGGTGTGACGTCCTGATGCATCCCGCGACCGTCTGGGAGCACCTGCCGTGCGACGACGACCGCGCGCGGGTTCTGGCGCGCGAGCTGAACGTTCACCCGGTCGTCGCCAGGCTGCTGGTGTTGCGCGGCTTCGCAGCCGCCGACGAGGCCAGCGACTTTCTCAATCCGTCGCTCGATCAGCTCCACGACCCGTTCCTGCTCACGGATCTGCGGGCCGGGGTGGACCGCCTCCTGGCCGCCATCGCGCGGCGCGAACGGATTGCGGTGCACGGCGACTACGACGTCGACGGCATCACGTCGACGGTCATCCTGCGCCGCATGATCGAGATGCTGCACGGCGAGGTCGTGCACTTCATCCCCGAACGGCTCCGTGACGGATACGGACTGCAGCCCGGGGCGATCGAGATGCTGCACGGCATGGGCGTGCGTGTCGTGGTGACCGTCGACTGCGGGATACGGAGCCGGGAAGCCGGGCGGCGGGCCAGGGAGCTGGGCGTCGATCTCGTGATCACCGACCACCACGAGCCGGAACGCGAGCTGCCGCCGGCGCTGGCGGTGATCAACCCCCGCCGCCACGACTGCGCCTATCCCGACAAGGACCTCGCCGGGGTAGGCGTGGCCCTCAAGCTGGTCCACGGGCTGTGCGTCAGGAGCGGCCGCCTGCGCTGGCTGCCCGGCTTCCTCAAGCTGGCGGCCATCGGCACCGTTGCCGACGTCGTGCCGCTGCGCGGCGAGAACCGGGCCATCGCGCGGCTGGGGCTGGAACAACTGACCCGCGGTCCGCACACGGCAGGCCTCCAGGCGCTGCTCGATGTGACCGGCCTGACGGCGAAGAAGATCGGCAGCTACGAAGTCGGCTTCGTGCTGGCTCCGCGCGTCAACGCGGCCGGACGCATGAACACGCCGGATCTGGCAACCCGCCTGCTGCTGGCCGCGGAGCCCGGCATGACCGGCGAGGCCAGGCAGCTGGCCGAGCGCCTCGACGCCGAGAACACGAAACGGCGGGAGGAGGAGGCGGAGGTCCTGCGCGACGCCCGCGGGCGCATCGCGAGGGATCCGACCATCGCCGCGCAGAACGCCCTGGTCGTGTGGGCGGAAGGCTGGCATCGCGGGGTGATCGGGATCGTGGCATCGAAGCTCGTCGACGAATTCCACCGGCCCGTCGTCGTCGTGTCGGTCGACGGCGAGACCGCGTACGGCTCGGGGCGCAGCATCCGCGGATTCGATCTGCTTGCCGGACTGGAACGTTGCGCCGACCTCTTCGACCGCTTCGGCGGTCACCGTCAGGCCGCCGGCCTGACGCTGCCGGCGGCCCGGCTCCCGGAACTCCGGACGCGGCTGGCCGCCCATGCCAACGAACGGCTCGCCCCGCACGATCTCGTGCCGCACCTGGCGATCGACGCGCGGCTGCCGCTGGCCGACATCAACGCGGGGCTGCTGGCGGGACTCGCCGCTCTCGAGCCGTTCGGCGTCGGCAACCGGCGCCCGGTCTTTCATGCCGGCGCGGTCGAGGTCGTCGACGGCCCCCGCGTCATCAAGAACCGGCACCTCAGCCTGACGGTGCGCCAGGGCGGCGCGCGCTTTCGCGGCATGGCCTGGCGGGCCGCCGACCGCCAGGCGTTCGTCCGCGAGCGCTCCGCCGCACTGGATCTCGCGTTCTCCCTGACCGAGAACACCTTCCGCGGGAACACCTGCATCGAGCTCTCCGTGGCTGATATAATGTGATTCATGGCCATCTGGCGGCGCTCGGTCCGTCTCGCGCTCCTGTTGTTCGTGGCGGGACTCGGCACGGCCGTGCTGCTCGGTCTCCGCGAACGCGCCGTGCCCGCCAGCAACCTGGTCATCGAGCGCACCGACCCGCGCGCCGTCATCCAGACGCGGGGCAGCCGCATCGTCCAGGCCGACTCGCTCGGCGACAATTTCAACGTGGTCGCCGGCCGCCAACTGACGTACCCCGACGGGGAGGTGCGCCTGCTCGGCGGCGTCGAGGTGGAGGTCGGCGCCAGGGACGACCGCGAGGGCTTCGTCCTGCGCGGCGCGGAAGCGGCGATCGACGGTGACCGGGCCGCGGTGCTGCTCTCCGGCGGCGTGCGGTTCACCGCGGGCAGCGGGCTGGAAGCCCACAGTGAGCAGGCGTCCTACACGCGCGCGGACGGGGTCGTGCGCATGCCTGCCGCAGCGTCGTTCGTGCGCGACGGGTTGCGCGCGTCGGGGCGGCAGGCCGCGTACGAGCGGGCAGCCGACCGGCTGCGGCTGCGCGGCGACGCCGTCGTTGCGTTGGCGCGCGAAGCCCCCATGCGCATCGCGGCGGCGACCGCGCTGATCGCGCAGACCGACGGCTACATGGCGTTCGATGGCGGGGTCGCCATCGACGCGGATCGCCTGCAGATGGCGGCCTCCCGGGCACGGGCCGACTTCACCGGAGAGATGGCGTCGATCGAGTCGCTCCGACTCCGGGACGGCGCGGAGATTCTGGGCGGCGACCGCGACCCCGGGCGGCTGCGCGCGATGACGGCCTCCGACATCCGGCTGCGCTACGCCGGTGCGGACCACGGGCTCGAGCAGGCCGCCCTGACGGGCAACGCCAGGCTCGCCCTGTTCGGGGCCGGCGACCACGGAACGACGATCGCCGCCCGATCGATGGACGTCGGATTCGCGCCCGACGGCGGCGGCGTCAGCTCGCTGGCCGCACGCGGGGGCGTCGTCCTCGACGTCGACGGCGGCGGCTCCGGACCGCCGCAGCGGATCAGCGCGGACGCGCTGCGCGGCGCGAGCGGAGCGGGCGGCACCCTCGAGCAGGTGCGGTTCGACGGCTCGGTCGAATACCGGGAGGGCAGCCGGACCGCCTCCGGCGAGCGGATCGGCCGCGCCGACCATCTGGAGACGGCCTTCGCCGCCGGCCTGTCGTCCCTGGCGGGCGCCACCTTTCGAGGCCGGGTCGCGTTCGAGGACGGCGACGTGCGCGGCTTCGGTCATGAGGCGCGTTATCGGATGGCGGAGAACACCATCGACCTGACCGGAGTCGACGCGTCGGGCCAGGCGCCGAGGGTCGTCGACGGGCGGGGCTCGGTGCAGGCGGAGACGATTCGTCTCGCGTTCGACGGACCGCGCATCGCCGCCCGAGGCAGCGTCGAGAGCGTGCTGCGGCCTGCCGCCGACGTCGCGGCGGGCGACGTGCGGCGACCGGGCCTCCTCGACGGCGCCCAACCGGTGCTCGTTGTCGCCGGCGAGCTCGCGTACGACGGCCGCACACGGCTCGGGACCTACGCCGGCGGCGCGCGGCTGTGGCAGGACGAGACGCAGTTCGAGGGCGACACCATCGTGCTCGACGAGGCCGTGGGGGACCTCCGCATCGAGGGCGCCGCGCGGACCCGTTTTCCGCTCATGCGAGTGGACGCCGAGGACGGGTCGCGGCGGAAGTCGCTCTCGACGGGGCGCGGCGCCGTCATGCACTACGAGAATGCCGCGCAGCGCGTGACCTACACGACGGACGCCGGCCTTCAGCTCCCGGGGGGCGCGGTGACGGCGGACGGGATCCAGGTGCACCTGCGGGCGAAAGACAACGCGCTCGACCGCGTTACGGCCGCGGGAAACGTCACCTTCGCGTCTCCCGGCCGGCGCGTGGCCGGTGACGCGCTCGTCTACCACGATGCCGACGGCCGCTACGAGATGGCGGGCCGCCCCGTGCGGATGATCGAGAAGCTCGACGCGGAGTGCCGCGAAACGACCGGCCGCACCCTCACGTTCTTTCGTGCGACGGACGATGTTGCCGTGGACGGGCGGGCCGGGGTGCGCACGGCGACGGCCAGCGGGGCGTGCCCGGAGTCGATCAGGTGAATGACGACGCTCCGGACCGCCAATCTCACCAAGTCCTACGGCGGCCGCACGGTCGTGCGGGGCGTCAGCCTCGCCGTCGACGCCGGTGAAATCGTCGGCCTGCTGGGCCCGAACGGCGCGGGGAAGACGACCACCTTCTACATGGTGGTCGGCCTCACCGCGCCCGACGCCGGGCGCGTGATGCTTGCCGGGCAGGACGTCACCAACGACCCGATGTACGTGCGCGCGCGCAAGGGCATCGGCTACCTGCCCCAGGAACCTTCGATCTTCAGGGGCCTGACCGTCGAGCAGAACGTGCTGGCGATCCTCGAAACCCTCAACCTCAGCCGCGCCAGCCGGCGGGCCCGTGCCGATCAGTTGCTCAGCGAGCTGAAGCTCGCCTCGCTCGCCAAGTCGCCCGCGCACACGCTGTCCGGAGGCGAGCGGCGGCGGGTCGAGATCACCCGCGCCCTCGTGATCTCTCCCGTGTTCATCCTGCTCGACGAGCCGTTCGCCGGCATCGATCCGATAGCGGTGACCGACATCCAGTCGATCATCTTCCACCTCAAGGCCCGCGGCATCGGCGTCCTCATCACCGATCACAACGTCAGGGAGACGTTGCGCATTACCGATCGGGCGTACATCGTGCACGACGGGGCGGTGTTTCGCAGCGGCACGCCCGACGAGCTGGCGGCCGACGACGACGTCAAGCGGATCTATCTGGGCACCGATTTTCGTTTGGACTAAGATGGAAGTGCAGTCGCTCTCTCGCCCCGTTTCGTGATGGTTATCCAGCAGAAACTTCAGACCCGGCTCTCCCAGCGCCTGATTCTCACACCGTCGCTGCAGCAGGCGATCAAGCTGCTGCCGATGACCACCATCGAGCTGACGGACATGCTGAATCAGGAGGTCGTCGAAAACCCCCTGCTCGAGGAGATCTCGGCGGAGGAGATGCAGCAGGCCGACGCCCAGGCCCAGGTGGAGAAAGCCGATCCGGATCCGGAGCCGCCCACCGAGAAGCAGGACACCTGGGACGACGCGGACTTCGAGTACTTCTTCGGCGACTATCTCGACGACGGCTATCGCCGGCGGGCGCCGAGCGAGGTCAAGGAGCTGCCGCCGATCGAGAACACGCTCTCGACCTCGTCCTCGCTGGCCGATCACCTCATGTGGCAGTTGTCCGTGCGGACGGACGACGAGCTGCTGCGGGAGATCGGCGTCGCCGTCATCGGCAACCTGGACGAGGACGGCTACCTCGTCGCGTCAATCGAGGAGATTGCCGCGATGGGAAGCTGGCCGGAGACCGAGGTCGAGCGCATGCTGGCGCTCGTCCAGGGATTCGACCCGGTCGGGGTGGCCGCGCGGGATCTGCAGGAATGCCTGCTGCTGCAGCTCCGCCACCTGGGCTTCGAGGGGACCCGCAGCGAGACCATCGTCCGCGAGCACCTGCATCTGCTGCAGAACAACCAGATCCCCGAGCTCGCGCGGCAGCTCGGCGTCACGATCGAGGAGCTCAAGCATCACGTCGAGATCATCCGCCGTCTCGACCCGAAGCCCGGCACGCGCCACAACCCGTCGCAGTCGCAGTACGTGACGCCCGACGTGTACGTGATCAAGGTCGACGATCAGTACGTGGCGAGGCTCAACGACGACGGGTTGCCGCAACTGCGGATCAGCCCCGTCTACCGCCGGCTGCTGGACAAGAACAGCCAGAACTCGGCCGAGACGCGCTCGTACGTGAAGGAGAAGTTCCGATCGGCGCTCTGGCTCATCAAGTCGGTGGATCAGCGCCAGAAGACCATTCTCAAGGTCGCCACCAGCATCATCGCCTTTCAGCGCGAGTTCATCGACCACGGGATCGAGCGTCTCCGGCCGCTGGTGCTGCGCGACGTCGCCAACGACATCGGCATGCACGAGTCCACGGTCAGCCGCGTGGTGAACAACAAGTACATGCACACGCCGCAGGGCGTGTTCGAGATGAAGTACTTCTTCCACAGCGGCATCCACAGCTCGTACGGCGAGAGCGTGTCGTCGGTCACGATCAAGCAGCGGATCAGGAAGATCGTCGACGCCGAGGACGTCCGCAAGCCGCTGAGCGACTCGCGCATCGTCGCCATGCTCCAGGACGAGCGACTCATCCTGGCTCGCCGCACGATCGCGAAGTACCGTGAAGACCTGAAGATTCCGACCTCGAGCAAGCGCAAGGTACTGTACTGACGCATCGCCCCCGCATCATGAAGAGCACCGTCACCGGCCGTCACGTCGAAATCACAACCGAGATCCGTGGGATCATCACGCAGAAAATGGCGCGGCTGGAGCGCCTCCTCCACGACAACGCCGTGTCGATTCAGTTCGTGCTGACCCGCACGCGGGGCCGGTGCGGCGCCGAGGTCGTCCTGCACGTGCGGGGCGATCACATGCTGCATGGAGAGGACGAAGGCGGACAGTGGGAGCAGGCCATCGGCGGTGCGATCGACAAGGTCCACCAGCAGGCTCACACCCTGAAGAGTCGATGGGAGACGCGCCACCGGAACAACGCGCGCTGACCGCGGGTACGGCGCGGTTCGTCGTTCTGACCGGGCTCTCCGGAGCAGGGAAGTCCCAGGCCATCAACGCGCTCGAGGATCTCGGCTACTTCTGCGTCGACAATCTGCCGACGTCCCTGCTGCCGACGCTGGCGCGGTTCTCGGAGAGCGACGGCGCCCGCGTCACGCCGACCGCCGTGGTCGTCGACATGCGGGATCCCGCCTTCCTGGACGAATTCCCGAGGGCCCTGGCCAGCCTGCGGCGAAGGCAGTCCCTCGGAACGCTCCTCATCTTTCTCGAAGCCGACGACAACGCCCTGGTCCAGCGCTTCTCGGAAACGCGGCGCCCGCATCCCCTGGCCGCCGACCAAACCGTGCTCGAAGGCATCAGGAAGGAGCGAACGGCGCTCGCCCGGGTCAAGCAGATGGCCGATACGGTGTTCGACACATCGCAGCTCAACGTCCACGAGCTGCGGCGTGCGTTCAGGAATCTCCCGCGGGTCGGCCAGGACAAGCCGCTGGTGGTCACCGTGCTGAGCTTCGGGTACAAGCACGGAATCCCCCTCGAAGCCGACCTGATGTTCGACGCGCGCTGCCTGCCGAACCCGCACTTCGTGCCGGCGCTGCGGCCGCTGACCGGTCGCGACCGCGCCGTGCGGGACTATCTCGGGGCCGCCGAGGCGACCGGCCTCTTCATCGACCAGACGGCGGACCTGCTGCGCTTCCTGATCCCGCAGTACGCGGCGGAGGGCAAGAGCTACCTCACGGTCGCGGTCGGCTGCACGGGCGGGCGTCACCGCTCCGTGATGGTCGCCGAGGCGTTCCGGCAGCGCCTGGCCGGCCTGGACGGCGTGCGTCTGAGGCTCGAGCACCGCGACGCGTTCTCGGAATGAGGAGAGCGATACATGCCGCACGAGAGCGATGCAGTCCGTGTCGAGAAGCCCTGGGGCTACGAGCTGCACTGGGCCAGGACGGAGCGGTACATCGGCAAGGTCATTCACGTGGAGGCCGGCCACGCCCTGAGCCTGCAGTACCACAACCGCAAGGATGAGACCCTCCTGCTGTGGAGCGGCCGGCTGCTGTTCGAGGTGCGGCAGGGAAACGAGTCGCGGACGTGGGAAATGGGGCCGCGCGAACGCATCCACATCGCACCCGGCACGATCCACCGGATGACCGCGCTCGAGGACTGCGACGTCATCGAGGTCTCGACGCCCGAGCTCGACGACATCGTGCGGCTCGAGGACCGCTACGGCCGCGCCCCGGCCGGATAGCTCACCAGGATCTCAGAACGGGATGTCGTCCTCGGTGAGCTCGGGGCTCTCGTCCGGCGCCGCCGGCCGGCTCCGGCCGGAAGGCTCCTCGGCGCCCTGCGCCCTGGGCGCCGCACGCGGATAGTTCTGGTCGTCGCGCGCGCCCCCGCCTTCGCTTCGTCCTCCAAGGAGGACCACACGATCGGCGCGCACGTCGGTCGAGTACCGCTTGTTGCCGTCGCGATCGTCCCACTGCCGCGTCCGCAGCGAGCCCTCGACGTAGATCTGGCGGCCCTTGCGGAGATACTCGTGGAGCGTCTCCGCCTGCTTGGCCCAGAGATCGACGTTGTGCCACTCCGTGCGCTCCTGGCGCTGGCCGCTGTTGCGGTCGGTCCACGTTTCCGTCGTGGCGATGCGGAGCTTCGCGACGGCCGTACCACCCGACGTATAGCGCAGCTCGGCGTCGCCGCCCAGGTTCCCGACCAGAATGACCTTGTTCACGCTCCCCATATCGGTACGGCCTCGGATTACTGCTGATTCAACCGGTCGAGCGCCTGCTGGGCAAGCGTCGCCATGGTGCTGTCCGGGTAGTTCGTCACCACGTGCTCGAAAGCCTGCCGCGCGCGGTCGCCGTACCCGAGACGATCGAGTGCGAGACCACGCTTGTACGAGGCGTCCGGCACGATATCGCCGTCGGCGTAGTTGTTCAGGACCTCGTCGAAGGCCTCGACGGCGTCCTGGAACGCGCCGTCGGCGTAGTACGTCTGGCCGATGTAGAACTGTGCGTCGTCCGCCAGCTCCGAACGCGGGTAGGTCCTGATGTAGGCCTCGAATCCCTGGATGGAGAGCGCCCACTGGCCGTTGGTGTAGTCGGCCCACGCGGTGTCGTACATCCGTTGCGGCGACATGCCCGGATTCAACGGCGGCGCGGCGGCGGCGACCGCGGGCGGCGCGCCCTCGAGCGGCAGTCCGGTCGCCGGATCCGCCGCGAACTGCGTCAGGGCAGGGGAGAGCGGCGGGATGGCGACCCGCAAGGCCTCGATCTCCTGCGACAGCGAGGATATCCGCACGTTCGTGTCGTCGAAGCGTTCACGCAGGATGCGCACGCCGTTGGTGACCGTGTTGATGGACAACTGCTGGTCCGCGAACGCCCGCCGCGTGGCATCGGTCTGGCTGTCGATCTTTTCCGAGATCTGCCGCAGGGCGTCGTTGAGCGACGCGATCGCCAGTTGCAGGCGGGCCGTCTGCTCCTGCAGCATTCGGACGTCGGCCATGACCTGCTGGTGCTCCCGGTCCGCGCCGAGTGCGCCGGCCGGCGCGGCCAGCAGGGCCGCGGCGCAAAGCAGTGCCGTCAGGTGATTACGCGCCATGGAAGCTCCTGTGGATAAGAGGGATTCAACCAGCATACCGCAACGACAGCCGCCTGCAGGTCACCTGTCGCTGATCACGAGATGCGCGCGCCGATTCTCGGCCCAGGCACGCTCGTCGTGCCCGGCGGCGAACGGAAACTCCTTGCCGTAGCTCACCGTCCGCAACCGGTCTCCCTGCAGGCCGAGCTCGACGAGGTACTGCCTGGCGGCCAGGGCGCGGCGCTCGCCCAGCGCGAGGTTGTATTCCGCCGTGCCGCGCTCGTCGCAATGTCCCTCGATCGTGATGATCCAGGTCGGGTTGTCGTGCAGGACATCCGCGTTCTCTTCCAGCACCCGGCGCCCCGTGCCGTCGAGGTCGGAGCTGTCGTAGGCGAAGAACACCGGCCTCAGGGGCGACTCGCGATTGAGCTGCTCGAGATCCCGCGACACGATGTCGACGTCCGCCTCGATCGGGGGGACGACGGCGACGGGCGGGGGCGGGGGCGGCTCGGGCTCGAGCCGCGGAGCAGGCCCCGGGCGTGCTTCCGCCGGCGGCGGGGGAGGCGGCTCGGGGGCGACCGGCGGCGGATTGCGAACGCACGACACGGTTGCAACGGCACAGATCAGAACCACCTGCACGGCGCGGACGAATATACGGCGCGACATCTTGCTATCTCCTCCGACTGGGGGCATCCGCGGCGGCCTGCGCGAGCTCAGGGCGACCAGCTGGGCATCTCGTTGTTGCCCACGCTGGTCAGGCGCCGCAAGCCGCGACCGTCGCGACCGATGATCCAGATCTGCTTGTTTCCGCTGCCGCGCGTCGACATGAAGGCCACGTGCCTTCCGTTCGGGGAGTAGCTCGGACTCTCGTTGGTGCCGAGCCCGAACGTCAATTGACGCACCTCGCTCGTGGGAATGTCGATGACCTTGATGTCGTGACCCGGTCCGGTCCGCGACGAATAGGCGATTTCGTTGTACGGGGCCGGCGACCAGGTCGGCCGGTCGCAGTACGACTCGAACGTGATCCTGCGCAGCCCGGTTCCGTCGACGCCTATGACGTAGATCTGCGGCGACCCGGTGCGATCGGACGTGAACGCGATCTGGTGTCCCTGCGGGGACCAGGTCGGCGTGGTGTCGATGCTCGGATGGTTGGTCAGGCGCCGGACGTTCGTACCGTCCGCGTCCATGATGTAGAGCTCGGGGTTGCCGTCGCGGTTGGACGTGAACGCGAGCTGCCCGCCGTCCGGCGACCACGCCGGCAGCCAGTTGTGGATGTCCTGCGTGCCGCCGGCCGGCGACTCGAGCCGACCCTCGTAGATGTGGGATACGAAGACGTCCTGGAAACCGCGCCGCCAGGAGGTGTAGGCGATGGCCCGGGCGCTCGGCGCCCAGCTCGGGGTGGTGTTCAGCGACCGGCTGACCGTGACCCGGCGAATGTTCGCCCCGTCGTAGTCGGCGAAGTACACCTCCTTGGTCTGGCGATTCTCCACCAGGCCCAGCACCGACTCGCTGTCGCGGTCCGAGATGAAGGAGATCTTGGTGCGGGCGACGCCTCGCAACCCGCGTTGACGGCGATGAATCTCGTCGGACAGTTGATGGGCGTACGCACGCACGTTACGGGCGGAGCCCGTGTACTCCACGCCGAACGCCGACTCGCGGGACCGCGTGTTGAACAGGCGGGCGGTGACCCGCAACTGTCCGTCGCCGGCAGCGCCGACCTCGCAGCTCACGACCCCGTCGACGCCCAGCTCACGCCACCTGTCGAGGGGCAGATCGGTGAGCGACCGGGCGCGGGGGATGGTGTCGTAGACGTCGCGCGCCATCATCCGGAACTCGCGCTCGAACTCGAGATCGTTCCACAGCACCTCGGCGATCGTGCGTCCGGCCTCCGCGACCCCTTCGTCACCGTCGCCCGTCAGGCAGTCGGGAACGGCGAACGTCGGCTGCGCGCCGATGCGGTCGCCGATGATCAGGTCGACCTCCGACCGCTGGCCGGGCGGCGATTGCAGCGCCGCCGGCGCCCGGGCCTGCATCAGAAGGAGCACGCCTGCACAGAATGTCACACACAGGACCGGAAGTCGCCGGAACGCAAGTCGATATCGGATCATCGTCGGTACTCGAACGTGAGGCGAACCGTGAGACTGGGCTCGGTGAAGGCGGAGGGCAATCCCGGCAGTTGGTTCGTCAACAGAATGGCACGCTGGGCGCTCATGTCCAGAGCAAAGTAGCCGCTGCTGCGATCGACCGCTACCCCGGCGATGGCGCCATCACGCTGAATTGTAAACCGGAGCACCGTCATGCCCGGCACCTGCTGGTTCGAATTCCACTGCCGCCGTATGAGCTGCAGCATCGTGTTGAGGTACTCCGGGCAGCAGAAGTCGGACAGGCTGATCTCTCCGCCGCTGCCACCCAGGCCGCCGCCGGACAGGCCGACCCCGATCCCGCCGACGCCCGTATCGGCCATTGCCGTTCCCTCGAGCAACTCCGGACCGCGCGTCGGCGTGCGCCCGCGGGCTTCCGCGGGGGCCGTCTCCACCTCGGTCTCCGGTTCCGGGCGGGGGGCGGGTTCCTCGACGGGCAGGATCATCTCGGGCGGCGCCGGCGTCGGCGGCTGGATCCACTGCGGGCGGCGTGCCTCCTCGAGCGTCAGGAGCTGTTGAATCGGCCGCCCCCCGAGCGCCGTCTGTCCACCCTCGCCCGGTCCCTCCGGCCCTCCCAGCCGGATGGCCATGGCCACGTCCGGAACGGGCTCCTCCCGAGCGGCGAACCAGGATGCCGGCCCCAGCATCAGGGCGCCCAGCGCCAAGGCGTGAGCCACGGCGGAGACGACCAGCGTTCCCCGCAGTCCCTCGGGCTCATGTCCGCGATCCACCAGAATCTGGGATGCCGCTTCTCTCACGGTGTCTCGCCGGCGGCGCGAGCCGCGCATCGTGATCAGCGCCCGTCCGGAAAATCTACCACGAGCCCGACCTCTTCCACGCCCCCCTGCTTGAGCCGGTCCATGACGCTCATCAGCTCGTCGTAGGTGATGCCCCCGTCGCCGCGGAGAAACACGTTGCGCTCCGTCCGGGCGTCCATCTCGACCGCGATGCGCTCGTGCAACGCGTCGAACGGCACCGGATCCTCATCCACCTGCACCACGCCGTCGCTGCGAAAGCTGAGCGGAACGGTGACGAACAGACGCTCGATGGTGAGCGGATCCGCCCGCCGCGCCTCCGGCAGGTTGACATCGAGGCCCCGCTGCATCATCGGCGCCGCCACCATGAAGACGATGAGCATCACGAGCATGACGTCGACCAGCGGAATGACGTTGATTTCGGACAGCGACGTGGCGACGCGCGGACCGCGCCGCTGCCGCCGCCCCGATCCGCCGTGGCTGCTCGCAGGCTGTACCTTGGGCACCGGCCGGCTCCTACGAGAAGTTGCGTTCGGTGATGTTCAGGAACTCGAGCGCGAAGTCGTCCATCGCGCCGGCGAGCTCCTTTATCTTCTGCGTGAAGTGGTTGTAGAAGTAGACTGCCGGAATGGCCGCGAACAACCCGGCCGCCGTCGCGATGAGCGCCTCCGCGATACCCGGCGCCACGACCGCCAGGCTGGTCGACCCCGTGGCGCCGATCCCTTCGAAGGCGCTCATGATGCCCCACACGGTGCCGAACAGCCCGATGAACGGCGTGATGCTCGCCGTCGTCGCCAGAAAGGCCACGCGCCGCTCCAGCTTCGCCACCTCCACGTTCGCGGCCCGCAGAAGCGCGCGGTCCAGCGCGTCGAAGCTCTTCAGGCGTCGGCGCGCGGCCGACTCGCTCGGCGGATCGGGACCGTTCGACACGTCGGCCTGCCGCAACTGGGCGTTCAGCTCCACGTAGCCGGCCTGAAAGATGCCGGCCAGCGGGCTGCGCGCCAACGACCGGCAGACGGAGTGCACGTCCGAGAACTTGCTGCTGCGCCTGAACACGTCGCGGAACCGCGTGGTCTGGCTCTCGACGCGCCGGAATTGTCGCAGCTTGAACAGGACGACGGCCCAGGATGCGATGGAAAACAGGACGAGGATGACGAGAACGGCCTGGGACAGCAGCGAGGAACGCCCGATCAACTCGAGGACCCCGCCGCCGAAACCCTCCTCCGACGCGCTCATGCCGGCCGTTTGGAGGAGGGCAAACGTGTAATGGTCAAGAGCACGCAACGAACCCTCCGCACATCCGACTCCGGCGTGCCGCTCGGGCAGCGCAATCCTGTGAAGTTAGCACGACCGCAGGAACCTGTCAAACGTATGATAAGATGGGGGTTCCATCGCTTCGACGCCATCCTCGCCGCTGTCTCACCACCGCCGCGGACTGTGTGAATGATTCGGTATCTCAGCGTCAGGAATCTTGCGATCGTCGAGCGGATCGACGTCGAGCTCGGCGCCGGCCTCACCGTGCTCACCGGCGAGACCGGCGCCGGCAAGTCCATCGTGCTCGGCGCCCTCCATCTGCTCGTCGGGGGGCGGGCGACCGCCGAACTGGTACGCTCCGGTGAGGACAAGGCCGTCGTGCAGGCCGTGCTCGATGCGGATGACGGGCGCGAGGTCGTCCTCCGGCGCGAGGTCACCGCGCAGGGCAGGAGCCGGGTGTTCATCGACGACGAGCTGACCACCGTGGCCGCCTTGCAGACGCTCGGGAGGCAGCTCGTCGACTTCCACGGCCAGCACCGGCAGCAGACGCTTCTCGATCAGCGGACGCACCTGCCCTTGCTGGACCTGCATGGCGGACTGGCGGAACAGGCGTCGGCGGTGGCGGCCGCGCACGGCGCCTGGCGCGAGGCCGAGGCGCGGCTGGCGCAGGCCCGCCGGCGCGTCGAGGACAGGGCCGAGCGGTTCGAGCTGCTGACGTTTCAGGGTCGGGAGATCGATGACGTCGCGCCGCTGCCCGGCGAGGACGAGGAGCTGGCCGCGGCGCGGACCCGGCTCGCGAACACCGAGCGGCTGCTCATGCTGTGCTCCGACGCGTACGGCGCGCTGTACGAGCAGGACGCGGCCGTGCTGGCGAAGCTCGGCCACGTGTGGCGGCGGGTGGAGGAGCTGTCGGACATCGATCCGGTGTTCGCCCGGCACCTCGCCGGCCGGGACGCCGTCGCGGCGCAACTCGAGGACCTCGCGTTCTTCCTGCGCTCGTACTCGGCGGGCATCGACGGGTCTCCGGAGCAACTGGCCGAGGTCGAGTCCCGACTGGCGCTCCTGGAACGGCTGAAGAAGAAGTACGGACCGCAACTGCAGGACGTGCTGGATCATCGACGCCGAATCGCCGCGGAGCTCGACGCCCTGGACGGACAGACCGCCGAGGTGGAACGGCTGACGGCCGTGGCCGGCCGCGCCCGCCAGGCGTTTCTCGAGGTTGCGGAGCGCCTGTCCGGGCAGCGGCGGCGAACCGCGCAAGCGCTCCGCGAGCAACTGGCCCGCGTGCTGGCCGACCTGGCGATGCCGCACGCCTGCGTGCAGGCACGCTTCGCCGCCGCGCCGCTGCCAACCGAGCGCTGGAGCGCCAGCGGCATCGACGAGGCCGAGTTCTACTTCTCCGCGAACCCCGGCGAGGAAGCCCGCCCGCTGGCCAGAATCGCTTCCGGCGGCGAGCTGTCGCGGGTCATGCTGGGGTTGAAGACGCTCGCCACGACCGATCGACCCGGCAAGACGCTGATATTCGACGAGGTGGACGCCGGCATCGGCGGCGCCGTGGCCGACAGCGTGGGCCGCATGCTTCGCACGCTCGCCGGGCGCTTCCAGGTGCTGTGCGTCACCCACCTGCCGCAAATCGCGGCGTACGCCACCTCCCACCACCACGTCTCGAAGAGCGTCCGGGATGGCCGCACCGCGACATCCATGGAGAGTCTCGGCGAACAGGGTAGAGTAGCCGAGCTGGCCCGCCTGATGACCGGCGGCACTTCCGTCGCGGCGCGGGAGGGAGCACGGATTCTGCTGGAGGAACGGACCGGGGAGTGAGCACCCGGCGACGGAGCAGCGAGGGGTAGCAGTGGCGAAGAAGGCGTGCATTGAGACGTTCGGCTGCCAGATGAACGTTCACGACTCGGAGCGCATGGCCGGCCTGCTCGAGCAGGCCGGATACGAGCTGACGCCCGCTGTCGATGACGCCGACCTGGTCGTCGTCAATACCTGCAGCGTGCGCGAGAGGGCGGAAGACAAGCTGTTCGCCCGGCTGGACGCGCTCGGCGGTCGGCCCGACGAGCGCCCCCTCGTGGCAGTCACCGGCTGCGTCGCGCAGCAGGAGGGGAGCCGCCTGCTGGAACGCTCTGCCCGTGTCGACGTCGTCGTCGGAACCCAGGCGCTGCGGCGCCTGCCCCTGCTGGTGGACGAGGCGGTGGAGACCGGCCGGCGCCAGGTCGACGTGAACCCGTACGACGATGTCTCGTTTCCGCTCGGCATCGCGGCCCGCCGCGACCCCGTCAAGGCCTACGTCACCATCATCGAGGGCTGCAACGACTACTGCTCCTTCTGCGTGGTGCCGTACACGCGCGGCCACGAGCGGATGCGTCCGGCGCCCGACATCCTCGCCGAGGTTCGGGAGGCCGCCGCCCGCGGGCACCGTGAGATACACCTGCTCGGGCAGATCGTCAACCACTACCATGACCCCGACCGGCCGGAGCGCGACTTCGCCTGGCTGCTGCATCAGGTGCACGCCGTCGACCGCGTGGAGCGCATCCGGTTCGCGAGTCCCCATCCCCGCCACGTCAACCGGCGACTCATCGAGGCCATTCGGGACCTGCCGAAGGTCTGCAAGCACCTCCATCTTCCCGTGCAATCGGGATCGTCCCGCGTGCTGCAGCAGATGCGGCGCCGCTACTCGCGCGAGACCTACCTGCAGCTCGTGGCCGAGGTGCGCGAGGCCATCCCGGACATCGCGCTATCGACCGATATGATCGTCGGGTTCCCCGGAGAGAACCCGGACGACTTCGAGGCAACGTTGTCGCTGACCGAGACGGTGCGATTTCACGGCATGTTCTCCTTCAAGTACTCCCAGCGCCCGAACACGCTGGCCGCCAAGCGCATGCCCGACACGGTTCCGGAGTGGGAGAAGACGGCGCGTCTCATGAGGCTGCAGACGCTGCAGCGGGGCATTCAGGTCGCTCTCAATGCCGAGCGCGTCGGCGACGAGGTCGATGTCCTCGCCGACGCCCACAGCCGCCGGCGTCCCCAGGACCTGTCCGGCCGCACCACGCAGAACACGGTCGTGAACTTTCCCGGCAGGAGCGACTGGATCGGCAGGACGCTCACCGTGCGCGTCGAGGGCGCCGGACCGCACAGCCTGCGCGGCACGGCAGTCCGCGACGCATGACGGAAGACCTGGAGAACTGGGATGCAAATAGAGATGACGATCAAGGGGCTGGTGATCGATCCCATCACCAACATGCCCATCGTCATATTGCGCGATGAGGCAGGGCAGAAGGTGCTGCCGATCTGGGTCGGTATCTTCGAGGCCAATGCGATTGCCCTCCAGATCGAGAACATCTCGACGCCACGCCCCATGACGCACGACCTCCTGCGCAACGTCATCAACGACCTGCATGCGGACGTCGACAAGATCGTCGTGTGCGACCTCCAGGACAACACCTTCTACGCACTGATCCACCTGCGCGTGAACGGGGAAGTCGTCGCCGTCGACGCCCGGCCCAGCGACGCCATTGCCCTCGCGCTCCGCGTGCGGGCGCCGATCTACGTGGAGGACACGGTAATCGACAACGCCAAGGCGATCGATTTCACCCCCGGCAAGGACAACTCCGAGCGACTTGCCAAGTGGCTCGAGAGCCTCGATCCCGACGATCTCGGCAAGTACAAGATGTAGCCCATGTCGGCCGGCCGACATTCGGCGCAAGACGCATTCCTTCAGGCACTTGCGTCGATCGGCCGGCAGCAGTTCAGGACGGCTCCGGCGGTCGGCCTGCCTTGACAGCTCGCAATCTGCTTCTCTAGATCTAGAATTCCTGCGGCTGCTCGCAATTTCGCGGCACTCGCCCCGGAATCAGCAGCTTCCGCACCGATGATTGTCGCCATCGCCAACCAGAAGGGCGGAGTCGGAAAGACCACGACCGCGATCAATCTCGCATCCGCGCTCGCGTTTCGCGGCAAGCAGACCCTTCTGATCGACCTCGACCCGCAAGCCAACAGCACCCTGGCGTACGTCGGCCGCGAGAGCCTCGAACGGAGCCTCTACGACACCATGGCCGATGAATCGTGCGCCCTCTCCCAGGTGATCTGCGAATCGACTCAGAAAGGGCTGTGGGTCGCCCCGTCGAAGATCTCGCTGGCGAAGCTCGAGGCCCGGCTGGTGGGGGAGTTGGACTCGCACTTCCGGCTGAAGGACAGGATCGATCCCGTCCGGGAGCGCTTCTCGCACGTCGTCATCGATTGTCCGCCGGCGCTGGGCCTGTTGACGGTCAATGCCCTGGTCGCCGCGACGCACATTCTCATCCCGATCCAGTCTTCGTACTTTGCGCTCGAGGGCACCGACGACCTGCTCGAAACGATAGAGAAGGTCCGCGCACGGGCCAATCCGAGCCTGCAACTGCTCGGCGTACTCGTCACCATGCACGACAAGCGGACATCTCTGGCCCGCGACACACGCGAACAGATCGCCGACGTGTTCGGCGCGAAGGTATTCAACACGGTCATTTCCAAGAGCGTCCGCCTGGAGGAGAGTCCCGCCTATCGCGAGTCGATCTTCAGCTTCGCACCCAACTCGACCGGCGCCGCCGATTACTACAGTCTCTGCGAGGAGGTGATGGCCCGTGTCTAGGCGAGGGCTGCCGCAGACCGCCCGGATGCGCCACGACGCCCACTACGTCGACGCGCTGACCGCCTCATCCGGTGAGCCGGTCGGCCGCATGGTGTCGATCGAACGGCTCGATCCGAACCCCGACCAGCCGCGCCAGGCCATGGGCGACCTGTCGGAGCTGATGGCGTCGATCCAGGAGAAGGGTGTCATCGAGCCCCTCATCGTCCGCCAGCGCGACGGGCGCTTCCAGATCATCGCCGGCGAGCGGCGCTACCAGGCGGCCGTGCAGATCGGGCTGCAGGAGATGCCGGTCATCATCCGCGACGCCGACGACCGCGAGTTGATCGAGATTGCGCTGATCGAGAACCTGCAGCGCAAGGACCTCACGCCGTTCGAGGAAGCTGACGCGCTGCAATCGCTCGTTGGCCGCTTCGAGTACACCCACGAGCAGCTCGCCAGACGCATCGGCAAGTCCCGGACATCGATCACCGAATCGCTCGCGCTCACGTCGATACCCGAGGAAGTCAGGCGCCTGTGCCGGCTGGCTGACATCACCTCCAAGTCGCTCCTGCTGCAGGTTGCCCGCCAATCCGACCCGCAGGAGATGGTGAAGCTGGTCGAGCAGATCGCGCAGTCTGGCATGACGCGGGCCGAGGTGCGCAAGACGGCGCCGAAGCCGACGACCCCACGCCCGAAACCGTTCGCCTACAAGTACGTCGCACCGTCGAAGGCGTTCAGCGTCCGCCTCCAGTTCAGGAAATCGCAGGTCGAGCGCGGCGAGCTGATCGAGGCGCTCGAAGAGTTGCTCGGTGAACTGCGCAGCGGCGCCTGAGGCAACCGTCCACCCCGCGCGCCGCACCCGGCAACGCGCCGCATCGCGTGCAGCTCGACAGGTGGCCGCGCGCGTCGCCTGACAGCCCCCGAAGCGCGCCCCCTCGGCGAGCCGGTGAAGACCTCGTGCGGCCTGTGCCGGCCTGCCTGAATCCACGTTGGTTAACATAACACCCCTTATTGGACCCTCGAAACATGCGGCCGGATCCCGGCGGTTGCGGTCGATCCGGGCTGCGCGCGAACGTGGATCCGGTGGCGGCCGGCGACCCTCAGCGCGAGCCGGACCGACGGGCGGGCCGCGGGATGGCTTCAGGAAAACGTCAGGAAACGTTCAGTTGATGCGACGAGCGACTCGGCCCATAGTTCCCGCCGGGAAGCACGCGGCAGGAAGTCGCGCGACGACGACGAAGAAGGAGCGCAGGTTGCCATCACGTACGAGTACGAGACGAGGGTTCGCACGCAGGAATATCACTTTGGCCGCGATGCTGGCGGCAGCGGCGATGCAGCTCGCTGCCCCGGCCCAGGCGCCGGCACAGGCGAACGGTTCGGTGCTAGGAACGGTGGCCGACGAAGCCGGCGGCGCGCCGCTGGCGGCGGCGGTGGTCACGATCGAGGAGCTCGGGCTGTCGGCCACGACCGGCCCCGACGGGGCGTTCACCATCGAGGACGTGCCGCCCGGCACGTACAGCATCACGACCATGCGGGAAGGATTCGCGCCGCTCACGACGCCGGTTACGGTGGCGGCGGGGCCCCCTACCCGCCTCGACCTGAGTCTGCCGGCCGCGGCCTTCGAGGAGCGCGTGCTGGTCACCGGGATCCGGAGCGAGCTGGGGCTTGCCGGGCAAACGGCGACCGGCAGCCGGCTGGGCCTGCGCGCCATCGACATTCCGGCCTCGATCGACGTGGTCGACAGCGCGGTCATGGAAACGCGCGGATACCAGCGGCTCAGCGATGCGGTGGAGACGATGCCCGGCGTGCTGGCCGGCCACAATCCGGCCGCACCGTCCAGCTTCTCGGTACGCGGCTTCACGCGCTCGCAGATCACCGTCCTGCGCGACGGCATCTGGCTTGGTCCCGCCAACATGGTCATGCGGCCGCAGAACACCTTCAACCTCGACCGCGTCGAGCTGCTGCGTGGCCCCTCGTCGGTCCTCAACGGCCAGGGCGCCGTGGCCGGCACCATCAACGCCCTGACGAAGCAGGCCGAGCCGACGGCCGCGCCGGAATGGAACGGGCTGTTCTCGTACGGCCGGTTCAACACGTACCAGACGGCCATCGGCGTGAACGGACCGATCAGCGACTCGCTGTGGTACCGCTTCGACGTGAGCCGCTACGGCTCCGACGGCTACGTCGACCGCATGAGCCCCGGCTCGTCCAACGTCACCGGCAGCCTGCTGTGGCGGCCCGGCCCGCGCGCCGTGCTGCGGTTCCGCGTCGACTACCTGGACGACGACGTCGGGTCGTACTTCGGCACGCCCCTGCTGCCGGTCGAAGCCGTCGGAGACCCGCTCGACGTCATCACGACCACGACCGGCGAAGGCATCGACGCACGGACCCGTTTCCTGAACTACAACGTCGAAGACGCCGTGAACGACTCGTCGCAGCTCCTGCTCCGCGCCGACGCCGAGGTGCGCCTGAGCGAGCACGTCACGCTCCGCAACACGGTGTACGGCTTCAACGCCGAGCGGAACTGGCAGAACGCCGAAGGCTTTCCGTACTGCACGGCGGTCGTCGACGTCTGCACGGCGACGGGCGAGATCCAGCGCTACTACGGCTACTTCTTCGTCGACCACGACCAGCGGATGTTCGGCGACCGGGTCCACCTCGACATCAGGACCCCGATCGGCGCCCTCGAGAACCGGGCCACCGTCGGCTTCGAGGCTTCCACGCTCGACTTCGAGCGCGGACGCGGTTTCAGGCGGAGCATACCGCTCGCGCCGGGCGACGCCGTGGACGTCTTCAATCCCGTGCCCGGCCGCTACGGGCAGCGCGAGCTGCGCGGCATCAGCCCCACCTACATCGACTCGTGGGCGTTCTTCGCCGAGGACTCGCTGCCCGTGCACGACCGCGTCCGGCTCACCGGCGCCCTGCGCTACGAGGCGATGGACCTCGAGCGCGTGAACCTGGATGCCGCGGGCGCGGTCGAGCCGAACGGCTTCGCCCGCGAGTTCCGCTGGTGGAGCTGGCGCGCCGGCGCCGTCGTCAATCTGGTCAGCGACGTGGTGGCGTACGGTCAGGTCAGCAACGCCAAGGACCCTGTCAACGCCAACATCCTGCTGGTCAACGCGAACCAGGACTTCGATCTGACCGACGCCCGGCAGTGGGAGGTCGGCCTGAAAGCGGACCTCGACGGCGGCCGCACGCAGATCACCGCAGCCTGGTTCGACATCGAGCGGGACGACATACTCGAGCGGTTCGCCCTCGACAGCGCGACGACGATCGGCGGCATCGAATCGCGCGGCCTGGAGCTGGCGGTCTCCTCGCGTCCGAGCGCGGACGCACGGTTCGGCGCGAGCCTGGCCTTCACGGACGCGGCGTTCGTGCCGTCGGCCAACTTCGTGCGCCTGGCCGGGAACACGCCGCCCAACGTGCCGACGGCCATCGGCAACCTCTGGGGCAGCTACGGCAACATCGGCGGCACGCCGCTCGAGGTGGGCGCCACGGTTCGTGTCGTGGGTGACCGTCCGGCCAACAACGCCAACACGATCACGCTGAACGGCTACGCCACGGCCGACGCCTACGCCGCGCTCGACCTGGACGCCGTGCGCGTGACGTTCAACGTCGACAACCTGACCGACGCGGCCTACGCGTCCTGGTCCGACATCTTCTACCTGGGCCAGACCGACCCGTCGTTCATCTACGCCAACCAGGTGATGCTGGGCGCTCCGCGGACCTACTCGGTCATGCTGCACGTGCGCTTCTGAGGCGCCGGGGGCCGACCGCGTCCGGAGATCGCGGGCGGGACGCCGGCAGCCGGCCGGGCGCGCGGCCGCCGCCCGGGCCCGGCCGCTGCTACACTCGACACGGGGCCGGCCATGCTGCGGATCACCGACCGCTACATTCTCCGGGAAGTCATCCCGCCGTTCGTGCTGGGCCTGTTCGTCTTCACGTTCCTGCTGATGATCCCGCCGATCATGACGGTGGCGGAGGATCTCATCGCGAAGGGTGTCGACACCCTCACCATCCTGCGCATCATGGGCACGCTGCTGCCGCAAGGGCTCGGCGTCACCATACCGATGGCGCTGCTGCTCGGCGTTCTGATGGGCCTCGGCCGCCTCTCCAGCGATCGCGAGACCGTGGCCCTGCAGGCGTGCGGCGTGAGCGTGCTGCGCATGCTCTGTCCGCTGCTGCTGCTCGGCGCCGGTGCGGCGGCGGCCACCTGCTACGTCCTGGTGGTGGCCATGCCCGATGCGAACCAGGCGTTTCGGGAGATCACCTTCCGGACCGTGGCCGGCCGGGCCGAGGGCGAGGTCAAGCCGCGCGTGTTCTACGAGGACTTCCCCAACGTCATGCTGTACGTGCGCGAGGTGTCGCCGGCCGGCGACGGGTGGCACGACGTGTTCCTGGCGGACATGCGGAAGGCGAATCAGCCGGACGTGTACGTTGCCGCCCGCGGGCGCGTCGTGCTGGACGCGGATGCGCGCACCGTCGACATCGTGCTGCACGACGGGACGGGCCACGTGGTCGATGCCGGCGATCCCGCGACCTACGAGGTGCACGCGTTCGAGGAGATCGTCATCGGCCTGGATCCCGAGACGGTCTTCCCGCGCACCGGCCCCCAGCGCGGGCACGCCGAGCTCACCCTGCCCCAACTGCGCCGCGAGGCGGCGCGCCTGCGCGAGCTCGGGCTGTCGCCGCACGCCCCGGTCATGGAGATGCACCGGAAGTTCTCGATCCCCGCCGCGTGCCTCGTCTTCGTCCTGATCGGGGTCGGCCTGGGGGTGACGAGCCGGAAGGACGGCAGGCTGGCCAGCTTCGCGCTGGGCATCATCGTGATCTTCACCTACTACGTCACGATGTACGGCGCCGAGGCGATGGCCAAGGGGGCGCTGGTTTCCGCGCACCTCGCCATGTGGCTGCCGAACATCCTGCTCGGCCTGGCGGGACTCGCGCTCCTGTTCTGGCGCTCCCGGTCGGTCGAGCGCCGCCTGGCGCTCCCCTCCCCGCTCGCGCGCGGGACGGCGGCCAGGACCCTGCCGTCGCTCCCCTTCCGGTTGCCGCCCCGCATGCGGCGCGTGCGCATCGCCCAGGCGCGACTGCCGAACGTGAACCTGCTCGACTGGTACGTCGCCAGGCTGTACCTGGGCGTGGTGCTGCTGGCGTTCGTCGGCCTGCTGGGCATCTTCTACATCTCCACGTTCATCGATCTGTCGGACAAGCTGTTCAAGGGCCAGACCACCGGGCTGGCGCTGCTCACGTACTTCTGGTACGCGACGCCGCAGTTCATGTACTTCGTGCTGCCGATTGCGGCGCTCGTCGCGGCCCTGGTCACGATCGGCCTGTTGACCAAGACCAGCGAGCTGACGGTCATGAAGGCCTGCGGCGTCAGCCTCTACCGCGCGGCGCTGCCCATCATCCTGTCGAGCCTCGTCTGGAGCGGCGTGCTGTTCGGGTTGAGCGAGACGATCATGGCCCGCTCGAACCGCGAGGCCGAGGCGCTGCGCTCGGAGATCCGGAGCGGCGTCGCGCGCGAGCGGACCATGGGCGTGCTGAACCGGCGGTGGATAGTCGGCGGGAGCGGGTCGATCTACCACTACCTCCACTTCGATCCCGAGCGCGACGAGATCGGGAACCTCTCCGTGTACGAGTTCGGCGGGCGGCCCTGGGGCCTGACCCGGCGGACGTTCGTCAAGGAGGCTTCGTTCGCCGCCGGCTGGCTCGGCCGCGAGGTGTGGCGGCGCGACTTCGCCGCGCCCGGGGCGGGCGGGGAATCGCTGCCGTACCGCGCGGCGCCCGAGGCGCCGCTGCCGCTGCTGGAGCCGCCCGCCTACTTCGAGACCGAGCGGCCGGATGCCGAGCTCATGAGCTTCGCCGAGCTGCGGGCGCACATCGCGGCGCTCGACGCCAGCGGGTTCGACGCGGGACGCCTCGCCGTCGGGCTGCACCGGAAGGCGTCGTTCCCGTTCGTGACGCTCATCCTCACCCTGATCGCCATTCCCTTCGCGATCACCACCGGGCCGCGGGGCACGCTCTACGGCGTCGGCGTCGGCATCGCGCTCGCCTTCACCTACTGGACGACCATCAACGTCTTCGCCGCCGTCGGCAGCGCCGGGCTGCTGGCGCCGATGCTGGCCGCCTGGGCGCCCAACCTGCTCTTCGGGGCCTCGGCGATCTATCTGCTGCTGACGGTGCGCACGTAGGGCCCGGGCTGCAGCGCGGCTCGGGCTTCCGGAGGCCCGGTCCGCCGGGTGCGATCAGAGACCGGCCGCCGCCCGCAGGGCCTCGGCCTTGTCCGTCCGCTCCCAGGTGAACTCCGGCTCCGTCCGGCCGAAGTGGCCGAACGCGGCCGTCCGCCGGTAGATGGGACGCCGCAGATCGAGCGCGTCGATGATGCCGCGCGGCGTCAGCGCGAAGTGGTCGCGCACGAGCGCGGAGATGCGCTCCTCGGCCAGCTTGCCCGTCCCGAACGTCTCGACCAGCACGGATACAGGATCCGCGACGCCGATGGCGTACGCCAGTTGCACCTGCACCCGATCGGCCAGACCGGCCGCGACGCAGTTCTTCGCGATGTAGCGGGCCATGTAGGACGCCGAGCGGTCGACCTTCGTCGGGTCCTTGCCGGAGAACGCGCCCCCGCCGTGCGGCGACATGCCGCCGTACGTGTCGACGATGATCTTGCGCCCGGTGAGGCCCGAGTCGCCGTGCGGTCCGCCGGTCACGAACCGCCCCGTGGGATTGACGTAGATGCGGGTGTCGGCGTCGATCAGGTTGTCGGGGATGACGCGTCGGATAATCAGGCTGGTGACGTCCTCGCGGATGCGCTCGATCGGGACCGCGTCGCTGTGCTGCGACGAGACGACCACGGCGTCGATGCGCACGGGCGCGTCGCCGTCGTACTCCACCGTCACCTGCGACTTGCCGTCCGGCCTGAGGTAGTCGATGGTCCCGCTGCGCCGCACCTCGGAGAGCGCGCGCACGAGGTGGTGCGACAGCATGATCGGCAGCGGCATCAGCTCCGGGGTTTCCGAGCAGGCGTACCCGAACATCAGCCCCTGGTCGCCCGCGCCGCCCGGGTCGACGCCGAGGGCGATGTCGGGAGACTGCCCGTGCAGGGACGAGACGACGGCGCACGTCTCGGCGTCGAACCCGTACTTGGCCCGCGTATATCCCACGTCGCTCACCGCCTGGCGGGCGACGCCGGCGAAATCGCTGGTGCAGGTCGTGGTGACCTCGCCGGCCAGCACGATGAGACCCGTCGTCACCAGCGTCTCGCAGGCCACCCGCCCCGTGGGATCCTGGGCCAGCACGGCGTCGAGCACGGCGTCGGACACCTGATCCGCAATCTTGTCCGGATGCCCCTCGGTGACCGACTCCGAAGTGAACACGTAACGTCCTGTACGGCGCATATGAAGGGCTAACGCTAGCAGAGCGACGGCTGGCCGGTCAATTCGCGGAGCCCCCTACGAGCGTGGATGGAACGCGTCGTACATCGCCTTGAGGCGCACCTCCAGGACGTGCGTGTAGATCTGCGTAGTCGAGATATCCGAGTGCCCGAGCAGGCTCTGAATCGACCGCAGGTCGGCTCCCCGCTCGAGCAGATGCGTCGCGAACGAGTGACGGATGACGTGCGGGCTCAGATCGCGCGGCAGCCCCGCCTGCCGGCCGTGCCCCTTGAGAATCTTCCAGAAGCCCACCCGGCCGAGGCGGTTGCCGCGGGCGTTGACGAACAGCCAGGGCGACGACCGCCCGGCCAGCAGGGACGGCCGCGCGGCGGACAGGTACTGCCGGATCCACGCCACGGCGGGTCCGCCCATCGGCACCAGCCGCTCCTTCGAGCCCTTCCCCAGGCAGGTCAGATAGCCGCCGCGCAGGTTGAGATCGTCGAGCCGCACCGAGAGCAGCTCGGACACCCGCATGCCGGTGGCGTACAGCAGCTCGATGAGGGCCCGATCCCGCAGGCCGGCCGGCGTGGATGCGTCCGGCTGCTCGATCAGGCGATCGACCTCCTCGACCGACAGGCACTTCGGCAGCGCGGGCCAGGCGCGGGGGGCGTGCAGGTCGTCGGCCGGGTTGACGTGCAGATGGCCGTCCCGCACGAGAAACCGGTAGAAGCCCCGGACGCACGCCACGAACCGCGCCACGGACCGGGGGGCCAGGCCGGCGGCCATCAGGTCGTGCACGGCGGCGTCGAGATCGTCACGCGACAGGCTGTCCACGCGCGCCTGCTGGTCCGCGGCGAAGCGCAGCAGCGTCGCCAGGTCCCTGGCGTAGCTCTCCAGGGTGTTGGCGGCGAGCCGGCGAACCCCGCGCAGCTCATCGAGATACCCGTCCGCCAGCGCGCGGTTGGCTGCCGCCTGCGGCGTTGCATTCTCTGGCGTCGTCGTCATCGCCGCTCGGGCCTGCAGGCGCCGGGGAGCGCCGCCGCGCGGCTGCACCGGCCGGCCGCGGGGGGCGGGCGACAGGCGCTGCGGCGGGCCGCCGGGGTTGTATACTACTAGCCTAGTCGATAGCTCCCGACTGGAGCCGCTGCCACCCTCTTTCTTGACGCGAGGAGCCTATGCCTCGGATGATTCGAACCGACGTCATCGCCGCCGCCCTTGTACTTCTGCTGCCCGTCTCGGCGGGGTCCGCCCACGCCGCCCAGCAGCCCGACGAGCCGTTCACCGGCATCTCGGCTCCCCTCGACGTGCAACTGGAGGGGTACGTGCTCGCCCAGGAGGCGCTGGCCGCCGACAACTACGACGACGCGAAGGCGGCGCTCGACAGCCTGGTCACGCTCGCCGATCCGATCACGCAGCCGCTCGTGCGCTCGGTCGCCGCCGCCGACGACATCGAGCTGATGCGGACCCGGTTCAAGCCGCTGTCCGAGTATCTCGCGGCGCTCGACCTGCCGCAGGGATTCGCGCGCGCATATTGCCCGATGTACGACAACGGCTCGAACTGGGTGCAGCGCGACGGGCCGGTCCGCAACCCGTACTACGGCTCGGAGATGCTGACCTGCGGCGTCGTGGACGCCGCGCCGGGCGCCCACATGGATCACTCTCCGCAGCAGGGGGGCATCGTGTTCATGGCCCCCGACAGCTTCCATCACATCGAGGGCACGTATCCCGAGGACGGGGTCTTCCGCCTCTACGCGACCGACAACTACCGCGAGACGGTCGACGTCAGCACGTGGACCGGCCGCGCCGTACTCGAGGAGGACTACGACGAGGCCACGGACGAGTTCATCGAGGTCACGGCGGTCGACCTGGTCCCGTCCCCCGACGGCGCGTACCTGGAAGCGCTGGTCGGCGACCTGCCGGTCCCGACCGAGGTCACGGCGAAGGTCGTGTTCGTCGAGGATTTTCCCGAGGAGCGCTTCGACTTCATCTTCGCCGAGTACTCCTCGGCCGCGCCGGCAGCCGCTCCCGCCGCGGCCGACGCCGACGTGATACGGCCGTCCACGGTCATGACGGGAGCGCCGGCGTCGGTCCCGCTGGCCGCCCGCATTCGCCCGCCGATTCCCGAGCTGACGGCCGACATCGTGACGGCCATCGCGGAGCGCGACCTGGAGCTGCAGGCCCTGATCGAACGCGGCGCGTTCGCGGAGCTCTTCATTCCGGCCCTGCAGGCGAAGGAGTTGGCGCTGGCGCTGGGCGACCGGGCCGAGGAGCTCTCGGGCAGGGCGCGCGACGACGTCAGGATCGCGGTGCGCCACCTCGTGCGCTCGGCCTGGCTGCTCGACTGGTACGGCGATCTCGGCAACCGGCAGCAGGTCAGCGGCGCGTACGACATCTTCGGCACGGCCGCGAGCGAGATCGCCCGCGTGTACGAGGACGCGCCATAGCTCGGACAGACTGCGCAACACGCAAGGAGGAGAGCCCCCATGCAAAGATACAGGTGGTGGCTGCTGACGCTGGCCATGGGCTTCGTCGTCGCGGCGGCCGGATCCGTACCCCACGGTCACACGCCGATCAATTCCCGCTGGAACTACAACGAGCACCTGTTTCCGATCTTTCGCGACCAGTGCGGAAGCTGCCACATGGAAGGCGGCGTCGCGCCGATGTCGCTCGTGACCTACCGGTCCGCCTTTCCCTGGACGCAGTCCATTCGGGAAGAGATTCTCGGGCTGCGAATGCCGCCGTGGCAGGCCGAGGACGGGTTCGGATCGTTCCGGAACGGCCATGCGCTGTCGGCCCGCGACATGGACATGATTCTCGAGTGGTCCAGCGGAGGCTATCCGCAGGGTCCCCGCGATCAGGTCCCGCCCGTGCCCGAGACCGCCACGGACTGGGCGCTCGGGGAGCCGACCGTGACGCTCGAGATGCCCGAGGCGTTCGCGCTCGACGCCGGCACCAGCGAGACGGTGCGCTACTTCGTGCTGCCGGCGGGCGACGCCCCCGCTCAGTCGATCAACGCGATCGACTTCAAGCCGGGCGCGACCGCCGTCGTGCGCAGCGCCGCGGTGTTCGTCGACGCGACGGGCGCCGCCCGGACGCTGGACGACGCCGATGCCGGGGTCGGGTTCGCTCCGCCCGACGCCGGAGACTTTCCGTCGGCGGCGCCCATCGCGGTCTGGATTCCGGGCCAGGAGCCCGTGCAGACCCGGGGCATGGGATACTCGCTGCCGCCGGGCAGCGATCTCGTGCTGCGCATCCAGTACAAGAAGACCTGGATTACCGAAGGCCAGGAGTTCTCCGATCAGAGCCGGGTGGGCCTCTATGCCGCGGACGGCGCCGGGGCCAGCATCGAGTCGATGCTCGTGGCGTCGCCGGAGACCGTGAGCGGCCGGGAGGTGAGGTTCACTCACGACGTCGAGCAGGATCTGAGCCTGCTGGCGCTCCTGCCGGAAGTCGACATCGAGTCGTCGGAGATCCAGATCGAGGCGGTGAAGCCGGACGGGTCCCGCGTCCCCATGCTCTGGCTGCGCGAGCCGGATTCGGGGTGGACGACGCGCTTCTGGTTCGACGCGCCGGTGAGCCTTCCGGAAGGCAGCCAGCTCGAGATCACGGCCAGGCTCGATCCCGCGGCCGAGCGCCTGCCCTCGACGCCGCTGCTCGGCGGCGCCAACCCGATTCGCATCGCGGTCGACTACGTGGCGGGCAACGTCGCGGCCAACTAGGCCTCACCGGGACGGGAGGGCGAGGCCCGGCCTCGCCCTCCCCCGTTCTTCCGACGCTCCCGGTCCCCGCCCGGCAGTCGCCGCCTCCGGCTCCGCTTGCCGCCCGCCGGTCGCGCCGCTCCACGGCGCGGACTACCGGTCCAGCAGGCCGTCGATCATCATCAGCTCGGCGTTGAGGAGCGCCGCCCCGGCGGCGCCGCGGATGGTGTTGTGCCCCAGCACCACGAACTTGTAGTCGAGGACCGGGCAGGGCCGCAGGCGGCCCACCGTGACCGTCATGCCGTTGCCGCGGTCGACGTCGAGACGCGGCTGCGGACGGTTCGCCTCGTCGAGGTACTCGACCGGCCGGGCCGGCGCGCTCGGCAGCTCCTCGGCCTGCGGCCGCCCCGAGAACGTCCTGAACGCGTCGATGAGCTCGTCGGCCGCGGGCGCCGCCTCGAAGCCGACCGAGACCATCCCCGTGTGCCCGTTGGTGACGCCGACGCGGGTGGTGTGCGCGCTCACCGTGACCGGGTAGGGCTCGACCTGCTGCTGCACGAGCGAGCCGAGGATCTTCCGGGTCTCGGTCTCCATCTTCTCTTCCTCGCCGCCGATGAACGGAATCACGTTCCCGACGATGTCGAGGGACGGGACGCCCGGATACCCGGCGCCGGAGACAGCCTGCAACGTCGTGACGTTGACCGAGCGCAGCCCGAACCGCCGCAGCGGGGCCAGCGCCATCGTCAGGACGATGGTCGAGCAGTTCGGATTCGTGACGATGCGGCCGGGCCATCGTCTTGCCGTCCGCTGCGCGGACAGCAGCGCCAGGTGGTCCGGGTTGATCTCCGGCACCAGCAGCGGCACGTCGGCGTCCATGCGGTAGTTGCGCGCGTTGCTCACCACGATGTGGCCCGCCGCCGCGAACGCCGCCTCCACCTCGCCGGCGACCGACGAGTCCAGTCCCGAGAACACGACCCGCGGCGCCCGATCCGGAACGACGGCGTCCACGACCATGTCCGCCACCGCCGCCGGACGCGGCGCCGGCAGTCGCCAGGCCGTCGCGTCCGCGAACCGGCGCCCCCGCGAGCGCTCGCTCGCCGCGATCCACGTCAGGCTGAACCAGGGGTGCCCCTGGAGCTGCGCGATGAACTCCTGGCCGACCATCCCCGTCGCGCCGAGGATGCCGACATCGATCCGCCCGGCCGGCTGGCGCGTCGTCATCGTGCCGACTCCGGCGGGAAAAACTCGTCGTGAACGGCGCGCACGGCGCGCTCGACGTGCTCGTCACCGATCACGCAGGCCACCTTCATCTCCGAGGAGCTGATGCAGTCGATGTTGATCTCCTGCCGCGCGAGCGCCGAGAACATGCGCGCCGCCAGGCCGGGGGTCGACGCGAGGCGCGACCCCACGATGGAGATCTTCGCCACGTCGTGGTCGACGATCCCGTCGCTGGCGATGCCGGCCGACTTCCACTGCTCGACCAGGTGCGCCGCCTGCTCGGCGAACTCCTCGTCGAGGACGAACGTGATGCGTCCCCGCCCTTCCGAGCTCGCGCTCTGGATGATCAGCCGCACGCAGATGTCCTCGCCGGCCAGATCCTGAAACACGCGCGCCGCCAGACCCGGCTCATCGGGCACCTCGCGGAGCGTGATCTTGGCGATCTTCCTGTCGCTGCTCACACCCACGACCTCGGCCTGCTCCATCACCATATCGTCGCTCCCGCGAATCCACGTGCCCTCGCGCGCGTTGAAGCTCGACCGCACGTGGATCGGAATGTCGTACGCCATGCACAGCTCGGCGGCCCGGGGATGCAGCACCTTGGCGCCGCTCGACGCCATCTCGATGGCCGCCTCGTAGCTGATCTCGGGCCACAGCCGCGCGCCGGGCACCAGGTTGGGATCGGCCGTGAGCACGCCGTCGACGTCCGTGCAAATCTCGCACACGTCGGCCCCCACGGCCACCGCCACCGCGACGCCCGTGATGTCGCTGCCCCCGCGGCCCAGGGTCGTGATGTCATGGTCGGTCGTCACGCCCTGGAAGCCCGTGATGATGACGACCCGGCCGGCCTCGAGCTCCGCGAGAATCCGCTGCGTGTCGATGGACTGAATCCGCGCGACGTTGAACGCGCTGTCGGTGCGGATGCCGCACTGCGCGGCGGTCAGCGACACGGCCGCCACGCCGCGATCCTGCAGGGCGAGCCCGAGCAGCGACACCGATACCTGCTCGCCCGTGGCCAGCAGCAGATCCATTTCGCGGCCCGCGGGGCGTCTGGACACCTGATGCGCCAGCGCCACGAGCTCGTCCGTCGACTTCCCCATCGCCGACAGCACGACGATGAGCCCGCGCACGCCGCCGACCTGCTGCGCCACCCGCTCCGCGATCGCGCTGATCCGCTCGGGGGTGGCAACCGACGTGCCCCCGTACTTCCTGACGACGATCCCACTCCGCGACGTACTCGAGCCTGTCACACGTCAGCCTCACTTCCCTGCCGCGCGGGCCGCGCCGCGCCGTCCCCCGGCGTCAAGCGCTCCCAACTGCGTGGCGAGCTGGTGCAGGAACAGCCCGACGTCGGTCACGATGCCGACGGTCTGCGACGATCCCCGATCGCCGAGCTTGGTGACCACCGCGGGGTTGATGTCGACGCAGACGACGCGCACGTGCGACGGCAGCATGTTGCCCACGCCGATGCTGTGGAGCATCGTCGACAGCATCACCACCATCTTGACGTCGACCAGCTCGCCGGCGTACCGATCCTGCGCCGCGATCAGATCCATCTCCGTGTCCAGGAGCGGGCCGTCGTCGCGGATGCTGCCGGCAAGCACGTACGGAATGTCGCGGACGATGAGCTCGTACATGATCCCCGACCGCAACGTGCCGCCGTCGACCGCCGGCTGCAGCCCCCCCACGCGGTTGATGGCGTTGATCGCCCGCATGTGGTTCCGGTGCCCCTCGTCCCGGGCGACGCCGGCCTCGAGATCCACGCCGAGCGAGGTGCCGAACAGGGCCTGCTCCACGTCGTGGACGGCGAGCGCGTTGCCCGCCAGCAGCACGTCCACGAACCCCCCGCGAATCAGGTCCGTGAAGTAGCCGCCGCCGCCGCTGTGCACGACGACCGGGCCCGCGACGAAGGCAATGCGCCCCCCGTGCGCCTTGACGTCGCGCATCATCGCCACCACCTTCGACGCGCTGACCTCGACCCGGCGCTCGGTCGACACGTCGTTCGTCATGAACGCGAACCCCAGCCTGTCGCGCTCGCGGAACTCGGGCGAGACGCGGATGCCGGAGACGCCGCAGACCACCTGCTCGCCGCGCCGAACGTCCCGCAGCTTCCGGCAGGCCGCACCGCCTTCGCGAACGGCGATGACCGCGTCCATGCGCTGCGCGTCGACGGCCAGCCACCGGCCTCCGTGGCGGATGAACGTCTGGTGGTTCGTCGTCGAGTAGAAGTCGTCGGGAACCACCCCGTCGGCCTCGGCCGGCCTGAGCAGGGCGTCGCGCAGCGGCCGGGCGTGGCAGCCCAGCGGCATCAGGTCCTCGAGCAGCAGGCGCAGGACCGCCGGCTCGGGGGCCGTGACCTTCAGCTCCAGGCGCGAGAACTCCTCGTTGGTCCGGCCGATATCGAAGCGCAGCACCTCGAACTTCGAGCGCCGCTCGATGACCTTGTCGAAGATCACGTTGAGGAGCTGCGAGTCGACGAGGTGCCCCTCGGCCTCGACTATCTCGGAGCACGCGGCCGCGCCTCGCATCTCATCCGCCATCCGCACGCTGGTGAATCTCGTGCCGGTCGGTCAGATACGCCTCGAACTCCCGCAGCGACCGGCCGATGCGCCGCGGTCCCGGCACGGTGTCCGCCATGGCGTCGGCAGTCTTGTAGCCGTTGCCGGTGATGCACACGACGACGGATTCCTCCCGCGGAATCACCTCGTCGCGAACGAGTCGAATCGCCGCGGCGAGCGTCGTGCCGCCTGCGGGCTCGGTGAAGATGCCCTCGGTACGCGCGAGCAGCGCGATGGCGTCGAGGATCTCGGCGTCGCCCACGGCCGCGCCGCTGCCCCCGGAGCCGCGGACCGTCTGCAGCACGTGATGCCCGTCGGCCGGATTGCCGATGGCGATCGACTTCGCAATCGTGTTGGGCCTGACCGGCTCGGGATGCTCGAGACCGTTCTCCAGCGCATGGATGACCGGGGCGCATCCCGCGGCCTGCGCGGCGTGGATGCGCGGCAACGGACCGTCCGCCAGCCCCACGTCGTGCCACTCGCGAAATCCGCGGCCGATCCGCGGCAGCAGCGTGCCGCCCGCGACCGGGCAGACCACGTGCTGCGGGTAGCGCCAGCCGAGCTGCTCGACGATCTCGAAGCCGTACGTCTTCGCTCCCTCGGCGTAGTACGAGCGCAGGTTTATGTTGGCGAAGCCCCACCCGTAGCGGTCGCCCACCTGCGTGCAGAGCCTGTTGACATCGTCGTACGTGCCGTCGATGGCGACCACCTGGGGACCCGACACGGCGGAGCCCAGGATCTTGCCGGGCTCGAGGTCGTGGGGAATGAACACGTAGCAATCCAGTTCCAGGCGTCCGGCGTGCGCGGCCACGCTGTTGCCGAGGTTGCCGGTCGAGGCGCAGCCGAAGATCGTGATTCCCAGCTCCACGGCCCGCGTGGCCGCCACCGAGACAACGCGGTCCTTGTACGAGAGCGTGGGATGGTTGACCGAGTCGTCCTTGAGGTAGAGCTCCCGGAGTCCCAGCTCGCGTCCCAGGCGGTCGGCGCGAACCAGGGGCGTCCAACCCGCGTGGAACCCGGTGCGCGGCTCGCCCTCGATCGGGAGGAACTCGCGGTAGCGCCACAGGTTGCCGGGGCGTGCGGCGATCAGCTCGCGGGTGACCCGCTCCCCGATCCCGTCGAGGTCGTAGGTCGCCTCGAGCGGCCCGAGGCACTTGTCGCAGACATACAGAGCCTCTGCCGGGAAGACCTCCTTGCACAACGAACAGCGGAGACCAGTGAAATAGCTCATGTCTGCTGCCTCTGTGTCAACACCGGCATCCACAGCGGCGGCCGGACGTGAAAGTCGAACGCCGACGCCTCGTCGAGCGCGGCCTGCGCCGCCGCCGCGCTGCAGGCGTTCAGCGTCATGACGAACGGCAGATGCGTCTTGGGCCAGCCGGGCTGCTGGAGCACCGCGTCGATGTTCACGCCGTGCCGCGAGAACACGCCCGCCAGCGCCGCGACAATCCCCGGCCGGTCGTTGATGATGAAGCGGGCGTAGTGCGGCGAGACGAAGTCCTGCACGGCGCTTGCCGCGGGTCCGGCCGCGAGGCGCACCGCGGGGTCGCCGCTCCCCCGCGCGATCGATTCCAGATCCGAGACCACGGCAACGGCCGTCGGGTCGCCGCCGGCGCCGTGTCCGAAGAAGGCCGTCTCGCCGCCCGTCGCGCCCTCCACGACGACCACGTTGCGGCTGCCGCCGACCTGCGCCAGCGCCGACGTCCGCGGCACGAGCATCGGCTGCACGGCAGCGAGCACCCGGCCGTCGCCATCGCGTTCGGCCCGCGAGACCTGCCGGATGGTGCAGGCGAGCTGCTTCGCGTACGCGAAGTCGACGGCGTCTATCGCCGTGATGGTCCGCAGGGGAATGCTGCCCGCCGCGATCGGGCGGCGCAGTCCGACGGCCGACAGGATGGCCAGCTTCGCCTGCGCGTCGAAGCCGTCGACGTCCGCCGCCGGATCGGCCTCCGCGTAGCCCAGCTCCTGGGCCTCGCGGAGCGCCGCATCGAACGACACCCCGTCGGCCTCCATGCGTGTCAGGATGTAGTTGCAGGTGCCGTTGAGAATCCCGAGCACGCGGAACAGGCGATCGCCCGCCAGGCCCTCCTGCAGGCCGTGAATGACTGGAATGCCGCCCGCCACGGCCGCCTCGAAGCGCAGCCGCCGCCCCCGGCGCCGCGCAAGCGCCTCGAGCTCGGCACCCTGCTCGGCGACGACCTGCTTGTTCGCCGTGACGACCGACTTCCCGGCCTCGAGAGCCCGGCGAATCCAGCTCGCGGCCGGGTCCCGGCCGCCGATGAGCTCCACGACGACGTCCGCGTGCGAGTCGAGCACCGCCTCGATATCGTCCGTCCAGGTCACGCCCGCGGGCACCCAGCTCGCCCGTTTCCGTTCGATCCCGCGATTGCAGACGTGCGTCAACCGCAGGCGGCCGTGCGAGCCGTTGCAGAGAATGCGGGCCACGGCCTGGCCGACGGTGCCGAAACCCACGAGCGCCACGCCGAGCGGCGGGCTGCTCGCGCTGTTCTCAGGGTCGCGTGCGGGCATGGCGCACCAGTCTGTGGTATGCAATGAAAAAGGCCATCACCCGGTGTCGGATGATGGCCTGCTGGGATTCCCCAATCGGTGTCGGCTACATCACCCGCCACGCAGGACCGGCCCGGTCGGGCCGGTCGTCGTCGGCATCATGCGAGCGGGCCGATCGGGCACGACACGATGGGTGTGCATGAACTCTGCTTTCGAACTCGAAACAACCGGTACTTATATATCCCGCCACGCGCGAAGTCAAACGCCGCGGCCACGCTTGACCTCCCCGGGCACATTCGTTACACATAACCACCGCGCTCCGGCAGCCAACGCCGATGTCCACCTCCTCGAAATGGAAAGATCTGCCGACCGAGGCCATCAACCCGGCCAGCGTCGAGCTGGACAAGGCGTCGACCGAGGAGATCGTCCAGTTGATGCTGAGCGAGGACGGCAAGGTCGTCGCCAGCGTCCATCGTGAACGCGCGCGCATCGCGATGGCCGCGGACCTCCTGACGTCCGCGCTGCGCAAGGGCGGCCGCCTCTTTTTCGTCGGCGCCGGCACCAGCGGCCGCCTGGGGGTGCTCGAGGCCGCCGAGATGACGCCCACCTTCAGCACCCCGTCGAGCCTGGTGCAGGCCGTCATGGCGGGCGGACGCGGGGCGTTCTTCCAGGCGCGCGAGGGCGTCGAGGACAACTACGAGGAAGGCGCCCGATCGATCGCGCGGCTGCGGCCGACCCGCAGGGACGTCCTGATCGGCGTATCGGCGAGCGGCATGACGCCGTTCGTGCGCGGCGCCCTGTCGCGGGCGCGGCGCAACGGCGTCAGGATCATCTTCGTCACCTGCTGGCCGGGCACCGAGCTGCAGACCTTCGTCGACGTCGTCATCGCGCCGGCCGTCGGCCCCGAGGTCATCGCCGGATCGACGCGGCTGAAGGCGGGGACCGCGACCAAGATCGTGCTCAACATGCTCACGACGATCGCGATGGTGCGCATGGGAAAGACCTACGGCAACCTGATGGTCGACCTGGCGACGGGATCCGAGAAGGCGCGCGACCGCGCGCGCCGCATCGTCACGACCGTGACGGGGCTGGACCATGAAGAGGCCGAGGTCCTGCTGCGGCAGGCCCGCTGGAACGTCAAGGCCGCCATCGTCATGCAGAAGACCGGGCAGCCGTGCGCCGGGGCGCTGGCCCGGCTGCGAGAGGCCCATGGGTCGGTGCGGGCGGCCATCGGCGAAGATGTCGAACCGTGGGCGCGGACGAGCCTCCGCTCGCGCTGACCTCGTGCGGCGCCCGGCGCGCTGCTGATGCAGACTCCCGACCTGCTGGTGCTCGTGCTGTACGTCGCGGGCGTGCTCTGGCTCGGCGCCCGCTTCTCGCGCAGGCAGCGGAGCATCCGCGACTACTTCCTGACCGGCAGGCAGGTCCCATGGTGGGCGCTGCTGGGATCGATCGTGGCGACCGAGACCAGCACCATCACGCTCATCAGCGTGCCCGGGTACGCGTTCGGCGCGGACCTCACCTTCCTGCAGCTCGCCCTGGGATACGTCGTCGCGCGGGTGCTCGTGGCGCTCGTGCTGCTGCCGGTCTTCTTCCGCACCGAGCTGCTCACGGTCCACCAGCTCCTGACCACCCGCTTCGGCAGCGCCGCGGGCCGTGCCGCCGCCTCGCTGTTCCTCGCGACCCGCTCGCTGTCGGACGGGCTCCGGCTGTTCGCGACCGGGCTGGTGCTTGCGGCCGTTCTGGCAACGGTGCCGGCGGCCGAGCGGCTCGCGGGCGCCCTCGCACCCGCGGTGGACAGCTCCACGGCGCTGCTCGTTGCCGCGATCGCCATCGTCGCCGCCGCGACCCTGCTCTACACGCTGCTGGGCGGCATGCTGGCGGTCGTCTGGGCGGACGTGGCGCAGATGGTCGTCTATCTCGGCGGGGCCCTGCTGGCCGGCCTCATCCTGCTGACGGAGATTCCGGGCGGCTGGACCGAGGTGGCGGCCCGCGCCGACGCGGCCGGCAAGCTCCGGCTGTTCGACTTCGCCGTGGACCTCTCCCGGAGCTACACGTTCTGGTCGGGACTGGTCGGCGGCGCCTTCATCACGGCGGCCACCCACGGCGCCGACCAGCTCCTCGTGCAGCGCTACCTGTGCTGCCGTTCGGCAGCCGACGCCCGCCGCGCGCTCGTGGCGAGCGGTTTCGTCGTCCTCGTCCAGTTCTGGCTGCTCCTGCTGATCGGCCTCATGCTCTGGACCTACTACACGGCCCACGATCCCGCCGCGCTCGCGGCCGTCTCGAGCGGCGGGCAGGTGCAGACGGACCGCGTGTTCCCCGCGTTCATCACGAGCCATCTCCCGACCGGCGTCAGGGGACTGGTCGTGGCGGCGATGGTGGCGGCGGCGATGTCCACGCTCTCGTCGTCGCTCAACTCCTCCGCGGCCTCGACCGTCGGGGACTTCTACGTGCCGCTGACGCGCGGCGCCCGGTCCGCCAGCCACTATCTCCGGGCCGCCCGCTGGGCCACGGTCGGGTGGGGCGCCGTCCAGGTGCTCGTGGCGCTGGCCGCCATCGCCCTCTCGCAGCGGGTCGTGGACGAGGCGCTCGGGATCCAGTCGTTCACGGGCGGTCTCCTGCTCGGCGCCCTGTCCTTGTGCTTCCTGACGACCCGCGCCGGGCCCGCCGTCCCGATCGCCGGCCTCGCCGCCGGCGCGGCCGTCCTGCTCGCCGTGAGGGTTGCCACGGACATTTCCTGGCAGTGGTATGCGTTGATCGGATCGGTGACGACGTACGCCGTCGGCCGGGCCGTCGGCGCCCTGCGAGGGGACGCGCCGGCATCCGGGAGCGCCGGATGACGAGTCTGGCCGCACCGGAGGCGATCCTCGCGGAGAGCGTGCGCGGCGGCGCGTTTCCGGCCGCGGTGGTCGAGGTCGGCAGCTCCACCGCGACGCTGTGGAGACAGGCGTTCGGCGCGCTCGGCCTCGCCCCGGATGCCCCGCCGGCGACAATCGGCACGGTCTTCGATCTGGCGTCGCTGACGAAGATCATCGCGACGACCACGCTGGCGATGCGCGCCGTCGACCGGCGGCTGCTCGATCCGGATGCGCCGCTGACCCGCTGGCTGGCCGACTGGCAAGGGGCCGACCGGGCTGCCGTCTCGGTGACCGATCTGCTCGAGCATGCCTCGGGACTGACCGCCCACCTGCCGTTCTTCCGCGACTGCCGGGGGCGCGCGGAGTTCGAGCGCGCGATCTCGACGCTGCCGCTCGAGTACGCCCCGCGCTCGGCGTCCGTGTACAGCGACCTCGGCTTCATCCTGCTCGGCTTCATCCTGGAGGACGTGTACGGCGTGACGCTCGAGGCCGCGTTCCGGGCCGTCGCGGAGCAGCACGACTGGGGCGAGCTGCGCTATCGGCCGCCGGCGGCCTGGCGCGAACGCACGGCGCCGACCGAGGTCGACGCGTGGCGCGGCCGGCTGCTGATCGGCGAGGTGCACGACGAGAACGCCTGGGCGCTGGGGGGCGTCGCCGGCCATGCCGGCCTGTTCGGCACGGCCGCGGCCGTCGGCCGCTTCGCGCGCACGATCGCTGCCGGCTTCCGGGACCGTCCGTCCATCGTGCGCGCCGAGTCGCTGCGCCGTTTCATGACCCGCAGCGACGTGCCGGGCAGCTCCCGCGCCCTGGGGTGGGACACGATGCTGCCCACCTCGTCGTGCGGCACGCGGATGTCGAAGGCGGCCGTGGGGCATACCGGCTTCACCGGCACGTCGCTCTGGATCGACCCGCAGGCCGACGTGTACGTCGTCCTGCTCACGAACCGCGTGCATCCGACGCGCGCCAACGAGGCGATCCTGCGTGTGCGACCGGCGCTGCACGACGCCGTCCTGCGCGCCCTGACCTGAAGATGTCGCTCACCGGCCTCGACTGGCTGCTCGTGCTCGGCATCGCCGCGCTCCCGCTGGCGGTCGGCTTCGCCTGCCGCCGGCGCGCCGGCGGCAGCCCGCAGCAGTTCTTCCTCTCGGGACGCGATCTGCCCTGGTGGCTGTCCGGCACGTCGATGGTGGCGACGACCTTCGCCGCCGATACCCCCCTGGCCGTTACCGGCATCGTTGCGGCGAGCGGTATCGCCGGCAACTGGCTCTGGTGGAACGCCGCCCTCGGCACGATGCTGACGGTCTTCTTCTTCGCGCGCCTGTGGCGCCGCGCCGGGATCACCACCGACGTCGAGTTCGCGGAGCTGCGGTACACGGGCAGGCCGGCCGCCTTTCTGCGGGGTTTCCGGGCGCTCTATCTGGGGCTGCCCGTCAACTGCCTGATCATCGGCTGGGTGAACCTGGCCCTGGCCAAGGTGCTCGCGGTCGTGCTCGGCTGGGAGCGGCTCACGGCGGTCCTGCTCGGGCTGGCCATCACGGGCTGCTACACGGCCCTGGCCGGCCTGCGAGGCGTCGTCGTCAGTGATTTCCTGCTGTTCGGGGTCGCCCTCTCCGGCACCTGGGCGCTGGCGCACTTCGCGCTCGCGGCGCCCGGCGTCGGGGGGCTCGCGGGACTCGCCGAGCAGCTCCCGGACGAAGCGCTGCGCCTGGCGCCGTCCATCGGCGCCGGCGCATCCGACTCGCCCACGCTCGCGCTGTCGCTCTCCGCGTTCGTGGCGTTCCTCGGCGTCCAGTGGTGGGCAAGCTGGTATCCGGGCCAGGAGCCGGGCGGCGGCGGGTACCTGGCCCAGCGCATGATGTCCGCGCGCACCGAGCGCCACGCGCTGCTGGCGACGCTCTGGTTCGCCATCGCCCACTACTGCCTGCGGCCCTGGCCGTGGATTGTCGTGGCGCTGGCGTCGCTGGTGCTGTATCCGGACATCGCCGACCGCGAGGCCGGCTATCCTTGGTCATGCGCGACCACCTGCCGGCGGGCTGGCGCGGCCTGCTCGTCGGCGCGTTCGTCGCCGCGTACATGTCGACGGTGTCGACCCAGCTCAACTGGGGCACCTCCTATCTCGTCAACGACTTCTACGCCCGCTTCGTGCGAGCGCGGGCCGGGTCGGCCGAGCTGGTCGCGGTGTCGCGCGCCGTGACCGTCGGGATCATGCTGCTGAGCGGCGCGCTGACGTTCGGGCTCGAGAGCGTCCGGCAGGCATGGGAGTTCGCGCTGGAATCCGGGGCCGGAATCGGGCTCGTCCTGATCCTGCGTTGGTACTGGTGGCGGGTCAACGCCTTTTCGGAGATCGCCGCGCTGCTGGCCGCGGCCGTCGGGTTCGTCGGCATGCGTCTGCTGACGACGGTCGAGTTCCCCCAGACGCTGCTGTATCTGGTGCCCTGGACCACCGTCTGGTGGCTCGCGGCGACCTGGTTGACCCCACCCGAGCCGATGCCCCATCTGGTCGCGTTCTACAGGCGGGTGCGCCCCGGCGGACCGGGCTGGGCGCCGGTGGCGGCGCGCGCCGGGGGCGAAGCGCCGGAACGCCTGCGGCCGGGACTGCTGCGCTGGGCGGCCGGCAGCGTCCTGGTGTACGCCACGCTGTTCGCGGCCGGGGCCGCGCTGTTCGGAGCGGCCGGCCGGGCGTGGCTGTGGGGCGGACTCGCAGTTGCCGCGGGCGGCTGGCTGTATCGCGACCCCGGCTGGACACGACGACGGGCCACCGCCTCGTAGCAGCCCGTGAGGGGACCGCGCGGCGCCCGCGTGGATGGCCCGCGGCGCGGCGCGGCGGCCGTCAGCGCGGCCGGCCGGCACGCGGGGGACGCACCGGCCCGAGGCGCTGCGGCGTGCCGACGCGCCCCGGCCGCGGTGCGGCCTCGAGCTCGCCGGCGGCGGGCCGGCGCGGCGCGCCCGCGGCCGGGGCATGAACGAACACCCACGCGTTGTACCGGGTGCCGCCGTTGTAGATCCTGAGCGACTCCTCAGCGCTCCTGCTGACGACGCCGGCTACCCCGCCCCGCAACCCTTCGGCCAGCGAACGCCCGGCCGCCGCGGAGCGCGTCGCGGCCGGTGCGGCGAACCCTGACGGCCGCCGCGCGGCGGCGGGGCCGGCGCCGGCGCCCGAGCCGTCGGGTGCGGCCGCCCCCGCGGTCGCCGCGGGGGCGGCCCCGAGCAGCTCGGACGCCTCGGCCTGATACACGATGCGGAACTCCCCGTCGGCCACCATCGGATCGCGGTAGCGGCGGCGGAGGAAACGCTGCTCGACCAGCGTGTCGACGTCGGGAGGATACGCGCCCGCGTAGACCCGCTGGTACAGCCCGATGGCGCGGGCGTACTGCTCGCCGCGGAAGATGAGCTCGAGCTCGCGCTCGCGCCGCGCCGCCTGGCTCCAGACCGGCAACGCCGCCGACATCACGATCCCCATGACGGCCAGGGCCACGAGCAGGGCGGCCAGGGCATAGCCGCAGTCCGCCGGGCCGCCGACGGGCAACCTACCACTCGCTGTACGCCGTGCCATCGAGCGCGGTCCCCTCGTAGCCGCTGCGGACGTCGTAGATCCCCTGCGCGAACGGATTCGCGGCGTCGAACTCGGCCGCCTCGGTCTGCCACGAATCGGGCGAGCTCGTGAACGGGTCCTCCGGAACCGCGCGCAGGTAGCCGGCGGCAACCAGCGCGTCGAGGCTGGCCGGATACTCGCCCTTGTCGGCGTAGTGCTGATCGATCGCCTCGCGCATCCGGAACAGATCTTCCTGCAGTACGGCTTCCCGCGCGCGAGTCAGCGCGTTGCGGTAGCCGACCAGCGCGATCGCGGCCAGGATGCTGATGAGCGAGATGACGATGGTCAGCTCGATCAGCGTCCATCCGGCGCGCCGCCGGCGAAGAAGTCCTACCAATCGCGGTACCTCGTGCCGTCGAGCGCGGTGCCGCGGGACCGCGAGTACACGTCGTAGACGTTCTCGCCGCCCCAGCCCGCGGCGTCGGGGTCGTCCTGGTACGATCGCAGCCCCCACTCGCGGCTGCGGGTGAACGGATCGAACGGAATGCGGCGCAGGAACTTCACCTTGCGTCCGCTGGCGTCGCCGAGCGCCTCGACGCCCTCGACGAGCGTTTCCAGGTCGGGCGGATACCCCTCGTCGTCGGCCTCGACGTCGTCACCCCCGATGACGCCGAGGTCCACCGCGTCCTTGTAGCCATCGATGGCCGTGCGCATCTCGCGGAGCGCGCGCCGCAGCTCGACCTCCCGCTGGCGCTGGACGGTCACCGACGTGAGCGGAAGGACGGCGGACGCGAGGATGAGCAGGATGGCGCTGACCACCAGCAGCTCGACGAACGAGTAGCCGCGGCTGCCGGATTGCCACGCAGCTCGGCCGGGTCCCGGCATGGTGCGTCCCCGGCTACCGTACCACCACGGTCGCCGAATCGAATCCCAGCACGAGCGGCGCACCGCCCGGCGTCAGGCCGACGCCGCTGGGCGTGAAGGTGGCCGGCCCGGGCCGCAGCGGCTCGACGACGACCGCCGCCAGGAGACCGGACCCCGAGGCTCCCAGGGGATCGCTCGTCCGGGCCAGGGCGAGGTCGACGCGGCCGTCGAGCCGGTCCACTTCCTGGGCAAACGTCACGTCGGCGCCTCCCTGTCGCATGAAGCTGCCCTCCTGCACCCCGCTCACGCGCAGCAGGCTGGGATCGTAGTCGAGGCTGAGCGTCAGGGTCGACACCTGCGACGCGCCGCTGACCGATATGGGCAGGGTGTAGGGCCCGGCTCCGACGTGCAGATCGTGAGCGGGCAGGTCGAGGGCGATCCGCGGCCCGACGACGAGCGTCCCGGCGGCGGCAACATCCGCCGTCGCGCGCGGCGCCGGCGCCTCCGCCGGCGGAGGCCGCAGCGCCGCCGCGTCGTCGCGCACGGCCTCCGGCCGGCTGCCGAGAGACCGCAGCCGTCCGCTGGCGCCATGCGTGTCGATGCGCACCGGACTGACATCCTCCTGCGTCAGCTCGTGCGTGCGCACGATCCGCGGCGTGAGGAGCATGATGATGTCGGTCTGCCTGATGGTGTCCTCGTTGGCGGACAGGAGCTGCCTGATCACCGGCAGGTGCATGATGCCGGGGAACCCCCGGAGCGATCGTCGATCCTCCTCCCGCAGCAGTCCCGCCAGCAGGTTCGATTCGCCGTCCCGCAGCCGCAGCCGGGTAATCACCCGGCGCGTGCCGAACGTTGGCAGCGGCTGCCCCGCCACGTTCACGCTCGGGCCGAGCGTGCTGTTCTCCACCTCGAGGTCGAGAATGATCTCGTTCCGGTACGTCACGCGCGGCGTCATCTCGACGATGACGCCGATCGGACGGTAGTTGAACGAGGTCAGCGGGTTCACCGTCGCGCCGCCGGTGGCGATCGGGGTGAAGGCCGTCGTCGGCACCGGAACGTCGTCGCCGAGGTTCAGCGTCAGCGTCGCGCCCTCCTGACCGCGAAGCTGCGGCTTGGCCACCACGCGCGTCTCGTCGTCCGTCTCGAGAAAGTTGATGGCGACCGACGGGATCGAGAAGAAGAAGTCGCCGGCGCCGACCAGCGGCGGGGCGGCGAACAGATTGCCGTCGCCGGCGCCGCCCGGCGTCGCATCCGGCGCGTAGACCGAGCTGACCGAGTACTGGGTCAGGTCGAGGCCGAATTCGCGGGCCCGCTCCCGGTTGACCTCCAGGATCTCGATGTCGACGATGATCTCGGCCCGCGGCTTGTCGTTGGCCGCAATAACCTGCCCGATGACCGCCATCACGGCCGGCGTCGCCCGCACGGCGATGGTATTGGAGGTCACGTTCGGCACGATGGTCGGTTGGACGCCGACCTGCGAGCCGCCGCGGATGATCTGGTTCAGCACCGTGGCCAGTTCCTGAACGTCGGCGTTGGAGATGTAGAAGGTGCGAATGACCTGATCCTCGTACTGCAGCCGCTTCTGCGGGGTTTCCGGGACCACGATCAGGCTGCGCGGGCTCAGCACCTTGTAGAAGTGCTGGTTGGCGATCAGGATCTGGTCGAGCGCCTGCTCCAGCGTGACGCCGTCGAGCTGGACGGTGTAGACGCGATCCTGGAACTGCTGGTCGTAGCTGACGTTGATCCCGGTCGCGTTGCCGATGAAGTCGAGAATGTCCTGCAGGCTCTGATCGACGAAGCGCAGGCTGAGCGGCTGGCCGGAGGCCGGATCGAGCAGCGGCGGCCCCGTCTCCCGCCGCGCGATGTCCTGCATCTCGTCGATGGGCGCCGGCGGGCGCGCTGCCTCGAGCCGATCGCGAATGGCGCGCTCGAGCTCGAGCGCGCGTCCCGCCGCGTACGTGTTGCCCGGATCGAGCTCGCCCGCGATGCGGTACTCCCGCACGGCCGCGGCCAGCGCGCCGTCCGCCTCCAGCGCGCGGGCCTCGTCGAGGTGCGCCCGCGACGCGCCGAGCATCGCCCGCCGGAGCGCCGCGCGATAGGCCGCGTTGCGCGGATCTTCCTGGACGGCGCGCCGGTAGTGCTCGACGGCGCTGTCCCAGTCCCCGCTCCGCGCCGCTTCCTGGCCGTGTCGAAACGCGGCCCCGGTGGCACAACCGGCCACCACGCCGACGGCCGCGGCCAGGACGACCACGCGGCACCACGTACTGCAGCTTGTCCGCACGCTCCTCACGTCGTCCTGCAATCAGCGCAGCCCGTCCAGCCTCAGGACCTCGCGCCCCCCGACAATCAGCCGCTCGATCTCGACGGTGTCGCCGGCGATGCGGGTTATCCGATAGCGGCCGTCGACCGTGTCGCCGACCCGCCCCTGAAAGACGTCGGCCCCGTCCGCCAGCACGGCAATCAACCCGGCGCTCTCCGGCGCGTCCACGACCCCGATGAACCGCAGCCGCGACCGCCGCTCGGCCGCGGCGGGACGCGGGCTCTCGCGACGCGCTTCCGGGACGCGCCGGGCCGCCGACGGGACAGCGCCCGGCTCGAAGCCGCCGAAGCGGAACGGATTCCGGCTCGAGACCGTCCGCACCGGACGGGGCTCGGACAGGGCGTTCAGACGCAGGTGGAGACTCTCCTCTCGTACTATATCGGCCGCAGGTCTGCCGTTGATGCCCGCGGGGTCGATCGGGCCCGCGGGTCCGCCGGGCTGGCCCCCGCAGCCCGCGCTGCCGCCGATGACGATGGCTCCGACGAACAGCGCCGCGCGATGTCGCACCGGTTATGCTCCGCTCTCCACCCGATAGTAGGTCGACAGCCCCAGCGTGAGCACGAGTCCCGCCTCGGACGCCTCCCCGCGCTGGCTGAGCACGACCTCCTCGATGACGAGGAACTCCGGCGCCGTCTCGAGCGCTTCGACGAAGCGGCGGATGTCCGCATACTCCCCCGCCAGGAGCATGTTGGTGCGCAGCCGCCCCAACTGGCCGTCGTCCTCCCGATCGCTGACGCTCGTCCGGCGCTCCAGGACGAGCCCCAGCCGGGCGGCGAGCGCGGCAAGCCGCGGGTAGGTAATCGAACGCGCCTCGGCCAGATCCCGCGGGAGGACCGTCTCGTAGAACTCCCGCAACTGCTCTCGGGCCTGCGTCTGAGCTGCGAGTCGGGCGCGGGTCGCGTCCAGCTCGGCCGCGCGGGTCGACAGGGTTCCGGCCGCGGCGCGGGCTCCCGCGCGCGTCACCGCGGCCCGCAGCGGATGGACCGCGAGGGCGTAGAGCAGCACGTCACCCAGCAGGACGGCGCCGACGGCCGCCAGTGCGATGCGTTTCTCGCGCGCGATGCGCCGGACGAGACTCATCGCTCGGCTCCGGGGCCCGCGCCGGCCGACGACGCGTCGATCGCGCCCGGCAGGTAGCGGCCGACCAGCAGCGTGCGATAGGCGCCCGCGTCGGTTGCGGATTCCTCGCGCGCCAGCATGCCCGTGAACGTCCCGGTTGCTTCGAGCCGGTCGATGAAGGTGTCGATGTCGGCGACGCCGCGCCCGATCACGCCGATGGCCACGGTGGCGCCGGCCGCGGCGATGTCCGGGCGTACCGAGGTCAGCATCACGCCGGCGGGCAACGTCTGCTCGATGCGGTTGAACAGCTCCGTCCAGGAGAACACGCGGCGCTCGATGAGCGAGTTCGCCTCACCCGCGGCGTCCACCAGCCGCCGCAGATCCTCCTCCCGGACCTGGCGCCGCAGATCCGCCGCGGCGGCGGCGGCCGCAGCCACCGCGCCCTCGTCGCGTTCGGCCCGGGCCGCCAGGACCCCGCGCTCCCGCGAAAGCGTCGCAGCCTGCAACAGGCCCGCGACGAACAGCGCACCCGCCGCCAGCCCGACCAGGCCCAGCACGAGATGCACGGCGCGTTCGTTGTAGAACGGTCGGGTCGACAGGTTGACGTTGATCATCTCCTCACGCGGCCCGCCGCTCGCGGACGAGTATGCCGACCGGCGCCGCCAGGGTTTCCAGCACGCTGCGGTCCGCATGCGGCGGCAGCGAGACGGCGTCCGTCGCGAGAGACTCGACCGGGACGCCGATCCGCTGCGCCAGGGCGTCGTTCGCGCCCTGCGTTCCGTTGCCGGCGCGACCCGCCACCCGCACCGCCTCGAGGCCGCGGCCCGCCAGGCGGTCTTCGTAGTACATCACCGTCCGATGCACCAGATCCAACAGATCGCCGGCCCCGTCTCCCGGGCGGTTCCTGAAACAGACGAGATGTCCGCCCCGGAGGACCGCGACCGAGGTGTAGCCCGCGGCCGCGTGCACCAGCAGCCAGTCTCCCGCCGGGGGCGGCGACTGCCCGGCCAGCAGGCCGTTGACGAGGCCGAAGGCCGCCAGGCCCACCAGGCCCGGTCGGACGCCGGCGGCGCTGCACGGCCGCTCGTACTCCTGCACGATGTCGCGGTGCGCGGCGACGACGACGTACTCCCGCCCGCCGTCCGCGAGCGGCGCGCCCGCCGCGTACGCCACCTGCGCGTCATGCGGCTTGAACGGGAGCGTTCCCCGGAGCTGCCACCGAATCAGGCGCCCGAGATCGGCCGTGCGCCTGGGGGTGGTGCCGAAGCGTACGAGCGACACCTTCGCGGCGGCATCCGGTATGACGAGACCCACCCGCGCCGGGCGGCGCGGGAGGCGGCCCAGGACGTTGCGCACGGCCTCCGCGACGGCGTCGCGATCCGGCAGGTTGGCCGACGCGACGCCGGGCGTGACCGCGCCGGGCGGCAATGCCGTCCGGGCATGTCCGAGCAGCGTCGGCACCGGGCGCCCCCGGCCGAGCGCGACGGCGGTCACGCGGTCGGGGGCGATCTCGACGGCGGCCGTCGGACCCGGGGTCGACAGCCAGGCGCGCGCCGCTCGCCACAGTGTCATTCGACGAACGTCACCTTGTTGACCTCGCGCAGCGTCGTGACGCCGTGGAGGGCGCGCTCGACCGCCGATTCGCGCAGGAACCGCATGCCTTCCGCGCGAGCCGCGCTCTTGATTTCCGACGTCGACCGCCGGGACAGAATCAGCTCGCGAATGTTGTCGGTCAAGTCGAGCAGCTCGCAGATCGCGGTGCGCCCGCGGTAGCCCGTGCCGCCGCACTCGATGCACCCGCCGCCCTCGTAGAACGCATGCTGCCGGGCCAGCGCCGGATCCAGCCCGGACTCGTCGAGCTCCCGCGGCGCGACCTCCGCCGGCCTGCGGCAGTCGGCGCAGATGGTCCGGACCAGCCGTTGCGCCAGCACGCAGTTGAGCGCGGACACGAACTGGTACTCCTCCACGCCCATGTTCAGGAAACGGCCCAGGACGTCGATCACGTTGTTGGCGTGCACCGTGGTGAACACGAGGTGCCCGGTCAGGGCCGACTGGATGGCAATCTGGGCCGTCTCCGGGTCGCGGATCTCGCCGACCATGATCTTGTCCGGGTCGTGACGCAGGATCGACCGCAGCCCCCGCGCGAACGTCAGCCCCTTGCGCTCGTTGATGGGGATCTGGGTGATCCCCCTGAGCTGGTACTCGACCGGATCCTCGATGGTGATGATCTTGTCCTCGGGCGTCTGAATCTCGGACAGCGCCGCGTAGAGCGTCGTCGTCTTGCCGCTGCCCGTCGGTCCGGTGACCAGCACCATGCCGTACGGCTCGGCGATGTACTTGCGGAACCGCCGCAGCTCGTCGTCGGGGAACCCGAGCACGTCGAGCCGCAGGTCGCGGAACTGCTCGCTGATCGACTCCTTGTCGAGGATGCGTATGACCGCGTCCTCCCCATGCACGCTCGGCATGATCGAGACCCGGAAGTCGATCGTCTTGCCGGGCATCCGCACCTTGAACCGCCCGTCCTGGGGCACCCGCTTCTCGGCGATGTCGAGCTCCGACATGACCTTGATGCGGGAGAGTATGGGGCTGTGAAACTGCTTGTCGATCGGCCGCATCGCCGACTGCAGCACCCCGTCGATGCGGTACTTCACGCAGACCGCGTCGTCCTGCGTCTCGACGTGGATGTCGCTCGCGCGGCGCTGGATGGCCGTGTACACCATCGAATCGACCAGCCGGATGACGGGGCTGGTGTCGCGCGTCAGCCGCTCGACCGTCAGGCTCTCCTCGCCGTCCTCGTCCGCCCGGAGCAACTGCAGCTCGAAGCTCTCGGTGGCTTCGTCGAGGACGCGCTGCGAGCCCTCGCTCTTCTTGAGAATCGACTCGATCGCAGACGCCGTGCCCACCGCGACGGTGAGCGGCGAGCCGAGCAGCAGCGACAGCTCGTCGAGCCTGGGCAGATCGGTCGGATCGGCCACGACGACCACGAGGGCGCCCGCATCGCGGCGATACGGCACGAACCCGTAGCGCAGCATCAGATCCGCCGGGATCGACCGGAACAGCTCCTGATCGATATAGAACCGTTCCATATCGACGTATTCCAGGCGATACCGGTCGGCCAGCCGTCGAGCCCGAGCGGCCTCTTCCGCCCGGTCGACGTGACCGACGCCGGCGGGCGGCTCGCCCGGGACAGCCCCGGGGTCCCGGTCTCCCGGCTCCGGCAACCGCCGGTCGTCGGCCGCGAACTTGCTCACTGGACGAGCGTCCCGAGCTGCAGCAGGGGCATGTACAGGGCAATCAGCATGCCCGCGATGACGATGCCCATGACGACGAGCAGAATTGGCTCGAGCAGCGTCATGAACCGTCCGAGCGTCGTATCGATCTCCTCGTCGAAGAAATCGGCCACGCTGTTGAGCATCTCCTGCAGGGCGCCGGTCGCCTCGCCGACCTCCACCATCTTGACGGCGACCACGGGAAAGATGCCGCGGGCGGCCATCGACGCCGACAACGCCTGCCCCTCCCGGACCTCCCTGGAGACGACGTCGAGCTGGCGGCACACGTGGCGGTTGGCGATCGCACGGCCGGCCACGTCCAGCGCCGTGACCAGCGGGATGCCGCCGCCGAGCAGCGTCGCCAGCGTGCGCGAGAGCTGCGACGTCACGTACTTCCCGGCGAGGGCGCCCGCCAGCGGCATGCGCAGGAGGAGGCGATCGGCGAGCGCGCTCCGCTCCGGCCGCCGCAGCCAGCGCCACGACACGGCGCCGGCGGCGGCCAGCGCGAGCACGCTGGGCAGCAGATAGCCCCGCACGAGCTCGGACACCGTCATGATGGCCCGCGTCACGAACGGCAGCTCCGCACCCAGGCCGCCGTAGAAACCGGCGAACTCCGGCACGACGCGCAGCACGATGATCGCGACGACCAGCAGTGAGAGACCGAGGAGGATTGCCGGGTAGATCAGCGCCGATATCGTCTTCCGCCGCACCTCGGCCATGACCCTGGCGTGGGCCACGTAGCGCCGTACGACCTGCTCGAGGCTCCCGCTCTTCTCGCCCGCCAGCAGCGACGCCGTGTACACGCCGGGCACGGCGCCCTCCTGCGCGTCGAACGCCTCCGACAGCGCCTCGCCGCTCCGGACCCGGCGGTGCACGTCGTCGAGCAGCGCGCGGAAGCGGGGGTTGTCGACCCGTTGCCTGAGAATGTCCAGCGACTCGACCAGCGGGAGACCGGCCTTGAGCAGCGTGGCCAGCTCCTGGTTGAAGACGATGAACTCGCGCTGGGCGACGCCGCGCCCCCGCGGGGCGCGGCCCGGCCAGCGCCACGCGCCCCGGCGCTGCAGCGAGAGGACGAGCAGACCCTTCCGCTCCAGCTCGCGCCGCAGGTGCGCCTCGTCCTCGGCGGCGTAGACGCCCTCGACGATCTCCCCCGACGCCATCCCGAGTCTGCAGCGAAACTCCATGAGCGGCGCGTCGTGCCCTGCAGGAATCCGCGCCGTTCCACGGCGCAGCCCCTAGCGGGCGGCGTCGACGATGCGGAGCACGCGTTCGACGAAGCGGTGGGTCTCGGGATAGGGCGGCACGCCGCCGAACTTCCGGACCGAGCCGGCGCCCGCGTTGTACGCGGCCAGACCACCGCGGATACCGAACTCGTCGAGCAGACCGCGGAGGTACCGTGCCCCGGCGTCGATGTTGGCGGCCGGATCGAAGGGGTCGCGCACACCGTAGCGGGCCAGGATGCCCGGCATCAACTGCATCAACCCCTTGGCGCCCAGCGGCGACTCGGCGTCGGCCCGATAGCTGGACTCGACCTCGATCAGCGCATGCAGCAGCGCGTCAGCCAGACCGTGCTGGTCGGCGGCGTCCCGAATCAGGGCCGCATGCGGCGTCTCGGGCAGCGGGCGGTGTGCGGCGGCCCGCGGCGGCGGGGGGGGCAGGAGCGGCGGCAGACTGGTCACCGACTGGAAGTGATCGATGAGCCGTGCGTCGAACAGCACCTCACCGCCGCCCCTCAGTGTCAGGGCCGCGGTCTCACCCTCCACGTGATGACCTTCGATTGCCAGCACCTGTCCCGACGCGAAATGCACGAGTTCCGTCGATACCGGCGCCATCGCCAACGAGGAGTAGCAACAACCAGCCAGGCACACGCCCAACGCGACATTCTTCAGCACGTTCATCCGCCTCTACCTCATGTTGCGGTTCCCGCGGCCGGCCGAAGCATGGCCAGGGCAACGCGCAACCGAAAGGTCCGCCGCGAACTTGATGTCGCCTGGGAGTGCGGAACACGGCGAAAAGAGAACAATAGTAGCGTGTTGTCGCGCTGATTGCAATGTGTTACAGTCCGGCGCGCCCGGCGCCCGCTGACGGCCGGCGGCGCGCCGTGGAGGAAACCGATGACGCTCGAAGCGCTCGGCATGGTCGAAACCAAGGGTCTGGTCGGCTCGATCGAGGCCGCCGATGCAATGGTCAAGTCGGCCAACGTGGTGCTGGTCGGCAAGGAGTACATCGGCGCGGGCTACGTCACGGTGATGGTGCGCGGCGACGTGGGGGCCGTCAAGGCCGCGACCGATGCGGGAGCGGCCGCCGCGCGCCGGGTCGGCGAACTCGTGGCCGTGCACGTCATCCCGCGCCCCCACGCCGAGGTCGAGAAGATACTGCCCCACATCAAGGAGCCGTCGGCGTAACAGCCCGCTTCACCTGCCACTCACCGACCCCTCCTGCCAACCGCGTGCCACGGAGCCATGAGTCAAGCCTCCGACCGCGATCTGCAATCCATTCGTGAGGCACGCGGACTTGCGCGGCAGGCGAAGGCGGCGCAGGCCCGGCTGGCCGAGCTGTCCCAGGACGAGACAGACGCGATCGTGGACGCCGCCGCCGGCGCCGCGGCGGCGGACGCCGAGCCCCTGGCGGTGCTGGCCGCCGAGGAAACCGGTTACGGCGTCGTTGCGGACAAGGTGCGGAAGAACCTCTTCGCCGCCCGCGACATCCATCGCTTCATTCGACCGATGAAGACCGTCGGCGTGATCCGGCGGCACGAGGACCGCAGGGTCCTCGAGATCGCGGAGCCGTTCGGTGTCGTCGCCGCCCTCGTGCCGTCCACCAATCCGACGTCCACCGCCATCTACAAGATCCTGATCGCCCTGAAGGCGCGTTGCGCCATCGTGATCAGCCCCCATCCGGCCGCCGTGCGGTGCATCACCCGCGCCGCCGACCTCATGGCGCGCGCCGCCAGGCGCGCCGGCGCGCCGGAGCACGCCATTGGCTGGATGACGGCCGTCACGCTGGAAGGCACCCGGGAGCTGATGCGCCATCGCGATATCGCGGTCATCCTGGCCACGGGCGGCATGGGGCTGGTGAGGGCCGCCTACTCGGCGGGCAAGCCTGCGTACGGCGTCGGCCCGGGCAATGCGCCCGCGTACATCGAGCGCTCGGCCGACGTCGTGAAGGCGGTCCGCGACATCGTCGCGGGCAAGACCTTCGACAACGGCGTGCTGTGCTCGTCCGAGAACTCGGTCGTTGTCGACGAACCGATCGCCGGTGACGTGCGGCGCGAGTTCGAGGCCCGCGGCGGCCACTTCCTGTCGCCCTCCGAGTCCGACGCGGTGGCGAAGGTGCTGGTCACTCCCCAGGCACTGCCGAATCCGGCACTGGTCGGCAGGCCCGCGCGCGAGATCGCGGCGCGCGCCGGCGTCGAGGTGCCGGCCGACACCCGCGTCCTGATCGCGCCCCTCGAGGGCGTCGGCCGCGACCATCCGCTGTCGATCGAGAAGCTCTGCCCGGTGCTCTCGTTCTACGTGGTCAGCGACTGGCAGGCCGGGTGTGAACGCTGCAAGGAGATACTCGGGTACGGCGGGATGGGCCACACGATGTCCATCCACTCGCGCAACGACGAGGTCATCCTCGAGTTCGGTCTCCGCAAGCCGGCGTTCCGCGTCGTCGTCAACACGCCGACGACCCACGGCTCGATCGGCCTCACGACCGGGCTCGACCCGGCCATGACGCTGGGCTGCGGCGGTCACGGCGGCAACATCACCTCGGACAACATCTCGCCGCTGCATCTGCTGAACGTCAAGCGGCTGGCCCACGAGATCCGGCCGGCGACCTTCGCGCCGGCGGCGTCTCCGCCAACCGACGCACGGCTCCCGGAGCCGCCGCCGGCTCCCGCGACGCCGCGCCTCGACGGTGACACCCTGGCGGCCCGCGTGCATGCGTTCCTGGCCAGCCGCGGCGTTGGCGGGCACGAGCCGCGTCCCGCGCCCGACCCGGCGCCCCCCGCTCGTCCGACCGGGCCGGCGCCTCCGACTCCCCCACTGGCCACGCCGGCTCCGGAGCCGGCGGCAGGCGCCCCCGACGACGAAGCGGCGCCGGCGGCCGTCGCGTTCGTGTGCGAGGACGACGTGCGGCAGGCGCTCCGTCACTCGCGCTCGATTGTCGTCGACGACCGCACGATCGTCACGCCCGCCGCCCGCGACCTGGCCGACCGGCACCGCGTCTTCGTGCAGGCCGGCCTCTCGCAGTAGGGGTGGGCGTCAGAAGCGGAACAGGCGGTTGATCTTGACGATGAGCGCGCGGTTCTGCAGCGGAAACCGGCGCGGCAGCAGCAGGGTGTCGGCCCGTTCCTCGTTGTAGACCACGAACAGCTCGCTGCCCGGGTGGTATTCCCAGCGCAGCCGGAGGTTGGTGCTGACGCTGCGGGTGGCGGAGTTGTACTGCACCAGCGCGCTGACGAACATCAGCGGGTTCAGCGCATAGATCGTCCGCGTGCTGACGAGCTGCGTGTTGAACGCCCCGACGGGCAGGTCGATCCAGTTGAACGACACGTTCGGCTCGATGGACAACTGCGGCGTCAGCTCCACGCGCGTGCCGAAGAAGCCGCTGCCGAGGCCGAAGTTGAGGCTCGTCTTCGTGCCGCCGAAGAAGCCGCCGTGCTGCAGCGAGGCCCGGCCGGCGACGCGATTCTGCTGCCCGAGCTGGTAGCCCACCTCCACGTCGTCGAAGCTGTACCCGCCCACGGGGACGGTGACGCCGGGGCCCAGCGGGAACGGCACGTGGAGGAACTCGTAGTTGCGGTTGTAGATGACGTCGAACAGGTTGCTGTTCTCGAAGTCGATGGCGAAACGCGCGCGGCCCTGTCGCGTCTCGAGCACGCCCCGGCGATTCGTGATGTAGTCGAGCTGTCCTTCCCAGAAGAACTGCCGGATGGATTCGATCGACCGCGGGCGCGGACTGAACCGGAACTTGCCGAAGCTCTGCTCGAAGCCGCGCCGCCGCAGAAAGCCGATCTCGGGGTTGAAGTCCTCGCCGACCACCAGCCGCTCGAGCGTGACGCCATAGCGGTCACCCGTGTAGTCGAGCTGCGCGCGGTGGCTCGACTCGTCGTTGCCGAGATCGGACCCCGGCGTCCGCGTCTCCGCCCAGTAGGTGCTGATGTTGAGGTTCTGGTAGAACGAGAAGAGGCCGTCCACCCCGTAGACCTGGTTCGCCCCGGAGCCCACCTGCGACACCGACCGATCGGTGAACATGACGCCCACGTTGCTGCGCCGGAACAGGTCGCGCCGGACGCGGAGGACCGAGAAGCTGGTGGCGCGCGCGCCGGCGGCAGGCGCGTCGGCGGTCCGGATGTTCATCATGCCGAGGCTGAAGCGGCCGACGCGGCCGGTCATGCGGCCGCCCACGTCGATCGGCACCTCCGACCCCTGGCTCAGTCCGATCCGGCGGCTGTAGAACAGGATCGGCGTGTTGCTGATCCCCGCGAACTGGCCGGCGCCCGCCTCGCCGCCGAAAGCGAACACGCCCTGGTTCTCGAGGAAGAACTCGCGCTTCTCGGGAAAGAAGAGGCTGAAGCGGGTCAGGTTGATCTGCTGCTCGTCCGCCTCCACCTGGGCGAAGTCGGTGTTGACGGTCAGGTCCGCGACGAGGTTTTCGGTGACGCCGTACTTCACGTCGAGCCCGTAGTCGCCGGTCGCCACGTTGGACAGGCGCGGCGCGGTCGTCCGCGCGCCGTTCACCTCGGCGATGGCGTACGGCTTGAGCTCGAGGTTGATGCCGGCGTCGGGCACCTCCAGGTCGACCAGGGTGGCGGCCTGCGAGATCTGCATGATGGCGCTGTAGCTCCAGGAAGCCGGGAGCGGCACGAGGGCGGAGTACTCGTTGTTCCAGACGACGCGCCGCTCGATGTTGAAGCCCCAGGTCTGGCTGCGGCCCGGCCGGTAGCGCAGCGACTTGAACGGGATGGCGGCCTCGAACGTCCAGCCGCCGTCGAAGTGGCCGACCCGCACGCTCCAGACGGGGTTCCAGTCGCCGTTCCAGCCGCGCTCGTTGGTGATCTGGCCGTCCATCCGCCCGCCGAGCGGGTTGACCACGAACTCGACGGCGTTGCGGCGGTCGTAGAACGTGTCGAGCACGATGCCCACGTACTGGCCAAGACCGCTGCCGTCGCGGCGCATGTCGCTGGCGACCCACTCCGACGGCGGCGCCGCGCTCAGGCAGCGCGCGGACACGTAGAGGTCGGTGTCATCGAACGTGACCCAGATCTCGGTCTGCTCCGTGGCGATCTCGCCCTCGTTCGGCATCACCTGGACGAAACCGGAGGCCGGCGGCAGGTCCCGGTAGATTCGCTCGTCGAGCACGCCGTCGAGATCGAGCGGCTCGGTCAGGCGGACGGCGCGGACCGTCGCCTGGTTCGACTCGTCGCGCGCGATGAGAGCCGGCGGCACGGGCGGCGGCGGTCCGTGGATCGGTCCCCGCGCGGCGAGAGCCTGCGCCGCGGGCGCCGCCTGCGGCGCGTCGGCCTGCGGGGTTGGATCGACGGCGCGGGCGATTGCCCCGTGCAGCGCGGCGGTGATCGCGTCCACCACGCGGTCCTGCAGGAGGAAGAGCCCGTCGAGCGTGCCGTCGACCGTCGCGGCGTCGACCGCGTCGCCCGTTCGCGTGTCGACCAGACGCGCGACGATGCGCAACCGGTCCCCGGTCCGCTGATAGCTGCCGGTGATGAGCCACCGCACGCCGAGCTCGCGGGCAGCCAGGCGCGTGGCGAGATCCTCCGCGGCAGCGGGGCCGCGGGCGGCGGGACCGGCTGGACATCACGGTGCCGGTCGCGCCGGTTGCGGCCGGAACGCTGACGGGACCCCGCAACGGCGAGTCGTCGCGCGCCGTTCGCGCGCGCGTGCTGGAGGCGCGCCAGCGACAGGCCCAGCGCTACCAGGGCCTGCCGTGTCGGACGAACGCCGGCCTGCGCGGCCGGCGACTGGCGGCGTTCTGTGCGCTCGGTCCCGACGAGCGGCGGTTGCTCGAACGCGCCGTGACGCGCCTGGGGCTCTCGGCGCGCGCCTATGACCGGGTGCGGCGCGTTGCGCGCACCATTGCCGACCTGGAGGGCTCCGCAGTCGTCGGCGCGGCCCATCTCGCGGAGGCGCTGGGGTATCGGGACGAGCGGGGCTGACATGCGCGGGCGCCGCATGGTAATCTTTTGGGAATCTCCGTGCAGCGTTCATCGTTCATGCCCCGTTCGCGCTATTCCCCTGCCGTGACCGACGGGGAAGATCCGCGCGGCCGATTCCATGTCGGCAGCTACCGGATCCTGGCGCTCGCGGGGGCCTTCCTCGTGGCGCCGTTCGCCCTCGGGGTGTATGTCGGGCTGACGGCCCAGGCCACCATCGACGACCTCCGGGCGCAGAACCAGCAGCTCGCGCTCGAGGGCTCGGCGCATCGCGAGGCTGCCGCGCGCGTGAACGGCCAGTTGCCGACGTTGCTCCGGCAAGTCGAGGAGCTGGCGGACCGCATCGCCATGGACGAGGCGGCGCGCGCCTCCGTCGACAGCCTGCCCGACGACGCTGTGCGGACGGTTCCCGGACCACTGGATTCCGACGATCTGGACGACGTGAGGAAGGTGTTCGACAGCCTGCGCGACCTGCTCGAATCGCTGCAGGACACGCTGCAGGTGGTGACGCTGGGCGTGGCGCACCGCGAAGCGCTCGCCCAGGCCACCCCGACGATCTGGCCGGCCGACGGGTGGATCTCGGCCGGCTACGGCTATCGGGACGATCCGTTCACGGGCCAGCGGGACTTCCACCCGGCCGTCGACATCTCGACCCGCAAGGGCCAGCCCGTCTACGCGACCGCGACGGGGCGCGTCACGCGGGCGTCCCGGAACGGCGCGTACGGCAACCTCGTCGAGATCGATCACGGATTCGGACTGATGACCCGCTACGGTCACCTGTCGGAGTTCGTCGTCGCCACGGGAGATACGGTGGTCCGCGGGGACGTGATCGGATCGGTCGGCGCGACCGGCAGAGCGACCGGGCACCACGTGCACTACGAGGTCCGGGCCAACGGGCGCGCGCTCAACCCGCGCAAGCTCCTGGGCGGTTCGCCTTCCGTCGCCACCGACTAGGAGCTTCAATCTCATGCCGCCTGTCGCCGGGGTCCATCGGCGGCGACCGTGTCAGGGCGCGCATGGCTGCCGGCGCCGGCCGCCGGCGCATTCACCGGTCCCAGCGTGATGCTCCAGACCATCCTCAAGAAAGTCTTCGGCACCGAGAATCAGCGCCTGCTGAAGCGCATGCAACCGCGCGTGGCGCAGATCAATGCGCTCGAGCCCGACGTGCAGGCCCTCTCCGACGACGAGCTGCGGGCCAGAACCGTGGACTTCCGGGAGCGCGCTGCGCGCGGGGAGTCGCTCGACGATCTGCTGATCGAGGCGTTCGCGGTCGTCCGGGAGGCAGGCTGGCGCACGCTGCAGATGCGCCATTTCGACGTGCAGCTCATCGGGGGCATGGTCCTGCACCGCGGCACCATCGCCGAGATGAAGACCGGTGAAGGCAAGACGCTCGTCGCGACCCTGGCCGCGTATCTCAACGCGCTGAGCGGCAAGGGCGTTCACGTGGTGACCGTCAACGACTACCTGGCCCGGCGCGACTCGGAGTGGATGGGGCGCATCTATCGCTTCCTGGGCATGACGGTGGGCGTCATCCAGCACGACATGCAGGACGCGGAACGCCAGGCGGCGTACGCGTGCGACATCACCTACGGGACCAACAACGAGTTCGGATTCGACTACCTGCGCGACAACATGAAGTTCGAGATCGCGCGGTTCGTGCAGCGCGGGCACCAGTTCGCCATCGTCGACGAGGTCGACAGCATCCTCATCGACGAAGCCCGAACCCCGCTCATCATCTCCGGGCCGGCCGAGCAGTCCACCGAGCTCTACTACGAGGTGGACCGCGTGGTGCCCCGCCTCAAGCCGGGCGCCGTCACGCAGGGCAACGTCCCGGCGGAGCGGCGGGCGGAGCTGGAGACGACCGGCGATTTTCTGAAGGACGAGAAGCACAAGACGGTCTCGCTCACCGAGACCGGCATCGCGAAGGCGGAAGAGCTGCTCCGGAGCCGGCTGCAGCCGGGCGGGCTGTACGACCCGGCCAACATGCCGCTGCTGCACCACATCAACCAGGCCCTGCGCGCCCACGCGCTGTACCGCCGCGACGTCGACTACATGGTCAAGGACGGCCAGGTCGTCATCGTGGACGAGTTCACGGGGCGGCTCATGCCCGGACGGCGCTGGAGCGACGGCCTGCACCAGGCGGTCGAAGCCAAGGAGAAGGTCAAGATCGAGCGCGAGAACCAGACGCTGGCGACCGTCACGTTCCAGAACTACTTCCGCAAGTACGACAAGCTCTCCGGCATGACGGGGACGGCCGAGACCGAGGCCCCCGAGTTCGCCAAGATCTACGAGCTCGACGTCGTCGTGGTGCCGACCAACCGCCAGCTCGTGCGGCTCGAGCTGGCGGACTCCATCTACAAGACCGAGGGCGAGAAGTACCGCGCGATCGTCGACGACGTCGTGGAGCAGCAGGAGCAGGGACGGCCCGTGCTGTGCGGCACCGTCTCGATTGCGAAGTCCGAGCGGCTCTCGGGCCTGCTCAAGCGCCGCGGCGTCCGCCACGTGGTGCTCAATGCGAAGTACCACGAGCGGGAAGCCGAGATCGTCGCGCAGGCCGGCCGCAAGGGCAACGTGACCATCGCCACCAACATGGCGGGCCGCGGGACGGACATCCTGCTGGGCGGCAACCCCGAGTACATGGCGCGCCAGCAGGCGCTCAAGGAGGACGTGGCCCGGGAGGTCCCGAAGACCGACTTCCGCTTCGTCGACGACGAGTCGTTCGTCTACTTCTCCCACGAGGACCGCTACTACCGGACGCCGCGCCCGGACTGGGAACGGGTCTTCGACCACTTCAGGGCCCGGACGGACGCCGAGCACGACGAGGTGGTGAGCAGCGGCGGGCTGCACATCATCGGCACGGAACGGCACGAGGCGCGGCGCATCGACAATCAGTTGCGGGGCCGCGCCGGCCGCCAGGGCGACCCGGGCTCGTCGCGCTTCTACCTGTCCCTGGAAGACGACCTGATGCGCATCTTCGGGTCCGATCGCATCGCCGGGCTCATGGAGCGGCTGGGCATGGAAGAGGGTGTGCCCATCGAGCACAAGATGGTGACACGCGCCATCGAGCGCGCCCAGAAGCAGGTCGAGGCGCAGAACTTCTCCGTCCGGAAGCACCTGCTCGAGTACGACGACGTCATGAACAAGCAGCGCGAGAACGTCTACGCGCTGCGGCGGGAGCTGCTCGAGGGCACCATACGCCTCGACGAGGACTCCGAGACGGACAGCCGCGAGGTCGATACCCGCACCTACCTCATGACGCTGGCCGAGGGGCTCGTCTACGAGCAGGTGGAGACCGTCTGCGGCCCGGACGTCGACCCGGAGGAGTGGGACCTCGATGCGGTCAAGCGGTACGCCGGCGAGCTCTTCGGCCTCGACGCCGAGCAACTGGCGCTGATCGATCTGCAGGACCTGGGCACCGACGACATCAGCCGGACGCTGTGGTCGGCCGCGACCGGGAAGTACGAGGCGAAGGAGGCGGAGATCGACCCGGCGCTGCTGCGCCGCGTCGAGCGCGACATCATGCTGCAGGTGGTCGACGTGCAGTGGAAGGACCACCTCTACGGCCTGGACCACCTCAAGGAGGGCATCAGCCTGCGCGGGTACGGCCAGCGCAACCCGCTCGTGGAGTACAAGCGGGAGAGCTTCTCGATGTTCCAGGGGATGAAGGACCGCATCGACGAGGAGACGGTCAAGTACCTCTGGCGTCTGCGCCCCGTCGCCCGGGACCGTGACGGCGCGGCGCCGGCCCAGCCGGTGCTCCGCCGTGCGGCGCCGGTCTCGTACAGCCAGCCCGGCGAGCCGGCCCCGGCCTTCGCGGCGGCCGCGGTGGGCGGCGGCGGGCCGCGCCCCGCGCGGACGGGCGGCGACGACGCCGCGGTGCAGACGGTCAGGCGCGACATGCCCAAGGTGGGCCGCAACGCGCCGTGTCCCTGCGGGAGCGGCAAGAAGTACAAGAAATGCCACGGGGCGTGACGATGGAGACACGGACGCGAGCACGACAGAGCCGCCTGACCGGCACGACGATCGCCACCGCGCTCACGTTCGACGACGTGCTGCTCGTGCCGCGGCACTCGGGCGTCGTGCCGAGCGACGTGGATGTCTCCAGCCGCTTCACGCGCAACATCTCGCTCAAGGTGCCGCTGGCGAGCGCGGCCATGGACACCGTGACCGAGTCGCGCATGGCCATCGCCATGGCGCAGCTCGGCGGCATCGGGATCGTGCACAAGAACCTCGACATCGCCGAGCAGGCATCGGAGGTCGATCGCGTCAAGCGCTCCGAGAGCGGCATGATCGTCAACCCGATCACCCTCTCGCCCCGGAGCAGCGTCTATCAGGCGCTCGAGCTGATGAAGAAGTACCGGATCTCGGGCGTTCCGATCACCGAGGACGGCCGCAACGAGGGACGGCTCGTGGGCATCCTGACGAACCGCGACCTGCGTTTCCAGGCCGACACCCAGCGGCCGATCGGCGAGGTGATGACGCGGGACGATCTGATCACGGTGCCCGTCGGCACGACGCTCGAGCAGGCCAAGGACATACTCCACCACCATCGCGTCGAGAAGCTTCTGGTCGTCGACGAGGAGTTCAACCTCCGCGGGCTGATCACGGTCAAGGACATCCAGAAGATGATCAAGTACCCCGACGCCAGCAAGGACGGGCTGGGACGGCTGCGCGTCGGCGCGGCGGTCGGGATCGCGCGCGACACGATCGAGCGCGCGGAAGCACTCGTCGCCGCGCACGTCGACGTGCTGGTGCTCGACAGCGCCCACGGCCACTCGGAGAACGTCATCGAGATGGCGCGCAGGCTCCGGCGCGCCTTTCCGTCCACCGATCTCGTGGCCGGCAACGTGGCGACCGCCGAGGGCGCCGAATCCCTGATCGACGCGGGCGTCGACGCCGTGAAGGTCGGCATCGGATCGGGCTCGATATGCACGACGCGCGTCGTGGCCGGCATCGGGGTGCCGATGGTCACCGCGGTGGGCGACTGCGCCGAGGTCGCCGGCCGCAGCGGCGTGCCGATCATCGCCGACGGCGGCGTGCGCTACTCGGGCGACATCACGAAGGCGATCGCCGTGGGCGCGAGCAGCGTCATGATCGGCAGCCTGTTCGCCGGCACCGACGAGAGCCCGGGCGAGCTGATCCTGTATCAGGGCCGCAGCTTCAAGGAGTATCGCGGCATGGGCTCGATCGGGGCCATGCGCCGCGGCAGCCGCGACCGGTACTTCCAGGACGAGTTCGAGCTGCTCGAGACCCCCGCCGACGAGGGCACTCCGAAGCTCGTCCCGGAAGGGATCGAAGGCCGCGTGCCGCACAAGGGCAACGTCGCCGCGATGATTCACCAATTGGTGGGCGGCGTTCGCGCCGGCATGGGCTATTGCGGCTCGCCGTCGATCGCCGCTCTGCAACGCGACGCCCAGCTCATCCGGATCACCCCCGCCGGCGTCCGCGAGAGCCACGTCCACGACGTGGTGATCACCAAGGAGGCGCCGAACTACCGCAGCGAATAGCTGCAATCGGGCCGGGCCCTGCTAGCGCCCCTACTGCTCCGCGCGTTCCTCGGCGCGGGCGCCGCGCAGGATGTTCTCCATGCCGTAGTTGCCTTCGTGGCAGGCGTACTCGTACAGCTCGCCGGCCACCCGGGTCAGCGGGACGATCGCCGTGAACCTGTCGGTGAAGGTGGCGGGATCGTCGATCGTCCACTCGTACTCCACCGTGTTCCGATCGATGCGGGTGAACCGTTCGGTCAGCACCTTGTGCGCCGACGTGCCGAACGCGCCGAAGCTCTTGGTCAGCCCGTTGAAGTTCCGGGTCTCGACTACCAGCGTGTCGCCGTCCCAGTGGCCGCGCGAGCTGCCGGACCACAGGCCGATCCGGTCGTCGAGCGGGGGCCGATCGCCGATGGGCGCGATGCGCGCGTCGTGGACCATCTCGGTGATGATCGCCACGTGGTCGCGGTTCTGCACGATCTGCACGTTGTTGTTGTAGAGGCTCGGGATGAACGGCGGGCCGGCGTTGAAGCCCACCAGGCAGCGCTCCGACAGGCCACGGTCCTCGGGTCCGTCCGTGCCGATGCCGCCGACCACGAAACGTACCGGCCGCTCGCCGGGGACGTCTTCGAGAAGCCCCCCGGCGACCGTGTCGACGCCGTCCAGCGGCGCGGGCAGCCGGCCGTTGGCGGGGTACACGATATGCGACGTGCGGATGTGATCGGTGATGCCGGCCCGCTCCACCCAGAAGTCGTTGTAGCCGCCCGGCCCGCCGAGCCCGGGTATCGCCTCGTCGGAGGCGGCGTCCGCGGCCGCCAGGCGCGCGCGCAGCTCCGCGACCTCCTCATCGGTCATGAACTCCCGCTCGCCGAATCGTTCCGGCCGCTCCAGCGGAATGTCGGACGAGAAGTTCCAGACCCCCTCCAGTGAGGGCCGGCCCCAGACGTCGCGCGGAATCTCGTTGCCGTCGGACGGCTGGGCGGCCGGGGCCGCCGTCCACGCGATGAGCAGAACACCAGTAGTCAGTAGCGTCTTCATCGGTCCTCCTCAAGACGGGGCTTCGCCCCGAACCCCCGGCGTCCGTTTGCGGGGTCCCCTTCGCCCCGCGCCACTCCCGCCGAGGCGCGCCGTGCGCGCCTTGCGCCGGCTGCGCCGGCGCTGCAATCGGACGGGCCCTTGCCTCGAGCCCCCGGCGTCCGTTTGCGGGGACCCTGCGCCCCGCGCCGCTGCCGCCGAGCCGCGCCGTGCGCGGCGCCTCACCGTTGCGGCGCCAGTCGGGCCGGCGCCGCGTCCGGGTGCTCGACTCGGATCTCCCGCCTGTCGCCTCCCGCGTCGTCGATGTGGACGCGGATTGCTCCGCCGGGCTGGCGCGGCAGGCGATCGGCCCACTCGATGGCGACGATGCCGGACGCGGATGCCAGCTCATCCAGGCCGAGATCGTCGACCTCCGCGGGTGCAAGGCGGTACAGGTCGACGTGCGCCACGGGCAAACGCGCCGCGTACTGCTGAATCAGGGTGAACGTCGGGCTGGACACGTCCTCCGGCGTCCCGCCCACACCCTCCAGCAGACCCCGCACGAACGCCGTCTTGCCGACGCCCAGCTCGCCGAACAGCAGGACGATGCTGCCGGGAGCGAGCCCGGCCGCCAGCTCGCGCGCAATGCGGGCCGTCTCGGCCTCACCGTGACTTCGAATCGATCGTCTCCTCGAGCGCCCGCCCCAGCGCCGCGGCGAGGTCGGAGGCCGTCAGTGCGGCCTCCCCGCTGCTCCCGGCCGCGAGATCGCCGGCCAGCCCATGCAGATAGACGCCCGCGCGGCAGGCCGCCGACGCGTCGCCGAGCTGCCCCAGCCACGCCGCGACCACGCCCGCCAGCACATCGCCCGTCCCGCCGGTGGCCATGCCCGGATTCCCGGTGCGGTTGACGTGGACGGCGCCGTCCGGTGCGGCCACGAGCGTGCGCGCGCCCTTGAGCACGACATGCGCCCGCCGCGCGGTCGCGAAGCGCCGCGCCGTGCCCAGCCGATCGGCCTGCACGTCGGCCGCCGACCGCCCGCACAGCCTGGCCATCTCGCCGGGATGGGGTGTGAGGATAACATCCGCCGCCCCCCCTTGACGGTCGATCCGAGAGGGCTCGTCGGCGCAGACGTTGAGCGCATCGGCGTCCAGCACCAGCGGTACCCGTGCGCGCTCGAGCAGGCCGTGCACAAGCCGGGTCGTGCCGGCCCCGGTTCCCAGCCCCGGCCCGACCGCGATCGCGTCGCAGCGCGCATCGAGGACGGCCTCCAGCGCCTCCCCGCTCACGAGCCCGCCGGCCGTCTCGGCGAGCGGGAGCGTCATGTATTCCGGCGCCCCGGCGGCCACGGTCGGCAGGCAGGATTCGGGCGTGGCCACCGTGACGAGGCCCGCCCCCGACCGCAGTGCGCCGATGCCGGCCAGCCGCGCGGCCCCGGTCTTCCCGCGCGACCCGGCCACGATCAGCACGTGCCCGAAATCACCCTTGTGAGCCCCCTCGGGGCGCCCGGGAACGAGACGCCGGACGCCGGCCGGCGTGAGCAGCTCCAGCCGCGGCCCCACGGCTTCATCGATGATGTCGGCAGGAATGCCGATATCGGCGACCACCAGCTCCCCCGCCCTGGTCTCGCCGGGCGGCAGCACGAGCGGGATCTTCGGCGCCCCCAGGGCGACCGTGACCGCCGCCTGCACCGCCGGACCGGGCGGCCGGTGGCTGTCGGCCGACAGCCCGCTCGGCATGTCGATGGACACGATCGGCGCGGGCGCGGCGTTCACGTCGTCGACCACGGCCTGCAGCATGCCGCCCAGCGGCCGGCCCAGCCCGGTGCCGAACATCGCGTCGACGATCAGGTCATGCCCGGCAAGATCCGGCCCGTGCCGCGCCCACGCAGCACTGTCGGGCACCGGGAGGACCCGCACGCCGAGACGGCCCAGAATGTCGAGGTTCGTCCGCGCGTCGCCGCGCACGGCGTCCGGCGCACCGAGCACGAAGACCGTCGGGTCGACGCCGCGGCCGCGCAGCAGACGCGCGACGACGAATCCGTCGCCGCCGTTGTTGCCGCGGCCGCACAGCACCGCCACCCGGCGCCGGCCGAGATCGTCGAAGGCCGACGCCATCGCCTCCACGACCCGTTGCCCGGCATGCTCCATCAGCACGATCGACGGAATCCCGATCTCCTCGATCGTGCGGCGGTCGGCCTCGCGCATCTGCGCGGCGTCGAGCACCCGCATCGACAGCTCGTTGGTACACTAGCACAGGGATCAGTCGGCGCCGGGGCGCCGGACGCAGCCATGCAGAACGCCACGGTGAACGTGAACGGACGAATCAGTGACGGTGCCTCGGCGGTCGTGCCGGTCTTCGATCACGGCTTTCTCTTCGGCGAAGGGATCTACGAGACGCTGCGCACCTACAATCGGCGCCCCTTCCTGCTCGATCGACACTTTCGGCGCCTGCGCGCTTCGGCCGCGGCGATAGATCTGGACGTCCCGCTCACCGATCCCCAGTTCGCGGCCCGGATCGACGAGACGGTGGCTGCGGCGAACGGCGCGACCGAATGGTACGTCCGCCTGCTGGTAACCCGCGGCGTCGGGGCGCTGAGCTACGACCCGGGCGGCTGTCCGGAGCCCACGATCGTCATCATCGCGATGCCGTACAGCGAGCCGCCGGCCACGCTCTTCGCCCGCGGCATCGCGATTGTCCGCTCGTCGATCATCCGCAACCACCCGCGTGCCCTCGACCCGCGCATCAAGTCCAACAACCTGCTGAACAACGCCCTGGCCATGCAGGAAGCGCTGCGCAAGGGTGCCCGCGAGGCGCTGATGCGAAACCACCGCGGGGAGATCGCCGAGTGCGCGCAGTCCAACTTCTTCCTCGTCCGGCGCGGCGAGGCGCTGACCCCCTCGCTCGACTCGGGCCTGCTCGAAGGCGTAACGAGAAACTTCCTGTTCGAGGTCGGCCGCGCCGTGGGCGTGCCCGTGCGGGAAGCCGTCCTCACGGACGCCGACCTCGAAACCGCGGACGAGATGTTCATCAGCAGCACCACCCGGGGCGTGCTGCCCGTAACGCGCCTCGACGGCCGACCGGTCGGCGCGGGCCGGGCCGGCCCGGTGACGCGCACGCTCGCGGAAGGGTTCCGGCGGCAGGCCCTCGCGCTGAGCGCCGGGTGAGGCATGATTTGCACAGGCATGCGATTTGAAGCATGATGGCGGGCAGGGGTGGATTGCAACGGTCCGTCGCCCCCCGTGCGCCACTCGGGTTCCGGCGAGGAACCGCACATGCCAGAGGACAAGTTTCTCACGTTTCCGATGGACCCGGTGGTCGTGGACGCCATCCGTGAGCCATACGAAGAGTTCATCCGGATGCTGCGGCAGCGCCACGTCATCGATCAGCAGGACATCGCCCACCTGCGCAACGCGCAACGCGCCCGCGCCCTCAAGGTCTGTCAGGAATACGAGATCGTCCTGACGCGGCGCGAGCAGCGCTGAGGCTACTCTTCCGCGGCATAGGCCTCGACCGGCGGACAGGAGCAGACCAGGTTCCTGTCGCCGTGGGCGTCGTCGATTCTGCCCACGGGCGGCCAGTACTTGGCGGCGCGCACGAAAGGCAACGGATAGGCCGCCGCCTCGCGCGAGTACGGATGCTCCCAGTCGCCCCGGGCAATCTCCTCGGCCGTGTGGGGCGCGTTCTTCAGGACGTTGTCGGACCGATCGGCCGTTCCGTCGATGATCGCCTGCATCTCGCGGCGGATGTTGATCAGCGCCTGACAGAAGCGGTCGAGCTCGTCGCGGGGCTCGCTCTCGGTCGGCTCGACCATGAGCGTTCCCGCGACCGGGAACGAGACGGTCGGCGCATGGAAGCCGTAGTCCATCAGCCGCTTGGCCAGGTCCTGCTCCGTGATGCCGGCGGCCGCGCGGAACGGCCGGAGGTCGAAGATGAGCTCGTGCGCGACGCGGCCGTTCGCGTTGGCGTAGAGCACCTCGAAGTGGGGCTCGAGCAGCGACTTCACGTAGTTCGCGTTCAGGATCGCGACACGGCTCGCCTCGGTGACGCCGCCGCGGCCCAGCAGGCGGATGTACGCATGCGAGATCAGCACGATGCTCGCGCTGCCCCACGGCGCGGCGGAGACGGCCGGAATGGCCTGCCCGCCGCCGACGGGAACGACGGGATGTCCCGGCAGGTACGGCGCCAGGTGGCCCGCGACCGCGATGGGGCCCATGCCCGGGCCGCCGCCGCCGTGCGGGATGGCGAACGTCTTGTGCAGGTTGAGATGGCAGACGTCCGCCCCGATGGCGGCCGGACTGGTCAGCCCGACCTGCGCGTTCATGTTCGCCCCGTCCATGTAGACCTGTCCGCCGGACTCGTGCACGACGCGGCAGATCTCCTGCACGTGCTCCTCGAACACGCCGTGCGTCGAGGGGTACGTGATCATCAGGGCGTTCAGGCGGCCGGCATGGGCCGACGCCTTCGCCCGCAGATCGTCGAGGTCGACGTTGCCCTGACCGTCGCACTTGACGATGACGACCCGCATGCCTGCCATCGCCGCGCTGGCGGGGTTCGTGCCGTGGGCCGACGCGGGGATCAGCACGATGTCGCGATGGCCCTCGCCGCGGGCGCGGTGGTAGGCCCGAATCACCAGCAGCCCGGCGAACTCGCCCTGGGCGCCCGAGTTCGGCTGCAGCGACACCGCCGCCAGGCCGGTGATGGCGCGCAGGGCCGCCTCCAGCTCCGCGAAGACCGCGTGGTAGCCGGCGGCCTGCGCCGGCGGCGCGAACGGGTGCAGCCCGCTGAACCCGGGCCACGTGACAGGCCGCATCTCGGTCGCCGCGTTCAGCTTCATCGTGCACGAGCCGAGCGGGATCATCGACTGGTCCAGGCCGATGTCCTTGCGCTCCAGCCGCTTCAGATAGCGCATCATCTGCAGCTCCGACTGGTGGCGCCGGAAGACCGGGTGCTCGAGAAACGCGCTGGTGCGGCGGACGTCGGGGGGCCAGTCCGCGGGCGGCGCCTCGCCGCCCGCCGGCAGTGACCACGAGGCGCCGCCCGCGGCGGCGAACACCTGCAGGATGCGGTCCACGTCCTGCCGCCCGGAGGTCTCGTCGAGCGCTATCCCGACGTCGCGCTCGCCCGCGTAGCGGAAGTTGAGCCCCTCGGCCTCGGCTGCCTGCCGGATTGCGTCGCGCGCGCCGGCCGACCCGGCGTCGATCCGCAGCGTGTCGAAGAAGGACGCGTGCCGCGGCGCCAGACCGAGCGCCGCGAGGCCGCGCGCCAGCCGCCGGGCCAGCTCGTGCACGCGCTCGGCGATGGCCGTCAGGCCACGCGGTCCGTGGTACACCGCGTAGAAGCCGGCGATGTTCGCGAGCAGCGCCTGCGCGGTGCAGATGTTCGACGTGGCGCGCTCGCGGCGGATGTGCTGCTCGCGCGTCTGGAGCGCCATGCGCAGGGCGGGCCGGCCGCCGCCGTCGACCGACACGCCGATGAGGCGGCCGGGCATGTGCCGCACGTGGGCCTCCCGCGTCGCGAAGAAGGCCGGGTGCGGTCCACCGTAGCCCAGCGGCACGCCGAACCGCTGGGCGCTGCCCACGACCACGTCGGCGCCCCGCTCCCCCGGCGGAGCCAGCAGCGTCAGGGCCAGCAGGTCGGCCGCCACCGCCGCCAGGGCCCCCGCTTCGTGCGCCCGGGCGATCACCGGACCCGGGTCCACGATGGCCCCGTCGGCGTCCGGATACTGCAGGAGCACCCCGAACGTCGTCTCGTCGATCGGCAGGGCGGCCGGGTCGCCGACCACCACCCGCAGCCCCAGCGGCTCGGCCCGCCCGCGCACCACGGCGAGGGTCTGCGGAAAGCAGCGTTCGGAGACGACGAAGCGATCCGCGCGGCCCGGCCCGCGCGCGCGAATGCGATGCAGCATCGTCATCGCCTCGGCCGCCGCCGTCGCCTCGTCGAGCAGCGAGGCGTTCGCCACCTCCATGCCGGTGAGATCCTCGACCATGGTCTGGAAGTTCAGGAGCCCCTCGAGGCGTCCCTGGGACACCTCCGCCTGGTACGGCGTGTACGGCGTGTACCAGCCGGGGCTCTCCAGCACGTTGCGCAGAATGACGCTGGGCGTGATGCAGCCGTAGTAGCCGAGCCCGATGAAGGAACGGAACCGCGCGTTGCGACCGGCCAGGGTCCGCAGCCGCTCCAGGTAGTCGGCCTCGGCTTCCGGCGGCGGCAGATCGAGCGGCTCGGTCAGGCGGATCCGCGCGGGGAGCGCGTCGTCGATCAGGGCGTCGAGCGACGGCGCGCCGACCACGGCCAGCATGTCATCGAGATCGGCGACCCGCGGACCGAGATGGCGCTGCTGGAAGCTGTCGGGCGAGTCGGGCGGCATCTACTTCACGAGCTCGCCATAGCCGTCGGCATCGAGCAGGGAGGCAACCTCGCCCGGGTCGGACACCCTGATCGCGATCAACCACGTCCCGTAGGGATCCTCGTTCACGCGCTCGGGCTGCTCGACGGCCGCCGCGTTGACGGCGACGACCTCCCCGGAAACCGGGCAATAGAGATCCGAAACGGCCTTGACCGACTCGATGGCGCCGAACTGATCGCCCTGAGCGAAGGTGCGGCCGACCTCGGGCAGATCGACGAAGACGACGTCGCCGAGCTGCTCCTGGGCGTAGGCCGTCACCCCGACCTCGCTGCGGTCGGCGCCGACCCGAATCCACTCGTGGTCCCTGGTGTAGCGCAGCTCCGGCGGGTTCATGGCTGGTCAGCTCCTCCGGCGCCTGTAGAACGGCAGGCGGACGACGCGGGCCAGGCGCCGCCGACCGCGAATGTCGACCGCGATCTCGCTGTCGGGCGCGCCGGACTCGACCGGCACGTAGGCCATGCCGATCGCCTTGTCGAGAAACGGCGTGTGCGTGCCGCTCGTCACCCGGCCCACCTTCTCGCCGGCGGCGAAGACGTCATATCCATGCCGGGCAATGCCCCGCTCGAGCATCTCGAAGCCCACCAGCTTCCTGGCCAGCCCCGCCTGCTTCTGCCTGGCCAGCGCCTCCCTGCCGTTGAAGGCCCCCTTGTCCCAGTCCACAATCCAGCCCAGACCCGCCTCGAGCACGGTCGTCGTCCCGTCGATGTCGTTGCCGAACAGCCGCATGGCCGCTTCCAGGCGGAGCGTGTCGCGCGCGCCCAGCCCCGCCGGCTGCAGCCCGGCCGGCCCGCCCGCGTCCAGCAGCGCATCCCACACGCGGGCCGCGGCCTGCGGCGCGACGAGGAGCTCGAAGCCGTCCTCGCCCGTATAGCCGGTGCGCGAGATCGTCGCGCGCACCCCGGCGACCTCTCCGCTTCCGAACCAATAGTACCGGAGATCCCGCAGATCGACGCCGGTCAGCGGCTGCAGGATGCTCTCGGCGGCCGGCCCCTGCACCGCCAGCAGGGCGTAACGGCTGCTCGCGTTGACCGCGACAACGTCGCCCGCCGTCCCGATCTCCTGCCTGATCCACGCGCAGTCCGTGTCGATGTTCGCAGCGTTGATCACGAGCAGGAAGTGATCGGCCGCCAGGCGATAGACGAGCAGGTCGTCGACGAAGGTCCCCTCGTGGGTCGTCAGCGCGGAGTACTGCGCCTGGCCCACGTCGAGCGCGGCGGCGTCGTTGCAGCAGATCCGCTGCACGGCGGCCAGCGCGTCCCGTCCGGCCACCTCGACCTCGCCCATGTGGCTGACGTCGAACAGCCCCGCGCGCTCGCGGACGGCCCGGTGCTCGGCGGCGATGCCGGCGTACTCCAGCGGCATCTCCCAGCCCCCGAACGTCACCATCCGCGCGCCCATGGCGCCCTGGCGGGCATGGAGCGGCGTCCGCTTCGGTCCGGTTGGCGTAGTCGCAGACATCCTGGCGGGGCCGGCGGGCTGGTCGCCGCGAACGGCCGTAACCGTACTATGCCGTCCGAGCGCCGGTCAAGACGAACGGGAAGCGCGCAACCGGTTCGTCACCGCCTCGATTTCGGCCCCTTGTAGGTCAGGTACGCCTGCAGCGTGTGGTAGCTGATGCCGAGCATCCGACAAGCCTCGCGCTTGTTGTGGTTGCACCTATCGAGAACCACGCGGGCGTAGCGGCTGCCCCACTCCCGCATGGTGTCACCCCCGCGCAACGACGGCCCGACTATCTCATCGTAGGTTCGACTGACCGCAGGCGGCAGATCCCGGGCCGTGATCTCGGCGGAGGTCGCCAGCGCCACGGCCCGTTCGACTACGCGCTCGAGTTCCCGCACGTTCCCGGGCCAGTCGTACGTGAGGAGCGCGTCGATGGCGCTCCGCGAGAGCTGGACCTGCCGCATCGCTCGGTGCCGGCCGAGAAAATGGTCGGCGAGGGCCACGATATCTCTCCGGCGGTCCCGAAGCGGCGGCACCTGGATCTCGAGACCGCTGAGACGATAGTAGAGGTCGGCCCGGAAGCGGCCGGCCGTGACGAGCTCGCGCAGGCTCCGGTTCGTCGCCACGATCAGGCGCGCATCGATCGCGCGCGTCGTGTGCCCTCCGACCCGCTCCACCGACATCTCCTGAATGGCCCTGAGCAGCTTGGCCTGCGCAGCGGGTGAGAGATCCGACACCTCGTCCAGAAAGAGCGTGCCGCCGTCCGCCAGCTCGAACTTGCCCCTGCGACCCCGAACACCGGTAGCCGTCCGATCCTCGATGCCGAAGAGCTCGGCTTCGAGCAGCGTCTCGACGAGCGCCGCGCAGTTCACGCCTATGAAGCGGCCCGACCGCCGATCGCTCTCGTCGTGAATGCGGCGGGCGACGAGCTCCTTTCCCGAACCGCTCTCCCCTTCGATCAGCACCGTGAAGGCCGTGCCGGCCACCTGCGAGATCTCCTGGCGGAGCCTGATCATGGACTCGGCCGTGCCGACGAGCCGCGGCGAATCGAAGGGCGGGCTCGTGAGACGCTCCTCCGGGCCGGGGACGCTCTCCGGGGCAGCGCTCAGCGCAAGGCCGGCGACCCGCGCCGCGTCGAGCAGGTGCTTGCGGCCCCCGGCGTCGAGGCGCTGCCCGTGACCGAGCGTCACCTCCAGGTGCAGCGCAGGCCTGGTCGACGCCGGCAGCGCAACGCGCAGGACGTCGCTGTCCATCCGTGCCGCGTCGATGCCCGCAGGAAGGCTTCCCTCCCTGATGCTCACCGCCCGGGCGCTCAACACCTGCCGCAGCGCCGCCTCGAGCTCGGCCCGGCGGCCACGCGGACCGTGCGGGTTCGCGACGCAGGTCACCGCCCGCAGGAGCAGTTGCGAGAGTCCTCCCCGCTGGTCGACGTCGCCTTCCCAGGTCCTCTGCTTCTCACCGTTCATCGGCGCCGCGCGATCGCACGCTGCAGGCGTCCCGTTTCCGGTGTTGTGTCGAGGTTTGAGCAATTCCAACGCCATATGCCAGCCCCCCAGGAGTTTCCGGAATTCGCCGCACTCGCTCCGCGGCTTCGAACCTGTGTCGACCGACGTGAGTGGCAACTACCCGAATTTCAAGATAGCACGCCTGTGTTCATTGGCGCATGAATAAATCGCCGCCTGTGCCATTTGCGACACACTCAGAAATCGAGCCGTTCGTCGAACGACAGCATGCCCCGATAGCGCACTTCCCCATCGCTTCCGATCCCCGCAACGTACCCTCGCACGACGCGTCCTCGAACCTCGACGAGCCGCTGTCGCACACGCAGCTCGAGCACCACGACGCGCTCCGGCGCGAGGCTCAGCGCCGCCTCGACCAGCGCGCTCCGCTCCGAGAGCTCGAGCAGCTTCGCTTCGTGCGCCGGCCGAATCCGGACCGACGTTATCGAAGACAACGCGCGCTCGGCGCGGCGCCCGGCGGGTCCGCGTGCCGTGGCGCTCACCGCTGCCTCCAGGCGCCGGCTGCCGCGTCGAAGTACAGCACCCGTACCCTGCCCGTGGCCCCGAGCACGCGGACGGCATACTGCTCACCCGCTCCCCGCAGATAGAGGGTGCCGCTCGTCGCCGTGCCGAGCGGGCTGAACGTGAGCGTATCGCCGCGGCCGAAGCGGATTGGATCCGCGTGCGAGCCCGCCGCCCGGCTCGAACCAATCGGCGGAACCGACGCCCGCAATCCGAAGCGGACCGACGGATACGCGTCGCCCAGTCGCTGCGCGGGACCGAGGGGCCGATCGATGCCCCGGGAGACGTCGCTCGCGCGGATGCCGTCCCCGTCGCCGTCCACGTAGCTGCCGAATCGATAGGCGCCCGCGTCGGCCTCGAACCGCAACCCCACGGCCGCCCCGTGCTGCACCGCGCGGGAGCGCGCCAGCATCGCCTGCGCCGAGAGGTACGCTGCGGCCGCCGACACCCGCGATCGTTCTCGTGCAGCCATCAGGAACGGGACCGCCAACCCGGCGAGTATGGTGACGACGGCAACACCCGCCATGCTGTCCACGAGCGTCATTCCCGTGCGAGCTCCGTGCTTCATGCCTGCCTGCCCCCGAACGCGGCGAGTGGAGCCCTCGAACCGGTGAGCTCCACTCGCCGCCGATGCTATTGCGGGTCCGACGTGCTGCCGACCCGCACGAGATCCCGCAGGCGAAGGAACGTTCGTTCGCCGATACCCCGGACGTTCATCAATTCCTCGATCTTGTCGAAGCGGCCGTTCTCCGTTCGATACTCGATGATCCGTTCGGCGGTGCGCGGGCCGATGCCCGGCAGCTCTTCGAGCTCCATCCGGTCGGCCGTGTTGAGCTCCACCTTGTCCCGAGACTCCACCGGCGCCGTGGTCTCGCCGCGCTCGGCCGACTGCACCGGCTCCGCGGTGACCGGGCTCACCAGTCCGCAGACGATCGCCAGCGCGCCGACCGCGATGATTTCGCGCATGAGTTGCTCCTCCCCTCAGGTAGCCAGCGCCCGCTGACACCAAGTGCCCAACCGCAAGTGGCCCCGCCTCGATTGGCGGTTGCAGTGGAGGTCGGGCACGGCACCGGACGCTCTCGGCGGGGCCGCACGACAAGAGAGCAAGATGCACGCCAGGGTGCCGGCGGCCGCGTGTTGTGCAGCTAACGCGCTGGAGAACAAGGACAAGTGCGATCGTGTCCGGGTCGCTGCCGGATGGCCGCGCCATCCGCCGCCGGAAACCGTCAACAGGGGTAGCGGCGCGCCGCCGGCAGGGGGCAGGCGGGCCGTTGCGAAGCCGTCTGGCCTGCTGCGCGGCCGGCGCTATAATCGCGCCTGCCGGATTCATGCCCGGAGGATGTAATGAACCGCCCGACACTGGCCGCGGCGCTCGGGGTCGTGCTCACCAGCGTCGCCCTCGGCGCGCAGCCGCCGGCGGCCGGCCTCGACATCTACTGGATCGACGTCGAGGGCGGCGCCGCCACGCTGGTTGTCACGCCCGAGCGGCGGTCGATCCTCATGGACGCCGGCTGGGCGCGTTCCGACGAGCGCGACGCCTTGCGGATCCAGGACGCCATGCAGGACGCCGGGGTCGACCGCATCGACTACTTCATCGCGTCGCACTTTCACGGCGACCACGTCGGCGGCCTGCCCGCCCTGGCGGCCCGCGTGCCCATCGGCCAGCTCGTCGACCACGGCGACAGCGTCGAGCAGGCGACCGAGCGCGGGCTGGCGTCGTGGAACGCGTACATCGGCGTGGCCGAGGGCCGGCGGCGCACCATCGCGCCCGGCGACAAGCTGCCGCTGCGCGACGTCGAGTTCTCGTTCGTGCTCGCCCGCGGCGCGACGCCGGAGCGGCCGCTCATGCCGACGGGCCCCAACCCGCACTGCGGCGGCGCCTGGCCCTACCCGGACGACAGCGGCGAGAACGCCAGCAGCGTGGGCTACCTGGTCTCGCTCGGCGCGTTCCAGTTCCTGAACCTCGGCGACGTCACCCGCAACGTGCAGTACGAGCTGGCGTGCCCGGAGAACAAGCTCGGCGAGGTCGACCTCTACCAGGTGCCCCACCACGGCAACGGCGTGGCGCCGCAGCTCACCTGGGCGCTCGCCCCCGCGGTGGCCGTCATCAACAACGGCCCGCGCAAGGGCGGCAGCGCGGAGGGGTTCCAGGTGGTGGCCGAGAGCCCGCGGCTCGAGGACGTCTGGCAGTCCCACCGCGCGCTCGACACCGATCCCGCCTACCGCGCGGCGGACGAGCTGACGGCCAACCTCACCGCCGAGGACGACTGCCGCGGCCACTGGATCAAGGCCACGGTCAACCCCGACGGCCGCGGCTACACCCTCTCGAACGGCCGCAACGGCGTCAGCCGGACGTACCTCTCGCGGTAGAAGCCGCCGGCGGTTCGCTCGTGCCGTGGCGGGAAGGTGTCACGGGCGCCGGGCCGCAAGACGTCAGGAGGCCTAGTAGCTAGGTCCTCATCTGACCCTGCGGTAGAATGGCGCCCGCCATGAACATCGCCACGCTGTCCATCCTGTCGTTGTTGCCGATCATCACCGTCGCCGTCTTCCTGGTCGGGCTGCGCTGGCCCGCCAGCCGGGCGATGCCCCTGTCGTACGGGGTCGCCATCGTGCTGGCGCTCGTCGTGTGGCAGATTCCCGCGGTGCAGATCGCGGCCGCGTCGATCAACGGCCTGGTCGTGGCGCTCACGGTCCTGTACATCATCTTCGGCGCCATCCTGCTGCTGAACACGCTGCAGGAGGGCGGCGCCCTGAAGACCATCCGGCAGGGCTTCACGGACATCACTCCCGACCGCCGGGTGCAGGTGATCATCATCGCCTGGCTGTTCGGATCGTTCATCGAGGGCTCGGCCGGCTTCGGCACGCCCGCCGCCGTGGCCGTCCCGCTCCTGGTCGGACTCGGCTTCCCCGGCATGGCCGCCGTCGTGGCCGGCATGATCATCCAGAGCACGCCGGTCAGCTTCGGCGCCGCCGGCACGCCCATACTGGTGGGCGTGAACACCGGGTTGTCGGCCGATCCGGCCATCGCCGAGTACGCCCTGCAGCGCGGCTTCGCCGACTGGAGCTCGTTCCTGGCGCTCATCGGCCTGCGCGTGGCCATCCTCCACGCGGTGGCCGGCACGCTGGTGCCGCTGATCCTGGTCTCGGCCATGACCCGCTTCTTCGGCGCGAGCCGGTCGCTGGCCGAGGGCCTGCAGGTCTGGAAGTTCGCGCTCTTCGCGGCGCTCGCCATGACACTGCCCTACGTGGCGGCCGCCTACCTGCTCGGCCCGGAGTTCCCGGCGCTGCTGGGGAGCCTGGTGGGGCTGGCCATCGTCGTGACGGCGGCGCGCGCCGGGTTCCTCGTGCCCAAGCCGGAGGAGTGCTGGGAGTTCGACAAGCGCGAGAACTGGCCGGCGGACTGGACCGGCTCCATCCAGCCCCGCGACGTGGCGCACGACAGCGGCTCGATGAGCCTGGTGAAGGCCTGGTCGCCGTACGTGCTGGTGGCGGCGTTGCTGCTGCTGACCCGCATGCGAGAGCTGCCGTTCGGCGGCTGGCTCCAGGCGTGGACCGTGAGCTGGCCGAACATCTTCGGCACCGACATCTCGGCCGCCGTGCAGCCGCTCTTCCTGCCCGGCACGGTCTTCATCGTCGCCTCGCTCGCCACGTGGCGCATGCACCGGATACCGATCGCTGCGTACCGCCAGTCGTGGGCGGCGTCGCTGCGCGTCACGGCGGCGGCCTCGGTGGCGCTGATCTTCACCGTGCCCATGGTGCAGGTGTTCATCAACAGCGGCGGCGGCGGGGCCGGGTTCGAGCGCATGCCCATCGCCCTGGCCGACGGCGTGGCGGCGCTGGCGGGCACGGCCTGGCCGCTCTTCGCCCCGTTCATCGGCGGCATCGGCGCGGCGGTGGCGGGCAGCAACACCGTCAGCAACATGATGTTCTCGCTGTTCCAGTTCGAGATGGGCGAGCGCATCGCGGTCGATCCGACCTGGATCGTCGCCCTGCAGGCGGTCGGCGGCGCCGCCGGCAACATGATCTGCGTCCACAACGTGGTGGCCGCCTCGGCGGTGGTCGGGCTGCTCGGCAAGGAGGGCGCCGTCATCCGCATGACGGTGCTGCCGTTCGTCTACTACGCGCTGCTGCCGGGTTCGGTCGGTTACTTCCTGGTCCTGTACGCCCAGACCGGCTGGATCAACGCGGGCTCGGTGCTGGTCGTGGCCATCGGCGCCGGGGCCGCCTGGCTCATCGGGCGCTACGGCGAGCGCCCGCTGCCCGCGGGCCAGTCGTGAGGCTGTTCCACCCGGCCGCGCATCCGGCGCGGCCGGCCGACCCGGCCAACTTCACGGGCGACGCCGCGATGGCGCGCATGGACGCGGTGTGCGAGTCGCCCAACGTCAACGCGTACCGCGTCACGTTCCAGGCGGGCGCGCGCACGGCCTGGCACGTCCACAGCGGACCTCAGCTCCTGCTGGTCGTCGAGGGGCGCTGCCGGCTGCAGAAGGAAGGCGAGCCGGTGCAGGAGGTGGCTGCCGGCGGCGTGGTCTGCATCGGGCCGGGCGAGAAGCACTGGCACGGCGCGTCGCCGGACGGGCCGATGACGCACGTCGCGCTGAACATCGACGCCGCCACCACCTGGCTGACCAAGGTCGGCGACGCCGACTACCTCGGCACCGCCTGACGCGGGCCGGGGGGCGGCTCACCAGCCGCAGGTCCGGCCGGCGTTCTGCTCCTCGAGCCAGGCCGCGAGCGGAGCGAAGTAGTCGAGGATGGCGGTAGCGTCCATCTCCCGCGTGCCGGCAATGGCCTCGAGCGCGTCGGGCCAGGGCCGGCTGGCGCCCATCTCCATCATCGCGCGCAGCCGCCGGCCGGCCGCCGCGCTCTCGAAGATCGAGCAGCGGTGCAGCGGCCCGTCCACGCCGGCCGCTTCGCACAGGGCGCGGTGGAACTGGAACTGCAGGATCTGGGCCAGGAAGTAGCGCGTGTACGGCGTGTTGGCGGGCACGTGGAACTTGGCGCCCGGATCGAAGTCGTCCTCGCTGCGCGGCAGCGCGGGGCGCACCCCCTGGTAGCGTTCGCGCAGCTCCCACCAGGCCGTGTTGTAGGCGTCCGGCGCGATCTCCCCCGAGAAGACCTGCCAGCGCCACTGGTCCACCAGCAGCCCGAACGGCAGGAAGGCCACCTTGTCGAGCGCCCGCCGCAGCAGCAGGCCGATGTCGGCGCCGGCGTCGGGGGCCCTGTCGAGCAGGCCGACCTGCACGAGGTACTCGGGCGTGATCGACAGGGCGATGGTGTCGCCCAGCCCCTCGTGGAAGCCGTCGTTCGCGCTGTCGCGGAAGAGCGGGTCCTGGCCGCGGTACGCGCGCTGGTAGTAGTTGTGCCCCAGCTCGTGATGGATGACGACGAAGTCCTCGTCGTTGACGCCGATGCACATCTTGATGCGCACGTCCGACTCGAAGTCCAGGTTCCAGGCGCTGGCGTGGCAGACGACGTCGCGGTCGGCCGGCTGGACGAACAGCGAGCGCTCCCAGAACGTCGCGGGCAGCGGCTCGAATCCGAGCGAGCTGAAGAAGCGCTCGCCGTAGCGCACCATCTCCCGCTCGTCGACCCGGGCGCGCTCGAGGAGCCGCGTCAGGTCGTAACCGGGGCTGGAGCGGGCCGGCCCGACGCTCGCGTAGACGTTCTGCCAGTTCTGGCTCCACATGTTGCCGAGCAGGTGCGCCCGGATCGGCGCGTCCTGCGGCACCACCGCCGTGCCGAACTCGTCTCCCAGCCGCGCCCGCACGTGGCAGTGCAGCGCCTCGTAGAGCGGCCGCACCTGCTCCCACAATCGCTCGAGCTCGGCCCGGAAGTCGTCGGGCGTCATGTCGTAGCCCGACCGCCACATGTCGCCCAGGTCGGCGAAGCCGAGCTCCCGGGCGCCGGCGTTCGACAGCTCGACGAACCGCTCGTAGAGCGCGCGCATCGGGGGCGCCACCTCGCGCCAGCCCGCCCATATCTCGAGCAGCTCGTCCGTGTCCCGCACGGAGGCGAACAGGCGCTCCATGGTGGGCAGATCCAGGCACTCCTCTCCGTCGGGCGGACAGTACTCGCCCCGGCCGTAGAGGCTCTCCATCTCGGTCATGATGCCGGCCAGCTCGCGTTGCAGGGCGGGGTCGGAGGGGGCGACCGCGGCGAGCGACGTCTTCAGGCGCAGCAGCTTGCGCTCGATCTCGAGCGGCAGCTCCAGCGCGTCGAAGCGGGCGGCCTCGGCCGCCAGCTCGGTCGTGGCGGCCATCACCGCGGTGTTGGCCGCCGCGGCGAGGGCGTTGGTGTCGTCGGTGATAAAGTTGTTCTGGACCCACGCCGCGCGGCCGGCGTCGATCCACAGGTCGAGCAGTCGCGTCTCGGCCTGCTCGATGAATGCCTGCGCCTCGTCCACCGTCGGTTCGTCCGCGCCAGCGCACGCGCACGCGCCCAGGGCCGCCGCGGCCACGCAGGCCCGCAGCCGGCGTCCGACGCCGTCTGTCGACCGTTTCCTCATGAGCCCGGCATTATAAGTGGACGGCGTCATCCTGGCCCTGGATCAGGGCACCACCGGCAGCACGGCGCTGGTCTTCAACGCCGACGGCGCCATCGTCGGACGCGGCTACGCCGAGATCGGCCAGCGCTACCCGCAGCCCGGCTGGGTGGAGCAGGATCCGGGCGAGCTGTGGACGTCCAGCCGCGACGTCATGGCGCAGGCGTTGCGGGCCGCCGGCTGCGGGCCGCCCGACGTCCGGGCCATCGGCCTCACCAACCAGCGCGAGACGACGCTGCTCTGGGACCGGCGCAGCGGCGAGCCGCTGCACGCCGCCATCGTGTGGCAGAGCCGCCAGACCGCCGACATCTGCGAGCGCCTCCGGCAGGCCGGCGCCGAGGCGGAGGTCCGCCGGCGCACGGGGCTCGTTATCGACCCGTACTTCTCGGCTTCGAAGATCGCGTGGCTGTTCGAGCGCCATCCCGAGGCGCGGCGGCGCGCCGAGGCCGGCGAGCTGCTGTTCGGCACGGTGGACACCTGGCTGCTCTGGCAGCTCACCGGGGGCCGGGTCCATGCCACCGATCCGACCAATGCCAGCCGGACGCTGCTCTACAACATCCACGACCGGCGCTGGGACCCCGACCTGCTCGAGCTGTTCGGCGTGCCGCCGGCCATGCTGCCCGCGGTGCGGCCGAGCTGCGGCGTCCTGGGCGAGACCGCGGCCATCGAGGGCCTCGCGGCCGGCATCCCGGTGGCGGGGGTGGCCGGCGACCAGCAGGCCGCGCTGTACGGCCAGACCTGCTGGGAGCCGGGGCTCGCCAAGACCACCTACGGCACCGGCGCGTTCGTCGTCCTGAACCTCGGGCAGCGCCACCCGGTGCTGGGCCGCGGCCTGCTGACCACCATCTGCTGCGACGCGGCCGGCGGCCCCGCCTACGCCGTCGAGGGCGCCGTCTTCACGGCCGGCGCGGCGGTCCAGTGGCTGCGCGACGAGCTGCGGATCATCGAGCGGGCCGCGGATACCGAGGCGCTGGCCGGCGCGGTCCCCGACACCGGCGGCGTCTACTTCGTGCCGGCCTTCAACGGCCTGGGCGCGCCGCACTGGGACATGCACGCCCGCGGCGCCATCGTCGGCCTGACGCGCGGCACGGACCGCCGGCACCTCGTCCGCGCCACGCTCGAGAGCCTCGCCTACCAGACGCGCGACGTCATCGACGCGATGCGCGAGAGCGGGGTGGAGCCGACCGAGCTGCGGGTGGACGGGGGCGCCGCCGCCAACGGGTTCCTCATGCAGTTCCAGGCCGACATCCTGGGCCTGCCGGTGGACCGGCCCGCGGTCCTGGAGACCACCGCCACGGGCGCCGCGCTGCTCGCCGGCCTCGGCGTCGGCTTCTGGCGCGACCCGGAACAGCTCCGCCATCTCCGGCGCCGCGAGCGTCTCTTCGAGCCGCGCATGCCGGCCGCCGAACGGGACCGCTTGCATGCCGGCTGGCGGCGCGCCGTCGGCCGCGTCCGGACCGGCCCACCGGCTGGCACACCAGCGGCCGGCGATCGATGACCCGACGGAAAGCCCCGTCTGATTGAAGCCTACGGCGCCAGCCGGCGGATGACGCCGTCGTGCTTGTTCAGCAGGAAGAGCTGGCCGCCGGGACCGGCGTCCAGGCGCACGTCCGCCCGCGGCGTCGGCGTGCGTTCCTGCTCGAGGTTCTTCTCCCGCACCATCTGCAGCAGCGTCTTCGTCTCGCCCCCGTGCTCGAACAGAACGCGGCGCACGGCGTCCTGGCCCCCCGCGGGCAACTCGTCCGCGGAGAAGTAGAGCACCTCGCCGCTGGGGCCGTCGCCGAAGAGCACCAGGTCGGTGAGCTGCGGAACGGCGTCGTCGCGGTAGACGACGAGACCCGTGACCATGGACCTGCGCTGGAACAGGGAATCGAGGCGGCTGTACTCCACCACCGGAAACGACAGGCCCGCCTCGCCGCGCGGATCGACCAGGCTGACCGCCTGCCGGCTGATGAACCGGAAGCTCCCCTCCCAGTCGTTCCAGCCCAGGTTGCCGCCCCGCGGCACGAGGCTGATCTCCTCGACGATGTTCTGCCCGATGTCCGCCAGCAGCAGGTTGCCGTTGCGCTCGTCCCAGGCGAAGCGCTGGGGATTCCGGACGCCGTAGGCGTAGATCTCGCCGAGCGTGCCGTCGTCCCCGTCGCCCGCGAAGGGGTTGTCGGCGGGGATGCCGTACTGGCCGTTGGCGCTGTTCGAGCCGAGCGGGTCGATGCGCAGGACCTTGCCCAGGATCGATCCCAGGTTCTGGGCGACGTCGAGCGGATCGCCGCCGCTGCCGCCGTCCCCCGACCCGATGTACAGCAGACCGAAGTCGGGACCGTCGGGCGCCGCGAGCGGATTGAAGCCGAGTTGTCCACCGTTGTGGTTGCGGAACGGCTGCTCCACCCGCAGCAGCTCGCGTGGCGGGCCGCCGTCGTAGACCGCCGCGTGCGGATCGGCGGCGGTCCACTCCAGGAGGATGGTGTCCTGCGTGTCGGATCCGCCGCCCGGCACGAAATCGGCTGCCGGTCCGGTGTCGCTCGTATCGGCGTAGGTGTAGAGCTTTCCGAATCCCGGCGCGCCGGCCTGTCCGAATTGCGGATGCACGGCGAAGCTCTGGAATCCCTGTTCGCGATGAGACGCCTCGACGGGGAGTCCCCAGCGCGGCTCCCGCAGATCGAGATACCGCGTCACCGTCTCCCCGTCGTAGCTGACGGTGTAGACGAGACCCCACATGTCGCTCACGAACAGGCGTCCCGTGCCCGGCTCGTCGACCAGCCGCATCATCCGCGGCGCCTGATCGTCGACGAACGGCAGCGAGGCGAACTCGACGGCGCCGACCGTGATGACCCCGTCGGTCGCCGGGATGGGATCCGGGAAGGGATCGTTGGTGGTCTGGCCGGCCGCCGCCGAGGCCGCCAGCACCACGGCCGCCGCGCCAAGACGCACGCCCAAGCGGTCCAGTGTCTCCATGTAGCCTCCTGATGCGCGAGACAGCACATATGCTAGAACGAGTCGGTGCTCTCACGTGCGGACCTGTTCCCCTGCTCACGTGTCCGTCGGCCGGAGCAACGGGCGGTCAGCGCCTTCAGGACGGGGAGCATCAGCGCCTCGGAATCGGGGGCGGACAGCGAGCCGACCGGACTGCTGGTGTCGGCCGCGTCAGCAGACACCGCGCGACTCACGGCGCCGGCTCGCGGGCGACAGGGTCGAGCCTCAGGAACGCGCGCGGCGGGAAGCCGGTCAGGATCCGCACGATCAGCGGCAGCAGGTCCTACCGCGAGCCGTTCCGTCCGGCTGACGCCGTTGCGGCCGTTCGAGAAGGTGTAGCCGCGGCCGTCAGCGTTTGACCGTGGCTGGATCCAGTGGCCGCGGCAGTCGTCCCCTACGGTCGGGTTCGCCGTCAGCTCGTCCGCCGCGCGGAAGGCGATATCGCAGCGCGCACCGCACCCCGCGCCCTCACCCGAGCCAGCGGCCGACGATCGAGTCGTCGCGGATGATGGTGTCGTGCCGGTCGGAGCCGGTCGAGACGACGGCGACCGGGACGCCGGTGAGCTCCTCGACGCGCTCGATGTATCGCACGGCCTCCGGGGGCAGCTCCTCGAAGCGGCGCAGCCCGGCGGTCGGGCGCGACCAGCCCGGCAGCGTCTCGAGCTCCGGCGTGCAGCTCGCCAGCCGCGGCATGCTGGCCGGCACGCTGGTGAGCGCCTCCCCGCCGCAGCGGTAGCGGGTGCAGATCTTCACCTCGGGCAGCCCGTCGAGGACATCCAGCTTGGTCAGCGCCAGCGCCTCGAGGCCGTTCACGCGCGCGGCGTAGCGCACGACGACCGCGTCGAACCAGCCGCAGCGGCGCGGGCGGCCGGTCGACGCGCCGTACTCCTCTCCGCTCTCGCGGAGCGCGGCGCCGAAGTCGCCGGCGAGCTCGCTGGGAAACGGGCCGCCGCCCACGCGCGTCGTGTACGCCTTGGCGACGCCGAGCACGCCCCCGATCAGGCGGGGCGCGATGCCCAACCCGGCGCAGACCCCCCCGATGGTGCCGTTGGACGAGCTGACGAACGGATAGGTCCCGTGGTCGATGTCGAGCATCGTGCCCTGGGCCCCCTCGAACATGATCCGCTTGCCGGCCCGCGCCTGCTCGTCGAGCAGTTGCGACACGTCGGCGACGAGCGGCGCCAGCCGCGGCCAACAGGCGCGCAGGTCGTCGAGCACGGTCCGCCAGTCCACGGGGTCGCCGCCGACGGCGCGGTTCCGCAGCGCGACGTTGGCGCGCACCGCGTCGCCGAGCGCCCCGTCCGCATCCGCCGCGGCCGCCAGATCGGCGAGACGAATGCCGCGGCGGCCGCTCTTGTCCTCGTAGCTGGGCCCGATCCCCCGCGACGTGGTCCCTATGCGCTGCTCGCCGCGCCCGGCCTCGGCCGCCTGCTCGATGTCGCGGTGGTACGGCAGGATGAGATGGGCCCGCTCGCTGATGAACAGGCGCCCGTCGGCCTCGATGCCCTCGCGCTGCAGCTCGTCGAGCTCCGCGAACAGCGCGAGCGGGTCGACGACCATGCCGTTGCCGATCACGCACGTCACCCCCGCGTGGAGGATGCCGGACGGGATCAGGTGCAGGATGAACTTGCGGCCGTTCACCAGGACGGTGTGACCCGCGTTGTGGCCGCCCTGGTAGCGCGCCACGATCGAGAACGACGGCGTGAACAGATCGACGATCTTGCCCTTTCCCTCGTCGCCCCACTGTGTCCCGACGATCGCAACGTTCACGGTAGCCATGCTTGCCTGCAATCCAAACAGCCGATGATACCAGAACGGCGGCGGTCGGCGGGCCGGAGCGGCCGCGGCAAAAAGGGATTGACACCTCTTCGCCCATTCCATAACCTTCGGCGTCGCACGCTGCGGTGACGCACGGTCGCCGCCCGGTTACGCGCACCGTGGTTCCGGAACGCCCCGCCATCGAACGCAGGATTCTGGCGGCCTGCGACGCGACACCGCCCCGCATTCCCGTGCTCGTCGGCGGGTGCGGCAGCGGGCGCACCTCCCTGCTGCAACGCGTCGCGGCCCGCACCGGGCACAACCGCACTCAGTACATCGACGCCGAACGGGCGGCGTCGACGCCGGAGGAGTTCTGGGCCGCGGTTGCGGCCGCGAGCCCGCACGTCGCGCCGCGGGCCAGCGACCCGCCTGGGGCCGGCGGCTCGACCCGGGCCGCCTTCGACAGCCTGCTGGCGTTCTTCGAGCTCGCGCGCGCCCAGGACGGTGAAACGCCGACCTTTCTCATCGACGGGCTGCTGGAGCTGCGCACCTTCGAGAGCTTTCCGGGACTGCGCGGCGCCCTGCGCGAGACGCTCGCCGCGCTGACGCGGAGCCCGAACCGGTTCGTGCTGGCCACGCGCTACGCCAATCGGGCGCGCCGCCTGCTCGCCGGCGCGGGCGACCGGATCGAGATAATCGACGTGCCTCCGCTGTCGGCTGCGGAGACCGCCGCGACGCTGGTCCGGCTCGGCGCCGCTCACGACCGCCGCGACCACGCCGAGCTGGCGCGGCTGCTCCACGCGCTCGCCGACGGCCGCCCCGCCTACGTGCGCGCGCTGGCCGCGGGGTTGGCCGCGACGGAAGGCGGCGGCGACCCCGTGCAGGCGCTCGCGGCGCAGATGGCGGTCGGCGCGCCGCTGTGCCTCGTATGCCGCCTGTCCTACGAGGCCCGCCTCGGTCGCGCGCGCGGCTACGGGGCGCTCAAGGCCATTCTCCACCTGCTGGCGGACGAGGAACGTCTGACGCTGACGGAGATCGCCCGCAGGCTGAGTCGCACCCCGGGGTCGACCAGGGACTACCTGCTCTGGCTCGAGGATGTCGACCTGGTGCAGGTGGAGCAGAAGCGGTACGGCTTCCGCGATCCGCTGCTCCGGCTGTGGGTCCGCCTCCACAGCCGACCCGCCCCGCCCGATCGGGCCGACCTGCTCCGCGAGGCGCAGGAGTACGCGGTGTCCCGCTTGCCGTTCATGGAGGACGCCTCCATCGACCCGCCCGTGCCCGCGCGTCCGCCGGCCGGCTCCGAACGCCGCTGGAGCATCATCGAGATCGACTAGTGAGCCGCTGCAGCGCGGCGGCGGCCGCCGACTGCTCGGCCTCCTTCTTGCTGCGCCCCTGCGCGCGAGCCACCGCTTCGTCGCCGACGCGGACGTCGACCACGAACACCTTCTGATGGTCGGGGCCGTGCGTGGCCGCCACGTCGTAGTCGGGCAGCGGCCGGCCGCGCGCCTGCAGCCACTCCTGGAACGCCGACTTGTGGTCGCTGACGAGGCCGGTGACCTGCTGCCCCGCGCGCAGCTCGGCCAACGCCTGCCGGAAGTGACGCTCGATGAAATCGTCGGCCGCCGCGAGCCCGCCGTCGAGGTAGATGGCCGCCACGACGGCTTCGAAGGCATCGGCGAGCAGCGAAGGCTTCGCCCTCCCGCCGCTCTTCTCCTCGCCGCGTCCGAGGAGCAGGTGCTCGCCGAGCCCCAGCGCCTCGCCGAGCTTCGCCAGCGACGGGGCGGAGACGAGCACCGACTTGGCCTTCGACTTGAGGCCCTCGTCGTAGTGGGGAAACTCGCGGTACAGGCGATCCGCGATCACGAGGCCCAGCACGGCGTCGCCGAGGAACTCCAGCGACTCGTTGTCGGCAACGACCTCGCCAGCGTCCTCGTGTGCGCGAGAGCGATGCGTCAGCGCCTGCTCCAGCAGCTCGCGGTCCCGGAACGCGTAGCCGAGCCGCGTCTCCAGCGTCGCGGCGCCGGCCTCGTGACGGAAATCGTCGATCGTCTTCCGGGCCCGCTCCGCGTCGTCGGCCCGGACCGCCAACCGCACCTCGCCCAGACCGTCGAGGGAAAGTGGGAAGACGGACTGCGGCGCGGCCGAGGACAGCAGCGTGCGGATGCCCCTGGTCTCGAGCAGCCCGCGCACCACGTTCGCCTCGATGTCGGACTGCGTGCGGAATACGACGGTGAGCTCGGCCGGCGCGTCCATCGTCAATCAGACGGGGCTGCGCCCCGAGCCCCCGGCGTCCGCTTGCGGGGACCCCTTCGCCCCGCGCCGCTCCCGCCGAGGCGCGCTGTGCGCGCCTTGCGGCCGCGCTCCACCGTATTGCGTACACTCATGACGAGGCCGTCTTGCTGAAATCGATGCTGGCCGCCCCGCGCCGGCTCTACGACTGGACGCTGCGGTGGGCCGACACCCCGCAGGCGCTCACCGCGCTGTTCCTCGTCGCGCTGACCGAGTCGTCGTTCTTCCCGATACCGCCGGACGTGCTGCTGATTGCGATCGTGGCAGCGCGGCCTGCCGGCTGGCTGCGGGCCGCCGTGTGCTGCGTCACCGGCTCGTTCATCGGGGCAGCCGTCGGCTACGGCATCGGCTCCGGGCTGATGACCGCGATCGGCGATCCGATTATCGCCTTCTACGGCGCGCATCACCACTGGGACCGCTTCGTGGCCCTGGCCGGCACGTGGGGCGTCTGGTTCCTGGCGGCGGCGGCGTTCACGCCGATCCCGTTCAAGGTGGCGACGATCGCGGCCGGCGCAACCGCCATGCCCTTCCTGCCGTTCCTGGCCGTCAGCCTGCTCGGGCGCGCGGCCCGCTTCTTCCTGGTCGCGGCAATCCTGCGGGTGTTCGGCGCGCCGATCCGCCGGTTGCTGGAGCGGCATTTCGACGCCGCGTCGATTCTCTTCCTGCTGCTGCTGCTGGGCGGATTCCTCGTGCTCCGCCTGCTGTAGCCATCAAGCCGTCGACGCGCGGATCCAGTCCAGGTAGTCCTGGTCGCCGCCGACGATCGGCAGGACGACGATCTCCGGCACCTCGTAGGGATGGAGCCGGCGAATCCGCTCGATGAGCGGCTCCACGCGGCCCCGCGTCGTCTTGACGAGCAGTTGCTGCTCGTCGTCCGTCTCGACGTCGTCGCGCCAGCGATAGACCGAGCGCACGCCCGGCAGCGCGCTGACGCAGGCCGCCAGGCGCTCCTCGACCAGGGTCCGGCCGAACGCCGCGGCGTCGGCCCCGGCGGGCAACGTCGTGCAGACGACGACGCAGCCTGTGTCGGTCACCGCCCGCCCTCGGGACGGTAGGCCCTCGCGCAGCTCCCCGTTGATCGCACCTGGACGGCATGTTAGCATTGGGGTTACACTTCTGACGCGGGGTGGAGCAGTCCGGTAGCTCGTTGGGCTCATAACCCAAAGGTCGGGGGTTCAAATCCCCCCCCCGCAACCAACTTCCCTCCCCTATAATGTTTCCTGCAATGCGTCTGCCTGACGGCATCACCCTCGTCGTGTGTGCGGCTCTCCTCGGGGCTTGCGCGAGCGTGACGCTCGGGGCGAGCCAGGACCCGGCCGCCCTGCGGGCTGCCGCCGAGCAGGGAGAGGCCGAGGCCCAGTACCGGCTGGGTCTCGCCTACCAGCGCGGCGACGGCGTCCCCCGCAACCGTGCGGAGGGCGCGCGGTGGCTGGAGCTCGCGGCCGATCAGGGTCACGTCGAGGCCCAGAACGACCTCGGCAACGCCTACGCCAACGGCGGCGGCGTGCTGCGTGACGCCGCGGAGGCCGTGCGCTGGTTCCGCCGCGCCGCGGACCAGGACTTCGCGATAGCCCAGGGCAACCTGGGGCTGGCCTACGCCAACGGCGTCGGCGTGGTCCGCGACGACGCCGAAGCCCTGCGCTGGTTCCGCCTCGCGGCCGAGGCGGCGCTGCCGGTCGCGCAGCACCATCTCGGTCTCGCGTACGCCAACGGCCTGGCGGTCGAGACGGACGCGCCGGAGGCTGTGCGCTGGTTCCGTCTCGCCGCCGACCAGGGGCACGCCGACGCGCAGTACAACCTCGCCGTCGCGCATGCCAACGGCCTGGGCGGGCTGCCCCAGGATGCCGTGGAGGCGGTGCGCTGGTTTCGCCTCGCCGCGGACCAGGGGCACTCGGCCGCGCAGGGCAACCTGGGCATCGCGTACTCGAACGGCCTCGGCGTGACCAGGAGCGCCGTGGAGGCGGTGCGCTGGTACCGTCTTGCCGCCGAGCGCGGGTACGGGGGGGCGGAGTTCGCCCTGCCCGAGCTCGAGGCGATCATGACCAGCGAGGAGCTGGAGGAGGCCGAGCGGCTGGCGCGCGAGTGGCGGCTCGACTTCCGGCAACGACGATTGGGACGACGCTGACATGCACCGACTGCCCGCCCTGCTCTGCACGCTCGCGCTGCTGGTTGCGGCCCCCGCCGGCTCGGACTCGCCCCTGCCCTGGAGCGACCCGGCTGCCGTCGGCCTGTCCGCGGCGGATCTGGATGCCATTCCCCAGGCCCTGCAGCGCTGGATCGACGAAGGATCCGTAGGCGGGGCCGTGAGCCTCGTGGCGCGCCGCGGCCAGCTCGTGCACTGGGAGGCCATCGGGTACCGCGACCTGGCCAGCCGCACGCCGCTCCAGCGCACCGACATCTTCCGCATCTGCTCGATGACGAAGCCGGTGACCTCGGTCGCCGTCATGATGCTCGTCGAGGCGGGCGAGTTGACGCTCGACGAGCCCGTCTCGCGCACGCTGCCCGAGTTCGAGCACGCCCAGGTGTACGACGCGGGGGAGATCGTGGCGCCCCGCCGGCCCGTCACCATCCGCGATCTGCTCCGCCACACGTCCGGCCTGACCTACGGCCTCTTCGGCAACACGGACGTGGATGCGCTCTACCGCGAGGCGGACGTCTTCTCCGGCGATCTGGAGAACCTGGTGAGCGAGGCCGCCGCGCTGCCGCTGCTCGCGCACCCCGGCGCGCGCTGGAACTACGGCGTGTCGACGGACGTGCTCGGCCGCGTCGTCGAGGTCGTCTCGGGCCGGCGGCTCGACGACTTCTTCACCGCGCGCATCTTCGAGCCGCTCGGGATGCGGGACACCGCGTTCGTCGTCCCACCGGAGAAGGCGGAGCGCCTGACCACCGCCTACACCCGCGGGCCGGACGGCGCGCTCCGCGAGGATGACGTCGCGCTGTGCGGCGTGCACGAGGCCCAGCCCGAGCTGCTGCTGGGCGGCGCCGGGCTCGTCTCGACCGCCGGCGACTACCTGCGCTTCGCGCAGATGCTGCTCGGCGCGGGCACGCTCGACGGCGTGCGCCTCCTGAAGCAGGAGACGGTGCGCGAGATGCGCACGAACCAGCTCCCCGACCACCTGATCCCGATCAGCATCGGCGGCCCCGACCCCGGGTACGGCTTCGGGCTCGGCTTCAGCGTGCTGACCGACGCCGACGCGACGCCCTACGGCGACAACGACGGCGTCTTCCGCTGGCGCGGCTACGCGAGCACGTACTTCTGGATCGACCCCGAGGACGAGCTGATCGGCGTGCTCCTGAGCCAGGTCGCGCCGCCCACGTCTCCCGAGATCGAGCGCGAGTTCCAGACCCGCGTCTACGAAGCGCTGCTCGACTGACGCCGGGGGACGCCGGCCGGAGGATGGGATGAGGCTGCTGCCGCTCGCGCTCGTGCTCGCCGTCGCGTCGCCTGCAGCCGCGGCGGCGCAGGACAACGACGGCACCGGGCTCGCCCTGCTGAGGGACTGCGAGGAGGGGTTGCGCGCCAGCGGCGACTTCGCGCGGGCGCGGCATTGCAGCGGGGTCGTGCGCGGCGCGGCCAGGGCGCTGGCGCTCCTGCAGCAGGACGGGCACGTCGCGGAGGGGCGCGCCTGCCTGCCCGACGGCACGCCGGACGCGCGGCTCGTCACGGTGGTCGTCCAATACCTGAGCGAGCATCCCGACGAGCTGCACCTGCCCGACGTGCGGCTCGTCCTGAAGGCCGTCGAGGCCGCCTTCCCCTGCTAGAAGATCATGAAACCCCGGACGACTGCATTGGTTATCGCTCTGGCGCTGATCGCGGCGGCGGCGGCTGCCGGGCAGGCGCCGCAGGGGCCGGCGGCCGACGCGGCCGTCGCGACGCTGCCGGCCGGCGTGCCCGACCACCCGCTGGTGCTCGCCGCGGACGGCCAACGGTTTCGGGTCGTGCCCGTCAAGGGCCTGGTCCGGCCCTGGGCGCTCGCCGTACTGCCCAATCTCGACATCCTGGTCACCGAGCGGGAGGGCCGTCTCCGCATCATCCGGAACGGGGTGCTCGACCCCGAGCCAATCGCCGGCCTGCCGGAGATCAACACGGGGGCCGTGAACTCCGGCCTCATGGACATCGTCCTGCATCCGCGCTATGCGGAGAATCGGCTCGTCTACTTCACCTACTCGAAGCCGGTGCCCGGCAACCCGCACGACGACTTCCAGGGCGGCCCCGGCGGCCCGCCCATCAAGCGTGACGCCGCCACCGCCACGCTGGCGCGGGCCCGCTACGACGGCGGCGGGGCGCTGGAGGACGTCACGGACGTCTTCGTCTCCGACGCATGGTCGCAGGGCACGTCGGGCGCGCGGATCGCCTTCGGCCGCGACGGCCGCATCATCATGGCCATCGGCATGCCCACGCGCCACATGATCGGCACGGCCGACGACGCCCAGAATCCGGCCAACCACGCCGGCAAGGTCCTGCGGCTCAACGAGGACGGCTCGGCGCCGCACGACAACCCGTTCGTCGGCCGCGACGGCTACCGGCCCGAGATCTACGCCCTGGGCATTCGCAACGCGCTGGGGCTGTACGTCCATCCGGACACCGGACAGATCTGGGAAACGGAGAACGGACCGATGGGCGGCGACGAGCTCAACGTCATCGAGGCCGGCCGCAACTACGGGTGGCCCGTCGTCTCGTACGGCCGCGACTACACCGGCAACAAGCTCGGCGGCCTCTCGGGGACCACGTCGGAGCGCACCTGGGCGCCCGGCATGGAGGAGCCGTTCGCGTTCTGGATGCCCTCGCCGGCGCTGGCCGGCATCACGTTCTACACGGGCGACAGGTTTCCGACGTGGCGGGGCAACGCGTTCATCGCCGCCATGGGACGGGGCAACATGGGCACCCGCCAGTTGCACCGCATCGTGTTCAACGCCGAGGGCCGCATCCAGCGCAACGGCATCCGCCCCGTGCTGGCCGAGCTCAAGCAGCGCTTCCGCGACGTGCGGGAGGGGCCCGACGGCCTGCTGTACCTGACCGTCGACGAGCCGGACGGAGCCGTGCTGCGCATCGAGCCGGTCGGCGAATCCTGACGCGCCGGCGCGTCTCCGGCGCGGCGATCGGCGGACGACCGGCGGCCCCGCGGCCAACGTCGAACGGCCCCCGCGGGGGTCCCGCACCCGCCCGCGCGGCCTCTTTGTGGACCCGCGACAGTGTTGTATAGTGCCCACTCGCAGCGCCGGGCCGCCGCACGCCCGGCGCGGGTGCTCCAGGCGCCTCACACCCCAAGAGAAGGAGACGAGGATGAAGCTGGTCACTGCGATCATCAAGCCGCACATGCTGGACGAGGTTCGAGACACCCTGTCGCGAGTGGGGGTTGCCGGACTGACAGTCACCGAGGTCAAGGGCTTCGGCCGTCAGAAGGGCCACACCGAAATCTATCGCGGCGCCGAGTACTCGGTCGATTTCGTGCCGAAGATCAAGATCGAGATCGTGGTGCCCGACGACCGTGCCGCCCCCGTGGTCGACACGATCAAGTCGGCGGCCCGAACCGGCCAGATCGGTGACGGCAAGGTCTTCGTCAGCAACATGGAGCAGGCCGTCCGCATCCGGACCAGCGAGGCGGGCGACGATGCCCTCTAGCGATCACAGCCGAGGAGGAACGACACCCATGCAACTTCTCAGCAGCCGGCTAATTCCTGTTGGCATCGTCCTCTTCGTGCTGGGCACGCCGTATGCGGCGTGGGCCCAGGACGACGCGCTGAACTCCGGCGACACGGCGTGGATGCTGACGTCGAGCGTCCTGGTGCTGTTCATGACGATTCCCGGCCTCTCGCTCTTCTACGCGGGTCTGGTGCGGGCCAAGAACGTCCTGTCGGTGATGATGCAGTGCTTCGCCATCACCTGCCTGGTCACCATCCTGTGGACGCTCTACGGGTACGGCCTCGCCTTCGGCGACGGCGGGGCCCTCAACGCCTTCGTGGGGATGGGCAACGTGCTGTTGTCGAACGTCAGCGTGGACACGGTAGACGGCACCATTCCGGAGTCCGTGTTCCAGATGTTCCAGCTCACCTTCGCCATCATCACGCCCGCACTGATCGTCGGCGCGTTCGCCGAGCGGATGAAGTTCTCCGCGATGCTCTGGTTCATGGGCATCTGGCTGACCCTCGTCTACACGCCGGTCGCCCACTGGGTCTGGGGCGGCGGCTGGCTGGGCGAGCTCGGCGTCCTGGACTTCGCGGGCGGCACCGTCGTGCACATCAACGCGGGAATCGCCGCCCTCGTGCTCTGCATCGTGCTCGGCAAGCGGCACGGCTATCCCGACACCCCGATGGCGCCCAACAGCCTGGTGCTGACGGTGGTGGGCGCGTCGATGCTCTGGGTCGGCTGGTTCGGCTTCAACGCCGGCAGCCAGTTGGCCGCCGACGGCGTGGCGGGGATGGCAATGGCCGTTACGCACATCTGCACGGCCACGGCCGCATTCACGTGGATGACCGTGGAGTGGGTGCGCTTCGGCAAGCCGAGCGTGCTGGGCATCGCGACCGGCGCCGTCGCGGGCCTCGTCGCCATCACGCCCGCGTCCGGCACGGTCGGTCCGCTCGGGGCCATCCTGATCGGGCTCGTGTCCGGGCTCCTGTGCTTCTTCGCCGCGAGCAACCTGAAGCGGGCGATGGGCTACGACGACTCTCTCGACGTATTCGGCGTCCACGGCGTCGGCGGTTTCGTCGGCGCGATACTGACGGGCGTATTCACGGCCGAGGTGTTCGGCGGCTCGGGACTCGACAACGGCATCGGCACCCAGCTCGGGCTGCAGTTCGTGGGGGCGGCGGCCACCATCGTCTACAGCGGCGTGCTGACCTGGATCATCCTCAAGGTGCTGGATGCCACCCTGGGGCTGCGGGTCACGGCCGCCGAGGAGGAGGAAGGGCTCGACATCGCCCTGCACAACGAGCGCGGGTTCAGCCTGTAACGGTCCGCGGGCGGCGGGGGCCTATCGGACGACCCCCGCGGCCCGCAGCTCCGCCACCTCGGCTTCCGAGTACCCCGCCTCGCGCAGCACTTCGGTGGTGTGCTGGCCCAGGAGCGGCGCCGGGCGGCCCGTTGCCAGGGGCGTCCGCGACAGCTTGAGCGGCGTACCCAGGGTGCGCAGCCTGCCCAGCGTGGGATGGTGGGTCTCGACCACCATCTCGCGCGCCGTGATCTGTTCGTCCGTCAGCACGTCGGCATAGGTATTGATGGGGCCGCACGGAATACCCTCCGCCTCCAGGCGCGCCAGCCAGTGCCGCCGCGGGCGGGTGCGGGTGACCTGCTCGATGCGGTCCGCCAGCGCCTGCCGGTTGGCCACCCGCGCGGTGTCGTCCTCGAACCGCGGGTCAGCGACCCATTCCGGATGCCCGAGCAGCGTGCTCAGGCGTGCAAACAGCCTGTCGTTGGCAGCGCCGACGGTGATGTAGCCATCCGCGCACTCGAGGGCCTGGTACGGCGCGCTCATGCGGTGCGCCGAGCCGAGCGGCTGCGGCACCCGCCCGCTGGAGAGATACTCGGTCGCCTCCCAGACGGACAGGGCCACGCCGGCTTCGACGAGCGACGTATCGACGTGCTGCCCCGCGTCCGTCCGTTGCCGATCGTGAAGCGCCGCCAGAACGCCCACGACGGCGAACAGGCTGGCGCCGAGGTCGGTCAGCGGCACGCCCGCCTTGACCGGCGGCCGGTCCGGCTCGCCCGTCACGGACATGATGCCCGACACGCCCTGCGCCACCAGGTCGAAGCCGCCCCGCCCACCGTGCGGCCCGGTCTGACCGTATCCGGAGATCGACGCGTAGACGAGCCGCGGGTTGACGGCGCGCAACTGCTCGTATCCCAGGCCGGCCCGCGCCATGGCGCCCGGCCGGTAGTTCTCGACGAGCACGTCCGCGGTCGACGCGAGGCGGGCCACGACGTGCGGCCCCCGCTCGTGCTTGATGTCGACCACGATGCCGCGCTTGCCGCGGTTGACGGCGTTGAAGCCGGGGCTGTCGCCTCCCCGGGCGCCGGCCATGCGCCGGGTGGAATCGCCCGCGGGCGGCTCCACCTTGATCACGTCGGCGCCCATGTCGCAAAGTAGCATTGCGCAGTACGGCCCGGCCATGACCTGGGTGATGTCGAGCACTCGGATGCCACTCAGTGCATGCTGCATCGGTTTCCTTCCCGCGTGCTGCAGCGGACCTTGACCTGGGAGATACGACTCGTGCCGACCCCCCACGTGCTGTACGAGCAAGCTGGAGCCGTCGCCTTCGTCACCTTCAATCGCCCGGAAGCCCGCAACGCCATGACCTGGGAGATGTACCAGGCGCTGGTCGACTGCTGCGACCGCGTGGCGGGCGCTGCCGACGTCCGCGTCCTCGTGCTGCGCGGCGCCGGCGGCAAGGCGTTCGTGGCCGGCACCGACATCGCGCAGTTCCGGGCGTTCAAGTCGGCGCGGGACGGCACGGACTACGAGCAACGGCTCGATGCCATTATCGACCGACTCGAGCGCGTCCCGATAGCCACCGTCGCCCAGATCGACGGCGTGGTCACCGGCGGCGGGTGCGCCATCGCGGCGGCCTGCGACCTCCGCGTGTGCACCCCGGCATCGCGCTTCGGCGTGCCGATTGCCCGCACCCTCGGCAACTGCCTCTCGGCCGCCAACCACGCACGCTTCCTCGACCTGATCGGCCCGACGCGGCTCAAGGAGATGCTCTATACCGGGCGCCTGTTCAGCGCGCAGGAGGCGCTGGCCGCCGGCCTGGTCAACCGCATCGCCCCCGCCGACGATCTCGACCGGACCGTCCGCGAGCTGGCGGCGACGATCGCCGCCAACGCTCCCCTGACCGTCAGGGCCACCAAGGAGATGATTCGGCGCGTGCAGGCCGCGCGGCGCATCGAGCCTGCCGCGGGGCACGACCTCATCACGCTGTGCTACACGAGCGCCGACTTCCGGGAGGGCGTCGAGGCGTTCCTCGCCAAGCGGGCGCCGCGCTGGCAGGGTGCATAATATGCGAATGTCCGAATGCCGTTCACGAACATGGAGTGTCGTCGCGGGCGCCTGCGTCGCGCTCGGTCTGACCACCGGCCTCGACGCCGAAGACTGGCCGCAATGGCGCGGCGTCCACCGCGATGCGGTGTGGCACGAGACCGGCGTCGTCGCGCGCTTCCCCGCCGACGGCCTCCGCGTGACGTGGCGCGCGCCCGTGCGCGGCGGCTTCGCGGGTCCGGTGGTCGCCGGCGGACGGGTCTTCGTCCTCGACTACGAGGAGACGGCAGGCAGCCGCACGATGGACGGGACGGAGCGGCTGGTGGCGCTCGACGAGGAGACCGGGGCCGTTCTCTGGACCCGGGAGTGGCCGGCCACGTACCGCAACCTGCAATGGAAGTTCGCCACGGGCCCGCGGGCCACGCCGGCGGTCGCCGGCGACCGCGTCTACGTGCTCGGCGCCGCCGGCATGCTGTCGTGCTTCGACACCGCCACGGGCGGCCTGGTCTGGCAGATCGACACCACCGCCGACTACGACGTCACGGTCCCGGTCTACGGCGTGTCGCAGTCCCCGCTCGTCGAGGGCGACCATCTGATCGTCCTGCTGGGCGGTGAGCCGGACGCCAAGATCGTCGCCTTCGACAAGGAGACCGGCGAGGAGGCGTGGCGCGCGCTCGACGCCACGTCGGAACCCGGCTACTCGTCGCCTATCGTCATCGACGCCGGCGGGGTCCGGCAGCTCATCGTCTGGCATGCCACCGCCGTCACGTCGCTCGATCCCGCAACCGGCGACATCTACTGGAACCAGGACTTCATGATCGGCGGCGGGATGGCGATAGCCACGCCCGTGCGCAGCGGCCGCTACCTCGTCGTCAGCCAGTTCTTCAACGGCTCGATGATGCTGGCGCTCAACCCCGACCGGCCGGCCGCGCGCGTGCTGTGGCAGGGGCGCAATCGAGGCGAGCTGCCGCACCAGACCGACACGCTGCACGCGCTGATGTCGACGCCGATCGTCAGCGGCGACTACCTGTACGGCGTCGGCAGCTACGGGGAGCTGCGGGGCATCGACGCGACGACCGGCGAACGGCTGTGGCAGAGCGACCGCATGACCGTGCAGAAGCGGTTCGGGACCGCCTATTTCGTCCGCAACGGCGACCGCCACTTCGTGACGAACGACGAGGGCTTCCTGATCATCGCGCGCTTCACGCCCGAGGGCTACCAGGAGGTCGATCGCACCCGTCTGCTGCGGCCGACGACCCGCACGCGCGGCGGCGCCTCCGGCCGCTGGGACGACCGTGCGGTGCTGTGGGCGCACCCCGCGTTCGCGAACCGGCACGTCGTCGTCCGCAACGACGCCGAGGTGGTCCGCCTGTCGCTCGCCGACGACGACTACGAGTAGATGATGAACTCCAGCAGGTTGCCGTCCGGATCGCGGACGTAGCGGCTCGTGCCGGTGTCCCGGCCGCCGTTGCGTCCACCCTCGCGCGGCGCGGGCCCTTCGATGACGGGGGCGCCGACGCGCTCCAGCATCTGCTCCAGCTCCGCGGCGCTGCCGCCCCAGACGAAGCAGAAGTCGCCGCACGGCGGCACCGCCGCCTGCCCCCTGAGGGTGAACGCCGGGTCCTCCCACATCTCCGGACGGTGGAAGTTGATCTTGTTGTCCCCGAAGTGGACCGAGCAGATGCGGTCGCCCTCCCGCACGTGAAGGCCGAGCGCGCGGTAGAAGGCGACCATCGCGTCGGTGTTCCGCATCGGGGCCGAGACGTGATCGAAGCGCACGATGCTCGATGACGCCTGCGCGGCGCCGACGCCGCGCTGGAGTCCGGCGGCGGCCAGCGCGGCGCCGGCCCCGACGGCACGCTTCAGGAAACGACGACGATCGGACATTTCACCCCTCCCAAGAGCAAAACCGTAGTCGGAAATGGCAGGATCTTCCCGTCGGTCCGCAACCCGCCGAGCGTTCTCACCAAGCCCAGGTCAGTTCTGCGTCGCCCAGCATGCGTCCTGCGCCCCTCCCTGGTGCGCCCTACCGCAAGTGAGCCGCCAGGTCGGCGAGACGGTTCAAGCCCTCGAGCAGGTTTCCCGTCACGTGCAGCCGCCGCACCCGCCGGCCGCGCGCCGCGAGCACCTGCAGGTCGCCCTGCGCCTGCGCCGCCTTGACGACGCCGAAGCTGTAGCGCCGGCCCGGGACGGGCACGTCGACGGCATCGTCGCACGTAATCTGGATGAACACGCCGCTGTTCGGCCCGCCCTTGTGGACCTGGCCGGTCGAGTGGAGAAACCGGGGCCCGAAGCCGACGCAGGTCGCCACGCGGAACGTGCCCCGCAACGCGTGCCGGACGCGCTGCAGGGCACGCTCGTTCGCGGCCGACATCTCGACGTAGGCCAGCAGCGTCAGGTAGTCGCCGGCGCCCGCCTGCGCGCAATGCGCCGCGAGCAGCGCCGCGAGCGAGCCATCCTCGGCTTCGCTCGCCGGCGCGCCCCCGGCGGGCGCCGCGTACAGAACCAGTTGGCCGTCGCGAGCGAGCGGCTGCTCGTCAGGCAGCGCCTGCCCGGCCTCGTACGCGGCCGTCAGCCGGCGCGTCTCGATCTTGCTTGCCTCGACGTCAGGCTGGTCGAACGGGTTGATGCCGAGCACCGAGCCGGCCACCGCGGTCGCCAGCTCCCAGCGGAAGAACTCCCCGCCCACGTCGTACGGATCGCTCAGTCCCAGCCGGACGACCGGATGCCCGGCCTGCTCCAGCTCGGCGAGCGCCGGCTCCGGACCGCCATCCGGCGCCGCCTCGTCGCGCAGGTGCACGAAGAGGCGGTCGTCGCCGTACAGATCGCACGTACCCGGCATCTCGCCGTCGACGGGAATGAGCCCCGTGCCGTCCTTGCCGGTCGACTCGGCCAGGAGCTGCTCGAGCCAGGCCCCCAGCGATCGGTACGCGGGCGCAACCACGAACGTGACCTTGTCGCGCCCCGCTCGCGCAGCCGCCCCGAGCGTCAGCCCCAGCACGGCGCCGGGATTCGCCCGCAGCCGTCTCGACGGCAGGCAGGCCGACCGCATCGCCTCGGCGCGGTCCAGCAGCCGGCCGACGTCGAGGCCCATGACGGCCGCGGGGACCAGCCCGAAGTCGGACAGCGCGGAATAGCGCCCGCCGATGCTCGGGACACCGTGGAAGACGTGTCGAAACCCCTCGTCGACGGCCAGCCCCTCGAGCTGGGAGCCGGGGTCGGTGACCGCCACGAACCGGCTGCCGACCTGCCCGGGCCGCCCCCCCGCGCGCGCCGCGAAGTAGCTCAGGAAGATGTTGGGCTCCAACGTCGTACCCGACTTGCTCGACACGATGAAGAGGGTGCGCTCGTAGTCGATGCACTGCTCGATGGACCTGACCTGCGCGGGATCGGTCGAGTCGAGCACCCGAAGATCGGGCGCCCCGGCCACCCGGCCGAAGCTTTGCCGCAGCACCTCGGGGCAGAGGCTCGATCCGCCCATCCCCAGCAGCACGACATGCTCGAAGCCCCGATCGACTACCTCCCGCTGCAGCGCCCGCAGCTCCCCGACCCGCGCGCGCTGGGCGCCGACGACCTGCAGCCAGCCCAGCCACTCGCCTTCGCCGGCGCCCGTCCAGAGCGACGCGTCGCCCGCCCACAGCCGCGCCATGCGGTCATCGGTCTCCCATTCGACCGCCAGCCGCTCCACCGCGTCCACGAGGGGTGCCGGAACGCAGGTCACCATCCCGTCCTCATGCTACAGCACGAACCTGACGCACGACGCTCATCCACGTTCCTGGCCACAGGGACGTCGGCGGGCATGCCCCGGGCGATCGCAGCCAGGCCACCGGACCGACGCCCGGCGACGACTGCCGCAAACACCGGCACCCAGACGCGGCAAGCCGCGCACAGCGCGGCTCGGCGGTAGCGGCGCGGGGCGAAGGGGTCCCCGCAAGCGGACGCCGGGGGCCCGGGGCGCAGCCCCGTCTAATGGAAGCGCGGCTCGGCGGTAGTGGCGCGGGGCGAAGGGGCCCCGCAAACGGACGCCGGGGGTTCGGGGGCGCAGCCCCGTCAAGAATGAAGCCCAGCCCCGTCCAAATTCAGTTCCCGCGCAGGGGGCTCGGCCCGCCGCTGAAGGTCAGCAGGTAATCGCGAACCGCCTCGATCTGCCGCACCGCGTCCGCATCGAATTGCGGGTAGAACGAACCCGGGTACTCGGTCCAGAACATGGGCATGCGCGTCCCGGGCTGAATCTCGAGCGGCGCGATCAGCCAGTCCAGGATCCAGTCGGGCTGCAGACGTTCCTGCGCCATCCGCAGGTCGGGCGCCAGATTGTCCGTGGGCTGATCCTCCGGAATCGTGTCCAGCACGTGGCACTGCTGGCAGCGCAGCAGCTCGAACAGCTCCTCGCCCGTGCTCGTCACCCCCGGCGCCGGAACGGACTCGTGAGTCCGGAACGGCCCGATCGCCTCGGAGACGGCCGCGAAGTAGTCGAGCGCCTGGTTCCAGTGCGCGTCGTCGAGCCCGAACGTGGGCATGCGCACATCCAGCCAGGGCCGGATGGTGATGGGGCCCCGGAAGAACGCGTACAGCCACTCGGGTTTGACCTTCGCACCTTCCGGCGTCAGCAGCGGCGGCGCCAGCGCCGGATCGTCCACGAGCTCGCGATAGTCGCCCCCGTCGGCCTCGATCTCGTGGCACGAGATGCAATTGCGGCGACGCACGAGATTGCGGCCCTCCCGCAACGCATCGTTGCGCGCGGAGCGCGGAGCCTGCGACACGAGCGGCTGCACGTCGCTCTGGAAGCTCATGATCGCCGTCGCGAGCAGCGTCACCTCGTCCTCGCTGAAGCCGTAGTTGGGCATTCGGAGCTTCTCGAGCGGCTGCAGGACGCGGCTGCGGTCGAAGCTGCGCGGGTCGCGCAGCTTCTGCTTGAACCAGTCGACCTTGGTGTGCGGAATCTCGTGGACGAACGCGAAGTCGAGGCGCGGCAGCAGCTTGGTGCCCTCCTCCGACAGCTCGATGCCGATGGGCTGCGTCTCCTCGAAGCCCTTGATCTCGTGGCAGCTGTAGCAGCCGTAGCGGCCGATGGCGCGGCGGCCCAGCTCGAGCTGCTGCTCCTCGGGCGACATGGCGGCCACGGTGGCCCGCGCTTCGTCCGTGGGCACGATGGCCCGCAGGTAGTCGGTCAGGATCTCCGCGACGTCGTCGGCGCCGTAGGCAGCCCGCGCCCCTTCCCCGTCCGGGCCGCCGAGCGTGGCCAGGTACGCGGCGACGTCGCTGACCTCGCTGTCGGTGAGCCGGAGGTCCGGCATGTACGTCTCGGGGCTGAAGTGCCGCGGGTCGCGGACCCAGTCGTAGAGCCACTCGAACGACGTCTTGTTGCCGATGTTCTGCAGCGGCTGGCCGAACGTCCGCCGCGAACCCGCCTCGAGGCGGCCCTCGTCACCCGTGATGTGGCACGCGAGACACCCGACCGACTCGACCAGCTCCTGCCCCCGCGCGGCGTCGCCGCGCCGCGGGAACCGTACGGCGAACCCGTGCTCGTCGGAATTCGCGAACAGGTACGCCACGACCGCGTCGATCTCGGCCTCGTTGCGGACCGCGTCCTCCGGCTCGCTCGTGTTGCTGTTGTACCAGATGCGCGGCATCCAGGTGCTGGCCTTCATGGCGCGCGGCTCGCGAATCCAGCGCGCAACCCAGTCCGGCTCCAGTTTCGACGCAATCTTCGTCAGGTTCGGCCCCGGTCTGCGCAGCTCCTCGAACCCCGTCGTCTTGTGGCAGGCGTAGCATCCGGCCCGCTCGTACAGGCCGTAGGCCTCGCTCAGCTTCGGAGCCTCGGGAATGAAGACCGTCTCGCGGTGGCACTTGGCGCACGACGCCTCGGTCATGTCCGTCGGCAGCATGGGATAGTCCCACAGATGGGGCTCCTCCCAGCCGAAGTCATGCTCCCAGGCGAGCGTCTGCTCCTCGCCCACAGGGGTGTGCGAGGCGTGCCGGAACGTCAGCGACTGCCCCATCCCCTCGTGGCAGACGGTGCAGCCGAAGCCCCCCACCGGATGCGGCGACGCGCTGCCGACGTAGGCGTCCAGGTTGGAATGCGTCCGGAACGGCTGCGGATAGTCCTCGTATCCCTCGCGGTCGATCGCCAGGTGGCACGTCGTGCAGCGATCCATCTTCGCGACGCGCACGAAGTTCACGTCCTCGACGATCTGCGGCGTGATGACCTGCCGGACCGTGATGGTCGGCGCCATGAAGTCCAGCAGCGGCGCGTTGAGAATCAGATCGTTCACCAGGCTGGGCTGCAGGTCGGCCACCCGCGTCGTGAGCCGCTCCGTCTCGGAGGTCAACTCGCTCAACTGCGCGTCGACCTCCACCGCCCGGCCCGTGAAGACGCCGATCTCCGCGCGCAGCTCGTCGCGCTGCGCCGTGAGGCGTTCGACCTCCAGACCCAGATCGAGCCAGCGCTGGTACATCTCGTCGATCGGGGCGCGCTCGCCCGCCGCGCGCTCGGGGTCGTTCTCCTGCAGCTCCTCGAACTCGTAGCGTTCGGCGTCGTACACGGCCTTGGTCGACTGGAACTCCTGGTTCGCCAGGAACAGATCGGCCTCGACGTCCTCGAGCTGCTCCTGCAGCTCGTCGATCTGGTCCTGACTCGCGGCCGCCTCCTGCTCGGCCTGCGCCAACTGGTCCCGCAGCTCCGCCACCCGCGCCGGATCCACCTGGGCCTGGGCCGCGGCCAGGCTCGCCTGCGTCACCTCCATCTCGAGCTGGACGAAGCGGCGCTGGTAGTCCTTCCACTCGCGGGCGTAGTCGTCCCAGATCATCAGGATCGTCGTCACGAACAGGAAGATGCTGGACGCGGCGAAGACCACGTTGAGAAAGTCGACGTTGTACGCGTGCCCCACAGACTTCTTGTCAGCCATCTTGCTCTGTGCTCGCTATATGTTGAAGAAATACTCGGGTATCGACACGACGTATTTCAGATTGAACACCCACCGCGTCAGCATCTTGACCGGCAGCGACAGCATCATCAGCAGCAGCACCGCCGTCACGTAGAAGCGCGTACCGCCCAGCAGGTCGTAGTACCGCCGGAACATCCTGGCCATGAGCGGCGGCAGGGCGGCAACGTAGATGAGCGTCAGGACGATCCCGAAGAACTCGCGCACGAACCAGTTGTCCGGCAGCGGCTGCCCCAGCAGGCGCACCCAGATGAAGTCGGAGAGCTGCACGTTCGTGAGCGGCTCGAGCTTGTGGATGTCCCAGTACTCGAACGGCCCGAAGAAGTTCCAGTTGGGCCCCCGCAGGAACGTGCCGAGGACGATCAGCGACGACCACAGCACGAGGAAGCCGAACAGGAAGATCGTGATCTCGGCCTTCCGCTCGCGGAACGTGTAGTAGCCGTTCCCCTTCGGGTTCGTGTCGATGTAGGGGATCGCCATCAGGCCCACGATGATCAGGCTCGGCAGCACGACGCCGGCCAGCCAGGGGTCGAAGTAGACCAGCATCTCCTGCAGCCCGAGGAAGTACCACGGCGCCTTCGACGGGTTGGGCGTGTTGGCCGGGTTGGCCGGCTGCTCGATCGGCGCCTCCAGGCCGACCGACCACACGACAAGAATCGCCGTGCAGAGGATCAAGGCGATCAGCTCCGTGTACACGAGGTCGGGCCAGACCCAGACGCGGTCCGACTCCTCCTTCTCGATGGGGTCGTCCCCGGCGGCGATCCGCCGGTCGTTGCGCACGCCCTCGCGAATCGCGTACCACGTGAAGAAGACCACCAGGAAGATGAGCGCCACGATCGGCACGTTGTCCGGCTTGACGACAATCAGGCGGAAATTCTCGTCGAACAGGCCGAACGCGAAGAACACCGCCAGGAAGCCCATCATGCCGTAGCCCACGGCATTCTTCGAGAAGGTCTCCCGCTTCCAGACGATGAGCACGAGCGCTATCACCGACAGGATGAAGAACAGCCGGGGATCCGCAAACAGATTGACGAAACCTTTGATCGCGTCCATGACGTCCCTTGCCGCCAGCGGCCCCTAGAGCGGACCGGAAATGCCGCCGTCCTTCCTGACCCGCCAGAAATGGACGGCCATGAGAAACCCGATGACGAGCGGCAGCCCGACACAGTGCAGCACGTAGAAGCGCAGCAGCGCGCCCTCGCCGACGAACGTGCCGCCGAGCAGCGCGAACCGGGCGTCGTCGGCCGCGTGAATCAACTGGACGTCTCCCAGCGCGAGCAGGGCGGCGCCCGGTCCCTCGTGGCCGAGGAACGGCGTTGCGCGCGCCATGTTCGAGCCCACGGTGATGGCCCAGATCGCCAGCTGATCCCACGGCAGCAGGTAGCCGGTGAACGACAGCAGCAGCGTCAGGACCAGCATGATGACGCCGATGTTCCAGTTGAACTCACGCGGCGGCTTGTACGATCCCGTCATGAACACGCGGAACATGTGCAGCCAGACGGTGATGACCATCGCGTGCGCACCCCAGCGGTGCATCTCCCGCATGATGCCCAGCGGCACGTGCTCGCGCAGGCCGACGATGTCCGAGTACGCGTACTCCAGCGTCGGCCGGTAGTAGAACATCAGCAGCAGTCCGGTGAACGTCAGCACCAGGAACAGGAAGAAGCTCAGCCCGCCCATGCACCAGGTGTAGCGCAGCCGGACGCCGTGCTTCTTGAGGCGCACCGGATGCAGGTGCAGGAAGACGTTCGACAGCATCACGAGCACGCGGTTGCGGTCGTTTATGGGGGCGTTGTGCCGGAAGATCGATGTCCAGATCTGCGTCGCGGTCAGCCAGTTCCAGGCGCGAACGAGCGCACCCTCCTTCGGCTTGATCGTCTCGGTTTGGGCCATGGCGTCGTCTACACCTCGAGAAACGACTCGGGATCCGTCCACTGCCCGAGCTCACTCTGAAACTTCCGGCTCTTGTCGACCAGTATCTGACCGTCCTCCGCCAGGACGATGCGAGTGCGCTCCAGGGGCCGCGGGGCCGGCCCCTCGAAGTTGACGCCGGTCGGCCGGAACCCGCTGCCGTGGCAGGGGCACTTGAACTTGTTCTCCGCTGCCAGCCAGTTCGGCGTGCACCCGAGATGGGTGCAGATCGAAAAGAGCGCGTAGAAGCCCGAGGCTTCATGCACGACGTCGAACGGCGTGCGGATGATCCAGACGCCGAAGCGATCCTTCCAGCGCTCGTCGACGCCGTCGACGTACTCGTCCGGAAAACCGATGGTGAACTGCTGCGGCGGCTCGTTGAGCACGTTGGGAAACATGAAGCGGCCCGTTGCCGCCAGGCACCCGGCGGTCGCCGCGGTGAACGCCCCCCACGACAGTCCGAGCCAGCCTCGGCGCGACATCAGCGGCGAGGTGTCGTCCGCCGCCCGCGACGGCCTCGCCGGTGCCTTGCCCGCCGCGGCGCTGGTCGTCCTGCGTGCCAGCGCGGGCTTCGGCGCCGCCTGGGCCGCAGGTGCTACTTGCGGTTTCTGCTCGTCAGCCATTCAGTTGTCGTCCTCCAGCACACGGTATCTCAACCGTGGTTCCCCACTGCGTTGCCGTCCGCCACCGCCGGCTCGAGCAGCTCGAGCGTGCGCAAGGCCACTTCCCGCACGCGCAGGCTCGCGTCGCCGCGGCTCAGCTCGACCACCCGGTCGTGGAGCTGCGACGCCTTGAGCGCCCCGACGGCCTGCAGACCGCTGACCATCACCTCGGCAACCGGATCCACGCCGCTGTCCAGGCTGGACGCCCGGTCGACGTTGCGCTGCACGTACTCGCGATCGAGCATCCGGCCGAGCACCCGCAGCCCGTCGCTCCGGCCGTGGCGTGCGAGCGCCACCGCGGCGTTCCACTGCACGTCCGGCGCGGCGTCGTCCAGCGCGTTGCGCAGCGTGGCGGCACGCTCGTCGGCCGGCAGCACGCCGAGCGCGTACACCGTCATCTTGCGAACGCCCGGGTCCTCGGACAGATACATCGCCTCGATATCGTCGACGACCGACGGATCGCCAATCGACGCCAGGGCCCAGATGACGCTGATGCGGGTCTCGGAATCGGGATCGCCCAAGGCCTCGACCAGCGTCTCGAGCGCGCCGGGCGGCTGCGTGCGAAGCCGCCCGACCGCCAGCGCCAGATAACGGCGCACGCGGGGGTCGTCGCCGGCCGAGTCGGCGAACGCCTGCACGATGGCCGGTCCCAGATCCGGGTGCCGGCTCTCGATGCCGGGCGTGTCCAGCAGCCGCGACAGCTCGTACGCGGCCGGCCAACGGCGGTCGCGCCCGCCGACCCGCACGTCGTTGAGAAACTCCTCGGGCGTCCGCTCGTTGGTCACCAGCATGCGGAATCCGCCGTAGATGAGCACGACCGCCCCCACCACGGCCAGGGGGATCAGGAAGAACTGAACGGCGAGCGCAGGGGCGTTGGCAAGCGGACTGCGGGCGGGCGCAGCTTCGCGCTCGTCGAGCTTTTTCATCGGGTGCCAGCTATCCGAGCGTCTGGGGATTTAAGGAGGCCGGGTACCTGCCCTCCAGGCCCGAAGCGTACTATGGCGGCCAAACTCGGGTCAAGACGGCAGTTGCCCCGCATGGTCATGTCCCGCTTTCCTCCGTGGTCAGCTTCATTCAGACGGGGCTGTGCCCCGAGCATCCATCGCCGTACGGCGCGGACTCCTACCGCCGCATGAGCAGCGTCACGAGCGAGAGGACGACGCTGACGAGGATGCTCGTCGCGATCGGCACGTAGACCGTCGTCCCGGCTCTCCGGTACACGATATCGCCCGGCAGGCGGCCGAGCGGCAACCCGGCCATCACCAGCACCCCGGCTCCGGCCAGCAGCAGCCCGACCACCAGCAGCATCTTTCCCATCCCCGTGCCGACTAGCCGCCGTCGGACGCCAGGGAAGGAAAGAAGTAGTCCAGCTCGAACGCCGCCGTCTCGGGCGCGTCCGACCCGTGCGTCGCGTTCTGCTCGATCGTCCGTCCGAACTCCCGCCGCAGCGTTCCGCGCTCGGCCCTGGCCGGATCCGTGGCCCCCATGAGGCGCCGCCAGCGGGCGATGCAGTCGGGCGCCTCGAGCGCCAGCAGGACGAGCGGGCCGGACGACATGAAGCCGGTCAAGCTGTCGAAGAACGGCTTGCCCCGGTGCACGGCGTAGAACCCCTCCGCCTCCGACCTGGTCAGGTGCGCGAGCCGCATCGCCCTGATGCGCAACTCCGCCCCCTCGACCCGCTGAATGATCGCGCCGACGAGCTGCCGCTCGACCGCGTCCGGCTTGATGATTGCCAGCGTCCGTTGCATCGCGCTCCGAAGCTCCTAGCCCGGCAAACGTCGCCTCCGGCTCCGGTTGCCGCCCAACCAACCCTCACTAGGAGTCTACGCCGTTCCACGGCGCAGACTCCTAGCGCAGCGATTCCATGATCTCGGCGAGCGCGGCCTTCGGCGGCCTGGTACGCGCCTGCGGAAGCTGCGCCAGCGGCTCGTCCACCAGATTGAGCATCGTCAGGAAATCGTCGCGGTCCGGCTCGACGTAGATGACCCCGGTGGCGAACTCGCCGCGCCGCCGCGTTTCGTTGAGCACGCGCAGGGCCTGCAGCCGGTCGAGCGGATCGTACGCCTCGTCGAGCTTCGTGAGATACAGCGTGGATCCGTCGTGCAGCGGCACGGCCTGCGTCGTGCCCGGCTCGTAGTCGACCGAGATGTCCTCGAAGAACGGCACGAAGCTGATGTCCTCGAGCGGGTCCTCGTGCGCCTTGGCGTAGGCGTAGCTCTTCGTGGAGCCTTCGTGATCGTTGAACGTGACGCACGGCGAGAGAACGTCGATCATGGCCGTGCCGCGGTGGCTCAGCGCAGCCTTGAGAATCGCCATGAGCTGCTTCTTGTCCCCCGAGAACGAGCGCGCGACGAACGTCGCCCCGAGCTCGACGGCCAGCGCGCACGTGTCGATGGGCGGCAGGTCGTTGACGACGCCGGTCTTGAGCGTCGAGCCCAGATCGGCCGTCGGCGAGAACTGCCCCTTCGTGAGGCCGTAGCACCCGTTGTCCTCGATGATGTAGATGATCGGCAGATTGCGCCGCATGAGGTGCACGAACTGGCCGATGCCGATGGCCCCCGTGTCGCCGTCGCCGCTCACGCCGAGCGCAATCAGCTTGCGGTTGGCCAGCAGGGCGCCGGTGCCGACGGAGGGCATCCGGCCGTGCACGGCGTTGAACCCGTGCGCGGACCCGAGAAAATAGGCCGGGCTCTTGCTGGAGCACCCGATGCCGGACAGCTTCACGACCTGGCCCGGATCGACCCCCATCTCGTAGCAGGCGCCGATGATCCGTTCCGATATCGCGTTGTGGCCGCAGCCCGCGCACAACGTCGTCTTCGTGCCCCGGTACTCCTTCGATACGAGCCCGATCCTGTTGACGTTCTTCCGCTGTTCCGGTGGTGCGACGCTCGCCACGGTATCGTCCCTCTCCGCGTGTCCTACTCTCCGCCCACGCCGGCGCTGCGCGGCAGCCGGGCCGGCTGAGCCCCGGCCTTCTCGGCGCGGTAGCCCTCTTGAATCAGGATGCTGTCGGTGATCGTGCGCGCGTCGACCGGGTTCCCGGTGTAGTGCAGCACGCTGCGCAGCCGGCTGGCGAGGTCGCTCGGCACGTCGAGCTTCATCAGGCTGAGCATCTGCGCGTCACGGTTCTGCTCCACCACGTAGACACGGTCGTAGCGTTCGATGAACGACGCCAGCGCCGCGCGGAAGGGATACGCGCACACCCGGTAGTAGGAGGTGTGCAGGTCCGCCTCGGCGAGCAACTGGTCGCGGCTCTCGACGATGGCCCAGTGCGTCGTGCCGTAGGCGACGATGCCGATCGAGGCCTTGCGGTTGATCGTGACGACCGGCTCGGGCAACCAGTGCCGCGCCGTCTCGAACTTCCGCGCCAGACGCTCGACGTTCTGCTGGTAGTCGTCCGGCCGCTCGCTGTACTGCGCCCACTCGTTGTGCCCGGAGCCGCGACAGAAGAAGGCGGGCATGCCGTCGCCGGGCAGGCTCCGGTAGGGAATGCCGTCCCCGTCGACGTCCCGGTACCGACCGAACTTGCCGATCCGCTCCAGCGCCTCCTCGTCGAGGACCTTGCCGCGATCGAGCGGCTTCGAGGGGTACTCGAAGGGCTTCGACATCCAGGTGTTCATGCCCAGGTCGAGATCGCTCATCACGAACACCGGCGTCTGAAAGCGTTCGGCGAGGTCGAACGCCTCGCTCGCCATCGAGTAGCATTCCTCCACCGACGCCGGAAACAGCATCAGGTGCCGCGTATCGCCGTGCGAGAGAAAGGCGGTGGTCAGCACGTCGCCCTGAGCGGTGCGGGTCGGCAGCCCCGTCGACGGCCCGACCCGCTGGATGTCGAAGATGACCGCCGGCACCTCCGCGTAGTAGGCCAGCCCGGAGAACTCCGCCATCAGCGAGACGCCGGGCCCGGACGTCGACGTCATCGAGCGCGCGCCTGCCCAGCCGGCGCCGATCGCCATGCCGAGCGCCGCAATCTCGTCCTCGGCCTGCACGACGGCGAACGTCGCCTGGCCGGTTTCCTCGTCGATGCGGTACTTGCGCAGATAGTCGATGAGCGTCTCGCACAGCGACGACGACGGCGTGATCGGATACCAGGTCACCACGGTCACGCCGGCCATCAGCGCGCCCAGCGCGGCGGCGGCGTTCCCGTCGATGAGGATGAGGCCGCTCGTCTCGTCCATCGGCTCGACGACCAGCCGGTCGCGCTTCTCGAGATTCTCCGCCGCGAACCGGAACCCGGCATCGAGCGCGCCCCGGTTCAGCGCCACCGCCTTGGGCTTGCGGCCCAACTGCTTCTCGAGGGCGGCCTCCATGTGCCGCATCTCGATCTGCAGCAGGTTGGCGAGCACCCCGTCGTAGATCATGTTGCGGACCAGGCGCCGCAGCTTGGCGTCGGTGCACACGCCCGCCACCAGCTTGTCGAACGGAACCGGATAGAAGATGAGGTCGTCGCGCAGCTCTTCGAGCCTCAGCGGCTCGTCGTAGACGACCGCGGCGCCCGCGTCGAGCGCCAGCACGTCCTCGCGCGCCGTCTCCGCGTTCATTGCCACGAGCAGGTCGATGCCGGCCTTGCGGGCGATGTAGCCGTCCTTGTTCGCCCGAATCGTGAACCAGGTGGGCAGGCCGGCGATGTTCGACGGGAACAGGTTCTTGCCGGATACGGGAACCCCCATCCGAAAGATGGAGCGCAGGAGCACCAGATTCGCCGTCTGGCTGCCCGACCCGTTGACGGTGGCAACCTGAATGCTGAAATCGTTGACGATCCGCTCGGTGAAATGCGCTGCGGGAGCGTCGAGTACGGCTACGTCAGAAGGCGCCATTCGCGGCCTCGCCATCCATGGATACAAGACATGGAAATAGAAAACTCCCTATTGTAGCACGGCAGTACGGACCTACTCCCCGAGGCGCCGGGCCACCGCGGCGCCGATCTCGGCAGGGCTCCTGACCACGGTGACGCCCGCCGCCTCGAGCGCCGCCATCTTCTCGGCCGCGGTTCCCTGGCCGCCCGAGATGATGGCGCCGGCATGCCCCATGCGCCGGCCCGGCGGCGCCGTCTGACCGGCGATGAAGCCCACCACCGGCTTGGCGAACTCGTCGCGCACGCAGACTGCGGCTGCCTCCTCCGCCGCACCGCCGATCTCGCCGATCAGCACGACGGCCTCGGTGGCCTCGTCCGCGGCGAACAGGCGCAGCGCATCCACGAAGCTGGTCCCGATCAACGGGTCGCCTCCGATCCCGATGCAGGTGGTCTGCCCCAATCCGAGCCGGGTCAACTGGTGAATCGCCTCGTAGGTCAGCGTCCCGCTCTTCGAGACGATGCCCACGCGGCCTTCGCGGCAGATGTGCCCCGGAATGATGCCCGCCTTGGCCGCCCCGGCCGAGATGATGCCGGGACAGTTGGGGCCGATCAGCCGGGTCGGCCGGTCCTCGAGAAAGCGGACGACGTGCAGCATGTCGAGGGTGGGAATTCCCTCGGTGATGCAGACGACGAGCGGGATCGAGGCGTCGGCCGCCTCCAGGATGGCGTCTGCGGCCACCGGGGGCGGGACGAAGATGACGGACGCGTTCGCGCCGGTCTCGCGCACGGCCTGCTCCACGGTGTCGAACACCGGCCAGCCTTCGTGAGTCGTCCCCCCCTTGCCCGGCGTGACGCCGCCGACCACCGTGGTTCCGAACTCGGCCGCCTGCCTGGCGTGGAATGCGCCCTCCCGCCCGGTCAGCCCCTGGACGAGAAGGCGCGTGCTTCGATCGATGAGCACCGACATCGGCTGCGTTCACCCCGGCGCGCTCAGTGCGCCGCACCGGCTGCGCCGGCGAGCGCAACGACCCGCTCGGCCGCCTCGTCCATCGCGTCGGCGGTCGTGAAGTTCAGACCGCTCTCCCGCAGCATCTGCTTGCCCTGCTCCACGTTGGTGCCCTCCATGCGGATGACGACGGGTACCGCCACCGCCAGCTCCTGCACGGCGGCAATCACGCCTGCGGCCAGCACGTCGCAGCGCAGGATCCCGCCGAAGATGTTGATGAGCACGGCCTTGACGTTGGCATCGGACATCAGGATGCGAAAGGCGTTGCGGATCTGCTCGGCGTTGGCGCCGCCGCCCACGTCGAGAAAGTTCGCCGGGGAGCCGCCCGCGAGCTTGATGATGTCCATGGTCGCCATCGCCAGCCCGGCCCCGTTGACCATGCAGCCGATCGTGCCGTCGAGCCGGATGTAGTTCAGCGCGTGCTTCGAGGCCTCTATCTCGAGCTCCTCCTCCTCGGCGAGATCGCGGAGGTGCCGCAGCTCCGGATGCCGGAACAGCGCGTTGTCGTCGAGCGACACCTTGCCGTCGAGCGCCAGCACGTCGCCGGCCGCCGTCACCACGAGGGGGTTGATCTCCACCAGGGAGGCGTCGTTCTCCCGGAAGACGGCGCAGGCCGACTGCATCACCCGCACGGCCCCGGTCACCGTCGGCCCCGTCAGGCCCAGGCCGTACGCCAGGCGCCGTCCCTGAAATGCGGACAGGCCGACGCCGAGGTCGATCTCCTCGCGCAGGATGAGCTCGGGCGTGTCGGCCGCGACCTGCTCGATCTCCATGCCGCCGGCCGCGCTCGCCATGATGATCTGCCGCGCCGCCGAGCGGTCGATCAGCAACCCGAGGTACAGCTCGCGCTCGATGTCGAGCGCCTCCTCGACCAGCACGCGCGACACGCGGCGACCCTCGGGACCGGTCTGCGGCGTGACGAGCGTCATCCCGATCAGGGCCTTCGCCGCCTCCTCCGCCTCGCCCGCGGTCGCGACCACCCGCACGCCGCCGCCCTTGCCCCGCCCGCCGGCATGGATCTGCGCCTTGACGACGACGCGGCCCCCGAGACGCTCCGCCACCCCCCGCGCCTCGGCCGGCGTGAACGCGACCTCGCCGCGAGGCACGGCCAGGCCATGCTTCGCGAACAGGATCTTCGCCTGGTACTCGTGAATCTTCACGGGATCACACGTGGATGACCTGCACCAGCTCGCGAACGGCGGCGGCCGACCTGTCCAGCGCCGCCTGCTCGTCCTCGGTCAGCTCGATCTCCACGATCTGCTCGAGCCCCGCCGCACCGAGCTTGACCGGCACGCCGACGAAGAGGTCGCGGATGCCGTACTCGCCCTGCAGGAAGGCCGCGCACGGCAGGATTTTCTTCTTGTCCTTCAGAATCGCCTCGACCATCTCGACGACCGCGGACCCCGGCGCGTAGAAGGCGCTCCCGGTCCCGAGCAGCTTGACGATCTCGGCGCCGCCGCCCGCGGTGCGTCTCACGATCGCGTCGATCTTGGCCGCGTCCATCAGCTCCGTGATCGGCACGCCCGCCACGGTCGAGTACCGCGGCAGCGGCACCATCGTGTCGCCGTGGCCGCCGAGGACGAAGGCGTGGGTGTTCTCGACCGACACGTCGAGCTCCTGCGCGATGAAGGTCCGCATGCGGGCCGAGTCGAGCACGCCGGCCATGCCGATGACCCGCTCGCGCGGGAAGCCGCTGACCCGGTAGACCACCTGGCACATGGCGTCGAGCGGGTTCGTGACCGGCACGATGATGCAGTCCGGCGAGTACTTGACCACCTGCTCGGTCACGCTCTTGATGATCGCGTAGTTCTTCGTCAGCAGGTCGTCGCGGCTCATGCCGGGCTTGCGCGCCAGGCCGGCGGTGATGACGACGATGTCCGAGCCGGCCGTGTCCGCGTAGTCGTTCGTGCCGAGCACGCGCGCATCCGAGCCTTCGACCGGGCACGCCTCGAGCATGTCGAGCCCCTTGCCCTGAGGGATCCCCTCCAGGATGTCGAGCACCACCACGTCGGCCAGCTCCTTGTCCGCCATGCTGCGGGCGGCGGTCGCGCCGACGTTTCCCGATCCGATGACGCTCACCTTCCTGTTCATGCCTCTCAGCTCCTTCTCGGGGTCGACCCCCTCATGTTCGCGACGCGGGCGGCGCCCGGCCGCACCACGGGCCGGACCGCACGTTTAGGTCACTTCCCTGTGACCCAGGACAAGATCTTCAACAAAAAGTGTGGAAAACCTTGTGAAAAAATGGCCCGTCAGACGCCGGCGAGCCGCATCAAACGGACGGGTTTAGCGATTTGCACCATCGTGGTGCGGCAGGCAATACCGTGACCGGTCTCCCGCAGACGGGGTGAGATTATACTGTACGGCCTGTACGACGTCCGGCCCCGCGCTCTCATGAAAATCGTCATCGCCGACCCCCTGCCCGCATCTGTCGCCGATCTGCTGCGCCGCGAGGGGTGGACGGTGGACAGTCCGACCGATCGTTCCGGCGGCGAGCTCGAGGCGGCCCTCGCGGACGCCGAGGGCATCATCGTCCGCAGCGCAACGCGCGTGGATGCCGCGCTCATGGCGGCCGCCCCGCGCCTGCGCGTCATTGCACGGGCCGGCACCGGCGTCGACAACGTCGACCTCGAAGCGGCCAGCCGGCGCGGCGTGCTGGTGCTCAACGCGCCGGGCGCCAACAGCATCAGCGTGGCGGAGCACGCCTGCGCCCTCATGCTGGCGCTCGCCCGCTCCGTCAGCCGCGCCGATGCCCTGATGAAGGACGGCCGCTGGGAGAAGAAGTCGCTCCAGGGCGCGGAGCTGCGCGGCAAGACCCTGGGCCTCGTCGGGCTCGGCCGTATCGGCCGCGAGGTCGTGCGTCGCGCGCGGGCCTTCGAGATGCACATCGTCGCGCACGATCCGTACATCACGTCGCAGCTCGCCAGCGACCTCGACGTCGAGCTCGTGTCGCTCGATCGGCTCTGCGAGCTGGCGGACTTCATCAGCCTCCACGTGCCGTCGACCAGCGGCACCCGCCAGCTCCTGAACCGCGAGCGGCTGGCGCGCTGCAAGCCCGGCGTCCGGATCGTCAACACCGCCCGGGGCAGCCTCATCGACGAGCCGGCGCTGGCCGCGGCACTGACCTCCGGCCACGTCGCCGGCGCGGGTCTGGACGTGTTCGAGACCGAGCCGCCCGCGTCGCCCGCCCTGACCGGCCTGCCCCAGGTGGTGGCGACCCCGCACATCGCGGCCTCGACCAAGGAGGCGCAGGAACTGGTGGGCATCGAGGCGGCCAGCTCGGTCCGGGATTTCCTGCGCTCCGGGATCGTTCGCAACGCCGTCAACTTTCCTTCCGTGTCGCCGGAGGAGTTCAAGCGCCTGCAGCCGTACGTCGGGCTGGCCGAGCGGCTGGGCAGCTTTCTGGCCCAGCTCACGGACGAGCGGATAGAGAGCGTCGGCATCCGCTACTACGGCGAGCTCGCGGGCGCGAGCCACGACATGCTCGTGGGCGCCGTGCTCGTCGGGCTCTTCCGTACCGTGCTGTCCTCGACCGTGACGCTCGTCAACGCCCGCCCGCTGGCACAGCAGCGCGGGGTGGAAATCGTGGAATCGCACAGCTCGCGCCCCCGCAACTTCACGAGCCTCATCTCGATCAAGCTGCACACGAGCGGCGGCGAGCACTGGGCCGAGGGAGCCGTCTTCGAGCCGCGCGAGCCCCGGCTGGTGCTGCTCGACGGCGTGGAGGTGGAGGCACCGCTGGCCGGCACGCTCGTCGTCATCCGCAACAGCGACCAGCCGGGCGTCATCGGCGAGGTGGGCACGATCCTCGGCCGGCACCGCCTCAACATCGCCACGTTCGCCCTCGGGCGCGGCGCGGACGGCGCCGTCGGCGTCGTCAACATCGAAGCGCCCGGCGCGGACGCAAGCCGACCGGCGCCGGCGGTCGACAGCGCGCTGCTCGACGAGATCCGACAGGTCCCCGCCGTCCGCCACGTAAGCCTGGCCCATCTCTAGCAGCGGCGCGCGGCGTTTGGGGTCCCCGCAAGCGAACGCCGGGGGCTTGGGGCGCAGCCCCATCTGGAGAACGCCCCGTCCAATTGATTGAAGCCCGTGCTAGTATCCCTCGTGCACCCTGCCGCGCCCCAGGGCACTATCCCGTCGGCCACCCGCACCGCCACCGTCGCCGTCATTCCAGCCCGCTATCAGTCGTCGCGCCTGCCGGGCAAGCCGCTGGCCGATATCGGCGGGCGGCCCATGGTCGAGCACGTCTACCGGCGCGCCCAGGCGGCGGCCTCCGTGCAGGCGGTGCTGGTCGCCACGGACGACGCGCGCATCCGCGACGCGGTCGCGGCGTTCGGCGGCGAAGCGCGCATGACGGCCGCCGAGCACCGCAACGGCACCGAGCGTCTGGCCGAGGCCGCCCGCGACCTGAACTGCGACATCGTCGTCAACCTGCAGGCGGACGAGCCCCTCATCGACCCGCGCGCCATCGACCGCATGGTGCGGGCACTGGTCGAGAACCCCGGCGTGCCGATGTCGACCGCGCGCTGCCCGCTCGCGGGCGGCGGCGAGCTCACCGACCCGAACGTCGTCAAGGTCGTGGTCGATGCCGGCGGGTTCGCCCTCTACTTCTCGCGGGCCGCGATCCCGTACCAGGGTGAAGCCGGCGGCGGGCCGGTGGCCGGGACCTGGCGGCACGTCGGCCTGTACGCCTACCGCCGCGAGTTCCTGCTGCACGTCGCGGCCCTCGCGCCGACTCCGCTCGAGCGCGCGGAACGCCTGGAGCAGTTGCGCGCGCTCGAGCACGGCCACCGCATCCGGACGGTCGAGGTGGCCGGCGAGCCGGTCGGCGTGGACACGCCCGGCGACCTCGACCGCGTCCGCCGCCTCGTGGCGGGTGGAGCCGCGTGATGCCCGAGCCGGTCCGCAACGCGGCCGGTCGTCCCGTGAAGTACATCTTCGTCACGGGCGGTGTCGTGTCCTCGCTCGGCAAGGGCCTCGCAGCCGCCTCGATCGGCTGCCTGCTCGAGGGGCACGGCTACCGCGTGACCCTGCAGAAGTTCGATCCGTACGTGAACGTCGACCCCGGCACGATGAGCCCGTATCAGCACGGGGAGGTGTACGTCACGGCGGACGGCGCCGAGACGGACCTCGACCTGGGCCACTACGAGCGCTTCACGAGCACCGTGACGACCTGCGACCACAACTGGACGACGGGCAAGATCTACCTGTCGGTCATCCAGAAGGAACGCCGCGGCGACTACCTGGGCCGGACGGTCCAGGTGATTCCCCACATCACGAACGAGATCAAGGCCGGCCTGCGGGCGGTCAGCAAGGATGTCGACATCGTCCTGGTCGAGATCGGCGGCACCGTCGGCGACATCGAGAGCCAGCCCTACCTCGAGGCGATTCGTCAGTTCCGCCGGGACGTCGGCCGTGACCACACGCTCTACATTCACCTCACCCTCGTGCCGTTCATCGGGGCGGCCGGCGAGCTCAAGACCAAGCCGACCCAGCACAGCGTGCGGGACCTGCGCTCCATCGGCATCCAGCCGGACATCCTGCTGTGCCGGACCGACCGGTTCCTGCCCAGGGACATCCGGCGCAAGATTGCGCTGTTCTGCGACGTGGACGAGCAGGCCGTGATCACGGCCAAGGACGTCGACAGCATCTACGAAGTGCCGCTCGTGCTCGGCGCGGAGGGGCTCGACCGGATCGTTCTGGGCGGTCTGCACCTGCCGGACGACACGGAGTGCAGACTGGACCAGTGGCGGGCGCTGGTCGAGCGGATCAAGAACCCGGACGACACGGTGACCGTGCACGTCGTGGGCAAGTACGTGGGTTACGAAGACTCGTACAAGAGCCTCACCGAGGCGCTCTCCCACGGCGGCTTCGAGCACGACGTCAAGATCAACGTGAGGTGGGTGGAGGCCGAGGCGCTCGAGACGGACGGGGGGGCGCGCCTGCTGGCCGACGCGCACGGCATTCTGGTGCCCGGCGGGTTTGGCGACCGCGGCAGCCGGGGCATGATGGAGGCGGCGCGCATCGCCCGCGAGCAACGCATTCCGTATCTCGGCATCTGCTACGGATTTCAGTGGGCCGCGGTCGAGTTCGCCCGCCATGTATGCGGCCTGATCGACGCCGATTCGACGGAGTGTCACGAGCACGCGCCGCACAAGATCATCTACAAGCTGCGGGATCTGCTGGGTGTCGACGAGCTGGGCGGCACCATGCGTCTCGGAAGCTATCCGTGTCGTCTCGAGCCGGGCTCGCTCGCCGAGCGGCTCTACGCGGCCGCCGCGGTCAGCGAGCGGCACCGGCACCGCTACGAGTTCAACCGCGCCTACGAGCAGCGGCTCGCCGAGAGCGGCCTGCGCATCTCGGGCCGGTCGCCGGACGGCAGGTTCGTCGAGGTCATCGAGCTGCCCGACCATCCCTGGTTCCTCGCGGTCCAGTTTCACCCCGAGTTCCAGTCGAAGCCGCTGCGTCCGCACCCCCTCTTCGCGGGCTTCGTGCAGGCCGCGTACGAACACGCCGTGCCGGCGCGCACGACGGCCGGGTCTCTCGCGTGAGAGACGGCGCCCACCCGCTGCCTATAATTGGGTGGTGCCACAGGTTGTCGCCGGCGGCGTCCCGATCGGTGACGGCCAGCCGCTCGCGCTCATCGCCGGCCCCTGCGTGATCGAGAGCGAGAACCACGCCCTGGCCATGGCCCGGGCAATCCGCGAGCGCGCCGCGCGCTGCGGCTGCGGACTGGTCTTCAAGGCTTCCTTCGACAAGGCCAACCGCACGTCGATACGTTCCTTTCGCGGACCGGGCATCGAGCCGGGGCTCCGCATCCTGGGCCGGATCAAGGCGGAATGCAGCCTTCCGATCCTGACGGACATCCACGAGCCGTGGCAGGCCGCACCGGTGGCCCGGGTGGCCGACGTCCTGCAGATTCCGGCGTACCTGTCGCGCCAGACCGATCTGCTCCTGGCCGCCGCGAGCACCGGGCGCGTGGTCAACGTCAAGAAGGGCCAGTTCCTCGCACCCGGCGACATGCGGCACGTCGTCGAGAAGATCACGTCGACCGGTCACGACCGGCTCATGCTCACCGAGCGGGGCTCGTGCTTCGGATACAACAACCTGGTGGTGGACATCCGCGCGCTCCCGATCCTGCGGGGGCTCGGATACCCGGTCGTGCTCGACGCCACTCACAGCCTGCAGCTCCCCGGCGGGGGCGACGGGGCCAGCGCCGGGCAGCCCGAGTTCATCGAGACGCTCGCCGCCGCCGGCGTCGCCGCGGGCGTGGACGGCGTGTTCATGGAGGTGCACGACGACCCCGCGGCCGCGCGGAGCGACGGGCCGAACGCATTGGCGCTCGACCGCCTCGAGCCGCTCCTGCGGCGACTGCTCGCCATCGACCGCGTCGCACGCGGGGCCCCGGCGGCACTCCCGATGTCGGCGAGATGACAGGCCGCGCATCGGCGGAGATCGATCTCGAGCTCGCCCGCACGGTGCTGCGCACCGAGGCCGACGCCGTGCGGGCGCTGGGCGAGCGCCTCGACGGCCGCTTCGTCGCAGCCGTGCGGCTCCTTGCCGAGTGCGCCGGGCGGGTCATCGTGACCGGCATGGGCAAGTCCGGCATTATCTCCCGCAAGATTGCCGCCACGCTCTCCAGCACCGGCACGCCAGCCTACTTCCTGCATCCGGTGGAGGCGGTGCACGGCGACCTGGGCGTCATCCGGGATGACGACCTGGTGATGCTGCTCTCGAGGAGCGGCGAGACGCCGGAGATTCTGCGCCTCCTGGAGACGCTCAGGCGGATCGGGGCGCGGCTCATCGCCGTCACCGGGGCGCCCGCGAGCGCGCTGGGCCGCGCCGCCGACGTGACCCTGGACTGCCGGGTCGACGAGGAAGCGTGCCCGCTGAACCTCGCTCCCACCGCCAGCACCACCGCCGCGCTGGCGCTCGGCGACGCCCTGGCGATGACGCTGATGGTACGGAAGGGATTCGGCGAGAGCGACTTCGCCAGCCTGCACCCCGGCGGGCAGCTCGGCAAGCGCCTGCTGCGTGTCGAGCGGTTGATGCATGCCGGCGAGCGGGTCCCGCGCGTGGCGCCCGGCGCCCGGCTGCCGGAGGTCGTCGCGACGATGTCGGCCAAGGGCCTGGGCATGACCTGCGTGACCGCGGCGGACGGCGCGCTGCTCGGCGTCATCACGGACGGCGACCTACGCAGGCACCTGTCCGCACGCCGCGACCTCATGGCGCGCTGCGCGGCCGACGTGATGACGAGGGACCCGATCAGGATCCCGCCGTCGGCGCTGGCAGCCGAGGCCCTCAACATGCTGGAGGCCCGGCGCGTCACGTCGCTCGTCGTGGTGGACGGCGCCGCCCGCGTGGCAGGGGTCGTGCACCTGCACGATCTGTGGCGGACCGAGCTGTTCTAGCCGATCGAAATGACCGAGACCCTGATCCTGCTCGCCGCGCTGGTGGCGCTCCTGATCGGACTGGCGGCGGGCAAGGCCTGGGAGCGGTACAAGCTCCGCGACGGCCGGTGGATCGACCGGCGCAAGGCGCGCGAGTCCGCGCACTACATCCTGGGGCTGAACTTCCTCGTCTCCAATCAGATCGACCTCGCGATCGAGGAGCTCACGCAGGCGGCCTGGCTCGACGAGGACGCCCTGGAGATTCACCTGATACTGGGCAACCTGTACCGCGAGAAGGGCCAGGTCAGCAAGGCGATCCAGGTCCACCAGCGTCTGCTGCGCAGCCCGCGCCTCACCACGCCCGAGCACGCGCACGTCCTGCTGTGCCTCGGACTGGACTTCCGGCGCGGCGGCTTCGTGGACCGGGCGTTCGAGACCTTCTCGGAAGTGGTGCGTCTCGACCCGGACAACAAGCATGCCCTGCTCAACCTCGAAAAGCTGCACGAGGAGCAGCACCAGTGGCGCGAGGCGCAGGTGCTCCGGCAGCGCATGGCGGAGGCGGCGGCCGACGCCGAGAAGCCCCGGGACCAGGCCATTCTCGCCTTCCTGGAGAACGAGCTCGGCCTGCAGGCCATGCGGGACGGGCAGCCCGAGCAGGCCGTCAGGCACTTCGAGGCGGCCACCGGGCTTGACGAGCAGACCGTCCCCGCCTATCTCAACATGGGTGACGTCCGTCTGGCCCAGGGCCGGCCGCGCGCGGCCGTCGAGACGTGGGAGAAGATCCTCCACGTGGCGCCGGAGCGCGCGTACCTCGCCTTCTCACGCCTGGAGAGCGCGTACGCGGAGCTGGGCATGCCGTCCCGTTTCCTCGATCTCTGCCGGCGGCTCGTCGAGGCCAACCCGCAGGACTGGCGGGCGCGGCTGGCGCTCGGGCAGCACGTCGCCGCGAACGGGGAGCCCGCGCGGGCCCTCGACCTGCTCTTCGAGTCGCTGGTCCACAACCCCCACGCCCTCGCCATTCATCAGGCGATCTGGCGGGCGCTCACGGCGCTGAGCCTCAACGAGACGCTGGTCAGGCGCTACGTCGCGCTGACCCGGGAGGCCGTCTTCTACCTCGATCCGCACGTGTGCATGCGGTGCCGCTATCGCAGCACCGAGCTGCTCTGGCAGTGTCCCCAGTGCCACGAGTGGAACACCTTCGTGGAAGAACGGATCGCCCCGGCGGAAGACGGCGAGGAGACGCCGGCGGAGGCCTGACGGCCTGCCCGGATCGCGGACCAGCCGATGCTGCGCGTGGCACTGACCGGAGGCATCGCCACCGGCAAGTCGCACGTGCGGGCCCGCTTCGCCGCGCGGGGCATTCCGACGGTGGACGCCGACCACCTCGCCCGCGAGGTCGTCGAGCCCGGACGCCCGGCCTGGACGGCGCTGAGGACCCGCTTCGACCCGGCGCTGTTCACGCCCGACGGCGCGCTCGACCGCCGGCGGGTCGCCGCCCTCGTGTTCGACGACGCGGCCGCCCGCGCCGATCTCGAGGCGATCGTCCACCCGCACGTCCGCGCGGCGATCGACGACTGGTTCGAGCGGGTCGCAACATCCTCCACCGCGCCGTTCGGCATCGCCGACATCCCGCTGCTGTTCGAGACGGACCGCGCGGCGGAATTCGACCGGGTCATCGTCACGGCGTGCGACGCCGCCACCCAGCTCGCCCGCCTGGCGCAACGCGACCGGCTCGCGCCGGACGCGGGCCGCAAGCGCCTGGCGGCACAGTTGCCGACCGCGGTCAAGGCAGCCCGCGCCGACTTCGTCGTGCGGACCGGCGGCTCGTTCGACGACACCGACCGGCAGGTGGAATCGATCTACCGCGCGCTGACCGGCCCGGCCGGCTGACGGCGGCGGTCTCCCGGCGGACCGTCACGCCCCGCGGGCGGCGAGGCGATCCTCGGCCGCCCGGACCGTGTTGGACAGGAGCATCGCGATGGTCAGCGGGCCGACGCCCCCCGGCACCGGCGTCAACGCCCCGGCAACGGCCGCGACCTCGGGGTGCACGTCGCCGGTCACGACGGAGCCCCGCTTGTGGAACGCCGCCAGCTTCTTCGATCCCGCGCCGAACAGCGCTTCCACCTGCGCGCCGTCGTCGAGCCGGTTCATCCCGACGTCGATCACCGTGGCGCCCGGCTTCACGAAGTCGCGCGTCACGAACGCGGCGCGGCCGATCGCGGCCACCAGGATGTCGGCCGCGGCGGCCACCGCCGGGAGGTCGGCGGTGCGCGAGTGACAGATCGTCACGGTGGCGTTGCGGTGCAGCAGGAGCATCGCCATCGGCTTGCCCACGATATCGCTGCGCCCGATGACCACCGCCCGGGCGCCCGCAATCTCGACCCGCTCGCGGTCGAGCAGCTCGATGATGCCGGACGGCGTGCAGGGCGCCAGCGCCGGCCGCTTCTGCACCAGACGGCCGACGTTGGCGGGCGTGAAGCCGTCGACGTCCTTGGCGGCCGCGATGGCATCGAAGACGCGCTGCTCGGCGTCGGCGCCCATGCCCGCCGGCAACGGCGACTGCACGAGGATGCCGTCGTGCGTGGCGCTCGCGTTGAATTCCGCGACGACGGCCAGCGCGTCCTCCAGCGGCGCGGCGTCCGGCAGCCGCCTCAGGTCGCTGTCCATGCCCAGTTGCTCGCTGTGCCTGATCTTGTTCCGGACGTAGATCTCCGAACCGGGATCGTTGCCGGCCAGCAGAATGCCCAGCCTCGGCGGGCGTCCCGCGCGCCGCGTGAACGACTCGATTCGTGGTCGCAGCCCCTCGCGGATGTCGGCCGCAGCGGCGGAGCCGTCGAGCAAGCGGGCCGTGGCCTGTTGTACGGTCCTCATGATGTTGAACCATAGATTCTAGCAGTCAGCGGCGCCGCCGCGTCCGGCCGGCGAGTCGGCCGCGGCGGGGCTGCGCCCTTCTGCTTGCGACCGACTTTCGGTAGAATGCGGCGGTCATGTCCGATCGCGGCAGTTGGGGCACACGGGCGGGATTCATCCTGGCTGCCGCCGGCTCGGCGGTCGGGCTGGGCAACATCTGGGGCTTCCCGACCCGGGTGGGACAGGGTGGCGGCGCGGCCTTCGTGCTGGTATATCTGGCCTGCATCGCGCTCATCTGCCTCCCGATCATGATCGCCGAGATCGCGATCGGCCGCCGCACGCAGCAGTCTCCCGTCCGCTCGTTCGCGTTGCTGCGGCCGGGCACGAGCTGGTGGCTCGCCGGTGCCCTGGGGGTGCTGGCCGGAGCCGGGATCCTGTCGTTCTACTGCGTCATCGCCGGCTGGACCGTCGCCTACGTCTGGTACAGCCTGAGCGGCGGCCTGGCGGGAGACCCGCAGGCCGCGGGCGCGTTCTTCACCGATTTCACCGCCAACGCGCCCGTCAGCCTGCTGCTGGCGCTGGGCGTTCTCGCGGTGACGGCCGCCATCCTGCTGGGCGGCATCCGGGCGGGCATCGAGCGCGTCACCAAGGCTCTCATGCCGGCGCTGATCGGGCTGCTGCTGCTGCTCGCCGCGCGGGCGGTCACGCTGCCGGGCGCCGCGGAAGGCCTCGCGTACTACCTCCGGCCGACGCTGTCCAGCCTGCTCGACGTCTCGGTCTACAACTCGGCCCTGGGTCAGGCGTTCTTCTCGCTCAGCCTCGGCATGGGGTGCATCCTGACGTACGGCAGCTACCTGAGCCGGCAGACGGGCATCGCGGGCGCCGCGCTGTGGATCGTGGCCCTGGATACCGGGATTGCCCTGCTGGCCGGGTTCATCATCTTTCCGGCCGGCTTCTCGCTGGCGGGGTTCGACCCGAACAGCAGCGGACCCGAGCTCATCTTCGTCGTGCTCCCCCGCCTGTTCGCCACCCTGCCGGGCGGCGGCCTCTTCGGCGCCGCCTTCTTCGTGCTGTTGACGATGGCTGCGCTGACCTCCGCGATCTCGCTGCTCGAGGTGCCGGTGGCGCATTTCGTCGACTCGCGCGGCTGGTCGCGGCGGCGGGCCGTCTTCACGGTGACGCTGGGCGTCTTCGTCCTGGCGATCCCGTGCGCGCTCGGCAACGGCGCCGTGCCGTTCCTGACCCGCCTGCCGGGACTGGGCATCGACTTCCTGTCGCTGATGATCACGGCGTGGAACGACTTCGCGCTGCCGATCGGCGGCTTCCTCACCGCCGTCTTCGTCGGGCACGTGTGGCGGGTCGATCGGGCCCTCGACGAGCTGCGCCTCGAAGGCGCCTGGTTTCCGGCTCCGGGCGTCTGGGCCCTGCTCATCCGCTGGGCCTGCCCGGCCGCCATCGGCCTGATCATCGGCTGGACGTTCTACGCCATGTTCTGATGCGCCGCGCGAGGCCGACGCTGCAGTGAACACGCTCACGGAGCGCATACAGGCGGTCGACGGCTTCGTCTGGCAGCCCTTCGCGATGCCGCTCGTGCTGGTCCTCGTGGGCGGCCTCCTGACGATCGCCACCGGGCTCGTGCAGGTCCGCCGGTTCCCGCTGGCCGTCCGCTTCGTCATGGCGGGGGCGCTCCGCAAGCGCACGGAAGGGGGCGAGGGCACCATCACCCCGTTCCAGGCGCTCTCGACGGCGCTGGCCTCGACCGTCGGCAACGGCAACATCGGCGGCGTGGCGACCGCGATACTGATCGGCGGCCCCGGCGCCGTGGCCTGGATGTGGGCCACGGCAACCGTCGGCATGGCCACGAAGTACGCCGAGGCCGTCCTGGGCGTGCACTATCGCGTGCGCCGCGACACCGGCGAGCTCGCCAGCGGCCCGATGTACTACATCACGGGCGGGATCGCCTCGCCGGCCCTGGCCAAGAGCCTCGCCTACGCCTTCGCGTTCTTCGGCGCCTGCGCCGCCCTCCTCGGCACGGGCAACATGGCGCAGTCGAACACGGTGGCGCGGACATTCGTCGAGGCGGCCCGGACGATTGCCGGCGTCGAGGTCCCCCAGCTCGTGCCCGGCCTGCTGATCATGGTGACGGTCGGGCTGGTGCTGCTCGGCGGCATACGGCGGATCGCGGCCGTGGCCGAGCGCCTCGTGCCGGCGATGATCCTGGTCTACGTCGCGACCACGCTCACGTTCCTGATCATCCACATCGGCCGCGTCCCGGAGATATTCGGGCTGATCGTCAGCAGCGCGTTCGCGCCGACGGCCGCGCTGGGTGGCTTCGTGGGCGCCTCGGTGTCGCAGGCGGTATCGGCCGGCGTGAGCCGCGGCGTGCTCTCGAACGAGGCCGGTCTGGGCAGCGCCCCGATCGCGCACGGCATCGCCAGGGTGCGGCATCCGGCCGAGCAGGGCGTCGTCGGGATCTTCGAGGTCTTCGTGGATACGATCGTGCTCTGCTCGCTGACCGCGTTCGTCATTCTCGCGTCGGGGCTGTGGACGGATCCCGACTACCAGGCCGCCAGCGGGGATCTCACGGCGGCGGCGCTGTCCACCTCCGTGCCGCTGGCCTCGCTGCTCGTGGCCGCCTGCTCGTTCCTCTTCGGCTTCTCGACGCTCCTCGGCTGGTGCTACTACGGCGAGAAGTGCATGGAGTTCCTGTTCGGGTCGCGCGTGATCATGCCGTACCGCGCCGTGTTCACCGCGCTCATCCTCGTCGGCGCCGTCGCCTCGGTCCCGCTCGCCTGGGCGATCGGCACGCTGCTGAACGGCTTCATGGCCTTTCCGAACCTGATCGGGCTGCTCCTGCTGGCGGGCACCGTCCGCCGGCTGACGCTGGACTACTTCCGCGGGGCCTCCTCCAGCCGGGCGACGTAGGCGGCGACGCGCTGCGCGGGGTCTCCGCCGCGCAGAAGGTCGGAGATGACGGCGACAGCCGACGCGCCGGCGGCCAGCACCGCGGGTGCGCGTTCGGGGGTGATGCCGCCGATGGCGACGATCGGACGCCCCTGCGCACCCGCCGCGTAACGCACCAGGTCGAGCCCGACGGGGGCGTAGCCCGTCTCCTTCGTCCGGGTGCGGTAGATCGGCCCGACCGCCACGTAGGTCGCGTCGTCACCCCGCGACCCGTCCACCTCGCCGGGCGTGTGCGTCGACACGCCGACGATGGCGGGCCGCGGCAGCACGCGGCGGACCGCGTCCGGGCGCAGATCGGTCTGGCCGACGTGGACGCCGTCGGCGCCGGCGAGCAGCGCGATGTCGGCCCGGTCGTTCACCACGACCCGCGCCCCGTAGCGGCGGGCGGACGCGACGATCTCGTCGCACCAGGCCAGCGCCTCGCCGCTGCCGGCGTCCGCGGCGCGAAGTTGGAGCCAGCGCGCGCCGCCCTCCAGACAGGCGCGCGCCAGCGCGGGCGGCTGCCAGCCGTGCCGCGCGGCGGTCCGCTGGTCGACGATCGCGCACAGGCGAGGCAGCGTCATTCGGGAGCGAAGCGATCCATGAACGCCGTGCTGAGGCGCCCGCGCAGAAAGTCCGGGTCGTCGAGGATGCGGCGGTGCAGCGGCACCGTCGTCTCGATGCCTTCGATGACCGTCATCGCCAGCGCCCGGCGCATCCGCGCCAGCGCCTCCGCGCGGTCGACCCCGTGCGCGATGACCTTCGCGACCAGCGAGTCGTAGCAGGGCGGGATCGTGCAGTCGGCGTGCGCGGCCGTGTCGATCCGAATGCCCGGTCCGCCGGGCACGCTGAACGCCTTCACCACGCCCGGGCTCGGGCGGAACGTCGCGGGGGACTCGGCGTTGATGCGGCACTCGATCGCGTGCCCGCTCCAGGTGATGCCCCGCTGCCGGAACGACAGCGGCGCGCCGGCCGCGATGCGGATCTGTTCCTTGACGATGTCGGTGCCGGTCACCATCTCGGTGACCGGATGCTCGACCTGCAGGCGCGCGTTCGCCTCCAGGAAGTAGAAGCGCCCCTTGCCGTCCATCAGGAACTCGAACGTGCCGGCGTTCCGGTAGCCGACGGTCCGCGCGGCATCGGTGACGAGCCGGCCGAGCCTGCGGCGCTGGCGCTGCGTGAGCACGGCCGAAGGACACTCCTCGACCAGCTTCTGGTGGCGGCGCTGGATGGAGCATTCCCGCTCGCCGAGATGGACGACGCGGCCATGGTGATCGGCAAGCACCTGGAACTCGATGTGCCGTGGCGCCTCGACGTACTGCTCCAGGTAGATGCTGCCGTTGCCGAAGGCGGCCGCGGCTTCCTGCCGCGCCGTCGTCCAGGCCGGCTCCAGCTCGTCGGGCCCCTGCACGACGCGCATGCCGCGACCACCCCCGCCGGCGGTCGCCTTCAGAATGACGGGGTACTGCAGCCGGCGCGCCGCCCGCAGCGCGTCGGCGGCGGTCGCGGGCGGCTCCTCGGTCCCGGGCAGCACCCGCAGCCCCGCCCGCTGCATGGCGCGGCGCGCCTGCGTCTTGTCGCCCATCAGGCGCAGCACGCTGGCGGGCGGGCCGATGAACGTGATCCCGCGGGCCTCGACGGCCTCGGCCAGGCGGCCGCTCTCCGACAGGAACCCGTAGCCGGGGTGGATGGCGTCGGCCCCGGTGATCTCCGCGGCGCTGACGATGGCGCGAACGTTCAGATAGCTCTCGCTCGGCCGCGGCGGGCCGATGCAGACCTCCTCATCGGCGAACCGCACGTGCAGGGCGTGCTCGTCGGCCTCGGAATACACGGCCACCGTCGCGATGCCCAGCTCCCGGCAGGCATGGATCACCCGCAGGGCGATCTCCCCGCGGTTCGCGATGAGGATCTTCCTGAACACGCTAGGTGCGCCTGATGGCGAACAGCTTCTCGCCGTACTGCACGGGCTGGCGATCTTCCACGAACACCTCCAGGATCTCGCCGTCGTGCTCGGCGTCGATCTCGTTCATCAGCTTCATCGCCTCGATGACGCACAGGACCTGGCCCTTGCGCACGGCGGAGCCGACCTCCACGAACGGCCGGGCGCCTGGCTCCGGCGCCCGGTAGAACGTGCCGACGATGGGAGACTTCACCAGGCGCAGTCCCTCGTCCGCGGGCTCGTACTCCACCGCCGCCGCCGGCGGGGGTGCTGCCGGCGGGTCCGCGGGAGCGGGCGCGGGCCGGGCCGGGACTCCTCCGCGCGGCCGCTTGCGCAACCTGAGGCGCAAGCCTTCCCGTTCGACCTCGAGCTCCTCGAGGTCGCGCTCGTCCATCAGATCGAGCATCCGTTCGATTTCGTCGAGCTCCGTCATCTTCAATCAGATGGGGCTGCGCCCCAAGCCCCCGGCGGCCGCTTGCGGGGACCCCACTGCCCCGCGCCGCTGCCGCCGAGGCGCGCCGTGCGCGGCTTCCTCCAGATGGGGCTGCGCCCCAAGCCCCCGGCGGCCGCTTGCGGGGCCCCCTTCGCCCCGCGCCGCTGCCGCCGAGGCGCGCTGTGCGCGCCTTGTGAAGTCTGCATGGTTCTGCGGTGCAGACTCCTGGCCCGTGGGCGGCCGGCTCAGCAGACGGTCAGCGCCCGGGAGACCTCCGTGAGAATCTCGCAGCCTGAAGCTGTCACCAGCACGTTGTCCTCGATGCGGACGCCGCCCGTGCCGGGCAGGTACACGCCCGGCTCGATCGTGAACACCATGCCGGCCTCGAGCACGACGTCTGCGCCGCGCTGCAACTGGCGGGCGGGCGCAATCCGGGGCGCCTCGTGCACCTCGATGCCGAGCCCGTGGCCGGTACCGTGGCCGAAGGCTTCCGCCAGACCGTGCTGCTCGAGAACGGACCGGGCCGCCGCGTCGATGCGACTGGCCGGAATCCCGGGGCGGACGGCGGCAATCGCGGCCGTCTGCGCCGCGAGCACCGCCGCGTGGAGTCGCCCGGCCTCGTCGGTGGACCGACCGACGCAGGCCGTGCGCGTCAGGTCCACGCAGTATCCGTCGTAGACGCCGCCGAAGTCCAGGACGACGAGGTCGCCGGCGCCCAGTCGGCGCCGCGTCGGCCGGGCGTGCGGCAGGGCGCTCCGGGGCCCCGACGCCACGATGGTCTCGAACGCCCGATCGTCGAAGCCGGCCAGCGCCAGCGCGTGCTCCACGTCGGCCGCCACCTCGCGTTCGGTCCGGCCGGCGCGCACCCTGTCCAGCGCGGGCGGCACGAGGTCGGCCAGCAGGCGACCGGCGGTGCGCAGGCGCTCGCACTCCGCCGCGTCCTTGACCAGCCGCTCGGCTTCGACGACCCCTTCGGTCGGCACCAGGGTCGCGGCGCCGGCCAGGCTGTCGCACAGCCACTGCCAGCGCGTCACGGTCAGATTCCCGGCCTCGACGCCGACGCGCGCGAGGCCGCGCTCGCGCACGAGATCCCGGATTGCCTCGTCGTACGACCCACGGACCGGGGCGACGGCCAGATCCGCCGGCGCCGCGGTCGAATCCGCCAGTGCGCGGGCGGCGGTCACGTAGCGCGCATCCGTCACGAGCGTGACCCGCCCGGCGTCGACGAGCGCCGCGGCCGCGCTCGCGCGCAGCCCGGTCAGATAGTGGACGTTGGCGAGATGGGTGACGAGCAGTCCCTCGAGGCCCAGCGCCGCGGCGCGGTCGCGAACCCGGCTGATTCGAGAGTCGCTCGCGGTGCGGTTCGTTGTCGTCATCGGCAGCCGGAGCGGCGCACGCCGCATCTCGCCACACAGGGCGTGTTGGCCGGCGGCAGCGTCCGTCGCCATGAGCATGACAGCAAACGCGGCTGCGCGTCACGTACCTGGCCGCGCCGCGTCCCGCCCCAGCAGTCCGTGGTGAAACCCCGCGTTGCACCGAGAGCGGCGAGGCCTTTCGCCACGGACTGTCAGGGCACGATCCGCGGCGTGAGAAAGATCAGCAGCTCGTCCGTCCGCCGCCGGTCCGCCCTGCTCCTGAACAGCCAGCCCAGCAGCGGGATGCGGTGCAGTGCCGGGACCCGGTTGCTCAGCGAGCTCTGCTCGCTCTCGAATATCCCGCCGATGACGGTGGTGCCCCCCGAGACCACCTGCACCGTGGTGCTGGCGCGCTGCGTGACGATCGGCGGGAAGCCGTTGACCTCGCGTCCGAAGTCCGCGAACCCGTTCTCGATCTCGATCTTCATGATCACGGTTTCGGCAGCGGTGATCTGCGGCGTCACGCGCATCACGAGCGCAGCATCCTGGAACTGCACCGTCACGGTGTTGTTCGCGACGACCTGGATCGGGATCTGGTCGCCCTGCACGATCTCGGCCTGGACGTTGTTCTGCGTCGTGACCCGCGGATGCGAGAGCAGCTTGACCTGGCCGTCGGACTCCCCCGCCGACAGCACGACGTCCAGGTTCAGCGCGCCATCGACGGCTCCGAGGGAGAGCCCGAGCGCCGCGGAGGCGTTCGCGGCCGGCAGATTGACCGCCGTGCCGGCGTTCTCGGTCGCCGGCGTCCGCGCGTCGGCGCCCCCGGCCTCGGCATCCTGCGTCCCGAGCCGGCCGCTCGCGCCCCGGTTCGGCAACGCCAGCGGCGCGGCGCCGCCGAGGTTCGGCGCGAGCCGGCCGGTCACGCCCCACTGCACGCCGATGGCGCGTGCGAAGTCCTTCCCGGCCTGGACGATGCGCGCCTCTATCTCCACCTGGGGCTCCGGTCTGTCGAGCTCGTCCAGCAGTCGCTCCACGGCCGCGACACGCTCGCGGAGATCCCTGACGATGAGCGTGTTGGTCCGTTCGTCGGTCTGGATCTGCCCCCGTGCCGACAGCAACGGGGTCACGAGGTTCGCCATGGACGGCGCCCGCGCGTAGCTGAGCGTCCGCGTGCGGACGACCAGCTCCCCGGCCAGTGCGCGCGCCTCGGCCAGCTTGCGGCGCTGCGCCTCCTCGTCGGCCAGGACGGCGAGCGGCGCGATCCGCACCACCGTACCGTCCACCGCGTAGCCGAGTCGATTCGTGCGCAGGATGACGTCGAGGGCCTGGTCCCACGGTATGTCGGTCAGGAAGACGTCGACGACGCCGTCGACTTGCGGATCGATCACCACGTTCAGGCCGCCTATCTCGGCGAACGTGCGGAGAACCGCGCGCAGATCGGCGTTCTGGAAGTCCAGGGATACCGGCTCGCCGGAGAACGGCGGCGGCTGTGGGCCCGCGAGCTGCGCCGCCGCGGCGTGCGCCGGAGCGCCGTACGCGGCTACGTGCGCGCCGAGCAGCAATACCAGTACCAGCGCAGCGAGACGTCGCATGCCTACCGTTCCTCCTGCGCGCCCGCGAGGACTTTGCGCACCTCACGCCGGGCGCTGCCCGCTGACGCGTCGCGCGCGACCTCCTCGAAGACCACGGCCTCGTGCGTCACCGCCTGCACGACGCCGTCGAGCAGACGCTCCGCGCCGCGCACGATGTACGTCCGTTCGCCGGGAGCCTCGAGCACGCCCAGGTGGCGCCCCCCGGCGCGCACCAGTCCCCGCAGCGCGACCTCGGCGATGCGTACCCCGGCCAGCCCGCGCGGGCGGTCGACGGGGCCGCGGCCTCCGTCGCCGCCGGGCTGCGGGCCGGCGAACGGGTCGCGGCGTCCCTGCGGGTCGTACGCCGCATCCCGCTGCGCTGCCGCCGGGGGCGCGGCCAGCTCCGGGTGGAACGTCGTGACGATGCATGCCGCGGCGATCGTTGCGCCGCGCCCGGACGGCTCGATCGCACGCAGGTCGAGCTCGCCGATCCGGACCATCCGCGGCAGGCGGCCGACGTGCTCGAAAAAGCGCACCAGATCGTGAAACGTCCCGCTCAACTCGAGGCGGTTGGCCCGCTCCTCGTGCAGCTCCCGCCGCTCCGCGGCCTGGGGCGCGAAGGCCCGAATCGCCAGATTCGAAGCATTCGCCAGGGTCTGCAGCCGCCGCAGCAACGCGCCCGTGTCCCACGGGTCCCCGGCAACGGCGGCCTGCCGGCCGCTGCGTCTCTCGCGCGCAGCGAGCTCGGCCGCGAGCTCCGACCGCCGCTGCTCGGCCTCCCGGGCCGCGGCGATCTCGCCCCGCGTCCGCGCCAGCTCCTGCTCGCGGCGCGCGATGTCGCGGCGCCCGGGCACGATCCACGCGGCGTGGAAGGCCAGCACGCCGAGAACGGCGGCCAGCAGGACGGCGCCCGCCTGGCCGTGCCACGGCAGCCCCTGCAGCCCCAGCTTCATCACCCGCGTTCCTCCTCACGGCGCCGACGCGCCGAATCGGGCACGCAGCGCAAATCGCACCACCTCGCCGGCGGGCGTGTCCGCGGTCTGGCTGTCGATGATCTCGATGCGGGGCGTCACCTGGCGCGAGTGCTCCAGGTTGGCCACGAAGTCCGAGAGCGCGTGCAGGCTCGCGGCATGCCCCTCGACGATTACGCCCTCCGCGGACTGGCTCAGGGTGGACAGCCACAGCCCGTCCGGCACGCTGCGGCCGATCGCGTCGAGCAGGCGGACCGGCTCCCCTCGCGCCCGGCGCAGCTCCTCGATCAGGGCCTCGCGCCGGTCGAGCGCCGCGCGGCGAGCCTCGAGGGCCTCCAGATCGTCGGCGACCGGCGCCAGCCGCCGGAGCGTCCCCCGCGCCGCACCCAGCTCCCGGGCGACGTCTGCCGATCGCACCTGCAGCAACCAGGCGCTCCAGGCAATGACCGCGCCAGCGGTCACCAGGATCGCACCGCAGCCGAGCGCGATCGGCCAGCGGGCGCCCGGGCCTCCGCGCTGCTGCCGCGGGACGCGGTCGCCGGCCAGCAGGTTGATGCGGATCATCGGTCCTCGACGCGGCGCAACGCGAGCCCGGCGGCCACCACGGCGAGCGGCCCGAGCTCCGCCCGCCGCTCCGCGCTGACCCGGCCTTCCGCAACGGCCATTTCCCGGAACGGATCGAGCGGCGCGACCGGCGTATCGAGCGCGCCCTCGAGCGCGGCCGCAAGCCCCGCGACGCGCGACGTGCCGCCGCTCAGCACGAGCGTGCGGATCTCGCTGGCCGGATTGGCCGTCCGAAACAGGTCGATCGTCCTGGCGATCTCCATCACGAGGTTGTCCGTGACGGCCCGCAGGACGGGCTCCGCATCGTGGTACGTGCCGCCGGCCACCGGCGTCCCCGCCTTCAGCAGCTCCGCGTCGTCGAAACCGAGGCCGAGCGCCTGCTGCAAGGCCTCCGTGTAGGCGTTGCCGCCGATCGCCACGTCGCGCGTGTAGAGCGGCTGGCCATCCTGCACCACGCTCACGCCGGTGGCGGCGGCGCCGGCGTCGAGCAGCGCCACAGCGCCGCCGGCCTCGCCGACGTGGCTTCGTTCGTACGCGTTCTGGACCGCGAAGGCGTCGACGTCGACCACCACGGGCACGCGGCCGGCCCGCGCGACGACGTCGGTGTATTGCGCGATGCGGTCCTTCTTCGCAGCCACGAGCAGCACGTCGAGCGCACGCTCGCCGGCGGCCTCCGCGGGCGGCGTGAGCACCTGGTAGTCCATGTTGACCTCCTCGACGTCGAACGGCAGACAGCGCTTCGCCTCCCAGTAGATCGAGGTGCGCAGCTCGCCGGGGCTCATCGCGGGCAGGGTGACCCGCTTGACGATGACGGCGTTGCCCGCGAGCGAGACGGCCACGCGCGGATTGCGGATCGCATGGTCCGCGAAGACCTTGCGGATGGCGCCCGTCACGACGTCGCGGTCCACGATTGCGCCGTCGACGATCGCGCCCCGCGGCAGCGGCTCGGCGCCGAGCGCCACGAGGAGATGCGACCTGCCGTGCCGGCGAAGGCGGACCGCCTTGACGGCGGTCGAGCCGATGTCGAGACCGACCAGCGACGTGCCCCGCCGGCGGCGCCGCCGGCGGCTGCCGGAACGCGGGTCCGGCCGTGCAGGAGTGCAATGATTGCTCACCGTGCGATGTCCTCCGGTTGCTGCCGCTGCCGCCCTGTCGCGGACGTCCGATTCTTGACTCGCCGCCGCGATGCTCTGTAAGATTGCCGCTTGGCTGCGCGCCGGACACGTTCACGGTGCGCCGCCCCGACTACCGATGGCAACGTTCGTACCAACCCGTAGCAACCGGCACGACGCCTGGCATGTGATTGACGCCAACTCGCATGCCCTCGGGCGCGTCGCGACCGCCGCCGCCCGCCTGCTGCAAGGCAAGCACAAGCCGTCCTACACGCCGTTTCTGGACCTCGGCGATCACGTCATCATCGTCAATGCCAGGCACGCGCGGCTGACCGGGCGCAAGGAGAGCCAGAAGCTCTACCGCCGGCACAGCGGCTACCAGGGCGGCCTGCGGGAGCAGCGGGCCGCCACCGTGCGCAGCCAACATCCGACCCGACTGGTCGAGCAGGCGGTGCGCGGCATGCTGCCGAAGACGAAGCTGGGTGCGGCGATCTATCGGAAGCTGAAGGTCTACGCCGGCCCCGAGCATCCGCACGGGGCGCAACAACCGACACAGTACGAGGTGCGTTGAGGGTGGCAGTCGACTTCTACGGCACCGGTCGGCGCAAGACGTCGACGGCCCGCGTGTTTCTCAAGCCCGGCACGGGATCGATCAGCATCAATCGCAGGACGCTGGAAGTCCACTTCCCCACCGCCTCGGTCCGGACCCGCATCACCGAGCCGCTCGAGCTGTGCGAGGTCGCCGACAAGTTCGATGTGCGCGCCACGGCGGCCGGCGGCGGCGTCGCCGGCCAGGCCGGCGCGCTCAAGCTCGGCATCGCGCGGGCGTTGGCGCTCGCCGACCCCGAGCTGCGGCCGCGCCTGAAGAAGGCCGGCATGCTCACGCGCGACGCACGGGTGAAGGAGCGCAAGAAGTACGGGCTGGCGGGCGCCCGCAAGCGCTTCCAGTTCAGCAAGCGGTAATTCACCGGATGGAGGCAGCTTGGCGCCGATCACGCTGAAGGAACTGCTGGAGTCTGGGGTCCACTTCGGCCACCAGACACGACGCTGGAATCCGAAGATGAAGAAGTACATCTTCGGCGAGCGGAACGGGATCTACGTCATCGACCTCAGCAAGACCGCCAGGCTCTTCACGAAAGCGGAGGAGTTCGTCTCACGGCTCGCGACCGACGGCCGCTCGATCCTCTTCGTCGGCACCAAGCGCCAGGCCCAGGATCTGATCCAGGAGGAGGCGCAGCGCTGCGGGATGTACTTCGTCAACCAGCGCTGGCTCGGCGGCCTGCTGACGAACTTCATGACGATTCAGCGCAGCATCGGCCGGCTCCGCGAGCTCGAGTCGATGGCCGAGGACGGCCGGTACGAATCGCTTTCGAAGAAGGAGATCGCCCGCATCGAGAAGGAGAAGCGGAAGCTCCACAAGAACCTCGACGGCATCCGGCAGATGACCCGGCTGCCCGACGCGGTGTTCGTCGTGGACACCCGCAAGGAGAAGATCGCCGTCGACGAAGCGCGCACGCTCAAGATTCCGGTGATCGGCATCGTCGACACCAACTGCAATCCGGACGATGTCGACTACATCATTCCGGGCAACGACGACGCGCTGCGGTCGATTCGTCTCTTCGTGACCCGCATCGCCGATGCAGTCATCATGGGCCGCGGCCTGCGCGAGGCAGCGCAGCCGGCCGGCGGCGGAGACAACGGTGCGCGCGACCGCGCCGGGTCCGCGCCGGCGCCCAAGTCCGCGCCGACGCAGGCGCACTCTCCCGCCTCGGTCTGACGCGTCCGAACCCTCACCATGCCGATCAGTGCGACACAGGTAAAGCAACTCCGAGACATGACCGGGGCCGGCTTCATGGAGTGCAAGTCGGCGCTCGCGGAAGCCGACGGCAACCTCGACAAGGCGGTAACGGTCCTGCGCACGCGCGGCCAGGCCAAGGCGGCCAAGCGCGCCGGGCGGACCACGGCCCAGGGGCTGGTCGGTCACTACGTGCACCTGGGCGGCCAGGTCGGCGTGCTGGTGGAAGTCAACTGCGAGTCCGATTTCGTGGCCCGCACGGACGACTTTCAGACGCTCGTCAAGGAAGTGGCCATGCACGTCGCCGCGGCAAACCCGACCTGCGTGCGCCGCGACGAGGTGGCGGCGGACGACCTGGAGCGGGAACGGGACATCGTCCGCGCGCAGTTCGCCGACTCCAACAAGCCGCCGCACGTCATCGAGAAGATCGTCGAGGGCAAGCTCAACAGCTACTACGAGCAGGTGGTGCTGCTGGACCAGCCGTCGATTCGGGACCCGAAGACGACGATCGGCGAGATGGTCAACGCGGCCATCGCCAAGTTGGGCGAGAACATCACCATCGCCCGCTTTGCGCGGTTCAAGGTGGGCGAGTCGACCACGTAGCGTCCGAGCTGCCCGTGGCAGGAGCCTCGCTGCATCCGACCGGTATCGCGTCCCCGGCGGGGTCGCGGTTCGACCGGCGCTGACCATGGCCCCCTACCGGCGCATCCTGCTCAAGCTGTCGGGCGAAGCCCTCATGGGCGATCAGGCCTTCGGGATCGATCCGCCCGTGGCGGATCAGATTGCCCGCGAAATCGGCGAGGTGCAGGGGCTCGGCGTTCAAACGGCCGTCGTGATCGGGGGCGGCAACTTCTTTCGCGGCCTCGCTGCCAGCGGCCGCGGGCTCGACCGGGCGACGGCCGACTACATGGGCATGCTGGCGACGGTCATCAACGGGATGGCCCTGTCGGATGCCATCGAACGCCAGGGAGTCGAGACGCGTCTGGTCACGGCAATCGAGATGCGCGAGGTGGCCGAGCCGTTCATCCGGCGCCGCGCGATCCGGCATCTCGAGAAGGGCCGCGTGGTCGTCCTGGCCGCGGGCACGGGCAACCCGTACTTCACGACGGACACGGCCGCCGCCCTGCGCGCCATGGAAATCCGGGCGGAGGTGATTCTGAAGGCCACGAAGGTCGACGGCATCTTCACGGCCGATCCGCACCTCGATCCACAGGCGACACGACTCGACTCGGTGTCCTATCTGCAGGTGCTCGAACAGCAGTTGAGGGTGATGGACGCCACCGCCATCTCGCTGTGCATGGACAACGATCTGCCAATCGTCGTGTTCAACCTGCGCGTGCACGGAAACATTCGGAGGGCCGTCCTTGGGGAGCAGGTCGGCTCGGTCGTGTCCGCGTGAGCGTGCGCCAGCCAAGGTGAGACCATGGACATCACAGACCCTCAATCGGCTGCGGCCGAGGCCCGCCGGCGCATGGCCGGCGCCGTCGAGCACGTACGTCACGAGCTGGCCGGGGTGCGCACGGGGCGCGCCTCGATCGGCATCCTGGACTCGGTTCTGGTCGAGGCGTACGGGACGCGCGTGCCGTTGAACCAGGTGGCGAGCCTGGCGGTTCCCGAGCCGACGCTCATCGTCGCCACGCCGTTCGACCCGTACCAGATGGCCGCCATCGAGCGGGCGATCCGCAGCGCCAACCTGGGTCTGAACCCGAACAACGACGGACGCATCGTCCGCATTCCCATCCCGGCGCTCACCTCGGAACGCCGCAAGGAGCTCTCCAGGCTCGTGCACAAGCTGGCCGAGGAGGGCCGCAACAACGTGCGCCAGGTGCGGCGGGACGTCAACGACGGGCTCAAGAAGCTGCTGAAGAATCACGAGCTCGGCGAGGACGACGAGCGGCGGGCGCTCGACGAGATCCAGAAGATCACGGACACGCACGTCCACCAGATCGACGAGCTGCAGAAGACCAAGGACGCGGAGCTGCTCGAGCGCTAGCCCGGCGCTCCGCGACACGGCCAACCCGGCGGCCAGCATGTCCTCGCCAACCCGCCTCGAGTGCTCCGCCGCCTGCGGTGCGGCGCCCCGCGACGCCGGCACGCCCCAGTTCCTGTGCGCCTGCGGCGCGCCGCTCCTCGCGCGCTACGACCTGGAGTCGCTGGCGCGCACCTGGTCGCGGGACACGCTGCAGGGACGCGAGCCGACGCTGTGGCGCTACCGCGAGGTGCTGCCCATCGCGCCGGGGCGCGCACCGGTCAGCCTGGGCGAGGGCTTCACGCCGCTCGTCCGCGCGGCCCGGCTCGGACGCGAGCTCGGGATGCGCTCGCTCTACGTGAAGGACGAGTCGCTGAACCCCACCAACTCGTTCAAGGCGCGCGGCATGACGGTGGCCGTGACGCGCGCGCGCGACCTCGGCGCGCGCACGCTGGCGGCGCCGTCGGCGGGCAACGCCGCCAACGCGCTCGCGGCGTATGCCGCCGCGGCGGGGCTGGCGGCGCGGGTCTTCATGCCGCGCGACGTCAAGCAGCCGTTCGTGCGCGAGTGCGAGCTCTACGGCGCCGAGGTCACCCTGGTCGACGGGCTGATCAACGACGCCGGACGCCTCGCCGCCGAGCGCGGCGCCGAGGCCGGATGGTACAACGTCTCGACGCTGAAGGAGCCGTACCGCGTCGAAGGCAAGAAGACGATGGCCTACGAACTGGCGGAGCAGCTCGACTGGCGCTGGCCCGACTGGATCGTCTACCCGACCGGCGGCGGCACGGGCATCGTCGGCATGTGGAAGGCTTTCGAGGAGCTCGAGCGGCTCGGGTGGATGCCGGCCGGCAAGCGGCCCCGCCTCGTGTCGGTGCAGGCGGCGGGGTGCGCGCCGATCGTGCGCGCGTTCGAGAGCGGGGCGGAGCGCGCCGGCCTCTGGACGGATGCCCGCACGGTCGCCGACGGCCTGCGGGTGCCGGGCGCGGTCGGCGACTTCCTGATCCTCCGCGCGCTGCGGGAGAGCCGCGGCGCGGCCGTGGCGGTCGACGACGACGAGATGATCGCCGCCATGCGCGAGATCGGCCGCCTCGAGGGCATCAGCGCCGCGCCCGAGGGCGGCGCCACGCTCTGCGCCCTGCGCGCCCTGCTGGCCCGCGGCGTCGTCGATCCCGACGCCAGCGTCGTGCTGTTCAACACCGGCGGGGCGCTCAAGTACCTCGAGCTGCTGCGGGACTTCAATTAGACGGGGCTGCGCCCCGAACCCCCGGCGTCCGCTTGCGGGGACCCCATCGCCCCGCGCCGCTACCGCCGAGGCGCGCTGTGCGCAGCTTCCTTCAGACGGGGCTGCGCCCCGAACCCCCGGCGTCCGCTTGCGGGGACCCCATCGCCCCGCGCCGCTACCGCCGAGGCGCGCTGTGCGCAGCTTCCTTCAGACGGGGCTGCGCCCCGAGCCCCCGGCGTCCGCTTGCGGGGACCCCATCGCCCCGCGCCGCTACCGCCGAGGCGCGCCGTGCGCGCCTTGTGGGACGATTCCGGCTTGTGTTCTCGGGGGGGGGTCCGCCAGAATGGCCGCGGAGGAAGTCAAGATGCCGAATCCCCGACGGAACGGGTCGGCCGCCTCGCGGGTGCCGGGCCTCCTGGCGGCGGCCACGGTGGCAGCGGCCGGCGCGGCCGCGTTTCCGATGGCGGCGGCGGCCGGACAGGGCGCCCCGAGCGAGCCGGTGACCTTCACCAGGGACGTGGCGCCCATCCTGCAGCGGAGCTGCCAGCAGTGTCACCGCCCGAACTCGCTCGCGCCCATGTCGCTGCTGAGCTACGAGGACGTGCGGCCGTGGGCCCGTTCCATCAAGTACCGCACCGGGCTGCGCACGCAGCCCGGCGCCATGCCGCCCTGGTACGTCGAGAAGGACATCGGCATCCAGGACTACAAGAACGACCCGTCGCTGACCGCTGAAGAGATCGCGACGATCGCCGCCTGGGTGGACGGCGGGGCCCCCCGGGGCGATCCGGCCGACATGCCGCCCCCGCTCACCTTCTCCGAGGAGGACGCCTGGGAGCTCGGCGAGCCCGATCTGGTCCTGACGACCGAGAGCGTCGAGATCGCGGCCGGCGCGCCCGACTGGTGGGGGCCGTTCGGCGAGATTCCCACCGGCCTGACCGAGGACCGCTACGTCGCGGCGGTCGAGATGCGCGAGATCAACGATCTGGGCGGCCGCCTCGGCGGCCGGACGGTCGGCGGCCGCTTCGTCTTCCACCACCTGTGCTGGGGCACGATCGCGGCCGACGGCAACACCCGCACGCGCTATCCCTGCCACGAGGTGGGGCGCAACGCCGACATCTTCGATCCCGACGCGGGCCGGCCGCTGGGCATCGGCTCGAAGGCCGAGATCTACTCCATCCACCTGCACGCGAGCAGCGAGGACGCCAGGGCCCACGTGGAGATCGGCTTCAGGCTGCACCCCAGGGGCTACGAGCCGACCCGGCCCCACAGCCGCATGGGCCTGTTCGGCAACAGCATGAACCTCGACATCCGGCCGATGGAGGACAACCAGAAGTTCGAAGCCTTCACCGTGCTGGAGGACAACGTGCGGATCGTCTCCTTCGAGCCGCACATGCACGCCGCCGGGGTGCGCATGTGCATGGACGCCATCTGGGGCCGGACGACCCAGATCGAGACGCTGAGCTGCGTCGGATACGACCACAGTTGGGTGCGGACGTACAACTTCGCCGACCACGCGGCGCCGCTGCTGCCGAAGGGCACCATCCTCCGCATGACTGGCTACTTCAACAACACGCCCACGAACCCGAACGTGTCCGATCCGCGGAACTGGTCCGGCCTGGGCCACCGCTCGATCGACAACATGATGAATCACCTGGGCGAGGTCATCTACCTGACGGACGAGCAGTTCCGGCAGGAGATGGCCGAGCGGCGCGCGGCGCTCGGCCTGCGCAAGGGGCAGACGGTCGTCGGCTGCCCGCTGTGCGGCGCCGACCCCGCGGTCGTGGGAGGCCGGGGCGCCGTGGAAGGCCAAGACAATGACCAGCAGTAGCGCCCGGCGTGCCGCGCGGCGGACGGGCGCCGCCGTCGCCGTCCTCGTCCTGATGGCCGCCGCGGCCGCGACGACGCACGCCCAAGTGGCGTACCCGCGCGGGCAGAGCGTCGTACCCGTCTACGAAGGGTGGGAGCGCAACGCCGACGGATCGTTCAACCTCGTCTTCGGCTACTTCAACCGCAACCACCGGGAGGAGCTGGATCTCCCGATCGGTCCGGCCAACTACCTGGAGCCGGGCGATCCCGACCAGGGCCAGCCGACCCACTTCTATCCGCAGCGCAGCCGGTTCCTGTTCAGGGTCCGCGTGCCGGCCGATTTCGGCGACCGGGAAGTCGTGTGGACGCTCACCAGCAACGGCCGGACCGAGCGGGCCTACGCCACGCTCAGGTCCGACTACTTCATCGACGACATCGTCGTGATGAACAACAGCGGCGCCGGCGGCCAGGCCGGCGGCGGCAACGACCTGTTCGGCAACACGGCGCCGACGCTGCGCGTGGAGGGCGAAGCGACCCTGCACGTCCGGGTCGGCGAGCCGATCGTCCTGACGGCGGTCGCAGCGGACGACGGGATACCCGCGCCGCGCGCGGTGCTGGTCGGGGAAGGCATCGGCCAGCGCTGCTGCCCGGATTCCGCGACCGGGCTGCGGCTCTCCTGGTTCGTCTACCGCGGCGCCGGGGACGTCGCCTTCGATCCGCCGCAGTTCGACGCCTGGGAGAACTACCGGGACTGGACCGACTCGCCGTACTCGATCGGCTGGGAGACCCCGCCGGTCCCGCCCGGGGGCAAGTGGGTCGTCAGCGCGAGCTTCGCGGCGCCCGGGACGTACGTGCTGCGCTGCCTCGCGCACGACGGCGGCCTCATGACGTCCGAGGACATCACCTTCGTCGTGAGCGAATAGATGAGGCGACCATGATCTATCGACGACTCGGCTACGGACTGCTGTTGTGCGCCGTCGGCGCCGCGCTCGGCGCCGGCGCCTCGGCGCTGTCGGGCTCGCCCGCCGGTGCGGCCGCCTCCCAGGCGGGCGCCGACGGGGCGCCGAGCTTCGCGTTCGACCCCACGTGGCCGAAGCCGCTCCCGGACAACTGGACGCTCGGCAACGTGGTGGGCGTGGCCGTGGATTCCCGCGACCACATCTGGATCGTGCACCGGCCCGGAAGCCTCACGCCGCAGGAGCGCGGCGCCGACGCCGACCCGCCGCTCGCCGAGTGCTGCCGGCCGGCCCCGCCGGTCATCGAGTTCAACCAGGAGGGCGACGTCGTGCAGACCTGGGGCGGCCCCGGGGCGGGCTACGAGTGGCCGCAGTCCGAGCACGGCATCTTCATCGACCACCTGGACAACGTATGGCTCGGGGGCAGCGGCGACCAGGACTCGCAGGTGCTCAAGTTCACCCGCAACGGCAGGTTCCTGCTGCAGATCGGCGCACAGGGGCAGGGCCAGGGGAGCAACGACACCGCGAACTTCGGCAAGCCGGCGGAGCTCCACGTCGATCCGGACGCGAACGAGGTCTACATTGCCGATGGCTACGGCAACCGGCGCGTCGCAGTGTTCGACGCCGACAGCGGGGAGTACAAGCGGCACTGGGGCGCCTACGGCAACATGCCGACCGACGACCCCTACACCTACGATCCGGACGCGACGCTGTCGCAGCAGTTCGGGCGTCCCGTCCACTGCGCCACCCTGGCCGCCGACGGCCGCCTCTACGTGTGCGACCGCGTGAACAACCGCATCCAGGTGTTCGAGAAGGACGGCACGTACCTCGACGAGGTCGTCATCGCCCCCCGGACGCTCGCCTTCGGGGCCGCGTTCGACGTCGACTTCTCGCCCGACGCCGAGCAGCGGTTCCTCTACAACATCGACGGGATGAACCAGAAGATCTGGGTGATCGAGCGCGCCGACCTGTCGGTCGTCGACTCGTTCGGCTTCGGCGGCCACCGGGCCGGCGGTTTCACCGCCGCCCACAGCTTGGCGGCCGACTCGCGCGGCAACCTCTACGTCGGCGAGACGCTCGAAGGCAAGCGCGTGCAGCGCTTCCTGCGGCGGTAGCCAGGCCCCGGCCCGCTGGTCCAACCCTAACGTCCGGTCAGCGGGTCGACGCCGCCCGTGCCGGCGCCGCTCGTTGCGGTGTCCCGCGTGGCCGGATCCGGGCCGCGCCCCTCGGCGAACGCCCGCTCCTCGACGCGCGAGCCCGCGAGCTGCGCAGGCAGGCCGTAGTTCCCCTCGTGGCAGCGGGGCTCGTAGTAGATGCGATTGGCCTGGCCGTCCTGGATGATGAGCTCCTGCCGCACGGTCCACGGCCCCGTCCACGTCGTCGGGTCCTCGACCGTCACGATGTACTCGAGCGTCCCCACGTCGAGGCGCGTCCAGCGCTCGACGAGGCGCAGGTTCTCGCGGGAGCCCCGGTAGTCGGTCTTGGGGCTGAAGTTGCTGACGTCGACCACCAGCGTACGGCCCTCCCAGCGCCCGCGCGAGTCGCCCCACCACTGCCGCACGTTAGGCGGAACATGCGGGCGGTCGGTGATCGGGATGGTGCGCTGCCAGCCCTGGCCCTGCCCCACGTCGTAGAAGATCGACACCGCGTCGGGCGACTGCACGATGCGCCGGTAGCCGCTGAAGTCGGGCAGCAGCGCGCCCATGCAGCGCTCCGACAAACTGCGATCCTCGGGGCCGTCGTTGCGGTTCAGCCGGTCGGTGTTGTAGTAGGGGGGCTGCTCCTCGCGGAGGGGCGACGGCGGCCCGTACTCCCAGCCGGCGCACGCCGGCTCCTGGTCGCGGCAGGTCGCGGTGGCCTGGAGCAGGGCGAGCCGGAACTCCCGCTGCGCCGTGATCCGCTCCCGCGCCTCGGGGGTCAGCGCGGGGATGCGGCCGTCCGGCGGGTCCACGATCAGCGACGTGCGCGGCCCCGTCGGCCGGATCGACTGGAACACCGCGTTGTACGCGCCGGCCACGTCGCGTTCGGTGCCGACCCCTTCGCGCGCGTCGCGGCGCGGCAGCGCCACGCGCTGCTCGTCGAGATCGGCGCGCTCCTCGGCCGTGAACTCTTCCCGGTCCGCAAACCGGTCAGGCCGCTCCAGGGGGGTGGCGAACGGGTCCGTCCAGATGCCCTGCAGATCGGGGTCTCCCCAGGACGTGACGAGCCCCTGCGCTTCCACCGCGTGGCGCGGCGCAGCCGTCTCCAGCAAGCCGACGACGGCGGCCAGCACGACCGCCGCACCGACGATTTCGCGAATGCGGGTTCTCATGGTCGCCCCCCTGAACCGGTGATGCGGCCGGGCGTCCCGGCTACTGCTGATCCTGCGACGTCGCGAACACCGGTGTCCCGCCGCGCGCGGCGAGCTCCGCCTCGAACTGCTCCTGGGTCATCGGCACCATGCGGGAGATGCCGGACATCATGTCGTCGATCGAGCGGTTGCCCCAGCCCTTCCAGTTGCGCGGGTCGACCACGTTCTTGTTGGTGGCCGAGTTGTTGTACCAGGCCATCACGTGGATGACCGTCCCGGCCGGCAGCAGCGGCGCGACGTCGTCCTCGTAGACGTACACCTTGGCCCAGTTGTGGTCGTAGTCGGCGCAGCTCAGCATCTCCCGCGCGTTGTTCGGGTAGAGCGCCTCGAAGCACATCCGCTTGCCGCTCGAGTGCAGGTGCGGCTCGAACGTCAGCAGCTTGGTCGGCTCGGTGAGCCGGTGGAAGCCGTCGCGCATCACGTTGTCGTCGTTCGACGGGATGTCGAACTCGTAGTCGTAGTGCGTCGCCCGGCGCAGGCTGGTGGCGCCCAGCTTGTACTTCGGATCGTACCCCTCGGGGTGCAGCGTGAAGCCGACGTCGAGACGGGCCCGCACCTCGCGCCCGATGGAGTGCAGGTGCATGGAGTTGAACGTGATGACCGACCCGGCCGGCAGCAGCACGCCCACCTCGTCGGGATAGACCGTCGGGTTCTGGCCCAGCTCGTGCACCAGGGTGAACTCGTCGTCCCGCTCCCCGCAGAACGTCTGCGCGCCGCACGCGGCCGGCCCGCTCGGGTCCTCCGGCGACTCGGCCGTGAGCACCGCGTGGTGCACGACGAACAGGCCCAGCGCGGCCCGCCCGGTGTCGTCCACCTCGACCTCCTCCTCCCAGAGCCTGACCTCCTGGACCTCGATCGCCTTCACGTAGCGGTCCTCCGTCAGGCCGGTCGGACTGTGCCCCCACTCGCCGAACCAGTCGGCCGCCTCGGCCTCGATCGTCCCCGCGGGCGACGGCACGATCAGGTCGGGGGTGCCGTAGGTCCAGCCGTCGCCCGGCCACTCGATGGGCGGCGGCAGATCGGCCGGATTGCCCCGCGGCGCGCCGTTGTCCACCCAGGCGCCGATCAGCTCGATCTCGTCATTGCTGAGCGACGGATCGTCCTTGTAGCGCTGGATGCCGATGTTCTTGTCGATGAACCAGGGCGGCATCTCGCGCGCCTCGGTCCGGTTCCGGATGGAGCGCGCCCACGGCCGCACCTCCTCGTAGGTGGTCAGGGCCATCGGCGCCCCGCCCTGCGGGCGGTGGCAGTTCTCGCACGACCGCTGCAGAATCGGCGCGATGTGCTTGCTGAACGTCACCTCGGCCTCCGCCTCGGCGCCGGCGGCGGGCAGCGGCGCGAAAGCCAAGCCGGCGAGCACGAACGCGGCCAGGGACAGGCGCGGATTCCAGGCGGTCTTCATCATCGCAATACACCTCTCGGTTGGCGTTCGGGACACAGGTCCCCGCCAGAGTAGCACTTGGCGCGACCGTTGCAAACCCCTGGATGCCGCCGGATGCGCCGCTTCCCGCGCCGGACCGGGCCACCGCCAGCCCGCGCCCGCCGCGCGCCGCCCCGCCGCCGCTGGCCGTACGCGGCCGCGATCCTGTAAGTTATTGATTCTGCCCGATGGGCCGCTAGCTCAGCTGGGAGAGCGCCGCGTTCGCAACGCGGAGGTCGTGGGTTCGAATCCCATGCGGTCCACCACTCGTACCACGCAAGCCATTTATAATCAGACGTTTATATGCTACTTGCCCCGAGCACCCATAATTCCAAGGAGAGCGGGCCCTCCTGACCAGGCGCTGGACACCGACCGAGGATACGGCCGTGCGCTTGGCCGACGCCCTCGACTACGAGCACGGCGGCCGCCGCCTGGTCGAGCTCGCCGAGCGGCTCGGCCGGACCGAGCCGGCCGTGCGCCAGCGGGCGTCCCGGCTGCGGCAGCGCCGGCTCGAGGGGAGCGGTGAACCGCCGCGGTGAACGAGCCCATGGCAGAGCCGAAACCGGTGGGCGTCCTGGAGTTCCTCGGCGACATCGCGTACGGCGAGGTCCAGGGGACCTTGCGCAACTGGGGCGGCCTGGGTGGCTACGGCCGGGAAGACGATCCGGACCCGGTCGACGTCGGCTCCGGGCCGGTTCCCCGCTCCGTAGTTCGCTTGGTCGCCCTCGAGGCGGCACTCAACAGTATGGTTCGGACTCGACGGAGGTCAAGCGAGACATCGGCGCCTACACGACCCGGTGCAGCAGGTCCTCGCCGGCCGCCAGGCGCCGGCAGTTCTCGACCGCCACCGCGAGGCTCCGCTCCAGCGTCTCGTGCGTCAGCCAGGCGAGGTGCGGCGTGCAGACCACGTTGTCGAGCGCGAGGAGCGCGCTGCCCGCGGGCGTCGGCTCGGTCTCGAAGACGTCGAGCCCGGCCGCGCCGATGCGTCCCGTGCGCAGGGCGGCGACGAGCGCCGCCTCGTCGATCAGGGCGCCGCGGGCCGTGTTGACGATGACCGCGCCCGGCTTCATGCGGGCGATGGCTTCGGCGTCGATCAGGCGTTCGGTCTCCGGCGTGAGCGGCACGTGGAGGGAGACGACGTCGCTCTCGGCGAGCAGGTCCGCCAACGGCCGCCGCTCACCCACCGCTCCCGGCTTCTCGCCGCGGCTGGCGAACAGGACGCGCGCGCCCATCGCCTGCAGGATCGGGCCGAGCCGGCTCGCCACGGCGCCGCAGCCGACCAGCCCGACGGTCCGGCCGCCCACCTCGCCGTAGCTGTCCTGGAGCTCGGCCGGGAGCTGCCAGCCCCGGCCGGCCCGGGTCGCCGCGTCGAGCCGGCTCACGCGCCGCAGGGCGCCCAGCATGAGCAGCAGGGTCATCTCCGCGACCGCCCGGGTGTTGGTCCCGGGCAGGTTGCAGACGGCCACGCCGCGACGCCGCGACGCGTCCAGATCGATGGTGTTGACGCCGACCCCGATCTTCTGCACCAGACGCAGGCGCGGCGCCGCGGCGACGACCTCCGCGGTGACGGGCTCGAGCAGATGCCACAGGACGTCGGTCTCGGGCAGGAGCCTGGCGAAGCGGGCGCGGTCCGACATCGCGCAGACGGAGACCGACAGTCCCTCGCGCTCGAGCGCCGCGAGCCGGCCGGCCAGACGCGGACCGGCCGCATAGTGGTACACGACGTTCATGGTCGGCAGCTCCGGGACGAGACCGGCGCGCCCCGGTGCGGCCGCCGGCCACCAGCGGTCCTCCGCTGCGCCGCTCGCTATCATACGTGGGACGGTGCCCGAGCCCGACGCCATCATCGTGGACGCGCTCCGGCGCATGGGTCTCGTGCGGGGGCAGGCGCTGCCCCGCATGACGCCGCTCACCGGCGGCGTCTCCTCCGACATCTGGCGGGTGGATCTTCCAACCGGTCCGATCTGCGTGAAGCGGGCGCTCCCCCGACTCAAGGTCGACGCGGTCTGGGAGGCGCCGGTCGAGCGCAACCGCTGCGAGTGGGAGTGGCTGCGCGCGGCGGGCGGCATCGCGCCGTCGAGCGTGCCTCCGCTCGTCGCGCACGACCTCGAGGCGGGCTGCTTCGCCATGGGGTTCCTGGCTCCGCAGGTCCACCGGCTCTGGAAGGCGCTGCTGCGGGACGGCATCGCCAGCGAAGCCACCGCGCGGGCGGTCGGAAAGCGCCTGGCCGCGATCCACGACGCCACCGCCGGCCGGGCGGACGTCCGGGCCCGCTTCGCCACCGACGACATCTTCCACGCCATCCGGCTGGAGCCGTACCTGGTCGCAACCGCTGCACGGCATCCCGACCTCGCCGATCGGCTGCAGGCCATCGTCTCGCGCACGGCGGGCACGAAGCGTGCGCTGGTGCACGGCGACGTCAGCCCGAAGAACATTCTGATCGGGCCGGACGGTCCGATCTTCCTGGACGCCGAGTGCGCGTGGTACGGCGACCCGGCCTTCGATCTGGCCTTCTGCCTGAACCACCTGCTGCTCAAGTGCCTCTGGACGCCGCGGGCGACCGCCGCGTTCCTGCGTTCGTTCGACGCGCTGGCCGAGACCTACCTCGCGGGGGCGCACTGGGAGCCGCGGGCGGGGGTCGAGGAGCGGGCGGCGGCGCTGCTGCCCGGCCTCTTTCTCGCCCGGGTCGACGGCAAGTCGCCCGTCGAGTACGTCGCCGCGGAGGCCGACCGCGAGCGCGTGCGGCGTACGGCGCGGCCCCTGATCCTGCATCCGCCCGCCACCCTCGCCGCGGTGCGGGAGACCTGGACCGCAGAGCTGCGGCAGAGCGCATGATGGAACAGGCCGGCCCCGCCTGGACGATGGGCCTCCCATGACGACGTCATCGCCCGCGATCCGGAGCGTCTCGGCCCGCCGGGTGTGGGACTCGCGGGGGCGCCCGACCGTCGAGGCCGAGGTCCGTCTGGCAGGCGGCGCCGTCGGGCGCGCCATTGCCCCGGCCGGGGCCTCGACCGGCCGGGGCGAGGCAATCGATCTGCGGGACGGCGGCACACGCCTGGGCGGGCGCGACGTGCGGGCCGCGGTGCGCAACGTCAACGAGGAGATCGCTCCCGCGCTGCGCGGACGCAGCGTCACGGACCAGGCCGCCCTCGACCGGACGCTGATCGATCTCGACGGCACGGACAACCGGAGCCGCCTGGGCGCCAACGCGCTCGTCGCGGTCTCGATGGCGGGGCTGCACGCCGCCGCCGCCGCCGCGGGGCGCCCGCTGTGGCACCACCTCCTGGGCGACGCCCCCGCCCTGCTGCCGCTGCCCGAGGTCCAGATCTTCGGCGGCGGCGCCCACGCCGGGCGCCGGGTCGACATCCAGGACTTCATGGTGATGCCGGTCGGGGCGTCGACCTTCGCGGAGGCGCTCGAATGGACGGCGGAGGTGTACCTGGCCGCGGGCGCGCGGATGGCCAGGGCAGGCCGGCGGCAGGGCGTCGCCGACGAGGGCGGCCACTGGCCGGCGTTCGACGCGAACGAGGACGCGCTGGAGTGCCTGGTCCGGGCCATCGAGGACGCCGGCCGCACGCCCGGCGACGACCTCGCCATCGCGCTCGACGTCGCCGCGTCGGAACTGCGCGCAGCGGGGCGCTACCGGCTCGGCCGCGACGGACGCACGGTCGACAGCGACGGTCTCGGCGAGCTGCTGATCGGCTGGATCGACCGCTATCCGATCGTGTCCATCGAGGATCCGCTGGCCGAGGACGACGTCGCCGGCATGCAGCGCTTCACGGCGGCAGTGGGCCATCGGGTGCAGGTCGTCGGCGACGACTACCTCGTCACCGACGCCGCCCGCGTCGCGGGGGCGGCCCGGGACCGGGCCTGCAACGCGCTGCTGGTCAAGCCGAACCAGGCCGGCACGGTGACCGAGACGCGCGCCGCCCTCGACGCGGCGCGCGCCGCCGGCTTCGCCACCATTGTCTCGGCCCGCTCCGGCGAGACGGAGGACGTGACCATTGCCCATCTGGCGGTCGGCTGGCGCGCCGGCCAGCTCAAGGTGGGCTCGTTCGCGCGCTCCGAGCGCATGGCGAAGTGGAACGAGGTCCTGCGCATCGAGGAAGCGCTGGGCGACGCGGCCACGTTCGCCGGCGCCAGCGCGCTTGTCGGACGCCCCTGGGTCCGGCCCACGTTTCGCCGCGCGGCTGGTAGCACATCAACCTGACCGGAGAATACCGCGCTCGCCGTCGCGGCCGTGATACCCTGCTGGCAAGGGCTTTCGACGGTTCCGCGGCCGAGAAGCTCCCCGCGACGGAGCCGTGTCGTCGTCCGCGACTCCGGACGGTCGGAGCGAGCTGATGTCTTCAACTCGTTGAGGTTCTTCGATGTTCGATTCGCTCACCATCGCCCGACAGTTGACCGCCGCCGGCATCGAGCGCGGCCAGGCCGACGCGTTGGCCGATGCCATCCGCCAGGCAGCCGAGTACGGCGAGCACGTCACGCCGGAGCGCCTGGATGCCGCACTGTCAGGTCTTGAGGCGCGTTTGACATGGCGGTTCGCCGGCGCAATGCTCGCGCAGACGCTCGCCACCATCGGTGGAACCGTCGCCATCCTCCGGTTGCTCGGGTAGGCGGGCCCCGAGCCGGCAATGATCCGCATGGTCCTCTGCTCCGCCGGCGAAATACTCCGTCCTGAGTGGTATCAGACGTGGTTCAGGAGCGCCAGCTCCTTCGGATGCGGGTTCAGGTAGCTCTGCTCGAGCAGATACGCCGCCTCCAGCCGGCGCGCGTGATGGCGCACCAGGGTCAGGGGCACGATGCGCGGCACGAGGCCGAGGCGGTAGTCCTCGAGCACGGCCAGCAGGTCGTCGCGCGAGGGCTTGTCGAGGCGCCGCTTGAGGTGGCCGACCGCGTGCATGAGCGCGTTCGTGTGCCGCGCCCGGGTGGCCCGCAGGCGCATGGCCGACATGAACTCGTCCTCGTAGCGGCGGCACAGCTCGGCGCGCGGAATCTGACTCGCCTCGGCCACCATCCGCCCCAGCTCCCGGTAGCGGACCGGCGAGTGGGCCATCAGGGTCAGCTTCTGGGTGCTGTGCCAGCGCACGACGGCGCCGACGGTCCAGCGCGCGGAGAAGAGCGCGCGCAGGCGCTGGTAGGCGAACACCCGCTCGAAGAAGCTCTCGCGCAGCGCGGGATCGTGCAGGCGGCCCTCCTCTTCCACCGGCAGGTTCGGGTACTGCCGCAGCAGCTCCGCCGCGAAGATGCCGCGGCCGTTCCGCTCCGCGGCCCGGTCGGGAGCGCCGTGCCAGACCTTCACTCGCTCCATGCCGCAGCTCGGCGAGTCCTTCTTCAGGATGTAGCCGCTCAGGCCCGCCCTGGCCAGCGACCGGAGGCGGCCCCGCGCGAACCGCTGCATCCTGCCCGTGAGCTGCTTGCCGCTGCGACTGACCAGCCGCACGCCGTCGCGCCGACCGGCGTCCCGGATCAGCCGGATGGGTTCGCGCGGTGTGCCGAGCCCAACCTCCACCTCGGGACAGACCGGTACCCACTCGACCAGTGCGCCCAGCGTTTCGACCAGGTAGGCGTCACGCTTGTGGCCGCCGTCGTGCCGTACGGTCTCGCCCAGCAGGCAGCTCGAGATGCCGATGCGAGGCGGCGGGGCCGAAGTACTCGAACGACCGGATGTCCCAGCCATCGCCAACCGTGGACCCGCAGTGTAGCGCACCGGCGGGCGGCGAGCCGGAAGCACTCGACGGCTCGACGGTCGCAGCGGGCCGGGACCCCACTCGCACGCCCGGACGCCGCGCTCGGGCCGGCGCATCTGTTGCACCGACGGCCGCAGCATGTAGACTGCCCGCATCGGCAGCGCCTGCAGAGGAGGTCGTCATGCGCCACGCAGCAACCCGCATCCGCCCGGGCCGCGCAGCGGCTGCCGGCGCGCTGGCCCTGGCCATCGGACTCGGCGCCGGCGCGGCCGGCGCACAGACGGCGGAATGGACCGCCTACGCGGCCGACCAGGCCGGCACCAAGTACTCGCCGCTCGATCAGATCAACGCCGAGACGGTCGCGGACGTCGAGATCGTGTGGCGGCAGCCGGTGATCCCCGACGCCATCCGGAACGGCGACACCAGCCGCGGGCCGGTCGGCTCGCAGACCACGCCGCTCATGGTCGGCGGGCGGCTCTACTTCAGCACCGGCCTGGGCACGATCGCGGCGCTGGATCCGGCGACCGGCGAAGTGCTCTGGAACACCGGGCCGAGCGACGGCGTGCGGGTGCGCCAGACCCGCGGCGTCGCCTACTGGACGGACGGGACGGCGGCGCGCGTGGTCGCGACCCTCGGTCCGAAGCTCGTCTCGCTCGATGCCGGGACCGGCGAGCGCGACCCCGACTTCGGCGACCAGGGGGAGGTCGACCTCCGCACCGGGCTCCTGCGCCCCTTTCCCAACTTCTACTGGAACTCGGCCCCGATCATCGTGCGCGGCGTGATCGTCATCGGCTCGTTCGTGGAGGACATCACCACGAACCAGCGGGTCGCCAACAAGGAGTCGCCGCGCGGCGACGTGCGCGGCTACGACGTGCGCACCGGCGAGCACCTCTGGACGTTCCACACCGTGCCGCTCGAGAACGAGTTCGGCGTCGAGACGTGGGGCCCCGACCCGGTGGACGACCGGGTGTCGTGGGAGTACAGCGGCAACACCAACATGTGGGCGCACCCCACGGGCGACGAGGAGCTCGGCTACGTCTACCTGCCGCTGTCGACGCCCACCAACGACTACTACGGCGGACACCGGCCCGGCGACAACCTCTTCGCCGAGAGCCTGGTCTGCGTCGATGCGCGGACCGGCGAGCGTATCTGGCACTTCCAGGCGATCCACCACGGCGTCTGGGACTACGACTTCGCGTCGTCGGCCGTGCTGGCCGACATCACCGTCGACGGGCGCGCGATCAAGGCGGTCGCCCAGCCGAGCAAGCAGGCCTTCACCTACGTCCTCGACCGGGCCACGGGTGAGCCGGTATGGCCCATCGAGGAGCGCCCGGTGCCGGCGTCGGACGTGCCCGGGGAGCAGCTTTCGCCCACGCAGCCGTTCCCGACGAAGCCGCCCCCGTTCGAGCTGCAGGGGGTGCGGGTGGAGGACCTGATCGACTTCACGCCCGAGCTGCGGCAGGAGGCGATCGAGATCCTCGACCAGTACGTCTGGGGGCCGATGTTCACGCCGCCGATCGTCCGCGACCCTCGTCCCGGCGCGAAGCAGGGGACGATCTACAGCCCCGGCACGGCCGGCGGGGCGAGTTGGAGCGGCGCCGGCCTCGATCCCGAGACCGGCATCCTGTACGTCCCGTCCGCCTACAGCCACAACGTCGTCGCCCTGACCCCCTCGCAGCATCCGCGCGCCGACATGCGCCTGGTCCGCGAGCGGTACACGCCGCTCATCGGACCGCGGGGGCTCCCGCTCTTCAAGCCGCCCTACGGGCGCCTGACCGCCATCGACCTGAACGCGGGCGACATCGTCTGGCAGGTAGCCAACGGCCCGGGCCCGCGCGACCACCCGGCCCTCCGCGACCTCGACCTGCCCTGGCTGGGCCAGGGCGGCCGGGCGTCGGTGCTGGTCACGAGGTCGCTCGTCTTCCTGGGCGAGGGGGGCAACACCGGCGTCTCCACGCTGCCGCAGTGGTGGAACGGCCCCGGCGGCAAGATGTTCCGGGCCTACGACAAGGCCACCGGCGACGTCGTCTGGGAGATCGAGCTGCCGGGCGGCACCAGCGGCGCCCCGATGACCTACATGGTCGGCGGCCGGCAGTACATCATCGCCACCGTCGGCTGGGACGACATGGCGAGCGAGCTGGTCGCCATGGCCCTGCCCTGAGGAGATACGTCACGCTCAGGCGCGCTCGTGCCGTCCGATGCGCCAGATCCATATCAACGTCCCGAGGACGCCGATCCCCAGAAGGCGCCGTGGTCCGTCCACGAACAAGACCGCGCCGTTGACGATCATGAACAGGAACGTGCAGCGTACCGCCGTGGTGAGCAAGGGTGACCGCCGCCCGTGGCGGGCGGGTGCGAACTGCCACCACAGCCCCTCCCCTACCCAGACGGCGGTGAAGGCGTAGTTCACCCAGATGCCGCCGCCCCAGTCGAGCCCGAAGTACGCTTCGGTCCTGGCCGCGGTGTAGGCATACGCCGCCGCGTGGCTCCAGTCGTGGTGAATCCCGAAGGCGGCGGCGACATGCCCGAGGTAGACCAGCCCCCCGAGGAGCCAGACCGGGCGCGCCCACGCCGCGGCCGGCCGCCCCACGCGGCCGTACTCACCCGCCACGTAGAGAACGAGCGCGGTCCAGATGGTCACGGCAACGACGGGGGAGGCGGTGATGGTCGGGGGAGGCACCCGACACCTTATACCGCACGTGTCCCCCGCCGTGCACGCTGCACGACACCTGGGCCGGTGGCACGCCCTGAAAGACGGAGCTCCCGACGCCGTTCCCTACCGCGCCGCCGCCCTGCGCTCGTCGGCGCGCGCGCCGGCGAGGATGCCCTCCATGCCGTAGTTGCCCTCGTGGCAGGCGAACTCGTAGAGGTCCCCTGCCATCGGCTGGAGGTCGATCGACGCCGTCCATGGCCGCGTGTAGGTCTCCGGGTCGGCGACCGTGTAGGTGTAGCGGATGGTGTCGGGGGCGGTGCGGGTGAACCGCTCCACGAGGTGCATGCCGTCGGCGGAGCCCTGATAGGCGGCCTTGCCGTTGAAGTTGGTCGTCTCGACGACCAGCGTGTCGCCTTCCCACCGGCCGCGCGAGTCGCCCATCCATTGGCGGATGGCGTCGGCGATCCGCGGGCGGCCGTCCAGCGGGACGATGCGCGCGTCGTGGTTCTGCTCCGTCCAGATCACGACATAGCCCGGGGCCTGCAGCACCCGCAGGTGGTTGTTGTAGCCGCCTGCCGACATCGGCGGGCCGGCCTTCGAGTGGTGCACGCAGCGCTCGCCGGGCGTGCGGTCCTCCGGGCCGTGGGCCGGCCGCTCGAGCAGGGCCCGGCGGGCGTCGCGCCGCCCGCTCCCGACCGCCGTGAACGGAATGCGCCCGTCCGGCGGATCGACGATCAGCGACGTCCGCCCCGTCGACTCGCCGCGGTCGAACCAGAATGCATTGTAGGCGCCCGGGTCGCCGGGCGGCGGCGGCTGGTCGCCTCGCGTCAGCGCGTCCTGGTTGAGGGCGGTGACCTCCTCGGCGGTCAGCCGATCCCGCCCCGCGTACTGTCCGGGCCGCTCCAGCGGCGTGATGGTCGCGAACGACCAGACGCCTTCGAGATCCGGGTCGCCCCACGCCGTCCGCGACACTCTCCAGCCGTCGGACGCGGCCTCCTGCGTCTGCCCCGCGGCCCCCGCCGGGAGCAGCCACGCCGCCGCGACCATCAGACACAGCCCCACGAGACATCTGCGCGCCATCTTGCACCTCCCGCTGTTCACGAGCTCGATGTTCCGCAGTCTCGCCACGAATCCGGATGCATGTCAAGGTGGGAGACCGGGTGTGGCCGCCCCGGAGCTGCCGATCACGGGCGCTCCTCGTCTCGAGGGCCTCAGGCGCGTCGAAACGCCGGCCGCGTGCCGTAGGTCAGCGAGCGCCAGACCCATTCGGCCGGACCGAAGCGATACCTCCGCAGCCACAGCGGCGAGGCGACGAGCTGCAACGCCCAGACGCCCGCCACGACGCCGAGCTGCCCCAGGCGGTCCACCGACCCGAAGCAACCCAGGCCGTGGCCGTAGAAGATCGTCGTGCAGATCACGGTCTGCAGCAGGTAGTTCGTCAGCGCCATCCGTCCGACGGCGGCCAGCGGCCGGGTGGCCGTGTGGAGCGCAACCGTCCGGCACGCCAGCATGACGAGGCCGACGTAGCCGAGACTGACCGCGACGCTGGGCCAGTAGTTGAACTGCTCCCCCTGGAAGAAGGACCAGATGTCCCAGCCGTAGCGGAAGTCGAGCACGACTCCCCAGGTCTCGACCGGCAGCCCGATCAGCAGCCCCGCGGCCGCCAGCGCGCCGTAGAAGGCCCGGGAGCGCCGGGCGCCGAAGACGTCCAGCTTGAAGAGCCCCATCCCGATCAGCATCAGGCCGCCCGCCCGCCAGACGCCCCACATGAGCGCGACGAGCGTCTCGAAGCCGAGCGCCATCGCGGACCGGACCGGAAGCTGGTCGAGCCATCCGCTCCGGTAGGCAGCCAGCTCCGCGGCGAGCATCGCCGGCGTCGGCTGCCAGGCCTCGGCGATGAACGCCGCGCGGGCGTCCGCAGGCCAGGCGGGCAACGACGCGGCGCCGCCCATCGAAATCGCGGACGCCACACCGAGCGTGGCCGTGCCGACGACCAGCAGCCGCCGCGGCGACCACCCCCGCAGCGGATACACCAGCGCGCCGCAGACGGCGTAGAGGAACAGGATGTCGCCGGCCCAGAGCAGGTGGCCGTGCAGCAGGCCGCAGAGCGCGAGCCAGCCCATGCGGCGGTAGTGCACGCGGCCGGCCGCGCCGGCCGGCCCGGCCCGGCTCGCCATCAGGACGATGCCGGCGCCGAACAGCATCGCGAAGATGGTCATGAACTTCTGATCGCCCAGCAGCCGCGTCCCGAGCCAGACCTGGAAGTTCGCCCCCTCCAGATCGCCGAAGGCGGTCGGGTTGAAGTAGGCCGCCGCGGGCATCGCGAAGAGCTGGATGTTGACGGCCAGGATGCCGAGCAGGGCGAAGCCCCGCAGCACGTCGAGCGCGTCGACGCGGGCGGCCCGGGAGACGGGGCCGGGGTTCCCGCCGGCTGCAGGGTCCGTCATTGCCCGGCGCGCTCCAGAGCCCGGGCCCCGTTCAGGATGATTGGCATGCTGTCGTTCCCCTCTGTTGGGTACGCTTCACGTCGATGATCGCAGATCCGTACTTCTATCTCGCCGCGGTCGCCGCGGTGCTCGTCGTCGGGATGGCCAAGGGCGGGTTCGGCGGGGGCGTCGCCGTCGTCGGCGTGCCGCTGATGGCCATGGTCGTCAGCCCGTTCCAGGCGGCGGCCGTCATGCTGCCCATCCTGATGGTGATGGACGTCCTGGCGCTGCGCGCGTACTGGCGCCGCTGGGACCGGCAGAATCTCGGCATCCTGCTGCCGGCCGCCCTGCTCGGCACGCTCCTGGGCTTCGCGACCGCCCGCGCGATCTCCGCCGACGGGCTCCGGGTCCTCGTCGCCGTCGTCGCGCTCGTCTACGCGGCGCAGTACTTCCGGCACCGGCCGGGCGGCGGGACGCGTCCGCCGCACCCCGGCCTGGGCCTGCTCTGGGGCGCCACCGCCGGCTTCACGAGCTTTTCGATCCACGCCGGCGGGCCGCCGCTGCAGGCGTTCCTGCTGCCGCAGCGGATGCACCGGACGACGTTCCAGGCCACCAGCGTCCTGTTCTTCTTCGTGGTCAACTGGTCGAAGGTCGGCCCCTACTACTGGCTCGGCCAGTGGACCACGGACAACCTGCTGACGTCGCTGGTCCTGCTGCCGCTGGCGCCGGTCGGGGTCTACCTCGGCCGCTACCTGCACGATCGGGTCGACGACGAGCTCTTCTTTCGCGTCGTCCACGCGTCCCTGCTCCTCATCGGCGTCAAGCTGCTCTACGACGCGGCGGGCGCCTGAGCGGCGACCGGACGGCGGCATGACGACGTCGGGCGCGAGCGCAGCGCCCCGCGGCATCGATGCCCTGGTCGACGGCGAGCGACGGCGTTGCCGATTGACGTGAAACGTCCATCGGCGTACATCTTGTGATCGTTGCCGCTATTCCCGCAGAAGGCGCGTCGAACCGCGGAGCTGCTGGCGCGGCTGGCCTGCAGCAATCCGTTCGACGCGGAGTTCGTCGAGATCGAACGGTCGCTTCTCGGCGCCGACCAGGTTCCGCACGGGGCGGTCTGGAGTCTCGAGGCGGGCTACCAGGGGAATCCGGCCCTCGAGAAGCTGGCGTCGGTCGCCGAGGGCGTGGCTCGGGGCGCCCGAGAACGCCTGCTCCGGCGGGGGTCCGCCACGACGGAAGAGCTCGCGCTGTATTCCTACGTCGTCGCCCAGGTGCTGTACTGGCGGTACGAGGACGATCTTCACCAGGTCCACGTCGACTCGCAGCGCGGCGGCCGGCGGCTGGCGTGCTACCGGCGGTTCTGCGGGGAGGTGCGGCACTACCTGGACCTCGACGGGGTCCGGTTCCCGTGGGACGCGGAGCCGGCGCACCTGTTCGCCTGCTTCTTCCAGGTCCGCCGCGCGTTCGACCTCATCTTCCGCAACATCGTCGGCGCGTCGCAGCCCGCCGCGAAGCTGCGGGGCGACGTGTGGCAGTCGATCTTCACGCACGACATGCGCCGCTACCGGCGCTCGCTCTACCGTCGGATGCACGACGTCACCACGCTCGTGACCGGACCGTCCGGGACCGGCAAGGAGCTGGTCTCCCGGGCCATCGGGCTCTCGCGATACGTCCCGTTCGACCCGCAGCGGGAAGTGTTCGCGGCGAATCTCGAGGGGGCGTTTCACGCACTCAACCTGTCGGCGTTGTCGCCGACCCTCATCGAATCGGAGCTGTTCGGCCACCGGAAGGGCGCCTTCACCGGGGCGCTCCAGGATCGCGTCGGCTGGCTCGAGTCGTGCCCGCCGTTCGGCACGGTGCTGCTCGACGAGATCGGCGAGATCGGCGGGGCGATTCAGGTCAAGCTGCTGCGTGTCCTGCAGACCCGCGAGTTTCAGCGGATCGGCGAAACGACGCCGCGCGAGTTCAGGGGCAAGCTGATCGCCGCGACCAACCGCGACCTGGGCGCCGAGATGCGCGCCGGCCGGTTCCGCGAAGACCTCTACTATCGGCTCTGCGCCGATCTGATCGAGACGCCGTCGCTCCGCGACCAGTTGCGCGATACGCCCGGCGAGCTTCGCAACCTGGTCCTGTTCGTCTGCGAGCGCGTGGTCGGCGCCGACGAGGCGTCCGATCTGGCCGCCGAGGTGCTGGACTGCATCGAGCGGGATCTCGGTGCCGACTATGCATGGCCCGGCAACGTGAGGGAGCTCGAGCAGTGCGTCCGCAACGTGCTGGTGCGCAGGCGGTACGTCCCGCGGGTCGCTCCCCGGACGCGGGATGCGGCCGACGGCGTCACGGCGGCATGGCGTGACGGCGGACTGACGGCGAAGGAGCTCCTCCGGCGCTACTGCACGCGCGTCTACGCGACGACCGGAAGCTATCAGGAAACCGCGCGCCGACTCGCTCTCGACCGGCGGACGGTCAAGCGGTCGATCGATCCGGACCTGCTCGAACGCCTGCGGACGGCCGACCCCGACTGAACGGCACGCGGCTCGCGGCCCGGGCTTCCGGCGAGCGGCCTACGGCCACCACGAAAGGCCGACGCCAAGACGGGACGACGCGGCGTCGAGAGGCAGCGCGCCGCCCGACAACGTACTTCTGGACGTCCTGACGTTCACATCGAGGGCCCACGACTCGGACAGGTAGACGGCGATTCCGCCCCCGACGCCGAGGGTCGGCGCGCTCGTGAGGTCGGCGGTGATCGGGTGGCCGTTCCGGAGGACATCGCTGATCCGCCAGAACGTGAGCGCGACGTCGCCGTAGGGCACCCAGCGGCGGCGGCCGGCGAGGTGCAGCCGCACGCCGAGGTCGACGTGGCTGAGCGTCAATCTGTCGAACGCCTCGAGCCCGCGGCTCCTGATGTCCGCGTAGGCGCCGCCCAGGTACGGGGTGACCACCCGGTTGAGGCCGTAGCCTGTCCAGAGGCCCACGAGCGCGGCCCCGTCGCCCGGATCGCTCCCGAACGAAACAGCCGCCGCTCCCGTGGCCAGACCGTACACCCACCCCTGCGTCGTGGGTGGCTGCGCGCTGCCCTCGACAGCGGACGCCAGACAGAACAGGACCGGGAGCAGCAGGCGTCCCCGTCGCGAGCGGTTCGACGGCACGGGTGCCGGCCTCCAGCGCGGCGGTGGCGATGCCGCTTGTCGCCGCCTGCCGACGAGCGGCGCCGTCGCGCGGGCCATCACCGACCCCGGTCCGGATCTGCCCGCAAGGGGAAGCAGTGGCGGCCCGCCTCGTGCCGGGAGAAAGGCCGTCCCCGGCGGAGCTCGCGCTCCACCGCGGCCCGCTCGAAGGTGGCGCACAGCTCGTAGGCTGCGCCCGCCCCGGCCTCGTAGCCGTACGGCGCGTGGGTCACCGGATCCGTGATGGCAACCTGCACGTGGGAGCCGCGCTGCAGCTCGTCGAGGCTCGCGGGAAGCCGCTGGTGCGTCGCCTCGTAGCGGTCGATGGCCCGCGCGATGGCGTCGAGATCCTGCGCACGCCGTGCGTCCAGGCGCTCCAGGCGCCGGCCCGTCGGCGGACCGAGCGCCACCAGACCCGCGACCAGCGCCACCGCCGCCGCGACGGCGCCGAGGGCCGGAACGGGATCGCGTCGGCGCGTCGCCCGCGCCTCCCCGGGCTCCCGCTCCGCGGCGCGCAGGTCCCGGAGGTAGTAGCCGAACGCCCCGCCGGCAATCGCGGCCACCGTCAGGGACTTCAGCACGAAGCGCAAGGTCAGCTCTCCGCCGAGAAAGCTGTAGACGAGGGCCGTGACGGCGCCTACCAGGACGCACGAAGCGACGAAGAGCGTCAGGTAGGTGAGCTGCAGCCGGATGCGCGACGCGCGGGAGCCGGGTTGCGCCTCGACGCCGCGACAGACCACCCGGGCGACGAAGGCGAACAGGGGGCTCGCCACCACGAGCGCCGACACCGACAGGCGGAGCAGCTCGCGCACCGCCTCCGGGGGCAGGCCGGCGGGGTCGGGCAGCGCGAGATCGATCAGCCTGAACAGCACGGCTCCCAGGCTGAAGGCGCTGACGAACAGCGCCGTGAACATCACGACGTACAGGAACGCCTCGCGGGGCCGGGTCGAGACCGTCGGCCGCGGGACGGGGATCGGCGACTCGACGTCGGCGAATCCGGCCAGTGCCCGCCGCACCTGGTCCGGCGGCCACCCGGCGCGGGTCAGGATGTTCGCGATCTGCTCCCGCGGCAGCGCCCGCTCGAGACCCTCCCTGACGAAACCGACCAGTTCCGGGTTGATCGCCATCCTCTCGCCTCCTTCCGCCCGGCAGTCCGGGTCCCCTCGCGTCGGAGCTGCAGCGCTGCCGTCCAGGCGCCGCCAGCTCCTTCCGGTGCGGGACTGTCGCAATCGACTCTCGACACAAGCACGGAACGTGCCAGCCGGCAGACATCCCGGCAAGCACATGGTTCTCAAGTGGTTAGGTCGATAAGAGAACGGCTCGCGTACGTCGCTCGCCCGGCGCAGCAGGGCATTTCACGTCATCGGATATACACAGCATGTACAGTAGCAAGAGAAGACCTCGGAGCTTGGAGCAGGAGGCGCCGGCCGCCGGGGTCCCCGCAAGCGGACGCCGGGGGGTGCGGGGCGCGGTCCCCGTGGGATGGAAGCCGCGCTGCCCCGACGTCAGCCCGGCGGGGCCAGCTCGGTCAGGGCGTCGCGCGGCCCCGACAGGCGCTGCCGCGCCCAGGCCCGTACGTCTTCCTCGTGGGTGAACAGGATCACCTGGGTCCCCGCGCTGATCCTGTGCAGGCTGTCCAGCAGCGCCTGCTTGCGCGCCGCGTCGCCCGCGGCCAGCGCGTCGTCCAGGAGCAGCGGGCAGACTTCGCCGTCGGCGACGAGGTGGCGCGCCAGCGCCAGGCGCAGCAGCAGGTAGATCTGCTCCGCGGTGCCGTGGGAGAGAAGCGCCGCGGGGCGCCAGGCGCCGCCGGCGTCGCGCACGTCTACCTGCAGGGATTCCGGGTCGACCTTGCAGTCGGCGTAGCGCCCGCCCGTGACCGCGGGCAGCCACTCGAGGAGGGTCGCGCGAAGCACGGGCGCAACGCTGCGGTGGACGCGCTCCTCGGCGCGCCGCAAGAACTCGATCGTTGCGGCCAGCGTCCGGTCGAGCTGCTCGACCCGCGCCAGCTCGCTCGTTGCCGCCGCCAGCTCGTCCTCCGCGTCCGCCGTGCTCGGCAGATCCGCCGCGAGCTGCTCGAGCTGGCCACGGGCGGTTTGGCAGGCCGCCCGTGCGTTGCGGGCTTCGCGCTCCGCGGCGGCCAGCCGGTCCGGCGCTGCCCTGCAGGCAGCGTCGAGCATGCTCGGGGCGATTTGCTCGGCGAGCGCTGCCGCCTCTTCACGCAGGCGCGCGGCGTCGGCCCGGAGCTCCGCGAGCAACCGTCCCGCCTGCGCCGCGGCTGCCGCAGCCCGCCGCTTCGAGAGCCACCACCTGGCCAGATACCCGGCGCCCGGGACGGCGACGAGAAGGCCGGGCACGACCGAGTCGGCAAGGACCAGTCCCAGGCCGGCCGCCACCGCGGCCGCCGCGAGATACGGCGCTGCCGCGCGGAACACGGCGGCAGGCCCCGGCTCGGCCTCTGCGGCGGAGCGAGGCCGCCCATCGGGAGCCAGGCCCGGCAGGTCCGCGGCGTGGGCCGCGCGGCGTTCGGCGGCGGCGGCGGCCTCCCCCGCCCGCGCCGCAAGCAACGCCGCGACCTCTCGCTCCCGCGCTTCCGCTTCGCGCGCGAGCTGCTCGACGTCGCGCCGGCGAGCGACGTAGCGCGCCCGGGCTCGCCGCGCGGCGTCCAGGGCCGACATCGCCGCGTCGACCCGCTGGCGGGCGGTTCGCAGCGGCTTCTTCGGCGCCTGCTCGGACCCCACGTGTTCCTTGCGGTACGTCGCGAGCAGCTCCAGGGCGCGGGCGGCGGTCTCGTCGGTCCCGGCGGTTGCGGCCGCGCGCTGCAGGTCCTCCCGAAGCGCGGCGGCGTCGTCGAGCAGACCCAGAACCTGCGCCTGCCGGACGCAGGCCACGCCGAGAAACGACCTGCGGTCGAGGCCGAGCCAGCGCGTTCCATCGGGTGCGCCGTCGTACATGATCTGGCCCGAGTAGTCGCGGTCGGCCAGGTCGGCGTCGACGGCACAAGAGTTGGCCGCGTTGGCCAGGTCGTGGTGCAGCTCGACGCGGCGGCCATCCTCCAGCGCCACGACAGCGGAGACTGCCCACTTCCCGTTACCGTCCCACGGCCGGTGACGGTTCCGGAAGCGCCTGTCCGCCGCGCTCAGCGCACCCTTCTTCCTTCGCATGCCGCACAGGCCCGCGTACAGCGCCGCGTGCCAGGTCGACTTGCCTGCCTCGTTCGTCCCGTAGACGACGTTCAGCCCGGGCAGCAGCGTCAGGGCCTCGTGGTCGAACGGCCCGAAGGGGTGCGCGCGAACCTTCTCGAAGCGCATCGGTCAGAGCGCCTCCAGGTCGGTCCGGCCCGCGAGCGCCCGCAGGCCGGCGGCGAGCACCCGCCGCACTTCGTCGTCGGGCAGGCCGGCCTCGAGCACGTCTCGCACGAACTGCCCCCGCACGGTCTGCTCGCGGCCCAGCTCGTCGATGTCGTAGCCGGGGTGCAGCGCACCGAAGCGGACCCGCACCGCATCGAAGGACCCGCGCAGGGCCTGGCGCAGATCGTCTTCCCGGAGGTCGACGTCGGGATGCAGCTCACCCTCGACCGTCAGCCTCGCGACGCCATGCCGATCGTCAATCGACCGCGTCGGACGGTCGCGCACCTGCCGTGCCACGCGGTCGAGCACGTCCTGCCGGGAGGCGCAGCCGGTGACGTCGAGGGGCAGGTCGTGCGCCGCCGTTTGCGCGACGACGCGCCGTTCCCGGGTCACCCTGCCGTCCGCGGCGATCGTCGCCACCACCGCGCCGCGCTCGCCGTCCTCCCCGAACGCCAGCGGATCCGGGTTGCCCGGATAGGTGTGGCGCGCCGCGTCCCGCGGCCGGTGGTAGTGACCGAGGAACGCGTGCGCCAGACCGGCGCGCTCGATGTCTTCCGCGTCGAACGGGGCGTGCGGTTGCTTGTCGCCTCCCTGCGCGGCGAGCGCGGTCCGCTCCGCCGCGTGGCAGAGGGCCACGTGCACGCCGGGACCGTCCGGCAGGAAGCCGTCGAAGAAGTTGCCGGTGTTCGCCGGTGCACAATGCGCAGCGCCCCACAGGGTCAGGCCGTCGGCGAGGTTCGCGGGTTGCAGGCGCGGCTCGCTGAAGACGTGCACGTTGGGGCTCCAGTCGACGAGCGCATGGAGAGTGTCCGGCCCGTACCAGTCGTGATTGCCTGGCGCGAGGTAAACGGGACGGGGGGCGAGATCGGCGAACGTCGTCCGGAGGAACCGGGCGGTGTCGGGCGTGACCCGGTCGTGCTCGTAGAGGTCGCCGCCACAGAAGAGCGCGCCGGCGTCGACCTCGCGCACCAGCGCCCCGATGCTCAGCAGCGAGTCGCGCAACGACTGGCGGCGCCGCCGCGCCGCCGCCCCGTCGGCACCCGCCCACGCGAAGCCGGCGTCCAGGTGGAGGTCGGCGAAGTGAACGATCTTCACGTCAAGGGCAACGCGAACACGAAGAGGTTGTTGCCCAGGCTCGGGCGCAGCTCGGGCGTCAGCACCGCCAAGCCTCCCGACGTGCCGGCGACGCCGGTGCTGACCGCGACGTACTGCCGGCCGTCGACGGCATAGGTGATCGGGAACCCGGTGACCGGCGACCCGAGGTTGATCTCCCAGAGAACCTCGCCCGTCTCGTGGTCGAAGGCCCGGAAGCGACCGTTGGCGTCGCCGCCGAATACGAGGCCGCCGCCCGTGGCGACGAGCGACATCGTCATCGCGCGCTGGTCGTGCTGCCACACGGTCTCGCCGGTCTCCACGGAGATCGCCCGCACCGTGCCGAGCTGATCGAAGCCGGGGGCGAACTGGTTGCGCACGGCCAGCGAGTACAACCGGGCGCCGAGGTCGTCCTCCCGCGGGGGCGTCGCCATCATCCGCGCGCAGGCGTTGCGGAGCGGGAAGTACATCGTGTTGGTCAGTGGACTGTACGCGCCCGCCTCCCAGTCCTTGCCGCCGAGCCAAGTCGGGCAGGCGAGGACCTCCCGGCCGATCCCCGTGAAGACGATCTCGGCGTTCTCCTGCACCTCGCCCGTAGCGCCGTCGATGTCGCTGATGACGTTCTGGGTGATGGTCGGGGTCGCCCACAGGAACTCGCCAGTCTCCCGGTCGAGGGTGTAGACCACGCCGGTCTTGCCCGGGATGCCGGTGACCACCTTCCGCCGCTCGCCCGGGCGCAGCCGGGGGTTGATCCAGCTCACGGCGGCGGGATCCGGCGCCACCGCCGTGTCGACCAGCAGGCGCTCGAACGGGTGGTCGAGGTCCCAATGGTCGTTCAGATGCTGGTAGTGCCAGCGGATCTCGCCCGTGGCGCCGTCGAGGGCAAGCGTCGAGTTGTGGTACAGATGCGTGTTGCCGGTGCCGCCGAGCAGGAACTTCGGGGCCGGCGAGGTGACCGAGGTCCCGACGTAGACCAGGTCCAGCTCGGCATCGTAGCTCGGCACCATCCACGCCCCGACGTGCGCCCGCTGCTCGAACGGCACGCCGCCCCACGTCTCGTCACCGGGCTCGCCGGGACCGGGAATCAGCCGCCGGCGCCACAGCTCCTCGCCCGTCGTCGCGTCGTGGGCCGTGATGACGCAGGCGTCCGGACCACCCAGCGGCATGCAACTGCGCCCCGAGACCACCCGGCCGTTGGCGATGATGGGACCGGAGGTCTGGTTGGCCGGCTGCGTGCGGTAGTCGAGGATCTCGGTCTCCCACGCCAGCTCGCCCGTCGTCGCGTCGAGCGCGTAGACATGGTCGTCCGCGCTGTTGTCGATGATCAGGTTGCCGTGGATGGCGATGTTGCGGTTGGTGGCGACGGCGAAGAGGTAGTCGTCGAGGTCGTCCGGGAGGTCGCGGCGATACTCCCACCGCAGATCGCCGGTGACCGCATCGATGGCCTGGATGACGTCGAACGGGTTCGGCATGTAGAGCACGCCGTCGTAGGCGAGCGGTGTCCCCTCCTGCGTGCCATCCGACAGCGCGCGCGTCCAGACCATGCGCAGGTCGCCCACGTTCTCGCGCGTGATCGAGTTCAGCGGGCTGTAGCCCCACCCGTCGAGCGTCCGCCGCCACATCAACCAGTCCGCCGGGTCCGGATCCTGCAGCATGGCATCGGTGACCGGGACGAAGTCCCCACCCTGGGCCCGACCGGGCACCTCGGCCGCGACGACGAGCGCCGCGCACGTCAACGCCGCCAGGCAGGTCCGTGATAGCGCCGATCGAGCTGAATTCATGCTGCCTCCTGATCACTCCGTCCACCGCGCGCGCAGGGCGGCACGGTCGACCTCGACCCCACGAAGATACACCGCGGCGATCTGCCGCGTGTGCCGGATGTCGTCGAGCGGGTTGGCATCCAGCACGAGGAGGTCGGCGACGCGTCCGGCTTCGATGGCCCCGGTGTCGGTGAGCCCGAACGCCTGCGCCGCGCGCGTCGTGGCGGCCACGACGGCCTCGGCCGGCGTCATGCCCAGCCGCACGAACAGCTCCAGCTCCAGGTGATCGGCATAGCCGAAGAAGTCGCCCACCGCCCCGGCGTCGGTGCCCAGGACGACGTGCCGGCGGAGCCGCCGGAAGTTGTCCCGGACGACGCGCGCCCGCGCCTCGTCCGCGGCGGTCCGAGGGGAGGCGCCCCCGGCGGCGGCGTCCCGCAGCATCGCGACTACCTCCTCCGGGACCTGCTCCTGGAAGAACGGGTCGTCGTAAACCGGCCGCCGGTACGGCTCGCGCCGCGTGACCATGCCGATGGTCGGGACGATGTAGGCGTTCCGCGCTGCGACGAGCGCGAGGTACTCGTCGTCGACCGCCGTGTCGTAGGGCATGTGGATGAATCGCCGGGCGCCGGCCGCGAGCAGCCGCTTGTGGTCCTCCAGCGTGGTCGCGTGCGCGATCACCCGGATGTCCCGCACCCGGGCCTCGTCGAGGATGGCCGCGTAGATGTCCGGATGGAGCTTCACCCGCGCGCCCCGCTGCTCGTCGCGTGCGTCCACCCAGATCTTCAGGATGCGGACGCCGCGCGCGGCCTCGGCGCGCACGACGTCGCGCGCCCCGGCGGGGGTGGTCACCCCGTGCAGTCCCCACCATCCGGGGTCGTTCGTGAACCGGGGGTTGGGTCCGCCGCCGGGAATCCCGAGGCCGGGCGACACCAGGTAGCGGGCGCCGCCGACCTCGCCCACCCGTTGCGCCTGCCGGACCTCGAGGGCGATGTCCTCGAGGTCGCTGCCGGTGGAGATGATCGTGCCGACGCCGTAGTAGGCGTGGCGGTGCAGATGGTCGATGAGGTTCTCGCGGGTGAAGTTCCCGGAGCCCCAGCTCGTGTAGCGCTCCCAGCCGAGGTGCGCGTGGGTGTTGACGAGCGCCGGCATCACCGTGCGCCCGGTCAGGTCGACGACGGTCGCCCCCGGCGGCGCCGGCACCCCGCCGGCGCTCCCGACCCGCACGATGCGATCGCCGCGGACCAGGAACGCGCCCTCGTCGATGACGCTCCCGTCGCCGACGATCACGCGCGCGCCGGTGAACAACCGTACGTCCGGGGTCGAGGCGGCGGAATCCGGCTGCTGGCCGTCAACGCGCCACGCTGCGCCCGTCAGGAGCGCGAGGGCCACCAAACGGACGACGCTACGCCGGGCATACCCTGCGGGCACCACTCACCTCCACCCCTCGCCGCGCGACGCCGTCAGCTCCTCGACAGTCGCGGCGCACCACCACCCATTCAGGCAGTGATCCTGGTAAAGCATTGAAGAAAAAAGGCTTCACGGAGACGGGCCGGCCGTGATCAGATCGCGATGCATGCCGACTCCGCGAGCCGCCTCTCGTGCGGCGCTCGTGCGGACGACACGCCTCAACCGGCCGCCGCCGGAAGGACCCCGCAAGCCACCCGAGCGCCGCCGCCCCCGAGCCGGGCGGGCATGTCCGAGTAGTTGTCGCCGCCGGCATGGACCATCAGCGAGCGACCCACAACGTCGCTCACGCGAACTCGCCGCGCCACGACCGGAACGGTCGCCGCACCGCGCCCGTCGACCGCCAGTCTCGGCAGGTCCCCAAGATGGCCGTTGCCATCCGGGCCTTCGTGACGCCCCGTGTTCGCCGGGTCGTAGTGCCCGCCCGCGTTCTGCCCCGCCATCCCGCAGTCCGGATTTGCGTGCACGTGGAAGCCGTGCTCGCCAGCCGTCAGGCCGCTCAGATTCGGGGTGAAGCGGGCGCCGTCGGCCGTGTCCTCGACGAGAACGGAACCGAGCCGCATGCCAGAGCCGGTCGCGTGGATGTCCACCGTCAGCGAGGGCATCCCGGACGGGCCCGCGGGCGAGGCCTTGCAGCCAGCGAAACCGACCACCACCACGACTGCCGCCGCGCTTCGCATCGCCGCCCCATGCCCACCGAAACCCTTCATGTGCATCCTGCTCACGCTCCGCCGGAGATGTCCATCGATGATGTCACGCGCTGCACCGCGACCGCCTCGGATCGCGGATGAGATGCTCGATCGACCAACCGGAATGAGTCTAGCGCGGCTCCGCCGCGTTGAGAAGACGGGCGAACATGGGAGGCGATGGGCACGCTCGCCCGTCGGGCCGGGGGCGAGCCGGCTGCAGGCCGGCCGGGGCACGCCTCGTTCGTGGTGACCACCGCCGGGCAGCGCCACCGGATGCCGCCGGGGTTCTGAGAGGGCAAAGCACGGCCCTGGACGCCGGCGTTGGACCACAGGCTTTCGGGGCGCAGTTTCCGCTTGCTCGCCGCTAGTGGTCCCTCAGGAACTGCCGCGCTTCCTCGACGGTCGGCGCGTCCTCCGCCCCGCGCCACTGCGCTGCGAGCTGCGCGTACTGCGCGCGCGCGGTGTCCCGATCGCCGGCGGCCACGGCGGCGCGGGCGAGCCCGCGGAGCGAGAGCGAACGGTTCGGCGTGCGCCGCAGCGAGCGCTTGAACTGTTCGACGGCTTCAGCAGGCCGACCCAGATCGAGCAGGATCTCGCCATACAGCTCGTGCGCCGGCTTGAGTGGGGTCGGCGCCCCGCGCGGCGCGCCCCGCGACTCAGCCAGCTCGATCGCCTTGTCCATCGCGGACGCCGCGGCATCCGCGTCGCCCCGCGCGGCGTGCAGGAGCGCCGTGACCTCGTGATGCGCGATCGCCGCGACGGCGCCGTCCAGCGCGGCCAGCGCCGCGGCCGCCGCGGCGCCCGCCGCCAGGTCGCCGGTCCGCACGGCGCTGATGCCGTTCGCCAGGTGTCCCCCCGCGGCGGCATGCGGCGACACCTCGATGACCTGCCACTGCTCGGTCTCGATCACGTACCGCGGCCGGGTGACGGCTGCCCGCTGCAAGGCAATCGGCGCCTCGGTATTGGCGATGACCATCTCGCCGTTCTCGACCGCCTGCCACGCCTTGGCGTAGTCGCCACGCTGCAGGTCGCCATACTGGCCCCAGTCGAGCGCATGCGTCAGATTCCTGGCATTGAAGTACCGCTGCGTGTCCGACTCGTAGGTGTCCTGCCGCTCGAACATCTCGATCGCCGCCGCATACGAGGCGGCGTTCGACGACGAGACATCGTCCCACATCCCGAGCTGGATGAAGATGTGCGACGGCATGTGCAGCGCGTGCACGACGCCGGGCGCGATTGCGGCGAAGCGCGTGGCCGCCGGCAGCGCGATCGCCGCGTGAATCGGATCGTCGAAGGCGTGAATGATGTAGTGGGCGGCGCCCGGATGATCCGGATTCTCGTCGAACACCCGCAGCGCGATGGCGCCCGCCTTCACGTTCGTGCGATACGGCTCGTAGCCATAGTCGCTCGAGGTGGCCAACAGCGCCAGCGCGTAGAACGCCTGCACCTCGTGATCGTCGGGGTAGGCGGCGGCAAGCCGCTCCATCTCGTCCGCGTACGCGACGCGGCGATCGGTTTCCTCGCCTGCGCCGAAGAACAGGGCATCCACGGCGCGGACGAATCCCTTCTCGCGCTCGGTCGGGGCCTTGGCCAACCGGGCCTCCCGGGTCGGCCCCAGCCGCTCGAGCGCCTGCCGCGGCAGGTCCCACTCCCGGAAGCGCTGGAGGGGGTGGTTGTAGCTCATCGCCTCGCCCCAGTAGGCCATGGCGAAGCCCGGAGCGAGAGCCTGGGCCTGACGGAACTCCAGGGCCGCATCCTCGAGGCCGAAGCTATGGAGCATCGCCGCGCCGCGAAGAAAATGGACCTGGGCAGCGGGGGGGCCGGAGGTCGGAAAGTCGACGACCCCGAGATCCGACGGCAGGGCGGCGCTGGACGTCGCTTGCGCGGCGCCGTCCGGGACAGCCACGGCCACGGTCAAGGCGACGCACACGACGGCGAAGGTGACAGTTCGCACTCGTCTCTCTCCCGATTGGCGCCCCGACGCGCAGAGGCCGGTCGACCCTGACCTACCGCGGCGGCGACGCGCGATTCCACACAGAACGCGGCATCGTATCACGCGAGGCGGGCGCGCGGGTGCCGGCGCCGAGACCGGCGGGGCCACCGACGCGCGTCGGTGGCCCCGCCATCAGGCTCTAGGAACAGCTGGACCCGGTTCGCTCCCCGCGAACCCACCCGGCCAGCATCTGCCACTCCGGGTCGTCACGACTCTGCCAGCGGCGCGGACCGTTGTGCGTGTAAGCGCCGCCGCCGTCGGGATGCAGGGGCTTCAGCAGAAACCGACTCTGCTCAGGGTTGCCCGGCGTGATCACGCGGGTGATCAGGCGATAGGCTCGCTGGGCCTCTTCGTCGCTCCACTCGTCGCCACGTCCGGGAGCCGGCGCGAAGCCGATGAGCCCCCCGGAATGGCAATTGCTGCAGCGGAGCTGCCCTTCGCGCGGATTCGCGAAGACGGGCTGAACGCACGCGCGGAAGAACTCGAAGTCGATCTCGGGCTCCGGCGGAGGGACGAAGGCGTCATCCGGCATGCTTCGAATCCAATCGAGCAGCGCAACGTACTCCGGGTCGTCAGCGGAGGTCCAGTAGGTCCCCCCGGTGTGAGTCAGTCCGCCCGCATCGGGTGACAGGGGCTTCAAGAGCAGCCGGCTGCTCTCGGGGTCCGCCGTGTTGATGAGCTGGCTTACCACCTCGAAGTTGCGCATCGACTGCTCGCTGCTCCAGCCGGCATTGGAGTTCGGGGTCTCCAGACTGAAGCGCACGCTCGTCTGCCACGTGTGACACATCACGCACGACGCATAGCCTCGCGTCGTGCCCCCGCGGTCTTCCATGAAGACGCTCTCGACGGTGCCGCGATACGTGTCCAACTCGCCGGTGCTCAGCGTCTGGGCGGCGACCGGCGCGACAATGCCTGGCGGCAGCGCCACGGCCGCCACCGCAGCCAGACAGCAGATCAGCCCCAAGCCGACTCTCGTCATCATGACGCCTACTCCTCCTCCGACGACTGCATGTTGGTGCCCTTGGGATTCACGCGGTCGGGGGGCAGGACGACGGTGCTGATGCGGGCCGGCCGCGCACCGGTCGTGATGCTGGCGACCACCTCGAGCTTCTCCAGATCGACCGCCAGCGTCTGGTCAGTCCCGGACACCGCGACATACATGTACTTGCTGTCGGGTGTCGACGTCATCCAGTTGGCACTCGGGCCCACCTTGACGCCGCCGATGTACTCGAGGTCGGGCAGACTCCAACCGTAGATGCGGCTGTCGAGGCGGCTCGAGGCCCACACGGCGGAACGATCCGCCAGCACCTCGAGACCGTGCATATCACCGGTCTGTATCCCGTCGGCGTTCTTTTCCCACAAGGGCAGCTCGGGCGGCCACAGCATGTCGACGACCTCACGGCTCTCCCAGTCGACGACCCACACGGCGTTGATCCCGGTCGCCTGCGCGAAGATCCGTTTGGTCGACCCGTCATCGTTGGCCTCGAAGGCCATCGGTCGCACCGTGTGGTGCGTCCGGCCGTATTGCTCGTATCCACTCAGCCCGAGCGACCAGGCCACCGTGTCGGTCTCGGGGTCAATCACCTGGATCGTCGGATCATCCGGCCCGGGCTCGCCCCGGAGACCGAGCACGACCCACCGTTCGTCAGGGGTCACGAAGACGTTGTGCACCGGATAGTGCACCTCGATACTCTTGACGGTCTCGTGCGTGTCGATGTCGATGACATCGACGAGCGCTGGCGCCGCCCGGTTCGGATCGACCTCGACCCCGGGGCCGAGTGGATTCGTCGACCGCCGCGCGATCCCCGCATAGATCTTCCGGTACTTCTTGTTGACCGCGACCTTGTTCGGTCGCTGCGACAGCATGATCTGCTCGACCAGCTCGAGCGTCTTCGTGTCGAACACGTCGACCGTATGGTCCTGCTCGTTCGCGCAGTAGTAGTAGAGCGCGTCGGGATGCATCGTCAGGTTGTGCGGATTCGGACAACCTCTGATCAGCCCTACGACCTCGTTCAGCTCGGGGTCGATGACGTGCTGGATGGTGCCCGCGTTGTTGCTCTGCAGGATCCGCACGACCACCCCGTCGTACGAATCGAGCTGGGGCACCGCCTGTGCCGCCGCGGACGAGGCGAGAAGCAGACTGGCGACGACGACCCAGGGTGCGCGGCCGAAGAGTGAACCTGTCATCTGAACCTCCGTGTCATGGCCCATGGCGCACCGGACTGCTGCGGCGCACGACCGACCTGGCCCTGTCCGGACAGCCTATGATACTTGATCGGATCGACGGTGATCGCATCTGCCGCGCGGTCGCAGAACGTCGTTGTCGTCGGCGACGTGTGCCTGGTCGAATGCATCCGGGGCCCGAGGAGCGCACATGAAGATCGCCGTCGTCTACAACCGCGGTACCGGCAACGTCATCAATCTGTTCGGCATGCCGAACCGGCGGGAACCCAGGCGCGTCTTGTGGCTGTCGCGTCGGGTTCGAGACGGATCTCAAGCACGCCTGCACGAAGCATGACATGACACTGCAGCACGCCGCGTCGAGCCTTCCAGCGGTGTCGTTCAGAATCTCACCTTCCCCTGTGTCTCCGCGAGCGCCGCGCCGCTGGCGTCCCCGTTCAGAAGCGGCGTTGCCGTTCACACGGAGGTGAGGGCTTTCCGAGTTCTATTGGAACGCCGTTACGTAACGGTCGGTCCAGGCCGTTTTCCGGAGGTCGTTCAGCATCGACGACGGGTTGCCGCGAGACCAGGCCGCCCACTCGTCCATCAGGAGCCGCCGCCGCTCGAACAGGTTCGACCACGCACAGGCCGCCTCGATGACGTGAGCTCGGACTCGGCCCCGACGGGCTCGGCGGCCTCGGCGCCGCGCGCGGCCGCCACCGCACAGATGTCCGGGGGCGCGTGTCTGAGGGCGCGCAGGGCAGCCAACCGCGGCTGCGGATTCGAGCAGGCGAGGTTCCTCCGGGCCGACTGGCGCGGTCAGGCTGAGCACGAGTGCGGCGGCGACGGCGGCAGATTGACGCGGCAATCTGCGAATCCCCCGAGACCATCGGCCACTGCGTCGTCCACGACACATGACATGTCGCTACCCGCTGTGACGGTTCTTCGAGGTGTCGATGCGGTCGCGTTGCTCCAGCGTCGCCCCAACCATGCCACCGAGGTAGGCGCCTGTGAAGGTGGCGAAGAACAGCGACGTGAGCGCGGCTTCTGTGGCCGGATCCAGCTCGATGAAGAACATCGCGAAATAGGTTGGCGCCAAGAAAACGGCCCAGGTCACCATCCACACTCCCAGCTGTGGTCGCCATCGCAACATCGTTGCCGGATCCCGTAGCACTGGCTGAAACAACAATTCCAGGCGCCCGGCGCAGGCGACGAGCAGAACCACGGCACCGATGGTCAGCCCGTTCAAGATGGCCAGACCCCAAGGCGCGCCCATGAGCTGACCGAACAAGCCTACCGCGAGCACGCCGGTCGTGATGCCGATCCCGGTCGACCGCGCCGTGAACACCTTCATGGGTTCGCCCTCCCTGCGCCTTCTCAATCGTCTGGTCGAGTAGCCGAGGATGAACTGCGGTCCAGGCGACCGGCGGCATGAAGAAACGGTCGTGTCGACGAGCGACCGAGCACCGGCGCCCGGAGCTGGCTCATGGTCCGTTGAGAACCATGAGCCAGCTTACTCCACGTGCTACATGGAGCTGGCGAGGGGGCGCTGCGCTCCCCCTTCGAACCCCCGGCTTCCCGCGACCCGGCCGAGCGGGCGGCCCTCGCGCCGCTCCTCACTGGAAGTACTCAGATGACTGACCTCCGCACCGCCGTCGTCCGCACCCGCGTGACCCCGGCCGAGCACGCCGACTGGCTGGCCAAGGCCGCGGCGGCCGGCGTCTCGCCCTCCCGCCTGCTGCGGCAGGCAATGGCGCGGACGCGCACCTGGACCGCGCCGGCGGTGGAGATCGAGCGCGAGCGCACCCGCCAAGTCGCTCGCATCGGCAACAACCTGAACCAGGTCGCCCGCTGGGCGAACGCCCAGGCCGCGCCGATCGACGCCGTTGAGATCATCGCGCACCTCGTCGCCATCGAGCGGGAGATCGCGCAGCTGGCCCGCTTCCGAGACGAGCCGCCCGATGCACGTTAAGTTCATCGCCCGCGGCAGCGGCTCGGCAAAGGCCGCGGCCGACTACCTGCTCGGCGAGCGGGATGCCGCCGGGCACGTCCGTGACGGCGTCGAGATCCGCCGCGGCGATCCCCATGCGGTCGCGGCCGTGGCCGACTCGCTGGCGTTCAAGCACAAGTACACCTCGGGCGTGATCGCCTGGGCGCCCGAGGACCGGCCGACCGACGCGCAGATCGAGGCCGTGCTCGACAGTTCGAGAAGACGGCCTGGGCCGGCCTCGAGTCCGACCGCTACGTCTGGTCGGCGGTCGAGCACCGCGAGCGGGGCGGCGGCGTGCACGTGCATGTCCTCGCCGCCCGCTGCGAACTCGAGACCGGCCGGAGCCTGAACATCGCGCCGCCCGGCTGGCAGCAGACGTTCGGCCCGCTGCGCGACGCCTTCAACCACGAGCACGGCTGGAGCCGGCCCGACGACCCGGCGCGGGCCAGGGCGGACCAGCCCGGCCACCGCGCCTTGATCGACGCGGTGAAGCTGCGGGCCGGCCCGGCGGTCGAGGCCGACCCGCGCGAGGTCATCCGCGACTACCTGCTGCAGCGCGTCGAGCACGGCGTCGTGCAGAGCCGCGCCGACGTCGTCGAGGCGCTCGAGGAGGCGGGACTCGACGTGCCACGCCAGGGCAAGGACTACGTGACCGGCCGCGACCCGGAGAGCGGGAAGCGGTGGCGGCTGAAGGGAGCGCTGTATGAGTCATGACTTCAACCCGGAGCGACTTGACCTCGCGGCTCCAGCGCCGGCTGGAGAACGAGCGGGCGGAGATCGAGACGACGGCCGCACGCGAGCTCAAGAGGCTTGGCGAGAGCTTGAGCGGCGTCGCGGAGAACGCGCTAGCCCATGTTTACCAACGGTAGATCCAAGGCATTTTAGATCTCGAGGGCGCGGGCCGCGATCGAGACGCCCGAAACGTGGCTGAGCCACATGGCCGGGAGAGCCGCCCCGGACCCGCCGGCGCCGAAGCCGGCGGCGCCACCGAGCCGCGTCTACGCCGGGATCGGCTCGCGGGAGACGCCGCAGGCGGTCCTCGAGACGATGGGGCGCATCGGCCGGGCGATGGCCCGGCACGGCTGGACGCTGCGTTCGGGAGCAGCCGACGGCGCCGACACGGCGTTCGAGGCCGGCGCGGAGAACGAACGGGGTCCCCGCGAGATATGGCTGCCCTGGCCCGGGTTCAAGGGCCGCGCGGCCGACGGCGCCGCCACCCGCGTCGGCATCAACAGCCAGGCGAACCGCGACCTGGCGAGACAGGCCCACCCGGCCTGGCACGTCCTCCGCGAAGCGGTGCAGAAGCTCATGGTGAGGAACGTGCACCAGATCCTCGGGCCCGAGCCCGGGAGCTCTCCGCCGAGCGACGTGGTCATCTGCTGGACGCCTGAAGGAGCGGGCGAGGGCGGCACCGGGATGGCGATCCGGCTGGCCGAACGGCACGGAGTCCCCGTCGTGGACCTCGGGACCCGGGAACTTCCCCGCCTCGAGCGCAGTCTCGACGCGGCCCGCCGACACGGCATGCCGAACGACATCGTCGCCATCGTCCTCGAAGACGCGCGCGCACGGGCGCCGGAACCGGAGCCCGGCGCCGGGAGCCACCGCATCCTGGTGACCGGGAGCCTGAAAGCCAGCGAGACGCCGATCCTGGAAGCCCACCTCGACGCGATCGCCGCGGGGCGCGGGCCCGTCGCGCTGATCGCCGCCGGCGGAAGCGCGTCCCGGGCGGCGCTGGATTGGGCGGACCGCCGCGGCCACCCGGCGGTGGCTCCCCCGCCGCGCCCCGCGGGCCTGGGGCGCGGGGAGAAGCCGCTCGAGTACGCGTCGAGAATGCTCCAGGCGAAGCCCGGCACCGTCGTCGAGTGCGGCGGAGACTGGAACGCCTACGACCAGGCCGTGCGCAACGGCGCCGAGACCGCCCGCATCCGCATGGAGCGCTGCCGCGGCCTGGCGCGCACGCCGACCGGCGTCGAGCACGGCCTGCGCCGGGACGAGGAGGAGCGGGCCCGCAAGCCGGACGGGCAGGACGCCGGCGACCCGGCGCCCGAGCGCCGTCCGCGGAGCCGCTACGACGCCGTCGACCGGCTCGTGTCCGGCCGCATGCGGCTGACCGAGGCGAGCTGCCGCATCGTGCGCGCCGCCGCCCGCCGGCACCGGGTCGTCGAACCCCGGACGATAGAGCGCGCGCTCTTCGTGACCGGCAGCCCGAAGCGCGACCAGCTCCTCGGCGCGGCCGGGTGGACCACGAAGGACCGGCTGCGCCACGACCCGCTGGGCGTGCTCACCGGCGGCGCGAGCCCCGAGGAGTTGGACCGGGCCCTGCGCGTGGCCCGGACGATCGCGGGCGCCCTCGCCCGCGCCGGTCTGCCGGCCATCGCCGTGCGGGATACGGAACCCTCCGCCGAGGGCGCCCGCCCGCGCGGCGTCGCCGCAGCACGACGGCCCCGCCCCGCACCGCAACCCCCGCTCTGACGGACCCGAGCCCACCTCAGGGCGAGAACCTCGGCGAACCGGAACCGCCGGAAGCCCCGGCACATCCGCATCGAAAGGAGTATCGGACCATGTTCGGACTGCATCCCAGTGCGCCCACGCGCCCCGAGGACTACACCGTCCACCGCGCCGGGCGGCCGCTCCGGAACACCCGGGTGAGGCCCCGCGGGCTCACGCCCAGGCGGCTCGCGCAGCTGGCCGGCGCCGACCCGAGCGGGGCGCGGCACGCGACGCCCGACCCGTGGGTGCCCGAGCCGGCTCTCGTGCTGAGCGACGTGATCGCCGGCCCGGAACCCTGGACCGGCATCCTCCTGGACCCGGCCCGGCCGCAACCCGTGCCGATCGGAAGCCTCGTCCGGAGCACAGCGCCGCCGCCGGCGCGCCACTGGCTGGTGTGGCCCGACGCGCGGCTGCGCCCGGCGCGTGGACTCGCGGGGACGGATCCGCGATCCGTGGCCGCCTACCTCGACGAGCCCGCGATCGCCCACTTCGCCCGGGAGCTCGACGAGACGGCGGTAGCCGCCGCCGTGGCCGACCGGGGCGACGGCCCCCTCGACGCCCGCGTCATCGAATGCGCCGTCGCGGGGGGCTACGGCGGCGACGCGGCGGCCGCCGACGCGGTGACGGCGTGGATCGCCGAGACGATCCGCCGGGGCGTCCCGAAGGGCGGCCGCCGCGCCGGCAGCCCGCGCGCGCCGGGGCGCCGCACCCGCCCGAGCCGGCACGCCCAGCGCCGGCTGGTGTGCCGATGGCTCTGACGGCGGCGACCCGGCTCGCCGTGATCACCCGCCGCGGCCACTCGAGGATAGGGCTCGCCCAGTCGCATGACGAGGCCGACCGCTGGACGGAGAACGCGATCCGCTACCGCGCCGCCGGAGCGACGGGCCGCGCGATCGTCGCGATCAAGGCGCCGCCCGGGCCCGGGCGCCCGGCCATCGCGATACGCGAGGGAACGCCGTACGAGCGCCTGCGCGACTGGCTCGCCGCCCCGGCGTCACCCGCCGACCCGCGCAGCCCGCGCCGCGAGGCCGTGATCGCGAGGCTGCCGGCGGGAAGCTGCGCGAGGACCCTCATCGCGCTCCGCACCGGACTGATCGTGACCCTCACCGGACCCGCCACCGATGGCGGCCGGCCCCTCGACCGGTTCCTCCGCGTCCAGGCCGCCCGGTCGAACGCCTCCCTCAGCGACGTCGCGTTGGTCATGCACGTCGCCGACCGGCTCGGCCCCTGGATCGCGGTCAGCCCTCCCGACGTCGACGTCGAGCGTTTCTGATCCGACTTGGCAGGGGCACGCCCCTCGCCCGCCGACGACTCCGGCGGCCGGCACGCCCGCTCGAATGCCCGAACTACGAACAGCCGTGATCCCGCCAGCCGCGACCCGCCGGCCCCACGTCCTCCCCGAAAGGAGACAACCACACATGATGAGAAGCCTGTCGAGGGCGCACTGCGCCCTCGCATCGGGCCTGCCCCGCCCGGCCGCCCGCCGAGCCCCGGCGAAGTGGAGCGCCCGGGCGGAGCGCTGGCGCCTGCCGCGCCGGGCCGCCTGCCGGCCCGCCCGCCGCGGCGTCACGCGCCGCACCGGCACGAGGCCCCGCCGTCGATGATCCTGAACCGCCGCACCGACCGCCCGAGGCCGCGCCAGGTCTACATCGGCCGGCCCTCGAGGTGGGGTAACCCCTTCAAGCTGACTGCCGGCGCCAACCGGATCCGCGTCATCGCCCTGTACCGCACGGACCTCGTCCGCAGGCTGCGCACCGGCAGGGTGACCCGCGCCGAGCTCGCGGAGCTCGACGGCCGCCCGCTGGTGTGCTGGTGCGCCCCGCTGGCGTGCCACGGCCACGTGCTGCTGGCGGCCGCCGCGTGGGCCGCGACCGAGCCCGACGTCGGCCTGGAAGCCGCGAGGTGGACAAGCGAGCCCATCGAGCGCCTCGTCTGGCGCACGACGCGACCCGGAGCGCGAGCAGCATGACTCCACTCGATCTCATCACCAGACGCCAGTACCTCGAGGAGGAGCTGGCCCTGGCCGCCGCCACCCACCAGTACGTGCTCGACGGCCCCACCCCGAAGAAGCCCGCCGACCGCGACGCCCGCGACGCCCTCCTCGACCGCCTGCGGGCCCGCTGGACCGACACGCTCGACTGCCTGAACAGACACACGAACCCCGCCTGCGGCGGCGACCCCGACTGGCAGGGCCCCGTCAAGGAGCGGGCCAGGCACGCCGCGGGGCGGTTCGCCGCACCCGCCGACGCGGGCGCCGCGCGAGCCGTGGCCGCGAGCGCTCCCGAGGGGGCCGCGCTGCGGGCCGCCGTGGAACAAGCGGAACGGGCCCTGTCCAACGACGAAGGCTGCTACTCCGTCTCCCGGACGCACGACGCCGCCCTCGAGCTCACGGAAGCCGCGAGGGCACTGCTGAACGAACTCGAAACGAGGCACACAGAGTGACGAAACTCACGAACCGGAACATCCCCCTCTGCCGGCTGACGCTGTCGGCCGCCAACGTGCGCACGGCGCGCGCCGACCCCGAGGACGACAAGGAGCTGCAGGAGAGCATCCTCTCGCTGGGCGTCCTCGAGAGCCTCCTCGTGATCCCCGACGGCGACGACAACTTCGCCGTGGTCGCCGGCGGCCGCCGGCTGGCCGCCCTGCAGCAGCTCGCCGAGGCCGGCAAGGTCGCCGCCGACTACGTCGCGCCGTGCCGCGTCCTTGGCGGCGGCGCCGACCCCGCCGAGGTGTCGCTCCACGAGAACGAGAAGCGCGCCCCGATGCACCCGGCCGACCAGTACGAGGCGTACGCGCGGCTGCGCGCCAAGGGCATGACGGCGGCCGAGATCGCGTCGCGGGCCGGCGTCAGCGAGCGGCAGGTCACGAAGATGATGCGGCTCGGGACGGTGGCCCCGGAGCTGCTGGCGGCCTTCCGCAACGGCGAGATGAACCTCCAGACGCTGATGGCCTTCACCGTCACCGACGACCACAAGGCGCAGCTCGACGTCTGGGCGAAGGCCCGCGGCGGCGGGACGGCGTCGCCGGAGCACATCCGCGACCAGCTCACCCAGGGCGCCGTGATCGGGAGCAGCGGACTCGCCTCGTTCGTCGGGCTCGAGGCGTACGAGAAGGCCGGCGGCCGCGTGCAGCGCGACCTGTTCAGCCAGTTCGACGACGAGGCGGCGTACCTCCTCGACCGCGGCCTGCTCGTGAAGCTCGCCGAGGCCGAGCTGAAGAAGACCGCCGACCGGCTCGCGAAGCGGTGGAAGTGGGTCGAGATCCAGATCGAGGCCGACTGGGAGCGGATCCACACGCTGCACATGCTCCGCGGCGAGCCCGGCACGCCGACCGCGGCCGAGCGGAAGCGCCTCGACCAGCTCGCCGACCAGATGCAGGACATCGCCGACAACCCGCCGATGGACCCGGCCGAGCAGGGCAACGCGTACGCCCGGAGCCAGGAGCTCAGCGCCAAGTACGAGAAGCTCGAGGCGCGCATCGCCGCCCGCACGAAGTACCGGCCCGAGGACATGCGCATCGCCGGCTGCATCGTCACCCTCAAGGGCGGGCGGGCGGACGTGATCACAGGGCTCGTGCTGCCGGAGGACGTGCCGCCGAAGCCGAAGAAGACCGCCAAGAAGAAGGCGGCCGACGCACCGGCGAACACCCCCGACGGGGACGGCGAGAAGCCCGCGGACACCGGCGGAGAGCCCGCCGCGCCGCCGGTGACGTTCGACGAGCGGTTCGAGGAGCCGTGGACGACCCGCACGACGCACAACCACCAGAGCCCCGAGGCGGCGCACGCCAAGGCCGCGGGCCTCGCCGCGGCCGTCATCGACGACCTCGCCGCGATCCGCACGGGCATCGTCCGCGCCGCGCTGGCCAAGCGCTTCGACGTGGCGTTCGACCTCGCGGCGTACCTCCTGGTGATGGACACGTCGACGCGCGGCGCCGAGCGGCCCGCCGACATCCGCCTCGTCCGCACGAGCCTGCGCCCGATGGGCCGCAGCGCCGAGAACGACTTCGCCGCGGCGAACCCCGGCGAGAAGCTCGACAACCCGCCCGCCGGCAAGTGGATGAAGCTCGGCGACGACCTGAAGCGCTTCGACGCGTTCCGGAGCCTCCCCGACGCCGAGAAGCACGACCTGTTCGCCCGCGCCGTCTCGGCCGCGCTCCACAACCAGGCCGCCAATCAGCACCGCGCGCTGCCGATCGGGGAACGCGTGGTCGAGCTCCTCGACATCGACTTCGCCCGGGCCGTCCGGCCCACGGAGAAGTACTTCTGGAAGCGCCTGACCCGCGGCCGGATGCTCGAGATCGCGGAGGCGGTCGTCGGCGCCGAGTGGGCGAAAGCGCGCCGGAACCACAAGAAGGGGCAGCTCGCCGCGGACATGGCCGCCGTGTTCGGGGACGACCCGCAGGGGCGGGCCGCACTCGACGCCGAGACGCGGGAGCGCGTCGAGCAGTGGACCATGCCGGGGCTGCGGGCGTGGGACGGCCCGGCACGGAAGCAGGCGACATCGTGACGAACGCCCGGATCCTCCCTGGCCCGTGCGGGACCGAGGCCAGGCCCACCGACCGCGAGGAGATCACACCATGACCCGCAAGCAGTTCCTGAACGCCGCGGACCGGGAGCAGCCGGTACGCCTGAAGGACAGGAGCCGGTGCTTCTACGAAGACGAATGGTACCGCCCCTACACCGCGCCGGACGGACGGCTGGCGATCGCCACGCACACCGGAGAGCAGCACGACGTCGACGACGCGCTGCTCGAGGACCTTACCGACGAGATCCCGCCGTTGACCGTGGCCGACATCCTTCGCGCGGCACCCCGGGGAGACGAGGCGGGAACCGTGATCGTGATCGCGGATCCGGACGGCAAGTTGCTGGCGCTGGGCGCGTACAACGTGGAACCGACGTCAATCACGACAACGAACGGCGAGCTCCGCGAAGCCGGACCGCGGGAGCCCGGCACCCAGGCCCTGTTGCTGCACGCCGGCGCGACACGCCCCCCCACGCCCTGAACAAGGTTCGGGAACGACAGAGCGAGACCGCCCGCCGAACTCGACACCGCGTCGAGCCATCGAGTCCCGAAGCCCACCGCCCCGGCAAACGGCCCCCAACGACGCCCTCGCAGCCGGCCAGGGAGAAACGGACGCGATCGAGCTGGAGCTTGCCGAGCTCGCGAAGAGCTTCCGTCCGGCCTGTCCACGAGAAGAGTCGGCGGCGACGCAACCCGGCGGGCGAACTGACGGCAGACCGCTGACGGCCCTCCGCGCCGTTGCGCGAGCCACCCGCCGCTCCCCGGATGCCGAACCGCGATTGCACGAACGGCACCGCCCACCTCGAGGCCTATCGCCTCCGACTTCACCGGCGAGACCTGCCACGCCACGACGATCGCCACCCTCGAGAAGGCAATCGACGCCAGCCGAACCTGACCCGCCGAAGCGCCCCGACCCGCCCGGCGTCCCACGACCCGCGCCCCCGGGGGCACAAGGAGCAACCAGCACATGACGACCACACGAACGGTGAACGACCACCTGACCGCCTGGCTCGCCGAGGCCATCGCGCTGGGCGCCGAGCCGCTCAGCCACGTCTGCCGGCAGGTCGCCCGCGAGCTCGAAGCCGGAGACGCCGGCCCCGCCGAGGCCGCACGGCTGTTGACGGCCGCCGCGGCCGCGGCGGGGCCGGCGGCCGCCACGACCGTGCCCGCGAGCGTCGCCGCGCTTGCCGAACAGGTGCGTGCGGCCGAGCGGGCCTTCAGCCACACCAGCGTTCCGGGAGACCTCGTGATGTTGACCGCCACGGTCCACGCCCACCGATGCCTGGACATCGGGATCCGCCGCGCCCAGGCGCACGGAAGGAGTTGACATGCAGCAGAACACGGAAATCCGGTGGATACCCCTCCGGGACCTGGAGCCGTCCGACCGCAACGCACGCACGACGGCGGCGCCGGCGGAAGCCATGCACGAGCTCGAAGCGTCCCTGGAGGCGCACGGGCTCCTCGAGAACCTCCTGGTGCGCGCCAACGACGACGGCAAGACCTTCCAGGTCGTGGGAGGCGGCCGGCGGCTCCGCGCCCTCCGGAACCTGGCCAAGAAGCGCCGGAGCAGGTTCCGGACCACGACGCCGATACCCTGCCGGGTCATGCCCGACGACGCGATCGACGAAGAGATCAGCTACGCGGAGAACGCCGTGCGCGTGAACATGCACCCGGTGGACGAGTTCACCGCGTTCCACACGCTGCTCGAGCGCGGCCTGACCGTCCGCGAGATCGCCAACCGCTTCGGCCTTACCACCCGGACGGTGCAGCGGCGGCTGCGCCTCGGCGGCATCGCCCCGGACATCCTCGGGCACGCGCGCGACGGCCACCTGACGCTCGACCAGCTCGAGGCGTTCGCGGCCACGCCGGACCGCGCCCGCCAGCTCGACGTCTGGAACAAGATGCGCGGCCACGGGGGGTACACGGCGACCGCCGGCTGGATCCGCAAGGAGTTGCAGCAGGGCCTCGTGTCGGCGGCTTCCGCCCGGGCGCGGTTCGTCGGCCTGAAGGCGTACAAGGCCGCCGGCGGGACCGTCGAGAAGGACCTGTTCGCCGCCGAGGACGACCGGAGCGTGCTGATCTGCGACGTCAAGCTCCTCGGCGAGCTCGCCTCCAAGAAGCTGCAGAGTGCGCGGCGCAAGCTCGGCGACGGCTGGCGCTGGATCGACACGATCCTCGAGGCCCCGTGGGACGTGACACGCCAGTTCGGGCGCGTCAAGGGCAAGCCGGAGCCGCCGACCGACGCCGAGAACGCTCGCCTCGCGGAGCTGACGACCGAGATCGACCGGCTCAAGCAGGCGATCTACGCCCTCGCCGAAGCCCCCGACAACGCGGCCGAGCGCGACCGCCTGACCGCCGAGATCGAGAAGCTCGAGACCGACGCCCAGGTCCTCGATCAGGAAATGCACTCGCACGAGTCGTACAGCGCCGAGCTGATGGCCTGCTCGGGATGCATCGTGACGATCGACGGCGAAGGCGACCTGGTCATCCACAAGGGCCTGGTGCGTCGGCAGGACGAACACCTCGTGCCCGCACCCCCGACGCCGGGCCCGGCCACCAGCAACGTCAGCCCCATGGCCGAGGCTGTGGCCCCCGCCGACGGCGCGACCGACGCCGAGGCGGACCCAGCCTCGCCACCGGCGCCCCCCGAACCTGCCGCCGCCGGCACGCGCGACGACGAGCCTGGACATCCGACACCCACCCCGAACGGCAGCGGAGCGGCGTCGCCCGCTCCCGACGCCGGATACCGCCCGCCGCAGTACGACCACGCCGAGCCCGACGAGCGCGCGGCGGCGACCCAGGACGCGGGCCTTCGGCTGGGCCTTGCCGACGACTTGCGCATGATCCGCACCGGCATCATCAAGGCGTGCCTCCAGTGCGACCTGGAGCTCGCCTTCGACCTCGCCGCGTACCAATTGGCCTCGGCCGTCTTCGGCCGGAAGCCGGACGGACCCCTGGCGATCGAGATCTCCGCCACCGGGGACGTGCCCGAAGGCGTCGACCCCGACGACCGGGAATCCGTCGCGCAGCGGAGCCCCGGGGCGCGCCTGCTGGCCGCGGAGGCCGCCTACCTGAAGCTCGACTGGCTCCAGGCCCCGACCCCGCGGGAGCGGCTGCTCCAGTTCCGCGCGCTCAAGCCCAAGGAGCGCCGCAGGCAGTTCGCGGCAGCGGTCGCCCGGTCACTCACGCCCCAACTCGCCTTCGACCCCGGTGCGCGGCCGGACACCGAGACCGTGGTCGAGGCGCTCGACATCCCGTTCCACGAGCTGTACCGCCCCGACCTCGAGCACTTCTGGCGCCGCATGGGGCGCCGGGAGATGCTCGCGGTCGCCGCCGAGACGCTGGGTGAGCAGTGGGCCGAGGCCCACGAGAGCGACCGGAAGGAGACCCTCGCGCAGGCCATGGCCGAGGCCTTCGGGAAGAACACGCCGCCGGCGCGGCTCAAGCTCGCCGACGACGCCCGCCAGCGGGCGCTCCGCTGGGCGCCGCCCGGATTCGAGCCCGCCCGCGCCTCCGCCGAGTCCGCCCCCGCCGACACCGCCCCCGCCGCCGAGCTCCCCGCCTGGATGAACGGCTGACGCTCCCCGCTGACCCAACGCAACCGCCCCGCCCGGCCGCCGCTCCCGACCGCGGCCCGGGCGGAGCACCAGGAGAACCGACCGTGCACGGACCGCTACGACCACCGGGCGCCACGGCGTCCCAGACCGCGCAACGCATCTTCACCGCCGGCGTCGCGCTCCTGCGCCGGCTGGAGGAAGGCCGCGCCATCGACGCCCGGGCGCTCAGAGACGCCATGACCGCCGCGTTCGGCGGCACGGACGCCGGCGGCGCCTGGCTGTGGAAGCAAGCCTACGAGGCGGGCGAGGTGGCGACCACGCTGCTGCTGCGCCGGTTCGGGCCCGCCATGATCGCCCGGGCCGCAGACCCCGCCGACGTCCTGGCCCTCATCGCGCGAATCGCCCGCCTCGAACCGCCCCAGACCCGCCGGGACGACGTGCAGCAGCGCTTCCAGCAGTTCTCGACGCCGCTCGAGCTCGCCTGGTGCGTCGCCGCCTGCGCCGGCGTGACCGCCCGCGACGTCGTGCTAGAGTCCTCGGCCGGCACCGGCACGCTCGCGGCCACGGCCGCGCTCGGCCTGGACTCTGCCAACGGCGGACGCCTGGCCCTCAACGAGCTCACGAGCACGCGGGCGGGCCTCCTGCACCTGGCGTTCCCCGGCGCCGACGTGAGCCGCCACGACGCCGAGCACATCGCGGACCTGCTGCCGGACCTTCGGCCGAGCGTCGTCGTCATGAACCCGCCGTTCTCCCGATCGGCCGGCTCCTCGAGGCTCGCGAGCGGCACCGACCTGCGCCACGTGGCGGCCGCCTACCGGGCGCTCCGCCCCGGCGGACGCCTCGTCGCGATCACCGCAGCCAACCGCGACCCCTCCGCCAGCGGCTGGCGGGACGCGTTCCCGGGCCGCCAGCCCGCGCCGGACGTGCTCTTCACCAGCCCAATCGCAGGGCGGCTGTACCGCAGCCGCGGAACCACGTTCGAGACCCGCCTCACCGTCCTCGAGAAGCCCGGCGAGAAGACCCGGGGGACCGTCACCATCGCGGAGCCCGCCGCGACCGCGGAGGAGCTTCTCACGGCAGCGCTCGACGCCCTGCCGCTCCGCCAACCGCTCGGCGACGCGACCCCCGCCCCGAGGAGGAGCGCCACCGCCGCAGCGCGCGGCCGCGCCAAGCCCCGGAAGGCCGCGCCACAAGACGAACCCGCACAACCCCCGCGCTGGCGCGACGCCCAGCCGCTCGCCTACACCAGCCGGCGCACCAGCGACGCCGCCGTCATCGACGACGACCGGCCGTACCACCCGTGGACGCCCTCGGTGGTGATCATCGACGGCGCCAGGCGGCACCCCACGACCCTCGTGCAGTCGGCGGCCATGAGCGCCGTGGACCACCGGCGCCCCACGGCGCGGCCGGTTCTGCCGGCCCATCTCGTCACCGAAGGGATCCTGTCGGACGCCCAGCTCGAGAGCATCGTGCTCGCGGCCGAGGCGCACTCCGCCGACCTGCCCGGGCGCTACTCGATCGACAGCGACTACGACAACGTGCGCTTCCTCGGCCCCGACGGCCCGCAGGCCACGGACGTCTCACGCCGGGACGCGGCCGACGAGAGCAACATCACCTGGAGCAGGCCGACCCCGATGCGCCGCGGCTGGATGCTGGGCGACGGCACGGGGACGGGGAAGGGCCGGCAGGTCGCCGGGATCATTCTCGACCGCTGGCTTCAGGGGAGCCGCAGGGCGCTCTGGCTGTCGGCCTCCGACAAGCTCATCGAGGACGCGCAGCGCGACTGGACGGCCCTGGGCGGACGCGCGGGCGACGTCGCGGCCGTCAACAAGTGGCGGCAGAAGGACCCGATCGACCGGGCCTCCGGAATCCTGTTCTCGACCTACGCGACGCTGCGGTCCGCCGGCCGCGGCGGGAACCCGTCCAGGCTCGAGCAGATCATCGAGTGGCTCGCCGGCGGCCTGGACGAGCAGGCGCGGCACGCCTGGGACGGCGTGATCGTCTTCGACGAGTCGCACGCCATGTCCAACGCCGCCGGCGGGAAGGGCACGCGCGGCGCGAGCGCGCCCAGCCAGCAGGGGCGCGCGGGCGTGCGGCTGCAGAACGCCCTGCCGCAGGCACGCATCGTGTACGTCTCGGCCACCGGGGCCAGCACCATCGACGGCCTCTGCTACGCGAGCCGGCTCGGCCTGTGGGGCACGCCGGAGACCCCCTTCCCGGCCCGCGCCGACTTCGTGCAGGCGATGGACGCCGGCGGGGTGGCCGCGCTCGAGGTGGTCGCCAGGGACTGCAAGGCGCTCGGCCGCTACCAGGCTCGGGCCCTGTCCTACACCGGCGTCGAGGTCGACATCCTCGAGCACGTGCTCACCCCCGAGCAGACGGCCATCTACAACGAGTACGCGAGGGCCTTCAAGATCATCCACCACAACCTCGGGGCCGCCCTCGAGGCCACCGGCATCGACACCGGCGAGACGTCCAACGCCCGCGCCAAGGCCGCGGCGCGCTCCGCGTTCGAGCTTGCCAAGCAGCGCTTCTTCTCTCACCTGCTGACCGCCATGAAGTGCCCGACGCTGATCGCGTCGATCGAGGACGACCTGCGCAACGACTTCGCGCCCGTGGTCCAGATCGTGTCGACCGGGGAGGCCCTCACCGAGCGCCGGCTCTCCCAGGTGCCGACCAGCGAGTGGGACGACCTCTCCATCGATCTCACGCCGAGGGAGTACGTGCTCGACTACCTGATGCACGCGTTCCCCGTGAACCTCCACGAGGAGTACGAGGACGACGAGGGCAACGTCCACACGCGCCCGATGCGCGACAAGGACGGCAACCCGGTGCTGTCGCAGGAGGCCGTCGACCTGCGCGACGCCCTCGTCGAGAAGCTCGCCAGCATGCCGCCGATCGGCGCCGCGCTCGACCAGCTCCTCCACCACTTCGGGCACGACGATGTCGCCGAGGTGACCGGGCGGTCCCGCCGCGTGCTCCGGATCTCGGACGACGGCCACGGCGACCGGCTCGCCGTCCGCAACCGGCCCGCCAGCGCGAACCTCAGCGAGACCCAGGCGTTCATGGACGGCAAGAAGCGCACGCTCGTTTTCTCGGGAGCCGGCAACACCGGGCGCTCCTACCACGCCGACCTGGCGTGCGCCAACACGAAGCGCCGGCGCCACTACCTGCTCGAGGCCGGCTGGCAGGCGAACCAGGCCATCCAGGGGCTCGGCCGCACGCACCGCACCCGCCAGAAGAGCGCGCCGCTGTTCTCGCCCGTCACCACCAACGTGAAGGGAGAGCGGCGCTTCACGTCCACGATCGCGCGGCGCATCCACAGCCTCGGCGCGATCACGCGCGGGCAGAAGGACTCGCAGAGCGGCATGGGCGACGACAACGCGGCGCTCTTCCGCGAGTGCGACAACTTCGAGTCCGACTACGCCAGGGCGGCCCTCCGCGCCTTCTACCGGGACCTCTACGCCGGCCGCATCGACGGCTGGTCGGCCGACTCGTTCGAGGAGGAGACCGGGCTGTCGATCACCGACAGCGAGGGCCAGCTCCTGACCGACCTGCCGCCCATGCACACCTTCCTCAACCGCCTGCTCGCGCTCGAGATCCACGAGCAGAACCACCTGTTCGAGCACCTCGAGCAGCTCGTCGACGCCAACATCGAAGGGGCGATCCAGGCGGGCACTTTCAACCGCGGGGTCGAGCGCATCACCGCGGCCGGCCTGGAGCTGGTGACCACCGAGACGACCGAGGCCCCCGGCGGGGCCACCATCCACCTCGTCGAGATACTCCGGCGCGACCGGCTGAGGCCGACCACGGTCGGGACCGCCCTGGAGATCTACGCGGCGGCGAACGCCTCCGCGGGAACGGGGGCCGTCCTGCTGCGGAACACCCGGTCCGGCAACGTCGCCCTCTGCACGGGGGCGCCCGCGCAGACGCTCGAGGACGGCACGATCCAGAAGCGCCGGCGCATCATCCAGCCCGCCAGCCGCCGGACCGAACCCCTCGACAGCCTCAAGACCGGCTGGAAGCCGATCGAGATCGACGAGTGGCGCACGGCCTGGGCCCAGCAGTGCGCGGCGCTGCCCGAGTTCCGCGAGTCGCGCTTCTGGCTCGTGACCGGGGTGCTGCTGCCCATCTGGAAGAAGCTCCCGGGGACCGACGTCCGCGTCTACCGCCTCACGACCGACTGCGGGACGAGCCTGATCGGCAGGGTCCTGACGGGCGGCCAGATGGACGCCGTGCGCATGAAGCTCGGCCTCGGGAGATCCGACGTCCCGAAGCTGACCCCCGGCGAGCGGATGGCGGAGCTCACGACCCGCCGATGCAAGTACCTCCTCGACGGCGACCTGGTGCTCTCCGGCCGCCGTCACATGGGAGCCGTGCGGGCCGAGATCGAGCACCGCGACCCGGAGATCGTGCCGCGGCTGAAGGCGCTCGGGTGCCGGACGGAGATCGTCCAGTACCGGGCGCGCGTGTTCGTCCCCGACGCGGCCACCCTCGGCCGGGTCCTCGACGCCTACCCCGTCCTCGTCCGCCACGAGACGCACTGACCGGAGAACGCCACGGATGCCCCAAGCCATCGGAATAGACCGCCGCCATTGGCGGAACGCCCAACGTGCGGCGCAGCGAGCCCAGCGGCGGCGCGACGAGCTCGAGATCGAGGCCCTGCTGGACGAGGCCGGCGTCGACGACGAGGACGAACGCGCGGCCGTCAGCGGCGAGCGTTGCGTCGAATGCGGATCGATGCTGCTCGTCTCGGCCGACTACGTCCCGTACTCCCCCGCGGGCGTCCTCGTGTGCGCCGGATGCATCGAGGACGCCGGCGGCACGCCGGACGGGCCCGGCGCGATCGTGCGCGATTGGACAGGCTGATGAACAGTGCCACGAACGGATACGAGCTGCTCGTGCAGCACCCGGAACCCCCGCCCGAGACCATCCCCCTCCTGAAGCGCGTATGGGACGCCCACCGAACTGAAGACTGGCTGCTCAACGCGGCGTGGCCGGAAGGCTGCAGCGCCCCGGGCGAACACCTGACCGCGGCCGGGACCGACGTCGCCGGACGCTGGGCCGTCCACGACGGCGAACGCCTGCGCGCGACCGACTGCGAGTGGCTGCGGCACATCACCGAGGTCCAGACCGTCCGGCAGACCTGGTGGCGCACGCACTGGCAGAGCTGGCCCCCGCGCGCCGGGCAGACGCGGGAGCCGAGGGAAGTGCGGATCGCGCTCGACTGCGACCCGGAGTGCCCCGTGCAGATGTTCCAGCTCTACGTGGCGCTCGGCGACGACGAGAAGCCGATCGGCGCACCCGAGCTCCGCACATTCGACCCGGACGCCGACACGGAGATGCCGACCGAGGCGGCCGTCGTCATCGAGACCAACCCCGCCGTGGCCGATCTGCTCGAGTGGATCGTCTGGCTCCTGTTCGACGGACGCCGCAGCGCGCCGCGCTGACGCCACGGCCAAGTGTGCTTCCACAGGAATCCTGGTATCGAGCACACCGAAATCCTGACCGGCAGCCACCGAACGGTCGCTGAGCACCGGCAAAGCGAGGAGGTGAGGCCGAATCCAAGCGAGGCCGCACGGCGACCGTTTCCGCGCTACGATAGAGGGCGCCATCATGGGAGCCACAGCGTCCGATGTCTCCATCGGCAACTACCGCTTGAGCCGGGTCGAGTACGACCGGGCCGTGGAAGGCGGCGCGTTCAAACCAGAGGCCAAGCTGGAGCTCATCGACGGAGACCTGCACGCCATGACACCGGAGGGAAGCCGCCATGCGCTCGGCATGAACCTCGCCGCAGACCGCCTGCGGCGCGTGTTCGACGTCGGGTTCCACGTGCGGGTACAGAACCCGCTGGCGGTCGACGACTACTCGGAGCCCGAACCGGACGTGGCCGTCGTGAAGGGCGCGATGCGCGATTACCGGGACGCCCACCCGACGTCGGCGGTGCTGGTCGTCGAGGTGTCGCACGAATCGTTGCGGTACGACCGGACGGTCAAGCAGCGCCTGTACGCGAGGTCCGGGATTCCCGAGTACTGGATCCTCGCCCTCCCCGAGAACCGTCTCGAGGTCTACCGCGACCCGGGCAAAGACGGCTACCGGAACGTCACCCACCATGGCAGCGGCGACAAGATCGCGCCGCTCGCCCGCCCCGACGCGCAGATCGCGGTCGACGATCTGCTTCCCTGACTCCGAGAGGCAGCGCAGCTCGCGCCCATGCCCTGCGCCGGCGTTGCCGGCCCGGCCCGACAGCACGCGAGCGCCGGCCACGCGGCCAAGGACTCGCGTGGATGCACAGCCACGTCCGCAGCGGAGACCGCCCCGCGACGGACGGCCGAGGGTTACAATCCGAAGCGAAAGGAGGACGAATGCCCGACGAGACATCGCCGCAGGAGCGAAGCGCCGGGACCAGGGCGCGCCAGTCCACCCCGAACGCGCTCCTATCGGCGTTCGGCCGGCTCACCAGGGACCCCGAGGAGAGGACGTCCGACAGGGGGCACCCCTACACCCGGGCGCGCGTCGCCTGCAACCTGACGCCGCCCAGAGAGGAGGGAAAGCAGTACACGCTGTTCTTCGACGTCACCGCGTTCCGCCACCAGGCCGCGGCCCTCGCCAAGTGCCGGCGGGGCGACCGCGTCCACGTGATGGGCACGCTGACCATGGAGCAGCGCAAGGCCGACGACGGCCGCGAGTACCAGAACTTCAGCCTCGTCGCCGACGGCCTGCTGGCCGCGGCGGCCACGAAACGAACCGAATGACCGAGCCGCTCGAACCCGAGGTCGCCCCAACGACCATGATCTGCGTGATACCGAGGACCCCTTCCGCCACCGACGACCTGTCGCTGCAGCAGATCTACGACAACCAGGCGCAGTACCTCGACACCCTGCGCCACGAGCCCACCCACGACGAGCTCGCCCAGATGGCGCTCGTCCACGGCTTCCGGCCGGCGCTGCCGCTGTCGGCCACATCGTGGACGAACCGGTACGCGCAGCGCGTCATCATGGTTGCCGCGAGCCACGCGGAGCCTCAATTCCAGACCTGCGATCACGGCCGGAGCTCCGTCCTCGGGCGCCGGCCCTTTCGAGGCCCGCTGCGAACCCCCGCCGCGCCGGCCGCCCACCGGCACTACACCGAGCTCAGGCGGTGCCGGAACTGCCGGGGGCTGCAGATGGTCAACGTCGGAACCGCCGGAGCGCGCGAGGCGTCGCCCTGGTTCGAGGCGCCGGACGGCGACTTCGTCACCTGGAGCAGCCTGCGCGACGCGGCCCTCGCGGCCGGGCAGCGCGGCCGCGGCTGACGCCCCTTGGCAGCCCGCCGAGCGCGGCACGCCGTCAGCGACCGCCGGACGGGCGGACCGCCGACCGCGCCCAAGACGCCGTCAACCGAGACACCGCCGATGCGACACGACGACAGCGAACTGTTCGACCCCGACCCCGCCGCCCTGCGCCGGAAGCGCTACAGCATCCGCCGATCCGTCGCGATGTCCGAGTACATGCTCGAGCAGGTCAAGGAGATCGCCGCGATCAACGGCATGAAGGACGGCGTCATCATGCGCAAGGCGCTCAACGCGGGACTGCCGCTGGTCAGGGAGGCGGAGCTCGCCCAGCGCGACCGCCGCCGCGGACGATAGCCGCCACGAGGACCGCCGCCGGGCCGGACAGACTCGAACGACCACGGCAACGGAGCGGCAATCTCCCCACCCCGGTGCCGCGCCTCGCCGCCCCGTCCGCAGCCGCTCGCCGCGCGCTGCCGAGCGCCCCTCCCGACACTCCCGGAGCCTCCCGCGAGGCTGAACCCGCGCAACCGCCCCACGGCGGCGAAAGGAAACCACTGAATGCAGATCCACGTGGGATACACCCGAGGTGTCGACGGACGCCTGTTCACCGTCTCCGCCTCGCCGAACGGCACCGGCCGACACACGCGAAGCGTCGAGCGGATCCCCGCCGGCGACGCGGCCGAGGCCGAAACGCCGGCGACCCGGCGCCCAACGACATGACGAGCATCCACACGAGCCCCTGGGGCGGCGTGCAGAGCGCCACCGTCCTCGCCCCCGGCGTCACCCTGATCGAAACCGCCTCCCACGGCGGGCTGCACCTCGCCGGACGGGCCCTCGAGGCGATCCCCCGCGCCGTCGGCGGGACCTTCATCAACGGCCCGAGCTGGGCCGAGGAAGACTGCGAGCTGGCCATCGCGCTGGCGATCCTGCACGCGGCCGGACTCGTCCCCGCCGACAAGCTCCTCGGGCTGACCCCGGCACGGTTGGCCGACATCGCCCGCCGCACCGCCCAGCAGTTCGACGCCTACGCCTGCGCGCTGGAGTACCTGCCGGCCGGCTGAGCCGCCGGCCAGCGCCGGGGCGCAGCCCCCCACCCCGAACGACCCGAATCGAGTCACCCGCGCCCGGCCCTCCGCCGGGCGCCCGAGGAGAACTGCGCATGACCATCACCATCAAGCCGCTCGTGCGCGGCGAACACCGCCGCGAGGTCCGCATCGGCCGAACGGGCAAGGGCTACCTCGCCGAGTCCCGCGGGGCCCACGTCCTCGAGGGCCTCAACCGCTGGCGCGCCTACAACGGCATGCGGTTCCCGACCGTCGCCGCCGCGCGGGCGTGGCTCAACGAGCAGTTCGCCGACGTCGACGAGCCGTGCTCCCCGGCGGGCAAGCCCCGCGCCTGAGTCCATGCGGCGCGAGCACGTCGAGCGCTACCGTCTCTACGACGATGCCGCCGGCGACACGCCCCTGGCAACGGGCCAGGCCGCGCTCGACGGTTGGCGCCCCGGACTGACCGTCCGCTGGCTGATGCCTCCGGAGAAACCCGTCCGCCGGATCTCCCAGCAGGCCCGCTACCGCCTGCGCCGGCAGCGGCTGCGCAAGCGGCTCGAGCGCCGGGCGCCGCTCTTCGCGCGCGAGCTCGAGCGGCAGGCCCTCGCCGCCCGGCCCGACTACTACTACGGGACCCCGACCAAGTGACGACACGACAACCGGCAATCACGAGCCGCTTCGCCGGCCAGCGCTTCCCGGTCGGCAGCATCGTCGCGTTCCGCGACCGCCGCGGCCGGACCATCCGCGGCAAGGTGGCCCAGCTCCGCCCGCGCGACGCCCTGGTCGCCGCTGGCGACGACGGCCGCTACCGCGTCCCCTACACCGCTCTGCACCTGATCATCCCCGGCCCGCGAGGCGGCGCAACCCTCGCAGAGATCGAGGCGCTGGCGGCCGACCTGCTGCGAACCCACGAGCGGGCCAGCGGCCTGGGCCCCGGGTGGCGCTTCCACTTCGAGACCACGGCCAACCGTGCCGGCGTCTGCCACCACGCAGCGAAGACCATCGGAATGGCCGTCAGCTACGCGCTGCGCGCCGGCCGGCACGACATCCGGGACACCCTCCTCCACGAAATCGCCCACGCCATCGTGGGACCGACCCACCGCCACGACCGCGTCTGGAAGGCGAAGGCCCGCGAGATCGGCTGCTCGGCCGAGCGCTGCACCACGATCGCGCACAGCGCCGGCCGATGGATCGCCCGCTGCCCGAGCTGCAGCCGCACGTGGGTCCGGCACCGCCTGACGGCCCGGCTCCGCCGCGGCGTGAGGTGCGGCCGCTGCGGCACCCCCCTCGCCTGGAAGCCCAACACCGACGGCGTCACCGGCTAAGCGGCTCGCCCCGGCCGGCACCCCGCCGCACCGACCTCTCCATCGGAAGGCGACCCGCATGAGACCACCACCTGACACCAAGACCATCGACGGGCCGACCGCTTCACTGGGCACGTACATCGATCTGGAACTTGCCTTGAGCGAGGTCCTCGGCGACCGGCTGCGACGCACCTCGACCAGCGCCGGCACCGTGTGCCACGCGCCGCCGGCCGAACTCCACGCGGCGCTGGCCACGATCGCAAGCAGCGCAGGCCGCGCGAAGACGCGCCGTCTCGCCCGCGCCCTCGCCCGACGCCTCGAGGACGCCCTGCGAGAGCACCCGGGGACCGAACGCGTCGCCATGACGCTCCACCGACTGAACGGCCAGTGAGCAGACCACGCACGATCGAGATCGTGGCGCTGCCTGCCCCGAAGCGTCATGGCCCGATGGAGACGCCGCCCGCCGCCGCCAGAGCGTTCGGACCGTCGGCATGTTGACGGAGATGGCCGTGGCCGGGTACTCCTTGGCCGGCTGGCCGGAGACTGTCACCGCGCATTCTGCCCGCGCCGGCCCAAGTGCCCCGGCGAACCAGATCGGACGCGTCCCGGTCAACACGACTTGTCGCTTGCCGGACGCACCCCCAACAGGGGTTGTCAAGACGACCTCTTCCGGTCTATAGTGCCTTCAATAGTGCCCACCGGATCGCCGCCCAGACAGGGGCCAACGGCGGCCGGTCACCATGACCCCAGGGACGCCTTTGTGCGTCCCTGTATTTTTGTACACCCGACCCATGTCCAGTCCAGCGACCGACCACGTAGACCCTCAACGCCATCGTGTAAGGGTGTTCGTCGACTTCTGGAACTACACGCTCTCCATGCGGGATATCGATGCGGACTTCCGCACGGACTGGTCCAGGCTCGGGCCTGTGTTGTCGCGCGCGGCAACCGAGCTCGTTGCTGCGGGAAGTACGGGTGAGTACCAAGGGTTGAATTTCTACGGCTCCTACGATCCAAACCGAGATAAGGACCGGAAACTGTTTAGATGGGCGACAACCAAAGTGAGCAGCTTCCCGGGAGTGAGCGTTTCGATAGTCCCACGGCAGCAAAAGCGCTCCCCGCCTAGCTGCCCCGCATGCTACGTCGAAGTGGCAACCTGCCCCGCTTGCGGTGCGGACATGCGAGGCACCGAAGAGAAGGGTGTCGATCTCCGGATGGCTACGGACATGATCAGCTTGGCCTGGGCCGACAACTACGACATTGCGGTGCTGGTTTCGTCCGATCAGGACTTCGTGCCGGTAGCAGAGTTTCTTGAAACCAGAGGCATCAAGGTTATTCATGGGGCTTTCCCTCCGCTGGGCGCACACTTGACCCGGAGGTGCTGGGGGAGCATTGGTATTTCCAGCCTGCGCGAGGACTTCCGATTTACGCCGTCTGCGGCAAGTCGGTGATCGACGACCCCACCGAGCTCGTCGTCGCCGCGCGGGCGAACGAACTACTACCGACACGATCCCTCCGCTGCCGATCGGACTCCCCAATGGCCCGATTTCACGCAAGCCGCGCCGCCGCGCACCTACCTCGGGAGGGCGCGCGCCCGCGAATCGGGTACGGCCCGATCCGATGAGCAGTCATCGCCGACTGCCGTAGCACGATTTCGCACCCTCTCACCACCCGCAGCATGACGGTCATCCGTCAAGCACCTGCACGAGCACCCCCGATGAGAATCGAGATCCACCGTTGGCTGATGGCATGGACCCCCGGGATGACGGCAGGATTGCCGTCGCCTACGACATCCTCGTCCCGCTCGACGACTGCCCTCCGAACGGCTGCACCATCCGGACCCGGCTGACGAACGGCCGCGCGTACCGGGACTTCGCGAACGCCACCTGGTCGTGCGATCTCCCACCGGGCTGGGAGCGCTCCAGGCGTGGCTCGAGCACGAACGCGAGGCCAAACGCCGGATGCTCGCCTTCCTCCACGAGCACTGCCCGGAGACCCGCGAGCTAGACGAATGGCCCGCCCTCTGGGCGTACATCCGCCCGGAGTTCGCCGAAGGTCCTCCAGACCGTCCACTTCACGGTCCCCCCGCCCGGGGAACCCGCGGACCACCCGGCGCCTCCCGCCTGCGCCGCGCCATGAACCACGCAACGACCCCGTCAACGACAAGGAGAAGCCCGATGCCCGACACCCGCACCGACACGGCGCCGCCGAGCGAGGACTGGCCCGTCATCCACGCCTACACCCGCGCCGAGGCCCTCGCCGACGGCGTCCTCGTCGACGTCACCGCCACCGCCAAGGAGGCCGGATTCAAGGTCCCCACGACGGTCACGGCCTCCGTCTTCAACGAGTGCATCAAGTGGACCGAGGAAGACGCGAAGCAAAGCCGGACCTACCAGGACCAGGCCGGCCGCCTCTGGGACGTCCTGTACCTCGCCGCCGCCAAGGCCCGCTCCCTGCGCGGCAGGCGCCAGAATCAGCTCCTGTACGAGCTCCGCGTCGTGCCCAGGCCCGGCCACGACCACCCGCGCCGCCGCACCCTCAAGCTCGTCATCGGCCCCGGCGACGACGCCGAGCCCGTCGCCACGGTCATGCTGCCCAACGAGGACTAGCACCCCGCCAAAGGATGCACGAGTGGACCGAAAAACACGCGGCAACAGCGCCCTCACGGCCGCCGGGCGCGGCAGAATAGCGACCTCGCCTCACAGCGAAACCCGAACCGTCTGGCTGCCGGACGAGTGGGCCGTCTACATCGCGAACGGCGACGATCCGGAGAGTCCGGACTGGCCGATCGAGCTCTGCGACGAGGAACTCCGCCGCCTCCGGCTCGAGGGGTTCGACACCGTCACGTGCACCGACCGGACGAGAGAACTGCAGGAGTACCGCGGCGTAACCGGAACCCTGCGGGCGTACGAAGCGCTGCGCGTCGGCGGGGACGACGTCGTCACCCGGACGGTCACGCTCGTCCAGGAGCGCCTGAGCCTCCCGGACGGCGAGGCGGCGCGCACGATCCTGCTCGACGCCAGGGTGGCGCTCACGCGGACCGGAAGCCAACCCGCGGAGCGGCTCGCCGCGCGCGTCGTGCACGAGGCATCCGGGCGGGAACGTCGCGTGGCCCGGGCGTGGGGAGACACGGCGGGAACGGCCCTGGAGCCCGTCTGGCTCCACATCGACATCGAGCGCGACACCGAGCCGCTGCCGCGAGACGCGTGGAGCGACCGGGCCGCGGTCGACAGCCGGCTCGACAGCCGGAACCGCGTCGCGCGGGTAGCCCTCAAGGACCCGCACACGCCCCTGCGCCGTAAAGCCGCCCCGGCGTGGTACCGCCATGCGCCGTTCTACGACCACGACGGCCGGATGCGCTGCATCGAGTGCGACGGATTGAAGTACTTCGTCGCCCACGACAACCGGCGACCCCTTCGGATCGGCTGCCCCGCGTACTGTCCGGACTGCGACCCGCAGGAATAGCGCCTCGACCCGCTCGAGATAGCGCGGGCCGGCCGGCACGACATCCACGTCGCCGGCTGCGGCGGCTCCCACCTCCGTTGCGGCGCCATCGCCGAGGCGCTCCCGCCCGACCTCGACGCCGAGACCGCTGCCGCACCGATCATCATCATCTCCATTCGCAGCCAGCTTCGCCCCAACCGCAGACCTCTCCCGCATCCCGCCGACGACAGGCCCTCCACGGCCACCGGAACCTTGAACCACAGCCCATCGCCCCGCCGACCCTGTCGGCACCAGAGGAAAATCGAGATGCAGATCCACGGCGCGTACACACGCGGCATCCAAAGACACCTGTTCACGGTGTCCGCCGCCCCGAACGGGGCCGGACGACTCCACGTCGCCGGCGTCAGCGACACCGCGGCGCAGCAAACGGCCACGACCGTCACCCACGCCCTGAAGCGGCTCGGCCTGTGCGGCGTCGGCGCCAACGTGCGGCTCGAGCCCGCCAGCGCCGCAGACCCGCCGCTGGCCACCGGGCGGTACTCGGGCACGCTCGAGCTGCCAGTCGCGCTGGCCTTGCTCGCCGTGGCCGGCAAGCTCCCGGTGAACCGACTCGCCGGCATCGTGGCCGTCGGCGGCCTCGACCCCTTCGCCGCGAACGAGAGAGCCGGCGTGCGGTGCATCGGCGCCGGCGGAACGACCGCCATCGCCCACGCCGCGGAGACGCGTGGCCTCCGCTTGATCGTCGCCGAGGACCAGGCCGCGGCCGCCCGCGTCGAGTGCCGCGAGACGATCTCGGCCGTCACCTTCGAGGAGCTCGTGGCCGTGCTCGCCGGCGACCAGGACGGCGACCCGCTCCCGCCCCGGACCATCGCCGTGAAGCGACGCGACCCGGGAGCGTGGCGCATCAGCGAGGCCGACCTGCGCGCGCTCGAGATCGCGTGCGCAGGCTGGCACAACATCCACGTCATCGGCCCTGAAGGACATTCGCTCCCGCAGTACGGCCGCATCGCGCAGGCCCTCCTACCCGACCTCGACGGCGAGGCGGCGCGCGAGACGACCAGGATCCACGGCGTCGCCGGCCTCATGGCGCCGTGGACCGCACGGATCACAGAGCCCCCGCTCCGCATCCCGCACTACACCGCCTCGCGCGGCGCCGTCGCCGGCAGCCGCGGCCGGCCCGGCGAGGTGAACCTCGCGCACAACGGCGTCCTCGTCATCGACCAGCCGACCGAGTTCGACCGCGACGCGGCCGACGCCCTCATGGCCGTTGCCGAGGACGGGCAGACTGTCATCTATCGCTACACCCCGATCGAGCACACGATCCGCATGCCGGCCCGCTTCCGCCTCATGGTGGCGACCCGGCCGGACGAGCTCGGCGCCCGGCGCCACCGCGCCGCGGATCTGCTCGACCTCTGCGACATCGAGATCACCGGCGGCATGCCCACCGACAGCACCATGCCCCCCGAGCGGCTGCAGGCCGGCCGGGAGCGCATCGCCCGGGCGGCGGCGATCCTCGAGGGCGCGCCCCCTCACCTGCTCGCCAGCCGGGCGTCGTACGACACGACGAGCCGGCGCATCCGGGCCGTAGCCCAGACCGTCGCGGCGCTCGACGGACGCCGGCAGCTCCAGGACAAGGACCTCGCCGAAGCCGAACGCCTCCTCTACCGCGGCGACCGCAGATGACCGTCCGCCGCGAACCCCCGCCCCCAATACGCCAGGACCTCCAGCACCAGCACCCGAGCCACGCCGGGCTCGCGCACGAGCGCGACGCCGCCGAGCGCCACGCGTGGGACGCCCTCGGCCGCTACAAGTTCGTGATGTTCGGCTACTGGCGCGGCATCTGGGTCCACCTCAACCGCCTCTGCGCAACCCCGAAACCCAACCCCTGGAGAGACCTCGTGGCCGCCGCCCGGCGGCACCGGAGAACACACGATGAGGATTGCACGACCCAGCCCGGCCGACCGTGAACGGTGGACACGGGCGGCGGCTCGCCAGCGCCGGCGAGATGAGACGGTCGCCGCCGGCGCGCTTCGGCGAGCCAGGGGCTCGACCCCGGCCGCTGCCGCCGCGCTCCGCGCCGAGGCCGGCGCGTACCGGGCGGAGGCCGACAGGCTCGCCTCGCAGGGCGTCGACGGCGGCCTCGGGGCGTGGCGCGCAGCCGAGCGCCGCGACCGGGCCGCTGACCTGCTCGATCCGGGGAACGGTTCATGAAGGTCATGCGCGGCGCCCGCGCCGTCGAGGCGGCCGCCCTCAAGGCGATCGAGCGCGCGCAGCGGAGCGGCCCGCCACGCGACGAGTACAACGAGCTGCAGGGCGCGCTCAAGCGCGGGCGCGCGGCAGCCTCCCGCCTCGGCCACGCCCTCACCCGATGGAAGCGCCGGGCGTACGCCCCCAGCACCGCCGCAACCGCGTTCTGCAGGCAGTGCCGGGCCACCGCCCTCGTCAACCTCGAGCACGCCTCCGACGCCTACGGCCCCGCTCTCACGAACCCCTGCAGCGCCCCCAAGACCGATCCGCCGGTCTGAACGCCCCACGCGCGTCGCACGAGGAACGCGCGACAGCCAATCCGCAACGTCGTCCGAACCGGAGAACGAGCCGCAGAGACCGACCCCGCAAGCCATGACCAGCATGAGACGACAGGAGGACCGGACCCCGGCACCCGGGGTCCCGGCCTTCCGCATCACCGTGGAGCTGCCCGCCGCGTGGCAGAGCTACATCGCGAACAACGTGACCGACGTCTTCGACGACATGGATCCCGACGACCCGTGGAACCGGGCCGCCGCCGACCACGAGGCCGCCAGGCTCGAGAAGGAGGGCTACGCCATCCTCGGCCCGGTGATCGGGGCGGAGGCCGAGTTCGGCCGGCACGAAGGAACGCTCGGCGCAATCGCGACCTACGAGGCCGTCAACCACGACGTCCTCGACGGCGACGAGGCCGCGGGCATGTGGCGCTTCAGGCCGGCCGGAAGCGAGACCGAATACCTCATCCTCCACCGCACGGAAGGCGTCGTCTGGCTGCCCGAGCACTGGCGGCGCAAGCTGGCCGATCCCGCCTGCGAGATCGACGAGTGCGACATCGAGTGGCCCGACTCCGCCGGCGACGACCCCGCGCAGCCCCCTCTCACGGATCTCGGCGAGATGCCGGGAGACTGGGACCCGCGTAACCGCACCCCGCCACCCCAGAGCCTCGAAGTCTGGGACGACGGCGCCTACGAGCGCACGGTCCGGGCGCTCGCGGCGCGCGGATGGACCCTCGACCAAGCCCTCGACGGCTCCCGCTTCGGTTGGTTCCACCGCCAGTGGGGACCCGTCCGCCCGTACGTCGTCGTCCGCAACGGCGGCGGCCGCGACGGCAAGGGTGCGGGCTGCCGTCCGTGGGTCGAAACCCGCAGGAGCCCGCTGTGACCGGATCTGGAACGGGATCGCGTTCCAAACCGCCTACCCCCGCCATCCTCCGCCGCGCCCGCCGGACCGCCGCCATCCTGCACTGGCGGCAGGCCGGCGCCTCCATGGCCGTGATCGCCCGCGGCCTCGGCATCGGCATCGGAACGGTGCACCGCACGCTGAGAGAGCTGCGGTCGCACGCAACGCGAAAGGACACCGACGCATGACCAGGAAGCCGAACACCATCCGGGCGCGCATCGCCGACGAGGCGATCTCCCGGGTGACCCAGTTCTTCGACGGCACCCTCACGCAGACGCTCCACGAGGTGCTGCAGAACGCGCGGCGCTCGGGAGCCGCGAGCGTCGCCATCACCTACCACCGCGCCACCGACCGGCTCACCGTCACCGACGACGGCCGCGGGATCGCGGATCCCCGGACGCTGCTGGCGTTCGGGAAGACCGGGTGGGACAGGGACCTCCAGGCGGCCGAGAGCCCGGCCGGCATGGGCGTCTTCTCGCTGGCCCGCCGATCACCGCGGATCCGCTCGCGGGTCGCCGGGCGGCCGCCATGGGCGGTCGAGCTCGGCGAGGACCACTTCGTCGGCCGGGCGGCCGCCGCGATCACCGACGCGGGCGACTACCAGCCGGCGCACGGCACCGAGGTAACGTTCTCGATCCTGCCGGACGACACGTACTGGACGGTGGGGCACCTGTCCGAGGCCGTCCGCCACTACCCCCTGCCCGTCTCGATCGACGGCAGGAAGCCCGAGCAGACGGACTTCCTGAAGGACGCCGTGCGCATCGAAACGTGGCGAGGGCTCCGCATCGGCGTGTTCTCGTCGACCAGCCCCTCGTGGGCGACGCCGAACATCAACTTCCACGGCCTCCAGGTGATGTGCCAGGACCTGCCCCAGGTGCACGCACTGCCTGCCGCGGACTCCTCGACGCCGAGAACGTGGTGGGCGATGGCCGACGTCGTCGACTGCCCGGCGCTCGAGCTGACGCTGCCGGCGCGCACTGCGATCATCCAGACGCCCTTCGTCCGCGAGCTCGTCAACGAGGCGAGAGCGGCCATCTACCGGACGATCGCGGGCTGCGGGTTCGCGCCCCGCCTCGGCTACGAGACGCGCAAGACCGCCGGCGCGGCGGGGATACCGCTCCCCGAGGACCCGCGGCAACTGACCCCCTGGCGGCCGCAGAACGCCCGGGACGCCAAGCCGCTCGAGCGCCCGCGGCACCCGGACCTGCAGCACGCCATGCTCGTCGACGACGACGTGCTCGACGCGGCCGAGTCGCAGAACCTGGCGTGGGCCGCCCGCGAGACGGGCACGCTCGGCCGCTACTGGGAGACCGAGGACCAACTGAAGGGCTACGCGTGGTACGACGCCCTGCCGCGCGTCGTCGGCGTCAACGTGCGCGTCACCGCCCGCGGCCGGACCGAGACGAGCACCCGGCAGACGCGCAGGGACCACACCCCGTGCCGGCGAGGACCCGTGGACCGGGTCGAGCTCGAGCTCATCGTGAAGCGCCCCGGCCGCGACGCCTCCGACACGATCCGGATGCCCACCAGCGCCGCGCTGCTGAGCGGCGACGGCCCCGGCGTCAGCCGCGACGACCCCGACTTCGTGACCTCGACGGACGCCGGGATCGACACCGAGGCCCTCGAGACCGCCCTCCTCGACGCCTACTTCCAGCCCTCCCTCGACGCCGAGGCCGACAGCCTCGACACGCAGATGCGGGAGTACCGGCGGCGGATGGCCTACTCGATCACCGAGCTGCTCGACTCGGCCGAGGCCGCCGCCGACGGGACCATCCGACGCCTGGTCGAGAGCAGCATCCTGCCGGCCATCGACGGCGGCTCGAACGTCGACATCGAGATCCGGAACGGCAGCCTCGCGGCCGTCCGCCGGCTTTAGCTGCTAGCGCGGCGTCGCACGACGTACGCATCGCTTACGCGGCCGCCGGGGCGACCCGGCGGCCGTCCCGAAGGCACGCGTGCGGGTGACGAGTGCGTCGATGTCGGCCGGCGTCATGCGGGCGGTGCCGCTCGATTGGCTCTCCCGACGTATCGCCCGAAGCGCTTCGAGACCACGGGCGCGGCGAACGACCTTGAGCGTCTCGTCGACCGTACCGGCGTCGACCGGCAGCAGTACGGCGACCGGCCGACCGTTGTTGGCTGTCAGCAGGGCCTCTTCGCGGACATCAGCCTCCTGCGGATGCATGCGCAGATCACGAAGGGCGATGGTCTTCACAACCGGGGCATCGTATCAGGGAACGCGACCGGCGAGCGGATGAACCCCGTTGGCGACGACCTCTTGGATCTGGCCCGCCGCCATTCGGGAGCATCGCCGCGCCCGGGTCCATGTATCCGGTGATTCCGGCCCCTACGCAGCCTCCCCAACGGTCACGCTGACTCGCTTGCCCAACCGGCGCAAGGCGCGATCGATCGTTGCCGACTTGGTGGCATGGTCCGGATTCAGCATGCGCCGGACCTCGCTCTCGGCCACGTCGAGATCGCGGGCGAGACGGCGTTGCGACACGCCGGCCTCGCGGAACGCTTCGTAGAGGGCCGCCTTCAGCGCAATTGGCACCGGCGGCACGACGAGGGGCCGCCGCCTGGTGGCACGCGACGGCTCGGGCAAGCCCTTGCCCTCCCGCATCGTCGCCGCGATCAGCTCGCGAAGCAGATCCCTGGCTTCGGCCAGCGCCTCGTCGCGGGTCGCACCGTCCGTCGCACCCCACCCGAAATCGGGAAACGTGACGACATGGCGGCCGTCCTCGTCTCGTTCAACCTCCGCGGGATAGTTGTATGTGTCGGACATGAGGCGGTTCCCCTCTCTCGGGACATTCCAACATGCCGCCGACTAGATGTCGTCGCCGTCGATTCCAAGGTCGTCGAGCATCTTCGCGAGCAGTCCCTTGCCAATCTCCTGCTTCCGGTCCTTGACGGTCGTCTTGCGATCACCCGCGTAGAGCGTTCCGTGCGACCCCGGTCCTTCCGACGCCACGAAGCGCACCGCCCGATTCCGCCCCCTCGCCCACTTGCGGACCCTCGCGATGAACTGCCGGCCATTCATGGGGCCATCCTGTCGGCGCCGACGACAGTCAAGGATAGCTGCGCGCATTTTTGAGCGCAACCCCCGGCGCCGAAGTCGCTCGACTCGCGGTCGAAGCCCGGCGGAACGCGTCGCCCTCCGAGCACGCCCTGCGCCACGTGGCTCATCGTTTCGGGGGCGGCGAGATGACCAGCACCCACGCCGGCCGGGTGTCCTGGTCGCGGCCAAGACGATCAACCTGGAGACAAGATGACGACGAGATCGATACTGACACTGAGTGAACTGCTCCGACGAGGAAGGGAACGCATCCTGCGGGGATGGACGCAGCACGCGCCCGCCCGCACCGCTACGGGAACCATGTGCGCCGCGGACGACCCCGCCGCCGTCGCGTGGTGTGCGGCGGGGGCCGCCTGGTACAGCGACGACACGATCCCCGACTACATCAACGACCCGTGCTACGCGCTGTACCTCGGGGCCCTGGCCGAGCTCCGGCGAACGCTGGAGGAGCTCTGTCCGGCCGCCGGGCGCCTCGGTCCCTGGAACGACGCGTTCCACCGCACCCAGGCGAACGTCGTCCGCCTGTACGACGCGACGCTCGCCCGGGTCGAGGCCCGGGCCGACGGCTGAACGAGGACCAAGACCGATGAGCACAACCTACAGAGTCGTGTTCGAGACCGAGACGCGGCCGCGGGAAGCCGCGATCTCCCTCGACCACGTGCCGTCCATCCAGGTCGACGCCCCGAACGTCGACGTCGCCGCGCGGCTCGCGCTGGCGAAGCACATCGACACCCGCGCGATCCCGCCCCCGGCCGGGACGTCGTTCACGCTGGTGGTCATCACGCCCCCGCCCTACGACTCCCGGGTCCCGCACCACGACCTCGACGACGACGCGAAGATGCACCACGTCGACGTCGCGTACTGGCCCACCACCGACACCCTTCACTGACGGCCGCCGCCGCGAGAGGCCTCGGTTCCCGCCCCTTCGAGGCCGACGACGGCCCGCACGCCGGCCTCCTCCAGCAGGCGCCGCGACGGCACAACCACGCCATCCGCGGCCAATACCGCGGCCGCGAGCAGCTCACCGGCGACAACGCGGCAGAGCGCCTCCCCGGAGAAGACGCCCATGATCCGATACCTGGTGACAGAGACCGACGGACACTGCTACGGCTTCGCCACGGCCGAAGCCGCCATCAGCCGCGCAGGCCCTTGCGCCCGCATCCTCGCCACCGACGACGGCGGGGCCTCCACGCGGCCGCTCACCGACGAGGAGAGCACGGTCCGGAACACCCGCCACGTGCCCGGAAGCCGCTACGACTACGACTTCACGCTCTGCCGCAACCCGAAGACCTGCGAGTGGGCCCAGATCGACACCGGCAGCGACGCCCACTACTTCGGCCAGTGGGCGAACCCCTTCACGCGAACGATAGTCAGCTACGCCGAGGGCGACGTGACCACCACCAAGTGCTGCGACGACGAGCGGTTCCTCGCCGAGCTCCGGCGCATCCGCGCCTGGCACGAGGAGCACGATAAGTGGAAGGGCCTCGACCCCTGGAACGACAGGCTCACCGAGCGCCTCGTCGCCGCAGGCGCCGGCGACCTGCTCACACGCCCCTCGCAGCACTGACGACCTCGGGCTCATCGATCGGATGAGACTCCGCGCTGCCGCCACGTGGGCCTGGAGCAGAGATCAGACGCGCCGCCGGCCGACACCACAGCCTGCGGGCTGAGCGTAAACACTCCCGCATGCGGGAGGTTCTTTCAACCCACCCTCCCACCCCTGTCGCCGACACGCCCAAGGGAACCTCCACGACCACGCAGCGGCGGCCGAAACCGAACGGCGCCGGCTCAAGGCGGACCCGTGGGCGCGGCTACGCTCCTGCCACCCGATGGCTCTCAGCAACGGGTACGCCAGCGAACACGGCTTCGGCTCACCTCACCCCTGACATCGGATCGCCAGACGACGCTTCGAGCGTCCCGCGCTCCCGGTACCGGCTGCTCGAATGGCGCCAGGCGTAGTCCATCGACGCGGGACCTGTCCGCGTCAGAACGACCGTTCCCTCGTCGATACACTTGTCGAGACCCCACGTCACGCGAGCGACGTACTCTCGACTGCGGGCGTCCGAACGGCCCGCCGGCTCGAGCGTGCCGCCGCATCCGTCGTCCGTCCACCGGATCTCGATCGGGTCTCCGAACGTGACCTGCAGCGGCTTACGCGGCGCGAATCGACGGGGACCGCCGTAAGTGCCCGCCCAGGCGCCCGCGGCCGGCCACGGCCCCCAATGGGCGCGCGCTCCGACCTCGGCGCCCGGTTCGGACTCCCGCAGCGCTTCCTCGACGACCGACGCCACCCGCCGCTCGGCGGCGAGCGCCATCCGCGTGCGGATCTCGTCGTAGAGCCCCAGGAACCCGGCGCCGCCATGCAGGAGCAGGCTCAACACCACGCCCAGCTTCGCCGACTTCACGCGCAACTCGCGGGCCGTCTTGGCGTACGCGTCGGCGAACGCCTCGTGCTCCCGACTTCCCGTCGGACTCCACTCGTCGATCGCTCCGGGAAGCGCAGGCTTGACGCACCGCGCCCACAGCAACACCGCCACGTGCAGAAACACGGCCGCGAGCGTCCAGCCCCGGTACGAGCCCCGCTCGGCCGCCTGCCTCCCCGCCACTGTCGGCTGCGCCTCTCTCATCCTGCCTCTCCCACCCGACCAAAGTGCGCGACCCGAGCCAACACGGTCGCGGCCGCCAGCGGAACGCAGGCGACGCGCCTCCATCTGATCGGATGAGCAGGTCGCCCGGCCGGCGCACGGTCCCGCGTCCATCAGTTCGCTGACCCGGCACATGAGACGCCGCAGCAGCACCCGGCGAATCCCGCATCGGCCACCGCAACGAGCAGCAGGACGGCGCCCACGGACAGGAGGAGCTGGCTCATCGACCCGAGCACGAGGCAGCCGAGCCCGACCAGTGCGACGACCACGCTCGACGACGCGGGGACGGCATGGACGACGCCGACGTACACAGGCAGCACCACGACGAGCACCGACAGGGCATCCCGCGGAGTCCAGCCGGCGAACATCACGCTCCCGGAGAGCCGCGGCCCGCTGAAGGCGAGGCTGGCGGCAACCGCGATCATGACCACCGCCGCGAACCGAATCCCGTGCTCCATCTCCACCGCTCGCCACCGGATGCAGTCATCAGCGAAACGGCTGGACGGCGCGGTCGCGATCCGTGCCGCGATGCCCTGGCGCGTCCGGCTCCACGCCGCTCGCGCGCCAAGTGCGGGCGCTCTCCAGATCCTTCCAGGGCGTCGTCGCTCGCGAGTGCTCGACGTCGCCCACGCGGTCCGAGCGCCGCGCACGGGTCGGATCCAGGATGAACTCGGCGACGGCCTCGGCGCGCTCGCGGACGATGTCGAGAACCGTCGCGTCGTCCCGGTCTCCGCCCACCACGAAGCCCGGCGCCACCCTGGCGAGCACCGCGTCGGCCGGCCGATTCGCAGCATCGAGCCGGCCGAGGACCTCGCGGACACGCGGGCTGTCGCGCCGATCGAGATCCATCCTCGGCTCTGCCGCGCCGACGCCCGAGAGGAGCCGATCCGCGACGATGTCGGCCACTGAGCGCTTGATAGCGTCGGCGGGCCGAACCGCACACCCCACTTGCGCCCGACAGGGAGATCGCGGACCCGATCGCAACCGCGGACCACCTGTGGAACGCCCGGAAGCGCCGCACGGCGGACCCTCTCGAGCATCACGTGATCGTTATCGGCCGAGGCGATGGCAGCGTCCGCCCACCCGCGCGCCACCCCCTCTCGCTCGCAGGCGTCCCCCAACGCGGTCCAGAACGCCCGTCGGGCGACCTCGAATCGGGGCGGAGGCACGCCGGTGCGGTCCTCGATCTCGTTGAGCGCGACCGCGCCGGCCCGGTCGCCGACCGGCTTCGCCTCGAATGCCCGGGCGCGCGAGACGACGCCGGACCGATCGAGGCGATAGCGCTCGCACAGCACCCGCGTCGCGTCGTCGAACATCCTCGCGCCCTCGGCCGGGTCCTTCCCGAACAGCCGGTCGAGGCGCGCATGGTCGTAGAGCCGCGGATGCGTCTGGACCGCGAGCGCGACCGCCCCCAGAAGCGAGCGGCCCCAGTCCTCCGTGCTCCCGAACCGTTCCGGAATCGGATGGACGACGTGGGCGGCGAGGCCCTCGCGAGACGCCGGCGGCGCATGGAACGAGCGGACCCGGCCGGAGTCGTGGAGCTTCACCGCGACGCCGGACCCGGCGCACAGGCCCAGGATGCGGTCCTCGAGAACGACGGCGTCCTCCGGGCGCCGGGAGTCCAGCTCGCGGAACGCCGCCGGCTCGACGCCGACAACGGGATCGAGCCGCGGCCGCGGCCTGTTCAGGGAATGCCGGTCTTGCCCCGCCGCCTGACCGCTCACGACCATGCCGTACACGGCCGGAATGTCGGGCGGGACCGGCAAGGCTTCCAGCGCGTCCCGGATCGGCCCCGACGAGACGCGCGCCGGCACGCCGTCGACGAGACCGCGCAGGTCCGCCCTGTCCAGAAGGTCCTCGGCCGCCCGGGCGGCGAGCCACTCGTTGCAGTCCGCCGCGAGCTCTACCGGGTCGAACTCCCCGGAAGCGCGGCTGCGTCTCCGCCAAGTGCCAGGCGAACCAGCCGCCCAGCGTGTCGCCGTACGGCGACGGTGGCACCGGCCGGAGCTCCGAGCGCACGGCATCGAGCGCGAGCGGCGAACACAAACGCTCGGTGTGCGCACGCGTCAGAACGCGGGCGCACGCATAGGGCGACTCCGGCGAGCCCCACAGGTCGCCGGCCTCGGCGACGCGCTCGAGGAGCGCCGCGCGGAGCGCGGCGTGATCGCTTTCCGCCACGCCGTCCGGGAGCCACGGCCTCCCCGTCCGGGCGGCGGGCGCCTGTTGCCGGTCGCGCAGATACCCCAGCCCATGCGCCAGCGCTCCCGCGTAGTCGGCGGACGTCCGCCCCGTGAGACCGTAGAAGAGCAGCGACTCGACAGCCCGGGGGCCCTCCTCGGCGTCGGCGAGGTAGTGACCGGCCACCCGCTTCATCAGGTCCCCCGCCCACTCGCCGTTCGACCGGAACGCCTGCGGCGGCGGCTGGCTGACGACGACGGCCCCCTCCGGCAACTCGCGAGGGGTCTCGGCCGGCGGGACCACGACCCGGACGCCTATCTCCGCCGCGAAACCGAGCGCCGACCGCACCACGCGGCGCCGTCCCTCGTCGGTCCGCTCCGACCAGCCGAAGCGCTCGAGGTTCTCGTGATCGACGGGCACGCACGCCCGGCCCACGCGGGTCTCGGGCCGAGGCGCATCCACGACGCGGGTCGTCCATCCCCCGCCGGTATGCGGCTCGGACACGCGTCTCGGCCGACCCATCCCGACCCTCCCTCAATCACCGACGACGGCGGCGGCGCCGGACGCGCGGAGCGCCGGCCACCGCCACCAGATACAGAGCGAGCAACAGCCCCGAGACGACGATCCACAGCAGCAACGCGCCCGTGAGCTCCAGCGCCCGCTCATCCATCAGCGGCCTCCCCCCGACCGCAGCCGACCGCGACCGCGCCCACCACCGCGCGGACGCGAAGCGCGTCGAAAGCGACCGACGCCTCGAACCGCGCGCGCCGGCTGACGCTGAACACGAGCGCCCGGGGCGCCCCGAACGCCGCCACCAGAAGCCCCCCGGACAACGGAACGCGGCCCAGGACCACTTCCGCGAAGCGCTCGGGCTCCCGGCTCGACAGGAACCCGCGCGACGCGGACCAGTCCTCCGGGTCCGGCGCCGACGCAACCGCCAGCGACTCCCACCGCACGACGTACCAGCCCGACGGCAGATGCTCCGGGAACAGAATCCCGACATCCCAGAGCGGCCCGACGCACGACACCGACAGCTCGGCCGCCCGAGAATCGCCAGACGCCTCCGTGGACGGGAACCTCACGTGCACGACGCGACCGACCGCCGTCGCCGTGCACGCGACCTCCTCGAGCGCGCACGGATCCGCCGCGAGCGCCGGCTCCGGCTCCGAGTGCCACCGCACCAGGAACAGCCAGCCGGCCACGCCGAACACGCAAGCGACGATCACCACGCTCCCAACCGCGGCCTTCATGACGTACTCCAGCGAATGCCATGCTCGCGGTCAGAACCGGATCACCGGCCCGACCTCCCAGGCGAAACCCGCCCCCTCCAGGTACTCGCTGCCGAAACCCGGACCCAGGACGGCGCGGGCCTGACGCACCGCGAACCGGACGCCGTAACGCGGACCGCCGACGTCGACGCCAGCCCCCACCATGACCGCGGCCCCGAACCGCCGGCGAGTGAGGGTGAGCAGCTCGTCCACCGCCGGATAACCCGGATCGAAGACCGGCGCCTCCCGCGCGACGAGCGCCGGCCGCTCGACGAAGTGCGAGGCCGCACCCAACACGAGCCCGACGTCCGCCCACGGACGGACGAAGCCCAGCGCGCGGCCGAACCGGACGCCGAGGTCGACCCCGTAGCGCCGAAAACGCCATGTCCGCGCCGGCGCCGGGAACGCCTCGAGGTCCCAGCTCCAGGCGCCCTCGGCGGCGGCCCGGAACGCGGCGAGCGGCGCGAACCAATGCACGCCCTCGAGGCGGACGCCGACCCCGTACGAGCACGGCGCGCCGCCCGGAAGCGGGGAACCGGCGCCGGGGAGCGCCTCGCGCCACATCGCGAACGCCGCCCCGCTCGCCGCTCCCTCCTCCACTCGGGCCAGGCTCACGCACACCGGCGAATACGTGATCCCAACCGCGAAATCGTTCTCGACGAGAGGACCGGGACCGACGTCCCACCAGCTTCGCTGCCCCTCGCCGCCAGGCCGCGGCCCCGCGGCCGCCGAACCGGCCGCCGCCAGCACGGCCAAGACAACTGCCAAGCGCACGCTCACACCTCCCTCACGACCCCCGGTGCGCCGCGCGGACGTACTCGTCGGCCGCGGGAGCCCGGTACAGGTAGATGGGCCACGACCGGCCTGCGGCATCGTCCACGAGCACGACCCGGTGCGGACGCCAGCCGGGCACCGGCCACGTGTGCGAGACGACGCGCGTCCCGGGCCGCACGACCGGCTCCAGCCACGGGATGAGGACCTCGAAGCCGGCCGGCGTGAGGAACATCGTGACGACCGTCGCCCGGGCCACCACCGACGGCAGCGTCATGACGTCAGCATGCAGGAACGCCGCCCTTTCGCCGACGCCGGCCATGCCGGCGTTGTCGCGCGCCCGCGCCACCAGCGGCGCCTGGCGCTCGACGCCGATCGCGGTCGCGCCCGCCCGCGCCGCCGACACCACGAACCGCCCGTCGCCCGAGCCGACGTCGACCAGGATGTCGCCCCGACCGAGCGCGAGCAGATCCATGACCGCGTCGACCACCTCCATCCGGCTCGGCTCATACACCGACAAGGAACGGCCCACCCCGCGCCGCGCGTCAAGCACCGGGTCGAGCGACCGAACGATTCGGGCTCCCGAAGGGGACGACAGGAACAGCACGGTTCCCGCGACCAGCGCCATCGGCAGCAGAGTCCAGCCGAACCGAGCCGCCCAGATCACCATCAACCAGGTCCGGATGCGCGCGGACACCTTCCACCCCCTCTAGCAGTCCGGGACATGCACGACGGCGTCCCGCCCCGGCTCGAAACGGACGCCGCGCACGACGGCCGGGACGCACCCCGAGCGCTCGACGCGCAGCGTGTGGTCCTGACCGGCCGCCGCCATGAAGAGCACGAACCGACCGCGCCCGTCCGTCCACCCCGTGACCTGCAGCCACGCCCGCGGCTCCAGGACCTCCACGAGATGGGGACGACCGCCCGCCGGCACCGGCGAGACGCGCCCCGTGGCCGGGCGCCACTGGGGCCGCGTGGCAACGACCGCCAGGATGAGCAGCCCGCCGACCACGAGGGCCGCGAGCCTCCGAAAACCTCCACCAAGCCGCATCATGCGAGTACCTCCCGCCGCGCGCCGGCCTTGCCGACTACTACCAGCCGACCCGCCGGACGACCGGCACCTTCGACCAGCGCGTGAAGCCCTGCACGCCGGCCGCGACGCCGATCCCGGACGGCGCGGCGACGGCCAGCGCGCCGCCCCAGCCGCGGCCGCCCGCGCCCGACCTCAGACCGGCGTACACGCCGTACGCCGCCACGGCCATCAGCACGAGAGAAACTACCGACCGCTCGAACGAGCGCCGCTCCACCGCCACCGTCCCGAATCCCACCGGCTCGAGCTCAAGCACGGGATTCGCGTAGAGCTCCGCCCAGTCGATCAACCCGGGCGAGAAGTGCGCTTCCGCCGGGACGTACGCCTCCGGCGGGATGTAAGCCCCGGCCGCGCCGGGCTCCTCCTGAGCCGCCGCAGCCGAAGCGACCGCGAGCACACACGCCAACGACACCAACAGCCTCCGAGTCACTGAACACCTCCCCCCCAACGCAAGAGCCGACTGGCGCACCACGCCGCCTACTTCGACAAACGCTGCCCCAGCATCGACAACAGCCCGCGCCGAAGCGCCTCCCGCAGCACCTCCGAGCGCGGCTCGTTCAAGTCCGTGGCAAGTCGATCGACGTGCTCGCACATCGCCTGCGAGACGCGAATGCGCAGCGCCTTGTCGAACCGATGCTCGAGCCGATCCCCGGCCTGCTCCCTCACGGTTCGTTCCCCTACGGACCGGGCGGAGATACCCGGTCGCCTATCCCGCACACGCGCGCGGGATCCGCCACGAGGCCACCCTGCAGCCGGCGCGCCTCCGCCTCGATCGCCGCGTGGTGGGCGACAAACGCCTCCGGAACCGGACGGCAGTCGCCTCCCGCCGTGCAGGACACCGACGTCCGCGCATCGAAGCCCGCCGCAAGCCCGAGCAGCCCCGCGGACCCCGCCGCCTCCGACGCCGCGTGAGTCCGGGCCCGCGCGACCCATGCGCCCCACAGCGAGTCGGCACCGGACCCCATCAGGTGGTCCCGCCGGCCGCAGTCCGCCCACGACGACACCGGAGGCCCGAAGCGTCTGGCCTCGGCGGCGACGCCGGACCCGACGTCGGCTCCCCCGTCCCACGGCGTATCGAGCTCGAGGCGCCCGGCGAGGCCGGCCGCGCGGCGAACGTCCCAGGAGTGGGCCATCATCCGCGCCGCGTCTTCGATGAAGAACGAAGAGATGCGGCCGGTCCCCGCCGACGTCGCGACCTGCCGCTCGAACGAGCTCAACCTCGCGCGCCGCGCCTCCGAAACGCCGAGCTCGACGCCGCAATCCACGCCGGCGACCGGCGCCGGATCGGCATCGGCCGACCAGCGGGAGCACGGCCGCGTCGACTCGTAGCGGGCGGGCGCGTGGGACTCCGCGGCCGCGGCCTCGTGGATCGCCGGCGGGAAGTCGACCGACACGACCGCGTCGAACCCATGGGCGGGACTCCCCGCCGGCAGCGACGTGAACCCCGCGGAGCCGTCCTCCTTCGGGCAGCGGACCGGGACCGTGCCGGAGCCGTAGTCGGTCCACCCGCCCTCGAGACGGGTCGCCACCGAGGGCACCACGCCCGGCAGGGCGGGATTGCGAACGAAGCCCCGGGCGACCAAGCAGGCGCCCGTGCCGTCGTCGCCGACGAGCACGCCGCCCGACTCGAACTCCGGGCGGCCGCCGCCGTCGTGCCAGAAGATGCGCGCCCAGGGGAGGTGCGCGTCCGTCTCCGCCGGGTTCGCCTCCCAGCGGTAGTCCCACCACTGCTCCCAGTAGCCCGACTCCACCAGGCGGCCGCCCCCGAGATCGAAGCCTTGGCCGTCGCAGTGCGCCGGGCGCAGGCCGACGGCGCTCTGCCCCGCCTCGAGGCCCGCCCCGCTCAGATCGCAGCCGGGGTCGTACTCCGTGTAGCTCTCGTCCACCCACCTCTCGCGCAGGTAGCGGACGAGCATGAGGCTCTCGCGCTCCAGGCAGGCGAGACCTGAGCTGAACGCGGCGACAAGGGGAGCGTCCGCGAGCCGCAGGCCGCCCCCGAGGGCGACGCCGGAGGAGTCTCCCGGAGCCTCCACGACCTCCCCTTCGCCCGGCGCCGGCGTGTTCCGGTTCCCTCCGCCACTGCCGGCGCCGCCGTCATCGCCCCGCTCATCGGGGCCGTCGCAGACGGCGTTGTTCTCGCCGCCGCAGTCCGGGCCGTCCGGTATCCCGCTGCCTCCCGCGCCATCGGGACTGGAACCGCCGCGACCGACGTCGCTTCCGGAACCGGGATCGCTGCCGCCGCTACCGCGGGTCCGAACAGACCCGAGCCCCGGCAGGTACTGCGCCCCCACGTTGAGCACGTCCCCGGTGAAGAGCTCGCTCCCCGCCACCGGCAACCCCAGACAGCGCGCCGGAACGCCCGCCCCGGCGAACGCGCCGTCGACCCAATCCGCGAGCCGCCGCGGCAACAGCCCGAACTCCGGGCACGTGTAACCGGGCCGGGGGGGCGGCCGGCGCGCGGCGGCCGCCTCCCCCTCGCCCTCCTCCCCGGCCACCGCCGGCGCCCGCATGAACGCCGGCGTACCCGCCGGCGCCGCCGGACCCTCGGGCTGCCAGGTCGTCGCCCCCCAGCGCCTGCTGCGGGCTTCATACCGCGACCCGCGCTGCCAGAGCACCCGGGACGGCCGCCCCCCGACGAAGGCCGACACGACCCTGTCTCCAGCCGGAACGCTCCCCGCCCGGACCCCCAACGACGCGCTCTCCATCGTGCTCCCGCCGCGCACGGCCGCCGCCGTGAACCACCGGTCGTAGTCCGCCCCCCGCGAGCTGTGCGCCGAGCAGAAGAGCCGCGGCGCGCCGGCCGCGTCCCACCGGAGGCTGTACACGGTCACCACCGACCCGGCCGCGAACGACCCGCTCGGCGGCCACGGCACCGCCGACTGCCCGCCCGACTCCGGCATCCAGCAGTTGTGGCGCGACGCAACGGCGGCGCGGGCCCCGGCCGGGAACCCCGCGTCGCAGACGAGCGACGGCGACTGCGCCGCCACCGGCGGCGGCGGCGACGCCGCGACGACCACGGCGGCGGCGCAAACAGCCGAGCCCAACAACCTGATCCACATCCGAATCCGCATCCGACTACCCCCTCCCTCGACCGAGATCGACAGCCCGCCCCCCGACGGGCAACTCCACCCCCGCCCGTTCGCGACCCTCCTCCCTCGCGGCGCGCCGGGGCTCCTCGCCGAAACTGTGCCTCGCGACGAAGTCGACTTGGTGGTCGACCTCCTTGTCGCGCTCGAGCAACTCCCTGTCCAACACCGTCTCCATCCGCTGCCGCACCTGAGCGCCGACCTCCTGCACCAACGCGTTGCCGCGCCGCAGCACCTCGTCGCTCACGCGGGCCGAGTCCACCCCCCGCGCCTCGCCGGGCGGCTCGTAGGTCGCGTCGAGCTGCCGCGCCATCGCCGAGGCCAGCATCCCCGACAAGACGACCGTCTCGCGGTTCCCCGGCGCCTGGCTGGGGTTCCGGCCGACGACGATGGCCTTCGCCGCCCCGTAGACGAGCGCCGACTGCCTCTCCTCGTCACCGAGGCCCTGCGGCACCTCGACCACGCCGTCCTTCCCGACGCGGAGCGCGCCGTCGCGCCCGTGGCGGACCCGCCCTCCCGAAACGGCGAGCATCGCCTTGACGCCGTCCGCGACGCTGCCCGGCCGGGGGACGCCGTCGGGATGGGTCCTCGTCCCGTCGAACTTCCAGTCGCGGCCGTCGAAAGCCTGCACCCCGCGGCCGCGCCAAGCCTGCGCCCACACCTCGACGCCGCGGTCCCGAACCCGCTCCCGAAGGAGGTCGAAGTCCCGGTCCCCGGATTGCCGCGCCTCGAGCGCCCGGTCCTTCTCGCGCGCCGCCTGCCGCGTAATCGCCTGGTGGCGGTCCGCGTGAAGCTCCTTCAGCAGCTCCGGGACCGCGCCGCTACGGCCGCGATATTCGGCCCAATGCTCCAGCCTCGCCGTGCGCGCCAGACCGGAGATCCCGGACGAGAGCTCCGCCCCGCGCTGGCGCCGGTCGAGCTCTTCGGCGACCTGGACCAGACGGCGGTGGTCCGACGCACGGGCGCCGTCCGCCACCGACGCGGCGCTGCCGGTGGCGATAGCGCGCGCGGCGCCCGGAGACGACGCGGCGGCCACCGCCAGCGGATCGGCGCTGGAGCGGACCAGCCCCGCCATCAGGTACCGGCTGCTCCCCAACACCCGGCCCACCGCCCTCAAGCGACCCGGCCCGCCCGACGTCCCCCAGCCGAGCAGCCGCGACGACACCGCGGCCGCAACCCGCCCCCGCCGCGTGTCGGCGAGCTGCAGGACCCGGTCGAAGCCCTGGGCGCGCCGGCCGAGGAGGCTCCGCACCAGGCCGCGCCGGGCGCCCTCCACCACCGCGCGGTCCGGCCCCTTCGCCTCGGGCACCACGGCGTGGCCGCGCATCCGCTCGAGCCAGGCCCGCCCCCCGGGACTGAGCGGCAGCCCGCCGAGATCCGCATCGGCCGGCAGCCTCGACGGAACGCGGTCGAGGCGCGCATCGATCTCGACCCGGCATGCGGCCCCGTACGGACGCTCCAGCGCGGCGGCCCGACCGGCGCAGGCGCCCGACCGGAGCGCCGCCCGTCCCGCGGCCCAGCGCGCCTCGTCCCGGTCCGCCGCCGCGGGCTCCTCCCGGCAGCGGACGAGATGGCGATCCCGGAGATCGGACGCGAGACTGCGCAGCGGCGACGAGCGGGGCGGCTCGGCGCCGCGCGCCTGCCGCTGCCCGTCCCGGACGTCCGCGCACAGCTCCACCAGCACCGGGTCGCACCCCACGGCCTCCAACGCCCCCTGCCGCAGCGGCGACTCCTCGATCGACTCCGCCAGCTTCGCCAACGACTCCGGACCGCGCGCGGCCGCGACCATCGCCGACGTACGGGTGAGGTGGCCGAGAACCAGGGCGCCAGGACTGCCGACGAAATCGGCCCGCGCCTCGCGCGCCACAGCACCTTCGCCCGGCGGCGGAACCGGCGGCACGATGTCGCGCGGCGGGCCGAAATCGCCCCGCCCGCCAAGGTCCGCGTGAAGCGACTGGACGCTCTCCTGCCGCGCCGCGTCGACCTCCTCCCTGAACTGCCGCCGGGCCGCGTCGAGCACGTCCCCGGCACCCTCCGTCCTCCGATGGACGGACCGGGACTCAGAGCCCAGCCTGTACCCGTCTCCGAGCGCGTCCTTCACCTCCCCGACGACCTTCTCGCGAACCGCCTCGAGTTCCTCCCGGAACTCCGCCCTACCCGCCGCGAGCTGCTCCTCGACCCCGCGGGCGACGGCGACGGGATCGCCCGTGCCCCTCAACTTGTCGAGACCCTTGTCGAACCTGGCCACCGCCTTCCGGACCGCGCCGTCGAAGCACTCCACGACGTACTCGCAAACCACGCGATCGGGGTGGTCCGCCGCATGCGCGAGCCGGCTCGCCAAACCCTCCTCGTCTCCGCCGCGCCGAGCGCGCCAGCCCCCGGCGTCATCGGATTCGCCCGTCGCGGCGCTCTCCGCAGCGGGCTGCGACTCCGCGTGGCTGCTGGGCGCCGGCCTCTCGCCCGACGGCCGCTCCGGCCCGGCAGCAGCGGGACGTGTCCCTCCGGCGTCACCCCGACCGCCGGCCACACGATCCCGCTCCCGATCCGCCGCCGACGAATAGTGGGAGCCGCCGGAGAAGAAGGCCGCGCCACGCAATGCCAGACAGCCGTCGCGCACCGCCCGATCGGCGCCGGCAACGTCCGACCCAAACGCCTCCCGCTGCCTCTCCTCCCACGCCAGGGACGACTTCGCGAGGTGGGCATCCCAGGTCGCCTCGTCGAACGTGTCCTGCCGTGGCGGAAGCGCCGGAAAGCGCGGCAGCTCGCAGGGCGACCCGTCGGCGTGGCGGTGAAGAACGCCTGCAACCGTGGCCATCGGCTTCACCTCGACCAGCGCCATGTCGAACTCCGTGGCGCCCGCCTTCCGGCACAGCGCCCCCACCTCGTCGGCCACGTCGGCGCCGAAGTCCCGGTCCCCGGCAATCGCGTGATCCACCTCGCGGTACAACTGCCGGACGCACGCCACCTGCTCGCCCCACGACCCGTCCGACGCCACCTCCCGCACGTGCTCGAAGCCGCGCGTGAGCCCCAGCCGGTCCTGCCACCTCGCCGCGACGTACTCGTCCACCACGTCCTGCAGCGTCCGCGAGGCGCCCGGGCCCGGCACCTCGAACGCATCGGCCAGGGCCTCTGACCGGGCTCCCGGCTCTACCCGCGCGGCGCGCTCCTCGGCCGAGCCCACGAGCGCCCGGACGCGCCGGTCCGCCCGGAGCTGGTGCTCCCGCTCGCGAGCGGCGTCGACCTCCGAGAGCGCCATGGCCCGTTACCCTCCCCACACGAAGACGAGCGAGACGAACACGCCCGCCACCGCCCCGGCGAACGCCCCGGCGAGGACCACCACCAGAGGCCCCGGCCCACCGTGGAGGCGTACTCGACCCACTTCGCGGCCTCCTTCTCGGCCGCGAGCACCTCCGCGTGGGCGCCGCCCACCGTGTTGAGAAACTCCTCCGCGGCCCGGACGATGTCCTGGAGCCTCGACCCGATCCGCCCTCCAGACCGCTCGGCCAGCTCCAGGGTCGCCTGCGCCGAGAGCGCGGTCTGGATGAGCACGTAGGCCAGCGACTCCATCTGCTTGAGCCGCACCTCGACCGCGGCCCCCGACGCCCCCGCGGTCCGCTGGACCTGCTCGATCACGCCGCGCAACTGCCCCGCGAGGGCCTCGGCCGCGACCGACACGCGGTCGCGGTCCTGCGCCGCCTCGATGTCGCGCGCCAACTGCCCGACGTCCACGCCGGCGTGCGCCAACTGGGCCACCACGAGGTCGGCCACGGCCTTGTCGCCGACGCCGCGGAGCGAGAGCAGCTCCGCGATGACCGCCGCGGCCCGGCCCGCGTCCGGGCTCGGCGCCGCCGTGCGACCACGCCGTTCGGCCAGCGCCGCGACCGCCGCCCCGACGCCCTCGGCTCCCTCCCGGGACTCGCCGGGCGGCGGCGGATCCGCGCGCGGCGGCTCGGCGCCGCGCTCCTCCTCCTCGCGCCGCCGCCGCGCGTCCGCCTCGGCCTCTGCCAGCGCGGTCGCCGCATCCACGTCCCTCGCGGGCTCGCTCTCGACCAGACTCATGCCGCCTCCGAAGAAGAAGGAACCGAAGAAGAACGCCGCCGCGACGGGCGGGTGCGCCAGAGGCGGCGCGTCGCCGGGCTCCGCCGGGTGTCCCCCAACGACCGCAGCAGATCCGCGACCGTCACCGGCTCGGACGGACTCACGTAGAGGCCCGGCACGCCCGCCACCCGCTTCCACGCGCGCCGGCCGCCGGCAGCATCACCGTCCGCGGCCACGGCCCGCGGCTCCTCCCACACCGTGCGCGTCAGCCAGCCGCCGGTCCGCGGCTCGTAGCCCAGCACCGCGACCGCCTCGCGGACCGCGCGCCGGCCGTCCTCCCGCGCCTGGCGGACGACAAGCTGGAACGCGGCGGCCACCGAATGGCAGACGGCGTCCCAGGGCAGCCCGTCGCCCGCCTGGAGCGCGCACGTCGCGAGGCGATTGAGGGCGCCCACGCACGTCGACGCGTGAATCGTGCTCAGCGACCCGCCGTGGCCGGTCACGAGCGCCTGAATCACGTCCGCGGCCTCGGCGCCCCGCACCTCCCCGAGCACGACGTGGTCCGGGCGGTGGCGCAGCGTGTGCCTGACGAGCTCGCGGATGGTGACGCCCCGCTCGCCCTTGCCGACCGCCCGGCCTTCGAGCCGCAGCGCGTTCCCGTGCGTCAACCGGATCTCGATGGTGTCCTCGATCACCACGATGCGGTCCTCCTCGGGAAGCAGGCCCACGCACGCGTTGAGGAGCGTGGTCTTCCCCGACCCGGTGCCGCCCGCGATGAGGACGTTCCCGTCCCGGCGGAGGGTGTCGCGCACGGCGGCGAGAACCGGGCGCGGAAGCGAGCCCATCTCGGAGAGATCCGCCGCCGAGAAGAGGCACTTGCTGAACCGCCGGATGCTGATGGCCAGCGCCGTCGACGCCGGCGGGGCCGCGATCGCGACCCGCGAGCCGTCGCGCAGCCGGAGATCCGCGATCGGCTGCCGCCGCAGGTCGAGCCCGCAGCCGCGGGTCATCAGCGCCGTCGCCGCCTCGAGGTCCCGTTCGGTGAGCCGCCCCTCGCCGACGGGGACCCGCTCGAGCCGCCCGCCGCGCTCGACGAACAGGCGGCCCGGCCCGTTGACCATGATCTCGGAGACCGAATCGTCGCCGACGAACTGCCGGAGGTCCGGCAGGTGCTCGCCCACCTCCAGCAGGCTGGCCTGCGTCTCGACCATCACAAGTGCCCCTGCTCCCTGGCCCGCCACCAGGGAATGCGCTTCCCGAGCTTCTTGGCCAGATAGTCGGGGAACAGGTAGCAGCGCACGGCGTCGGCCACCTCCCGGCCGTTGAACGCCTGCACGATCGCCTGGAAGTTCCCCATCACCACGAAGTCGCGCGGCGTGAACAGCGCCTCCCGCCGCTCCTGGTAGCTCTTCGACAGCCCCGCCGACGACCCGCCGCCGCCCGCCCGGCCCGAGAGGAAGCTGACCCCCGCGCGCGCCGTGTTCTCGCTCACGCTGTAGGAAGCGACCATCCGCGACACCTGGCCGCAGAGGTCCGACGCGGTCTTGGCCGACCCGTCGTCGGCCAGCGGCAGGAACACCCGCGTCCTGAGCGTCTGGATCAGCGTCCGCCAGCCCTCCCCCGCCCCCAGCGCCGAGCGCAGCGACGAGAGCGACTGCGTGGCCAGGAGCGGAATGCACTTGCTCTGGCGGGTCAGGGCGAAGGCGTCCGCGTCACCGCCCGAGTCGCCCTCGGCGCCGGTGACGAAGCGCTGATACTCGTCGACGACGAACAGCACCGGGCGCCAGTACTTGCCCTCGTTCCACGCCTCCTTCATGCGGGACGGGCGCAGCAGGAGCGTCGAGAGCCACGCCTGCTTCAGCATCACGCCCAGGATGCGGGAGAGGTTCGGCGACGAGCCGGCCGGCATGTTGAGGGCCAGGACCTTGCCCGACTCCATCAGGTCGTAGAGCGACGGCAGCGCCGGCGGCTGCCCCATGGCGATCCCGGTCTCGTCGTGCGGACAAGGCGGCGCGAACTTCCGCCCGACCTCGGGCAGGTCGAACACCGCGAGAAAGACGGCCAGGCCCGTGACGATGTTGGTCCTCGTCTGCTCGGGGATCCCCATCCAGTCCTGCCGGTACCACCGCACGAGCCCGTCGCGAGTCGCGTACTGGTCGACCTTGAGGTTCTTCTGCGCCTCCCGGTCCAGGCCCCACGCAGCGCCCCGGTAGCTCTCTTCCATCCGGAAGGGCACGCCGGCCTCCCGAAGCGCCGCGGCCACCGGCTCGATGTCCTCCCGCGCGTCCTGGCGCGTGCACATCCGGCCCTTGCCGACGTCGCGCCACGTCCACAGCTCCAGCTTCTCCGCATGCTCCCGGTACTCGCGCCAACCGACCACGACCTCCCACACGTTCGGACAGCTCCACCGCGCGTCGAGCATCGCCTTGAGCGCGTCGACGTCCTCGCCGAGCGCCTCCTGGTCGAGGGAGTAGCGATAGATGTCGCGAAGGGTGACCCACGGGGGGTCGTGCAGCCGCTTGAAGACGATGATCCAGCGCGCTAGGTTCGAGTAGCTCTGCTGCCAGAAGGGCTCCTTCGACCGCCCGTAGAGCTGGTTCAGCAGCGACGCGATCGTGTGCGCCAGATCGGAGGAGGGAAGCCACGGCGCGTCGAGCGGGTTCCACGCGAGCCCCTCGCGCTCCAGGTTCAGCTCGAGGTAGTCGTCGCCGCGCCCGCAGTCCTCGAGGACCTCTTTGGCCTCATGGCAGAAGTCGCCTTTCACCTCCAGAATGAGCCCCGCCGCGCGGCGCTGCTCGTCGTGCGCGCGCCAGCTCAACAGCTGCCGCGTGAACGGCTTCATGCACGACGTGGTCTTGCCCGTGCCCACCGCGCCGAGAATGATGGTGCCCGTATAGAGGGCCTTGTCCCTGAGCACGAGCCACTTGGGCTCGCGGACCTCGCGCACCTGGTTGGGGTGATGGACCTCGCCGATCACGATCCCCGGCTCCTCGTCGTCGGGAGACAGCGGCCACGGGGGAAGCCGGGTGGCGCCGGCGCCCCGCGGGCCAACCCGCTCGAACCAGACCCGCCACACCGACTGCGCCACGAACCCGATCACGAAGGCAATCACCCCGGGCGAGACCGCCGACCACGCCACGACCGGCCAGTACCAGAGCGGCGACTGCTCCGCGATGAAGAGCAGGAAACGGTCGTCGAGCGGCAACGGGTGGAACCACACCCACCACATCGTCACGGACCCCGCCGCGAGCAGCCTGGCTACCACTCCGGCAACCCCTCCGCCTCCCACACCTCGGCGTCGGCGGCGCCGACCGCGAGATCCACGCGGCGTTCCTCGATGCGCTTGCCCAACGCCCCGAGACGCCCGGCGACCTGCTCCGCGCCGCCGTAGGCGGTCACGACGGGCGGGTGGCCGCCCTCGAGGCGCCGCGCCTCCTGGCGGCTGAACCAGATGTCGCGGACCGCCTCGACGGCCGCGTCCTCGGCCTTCCACGCCGCCAGCAACCGATCGACGGCCGGGTCCGCGGCCCGCGCCCCGGAGCGGACCAGCCGGACGGAGACCGAGACCCCCGCCGCCCCGAGGGCCTCGACCAGCGGCGCGTAGTGCCGCCACCACGTCCGCAGGGAAGCCGTTTCGTCCACCGGGTCGTCGACGACGTGGGGCCGGACGAGGACCAGCCGGTCGGCGGCGTAGGCCATCAGGGACCGGTCCGGAAAGTAGACGCCCTGACTGCCGGCCAGCCCGTAGGTCCGAACGGGAAGGGCCGAGCGGGGCGCGCCGAGGGACTCCGCGAGGGCGACCTGCGCGTCGATCGAGAAGACCCACGGCCACGACGGGGACGAGAGCGCGGCCCACACCTTGAGCACCCGCTCGACGATGCGCGGCCATTCGGAGGGATCGAGCGGTCGCCGGTAGCGGCTGTTCTCCGCGCCCACCGCCCGGTAGAGGCCCTTGCCGCTGCAGTGGTAGACCACGGCGGACCGCAGGCGGTGATTCACGAGCCCCTTGTCGCGGCCGAACGCCCGGCCCCAGGCCCCGGACACCTCGACCTCCAGGAAGCGCTGCGTGCGCCCCCGGCGCTCGTCTTCGTCCCCGATCCAGCGCGCCGCGAACTCGCGCACGAACACGCCGCCGGCGAGCACCACCAGCGCCACGAACCGCGCCGCGCGCGGGGTGAAGCCCGCCTCGGCCAACGCCTGCTCCGCCCGCTCCAGCTCCACGGCCTACCTCTCCTCCTGCGTTGCCGTCCTGACCACCGTGTCCTCCAGGAACGTGATCACCAGCCCGATCGGGTTCGCGAACACGAGGTCTTCGGTGACCTCGGCGAACGCGAACTGGAGGTTGACCGACCAGGGCTCAGTCTCCAGGACGCGGCCCGACGCCATCCGCACGCGGTCGAAAGCGATCTCCGCGTCGTGGGGCGGCGACGGGTTCGGGAGCACGCGGATGCGCACGTTCTCGAGCACGACGTCCCCGTCGCCGCCGGCGCCCGCGATGAACTCCGCGACCTCGGCCCCGTACTCCTCCGAGAGCTGCGCGCCGATCTCGTCGCTCGTGAACCAGAAGCTTTCCTCCCAGCGCGCCTCCACGACCGCCCGCTGGCGGCTGTACTGCCCGACCACGAACTTGTGCAGGAAGTAGGAGACCTCGGCGCCCGCGGGCTCGATCGCCTCCGGGAGGTAGTCGACGACCTGCGCCCGTCCCACCTCGTTCACCCGAACGACCACGGGCGGCGGAAACGGGCGCCGAGAGACGCCCCAGAGCGCCAGCACAAGGCACAGGCCCATCACCAGCACGACCGCCCGATAGTGCCGGGCGCGGGTGACGTGCTCCGCCCAGACCTCGATCAGCTCCTCGCTCTCGATCTCCACGCCTGCCGGCCCTCCCGCCTTACTTCTCTCCACCGTCCATCCGCGACATCCGGCCCGCCGCCTGCGCCCCGCGGGCCAACGCGCCCGCCGTGCCCTTCATGCCGGCCGACGCCGCGCCCCTCGCCGCCATCGAGAGCCCCGCCGAAGCGAGGCCCCCGCCGACCGCCGCCGCACCCTTCGCCACCGTGGCCGCCGCGCCCGCCGCCACCGCGGTCAACCCGGAGCTGAGATTCTGAGAGCCGCCGATCATCACCTGCGTGACCTCGCCGACCTTGAAGCTGATGAGGAGCGCGGCGAGGATCACCGGCACCCACGTGCCGGTCCGCTTGATCACCTCGACGAACGACTGCGTGAACGCCTCCTCGCCGCCCTCGACGCCCACCGTCGCGAGGCTGCCGACGAACTCGTTGATGCCCTCCAGGGGATAAGCGGCGAGCTCCGCGATCATCCGGAGGATCAACGCCGCCACGACCACCTGGAAGCTGTACTGGATGAGGCCCTTGACCCAGGACCAGAACAGGAACGAGAGCTGCTCGACCAAGAGGAACGGCACGAAGACCGGCCCGAGCAGCGTGAGGATGCCGATCGCGACGTTGGCCCAGACCACCTGCGTGTAGACCAGGAGCGTCGCGATGAGCAGTATCAGCACGCTGACGAGCACCACCCCCGCCGCCTGGCTGATCGCGAACACGGCGGCGGCGAGCTTGCCGACGGCCAGCATCCCGCCCGGCATCGCCGTGAACGCGATCCCCAACTGCCGGTAGACATTGGCGAGGGTCGAGTAGACCAGGTCGTGCATGCGGGCGAACGCCCCGCCGGCGCCGTTCATCGCCGCCGCCAGCGCCTGCCCCTGCCCGACCACCAGCTCGATGAACGTCTGGTTGCCGAAGAGCGCGTAGGGCGTGTAGAAGCCCTCGAGCACCATCAGCGGAAACGCGATCCAGAGCAGGAACGTCACCAGGCCCCACAGGTCGAGGCGGGAGCCCATGGCCACCTTGACCCCCTGGACGACGACCATGATCAGGGCGATCGCCCCCCACAGCCGCAGCCCCAGGTTGTAGAAGTACTCACGGATCGTGACGCCCCCGTAGGCGGCAGGAAGCGGGTCGTCCACCAGGGACTCGACCGCCGCCTGCACGTAGTCGAACGACCACCTCGTCGCCGAACCGTCGGGGTCGACGGGGGGTTGCGCGCTGACGGCCGGCGCGAAGAGGCCGGCGGCGAGCGCCGCCACGACCGCGGCGAGCGCCACGCGGCGACCGCGGAGCAGACGCATCATCAGTCCACCCACGCCCCCATGAAGCCGCCCGAGCCGAGAGCGGACATCGGGTCGTTGCCCATGTCGTCCTCGATGGCGCCGAACTCCATCGCCGCCAGCTCCGCCAGCCGGTCCACCGTCCGCTGCGTCTCGGCTGCGCTCTCGTAGGCGTCGAGACGCGCGCCGCGCGTCTCCGCCCGGAGCTGCGCGGCCCGCAGCGCGAGCGCGCCCGCCGACTGCCCCGCCCGAAGGGCCGCGAGCTCGGTCGAGACCCCGTCCGCCTCGGCTTGGCTCAACGCCGGCGCCGAATCCGACGGCCCTCCCATCAGCCGCCGCGTCGACTGGAGGACGTGGTGGCTGTCGTCGAGCATGCGGCGGCCCGAGTACTCGCCGGCGACGTGGTCGCCGAGGATCGTCGCCGCGGCGAGGCGCGTCTCCACGGTGCCTGCGTGGCGCAGGTCGAGCGCCCGGCGCCGAAGCTGCTCGATTCCCCGCACCTCGTCGCGCAGCTCCGCCGGCAGGCCCGCGTCGTCGACGAGCGCCTGCCAGACCGACGCCTTGCCCGCGGTCCACCCCAGCGGCTGTGAATCGAGAAAATCGAGAAAGCCCCGACCGACCCGAAGTCGTAGCCCCCGATCCCGCGCGCCGCCTGGTAGTTCCTTGCCGCGTCCTCGACGAGAGCCCTCGACTGCGGGAACGGCTCCCACAGAGGCCCGAGGTCGGTCAGGTCCGAGAAGATCCCCCGCCAGTCCGCCAGCGAGTGCGTCGACGACACCAGCCCCCCGGGATCGAGCAGCCCGCGCATCTCGGCGTGCGCCTGCGCGACGTACGCCTCCGCCGTCGACACGTAGGCCCTTATCTGCGAGAGCATCGCCGTGACCTGCACGAGCATCCCGGCCCAACCGGCATCGACGCCCGCGGGCCGCCCCAGCAGGAACAGCAAGGCAACCGCCGTCACCAAGAGCTGCCTCATCCTCACGATCCACCCCCTCGCCCCACGAGAAGCCCCCGGCCGAACGGCACGGCGGCGGCGTTCCGCGCATGAAGCTCCGGCGTCAACGCGTACGCGCGGCCCGCCGGCGTGTCGAGCGACACGTCCAGCGACGCCAGCGCCTGGAGCCGATCCAGGCGCAGCTGCTCCTGGCGGCCCGCCTCGACCAGCGCGCGCTCCTGGGCGCGCCGCACCCGGTCGGCCTCCTCGGCGTCGAGCCTCAGCAGGAGCGCGTCGATGTTGGCCTGCGCCTGCCCCGCCGCGATCAGGAGCGAGCGGTGCTGCGCGCGCGACGCGCACACCCCCTGGCCCGCGCCCCCGTCTCCCCGCGCCGGACAGTCCGCCGTGCTGAGCGTGTCGACCGAGTCCGCCAGCTTCTGCCGCAGCCCCTCGCGCTCGTCCGCCGTCCACGTGCGGGACGGCGGGCACACGACGACGCCCCGGCTGTCCGCGTCGGCCTGCGTCCGCCCGCACCCGAGGTAGAGCGCGATGGCCACGAGCGCCTCCTCGGCCAGCTGGTCGCGGTGGTCCGCCTCCGCGAGCTCGAGCTCGAAGTCGGCCGCGCGGATCGCGTGCCGCTCCTCGAGCGCGTCGGCCGCGACGGAGTCGATACCGGGGAGATCGGCGTAGACCGTGCCCGCCGCCGGCAACGCCTCCGGCACGCACGGCGCCGCGGCCAGCTCCTCGGGCGAGAGCGACGAGCAGTCGGCAAGCTCCAGGGACCGCGGATCGGTCCCGCCGAAGCCGCTGAAGTCGATCGACGCGCCCTGCCCGAGCGCGCGCCGCATCTGCCCCGCGAAGTCGTCGATCGGATCGACCAGCCCGCGGTAGGAGCTCAGCGCCTCGTCCCTGATCCGCATCATCGTGTCGCGCATGGCCATCAGGTTGCTGACCACCGAGGCCATCTGCCCGACCACGATCCAGCTCGCCGGGTCCAGCCCGAAGAACGCCCGGGACGGGCGCACCGCCGCCCCGAGCAGCAGGATCACCATCACCACGACGACGTACGCGCGCGCCGGTCGATTCATCGCGCCCTCCTCCCTTCGACTACCCCCGCGGCTACCCCCGCGGCACGAGCAGGTCCTGCGTCAGGTAGATGCGGACGGGATGCCCCGCCCGCACGCGGACCTCCGGCAGCCGGTTCATGAACCTGTCCAGGAACCGCATGCTGGCGACGCTGAACTGTTGCCTGGCCGGATCGAAGTACCCCTCGGACCCGCCGCCGGCTGACAACCCGGCGAGAAGACCCACCGCCCCCACGGCGCCGATCGTGCTCAGGTAGTGGCGGTTGACCTCGTCGGTCAGCCCGGTCTCGCCGAGCGCCGACAGCCCATCGAAGCCCATGCGCACGGACCTACCGTCGGGGAACCGCAACCGGTTGAAAGTCACCGCGAGGCGGGTCTGGAAGCCGCTCTCCACCGACTGCGCCCGCCCGAGCACCAACGTCCCGCGGGGAATCACCACCCGCGTCCGGTCGGGCGTCCGCACCGCGACGGTCAGCCGCGCCCGCGCCGGCCCCGTGAAGTCCCCCGCGAGCTGGGTCTCGAGGACCGCCTGCATCATGCGGCCCTCGTAGACGAGGTCGAGACCCTCCGGAACGTCCGGCCAACGGACCACCGCCGCCGAGCCCCGGCCGCTCGACCAAGTCCGGTCCCGGCGCGTAGAACTCCGTCAGCGAGACCGTCTCCGCCACGCCGCCGGCCGAGCCCGCCGCGCTCGCGGAAGCCGCCGGCTCCACCACGCCCGGCGCGGCGGGCCGCTGCGCCGGCGCGCGCGTTCGCGGCGCCGTCCCGCCGGCTTCAGACCGCAGAAGCGCCCGGAGCGATTCGTCCAGCGCGGGGTCGCCGGTAAGAGCCGGCGGCGGGTCCTGCGGCCGCACAGGCGGCACCGGACCGGCATCCCCAACCACCGCCGGCGCGCGCAACGATGCCGTGAACCGCTGCAGCTCCTCGAGGCGCATCACCTCGCGGAGCTCGCGCTCCTCCACCGTCTCGAGCGTCGTCTGGATGTCGCCGGCCACCTCGCCGGGCGGCAAACCCGCGGCGTCCGCCCGCTCCCGGATGCGCTGCGTTTCGAGAAGGGCCGACCGCGCCGCCTCGAGCTCGCGCCGCGCATCGCGCATGCTCTCCTCGCGGGCGCGCTCCTCCTCCTGCTCGCGCGCCGCCGCGTCCGCCTGGCGCTGCTCCTCCAGCCGGGCCAAGTCCTCGCGGAGCCGCTCCCCCTCGCGGAGGACCGGCGCGACCACGCCGCGGACGTCCGCGACGACCGCCTCCATCGCCGCTTCCCCGCCCGCAGCGGCCGACTCGTCGGGCGGGACGCCGGATCCGGTGAACAGCATCACGAGGATCAGCACGGCGGCGATCCCCAACGCCACGTAGACCGGCAGGTTCTTCGGGACGACCCCCGGCGGAACCTTCAGATCCCAGCTTCCTGCCACGGCTCAGCCTCCCCCCGCATCCGCCAGGGCGCCCCGCCCCCGAGGTCGCCGACCCCGAGAATCCCCGCCGGCACCACGCCGTCGACGCGGATCACCAGACCCACGCCGAGCACCTCGTGCGGAAGCACCCGCGCGGTGCCGTCCGGCAGGAACCCCGCCACGACGATCTCGTCCGCCAGGACCCGGCGGAACCGGATGAACGTCGACTGCGTGTCGTGCCACATCCCCTCGACCCAGTAGGGCTCCACGGTGACGTCCACCTCCGGGTTGAACTCGAAGACGAAATGCAGGCGGCGCGGATAGTTCGCGATGAACGCCTCGACCGCGTCGCCGACGGCCGAGAGCGCATCGTCCACCCGCGCGCGCGCCTCGCCCCGCGCGGCCCTGAGCGCTTCGAGCGCGCGCCGCTCCTCCTCGCGGATCGCCTCGATGTCCACCGCGGAGAGGAACACCGCCAGCTCCGCCCCGGTCCCCGCGACGACGTCCTCCGCCGCCGTGTCCCCCGTCACCCCGCCCCCTGCCGCACCCCCGGACGGGCCGGCGGGACCACCGCCCGCCAGATGCACGACCGTGTGCACCGGCAGGAGGTCGCTCTCCCGCAGTCCCACCGACACCACCGACCCGTCGGCCAGGACAAGCGCCAGGTTGGTCGCGGCGCCGCGCGCCAACGGCCGGACCATCGTCAGATGGCCCCCGCCCGTGACCACCCACCGATCCGGGTCGCCCAGGCGCCTCTCGACCACGTTCCAGTCGGACGGCAACACCACGGTCGTCTCGAACCCGACCCGGGTCACCACCTCCGCCTGCGCCACCCCGGCCCGGACGCCGGCCCGCAGCGACCCCTGCGGCACCTGCCCCGCGCCCGGCGACGACCAGATCAAGAGCAAGAGCGACGCCAGTACCATCCGCGCAACCACCACGTCACCTCCCCGCGGCCAGCGCCACGACCACCGCCGCGCCGATCGCCGACCACACGCCGTACATGCGCGGCGGCGTCGCGAACGTCCGCTCGAAGAAGCCCGCGCGCCGCTGCGGCATCGCCCCGCCCTCGGACGCCAGCCCGAACCACGCCTCCCGGCCGCCCAGCCGCAGCGTGCCGTGGCGGATGACCTGCTCGACCACGAGCAGCCCCTCGGGCTCGACGTCGGTGTGCACCACCTCGAGGGCGTCGCCGCGCCACGCGAAGACGGCCGGGATCTCCTGCCCCTCCGTGCGCAGGTACGTGAACTCGCCGTCCGTCCACAGATCCCGCAGGAGGAACGGCACGCCGTACGCCTCGTCCGTGACCTGGTAGGGCAGGCGGACGCGCCCGGCGAAATCACGCACGAAGTCCTCCTGGCGCCGCTGGGCGTCCGCCCACAACCGATCGACCTCGGCGCGCGCCCGCGCGAGAACGCGCTCGCGTTCGGCGCGGTAGCCCTCCAGCCGCTCGCGGAAGCCCGCGACCGAGGACGCCGGCCGATACCGCACGTCCACCGCCGAAGCGGCCAGCGCCGTGAGCGCCGGCTCGGTCTCGGGGGCCTCCACGGTCACGACGTAGTCCGTCACCGCGTCGGCGTCCTCCACCACCGTGAACGTGAAGACCGCGCCCGACGCGCACGACACCGTCACGTTCGAGACGAGCCCGGCGACGTACGGCTTGACGCTGAGCTCGCGGCCGCGCGCCATCAGGTCCCAGTTCTCGGCGTCGCCCGCCACCGTGTGGACAATCTCCTCGCCCACTGGCAGACGCACCGTCGTGACCGTGCGCACCCGCGTGAACACCACGATCGGCTGCGACGGCGACGCGGCCACCGACCGGATCGGCGCCCGCTCCCCCTCCTGGCCCCACGCCGGCCCGGCCAGGCCCAACGCCACCACCGCGCACAGGACGCAAACCCTCACCACCGCACCCCCCTTCAATCGCGACTTACGACGCGCTCTCGCTGCGGCCCAACGCGTCGCCGACGTCCCCGTCCACCCCCGACGCCAGCCGCATGAGCGCGCCGGGAAGCCCCCACCTCTCGACGGCCGCCTCGCGGCGGACCGCATCGCTCGCGTCCGACGTGTAGAGCCAGTAGCTCTCCGGATCGACGCTGAGCGTCACGACCGCCGAGTGGCCCGCGCGGTGCACGTAGAGCTCCCGCTTCTGCTCGAGCTCGCGCACCGTGTCCGCCTCCGACGGCGTGAGGCCCAACGCGCGCGCCGCCTCGTCGGGAAACACCGGATTGCCGAGCAGGAGGCGCGTCGGCATCGACTCGAGCAGCTCGGGGACCGTCCCCAGCACGTCGCCGGCCGACTGCGTCGCGACGATGAGGACGCCGTTCATCTTTCGCCACGTCTTGGCGGCCTCCACGAGCTTCTGCGCGACCACGCGGTCCTTCAGGTAGCGCCACGCTTCGTCCACCACGAGAACCTTCAATCGGCCTCGCTGCGACTCGTCGTCCATCACCAGGCGCATCCGCTCGAGGAAGAACCAGAGCGCCGCCTCGCACCAGTCGGGGTACTCGGACGCGCCCGCCAGGTCAACGACCTGCCACCCGGCGAACTTCTCGAGCTCGGCCGGAGGCCCGTCGAACCAGGGCGCCCAGGTGCCGTCGTCGACCCACCGGGACATCGCCGGCCACATGTCCTTCGGCAGCAGGTGCGCGAGCGCGCTGAGCGTCCGGTTCGCGGGGGCGCGCCGGAACACCTCGTCGACACGCCGGTCCAGATCCGAGAGGTCGTCGGCCCGGCACTCGTAGCTGCCGAGCGCGAGCAGGCGCGCGATCCACGCCACGAGGAACTGCCGGGTGCGGACCGACGGCGGCAGACCGAACGGCTGCAGGCCCATCGTGGCCGCCGACGCCGGGTCGAGCTCGTTCCCTTCGACCAGGGCCAGGTACTTCCCGCCGACGAACCTCGTGAGGTAGCGATAGCTCCGCCCGAGGTCCAGAACGAGGACCTGCGGGTCGTACTTCAGCGCTTGGACCAGGAGGAAATTGATGAGGAACGACTTGCCGCTGCCCGTCGCTCCGAGTACGAGCGTGTGGCCGACGTCCGAGCCGCCGAACAGGTCGTACCCGTAGGGCGTGCCCCACGACGTCTCGAACGTCGTCAGCGGCTCGGCGTCGAGGTGCTTCGAGCGGTCGTGGCCGCGCGGCGGCCCGACGATGGGCGCCAACGCCGATGCCAGCTTCGAGTTGACGAAGAACCGGCGCGGCGGATTCACGCCGGTCTGCCCCGGCAGCCGGCCGAACCACACCGGCGGCAGCCCGTGGGTCTCCTCGACGATCTTTCCGTCGATCCCGCCGACGACGCGCTGCAGCGTCGTGCCCACGTCGGCGAACTCCCGCTCGTTGGCGGCGCGGATCGCGACCGACAGGTGGATCTCGCCGAAGCACACCTCGCCGGACTGGAGATCGACGAGCGCCTGCCCGATGGACGCGACCTCGCTCGCCGCCCCGAAGTCCTCGAGGCTCGCCGCCTCTCCGCCCTCGCCCATCGCGCCCACCAGCGAGTGCCGGGCCTGGTGGTAGTGATGCTGAGCGCTCGCGATGACGCGCCGGGCGCCCTCCCGCTCCCGGCCGCGCCAGCCCAACACGGCCGAGAAGTCCGCGCCCATGCCGTACAGGCCGTCCAGACAGTTGCCTACGACCTGTCCCGGCACCGACGCCAGCGACCAGACCCGGACGAGCTGGTCGCCCACCGTCACCCCGGACCGGGTGATCGTCAGGTCCCGGGAGGCGAGGCGCCAGTTGAGTCCGCAGCGCGTCTCCAGACCGTCCACCCACTCGCCCTGGCCGCCGTTGCAGAGCCGATGCAGCACCCGCACGGCCTCGGCCCTCCTGATCGGCGTGACGCGGGTCCCCGTCGACAGCCGCGCCTCGTAGCCCGCAAGCTGGTTCCGCACGTCCCTCGCGACGTCGTCGAGGACCGAGCCGATCACCGTCGTGACGTGCGGCGTCCGGCGCGAGCGCCACCAGCTCCGCGCCTGGCCGACGAGCCACCTCAGCCCGGTCTCGCCGCCCGCGACGCGGCGGGCGAGGCCCCGGTCGAACTCCCACACGAGATACACCGCGTACTCGCGGACCCGCTCCGCGACGTAGGCCCGGCGCTTGTTCGCGGCCATCCGCCCGACGCCGTCCGCCGACTCCGCGCCGCCGAGCGGCGCCCGCCACCGTTCCACCACCCACCAGAGCCGAACGTCCGGCCCGAGCGCCTGCAGAACCCGCGACCAGACGGTCATGAGCCGATCGACGTCCGCGCCCGACAAGCCGTCGGCCGGCAACGGGACGAGACGGGAGAAGCCCAGCAGCCGGCCCGCCCGTGTGATGCACAGGCGCTCGTCGATGAAGCCCCACCACGGGAGCTGATTCGAGAGCGAGCGGCCGACCCTGGAAACACGCGGCATCACTCCTCCTCCGGCTCCCCGTCCCCTCCGCCATCCGCCACCACGAGATGCCAGGGCCGCGCGCCATAGTCCGCCGCGTCGTACCACCCGCCGGGATTGCGCATCGTCTCGCGCAACACCTCCGAGAAGCGGTCGTCGTACGCCGTCGTGACGCGCGCGAGCAGCCAGAACAGCCCGAACCCCACGACCGCCAGCAGCAGCGCGCTCATCGCCACGAACAGCACCAGCGCGAACATCAGGCTGAGAAAGAACAGCGTCCGCTCGACGCCGAGGATCTTCAGCGGATCGTTGAGCGCGCCGTACTCGTTGCACACGCCGTCCCCGCGAACGATGCGCACGCCAGCCTCCCGGAAGCCGATCAGCACGCGATCAACAAGTGATCGCGGTGCCGCCGAAGAAGAAAACAAGAAACTGGGGGGCGAGCAGGACCATGCCGACGCCGAATACGAGGCCGGCGAGGGCGCTCTTCGAGCCGCCCTCGCCCCACGCATACGTCAGCCCCCCGTAGATGACCGCGACCACCGCGAGCCCGCGGCCCACGATGCCGGTGAACAGCGTGCAGAGCTGGCTCGCCGCCATCGACCACGGGTCCGCCGCCGTCATGGCGGCCGCGTGCAGGGCCTGATCCGCGAGCCCGAGCAATACCAACACCAACGCCGCCTTCAGCGCGACCTCCGCATACCTCGACAACCGCGCCCGCTTCCTCGACCCCCGCATCGCGTCCTCCCCCCGCCATTCAGCGCAAGTACTCACCGCTCTCCTCGCGATCCAGCGCTTCCCGAAGCTCCGGATCCCCGCCCTGTCCCCGCCGCATGGCCCGCTCGAGCAGGCCCACTCTCTGACCGACCTCGCCCAGCACCAGAACGCGCGCCAACTGATACGTGCCGGCCACGACCGAGAGCACCCACGCCGCAGCCATCACCACGAGACGGAGCGCGTGATCGGCCCACAGCACAGTCCAGAACTCCCCGAGGTAGTCGAACCGCGACGCCAGCGCGACGCCGGTGAGCGTCACGATCACCAGCGTCATCCCGACACAGAAGCGCCCGGGGTCCATGCGCTCATCTCAGGATGTCGAACAACCGCTCCTCGAGCTCGGTGCCCGGCCGCCACGCGCGCCGCACCCTGCCGCCGAAGTCGCCCGACAGGATCGACCTCGCCAACCGCGCGAGCCTGCCGCCGTGCGACGCCAGGACCATCCCCATCCGCATCTTCCGCTCGACCTGCCGCCTCGAATAGCTGCCCGTCACGAGCGCGAGCGCGAGCGCCGACTCCCGGCCCCCGGCGTCGGTCACCTCCAGGAGCGCGTCCGGGAAGTGACACGTCCCGCCCTCGTCGACGGGCACCCCGATGGCCGCCGCGCTCCGCCGCCGCGCGACCGCCGGATCGATCCCCTTCCTCTCCGCCGCCCCCACCGCACGCGCGACCTCGCCCTTCAGCTCCGCTTCCAGGCGGACCGACCGGACCGTCCCGCCCAACTCCTTCACCCGGTCGACGGTCTCCAGCACCAGCTCGGAGACGCCGGCGTCGTGCTCGATCTCCCGCGGCTTGACGAAGCCCTGCCAGACGCGACGGTCCGACCCGCGCGCGCGGCGCCGATCGCGGACCCGCTCGGCGCCGGCGGCGCTGAGCGACAGCACCTTGAACCCCCGGCCGCGCGACTCCCCGCGCGCGCGCCGCGGCTGCATTGCGCGGACCTCGATCAGGCCCTCCGACAGCAGGTGCCGGACGCCCCGGCCCGCCGTGAAGCCGTGCCCGTCGAAGCACTCTTCCTGGACGTTCCGGTACGACACGACCCGCAGGTCGCCGAGCAGCTCGAGCGCGTCCCAGAGCCGCTCGGCCTGAGACCGCCGCGCCGACCGGTCCCGGACCCGGTCCCGCCGGCCCGAGTGCCTCCGCGCCCGCTGGCCGCGGAGCTCACCTACGTCCAGGAACCGACCGACCCAACGCGCAGGAAGGTCCCGATCGGCAGGCGACCGCGCCAGTTCCACCACCCGGCGGCCGTCCCGATCCTCGGACCGCGCCAACGCCTGCACTCGATCCATCACCGCGAACGCTCCTGCCCCCGGCCCAGCGCCGGCCACGCACACCAGAAGCCCCGGCCCGACAACCACCCCGCCCGAACCTTCTCCACCTCGCCGACCCCTCCGCGAACCGCGCGATCAAGCCGATCGCCGACCGGGGCGGGCACGAGGCTGCCCGGGGCGTCGCCGAGAACCTCCGTGCCGTCCGGCAGCCGCCCCCCTACCGCGTCCCCCGCGCGAACGACCGGCGCGGCCTCCCGCGCCGGCGCTTCCCGCTCGCGCTCCGGACCGTCGGCCCGTGCTTCGCCGGCCGCGCCCGGGGCGCGTTGCCCTCCCGCCTTGGGGTCCACGCCTGACACGTTCAGCTCCTCCAACCCGGCCTCGAAGCCGCCGCCCGGAGCCGGCACCAGCAGCGGGCCCGCCTCGGCCAGGCCCTCCCGGAAGAAGCGCCCGACGACGGACGACGGATCGACCTCCCCGGCTCCGCGCCAGCGCGCCTGCAGGACCACCCACTCGCGCCGCACCCGCCTGTACTCCGCCGGGAACCACCGGCCCCACAGCGCGTAGAAGCCCTCGAGCGCACCCAACACCTCCGCCGACCGCGCCTCCGGCACGACCCGAGCTCCGAGCGCCGGATCGAGCCGCCGCTCGATCGCGGCCCGCAACCACGCGCCGAGTCCCCGCTGCTCGAAGTCGGCATGAACGGCCTCCGCCTTTCCCTCAACGCCCTCCGCCGCCTGCAGCAGCGTCTCGAGCGGGACCACGCGGGCTACTCCAGCGCGGCCGGCCACACCGGGCGCCCCCGCACGCCGTCGACGAGCCAGCCCGCCAGATTCCCGGCCTCGATCAACACCGAGCGCCAACCCTCCGACTCGAGGACCCCCGCCGCGCCCTTCACGAACTCCGGCGAGAACGACCCGGCCACGTACGGCAGCCCGAGGCGTTCTGCGACCCGCTTCGCGGCCACCGCCGCCACAAGGTCCGCCCGCGGACCCCAACCGCCCGCGGACCGCTCGGGATGCGACACGGGGCCGCCCACGCCGGCCGCACGCAACAGCGCCACCGGGTCCCGCCGTGCGGCCGCCGCTTCGAGCGCGCTATCGCCGGCCACCTCCGCCACGCGGAACAGCGCCTCGAGCGAGCACCGCACCCCGGGCAGGCCGGCTTCCACGACGAGCGTCCGCGTGCGCGGCTCGTACAGAAGCCGGTCTCCCGGCCCCGGCGCCAGCGCCACCGAGCACCGGCGGGCCAGAGCCACCGCGACCGCCCGGTACGCCTCGCCGAGGAAGCCGCCCGGTTCCCCGCCGCGCCGCATGGCGCGAAGCACGAAACGCTCGAACGCCGAGAGCTGCACCACCTGGCCCACCAGCCGCGACGCCGCCAACGCCGACACCACGGCCCGAAGCAGGCTCGACGCCCAGCGGATCCCGTCTCCCGAGCCGCGCACCGGATGAGACACGACGCAGATGAGCCCGCGGCCCGAGACCGACGGCGAGACGTCCAGCGAGCCGCCGACGGCCAGCCGCACGCCGACCGCCCGCGAGACGGACCGGACGACGTGCTCGACGGCCCCGGCGCGGGTCACCACCGCCCTAGGCGCAACCGGGGCCAGACCGACCGAGCTGACGTGCCACACGCGCCGCCGCTCCGGCTCGTCCACCGCGCCGCCCAGGGCCGCGACGGTCGAATGCCGCGGGAGCTCGACGGCCATAGCGGCAAGGTCCGCCTCCGCCACGAACTGCGGCGCCGCCCAACCCCGATCGGCCATCGCCTGGCGGAGAACGAGATCCTGATCGCAGGGGAACGCCGCCGGCCGCGGCCGGTCGACGAGCGCCGACAGCCCCCAGCCGTCCGAGTCCTGCTGGAACCACGCCGCCCCGCGCGCGATCTCGTCCGCGAAGCGCTCGCCGACGGCCTCGAACGCGCCCGCCCGAGGCACCGGCGGCGTCGAACCGCTCCGAGACAACGGCGCAGCCGCGCCAAGCGTCACCACGACAACTCCTGCTGGGCAGCCGGCCGCGCGGCCGGCCGCGACACGCGGGCGGGCTCGTCGTGACCGCGGGCGTCCGCTCTCTCGACCGGGAGCTCCCGCCCGCGATCCACCGAGAGCGCCCACGCGCCGATGTTCGACGCGTCGGCGCAAAGACTCCGCAACCCCTCGCCCTTCACGATCTCCGCCTGCCTCGCCGCCGTTTCCTCCCCCTGGCCCGGCGGCACGTACGCCAGCCCGGCGGCCTCGACGATGCCCCGGGCGCCCAGGGCGCCGACCATCGCCGCCCGCGCCGCCCGGTCGTCCGCGCTCGCCTGACGCCGGCAGTCGAGCCCGGGGAGAGGACCGGCGACGGCCTCCACGAGGGCCAGACCGCCCCCGCGGTCGAGAGCGCCCGCTGCTCCCGCGGCCCGGCGCTCGACCTCGCTCCCCACATGGCGGCACAGGCCCGCGAGCGCGGCCCGCTGGAACGCCTCCCACCGCCGCACCCCGTGCTCCTTGAAGAGCCGCGGCGCCTTGGGACGGAAGGTCCGCCCTCCCGAATCGAACAGCGGCTCGCCGGCCGGCCGGTCCCAGTCGATGCGGACGCTCTCGCGGCGCGCCACCACGCCCGACGCCCGGGCGTAGAGCGCGGCGAACGCCTGGCTGACCGCCCGGTCCGCGCCGTCGCCGGCCGCCGCGCCGCCCTTGCCGCGCCGAGCGCGCCGCCGGTGATCGCGCAAGGCGTCGGTCTCGAACCTGGCCACGCGCACGTCCGCATGCGCCCTGGAGTCGTCGGACACCGCCGCCACGACGGCGCCGACCGCCGACGACGCCCACGCCGCCGGCGACGGAAAGCCCGCCACGCCCGGATGGCAGAGCACGAGGCCGTCGCCGTCACGGCCGAACTCGACCCGGTCCGCCGGCTCCAACCTGACCGCGGCCCCCGCGAGCGCGCGCGACACCACGTCCCGAGCCACCGCCTCGCCCGCGCGGCCCTCCACGAGCCGCGGATCGCGGCCGGGCGACAACGTCGTCTGCGATCCCGAGTGCAGCACCCGGTACACACCGGGCCGCAGCACGACCGCCGGCGAGCCCGCGATCCCCACGCCTATCCCGCGCCGGTCGCCGGTCTCCAGCACGAACCGGGCCTCGTCGGCCGCCGCGACGTCCCTGACCTCGCCGCCGAGCAACCCGCACTGCCGCTCGGTGACGAACTCGCCCGATCCGTCCGCCAGACCCCGCTCCGTGAGCTGTGAATGCAGCACCGCCGCGTTGAAGGCCTGGTACGGACGCACCGTCTCCACTCCCGTGGCCCGCGCGATGGAACGCGAGCGCAACGACTCCCCGCCCGACTGGTGGTACGACACGCCCGCGGCCACCTCCCCCGGTACACGATCCAGCACTTCGAGAAACTCGGGATGCACTGCGTTCCCTCGAGGACGGCGCGCGGCCGAACCGCCCGCCGGTTGGCGAATGGCTACCGCTGCGGCTCGGCCGGACGATCGCCGGCACCCGGCCCGTCGCCCCCGGGAGCCGTGCGATCCGGAGCCGCCCGTTCCTGCGCCTTCGCGTCCCGCGCGCGGGCCGGCGCCTCAAACGTGGAGCGCGCCGAGTGTTCGAGCATCTCGGGCCTCCGCTCGTGCTCCCAGTCCCGCGAGACGAGATGCGCGCGCACCGACGCGGCCTCGCGCCACGCCTGATCGAGGGCGCCGGGCGTCCGCGCGTACGCCGACTGGTCCTTCCGCATCTGCTCGACCGGCGGCGCCGGCGCGTACTCGATCCCCAGCCGCTCGAGCGTCGTCCTCGCCGCGAGATCCGCGACCATCGACGTGCGCGCCCGCTCCTGCCCGGCGCTCAGGCCGTCCGGCCGAGGGTTCAGTCCCGGCACCTGGACGCCGGCCAGCCGCGCGACCTCCAGGCAGTGGCCCGCCTTGGCCGCCTGCCTCTCGTCCGGCGTGCCGACCTCGGCCGCCAGATCGAGCAGCATCGTCTCGTTGAAGACTTGCTCGCGGGTGTCGGGCGCGCCGGATACGGCGCCCTGAGCGGCTTCCGCTGGGGATGGAACGCCCGAGTCTCCTTGTCGAACTCGGCCGCCTCCCGAGGCTGATCGGTCGCCAGATACACGTTCTCGCGGGCGGCCAGCGCCTTGACGGCGCGGTTCGCGACCTGCGCCAGCGCATCGCTGTGGACCTCGGCGTACCGCGTGCCGCCGGCCGGAATCTGCCGACGCTCCTTCCTCCGCGCGGACGCCACCGCGCGGCGGCCGAGCTCCTCGTCCTGCACGTGCTGGCTGAGCTCGTCCGACCGCGCGATCGCGGTGGACACGGCCCTCACGACCGACGTCGCATACTCGGCCGCGGTCCCGAACTTCTCCCGGCCGGGATGCGCCACCTGCGGGCCGCTGGACCCCGAAGTCACCGAGATGCGCTCGCCGCCGTGCGTCTTGAGCTGCACGCCCGAGCCGCGCACGAGCTGCTGCACCGAGTTGTAGATGGCGTCCCGCTCGTCGGCATTCCGCCCGTCCATCAGCCGCTTGGGGACCGCCCGCAAGCTGGTCTGCGTATCCACGTGCAGCAGGTCGTACGACGAGGACGGCCGGACGACGACGCCCGACACGACGGAGGGATCCGTGGTCAACCCGAGCGAGCCCGCGCGGACCGCCACCAGCGGCGCGTCCATCCGCTTCTCGTCGAGCTTGTGGTGCCCCATCCTGCTCAGCTCGACGGGATGCACCACTTCCGCGCCCGCCATCCCGCGCGCCACCATCTGCGAGTGGAGGATGGTGGCGACCTTCGGGCCGAACGCGTTGCCGTCGTTGTTCCACAACGGACCCTCGCTCACCGGCGCCTTCGAGCTCCGGGTGCGGATGGGACCGCTGTCGAGCGACGCCACCTGGTGGTACGACCGCCCCTCGGCGATGTCGTCCGGAATCTGCTGCAGCGACTCGGCGAGCCGGGCCTCCGACTTCGCCTGCCGCTGCTCCTGAAACCGCTGGCTCCCGCCTCCTGCTCCTGGCACGATCGACTCCTTCCGTCACGAATCCCTGTTGGGTTCCCACAACGAGGTCCCGGCTCCAGCCGGGACCTTCTCCAGCGCCAACACCCGCCACGCCGTCAGCGATCGCGCGCGGGCTCCCGCACCGCCGCCGACCGAGGCTCCGGCTCCACCGCCGCCGGCTCCCATGCGGCGCGATAGCCAGCGGGCAACTCGGCCGCACGCCCTCGGGCGATCACGAACGACGCCATCCGGTCCGCGTCCCGGCACAGGTCGACCCCATGCCGCGCGAACACCCGGCGCGCCTCCGCCGGCAGCGGGACGCCCTCCGGCGGCTCGTAGCGCAGCCCCAGCGCACCGACCAGCTTCGCCGCCGCGAGGTCGCAACGGATCTGCTCCCGCACCCAGCCGATCGAGTCCCGCGGCGCCCCCGCGTCACGGCGCCCCTCCCGAGACGGATGGCCCGTGGCGGCCGCCGCCGCCAACGCGACGGCCGACGCATAACCAGGACCCGACGACCACTCCCGCGGCACCACTGCGCAGTCGTCGCGGAGCCGGTAGCCCGAGGCTCCCGGCCCATCGACCGCCACGCGGACGCCCAGCCCGTGAACCAACTGGTCGACGGACGCGATGCCCACGTCCGCCCGCGCCGGGGCCGGAACGCCGAGCGCCTCAACCGGGAACACCGGTCCCGCGTCCTCTCCTCGGAGGCCGGGAACGACGACGCCGACCACGCCCGGCCCGACCCGGCCGCCCCGCTGCACCGCCTCCGCCTCGTCCCAGAACAAGTCGGCCCGCACACCGGCGCCGGTGCGCCAGGCGTGAACCGCCAGCGCCTGCTCTGCCGGCATGGCGAGGCACCGAGTACCGCCCGCGGGCCACACGGCCCCGGCGAACGGCCGGCCGCCATCGAACAGGTCCGCCGCCGGAGGAGCCGCCTCCGCGACCGGGCCGGCCGGACGAACCGCCGGCGCCCCGGGCCCCAGGCCGTAGCGCTCGACCACCGAAGCCCGGTCCGGTGGCGGCCAGGACACGCCCGCGCGCTCCAGCACGGGCGTCATCACCCCCGCCAGGGCCGCCTCGTCGGCCACCATCCACGAGTCCAGGCGCCGCACCACCGCGAAGCCCGCGTGAACGGCGCGGGCGGTCCGGTGGCAACCCTCGCCGGCGCCGCCCACCGCGCGGACGCCCTCGGCCAGCGACCCGCCCGCCCCGAGCACCGCCTCCACCGCGGACGTCGGCAACGGGTCCCGTAGCGGATCCAGGCCCACCGCGTAGTGCACCTCGGCGACCGCCCGCGTCCGCTCGAACCACGCCTCGAAGTTCGCGCCGCCCGGATCGAGCCCCTCGAGGCCCAGGCCCTCCCGCTCGCGCGCCCAGGCGCGCTCGACCACCGCCGCGCCGTGCGGATCGCGCACGCACGCATCGACGTGCCGCAACGCCACCGCCTGCGCCGCCCGGTCCAACCCGTTGACCACCGACCGCTCGTCCGATACCCGGCCCAGCACCGCCGCTGCGGCCGACAGCAGCACCGGGTCGGTCCCCGACGCCGAGAACACCGCATCGAGCGGCGGCCCGTAGCGCACGCGCCCCAGCGCCTTCGCCGTCTCGACCGACAAGCCGCCGACGTCGCGAAGGTCCCGCCGATCGCAGGCATCCGTTACCGTCGCGGCGAACGCATCGAAGCCCGACCGCGGCAGCTCCCGGAACGCATCCTGCAGCCGGTGGGCGCGAAGCGCTCCGTCCGCCTCCAACGCCCTCGCACGCCGCTCCGGCAACGGGTCCCGGAAGCCGAACAGCCGGCTGTCCGCGACCCAGATCGAGGGATGCGACCGCCGGGGCAACGGCACCTTTCCCTCCAGCCGCCGGCCGACCTCCACCGAGAGCGCCACCTCGTACACCAGGTCGCCGTGCGTCCGAAGGCGGCGGCGGCGCGGCAGCGCGTCGTCGTCCTCGTGGATCGCCGCGTCCGTCTGGTCGCACGCGTCGAGCCAGTCCGACTCGGCCTCCCGGCGCGCATCGACACGGTCCATCAGCTCGCCCCGGTCCCCCGGGGGCGACTCCGGGTACCGCTGGGTGCGCATCCCGGCCGGGCGCACGGACGTACGGCCGCGCGGACGTCTAGGCACGAGCCGGCTCCGCCCCCACCGCCCCGGCAGCGCCAGGCGCAGGCCCGCCAGCCGACCCGGTCGCCGGCAACGGCGGATCGCCGGGGTCGATCTCAAGCTCGTCCTCCGGCGGGCTCTCCCCGGCGTCCTCCTCGAGCACCGTCTCGTAGAACTCGCTGTCGGTCCCGAAGATCGCGTCCGCCGCCGACGCCTCGGACATCGCGACCACGTCGACCTGGAGGTTCCACTCCCGGATCTGCTCCATCGTGAGAACGACCGTACGCGCGCGCGACTGCATGGCCGCCTCGAACTCCTCCCGCGTCTCCGGCACCAGCGCCGTCTCCACGACACCGCGCCGCCGCAACCTCCTCTGCTTCATGAAGCTGTCCCTCCGAAAACGCGCACTAGCACTAGCGCGCGACGTCCATCGCCGGCGGCGGATGCCGCCGCCCGTACTCCGTCCGAGGCTCCTCCAACCCGAGCGACCGGCACGCGCGCACGACCGTGCGCTCCGCGTAGTCGCGCGGATTCGACTTGTCCTCCCGAAACTCCGCCAACTCCTGAATCAGCACGCCGGGCGACTCCCCCGCGCGCAGCGCATTCACCACCTGCGCCCAATCCGCCTCCGACTGCGACGCCGGCACGATCCGTCCGTAGAGGTACCGCCGGGAAGGCGCATCCCCGTCCGGCGCCGGACGCCGGGCGGGCGCCGTAGCGCTCACCCGCCGCGGGGGCATCACCGACCGGAACGCCCTGGGCTCCCACCACTGGCTCCCGGCGCCCGCACGGTCGTACATGTGCCGCCCCACCATCGCGACCCGAACGCCGCCGCGCCCCGGCTTCCGGTTCACGAAGCCCGGCACCCGCATGACACGCGTCACGTCCACCACCGCCGGGTCCCCCTCGTACGCGGCGGCCAGGCGCCGGTTGACCTCCTCGGCGCCCGCCCTCGTCCACGCCGCCGGGTCCACGTGCCACAAGACCTGCCAGCGGCCGACCGACGAGCGCACCACGACGGCCGGCATCGGGACCCGCCCCGCCCTCACGTCGTGCATCAGCTTCCCGACGCGCCGATCGCCCTCGGCATCGAAGTCCAACTGGAGACGCCGCACCTCCGCCACCGAGCGGCTGCTGCCCGGCTCCATCGGGTTCACCGAACAGAACACGTCGCTCCCGGCGTCGTTCGCCTGCCGCAACATCCGCTGGCCCGCCGGATGACACCAGTGACCCACCGCCCGCGTGCGCTGCACCGCGCCGCCTCCAGGGCCGCGGTCCCGCAGAACGACCGTCGCCTGGTCCTCCGGACTGAACAGCTCGGAGAACCACGCCACGGCCACGCGGTGCCAGGCCGCCGGCCCCGTCGGGCGCCGAAACCCGCTCACCGTCCGCTCCGAGCGCGCCCGAGCCGCGGGAGACAACCCTTATTGACATAACAAGCGGATACATAGGAGCGGTCCACTTCCAACACACAGACCGCTTATACCGCCAATTGATTGGAAAGGATCGACTTTGTACCCCAAGCGGTAATCACTTTTTTCAGGCCAGCCAAACACCGTGAAACGCACGGCGCCTAATCAGGCAGATGGATGTTTCCAACTGAAAGGAGTTGAATCGACCACTACGACCGTGCCCGCCGCGTAGTCGTGCAGCGCGCGCCTGCGCTCATCGAATACCACGACGCCAAACAGCAGCCCGCGTCCAAAGAGCAACTGGAGGACCTTCGCAACGTAACGCACGGAGAGCCACAGTCCGTCCTCGGTCCCGATGATGCGGAGCCCCGCGCCCATCCTCCCGATGGTCCGGCCGCCGCACCGCATCTCGAAGAAAACGAAGTACGCCCAGCCGCACAGGAACGTCGACGCTTGACCGAGCCCCAGGGGAACGCCGAACCCCAAGCCCTCGACGATGACCACGCGCAGCGCTTCCTCCAGCACCAAGCCGAGCCCGACTACCACGAGGAAATCCGCGGCCGCAGCCACGGCCCGCCGACGCAACGGCGCCGCAACCTCCCCGCCCTGCTCCTGGCTCATCACGCCCCCCATCCCAGCCACCGGATTCGGCATTTCCCGCCGAAAAGACCGGCCGTACCAAAAGAAACGCGCGCCCCGCGCATTCCCGCCGCAACCGCCCGGCGGAACGCCCGGTCGCCACCTCCCCGAACCCCTCCGCCTCGGGCCTCTCCGTTTCACCACGCCTGGAGCGAGATACGCGCCCAATGGCCGGCCACCACGCCGGAAGACCCCTCAAACCGAGATACCGCGTACGCCGCGCCCCGCCATCACCGGGAGCGTGCCAGTCCAAGTACCATGCCAACAGGCGCTTAGCCCGAAACACGGAGTCCCTGGGGGCAGGTCCCGTGACCAGTCTGAAGTACCCTGAGCGACCCCCGTCCGGGCCGTAAGACTCCCTGCCCGCAAACAGCGCGGGCCAGCGAGTCTCACTCCCGGTCGAACCGGGGTCGCTCAGGGGGCATTTTTCCCTGCGGGAAGGCTTCCAGGTTCGCCGGTGGCGCCCGCCGCCTGCAGGATGCCGGCAATACAGTTCATTCAATCGTAACGACTCATTGAACCGACTCGTTTCAATGAACTCATCGTTTCCATCGGATTCGATGGTCCCGTCGTTTCCATCTGATTCGATGAACCGTACGAACTCATTCCGTTCAATCATTACCCGCGACTGACACAACTGTTTAGGTCCATACAAGTTGCGGTCATAATAGAATTGAAGCAAGACGCGCAACGCATCGAACTCCACCAACCGGAGCAGCCCATAGTGTTGCGCCAATGCGCGGACCCGCGGCGCCCGGCCGCCCCTCCGCGCTGGAGCCCACTGATGACACACGTCGGCCCCGTTACCGAACATCCCCGTCCCCGGCCCGCAACGCCGCACGTGATATGCGTCCTCTCCCAGAAGGGCGGTACCGGCAAGACCACGCTCTCCTGCGCCCTCGCGGCCCTGGCCGTGGGGGACGGCATCGCCACCGCCATACTCGACCTCGACCCCCAGGCGTCGGCCGCCAAGTGGCACGATCTCCGCAAGGCCAACGGCACCGGGGAACCGCCGGTGTACGCCACGCCGAGCTCCCGCATGCACGCCCTCATCGAGGGCCTGGGCAACGACGGGGCCGAGCTCATCGTCAACGACACGGCCCCGCACTCCGGGGCCGACGCGGTCACCGTCGCCAGGCTGAGCCACACCATCCTCATCCCGGTGCAGCCGAGCCTTCCCGACCTGGCGGCCGTCACCCGCACTATCGAGATCACCGAGCTCGCGGGAACGCCGGCCGTGGTCGTGCTGAACCTCGCCCTCGCGAACCACCCGAGCGCCAGCGAGGCCCGAAGCGTCATCGGAACCACCAACCTGGCCGCGGCGCCCGTCGTGCTGCACCGGCGAATCGCTCACGTCAACAGCTTCAACGCCGGGCAGTGCGCCGCCGAGTACGAACCCCGCGGCAAGGCCGCCAGCGAGCTGCGCGCCCTTTTCGCGTGGCTCCAGGCCGCCGGCATCGTTCCCCGCGCCAGAAAGGGGCAGGCAGCATGACCAGTAGAACCGGCGGTCTCGCCGACGCCTTTGCGAAGACCCACGAGCGCATCGTGGGCCGCGACCGCCCGGCGCCGCCCGGCGGAACCTCCCCCGAGTTGGTGGCGCCACGGCCGAAGCCGGCGGGACCGACCGCCGCGGCGGCGAAACCGGCCGCGTCCAGATCGGGCGGCCGGTACCGGTACGTCAACACCCGGCTCCCCGCCGACGTCCACAAGACGCTCCGGAAGATCTGCATCGACAAGGACGTGAGTCTGCAGGAGCTCGTCACCGAAGCCCTGACCGAGTACGCCCGATCGAAGGAGAGCTGAACCCATGCGACGCTGGAAGCCGCCGACCCCGAAGCTCGGCCGGGACGCCGTCATCCTGGCCCTCGTCAGCCTCACCGCCGGGGCTCTCGTCTGGATTGCCGGTCACGAGGCGCGATCCCAACGCCCTGCGCCGCCCCCACCGCCCGATGCCGCGGCCCCGGTGGCGATGGCGTTGGCGCCGCCCACGGACCCCGAGACGCTCATGCCTCCGCGTCCAACGGCGCTAGGGCGGCCGACGACCGGCCCGGAGTTGCCCACAGAACCCGGGCCGCTCGCCGAACCGGAGCCGGCGCTGCCCGGCGCCGAGCGCGCCGCCTCAAGCCCTCCGTCCCGCCCGGCCCCGTGGACGGTCATCGACGCGGAGCGGTACAACCTCACGCCGGCGACAATCCCGCTCTACGCACGCCTGCCGGGTGCCTACGCCTGGCCGTTGCCGGGCATCGAGCGGCTCGAGCTGATCTGCTTCCGCAGGGAAGGCGAGCCGGGGCACGTCGGCATCATGCAGACGACGGACGGACGGCTGTTCCACTGGGGCGAGGAACGCCGCTACCTGCAGGAACACCTCGACGCCGATCGGATCGACTCGACCGAGATCCGCACCGTCGCCGATCCCGGGGCGTTCATGGAGCCGCTCAGGGCCGCCGCCCACGGAGCCTGCGCCAGCCTCCACGAGTCCGAGCCGGGCACCTAGCGCCCGTTCACCGCGACCACGGCGCCGAAGTCCCGGAACGCCCGGGCGAACAGCGAGCGGTCGACCCCGAACCCCCAGAGCATCACCGGGCCGACCGCCGCATCCCCTTGCAGCCAGCGGCACGCGCCATTGCCGTCCGCGCCGAACGCGACGACCGACAGCCGGTCGGAGCCCAACAGCCGCTGCGCCCACTCCTCATCCGGAACGCAGCGCGTCAAGACGATGGCGCTCTCGAGCTCCTGCCCGTCGAGCGCTACCGCCAACCTGGCGCCCGGCGCCTCCCCCGATGGCGCACACCAGAGCACGTGCCCCCGCCACTCCTGGGGCGGGCCGAGACGACGGCCGTCGACCGGCGCCACGCCGCCGCACGCGGCGGACGCCCGATCGCGAAGCTCGTCGGTCGGCTCCCAGTCGCTTGCAGGTTTCGCGGTCCCTCCCGACTGCCGAGCCGGTCCCGCCTGGTTCCCGCCCCCGGAGTCGCGCGGCGACGCCGGCCCCGCCCCCGAGTACCCGGCCGGCGGCAACGGCCCCGCGCCGCTGTCCGGACCACTGGACGACCCCGCCGGCTCCGAGGATTCGTCCGCCAGGTCCAGGGCCTGGACGAGCGAGCCGGCCTCCCCGCCGCGAACCGCATCCACCGCGGCATCGAGCCGCACGGGATCGACGCCCCTCACCCTGTACGCGTCCCCCACCGTCACGGTGCCGTCCTGAAGCGCCGCCTGGACCCTGCCGGACTCGATGTCCCGAACGGCCCGGGCCCGCGCCACCGACATGCGGCTCACGCTCAACGACGACGCCGCATCGTCGAGCGTCACCCCCTCCCCATCCGCCAACTGCGCGGCGAGCACCGCCCGCTGCGACGTGGACAGATGCCGCCGCCGCACGTTGGCCGAAACGATCCACTCCACGACGTCGGTCCCTTCGTCGAGCTCCTGGACGGGGGGCTCGAGGTCGAGATCGCGGCAGACGCGAAGCCTCGTGCGGCCGTCCACCAGCCACTGCCCGCACACGACGACCGGAAACCGGACGCCGTGCGCCTCGATGTCGGCACGGAGATTCGCGTACTCCTCCGGCGGGAACTCGGGGAACATGGCCGCGACGGGATGGACCTCGAAGTCGCGGCCGGCGATCCTGACGCGGCTCTCGGCGCCGACCGTGAGGCCCGTCATCCGGTCCGCTCCACGGCCTCCGCGGCCCGTCCCGCCCCGACAGGCTCCCGCTCGGCCGCGCGCTGCGCGCCGCGACCCACCAGCCGCCAGTCGCGCCCCTCCAGCCCGACCACCCGGCAGCGGCCCGCGATCCGGCTCGACAGCCGGTCGTCGGCCATGAACGCGCCCACCTCGCTCGGCGTCTTGTTCGACGTCCACACCGTCCGCCGGCCTGCGTCGTGCCGCGCCTCGTAGAGCATCAGGAGCGTCCGCCGCGTGTAGTCCGTCGCCGCGTCCCGCTCCGCCCCCAGGTCGTCCAGCACCAGGAGCTTGGCCGCCACCAGCCGGTCGAACGTCTCCGTCGTGTCCGCCGCCGCGCCGTGCGGCTGCAGCCGGTAGAGCAGCATCGGCACCCGCTCGAACGCCATCGACCGCTCCCCCGAGCGCCACAGCTCGTTGAGCACCGTGCACGCCAGCCGCGTCTTGCCGGTGCCCACCGGCCCGCACAGGAACAGGTCCCGCCCGCCGTCGCCGGCCCGCGCGAAGGCCCGCGCCTCGTCCAGCGCGTGCCGGTTGTCGGCCGTCTTCCGCCACGTCGACCACCGCGCCTCCCGGAACTCCCGCGGCACCGACGGCGGGGCGGCGTGCGCAGCCGTCCAGCACCCGCACCGCCGCAGACGCTTCACGCCCTCGACCTCCACCGGCTCCCAGCCCGGCGTCCCCTGGCACCGCCCGCACCCCACGCTCATCGCTTCGCCCGCTTGATGCCCGCGTCGTACGCCTCGCGCGACTCCGTCGACCGCGCCCCGCCGCCGCGCCGGCGCCGAGTCCCCTCTCCCCCCACACCCCCCTCTCCTCTAGCAGCCCGTGGTGAAAGTCGGGGAACGGGCCTGGCCTGGGCGCGATCGAGCCCGTAGACTGAACAGCTATGGCGATGGGCAAGAAACCGGCCGCGCGACCAGGGGCGCCGCTGTGGGTGACGACGGCGGATTTGCCGACGAACGCGGGGCATCCGTTCTTCGAGCGTCTGAACCGGGTTCTGGACGAGGCCGGGTTCGACGCGTTCGTCGAGGGGCTGTGCGCGGTGTTCTACGCGACGCGGATGGGGCGGCCGAGCCTGCGTCCTGGGCGGTATTTCCGGATGCTGTTCATCGGCTACTTCGAGGGTCTGTCTTCGGAGCGTGGGATTGCGTGGCGGGTGGCCGACTCTCTGAGCCTGCGGTCGTTCCTGGACCTGGATGTGACCGAGGCGGCGCCGGACCACTCGACGCTGTCGCGGACGCGTCGTCTGATCGACGACGAGACGCACGAGGCGGTATTCACGTGGGTTCTCGAGCAGTTGTCGGCGGCGGGTCTGGTCAAGGGGAAGACGGTGGGCGTCGATGCGACGACGCTGGAAGCGAACGCGGCGATGCGGAGCATCGAGCGGCGGGACACGGGAGAAAGCTACGAAGCGTTCCTTCGGCGCTTGGCGGAGGCGTCTGGGGTGGAGACCCCGACGCGGGCGGATCTGGCTCGGTTCGACCGGTCTCGCAAGAACAAGAAGACGTCGAACAAGGACTGGCAATCGCCGCAGGACCCGGACGCGAAGATCGCGAAGATGAAGGACGGCCGGACGCACTTGGCTCACAAGGTCGAGCACGGGGTCGACATGGAGACGGGGGCCATCGTGTCGGTGACGGTGCAGGATGCATCGGACGGCGATACGGCCACGCTGCCGGAGACGCTGACCGCGGCGGCCGAGCAGGTGGAGTTGGTGCAGCCGGACGGTCGAGGGGTCGAAGAGCTGGTCGCTGACAAGGGGTATCACAGCGACGAGACGCTGGTGGCTCTCGGCGAGGTCGGGGTTCGGAGCTACGTATCGGAGCCCGAGCGCGGCCGGCGCGTCTGGCAGGACAAGAAGACGGGAGAGACGCCGCCGGCGAAGCGTGCTGCGCAGCAGGCGTTGTATGCGAACCGGCGGCGTGTGCACGGGCGGCGGGGTCGTCGCCTGCAACGCTGCCGGGGCGAGATGGTGGAGCGTACTTTCGCGCACATGTATGAGACGGGGGGCATGCGTCGGGTGTTTGTGCGCGGTCACGAGAATGTCCGCAAGCGGGTGCTGATCCAGGCGGCTGCCTGCAACATCGGGATGCTCCTGCGGCGCCAGACCGGCATCGGTACGCCCCGGAGCCTGCAGGGGCGGGCTTTTTCGGCGATTTTCCGCCTGATCGACCGCCTGATCGACCACTGGGGGCGTCTGACGCGTCCCTGGGGCCTCAAATGGACACCGCCGGCGCCCGTCGGCTCAATTACTCATCGCCAAGCGGCCTGAACAGCAGGGCTCGGCGAACCGACTTCTACCTCGGGCTGCTAATCAGTCGGTGCTCCTCTTGCGTCTTCCCGGCGTCACCGTCGCCGAGTGGAGCCACAACGGTTCCTGCCGCTTCTGGCTCGAAGCGAGTGACGCGGCGCCGGGGCTGTACGCTGCGGCGTATTCGGGAGACCGGCTGAGGGAAGGTGCAGACCACGGGCAACGACATCACGGGAGTGAGGAAGGTCGCTGGCAGGATCGGATCATGGGGTGGTTGAGGGACCACACCGGTGTGCAAGTAGATCGCGGCGAGTACTTCCCTGCCCGGCTGCGACGGCGCCGACACGGGCGGTTGGCGGTAGCGCCTGCGGACGGACCGCGGCGATGAAGAGGGAGGCGTGAGTGGCCTTCAAACCGGACTATGGAATGGAGTTGATCAGTCGCGGCTACCGGCCGGGGCTCGGCATGACGTGGATGGAGTTGGGGGCGTTCAACGTGGACTCGGTGGCGCCGGGGGAGTACTGCACGACGCTGGAGATCGAGAACCGGTTGGCAGACGGTCGATTGTGTTGCATGACGATCGATATGGATGGAGAACAACTGACGGCGCTGCTGAGGATCGCGCGTCCTGAAGTTGCCCGAGACGTGGCAGCGAGGCTGAGAAATGGGGAGAGGAGCATCGACTTGAAGGAGCGCATCCCGTTCATGCTGAAGGGTGAACTGGGCGCACCAAGGCGGGGCCTGTACGAAACGTTCGCACCGATCATCGCCAAGAGAATTGCGCCGTCGCCGCCCTGGTAGCGTGATGGGCAACGCCTTGATGTTTGAGCCGGCAGCGGATGGATTGGTCGTCCGGATGGGTGGCGATCCGCCCCCGCCGGTCAGCGAATGGACGGCCCGCGGCGAGGCCTCGTCGGGCGCCGGCCCGCTGATTCGACTGCGTGACGACGCGGGGGCTGTCGAATGCGACGGCGGGCGTTCGCTGACGGTGGCGTGGCCGAGCGTCGTCGGCTTGACGTTGGATGAGCTACGGCTTGTCGGGCTTCCGGACGTCGTGCCGTTCGCGCTCGAAGTCGTCGCGACTGGGGCGATCCACGACGCCCATTTCGAGATCCACTACGGATTCGTCAACGCGGGCCGCCGCGTGGTCGGTGTACGCCGCGAGGGCGCGTGGGTGCGGGCCGGGCACAACGATTTCCTGCTGCTGGATCCGCTCTATTCAATCGCCGAGTGTCGGCGAGCGCGAAAAACTGACGGATTCTCGAGGCCTGTTCGGGCATGCGTGCCGTCGGCCGTGTTCGTCGATGTCTTGAGGAAGAAGAGGATGATGGCTGTGGTCGCTGTGCGAAACCGCGTCTGCGCGGTTTTGCAAACTGCTGTGGGCGCGGCTGTTTGCGTCCACAGCAGTGGCGGCGTCCACAGCCTCCGGGCAGGCGTGGCGGGCGGCGGCTCGTTGGGGTAGCGTTGACGGCGGACTCAGACGTGGGGTGAGGGCCCGGCAGAGCCACCGGACCCTCGTGACCGCCCCGTGCTCCGACAGAGCGAGCCGGTCGGTGCAGTTGTGCCACGGTTCGACCGCGTTGTCCAGTCGGAGACCGCCCCGCGCGCTCCGACGCCGTGGACGTCCCGCTTCGCCAGAAGACCTGCCGACACTGCAGCCGCCTGTTTGCGATCTGCGCGACGTGTGATCGCGGCCATGCCTACTGCACGCCGTCGTGCCGAGCGATTGGCCGCCGCCGCTCGGTGCGGGCCGCCCGGGCCCGGCATCAGCGCAGCCTCGAAGGGCGCCTCGACCACCGCGACCGCCAGCGTGCCTATCGCCGCCGCGTGACGGATCAGGGTTCCGCCGCCCCCCGGCCATCGACCAGACTCCCCGTCGCGGACCTCGCCCCGGTTCGGGCGCCCGCGGCCACCCGTTGCGTGGTCTGCGGGCGGTCGAGCCGGTGGCTGCTCCCGATGCGCGAGCCTCGCGCGAATCGGAGGAGGAGCGACGATGATCACACCCGCGCAGCGCGCCGAGATCCGGCGCTTGTACTACGGCGAGCACTGGAAGATCGGGACCATCGCGGCCCAGCTCGGCCTCCACCGTGAGACCGTTCGCGCCGCGGTCGAGCGCGAGACGCCAGGCGTCCCCCCCAGCGTGTGTCGGCCCAGCATCCTCGACCCGTACCTGCCGTTCATCCGCGACACGCTGACGCAGTACCCGCGGCTGCGCGCCACGCGCATCCACGAGATGCTCCGCCAGCGCGGCTATGCCGGCTCGGTCTTCCCCGTCCGCAAACTCGTGCGGCGCCTGCGGCCCGAAACCTCCCGCGCCGTCTACCGCCGCGTGGTCACCCTGGCCGGCGAGTCCGCGCAGGTCGACTGGGGCTCGTTCGGCAAGGTCCGCATCGGACAGGGCACCCGCACCGTCTCCGGATTCGTCATGGTCCTCGGCTACTCGCGCGCGTTGGCCGCGCTGTTCACCCTCGACCAGACGCTCGAGAGCTTCCTCCGCGGGCACGTCGCCGCCTTCGAGGCGCTTGGAGGCGCCGCCCGCAATCTCGTCTACGACAACCTGCGCAGCGCTGTGCTCGACCGCCGCGGCGCCGCCGTCCAGTTTCATCCCCGCCTGCTCGAACTCGCCGGGCACTACCACTTCGCCCCCCGGCCCTGTACGCCGGGACGGGGAAATGAGAAGGGAAAAATCGAACGCCAGATCCAATACCTGCGCCACGCCTACTTCGCCGCCCGGCCCTTCCGCGACCTCGACGACATCAACGCCCAGTTCCGACGCTGGCGTGACGAGGTCGCCCACCGCCGACGCCATCCCGACCAGCCCCATCGCCGGGTTGCCGAGGTCTGGGCCGAAGAAAAGCCCCGCCTACTGCCGCTGCCCGCCAATCGCTTCGAGACCGACCTGATGCGCGCCGTCCGCTCCGGCAAGACGCCCTACGTCCGCTTCGACCGCAATCTCTACTCGATTCCTCACACCCACGTCCGCAAGCCGCTCACCCTGCTCGCCTCAGCCACCCGCATCCGCATCCTCGACGGACAGACCGAGCTGGCCAGCCATCGCCGCACCTACGACACCGGACTGACCGTCGAGGACCCCGCCCATCTCGACGGCCTGCTTGCCGCCACCCGCCAAGCCAACGCCCACACCACCCGTGACCGCCTCCGCGCCGCCGTCCCCGCCACCGCCACGCTCTTCGAGCGCCTCGCCGAGCGCCAAGACGCCCTCCGCCCGCACGCCACCCGGCTAGTCGCCCTGCTCGACGATTACGGACCCGACGAGCTGGCCGCCGCCGTCCACATCGCCCTCGAACGCGATGCCCTCGGCGCCGGCTCGATCACCCACATCCTCGAAACCCGACGCCGACAGCGCGGACTCAAACCCCCGCTCCGCCTCACCCTGCCCGACCGACCCGGACTGCGTGACCTCGACGTCCGGCCGCACGACCTGGAGACCTACGATGCCCTCGGACAGAAAAACCCTGACGACGCTGGCGACTGACCTGCGTCGCCTCGGGCTCAACCGCACCGCCGACGAGCTGAACGACATCATCGCCCAGGCCACCCGCAAGCGCTCGAGCGCCACCGTCCTGCTCGAGCACATCGTCGCCGCCGAGCTTGAGGAAAAACAGCGCCGTAGCGTCGAGAGCCGACTGGGGCGTGCCCGACTCGGACGCTTCAAGCCGCTCGCCGACTGGGACTGGGACTGGCCCACCGCGCTGGACCGGCGCGCCCTCGAACGCATCCTCACGCTCGACTTCCTCGCGCGCGGCGAGAACGTCGTGATCCTCGGCGCACAAGGCTTGGGGAAAACCATGCTGGCGAAGAACATCGCCCACCAGGCCATCCTCGCCGGGAAGACCGCCCTCTTCACCACGGCCGCTGACCTGCTGCTCGACCTCAACGGACAGGAGACCGCCCGCGCACTCGAACGCCGCCTGCGCCACTACACGCGCCCCGTGCTATTGTGCGTTGACGAGCTGGGCTACCTTGCCTACGACGCCCGTGCCGCGGACCTGATCTTCCAGCTCGTCAGCCGACGCTACGAGCACCGCTCCCTGCTGATCACCACCAACCTGCCCTTCAAGAACTGGGACACCGTCTTTCCCAACGCTTCATGCGCCGTCGCCCTGATCGACCGGCTGACCCACCACGTCGAAATCCTTCGCATCGAAGGCCGCAGCTATCGTCGCCGGGAGGCTGAACTCAGCCAGCAGGAGCGCAACCGCCAGCGTGCCCCGCGCGACGAAGACACCGAATGACACGATCAGCAGGGGCGTCCACAGGCAGTCGACGGCACTTCAGAAATGATCACTTCCTCAAGCTCGCCGACATATTCATCGTGCCGAGCAGAAACACGTTGGGCGGCACGCTGAAGGTCTCCTTGCTCTGCGGCAGGGTCAGTATGAGACCACGTTTGTCCCGTTCGAGCAGCGTCAGCAGCTCGCCCATGATCTTGGCGACGTTGCCTCGGTTGAACTCGTCTATCAGCAGGAGATACGGACGATCGGGATCCGCCTGGGCGGCGCGGCAGACTCTCTTGAAGACGCCGTCTTCGAGAGCCAGCGACAACCCGCGAGCGCCGCCTTCGGGGCGAAATCCCTCGATGAAGTCCTCGTACGTGTAGGACGGATGAAGGGTCACGCGGGTCAGCGAGCCCACGCCTGCCATCGTTCCCGAATGGGCGTGCGAGAGATCACGCTCCGCCGCGCGCAGCCGATCGGAATCGCCGAGCACTGCGTCTGCACCCTTGCGGCCGATCTGCTTCAACAACCACCAGACCGCGAATCGCCTCGCGTGGTAGGTCTTTCCTGTCCCCGGCGGCCCATACAGAATGAGCTGGCCCTTGCGCTCGAGCGCCGCGGCGATGCGGCCGTACACGGCATCGACCACCATCGGTTCGGGCCCCTTGGCGCCCATGATCGCCTTCAGGAGCTTGTCAGGTACCTTCGCGACAGTCACCGTCGCCCAGTTCTTCTGCGGCGTCACGCTCCGCCCGTAGCTCGTGTCCCAGTTGACCGCCACGGTGTGCCGGTACTCGGAACGCTCATCGGCCCATCGGTATCCCGGCTCGACAACCTCTCCTATGGCAAGCACTCGGCTGGTACCTCGGTTGGCTACGACGAGGTCGCCGGGCTCCAGTTCGGTAAGGGCCCACAGCTCGTTACCCTTCCGTCTCGCTTGCGGGAGATGCCCGCTATAGAAAGCCTCCTCGAACCGAGCCCGGAACGCCTCCTTCGATTCGAACTGCGAGAGATCGCCCACTTCGTCCCAACCCACACAGATGTAGCCCTCCCGCAGGCAGTCGTCCCAGAACTTCGCATCCTTGCCCGGGGCAATCTTCAGCGCCCGCTTCGTTGGGCGCGGATCGCGCCAGATGTAGAGCAGCCGCTGCAGTTCCTCGGTGTTCCAACCTTTGAGCGCAGGATTGCCTCGGAGAGCCGCAAGCAGGAATCGGTTCAGCGCCACCGCCGACGGAGCGTCTACCTCTTCCGAGGGGCGATCCAACGAACGCAGAAAATGTCGCAGATGGGCGGTCGAACAGACCGGCAGCACCTCGTCAGGGAAGTACACGTGCAGGGACTTCAACTTCACGGCTGGCCCGAGTCCAAGGGTCTCGAGTGCATCGATGCTTTCCCAATCGGCACGCGCCGCCAGCCGGAGCGCCTCCACGAACTCGCTCCGCAGCCGGGCCCAAGCCTCCTCCTCATCTGAGAAGACGTTCGGAAAGTACCAACCCTCCCGGTCTCTCCGCTTGTAGATGATCAGCTTTCTGGCGGATCCACCCCGGATACTCCCCATCCACTGGGACTTGTACTCCAGCCAGTAGCAGTAGGTGTCCTCCACCCCGGGCTGGCCCAGCGCGTAGTCTTCCAGCCTCATCTGTGGCCACTGGTCGAGTGGAAACCGCTTCAGGATCTCGGCGCGTTGCGCGCGATATCCCTCGGCGGCCGGACTTGTGGGCGATCGGTCGAACTGCGCAATCGCGTCGCTGAGTGTGAGGTCGCTCTTGATCATTGCAGGCGGACTATCGCCTTTCTCGGCAGCGTTCGCTGTCGCGGACTCGTGTGGGGCGCGGACTCGTGCTCGGCAACACGTATACCCATACGGGCATGTTCTCCCTTGCCGCTCCCACTTCGTTCAGGCGATCCAGAGGACCCAGACGCGGCGTTCTCCTCCCCTCGCGTCGAGGCTTCTCGGATCCGGTAGCGCTCCGCAGGCCTGTATCGCCGTGGACAGGATGAGCACGAAGGCTGTGCGCCTCACCGTTCCTCCCCGTCGGAACCCGTGGTCGCCGAGATGCGCATCACCCGCTGCAGGGCGTGACTCTCGACAATTGGGGCTGGGCAGGCCACGAGCACCGGAGCGGCGGCGCGGTCACTGCAACATCAGGCCGGTCCCGAGCGCCACCGCGGCCCCGGTGCCGGTCATCGCCCAGATCATACTGGAGCACCCGCAATCCCCGTGTTGACGGAGAGCCAGGTAGAACAGGACGGAGCCGCCCGCCACCATGGCGATCTGGACGGGGAGCGGGATGCGCTGGATCGCCTGGCGGTTGCCCTGCCGGCCGGGCTGCTGTAGCTGCACCTCGGTCGCGAGGCGCGCTGCGGATTCCAGGATGGACGGCCTGTCCGCCTGCGCTGGGCTGGCCGTGGCGTTGAATGCGTGCATCATCGCGACGCCCGCAGTCGCTTGCGGTCGTGGCTGGGCGGACGCGGAGAGCGGCAGGGGCAGTAGCAGAGCTGCGGCGATGATGATTCGCATGGCTGTTCTCCCTTCACTCTGGAATGCGTCAACGCGCAACGGACCGGCTCACTGCCCGGTCTAGCACGCAGGGCTGGCGGTCTGCCTCAACAGGACCTTCGGCGATGATCGGGACGTCCGCCCATGCTGCGACGCTACGAGGAGCTAGAGTGCAGAGCGCAGATGGGCGCTGAGGCTGCCGGGGACGCAGGGTGACACGCTCAATCGGATCGTGCTGCATTTTCGCGACGACCTTGAGGAACCCTCATTGATTGACCCGGCTTTCCTGAAGCGGCTCGTGCGGTTCGCCGACTTGGTGATGGACGGCAGGCAGCCCGAGGAGACTCGGTGGGGACGTCAAGGAACGGCTCGTCGAGCGCTACACGACCATGCTGGCGGTGCGTCTCTTCCGCATGGTCGAGCGGAGGTGCGGGCCGGACGTCAGCTTCGACGAGATCAAGTTCGACGCGGCGCAGCGGCGGCCGATCCCGACTACCTAGTGACAGTCGAGGACGTGACGGCGTGGGAGGACGAGCACGGCCGGGTGCCGGAGGGATCGGCGGTGCTGATCCGGACCGGCTGGGCCGCCCGCTGGCCCGATGCGCTCGCCTATCTCGGCGACGACACGCCCGGCGAGACCGGCAACCTGCACTTCCCCGGCATCGGCGAGGCGGCAACGCGCCTGCTCATCGAGGACTGCCGCGCCGGCCTGCTCGGCATCGACACCGCCAGCATCGACCGAGGCCAGTCCACGGACTTCATCGCGCACCAGATTGGGGCCGCGGCCGGCGTGCCGAACCTGGAAAACGTCGCGTACCTGTCAGCGTTGCCGCCGACCGGATTCCTGCTCGCCGCGCTGCCGATGAAGATAGCGGGCGGTACCGGCGCGCCTGTGCGGATCGTCGCGCTGATCTCGCCGCCCTGATTCACCTCGCGGTTCGGCGTCATGCCCGAATCGATCCGGGTTGATTGTGGCTGCCGGTGACCGGAAGGACCGCCCCGGAAAACCGTGCGCCGACCCTTTCGAGCGGCCACTCAATGTGCTACAATGTGCGTCATTGTGCCTAAAGCCAATGCGGCTACGTCCAGAGTCGGCATTCGCGCACTGCGGCAGAACCTGAGCGTCTATCTGCGACGCATCCACCGCGGCGAGCGGTTCGAGGTCACCGACCGCGGCCGGCCCGTTGCCCTGCTCGTGCCTCTCGCAGGCAACGAGTCTCCGCTTGAAAAGCTAATCGCGCAAGGGCGAGCGACTGCGCCGAAGGGCGACCTGCTGGATCTGGAACCACCTGCGGGCGAGGCTTCGAACGCCGTGAGCGAGGCGTTGATCGCCGACCGCGACGACCGAATCTGAGCGTGTGGTGGTCTATCTGGATTCCTCCGCTATCGTCAAGCTCGTCGTCCCCGAGCTCGAGTCGCAGGCCCTCCGGCGGTACCTGGCGGTCCGTTACGATCGCGTCGCCAGCGGACTCGTTCGCGTCGAAGTGTTCCGCGCGTTGCGCCGGGCACACGCCTGGGAACCGGCTACGCGGCACGGCGCGGAACAGGTCCTGGATAGCATCGCGCTGGTGACCATCGACGAGCCGGTCCTGCGTGCCGCCGCACACCTGCAGCCGGAACGGCTGCGAAGCCTCGACGCGGTTCATCTCGCGACTGCTCTCTCGTTGGAGGGACTCGAGGCCGTCGTCACCTACGACCACCGGCTCCTTGATGCGACAGTGGCCGCTGGTCTCAAGGTCGCGGCTCCGACGTAGAGCCCGCAGGTAGATCAGAGCCGCGCAAGATCCGAGGCTCCAATCTCCGCCGGGTCCTGCTTCACTGCGTACGACCAACCGCACTGACACATCGCGAGAATCACCACTCGTTGCTCCCATCCCCCAGCCGGGTGCGGCTCTTCTTCGTAGATGATTTTCTGCCCTATTCATGGGCTCCTTTCGCCCCGGGGCAGACCCCGTGTGCCTGCCCGCCACCACAACCCGCTCCCTCCTCCCGCCAGAACCGCTCCAACTGCCCTCACATCCTCAAACCGTCCCACAAGCGCGCCGATGCTCTGGCGCTTCCGTAGGCCGTGAGATATCCGGGCTAGAAGCCGACCCCGGCCCCGGCGTGGAGCCGCAGCGAGCCGCGGAAATCGTGGCCGATGTCCAGGTGAACGCTGGCGAACGGAAAGGTCAGAAAGACGCCGGTGCCCGCTCCCTCGAGAAACCGCGTGGCGCGCACGCTCTGTCCTGCGTCGTAGGCGGCGGCCGTGTCGTAGAAGATGCGAAACCCGGCATTCCCTATCGAGAGCGGCGAGCTCATCGGTAGCCGGAGCTCGACCGACGCCGCCAGGAGCCGGTCGCCAACGCGTGAGCCGACGCGCCACCCGCGGAGGTTGCCGCCGCCGCCGAGCAGTGCTTGCTCGTAGGGCGGCAGCGCGGCAGAGGCGCCCTCGAAGAGGACACGCGCCGCGAGCACGGCCTGTCCGCCGACCCCCTTGAACGCCTGCGCATCGATCCGGGGTCGGACGATAGCCGCCGGCTGGCCGGCAACCGCCAACCGCTCCAGCGCGGCACTCACTCGCACGTCGTCGCGGGGGAAGGCGCCAGGCGAGAGGCCGCCGTACTCCAGGCCGACGGTCAGTCGCGTGAGACGATCCGCTCGCGCGAGAAACCGCACCTCCTCCCGTGCCGCCTCCGCCCCGATGCGCAGGCCCGGCGCGAGCTGACGATCCACGCCGGCCCAGAATCGCGTCCGCCGGTCGTCGACGCCGAAGTAGGGATGGACGCGGCGCCCGTACGAGGCGCCGGCCCGCACTCGATCGACCACGACGCCGGCAATGGGCCGCTCCGCTTCGAGTCCTGCGCGCCTGTCGCCACCCCAGGTTATCGGCGCCGAGAGCCGACTCCCGTCACCGAGAAGGTCGACGAGGCTGAACCGGGCGCCGTAGGACATCCCGTAGCCTTCGTCGTACCGCACGATCGGCAGGAACATCGACTGCCGGGGGATACGGGCGAGCGCGCGGAGCACCGGGCTCGCGACTGATGCCCGCGGTCGCTCCCGGACCACGATCACGAGTGCGATCCGGTCCGTGGCCGTCAAGGAACGATAGCGCTTGCGGACCTCGACCGTCTCGAAACGACCGCTCGCTTCCAGTCGGCGCGTGACGGTGTCCACGACGTCAGGGTCCACAACATCGCCGACCGCAACGCCGGCCACCGCCAGGATGTCGTCATCCGAGGTGGTGTGATTGCCGTGAACGCGTATGTCGACCACCGTCTCCGACGCGACCGGTTGGCCGTAGCCGTCGAGTGCGGTGAGCGCGACCGCCGCTGCCGCAAGCGCCACGGCGGAGGTGCGACGCCCGAGCCGCCGGGCAGTCATCGGGGCAGATCCGGGCCAATGGCGCGAATGCGACCGCCCGTCGTAGCCTCGCGATAGTTGGTGTATGCGCGCGTGCCGCTCAGCTCGAAGGCGCCAGTTGCCAGCGACACCGCGGCGCGCATGTCGATCCGCTCCGGGAGCCAGATTCCCTCGAACGGCTGCCGCATCGTCATCGACACCGTCAGGTCATCCAGGCGGAACAGCCAGCGCCCGGGCAGGAAATCGAAGCCGACGTTGTCGAACGTGTAGCGGACAATCTGGTGCTGGGCCGGATCGACCCAGAGGGTCACCAGGCTGGTCTTGTCCATGGCCACTGCTTCGCGGCTGGCGGGATCGTCGTCGTCAGGCTTGGTGAAGAGCTGCTCCGGGTAGTACTCGATGCGGAGGACATCGTGTCCGGCCAGGGTCTCGCGGCCGACCAGGTAGTAGCTCCCCGGCTCGAACTCGAACTCGAGGAAGTACGAGTCGGAGACGAAACGGGGTTCGACACCGACCCAGGCTGGATCCGAGGGCGACAGCGGAGCGCCGTCGCGCCCGACGGCCTGCGGCGCCCGGGTCGGCGACTGACGTTCCTCCTGGCGCCTCTGGCGGCGTCGCTGCTCGCGCTCCAGCCACTCGGCTTCGTAATCCCGCCGGCTCACCTCGTCAATCGTGACGCCGTCAATGCGGGTCGGACTGCGGACGAACAACCCGTCGCGTTCGTACCAGGTGTATTCGCCGCGGAACCCCCAGAGCACGTCGCCACCCGGTCCGGTGAGGCGCATGCGCGACTCCTCGTCGAGGACGTACTGCAGCCGAGCCGCCGCGTTCCGCTCCCGCTGTGCCAGTACCCGCTCCATGAAGCGGTCGAGTTCGTTGCCGCTGTCGTCCTGGGCGCCGGACGCCGCGGGTGCGGCCACGCCCGGGAGCAAGGCAAGAACGGCCAGAGCCGCGACCGAGGCGAGAACGACCGGGGCCCCGGCCGTGCCCAGGCGCCGTGGTTGCATGAACTCAGCCCTCCCTTCTCACTCTTCCAGCCCGGGAAGATTCGCAACGGCCTCCTTGGCACCGGCGAAGAACCGGCCTCCGTGCCAGCGTCCAATACTAGACCATGGCAATGTTCCTATCGCGATGTTCACACGGTCGACCCGCCAGATGACGACTTCAACGTTACCCGCACGGGCAGTTGACGAGATGGAAGTGCCTGGTTCCCGGCAACAAAACGGTCTGTGGTACCATTTCGAGGTGTCAGGCACTGGTTCCCCGTTGTGGCTGACACGTTGGCCATACGGCCGAACGAGGAGAAAACGAGATGCTCAATCGGATCACACCCGTGCCCGCTGCGGGCACCTCGAGCACGCTGTCAACGCCGTCGCGCCGAGCCTTTGGACGACGTCTCGGCCTGTCGGCCGCCGGACTGGCCCTGGCGGGATGCTCCGCGTCCGAGCCCGCGGCCGACTCGGAGCCCGCCGAGGCGCCGGTCGACGAGGGGTTCGTGCCGGCCCAGGACGCTGCGTCACAGGCTGCCGTCACTCCTGACGCCGCCCTCACGCTCCTTGCCGACGGCAACGCGAGATTCGTCGCCGGGACGCCTGCCCGCCGCGACTACGGCGATCAGATTCGAGCGACCGCCGCCGGGCAGTACCCGTTCGCTGTCGTGCTCGGGTGCATCGATTCTCGAGTCCCCATCGAGACGGTCTTCGATCAGGGGATCGGGGACATCTTTGCGGCCAGGGTCGCCGGCAACATCGTGAACACCGAGCTGCTCGGCAGCATGGAATTCGCCTGTCGACTCGCCGCTTCGACGACACGTCGCTGGGATTGCAGGGTGACGTGCAGCACCGCAACTGGAACATGGGAACCGACCTGGAGCAGTTGCTGATCCGGGCCGGCCTGACCTACCAGTTGCCCGCATCCCCCGTGCTCGTAACTGGCGGTCTGGCGCACGTCACGAGCGGCGTGTTCGGCGACAGCGACGAGACCAGCGCGGAGCGGCGCGTGTATCAGGAAGCGTTGGTTCGCCAGTCCCTGGGACGGGTCGTTTCCCTGCGCCACCGCTATCGGTACGAACAGCGTTGGGTTGACGGCCAGGACTTCCGGACACGGTTTCGCTACGCCCTGTTCGGCGATGTCGGGCTGAATGGACGAGGGACCGGAAACGGGTCCATCTACCTGGCGCTGTACAACGAAGTCTTCATCAACGGGGAGCTCGAAATCGGGCCGGGCAGGACTGTAGAGCGCTTCGACCGCAACCGGTTCTACACCGCGCTCGGCTTCGGCGTCAACGACCGGTCCCAGGTCCAGGCCGGCTACATGATCCAGACGGTGCCAGGCGGCTCGAAGGGGCAGGTCCAGATCAGTCTCCACACCTCCTTCTGAATTGGCCGGCCGGCAGGCTTGGCGTCTTCCTCCCGGGTCTCGTAGACTGGTTGGACTTGCAACGCCAGTGGAGCGCAGGGCTTCGCGGCGTCGCGGCCGAGGGTCGGAGCCCGGCGGAGCCGCAACGCCCGCGGCGGCCCGCCTGCATCAGATGAGCATGCGCCGCGTCTGCGGCTCGTGGCGCCCAACCTGGGGTCTCGTCCTCGCGGTGCTCGCGACGATCCCGGTCGCGCCGGCCGCGGGTCAGTCCCGGGGGGCTTCCGCCGCGTCGGAGGCCGAGCAGGCGTCGTTCGGGCCAGTGGCTGCCGAGCCGGCCGACGACGGCCAGTCGTCGACCCCGCCGCGCGCGGCCGGTCTCGGGCTCGGCGCCGCGCTCTCGATCAGGCAGGTCGCGGCCAGCGCCGTCGAGGACGCCCCCGTCCTCGACGGCGACGTGCTGGGCGACGCCGCGTGGCGCGCAGCGACTCCGGCGACCGGCTTTCGCCAGACCGCGCCCGACGAAGGCCAGCCGGCGTCCGAGCGGACCGAGGTCCGCATCGTCTACACGCGCGACGCCATCTATATCGGTGTCGTCTGCTACGACAGGGACCCGTCGTCGATCATCGTCAACGACAGCCGGCGCGACTCGGCGCTCACCGACAGCGACAGCTTCATGGTGATCCTGGATACGTTCAGCGACCGGCAGAACGGATTCGTCTTCGGAACCAGTCCGGCCGGTCAGGAGTACGACGGGCAGGTGATCAACGAGGGCGGCCGCCGCGGCGGGTTCGGATCGAGCGGCAGGGGCGAATTCTCGCGCGGCGACGCGGGCGGGTTCAATCTCAACTGGGACGGGGCGTGGCAGGTCCGGACCCGCGTCTCCCGCGTCGGATGGAGCGCCGAGTTCGCCATTCCGTTGCGGACCATCCGCTACCCGGCGCGGGAGCGCCAGTCGTGGGGGGTGAACTTCCAGCGCAACATCCGGCGGCGCAACGAAACAGCCTACTGGTCGCCGTTGCCGCGCCAGTACAACCTCTACCGCGTCTCGCTGGCCGGGCAGCTCAGCGGGCTGCGGGTGCCGGCCAACCGCCCCAGCAACCTGCAGCTCACGCCCTACCTGGTCGGCGAAATGGTCGCGCGTGACGCCGCCCCCGGCCGGGCGCCGCTGGCGCTCGGCGACGCGGGGGGGGATCTCAAGTACAGCGTCACGTCGGGCCTCACGCTCGACGCCACCTACAACACCGACTTCGCGCAGGTCGAGGTGGACGACCAGCAGATCAACCTCGACCGCTTCAACCTGTTCTTCCCCGAGAAACGGCCGTTCTTCCTGGAGAACGCCGGGGCGTTCACCGTGAACGCGGCTGCGGCCAGCGGGCGCGGCCTGGGCCAGACGGAGCTCTTCTTCAGCCGCCGGATCGGGATCAGCGAGGCCGGCGTCCCCATCCCCATCCGCGCCGGCGCCCGCCTCTCCGGAAAGGTCTCCGACACCCTCACGGTCGGCTTTCTCAACATGCAGACCGAGGCGACGGACGCGGGCGGCGCGGCCAACAACTTCACCGTCAGCCGCCTGCGCCGGGACCTCCCGAACCGATCGAGCATCGGCGGGCTCTTCATCAACCGGCAAGCCACCGGGCCGCAAGCCCTGGCGAACGACTACAACCGCACCTACGCTTTCGACGGCCGGTGGGGCATCGGCCAGGCCGGTCTCGTGCAGGGGTTCATCGGCCGCACCGAGACACCGGGCCGCGACGGTCATGACCACGCCATGAGCCTCTCGGGAACCTACGAGTCCCAGATGTGGCGCATCAGCACCGGCTATCAGGACAACGGCGAGGACTTCAATCCCGAGGTCGGCTACCTGCACCGGCCCGGCGGGTTCCGGAAGTACGACCTTGCCATCAACAACAGGTCGCGGCCGGAGGGCTTTCTGAGGTTTCAGGAGCTGCGGCCGCACGTGACCTTCACCCGGTTCTGGAACCGCAACGGGGTCATGGAGACGACCCTTGTTCACAACCACTTCATGGGCGAGTTCGAGGACAGCTCGTCGGTCGGCCTCGCCTACGACATGCGCAGCGAGACCGTCTTCGACGCGTTCTCGGTGTCCGGCCTGGCGATTCCTCCCGGACGCTACGACTGGAGCGAGATCATCCCCTCCTTCTTCTACAACCGCTCGGCGCCGGTCAGCGCCGGCGTGCGCGCGACGTTCGGCGGGTTCTTCGGCGGCCGGATCGTGACCCTCCGCCCGACGATTTGCGCCCGCCACGGCGATGCGCTCAACCTGGAGCTGAGCTACAGCCGGAACGACATCGACCTGCCGTCGGGCAAGACGACCACCAACCTGACCGGCGTGCGCGCCGGCTACAACTTCTCGCCGCGGCTGTTCGTCCAGACGCTGCTGCAGCACAACGACAGCGCCGAGCTCTGGTCGGTGAACTTCCGGTTCGGCTGGCTCCAGGACGCCAACACCGGGCTGTTTCTCGTCTACAACGAGACAGAAGGCATCCTCGACTACGTGCCGATCGGCGCCGGGCGCAGCCTGATCCTGAAGTACAGCTACCTCTTCGACGTCCTCGACTAGCACGCCGACCTTCCACCAGATGCGCCTGTCGGGCCCGAACCACCGTTTCCCGCAACGAGTGTCCGCAGCCGAGGTGCAGCAGGAGCGTCCTGCCTGTGCCCCACAAAGAGCCAGCATACTGGGTCAAGTACTCAGCCGGTGCGATTCTGGCCGTCGCCGTGCTGCTGCAGATCGGTGGGATGCCGCACGGTTCGTGGCCTGGGCGGGCCCTCGCCGCTGGGGGTTTCCGGCTCCATCCCCTGAAAGGCCACCGTGCCGGCCAGTGGAGCGTGCGCGTCTCCGGCAACTGGCGCGTGGTGTTCCGTTTCGAGGATGGCGAGGCCGTGGACGTAGACATGATCGACTATCACTGACCCGCGGGAGGGAGACCATGAACGACGTTGCAGGCGACCGCGTCGGGCCGATGCCGAACCCACCGCACCTGGGCGAACTGATCCGGGAGAGCATGGACGAAGTGGGCTGGAACGTCACCGAGACAGCGGAGCGTCTTGGCTGTGAGCGAGGGACACTGTCACGCCTGCTGAACGGCAGGGCGGGGATGTCGGCGAGCATGGCGCTGGCACTGGAGAATATCGGCTGGGGGACTGCCGATCACTGGATGCGCATGCAAGCAGCCTACGAGCTTGCTCGGGCGCGCCGTGAGCGGACCGACCCGGAACGGCGCGCAGGCGCCCTCCACGGGTGATCCGAGCTCGCCTGCCCACGGAACACCGCGTCTTGACAGACCCGCCACCTTTCACGATCATCGCGGGGGAAATCCGCGCGTTGAGCGTCCCACCGCCCTGACCGTTCCTCCAGCAGCCGGTGGCTGCCCCACAGGCTGCTTCGCTCATGGGAGAAGCAACGATGGTGCAACCGACTCGACAACGCCCCGGCCGCCGCGGGTTCCTCGCGCAGCTCGTTGCCGGCGCGACGGTCGCGGCTGCCGTCTCCCCTGCTCGCGGATCGGGCGCGCAGGCGCAGGAGGGCGCGATCACCAGCTTCGATCACGTCGCCGTCCCGATGCAGAACACCGAGGCGATGATCGCGTTCTACCGCGCCCTCGGCCTGCAGGTGATGGAGACCGACCGCAGGGTATCGGTCCATTTCGGCGACCAGAAGATCAACTTCCATCGGCCGTCGTCGTGGCAACGGGCAAGCGCCGCGTCGCTGCGGGCGCCCGCCGCGACGCCGCCGTGCGGCGACTTCTGCTTCGTGTGGTCCGGCTCGGAGGAATCGCTGACGGCCGTTCTGGATCGCGCGGGAGCGGAGGTCATCGGCTCGGGCCTGCGGGACGGCGGCCGCGCCCTCGGGACGGTGCAGGGCATGAGCCGCTACGTCCGCGACCCGGACGGCAACCTGCTGGAGTTCATGATCTACTCGTAGCGGAACGGTTGCGGACGGCAACACCCGGCCAACAGGAGTGGCGAGATGATCCCTGCGCAAGACTTCCTCCGCGGCCCGGCGGCGGTGGCCGCGGCAACGGTCGCACTGGCCGCTGCCGGCGGCTTCCCCGGCCCGATCGCCCTCGCGGCCCAGCAGCCCGCCCCGGACGGCATCCATACCGCGAGCCAGGCCGACAGCGGCCGCGACGTCTACACCCGGAGCTGCGCCATCTGCCATCGGACCGACCTGCGCGGCAACTTCGAGTCCCCGCCGCTGGCCGGCCCCAACTTCCTGAGCTACTGGGGCGACCGCACGCCGCAGGAGCTCGTCGAACGGATCCGGGCCACGATGCCCCCCGACCGGCCGGGCCGCCTTGGCGACCAGACCTATCTCGACATCGTCGCCTACCTGCTGCAGGCGAACGGCGCGCCGGCCGGGGATCAGGCGCTGACCCCCGCCACGGCCGTCACGATCGGCGCCGTGGCCACCGGAGAAACGGGACCCGCGCCGGCGATAACGCAAGCGGCCCAGGGCCGGGCGCGACGACCTGACGTCCGCACGGCGGCGGCCGCCGTGGCGGGCGGCGTGACATTCGCGGGCGAGGTGGAGGGCTTCACGCCGGTCACCGACGAGCTGCTGCGCGACCCGGATCCGGGCGACTGGCTGATGGTGCGGCGGAACTACCAGGCCTGGAGCCACAGCCCGCTCACCGCGATCACGCGGGACAACGTCGGGGAGCTCGAGCTGCAGTGGATGTGGGCCATGAACGAGGGCGGACGCAACGCGCCCTCGCCGATCGCGCACGACGGCGTGCTCTATTTCGCCAGCTTCGGTCCGGTGGTGCAGGCGCTCGACGTACGCACCGGCGACCTGATCTGGGAGCACGAGGTGAGCGTCGAGGCGGGCCAGCTCGCCAGCTCGAGCCGCAATCTCGCCATCTACCAGGACAAGCTCTTCCTGGCCACGGCCGACGCGCGGCTGATTGCGCTCGACGCGCGCAACGGCGCGGAGGTCTGGACCACCCGCATCGCCGACGACGCCCAGGGCTTCCGCAACACCAGCGGGCCGGTCATCGCCGGCGGCAGGGTGGTGCAGGGGCTCGGCGGCTGCGGCCAGTTCACCCGCGAGGGCTGCTTCATCAGCGCCTACGACGCCGCGAGCGGCGAGCAGCTCTGGCGATTCAACACGGTGGCCCGGTCCGACGAGCCCGGCGGCAACACCTGGGCCAACCTGCCGGACTACCTGCGCGGCGGCGGCGAGACCTGGATCACCGGCAGCTACGATCCCGCGCTCGACCTGGTCTACTTCGGCGTGGCGCAGGCAAAGCCGTGGGTGGCGATCAGCCGGGGCATGACGGTGCACGACCCGGCGCTCTACACGAGCTCGACGGTCGCCCTGCGGCCGGGCGACGGGGAGCTCGCCTGGCACTTCCAGCACGTCCCCGGCGAGAGCCTCGACCTCGACGAGGTCTACGAACGCGTGCTGGTCGACCTGGCGGATCGCCGGGTGGTCTTCAGCGCGGGCAAGCACGGAATTCTCTGGAAGCTGGACCGGGAGACCGGCGAGTTTCTCGGTCACAAGGAGACCGTCTTCCAGAACGTGTTCGATCACATCGATCCCGAGACCGGCGCCGTCACGTACCGCCAGGACATCATCGACGCCGAGTTCGAGCAGCTCGTGCCGGCCTGTCCCAGCACCGCCGGCGGCAAGAACTGGCACCCGATGAGCTACCACCCCGGCTCGGGGCTGCTCATCCTCCCGCTCTCCCAGACCTGCATGGAGCTGTCGGCCCGCGAGGTCGCCTTCGAGCCGGGCTCGGGCGGCGTGGGAATGAGCGCGCGTCCCTTCTTCGAGATGCCCGACACCGAGGGCCGGCTCGGCAAGCTCGCGGCGTTCGACGCCGAGACCCTGGAAGAGGTCTGGAGCATCGAGCAACGGGCGCCGTTCCTGACGGGCGTGCTGTCGACGGCCGGCGGGCTCGCCTTCGTCGGCGACCTCGACCGGCGGTTCCGGGCGTTCGACGTGCGGACGGGCAACGTGCTGTGGCAGGCCCGGCTCGGGACGTCGGTGCAGGGCTTTCCGATCTCGTTCGCGGTCGACGGCACGCAGTACGTCGCCGTGGCGACGGGTCTCGGCGGCGGCAGCCCGCGGCTGGCCCCGCGTGCGCTGGCGCCGGACGTGCGCCACCCGCGGACGGGCAACGCGCTGTACGTCTTCGCGCTCCGCGACGCGGATGGCGGCGGGCGCCAGGGGTCTGCGCGGTAGCACGGCGCGAACTCCCGGGAGGGCTGGTTGGGCGGCCGGCGCCTGGTCCTACAGGATCCGGAAGACGCTCTCGCTCCGCACCCCGCGGGCCTCGTGCGGGTAGGTGTGGAGGGTCTCCACCGCGAGCGTCCGGCCTTCGGTCCGCCACCCGATGTGGGTCATCGGCTCCTCGGTCCCGCCTGCCGCGCCGTAACCGAAGACCAGCCGGTCCGCCTCGCGGAACCCGCCGCGCAACCGCTGCCGGCCATCGAGATCGAGGCGCGCGAGCCGGCAGTCGCACCGCAGGCCGTCGATGGTGCACGACAGGGACCAGTCCGAGCTGGCCGCGCGCTGGCGGACGACCCGCGCCCGCAGATCGCCGGACGCGCAGGTCAGCAGCTCCGTCAGCGCGGCGCCCGCGCGCTCGACCAGCACGGCGTGGCTCGTGCCGAGCGCGCAGAACGTGACCGTGCCGCGTCCCCACGGCACCCGGCGGGAGTCGAGCACGCGCAACGGTTCCAGCCGGGCGCGCCCCGCGAGCAGGAAGTAGCGCAGCGTCGCCACGCTGTGCGCCGCGGAGATATCCTGAACCGGGCGGGCGGCCATCCGTCAAGGATCACCGGACCGGCGCCCCGGAGTCAAAGACACCCCCATGGACGAACGCCCCGCCGCGTCGACCGGCCGCGCGGACGCCCCGACCGGCGTCCTCCTCGTCGCGGTCTTCACCATCGCCACCTGCGGACTGATCTACGAGCTGCTGGCGGGCACCATCGCCAGCTACCTGCTGGGCGACAGCGTCACGCAGTTCTCGACGGTCATCGGCGTCTACCTGTTCTCGATGGGGGTGGGATCGTACCTGTCGCGCTACTTCCGGCGGGACCTGCTCGTCCGCTTCATCGAGGTCGAGATCCTGGTGGGCCTCGTCGGCGGCCTGTCGTCGCCGGTGCTCTTCTTCGCGTTCGGCGAGGTCGGCGCCTTCCGCGTCGTGCTCTACGGCTGGGTCACCGCCACCGGCGTGCTGGTCGGCCTGGAGATCCCGTTCCTGATCCGCATCCTGAAGGACGAGTTCCCGCTCCACGACCTGGTCTCGAGGGTGCTGTCGCTCGACTACCTGGGAGCGCTGGCCGCGTCGCTGCTGTTTCCACTGTGGCTCGTGCCGCAGGTGGGACTGATGCGCTCGTCCTTCGTCTTCGGCGGGCTCAACGTGCTGGTCGCCGTCTGGACCTGCCACGTCTTCCGCGAGCAGCACCGGCGGCCGCGGCTCACGGCGCAGGCCTACGCCGCGCTGGGCGTGCTCGTGGCGGGCGCGGTGCTCTCCGACGACCTCATGGACTGGTCGGAGCGGCGGCTCTACGACGACCCGGTGGTGCTCTCGCGCCTGTCGTCCTATCAGCGCATCGTGCTGACGCGGGGAGAGGGCGGCGTGCGGCTGTTCCTCGACGGCAACCTGCAGTTCTCGTCCCTGGACGAGTACCGCTATCACGAGGCGCTGGTCCATCCCGGACTGGCCTCGGTCGCAGCGCCGCGGCGCGTCCTGGTGCTCGGCGGCGGCGACGGCATGGCGGTCCGCGAGATCCTGAAGGTCGCCGGCGTCGAGACGATCACGCTGGTCGACCTCGATCCGCTGATCACGGCCATCTTCCGCGACCACGAGGCCTTCGCCGCCCTCAACGGCAACGCGCTGCGCTCGCCGCGGGTCGAGGTCGTCAACGCCGACGCGTTCGTCTGGCTGGAATCGACCGCGACCCGCTACGACTTCATCGTGGTCGACTTCCCCGACCCCCGCAACTACTCGCTCGGCAAGCTCTACACGACCACCTTCTACCGGCGGCTCCGGGAGCGCCTGCACCCGGGCGGCGCGGCGGCGCTCCAGAGCACCTCGCCCCTGGTCTCCCGGCAGGCGTTCTGGTGCATCGTGGAGACGGTGCGCGCCGCGGGGCTGCACGCCAGGCCCTATCATGCGCCGGTACCCACCTTCGGCGAGTGGGGCTTCGTGCTGGCGTCGCATGCGCCGCTGCCCGCGCCAGGAGGGTTCCCACCGGGGCTGCGGTTCCTCACGCCGGCGATCGCGGCGGCGCTGTTCGAGTTTCCGGCGGACATGGCCCCGGTGCCGGTCGAGGTGAACCACCTGAACAACCAGATTCTGGTCCAGTACCACGCCGCCGGGTGGGAGCGGTACATGCGGGGGCAGCCGTAGATGAAGCCGCCGTCCGGACCCGCGCGCGGCGCCGCCGGTCGGCTGTCGCGGCGGGATCTCCTGCGCATCGGTCCCGGCGCGGCCGCCGCCCTGGCCCTCGGCTGCAGCCCCGGGACGCTGCCCGACGCGGACCGGGCGCTCGATGCCGGCCGCATCGGCGGGTCCATCGTGGGCGCCTCCCACGGGATTGGCCATCGGCTGCGCGACGGCGCCTTCCCCGAGCCGCGGCAGACCCGCGAGGTGGCGGTGGTGATCGCGGGCGGCGGCATCGCCGGGCTGTCGGCGGCATGGAAGCTCGCCGGCAGCGGCTTTCGCGACTTCGTCGTGCTGGAGCTCGAGCCGGAGCCCGGGGGCAACGCCCGCTGGGGCGAGAACGCCGTCTCCGCCTATCCGTGGGGCGCCCACTACCTGCCGACCCCGACCGCCGAGTCGACCGCGGTCCGCGAGCTCGTGCAGGAGCTGGGCCTGATCCGGGACCACGGGCCGGGCGGCGAGCCCGTCTACGACCCGCGGCACCTCTGCCACGCCCCGCAGGAACGGGTCTTCATCGATGGCCGCTGGCGTCGGGGGCTGTCGGCGCGGGACGTCCGCGACCCGGACGAGCCGGGCGGCGCGGCGGCGCTGGCCGCGTTCGAGGCGCAGGCGCGGCGGTACCGCGACTATCGGGACGTCCGGGGCCGGCGGGCGTTCGCCCTGCCGGCCGCCGCGGGCACGACCGACCCCGAGATCGCGGCGCTCGACCGGATGTCGATGCGCGACTACTTCGACCGCGCCGGCTGGTCCTCGCCTCGGCTGCGGTGGTACGTCGACTACTGCTGCCGGGACGACTACGGGTGCACGCTCGAGACGACCTCGGCCTGGGCGGGGTGGCACTACTTCTGCTCGCGCGCGCCGGACGTCCAGTACCTGACCTGGCCGGAGGGCAACGGCCGCATCGTGCGGCACTTCGCGGAGCGCGCCGCCGGGCGGGTGCGCACCGGCATGCTGGTCTACCGCGTACGGCCTGCCCGGGAAGCGCCGCTCCGGGCTTCAGCCCCCGGCGACGCAGGGCCCGACGGCGCGCCGAGCGGCGGTGTCGAGGTCGACGCGCTGGACACCCGCGACGAGACCCCCATCCGGTTCCGCGCGCGCCGCTGCATCTACGCGCTGCCGCGCTTCACGGCGCCGCGCGTCATCGACGGCTACGCGCCGGCCGGCCTCGAGGCGTTCACCTACGCGCCGTGGATGGTGGCGAACCTCACGGTCGACCGCCTGCCCGCGGGCGCGGCCTGGGACAACGTCCTCCACGCCAGCCCGTCGCTCGGCTACGTGGTGGCGACCCACCAGAACCTGCGGATGACGACCGGGCGCAGCGTCCTGACCTACTACCTGCCTCTGACCGGCCCGGACCCGGCGGCGGCCCGGGCCTGGATGCTGGAACGGAAATGGCGCGACTGGGTGTCGCTGATCCTGGCGGATCTCGGGCGGGCCCATCCGGGGATCGAGTCGAACGTGACGCACGCCGACATCATGCTGTGGGGCCACGCCATGATCCGTCCGGTGCCCGGCTTCGTGTGGGGCGCCGCGCGCCGCCGGGCGGCCGCGCCCCACGGCCCGGTCCGCTTCGCCCACTCCGACATGAGCGGGATGTCGCTCTTCGAAGAGGCGCAATACCACGGCGTCCGGGCGGCCGAAGCGGTCATGCGCGAGCTCGACCACGCGTTCTCGAGCTCGCTCTGACCCCGCCGGGCGGCGGCCGCCGCTACGCGCCCGCCAGGCCCATCTTCTTCTTGAGATCCGCCAGCGCGTCGGCGCCGGAACTGGCGGAGGGCGTGGCGAGCGCCTTGTCGATGTCGCCGTCGATCGTGCCGCCGACGTCGGCGATCTCGTCATAGGCCTCGGCCAGCGATTCCTCCTCCTGCACCCTGGCCTTCATTTTCTCGAGCATGGCGATGGTGCCGCTGGCGTCGGCGCCCGCGAGCTGCTGGTTGATCTTGCGCATCGACGACGCGGTGCGCGCGCGGGCCCGCAGGGTGACGAGCTCGTTCTGGTACTTGTTGATCTGCCGCTTGACGTCCGCCACCTTGGCCTGGAGCTGGTCGGCCATCCGCTGCTGCGTCTGGTGGTCGGCGTCCACCCGGGCCGCCTGCTGTACCGCGTCCTCCTTCTTCTCGAGCGCCGCGGTCGCCAGCCGCTCGGCCTCGCCCGCCGCCATCTCGCCCGCCTCGACGCGCCTGAGGAGCAGCATCGCCTTGCGCTCGTAGTCCGCCGCGCGCTTCTTGTGGTCGCCCGCCTCCTTCTGCAGGCGGATGGCGAGCGACTTGACCTGCGCCAGGCTGACCATCGCCGCCTGCAGGTTCTTCTTGAGGTCCCGGATGCCCTGCTCGGTCATCTTGATGGGGTCTTCCAGGTGGTCGAGCGCCGCGTGCGCGTTCGACTCGGCGACCCTGAACATCCTGCGAAAGATACTGGCCATCGTCGTTCTCCTTCGGTCGCTATCGCTTCAGGTAGCCGAGCAGCTCCGCGCCGTACTCCGCCATCGCCAGCGAGAGGGCGTCGATGGAGCCTTCCAGCTCGTTCGCGTCGAGGTTGGCGAGCTGCAGGGTGTCGCGATAGAAGATGCGCGCCGCGTTCTCGTCGAGGACGAAGGCGCCGTGCACCAGCGTGTTGTTCATCTGCAGCAGCCGCACGAAGAGGTCGCCCGGGTCCGCCGGCACGTGGCCGACGAGCTGTTCGAGAATGACGATGGGCGGCTCGCAGTCGACGAACAGCTTCTTGATGCCGTTGTCCTCGTCGTCGACCACCACGAGCTCCTCCGCCTCGTCCTCGGCCGCGATCGTCAACCCGAGATCGAGCAGATAACCCTTGACCCTGTCGAAATGCTCAGCCATCGAATGTCACGCCTCCTTGCGTATCTCACGGCCGGGCCGTGCGCGCGCCGAGATGACCACCAGGCGGTCGCCGGCCGTTACGCGGGCGCCGGCTTCGGGATTCGTCACGATGTCGCCCGTGCCGTGGCGCTGAATCGCCAGCGCAATCTTGTTCTCCTCGCGCTTCAGGTCGGAGAACACGTCGAAGAACGCGCGGCCGTCGTGCCCCGCCCGCACGGGAACGGTGATGAGGTCCTGGCCCACCTGCGCGCTCAGCAGCTCGCGCAGCACGGTCGAGATGCCGTGGTCCAGGGCGGCGGTGGAGATGACCCGGCTGCACAGGTCCGCGCCCACGATGATCTCGTCGGCCCCGGCCTGCTCGCAGTGGCGCACGTTCTCCTCGCCGGCAAGCTCGACGATGGCGTAGACGCGCGGGTTGAGACTCTTCACCGTCAGCACCGCCAGCACCGCCTTCGCGTCCCGCGCCCCGTAGTCCAGCGCCCGGTCGCCGACGAGGACGACGGTCGCCGCCTGCTCGATCCCGGCCCGCCGCAGGTCGTCCTCGGTCTCCGCGCCTCGCACGAAATGGAGCCGGTCGTCCTCTACCGGCTTCATCTCGACATCGGCCACCAGCACGATGGCCTCCCCCGCCGAGCGCGGATCGGCGCGCAGGTCCTTGAGGATCTCCCTGGTCCGGTCGTTCCAGCCGCACAGGACGATGTGCCCCTCCAGATCGTACTCTCCCATGCCGCGATCCTTTCTCAGCCGCTGCTCGACGAACGCGCCGGCGATGGTCGCGGTGAACATGCCCAGCACCCCGATGCCGAAGAACATCAGGACCACGCCGATCAGCCGGCCGCCGAGCGACACCGGCGAGATGTCGCCGAAGCCCACCGTCGTCAGGGTGACGATGGACCACCAGAGCGCGTCATGGAAGGACCGGTCCTCCTCGAACCAGGCGAGGCCGGCGGCTCCGGCCAGGACCAGCACGCCGATGACGCCGACGAGGCGCAAGAGGTTCTCGCGCCGCACGAACGCGAGCAGCGCCGCCGCGGGCTGCCGCACCCGCGCCCTGAAGCTGCTCATCGTCCGCCGGCAGGGCTGCCGATTCACGGGTTGCGACCGGGTGCTACAGCGTCAACCCGATCAGCATCGACGCCGCGAGGTAGGACACGCCTTCTATCACGCCGGCGCCGAGATTCGGCTGCTCCTGCAGCAGCTCGTCGCTCAGCCGCGCGCCGGGCAGCAGCACCTTGTCGGCGAACAGCCGGATGAACGGCAGGAGGATCAGCCCGACGGCGGTGTAGTAGCCGAACTCGGCCAGGCTCTCGCTCCAGGAGACGAAGTCGCCTTCGCCGGCCAGGCGGATGACGTTGCCGAAGCCGATGAGCACGCCCGCGACCGCGGCGGCCACGGCGACGTTGCCCTTCTCGATCTCGTCGTGCAGGTCGTAGGCGGTGATGCGGTCGTACAGGATGCCGGCGACGATCAGCGCCGCCAGGCCGGCGATCCAGAACACCAGCCCGGACAGCAGGCCGCCCTCGCCCGACATCGCCCCCGCCGTGATCAGGCCGACGGCCACGTAGTTGGCCCCTTCGAGAGCGCCGACGCCGGCATTGCGGTCCTCGACGATCTCGCGCCCGATGGCGAACTTCGAGAACACGAGCTTGTCGTTGATCAGGGCCGACAGGTTCAGCAGCACGATGCCCAGCAGGCCGAAGATCACGAGGCCGATGACGTCGTCGAGCAGGCTGAACGAGGCGGGCCCGGAGACGACGCCGACCAGGACGACGACCAGTCCCAGGTAGTAGCCCGCCACCGCCAGCGCCGCGGCCAGGTTGTCGTTCTCGATCAGCTCGGTCCGCAGCGAGAAGCCGCGGTGGAGCGCGTCGTAGACCCACTTGCCGACGACGAGCAGCGCGAGGATGACAGCCAGGTAGATGAAGCCCGGCAGGATCCGATCCACGGACATGACGTGTTCTCCCCTGCGGCTACTTGCCGAAGCTGCGCATGCCGCCCGACATGCGGCCGGTGACCCGTTGACCGAACGACCGGCTCTGCGCCGCCTGCCGCGCCTGCTGGCGGCGGAAGAAGTCGGGGTTGCTCTGCCGGGTGGTGGAGCCGTTCGTGCCGTACCTGCGCCCGCCGCCGGAGGTACCGGGCCCGTAGTACGTCTGGCCCCGCCGGCGCGCGTCCTGGTAGCCGCTCCAGTCGTCGCGGTAGATCGGGCCTCCGAAGCCGCCGATGATGTGGCTCAGCAGCGCGTACTGGCCGTAAAACTCCCAGAACGACCTCCCGCCGGCGTCCTGCCGCCACTGTCCGTAGCGCTCGTCGCCGACCTGCTGGTAGCCGGGCGGGTGCGCGTCCCGATCGACGTTGCCGTCGGCGCCCTTCGAGAGGATGACCATCCCGAGCGACGGCCGGTGGCGCTCGTAGGTCCCGGAGTCGACCCGCTGCCAGTCCAGCACCGCCTCGCGGTAGACCAGCTCGTCCGACCCGGCCTGCGGCTGACCGACCACGACCCGGTAGCGGTGCGAGTACCCGAACAGATCCTCGTCCATGTCCTGCAGCACGACGGAGTACTCCGGAAACGGCTCGAGCTCCGCCCGCAGCCGTTCGAGCGGGGTCTGCGTGCCGCACGCCGCGGCGGCGGGCAGCACGATCGCCAGCAGGATCGGCGCGAGGCCGAGGTTTCGTTGCGGAGCGGGCCGGCGGCGGCTCATGTCGGACTCCCCGGCAGGATGTGAGTGAACTGGTAGTCTTCCACGACCGAGCCGGCCGCGGCCGTGAACTCGGTCTCGCCCCACTGCTCGATGCCGACGAAGCCGGTCTCGGATTCGTCCACGAACTCCCAGCGGATGACCGGCTCGCCGGCGCCGTTGCCATCCGGCAGCAGGTGGCCCGCGTAGGAGGCGTCGAGGCGGTACGCGGCGCCCCGGAAGATGATGCTCTCCGGCGGATCCTCGTGATCGAGGATGTGCTGCCGGACATCGCCGGCGATGTCGCCGATGGCGATCCGCTGCGAGAGCGACCAGGCGTCCCCGGCACGCTCCAGGTAGCGCTGCTCGCCGGCGGCGGTCAGCTCCCACTCCTCGATGTCCTCCGCGCCCGAGAAGCGGTAGCGCGAGTAGCCGGTCACCCGCCACGTCCGCAGGTCGTAGTCGACCAGGTAGCCGACCTTCAGCTTCTCGAGGACGAGATCGGCCAGCGGGTCCGGCCCTTCGTCGACGTCCTTCTTCCGGCCGAACAATCGCTCGCGCAAGCCCATCGACGACTCTCGCCCCCCTGATCGCACCCTGGCCCGCCAATCGTCGCCCGCGGCTCCGTCCGGCGCTCAGCCCATCCTACTAGAAGTCTGCACCGTTCCACGGCGCAGACGTCCGCCAGGAAGCGAACCGCCCCGCAATCGAGCCGCGCCGCCGGCCGGCGCACAGCGTGAAACCAGATCCTCCCACGAGCCGACCGCGCGTCGGCGCTTGCGGCCGGCGCACGGCTGTGCGAAGAATCAACGGAGTGATTGGCCCTGGCGGTATTGGGAGCCCTTCGGGAGCACGAGCCGCACTCGCGGTCGGCCGGTTGGCGTTCGTTGCCGGCTGGATCCTCGGCTCGGCGTGCGCGAGCAACGGCCTCGTCGAGGTCGAGTACCGAGAAGTCGAGCATGCGTTTTCCCGGGCGGAACGCCGCACGATCGAGCGCATAGCCGAAGACACAGTCGCAGAAGTCCGACTGCTCCTCCCCGCCGTTCCCGATCGGCTCGTGCTGCGAGTGGATGCGGATGACCGGGTGAGCGAGGTGACCTTCGCGACGGCTGCCGCCGTGGTTCCGAACAGACTCTACTGGAGCGTGGACCCCGCGCTGGGGGACGGCGTGGCCGCCACGGCCGAGACCCACTTGCGCCCGATGCTGTTCCATGAGCTGCATCACCTCGTCCGGGACGCGCAGGTCGAGCGCATGTCCCTGATGGACGAGGTCGTCAGCGAGGGCATGGCCGCGGCTTTCGAGCGTGACCACGCCGGCGCCCGCTATCCCTTCAGCGACTACCCGGACGGCGTGGCGGCCTGGGTGACCGAGCTGATGGCCCTGGATCCATCAACGGATCGGGAGCGGTGGCTGTTTCAACATCCGGACGGCCGACGGTGGATCGGGTTCAGAGCCGGCACCTTTCTGGTGGACCAGGCCACGAACGCGTCGGGATTGTCGTCGGTCGATCTCGTGACGACAGCCACGGCGGAGGTGTTGCAGCTTGCGGGCTACGGCGCGGCGGAGCCCCCGCGATGAAGGCCTCTGTCCGGGAGGGGCTGCCGCCACGACACGCCAGCGGCGCATGCGCCCGGCTTGCCTTGAGGTCACTGGTCACGGGCGGCCTCGCCCATCTCCGCTACGGCCGCCGAATGGGCCGGCCGGCGAGCGCGCCTGTCGCTTCGCCGTGCCGCACCGCGAAGCGGCCGTTGACGAGGACGTGCACCGTCCCCTCGGCGTACTGCCGCGGGTTCTCGTACGTGGCGCGGTCGCGGATGCGGTCGGCGTCGAACACCGCGATGTCGGCGACGGCGCCGGCGCGCAGGTAGCCGCGGTCGCCGAGGCGCAGGAAATCGGCCGCCAGGCCGGTCATGCTGCGGATGGCGAACGGCATGGTGATGATCTGCTCGTCGAGCACGAACTGGCGCAGCTTGCGCGTGAAGGCTCCGAACACGCGGGGGTGGGTGACGTTCTGCGCGGGGGACGGCGTGCGGCCGTCCGTGCAGGTCATCATCCAGGGCTGCCGCGCCAGGTAGCGCGTGTTCTCGATGTCGTAGAGGTCGAGATTCATCACCCCCGCGTCGCCGGCGGTGAGGATACGCCGCACTGCCGCGGCCGCCGGCAGCTCCCACGCGGCCGCCACGGCGGCGAGCGTCCGGCCGTTCAGCTCCGGCCGCGGGTCGGCGAACAGGAGCTTGTCGGCGCCCCCGCGCAGCGCCAGCATCTCCATCGTCTCGACGTCGAGCCGGCGGACGGTCTCCGGGTCCCGAAACCGTTCGAGCATGTCCTCGCGGCCGCCGTTCGAGGCCCAGCGGGGTATCGCATAGGCGGCCAGGCTCGACTGGGTGGCCGTGTAGACGTGTTGCGCCGCCGCCACTTCCACGCCCCGCGCCCGCGCCGCTTCGATCAGGCGGGCGCCTTCGGGCGCGCGGCCGTAGTTGCTCGCGCCCTGCGCGTTGAAGTGGCTGAACACGACCCGCGCGCCCGCGGCCTCGCCGATCCGGATCGCCTCGCGAATCGAGTCGAGATAGCCGATGCCCCGGTAGGTGGCGCCGAGGTCGCGATCGTGCGTGTCGTAGATGCCGTCGAACGCCGCGGCGACCCGCGCCAGCTCGATGACCTCCGCGGTGGTCGCGTAGTATCCGGGAACGTAGAAGAGTCCGGTCGAGAGGCCGAACGCTCCCTCGTTCATGGCCTGCCGGACCAGCGCGCGCATCTCGTCCAGCTCGGCCGCGGTCGGCGCGCGGTCGACCGCGCCGATCACCCGTTCGCGGATCTCGCCGTGACCCACGTAGGCGAACGTGTTCACCCCGATGCGGCCCTCGAGCCCCGCGAACATCCCGGAGATGTCGGGCGTGCCGCGACCGTCCACGCCAATCGCCACCGTGGTGATGCCCTGCCGGAGGAACGGCAGTGCGTCCCGCCCGTAGTCCTCGGTCAGCTCGGCGTGCGAGTGCATGTCGATGAAGCCGGGCGTAACCATCAGCCCGTCGACGTCCACGACCAGGGTGGCATCCAGACCGGCCGCCGCCGCGTCGCCGACGAAGCTGATCCGCTCCCCCGCCACCCCGACGTCCTGCCGGACCGGCGGCTGTCCCGAGCCGTCGTGGACGAGACCGCCGACCAGCAGCAGCTCCGCGACCGGCTGGGAGCGCGCGGCGCCGCTCCAGAGCAGCGCCACCGCCGCAGCCGCCAGCAGCGACCGGTACCGCCGGCGCAGGTCACAACCGGTCCTGAGCATGACGACGTCCTGATTCCGAGCCGGCGGAACCGCCGGCGCCGGCCGCTGGCCGTGCGAGACGTTCTCCTGCCAACCCACAGAAACGCTGCTTTTCGAGACCTGAACAACAGATATGTCGTTTCTTCATCTGCCACCAACGAAATTGTGACGGCTCCCGACCGACGGCGACAGGCAGCAATTCGCGGCGATCCACATGACGCGCGCAATGCTGCCCGTCCCCGGCGGGAATGTTCTTATACACAATTGTCAACGCAAGGCGCACCGAACAGACATTACTGTCGATCGAGGGCGCCGCGCGGCCCTGCTCTTCGACCCGGCCCCGATCGTCACAAGTGTCGAACCTGCCGCAAGCCGCCGTTTTTCGCGCCTGCACGGAGTCGCCGCAGCAGGCTGGCACGTCTCTTGCTTAACATCCCAGCCTTGCACGCGGGCGCCGGCGGTCGAGAAGGCCGCGCGGGCTGCACGCGCCAGGAGGACATTTTTGCGTAGTCACCCACAGCATGACAACGACATCCCGAGGCGGCGGCGGCGGCGACTGGCGCCCGCCCTGCTGGCGGCGCTCGCCGGCACGCTCGCGGCGGTCGGGCCCGTCCAGGCCCAGGACGAAGAGTCGGACCTGCCGCCGATCTCGGTCGGCGCCGGGCTGCAAACCAGCTTCGTCCACCGCGACGCGGACGGCGAGGACGCGACCGACCACTTCCGGGTCAACAGCCTGCGCCTGTATCTGAACGGGTCGGTCACCAGTAACATCAAGTTCATGGTGAACACCGACATCGACTACGGGGGGTCGCTCGGTGCGCCGAGCAGCAGCCAGAACACCGACTTCCAGATCCTGGACGCCGTCGCGCAGTTCGAGATGTCGGACAAGTTCAACATCTGGATGGGACGGTTCCTGCCGCCGAGCGACCGCGCCAACCTGTACGGACCGTTCTACTCGCACCACTGGGCCGTCTTCGCCGACGGGATTCAGGACGGCTACCCCTTCATCTTTCAGGGGCGCGCCAACGGCGCCGCCTACTGGGGACAGTTCGACAAGGTCAAGGTGTCGCTCGGCGCGTTCGACGGCGCCTCGCTGAACGGCAACTCGACGCTGCTCGGGGCCGGGCGGGTGCAGGTGGACTTCTGGGATCCGGAGCCCGGCTACTACCTGAACGGCACGTTCTACGGCGAGAGGAACATCCTGGCGATCGGCGTCGCCGGGCAGCAGCAGGGCGGCGACGGAACCGCCTACTCGGCCGACTTCCTCATGGAGCGCAAGGTCGGCAACGGCGGCGCGGTGTCGTTCGAAGCCGAGTGGGCGCGGTACGACCGCCTCGGCGGCTACGACCCGCGCTACCTGACGAACGACGGCGGCTACCTCCTGGCGGCCTACCTGTTCCCGAACCGGGTCGGCCCCGGCCAGTTCGAGGTGCTCGGCAAGTACGCCCACGCGCGCTTCCGCAAGGGCGTCACGCCGGACTACGACCAGAAGACCAGCGAATTCAACCTCAACTACCTCATCAGGCAGTTCGACGCGCGCGTGATGATCTTCGTCAAGGACACCGCCTACACCGCGGTCCAGACGGACGACATCCAGATCGGCGTCGCCTTGCAGATTCAAATGTAGGTCCGTCAACCCAGGAGCCAGAATCAATGAAAACGAGATACGCAACCCTCCTCATCGGCATGGGCGCCGTCCTGGCCGCTTGCGGCGGATCCGGCGGCGACGCGGGATCCGACCCGGCGGCGGCCGCCGGCGGCGACCCCATCAAGGTCGGCGTCCTGCATTCGCTCTCGGGGACGATGGCCATCAGCGAGACGACCCTCAAGGACACGATCCTCATGCTGGTCGACGAGCAGAACGCGGCCGGCGGCCTCCTCGGCAGGCCCCTCGAGGCGGTGGTGGTCGATCCGGCGTCCGACTGGCCGCTGTTCGCCGAGCGCGCGCGCGAGCTGCTCGAGTCCGAGGAGGTCGACGTCGTGTTCGGCTGCTGGACGTCGGTGTCCAGAAAGTCCGTGCTCCCGGTCTTCGAGGAGAACAACGGCCTGCTCTTCTACCCGGTCCAGTACGAGGGCGAGGAGTCGTCGCGCAACGTCATCTACACGGGTGCGGCGCCCAACCAGCAGGCGATTCCGGCCATCGACTACCTGATGGACGAGGTGGGCATCGAGCGCTGGGTGCTCGAGGGCACCGACTACGTCTACCCGCGCACGACCAACCGCATCCTCGAGGCGTACCTGAAGCAGAAGGGCGTCGCGGATGACGACATCTCCATCAACTACACGCCGTTCGGGCACTCCGACTGGCAGACGCGCGTGGCGGCGATCCGCCGCTTCGGCTCGGCCGGCAAGCCGACGGCCGTCGTTTCCACGATCAATGGCGACGCCAACGTCCCGTTCTACCTCGAGCTCGCCAATCAGGAGGTTTCGGCCGACGACATTCCGGTGGTCGCCTTCTCGGTGGGCGAAGAGGAGCTCTCCGGTCTCGACACCACGCCGCTGGTCGGGCATCTCGCGGCCTGGAACTACTTCCAGAGCGTGGATGCGCCCGTCAACAGCGAGTTCATCACCCGCTGGAAGGCGTTCGTGGGCGACGCGGACCGGACGACGAACGATCCCATGGAGGCGCACTACATCGGATTCAACCTGTGGGCCAAGGCGGTGGAGCAGGCCGGCACGACCGACGTCGATGCGGTGCTCGAGGCGCTCCCGGGCACCGAGACGCCCAATCTGACCGGCGGGGTCGCGCGCGTGCTGCCGAACCACCACATCACCAAACCGGTGTACATCGGCGAGGTGCAGGCGAACGGGCAGTTCGACGTCGTCTGGCAGACGGACGACACGGTGCCGGGCGACGCCTGGTCGGACTACCTGCCGGGCAGCGAAGACACCGAGGCGGACTGGGTGACCCTCAACTGCGGCAACTACAACACCGAGACGCAGGAGTGCTCCGGACAGAACTTCGAGTAGGGGCGGCCGTGCCCGGCGGGCTGCGGGCCGGATGCCTGCTGCTCGCCGGCTGCCTCCTCGCCGGGCCGGCGACCACCTCGGCGCAGACCGACGACGCCGCGTTTCGGGCACTGGTCACCACGCTTGGCGACGCCACCTTTCGCGAGAAGGAGGCGGTTGCCGAGCGGCTGATCGCGACCGGACATCCCGGCGCCCGGGACGTGCTCGTGGCGCTTCTCGAGGACCGCCTGTTCCGCCGCGAGCGCGACGGCGGCGTGTTCATCGTGGCGTCGAACGACGAGCGGCTCGCGGCCTTCCAACTGCTCGACCCGGCCTCGCTGGCCGTCGTCGAGGCCATCCCGCCCGCGGCGCTGGAACGGATCATCACCAACAACCGGTTGCGGAGGTTCCTGCGCACCGCGATCGCCCGCTTCGGCCTGTCGCATCCCGACGCCGGCGTGCGACTGGACTCGGTCCGGGAGCTGCTGCGCAGTCTCGACGCCCCCACTTTCGATCTGCTGCGCGGCCGGGCAGCCGTGGAGACCGATGCGGACGTGGCCTACGAGATCGAGACGGCCCTGTCCATCGAGGCGCTCGACGACGGCGACCCGTCCGTGCGGCTGGCCGCCGTGGAGCGGCTCTCCGGCCGCCTGAACCCCGTTGTCCGCAACCGGCTCGCGCAACTCGTCGCGCGGGCGGACGACGGCCGGCACGCCGAGCCCGACGAGGCCGTCCGCGCCGCGGCGGTCGACGCCATCTGGCAGATCGACTCGACGCGCAACGCGTACTCGGTGCTCGAGACCGTCGCCTTCGGACTGAGTCTGGGCTCCGTGCTGGTGCTGGTCGCCATCGGCCTCGCCATCACGTTCGGCGTGATGGGCGTCATCAACATGGCCCACGGCGAGCTCATGATGCTCGGCGCCTATACCACCTACGTCGTGCAGTTGTGGATGCCGGACCTCATCGGCGCCTCCCTGCTGGTGGCGGTGCCCGCCGCGTTCGTCGTCTCGGGCGCCGCCGGCGTGCTCATCGAGAGGACGGTCATCCGGTTTCTCTACGGGCGTCCGCTCGAGACGCTGCTGGCGACCTTCGGCGTCAGCCTCGTGCTGCAGCAGCTCGTGCGCTCGGTCTTCTCCGCCAACAACCGCGCGGTCGTCACGCCGACGTGGATGAGCGGCGCGCTGCAGTTCAACGAGGCGTTCTCGCTCACCTACAACCGGCTCTACATCATCCTGTTCGCGATCATCGTCTTCGCCCTGGTGCTCGCCGTCCTGAAGCACACGCGCCTGGGGCTCGACATCCGCGCCGTATCGCAGAACCGCGCCATGGCCCGCGCCATGGGGGTGCGGACCGGCCGGGTCGACGCGCTGACGTTCGGCCTCGGGGCCGGGATTGCCGGCGTGGCCGGCGTGGCGCTGACGCAACTGACGAACGTCGGCCCCAACCTGGGGCAGGCCTACATCGTCGACTCGTTCATGGTGGTGGTGTTCGGCGGCGTCGGCAACCTCTGGGGCACGCTCATCGGCGGGATGTCGCTCGGCATCGTCAACAAGCTGCTCGAGCCGTTCGCGGGCGCGGTGCTCGGGAAGATCCTGGTCCTGATCGTGCTGATCCTGTTCATCCAGCGTCGACCGCGCGGCCTGTTTCCGCAGACGGGACGCGCCGCGGAGAGCGCCTGATGCGCGCACCGCGCCTGCCGGCGGTCGTCGCGGACAGCAGCAGCAAGGCGTTCCTGGCCTGCCTGGCGTTGGTGGCGCTCGCGGCGCCGGTGCTCAACCTCGCGGTGCCGGAATCGTCGCCGCTGCATCTGTCGACCTACGCCGTCGGCCTGATCGGCAAGTATCTGTGCTACGCGATGCTGGCCCTCGCCGTCGACTTCGTCTGGGGGTTCGTCGGGATCCTGAGCCTGGGGCACGCGGCCTTCTTCGCGCTCGGGGGCTACGCCATGGGGATGTACCTCATGCGCCAGATCGGGACCCGCGGCGTATACGGGCATCCGGTCCTGCCCGATTTCATGGTGTTCCTGAACTGGACCGAGCTGCCGTGGTTCTGGTACGGATTCGACAGCTTCTGGTTCGCGGCCGTCATGGTGGCGCTGGTGCCCGGCGCCCTCGCCTTCGTGTTCGGCTGGCTGGCGTTCCGGTCGCGGGTCACCGGCGTCTATCTCTCGATCATGACGCAGGCGCTCACCTACGCCCTGATGCTTGCCTTCTTCCGCAACGACATGGGCTTCGGCGGCAACAACGGGTTCACCGACTTCAAGGACGTGCTCGGATTCGATCTGCAGAGCGACGCCACGCGTTCCATGCTGCTGGCCGTGACCGCCGTGCTCCTCGGCGCCAGCTACTGGGTGTGCCGGGCGGTGCTGGGGTCGCGCGCCGGGCGGGTCCTGCGGGCCATCCGCGATGCCGAGAGCCGCACGCGCTTTCTCGGCTACCGGGTGGACGCCTACAAGCTCTGGGTGTTCGTGCTGTCGGCGGTCCTGGCCGGGGTGGCGGGGGCGCTCTACGTGCCGCAGGTGGGCATCATCAATCCCGGCGAATTCGAGCCCATCAACTCCATCGAGGTGGTGATCTGGGTGGCGGTCGGCGGCCGCGGCACGCTGTACGGGGCGGCGGCCGGGGCCGTGCTCGTCAACTACGCCAAGACGTACTTCACGAGCGCGTTGCCGGACGTGTGGCTGTACGCGCTCGGTGCGGTGTTCGTCTGCTCCACGCTGTTCCTGCCGCGCGGGCTGGCCGGCCTCCTGCCCGCGGCGAGGCGCCGCACGTGAGCGGGGACCGGCCCGACGGCGCCGCGGGGAGGCGCGAGGCATGGCGCGAGAAGCGTGAAGCCGCGCTCCGGCGGAAGCCGTCGGTGCTGAGCGGCAACGTGCTGTACATCCGCAACGTGACGGTGAGCTTCGACGGGTTCAAGGCGCTCGACGATCTCACCATGCACGTCGACCCGGGCGAGCTGCTGTGCGTCATCGGCCCGAACGGGGCCGGCAAGACGACGATGATGGACGTCGTGACCGGCAAGACCCGGCCGCAGCACGGCACGGTGTGGTTCGGCAACGAGACCAACCTGCTGGCGCTGAGCGAGCCGGCCATCGCCCAGTTCGGGATCTGCCGCAAGTTCCAGAAGCCGACCGTATTCGACTTCCTCACCGTCTTCGAGAACCTCGAGCTCGCGCTGGCCGGCGAGAAGTCGTTCTGGCACAGCGTCTTCGCACGCCTCACGCGACGCGACCGCGAGCGCATCGACGCGGTGCTCGAGACGACCGGGCTGGCGGCGGCGCGCGAGTCTCCGGCCGGCACGCTGGCGCACGGGCAGAAGCAGTGGCTCGAGATCGGCATGCTGCTGATGCAGGATCCGAAGCTGCTGCTGGTGGACGAGCCCGTGGCCGGCATGACGCCGGAGGAGACCGAGCGCACCGGCGAGCTGCTCCTCGCGCTGGCCGGGCGGCATTCCGTGGTCGTCGTGGAGCACGACATGGAGTTCGTGCGATCGATAGCCAACCGCGTGGTGGTCCTGCACGAGGGACGGGTGCTGGTGGAAGGAAGCATGGAAGACGTGCAGGCGGACCCGCGCGTCATCGAGGTGTACCTCGGCGCATGAGCCTGCTGCGAATCAGGGCCCTGAACCAGTCGTACGGCGGCAGCCAGACGCTGTGGGGCATCGACCTGGACGTGGCGGCCGGCTCGCGCCTGTGCCTGATGGGCCGCAACGGCATGGGCAAGACCACGCTCCTCAAGTGCCTGATGGGACTCGTGCCGGTGACGTCCGGCACGGCGACGCTCGACGGCGTCGAGCTGCTGGCGCGCTCCCCGGAGCAGCGGGCGCGGCTGGGCATCGGCTACGTCCCGCAGGGACGGGAGATCTTTCCGCAGCTCACCGTGGAGGAGAACCTGCAGGTCGGCATGGCCGCGCGGCGCGACCGCTCGCGCAGGATTCCGCCGCGCGTGTTCGAGATCTTCCCGGTGCTGAAACGGATGCTCCAGCGCCGCGGCGGCGACCTCTCGGGCGGGCAGCAGCAGCAGCTCGCGATAGGACGGGCCCTCGTGCTCGAGCCGCGGCTGCTCGTCCTGGACGAGCCCACGGAGGGAATCCAGCCGAACATCGTCCACGAGATCGGCGATATCATCCTCAGGCTCAACCGGGAGGTCGGCGTGACCGTGCTGCTCGTGGAGCAGAAGCTGCCGTTCGCCCGGCGCGTGGCCAGCGAGTTCCGCATCCTGGACAAGGGGCGGCTGGTGGCCGGCGGCGCGATCGACGAGCTGAGCGATGAGGACATCCGCCAGTACCTCACGGTGTAGGAGTCCGCGCCGTGGAACGGCGCAGCGCGCCGAGCGGCGACCGGGCAGCGGGCGGTTCACCGTCGAGCGCGGCCGGGGACGGAGCGTCGTGCGGCGAGCCTACGCCACCAGCCCGCTGCGGCTGCTGACGCCCCGCAACCATGGACACGCGGCCTGGATCTACACGTCGAGCTACGGCGGCGGCCTGGTCGACGGTGACGACATCAGCGTCCGGGCGTCGGTCGGGGCCGGCGCCGCCGCCTTCCTGTCGACGCAGTCCGCCACCAAGGTCTACCGGTCGCCGCGCGGAACCCGCGTGGCGCTCGACGCCGACGTGCGCGAAGGGGGACTGCTCGTCGTCGCGCCCGACGCGGTGATCTGCTTCGCCGGGTCCCGCTACCGGCAGACCCAGCGCCTGAGCATCGCCGGCGGCGGCGCGCTCGTCCTCCTCGACTGCGTCACCTCGGGGCGGCGGGAATCCGGCGAACGGTGGGTGTTCGAGGAGTACGTCAGCCGCACCACGATTCGCGTCGACGGCCGCCTGGTCGTCCACGACGCGCTGGCGCTGCGCGCGGAGGACGGCCGGCTGGCCGAGCGCTTCGGCCACTACGACGTCCTGGCCGTGGCCGTCCTGATCGGACGCGCGCTCGAGGAGCAGGCCGACCGGCTGGACGCCCGCGTGCGCGCGGAGCCCGTGCAGCGGGGCGGCGAGCGCCTCGTGGCCTGCGCGCCCCTCGACTGCGGGGGCTGCGTCCTGCGCATCGCGGGGCGCACGCTCGAGGCCGTCGACGGCGCCGTGCGAGACTGGTTAGACTTTGTGCCCCGGCTGCTCGGCGACAGCCCCTGGGCACGGAAATGGTAGCGACATGCACCTCACACCGCGCGAAGTCGACAAGCTGATCCTGCACCAGGCGGGGTTCCTTGCGCAGAAGCGCCTGGCCCGCGGCGTCAGGCTCAACTACGTGGAGGCGGTCGCGCTCATCGCGACCCAGTTGCTCGAGCTCATCCGGGACGGCCGGTCGGTGGCCGAGCTGATGGACCTCGGGCGGCGCTTCCTGGGAACCGCCGATGTCCTCGACGGGGTTGCCGACATGGTCGACGAAGTGCAGGTGGAGGGCACCTTCCCCGATGGAACGAAGCTCGTGACCGTGCACCATCCGATCGTGGCCGAGCACGGCGACCGCGCCCTGGCGCTCTACGGCAGCTTTCTCGAGCCGCAGACGCCCGCGCCGTCCGCGGGCCGACCGGCGTCGGCGGCGGCGGGCGCCCCGGGCGAGGTCCTGACCGCCGCGGGGCAGATCACGCTGAACGAGGGCCGCTCCCCCGTCGACCTGGCGGTCGCGAACTCCGGCGACCGGCCGATCCAGGTCGGCAGCCACTACCACTTCTTCGAGGCCAACCGCGCCCTGGTGTTCGACCGCCGGACCGCCTACGGCCACCGCCTCGACATTCCGGCGGGCACGGCGGTCCGCTTCGAGCCGGGCGAGAGCAGGACGGTGCGGCTGGTGCCGATCGCCGGCGGCCGGATCGTCCGCGGCGGGAACGCGTGGGCGAGCGGTCCGGTCGTCGCAGGGCGCGACCTGGGGAGCTGGGAGTAGTCATGGCGCACCGCATCGACCGGCGGCACTACGCGGATCTCTACGGACCGACGCGCGGCGACCGCGTGCGCCTGGGCGACACCGGTCTCGTGGCGGAGGTGGAGGACGACGCCGCCGTCTACGGCGACGAGTGCAAGTTCGGGGGCGGGAAGGTGCTGCGCGACGGCATGGGGCAGGCGGCCGGCGTCTCCGACGAGCGCGCCCTCGACTGCGTGATCACGAATGCCCTCATCGTCGACTGGACCGGCATCCGCAAGGCGGACGTCGGCATCAAGAACGGCCGCATCGCAGGCATCGGGAAGGCCGGCAACCCGGACGTCATGGCCGGGGTGAGCGAGGACCTCGTCGTCGGGGTGACGACGGAGGCCATCGCGGGCGAGGGGCTGATTCTGACCGCCGGCGGCATCGACGCCCACGTGCACTTCATCTCGCCGCAGCAGGTCCACGAGGCGCTCGCGAGCGGCGTGACGACGTTCATCGGCGGCGGGACGGGACCGGCCACCGGCACCAAGGCGACGACCTGCACGCCGGGCAGCCAGCACGTCCGGCTCATGCTGCAGGCGAACGATCCGCTGCCGATGAACTTCGGCTTTCTCGGCAAGGGCAACACCTCGCTGCCGGAGGGCATCGAGGAGCAGATCCGGAGCGGCGCCGTCGGGCTGAAGCTGCACGAGGACTGGGGCTCGACGCCGGCCACGATCGACTGCTGCCTGGGCGAGGCGGAGCGCTTCGACGTGCAGGTGGCCATCCACACCGACACGCTGAACGAATCGGGGTTCGTCGACGCGTCGATCGCGGCGTTCAGGGGCCGCACCATCCACACGTACCACACCGAGGGCGCCGGCGGCGGGCACGCCCCGGACATCATCCGGGTGTGCGGCGAGCCCAACGTCCTGCCGAGCTCGACCAACCCGACGCGCCCCTACACCGTCAACACGCTCGACGAGCATCTCGACATGCTCATGGTCTGCCACCACCTCGACAAGAACACGCCCGAGGACGTCGCCTTCGCGGAGAGCCGGATTCGGGGCCAGACGATCGCGGCGGAGGACGTGCTGCACGACCTGGGGGCCATCAGCATCATGGCCAGCGACAGCCAGGCGATGGGGCGCGTGGGCGAGGTGGTCACCCGCACGTGGCAGACCGCCGACAAGATGCGGGCCGAGCGCGGCCGGCTCGACGGCGAGCAGGGCGACAACGACAACCTGCGCATCCGCCGCTACGTCGCCAAGTACACCGTCAACCCCGCGATCGCGCACGGCATCGCGCACGAGGTGGGCTCGGTCGAGGTGGGCAAGCTGGCCGACCTCGTCCTCTGGAAGCCGGCGTTCTTCGGCGTCAAGCCCGAGATCGTCGTCAAGGGGGGGTTCATCGCCTGGGCGCAGATGGGCGACGCCAACGCGTCGATTCCCACGCCGCAGCCGCAACTGATGCGACCAATGTTCGGCGCCTTCGGCCGGGCCGCCGGGGCGACGTCGCTGGCGTTCGTCTCGCGTCTGTCGCTCGAGGCGGGCACGGTCGCCGGCTACGGGCTCACGAAGGGGCTGTCGGCCGTGCGCGGGTGCCGCACGATCGGCAAGCGGGACATGAAGCTCAACGACGCGCTGCCGCGCATGCACGTCGACCCGGAGACCTATGTCGTCACCGCCGACGGCGAGGTGCTGACGGCCGCGGCGGCCGACGTGTTGCCGCTCGCGCAACGCTACTGCCTGTTCTAGGCGCCCGTGGTGGAATCGTCGGACTGGCTCGCGTGGCAGGTCGTCGACTCGGCGTTCCCGGTCGGGGTGTTCGCCCATTCGTGGGGCCTCGAGGCCGCCTGGCATGCCGGCCACGTGGACGATGCCGCCGCGCTGCGCCGCTTCGTGACGGAGTCGGTTCAGCAAACCGGATGGAGCGCGCTGCCGATCATGAGCGAGGCGCATCGTGCGCCGGAACGGCTGGAGGAGCTCGACGAGCTGACGCACGCGTTTCTCGTCAACGGCGTGGCCAACCGCGCCAGCCGGGTGCAGGGACGCACGCTGGCCGCCACCGCCGACCGGGTCTGGCCGTCGCCGGCAATGACCGCTCTCAATGCGCGCGCCGAGGCCACCCGGGCGCACGTGGCGCCGCTCTCGGGCGCCGTCTTCCGCACGATCGGGCTGGCGGAGGACGTCGCGCAGCGAGCGGTGCTCTACGGCGCTGCTCGCGGCGTCCTGTCGGCAGCGGTTCGTCTCGGCATCGTCGGCAGCTATCAGGCGCAGCGCCTGCAGCACGAGGCGGCGCCGCGCCTCGAGGCAACGCTCGCGACGTGCCGCCGACTGCCGCCCGAGGCGATCTGTCAGACGGCGCCGCTCATCGACCTGCTGCAGGGGGCGCACGACCGCCTGTACTCGAGACTCTTCCAATCGTAGGTTTTCGGTTCGTCTGCCGAGGAGGAACGGCGATGCACGACAAGCTCAAGCATCCGCACGAGCACGATGATCCGGCGGAGCCCGGTCTGTTCGAGGCACGGGACCGGCCGCACGAGCGCGACTACCACCGGCGCGCGTTCACCGTGGGCATCGGCGGGCCCGTCGGCAGCGGGAAGACGGCGCTGCTCCTCGCCCTGTGCCGCAGGCTCCGCGACCGCTACAGCCTCGGCGTCGTCACGAACGACATCTTCACCCGGGAGGACGGCGAGTTCCTCGTGCGCCACGAGGCCCTCGAGGCGCAGCGCATCACGGCCGTGGAGACCGGCGGCTGTCCGCACACGGCGGTGCGCGACGACGTGAGCCAGAATCTGGACGCGCTGCAGCAGCTCATGGCCCTGGTACGGCCCGAGCTGCTGTTCGTCGAGAGCGGGGGCGACAACCTGGCGGCGCAGTTCAGCCGCGAGCTGGCCGATTTCACCATCTACGTCATCGACGTGTCGGGCGGCGACAAGATTCCGCGCAAGGGCGGGCCGGGCATCACCCAGTCCGACCTGCTGGTCATCAACAAGACCGACCTCGCCGAGCTGGTCGGCGCCGACCTCGACGTCATGGCGCGGGACGCCCGCCGCATGCGGCAGGACGGTCCGCTCGTGTTCGCCCAGGTGACCAACGGGGTGGGTGTCGACACGATCACGGACGCCGTGGTCGCGGGGCTGGACGCGGCGCGCGCCAGCGCGCCCTGAGCGCCCCGCCGTTCTGCGGCGCAGACTCCGGGCTAGCGCGATGCGGCGGCGGCGGCCTGCTCCTCGGCCCGGTTGCCGCTGAGGATGTTGGGGACCGAGCGGTTCCCTTCGTGGCACGCGTACTCGAAGAGCGTCTCCTCGATGGCGCGCATGGGCATCGCCGCCGTCCAGGGCCGCGTCCACACCGCGGGGTTGGCGACCGTCACCTGGTAGTCGATCGTGTCGGCGTCGACGCGTGTCAGGCGCTCGACCACGTGATGGTCGTGCCCCCCGAAGACGGTGCCGTTGTTCCTGACGACGCTCCCGTGCAACGCATCCGTGAACGTCGTGGTCTCGATCACCAGCGTGTCGCCCTCCCAGCGCCCGCGCGAGTTGCCCAGCCACTGGCGCAGCGGCGGCGGCAGGTGGGACCTCCCGTCGAGGGGGATGATCCGCGCATCGTGGATCATCTCCACGACGATCGCGACGTAGTCGGGCGTCTGCAGAATCTGGTAGTTGTGGTTGTAGTACCCGGGCATCATCAGGCCGGGCATGCCGCGCGTGATGCACCGATCGTAGACGTTCAGATCCTCCCACGAGTCGATCCGGGTGTTCCGGTCGATGGCCTCCACGTAGGAATCGGTTCGTTCGCTCGCGCGGGCCCGCTCGGCGGGCGTGACCGGCGGCAGCCGGCCATTGTCCGGCTCCACGATCAGCGAGGTCCGCCTGGACAACGCACCCTGCTCGAGCCAGAAGTTGTTGTACGCGCCGGTGGGCATCGTCGCCGAGCCGCGGTCGGGCGTCGACCGTCTCTGATTCCGCTCCGCCCACTGCTCCTCGGTGAGGAACTCCGTCTCGAGCTCGGCAGGCCGCTCCAGAGGCGTCCTCGTGGTGTTCGACCAGGTCCCCTGCAGGTCCGGATGACCCCACGGGGTCCGCGGCGGCGACCAGGTCTCGCCCGCGGCCGCCTGCGGCTGTCCGACGGCGGGCGTCGCGGCGAACGACATGGGCACGATCAGCACCAACAACGTTCCGAGGACACGCTGGCTCATCACGACCTCCTTCCGCGACCCTGTCTGATCAATGCTGCATCGGAATGGCGTCTACCGTTCGGCCGCCCGCTCCCCGCGAACCCGGAGGGAGGCCGTTGCGGGAATCGGACCCGGGGCTGGCTGCCGGTCGGGCACCGGAAGCCAGCCCCGAGCGAACGCTAGACCAACGAGACGGCGGGGCCTCTGGAGAGACCTACTGCGCGTCGCCGCTGACGACGACGGTGATGTCCTCGGCCGCCATGAGGCCGCCGTCGTGCGCGAGGCAGCGCACCACGTAGGTGCCGGGCTCGTTGAACGTCGCCTGGACCACCCACCTGTCGTCCGGGGGCAGCGGCGGAGCCCCCCAGCCCGGACCCCACGGCGAGTTCGCGCCGACCCTGCGGTCCTCCCACACCTGGAACTGCTCGGGCTCGAACGCGGCCTCCGAGCCGGCGCCGCGGTAGACGAACCAGGCGACCCTGAGCCCCCTGGCCCCGAACGTGGTCACGTGCGTGGGCCTGGGCGGGAGCTGGAACCACTCGGGCACGCCGTCATCCGTGGCCACCGCCGTCAGCGTCAGCGGCTCGCCCACCGCGACCGCCCTGGCCTTCCCGCCCAGCACCTCGAGCCTGGGGGCCTCGTTCGTGAGGAGCCAGTCGGCGGTGGGCGCCCCGCTGTTCCTCTGCAGGATGACGTCGTCGATGAAGTAGTCCGGGTGGAGCGACGCGTACGCCTTCTTCGTCTCGCCGTTGGGGCTCGTCAGGGTCCAGACGCGCTCCTGGTCGCCGAAGTCGGCCGGCACGTGGACCCGTAAGAGGAAGCGGTTGCGCCGCGGCAGGAAGTGCGTCGGCTGACCCTGATCCGGACCGCCCGGCTCGACGCTGTTGTGCGGGCCGATGGGGATGTCGAGCGCCTCGTCCCAGTTCCGGTTCATGGTGCCGAACACCAGGTTGAACGACCCGTCGGGATTCCGCTCCCAGCCCTCGTAGGCGGGCACGACCTCCTGCCCGGTAGCGTGCCGCACCGGCTGGGCCGCGCCTTCCCCGACCCCCGCCGCCAGGACGGCAACCGCGAGCAGCAGGCTGCCGCGCGCGGCGGCCCGGCGCCAAGCAAGTAGGCTCGTCATGCGCTGCCTCCTAGTTGTTGTTGCCGGACGCGGCCGGCGTCTCGTCGAACAGGCCGCAGAGCGGGCACCCGGCAACCATGTCTCCGCGCTTGAGACCGAGCTTCTCCCGCCGCTCGGCCAGCTCCACCTGGAACTCTTCGTCGGTCAGGTAGATGCCGCGGGCCAGGTTGATGAACATCTGGTCGACTGAGCGCTGCCCGTCGCCGGACCAGTTCCGCGGATCGGGCACGTTGGGATTCGACGGCGAGTTGTTGAAGTAGCCGACCAGGCGCAGGATCGTGCCCTGCGGGAGGAGCGGCGCCGCGTCGTCCTCGTAGGTGTAGACCCTGACCCAGCCGTGGTCGTACCCGGCGCAGTTGATCATCTCGCGCTGCCGCCCCCAGATGGCCTCCAGGCACATCCGCACGCCGGGCGCGTGCAGGTGGGGCTCGAAGATGGTCATCTTGAGCGGCCTGGGGACGACGAAGTAGCTCTCGAGCTCCTGGTCCGGGTCCATCGCCTCGAGGTCGATGTCGACGATCGCCCAGGAGATGCCTTCCTCCTTCAACGTCGGCTCGTAGCCCCGCGGATGGAACTTGAAGCCGACGTTCAGGTGGGCCCGGGTCTCCGCGCCGTTCGCGTGCAGGTGGTTGTTCGGGAACACGACCGTCGCCCCCGCCGGCATCAGTCGGCCCGCGTCGGGATTGAAGTAGTCCGCGTTGCGCCCGACCTCGTGGACCGGCCAGCCGCCCAGCCGCGCGGCTTCCTGTTCCTCCGCGGAGGCGTCCGGATCGACGACGCCCATGGTGGCGTGGTGGAAGACGAACAGCCCGCCGACCGTGTCGCGCCCGCCGCTCCCGCGGAACTCGGTGACTTCCTTGTACTCCACCGCCGCGACGTAGCGATCTTCCGGCAGCGTGGTCTGCGTCTCGCCGATCGCCCCCCACCAGTCGGGCTGCTCGCCCTGCACGTGCACGCTCGGCGACGAGACGATCAGATCGGGCTGCCCGATCTCCCACTCGTCCACGTCGATGAACGCCACCGGGGGCGGCATGTCGGCAAGGTCGCCGCGCGGCGCGCCGTTGTCGGCCCACGCCGCGATTTTCGCGATCTCCTCCTCGGTGAGCGAGGGATCGTTCTTGAACTCCTGAATCCCGATCTCCCGCTCGATGAACCACGGCGGCATGACGCCCGGCTTGTCGCGCAGCCCGGTGCGCTGCTTCATGGCCCTGGCCCACGGGCGCACCTCTTCGTAGTCGATCAGCGACATCGGCGCCAGCGAGTCAGGCCGATGGCACTTCTGGCAGCTCCGCTGCAGAATCGGCGCTATGTCCTTCGTGAACGTCACCTCCGCACCGGTCGAATCCTGCGCCAGCGCAGGTGCGGGGAACGCGAGCGCCGCCGCGACGCCCGCCGCGGCGGAAAGAGCAAGAAACATTCTCGTCATCATGGTCCTCCGTGAAGCCCGGTCGAGCCTGCCGGCAGGCGGGTACGCTTGCTCGTACAGGTACCCGAAGGTCACTGTACCACACTCCCCGCCGGGGTGACAGTCCGTCGCGCGGCCGTCAGCGGACGAAGAGCGACCCGCCGCCGAGCTCGTGGTAGACGATCGGGACGAAGTCGTTCGCGGTCCACGTCGCCTCCCGGCCCCACTTCGCGTCGTGGGCGGCCGTCGGCTCAGCGGCCATCACCTCGTTGAGGGTGCGGCCCTCGGCGATGAGCGCCCGCACCCGGTCGCGGACGTCGACGATCATGTCGAGGAACTCGACGAGGCCGTCGCGGCCCACTACCTCGAGGCCGTGACCAGGAATCACCCGGGTCCGCGGTCCCGCCATGCCGATGGCCGTCTCGAGCGCCGCGATCGTGCCGGCCACGGTCCCGCCGTTGTAGACGTCGACGATCGGATAGCTCGTGGTGCGGAAGACGTCGCCCAGGTGCAGCACGTCCGAGTCCGGGAAGTGGACGAAGGTGTCGCCGTCGGTGTGGGCCGCCGGCGCGAGGAAGGCCCGCACCTCCTCGCCGTTGAAGTGGAAGCTCACCGCCGAATCGTAGGTCACGACCGGCCGCGCCCGGGCCGGCGGCCGGGCCGCGAAGCGCCCTCCCCGGCGGGGTGTCCGCAGCCGCTCCAGCGCCCGCACCCGGAGGTTGTCGTGGGCGAGGATCAGGACATCCAGCGCGGCGAGCGGCTCGTTGCCGCCGATGTGGTCGGGGTGGACGTGCGTATTGACGAGAAAGCGGATCTCGCCGTCCGACACCCGCCGCACGGCGGCGACCAGCCGCTCGGCCAGCGGCGCGAACAGCGAATCGACGAGCAGCACGCCGTCCGGACCGGCGAAGACGCCGACGTTGCCGCCGCCGCCCGGGCGCTGGATCATGTGGACCTGGCCCGCCACGGGCACGATCTCCAGCTCGACGCCCGCGAACCGGTCGGCCGGATTCTGTTCACCCGCGCTGACGGCGGCGATCACGAAACCCAGCGCGGCGAGTGCGACTACGACGAGACGGGGTTGCCTGTGCATTTCTTGAAATCAGCGGACAGGGAAGAAGATGTTTGTGCGCCACCTGGACTGGTCCGGCTCCGCTCCCGGATCGGTGACGTACGATTCCCACGGCGCGCCCGCCGCCGCAAGGCCCTGCGACTGCATCCACGCCGTCAGCGCCGCCCACGTCTGCGAGAGGGTGTCGTAGGGACCGACGTGCGTGACGGTCGCCGCCATGCCGGCGGGCAGCTCGCCCGCTCGGACACGGCCCGCGCCGGCGATCGGGGCCGCAACGGGAATCGCGCACTCGAGGTCGACCGTGTCGCCGGGCGGCGAGTAGTAGATCGCCAGCGGCGCGCCGGCGGCCTGCTGCCCGCTCTGCCGGATGTGGCCGTGCAGCTCCCCGAACAGCGGGCCCATGACCTTCCCGATCTCGTTCATCGCCACGGTCGTCCGGATGCCCACGATCGGTTGCGCCGCGAGCTGTGTCGTGCCGAACTTCGGCTCCATCGAATCGGTCTCCTCCCTCGCTCTGCCTTCCGCGCCGATGACCATACCACGGCGCAACGCAGGGGTAGGAACCGGACGCGCGCCGGTTGACGCGAACAGCGGTTTGCCCCACTATTCGAGGCAGGAGGGAAAGATGAACCATCGATGTTTCGCTGCGGTGTTGGCGGTGTTTGCGGTCGCGGCGCTGGCGCCAGCGTTTGCGGCCGCCCAGCCGGCGGACGCCACGGAGACGCCCCGGACGCCGTGGGGCGCGCCGGATCTGCAGGGCGTCTGGGACTTCCGTTCCATCACGCCCATGGAACGGCCCGAGGACCTGGCCGACAAGGCCTTTCTGACGCCGGAAGAGGCGGCGGAGCTCGAGGAGGCGGCCGTCGCGCGGAACGACGAGCTGCTCAACCGGGAGGCCCGCAGGACGGTCGCTGGCCAGAGCGTGGACCGCGGCGAGGACGGCGCGCCGGGCCCCTACAACAACTTCTGGCTGGACCGGGGCACGACCACGGTGGGCACCCGGCGCACCTCGCTGGTCGTGGATCCGCCCAACGGACGCGTGCCCGCCATGACCGCGGCCGCGGCGCGGCGCGTGGCCGAGCTGGAACGGGCCCGCCGGGGCGTGGACCCGCACGCGCCCACCCCGGGCGGCTGGATGGAGGACCTGGGCGCCAACGGCCTGCAGCTCCGCTGCATCACCGGGTTCAACTCGGGGCCGCCGATGACGCCGGGCGGCTACAACAACAACGTGCAGCTCTTCCAGACCGAGAGCCACGTGGTGCTGCTCAACGAGATGAACCACAACGCGCGCATCGTGCCGCTGGACGGCAGGCCGCGCATCGACCTGCCGCAATGGACCGGCGACTCGCGGGGCTACTGGGACGGCGATACGCTCGTCGTCGAGACCACGAACTTCCTGCGCGAGACGAGCTTCATGCGCGGCAACGCCAGCGGGAACCTGCACCTGACGGAGCGCTTCACGCGCGTGTCGCCGGACACGCTCCTGTACCGGGCCACGATCGATGACCCCACGGTCTGGTCCAGCACCTGGACGTACGAGGTTCCCATGCAGCTCAACGAGCAACCGCTGTACGAGTACGCCTGCCACGAGGGCAACTACGGGCTGTACAACATCATGGCGGGGGCGCTGGTGGAGTACGCCGAGGAACCGTCGAGGTAGCTTCGAGGGAGGGACGGCGTTGGGGGGGCGCCGGCTCCGGCGCCCCCCCAACTTATTGAAGCTACTGTCCGGCGGCACCCGGGCAGGGTCCGCGCCCACCCGGCCGGCGGACCAGCTTGCCGGCCGCGTCCCGGCACGCCAGGTCTTCCGCCGAAGCGCCCGCCTTGTTCTCCCTGTCGAGCTTCGCGCCGTGCTCGACCAGGAGCTCGACGACGGTCGGATACGCGAGCGTGACCGCGGCGTGCAGCGCCGTGTTCCCGGCCGGATCGGTCGCATGGACGTCGCCCCCCAGCTCCAGCGCGAGCCGGGTCGCCTCCCACGTCGAGCGCTCGCTGTTCGACACCAGCAACTGGGCCGCGTCGATGCCGATGCCCTGGTCGCGGCGGTTGCTCGAGCGGATCGTCCAGCCGGCTCCCGCGGCCACCATCAGCGAGGTGAGGCCGTTGTTCGGAACCAGCAGCGGGTCCGCGCCGTTGGCGGCCAGAGTGCGCATGATCTCCACCTCGGCATACTTGGCCGCCAGCCAGAACGGCGTCGCCCCGGCCAGCTTGCCGGACAGGGAGTAGAAGTTGAGGTTGCGCTGCAGCCGGCTGCCCTTCGTGAGGCGGCTGTTCGGATCCGCGCCGTGGGCGCACAGCGCCTTCACCAGCTCCGCATCGCCGCGCGACACCGCCGTGTGCAGCGCCGTGTACCCTGCGTCGGCGGAATTCGGGTCCGCGCCGCGCTCCAGCAGATAGGCGGCGAACCTGCCCTGGTCGCTGAAGCTGGCGAGCACCAGCGCGGACTCGCCGGTGGGCATCTGCTCGTTCACGTCGGCGCCCGCGTCGAGCAGGAGCCGCGCGTTCTCGATGCGGCCGTTCCGCGCCGCCATCAGCAGCGGCGTGGACCCGCGCTGGGGTTGCATCACGAACTGCTCGAACGGATCCCCGTCGCCGAGATTGACGGGCAGCAGATGGGTGGCGGAGCGCGCGTGGACGTCGGCGCCGTGCTCCAGCAGCACCCGCACGGCTTCCGGATTCTCCTGGGCGGCCGCCCACATCAGCGCCGTCTGCCCGTGGGACTTCTCGCTGGCGTTGACGTTGCTCGCGCCGTGCTCGAAGAGCGCCTCCAGGGCAGCCGCGCTGCCGGTGCCGGCGCACGACATGAGCGCCGTCTCGCCCATCTCGGTCGTGGCGTTCGGGTCGGCGCCGGCGCCCAGAAGCTGCTCGACCACCGCCGCGTTCCGGTTGGTGCAGGCCAGCGTCAGGGGGGTCACCCCATAGTCGTTGGCGGCGTCGACGTCGGCGCCGGCCCGCAGGAGAGACTCGACCACCTCGACATCGTCGCGTACGACCGCCCAATGCAGCGCCGTCGCACCGTCCCCCTCGGGGGTGTTGACGTCGACCTTCTGCGCCAGCAACGTGCGCACGGTCTCGTGGTCGCGATCCTGGATCGCCTCGATCAGGCGGAGATCCGCGTTGGATGCCGAGACGCTGGCGGCACAGAGCAGTGCCGCCGCCGTAGCCGTTGACCTGCTGGCCAGCCGCATGCCGGTCTCCTCCTTCGGTTGCAGACTTCGGATGCCCCGGCATTGGCGACGCCGGGGTTCGCCGACCGGGGGGCAACCTGTGCGACGGATGCCCCCCGGCCGCTGTGAACGTGGCGGCTACACGAGCGAGAGCTCGCGAATCTCCTGGCTGGTCCCCCCGAAGCTCTCCAACGGGACCCCCAGCTTCAGCAGCAGCGTGTGCTGGAGGTCGGTCAGCGGCGTGCCCGCGGGGCAGACCACGTGACGGCCGCCCTGGAGCTCCCCGCAGGCGCCGCCGACGAGCAGGATCGGCAGGTCCTGCGTCGTGTGCCTGTTCGAGTTCCGCAGGGCGGACCCGTAGAAGATCATGCTGTGGTCCAGCAGCGAGCCGTCGCCGTCCGGCGTGGACTGCAGCTTGACCAGGAACTCGCTGAAGAGCTGCATGTGATACGCGTTGATCCGCGCCAGCTTCTCGATCTTCTCCGGGTTGTCCCGGTGGTGGCTGAGCGGGTGGTGCGGCTCGGTGACGCCGATCTGCGGATACGTCGCGCCGCTCTCCTCGCGCCCGACCATGTACGAGATGACGCGCGTCATGTCGGTCTGATAGGCCAGCACGATCAGGTCGAACATCAGCTTCGCGTGCTCTTCCCACGACAGCGGAATCCCGGCCGGGGACGCGACGTCGGGCAGCTCCCGGTCCGCCTGCTGCTCCGCCATCTCCAGACGCCGCTCGATGCCGCGGACGGCCTCCAGGTACTCGTCGAGCTTGCGGCGGTCGTAGGCCGCCAGATCCGTCTTCAGATCGGCCACCTTGCCCATCACCGCGTCCAGAATGCTGCGCTGCCGGCGCGCCCGCGCGAGGCGCGCGTCGGCGCTCGTGCTGTCGACGTCGCCGAACAGCCGCTCGAAGACGAGGCGCGGGTTCGTCTCGCGCGGCATCGGCGTGCTCTGATTGGCCCAGGAGTTGTTGAGATAGGCGCAACTGAAGCCGCCGTCGCAGGTGGCCACGCCGTAAACGGTGTCGTCGCCCTCCAGCGAGAGCTCCAGCGAGGGCAACTGGGTCGCGCGTCCCAGGCCCTCCGCGTTGGCGGCGACCTGGTCCATCGAGACGCCCAGCTCGAGCGCCGCGCCGGTCGTGCGCTTCGGACGCGCGCCGGTCAGAAACGCCGACGCCGCCTGGGAGTGGGTGGTGCCGCGACCCGGCTCCGCGCCGACGCTGTCGAGGTTGGTCATCACGAGCAACTGCTCGCGAACCGGCTGCAGGGCCTTCAGGCTCGGCGTCCATTCGAACCCGGTGCCGGCCGTCTGCGGCGTCCAGTACTCCTTCGGCGCGCCGTTCGGCACGATGACGACACCCAGGCGCTTCGTCGGCACCGCGGGCGTCTTGGCCAGCGCGGTCAGCGCCGGCACCATGCCGTCGAGGAGCGGTAGCGCCAGCGCCGTGCCTACGCCACGCAGCATCGTACGACGCGGGATCGCCGTCTTGGTCACGATCATCAGCCCATCCTCCTCGTCAGAAACGGTTCGCTCTTCACGATCGCCAGAATCATCGCCGACCAGCGGGACTCGTCCTCCGCCGCCTCCCGCTGGATACGCCGCACCGCCGGCATGTCGGCCGCCTCCAACCGGCGCCCGATGGCGTAGGTTAGCAGCCTTTCCGTCAACGTGCCGACAAATTCTCGCTGGCTCGCCAGGATCTCGCGCAACCCCTTCGCACCCTCGAACGGGGTGCCGTCCGGCGCCGTCCCGGAGGGATCGATGACCGGGCCGACCTCGCCCTCCACCCCCGTGTCCTCCGTGGTGCGCCAGCGCCCGATGCCGTCGAAGTTCTCCAGCGCGAACCCCAGCGGGTCCATCGTCCGGTGGCAGGTCGCGCAGGCGGGGTTCCTCCGGTGCACCTCCATGAGGGCGCGCACCGACGTCGGCGGCGCGCCGTCCTCGCGGGTCGCGAGGTCCGGCACGTCGGCGGGCGGCTCGGCCGGCGGCGCGCCCAGCAGGCTCTCGAGCACCCACTTGCCGCGGGTCACCGGCGAGGTGCGGTTCGCGTACGAGGTCAGCGTCAGGATGCTCGCCTGGCCCAGGATGCCTGCCCGCTTGTCGTCGGGCAGGTGCACGCGGCGGAAGTGGTTCCCGTCCACGCCGGAAATCTCGTAGTGCGCGGCCAAGCGCTCGTTCACGAAGGTGTAGTCGGCCGTCAGCAGCTCGGCCACCGGGCGATCCTCGCGCAACTGCGTCTCGAGGAAGAGCTGCGTCTCCTGCCGCATCGCGTCGCGCAGGTTCTCGTCGAACTCGGGGAACGCCGTCTTGTCCGGCGATGCGTTGCGGAGCCTGTGCAGCCCGAGCCACTGGCCGGCGAAGCTCTCGGCCAGCATCCGGCGCGCGCGCGGCTCGGCCAGCATCCGGCGCACCTGCTCCTCGAGCACCGCCGGCTCCGTGAGCCTGCCCTGCGTCGCCGCGGCGAGCAGCTCGTCGTCCGGGATGCTCCCCCACAGGAAGAACGAGAGCCGCGACGCGAGCTCGAGATCGCTGACCCGATAGGCAATCCCCGGCTCGACCTGATCGGACCGGCGCTCGACGCGGAAGACGAACTCCGGATCCGTCAGCAGGAACTCGAGCGCCGCCTGGATCCCGGCCTCGAACCCGCCTTCGCGCCGCCCGAGCTCGTAGAAGCTCAGCAGCGCCGTCACGTCCCTGGACGTCACCGGACGCCGGTACGCGCGCTGCGCCAGCCCGCGCAGGATCTCCTCCGCGCAGGCCGCCTCCGCCTCGGGCCCGTCCGGGCGGCAGACGAAGATCCGCTCCCGGCTCGGCGTCTCCACCGGTGTGCCGCCGGCAAACGGGCCCCGGATGGTCACGGCGGAGATGGCGGGATTCCCGTCCTGCTCGTCGTCGGTGCTGTAGCCGAACGTCGCCGGGCTCGGCCGCGGCTGCCGCACCCCTTCGTCGAGCGCCGGCCGCCGCACGAACGCCAGCCCCACCAGCCGCGTGCCGGCCCGCACCGGCACGCGGAACTGCAAGGCCTCGTCCGCGGTGACCGAGTAGTTGCCCCACTCCGGGAATCCGCCGCTGCCGGAGCCGCAGAAGCTGGTGGCGCAGCGGGCGCCCTCGAACGCGCCGCCGACCATCAGGGTCTTGACCAGCGCCTTGTCCAGCCGCACGTCGAGCTGGTGGGGCGTGTTCCCGAGCCCGCGGATGTAGTTGTAGAAGTTGCGGCGCAGGTCGACCTCGAACAGGTACTCGCCGTCGAGCGGGAAGTGATGACGCACGGCCAGGCCGCCGCGCGACCCGAACGGCAGATCCTCGCTCGTGCGATCGTCCTGCATCTCCAGGTCGGGCACCTGGTAGGTGGAAGTGCGGGTCGTCGCGGTCGGATCGCCCACGGCGAGCTGGCTGATGCGCCGCGCCGCCGCCAGGTAGCGCTCCATGAGCGTCGTCGACACCGACAACACCTCCGCGTTGTTGTCGAAGCCCTCCGCGTCGGCGTCATCGGGCGGCAGCAACGCCTCGACATCCACGTCGATCCCGATCAGGTCGCGCACCGCGTTGCGGTACTCGAGGCGGTTGAGGCGATGCGCCGTCATCGGGCGCCCGCGCGGCGGCCGGGCCAGCGCGGCCCGGTCGAGCTCGGTCTCCAGCCAGTCGACCCAATCGGCGCGCGCGCCGTCGTCCGGTTGCCGGGCCACCTGCGGCGGCATCATGCCGCTCCGCACTCTGCGCAGCACCCGCTCCCAGTGCTCGGCACGGTCGCCGACGTGCCCCGTATCGAGCGCCTGCAGCGAAATCGGCACCGCGCCGCGCTCGAACTGGCTGTCGCTGTGGCACGCGATGCAGTACCGATCCACGAATGCGCCCGGCGCGACCGCGCCGGTCGCCTCCTGGGCATGGCTCGCGCGGGGCGACGGTATGCCCAGCGCCACCACGACCGCCGCTCCACCCGCCGCCCTGAACAGCCACGACATGGTCACCACCCTTCCATCCGCAAGCGTACGCTATGCGGCACCGCGCAGAAGCCCGGGCCGATGCTACCGTACGCCCTGCGGCCCGCAATTGTCAATTCCGCAACGCCCGTGACGGACCGGCGCGGGCCGGAATGACGCGCCGATCGCGACCAGGATCGCGACAGCGCGCCGCCGGCCGTCAGGCGCGCGCACGCGAGATCGCCGGCACCCTGCAGGAGAGCGGAACCCGCGGCAAGCCAAGCCGGGCCGCCGATTGTCGGCTATGATGGCGCCGGAATGCCCGCGATCTCGCGCCGCTCGATGCTGCACCTGCTCGCTGCGCAGGCGCTGGCGGTGCGGCCCGCGTCCGGTCAGACGCGCCTGCACCGCGCGCCGAAGCCCCTGGCGGCCGATGCCGTCACCCACGACTGGGCCTCCTTCCTGGGTCCGTCGCACAACGCCGTGTCCACGGAGACGCATCTCAGCCGGGAGCTGCCGCCGCCGCTCGTCTGGGAGCTGCCCAAGGGCACGGGCTATGCCTCGCCGGCCGTCGCCGGCGAGCGGCTGGTCTTCGTCCACCGGCTGGGCGACGCGGAGATCGTCGAGTGCCTGCATCCGGAGACCGGGCGCGCTCTCTGGCAGCATCGCTACCCCACCGCCTTCCGGGACCGCTACGGCTACAACAACGGCCCGCGCTCGAGCCCCGTGATCGACGGCGGCCGCGTCTATACGGTCGGGGCGGAGGGCCCGATCCACTGCCTCGATCTCGACTCGGGCGAGGTCGTCTGGACGCGCGACCTGCGCGCCGCATACCGCGTGCGGCAGGACTTTTTCGGCACCTCCTCGACGCCGCTCGTCGAGGACGGGCTGCTCGTGGTCAACGTCGGCGCGCCGGGCGGCCCGTGCGTGGCGGCGTTCGACAAGCTGACCGGCGGCGAGGTGTGGCGCGCCGGCACCGAATGGGGCGCCAGCTACGCCTCGCCGGTGCCCGCCGTCATCCACGGCCGGCGCCGGGTGCTCGTCTTCGCGGGCGGCGAGTCGTCGCCGCCGAGCGGCGGGCTGCTCTCCATCGACCCGACGAACGGGGCGGTGGACTTCGAGTTCCCGTTCCGCAGCCGCACCTACGAATCGGCCAACGCCTGCACGCCGGTCGTCTTCGGCAACAAGGTGTTCCTCAGCTCCAGCTACCGCACGGGCAGCGTGGCGGTCGAGATCCTGCCGGACTTCACGCCCCGCGTCGCTTGGCGCACGGCCGACGTCGGCATCCACTTCAACACCGCCATCCACCGCGACGGCTACCTCTACGCCTTCGACGGACGCAACCCGGGCGACGCCTCGCTGGTCTGCATCGACGGCGCAAGCGGCGAGGTGGCCTGGCGCGCGGTGCCCGAGTGGCCTGAGGAGCTCGAGCGGAACGGCCGCAGGCAGCAGACCCTGATGAGCACCTACCGGGGCTCGCTGCTGGCGGCGGACGGCCAGTTCCTCTGCCTGGGCGAGCTGGGCCACCTGCTGTGGCTCGACCTGACCCCGCGGGGCCATGTGGAAATCTCCCGCGCCTGGCTCATGGCGGCGCGCGAGTCGTGGGCCCTCCCCGTTCTCAGCCGCGGTCTCCTCTACGTGGTGCAGAACACCCGCGACGTCTTCAACGGGACGAATCCCCGACTGCTCTGCTACGACCTGCGGGCGTGAGTCGGACGGGCTGCGCCCCGCCGCCCGGCGTCCGCGTGCGGGGGCCCCCGCGCCCCGCGCCTGAGGGCCCTGCAGCAGGTCTCCCTGTCCGTCGGGTCGAGGTCGGTGATCCCGCGAGACGCCGGGCGGCGCGCGGCCCGCCGGCCGTGAGGCGCCCCGGGCAGGGGCTATGATTCCGCACGGGAGATGGTATGAGAACCACTCGAGAGATCGCGGATTTCGTGGGCGGCGCGCTGCAGGGCGACGCCGACCGGCAGATCCACGGCGTGGGCAGCCTGGAGCAGGCCGGCGCCGGCGCGCTCGCCTATGCCGAGACCGGCCATCTCGACCGCGTGGCCGCCTCCGGCGCCTCGTGCGTGCTGGTCCCCGCGGGCGACTTTCCGGAGCGCACCGTGATCGTGGTCGACAATCCGCGCGTGGCGTTCGCGCGGGCCGCGCAGTGGCTGCTGCCGGCGACGCCGCCCTTTCAAGGCGTGCACCCGACCGCGCTGATACACGAAGAGGCGGCGCTGGCGGCCGACGTGGCCGTCGGGGCCTGGACGCTGATCGAACGCGGCGCGCGCGTGGGCGCCCGCACGGTCGTGTATCCGGGCTGCTACATCGGCGCCGGCTGCCGGATAGGCGCCGACTGCACCGTCTATCCGCACGCGGTGCTCTATCCGGACGTGGAGCTCGGCGATCGGGTGGTCGTGCATGCCGGCGCCGTGCTGGGCGCGGACGGGTTCGGCTTCGTCTTCGACGGGTCCCGGCACGTCAAGATTCCGCAGGTCGGCCGCGTGGAGATCGGACCGGACGTCGAGCTCGGAGCGCACACCTGCGTGGATCGGGGCACGCTGGACGAGACCGCCGTCGAGGCCGGCGCCAAGCTCGACAACCTGTGCCACGTCGGGCACAACGTGCGGATCGGCGCCCACACGGTCATCGCGGCGCAGACGGGCATTGCGGGCAGCTCGCGGATCGGCAGCTACGCCACGGTCGGCGGACAGGTCGGGATCGGGGATCACTGCCGCATCGACGACCACGCGCTGATCGGCTCGCAGGGCGGCGTCGTGAGCCGCAAGCGCGTGCCGGGCGGCGAGATCTACTGGGGAACGCCGGCCCGTCCCCTCAAGGACGTCAAGTCCCAGGTAGCCCACGTCGGCCGCCTGCCGCGGATGGCGGAGGAGCTGAAGCGCCTGCAGGCCGAGGTCGAGGAACTGCGAGCCAGGCTGGACCGCCAAGACCAGGACCCCGTCCCACGATGACTCCACAAGGGCGCGCACGGCGCGCCTCGGCGGTAGCGGCGCGGGGCTGTGGGGTCCCCGCAAGCGGACGCCGGGGGCTTGGGGCGCAGCCCCATCTTGACGCCGCGCACGGCGCGCCTCGGCGGCAGCGGCGCGGGGCTGTGGGGTCCCCGCAAGCGGACGCCGGGGGCTTGGGGCGCAGCCCCGTCTAGATCTAGAGCTGGAGCAGGCTGTCCACCGCGGCGGCCACGTCCTCGACCGCGACCGCGTCCAGACAGGGCGGGCGCCCGTCCGCCGTGGGCGGCGCGGGGCACTCGTCGAAGAAGCGCTCCCGGCACGGCGAGCAGGGCGGCAGCGCCGAGACCGCCCGGTGCGCCGTCCCGGCGGCGCCCCGGGGCGACGTGCGCGCCGGACTCGACGGGCCGTAGATGCCGACGGTCGGGACGCCGAGGGCAGCCGCCAGATGCATCGGGCCGCTGTCGTTGCCCACGTACAGACGACAGCGCTCGATGACGGCGCCCAGTTGAACGAGCGTGACGTCGCGCACGCTGCGGATCGCCGGATGCCGCGGCCAGCCCGCGGGCGGCGCGAACGGCGGGTAGCTGTGGACCAGCACCGGCAGCCCGGGGTGGCGGTCGGCGATCGTCTCGGCCAGCCGTCGAAAGCGGTCGGCCGACCAGGCGCGGGGGGTCTTGGCGGCCGCCGGATTCACCAGCACCGGACGGTCCCGGGCACCCAGTCCCGCCTGTGCGAACAGGCGGTCCACATGCCGCCGCTCGGCCGCCCGCAGGCTGAACGGCAGCGGCCCGGACACGGGGCCGGCGCCGAGCGCGCCCACCAGCTCCAGGAACCCGTCGGCGCGGTGCAGCCGGCGCGCGGGGTCCAGCGCGTGAGTCAGCAGCAGCGACCGGTGATCCGTGCGGTGACCGACCCGGACGGGAATCCCCGCGGCCAGCGCGGTGAGCGCGCCCTCGAACGACGGGGCCAGCAGCACGGCGGCCTGCAGGCGGGCCGCGCGCACCGCCCGGACGGCGCGCCACCAGGCCGGCAGGCGGCCGGCCGCCGCCGGCGCCGGCACGATGCGGTCGATGGCGGAGATGCGGCTCGCAAGCTCCACGTGCTGCGGGCGCGCCATGCCGACGAGGTGGGCGCGCGGCCGGTCGGCGCGCAGGGCCAGCAGGGCCGGCAGGGCCAGCAGGATGTCGCCGACCCAGTTCGGCAGCCGGATCAGGATTCGCGACGCGGACGACCCGTCGCACATGCGCCGCACGCCGCTATTCTAAGTTCAGACGGGTCTGCGCCCCGGACCCCCGGCGGCCGCTTGCGGGGACCCCACTGCCCCGCGACGATGGTGGTGGTCGCCCCTCCGGAAGCAGCCGCGTGTCGTCTGTACAATGCAGCCGGATGCGTGACGACCTCGTGCTGGCCCTGTCCGGCGTCGATCTGATCCGCGGCGAGCGCACGATTCTGCGGGGCGTCGACTGGCGCGTGCGGCGCGGCGAGCGCTGGGCCGTGCTGGGACCGAACGGATCGGGGAAGACCACGCTGTGCCGGCTCGCCAGCCTGTACGTCCATCCCTCCCGCGGCACCATCGAGGTCCTCGGCGAGCGGCTGGGCCGTACCGACGTCCGTGAGCTGCGGCGGCGACTGGGCGTCACCAGCGCGGCGCTGGCGGACATGCTGCGGCCCGCGCTGCGGGTCGAGGACGTCGTCGTCACCGGCAAGCACGCCGCCCTGGCGCCGTGGTGGCACAAGTACTCGGCCGCCGACCGGACGCGCGCGCGCGAGTTGCTCCAGCGCTTCGGATGCGCCGCGCTGGCCGGCGCCGGCTTCGGCACGCTGTCGTCCGGCGAGCGCCAGCGCGTCCTGCTGGCCCGCACGCTGATGAACGACCCCGCGCTGTGGCTGCTCGACGAGCCGACGGCGGGACTCGATCTGGGCGGCCGCGAGCAGCTCGTGACGCTGCTGGGCGCCGTGGCCGCCGATCCCGGGGCGCCCGCCACCGTGCTGGTGACCCACCACCTGGAGGAGATTCCGCGCGGGTTCACCCACGCGCTGCTGCTGCGGAGCGGCGGCGTGCACGCCGCGGGACCGATCGAGGAGACGCTGACGGCGCAGTCCGTCTCCACCTGCTTCGGCGTGCCGATCCATCTGGAGCGCCGCGACGGCCGCTGGCTCGCCTGGCACCCCGATACTCCCCAAGGCGCGCACGGCGCGCCTCGGCGGACGCGGCGCGGGGCGATGGGGTCCCCGCAAGCGGACGCCGGGGGCTCGGGGCGCAGCCCCGTCTGAAGGATGCCGCGCACGGCGCGCCTCGGCGGTAGCGGCGCGGGGCGATGGGGTCCCCGCAAGCGGACGCCGGGGGCTCGGGGCGCAGCCCCGTCTGATGAAGGATGAAAGCTGCTACCGAATCGACCCGCGGAACTCCTGGACCAGCGCCTCCACCACCGCGCTGAACCGGCCGGTCTCCTCGTACAGCCGGCGCTGCCGCCGATAGCTGGGCCCCTCCCGCAGCATGGCGCCGACCCGCTCGAGCTCGGTCAGGGAACCGAGCCGCGCGGCCACCGGCCGCAGCGACTCGAGCAGCTCCTCGACCGAGTCGGACAGCCGCTCGAGCCGCCCGGATTCGTCGACGATGATGTCGGCGTCGATCGACCAGCGGGCCGCCCGCCACTTGTTCTCCCGCAGAATCCAGTCGCGCTGCAGCGGCAGGTAGCTGCCCTCGTCGTAGCGGTCGCCCAGCCACACGACGAGCGCCTGAATCATCGCCGTCATCGCCACCACGTCGTCCAGCGTGGGCAGTCCGTCGCAGATGCGCACCTCGACCGTGCCGAAGTGCGGATGCGGCCGCACGTCCCACCACACCTCGCGGATCGACTCGATCGCCCTGGCGTTCACCAGCGTCGTCATCAGGCGCTGAAACTCGCCCCAGTTGAGCAGGCGATACGGGAGGCCGGCCGTCGGCAGGCTCTCGAACACCTTGACCCGACACGACGCCAGCCCGGTATCGAGGCTGTTGAAGAACGGCGAGCTGGCCGACAGGGCGAGCAGGTGCGGCAGATAGGTGCTCAGGGCGTTGAACACGGCAATCGCCTTTTCGCCGCTCTCCACCCCGACGTGCACGTGGAGGCCGAAGATCATCAACCGCCGGGCCGGCCATTGGCAACGCTCGACCAGCATCGTGTAGCGCTCGTTCGCCGTGACCCGCTGCTCCGACCACTCGGCGAACGGATGGGTGCCGGCCGACGCGACCTCGTATCCGAGCTCGTCGCACAGGGCGAGCAGCCGCTTCACCCGCCGGTTCAGATCGCGGCGCACGGCTGCCACGTCGGGGCAGACCTCGGTGTTCAGCTCGATGGTCGACTCGATCAGCTCCGGCTTGATGTGGTCCCGGGCGCCCGACCGCTCCAGAATGCGCGGCGCGCCCGACACCAGGTTCTTCGTCTCGGGATCGAGCAACTGCAGCTCCAGCTCGACGCCCAGCGTCGGACCCGGCGACCCGTTGAACGCAATCTTCACGACGCCCTGCCTCCCCCGCCCCACGCACGGCAGGCCACTACCTTACACTTACGGACAGCACTGGCAGCGAGACCGACCCCCGTGCGGACGCGACACTCGGCCTTCTGGCGGTATACGGCGTTCCAGGTGCCGGGCTGGCTGCTGGCCGCGCTCGCCGGCTGGTGGCTGCGCGACTCGTTCGATGCGCCGCTGTGGCTCGCGGCCGGCGTGCCGGTGGCGTGGGTGATCAAGGACTACGCGCTCTACCCGATGCTGCGATCCGCCTACGAGGCCGACTACCGGCGGCGGATCGAGCATCTCATCGGCGCGGAGGGAACCACCGTCGAGCCGCTCGATCCGATTGGGTACGTGCGCGTGCGCGGCGAGCTGTGGCGCGCCAGACCCGACCGCGGCGCGGGACGCCCCGGCCAGGGCTGCCCCGTGGAGGTAACCGGCACGGAGGGCACGACGCTGGTCGTGACGCCCCGGCGCGCGGGCGGCTGACGGGCCGGCCGTGCGCGCGCGCCGGTCACGCCGGCGGAAACCGGCCGCGCGGGATCCCGGGCACCACCTCGAGCGCGTTCGCGTAGTAGATCTTGCGGAGCACCTCGTCGGGCAGGTCCATCCCGTAGAGCTTCCAGAAGGCGTGATACCGCCGGTAGTAGTCGAAGTACTCGTCGGCCGTCTCGAAGGTGCGCCAGTAGTACGGAAACTCGTCGGCCTGATAGCGGTCCTTGCCGAACAGAATCCGGTCCTGATAGGCGATGAAGAAGGCGCGGGCCGTCCGCGGCTGCCGCCCGAGCTCGTAGAGGATGGCGCCCGTCTCGGCGTACACGTTCGGAAACCGGTCGAGCAGCCGTCCCAGGCGCCCGAGATCGTTGGCGTGCCAGCCCATGTGCGCCGCGATGAACCGGGTCCGCGGATGCCGCGCAAACAGGCGGTCGCGCTCGGCCATCATCGCCTCGAAGCTCGGGTAGCGGTCGGCCGGCAGGCGCCGGTTCGGCAGCAGCGTCAGCTCGAGCCAGCGTTCGTTGAACCGGTCGACCGGCTCGTAGAACGACAGCGGCTCGCCGGTGTGAATCAGCACCGGGATGTCGAGCCGCGCGCACAGCTCGAAGACGGGGTCCAGCTCCGGATGGTCGACCGGCAGGCGCCGGCCGCGCTCGTCGCGCACGCTGATCCCGAAGTCCTTGAAGAACTTCAGGCCGACCGCGCCGGCCGCCACGTCCCGCTCGAGCTGCGCGGCGGCGCGCGGGCCGAAGCCCGGGCCGACGCCCCCGCGGAAGTCGAGATTGGCGAAGAACAGCATGCGGTCCGGATGCGGGCTGCCGGCGATGGTGTCGAGGCCGCGCTGCAGCAGCCTCCCCCACCCCCCGCTCAGGTTGACCAGCACCTGCAGGTTCAGCGCGTCCATCTCCGCCACGATCCCCGCCCACCGCGCCGCCGAGAATCCCGGGCCGTGATGGCTGTGCACGTCCACGACCGGATACCGGGCGCGCGGCACGGGGTGCTCGTCGACCACCAGGGTCGAGCGCGGCGTGTACTCGTCGACCGTCAATGCCGACCCGGCGGCGCGCCGCGCCGCGCTCCGCTGCGCGCGCGGCGCCAGGGTCACGACGATCGCAACCAACGCGACGAGACCGACGACGAGCGCTGAACGTCGCAAGCTGCCCTCCCCCAAGGATTCCGCCGCAGCGCGGCCGTAAGCCGAATTCTGTGCCGGGGCCCCCGCGAGCGGTCGCGGGCGCCCCGGTGACGACCATTCCTCTAGCCCCGCCATTGCTGGCGGGATCGAGCGACCTACCCGGAGGCTTCGGACGGGCCGCCCTCGAACGCCTCCCTATTTGGTCTTGCTCCGTGCGGGGTTTGGCCTGCCACCCGCCTCACGGCGGGCGCGGTGCGCTCTTACCGCACCTTTTCACCCTTGCCCACCGCCGTCCCGACGGGACCGCGGCGGGCGGTATGTTTTCTGTGCCACTTTCCTTCAGGTCGCCCTGACCGGGCGTTGCCCGGCGCACTGCCCTCCGGAGTTCGGACTTTCCTCCCCGCGCCCGCGCCGCAGCGCAGGCGCGCAGCGGTCGTCCGGCCGGCTGCGGCGGAATGTCAAAGATCCGGTCGACGGGCGGTCAGGCGTCCGTCTCCTGCCGGATATTGTACTGCTCCAGCTTCTTGTAGAGGTTGCTGCGCGGCGTGTCGATCTCCTCGGCGGTCCTCGAGATGTTCCAGCCGAACTCGCGCAGCTTGCGGACGAGGAAGACCCGCTCGCCGATCTCCTTGAACTCGCGCAGGGTGCGGCCGCCCTCCCCGGCCGCCCGCCCGCCGCCCGGGCGCTCCCCCAGGCGCAGCACGGAACGGACGTCGGCCGCGTCGATCTCCTGGCCGGGCACCATGACGAGCAGGCGCTCGACGGAGTTGCGGAGCTCGCGGACGTTCCCGCGCCAGCGCTGCTGCTCGAGCGCGGCGAGGGCCGCGCCGGCGAACCGCTTCGGCTTGAAGTTGTTCTCGCGCGCGAACAGCGCGGCGAAGTGCTCCACGAGGCGGGAAATGTCCTCGCGCCGGTCGCGCAGCGGCGGCACGTGCATCGGAATGACGCTGAGCCGGAAGAACAGGTCCTCGCGAAACCCGCCCTCCTCGATCGCCCGCTCGAGGTCCTTGTTGGTGGCCGCGAGCACCCGCGCGTCGACCTTCCGCGTGCGCGCCGAGCCCAGCCTCTCGACCTCCCCTTCCTGCAGGACGCGCAGCACCTTGGCCTGGGTCCTGAGGCTCATGTCGCCGACCTCGTCGAGAAAGATGGTGCCCCGGTCGGCCTGCTCGAACTTGCCGATCTGCTTCTCGGTCGCCCCGGTGAACGACCCCTTCTCGTGGCCGAACAGCTCCGACTCGATGAGATCGTCCGGAATCGCCGCGCAGTTGACCTGCACGAACCGCTCGCGCGCCCGCGGGCTGTTGCGGTGAATCGCGCGCGCCACGAGCTCCTTGCCGACCCCGCTCTCGCCCTGGATGAGGACCGCGCTCCGCACGGGGGCCGCGCGACGGATCGCCTCGGTCACCGCGGCCAGCGCCGGGCTGGCGCCGATCATTTCGTGCCGTACCTCCGCCGCGCGCCGCAAGCTGCGGTTCTCGACTCGCAGGCGCCGCTGAGCCAGCGCGTTGCGGATGGTCACCAGGACGCGCTCGGTCGAGATCGGCTTCTCCAGGAAATCGAACGCGCCGAGCTTGGTCGCCTCCACCGCCGTACCCACCGTGGCGTGGCCGGAGATCATGACCACGGGGAGCAGGGTGTCCAGCTCCCGAATGCGCCGCAGCGCCTCGAGCCCGTCCATGCCGGGCATCTTGACGTCGAGGAACACGAGGTCCGGGCTGTCGCGGCCGACACGCTCGATGCCCTCGTAACCGCTCGGCGCCAGCAGGCAGTCGTAGCCGTCGTACTCGAGAATCATCTTGAGCGACTCGCGGACGGCGGCCTCGTCGTCGATGACCAGTATCCGGTGCTTCATGGCAGTCTTGAATCTGTACCGCACCCGGTTTCTTGGACACAAGTTTGTGCTACGCAGCGTGGCGTAGGTCGTACTCCTCGCGGGCCTCGAGTGGCGTGCGATAGGCGAGCTTCTCGAGGCGCCAGCACCGGTTGTAGCGCTCGACGAACTCGGCGACGGCGGCGCGCACGTCGGCGAGATTTCGAAACACCCGACCGTAGATGGCTTGCTCCTTGAGCGTGCGGTTCCAGCGCTCGACGACGCCGTTGGTCTCCGGCTCTTCGAGCAAGCCGAAGCTGGGGCGGATGCCCCAGTAGCGGACCTGGTTGAGGAAGTGGTCCGACAGATACTGGCTGCCGTGATCCATGCGGAGCGCCAGCCCGCGGGCCGCGTCGGCCTCGACCGAGCCGTGGTGTCGCCCGAGCCCTTGCGCGACCGGCTCGAGGGCCGCGAAACGGCTCCCAACCTTGCACACGTGCCAACCCACGCACTCGGCGTTCCAGTGGTCGACGGCCGCGAAGGTCCAGACCCAGCCGTCGTCGACGGTCAACACCCGCGCGCCGTCGGTACCCCACATGACGTCGGGCGCCGCGGTGACAATCGTGCCGTCGTGCCGCTTCGGCTCACCCTGCCGCCCGCGGTGCGGCGAGAGCAGGCCCTGTGCGCGCATCACGCGCAACACCCGCGTCCGCGAGACTCGGATGTTGTCGAGGATCCGCAGCCGCGCGTGGACCTTGCGATGGCCCTCGCCCTGGAACGGTGAGCGGGCCAGGTCGCTACGAATCGCCGCCAGCAGCTGCGCATCGGACAGCGCGGGCGTCGGCCCGCGGCGGCGCGGACTGTCAGCCGACGCTGAACGCTGCACGCGAGCCCGCCTGGCGTAGAACGCCGAGCGTGACCGCTCCCACGTGCCGCACACCCGCTCGAGACCGTAGCGCCGCCCCGTCGTCGCGGAGGTCGTTTGGCTCATCGTCGCGACCTCCGCGTCGCCAAAGGGAGGCGGCGCTCCGCTGCACGGGCACGCGACCGCAACAGCTCGTTCTCCATCGACAACTCCCCGATGTGTCGCTTGGCCGCGTCGAGCTCGGCGGCCAGCGGCTCACCGGCCTGCTCCTTCAGACCCCGCTCGAGGCCGGCCAGCGCCCGCGTCTTCCACTTCTCCAGGCGATAGACCTCCACACCGACTTCACGCGAAACCGCGTCGAGCGGCTCGCCACGCAGCAGCCGCAACACCACGTCCCGTTTCCGGCTTGCGCTCCACCGTTGCCCCGGCGCCAAGGCCCCCGACCCCATCTCCGCCGCGTCGGTGCCGACTCCGGTCGCCCTCCGGGCTCCCTCCGTCGGCACCGACCCAGCTCCCTTCACCCGCCTCGACCGAACCATACCCCCACCTCCTGGTGACATCGGATTCTCCACTAATCCGTGTCCAAGAAAACTGGGGGCGCCCCAGGCAGTCTTGAATCCGCACGCGCCGTCATGAAGCTGTTTGCGGAAGGCATTCATCTTCGCTCGTAGAAAGCGATCCTCATCGTCCAGATCGGGCACGTTCGACGGTCCTCGGGTTCCGAGGCCCCGAAGGCTGCACAACCTCCTTGAGCTGCCGCATCACCTCCGGGCTCTCCAGGAGCCGGATGTAGCGGTCGTACGCCGGGGTGTGGTTCATCGATCCATTCTCCCAGCGGACCACGGTCGCGATGCCGAGTCCGGTGACGTCCGCGAACTCGGCTTGAGTCATTCCGTAGCGTGCTCTGGTCCGCCGAAGCCCCGCCGGTGAAAGCACGCCGAGGTACTCGCAGATCGCCTCCAGCTTGATCGCTTCGGATTGCCGATCGAGAAACTCGACGCCGCACGCCTTGCATCGACGGACGGGAAGGTCCACGGTCAGGTCAGCCGCCGCTTCGCCGGACCCGTAGCGAAACGTGTGGCGGTGCTCGACGGCTTCGACCGCCTCGGCTCCGCATCGTGCACAGGACCGCGGCTTTTGACTGACGGCCTGAAGAGCTTCCACTACATGTGTCCCCGCCACTGCCGATACCCTCACTTACGTTCCGACTCGCGAAAGCTGCGCCCGAAAGGCGTAATCGTTCTCTCTGGCCGCGGTTCGTATCGTCAGCTCGGCCTCGATCTCGCAGGTATGAGCAGGTCCGTCGTGCAGACGCCGGCGAGAGCCGCCCTGCCGGCTCATGTGCAGTGTCAGCTTGTCCGGGCCGGACAGCCCCAGCTCATCATGCGGAAGAACGAAATGAAGTTCCACTTCCCGGCGACGTTGGAACCCGTCAGCACCGTCCGCGAGTGAAGCTCGAAGTCGATCAACTCGCGGCTGGTCCTGAACCCCTTTCACCGTGATTCGTTCCAGCCGGCTGCTTACCGTGCCTTCTGTAGTGGTGCTCATGCAGTTCGTCGTCGACCGCCGGCTGTGATTCTTCGAGACAAAGGGTTCGGGTCGACATCGGCGGCGGACCGGGCGTCCGCACGGCTGCGAGCACGTCGCCCGAGTGGCCGCCCCGGTGGGCTAGAGTGAAGTGGTACCCCCTGGGCATTTCGCCGCTCGGTCTCAAGGCGAGCCGGGCCGCCCTGGCTGCCCTCGTCGGCCACTCATGGATATGAGGAAACGCATTCTCTGAACAGCTTGTGGCAACACTCCTGGATAGGGACCGACAGGACGCATCCCTTTTGGGCCACGCCGTTGGGCCTCGGAACCGCGGTGTCATATCAGCGAGGATGGCCTTCCGCTCATCGACGCTTCCGAAGATTGAAATCCAGCGCGAGGTTCACCAGAATCGCGACCGGCTCGCCGAAGCGCGTCCCTGGCTCGAAGAGCCACTGCTTGGCGGCCTTGACTGCCTCTTGGTCCAGGCCGAAGACCGGGTCGAGTGACCGTGTTACCCGCACGTCGCCGACCCTGCCGTCAGGCAGCACGACCATCTCCAGATGCACGGTGCCGGTGACTTTGGCGCGCAACGCCTCAGCAGTGTATTGCGGCCTCACTTCGCGCAACAGCCGCGGATTGACGATGCCCGCACCTGACCTGTAGACCCCGCCTTCGCCCGGACTGAGGCCCCGTCCCGTACCCGCTCCATTGCCGATCCGCTCCCCCGCGCCCACCTGGCCGCCGCTGCCAAGGCTCTGGGACGCCGCCGCATCGGTAGCTGGACCGTCGGCCACCCGGCTGTGCTTCTCTGACGAGGTAGTCCTCGACGCGTGCTCCGGTTGGTCGACACGCTCGGACGCGCGGATTCGTTGCCGCCGTTCGACGCTCCCTCTAGGCTCGGGCCGTGAATGACCCTCGCAGCCGAAGGAGACCCAGCACGTCGGTTCCGACCTCGCGTTCCCCAGTCGGTCGGCGTGCTCGGACTCGCCGACGACGCGTTGCCACCGTTCGACGCTCCGCAGCTTCAGCTTCACGGACTCGATTGGTGCGTCGATGAAGGTGCGCGCGCCCCTAATGCGGTATGACATCCGCGTCGGCCGAGCCACCGAAACTCTGTCCGAAACACGCGTGGACAAACGCAGTTCGCGTCCGCCAGAGAGCACCGTCAAGTCCCGGATCCTATCGCTGCCACGCATCGCCGCCCCGGCCTTGAAATGCACAACGACCTGTAGACCGTCCGAAAGCATGCGCTGCGTCACGAAACTCAGCGTAGCGACCTGCTCACCATCCCGATCAACACCCTCGAACAGGGTATCGTCGAAACGGACTTCGGTGGGATCTCCGGAAGCGGTGTACGCGCGCACCCAGTCCTCCACGCTACGCAGTTTCATGTCCACGCGCTCTATCGGATCCTTGATGAGACTTCGCGCAGAATCACTGCGGAAGATCGCGGAAACGCGACGCCCTGGATGGATCTGCTCTGCCGTCGTCTCGTTGAGGGTCACCCGTCGACCGCCGCTGTGGATCTTGACGGTGTTGATGTTGTCCCTCTCGCCGAGGTGATCGGTCGCCGTCAGGGTCGCGACGACCGAGAGCTCGTTTCCGAACCGCCGCTGAAGATCGAATCTCAACGTGGCAACCCTGTCTCCGCGGCGGTTGAAGCCATGGAACACGTCCGTGTCCGCAAATGGCTGCGTTTCTGTTGTCCCTGCTCGCGCTATCCGTTCTGCCAAGTGCGGGTGGGTTGAGAGCAATCCACCTCCACCGCCGCCAAGCTTCCGGAACATTTGGCGCATGGGACCATCGCCAAGACCGGCGCGGCGCAAGTACATGCTGGCAGCGAGGTCCGCTTCGCGTTCCCGATCACGGCTGTGGGCGAACAGGTTGAGTTGGGTCACGACATTGTACGTGATAGCGGCTAGATCGTCGAAGGCGTTCTCCGTTGCGCTGGCAAATCCGACGAGCGCGGCACGCATCAGCGCGCGGTTTCGGTAGTTGCGCCACTTGCGGTACCCGTGGCGCTGCTCCACGTGGGCGATCTCATGCGCAAGCACTGCGGCAAGCTGGTCCTCCGTCTCCAGCGCGTCCAAGAGACCACGCGACACACTGATGTGTCCCGCCGGAAGCGCCCACGCGTTCCTGTGCCGGCAGGAATCAACATAGAAGCGATAGTTGTAGCCCTTGAGAGGCGTAGGCCATTGGCTCAGGACGCGCTCTCCTACGCTCCTGACCACACGCTGGCGGTCCGCGTCGGAGTCTGGTGGACACTCGTTCCACGCCTGTCGCAAGGCCATCTGCGCCAGTGCCTGCTCGGTCGCCACACCGGACAACTCAGCGTAGGTTGTCGATGGCCACAAGATGCACGCCGGAAGAGCCACCGAAGCGGCTGCCACAGTCACGCGCTTCCATTGTGTATTCATTGACGACACGATATCATGCCGGCGTAGGCGCGAGCCAGCGTCGGCTCACGGTACGAAGAGTCGTGCAACGACAGTCATTCGGCGTCGTTGAGCGGCGTTCATGGTTCGCATCCGTTGCGCTGGCCCCGCGTGCGGTGCTTCAACATTCGTTTCTCGGCAGGTTGTCGCGGCCTTACCGCCCGCCGCTCCCTGCGTCATCGCACTCCCACCCCTTCGACGAGTGCCAAGAGGCCGGCCTCGTCGATGACGGCGACGCGCAGCTCCTCCGCCTTCCGCCGCTTTGAGCCCGGTTTGTCTCCGGCCACGACGTAGTTCGTCTTCCCGCTGACGGACCCGGTGACGCGGCCCCCGGCCGCCTCGATGCGCGCCCGGGCCTCGTCGCGGGTCATGCCGGGCAGGGTGCCGGTCAGCACGAACGTCTTGCCGGCCAGATTGGGAAGGCCTGACCGATCCGCCGCGGCCGGCGCGGCGGTGTTGAACAAGCCGGCCTCTTGCAGTCTTTCGATCAGCTTCTGGTTCGGGTCCGACTCGAAGAACGCCCGGATCGCTCCGGCGATGCGCGGACCGACCTCGTCCACCTCCTCAAGTTGCTCTGCCGTCGCCGCCTTCAGCTCATGAAAGCTCGGAAAGCGCGCCACCAGCAGCTCCGCCGTGCGCTCCCCGACGTGGCGGATACCGAGTCCGTACACCTGCCGCGCCAATGGAACGTGCTTCGATTCCTTCAGGCCCTCGACGATCTTCCTTGCCGACTTATCGCCGAGCTTGATCCGCATCGGAATCCGCGCCAGTTGCGCCGCGCTCAACCCATAGAGGTCGGCCGGCTCCCGCACTAGGCCTTCGTCCACCAGCTTGCCGGCGACCACGTCGCCCATCCCCTTCACTCCGTGCTGGACGAACCGCCGGAGAACCTGTCGGAACGCCGCCTCGTCGGGCGCCGGAGGCGGCTGTACCGCGTTCTCCCCATGGTGCGCTTCGGCATCCGCCGCGGCCGGGCTCTCGGCCTCCCCCCCGCCGGGCAGGCCCGCCTCCACCAGCAGCTCGACCAGCCGCCGGGTCGGCGCCTCCGCGAGGACAGCCTGGACCGCGGCGGCATCCCGGGGGCTGATGCCCTTGACGCGCGCGATATCGTCCGCGCCTGCGGCCGCAAGCGCCTCCAGGCTGCTGAAGCCGCGCGCCAACAGGTCCGCTTTGCGCGGGCCCACGCCCGGAATGCCGAGCGCTTGCACCACGCCTGTCAGCGTCATCTCAGACTTCGAGCGGGCGATGGCGGCTACCAGCTCGGCAGACCGTTCCGCACCCAGCCCGGCGTTCTTCTCGAGCGGCGCGAGCTGTTCCTGCTTCAGCTTGTACAGATCGGCCAGATTCCTGACCAATGGCCGGTCCGAACCGCCTGGGTCCGTGGGCGCGATCAGCTCGTCAACCAGCCAGTCGCCCAAGCCGTCGATGTCCAGGGCGGAGCGGTGCGCGAAGTGTACGATCGATTCCTTCAGCCGCCCGCTGCAGCTCACGTTGTGGCAACGCGCCACCGCCTCGTCCTCCTCGCGCCTAACATCGCCGCCGCACACTGGACAGCCTGCCGGCATGCGAAACTGCTTGCGTTCCGGCCCTTCCGCCGCCACACGCACGACCTTCGGGATGACGTCGCCGCTGCGAATCACCACGACCCGGTCGCCGATCTGCAGCCCGAGCCGGTCGATTTCCTGCTCGTTGTGCAGCGTGGCCCGCGACACCGTGACGCCGCCCACCTGCACGGGTTCCAGCACGGCGCGGGGCGTCACGGCGCCGGTCCGCCCGACCTGCACCTCGATGTTCCGCACGACCGTCTCCGCCTGCTGCGCAGGGGGCTTGCACGCGATTGCCCAGCGCGGCGCCTTGGCGGTCGCGCCCAGCCGCTGCTGGAGCGCCACGGCGTCGACCTTGAAGACGAGGCCGTCGATCTCGTAGGGCAACGTGTCCCGTCGGCCCAGCCAGTCGTCCCGGAACGCCCGCAGCTCCTCGAGGCCGCGCAGACGCGTGCGGTTCGGATTCACCTTGAAGCCGATCGCCGCGAGCGCCTCCAACGACTCCCACTGCGAGTGGAACACGGCGACGCCGTCCGCCAGGAGCAGGTAGGGGTAGAAGTCGAGACGACGGGCGGCCGTAATCGAAGCGTCCAGCGTCCGTAGCGAGCCGGCCGCTGCGCTGCGGGGATTGGCGAACGGCTCCTCTCTCGCCGCCAGCTGGCGTTCGTTGAGGCGCGCGAACGCGCGCTTGGGCATCACCACCTCGCCGCGCACCTCGAAGTCGTCCGGCACGCCCGCCGCGCGCAGCGCCGCCGATGGAATCGACAGCGGCACGGTCCTCAGCGTGCGGGCGTTCGGCGTGACGACCTCGCCCCGGACGCCGTCTCCGCGCGTCAATGCCAGCGCCAGCTCGCCACCTGCGAAGCGCACCGCCAGCGAGACGCCGTCGAGTTTCAGCTCGCCGACGTAGTCGAGCTCGGCCGCCTCCGCCAGCTCCCGCGCGCGGCGATCGAAGTCGCGCAGCTCGTCGTCGTCGAGGGCGTTGTCCAGACTGAGCATCTGCGACGAGTGGGCCGCCCGCTCGACACCCTCCCGCGGCGCGCCGCCGACCCGCTGCGTCGGCGAGTCGGGCCTGACGAGCGCGGGATGCTCCGCCTCGATCCGGCGCAGCTCGACCAGCAGGGCATCGAACTCGCCGTCGGTGATCTCAGGCCGGTCGAGCACGTAGTAGAGATGCTCGTGGCGGCGTATCTCGCCGCGCAGGAAGGCGGCCCGTTGGCGAGCGCCGTCGGGTGGGCTGGCTGTCAACGGTCCCGCGCGAGCACGAAGTCGGGCAGCGCGCCGAGCGCGGCGCGTTCGGGAGACGGAGGAAAGGCGTCGAGGCACTGCTTGGCGGCCGCCGCGTACTTCACGGCCTTCTCGTGGGCGTACCGGATGGCCTGCCGCTCCCTGAGCAGCGCCAGGAGCTCGCTCCACTCCTCGGCCGCGATCGCTCCCGTCTCCACGACGGACCGGACGATGTCGTGGGCGCGGCTCGGCCGGCCCTCCCGGCGCAGGAGGTGGATTGCCGCCAGCGTCACCTTCCCCTCCCGCAGATCGCCGCCGACCGGCTTGCCCAGCGCGGCGCGGTCCGCGGTGAAGTCCAGGAGATCGTCGACGAGCTGGAAGGCGACGCCGAGATTGAACCCGTACTCGCGCAGCGCCAGCCGCTGCTCCTCCCCGGCCTTGCCGAGCAGGCCGCCGATCTCGGCCGATCCGCTGAACAGGTACGCGGTCTTGCGCCGAATGATCTCGAAGTACTCCTCCTCCGTGATGTCGGCGGCGCCCACCTTCGTCAACTGGTAGATCTCGCCCTCGATCATCCGCCGCGTGGCGTCGCACAGGAGCCGCACGATGGCGATGGCGTCGTCGTAGGTCAGCGCCACCTCCATCGCCCGGATGTAGAGGTAGTCGCCCAGCAGCACCGTCATGTTGTTGCCCCAGCGCGAGTGCATCGCGCGGCGGCCCCGCCGGAGCTCGGAGCCGTCGATGACGTCGTCGTGGACGAGCGTCGCGGTATGGATGAACTCGACGGCCGACGCGAACAGGACGGGCCGCTCGCCGGCGTAGCCGCACATGCGCGCCGCCATCAGCAGCAGCGCCGGCCGCACCCGCTTGCCGCCGCCGGCCTGGATGTACCGCGCCATTTCCGGAATCAGATCGTCGACGGCATGCGCGGGGCCCTCGAGGGCGCCGGGGGCGAGGCCCTCGCCGGACTGGATGTGGGTGGTGTAGGCGTCCTCGACCGCCTCGAGCTCGGCCCGAATCGGCTCGAAGAGTTGCGCAAGGTCAGCCAGTACGGGCGAGTCGATTCTTGCGGGCACGGGGCGGAAGGAATCAGAACACACTCGCCAAACGGGTGTCAACGCGGCGGGCAACCCGCACGGCGCCGGGCATCAGACGGCGGCGTCGAAGAGCGCGGCGAACGCCGCCGACGTTGCCGCCGCGAGGTCGGCGGCCGGCTCCCCGCGCACGCCTGCCAGCACCTCGACCACGTGCGCCACCCAGGCCGGCTCGTTGCGGCGGCCGCGGAAGGGAACCGGCGCGAGGTAGGGCGCATCGGTCTCGACCAGCAGCCGGTCGGCCGGCACGACCGCCGCCGCGGCGCGAATGTCGTCCGCCCGCCGGAACGTCGCGATGCCGGAGAACGAGACGTGGAAGCCGAGGTCGAGCGCGCGGCGCGCCGCCGCCGCATCGCCGGTGAAGCAGTGGAAGACGCCCCGCACGTCGCCCCGCCCCTCGGCGCGGATGGCCGCGAACGTATCGTCGTCCGCCTCGCGCGTATGGATCACGATGGGCCGGCCGAGCTCCCGCGCGAGGGCGATCTGGCGCCGGAACACCTCGATCTGCACGGGCCGCGGGGCGAAGTCGTAGTGGTAGTCCAGCCCGATTTCGCCGATGGCGCAGACGCCGTTGAAGCGCTCGAGCGCCGCGCGGACCGCGCCGACAGCCGCGTCGCCCTCCTCCTCGAACGGCGCTGCCTGATGCGGGTGCACGCCGGCCGCGAAGCGCACGGCCGGCCACGTCTCGGCCACCTGCTCGGCGCGCTGCGCCTCGTCGTCGTTCGTCACGTCGAGAATGCACAGCGCCCGCTCGACGCCGGCCGCGCGCGCCCGGCCGACCACTGCATCGAGGTCGTCCACGAAGGCGGTGTCGGCCAGATGGCAGTGCGAGTCAATCATTAGACGGGGCTGCGCCCCGAACCCCCGGCGTCCGCTTGCGGGGACCCCTTCGCCCCGCGCCGCTACCGCCGAGGCGCGCCGTGCGCGCCTTGCGGAGTCTGCACGGTCGTGTGGTGCAGACTCCTTGGCTTCCATCAGACGGGGCTGCGCTCCTAGCCCGGCAATCGTCGCCTGCGGCTCCGGTTGCCGCCCAACCAACCCTCACTAGGAGTCTACGCCGTTCTACGGCGCAGACTCCTAGCTGATCGTCGAGCCGGGTGGCGCCTGGTCCGGGAGGTCCACCGTGAGGAGCACCGGCGTGCCGTCCGCGCCGGACGCGGCCAGCACCATGCCGTTCGACTCGAGCCCTGCGAGCGTCGCCGGCTCGAGGTTCGCGATGAACACCACGCTCCGGCCTACCAGCGTCTCGGGAGGATGGGACCTGGCGAGGCCGGCCACGATCTGGCGCACCCCCGCGCCGTCCTCGACCTCGAGGCGCAGCAGCTTCCTCGACTTCGGCACCGCCTCGGCGGCCGCGACGCGACCGACGCGCAGCTCCATCTGCGTGAACTGATCGAACGAGATGCGGGGTCGTTCCGGCGCCCGCTCCTGCTGTTCCGGCGCCCGCTCCTGCGGCGGCGGCGCCGCATCCGGTGGGCTCATTGCTTCCTGCTCCTTCGCATTCTGCTCTCTCCGTGCCGGCCGCGCCGCGCCCGGCGCTGCGGCCTGGCCGGCCTCGATGCGCGGCCAGAGGGGCGGCCCCTTGACCAGGCGGCGTTCCGCGCCGGGCGGCGCCTGCCAGGCGCCGTCCCGCTCGAGACGCAGCGCGTCCGCCGGGGCGGCGGCGCCGATGCGCGCCAGCACCTCGGCGCACGACCGCGGCATGACCGGCGCCAGCAGCACGGCGGCCAGCCGCACCGCCTCGCTCACGTCGTAGAGCTGCCGGTCCAGCTCCGCGGCGCGCGCCGGATCCCTGGCCACCACCCACGGTTCGACGTCCGCGATGTACTCGTTGGCGGCGTCCACGATCCGGAATGCCGCAGCCACGCCCTGGTGCAGCGCGAAGCGATCCATCGCCTGCCGATAGCCCGCCACCGCCGACGCCGCCGTCGCAGCGAGCGGGCCGGGCGGGCCGGGCGGGGACACCAGCCGCCCCTGCCGGTAGCGGTGGGCCATCGCGACGATGCGCGAGACGAGATTGCCGAAGTTGTTCGCGAGGTCGACGTTGTAGCGATCCTCGAACCGCTCCCAGGTGAAGTCGCCGTCCTGACCGTAGGCGATCTCCTTGGTCAGGTACAGCCGCAACGGATCCGGCCCCAGGCGCTCGACCGCCTCCAGCGGATCCACGGCCGTGCCGAGCGACTTGCTCATCTTCTGGCCCTGCCAGTGGACCCAGCCGTGCCCGAACACCTGCCGCGGCAGCGCGACGCCGGCGCTCATCAGCATCGCGGGCCAGACGACGCAGTGGAAGCGGGTGATGTCCTTGCCGATCACGTGCAGGTCGGCCGGCCACCAGGTGTCGAACAGCGCGTCGTCGGTGCCGTAGCCGACGCCCGAGACGTAGTTGATCAGCGCGTCCATCCAGACGTAGACCACGCTGCCGGGATCGGACGGAACCGGTATGCCCCACGACTGCCCGGTCCGGCTCATGGAGATGTCCTCGAGACCGGCCTCGAGCAGCCGCAGGATCTCGTTGCGGCGGATCTCCGGCTCGAGCGCCTCCGGGTGCGCCGCGTAGCGCTCGAGCAGGGGCTCCCGATACTTCGACAAGCGGAAGAAGTGGTTCTTCTCGCGGATCCACTGCGGCGGGCGCTGGTGCACCGGGCAGGCGCCGTCGACGAGGTCCTTCTCCTGCTTGAACGCCTCGCACGAGACGCAGTACCAGCCTTCGTAGAATCCCTCGTAGACGTCGCCCGACTCGATCAGGCGCGAGACGAGCGCCGTCACGCCGGTCCGGTGGCGATCTTCCGTCGTCCGGATGAAGTCGTCGAAGGAGATGTCCAGCCTCCGCCAGACGTCCCGGAACGCGGCCTCCATCCGGTCGCAGAAGGCCAGCGGCTCGAGCCCCTCCTCGCGCGCGCGCTGATACACGTTCTGCGAGTGCTCGTCGTTGCCCATCAGGAACCGCGTATCGAAGCCGGCGAGCCGCTTGTAGCGCGCGATGACGTCGGCGGTCACCTTCTCGTACGCCGTGCCCAGGTGCGGCCGGCTGTTCACGTAGTCGATGGCGGTGGTGATGTAGAAGCGGGGCATGCTAGCGATCCAGATACGCCTTCGTTGCGATCGCCTGCACGGCCTTGACCGACAGGTCGTGCCGCTCGGCGAGTTGCAGGCAGTCGTCGAACTCGGGTGACGCGTTGACCACGTCGCCGCCGCGGCCGGCCACCTTGAACCGCACCGGGCCGAGCGGCGTCTCCACCGTCACCTGCTCGCGATGGAGCCGCTCGCGATCCATCTCCTTGAACCGGACGCCGATGGTGGTCGTCTCCCGAAACAGCAGCGCGGTCAGCGCCTCGCGGTCCGCCGGCAGCGCGACGACGGAGACCAGCGTCCCCGGACGGTTCTTCTTCATCTGGACGGGCGCGTAGAAGACGTCCAGGGCGCCCGCGGCATGGAGCCGGTCCATGAGCACGCCGAAGATCTGCGGGTTCATGTCGTCGATCTCGCTCTCGATGACGACGACGCGCTGCAGGCCCCCGCCGGCATCGTCGTCGCCGATGACGACGCGCACGACGTTCGGCGAGCCGGGCAGATCCCGGTCGCCGGCGCCGTACCCCACGTGCCGCACGCGCAGCGCCGGCAGCGGCCCGTACTGCGACGCGTAGTCGGTGACCAGCAGCGCCCCGGTCGGCGTGAGCAGCTCGGCCTCGACGCCGGTCGAGTATACCGGCACGCCGGCCACCAGCCGCGCCGTGGCCGGGGCCGGCACCGGCAGCACCCCGTGGGCGCACGTCACCGTACCCGATCCGACGTTGAGCGGTGACGAGACGATGCGATCGGCACCCACCCACTCGAGGCCGAACACGGCCCCGGCGATGTCGATGATCGAGTCGACGGCCCCTACCTCGTGCAGGTGGATTTCTTCCACCGGCCGCCGGTGAATGTCGGCTTCCGTCTCCGCCAGGCGCCGGAAGAGACGCCTGGCCCGGTCCTTCGCCGCCGCGGACAGGGCCGAGCGGTCCACCAGCGCGCAGATCTCGCTCAACCCCCGGTGGCCCTGGGCGTGGTGGTCCGGGCCGTGGTGATGCTGGTCATGATGATCGTGGTGGTGATGGTCGTGGCCGTGCCGGTCATGGCCGCCGTCGTGGTTGTGCGGGCGCCCCCCGCCGGCGCCGCGGACGCGAAACTTCGTGGCCCCGATCCCGGACCGCTCGACGCGCTCGGCCTCGAGCGTCACGCCGTCGAGCGCCAAGCTCCCGACGGCGGCCCGGAGCTGCTCGAGCGGCAGCCCGGCGTCGAGCAGCGCGCCGAGGATCATGTCGCCGGAAGCGCCCGAGAAGCAGTCGAAGTACAGGATCCTCCCCATTTGTCAATCAGACGGGGCTTTGCCCCGAACCCCCGGCGTCCGCTTGCGGGGACCCCACGGCCCCGCGCCGCTACCGCCGAGGCGCGCCGTGCGCGCCTAGATTCGTCCGCTCTCCTTGAAGCTGAAGTACCGGACGTCGGCCAGCACGACGTGGTCGATCACGTCGATCCCCATGAGCGTGCCGGCCTGCACCATGCGCTCGGTCAGCGCGACGTCGTCCACGCTGGGCGTCGGATCGCCCGACGGGTGATTGTGAAACAGCACCGGCGCCGCGGCGCCGGCGGCGGCGGCCGCCCGGAACACCTCCCGCGGATGCACCAGGCTGGCATCCAGCGTGCCTATCGAAAGCACCGTGGCGCGCAGCACCCGGTGCTTGGTATCCAGCATCAGCAAGCCGAACTGCTCGACCAGCCCGGCCCCGTAGCGGGGCAGCAGGTACGCGGCGACATCCCGCGGGCTGCGCAGCAGGGTGCGCTCGGCCGGCGAGCGCGCCAGCGTCCGCCGCCCCAGCTCCACCGCAGCCAGAATCTGTGCGGCCCTGGCCGGCCCGACCCCGGTGACCCGCCGCAACTGCCCCTCGGACAGGCGCGTCAACCCGTGCACCCCACCCGCCGCCCCCAGTACCCGGTTGGCGATGTCCAGGGCGCTTGCACGGTGATAGCCGTGCCCGAGAATGACGGCCAGGAGCTCGTTGTCGCCGAGGACGCTCGAACCGAGTCGGTCGAGCTTCTCGCGAGGGCGGTCGTGCGGCGCGAGCGATCGCATGCTCCTCGCGCCTTCAAGCCGTGTGCCGCCATGCCATCGTACTACAGAGCGCGCCAGTCGGCGCGGGACCTCCCCGCGCCCGGCGCCCCGCATCGCCGACGCGGCAAGGACGGCGACGGCGCCGCCCTCTGGAGTACGCGAAAGCTACCAGCCGCCGGGGGCCCCGGCGTCCCACGCACCGCTACGCTCCCGGCGGCGGGCTCAGCCAGACGCCCCGGGCCGTGAGCTCGGCCCAGCCCGTGAGGTAGATCCCGTCCGCGGTCAGCTCGACCCGTTGCGAGCCCCCGGGCGAGACCACATCCATGACCGGCGCCGCCCCGCCGAACACGGTCGCCGCGACAGCCGAGGCGCAGGCTCCCGTACCGGAGGCGCTCGTCGGACCCACGCCTCGCTCCCAGATGCGGATGCGCAGCCGATCCGGGCGCTCGACCTGCACCAGCTCCACGTTCGTCCCCTCGGGAAACGCCTCGTGCGTCGCCAGCGCCGGCCCCAGCCGCGCGAATCGCGCCGTATCGAGCGCATCGGCCAACACGATGCACTGCGGGTTCCCGACCGACAGCACGATCACGCTGACCTGCTCGCCCGCGGCCTCGAGCTGCCGCCGCGCGAGCCCGGACGCCCGACCCATCCACGCTCTGAACCTGAAGCGCGGCGGGGCAGCCTCCAGCAGGGTCAGCGTCTTGACGCCGCCGGCGGTCTCGATCGTGATCTCCGCGGCCTGCCCGCGTGCGTCGTCCCCGTCGGCGACGATGGCCGCGAGGCAGCGCACGCCGTTGCCGGACACCTCGGCGGGCGATCCATCGGCGTTGAGCAGCTTCATCGTCGCGCCGGCGGGGGTCCGGTTGTAGAGGATGAGCCCATCCGCACCGATGCCGCGGTGGCGGTCGCACACCGCGCGGGCCCACGCGGCGGCCTCCCCGCCAGCCGCCAAACGCTCCTCGATGAAGAGGAAATCGTTGCCGTAAGCGTGCGCCTTGGTGAACTCGACAGGCATGGAACCCGCGGGCATCCGGCGCGCGTCAACTGGCCGGGACCGGCAGCCCCGGGAAGATCCACGTGAGGCCCGCGGTCACGCCGAACTTGCCGTCGCGGCTCGTCAGCCCGCTGATCACGGCGCCGTCGAGCCGCAGCGGGCCCAGCCGGTAGCGCACGCCGGCGCGCAGGTAGCCCGACGTGTCGGTGCCGGGCGGGGGGGTCCCGCGGCGCGTGTTGGCGTGGCCGTTGATCTCCGCGACGAGCTGGGCGAACGGGTTCAGGGCGCGCGTCACGGACACGCCGTACATCACCACGTCGTTCTGCCGGTCGCCGCGCACCGGGTCGGACAGGATGCCCAGGCCGACGTTGGCGACGACGCGGGCCGGTCCGAAGCTCTTGCCCACCAGGAGCGTGTTGAAGAAGGCCATCGAGTCGACCCCGAGGCCGCTCTCGTTGCCGGCGTTCGGCAGGCGCGTCGCGAACCGCAGCGCGAACGACGGGCTGAAGTCCGTCTCGGGAATCACGCGCACCTTGGTGCCGACGATGAGATCCTCCATGTCCTGCGCGGTGTTGCCGGCGACGTTCACGAGCGCGGAGAGCGGACCTCTTCCGCGGTCGAGGACGCGCAGCCGCTGGTAGGAGATCCCGTCGATCTGCACCTCGGCAACCGAGCTGACGCCGAAGCTCACGCCCAGGATCGGCGCCCGCAGCCGGTGTCCACGCAGCCCTGAAACCGGGTACGGCTGCTCCCAGGTGTAGTCGAATCCGCCTTCGAGCAGCATCATGCCGGCGCCGATCGACTCGGGATCCTCCGTCAGCAGCGGGCGCTGCTGCGCGGCGGCGGGGCCGGCGCACAGGAGCGGCAGCAGGGCGGCAAGCGCCAGCAGGCGGAGAGCCGGATCACTCCGCATCGTCTCGCCGCAGGTGGTCGCTGTCGAGCAGCAGCGTCACCGGACCGTCGTTGACCAGCTCGACGCGCATCAGCGCCTGGAATTCACCCGTGCGCACCGTCAGACCGGTCTCCCGCAGGGCCGCGACGAGGTCCTCGTAGATGCCGCGCGCCGCGGCGGGCGGGGCCGCCCGGTCGAACGACGGCCGCCGGCCCTTGCGGCAATCGCCGTACAGCGTGAACTGGGACACGACGAGCAGCTCTCCGCCGATGTCGGCGAGCGAGCGCGCCATCCGGCCGGCCTCGTCCTCGAACATCCGGATCCGGGGAAGCTTGCGCGCCATGTACGCCACGTCGGAGGCGCCGTCGCCGCGCCCCACGCCGACCAGCGCGAGCAGGCCGCGCCGGATGCTTCCCAGCCGGCGGCCGCCGGCGCTGACGCACGCGGAGCTCACGCGCTGCAGGACCACTCGCATTCGGAATCAGACGGGGCCTTGTTCAGACGGGGCCTTGTCCCGAACCCCCGGCGTCCGCTTGCAGGGGCCCACTGCCCCGCTCCGCTCCCGCCGCGCTCGGTGCGACGCGGGGTTTCGCCACTACGAGGCGGCCAGCTCCAGGTCGCCGGCTACCCGCGCGCGCAGCTCGGCGACCGGATTGAGACGGGTATCGAGCAGGTGCCGTGGCGCGACGTTGCCGAGCGCCTTGAGCATGGAGTTCTTGACCCCGGGGTGCTCGCGGTCGAGGTCGAGCAGCAGGCGCTTGATGCGCTGGCGCTTGAGGCTCAGATCTCCGCAGACCGGGCAGCAGCAACCGATGACCGGCAGCTCGCAGGCGCGCGTGTACGCCCGCGCCTCGTCCTCGGCCACGTACACGAGGGGACGAATGACCACGTGGCGCCCGTCGTCCGAGACCAGGCGCGCCGGCATGGCCTTCAGGCTGCCGGCGAAGAACAGGTTGAGCAGCAGCGTCTCGACGAAGTCGTCGGCGTGGTGCCCGAGGGCGATCTTCGTGGCGCCCATGTCCGCCGCAAGCCGGTACAGGACGCCGCGCCGCAGCCGGGCACAGAGCGAGCAGGGCGTCGCGTCGGCGGCGAGGACGTCGTCCATGATCTCGCCGATGGCCGTGTGCTCGATGCGGTACTCCCAGCCGCGCTCGCCGCAAGCCCGTGCGATCGCGTCGTGCCGATAGCCGGCGTAGCCCGAATCGACGTTGACGGCCACCAGCGTGAAGTCGACCGGCGCCCGGCGGCGCAGCACATCCAGCAACTGCATCAGCGCCCAACTGTCCTTGCCGCCCGACAGGCCGATCATGACGCGATCGCCGTCCTCGATCAGGTCGAAGGTCCTGATCGCGCGGGTCACCTTGCGCGCCAGCCGGGCTTCCAGATTGCTGCGATAGGCCATCCCCCACCGAGTCTACACTCTGAGGCGCGCACAGCGCGGGCGTTCGGAGCAGAGCCCCCGTCTGATTGCGGCGCCGGCGCAGCCGGCAAGGCGCGCACAGCGCGCCTCGGCGGTAGCGGCGCGGGGCGATGGGGTCCCCGCAAGCGGACGCCGGGGGCTCGGGGCGCAGCCCCGTCTGATGGAAGCCCCGCCGGCTGGACGTACCCGCGCTTCTCGTGTACCTGTGGAGCATGCATGACGACGAGCCGGCGGAGGGGCGGCGATGATGCAGCGGGCGGCCCGCGTGGCGGCCGCGGCCGGCCTGCTGCTGGCCTGCGGTCCGGACGTCCCCGAGGGACTGCTCGAGCAGTTCCGCTCCGGCCTCGCCGAGCAGGCCGCGGCAGCCGCCCGGCGCCACTCGCTCGTGGCCGGCGGACTGGACGACTGGCTGTTCCTCGGACCCGAGCTGCGGCACGTCGCCGCAGGGCGGTTCTGGGGCAGCGCGGATCGGCAGCCTGCGGCCCGCAGCGACCCGCCGGGCGGCGACCCGGCGGGCGCCGATCCGTTGCCGGCGATACTCGACTTCAAGCGCCAGCTCGACGCCCGCGGCGTGGAGCTGCTGCTGGTGCCGGTGCCGCCCAAGAGCATCATCTATCCCGAGAAGGCGGCTGCCGGGGTCGACGTACCGATTCCCGTGCCGCGGCTCGACGCCGCCCACGAGGCGTTCTACGGCCTCCTGCGCGAGCAGGGCGTCGACGTGCTCGATCTGACGGACCACTTCCTCGCCAACCGCTTCCACCCCGAGGGCACGCCCTACTGCCGGCGGGACAGCCATTGGTCCGGCGTGGGCTGCGTGCTGGCGGGAGAGGCAATCGCCGCGGCGGTGCGCGATCGGGGCTGGTACCCGGAGCTCGCGACGACCGCCTTCACGCCGCGCTGGTATTCGACGAGCATCACCGGCGACCTGCACGCCGCGCTCGACCGCCCGGGGGTCCCGCGCGAGGAGGTCCGCCTGCGCGGAGTCGCCGCGGCCGGAACGCGCCCGGCCGCGGCGGTGGTCCCCGACCCCGAGAGCCCGATCGTGCTCCTCGGCGACAGCCACAACCTGATCTTCCAGGCCGGCGCCGACATGCACGCCACCGGCGCCGGCCTGGCGGACCAGATGGCCTTCGAGCTCGGTCTGGCGGTCGACCTGATTGCCGTGCCGGGCTCGGGCGCGACCGCGGCGCGCGTCGAGCTGCGCAGGCGCGCGGAGCACGATGCCGCGTTCTGGGCGCGGAAGCGGCTGGTCGTATGGTGCTTCGCGGCCCGGGAGTTCACGGCAGGCGACGGCTGGCCGCTGGTTCCCGTCGGATCGGGCGCGGCGACGGGGCAGTAGAATCCGACCCGTGCCGGAGCGCGCATCGTGATCCCGCTGGTCGATCTGCAGGCGCAGCACGCGGAGCTGCGGGCGGAGTTGGAAGCGGCCGCCGTCCGCGTGCTGCGCAGCGGCCGCTACGCGCTCGGGCCCGAGGTGGAAGCCTTCGAGGCCGAATTCGCCGGCTACTGCGGGACGCGGCACGCGGTCGGCGTGAGCTCCGGAACGAGCGCGCTGGTCGTCGCGTTGACCGCCTGCGGGATCGGGCCCGGCGACGAGGTGATCACGGTGCCGTTCACCTTCGTGGCGACGGTGGCGGCCATCCTGCACACCGGCGCGCGCGCGCGACTCGTGGACGTCGCCGCGCCGGCGCTCACCATGGACCCGGCCGCGGTCGAGCGGGCGGTGACGGAGCGCACGCGGGCCATCGTACCGGTTCATCTGTACGGACAGCCGGCCGACATGGATCCCATCCTGGACGTGGCCCGCCGGCATCGGCTGGTCGTCGTCGAGGATGCCGCCCAGGCCCACGGCGCGCGCTACAAGGGCCGGCGCGTCGGGGGGCTGGGCGATCTGGGCTGCTTCAGCTTCTACCCGAGCAAGAATCTGAGCGCAGCCGGCGAGGGCGGGATCATCGTCACGAACGACGGCGACCGCGCGCGCGCCGCCCGGCGGCTCCGCACCTGGCAGCCGGTGGAGCACCCGGGGCGCGTGCTGCGTCCGGGGAACTATCGTCTCGACGCCGTCCAGGCGGCGATCCTGCGCGTCAAGCTGGCCCGCCTCGACGCATGGAACCGAACCCGGCGCACGCTGGCCCGGCGCTACGACGCCGCCCTGCGCGGGGTCGTCCGGCCCCCGGGGGTCATGCCGTACGCGGACCATGCCTTCCACGTGTACGCCGTGCGCTCGGCGGCGCGGGACGCGCTGCGGGAGAAACTGGCCCGCCGCGGCGTGGAGACCGCCGTGCACTATCCCGCGCCCGTGCACCTGCAGGCGGGGTATGCGGACCTCGGCTACGGCCCCGGGGCGTTCCCGCAGGCCGAGCGGGCGGCCCGCGAGGTCCTCTCGCTCCCCATCCATCCCCACTTGTCGGAGACGCGCCAGCAGGCGGTCATCGCCGCGGTCCTGCAGGCAACCGCCGGCAAGCCGCGCTAGTAGCTAGCGCACCGCCACCCCGTCGGGGTCCGGGAAGTACGCGATCATTCCGCCGCGGTTCGTGCCCAGCCAGATCTCGCCGGCGATGCGGATGGCCGCGGTGGACGACGCGAACCCCTCCATTCGAGGGTGCCGGAAGATGCGCCGGACCTCCAGCGTCTCGGGATCGACGAGGGCCACGTTCGAGGTCTCCTCCGGCGTGCCGAAGTCGCCGTGGCCGGCGGCCAGGATCACCGCGCCGCCGTCGACCGACCGCAGGTTGTCGGGCCGGAACCCCATGGGCACCACGTCCTTCTGCTGCGGCGTCCGCCCGCGCGACAGGCGCGTGAGCTTCTCGCCGCGCCATCCCGCGACGTAGAGCCACTCCCCATCGGAGGAGATCTCGAGGCCGTTGGGGGTCGTGTCCTCGGTACCCGCGATGAGCGACCAGCCGGCCCCGGCATGCCACTCCCAGACGTCGCCGGTCGAGGTGCTCGTCGCCGCGAAGCCGCCCTCGGGCAGCGCCACCACCGAGTTGAGGCGAAGTCCCTCCGGCGCAACCGCGCACCCGACCCACGCCAGCGAGATCGGCTGCGCCCCCGCGTTCACCTCGAAGACCTCGATCGACTCGCGCCGGCCGTGGTGCACCACGTACAGGTCGTGGACGCCGCCCTCGCCGGGATCGAGGTAGAGGCCGTGGGCGCGGAACTCGTCGTTGTCCAGCTCCCCGGGGTCGAGGGGGCCGGGGCAGTCCGGCCACGCCGACGCGTCGAGGCGCTCGGTGCGCGTCGGGGTCGGGAAGAGAACCGACGTGGACTTGTCGGCCACGTTCACGAGGTGAATCCGGCCCCCCTCCTGGTTGCCGGACGCGATGACCCACGCCTCGCCCGGCAGGATGGCGAGGTCCTCGGGACCGACGAGATCGCAGATGAACCGGATGTCCCCGACCGGCTCGCACCCCGGCGTCCCCTGCTCGGCGAATCCTCCTGAACCCGACAACACCACCGCAACGCAGGCGACCAGCCCCATCCGTGCTCTCATGACGCTCCTCCCGGGTCGCTCTATTCGCCGGCGCGGCGCCTCGACAGACCGCCGGCGGCGAGGGCGACCGTCGCGCGATGATAGCGCACCCGGCGGCCCGTCGACGGCGCCGTGCCCTTCCGCCGCGAGAACGCCCGCCCACCGAGTTCGCCGCGAGTTCGCGATGGCAGCCTCGGGAACGGATTACTCCGTCCTGGCTGGCAGCCGACCTCGACTCGCGGACGGGTTCTCGGTCCGAACGCCGCCGCTCTGCTTGCTAGACGCCAACCGGCTAGCGCGACGGGGGCAGGCGGCTCGGCGGTTCGCCGTCACCCGCGAGGCGGCTCTCGAGCAGCTCGCGAATCGCGTAGATCGGCTTCCCCTGCGACTCGTGGAAGGTGCGCGCCTGCAGCTCGGCCAGCAACCCCAGCGTCACGAGCTGGACGCCCAGGAACATCATCAGCATGCCCAGCACCAGGAGCGGCCGGCCGCCGATGGACTGGCCGCCGAACAGCCGGACGTACCCGAGGTAGCCGGTGATCGCGACGCCGCCGGCGCCCAGCAGCAGGCCCAGCGGCCCGAACATCTGGAGCGGCCGGGTCGAGTAGCTGAGCAGGAACTTGACCGTCACCAGATCGAAGATCACCCGGACCGTGCGCGACAGCCCGTACTTCGACGCCCCGAAGCGCCGTTCCCGATGGTTCACCGCGATCTCCGCGACCCGCACGCCCTGCTCGCTGGCGATGGCCGGAATGAAACGGTGCAGCTCGCCGTACAGGCGCAACGGCTTGACGACCTCGGCGCGAAACACCTTCAGCGAGCAGCCGTAGTCGTGCAGCTTCACGCCGGTGGTCGCCGAGATCAGCCAGTTGGCGAAGTACGACGGGACGCGCCGGGTCAGCCACGGGTCCCGCCGGTCCCGCCGCCAGCCGCAGACGATGTCGTTGTCGTCCCCGTCGGCGAGCCTCGCGAGCAGGCGGGGAATGTCCCGCGGATCGTTCTGGAGATCGCCGTCCAGGGTCACGATGATCCGGCCGCGGGCCCGGTCGAAGCCGGCCGCGAACGCGGCCGTCTGCCCGAAGTTGCGCCGGAGACGGACGAGGCAGACATGCGGGTCGCCGGCGTGCAGCGCGGTGAGGGCCGCGAACGTTCCGTCGGTGCTGCCGTCGTCGACCAGAATCAGCTCGTAGGAGAGGCCGTGCGCCTGGAGCGCCGCCGTCAGCTCCCGATGGAGCTGCTCGACGTTGGGCGCCTCGTTGTACAGCGGAACGACCACCGAGAGCTCCGGCCGCGCGGCCGCGGCATGCCGGCTCATCGCCCGCTCGCCCGCCCCGGCAGGCTCGTCACGACGGGTCTCGCGTGCGCTCGCCGGCGGCGCTCGCGCCCGACGGCCGCCGGCGGCTCCGGATCAGATAGGCCACCGCGGCGGCGACCACGACCGCCGCGATCGCGAGCGACACGGCGCGGCCGTTCTCCTCCAGCAGCGCGATGGCCTGGTCGCCGTAGCGCACCGCCAGCCAGCCCTCGCCGAAGTAGCGCAGTCCGCGCGCGAGGGCAATCGCCGTCACGAACTGCAAGACCGGCAGCCTGGTCACCCCGGCGAGCAGGACGAACACCTTGAACGGCGATGGTGGGGGCAGGATGGCCGGTATCGCGACCGTCAGCACGCCGTAGCGCTGATAGAGCGCCAGCGCGCGGTCCAGGCGCGGGCCGGCGAACCGGCGCCGGACCAGCGCCTCGCCGCCCTTGCGGCCCAGGAAGTACAGGACGAGACAGCCGGCGATCGACCCGAGCGTGGCCATCAACGCGTAGTACGCCATCCGCTCCTTGTGCTGGATGACCAGCATCACGACCAGCAGGTCGTTGATCTCCGGCAGGGACAGGAATGAGGAGTCCAGGAAGGCGACGAAGAACAGGCCCGGCCCGCCGATCGACAACGCGAAGGTCTGAACCCAGGTGACGATGCGGGACATCTCGTCGGCGCATTATAGCGAAGCGGCGGGCCGGGATGGCGAAGCGGCGGGCCGGGACCGCGGCTTCAGAACTCGATCTGGAACGTGAAGCGGGTCGTCAGGCCGCCGAGATCGATGCGCTCCGCCAGAAAGCCCTCGTCGACGCCGACCCGCCCGGCGGCGCGCTGATACTGCACCTCGACGCCTGCGGCGAGGCTGTCGCCGAGGGGCACGCGCACGCCGCCGAGAACGACGGTGCCGATGTCGGCGCCGCTCGCGACGAAGCGATCCCGGAAGACGGTGTAGTCGTAGAAGTCGATGAACTCCCCCACCTCGCTGTAGCGCCACATGAACAGCCCGATCCCGCCGCCGATGTACGGACGGACCGCGGTGTCGCCGAGCGGGAACAGCCGCAGCGTGCCGGTGATCGGGACCATCTGCAGGTGGAAGTCCTGGAGGATCTCCGTGCCGTCGTCGTTGACGAAGTCGGTGTACGTGCTCGGGGCCGTGCCGCGCATGAAGCCGATCCCGACGCCGGCTTCGAGGTGATCGCCGAGGGCGATCAGCCATTCGCCGCCGAACGTGACGCTGTCGAGCTCGGTCGGATCGAACGAGAAGAGGTTGAGGTTCTCGAGCAGGACGTCGTCGTCGACGCGCGCATCGGTGCCGCGGACCCCGAAGTGCCCGATGTTGAGCGCCAGCGACTGCTGCGCGAGCGCCGCGTGCGGCGCAAGCAGAACGGCGGCCAGCGCGGCCGTCGCGACGAGCAGGCTTCGTGTTGGCATGGTGTTCTCCACTCAACGGCCTGCGGCCCGCCGGCGCCCTGCGCGCCGGGCGTGGCCGATCGGCATCCGTCAAAGGGAAGCAGCACGATCGATGCCAACCGGATCGGCCGCTGCCCGCGCGGCGAAATCCCGGCCGGCGGGAGCGGGGGGTGTCCCAGGGGGGTGTCAGTCCGTCCGGTTTCGTGAACGGACACCCGCGAAACCCCGCACGACCTCGAGCATCGGATCGTGCAGGGCGCCGTTGGACGCCAGCACGTCGCCGTCGAACGGGGTGAACGGCCGCCCGTCGAGGCCGGTGACCCGGCCGCCGGCCTCCTGCACGATGAGGGCTCCGGCGGCCGTGTCCCACGGGTTGAGCCGCTGCTCCCAGAATCCGTCCAGCCGGCCGGCAGCGACGTAGCAGAGATCCAGGGCGGCGGAGCCGAGCCGCCGGACGGCCCGCGCCCGGCGCACGAACTCCCCGAACAACCCGAGCACCTCGTCGGCCGTCTCGTGCACGTCGTAGGGAAAGCCGGTGCACAGCACGGCGTCGAGCAGGCCGGCGGCGGGCGACACGGACAGCGGCGCCCCGTTGAGCCGCGCGCCGGCGCCCCGCTCGGCGACGAACAGCTCCGCCCGCGACGGGTCGTAGACCGCCCCCGCCTCCACCCGCCCCGCCACCTCCAGCGCCAGCGACGCGCAGAAGATCGGCAGGCCGTGCGCGTAGTTCACCGTGCCGTCGATCGGGTCGAAGATCCAGCGGTGCTCCGGGGGGGCGCCGGCGGGCTCCGGATTCGGCAGCTCCTCGGCCAGCACCGCATGGGTCGGAAAGCGATCGGCCAGCACGTCGCGGCACATCCGCTCGATCTCGATGTCCACCTCGGTCACGAGATCGATCGGCCCCTTCTTGTCGATCCGCACCGCCCGGCCGGCCCTCGCCAACTGGATTTCACCCGCGCGCACGACGATTTCGATCGCCGTCTGGAGCAGCTCCGGGGCGACCGGCATCACCCGATCTTCTTCACCATCAGGACTTCGGTGCCCCTCCCGGGCGCGCGGTGCAGGGTGAGGGCGTCCATGAAGCTGCGCATGAGGAAGATGCCGCGGCCGCTCGCCTTGAGGATGTTCTCGGGGGCCAGGCAATCGGCCACCTCGGCGGGGTCGAACCCCTCGCCCTGATCGACCACGCGGACGCACAGCTCCGCCGGCGCGTCGCTGGGCTCGAGCCGGAACTCGACGACGACCCGCTTCGTCTCGTCCTCCGCGTTGCCGTGGCGAATCGCGTTGACGACCGATTCGCGCACGGAAACGCCCACCCAATGCGTCGCGTCGGCGTCGAGATCGATCGCGCGGCCGATCTGGTCGCTGAGCAACTGGACGAAATCGACCATGTCGAGACGACTCGGGAACTCCAGGCGGAGCGCGCCGCGGATATCGGGCATGCTGGCGATCGAACCAGCGTACCATACCCGCAAGCGGTCCGGACGCTCGGCCCGCCGCGGCGCCTGATGTATAGTTCGCGCGTGAACCGCACGGGTCGCAGGAGCATCACCATCGACCCCGTGCGCTGCGTTCGGGGCCGCTTGCGGGTACCCGGCGACAAGTCGATCTCCCACCGCTACGCGCTGTTGGCGGCGCTCGCCGAGGGCACGTCCACCATAGGCAACTACGCGCCCGGCGCCGACTGCGGCGCGACGCTGCGCTGCCTCCGGGCGCTCGGCGTCGACATCCGCTCCGCGACGCCGGACGCGGGCGGCGCGGCGACCGTGACGGTGCACGGCCGGGGGCCGGGCGGCCTGCAGGCGCCCGCGACCGCGCTGGACGCCGGCAACTCGGGCACGACCATGCGCCTGCTCGCCGGCGTGCTGGCCGCCCAGCCGTTCGAGAGCGTGCTCACCGGCGACGCTTCGCTGCAGCGGCGACCGATGCAGCGCATCGTCGAACCCCTGGGCCGGATGGGAGCCCGCATCGACACGGCGGACGGCCGGCCGCCGCTCACGATCCGGGGCACCTCGTTGCGCGGCGTCGCCTACGAGCCCCCGGTGGCCAGCGCGCAGGTCAAGAGCGCCACGTTGCTGGCCGGATTGCACGCCGCCGGCACGACGCGGGTCACGGAACGCGTCCCGACCCGCGACCACACCGAACGGGCGCTGCCCGTCTTCGGCGCCCGGATCCACCGCGCGGACGACGGCGTGGAAATCGTCGGCCGGCAGCGCCTCGACCCGGCCACCGTCCACGTGCCCGGCGATCCGTCGTCGGCGGCGTTCTGGGCGGCGGCCGCAGCGGCGCTGCCCGGATCGAGCGTCGAGATCGTCGACGTGGGGCTCAATCCCACGCGCACGGCGTTTCTCGACGTGCTGGCGGCGGCGGGCGCGGACGTCGCGATCGAGCCCTCGGGCACGGACGCGGGCGAACCCTTCGGCACGGTGCGGGTGCGCCACCGCGCCCTGCGGCCGATGCGCATCGAGGCGGAGCAGGTGCCCGGGTTGATCGACGAGCTGCCCGCGCTGGCGGCGCTGGCGGCGCACGGCGCCACGCTGCACGTGAGCGGCGCCGCCGAGCTGCGGGCCAAGGAGAGCGACCGCATCGCGGTGCTCGCGGCCGGACTGCGCGCGCTGGGCGGCGCCGTGGACGAGCGCCCGGACGGGTTCAGCGTGGCCGCGGCCCGGCTGACCGGCGGGACGGTCGACGCCGCCGGAGACCACCGCATGGCGATGGCGTTCGCGATTGCGGCGCTGGGCGCCGGCGGTCCCACGACGATTACGGGCCACGAGGTGGTGGAGGTGTCGTACCCGGCGTTCTTCACCACGCTCGAATCGATTCGCGAAGAGCTTCGCCACGCGTGAGGACGGACAAGATCTACCTGGTCGGCTTCATGGGCGCCGGCAAGTCCACCGTCGCCCGCGCGCTCGGGGCCCGTCTGGGGTGGCGCAGCGAGGACATCGACGAGCTGATCGCGTCGCGCGAGCGCCGGTCCATCGCCGAGATCTTCGCGCGCCGCGGCGAGCCGTACTTCCGTGCGCTCGAACGCACGGTCCTGCACGACCTGCTCGCCGAGCGCCACACGATAGTGGCCACCGGTGGGGGCACGTTCGCGGAAGCCGACAACCGCGCCGCCATCAACGCGGACGGCGCCTCGATCTGGCTCGACGTGACGTTCGAGCAGGTCATCGAGCGCATCCCGCCCGACGGCAGTCGGCCGCTGGCAACCGACCGCACGACCCTGCGCGCCCTCTTCGACACGCGCCGCGCCGCGTACTCCTTCGCACACCTGCGGCTCGACGCCGGCCGCGCGCCCGCGGACGAGCTCGCCGAGCGCATCCTCGACTGGCTGGGGTATTAGGCGCGGCGGCAAGCGCCGAAAGCCGATCGTCCGAGTGGCGGGGTCAGCGCGGCGCCCTCTGCCGCGCCGCACGCTCGTCGCGCCGCTTCAGCTCCGCGGCGTAGGCGTCGGCCGCCGCGCGCGAGCCGAGAATCCAGCCGATGACGACGCCGACCAGGAGCACGGACGGGATGAAGATGAAGTGCCCCGCCGTCATGCCGTCGAGCATCTACGTTCCCTGCTCGCCGCCGCCTGCGCGCCCGGACAGATCGGTCAGCTCCCGTTCGACGGCCGACAGGCGGCGCCAGATGGACCAGAGGTAGCCGAACACCACCAGCCAGACGATGGCGTAGGCGGCGATCAGCAGGGGCGCCGCCGGCAGTTGATCCTCGGGCGGCACCTGGTCGATCGGGACGAATTCCTCCTGCGGCGGCTGCGGCTGGCCGCCCTCCAGGGCCAATCCCGCGGCGCCGGCGGGCGCCAGCAGCACCGCGGCGACGAGGATGGCCATCGCTGTCCGTTGCACGTCCGTCACGCCGGTCATCCCTCCTCGAGCGCCAGATAGAGCCGCTCGACCTCCGCCCGCTGCGCCTCGAGGCGGGTCCGCGCGGCCAGCAGCGCGGCGAACAGCACGAGAAAAGCCACCGAGCACCAGACGAACGGGCCGAACATCCCGGGCGCCGACGCCGCGAGCTGCGGCACCACGCTGGTCGTGGGGTGGATGGTGCGCCAGACATTGACCGAGATGTAGACGAACGGCACGTTCGCCAGGCCGAACAGCGCGAGCCCGGCCGCGAGCTTGTCCGATCCGGGACCGCCATACCGCCGCAGCAGCAGATACGCGCAGAAGATCAACTCGAGGATCAGCGCCATCGTCAGCCGCGCATCCCACTGCCACCAGACCCCCCAGGCCTTGCGCGCCCAGAGCGGTCCGGTCGCCAGGCCGATGAGGCCGAACACCACGGCGAGCTCGGCCGCCGCGACGGCGAGCCGATCGGCGGCCGGCTTGTGCCGGAAGAGATGCACGGCGCTGGCCACCCCGCAGATGGCGACCGCCAGGAACATCACGATCCAGCCGGGCACGTGGAAGTAGAAGATCTTCTGGATCAGGCCCATCGTCGATTCGTACGGCGCCCCGGCGATCCAGAGCGGGGCCGCGGCGAACATCACGAGCCCCGCCAGCGACAGTCCCGCGAACGTGCGGTGGCCTGGCATCATGCGCCTCATTCTGTCATGACCGGCTCGAATGTCCATAACGCGAGCGTGGTGAAGATCACGTCGAAGAAGAGCAGCAGCGCGGCCCAGAACCTGGCCAGGTCGAGGTTCGGCTCGGCCTGGAGCACCGCCGTCGTGCCCATGACGCCGGCGATCAGCGCCGGCAGCGTGACCGGATACAGCAGGATCGGCAGCAGCACGCCCCGGCTCCGCGTGCGCACCAGCATCGCCGCGAACAGCGTGCCCACCGCCGCGAAGCCCAGGTTGCCGAGCAGCAGCAGGGCGGCGATCCACCAGCCGGCGGCGATGAACGGGGCCTGGAACAGCACGGCTACCAGGACCGCGATGACGAGCTCGACGGCGGTCATGAGCAGCAGAACGCCCAGGAGCTTCCCCGCGAAGATGGCCGACCGCTCCACCGGCGCCAGCAGCAGCCCGCGCAGCGCGTCGTGGTGCCGCTCGCGGTCGAACGCGGGTCCGAGGGCGAGCGTCCCGGAGAACGCGACGGCAATCCACAGGATGCCCGGCGCCGCCCCTTCCACCGGCTGCCCCGCGCGCACGAAGGCGAACGAGAAGACGAGCACGCACGAGATGGCGAAGAACAGCGTCGTCGACACCATCTCCCAGCTCCGCGACTCGACCGTCAGGTCCTTGCGCATCACGAGCCAGGCCACCCGCAGGAAGTCTCTCGTCACGCAATCAGCCCCGTTCGCGGCGCCTGGGCAACGGCCAGCGCGGCGCGGTAAACGTCCCGGAGCGGGCCGCCGCCCAGCGGCAGCTCCGTCATGCGGCCCCCGCGCAGCAGCAGCACGCGGTCGAGCAGCCCCTCGACCGCCTCCAGATCGTGCGTGGCGAGCAGCACGATCCGCCGCTCGCGCCCGAGTGCGCGCAACCGCCCGGCCAGGGCCCGGCCCGCCGTCTCGTCGAGCCCGGTGAACGGCTCGTCGAGCAGCACCAGCCGCGGCTCGTGCAGCAGCGTCCGCTCCAGCGCGAGCCGCTGCCGCATGCCGCGCGAGAACCCCTGGACCAGATCGTCCGCGCGGCCCGCCAGGCCGGCCCGCTCGAGAGCGGCGGCCGCGCGCGACGCGCGGTCGCTCAGACCGTGCAGCCCCCCGAAGAACTCGAGGTTCTCGCGGGCGGTCAGCTCGCCGTACAGTTGCAGCTCGTGCGAGAGGAATCCCAACCGGGCGCGGAGCGCCTGACCGGCGTCGCCGGCCGCCCGGTCGCCGTACAGCACCTGCCCGCCCGAAGGCTGAACCAGCGTGGCGAGCAGGCCGAGCAGGGTCGACTTGCCGGCACCGTTCGGGCCCAGCAGGCCGACCAGCTCCCCGGCGTGCAGCGTCACGGACACCCCGGCGAGCGCGCGCCGGCGGCCGTAATGGCGGGAAACGTTCGAGACCGTCAGCCGGTCGAAATCGAACGCGGGCGCGCGCGCGACCGACATCAGCGGGTGCCCGGCGCAGCGGCGGGCGCGCTCGGAGCCGGGCCGGACGTCACATCCGCAGTCTCCTCGTCGAGCGCGCGGTACACCTGCTCGAGCGCCTCGAACAGGTCGCCGCGACGCGTGGCGTACCGCGTGGGCCCGATCTTGCCGGCGCGATGCTGGCGCTCGGCCTTGACGAGATCGACGAACAGCCGCTCGCGCCTGGCCTCGAGCTGCTCGCGCGTCCCCGTCGCCGCGCCGGCACCGGTGGAGCCGACCGCTCCCCAGCAGCCGAATCCGAGAATCGCCAGCGCGACGGCGAGTGTCACGGTGCTCGGCAACGTGCTGCGGTACGGCAGCCCCGTCAGCTCGATGGAGAACGGCGTGCCGGCGGCGATGCGCGGCCCGGCTCCGAGCAGGTGACTCGCGCCCGCCCGCGTCTCCGACGGGACCTCCGCCCGCCGCGGCACCTGCGACGAGACGAAGTCGACGTCGCCCGACTTCTCCACCGACAGCAGGACCGAGTCCCAGTCGACGGGGAACGACTGCGACAGCGTGAGGCTGGCGCCCGAGTACGGCAGGATGTAGGCGATCTGCAGCGGTGTGCTCCCGGGGTCGAACGGACCGGGCAGCTCCACCCGCGGGCCGTCCGCCACCGTGCGCGCCGACGAGCCCGGGAGCACCGTGACACCCTGCGCGCCGCTCGGGAGGTCGATCGCGATCGGCGCCGGCGGCTCGACCGGCACCTGGGCCGGGTTGAGAAGATCGAAGACGTAGTAGACCTCGATGCTCTCCTCGACGAGCTCCACCTGTATGAACGACTCGCCGCCGAAGGTCACGAGGCCGGGAGGCGCCGGCTCGGCGGCCACGTCCGGGTCCGCGCCGACGAGCATGAGCCGCACCCCGCCCCGCCCGGGAACGGCGAACGGCCGCGACTCGATCCGCACGCCGTCGAGATCGGTCGCCGCGCGCACCTGCTGGCCGGGGTTCAGGGTCAGGAAGACGGCGCGCCCCTCGGCATCCGTGAGCGCCGTCTCGACGATGTCGCCCTGGCGGAGCTCCACTAGGTGGTCGGGCACGTTGTTGGCCAACTGCCCCCGGATCACCCGCACGGAGATGGTGCCGTCGGCCAACCCGGCGTCGGGCAGCGGGATGCCCGACATCTGGCGCGGGTCCGGCTGCGCCGCCGCCGGCCCCGCCAGCCAGAGCAGGGCCGCCGCGGCCGCGACGCCGGGCCTGCGCGTCACGCCGGCCGCTCCAGCGCGGCCCCGCACGCCTTGCAGAACCTCGCATCGTGGTCGTTCGCGGTCGCGCACGTCGGGCACGGAGCGCCCTCCGCGGCAGCGCCCGGGGCCGCGGGCGAGCCGCCGGCGGGGCTGCCGAGACGCTGCGCAAGCTCCCGCTCGATGACCTCGCGGTAGCCGGGCAGGGTCACGTCGAGCTGCCGCATCAGCGTGACGGCGCGCGCCCGCAGGCGCCCGCTCATCTCCTGAAAGTCCGCGGCCGACACCTTGCTCATGGCGTTGTCGAACTCGAGCTCCTTGATCGCCCGCAGCACGAGCGTCTTCTCCCGCTCCAGGGCTGCGCGCGCGCGGCCGCCGACGATCTCCGTGCGGTCCGTGAACCCGGGCGCGGCCAGCGGCCACAACATGCGGTAGAGCATGAAGCCGACCCACGCCGCCGAGCCCATGGCCGCCACCAGCAGCACCAGCACGACCGGGTCGCTCGGCCGGATGACCAGGACGCCCACCGTCGACGCCAGCAGGCCGGTCAACACGAAGAGATGCCAGGGACGAAAGGTGCGGGCGTCAGTCGAGGTTTCGGAGCTCATCGTCCAGGCGGGCCTCGAACTGCTCGTCCACCGGTTCGGCAGCGGGCGCCGCGCGGTTCCGGGCGCTGCGTCTCGACCACCGCACGGCCACGACGCCGACCCCCGCGAGGAAGGTACCGCCGATGACGAGGGGCACGAGCCAGACGAGCTGGTTGAACGCGCCGATGGGCGACCCGAGCGGCTCCTGACTGCCGTAGGTGTCGATGAAGTACTGGTACACGCCGTCCCGATCCTCGCCGGCGGCCACCTGCGTGTTCAACTGGCGGCGCATCACGTCGGACGTCGGACAGGTGCAGACCGAGAGCTGGAGGTGGGAGCAGCTCCCGCACACGCAGACCAGCTCGGTCTGCAGCTCGGCCTCCAGGGTTCGCTGCGCCGCCGTCAGCTCGGCGCCGCCCGGCACGGCAACCTGCGCCCGGGCCGGCCGCGCCGCACCCCCGAGCAGCAACGACAGGAGCAGGAGCGTCGTCGTGGCCGCGCCGGCCGGGACGCGCGCGGTCACGAACGCGAAGCTGCTCTCCGGCAGCAGCGCGAGCCCGGTCCCGAGCGCCATGATGGCGAAGCCGAGCCAGATCCAGTTGACCAGCGGATTGACGGTGACCTGGAACGCCGCCGACTGGTCCCCGACGTCGTACGTCGCGAGCGTGACGTACAGGTCCTCGGAAATCGAGCGGCGCATCGCGACCTCGGTGGTCGGCTCGGTCTCGTGCTTGCGATAGAACCAGCGGGCGGGATAGAGCTCGCCGGCGGGCTCGCCGTCCTTGAGGACGCTCAGGTGCGCGGTGACCATCTGCTTCTGGCCGTCGTCCGACTCGCTGAGCCGGTTGTGGCGCACCTCGAACCGTCCCAGCTCGACCGACTCGCCCGGGCTCAGCAGCACCTGCCGCTCCAGCTTGTAGCCCGCGCCGGCGAAGCCGAGGCACATGAGCACGATGCCGGCATGCACGACATAGCCGCCGTACCGCCGGCGCGACCGCATCATCAGCCCGACCATCGCCGTCAGCAGGTCGGTCCCGGTCGCGCCGCGCCGCACCTGGGCCCCGCGCACGAACTCCTGGCCGATGGTGCCCAGCACGAACGCGCAGAGCGCGAAGCAGAGGCCGGACGCCCACACGCGAAACCCGATGGCGTACAGCCCCGCCCCGGTCGCCAGGGCAAGGCCCAGCGGCCAGACGAACTGGTACGCGAGGTTGGACGGGCTCGACTTGCGCCAGGCCAGCAGCGGTCCGACACCGGAGAGGAACAGCAGCACCAGGCCGATAGGCACCATCCACGTGTTGAAGAACGGCGGGCCCACGGTGATTCGCTGCCCCGTCACGGCCTCGCTGAGCGTGGGAAACAGCGTGGCGAAGAGGATGAAGAAGGCCGAGAACAGCAGAATCCAGTTGTTGAGCAGGAACGCGGCCTCGCGCGACATCCACGACTCGAGCTCGTTGCGGGCCCTGAGCAGGGGCAGCCGGTAGATGACCCAGCCGAAGCTGAACGTCACGATGATGCCCATGAAGATCGTGAACAGCACCGTGAGCTGCGGGTCCTCGCCGAAGGCGTGCACCGACTGCACGATGCCGCTACGCGTCAGGAACGTGCCGACGATGGTCAGCAGGAACGTGAGGATGACGAGCGTCACGTTCCAGACGCGCAGCATGCTGCGGCGCTCCTGCACCATCACCGAGTGGAGGAACGCGGTCGCGGTGAACCAGGGCAGCGCACCCGCGTTCTCGACCGGGTCCCAGCCCCAGAACCCGCCCCAGCCGAGCTCCTCGTAGGCCCAGATCATGCCCAGCGTGAGACCGAGCGAGAGGAACAGCCAGGAGAACATCGTCCAGCGGCGCACGGCGCGCAGCCACGAGTCGTCCAGGTAGCCGGTGATCAGCGCCGCCATGCCGAAGGCGAACGGAATGGTCATCCCCACGAACCCGGTGTAGAGCGACGGCGGGTGGATGGCCATGTACGGATTCTGGAGCAGCGGATTGAGCCCGCGGCCGTCGGCCGGCGCCTCCGTGAGATAGGTCGCGAACGGGTCCTTGTGGACGATCATCACGAACAGGAAGAACAGTTGCACGGAGGCGATGACCGCGACGACGTAGGGAATCAGCTCGCGCTGGCGCTCGCGGTGGGAGTTGACCGCAATGGCCCCGAACACCGACAGCAGGAAGACCCAGAACATGATCGAGCCGTCGAGCCCGCCCCAGTACGAGGTGAGCTTGTAGAACAGCGGCTGCACCGAGTCCGAGTAGCGATCGACGTAGCGGATGCTGTAGTCCTGGGTGATGAAGGCGTGGACGATGATCGACGAGGCCAGCGTCATCAGGGCGGTGACGAGATAGAACGCGCCCACGCCGCTCTGGATGATGCGGGGCGACCGCTGCCGGGCGCCGGCCACCGACGCCGCGATGGCGTAGGTGCAGGCGAGGAACGCGGCGAGCAACGTGTAGGAACCAAGTGTGGCCATGGTGGAGACCCCCGCAGCGGGTCAAGCCCGCGTCCGCTCACATCCGCCGGCGAGCTGGCGGCGCCGGTGCCGTGACGCCGTCAGTCGTTGCCGGGCGTGCCGGGCGCCGCAGGCTCGCCGCCGGCCGTCGTGCCGACCGTGGGCTTCGCCTCGTACTTCGACGGGCACTTCGCCATGATGCCGTCCGGCTCGACGAGGAAGGTATCGCCGTCGAGACGGCCCGTCACAACGACCTCGGCGTCGTTCTGGAAGGTGTCCGGCACGATGCCGGAATACTCGGCCCGGACGACGTACCCGTTGTTCTGGATGTCGAACCGGTAGTCCATGCTCTTTGGACGCACGCGGATGTCCTTGGCGTAGCCGTGCACCTGCAGCCGCTTGCCGTACCAGGCTCCGGGATCGACCATCACCTCGTCGACATGCTGGTAGTAGGCGGTGCCGTCGGCCATCGTCGTCCACATGAGTCCTGCAAAGGCCGCCGCCAGAACCGTCGTCGTCAGAGCGATTTTCAGCGTCTTGCTTGCCATGGGTGCAGTAGCCCTCCGCGTACGCCCTAAGAATATCGCCCTCGCCGCGGCCCAGTCAACGCGCGGGCCCGTCCCCGCCGGCCAGCCGCGCCAGGAGCCGGTCGACCAGCGCCAGCGGCAGGCCGACGACGTTCGAGTAGGAGCCCTCGACCCGCGTCACGAAGCGCGACGCGATGCCCTGCACGCCGTAGGCGCCGGCCTTGTCGGACGGCTCGCCGGTCGCGACGTACCAGCCGATGAGCGCCTCGTCGAGATCGGCGAGGTGCACGGCGGTCTGCTCCACCGCGCTCACCGAGGCGCCGCCGCGCCTGACCGCGACGCCGGTCAACACGTCGTGGGCCCGTCCGGACAGGCGGCGCAGCATGCCCGCCGCATCGTCCGGATCCCGCGGCTTGCCCAGCACCGCCGAATCGACGACGACCGTCGTGTCGGCGGCGAGCACGACGCGCTCCGGGTAGCGCGGCGCGACCGCTGCCGCCTTCTCCGCCGCCAGCCGCGCGACGTAGTCGCGGGGCGCCTCGCCCGGCTGCCGCCGCTCGTCGATGTCGGGCGGCACGACCTCGAAGCGGTAGCCTGCGCGCGCCAGCAGCTCGGCGCGGCGCGGCGATCCCGAAGCCAGAATGAGCGGGTCGCGGCGGTGATACACTGGCGTCATCATATGTTTGCCGCCCGCGATGTCGCGCCGCAGGCGGTCGCCGCGCTGCTGCGCGGCCAGCCGCTGACGGCCGCCAAGGTCCGCTTCGCGTGGGGCGCCGCGGTCGGCGCCGCGATGTCGCGAGCGACCACCGTCGACCTCGCGGCCGACGGCACGTTGCGCGTCGCCGCGGCCGGCAACCACTGGCGCCGCGAGACGGCGCGGTCGGCCGCGGTCGTCGCGCGGCGCCTCGCCGAGCTGCTCGGGCCGGGCGTGATCAAGCGGATTGTCGTGAAGGAGAGCTGACGATGCGTGAAGCAGTCATCGCCGGTGCCGTGCGGCTGCCGACCGGCAAGTTCCTCGGCGCGCTCAAGAGCCTGCCGGCGACCGACCTCGGCGCGCGGGTCGTCCGCGAGGCGGTCTCGCGGGCCGCAATTGATCCGGCCGAGGTGGACGAGTGCATCATGGGCAACGTGGTGTCGGCCGGCCTCGGACAGGCGCCGGCCCGGCAGGCGGCGCTCGGCGGCGGCCTGGCCGATCACGTGGGCGCGCTCACCATCAACAAGGTCTGCGGCTCGGGCCTCAAGGCGGTCATGCTCGCCGCCCAGGGCGTCGCGACCGGCGATGCCGACGTCGTCGTGGCCGGCGGCATGGAGTCGATGAGCAACTGCCCGTACCTCATCCCCAAGGCCCGCGAGGGGCTGCGGATGGGCGACGCGAAGGTGCACGACGCGATGATGCTCGACGGACTCTGGTGCTCGCTGGAAAACTGGTCGATGGGGCTGGCATGCGAAGCCGTCGCCGAGCGCTACGGCGTCAGCCGCGACGACCAGGACGCGTTCGCGGCGGCGAGCCACCACCGCGCCGCCGCCGCCATTCGCGAGTGCTGGTTCAAGGACGAGATCCTCCCCGTCGAGATCCCGCAGCGCAAGGGCGATCCGCTCCGGCTGCAGTACGACGAGGCAGTGCGCCCCGACACGTCGGTGGAGGCGCTGGGACGACTCAGGCCGGCCTTCAAGAAGGACGGCTCCGTCACCGCCGGCAACGCCCCGGGCGTCAACGACGGGGCGGCGGCCGTCGTCGTGATGGCGGCCGAGAAGGCGGCCGCGCTCGGCGTGACGCCGATGGCGCGCATCGTGGGTCAGGCCGTGAGCGGCCTGGCGCCCCGCTGGCTGCTCATGACGCCGGTGCAGGCGGTCACGAAGCTCCTGCAGAAGGTCGGGTGGAAGCTGGCGGACGTCGATCTGATCGAGCTGAACGAGGCGTTCTCGGCCCAGGCGCTGGCCGTCATCCGCGAACTCGGCGCCGACCCGGCCCGCGTCAACGTCAACGGCGGGGCGGTCGCGCTCGGCCATCCCATAGGGGCGAGCGGCGCGCGCATCCTGACGACGCTGCTCTACGCGCTCCGCAATCGCAACCTGCGGCGCGGCGTCGCCACGCTGTGCCTCGGCGGCGGCAACGGCGTCGCGCTGGCGGTGGAGCGGCTAGATTAGTCCTCTGCCTTCCAGAAGGCGATGCCGCTGGCCTGCTTGCCGATGTCGACGGCTCCGCGGCGCTCGGCGGCGGCGATGTCGTACACCTCGACGGTGCCCGGCTCGCCGCCCACGCCCTCCACGGTGACGAACGCGTAGGCGCCGTCGGGCGTCGTCACGACGCCGTGTGGAATCGCGCGCGTCGTGGCGACGCGGGCGCGCTCGCGCCCGGTCTCGATGTCCCAGAATCCGACCGCGCCGCCCTGCCGGTAGGTGATGAGGAGCGTCGACTCGTCCGGGGTCACGGCCGCGTTGTACGGACCCGGTCCGGTGTCGAACGTGCGGACGACCCGCCAGCTCTCGAGATCGACCTCGAACAGCCGCGCGACGTTGCTCCCGGTCACGTAGACGCGCCCCGCGCGGGTCGGCCGCGTGACCCACGACGGCTGCACCCCCGCGCCCAGGGGCAAGCGCCGCGAGACCTCGAAGCCCAGCGCGTCGGCTTCCACCAGCTCGAACCCCATGACGTTGACCGCGTAGAAGCGCGTCTCGTCGCGGCCGAGCCGCCCGCCGTGCGGGCGGATGCCGCTGGCGATGCGCGCGACCTCGGTCATCGTGTCCGTCTCGACGACCGAGATGCTGCCGGGCTCGAGGCGGCCGTGCAGGTCGAAGTTGGCCACGTACAGGAGGCGCGTGGAGGCCGCGACGTCGAGCGTGGCCGGATACATCCCCACGGTCGCGTCGCCCAGCCAGCGGTCGGTCCCCGTCTCGTACTTGTGCACGCTGCCGAACGGGAGCCCGTGCGCGATGGACACGTACCAGTGGCGCCCGTCCGGGGCGATCCCGATGCCGTGCGGCCCCTCCGTTTCCGCCGGGTAGCTCCCGACGCGCACCGTCTTGACCACCTCCAGGCCCGCGGGGCCGTAGCGCACGACGGCCACCTCGTCCTCGGATTCCGCGCACGCGTAGACGTAGTAGCTGCGGCGCGGCGGCTCCGGGCCGGCCCGGGCGGACCCGGCCGGCACCGCCAGGAGCAAGGCGAGCGACGCCGCCACGGCCGGCCGCGACGGCGGGACCCTCATGGCCTACTGCGGCTCTCCGACGATCGGAGCGGGGCGCGTCCGGGGCCGGAGGCGGACCGCCCACAGGCCCGTGTTCCAGTCGGAGAAGAACACGTGGCCCTTGAACGGCTGCGGGCCCCACACGAACGGTGCGTTGGCGATGAACCCGTCCGGGTCGAACGGCAGGAAGCGCGCTATCTCGCGGCCCTGCCGGTACAGATCGCCGAGCAGCTCCCCCGATACGTCGACGACGCGCAGCCCGCCGTTGTAGTAGCCGACGTACAGCGTGTCGTCCTCGACCCACAGATTGTGCGAGCCGGCCTCGGGCACCTGGTATCTGGCGACCTCGCGCGGCCGCTCCCAGTCGGTCCAGTCGATGACGTGGACCCAGCCCGCCGCCAGGGTCGGGATCGCATCCTGCTGGCTGTGCAGTTGGCCCTCGGGAGCGAAGGACTCGTCGCCGGCGAACACGTAGAGCTTCCCCGTCGAGGCGCTCCGGTAGGGAAACGCGGCATGGTTCCAGCCGCTGGGGTACGCGTACCGCCCCAGCTCGACCGGACGCGCGGGCGTGCCGCCCCGGCCGCCGCCGCCGACGTCGACCGCCACCACGCCGTCGGTCCAGTTCGACGAGAAGGCGACGCCGTCGCTCACCCACACGTCGTGGACGCTGTGGTTCGGCGTATCGAGCTCGAAGCGCCCGACACGCCGCGGGTTGGCGGGATCCTCGATGTCGATGACGTCGTAGCGGCGGCCGGCGCTCAACGCGAAGACGTGGTCCTCGGCGATGAAGAGGTTGTGGACGCCGCCCGTCAGCATGTCCGTGTACTCGGCCAGCACCGGCACGCCCTCGCGCGGGTTCCCGACGCCGAGAATGACGATGCCGTTGCGCCGGTCGGACGCCCCCTCGCGGCTGATGACCGCGATGTCGCCGCCCTCCGACACCTTCACGTCGTTGACGGTGCGCGCGTCGACCTGGATCTCCCTCACCTTCCGGATGTCGGACGGGTCCGTGACGTCCCAGATGTAGGTGGACCCGTCCGAGCCCCAGGTCCCGGTCAGGGCGTAGTCGCGCCCGTCGGCGGCCTCCCAGATCCACAGATCCGACGTGTGGCGGTCGAGCACGCGCCCGCGTCCGACCACCTCGACCTCCCGGCGCACGTCCCGCGGGCGCACCTCCACCGTCCGGCGTGCCGAGTGCGCGCCGGAGGTCGCGACCACGGTATACGTGCCGGAACGCTCGGCCACGAACCTGCCCTCGCTCGTGACCAGCGCGGGCGCGCCCGCGGCAATGATGGACGGCGCGGTTTCGCCGGCCACGGCGTACTGCACGGGCACGCCGCGCACGGCCAGCCCGCGCGCGTCCCGGGCCACGGCGCTGAAGACGACGACGTCGCCCGTGCGCGCCGAGTCGGCGCTGGCCTGCAATGCCAGCGACGTGACGGGACTCGCCTCCACCTCGACGGCCAGCGTGTCGGAGGCGTCCTCGGCACGAACCGTCAGCTCCACGCGGCCCGGACGCGACAGGGAGAGGAAGCCGTGGCGATCGATGCTCGCGACCGTGACGTCGGCGCTCGCGTACCGGACGGCCACGTCATGACGCAGCGTACCGCTCGTATCGACCACCTCGACGGCCAGCCGCGGGTGCGTGCCGACGTAGAACTTCGGCGGCACCGCGGTGAACCGGACACGGTCGACGGGCGGGTGCGGCACGGTCACGGTGACCTCGGTCCTCGCGATCGAGTCGGGCCGCCGGCCGGCAGCGCCGGAGCTTGCCGGAACCAGCGCCACCAGCGTGAACTCGCCGGGACGGTGGGCCTCGACGTCGCCGCGCCGCGTCACGGAGACGCTGCGCCGCGCCCGCGAGTAGAACACGACTCGGGCGTCGTCCACGACCGTGCCGTCCGCGCGCCGGACGGTCGCCGCGAGCCGGCGGGTGGCGCCGACCGCGAGGGTCAGCTCGGCAGGCTGGACGTCGACGACGGGTCCCCCGGTCGGCGGCGCTTCCCGGTCCTGGGCAACCAGCGGAACGCACACCGCCACGAGCACGAGCCACACGAAACGGTTCGTCTGCATGCTGGGCTTCCGGCTTCCGGCTTCGATCAGACGGGGCTGCGCCCCGGACCCCCGGCGTCCGCCACGTTGTACGGCGCAGGCTCCGGGTAGTCTAGCCTCGATCGCGCGCGTCCGTAGCGGCGAGTCGGCGGAAACTGCCATGGCCCGGTGCTGTGGGCGAAAGTCTGGCGCCTTGTAACCTACTGATTGTTTTGTATATATTCGGATGCCTTCCTCGATCTTCGCTTGACAGAAACCTGGCACGACTCTAGAATGTCGGTCTTGGCGTGATGCAGAATCGTGCAGGTTCGCGGGCCGCACCGTTGCGGCCGTCGCCCCGCCAGCCCGCTCATCGAACAACGGAGTCGTCCATGCCCATGGAACGCGTACAGCCAGACCGTAGCAAGGCCGTCGAAATGGCCGTCGGCCAGATCGAGAAGCAGTTCGGCAAGGGATCGATCATGCGGCTCGGACAGAAGGGCGGCGTCGCGCCGGTGGCGGCCATTTCCACGGGCGCGATCAGCATCGACCATGCACTCGGCATCGGCGGCGTTCCGCGCGGCAGGGTGGTGGAGATCTACGGCCCGGAGGCCTCCGGGAAGACCACGCTCGCGCTGCAGGTGATCGCCCGCTCCCAGCAGGACGCCGGCAATGCGGCGTTCGTCGACGCCGAGCACGCCCTCGACCCGACCTACGCGCGGAAGCTCGGGGTCGACCTCGAGAACCTTCTCGTCTCCCAGCCGGACCACGGCGAGCAGGCCCTCGAGATCGTCGAGGTGCTGGTCCGCTCCGGCGGCATAGACGTGGTGGTCGTCGACTCGGTCGCCGCGCTGGTGCCGCGCGCCGAGATCGACGGCGAAATGGGCGACGCGCAGGTCGGCCTGCAGGCCCGGCTCATGTCGCAGGCGCTCAGAAAGCTCACCGGCGTGGTCGCCAAGTCGAGGACGTGCCTCATCTTCATCAATCAGCTCCGCGAGAAGATCGGCGTCATGTTCGGCAATCCGGAAACGACCACCGGCGGGCGCGCCCTGAAGTTCTACTCGTCGATCCGGATCGACATTCGCCGCATCGGGGCGATCAAGGACGCCGACCGCGTCACCGGCGGACGGACGCGGGTAAAGGTCGTCAAGAACAAGCTGGCGCCGCCGTTTCGCGAGGCCGAGTTCGACCTGATGTACGGCGAGGGAATTTCCCGTGAGGGAGACCTGCTGGACCTGGCGGTCGACCGGCGCATCGTCGAGAAGAGCGGAACATGGTTCTCCTACGGCGACGAGCGTCTCGGGCAGGGCCGCGAGAACGTCAAGCGTCTCCTCAAGGACAAGCCCGAGCTCTTCGCGGCGATCGAGCACCGGGTACGCACCGAGCTGGGCCTCGTTCGGGAACCCGAGACGGCTCCGGCCTGAGCAGGCCTACGGCTGCGCGGGGGGTGCGGGCTCCGCAGCCTCGCCCACGTCCGCAGGGGCGGCCGGCGGGCGGTCCGTGACGATGAAGAGCTTCTCGCCGGGCTGTATCAGGCCGAGCTCTCCGCGCGCCAGCTCCTCTATTCTCCAGGCCTCCTCGCGCAGTTGCCGCGCGTTCTCCCGCAGCGCGTCGTTCCGCGCCCGCAAGGCGGCGATCGACTGCGAGAGCTGCTCCATCTCGTCGGCGGCGCGAGTCAGCGACAGGTAGCCCCTGTCGCCCAGGATCGCATTGCCGACCAGGAGCACCGTCACCAGCAGCACGAGGAAGCGTGCCGTGCGTCGCGCCGGGCGCTGCGTCGGCTCGCCGGCGCCCGCGGGTCGAGTCCGAGGATTCATCGGTGTGATGGATGGATTATCGCACCATTTCGGGCCTGGTACCGCATCGAGTCCCGCGGGCGGTCATCGTCAACGGCGCACCGCCATATACGGCTGCTAGGAGTCTGCGCCGTAGAACGGCGTAGACTCCTAGCCAGGGTTGGTTGGGCGGCAACCGGAGCCGGAGGCGACGATTGCCGGGCTAGTGCTGGAGCATGTTCCGGAACTCCTCGAGCGGCAGATCGAGGTGCACCGCGCTCAGCAGCCCCCCCTCCGCGTGGTCGAGGATGTGGCAGTGGAAGATCCAGGTGCCCGGGCGCTCGTCGAACCGCACCGCCAGGCGCACCGTCTGCTCGAACGGGATGTCCACGGTGTCCTTCCATTCCAGGGGGCGGACCGGCGCCCCGTCCTGATCCAGCACCATGAAGAAGAACCCGTGCAGGTGCAGCGGATGCGACCAGGCCGTGGAGTTCGTCACGGTCCACACCTGGGTTTCGCCGAGCCGGGCGACTATCGGCTTCGCCTTCCAGAACGGCGTGTGGTTGATGCCGTAGGTGAATGACTCGTCGAGCGGATCCTGCGCCAGCGTCAGCTCCAGGTCGATCTCGGTCGCGCCCTCGACGTCGTACGGCTCGATGGCGCGGCCGGTCCGCGGCAGCGGGCCGCCGGCGTGGGGCGGCAGGTCGGCGAACTCGATGGCGATCAGATCCTCCAGATCGCGGAACTCCGTGCTGCCGTAGCCGCGGTCGTGCAGCAGCGAGCGGACCACGCGCCTGCCGCCCGGCTCGCCGCGGGGCTGCACGATGACGTCGGCCCGTTCGCCCGCGCCGAGCACCAGAAACTCCTGGTCTTCCGAGTACTCCAGCAGGCCGCCGTCACCGCCGATCCTGCGGAAGAAGTGCCCCTCCCCGAGATCCAGCTTGAAGTAGCGGCTCTTGGCCGCGTTCACCACCCGCCAGCGCTGCGGCGCCCCGGCCCGTGCCGCCAGCTCCGGGACACGCCGGCCGTTCACGAGCACGTGGGTGCCCTCGCGGCCGAACACCATGCCCACCGAGCCGCCCGTATCCGGTGAGGCGAGCACCCCGTCGGCCGTCAGGTCGATGTCGCTGAGCACGATGACGAGCTCGTCGGCGACGCCCACCGTCCCGGCCTCGGCCGGATCCTCGACGAGCAGCGCGCCGTAGAGGCCGAAGCCGACCTGGGCGGCCGACATGACGTGCGGGTGGTACCAGTAGATGCCGGCATCCGGCACGATGAAGTCGTACGTGAAGCTGCCGCCCGGCTCCACCGGCGGCTGCGAGTAGCCCGGCACGCCGTCCATGTCGATCGGTATCCGCAGCCCGTGCCAGTGAATGGTGCTCGGACGGGGCAGCTCGTTGGTGAAGTGCACGATCAGCCTGTCGCCCACCTCGACCCGGATCATCGGCCCCGGAATGGTGCCGTTGTAGGTCCAGGCCTCGACCTCGAGGCCCGGCTCCAGCTCCACCCTGGCGACCCGGGCCGTGAAGTCGACCTCCACGATGTCGGGGTCGGGATTGCGGTCGACGGCCTCGGCCAGCCGGATGCCCGCGTCCCAGCCTGCCGGCTGCAACGACTGGGCGGCCGCCCCGGCCGGCAGCAGCGTCCCGGCTGCAATCGCGGCCGCGGCCCGGGCGAGCCCCGCCGGCATCACGGAGCCGGGTAATCCATCGTGAAGGGGTCGGGCAGCGGGATGCGGGTGACGGGGGCGCCCGCGACGGCCTCGAGCCGGAAGTCCGGATTGTCCGGATCCCCCGCGGCTATCACGTCGAGGTTGCCGACGACCAGCATGGTCAGCCGGTCGGGATGCAGATACTCGCGGGCCACCCGCAGCACGTCGGCCGCGGTCACGGCGCTGATCCGTTCGCGATAGTGGGTCAGGTACTCCGGGTCGCGACCCGTGTACTCGTCGCGGGCGAAGAGGCTGGCCGTCGCCGCGGCGCTCGAGAAGTTGCGCGTGAAGGTCTCGACGAACGAGGCAATCGAGTTCTGCAGTTCGTCGTCGGTCACCGGCTCGGCGCGGATTCTCTTCATCTCCTCCAGCACGATGGCGGCCGCGCGCGCCACCGTCTCGCTGCGCGACTGGAAGGCGACGCGGAACACGCCGTCGTAGTAGGTCCCCATGCCGAAGCTCGACGCGGCGCTGTAGGCCAGCCCCTCGTCCGACCGGATGCGCGTGAGCAGCCGCGAGCTGAAGCCGCCGCCCCCCAGGATGTCGTTCATGACGATCAGCGGGTAGCGATCCGGATTGTCCCGCGTGGTGCCCAGATGGCCGATCGACACGCGGCCCTGGTTGACGTCCGGCTTGTCGACGCCGTACAGCCCCTGGCGCGGCGCGTCCGCCGGCGCGGGCACGGCGGGCACCGTCGCGTCGGCCGCCGGCCAGTCGGCCAGGCGCGCATTCAGCTTGGACAGGATGTCGGCCGGGGTCACGTCGCCCGACACGGCGAAGATGAAGCTGCCCGGATGAAAGTGCCGCGCATGGAACGCGAGCAGGTCGTCGCGCGTGATCGACTCGATCGTGGCGCGCGTCGTCGGCCGGGTCGAGAAATGGGCGGCGCCCCGCATCAGGCGCCCCCACTCGCGGCCCTCGATGCTGCGCGTGCTGTCGTTGCGCCGCTCCATGGCCTGCAGCGCCTGGCTCTTGGCCAGGTCCAGCCGGGCCTCGTCGAACCGCGGGTGGCGCAGCATGTCGAACAGCAGGTCGAGCGCCGCGTCGAGATCCCTGGTCAGGCAGTTGAGGCTGGCCCGCCCCATCGTGGCGCCGATGGAGCTGCCGATCTGCGCGGCGAGGAAAGCCACCTCCTCGTCGAAGTCGGCCGCCCCCAGGGACGCCGCGCCGCCGGCGCGCATCTGGCTGCCCGTCAGGGCCGCCAGCCCGGCCTTTCCCGGCGGGTCGAGGTACGCGCCGGTGCGCACGAAGACCGCTACGTCCACCAGCGGGAGGGCATGATCCTCGACGACGAAGACGGTGCCGCCGCCGGCCAGCGTGTGGCGATGCTCCGCGGCGCGGGGCGGATCGAAGTCGAGCGGCTCGAACGCCAGGTCCCGCGGGTGCGCCGGAATGGCGTCCTGCGCCGCCGCAGGGACCGGCGGCGGCAGCAGCAGCAGGGCCAGCAGCCACGGGGCGGCCCTCACAGCCCGCCTCCCAGCTCCGCGAGCCGCTCGCGCACCAGCTCGATGATGGCCTCGACCATGTCCTGGCTTTCGGGCGGCGCCTGGGCCCGCATCTGGTCGGCGCCGGCCAGCAACTGGTCGAGCTGTTCCCTGTTCGCCTGACGAATCATGCCGGCCATCTGCTCGACCTGCTGCCGCTCCTGCTCGTCGAGACCCGCGAGCCGGTCGTTCTCGGCCGGCTCGCCGCCCTCGCGGTAGTAGATCGCCACGGCCCGCGTCTCGGGCGGGAAGTACTCGTTGGCGACGCGCATGACGTCGTCCGCGGTCACCGCATCGTACAGCGGCGGGTCGGTGTTGATGGTCTCCCAGCCCCGGTAGCTCTCGCGTATCAGCAACTGCATCATGAGCTGGAAGTTGCCCTCCAGGCCGCGGAAGGTGCTGGCGGCGTTCTGGTTCTTCACCTTCTGCAGCTCGCGCTCGCCCACCGGCTCGGTCTTGAGCCGCTCGAGCTCGCCGTAGAGCGCCTGCTCCACCTCCTCCGGCGTGCGGCCCTGCCGGGCCGTGCCGCGCAGCTCGAACATCCCCTCGTACTTGAACCCGGCCTGGCCGCCCGACGCGCCCGTGGCCACCTCCTGCTCCTCGACGAGGGCCCGGTACAGGCGCCCCGTGCGCCCGTTGAGCAACTGGCCGAGCACGACGAGCGCCGGCTCGTCCACGTGGCCGTCCGGCACCGTGTGGTAGCGGATCACGACCTGCGGGTTGGTCTCGGCGTACGCCACCATCCGCTTCTCGGCGAGCTGCGGCATCTCGCGCGTGCGCGGTCCCAGCGCGGGGCGCGCGCCGCGGGGCAGCCGGCCGAAGTAGCGCTCGGCGAGCGCGATGGCCTCGTCGGGGTCGAAGTCGCCGACCAGGGTCGCGGCGATGTTGTTCGGTGCGTAGTACACGTCGAAGAACGCCAGGGCCTCCTCGCGCGTCACGCCCTCGATGTCGGAGGGCCAGCCGATGACCGGCCAACTGTAGGGCGACGACTCCCAGAACATGGCGTCGAACTGCTCCCGGAACTTGCCGATCGGCGTGCTGTCGGTCCGCAGGCGCCGCTCCTCGTGGACCACGTCGCGCTCGGCATAGAACTCGCGGAAGACCGGGTTGAGCAGGCGGTCCGACTCGAGCCAGAACCACAGCTCCAGCTTGTTCGCCGGCACGTTGACGAAGTAGATCGTGAAGTCGTAGCTCGTGCCGGCGTTCATGGCGGACGCGCCCTGCCCGGTGTAGATGCGGCTGAAGTCTTCCTTGATCAGCAGCTCGCTCTGGCGGGCAAGCAGGGCGTCGAACTCCTCGAGCAGCTCCCGATGCCGCGGCGACCGCACGTCGGGGCTCTGCGGATCGTCGATCGCGCCCCGCCGATGCTGCTCGATCAGCCGCGCCTCCTCCACCTGCAGCTCGGCCTTGAGCGCGTCGAGGGCCTCGATGATCCGCAGGTCCTCCTCGATGTCCCGCGTGCCGATCGTGTGCGTGCCCTTGAACATCATGTGCTCGAAGAGGTGCGCCACGCCGGTGATGCCCGGCCGCTCGTTGACCGAGCCGACCTTCGCCACCCACCCGGCGGCGACGTTCGGATCGCCCGGCCGCGGAAAGAGCAGGAGCGTCATGCCGTTGTCGAGCCGATGCTCGACGACCTGCACCTCCTGCCCTGCCGCGGAGGCCGGCGCGAGCAGCACGAGCGCCGCCAGCAGGGCGGGCAGGATGCGGGAACGGGCGGTGGCCGCGCCGCCGCCGCCGGGGGCTGTCGGATGCTTCTCGAAGAGCTGTGTCATGTGCTCGCCTCGGGTCCGGGTGGCCTGCCTGAGTGTCGCATACTCGCGGGCCCGGCCCAAAGTCGCCGCGGGCGCCGGCATACAATGCCACCGCTGCCTCGCGGCGCCACCGCACATGCGTCAGGACCGCGGCTACGACTGCATCGTCATCGGCGGCGGGCACAACGGCCTGATCGCCGCCGCGTATCTGGCGCGGGCCGGCAAGTCCGTCTGCGTCCTCGAGCGCCGGCCCGTGCTCGGCGGCTGCGCCGCCACCGAGGCGCTGTGGCCCGGGTACAGGGTATCCACCGGCGCCTACGTCATCAGCCTGCTGCTGCCGGAGATCATCCGCGACCTGCGGCTCGCGGAGCACGGACTGACGATCCTGCCGCGCAATCCGTCGTCGTTCACGCCCCTGCTCGACGGGCGCTACCTGCTGCTGGGTCCGGACGCCGCGAGCAACCGGCGCGAGATCGCGAAGTTCAGCCGCCGCGACGCCGAGGCGTTCCCGAGGTACAACGCCCTGCTCGACCGTGTCGCGCACGTGCTGGAGCCCACCGTCGCGGCTCCCGCGCCGAACCCGTTCCCCGCCCCGGGGGCGCGGCGGCGGCGCGGCGCGGCCAGGCGCCTGCGCGACGCCGGCCGTCTGTGGCGGCTCTACCGGCAGCTCGGCGGGCTGGGGTCCGACCTGCCCGCGGCGCTCGAGCTGCTGGCCGGCGCCGCCCGGCCCATCCTCGAACGCTGGTTCGAAGCCGAGGTGCTGCGGGCGACGCTGGCCACCGACGCCATCATCGGGGCGTTCGCCTCGCCCGCCGCGCCCGGCACCGCCTACGTCCTGCTGCACCACGCGATGGGTCGCACCGGCGGCGCGCGCGGCGTGTGGGGCTACGTCGAGGGCGGCATGGGCGGTCTGGCCGACGCGCTCGAGGCGGTGTGCACGAATCTCGGCGTCGACATCCGCCGCGAGGCCGAGGTGCGCCGCATCGCCACGTCGGGCGGTGCGGCCCGCGGCGTCGTCCTCGCGGACGGCACGACGGTGGAGGCCCGGGCCGTGGCTTCGACCGTCGACGCGCACCTCACGTTTCAGAGGCTCCTCGACCCGGACGACCTGCCCGGCGACTTCCTGGCGGCCGTGGCGCGCATCGACTACTCGTCGGCGTCGGCCAAGATCAACCTCGCGCTGGCGGAGCCGCCGCGCTTCCGCTGCCTGCCGTCCGAGGGCATCGGGCCGCAGCATCGCGGCACCATCCACATCGGCGAGACGCTCGACTACCTGGAACGCGCGTACGCCGACGCGCGGGCCGGCCGGCCGAGCGCGGACCCGGTGCTGGAGGTCACCCTGCCCACCAGCGTCGACACCACCATCGCCCCGGGAGGCAGGCACATCCTCTCGATCTTCGTGCAGTACGCGCCCTACACCCTGGCCGGCGGCGCCCGCTGGGACCACGTCAAGGACGCGTTCGCCGACCGCTGCATCGAGCGGCTCGCGGAGTACGCCCCCAACGTGCCCGGCGCCATCGAGCACCGCCAGGTGTTGAGCCCGCTCGATCTCGAGCGCACCTTCGGCCTGACCGGCGGCCACATCATGCAGGGCGCGATGAACCTGAATCAGCTCTTCTTCATGCGCCCCGTCCCCGGCTGGGCCGATCACCGGACGCCGGTCCGGGGGCTCTACCTGTGCGGCGCCGCGAGCCACCCGGGCGGCGGCGTGATGGGCGCCTGCGGCCGCAACGCGGCCCGGGAGATCCTGCGCGACGTGTCGTAGAGGTCGACCGCCGCGGGCCCGCAACGGCCTGTCGCGGGCTACTGTCCCACCCGCGTCGCCCGCCAGCCGGTCGCGCGCGCGCCCGCATCGGCAGTGCCGGTGATGACGTCGCCGCGGACCAGCCCGGTGTAGCTGGCGCCGCCGGCCCGAAAGGCCAGCCCCACGCCGCGCAGCCGGCCCTCCTCTATCGCGACCGTTCCGGAACTCGTGCGCAGCGTGCCGGTGACCATCTGGAACCGCTGCTCCAGCACGAGCTCGCCCTCCGGCAGCTCCCAGGTCCCGTCGACGCGGGCCGGCACGATCCAGAGCAGCGCCGTGCAGAATCCGGGGCACGGCTCGAGCACGACCGTGTCGTCCGGTTCCCAGTCCTCCAGGTCCCAGGTGTTCGACACGATGCGCGTGCCCGGCTCGAGATCGAGCAGCCGCGGGCGCAGCCTGGCGTTCAGGTCCGGCAGCAGGAACATGGTGATGACCGTCGCCGGCGACAGATCGGTCTCGAACAGGTCGGCGGTGACGAACGTCGCCCGGCCGGCGACGCCGGCCGCCTCGGCACGGGCCTGCGACAGCTCGACCAGCTCCGGGTCGTACTCGATCCCGATGGCCCGCGCGCCCAGCAGGGCCGCCGCGATGACCGTCCGTCCGTCGCCGGAACCGAGGTCCATCACGACATCCCGGTGCGTGACCGCCGCAATCTCGAGCATCGTGTCCACGAGCGGGTCGGGCGACGGGACCCAGACGACGTCCTTCCCCGGCCGGCCGACCTCCGGGACGAATGGCGGGTCGGCGTCCTGAGCCCGCAGGCTCTCTCCGTCCGCAGCGCTCCAGCCCAGCAGCAACCCGGCGAGCAGCCAGGCTCGCGCCCGGCCGGATTGACGAAATCTTGGCAGCATGGCGCACACCCTGTCTAGTATGCGGATTCTACTCCCCTGGTCGACCAGCCACCCCGCGATGCAGGTTGTACGACTACGATGTCGCGGGCGCCGACGCCGCCCCGCCAACGCAGTCTCGCAGCCGATTCCCGGGGGCTGCCGGAGCCCCCCTCGCGGTGCCCCCAGGGCGCGCACGGCGCGCCTCGGCGGTAGCGGCGCGGGGCGAAGGGGTCCCCGCAAGCGGATGCCGGGGGCTTGGGGCGCAGCCCCATCTGAACCTAGAACCGCAGGCGCAGGCCGAACTGCATCTCGCGGGCCGCGGCGGCGCCGAATATCCGCCCGAAGTTCGGCGATCCGAAGAACCGGTTGGGCACGTCGAAGTTGGCCCGGTTGAGCAGGTTGAATACCTCCCAGCGAAACTCCAGTTGCTGGCCGCCCGCCAGATGCCACACCTTCTGCAGCGCGGTGTCGACGTTCGCCAGCCCGGGCGCGAACACCAGGTTGCGGCCCGCGCCGCCAAAGGTGAACGGCGCCTGCAGCCTGAAGGCCCCGGTGTCGAACCAGCGGTCCGGCGAGCGCTGTCCGCCGGGCAGGTTGGGGTCGCCGATCAGGTCGGGCCGCTGCGCCGGGCCGGCGCCGATGTTCGCGCGGTCCTCGGTGATGTTCACGGTGAACGGCGCGCCCGACTGCAGCATGACGACGCCGGTCAGGCGCCAGTTGCCCAGCACGCCCTCCAGCCATCCGCCGCGGTCGCGGAAGAACGGCAGCTCGTACGACCCGCTGCCGACGAACTGGTGGCGGCGGTCGAAGCTCGACAACGCGTTCTCGCCCGGAAAGATGTTGCGGACGTCCTGCGGAACGTTCGCCTCGTAGGCCGTCGCGCCCGGGCTCGACGCATCGTCGCGCGAGCGTGACAACGTGTAGGCCACGTCGAACGACAGATTGTCGCGCAACCGGTGCACCGCCTTGAACGTCACCGCGTGGTAGATGGACTTGCCGTCGAAGCGGATGGCCCGGATGCCGGCCAGCTCGGGCACGTCGCGCCGCGGCGCCAGCGGGCCCGGGCCGGGCTCGGGCACGTTGTGGATCGTCGAGTTGTCCGCGCCGATGGTGTACGAGCCCATGTAGAACACGTCGAACGCGGTGCCCGGCAGCAGCTCGGCCTGCACGCCGCCGCTCCACGTCTGCGTGTACTCCACCTGATAGTCGTAGTCCATGATCGAGCCGCCGATGGTGCCCGTGGCGTCCGCGGTGAGGATGTCGCGGGTCTCCAGCAGCGGCACGTGCTGCTCGATGGGGACGTCGACCTGCTTGAGGAAGAAGAACGGCAGGTTGCGCGCGAAGGCGGTCTGCACGCTGTAGGCCCACTGGTTCAGGAAGATCCCGTAGCCGCCGCGGACCACGACGTCGGCGTCGTCGCCGGGCATCCAGGCGAAGCCCAGCCGCGGCGCGAACCGCTTGCGGCTGGGGCGCAGGAGGCTGTTGTCCCAGCCGATCTCCGCGGACGATACCCAGGGAATCGGGATCAACGGCAGCAGCGCCTGCGCCGACGGGGCGATGTTGCCCTCGTCGTCGCTGGCGATGACGTAGCGTCCGCCCGGCACGGAGAGGTCGATGGTCGAGAGGCGGTTGTCCACGTCCCGCATGTGCTCGTTGATCTCGTAGCGCAGGCCGGCATTGATCGTGAGGTTGTCGCGCACCCGCCAGTCGTCCTGCACGTAGGTGTGGAACCAGGTGGTCCGGCCGTCCTCCGCCCCGCGGCCGCCGATGCCCGAGCGCGCCGTCACGGGATAGCCCAGCAGGAAGTCGCCCAGGGCGTTGCCGCTGAACTGCCCGGTATACGTGAACGCGCCGCGCGCCGTGTCCGGGTTTTCCGGCCGGAACCGCAGGTGGAACAGGTAGCCGCCCAGCTTGATCCGGTGGCTCCCGCGGTCGATCAGGAGGTTCTCGTAGAGCTCGAAGTGCTCGTTGTCGCGGTGGACGAAGGTGGTGGGGTCGCCCATCACGCTGTACAGGCCGCCCGTGGAGATCTGCGGGAAGCCGGCGTCGCGCGGGTCGCCCGTGACGCCCAGCAGGCCGGCGCGCGCCGCGAAGTCGTTGCCCGCGTTGAGGCTGCGCTGCCCGCCGGCGACCTGCATCCACCCGAACCGCAGCTCGTTGAGCATCCGCGACCCGAACGTCCGCGTGTAGCTCACGGCGAGATTGCGCGTGGAGGTGCCGAGCGTGCGCCCGAAGCCCGGCACCAGCGATTCCTGCAGGACGCTCGTGCCGAACGGCTGCAGCTCGAGCGCGTCGAACGTGCTGAACCGGACGAAGATCTGGTCGCTGGTCCCGAACCGGTGGTCGAGGCGGGCGCTGAACTGCTCGATGTCGCGGTCGAGCGTCTCCACCGCCGTGAGGTTCTGCACCTCGCCGGCGCGCGACGGCTGCGGCGTGCGGGCGAGAAACGCCGCCGCAAGGGGATCGATCCGGCCCGCCGGGATGCGGTTGCCGGGAAAGAAGCTGCCGCACGCGCCCGTCGCCGGATCGCGGCTGAGCGGATCGCACAGCGGCGCCGACCCCGAGAAGTCGCCCGCGCGCACGGCGGCGGACGGCACCGAGAACGTCCGGGTGAGCGACCGCTCGGTGCGCTGCCCCTCGAAGCTGACGAAGAAGAACGTGTGGTCGCGCACGATCGGCCCGCCCACGGTCCCGCCGAACTGGTGCTGGTCGAGCGGCGGCACCGGCTCGTCCCGCGGATCGAAGTAGTTGTGCGCGTCGAACCGCTCGTCCCGCATGAAGGTGAACGCGCTGCCGCTGAACACGTTGTAGCCGGACTTGGTCGCGACGTTGATGAGGGCCGACGCCTTCCCGCCGAACTCCGGCGGGTACATCGACTGCTGAATCTTGACCTCGCTGATCGAGTCGACCGACGGATTGATCACGAGGTTGTTGAACAGCTCGTCGGTGACCTTCACGCCGTCGAGCAGGTAGATGTTGTGGCCCGCGCGCTGACCGCCCACGTTGGGCAGCGGCCCCGCCTGCTGCAGCGCGGCCCCGCGGGTTCCGGACGGCGGTATCACCACGGCCTGGCTGAGCTGCGCGAGCTGGAGGAACTGGCGGCCGTTGAGCGGGATGCGCTCGACCTGGCGGGTCTCGATGATGTCGCTGATCTCGGCGGTCGCCACCTGCAGCAGCGGCGCGGGCGCGGTGACCGTCACGGCCTCCGTGATCTGCCCCAGCTCCAGCGTGTAGCGCAGCTCGAGCGTGCGCCCGATGTCGAGGACGATGCCGGTCCGGACCGCGCGCCGGAAGCCCGGCAACGAGACCGCCACCTCCCACTCGCCGATCGGCAGCGACGAGAGAAAGAAGCGGCCCTCGACGTCGCTCACCCGCTCGAACGTCAGGCCGCTGTCCACGTGCGTGGCGGTTACGGCCGCGCCCGGCAGGACACCGCCGGACTCGTCCCGCACCACCCCGCTCAGCTCGCCGGTGTTCATCTGCGCCCAGGCTGAGGCGGCAGGCAGGACGGCGAGGATGCAGGCCCCGGCGGCGCGCGCGATGAACATCGCTGGTAGGCGGGAGGCGTTATCGGACGGACTGACCCAGGCGGCTCCCTACGCGCTCGCGGGCCGTCCGCAGCACCCGCCCGATGTCGTCGTGGCTCGTCGCCGCCAGGTTGTTGAAGTCTCGCAGCCGGTGCTCGAACGCGCGGCCGCCGGTCGCATCCTCGATGGCGAAACGCACCTCCTGCAAGGCGGCGCGCCGGTGCTCGTACGCGGCCAGGACCTCGAGGCTCGCCCGGTGCAGCGCGCAGAAGAGGCTGCGGCGCCCGCTGCGCTCGTCGTCGACGCACACCCGGTCGTCGTCGCGGTTCCAGCCGGCGGCGTCGCTCAGCAACGCCTCCGCCCGCAGCAGAATGCGGAGGTCGTCGCGATCCACGGGCCGGTCGCGCCGCTCCAGCTCCGCGCTCGTCGCGGTGAACCTGATGCAGCCCTCTTCGCCCGCCCTGGGAGCCGTGCCGGACTGCTGGCTGCCGGCCGCGGAGGCCGCGACCAGCAGTGCGGCGGCCGCAACGATTCCACAGTGTTTCCGCATGTGGTGTCGATCATATCAGCAGCCCCCGCCGGCGAACGCCGCGAACGGCACCGCCACCTCCCCGGCCGGCCGTGCCGGGATCGGCAAGGCGTCCCGGCCCGGGGAACGCCTCCTCGGGCGGCGTGGCTTCCGGGTGTTTGCAGCGCTCGCGCAGCGTTTCCAGCGTCCAGCGACAGCGACGGCGGACCGCGCCTCCGGATGCGGCCCTCGCGCGGATTTCTGCCAGCTCGTAATTCGCCCGCCCGGTCGGGCGACCCTCGGGAAGCCTGACGGAACCGCGCGACTGCGCCAGCGATTACAATTCAGGGGACCGACAGGCGCATGACCACGCGGCGTTCCGAGGATCCACCGTGACCCGCAGGACATCACCCTCAGCGACGGCATCCACACTGCCGCAGAGTGCAGCCGCCCTCACGCAGGCGCAACTGGACCACCTGCTGCAGCAGGTGGCGCCCCGCCAGGGACGGTGGCGCGAGCAGGACTATCTCTGGCTCACGGATTGCACGAGCCGGCGCATCGAGCTGACCGACGGGCACGTCGAGGTCCTGCCGATGCCGACGGACGAGCACCAGTGCATGGTGGCCCACCTCTACGAGGTTCTGCAGGGCTTCGTGCGGCGTCGCGGGGGCCGGGTCCTGTTCGCACCCCTGCGGCTCCGCATTCGCGAGGGCAAGTTCCGTGAGCCCGATCTCGTGCTGGTCCGCGACGCGGGAGACCCGCGCCGCCAGAGCCGCTTCTGGCTCGGGGCCGATCTCGTGATCGAGATCGTCAGCCCGGATCGACCCGAGCGCGACCTCGTCGACAAGCGGAGCGACTACGCCGAGGCGCGGATCCCGGAGTACTGGATCGTCGACCCGCGCACCGAGACGCTGACGGTCCTGGCGCTGCGCGGCGCGGCCTACGTCGAGCGCGGGGCGTTCCCGCGCGGCGCGCGGGCCGCGTCGACCGCGTTCGACGGCCTGACGGTCGACGTCGGCGCGGTCTTCGACGCCGCGGTCTGATCTTCCCGACCCGTCTCCTTCACGCGAGGCGCAGGCGCGATCGCCGGCCGGCCGCGGCCCGCGCGTCGATATAATCGGGCATGCCCAACATGCAACCGCCGCGCCTCGCCCTTTGCGGACTGGCGGCCGTCATCGCCTGCAGCTTCGCGCTGCCCCTGCGCGCGCAGCAGGCGGCGGGCGACGCAGCCGTGGTGCCGTTCACCATCGAGGTGCCCGAGGCCGTGCTCACGGACCTGCGGGCGCGCCTCGAGGCCACCCGCTTCCCGGACGAGATCGACGACGCCGACTGGGACTACGGCACCCCCCTGGCCTACCTGCGGGAGCTCGTCGAGTACTGGCGCGACGAGTTCGACTGGCGGGCGCAGGAGCGGCGGCTCAACGAGCTCGACCAGTTCAAGACGACCATCGACGGGCTCGGCATCCACTTCATCCACCAGCGCTCGCCGCACGCCGATGCGTTCCCCCTCCTGCTGCTGAACGGCTGGCCCAGCTCGATCGACGAGTACGCCAAGGTCATCGGCCCGCTCACCGACCCGGTGCGGTTCGGGGGCGCGGCGTCCGACGCGTTCCACGTCGTCATCCCGGCGATGCCCGGCTACGGCTTCTCCGACAAGCCGCGCGAGCGCGGCTTCGACACCGGGCGGATGGCCGACTTCTGGGTGGCGCTGATGGCGCGGCTGGGCTACACGCGGTACGCGGTGCACGGCTCGGACTGGGGCGCGGGCGTGGCGGCCTGGCTGGCGCGCAAGGACCCGGAGCATATCGTCGGGGTGCACATCGTCGGCTGCGAGGGCGTGCTGCGGAGCGCCGTGCCGCTGGGCCGGACGATGGAGCAGGACGGCTTCGGCTACGTGGAGATCCAGGGCACGCGGACGCAGACCCTCGGCTACGGGCTCAACGACTCGCCGGCGGGGCTGGCGGCCTGGATCGTCGAGAAGTACCACGGGTGGACCGATCACGACGGCGACGTCGAGTCGGTCTACACCAGGGACGAGCTGCTGACCAACATCATGATCTACTGGGTGACGAACAGCATCACGTCCGCCTCGCGCATCTACTACGAGAGCCGGCACGGCCCGGGCCGGCCGCAGGACAGGCCGGCCATGCCGACCGGCTGCGCGGCCTTCGTGGAGCGTTACGACCGGCGGGCGCGCACCGGTCCCGAGGCGCGGCAGGTGGCCGAGCAGCGGTACAACGTCGCGCGCTGGACCGACATGCCGCGCGGCGGGCACTTTCCGGCGCTCGAGGCGCCGGCGCTGTGGCTGGACGATCTGCGCGCCTTCTTCGCCGAGCTGCGCCAGGAGTCCGCGCCGTAGAACGGCGTAGACTTGGGCAAGGCGCGCACGGCGCGCCTCGGCGGGAGCGGCGCGGGGCGAAGGGGCCCCCGCAAGCGGAGTTGACATGATGATGACCGACAGCTCGGCCCGGCGCGTCGCAGGCACCCGCCGGATTGCGCGGCTCGGGATGCTCGCCGTCTGCGTCCTGTCGGCCGCGGGCAGCGCGGACGCGCGCATCACCCGCATCGAGATCACCCACGTCGAATCGCCCACCTTCGAGGGCCGGCGCTTCGGCACGGTGGGACCCTACGAGAAGCTGCGCGGCAAGGCCCACGGCGAGGTCGATCCGGACGATCCGCGCAACGCCGTCATCACCGACATCGAGCTCGCGCCGCGCAACGCCCGCGGCATGGTCGAGTACTCGATGGACATCTACATCCTCCGGCCGGTCGACCCGGGCAGCGGCAGCCGCAAGCTGCTGCTCGAGATCAACAATCGGGGGAACAAGCTGTCCGGCATTCTCAACCACCGACCGCTCGCCTCGGGCGGGCGGCGCAACGACCCGACGGCCGCCGCCGACGCCGGGGACGGCTTCCTGATGGAGCGCGGGTACATCCTGGCGTGGAACGGCTGGGACGTCGGTGCGGCGCCCGGCGACGACCGTCTCACGATCACCGTTCCGGTGGCGCGACAGCCGGACGGCACCGCCGTCGAGGGACCGTCGTACGAGTACATCAACTTCGACGATGACGGAACGGCCGCATACGCCCTGACGTACCCGGCGGCAACCCTCGACAAGGGCCGCGCCGCGCTGACGGTCAAGCGGTTGCTGAACGACCCGCCCGCGCCGGTCGCCGACGACGACTGGGAGTATGTCGACGCACGCACCATCCGGCTGCTGCCCCCCGGCACGGCGTTCGAGCAGAGCCACATCTACGAGTTCACGTACCCGGCCACGCAGCCCCCGATCGCGGGGCTGGGCCTGGCCGCCACGCGCGACTTCGCGGCGTTCCTGCGCCACGCGGCGAGCGACGACGCCGGCCATCCCAACCCGCTCGCCGGCCGGGTGGAGCACGTGCTGTCGTGGGCGTACTCGCAGTCCGCCCGCTACCTCAACGACTTCCTGACGCTGGGCTTCAACGAGGACGAGCAGGGGCGGCGCGTCATCGACGGCATGGAGAACGCCATCGGGGGCAGCAGCGGCGCCGGCATCAACTACCGCTTCGCGCAGACGGCCAGAACCGAGCGGAACCGCCAGCACCGCCTCTTCCCGGAGGCGGTCTTTCCGTTCGCGTATCCCGAGCTGCACGATCCGGTCTCCGGCAGGACCGGCGGGCGCGGCGCCCGCTGCCTGGCCTCGGGAACCTGCCCGCGGGTGTTCGAGGTCAACTCGGCCAACGAGTACTGGGTCAAGGCCGCGTCGCTGCTGCACACGGATACCGCGGGCAACGACCTGGCCGACCCGGAGCACGTGCGGTTCTTCCTGGTCGCCGGCACGCAGCACGGGACCGGTCGCGTCGGCCGCCGGGGAAGCTGCCAGCAGCTCCAGAACCCGACCGATTCGGCGCCGGCGCTGCGCGCCCTGCTGGTCGCGCTCGACGAGTGGGTGACCGCGGGCGTCGCGCCGCCCCGCAGCCGGGTGCCGCGCGTGTCGGACGGCACGGCCGTGTTCTCGGTTCCGCAGCCGGCGACCGTGAGCGGGAACGTGCCGCGGGCGAAGCTCGGCTTCCCCGCCATTCCGGGCGTCTCCTACACGGGGGTCTTCTCGACGCGCTACCTGCTGGATTTCGGGCCGCGGTTCGACGACGGCATCCTCGACCGCCAGCCGCCGGCGTTCAGCGGCCGCCCGACGTATCCCGCGTTCGTGTCGCGGACGGACGCAGACGGCAACGAGGTCGCCGGCATCCGCCTGCCGCCCGTCGCGGCGCCCGTGGCGACGACCACCGGCTGGGCGCTGCGCGGGGAGGGCTACGGCCTGGGCGACGGGTGCGAGGCCTCGGGGCAGCTCGTTCCGTTCCCGAAGACCCGCGCCGCGCGCGAGGCGTCCGGCGACCCCCGGCGGTCGCTCGAGGAACGCTACGGAACGCACGAGGGCTACGTCGCGGCCGTGACCGAGGCCGCCCGGGGGCTGGCCCGGCAGCGGCTGCTCCTCGAGCAGGACGTGCAGCGGTACATCGACGAGGCGGCAGCCAGCGACGTGCTGAGGTGACCTCATGAGTCATCGTCGCGCCGTCGTCGCGCTGCTGAGCCTGCTGGCCCTCGGGACGGCGGCCGTGGCTGCCGGTCAGACAACGCCGCCGCCCGCGGGCCTCACGCCGTGGGGCGACCCGGACCTGCAGGGCATCTGGACCGGCCAGACATTCACGCCGCTGCAGCGCCCGGCCCACCTCGCCGGGCGCGAGCTGTTCACGGAGGAGGAGGCCGCCGAGCTGCGCCGCCTGCTCACGGCCGATGGGGTCGACCCGCTCGCGCTCCGCAGCGGCGAGCAGCTCGGGGCGCCGGACGCCATCCGCGAGCGGCTGCGTCAGACCCCCGAGAACATCCACTACGACAACTCGATGTGGCTGCGCACGCGGCGGCCCAAGGGGCTCTCGAGCCGGCGCACCTCGCTGGTGGTCGATCCGCCGGACGGCCGCATCCCGCCCCTCACGCCGGCCGCGCAGCGGCGCGCCGACGAGCACGCCGCGGCCAGGCGCGGCCGCGAGTACGACAGCCACGAGCAGCGCCCGCTGCAGGAGCGCTGCGTGCTGTGGGTGATCGAGGGGCCGCCGATGATGCCGCCGCCGTACAACGATCTGCTCCAGATCTTCCAGGCCCCCGGCTACGTCGCCCTTCTTCAGGAGCTGGGCACCAACCGCGCGCGCATCATTCCGGTGGGGTCGCGCCCGCACATCCCGCCCGGCATCCGCCAGCTCCGGGGCGACTCGCGCGGGCGGTGGGAAGGGCGGACGCTCGTCGTCGAGACCACGAACTTCAGCGCCAAGACCCTGTTCCAGGGGGCCACCGGCCCGCGCCCGCCCGTGCGCGCCTACGCCCGGGGGCCGGGGCTGCGGGTGGTCGAGCGTTTCACGCGGCTGGCCGACGACACGCTGCGCTACGAGTTCACCGTGGAGGATCCGACCACGTGGACGCGCCCCTGGAGCGTGGAGATTCCCATGCTCGCGACCGAGGGACCGCTCTACGAGTACGCCTGCCACGAGGGCAACCACGACATCCGGCACATCCTCGAGGTGGCGCGCGGCGTCGAGGCGCAGTCGGCGCGGCAGCCCTGACGCGGGCGCCTCGGTGTCGGGTTTGGTGACGGGTTTGGCGTCTGGTAGTGTAGTGGCCGGCCCGCGTCCTGCGGGCCGCGGCGAATCGGACGGGGAGACGATTCGATGCGATCGGCAAGGCCGGCTCACGGGCGGATACGCGTAGCCGCGCTGCTGGCGGCGGCCGCCGCGCTGGCGGCCGGCGCGGCGGCGGAGGGACAGCTTCCTGGCGGCAGCATCACCCGCGACACCGGGCAGAGCGTCGCTCCGGTCTACGAGGGTTGGTACGAGACCGAGGACGGCGCGATCGAGGTGTCCTTCGGGTACATGAACAGAAACTGGCAGGAAGCCTTCGACATACCTGTCGGTCCCGACAACCGGATCTCTCCCGGCCCGCCCGACCAGGGCCAGCCGACGCACTTCGTGCCGCGCCGGCAGATCGGCGTCTTCACGGTCCGGATATCGGCCGACCTCGAGGAAGAGGTCACGTGGACCCTCACGAGTCGGGGCGAGACCTTCGAGATCCCAGCGAACCTCGATCCCGTGTACCTGATCGAGCCGCTCCGGGAGACCGCGCGGCGGTTCCCCGGCAACACGCCGCCGTCGGTGAGATTCGAAGCGGACGGCGAGGCGGGCATGGGGCCGCGCGGCACGCATGCGACGCGCGCCGCGGTGGTCGGACAGCCGCTGGCACTCGACGTCTGGGTGACCGACGACGGGCTGGGCTCGGTTCGCGGCGACGGGAGGCTGCCCCTGACGTGGATCAAGTACCGCGGCGCGGGGCCGGTGACCATAGCGGATGCCGAGCCGCCGGTCGAGGACGACAAGGCCGGCACGACGGCCACCTTCCACGAGCCGGGTGAGTACACGCTGCATCTGCGGGCGTCGGACGGCTCGAACCCGCCCGGCTCGCCCCCGTTCCAGTGCTGCTGGACGAACGGCTACTTGCACGTGATCGTCAGGGAGTAGACATGACCAGGAAACAGAGCGTGTCGCGCGTATCGCACGGACGGTCGGCGGCGGCGATTCTGGTGCTCGCCGGCCTCGTGGCGGCGGCGCCGGCCGCCGGCCTGGCCCAGACGGCGGCCGAGCCCGAGGTGACGTTCGCCCGGGACATCGCGCCGCTCCTGCAGCAGCACTGCCAGACGTGCCACCGCGAGGGCAGCATGGCGCCGATGTCGCTGGTGACGTATGCCGAGACGCGGCCCTGGGCGCGGGCGATCAAGAACCGGGTGCTCGCGCGCGAGATGCCCCCCTGGCACCTCGACAAGACGGTGGGCATCCAGCAGTTCGTCAACGACATCTCGCTGAGCGACGAGCAGATCGATCTGGTCGTGCGCTGGGTCGACGCCGGCGCGCCGCTGGGCAATCCGGACGACATGCCGCCGCCCGCGACCTGGCCGGACGACGACCGCTTCCGGCTCGAGGCCGAGCTGGGGCCGCCCGACATCGTCGTCCGGGGCGTGCCATGGACGATGCCGGCCGAGTCCCAGGACGCCTGGTTCACCCCTGTCGTCGAGATCGATCTGCCCGAGTCGGTCTGGGTGCGCGCGGCCGAGACGAAGCCGTCGCCGGCCGGCCGGCCGATAGCCCATCACGCGTCCACGTACCTCTACCAGCCGAAGAGCCCCGAGCTGCTGGCCGCCGAGCGCGCGCTGCGCAGCGGTGACGGCACCGTGGAGGACGTCATCCGCGCCGCCACCGAGCAGGAGTACTCCGACGACCTGCTGGAGGTGCGCGAGTTCTTCACCGAGTGGGCGCAGGGCAAGGACGGCGAGGTCTATCCGGACAACGTCGGCAAGATCGTGCAGGCGGGAGCCAGGGTCGAGTTCGAGGTGCACTACCACGCCGTGGGCTACGAGGTGACCGACGTGATGGAGTGCGCCTGGTGGCTCTATCCGCAGGACTCGCCGCCCAAGTACAACGCGCAGTTCGTGGCGGTCGGCATCACCGCCGGGCAGTTGCTCGAGATCCCGCCCAACTCGGTGACGGAGACGAAGGGCACCTACGTCATGCCCGCGCCCGGCATCTTCCACAACTTCCAGCCCCACATGCACTTCCGCGGGAAAGGATTCCTCATGGAGGCGATCTACCCGAGCGGCCGCCGCGAGGTGCTGAACTACACGTCGCAGTTCGACAACACGTGGCACCTGAACTACGTCTACGACCCGGACTACGCGCCGCTGCTGCCCAAGGGCACCGTGGTGGAGATCACCGCGTGGCACGACAACACGGCGGCCAACCGCAACAACCCGGACCCGCGGCAGTGGGTGGCCTACGGGCAGCGCACGGTGGACGACATGGCCCACGCCAACCAGCAGGTCATCTTCATCACGGAAGAGGACTACGAGCGGCTTAGCGCCGAGCGCGAGGCGCGCGACGCGCAGGCCGCCACCCAGAACCAGAACTGAACTACGGCGCGTCCTCCTGGGCGCGGGCGCCCGAGAGGATGTTGGTCATGCCGTAGTTCCCCTCGTGGCAGGCGTACTCGTAGATGGGCGTGTCCGAGCGCGTCATGCGGACCACCGCCGTCCACGGCCGCGTCCAGGTCTCCGGATCGTCGATCGTGAACTCGTAGCGGAGCGTGTCCTCGCCGACGCGGGTGAACCGCTCGGTGACGGTCATGCCCGGCGTGGCGCTGTGGTTCTCGGTGAAGGCCGTGGCGCCGTGGAAGTTGGTCGTCTCGATGACCAGCGTGTCGCCGTCCCAGCGGCCGCGCGAGCTGCCCAGACGCTGCGGGACCCCGGACGGCAGGTGCGGGCGCCCGTCGAGCGGCACGATGCGCGCGTCGTGGATCATCTCGTTGAAGACGACGACGTAGTCCGCCGTCTGAATCATCTGGAAGTAGTTGTTGTAGGCGCTGGGCATCATCGGCGGGCCGGTGTTGAAGCCGGCGATGCAGCGTTCGGCGATGCCCCGGCTGTCCCACGAGTCGTAGCCGCGGGCGCGCCGGCCGGCCGGCCCCGCCTGCGGCGTCCGCGGCGGAATCCGCCCGTCCGGAGGATCGACGATCAGCGACGTCGGCCGGTCCTCCACGACGTCGCCGAAGCCGCGGTCGTACCAGAACTCGTTGTAGTTGCCCGTTCCCTCGCAGACGAAGGTGGCCCCCTCCTCGGTGTCGTGGTCCACGAGCTCGAACCGGGCGCTCTCGTACTGGGCCGACTCCTCGGCCGTCATGACCGCCCTGCCCGCGAACTCCTCGGGGCGCTCCAGCGGCGTGATGGTGGCAAAATCCCACACCGCCTGCATGTCCGGCTGGCCGAACCCGGTGCGCGGCACCGTCCACTCCTGCGCCCAGGCCGCTGCCGGGCCGACCGCCAGCAACGCGACGGCGGCGACGACCGCCCGCCACACGTTCCGATGTCGAAAGCTCATCCGCTCCTCCTCTTCCGGATCCGATCATATGATCTCACTCGGTGGGTCCTCCTGTCGGCATGCGCTACGACTCCCGCCGAGCCCTGGATCTCCTGAAGCGAGGCACGGGACGACAAGACACGCGGTTCCACGAGGGACAGGACGCAGCCATCCGACACCTCGTGGATGGAGCGCAGCCAGAACCTGTTCCACCTCGTTCCGCGTGGGAAGCGCGCTCTTGTCGCGCGCTGAGCGTTCCAGAGGGAACGCCTGCAGTGGCCTGACTACCTCCCGTCCAGCAGGCGGGCGCCCATCAGGATGCTGGTGAGGGCGTAGTTGCCTTCGTGGCAGGCCGACTCGTAGATCTGATTGGCACGGTCGTCCTGCCTCGTCAGCGGGATCTCGATCGTCCACGGCCGGGTGAACACCGTCGCGTCCTCGATGGTGGCGCGGTACACGAGGCTGTCGGCTCCGACCGGCGTGAAACGCTCCACCAGGCGCAGGTTGCCGCGCGCGCCCTCGTAGCTCGTCTTGTCGGTGAAGTTGGTGGTCTCGATGACGAGCGTGTCGCCCTCCCAGCGTCCGCGCGCATCGCCGAGGAACTGGCGAATGCCGGGCGGCAGGTGCGGCCGGCCGTCGAGCGGCACCTGCCGGTACGCCCCGCCCTGGTGCCCGTGCTCGTAATAGATCGAGACACGCCCCGGCGACTGCACGATGCGGTGCAGTGTCGCCGAGGATCCGGCCGCGGCGAAGCGCAGCGGAATGCTGACCCCGAGGCAGCGGTCGTTGGGCCGGTCCTCCGGGCCGTCGCCGCCGAGCTCGTTGTCCTCGGCGAGAAACCGGCCGCGCTCGGAGGAGTTGACGACCGTCTCCGCGGCCACCTGCTCCCGCGCCTCGTCCGTCCAGGGGATTCTGCCGTCGGGCGGATCGACGATCTGCGACGTGCGGCCCGTGCTGATGACCTCCCGTCCGGCCCCGGTGAACGCGCTGTTGTAGGTGCCCGTGCCCTGTCCCCCGCCGCGGCGGGGACCGCCCACCGAATGATCGAGCCGCGCGAACGCCGCCGCCTCGAGCTCGACCTTCTCCTCGTCGGTCACGAACTCGCGCCCCTCGAACGCGTCGGGCCGCTCGAGCGGCGTCAGGATGTAGCCGCTGCTCCATATCCCTTGCAGGTCGGGATCGCCCCAGGGCGTTTGCGGCGCCGCCCACGTCTCGGCAGCGTCGGTGGCAGCGGGCGCGGCCGCGGCCGGAGCGGCAGCAGCCACCGCCGGGCCGGCGGGCGCTGCTGCCGGCGGGGCCGCGGCCGGCAACGGGGCGTCGGTCGCCGCGGGAGAGGCGCCCGCGGTCCGCGCCGCGGGAGCGTCCGCGTCCGCGGGGGCACCCGCGGCGTTGGCTGGAGCCGCCGCGGCCGCGGCGCGCGCAGCCGCCGGCGGAGCCGGCTCCGCGACCGGGGTTGGCGCCGGCGCCTCCGGGCCGGACACCTGGCCGACCGACAGCAGCGAGGCCGCCAGCGCCCCGGCCGCTATCGTGGCCGCCGCCAGGGCACCGGCGGGCGGACGCCGACGACGCTTCGGAGCCGGCTCGTCCGCGGGAACCGTCTCGTTCCCGGGCGCCGCCTTGTCCGCGGGCGCCGCCTTGCGCGCAGGCGCCGCCTTGCGTGCGGGCGCCGCCTTCCGCACGGCCTCCCGGGCACTCGGCGCATCCCTTCTGCTCTTCTTGCCGAGGCGCCGCACCACGTCGAACTCCGCCCTGGTCAGCGGCTGGACCGACAACCGGCTGCCCCGCTTCGTGACCATCATGTCCTCCAGCCCCTTCGTGGCTTTCAGCGTTGCGAGCGGGATGGTCTCCGCGAAGCGCTCGACGAACTCGATGTCCACCATGTACCAGACGGGCCTGGCGCGCGTGCTGCGGGCGTCGAAGTAGCGATGCCCCTCCTCCCAGGCGAAGTGATCCGGGTAGGCGGTCCGCGAGACCTTCGCGATGCCCGTCACCCCGGACGGCTTGGCGTTCGAGGCGTAGAACAGCACGCCGTCGCCCACCTGCATGTCGTCGCGCATGAAGTTGCGCGCCTGGTAGTTGCGCACCCCTTCCCAGCTCGTCTGCCCGTCGCGCTGGAGATCGTCGATGGTGTAGGCGGCCGGCTCGCACTTCATCAACCAGTAGCGTCGCGCCATCGCTCCCTGCTCTCCTTCCCCGGGGCCGTCGGTGCGTTCCTGCGCCCCGGCCGGCGCCTCCCGGTCAACGGCTCACCACGAACGTCAAAAGATAGCGTACCGACCCTGTCCGGATCCGCAGGCCGGTGCGGGCCGGGCCCCGCGGCGCGCGTGGAGCGTGTATAGTTAGGCTACATTTACCAGTACGTGTGCTTTGTTGCCGATTTGCACCATTTCGGCCGCGATTCACACCACTTCGGGAGGAAAGGATGGCGATTGCTGTGAATCGAGCCTGTCTTTCAACCGCTCTCGCGCCGGCGCTGGCGATGCTGGCCGCGCTGGCTATCGCGCCGGCTGCGGCCGGCGCCCAGGACGCCGCCATCGACGGCACCGTCATCGACGCCACCGGCCTCGTGCTGCCGGGCGTGACGGTCGAGGCACGCAACGAGGCCAGCGGCGACGTCAGCACCGCGTTCACCGACGGCACCGGCCGGTTCGTGCTGGGCATGCTCGCCCCCGGGCTGTACGAGGTGAGCTTTACGCTGCCCGGCTTCGGCACGGTCGTGCGCGACGTGGAGGTCGGGGCCGGCGCCATGATCACGCTGGACGTCGAGCTGGAGGTGCTGCTCCAGGAAACGGTGGCCGTGGTCGGCACGCGCGCGGACCCGCGCTCGATCACCGCGTCGCCGGTGCCGGTCGACGTCATCACCGCCCAGGACTTCGTCAGCCAGGGCGACGTGGACCTCACCAACCAGTTGCGGACCGTCGTCCCGTCTTTCAACGTCAACACCCAGCCCATCAGCGACGCCGCCACCGTCGTGCGGCCGGCCAACCTGCGCAACATGGCGCCGGACCATACGCTGGTCCTCGTCAACGGCAAGCGCCGGCACCGCGCGGCGGTCATCGCCTGGCTGGGCAACGGCATCGCGGACGGCTCGCAGGGGCCGGACCTGTCGGCCATTCCGTCGATCGCCCTGCGGCAGGTCGAGGTGCTGCGCGACGGCGCGGCGGCGCAGTACGGGTCCGACGCTATCGCCGGCGTCATCAACTTCGAGCTGAAGAACGCGCGGTCCGGGGGCAGCATCGAGTTCCGCACCGGCCAGCACTACACGGAGAACGACGGCGACCCGGCCACGTGCGGCGCCGTCGGCCGCTCGTGCAACGGCATCGGCGGCATGGCCCCGGGCTTCACCTTCGCGGGCAATGCCGGCCTGCCGCTCGGCTCGGAAGGGTTCGTGAACCTCAGCCTCGAGTACGGCGGCACGCAGCCGACCAACCGCGCGGTGAACGACGGCGGCACGCAGGCGGTCATCGACGGCGGCAACATGTTCGTGCGCGACACGTCGCGGGTGTGGGGCTCGCCGCTGGTCGACGACGACCTGAAGCTGTTCGCCAACTTCGGCACCGGCGGCGACCGCGCCGCCGAGTTCTACGGCCACGCCAACTACGCCAGCAAGAAGGTCACCGGCGGCTTCTACTTCCGGAACCCGAACAACCGCGGGAACGTGTACTCGGTCGACGGCGGCGAGACGCTGCTGGTCGGCGACGTGCTGGCGGCGAACGGCATGGGCTCGGCCAACTGCCCGACGGTCGCCATCAGCAACGGCACGCCGGACCCGGTCGCCTTCGGCCAGGTCCAGAGCGATCCGAACTGCTTCACGTTCCACCAGCCGTTCCTCGGCGCGGCCGATGGCCTGCCGGGCGGCTTCACGCCGCAGTTCGGCGGCGACGTCCGGGACTTCTCGGTGGTCGCCGGCGTGCGCGGGACCACGGTGACGGGGCTCAACTGGGACGTCAGCGGCAACATCGGCCAGAACCAGGTCGACACCTTCATCTTCGACACGGTCAACGCCTCGCTCGGCCCCGAGAGCCCCACCAGCTTCCGGCCGAACCTGCTGGAGCAGACCGACACCAGCCTCAACGCGGACCTCTCGTACGCCGCCAGCAACATGATCAACATCGCGGGCGGCGTCGAGTGGCGCAACGAGCAGTACCACCTGGGCGCCGGTGACCCGGCGTCGTGGGCCATCGGCCCGTTCGGCGCGCAGGGCTTCAGCTCCGCCTCGAACGGCTACAACGGCACCCGTCCCGAGAACGCCGGCACGTGGGACCGCGCCAACTTCGCGGTCTACGGCGACGTCGAGGTGCACGCCGTCGACAACAGGTGGACGCTGGGCGCCGCCGCCCGCATCGAGAACTTCTACGACAGCTTCGGCACCACGATGAACAGCAAGCTGTCCGGAAGGTACGGCTTCACCGACGAGTTCGCGGTGCGCGCCGCGGTCAGCAGCGGCTTCCGCGCCCCGACACCCGGCCAGCAGAACGTGCTGAACGTGACGACCGAGTTCGACTACGAGCTCAATGACCTGGTCAACAACGGCACGATTCCGTCCACCTCGCCGATCGCGGCGTTGCGGGGCGGCGGACCGCTGCAGCCGGAAGAGTCGATCAACTACTCCGTCGGAACCGTGGTCGACTCCGGCACCTTCACGTTCACGGCGGACTACTTCCGCATCGACGTGGCCGACCGCCTCACCATCACGCGGAACTACGAGCTCACACCGATCGAAATCGCCGCGCTGCTCGCCGAAGGAATTGCGGAAGCGGGCAACCTGGCGGTGTTCCGCTTCTTCGTGAACGACTTCTCGACCCGCACCCAGGGACTCGACGTCGTCAGCACCTGGACCCCGCTGGGAATCGGTGGACGGACGACGTTCAGCGGCGTCTTCAACTTCACCGACACCGCGGTCACGACCTTCAACCCCGAGAACATCGATAACGACCGCATCGCCGCCCTGACGCTGGGGCTGCCGAGAACGCGCTGGAACGCCGGGGTCAACCACACCGAGGACCGCTGGAGCCTGATGGCCCGCGTGCACTACTACGGCTCGTACTGGGACCGCGAAGATGCGCGCAACCATTTGGGGGCGGCCAATTCGTACCTGTATCCGCTGTACCCCGGCAAGCCGCTGCTCGACCTCGAGGTCGGCTTCCCGTTCGACGACGTCACGCTGTACATCGGCGCCCAGAACGTCTTCAACACGTACCCGGACGAGAATCCGTACGCGGTTGACGGGGTGGGCAACCGCTACGGCCAGTTCGGGCCGTTCGGCTTCAACGGCGGCTACTACTACGTCCGCGTCAACTACGGGTGGGGCGCGTCCATGTGACGGCGGCGTCGGCGGCCCGGCCCGGCAACGGGTCCGGCCGCCGGCGACTATCCGGAACGGCCGGGCGGCCCGTCAGGACGGCGGGCCGCCCGCGCCTCCCGCAGCCACTGGCATGACGAAGGCGTGGCCCGGCTGTCGCGAACCGGGTCAGGGTGCCGCGCCGGTTGCGTCCTGCGCGCGGGCGCCGCGCAGCACGTTCCCCATCGCGTAGTTCCCCTCGTGGCAGGCAAACTCGAAGAGGTGTCCCGCCGGCACCCCGCGCGCCGCGGGATCCGCGGACAGCGCGAAGCGTACGGTCCAGGGCCGGGTGAAGCGGCCCGCATCGGTGATCGTGGCCTCGTAGTCAATCGTGACGGCGTCGACCCGCGTGAACCGCTCGACGAGGCGCAACCGGGCCGTCGGGCCGCGCCACGTGTGGCGGAAGCGGTCGTGCGGCCGGTCGGGAAAGTGACGGCTCTCGACCACCAGCGTGTCGCCCTCCCAGCGGCCCCGCGGCTCCCCGTTCCACTGCGTGATGCCGGTCTGCGGCCGGCCGTCAATCGGGATGATCCGGCGCTGCTTGTACATCTCGTGCAGGATCACCACGTCGGACGGCGTCTGGAAGATCTGATGGTAGGGGTTGTCGCCGAACCAGATCTGCGGCAGCCCGTCGCCGAAGCACCGCTCGCCCGTGTCCAGATCGAGATGCGAGTCCCAGGGACCCGCGCCGTAGGCCCGCTCGCCGTCGCGCGCCGTGGCCGTGTACGGGATCCGGCCGTCCGGCGGATCGACGATCAGGGACGTGCGGCGGCGCGCGTCCCAGGCAGTGCCCTCCTCGAGCCAGAAGTTGTTGTAGTAGCCGGGGCTGCCGTCGGCCCGGTAGTCGACGCAGCCCCCTGCGGGCGCCCGCTCGCGAGGCCGCGCCAGCAGGCGCGCGTCCTCGGCGATCGCGGCGGCCTCGAGCGCCGCGACCTCCCGCTCGGTCAGAAACTCCCGGTCCCGGTGCTCGGGGCGCCGTTCGAGCGGCGTGAGGGTTGAGCCGACCCAGATCCCCTGCAGGTCGGGGTCGCCCCAGGGAGTCCGCGGGACCTCCTGCCCCGCGACGGTGGCCGCGCCCAGCACGACAGCCAGCGCGACGACCACGCCGTAGCGCCCCCCGGCGCAAACGCCAGCGCTCAGCCGGTCGACCATCGCGGGCCGCACGCCGGGTCGGAAGTGGTGCCGAGGGCCAGAATCGGATAGGTCGTGTACGTCATACCAGCTCGGCCCGCAGCTCGTCATGGGTCAAGTAGGGCGCCTCACTCGTGCCCCCGATCCTACCCGAACGGTCCCCGGCGATCAGCGACAGGTTGACACAGGCGGGCGCACCGGGTCGGCCGCAGGCCACCGGATCGGCCCCGGGGCCTACGGCCTTGGCCGGCGAGCACCCGCAGGCCCCGGCCATCATACGAGTGCCCGGGTATCAACAGTCACCGTGATCACATCGAGGTCGTAGAACTGCTCGTGCTTCACCTCCTTCGCCACGTGGCGGAGGAGGCGCGGGCCGACGTCCCTGACGATCTGGTGGTCCTCGTCCAGCTTGCCGAGGCGGTCCTCCAGGTTGACGTCGTCGGGGCCGGCTACGAGCTCGATCTGGAGAACGTCGTCGACCGGTCGCACCGCGACGCGCACGGGTTGCGGCTTCGACTCTTCCTGGCGCTCCAGCAGGTACAGGAACGCCTCCTCGCCAGCGAGCTGCAGCCGGTTGACGGCTACCTCGTCCCAGCCGGCGCGCTCCGCGGCTCGGTCGAGGACAGCGTGCAGCGTCGGGAGCGACCGCACGCTCGGCTCGAGCACGTCGTGCTGGGCGCGTTGCTTGAGGGACACCAGCAGGGTCAGGACCACGGCCACGATGCCCCCGGCGGCCATGCCGTTGTCGAGGGTGCCGCGGGACCACTGCGGAAGGTGGTCGGGGAAGAGGAAGCCGAACTGGAAGCCGAGGCCCACCCAGAACGAGATGCAGACGATGAGGCCCCGTTCGTAGCCGAACCCGCCGGCGGTGACCAGCCGCACGCCCTGCCGGAACAGTAGCACCATGAAGACGAAGACGTATGCGCCGGCGACGGGCCCGGGTACGACCTGCAGCAGCGCGGGAAGCTTGGGCACGGAGGCGGTGAGGACGATGATGATCCCTCCCCAGAAAGCCACCCGCCGCGCTGCGACGCCGGTCAGGTCGGCGATGGAGATGCTGGCCGAGTAGGTGGAGTTGGGCACAGTGCCGGCGAGGCCGGAAAGCAGATTGCCCACGCCGTCCGCGTTCAGCGCACGCTGGACCACCTTGAAGTCCACCGGCGCCGCGGTGCGTTGCGAGACCCGTTGTATCGCGATAGCGTGGCCGTAGGTCTCGATGGCGCCGATGAGAGTGACGATGATGAACGGGACGAGCAGGCCCAGAAACCGCGCGTCGAACGAGAGGTCCAGCCCGGGCCAGCCGGTCCGGGGCAGGCCGAACCAAGCGGCGTCGGCGACCGGCGTCCAGTTGAGCATCCCGGTCGGGGCGGCGACGAGCGTCCCCGCCACGATGCCGAAGAGGGGAGCCCACAGGCGGGCCGCGCCGCGCGCGTAGAGCGACACCAGGACGATGGTCGCGAAGGCCGTGAGCGCGACCATCGGCCTGCTCAGCGAAGCGGGGTCGAGGCCGGGCGGGACCTCCGCCAGCATGTTCGTCGTGATGGGAAACAAGTTGACGGCGATCAGCATGATCACGGTGCCGCCGACCGTCGGCGTGATCAGCCGGCGGAAGAAAGACAGCCGCGCGGAGAACAGGAACTGAACCAGCGACGAGACGACCACGAGGGTCGCGAGCAGCGACAGGCCGCCCGCCGCCACCGCCGCCGCCGACACGCCGATGAACGCGCCCGACGTGCCCATGTAGAGGGCGTAGCCGGCCCCGAACGGTCCCGCCGGCCGGGCTTGAAGGATGGTGGCGAGACCACTGACCACGAGGGCCGAAAACACCGCCCACTCCAGCCCCTCGGGGTAGTCCGCGGCGTTGAGGACGATGATGGGGATGAGGATGATGCCGGTCAGGATGACGGTGGCGACCTGCAGGCTGAGCCCGAGGGTCAACCCTCCCGACGGCGTTTCGTCGACGGCATAGCGCAGGCGAGAATCCGGCCTCGGCCCTTGTCGAGGGTCCATCATGAAACCACTCCTTTTCAACCGTCCCTGGCTGTAACGGTATAGGCGAGGAATGTTTGCGTGAGTGATCGCGGATCAGGCTCGGAATCCGGGGTCGGCGGCCGAGCCGTTCTGCACCGGCAGGAGATTCGCTGCGATGTCGTACTGGGGCGCCGACTGCGCGTTCGCGTTTCCGAGGGGCAGTGCCACGAGCATGGCCGCGAACAGTACGAGCGTTACGATGCGTTGCATTACTGGAGGCTCCTGTCAGTGGGGGGTCCGGCCGGTGTGCGGACGGTCGGTCGCCGTGCTCCCCTCTTGTAACCAAGTAATTGCGGCCCTCGCAAGCCGATGGGTGTCACAAAAATCAGTAGTGGCGAGCCGCGGATACCAGACCGGGTTACTACACCTGTAACCCGGCGCAAGACGCGGTTGTCGCACCGGTGGTAGTGGTCAAGTTGCGCAAAGAGTGAACGTTCCACTATCGTCTCTGGGAGCTTCGCGTCGCGGTCGTGATCGCCTGCTCGTTTGCTCGCTCTCCTCATAGCTGACTCGCTGTGGGCCCCTCATTCGAGTTCGGCGAGCGACAACACCAACCGCACCAGGTCCACCTGCCGTGAGATGGACAGCTTCTGGTAGATCTGCCTCAGATGCCAGTAGATGGCGCGTTGCGTGCGCCCTGTCGCCTGTGCCATGTCGCGCACGGTCTGGCCTTCCGCCAACCAGACGGCCACCCGACTCTCCGGCCGCGTCAGCTCCAGGGTCCTGGCCACGAGGTCGGGATCGACGCGACGCCGACGCCCCGGCTCGACGATCAGCACGAGCGCAGCGACGTGGCGCGCTCCGTAGTCCGGCTGAAGGACGCCGACCGGCTTGACATGGATCACGAACGGCGGCAATACGGGCGAGCGGCGCAGCAGCATCGACCCACTACTGACCGCCGCCGGGTCAGACGTCGGCAGCGCGTCTCCCACCAGCCGCTCGAGACGAGCCTGGTCCGTCGGCGCACGGGCGCGCAGTGTCCCGTCCCGGTCCCCCAACCCATCGCCGTGCCGCAGGATGGTGCGGGCGCGGCCGTTGGCCTCGATGATCCGGCCACGCCGGTCCAGGTGGAGGACACCTACCCGGGAGTTGTCAAGCAGGGCAGTCACCGTCGTGTTCCGCGCCTGGGCGCGGACCAGCGCCTGCCGCACGCGAACGAACTGCCGGATATGGGGCAGCAACCCCTGGACCATCGCGATCCGCGCGGATCCCCAGCCATCCGCGGCGACCGGATCGCGCAGGCCCCAGGTGATGGAGCAACCGTCCGGCCCGTCGAGACGCGCGTTCAGGCTGTCCTGGCCGCCAGTCCGTAGCAGCATCTCGTTGTAGATGGGCGAGGTCCTCAACTCCTCCGCAGTAAACAGGTTCTCGACGTGGACCAGACGACTGTCGGGCAGCTGCCGGAAGCGTGGTACGCGTTCGTCGACAGGATGGTACTTCTCGAGGTAGTCGCGCTCCTGGTCTTCGCGGCGCTGCCCCCGGCAGTAGGCTCCGACGAAGAGCACCCGGACGTCGTCCTGCGGGCCCTCGCTAACGATGAGGTCATTGCCCGTCAACCCGCAGGCCTCGTCGATGAGAGCCGAGGTGCCGGGCCAGCGGCTATCGTCGAGCATCGCGTCGTGCAACGACGCCAGGATGTGCGCGAACGCGTCTTGGGCGCCCATGACGATTCCGCCTCCTTCTCCAGCCAACGCCCGGGGACGGACGGCACGGAAGCGCTCGCTCTGAGCGGCGCCCACGATCGGACTCGGCTCCAGCCGCCCACTCCAGCCGCCGCCCGCCCGCGCGGGGAGAGCGAGCGAGGGTCCAGGGCATCCGTACGGTTGATGATACCGTCTTGCACTTTCTTGAGAACTATCAAAGTTGATAGTCAGCAACCGCAAGGGTCCACCAATTGGCCGACATGCAGCGCTGCTTCTCTGACATTACAAGAGGATTGATAAGAAGGAGCCGAAAAGTCACAACCAGCAACGATTGACAGACACGATCGCCTGATGCGATAAGTGTGCTCGTTGAGTGGAAGACGGTCCGAGCCGCCTCGAACGGAACCTTGCAAGGATCGGGTGGCCGGTGCCGGCACGTCGGCCGCAGGCGGCGTTCCATCCTGGCTGCTGAAGACGAAGGTGCTCGCTCCGGATCCGCCGGACGAGTACGTGCGCCGCACACGGCTGCTGGACCGGTTGCAGGGGCTGCTGGAGCGGCGGCTGACGGTGTTGCAGGCGCCCGGCGGCTTCGGCAAGACCACCGTGCTCGCGGATCTCTGCCGCGACGCGCGGGAACGCGGGCTGGTCGCCGCCTGGACCTCGCTCGACCGGGACGATACGCCGAACCTGTTTGGAAGCTACCTCGCGCTGGCGTTCGAACACGCCGGCCTCGATTTGACGCCCCCCAGCCTGCACGACGCGTGGTCCTCCTCGCCGGCCGTCCAGCAGATGGGGATGCTGTCGCGCGCCATCGAGCTGCATGCCGCGCCGTGCCTGCTGGTGCTCGACGAGGTCGACCAGTTGCCGCGCCGCACGGTTCAGCTGGTCGATCTGCTGGTCAAGCGCGCGCCGGACAATCTGCACTTCGCGGCGGCGTTCCGGTCCAATCCGGGTCTCGACCTGGCGCCGGACATCCTCGACGGTGAATCGATGGTCGTCGGCGTCGAGGAGTTCCGTTTCTCGAGGGCGGACATTGCGAGCTTCTTTCGCGGCAAGCTGTCTCGACGGCAGTTGGTCGCGGTCGAGAAGCGCACGGCGGGTTGGCCCGTCGCCTTGATGCTGCATCGCAACATGCAGGCCGGCAAGGCGGCCGGGCAGGGCGCAGAGGCCGCGCAGATCACCGAAAACTACTTCGGCGTGCGACTGCTGCGCGACCTGTCGGCGGAGGATCGAGCCCGACTGCTCGAGCTCGCGGTGTTCGACTGGATCGAGCCGGACTTGGTGCAGGACGTGCTCGGGTCCAGTGACGCCATGGCCCGGGTCACCGGGTTGCGGGCATTGGACGGCCTGCTGTCGCCGATTGGCGGAGAGGGCGGCGTGCGCCGGCTGCATCCGCTGTTGAGGGACTATTGCCTCGCGCAGCTGTCGGTCGAAGACCCAGCGAGCAAGCGGTCGCTGCACCGGCGAATCGCGCTGGCGCTGGTACGCAGGGGCCATCTGACGCCGTCGTGGCGCCATGCCGCCGAGGCCGGCGACAGCCGGCTGGTCGGCGAGCTGATCGAGCGCTTCGGGGTCTTTCGGTTGTGGCTGCGGGAAGGCGTGGCGCGCCTGATCTCGGCCGGCCGCTTCCTGACCCCGGAGATCATGGCGCTGTATCCGCGACTGGAGCTGTTGCACTGCATCATCCTCCGATTGTCGTCGCGGTTTGCCGAAGCGAACGCGTTGTTCGACGCGGTTGCGCGGAAGACCGACGGCTTCACCCGCGACCGGGACGGCGGCAGCGCGGACGCGCTGGCCGTGGACCGGGTCTTCACGGAGGGGGTGCTGGTAGGAGGCGCCGAGCGGCTGCCGCCCGACGAGCTGGACTCGCGGTTGCCAGCCGTCGCAGGCGACGAAGCGGCGGTCCGGAACGTTGCCCGGGCTCGACACGTGATGTCCTGCTTCGTCTGCTACGAACGTGCCCGCTTCGAGGAGAGCCGCCGGCACGGCGTGCGGGCGCAAGCGCACTTCGCCGACGACGTGCGCTTCGGCGACGTCTTCGTGAACATCTGCCTCGGGATGTCGGCGATGGCGCAGGGGCGCGTGCAGGAGGCCGCCGCGTCGTACGGCCGGGCCCGCCAGGGCGCCAGGAAGTTCTTCGCGTCCGACCCGTGCCTCACGGTGAGCACCGACGTGCTGGCCATCGAGCTGGACCTGGAGCGGAACCGTGAGAAGACGGTCCAGAGGCGGACGCTGCAGAGCATGGCGGAGGTGCGGGGAGTCTGGATCGATGTCTATGCGACGGCCATCTCGGTGACGGCCGAGCTGACGTTCGTGCAGCACGACAGCAAGGCGGTCATCCCGCTCCTGACCAAGGCAGTCGACGCCGCAGCGGCGACAGGTATCGCCAGCCTGTCCCACCACATGTCCGCGTTGCTGGCGTACTACCTCGTGGAGGTGGGCCGCTCCGGCGAAGCCGCACAACTGTGGCGCGACCATGGATTGCCGTGCGATACGCCGGAGCTGCTCGATCTGGACCGGCAGTCGTGGCGAACGATGGAGGCGCTCTCGTGCGCACGGATCCGGCTGCTGGCGGTGCAGGGCGAATACGGCGCCGCCGAAGACCTGGCGGCCAAGTTGTGCGGCGTCGCAGCGGAGCGCGGCCTGGTCCGCAGCCTGCTGCGCGGCGTGGCCCTGTCGATGGTTGCCGCGCACGGCGCCGGGCAAGTGGACGGGGCGCTGGCGCGGCTGGTCGAGTTCCTGGACCTGACGCGCGAAGTGGACTACGTCCGGCCGCTGGTCCGTCATCGGACGGTAAGCCGCGCCCTCCTGCGACAGCTGCTCGACGGGGACCTGGCTCAAGACATGCGGCCGGCCGCGGAGTCGATGCTGGCCCAGTTGGACGAGTCGTCCACTGCCGCCACGTCAATCTTCTCGGCGCGGGAGCTGGAAGTGCTGGCTGGGATCCGCCACGGTCTGCGGAACAAGGAGATCGCCGGTCGCCTTGGCATCACCGACGAGGGGGTGCGTTACCACATGCGGAGCATCTACCGCAAGACGGGCGCCAGCCGGCGGACGGACGTCGTGCGCCATGCGCAGTCGCTGGCGCCCATTCACGACGACGACGGGCGCGTCACCCACGGGCAGAGCCGTTGAGCGCGGCAGCGAGAGGCGGCTGCGTCGGTCTGCAGGCCGCTGGGAAACCGGCGGGCGACCGCCGGCGACGGTCCCGTGCCGTCATTGATCACCACCATGCTGACCGAGGTCGCGCGCTCCGGTCTGCGAAGGTGCCCGAGAGCGAGGTCCAGACCCACGTCGTTGTCGATGTTCCGCGAACACGTGCCAGGACCCGCGCTTGGCAGTCCCGCCGCCACTTCTGGTCGCTGTCCCTCCACCACGCGGCCCATTCTGAAGCCACCTGACCTTGGCGCTCCCCTTGTCAAGCCTTCGTGGTGCGCCTTAGTAGGCTTAGTTAGCAGGCGGTAGTCGCTGGGGTATCGTGAGCTTGATACCAGCCGCTCTGAGCCATTTGCCACTCTTGTAACCATATTGGTGTACTTGTGTGCCACTACCTGTATTCGTCGGGTCACCACTCTTTACACGCCGAGAATTCCTCGCGTATAACAGCCCGAGGTAGAAGTCGGTTCGCCGAGCCCTGCTGTTCAGGCCGCTTGGCGATGAGTAATTGAGCCGACGGGCGCCGGCGGTGTCCATTTGAGGCCCCAGGGACGCGTCAGACGCCCCCAGTGGTCGATCAGGCGGTCGATCAGGCGGAAAATCGCCGAAAAAGCCCGCCCCTGCAGGCTCCGGGGCGTACCGATGCCGGTCTGGCGCCGCAGGAGCATCCCGATGTTGCAGGCAGCCGCCTGGATCAGCACCCGCTTGCGGACATTCTCGTGACCGCGCACAAACACCCGACGCATGCCCCCCGTCTCATACATGTGCGCGAAAGTACGCTCCACCATCTCGCCCCGGCAGCGTTGCAGGCGACGACCCCGCCGCCCGTGCACACGCCGCCGGTTCGCATACAACGCCTGCTGCGCAGCACGCTTCGCCGGCGGCGTCTCTCCCGTCTTCTTGTCCTGCCAGACGCGCCGGCCGCGCTCGGGCTCCGATACGTAGCTCCGAACCCCGACCTCGCCGAGAGCCACCAGCGTCTCGTCGCTGTGATACCCCTTGTCAGCGACCAGCTCTTCGACCCCTCGACCGTCCGGCTGCACCAACTCCACCTGCTCGGCCGCCGCGGTCAGCGTCTCCGGCAGCGTGGCCGTATCGCCGTCCGATGCATCCTGCACCGTCACCGACACGATGGCCCCCGTCTCCATGTCGACCCCGTGCTCGACCTTGTGAGCCAAGTGCGTCCGGCCGTCCTTCATCTTCGCGATCTTCGCGTCCGGGTCCTGCGGCGATTGCCAGTCCTTGTTCGACGTCTTCTTGTTCTTGCGAGACCGGTCGAACCGAGCCAGATCCGCCCGCGTCGGGGTCTCCACCCCAGACGCCTCCGCCAAGCGCCGAAGGAACGCTTCGTAGCTTTCTCCCGTGTCCCGCCGCTCGATGCTCCGCATCGCCGCGTTCGCTTCCAGCGTCGTCGCATCGACGCCCACCGTCTTCCCCTTGACCAGACCCGCCGCCGACAACTGCTCGAGAACCCACGTGAATACCGCCTCGTGCGTCTCGTCGTCGATCAGACGACGCGTCCGCGACAGCGTCGAGTGGTCCGGCGCCGCCTCGGTCACATCCAGGTCCAGGAACGACCGCAGGCTCAGAGAGTCGGCCACCCGCCACGCAATCCCACGCTCCGAAGACAGACCCTCGAAGTAGCCGATGAACAGCATCCGGAAATACCGCCCAGGACGCAGGCTCGGCCGCCCCATCCGCGTCGCGTAGAACACCGCGCACAGCCCCTCGACGAACGCGTCGAACCCGGCCTCGTCCAGAACCCGGTTCAGACGCTCGAAGAACGGATGCCCCGCGTTCGTCGGCAAATCCGCCGTCGTCACCCACAGCGGCGCCCCTGGTCGCGCGGCCGGTTTCTTGCCCATCGCCATAGCTGTTCAGTCTACGGGCTCGATCGCGCCCAGGCCAGGCCCGTTCCCCGACTTTCACCACGGGCTGTTTAAGCGTTGTCAGCATGAAGGGGCTTGTGTGGTCGTCGCTCGCCGCCGGCATCATCCGTCTTGTGTACCTCGGTATCGGCCAGGGCGCAGCCCTCCGGGGCAGTCGCGATTGACGAGCACCAAGGCGACCAGTACGGGTGGGCGGTGGATTACGAGACGGCGGCGGCCACGCGAGCGCGGCACGGTGCTCGGTGGTTCTGACATTCGACCCTCCCGTTGACGGCCGCACCCACTCGCGAAATAGAGCAACTGGTTCATTGCCAGTGGATTAGGGGAATGCTTGGGGCGGTCGCTGCTCGTTTCGTATGCAATTTGCACCGGCCGTTCCGCGTCGATCTTCCCCACCCTCGCTGCTGGGGGACGCTTCGATGGGCCGCGTTGTGCGTGGCATGCGCGGCCGGGCTGGGCGGCAACGTTGCGGCAGCCGCTCAAGGTGCGCTCGCACCGGCCGCGGGACCGACGCCGACCGCGGGCAGCCAGTCGTTCGACCTTGCCGTGGCGCCCTTCCTCAATCTGAGCGAGCGTAACGACGACGACTGGATTGGCGATCGCATCACCGAGGCCCTCGCAACCGCGCTCCGGGCCCGGGGCTGGACGCTGGCATCGTGCGCGACACCCGCTGCCGGAGGCGGCCTCCTCGGACCGGGCCCCGCGGCGGAAGCCGGCAACCAGAGCCGCCGGCCGGAACGTGCCGGCTGCCCGGCGCCGGGCGTTCGAGCCCTGGTTGAGGGCGCGCACGAGCGCATCGGTGATCGCGTCCACGTCACGGCCGAGGTCGTCGACGCGGCAACGGGCGAGATCGCCCACCGAACCCGGATCGACGGCCCCGCGGGCGATCTCCCCGCGCTCGTGGACCGGCTCGTGTCGACGTTGGCCGACGCCCTTGCCGCGATGAACATCGCGGCGCCGGCTCCCGTCACCGGTGCGCTGGCGTTCGAGCCCGCCCCCCCCGCCGGCGCCGAGGACCCGGCCGCCACGTGGCCGACGCCGGAGCCGCGCCCTTTCGGAGCGTTCCAGGGGACCGGACAGGGGCTCGAGCAGTCCCGATTCACCCGCGACGGGCGCCGGCGCGCCGTGGCGGTGTGGACCGCCCGGCCGCCGCGCATCGACGGGCGTCTCGACGACGCGGTCTGGTCGTCCATCACGCCGATCACCGGCTTCGTGCAGACCAGCCCGGTGGAGGGCGCCCCCGCCACGGAGCGGACGGAGGTCCGGATCGCCTACGACCGCGACCACCTCTACGTCGCCTTCCACGCGCACTACTCCGACCCCGGCATGGTCCGCGCGACCCGGGCGGAGCGCGACCAGGCGAGGGCCGACGACCGCATGGCGGTGCTCTTCGACCCGTTCCGCGATCAGCAACGCGCCTACGTGTTCTCCGTGAACGGCTACGGCGTCAAGAACGACGCTATCGTGAACGCCGGCGCGGGGGCCTCGCGGAGCCGCAGCAGCGTGGGGCGGTCGAGCGGTGGATCGGGCGGCGGCAGCGGCGGCAGCGGGCGGAGCGGAGGGAGCGGGAGAGGCGGGGGCTCGGGCGGCGGGCGCTTCACCGCCGGATTCGGCATCCGCGGCGACCTCTCCTGGGACGCGCTGTTCGACGCGGGCGGGTGCCTCGTCGAGGACGGGTGGACGGCGGAGATGGCCATCCCGTTCAAGAGCCTGCGCTATCCGGCGCGATCCGCGAGCCAGATGCACCGCTGGGGCTTCCAGATCAGCCGTAACATCCGCGAGAAGTCCGAGTCGCTGGTCTGGTCGCCCGTCTCTACCGACGTCGCGGGCCAACTGACGCAGATGGGGGTCCTCGACGGCCTGCTCGATCTGTCGCGGAGCCGTAACCTCGAGCTGCTGCCGACGTTCACGGGCCTGCAGGCCGGCTCGTTCGACCCGGCCTCCGGCGGCTTCCGGAACGGAGGCGCGCTGGGCGAGCTGGGCCTGGACGTCAAGTACGGCGTAAGCTCCAATCTGACGCTGGACGTGACGCTCAACCCCGACTTCTCGCAGATCGAGTCCGACCAGCCGCAGGTCGAGGTCAACCAGCGCTTCGCGCTCTTCTACCCCGAGCTGCGGCCGTTCTTCCTGGAGGGCCAGGAGATCTTCGCCACCGCCACGCCGGTCAACCTGGTGCATACGCGAACCATCGTCGACCCGCGCTTCGGCGCCAAGCTCTCGGGCAAGGTCGGCGACACGACGCTCGGCGTGTTCGTGACCGACGACGAGGCCACCGCCGGGCTCGACGACGGCTCGCGCGCCGGGTCCGCAGGCGTCGCACAGTCGTTCATCGGCCGCGCCCGCTACGACCTTTACCCGGAATCGTACGTCGGGGTCCTCGCGACCGCGCGCGAGCATGGCGCCGACTACACCCGCGTCGGCGGGGTCGACGGCCGCTTGCGCCTCAACCGGACGCACAGCGTCAGCTTCACCGTCGCCGAGTCCGCGCACCGCAGCGCGGTGGACGGCGATCTCGGCGGCTCGATCCGCGAGTTCGACTTCGCGCGCGAGGCGCGCAACCTGGCCTACAGCCTCGCCCACAGCAGCATCGAGCCCGGCGTCAGAACCGGGACGGGCTTCATCCCCCGCGTCGACGTCCGCCGCACGGACGCCAACGTCGGCTACCGCTGGTGGCCCGGGAGCCGCATCATCAGTTGGGGCCCCAGCTTCACCTACCTCCGCAACCACAGCCACCAGGGCGTGCTCGAGGACGAGCAGTTCCGCGGCGCCGTCAACTTCGAGTTCATCCGCAGCGTGCGCGTGTCGGGTGGCATCAACCGCGATCTGGAACGCTACGGCGGGATCGATTTCCGCAAGACCAGCTACTCGTTCGCCGGCGCCGTGAGCAGCCGCCACGTGACAGTGACGGGCGACTTCAACGGCGGCGACGGGATCTATTTCGGCGACGACCCGTTCCTCGGCCGCTCCGCCGGGGGGAGGCTGGCCGTGTTCGTGCGCCCCGGCACCCGGCTCCGGGCCGACCTGCAGGTCCTGTTCAGCCGCCTGGTCGACCCGCTCGGCGCCACGGTGTTCAACGTGAAGATCTTCCGCTCGCGGGCGTACTATCAGCTCTCGAACCGGCTGATGCTGCGGCACATCATGGAGCACAACACGCTGCGGGGCGCGCTAGGCAACAACGTGCTGCTGACCTATCGCATCAACGCCGGCACGGCGGCGTTTCTCGGCTACGACGATCGGTTCCTGCGCGGATCGCAGCTCGACGCGACGCTCTTCCCGACGCGGCACTTCGAGCGTACGAACCGCGCCGTCTTCACCAAGGTGTCGTACCTCTTCCGCTTCTGAAGCATCGTTCCGTGGGTTCTGCGGGGGAGACGTTGGGGTGGAACATCCTGTGGCGTGTAGTCGTGATGCTGGCCTTGCTCGTGCCGCCCTGGACCGCGCTCGCGTCCAACGCGAGCGCGCAGCCGCAGGGGCCCGACCAACCGGAAGAGACGGAGGGCCGGACGGACGCACTGGTCGAAGCGCTGGGTCGTGCCCTCGGCCTGACGCCGGCCGAGGTCGAAGCGCTGGGGTTGTCGCCGGCGGAGATGCGGAGCCTGCTCGCGGGATTCGCCGAGGAGACGGTGGTCGTCGGCTCCCGCGCCGAGCCGCGCAGCGCCACCCAGTCGGCGGTCCCGGTGGACCTGCTGTCGGCCGCGGACCTCGTCCGCCGGGGCGCGGGCGACCTGAAGGACCAGCTTCGCACCGTCATTCCGTCGTTCAGCGTCAACAGCCAACCGATCAGCGGCGTTTCGACGGTGGTCCGCCCCGCCATGCTGCGCAATCTGGCCCCGGACCACACGCTGGTGCTGATCAACGGCAAGCGCCGCCCCGATCGTCGATAGTCGACTGGTCGGGCGGCAACGGTGTGGCGTTCGGCTCGCAAGGCCCCGACATCTCGACCATCCCCGCCATCGCGCTGCGGCAGGTCGAAGTGCTGCGGGACGGCGCGGCGGCCCAGTACGGATCCGACGCAATTGCGGGCGTGCTGAACTTCCAGCTCAAGGACGGCCGCAGCGGCGCTTCCGTCGAGCTCGACACCGGGCTGTATCGCTCCGGCGACGGGGAATCGACCCGGTTCGCCGGCAACATCGGGCTGCCGCTGGGCGCCGCCGGGTTCGCCAACCTCAGCCTGGAGTACGGCACCGCGAACCCGACGGATCGATCCGGGCCGCGGCGCGATGCGATTGCCCTCATCGCGGCCGGCAATACGCACGTCGTTTCAGACAATCCACAGGCCTGGGGAGACCCGCGGGTCGACGACGACCTGAAGGTGTTCGGCAACTTCGGCTACCCCCTCCCGGCCGGCGTGCAGGCCTACGCCCACACGAGCTACGCCAGCAAGACAGTAACGTTGAGCGTCTTCTACCGGAACCCGAACACGCGGCTCGGGGTGTTCAGCAACGACCGCGGCCGCACGCTGCTCGTGGGCGACGTGCTCGCGGCCAACGGCATGGGCTCGGCCAACTGTCCCACCGTCACCGTCACCGACGACGTGCCCGACCCGGTCGCCCTGCGGCGGGTGACCGACGACCCGAACTGCTTCACGTTCCAGGAGCTGTTCCCGGGCGGCTTCACGCCGCGGAGGATAGGCACGGTGGCCGACGCTGCGGTCGTCGGCGGGTTGCGCGGCTCGACGGCCGGCGACTTCGATTGGGACCTGAGCGCTTCGTTCGGCGTTCACCGGACCGACTTCTTCGTCCGCGACACCATCAACGCATCGCTCGGCCCGGCGTCTCCCCGCGCATTCGACATCGGCACGAACCGGCAGCGGGACGTCAACGTCAGCTTCGACCTGTCGTACGCACCCAGCGACCGCGTCAACGTCGCCGGCGGCGCGGAATGGCGCGAAGAGCAGTTCGGCCTCCGGGCGGGCGACCGCGCGGGATGGGAGATCGGCCCGTACGCGGCGCAGGGCTTCACAGCGGGCTCTAACGGCCCTGTCGCCTACAGCCCGGCGCAGGCGGGCACGTGGAGCCGCCGTAACCTCGCGGCGTACGGCGACCTCGAGGTGACCGCCGCCGACGGTAAGTGGACGCTGGGCGCGGCCGCCCGGATCGAGCACTTCCAGGGCTTCGGGACGACGACGAACGGCAAGGTATCCGCTCGTCTCGGCTTCGTGCGAGGCAGCGTGAGCACCGGATTCCGGGCCCCCACCCCCGGCCAGCAGCACGGCCTCCACATCCAGAGCAAGTTCGACCCGACGGTCGGGCAGCTCGTCAACAACGCTTCCGTTCCCTCGATCTCGCCGGTGGCGCGGCGGCGGGGCGGGGCCCCGCTCGAACCCGAGACGTCGATCAACTACACCGCGGGCGTCGTGTTCGGCGGCGGACCGTTCACGCTCACCGCCGACTACTTCCGCATCGACGTGTCCGACCGGATCGGGATCACCAGGAACTTCGCGCTGACGCCCGCCGAGACCGCCGAGGTCGTGGCCGGGGGATTCGCGGCCGCGGAGGGCGTGAGAAACTACCGGTTCTTCACCAACGCATTCGGCACGACCTCAGAGGGCGTCGACGTCGTCTCGACGTGGACGCCGCTCGCGCTGCGGGGGAACACGGCAATCAGCGCCGCATTCAACCACACCGACACCGAGGTGACGGACAACGCCAGGGGGCTGCTCGACAGCCGCCGCCTCGCCGAGTACGCCTACGCGCTGCCGCGCACGCGCTGGAACATCGGCGTCACGCAACGCGTCGGTCGCGCGAGCCTCGTCGGCCGCCTCAACTACTACGGCGGCTGGTACGACTACGACAGCGGGCGCGGAACGGCCTTCGATCCCGCGGGCGGGCTGGAACAGGGCTTCTTCGACGGACGACCGATCATCGACCTGGAGCTGAGCGTGCCGCTCGGGGAGGGAACGACGCTCGCCGTCGGGGCACAGAACGCCTTCGACACCTACTCGCAAGTCTCCGTCCTCGCCGAAGCGGTCGGGGAGCGGTATAGCGAGTACATGCCGTGGGGCTACAGCGGGGCCTACTACTACGTGCGCATAGCGTACGGCTGGGGCCCCCAAATGCGGACCACCTCGGCGCCTACTGCGTTGTCCGGGGGCTCTTGAACTGGGGCGCCCCCAGTTTTTTTGGACGGATTAGTACGGCAAGGCTCCGCGGGCTCGCGTACCGCAGGCGCGGCTGGTCTACAACGGGTTCCACGTCGAACGGCTGGCGGCCGACGCCGTCGACGCCGTCCGCCGGGCCGAGCAACACCGACTGGGGAAGACCGAGGCCAAAGCCCTCACGGGGACGCGCTATGCACTGCTGAAGCATCCGGCGCGGCTCAAGCCGAGCCAGGCGCAACGACTGGCAACACTGCGCCGCGAGAACCGGGCCCTCAACCGCTCCTACGAACTGAAAGAGTACATGGCGACCATTCTCGAGCAGGCCGCGGCCTTTGTGGTGGAGGGCATGCCCGTACCTGCACGCGCCGCCGAGGAGGTGCTTGAGGTGCTCACCGCCCAGTGCGGCGATGGACGCGAGGTCTCGCTCGCCGACTTGCCGCTGGCACATCAGCTCAGCAGCGCCGAGCGCGTACGCGCCGAGGAGATCGTGCTCTCGGTTCCCGATGGCAGGAGGATCAGGACGCTGGTCAACGCCACGCCGATCCGGTCCGGGGAAGGCGATGTCGAGTCGGTGGTCGTCACCCTGCAGGACCTCGCGCCGCTGGACGAGCTCGAGCGGATGCGGGTGGAGTTCGTGGGCATGGTGAGCCATGAGCTGCGAGCGCCCCTCACCGCAATCAAGGGCTCGGCGGCGACGGCGCTGGGCGCCTCACGGAAGCTGGACCGGGCCGAGGTGCGCCAGCTCTTCCGGATCATCGAGGACCAGGCGGACCACGTGGGCAGCCTGATCAGCGACCTGCTGGATGCGGGGCGCATCGAGACCGGAACGCTGTCGGTCGATCCAGAGCCGGAGCAGGTGGTCGGGCTCGTGGAGAAGGCCCGGAGCGCGTTTCTGAGCGACGGCGGCAGGCACGCGGTGCACGTCGACCTGCCGTTGGAGTGGCCGCGGGTGTTGGCCGACGGGCAGCGCATCGTGCAGGTGCTCAACAACCTGTTCACTAACGCGGCGAGGCATTCGCCCGAGGCGACATCCATCCGGGTCGACGCGATGCGCGATGGTGTGCACGTTGCAATCTCGGTGTCCGACGAAGGCAGGGGCGTATCGCCCGAGCAACTGCCGCACCTGTTTCGCAAACACGCCGGCATCGGCAGCGGCGACCCGGCACATGGAACCAAGGGATACGGCCTGGGCCTTGCCATCTGCAAGGGGCTGGTCGAGGCGCACGGCGGCCGCATCTGGGCCGAGAGCGACGGGGTGGGCCGGGGGACACGGTTCACCTTCACGATCCCGACGGCCGGAGAGGCCGAGGGGGGCGCCGCGCCCGGCTTCGCTTCCGACGGCGACCCCTCATCCCGGCGAAGCGAAAGGGAAACGCGCATTCATACGGATTTACGTCAACGGACACTCCCTCGTCGGTGCTTTGAGCGGGGACAGCTTCCGGCCAGCCTCCCCGCCCGCCTGTTTTCGGGCAGCCGGCCCGACCGGTGACCCGCGCGCGGGGGTGCTTTGGCCTGTCGCTCCGGCGCCCCCTCTGGTACATTCGCGCGGCGTTCTGGTACGTTGTCGTCGGGAAGGGAGACCCCGGCGATGGCCACGGCGACGACGAGGTTCTCTGGACGCGCCTTCAGCGTGCGAGAGATGACGCTGATCCGCGAGATCGTGCGGGACTGTTCGGGCTTGAGCCGGATGGAGCTGGCGCGCACCGTGTGCGAGCTGTTGCGGTGGCGGCGCCCCAACGGGCGGCTGAAGGCCCGCGAGTGCCGGGAGTTTCTCGAGCGGCTCGACGCGGACGGGGCGCTGGTGCTGCCGGACAAGCGCCGGGGCCGCGATGTCGGCTCGGTCACCCGCGTGCCGCGGACGGCGGCGGGCGAGCCGGGCCGCCCACTCGTCGGCAGCGTGCGCGATGTCGAGCCGCTGGCGGTCGAATTGGTGCGCGAGGCTGCCCAGCGGCTGCTGTTCCGGGAGCTGGTGGGACGCTACCACGACCTCGGGCACACGGTCCCGTTCGGCGCCCACTGCGCTATCTGGTGTTCGCGTCGAGACCTCGGCGGGCGGTGGTCGGCTGCCTGCAGTTCTCCAGTCCGGCGTGGCGCATGGCGGCGCGGGACCGTTGGGTGGGTTGGGACGAGGCGACTCGGGCGCGCAATCTCCAGCACGTGGTCAACAACAGCCGCTTCCTGCTGCTGCCGTGGGTGGCGGTCAAGAACCTCGCCAGCGCGGTGCTCTCGCGCGGCCTCGGGCAGATGGCGGCGGACTGGCCGCGCCACTACGGCCTCGAGCCGTGGCTCGTCGAGACGCTGGTCGACCCGAGCCGCTACCACGGCGGTTCGTATCGGGCCGCCAACTGGGTGGCGTTGGGCGCCACCAGCGGCCGCGGGCGCATGGACCGGCACACTCGAAGCGCATGGCGACGGTGGCCGCCGTCTACGCGGTCGCGCCGTTCGTGCGGAGCGCGGAGGAATTCCTGCAGGGTGAGGAGGGCGGTGGGGGCGGTTCGGTGACCGAATTGGCCGATCTGCCGGTCATCTTCATCTCGGCCTACGGCAGCGACGAAACCATCGCCAAGGCGCTGGAGGTCGGCGCCGCCGACTACATCATCAAACCTTCTCGCCGACCGAGCTGACGGCGCGAGTGCGCGCAGCCCTGCGGACCGTTGCCGCCGCGGATGGTGTCGTTCCCGCGACGTTCTGCTGGGCGGGCCGGGCGACGACGGGCTCGATGGCGGGGCTGGCGCGGACTACCTAAGTGGCGGCGAGGGCATCGATATCGTCTCCTACAGCGATTCCCCGGTCGGTCAGGCGGGTGCGGGAGTCACCGTGTCGCTCGCCAATGACCTGCTCGTGCCGGGCAGTGGAGGGCACGCGGCAGGGGACATCCTGGTCGGCATAGAGGGCGTTGTTCGGCGTCATCGGGTCGGCGGGCAACGATCATCTGGACGCCGCCGGCAACGGGAGCATCGACGGCCTCGAGGACGGCGCTGGTAACGACACGCTGCGAGGCGGCGGCGACGCCCCCGATCACCTGGACGGGGGCATCGGCGACGACCGCCTCTTGGTGCTGACCCACGGCGGCGTGCTGGTCGGCGGCCCGGGCGACGACACCTTCGCGTACGCCGGCAGCGAGTTCTCCGGCGGCGAAATCCAGGACTTCACAAAGGGCGAGGACACGATCGAACTCGCCTTCTCCGACACCGACCTGAGCGCGGCTGACCTGGCCAACCTGCTGAGCAACAGCACGGGGAACGTCCTGGACCTCAGCCTGCTCGGCGCCGGATTCGAGGACTTCGGGTACATCACGCTCAACGTGCCGGTCTCCACGCTGGGCGCTTCTGATTTCGTCATTCCCTGAGCAATGAGGTACCTGCTGCCCGTTCCGGTGTTGTTTTCCTGCCTCGCATCGGCCTGCGGCCTGTGCGCCCAGACGCTTCCGGCGGACGGGCTGCGGCGGCGTGGGCCGCGAGCAGAGCCGTCTCCCGATGGTCGCTGTCGGGAGCGGCCGCAGCAACATCCGGCGGCGGGCGACGGGATCCAGGTCGGAACTTTCGTGACTGCGGCGCTCAGCTTCCCCAGCTGTAACCGATGCGCACGTAGTAGTAGGCGCCGCTGTAGCCCCACGGTATGTACTCGCTGAACTGCTCGCCGAATGCATTCGCGATGACGGACTCCTGCGAGTAGGTGTCGAAGACGTTCTGTCCCCCGATGGCCAGCGACGTTCCCCGCCCGAGAGGGACGCTCAGCTCCAGGTCGACGATCGGCCGTCCATCGAAGAAGCCCTGCTCCAAGCCGCCGGAGGGCTCGAAGACGGTCCCGTACCCGCTGTCGTAGTCGTACCACCCGCTGTAGTAGCTCAGGCGGCCGAGGAGACTCGCCCGCCCGAGCCGCTGCGTAACGCCGGCGTTCCAGCGGGTGCGCGGCAACGCGTAGGCGTACTCAGCGAGCCGCCGGCCGTCGAGCAGACCCTTGGCGTTGTCGGTCACTTCGGTGTCGGTGTGGTTGAACACGGCGCTGATGACGGTGTTCCCGCGCAGCGCGAGCGGCGTCCAGGTCGAGACGATGTCGACGCCCTGCGAGGTCGTGGCGAAGGCATTGGTGAAGAAGCGGTAGTTCCTCACGCTCTCAGCGGCCTCGAAACCCCCGGCCACGACCGCGGCTTTCTCCGGCGGCGTCAGGACGAAGTTGCTCGTGATGCCGATCCGATCGGACACGTCGATGCGGAAGTAGTCGGCCGTGAGCGTGAAGGGACCGCCGCCGAACACGACGCCGGCGGTGTAGTTGATCGATTTCTCGGGCTCGAGCGGCGCACCGCCGCGCAGCAGCGCCACCGGCGAGATCGAGGGGATGACCGCGTTGTTGACCAGGTCGCCGACCGTCGGGTCGAACCAGCTCTGGATGTGGATGCCGTGCTGCTGGCCGGGAGTCGGCGCCCGGAACCCGGTGCTGACGCTGCCGCGCACGAAACCGACCCTTCCCGAAACCTTGCCGTTCGTCGTCGTCCCGAAGTCCTCGAAGTTCTCGATGCGGACCGCCGCGCCCAGCGTCCACACACCGTCCGGGTCGGTCACCTCCAAGTCGCCGTAGGCCGCGACGTTGCGGCGGCTCCAGGTGCCCGCCTGCGCCGGGCTGAAGGTGGAGGGACCGTTGGAGCCGCCCATGAAACCCTGCGTCGCGTACGGGCCGATCGTCCACCCCGCGCGGTCGCCCGCACGCACGCCGTACTGCTCGTCCCGCCATTCCGCGCCGGCCGCGAGGTTCACCCTGTCGGTGACCGCATACAACCCGTCGAAGTTCACGTTGACGTCCCGCTGCCGGTTCCTGCCGATATCGAACGCGGCGGGCGACATCAAGCCGAGCGAGGCGTTGATGGTGTCGTGGACGAACGAATCGGTTCGGTGCATGCCGAGCGAGGCGCTCAGGTCCCAGCCAAAGCCGTCGGCCGCGGAGCCGCGCACCCCCCCGACCAGCGACGCGTCGGCCACCGTGCCCCCCGTCTGCGGGGTGAAGCCGCCGGGGAACAGCTCCTGAAACGTGAAGCAGTTCGGGTCGTCCGACACCTGTTGCAGGGCGACCGGGTCCGGTATGTGATCTGTGACGGCGACCGTCGGGCAGTTCGCCGAGCCCATGCCGTTCGCCGCCGGCACGTCGCCGACGAGCAGCGTCCGGCCCCCATCGTTGCTGAACACGCCGAGCCGCGTGTTCGGGTTTCGGAAGAAGACGCCGTAGGAGACCTTCTTGCGGGCGTAGCTCGTGTGGGCGTACATCCGCACGCCGGCGGGCGGCGTATAGCCGAAGTTGCCGAACACCTTCAGGTTGTCGTCGACGTCCGGGTCGCCCCAGACTTGAGGACGCTCGGAGGATACGTGCGTATTGCCGGCCGCGATCAGCGCCATCGCATCCCGGCGCGGCGCGGACCGGTCGGTCAGGTTCGCGCTGCCATACTCCAGGCTGAGGTTGGCGAATCCGGTGGCGCCCAGCGGCAGGCCGATGTTGCCGGCGAACTGCGCCGATTCCCCGTCGTCGGCTCGGTACATCCCGGTGTTCAGCTCGACGGAGCCGCCAGAACGGGCGTCCTTGAGCTGGAAGTTCAGCACACCGGCAATCGCGTCCGAGCCGTACTGGGCCGCCGCCCCGTCGCGCAGCACCTCGACCTGCCGCAGCGCAATCGCGGGGATGGCCGAGATGTCGGGTCCCTGCGAGCCGAACGCCACGCCGTTGCCGCCGTGCCAGTCGACGATCGAGGAGCGGTGCCGGCGCTTGCCGTTGATCAACACCAACGTGTGGTCCGGGGCGAGGTTGCGCAGCATGGCGGGGCGGACCACGGTCGAGACCCCGCTGATCGGTTGGGAGTTGGTGCTGAACGACGGGATGATGGTGCGGAGCTGGTCCTTCAGGTCGCCCGCGCCCCGGCTGACGAGATCGGTGGCTGACAGCACGTCCACCGGGACCGCGGATTCGGTGGCGCTGCGCGGCTGCGCGCGGGAGCCGACGACCACCGTCTCCTCGGTGAATCTCGCGAGCAGGCTCCGCATCTCGTCGAGCGACAACCCTAGCGCCTTGACTTCGGCTGGGGTCATCCCCAGTACGCGACTCAATGCTTCGACCAGCGCGTCCGTCCGGCTCTCCGCGAGCTCCTGCGGGTCATTCTCCTGCGGCTTGGCACCGGCGCCGGAAGCGAACGCGGTCCATGCCGGCACGAGCACGGCGAGCATTAAGGAGGCAGCCCGTGGTGAAAGTCGGGGAACGGGCCTGGCCTGGGCGCGATCGAGCCCGTAGACTGAACAGCTATGGCGATGGGCAAGAAACCGGCCGCGCGACCAGGGGCGCCGCTGTGGGTGACGACGGCGGATTTGCCGACGAACGCGGGGCATCCGTTCTTCGAGCGTCTGAACCGGGTTCTGGACGAGGCCGGGTTCGACGCGTTCGTCGAGGGGCTGTGCGCGGTGTTCTACGCGACGCGGATGGGGCGGCCGAGCCTGCGTCCTGGGCGGTATTTCCGGATGCTGTTCATCGGCTACTTCGAGGGTCTGTCTTCGGAGCGTGGGATTGCGTGGCGGGTGGCCGACTCTCTGAGCCTGCGGTCGTTCCTGGACCTGGATGTGACCGAGGCGGCGCCGGACCACTCGACGCTGTCGCGGACGCGTCGTCTGATCGACGACGAGACGCACGAGGCGGTATTCACGTGGGTTCTCGAGCAGTTGTCGGCGGCGGGTCTGGTCAAGGGGAAGACGGTGGGCGTCGATGCGACGACGCTGGAAGCGAACGCGGCGATGCGGAGCATCGAGCGGCGGGACACGGGAGAAAGCTACGAAGCGTTCCTTCGGCGCTTGGCGGAGGCGTCTGGGGTGGAGACCCCGACGCGGGCGGATCTGGCTCGGTTCGACCGGTCTCGCAAGAACAAGAAGACGTCGAACAAGGACTGGCAATCGCCGCAGGACCCGGACGCGAAGATCGCGAAGATGAAGGACGGCCGGACGCACTTGGCTCACAAGGTCGAGCACGGGGTCGACATGGAGACGGGGGCCATCGTGTCGGTGACGGTGCAGGATGCATCGGACGGCGATACGGCCACGCTGCCGGAGACGCTGACCGCGGCGGCCGAGCAGGTGGAGTTGGTGCAGCCGGACGGTCGAGGGGTCGAAGAGCTGGTCGCTGACAAGGGGTATCACAGCGACGAGACGCTGGTGGCTCTCGGCGAGGTCGGGGTTCGGAGCTACGTATCGGAGCCCGAGCGCGGCCGGCGCGTCTGGCAGGACAAGAAGACGGGAGAGACGCCGCCGGCGAAGCGTGCTGCGCAGCAGGCGTTGTATGCGAACCGGCGGCGTGTGCACGGGCGGCGGGGTCGTCGCCTGCAACGCTGCCGGGGCGAGATGGTGGAGCGTACTTTCGCGCACATGTATGAGACGGGGGGCATGCGTCGGGTGTTTGTGCGCGGTCACGAGAATGTCCGCAAGCGGGTGCTGATCCAGGCGGCTGCCTGCAACATCGGGATGCTCCTGCGGCGCCAGACCGGCATCGGTACGCCCCGGAGCCTGCAGGGGCGGGCTTTTTCGGCGATTTTCCGCCTGATCGACCGCCTGATCGACCACTGGGGGCGTCTGACGCGTCCCTGGGGCCTCAAATGGACACCGCCGGCGCCCGTCGGCTCAATTACTCATCGCCAAGCGGCCTGAACAGCAGGGCTCGGCGAACCGACTTCTACCTCGGGCTGTTAGGGTTGCTCGCCACCGCGCGCCCTTCGTCCGCGTAGTATCCGCCTTGACTTCTCGCATCTCGCCATTCCGCTTCGATTTCAGTTTGCGTTACCCACGAGTCTTACGGCGCCGGGAAGCTGGAGAGCCTCCACACCAATTGCGCTCACTTCGAGTTGTCTTGACGCCCCGAGCTTGGTGAAGATGTGCTTCAGGTGCGTGCGTACGGTGCTGTATTCGCGACCCGTCGTCGCCGCGATCTCTCGGGTCGTTCGGCCTAAACGTGGAGCACGAGGTCCATTCGTCGCTCACAGCCGGAAGAGCCGGTTGACCTTCACCACCACCCCGCTCACGAGGTCCATTCGTCGCTCACAGCCGGAAGAGCCGGTTGACCTTCACCACCAGCCCCCGGCTGCGCAGCCCGTAGGAGCGGTCCGGACGGAACGGGTCGGCGAAGCGCTCGTCGGTGTACACCACGAACAGCTCGCTGCCGGGCGTGTACTCCCACCGCAGCCGGAGGTTGTTGCCGACGAAGCTGCCCTCGAAGCGGAACTGCCGGACCGCCTCGATGGCGTCCGGCCGGGGGCTGAACCGCGCCGTGGCGTACGAGCGCCGGAAGTTGTCGCGGCGGAGAAAGCCCACCTCGGGGACGACGTTCTCCTCGACGACCAGGTGCTCCGCCTGCAGCCGTAGCGGTCCGCGGCATAGATGAACTGGCCCTGGTAGCTCCGGTCGTCGCCCTCGAGACCGGGCGTCCGGGTCCTCGCGATGTACCCGAGGAAGTTGACGTTGTCGTAGAACGAGAACGTGGCGTCCGCGCCGTAGGCTTGGTTGGAGCCGTCGCCCGCGACCGACACCGAGCGGCTCGTGACCAGCGCGCCGACGCTGCTGCGGCGCAGGATGTCGCGCTTTATCCGCACGACGGTGAAGTTCGTCGGCAGGGCGCCGGAGATCTGTTCGTCATCGGTCTGGATGTTGAGCGCCCCGACGTCGAAGTCGCCGACCTTGCCCGTGACGCGCCCGCCGCCGACAATCGGCACGACCGCACCGCCCTCGAGGCCGATGCGGCGCGAGTAGAACAGCGTTGGCGCGTTGCCGGGACCCTCGGCTCGGCGGTCGCCGCCGCCTATCTGCCGCAGGCCCGTCGCCAGCAGGTTGTTGTCGGCCGCGCCGCGGGCGAAGTTGAAGATGCCCTGGGCTTCGAGGAAGAGCTCGCGCTTCTCCGGAAAGAACAGGCTGAAGCGCGTGAGGTTGACCTGCTGCTCGTCGACCTCGACCTGCACGAAGTCCGTGTTGTAGGTCAGATCCGCGGTCAGGTTCTGCGTCAGCCCGTACTTGACGTCGAGCCCGCCGGCGCCCTCGCCCGCGTTCCGCCGCGGCGGCGTGGCCGCCAGGTCCGTGGTCAGGCCGGCGATGCCGTACGGCTTGATCTCGAGCCGACCGCCCTCGGCCGGTACCTCCAGGCCCACCAGCGTCGCCGCCTGCGAGACGCGGAAGATGCCGGTGCGTCCGGCCGAGATCGGCAGCGGCGTCAGGAAGACCAGCTCGTTCTTGCGCCGGATGTTGCGCCGCAGCTGTACGCCCCAGACCTGGGCCGGCCCGGGCCGGTAGCGCAGCGACTTGAACGGGATCTCCATCTCCACCGTCCAGCCGCCGTCGAAGCGCCCCGTGCGCACGTCCCACACCGGGTTCCAGTCGCTGTTGGGGTTCCCCTCGTTGCTGATCTCGAAGTCGCCCAGCGCGCCGAGCGGGTTGGTGTAGAAGCCGAGGCCGTTGCGGCGGTCGTGGAACGTGTCGAGGACCACCCAGAACCCGTCGTTGTCACGGAGCTGGATCGTGTCGCGCCGCATCTCGTTGGACACCCACTCGGCTGGCGGCGCCGAGTCCCAGACGCGCGCGCTGATGTAGATGCTCTCTGCGTCGAACGCGATCCAGGCTTCGGTCTTCTCGGTGGCGGGAGCGCCCTCGTCGGGCATCAACTGGATGAAGTTGCCGATCGCCCGCACGCAGTCGTAGAGGGGCTCGTCGAGCAGCCCGTCGAGGCGCAGGCCGGCCGCCAGCTTGATGGCGCGGATGGTCACTTGCCCCTGCTCGTCGCGGATGACGACGTCTGGTGGACGGGGCCACGCGGGATCGCCGACCTGCTGCCCCGCGCCGGCGTGGCCCGCTTCCGTCGCGCCCCGGCTCGCCGGCAGCTCCCGCCGGTCCGGCGTGCCGGGCGCCGGGTCTGCGGCGCCCGGCGCCGCCTGGCCCGGGGTCGGGTCGCCAGCCGTCTCGCAGGGAGTCTCCGCCGCGGCCGGCTCGCCGGTGAGTACGGCCGCGAGTATCGCCAGCCCGCCCGTTCGCCAGATTGTGCCTCTCATCCTTCGCCGTCTCGACAACCCGTCCTCCGGCCGTTTTCGCGTTTCGGGTCAGCTTTAGTGGCGTCGCCTGCGGATTGCGAACCTGAAGCGCTTGTCCGGCAGGAACGACGGGAAGAGAATCCAGCGCTGCGTCTTCAGCTCGTAGGTCGGCGGCACCAGTTCCATCTCGACCTCGTGCAGCAGCGTCGCCACCAGCAAGGGCATTTGCACTTCGGCCAGACCGCGTCCGGAGCAGTGGTGCACGCCGATGCCGAACGGCGTGAATACGCCGGGTTTCTTGTGCTCCTCACGCTCCGGCAGGTAGCGGTCGATGTCGAACCGGTACGGGTCGGGAAAGTGTTCCGGCAGGTCGTGCGTCACGAAGAACGCGAGGAACAGATGCTCGCCCGCGGGGATCCGGTGTCCCGCGAGGTCGAATGACGTGGTCACCTTGCGCTGCACCCCCGGGACCGGCGTATACATGCGCAGCGCTTCCAGCATGATGCGGTGCAGCACGTCGAGCTCGCGCAGCTTCGCCGCGTCCGGCGTCCCGTCGGCGAAGAGAGCGTCGGCCTCTGCCTGGGCGCGGTCCCGCAGTGCGGGGTTCTTCAGTACGGCGTAGAGCATCGAGGCGGCAATGCTGCCGACGGTCTCGACGCCTGCGAACAACGGTAGCAGGGCCGTCAGCGGCAGGTCGCACTCGGGGAGAAACGTCGGATCGGCACGGTGCAGCTCCAGGATGTTGTCGATCGCATTGGACTCGCGGCCGCGCTGCTGCAACTGGTGTCGCCTCAGCCACGTGTCGGAGAGCTCCGCGGCGCGGCGGACCGCGCGGCGCAGCCGCGGCGTCCTCGGCAGTCGCGGCAGGTGCAGGAAACCGCGGGTCACGGCCTCCTTGAGCACCCGCCGCACGTCGGCGACGTACTCCCCTGTCGATGCGCCGGCGACGATCGCGCTCGTCGTCTTGCCCGCCAGCCTCAGGATGGGCGGCAGTCCGGCCAACGGCCTGTTCAGCGGCATCTTGGCGATATGTCCCCGAATGACTTCCACGGCTTCCGGTATCTGCGATTCAATGAGCTGGCGCGAGACCCCCTCCTTGGTCTCGCGCCGCATCCGGACGTGGTCCTTCCCGTCCATGTTCAGCACGAAGCGCGAGGCGCCGAACTCGGCGCAGAGCGGATCCCACATGTCCGAGGTGTGCAGGTGCATGCGCTCGGCGCGCGACACGAACAGGTTGGCGTCCTGCCCGGCGATGGCGACGAAGTCGCGCCCCACGGTCCTGACCCGGAAGACCGGGCCGCTGCGCAGGTATTCCTGCACGAAGAACCCCCTCGGATCGTGCGCCACGGCGAGCGTGCTCCCGATGAGCGGCAGGCCGCGCGCCAGCGGCAGGCCGACGGCGCCCCGGCGGTCGGCCCGGGCCGTCGGCCGCACCATCCGCACCAGCGTCGCCACCGCGCGCCCAATCAGCTCGAGTCGGCTGATCGTCTCGATCCGCCGGCGCGCCTTCATCAGTTCTTCCGGCGCGAGCAGCTTGCGCCAGACGTCGCAAGCGTCGAGCAGGCTGATGATCACGATGTCGGCGGGCTCCGGGATGTCGTCGCTGAACAGGACGCGCATCACGCGCAGCTTGACGTGCTCTTGCGCGATTCCATTGGTCGCCGGATACCGCCGCGCGTGCGCGACTTCCGGACTCAGCGACAGGAATCCGTCGTCGCCCGGCTCGAGCAGAATCCCTCGCGAGATCAGCCTGTCGATTGTCCGTTCGCGGATCTGCCGCCCTCGTCGGGCCGTCTGCTCGACCCAGTACAGCGCACCGTGCGTCGTCTCGCTGCCGACGATGGCGGCCAGCGCCGGGTCCAGCACGTCATCACCGACCGGTGCCGGGTTGCTCAGCGTCAGCTCATCCAGGTCCGTGTCGATGCGGTTGGCGAACTGCAGATCCATCAGCACCGCACCCGCGAGCACCAGATCCTCGGTGCGTTCGGTTATCGGCAGGAACGTCCCGTTCTGCTCGTCGAGAAGGAAGAGCAGGAACTCTTCGGCGGAAAGCAGCATCATTCACGCTCCCGGTCGTTGACCCGACACGGCTCGGCGCCGATCTTGTCCAGCGCCGCGTTTTCGACTCGCAGTCGCACGCGGAGCACCAGCAGGTTCAGCGCCGAGGCCACTGCGGCCAGCTCCCAGGCGCCGAACATCAGTGGCACGACGGCCATTTCACCGCACACGACGACGTAGTTCGGGTGCCTGAGATAGCGGTACGGCCCGCTCCGGATCGGTGCGGCGCCGGGAAGGACCATGACGCGCGTCGTCCACCGGCGGCCCAGGGTGGCGATGACCCACGCGCGGCCGCATTCGAGCAGCACGAAGACGCCGGCCCACGGCAACGACACCGCGGTCTCGGGATCGATCGTCGTTGCGAGCGCGAGCAGCCAGGCCGTGTGCAGGGCAACGATTGCCGGATAGTGTCCGCGGCCGACTTCGACGGCGCCTCGCGCGCGCAGTGCGCGGTGGTTGCCATGCGCGAGCGCGAGCTCGCCGACTCGCTGCAGAACGACGAACCCGAGGACGAGGTGGAGCGCGGGCATCAGTCCGACTCCAGCACCACGAACCCCATCGAGAAGCCGGGCCCCAGGCCCGTCAGCAGATGCCGCCTCGCGGTCCCGCGCCGCCCACGTGCTGCAGGCGCCGTTTCCAGCACGCGCTCGAGCACGAAGAACACGGTCGCCGCCGACATGTTGCCGTAGTCCCGCAGCACTTCCCGCGAGACCGCCAAGCCGCCGCACGGCAGGCCGAAGGCGCTTTCGAGTGCGGCGAGCACCCGCGCCCCGCCCGGATGGCACACGAACTCGTCGATATCGCTCAGCGCGAGACCGGCCGAGGCCAGGAACTCTTCGACCACGGGCCGCACCCGGTTGCGGGCGATGTCGGGGATGCCCCGCGACAACTGCACCTCGAGGCCCTTGTCGGTGACGTGCCAGCCCATGAGGTCCAGGCTGCGCGGCCAGGTGTGCTCGCCCCACGCCCGGATTGCGGGTCCTGCTCCGTCGGTGCTCAGCACCGCGCCGGCCGCCCCGTCCCCGAACAGCGCGGTGGCGACGATGTTCGCGGTCGTCTGATCGGTCCGGCAGAACGTCAGCGTGCAGAGTTCGGCCACGAGCAGCAGGACCCGGCTGCCCGGCTTCGCGGTGGCGCACGCGGCGGCGCGCGCCAGCCCCAGCGCTCCCCCTGCGCAGCCCAGCCCGAAAAGCGGCAGGCGCTCGACGTTGCGACGAAACGGCAGCTGCTCCATCAACCGCGCATCGAGCGTGGGCACGGCGATTCCCGTGGACGAGACGGTGACCAGCATGTCGACGTCGCTGCACGCAAGGTCGGCTCCGGCGAGAGTCTCGACCGTCACCTGTTTGAGCAGGCTCACTGCCTTGTCGACGTACAGGTCGTTCTTCTCCTCGAAGCTGTGCGGGCGGTCGTACCAACGAACGGGTGCCGCGGCGTACCGCGTCCCGATCGCGGCGTTGACGAACACCTCTTGCAGGCGGTCGCGCTGGTTTTGCGGAATCTCGAACGATCGTTGGAAGAACTCCATCGCCTCGGTTTGCGCGATCCGGTAGGGAGGCACCGCGGTAGCCAGCGACACGATCCGCGGGTCAGGTTGCTTCGACTCTTTCGTCATTGCGTCGAATCCGCTCACGATGGTGAGGCTTCCACGTCGTCTTCACCGTCCCCCCGGCCTCGGTGTCCGGGCAAAACCGGCCATTTTCGATAGCGCCCCGAGACGTTGACGCCGGTCGGGAACAGACCGTTCCTGCCCGGCATGAGCAACGTCTTGGACGAAGAGAAACGACAGCAGATCCTGGCGCTGGGGCGCCTCGGCTGGTCGCTGCGGCGCATCGAACGGGCCACCGGGGTGCGGCGCGAGACGGCCAGCGGCTACCTGAGGGCGGCCGGGCTGGTGGTGCAGGGCCGCGGCCGGCCTCGCACCCGGCCGTCAAAACCGGCCAGTATGTCCAGCTGGTCATACTGGCCGGATTTGACCTGTCCACCGAGGCCCCCGGCCGTCGCTGTCGATGTCGCCTGACGCCGCCGTCTTGACGTGAAGGTCGGCGGGCCCGGAGTATCTGGGTTCCGGTCTCAACTCGAGCTCGTGCCTGACCGCGTCCGCCAGCGCTTCCGACGGCCGAAGGCGTCCGTCCGGGCCGCTCAGGTACAGCTGCGGCGGATTGCCGTAGTACCCGCCTGACTCAGAGACGTAGACGCCAGCATCGAACACCGCAAGGTCAACTCGCCCATTGGTGTTGAAGTCGTCCGCAACCACGAACGGGGAGCGCACGTCGATCGTGCCAGCGACCAGCTCGGGCGCGTGCCGGAAGCTGCCGTCTCCGACGTTGACGAGCACGCGTAGCGGCGCCTTTGTAAAGCGCGTGCTCGGCTCTTCGGCCTCTTCCAGATACCTCGCCACGACGACGTCATCGCGGCCGTCGCCGTCGAGATCGGCGACCGCGACCACTTGATCGAACACGCCGCCGAGCCCGGTCAGCGTGACGACGCGCCGGAAAGCCAGCATCGACGCCCCGTCACAGACATGCCCCATGAAGCCCCGGATTGTGGCCAGCCACGCCCGCGCGGTGGCCGTGTCCGGCACGCACAAGCCGCTGCCATCGAGTTGCAGCCGCCTGAGAGACGACAGGCGGGTCACGGTCGAAGGAAGCGGACCGCTCAGTTCATTGCCGCCGAGGTCCAAGTCCAGCAGACCGGTGAGACTTCCCAGCTCGGCAGGAACCTGCCCGCTCAGCAAGTTGCCATACAACGACAGAGCGGTAAGGCCGACCAGGTTGCCGAATTCGGTGGGAATGGAGCCGGTCAGTGCATTCTGGTCCAGGGCAAGCCACTCGAGGTTGGACAGGCCTCCCAGCGCTGCCGGGATCGAACCCGTTAACCAGTTTTGCTGGAGACTCACCCAGTCGAGCTCCGTCAGATTGCCCAACGCCGCCGGGATGGGCCCGGTCAACCCCCGGTTGCCCGCGATCTCCAGCCATTGCAGATGGGACAGCGTCCCGAGCTCGGCCGGCAGCCACCCGGTCAACCCGTTGCCAACGTGTCTCTCGTCGCTCTCGACCCATCCGCCGAGGCGCAAACCGACAACGCGGCCCTGCTCATTCGTCTCGACCCCGTACCAGTCCCCGAGCGGCTCGCCGCTCAGCCAGTTGGTATCGTTGGTCCAGTCGTCCCCGCCCGTCGCGCGGTAGACCGCCTCCAGCGCCGCGCGGTCCGTCTCCGCGCTTCCCTGCGCCCAGGCATCGCCGGCCGCGGCGCACAGGCCGGCGGAGAGAGAGAACACCGCAAGGAACCTCATGTGTATGACAAAATCGTCTGTCCCAGTCGCCGGGGGCGGTCGAGTCCCAGTTCCGCCTCAACGGCTTCCGGATCCTGCGCGGCGGGGGGTGTCGCTGCCTTGGCGCCCCCTGGACGCCCCGGTCACGTCAACTACGGGGATGTTGCCCGCTGTCGTACATCGAGCAGCCCGGCGTGACGGACCGCCGCCGCTGGGAGAGCGCGTCGCTGGCCAGCGTTGATCGCTGACCCGTTCAGTCACTGCGGCCGCGGCCACCGCGGCCGAGTCCCCGCTCGGCCCTTCCTGCCCGGCCGGCAGGCTGGCCGGCCGCGGGGCGCCGGGACCGTCGAGCTCGAGCACGTGCCGGAAGTCCTCGTCGATGCGCTCGGTCCACCAGGCGGGGTCGTCTGGCATTGGCCGTTTCTCAAAACCCGAACGTCTTGCCGACCTGAACTCGGTGGGGACTGACGGTGAAGTCGAGGTTGTTCACGACGGGAACATCCGACCAGATGGTGGCAAGCAGAGCACCGGAGACCACCACGGTGCCGCCCAGGGCCGCGACCCCGTAGCCGGCCCCTCCCGTGTCGACATCGACAGTGATGCAGTCACCGCCGACACAGATGCTACCGCCCGCATCTTCGGACGCCAGACCGACGATGAGGAGGGGTGCTCCGACACCCATGAGGATGATGCCGCCAACCGTGCGGCCGACTGATCGGCGGCGTGTACCCGAGGACTGCTGGAGTTCCAGGAGCCCCGCCGACACCTCCAGCGCCGGCTCTTCCCTGGCTGCCCGATCGGCAGCCTGACGGATGGAGTCCGCGGTGGCGACACCGGCCTGACCCAAAACGGAAAGACAAACGGCGGCAACGGCTGCTTTCTTCATTCTGTCTCCTCTTACATTGACCGCTATTGAATTGCCGGACGGCCTTTCGATGCTCCCGCCCGCGGGTGCTCCCCAGAAGCGAGTTTCTGCCCAGGCTGGAAGGGGCGTGCTTTCCGTCCTGTCGAGACCGACCGCTGGAACACTGAAACACACGGTGTTGCCCGAGCGCGGATGCTCGGCGCACTTCCCAGGTGAACTGGCTCAGCAGTTGCAGGAGGGGCCACGTCCCCACGTCCCCGTCGATCGATCTTCTGGACCCTCCTCGATCTGTTGTACATACCGGCTCGGCGTCCCCCTTGACGTCACTTTACCAGTGGCCAGGTAGTGGTCTGCAAGCCAGTGCTGGGAGCTGCGCGGACCGTGCAGGCACCGCGGTCGTGTTGCTGCCCATGATTGGCACCTCATCCCGACAGCCAAAGGCAATTGTGACCACTACGAAAACTCAAATACACTGGTCTGATCCCTGCTACTTAGAGACAACCAACCACTACCGATTTTTGTGAATCTCCTCAAATTCGTGTGGGGTATTCGTTTACTGGATGATCTGCCAATGAATACGGGCCGAAAGTGGGCTTGAGGCGAGGAGGTCGCAGCGCCCCAACGAGGTTTCTTGGACCGACAGGGTGTTCACGCGGGTTAACTCCACCGTTGGGATGCCGCGGCAGACCGGAGGCCATCGCACGGAAGCGCGCCGGCATCGGCCTGTCGGCGAAGTCCGGTGGCGACCGAGCGCGGTGTGGTCGGGACGTTGCCCCTGCGGCGGCGCGCCGCCGGGACCGGTCACGCGTCGAAGTAGTGCCTCAGACTTTGCCCGCCTATGCGGTCGGCGGCGGAAGGCTGAGGATCTCGGGGACGGTGGGTTCGGGGGCGTGCAACAGCACGGCGACCAGCGGCGGCAGGTCGACGGGTCGTTTGCGGGAGGGAGCGAGATCCTACGCTAACAGCCCGAGGTAGAAGTCGGTTCGCCGAGCCCTGCTGTTCAGGCCGCTTGGCGATGAGTAATTGAGCCGACGGGCGCCGGCGGTGTCCATTTGAGGCCCCAGGGACGCGTCAGACGCCCCCAGTGGTCGATCAGGCGGTCGATCAGGCGGAAAATCGCCGAAAAAGCCCGCCCCTGCAGGCTCCGGGGCGTACCGATGCCGGTCTGGCGCCGCAGGAGCATCCCGATGTTGCAGGCAGCCGCCTGGATCAGCACCCGCTTGCGGACATTCTCGTGACCGCGCACAAACACCCGACGCATGCCCCCCGTCTCATACATGTGCGCGAAAGTACGCTCCACCATCTCGCCCCGGCAGCGTTGCAGGCGACGACCCCGCCGCCCGTGCACACGCCGCCGGTTCGCATACAACGCCTGCTGCGCAGCACGCTTCGCCGGCGGCGTCTCTCCCGTCTTCTTGTCCTGCCAGACGCGCCGGCCGCGCTCGGGCTCCGATACGTAGCTCCGAACCCCGACCTCGCCGAGAGCCACCAGCGTCTCGTCGCTGTGATACCCCTTGTCAGCGACCAGCTCTTCGACCCCTCGACCGTCCGGCTGCACCAACTCCACCTGCTCGGCCGCCGCGGTCAGCGTCTCCGGCAGCGTGGCCGTATCGCCGTCCGATGCATCCTGCACCGTCACCGACACGATGGCCCCCGTCTCCATGTCGACCCCGTGCTCGACCTTGTGAGCCAAGTGCGTCCGGCCGTCCTTCATCTTCGCGATCTTCGCGTCCGGGTCCTGCGGCGATTGCCAGTCCTTGTTCGACGTCTTCTTGTTCTTGCGAGACCGGTCGAACCGAGCCAGATCCGCCCGCGTCGGGGTCTCCACCCCAGACGCCTCCGCCAAGCGCCGAAGGAACGCTTCGTAGCTTTCTCCCGTGTCCCGCCGCTCGATGCTCCGCATCGCCGCGTTCGCTTCCAGCGTCGTCGCATCGACGCCCACCGTCTTCCCCTTGACCAGACCCGCCGCCGACAACTGCTCGAGAACCCACGTGAATACCGCCTCGTGCGTCTCGTCGTCGATCAGACGACGCGTCCGCGACAGCGTCGAGTGGTCCGGCGCCGCCTCGGTCACATCCAGGTCCAGGAACGACCGCAGGCTCAGAGAGTCGGCCACCCGCCACGCAATCCCACGCTCCGAAGACAGACCCTCGAAGTAGCCGATGAACAGCATCCGGAAATACCGCCCAGGACGCAGGCTCGGCCGCCCCATCCGCGTCGCGTAGAACACCGCGCACAGCCCCTCGACGAACGCGTCGAACCCGGCCTCGTCCAGAACCCGGTTCAGACGCTCGAAGAACGGATGCCCCGCGTTCGTCGGCAAATCCGCCGTCGTCACCCACAGCGGCGCCCCTGGTCGCGCGGCCGGTTTCTTGCCCATCGCCATAGCTGTTCAGTCTACGGGCTCGATCGCGCCCAGGCCAGGCCCGTTACCCGACTTTCACCACGGGCTGCTCTAAGCGGGTCCGGACCTCCCGTTGCGGCCCAGGGGCTCCAGTTCAGGAGGCGAGGACCTTCTAGCAGCCCGTGGATAAAGGGCTTCCTTGTAGCACGAACGGCAGGCGTTGATGTTCCAGCGTGGTAGGGCCCACCCGCGACGGATGCGGCGGACGACGCGCGACGAGGGCCTCAGCGGGCGATACGAGGTGCCCGAGACGGCTCAGAACGAGTCTGAGGGCGGCGTCGAAGAGGGCGCAGCCCTGGAGGCTGCGCGGCGTGCCGACGCCCGTCAGGCGTCGCATGAGCAGGCCCAGATTCAAGCCGCAGGCGTGCACCAAGAGGCGCTTGCGGATGTTGGCGTGCCCCCGCAGATACACCCGGCGCAGCCGCCCGGTCTCGTAGAGATGGGCGTTAGGTCGCTCGAGCCGCTCGCCGCGCTGGCGCAGCAGCCGCCGGCCGCGGGCCCGCCGGATCCGCCGCCGGTTGGCATAGACGGCGTCGCGGACGGCGAACTGGCCTCGCCAGCGTCGCCGGCCACGGTCCGGCTCCGATACATAGCTGCGCAGCCCCAGGTCGGCCAACGCGAGCATCGTCTCATTACTGTGGTAGCCCTTGTCGGCGACCACCTCGGCCACGCCGCCACCGGCCGGGAGCACCGCTTCGACCTGCTCGGCCGCCGTGACCAACGTCTCGACCATCGTCGTCGTGTCGCCCGCACTGGCATCCTGCACGGTGATGCCGACGACCGCGCCCGTCTCCACGTCGACCGCGTGCTCGGCCTTGTGGGCGAGGTGCGTCCGGCCGTCCTTCATTTTCGTGATCTTCGCGTCCGGGTCCTTCGGATGCGTCCAATCCTTGTTCGAGCCCTTCTTGCGCCGCTTCCGGTCGAGGCGCGCCAGCTCGGCGCGGGTCGGCGTCGCAATGCCGGACGCCGCCGCCAAGCCGCGCAGGAACGCGTCGTAGCCTTCGCCCGTATCCCGGCGCACGATGCTCCGCAGCGCGGCGTTCGCCTCCAGCGTCGTCGCATCGATGCCGACCGTCTTCCCCTTGAGCAAGCCGGCGTCGGCTACCCGCTGCAGCACCCAGGTGAAGACCGCCTCGTGCGTCTCGACGTCGATCCGCCGCCGCGTCCGCGAGACCGTCGAGTGGTCGGGCGAGGCTTCGGCCAACGCGATGTCGAGGAACTGCCGCAGGCTCAGCGAATCGGCCGCCCGCCACGCCATCGCCCGTTCCGATTCCAAGCCTTCGAAATAGCCGAGCAACAGCATCCGAAAGTAGCGGCCCGGCGGCAGAGACGGACGGCCGATTCCCTCGGCGTAGAACTTCGCGCACTGCGCCTCGACGAAGGCATCGAAGCCCGACTCGTCGAGCACGCGGTTCAATCGTTCGTAGAACGGGTGGCCCGCGGTCCGCGGCAGGTCCGCGTCGGCCACCCACATCGACGCTTGCCGCGCGCGTCGCGAGCCCTTACCCATCGCCATGGAACGAGTGTAGGGAACGGGATCGAGGTTGTCGATCCCTACCGGTCCGTTTCACCACGGGCTGCTACTAGCCCTGCTGACGCAATTCGCCTTGGGGACCAACGTAGCGGTTGAGCGTCACCGGGCTGATCCCGAGTTCACGGCACAGCGCGGACACCGACGTGTCGCGGTGGGCCATCGCGGCCTGGGCCAACCGCACCTGGCCTTCGACGGCGCGAACTTCCTGCCGCCCTTGCGTCCGCGGGCCCGGGTAGCCTTGAGCCCGGCCCAAGTGCGTTCGCGGATCAGTTCCCGCTCGAACTCGGCCAACGCCGCGAAGATGCCGAACACGAGGCGGCCGGCCGCGGTCGTGGTATCGATCTGCGCTCCCTGGACGGTGAGTACCCGCAGGCCCACCCCGCGGGCTGCCAGGTCCTGCACGGTATTGACGCGGTTCGTCTGGCTGAGGCAGTTCGAGCCGGGCAGCAATTCGGCCGACGCCAACCGGCTGCTGGACCGCCTCGAGCAGCTCCGGGCGCCTCGCGGTTCCGGAAGGCCTCCTCGGCGACATCCCTCCGCACCGCATCACGCGGCTGCGCCGCCAGGGGGAACGCTACTTCGCCGACGGGCTCCGTGAGCTTCCGGACAACCGCCGCCTCGCGATTCTCGCGGTCTGCGCCGTCGAGTGGGAGATGTTCGTCGCCGACGCGGTGGTGGAGACCCACGACCGGATCGTCGGCAGAACGTATCGCGAGGCCGCGCGCATCTGCGATCGCGCCTTGGCGGCCAGCCGGCGCAGACCGTCGGCCAGGGCGACTTGGCTCTACCGGCGGATGCCCGAGACACGGATCACCGACATCCTGCTCGAGGTCGACGACGCCACCCGCTTCACCGAGGCCTTCACGCACCTGCGGACCGGGTCGCCCTGCCGCGACCGCATCGGTCTGCTCAACGTGCTGCTCGCCGAGGGAATCAACCTCGGCTTGCGCAAGATGGCCGAGGCCACGACCACGCACGGCTTCTGGGAGTTGATGCGCATCGCCCGCTGGCACGTGGAAGGGGACGCGTTCGACCGAGCCCTGGCCATCGTCGTCGAGGCCCAGGCCGCGCTGCCGATGGCCGCCTCGTGGGGCACCGGGCGGACGGCCTCGAGCGACGGCCAGTTCTTCCGGCCGCCGGCCGCGGCGAAGCTTTCAACTTGGTCAACGCCCGCTACGGGGCCGAACCCGGCGTCAAGGCGTACTCGCACGTCTCCGACCGGTTCTCCCCGTTCGCCACCCAGACCATCCCGGCCACCGTCCACGAGGCCCCCTACATCCTCGACGGGCTCCTGCTCAACGAGACCGGCAAGCGCGTCCGCGAACAGTATGCCGACACGGGCGGCTTCACCGACCACGTCTTCGCCGCGTGCTCGATCCTCGGCTACGCCTTCGTCCCGCGCATCCGGGACCTGCCGTCGAAGCGCCTCTACGTGTTCGACCGCGCGGGCGTCCCGAAGCGCCTGCGCCCGCTGGTCGGCGGCAAGATGAACGTGGACCTGATCGACCGCAACTGGGCGGACATCCTGCGCCTCGCGGCCACCATGGCCGCCGGGACCATGCGGCCCAGCCAGATCCTGCGCAAGCTCTCCGCGTACCCGCGCCAGAACGAGCTGGCGGCCGCGCTGCGGGAGGTCGGACGCGTCGAACGCTCCCTGTTCATGATCGACTGGACCACCGACCCCGGGATGCGTCGGCGGGTCCAGGTCGGGTTGAACAAGGGCGAGGCACACCACGCCCTCAAGCGCGCGATCAACTTTCACCAACGCGGTGAGCTGCGGGACCGAACCGGCGAAGGGCAGCACTACCGGGTCGCCGGCCTCAACCTGCTGGCCGCGATCATCATCTACTGGAACACGCTGAAGCTCGGCCAGGCCGTCTTCGCCAGACGCAAGGCCGGGCTCGCGATCCCGGCCGAATTCCTGGCCCACGTGTCGCCCCTCGGCTGGGAGCACATCAACCTGACCGGAGAGTACCGCTGGCCGCGCACCGGCTCCACGGGCCGCGCGAAATCCTTAGCCCGGATTATGCGTGAAGGTGGGGTTGGCGGCGAGACGCAAGGGCCTTCCGTGTGGTACAAACGTTGTGCTACCAAACGTTTAGCCACAACGGAGGCCCTTGCATGACGGACCCCACGATAGCACAGTCTGTTCTGTTCCCCGATCTGTTCGACAAGCCGCTCGTGGCCACGTTCGACCGCGAGCAGGCGAGCTCGGATGGTGGCGCCGTGCTGCTCAAAGCCGCCGAGCGCGTCTACGGGCTGATCAAGGCGTTCGGCCGGTGTCTGATTGACCGCCGGGCACCGGAGAAGGTGCGGCACACGCTTGAGGACCTGGTCGGCCAGCGGGTGTTCGGCATCGCCTGCGGCCATCCCGACGGCAACGATTCGGACCGGCTCGCCGACGACCCGATTCACAAGCTGCTGCTCGGACGCGACCCGGTGGCGGGCGAGCGGCTGGCGTCGCAGCCGACGGTCTCGCGGTTCGAGAACGGTGCGGGGCGCGTCGCGCTTTATCGGCTGGGGCGCGAGTTGGCGACGTCGGTCATCGAGCGGCATCGCCGCCGGCTGCGCGGGCGGGCGCGACGCATCACAATCGACCTCGACCCGACCGACGACCCGACGCATGGCGAGCAGCAGCTGACGTTCTTCAATGGGCACTACGACAGTTGGTGCTACCTGCCGCTGCTGGCCTTCGTGAGCTTCGACCGCGAGGTCGAGCAGTATCTGTGCGCGGCGGTGCTGCGACCGGCAAGGCGCAGGCGCCCGACGGAACGCTGGGCGTTTTGTGTCGGCTGCTCGCGCTGCTGCGGTCCGCGTTTCCCAAGGCACGCTTTCTCGTCCGGCTCGACGGGGGCTTCGCCTGCCCGGAGGTCTTCGACTTCCTCGATGCCGAGCCGCGGCTCGACTACGTCGTGGCGATGGCCAAGAACGCCGTGCTGTTGCGGGCTGCCGAGCACGTCATGGTGGCGGCCCGCACCGAGAACCTGCTGCGCGAGAAGACGGCGCACTTCTACCTCGACGAATCCACGCAGGCGCCCTTGCGGCGAAGCTGTCCGCGTCTGACGCCTCGTACGCCCCGCAACCACGCCACGCCGCTCCACCACGCTGCCACCTGCCACGACCGCAGACCTATCTCGCTCAACGATCAGGGCTCAGCCAGCGACCGATTCGACGACGTCAAGAATTTTCCGGGCTAGGCGGCAATTGTCGATTCCGGCATGGAACTGCACTAAGTGCTTTAAACCAGGATACTTAGAGGTGGTGCCGAGGGCCAGAATCGAACTGGCGACACCATGATTTTCAGTCATGTGCTCTACCGACTGAGCTACCTCGGCCCCTGATCGCGAAGCCGGCGCGGGCCGGCTCCATTCACATTACGTTACCCGCGACCCGCGTGGCAACAGGCCCCGGTCCGAACGAATATACTTACGGCGCAATGACGAACAGCTCCGTAACCGTTCCCGAACCGCGCAACGAACCGGTCCTGGACTACACGCCGGGCTCGCCGGAGAAGCATGCGCTCAAGACCCAGCTCGATCGGTTTGCCGACGACTGCGTCGAGATTCCCCTGATCATCGGCGGGCAGGACGTGAAGACCGGCAACTGCGGCCGCTGCATTCTGCCGCACGACCACGCCCGCTCCGTGGCGACGTACCACAAGGGCGACGCCGCCACGGTCGAGCAGGCGATCGCCGCCGCCGCGCGCGCGCGGCCGGCCTGGGCGGCCCTGCCCTGGGAGGCCCGGGCCGCGGTGTTTCTCAAGGCCGCGGACCTGCTCGCGGGCAGATACCGCCCGATCATCAACGCGGCGACCATGCTCAACCAGAGCAAGACCGTCATGCAGGCCGAGATCGACGCGGCCTGCGAGCTGATCGACTTCCTGCGGTTCAATCCGGCCTACATGCGGCAGATCTTCGAGCAGCAGCCGAGCAGTCAACCGGGCACCTGGAACTACGTGGAGTACCGGCCGCTGGAAGGCTTCGTCTTCGCCGTGACGCCGTTCAACTTCACGGCCATCGCGGGCAACCTGCCGACGAGTCCGGCGATGATGGGCAACACCGTCGTGTGGAAGCCCTCTTCCACCGCGGTGTTCTCCGCATACTGGCTGATGCGCGTGCTCGCGGAGGCGGGCCTGCCGGACGGCGTGATCAACATGGTGCCCGGGAGCGGGGGCGCGATCGGCGAACCGGCGATGAACCACCCGGACCTCGGCGGCGTGCACTTCACGGGCAGCACGGAGGTGTTCCAGGGCATGTGGGCCACGGTGGGCCGCAACATCCGGCGGTACCGCAGCTACCCGCGCATCGTGGGCGAGACCGGGGGCAAGGACTTCGTGTTCGCGCACGCCTCCGCCGATGCGGACGAGCTGGCCGCCGGCCTCATCCGGGGCGCCTACGAGTACCAGGGACAGAAGTGCAGCGCGGCCAGCCGCGCCTACATCCCGCAGGGTCTGTGGACCACCTTCCGCGACCGCCTCTGCGACGAAGTGGGCGCTATCGCCTACGGCGACGTCGCGGACTTCACCAACTTCATGGGGGCAGTCATCGACAAGGCCTCGTACGACCAGCTCGCGGGCGCCATCGAGGAAGCCCGGGCCAGCCCGGACGCCGACGTGATCTGCGGCGGCGGGTGCAGCGACGCGACCGGGTACTTCATCGCGCCGACGATCATCCAGGCCCGCGAGCCGCGCTACCGGACGATGGTGACGGAGCTGTTCGGCCCGGTCCTCACGATCTACGTGTACCCCGACGACCGCTACGAAGAGGCGCTCGAGCTGTGCGACACGACGTCGCCCTACGGCCTGACCGGCGCGGTCTTCGCCCGCGACCGGCAGGCCATCGACCTGGCCAGCGACAAGCTGCGCCATGCGGCCGGCAACTTCTACATCAACGACAAGCCGACCGGCGCCGTCGTCGGCCGCCAGCCGTTCGGCGGCGCCCGCGCCTCGGGCACCAACGACAAGGCGGGCAGCGCCCTGAATATGATGCGCTGGGCCAGCGCGCGCACGACGAAGGAGAACTTCACGCCGCCCCGGGACTACCGCTACGCCCACATGCGGGAGGCTTGAGAGCACTGCATGTCGTACTTCCGGCCGTCCATCGACACGCTCGCCGCGTACCGGCCGGGCGAGCAGCCGGCCGCGGGCGATCAGGTCGTCAAGCTCAACACGAACGAGAATCCGTATCCCCCGAGCGCGCGTGCGCTGGCCGCGCTGCAGGCCATCCCGCCGGACAGTCTGCGCCTGTACCCGCGGCCGTTCGCGGACGAGTTCCGCGCCAGCGCCGCCACGGTCCTGGGCGTGGATCCGGACTGGATCGTGGTGGGCAACGGCAGCGACGACCTGCTGACGATGCTCTTCAGGTCGGTGGCCGGCGCCGGCCGGCCCGTGGCCTTCCCCGTGCCGACCTACGTGCTGTACCGCACGCTGGCCCGCATCCAGGAAGCCCCGACGGTCGAGGTCCCGTTCGACGACTCGTATCGCCTGCCGGTGGACGGACTTGCCGCGGCCGGCGCGGCGCTCACCCTCGTGGCGAGCCCGAACAGTCCCTCGGGCAACCGGATGCCGAACGCGGATCTCGAGCGGCTGGCGGAGCGGACGCCGGGTGTGCTCGTCGTGGACGAGGCCTACGCGGCCTTTGCGGCGGGCGATGCCCTGGAGCTGACGCGGCGCTGCGAGAACGTCATCCTGCTGCGCACGCTGTCGAAGAGCCACTCGCTGGCCGGCCTGCGACTGGGGTTCGCCGTCGCCCGGCCGCCGCTGCTGGCCGGGCTCATCAAGGTCAAGGACAGCTACAACGTGGATGCCGTCTCCGCGCGGGTCGGCGCCGCCGCGATTCGCGATACGGAGCACGTGCGCGCCAACGTCGCGCGCGTCCGCGGCTCGCGCGACGGGTTGTCGCGGGCGCTGGCCGCACTGGGGTGCCGCGTCTGGCCGAGCGAGGCGAACTTCCTGCTGGTCCGACCGCCCCGGGGCGACGCCCGCGCCGCCTACGAGGGGCTCAAGGCGCGGGGCATCCTGGTACGCTACTTCGCCGAGCCGCTGCTGACCGACCGGCTGCGCATCACGGTGGGCACGGATGCCCAGAACGAGCGGCTCGTCGGCGCGTTGCGGGAGCTGCTCGACGGTAACCGCGGAGCATCGCGAGAGGAACGCCGATGATCATCACCGCCCCGCCGGCGCGGCGCCGGCGCTGGTTCGTGAACGTGGCGCTGGGAATCGCTGCCGCCGCCAGCGTCGCGGTCCTGGCTGCGCGGGCGGGGGCGCCGGTCGCCGCGGCAGCGGAGACGCAGGCCCGCCTGGACCGCTACGAGCGCGACCGGCTGCGCAAGGCCCAGCGCGACCGGACGTTCCGAGAGCTGAGCGAGGGCGTCATGGCCATGCGCAAGACGTCGTACGCCAGCCTTGCCGACGGCCTCGAGATCCCCGTCTATCTCTTCGAGCCGCTGGCGCTGCGCGGCGAGCGGGGTCACGCCGCGCTCGTCTGGATCCACGGGGGCATCCACGGCGACCTGGCGCCGCTCTACTTCCCGTTCATCAGGGAGGCGGTGGACCGCGGCTTCGTCGTGATTGCGCCGGAGTACCGGGGCAGCACCGGCTACGGCCGCAGGCATCACGAGGCGATCGACTACGGCGGGTACGAGGTGGAGGACTGCCTGACCGCGGCCAGCTACCTGGCGGCCAACCTGCCGCACGTCGATCCCGACCGGCTCGGCATCATCGGCTGGAGTCACGGCGGCTTCATCGCGCTGCACGCGGTGTTCCGCGACCCGACGTCGTTCAAGGCGGCGGCAGCCCTGGTCCCGGTGACCAACCTCGTGTTCCGACTCTCGTACAAGGGACCGCGCTACGCCCGCCGCTTCGCCGCGCAGCCGCGCATCGGGGGCCCGGTGCACGAGAGGCGCCGCATCTACGTCGAGCGTTCCCCGCTGTACCACGTCGACAAGCTGCGGACTCCCCTCCTGGTGCACGTGGCGGACAACGATCGGGACGTCAACTTCGAGGAGGCCCAGCAACTGATCCACGCCCTCGAGTACGCCAAGCCGCACCTCGCCGAGACGCGCATCTACCACGACCCGCCCATTGACGAGTACGGCAACGGCCACACCTTCAACCGCCGCGTCGACCGGGCGCGCGGCTACGCGCGCGTCGACAGCAAGGCGCAGCGCGACTCGTGGAACCGGATCTGGACGTTCCTCGAGTGGCACCTCGAGCCGTACCGCGGCGCGCGACCGTGAGCGCCCGCGCCGGCCGCCGCAAGGCTGTATGACGACGGCGGGCACGCCGCGCCTGCTGGCGCTCGACGTCGCGCTCCTGCCGCCCGCGGCCTGCCGGCTGCGGCTCGCCGCTCTGAACGCCGCGCTGGATCCGCCGCCGCACGGCTTCCGGTTCGACGCCACGCATCTCCCGCACGTCACCCTGGCTCAGCAGTTCGTGGCAGCCAACCGGCTCGACGACCTCGTCCGCCGCTTGGCGGACCTCGTCCGCGGCGCCGCCCCGTTGCGGCTGCGGTCGACGGGCCTGAGCCGCGGGCGCACGACGTCCTCCCTGCGGCTCGCACCGACCGCCGCCCTTGCCAGGCTGCACGCCGGCGTGATGGATGCGCTGCTGCCCTTCGAGGACGGCCCCGGGGACGCGTCCGCGTTCCATTCGAACGGCGAGCCGCCCCGACCAGCCGACCTCGAGTGGGTGAGCCGCTTTCGGGACCGAGCGGCCTACGCACGCTTCGATCCGCACATCACCCTGGGAGTCGGCGCCGCACCCGGCGCCGCAGCCGCGCTCGACGCCGTGGCCGACCGCGTCGCCCTGTGCCACCTGGGCCGGTACTGCACGTGCCGCCGCGTCCTCGCCGAGTGGACCTTGACACCCCGGGACGCATGATGCACCATCGCGACGCCCGCAAGGCGCGCACAGCGCGCCTCGGCGGTAGCGGCGCGGGGCGATGGGGTCCCCGCAAGCGGACGCCGGGGGTTCGGGGCGCAGCCCCGTCTAATGGAAGCTACGGGGGAACGTCATGTGGCGCAATGTCATCGCGATACTGGGTAGCGCGGCGCTGGCGGCGGCCTGCGCCGGCGGCGCGGCCGTGGAGCCGGAAGCGTCGGGTGCGGAAGCGGAGGCGGCGGCCGAGCAGCGGACCGTGACCGCGGACGACATTCCGCCCGACGTCCACGACGACTCATGGGCGCGGCTGCCGCTCCCCGAACGGGCGCGGATGGACGAGGACGGGCAACGCGTCTACGACATGGTCCGCCACCCGGACAGCCGCTACGCCGACAGCCTGTGGGGACCGGTCGCGATGTGGCTGTACAGCCCGGAGATGATCGAGCACATCTTCCCCGCGAGCACCTACCTGCGGTTCGGCACCGAGAAGGACCAGCGGCTCACGGAGCTCACGATCCTCGCGACTGCCCGCGAGGTGCGCAGCCAGTACGAATGGTCGGCCCACGAGCCCCCGGCGCTGGCGGCCGGCCTCGAGCCGGAGATCGTCGAGATCGTCAAGCAGCGTACGCCACTCGACGAGGCGGTCGACGTCCCGGGGCTGGGCGACGTGGAGCGCACGATCATCCGGTTCACCCGCGAGGCCGTCAGCGACGAGCGGGTGAGCGCCGAGACGTTCGCCCGCGCGCGCGAGCTGTTCGGGGACCAGGGGGTGATGGATCTGACCGGCCTGATCGGCTACTACAACTTCGTCAACATCACGCTCAAGGCCTTCGACCTGCAACTGGAGCCCGGCCGGGAGCGGCTGCTCCCGAACCTGTGGTAGGCCCGCCGGCACGGAGGCCGGCGGGCAGGCGGACGCCGGAGGCCGGATGACCGCGCCCGTGGCGGCGCTGGCGGCTGTCGGCCTCGCGATCTCCACCTACTTCACGGCCGTCGCATACCGCTGGATGCGCCCCGACGCCGCGTGGATCCCGGCGTTCTGCCGCATGGGCGAGCAGGCGTGCGCGTCGATTGTCTTCACCCCCAGCGCGCGCGTGTTCGGGCTGCCGAACTCCGTCCTCGGGCAGGTCTTCTACGCCGCACTGCTCGTGGGCGCGCCGCTCGGCCTGCTGGACCAGCCCCTCCTCCTCGCGCTGTACCGGGCCGGCAGCCTGGTGACGGTGGCGCTCGCGCTCTACCTGTCCTACGCGCTGCTGTTCGTCATGCGCGTCCCGTGCCCGCTCTGCTTCGCCTCGCACGGGATCAACGCGGTCATCTTCGTACTGCTGCTGCTGCTGTAGCGATGTCGACGGCCCGCGCCGGCGGGCGGGCCGCGATCCGGCGCCGCTCCGCCAGGATGAGGCCGTACTCCGCGCTCCGCTTCCAGACGCGGTTGGCCATCTCGGTCAGGTGGACCGCCTTGAGGCCCAGGTACAGGAACACGCTCCCCGCGCCGCCGACCACGACGTAGCGCAGCCCCTGCACCCAGTCGACGCCGACCAGGGTCGTCAGCAGCCCCAGCGCGCCGTACGACACGAAACCCACCAGGCCCAGCAGCGGCCCGGTCACGGTGCGCACGCTCCACGACGCGACCCGCGACTCCTTCTCCATCAGCGCCCCGATGGCCTCGAGCCGCTGCAGCGCCGCGGCAAGCTGCTCGAAGTCCTGGCCCGTCAGGACGTCGCGCAGCGAGATCTGCGCGCGGCAGGCGCGGGCGACCCGCCGGTCGCCGCGCAGCCACGACGGCCCGCCGACCCGCACGTCATGGTCGGGAAAACAGCCGGCGAGCCGCTGCAGCAGACGCGCGTGCGATTCGGGACCATGCTCGTCGGAAGTCGAGACGACGTCGACCTCGATGCGCCGACGAGCCGGGACCCAGGCCACCTCGTGCAGCCCGCCGCCGTCCAGGTCCTCCAGGTACAGCGAGACGTGGGGCGCGATGTCCTCGTGCAGCATGGCCTCGTGATCCAGGCACGGAAGGCGCGGCACGTCGGCCGGAACCGGCACGGGCAGGCGGTAGGACTTGACGGCGCGGACATGGGCGAACCCCGAGACCGCACGCAGGAAATGCTGCCACGCGGCGCCGGGGAAAGGCGGCTGGCGCTGCGGCGCTGCGGGTGCCACGACGGGTCCACCTTAGCACAGCGCCCGGCGGAATCCGACCGGGCCCGCGGTGCCGGGCAGATGATATATTGTGCGCAGAGGAAGCCATGACGACACGAACGCTGACCCGTATTCTCCGAACCCGAACCACCACCCGTCGGCTCCAGGCGATCGCCGCCTCGGCCGCCGTCGCGATCATCCTGCTGCCGGCCGCGGCTCGCGCGCAGGACGGCGCGACCTCGGTCTGGGACGGCGCGTACACCGAGGAGCAGGCCACGCGCGGCGAGGGCGCCTACGAACGCGAGTGCGCGACCTGCCATCTCGCCGACCTGCTCGGCGACGGCATCGCCCCGGCCCTGGTCGGGCCCGCCTTCGACTTCCGCTGGAGCGACCTGTCGGTCGGCGACATGTACGTCGCCATCCGGGCCACCATGCCCCAGGGCGCGCCCGCCAGCCTCAGCCCCCGAGCCTACTCCGACATCGTGAGCTATCTGCTGCAGCGGAACGACTTCCCGGCGGGCGACAGCGAGCTGCCGACCGACGAGGCCGCGCTGAACGCGGTCATCATCCACCGCGAGCCGCCGGCCCCCAGCGCCGAAGCCGAGGCAGAAGCGGAGGCGGCGGACCCCACCGTGTGGGACGGCGTGTTCACGGCGGAGCAGGCGACGCGGGGTGAGGGCGCCTACGAGCGCGAGTGCGCGACCTGCCATCTCGCCGACCTGCTCGGCGACGGCATCGCCCCGGCCCTGACGGGCGCCGCCTTCGACTTCCGCTGGAGCGACCTGTCGGTCGGCGACATGTACGTCGCCATCCGGGCCACCATGCCCCAGGGCGCGCCGGCCAGCCTCAGCCCGCAGGCCTACGCCGACATCGTGAGCTACGTGCTGCAGAGGAACGACATGCCGGCGGGCGACGCCGAGCTGCCTGCCGACGAGGCCGTGCTCAACACGATCATGATCACGTCGGAGCAGTAGGAGTCTGGGCCGTAGCACGGCGCGGACTTCTGCAGGATTGGTTGGGCGCCAAGCGGAGCCGTCAGGCGACGATTGGCGGGCCAGCCCGTTCCGCGGCGGGGGCCGGGGGCTCCCCGGTCCCCTCGCGGCGGGGGAGCTCGATGCCGCGGCGCTGGATCTTCAGCGTGTACACGCTGAACGGCAGCACCCGGTGCGAGACGTAGACGCTACCCGCCGTCGCCGCCATCAACGGCAGCACGATGCGGTAGTCGTTGGTCATCTCGAAGAGCAGCAGGATGGCCGTCGCGGGCGCCTTGGCCGCCGCGGCGAAGAAGGCGGCCATCCCGACCGTGGCGTAGGCGCCCGATCCGGCGGTCCAGCCCGGAAGCAGGCCGTTGGCGAGCGAGCCGAACACGCCGCCCAGCATGGCACCCATGTAGAGGCACGGCGCGAAAACCCCGCCCGAGCCGCCCGACCCCAGCGTCGCGCAGTTCGCGAGCATGAGCGCGGCGAACAGGCCGAGCAGCAGCTCCCAGGGCAGGCGTCCCTCCAGGGCCGGCTCGATGGCCGGAAAGCCGGCCCCGTAGATCTGCGGATAGAAGCGCAGCAGCAGCCCCACGATCAGGCCGCCTGCCGCGGGCTTGAGACAATCGGGGAACCGCCATCCGCCGAAGGCGTCCTCGGACCGGTACAGCAGGCGGACGTAGCCGATCGCGGCCGTCCCGAGCAGCGCACCCATCAGGCAGTACAGCGGCAGCTCGGCGGCGCTCGCGAGCTCGTACTCCGGCACCTTCAGCGCCGGGAAGCTCCCGAGGAAGTATCTCGCGGTCAGGCACGAGCCGAGCGAGGCCAGCAGCACGAGCAGGAAATCCCCGCGAACGCGGCCGATCAGCACCTCCATGGCGAAGAAGGCGGCCGCGATCGGAGCATCGAATATTGCGGCGACTCCGCCGGCCGCGCCGCAGGTCACCAGCCGGCGGACGTTGGGCTGGGCCGGCCGTGTCCACCGGGCGACCGTCGAGCCGATGGCCGAGCCGATCTGCACCAGCGGGCCCACGCGGCCCGCCGCGCCGCCGAATCCGATGGTCAGCGACGCGGCGACCACCTTGACGGCGACGATTCGCTTGCGGATGGCCCCCCCGCGCGTGGCCAGCGCGGTTATCACCTCGGGCACGCCGTGCCCCTTCGCCTCCGGGGCGAACCGCTGGACGAGCGGCCCCACCAGGAGTCCGCCGAGCGCCGGCAGCAGCACGAGCCGGGCCGGCCCGAACCACTCGAGCAGGGCGGCGACCGGCCCGCGCGCGAAGTCGGCCAGCAGCTCGATCGCGAGGATGAACCCGACCGATCCCAGGCCGGTGGCCACGCCCACCACGACGGCGAGGACGACGAGATAGTTCTGCTCGGGCAGGAAGGAGGATCGCAGCCAGACACGCGCCCCGCGCCAGTCCGACGGGCGCACCCCGAGCGTGCGGCCGGCAGGCGCTGCGGTGCCGTCCGACATCCGCCGTTATCCGGGCTGGCTCCCGGCGGCGTCGGCCGCGGGACGGGGATTGGCCGGCGGGGCGACCGCCACGAGCCTGGCCCGATCGCCGCGCCGAAGCTGCAGCAGCAAGGCTTCGGCACGCGCCGCGGCGGCTGCGATCGCGTCCCTGTCGTCCGCGGTCCCGACGCCCGTTCCGCCGATCGCGACAAGCCAGTCTCCCTCCGCGACGCCGGCCGCTGCGGCGGGACCACCCTCCGCCACGGTCGCCACGCGCCAGCCGGGGCCACCGGCCGGCTCGCCGGCCGCCCCGGACACCCACTCGAGCGCGAGGCCGCGCGCAGCCAGTTGCACGCCGCGGGGACCGACCGGCTGGCAGTCGGCGTCCGGCACGATCGTGCCGCCGCCGATCCGCCGGCGGTTGCGGAGCACGCGGTAACGGACGAGCGCACCCGGCGCCTGGCCGTCGTAGAGCAGTTGAAACTGCGCCGCGGACTGCAGGCGCTCGCCCGCCCACTCCACCAGGATGTCGCCGCCCCTGAGGGACGGCTCCGGCGCGAACGCCTCGCGATGGACGTACTCGATCAACACGCCCCCTTCGAGAACGAGCGCCTCGCGGACGGCGTCGTCGAGATCCGTCACCTCGATCCCGCGACAGGCGGTCTCGGCCTGCAGCCGCTCGATGAGCCGCAGCAACCCCGTCGAGCTGACGGCGCGGCGGCCGGTGGGCGCGCGGTAGACCAGTCCCAGCAGCGCGCCATCCAGGTCCACCACGGCCGCAATCGCGAGCGTCTCCGGCAGGTCGGCCGAGATGGCGAGATCGCCCCGGCCCGCCGCCTCGTCCGCGTTCGACGTCGCCTCCACGAGGTAGCCCGGCGCGACCACCGGCTCGCCGGCGCGCGACAGGGTCACGATGCCGACCTGCGAACCCGACGGCAGCACGTGCGGATCGGTGAGCGTGAACGGCGCCCGATCGTCGCCGAGGACATCGAAGACGGCCAGGCCGATCTCTTCGTCCCAGCCCCGCAGCCGCAATCCCTCCGGCGCCGGCGGCGCGGCCTGGCGGACGCCGCCGGCGCCCACCAGGCCTGCGCGGTCGCGCGCGGCCAGCAGCTCGAGAGCCGGTCGAACGGTCGTCAGCACGAGCCGCGGCCCCACGACCAGCCCCGGCGTGCGGCCGGGTCCCACCACCGTCAGCCACGGCCCGGCGCGCTCGGCGAGCTGCGCCCAGTAGTCCGCGAAATAGGTCAGGGGCGACTTGTCCAGCGCACCGACGATGGGCCGCACGGGTTCGTTGGCGACCGGCTTGGCAACGGTTGCGGCGGGAGGCGGCGGCGCCACCCGCGCCACGGCGTTCCGCTCCAGCGCGTTCTGCTCCCACGCGCCCTGCACCAGCACGGCCGCGACCGCCGGTATCAGCACCAGCGGGAACAGCAGGCCCCTGCCCTGCAGGGAGTCGATTAGCGGGACGCGCAGCGGTCGCACAGCGCAACCTCCGCCGACGGGGCCGCCACCGCCCGCCGCGGGTCGTCGGAACGTCGAGCCGGGCGCTCCGGCGGACGACTATCCTGCATTTCGGGAATGCGCGAAACACGCGGCGCTCACAGCAGCCAGAGCACCATCGCCGGCACGAGCACGATCGCCAAGGCGTCCATCAGCAGCCCGTACTTGATCATCTGGGTAATCGGCACCCTCCCCGAGGCGTACACGATGGCGTTGGGGGGGGTGGAGACGGGCAGCACGACGGCCACGGACGCGGCCAGTCCGGCGGCCACCGCCGGCACCACCGGATCGACACCGGCCGCCTGGGCAATCGAGACGACGATCGGAATGGCGATGTTGGTGGCGGCGGTATTCGACATGGCCTCCGACAGCACGACGGTGAACAGCGCCGCGGCAAAGGTGAGCGGCACCACGGCGTCGGTAGGCAGCAGGCCCGTGATCCCCGAGCCGACCGCCAGCGCCAGGCCGCTCGACGCCGACAGCGCGCCCAGCGACAGCCCGCCGCCGAACAGGAGGATGGTCCCCCAGTCGATCTGCGCCGCCTGCTTCCAGGTCAGGGTGGACCGCTGCTCCCTGCTGACGGGCAGCAGAAACAGAAGCACCGCACCGATGAGGGCCGCCACCGATTCGGGCACGCTCGCGAGAACCATCCGCGCGATGGCGTGATCGCGGCCCAGGATCAGGGCCAGGATGCCCGGACCGACCCACAGGCAGACGGTGACGCCGAACGCGATGACGGCGTTGCGCTCGCCGGGCTTCCAGGGACCCAGCGCGCGCCGACGCTCCGCGACGATCCTGTCGGCGCCCGGAATCTCGTTCACGCCGGTGCGGCCGACCCAGTTCAGGTAGACGAACGCGACGACCACCAGCACGAGCGTCACCGGCAGCGCCAGCAGCATCCACTCCACGAACGAGATGCGCACGCCCAGCAGGTCGTCGAGCATCGCGATCGTGATGAGGTTCGGCGGCGTGCCGACCGGCGTGGCCATGCCGCCGCGCGAGCAGCCGTACGCCGTCATCAGCATCAGCGCCGTGCCGTAGCCGCGCGGCACACGACTCTCCGATTCCATGAACGCGATGAGCGACAACCCGATCGGGACCAGCATGGCCGCCGTGGCGGTGTTGCTCATCCAGGCGGACAGGAACGCCGCCAACGCACCGTACGCCAGCAGAATCCGGGTCGGACGGGCGCCGATGATGCGCCACGACAGCACGCTGTAGGCGATACGCTCGTTGACCCGGTGCACGAACAGCGCCTGCGCCAGGATGAAGCTGCCGATGAAGAGAAAGACGATCGGGTTCGCCATCGGGGCGAACGCGGCGCCCACCGGCGCCACCTGCAGCACGACCGCGAGGGTGGGCCCCAGCAGCGCCGTGACGGCCAGCGGCAGCGCCTCGGTCACCCAGAACACGATGACCAGTGCGACGACGGCAGCCAGCCGGTGCGCCTCCGGCGTCAGTCCGGCCAGCGGCAGCGCCAGCACCAGGGCGAAGGCGAGCGGGCCGAGCACGAGCCCGACCTGCCGCCGGCGGGCGTCGAAGCGCGACTCCGGGGCGACCGTGGCCTTGCCGGCGGCGTTGGACTCGTCAGTCACGGGCACAGGATTCCGGTCGGCTTCGCCGCGGACGGGGACGCCGCCGCGGCGGATGCAACGCGGACGAGGCGTGATATGCTGCCCCGAGAGGAAGGTGTCGCGATGAAAGTTGCCCTGTTGGCGCTGCTCGGCCCGGTCGGGTTGCCGGAGCTGGTCATCATCTTCTTTATCCTCATCCTGATCTTCGGAGCCAAGCGCCTCTCAGGACTTGGCCGCGGCCTCGGACAGGCCATCCGGGGCTTCAAGGAAGAGGTGGACGAGAAACCGCAAGAGCCTACCCGGCCGGAGTAGGGGCAGCCGGCCCGCAAGGGCCCGGCTGCCTCTCGCCGCCGGCTAGCGTCTGGCCACCCCCAGCTCGTTCAGGTGGGCGACGAGATCGGTACCGGCCGTCCAGGGCCTGACGTTCCTGTCCACGTGCAGGATGTTCCCGTCGGGACCGATGATGTAGGTCCAGCGGGACGGCAGTGAGCCCCCCGACCTGACGACGCCGTAGGCCCGCGCAACGCCGCCCTCGGGATCGCTGAGCAGGGGAAAATCGGCGCCCAGCGACGCGGCGAACTCCGTGTTCGTCTCGAGATCGTCCATGCTGACCATGAAGTAGGCGATATCGAACCGATTCAAGTCGTCGCTGCTGTCCTGCAGCGATTTGCATTCGGCCGCTCAACCGCCGGTGAACGCCTTGGTGAACCACGCCAGAACGACCGTCCTGCCCCGGTAGTCGGCCAGGCGGTGCGTGTTCCCGTCAGTTCCCGGCAGCTCGAATGCCGGCGCCGGGTCCCCCGCGCCGAGCTGCTGCGCGTAGGCGCCGCCGGCAGCGCCCAGCACCATGAGCACCGCCGCACCGAAAACGAAGAATCTCGTCACGATCAACCACTCCTTCTTCAGACGGGGCTGCGCCCCGAACCCCCGGCGTCCGCTTGCGGGGACCCCTGCGCCCCGCGCCGCTGCCGCCGAGGCGCGCCGTGCGCGCCTTGCGGAGGCTGCACGGTTCTGCGGCGCAGACTCCCTAGGATAGCCGATCCCGCGCCGGCTCGGCACCGGGAGGAATGCCGCCCGACCGCGCGGATTTCACGGGCTGCTAGACTCCACCCGTGAAGAAGGTGCTGATCGCGGCCGGCGCGGCGGCGGCCGTCGCGGGCCTTGCGAGAATCGCCGTGGCGCCCTCCCCCGCGCCGCTGCCGGACGTGCGGCCGCCGGGCGCCTGGGTGCTGATGAGCCCCCAGGCCCTGACCTCTCCCACGGCCCGTTTCCGGCCCCGGCCATCGATGCGCGGGCTCGGCTGGCAGGTCATCGACTACGTGTCGGCGCTCGGCGTCCTGATTGTCGATGTCGAAACCCACCGCCTGGACGAGGCGCTGGGCATCGCGCGCGCGCTGGTCCACCCGCTCGAGGACAGCTATATCGAGGTGCTGGTGTACTTCCAGGCGCCGGGTAGCGAGCTGGCCGCGAGGCGCGTGCAGTGGACCCCCTCCGGCGGCTACATCGAGCTCGACATCGCGCCGCACTGAGAGTTCCCTGTGCGGGCCGTGTCACTTCGCCGTGCACAACGGCGGGCCGGGGCCGGACCGCTCCGCCTGACGCGCGGAATTGGCGCGGCTGCTGGCGGACTGCGTCAAGCGGACCGCGTAATGCTGTTTTTCGGCATCGCCAGCGGCCCGGCGCCCGACATCGGGACGGACGCGACGGCGACCCCGATCGACGTGCTGACCGCCGTGGCCGGCCGGCGAAGCGAAATCATGGGCAGCCGTGGCCGTTGAAGTCGCCGCGGGGCTGTGGGCGCGCACGCTCGCCACGGCCGACGTGGCCGAAGGGCTTCCCCTCGGGCCGTGCTGGCTGGCGGAGGTCGAGCGCGACTTGGCCCGCCGCGGCGAGTCTCCGTATCTGCTGGACACGTCCGACCGCGGCGGCGCGCGGCTGCTGCGCGCCGCCGCGGTCGGGACGTCTGGGGCGAAGGGCCGGATCCGGCCGGATGGTGGTATCGGCTGCCCCCACGGACAGTGATCGATATGGACTTGCCGACGGCGGCAGGGCACGGCCTCGCATTTTCGCTGCGGGACGCCCGGAAACGGCCACTCCGTTTCCGTCGGCATCCTGGGACGGGTATGCGCTCCACCACGTCACGTTGCGCGGCCAAGCCGCCTACCGCATGCGGCCGCGTGCGACAACCGCTCGCCGCGAGGCTTCGGCAGCGCCGGTCCGAGGATGGCTTGCGATCTTTTTTCTCCCCACATGCATTTTTCTGTTGACAGCCCGTTTCGAGGCCGGCGGCCCAGGATGCCGACTGGCGTCAGGCATGCCGCTCGGACGGCCCTGGCCGGCCGCTGGGGGCCTGCCGGCGCCCGGGAAGACAACAAAGCCGTACTGCGGCCCGATCGGCCCGCCTCGGGCCGTACAAGCTGTTGAAAAAGAGGGGGTTATGATGGAGTCATGCCTGTCGAGCCCTGCGCCGTTCCCGTTGCGTCCGTCCCGCCTGCTCCGTCGGCCGCGCCGACTGCCGAGACCGACGTCCCGGCCGCGCGGCCCGACGAGGCCGCGCCCCACGTCGAGGCGCTCGGCGACCGGATAGCCGACCTCGCCGCCCGCATCCAGGCCGCCACCTACGAGCTGCTCGTCCTCATCCGCCAGTTCGACGAGTGCGGCGGCTGGGAGAGCTTCGCCTCCTGCGCCCACTGGCTGAGCTGGCGCATCGGCCTCGCGCCGGGCGCCGCCCGCGAGAAGGTGCGCGTCGCCCACGCCCTGGCGAAGCTGCCGCGGCTGAGCGAGGCGCTGCAGCGCGGGGCCGTCTCCTACTCGAAGGTGCGCGCCGTCACCCGCGTGGCAACTCCCGCGACCGAGCAGGCGCTCCTCGACGTTGCCCTCGCCGGCACCGCCGCGCATGTCGAGCAGGTGGTCCGCACGTGGCGCCGGGTCGACCGCGCGGCCGAGCAGGCGGAGGACCGGCGGCGGCACGAGTCGCGCGCCCTCCACACCTGGGTGGACGACGACGGCATGGTCGTGGTCCGCGGCAGGCTGACGCCGGAGGTGGGAGCCGTGCTGCGGCGGGCGCTGGAGGCGGCGCTCGATGCCGGGGCGAAGACGGCGCGGCCGGCAGCGGGGGGTGACGGGCAGCCGCACGCGGCGGGCCCCGACGCGAGGACGCCGGACGCGACGGCAGCGGATGCGACGGCGCCGGACACCGCGGTGCCGGACGCGGCGACCGCGGAGGCCGCCGACGACATGGCCCCGACCATCGCGCAGCGGCGGGCCGATGCGCTGGGGATGGTGGCCGAGTGCGCCTTGGCCGGCGGGCTCGACAAGGGAACGGCCGGCGACCGCTACCAGGTGGTCGTGCACGTCGACGCCGACACCCTGGCGGACGACGGTGAGAAGGGCGAGGACCCTGCGGCCGTCCCCCAGCCTGGCGACTCCGCCGTCGTCGACGACGCCGCCGTCCATCGCGCCGCTGTTGACCGAGCGGCTGCCAGCCGGCGCAGTGAATCGCCCGCCGACGGCGGCGACGCTGCGGGCCCTAGCCCCGAGACGCCAGCGCCGTACGTTCCAGCGGGAACGTACGCGCGGCGCGCGGGGGAAGTCTCCCCGGCCTCGGACGAGGGATCCCCCGTGCTGCCGGACGGCCCGTCCCGGCCCCTCCCCGGCGTTGGCGGAGCGCCTCGGCGGCGCCGCACCGCCTGCCCCGGCCCCGCCGGCGGCCAGTCGGCCCTCGACGAGGCGGGCGGCATCCACGTCTCCGCGGAGACCGCCCGGCGGCTGGCCTGCGACGCCGCGACCGTGACCATGCGGCACGGGCCGGGCGGCGAGGTCCTGGACGTCGGCCGCCGCACGCGCACCATCTCGCCCGCCCTGCGGCGCGCCCTGGCCGCACGCGACCGGCACTGCCGCTTCCCCGGGTGCGCGGCAACCCGCTGCGATGGGCACCACATCGAGCACTGGGCACAGGGCGGGGCGACGGCGCTCGGCAACCTGGTGCTGCTTTGCCGGCGGCATCACCGGGCCGTGCACGAGGAGGGGTTCCGGGTAGCGCTCGACGCGGCGGGTGAGGCGCGCTTCCTGCGGCCGGACGGCCGGCCGCTGCCCGAGGCGCCGGCGCTACCGGCGGTAACCGACGCGCCGCTGGCGCCGGTGACGGCGCGGCTCGACCGGGCGGGCATCCGCATCGGCCCGCACACGGCCACGCCGGCCTGGCGCGGCGAGCGGCTCGACGTCGACTGGGCCGTCAGCGTGCTGTGGCGGCCGTGCGGGGACGGCGCGGGCGACGGGCGGCCCGAGGCGCCGTAGGCGCCTCGCATGTCGCGTTCTTGATCGCTCCGTCAGCGGTCCGGATCTTGTGCGCGCCCCGGTTGCCTGTCGGTGACGGCGGGCGGAGCCGTTCCGCTATGCCCTGCCTTCTGGCGGCCTATGCCGGTTCGGCAAGCGTCGTGAAGTGCTTCGCGGATGCGGCTCGCACCGCAGGCGCTGGCGCCGAGATAGTGGCCGACGCCGCACTCATCGAGCGTGCGGTCGATTTCGCCGGGGGCTATCGCGGTGCAATGGATTACACCGCCACAGGGCCTGCGGCAGTTGACCGCGGTGGTCAGGGCCTTGGGGTCGTGCTCGTTGGCTTTGATCAGGTCGATGACGTCTCGCACCAGTGCGTCGTCGGCTCTCTCGAGCTTGCCGTGGACTATCTGGGAGCTGTCGAGGACCATTGCCGAGTGTCCGTTGACGAGTGCCTCTCGCTCGGTGCGCCGACGACCCGATTCACAAGCTGCTGCTCGGACGCGACCCGGTGGTGGGCGGTTGGCTGGCCTCGCAGCCGACGGTCTCGCGGTTCGAGAACGGTGCGGGCCGCGTCGCGCTCTATCGGCTGGGGCGCGAGTTGGCGACGTCGGTCATCGAGCGGCATCGCTCGGGAAGTCAAAGCCTGGAATTGACGCCTACAGCAAGGTTCTGCGTGGCGCCGACCTGATCTCCAAACAGGACGTGAAGGACATTACCTCATGGGCTGGCGTAAGGAACCACGCTGCCCACGGCGAATGGGAGGAAGTCAACGACCGAAAGCGAATACGGCTAGTACTCGAGGGAGTCAACCTGTTCATGAGGCAGCGGCAGGCGACATGAGCCCTGTCGACACCGGTTCCACGTGGAGCGGCAGTGTTCCACGGAGGACTACACTCCCCACATGGCCGGGTTGCGTGACCGCCGCCCGGTAGTCCGGTCGCGCCGCCGTGCAATCATGGCCCCGGCTGTTGCGTATCGATTGCAGCTCGGTCGATCCCGGCAGCGGACGAGACCGGGGGCGAGGGCTGCTGCATCTGTCATGCCGAGACGTGGCGGGCGCTGTCATGAGTCACCGAGGGAAATACCACTACGATTGCGGTGACGGTTGCGTTCTGTGTCGGACCAAGAGCAAGTGGGAATGCATCCATCGCCGACCGGAGCGACCGAGGCGCGACCGAACCGGCGCCGTCCGCTGACGTTCCCTTCGGTTGACTGCCAAATCGGGTAAGAAATCGGGTATCGTTCGGCCCCGCAGGCCCACGACACCCCGTATTCGTTCAACGAATCAGGCGCGTCTCCGGAAACTGCGAGTACCACCCGAACCAGAACGCCCGCTGGGCGGCGACGCGCGGCAGGCGCCGCTGCGGGTCGGTGTCGGCCACCAGGGCGTCCTCCGTCACCCGCCATGCGCCGCCCGCGGCATCGGCCACGCGGCCGTCGTCGAGCAGCCGGGCGAAGCGGTCGGCGCCGGCGGCATAGACGCGGTTGGCGCCCGCCGCGCTGGTGACCACCACGAGCCGCTGGCCGGCATGCTCCGTCTCGTAGACCCGGTTGTCGTCGAGGAAGGCGGCGGCGATGGCCAGCGGATGGCGCGCACCGGCGGCGTCCGCCAGCAGCATCACGACCACCTCGTCCTTGTTCCGCAACCGATCGTCGATCTGCGGCACCTGGAACATCAGCCGGTCCGTGCCGAAGTAGTCGCGGTAGGCGGCGCCTTCCGAGTAGTCGCGCCGGTGCCCGGTTTCCAGCGACAGCACGGTCGTTTCCGGATGGCTCCGCCGCCATTCCTCCCAGGTCGTGGTCACCACCGAGCGGTGCCGCAGGCGCAGGCCGCTGCCGACCAGCGGGCCGACCACGGGCTCCCCCTCGAACGTGTTCCACAGGCTCTTCGTCTCGTCGTCGAACATGAGCTTGTTCGACCGGTACAGGAACCCGCTGGTGCCGATGGTGACGTGCCGGCCGTCGACGACACTCTCGTACGGAATGACCGTCCCGCACAGCGTGCAGTAGACGATCGTCAGCTCGACGCCCCCGAGCCGATCGAGCGCCATCTCGTGCCAGGCCAGGATGCGCTTGGGGTAGGCGCGGGCCTCGCCGTTGACCGCGATGCCGAAGACGACGTGGTCGTCGTCGAGGTACTCGGCGGCGGCGGCCGGCAGCGTCCTCGGATACGCCAGCGGCGGGATGCCGTTGACCACCACGCCGCCCCAATCGATCTCGTCCAGCCTGATCGTCGCCGTCACGTTCCGCGGAAAGAAGCTCCGGAAACGCGTGTCGACCGCGGCGTACCATTCGCCCTTGAACAGCGCGTAGTCCGGATGCGGATCGTACGGCTGCTCCCAGATCCAGTGCTGGAGCCGGTCCACCTCGCCCCCGAAGCGCTGCCCCGTCTGCTGCTCGACGAACCGCATCAGGCGGCGCCAGACGCGGGTCGACGGGTGCTCCCGGCGCAACGTGAGCTCGAACGCCGGCTCGGTGCGCGTGGGATCCAGCGCGCCGACGGTCGGTGCGGGGGGCGCCGGCGGCCGCAGGAGCCGCAGCATGTCGCGCACGATCGGTGCGTAGCCGTCGCGCCAGGCGGCCGCGATCTGCTCGAGCGCATCCTCCGCGGCGTCGTCGTCCGGATTCGCGGCCTCGAAGAACAGGCGAATGTCCGGGGCTCCCCCCGCGGGGGGCTGCGCCGCGGCCGGCGACGGCGAACCGCCGGGGACCAGCGCAACCAGCACCGCCGCCGCCAGCGCGGCACGCGTGGTTCCGTACGGAAACGACCGGCGTTTGTAGTACGCTGCCTGCCTCATGGTCGTGGACGCCCCTCCCCTGATCCCGCTCTTCTCCGCCGACAGGATCCAACGCCGAGTCGGGGAGCTGGCGGCCGACATCGAAGCGAGCACGCCTCCCGAGGTTACCATCCATCTCGTCGGGATGCTTGCCGGTGGGTTCATCTTTCTCGCCGACCTGGCGCGGGCGTTTTCCCGGCCCGTGACGATCGACTTCGCGCGGGGCGCGAGCTACGGCAACGGGAAGCAGTCCGCCGGCGTTACGTCGTGGAGCCTCGAGCCGCGCGATCTGCGCGGCCGGCACGTGCTGATCGTGGAGGACATCGTCGACACGGGAACCACCCTGCACGCCCTCCGCGGCCGCCTGCTGGCCCAGCGTCCGGCCTGGCTGCGCACCGTCTGCCTCCTGGACAAGCCATCCCGGCGACGGCGTGAGGTGCCCGTCGACTTCGTGGGGTTCACGATCGACGACGTTTTCGTCGTCGGCTACGGCCTCGACCACGCGGAGAACTACCGGCACCTGCCGTACATCGCGGCGGCGCCCTGACCGCCGGCGCCGCACACCCACTCGTGTATAGTGGCTGCGCGATGGCCAAGCGAGTCTCCCCGTCCCGGCGCGCCCCGCGCGCCGCGGCGGAGGCCGACGGCAGGACGAGCGCCGCGCGGCGGGCAGCCGGCGCGCGGGCCGGCGAGGATCCGGGCGCGGCCACCGCCCCGGCCGACTGGCGCACGGGGATCACGCTGATCGAGCCGAACCGCATTCTCGTCCGGGGCTACCGCCTCGACGACCTGATGGGGCGGCTGTCGTTCGCCGAGGCCGTCTATCTGCTGCTCGGCGGCGAGCTGCCCTCGCCCGCCGTCGGGCGCTTGATGGATGCGCTCCTCGTGTCGTCGATCGATCACGGGGCGACGCCGCCGTCCACGCTGGCCGCCCGCAACGTCGCCACGACCGGCGCCCCGATCCGCGCGGCGGCGGCCGCCGGCGTCCTGGCGTTCGGATCGTCACTGGGCGGCGGCGGCAGCATCGAGGCCTGCCTGCGGTTCCTGACCGACGGGCTGGCCCTGGTCGGCGACTGGGTGTCGCCCGACGACGCCGCCCGGCGGCTGGTCAACCAGGCGCTCGAGGACGGCCCACCGCCGCCCGGCTTCGGGCATCGGTTTCACACGCGGGATCCCCGCGCCGCCCGCCTCCTGCAGCTCGCGCTGGAGCTCGAGCTCGACAGCGCCCACGTGCAGCTCATTCGTTCGGTGGAGCGCGTGCTCGCCGAGCGCCATCAGGACGCGGCCGATCCGCCCCCGCACATCAACGAGGAGGGGGCCATCGCGGCCATCTGCGGCGACCTGGGCTTCGACGCCGAGGCGGCGAGCGCCCTGTTCATGATCTCGCGCCTCCCGGGCATCGTCGCGCACGCCATCGAGGAACAGGCGCGCCAGGCGCCGATGCGTCTCATCGACCCGACGGGGCACGTCTACGACGGATCCGACGAGCGCCGCCTGCCCGAAACGCGCCGGTAGGAGTCTGCGCCGTCAGTTCTCCCGCGCCATCAGATCGCTGAGCAGCGCCGCCGTGTGGGGCGCCTCCTTGTAGGTAGCGGTCCGGAACACGCCCTGCGCAATCCGCAACGGGGTCCAGCCGGCCTCGTTCTCCGTGTGGAAGGTGTCGGCCCCGTGATCGACGAGGAGCCGCACGATGGAGTTCGCGCCCCGGTAGGCCGCCCCGTGCAGCGCCGTCTCGCCATTCCGCGCAACGGCGTTCACGTCGCCGCCCAGCTCGAGCGCGATCTCGACGCATGCGAGCGCCTCCGCCTCGGTCCCCGGATCCTCGCCCGGCGAGTGGATTCCCAGCCCGGACGCAACCATCAGCAGCGTCGCGCCGTCCTCGTTGGTGAGCGTGGGATCGGCGCCCAGCTCGAGCAGGACGCGCATCAGCGGGGCGTCCGCGAGGCGCGCGGCCATCAGGAGCGGCGTGGCGCCGACCCGGTTGAGCGCATTGCGGTAGCCGTTGCGCGGCTCGGCCGTCATCCGGGCGTCCACATCGGCGCCGCGGGCGACCAGCTCCCGCGCGAAGCTCAAGCTGTCGAGATTGCCGGTGGTGACGGGACCGGGCGGGTTGAAGCCGAAGTTCGGCCGGCGCACCCAGGTCATGGCGTGCAGCGCCGTCCACCCCTGCCCCGCGGCGTTCGGGTCGGCGCCTGCCTCGACCAGCAGGAGGCCGAGCTCCCAGTGCGCGTTGGTGGCCGCGAGCACCACCGTGCCCGTGCCGTCGGGCAGCCGATCGTCAGGGTCCGCTCCCGCCTCGAGCAGGGCCCGCACGACCTCGACGTGGCCGGCGCGCACCGCGAAGAGCAGGGCCGTGAAGCCGTGCGGCGCCGGCCCCTCGAGCCCCGTCCGCAAGGGGTTCTCGGGAACGAGCGTGCGCGCCGCGACGTCGGCGCCCGCGGCAACGAGGGCGCGCACCGCGTCGGCATGGCCCTCCGTTGCGGCCCACATCAGCGCCGTCTGGCCTTCGCGCTGCACCGCGTCGATGTCGGCCCCGCGCGCCAGCAGCGCCTCGATGGCGTCTACCCGCCCGGTGCGCGCGGCCATCATGAGCACCGTCTCGCCCGCCGCCACGGCGGTGCCCGGGTCGGCGCCGGCGTCGATCAGCAGCTCGATCATCGCCGCGCTGCCGTTGACGGCGGCCAGCCACAGCGGCGGGATGTCGAACGCGTTGGCGGCGCCGGCGTCGGCGCCGGCGTCGATCAGCAGACCCGCCAGCTCGAGGTTGTCCAGACGCACGGCCCAGTGCAACGCGGTGGTGCCGTCCGGCTCCGGCGCATTCGCATCGGCGCCGCCGTCCAGCAGCGTGCGGATCGTGCTCGCGTCCGCCCGCCGGACGGCCTCCGCCAGCGGGTTGTCGCGACCGGCGGCGCTCGCGGGCGTCGTGACGGCCAGCGCCCACAGGCCGGCGAGCACCAGCACCCGGCCGGCCCACGACCGGCAGCGCGCATTCCCTGTTCTCATGCCTGGATCCTAGCAGCGCGCGGCGGCAGCGCGCACGTTGAAGTTTGCGGTCGCGCCGCCGGAGGCGCGCCGGGAAGTGGTAGAGTTAGGCCATGCTGAGAGGGGTGTTGGCGCTGGCCGCCGCTCTTGCGGCCGTGGGCCCTGCGACGTCCGGCGAACTGCTGGCGGCGGGCCGGTCCCAGGCTGCGGGCGGCCATTCCGCCGCGGACGCTGCGGCCCTGCTGGACCGTTATTGCGTTACCTGCCACAACGACAGCCTGCGCACGGCGGGGCTGACGCTGGAGGCGCTCGATGCCGGCAACCCGGGCGCCCGGGCGGAGATCTGGGAAAAGGTCGTGCTGAAGCTGCGGGCCGGGATGATGCCCCCGCCCGGCCGGCCGCGTCCGGATCGGGCGACGTACGATCGTCTGGCGTCCTTTCTCGAAGCGGGGCTCGACCACGCCGCCGCGGCCGAGCCCGACCCGGGGCGCAGCGACGCGCTGCGCCGCCTCAACGCCACCGAGTACCAGAACGCGATCCGGGATCTGCTCGACCTCGAGATCGACGTCGCGGATCTGCTGCCGGCCGACGACTCGAGCGCCGGATTCGACAACGTGGGTCTCGGCGGTCTCGATCCGGGCCGGATGGAACGCTACCTGAGCGCGGCGCAGAAGGTCAGCCGGCTGGCCGTGGGCGCTCCGGTGCGCTCGGCAGTCGCCGATACGTTCATCGTGCCGTCCGACCTGAATCAGGACCGTCACGTGGAAGGTCTACCGTTCGGTACGCGCGGCGGCGCCACGTTCCGCTACAACTTTCCGGTCGACGCCGAGTACGAATTGCGCGTCGAGCTCGGGAAGAGCTGGAACAGCAACCGCATCGGCGGGTTGCGGGAGCCGCACGACGTCGTCATCACGCTGGACGGGGAACCTGTGCGGATCCTCACCGTCGAGCCGCGGTCCCGGCGCGACCCGTCGCGGACATCGCTGGATCTGTACGACCAGCCCGACCGCAGCGCCGACGCCGATCTCGCGGTGCGCGTGCCGGTCGCGGCCGGCGCCCACACGGTGGGGGCGGCGTTCGTCAGCCGCGGATCCGCCGTGGTCGAGCGGCACCGGCAGCCGTTCCTCAAGGTGCACATCACCGTCGGCGGGGACCAGCGCACGCAGCCGGCCATCTACTCGCTCACGATCACCGGCCCCTACGACGCGACCGGCGCGGGCGACACGCCGAGTCGGCGCCGCATCTTCACCTGCCGGCCGGCGCCCGGCGGGCAGGACGAGCGCGCGTGCGCCGAGGATATCCTCGCGACCCTGGCGCGCCGCGCCTACCGCCGGCCGGTGACCGGCGCCGATCTCGACGTCCTGCTCGCCTTCCACGCCGAGGGAAGCGCGGCGGGCGGCTTCGAAGCCGGCATCGAGATGGCCCTGCGACGGCTGCTCGTCAGCCCGGAGTTCCTGTTCCGCATCGAGCGCGACCCGGAAGCTGCGGCCGCGGACCACGCATACCACGTCACCGACCTCGAGCTGGCGTCACGGCTGTCGTTCTTCCTCTGGAGCAGCCTGCCGGACGACGAGCTGCTCGCGGTCGCCGGCGACGGCCGGCTCCGGGAGCCCGGCGTGCTCGAGCGGCAGGTGCGGCGCATGCTGGCGGATCCCCGCGCGGCCTCGCTCGTGACGAACTTCGCGGCGCAGTGGCTCTACCTGCGCAACCTGCCGGCGGTCTCGCCCGACTTCATCGTGTTTCCCGATTTCGACGAGACGCTGCGCAGGGCGCTCCGGCGGGAGACGGAGCTGTTCTTCGACAGCATCATGCGGGAAGACCGGAGCGTGCTCGACCTGCTGAGCGCAGACTACACCTTCGTCAACGAGCGGCTCGCCAAGCACTACGGGATCCCGAACGTCTACGGGAGCCACTTCAGGCGCATCGCCCTGCCGCCCGGCAGTCCGCGCGGCGGGCTGCTCGGCCAGGGGAGCATCCTGGCGGTGACGTCGTACGCCACGCGGACATCGCCCGTCGTCCGGGGCAAGTGGATCCTCGAGAACCTGCTCGGCACGCCGCCTCCCCCGCCGCCGGCCAACGTGCCGCCGCTGAGCGAGGAAGGGTCGGACGCCGTGCTGTCGATGCGCGAGCGCATGGTCCAGCACCGGCGGAACCCGGTCTGCGCGTCATGCCATGCGATAATGGACCCCGTCGGTCTGGCGCTCGAGAACTTCGACGCGATCGGCCGCTGGCGGGAGCGCACCGACGGGTTCGAGCCGCTCGACGTGACGGGGAGCTTTCCGGACGGCACGGCGTTTGCGGGAGCCGGCGGGCTCCGGGACACCCTGCTGGACAGATCGGGTCAGTTCGTGCGAACGCTGGCGAGCAAGCTGCTGACGTACGGCCTGGGCCGGGCGGTCGAGCACTACGACATGCCCGCGGTGCGGGCGATCGAGCGTGAAGCGGCGGCAGACGGCTACCGCTTCTCGGCGCTCATTCTCGGCGTGGTCAAGAGCACACCGTTCCGGATGAGGCGAGCGCAGCAATCATGATCATCACGAAGAAGCATCTGCCCCGGCGAACGTTCCTGCGCGGCGTCGGCGCGACCGTCGCGCTGCCGCTGCTGGACTCGATGGTCCCCGCCCTGTCGGCCATGGCCAGGACGTCGGCCAACCCCGTGCGCCGGCTCGGCTTCATCTACTTCCCGCACGGGTCCGTGTCGTGGGCCTCGGGCTCGCAGAACCAGTGGACGCCGCCCGGCGACGGCGGCCCCCTCACGCTCTCGCCCATCCTCCAGCCGCTCGCGGCGGTGCAGGACCAGCTCATCGTCCTCACCAACATGGAGCACCGCAACGCGCAGGGCAACGGGACCGACGGCAACGCGGAGCACACGCGCTCGAACGCCAGTTGGCTGAGCGCCGCGCGGCCGAAGATGACCGAGGGCGCCGACGTCCTGCTGGCCACGACGGTCGACCAGATTGCCGCGCGGCGCCTCAGCCGCGACACGCGGCTGCCGTCGCTGGAGCTGACGCTGGAGAACAGCTTCCTGGTGGGCAACTGCGACAACGGCTACAACTGCGTGTACGTCAACACGCTGTCGTGGTCCTCGCCGACGACGCCGCTGCCCATGGAGAACAATCCGCGCCTGGTGTTCGAGCGCCTGTTCGGCGAGGGCGGGACCGCCGACCAGCGCCGCGCCGAGATGCGCAAGGACCGCAGCATCCTCGACTCGGTGACCGACGACATGGCGCGCCTGATGCGCAGCCTGGGCGCCGGCGACCGGACGCGCGTCAGCAACTACGTCGACGCGGTCCGGGAGGTCGAGCGCCGCATCCAGCGCGCGGAGGAGCAGGCCGGGCAGTCCACGCTGGCGCTGCCGGACCGGCCGGTCGGCATTCCCGAGTCGTACGACGAGCACGTCAAGCTGATGTTCGATCTGCTCGTGCTGACCTGGCAGGCCGACATCACGCGCGTCTTCAGCATGCAGCTCGGCCGCGAGCAGAGTGCCCGCACCTTCCCGTGGATCGGCGTCAACGAAGGCCACCACGGCACCTCGCATCACCAGGACAAGCCGGAGAAGATCGCGGCGATTGCCCGCATCAACACGTACTACAGCCAGTTGCTGGCGTACTTCGCCGAGCGGCTCGCCGCGGCGTCGGACGGGGACGGCAGCCTGCTCGACCACTCGATGGTTCTGCACGGCAGCGGCATGTGCAACGGCAACCTGCACGACCACAAGAACCTGCCGTTGCTGCTGCTGGGCGGCGGCGCGGGCCGGCTGCGCGGCGGGCGGCACATCAAGTTCCGGGAGCTGACCCCGATGGCCAATCTGCTCCTGGGCCTGCTCGACAAGGCCGGCGTGCCCGCGGACAGCTTCGGCGACAGCACCGGCCGCGTCGACCTCGAACCGTTGTCGCTTGCGACCGACGTCTAGCAGCCCGTGGCAAAAGTCGGGGAACCGGCCTGGCTCCGGCGCGATCGACCTCGTACACTGAGACACGATGGCAATGGGCAAGCGACCGGGAGCGCGACAGGGGTCGCCGCTGTGGGTGACGACGGCGGATTTGCCGACGAGTGCCGGGCATCCGTTCTTTGAGCGTCTGAACCGGGTTCTGGACGAGGGCGGGTTCGACGCTTTCGTCGAGGGACAGTGCGCGGTGTTCTACGCGGCGCGGGTGGGGCGTCCGAGTCTGCGTCCCGGGCGGTATTTCCGGATGCTGTTGATCGGGTATTGAACTAACCCGCTTCGCGGGAGCCAGGCACACGCCGACCGGATCGGTCGGTCTCCATCCGACTGCTTCCTGATCCCTTTCGCTCCTCGTCGTCCTCCGTAGGCTCCTCTGCACGACCGCCTGGATGGACCAGGCCGGTGCTGTTCACGGAGGAGTCTCACCATGACCGTGCTTCGCCAACGGATGCTCGACGACATGCGGATCCGGAACCTGGCGGCCGAGACGCAAACCTCGTACCTTCGGCAGGTTGCGAAATTCGCGCGTTACCACGGGCAATCTCCCGAGCTGCTGGGTCCCGAGGACATCCGGACCTACCAGTTGCACTTGATCGATGACCGGCAGCTCGCGCCGACGTCAGTGGCGGGCACCGTGGCAGCGCTGCGTTTCCTCTATCAGGTCACGCTCAAGCGGGACTGGGCGGTCGAGGCCCTACCGTTGCCGAAGCGCGGCGAGACGCTGCCGGTCATCCTGAGCCCCGAAGAGGTCGTTCGGTTTCTCGCCGGCGTGGCGCGTCCCAAGCACCGCATGATCCTCACCACGTGCTACGCCGCGGGGTTGCGACTCGGCGAGGCGCTGCGGCTCCAGGTTGCCAACGTCGACAGCAACCGGATGGTCCTGCATGTCGCACAGGGCAAGGGCGCTCGAGATCGCTATGTCATGCTCTCGCCGACGCTGCTCCAGCAGTTGCGGGCCTGGTGGCGGGTCGAGCGGCCGGCCCGGTGGCTCTTCCCGGGGCGAAATCCGGAGCAGCCGATGCAGAAGGGGACCGTCCAGTGGGCGTGTCGCCTCGCCCGGTATCGCAGTCGGCTAGCCCGGAAAATTCTTGACGTCGTCGAATCGGTCGCTGGCCGAGCCCTGATCGTTGAGCGAAGGAGGTCTTCGGTTGCCACACGGGGCAGGTGGCAGCGTGGTGGAGCGGTATGGCGTGGTTGCGGGGTGTACGAGGCGCCAGACGCGGACAGCTTCGCCGACAGGGCGCTTGCGTAGATTCCGGGAGCTGTTGGGGAAGCGGCGACTAGGCAAGCCGGTGACGCCGCACTCGCTCCGCCACGCGTTCGCCGTTCACCTGCTGGAAGTCGGCACCGACGTCCGCACCATTCAGCTGCTGCTCGGTCATCGGCGGCTGGAGACCACGGCGCGCTACCTCCGCTTGGCGACGACCAAGGTCTGTTCGGCGACCAGCCCGCTCGACTTGCTGCCCCGGCCGGAGACCGCGTCGGTCCCCACGCACTGATCGGGGGCCGCCGTGGCTCGTTCGCTCCTTCGCGTGGCGGAGGTCTTCCGCCGCTACGGCGACGTGTATCGTGCCCGGGCCGGGGCCGCGTTGTCGACCGCGCACCTGCGCGTGATGGCTGCCATCGAGCAGTGTCGGACCGCGGCGCTCGGCGGCCATGTCGAGGCGTGCGACCGCTGCGGTCACAAGCGGGTCTGGTACAACAGCTGCCGCAACCGGCATTGCCCCTCGTGTCAATCGTTGGCGCGGGCGCGATGGGTCGATGCCCGCACCGCGGAGCTGCTCGACTGCGAGTACTTCCACGTCGTCTTCACCGTACCGCAGGTGGTGGCGGCGATCGCCCTGCAGAATCCCGCCGCCGTCTACGGGATCCTGTTCCGGGCCACCGCCGAGACGCTGCGCACGATCGCCGCCGATCCGGAACACTTGGGCGCCGAGATCGGCTTCATCGCGGTGCTGCACACGTGGGACCAGACCCTCGGTCTGCACCCGCACCTGCATTGCGTGGTTCCCGGGGGCGGGCTCTCCAGCGACGGGGCGCGCTGGGTCGCGTGCCGGCCGGGATTCTTCTTGCCGGTGCGTGTGCTCTCCCGCCTATTCCGCCGCCTCTTTCTCAGGCACCTCGAAGAAGCCTTCGACACCGGGCGGCTGCGCTTCGGCGGAACGCTGAGCACCCTGACCGAGCGTCGCGCGTTCGTCGCGCACCTGGCGCCCGCGCGTGAGACCGAGTGGGTGGTCTACGCCAAACCTCCATTCGGCGGCCCGCAGCAGGTGCTCGACTACGTGGGTCGCTACACGCACCGCGTGGCCATCTCCGACGATCGACTGGTCGATGTCGAGGCCGGCCAGGTCCGCTTCCGGTATCGGAACTCCCGGACCGAACCCCCCTCGGTCGCCACGGCCACGCTCAGCGCACCGGAGTTCATCCGGCGGTTTCTGCTGCACGTGCTGCCGACCGGCTTCCACCGCATTGCAGAGCATCTTTCGGTCGGCGGCGCGGCGCCCAGCGGTGCGGCAGAAGGTTCACGATCGCTCGCCGCGCCGGTGAGCGACAGATAGATTGAACTAAGCCGCTGCCCCCTGGACGCTATGGGGATTGAATCGGCCCGGCTGTCGACCGAGGACGCAG
>CBDAUL010000010.1:0-934062 GCA_965200475.1 Vicinamibacterales bacterium
GGGGTATCACAGCGACGAGACGCTGGTGGCTCTCGGCGAGGTCGGGGTTCGGAGCTACGTATCGGAGCCCGAGCGCGGCCGGCGCGTCTGGCAGGACAAGAAGACGGGAGAGACGCCGCCGGCGAAGCGTGCTGCGCAGCAGGCGTTGTATGCGAACCGGCGGCGTGTGCACGGGCGGCGGGGTCGTCGCCTGCAACGCTGCCGGGGCGAGATGGTGGAGCGTACTTTCGCGCACATGTATGAGACGGGGGGCATGCGTCGGGTGTTTGTGCGCGGTCACGAGAATGTCCGCAAGCGGGTGCTGATCCAGGCGGCTGCCTGCAACATCGGGATGCTCCTGCGGCGCCAGACCGGCATCGGTACGCCCCGGAGCCTGCAGGGGCGGGCTTTTTCGGCGATTTTCCGCCTGATCGACCGCCTGATCGACCACTGGGGGCGTCTGACGCGTCCCTGGGGCCTCAAATGGACACCGCCGGCGCCCGTCGGCTCAATTACTCATCGCCAAGCGGCCTGAACAGCAGGGCTCGGCGAACCGACTTCTACCTCGGGCTGCTACAGCCTGTTGCCCCTGGTGGTGGCCGCGTTGCCGGACACGACGCCGATCATGGTGTGGGGTGAGATCGCGGCAAGGCTCAAGGAGGACGCGGAGTCGAATGTTCAGCTTCGCAGCGCCCGGAAGAACGACATTCTGACGTTGGTCAGCGAGTGCACGCGATTCGGCCCTGACGCGGCCCGAGCCAGATTGCTCGTCGCCCTCACTCCGGCCGTCAACGATGATCGGGACGCCCTTCGTCGTCTGTGTGCAGGCAGCCCGAGCGCCGGTCCGCCGGGCACCCGCCTGCAGATTCTCGAGGGCGCTTGCGACGGTATTGAAAGAATCGCCAAGGATCTCGTTCAGCGTAGCGAGAACGATTTTCTCGTGCCAACTTGCATTGCGCGCGAACTGACAGGAGGGGTCCGTGACCACCTCGGCGTGCAGGTCCTGGACACGGCGGCGCTCGAAGCCCTGTTCGACACCAACGCCGACACCTTCCCCCAGTTGCACTTGACGCGGTCCGAGTGTGAGGCCCTGCTGCGCATCGGTTTATCGTCAGACCTGCTCAAACGCCTGCCAATCCACGCTCGTTCCGACGGCGTGTTGGTGTGCGCCGACAACTGCTTTCTCTCCGACGATCGGATCCCCAAGACGATGCTTGACATCGTGTGGACTGTGCGGCTCTATGGAGAACCCGCCGCACGGGCGAAGCAGGAACCGCTCATCCGCGCCTGGTCGCCCGAGTACCAGATTCGGACGGCGTTGGATCAGCGCTCTCCGTCGAGGTTCTGCATCGAAGTACTCGACGCCCTCGCGGAGGTGTCCGATCGCGCGGTCGAGCTCCAGCAAGCTCTCATCGACGACCTGAAGACGAGGTGCTGGCTTCGCGCGGAGGACACCCCCATTGCGCCCATTGCGCCGGAGGACGTACTGCACCTTCCGGCATCGATAACAAGAATCGCCAGCAACATCCTGACCGAACAGGGAGAGACCCGGCGCTTCGTTCTTCGTGACCAGCTACCGAAGGACATTCGCGAACACGCGGGATTCTCCTTCACCGACGAATACCTCTTGCCCAATCGGGCTTCGTCTCTCGAGGCCCTGGGCAAATTGGTCGAAGCAGTGCAAGTACCAGGCCGGCTCGGCTCTACCGAAAACTACCCAATCGACGCCTTTGTCAACCTGGCTGCGAACGGCGTCGATCTGGCTTTGCCAGGCTGGCCCTTGCTGGCCGCCGTGCTCTCGTCCGAACCCGATGGCGGTGACCGCGAGTCGATCCAGCGCTTCGCAGCCCGCTTCGTGCAGCTATCGAGCGAGAAGCCGGCCTCTGCCGGCCATCATCTCGACGCACTGGCGGCGCGCGCGGCCACTCGCGATCGGACCAGTGAGGCCGCGCGACGGGCGTACGAGCACGGCTTCGATGCGGTCGCGAAGTGGCGCGACGATGCACAGCGCCAAGTGTTTCGCGGCACGCGCGTACCGACCAAGAGCGGCGGGTGGCGGTGCGGCCGTGAAGTCGTCGACGCCTGTGACGGTGTGGCGAAGAGCCATGTGCTCGACCCGACCTACGCGTCGAAGATCGGGACACGCCCCGTTCAACCGGGTGGGAGCCAGGCTGCGACCGACACCGACACAAGCACCGGTCATGACGATGAGATCATCTGCGAGGATCTCGCAGCGACCGAAGCCGAGTGCGTCACGGCGCATCGCGAGTTCCTGAGCGCATGGCGCGGTCGCGTACCGTCGGATCTCGTCCTTGTCTATCTTGGCCTGATCGGCCGCTACCCGGCCATGCGGGAGTTGGCCGGCGAATGGGTCGCGGACGCCGCCTGCGGAGACGTCGACACGTGCTGGGAACGGCTCGACGAAGAATTGAAGTCAGCGCTTCGGGCTGACACCGGATCGAATCCGCTGTGCGCAAGAGTCGAGAGCCGCCGGTTCTGCATCCAGGAGACGACGGGCGAGACCGTTCGAGCCGTCGCGCTGTCCGGCGACATGTGCGACGTCCCGGTGGACGAGACGGATTCCGAGATCCTCGTCGGAAATCTCCATCAGCGCTGCAACCGCTACAAACACCGGCGCGTGATCCGGGGAGCGGACGGCGTGAGGAAACTGCTCATCGATCTGCAGTTGCGCCGGATCGATCCTGCCTCGCTCGACCGGCCCGTCCTTCTTGACCTGTTTCGTCGATACGTCGAGACCGTGGCGGCGGACTGCCTCCTGCTGCACATGGAAGAGCCGCGGCACGCGCTCGAGGGCGTGCTGGACAGGGCCTGCCGCGTCGAACAGACGACAGTCGACGATACGAAGTTGCTTCTGCGCAAGCGGCTGCCGACGATACTCGAGCAGATGAAGCTGGCCGCGGATTCGGCCTGCTTTGAAGCGCTTCGAGAGTACCAGGCTGAAGAAACGCGCCTCTGCGGCCTGCCCAATCGCCCCCCGCAGGACCGCGACGACATTGAGGCGGACCTGTGGAAGAGGGTCCACGAAACCGACGTGCTGGCCGAGCTGCTCGCCGGCCTGCGCAGCAGGATCAAGGATCTCGGCTATTCCGCCGACCGCATACTCTTCGAGCTGTTTCAGAACGCAGACGACGCGTGCCGCCAACTCGACGAGTCTGACTGCGTATTTCGGAGCAGGTTCCGGATCCGCATGTCGTCGAGCATCCGTTGGCGAAGCACGGTCATGGTGAGACTCCTCCGTGAACAGCACCGGCCTGGTCCATCCAGGCGGTCGTGCAGAGGAGCCTACGGAGGACGACGAGGAGCGAAAGGGATCAGGAAGCAGTCGGATGGAGACCGACCGATCCGGTCGGCGTGTGCCTGGCTCCCGCGAAGCGGGTTAGTTCAATCGGTGATCCACTTCAGCGAAATCCGCATCTGACCCCGCAGTCGACGAAGGCGAGTGCTTTCGCGTCGAGACGCGCTCCGCGGACCACGGCGGATTCCGGATCGTTCATTGGGGACGGCGCATCAACGACCGCGGCGCGCTTCGGGAAGAGGGCCGCCGACTCGGTCGTGACCGCGACCTTCTCAACATGCTGGTGATGGACTTTTCCGACAAGCCGATTGACAAGGACCTGACCGGCAAGTTCGGCCTGGGCTTCAAGAGCGTACACATCGTCTCGGACAGCGTCGGGATCGCCAGCGGTTTCATCGCGCTCCGGACGTGCGGCGGGTTCTTGCCCACGGCCTGGGCCGACGGCATCGACGAGGCACGGAAGTACAGCCGGGATGACGGTCGGCAAGCGACGGTCATCGACGTGCCCTTCGCGGCGGACGCGGCCGATGACGGCGCTAGATCGCAGAAGGCGTTCCAGCGCGCCATGACCTGGCTACCGGTATTCAGCCGAGAAATCCGGCGCATCGAAGGCGATCTGGGAAGCACCCGATGCGAGACGAGACCGCTGGTGAGTTGCCCGACGGGGACGATCGACACGATCACGGTCTCCGAGACACCGGAGCGGGCGCATCGCGCCTTGCGTTTCCATCTCGGCGATGGCTATTCTCTGCTGCTTCGAATCGGCCCCGCTGGCCCCGACACCTTCCCGGAAACCGTGAAGCGCCTGTGGAACCTCGCACCGCTCGAAGAAGAACTGCGCTCCGGCTGGCTCCTCAACGGACCGTTCGCGGTGGATCCCGGTCGGGGCCGGCTGGCCGGATCGATTGAATCCCGAGAGAGACTATTCCAGCAACTGGGTGAGGCGCTCGGCCCGCGGCTACTGGAACTCTACGACTTGACGGCAGCCGATTGGAGTGCCTTCGCGACGGCGCTGGATCTGGACGCATCGGAACTCGTCGCCCGACCGCGGTTCTGGAAGCAACTCTTCGACGTTCTGAGCCGCGACTTCGATGACGTTCTCGGCCGATTCCTTCATGCCCGCGACCGCGGCTACGGGCGCCTTGCCGCGACGCGACCGGTGGTGCCCACCGGGCTGACGGAACCGTTCGGCGATCCAGTGTCGGCGGCCAGGGTAGACCGATGCACCGACGGCGCGTTGGCCGAGTCCGACGTTTTGCAACGGGTTCGAGACTGGCGGGCTCTGAAAGAACTGAACGGCCGGATCATCTCCTCTCGTGTCGCCGCACAGTTGGCGAAGCTCGGCTTCGGGAGTATGTCTCCGATGACGCTGGCGGATCTGCTCCGGAGAGAGATGGGCGCCGAGCGGCGCATCGACCTCAAGCTCGGAGCGACCCTCGGGGAGGTCATCACGCCTTCGTCGATCGAGAAATCCCTTGTTAGGGAGCGCAATGAAATCCTCGACGCGGCACGTCAGGCGAAGTTCCTGGCACAGGACGGCGCGTGGCGACCAGTCAGGGAGTTGAATTGCGAAGCGTGCGCCGACGACGAGGCACTCATCTGCGGTTTCGCCCCGCCGCAGACTTTGCTCCATCGGAGCTACGTCGGCGCATCGCTCGATTTCTTCAAGGTGGCGCGCGCCAACTCCGGCTACGGCCCAAACGTCTCGCGTCTGTGGGAGTGGGCCAACCGCGCCGGCGAAGCACACTCACGTCGCGCCGTGTTCAAGTACGTGATTGACGGCCCGCACGGCCGCGCACTGTCGGCCGCATTGCGTAAGGACCGTCCATTCTGGCTGCCGCAAAATGAGAGGCTGATCGAGGATCCGTTGCTGGCCGATTGGGCGGACGAGGACAAGAAGCACTTGCTGATCATGCTCGGCGGCCATGACCGGCTGACCACCGCGAACGATCCGGACCCGCCTCCCCCGATCGAGCCGGCCGGAGCCGCGCGTGTTCTGGAGGCGATTCACGCATGGTGGATGGCGTCCGGCACCGGCGAGCGCGAGGCGTACGCACGCCGCGCGTACCCGGAAAGCTTTTCGCCGTCTCGTCTCCGGGAGTCAGACGACCGCAGTGCATGGTTCACGATGTTCGCACTTGCCTGTTACCAGTCGCTCGGCCGAACCCAGGACGAGCAGCACCGTGGGTTCATCGCACCCGGCATTAGCGAGGGATGGTGGCAGGACCTTGCACGATCAAGACCGCCAGCCGATGTTCAGCCCTGGCTGGCGCGTCTCGAGCACTGGAGCGTCCCTGAAGCGTTGGAGCAGGATTTCCTTCTCTGGAAGCGAACGCTTGTTGACTTGTATACCGTAGCCCGCCACCTGGACACGTATATCTTTGTCTTCCGCAACCTCCCGCGCATCATCCGCGAGCGCGGTCCCGTGTCACTGAGAGACGCCCATAAACCGACCTACTGGCCGGTGATGGCGCCGACGGGCCTGGATGCGGCTCCGCTCGATCGGTCCATGGGCATCGGCGCGAACTGGCTGCTCCGCGAGTTGGTGTGTTACGGAGTGTACGACAGTGGCGACGAAGACGTGATCGCTCCGTACTGCTGGGCGTCGACGCGGCGGGTACGAGATCGGGTGCTTAACAGCCCGAGGTAGAAGTCGGTTCGCCGAGCCCTGCTGTTCAGGCCGCTTGGCGATGAGTAATTGAGCCGACGGGCGCCGGCGGTGTCCATTTGAGGCCCCAGGGACGCGTCAGACGCCCCCAGTGGTCGATCAGGCGGTCGATCAGGCGGAAAATCGCCGAAAAAGCCCGCCCCTGCAGGCTCCGGGGCGTACCGATGCCGGTCTGGCGCCGCAGGAGCATCCCGATGTTGCAGGCAGCCGCCTGGATCAGCACCCGCTTGCGGACATTCTCGTGACCGCGCACAAACACCCGACGCATGCCCCCCGTCTCATACATGTGCGCGAAAGTACGCTCCACCATCTCGCCCCGGCAGCGTTGCAGGCGACGACCCCGCCGCCCGTGCACACGCCGCCGGTTCGCATACAACGCCTGCTGCGCAGCACGCTTCGCCGGCGGCGTCTCTCCCGTCTTCTTGTCCTGCCAGACGCGCCGGCCGCGCTCGGGCTCCGATACGTAGCTCCGAACCCCGACCTCGCCGAGAGCCACCAGCGTTTCGTCGCTGTGATACCCCTTGTCAGCGACCAGCTCTTCGACCCCTCGACCGTCCGGCTGCACCAACTCCACCTGCTCGGCCGCCGCGGTCAGCGTCTCCGGCAGCGTGGCCGTATCGCCGTCCGATGCATCCTGCACCGTCACCGACACGATGGCCCCCGTCTCCATGTCGACCCCGTGCTCGACCTTGTGAGCCAAGTGCGTCCGGCCGTCCTTCATCTTCGCGATCTTCGCGTCCGGGTCCTGCGGCGATTGCCAGTCCTTGTTCGACGTCTTCTTGTTCTTGCGAGACCGGTCGAACCGAGCCAGATCCGCCCGCGTCGGGGTCTCCACCCCAGACGCCTCCGCCAAGCGCCGAAGGAACGCTTCGTAGCTTTCTCCCGTGTCCCGCCGCTCGATGCTCCGCATCGCCGCGTTCGCTTCCAGCGTCGTCGCATCGACGCCCACCGTCTTCCCCTTGACCAGACCCGCCGCCGACAACTGCTCGAGAACCCACGTGAATACCGCCTCGTGCGTCTCGTCGTCGATCAGACGACGCGTCCGCGACAGCGTCGAGTGGTCCGGCGCCGCCTCGGTCACATCCAGGTCCAGGAACGACCGCAGGCTCAGAGAGTCGGCCACCCGCCACGCAATCCCACGCTCCGAAGACAGACCCTCGAAGTAGCCGATGAACAGCATCCGGAAATACCGCCCAGGACGCAGGCTCGGCCGCCCCATCCGCGTCGCGTAGAACACCGCGCACAGCCCCTCGACGAACGCGTCGAACCCGGCCTCGTCCAGAACCCGGTTCAGACGCTCGAAGAACGGATGCCCCGCGTTCGTCGGCAAATCCGCCGTCGTCACCCACAGCGGCGCCCCTGGTCGCGCGGCCGGTTTCTTGCCCATCGCCATAGCTGTTCAGTCTACGGGCTCGATCGCGCCCAGGCCAGGCCCGTTCCCCGACTTTCACCACGGGCTGCTACGGGGCGGAGATGTGCCGCGAGCGCTACGTTGACATACCGCTGGAGACCTCGGCTTGAATCTCAAGTCAGAGAGTATCAGGAGGAGCCAGGAGAGCGGATGATTCGGCCCCGCCTGGGTCGCTGAGCCGCAAGGGGAGACGATGACCGCCGCGCGGGACGGAGCTCAGAAGCCGGCGGCGTACGGGAGGCCAGCGGCTACGCGGCGCACCGCGTCGAAGTCGTCCAGCAGCAGGCCGGTCGCATCCCACTGGCCGGTCAGCAGCGACTCGCGGACGCCGGCCGGGATGTCGAGGGGCACGGTGCGGCCCGCGGCCTGAATCGACCGGGCGTCGACGCTGAGCACCATCGGGGTCTCGGGGTCGCGCTCGGCGGCCGCCATGAGGAACTCGACGTCGGCAACCGCAGCGGTGGCGCACGCCAGGCCGATCGTCGTCGCATTGCCCAGGAAGATCTCGGAGAACGACTCGCCGACGCAGGCGTCGATGCCGCGGCGCTTGAGTGCCTGGGGGGCATGCTCGCGCGACGAGCCGGAGCCGAAGTTCTCGTTGACGACCAGGATCGACGCGCGGGCGTACGCCGGGTTCGCGAACGGATGGTTCGGCATCGACTGGCGGTCGTCCTCGAACGCGTGCTCGCCGAGGCCGTCGAAGGTGATCGCCTTGAGGAAGCGCGCCGGGATGATCCGGTCGGTATCGATGTTGTTGCCGCGCAGCGGGAGGGCCGTTCCCGCGACGCGGTCGATGCGGCGGTCGCCGCTCTCCGTGGTGCTCATCTTCAATCAGACGGGGCTGCGCCCCGAACCCCCGGCGTCCGCTTGCGGGGCCCCTTCGCCCCGCGCCGCTCCCGCCGAGGCGCGCTGTGCGCGCCTTGCGGAGCCGTTCTACGGTACGGACTCCTGGCCGAGCATGCCCCGCACGTCCGTCACCTCGCCGGCGACGGCCGCGGCGGCCACCATGGCCGGGCTCATCAGGAGCGTGCGGCCGGTCGGGCTCCCCTGGCGCCCCTTGAAGTTGCGGTTGGACGACGACGCGCACACCTCGCGTCCGTGCAGCCGATCGGGATTCATCGCCAGGCACATCGAGCATCCGGCGCCGCGCCACTCGAAGCCGGCCGCCCGGAAGATCTCGTGCAGGCCCTCCGCCTCGGCCGCCCGGCGCACGTCCTTGGAGCCCGGCACCACGAGGGCCCGCACGTGGCCGGCCACCCGCTGCCCCGAGACGACGCGCGCCGCCTCGCGCAGATCCGACAGGCGCGCATTGGTGCACGAGCCGACGAACGCGACGTCCACCCGCGTCCCGGCGATGGGCGCGCCGCCGGTGAAGCCCATGAAGTCGAGCGCTTCGTCGACCGCGCCCCCGTCGGCGCCGGCGTCGGACGGCGTCGGGATGCGCTCGGAAACGCCGACCGACTGGCCCGGGTTGATGCCCCACGTCACGCGCGGCTCGATGGCGCCGCCGTCGAGCTCGACGACGTCGTCGTACGCCGCGTCCGCGTCGGAGGCCATCGACCGCCACCACGCCCGGGCGCGATCGAACGCCGCGCCCCCGGGGGCGAACGGCCGGCCGGCCAGGTACTCGAACGTCGTCTCGTCCGGGTTCACGTAGCCGATGCGGGCGCCGCCCTCGATGGACATGTTGCACATCGTCATGCGCTCGTCCATCGCCATCCGCTCGACGGCCGGACCGGCGTACTCGTAGGCGTAGCCCACGCCGCCGCGCACCCCCAGCTGCGCGATGATCTCGAGGATGACGTCCTTCGCGTAGACGCCCGGCCCGAGGGCGCCGGAGACGGCGATGCGGCGCACCTTGAGCGGTTCGATCGCCAGGCACTGCGACGCCAGCACGTCGCGCACCTGGGAGGTCCCGATGCCGAACGCCACGGCGCCGAACGCGCCGTGCGTCGACGTGTGGCTGTCGCCGCAGGCGATGGTCATGCCCGGCTGCGTCAGGCCGAGCTCCGGGCCGATGACGTGCACGATGCCCTGCCGGTCGGTGCCGAGGTCGGAGAACCGGATGCCGAACTCGCGGCAGTTGTCCTCGAGCGCCGCCATCATCCGCTCGGCCAGCTCGTCGGCGAAGGGCCGGCGCTGGTCCAGCGTCGGGACGATGTGGTCGACCGTCGCGTAGGTGCGTTCCGGAAACGCGACCCCGGCGCCCCGCCGCCGCAGCATGTCGAACGCCTGCGGCGAGGTGACCTCGTGGACCAGGTGCAGCCCGATGAACAGTTGCGTCTGCCCGGTCGGCAGGCGGCGCACGGTATGGAGATCCCAGACCTTCTGGAGCAGGGTCCTGTGCATTGTTCAGACGGGGCTGCGCCCCGAACCCCCGGCGTCCGCTTGCGGGGACCCCTTCGCCCCGCGCCGCTCCCGCCGAGGCGCGCCGTGCGCGCCTTGGGAGTGCGTGCGTTCTACTGCGCAGCCTCTTCCTCCGTCTCGATCTCCTGGAGGAACTCCTCGCTGGGCCTGTGGATCCGGCCGTAGCTGCCGGCGTCGATGACGTAGTACCAGGAGGCGAAGCGGGCGGCGAGCTGCTCCGCCTTCTCCCGGCCCTCGCTGACGCGCCGCTCCCAGGACGCGTGCGCGTCGGCGTCCGCCGCGTCCGGCTCCGGCAGGGCGCTCTCGTCGAAGTCCGCCGTGATGAAGACGTAGCGGTTCTCGCCCGAGCCCGTCTCCTCGTCGTCGCTCGTCTCGTCGCCCACCGCCACCGCGTCGCCGCGGCCGTAGACGATCTCGCCGAACCGCAGCGTGTAGAGCACGCCCTCGTTCGTGCGGACGAGCAGCTCGCCGTCGTTCGACAGCAGGCCGCCCTCGGCGGTCGGGTAGAAGCCGCGGCTGGTCAGCGTCTGCACGTCGGCCTGGTTGATCTGCCCGGCCTCGAAGGCTTGGCGAACGTTCCCCGAGAGGCCGGGCGGCTTGGGCCGCACGCCCGCGATGTTCATGGTCATCACGGCGCCCACCAGCAGGTTGACCTGGACCGTGTCCACCTCCTGCCCCTCGGGCAGCTCGTTCGCGTCCCAGCCGTCTTCCTCGTTCCGGGTGAGGACGAACTCGCCCCGCCGCACCACCGACAGCGTCTGCTCGTCGATGAAGTACTCGTTCAGGGTGATCTGCTGGACCTGGTCGCGCTCCACCTCCAGCAGGTTGGTCTCGATCCAGTCCTCGAACGCCGTCGAGATGTCGGCTTCGAAGCGGGCGGAGTACACGCGCGTCTGTCCGGGCACGCGGACGAAGCGGAGTCCCGGCCGGCCCGGCACCGCCCGGCCGACGATCAGGTCGGCCAGCACGCGCTCGTCGGGGTCCCTGAAGGTCACGCGCGTGCCGCGCCCCTGGAGGGTGCTCACCGTCTCGTCGGTCGGATCGACCACGCCCAGCGCGTCGTGATCGGCGACGTTGTCCGAACGGAAGTCTTCCTTGATGACGCTGATGACGTCCGCCGCCGCGTTGGCCAGCCGCTCCTCGCCGTCCGCGGGATAGTCATGATGCGAGGGGATCGTCCACAAGCCGCCGCGGTTGGTGACCATGAACGGCGTCGCGGACGCCGTGTCCTCGTCGAACTCGATCACCTGGAGCGTCGCGGCCGTCTCCGGGTCCGTGAACTCGGGAAAGAACGGCTCGCCGACATCGAGGAACGCGTCCGGGGCGACCCGCCCTGGCGTCGTCGCGAACGCCAGCAGGCCCAGCACGATGGCGGCGCCTGCAATCCTCTGGGTAGTCTTCAACTCACTCATGGTCAGTCCCTCAACCGATGCGCCGCCGCGGCCCCTTCCCTTTCGCGGCGCTGGCGGCGGAGCAGAACGGCTACGCCCACGACAAGGACGGGGATCGGCGGCAGCAGGACCGCGAACGTCTGGATCGACGTCTGGATCTGCCGAATCTGCGACTCCATGGTCTCCCGGCTGGCCTGAATCTTCGCGTCCTTTTCGGCGTCGATGTTGGTCGACAGCACGCTCAGGCGCCGGTTCTCGACCTCCTCGAGGTTCCGGACCATGATCTGCTTCGTCTGCGCGTCGATGTCGGTCCGGCTGCGAAGCTCCTCCACGCGCGCGTCGAGCCGCGCCTGGGCCTCCTCGATCGCCTGCTCGGCTTCATCCTCGGCCTGCTGCTCCTCCTGCGTGCGCTGCTCGGTGAACTGGGCGGTCTGCGCCTCGACCCGCTCCAGCGTCCGGTGGCGCGCGCGCCGGCTGCGCAGGTTGATGAACGACTCGTCGTTCACGAGCACGTCCATCGCGTTGAGGAAGAACGTCACGTTGTCGAAGTTGAGGTCCGCGATGCCCTGCTCGCGGATGGCGAAGAACTGCTCGCCGATGAAGTCGAGGTCGGCCACCACGATCAGATCGACCGAACCGGCCGCGGCGTCTCCGGCATCCTCGGCGGCGGAAGCTTCGGCGGCCGCGTCGGCCGCAGGCTCGGGCTCGGCCGTCGGCATGTCCGCCACCTCGTCGGCCTCCGCCATGTCGGCCGCGGCGGTCTCGGCAGCCGCAGCCGGCTCGGGCGCCTCCGCCTGGTCGGCGTCGGGAGCCGGGTCCCCGGCATCCGCCGCCTGGGGCTCGACCGCGGGTTGCGCCTCCGCAGAGTCCGCCTCCGCGGGCGTCGCCTCGGGATCGGCGGGGGCGGAGACCTCAGGGTCGCCGGCAGGATCGGCCGCGGCGGGAACCGCCGCCTCGGCTTCGGGAGCAGGTTCCGTATCCGCGGGCGCCGCGGCTCCGGGTTCCGCAGCGGGTTCCGCCGCGGCGGGAACCGCTTCCGGATCGGCCGCAGGATCGGCCTCCGCCGGCGCTGTCGCCTCGGGCTCCGCTGCAGCATCCAACTCGGCGGGCGCCGCGTCCGCCTCGGCCACCGGGTCCGCCGCCGCAGGCGGTGCCGGCTCGGGGTCGGCCGCAGGATCCGACTCCGGCGTTGTCGCCTCGGGCCCGGTCGCGGGCGCTGCCTCGGCGGGAGCCGCCGTCTCGGCCTCGGCTGCAGGGTCCGCCTCCGCGGGCGCTGCCGCTTCGGCCTCGACCGCAGGAGCCGCCGCCGCAGAGTCCGGCTCCGCAGCATCGGCCGCCGCGGCCTCGGCTTCGGGCTCCGCCTCTGTCGTTGCCGGCTCGGCCGCGGGATCCACCTCCGCGGGCGCTGCCGCTTCCGGCTCGGCCGCAGGGTCCGGCTCCGCAGGCGCCGCCGCCTCCGGCTCGACCGCGGGGGCTGCCTCTTCGGGGACCGCCGCTTCCGGCTCGGGCGCGGGATCCGCCTCCGCGGCGGCCGGCGGGGTCAGGGCGGTCGTCCGGATGCGGGCCGCGATGACGTAGTCCTGCTCGTCGGTCTCGCGCGGGGGCTCGGGATTGATCTGCGGCCCGAACGGCGAGTTGCGGACGATGGAGAAGTAGCCGTTCGTTCCCGACGCGGTGCCGGATCTGAGCAGCGGCTCGAACTCGACGCGCTCATCCTCGACCGGCTCGAGGAACCCCGGCCAGAGGAACACGAGCTCCTGCAGGTCGGCGGTCACGTTGACGTCGACGTTGAAGGTCGCCTCGTTCAGGTTCCCCCGCCCGAGGAACACGACGTCGTCCGGCATGTGCGCCAGTTGCGGGTGGGGGTTGTAGCTGTCCCACACGATGCGGGTCGGCTCCCAGCCGACGCCCAGGTCGGCCAGCCACTGCCGCACGTTGCCGCGCGGGCCGGGGCGCGCCGTGCCCGGCGGGTAGGTGAACGGGTTGCCGTCGCCGACCCACTCCGTCGGCGAGAGCTGCGGGTTGACCGCGGGCATCGGATCCACCAGCAGCATGGCGGGGGTGCCCCGCCGGATGGCGTCGGCGACGTGCCCCATCTCGTCCGTCTGCATCGACGACGGGAGCGGCACGAGCAGTGCATCGACCTCCACGTCGATGGGCAGCTCCGGGTCGATGGGATAGACCTCGTACTGCTTGCGGAGCTCGGATACGACGGGCCAGGCCGGGTCGAACCGGTTCTGCCGGTAGTCGACGCCGCCCACCAGGTTCATCATCGTGCGCACGACGCCGATGCGCTTGCGCTCCGCGCCGGCCACGACCCGGATGCTGCGCACCACCTCGTACTCGGTCGGCAGCCCCCGATCGAAGAACGGGATCACCTGCTCCTCGGCGCCGCACGTGAACGCCACGCCCATGAAGACCTCGGTGACGTCGGCGCGGGTCGAGCTGACGTCGCGGAACGGCCGCGGCGCGATGCCGAACGTCTCCCGGGCGTCGCGCGCGGCGTCCGTGAACGACTCGGTGTCGTGAATCAGCACCTCCACGCGCGATCCGGCGAGCGCATCGATCTCCTGCAGCACGCTCAGCAGGTTGGCCCGCGCCTGCACGAACGGCTCCGGCACCTCGGGGCTGATGAAGGCCTGGATGAACACCGGCCGGTCGGGCGCCAGCTCGTCCAGCAGGGCGTGCGTCTCGGGGCTCAGCGAGTGCAGCCTTTCGGCCGTGACGTCCATCCGGAGGCCGGCCCTGGCCGTGAGCGCTCCCAGGCTCACCAGCGCCACGACGATGGCGACGGCGCGCACGGCATGGTGCAGCCACATCGGATAGCCGTCGGCCCGGGCCGGCCAGTGGCGCCGCGAGAGCACGAGCACGTTGAGGTACAGGAAGCCGCCGCCGACCGCCACGAAATACAGCAGCGCGCTGAGGCTGATGACGCCCCGGGCGAAGTCCGCGAAGTACGTGCCCATGGCGAACGCCAGCAGCGAACGCTCGAGCTCCGGGTCGAACGTCCCGACGGCCGGCCCCGCCACGATCAGCGCCGCGCAGAACAGCGCCCCCAGAATGAACCCGATGGTCGCGTTCCGCGTCAGCAGCGACGCCAGCATGCCGACGGCCGTCAACGCCGCGCCCATGAACCAGTAGCCGACGTAGTTGCTGAACATCAGGCCGATGTCCGGGCTGCCGAGCCAGAAGAGCACCCCCACGTAGCTCAGCGACAGCACGAGCGACGCCGTGTAGATGCCGAGCGTCGCGGCGTACTTGCCGAGCACCACCTCCACGTCGGTCGCGGGCAGCGTCAGCAGCAGCTCGTCGGTGCCCAGCTTCTTCTCTTCTGCCCAGACGCTCATCGTGAGCGCGGGAATGAAGAACAGCAGCAGGAACGGAAACATGTTGTTGAGCTGCTCGAGGTTGGCCAGGTTCTGCAGGAAGAAGCGGTCCTGCCAGAACGCCGCGCCCGCGCTGATGAAGATGAACAGCGTGATGAACACGTACCCGGTCGGGTTGCTGAAGTACATCCGCAGGTCGCGCTTGGCGACCGCCCGGATCACCTTCAGATTGGGTCTGCCGATCATTGCTCGCGCCCCTTCGAGCAGCCATGCATCCCGGCTGGCTGCGTTGCTCCTCGGTCGAATATGCCCGATGTGCTCCCTCGTCGCGCCTTGCCATCCGGGCGCCTGGCCGCTCTTGCTGCGACGCGGAGTCTCACCACGGTCTCCTCAGGACTGGTCCGACGGCGCCCTGGCGGCCGGCTTCGACGGCTTCGCCGCGGCCGCTGGCGGGTCGCCAGGCGGCGGCGCGGACGCGGACGTGGACGATGCGGACGCGGATGCCTCCGGTGCGGGTGTCGACGCCGCCGACGCGGGCGCGGCGGGTGCCCCCGTCGGCGGCGGGGCGGCAGCGGCGGGCGGCGACGCGGGCGCCGGCGGCCGCGCTGCCGGCGTGGATGCAGCCGGCGGCGGCGTGGCTTGGCCGCGGTTGGTCAGGCGGTAGAACGGCTTCTCGATCGACCCGTTCTCCCTGAGCTCGGCGAGGGTGCCGTCGAAGACCAGATTCCCGCCGTCGACCAGCAGCACGCGGTCGGCGGTCGCCTCGGCCTCGTGGAGGATATGCGTCGAGACGAGCAGCGTCTTCGTCGCACGCAGGCGCTGGACGTTGTCGCGAAACTGGCGGATCTGATTGGGATCGAGTCCGGCCGTCGGCTCGTCCATGATCAGGACGTCGGGATCGTGCAGCAGCGCCTGGGCCAGGCCCACGCGCTGCTTGAGCCCCTTCGACAACCTGCCGATCGGCTTCTCGATCACCAGTTGCAATGCGCACAGTTCGACGACGGCGTCGATGCGGCTCCTGAGGGCCTTCCCGAGCTCGCGCGCCTCGCCGAAGAACGTGAGCAGCTCGAGCGGCGTCATGTCAGGATACAGCGGGCCGTTCTCCGGCAGGTATCCCAGGCGGCGGGACGCCTCGATGCGATGCTCCCGCACGTCCATCCCGCCGATGGACGCGCGGCCCGCGCTGGGCGCCAGATACCCCGTCAGCATCCGCATCATCGTGGTCTTCCCCGCGCCGTTGGGCCCGAGGAAGGCCACGATCTGGCCCTTGGGTATCGAGAAGGAAATGTCGCGCACCGCGACGAACGGACCGAAGTACTTGCTCAGTCCCTTCGCCTCGATCATCGGCGCGCCCGCCTTGAGCTCCGTCGCGTCCATCACCAGCCTCCGTCGCTCGCTTCCGTACTTTGACGCCGCGCGGACGCCAACGGTCGGACCCGCTTGCGCCCGAACCTCAGAAGGAACGTCCCATCACACTGCAGCAAAAGAGGATAGCCAAGGCCCGGCCAGGCATCAAGCATCGGCGCCCCGCCCGGCCGCCGCCGCCCGGGCGCGCCTGAAGTACCCCGGCGCGTTCAGCCGCGCGCACGTGTCGAAGAAAACGGGCCGGGGACCGGCCCACCGCAGCTCGTCGACCGAGTCGAATACCGGCGCGTCCAGGCGCAACGTCGCGATCCGCCGGAAGAGCAGCGCCTCCTCGCGCCGTTCGCGCAGGGTGCGGGCCAGGCGGGCCGCTCCGCGCGGCCGCACGGTCCAGCCGGCCTCGTCGGCGGGTATGTTCTCGAGGCAGCCGTATCTCGCCAGCACGGTCGACGCCGACTTCGCTCCCCAGCCCGGAAGCCCCGGATAGCCGTCCGCCGCATCGCCGACCAGGGCCAGGTAGTCGACCATCGACTCGGGACCGACCCCGAACCTGGCCCGGACCCCGTCGGCGTCGCGGAGCAGGCCTGCCCGCCTGTCGAACTGCACGACCCGGCGGCCGTGCACGCATTGCGCGAGGTCCTTGTCCGGCGTGCAGATGAACACCTGCTCCACGCGCGCGTCGCCCGCCGCGCGGGCCGCGGCCGTTGCCAGCCCGTCGTCTGCCTCGAGCTCGGTCATCGGCCAGACTGCAACGCCCAGCGCCGCCAGCGCCTCCTCGAGCGGATGGAATTGCGCCAGCAGCGCCGGCTCGATCCCCTCCCCCGTCTTGTAGCCGGGCCAGAGGCGGTTCCGAAACGACTCGATAACGTGGTCGGTCGCCACCCCGACGTGCGTGACGTCGTCCTCCAGCATGGCGAGGACCGACCCGACGACGCCGCGGACGGCCCCGATGTCGCGGCCGTCCGAATCGAACGCCGCCGGCACGGCGTAGTAGTGGCGGAACAGCTCGTACGTGCCGTCGAGGACGAACACGTTCACCGCGATATCTGTCAGATGACCGTGTGCTCGCCGATGTCGCCTCGCGGCCGGCGCTTGCGGGACGACGGCCGGCGCGGCTCGACGAACGTGCTCAGCCGCCCGCTGCGGGACGGCTCCCGCAGCTTGCGGAGCGCGGCCGCCTCGATCTGGCGGATCCGCTCCCGGGTCAGCGAGAACTTCTCGCCCAGCTCCGCCAGCGTCGGTTCGGCTCCGTCGTTCAGACCGAAGCGCATGCGGATGACCTCGCGCTCCTTGGGACTGAGCGTCTCGAGCACCGACTCGGTCTGACGCCGGAGATCGAACGCAATGGTCGACTCGGCCGGGTTGACCGCCTGGCGGTCCTCGATGAAATCGCCGAACTGGCTCTCCTCGCCGTCGCCGATCGGCGAGTCGAGCGACACCACGGTCTGCGCTATCCGGCGGGCCTTGCGGACGACGGACACCGGCAGATCGGAGCGCTCGGCCAGCTCGCGCACGGTCGGCTCGCGCCCGAGGTCGCGCATCAACGTCTGGCCGGCTCGGTTCAGCTTGTTCAACGTCTCGATCATGTGGACCGGAATCCGAATCGTCCGGGCCTGGTCGGCGATGGCGCGCGTGATCGCCTGCCGGATCCACCATGTCGCGTAGGTGGAGAACTTGAACCCGCGGCGGTAGTCGAACTTGTCGACCGCGCGCATCAACCCGATGTTCCCTTCCTGGATCAGGTCGAGGAACGCCAGGCCGCGGTTGGCGTACTTCTTCGCCACCGACACCACGAGGCGCAGGTTGGCCTCGGTCAGCTCCTTGCGCGCCCGATCGGCCTGCATCGAGCCGCGGAAAATCGCGTTCCGGATGCGCGCGAGCGCTTCGGCCGTCTCTTCAATCTCCTGGCGGCGCTCGTTGAGCGGTGCGCGGGCCCCGGGCTGGCCGCCGCCGTCCTGGCCCTGGCGCGCCGTCGCAGCCGGACGCCGCAGGCGCTCGCCGCGGCGTTCCGCGCGGCGCAGCGTCCCGGCGGACGAATCGATCTTCTCGATGAAGCTCTCCCGCACCTCGGGCGTGAACCGCATGGCGCGCACGGCCCGCGAAACGGCGACGTGGGCGCGCAGCAGGCGCAAGGTCGTGCGCGTCGACACCCGCCCGTGCCGCCTGCGCGTGGCGGCCGCCCGGTTCTGGCGCCGGGTCAGCTCCTTGAGCGCGTCGTCGACGGCGGCGACGGCGTCGAGGAACTTGCGGGCGCGGTTGGCCATCTGCCGTTCCGTCAGCTCCGCGTCCTGCAGCACGACGATCTCCTGCAGATCGCGCTCGCCATCCCTGAGGTCCTGGCCGAGATGCAGCACGTGGCGCGCGACGATCAGGCTTCGCGACAGCGCGATCATGACCCGCTGCTCGCCGCGCTCGATGCGCTTCGCGATGGCCACCTCTCCTTCGCGCGTGAGCAGCGGCACGCGACTCATCTGTCGGAGATACGTTCGCACCAGATCCTGGCCCTGGTCGGTTTCGTCGCCCGCCGGATGCACCTCCGCCTCGGGCATCACGCGCAACGGCGCGCGCCGGGCCGTATCGACCTCGATCTGATCGGCGGACCCTTCGACCTCGATGCCCTGGTTCTCGAGCTCCTGCAGCAACGCGGCGAGATCGTCGGACTCGACGTCGGGCGCGAGATGCTCGACGACCTGGTCGATGGTCACGAAGCCCCGTTCCTGACCTGCGGCAACCAAGTCTCGCACTACTTCATGTCTATCCTGCGTCAACAATGGCTCCTCTCGACGCGCGCGCGCGTCATCCCGCAAAACGGCGCTGAATGTGCGGTGGGACTCGGGAATCTCCCGTCGTGCTTCTTAGACGCACTACGGGAGCGATTTGTTTCGGTAAATTCTCGCAAATTTTATCATTCCCCCGACCCGAAATCTCCCCTTTTTTGGCGCATGCCGGCGTGCTCCCACTACATGTCATCGGTCGGCCGCTCCGGAACGGACAGCCGCGGGCTTCAATCGGGCGGGGCTGCGCCCCGAACCCCCGGCGGCCGCCTGCGGGGACGCCACCGCCGGGACTGTTACGCTTACGAGGTGACCCTTCCCGGCCGGGCCGCCGGCGCGACGACCGGCGCGCAGGCTCTCGGCGCGTTCGGCGGTGTCTTCGCGCCATGCGTCATCGCCGTGCTCGGTCTCGTCCTGTTCCGGCGGCTCGGCTTCGTCGTCGGCAGCGCCGGGCTGGCGCGTGGGCTCCTGATGCTCGCGCTGGCGAGCGCCATCGCGCTCCTGACCAGCATCTCGCTGTCGGCGGTCGCGGCCAGCCGCAAGGTGAGCGGGACCGGCGACCGGTTCCTGCTCTCGCGGACCCTCGGGGTCGAGTTCGGGGGCGCGCTCGGCCTGGCCCTCTATCTGGCGCAGGCGACGTCGGTGGCGTTCTACTGCATCGGCTTCGGAGAGGCCGCCGTCGCGCTGTTCGGCGGGTCGGGGCTCGCCGTGCGCCTGGTGGCCGGCGGCGCCGCCCTCGCCATGGTCCAACTGGCATACGCGGGGGTGCGGCCCAGGGGCCGCGTGGAGCTCGTCGTCCTGGCGATTCTGGCCGGCGCGCTGGTGTCGCTGCTGGTCGGCGGCCGGACGGCGTGGGACCTGTCGCTGCTCCGGGAGAACTGGTCGGCCGGCACCGCCGCGCTCCCGTTCTGGACGGTCTTCCCCGTCCTCTTTCCGGCGGTGGCCGGCTTCACGCTGGGCGTCGGGACGCTGGGCGACCTGAGCAACCCCGCCCGCGGCCTGCCGCGCGGGATCTTTCCCGCGCTCGGTGTGTTCGTGGCGACCTACGGCGCGGGCATGTTCGTGCTGGCGGCGTCGACGCCGCTCCCCAACCTGGCCACGGACTACGACGTCCTGCCGCGCATCGCCGCCATCCCGTGGCTGGCCCACGCCGCCGTGCTGGCGGCCACGCTGACGGCGGCCCTGGCAACGCTCCGGGGCGCCGCCCGCATCCTGCAGGCGCTGGCCGGCGACAGGCTGTTCGCGCCGCTCACGTTCTTCGGGGCCGGCCACGGACCGGCGGGCCACCCGCGACGGGCCGTGGTTCTGACCGGCCTCGTCGCGGTCGCGGCGATCGCTCCGAGCGACCTCGACGCGATCGCGGCCGTCGTGTCGATGTTCCTGCTGATCTCGTACGGGCTGCTCAACTACGCCACCTCCGTCGAGGCGATCGGGGCCGGCCAGTCGTTGCGCCCGGGCCTCGTTTTCTCTCGCGCGCGCGCGAGCCTGGCCGGGGCCGGGCTGTGCGGGCTCGCGATGCTCATGCTCGACCCCGTGGCGAGCCTGGCGGCTGTCGGGATCCTCGCGCTCGTCCACCAGTACCTGCACTGGACCGCCGTGCCGGCACGCTGGCGCGATCGCCGGCGGGCCTACCGGTTCCAGCGCGTCAAGAAGGGGCTCCGGGAGATTGCCGACCAGCCGGAAGGTGCCGTGGACTGGCAGCCGCACGTCCTCGCCTTCGCCGACACGTCCGCCCGCCGGGGGCGTCTGCTGCGCGCGGCGGGCTGGATCTCCGGGGGCTCCGGCATCGTCGGAGCCGTCAAGCTCCTGGTCGACGCCCCCCCCGGCCCCGCAGGCGACCAGGCTCGCCGGGAGGCCGAGCAGCGGCTCGCCGCCGACGCGCGGCGCGAAGGCCTCGATGTCCATCCGCTGGTGGTGGCGGCCGGCAGCGGGCCCCTGGCTGCCGCGGCGGTGCTGCAGGCCTGGGGCGTCGGCCCCATTCGAGCCAACACCGTCATGCTCGACTGGGACGACAGCCGCGACCCGCAGCGGCCGGCGGAGCTGTCGCGGCGGGACGCGCTCCTGCTGCAGGGGGCGGCCGCGCTCGGCCGGCACACCGTCGTGCTGCGTGTCCCGGAGGGCCGCCGCACCGCGCTGCAGCAGGCGGCGGGCGGCGGGCGGCGCATCGATGTCTGGTGGCTCGCCGACGAATCGTCGCGGCTGGCCCTGGCGCTCGCCCATCTGACGACGCGGACCGACGAGTGGGACGAGGCGGCCATGCGCCTGCTGGCCCCGGGTCCGCCGGACGCGGCCGGCGCGGCCGAAGCCGACCTCCGCCGCCGGCTCGGCGAGCTGGGCATCGCCGCGAGCATCGTCGCCGTGGACGCGGCCGAGCGCGACGGCGCCTATGCACGCTCGGGCGACGCGGCGCTCGTCTTCCTGCCCGTGCGCGTCGAGGGCGCGCGCACGCTCCATGCCGGCGGCCCCGTCGACCGGCTGTTCGCGACGCTGCCCACCGCCGCGCTCGTCGCCGCGGCTGATGCCGTGACGCCCGGTACTGACGAAGACCCCGGGACGCCCGCCCCAGAGCACGAAACCACCCCCCGCCAGGAGTCAGCACCGTAGAACCGCACGGCAAGGCGCGCACAGCGCGCCGCGGCGGGAGCGGCGCGGGGCGACGGGGTCCCCGCAAGCGGACGCCGGGGGCTTGGGGCGCAGCCCCATCTGATTGAAGCTAGTAGCGGTAGTGGTCCGGCTTGTAGGGCCCTTCCGCCGGCACGCCGATGTAGTCAGCCTGCTCGGAGGTCAGCGCCGTCAGGCGCACGCCGAGATGGTCGAGGTGCAGGCGCGCGACCTCCTCGTCGAGCTTCTTCGGCAGCATGTAGACCTGCCTGTCGTACTCGCCGGCGTTGCGGTGCAGCGCAAGCTGCGCGAGCACCTGATTGGTGAAGGACGTCGACATCACGAAGCTCGGGTGCCCGGTGGCGCAGCCGAGGTTGAGCAGCCGCCCCTCGGCCAGCACGAGCACGCTGTGCCCGTCGGGGAACCGCCACTCGTCGTACTGCGGCTTGATGCCGATGCGCTCGATGCCCGGCACCTGCTTGAGGCCGGCCATGTCGATCTCGTTGTCGAAGTGGCCGATGTTCCCCACGATTGCCTTGTCCTTCATCCGCCCCATCTGCGCCGCGGTGATGATGTCCTTGTTCCCGGTGGCGGTGATGAAGATGTCGGCGGTTGCGAGCAGGCTGTCGAGCGTGTTGACCTCGTAGCCCTCCATCGCGGCCTGCAGCGCGCAGATCGGGTCGATTTCCGTGACGACGACGCGGCAGCCCTGCCCGCGCAGCGACTGGGCGCACCCCTTGCCCACCTCCCCGTAGCCGCAGACGACCGCGACCTTGCCGCCCAGCATCACGTCCGTGGCCCGGGCGAGGCCGTCCGGCAACGAGTGCCGGCAGCCGTACACGTTGTCGAACTTGCTCTTGGTGACCGAGTCGTTGACGTTGATGGCCGGGAACAGCAGCGTCCCGTCGCGGGTCATCTCGTACAGCCGGTGCACCCCGGTCGTCGTCTCCTCGCTGACGCCCCGGATGGCAGGGCTGATCCGCTGCCATTGCCCGGCGTCGCGGCGCCGGACGTCGCGCAGCAGATCGAGAATCACGCCCCACTCCTCCGGGTCGCGCTCGGGGTCGAAGGCCGGGACCGCGCCGGCACGCTCGAACTCGTACCCCTTGTGGACCAGGAGCGTGGCGTCGCCGCCGTCGTCGACGATCAGGTCGGGGCCGCGGCCGTCGGGCCAGATCAGCGCCTCGTTCGTGCACCACCAGTACTCGGGCAGCGTCTCGCCCTTCCACGCGAAGACCGGCGTGCCGCACGGAGCGGCGGTCGTGCCCCCGGTCTCGGGACGACCGACCACGACCGCGGCCGCCGCGTGGTCCTGCGTCGAGAAGATGTTGCAGGACGCCCAGCGCACGTCGGCCCCGAGCCCCGCCAGCGTCTCGATCAGCACGGCCGTCTGCACGGTCATGTGCAGGCTCCCCATCACCCGGGCGCCCGCCAGCGGCTGCTCGCCCGCATGGCGGCGGCGCAGCGCCATGAGACCGGGCATTTCCTGCTCGGCCAGCCTGATCTCGCTGCGGCCGTGCGCGGCCGCGCCGAGGTCCGCGACCCTGTAGGGTGGACGGCCGGCCCGGGCGGCCTCCTCGAACGGGTGGATCTTCTCGACCAGCGTCGAACTCATGAAGGTCTCCTTCAGCGTGCGGGGCGCCGCGGGCGGCGCGACGACGAGCGGCGGCGCCGCTTGGGCGCCTCGTCGCGCGGCTCGCCCGCCGGCGGCGCGGAGGCCTGCGTCTCCCGCACCATCGGCGGCGGTGCGTGCAGCGTCTCCTGGTAGTAGTCGTCGACCAGCATGGCGATGAGCGCCGATTCGTCCTCGTTCTCGGCCAGGCTGCGCGCCAGGGGAACGAACCGCTCGCTGCGCTCCGTCCGGAGCCGGTCGCGGCCGCGCAGCCGCGCCTCGAGGAGCGTGGTGACGCGCTCGGCAACCACCGCCTGGACGGCGGCATCGGTCGGCGCCTCGCGCTGCTGGAACTCGACGGCGTAGCGCTTGGCGATGGCGTCGAGCGTGAGCGTCTCCGCTTCGGTCACCAGCGAGAGGGCCACGCCGGCGGCCCCGGCGCGGCCCGTCCGGCCGGCCCGATGAATGTATCCCTCCGGATCCTCGGGCAGCTCGTACTGGATGACGTGGGACAGTTGCGGAATGTCGAGGCCGCGCGCCGCGACATCGGTGGCGACGAGGAACCGGAGGCTGCCCTTGCGGACCCGCGCCAGGATGCGCTCGCGATCCGCCTGCGACCGATCCGCGCTGAGCTCGTCGGCATCGTAGCCGAACCGCTGCAGCACGACGGTGACGTAGTGCACGGCGGTCTTCGTGTTGCAGAAGATGATGGCCGAGGCCGGGTTCTCGAGCTCGATGCTGCGCACGAGGCTCCGGTCCTTGTCCATGGCCGGCACCACGTAGAACACGTGCTCGGTCTCGGTGACGTGCACGTGATCGCCGCTGAGCGACAGGAACTCCGGCGCGCGGAGAAACTCCTTCGCCGTGCGCATCACGAAGGCGGGAAACGTGGCCGAGAACATGCTGTTGTGGAGCTTGTCGCGCGTCGCCGGCGGCACGTGCCGCTGAACCTCCTGCATGTCCGGATAGAAGCCCATCGAGAGCATGCGGTCGGCTTCGTCGAAGACGCGCATCTGCAGCGCGTCGAGCGACAGCGTGCCGCGCAGCAGGTGGTCGAGCACGCGCCCGGGCGTGCCGACCACGATCTGCGCCCCGCCCTTGAACGCATCGATCTGCGGGCCATAGCCCACGCCGCCGTAGACGGCGACCGTCCGCAGCCCGGTGTCCTGGCAGAGGGTCTCGGTAACCTGGCCGACCTGCTTCGCCAGCTCGCGCGTCGGCACCAGGACGAGCGCCTGGCACTGCGCGCGGCCGGCCTCCAGCCGCTCGAGCATCGGCAGGACGAACGCGCCGGTCTTGCCGCTGCCGGTCCGGGCCTGAATCATCACCTCGCGGCCCGCCAGGATGTACGGAATGGCCCGGGCCTGCACCGGCATGAGACTGGTCCACCCCGCGCGGCCGGCGCCGCGACGCAACGACTCGGGCAACTGGGCGAGGGTCAGCTCCGGAAGCTCGGGAGTCTCGCTGGTCGGGGAATCGGTGGGCTCGTTCAAAGTCTTCGGTGCCTGATTCTACGACACTGGGCACGGCGCGGCCAGAAGGCGGCGCGGCGAGAGAACGGTGCAGACCTCCCGGGAGGGTTGGTTGGATGGAAGCCCCCTGGTCGCTGCCGGCGCGCTTGCAGTATGCTGTGGGTCCCTCGGGCACCGGATTCAGCGGGAGGTTCGCAACCGATGGCGCGACGTAACTCCAACCCTGTGTGGATTCTGTTGGCACTGCTCGCGTGCGGCTCGGCGGGGCTGTCGGCACAGGAGGGCCGGACCGTCGAGTGGCGCTCGTACGCCGCCGACGTGGCCAGCACCTTCTACTCGCCGGCGGATCAGATCAACGCCGACAACTTCGACGACCTGGAGGTCGCCTGGCGGTTCTCGACCCGCAACTTCGGGCCGCGGCCGGAAGCCAACCTGCAGTCGACCCCGCTCATGATCGGGGGCGTGCTGTACAGCACGGTCGGCTCGCGGCGGGACGTCGTGGCCCTGGATGCGACCAGCGGCGAGCTGCTGTGGATGCACCGGCTCGACGAGGGCGAGCGCGGCGCCGCGGCGCCGCGGCGGCTCTCGGGCCGCGGCCTGACGTACTGGGACGACGGCGCGGAGGGACAGATCTTCTACGTCACGCCCGGCTACCGCCTGGTCGCGCTCGACGCGGCGACCGGCCGGCGCGTGAGCACCTTCGGGATGGACGGCATCGTCGACCTGAAGCTGGAGTTCGATCAGGACATCGATCTCGTCACCGGCGAGGTCGGGCTCCACGCCGCGCCGGTGGTGGCCAACGACACGATCGTCATCGGGGCCGCCCACCTGCCGGGGACCGCCCCGCGGTCGCGGGCCAACGTCAAGGGCCACGTGCGCGGCTACGACACCCGCACCGGGGCGCGGAAGTGGATCTTCCACACCATCCCGGACTCGGACGAGTTCGGCAACGACACCTGGCTGAACGATTCGTGGCAGTACACCGGCAACACCGGCGTGTGGGCGCAGATCAGCATCGACCCGGAGCTGAACATCGCCTACCTGCCGACCGAGACGCCGACCGGCGACTACTACGGCGGGCACCGGCTCGGCGACAACCTGTTCGCGAACAGCCTGGTCGCGGTCGATCTCGACACCGGCGAGCGCATCTGGCACTTCCAGGTCTCGCACCACGAAGTGTGGGACTGGGACCTGCCGGCCGCCCCGATTCTGGCCGACGTCACCGTGGACGGCCGGGACATCAAGGCGGTCGCGCTGCCGACCAAGCAGGCCTGGATCTTCGTCTTCGACCGCGAGACGGGCGAGCCGGTGTGGCCGATCGAGGAGCGCCCGGTACCGCAGTCCGACGTGCCGGGCGAGCTGCTCTCGCCGACCCAGCCGTTTCCGACGAAGCCGCCGGCCCTCGACCGGCAGGGCATCGGCGTCGACGACCTGATCGACTTCACCCCCGAGCTGCGGGCGGCGGCCGAGGAGATCGCCAGCCGCTACACCCTGGGTCCGATCTACACCCCGCCGACGGTGGCCGACCCGCAGGGTACGGGGAACTACGGCACGCTGATCGTGCCGGCGGCCACGGGCGGCGTGAACTGGCCCGGCGGCGCGCTCGACCCCGAGACCGGCATTCTCTACCAGTACACGAAGACGCAGGTTACGGCGCTGCGGCTGATCAACGACCCGGACGTGTCGGACATGGACTACATCAGCAGCCGGCGCCTGCGGGGCGTGAGCCCGGTGGATCTCCAGCTCACGGTCGAGGGCCTGCCGCTGGTCAAGCCGCCGTGGGGGCGCATCTCGGCGGTGGACCTCAACACCGGCGAGATCGTCTGGCAGGTGCCGCACGGCGAGACCCCCGACAACGTTCGGAACCACCCCAAGCTGCAGGGGCTGGACATCCCGCGCACGGGGCGGGTCGGACGCATCGGGACGCTGGTGACGAAGACGCTGGTCGTCGCCGGCGAGGGCGGGTTCTTCACGACGCCGGAAGGCGCGAACGGCGCCATGCTGCGGGCCTACGACAAGGCGACCGGCGCCGAGGTGGGCGCGGTCTTCATGCCTGCCCCGCAGACCGGAACGCCCATGACCTACATGGTGGACGGCACGCAGTACATCGTGCTGGCCACGGGCGGCGCCGGCCGGGACGCGGAGCTGCTGGCGTTCAGGCTGCCCGGGTAGCTCCGCCGGGGCCCTACGTCCGCAGCGGCGGCACCGGCTCGCCGGCCGGCACGAACCGGAGCGCCAGGCCGTTGTTGCAGTACCGCTGGCCGGTCGGCGGCGGGCCGTCCCGGAAGACGTGTCCCTGGTGGCCGCCGCACCGGATGCAGTGGTACTCCGTGCGCGGCAGGATCAGCTTGTAGTCGGTCTGCGTGCCCAACCGCCCGTCGATCGGCTGGAAGAAGCTGGGCCAGCCCGTGCCGCTCTCGTACTTGGCGGCCGACTTGAACAGCGGCAGGTGGCAGGCGGCGCAGACGAAGGTGCCCGCGCGGTGCTCGTGATTGAGCGCGCTGGCGCCGGGCGGCTCGGTGGCGTGCTTGAAGAGGATGGAGTACGCCTCCGCCGGCAGCAACTCCTCCCATTCGCTCAGCGGCTTCTCCAGCTTGGGGATCTCTTCCCTGGCGATCTCTTCGGGCATCTTCGACTCCGGGACCGCACCGGGCGCGGCCGGGCATCAGTGTAGCACCGGGTGGTTGATTCCCGAACCGCTGTGAGAATCCATTACGATAGCGGTTCAGGGTTCACACTCCGCTCACCGTGTGCTCTTGTCGTCGGTGCCTCATCATGAAGGACTCTCTCGCAACCGTTCCGTCGAGCGTGTATCTGGCTTCCGGATCGCGTCTGACGGCGTACGCTGCGGCCTGGTGTGGCCTGCACTGCGCGCTCACACCGTTCCTGGTCGCGGTGGCACCCGCGCTCGCGCTCGCCGAAGGCGTCGAGCGAGCCATGTGGGTCGGCACCGTCTTTCTCGGCGTGGTGCTGCTCGTCCTGAGCCCGGCTTGCAAGAACGCGCCCGTGGTCCTCACCTTTGCAGGGGGAGCTGCGCTCTGGGCCGCCTCTCTCGCCGGTTGGCTCGAGCCGCTGCCAGAGACCCTGACGTCGGCCGCTGGCAGCCTGACCCTCGCAGGCGCTCTGGTGCAGAGCGCCCGTATCTGCCAGGCCGGCGCGTGCTCGGCATGCGCCGACGAGGAGCGCGCGGATCAAGGAGGCTGACGAGGAGCCCGTGGCGGGACGCTACTGGAATGTGCATGGTCGTCAGGGCAGCGATGTACTCGCCGTCTTCGCTCCCGTCCGGCCGAAACAGCATAGCGGTTGCAGCCGGATCGCGGGGCGGTAGGGCGGTTGATCCCAGAACGTACGTCCCGCCCTCGACGCATTCACGCCGCGTCGCTTCGTCCGTGGTCCGGATCTCCGCCACGATGCGCCGCGGGGGCGGTTCCGGCTCGGCCGGGACCGGCTCGGGCGCCGGGGGCGGCTCGGCCGCTGGGGCCCGCTCGACGGGGGGCGGCGCGGCCCCGCACGCGCCGGCCGCCAGGCCGCCGAGAATGCACACCGTCACGATAGGTCTCAGCATCGGCGCAACCGTTCTCCCGCTCCGGCAACTCTCGCACGGCCCGCGCCAAGGGCGCGCAGCGCGGCGTCTCGCGAAGTATAGCTCCCGGGCGCCGGCTGGCGATTGTCGGCGCCGCCGCGGAGGGTCTCCCCCTTGCGGCCTTTCCTGAACACTACCCGCGGCGGCGCTACCTCCCACTCTGTCAGACCGCCTCAGAGCGCCCGGGCGGGCCGGACGGTCAAGAACATCGCGGGCGCCGCCGCGGGCGCCTCACGGGCCATCGTGAGCCGCCGCAGCCGCCGAATCGGCGACCGCCCTCCCGACAGGCGGCGCACCGCGCGAACCGGCCCGCGGGCTCGCCGCACTAGATACACCGGCCCGCCCCGCGGCGCCGGGCGCGCAGGTCCGCCGAGCGCCGCCACTGGCGGCCCCTGCTGACGGCGCACAGGGTACGCGTGGCGAGGGGGCGCCCCCCGCAGCGCGTACAGGCGCCCTCGACGCGCCGCATGAGGTAAACGGCGCCGCTCGCCGTCCGGCGTGACGATCTGCCAGCCGATCCACTCGGAAGGGGCGTTGACGGGGCGCGCCGCCCCGGCAGATGCATCTGCGCGGCGCTCCACATTCGGCCGCCCCGGCAGATGCACGGCGAACCGGGTCAGCAACGCGGCGTCCGGCGCCGGCTCGCGCGACCGCGGCGGGCGTTCGCCGTCCCCGCCTTGCGAGCCCGTGCCCGAACCCGGCAGCGCCGCACCGCCTCGCGGTTGGCGGCTCGGGTCGTTTCTCGGCAGTCGTCGCAACGCGGCTGCCAGCGGTCGACGCAGCGATACGCGATCCGGAGGATGAAGTACCGTCGCGCTTGCCGCTGCCGCGCACTGGTGGCGTGCTTCTCGCAGCGGCGACGCCCCGGGGCCGCCGGACTCTGCCGGCAGACCACGCAGAGCCCCGCGCCCGCCAGCCGCCGATACCGCGAGCCTTGGTTGCTGTGCGATGGCCCTGAGCGTCGACGGCGGCATGGTGGCAGATGCCGCAGACGGCCCCGGCGCCCTCGCTCCGCACTTCCAGACTTCCGGCGACGGCGAACCGTCGCGCTCGTCCGGATGCCCGCGCGCACGGCCCGCTGCGCTGCGGCAAGGTCGACGGTCGCCGCGTTCACGCGACGCCACTGCTCGACCGCCCGCGGGTCGCCGGCATGTCGCGGCGCAAACATGGTCCGGCGGCTCTGCCGGAGAGCGCGATCGCTCCAGCCGGGACCGCGCTTCGACGCGGTGGCGCTGCGGGCCGTGGCGTGATTCCGGTGGTGATTCGAGTCCTTTGGATCCAGTCACGGCCCGGCGCGGCGCAATGGGAGCAGCGGACGGCATGGCGGTCGACGCAGCGGTTCGATGGACGTCGGCGCGGCGCGTCCGGCGCGATCGCTGCGTAGCGCGGTTGGCGTCTGGCAGGGTCAGTGTCAGGCATCCTCGGCCAATTCCCGGTCTGGAGCGCGCGCGGAGCCGGAGTCAAATCCGCGAGACCCCCGCAACGGGGTCGGAGCGGCAGCGGAGAGTCTTGACGCCGGCGAGCACGCGCGGACGCTGTGTTGGCCGACGATGCCGTGTGTGGCCGTCGCGTGGCGCTCCCGCGCGGCGGCAACGCCTCCCCGGCGCGTCAATGGCGACCGGCATTCCGGTCGCGAGCGCATCGGCCGTCAGTGCCGCTACAATTGACTCGCTGGGAGGCTAGAGGTAACGTGCCATCGGACACGGGACAGCAAGTGATCGTGCTCGACCAGACCCGATTCACCGAACAGTTCCAGAGGTTCCAGGGCCTGATTCTGATGAACGACGCGGGCCGTGCCTTCACCGATTTCCACGAGGGGCTGGCGGACGATTGGGAAGGCTACAAGCCTGAGTTGCGGAACCATGCGCTCGACATCCTCCTTCCCAACACCTGGACGGAAGCGGAGATCGGTTCCGGTGCAATCCTGCGACGTACGATCCACGCGATCGAGATACAGGACAGCGACGGTCTGACGAACAATCTGGTCTTCTGGCAGAACCGTTACGGTCACGCCAAGGTAGAGTCGACGACTGGCGCGGTGGCGGTAGGCGGAAGGGGGTAGCTGTTCCCGGCGGCTTTCGCCAAGTGCCGGTGCCTCACTCCCCGCCGTGGCTCCGTTTCCAGTCGCCGCTCATCGAACCGGACGTGCGGATTTCCCGCATCCGGCTCTCGGACGAGATCATGCCTTCGCCCACGGAAGGCTCGCCGTTCGCGACGCAAGGCGCTTGAGCCCGTACTCCGTCCAGAGTCGCTCGTACGGGAAGCGTGCAGACTTCCCGTCTCGCACCTTGTGCTTGCGGCAGAGCCACTGGCGCAGCCGCCGCGCGGCGTGTTGGTCAACGGCGCGATACGCGGGACTGACCTGCCCGAGGGTGAAGTAGTTCGCCCAGCCGGTCAGCAACCGGTTCAGGCGCGCCACGACAGTCTCCGGCGGCAGGAGCGCGTCACGCCGCGTCGTCAGCTCGCTCACGCGGCGGCAGATGCTCTGGACGCTCTCCCGGCTGGGACGCGTGCCGATGTAGGCGGCACCCGTAAACGGCCGGTAGTTGCGCCCAATCCGGTAGCCAAGGAACGTCATCGGCTCCTCCGGCACCCGGCAGCAGCGGGTCTTCTCGGCGTTCATCGGCAGCTTCAGACGCCGCATCAGCCCTTCGACCGCCGTCAGCATCTCTGCCGCCGGCGCTCGGCCGAGCACCGCGAGGTGAGTCGCCCGGGGGAATCGCACCCCCGGGCGCTCGCAGAACTGTACGTGAACGTCTCCGCTCATACAGCTCCCATCATCCAGCCGCCGGCGTCAGCCCCAGCAGATGCCAGTGGGCGAACAGCCGGGGCTCGCGACGCGCAAGACCCCCGAGCCAATGTGTGGCGCGGCGGCGATGGCGCCGGAGCCTCTTGTATTTCCGCATGGCCCATCGAACCAACAGACCGTTGAGGTGGCGAAAGACCGAATACAGGGCCGACTTGTAGAAGCGGCCGTAGTACTGAATCCAGCCGCGAAGGACCGGATTCCACATGCGGGCCAAGTCGTCGATGGCCTTGTCGCTGCGCCGAGGGAGGTGCCAACGCCGCATCGTCTGCCGCATCCGCGTCGCCGCCGCATTGCTCACCGCCGGGATGAAGCTGATGAAGTACCGACCCCATCGATTCTTCGCCCGACGTGAACGAAACGTGTAGCCCAAGAAGGTGAACTGCTCCGTGGGATACTGCCCCGGCCGGTCGTCATCCTTGCAGTAGACGATACGCGTCTTCTCCGGATGCACCTCCAGCCGGCATTGCGCCAGACGACGTTGGATGTGCGACAGGACCTGCTGCGCCTGCGCCTCCGTCCGACAGTGCGCGACGATATCGTCCGCGTACCTCTCGAACGGAACGTCCGGGTGCGTGGTCCGCATCCAGTCGTCGAACGCGAGGTGCAGGAAGATGTTGGCCAGGAGTGGGCTCGCGACGCCCCCTTGGGGCGTCCCCGTCGTGCGCGGCACCAGGGTTCCGTCGTCCTGCTGCATGGGAGCGGTCAGCCACCGCTGCACATAGAGCAGAATCCACTGGCACCGTGTGTACTTCCTGACCGCTCGCATGACGAGCGAGTGGTCCAGGTTGTCGAAGAAGCCGCGGACGTCAAGGTCGATCACCCAGTCGTAACGCCAGCATCGCTGCCGGGTTGCCGTGAGTGCGTCGACCGCTGACTTCCGCGGGCGGTACCCATACGAATCGGGGTGGAACTGCGGCTCTACCTCCGGTTCCAGGTACATCTTGACCACCGTTTGGGCAATTCTGTCGGCGACAGTGGGTACGCCCAAGCGGCGCTCGCTTCCGTCCTTCTTCGGTATTCCAACCGAACGGACCGGAGGCGGGAAGTACGTGCCCGACGACATCCGATTCCAAATCCGGTAGAGATTGTTCTTCAGGTCCTGCTCGAACATCTCGACAGATTCGGCGTCGACACCAGCTGCTCCGTGGTTCGCCTTGACTCGAGTGTAGGCCTCCCAAACCACCCACTTGGAAATACGAAACGGCTTCGCGTGGCTCGACGGCTCCTCCCGCCCGCGCGGTTGACCGTCAGGACACACTGGATGACGCGACCCCTTTGCTCCATCGAGTTTCCTCGACTTCATCGCTCGTACGGGTCGCTCCGCCCCTGTGCCTCGCATCGGGCTTCTCATCCTCGGGGGTCGGCCCCTTGGATTTCTCCCTTCACATCGAGGCGACAGGTTCCCACGTTCCACACAAGGGCCTGGTGCAGGGTCACGCCACCTTTATGCCGGGTGCCGACCAGCCAAGCTGCAGGCTCCCGCTGGACCTGTCCCGGGTTAACGACTCGCCCCGGTTTCGACACCGTCCCTACGCTTTCGACACGTTGCCGGTGGTTCATTCACTTCGTCTCCCTGCACCCTACCTGACGCGGTCGCGCCGCGCCGTTTCCGTGACGCTTACCACCTCGGCTCTTGACCGAGGCAGCGCACGGCGGTTTGGAGCCTCCCCCTGCCGGGCGGCTCCGAGGGGCCTGCCCTCATCCCTCGTGCAGCATGGCTGCAGCTAGGCGGCCATCGCGGCCTCCTTTCTGCGCCTTCGTGGCGCACGGTCGTCCGCGTAGTTGACGATTTCCGCCTTGAAGCGCCGGGCGTAGCCCAGCACCTTCCAGCCCAGGATGAAGCGACGCATGTAGATGTTGCTGAGCAGCGGCGAAATCGGAGCCCCTTGCGGAGTTCCCCTTCGCTCTCGACGCGCCCGGTTCGTCCGGCGGCGACCGCCGCGCCCGTCGTCCTCCTCCACCGCCATCTCCAGCCACGCCTTGACCCAGCCCAACAGCCGCCCGTCGCTCACGCGGCGGGCAACGGACTGGAGCAGTTCGGCGTGCGGGATTTGACCGAAGTAGTCCGACAAGTCGCCGTCCACCACCTCCCGGTGGCCCGTCGTCAGCAGCCGGTGGACGCGCCTGACTGCGTCCTTCGCGTCCCGGCCCGGTCGATAGGCGTACTGCTCCGGTTGCAGGTCGGCCTCGAAGATCGGCGACAACACTAGCATCGCCGCCGTCTGCGCCACCCGGTCCCGGTGACATGGAATGCCCAACGGCCGGAATTCTCCGCGTTGCTTCTTCGGGATGAGGACCTGCCGAACCGCACGCGGCCGGTAGGTCCCCGCCTTCAGGTCCTGCGCCAGTGCTCCCAGCCATCGGCCCACCCCGGACGACTCGACGTCCGCGACTGTCTCGCCGTCCACCCCGGCCGCGCCGCCGTTGCGGCGGACGGCCTGCCAGGCGACCGCGAGCACGTCGTCGCGCCACACCTTGTCGCTCAGCGTGTAGAACCGGAAGCCCGGAGCCTCCTTCGCTTTCGCATGTAGCGCCGTCTGGAGTCGCTGAACTCTCTCTGAGGCGGTTAGGCTTGCGCCAGTCCCCACGTCCCTTCCTCCGTCATGCGCTGCTCTCGAACCGAGGCCCCTTCCCTCCACCGGCGTTACCCGGCTTCCCCGGTACTACGGGCCTCTCCGCCACCCTGACCGGCCCGGCCTGGCCCTCGCGGGCTGTCGGTTGGCGCGTGCACCGCCACCGGCAGGGCTTCCCGTGTTGCGTCCATCCCCCTCTTCCACGCGTGCTGTCGCCACTACCCCGGCGGAGGCGGTCGGTGCTCGCGTCGCTCGCTTCCCGGCCGCTGGCAGCCTTCCCCGGGTCACGAGCGGGTCGGCTTCCGCATCTGCGGTTTCGGGGCCTGCTCGGCGTTCACTCGCGTTGCGGCCCGCGTGGTCGCTGAGCCGCCCAGGGCGGCCCTTTGTCGTCGGAGTGCTTCAGCCGATGTCGTTACCTCCATCGTCCGCTCCGACTGCTACCGGCTGGAGCGACAGTTGCCGGGCGGGATTCGCACCCGCTGAGGAACGGGGCCTTTCACGGCGCACCGCGACCATCGCGTACTCCTTGACGCTGTCTCGAACGCTGACCTGCGCCGCGACCTAGAGCGGCTCCTGTTTGGTCTCTATCGGGGTAAGGCGGACGAAGGCACCACCTTTGACCATCTGAGTGAGTTGACCAAAGCCAAGTACCCACTGCTCGGCTACCTCTACTTCTTGAAAGACATGGACCGGTTCATGCCGATCCGATCCAGGACCTTCGACCGCGCGTTCCGCGACCTCGGTATCGACCTGATCACCGCGCGCAACTGCTCCTGGGAGAACTACCAACGCTACAACAGCGCCCTCGGCACGGTGCAACGAGCGCTGGCCGCGCTGGATGGCCTCGCGACGGTTCGGCTGATCGATGCTCATTCGTTCTGCTGGATGCTTGAGAAGCTAGACGACAGTGGCCGTGAGCAGTCGATCATCGAGATGTGCCAGTCCGTTGAGGACACCGTCCGGACCGCCAACGGGCAAATCGTCACGCGGCTCGTGAAGAGCAAAGAGCTGCGGATGACCCGTACGGAACTGGAAGAGCTGCTCAGGTTCTTACTGGACCGTCAGGGCGATCGTTGCGCGCTCACCAGGATACCTTTCGACTTCGCCGTACCGCACGTGGACAACCAGCTACGGCCATCCGTTGACCGGATCGACAGCAACGGCGACTATGAGGATGGCAATCTTCAGATTGTCTGTCGATTCGTGAACTTTTGGAAGCGCGACAGTGACAATGAGGAGTTCAAGCGACTGCTGATTCTGGTGCGGGGTGCGAGCGTCTGACGCGCTTCTGACATCACTGCGGCGATGGAGCCGAGCGACGATGCCAGCCGACGCCCTGAGACTCGTTCTGAGCCGCCTCTGGCACACCTCGTATCGCCCGCTGAGGCCCTCGTTGCGCGTCGTCGGCCGTATCCGTCGCCGGTGGGCCCTACCACGCTGGAACATCAACGCCTGCCGGCCGTGCTACAGGGAAGCCCTTTGTCCACGGACTGCTAGTGGTGTGTCCCTGAAATATATTGACAGTTGGTGCGCCGAGTAATATACCTGCGGGTATGAACAACCCCGCCGCCGCGCTGCTGCTCAGTAGCGCAGATCGGAACACGCTGACGGAGTGGGCGCTCAGTGCAACGGCGCCCCATCGCGTGGTGACACACGCCAAGCAGCCCGAGGTAGAAGTCGGTTCGCCGAGCCCTGCTGTTCAGGCCGCTTGGCGATGAGTAATTGAGCCGACGGGCGCCGGCGGTGTCCATTTGAGGCCCCAGGGACGCGTCAGACGCCCCCAGTGGTCGATCAGGCGGTCGATCAGGCGGAAAATCGCCGAAAAAGCCCGCCCCTGCAGGCTCCGGGGCGTACCGATGCCGGTCTGGCGCCGCAGGAGCATCCCGATGTTGCAGGCAGCCGCCTGGATCAGCACCCGCTTGCGGACATTCTCGTGACCGCGCACAAACACCCGACGCATGCCCCCCGTCTCATACATGTGCGCGAAAGTACGCTCCACCATCTCGCCCCGGCAGCGTTGCAGGCGACGACCCCGCCGCCCGTGCACACGCCGCCGGTTCGCATACAACGCCTGCTGCGCAGCACGCTTCGCCGGCGGCGTCTCTCCCGTCTTCTTGTCCTGCCAGACGCGCCGGCCGCGCTCGGGCTCCGATACGTAGCTCCGAACCCCGACCTCGCCGAGAGCCACCAGCGTCTCGTCGCTGTGATACCCCTTGTCAGCGACCAGCTCTTCGACCCCTCGACCGTCCGGCTGCACCAACTCCACCTGCTCGGCCGCCGCGGTCAGCGTCTCCGGCAGCGTGGCCGTATCGCCGTCCGATGCATCCTGCACCGTCACCGACACGATGGCCCCCGTCTCCATGTCGACCCCGTGCTCGACCTTGTGAGCCAAGTGCGTCCGGCCGTCCTTCATCTTCGCGATCTTCGCGTCCGGGTCCTGCGGCGATTGCCAGTCCTTGTTCGACGTCTTCTTGTTCTTGCGAGACCGGTCGAACCGAGCCAGATCCGCCCGCGTCGGGGTCTCCACCCCAGACGCCTCCGCCAAGCGCCGAAGGAACGCTTCGTAGCTTTCTCCCGTGTCCCGCCGCTCGATGCTCCGCATCGCCGCGTTCGCTTCCAGCGTCGTCGCATCGACGCCCACCGTCTTCCCCTTGACCAGACCCGCCGCCGACAACTGCTCGAGAACCCACGTGAATACCGCCTCGTGCGTCTCGTCGTCGATCAGACGACGCGTCCGCGACAGCGTCGAGTGGTCCGGCGCCGCCTCGGTCACATCCAGGTCCAGGAACGACCGCAGGCTCAGAGAGTCGGCCACCCGCCACGCAATCCCACGCTCCGAAGACAGACCCTCGAAGTAGCCGATGAACAGCATCCGGAAATACCGCCCAGGACGCAGGCTCGGCCGCCCCATCCGCGTCGCGTAGAACACCGCGCACAGCCCCTCGACGAACGCGTCGAACCCGGCCTCGTCCAGAACCCGGTTCAGACGCTCGAAGAACGGATGCCCCGCGTTCGTCGGCAAATCCGCCGTCGTCACCCACAGCGGCGCCCCTGGTCGCGCGGCCGGTTTCTTGCCCATCGCCATAGCTGTTCAGTCTACGGGCTCGATCGCGCCCAGGCCAGGCCCGTTCCCCGACTTTCACCACGGGCTGATAAACGTGGTGTGCAGCGTCAGGCAGGAGGCCGGACCGAGTCGCAGAATCGGTGGCGCGAGCGAGCGGAACGATTGCGCCGCGAGCTCGAGCGGGTTGAACGCGAACGGGACCGGCTGGAGCGGGACAACAGGCGGCTGCACAAGCGCAACGAGCGGCTGGAGGACCAAAACGAGCGGTTGAAGCGGGAGCTGGCGGCGGCGCGCCGGGCGGGTTGTCGTCAAGCGGCGCCGTTTGCCAAGGCCCTCAAACGTAACCCGCGGCCGCCAGGGCGCCGGGCGGGTGCCGGCTATGGCATCGCGGCGCGGCGGCGACAACCGCGGCGAGTGGATGAACGACACGATGCCCTGCTGCCGCCGGCCTGTCCGGATTGCGGAGGCGGGTTGCAGCCGACGGGGCTGGCGACGCAGTTTCAGGAAGAGTTGCCGACTCCGCGAGTAGTCGTGCGTGCGTTCCGGGTGGCCATTGGGACCTGCCGGGCGTGCGGCCGCCGCGTGCAAGGCCGTCATCGACTGCAGACCTCCGATGCGCTCGGCGCCGCCGGGGTGCAACTCGGACCGCAGGTGGTCGCGTCGGCAGCCATTCTCAACAAGCAGTTGGGTTTGTCCTTCGGCAAGGTCGCCACGCTGCTGCGGCAACAGTACGGTTTGACCGTCAGTCGCAGCGGGCTGGTGCACGCCGTCGACCGCGCCGGTCGGCGGGCTCAGCCGACCTATGCGGCCCTGCGCGAGCAGATTCGCCGCAGCCCCGTCGTCACGCCCGACGAGACCGGGTGGAAGGTTGGCGGACGCCTCCAGTGGCTGTGGGCCGCGGCGACACCCGCGACGACGGTCTACGCCATCGAACCCGGAAGGGGGTACCCGCAGGCTGCCGCCTTGCTCGGCAACGACTTCGCTGGCGTGCTCGTCCGCGATGGCTGGGCGCCGTATCGGCAGTTCACCGCGGCCACCCACCAGAGTTGTCTCGCGCACCTGCTCCGCCGCTGTCGGCTGCTGCGAGCCGACCATCCGCACAGTCGCGTCGTCACCGACATCCAGACCGACTTGCAGCGCGCCCTCGAACTGCGGGCCCGCCGTCGCGCCGGCACGCTCTCGGCCGCCGACCTCGACGCGCTCGTCGAGCGCCTCGCCTGGCGGGTAACCCACCCGGGTCCACTCGCCAACGTGCGGCGCTTCGCCGCGCATCTGACTACCGAATGGACCGCGCTGTTCACCTTCCTGTACGACTCGCAGGCCATCGACGCCACCAACTGGCGCGCCGAACACGCCATCCGGCCTGCCGTCGTCACGCGCAAGGTCTGCGGCGGCAATCGGTCCTGGCGCGGTGCCACCACCCAGCAAACCCTCGCCTCCGTCATCCGAACCGCCTGCCAGCGCAAACTCAACCCACACGCCGTCCTCGTCTCTCTCCTACACGCCCCCACACCAATCGTTGCGCCTGACCTTCGCAGTCCACCGATACCGGATCACACCCGGTAATCAGTTACCTCGTTTCTTGGGCAGAGTCGAAAAGGTACTAGAAGTTCAGCGGGCATTGGGTCAGGACAGTGTTCTATCGGAGGAGGTTGAGGCGTTGCGGCGACGGGAAAGGGAGTTGCGTAGCGTGATTTCAACGGAGAACGTCGAAGCCAAGAAGAAACGGGCATTGCGGAAGATAGCCGGGCTAGCGGGTCGTCTGTTACCGAAACTGGATACGGAACGACCGGACGACCCTGTGGAACTGTCGATTACGGATTTGGCGTTGAGGGTCATAGGTCAACACCGTGCGGACTACTTATGGGAGATTGGTAGTGGGGCGAACTGGCTTTCGTATCATATTGCCATTTCACTGGCGCTCCAACAGTTCTTTATTGCGAATCCATCGAATCCTGTTCCGTCTTTCTTGATCTATGACCAGCCGAGTCAAGTCTACTTTCCGCGACGATTGGCCGGCGCGCGAACGACGCGGGACGATGATGATCCCGTACTGGAAGACGAAGACGTCGAGGCTGTCCGCAAGGTATACGAAACTATTGCCGGTGTGGTAGAGGGGTCCAACAGCGGTTTGCAGACCCTGGTCCTAGACCACGCTGGGCCGGACGTATGGGCTGAAGTGCCAGGGGTACAGTTGGTGGAGGAATGGCGGGACGGAAGAACTCTCGTGCCTCGAGAGTGGCTGTCTTGATTGGACGAGAGCTCCGTCAGCGAGTGCTTCGCGCAACGGCCCGCAACGAGCGACGCGCGGCGCAAGGACCATTGGTCGGGCGGATGGCGGTCGGGGGCCACGGGTCCGGCAGGCCTTTGAGCCGAAGACAGTCGGCTGAACGCCCCCGCGCGCCCTGGCGACCAGCGAGAGCGTTCGTTTGCAGCGACCGGGGGACGGGTTACCGGGTAGACATGGGGCCGGTCAAGAACGCGGCCCATCGGTCCATCAGCCCGCGCCGCTGGTCGAACAGATCGCTGCGCGCATAACTCCGCTCGACAGCCCCGCCCACCACGTGGGCAAGGGCCAGCTCCGCCACGTCCCTGGTCGCCCCGGACCGCTCCGCCGCCCACGTCCGGAAACTCGACGGGAAGCCGTGAACGTCCGCATCCGTCCCCGTCGCTCTCCGCAGCGCCTTGATCAAGGTGTCCCCGTTGAGCCGCCGCCCGGCAACGCCAGGGAAGATCAGCGAATCGGTCGCCCCGTCAGAATGCGCTCTCATGCCCTCGAGCACGGCCACAGCCGCGTCCGCGAACGTCACCAGATGCCGTACCCCGGGCGGTCGCGCAGCCCGGGAATCCCCACGGCCTGCCCGGAGCAAGGCGCGCACGGCGCGCCCCGGCGGGAGCGGCGCGGGGCGAAGGGGTCCCCGCAAGCGGACGCCGGGGGCTTGGGGCGCAGCCCCATCTGGAGGATGCCGCGGCTGCTATCATGCGCAGGGTGACCACCGCGGGCAAGGAAGCAGTCAAGCCGGCTCCGAAGCCGCGCCGCCCGGTGCGGGCGGGCCATGAGCCCGAGCCGGACCTCACGGACACCCGCTTCTACATCAACCGCGAGCTGAGCTGGCTCGAGTTCAATCAGCGCGTCCTGCTCCAGGCGCTCGATGCGACCCACCCGCTGCTCGAGCGCGTGAAGTTCCTGTCGATCGTCGCCACGAACCTCGACGAGTTCTTCATGGTGCGCGTGGCCACCCTGCTGCGCAAGTTCCGCGCGGCTTCCGGCGACGTATCGCCGGACGGGCTCGACACGGGGCAGCAGCTCGACGCCATCCGGGAGCGCGCGGCGCAGATGATGCGCGACATGTCGAGCTGCTGGACGACGGTGCTGCAACCGGCCCTGGCGGAGCACGACATCCGGTTCCTCGAGCGCAGCGCCTACACGGACGCCATTCGCGCCCACCTGCAGACGTACTTCCGCCAGAACATTCATCCGGTGCTCACGCCCCTGGCGTTCGATCCGGGCCACCCGTTTCCGTACATCTCCAACCTGAGCATGAATCTCGCCGTCGTGGTGAGCCACGGCGGCCGCACCCGGTTCGCCCGCGTCAAGCTGCCGGACGTGCTCCCGCGGTTCATCCCGCTGCCCGCCCGGCTCGCGGGCTGCCCGCGGGACACGTTCGTCTTCCTCGAGGACGTGGTCAGGGAGCAGATCGGCATGCTGTTTCCGGGCGCCACGCTGCGGGGCGCGCATCTGTTCCGCATCGTGCGCGACACGGACATGGTGATCCAGGAGGACGAGGCGGACGATCTGCTCGAATCGGTCGACAAGACGCTGAAGGAGCTGCGCTACGGCGCCCTGTCGCAGCTCGTCGTCGAGGCGACCATGCCCGACCGCGTGCTCAACATCCTGCTCGAGAACTTCGAGATCGAGGAGAGCGTGGTCGAGCGCACGTCGTCGCGGATGGGATACGGCCACTGGCTGGCGCTGACCGGCCTGCTCCATCGCCCGAAGCTGAAGGACGCGCCGTTCCTGCCGCGCGGTCTCTGGTCCAACGCCGATCGCGACGCCATCTTCGACGCGGTGCGCGAGCGCGACCACCTGGTGCACCACCCCTTCGACTCGTTCGCGTCCGTGGAAGCGTTCCTGCGCGCGGCCGTGGAGGATCCGCAGGTCATCGCCATCAAGCTGACGCTCTACCGCATCGGGTCGAACTCCCCGCTGGTCGACCTGCTGATCGAGGCGGCCGAGGCAGGCAAGCAGGTGGCCGTGCTCGTCGAGCTCAAGGCCCGCTTCGACGAGCGGAACAACATCGTGTGGGCGCACCGGATGGAATCGGCCGGGATCCACGTGGTCTACGGGCTGGTGAATCTCAAGACCCACTGCAAGCTGTGCCTCGTCGTGCGCAAGGAGAGCGACGGCATCGTGCGCTACGCGCACGTCGGCACCGGCAACTACAACGGCGTGACGGCGAACGTGTACACCGACTTCGGGCTCTTCACGGCCAAGCCCGCGGTCGTCGAGGAAGTCAGCGAGGTGTTCAACTACCTCACGGGATACTCGAACAAGCAGGACTACCGCGAGCTGCTCGTCGCCCCGCTCAACCTGCGCGCCCGGTTCACGGCCATGGTGGACCGCGAGGCCGAGCATGCGCGCGCCGGCCGTCCCGCCCGGATCATCATCAAGAACAACTCGGTCGCGGACCCCGACATGATCAGGGTCCTGTACCGCGCGTCCCGCGCCGGCGTGCGCATCGACATGGTCGTGCGCGGCGTGTGCTGCCTGCGCCCCGGCATTCCCGGCGTGAGCGACAACATCCGCGTCCGCTCCATCGTCGGACGCTTCCTCGAGCACTCCCGCCTCTACTACTTCGAGAACGGCGGCAGCCCCGAGCTGGTCTTCGGCAGCGCGGACCTCATGGAGCGCAACCTCGACCGGCGGGTCGAGGCGCTGTGCTTCGTCCGCGACCCCGCGCTGCGGAACGAGCTGCGCGACAACGTGCTCGGGACGCTGCTCGCGGACAACAGCCGCTCCATGGAGCTGACGACGGACGGGAGCTACCACGCGGTCGAGAGGCCGCCGGGTGCTCCGGCGGTCGACGCCCAGGCCGAGCTGCTCCCCCGGCACGTCACCGCAGACGGATTGAAGCCCGATTGACATCTCCCGACGTGCGGTATTTACTGGGGGCGATGAAGGAGGCCCGCATGAGCACGAAAGTCCTCGCACCCGCCAGCACGCTCGTTGCGGTGGCATTGATGGTCCTGGCGCCGGCCGTCGCGGCCGCCCAGGACGAGACGTTCACGCCCAAGCGCACCCCCTGGGGCGACCCGGACCTGCGCGGCCACTGGCTGCCGGGAACGGCCGCGCCAATGGAGACCCCCGCCAGCGGCGAGGCCTGGGTCCGTCCGCCGGAGGAACGTGAGCTGGGCCCCCGCTTCCGGTTCTTCCCGGGCCATTCCGACGCGCCGGACATCACGCGCCAGGAGCGCCCGATGGTCGTCGATCCGCCCGACGGCAAGATCCCGCTCCAGGCCTGGGCCGCAGAGCGGCGCGAGGAGATCATGGCGCGGCGCGACGAGCTCGAGTACCTCGATCCGCGCGTCAAGTGCCTGCCGGCGGCCGTGCCGCGCGGCAATCTCCCGGTGGGCTACAACACCTATCAGTTCCTGCAGACGCCGGAAGCCGTGATCCTGCTCTACGAGTGGAACCACCTGTTCCGTTACATCCCGCTGGACGACAGCCCGCACGTGGCGTCCGACATCCGCCTCGGCATGGGCGATTCGCGCGGCCGCTGGGAGGGCGACACGCTCGTCGTCGACGTGACCAACTTCACGGAGAACACGTGGGTGGTCGGACACGGGGCACCCGCGGAGAACGCGCCGGCCAGCACGTTCACCTCCGGCCACGGCGTGTTCCACAGCGACGAGTTGCGCGTCGTCGAGCGCTTCACGCTGATCGACGAGGACACGATCAACTACGAGGCCACCATCACCGACCCGCAGGTGTTCACGCAGCCGTGGACCATCTCGTACAACGCCTTCATGCGCGGGGCGGAAGACCACATCCTCTACGAATACGCGTGCCACGAGGGCAACGCCCGCAACCTGCGGCTGATGACGGGCACCGACACCGAGGCGCGGGTGGCGCTCGAGCACGTCGTGAAGGTCGGCAAGTAGCAAGCAGGAGGACGAGAACGATGCGTACTACCATCTCTATTGCGATCCTCGGCCTGGGTCTGCTGCTGGCTCCCCCGCCGGCGGTCGCGCATCATGCGTTCTCGGCCGAGTTCGACGCCGACCGGCCGCTGCAGCTGCTCGGCACCGTCACCCGCACCGAGTGGATCAACCCGCACTCGTGGATCCACATCGACGTCGAGGACGAGGACGGCAACGTCGAGAGCTGGGCCATCGAGTGCGGCGCGCCCAACGCCTTGATCCGCCGCGGCCTCAACAAGAACTCGGTGCCCGCCGGGACCGTGCTCGTCGTCGACGGCTTCGGCGCCAAGGACGGCTCGAACACCGCCAACGCCCGCGACATCACGCTGCCCGACGGCTCGCAGTTCTACGTCGGCTCGTCCGGCACCGGCGCGCCCGGCCAGCCGTAGCGGGCGCTCGCAGCATCCCGACCCCGCCCCGCGACCCGCTGCGGGGCGGGGTCGACTGCAAGTCGCCGCCATGACCGTGGCGTCCATCACGAAGCCGGACGCTAGAACCGGAACAGGCGGTTGATCTTGACGATCAACGCCCGGTTCTCCAACTCCGGAAACCGTCGCCGCAGCGCGGTGTCGCGTTGCTCGTTGTAGACCACGAACAGCTCGCTGCCGGGCTGGTACTCCCACCGCAGGCGGACGTTCGCGGCCGCCGTGTTGCTCGCCGAGTCGTACTGCAGCAGCGCGCTCGCGAACATCCTGGGCGTGACGGTGTAGACGACCCGCGATCCGGCGAGGTGGGTCGTGAACGCGCCCTCCCGCAGCTCGACCCGGTTGACCGAATAGGACGGCTCGACGGCGAACTGGAGCGTGAACGCCAGGCGCCCCTGCGTGACGGTGAGCCCGGTGTTGGTGCCGCTGTAGAACGTGCCGTGCTCGACGAGCGCGCTGCCGGACACCGGCCGCTGCTGGCCGAACGTGAAGCGGGCGCGCACGGCGCCGAAGTCGTAGCCGCCGACGGGCAGCACGACGCCGCGGGCGATGGGAAACGGCTCGGGCAGATACTCGAAGATGCGCGTGTAGATGAACCGGAACCGATCGCCGTTCTCGAACTCGATGCCGAACTCGGCGTCGGTCTCCCGCGTCTCGGGCCGGCCGGCCAGGTTCTCGAAGTAGTCGACCGACCCGCTCCAGGACAGCTTGCGGATCGCCTCGACGCTCGGCAGCCGCGGGCTGAACCGCAGCCGCCCGGCGCTCTTGCGCATGTCGTCGCGCCGCACGAAGCCGACCTCCGGATTGAAGTCGTCCCCGACCACGAGCTGCTCGAGGGTCGCGCCGTAGCGGTCGCCGTTGTAGTCGAGATAGGCGCGATAGCTCGACTCGTCGCCGGCCGGCCGGCCGCTGCGCGAGCTCGCCCAGTAGGTGTCGATCGAGAGCCGGTTCTCGAAGAACGAGAAGGCGCCGTCGGCGCCGAACGCGGTGTTGGCGCCGGTCCCGTCGAGCGCCACGGACCGCCCGGTGACGAGCACGCCCACGCTGCTCTGGCGCAGTACGTCGCGCTTCAGCCGGACCACGGAGAAGCCGGTCGGCCGCACCCCGGACACCGCTTCCTCGCCGGTCCGGATGTGCAGCAGCCCCAGGTCGAAGCCGCCGATCCGGCCTGTCATCCTCCCCCCCGCCTCGATCGGCACCTCGCGGCTGCCCTGCAGGCCGATGCGCCGGCTGTAGAACAGAACCGGCGTGTCGCCCCCGCTGGCGGCGGCGCCGAACTCGAACGTCCGGCGATTCTCGAGAAAGAACTCGCGCTTCTCGGGGAAGAAGAGGCTGAAGCGGGTCAGGTTCACCTGCAGCTCATCCGCCTCGACCTGCGCGAAATCGGTGTTGTAGGTGAAGTCGGCCGTCAGGTTCTGGGTCAGCCCGTACTTGACGTCGAGCCCGATGTCGCCGCCGGGCTGGTTCACGATCGGCGACGCCCCGGCGGTGTCGGTGGTCAGATCGGCGACGGCGTACGGCTTGATCTCGAGGTTCCGGGCCCCGGGCGGCGCCTCGAGGCCGACCAGCGGCGCCGTCAGCGCCGGCCGCAGCCCCAGACGCCCGACGCCGGCCGAGACCGGTGACAGGTACGAGAACTCGTTCTTCCAGATGTTCGTGCGGCGGATGTTGAAGCCCCAGACCTGGGTCGGTCCCGGGCGGTAGCGCAGCGACTTGAACGGCACCGCCGCCTCGACGATCCAGCCGCCGGCGAAGCGGCCGACCGCCAGATCCCAGATCGGATTCCAGTCGAAGTTCGTCTGCCCCTCGTTGCTCGACTCGCCGTCGAGCCGGCCACCGATCGGGTTGACCTCGAAGAAGAAGCCGGTCCGCCGGTCGAAGAACGTGTCGAAGCTCCACGCGAGGTTGTCGTTGCGGCCGATGTTCGTGTTGTCGCGCCGCATCTCGCTGAACATCATCCGTTCGGGACGGCTCTCCCAGCAGCGCGCCACCACGTACACGTTGTCGGCGTCGAACAGGATCCAGACCTCGGTCCGCTCGGATGCCGGCAGGCCCTCGGCCGGTGCGCCAGCGCGAGCACGGTGAGGAGCACCGCTCGGGTACGCAAGCCCAGCAGTTTAGCAGTCCCGCAGGACGCGCACGGCGCGCCTCGGCGGCGGCGCGCAGATGGTATGCTGCGCGTGCAAGGAGGAACCCACATGAAATGGACGACGCTGCTTGGGGCGTCTTTGCTCGCACTTGTCGTGGCGGCTTGCGGCGGTCCGGCCGACGAGCCCATGCCGGAACCGGAAGCGGAAGCGTCGGGTCCCAGCTATCCGCTGTTCGAGCTCGACCCGGACTGGCCCGCGCTCCCGAACGACTGGGTCACCGGCGAGGTGTCCTCGGTGACGGTCGACCCGCGTGACCACATCTGGGTGCTGCACCGCCCGCACACGGTGCCGGAGGAGAATCGGGAGAACGCGGCGCCCCCCATCATCGAGTTCGACGACACGGGCGCATTCGTCAATGCCTGGGGCGGTCAGGCCGAGGGGTACGACTGGCCCTGGAACGAGCACGGCCTGTTCGCGGACCACAACGGGCACATCTGGATCGGCGGGAACAACCCGACGGGCCGCACGCCCCCGTCGGAGGTGGAAGACAACATGCTGCTCAAGTTCACCAACACCGGTGAGCTGCTGCTGCAGATCGGCGGGCGGGACCTGGGCACCAACAACCTCACCACCGACAGCGTCCGCAAGTCGGCGGAGATGTTCGTCTACGAACCGACGAACGAGGTGTTCGTGGCCGACGGGTACGGCAACCGCCGGGTCATCGTGTTCGATGCGGACACCGGCGAGTTCAAGCGCATGTGGGCCGCCTTCGGCCAGGAGCCGAGCGACACGGAACCCGAGGCCGATCCCGACGACCCGAACGGCCCGCCCTGGTTCGGCACGGTGCACGCCATCGAGGTGTCGAACGACGGGCTGGTCTACGTGGGCGACCGCAACAACAGCCGCATCCAGGTCTTCGACCTCGAGGGCAACTACCAGCGGCAGGTGTTCGTGAACCAGTTCGAGGGGCGCTCGCTGACCTGCGCCGGCCTCGCGTTCTCGCCGGACCCGGAGCAGCGGTTCCTCTACGTGGCCGACCAGGCCAACCTGCACGTCCACGTGCTCGACCGCCAGACGCTGGAGGTGCTCGATTCGTGGGGCGAGCTGGGCCAGGCGCCGGGCGACTTCGACGCGCTGCACCACCTGGCGGTCGACAGCAAGGGCAACCTCTACACGGCGGAAGCCCAGCGCAACCACCGCGCGCAGCGGTTCCTCTACACGGGCATGTCGCAGTAGCCTCGGCCGAATCCAGAACACCGAATCTGGCCCTGGTCGACAGCAGTCCCCTTCCGGCCCGGAGCTCGGGGAGGGATCTCGAGGGTTTCGACCTCCGCCATCCGCCGCGCAGAATCCGGTGGCCGGGTATCCGACGATGGCCTTCATCATCACGGGGCCCCGCACGGCGCTTGACGTCGCCATGCGCCTGTGGTCTAGTGGCTGGTCGTGGTGCTGTTGAAACGGGGGATGGCGGTTGCCGCGGCGCTGCTGTTGCTGGTGGCGCTCGCGACAACGAGCGTCGTCCAGCACAGTCACGGTCCCGACGCGCCCGGCGGCCACGGCGAGTGCGATGCCTGTCACTTTCGGCATCTCTCGGTGGTCGAGACGGACAGGGCTCCGGCGCCTTCCGTGCCGGATCTCGTCGCGCACGCCGTCCCGTCTGTCCGCCTGCAGCGCGAACAGCGCACCGATCTCGGCATCCGGCCCACGCGCGGCCCGCCCGCGTAGTCTTCCCTCCCGCTCGTTCGAGATTCACATCGTAGCTCACGACACGCCGTGCTCGGCGCCGTGGGGCGCGGCCGGGGCGTCGATCCTCTCGGCGACGACCCAGCCGCTGGAGCCGGCCGGCAACTCGCGGACCTTGTCCAACCGTTTGTAGCGGGGATCGACGCGGTCGACGGCGCCTGGTTCGTCGGCACCGGCCTGCGAACGTGGCGCCGGGCAACGCGCCTTCCGAATACGTCGCAGCGAAGGAACGACTCCAATGATGAGACTCGGACTCTCATTCACCGCCTGCCTGCCGGCCCTGCCGCTCTCGGCCTTCGCGCAGGACCTGGCCATCTCCGGCACGGTGACCGACCAGTAGCCGCGGGAGCCTCGTATCGAGTGGAGGACGCGATGAGCAACGTTATCGAAGGTCTGCGGGTCAACCAGTTGACGAAGACCTATCCGGGCGGCATCCGCGCGCTGGACGCGGTCGATCTGACGGTGGGAGCGGGCCTCTACGGCCTGCTCGGCCCGAACGGCGCCGGCAAGAGCACCCTGATGCGCACGCTGGCGACGCTGCAACAGCCTGACAGCGGGTCCATCACGCTGGATGGCGTCGACACGCTCGCCAACCCCGACTACGTGCGGCGCCGGCTGGGTTACCTGCCGCAGCAGATCGGCACCTACCCGACCGTCACCGGCCGGCAGCTGCTCGACCGCTTTGCCTGGCTCAAGGGACGCACCGACCGCCGCGAGCGGCGGCAGGAGGTGGCGCAGCTGCTCGAGCGGGTGAACCTCCGGGCGGACGCGGACCGCGCCGTCGCCACCTACTCCGGCGGCACTCTGCGCCGTTTCGGCATCGCGCTGGCCCTGGCCGGCGACCCGCGCCTGCTCATCGTCGACGAGCCGACGGCCGGTCTCGACCCGGCCGAGCGCAGCCGTTTCCACCGCGTGCTGGCCGACATCGCGGCCGACAACATCGTCCTCCTGTCGACGCACATCGTCGACGACGTCGCGAGCCTCTGCGAGCGGCTGTCGATCGTGGCCGCCGGGCGCATCGTCGCCGAGGGCACGCCGGCCGCCCTGACCGCGCCGCTCGAAGGCCGCCTCTGGTCGCGCGTGGTGCCCCACGACGAGCCGGTTCCGGACGATGCGCTGCACGTCGCGGCGACCCCGTACGGCGCGCTGGTCGTCGTCGAGGCACCGGTCACGCCCGGCGAGGTATGGGCCCCCCACGCGCCGCGTCTGGAGGACGTCTACCACGCCGCAATCGCCCGCGCGGGGATCCGGGACGCGGAGGCGGCGGCATGAAGACGCTGCATTTCGTCGCCGTCGAGGCCTGGCACGAGCTGCGCGCCGGCTGCCGCGGCCCGCTCATCCCCATCGTGTTTCCCGGGCTCATCGCCTACCTGCTGCTGGTGCTGCTCAACGCGGACTACCTGCGTGACATGGGGGCGACCGACGTGCCGCGCAACAGCCCGCACCTCGTCTACCTGATGATGGCCGGGCAGGCAGTCTGGCTGCTGTTCGTCTGGGCCTGGATCTTCGCGCAGGTGGTCGTCCGCGATCGGACTGCCAATCTGCACGAGGTGGTGCTGTCGGCGCCGATCTCGCTGTCCGCGCTGCTCGCCGGCCGCTATCTCGGCGCGCTGGTCCTCGCCAGCCTGCTGGCCCTCGCGACCGGGCTCGGGTTCCTGCTGGTGCCCCTCCTCGGCGCTCTCGGGCTGATCCCCGCCGCCGCGGTGGGGCCGCAGCCGCTGTTCGCGATCGGCCACACGCTGCTGATCCTGACGCTGCCCTCCGCCGCCGGGCTCGGCGCGCTACTGCTCTGCGCGGCGATCCGGACGCGCAGCGTCGCCGGGCCGTTCGCGCTCGCGGCGGTGCTGATGCTGATCTGGATGGCGGCCATGGTCGTGGTACGCGGTGCCGACGCCAGTCCGGTGCTGGCGACCCTCCTCGACCCCTCCGCGTACGCGGAGGTCGAGGAGCAGGTCAACCTCTGGACGCCGCGCGAGAAGGCAGTGGGCATCCTGCAGATGACGACGCCGCTGGTCGTCAACCGCCTGCTCTGGACCTTCCCGCCGCTGCTGCTGCTGGGAGTCGTGCTGCGCCGGGTGCAACGCGATCGGTTGGCGCTCGAGCGCGCGCCGGCGGTGCGGGGACCGGGCCACGCGGGCGACGAGCACGCAGCCGAGCGGCCCGATCCCGATGCGCCGCCGCTCGGCGTCCCGCGGCAGCCGTCGTGGCTCGACGCCGCGTGGAGCGAGGCGGCCTGGCACCTCGCGCTCTCGTTCCGCGGGTGGGGAACGCCGCTCGCCCTCCTCATGCTGGCGGCGTTGGGCGTGGGCGGCTCGTTCGTCCACGTCATCCTCCACGCCGACGGCCCCGTCCTCCCCCGCCCCGATCTCCTCGATCCGCTGCTGGTCGAGTTCTTCTACCTGGTGCTCGCGTTCATGGTGGCGGCATTCGTCGGGGTCATGGCGCGCCGGGACCACCGCCCGGGCTACGGCGAGATCGCCGACGCCACCCCCGCGCCCCTGGGAAGCCGGGTGGCTGGCCGCGCGCTGGCCGCCGGCGCCGTCACCGTCGTCTTCGCCCTGACCCCGACCGTCGCGGTGTGGATCGTGAACGCCCTCGTGGTCCCCGACTCCTTCAGCCCGCTCGACCCCGTCCTCCACTTCGGGCTGGTGCTCGCCCCGTCGATGCTGGAGCTGTGCGCACTGGTACTGCTGTCTCACGCGCTGGTCCGCCACACGGGCGGGGCCCACGCGGCCGGCATCATCTGCGCGTTCTTCATCGTGGTCAATCACGAGCTGGGCGTCACCACCTATCCGCCGGTCGAGGTCGGCGTGCCGCCGAGCATCACGCTGTCGGAGTTCGCCGGGTGGGCGCCGTGGCTGGGCTACGTCCTGACCCTCGACCTCTACAAGCTGGCCGTCGCGGCCGGAATCGTCGCGCTGGCGTGGCTCGCCTGGCCGCGCGGCACCGCGCTCACCACGGCCCTCCGCTGGCGGACCGGCATGCGCAGGGTCGCGGGCGCCGCCGGCGCGTTGGCGGCTGCCGCCGTCGTGCTGGCCGCCGGCGTCCACAGCGTGCTGCACGAGCAGCTCGTGACATTGGGCGGCTATGAATCGCAGCCGGTGGCGACGGCGGACGACGCCGCCTGGGAGGCGCGCTGGTGGGCCGCCGCAGCGCCGTTCTCGGTGGCGGGCGGCGAGGCGCGCATTGTCGTCCATCCGGCCGAGCGCGTTGCCGTGGTGCGCTGGCGGCTCGACGGCGTCCGGTCGCGTTCCGGCACGTTGCACGGCTCGCTTCCGCACGGCGCCGAGATCGCGCGCGCCGCCGTCAACGGCCGCGAGGCATCGGTAACCGTGGCGTTCGACCACTTCGCGCTGCCGCTCGAAGCCTGCGGTCTCACGGCTGAGGGCTGCACCGTGGAGCTGGACGTCGCCGCCCGCGGAGAGGGGTGGTCGGCCGAGGGCAAAACCCCCTGGCTGCACCCCTCCGGCGTATGGCTCCGCGCCGCCGACCTGCTGCCGACGCTCGGGCACGACCCCGACCGGCTGGTGCGTGCGCCCCGCGAACGCCGGACCCACGGCCTCGACCCCGTCCCCGGCAACGTCGCGGCCGGTGCGCTGGCGCCCGCAGCCGGCGTGGCGCCGGCGGGCGACTGGCGCTGGACCGTGTCCTTCGCCGGCGCCGATCGCGACGTGGAGCGCCCCGCCGGCGCCCGCGTCGCCGCGACGGGCGCCCGCATCGCCGTGACCGGCGGACCGTTCGACTTCGCCGCGGCCTGGTGGCCGGAGACGCCGGTCGTGACCCGCCGCGGCGGCATCGCCGCGCTGCACGGGCCACAGCGCGCGCGCGACGCGGACGGCGTCCTCGACGACGTCACGGCCATGCACGCCTGCGTCGCCGCCACCCTGGGCCGCGCGCCGGTGGTGCGCACCGTGCTGCAGGCGCCGCGCGAGCACGGCAGGACCGCGCTCTACGGCAACCTGCTCTGGCTGCCCGAGCACGAGGGGTGGGACATCTCCGGAGAGGCCTTCGGCCGCTGGCGGCGCCGCGCCACCATCGCCGCCGCGCTGGCCGCGCGCACGATGACCGACGAGGCCGACCTGCGCAAGGAGCCCGGCGAGGACTGGCTGCGGGTCGGTGTCCCCGGCTGGGTCGGCCTGGAGTGCGTCCGCAAGGAGGACGGCGTGGACGCCTGGCTGGCGCTGCAGGCGCGGGCCAGCGACCAGATCGTCGAGGCCCTCGGCGCGCTGGACGCGCCCGCGGTGGGCGTCGCGGCCGCCGGCGACGTGCCGTGGGTGCGGGAGTACACGCCGCTGGCGACGGTCGGCTGGGTGGAGTCCGTCGGCCTTGACGACGCCGGGGGCGCGGTCGGCGCCGTGATCGCCGGGGTGCGGGCCGGCACGCCGCTGGCCGACGCCCTGGCCGAGGCGGTCGGGGCCGGCACGGCCGAGGCCCTGCTGGGACCGCCGGCGGCGTCGGACGTGCTGGTCGCGCAGGCGGCGCGCACCCTCGAGATAGGCGGCCAGCGCTGGCGCTGGCAGGACGGCGGCTGGGAGCCGGTCACCGCCGCCATCCACGTGACGCAGCGCTTCGACGACGACAGCGGCGGCCGCCGCCGCATCGGCCCCGTGCCGACGTCGGTCGACCCCGACGCGCCGTTCACGCTGATCGACGCCTGGCCGTCCTTCGAGCGAACACCGAGCGACAACGTCTGGCGCGGGGGAGGAAACGATTGACGACGTGCTGCGGACGCTGCGCCGGATGTTCGGAACGGAGGACCCGAGAGGCGATCCGACGCGGGCGCGCGCTACCGCGCTGTCTGGGCGGCGGCGGACCGGCGCCGGAGGATGATCCAGTGCGGGCACTTCGCGGTGTCCGCGTAGAGCCGCTCGCAGTCGTCGCACCGCACGCACTCCGTCATGACGATCTGCGGGCCGCGAATCGCCCCCCACTCGCAGGTCTTCTCGCAGATCTTGCAGGTGTTGCACTCGGACCAGCGCTTGATGCGGAACACGGTCAGCTTCGAGATCAGCCCCAGGAAGGCGCCGACCGGGCACAGGAAGCGGCAGTACAGGTTGCGGACGAAGACCGTGGCGACGAGCAGCACGGCGAGCCCCACCCACATGCCGGTGGAGGCCCGGCGGGTGAACATCCAGAACGGCTCGACGTAGCGGTACGCCGCGATGTCCGAGGTCAGGAAGAAGTAGAGCAGCACGGCGCCGAGCAGCCCGAACTTCACCAGCGCGGCGCGCCGCTCGAGCCACGCCGGCACCTCGACGCGCAGCCGCGCCGGGACGAACCGGTCCATGAGCTGCGTCAGCGCCCCGAACGCGCACACGCGCCCACAGTACAGCCGGCCCCACAGCACCGTCGTCACGAGCGTGAAGCCGGCGAACAGATACCACGCCAGGCTGTACTTGAAGACCGGCAGGTTGCCGGCCAGCAGCCCGTAGACGTTGACCACCGAGATGAGCTGGCTCTTGGTGAACCCCAGGTAGATGATGGCGGCCGCAAACGTGGCGTACTTCAGCGCGACGCTCTTGCGGAAGAAGCTCACCAGGGCCAGCGCGGCGAAGGCCGTGAACAGCAGCAGGTCAGAGGCCTGATCGCGCAGCAGCGTAGCCCAGGTTTCCGGCTCCTCGAGCTCGTCCTCGAACCCCCACGGGTCGACCTCCGGCTCGGGCTGCGCGAGCGCGGCCGGGGCGCTGGCGGTCGCCGCGGCAAGCAGCACGAGGGCCGCGATGACGCGCCGCATCAGCGCGCCTCCGGGGGCACGATGAAGCGCCGGGCGAGCCGGCGCGCGCCGTTGCGCACGGCCCGCGTCGCGCTCGTCACCGTGAGCGTGGCGGTGGAGACGGCGTCGATGTCGTTGCCGACCCGGAAGGGATCGCGAATGCTCTTGCGGACGAACTGGGCGGCGTACCGCGGCAGGTCGATGGAGAAGTAGCCGTACGGCTCGTAGTGATCGGCGACGACGATGCCGGTCAGGACGCCGTCGGTGTCCACCCCGGTCAGAATCTTGATCGGCCCGTCGTAGCCCCGCTCGAGCGGCTCGAGCTCGGTGGTCCAGAAGGCGTAGCCGATCAGTCGCCGGCCGCCTCCCGGCGCTCCCGCGTACGCCTTGAAGTGCGGCGGATCGCCCTCCTTCGAGGAGAACGAGCTCGCCTCGGGAAACAACGCGTCGAGCTGCCGCTGCAGCTCGGCGTCGACCGCCACCTGTGCCGCCGCGGCCCCGGCCGCGAGCAGCGCCAGCGCAAATGCCATCGCCTTCATTCGAACATGCACTCCAGGACGCCGATTATGCTGCGGGCCGTTCACGCGGTCAAACTGCCCCGCCGGCCCGCGGCCCGTATAATAGGCCCCCGACCAGGAGGAGGGCCTATGTCACCGATTCGGCAGGTCGCGGCGTGTGCGGCGCTCGGCTGGTGTCTCGCGGGCCCCGCGGCAGCCGCGGCGCAGGATGACCGCCTCGCGGCGGCGGGCAGCCTCGACTGCTCGTTCACGCTGATTGCCACCGGCACGTGGACCGACGGCGACCCCGAGGCGGACGTGGACGCCGCGACGCTGTCCTTCCGCTTCGAGGCCATCGACACGGCGGGCGCCACCGCCGAGGTGATCGGCCCGTTCGGCCCCTCGCACATCATCACGCGGCTGACCGGCGACTACCTCCATTTCCTGCAGATGTTCAGCTCGGGTCCGCTGTACACGACCACGATCTTCGACCGCGAGACCGAGGACGGTCGGCTCATGGCCGTGCACACGCGCCACGAGTACACGGACGTCTCGCTGATCGGCTTCACGTCGCGGCCCGAGCAGTACTACGGCGACTGCGCGGCCGGCCCCTGACGCGCCGGCCGGCCGCCGCCCGGCCGGCCGCCATCAGAAGATGGCGAGCGGGTTCACCGGCGAGCCCGTGCCGCCGGGGACGCGCAGCGGCGCGATCACGAGCATGAAGTCCCACTGCTCGAGCCGCGCCGCCGTCTCGGCCGCCGCCTCGAGGTCGAGGTTGTCGAGCAGGTTCATGCCGCGCGCCACGATGGCGTAGCGGTGAATCGGGTTGAAGCCCAGGCCCGGCACCGTGTCCGGCGCCTCGTGCACCGAGTCGGCGCCCAGCAGCGCGATGTCGCGCTCGGCCATCCACGGCATCACCGACGCGTCCCAGCCGGACATGGCGCCGCCGGCCCCCATGGCGGCGCGCCGGGCCCAGCGGCCGGTGCGCAGCAGCAGCGCGTCGCCCGAGCCGATGCTGACGCCCGCCATCTCCTCCCACGCCTCGATGTCTTCCGCGTACAGCTTCGTGCCCGGCTCGAGGTAGGGCACTCCCTTCAGGCGCGGCATGTCCACCAGGACCCCCTTCGTGACGAGGCCGTCCCGCATGCCGGCGGTATCCATCACGGAGCAGCCGTCCTCGGTGACGACGTCGCGGTAGTCGTGCCCGTTGTACAGCCGGTCGTTGTAGAACACGTGGCACAGGCCGTCGAGGTGGGAGAACTGGATGCCGTGGAAGTACACCTCGATGCGATCACCCGAATTCTGGCCATCGTGGTTGATACTCATCTGGAGCTGATACGGCTCGCGGACGTCCGCGGCCTCCTCGGAGAGGAAGTCGTGCGCGAGCGACACGGTCGTCCCGCTCCGCACCAGGCCCGCCGCCTCCTTGCGCTTCGCGGGCGTCATCAGGTTGACGGCGCCCAGCTCGTCGTCCTCGCCCCAGCGCCCCCAGTTCGACAGCTCCTCCATCCACGCCTCGAACTGCTCGACGCTGATCGGCGTCCGGTCCCCGGATGATTGCGTGAACGAGACCACGCCCAACCCCGGGAGCGCAATCGCGAGCACAACCGCCAGCACGAGTCGAGTCGTCGCCGTTCTCATCGGTGGCCTCCCTTGCATGCAGCCTGCCCTGCCGGGCCGGCCCCGACAGCCTACCGCAGAACGCCCGCGCGCGCTCCTAGTAACGTTCGCCGTCGCTCGCCGGCGCCATGGGCCACACCGTCGACGGCTCGCCGTTGACGGTGGCGCCTGCGTGCATGAAGGTCGACGCGGCCTGCAGGAATCCGGCCGGAAAGCCGAGCTGCGGCTCGGACACGCGATCGAGCGCCTCCACCTGCTCCCGGGCCAGCCGCACGTCGAGGCCGGTCAGGTTCTGCTCGAGCTGCTCGAGGGTGCGAGCCCCGATGATGGTCGACGTGACGCCCGGCCGCGCCTGCACCCACGCGAGGGCCACCGCGGCCGGCGGTGCGGCGACCGCGTCGGCGACGCGGATCAGCTCGTCGATGATGTCGAAGGTGCGTTCGTGAAGGTAGTCCGTCACGCGCCTGCCCCGCCCGGGGTTCGCCTCCCCGGCGTTCTCCCGCGTGTACTTCCCGGTCAGCACGCCGGCCCGCAGCGGCGACCAGGGAGCGACGCCCAGCCCGAGCTCGCGCGCCATGGGCAGCAGCTCGCCCTCGACCGTGCGCTCGATCAGCGAGTACTCGATCTGCAGCGCCACCAGCGGCGTCCAGCCGCGGAAGCGGGCCAGCACCTGCGCCTGGGCCGTCTTCCAGGCCGGCGTGTCCGAGAACCCGATGTAGCGCACCTTGCCCGCGCGCACGAGGTCGTCGAGCGCCCGCATCGTCTCCTCGATGGGCGTGAACCGGTCCCACAGGTGCATCCAGTACAGGTCGATGTAGTCCGTGCGCAGGCGCCGCAGCGACTCGTCGCACGCCGCCGTCAGCGACTTGCGGCTGGCGCCGCCGCCGTTCGGGTCCCCGGGGTACAGGTTGGCGAAGAACTTCGTGGCGATGACGACCCGGTCCCGGCCGAGGCGGCCGGCCCGCAGGTAATCGCCGATGATCGTCTCCGAGTGTCCCCTGGTGTACGCGTTCGCGGTGTCGATGAAGTTGCCTCCGCGCTCGAAGTACGCGGAAAGGATCGCTTCCGAGGTGGCGACGTCCGAGCCCCAGCCCCAGTCCTCGCCGAACGTCATCGCGCCGAGACAGAACGGGCTGACCCGCAGCCCGGAATCGCCGAGTGTCACGTAGTGGTCGAGTGCCATCCCGCGAGTGTACCGCCATCCGAAAACGTGCGTGGTAGGCTGAATCCGAGGATGCGACGCACGCTGCCGCTCTCCGCGTGGCTGCCGATCGGGATGGTCGTCCTGACGGCGTTCAGGCTCGCCTTCGACCCGGGCTTCGCTCCCGGCCAGGCGGTGGTCATGGCCTTGCCGGCGATGGTCGTGGGACTCGCGCTCACCTGGCCCGCCGGCATCCCGCTGACGCTGGCCCTCGGGCGCCTCCATCCCCGCTCCCGGCCGCTGGCGCTCGCGTGCGCGGCGGTGCTCTGTCCGCTCTCGGTCGCGGCCGTCACCGTCGGCGGCCTGTTCGGGCCGATCGGCATCTGGGCCTATGCCGGCGTCGTCTCGCTCCCGGCCTGGCTCGTGCTCGGGCTGCTCGCCGGCATCGAGCGTCTGCGCGCAACGCGGCGGGGATCATGAGCAACGTCGGGAAGGTGTGGCGGCGCCTCGCACGACCGCGGCGGACGATGGCCGGCGCCGCGCTGGTGGCGGCGGCCATTGCGGCGGCGTGGGGCGTCCAGCCTCTGGCGGCCGGCGGCGGGACGTCCCGCAGCGGCGCCCGCGAGCCGGTGGTGCCGGCGCAGCGGCGCCAAGCGCCATTCGACGCGCAGCAGCGGCCGCCCGGCGACCCGCAGGTGGTTGCCCGCGGCCAGGCGCTGTACGGCATCCACTGCCGCGGTTGCCACGGGATCGATCTGCGCGGCGGCGACCTCGGCGGCCCGAACCTGCTCCGTTCTCAGATCGTCCTGCGCGACCGCGAAGGCGAGCGGATCTGGCCGGTGCTCCGGGACGGGCAGTCGACCCCGGGCGGCTCCTCGATGCCGCCGCAGTCGCTCCCGGAGGCCGACGCGCGCGCCGTGGCCGCGTACATGCACAGCGTCCTCGCCCGGGCGACGCCCCAGGGCGGCCCGCCGCGGGGAGCGGAGCTCAACCTGAACATCGTCGTGGGAGACGCCGCGGCCGGACGCGCGTACTTCGCCGCCAACTGCGCGTCGTGCCACTCGGCCACGGGTGACCTGGCCGGCATCGCAACGCGGATTCCGGAGCCGATGACGCTGCAGAACACGTGGGTCCGCGGCCAGCGGCGGGGCGTGGCCCGCCCGCCCGTCGCGGTCACGGTGACGCCGCCGTCCGGCGCGCGCGTCGCGGGCACGCTCGTCCGCCTCGACGACTTCATCGTCGCGCTGACCACCGCCGACGGCCGGCAGCGCTCGTTCAGCCGCCGGGGGCGCACCGCGCCGCGCGTGGACATCGACGACCCGCTGGCCCGCCACGCCGAGCTCCTCGGCCTGTACACCGACGCGAACATCCACAACGTCACCGCCTACCTGGTCAGCCTGAAATGAACCGCACGGCCCTGCTCGCCCGCTTCGCGCTCGCGGCCGCGGCGACCGCGGCGGCGGGCGGCGCCCTGACCGCTCCGCTCGGCGCCCAGGAGCCCGGCGGCCTGGATCCCGCCGCGCTCCTCGAGCCGCTCGGGGACTCGTGGCCGACCTACTCCGGCGACTACACGGGGCGGCGCTACAGCCCGCTGGCGCAGGTGACGACCGAGACGGCGAAGCGCCTGACGCTGGCGTGGACCCGCGAGCTCGACACCGGGATGCCGCCGCTGGAAGGCCCCGGCGCCCCGACGTTCGTCGGCGGCGAGGGCCGCGGCGACTTCGTCATCGGCCGCCAGCGCCTCAAGGGGGCAATCCTGGCCGTGGACGACGTGCTGTACGTGACGGCGCCCGACCACGTCTGGGCGCTCGACGCGCGCGACGGCAGCGAGCGGTGGCACTACTTCTGGAAGACGCGGGGCAGCATCCACATCGGCAACCGGGGCGCGGCGCTGTGGCGCAACGCGCTCTTCTTCGAGACGCCCGACAACTACCTGGTCTCGCTCGACGCGCGCACCGGCGCGGAGCGCTGGCACGTGGAGATCGCCACGTTCGAGGACCAGTACTTCTCGACGATGGCGCCCATCGTGGTCGGCGACCACGTCCTGGTCGGCACCGGCAACGACCTCGACGCGCCCGGCTTCCTGCAGTCGTTCGATCCGGAGACCGGCGAGCGGCGGTGGATCTTCCACACCGTGCCGATGACGCCCGACTCGCCCGGGCTCGACACCTGGCCGAACCTCGACGCGGCCCGCCACGGCGGCGGGCAGGTCTGGGTGCCGGGCGTGTACGACCCGGAGACCAACTACTACATCTTCGGCACCGGCAATCCGACGCCGGGCTACACCGGCGTGGCGCGCCCGGGCGACAACCTGTTCACCTGCACGCTCATCGCGGTGGACGTCGACAGCGGCGAGATGGCGTGGTACTTCCAGACGTCGCCGCACGACACGCACGACTGGGATTCGGCGCAGACGCCCATCCTCATCGACGGCGCGATCGACGGGGAGCCGCGCAAGCTGGTCTCGACCGCGGCGCGCAACGGCTACTTCTTCACCGTCGACCGGATCAGCGGGGAGCACGTCGTCACGCGCCGCTACGGCGCCACGGCCAACTGGGCCAGCCACATCCGGCCGACCGGCGAGCCGCAGCCCTCGCCCGCCAAGGAGGCGACCATCCCCGGCTCGCTCGTCTCGCCCGTCGAGGGCGGGGTGACCAACTGGCAGCCGCCCGCCTTCAACCCCGACACCGGCCTCTTCTACACGCAGGAGAACAACGGCTTCAACCTCCTCTACCTCACCGACCCCGACCCCCGCGGCTCCATGGGTCTGGGCGGCAAGGAGCGCGCCGTGGTGGGCTCGGGCGGCAACGCCTTCTCGGCCATCGACTACCGCACGGGCGAGATCGTCTGGCGCCACCAGTGGCCCCCGGGCGGCGGCGGCGGCGCCGGCGTGCTGACCACCGCCGGCGGCGTCGTCTTCACGGGCGACGGCAGCGGCAACTTCGTCGCGTTCGACGCGGCCGACGGGCGTCTCGTCTGGCACACGCGGATCGGCGACATCTCCAACGCGCCGCAGACCTACCTGGTCGACGGCCGCCAGCACGTGCTGGTCGCCGTCGGGCAGCGCCTCTTCGCGTTCGTCATGTACTGAGCCGGGTGCTAAGCTCTGGCTGGGATCATGGCTTCGACACCCGCACGCGCCACCCGCGAGCTGCGCTACGAGCCGGAGGAGCGGCCGCCGCCCGCGCTCGCGCTCGGCCTCGGCTTCCAGTTCGCCATGCTCACGGTGGCGGGCATCGTGCTCACCCCCGCCATCGTCGTGCGGGCGGCCGGCGGCAGCGAGGGCTTCCTGTCCTGGGCCGCGTTCGCCGCACTCGCCATCAGCGGCGTGACGACCGTGCTGCAGGCGGTGCGGGTCGGCCGCGTCGGCTCCGGCCACGTGCTGCTGATGGGCACGTCGGCCGCCTTCATCGCCGTCTGCGTCACCGCGCTGGAGGACGGCGGCCCGGGGCTGCTCGCCACGCTGGTCGCCATCTCCGCGCTGTTCCAGTTCGCGCTCGCGACGCGGCTGTCGCTGCTGCGGCGCATCCTCACGCCGACCGTGTGCGGCACCGTGATCATGCTGATCCCGGTGACCCTCATGCCGATCATGTTCGGCATGCTCACGGACGTCCCGGAAGGGACGGCGCCGGCGGCCGCGCCCGTCAGCACGCTCATGACGCTGATCGTCACGGTCGGCGTCACGCTGCGCGCCGCCGGCGTCTGGCGCCTCTGGGCCCCGGTCATCGGCATCGCGTCCGGCTGCGCGGTCGCGGGCTCGTTCGGCCTCTACGACACGCAGAGCGTGGCCGACGCCAACTGGATCGGGCTGCCCGCGGGCGCCTGGCCGGGATTCGACCTCCAGTTCGGCGTGGCCTTCTGGTCCCTGCTGCCCGCCTTCGTGTTCGTCACCCTGATCGGCGCCATCGAGACCATCGGCGACAGCGTCGCCATCCAGCGCGTCTCGCGGCGCTCGCCGCGGGCCACCGACTTCCGCGTCGTGCAGGGGGCGGTCGCCGCCGACGGCGTGGGCAACCTGCTCTCGGGCCTCGCCGCGACGGTACCCAACACGACCTACTCGTCGAGCGTCTCGGTGACGGAGATCACGGGCGTCGCCGCCCGGACGGTCGGCGTGTGCATCGGCGCCGTCTTCATCGTGCTGGCGTTCCTGCCGAAGTTCATGGCGCTCATCCTCGCCATTCCGGGTCCCGTCGTCGGCGCGTACACCGTCGTGCTGATGGCTACCCTGTTCGTCCTCGGCATGCGCGTCGTCGTGGAGGACGGCGCCGACTACCGCAAGGGCATCGTGGCGGGAGTCGGGTTCTGGATCGGGCTCGGGTTCCAGAACGAGCTGATCTTCGCCGACTCGCTGGGCGCCTGGAGCAGCCTGCTCGGCAACGGGATGACCTCGGGCGGGCTCGCGGCCATCCTCATGACGCTGTTCCTGGAGCTGAGCCGGCCGCGGCGGCAGCAGCTCCGGACCGATCTGAACCACGCGGCCTACCCGGCGATCGACAAGTTCCTGACCCGCTTCGCCGGCAGCCAGGGCTGGAGCGACGCGATGAGCGACCGGCTCCGGGCGGTCGGCGAGGAGACGCTGCTCACGCTGGTCCGTCAGGACGAGAACGACCCGGCGGCGAAGGAGCGGCGCCTGCTGCTGGCGGCGCGCCGCGACGGGCGCGCCGCCGAGCTGGAGTTCGTCGCGGCGACCGACGAGACGAACATCGAGGACCGCATCGCGCTGCTCGGGGACCGCGTCGCCGGCAACGAGATCGAGCAGGAGGTCTCCCTCCGGCTGCTCCGGCACCTGGCCTCGTCGGTCCGCCACCAGCAGTACCACGACACCGACGTCGTGACCGTACGCGTGGAGCCCGCGCCGTCGTAGGCTGCACTTCTCTTCCCTCCAGGTGCCTTGGACTCACCGTTGAGCGATCCGGGCGCGGACGAGCGGGCGGCACGCGAGCTGATCGCGCGCGCCTCGCGGATCGTCGGCTTCACCGGGGCCGGCATCTCGACGGAGTCGGGCGTCCCGGACTTCCGCAGCCCGGACGGCGTGTGGGCCCGCAACCGGACGGTGGACTTCCAGGAGTTCCTGTCCAGCGAGGCGGGGCGCATCGAGTACTGGCGGCAGAAGGTCACCGCGTGGCCGGCCATGCGCGCGGCCAGTCCCAACGCCGGGCATCGCGCCTTCGTGAAGCTCCACGAGCAGGGGCGGCTCACGGCGCTGGTCACGCAGAACATCGAGCGCCTGCACCAGCGCTCCGGGCTGCCCGCCGACAAGGTCCTGGAGCTGCACGGGACCACCACCGAGGCCGTCTGCCTGAGCTGCGGCGACCGGATCACGTCCGACGAAGCCTGCCGGCGGGTCGCGGCCGGCGAGCGGGCGCCGCGCTGCAGGGCGTGCGGCGGGCTGCTCAAGCCGGCCACCGTCTCGTTCGGTCAGGCGCTGCCGCACGACGTGCTGCTGCGGGCGCAGGCCGCCGTTGAGGCCTGCGACCTGCTCCTCGCGGTCGGCTCGTCGCTGGTCGTCGAGCCGGCTGCCTCGATACCGCGCCTGGCGCGGCGCGCGGGCGCGAGCCTGATCATCGTCAACCGCGATCCGACCCCCCTGGACGGCATCGCGAACGTCGTCGTGCGCGGCGAGATCGGCGCCGTCCTGCCCGCGCTCGTCTGACCGGGAGCCGCAACGCGCCATGCCCGAGCTGCCGGAGGTGGAGACGGTCCGGCGCACGCTGGCCCCGGCCCTCGCGGGGCGCACCATCCGGGCCGTCGCGTTCCGTTGGCCGCGAACCTGCGTCGGCGACGCGCGGCGCACGGAGCGCCGCCTGGCAGGCCAGCGCATCGAGCGGCTCGACCGGCACGGCAAGTACCTGCTGCTCAGGCTCCGCCGGGACCAGCGCAGCTCGCTCCTGATCATTCACCTCCGGATGACGGGGACCCTGCTGCTGAACGGCCAGCCGGGAGCGTACACGCGGGCCACGATGTCCCTCGACGACGGCGCCACGGTGATCTTCCAGGACATCCGCAAGTTCGGCCGCTGGCAATGGTCCGAGGCGCTGCCGCCGCGTCTGGCAGCCCTGGGCCCCGACCCGCTGGAGATCGGCCGCGAGGCGTTCGCCGCCCGGCTGGCGTCCCGCACGGCGCGGCTGAAGGCGCTCCTGCTCGACCAGGCGTTCCTGCGCGGTCTCGGCAACATCTACGCGGACGAAGCGCTCTTCCGCGCCCGGCTGCACCCGGAGCGGAGCGCCGCGGGCGTCGGCGCGCGCAAGGCGGGCGACCTGCACGCGGCCATCCGGGCCGTGCTGCGGGACGCCATCGCCGCCGGCGGCACCAGCATCAGCAACTACCGCGACGGCCGGGGGGAGCCGGGCGCCTTCCAGCGCCAGATCCGGATCTACGGCCGCGCCGGCACGCCGTGCCCCGCCTGCGGCGCGCGCGTGCGGCGCACCGTCATCGCCCAGCGCGGCACGCACTTCTGCCCCCGCTGCCAGCGGCGGCGGTGAACGCTCCTGTCGTGCGCCCATCCACTATGCTGGGCCTGATGGTACCGACGCCGATCGGGATCGGAGGAGCGTGACCCGCTACGACGATCTGGCGAGGCGGATTCGGCTTGGCGAGGATTCCGTGCTCGAGCTGAAGCAGGTCTCGCTGTCGGGATCGCGCGTAACGGCTCCAGGCCGCAAGGACGTCGCGGACGAACTGGCGGCGTTCGCGAACGGGCGAGGCGGCGACCTCGTTCTCGGCGTGGACGACAAGACCCGCGACGTGAGCGGGATCCCGCTGGACCGACTGGACGCGGTCGAGGCATGGGTCCGCGACATATGCAGCGACCTGCTGAATCCCGCGCTCGATGCCGCAATCCGCAAGATCGAGTTGACCGACTCAGGGGGCCGCTCGGTTCCCGTGCTGCTGGTGGAGGTCGAGCGCAGCCTGTTCGTTCACAAGAGTCCCGGCGGCTACTTCCGCAGGCTGGGCAGCTCCAAGCGGGAGCTCGCGCCCGATCTGCTGGCCCGCCTGTTCCAGGAGCGAAGCCAGAGCCGCATGATTCGTTTCGACGAGACCGCGGTCCCCGGCACCGGGCCGGGCGACCTGGACTACGCGCTCACGCGCCGATTCCTGAGGGATGAGGCTGCCGGGGGCGAGGGCGTTTCCGAAACGGCGGCGCGCAAGCTCCGCCTCATCGCGGACGACGACGATGGAGCGGCGCGGATCACGCTCGCCGGCGTCCTGCTGTGCACGCGCACCCCGCAACGCTGGCTCCCCCACGCGCACGTCCAGGCGGTCAGCTACGCGGGCGAGCGAACGGACGTCGACTACCAGACGGACGCCCGCGACATCGCCGGGCCGCTCGACGAGCAGGTCGCCGAGGCGCTGCACTTCGTCCGCCGGAATGTTCTCGTGCGGGCCGTCAAGTCGTCCGCTCGCACGGAGCGCGAACAGTTCAGCGACCGCGCCGTGTTCGAGGCGCTGGTCAACGCCGTGGCGCACCGGGACTATTCGGTGGCCGGCGCGCGGATCCGACTGCATCTCTTCGGGAATCGCCTCGAGCTCTACGTCCCGGGGGCGCTGGCGAACACCCTCACACCCGACAGCATGCACCTGCGCCAGGCGAGCCGCAACGAGCTGATCGTGTCGCTGCTCGCGCGATGTCCGGCACCGACCGGCCTCGGCCGTACTCACCTCATGGATCGGCGTGGCGACGGCGTGCCGATCATCCTGCAGGAGACCCGGAAACTGTCCGGGCGGACACCCGAGTACACGCTCATCGACGACGGCGAGCTGCGGCTCGTCATCCCGGCCGCGACGGGGCACGCGTAGAGCGTGCCGGGCACAGCGACGATGCCGAGCACGAAGCGTCTGGTCTGCCTCGCCAACTCCCGGACGCTACGCGGCCGCTGCGTGGCCGGCCGCGAGTGGAACGGCGCCGCGCCCGGCGGGTGGATTCGGCCCATCGGCGCACGGAATGGCGGGGAGGTATCGGAATACGAACGCCAGTACGAGGACGGCAGCGACCCGCGGGTCCTCGACGTCATCGACGTCCCGCTTCTCGAAGCGCGGCCCAGCAGCTACCAGACCGAGAACTGGCTACTCGATCCCAGGTGCTATTGGGAGAAGGTGGGCCGCCTGTCACCTTTCGATCTGCCCGCTCTCGCGGATCCCGTCGCCCCGCTCTGGATCGACGGCCACAGCACGTACAACGGTCTGCACGACAAGGTCCCGATTGAAGCGACCGATTCAATCACCGGCTCGTTGCGGCTGCTCCACTCGGACCAGCTACGGCTCACCGTATGCCGGCCCGGCGAGGCGTTCGGCACCAACAAGCGACGCGTACAGGGTCGGTTCCGGCACGCGGGCCAAGAGTACGCGCTGTGGGTCACCGACCCCGGCTGGGAGCGGACCTACCTCGCGAAGCTGGACGGCATCTACGACATCGGCGAGTGCTTCCTCACCATCAGCCTGGGCGAGGCTTACCAGAATGCGTGCTACAAGCTGATCGCCGCCATCATCCCTGCCGCCTGACGACCGATCATGCCTGCCACCAGCGGCACCGTGCTGACGATAGGCCACTCCACGCATCCTATCGAGACGTTTATCGCGCTGCTGCAGCGCCACGGCGCGGCCGCGGTGGCAGATGTCCGCGCCGCGCCCTACAGCCGCTTCAACCCGCAGTTCAACCGGGAGCCGCTGGCGGCCCGCCTGGCCGCACGCGGGATCGCCTACGTCTTCCTGGGATCGGAGTTGGGCGGGCGATCGACGGATCCCGCCTGCTATGCTGACGGCCGCATCAGCTACGAGCGACTCGGCGCCACCCAGGCGTTCCGAGAGGGACTCGAGAGGGTGGCGCAGGACGCGACCCGCCGCAGCATCGTGCTCATGTGCGCGGAGAAGGAGCCGCTGGAGTGCCACCGCTGCCTGCTCGTCGCCCCGGCCCTTGAGGCGCGGGGCGTCCCGGTTGCACACATTCGGCCCGAGCGCACGCTGGAGGCGCACGCCGACACCATGAGCCGGCTGCTGGCGATGCACGGGATGCAGGACGCCGTCGAGGACCAACGATTGTTCCCGCGCTCCCGCGCCGAACGGATCACCGAGGCCATCGCCCGACAGGCCGCTCGAGTCGGGCACCGGAACGACAAGTCGGCTGCTGATTCGGCACCGGCCACCCGGCCCGGCCGCGGGTTTCGGAAAGGTGGACGTTGAGTCCGGAGCCACGAAGTGAGCGACGACGAAACCCTCCTCCAGGGGACTTCACTCTCCATGCGGACGAACGGTACGGCTTGGCGCAATCAATGCCGGTGGTGCCGGCTGCATAACGGACCAATGGGGAGCCGCGGTGCGGCATGCGATCGCTCTCGCTGCTGACTTGGATGATCCCGAACTCAACCTCAATGGCACACTTCTGAACTTACACTACACCAACGTGACAGTGCGATGGCCGTGCAAGGCTACTTCGCCGCGGCCAGCAGCCGGCGCACGGTGTCGATCACGTTCCTTACCAGATCTTCTCCGAAGTGGTCGTGGCAGAAAGCGTGCACGATGGCGTTTCTGTACTGCCTCGCTTTGGCCAAATCACGGTACTCTTCGCGGGACATGATCCCGAGAAAAACAGCCCGGTCAAGGAAATAGCCGGGCGCAATGATGTCCGGGTCCGACTCGTCCTGCTCGGCAACCAACACGCGAGCGGCGGCTTCGCAGGCCGACCAAGCCAACACGAGCGCGGCCTCGGACAGACCTGAGGCAAGCGCCGTTTCTGCGTCCCTCGTGCGCCGGAGAACTTGCTCACGGTCCAATGGACGCGCGCCTTCCGGCGAGTCCAGCTTTTCGGGCTCTGCCGCCAACAGCAACTCAAAGCTCCATCCAGGTCTCGAATCAATGGCGCGCGCCAATTCCGCAATCTTGGGGTTGGCGGCCAACGAAGATCGCGACTTGACCTCTATCACTCTTGCCTCGTTTTGCTTACGCACAACCAGGTCGGCGCGAAACCCTGGAAGGAAGTCGAGCGGCGCGTCGAAAGCAACGTCGTAACCCTTCCTCCTGTACTCGTCGGCTGTCTTGCGGGTCAGGAAGTACGCTGAGCTGGAATCCTCGTGCATCAGAACAGGACCTCCTGGGTCATCGCCCTGGCCACCGCAACGTGTAGAACTGGCCCCGTACCACGCAAACAGTCCAGCAAGGCCGTCGAAGGGTTTCGAATCTGCAAATCGTCGTTAATATCTCTCTTACGGCAAACCAGGTCCGCCACCTGTGAATCGTCGGAGTAGATCAGATCCTTCAGCGCATCGAGAATTGGCTTGGGGATATTGTCAACGTCCAGGGATGCACGGTCATAGAAATACGGTAACAGGTTACCGGGTCGGGGCCAGCGATCCAAATAATTGGATTGCACTTTGGTAGCGAATATGCCATAAACGTGGTGTGCAGCGTCAGGCAGGAGGCCGGACCGAGTCGCAGAATCGGTGGCGCGAGCGAGCGGAACGATTGCGCCGCGAGCTCGAGCGGGTTGAACGCGAACGGGACCGGCTGGAGCGGGACAACAGGCGGCTGCACAAGCGCAACGAGCGGCTGGAGGACCAAAACGAGCGGTTGAAGCGGGAGCTGGCGGCGGCGCGCCGGGCGGGTTGTCGTCAAGCGGCGCCGTTTGCCAAGGCCCTCAAACGTAACCCGCGGCCGCCAGGGCGCCGGGCGGGTGCCGGCTATGGCATCGCGGCGCGGCGGCGACAACCGCGGCGAGTGGATGAACGACACGATGCCCTGCTGCCGCCGGCCTGTCCGGATTGCGGAGGCGGGTTGCAGCCGACGGGGCTGGCGACGCAGTTTCAGGAAGAGTTGCCGACTCCGCGAGTAGTCGTGCGTGCGTTCCGGGTGGCCATTGGGACCTGCCGGGCGTGCGGCCGCCGCGTGCAAGGCCGTCATCGACTGCAGACCTCCGATGCGCTCGGCGCCGCCGGGGTGCAACTCGGACCGCAGGTGGTCGCGTCGGCAGCCATTCTCAACAAGCAGTTGGGTTTGTCCTTCGGCAAGGTCGCCACGCTGCTGCGGCAACAGTACGGTTTGACCGTCAGTCGCAGCGGGCTGGTGCACGCCGTCGACCGCGCCGGTCGGCGGGCTCAGCCGACCTATGCGGCCCTGCGCGAGCAGATTCGCCGCAGCCCCGTCGTCACGCCCGACGAGACCGGGTGGAAGGTTGGCGGACGCCTCCAGTGGCTGTGGGCCGCGGCGACACCCGCGACGACGGTCTACGCCATCGAACCCGGAAGGGGGTACCCGCAGGCTGCCGCCTTGCTCGGCAACGACTTCGCTGGCGTGCTCGTCCGCGATGGCTGGGCGCCGTATCGGCAGTTCACCGCGGCCACCCACCAGAGTTGTCTCGCGCACCTGCTCCGCCGCTGTCGGCTGCTGCGAGCCGACCATCCGCACAGTCGCGTCGTCACCGACATCCAGACCGACTTGCAGCGCGCCCTCGAACTGCGGGCCCGCCGTCGCGCCGGCACGCTCTCGGCCGCCGACCTCGACGCGCTCGTCGAGCGCCTCGCCTGGCGGGTAACCCACCCGGGTCCACTCGCCAACGTGCGGCGCTTCGCCGCGCATCTGACTACCGAATGGACCGCGCTGTTCACCTTCCTGTACGACTCGCAGGCCATCGACGCCACCAACTGGCGCGCCGAACACGCCATCCGGCCTGCCGTCGTCACGCGCAAGGTCTGCGGCGGCAATCGGTCCTGGCGCGGTGCCACCACCCAGCAAACCCTCGCCTCCGTCATCCGAACCGCCTGCCAGCGCAAACTCAACCCACACGCCGTCCTCGTCTCTCTCCTACCAGCCCGAGGTAGAAGTCGGTTCGCCGAGCCCTGCTGTTCAGGCCGCTTGGCGATGAGTAATTGAGCCGACGGGCGCCGGCGGTGTCCATTTGAGGCCCCAGGGACGCGTCAGACGCCCCCAGTGGTCGATCAGGCGGTCGATCAGGCGGAAAATCGCCGAAAAAGCCCGCCCCTGCAGGCTCCGGGGCGTACCGATGCCGGTCTGGCGCCGCAGGAGCATCCCGATGTTGCAGGCAGCCGCCTGGATCAGCACCCGCTTGCGGACATTCTCGTGACCGCGCACAAACACCCGACGCATGCCCCCCGTCTCATACATGTGCGCGAAAGTACGCTCCACCATCTCGCCCCGGCAGCGTTGCAGGCGACGACCCCGCCGCCCGTGCACACGCCGCCGGTTCGCATACAACGCCTGCTGCGCAGCACGCTTCGCCGGCGGCGTCTCTCCCGTCTTCTTGTCCTGCCAGACGCGCCGGCCGCGCTCGGGCTCCGATACGTAGCTCCGAACCCCGACCTCGCCGAGAGCCACCAGCGTTTCGTCGCTGTGATACCCCTTGTCAGCGACCAGCTCTTCGACCCCTCGACCGTCCGGCTGCACCAACTCCACCTGCTCGGCCGCCGCGGTCAGCGTCTCCGGCAGCGTGGCCGTATCGCCGTCCGATGCATCCTGCACCGTCACCGACACGATGGCCCCCGTCTCCATGTCGACCCCGTGCTCGACCTTGTGAGCCAAGTGCGTCCGGCCGTCCTTCATCTTCGCGATCTTCGCGTCCGGGTCCTGCGGCGATTGCCAGTCCTTGTTCGACGTCTTCTTGTTCTTGCGAGACCGGTCGAACCGAGCCAGATCCGCCCGCGTCGGGGTCTCCACCCCAGACGCCTCCGCCAAGCGCCGAAGGAACGCTTCGTAGCTTTCTCCCGTGTCCCGCCGCTCGATGCTCCGCATCGCCGCGTTCGCTTCCAGCGTCGTCGCATCGACGCCCACCGTCTTCCCCTTGACCAGACCCGCCGCCGACAACTGCTCGAGAACCCACGTGAATACCGCCTCGTGCGTCTCGTCGTCGATCAGACGACGCGTCCGCGACAGCGTCGAGTGGTCCGGCGCCGCCTCGGTCACATCCAGGTCCAGGAACGACCGCAGGCTCAGAGAGTCGGCCACCCGCCACGCAATCCCACGCTCCGAAGACAGACCCTCGAAGTAGCCGATGAACAGCATCCGGAAATACCGCCCAGGACGCAGGCTCGGCCGCCCCATCCGCGTCGCGTAGAACACCGCGCACAGCCCCTCGACGAACGCGTCGAACCCGGCCTCGTCCAGAACCCGGTTCAGACGCTCGAAGAACGGATGCCCCGCGTTCGTCGGCAAATCCGCCGTCGTCACCCACAGCGGCGCCCCTGGTCGCGCGGCCGGTTTCTTGCCCATCGCCATAGCTGTTCAGTCTACGGGCTCGATCGCGCCCAGGCCAGGCCCGTTCCCCGACTTTCACCACGGGCTGCTACACGCCCCCACACCAATCGTTGCGCCTGACCTTCGCAGTCCACCGATACCGGATCACACCCGGTAATCAGTTACGAAATACGTTATGGTCACCACGACCGCGCCAAGGACAGGCGGCTCGGCATCCCAGCCCTGCGTGGCAGCCCGCCGCACTTCCTGAATCCAATTCTTCACCCGTTCTCGGTGACGGGCTTGTTGGGATACTGGGGGGCCTCTCATGACGAACTCAAACGGTATCGGCATTCGGATGACCGAAGTGGGCAGTTCGGGACCGGCGCGGTGATTTTCGCAGAACGGCTCTCCCGCTTACCGGGCAGTATAGCAGGGCGGATCACAACTCGTTCTCACCGTTCCACAGCCATGCCTGCCGATTGAACGGGTACTGCCGCACGTGAGCCGGCGCGACCGTGCGCAAGGGCCGAGGGGCGGGGCGGCAGGGCACGCGTCAGACCGCGCACACCTCGCGCAGCCAAGCCCTCCTGGAACTAGGATGCCCGGAGTGCCGGTTCGAGCCCTTCAGCCCAAAGCCGCGACCCGCCGCAGCTCCACGGCGCAGGCCTTGTAGGACGGCTGCTTCGAGTAGGGGTCGAACACCGCGTCGGTGAGCCGGTTGGTTGCCTCGTAGTGCATGGGGATGAAGACCTGGCCCGGCTGGATCGAGCGGCTCACGAACGCCCGGGCGGTGATGCGGCCGCGGCGCGACTCGACGTGCGCGGTATCGCCGGAGGTCAGGCCGCGGGCCTTCGCGTCGACCGGGTTGACCTCCACGTAGATCTGCGCCGGGTACAGCTTCCGCAGCACCGCCGACTTGGCGGTGCGGGTCTGCGTATGCCACTGCGCCGCGCTTCCGCGTCCCGTCAGCAGCAGCAGGGGGAACCGCTCGTTCGGCGGCTCCGGGAGCGGACGCGGGTCCTCGTGGAGGAACCGGGCGCGCCCGTCGGGGTGGTGGTAGCGGCCATCCTCGAAGAGGCGCCGCTCCGTGCGCCCCGGCGCGGCGGACTGCCCGGCCGGGAAGGGCCACTGGATGCCGCCGCGCGCGTCCAGCATCTCGTAGTCGGCGATGCCGGTGATGTCGCAGGGCTGGCCCGCCGAGAGCCGCTTCAGGATCTGGAACGCCGCGGCCGGCGACTCCCACGCCCGGAACATTCCGCCGCACCCCCAGTACTCGGCCACGAGCTTGAAGATGGCGAAGTCGGCGAGCGCCTGCCCCGGCGCCCGCGCCACCTTCCTGATGCGGCCGATGCGCCGCTCCGAGTTGATGAACGTCCCGTCCTTCTCGCCCCAGCCGGCGGCCGGCAGCAGCAGGTCCGCCATCCGGGCCGTCTCCGTCGTGGCGTACATGTCCTGCACGACGAGGTAGTCGAGGCGGCCCAGGATGTCGCGCGCCTGGCCCTGGTTGATCCAGGAGTGGGCGGTGTTGGTGCAGACGATCCAGAGCCCCTTGATCCGCTCCCGCAGGATGCCCTCGATGATCTCGTTGTAGGCCCAGCTCGCCTGCGCCGGGATGACCCGCGCATCGATGCCCAGCACCTGCGCCACCTTCTCCCGATGTTCGGGATTGGCGAAGTCGTGCCCCCCCAGCAGGTTCGTGGTGTTGCTGAACAGGCGCGAGCCCATCGCGTTGCACTGGCCGGTGATCGAGTTCGCCCCGGTGCCGGGGCGGCCGATGTTGCCGGTCATCAGCGCGAGGCTGATGATGCTCTGCGCGGTGCGCACCCCCTGGTAGCTCTGGTTGACGCCCATCGTCCACCAGAACGACACCCGGCGGCCGCCGTGAATCGTCTCGGCCAGACGCTCGATGGCCTGCGCGTCGAGGCCGGTCGCCGCGGCGACCCGCTCGAGCGTGAACGGCTCGACCGCGGCGGCATAGCGATCGAAGTCCCGCGTGTGGGCCTCGATGTAGCCCCGGTCGATCCAGCCCCGCGCGATCAGGATCCGCGCGACGCCGTAGAACAGCGCCTGGTCCGACTTGGGGCGCGGCGCCAGGTGCTCGGTCGCCTGCATTGCCGTCTCGGTGACGCGCGGATCGATGACGACGATGGCGGGATCGTGCGGATTGCGGAGCACGCGCTCCCACAGGATGGGATGCGCGAGGCACGGATTGGCGCCCACGAACACGAGGACGTCGGATTCCTCGAAATCGCGGTACGTGTAGGGCGGCGCGTCGAAGCCGAACGCCTGCTTGTACGCCACGACCGAGGTCGCCATGCACTGGCGCGTGTTGCCGTCGCCGTGCACCATCCCCATCCCGAACTTGGCCAGCGCCCCGAGCAGCGCCAGCTCCTCGGTCGCCATCTGCCCGGTGCCGAGGAACGCCACCGCCTCCGGTCCGTGACGGGCCTGAATGCCCCGGAAGCGCTCGACCATCGTCCGCAGGGCCGCATCCCAGCTCGCCGCGCGCCGGACGCCGCCCGCGTCGCGCAGCAGTGGCGCGGTGGCCCGGTCGCCGGCCCCGAGCACGGCCAGCGCCTCCCACCCCTTCGGGCAGGCGACGCCGCGATTCACCGGGTAGTCGACGGACGGGGTCAGGCTCACCGCCTCGCCGTCCCTGAGATGAACGGTCAGGCTGCAGCCGGTCGAGCAGTAGCCGCACACCATGTCCGTGGTGGCGTCCGGCTTCACCCGGGCCGGCACCTGCCCGAGGCCGAAGCCGCCGGGCGCGCGGAGCAGATCGCGGGTCAGATGCCCGTCGCGCTGGCGCAGCATCACGGCGTCCCCGGCATGCGCGGCGAGGCGACCGCCGCGAAGAAGAGGTAACGTTCGAGCAGCTCGCCCGCGAGACAGGCGGCGAACAGCATCCCGACGAGCACGACGAAGACGAGGTCCTGACCGTGCTCCGGACTCGCCGGCACGCGGCTCAGCAGCAGCAGGCCGGGCATGACGAGACCGCCCAGCAGACCGGCCGCGAAGCGCGCCAGGGTCACGTTGGAGAGTGCGCCCGTCAGCAGCCACGCCGTCCGCTTGAGGGAGGTCGTCGAGCGTGCGGCCAGGTGGCGGAACAGGGCCGCCTCGAAGACCAGCTTGGCGGACGCCGCGATGACCAGCCCCCGGCAGAGGACGGTGCCGTAGCGGTCGACCGCGACGGCGGCCAGCGCCGTGTCGCTGCCGGCGGCCACCATCAGCAGCGGCAGCCAGGCCGCGGCCAGCCCCAGCACCGCGGTCGTCAGGAGGAAGCGGCACGCGGTGGCCGGGCCGTTCCAGAAATCGCGCTTCGTGCATTCGTACACCATGACGGAGCAGAGGACGCCGGCCGTGCCCGACAGCGCGACGCTCCAGCCCAGCCACCACCCGGGTCCGGCCCGCACGGCCGGCCCCGCGCCGGCGCTCGCCGCCCAGTCGCCCAGCCGCTCCAGCCCGCCCGCCGACGCCGCCCACGACCAGCCGGCGTAGACCACCGCCAGCCCGGCGAACACCCCGAACGCCAGGATCTCGCGGCTGAGCCACGAATGGCGCAGCCCGAGGACCGCCCGGTAGGCGTAGCGCGGCCGTCCCAGGTGCAGCACGCTGACCGCGAGCGCGAGCAGGCCGAAGACCAGCGCGCTCGCGCTGTGGACCGGACGGATGCTGGCCGTCAGCGCACCCGGCACGACCAGCTCCAGCAGCCGCTCGACCAGGAACGCGCCCACCGACAACTGCGTGAGCGTGAGCATCAGGATCAGCGACCAGTGCGCCTGCTCGGGCCGCACGGTGTGGTAGTCGGCCGGCACCATGTTGCGCGGCAGGACGCGCGCCGTCCGATACGCCGTGGTCGGCAGCGTCAGGGCCGGCTCCGGCGCGCCGGGGACGAACAGGTGGGTCTCCGACTCCTCGACGACCTGCTCGACGTCGACCACGCGAATGGCGATGGCCCCGTTGGGACACGACTGCACGCAGGCGGGGGCCTCGCCCTCGGCGAGCCGGTCGCTGCACATGTCGCACTTGCGGACGATGCCCTTGGCGCGGCTGTACTTGGGCGCCTCGTAGGGGCAGGCCAGCGTGCAGTACTGGCACCCGAAGCACTGATCGTCGAGGTGCCTGACGATGCCCGTGAGCGGGTCCTTCTCGTAGGCCTCCACCGGGCAGGCGTGCATGCAGGCCGGGTCGAGGCAGTGGTGGCAGGCCGTCGTCACGTGCTGGATGACCGGGAGGCTCCGGCTGCCGCCGTGCAGCAGGCCGACGTCGCGCCACGACTCCTCCTCCTCGAGGCCGTTGAGCGCGTGACAGGCCGCGACGCACGACTTGCACCCGGAGCAGGCGTCCAGATCCACGTCGAAGGCGTACTGCTGGCCGGCGGCAGGCGGGGTCGCCGGCATGAGCGCCGAGTAGCGTCCGGCCAGGGCCGGACGTCCGTCGGCCCGCGCGGCGTCGTGCGCCTGCGCGAAGCGGTCGGCCGCCGTCGTCTGCTGCTCGCGGAGGTAGCGGTCGACGAGGGGCAGCGGCCGCGCGGACGCGGGGGCGGCAGTGGTCATGGCTTCACCTTGCAGCATCACTCAGACGGGGCTGCGCCCCGAACCCCCGGCGTCCGCTTGCGGGGACCCCATCGCCCCGCGCCGCTCCCGCCGAGGCGCGCTGTGCGCGCCTTGCGGCCGCGCCGGCGTGTTCGGCGGCCGCACGAGGACGGCGCCCGCCTCGACGCGTGTCTCGTAGCGTGCGACGTCGTTGCCCGGCGGCTCGAGGCTGCATCCGCTGCAGGCGTCGAACCGCCAGCCGTGCCACGGGCAGGTCACCACGCCGGCGCTGAGACTGCCTTCCGCCAGCGGTCCCCCGGCGTGCGGGCAGTGGCCCTCCAGGGCGTGCACCTCGCCGTTCACGCGGAACAGGGCGCAGCTCCGCCCGGCGATCTCGACCTCGAGGCCGGATCCCTCGCGCAGCGCGTCCGCGCGCGCGGCGAACACGAACCCGTCGTCCCGGCGCGCCGGCGCAGCCGGCTCCTGCCCGGCGGCGGCAGCGGGCTGCCCCTTGGCCTTGCCGGGGTCGGTTCGCGCCGGTTCGTCATCCTCGAGCCGTGCGAACAGCCGGCGGACGCCGGCGCAGCCGGGACAGAACACGGGCGGGTCCTCGCCGCGGTGACGGTGCTCGCAGCGCTCGCAGACCCAGGTGGACGGCCGGTAGTCGGCCTCGCCCACCTTCGCCGCCTCGGCCTCGCGCAGCCGCGCGCGCCAGTAGGCGCTGAAGGTCTGACCGGGGCGGTGCTTCAGGTAGTACTCCGTCACCACCTCCTCGATGACGAGCGGGAGCTGCTCCACGTCCACGCCGAGCCGGTAGCGCAGCGCGAGATGGACGTCGCCCGCCACCCCGCCGCCCAGGTAGACGTCGAAACCCTCGCGCGTGCCGAGCAGCCTCCGCACGCGGACCCCCTTGAGCCCGATGTCGGCCGTGAAGTGCTGCGCGCAGCTCGACGGGCAGCCGCTCATGTGGATGCGGATGCCGTGCAGGGCGAGCGCCCGTTGGCGGAGCGTCTCGATCAGCCGGAACATGGCGCCCTTGGTCTCGGTCACCGCGATGTTGCAGAACTGCGTCCCGGTGCAGGCCACCGTGTTGCGCGCCAGCGTGTCGGCGTGCATGCTCAGGCCCACCGCCGCGGCGTCGGTGGCGGCGGCGTCCTTGAACCCGGTCGGGATGTTGACGACGGCCAGGCCCTGCTCGTGCGTCGTCCGGAGCTGTCCGTCGCCCCAGCGCCCGGCGAGCACCGCCACGGCTTCGAGCTGCCGCCAGGTCAGCCGGCCGAGCGGCACGCACAGCCCCATCGTCCAGCGGTCGGCCTCACGCTGCGGAAACCAGCCGACCAGGTCGTCGTACCGGCCCGCGGGCGACGGCGCCGGCAGGTCCGGCCACGGGTGCAACGCGACGCGCTCGCCGACGAACGCCAGCACGCCCTCGACGCCTATCCGCTCGACCAGGTAGCGCAGGCGCGCCTGATGGCGGCGCTCGCGCGAGCCCCGGGCGCGGAACAGGTCGAGCACCGCGGCCGTCACGGCCGTGACCTGCCCCGGCTCCACCAGCACCGGCAGGTGCCACCCCAGGTGCGGGTTCTGCCCCTGCGTGCCGGCGATCAGCACCTGGAACAGGATCTCGCGGCCGACGCGGCGGGCCAGGAAGCTGAGGTCCTGCGTCCAGAAGTGCACGGAATGCTCGGCCGCGCCGTTGAGGCAGATGTTGAACTTGCGCGGCAGATCGGAGTAGTCGCGGCTGTCGACGAACAGCGCGGTGACGTCGCGGCACAGCTCGCGGGTGTCGATCAGCTCGTCCGGAAGGACCCCGCTGAACGGATGCGCGAACACGTTCCGCACGTTGTCGTGGCCGGTCTGCCTGGAGGTCAGCCCGACCGCCGCCAGCCGCTCGGCGACCCGCGGCAGATGCGCGATCTCGAGTCCCTGCACCTGCACGTTGGCGCGCGTCGTGACATCGACGATGCCGTGGCCGTACTCGTACGCCAGCGCCGCGATCTCCCGCGCCTGGTCCGACGTGAGCTCGCCGGCGGTGACGCGGATCCGGTTCATGTAGCGGCCGGGCGCGTCGCGCTTCCGATAGAAGAAGCCGTACCACTTCATGCGCTCCAGATCGGGCGTCTCGATAGCGGCCATCGGCGTCCGCGCGGCGGCGTGACGCAGCACGTCGGGCCAGACCTCGAAGCTGTGCTTCTGCGCCTTCCACACCTCGGCCGGGTTGACCATCGCCGGTTCCTCCTAGACGGCTTCCAGGGGCGCCGCGGGCGCGCCGGCCTGGCCGGGGCGCCGCTCGGCCAGGGCGACGTCGAGCGCCGTTTGCGCCTCGCTCTCCGTCGCCGTGTCGAAGCGCACCGCGAACGCGAGGAAGGCGGTGGCCGTCACCAGCGCCCCGATGATCAGGAACGCCGTCGGCCACGGGATGGCGCCCCGGAAAAGGAACCCGGCCGCCACCGCCCCGGCGTTGCCGCCGGCGCCGACGATGCCCGCCACCGAGCCCAGCGCCCGCTTGTTGATGAACGGCACGACCGAGTACGTCGCCCCCTCCGACATCTGCACGAACAGGCTGAAGACGATGAGGGCCGGGATCGCCAGCGCCAGAGCCGCCATCTGCGAGAACAGCATCAGGGCCAGCCCCTCGGCGAACAGCACGAGGAAGAGCCACCGCACGCGCCCGGAGAGCCCCCAGCGCCGGCCGAACAGGTCGCCGAACGCGCCCCCGAGCGTGCGGGCGAAGATGTTCATGAGGCCGAACAGCATGGCCGCCGCGCCGGCCCACTGCACGGCCTGTGCCGCGTTCATGGACGAGAAGAAGTCGAAGTAGTCGATGAAGTACAGGGCGAGGACGTTGTTGACCGTCAGCTCGATGCCGAAGCAGGCGCCGTAGATGACGAAGAGGGCCCACACCCGCGGGTCCCTCGACGCCATGGCGAACGACCCCTTGACGCTGCGGCGGGGCGGCAGCTTGCCGGCCGCCCGCAGCGCCCCGTAGTTGCCTTCCGGGGCGTCCTGGGTCAGCAGGTAGTACGCCACCCCCACCAGCGCGCACAGCGCCCCGGCCAGCAGCATCGCCAGCCGCCAGCCGGCGGCGTCGCTCAGGCCCAGGCCCGGCAGGAACCGGATGTCCGTGAAGGGGATGTAGGCGCCGACCGTGAGGATGCCGAGGACGATCGGCATGACGAGCTGGGTCACGCCGCCCCCCAGGTTGCCCCATCCCGCCGTGGTGGCGTTCGCGGTGCCGACGACGTTCGGGGCGAACATGACCGAGGTGTGGTACTGCGTGATCACGAACGACGCGCCGATGACGCCAATCAGGAGACGGAAGATCAGGAAGGTCTCGAAGCTCTGCGCCAGCCCGATGCCCATCACCGGGAGCGAGCCGAGAATCAGCACCCAGGTGTAGGCCAGGCGCGGCCCGATGCGATCGCACAGCCAGCCGATCAGCAGGCGTGCGACGACGGTGATGGCGACCGAGCCGATGACGAGCCAGCCGACCTGCGACTGGGTCAGCGCCATCTCGTCGCGGACGATCTTCATGAGCGGCGCGATGCCGAACCACGCGAAGAAGCAGAGGAAGAACGCGAACCACGTCATGTGGAACGCCCGCATCTGCGGTGTGTTGATGCTGAAGAGTCGAATTCGTGTCGCCTTGCCGCTAACGTCCATGCCGTGGTTGCCTCCGTGGCGTCTTCCATTAGCAAGAGGCGGGCCAGCATGGGCGCCGGAGTCCGGAGGAGTCCGATCCCCCCGCAGAATCGGGCTGACCGGACGCTTCGCCGCGGCGCCGGACGGGCTCGACAGCGGCACTGGAACACAAACCGGAACACAGAAATGTAGAACGCCGTGCGTCATCCGACACGGCCGTGCGGAATTAACGAGAATGTCACCCCGCTGATGCAGGTTCGAGACGGGTCCGGATCGCGGCCGGCGCCGTTCCCCGAGCTCCGACCGTGCCCGGATCGGTCGCGGCCGGAACAAGCCTGTCGAATGGAACACGAAGCAGGACACTATTGTGGGAATGTCTGCATTCGGAGGGCCGTCATCTCCTGCGGTCTCGTGGCTGCATGGATGGTGCCTGTGCGCCATTCATTCAAAAATGTCGCTCAGGACTGCCGGGTCGACGAAAGCGGCAGGCGCCGGAACGCGCCGGATCGATGGCGCCCCCCCGTAGTGACGGCGCAAACCGGCCGTTGCGGCCGGCAGCGGCGGCGGCGGGCGGATTTGGCATGCGGCTTGATTGTCCGCCGGGCATGTCACCCTGCGACCTACCATCAGCCAGCCGCAGCGAGCACCTCTTGCGCCCCATGGTGCTCGCACTAAGCCTCCTGCTTGCCAGCCATGCCACGGCGCAGGCCCAGCCCGCCGGCGCGGGGAACGCCGGCACAACGGGGACGAGCACGCGGGCAGCGGCCGGTGCGAGCTCGGCGGGGGAAGAACGCCAGCCGTCGCGGGAGACTCCCCCGGACTGGCGCGAGCTCCTGCCGGGCCTGACGTTGGGCTCGCAACTGCGGCTGCGCGGCGAGAGCCGCCGCAACTTCAAGTTCGACGACGCGCGGGCGGGCAACGACGAGGGCTACCTCCTCTCCCGGGTCCGCCTCGGTCTGACCTGGCGGCCGAGTGATCGGGTCACCGGCGCCGTCGAGCTGCAGGACGCGCGCATCCACGGCGAGGAGGCCATCAGCGAGACACGCACGCCGAACATCTTCGCCGACCAGATCGACATCCATCAGGCCTACCTCGACGTCAAGGCGCCCGCCTCGTCGCGCGTCCCGATCACGGTGCGCGTCGGGCGCCAGAAACTCGTCTACGGGTCCCAGCGCCTGGTCTCCCCGCTCGAATGGGTCAACACGGCGCGCGTGTTCGACGGCGCCCGCATCGCGATCGGCACCGGCGCCGGCCGCCGGCTCGACGCGTTCGCCACGCGCCTCGTCCCCGTGGCGCCGCGCGGCCTCAACGACCACGGGCTCACCGGCAGCCGCCTGTTCAACAGCCAGCTCCACGGCGTGTACTACGCCGACGGCGCGCTCCTGCCCGACGGCGCCGTCGAGGGCTACTGGCTCCTGCGGCGCGAGGGGCGTCTGGCCGACGCGGTCCACACCATCGGGACGCGCATCGACGCCCGCTTCGGGCCCTGGGCCTTCGACAGCGAGCTGGCCGGGCAGACCGGAAGCTACGGCGGCCTCGATCATCGGGCGGCGATGGTGCACGTCGGCGGGTCGTTCGCCACCCGCCTGCCGGGGCGGCCAAAGCTCGGAGCAGCCTTCAACCTCGGCAGCGGCGACGGGGATCCGAACGACGGCGTGCACCGGACGTTCGACAACCTGTATCCGCTCAACCACGTCTACTACGGGACGATGGACCTGTTCGCCTTGCAGAACCTGCGGAACGTCGAGGCCTCCGTGGATGCGGCGCTGCCCGGCGGCGCGTCGGTCCGCGTCGCCTACCTGCACTTCGCGCTGGTCGCGCCCGGCACGGATGCGTGGTACAACGCGGCCGCCGGCATCGTCCACGCCGGCGGCGACCCGCATGCCGCGGCCGACGTGGGCAGCGAGATCGACGTCATCCTGCGTGCCCGCATATGGCAGGTCGGTCTCGAGGCTGGGTACGGGTACTTCCGTGGCGGCGGCTACCTCCGGGAGCTGGACTTCAAGCTGAGGTCGGCGCACTTCTTCTACTTGCAGACGACGGTCGGGTTCTAGCCTGTGGGTGCGGTAGCATTACTCGCATGATGCTGACTCTCCCGCGCGCGGCAGCGGCGGCACTCGCGGTGCTGGCGGGCGCGTGCGCGCAGCCGGAGCCGGACACGCCCATGAACGACGCCACGACCGCAGCAGACGTGACCCCGTTTCTGTCCCCGAGTCCCCTGCCGTTCAACTACCCGCCGTTCGATCGGATCGAGGACGATGCCTTCCGCCCCGCCTTCGAACGGGCAATGGCGGAGCACGCGGCGGAGGTCGACGCGATCGCCGACACGGCGGAGCCGCCGACGTTCGAGAACACGCTGGTCGCGCTCGAGCGGTCGGGCCGGGTGCTCGCGCGCGTGCAGAGCGTCTTCTTCAACCTCGTCGCCGCCGATACGAACGAGACGCTGGACGCCGTCCGGAGCGAGGTGGCGCCGAAGCTGGCCGCCCACAGCGATCGGATCCTGCTCAACGCCAGGCTGTTCGCGCGGGTGCAGGCCGTGTACGACCAGCGGGCGGCGCTGGGGCTCGACGACGAGTCCCTGCGCCTGGTCGAGGAGTACTTCACCGACTTCGTACGCGCCGGCGCGCGCTTGTCCGACGGCGACAAGCAGCGCCTGCGGGACGTCAACGCGGAGCTGGCGAGCCTGGAAGCGACCTTCAGCAGCAACGTGCTCAGCGAGGTCAACGCGTCGGCGGTCGTCGTCGACGCGCGGGCCGCCCTGACCGGACTGTCCGACAACGAGATCACCGCCGCCGCCGAGGCCGCGGCGGCCCGGAACCTCGATGGGAAGTTCCTGCTGGCGCTGCGCAACACCAGCGGTCAGCCGGTCCTCGCGTCGCTTGACGATCGAGCGCTGCGCCAACGGATTTTCGAGACGTCGCTGGCCCGCGGCAGCCGGGGCGGAGACTTCGACAATCGCGCCATCATCAGCCGGATGGCCGCGCTGCGGGCGGAGCGCGCCGCGCTGCTCGGCTATCCCACGCATGCCGCGTACAGCCTGGAACGGCAGACGGCGCAGACGGTGGCTGCCGTCAACGAGCGGCTGGCCAGCCTGGCGCCGGCGGCCGTGGCCAACGCCCGGCGGGAGGCGGGCGACCTGCGGGCGATGATCGGCGCGGGCGGCGGCGCACACGACCTGGCGCCGTGGGATTGGGCGTACTACGCGGAGAAGGTGCGCGCCGAGCGCTACGCGTTCGACGCGGCGCAGTTGCGGCCGTACTTCGCTCTCGACAGCGTGCTGGAGAACGGCGTGTTCTACGCGGCGGGCCGGCTCTACGGGCTGACCTTTCGGGAGCGCACCGATCTGCCGCTCCATCAGCCGGACGTGCGCGTCTTCGACGTGCTCGACGCCGACGGCGAGCCGCTCGCCCTGTTCCTGGGGGACTACTACGCGCGCCCGTCGAAGCGCGGCGGCGCCTGGATGAGCTCGTTCGTGTCGCAGTCGGAGCTGCTCGGGAAGCAGCCCGTGGTGGCGAACTACCTGAACATCCCGAAGCCGCCGGCGGGCGAGCCGACCCTGCTGACCTTCGACGAGGTCGAGACGCTGTTCCACGAGTTCGGGCACGCCCTGCACGGGATGTTCTCCGCCGTCCGGTATCCGTACTTCTCGGGCACGGCCGTGCCGCGCGACTTCGTCGAGTTCCCCTCGCAGGTCAACGAGATGTGGGCGACGTGGCCGGAGGTGCTCGGGAACTACGCGGTGCATCACGAGACCGGGGAGCCGATGCCGCCCGAGCTGATCGAGAGGGTGTTGGCCGCCGAGAAATTCAACCAGGGCTTCGCCACCACCGAGTACCTGGCCGCGTCGCTGCTCGACCAGGCGTGGCACCAGCTGACCGCAGACCAGGTGCCGGATGCCGAGGGGGTCGCGGCATTCGAGGAGGCCGCGCTCGCCGCGGCGGGCGTGGCGCTCGACGCCGTCCCCCCGCGTTACCGGAGCACCTACTTCTCGCACATCTGGAGCAGCGGGTACGAGGCGGGGTACTACTCCTACATCTGGAGCGAGGTGCTCGATGCCGACTCCGTCGAGTGGTTCAGGGAGAACGGCGGCCTGACACGCGCGAACGGCGACCACTTCCGGCGGACGCTCCTGTCGCGGGGCGGGAGCCGCGACGCGCTGGAGCTGTTCCTGGAGTTCCGGGGCCGCGCCCCGGACATCGCGCCGCTGCTGGCGCGCCGCGGCCTGAGCTGACCGCCGGCGCCGGTCAGGGCCAGAGCCAACCGAACGTGCCGCCCGTCAGCAGGGCGTAGACCAGCCCGTCGAACACCGTCGTCAGCGTGTAGCGCCAGCTCCGGTGCCACCAGATGCTGTTCTGCAGGATCGCCAGCGAGTAGCCGGCGAACGCGACCGCGGAGACGACCCGGAAGACGACGCCGTAGTCCGCGCCCGGCCCCAGCGTCAGGCCGGCGACGTAGCCCGCGACGGCGCCCACCACGAGCGAGTAGCCGAACCACATCGCCAGGCTCCTGCCTATCGTCAGGGGCTGGTTCGGCAGCACGGTGATGAACGCTATCGGCCCCTGCTTCGCCTTCTCGACGAACTCGGGCGACGCCATGTCCTGCGAGCCCGCGTGCGGGATGACGTAGTCGCCGGGCGGGATCTCGAACGGCCGCAGCGCGGCGGCGACGCCCGCCTCGTCGGGCAGCGGTCCCGAGTCGGACCGGTGATACGTCAGCAGCATGTGAATGATGGAGCTGACGGCGAACACCAGCACTGCCGCGAGCAGCACGGGCAACCAGAGCGATGCAATCGATACCATGACCACCTCCTGTGAAACCCGCGGCCCTCAGGCGAGCAGCGACCGCAGCAGAACCGCCGGGTGCAGCGCCTCGACGCCGGCGAAATCCCGCACCTGATGGCGGCACGACGTGCCGGCCGCGACCAGCACGCCGTCCGGACCGAGTCCCCGCGCGGCGGGCAGCAGCCGGCGCTCGCCGATCTGCCGGGAGATCTCCAGGTGCTCCCGGGCGTAGCCGAACGACCCCGCCATGCCGCAGCAGCCCGCGTCCGGATCGGTGACCCGCGCGCCCGGGATCCGCTCGAGAAGGGCCCTGGCCGCCGCGACCAGCCCGAGCGACTTCTGGTGGCAATGGCCGTGCAGCAGGATCTCGGCCGGGCCGGCCCGCAGCGGCAGCGCGGCGGGCTGCTCGCGGAGGCGGCGGTGCAGGTAGTCCTCGAAGAGGATGCACGCCCCGGCCACGACGCGCGCCCGGGCTTGCGCCGCCCCGCGCAGCAGGGCCGGGACGTCGTCCACCAGGGCCGACAGGCAGCTCGGCTCGAGGAGCACGATGGGGGTGCCGGCGGACGCCGTCGCGTGCAGGCGCGCCGTCACGTCCGCCGCCCGCTCGCGCGCCGCGGACAGCAGTCCCTGGGAGATCAGCGGTCGCCCGCAGCAGACGTCCGGTCCCAGGCCGACCGTCAGGCCGGCGGCCTCCAGCACGTCGGCGGCGGCGAGGCCGACCCCCGGATCGAAGTAGCTGGTGAAGGTGTCGTTGAAGAGGACGGCGTCCGGCGGGCTCTCCGGTCCGGGCCCCCGCTCGCGCCAGCGGGCCGCGAGCGGCCGCGCCGCCCGGCGCGGCAGCGAGCGCCGCCGATCGATGCCGAGCAGCCGCTCGCCGAGCGCGCGGACCCAGCCGGTCTCCAGCCACGGGTCGACCAGCGGCGCCGCGCGCGCGGTCCACGCCGCGAGATCGTGGACGTGTCCGAGCAGGCGCGCCCGCAACGGCGTGCCGTGCCGGCGCCAGTAGTCGGCGAGAAACTCGCTCTTGAGGCGCGCCATGTCGACGCCGGTCGGACACTCCGTCTTGCACGCCCGGCACTCGAGACACAGGTCCAGCACGTCGTGCACGCCGCGCTCGCCGAGCCCGGTCTCCCGGGGGCCGGTCCGGCCGAGCGCGCCGGTCATCGCGAGCCGCAGCGCGTTGGCGCGGCCGCGCGTGGAGTGCGCCTCGTCGCGCGTCGCCATGTACGACGGGCACATCGTCCCGCTGAGCGTCTTGCGGCAGGCGCCGACGCCGCTGCACATCTCGACGGCCCGGCCCAGGCCGCCGTAGTCGCTGTGGTCGAACGCGGCGGGCGGATCCGGGGTCCGGTAGCCGGCGCCGTACCGCAGATTGGCCGTCAGCGGCGGCGAATCGACGATCTTGCCCGGGTTGAACAGCCCGTCGGGATCGAACGTGCGCTTGATGGTGCGGAACGCCTCGTAGAGCGCCGGGCCGAACATGCGCGCCATGAAGGGCCCGCGCACGAGGCCGTCGCCGTGCTCGCCGGAAAGGGCGCCGCCGAACTCGAGGACCAGATCGGCAATCTCGTTCGCGATCGACTCGAACTGCCGGACGCCGTGCGTGGTCTTCATGTTGACGACCGGCCGCACGTGCAGGCAGCCGACCGAGGCGTGGGCGTAGATGCCGGCGGTCGTCCCGTGGCGCCGGATGACGGCCTGGAACCGTTCGATGAAGTCGCGCAGCCTCTCCGGCGCAACGGCCGTGTCCTCGACGAAGGAGATGCTCTTGGCGTCGCCCTTCATCGCCATCGACAGGCCCAGCGACGATTCCCGCAGCTTCCAGATGCGCGCCTGATCGGCCGGCGCCGTGGCCCGGGCCATGTGCGCCGCGACGCCCCGGGTCCGGAGCATGGCCTCCAGCCGGTCGAGCCGCGGCCCGAGCGCCGCGGCCGACTCGTCGTAGATCTCGACGCAGAGCAGCGCGCCGCACTCGGTCTGCAGGACCGCCCGCCGCATCGCGTCGAGCGCGGGGTTCTCCCGCGCATGGTCCAGGATGGACCGGTCCATGACCTCGACGGCCGAGGGGCCGTGCCCCAGGATGGCCGGCGTCTCGCCGAGCGCGTCGAGCAGGTCGCCGTACTCGATGGTCAGCACCGCCCTGGCGGCCGGCAGCGGCACCAGGTTGAGACGCGCCTCGACGATCAGTCCGAGCGTGCCCTCGGAACCGACGATCAGCTTCGCGAGATTGAACGGCGTGTCCCGCGCGTCTGCCCCGACGAACGCATCGAGGTTGTAGCCTCCGACCCGGCGCACGATCTTCGGGTAGCGCCGCTCGATCTCGCCGGCATGCTCCGCCGCCAGCCGGCGGACGGTCCGATAGCACGCGCCTTCCTGGGTCGGCGCCCCGGAAAGCCGCTCGAGCTCGTCCGGAGCGAGCGGCCGCAGGTGGGCGATCGAGCCGTCCGCGAGGGCGACGTGCACGTCGAGGACGTGATCGATGGTCTTGCCGTAGAGCACCGATCGCGCGCCCGCCGAGTTGTTCGAGATCATCCCGCCGATGGTCGCGCGGCTGGCGGTCGAGATGTCGGGCGCGAACCGCAGGCGGTGGGGAGCCAGCCGCGCGTTCAGCTCGTCGAGCACGATGCCCGGCTCGACGCGCGCCCAGCGCTGCTCGACGTTCACCTCCAGCAGCCGGTTGAAGTACTTCGACGTGTCGAGCTGCAACCCCGGGCCGATGGCCTGACCCGCCTGCGACGTGCCGCCGCCGCGCGCGGTGATCGAGCAGCCGTGCCGGCGGGCGCAGGCGATGGCGGCGAGCACGTCCTCCCGCGAGCGCACGATGGCTACGCCCACCGGCTCGATCCGGTAGACGCTGGCGTCGGTCGAGTAGAGCGCGCGCGAGACCGGATCGAAGCGGACCTCACCCTCGAGGCGGGTCTCGAGATCGCTGCGCAGGTCGGCCACTGCCCGCAGTATAGAACGGTGCGGCGCCAGCCACGACGCCGCAGCGCTACCAGAGCGTAGCCACCAGCGACGACGCCTCCCCGAAACAAGTACCGGACCGCGGACGTGCCTCGCTGACGCGCGGAGTACGCGATAATTGCCGCCTGTCGGCCGGGATCCAATGGCAGTTCTTGGTCACCCCGGATCCCGAGGCCGGAAGGTGGCCGCCAGTGCAACGTGTCGCGCATCCCGGCTTTGCAGCAAATGCCCGATCCCGCTCCCGGTGCGGCGGGTTGTCGCCATCCGTCCGGCTCGTCCTCGCGGCCGCGTTGCTGCTGACAGTCGCACCCGCGGGAGCCGCCGCTCAGGTCGTCGAGCGCGTCGTCGACGGCGACACGATCATCGTTCGCGACGTCGGCCGGGTGCGCCTGATCGGCGTCGATACGCCGGAGACGGTCCATCCGGGCAGGCCGGTCGAGTTCTTCGGCAGGGAAGCCAGCGCGTTCACGAAGCGCCTGGTGGACGGCAAGCGGGTGCGCCTGGAGTACGACCAGCAGCGGACCGACCGCTACGGGCGGACGCTGGCGTACGTCCACCTGCCGGACGGCACGTTCGTCAACGCCGAGATCATCAGGCGCGGTTACGGCCACGCCTACACCCGTTTCCCCTTCAAGCACCTCGAGCGGGTTCCGAGGGCTCGAACGCGACGCGCGTCGCGGCGGCCGCGGCCTGTGGGGCTCCGCGGCGCCGCAGGCCCCAGCCGCCGCCGCACCGGCAGCCGGCGCGGCGGCGGCGCTCGCCCGCTGGGACGACAACCGGAACGGCCGCATCTCCTGCGCGGAGGCCCGGCGGCACGGCATCGCGCCGGTGCCCCGCGGCCATCCCGCGTACGGTCACATGCGCGACGGCGACAACGACGGCGTCGTGTGCGAGTGAGTCGCGATCACGCGGCGAGACGCCCCAGCCGACTCGACATGCAAGGGGTCTGCACCGTAGAACGGTGCAGACCCCGCAAGGCGCACAGCGCGCCTCGGCGGCAGCAGCGCGGGCAATGGAGCCCCCGCAAACGGACGCCGGGGCTCGGGGCAATGCCCCGCCTGATTGAAGCGCCGGCGCAGCCGGCGCAAGGCGCGCACAGCGCGCCTTGGCCCAGTGGGCTACCGGGCCGGCGCGGCGAGCGTTTCGCGGGCGGCGGGGGACGGTGCGGACTCGAGAAAGAACGTCTCGATGACGTCGCGCAACTCGCCGATGGACTCGGCGCGGTTGATCGCGGTGCGCAGATTCGAGCCGCCGTGGAGTCCCTTCGTGTACCACGAGCCGAGCGCCCGCAGCTTGTTGATGACCCACCGCTCGCGACCGCGGGCGTGACGCGGGCCCGCGCCGGCCGCGGCCGTCGCGCGGTGCCGGAACCCCTGCTGCTCGTCCAGCCCTTCCCGGAGCAGCATGTCGATGTAGTCCAGCAGAAACCGACCGCGATCCGCGTCCGTGGCCTCGCGGGCCGGGCGGCCGGCAGCCAGCGCCGCCGATTGCTGGAAGATCCACGGGTTGCGCAAGGCGCCCCGGCCGACCAGCACACCGGACACCTGGGTCTGCGTGGTGCGGTCGACCACCTGCCGGGCCGTGACGCAGTCGCCGCTGCCGAAGACCGGGATCCCGACGCCCGCCGCCACCGTGTCGATCAGCCCCCAGTCGGACGAGCCGCTGTACGACTGCGCGGCCGTCCGGCCGTGCACCGCCACCGCGGCCGCACCCGCGTCCTCCATCATGCGCGCCAGCGCGGGCGCGTTGATGTCACGCTCGTCCCAGCCTGCGCGCATCTTGACGGTGACGGGAATTCGGACCGCCCGGCTCATCGAGCGGATGATGGCGGCCGCGTGCGACGGTTCGCGCATCAGGCTGCAGCCGGCGTTGTGCTTCGCAATCTTCGGCACCGGGCAGCCCATGTTCACGTCGACGATGTCCGCGCCCAGCCCCTCCACGATGCGGGCCGCCGCCGTCATGGTCGCCGGGTTGCCGCCGAAGATCTGTATCGAGACCGGCCGCTCCTCCTCGGTGTACTCCGCGTACTCGAGCGTCCGGTCGATGCCGCGCACGAGTCCCTCGGAGCTGACCATCTCGGTGACGACCAGGCCGCACCCGCCGCGGCGCTTCACCAGACGGCGAAAGGCGGTGTCGGTCATTCCCGCCATCGGCGCCAGGGCGAACGGCGGAGCGAGCTGGACGTTGCCGATATGCATGACGGTGGCTTCCATCAGACGGGGCTACGCCCCGAACCCCCGGCGTCCGCTTGCGGGGACCCCATAGCCCCGCGCCGCTCCCGCCGAGGCACGCTGTGCGCGCCTTGCGGGATGGGCAGCTACTGCTGCGGGGAGGCCGCGAGCGCCTGCGACCGGAAATCATCGTACGCCTCGTGCAGCTCGGCGCTCTTCCACTCGATGATCGCCTCTTCCCGCAGCTCGTCGAGGTACTTGGCGTACTCGTCCAGCCGGCGGTCGTTGAAGACGCTCTCGGAGATCTGATCGCGGACGTCCTCGAACGGTCGCGCGGCATCGTCCGTCAGCTCCTCGAGCAGCAGGATCTGGTAGCCCTGCGGTGTCCGCCGCAGGTCGCTCACGTCGCCGACCTCCATCGTCGTGATCAGCTCCTGGATCGTCTCGGCAATCTCGCTGAGCTGAAACGGTCCGATCAGGCCGCCGTAGCGTCCGGAGGACCCGTCCGACACCTCGCTGGCGACGGCCGCGAAGTCCTCGCCATCGTTCAGGCGCTCCATGACGGCGGCGGCCCGGGCGCGCGCGCGCTGGCCCGCCATCAGCCCCCCGGTGGGCGGCACGGCGATGATGAGCTCCCTGAGCGTGACCGTCGCCGGCTCCGTGAACTCCTCGATGTGCTCTTCGTAGTACTCGCGAGCCTCGACGTCCGTAATCGCCACGCGGTTCAGAATCTCGATGCTCTGCACCTGGCTGGCGAGCATCTGCCGCTCGGTGAGCCGCCGGAAGTCGTCGAGCGACATCCCCTCCTGCCGATCGAGCAGCTCGATGAACTCCTCGTCGGTCTCGATGCCGTTCTCTTCCTTCAGGTTGTCGAGGAAATCCCGGAACTGGTCGTCGGAGAGCTGGTACCCGAGCTCCTTGCCGCGCTGGATGAGCAGCAGCTCCTCCACGAGGTTCGCGATCACCCCGGGCGTGACCTCGGCGAGAAGCTGGAACAGCTCCGCGTTCGTGGACGGCTGGACGCCCCGGGCGCGAATCGCCGCGATCTGACGATCCTCCAGGTCGGACTGCGTGATGATCTCGCCGTTCACCTTGACGAGGATCCGCTCGATGATGCGGCCGTTGGGGCGACTGGGCACGCCGCTGGCCGGTTGCGCGCCCGCCGGGGCGGCGAGTGCGCCCGCAATCGTCAGGACCAGCAGCGCGCGGAGCGCGTCGACAGCGGCTCGTCGCATCATGATCTCCATCCCTGCCTGCACCTTCCTCCCCGCATTCTAGCCCGGAAAATCGTCGCCTGCGGCTCCGATCGCCGCCCAACCAACCTCCCGGGAGTCTGCGCCGTTCTACGGCGCGGACTCCCGGCCGCCCGTCACCGGGCCTCTCAACTCGCCAAGCAGCGCCCCCACCTGCCGCAGGAGGTCGCCGGCGTGCTCGACCCGACCCGCACCGCGGCGCGCGGTGCCGGCGGGCGTCGTCCACCACGATGCCGGTGCGGCCTCCGCCCCCCGCCGCGGCGGCGCGCCCGCCGCCCGGTTCAGCGCGTCGAGGTCGACGCGGAGCACCGCCGGCGGCGTGAGCTGCACGGCCGGCTGCGCCTGCACGAAGGCCACCAGCCGGTCCGGCGCCAGCCGCGCCCGGTCTCCGAAACGTATGACGAGGTGGTGGCGCTCGCAGTCGGCCGACTCGATCCCCAACTGGTCGGCCAGTATCCGGATGCGGCCGTACTCCGCCAGCCGCAGGACGGAAGGCGGCACCGGCCCGTAGCGGTCCGCGACCTCCTCGAGCACGGTCGCCAGCGTGTCCTCGTCGCGGGCGCCGGCCACCCGCCGGTACAGCGCCAGCCGCTGGTTCGTGTCCGTCACGTACTGCTCGTCGATCCGCAGATCGACGCCGAGATTGACGGCGGCGCGCTGGTCGTCCTCCACCGGCTCGCCCTTCAGCTCGCGCACGGTCTGCTCGAGCAGCGTCACGTACATGTCGAACCCGATCGCCTCGATGTGGCCGCTCTGCTGCGCGCCGAGCAGGTTGCCGGCGCCGCGGATCTCCAGATCGAGCGCGGCCACGCGAAAACCGCTGCCGAGGTCGCTGAACTCCCGGATGGCCGCCAGCCGGCGCCGCGCGATCGGCGACAGCTCGTCGCCGGGGGGAACGAGCAGGTAGGCGTACGCCCGCCGGCCGGACCGGCCCACCCGGCCCCGCAGCTGGTAGAGCTGCGACAGGCCGTAGCGCTCGGCGTGGTTGACGATGATCGTGTTGACGTTCGGGATGTCGAGCCCGTTCTCGATGATCGTCGTCGACAGCAGCACGTCGTACTCGTGCGCGACGAAGTCGAGCATGACGCGCTCGAGCGCCGCCTCGCTCGACTGCCCGTGCGCGACCGCCAGCCTGGCCTCCGGCACGATCCGCCGGACGAGGTCCGCCACGGAATGGATCGAGTCGATCCGGTTGTGGACCAGATAGACCTGGCCCCCGCGCTCCAGCTCGGAACGAATCGCCCGCGCGATGGTCGCCGTGTCGAACTTGACGACGTTGGTCTGAATCGCCAGGCGGTCCTTCGGCGGCGTCTCGATGACGGACATGTCGCGTATGCCCATCAGCGACATGTTCAACGTGCGGGGAATGGGCGTCGCCGTCAACGTGAGCACGTCGACCCTCTGCCGCAGGCTCTTGATGCGCTCCTTGTGGGCAACCCCGAAGCGCTGTTCCTCGTCGACGATGAGCAGGCCCAGGTCGTGAAACCGCACGTCCTTCGACAGCAGCCGGTGCGTCCCGACCATGACGTCTATCCTGCCGGCGGCCAGGTCGGCCAGCAACGCCTTCTGCTCGGCGCGGCTCCGGAAGCGGCTGACCATCTCGATCCGGACGGGAAACGCCGCGAAGCGCTCGACCACCGTCTTGAGGTGCTGGAAGGCCAGCACCGTCGTCGGCGCGAGCAGCGCCACCTGCTTGCCGTCGATCACTGCCTTGAAGGCGGCCCGCAGCGCGACCTCCGTCTTGCCGTAGCCGACGTCGCCGCACAGCAGGCGATCCATCGGCGACGGCGCCTCCATGTCGCGCCTGATGTCGGCGACTGCCGTCTGCTGGTCCGGGGTCAGCTCGTACTCGAACGCCGCGTCGAACTCCTCCTGCCAATGGCCGTCGGGACTGAAGCGGTAGCCGGCCACGGCCTTGCGGGCGGCGTAGAGCCGGAGCAACTCCTGGGCCATGTCGCGCATGGCGCGCCGCACGCGGGTCTTGGCGCGTTCCCAGGTGGTGCCGCCCAGGCGGTCCACGGCCGGCCGCTGGCCCCCGGTGTACTTCTGGACCAGGTCGAGCTGCTCGACCGGGACGAAGAGCTTGTCGCCGCCGGCGTAGCGGAGCTCCATGAGCTCGTGCGTGGTGCCGCCGACGGCCATCTGGCGCAGCCCGACGAAGGAGCCGATGCCATGGTCGACGTGCACGACATGGTCTCCCACCTTCAGATCGCGCAGGTCGGACAGGAAGGAGCGGGCGACCGGCCGCCTGCGCTCGTGGCGCTGCTCGTCGAACAGGTCCGCCTCGGCGTGGATGCGCAGCCCCGCGGCGGGCAGCCGGAACCCCCGCGAGAGCTGACCCGTGGCGACCAGCAGCGCCGCGCCGTCCGTCATCTCCGCGGCCGAGACGGGAACCGCGCGCAGGCCGTGCTCCCCGAGCAGCTCCACGATGCGCTCGGCGCGACCGGCGGTGGCGGCGACGAAGAGCTGCGCCTCGCCCTGGTCACGCCCGGTCCGGAGCTCCGTGACCCAGTCGCTCAGCCGGCCGCGGTACGCGATGGCCGGTTGGCACGCCACGTGCTGCTCCGCCTCCCCGCCGTCGAGGCCCAGCGTCTCCAGCCGGGTCGCCCCCGCGAGGGCCTCCCGCACGGCATCCGCCTCGACGAACAGCGCCTCCGGAAGCGGCACCTCGCGGCCGTTCTCCGCCGCCAACCGGTAGCTCCCGGCCAGTTGCTCGAGCTGGTCCGCCACCCGGCGCACGCACTCCTCGGACTCCTGCACGAGGAGCCGCACGGACCGGCCGGCAAGGTAATCGAAGACGCTGGCCCCGCGGTCCGGTTCCGCGGCATCACCAGCGAGGGGGTCGAACGTGTCGCGCAGCGGCACGATGGCGGCCCGGTCGAGCGCGGCGACCGAGCGTTGCGTGCCCGGGTCGTAGCGCCGGAGCGATTCGATCATGTCCCCGACGAACTCCACCCGCACCGGCCACGTCTCGCCCGCGGGAAAGAAATCGACGACCCCGCCTCGCACGCAGAACTCGCCGTGCTGGTCGACCGGATCCTCGGGGCTGAAGCCGGCGTCGGCGAGCAGCTCGCCGAGGGCGGTCGGCGACGCGAAGCCTCCGGCCACTAGCTCCTGCGTAGCGGCCAGCAGGCGTTGCGGAGGGCTGACGCGCGGCAGCAGGGCGGGGGCGGAGCCGACGACCAGCCGCGCGGTCCCCTGCGCCAGGGCGGCCAGCGCCCGGGCCCGGGCGGACGCCACGTCCAGATGCGGCGCGATGGCGCGGTAGGGATCGACTTCCGGCGAAGGGAACGGCAGCACGGTGCGCGCGAGCTCCCGCTCGGGAATCCCGAGCAGCGCGCCGCAGAAGAACCGCGCGTCCGCCGTCATCTGCTCCACGCCGGCGTCGGACGGCACGATGAAGACGACCGGGGAGGTTGCCGCGGTGGCGGCGGCGGCGAACGCCTGCGCGGCAGGCGACAGGCCGGTGACGAGCGGCGACGCGCCCCCGAAACCGGCACGGCTGGCCGTGGTCTTGAGGATCGAGCTCAGCGTGAGCGGCGTAGCGGCAAGCGGCACGGACGGGCCCCTGATGCGAGAGCAGCCGATGTTAGCACGCGGTCTCCCCTGCCGCGGCCGCCCCGCGCGCCACGGCGCGCGCAAGGGGGCGCGGCCCGGATCAACCGGCAGCGATATCGAGCACGAGGGTCGTGACGTTGTCCGGCCCGCCGCCGGCATTGACCCGGCGCACGAGCTCGTCGCACACGGCCTGGCGGTCGGCGTGGTGCGCCACGACGTCGCCAATCTCCGGGTCCGGCAGCACGGACGACAGACCGTCCGAGCACAGCAGGAGCCGGTCGCCCGGCCGGAGCGTCAGCTCGCTCACTTCGGCCTCGACGGGCTCCTCGCCGGAGATGGCCCGCGTGACGATGTTGCGCCACGGGTGCGCGCGCGCGGCGGCCTCCGACAGCAGGCCGGCCCGCACCCTCTCCTCCACCCAGGAGTGGTCGGACGTGAGCCGGATGAGCCGCTCCTGCCGGGACAGGTACGCCCGGCTGTCGCCGACGTGGGCAATCACGCCCGCGCGCTCGTCGAGCAGCACGGCCACCGCCGTGGTCGCCATTCCGTGCAGCGCCACGACGGCCGCCGCACGATCCGCAACGCACCGGTGCGCCTGGTCAAAGGCGGCCCGCAGGCGGTTGCCGGCGCGGCTCAACGAGGCATCGAAGGGCACCGGCCACGGGTCGTCCGGACCGAGCGACCTCGTCGACTCCACGGCGCCGGCGATCGCATCGACGGCGATTCGCGCCGCGACGTCGCCGCCGGCGTGTCCGCCCATGCCGTCCGCGACGACGAACAGACCCAGGTCCGGCCGCGCGCAGTAGCAGTCCTCGTTGCGTGAGCGGCGCAGGCCGGGGTCCGTGCGAGCCGCCCACGACGCATGCATGGATCTTCAATCAGATGGGGCTGCGCCCCAAGCCCCCGGCGTCCGCTTGCGGGGACCCCGCTGCCCCGCGCCGCTTCCGCCGAGGCGCGCCGTGCGCGCCTTGCGGCAGACGGCTACAGTCCGGCCGGGGGCCGGATGCGCACCTTCGACGCCACCTGCAGCCGGACGAGCGACTTGAGCAGGGCCACGCGCGCCCGGTCGAAGTCCACGTTGGCGGTGCTTCCGGCCAGACGTTCGCGCGCGCGCCGGCGGGCTGCCTCCGCCCGGTCGACGTCGATAGCCTCCGCACGCTCGGCCATCTGGGCGAGCACCGTGACGCGGTGGGGAAGGATCTCGGCGAATCCGAACGCCACCGACACGAAGGACCGCTCGGCGCCGCGCCGGAACCACAGCTCGCCAACCTGCAGCGTGGTCAGCAGCGGCGTGTGACCGGGCAGCACCCCGAGATACCCCTGCGAGCCGGGAATCTGCACCTCGTCCACCGATTCGTGCACGATCGACCGATCGGGCGTGACCAGCTCGAAACTGAGCGCTGACGGCAGCTCCATGGCGATGGTTCTCCGGCCGCGTCTACTCCGCCGCCGCCTTCATCTTGTCCGCGTTCGCGAGCGCTTCCTCGATCGTTCCGACCATGTAGAACGCCTGCTCGGGCACCTCGTCGTGCTTGCCGTCGACGATCTCGCGGAACCCGCGCACCGTGTCCGCGATCGCGACGTACTTGCCCTCGAGGCCGGTGAACTGCTCCGCGACGAAGAACGGCTGCGACAGGAACTTCTGGATCTTCCGCGCCCGGGAGACGCTGAGCTTGTCGTCCTCCGACAGCTCGTCGATGCCGAGAATGGCGATGATGTCCTGCAGGTCCTTGTAGCGCTGCAGCACCTCCTTGACGTCGCGGGCCGTCGCGTAGTGCTCGTCGCCGATGACGCGCGGGTCGAGGATGCGCGAGGTGGACGCCAGCGGATCCACCGCGGGGTAGATGCCGAGCTCGACGATCGATCGCGACAGGTTGGTCGTCGCGTCGAGGTGGGCGAACGTCGTGGCCGGCGCGGGATCCGTGTAGTCGTCGGCCGGGACGTAGATGGCCTGCACGGACGTGATCGAGCCCTTCCTCGTCGACGTGATCCGTTCCTGGAGCGCGCCCATCTCCGTGAGGAGCGTCGGCTGGTAGCCGACGGCGGACGGCATGCGGCCGAGCAGCGCCGACACCTCCGAGCCCGCCTGCGTGAAGCGGAATATGTTGTCGATGAACAGAAGGACGTCCTTGCCCTCGGCGTCACGGAAGTACTCGGCCACGGTCAGCGCGCTCAGCCCGACCCGCAGCCGGGCGCCAGGCGGTTCGGTCATCTGCCCGTAGACCAGGGCCGCGCGCGACTTGTCCGGGTCGGTGGGGTCGACCACGCCGCTCTCCTGGAACTCGAGCCACAGGTCGTTCCCCTCGCGCGTGCGCTCGCCCACGCCGCCGAACACGGAGACGCCGCCGTGCTTCAGGGCGATGTTGTGGATCAGCTCCTGGATGATGACCGTCTTGCCGACGCCCGCGCCGCCGAACAGCCCAATCTTGCCGCCCTGCAGGTAGGGTTCGAGCAGGTCGACGACCTTGATGCCGGTCTCAAACATTTGCAGCTCGGTGGACTGATCCTCGAGCGGCGGCGCCGGCCGATGGATCGGCCAGCGCTCCTCGGCCATGACCGGGCGGTCCGGGAAGTCGACGGGCTCGCCCAGCACGTTCAGCACCCGTCCCAGCGTCTGAGGGCCCACCGGCATCGAGATGGGCGCGCCGGTGTCGACGGCCGCCATGCCGCGCTGCATCCCGTCGGTGGGCTTCATGGAGACGGCCCGCACGCGGCTCTCGCCGAGATGCTGCTCGACCTCGGCGATCACGTCGATGGCTTCCCCCCCTGCCATCTCCGACTTGATGTGCAGCGCGTTGTAGATGGGCGGGAGATGTCCGCTCTCGAACTCGACGTCCACGACCGGCCCGATCACCTGGACGACCTTGCCGGTCTTCTCGCTCGTGCTCACTCCGTTGGCCATGCTCTCTCGGCTCCCGCGTTACAAGGCTTCCGCGCCCGACACGACCTCGATCAGCTCGCGCGTGATCGTGGCTTGCCGCATCTTGTTCATGTAGAGCGTCAACTGATCGATCATCTCCCCGGCGTTCCGGGTGGCCGCGTCCATTGCCGTCATCCGGGCCGCATGCTCCGCCGCGGCGGACTCGAGCAGCGCGCGGAAGAGCTGCGTCTCCACGTGCCGGGGCAACAGCTCGTCGAAGATCTCCGCGGGCGTCGGCTCGAACAGGTGGCCGGCCAGCACCTCCGCCGCCGCGCCCGAGTCGTCCTCGAAGCGCGGGATCGGGAGCAGCCGCTCGACGACCACACGCTGCTGCAGCACGCTCTTGAACTCGTTGTAGATCAGGTACACGTCGCGCGCAGCGCCGGCGGTGAATTCCTCGATCGCCACCCGCGCCGCCGCCTGGGCGTGCGTGTAGCGCAGGTTCGCGAACACGTTGACGTCTTCGTAGCGGACGTCGAATCCGCGCCGCACGAAGAAGTCGCGGCCCTTGCGGCCGATGAGGCCGAGCGCGACCTCGCGATCCGCGTCGGCGACGTACGTGCCCGCGCGACGCACCAGGCTGGAGTTGAAGCTGCCGCAGAGCCCCTTGTCGGCCGTCACGACGATGAGGAGCGTCGGCGCCGACGGGCGATCCTCCGCCGCCGCGAGCAGCGGGTGCAGCGCCGGATCGACGCGCGTCGCCAGGCTGTTCAGGACGCCCAGCATCAACTGGGCGAACGGGCGCGCACCCGTGATGCGCTCCTGCGCGCGGCGCAGCTTCGACGCGGCGACGGTCTTCATCGCCTTCGTGATCTGCTGCGTCGATTTGACGGCGCGGATACGGCGCCGCATGTCGATGAGCGACGGCATCGCTTAGGCTGCCACTCCCTTCCGCGCCGAGGTGAACTGCTCGGTGAACGCCTTGACGGCGGCGGTGACGTCGCGGCGCAACTCGTCGTCGAGCTTCTTCAACGCGGTCAGCCGCTCCACGAGCTCCCGGTGCCGCACCTCCATAAACTCGTACAGCTCCCGCTCGTAGGTCGCCACGTCGCTCTCGGCGACCTCGTCGAGGAAGCCGTTGGTGCCGGCGAAGATGATGAGAACCTGCCGCTCGACCGCCAGCGGCTGGTACTGCGGCTGCTTGAGCACCTCGACCAGGCGGCGGCCGCGATTGAGCTGGTCCTGCGTCGCCTTGTCGAGGTCGCTGCCGAACTGCGCGAACGCGGCCAGCTCCCGGAACTGGGCCAGATCGAGCCGCAGCGTCCCGGCGACCTGGCGCATGGCCCGCACCTGCGCCGATCCCCCGACCCGCGAGACCGAGTTGCCGACGTTGATCGCCGGCCGAATGCCCTGGTGGAACAGATCCGACTCCAGGAAGATCTGCCCGTCCGTAATCGAGATGACGTTGGTGGGGATGTAGGCCGACAGGTCGCCGGCCTGGGTCTCGATGATTGGCAGCGCCGTGAGCGAGCCGCCGCCGAGCTCGTTGCGCATCTTGGCCGCCCGCTCCAGCAGCCGGGAGTGCAGGTAGAACACGTCCCCGGGATACGCCTCGCGGCCCGGCGGCCGGCGGAGCAGCAGCGAGATCTCGCGGTACGCCTGCGCGTGCTTGGACAAATCGTCGTAGATGCACAGCGCGTGGCGCCCGCTGTCGCGGAAGTACTCGCCCATCGCGCAGGCCGAATACGGGCTGATGTACAGGAGCGGCGCCGGGTCGGAGGCACCCGCCGTCACGACGATGGTGTACTCCATCGCCCCGGCATCCTCGAGAGTGCGCACCACCTGCGCGACCGTCGACTGCTTCTGGCCGACGGCGTTGTAGATGCAGACGACGTCGAGCCCCTTCTGGTTGATGATGGTGTCGACGGCCACAGCCGTCTTGCCGGTCTGCCGGTCGCCGATGATGAGCTCGCGCTGGCCGCGGCCAATCGGAATCATGGCGTCGATGGCCTTGAGCCCCGTCTGCAGCGGCTCCTTCACCGGCTGGCGGTCCACGACGCCCGGTGCAATCTTCTCGATGGGCGCGTGCTGCCCGGTCGTGATCGGCCCCTTGCCGTCGACCGGCTGGCCGAGCGCGTTGACGACGCGCCCGAGCAGCTCGTCGCCGACCGGCACCGAGATGATGCGTCCCGTCCGCTTGACCGGGTCCCCCTCCTTGATCTCGGTCGACTCGCCCAGCAGCACGGCGCCGACGCTCTCCTCCTCCAGATTGAGAGCGATGCCGAAGACGCCCTGGGTGAACTCGAGCATCTCGGTGGCCATCGCGCCCTCGATGCCGTGGATGCGCGCGATCCCGTCGCCGACGGACACCACCGTGCCGACCTCGGCAACGTCGACGTCGAGGGCGTAGCCCCCGAGCTGGTCCTTGATGATTCTGGAGATCTCGTCTGCCTTGATGTCCATAGCTTCGACTCCGTCAGCTTCCATCAGACGGGGCTGCGCCCCGAACCCCCGGCGTCCGCTTGCGGAGGCCCCGCAACCCCGCGCCGCTCCCGCCGAGGCGCGCCTTCAGGAGCCCGCACCCCGCCATGGCTGCGTGGCTCCTGGCCCGGCAATCGCCGCCGCCTCCGGTTGCCGCCCAACCAACCCTCGCTGGGGCCCAGGCGTCGGCGCCGTTCTGCGGCGCGGGCGCCTGGCCGCTCTCGGTGCGACGCGGGGTCTCACCACGGGCTGCTAGCCGGCCGCGTCGCCCAGGAAACGCTCCCGCAGCCGGGCCAGATGCCGCGCGATGCTGCCGTCCCAGACCGTGCTGCCGATCTGGGTGACCACGCCGCCGATGACCTCCGGATCGACGGCGGTTTCGACGGTGACCCGCTTGCCGGTCGCGGCCTCGAGCTGCCGGGTCAGTTCCTGCGTGCGGCCGTCCGGCAGCGCCGCCGCCGTGGTGATCCGCGCCCGCACCATGCCCTGGCGCTCCATCAGGCGATCGCGGTACACGTCGAGAATCTCGGGCAGCAGCGACAGCCGGTCGCGCTCCGCCAGCAGGGTGAGCAGCCGGCGCGTGACCGGCGACAGGTCGCCCGCGCGATCGAGGAGCTCCGCGACCACGGTTCGCTTCGGGGCGGGCGGCACCGCCGGATTGAGCAGGCTCTTGCGCAGCGTGGGGTGCTCGTCGAACAACCCCGCGAACGCCGACACCTCCCGCTCGACGCGCTCGAGCTCGCCCTCCCGCTCGCAGACCTCGAGCAGGGCACGTACGTACCGTGCGGCGGCAGTGCGATTCGCCATCGTCAGATAACTCGCATGCTGGCTTCCATCAGACGGGGCTGCGCCCCCCGCGCGTCCGCTTGCGGGACCCCTTGCGCCCCGCGCCGCCCGCCCAGGCGCGCTGTGCGCGCCTTGCGGAGTCTGCGCCGTTCCTGCGGGGCAGACTCCCAGCAGCCCGTGGAAAAAGCCCCGCTGCATTCGGCGGGCGTGGACTGTCGCACGCAGGACCTGTCACTAAGGGATGATCCGCGGCGGGCCAAACAGTTTTTATACCATCCACGGGCAGCCGGGGCAAGCCGCCGGATCAGCCCTGCGGGGCGGTGAGCTGCTCGAACAACCGCTGCAGCTCCTCTTCGGAACGGAAGTGGATCTCGATCCTTCCGCCCCGCCGCCGCCTCACGATCTCCACGCCGGTCCCGAGCGCGACGCGCAGCCGCTCGGCCGCGGCCTTCGTGTGCGGGTCGGGGCCGGAGGGCGGCGGCGCAGGGGGCGCCAGGCGGCGCTTGACCAGCAGCTCGGTCTCGCGGACGGACAGCCCGCGCGTCCGCACGTCCCGCGCCGCACGGCGCTGGGCCGCCGCGTCCGGGAGCGCGACGAGCGCCCGCGCGTGGCCCATGCTCAGGGCGCCCGCCGCGACGTCCGCCTGAACCTCGGCGGCCAGCGCCAGCAGGCGCTGGTAGTTGGCGACCGTTGCGCGATCCTTGCCGACGGCGCGCGCAGTCTCCTCCTGGGTCAGCCCGAACTCGTCGGCCAGGCGGTTGTAGGCGCGCGCCTCCTCGATCGGATTGAGATCCTCCCGCTGCACGTTCTCGATGAGCGCCAGCTCGAGGCGCTTGTCGTCCGGCACGTCGCGGACGACGACCGGCACCTTCAGCAGGCCCGCGCGCTGGGCGGCCCGCCAGCGGCGTTCGCCCGCGACGATCTCGTACGCCCCTTCCCCGCGCCGCCGAACCACGATGGGCTGAATGATCCCACTGCCCCTGATCGACTGGGCCAGCTCCTCCAGCTTCGCGTCGTCCATGATGCGCCGCGGCTGGTGGCGGTTGGGCTCGATCAGGTCGAGGTCGACCTCCGTCGGCGCGTCCGTGCGCGGCGCCGGCGGCGGCACCTCGGGGATGAGCGCGCTCAGCCCGCGACCCAGCGCCGGGCGCTTGTCAGCCACGGTTCCCGCGCCCCCCGCCCCCGGCGCTCCGCCCCGCCGCCAGGACCTCGTCCGCAAGCGCCGCGTACGCCGCGGCCCCCCGCGCCCGGCTGTCGTACATGATCGCGGGCAAACCATGGCTAGGTGCTTCGCCCAAACGAATATTACGGGGAATGACCGTTGAGAATACCTTGTTCTTGAAGAACGCCCTCACCTCCGCCGCCACCTGTCGGCCGAGATTCGTGCGTGTATCGGTCATCGTCAACAGGACGCCTCCAATCGACAGATCCGGATTCAGGCCGCCGCGAACCCGCCGGACCGTAGCGGTCAGCTCGGCGACACCCTCGAGGGCGAAATACTCGCAGGTCAACGGAATCAGTACTTCATCGGCCGCCACGAGGGCGTTGAGGGTCAGCAGACCGAGTGATGGCGGCGTGTCGATGAAGACGAGCTCGAAACGATCGCGGGCCGCCGCAACGAGCGGCCGCAGCCGCGACTCGCGGTTGGGGTGGGCCACGAGCTCGAGCTCGGCGCCCGTCAAGTGACGATCCGCGGGTACGAGCGACAGATTTCGCACCACGGTCTCGAGGACGAACTCCTCCACATCGACCGGCGCATCGCGGGTCAGGGCGTCGTAGATGGTCCCACCGGCAGCGCGCTTGCCTTTCAAGCCGACGCCACTGGTCAAGTTGGCCTGCGGATCCATGTCGATGACGAGCACCTTGCGCCCGGCAACGGCCAGCGACGCGGCCAGGTTGATGACCGTCGTCGTCTTGCCGACGCCGCCCTTCTGATTCGCGATGGCGACGACGGGCTTGAGCGGACTCTCTCGCGGAGGCGGCGGGGCAGGCTTTCTCAGGCGAAACCACATGATCTGCGCGTCACTCCTCGTCGCCGAGAAGCGGGTTCCAAGGTACGACTTTTACCGCTCACGGTCAACGGCGCAGGAGCCGAGGGCCGCCGGACTTGCGGCGCGCCGTCGGCGCTCGCCATGTCGTTCCACGTGGAACATCACCGCATTCGCGACGGCCGGTACGTCGCCTTCGCCGGCCCCGTCTGCGCCATCCCCTCCGCGCGCGGCGCGCAACGCCCGAAGCGCCCGCCGCCGACGCCATGCCTTGCGCCACCGCCGACGGCACCCCGTGACAACTCGCTATCGCTGCACTCGAGCAGCGATGCATCCCCTCGAGAAGCCGGCGCGAGACCACGTCCTGGCCGGTCGCCCTGCCACGTTGCCACGATTCACCACGAGCTCCGGGACTTGTTCCACGTGGAACATCCCTTGCGCCTCCAGCCGCCAGTGGCCCGTCGCCGCCAGGCGATCGGCGGTGCCCGGCCGCGGCGGTTGGCGCCGTTCCCTTCGGCGCACGCCCAGGTGCTACCATAATGCGTTGCACCATCCAGTCCGCCGAGGTTGCCGTCCATGCCCAACGATCCGCTTTGGAAACTGCTTGCCGATCGGGCGCTTCATACCGGCCGCAGGCTGACGCTGAGCTCCGGCAAGGTCTCCACCTACTATTTCGACTGCAAGCCGGTGACGCTCAGCGCCGACGGCGCGCCGCTCGTCGGCGACGCCTTCGTACAGGCTCTCGACGCGCTCCCGGCCACCGCCCTGCCAGCACAGATTCGCGCGGTCGGAGGCCTCACCCACGGCGCGGACCCGATTGTCGGCGCCACCATGCTGCGCGCGGCTGCGCAAGGACGGCTCCTCGACGGGTTCTACGTCCGAAAGCAGCCGAAAACGCACGGCACCATGCGGCTCATCGAGAACCCGCCGCCGCCGGGTACGCGCGTCGTCATCGTGGAGGACGTCGTGACCAGCGGCCGCTCCGCGCTGAAGGCCGTGGACGAAGCGCAAAAGGCCGGCTGCCTCGTCGCCGGCGTTATCGCCCTCGTGGATCGTGACGAGGGCGGTGCGGAGGCCATCCGCGGTCGGGTTCCCGGCTATCTGGCTTTGTACTCGCGGCGCGACTTTCCGCAGATTGACGGTGCCGACGCGGCTCCCGGGTCGCCCTCCGGGGGTGGTAGCTGAGCCGGGGCGCATCGCCCCTCCGGAGGCGTGGCGCTCGTGCCGGCCGCGCAACCCCGGGCTCGGCGAAACCGTCGCCCGGGTGAAGCTGCCGGCTCAACGTCTCATCTTCGCTATTTGTTCTTCGTCGGGCCGGCTGGCGTCTTGCGCAGCACCACGAGGCGGCTGCGCAGGCTCGGGACCAGCGGATGCGTCGCGTGCAGCACCAGCGGCGGCTCCGCGGCAGCCAGCGGCTCCTCCCCGCGCGGTCCCGTGAAGAGGAAGAGCTCCCCGCCACCTCTCAGGAAAGTCTGCAGGCCGCGCAGTGCCGCCGCGTCCACTCGCACCGCCCGCAGCGTCAGCAGGTCGAACGCGCCCCGCCACGGCGGCCTGTCCACCAGTTCCTCGAAACGCCCGGCTGCAACGGCGGTGTCCGCCAGGCCGAGGTGCCTGACGACCTCGCGCAGAAAGGCGGCCTTGCGCGCCCGCGCCTCGACCATCAGCAACGAGCCGCCCGGCAGCGCCAGCCGCAGCGGTATGGCCGGCGATCCGCCGCCCGAGCCGATGTCGACGAGCCGCGGCGCGGGGGCCGCGACGTGCCGGGCCGCCGCCAGGGGCTCCACGATCAGCCTGTCCAGTCCGTCGTCGCCGGCATCCAGGGCCGTCAGGTTCACGCGCGCGTTCCAGCGGCGCAGCAGCCCGATGTAGGACACGAGGTTGTCGAGCAGTCGACCGGACACGTCGAGCCCTGCGCGCGCCACGCGCAGGCGCAGGCGCTCGGCCAGCTCGCCCCGGATCAGCCGTCCGGCCATGCCTCATGCGCCGCGGGGCGTGGCGCGTGCCTCGCCGCGCGCCGCGTGGGCGGCAATGATCGTGACCGCCGCCGGCGTGACGCCCGGCACCCGCAGTGCCTGCCCGAGGGTGCGCGGTCTGATCTCCGTGAGACGCTCGACGACCTCCCGGGACAAACCGGGCACGATGTCGTAGCGGAAGTCCGGCGGGATGGCCCGGTGCTCCTGGCGCCGGGTGCGCTCGACGACAGCCTGCTGCCGCGCCAGATAGCCGGCGTACTTGAACTCCGTCTCCACGCTCGGCAGATCGAGATGCCGCTGCCCCGGCGCGATGTCGAGCTCGACGGCGCCGGCCTCCGCGAGGTCGGCCAGACGGACCTGCGGCCGTCGCAGCAGTTGCGCCGCCGGGGCGCGGTCCGCACCGTCGAGCGCTATGCTCGTGCGCCGCACGCGGTGCAGGTTGCGCTCGTAGCGGCTGCGCCGCCCCTCGTAGCGCGCCCACCGCTCGTCGCTGACCAGGCCGACCCGGCGGCCGCGCTCGGTCAAGCGGAGATCCGCGCTGTCGATCCGCAGCAGCAGCCGGTGCTCGGCGCGCGACGTGAACATCCGGTACGGCTCCAGGCAGCCCTTCGTCGTCAGATCATCGGCGAGCACGCCGATGTACGCGTCCTCCCGGCCCAGCACGAGCGGTTCGCCGCCGCGTACGCGCAACGCGGCGTTTATGCCGGCCAGCAGACCCTGCGCGGCCGCCTCCTCGTACCCCGAGGTGCCGTTGACCTGGCCGGCCAGGAACAGGCCGCCGACACGCTTCGTCTCGAACGTGGGCTGCAGCTCCGTCGGTTGCACGAAGTCGTACTCGACCGCGTAGCCGGGGCGCAGCATGACCGCGTCCTCGAGGCCGGGCAACGCGCGCACCAGGTCCTCCTGAACATCGCGCGGCAGGCTCATCGAGTAGCCGTTCACGTACGTCTCGTCGACGCCTATCCCCTCCGGCTCCAGAAAGATCTGGTGTCGCTCCCGATCCGGGAAGCGCATGATCTTGTCCTCGAGCGACGGGCAATAGCGGGGTCCGATGCCCGAGATCTGGCCGTTGTACAGGGGCGAGCGGCTGATGTTCGCGCGCACGAGGTCACGCACGCGCGCGGTCGTGTGCAGGAGATGGCACAGGATCTGGGGGCGGTCGATCGCGTCCGTCAGGAACGAGAACGGCACCGGCTCCTGGTCGCCCGGCGCCGGCTCGAACCGTCCGAAGTCGATGCTGCGCCGGTCGAGCCGCGGCGGCGTCCCGGTCTTCAGGCGGCCCCAGCGGAACCCCAGCGCCTTGAGCGACTCCGCGAGCTCGTGCGACGCCGGCTCGCCCGCCCGGCCGGCCGAGCGCGTCTCCGGCCCGATGTGGATCAGCCCGTTGAGGAAGGTCCCGGTCGTGACCACCACCGCCCTGCAGGCCATCCGGTCGCCAGACTCGAGCGTGATGCCGGTCGCGGCGCCGTGCTCGGCGAGGATCCGGCCCGCCCGGCCGGTCACCCACCGAATCCCGGGCTGCCGGTCGAGCTCGGCGCGCACCCAGGCCCCATAGCGCCGCTTGTCCGCCTGCGCGCGGGGCGACCAGACGGCGGGCCCACGGCTGCGGTTGAGCAGCTTGAACTGAATGCCGGTCGCGTCGATGGCCACGCCCATCAGGCCGCCGAGCGCGTCGATCTCGCGTACGAGGTGCCCCTTCGCGGTCCCGCCGATGGCCGGGTTGCACGGCATGTGGGCCACGGTCTCGCGCGAGAGCGTGCACAGGCCTACGCGGCAGCCCATGCGCGCCGCCGCGTAGGCCGCCTCGCAGCCGGCGTGTCCGGCACCGATGACGATGACGTCGAACCTCTCCATCCTGCGGCCCGCGCCCCTACTTCCCGATGCAGAACCGCGCGAAGATGTGCTGCAGCAAATCGTCCGACGTGCGCTTGCCCGTCACCTCCTCGAGCGCGGCGCGCGCGTCCTGCAGGTCTGCGAGCACCAGCTCCTCCGGCGCGGCGGCGGCAGCGGCGGCGGCGGCGCGGGCCAGCGCGGCGGCCGCCCGCTCGACCAGGCCGATGTGGCGCAGATTGGAGAGCAGCGGCGTATCGCGGAGCCGCTCGCCCGCCCCCAGCACGTCCGCCACGGCTGCCCGCAGGTCCCCGAGTGCGGGTTCCCCCTGCAAGGACACCGGCACCACGGGGCCCTCGGCCGGCACGTCGCCGATCTCCCAGCGCGCCGGCAGGTCCGTCTTGTTGACGACAAGGACACGGCCTGCCGAGCGGGTCGCCCGCAGCAGCTCCTGGTCGTCCGGCCCCAGCGGCCGCGACCGATCGAGCACGAGCAGCACCGCGGCGGCCACGCCCAGGGCCCCCCGCGAGCGCGCGACCCCTTCCGACTCGACGGCATCGGCGGTCGCCCGGATCCCGGCCGTGTCGACCAGCGTGACCGGCACGCCCTCGATCTCCACCGTCTCGGTGAGCAGGTCCCGGGTCGTGCCGGCCACTTCCGTGACGATGGCGCGCGCGGTGCCGAGCAACCGGTTGAACAGGGTGGACTTGCCCACGTTCGGCTTGCCGAGGATGACCACCTGGCACCCGTCGCGGACCAGCCGGCCGCGGCGTGCGTCGGCGAGCAGAGTCTCCGTCCGGCGACGCAGCGCCTGCGTATCCGCGGCCACCGCGGAGGCAGCGGCGAAATGGTAGCCCTCGTCGGGAAAGTCGATCGAGGCCTCCAGGCGGGCCGCGAGGTCGAACAGTTCCGCCTCGATCTCGCCGATTGCCCCGGTGACCGTGCCCTCGAGCTGGTCGAAGGCGACGCGCGCCTGCAGCGGCGTCACCGCGTTGACCAGATCGACGACCGCTTCGGCCTGCACCAGATCCATGCGGCCATTGACGAACGCCCGCAGGGTGAATTCGCCGGGCTCGGCCAGCCGGGCGCCGGCGTCGACGACCGCTTCGACGATCAGCCGCAGCAGCAGGGGACTCCCGTGGCCGCTGATCTCGACGACATCCTCGCCGGTGTACGACGCGGGCGCGGGAAAGCGGGTGGCGAGGACGCGATCCAGGCGGCCCGACGCGCCCTTCACCGCGGTCAGCGTCGCCCGGCGCGGCGGCAGGTCCACGGGGTCGCAGAGGACGGCCCTCACGGCCTCCGCCGCACCCGGTCCGCTGACGCGCACGACGCCGATGCCGCCGCGCCCCGGAGGCGTCGCGACCGCGACGATCGTGTCGTCGGGGGAGTACATGCCTCCCGTCAGGTTGCTGGGGCGTCCGCGCTGATCACGACCGTCTTCGTGAACGCGTCCCCGATGCTCTCCGACGACGCACCCGGGAGCTCGGCGACGGCCAGATGCACGATGCGGCGGGCGTACGGATTGAGCGGGCCGATCTCCTGCGGTTCGCCCGTCTCGCGGGCCCGGTCGACAAGCAGCCGCGCTGTCTCCCGCAGCTCGGCGTCCTTGCCCTTGCGGTAGTCGAGGCAGTCCACCACGATATGCCGGCCGGGATGCTGGCGGCGAAACGCGGCATTGACGAGATGCTGCAGGGCATCGAGCGCGGCCGCCCGGCGGCGCAGGAACACCTCGCATCCTTCGCCGGCAATCACGATGCGGGTGCCGTCGGCGATCGGCTCGACCGTGACCTTCGAATCGAGCCCCATGGCCGCCGTGACCGACTCCACGAACCCGACCAGCTGCGCGCTCAGATCGTTCCCCACCGCCCTCGCTCCGGGAGCCCGCGGCTCCGATTCCCGACCGACCAGGCCACCCGGTGTCCGCGCCGCTCTACCGCGCCGTCTCCCGGCTCGACGACGCCGCCTTCTTGCCGCCCTTGTCCCGGCGCGGAGTCCGGACCCGACGTTCGGCCGGCGGCCGCACGGTACGGACCTTCGGCGGCCCGATCACGCGGTTCGTGATCACCTGCTGCCCAATCCCCAGCACGTTGCTCGTGAGCCAGTAGAGCACGAGTCCGCTCGGGGCCCAGAGAAACATGAACGTGAAGACGACCGGCATCAGCATCATCATCCGCTGCTGCATCGCGTCGACCTGGGCCGGTGACAGGCGTTGCTGCAGGACCATCGATGCACCCATCACGAGCGGCGTGACGTACAGCGGATCGTGCACCGACAGGTCCTCGATCCAGAGCAGGAACGGCGCGCCGCGAATCTCGATCGCCATCGTGAGCAACCGGTAGAACGCGAACAGTATCGGCATCGTCGCGAGCATGGGCAGGCAGCCGCTCGCCGGGTTGACGCCGCGGTCGCGGTAGAGCGCCATGACCTCCTGATTCATCTTCTGCTTGTCCGGATCGCTCGCCTTCAGGTGCTTGTAGCGCTCCTGAATCGCCTTCATCTCCGGCTGCAGCTCCTGCATCTTGCGCATCGACACGACGCTCTTGTGCCGCAGCGGGAAGATCACGATGTTGATCAGGATGGTCAGGATGATGATGGAGAGCCCCCAGTTGCCGACGCCGGCATGCACCCAGCTCAGGGACCGGTGCAGGGGAACCACCAGCCAGGACAGGAAGCCGAACTCGATGGCGCGCGGCAGGGCCGGGTCCGCGGCTTCCAGGATGTCGAAGTCCTTCGGCCCCAGGTAGAAGGGCAGGCCGTCCGGACCGCCGGCCAGCCGCAGGTCGAAGGCCATCAGCTCCCGCGGCTCGCCGTCCACCGTCCGCGGGGGGAGCGGTACGGCGCGGTACCGAACCGTCGCCTCCTGCACCCCGGGCAGCGCCGCGGCCAGAAAGTAGTGGTTGTCGACGCCCGCGAACGCCAACTGGCCCTGGTAGGTGGGCTGCGCCGCCACGTCGGATGCCGCGGGGCGGGTGACTTCGAGCTCGGCGATGACGCCGTCTTCCAGGAGCCGGCCATACACGACGCCGCGCGGGCCCTGCCGGAACGCGAACCCCGAGGTCGTGTGCTCGCCGCCGCCGAGCGCCGGACCCCAGCGCAACGCGGGGTTGAGCGCTTCCCCCCCTTGCGCCGCCTCCACCGCCAGCGTGATCAGGTACGGGCTCGCCGACGGATCGAACCGAAAAGTCTTGCGGATCCGCAGCCCCCCGGCGTCCTCGTAGTCGAATGTCAGCGTCTCCGTTCGATCGGCAAGCCGCACGCGGCCGGCACTCGGCCGGTAGAGGGCTTCAGCGGCCAGGCGGGTCAACTGCTCGTCCTCGAACGCCAGCGCGAACGGCGCCGGCTCGCCCGGCGGCAGATCCCGCGGGACGAGATCCACGGGCCGACCATCGTCGAGGTAGTCCGCCAGTTGCCAGCTCAGCAGCTCCGCACCGCGGTTGGCGAAGACCGCCCTGAACCGGTCGCTCTCGACGACGATTTCACGCGCCTCCGTGTCCGCGACTACCGGGTCCGCCGCGACGCCGCCCGGGTCGCCGGCAGCGGGCGCACCTGCACCGGGAGCGGCGAGCCCGTCCGCGGCGACCGGCGGCGGCGGGGGCAGCTCGGTCGGCGCCGTCGGCGCCGTCGACGGGGAAGCCGGACGCCCGGCCCCGGTACGCTCTCCGGGCGGTGGTCCGACCAGCGCCTGGTAGATGTAGAGAACCAGGAAGGACAGGAAGACGGCGAGGAGAACCCTTCTCTCCATGACGCGTCGTGCTCGGCGACGTGCTCAGCGCAGCTTCGGGCCGGGTACCTGGTCGAGCCCGCCCCGGCAGAGCGGCTGGCAGCGGGCCAGGCGCCACGCCGCCAGCAGGCTGCCCCGCAGCGCCCCGTGCGTGGCAATCGCCTCCCGGGCGTACGCGGAGCACGAGGGAACGAAGCGGCAGGACCCCGCGAAGAGCGGCGCAAGCAGCACCCGATAGGCAGCAATAGCCCCCAGCAACCCGGCGGCGGGCAGGCCCGCCACCCATCTCGCCACGCTGCCGGGGTCAGCCATGAGATCGCTCGAATCGTCGCAACGCGTTCCGGTAGTCGGCCTGCAGCGCGTCGAACGCCGCATCGCACAGCTCCGGGCGGGGCAGCACGACGAGATCGAATCCGGAGCGGCGCTTGTTGAGACGGAAGATCTCCCTGATCAGGCGCTTGGACCGGTTTCGGCGGAACGCCTTGCCGAGCCGCCGCGACGCCACAACGCCCAGGCGCGTGACGTCCAGGCCGTTCGGCAGGCCGAGCAGCGTCAGGTAGCGTCCGCGGCTGCGCGCCCCGCGGCGCTGCACGGCGAGGAACTCCGGCCGGGTCCGGAGACGCTCCCGGCGGGTCAACGTCCGGCTCAAGAGACCGCCAGCCGCCGGCGTCCCTTCGCCCGCCGACTCTTCAGGATGAGGCGCCCGCTCTTGGTGCTCATCCGCTTCCGGAAGCCGTGCGTGCGCCTCCGGCGGCGGCGGTTCGGCTGATACGTGCGCTTCATCCTGGTTGGTCCCCCCGCGACTCCGTGCGAACGGCCCGCGCGTTCCGCAGGCGCACGGGAAGTGGATCGTAGTTGACCCGGCTTGGCAGTGTCAACGGTTGGCGACCCATTAACGGGTATGTTACATTCAGCCCGCTCCCGGGAAGGCCCCCTGTCCCCTGCAGTTTTCCACACCTGTGGAAAAGTTTGTGGAAATCCGAGGGTGCTTCCCGGGGGTCCCGGTTCGCCTGTCTCGTGCCGCGTGGAGGGGACTCAAGCCGCCCCCGTCGCCGGCCGATCCCAGCGCGCTCGTTTCCTGAACGTCACACGGTACCACCATGGCGGAAAACGTCTGGAACGACATCCTCGCGCGTGTCGAAACCAAGATAAACCGCCACAGCTACTACACGTGGTTCAAGCCGACAGCGCTGGTGGACGAGAACGGCGAGCGCCTCAGGATCCGCGTGCCCAACAGCCAGTTCCGCGACTGGCTGGCGAAGCACTACGCCGGCGTCATCAACGAGGCGGCCCTCGAGATTCGTCCCGCCGGCGTCCGCCTCGACTTCGTGACCGAGGCCGAGGCCGAGGCCCCGCCGGCCGCGGCCGAGCCGGCCGCCCGCCCCAGGGTTCCTACGCCGCCGCCAGGCGTGCTGAGCCCGCGCTACACGTTCGACACGTTCGTCGTCGGCCCGTCGAACCAGTTCGCCCACGCCGCCGCGCTGGCCGTCGCCGAGGCACCGTCGCGCTCGTACAACCCCCTGTACATCTACGGCGGCGTGGGTCTCGGAAAGACCCACCTGATGCACGCGATCGGCCAGTATCTCCTCGGCCAGTCGCCGCCCCTCAGGCTGAGCTACATCTCCTCGGAGCGGTTCATGAACGAGATGATCAACGCTGTCCGCTACGACCGCATCCTGGATTTCCGGGAGCGGTATCGAAGCATGGACGTCCTGCTGGTGGACGACGTCCAGTTCCTGGCGGGCAAGGAGGGCACGCAGACCGAGTTCTTCCACACGTTCAACTCGCTGTACGACGCGCAGAAGCAGATCGTGATCAGCAGCGACTGCCCGCCGAACGAGATTCCGGCGCTCGAGGAGCGCCTGCGCTCCCGCTTCGAATGGGGACTGATCGCCGACATCCAGCCGCCCGACCTCGAGACCAAGGTCGCGATCCTCAAGAAGAAGGCCGGTGCGGAGGCCGTGCCGCTGCCCGACGACGTGGCCCTGTACATCGGCGGCCGGATCAAGTCGAACGTCCGGGAGCTCGAGGGATCGCTGATCCGCCTCATCGCGTACGCCTCGCTGACGGGCATGGAGATCTCGCTGTCGCTCGCCAAGGAGGTGCTGCGGGACCTCATCGACCGCCGAGACGACGCCGTCACGATCGACATGGTGCAGAAGTTCGTCGCCAACCACTACGAGCTCAAGGTCGCGGATCTGAAGTCGCGCAACAACTCCAAGGCGGTCGCGCTCCCGCGCCAGATCGCGATGTACCTGGCCAAGTCGCTCACCGGCGCCTCGCTGCCCCAGATCGGCAAGAGCTTCGGCGGCAAGCATCATTCCACGGTCATCCACTCGATCCGCAAGATCGACGAGCGCTGCAAGCGCGACCGCGATTTCCACACCCTCATCAACAGCTTCCTCAAGTCGTTCGGCTAGTGCAGGCCGGCCCGCCGCGCGCGCGTCCACAGCCCCGGCGCAGCCGCCCCCCGCGCGGCCCGCGCCTTCCGCGGCCATCCACGGAGGACGGCCGCGGCTAGCGGCTTCACGCACAACCTGCACTCTCGCTAAATGTTTCAGTCAGAAGAATTTACAAAACCGTCCACAGTTTCATATCACCTTCCTCTTCCTGTATAATTTCAGTGTTTTTCTGTACTCGGATTCGAAAGCACAACGCCGTCGGCCGAGGTCAGTAGCCGCATGGAGATAACCGTCCGCAAATCCGATCTGCTGCACGAGCTGCAGCTGTTCCAGGGAATCGTCGAACGCAAGAACACCATTCCGATCCTCGCGAACGTGCTCCTCGAAACCGACGGCAGCGACGGCGTGCGGCTGCTCGCCACGGATCTGGAGGTCGGGTTGCGCGGTCGCTGCGCGGCCGCGGTCGCCCGCGACGGCGCGCTCACCATCCCGGCGAAGAAGCTGTACGAAATCGTGCGCGCCCTGCCGGAGGTGGAGGTCCTGATAAAGGAGGGCCCCAAGGGAGCGGTCCGCGTGGCCGCCGAGAAGTTCGATTCCCGCATGCAGACGCTGCCGCGGGAGGATTTTCCGACCCTGCCGGAACCCGACGGGACGGCGGCCTTCGCGCTGCCGCGTACGGCGCTGCGCGAGATGGTGATGCGGACGCAGTTCGCCATCACGGGCGAGGACACGCGGTACTTCCTGAACGGCGCGCTGTTCGTGCTGGGTCCCACCTCGATGCATCTCGTCGCGACCGATGGGCACCGGCTCGCGCTCGTGTCGACGAAGCGCGCGGCGGAGGGCGGCGACCCGGACGAGGTCCAGGCGATTCTCCCGAAGAAGACGCTCTGGGAGCTGGCACGGCTGCTGGTGGACGGGGAGGGCGACGTGCGCTACGCGCGCGGCGAGAACCACCTGTTCTTCGACGTGGACGGCCGGCAGCTCATCTCGCGCATCATCGATGCGCAATTTCCGGCGTACAAACGGGTGATCCCGAAGCAGAACGACAAGCGGGTGGAGTTCGAGCGCGACCGGCTCACGAGCGCGATCAAGCGCGTCGCGTTGCTGTCGAGCGAGCGCTCGCGGGCGGTCAAGTTCCAGATTGCCGAGCAGCAGATCGACATCACGTCGAGCAGCCCGGAGATCGGCGAGGCAAGCGAGTCGCTGGCCGTGGACTACCAGGGCGATCCCCTCGACATCTGCTTCAACGCCCAGTACATCCTCGAGTTCCTGAGCGTTGCCGAGACCGACAGCGTGCAGCTCGAGTTCAAGGACGAGATGAGTCAGGCGGTGATGCGGCCGATCGGCGGCAACGGCTGCGACTACACGTACGTCATCATGCCGATGCGCGTCTGAGTACCTGCTTCCGTCCCCAAATGCCTCCCAAATCCGACGTCGTGACTAGATGACGCAACTCGACCACGAAGACTATCGCGCGACCCCGCCCGAACCTGACGCTCCGGACGCCGTCGCCGAAGAGGGCGGCGAAGACTACCGGGCCGACAAGATCAAGGTCCTCGAAGGACTCGAGGCCGTGCGGAAGCGACCCGCCATGTACATCGGGTCCACCGGCGCGCCCGGGCTCCACCATCTCGTGTACGAGGTCGTCGACAACTCGATCGACGAGGCGCTGGCCGGTTTCTGCGACACGATCGGCGTGACGGTTCACATCGACAACTCGGTGACGGTCGTCGACAACGGCCGGGGCATTCCCGTCGACGAGCACGCCAGCGGCAAGGCCGCGGCGGAGGTCGTGCTGACGGTGCTGCACGCCGGCGGGAAGTTCGACGACAAGAGCTACAAGGTCTCGGGCGGCCTGCACGGCGTCGGCGTGTCGGTCGTCAATGCCCTCTCCGAGGCTCTCGAGCTGGAGATCTGGCGCGACGGGCACGTGTATCGCCAGAGCTACGCGCGCGGCGTCCCGGGGGCTCCCCTGGAGGTCATCGGCACGACGAAGCGCCGGGGCACCAAGATCACGTTCAGGCCCGACGCCGAGATCTTCGAGATCGGCGAGTTCAGCTTCGACACCCTGGCCCACCGGCTGCGGGAGCTGGCGTTCCTCAACGCCGGCGTGACGATCGTGCTCGACGACGAGCGGACTGGCAAGAATCACCGCTTCCAGTACGAGGGCGGCATCATCTCGTTCGTGCAGTTTCTCAACAAGAACAAGACCGCCGTCAACACGTCGCCGATCTACATGCGGGGGCAGCGGGACGGCATCGATGCCGAGATCGCGTTGCAGTGGAACGACGGCTACAGCGATACGGTGTACTCGTTCGCCAACAACATCAACACCCAGGAGGGCGGCACCCACCTGTCCGGCTTCCGATCGGCGCTGACGTACACGATCAACGCCTACGCGAACAAGCAGAACCTGGCCAAGGATCTCAAGGAAAGCGTGAGCGGAGACGACATCCGCGAGGGTCTCGTCGCGGTCGTCAGCGTCAAGATCCCCCAGCCGCAGTTCGAAGGGCAGACGAAGACGAAGCTGGGCAACACCGAGGTGAAGGGCATCGTCCAGGCCATCCTCAACGACAAGCTCGGCGCCTACCTCGAGGAGAATCCGGCGGTTGCCAAGCGCATCGTCAACAAGGCCATCGAGGCCACGCGCGCGCGCGAGGCGGCGCGCAAGGCACGCGACCTGGTGCGGCGCAAGGGGGCGCTCGACAGCAGCTCGCTGCCCGGCAAGCTGGCGGACTGCCAGGAGCGGGATCCGGCGCGCAGCGAGCTGTTCATCGTCGAGGGCGAGTCGGCGGGCGGGTCGGCGAAACAGGGGCGGGATCGGCGCTTTCAGGCCATCCTGCCCATCAAGGGCAAGATTCTCAACGTCGAGAAGGCCCGCTTCGACAAGATGCTGGGCAGCGACGAGATCAAGACGATGATCACGGCGCTGGGCTGCGGGATCGGCAAGGAAGACTTCGATCTCGCCAAGCTCCGCTATCACCGGATCGTGATCATGACGGACGCCGACGTGGACGGCTCGCACATCCGGACGCTGCTGCTGACGTTCTTCTACCGGCAGATGGCGGAGCTGATCCGGCACGGTTACATCTACATCGCGCAGCCCCCCCTGTATCGCGTCAAGCGGGGCCGCAGCGAGCACTACATCAAGGACGACCGAGATCTCGAGACCTGGCTGATCAAGCGCGCCTGCGCCTCGCGGCGCCTGCAGCTCCCGGAGCAGGGGCGGCAGTTCGCCGGTGAGCGGCTCGCGCAGCTCCTGGACAAGCTGACCGCGTTTCGGAAGCTGCTGCAGGTCGTCGCGCGTCGCGGCGTCGCGCGGGACGTCGTCATGGAGCTGCTGACGCACGGGATCGTCTCCCCGCGCCGCTTCTTCGCCGACCGTGACGCCCTCGTCGCGATCGCCGCGGCCCTGACGACGCCCAGCCGCACGGTGACGGTCGATCCCGACGAGGAGCACAACGCGTTCATGCTGCGGGTCGCCGAGCGGGCGAACGGCTACCTGCGCCGGCAGGACGTGGGCGTCGCGTTCACCGAATCCGCGGAGTATCGCGCGCTGCTGACGGCCTTCGAGGACGAGGACGTGCGCGGGCTGACGGGTCCGATGGTCGTGTCCACGACGGCGGCCGGCGGCGACGCCGACGGCGCCGGGACCGACGCCGCGCCGGCGGACGACGCCCCGGCCGGCGGCGCGGCGGAGGGCGGCGGGTCGCGCACCGGTGAGAAGGCCGGCGACGTGCGGGTCACCTCGCTCGACGACCTGGTGGAGCACATCGTGGCGGCCGGCAAGCGCGGCGTCGCGGTCAACCGCTACAAGGGGCTCGGCGAGATGAACCCCGACCAGTTGTGGGTCACGACGATGGAGCCGGAGGCACGCACGCTGCTGCAGGTGCGCGCCGAAGACCACGCCGAGTCCGATCTCGTGTTCTCGACGTTGATGGGCGACCAGGTCGAGCCTCGCCGCCGGTTCATCGAAGAGAACGCCCTCGACGTCGAGAACCTCGACGTATAGGGGCCGCCGGGGCCCCCGCGCCGATCAGCGACCCATGCCTGAGCCGACCCATTCCAGCGTACCCGTAAGCATCGAAGACGAGATGCGCCGCTCGTACATGGATTACGCCATGAGCGTGATCATCGGGCGTGCGCTGCCCGACGTGCGCGACGGCCTCAAGCCGGCCCATCGCCGCGTCATCTTCGGGATGCGCGCCATGGGGCTGGCCGCGAACCGGCCGTACCGCAAGTGCGCCAAGATCGTCGGCGAGGTGATGGGGAACTTCCACCCGCACGGCGACGCGTCGATCTACGACACGCTCGTGCGCCTGGCGCAGGGCTTCAACATGCGCTACCCGCTGGTCGACGGCCAGGGGAACTTCGGGTCGGTCGACGGCGATCCGCCGGCGGCGATGCGGTACACCGAGGCGCGGCTGGAAGCGCTGGCCGACGACCTGATGGCCGACCTCGACAAGGAGACGGTCGACTTCGTCCCGAACTACGACGAGACGACCGAGGAGCCCTCCGTGCTGCCGGCGCCCTATCCCAACCTGCTGGTGAACGGGTCGGCCGGAATCGCCGTGGGGATGGCCACGAACGTGCCGCCCCACAACCTGCGCGAGGTCATCGACGGCATCGTGTGGGTGGCAGAGCATCCCGACGAGCCGGCCGACGTCAGGCGGCGCACGCTCGCGAGCTTCGTTTCGGGCCCCGACTTCCCGACCGGCGGCTTCATCGTCGGGCGCGCGGGCATTGCGCAGGCGTACCGCGAGGGGCGCGGATCGATCACGCTGCGCGCCCGCACGTCGATCGAGACCACCGGCAAGGGCGAGAAGACCGCCATCGTGGTGACGGAGATTCCCTACCAGCTCAACAAGACGAGGCTGCTCGAGAAGATCGCCGACCTGGCGCGCGCCAAGGTCGTCGAGGGCATCACCGACCTGCGCGACGAGTCGGACCGCGACGGCATGCGCATCGTGATCGACCTGCGCCGCGGCGAAGTGCCGGAGGTCGTGCTGAACAACCTGTACAAGCACACCCCGCTGCAGACGTCGTTCGGGATCATCATGCTCGCCATCGTCGGCGGCCGGCCGCGCATCCTGCCGCTGCTGGCGATGGTCGACGAGTTCGTCGAGTTCCGTCGCGGCGTGGTGCGGCGGCGAACGGAATTCGAGCTGCGCAAGGCCGAGGCGCGGGCCCACATCCTCGAGGGACTGAGGATCGCCCTCGACAACCTCGACGCCATCATCCGGTTGATCCGCGCGGCCCGGGCGCCGGCCGAGGCGCGCGTCGAGCTGATGGCCCGTTTCTCGCTCACGCAGGTCCAGGCGCAAGCGATCCTCGACATGCAGTTGCAGCGGCTGACGGGACTGGAGCGGCAGAAGATCATCGACGAGCTGGCGGAGCTCGTGAAGAAGATTGCCGAGCTGCGGGCGATCCTCGAGAGCGAGGCGCGGCTCATGGAGATCGTGGTCGCGGAGCTGCGGGCCGTCCAGGAGCGCTACGGCGACGAGCGGCGAACCGAGATCATCGACGCCGAGGGCGACTTCAGCATCGAGGACCTCATCGCCGACGAGGACGTGACCATCACGGTCAGCAACACCGGCTACGTGAAGCGCACGGCCGTCACGCAGTACCGGAACCAGCGGCGCGGCGGGAAGGGCCGCCTCGGGATGCGCACGCGGGAAGAGGACTTCCTGACCCATGTCTTCATCGCGTCGACCCACGCGTACGTCCTCATCTTCTCCGATCGGGGCCGGATGTACTGGCTCAAGGTGCACGCGATCCCCGACGTGGGACCCGCGGGACGCGGCAAGGCCATCGCCAACCTCGTGCAGATGGAGCCCGGCGAGCGCATCGCCGCGCTCGAGACCGTCAAGACCTGGCCGGAGGCGGAGGGCGAGCGGTTCGTCGTGATGGGCACGCGCCGCGGCATCGTCAAGCGGATGGACCTGCGGGCGTTTCGCCACCCCCGGGCCGGCGGAATCATCGCGATGGGCGTCGCCGAGGGCGATGCCGTGGTCGGCGCCGAGCTCACGGACGGCGGCGGCGAGATATTCATCGGCACCAGCGCGGGCAAGGCGATCCGTTTCAGGGAGACCGACGTGCGATCGATGGGGCGCACGGCGCGCGGTGTGCGGGGCGTGGCGCTGCGCGGCGGGGACGAGGTCGTGGCAATGACCGCCCTGCGGCCCAGCGGCACCCTCCTGACCGTGACCGAGCGCGGCTACGGCAAGCGCACGGAGCTGGGCAAATACCGCGTGCAATCGCGCGGGGGAGTCGGTATCATAAACATCCACGCCAGCCCCAGGAACGGTCGGGTCGTCGGCGTGACCTGGGTGGAGCAGGACGACGAGCTCATGCTGGTCACCCAGCAGGGCAAGATCCTGCGGATGTCGACCCGGGACATCCGGTCGATCGGCCGGGCGACCCAGGGAGTCCGACTCATCGGGATCGATGAGGACGACCGGGTCGTGTCGATCGCCAGACTCGTGGAGAAGAACGCTGACGATGGCGGCGACCCGGATACCGGCGCTTGAGCGGTGGAGCCGGTCGTCCGGCCAGGCGCGACAGTTCATGGGAGGCAGAGCGATGTCAGGCTTGAGGATGTCGAGAAAGATGACCAGCTTGCTCGTGACCCTGGTACTGGCACTTGGCAGCGTGTTGGCCGGCTGCGGCGGCGGCGGCGAGGAGCAGGCGCTGATCAGCAGCTTCTTCCGGGCGTCGCGTTTCAACGACCGGCCCACGCTTAGCGGCATCTCCATGGTGGCCTTCAGTCCCGACGAGGACGGCACCGTCGGGAGCTTCGACGTCGAGAACGTCGCCGAGGAGCGGCGGCGCGCGTTGCGGATGCGCGAGCTGTCCGAGGCCGTGCAGGAAGTCAGGCGCGCTCAGCAGGAGTTCGCCGACGAGATGAAGATGTACCAGGACGAGAACTCCGAGGCGGTCATACGCGTCCTTGAGGCCGAGCGCGCCGGCGAGGACGTCGGCCGCCGCGACCGGGACGTCCAGGAAGAGTGGACGCGGTATCGCGACGAGTCCCAGCAGCACTCGCGCGCCGTGTCGGACGCCGAGAACGAGCTCGGCGCGGAGAGCGCGGTCCCCGAGGTCAGCGCGTACGATCCGAACAACCCGATTGCCGTTCGCGGGCTGGAAGGGGAGATCGTGACCAAGGAGGTCACCATCAGCGCGGAGGTCGACCGGGACGGGAGCTCCGAAAACCGAACGATGGTGATAACGCTCCAGATGGTCGAGCTCAACGGGCCCGACGGGTTGATCGAGGGCCGCTGGATCATCACGGACATCCAGTAACCCCCCCCCGGCCGGGCGCCTCGCCCCGCGGCGCCCGGCTGCCAGCCGCTTCAACTGCCGGAAACTCCGACGGATCCCGTCAGGCCGGTTCGAGCTTCGCGTAGCGCCCCAGCAGTTTCTTGCTCCCCGCGCGTTCGAACCGGACCGTGAGCTTCACGTCGCCCGCGAGCGGCTCGACGCTGGCAACCGTGCCGATGCCGAACGCGGGATGGCGCACGCGCATCCCGGGGCGCACGTACGCCGCCGACTGGTCCTCGTCGGCATAGTCGAAGAACGTCGTTGCCGGCGCGTCGCCGGCGGGTCGGGGCGCGCGGCCACGGTCGGCCCGGTGGCGGCCGCGCTCGGGGACGCGGCGGCCGCGCACCTGGGGCGAGACGACCGTCTCGAGCAGCTCGGCCGGAATCTCGCGCAGAAATCGCGAAGGGTCCGTGTCCCGGTACTCGCCGAACGTCCGTCGCCGGGCGGCGCTGGTCAGGACGAGCTGCGACTGGGCGCGGGTAATCCCCACGTAGCAGAGGCGCCGCTCCTCTTCGAGCTCGCCGGCATCGTCCGCCGCGCGCGCGTGCGGAAACAGTCCTTCCTCCATGCCCGTGATGACCACCAGGGGGAACTCGAGACCCTTCGCCGCGTGCAACGTCATCAACCAGACGGCGGCGTCGGCCGCCCCCTCCTCCTCGTCGGTCTCGGAGCGCAGCGACACCTGATCGACGAAGCCGGCCAGGCTGGTCTCGGGCGCGCGCAGCTCGTAATCGCGGGCCGCCGCGACCAGCTCCATGAGGTTGGCGAGGCGGCCCTCCGACTCCTCCGTGGCCGCGTCGCGCAGCGCCCGCACGTAGCCGCTCTGGTCGAGCGTCCGTTCCAGCGTGACCGAGGCGGGCTCCGTCCCGGCGGTCGCCGCCAGGGCCGTGCGCAACGCGCGGAATCTCCCGAGCGCGGCAAGCGCCCGGGGGGGAACGGTCTGCTCGTCGACCGCCCGCACGAGCCGTTCCCACAGCGACAATCTGGGTCCGGCCGCGGCGGAGTCCTCCAGCGCCTCCATCACCTTCCTGCCGATGCCGCGCGGCGGCACGTTGATGATTCGCCGCAGGCTCACGTCGTCGGCCGGCTCGAGCAGCAGCTTCAGGTATGCCAGCGCGTCCTTGACTTCCTTGCGCTCGTAGAAGCGCACGCCGCCGACGACCCGATAGGCGAGCCCCGCGCGGGTGAGCGCGTCCTCGATGGCGCGCGACTGGGCGTTGGTGCGATACAGGACCGCGGCCGACTCGGCGCCGCCGGCCAGCGCCTGCCGCAGCCGGGCAAGCACGAAGTCGGCCTCCTCCAGCTCGTCCCGGGCGCGGTGGCAGACGATCGGGTCGCCGGCCGCGCGCTCGGTCCAGAGACGCTTGTCCCGGCGCTCGCTGTTGCGGCGGATCAACCCGGAGGCGGCGTCCAGAATCACCTGCGTGGAGCGGTAGTTGCGCTCGAGCCGCACCACGGTGGCGTCGGGGAAGTCCTGCTCGAAGTCGAGAATGTTGCGGACGTCCGCGCCGCGCCACTTGTAGATCGACTGATCGGGATCCCCGACGACGCACAGGTTGCGGTGGGACGCCAACTGCTGCAGCAGCCGATACTGGGGCCGGTTCGTGTCCTGGTACTCGTCCACCATGATGTAGCGGAACTGCTCGACGTAACGCTCGCGGGCCGCGTCCGACGCATCGAACAGGGCGACCGCCTTGAGCAGCAGGTCGTCGAAGTCGAGCGCGTTGGCGGCCGCCAGCAGCCGGTCGTAGCGCTCGAACGCCCGGACGAGCTGCTCGTCGCGGAAGCCCGACCCGGCCTCGGGGAGCTGGTCGGCGGCGAGCATCCGATTCTTCGCGTGGCTGATCCGCGCTCGCACCGCCCGGGGCGGGGTCATGCGCTCGTCTATCCGGAGCTCCTGCATCGCCCGCCGCACCACGGCCAGTTGATCGGCGGTGTCGTAGATGACGAAGTCGCGCGACAGGCCGGCGAGCGGGGCTTCGCGGCGGAGCAGGCGGGCGCAGAACGCATGGAACGTCGACAGCCACAGCCGCGGCTGCGCGGTGCCGAGGAGCCGCTCGATTCGCTCGCGCATCTCCTCGGCGGCCTTGTTCGTGAAGGTGACGGCCAGCACCTGGTGCGGCTCCGCGTGTCCGTCGCCGATCAGGCAGGCGGCGCGCTGGGCGATGACGCGGGTCTTGCCGGACCCGGCGCCGGCGAGAATCAGGAGCGGACCCTCGCGGTGCAGCACCGCCCTTCGCTGTTCCGGGTTGAGGTCCTGGAGGAACGGCACCGCCTACTCGACCGTGACGCTCTTGGCGAGGTTGCGCGGCTGATCGACATCGCAGCCGCGCAGGACCGCGATGTGGTACGCGAGCAGCTGCAGGGGGACGACGGCCAGAATCGGCACGAGGAGCGGCTCGGCGGATGGAATCGGCACGATGCAGTCGTGCTCCGGGTCGAGCACGTCGGCGAAGGCCTCCGGATCCGCATCGGTGACCACGATCAGGACGGCGCCGCGCGCCTTGGCTTCCTGCAGGTTGCCCATCATCTTCCCGAAGACGGGCCCGCCGGGGGCGAGCGCCACGATCGGCATCTTCTCGTCGATGAGCGCGATAGGTCCGTGCTTCATCTCGCCGGCCGGGTAGCCCTCGGCGTGGATGTAGGAGATCTCCTTGAGCTTGAGAGCGCCTTCGAGCGCGATCGGGTAGTTGATGCCCCGTCCCAGGTACAGGAAGTCGGTCCGCCGGTAGAACCGTTTCGCGATGGCGGCGACGGCGTCGTCGCAGCCGAGCGCGCGCTGGATCAACCCCGGCAGTTGCGTCAGGGCCGCGACGAGCCGCCGCGCGTCGCCGGCGCCGATCGTGCCGCGGACGCGCGCCAGGTGCAGCGCCAGCAGGACCACGGTCACGAGCTGCGACGTGAAGGCCTTCGTCGAGGCGACGCCGACCTCCGGGCCCGCGTGTGCATAGACTGCCGCATCGGCCAGCCGCGCCGCCATGCTCCCCACGACGTTGCAGATCGCGATGCTGGCGGCGCCCCGCGCCTGCGCTTCCCGCAGCGCCGCCAACGTGTCCGCGGTCTCGCCCGATTGGGTGATCACCACGGCGAGCGTGCGGTCGCCGGCCAGCGGATCGCGATAGCGGTACTCGGACCCGTAGTCGACGTCGACGCGCACCCGCGCGAGCTGCTCGACGAGGAACTTCCCGACCAGCGCGGCATGCCACGACGTGCCGCAGGCCAGGAGGGCGACGTGCTCGACGGCCCGCAGGCGCTCGGCGGGGATGTCGAGCTCGCCCAGCAGCACCGTTCCGCGGTCTTCGGCCAGGCGCCCGGCCACCGTCTCGCGGATGGCCCACGGCTGCTCGAAGATCTCCTTGAGCATGAAGTGCTTGTAGCCGGCCTTCTGGGCCGTGACCGGATCCCATTGGATGCGTTCCGTGGCCTTCGCGACCGACTGGCCCGAGAAGTCGGTGAACGCCACGCGCGCCCGGGTGATGACCGCCATCTCGCGGTCGCCGAGGAAGACGACGTCCGGCGTGTGGCCTCCCACCGCCGGGATGTCCGAGGCCAGGAAGAACTCGCCGCGACCCATGCCGATGACGATCGGCGGGCCGTTGCGCACCGCGACGATCTTGTCCGGGTCGCCGGCCGCCGCCAGCACCAGCACGAACAGGCCGCGGAGCTGCTGCAGCGCCCGGCGGACGGCGTTCTCGAGGCCGTCGTCCCGCTGCTCCTGCTCGACGAGGTGCGCCACGACCTCGGTGTCGGTCTCCGTCTGGAAGCGGTGGCCCGCCGCCAGCAACTGGCGCTTCAGGTCGAGGTGGTTCTCGATGATGCCGTTGTGCACGACGACGATGCGGCCCGTGCAGTCGCGGTGCGGGTGCGCGTTCTCTTCCGTCGGACGGCCGTGGGTTGCCCAGCGCGTGTGCCCGACGCCGTAGTCGCCGCTGACGGGCGCCGCCCGGAGGGCCTCCGCCAGCCGCGCCACCTTGCCGGCGCTGCGGCGGACCGCGATCCGCCCGTCGCGCACCAGCGCGATGCCCGCCGAGTCGTAGCCCCGGTACTCGAGCTGGCGGAGGCCCTCGAGCAGGACGGGGACCACCTCACGGTCGCCGATGTAGCCGATGATGCCGCACATGCGCGCCCTCGGACCAGCATACCGCCTGGCCCGGCTTCCGTCAGACGGGGCTGCCTCCTAGCCCGCCAATCGTCGCCTGACGGCTCCGCTCGGCGCCCAACCAACCCTGCAGGAGTCCGCGCCGTTCTACGGCGCAGACTCCTAGCCCGGCAATCGTCGCCTGCGGCTCCGGTTGCCGCCCAACCAACCCTCGCTAGGAGTCTACGCCGTTCTACGGCGCAGACTCCTAGGAGCCCTTCTTGCGATCCGTCCAGCCCGTCTTGTTCTCCTGGCGGCCGCGCGCGATGGCCAGCGCGCCCGGGGGCACATCCTCGGTGACGCACGACCCGGCCGCCACGTAGGCGGCGCGCCCGACCGTCACCGGTGCGACGAGCTGGGTGCCGCTGCCGATGAAGGCGCCCTCCTCGATCGCGGTCTCGTGCTTGGAGCGCCCGTCGTAGTTGCAGGTGATGGTGCCGGCGCCCACGTTGACCTGCGCACCGAGCGCCGCGTCGCCCAGGTACGAGAGGTGGCCCACCTTCGAGCCGGCGCCCAGCGTGCTCTTCTTGATCTCGACGAAGTTGCCGACCCGGGCCGTCTCGCGCACGACCGTGCCGGGGCGCAGGTGGGCGAAGGGACCGATCCGGGCGCCCGACTCGACGCTCGCGTTCGTGATCACGCAATAGTTGTTGACCGTGACGTCGTCGCCGACCGCGGAGTTCACGATCCGCACCCCCGCGTGCAGCTCGCACCGGTCGCCGATGGTCGTCAGGCCCTCGAGCATCACCCCGGGGTGGATCACCGTGTCCCGCCCGACGACGACATCGGCGTCGATGTAGGTGGTGGCCGGATCTTCGAGCGTCACGCCGGCAGCCATCAGCTCCTCGTTCTTGCCTTGTCTCATGAGCGAGCTCACTTCCGCCAGTTCCGTCTGGCTGTTGATGCCCCGAATTTCGTCCGGATGATCGGTTTCCAGCGTCTCGACCGTCAGACCCCGGCGGCGATAGAGTGCGAGCAGAGCCGGCAGATACCGCTCCTGCCGGGGCCCCGCCGCGGGGATCTGGCGGAGGGTCTCGAACAGCGGCGCGAGGTCGAAGACGTAGATGCCGCTGTTGACCTCCCGAATGGCGCGCTGGGCCGGGGTGGCGTCGGCCTCTTCGACGATGCTCGCCAGCAGGCCGCGCTGCCGCACGAGCCGCCCGTAGCCGTAGGGGCGAGCGAGTCGGGCGGTCAGCACGGTGGCGGCGGCGCGCGCGCGGTCGTGCGCGTCGACGAGCCGGCGCAGCGTGACCGGGCTGATGCGGGGGACGTCGCCGGACAGGACCACCAGGCTGCCCTCCGCGCCCGCGAACGCGGACTCGACCTGCAGCAGCGCGTGCGCGGTTCCGAGCTGCGCTTCCTGCCGCACGAATCGGGGCCCGGGCCCGACTGCCTGCTGGATGACGTCGGCCCGATGTCCCACCACGACCGTCGTGGTGGCCGGCGACAGCGTGGCGGCTGCCCGCAGCACGTGCTCGATCAGCGGCCGGCCTGCCATCCTGTGGAGCACCTTGGGCCGGGTGGAGGCCATCCGCCGGCCCTTGCCGGCCGCCAGCACGATCACGTGACAGGTCGCCGCCGCGGCGGGACCGGCGTCAGCAGACTGAGGGCTCACCGGGATGAGTGGCTTCCAGCTCCGCGCGGGGAGCGGTCGGCGGGCGGGGTCCTGAGCGCTTCCTGAATGGTTTCGTCCTCCCGCAGCCGCTCGAGGCTCGGCTCGTGACGTGCGAGGTAGCGGTTCTCCGGATTGAGCTCTATGGCACGCAGCAGGTAGGTTCCGGCCGCCTTCAGGTCGCCGCCGTCGGCGCGCGCGAGAGCCAGCATGTACTGCACCCGATCGCTGTCGGGGCTCTGCCGCCGGGCCGCGTCGAGATGTTGCAGGGCCTCGTCGTGCAGGCCGGCGTTCAGCGCCAGCGTCGCGGCGTAGACGCGCTCGTCCAGGGTTTCCGGCGTGGGCGCCTCCAGCGATTCCCGCTGGCAGACCTGCAGGTAGCGGCGGCTGCGCTCGTGAAGCTCGCGCTCGGCGGGAAACTCGTCAATCACCTGGCCGAAAAGAGCCGCCGCCGTCTCGAACTCGCGGCGTTGCAGCGCCGCCATGGCCTGTTCGTAGCGGCGAAGGGCCTGCCGGTACGCTTCCTGTTGCGCCTGCGCCAGGGTCGTCCGGCGCCGGGCGGCGGCCGTCACGGCACGCCTGGACGATTTTGCAGGATTGCCTGATGATGGCTGCTTTTGCCCCATGGGCTGCAAAGCGGAGCATAAACTAGCAGAATGCGAAAAGGCGGTCAAGGACGTCGGCCTGCGCCCGTTATTGGTCGATAGACCCAATCTGCTTGCGGGCCTCGAGCAGCGAGTAGACCGAGCGGCCGCCCAGCGCGTGCCGATCCGCGAGGATGCGGACGGCGAGGCGCCGATCGCAACCCAGGTTGTCTGTCAAGTGACAGAATTCGTGCCAGAGCCGCTCTCCGTCAACGGTGCCGGCCCGGTCCCCGGCCGGCGCGGCCGGCGGTCCGACGATGATGGTGTACTCGCCTCGCACCGCGGGGAGGCGGCTCATCACGTCCGTTATCGGTCCAGTGACCAACTCTTCGTGCACCTTCGTCATCTCGCGGCAGACGGCGATGTTCCGGTCGCCGAGGACAGTCGCCATGTCCGCCAGCGCCGCCCGGAGCCGGTGTGGCGCCTCAAAGACGACGAGCGGTCGCGGTTCGGCCGCCAGCGCTTCCAGCCAGCGTTTTCTGTCGTGTGACCGTGGCGGCGGGAATCCAACCACGGTGAAGGCGCCGCCGCCGAAACCGGACATGACCAGGCCGGTGAGCGCGGCGCTCGGACCGGGGACCGCATGCACCTTGACGCCGGCGGCGAGCGCGTCCCGCACCAGCCGGGCGCCGGGATCCGACAGCAGCGGCGTGCCGGCGTCGGCGACGAGGGCCACCGAGTCGCCGCAAGCCAGACGGCGGAGGAGCTGCGGGCCCTTCCGGATCTCGTTGTGGGCGTGGAAGCTGGTCGTCGTGGTATGAATGCCGTAGTGGCTGAACAGCTTGGCCGTACGCCGCGTGTCCTCGGCCGCGACGAGGGTCACCTCCGCGAGAACGCGGAGGGCGCGGAGCGTGATGTCCTCCAGGTTGCCGATCGGGGTGGACACCAGGTAGAGCGCGCCGGCCGGCGGGGGCGGCGGAGAATCCGGCACTCGCGGGAATCGTGGCACGGGCCGCGGCCGAGAGCAAGGAAGCATCGTTATTGTACCATTCATCAGGACGACCATGGATCGATCGCCTGCGCACTCCGCTGAACCGCTATCCCGTTTCGTCGACGAGTACCTGTCGTACCTGCACGAGACCTATCCGACGGCGGCCGCCGCCGACGGCGTCCACCTGCACGACGATCTGCTTGAGGACTTCAGCCGCAGCGCGGTCGATGCCCAGGTGCGCGAGCTCGGCGGGTGGGCGCGGCGCCTGGACGGCATCAAGGCCTCGACGCTGACCGCGGAAGAGAAGCTCGAGCGGCGCATGCTGGCGGACGGCGTCCGCGCGCGCCTGTTCGCGCTCGAGGACGTCCGCGTCTGGCAGCGCAGTCCCCTCTACTACGCCGAGACGATCGCCGAGAGCCTGGCGGGCCAGGTGCTGTTCGACTACGCCCCGGTCACGGAGCGCGCGCGGCGCGTCGTTTCCAAGCTGCGGCAGGTGCCGCGGTTGCTCGAGTCGGCACGGCAGAACGTGACGGACCCGCCGGGCCTCTTCGTGCGCGTCGGCCTCGAGTCGTTCGACGGCGTGCTCGCGTTCGTCGAGCGTGACCTCCCCAGGGCGTTTCGGAACCTGGATGACATGCACCTGCTGGGCGATCTCGCGGACGCATCGACCGTGGCGGTCGACGCGGTCCGCGACTACGGCGCCCACCTGCGGGATGCCGTCGCACCGCGCAGCCGCGCCTCGTTTCGGCTGGGAGCGGACCGCTTCTCGCAGAAGCTCCGCCTCGACGAGGGCATCGACGTGCCCGTGGACCGGCTGCTGCAGATCGCGCTGCGCGAGCTGGGCAAGACCCAGGAACGATTCAGGGAGGTGGCGGCCGGCGCGGCGCGCGGCCCGGGCGATGCGTGGCAGAAGGTCAAGGCCCGGCATCCGGACGCCGACGGCTTGCTGAGCACCGTCGAGGACCATCTCGCGGCGCTGCTCGACTTCATCAGACGCAAGCGGATAGTGACGGTTCCGGACCACGGGCCGCTCGTGGTGGCGCCGACGCCGGGGTACTATCGCGGGACGTTCGCCAGCATCGTGCCGGTCGGACCGTTCGAAGCGCGGCCGATGCCGGCGTACTACTACATCACCAACGTCGACCCGAGCTGGCCCGCCGACCGGCAGGAGGAGCACCTGCGCGACTTCAGCTATGCGGCCCTGTGGTCGATCTCCATCCACGAGGCCTTTCCCGGCCACTTCCTCCACTTCGAGCATCTGCGCCGGGTGGCGTCGCCGCTCCGGAAGTCGACCTTCTTCACGCCCGTGTCGCTCGTCGAGGGTTGGGCGCACTACTGCGAGCAGATGATGTTCGACGAGGGTTTCGAGCGGGGCAACGCGGAGATCGAGCTGGGGCAACTGGCGGAGGCGCTGGTGCGGCTGGCCCGGACCGTCGTGGGCATCCGGCTCCACACCGAGGACCTGTCGGTGGAGCAGGGGGTGCGGTTCTTCCGCGACGAGGCGTTTCTGGAAGAGGGCAGCGCGCGCCGCGAGGCCGAGCGCGGCACGTACGATCCGGGCTACGTGCTCTACTCGCTGGGGAAGCAGATGCTCCTCAAGCTCCGCAGGGACTGTGAAGCCGCCGGGAACGGCGGGTCGCTGCAGTCGTTCCACGATCGGTTCCTGGGCCAGGGAGGCGTGCCGTTCTGGATGCACCGGCAGTTGATGCTCGGCGCGACCGGCACCCTATTGGAGTGAGGCGCCGAGACTTGACGGCGCAAGGCGCGCACAGCGCGCCTCGGCGGGAGCGGCGCGGGGCGAAGGGGCCCCCGCAAGCGGACGCCGGGGGTTCGGGGCGCAGCCCCGTCTGATGGAAGACCATGCCGCTGTACGAATACGAGTGTGACGACTGCGGGCACCGGTTCGAGTTGATCCGGAAGTTCTCCGACCAGCCGCTCACCGTCTGCCCGGCGTGCGCGGGGCGCGTCAGGAAGCTCGTCTCGTCGCCGGCCATCCAGTTCAAGGGGACCGGCTGGTACGTCACCGACTACGCCCGCAAGCCGTCTGGCGGCCAGCCGGCGTCCGAGCCGGGCAAGTCGTCCGAGGACCGCAAGACCGATTCGAAGGACGCGGCCAAGCCGGCCGGGGACTCGAAGACAGCCGACTCGGCCGAGTCCAAGTCGAGTCGGCCCTCGCCGGCAGCCGGCCAGGAGTCGACGCCGTAGAACGGCGCCGTCAGTCCAGCTCGGTCAGGAACGCCCGCAACTGCGGCCCGAGGTCCGGGCGCTTGAGCGCGAAGTAGACCGAGGCCTTGAGGAAGCCGAGTCGGTTGCCCGCATCGTGGCGGGTGCCGGCCAGCTCGCAGGCATACAGCGGCCGTTGCGCCAGCAGGCGGCGCAGGGCGTCGGTGAGCTGGATCTCGCCGCCGGCGTCAGCGCCGGTCCCTTCCAGCGCGTCGAACGTGTCGGGGGTCAGCACGTAGCGGCCCACGATGGCCAGGTCCGACGGCGCCGTCGCCGGGTCCGGCTTCTCCACCAGATCGCGCACCTGAAAGACGCCCTGCCCGAGGGGCGTTGCGTCGATGATCCCATAGCGCTGCACCGCCTCGCGCGGAACGCGCTCGACGAGCAGCACGGGCCCGCCGACCTCGGCGAACAGATCGGTCATCCGGCGCAGGGCCGGCGGGTCGGCGTCGATCACGTCGTCGGGCAGGACCACCGCGAACGGCTCGTCGCCGACCTCGGGCCTGGCCATGAGCACGGCGTGGCCGAGACCCAGCGGCTGCGCCTGGTGGACCGTCGTGACCTCCGCCAGCGCCGAGAGGGCGCGGACGACAGCCAGGCTCTCGGCCTTCCCGCGCGCTTCCAGCACGGCCTCGAGCGCGGGGTGCGGCGCGAAGTGCGCGCCGGTCATCGTGTTGCCCGGACTCGTGACCAGCACGACGCGGCGCATGCCCGACGCGACCGCCTCCTCGACGCCGTACTGAATGATCGGGCGGTCGACCAGCGGCAGCAGCTCCTTGGGAAACGCCTTGGTGGCGGGCAGGATGCGCGTGCCCAGGCCGGCGGCGGGAAAGACGGCTGTGCGGACCGATCCTGCCATGGCAGGCGATCGTACAGCACGGCTACATTAGAATGAAGCGCGCACGTTGGGGACCCAGACGACATGCTCGATCCAGTCCTGCTCCGCACCCGGCTCGACGAGGTCCGCACCCGGCTCGGCACGCGGGGTGACGGGTTCGGCGGCGATCTCGACCGCCTCGTGGAGCTCGACGCCGAACGCCGGGCCATCCTCCCGGTGCTCGAGACGGCGCGCCACGCCCGCAAGGACGTCGGCGAGCGGATCGCCCGGGCCAGGCGGGCGGGGGAGTCGGCCGACGACCTGGTGAAGGCCGGCCAGGAGCACGCCGCGGCCATCAGGGCGCAGGAGACGAGACTGGAGTCCGTCGAGACCGAGCGCGGCGCCTGGGCGCTGAAGCTGCCCAACCTGCCGCACGAGAGCGTTCCGGTCGGAAGCTCCGAGGCCGACAACGTCGAGGTGCGGAAGCACGGCGAGCCGCCCCGCTTCGACTTCGAGCCGCGGCCGCACTGGGAGATCGGCCCGGCGCTGGGCATCCTCGATTTCGAGCGCGCGGCGAAGCTCGCGGGGGCGCGGTTCGCCGTGCTCACCGGCGCCGGCGCGCGGCTGGCGCGCGCCCTGATCAACTTCATGCTCGACCTCCACACGTCCGAGCACGGCTACACGGAGGTGGAGCCGCCGCTGCTGGCCAGCAGCGATGCGTTGACCGGCACGGGGAACCTGCCGAAGTTCGAGGCGGACCTGTTCAAGATTGCCGGGCAGTGGGATCTGTATCTGATCCCGACCGCCGAGGTGCCGCTCTGCAACCTGCACCGCGACGAGATTCTCGACGGGCGGACGCTGCCGGTGTGGTACGTGGCCTACACGCCCTGCTTCCGCAGCGAGGCCGGCTCGTACGGCAAGGACGTGCGGGGCCTGATTCGCCAGCACCAGTTCGACAAGGTGGAGCTGGTGGCCTACGCGACGCCCGACACCTCCTGGGACGTGCACGAGGCGCTGACCCGGCACGCCGAGGAGGTGCTCAGGCGCCTCGGGCTGCCGTACCGCACGATGCTGCTGTGCACCGGCGACATGGGCTTCGCGGCGTCCAAGACCTACGACCTCGAGGTGTGGCTGCCCAGCTACGGCGCCTACCGGGAGATCTCGTCGTGCAGCAACACGGAGGCGTTCCAGGCGCGGCGCGGCGGCATCCGTTTCCGCCGGGAGGGCCGCGGCAAGCCGGAGCACGTGCACACGCTGAACGGCTCGGGCGTCGCCGTCGGCCGGGCCCTGGTGGCGATTCTGGAGAACTACCAGCGGCGCGACGGCTCGGTCGTCATCCCCGACGTGCTGCGGCCGTACATGCAGGGCCGCGAGATCATCGAGCCGGCCGCGCCCCAGGCGGGGCATTGAACGGAGGGATGGCCGAGCGGTCGAAGGCGGCGGTCTTGAAAACCGTTAGCGGGGAAACTCGCTCCTGGGTTCGAATCCCAGTCCCTCCGCCACGAAGCCCTATGAAAGGTGCTGATTCCCAAGGGATAGGGGACCGGACAATCGCCGACGCCCCGCCTAACTCGGGAGCACCTCGTCTGGCCTCGAAACGCGGCTTGCCGGCCGCTGCGCGGGTGACCGCAGATCTCGACGCGCACCTGGCCGCGCAGGGCGGATCTACCGCCATGCCGGTGGGAGCGCCATCGTTAGCTGGCAACGCCTGGTAGACTTTCGCCCTTTTGTTCGCTATGATCGGCTCCGGTGGCGTGCTGATGGAGTGTTTGGCCCTCGACTCCCTCTCCGTTGCGGTGCGGGCGATTGTGGTCGCGCCAGCAACGGTGCCGCCGGCTGAGAGCCGGCTGGGCACGCCCCGCCGGGTGTGATGGACGCCGTTGCGTCAAGCCCGCTTGAGCCGGTCTGGAAGGACCGCCTGAGTCTTGCCACCCGCCGCCCGCCGGAGTTCTACGAGAAATCGGACGATGTCGGCGACGTGCCGCACGCCGGCGCATTGCGCACGACCTTCGACGGCTTGGGCGCGTCGGCGGTCTTCTGCGTGCAGCACGTCCCGACCGTCGTGATCTTCTCCGTCGACGAGTACGATTCGGCTCACGTCGCGCCTCTCCACTCCGCGCTCTGGAACCAGGGTCTCGCCAGTCTGCTTGTCGTGATTTCCGGAGACACGGTCTGCGTGTTCACGTTGGCGCGAATCCCACGTTCCGCCGACGAGGGCGACGTCACCGACTGCCTGGTTCGGACATTGGACGCGACCACCCATGCGCTGGCGCTTGGGAACCTGGTCTACAGCGCCGAGTCGGGCCGTTACTGGGAGGAGCATCCAGAGCACTTCCGGACGGAAGAGCGCGTCGACCAGGTACTTCTCGGCAACCTCACCGAGTCGCACGAGCTGCTGCAAGGTGCCGGCCTCTCCGCCGACGCGGCCCAGGCGCTGCTGGTGCAGGCGATGTTCGTCGCCTATCTCGAGGATCGCGGGATCATTGGCCCGGACTACTTCCACGGCGCCTCGAATGCACTGGCCCGCGACTTCGCTGGCCTGCTGGCTACCGGTGACGTCGAGTCGCTCGAGCGCCTCTTCGAGACCCTGCGGGACGACTTCAATGGCGATCTCTTCGTCGCTCCATGTTCCTTCGAGGCGGGCGACGACCACGGGCCGGACCTGGAGGCCGCACATCTGGAGATCCTGTCCCGCTTCCGTTCCGGCCGCGAGGAGATGCACGGGCGTACCGGACAGCATCGGCTGTGGCGGCAGTACGACTTCAAGTACATACCGGTTGAGCTGATCAGTGCCGTCCACGATCGGTTCCTGGCGGAACGAGGGTCGGACCGCCGCGCCCGGGGCGCCTACTACACCCCAATGTTTCTAGCCGACACCGTGATCGCCCAGGTCTGGAATCGGCTGCGGCCCGCGGCCTGCGCCGACGGGCGCTTCCTGGATCCGGCGTGCGGCTCCGGCATCTTCCTGGTGCGCCTGTTCCAGCGTCTGTGCGAGCACCGGCGCGCGGCCCGACCCGGCCGGACGATCCCCTGGGACGCGTTGCTCGACGTCCTGTCGCGGTTGCACGGCCGGGACCTGGACGGCGGCGCGGTCCGCGTGGCCGTGTTCTCGTTGTACGTCGCGCTGCTGGAAGAGGTCACCCCCCCGGCCATCCGGAAGCTCATGAAACGCGGCAGAGTGCTCCCACCGCTCTTCGGGAAGACGCTTCGCCACGAAGATTTCTTCGCGGTCGAGCCCGCCGCCGCGCAGGTCGACGTGGTGGTCGGCAATCCGCCGTGGTCGAGCCGCCGCGGCGAACGCCATTCCTCGCTTGAATGGTGTGAAGGCGAGCGGTTGCCCGCGCCGGGCCGGGAGCAGGCTTGGCCCTTCGTCTGGAAGTCGTTGCGGCATCTGCGTGAGGACGGCGCTGTCGCGTTCCTCCTGCCCGCCATGGGTTTCCTGCACAACCACGCCGGCCGCGCTGTCGAGGCGCGCCGGCGCCTCTTGCGCGAAGCGCGGGTCTTCAGCGTCGTCAACTTCGCGGACATGCGATGGCAGTTGTTCGACGGCGCCGTGCGCCCCACTGCGCTCCTGCTGTTGGGCTGCCCGCTTGCCGGCGGCGCCCCCTACCGGTTCGACTACCTGACGCCGAAGGCCGACCTGAATCTGAAATCCCGGCGCCTGGTCACGATCGGCAGCGCTGACCGCTGCCGGCTCGACTCGCGCCTGATGGAAACCGACCCGTCCGTCTTCAAGAGGCGCCTGTGGCTGAGCGAGCCGGAGGCCAAGCGGTTCAACTACCTGGCGCAGTTTCGCCGGCTCGGCGATCTCGTCGTCGAGTTCGGGGCGCTCTCGCGCAGGAAGGAATCCACGCAGAATCGCTGGGTGATTGGACAAGGCTTCCAGCCCGCCAACCCCGCACGACTACCCGATGTTACCTACGAACGCCAGCGGAGCAACGTCGTCACCAGGGTGCCCTACCTGCCGATAGACAGATTCCGAATTCCAGCCCTGACGAGTGAGGCAATGCGTCCATGGAAGGACGACCTCGTGCGTCGCAGGGGCTTCGAAGTGGGCTTCGAGGGACCGCGCGTGCTGATTCCGCAAGGCATCGCCGCCGTTGCCGGCAAAGCGGAGCGACTGCGCGCGGCGTACGTCGACGAGCCGCTGACTTTTCAGCACATCATTCAGGCCATCGTGGTTCCGCCGGGAGACGAACGCCGTGCCATGCTGCTCACGGGACTGCTCAACAGCAGGTTGATGCTGTGGTTCGCGTTTCACGGGACGTCATCGTTCGGTTCCGACCGTCCCAAAGTGCACCAGACGGAACTCCTGCGCCTCCCGTTCCCTGCAACGGACGACATGCCGGATCGACAACGATCCCGCGCTGCCGCCGATGCGCTGGCCACCCTGGTCGAGAAACAGGTCCGGAACGTCGATCGAACCGACGGGTTCCGGGCCGGCGAACGCGACCTGCTCAGGGAAATCGATCGTCTCGCGTACGATTTCTTCTGCCTGTCGGAAGAAGAGCGAGTGCTCGTCGACGACACGGTGGAGCATGTGATTCCCGCTGTTCAACCCACCAGGGGCAGTTTTCCCGAACTTTGGAGGCCAGCGACCGCGAGCGACCGCCGTGCGTACGCCAGTACGCTGGCCGACAGCCTCGCGGGCTGGCTCGACAGCGGTTGCACCGTCGGAACGCGTCTGCTGGCGCGCAACGACGATCTGGCTGTCCTCAAATTGTCGTTGCGGGAGGTGCCAGGCGGTTTCGACTACGGGGAGGACAATGATGTAACCGTCGCAGGCGCATTGTCCCGGCTATCGAGGCACGTTCACCAGCCGCTGCCAGGCAATTTTCAGTCGATGCCGGACTTCCGGGTGTTCATCGATCGCGATCTGTTTGTCGTCAAGCCTGCCGGGAAGCGGTTCTGGCTCCGATCGGCTGCCGTGGCCGACGCCAACGCGATCGCCCTCGATCTGCATGCAGTCGCCGCACGGCGGCATGACGCTTGACCGGGTCGCGCCTGATGATCGCCGGCGACCCTACCGTGTGGGCGGACCACTTCAGATCGTTCGACGAGCGGTTTCTGGAGCGTGTAGTCGCGGTCTGGTCCAGGTGTCTCGCCGTGCTGCCGCCACGGCCGAATGAAGACACAATTACGGCCAATCTCGTGGACCACCTGCACAGCGATCCCGATATTCGGCGCCGCTTCCATTGGATCGAGTATCAGTACGAGCCGTTCGGACACGCCCCGGAAGGAGCGGCGTACAGCAAGGGCGAGATCGACATGGCGGTTTTCCTCGATCGGGATCGCGAGACGTATCTTGCGTACGAATGCAAGCGCCTGAACGAGGTGCGCCATGATGGAAGGAGATCACTGGCCACGGAGTACGTGATGCGCGGGCTGTTCCGCTTCGTGGCGCAACAGTACTCGGAGAATCTGCCCGTGGGGTGCATGCTCGGCTACGTCGTCGATGGCGATGTGACGTATGCGGCGTCGAGCGTGCGGGCGAAAATCGTCGAACGCGGCCGGGATGTCGCGCTCGTCGTGGGCCCGCGAGACGACAGCACCGTCGGCGGAGATCGAAGTCCGGCACGCCCTGTTGCCCATGTGACTCGATTGGCGATCCGGCGGGCGAGAGCCGTTTCGGCCTGCGCCCCTGTCGTCGTTCCGTGAGGGTCGATTGCCTTGGGTGCAGCGCCTCGGTCTCAACGGGGCGGTCTATCGGCGGCGACGAGGCGCGCCAGGCTGGTCGCGTCGCGCACCAGCAGGCCGTCGGGCAGGGGGACGGGCATCGCCCAGGTGGCGCCGTCCGCCACCTGGTAGTCGTGCGAGACGGCGAACGCGACCGCGGCGGGTTCCGCCACCAGCAGCTCGGCGTCGCTGGTCAGCAGCAGCAGGTCGTCGCCCGCGAGCAGGATGGACGCATGGTCGCCCTCGCGCCCCTCGCTCGCCCAGCGCACGGCGCCGGTGGCCGCGTCGAGCGCCACGAACTGGCCGCTGCGCTTCGATGAGTGGCCGTACAGCGTGCCGGCGGCCAGCACCGGCGAGCTCATGTACATGGTCACGCCGGCGTTGCTCCACGCAGGCGCCGCGCGCCAGCCGTCGTCGCGGCGCCGGATCGTGAACGCGTGCGTCCCCTGGCGGGGACCGGAGACCACCAGGTGCGCGCCGGTCCAGACCGGCGTCGTGATGTTCTCGTGCCATTCGTCGGTGAACGGCACGCTCCACAGGAGCACGCCGCTCGCGGCGTCGAGCCCGACGATCGACGATTCGGTGAGGGTCACGAGCTGCCTCTGCCCCTCGACCTCGATCACGATCGGCGATGCGTAGCCGGGGCCGACGCCGCTCCAGGACCAGACCTCGTCGCCCGTCGCCGGATCCAGCGCGCGCACGCGGCCGCCCGCGGGATCGCTCCCGATCTGCACGAACAGCACGCCGCCGGCCACGAGCGGCGAGGCGGCGGTGCCGCAGAACAGATCCGTCACGCGCACCGACGGCGAGTAGTCGTGCCGCCAGAGCAGGGCGCCCGACGCCGCGTCCCAGCTCGAGAGGACCCCGCCCCCGTCGAGCGTGAACACGCGCCCGGCGTCGACGGCCGGGGTCGCGAAGGGCCCCCGCAGCTCGGCCGGGGCGATCGTGTTCTGGACGAACCGCGCCGGGTAGTCCTGCTGCCACAGGCGGGCGCCGCTCGCCAGGTCGAGCGCGGTCACCAGCTCGGCGTCGGCGCGGCGGCTGTGGATGAAGACCCGCCCGCCCGCGACCACCGGCGAGGAGTAGCCCTCGCCGACCTCGACCTGCCAGGCGCGCGCGAAGGCGTCGGGCCACGCCCCGGGCGCCTGCGCGGCGGGGACGATCCCGTCGCGCGCGGGTCCGCGCCAACCCGCCCACTCCTGGGCCCACGGCTGGACGCCGGCCACGAGCACGAGGCTGGCGGCGACCAGCCAGCGCGCCGTCCCGGCCGGCGTCGGCACGACCTCGCCGCCGCGCCGCGCGGCCATCGGCTTCCGGGAATCGTGATTCATGCAGGGCACCTGGCCTTCCGCCTCACAGCGCGCGCAGAAACTCGAGCATCAGCCGCAGGAGCTGGCGTCGGGTGAGCGCGGGCGGCGGCATCCGCAGGATCATGTCACATTCCAGCCGGGGCTAGGAGTCTGCGCCGTAGAACGGCGTAGACTCCTGGTGAGGGTCGGTTGGGCGGCAACCGGAGCCGAGGCGACGATTGCCGGGCTGGTGCCGCATCGGCACCCGGGTGCTACACTTGCCGCGTCTCGTCGCGCTCCCCGCATCGCACGCGGTCACTCCGCCCAACAGCCGGCAATTCGATGGCCAATCCCTCGCGCGTGTCGCTCGTCGCCGCGTTCGCGGCCGTCTACGTCATCTGGGGCTCCAACTATCTGGCCATCAGCCGGGGCGTGGCGGAGATCCCGCCGTTCCTCATGGCCGGCGGCCGGTTCCTGGGCGCGGGGCTCGTCTTCGTCGCATGGGCGGTGCATCGGGGCGCGGCGCGCCCGACCGCCCGCGACTGGGTCATGACCGGCTGCATCGGCCTGCTGATGGCGGCCGGCGGCAACGGGCTGGTCAGTTGGGGGTTGCAGCGGGTGCCGTCCGGGATCGGGGCGCTGCTGGTCTCGATGGTGCCGCTGTGGGTGACGCTGGCCGAGTGGCTGCGGCCGGGCGGCGCCCGACCGCGGGGCCGCGTGGCGCTGGGGCTCGGATTCGGATTCGCCGGCGTCGCGCTGCTCGTCAATCCCACCGACATCGCGGGCCCGCACGCGTTCGACACCGTCGGCGCCGGCACGATCATCTTCGCCAGCCTGCTGTGGGCGTCCGGCTCGATCTGCGCCCGCTACGCCCCGCAGCCGGCTTCGCAGGCGCTGTCGTCCGGCATGCAGATGCTCGGCGGCGGCGCCGTCCTGGTGGGCATGTCCGCGCTGTCCGGCGAGCTGGCGGGGCTGGACTGGGCGGCGGTGTCCCCGGCCGCGTTCGGCGCGTGGGGCTACGTCGCCGTGCTCGGGTCGGTGGCCTACGGCAGCTACCTGTGGCTGCTGAAGGTGGCGCCGCCCGCCAAGGTCGCCACCTACGCCTACGTGAACCCGGTCATTGCGCTGCTGCTGGGCTACCTGCTCGCGGGCGAGGTGCTGTCGCTCTGGTCGCTGGGCTGCTCGAGCGTCATCGTGGCCGGCGTCCTGCTGGTCGTGTCGCGGTAGGGTGGGCAGGACACGGCCCGCCGCGTTCAGCGGTCGAGCAGATCGCGGAAGACGACCAGTTCGCGCAGATAGTCAGGAAAGCGGGTCCGTGCCAGACGCTCGCGCAGGTCGACCAGGACCGCGTCGGGGACGGCGATGCGAAACGGCGTGACCGCGTCGTGCGGCGCGGACTGCGCCGCGAACCGGGCGGCGCTGGCCCAGACCGTCCATAACGCCATCGCGGCAACGACCGTCAGGCACAGTGCCAGACGCCGGCGGCGCCCGGCCCGGGGCCTCGTCTGGCGGGCGATCACGCCTTACAATCTAACCCATGCACAAGTTGTCTCTCACGTCGCGTTGCCTGCTCGTGCCTGCGGCGCTCGCGCTGTGGGCCGGCTCGGTCCCCGCCCGGGCGCAGACGAGCGCCGAATTCGTTCCGGTCACCGACGCGATGCTCCAGGATCCCGCGCCCGGCGACTGGCTGATGTGGCGGCGGACGCTCGACGGCTGGGGCTACAGTCCCCTGGACCAGATGAACCGGGAGAACGTCGCGGACCTGCGCCTGGTCTGGTCGCGGGCGCTCACGGCCGGCGCGAGCCAGCAGGGAACCCCGCTGGTGTACGACGGCGTCATGTACATGCCGAACCCGCGCGACGTCATCCAGGCGATCGACGCGGCCACGGGCGATCTCCGCTGGGAGCATCGGCGGCCTGTCCCGGAGGACATCGCCGAGTACGTGGGCGGCCTCGAGGACACCAACCGGAACCTGGCGATCTACGGCAGCCGGATCATCGACACCAGCGCCGACGACCACATCTTCGCGCTCGATGCGGCCACGGGCCAGCTCGTGTGGGACACGGAGATCCTCGACTACGAGACCGTGCCGGCCAGACAGTCGTCCGGCCCGATCATCGCCAACGGCAAGGTGATCTCCGGGCGCAGTTGCCGTCCGCGGGCCGGGCCCTACTCGTGCATCATCACCGCGCACGACCCGCACACCGGCGCGGAGCTCTGGCGCACGAGCACCATCCCCCGGCCGGGAGAGCCCGGCGACGAGTCGTGGGGCGGCGTGCCGTTCGAGGAGCGCTTGCACGTCGGGGCCTGGATGGTGCCGAGCTACGACCCGGCGCTGAACCTGATCTACATGGGCACCTCCGTGACCTCGCCGGCGCCGAAGTTCATGCTGGGCGGCGCGGAGAACCGGCACCTCTACCACAACTCCACGCTGGCGCTCGACGGCGACACGGGCGAGATCGCCTGGTACTACCAGCACCTCAACGACCACTGGGATCTCGATCATCCGTACGAGCGCATCCTGGTGGACACGGCCGTCGCGCCGGACCCGGCGACGGTCGACTGGATCAACCCGCGGCTGCGGCCGGGCGAGCGGCGCCGGGTGGTCACCGGCATCCCGGGCAAGACCGGCATCGTCTTCACGCTGGATCGCGAGACGGGCGAGTTCCTGTGGGCCACGCAGACGATCTCGCAGAACGTCGTCAACGGCATCGACGGGGCGACCGGCGAGGTGGCGACGAACTCGGAGGTCGTCTTCAGCGCGGTGGGCCAGGAGGCCATGATCTGCCCGAGCTTCTTCGGCGGCAAGAACTGGGATCCGGGCGCCTACAGCCCCCGCACGAACCTGATGTACTTCCCGCTGCGCAACACCTGCGCCCGAATGCAGACCACCGCGGACGACAGCATCTACCGGCTCGCCGTGCGCAACCAGATGACCCCCGATACCGAGGGGCTCGGCATGGTGCGGGCGATCTCGGCCGAGACCGGCGCCACGGTGTGGACCCGCGACCAGCGGGCCGCGACGCTGGCGGTCGTCGCCACCGGCGGCGGCCTGGTCTTCGGCGGCGACACCAACGGGCGCTTCCGCGCGCTCGACGACGAGACCGGCGACGTCCTGTGGGAGGTCAACCTCGGCTCGCCCGTCACCGGACCGCCGATCGCCTATGCGGTGGACGGCCGGCAGTACGTCGCGGTCAGCACCGGCAGCGCGGCGACCGTGTCGGTCTACACCCGCCTGACGCCGGAGCTGCGCCCGAGCTCGGGCAACACGATGTTCGTGTTTGCGTTGCCTTAACGCCATCACTGGTCCGTGTTGGTCCGCATCTGTCTAAAATGCGCCGGTTTTACGCCGTAATAGTGCCGAATTACCCGCCTCCGGGGTCCGTACCGGTCCGGAACGATCCGCCCGAATCCGGGACTTGATTGTGGTTGTACCGTGGGTGTAGTATTTCGGTCCAGAAGGAGGCTGGTCAATGGAAAGACTGACAGCCAAGCGGGCCGAGACGCTGCGCAAGCCGGGCCGGTATCGGGCGGGCGACACGGTGTACCTGGTCGTGGCCAGAGGCCGGACGGGCCGGGTGAACAAGCGATGGGTTCAACGGCTTCACGTCCAGGGGAAGCGGCGCGACATCAGCATCGGCACGTACCCGGCCGTCACGCTGTCGGAGGCTCGGGAGCGGGCGCACGACAACCGCCTGACGGCGAAGCGGGGCGGCGACCCGTCTGGGCGCGCGTTGACCGTGCCGACGTTCGCGGCCGTGTCCGCCAAGGTCGAGCGAGGCGGCCAGTGGCGCGGCCGGACCCGAGAGACGCGGCGACGGACGCTGGCGCGGTACGCGGCGCGTCTGATGAATCGCCCCGTCGACCAGATTGACCGGGCGGCCGTGCTCTCGGTGCTCGGGCCGGTCTACCGCGACAAGCCGGCGACCGGCAAGCTCTTGCGCGGTTGGGTTCGGGGCGTGCTCGCCGCGGCGCAAGCGCTCGGCCATGTCGACGTGAACGCGGCGGGCGAAGTGATCGACGCGGCCTTGCCGAAGACGCCGAAGGCCCGCGCGCATCGGCGGGCGTTGCCGTACGCGGCCGTTCCCGCGGCGCTGGCGGCGGTCGAGGCTTCCGGGGCCGGTCCGGCCGTCAAGGCGGCGATTCGCTTCACGGCGCTGACGGCGGTCCGGTCGGGCGAGGCTCGGGGGGCGAGGTGGGGCGAGGTCGACCTCGAGGCGCGGGAGTGGCGCGTACCGGCCTCGCGGATGAAGACGGGGGCGGAACATCGGGTGCCGTTGTCGGATGCGGCTGTGGCAGTGCTGGAGGGCATGCGGGCGCATTCTGGCGGCACGACCGACTCGCTGATCTTCCCTGGCGTGGGCGGGCGGCCGCTCAACAGCAACACCTTGGTCATTGCGCTGCGGAGAGCGACGGGGACGGATGCGGACGTTCACGGCTTCCGGTCGAGCTTCCGCACGTGGGCGGCGGAGCGGTCCGGGGCGACGAGGGACGTGGCGGAGCTGGCCCTTGCGCACGTGGTGGGCGGGGCAGTCGAGCGGAGTTACGCGCGCAGCGATCTGTTCGAGCAGCGTCGGGTGTGCTGATGGATCGATGGGCCGCGTTCGTGACCCGCCTGGTGCCTACCCGTCAACACGCTCCCGGGTCGCCGCAAGCGAACGCCCCCGCTCGTCGTCCACGACCGGCGCGGGTGTTCAGCCGTACTTCGTAGTGGATGGAGGCATTGTAGAATGACGGAAAAGGACGACGTAGGGACGAAATCAGACTACGAGATCCACGGCTACTCCGCAAGGTCGCTGGAGATGTTGGAGTCGAAAGAGGGGCAACTCAACGCCATCTTCGCATGCTACGGATCTGCAGCGCAGCACGGTCAGCTATTCGAGGAAGCACTGGTTAAGTTGATCGCGGTTCTCAATGAATGCTTGGGCATAGACAGCACGGCTGCGGCGCTCCAGAAGAAGACGATCGGGGAACTGCTGAAGCTCTTCGAGGACAAGTTCGTCGAGGAACAGGATGACTGGGTTTTCGATTTTCTCGACGAGACGAGGCGGCGGCGTAACTTCCTGATCCACGACTATTTCCTAAAACGGTCCGATGATATGGGCATGGACACCGGAAGAGTGGCGGTTCTGCGGGAGTTGGTAGATATCGAAGCCCAATTGCGTCGCGGCGCGGGCCTCGTGAATGGGTTGCGGGTGGCGATCGAGGCGGCGAGGAACGGAGAACCAGGGCGGAACGACGACTCCGAGGTGGTCTTCACGGTCAAGTTGCGTCTACCGGAACACCAACCGTGAAGGCCACGTCGGCGCCCAGCGACCGGGACCATCTGTTCGGCGGGGAGGGAATCGGACAGATTAACGGCAAGGATGTAACGGCGCCCGGTTCAGGGCACCAGCGTCTCGCAGGGCGGAGGACGCGTCCGCCCGATGCTCTTCCTCCTGCTCCTCGAGGCGCAGCAGCAGGGCCGGCTGGCCTGCAAGCTCGCCCAACTCGCCCGCTTCGACGTCGTCCACGTCGACGAGCTGGGCTACGTCCCGCTCGACGAGACTGGCGCCGACCTGCTGTTTGGGTTCATCAGCCAACGCTACGAACGCCGGAGCATGGTGGTGACGACGAATCTGCCGTTTGCGCGCTGGTCCGAGGTCTTCCTCGACCCGACGGCGGCCGCCGCGGTCATCGAGGGCCCAGAAATCTGAGGTGTTGCGCGATCGTGCGCGTTGTTCCGGTATCATGCGGGAAGCCAACGTACCGTTCAGCAGCACTCGCCGTTCTTGCGTCGGGCCTTCCGCCTGATACAAGACCGGCATCCCGGATAGGAGGTCCGGTCGTCATGATGTTTACGCTGATGAATTTGGCGAAAGTATTCATAACGAACTTTGAGAAAAGAACCGGAGGACGTGTTCTCTGGTTCAAGAATAACAGATAGGGCACGATTTGAAAGATTCAAATCATGGTTCAATAATCGTCCAGAACTTACACCACATGACCGGTGTCGCAAATCTTGGTAACGAGTTGTGGAGTGGAAACAATCGGATTGGAATCCGACGGGGTTCGTCACGCTCTTGGCCGGCTGAGCCGCAACTCAACCGCCCGGGTCACTCGAGGGGCTCATGCGGCCGGTACGGGCTGCTGAATGCCTCACGGGTCACCTCCTCTCTCGAGGGTCTCCACTTCACGACTGTACTCTTGTGGGTAGTCCCCAATCCTCTGCCGGCGTTGATCCGGCGCTGCGCAGACATTCATGTGGTAGACGACCGACACGTCAGCTGGGTTCCGCAGCTCTCGTTTGCCAAGCGGCTCAAGAGGCAAATGCCTCCTTGAGGAAGGCTCTGAGCTTAGGTCGGCGCTGGTCGGCTAGAGGTCCAGTAAACAGTCTGAACCGGGACAAGTGCGGGAGCCCTGTCAGCTTCGCCGGGGGACGGTCGCTGAACGAGTACGGGATGATCCTGGCCCACTTTCCCTGCGCCTGCTTGTATCCTGTGTCGAAGCACAGGGGAGTAGCCGGGCGCCCGATGACGCCTAGTATGCCTTGGATGGCGTCGAAAGCGTCAACGCCGATGGTCAGGATCACTCGTGGTGCCCACGCGCCCAGGATGTCCGTCCAGAGCCGCCGCGCGAACTCTCGGCTCTTCTGGGGCTCGCGCAAGGCCGGCACGCTTGGCGATCGAAACGGCACAAAGTACGCTGAGCAGACCCGCGCCTCGGCGAATTCCCGAGGCGAACCCTCGTAGCCGACAACCGACACGATCTCGCGGAACAATTCCTGGACCTGCTGCTGGAGTGGCGCCCTCCCCTCCGGCTGACCCCTCCAGGACTCCACCCAGTACGCGTTGCCGTCCTCGGAACTCAAACGCTTGTCGGGGGTGTCCTCGTTCCCGCCCGGGTTCAGGGTCATGAACGCGTACTGGGTATCGGCGGCGTACGTGGACTGCCGGTCCATCAGCAGCCGCCAACCAAGCAAGTGACCTAACCTGCGTTCGCTGTCCTCGATCCGCTCAACTACTTGTTCGAGGGGGTACAGAATTGCTGAGCTCATTGTAACTCTCCCGTTCGGGCTTCACGATGGTCCGTGACGAAATCGGCGTGTACTTCTTCTTGCAGTTCGGGCTGTCGAAGCCAGCTTCTCGGCCGTTCCTCCCCAAAGGGTGCGTTAGCGTAGCTTCCGGGTCACGCTGTTCACATCACGGTCGCACTTCTCGATCTCGTTGTACGAGGTCGTAGGGCGATACCTCGGCCCTCCAGGAATCGATACTTGCTTCCTGGACGACGAGCGCTTGGTCAGGAGGTCGCGCAGAATGCGATGTTGCGGCGCGACCAAGCGATGGCTCAAAACTCATCGGACGTCACGGGGTCTCTTCGACCGGCAGCTGGCCAGCATGTACCCTTACCTTAAACAGCCCGTGGTGAAAGTCGGGGAACGGGCCTGGCCTGGGCGCGATCGAGCCCGTAGACTGAACAGCTATGGCGATGGGCAAGAAACCGGCCGCGCGACCAGGGGCGCCGCTGTGGGTGACGACGGCGGATTTGCCGACGAACGCGGGGCATCCGTTCTTCGAGCGTCTGAACCGGGTTCTGGACGAGGCCGGGTTCGACGCGTTCGTCGAGGGGCTGTGCGCGGTGTTCTACGCGACGCGGATGGGGCGGCCGAGCCTGCGTCCTGGGCGGTATTTCCGGATGCTGTTCATCGGCTACTTCGAGGGTCTGTCTTCGGAGCGTGGGATTGCGTGGCGGGTGGCCGACTCTCTGAGCCTGCGGTCGTTCCTGGACCTGGATGTGACCGAGGCGGCGCCGGACCACTCGACGCTGTCGCGGACGCGTCGTCTGATCGACGACGAGACGCACGAGGCGGTATTCACGTGGGTTCTCGAGCAGTTGTCGGCGGCGGGTCTGGTCAAGGGGAAGACGGTGGGCGTCGATGCGACGACGCTGGAAGCGAACGCGGCGATGCGGAGCATCGAGCGGCGGGACACGGGAGAAAGCTACGAAGCGTTCCTTCGGCGCTTGGCGGAGGCGTCTGGGGTGGAGACCCCGACGCGGGCGGATCTGGCTCGGTTCGACCGGTCTCGCAAGAACAAGAAGACGTCGAACAAGGACTGGCAATCGCCGCAGGACCCGGACGCGAAGATCGCGAAGATGAAGGACGGCCGGACGCACTTGGCTCACAAGGTCGAGCACGGGGTCGACATGGAGACGGGGGCCATCGTGTCGGTGACGGTGCAGGATGCATCGGACGGCGATACGGCCACGCTGCCGGAGACGCTGACCGCGGCGGCCGAGCAGGTGGAGTTGGTGCAGCCGGACGGTCGAGGGGTCGAAGAGCTGGTCGCTGACAAGGGGTATCACAGCGACGAGACGCTGGTGGCTCTCGGCGAGGTCGGGGTTCGGAGCTACGTATCGGAGCCCGAGCGCGGCCGGCGCGTCTGGCAGGACAAGAAGACGGGAGAGACGCCGCCGGCGAAGCGTGCTGCGCAGCAGGCGTTGTATGCGAACCGGCGGCGTGTGCACGGGCGGCGGGGTCGTCGCCTGCAACGCTGCCGGGGCGAGATGGTGGAGCGTACTTTCGCGCACATGTATGAGACGGGGGGCATGCGTCGGGTGTTTGTGCGCGGTCACGAGAATGTCCGCAAGCGGGTGCTGATCCAGGCGGCTGCCTGCAACATCGGGATGCTCCTGCGGCGCCAGACCGGCATCGGTACGCCCCGGAGCCTGCAGGGGCGGGCTTTTTCGGCGATTTTCCGCCTGATCGACCGCCTGATCGACCACTGGGGGCGTCTGACGCGTCCCTGGGGCCTCAAATGGACACCGCCGGCGCCCGTCGGCTCAATTACTCATCGCCAAGCGGCCTGAACAGCAGGGCTCGGCGAACCGACTTCTACCTCGGGCTGTTATAACGGGCCTTGCGAGCGCGGCGGCAAGGGCCGAACCCTGCAGCCGCAGCTTGGACGTGACGGTCAAGGCGCGCATGGTGCAGCCGGCGGGCGCCGCGCTCGCGCAGGCGCTCCGACGCATCCCCTGCCAACTCCTTCGCGCGGGGCTCGAGCTGCGGCAGCAGGTCGCCGATGTCGCGCGCCGCCGCGTCGAGCAGCCGGCGGCGGACGGTCTCGTGCGGCGACCGGTCGGGGCGGGCCAGAGCCTGCTCCAGCAGGTCGAGCGTGCGCGTCTCCGCGTCGCGGGCGTAGGCGCGGAGCGGTCCGCTGCGCCGCGCCGGCTCCACCCAGCGCGCCGCCAGCGGGACGATCTCCTCGTGCAGCCGCTCGGCGCGGCGGCCGTAGAGGCAGAGTCGGCCCAGGAGGATCACGCGGGGGATCGAGTCCCGCGTCTGCGCGAGGCAGGCGCGCGACAGGTCGTGGTGGACGAAGCCCTGCGCGCGGAACCGCGCCAGCAGGCGCTGGGCCACCCGCTGCTCCAGGTGCAGGTGGACGGTGTCGTCGCTGAGCACGCCGGCATCCTCGAAGACCACCGGCCGGATCGGGGCGTCGCGGCGCCAGTCCGCCAGCTTCTGGTCCGTCTTGCGCGGCGCGCGCAGCGTGTCCAGCGTGGCCGCCCAGCTCGGGTCCGCGCCGGCCCGCCGGTCGAGCGCCGGGAAGGTCCACGTCTCGTCGCCAGGGCCGTTGGCGCTGCGGGTCAGCGGCCCGGCGCCCAGCAGCTCCAGCGAGCACGACAGCGCCTGGCGGAACGGCGCGGCGTCGAACCCCGCCCAGCGCCGCGAGCGGTCGAGGAGGGTCCGGCAGCGCTCCACCTGCGCGGCGAGGTCGTCGCGCCGGTCGCGCGCCGCCTCCAGCTCCTCCGCCGTGACCTGCTTGCGGACCTTGTCCAGGTCCGCCGCCTCGATCTCGCGGCGGAGCCGGTCCGCGTCGCGGTGCCGGATGCCGCCCCGCAGCCGGCGCTCCACGTCGTCGTCGATCACCTTCGAGAGGCTGCCCAGCTCCCGCTTGATGGTCTCGGTCTTGCGGACCAGCACCTCGAGCACGCGGTCCTCGGCGCGCTGCGGCAGCACGAAGTAATGGCAGCGCACCTCGGGCGCGGGCTGCAGCTTGCGGTCGATGCGGCCGTTGCGCTGCTCGATGCGGCCGGGGTTCCACGGCAGGTCGAAGTGGAACAGGTCGGCGCAGTGGGCCTGGAAGTTGAGGCCCTCGCGCGCGGCGTCGGTCGCCAGCAGGATGCGCAGGGGGTCCTCGCCGGGATCGGCGTTGAACCGGCGCTGGATTGCCTTGCGGCGGGCGCCGCCGGTGAGGCCGTCGATGACCTCGATCCGCTCGTCGGCGCGGTCGGTGCCGGCGATGGCCTGCTCCAGGACCGCCTTGAGGTGGCGCTTCGTCCCCTCGCGGTTCTCGGTGAAGATCAGGACGCGGCGGTCGTTCCAGCGCGGCGGCGGCCCGGCCGGCTCCCGGCCGAACGGCGGCAGGTCCGGGCACATCCGCTCGCGGATCCAGTCGACGAGCCGCCGGGTCTTGGCGTCCGGCTGGTAGCGGGCCTGCTCCGCGACTTGCTGCATCCGGTCGAGCAGCGCCTGCTCGCGCCGCCAGAGCGCAGCGACCCGGGCATCGGGATCGGGCGGGACGTCGGCCTCGGCGGCGGCCGTGATCGCGGCGATCTGCGCCGCCTCCTCGGCCTCCGCCGCGTCGGCCGCCAGCTCGCCGCGCTCGTCGTCGGCGTCGGGCGGCGTCACGAACAGCGCCGGGTCGGCACCCGCCGGCTCCGCCGCGTGCGCCCTGTCCCACTGGCGCTCGACGGTCGCCCGGTGCACCTGCAGGCTGCGGGCGAAGGCCTCGATCGAGGACAGCAGGCGCTGCTGCAGGCCGACGACGAGCAGGCCGGCGGCGGCCCGGGCCTTCTTCGTCGCAGCGGCGTGGCGCTCCTCGCGGGCGGTGCGGTAGTCGTCGAGCAGGCGGGAGAGCACCAGCTCCGGGGCGTCCTCCGGCAGCCCGTCGACGACGACCCGCTCCACGCGGCGGCGGGGAAAGCCGCCCTGCGTGACCCGGATGTCCTCCTTGAGGCGCCGGACCATCACGTCCTCCAGCGCCCGCCGGCCGCGGACCCTGACGCCGCGCGTGAAGCGGTACGGATCGAGCAGCTCCAGCAGCGTGGAGAAGCTGTTCGAGTGGCCGTTGTGCGGCGTCGCGGAGAGAAACAGGCGATGCTCGAAACGGCCGGCCAGGTCGCGGACGGCGCGGGTGAACTTCGTCTCTATCCCGTAGCGGCCGCCGCTGGCGGGCGCGGCGTGGTGCGCCTCGTCGAGAATCAGCAGGCTGCCCGGCAGCATCGCGCCGAGCCAGGCGCGCAGCGGGTCGGCGTAGCCCGGATCGCTCAGGAGATTGTGCGAGACGAGGAAGCGGCTGTGGGTCAACCACGGGTTCACGCCGAAGCCGCGCTCCCGGCGCATGCGCGCCACGTAGGCGCGGTCGAGGATCTCGAAGACGAGGCCGAAGCGGTCCTCCAGCTCGCCCTTCCACTGCTCGAGGACGGACGGCGGCGCGGCGACGACGATGGTCTTCGCCTTGCGGCGCAGCAGCAGCTCGCGAGCGATGAGGCCGGCCTCGATGGTCTTGCCGAGCCCGGTGTCGTCGGCGATGAACAGGTTGACGCGCGGCAGCCGCAGCGCCTTGCGGAGCGGCTCCATCTGGTAGGCGTCAATCCGGATGCCGGCGCGGAACGGCGCCTGGAACAGGCTGGCGTCGGTGGCGGTGACGCAGTGCCACCGCAGCGTGTGCAGGAACGCCGCGAACTTGCGGGGATCGTCGAATCCTCGCCGGGCGAGGCCCGACCAGTCTTCCTCCGCGAGAATCCGGCGGTCGAGCTCGTAGTCCCAGAAGACCTGCAGCGACTCGCCCTGCGCATCGTCGGTGGCGCACGCCAGCGTCACCAGCGACGAGCCGCCCGGGCGCGCGGGCGGTTGGACCTCCTCCACGAGCCAGCGCCGCGAGCGCGCCTGGACCAGCTCGCCGACCTCGGGCGGGCGATGCGGCAGCGTTCGCGTCGGGTCCGGTCCGGCCATCTCGCGTGCGGCAGCGGGCCGTCCGCGGCCGCCGCCGGACGGATCATATCCTTAGGCCGGCAACGCGGTGGCTCACGGCGAGACACGCTCGACATCGGTTTGCGAGAAGTCGTCGCCCTTGAACAGCAACGGCAGCCTCCGCGCTCGAGCCAGGGCGTAGGAGAACACGTCCCCGAAATTGAGTCCCGCCGGATGGCGCCCCTTGCCGAAGCGTCGGTAGGCGTCGGATGCGATGGCTGCCTGCGCCGCGTCGACCGGCTCGACGACGACGTAGGGCTCGTTCAGCAGCGACCGGGCGGCATCGAACAACGCGTCGTCGCGACCCGAGACCGCCGCCAGCTCGACCGCCGACGCCGCGGACACCAACGCGCCGCCCGCCTCCGCAATCCGCGCCCGGAACGCCGCTCCCTCATCCTCCGCCAGGAGAATGGCGACGACTGCCGATGTGTCGACGACAATCACCGGGGCAACCCGCGTTCGTCGTAGAGAGCGTCCTGAAGCACCTGGGACAGTGGCCGGCCGTCACCCGGATCAAGCCCGGCCAACCGCCTGCGCAGTTGGGGCCCCTCGCGGGCATACCGCTCAAGGGACGCGCGGATGGCGGCGCCGTCCGGCCTGTCCCGCGCCACCCGCTCCTCGAGCGCGCTCAGCGCCCGCTCGACGACGGCGACCTTCCGCCCGCGCCCGCGCAGGTCGAGGCGCGCCGCGAGCCGCTCGACGCGCTCGTCCAGGTCCCGCCTGTGGACGATGTTGATGGCCATGGAGGCATGGTAGCATCAATCGTAGCAAAGCCGGCGGGCGTCGCATCCCGCCGATCAGGGCCGCCGCCGCCGGACGGATCATATCCTCGGCGGGACGTCCCCCGATTGCCTACAATGAGCGCAGGCGCCGGCCCGCCGGCGTCCGGCCCTCATGACTGCCACGCCGGTCCTGCGCTCGCTCTTTCCGAAACTTCGCCGCGCGGCGGCGCGCATTCCGCGGCCGCCGCGCGCAGCCGTCACCGCCGACTTCCCCGGCGCCGCCTGCCCCGTCGGCAGCCGCGTGCGGTTCACGGTGCGTGACCGCTCGATTGTCGGCACCGTCGCCGAGTTGCAGCGGGCCCGCGCCGTGGTGCTGGCCGGCGGCGGCGATCGCTGGAAGGTGCCCTACGGCCTCCTCACCGTCGTCGAGCGCGTGCCGGAGCGGGAGTGCACGCTGGCGGAGGTCGAGGCGCTGGCCGGGCACCTCTTCGCCCGGCACCGGGCCGAGAGCGGGCTGGGCGCCGAGTGGACCTTCGGGTTCGACCTCTCGACGGTCCGCGGCGGGGTCTGCCGGCATGAGGAGCGGCGCATCGACCTGTCGGTGACGTTCTGCCAGCGGGCGACGCGCGCCGAGATCGAGGACACGCTGCTGCACGAGATCGCCCATGCCATCGTCGGGTACGAGCATCGCCACGACGACGTCTGGAAGGCGAAGGCGCGGGAGATAGGCTGCACGGCCGAGCGCTGCCACCAGGTGACCCACACGCTGGCCCGCTGGGTGGGCGAATGCGGCTGCGGAAGGCGCTGGTTCCGCCAGCGGCTGAGCCGGACGCTGCGCTACGGCGCGCTCTGCACGGAGTGCGGCGGACGCATCGCCTGGCGCGGGAACGCCGGCGGCGACGTCCGCTCCTGACGGCGGGAGGAGCGCCGCGTGCGGCCGCGCGGCGCTCCCCGCCCGGTAGCGAACTACTCCACGCCGGCGCCGGTCATCAGCCGCAGGTTGCGGGCGTTGCCCTCGTGGCAGGCGTACTCGTACAGGATGTGCCCCTCCGGCGCCCGGTTGAAGGCGTCGTACGAGATGGTCCACGGCTGGGTGAACACCTGCGGGTCGGTGATGGTCGCCTCGTAGTGGATGGTGTTCTCGTCGGTCAGGGTGTAGCGCTCGACCACGTGCAGGTCGGTGCTGTGGAACACGCCGTGGCCGGTGGTGATGGCCGTTGCCGGGGCGCCGTCGGGCGGCGCGCCGTGACCGACCACCCAGGTGTTGTCGGTGAAGTTCGTGACGTCGACCACCAGGGTGTCGCCGTCCCACCGTCCGCGCGAGTCGCCCATCCCGAGCTGGATGCCGGAGGCCACGTGCTCGCTGCCGTCGAGCGGGATGTAGCGCGTGTGGTGGTTCCACTCGTACATGATGATCACGGCGCCGGGCACCTGCAGAATCTGGTACGAGTTGTAGCCGACGGGCAGGTTGCCGCGCGGCACGGCGGCCGGCAGGCACTTGACGCGCGGATCGAGGAACTCCAGCTTGTCCTGGTTGGCCATGATCTCGACCCGCTTCTCGATGGCCCAGTCCTGCAGCGGAATGCGCCCGTCGGGCGGATCGACGATCATCGTCCGCTCCATGCTCTGCATGCCGGGCGCCGCCTCGTGATCGGGGAAGAACTGCGCCGTCGGATACAGGCGGAACTCCTCCTCGGTCATCCGCTGCGGCTCGTCGATGGGATTCTCCATCGGCGCCGACGTGCCGGCCACCCAGTGCCCCCGAAAGTCGGGGTCGCCCCACGGTGTCCGCGGAATCTCCTGCCCCGCCAGCGGCGCCGGCGCGAGCCAGACCAGCGCGATCAACAACGCCATTGCACTGCGCATCTTCAACCTCCTGGCTTCAATCGGACGGGGCTGCGCCCCGAACCCCCGGCGTCCGCTTGCGGGGACCCCATCGCCCCGCGCCGCTCCCGCAAGGCGCGCGGAGCGCGCCTTGCGGAGTCGTTCTACGGAGCAGACTCCTAGCTTACCGCAGGCCGTTGCCGATCCCGGTCACGAACCGGCCGGGGGCTTGCGGAAGACGACGATGCGGTTCGTGTTGGTGCCCTTGCGGTTGTTCGACACGCCCCAGCAGTTGGCCGTCTTCGTGAACGCCTGGTCGTTGACGACGACGGCAATCGGGTCCAGCCCCGCGGACGCGCCGCAGGGAATCACCGCCTCCTCGAGCCGGAGCGTGCCGCCCTTGACCTCGCCCACCTCGAACGCCACATGGCCGCCGGGCCGCAGCACGCGGCACAGCTCGCGGAAGACGGCCGCCATCGCCGCCTGCCAGTCCTCGAGCCGGCGGGCCATCGTGATCCGCACCGACGCCGGATCGATGCCGCAGAACCAGCATCGCAGCCAGTTGTCGGCGGCGTAGTTGACCACGTCCAGGAAGGGCGGCGAGGTGACCACGAGCGCTACCGACGACGATGCGATCTGCGGCGTGCGGTCCGCAGGGCCGGTCAGCAGGCGCGCTCCGGCCGCCCGCCGCGCGAGGCGCCGCCGCGCCGCCGGGTCGCAGTCCCTGATCAGCGACTTCGTCTTCTTGCAGATGATCCGCTGCACGTCGCGCGGCTCCGGCGCCTGCCCCCGGCGCGCGTTGATCTTGCGCTGGGTCGCCACCGACACGGCCTGGTTGGGCGGCATGGTATAGACCGAGAAGAACCCCCGCGAGTGCCCGGTCAGCCGGTTGACGGCCACCATCTCGATCCACCGGTCCAGACCGTCGAGGGCGTCCGCGGCGCGCCGCCGGCGCAGGTACGAGCGCAACCCGCACAGGTCGCGCAGGGTGTCCGCGTGGTAGAAGACGAGCAGGTCGTCGGGCGGGTCCTCGCCGGCGGCCCATTCGATGGCGCCGAGGCGCTCCCGCACCTGCTCCAGCGTGGGCGGCGCCAGGCGGGGCCCGACCAGCACGCGGCTGAGCGGATTGACGTCGCAGCCGGCCGCGGCGCGGTCGAGCAGCGCGGCCTCGATGACGGTGGTGCCGCGGCCCATGAACGGGTCGTAGACGAGATCGCCCGGACCGGTCAGGCGCTCCACGAAGAAGTCGACCAGTTGCGGCTTGAAGCAGGCGCGGTAGGAGATCTCGTGCAGGCTGCTGCCGGCCCGCTGCCGGCTGGTCCAGAACTCGTTGGTGAAGGTGTCGACGCGCAGCGTCCGGCCGGCGCCGTCGACGGTAGTGGCGCCGCGCGCAGTCGGCCGCCCCTGCCACCGGAACCGCGCGACGGCGTCACCGAAGTCCGGGCTGCCGGCCGGCGGCCCGGACGGGAGGTCGTCGAGGAGCGACGGTTGCGCGTGGCGCATCCGCCAGTATCAGAAGACGGCGATCGGATTCACGGGCGAGCCGGCGCCGCGCTCCACGCGCAGCGGCTCGACGGTGAGCATGAACTCCCAGCGGTTCAGCCGCGCGGCGGTCTCCGCCAGCTCGTGCAGCGCCAGGTTGTCGAGCAGGTTCATCCCGAGCGCGACGATGGTGAACGTGTGGATCGGGATGGCGACGCCCGGGATGTTGCCGCCCTCCTGCGGGATGTCGGCGCCGAGCAGCGCGATGTCGCGCTCCCGGAAGAACGGGATGAGCGCCGGATCGTAGCCCGCGGCGCCGAAGCTCGTCGGGTCCGGCTCCACGCCCGGCCGCTTCGTCCGCAGCAGCAGCGCGTCGCCGGACGAGATCGTGATGCCGGTCCGCTGCTCCCACTCCTCGATGTGGCTCGGCAGGATGCGCGTCTCGGGGATGTCGAGCAGGACGCCGCGGGTCACGATGCCGCCCTGCGCCGTCGTGATGGCCAGCTTCGTGCAGCCGCCGTCCTCGGTCACGACCTCCGCGAAGTCGAAGCCGTTGTACAGCTTGCCGTTGTACGACACGTGGCACAGCGCGTCGATGTGCGACAGGTTCAGGCCGTGGTAGGCGATCTCCTGCCGCTCGAACAGGAAGTCGCCCTGCACGAGGAAGCGGTTGGTCAGCGCGCCCATCGTGTTGATGGGCCGCGCCGCCTCGCCCGGCTGCCTTCCGATGGGGTGGGCCAGCGACACGGTCTCCCCGGTCTGCACGAGCGCGCCCGCCTGCGCCGCCTTCTCCGCGGTGATCAGGTTCAGCACGCCCCGCTCGTCGTCGTCGCCCCAGCGGCCCCAGTTCGACAGCTCGTCCATCCACGTGTCGAACTGCTCCTGGGTGACCTCGCTCAGGTTGGTCTCCTGCGCGCCGGCCGCCGGGCCGCCGCCGCCCGGGCCGCCCCACAGCGACAACAGCGCAATCCCCATCACCACCGCCAGCATCCGCTTCATGAAATTCTCCCCCTCCGCAAAATCGGGGCCGGCAAGCGCCACACCGGCCAGCGGGCGCGACGAACGATAGCATGTTTCACGCGGCGCGGCGCGCGGTATGGTGCTTGCCGTCGGCGCGGTAGCCGCCCTCGTGAAGCTGCTGTGAGGACGAGCGGCGGCCGACGAATCAGGGGAGCGCGTACGCCAGCAGGGTGTCGGTGGCGACCACGGCGACGTACTGCCGGCCGTCGGCACCCAGGTAGGTGAGCGGGTTGGCGTTGCCGTGCTGCGGGAGCGTCGTCTCCCACAGCGCGCGGCCCGTCGCCGCCTCGAAGGCGCGGAAGCGGTTGTCGTCGGTCGCGGCGACGAACAGGACGCCGCCGGCGGTGACGATGCCGGCCGCCCGGGCCGGACGTCCGGTGTCCCGCTTCTCGGCCGGCAACTGATCGGTGACGCCGAGCGGCTGGCGCCAGGCGATGTCCCCCGTCGCCGCGTGCACCGCGATCAGCTCGCCCCAGGGCGGCTTCTGGCACGGCAGCCGCGGGCCGTCGCCGACGGCCACGTCGAAGCTCTGGGGACGCGGCGTGACCTTCTCGTACGGCAGCAGGGCGTCCGCCGCGGCGTCCACCATCCAGCCCAGCGCGCCGACGTTCTGCGTCACCACGAACAGCAGGTCGGCGTTGGGATCGAACGCCACGCCGCCCCAGTTGGGCCCCCCGACGCCGCCGGGGAAGTTGAGCGTGGTCCGCGCCGGCCCGCCGGCGGGCCGGTACACCCAGGGGGTGAACGGACCCTCGCTGCGGATCTCTCCCAGCGACTCGACCAGCGCCGCGCAGGCCGCCGCGTGCTCGGCCGAGGTGTCGGCCGCCGTCACGAGGTCGGCCGGCTCCCAGGCGACGCGGCCCATCGGCGGCGGCTTGACCGGAAACGGCTGGGTCGGATACGCCGCCTCGCCGGGCACGTCGCTGGCGGGGACCGGACGCTCGTCGACCCCGAAGACCGGCTCGCCGGTCTCGCGATCGAGGATGTACAGGTAGCCGGACTTGGTCGTCACGCCCAGCGCGGCGATGCTGCGGCCGTCCCGCTCGATGTCGAACAGCACCGGCGGCGCCGGCGGGTCGGCGTCCCACAGGTCGTGGCGGATCGTCTGGAAGTGCCAGCGGTACTCGCCGCTCTCGATGTCGACGGCGACCAGCGAGTTGCCGAACAGGTTCGCGCCGGGCCGGTCGCCGCCGTAGGCGCCCGGGATGGGCGAGGCCAGCGGCAGGTACAGCAGCCCGCGCTCCGCGTCCACGGTGAAGTAGAACGGCCAGGCGTTGGCGCCGAGCCGCCCGCGCCAGCTCTCGTCCTCCCAGGTGTCGTGCCCCACGGTGCCGGGCTGCGCGACGGAGCTGAACTCCCAGAGGTCGGCGCCCGTGCGCGCGTCGTAGGCGCGGGCGTTGCCGATGCCCCCGATGGCGCCGCGCGGCGTGTTCGCCCCCACGATGACGACGTTGCCCAGGACGAGCGGCACCGAGTTGTACGGCACCCCCAGCCCGATGACGCCGTTGTCGCCGAAGCCGGCGGCAGGCGTCCCGGCGGCGGCCTCGACGGCGTGCAGCCGCTCGCCGGACGTGAACAGGATGCGCGGCGGCGCGCCGTCACCGCCCGGCCAGTACGCCACGCCGCGCCGCGACGGCGCGGCGCCCGCGACCGGGTGCTGCCACTGCTCGCGGCCGGTGACCGGATCGAGCGCCACGACCCGGTCCGCCGCCGGCACGTACATGACGCCGTCGACGACGATGGGAGTGGCCTGCGAGCGCGGCCCGGCGGCCTGCGGGTCGGCGGCCCCCGCCGCGAGCAGCGAGTAGCTCCAGGCCTGCGTCAGGCTCGCCGCGTTGCCGGTGGTGACCTGCGCGAGCGGCGAGTAGCCGGTGCCGGCCGCGTCGCCGCGATACATGGGCCACGCGGCGCCGTCCGCCGCACCGCCTGCCTCCTGCGCCCCGCCGGCCTGGGCCGCCGCCCACGCCAGCAGTGCGACGCACACGACGCTCAGGCCCTGCCGCAGCCGCGGATACCGCACGTCTCGTCCTCCCCTGGCTCCCCGCTACCGGCTGCGCCGCGCAGCCTCTGCGGCCGCCTGCTCCGGGGTCAGCACGTTCGACTCGGGGTTGTCCCGGGCCCCGGCCAGGATGTTGTAGATGCCGTAGTTCCCCTCGTGGCAGGCGTACTCGTACAGCGGCAGGTCGTTGCGCTGCATCGGGAGCTCGTAGGTCCACGGCCGGGTCCAGACGGTCGGATCGTCCACGGTGACCTCGTACAGCAGGACGTCCGGCGACGCGAGCGTGAACCGCTCCTCCAGGACCAGGCTCCGTCCGGTCAGCCCGCTCTGGAAGGCCGTCTCCCGCAGGAAGTTGGTGGTCTCGACCACCAGCGTGTCGCCCTCCCAGCGGCCGCGCGAATCGCCGACCCACTGTGGAATGGCGCCATGCGGGCTGCCGTCGAGCGGGACGATGCGCGCGTTGTGAATCATCTCGTTGTAGATGACCACGTGGTCATCCGTCTGCAGGAGCTGCATGTTCTGGTTGTAGCCGCCGGGCGTCATCGGCGGGCCCGAGTTGAACCCGAGGATGCAGCGCACCTGCACGCCGCCGGGGCCGAGGTCCTCGACGAAGCCGCCCGGTGTCGGCGTGTGCCGCCGCAGACCGCGTCCCGCCTCGGTGCCGGCGGCATAGCGGGCCGCCGCCTCCGGCGTCTTGGCCGGGATGCGGCCGTCGGGCGGGTCCATCACGAGCGAGGTCCGCCGCGTGTCGATCACCGTCGTGCCCGGATCGAACCAGAACTGGTTGTAGTTGCCCACCGTGTCAAACGGCGTCTCGCTGTCGCGCGCGGCCTGCGCCGCCTCGGTCTCCGCCTCGAGGCGGGCCGCCGCCTCGTCGGACAGCACGTCCGTGTCGGCCAGCGCGGCCGGACGCTCCATCGGCGTGATGGTGCGGAAGTCCCAGACGCCCTGCAGGTCGGGCGTGCCCCACGCGGTGCGGGGCGGCGTCCAGTCCTCCGTCTGGGCGGCGGCCGTCGCCGGCAGCAGCAGGCCGGCCGCGACTACCGCCGCGAGCCCGATCGTGCGTGTCCGCAATCGATGACTCATCCGGGACCCCCTCTCGGTGAAACGCGTCACGCGCGGCCGCCTACCTCGAGGCCGCCGCCTCCGCGGCCCGCTCCGCCTCGCGCGCCCCCGCCAGCATGTTGTAGAGCCCGTAGTTGCCTTCATGGCAGGCGTACTCGTACATCGGCTGATCGTTGTGCTGCATCGGGATCTGGTAGGTCCAGGCCTCGGTCCAGACCGTCGGATCGTCGATGGTGGCCTCGTACATCAGCGTGCTCGGCGACACCCGCGTGAAGCGCTCGGTCAGGTGCAGGTGCTGGTCGCTGCTGCCGCGCCGGAAGCCGGTCTCGCGGAGGAAGTTGGTGGTCTCCACCACGAGCGTGTCGCCGTCCCAGTAACCGCGCGAGTCGCCCGTCCACTGGCGGATGCCCTGGTCGAGGTGCGGGCGCCCGTCGAGCGGCACGACGCGGGCGTTGTGCACCATCTCGTTGAGCAGCACCACGTGGTCCTCGGTCTGGAAGAGCTGCACGTTCTGGTTGTAGCCGCCGGGCGTCATCGGCGGGCCCGAGTTGAAGCCGACGATGCAGCGCACCTGCAGCGCGTCCGGCCCCATGTCCTCGACCCAGCCCCCCGGGGTGACGTCGTGCATCAGGAGCCCGCGCCGGACCCGCTCGAGCTCCGCCCGCTTCCGCGCCGCGGCGGAGGTCAGCGCCGGGATGCGGCCGTTGGGCGGATCGATGACCAGCGAGGTGCGCCGCGTCTCGACGGCGGTGCTGCCCGGATCGAACCAGAACTGGTTGTAGTTGCCGACGACGTCCGCCGGCTCCTGGTCGTCGCGCACCGCGAACTCGGCCAGCCGGCTGGCCTCGAACTCGGCGACCTCCTCGGCCGTGAGAACGGCGCGCTCGCCCAGCTCGGCGGGGCGCTCGAACGGCGTCAGGGTCCGGAAGTCCCAGACGCCCTGCAGGTCCGGCGCGCCCCACGCCGTGCGCGGCGGCTCGTAGTCCCCGGCCTGCGCGGCGGCGGACACGGGTGTCAACAACAGGGCGGCGACGACCATCGTCGCGAGCATGCGGACGAGCACGAGAGATCGCTGCTGCATCTGGAGCCTCCTGAGCTTCCTGCTTCGTGTCCTGAACCGGGTTCGACGCGGCCCGTCCGGGCCGCGCGCAACTCCGCGACTACTGTTGCTGCTGCTGACCCGCCGCCTCCCGCTCCTCGGCGCGCGCGCCCGACAGGATGTTCGGCAGCGCGTAGTTGCCCTCGTGGCAGGCGTACTCGAACACGGCCTGCTCCAGCGGCGCCATCGGCACGGAGACGGTCCACGGCTCGGCCCACACGGTCGGGTCGGTCACCGTGATCTCGTAGTCGATCGTGTCGGCGTCCACCCGCGTCAGCCGCTCGACCACGTGCAGATGCTCCGAGCCCCCGAAGACCGTGCCGCCGCGGCCCAGAATCTTGTCGTTGAAGTTGGTGGTCTCGATGACCAGCGTGTCGCCGTCCCAGTGGCCGCGCGAGTCGCCCAGCCACTGCTGCAGCTCCGGCGCCAGGTGCGCCCGGCCGTCGAGCGGGATGATGCGCGCGTCGTGAATCATCTCGACGAGGATCACCAGGTAGTCCTCGGTCTGGACGAGCTGGTAGTTGTGGTTGTAGAAGCCGGGCATCATGGCGCCGGGCAGCCCGCGCGTGATGCAGCGGTCCAGCTTGTTGAAGTCCAGCCAGGAGTCGAAGCGCGTCGCGATGTAGGAATCGGTCCGCCGGCTCTGCCGGTCCTGCTCCGGCGCGGTCAGCGCGGGCAGCCGGCCGTTCGGCGGATCGATGACCAGCGACGTCCGCCGGTTGAGGCTGCCCCGCTCCATCCAGAACTCGTTGTACGCGCCGGTCTCGGTCCGCGGGCGGTTGTCCAGGCTGGAGCGCTCCGCAACCACGCCCTCGCGCACGGCCAGCTCTTCCAGCGTCAGGAACTCGCGGTCGGCGAGGTCCGCGGGACGCTGCAGCGGCGTCCTGGTGGCGTTCGTCCAGGCGCCCGCCAGCGACGGCGCGCCCCACGGCGTCCGGGGCACCTCCTGTGCGCCGGCCGGGACGGTTCCGAGCAGCGCGAGCAACGCAACGAGCGACAGCGTGGTCGAGAGTCGATATGTCATCAAGGGCACTCCTGGCAAGTTGGCGGCCAGTCTACCATTTTGCGGCGCGCGGCGGGGCGTCGATCCACGCGCGGCCGTGCTAGGATCAGCTTGCACCAACAGCCCACGGCGATAATCTTCACGGTCCGTTCCGCGGACGGTGTATAACAGGGGTTCGCGCCGGGGCGGCCGGAGGAAGGAACAGAAATGATGACCCGAAGCCATCGGATTGCGGCTGTCGTGAGCGTCGCTGCGGCGCTTGCGTTCACGGCGCCGTCCTTGTCGGCGAACGAGTCCGACTGGTCTCCCGGACCGGCGGCGTGGGCCGAGGACCTGACGCCGATCACGGCCGCTGACTGGAACTACGACCGCGCCGAGCACCTGCTGGAGCGGGCCGGCTTCGGCGGCACGCCGGAGGACGTCGCGAAGCTGGCGGCGATGACGCCCGAGGAGGCGGTCCGCTCGCTCGTCTACTACGACGACATCCCCAACGACCACCTGCAGCCGTTCGAGCACTCGGGGCTCTGGGACGAGACGCTGCTGCACTTCCCGCCCAGCCGCCCGGCGGCCACCGAGATGGCGGCGCGGCGCGGCGCGGGCATGGGCGTGCGGGTCAAGCCCGAGTCCGTCAACCGCCACATGCAGCCCGTCTCGGACCGCTTCTTCTACTGGCTGCGCGCCACGCGCCTCGAGACCCGCCGGGTCGGCTACTGGTGGGCCGAGCGGATGCTCGACACGCACCGCCCGCTGGAAGAGAAGATGGCGCTGTTCTGGCACGGGCACTTCGCGACGGCGGAGAACAAGGTCCGCGACTACCGCAAGATGCTGCTGCAGATCGAGACCTTCGAGCGGCACGCGACGGGCAACTTCGGCGACCTGGCCATCGCGGTGGCGCAGGACCCGGCGATGCTCTACTACCTCGACGCCGGGGTGAACGTGAAGGGCGCGGCCAACGAGAACTTCGCGCGCGAGGTGATGGAGCTGTTCACGATGGGCGTGGGCAACTACTCGGAGATGGACGTGCGCGAGGCGGCGCGGGCCTTCACCGGTTGGAACTTCGAGAACCTCGACTTCGTGGTGCACCCGGCGCTGCACGACGACGAGGAGAAGACGTTTCTGGGGCGCACGGGCAACTTCGACGGCGTGGACGTGCTCGAGATCATCCTCGAGCAGGACGTGACGGCGGAGTACATCGCGGCGAAGATCTACCGCTTCTTCGTGCGCGAGGAGGTCTCGCCGGCGCTGCAGGCGAAGCTGGGGACGATTCTCCGGGACAACAACTACGAGCTGCGGCCGCTGCTGGCGGCGATCTTCGGCTCGCGGGACTTCTACAGCGCGGCGAGCTACGGGGCGCACATCAAGGGTCCGGTCGAGCACGTGATCACGCTGCTCAAGCACCTGGGCGCGGAGGACGTGCCGGGGGTGCCGGACTTCAACCAGACGACGATTGCGCTGGGGCAGCACCTGCTGAATCCGCCGTCGGTGGCGGGCTGGGCGCAGGGCCGCTCGTGGATCACGCCCGCGCTGATTCAGGAGCGGGGCAACGTCGCCTTCGACTTCCTGTTCCCCGACATCACCGACTTCCGCGACCCGAACAACCTGTACTCCACGGCGCGCGAGGTCGGCGACCGCCTACGCCGCGGCTACGACTACCTGTCGGCCACCGCGCTCGACGACCCCGGCATGATGTCGATGTTCGACATCGCCGCCCGCGAGCGGGACGAGATGTTCAACACGCGCATCTCCACCTACATCGGGTACGACCGGGCCATGCGGAAGCTGATCCCGACGCCGCGCGGCGCCGCCCAGATCGACCTCACGCAGATGATCCTCGACTCGGGGTCGGCCACCACCGCCGAGGCGGTCGACTATCTGCTGGCGCGGTTCCTGCGGGTGCCGGTGTCCCCGGACATCCGCGATTCGCTGGTGGAGCTCCTGGACGAGGAACTGGGCACGTCGGACATCGAGCGCGCCCGGTCCTACCTGGAAGATCCGCTGCGGATGGTGAGCCACCTCATCATGAGCACGCCGGAGTATCAGATCAACTAGGAGTCTGCGCCGTGGAACGGCGCGGACTCCTGCAGGGTTGGTTGGGCGCCAACCGGAGCCGGCAGGCGACGATTGGCGGGCTAGCGGACGGCGAGAGCAGCCCGGAAAGGTGACAGAACGATGACGACCAGAAGCAGGAAGTTGTTCGACGAATCCGGCGTGTCGCGGCGTCAGGCGCTCAAGATCGGCGCCCAGGGCATCGCCCTCGGCCTGCTCGGCAGCGGCGTCAGCCCGCTCCCGCCGCTGTTCGGCGCGACGTCGAAGGCGGTCGCCGCCACGCCCGGCAAGATCCTCGTCGTGTTCGAGTGGTTCGGCGGCTACGACGGCCTGAGCACCTTCGTGCCGTACAGCAACGACGAGCTGTACCGCCGGCGCCCGACCATCGGCGTCGGCGAGAAGGACATCATCAAGGTGGACGAGCACTTCGGCTTCCAGAAGTCGATGCTCGGCATGCATCGCATGTGGGACGAGGGCAAGGCGGCCGTCATCCACGGCTGCGGCTACGACCAGCCGTCGTTCTCCCACTTCACCTCGGCCTCGTACTGGCACACCGGCGCTCCCAACAGCGGCGAGGAGTACGGCTGGTACGGGCGCACGGCCGACGCGCTCGACCCGCACGGGACGCCGAACTATCTCGTCAACGTCTCCGCGACGCAGTCGCTGGCGGTGCGGGCGCGCGAGCACGTCCCGGTGGTCTTCGACGACCCGGCCGCGTTCACGCGCTCGGTGTTCTACCCGCAGCGGCCCTACATCGAGAACCTCGACAAGGGGCAGACCCCCCGCAGCGACGTGCACCGCTTCCTGCTCGACGTCAACCGCAGCGCGCGCGACGCGTCGGCGCTGGTGACCCAGGCCTGGAACAACTACAGCAGCACGCGGCCGGGCAACGTGCGCCTGATGGACCTCGACAAGGTCGTCGCGCTGATCGAGAACGACTTCCCCGCGCGCCTCTACTACGTGCGGCTGCAGAACAGCCTGTTCGACACCCACGTCAACCAGGAGAGCCCGCACAACCGCCAGGTGCAGTACTGCTCGGACGCGGTCTGGGGCTTCTTCGAGGAGATGAAGCGGATCGGCAAGCAGGACGAGGTGGCCATCTTCGTGCACAGCGAGTTCGGCCGGCGCGTGCCGGAGAACACCAGCCTGGGCACCGACCACGGCACGGCGAACGTCGCCTTCGTGCTCGGCGGCGGCGTCAAGGGCGGGCAGTACGGCACGCCCGTCAGCCTGACCGACCTGGTGCACGGGGACAATCTGCAGTACACGACGGACTTCCGGAACGTCTACGCCACGCTGATCGAGGAATTCCTCGGATACAAGCAGTCCGAGAAGATCCTGGGCGGCAAGTTCGACACCTTCGGCATGTTCGCCTGACGCTTGTCGAAGCAAGGGAGGTTTGCAATGCGTTGCCGATCCTTCGCAATGGCGGTAGCAGTCGCGGCGGCGGGGGCCCTGCTCGCCCCGGCCGCAGGAGCGCAGACGGCCGAGACCCCGCGCACGGCGTGGGGCGCGCCCGACCTGCAGGGCGTGTGGGACTTCCGCAGCCTCACGCCCATGGAGCGTCCCGCCGAGCTGGCGGACCAGGAGGTGTTCACGAGCGAGCAGGCGGCGAGCTTCTCGGAGGAGATCCTCCAGGAACGGAGCCGCGATCAGGAAGACGCCGAGGCGGCGGCCGCGGCGGGCCGGGTGGTGGCGTACAACGACTTCTGGTTCGACTGGGGGTCGTCGGTCACGACCGAGCGCACGTCGCTGATCGTGGAGCCGCGCGACGGGCGGATCCCCGCCCTGGTGGCGGCCGCCGAGCGGCGGGTCGCGGCCCGGGAGGCGGCCCGCGCGGGCGTCGGCCGCGACGAGGTGGCGCCGGGCGGCTGGATCGACGAGCTCAGCCCGTCGGTGCGCTGCATCACGGGGTTCAACCAGGGACCGCCGATGACGCCGAGCGCCTACAACAACAACATGCAGCTCTTCCAGACCGAGGACCACGTCGTGATCCTCAACGAGATGGTCCACGACGCGCGCGTCATCCCGCTGGACGGCCGGCCGCACCTCCCCGCGGACCTGCGGCAGTGGATCGGCAGCTCGCGCGGGCACTGGGACGGCGACACGCTGGTGGTCGAGACCATCAACCGCCGCGACGAGTCGTTCCGGGACTCCACCCGGCACCTGCACCTGACCGAGCGCTTCACCCGCGCGGACGAGAACACGCTCGTCTACGAGGTGACCCTCGACGATCCGACCACGTGGACCCAGCCGTGGACCTTCACGGTGCCCATGGTCCGGAACGCGGGGGAGGTGTACGAGTACGCCTGCCACGAGGGCAACTACTACATGGCGAACATGCTCCGCAACGCACGCGCCGAGGAGACGGCGGCCGCGAAGTAGGAATCGCCGCGCGCCGGCTGTCCCGCACCTGATCGCCGCGCCGCCGCCGCTGGCGGCGCGGCGTCCCCGCATCTATCGGACTCGCTCGCATCAGACAGGGAGGTTTGCAATGCGTTGCCGATCCTTCGCGATGGCGGCAGCAGTCGCGGCGGCGGGGGCCCTGCTCGCCCCGGTCGCAGCGGATGCGCAGACGGCCGAGACGCCGCGCACGGCGTGGGGCGCGCCCGACCTGCAGGGCGTGTGGGACTTCCGCAGCCTCACGCCGATGGAGCGTCCCGCCGAGCTCGCGGACCAGGAGGTGTTCACCGCCGAGGAGGCGGCCAGCTTCTCCGAGGAAGTCATCCGCGAGCAGAGCCGCGACCAGGCGGACGTCGAGGCGCAGGCCGCGACGGGCCGCGTGGTGCCGTACAACGACTTCTGGTTCGACTGGGGATCGTCGGTCACGACCGAGCGCACGTCGCTGATCGTGGAGCCGCCGGACGGGCGGATCCCCGCTCTGACGGCGGCCGCCGAGCGGCGGCGCGCGGCCCGCGAGGCGGCCCGCGCCGGCGTCGGCCGCGACGAGGTGGCGCCGGGCGGCTGGATCGACGATCTCAACCCGCCGGTGCGCTGCATCACAGGGTTCAACCAGGGACCGCCGATGACGCCGAGCGCCTACAACAACAACATGCAGCTCTTCCAGACCGAGGACCACGTCGTGATCCTCAACGAGATGGTCCACGACGCGCGCATCGTCCCGCTGGACGGCCGGCCGCAGCTCCCGGCGGACCTGCGGCAATGGATCGGCAGCTCGCGCGGCCACTGGGACGGCGACACGCTGGTGGTCGAGACCATCAACCGCCGCGACGAGTCGTTCCGCGGCGCCACCCGGCACCTGCGCCTGACCGAGCGCTTCACCCGCGCCGACGAGGGCACGCTGGTCTACGAGGCGACCCTCGAGGATCCGACCACGTGGACCCGACCGTGGACCTTCGTGGTGCCGATGGTGCGCAACGCGGGGGAGGTGTACGAGTACGCCTGCCACGAGGGCAACTACTACATGGCGAACATGCTCCGCGCCCAGCGCGCCGAGGAGCTGGCGGCGGCGAAATAGCCGACCGCCGACGGGGGTCTTCCATGGGTCGAGTGATTCGCACGGCGGTGCTGCTGATGATCGTGTCGGGGCTGTCGGGCGCCGGGACGGCCGTCCCGGCCCAGGCCCAGGAGGCGGAGGTCTCGCTCGAGGGCGTCGTCGACCTGCACTTCCACACCGGACCCGACTCGCGCCCGCGGTCGGTGGACGACATCGAGGCGTCGCGCCTGGCCGCGGAGGCCGGCCTGCGCGCCGTCCTGCTGAAGAACCACTTCACGATGACCGCCGACCGGGCCGCGCTGGCGATGGGCCAGGTCGACGGTCTGGAGATCTTCGGCGGGCTCGTCCTCAACCGCTCGGTGGGCGGCATCAACCCGGAGGCGGTTCGCCAGATGGCCGCGTTCTCGGGCGGCCGCGGGAAGGTGGTCTGGCTGCCGACCTTCGACGCCGAGCACGCCGTCACGCGGGCGGGCGGCGGCGCTGGCTTCGTCTCGGTCCTCGAGGACGGCGAGCCGGTGCCGGCCGTGCTGGAGGTCTTCGAGCTCCTCGCCGAGCACGACCTGACGCTCGCCATGGGCCACTCGTCGCCGGGGGAGGTGCTGCGGCTGCTTCCGGAAGCCAGGCGCCTCGGCGTGCCCCGAATTCTCGTGACGCACGTCTTCGGTCAGGACGCCACCCGCGAGCAGATGCGGCAGATGGCCGACGAGGGCGCCATCATGGAGATCGACTGGCTGGCCGTGTACTCCGGCGGCCTCACCATCGAGGACTACGTCGCGGCCATCCGCGACCTGGGCGCGGAAGCCTTCTTCATGTCGTCGGACCTCGGGCAGGAGGGCAACCCGGTGCACCCCGACGGCCTGCGCGACTACATCCGCGCCATGCTCGACGCCGGCATCACCGAGGCGGAGATTGACATCATGGCCCGGCGGAACCCCGCCCGTCTGCTGGGGCTGGATCCCTGGTAGGTGGCAGGGTCACGCTGATCCCCCGCAAGCGGGACGTAGCAACCCCTCCCGTCCAGGCGTCGGGTCGCGAGGCTCGGTGCGCACCGCGCCGGGTCTCGCCTCACGCCGCATCGCCTTGCAGCGATGCGAGGAACCCGCGCACATCCTCCAGCGCGGCGTGATCGAGATTCCAGTACCCCTTCTGAGCCGCGACGCCCACACTCACGTGAGGCTGAGGCTTCGTTGCCAGATACGCATGCGCCCTCGCTTTGTCGGGACGACGAGAGGGCTCGTTGGACTCTTCGACGCATCGAAGGAAATCGTCGATACAACGATCCTTGCCTTCGACCAAGAGCACAATCTCGTGCTCGACTCGCTCCGGCTTCATGGTCAGCGGACTTCCAGGTTGTGGCGAATCGCGCCTTCGATCGCGTCCGGTTCGTAGGTCATGCACCGGTTCACACCATCGTCCACCTCGAGCCGATGCAACCGAAAGCCATCTGCACCGAGCGCTTCGTACGCTGCCTCCACGCATTCGAAGCTGTGCGTCGTTGCGAACACCTGCACATTGAACTGCTCGACCACCTTCCCCACAATCCGCCAGACGTCCGGCAGGATCGAATGGTGCAGCCCGTTCTCGATCTCGTCCACCAGTAGCACGCCGCCCGGCACCGCCCCGCAGCCAGCACGATACGTGTGACGTGCGCCATACCCGCCCCCATGGCCGGCAAGGGCACCAGCTCGCGCAGCCCGACGTCGACCCAGATCATTGGCGCGCCGCTCGACGAGTTGTCCTCAATGCCCTGCAACCTGGGCTCAACGGTATAGAGTGCTTCGAGAAGCAGCTCCCCGCGCTTCTGCCTTCGCAACTGGCCCAGCAGAATGGCATCGTTCTTGGTGTTACCACCTCGTGGTTGCAGGATCGACCCGTTGAACGGAACGTAAGTATTGCTCTGTTCGAACTTGATCTCGGTTGCCGTCTCCCGGGCTTCGCTCTCGAGCGTTCCCGCCACGGGATCCACGTACCTGAATTTGAGCACACGTTCGCCGGAACGATCCCGCATGAACGCGCCCTTTTCTCCGTCGCGAGGAATCTCCGACGTCATCGACCGCTCGAGAGCAACTGCTAGCTCCATCTCGCCGACCAGCGAGTGGTAGCCGGAAATCGTTACCCGACTATCCGTCTCCAACCCGAAGAAGAAGGAGGCCCATACGGTCTCCGAGATGGACGTCGGCACCTCGGTAGTGGGCTCCAGGCGGACCATGTGCCTATTGAGCGCGAGACGACAGTCTCCCCCGGAGCCAAGCAAGAAAATTGCTTCAAGGAGGGTCGTCTTGCCAACGTTGTTCTTGCCGGCCAACAGGTTGACACGACCGAATTTCTGGATCTTCAGGTCCCTGAGACCGCGGAGATTGCGCACATGCAATTGTTCAAGCACAGGTCGTCGCTCCACGCTAGTGGTGTGTCCCTAGAATGACTTTACACTTGTTGACCTTGTCGAGGATGGCCTCGACGGTGGTGCTCCACACGAACGGCTTCGGGTCTGCATTGTGTTGGGTCAAGTAGTCCTGGATGGCCGCTACCAGTTCCTGCACGCTGCAGAAGACGCCGCGGCGAAGGCGTTGCTGCGTCAGCTTGCTGAACCAGCTCTCGACGAGGTTGAGCCACGAGGCGCTGGTGGGCGTGAAGTGTAGTTTGAAGCGCGGGCGGGGCGGCCAGCCACTTGCGAACCTTCTTGTGCTTGTGGGTCGCGTAGTTGTCCAGGATGACGTGCAACGTGAGGTCGGGCGGGAACGCCCGGTCGAGGTGGCGCAGGAACTTCAAGAATTCCTGGTGCCGATGACGGCCGTGGCATTGGCCGATGACCTCGCCGGTCAGCACGTTCAACGCAGCGAACAACGTCGTCGTGCCATGTCGCTTGTAGTCGTGGGTCATGGTGCCGCGCCGGCCCGGCTTCATGGGCAGGCCCGGCTGTGTACGGTCCAGAGCCTGAATCTGGCTCTTCTCGTCCACGCACAGCACCACGGCCTTGTCCGGCGGGTTCAGGTAAAGCCCGACGACGTCGGTCAGCTTCTCGACGAAGGCCGGGTCTTTCGACAACTTGAACGTCGTGATGCGGTGCGGCTGCAGGCCGTGCGCGTCCCAGATGCGCTGGACGGTCGAGCGGCTCACGCCGGCCGCCTTGGCCATCGAGCGGCAGCTCCAGTGAGTGGCGCCCGGCGGCGTTTCGTGCAACGTGGCATGTACGATGGCCTGCACTTGGCAGGCCGTGATCTCGGGTTTGCGTCCGCGGCCAGGACGCACTTCCCCAACCGAATCGAGCCCATCGGTGAGAAAGCGCGCGCGCCAGTGCAACACCGTCGGCCGGCTGATGTCGAGCGTGGTCGCGATGCGACTGTTCGCCGCGCCGTCGCCGGCCATCAGCAAGGCCTTGGCGTGTGTCACCACGCGATGGGGCGCCGTTGCACTGAGCGCCCACTCCGTCAGCGTGTTCCGATCTGCGCTACTGAGCAGCAGCGCGGCGGCGGGGTTGTTCATACCCGCAGGTATATTACTCGGCGCACCAACTGTCAATATATTTCAGGGACACACCACTAGTTGACCGCGTCGGAACCGAAGGTCCTGATCCCAACGGCTTGCCAAGCCAGCTAGCCGAAGGGGGATGCGCCGCGAAACCGACCGAGGACGGGGCGCAGAAGAACCACAGCACGACTGCCCGCGCGAAGCGCAAACTTCAGCTCGGGCCGGGCGCAGACGTAGGCCGACCGTCTGTCGCCCAGACCAAAGGGGGCCGACGAGGGCCGGCGATATCCGACGTCGCGGCTCAGTACCCCTCCAGCACCGGGAACAGCTCGTCGTCCGGGAGCGGCTGCACGCCGAGGGCGTTGAGCGTCATCGACACCTTGCGGTAGCGCGACGCGGTCGCGGCGATGCTGATCATCTGGTGCGTGTCGTAGCGCGTGGCCAGATCGTCCCAGGTCTCGGTCGAGATGATCGAGTCGCGGAACATCTCGTTGGCGGCGTCGATGAGGGCGAGCTCGTTTGCGCCCCAGCCCGAGGCGTCGCCGCCCTGGGCGATCCACAGCGGCTCGAGGCCGTGGTCGCGCGCGCGCCCGACGCTGCCCACGTGCTTCGCCCACTCGTAGACGGCATGGCAGTTCCAGCCCATCCGCAGGATGAGGAGCTCGCGGTCGTAGGGCGTGAGCCGCGATTTCTCGGGGTCGAGGATGTAGCGCGGATTCTCGTTCCAGCGCGCCGCGATGTCGGGGTGGCGCGCCAGGGTGCGGGTCACGCGCAGCCCGTCGCCCTCCACCGGGTCGACGCGGGGCGCGGCGAGGGGCGGGTCGGGATCGGGCGCGACCACGGTGTAGCCGACGTCGTTGGTCGGGATGAGCGACGTGGCGTCGTCGTCCGGCTGGATGCCGAGCGAATTGAACAGGATGGACTGCGCGGTGATCTCGTTGACGGTGACGACCGCGTCCATCAGGTTGTGCCGGTCGTACTCCGCCGCGAGCAGCTCCCAGGTGGCGTCGGTCACCGACGAGTTGCGGAAGAGCTGGTCCGCCAGCCCGATGAGCGCCTCCTCGAAGGGACTCCATCCGACCGAGTTGGGCGAGATGGGCCCCTGCGCGACCCGCAGCACCTCCTCGGGCGTCAGGCCGGCTTCGGCGGCGCGGGTCGCGTGCGTGGCCCACAGGTTGCCGTTCTGCGTCAGCCAGGCGGTGCGCAGGATCAGCATGGTCCGGTGGCGCGGCGAGAGGGTGGAATCGTTCGAGACGTAGTTGAGCACCGGGAACACGCGGTCGGCCAGGGCCGGCACGCGCAGCAGCGTGCGCAGCGCGTTGCCGGCGTTGCCGTCCGGCGCGTAGCGCGCCACGAGCGCGCGGTGCTCGTCGGTCCACTCCGACTCGGGCAGCGGCGGCACGCGCGGCTCCGCCAGCCGGCGCGCGGGGATGACGCTGCCCGGCGCCCCGGTGATGGCCCGCGCCGGCTCGATCCGCAGCAGCACCCCGTCCTCCTCTTCGGTCAGGACGTACAGGTAGCCGTCCGGCCCCTGCCGCACGTCGCGGATTCGCTGCCTGAGCTCGGCCAGCAGCCACTCGCGCCGCACCTCCTGCCCCTGCCGGTTGAAGACGATGCGCTCGAGGTGCCCGGTGTGCTGCATGCGGCCGACCATCATCGAGCCGACGAACAGGTTGCCCTGCCAGGACGGGAAGTGCTCGCCCGTGTAGAAGGTCAGCCCGGACGGCGCCACCGACGGCCACCAGATGACCTCCGGCCCGACGAACTCCTCCAGCCAGGGGGTGTCGGTGACCGGGAGCCCGGAGTACTGCCGGCTGTACGAAGCGACCGGCCAGCCGTAGTTGGCGCCCGCCGTGATGATGTTGGCCTCGTCGCCGCCCTGCGGGCCGTTCTCGGTCGCCCACAGCTCGCCGTTGGCGGGGTTGAAGACCAGGCCGATCTGGTTCCGGTGCCCCAGCGAGTAGATCTCCGGCAGGTAGCCCTCGCGGCCGACGAACGGGTTGTCGTCGGGCGCCGTGCCGTCGTCGTTCAGCCGCAGCACCTTGCCGAAGTGCGTGCCCGGGTCCTGGGCGTACTGCCCGGTCTGGGCGAACTGGAACGCCCCGCCGACCGTCATGTAGAGCTTGCCGTCCGGCCCGAACACCAGCCGCGACGCGGCGATGCCGCCGCCCCAGCCGTCGGCCACGAAGATGTCGCGGACCTCGGTGAGCGCGCCGGCGTCCAGACGCCCGCGGGCCAGCGCCACGGTCGCCCCGGCCCGGCCGTCACGCTCCCGCGGCTGCGAGTAGGTGAGATAGACCAGACTGTCGTCGTCCGGGTGCAGCGCAACGTCCATCAGCCCGGACAGCCGCACGCCCTTGTACACCTCGGGCACGCCCGGCACGGGGCGCTCGAGCAACTGGCCGTCGCGGACCACGCGCAGCCGTCCCTCGTTCCGCTCGGTCACCAGGATGTCCCCGTTGCGCCGGAACGCGAAGCTCCACGGATGGGAGAACCCCGAGGCGATCGGCACGACGCGAATGCGGGGCTGCTCGGCGGTGTGCAGCACCACCGGCCCGGCGGGCGGCGGCAGGCCGGGCACGCCGCGCAGCGCCGTCGCGCCCTGCGCGTTCTGGGCGGACGCCGGCGCGGCGACCGCGGCGGTCAGGAGCGCGACGGCCAGGACAAGGGGGAACAGCTTGCTCATCGGTCCTCCAAACGCTGAAAAGTGCCCGCCAATCTATCACAACGCCAGACCGCCGCTGCTCTGCACGACCTGTCCGGTAATCCAGGCCGCGTTGCCGCTGGCAAGGAAGAGCACGGCCTCCGCCACGTCCTCGGGCGTGCCCGCCCGGCGCAGCGGCGTGCGCTGGGCCGTCTGCTCTATCGCGGCCGCGTCCAGGAACTCGTGCGCCATGTCGGTGAGGGTCAGGCCGGGCGCCACGACGTTGACGCGCACGCCGGCCGGCCCGAGCTCGACCGCCAGCGCGCGCGTGATCTGCTCCAGCGCCGCCTTCGTGCCGCCGTAGGCCGCCATGCCGGGGGCGGCCCCGCGGGCGGTGACCGACGTGACGTTGACGATGCACCCGCGCCGGGCGACGAGGTGCGGGATGGCTTCCCGCATGGCCACCAGCGGCCCCATGACGTTGATGTCGAGCATGGCCCGCATGGCGCCGTCGGACAGGTCCGACAGCGGTCCCATGTGGCTCAGCCCGGCGTTGTTGACGAGGATGTCCAGGCCGCCGAGCTGCTCGACGGTATACGCGACCGCCCGCTGCACGTCGGCGCTCTGCGCGACGTCGGCCTGCGTGCAGCGGATGCGGTCCGGCCGCGTCGCGGCGAGCTGCCGCAGCGGCTCGAGCCGCCGCCCGACGACCACGACCGACCCGCCCTCGTCGGCGATGCCCGCGGCGACGGCCCGGCCGATGCCGGTGCCGCCGCCGGTGACGAGCGCCGCCTTGCTGTCGAAGCGTCCCATGCGGCCGACGTCGCCTGCGGCTCAGTCGGACGGCGCGGTCGGCAGGCCGTGCTTGCCGAGGAACGCGCGGATGGCGGCGTAGATGCGCTGATTCTCCTCCGCCGAGAACCCGCCGTGGCCGCCGCCTTCGATGGTCACCAGCTCGTTGGGCACGCCGGCTTCGTCGAGGGCCTCGTGCAGGCGCGTCCCGTGGTCGTAGGGCACGATCGCGTCGGCGTCGCCGTGGATCGTGAGAATCGGCGGCAGGTCACCGCGCACGTAGTTCATCGGCGACACGCGCTTGGCGACGTCGTCGCGGTCGCTGCGGCTGCCGAGCCACGCCTCGGTGAACGCGCCGGAGGTCCCGGGCGGCCGGTGGGCCAGATCGAAGACGTCGGTGATGCCGTACCAGTTGATGATGGCCGCCACCTTCAGATCGGCCGTCGACGTCGAGCCCGTGGTCCAGGCGCGGCGCCGGTCGCCCGGGCACTGGCGGTCGAGGCCCGCCGAGGCCGGCAGCATGCCGGTGGTGAGCGACAGGTGCCCGCCGGCCGAGTTGCCGGTCACCACGATGCGGTCGACGTCGAAGTTGTACTGCTCGGCGTTGCGATAGACCCAGCGCAGGGCGCAGCGGCAGTCCTCGACGGCCGCCGGCGCGTGCCCCGCGTCGGCCAGGCGGTACGCGACGTTCACCACATTCCAGCCCATCTCCAGGTAAGGCAGGACCGTCAGCGCGGAGCCCTCCTTGCTGCCGTTGGTCCAGCCGCCGCCGTGGATGTAGACGAGCGTGGCGTTCGGCCCCTCGGCCGCCCGCGACTGATACACGTCCAGCCTCAGATCGTGCCCGCCGGCCCGATGGTAGGTGATGTTCGGGATCAGACGGTACCCGGTGGCCACGTGCACGAACGCTTCGGCGCCGCTCTCGGACTGCGCGGCGACCGGGTGCGGAACGCCCAGGCCGAGCAGCAACAACACCCCGACAGCTACGCAACAGAAATGTCTAGTCATGGTCGCCTCTCTTTCTCAAACGGGGCTGCGCCCCGAACCCCCGGCGTCCGCTTGCGGGGTCCCCTTCGCCCCGCGCCGCTCCCGCCGAGGCGCGCCGTGCGCTGCTTCCTTCAGACGGGGCTGCGCCCCGCACCCCCGGCGTTCGCTTGCGGGGACCCCTTCGCCCCGCGCCGCTCCCGCCGAGGCGCGCCGTGCGCTGCTTCCTTCAGACGGGGCTGCGCCCCGCACCCCCGGCGTTCGCTTGCGGGGACCCCTTCGCCCCGCGCCGCTCCCGCCGAGGCGCGCCGTGCGCTGCTTCCTTCAGACGGGGCTGCGCCCCGCACCCCCGGCGTTCGCTTGCGGGGACCCCTTCGCCCCGCGCCGCTCCCGCCGAGGCGCGCCGTGCGCGCCTTTGCGGCTGCTTGCTGCGCCGCCGGGCCATTGATCTTGCCATCCCTTCAGGCGCCAGTCGAGGAGGAGATGGGATCGGCGCGGATGCCGGCCGAGTCGCCGGCGGCGCGGAACAGCGGCAGCGCGCGGCCCAGGCAGTCCGGATCGCCGACCAGCACGACGGTGTCCCCCGCGCGGTAGCGGAAGTCCGGCGCGCGGCGGTAGATCGGCTGCCCGTCGCGGACCACCGCCACCTGGACCGCGCCGGTGCGGCGCCGCAGCTCCAGCGTCGTGGCGCTGCCGCCGACGGCCGGCGCCCCGTCCTCCACCTCGACCAGCTCCAGCGCGTCGTGGATGCCGAGGTGCTGCAGCGTATCGAGCCGCAGATCGGGTCCCGCCTTGCCGCGCAGCAGCGCGTAGTGCTCGGTGCGCACCGACTCGACCTCGCGCCAGATCCGGTTGATCGGAATCTCGTAGCTCCCGAGCGCCAGCGCGAACAGCTCCAGCGAGGCCTCGAACTCCTCCACCACGACGTCGTTCGCCCCCAGCTTCCGGAGCTCGTCGATGGCCAGGATGTAGCGGGTGCGCACCACGATGCGGACGGCGGGGTTGATCTCCCGCGCCAGCGCGACGCCGCGCCGCTCGTCCGTGGCGGAGGAGATGGCGAAGACGACGACCCGCGCCTTCCGCAGCCGGACGTGGTCGAGCACCGCGTGCTGCGTGCCGTCGCCGAACACCACGGCGATGCCGTCCTCGCGCGCCCGGGCCACCAGCTCGGGGTTCTGCTCGACGACGACGCAGGCGATGCCGGCCGCCTGCAGCACGCGCGCGAGGTAGCGGCCCGCCAGCCCGTAGCCCACGACGACCGTGTGCCCCGCGCGTTCGACCAGGCTGTCCGCCCCCGGCGCCCCCGCGCCCCGGCGGCGGGCCAGCCCGGACCGCGCGGCAACGCGCTGGGCGAACGGGCGCGCGAGCTGGATCATCGTCGGCGTGGCCACCATGGAGAGCACCGCGGCGCTCAGGAAGAACTGATAGTCACCCTCCCGGAACAGGCCGAGCGGCAGCCCCGCCGCCGCGAGCAGGAACGAGAACTCGCCGACCTGCGCCAGGCTGAGCCCGCTGACCACCGCCGTCGTCCACAGGCCGCCCAGCGCCAGCACGGTGCCCAGCACCAGCAGCGCCTTGAGGAGCATGACGCCTGCGGTCAGCGCTAGCAGCGGCCCGAGCTGCGCGAGCACCGCCGGGATGTCGAGCAGCATGCCGACCGACATGAAGAAGATGCCGCTGAAGAGCGCGCGGAACGGCAGCACGTCCGACAGCGCCTGCAGCCCGTATTCCGACTCGGAGATGATCAGCCCGGCGATGAAGGCGCCGATCGCGATGGAAAAGCCGGCGGCCGACGTGATCAGCGCGGCCGCCAGGCCGAAGAAGCCGACGCACAGCGTGAACAGATCGCGGTCGCGGAACAGCACGACGCGGTCGAGCGTCCAGCGGACGACGAACTGCCCGCCGGCCACGAGCGCGATCATGATGGCGAGGCCGCGCGCGAGCTCGCCGGCCGCGGCGGCAAGCTGCGGCCCGTCGATGCGGGCCAGCAGGGGCAGCAGCAGCATCAGCGGCAGGATGCAGAGGTCCTGGAACAGCAGGATCGAGATGACGGAGCGTCCGTGGCGCGTGTCGAGGTCGCCGCGGTCGGCGTACGCCCGCGTGACGATGGCGGTCGACGACATGGCGACGAGCGCCCCGTAGAAGACCGCCTGGCCGAACGGCAGGCCCAGGGCGAGCGCCACGACGGCCACCACGCCCAGCGTGGCGCCGACCTGCAGGCCGCCCCCGAGAAACACCGCCCGCGCCCAGCGCCGGACGTGGGAGAGCGACAGCTCCAGGCCGATGGCGAACAGCAGCAGCGCGACGCCCAGCTCCGAGAGCGCCTCGACTTCTTCCGCGCCGTCGATGAGCCCGAGGCCGTGCGGGCCGACGATGAGGCCGGCCGCGATCAGCCCGATGAGCGGCGGGGCGCCGACGCGGTGCGCGAGCGCGACGATCGGAATGGAGAGCCCGACCAGCAGCAGCAGCTCGCCGAGCAGCCCGACTTCGGACACTCGTTCATCGTACTCCGCCGGCGAGGGCAGGGCTCAGAGCCGCAGGAAGCACCTTGGCGAAGGCGCATCGCCGCCAGCCGGCGCCGCATCGACCAAACCCCGACCCGCCCCGGATGGTGCGGCCGTCGAGCACCGTGCGGCGGGCTAAACGCACTTGTGTCGGCGGACGGGTCGCCCGGTTCGTTGCGCAGCGGTGTCGGCGGCAGCAACGGTAGGATATGGGCCGTGCCAGGTCATGAACCGTCACCTCCCACCCACTAGTTTGAGAAACTCATCCGATCCGCGCGACTATCGTCACGAAGTCGTCTCCCGAGAGAACAGGGAGTCGCACCACCGCTACGCTCGCACCTCGATGATCTGAAACTCCGACGATGATGGCAGGGTGGCCTCGTGCTCTCGCAGACTCGCCAGATAGCCTCTGATCGCTTCCTGGACGTTGTCGAGCGCCTCTGCCCTCGTCCGCCCCTGACAGCCCGAGGTAGAAGTCGGTTCGCCGAGCCCTGCTGTTCAGGCCGCTTGGCGATGAGTAATTGAGCCGACGGGCGCCGGCGGTGTCCATTTGAGGCCCCAGGGACGCGTCAGACGCCCCCAGTGGTCGATCAGGCGGTCGATCAGGCGGAAAATCGCCGAAAAAGCCCGCCCCTGCAGGCTCCGGGGCGTACCGATGCCGGTCTGGCGCCGCAGGAGCATCCCGATGTTGCAGGCAGCCGCCTGGATCAGCACCCGCTTGCGGACATTCTCGTGACCGCGCACAAACACCCGACGCATGCCCCCCGTCTCATACATGTGCGCGAAAGTACGCTCCACCATCTCGCCCCGGCAGCGTTGCAGGCGACGACCCCGCCGCCCGTGCACACGCCGCCGGTTCGCATACAACGCCTGCTGCGCAGCACGCTTCGCCGGCGGCGTCTCTCCCGTCTTCTTGTCCTGCCAGACGCGCCGGCCGCGCTCGGGCTCCGATACGTAGCTCCGAACCCCGACCTCGCCGAGAGCCACCAGCGTCTCGTCGCTGTGATACCCCTTGTCAGCGACCAGCTCTTCGACCCCTCGACCGTCCGGCTGCACCAACTCCACCTGCTCGGCCGCCGCGGTCAGCGTCTCCGGCAGCGTGGCCGTATCGCCGTCCGATGCATCCTGCACCGTCACCGACACGATGGCCCCCGTCTCCATGTCGACCCCGTGCTCGACCTTGTGAGCCAAGTGCGTCCGGCCGTCCTTCATCTTCGCGATCTTCGCGTCCGGGTCCTGCGGCGATTGCCAGTCCTTGTTCGACGTCTTCTTGTTCTTGCGAGACCGGTCGAACCGAGCCAGATCCGCCCGCGTCGGGGTCTCCACCCCAGACGCCTCCGCCAAGCGCCGAAGGAACGCTTCGTAGCTTTCTCCCGTGTCCCGCCGCTCGATGCTCCGCATCGCCGCGTTCGCTTCCAGCGTCGTCGCATCGACGCCCACCGTCTTCCCCTTGACCAGACCCGCCGCCGACAACTGCTCGAGAACCCACGTGAATACCGCCTCGTGCGTCTCGTCGTCGATCAGACGACGCGTCCGCGACAGCGTCGAGTGGTCCGGCGCCGCCTCGGTCACATCCAGGTCCAGGAACGACCGCAGGCTCAGAGAGTCGGCCACCCGCCACGCAATCCCACGCTCCGAAGACAGACCCTCGAAGTAGCCGATGAACAGCATCCGGAAATACCGCCCAGGACGCAGGCTCGGCCGCCCCATCCGCGTCGCGTAGAACACCGCGCACAGCCCCTCGACGAACGCGTCGAACCCGGCCTCGTCCAGAACCCGGTTCAGACGCTCGAAGAACGGATGCCCCGCGTTCGTCGGCAAATCCGCCGTCGTCACCCACAGCGGCGCCCCTGGTCGCGCGGCCGGTTTCTTGCCCATCGCCATAGCTGTTCAGTCTACGGGCTCGATCGCGCCCAGGCCAGGCCCGTTCCCCGACTTTCACCACGGGCTGCTGCTGACTGTGGCACCCGGGCAGCGTCGGACAGCTCGCTACCTCCCAGCCATCCTCATCCACCTGGAACACCACCAGCAGTCTCAGGACTTCGCCGTTATCCCGATTCCGGGCTCCGGGATCGGGCAGCGAGGCAGGATTGCCGTCCGCACCAGGCGGGGTCCTGGTGTCTGCCGGCACCGGTCCGTGGTCCTCGAGGATGTCGAAGCCGAGTCGCGAGAGAATCCGATGCGCGTCTTGTGCCGTGAAGCCCACCGGCGGCAAGCCGGTGACCAGCCGAAGGACTTGCTTGATTGGGAAACGTCGTCCGTGGAGCTCGACAAAGTACTTGTTCCGGCCATCGATCGGCGTCGGCGGAACATCGCGCGTAGCTGCAAGGATGTCGGCTGGCGCGATCGAGAGCGCCGTGCCACGGAGCCTGAAGTTCATTAAAATACACTCCCTTCTTTCAGTTATTACTACCATGCCGCGACGGGGTCATCAAGAAGCGACGCACCGCGGCCCAAGCATCCACGCCGCGCGATTTCCCTGGGGGGACAACGGTCGTCAGGCGGGCGTTCCGACCGTTTGCTCCGGCCGATCCACGACGGGCTCGACCAGCGCCTTCAGGACGACCGGCGGCACGCGATCTTCGCCGATGCGCACCACAACCGGACGCAGCAGGCGCACGCGACGACTGCGCACGCTGCCGCTGTCGATCCTCAATTTATCGCATGGCAGCGCCGCCGGTCATCCTCGCGAAAACAGCCGTCAGTCCCCGTCCACCGTGCCGATGCGGTAGAGCTTCGACGCGGTCCGCAGGATGAGGCTGCCGTCCGCGATGGCGGGGGTGGCCATCGACATCTCGTGCAGCGAGTTGCGCCCCAGCACCGCAAACTCCGGCCCGGCCTGGATGACGAACGTATCGCCGTCCTCGCTCAGGGCGAAGATCTTCCCATTGTAGGCCCAGGGCGAAGCCGTGAAGAGGGTTCCGGCCGTGATGCGCGCCCGCGGGTAGACCTCGCGGCCCGTGCGGGCGTCGTAGCAGAGCAGGATGCCGCGATCGAGCAGCGTGTAGTGGTAGTCGCCGTAGACGAGCGACGACGGGTTGTAGGAGCCGAGCTGCGGGTGCGACCAGACGACGTAGTCGTTGCTCGTGCTCCCCGCGCCCAGCGTGATGTCGCCGCTCGCCCCGGCGCGGATGGCGTAGACGGGGCGCGACGAGTCGGCCACGTAGCCGGAGTTGATGTAGAGCAGGCCGTGCCGGGCGAACGGCGTGGGGATGACGAGCGTCGACATGCCGTGCAGCTCCCACAGCAGGTTGCCGTCCAGGTCGTAGGACTTGACGCCGCCCCGGCCGGAGGTGACGAGCTCCGTGCGCACGTCGTTCTCCCAGACGAACGGCGTGGCCCAGTTGCTCCCCTCGTCGCGGTCCGTGCGCCACAGCTCGGCCCCGGTCGCCGCGTCGTAGGCGCTCACGAACGACTGCGCCTCGTTGTCGTTGACGATGTACACGCGGCCGTCGTGGACCACCGGCGAGGTCGCGGAGCCCCAGTCGCGCCGCGGCAGCCACTCCATCGGCACGGACCAGAGCACCGCCCCGTCGAAGTCGAGCGCGAAGAGCCCGATGTCGCCGAGATAGACGTACACCCGCTCCCCGTCCGTGACGGGCGTCTCCGCCGCGTAGCGCGTCTTCTGGTGCGACGGCTGCTCCGGCACCGCGGTCTCGAGCGTCCGCGTCCAGCGGACCTCGCCGGTCTCGAAATCGATGGCGTAGAGCATCCACCGGAGCGCCACGTCCGAGGTCATCGTGTCCGCGGCGCTCATCGCGCCGCCCAGCGACCGCGCCCGATAGGTCTCCACGGGCCCCAGCGGCGCATCTCCCCCGCCCTCGGCCGCCGCGGTGACGACGAAGACGTGGTCGCCCCACACGATGGGCGAGCTCCACGACTGACCGGGGATGTCAATCTCCCAGACCAGGTTCTCGTCCGGCCCCCACGTGTCGGGCAGCCGGGGATCGTCGGCCGCCACCCCCGCCGCCTCCCCGCGGAACTGCGGCCAGTTCGTCTGCGCCGCCGCGCTCGCGACGCCCAGCGCGACGAGGGCCGCCGCGCACGCTGTCAGTCGCCCGTGCATCAACCGCTTCCTCCTGACGTGTCGCACCATCCAGGCATGAATCCCAACCACTCGGACATCCAGTGGACATTGTATGCTTTGCCACGATTCGTCATGACTGGAACGGCGACATGAAGGTGACCCCATTCCATTGCGGGCCGTTCGCGAACGAGAGCGAACGCACGGCATTCGAACACGTCAGGACCCGCATCGAATCTTCGCTCGGAGCCAGCGACGACCGTTGGATACTGCTGACCAACCTCACGTGGTCGGTCACGCACCAATTCCAGGCGGATGAGATCGACATGATTGCCATCGGTCCGCCCGGCGTGCGCGTCATCGAGGTGAAGCACTGGTCGCGACGATGGGTCGATGAACACCCCGACCTCGTGGATCAGGAGGCGGACAAGGTCACGAATAAGGCCCGCAAGATTGGAACCACCTCCCGCAAGTCCGTACCAGACCTCGGGCGCGTCGACGGCGTGATCCTGCTGACGCGCGAATCGCAGGACGTAATAACAGCCCGTGGTGAAAGTCGGGGAACGGGCCTGGCCTGGGCGCGATCGAGCCCGTAGACTGAACAGCTATGGCGATGGGCAAGAAACCGGCCGCGCGACCAGGGGCGCCGCTGTGGGTGACGACGGCGGATTTGCCGACGAACGCGGGGCATCCGTTCTTCGAGCGTCTGAACCGGGTTCTGGACGAGGCCGGGTTCGACGCGTTCGTCGAGGGGCTGTGCGCGGTGTTCTACGCGACGCGGATGGGGCGGCCGAGCCTGCGTCCTGGGCGGTATTTCCGGATGCTGTTCATCGGCTACTTCGAGGGTCTGTCTTCGGAGCGTGGGATTGCGTGGCGGGTGGCCGACTCTCTGAGCCTGCGGTCGTTCCTGGACCTGGATGTGACCGAGGCGGCGCCGGACCACTCGACGCTGTCGCGGACGCGTCGTCTGATCGACGACGAGACGCACGAGGCGGTATTCACGTGGGTTCTCGAGCAGTTGTCGGCGGCGGGTCTGGTCAAGGGGAAGACGGTGGGCGTCGATGCGACGACGCTGGAAGCGAACGCGGCGATGCGGAGCATCGAGCGGCGGGACACGGGAGAAAGCTACGAAGCGTTCCTTCGGCGCTTGGCGGAGGCGTCTGGGGTGGAGACCCCGACGCGGGCGGATCTGGCTCGGTTCGACCGGTCTCGCAAGAACAAGAAGACGTCGAACAAGGACTGGCAATCGCCGCAGGACCCGGACGCGAAGATCGCGAAGATGAAGGACGGCCGGACGCACTTGGCTCACAAGGTCGAGCACGGGGTCGACATGGAGACGGGGGCCATCGTGTCGGTGACGGTGCAGGATGCATCGGACGGCGATACGGCCACGCTGCCGGAGACGCTGACCGCGGCGGCCGAGCAGGTGGAGTTGGTGCAGCCGGACGGTCGAGGGGTCGAAGAGCTGGTCGCTGACAAGGGGTATCACAGCGACGAGACGCTGGTGGCTCTCGGCGAGGTCGGGGTTCGGAGCTACGTATCGGAGCCCGAGCGCGGCCGGCGCGTCTGGCAGGACAAGAAGACGGGAGAGACGCCGCCGGCGAAGCGTGCTGCGCAGCAGGCGTTGTATGCGAACCGGCGGCGTGTGCACGGGCGGCGGGGTCGTCGCCTGCAACGCTGCCGGGGCGAGATGGTGGAGCGTACTTTCGCGCACATGTATGAGACGGGGGGCATGCGTCGGGTGTTTGTGCGCGGTCACGAGAATGTCCGCAAGCGGGTGCTGATCCAGGCGGCTGCCTGCAACATCGGGATGCTCCTGCGGCGCCAGACCGGCATCGGTACGCCCCGGAGCCTGCAGGGGCGGGCTTTTTCGGCGATTTTCCGCCTGATCGACCGCCTGATCGACCACTGGGGGCGTCTGACGCGTCCCTGGGGCCTCAAATGGACACCGCCGGCGCCCGTCGGCTCAATTACTCATCGCCAAGCGGCCTGAACAGCAGGGCTCGGCGAACCGACTTCTACCTCGGGCTGCTAGTCGCCGCTTCCCCAACAGCTCCCGGAATCTACGCAAGCGCCCTGTCGGCGAAGCTGTCCGCGTCTGGCGCCTCGTACACCCCGCAACCACGCCATACCGCTCCACCACGCTGCCACCTGCCCCGTGTGGCAACCGAAGACCTCCTTCGCTCAACGATCAGGGCTCGGCCAGCGACCGATTCGACGACGTCAAGAATTTTCCGGGCTAGCCGACTGCGATACCGGGCGAGGCGACACGCCCACTGGACGGTCCCCTTCTGCATCGGCTGCTCCGGATTTCGCCCCGGGAAGAGCCACCGGGCCGGCCGCTCGACCCGCCACCAGGCCCGCAACTGCTGGAGCAGCGTCGGCGAGAGCATGACATAGCGATCTCGAGCGCCCTTGCCCTGTGCGACATGCAGGACCATCCGGTTGCTGTCGACGTTGGCAACCTGGAGCCGCAGCGCCTCGCCGAGTCGCAACCCCGCGGCGTAGCACGTGGTGAGGATCATGCGGTGCTTGGGACGCGCCACGCCGGCGAGAAACCGAACGACCTCTTCGGGGCTCAGGATGACCGGCAGCGTCTCGCCGCGCTTCGGCAACGGTAGGGCCTCGACCGCCCAGTCCCGCTTGAGCGTGACCTGATAGAGGAAACGCAGCGCTGCCACGGTGCCCGCCACTGACGTCGGCGCGAGCTGCCGGTCATCGATCAAGTGCAACTGGTAGGTCCGGATGTCCTCGGGACCCAGCAGCTCGGGAGATTGCCCGTGGTAACGCGCGAATTTCGCAACCTGCCGAAGGTACGAGGTTTGCGTCTCGGCCGCCAGGTTCCGGATCCGCATGTCGTCGAGCATCCGTTGGCGAAGCACGGTCATGGTGAGACTCCTCCGTGAACAGCACCGGCCTGGTCCATCCAGGCGGTCGTGCAGAGGAGCCTACGGAGGACGACGAGGAGCGAAAGGGATCAGGAAGCAGTCGGATGGAGACCGACCGATCCGGTCGGCGTGTGCCTGGCTCCCGCGAAGCGGGTTAGTTCAATGCAGGAAGCAACCGCTCGCGCCGAGGGCCAACTCAGCCGGCGCCACGCCAGGAGTCTCTTCGAAAAAGCCGCCGCAGACATGATGCAGTTTGTTGCGCGAATGCAGGCGGAAATACCTCTGTTCCGGCACACCTTGCAGCAGGGTGCCGACGCCGCTGCGCAAGCGACGCTGATCGGCGCCACACTGGATTCGACTGAGAGTGGCTCGGTGGCTGATGCTCGCCAGAAGCTGGTCGAGTTCCGGGATTCACTCATCCGCGCCCACGATGGGATAGAGTCGTTCAGGATGAGCGTCCAAGCGCTGCCACGGATGACATCCGTTCTCAACGTGGCGAAGAGAGAGACCGCCAAGGTCCTACAGGACCAACTCGACAGTCTCGCTGAGGGTCGTCGCATCGTGACCGAAACGATCACGACGCTCGATACTATTCTCGGCAATAGGCCACCGGCAAGCGCATAGCCCAACGCACTACCGACGCCCGTCGGGGTGAGCGGGGTCCTCGCAGCGCCCACTCGCCGCGATAGAGTGTTAAGAAGTTGCACACGCCGCGGCCGAGGCTGACCGCCCCGCGTGTACCGGCCGGGCTGCCGCAGCGTCTCGGTCCGCTGGGCTGTCAGTCTTTCCATCGCATCGGTCCGCGTGCGACCCGAAACAGTACACCCACGGTAACGCCCACAATCAAGCCCCGGATTAGGGCGGACCGGCCCGGTCTAGCACGGACCACAAAGATGCCAGTACGCCGGCAATTACGTTTGCAAATCCGCTTGGTTTGGACCGATGCGGACCGCCACGGACCAGCACCAGCGTCAGTGCAGCGCGAACACGAACAGGTTGTTGCCCGCGCTCGGGCGGAGCTCGGGCGTCAGGCGTACGAAGCCCGACGCTGTGCCCGCCGAGCCCGTGCTCACCGCGACGTACTGCCGGCCGTCGACCGCGTAGCTGATCGGGAAGCCGGTCACGGGCGAGCCGAGGTTGATCTCCCACAGCACCTCGCCCGTCTCGTCGTCGAAGGCCCGGAACCGACCGTTCACGTCGCCGCCGAAGACGAGGCCGCCGCCGGTCGCGACGAGCGACATCGTGGCCGCGCGCTGCTCGTGCAGCCAGCGCGTGGCGCCGGTCTCGGCCGAGATCGCGTGGACCGTGCCGAGCTGGTCCGTGCCCGGCGCGAGCTGGTTGCGCACCGCTAGCGCGTAGTGAATGCTCGCCTCGCGCGTGGCGAGCATGCGGGCGCAGGCGTTGCGCAGCGGCATGTACATGGTGTTGGTCCGCGGGCTGTAGGCGCCGGCTTCCCAGTCCTTGCCGCCGAGCCAGGTCGGGCAGGTGAGCATCTCCTGGCCCTCCGCGCTGAAGATGAGCTCGGGGTTCTCCGTCACCGCGCCCGTCGCGCCGTCGATGTCGCTGATGACGTTCTGCGTCACGGTCGGCCGCGCCCAGAGGAACTCGCCGGTCTCGCGATCCAGCGTGTAGACGATGCCCGTCTTGCCGGGGATGCCGGTCAGCACCTGCCGCACCGCGCCGGGCTCGAGGCGCGGGTTGATCCAGCTCACCGCCGCCGGGTCCGGAGCCACCGCCGTGTCCACCAGCAGGCGCTCGAAGGGATGGTCGAGGTCCCAGTGGTCGTTCAGGTGCTGGTAGTACCAGACGATCTCGCCCGTGTCGCCGTCGAGCGCCAGCGTCGAGTTGTGGTAGAGGTGCGTGTTCTCGGTGCCGCCCAGCAGGAACTTCGGCGCGGGGGACGTCACAGACGTCCCGACGTAGACCAGATTCAGCGCCGGGTCGTAGCTCGGCGCCATCCAGGAGCCCACGTGCACGCGCTCCTCGTACGGCACGCCGCCCCAGGTCTCGTCGCCGGGGAGACCTCCGCGCCGGTCGCCGCGTCGTGCGCGGTGATGACGCAGGCCTCCGGGCCGCCCTGCGGGCGGCAGCTCCGGCCGGAGACCACCTTGCCCCCGGCGACGATCGGGCCGGAGGAGTGCCGGGCGGGGTTGACCGTGTAGTCGAGGATCTGCGTCTCCCAGGCCAGCCGGCCGGTCGCCGCGTCGAGCGCGTAGACGAAGCCGTCGCCGCTGGTGTCGATGACGTGCGTGCCGTGGATGGCGATGTTCCGATTGGTCGACGACCCGGCGACGTACTCGTCGACGTCGTCCGGCAGCGCCCGCCGGTACTCCCACCGCAGATCGCCCGTCACCGCGTCGATCGCCTGGATGACGTCGCTCGGGTTCGGCATGTACAGGACGCCGCCGTAGGCCAGGGGCGTCCCTTCCTGGTTGCCCGCCCCGAGGGCGCGCGACCAGACCAGGCGCAGCTCGCCCACGTTCTCCGTGTCGATCTGGTCGAGCGGGCTGTAGCCCCAGCCGTCGAGCGTGCGGCGCCACAGCAGCCAGTCGCCCGGGGCCGGATTCTCGAGCATCGCATCGGTGACGGGCACGAACGCTGCGGCAGCTTCGGGCTGCGCACCGGCGGGAACCGGCGCCAGCGCCGCCAGCGCCGCACCAACGAGCAGAACGCCTCGCGCAACGAGACACCTTGGCTGCATGTCGGCCCTCCGTTCTCGAGGAGCCCGTGGCAAGGGCCCCGCTTTCAAGCCCGTCCGGCGAGTCAAGCCCGCCCGCCTACGGCAGGGCGAACACCCACATCACCCCGGTCCCCTGCGGGATCCTCGTATTGGTCAGCCGCGCGTACGACGTGGTCTGGCCGATGCGGCCGCCGGCGCCGACCGCCAGGTACTGGCGCCCGCCGACCTCGAAGGTGATCGGCGCGCCCGAGATGTCGCCGTTCAGCCGCCGCTCCCACAGCAGCGCGCCCGTCTCGGCGTCGAGCGCGAACAGGCGGCGGTCCGCCGTGCCCCCGAACACCAGGCCGCCGGCCGTCGACAGCGCCGCCGCCGTCATCGCCGCCCCGCCGGGGAAACGGTGCTCCCAGGCCCGTTGGCCGGTGAGCGGGTTGAACGCCACGAACTCGCCGATGTAGTCGTAGTCGGGGACCCGCTTGACCCGACCCGCCATGCCCCGGTAGACGCGGCCCGGGCGGTACTCCTCGGAGACGAACGTGACATCCATGCAACTGTTGTTGATGCCCACGTAGTAGAGACCCGTCTCCGGGCTGTAGCTCGGCGAGTTCAGGTTGCGTGCGCCGTGGTAGTGCGGGCACACCTCGAACACCCGGTCCGAGTCGACGTCGTCCATGGTGGGAATGAGCGCGGGGTTGTAGATGGGCACCCCGATGTCGGTCCAGCCGGTGACGAGGTTGTCGTAGCCCGTCCGGAACGAGCCCAGGAACTGGCCGGTGACGCGATCGAGCACGACGCCCCAGCCGATCTTGCTGGTCTCGATGAGCGCCTTGCGCTCGACGCCGCTGATGACCAGGTCGACCAGCATGCTCTCGTGCGTCGCGTCCAGGTCCCAGTTGTCCGAGGGCACCACCTGGAAGTGCCACTGCAGCTCGCCGGTGTCGATGTCGATGGCCAGGATCGAGTTCGTGTAGAGCGCATCGCCCGGACCCCGCAGGGTGGACGACCAGGGCGTCGGCTGACCCGTTCCCAGGTAGATCCAGCGCAGCTCGGGGTCGTAGCTGATCGTGTTCCACGTCAGGCCGCCGAGCGGCTCGATCTCGTGCTCGCTCCACGTCTCGTAGCCCGGCTCGCCGCGCGCCGGCACCGTGTAGGTGATCCACAGCCGCTCGCCCGTCTCGGCGTCGTGCGCCACGACGGCGCCGCGCGCGCTGCGGTCGCCCCCGGCGAAGCCCAGCACCACCTTGCCGTCCGCGATCAGCGCAGGGTGCGCATGCCCCAGTCCGGTGGTGTAGTCTCCGGTGCTGACCTCCCAGCGCTGCTCGCCGGTGCGGGCGTCCAGCACGACCAGCGCGGCGTCCGCCGTGCCCCAGTAGATCGCGTCGCCGTAGATCGACACGCCCCGGTGGCGGTTGAGGGCCTGCGACTTCTCGATGTCCTCCGGGTAGCTCCGCGTGTGCACCCACACGACGTCGCCGGACACGACGTCGAAGCAGGTGATGCGGCCGCTCCCTTCGGCGACGTACATCAACCCGTTGGCGACGACCGGGGTCGGCACCCAGCGGCTCCCGTCGCGCATCGAGTAGGCCCAGACGAGACGCAGGTCGCCGACCGTCCCGCGATTGATCTGATCGAGCGGACTGAACCCGGTCACGTCGTAGGTCCGCCGGAAGTTCATCCAGTCGCCGTCCCGCGGATTGAGCAACCGCTCGTCGGTGACCGGCTCCCAGTCGCGTTGCTCCGGTTGGCCGAGCGCGGCGCCGGCCTGCAGCAACTGGAAACCGACGAGGAACGCCCCAACGAACAGGCCGTGTCCGAATGCTCGCATCGATCTGTCTCCTTCCCGACGCCCCGCAGCGAGACGTCGCAGCGCCGGCGCAACACCGGACCCGGGCATCATCGCCGATGCGCGCGGCGGGCGCAACAGCGCGTACGGACACGGCTGCGTTGAAAAAAAGTCCTTCGTGAGTGATGATTGAGCATCCCGCGTGCGGCGGACATGCGCGGAGGGAGGATCCGATGAACCACGCAAGTCGGACAGCTTTGGCAACGGTTGTCGCAATCGCGTTCCTGGTGCCGGCGCCCGCCGCCGGCCAGAGTGCGGCCGCGGGTGAGGCGGCCGGGTCGGAGGAGTGGACGCTGCCGCGCACTCCCGACGGCCGGCCCGACCTCCAGGGCTACTGGACGACCCAGACGTTCACGCCCATCGAGCGGCCGGAGCACCTGGGCGAGCAGGAGTTCTTCTCCGAGGAGGAGGCAGCCGCGCTGCAGGAGCAGCTCACGGCCGAGGGCGTCGACCCCCTGCGGCGCGACGCCCTCGAGATCGCGGATTCGGAGACCCGCGAAGAGGCGCTCTACCAGGAGAACCGCGACCGGTCGTACGTCCACTACGACAACCAGGTCTGGCTGCGCACGCCGGTGCCGAAGGGTCTGTCGAGCCGGCGCACGTCGCTGCTCACCTATCCCCGGAACGGGCGGTTCCCGCCCTACACGCCGCAGGCCGCCGAGCGCATAGAGGCCGAGCGCGTGATGAACGCCACCGTGTTCGACGGGTACGAGACGCGGCCCCTTTCCGAGCGGTGCGTCGTCTGGCGGCACGAGGGCCCGCCCATGCTCCCGCCGTCCTACAACGACATCCACCAGATCATGCAGACGCCCGATCACGTCGTCATCTTTACGGAGATGTCGACCACCATCCCGCGCATCATCCCGCTCGACGGGCGCCCGCACATCGACGAGCGGATTCGCCAGTTCCCCGGCGACTCGCGCGCCCGCTGGGAGGGCGATACGCTCGTCATCGAGACACGCAACTACGCGGAGCGGCGGCGCTATCGGGGCGCCAGCGGGCACATGCGCGTTGAGGAGCGCTTCACGCGCGTCGCCGAGGACCGCATCCACTACGAGTTCACGGTCGACGATCCGACCACCTGGACGAGCCGCTGGAGCGCGGAGGTGCCGCTGGTGAAGACGGAAGGGCCGCTGTACGAGTACGGCTGCCACGAGGGCAATCACGACATCCGTCACATCCTCGAGATCAACCGCAATCTGGAACGGCAGGCGGCCGAGGCGGCCGCCGCGCAGGATTCGAAGTAGACCACGCTCCACCGCGACCGGCCTCCGGCGCCAATCGCTGCGGCACCGGAGGCCGCCCGCACCCCCCCGGAATCCCGAGCGCCGCCGGCCCGGCCCGTTCCCCCGGACGCCCTGCCGCAGCGGGCGACATCTCCGATCATGAACCCGGTCAACGCAGCGGCGCGCAGGCCCTCGATCCTGCTGACCGGCGCCACCGGCTGCATCGGCGGGCGGCTGCTGGCCGCCCTGGAGTCGGACGGTCACGCCGTTCGATGCATGACGCGGCGGCCCGGCGCCCTCGAGACCCGGGTCGGGCCGAATACGAGCGTGGTGTACGGCGACTGCCTCGATCCGGACGCGCTGCCCGCGCCGCTGGCCGGGATCGAGACAGCCTACTATCTGGTCCACTCGCTGGGCGGCAGCAGCGATTTCGAGGCCCAGGATCGCGCGGCGGCACACCACTTCGGCGATGCTGCCCGCGCCGCCGGCGTCCGCCGCATCGTGTACGTCGGCGGGCTCGGCGCCACGGCCGGCCTCTCCCGGCATCTGCGCAGCCGGCACGAGACCGGCGTCGTGCTGCGTGCGTCCGGCGTGCCGGTCATCGAGCTGCGGAGCGGCATCGTGATCGGCAGCGGCAGCCTGTCGTTCGAGCTGATCCGCGCGCTCGTCGAGCGGCTCCCGATCATGATCTGCCCGGCCTGGGTCCGCACGCCGACGCAGCCCATCGCGCTCGACGATCTGGTGGCCTATCTCGCGGCCGTGCTCGATCTGCCGCACGGCGACAGCCGCGTGTTCGAAGTCGGCGGCGCGGACGTCGTCTCGTACGGCGCGATCATGCGCGAGTACGCACGGCAACGGGGTCTGCGGCGCTGGCTCGTCCCGGTGCCGCTCCTCACGCCGCGCCTGTCGAGCCTGTGGCTCGGCCTGACCACGCCGGTCTACGCGCGCGTCGGCCGCGAGCTCGTCGACGGGCTCCGGACGGCGACCGTCGCCAACGACGACGACACGCGGGCCGCCTTTCCGATTCGCCCGCTCGGGCTACGGGAAGCCATCGCACGCACGCTTCGGAACGAGGACGCCGAGCTCGCGGCCGCGCCCTGGTCCGACGCCGCCCTGTCGGCCGGGACGGCGCTGCGCTGGGGTGGCGTTCGCGTCCGCGGCCGGCTGCTGTATTCGCGCGCCCTCGATCTGCCCATCCCCGCCGCCGCGGCCTTCGCCCCCATCCGCCGCATCGGCGGCGCCAACGGCTGGTACTACGGCGACTGGCTGTGGCGTCTGCGCGGTCTGGCCGACCGCCTGCTCGGCGGCGTCGGCATGCGGCGGGGCCGGCGCGACGGCGAGCACCTGGCCGCCGGCGACATCCTCGACTGCTGGCGCGTCGACGCCTGTGAGCCGAACGTCCGGCTACGGCTCGCCGCCGAGATGAAGCTACCCGGACGCGGCTGGCTGGAGTTCGACGTCACGCCGCGGGGTGAGGACGCCTGCACGGTCCGGCAGACGGCCGTCTTCGACCCGGCCGGCCTCCGGGGGCGCTGCTACTGGCACGCGCTGTATCCGATTCACGTCGTGCTGTTCAACGGCCTGCTGCGCAGCATCGCGCGGCGCGCGGGGAGGGGGGGAGGAATTGTCCATGACAAGCACCACATGAAGTGAGGATTGTCATGGATCGATGGCGGACCGCCCGATTGTCCCCCGTGCGCTCGAGGCACCTTGGCCTGCAGGGCCGCTGCGGGGGCCAGGAGGTAGGCGAACTCCTCCCGATACGACGAACGCTACGGCAGCCGCAGCGCCGCCAGCGAGCCGGGCAGGCCGGGGCCCGCCACCTGCACCACGAGGTACTGCCGGCCTTCGTGCAGATAGCCCATCATGCCGTACTGCCCGGACGCGGGCAGCGCCACCGTGCCCAGGCGCTCGCCGGTCCGCTTGTCCAGCGCGTGCAGCCGCGGGGCGCCGCCGACGCCTTCGGCGGTGATCACCAGCGTCTTCGTCACCATCGTGACGGGGTGCGACAGGCGGCCGGTGTTCGGAAGCTCCACGCCCTCGAGCGCCGGATGGTCGCGGATGCGCTCGGGCGTGTCGCCGTTGGGCGTCTCCCAGAGGTGCTCGCCGGTGTTCATGTCGATGGCGACGATGCGGCTGTAGGGCGGCTTGAAGATCGGCAGGCCCTGCGGGCCCCGGAAGTCGCCGCGGTTGAGAACCGCGAAGTCGGCAAAGGTGCGGCCGGTCGTCTTGATGTCGTCCGGCTGATCGATGACGGCCCCCGGCACGATGTTCTCGGAGCGGCAGCCGCGCCGCGTCGAGACGTAGAGAATGCCGGTCTCGGGATCGGCCGACGTCGGCCCGAAGATGTTCGACGCCCCGCTCGGGCAGCTCACGAACGACCGCAGGCCCGAGGGATGGCCGCGCTGAATCGGCGGGTTGAAGATCGGCCCGAGCCGGTAGTCCTCTATGATCTCCAGCGCCGCGGCGCGCAGCTCGGGGGTGAAGTCGATCAGGTCGTCCGCGGTCAGCCCCTGCATCTCGAACGCCGCCGGACGCGTCGGCATGGGCTGGGTCGGCGACAGGCGCTCGCCGGGCACCTCCGACTGCGGCACCGGCCGCTCCTCGATCGGCCAGATCGGCTCGCCGGTCACCCGATCGAACGTGAAGGCCCAGCCCTGCTTGGTCGTCTGGACGACGATCTCGCGCGGGACGCCGTCCACGGTCACGTCGAGCGCCACGGGCGCCGTCGGGTTGTCGAAGTTCCAGATGTCGTGGTGCACGGTCTGGAAGTGCCACGCGCGCTCGCCGGTCCGGACGTCCAGGGCGATGACGCTCGTCCCGTACAGCCCGTCGCCGGGCCGGAAGCCCCCGTAGAAGTCGATCGTCGGCGGGTTGGTCGGCACGTAGACGAGCCCGTGCTCCGGATCGGCCGACAGCGGCGCCCACGACGAGATGTCGCCGGTCCACTCCCAGGCGTCGTTCTCCCAGGTCTCGTGGCCGAACTCGCCGGGGCGGGGAATGACGTGGAACTTCCACTTGAACTCGCCGGTGCGGGCGTCGTAGCCCATGATGTCGCCCGGCACGTTCTCGATGCGCGTCTGGTGGTAGCCCTGCTCCGCCGAGTTGCCGACGACCACCACGCCGTTGACGACGATCGGCGGCGACGAGCTGGTGATGTAGCCGAGCTCGCGCGGGATGCCGAAATCCGGGTCGTAGGGTCCGTCCCAGCTCTGCCAGGGCCCCCAGTCCGCGATCAGGTCGGGCAGCAGGTCGACCACCCCGGTCTGCGGAAAGCCCGGAAGCGGCACCGGCGCGCCCCAGTTCTCGAGCGGCAGGCCGGTCCGCGCGTCGAGCGCGTGCAGGAAGAAGGCGGGGCTGATGATGTAGATGACGCCGCGCCCGTCCACCTCGGCGTAGGCCACGCCCTTGCCGTAGCCGTTGCGCATGCCCCGGTCGAAGCGGGTCGTGTGCGGCTCGCGGTAGATCCAGAGCGTCTCGCCGGTGGCCGGATCGATGGCGACCACCGCGCGGCGCTCGCCGGCGACGGTGTACAGGACGCCGTCGACGTAGAGGGGGGTGGAGCGCGACACGCCGAGGGCGCCCGGCCCGAAGTTGTCGCCCCGCCAGAGCCACGCGAGCTCGAGGTCCTCGAAATTCTCTGCGGTTATCTGGTCCACGTCCAGGTAGCGGGTGTGCGCGGCGTCCCCGCCGTGGTAGCGCCACTCGCCCTGCGGCGCGCCGCTGCCTTGCCCGGCGGCAGGAGCCGGCGCGAGCAGGGCGGCGCCGAGCGCGATGACAACGAGGAGACAGGGCGCAGACCTGCGCCGGCGGAACCGCGGAATCGAGCCGTTCATCTGCTTGATCCTCCATCAGACGGGGCCGCGCCCCGAACCCCCGGCGTCCGCTTGCGGGGACCCCTTCGCCCCGCGCCGCTACCGCCGAGGCGCGCCGTGCGCAGCTTCCATCAGACGGGGCTGCGCCCCGAACCCCCGGCGTCCGCTTGCGGGGACCCCTTCGCCCCGCGCCGCTACCGCCGAGGCGCGCCGTGCGCGCCTTGCCGGGGCTTTGACATTGTACGGCGCGGACACCTATGGGGCCTCGACGATCTCGATTGCCTGCAGCGCCGACAGGTTGGTCGGCAGCGGCGTCTCGCCCGCCGGATAGCCGTTGAGCTGGAGCAGGTAGGCCACCACCGCGGCGTACTCGCCGGGGCTGAGGCTCCCCGGATCGCCCTCGGGCATCAGCGTCGAGATGATGTCGAACAGCTCGCCGACGCTCCGGTCGACCCAGCCCAGGCGGAAGCGCGCGCCCGCGAACTCGCCGCTGTCGTGGCAGCCGGCGCAGACCTCGTCGAAGGTCCGCTCGCCGCGCGCCGCCTGGGCCGCCGTGAAGGCGCCTTCGAGCACCGCTTGTGCCGCGGCGGTCGGCGCACCGGCGGCCTGCGGCGCCCAGCCGGCCGCGATCCCCACCGCGGCCAGGGCGATTGGAACCAACGTGAGACACCGTGAACCGCGAGTCCGTGCGCAACGCCTCGTCTTCATGCGAACCTCATGCTCCTCGATGCCGGCAGCCCGAACCCGCGCATCATCGCCGATGCGGGCGATCTGCGCAACACCGCGTGCGCGCGCCGGGCCGGAAGTCCGCTACCATGAGGATCCGGGCTGGAGGTGCATCCGTGTACTACCGAGTTCGCGCGCGGTTCCGGGAAGAGACGGCCGGCGAGTTCCAGCGGGTCTTGCGCGACGGCACGATCGCCGCCCAGCAACCCGACGGGCGGGAGATCGTCGCGTCGATGGGCCGCGCCGTCGTCAAGGACGACGGCAGCATCGAGTGGAGCTCCGTGTGCTACTGCGAGCCGCCGCTCCGGCACGAGCGCTCGACCGTCTACGACCGCTTCTTCGACGACCTGACCACCGCAGCCGTCGACGGCTACCCGCCGCACGCCGGCCCCCCGTTCCTGGAGCATCTCGCCCGGCTCGCGGCGGCGCAGGAGTAGCGGCCGTCCATGCGGAGACGGGGCTGCGCCACGGGTCCCGGCGTCCGCTTGCGGGGACCCCACAGCCCCGTTGACCCAGAACTCTCTTGTTCGGCGCCAAGAGGCGCTACAATGTTGGAAGAGCGAAGTCCCAATCGGAGGAGCAAGAGGTATGCGAAGCCATGGGATGTTCGGCGTCGCCCCGCTGGCTGTAGTTCTCTTCCTTCAGAGCAGCACTGTTCTGGCCCAAGGGGCCACGGCGCTCGCCCTGCGGGACGTCCGCGTGACCGTTGTGGACGACCGCCTGGTACTCACCACGGCCGACGCCACGTCGTATGTGCTCGCGGCATTGGAGGTCCCGGAGGAGTGTCCGGCCGCAGGCGGTGGCACGTGGGCCTGCGGCGAAGGAGCTCGACAGTCTCTGGCGGCTGCAGTCAAGGGTGAAGTGCTCGAATGTTCGATCGTTAAGCCTGGCCATCCTCCCAGTGTGGAGTGTTATGCGCAAACGCGCAATTTGAATCGCTGGATGTTGCGCGGCGGTCGAGCTAGGCTCGAATCTGGCGCCCGCGGCTCGATCCCGGCATACGACGCCGCGGAACGTGTCGCTCGTGCGGCAGGCGCCATGCTCTGGTACGAACCCGAGCCCGAATCTCTGCCACCATCAGAGTCGTCGCAGTTTCTTGCTTCCGCATCGCCCTCTGCTCCGGGCACTAACGAGGGCGGGCAATTCCTCGTCCGCGGCCTTGAAGGCCAAGTTCTCACGTACGAACTCTCTCGACCCCCGTCCGACCGCGAGGTCCGTGTGTGGTATTTTCCCTCCGATGACAAACTGTCGATACGTTCGGCTGAATCGCTGTCGCCGTACGTTGCGGCCATCGGCCTAGGCGAGTTTATCGTCCACCCGACCGCCGGCGGCGAATTCGCTTTCGCCCATGCCCCGTCTAATGATGCCATTGTGCCGTTGGCATATATTATGGATTTCGACCCTGAGCAAGGCCGTCCATACACGACGGTTATGTTTGATGACCACCTCGCATGGGCCTCGCGCCACGGCGTCCTCCAACCGGTACGGCTTCCGCTCAGTTCGCTGGCGGAGCGACGTGGCGCGACCTCTGCCGAGCGGCAAGCCCTCGCTGCAGGGTTGCCGGAAGACCAGCTGAGGGCTGGTGTTTGGAATTATGACAGTTTCCAGGTCGTAGTGGCCGAAGATCCATTTGGATGTGAGCAGTTCACTTGGTGCAGGTTCGCGGTCATGGAGAACGGTGACGTTGTCTTGTCCGGTATTGCTCGAGAGACACCAGAACTCGCAGTCGTGGCCGATGGAGTCGAACTCGTTTGGGAGACACCGGAGGGAGTATGGAAAGTCTGGTCGCCGTGAGAATCTGTATCGCTGTTACGATTTGCGTTATCAGCGCGCCCGTACTGGTTACAGCAACTGAAGCCGATGTTCGGACATTTCTCCAGATCATTGAGAGACACGAGACACGTGGCAGGTGCACGGACCGTCCGCCAGGCAAGAACGATACCGCGCGTGGCTGCTACCAGATGACCCGTATTGCATTAGAAGACGTTGGACTAAAGGACCACGAGAACAATTGGCTACCGAATCCATTTGGCATAACTTCTGACGAACAATTCGAGCGCCATCGGCAGGCGAATGACTATGCCGTCAGGCAATTGGCGATAAAGAATTGGCCGCGTCTTACCTGCGCAACTCGGTTTGCAGCCTGTCGTACGGCTTCAGATATTCCCCTCGACCCGGCCTCGCTGTTGAGTGCAGCGCACTTCCTCGGGGCGCACCGCCTGAACAACTTCGTTGAGTGTGGTATGGGGGCGGAGTGTCTTTCGGATACGGTAGTCAACGCGAACGGAAAAGATCGGGCCAGGATTCACAGCGATCTGATTGACCGTATGACCGACGCAGCTGGTCTGGATGTTATAGAACTGACCGTCGACGACCATCGTGACTGCAATCGCTCCGCACACTGTGGTGCCGGACCTTGAATTGGGAACTCGACAGTCCGATGCCGCGAGCATGACGGCACCGGACATCGGAATCCTCGACGAACGGTGCCTAGCCGTGTGCAGGGAGTTCTGAGCAGCGAAATAGAGGGTTGGGCTCCGCGGAAGCACAGACGCCGCGAGGCACGTATGATACTGCTCCCAGCGATTTGACGGAAACCGACTGCCAGAGTGTCGAAGGAGATTTCGTGATTGTTACAACCAACTCACTTCAGCGAACGTTGTGTATAAAGAAGGGCAACTCACTTGGCACCGCCTTTACCGTAGACCACGACGACAGGCAGTACCTCGTCACCGCACACCATGTCGTTGAGGGAATCGCGCGCAACGATGTGATTGAAATTCGCCGCGAACGACAATGGTACTCAACCCAGGTTGAACTTGTTGCCGGCGGGGGTGGCCAGCTCGACGTAGCAGTCTTGGCGTGTAGCGCGTTGGTGACGCCCACTCACCCCTTGAGGCCAACCATTGCAGGCTTGGCCCAGGGGCAAGCGGTCGCCTTTCTTGGATTTCCTTTCGGTTGGAACTCCGGTGCGGAGCGTATCAATAACGGGTATCCCTTGCCCTTTGTGAAGGCCGGAATTGTTAGTGCACTTATCTTCGATACGGTCGACCGGATCTACATCGACGCGCACGGCAATCGCGGGTTCAGCGGTGGGCCGGTGATCTTTACCGAGCCGGGCCAGCCGCCCAGGTACCAGGTTGCGGGCGTCGTTTCGGACTCTCCACCGGACCCGATCACGAACGGTCACGCCGGGTTCGTGCGCGCCATCTCCATCAGACACGTCGTCGAGTTGATCCATAGAAATCCGATCGGATTCCCGCTCGGCCGCCGATGACAGGCGGCAGGCTCCACGCTCAGGAGAGAGGGTTGCCGGGGCTACGGCGCACGGACTGCCGCGTCAAGCCTCAGCCTACCAGCTCTGGTTCTACCAGTCTGCGCCGTCGAATGGCGCCGACTCCTACAGGGTTCCGCACGGCGGCGAGTGGCGAGCCGGAAGAGCGGCAAGAGTACCTTCCTGGGCGGGCCTTGCGGCTACGGCTCGCAGCCGGGGTCGGGGGCGACCATTGCCAGCGAGCTGAGGTTGATGCGGTCGCCGTCCGGGTTCCGGATGAGGAAGCCCTTCGCCTCCATCTTGTGGCCGGCGTGCGCGGACGGGTCGGGGTAGGCGCTCATCAGCGTGAACGTGCGATCGCCGAGCGCCTGCGCGGCGAGCCCGGCCAGCTCGTCGGGGCCGGCACCGGACGGGTCGCGCGTGCGGGCGGCGGCCGTGCTGCGGGTCAGCATCCAGTCGCCGTCCGGCCCCCGGCTCAGGCAGCCGATCACCTGCACCAGCGCAAAGCTCGGCACCGGTCCCGGCCCGTCCCGACCCTCGATGCGGATGTCCGCCAAGCCGTCGGCGCGCAGCTCCCGCGACCCCGGCGGGAAGCCGTTGAACTCGAGGATGTAGGCCACGCTGTCGAGATAGGCGGCGTCGCTGAGCGTGGCCGGCTCGTCGAACGGCATCAGCCGTTGGATGCGCGTGAACAGGCTGCTGACGTTGTCCTCGCGCCAGTCCTGCATGAAGCGCTCGCCGGCCAGCGGGCGCGCCTCCGACGAGCCGCTCAGGTCGGAGCCGTGGCACGCGGCGCAGTGGCTGTCGTAGACGGTCTTGCCGCGCGCCGCCTGGCCCGCGGTGTAGACGCCGTCCCACACGGTCACCCGGTCGTCCTGGGCCTCCGCCGCCGCCGGCTGCGCGCCCGCCGCCACCAGCCCGCACAGCGCGAGCAGCGCGGCCTTCGCGGCCCGCGGTGAGAACCTCCGTCGCTTCAATGGCGCGTGCATCATCTCGTTCATCTCTCTTCGCTGCGGCGACCGGCTACGGCGACACGGTCACCGTGACGTGGGCCGTGGCGTAGAGGTACCCGTCGTCGGCCAGCCCGCGGAGCACGTAGGTCCCCGGCTCGCTGAAGCGGGCGGTCGTCACGATACGGCCGTCGTCGGGCACCGGGGGCGGCGTCCAGCCGGGCGTGTGGTCCTCCATCGGGGCCGTCCAGGGGTCGAACGTGGCCCCGCCGCCGGGTCCGCGGTACTGGATCCAGGCGATCCGCAGCCCGAGCGCGTTGCGGCGTCCCGGCGGCCGGCTCTGGCGCGCCGGGCGCACCGCCGGCGTCCCGTCATCGCCGATTATCGCGGTCAGCGTGAGGGGCTCGCCCACGCGCACCGTCCGCTCCGCGGGCTCGAGCAGCCTGATCGACGGCGCCGCGTTCGCGATCTCCGGCACGCCGCCGCCGCTGCGGTTCATCGCCACCACCTGCTCGTCGATGATCTGCTCGGGCACCAGCCAGCCCACCGCCCGGTCGGTCCGGCCGTGCGCCGTGACCGTCCAGACCAGCTCCTTGGCGCCCCAGTCGGCCGGCACGCGCACGCGGAAGCTGAACCGCTGCCGCCGGGGATAGAAGAAGGTCGGCTGCCCCTGGTCCGCGGGACCGGGCTCGAAGTGGTTGTCGGGGCCGATCGGAACGTCGAGGTGCTCCTCGTAGTTGCGGTTGAAGTAGCCGAACACCATGTTGAAGCTGCCGTCGGCATTCTGCTCCCAGCCCTCGAAGACAGGCTGGAGATTCTGGCCGCTGTGGTACGTCTGCCCGGCCGCCGCGGACGCCGCGCCCAGGACCAGCACGCAGGCGAGCCGACCGACATGCCGCGCGGTTCGTCCCCTGCTCCGCATCAGTCGTCGTTCGAGCGGCTCGCGCGCGCCGCGACCCTGCGCTCGAACTCCGCCTCCGACATGTGGAAGAAGCTCATCCAGGCGAAGCTCATGTCGTCGATCGAACGGTTGCCGAAGCCCACCCAGTTCTTCGGGTCGGGGTTGTAGCGGTTGGAGGCGGTGTTGTTGTGCCAGCCGATCACGTGGAGGATGGTGCCGGCCGGCAGCAGCGGCGCCTCGTGGTCGGCGTAGTTGTAGACGATGTGCCAGCCGAAGTTGTGCTTCGTGCAACTGAGCGTCTCGATGCGGCCGCTCGGATGGATGGCCTCCACGCACATCCGGTCGCCGCGAATGTGCATGTGCGGCTGGAAGCCGGTGACCTGGGTCGGCTCCGGCAGCACGTAGTAGCCGTCGCTGCGCGCGTTGTCCTCGCCCGCCCGGATGTCGAGCGTGTCGAAGCTGTCGCCGACGTGGCGCGAGATGAGAACCAGGTCCGGCACCTCTCCCCGCGGATAGAACTGGAAGCCGACCCGCGTGCGATCCCTGATCTCCTCGCCGACCGAGCTGTAGTGCATGTTGAAGCGGATCTGCGTGCCCGCCCTGATGAGCCGGCCGGTGCCCTCGGGGAAGATGTCCCCGTTCTTGCCCATGGCGTACTCGTTGAGGAATCCGCCGCCCTCCTCGCCGTCCTCCTCCTCCCACAGCATCGTCGTCGCCACGTGGTGCACCACCCGGTAGGCGTCGGGCGAGGGCTTCGTCTCGACCGCCCTGATGTAGCGGTCTTCGGTGAGCCGCGAGTCGGCCCAGATGTCGAGCCAGCGGTCGGCGTCCACCGCGCCGATGGTCAGCTCCTCGGGCAGCTCGACGACCCACTCGGGCGTGCCGATGCGCCACTCGTCGAAGGCCGCGAGCTCGATGGACGGTGGCGCGTCCGCGGGATTGCCCCGCGGCGACCCGGCCGCCACCCAGCGTCCGATGGTGTCGATCTCCTCGTCCGACAGGGACGGGTCCTCCTTGAACGCCCGGACGCCGACGTTGCGCTCGATGAACCACGGCGGCATCTCGCGCTGCGCCGTCCTGTCGCGGATGGCGCGGGCCCACGGCCGCACCTGCTCGTAGGTCAGCAGCGCCATGGGCGCGACCGCTCCGGGACGATGGCACTGCTGGCACGCGCGCTGCAGGATCGGCAGCACGTCGCGGGTGAACGTGGGCTCCGTCTCCGCCGTCTGCGCGAGCGCGGCGCCGGCCACGGCCAGCAGCGCCGCCGTGGCCGCGGCGATCAGCCCCAGCCGCGCGGCCCGGCGCGCATAGGCGCAACAGTAGATGTCGTTCATCGGTCCAGCCTCCAGCTTCAATCAGACGGGGCTGCGCCCCGGACCCCCGGCGTCCGCAGAGCAGCCCCCTTTATATCACGCGCGGTGTCCGCGCCCGTCCTACGGCGCCGACTCCCGGCTTGCGGCCACCTCGTCGTGGAACGCCTGCAGCGCCGCGGCGCTCAGCGGCCAGTCGAGGTCGGCGGTTTGCACGTGGTCCGCCACGTCGTCGCGGTCGACGCCCGCCTCGATCGCCGCCCGCATGCGATCCGCCAGCGTCTGCATGCGATCGCGGAAGGCGCGCACCTCGTCCCGGCCCAGGATGGGCCCGTGGCCGGGAATCACCGTGTCGAAGTCGAGCGCGAGCGCCCCGTCCAGCGTCGCGATCCACGCCAGCCCGCTGCCGCCGTTGCCGTAGTCCATGAAGGGCGCGAGCGTGCTCCCGTCGGAGCGCTGCCCCCAGATGAAGAGGTCGCCGGTGTGTATCGTCCGCAGGTCCGGGAAGTGGATGACGGCGTCGCCGTCCGTGTGGCCCCGGCCGAAGTGGTGGGCGCGCGTCTCGACACCGCCCAGGAACACCGACGTCTCGCTGCCGAAGACGACGCGGGGCGCCCCCGGCTGGTTGCCGCGAATCATGTTGGCGCGCGCGTTCCTGTGCGCGATCACCTCGCCGACCGCCATGAAGTCGGCGTTGCTGCCCGCGTGATCGCCGTGGTGGTGCGTATCGAGGACATACCGGATCGGCAGCGACGTGACCTTCCGGACCTCGTCCGAGATCATCCGGAAGCTGTGCGGAAACTTGTTGTCGACCAGGATGACGCCGTCGTTGGTGACGCGGACGGCCACGTTGCCCCCGGTCACGCCGCCGTCGTAGCCCGGGATCACGTACAGCCCGTTCTTGCCCGGCACCGGCCGGATCGCCGTCAGCGCCGCGAGCTCCTCCGGCGTAATCGACTGCTCGGCCGCGGGCCGCGCCGCCACGGCCAGCGCCGCGACACCCAGCACGAGCGGCGCCATCCGCGCTGCTGCGTTCAACGTGCTCATCATGCCCCTCCGGAACGCCATCCTTCGCCGGTTCTCCTCTCAAACTTCTCCCTGGCACGAACCGGTTGTCCATGAGATCGACCACGTTGAACCAGCTCAAGGATCGATAGAGACGCAGGTCGAACGGATTGTGCTGCCTCAACCTCGTCCTCGTCGGCGCGTGTCGGACGCCGCGCTCAGCGCAGGAACCACGGTAGCACACGGATGCCCTTGAAGTCGTAGCTGTCGGTCCCGCCGTGGACCAGGACGCCGCCGCGGTTCGGGTTGCCGGGGATCGACGTCCACCAGACGAGGCCGTCGACCGCGTCGGCCGCAACGGTCTGGCCGGACTTCACCTCCACGGGCACGACCCGCCCGCCGACCTCGACGAGCACGTCGACCTCGTGGCCGGTCGCGTCGCGCCAGAAGTAGAGCGGCGGGTCGCGCCGCCGGGCGGCGAAGCTCTTGATCAGCTCCGAGACGACGAACGACTCGAAGACGGCGCCCCGTAGCGGGTGGCGTTCCAGGGTCGCGGCGTCCCGAATGTCGAGCAGGTAGCAGACGAGGCCGCTGTCGAGGAAGTGCAGGCGCGGCCGCTTGCGCAGTCGCTTGCGGAAGCTGGCGTGGTGCGGCGGGAGGGTGGTGGCCAGGAAACCGATCTCCAGCGCGGCGAGCCATCTCCTGGCCGTCTGCTGGGTGATCCCGACGTCACTGGCGAGCGCGGTCAGGTTAAGCTCCTGCGCCGTATGCGCCGCGGCCAGCCGCATGAAGCGCTCGAAGCTGCGCACGTCCGACACCTGCTGAACCTCGCGCAGATCCCGTTCGATGTACGTGCGCACGTAGTCGGCCAGCCACGAGGCGGCCGGCAGACCTCGATCGTGGATGCGGGGAAAAAAGCCGTCCGCCAGCGTCTCCCACAGACGCCGCCGCGGCGCCCGACCGGCCGCGTGCGCCGCGCCGCCGTCCAGGTTCTCGGCATCCACCGGCGGCCGTTGAAGCAGTTCGGCGAGCGCGAGGGGGTGGAGGCGGAGCAGCGCCGTGCGCCCGGCCAGCGTCTGCGACACCGACTCCATGAGAAGGATGTTCTGCGAGCCCGTCAGGATGAACCGTCCCGGCCGGGCATCTTCATCGACGAGCACCTGGACATACGAAAGCAGATCGGGTGCGCGCTGGATCTCGTCGAGGATGAGGCGGCCCGGCTGCGCCAGAAAGCCCCGCGGGTCGTCGAGCGCCCGCGCACGCACGTCCGGCGCTTCCAGCGAAAGGTAGCGGTGGTCCGGGAAGACGGCCCGCACCAGCGTCGTCTTCCCGGACTGACGGGGGCCGGTGAGCGTCACGACCGGATTGAGCGCGGCGGCCGCTCGCAACGGCCCGGCGAGATGGCGCTGCAACATCACGGATGATGGTCGCAGGCCACCATATTCCGTGTCAATTCGATGATGACATCACTGACTTGACACGACCTGTTCCACATCTCCGCCCGCGCTGTCGATTCCAGTCGAGGTTTCCGTTCCGGACGACGCCAGCCGCCTCGCCGCCGACAAGCGCCAGGCAGGCGCGGCCCACGCCCTCGGCATCGCTTCGTCCAGTCCCCGGCTGCCGCAACCGCCCCGTCTGAGACAATGAACGCGGCTTGGCGATGCGACTCGAGGATCTTCGACCGCGCTGCATCGTCCGAGGCGTCGTTCCCGACGCGCTAGTCACTGTAGTCAGCGTACCGCCCTCACTCACGGCGTCTTGTGCAGCGGCAGGGTGTGATTGCGCAGCCGGAATCATTCCTCGCCAGCTGTCCCTCGCGCCGCAACGCCCCTGTGTCTGCGGCCCGATCACGTTCTTCTGCGAGACTGCCGGGCAGCGCGGTATCGCGCCGCCGGTGATGCCGGGAGTGTCCTCGGAAACCAACGGTCTTGCGGCGCAATGGGTGCGTCGCGCCGTTCCCTCCGGGCCGCTCCCTGCGATTTCGTCCCTCCGGGAACGGGCGCCAGCTCCGCGGCCGGCCTCGGTACCGCGCGGTCGGCGACAACCGCCAATATTCATGCCGGTTCTCGGACTGACCGCCCGGGAGACTCCTCGACCTGCTCGGCGATTCGAGCGTGCGGCACGCCCGCCAGGGCTGTCAAGCGCACCTGAGGCACCTTGGCGCCCAACAGGCTGACAAGGTCTGGGCCCAACACCACGAAACGCTCGGCTAGCCTAGCAGCCCGTGGATAAAGGGCTTCCTTGTAGCACGAACGGCAGGCGTTGATGTTCCAGCGTGGTAGGGCCCACCCGCGACGGATGCGGCGGACGACGCGCGACGAGGGCCTCAGCGGGCGATACGAGGTGCCCGAGACGGCTCAGAACGAGTCTGAGGGCGTCGAAGAGGGCGCAGCCCTGGAGGCTGCGCGGCGTGCCGACGCCCGTCAGGCGTCGCATGAGCAGGCCCAGATTCAAGCCGCAGGCGTGCACCAAGAGGCGCTTGCGGATGTTGGCGTGCCCCCGCAGATACACCCGGCGCAGCCGCCCGGTCTCGTAGAGATGGGCGTTAGGTCGCTCGAGCCGCTCGCCGCGCTGGCGCAGCAGCCGCCGGCCGCGGGCCCGCCGGATCCGCCGCCGGTTGGCATAGACGGCGTCGCGGACGGCGAACTGGCCTCGCCAGCGTCGCCGGCCACGGTCCGGCTCCGATACATAGCTGCGCAGCCCCAGGTCGGCCAACGCGAGCATCGTCTCATTACTGTGGTAGCCCTTGTCGGCGACCACCTCGGCCACGCCGCCACCGGCCGGGAGCACCGCTTCGACCTGCTCGGCCGCCGTGACCAACGTCTCGACCATCGTCGTCGTGTCGCCCGCACTGGCATCCTGCACGGTGATGCCGACGACCGCGCCCGTCTCCACGTCGACCGCGTGCTCGGCCTTGTGGGCGAGGTGCGTCCGGCCGTCCTTCATTTTCGTGATCTTCGCGTCCGGGTCCTTCGGATGCGTCCAATCCTTGTTCGAGCCCTTCTTGCGCCGCTTCCGGTCGAGGCGCGCCAGCTCGGCGCGGGTCGGCGTCGCAATGCCGGACGCCGCCGCCAAGCCGCGCAGGAACGCGTCGTAGCCTTCGCCCGTATCCCGGCGCACGATGCTCCGCAGCGCGGCGTTCGCCTCCAGCGTCGTCGCATCGATGCCGACCGTCTTCCCCTTGAGCAAGCCGGCGTCGGCTACCCGCTGCAGCACCCAGGTGAAGACCGCCTCGTGCGTCTCGACGTCGATCCGCCGCCGCGTCCGCGAGACCGTCGAGTGGTCGGGCGAGGCTTCGGCCAACGCGATGTCGAGGAACTGCCGCAGGCTCAGCGAATCGGCCGCCCGCCACGCCATCGCCCGTTCCGATTCCAAGCCTTCGAAATAGCCGAGCAACAGCATCCGAAAGTAGCGGCCCGGCGGCAGAGACGGACGGCCGATTCCCTCGGCGTAGAACTTCGCGCACTGCGCCTCGACGAAGGCATCGAAGCCCGACTCGTCGAGCACGCGGTTCAATCGTTCGTAGAACGGGTGGCCCGCGGTCCGCGGCAGGTCCGCGTCGGCCACCCACATCGACGCTTGCCGCGCGCGTCGCGAGCCCTTACCCATCGCCATGGAACGAGTGTAGGGAACGGGATCGAGGTTGTCGATCCCTACCGGTCCGTTTCACCACGGGCTGCTAGTCGAGCAGCGTTGGGTGCAGCCTGATGGACTCCAACAGTTCCAGTCGCACGGCCCCGCCTGACACCTGACTCCGCCCCGAGCTTCCACGAGCGCTGAAAGAGCAAGAGTGACGACTTCATCCATCGCCCGTTCCTCGACCAGACCCATGCACCGTTCTCAATAGCACGAAAATGAGCGTCACGTGGCGGACTACGGCGACGGTAACAGGTTACCGGGTCGGGGCCAGCGATCCAAATAATTGGATTGTACTTTGGTAGCGAATATGCCATAAACGTGGTGTGCAGCGTCAGGCAGGAGGCCGGACCGAGTCGCAGAATCGGTGGCGCGAGCGAGCGGAACGATTGCGCCGCGAGCTCGAGCGGGTTGAACGCGAACGGGACCGGCTGGAGCGGGACAACAGGCGGCTGCACAAGCGCAACGAGCGGCTGGAGGACCAAAACGAGCGGTTGAAGCGGGAGCTGGCGGCGGCGCGCCGGGCGGGTTGTCGTCAAGCGGCGCCGTTTGCCAAGGCCCTCAAACGTAACCCGCGGCCGCCAGGGCGCCGGGCGGGTGCCGGCTATGGCATCGCGGCGCGGCGGCGACAACCGCGGCGAGTGGATGAACGACACGATGCCCTGCTGCCGCCGGCCTGTCCGGATTGCGGAGGCGGGTTGCAGCCGACGGGGCTGGCGACGCAGTTTCAGGAAGAGTTGCCGACTCCGCGAGTAGTCGTGCGTGCGTTCCGGGTGGCCATTGGGACCTGCCGGGCGTGCGGCCGCCGCGTGCAAGGCCGTCATCGACTGCAGACCTCCGATGCGCTCGGCGCCGCCGGGGTGCAACTCGGACCGCAGGTGGTCGCGTCGGCAGCCATTCTCAACAAGCAGTTGGGTTTGTCCTTCGGCAAGGTCGCCACGCTGCTGCGGCAACAGTACGGTTTGACCGTCAGTCGCAGCGGGCTGGTGCACGCCGTCGACCGCGCCGGTCGGCGGGCTCAGCCGACCTATGCGGCCCTGCGCGAGCAGATTCGCCGCAGCCCCGTCGTCACGCCCGACGAGACCGGGTGGAAGGTTGGCGGACGCCTCCAGTGGCTGTGGGCCGCGGCGACACCCGCGACGACGGTCTACGCCATCGAACCCGGAAGGGGGTACCCGCAGGCTGCCGCCTTGCTCGGCAACGACTTCGCTGGCGTGCTCGTCCGCGATGGCTGGGCGCCGTATCGGCAGTTCACCGCGGCCACCCACCAGAGTTGTCTCGCGCACCTGCTCCGCCGCTGTCGGCTGCTGCGAGCCGACCATCCGCACAGTCGCGTCGTCACCGACATCCAGACCGACTTGCAGCGCGCCCTCGAACTGCGGGCCCGCCGTCGCGCCGGCACGCTCTCGGCCGCCGACCTCGACGCGCTCGTCGAGCGCCTCGCCTGGCGGGTAACCCACCCGGGTCCACTCGCCAACGTGCGGCGCTTCGCCGCGCATCTGACTACCGAATGGACCGCGCTGTTCACCTTCCTGTACGACTCGCAGGCCATCGACGCCACCAACTGGCGCGCCGAACACGCCATCCGGCCTGCCGTCGTCACGCGCAAGGTCTGCGGCGGCAATCGGTCCTGGCGCGGTGCCACCACCCAGCAAACCCTCGCCTCCGTCATCCGAACCGCCTGCCAGCGCAAACTCAACCCACACGCCGTCCTCGTCTCTCTCCTACACGCCCCCACACCAATCGTTGCGCCTGACCTTCGCAGTCCACCGATACCGGATCACACCCGGTAATCAGTTACCGGCGACGCTAGTCGGATGCTACTGACATTGAATTGGCTAACCCGAACAAAGCCAACGTCCGCTGGCGGGGTCGCGTCCAATACTACCTGAACGTCTGTCCATGTACCACCATCGAGAGTATCACCAAATGAAACTTCCTTCACGGTCACCTCGGTATTGTCGGCGTTGCCCGCATCATCGACTGGTCCCCACTCGACTTGTGCCGTCGCGCCGGTTAAGTCGGCGTTGGTGGTATTGCCGATACGAAGGGTAACGCGACTTCCGTTGGCGTACGACGCGATGTCATGAAAACTGATGGCTAGTAGGCCGTGATTTGTCTCAACAAGGGAGTATCCAGATTCTCCAGGGGTGAGGTATGCAACGCGACTAACGGACTCCAGTGTTGAGCGGATCTCGTTGCTGAATTCAAGTGTCTGGATGCGATCTTCGAGATCTTCGATACGTGTGTGGAGCTCTTCCGGGATTTGGTCGTTCGCCGGCATGGAACATGAGGTGACGACGAGCATGAGGATTACGATTAGGGATGTTTTGGCGATTGTATAAACATACATGAGCTGGCCCCTTTCGTTGTTGCTTGTGTCAGGGTCGGTGTCCCATAACAATCATCCGTTGGCGAAATAGCGGCCGCATTCTCGATCACTCCCTGACCCACAGTGATAGCACTCGGCCACCAGTCCACTCCGTCCACTCCGTGCCTCGTCGCTCGAACCGGAATCGCCGAAGAGTACGTTTCATCGCCTCGCTCGATGTCGTCGCGAACAGCGGAGCATCATGCTCGGAGTCAAGGGCCTGGACGATGGCTCGGGAGATCCGGCGTCCCTGGTAGCCTTCCCTCACCGTTATGTAGCCCATCTCGTGCATGTCTGGGTCCAGATCAAAGCCACTCCGCTCCGCCACGGTCTTCGTGTAGGGGCGGGGTGGCTTGATGGCCCCGACGCCGATGATGTCTGTCCCCGACCGCTTCACCGCGACCATAATCGAGCGAGGGAACCACTCCTCAACGTAGGCTCGATCAACAGCATTGCCTTCCACGATGAGCGCTACACACGTCGTCCTGTCTCGCTCTGTCATCTGTGACGGACGTCGGATCATGATCGCGTGGTCTTGCATGCTCGACCGTCTGGGGGATTCCTGGCAACAAACTACCGGGCTCCGGCCCACACCTCCGCATTCTACGTGAGCTTCGACCACGGAGCCAGGGACCGAATCCGTGCCGTTGTCGAGGTAGGCCGCCCAGTCAGCCATTAGCAGCCGCCGCCGCTCGAACAGGTCCAACCGTGCGTAGGCAGCCCCGCCTGCTGCCGCCGGCCGCCAATCCCTTCGAGACCGACCTGGTGCGTGCCGTCCGCTCCGGCAAGACCCCCCTACGTCCGCTTCGACCGCAACCTCTACTCGATCCCCATACCCACGTCCGCAAGCCGCTGACCCTGGTCGCCTCGGCCACCGCGTCCGCATCCTCGACAGACAGAACGAGCTGAGCGACCATCACCGCACCTACGACACCGGGCTGACCGTCGAGGACCCCGCCCATCTGGAGAACCTGCTCGTCGCCACCCGTCAGGCCAACGCACACACCACCCGCGACCGCCTCCGCGCCGCCGTCCCCGCCACCACCACGCTCTTCGAGCGCCTCGCTAACCGCGGAGAGGCCCTTCGCCCGCATGCCACCCGGCTGCTGGCTCTGCTCGACGACTACGGACCCGAGGAACTGGCCGCCGCCGTCGACACCGCCCTCGAACGCGACGCCCTCGGCGCCGGCTCGGTCACCCACATCCTCGAAACCCGACGCCGGCAGCGCGGACTCAAACCCCCGCTCCGCCTCACCCTGCCCGACCGACCCGGACTGCGTGACCTCGACGTCCGCCCGCACGACCTGGAGACCTACGATGCCCTCGGACAGAAAAACCCTGACGTCGCTGGCGACTGACCTTCGTCGCCTCGGGCTCAACCGCACCGCCGACGAGCTGAACGACATCATCGCCCAGTCCACCCGCAAGCGCTGGAGCGCCACCGTCCTGCTCGAGAACATCGTCGCCGCCGAGCTCGAGGAAAAACAGCGCCGCAGTGTCGAGAGCCGGCTCAAGCGCGCCCGACTCGGACGCTTCAAGCCGCCCGCCGACTGGGACTGGGACTGGGACTGGCCCACTGCGCTGGACCGGCCCGCCCTCGAACGCATCCTCACCCTCGACTTCCTCGCTCGCGGCGAGAACGTCGTGATCCTCGGCGCGCAAGGCTTGGGGAAAACCATGCTGGCGAAGAACATCGCCCACCAGGCCATCCTCGCCGGCAAGACCGCCCTCTTCACCACCGCCGCCGACCTGCTGCTCGACCTCAACGGACGGGAGACCGCCCGCGCACTCGAACGCCGCCTGCGCCACTACACGCGCCCCGCGTTATTGTGCGTCGACGAGCTGGGCTACCTCGCCTACGACGCCCGTGCCGCGGACCTGATCTTCCAGCTCGTCAGCCGACGCTACGAACACCGCTCCCTGCTGATCACCACCAACCTGCCCTTCAAGAACTGGGACACCGTCTTTCCCAACGCTTCGTGCGCCGTCGCCCTGATCGACCGGCTGACCCACCACGTCGACCCTTCGCATCGAAGGCCGCAGCTATCGTCGCCGGGAGGCTGAACTCAGCCAGCACGAGCGCAACCGCCAGCGTCCCGCTCGCGACGAAGACACCGAATGACACGATCAGCAGGGGCGTTCACAGGCAGTCGATGGCACTTCAGAAATGATCACTTCCTCAAGCTCGCCAACATTCCCGGCCCGGAGCCGCCGTCGCGGCACAGAACCCGCGGAGGCGTGCACGGCGCGCCTCCGCGGGAGCGACGCGGGGCAGCGAGTCCCCGCAAGCGGACGCCGGGGGTGCGGGGCACAGCCCCGTCTCCAATTGACGCCTACCGCGAAGCAGCCGCCGCGTCCGTGGCGCGCTGGCCCGACAGGATGTTGGGCAGCGCGTAGTTGCCCTCGTGGCAGGCGTACTCGAACACCGGATCGTCCATCGCGGTCATCGGGACCGCCACGGTCCACGGCGCCGACCACACCGTCGGATCGGTGACCGTGATCTCGTAGGCGATCGTGTCGTCGCTCACCCGCGTCAGGCGCTCGACCGTGCGCAGGTGTCCGGAGCCGGCAATCATCACGCCGCCGCGGGTGGTGACCTTGTCGGTGAAGTTCGTCGTCTCGATCACCAGCGTGTCCCCGTCCCAGCGGCCGCGCGAGTCGCCGAGCCACTGCCGCAGCGCGGGCGCGGGATGCGCGCTGCCGTCGAGCGGAACGATGCGCGCGTCGTGGATCATCTCGACCAGGATGGCGACGTGGTCCTCGGTCTGCACGATCTGGTAGTTGTGGTTGTAGAAGCCCGGCATCATCGCGCCGGGCATGCCGCGCGTGATGCAGCGGTCGTAGGTGTTGAAGTCGAGCCAGGAATCGAACTGCGCGGTCGGGCTGAACGAGTTGGGCAGCACCCGCTGCCGCAGCCGCTCCGGACCCGTGAGCGGCGGGAGCCGCCCGTCCGGCGGATCGACGACCAGCGACGTGCGCAGGTTGAGCTCGCCCTGCTCGAGCCAGAAGTCGTTGTACGCGCCGGTCGGCATGAACGCCGACCGCTCCTCCGTCGAGACGCCCGATTCCGGATTCCGGACAGCCCGCTCCTCCTCGGTCAGGAACGCCTGATCCGCCAGCTCCGCGGGCCGCTCGAGCGGCGTCGTCGTCTTGTTCGACCAGGCGCCCGTCAGGTCCGGCGCGCCCCATGGCGTGCGCGGGGGCGCATAGCCGCCCTCCTGCGCGACGCTCGCGGGCGCCGCCGCCAGCGAGGCCGCAACCGCGATCACGGCCGCAACGATCCTGATCCTCCACGCGTGGGCAACAGACGTCATCGAAACCCCCTCGAAAGTCGTGTTTGAAGGTGAGCGTCTAGATTACCGTAATGAACGGCGGCATGCGCCAAGGGGCCCGGGGGGCGTTCCGCGACGAAAGCTGTCAAGTCGCGTGCACGCCGCACCTGGTCGCTATCCGTCTCGCAAGGCGTTCGAAGTCCTCGTAGCAGTCCCGCACCGCGTAGGTGTGACCGCCGAGCGCGCCGTCGGCAGCCTTGAGATGGAACATCGGTTTGCGGGCCTCGCGGGCCATGGCCATCAGGCTCCGGTAGTGCTTGAGCGTGGCCAGGCACTCAGGGTCGTGTTCCGTCAAGGACGCGCCGCCACCATCCTGATTGAGCACGGCTTGGCGGTAAACGCCCGGAATCCGCCGGATCCACTTCTGGTACGCCTGCACCGGACGACCCGAGCGTACCGCGTGCTGCAACACAACGTAGCCGGCCGGCGCGATGTCGGCCGAAGGTAGTTCCAGGTCGGCCGCCTCCGGGCGGCGCTCCAGGCGATCCTGCCAATCGCCGCGCCACTCGCGAAGCGTCTGTCCGACGTTGCGGAGCGCCTGGAGAGAGGACAGGTCCGGAGCGAGCGGCAGGACGACGAAGTCGGCCGCAATGATCGCCGCCCGGTTGATGGCACCCAGGTTCGGACCAACGTCAACTAACGCGAGATCGGCCCGCTGCCTGTCCGCGGCGCCGAGAATCGTCCGATGGAACCCCGACTCGGTGCGAAATGCGGACTCGTCGCGGCTCAGGCAATCGGGCCACGCCGCGGACAGCTTCGCCTCGAAACCGGACAACCCCAGATCGCCGACGACCAGTCCCAGGTTGGCGGCAATCCGCTCGACGTGCGGCTGCCGGATATCGCCGAGTCCGCGCAGAATGGGTGAGACGGCACCGAGAACGGTGTCGGGATGATCACCGCCGGGCCACAACTGCTCGAGCCGGTCCTCTTCGAGGAACACGCTGCTCAAGTTCGCCTGTGGATCGAGGTCCGCCGCCACTACCGAGTATCCGAGCTCCGCGTACATCCAGGCCAGGTGGTACACCAGCGTGGTCTTGCCGACGCCCCCCTTGTTGTTGAAGAACGCTATCGTCTTCACGGCGGCCTCCGGATGGTCGCCAGCACGTGCGTGGCTTCGAACGTGAACTCCGCCTCCGGGCTCCCGTTTCGTCGCAGTGCATCCTGCGCGCGGATGACACCGCGCCCGAACGCGTTGACGTAACCGAGGGTCGCGAGGGCCTCGGATACGACCGGATTACGATAATCGGTCTGCCGCGGGAAGTTTTCGGGCGACGCCATGCCGTACAGCCCGCCCGGATTCTGGATTTCGATGCGGTCGTCGTACCAGTAGAACCGCACGGGAGCGTTGGACTCGTATGAGCGGTGCATGATCGCGTTCAGCAGCAACTCGCGAATCGCCGCCGGCGGGTATCGATAGCCGTTCGCTCACGAAGATCCGACTCAACCACGGGGTGCGACCGCGCGGGAAGAGAAATGAACGCCTCGACCTCCCTCAGCACCGTCTCTCGCCAACCGGTTGGTCGGCCATCGTCGTCCCCGCCCAGCGGACAAACTGAACCGCGGCCCCGGGCATCCAGCGCAGTGGATCCCTGGCGAACAGCAAGGCGCCAGCGTTCGTCGGGCACTCGGCGGCCAAGTCATGGAACCACAGCGAGGCCATCTGTTCTTCGACCGTCCGGTCGTTCTCCTCGATTACCTCGCGATCGACCGCAGCCGGCAGGTAGGTAACCAGAAAGAGGTCCAGAATGAGATCATCTACCGTGCATCCCAGGCAGGGACGGACGTCGAAAGTCCTCTGTAGGGCGGTGCGTTTCTCGATCAGATTCCGCTCTTCCTGCTGGTTCGCGCCGCGGCGCGACGGACCGACGCGTATCCAAGCCCTTCCCCTGTAGCGCCCGGGCGGCAGATCGGAGGGCACGACTTCGACAACGGCCACCTCACCCCCCGGCAACGTGTACTTCTGGACGGTCATCGCCGGAAGCGGCTCGATGTTGACGTTGGAGCGCAGTGCCCCGAGATTCGTCAGCAGCGCGTCGGTTACGGTCAGACCGCTGACCGTGCCGTCATCGCTTACGCCGACGACGAGATAGCCGGGCTGTCGGTGATTGGGAAAGTCGTTGGCGAAGGCGCAGATCGCCTCCCCGAACTTGTCGGTATTCTTCGTCGATACGGTGAGCTCCACCCGATCGGATTCCCGATCCGTGATCAACGCGCGCAACTCGCCGACGGTCAGCACCAACCACCTCCGGCTCCAGCGTACAACAGGGAGTCCGGCACGCACCGGCGGCATGCCGCACCGCGGCGGACGGACCGGGTTCCGGAGGAAACGGCGCTCAGGAGCCGGCCTCGAGCAGCTCGAGCGCGAGGCCGTCGAGATCCTCGATCAGCACGGCGCGCGTGCCGCCGAATGCGTACGGTCCTTCGAGGATGGGGATGCCGGCGGCCGTCAGGTGCGCCAGCACGGGATCGAGGTCGGGGTAGCGGAGTTGACGTGGATGTGGTGAAAGCTCGGCAGGGGAAGCGTGACCGTCGGCGCGTCCGGCTCCGACGGCCCGCCGCCGCACGCGGCCGCGAGCGCGAGCACCGCCGGCAACGCCCGGCGCAGCCGCAAGGCGCGCACAGCGCGCCTCGGCGGGAGCGGCGCGGGGCGAAGAGGCCCCGCAAGCGGACGCCGGGGGTCCGGGGCGCAGCCCCGTCTGATCGAAGCCGGGCTACGCATCGGCCTCGAGGCCCGCGCGGGTCTCCTCGACCACCAGATCGACCACTGCGCACAGGGCCTCCTCCGCGCTGGCGCCGTCCAGCCGCCGGAGGCGGAAATGGTCGATCTGCCGATCGGCGCCGCTGCCCTCGTCGATGATGGTGAGCGCGTGCCGCATCTCGTCCTCGCAACCCAGATCCCGGGCGTCGGCCGCCAGGGTCTCGACGAGCGCTGCCGCGTAGTCGCGGATATCCAGCCGGCCGCCGCCGACCGTATCGCCCAGGAACGCGAGCACGCCGTAGCGCTGGGCGAGCCAGCGGTTCTCGATGATGATCTCCGTGAGCGGCTCGGGCGGCAGCCGGTCCTCGCGCACCTGCCGCAGCAGCCAGCGGACCAGCGCCGTGTAGAGCGCCGCGATGCTCACCGCGTCGTCGATGCGCGGGCAGACGTCGCAGATGCGCAGCTCCACCGTCGGATGGGCGCGGGACGGGCGGATGTCCCACCACAGCTCGCTGCTGTCCTGGATGAAGTTCATGCGCTGATAGGAGGCGACGACCCGCTCGTAGTCCGCCACCGACAGCAGCGGGCCGGGCACGCTGGTGCGCGGCAGCGCGCCCATGATGGTCAGCCGGTACGACTTGAACCCCGTCTCGCGGCCGGCGTTGAACGGGGACGAGGCCGACAGCGCATGGAGCAGCGGCAGGTGGCGGCGCAGCGCCGTCATGACGCGGATGCGCTCGTCCGGGCTTCCGAAGCCGGCATGGATGTGCATGCCGCCGACGATCATGCGCCGCACGCTCTCCTGGAACGTGACCGCGAACCGCTCGTAGCGCTCCTTCGGCGTGGGCATCTGCTCCTCCCACGCAGCGAAGGGATGCGTCGCGGCCGCCAGCACCCCGGCGCCGTGCGCGGTCGCCGCGTCGACCACCGCCCGCCGGGCCGCGCGCAGCGCGTCGCGCACCTCGGCCACCGAGCGGCAGACGGCCGTGTTTGTCTCGATCTGGGAGCGGAGAAACTCGACGACCACCTTGTGCGGCCCCCGGTTCCGCTCGCACATCTCGAAGATGCCGCGGTCCGGGTCCGACAGCAGATCGCGCGTCTCGGGATCGACGAGAAAGAACTCCTCCTCGATACCCAGCGTCACATCGAAGTCGGATTCGCTCACTGGCCGCGCCTCCCGCCGGTCATCCAGCCTCGCGCCGTGCAGCCGCGATGTCGGGCGGTCCGCCGCGCCGCAACCGAATCACTCGCCGACGATGGCGATGCCCCAGGGGCGCTCGCCGGCCGGCACCGTCGCGACGACCGTCATCGAGGCGGTGTCCACCACGCTGACGTCGTGCGACGGGCCGTTCGCCGTGTAGAGATAGCGGCCGTCCGGAGTCACGCCGATGCCCCAGGGCCGGTCGCCAACCTCCACCGAGGCGATCGGCTCGTGCGTCGCCGCGTCGATGGCGACCACGTTTCTGCCGCGGCCGGTGGTCACGTAGACGCGCGCTCCGTCCGGCGCGACGACGACGCCCATCGGCCGCACCAGCTCGCCGCTGAGCTCGATGGTGTGCAGCACCTCGTGGACCGCCGTGTCGACCACGTGGACCGTGCCGCCGTTCTCGGCGGTCACGTAGGCCCGACTGCCGTCCGGCGTGAACGCCGAGGCCCGCGGCCGCGCGCCGACCTCGAAGCCGGCCACCACCTCGTTGGCGGCCGTATCGATGACCGACACCCGGTTCTCGTTCTCGGACGTGACGTAGACGACGCTGCCGTCGGGGCTGATGCGCACCCCCTCGGGCTCCTCGCCGACCGGCAGCGCGGCCAGGACCTCGCCGCTCGCGATGTCGACCACCGTCGCCTCGCCCGCGTCCTCGTTCGCGACGTACAGGCGCGTGCCGTCGGCGCTGACGGCGACCTGCTCGGGATCCGTGCCCGCGCGCACCATCCCGATCATCTCCCCGGACGCGAGGTCGACCATGCCGATGCCGTCCGCGGACCGGTCGGGCGGCGGCAGCGTGCTCTCGTCGGTCCCCGGCGGGGACGGCGGCGACCCGCTCAGCGCGACGAACAGGCGCGAGCCGTCCGGCGCCACCTTGATGCCGCGGGGCCGCTTGCCGAGCGGGATCGTCGCGACCACCTCGTTCGTGCCGCCCGCGATCACCGTCATGTCGCCCGAGTACTCGTTCGTGACGTAGACGTGGTACGGCGCCGGCGCCGGCGCCGGCGCCGCGGACGCGGCCTCGTTCGGCGGGTCCGGGGCGGGCATCTCCTCCACGCAGGCCGCGAGCGCGCCCGCCGCCAGCACCGCCAACAGCCACCTGCCGCCGTCCCACCGCCGCCGGGTTGCCACGCTGTTCATGGCTCCACCTCTGTCTGCCCCGTCGCCCACGGGTGATCCTCGCAGTGGCATGCAACGCGCCCGGGCTGCTCCAGCGAGCCGCCCGGGCGCGTTCGATTACCGGGCCAGCGGGTCCGGCCGGAGCTGGAAGTGCACCATCTTGCTGCGCGTGCCCTTGCCGCCCTCCGTGTGCCAGATGTAGTTCGAGCCGTAGTTGGCCCACAGGCCGCGGCCCTTCCACCCGGCGTCCGGATCGTCGATCCGACCGTCGAGCCCGCGCGAGTAGAACGCCATCGGGTACGGCACCCGCAGGATCGTCCACTCGCCGCTCTCCGGATCGAGAACCAGCAGGGAATCCGAGGTCGAGCCGTTCGCGATGGGCATGTTCGCGCCCAGCCCGAGCGTGTTGTGCTGGTCCACCCAACTGTAGTAGTGGAAGTCGGCGCTGCCGGGCGTCTCGACCCCCTTCATCTGCGGGCCGGGCACCGGATAGAGCGTCCAGCCCTCCGGGCAGTGCTGCCCCGTGGCCTCGGGTCCGCCCGTCACCCCGCACTTGCGCCGGTCGAAGCTCGCCATGTGGCTGCTGCCCGACAGCGCCGTCCAGATGACGCCGTTGCGGTCCACGTCGATGCCGCGCGGGGCCGAGCCACTCTGCGCCGGGTCGATGGCGGGGTTCTCGATGGACGGCGGCTCGTAGACCTCGGCGATGCAGCTCGCGGGCGGATTGTCGCCGCGGTCGAGGCGCACCAGGCGGCCGGGGAACGGCCCCGTCCGCGTGATCCACACCGACTCGTCGATCGAGCTGGCGATGATGCCGTAGCCGAACCCGTTGATCCGCGTGTCGCGGGCCGGATCGTGATCCGCCTGCCCCGGCTCGTTCCACGGCCTGGTGATCACGCCGTCGCCGTTCGTGTCGATGACGGTCGGGCACCAGCCCTGCGAGGCCTGCTCGTCGCCCGTCTCGTCGTAGCCCTTCGTGTCGATCCAGCCGATGACGTTGCCGTCGCCGCTGAACCAGAGCGTGTCGTTCGCGTCCTCGCCGAACTGCAGGTGGTGCGTGCCGTAGCAGGTGTCGATCAGCTCGAACTCCCCGGTCTCGGGGTCGTAGTACGACGCCTGCCGGCCGCTGGCGTCGATCGGCCAGTACTCGGCGAACTTGTTCGACGAGCCCTCCCGGCACCAGTCGGGGTTGGGCCGGTTGCGCACCTTCGACGTCATCCACACGCGCCCCTCGCCGTCCATCATCGGATTGTGCGGGTCGGAGGCGTTCTCGTGGCCGTCGGGGCCGCCGCGCCCCCACAGGAGCTGCTCGCCCCAGTAGTAGGAGGGCTCCACCTGCATCTGCGGGAAGCGGGACGTCACGCTGTCCTGGTCTTCCGGGCGCACCGGAATCTTGAGCTCGACGGCGGTGTTCTCGTTCGGATCGACGACGGTCAGCGTGCCGTGCCCCGCCGAGACGCCGTACACCGGCCCCCCGCCGTTGAGGGTGGGGTTGCGCTTGTCGGTCGTGATCTCGTCGTGGATGAAGGAGCTGTCGGTGCCCCAGTCCCACAGCGTCACGACCAGGTTGCGCTCGACGCCCTGCGGCCGGGGGGGGCGCGGAGGCAGCTCGCCGGCGGCGATCCGGTCCGTCCAGTCGGCGAACATGGCGACGCCGCGCGCGCGGCCGAAGCGATCCATGGCGGCGCTCATCTGGTTGCCGCGCTGCCCCGTCTGCACGCGGTGGTCCCACGCCTCCGCGGCGGAGTCGAAGTCGTCGCGGCGCTGCACCACGCGCGTCGCGGTGTTGCCAAGCTGATGGCAGAGCTGGCAGCCCTGCTTCATGTTGTCCACCCACGCCGCCTGGCTCTTCATCGCCGGCGAGATGCCGTTGCCCTCGGGCCCGGTGCCCGGAAACTCGCTCGGGGCCGGCGGCTCGATCAGCGAGTACCAGTAGTTCCCCGGGTAGTACTCCGCGGCGGCCGCCTCGTCGGGCGCCACGACGGCTTCCAGCGCGACGTCGTCGAGCGGCGGGGCGAGCTGCACCTTCTCGGAATCGACGAGGCCGTAGCCGCGCACCCAGACGTCGTAGGTGGCGTCGGGCAACTGCGGCAGCACGAAGCGGCCGTCGTCGTCGGTCACGACGATCTTCGCGAGCTTCGTGCCGAGGCCGTTCGTCTCGGCGATGACCCAGACCCCGGCCTCGGGACCCGCGGCGCTCTCGACCACCCCGCTGATGTAGCCCTCGGCGTCCTGCGCCGCGCTCTCCGCCGCCGGCAGGGCCGCGCCCGCGGCCAGCGCGGCGCCGAGCCCGGCGACCGCCAGCCAAAGCCGTGAACGCCTCCGCCGTGGCGCGTGTGTGCGTCCGCTCATGTTGCCTCCTCCCGGTTCGTCGTGCCCCTATTGTACGCGCCCCGCGGCCGATCCGCACGGGGTTGCGGGCGCGGCGGAACCGGGCGTGGCAACCGGCATCCGCCTGCGGTAGCATGGCGCGCAAGGCGCGCCTCGGCGGGAGCGGCGCAGGAAAGGACGGCAGACCATGGCCACTTCAAGACGACGGTTTCTGGCGGCGGTCGGTGCGGCGGCAGGCAGCGCGGGGGTTGCGGGCAGCACGCGGATCCTGGCGTCGAACGGGTCGCAGGGATTGAGCGCCGGCAGCGCACAGGCCGCCGACGCCTTCTCGCCGTCGGAGCTCCTCGCGCGCCACGCCCGGGCAACGGTCGCGGCCGGCACCGCGCCGCCCGCCGCGCAGACGGACCCGCGCATGCCGTCGCAAGCCGAGGTCGAGTCGTGGTACACCGACCGCCGCAACTGGGGACGCTGGGGAGACGACGACCAGAAGGGCGCCGTCAACCTCATCACGCCGGAGAAGAGCGCCGCGGCGGCCGGGCTCGTCGCGAGCGGCCGCAAGGTGTCGCTGAGCCGCCCCTTCGAGCCGGAGCAGCACTTCCTCCGCATCAGCCCGCGCCCGGGCGGCGCCGGCGCCGTCTCCGACTACTACGGCTTCATCTACCACGGGCAGACCATGACCCACGTCGATGCGCTGTGCCACATGTGGGACCGCGACGGGATGTGGCAGGGCCGCGATCCCGAAGCCGAGGTGACCACCCAGGGCGCGGCGTTCGGTGCGGTCGCCGCCTGGGGCGACGGCATCATCACCCGCGGCGTGCTGCTCGACGTGCCGCGCCACCGCGGCGAGCCGCACGTCACGCCGGAGCGGCCGGTGCAGGGCTGGGAGCTCGAGGAGATCGCGCAGGCCCAAGGCGTCGAGGTCGAGCCGGGCGACGCGCTCCTCGTCCACAGCGGCCGGGAGGCGTACGTGCGCGCCGGCAACCGCTACGCCGGCGGGGACCGCCCCGGCCTGGGCGTCACGTGCGCCAGGTTCATCCGCGATCACGACGTGTCGCTCCTCGGCTGGGACATGATGGACTCGCGGCCGGACCCGTACGGCCTGGCCTTTCCGGTGCACGGCGTGCTGTTCAACTACGGGGTGGCGCTCATCGACAACGCCCTGCTCGAGCCGCTGGCCGAGGCGTGCGCGGAGGAGGGGCGCTACGCGTTCCTGCTGATGGTGCTGCCGCTCAAGGCCACGCGCGGCACGGGGAGCCCGGTGAACCCGATCGCGATGTTTTAGGAGATGTTCCGCAGACCGGTGTTCTGGGCGGCGTTCGCCGCATTCGCCATCGCGTGCGCCGCGTTCGCGGTGGCCAACTTCGCGCGTGCCGTTCCCATCGTCGAGCTCGACCTCGAGATGGACCGGGCGGCGGCCCTGTCCGCAGCGCGCCGGCTCGCGGATGACCACGGCTGGGGGCCGTCCGGCTACCGGCAGGCAGCGACCTTCCGCGTGGACGACCGCGTCCGCAGCTTCGTCGAGCTCGAAGGGGGCGGTCCCGCCGCGTTCGCCGGGCTGCTGGAAGAAGGCCCGTTCCATCCCTATCAATGGGTCGTCCGGCACTTCCGCGCAGGCGAGGTGCGCGAGGTGGCGGTGCGCTTCCGTCCCGACGGTGCGCCGTACGGTTTCCGCGAGCGGCTGGCCGAGGACGCGCCGGGGGCCGCGCTCGACGCGGAGGCGGCCCGCGCCATCGCCGAGAACGGGACCGGCGCTCCGTGGAACGTCGCGCTCGACCGCTACGAGCCCGTGGAGGCGTCCGAGGAGGAGCGTCCTGGGGGACGGGTCGACCACACGTTCGTCTACGAGCGGCCCGATCTGCAGGCCGGCGAGGGCCGCTTTCGCCTGCGCCTGGTCGTGAGCGGCGACCGGCTGACCGAGCTGACGCACTTCCTGCAGGTCCCCGAGGCCTTCGACCGCCGCTACGAGGAGATGCGCTCGGCCAACGAGGGCATCACCATTGCCGGCAGCTTCGCCGTGGTCCTCATCTACGGCGTCGGCGGCATCGGCGTCGGGCTGTTCGTGCTGCTCCGCCAGCGGCGGGTGCTGTGGCGCATGCCGCTCGTCTGGGGCGCGTCGATCGCCTTCGCACAGCTCCTGGCGGGCCTGAACCAGTGGCCGCTGCTGTGGATGGGCTACGACACGGCGACCTCGGAGACCAGCTTCGCGGTCCAGCAGGTGACCGTCCAGATCGCCGCGTTCCTCGCCTTCACGGGCGTCTTCACGCTCTCTTTCATGGCCGCCGAGAGCCTGTCCCGCCGCGCGTTCCCCGGGCATCTGCAGTTCTGGCGGGTCTGGTCGCGGGAGGGCGCGCGCTCGTGGACGGTGCTCGGTCATACCGTGGCCGGCTACCTCATCGTCGGCATCGACCTGGCGTTTCTCGTCGCGTTCTACTGGCTCACCATCGGCTACCTGGGTTGGTGGTCGCCGTCCGACGCGCTGGTCAACCCCGATTCGCTGGCCACGGTGCTGCCGTGGCTCAGCCCCCTCGCCATCTCGCTGCAGGCCGGTTTCTGGGAGGAGTGCCTGTTCCGGGCCGTCCCGCTGGCCGGCGCCGCGCTCATCGGCGATCGGCTCGGCAACCGCCGGGCCTGGATTGCGGGCGCGTTCGTCCTGCAGATCGTCATCTTCGGCGCGGGCCACGCCGCCTATCCGACGCAGCCGTCCTACGCGCGGCTCATCGAGCTGGTCGTTCCCTCGACCATCTTCGGGCTGCTGTACCTCCGCTGCGGCCTGCTGCCGGCCATCGTCATGCACTTCGCGTTCGACGCGGTGCTGTTCGGCATCCCGCTGTTCGTGTCCACGGCGCCGGGCGCGTGGGTGGACCAGGCCATCTTCGGATTGATCTTCCTGGCGCCGCTCTGGGTAACGCTCAGCGCCCGCTATCGCGGCGGAGAGTGGATAGGGGCGCCGGCGGCTCTCAGAAACGGAGCCTGGAGCCCGCCCGCGGCGGAGGCGCAGGCGCCGGCGAAGCCGGAGACCGCGCCCGCACGGAAGTCGGCGGGCCTGCAGCCCCTGCCGGCGGTCGCCGCGGTCGGCGTGGTCGGGCTCGGCCTGTGGGCATATGCGGCGCTGGTCCCGAGCGAGTCGCCGCGGCTCGAGGCGGACCGCTCGGAGGCGACGGCAGCAGCCCGCGAGGTGCTGGCCGCGCAGGGCGTCGACCCGAGTGAGTGGACCGAGACGAGCCGCGTGATTGGCGGCCTCGGGCTTCCGCACCGCTTCGTCTGGAGCGAGGCGGGCGAGGAGCGGCACCGCGCGCTGCTCGGCGAGTACCTGGCCCCGCCCCGCTGGCACGTGCGGTACGTCCGTTTCGAGGGGGACGTGGCGGCGCGCGCCGAGGAGCACATCGTCTGGGTCGGCCCGGACGGCGCCCCCGGGCGACGGAACCACCGGCTCGCCGAAGATACCGCCGGGGCCGGGCTCCCGGAAGGGGAGGCGCGCAGGCTGGCGCGGGAAGCACTTGCCGCGCTTGGCGCGCCCGCCGACCTGCCCGAGGTGTCCGCCGAGTCGACGCGCCGGCCCGCGCGAACGGACTGGACATTCACCTTCCGCGACCCGGCCGTCGGCGATCTGGCGGGCGGCGAGGCGCGCGTGGCGATCGAGTTGGCCGGCGACGAGGTGGTCGACACGCGCCGCCACGTCTTCCTGCCGGAGGCGTGGCGGCGGGCCGACCAGCAGCGGGGGACGGCGCTGGCGATCGCCGGTTTCGCGTCGAGCATCCTGCTCGGCCTGTTCCTGGTGGGGGGCGCGGTCGTGGCCGTGGTCCGCTGGACGCGCGGGGCGTTCGACCTCAGGCTCGCGCTGGCGGTGGCGGGGATCGCGCTGGCTGCCGCGGTCGTCACGACGGCGAACAACTGGCCGGTGCTCATGAACACGCTGTCCACCGCCCAGCCGCTCCCGCTGCAGCTCGGCATCGGACTGACCGGCTTCCTCATCGGCGCCGGGCTGCTCGCGACCCTGCTCGGACTCCTGGCCGGATACACCGCCGTGCCGGCGAGGGCGGAAACAGGGGCGGACCGCCCGCCTGCGGTCGGCACGGGGCTGGCCTTGGGCCTCGGCGTGCTCGGGGCGCTCGCGGCGGCCGGCAGCGCGCTGGGCGGCGCCCTGCCGCCATGGTCCTCCTACGAGTCCGCGTCCGCCGTCGTGCCGTGGCTTGCCGCTGCGGTCGAACCGGTGCAGGGGTATTTCACCCTGGCGCTGATGGCGCTGCTGGTGGTGACGTCGGCCAACACGCTGTCCGCGCACTGGACGCGGCGGCAGCCGATCGTCGCGGTCACGCTGCTGCTCGTGGGAGCCGTGCTGGCGCCGGGAACGTCGCCGGACGACGTGGCGGCCCGGGCGATCCTCGGCCTGTTGAGCGGCGCCCTGCTGCTGGGCGCCTACCTATGGATCCTGCGGCACCATCCGGCTCTCGTGGTCGTGGCCGCGGCCGCCATGACGGTGCCCGGGATCCTCGATCGCGGATTGGACCAGGCCCACGGCGGCGCGCTGGTCGGGTCGTTGCTCGGCGCGGCCCTGGTCTCGTGCATCGCCTGGCGCTGGTTCGCGCACCTGACGGCGGCGCGTGTCGCCTCAATCACTGAAGGCGGCGATCGGGATACTGCTGCACCTGCACGTTGGGGCGCATCACGTCCGCGCTGACCGGGCCGGACGCGCTGCCCGGCGCGCACTCGTACACCACGCGATACCGGTCCCGCACCGCACGATGGTGCTCGCCCATCAAGGTCCCGAGCTCGCCGAGAACGTTCGGCAGCACCGTCGCCCGCGGCGGTGCCCGGTAGGTCCCGCCGGTCTTCCGTGTCAGAAAGGTGGAGAGCATCCTCATGTTGCGGGGACTGGTGCCAGCCCGGCCGCCCCGGAAGTGTGTGAACCGCGTCGAGACGAGGACGACGTGCGCCGTAGCGGCGCGCATCCGCAACTCGATCACGAACTCGTTGAACTCCTCCAGTTGCACGTGGCGGCTCGCGTCGGCGCCGTTGTAGACCAGCGCGACGAAGACCGGCCAAGCGTCCTTGTCGTCGAAGCGGCGTTCCCAGGTCTCGACGAGGCCGTCGAGATACACGCCGGGGCTGCGATCAGCGAAGAGGCTGGTGGCTCGCTCCTTCAGCTCGTCGCGGTCGGTCGTGAAATCGACGCGCCGGCGGACCCGGCCCGCGGTGGTGAACAGCCCGACCTCGTGCTCCGGAGGCAGGGCGTCCAGGAAGGCGCTCAGCCCGGCGCGTAGCGGGACGAGCGACTGCCGGGCGGGGTGGCCGTTGTCGATCAGCAGAGCCACCTTCATCGGCCCTGCGTCGAGGTGCATGTTCTTGATCGTGCATTCGGCTCCCGCCATCTGCAGATCCACCTCGTCGGCGCGGATGTCCAGCAAGGGCTGATGGGAAGGGTCCGTCACGAGCATGAAGAGCTGACGATCCTCTGCCCATGCGGCCTGCAGGTAGCCGGAGACGACGACGGCGAGACAGGCGACGACGAGGGTGCGACGCAGGTGGCGGGAGGCCATGGCGCGCTCCTGGTCGGTTACCGTCGGACGGCCCGATCATACGACGAATTGCCGCGCGGCTGATGATCGGCGTACAGGGTCAGTCGGACGGGGAATCTCGCGCCGCGATACGCTCTGGGCCGATGAGCACTCGCCTCCGTCCGGTCCGTACCGCCCGGAGACCACACCCGAGGGTCGGAACCGTTTTGCGGATTCTCATGCACGTGGTCCGCTGCAGGTGCCGTCCGCTGCCAGCAACGTGTGCTCGAGGTCCGGGACACGCCGGTAGTCGCTGTCGAACGTCAAGGGAGTAGGCGCTGGTGTCGAGAACCAGCCGATCGATCGGGATCACCGCCAATCCCGCTCGTCGACGACCCGCTGGGCGCGCAGGGCCGCGCTGAACTCCGCGAGATCCTCGGTCGTCCAGGTGACGTACTTGCGGAGCTGGTCGCGGCGTGCTTCCAGGCCGACCGCGTCCCTCAGGAGACGCAGGACGGTGGTGTTCAGGCTCTCGCCGCGCTCGGCGCCGACGGCGTGCAACCGCCGCGTCAACTCGGGATCGACGTTACGCACCGTGAGCTGCGTAGCAGGCATGACATCACGACTCTACTTTCGCGCCTGCATGGCGTCAACCGGCTCGCAGCATCGTCCGCCGCACGTCGCCGGGAGGGCGGCGGGGACGACCCGCCGCCCTGCCCGCTACTGGGCCCCGGTCAGGACGAACTTCTGCATGCGCCGGCCGTCGAGCGTCTCGCCGATGTACAGGTTGCCCTGCGAGTCGATCGCGACCGAGTGCGGGCTCTCGAAGTAACCCGCGTTCCGCCCCCGCCGCCCGAGCCGGTCGACCGTCTCGAGGCCCTCCCGCTGCACGGCCCACAGGTAGTGGTTGCCGCCGTCGGCGTTGTAGAGGAACGACTGGTCGTCGTCGTGCGAGAAGTCGATGTCCCAGACGGACGCGCCGGCGGTCTCCCGGCCGATGAAGCCCTCCGACAGGAACGTCCCGTCCTTCTCGAAGATCTGCAGGCGGTGGTTCATCCGGTCACAGACGTAGACCAAGCCCTCGTTCGAGAGGACCACGCAGTGGACCGTGTCGCCGAAGATCGGCGACGGGTCGGCGGTCTGGTCGTAGCGCGCCAGCGGGCCGTCGTCCGGCGGCCGGCCGTAGGCGCCCCAGTGCCGCTTGTACTCGCCCGTGTCGGCGTCGAACACGATGACGCGCCGGTTCGTGTAGCCGTCGGCGACGTACACCTCGTTCGCGTCGGGATCCACGCCGATGTCGGCCGGCGAGTGCATCCGCTCGACGTCGTGGCTGTCGCCCGTCTCGCCCGGCGTGCCGAGGTGCAGCAGGAACGTGCCGTCGCGCGTGAACTTCAGCACCAGCCCATCGTCGTCGCCGTTGCCGCCGATCCAGACGTTGTCCTTGTGGTCGATGAAGAGGCCGTGCTCGCTCTGCGGCCACTCGTAGCCCGCACCCGGCCCGCCCCAGGCCTGCACGACGTTGCCGGCCGGATCGAACTCGATGACCGGGGGCGCCGGCACGCAGCAGTCGGAGGTAGGCGGATCGTCGGCCGCGCCGCGCTCCCGCGCGCTCAGCGACCCCGGCCTGTGGAGCACCCAGATGTGATCGCGCGAGTCGACCGCCACGCCGATCACGTGGCCCATCAGCCAGTTGTCGGGCAGCTCCTGCGGCCAGAACGGATCGACCTGGTAGCCGCCGCCGGCCTGCGCCGCCGGGGCGGAGGCGCGCGCGGCCTCCTCGACGGCCTGCTGCGCGTAGATCAACGCTACGAATGCCACGACGAGCCCGCCGAGCACGTAGACGGTGGTGCCGCGTTTCATGGTCGCGCCTCCTTGGAGGCCCGCATTATATCGCCGGCCGCCGCCGCGGGCACCGGTCCCCGTCGGCCCCTTGCGCCGGCCCCGCGTTTCCGGGATACTGGCGGCAATTCCTCACCTGCCAATGACATTCGCGACGCGGCTGTCGGCCGCCGCACTGGTCGTGCTCCTGGTTGCCGGACCGGCCCCGCTGGCGGCGGCCGCGGACGATCTGCGGCTGATCGACGCGCTGCAGCGGCGCGACGCGGAGTCGGCGCGCGCGCTGCTGCGCGCGGGCATCGACGTCAACGTGCGCCGGGCCGACGGCGCCACCGCGCTGGCCTGGGCGGCGCACTGGGATGACGTGGAGATGGTCCGGCGGCTGCTCGCGGCCGGCGCCGACCCGAACGCGGCCAACGCGCTGGGCGTGACGCCGCTCATGCTGGCCGCGACCAACCGCAGCGGCCGGCTTGCCGCGCTGCTCCTGGACGCGGGCGCGGATCCGGGCGCGGCCCGCGCCAACGGCGAGACGGCGCTCATGCACGCCGCGCGGGCCGGCGCGGTCGACGTCGCCCGTGCCCTCGTGGCGCACGGCGCCGACGTGAACGCAACCACCTCGCGCGGGTTCAGCCCGCTCATGTTCGCGGCGGTCGAGGGACACGCCGCCGTCGCGGGGGTGCTCGTCGAGACCGGCGCCGACCTCGCGGCGCGCACCGAGTCGATCGTGCCGCGGCGGATGGGCTACCGCCGCAGCGCGGCCAACGACGGCAATCCCCGCCGGCTGCGCGACAACCAGGCGCTGCTGATGTCGCAGTTGCAGCAGGACGGCGACCTCGAGCCGCGCCGGCCGCAGGGCGGCTTCACCCCGCTGCTGTATGCCGCCATGACGGGCGACGCGGACACCGTGCGCCTGCTGGTGTCGGCCGGCGCCGACGTGAACGAGACGGCCGCCGACGGCACCACCCCGCTCATCGTGACCCTGCTGCGCGGCATCGAGGAGGGCCTGTGGCGGCTGTCCGGGGGCCGCAATCAGGATGTCGCGGCCTTCCTGCTCGCGCGGGGCGCCGACCCGCACCTGGCCGCGGCCGGCTACACCGCCCTGCACGTGGCGAGCGCCACCGGGCAGCGGGAAGCCGTCGAGGCGCTGCTCGCGCACGGCGCGGACCCGAACGACCCGCAGCTCCGGATGCCGCAGCGCTTCATCAACGCCCTGATCCCGGGCGATCCGTACCTGACCACCGGCTGGGTCAGCCAGATCGGCGCCACGCCGTTCATGCTGGCCGCCAAGTCGGTCGATGTGCCGATGATGCGGCTGCTCCTCGAGCACGGGGCCGATCCGCTGCTGACGGCGCAGGGCGGCGCGAACGCCCTGATGCTGGCGGCCGGGCTCGCCAAGCGGCACGCCACGGACGTCGGCTACTTCATCTGGGAAGAGGACGAGGCAATCGAAGCGATCGCCCTGGCCATCGAGCTGGGGCTCGACGTCAACGCGGCAACCGACCGCGGCGAGACCGCGCTGCACGGCGCCACGCGCCACGCCGCGCACGACGTCATCCGGTTTCTCCTGGACCGGGGCGCCGACATCGAGGCCCGGACGTGGGCCGACCAGACGCCGCTGCGCCTCGCCGAGGGCTATCTCTACAGCGGCACGTACGTGAGCTATCCCGAGACCGCGGAGCTGCTGCTGTCGCTCGGCGCCGATCCCGACGCGGGCACGCAACTGAACTTCGGCCTCACGTCGTACGGCGACAAGGACGCAGCCACGGAGGGCGGGAGCCGCTGACATGACGCCACGCAGTCTGGCCGCCGGCTGCCTGGGCGCCGCCCTGGCGCTGGCCGGCGCGTTGCCGCCAGCCGCCGCGAACCCGCCGGCGCAGGCCGCCGCGGCTCCGAATAGCGAGGCGCACGGCCTGGCGCTGCGGCGCTACTGCGTCGGCTGCCACAACGAGCGGCTCCGGACGGCCAACCTGCTGCTCGACCAGGTGGACATCGGCAACGTCGCCCGCGATCCGGACGTGTGGGAGAAGGTCGTCCGCAAGCTGCGGACCGGCCTGATGCCGCCGGACGGCCGGCCCCGGCCGGATGCCGCGACGTACGCGTCGCTGGTAGCGCATCTCGAAGCCGAGCTCGACCGCCTGGCGGCAGCAGCGCCCGACCCCGGCTGGCCGGCGCAGATCCATCGCCTCAACCGCGCCGAGTACGCCAACGCGGTGCGCGACCTGCTCGGCCTGGAGGTCGACGCGCGCGCGCTGCTGCCGGCCGACGACTCCGGCTACGGCTTCGACAACATCGGCGACGTGCTGACCGTCTCGCCCGGCCTGATGGCGCGCTACCTGTCGGCGGCGGCGAAGATCAGCCGCCGCGCGGTGGGCGACCCGACGCTCCGCCCCGGGACCGCGCTGTACAAGACGTCCCCCCTCCTGCTGCAGGAGGGGCGCATGAGCGAAGACCTGCCGTTCGGCTCGCGGGGCGGGCTCGCCGTGCGCCACCACTTTCCGCTCGACGGCGACTACCTGTTCCGCATCAGCCTGGAGCGTCCGCTCAACCAGCCGGTATCCGGGAGCGGGCACCAGCTCGAGTTCCGCCTGGACCACGGCCTGGTCAAGCTGTTCGACTTCGACCGGTCCGGGAACCGACGGGCCGGTTCGGGCGCCGGCGTCGGCGGCCTGCTCGACGTGCGCATCCCGGTCAAGGCGGGCGCGCGGCTGGTCAGCGCATCGTTCATCGGCGCGCTCGACCGCAGCGTCCCGTTCGACGCTCGTCCGCCGCATCCGCCGGTGGCGAGCTTCCAGTACTCGCGCGTGCCGATCAACCCCATCGTCTTCAGCATCCAGGTGGTCGGCCCGTACAACGGGCGGACGCCGGAGGCCGGCGACGGGGCGCGCGCCCGGCGCGCGATCTTCTCGTGCACGCCGGCGCGGCAGGCGGACGAGACGCCCTGCGCCCGCGACATCCTCTCCAACCTGACCCGCCGCGCGTTCCGCCGCCCCGTCACCGCCGCGGACATCGACCCGCTGCTGGCGTCGTACGCGGCCGGCTACGAGGCAGGGGGCTTCGAGAGCGGCATCCAGTGGGCGCTCGAGGCGCTGCTGGTGTCGCCGGAGTTCCTCTTCCGCGTCGAGCGCCACCCGCCGGACGTCGAGCCCGGGACGCCGTACCGGCTCGCCGACGTCGACCTGGCCTCGCGCCTGTCGTTCTTCCTCTGGAGCAGCATCCCGGACGACGAGCTGCTGGCGCTGGCCGAGGCGGGCCGGCTGAGCGATCCGGCCGTGCTCGAGCGGCAGGTCCGGCGCATGCTCGACGACCCGCGCTCGCGCGCGCTGACCGCCAACTTTGCCGGGCAGTGGCTGTTCCTGCGCAACCTGCGCACGGTGGCGCCCAACGCGGTGCTGTTCCCGACGTTCGACGACAACCTCCGGGAGGCGTTCCGCCGCGAGACGGAGCTGTTCTTCGACAGCCAGGTGCGCGCCGACCGCAGCGTCCTCGATCTGCTGGCCGCCGACTACACGTTCCTCAACGACCGGCTCGCGCGGCACTACGGGATTCCGGGCGTGTACGGCAGCCACTACCGGCGCGTCCGCTACCCGGACGAGCGGCGGGCCGGCCTGCTGGGCCACGGCAGCATCCTGACGGTGACGTCGCACCCCAACCGCACCTCGCCGGTCGTGCGCGGCAAGTGGCTGCTGGAGAACCTGCTGGGCTCGCCGCCGCCCCCGCCGCCGCCCGACATCCCCGCGCTCGTGGAGAACGACGAGGGCGGCGCGCCGGCAACGGTCCGGGCGCGCATGGAGCAGCACCGCAGCAACCCCACGTGCGCCGCGTGCCACGCGAAGATGGACCCGCTGGGATTCGCCCTGGAGAATTTCGACGCCGTGGGTCAGTGGCGGTCGACCGACGCCGAGGCCGGCGCGCCCATCGACGCCTCCGGCACGCTGCCCGACGGCACGCCGTTCACGACGCCGGCCGAGTTCCGCCGGGGCCTGCTGGCCGAGCCGTGGGCCTCGGAGTTCGTCGGAACTGTCATCGAGAAACTCCTGACGTATGCTGTCGGGCGCGGGCTGGACTACCACGACGCGCCGGCCGTTCGCGCCATCAGGCGGGAAGCCGGGACGACCGGCTACCGCTGGTCGTCCATCGTGCTGGGCATCGCCCGGAGCACACCGTTCCGGATGCGGCGCATGCCCGATCCTGCTTCCGCGCACGCAGAGTAGAGAGGGTCACGCACCATGTTCATCAGCCAGAAGCACATCCCGCGCCGGACCGTTCTCCGGGGCCTCGGCGCCTCGCTGGCGCTCCCGCTGCTCGACGGCATGGTGCCGGCGTACGCCGCCCTGCGGAAGACGGCAGCCAACCCCGTCCGCCGTCTGGGCGCGTTCTACGTGCCGAACGGGATGGAGATGCGGGCCTGGACCCCGGCCGGCTACGGCCCCGGCTTCGAGCTCTCGCCGATTCTCCGGCCGCTCGAGCCGTTCCGTAGCCAGGTGAACGTGCTGAGCGGTCTGGCCGACAAGGTGGCCGTGCCGCGGCCGGGCGAGGGCATCGGCGACCACGCGCGCGCCTCCGCGACGTTCCTGACCGGCGTCCACGTCAAGAAGACCGAGGGCCTCGACATTCGCGCTGGCGTCTCGATGGACCAGATTGCGGCCCGCGCGCTGGGCGCCGAGACGCAGCTCGCCTCACTGGAGCTGGGCGTCGACTCCGTGGAGACGCTCGGCGCCTGCGACGCCGGCTACAGTTGCGCCTACACCAACACCATCGCGTGGCGCACGGCGACGACGCCGCTGCCGATGGAGAACGACCCGCGCGCCGTATTCGAGCGGCTGTTCGGCTCGACCGACAGCACCGACGCCGCCGCCCGGCTGGCCCGCATCCGCCAAGACCGCAGCGTGCTCGACTACGTCAGCGACCGCGCGGCCCGTCTCGAGCGGACGCTCGGCCTCGGCGACCGCACCAAGCTTGAGCAGTACTTCGACGCCGTGCGCGACGTCGAGCGCCGCATCGGCATGGCCGAGGCGCAGAGCGACCGGGAGATTCCGCGCTTCGACCAGCCGGTGGGCATCCCGGACACGTTCGAGGCGCATTCGCGGCTCATGTTCGACCTGCTCGTGCTGGCGTACCAGACCGACCTGACGCGCGTCGGCACGTTCATGCTCAGCCGCGAGGTGAGCGGCCGCGCCTATCCCGAGATCGGCGTGCCCGATTCGCACCACGGCTGCTCGCACCACCAGAACGACCCGGCCAAGCTGGAGAAGCTGGCGAAGATCAACACCTTCCACATGCAGCAGTTCGCCTACTTCCTCGGCAGGCTGCAGTCGACGCCGGACGGCGACGGTACGCTGCTGGACCACTCGATGCTGATCTACGGGTCGGGCATCAGCGACGGCAACATCCACTTCCACCTGGACCTGCCGGTCGTGATGGCGGGCGGGGGCGGCGGCACCCTGAAGGGCGGCCGGCACCTGCGCTACGCCAACGACACGCCGCTGACGAACCTCTACGTGTCGGTGCTCGGCAAGCTCGGCGTGCCCGTCGAGCAGTTCGGCGACAGCACCGGCAAGCTGGAGTATCTGTCGGAGATCTAAGTACGGAGCGGCCATCGTCACGCCGAGCACGGTGATGGCGGCCTCCGCCGGCCAGGGCTAGCGGCTCGCCTGCTCCTCGGCGCGAGCGCCGGCCAGGATGTTGGTCATCGCGTAGTTGCCCTCGTGGCAGGCGTACTCGAACAGCGGACCGTCGATTGCCGTCATGGGCAGCGAGACGGTCCACGGCGCCACCCACACCGACGGATCGACCACCGTGAACTCGTAGTCGATGGCGTCGGCGCTCACGCGGGTGAAGCGCTCGATCAGCCGCAGATTCTCGTCGCCGCCGAAGACGGTGCCGCCGCCCTGCGTGTGCCCGAGCTCCTGCCGCCCGTTGACCTTGCTGTTGAAGTTCGTCGACTCGACGACCAGCGTCTCGCCCTCCCAGCGCGCGCGCGAGTCGCCCATCCATTGCCGCACCGCGGCCGGCGGGTGGGCGCGCCCGTCCAGCGGGATGATGCGCGCGTCATGAACCATCTCGACGAAGATGACGACGTGGTCCGGGGTCTGCAGAATCTGGTAGTTGTGGTTGTAGAAACCGGGCATCATCGCGCCGGGCATGCCCCGGGAGATGCACCGGTCCAGCGCGTTGAAATCTTCCACCGAGTCGAAGCGGCTGCTGGAGAACGTGGAGACCTTGCCCCGGCGCTGCAGGGCCTCTTCCTCCGGCGTCATGGGCGGCAGGCGCCCGTCCGGCGGATCGACGATCAGCGACGTGCGGGTGCCGAGCGTCCCCCGCTCCATCCAGTAGTTGTTGTAGGCCCCGACCGATACCGGCGTCCCGTCGCCTGCGGGGTAGCGGTTGTCGAGATCGACGCTGAGGGCGACCTGCTGGTCCCGGACGGCGTGCTCCTCGGTCGTCAGGAACTCCCTGTCCGCCAGGTCGGCGGGACGCTGCAGCGGCGTCGTGGTCGTGTTCGTCCACGTCCCCTGCAGGTCGGGGTCGCCCCACGGCGTGCGGAATGGCTCACCGCCCGCGGCCGGGGCCGACTGGCCTGACGCCGCCACGGGAGCGAGCAGTGCGAGCGCGAGGACGGCGGACAACGCAACGGAACACCGATGGGTCATGGTCCTGTCTCCTGACTTTCCAGTATCGGCGCGGAACGCGTGCCGCGCATCCACGATTCTCCGCCGGGCCGCAGCAATCCCGGCCTCAGGTCACTCCGCGAGCGATCCGGCACGGTGTCCAATTCCTGGTCCAGTGTTCGTCGGTCTGCACGTGCTCCGGACGAACGCTCTTGCAAACATTGTCTGCGAACTCCCCCGCCGGAAACCCATGTGCCAACCGCAGCACGATACCCTCGCGCTCGCCGCCAAGCGCGGACGGGTCGCGGTGCGCGCCCTCCACGAACTCGCGTATCTCCCCGACCGACCGGAAGCAACCCTTGAACAGAACCGGGACAACTGGAATACTCCGGCGCGTCGCGTACGCCTCCATTTCCGCAAAAGCCGCGAACGCCCCTCCCGCATCCCGAAGAGCGAACGCATAGAACGTCTCTGGCTCAGCTACCGGGTCGTACGCGATGCTGTGCACACCGTAGATGTCCTCGCCGTAAAGGTAGACATCGGGCTCATTGACCTTCCAGGCGTGGTGTTTCTTGACCATCGCCATCCATTTGGCGTCGGAGGGAACCGCCACGCTGCGTCCGTAAACCCTGCCGCCATGCAGCAGCGTATTGCCGCCATCGAGCTTCTCTGTTACAACGACCGCATCTCCGACGAATCGACCCGGATTCCGATGCACGTCATCGTCACGACCGATCGCAGGCGACCACGGCCAGTACGGGGTGCTCGGGTACTTCGCGTTCAACGCGGCGCCGGGACCGCGCTCCATGATCATCAACGGCCACGGCCTCCGGCCCGACGGTACTGTGGACAGAGCTGCCTGACTTCCACGCCCAGTCGATCCATCAACGCCTGCTGCTCGCGCCAATCGCTGTCCGTCGCGTTCAGAACGAGAGCCCTTGCGACGACCGCGACGGCAAGGAACTTTCGGTCGGAGCGGTCGAAGGCATTTTCCGGCAGCTCCTCGAAGCCCCGGCTGTCGTCATCGCACGGCGTCACCACGACCTGTTGCACACGCCCATCCTGGTGCTGATGGTCCCATACATGCTTGAAAAAAGCGTCGCCGACACCCGGCCTGCCCGAGGAGTCCAAGCGGTTCCTGTACTCCTGCAGGATAAGGCGCTGGTTGTCGATGGCAACGACCTCTTCCGCAACCACGTTCCTGAGCGTTTCGACGCAACTCAACTGGCAATTCGCATCAGCATTCGTCTCCGCTTCTCGACCGTTCGCAACAATTGCGACGTTCTCGATCTCGCCCCATCTGTTCAGCACCAGATCGGCAACCCGCGCCCTGCCCCGATTCGACGACACGAAGTAGAGTCTGACGTCATCGGCGGACGCCTCTTCCTCCGCGACGCGCCGCTGCAGGCGCCGCATGAGATGTTCACTGTGACTTTCCACGACAATCTGAATGTTTCGTACCCGAGCCACGTTCAGTATCACATCTGCCAGGCCGCTTTGCACGGCGGGATGGAGATGGATTTCCGGCTGTTCCATGATTACGGTTGAACCTTCCCGGACATAATAGAGCAGTACCAGGGCCGGAAGCACCTGGGACACGCCGAATCCGACGTCTGTCAATAACGTCTCCACACTCGACGCCGACGCCTTGACGATTGCCCGATAGAGGTTGGTTCCCTTGGCGATTTCCTCCAGGCGGAAGTCGTGAATCAGTCCGAGTTCACGCAGCCAGTGGGCGATCATTTCTTGAAACGACTTGTGCCGTTGCCGGAATCCAAGGTTTCTCGTCGACTGGCGGGCCGTGGCAGCAAGAATGGCGTCCATTGTACGCTCACCTCGCTGCCCGACGTCATCCGGCCTCGATCCCGCCCAGTGATACTCCCGCCGCGGATATTCGCGCAACGGGCCCAGGTAGTAGATGGAATCCATCAGCCTTTCATAGGCCAGCTCGAAGTCCCCGAGGAAGTCGGCATTCTGATAATAGCTCCGTGCTTGACCCGGAAAGAGGTAACTCTTGATTGGCGGGGGAAGGGGCCATGGACGTCCCTGGTTGCGGACGAAGCTGAACTCGGTGGTGTCGGTGACCAGTTCAAACTTTTGCTTTGATCTCGCGGTTGGTCGCAACTGAAAATCCACGTTGGCAAAGCGGTAGGTGAGCTCAACAGCCCGAGGTAGAAGTCGGTTCGCCGAGCCCTGCTGTTCAGGCCGCTTGGCGATGAGTAATTGAGCCGACGGGCGCCGGCGGTGTCCATTTGAGGCCCCAGGGACGCGTCAGACGCCCCCAGTGGTCGATCAGGCGGTCGATCAGGCGGAAAATCGCCGAAAAAGCCCGCCCCTGCAGGCTCCGGGGCGTACCGATGCCGGTCTGGCGCCGCAGGAGCATCCCGATGTTGCAGGCAGCCGCCTGGATCAGCACCCGCTTGCGGACATTCTCGTGACCGCGCACAAACACCCGACGCATGCCCCCCGTCTCATACATGTGCGCGAAAGTACGCTCCACCATCTCGCCCCGGCAGCGTTGCAGGCGACGACCCCGCCGCCCGTGCACACGCCGCCGGTTCGCATACAACGCCTGCTGCGCAGCACGCTTCGCCGGCGGCGTCTCTCCCGTCTTCTTGTCCTGCCAGACGCGCCGGCCGCGCTCGGGCTCCGATACGTAGCTCCGAACCCCGACCTCGCCGAGAGCCACCAGCGTCTCGTCGCTGTGATACCCCTTGTCAGCGACCAGCTCTTCGACCCCTCGACCGTCCGGCTGCACCAACTCCACCTGCTCGGCCGCCGCGGTCAGCGTCTCCGGCAGCGTGGCCGTATCGCCGTCCGATGCATCCTGCACCGTCACCGACACGATGGCCCCCGTCTCCATGTCGACCCCGTGCTCGACCTTGTGAGCCAAGTGCGTCCGGCCGTCCTTCATCTTCGCGATCTTCGCGTCCGGGTCCTGCGGCGATTGCCAGTCCTTGTTCGACGTCTTCTTGTTCTTGCGAGACCGGTCGAACCGAGCCAGATCCGCCCGCGTCGGGGTCTCCACCCCAGACGCCTCCGCCAAGCGCCGAAGGAACGCTTCGTAGCTTTCTCCCGTGTCCCGCCGCTCGATGCTCCGCATCGCCGCGTTCGCTTCCAGCGTCGTCGCATCGACGCCCACCGTCTTCCCCTTGACCAGACCCGCCGCCGACAACTGCTCGAGAACCCACGTGAATACCGCCTCGTGCGTCTCGTCGTCGATCAGACGACGCGTCCGCGACAGCGTCGAGTGGTCCGGCGCCGCCTCGGTCACATCCAGGTCCAGGAACGACCGCAGGCTCAGAGAGTCGGCCACCCGCCACGCAATCCCACGCTCCGAAGACAGACCCTCGAAGTAGCCGATGAACAGCATCCGGAAATACCGCCCAGGACGCAGGCTCGGCCGCCCCATCCGCGTCGCGTAGAACACCGCGCACAGCCCCTCGACGAACGCGTCGAACCCGGCCTCGTCCAGAACCCGGTTCAGACGCTCGAAGAACGGATGCCCCGCGTTCGTCGGCAAATCCGCCGTCGTCACCCACAGCGGCGCCCCTGGTCGCGCGGCCGGTTTCTTGCCCATCGCCATAGCTGTTCAGTCTACGGGCTCGATCGCGCCCAGGCCAGGCCCGTTCCCCGACTTTCACCACGGGCTGTCAAGGGGCGAGAGGCTCTTGCCAGGAAATCCCACCGCGCAGCGCGTCTGGAGGCAGGCACCCTGGAACAGAGGTTCGGCGGAAGGGACGAACAGATCGTCGATCGTCAGCGTCTCCGGCAGTGCCCACTCGAGGAGCCAACTGATGTCCTGATTCCTGTCATGTTGGTGAACCACGTCGTCGAACGTGCCCATGTTCACCATCGCCGACGGCCCGCCGAAGTCCAGAACGATGCCGCGGTCGGTTGCGTTCCTGGTCTGCTTGAGGAGCAGGAGAAGATGCAGAAGGCTGCTCTTGCCGGCGCTGTTCGTCCCGAAGAATCCGGTCACCCTGCCGAAGGCAAGATCAGCCTCCCGCCATGCCTTGAAGTTCTCGACCTTCAGGCGGTTCAGCATCCTCGTGGCTCCTGCCGGCACTCGCTGCGACCGCTGGCCGGACTACTTCGGACCGCCTTGCCGAATACCACCTCCGACCGGCGCGGATGTCCGTGCGTTGGGAGTGGGAGCCCGCGGGCGCGGGCTCCCCTTCCACCTCTACCCGATCATCACCGTGCGGGGGTGCTGGGCGTTGTGCTCCAGGAAGGTCATCTTGACCTCCAGCTCCTCCGCGGTCGGCTGGACCTCGCCGTTCACGTCGGTCACGCGCGAGACGACGGTGTGCTCGCCCGGCGTGGCGCCGTGCCAGTCGTAGGTGAACCACTTCCAGCCGTACTTGGCGCGGGTGGCCGAGCTCAGCGTCGCGGGCTGCCACTCGCCGTCGTCCACCTTGACCTCCACCGAGCGGATGGGCGTGCCGTCGTTGAGCACCACGCCGAACACCTGGTGCCGGGTGCCGTCGGTGGTGACGCGCGCGATGTACGACTTGAGGCGCATGCGGGTGATGGCCGTCTCCTTCCACTTCATCTCGCCGTTGACCATCTCGCCCTTCAGCGTGCGGTACCAGCGGGCCTGGTACTTGCCGAGGTAGGCGTCCTCCTGCACGTGGATCTCCGCCAGGAACTTCACGTTGGGCGCGCCGTACCAGCCGGGCACGAGCAGCCGCAGCGGGAAGCCCTGGAACGGCGTGAGCGGCTGGCCGTTGAGCGCGTAGGCCAGCAGCGGCTCGGTCGAGAGCGCCTTGTCGCGCGGCAGGCTGCGGCCGTACTGCTGGTCGACCGTGTAGGTCCGGCCGCGGAACTCGACGTCCTCCTCGCCGTGGTCGGCGCCCAGGAAGACGACCTCCCGCGCGGCGTCCTGCACGCCCGCGCGCTCGAGCACCGTGCGCAGCGGCACGCCGGTCCACAGTCCGTTGCTCGACAGGCCGTTGAGCGGCCCGCGGTTGCCGGAGCACTCGAAGCCGAAGACGAGGTTGCGGCTGGGCATCGACCGCAGCTCGTTGATCGACAGCGACAGCGGCCGGTCGACGAGGCCTGACACCTCGAGGCGGTACGAGGCGATGTCGATCTCGGGGTGCCCGTAGTGCTGCGTCGTGAAGAACTCGTCGCGGTGCGTGTAGACGCTGTTGATCGTGCGGACGTCGAGCATGCGGCGGTCGGGGGTGCGCCGCCAGTTGATAACGTCCGGCAGATCGGTGAACGGCACCACGGTCTCGCCCTGGGCGAGGGCGGGCAACGCCAGCTCGGGGACGCCGAACATCCCCATTCCGGCCAGGGCGAGGCTGCCCTTCAGTACGTCGCGGCGGCTGTGCTTCTGTGTCGTGGACATCGAGTATCTCCTGTATCTCCCGATCGAGAGGTCGGTCGGCTTGCGGCTCCCTGTTCTTATCACAATCGGTGCGGCGGCGTCACCCGCATGCGGGCGTGCGGCAAGAGCGGGGCATCCGTTGCCGGGCCGGTCGATTCGTGATAGCTTCCGGGCCGCGGTCCCGTCGGGCCGCCTCACATGAGGAGAACCCAGACGATGACGAGGTTTGCCGCACCGCTTGCCCTCGCCCTGCTCGCTCTCGCCGGACAGGCCGCCCACGGCCAGTCGGACCTCCGCGAAGCCAACGCTCCCGGCGCGACGCGGGCACAGTTCGAGCAGTGGATGACCGAGCTGTCGAACTGGGGCCGCTGGGGGGCGGACGATCAGATCGGGGCGGCCAACCTGATCACGCCGGCCAAGCGCCAGCAGGCGGCGGCCCTCGTCGAGACCGGCGAGGCCGTCTCGCTCGGCCACGACGTGGCCGACGAACTGGGCAGCGACCCGAACCGGCCGTTCGGGCTGAACATGATCATCTCGTTCGATCCGGATCGCATCCGCGACCGGCTCGACATCGACTACCACGGCGGCTTCTTCACGCATCTCGACGCCGTTTGCCACGTGGTCTACGGCGGCAAGCTCTACAACGGCCACGACATGCGGGAGACGGTGACGGACGGGGGCTGCGAGCACCTGGGGATCACCGGCCTGCGGAACGGCGTCGTGACGAAGGCGGTGCTCGTCGACGTCCCGCGCCTGCGGGGCGTGCCCTACCTGGCGCCCGGCACGCGCGTCTACCGCCAGGACATCGAGGACTGGGAGGAGCGGACGGGCGCCCGGGTCGAGCCGGGCGACGTCCTCCTGATCCGCACCGGCCGCTGGGCGCGGCGGAGCGCGGAGGGGGGCGGCAACGCGGGTATGGACGCGTCGTTCCTGCCGCTGCTGGCCGAGCGCGACGTCGCCCTGTTCGGCAGCGACACCGCCCACGAGCTGCGCGGCAACATCCCGGGGTTCGACGAGACGGTCATCCACAAGTTCACGGTCGTGGCGCGCGGCATGAACCTGTTCGACAACCTCGACCTCGAGGCTGCCGCGGAGACCGCCGCCCGCCTCGGGCGCTGGGAGTTCCTGTTCATGGCGAGCCCCGTCCGCGTGCCGCGGGGCACCGGCTCGCCCATCAACCCGATCGCGGTGTTTTAGGTTCAGGCCAGCGGGTCGAGGGGGAGCCGGCCGGTGGCGTGTCCGAGCGACTCGGCCGGCACGCCCAGCTTGTCGAGCAGGCTGAGGTGCAGGTTCGCGAGCGGCGTGTGCTCGGGGTAGCGCACGTGGCGGCCGCCGGTGCCCGCGCCGCCGCCGGCGAGCAGGATCGGCAGGTCCTGCGACGCGTGCGCGTTGCTGTCGGCCATGCCGGCGCCGTAGACGATCATCGTGTGGTCGAGCAGCGTCCCGTCCCCGTCCGGCGTCGCCTCGAGCCGCGCCAGCAGCTCCGCGAAGAGCTGCACGTGGTACTGGTTGATCCGGGTCAGCTTCGCCAGCTTGGCGGGGTCGCGCTGGTGGTGCGAGATCGGATGGTGGGCATCGGGCACCCCGATCTCGGCGTACGTGCGGCCGGTGATCTCCCGCCCCATCATGAAGGTGACCACGCGCGACAGGTCCGTCTCGTAGGCGAGCGCCTGCAGGTCGAACATCAACCTGGCATGCTCGCCGAACGTGCCCGGAATCCCGGCCGGCTGATCGACGACCGGCAGCTCGCGCCCGCTCTGCGCCTCCGCCATCTGGATGCGCCGCTCGACGTCGCGGACGGCGTCGAGGTACTGGTCCAGCTTGGCGCGGTCACGCGCACCGAGCTCGCGCGACAGCGCGCCCGCCCGCTCGGTGACCGAATCGAGGAGGCTGGCGTCCTTGCGGAGCCGCGCCTGCCGGATGGCCGGGTCGGTGCTGCCGCTGTCGCCGAAGAGACGCTCGAAGACGACCCGCGGGTTGTTCTCCATCGGCAGCGGCGTCGTATCGTTCGCCCACACGATCGTGTTCGTGTAGGCGCAACTGAAGCCGTCGTCGCACGAGCCGGCGAAGTCGCGCCCGTCCAGCGCGAGCTCGAGCGTCGCAAGCTGCGTCTCGCGTCCCAGGGCGCGGCCCGCGAGCTGGTCCATCGACACCCCGGCCGACAGGTTCGAGCCGTTGTCGGGCTTGGCCCCGACGCCGGTGAGGAACCGCGTCGAGGAGCGGGCGTGCGGGCCTTCGCCGTCGACGCCGTGCATGCCCGACAGCACCTCGATGTGTCGCCGGAACGGCTCGAGCGGCTCGAGGATGGCCGGCAGGTCGAACCCGGACCCCTCGGTGCCCGGCGTCCAGTGGTTCATCATCATCCCGTTCGGGACGTAGACGACCCCGAGCCGCTTCACGGGGGCCGCCGCCGTCTTCCGCAGCGCCGCGAACGCCGGCACCATGCCGTCGAGCAGCGGCAGCGCGAGCGACGCGCCCAATCCTCGCAGCACGGTACGGCGGGGAAGCGCCTTCCTGGTGATGATCATGACTCTGACCTCCGCATGCGGAACGGTGTGCTCTGGACGATTCCGGTGATGATCGCCGACCAGCGGTAGTCCTCCGCCGCTGCCGCACGGGTGATGGCGCGCACCGTCGGGCGGTCGTAGTGCTCCGGTCCCCGCCCGAGCGCGTACGCCAGGAGCCTCTCCGTCAGCGTGCCGATGAACAGCTCGCGCCGCTCCAGCAGCAGCGCCCGCAGCCCCGTCGGCCCCTCGAACGCGGTGCCGTCGGGCAGACTGCCCGAGGCGTCGATTGGCCGCCCGGTCGCACCCGTCGCCCGCCACTTGCCGACGGCGTCGTAGTTCTCGAGGGCCAGCCCGAGCGGGTCCATGGGCGCGTGGCAGACCGAGCAGGCCGGGCTCTCCCGGTGCCGCGCCAGCCGGTCCCGCACCGTCGCCGCCCCCCCGTCCACGCCGCGATCCGGCAGGTCCGGCACGTCGGCCGGCGGCGGCGGGGGCGGCGTTCCGAGGACGTTGGTCAGCAGCCACTTGCCCCGCAGCACCGGCGACGTCCGGTTGGGATACGACGTCACGGTGAGCAGACTGCCGTGGCCCAGGATGCCGCCGCGCCGCTCGGCCACCTCCGGGTCGAGCCGCACCCGCCGCAGGTGGCTGCCGTAGATGCCCGGCAGCCCGTAGTGGCGCGCGAGCCGCTCGTTCACGTACGTGTAGTCGGCCGCGAGCAGGTCGAGGACGCTGCGGTCCTCGCGAATCAGGCTCTCGACGAAGAGCTCGGTCTCCTCCCGGAACGCCTCGCGCAGGTTCTCGTCGAACTCCGGAAACAGCAGCGCGTCCGGCATGACGCCCCGCAGATTGCGCAGGTGGAGCCACTGGCCCGCGAAGTTGCGGACGAGCGCCTGCGAGCGCGGATCGGCCAGCAGGCGACGCGCCTGCCGGCCGAGCACCTCCGGCCGGCTCAACCGGCCCTGCTCGGCGAGCGCGAGGAGCTGCTCGTCCGGGCCGCTCGACCACAGGAAGTACGACAGCCGCGACGCCAGCTCGAGGTCGGTCAGCACGTAGGCGGTGGCCGGCCCGATGTCGACCGGATCGCGTTCGACCCGGAACAGGAAGTCGGGCGCGATCAACACCCGCTCGAGCGCGTGCTGGACGCCGGCGTCGAAGCTGCCGCCGCGGCGGCCGGCGCGGTAGAAGTCCATCAGCGTCGCGAGATCCCCGGCAGCGACGGGACGGCGGTAGGCGCGCCGCGCCAGCGAGGTCAGGATCTCGCGCGCGCAGGCCTCCTCGTCCGCCGGCGCCGCGCTCGCGGGCCGGCAGGTGAACAGCGCCCGCCGGGACGGCGTGTCGCCCGGACCGGTGCTGGCGTAGGGACCGCCGATCGCCACGTGCTCGACGGCCGCGTCGCCGTCCCGCATCTCGTTGACCGCCACCGCGAAGATGCTCTGGCGCGGCTGGAGCACGCCCTCGGGCTCCGTGAAGCGCCGCACGAACGCGACGCTCACCACGTGCGGGCCGGCCCGGGCGGGGAAGCGCACCCGCATGTTGGCGTCGGCGTAGAGCATGTACTCTTCCCACGCCGGATCACCGAACTGGTTGCCCGCGTAGCTGGCCGGCGCCTGCACGCCCTCCGGCTCCTCGCCGCCGAAGACGAAGGTCCGCACGAGCGCGCCGTCGAGCCGGACCTCGAGCTCGTGGCGCGACCCCATGCCGCGCACGTAGTTCACGTAGTTCCGGTGCAGCCGGATCTCCAGGTCGTACTCGCCGTCGACGGGAAAGAAGTGGCGAATGCCGATCCCGCCCCGGGAGCCGAACGGCACGTCATCGCCCACCCGATCGTCCTGCACCAGGAGGATCGGCACCCTGTAGATGTCGGTGCCGGGCCCGAGCGGAGTCTCCCCGACCGCCAGCCGGGCGATCTTGCGGCCCGCCGCGAGATAGCGCTCCATCAGGGCGGGCGAGACCGTCAGGACGTCGGCCATGTTGTCGAAGCCGTACTCGTCGATGTCGTCCGCCGGCAGGAGGGCCGCCACGTCGACGTCGAGCGCCAGCAGATCCCGGATGGCGTTGGCGTACTCGGCGCGGTTCAGGCGGTGAAACGCCTCCGTGCGCCCCGGGTGGGGATGCGCCGCGGCGTAGCGGTCGATCTCGGACTCCAGCCAGCCGGCCAGGGCGTCGTAGGTCGCCGCCGCGGGGCGCGGCCGGCCCGCCGGCGGCATGGTCCGCGTCCGGAGCTTCGTGACGACCTTCTCCCAGATCTCGGCGCGCGCCCCCACCTGCGACAGGTCGCGCCCGGCGAGGGTCAGACCGGCCGTGCGCAGGCGGTCGTTGTGGCAGGCCGCGCAGTAGCGGTCGATCGTCTGCTGCAACCGGACGGCATCCGCTGCATCCGCTGCATCCGCGGCATTCGCCTCGAGGGGCTCCTGCCGCGCCAGGGCCGGCTGCGCCGGCGCCAACAGCGCGGGCACGACGAACGCCGCTGCGGCGAGGACCGGCACCCATCGGCCAAGCGCACGGATCATGGCTCGATATCTTCTCCCGTCGATGTTCGTAGTGTCTGCGAACGCCGGCGGAGTGTCAATCGAGGTGCGCGCGGCCGACGCATTGGCGCGCTCGCCGACTGGGGTAGCATAGGCGCATGCTGCACGCATCCCCGGCGGAACGGCTCGTGCTCCTGCTGGCGGCAATCATCATGCCGGCCACCGCGGCGCTCGCGCAAGCACCCATGGAGCCGGACCTGACCGCGGCCGTCCGGGCGGGCGACGTCGCCCGCGTGCGCACCCTGCTGGCGGCGGGCGCCGACGCGAACGTCCCGCAGGGCGACGGCGCGACGGCGCTCCACTGGGCGGCGCACCGGAACGACGCCGAGGCCGCGGTGCTGCTGATCGCGGCGGGCGCCAACGTCGACGCGGCCAACGCACTCGGCGCGACGCCCCTGTGGCTGGCGGCCACGAACGGCAGCGCGCCGATCGTCGCGCGGCTGCTCGAGGCCGGCGCGGACCCCGACGTGACGCTCAGGATGGGCGAGACGCCGTTGATGGCCGCCGCGCGGGGCGGCAGCCGGCCGGTCGTCGAGCTCCTCCTCGCGCACGGCGCCGACCCGAACGCCGCGGAGCGCGAGCGCGGACAAACGGCGCTGATGTGGGCGGCCGCGCAGGGGCACGCCGCCGTCGTGCGCCGTCTGGCCCGCCACGGAGCGGACGTGCACGCCCGCTCGCGGGTCTGGCATCAGCTTGAGAACACCGCCGGCAACACCAACACGAGCGGCAACTTCCGCATGGCGCACGGCGGCTCGACGCCGCTCCTCTTCGCCGCGCGCAACGGCGACGTGGAGACGGCGCGCGCCCTCCTCGAGGCCGGCGCCGACGTCAACGACACCTCGGCGGCCGGCACCAGCGCCCTCGTCGTCGCCGCCCACAGCGGCCACGGCGCCCTGGCCGCGTATCTCCTCCACAACGGCGCCGACCCGAACGCCGCCGGCGCCGGCTACACCGCGCTGCACGCCGCGATCCTGCGGAGCGAGACCACCCTCGCGGAAGCGCTCCTCGATCGCGGCGCGGACGTCAACGCGGTCGTCGAGCGGGGCACCCCGGGGCGCCGGTTCAGCGCCGACTACAGCATCCGGCACGAGGCGGTGGGCGGCAACGCGTTCTGGCTTGCGGCGCGCTACGGGGAGCTCGCCATCGCCCGGCTCCTGGTCGAGCGCGGGGCCGACCCGCAGGTCTCCCCCGCCAACGGGATGTCATCCCTCAAGGCGGCGATGGGCGTCTCCCGCAATCCGCGGGAGAACCGGCGCAACCGCGTCGGGGCCCCGGCAATGGACCGGGCCGACAGGGAGCGATTGACCCTCGAGCTCGCGCGCACCATCCTCGACCTCGGCGTCGACGTCAATCAGGGCGACGACCGCGGCAACACCCCGCTCCACGACGCCGTGCGCGCCGGCTTCGCCTCGGTCGTCGAGCTGCTCGTCGCCCACGGCGCCAATCTCGACGCGGCGACCGAAGGCGGCCAGACGGCGCTGGCGCTCGCCGAGTCGAGCCTGCCGGTCCCCGGCACGAACGGACGGCGCGCGACCCGCCCGGAGATCGCGGCGCGGCTCCGCGCGCTGGGCGCGAACGATTGAGGCAGGGACCCCGCCAGCCGATCCGGATGGTCGGCTGCGGAACCACAGGCTGCCAGTGCCGTATCATGGGATTATCCGCATCTCGACGGAACCAACGCGCCTGTAGCTCAGTTGGATAGAGCATCGGCCTTCTAAGCCGAGGGTCGCAGGTTCGAATCCTGCCGGGCGCGCCAACTCTCCAAGTCCTCCATTTTTCTTTCCGCCGCCGACTCGCCGCCGCCGAGCGTCTGACGCACCAACAGCCGGCCGTGTGCGCGGTGCCGGCCGCTGGCCCGCGCTCCCGCCCGCCTTCGACCGTCCGACTATGATGTGGGCATGCACGCGCTCTACGCGGCGCTGCTGCGGGACACCGTCGAGGCGTGCCGGCGTCACTACGGCAACCGCCTGCTGTCCCTGGCCGTCTACGGGTCGGTCGGCCGGGGGACCCCGCGGCCCGACTCGGATGTCGACCTGCTCCTCGTGGCAACCGACCTGCCCGACGGCCCGACCGCGCGCAACGAGGAGTTCGCCCCGGTCAGGACCGCACTGGCGGCGCACTTCGACGCCGCCCGGCGCGCGGGACTCCATCCCGAGTTGTCGCCCGTCTTCAAGACGCGCGCGGAGCTCGCCCGGGGGACGCCGCTGCTGCTCGACATGACGGAGGACGCCCGGATCCTCCACGATCCGGACGGCTGCCTGGCCGACGCGCTTGAGCGCGTTCGGCGCCGCCTCCGCGAGTTGGGGTCGAGACGGGTCTGGCGTGGCGACTACTGGTACTGGGACCTCAAGCCGGACTACCGGCCGGGCGAGATCTTCGAGCTGTTCGGACCATGACGAACGGCGCTCTCGCCGCCAGCTATCTGGCCAAGGCCCGGATACGCCTCGACATTCTCCCGGTCCTCTTCGAACAGGCGGGGTACTCCGACGTGGTCCGCGAGGCACAGGAGATCGTGGAGCTGGCCCTCAAGGGCATGCTGCGCCAGGCTGGCGTCGAGACTCCGCGCTGGCACGATGTCGGCGGCGTGCTCCAGGAGCACCGCAAGCGGTTCCCGAACGTCCCCGTCGAGCGCATCGAACGGCTCGCGGCGATCTCCGCCTGGCTGCGCCAGAACCGCGAGCTCTCCTTCTATGGAGACGACGGCTTCATACCGACGGAACGCTACACGCGCGAGGATGCGGAACGCGCGATGGACGGCGCCCGGCTGGCGGTCTCGGTCGCGGGGACGGTCATCCGCACCCGTTAGCTACTGCCGGTCGATGCACGACGAAGCGGAGAAGCCGACCGCCATCCGGGTCCCGAACCGATGGCGCAAGCGGTCAGCAGCCCCGGTCGGGCGGGGTGCCTTCGAAGCGCTCCGTCGCGGCCGAGAGCTGGACGATCACGCCGTCCGGGTCCGGGACGAGAACGCTGGTCGGCCCGGCCTGCCGCACCCCCTCGAAGCCGGCCTCCTCGAGCGCGCCGGCCACCCGCTCGGCGTCGAAGTTCTCGATGCCGACGCCGAAGTGGTCGATCTCGCCGGCTACCGCGCTGCCCGCGGTCAGGCTGCAGTTGCCGCCCTCGACCGGGCAGAGGCTGATCAGGCCGCCGTCCGGGAAGTCGATGGCGTAGGCGTCGCCGACGATGTAGCGGCGCGGCGGCAGGCCGAGCAGGTCGCGGTAGAACCGCTCCGACCGATCGAGGTTCGCGACGCCGACGTTGACGTGATGCAGCGAGCGCGCCCGCACCGCGCTGCCCTGCGCGCCCGCGGCGGCCGGCACGGCCAGGGCGGCGAGCGCGCCCAGCAGTTGCCGGCGCGTCAGGCGGCCCTCCTCGTACTGCTTCAGCAGGGTGTCGAAAGACTCAATCATCAGGCTCCTCCCGCGCCGCGGCTGCCGGGCGGCTATTGCTGCGCGTCGTCCGGCCCGCCGAGGCGCACGAACTTCTGGATGCGCTGTCCGGAGTTGACCTCCGTGGTGTACAGGTTGCCGCGCGAGTCGACGGCCAGGTTGTGCAGCCGGTGGAACTGGCCGGCGTACATCCCCATCCGGCCGAAGTGGTCGCGGACGGTCAGCGTCGCGCGATCGAGAACCCAGACGACGTTGTTCGTGCCGTCGGGGATGAACAGCCACTGCTGGTCGGGATCGACCGACAGGGTCACGCCCGAGACCGAGCCGCTGCCGAGCGTGGCCGGCCGCACGAACGCCTCGCGCACGAACGTCCCGTCCTTCCGGAAGACCTGCAGGCGGTCGTTGGTCCGGTCCGCCACGTAGACCAGGCCGTCGTGCGAGACCGCCACGTCGTGCACCGGGCTGCGGTAGTGGCGGATCGGGTCGGCCCCGGGATCGTAGGGCGGCAGCTCCGTGTCGTCCGGGCGCTCCCCGTAGGCGCCCCAGTGCCGCCGGTAGGCGCCGGTCTCGGCGTCGAAGACGATGACGCGGCGGTTGCCGTAGCCGTCGGCGACGTAGACCTCGTTCGTCTCCGCATCCACCCGGATGCCCGCCGGGCGGCCGAGGTTCTCGGTGTCGTTGCTCCCGCCGCTCTGCCCGGCGCGGCCGATCTGCAGCAGGAACTCGCCGTCGGCGGTGAACTTGAGGATGTGCGCGTCGGTGGCCGCGTTGCCGCCGATCCAGACGTGGCCCTCGTGATCGACGTGAATCCCGTGCTCGTTCTCCGGCCACTCGAATCCGTCGCCCGGGCCGCCCCAGGAACGCAGCACCGTGCCGTCCGGCGCGAACTCGATCACCGGCGGCGCCGGCACGCAGCACATGCCGTGCTCGCCCCGCTGGCGGGCGTCGAGCGAGCGCGGCCGATGGACCAGCCACACGTCGTCGTCGGCGTCGACCGCGACGCCGGCCGCCTGGCCCAGGATCCAGTTGTTCGGCAACGGCGGCGGCCAGAACGGATCGACCCGGAACTCGGGAACGTCCGCGGACTGCGCCTGGCTGGGCGCCGCCGGCGCGCCGGCAAGGACCATCCCGAGCACCACCACGACGAGACCCCCTGCACGCTTCCAGCTGTTCATCGCCATGATTCCTCCCTGCGAACCCCGATTAGCATAGCCGAGGCCACGCCGCGCCACGGCGTATAATCGGGCCCGACGTTCGGCACCGATCCGCCTTCGGTGCCCGGACGTCCGAAGGAGGCTCCCATGCAACGGATCGTACCCCTGACCGTCATCGCCGCCGCGTGCCTCCTGGGCCTGCCCGCGCCGAGCGCGGCGCAGTGCGAGCCCGACGGCGACGTCGCGTTCGTCTGCGGGCCGGTGAGCCCGGAGGATCTGGTCGCCGTGCCGGACACGCCCTGGATCGTCGTGTCCAGCATGGAGGACCAGGGCTACCTCAGCCTGACCGACCGCCGCGACCACACGTCCGCGCGGGCCTATCCGCTGGAGACGTCGGAGCCGCGCCACGACGCGGCGACCTTCGGCGGGTGTCCGGGACCCGACACGAGCGGATTCCGGCCGCACGGCCTCGACCTCCGCGCGGGAGACGGCGGCGTGCACACGCTGTACGTCGTCCGCCACGGCGCCCGGGAGGCGGTCGAGGTGTTCGAGCTCGACGCCACCGGGGAGACCCCGACGCTCACCTGGACCGGTTGCGTCGTGGCGCCCGAGTCGGTCAGCCTCAACTCGGTGGCGGCGCTGCCGGGCGGCGGCTTCGGCGCGACGAACTTCAACCTCGAGCAGGGGCAGGTCTGGGAATGGCAGCCCGCGGCCGGCTGGAGCGCCGTGCCGGGCAGCGAGACGGTGGGGCCCAACGGCCTCGTGGCCTCGCCCGACGGGCGCTGGTTCTACATCGGCGGCTGGGGCACGCGGTCGCTGATCCGGGTCTCGCGCGGGCAGTCGCCGCCCAGCGTCGAGGCGGTCGACGTCGGGTTCCAGATCGACAACGTCCGCTGGGCCCCCGACGGCTCGCTGCTGGCCGCGGGACACCTCGGCAGCGAGGGTCCGGCGTCGATCTTCGCCTGCCTCGGCGAGCGCGCGTGCGACGGCGTGACGTCGCGGGTGGCCACGGTGGACCCGGACGCGCTGACGGCGCGCGAGATAGTCCGCTACCCCTCGAACGACAACATCATCCTCGCGACGGTCGCCCTGCAGGTCGGCAACGAGATCTGGGTGGGCGGCATCGGCGGCAGCGACCGCATCGCGCGCTTCGCCGCACCGTAGACATACCCGGCCCCGAGCGGGCGCCGCGTTCGGCAGGCAGCGGGGCAACCACCGCTGCCTGCCGAGCCACGCCACCGCACGGCGGTTGCCGCGCCGCCGGCATCAGCCAGCCTGCGACGTCCGGAACTTCGCCAGCTCCTCCCTGACGGCGCCGATCACGCGGGTGATCACGGCCACGTCGTCCACGAATCCCAGGCCCAGAATGAAGTCGGGCACGAGATCGGCCGGCATGAGGAAGTACACGACCGCGCCGACGATGAGCAGCAGGTTAGCGCTCGCGACGCCGGAGTAGGTGCCGCCGGCCCAGGCGCGCAGCAGCTCGATCATCGTCCGCAGCTCTTCGACCACGGGCGCGAGGCTGCGTGCGCCCCCGGCTGCCGCCAGCTTGCGGCCGGCCTGCTCGATGACCCGCAGCAACTGCCGGGGCGACTCGACGAGCCGCCGAGCCCGGGCACGCGCAAAGCGTGGCAGCTTCATGGAAGTGAATGGAAATATACAATTTCGCATGCGAGCAGACGTCGCGCCCGGCGCCGCCGAGCCGAGCGCTTCCGCGCTGCCGGGGCCAGTGCGTCCCCTGCTGAAATGGGCCGGCGGCAAGCGGCAGCTCCTGCCGGAGATCCGTCGCTTCTATCCCGCGCACTTCGAGCGCTACATCGAGCCGTTCGTGGGCAGCGGCGCCGTGTTCTTCGACCTGTACAACCACGGCAGGCTCGCGGGCCGGCGATCCGTCCTCATCGATCACAACGCCGACCTGATCGGCTGCTACGCCGTCGTGCGGGACCACGCGGCCGACGTGGTCCGACACCTGTCCCGCCTGGCTGCCGGCCACGCCGAGAATCCCCGCGACCACTACTACGCCGTGCGCGACAGGCAGTTCAACCCGGCCCGCCGCAGGATATCCGACGGCCCCGTACCCGACAGCCGCCGCTACGACGCGCCCCTCGCCGCCATGCTCATCTACCTCAATCGGACGGGGTTCAACGGCCTGTTCCGGCTGAACTCCCGGGGCGGCTTCAATGTGCCGATCGGACGCTACGCGAACCCGCGGATCTGCGACGAGGCGAACATCGAGGCCGTGGCGGCGGCGCTCGCCGCGAGCGTCGAGCTCGTGCGGGACCACTTCGAGTGCGTCCTCGCCCGGGCGGAACCCGGCGACTTCGTGTACATCGATCCACCCTACGCCCCGCTGACTCGTACCGCGCTGTTCACGTCGTACACGGCCGGCGGCTTCTCCCTGGAGGATCAGGGTCGCCTGCAGCGGGTGGTGATCCAGCTCGCAACCCGCGGCTGCCGGGTCCTGCTCAGCAACTCGACGGCGCCGGACATCGCCCGGCTGTACGACGGCAATGCCGAAGCCATGTCCGCGGGCCTCCGGGCCCACAAGGTCCCCGCGAGGCGGGCCATCAACTCGGACGCGACGAAACGCGGAGCCGTGCTGGAGTATCTGGTGACGAACATCCCACCGGGCGGAGAAGGGAGCGAGCATGCCGCGCGATGAGGGGCCGGCGATGCCCGGCAGCGAGGACGCCCGGGGGCGCAAGGTCCTGGTGGTGTACGGCCGGGACGAGCACGCGCTGGCGGAGCTCGACGCGATGCTGCGGCGCTGGCAGGTCGAGCCCCTGATTCTCGGCCACCTCCCGTGCGAGGAGCCGACGGTGATCGAAGAGCTGGCGCGCTATCGGGACGACGCCGCGTTCGGCGTCGTGCTGGCATCGCCCGACGACGAAGGGCATCGCAGGGGAAAGCCGGACGCGAAGCTCCTGCGCGCCGGGCAGCACGTCGTGCTGGAGCTCGGCATGCTGCTGGCCAGCCCCGGCCTGGGCCGCGGGCGGGTTGCCATCCTGCTGCAGGACGGCATGGAGCGGCCGTCCGACCTCGAGGGGCTGACCTACATCGGATTTCGCGACAGCGTCACCGAGGCCGGCACGGCGCTGGCGATGCAGTTGACCCGCAACGGCATCCCGATCGCCATCCACAACCTGTAGACGGGTCGTCAGGACTGGGCCAGGGCGGCCTCGCGCGAGTCCCGGATCGGGATGATCTGGTCGAAGCCGCTGATCCGGAAGACCTCGTGGATGTGGTCCTGCATCGAGCACAGCACGAGGATGCCCTGCTTGGCCTGGAGCTGCTTGGCGGCCAGGAGCAGCACGCGCATCCCCGAGCTGCTGATGAAGTTGAGCTTGCTGAAGTCGACGATCAGGCGTTGCTCGCCCGCGCCGACGCGCTCCATCACGATGGCCTCGAACGCGCGTGCGTTCGCGCTGTCCAGGCGCCCCACGGGCAGCAGCACCAGCGCGCCGTCCTCCCGCTCCTCCGCGACTTCGATCTCCATGTTCCTCCACCTGGTCTGCCGGACCGGCCGTCAGGCCGGCGGCGGCGCGAGGTCGTGCTCCAGGGTCACCCGGTTCCAGCCGCCGGCGAACTCGTACGACAGGCGGTCGGCAAAGTTCTTCACCAGGTGCAGCCCGAGGCCGCCAATCGGCCGGCTGGGCAACGACGAGCTCACATCCGGCTGCGAGTCGCGCGTGGGATCGAACGGCTGCCCGTTGTCCTCCACGCTCAGCACGAGCGCGCCGGCCGCCAGGCGCAGCCTGATCCGGATCTCCGGCTCACGCACGCCGCCGAAGCCGTGCATCACGACGTTGGTGATCAGCTCGTCGAGCACGAGGTTGATGACGTACACCTTCGGATCCGGCAAACGGTGCGTGTCCCCGAACTCCTCCACCCGAGCCGCCAGCTCGTGCACCTCCGACAATCGCGCCGGAATGGACAATTGCAATTCGTCAGCCATCCGCTCGACCCTGGGAGTCCACGGACTCCCAAGCCTCCCTGCCGCCGCGCCACCCGCCCATCGCCGCGCCCCGAGACCGGCCGCCTCAGTGGCGGCGCAGCACGAGGCACGTCATGTCGTCGGCCGCCGGCGCCCCCGCCGAGAACGCGTAGATCGACGTCCAGGCGTGGTCGACGATCTGCTCCGGTGAGCGCTGCGCCGCGCCGTCGAGCGTTGCCTCGAGCCGCTCCTTGCCGAACAGCTCTCCCTCATGGTTGACGGCGTCCGTCAGCCCGTCGGTGTACAGGAACATCGTCTCGCCCGGGTCCAGCCGCTCGCGGCCGGCCGTGTACGGGAACTCGTCGATGACGCCCATCGCCACCCCGCCCGTGGCGGGCAGCAGCCGCCGGCTGTCGTCCGCCCGCACGAGCACGGCCGGCTCGTGCCCGGCGCAGACATAGTCGACCACCCCGTCCTGCAGGTCGAAGATCGCCAGCACGCACGTCACGAACAGGCCCATCGGGTTCTCGCTGCACAGCCGCTCGTTCGCCGCCCGCGCAATCGTCGCGACGTCGGCGGTGCCCGCCGCGGCCGACGTGATGGCGCCCTGCGCGGCCGCCATGAACAGCGCGGCCGCGACCCCCTTGCCCGACACGTCGCCGACGGTGACGAACACCCGGCCGCCTGCCGGCTCGAGCAGGTCCACGAAATCGCCGCCCACCTGCTGCGCCGGCGTCATCCGCGCATACGCGCCGTACGCGCCGAACTCCGCGTTCCCCTCGCGCACCAGCGCGGCCTGCACGGACTTGGCCATCTCGAGGTCCTGCTCCATCGCCTCGTGCGCCAGCCGCAGGCTCCGGTTCGTCGTCCGCAGCTCCGTGGTGCGCTCGGAGACGAGCGTCTCGAGCTGCTCCTCGCGCATGAACACCTGCGCCGTCATGTCCGAGAACACCCGCGCGAGGCTGCCCAACTCGTCCGTGCGGCGCTGCACGGCCTGCAGCGGGGCCTCGTCCGGCGGGCGGCCGCTCTCGACCTCCCGCGCCGCCGCCGCAATCACCTCGATGGGACGCGTCACCCAGCGCGTGCCCCACAGGGCGGCCACCGCCGTCAATCCGAGCAGCGCGAACGCGATCACCGTCGTGTTCACGGCCTCGAGACGCACCGTCTCGGCGATCTCGTCCAGGCTGACGGCCAGCGCCAGCCCGCCAATCGGAATCCCGCCGGCGTTGATGATCGGCGAGGCGACCCAGATGCCCCGGTCGTCAGGCGACAGCAGGCTGAGCTGCGCGGTGCTGACCACGCGTCCCTCGACCATCGACTGCTGCACGAGGCCGGCGGCCCGGCGGCCGAAGATGCGCGCCGCGTCGCCGCTGCCGCCCCCCGTCTGGCCGGCGCGCGGCGCCGCCGCGGCCAGGTCGCGGTCGAGATTGACCACCCACAGGGCCTCGAGGTTGCGCGATTGCACCAGCAGGTCCGCCTCGCGCTGGTAGACCGAGTACAGCAGGTTGCCCGCGCCGCCCTCGATCGGCAGCCCCACCTGCACCAGGTGCGGGGCCGTGGCCGTCGCGGCCACCGTCACGTACTTGTACAGCGCCCCGTCCGACGGCCGCGGCGCCGTCGGATGGTCCACCACCCGCGCCGTCCCGGCCAGCAGCGGCTCCAGCGCGTCGGCGTGCAGCAGCCCCGACGGCGCCCCGCCCGCCAGCGGCGACGGCTCGCTGGTATGGACCAGGGCACCCGTCCGGTCCACGATCCGGATCTCGCCGATGGCCGTGGTGTCCACGATCCGGCGCAGCCGCTCGCTGACCTCCTCCGTCGTCCACTCGGCCTCCGCCGCGGCCGCCGCGAAGTAGTCCACCAGGGTGGCCTGCACCGCCATGTGCTGGCCCAGGATGCCCTCGATGACCGCGGAGACGTCGGGTCGCTGCGTCGCGTAGACGTTGGTCAGGATCTCCTGCTCGCCGAATGCCAGGGCGTTGCCCACCTGCACGATCCGCGGCTGGTCGACGCCCCCCACCCCGACGTACTTGTAGACCTCCTGATCGATCTCGCGCACCTGGGCCGGCTGCGTGATGAACTCGTCGCCGTCGAGCGGCGCCGCCAGCAGCACGTAGAACTTCGACGCCTGCGGCTGCACGGCCGGGTCGGGATCGAAGCGGAACGGCACCAGCGCGCCGCTCTCGTCGCGCACGTTCGTCAGGTAGGCGAACGCCTGCTCGTCGGTGATCCAGAACTCGTCGAGGACCGTCGTGGCGGTAACCGCCTCGAGCGTGGCGATCACCTCGTCCGGCGACTGCCCGGCCGCCTCGGCCGCCGCCACCAGATGCGCCGCGATCCGCGCCTGGGCCGCCATCTGCCCGTCGAGCGTGGCGTCGAGCGTCCGCGCCACGTTCGCGAGCGAGATCTCCCCCATCTCGGCGAAGCTGGCCGACAGCAGCTCCACGAGGTGGATCGCGGCGCTCTCCGCCTCGTCGCGGAGCGCGGTCGCGGCGTTGAACAGCAGAGTGGCCGACGTGGCGGTGATCGTCACCGCCAGCAGCACCGCCAGCGCGAGGAATCCGCGCACGGCCAGCCGGACCTGCCGCGACCGAATGCCTGGAAGTGGAAGCGCCACGGTAGCCACGGAGGATCGACTCATCTCTACCTGCCCTGTGCAGGGGCGGCCCTCAGAGCCGCCACATGATCCACAGTTGCACCAGGTTCTCGTCGATGTCCACGCCGAGCTTGTTTCGCCAGTACTGATACTCGACGCCGATGAACAACTGGTTCGCGCTGCCCGTCAGCGCCTTGCCGATGTCCCAGCCGAACTGCGGCTGAGCCAGAATCCAGTCCTCCACGACCCCGCCCAGCTCGTCGGTGGTGGCGCCGATGTACTCGGCGTGGCCGGTGAACCAGAACGCCTGCGTGCCGATCTCGAAGGCCGCTCCCCAGTTGACGTCCACCATGAAGCTGTCGCTCGTCCGGGGCGCGCCGCCCTCCGCCACGCCGTTGTTGGCGTCGATGAACGCGGTCACGTCGGTGTTGAAGAACACGAAGCCGGGAACGTCCCAGGCGAGCCGTGCGCCCGGCAGGTACTTGAAGAAATCGGCGTCGCCGCCGAAGTTGATGCCGCCGATGAGCTGGACATCCCGCAGCGGTCCTGCGCCGACCTGCCGCCGGGAGATCCTGCTCAGGCTCAGCGTGGGATACCACTCGCCGTAGAAATCGACGTCGTTGAAGCCGTCCGGACGACCGTCGTCGAGATAGTCAATGAAGAAGAAGCTCTCGCCGAGCGACCAGGCCGCGGCCTGCTGAATGGTGAGGATGGAGCTGGCTACCTCGTCGCCCGAGAACGGATTGACAAGCTTGCCGTACTGGTAGTGGAACTCCATCTGGGCCGAGGCCGCAACGGGCGCCGCCAGCACCAACGCCGAGGCGACCGCGGAACGGACCAACGATCGCATACGCACGATAGAAAAACCTCCGAACTGCAGTCTAGCATGCGTGGCTCGCGGCACGCCGCGGGCGCCCCGCGAGTCCTGCCCCGACCGGCGTTTCAGGATCCCCAGCCGTAGTTGAGGCGGGCGTAGTAGTACCCGCCGTTGATTCCGAACGGGGTGTACGCGCTGAATCGATTCCCCTTGGCGCGCGCTATCGGATTCTCCTGCGGGTCGTTGCCGAAGACGTTCTGGCCGCCGACGGCGAGCGTCACGGACTCGCCGAGCGGATGCAGGGCCTCCACGTCCACGACCGCGTCACCGTGGTAGACGTGCAGGTCGCGGGAGTCGAACCACTCGTCGTAGTAGCTCAGCCGCGCCAGCAGGCGCCAGCGGCCGAGCGCCTGGCGGACGGTGGCGCTCCAGCGCGTGCCCGGCACGGCCTCCTGGAGCTCGCGGACCCGCAGGGCGTCGAGCACCTGCGGATCGAAGCGCGTCACGGCCGTCGCGGTGTGGTTGAAGAGCAGGCCCAGCGTCGTCCGGCCGCCGAGGCGGGGCGGCGCGTACGTGGCAATCAGGTCGAGGCCCTGCGTCCGGGTCTCGAAATGGTTGGTGAAGAAGCGGAAGTTCTGCAGGTTGCGCGCGCTCGTCACGCCCTCCGCGAGCAGGCCGTCGACCTCTGCCGGGGCGAGGGCGAAGAGCTGGGTCAGCGCCAGCCGATCGGCGAGGCGAATCCGGAAGTAGTCGGCCGTGACGCTGAGCGGACCGGCGTCGAGCACCGCGCCGACGGCGTAGTGAACGGAACGCTCCGGCTGCAGCGGCTCGCCGCCGCGGAGCTGGGCCACGCGCGACGTGGACGGAATGGTGCCGTTGTTGACCAGGTCCATCAGCTCGTGGTCGAACTCCGTCGAGACGTTGAACGCGTTCTGCTGGCCGGGGGTCGGCGCGCGGAAGCCGCTGCTCGCGCTGGCCCGCAGCGCGAGCGCGGCGGCCAGCCGATAGCGTCCGGACAGCTTGCCGTTCGTCGTGGTGCCGAAATCCTCGAAGTCCTCGAGCCTGAGCGCGCCGCCCACCGTCCAGGCCTCGTCCTCGCCGCGCACCTCGACGTCGCCGTAGAGCGCCGTGTTGGCGCGGCTCCAGGCCCCCGCGGCGATCGGGCTGAAGCCGGGAAAGCCGTTCGACCCCGCGCTGAAGCCCTGCGCGGCGTACGGACCGATGCGCCACGACGCCTCCTCGCCCAGCCCGATCTCGAACCGCTCGTTGCGCCACTCGGCGCCCCCGGCCAGGTGGACCCGTTCGTTGAGGGGATAGCTGATGTCGATGTTCAACCCGATCTCCGCCTGCCGGTAGAGGCCCGGGTCGAACGCCGTCGGCGTGGCCGGACCGAGCGACGCGTTGACGGTATCGTGGATGAAGAAGTCGGCCTCGCTGAAGCCGGCGCTGGCGCTCGCGTCCCAGAGCACGCCGCCGCCGAGCTGCCCGCGCGCGCCGGCCACCAGCGACGCGTCGCGCACGTCGCCCCCGAACTGGGGCGTGAAGCCGCCCGGAAAGCGCTCCTGGAAGGAGAAGCAGGCCGGATCGGCGAAGACCCGCGCCAGGGCGACCGGTGCGGGCCGGCCGGCGGCTACCGGCACCGCGGGGCAGCCTGCCGACCCGTCGGCCACGCCGTCCTGCGCGTCGAGCACGTCGCCGATGAGCAGGCTGCGCCCCCCGTCCGCGCTGAAGACGGCTGCCCGCGTATTCGGGTTCCGGAAGAAGAACCCGCTGGCCACGCGCCGGCTGGCGTAGCTGGCGTGGCCGTAGGCCTGCACGCCGGCGGCGAAGAGGTGGCCGAAGTTGCCCCACAGCTTGATGTTGTCGTCGATGCGGGGCGAGCCCCAGATCTGCGCGGGATCGGCCACGGCGTCGTTGCCCGCGGCGATCAGCAGCGCGGCGTCGTCGCGCTGGATGCTGCGGCTCGTCGCCCCGGCGTTGCCGTACTCGAGGCTGAGGTTGGCGAAGCCGGTCCGGCCGAGCGGGAGCCCGGCGTTGGCGGCCACGGTGTAGGCGCCGCCGTCGCCCGCGCCGTAGCCGCCGGTGTGCAGCTCGACGCTGCCGCCGGATCGATCGTCCTTGAGCAGGAAGTTCAGGACGCCGGCGATGGCGTCCGAGCCGTACTGGGCCGCGGCGCCGTCGCGCAGGACCTCGATGCGCCGCAGCGCGATGGCCGGGATGGCGGAGATGTCGGGCCCCTGGGCGCCGTCGGCCACGCCGTTTCCGATCCAGGTGATGACCGCGCCCCGGTGCCGGCGCCTGCCGTTGACGAGCACGAGCGTGTGATCGGGCGCGAGGCCGCGCAGGTTGGCGGGCCGGATGAGCCGGGCCGCGTCGCCGACCGGCTGGGGGCTGACGTTGTAGGACGGCACGATGGTCCGCAACCGATCCCCGACGTCGGTATTCCCCTGGCTGACGATCTCCTCCGCCGGGATCGCGTCGATCGGCACCGTCGACTCCGTGACCGACCGCGGCCGCGCCCGGCTGCCGACGACCACCACCTCGTCGTCGAACTGCGGCGGCGCGGGCTCCCCCTGCTCGTCCTCCGCAGCCTGCCCGTCCCCGGCAGCCTGCCCTGCCGGCTGGTCCGGGTCGACCTGCGAGGCGGCCGCGCCGGGTCGGGCCTGGGCCGCCGGCGGGCGCGGGGACAGCGGCTCGGCGCGCGCGGGCGCGCACCAGGCCGCGCAGGCCGCCAGGCCCAGTGCGAACGCCCGCCGCACAAGGACACCGGCCGCCACGGTTCCCGGCAGACTCCCAGCCCGCCAATCGTCGCCTGACGGCTCCGCTCGGCGCCCAACCAACCCTGCAGGAGTCCGCGCCGTTCTACGGCGCAGACTCCTAGCCTCCCCAGCCGTAGTTGAGGCGCGCGTAATAGTAGCCTCCACTCAGCCCCCACGGCGTGAACTGGCTGTAGGGCAAGCCGAAGATCTCGGCGAACAGGTCCATCCGCTGCGAGAAGGTGTCGAAGACGTTCTGGCCGCCGATCGCCAGCGTCACGTCGCGGCCGAGCGGGATGCTCGCCTCGAGGTCCAGGATGTAGCGGCCATCCAGAATCGGGGCGTCGGCGCCGCGCACGAACCGCGCGTCGAAGTGATCGACCCAGGCGCCGTAGTAGTGCAGGCGGCCCAGCACGCCGACCGGCCCCGCCTGCTGGTTGACGGCGACGTTCCAGCGGGTCCGCGGCACGCCGCGCTCCAACCCGAGCACGTCGCCCGGCGTGAGCAGGTCCGACTCCTCCGTCAACTCGGTATGAGTGTAGTTCAGCGTGAAGCTGAAGACCGTGTCGCCGCGCAGCGCCAGCGGCGTGTAGGTCGTGACCAGATCCACTCCCTGCGTCCGGCTCGAGAAGTCGTTGATGAAGAAGCGGAAGAACTTCAGCGTCCCGGCCGACGCGATCCCTTCCGACAGCAGCAGCGCGCGCTCGTCGTCCTCGAGCGTGAACGTCTGCGACAGGGCCAGACGGTTGTCGAGCTCGACGCGGAAGTAGTCGGCGGTGAAGGTGAACGGACCGGTGTCGACCACGAGTCCCGCGGTCGTGTTCACGGACGTCTCGGGCTCGAGCGGCTGGCCGCCGCGGAGCTGCGCCGCCCGGAAGGTGGACGGCACGTTGGCGCTGTCGACGAGCTGCAGCGTCTCGGGATCGATGGTCGTCTGCACGTTGAGCGTGTTCTGCTGGCCGGGCGTCGGCGCACGGAAGCCGGTGCTGATGCCGCCGCGAATCGAGACGGCGTCGCTCAGCCCGTAGCGGGCCGAGAGCTTGCCGTTCGTCGTGGCCCCGAAGATGTCGAAGTGCTCGAGCCGCACGGCGCCGCCCAGCGTCCAGCGATCGCCGGGGTCGCGCAGCTCGAGGTCCCCGTAGAGGGCGACGTTGCTGCGGTTCCAGGTGCCGGCCGTGTAGTCGGGGAAGCCGGGGAAGCCGTTGGATCCGGAGACGAAGCCCTGGGCCGCATACGGCCCGACCTCCCACGACGGCCGCCCGCCCGCGCCGATCGTGAAGCGCTCGTCGCGCCACTCCGCGCCGGCCGCGATGTTGATCAGGTCGGTCGCGGCGTAGGAGACGTCGAAGTTGAGGTTCACCTCCTCCTGCCGGTAGAGCCCCGGATCGAACTCGCGCGGGGTGTCCAGGCCGAGCGAGGCGTTGACGGTGTTCAGGAAGAAGAAGTCCGACTCGTGCATGCCGTAGCTGGTGCTGGCGTCCCAGGTCAGGCCGCTCTCCGCGGTCCGGCGCAGGCCGGCCACCACCGACGCGTCGCTGACCTCCCCGCCGAACTGCGGCGTGAACCCGCCCGGAGCGAGCTCCCGGAAGGTGAAGCAGTTCGGGTCCGCGGCCACCTGCGCCAGCGCCGCCGAGTCCGGCACGTTCCCGGCAATCGGCACCGTCGGGCAGTTGCCGGCGCCGGCCACGCCGGTCCGGGCCCACAGCCGGTCACCGACCAGCAGCGTCGCCCCGTCGTCGAGGCTGTAGATGTTGGCCCGGTTGTTGGGGTTGCGGAAGTAGAACCCCTCGGTGACCTTCTTCTCGGCGTAGTTGGCGTGGCCGTAGAGCTCGAGCCGGTTGGCGAGCTGGTGGCCGAAGTTGCCGAACAGCTTCACCTCGTCCTCGACCGTCGGGTTGCCCCAGATCTGCGCAGGGTCGGCCACGTGGCTGTTGCCGGCGGCGATCAGCGCCGCCGCGTCGGCGCGCTGCACGCTGCGGTTCGTCGGGTCGGCGTTGCCGTACTCGAAGCTGAGGTTGGCGAACCCCGTCGCGCCGAGCGGCAGGCCGACGTTGCCGGCGACGTTGTAGGCGTCGCCGTCGCCCGCGCGGTAGGTGCCGGTGTTGAGCTCGAGGCTGCCGCCCTCGCGGGCGTTCTTGAGCAGGAAGTTCATGACGCCGGCGATGGCGTCGGAGCCGTACTGCGCCGACGCGCCGTCGCGCAGCACCTCGACCTGCCGCAGGGCGATCGACGGAATGGTGGAGATGTCCGGCCCCTGCGCGCCGTCGGTCACGCCGGCGAACCAGGCGATGACCGACGAGCGGTGCCGGCGCTTGCCGTTCACCAGCACCAGCGTGTGGTCGTGCGCGAGGTTGCGCAGGCTGGCCGGGCGCACGAGCGTGGCCGCATCGCTGATGGGATGCGTCGCCACGTTGAACGACGGGACGAGCGTGCGCAACTGGTAGTCCAGGGTCGTCGCCCCCTGGCTGACGACGTCCTGGAACGGGATGGCGTCGATGGGGACCGGCGACTCGGTCACCGACCGCGGCTGGCCGCGGCTGCCGACCACGACGACCTGCTCGGCGAGCTCGACCGCCAGCTCCACGTCGAGCATGGCCGCCGTCCCGGCCGCGACCAGGACGCCGCTGCGCACGACGTCCTGGAAGCCCGCCAGGGTGAAGGCGACGTCGTAGGCGCCGGGCTCCAGGCCGGCGAGCATGAATGCGCCGGCGCTGTCGGTGACCGCGGTGCGGACCCGACCGTCGGGGGCGGCGGGCCGCGCCTCGACGTTGACGCCGGGCAGTGGGAGGCCCGTCGCGTCGGTCACCGTCCCGGACAGCCCCGCGGCCTGCATGCCGGCGGCGCCGGCTGCCGCGGCCAGACAGGCGAGCCCCACGACGGACGCCAGGACACTCGTCGAACGCCGTGCCTTGCTGCGCATCTGCGTTTGTCTCCTCGCCCGATCGTGACCAATGTGCGACGAAATATGCGCCCAATGCGACACAATTTGTAACTATGCGGCGGTCAGTATACTGTCAACCTGCCGCGATTCGTGCGCCGCCCGGCCGGCGACGACGCGACGAGTCGACCCCGCGCCGCGCCGAGTCATGCAGACCCCTCGCGCCGTCCGGCGCCGCCCCGTCCGCGCGCTGGCCGCCATGCTGCTCGCGGCTGCGCTGCTCGACGTGCACGCGCCGCAGCTCGCGGCCCAGGCCGGGACGACCACCGGCGTCATCCGCGGCACGGTCCGCGATCCGCTCGGCGACCCGGTGGCGGGGGCCGTCGTCGTCCTGCAGCATCGCGAGACCGACCTGCTGACCAGCGTGGAGACCTCCGCGTCGGGGACGTTCGCGCGCGCCCTGCTGCCGCCGGGAACGTACGACCTGACCGTGGCGGCGGCGACCGCCGGCTTCGGCACGGAACGCATCGAGGGCGCCACGCTGCGCGTCGGGGAGATGCTCGACCTGGCCGTCGCGCTGAGGGTCGTGACCGCCGAGACCGTCACGGTCGTCAGCGAGCTGCCGCCCACGCTCGACACCGCGGACGTGACGAGCTCGCAGCGCGTGCTCGAGGACGTGGTCGACGGGCTGCCGAGCGACGGCCGCAACTTCACGAGCCTGACACTGCTCACGCCGGGCGCGTCGATCTCGCAGGGCCCGGACGGCGACGAGCTGAACATCAGCGGCCAGCGCGGGATCTTCAACAACTTCATCGTCGACGGCGCGGACTTCAACAACCCGTTCTTCGGCGAGCAGCGCGGCGGCCAGCGGCCGGCCTTCACCTTCAACCAGGACGCCATCGAGGAGCTGGTGGTGGTCAATCAGGGGGCCACCGCCGAGTTCGGCCGCTCGGCCGGCGGCTTCGTCAACGTGATCACCAAGTCGGGCACCAACGAGTTCGCCGGCTCCGCCCACTACTTCGGGCAGTGGGACGAGATTGCCGCGCCGTTCCCGGCGGCGCGCGGCGGGGGACGGCCGGACTTCCACCGGAATCAGGGGGGCGCGACGCTGGGCGGCCCGCTCGTGCGCGACCGGGCGTTCTTCTTCCTGGCCTACGACCAGCAGGCGGCCGCCGAGACCAAGCAGGCGACCCGCCGCGTCCGCGATCCGGCGAACCTGCGGCGTCTCGAGCGCTTCCTGCAGGCGCGCTGGCCGGGCCTGTTCGACGACGAGTTCGGGCCGATCCGGCGCACGGACGACGCGCGCTCGCTGCTCGCCAAGCTGGACCTGAACCTCGACGGCCGGCACCAGGCGTCGCTCAAGTACAACTACACCTGGTCCGAGCAGGTGAACGGCACGTTCGACGTCGACTCGTGGGGCGCCTCGGCCAACGGGATCGAGGGCGACCGCTCGCATGCGATCAACGGGAGCCTCCGCTCGCTGCTGACCAACGCCCTCTCCAACGAGGTCCGGGTGCAGGCGGCGCGCGAGGATCGGCCGCGCTGGTATCGGGGACCGCTGCAGCCCGGAGCGCGGCTGCCCGGGGCGCCGCAGTTCGCCGCGCTCGGCGGGCGGCCGTTTCCCGACATCGCCATGGACTTCGCCGACGGCTTCCGCCTCGGGTTGCCGTTCTTCCTCCCGATCGATCCGGCATTCGACACGCGGCTCCAGGTGGTCGACAACGTCTCGTTCGCCGCGGGCAATCACCTCGTCAAGGCCGGCGTGGAATACAACCGGACCCGCGTCGGGCAGCAGTTCATCGGGTTTGCGAACAGCCGCTACCTCTTCGATTCGGTCGACGGCTTCATGGGCTTCGTCACGCACGGCGAGCGCTACGTCACGTGCTCGGACGGATCCGCCGGCGCGTTCGGGGCGTGTCCCCCGGGCTCCGCGGTCACCGGCCCGGTCCTGCTCTACCTGCAGTCGGCGACCGTCCCCGGCGTCCCGCCCGAGCAGCTCGGCCGCCAGCAGTTCCAGACGCACGAGCTCGGCGTGTTCGTGCAGGATACGTGGCATCCGCACGAGCGGGTGACGCTGGACCTCGGGCTGCGCTGGGACGGCGCCTGGCACCCGGACGTCTTCATCGAGCCGGGCGACACGTTCTTCGGCCCGTACCTGAGCGACCCGCGCTTCCCCTCGGACGGACGGGTTCCCGACGACCTCGACAACCTGCAGCCCCGTCTCGGAATGGCGTGGGACGTGGCCGGCGAGGGCCGCACCGTGCTGCGCGCCAACGCCGGGTCGTACGTCGCCCGCATCCCGATGCTCGTCTTCGCCCAGCACCGGACGACCAACGGCGCGTTCCAGCAGACCCTGTTCCGCAGCAGCAGCGCGCCGGGGCTGGGGCCGGTCCCTGCCATCGACGAGCAGATCGACACCTCGGCCTCGCCGCCGTTCCTGCCCGACATCCAGGTCGCCGACCGCGATCTGGAGCTGCCGCGCACCTGGTCGTTCGGCACGGCGCTCGATCGCGACCTGGGCGGCGGGATCGCGGCCAGCGTGGGCTACATCCACGCGCGCACCGACAACCTCTTCCGCTTCGTCAACCGCAACGACGCCGTCCTGGGAGCGCCCTTCGGGAGCGGGACGCACCCGGCCGGCGGCGGCATCAACACGCTCACCGTCACCGAGAGCAGCGCCCGCTCGCGGTACCACGCGCTCACCGCCGGGCTGCGCGGGCGCGGCGGGCTCGCCGGCCGCCCGCTCACGTTCGAGGCGCACTACACGCTCGCCTTCGATCGCTCCGACGACGACAACGAGCGCGATCCGTTCACCCTCCGCTACGCCCACGCCGGCAACCTCGCGCCGGAGTACGGCTGGTCGGATCGCGACCGGCGCCACCAGGTGAGCGCGTACGTCCTGGCCGCGCTGCCGGCCGCGTTCCAGTTGAGCAACATCGTGCGCTACCTGTCGGCGTCGCCGGCCTCCGAGCAGTGCGGCAACCGCGGCGCGCGGGCCGCCCAGCCGGCCGACCGGATCTGCGCCGACGGCGCGATCCTCGCGCGCAACACGCTGCGGCGGGACAACGCGTTCTTCACCTGGGATCTGCGGGTGTCGCGGCGCTTCGCCGTGGGCGGCGGCACCGTCATCGAGCCGATCTTCGAGGTCTTCAACCTGACCAACGCCGACAACTTCGTCGACCCGGCCGTCGGCTCGCTGCTCTTCAACTTCGACGGCACGCTCCGCAGCGGGCTGGGCGACACGCGGCGTGCGCAGGCGGGACTCAGCGTGCGGTTCTGAGCGCGGACAGTTCCGGCTTGCCGCCGGCTGCATCCGCGCTATGATCGGGCCACCCCTCCCGGCTGCAGGGTGGGGCGTTGCGAGGGTTACAAGGAAGGTGCCTGCCATGCCGCTGCTGAACCGGTTGCTCGTCACGCTCGTCTTCGGCCTCGCCGTCGTCCTGCTGTGCGCGGGAGGACTCCGCGCGCAGTCCGAAGCGGGCTTCCCGCAGTTCTTCGCGCCGGTGGTCGCCGACCCCGCCGCGGAGCCGCTGCCGAATCCCACGCCCGGCATCCTCAAGGAATGGGCCGAGCTGCCCGACGGGCGCGAGTGGGGCTCGACGGCCGGCGTCGACATCGGCCCCGACGGCCACGTCTGGGCCTACGACCGCTGCGGCGACTTCGGCCTGCAGGGCGGCTGCGTCAACTCCGACGTCGACCCGATCCTGAAGTTCGATCGGCACACCGGCGAGGTGCTGACGTCGTTCGGCTCCGGGCTGTTCGTCGTGCCGCACGGCTTCCACGTGGACGCCGACGGCAACGTCTGGGTGACCGACTGGCAGGGCAACGAGGAAGGCACGAAGGGCCACCAGGTGATCAAGTTCAGCCCGGAGGGCGAGGTCCTGATGCGGCTCGGCACGGCGGGCGTCGCCGGCAGCGGGCCCGACACCTTCAACCAGCCCTGCGACGTGATCACCGCGCCGAACGGCGACATCTTCGTCTCGGACGGCCACAGCGGCCAGAACCCCAATCCGGCCCCCGGCTCCACGGGCCGCATCATGATGTTCACGAGCGACGGCCAGTTCGTGAAGGAGTGGGGCCGGATCGGCTCCGCGCCGGGCGAGTTCCGCACGCCCCACGCGCTGGAGTTCGACTCGCAGGGACGCCTGTTCGTCGCGGATCGCGGCAACCACCGCATCCAGATCTTCGACCAGGACGGCAACTACCTCGATTCGTACTACCAGTTCGGCCGCATCAGCGGGCTGTTCATCACCGACGACGACACGCTGTACGCGATCGACTCGGAGTCCGACCGGATCCGGCATCCCAACTGGCGCAACGGCGTGCGGATCGGGCATGCCAGCGAAGACAGGGTCACCGCGTTCATTCCGCCGCACTTCTCCGACACCCGCCTGCTGGGCACGGCCGGCGAGGGCGTGGCCGTGGACGCCGACGGCAACGTCTACGCCGCGGAAGGCCCCAACTCGCGCCGTCAGGCCGGCGGCGGGCTGACGAAGTACCTCGCGCGCTGACCGCCCGGGGCGCAGCGCAGCGGATCGAGATCGTACGGGTTGGGAGTCTGCGCCGCAGAGCCGCGTGGACTCCCGGAGGGTTGGTTGGGCGCCAGGCGGAGCCGCGGGGCGACGCTTGGCGGGCCAGTCCTGTCTGGAGGAAGACGATGAAAGCCGACCGGAGAACGTCTCGACCGGCCGTCACGCCGGGTCTCGCGCTCACGCTCGCCGCCCTGCTGCTCGCGCCGCTGGCGGCCGTCGCCCAGGAGCGGGGCACGCCCGAGGGCGAGTGGTGGTATCAGAGCGGCGACGCCTGGGGCACCCGCTATTCGCCGCTGGCGCAGATCGACGCCGACAACTTCGAGGACCTCGAGGTGGCCTGGGTGTGGCGCGGCGACAACTTCAGCCCGCACGCCTACTACCTGTCGCGCTCGACGCCGAGCTACATCGACGGCGTGCTGTACACCGTGGCCGGCTACCGGCGCACGATCGTCGCCATCGATCCGGCGACCGGCGAGACGCTGTGGACGTATCGCGAGCCCAGCACGAAGCGCTGGGAGGAATCGATGCGCGCCAGCTACGGCAAGGGCGTGGCCTACGCCGAGCTCGACGGGCGCGGCGTCATCTACGTCATCACGCCGGCGTTCTTCCTGCACGCGCTCGACGCCAAGACCGGCGAGCACCTGGAGGGCTTCGGCGGGCCGGTCGGCATCCCCGGCTTCCCGGAGACCGGCGTCGTCGACCTGCTGGCCGACCTCGGCTACCCGTACGACCCCGAGAACGGGATTCCGATGGAGATCGGCTACATCACGAGCTCGTCGCCCCCCATCGTCGTCAACGGCACCGTGGTGGTGGGCAACGCGCACGAGCAGGGCTACAACCAGTCGCGGATCGAGAACGTGCCGGGCCACATCCTGGCCTACGACGCCCGCACCGGCGAGCACAAGTGGAAGTTCAACGTCATCCCGCAGTCGGAGAGCGAGTTCGGCTTCGACACGTGGGAGAACGACGCCTGGCAGTGGACGGGCGACGTCTCGTCGTGGGCCCCGCTCTCGGCCGACCTCGAGCGCGGCATCGTCTACATTCCGACCAACGCGCCCACCATCGACTACTACGGCGGGTTCAGGCCCGGCGACAACCTCTTCGGCGACAGCGTGATCGCCCTCGACGCCGAGACCGGCCAGCGGCTCTGGCACTTCCAGGTGAACCACCACCCGATCTGGAACTACGAGATCGCCAACGTGCCGATCCTGGTGGACGCCACCGTGGACGGCCAGCAGATTCCGATGCTGGTCCAGACCACCAAGCAGGGCTTCACCTTCGCGTTCAACCGCGTCACCGGCGAGCCGGTGTGGCCGATCGAGGAGCGCCCGGTCCCGCAGTCGATCGTCCCGGGCGAGAAGCTCTCGCCTACCCAGCCGTTCCCGACGCACCCCGCGCCGCTCAATCCGCTCGGGCTCAGCGAGGACAACATCATCGACTTCACGCCGGAATTGAAGCAGGAAGCGCTCGAGATCATGTCGCAGTTCCGCATCGGCGGCCCCTACATGCCGCCGCTGCCCAACAACCACACCGAGCCCGTCAAGGGCTGGGTGGGCTGCTCGGGCGGGATCAACATCACCCACCCGGCCGTGCTCGATCCGGAGGCCGGCGTGCTGTACCAGTCGTCCGGGCCCGGCTGCTCGGGCCGCACGGTGCAGCCGGGCGCCGCCGTCGACGCACCCGACCACGGCTGCACGTCGGACTCGGGACGCTGCACCACGACCGGCACGACCATCTCCGACTGGGTCAGCGGCGGCGGCGTCGGGTGGGGCGGCCCCCAGGGCCTGTCAATCCACAAGCCGCCCTACAGCAAGATCACCGCGATTGACATGAACACGGGCGAGCACGTGTGGGAGGTCCCGGTCGGACGGGCCGATGACCGCGTGCTCAACCACCCGGCGCTCGCGGGCGTCGACCTCGATCCCCAGGCGCTCGGCGGACGAGGCCGCGCGGTGCTCATGGCGACCGGCAGCCTGCTCCTGTCCACCGAGGGCGCCAACGAGCGGCCGGTGCTCAACGCGCACGACAAGACCACCGGGGCCAAGGTCGGCACGGTCGAGCTGCCGGCGCCCGGCCAGTACGGCATGATGACCTACCTGCACGAAGGCCGGCAGTTCGTGATCGTGCAGATCGGCGAAGGCGGCGTCTTCCCCGGCTCGCTGGCGGCGCTCGCGCTGCCGGCGGAAGGTTCGGGGAAGTAGCCCGCAGGCGTCGGCGCCGTTCAGCGGCGCCGACGCCTGAGCCCCCCTTGCTGCGCCGCTGCGGACGGCGGCACCTCACACGTCCTTCAGCGCCTCGCGGACGAGCTCCCGGTCGATGCCGGCGATGGCGCACCAGAAGCCCAGCAGGCGCGTGTCGTGCAGGAAATGCCGGGCGCGGCACCGGAGAACGGGCGGGGTGTTCCCGCGCGCATCTTCAATCGCTTGTCGCAGCACGGCCACGGCGAGTCGTCGACACGGTGTGACGATATCGTCGAGGCTGGGGTCGACCTCGCGATCTCGCGTCCGCATGGCGTCTCTCCTTTCAACATCGGGGCGCCCCGAAGATCGGCGTCCGCGAGGCTGGCCGCAGCGGGACGACTTGCTGCCGTGCCGCGATGTGCTCGGGGCGGGGCGGGTGCCCGCAGTATGGTTCCGTCAACGAGTTCTCGACGCTGTTGTAGACGAGGAATACGTTCGTGCGCGGGAAGGGCGAGATGTTGGAGTTGGACCCGTGCATGGTGTTGCACTCGAAGAAGACGGCCGAACCGGCCGGCCCGGTAGGCGCCGCAATCCCGCCCTCGTGCGCCAACCGCTCCAGGCTTGCGTGGTCGGGAACCCCGTACTCCTGCCTCCTCAACGACTCCCGGTAGTGGTCGCGCGGCGTCTCTCCCACGCAGGCCACGTAGGTCCTGTGCGATCCGGGAATGAGCATGAGCGGGCCGTTGAACGGGTGGTTGTCGGTCAGCGCAACCGAGACGCTGAGCGCGCGCATGCGCGGCATGCCATCCTCGACATGCCAGGTCTCGAAGTCCGAATGCCAGTAGAACTCCTTGCCGACGAATCCCGGCTTCAGGTTCACTCGCGACTGGTGCAGGTAGACCTCGCTGCCCAGGATCTGACGCGCCACGTCGAGCAGCCGCCGGTCGCTCGCCAGGCGCGCGAACAGCGGGCTGAGCGCATGGATGCGGAAGATCGACCGCACCGCGTCGCTCGACGGCTCCCGGATCGTCTCCTCGGCATCGCGGAGCGTCGCGCCGGCGACGAGCCGGGACAGCTCGGCGGTGAGCGCCGCGACCTCTTCCCGGTCCAGAATCGGCTGCGACAGATAGCCGTTGGACTCGTAGGCGGCAACCTCGTCGTCCGAGAGGCGGTCGGTGACGGGGCCGTCCGGGTAGACGACAGGATCGACGCGGCGACTCAGCCGAGGGCGCGACGCCACGCGCGACGGGTAGCGATCTTCGGGGACACTCACCGACGGGTTGCTAGGCACCGGGCACGATCTCCTCGGCGGTGGTCGGATAGGCGCCGTTCTCGTCGTGCACTTCCTTGCCCAGCAGCGGCGGGTTGAACACGCACACCATGCGCATGCGCGTCGTCGCGCGCAGGACGTGCCGGTCGTGCCTGTCGAGGGCGTACAGGGTACCGGGGCGCAGGTGATGCACCGCGCCGTCCCCGGTCTCCACCCGGCCCTCCCCCTCCATGCAGAACACCGCTTCCAGATGGTGCCGGTACCACATCGGGGTCGCGGTGCCGGCCCGGATGGTCGTCACGTGAAGGGAGAAGCCCATGCCGTCGGCCTTGAGCAGAAGCCGCGTGCTCTCCCAGTTCGCGGCCGTCACGCGCCGCTCCGTCCGCTCCGCCTCCTCCAGGCGCCGGACGATCATCCGCCCACTCCGACCAGCGCGCGACCCTCGACCGCCTCGTGGTCGAGCGTCCCGGCGACGGTCCGCTCCAGGATGTCGAGTCCGCGCTCGAGATCGTCCTCGTCGATCGTCAGCGGGCAGAGGCACTTGACTACCTGGCCCTGCGCGCCCGAGGTCTCGACGATGAGCCCCTGCTCGAAGCTGGACGCCGAAATGCGGGCGGCGCGCCTCCCGCTCGAGCAGTCGAGACCCTGCATCAGGCCGCGCCCGCGCACCGTGAGCCGAGCATCCTGATCCCGATTCGCGATGTCGCCCAGCCTGGCCCGCACGCGCTTCGCCTTGCTCTCCACCGCCTCGCGCAGGCGGTTGTCGCGCCAGTAGGACGCCAGCGTCTGGGTCGCGGTCACGAACGCGAGGTTGTTGCCGCGAAACGTGCCGTTGTGCTCGCCGGGCTGCCACGTGTCGAGCTCCGGCTTCAACAGCAGGATCGAGAACGGCAGCCCGTAGCCGCTCAGCGACTTCGACAGCGTCACGAGGTCCGGCGACAGCCCGGCCGCCTCGAAGCTGAAGAAGGGGCCCGTGCGGCCGCACCCGGCCTGAATGTCGTCGACGATCAGCAGCATGCCGTGCCGGCGGCAGACCCGTTCCAGCTTGCGGAGCCAGGTCGACCGGGCGGCGTTGAGTCCCCCCTCGCCCTGCACTGTCTCGACGATGACGGCCGCCGGCCGGTCGACGCCGCTGCCGCGATCCGAGATCATGCGGTCGAGGTACTCCGTGGTGTCGACGTCGGGGCCCAGGTACCCGTCGTAGGGAGCGAACGTCACCCCGCTCGTGGCGACGCCGGCGGCGCCGCGGTAGTGGACGTTGCCCGTGGCGGCGAGCGCGCCCAGCGTGACCCCGTGGAAGCCGTTCGTGAAGGCCACGATCGTGGACCGGCCGGTCGCGTTGCGGGCGACCTTCAGCGCCGCCTCGACCGCGTTGGTCCCGGTCGGTCCGGTGAACTGCACCCGGTAGCGCAGCCGCCGCGGCTCGAGGACGGTCGTCCGCAAGCTCTCGAGGAACCGGCGCTTCGCCTCGGTCGCCAGATCCAGGCCGTGCACCACCCCGTCCGATTCGATGTAGTCGACCAGCACCCGCTTCAGCGCCGGGTTGTTGTGCCCGTAGTTGAGCGCCCCGGCGCCGCTCAGAAAGTCCACGTACTCCTGGCCCGATTCGTCGATCAGGGTCGCACCCTGTGCGCGCGAGAAGACGGCCGGGAAAGCTCGGCTGTAGCTCCGCACGCTCGATTCCAGCTCCGCGAAAATATCTATGGACATCTCACTCCGTCGATTCCGGTCCGGCGTCGAACGGCCCGATGCGCACCAGGTCCTCGGGTTCGTGGGCGCCGCCGAGCTCCGCTGACGTGAAGTGGGGGCACCGCTCGATGCGCGCCCCCCGGTCGCGCGCCAGCGCCCTGAACAGGGCCCAGGACGCCGCGTTCGAAGGCGTGACGGTCGCTTCGAGGTGCCGCATCGCCCGACAGGCCGGGCGATCGAGGATGGCAGCGAGCAGGCGGAGGGCAACGCCCTGTCCCCGGGCGGCAGGATCCACGGCAACCTGCCAGATGAAGAGCGTGGACGGCTCCGAGGGCACGGGGTAGCCCGAGACGAATCCCACGATGCGGCCCGCCCGCACTGCCACCGCGCAGGTGGCGGCGAAGTGGGTGGCCAGCAGCAGGTAGCAGTAGGTGGAGTTCGGATCGAGCACGCCGCAACGGCCGACCAGGTCGCAGACGGCGACGGCATCGGCGGCAACGGGTTCGCGGCAGTGGAGCGGGGAACCGACGGTCGGTGCCGTCGATGCGGCCGTCACGCCGGTTCGGACGGCCGGTGGGGGGTCGCCTTGCTCACGATTGATTTCCCCACAAATCATTTGGGCCAAAAATTGTATCATGCGAACGAATGTGCGCGACGGTCGGGACCGCGCCGGTCGGGTTGCCCCCGACGACGGCTACCCCACGTCTTCGCGGTCGCGGGCGGCCCGGACGCCGTTTGGGACGGGAGACGGGAGCTCGAGCGCGGCGCCGTCGGGCTCGAGTCGGGGATCGGCGGCCAGCGAGTTGCTGGTGTCCAGGATCGTGGACGCCTCGACGTGCTCGATGCCCATCAGCCCCACGACACGTTCCAGCGACAGCGTGATGGCGGCCTGCTCGATCTCCGGCAACCTGTCGAGGGCCATCGCCAGACGATCCTGCAGGGGGGAGGGCGAGGCCTTCACCAGAGTCCGGCCCTTGGGGGAAGCCGATATCAGCACGCGGCGGCGGTCGATGTCGGAACGGAGCCGCGTCGCCAGCTCCTTTCGCACCAGCCGGTCCACGATGCCGACGGCCGTGCTGGGCGAGATCTCGACCGCCGTCGCCAGGTCGGTGAGCGACAGCGGCCCGCTGGCGGCGATGTGCACGAGACAGGACAGTTGGGGGACCGTCACGCCGTGCTGGCTCTCGAGTCGGTGCGAAAAGCTGTCCACGGCGCGGACGATGCGGCGGATCGCCTTCAGCGTGCGGTCATGGTACCGGGGAGTGGCAACTCTCGATTCGGCGGGCCGGCGGCTCCCGGAGGCGGGGGCCTTGTCGTCACGAATCATCAGCGCACCGAATCTAGTATACGCGGCAGGCCGTTCTCCGTCTCGCCGCGACGGCGCTTGCCGCGCCGGGCCAGCCACCCGGCGGGCCCGGGCGGACGGCCGTGAGGCGACATGCCCGGGCGGGTGACGTGGCTGGGCCGGGGCTTGCTGGCCGCCCTCGTCCTCGCGGCGGCGGGGCTCTGGGCGCTGGCGCGCGGCGCCACGACCGACCTCGGCGGCCTCGAGAGCATCTCGCAGGCCGGAGTCGTGCGCCTGGGGTACGCCAACGAGGCCCCCTACGGCTACCGCGACACCGCGACCGGCAAGATAACCGGCGAGGCTCCCGAGGTCGCGCGCGTCGTGCTGCGACGCATGGGAATCGAACGCATCGAGGCGGTCGTCACCGAGTTCGGGGCGCTGATTCCGGGACTCAGGGCGGGCCGTTTCGACATCATCGCGGCCGGCATGTACATCACGCCCGCCCGCTGCATGCGGATCGCCTTCTCCGAGCCGACCTACCGGATCGGCGAGGCCTTCGCCGTGCGCGCCGGCAACCCGCTGGCGCTGCACAGCTACGAGGACGTCGCCCGCCGCCCGGCTGCCACGCTGGGCGTCGTGGGCGGCGCCGTCGAGCACACCTACGCGCGGGCGGTCGGCATACCGGAAGCGCGCCTTGCCGTGTTCCCGGACAACATTAGTGCGCTGACCGCGCTGCGAGCCGGACGCATCGATGCGTGGGCCGCGACCCGGCTGACGACGCAGGACCTGCTGCGCAAGGCGAACACCGCGCAGCTCGAGCTGGCCGAGCCGTTCTCCGACCCGGTGATCGATGGGCGGACGATTGTCGGCTACGGCGCGTTCGGCTTTCGCCTGCGCGACCAGGAGCTGCTGGCCGCGTTCAATCGCGAGCTGGACGACTTCGTCGGCAGCGACGAGCACCTGCGGCTGACTGCGCCATTCGGCATCACGCGCGACACGTTGCCCGGAGACGTCACGACCCGCGAGCTGTGCGGCCGCACGTGAGCAGGCTTCTCGCATGACGTCGGGCATCGAGCTCCTCCCGCACCTCCCGCACCTGCTGAGCGGATTGAACGTCACCCTGCAGGTGTTCGCCGGCAGCGCGCTGCTGGCCGCGGCGAGCGCCCTGCTTGCCGGCGTGGGCCGCACGTCCACCGATCCCGTCGTGCGCTGGGCAGCCGCCGGCTACGTCGAGATCTTCCGCGGCACGTCGGCGCTGGTGCAGCTCTTCTGGTTCTACTTCGCCCTGCCGCTGCTGTTCGGAATCCACCTGAACGCCGTGCTGGTCGGCATCCTCGTGCTGGGCCTGAACGTGGGCGCCTACGGCGCGGAGATCGTGCGCGGCGCCGTCCAGGCAGTTCCCGCCGGGCAGCACGAAGCGGCGGTCGCCCTGAACCTGACGGCGTGGCAGCGCCTGCGCCACGTCGTCCTGCCGCAGGCCGGCCTGGCGATGCTCCCGCCCGTCGGCAACCTGTCGATCGAGCTGCTCAAGAGCACCGCGCTGGTCTCGATGATCACGGTGACCGACGTGACCCGCGCCGGGCTCGAGATTCGCGACAACACGCTGCGGACGACCGAGGTCCTGTCGCTGCTGCTGCTGATCTATCTCGCGCTGGCCCTGCTGCTGACGGCGGCCGTCCGCCGCCTCGAAGCGCGGCTGGCCCGCGGCCGCGAGCCGGGAGACGTCCGGTGATCTGGGACTGGCGGTTCGCCGCGGACATCCTGCCCGACCTGGTGCGCGGGCTGCAGGTCACCCTCCAGGCCGTCGCCGGCGGCATGTCCCTGGCGCTCGTGCTGGGGCTCGTCTGGGCGCTGTGCCGCCGCGCGCGCCGGCCGTGGATCTCGTGGCCGGTCGCGGCCCTCGTCGAGGCGGTGCGCAGCACGCCGCTGCTGATTCAGTTGTTCTTCGTCTACTACGTGCTGCCGACCACCGGCGTGGTGGTCGCCCCGTGGGTCGCCGGCCTTGGCGCGCTGGGCCTGCACTACAGCGCCTACACCTCGGAGGTCTATCGCGCCGGCCTCGACGGGGTCCCGCGCGGACAATGGCTGGCGGCCGGCGCGCTGAACCTCACCCGCTTCGAAACGTATCGCCACGTGATCCTGCCGCAGGCGCTGCCCCCGGTCGTGCCGGCCCTGGGCAACTACGTGATCGCCATGTTCAAGGACGCGCCGCTGCTGTCGGCGATCACGGTGCAGGAGGTGCTGTCGACGGCCAGGAACCTGGGGAACGAGCACTTCCGGTACCTGGAGCCGCTGACGCTCGTCGGTGTCTTCTTCCTCGTGCTCAGCCTGGTCGCCGGGGGCCTGGTGGGGTGGCTCGAGCGCCGCCTGAAGGTGGTGCCGGCATGAGGCGGCGCGCCGACGGCGACGGGCCGCTGGTCCGGGTGCGGAACCTCCGCAAGGCCTACGGAGACCGGCCGGTCCTGCGCGGCGTCGACCTCGACGTCGCCCGCGGCGAGCGGGTGGCCGTCATCGGCCCGAGCGGCTCGGGCAAGTCGACGTTGCTGCGGCTCCTGATGACGCTCGAGAAGCCCGACAGCGGCACGATCGAGATCGACGGCGATTCCTTGTGGACGATGCGGCGCGGCGGCCGGGACGTGCCGGCCGACGACGCTCACCTGCGCGCCGTGCGCGGCAGGATCGGCATGGTCTTCCAGCAGTTCAACCTCTTTCCGCACATGACCGCGCTGCGCAACGTCACGCTCGCTCCGCAACTGGGCCTCGGACTCGCGCGGCGGGAGGCGGAGGACCGGGCGCGCCGACTGCTCGCGATGGTCGGCCTCGAGGACCGGGCGGACCAGTACCCGGCCACCCTGTCCGGCGGGCAGAAACAGCGCGTCGCCATCGCGCGGGCGCTGGCCATGCAGCCGCGCATCATGCTGTTCGACGAGGTGACGTCGGCCCTCGATCCGCAACTGGTAGGAGAAGTGCTGGCCGTGCTCCGGCGTCTCGCGGATGATACCGACATGACGAAGATCATCGTGACGCACGAGATGACGTTCGCGCGGGACATCGCCGACCGCGTGCTGTTCCTCGACGAAGGCCGCATCGTGGAAGCGGGGCCGGCCGAGCGGATCTTCACGGACCCGTCGCATCTGCGCACGCGGGAGTTCCTGCAGAGCTTCCTGACCCGGCCGCGAGGGCGGCCCGGCGCGGGGTGACCGCGGCGCCGGAACCCGTGCGCGGAAAGGAGCGACAGAGATGACCGAAGAGGCCGGACGAGGCGCGCGGAACTGGCAGCTCCGGCACTACGCCCGGATCGGCGCGGCATACGGCGACAAACACTTCACGCGGGCCGACAGCGATTACACGAACTGGGTGCTCGGGGAGATTGCCGACGTGCAGCCCGGCGCCCGCACGATTGCCGAGATTGGCGCGGGAACGTGCGTCTTTGCCTCCCTGCTGGGCCACCGGATGCGCCTCGAGGCCCCCGTGGTCTGCTACGAGCCGGTGGCGGAGCTGCTGGAAGGGGCCGCGGGCTTCGCCAACGTGCACGCCGTCCATGGCGGGGCCGCGGAATTCGCCCGCCGCGCGCCGGACGATGCGTTCGATCTCGTCTACACCAAGGACACCGCCCACCATTTCGCGGCCGATTCCCTGACCGGCGTGCACCGGGGGCTCTGTGCGAAGCTGAAGCCGGGCGGACGCTACCTGATGGTGGTGCGCACGCCGCCCGACCCCGCCCTGGTGCCCGTCGGGCGCGATGCGGGCCGCAGATGGCCCGACCTCTACACGTCGCTCGGCGATCTGCTGGCGTCGATGCGCAAGGTCCCGGAGTGGCGCGAGGTGGCAGTCACGCGCTGGGAAAGGGCGGTCCCCACGTCGGCCCGGGAGTGGATTGACGGCGTGCGCGAGCGGGACACGTGGTCCGTGTTCTCGGCGCTCGATCCCGACGAGATCGCCGCTACCGTGGACGAGCTGGAAGCGCGCTTCGACGGCGCCGCGGCGTTCGACTTCCTGCATCAGTACGACGTGGCGGTATTCGAGAAGCCGAGTCGGTGAACCTTCTCGACAAGCGGGTCGAGTCGATGCGGGAGCAGGCCGACTACTGCGCCCCGTCCTCCAGCCTGCGCAGAATGCCGGCCGCGCGCAGCGTGGCCATCTGGCCCTGTATCCAGGCCTGGCGCCCCCGCACGTAGGCGGACGGCCGGTCGACGCGCAGTCGGGACGGGTTGGGCAGGACCGCCGCGAGCAGCGCGGCCTCCGCTTCGGTGAGCTCGGCCGGCCGCTTCGCGAAGAACCGCTCGCTGGCCGCGCCGACCCCGTACACCCCCTCGCCGAACTCCGCCACGTTCAGGTACACCTCGAGGATGCGCCGCTTGCTCCACAGCAGCTCCAGCTCGGTGGTGATGCCCGCCTCCAGTGCCTTGCGGACGAAGCTCCGCCCCGGCCACAGGAACAGGTTCTTGGACACCTGCTGCGAGATGGTGCTGGCGCCCCGCAACGGTCCGCCGCGCCGGGCCGTCTCCACCGCGTCCCGCAGCGCGTCGAAGTCGAAGCCCGGGTGATCGAGGAACTTCTGGTCCTCCGCCGCGATGACGGCCAGCGCGGCCTCCGGGGCGATGCGCTCCCAGTCGACCCAGCGGGCGGCGAGCGGCGACCGCTGCGCGCCGTCGAGCTGGTAGCGCAGCATGAAGGCGGTGGTCGGCGGCGGAACGAAGCGGAGTGCGAGCAGGACCAGGGGCGGCAGGCCCACGGCGAGCAGGACCAGGGCGAGGATGGCCTTGCGCAGCCTCCGTCTCCACCTGCCCCTGCGCCTCGAGCGCCGGCCGCGCCGCGACGAGCGGGCCACGGGACCACCTTAGCACCCGTGGCAAAGGACCGGCAGCATGCTGGGAGCCTGCAGCAAAGGCCCCGCTGCATTCGAGCGGCCATGCATCCCGGCTGGCGGCGTTGCTCCTCCGTCGAACATGCCCGATATGCTCCCTCACGCGGCCGGGCGCGCGCGCCGTGCCTTCCGCCGCGCGTGCCGTACTACGCGCTCCTGGGCCGGACGCCGGCGGCTACCTGCAGGAGCGCATCACGACCCTGCTCGGCCGCGAAACGTCGGTCGTCGTGATCTACGGCGGCGTGGGCCGCGAGCAGCGCCTGGCCGTGCAGGAAGCCTTTCGGCACGACCCGCACGTGCAGGTGCTGCTGGCCACCGGCGAAGGCATCAACCTGCAGCGCGCCCGCCTGATGGTCAACTACGACCTGCCGTGGAACCCGAACCGGCTGGAACAGCGCTTTGGCCGCATCCACCGGATCGGCGACGCGCCGGAGCTCGGCGTCCTCGCGCTTCGTTCAGGGTTTGTCCTCGTGCCACGGTGGTCCGGAAGCACCCAGGTGATAAGCTGATCGGCTGATGGGCGAATACCTCACGCTCGGCGCCATCCTCGCGGTCGGCGGGTTCCTGTGGCGCCAGATCGCCAGCCTTGACCGCCGCGTCGCCGAAATCGGCCGCCACGTGGTCGATGTCGATCGCCGTCTCGCCACGCTGGAGGGTCGGATCACCGGCTGGCAAGACCGCCAGCACCCAGCGGGGCCGTAGGGTCCGATAATCCGTTCTTCCGTTTCGTCCCGGATCGTGCATACCGCGGCGGCACAACGCTGGCGGCACCACGGCTACGACGAACTGGCCGCCGACCAGATCAGGGTACGAGATGTCGTGGGTGGGCTCAAGGACGCGATCCTGCTCGAGGACTACCCGGACTATCCGAAAGGTCCTTCGTGCCTCGTACTACAGCGAGACGGAGCGGGCAGCTGATTCATGTCGTCTGGGGTATCCCTGCTGGTCGAGTCTCCCCGGCCGTCGTGGTCACGGCATATCGACCCGATCCCGCAAGGTGGGACGAGTCGGGGAAGAGGAGGAAGACATGAGCGACCGACCGACGAAGAAGCTCGTGCGCGAAGGGAACTTTGTGGCGGAGGTGGACGTGCGCCTTATCGAAGACGAGAGCGACTGGTCGCCGTACCTGTCTCCCGAGGACGCGTACAAACTGGACGATGTTCGAGACGCACTGCGGGCGGGTGATCTACAGCGGGCGGGCCAACTGGGCGGACGTCTCTACCGGCTCACGCCGGTGGAAGGACGAAGGTGAGCGAGATGAGTAGCGTGATCGATCCGACGCATACGCCCGTTGGCTCTTCCTGAGCGGGACCGGGCGGAGCCCGGTTCACTCCTGATCTGGCTAGCGTTCCTGCGCCCGGGCGCCGCGCAGCATGTTCTCCATCGAGTAGTTGCCCTCGTGGCAGGCGTACTCGAGGATGGGCGCGTCGAGGGCCGTCATGGGAATGGCGGCGGTCCAGGGCCGCTCGAACGTCGTCGGATCGCTGACGGTGAAGCGGTAGTCGAGCGTGTCGGCGTCGACGCGGGTGAAACGCTCCACGAGGCGCATCGCGCGGCCGGCGCCGAAGACGGTGTTCGACACGCGCCGCTCGTACACCTTGTCCGTGAAGTTGGTGGTCTCGACCACCAGCGTGTCGCCCTCCCAGCGCCCGCGCGAATCGCCCAGCCACTGTCGCACGCCGGCCGGCACGTGGGGCCGCCCGTCGAGCGGGACGATGCGCGCGTCGTGCAGCATCTCGGCATGGATGACGACGTGGTCCGGCGTCTGCAGGATCTGGTAGTTGTGGTTGTAGAAGCCGGGCATCATCGTCGCCGGGAGACCGCGCGTGATGCAGCGCTCGAAGACGCTCGGCTCCTCCCAGGTGGCCGGATACGACGCCGACGCCCGGGTCGCCGCCAGCGCGTCGGCGCGCCGCTGCGCGCGCGGCGTCACGGACGGCAGCCGCCCGTCCGGCGGGTCGACGATCAGCGACGTCTGCAGCGTCCGCGTGCCCTGCTCGAGCCAGAAGCTGTTGTACGACCCCGTGCTGGTCGGCGGCGGCGCCTGCTGCAGCACCACGAGCTCGGTGGCGCAGGCGCGCGCCTCCGTGCGCGCGCGCGCCGCGTCGAGCTCGGCCCGCTCCTCGAGAGTGAAGCGCTCCCGGTCAGCGAGCTCCGGCGGCCGCTGGAGCGGCGTCGTCGTGGTGTTCGTCCACGTGCCCTGCAGGTCCGGATCGCCCCAGGCCGTCGGCGGCACGCCGGACGCCCCGGCGGGACCGGCCGCCGACTGGCCGGCCGCAACCACGGCCGGCAACGATGCGAGCGCGAGCACGGCCAGCGCCGCCGCCGCGAGACATGGACGGCCCATCTCGAATCCTCCTCTGCGCACGGGTCACATCCCCGGGGGGTTCTCGTCGGCGGACGGCCCGTAGATCGACGGTACCGCCACGTCGTTCAAACGCAGGTAGACGCCCAACTGGGCCCGGTGGTGGATCAGGTGGTTGAAGACCCACCGGCGCAGGACGGCGAGCTTGGGCAGGGTCATGATCTGCTGGCCGTTCTGCAGCATCGTCCACGGCTTGAGCAGCTCCTCGTCGGCCGCCCCGGCGATGGCGGCGCGCGCCTCGGACGCGAGGCGATCGAGCGTCGCCACGAGCTCGGCGCTGCTGGCCGGGGGCGGAGGCGGATCGAGCGGCTTGCCGCCGGGCGCCAGGTCGAGCTCGTCCTGCGCGATGGCGAGCGTCGCCCAGGAGGGAATGTTCGCAACGTGGCCGGCCAGCCAGCGCATCGTGCCCGACTTCGGGTGCGGGGACCAGTCGAGACGGTCGTCCGGCACCCGCTCCAGCGTCGCCCGGGTGCTGGCTATCTCCTGATCGAACTCCGGCAGCAGCGTGTCGCTGATCGGCATCGTCAACCTCCCGGCTACCAGTGTAGCCGCAACGGCGCGTCCCGGGAGGCGGCTGCCGGCGGGGCGCCGCGTGGTCGAAGGCCCTGCCGGTTCGTATACACTGGGGCGTTCGCTGCGCCATGCCGAACCCGTTCCGTATCCTCGCAGTCCTCGCGTGCCTGGGCGCCGCCGCGGCGGCCGAAGCCCAACCGGCGGCCCAGGACCCCGGCTCGGGGACGGCAGGGTTCGCGGTGGCGGCCGGCTTCCCGCGGGCGCATGCGCGCCGCGTCGAGGCCGCCCCGCTGCTCGACGGCGATGTCCTCGGCGATCCGGCCTACACGGACGCGGAGGTAGCCAGCGGGTTCCGCCAGAACCGGCCCGACGAGGGACGCCGCGCCTCCGAACGCACGGAGGTGCGCATCGTCTACACGGACGACACGCTCTACTTCGGCATCGTCTGCTATGTCCGCGACACGCGGACGATCATCGTGGCCGACAGCCGCCGCGACTCGTCGCTGGACGACACCGACAGCATCCAGATCATCCTCGACACCTATCTGGATCAGCAGAACGGCTTCGTCTTCGGCACCAACCCGGCCGGCATCGAGTACGACGGGCAGGTCACCAACGAGGGCGAGGGCAGCGGCCGCATGGGCGGCGGCGGAGGCGGCGGGGGCGGCGGCGGAGGCAGCCAGCAGCAACGGGGATCGGGCGGCGGCTTCAACCTCAACTGGGACGGGGCGTGGCAGGTGCGGGCGCGCGTCTCGGAGATCGGCTGGACGGCCGAGTTCGCCATCCCCTTCCGCACGCTGCGCTATCCCGGCGGCGAGCGCCAGACGTGGGGCATCAACGTCCAGCGCAACATCCGCCACCGCAACGAGCGCTCGTTCTGGGCCCCGCTGGCGCGCCAGTTCAACCTGAACCGGCTCTCGCTGGCCGGCCAGCTCCAGGGCATCGAGGTGCCGGCCCAGCGCAACCTGAAGCTGACGCCGTACGTCCTGGGCGAGGCGGTGCGGTCCACGGCGCAGCACCGGACCGTCGGCAGCGGCGACGTCGGGGCCGACCTGAAGTACAGCATCACCCCCAGCCTGACGCTGGACCTGACCTACAACACCGACTTCGCGCAGGTGGAGGTCGACGAGGAGCAGATCAACCTCGACCGCTTCAACCTGTTCTTCCCCGAGAAGCGCCCGTTCTTCCTCGAGAACGCCGGCCTGTTCTCCATCGGGCGTCCGGGGCAGATCGAGCTCTTCTTCAGCCGGCGCATCGGCATCAGCGACGCAGGGGAGCAGGTGCCCATCATCGGCGGCGCCCGCCTGTCGGGCAAGGTCGGCAACGACACGAACGTCGGCTTCCTCAACATGCAGACCGCGGCGTTCGGCGGCGAGGTCGCCTCCCAGAACTTCACGGTCGCGCGCGTGCGCCAGGACCTGCCCGGCCGCTCGAACGTCGGCGCCATGGTGGTCAGCCGGCAGGGCACCGGGAATCTGGCCGGGGCGGGCGACTACAACCGCACCTTCGCGGTCGACGGCCGCTTCGGCATCGGCCAGTCGGGCACGCTGTCGGGTTTCGCCAGCGAGACCGAGACGCCGGGCGGCAGCGCCGTGGACACCCACGCGGTCGGGGTCACGGGCGAGTACGAGAACGAGAACACGCGGCTCAACGTGCGCTACACGGAGGTGGGTCCGAACTTCAACCCCGAGGTCGGGTTCTACCAGCGCCGCGGCTACCGCCGGATGGACGCCACAATCTTCACGTTCTTCCGCCCGAACAACTTCATCGGCATCCACGAGCTGCGCCCGCACGTCTCGCACCACACGGTCTGGAACTTCCACAGCGGCCTGCACGAGACGCAGTACACCCACATGGACAACCACTGGGAGTGGGAGGGCGGCCACGAGGCCCACACGGGGATCAACCGCACGCGCGAGGGCCTGTTCGTGCCGTTCGAGATCTTCCCCGGCGTCGTCGTCCCGCCCGGCGTCTACGACCACAACGAGTCGCAGCTCACCTTCAACTCCAACCGGGGCGCGCCCGTCAGCGCCTCGATCCGGAGCACGATCGGCGGGTTCTTCGGCGGCGACCGGGTGCGCCTGATCCCGGAGGTGACGGTGCGCCTGGGCGAGACGCTCAACGCGCAGTTCCGCTGGGACCGCAACGACATCAGGCTGCCGGGCGGCGACTTCGTCACCAACCTGTCCAGCCTGCGCGTGTCGTACTCGTTCACGACCCGCCTGTTCCTGCAGGCGCTCGTGCAGTACAACGACCGCGCCCACCTCTGGTCGTCGAACGTGCGCTTCGGCCTGCTGTCGGACGCCAACACGGGCCTGTTCATCGTCTACAACGACATCCAGGGCCTGGCCGCCCTCGACGCGCAGTTCGACCCGCACCTCGACATCGACGACGCCGCCTTCGGGCGCACGCTCACGCTGAAGTACAGCTACCTGTTCGACCTGCTGCGGTGAATCCGGCCGCCCCCCCGGCCGCCGCGTTGCCCGCGGCGGCGCACCCGTGTCATCGTTGCGCGATGGCCGACCGGGACGTCCTGGCGCGCACCTGGCTCGCTCAGGCGCGCGCCGACCTGGCCGCGGCCGAGGACAGCGCCGCGACCGGTCATCACGAGTGGGCCTGCTTCCAGGCGCAGCAGGCGGGAGAGAAGGCCCTGAAGGCCCTGCTGTACGCTCGCGGGCGGACCAGCATCGTCACGCACAGCCTGCGCCGCCTCGTGCGGGAGGGGGCGGAGGCCGACGCCTCGCTGGCAACCCTCGACGACGATGCGCGCTGGCTCGACCAGCACTACATCCCCACGCGCTACCCGAACGGTCTCGACGCCGAAACGACGCCGGCAGCCTACTACGAAGCGAAGGACTCCGAACGATGTCTGCGGTCTGCTCGCTCGATCCTGGAGCGCGTGAGCGCATCCTTGGGGAGCTGAGACGCCTCGCCGACGGCCTGCGGCGCGACTTCGCCGTGGAGTCCGTGTACGTCTTCGGATCGTTCGCCCGAGGAGCCGAGCACGAAGGCAGCGACATCGACCTGCTCGTCGTGGGCGAGCTGCCGGGCCGCGTCTTCGATCGGGTCGGCGAGGTGCTGCGGCGCACGACGCTGCCCGTCGAGCCGATCGTCGTCGCGCCCGCCACGTTCGAGCACCGGCGGCGGCAGCAGCATCCCCTCTTCCAGGCGATCGTCGACGAAGGTCTGCGGCTCGTCTAGAGACCCGCCAGCGACCGCAGTCTGCCGTGGCGACCCGCGCCGAGCCAGTGTCCGTGACGGCGGAGCTCCAGGCTCGCGTTGATGGCGGCCAGCGCGTGATCCTCCATCGCCGTCGTCTCCTCGCCGATACTCGCCGCGAGCCAGCGTTCCACGTCCGACCAGCGCCACAACCGGTACCGACTGCGCGGATCCGTAACCGGTGGGGGGAAGCCACCCGGACCGCGCGCACCCGTCACCAGCAGTCGCACTCCTTCGCGGGTACGACCGGTACGACGGGCAATGTCGGCCATCGAAACCAATCCGGCGTCTGCTATCCGGACAACCTTGACGCCATCGACCCGCTCGATGTCGGCCACCGCCGACAAGACCGCTTCCACGACCCCGCCAGCCTCGCGATCGAACTCGACGTACTGGATACCGTCCACCCGGCCAATCAGCGCATCGTCGCATCCCGCCTTGTACAGGGCATCCATGACCGCACCGCTCTGAAGGTCCGGGCCGTCGACGATGAGCGTGAAGTGATGGGTCGACATCCGCTGGATCTCCTCACCCCCGATGCGGACAGCGAGCGACAACGCGTCGAACCTGCCGCGCGTGAACACCCGGGTTGCGGGGCGTCGACCATATCGACGCCTGGCACCCCGAGCGACACGATACGATCGCTGTTGTTTCGTGTCAACGCGTGCGCGCGGGCTCCTGCCTTGACTGTTGGCGGGGTGATACCATCTACGGCGTGCAACGGGCTTGGCTTGCAGCCATAACAGCCCGTCCGATGTAGAAACCGCACCGCACCCACCCGACCACGACGAAACGAGGGAAGACGCATGACCTACAGGGCACGTACGACAGCAGCGGCGACACGGCGAGCGGCGTGGGCCATCGGACTGGCCGTGGCGCTGAGCGCCGGCCTGGCCGCGGCGCCGGCCGCGCAGGAGTCGGGCGGCAGGCTGAACCGCATCATCGAGCAGTTCGAGGCGGGCGAGGCGGCGCTCGCCAACGAGCACTGGCGCATCGTCTCGCTGGAGCACAACCCGTTCCTGGTCGACGACCTCGAGGCGTTTCTCGGCGAGCTCGTGGAGCAGGGCGGCGCGCGGCCCCGGTTGACGCCGATCGTGCGCATTCCGCACGAGGCGGATCAGGCCTACCACCACGTGGTCAAGCAGATCCTCGACGCGGGCGCGATGGGCATCGTGCTGCCGCAGGTGCGGACCGCCGCCGAGATCGACCACCTCGTGCGCGCCATGCGGTATCCGCCGCAGGCCGGCGCTGCGCATCCCGAGCCGCGCGGCCGGCGCGGCTGGGGGCCGACGGGCGCGCGGCGGGTCTGGAACATGGACAACGACGAGTATGCGCGCCGCGCCGACGTGTGGCCGCTCAATCCGGACGGCGAGCTGCTGGCGATCGTCATGATCGAGACCCGCGAGTCGGTGGAAAACATCGACGAGATCCTGCAGGTGCCGGGGCTCGGCGGCGTGCTGATCGGACCCTCGGACCTCAGCCTGTCGCTCGGCGTCGGCACGCCGGCCGCGAACCCGCGCGCGCCGGAGGTGGAGGAAGCGATCGAGACGGTCGGACAGGCCTGCATGCGCCACGACGCGCTGTGCGGCATCTACACCGGCTCGGACGTCGAGGCGCGGGGCGCCCAGGGCTTCAAGCTGTTCCCGGTGCCGGCGCGCTGATCGAGCCCGGAGGCGGCATGACGGCATCTGTCCGCTACGGCGCACTGGCCGGTCTGATCGTGCTGACCGGGCTGCTGGCCTGGTTCATCGCGGCGCCGCGCAGCGCGCCCGATTCGCTGCCAGCGCCCGACTACACCGTGGAGGCCCGCGAGCAGGTGCCCGAGCTCGGCAGCATCGGGCAGGTGCTCGTTCCGGCCCTCGGCCGCGGCGACGCCGACGTCGAGCGGGTCGCCCGCGAGATAGCCGACGCCGAGGGCTTCACGGTGGCGTTCTACTTCTCGACGGCGGCAGCCGTGGAGGCGCACCGCATGGCCACCCGCGACGCGGCCGCGCTCGAGGCGTTGCGGGCCGGATTCCTCGGGCGGCTCACGCGGGGGGAGTTCACGGCCGGGGCGGAGATCTATCCCTAGACCAAAGACATCAGGAGGCTTCGATGAATCAGAGAGTGCTGGTTGCGTTGTTCGTGCTGGCGGCGTTCGCGCTGCTCCTGCCGGTTCCGTCCGCTGCCCAGGACGGTCTGCCCCGCACCGCGTGGGGCGACCCCGACCTGCAGGGGCACTGGACGAACACCACCACCACGCCGCTCGAGCGGCCCGACGACCTCGGGGACAGGGAGGTGCTGACCGGCGAGGAGTGGGCCGAGCGCAACGCCGTCTCCGGCCTGAGCGACGACCGGCCGTTCGACACGGTGGGCTTCTACAACGACTACTGGCTCGAGCAGGGACAGTTGCACGAGCGCACGTCGCTGATCGTCGACCCGCCGAACGGGAAGCTGCCGCCGCTCACGCCGGAAGAGGAGGAGCGGCGGGCGGCGCAGGCGCAGTACCGCCTCGAGAACCCGCCCGGATCGCCGGGCATCTGGACCGACCTGAACGTGTACGACCGCTGCCTGACGCGGGGCATGCCGGGCACCATGATGCCGGGCTTCTACAACCACAACTACCACATCCTGCAGACCCCCGACCACGTGGTCATCCGCGTCGAGATGATCCACGACACGCGCATCGTCCCGATCGACGGGCGCGCCCCCCTGGACGAGCCCATCCGCCAGTGGCTGGGCGATTCCCGGGGACGCTGGGAGGGCGACACGCTCGTCGTCGAGACCACGAACCTGGGCGACCTCCAGGACTGGGGCGCGACGGTCTACGCCACCGGCAGCGACCTGCGGCTCGTCGAGCGCTTCACGCGGATCGACGAGAACACCATCGACTACCAGTTCACGGTGCACGACGAGAGCACGTTCACCCAACCGTGGACGGCCTCGCTGCCGATGACTGCGCTCGGGGGCGAGCTGTACGAGTACGCGTGCCACGAGGGCAACTACGCCATCGCGAACATGCTGCGCGGCGCACGCGCCCAGGAGGCCGAAGCAGCCGGCGGCCGGTAGGCAGGCCGGGGGACGACCTGCGCCACGGGTCGTCCCGAGCCGCGCACAGCGCGGCCCGGCAGGCTCTAGTCCACGACATAGCTGAACAGCTTGTACTCGCCGTCCCGTTCCAGCACCGAGCCGAACAGGCGCACGTCCCTCTCCGCTCCCTCGGGGTCGCGGACCTTCAGGCGGCTGTCGCGGTGCACGGTGAACGTTTCGTACGGCGTGGACTCGCCGTCGAAGGTCATCTCCAGCAGCTCGTAGCGCCGGCCGCCCGCCCGCGCGAGCAGGCGGCGCAGCTCGTTGGTGCTCTTCTGGTGCAGGTCGCCCCAGGCGTACTCGAACGGCAGCCCGCGCTCGGGCCGGCTCGACGGCAGCTCGGGCCAGACGACCGTCCGGAACTCGATCCCGCTGAGCGCCAACGCCAGCAGCCGCTCGCCGTCGTCCTCGGCGAGCGCGCCGAGCACCGCCTCGGCCACCGCCTCCGGCGACTCGAAGGTGTGCGCCAGCGGCGACAACGCGTCGCCGTCCGCCGGCCGGCCGCAGCCGCCGGCCGCCAGCAGGCAGAGAACGGCCAGGCCCGCGCCGACCAGCTCTAGTTCAGCGCGAAGCTGGTCCACCCCTGCCACCATGTGTCCTGCCCCGATCCCGCGGGTCCCACCGCGCCGATGAACGACGCCTGGTCGAAGAAGTCGTCGTCCGCCGGCGGCATCGCGGGCGTCACCGTGCCGGTGATCGCCGGCGAGCCCGCGGCCGGGCTGAAGTCCGGCGCCGACAGATTGAACGGATCCACAAGCAGCGGGTCCAGGCTCGTCGTGACGTTCGTGCTGCCGGTCACCCAGTTCATCGTGGTGATCGACGCCGTCGCGTCGTCGCTGTCCGGGCGGAACTCGCCGTCGCAGCCGCTGACGCTGCAGTTGCCGTAGACGATGCCGCTCTCCATCGTCAGCGGCGTGTCCGTCGTGCCGGTGATCTGCGTGAACGTCTCGGTGCCGTCGACATCGACCGACGCCTCCTTGAAGCCGTGCACGATGAAGTTGCGAATCGTGGCCGACGTGCCCTCCCGCAGCAGGATGCCGGTGTCGCTCTCGCTGCCCTGGTCGGTGTCCGGGTCGCCCAGCAGCGTGAGGTTGTAGAGCGTCGGGTTCGAGCGCGGCAGCAGCGTGTTGTTGTCGCCGTTGTTGTCCGCCTCGATGCCCTGGTCGGCGTCGTCGCCGCTCTGCAGGGCCACCATGAACTGCCCCTTGCCGGTCCAGCCGTCCGTCCAGTCGAAGCTGTCGTCGGCGATCCCGAAGCAGATGACGTGCTTCACCTCCACGGTCCCGCCGAAGAACTCCATGCCGTCGTCCTTGTTGAAGGAAACCATCACGTGGTCCACCTCGGTGCCGCGGCCGACGCCCTGGAACGCGATGCCGTTCAGCTCGTTGTCCGGGCTGAACTCGGTGCCGGCGAACTCGACGCGCGTGTAGTACAGGTGACCGCTGTCGTCGTCGGGATCGTTGCCCCCGTACGTCCCGGTGTCGCCCTCGCCCACGGAGGTGCCGCCCGGCACGTTGAGCGGGGCGTTGCCGTTGATGATCAGACCGCCCCAGTCCGCCCGTGCGCGCTCGCCGATAGGCTGATCGCTGCTGAACACGACCGGCGCCGTGGCCGTGCCGTTCGAGTGGATCCGGGCGCCCTTGTCGATGATCAGGGTCCCGTTCGTCGCGAACTCCCCGAACACCTCCGTCCCGGCGTCCAGCGTCAACGTCGCGCCCGACTCCACGAAGACCGCGCCGCGCAGCACCCAGTAGCTGCCCGTATCGAACGTCGTGTCGCTGTTGATGCGGCCGCTGACCACGCACACTTCCTTGTCGATGCCGGCCTTGGTCCGGCAGTTGATCGTGGCCTGCGACGAAACGGCGCCGCCCGCCCAAACGACGGCGCCCAGAACGAGCAGGGCGGACGTCGCGGCGCGCCGCCCCAGTCGGTAGATGGTCCTCTTCCGCTGCATTGCTGACATTCCTTTCCTCTCGCGTCGTGTCGTGCTACGGGTGCAGGTCGATACTGAACGACACCGCGCGCCCGAGCTTGAACACGCGCTGCTCCCGCCCGGCCTGGGAGAACAGGAACGGATCGTCCAGCAGGTTCTCGAAGGCGACCTTGAGGCCGAACGCGTCCCAGCGGTGCAACAGGACGACGTCCACGGAGCTGCGGCCCTCCTCGATGATGTCGGGCAGCCCGAGCGAGCCGACGTCGCTGATGCGGTCCCCGAAGTAGTTCCAGAGCATCCGGGCCGCGAAGCTCTGCATACGGAACTCGGCCATGGCGTTGAACAGGTTCTTGGACGTGCCGGCGAGCGGGCGCAGCAGCGAGGTCTGGACCTGGCCGGCCTGGCGGCCGATGGTGACCTCGGAGTCCACGAACGTGTAGTTCACGCCGACCAGGACGTACTCGTGCAGCAGCTTCCGGCCCTCGAGCTCGAGGCCGAGGTTGCGCGCGGCGTCGGCGTTGGCAAACGACGTGCGCAACTGCGCCGTCGGCTCGACGACGCGCTCGATGGGCGTGTCGAACTGCTTGAAGAAGAAGCTGGCGGAGACGACCTCCTCGGCGCCCGGGAACCACTCCCAGCGGGCGTCGACGTTCTGGATGAGCGACTGGTCCAGGTTGGGGTTGCCGACCACGGCCCGGCCGCCGACGACGTCCGTGAACTCGAACGGCGCCACCTCGCGGAACTCCGGGCGGTTCACCGTCTGGCTGTAGCTGAGCCGCAGGTTCTGGTCGTAGGCGAGGGCGTAGACCAGGTTGGCCGCCGGGAACACGTTCGTGCTGTCGAGCGCGGAGCTGACGATGTCTGTGCTCCCGCCCACGTTGCGGCTGAACGGGTCGAAGGTGTCGACCGTCTGCTTGTACTGCTCGACGCGGGCGCCGCCGACCAGCCGCCAGCGCGCCGTCAGCGGCAGGTCGAGCATGCCGTAGAACGACGTGATCTCCTGCGTGCCGTCGTAGGCGTCGGTCGGCCGCGTCTCCTCCTTGAGCTGCCAGGCCGACCCGATGTTGGCCGACGTGAACAGTTCCTCGGCCGGCCGCGACAGGTCGAGGCCGGAGACGCGGCGCGGCGTGAAGCGCAGGCGGCGCGACTCGAACGCGCGGTCGCGCTCGAGATAGCCGCCGCCGAACTTGAGCTGGGTGCCGAGGCCGCCCCACTGCTCGAACAGCGTGCTCCAGTTTGCCGCCACCTCGAGGCTGTCGTCGCGCTGGTCGTTGAACTGCCGCAGGCCGCTCTGCGACTCGTCGGCGAGCACGAAGGCCTCGCGCGCGGGGTCGAACTCGTAGAGGGTCTCGCGCAGGTCGGGCTCGGCGCGGTCCGCATACGAGAGGGCCGCCCGCCACTCGAGCCGGCTGTTCGACGCGCCGGGGAAGAGGTGGTCGCCGCCGACGTGGTGGGCGCGAATCTGCTCGTCGATGAAGTAGAGCCGGCGGTTGCGGAGGTCGGTGTCGGCGTCGCTGTTGTAGCCCTCGAAGCGGCGCGTCTGGTCCGTGCCGAGATGCGTGAAGAAGTTGTCGAACGAGAGCCGGTGGTTCGGCGTGAACTGGTACGCCACGTTGCCCACCGCGCCCAGCGTGCGCTCGTAGGTGGAGATGTCGAAGTCGTACGGGCCGTTGAAGACGTCGATGGCGCCGCCTTCCTCGACGTTGAAGAAGGTCTGCCGCTCGTCGACGAACGACGAGGACTGCGCGTGCCGCAGCGTGGTGACGATGCCCAGGTTGCCGAACCGGCCGCCGAACAGGCCGGAGTAGCTCTGGTCCAGCGGGTGGTCCTTGTCGACCGGATCCCACACGTTGTCGAACGCGCGGCCGAAGTCATCGAGCTCGCTCCGCAGGAAGCCGACCTCGTCGTTCGTGAACCGCCCGCCACGGATGACCTTGCGGTCCGGGATGATGCCCGGCAGCGACCGCGAGCCGTCGTCGAACCCGGTCCACTCGCGCCCGCCGCTCGGGTACGAGAGCCCGCGCGTGCCGGTCGTCACGCTGTTCCAGCCGCCGCCGGCGCCGACCTCCCACGAGGTCTCCACGGGCAGCTTGAGCGGGATGATCTCGACCAGGCCGCCCGCGAACTGCGACGGCTTGTCCGGCGTGTACGTCTTGCTCACCTGGACGCTGTCGATCAGCGCGGTCGGAAAGAGGTCGAGCGGCACGACGCGCCGGTCGGGCTCGGTCGTCGGCAGCATGGCGCCGTTCAGCGTGGTGTTGCTGTAGCGCTCGCCCAGGCCGCGGACGAAGACCGACCCGCCGCCGACCACCGAGACGCCGGTGACGCGCTCCATGGCGTCGGCGGCGTTCGAGTCGTCGTTGGCGCTCATCTCGATGGCGCCGATGTTGTCCTGCACGACCGGCGCCCGCATCCGCAGCATGAGCTGCGCGGCCGCCGTCGAGGATTCCGCCTCGAGGTTGGCCGCCGTCACCGTGACCTGCTCGGCGAAGACGTTCGACGCCAGCGACACCTGCACGCGCGCCAGCCCGCCGGCCTGGACGTCGAGCGTCACCATCTGCTCGGCGTAGCCCGGAAACGCCACCGTGAGATCGTACGAACCGGGCGGGACCCGGAAGCGGTAGTTGCCGTCCAGATCCGTGTACTCGATCTGGTCGACGGGACCGGTCAGCTCGATCGGGATGCCAGGCAGCGTGATCGCGTTCGCCTCGTCGATGACCTGACCGGCGATGGTGCCCAGCTCCTGACCCTGCGCGGGCGCCGCCACGAGCAGCAGCGCCGGCAGGACCCGTTTCCACGTCATCCTCCGCATCTGTGTTCCTTCCTCTCCGGACATCTGGGATAATGCCGTTGCGGCTTCGGACAGGTCTCGTCGAAGCCGTTTCGACGATAGCCAGGACGTATGTCCGAGGTATGAATGGACCGTAAATTCGGCATGACTGCGCCGTTAAATGGAAGTAAGAAGCGTTAAGCGCACGTTTCGGGCCGCCGCGCGGCGCACGGAGCTCGGGGCCTCGCACGGCGCCGGACCGCACGCCGCGGCGGCGGCAAGCAGGGCGATGTCACGATGCATCCGGCTGTGCCTGCTGGGGGCGGTCGTCCTGGTACCGGGCTGCGGCGGCGGCCCGGAGCCGGAGGGCGCCACGGAGCGGGCTGCGGGCGAGGTTGTGCCGGCCGCCGGGCCGCAGGCACCCGCCGACGCACCGCCGGTCGACGTGGAGCCGCAGACCGACGTGGAGCCGGCCGTCGGCCGGGATCAGGCCGTCGGGGTCGCCCGGCGGCAGGTCCTGTTCGAGCCGGAAACCGAGCTGGCCGAGCTCGCAGCCGACGAGGAGCCTCCCGTCTGGCGCGTGACGCTGCGCGGGCGGCGGCCCGGGGGCTCGCTCTTCGCGTTCGAGGAGGCCACGGTCACCGTCGACGCCCGCACGGGCGACGTGCTGGGCGTCGAGTCGCGCTGAGCTTCCTTCAGACGGGGCTGCGCCCCGAACCCCCGGCGGCCGCTTGCGGGGACCCCTTCGCCCCGCGCCGCTCCCGCCGAGGCGCGCCGTGCGCGCCTTGCGCCGGCTGCGCCGACGCTGCCTTCAGACGGGGCTGCGCCCCGAACCCCCGGCGGCGACGGGCGCCTACGGGATCAACGGCTGGAAGTAGTCGGGCAGGTCGGGCTTCGTGTCGATGAGAATCTCGACGATCGCCGCGCGGTCGGCGGGCGACAGGCGGTCGTAGACGGCGTCCGTCACGCGGCCCGCGAGAACGTCCCACAGGCGCTGGTAGATGCCCGCCTTCGCCGGCGCCGGCAGCGCGTCGAACGCCCGCGTGTAGATCATGTAGCTGCACGGGTAACGCATCAGGCGCCGGTCGAGGTCGAGATCCCGCAGCGACCGGCCCCGGCTGTCGCGCGGCCCGCGCGCCGCGAACGCTGCGGCGAAGCCTCCCGAGCCCCGGATCGGACGGGCCAGGGGCGCCTCGTCCACGAAGAGCAGGTAGTCGACCAGGTAGACGATCGACTCCCGCAGCAGCTCCGCGGCGCCGTCGCCGGCCGGCGCCCCGCCGGCCGCCTCGCGGTAGAGGATGCGCCGGGCCTCCCAGCCCACCTGCGTGATCAGGTTCGTCATGTGCGCCTGATGCTCGAGGACCATCAGCGCCGCCATGTCGCTGTGCGGCGTCAGATAACCGGTCGCATCGAAGAGCCCCTCGAGCGACGGGAGCTCCGGGCGGGGCACGCCGATCGTGGCCTGCGGGTCGTCGACGTCGGTGACCTCGACGTTGCCCATGTGGACGAACGGCTCGTGCCGTCCGGTCACGTACCAGCCGCCCCAGCGGTCGTCGACGCGGGCCCGGTGATCGGACGTGAAGCCCGTGGCGTACGCGTTCGGGTCGGACGTGAGCGGAAACGTGCTCAGCACCTGCAGTCCCGGCACGCCGAGCGAGTCCCACGTCAGGTGGCACGCCAGGCACTGGTCGTTGCGCTCGAACTGCGGCGCGGCGGCGGGCGTCTGGGCCAGCGTGTAGAAGACGCTGCCCTGGCGCCGATCCTGAACCGCGAGCTCCAGCTCGTCGGAGCCGCGCACCCAGGCCACGGCCACGTCGTCCCGGAAGAAGATGGCGCGCGGGTTGCTCGAGGTGATCAGCGGCGCCCGGTTGCTGGTCGGCGAGAACACGGTGACCTGCGACTCGACGGGTATGTCGAGCGCCTCGAGCACCGCGCGCAGGTAGCCGGACTCGCCGTCGAACGTCAGCTCGACCGCGCCCTCCCGAACCTGCTGGTTCAGATCGACGACGGCGTTGTCGACCGGGCCGGTCGTATACGCGATGGCCGGGTGGTCGCGCGACGCGCGGAACGCGTTGGACGGCTGACCGTGAACCGTGGCGATGGCAGCCGCCACCAGCGCCAGCGCGCCGAGCGCAATGCCGCCGCGCAAGCCCCGCGCCGCCGTCGGACGCACCCGGGTGGATGAACGGCGCTCCCGTGCCGGGCGTCCGGGAAGACTCCGTCGTCGCATGGCAACCTCCGGTCAATCGAGAGCCGCGCGCCGCGTGCCCCTGCCCGCGCCGGCGGCCATCGCTGCTATCCTAACCGACAGCCGGCGCGACGGGCGCTGCACGGGCCACGCCGCGCGCCCGGCGGGAGGACGACGCATGCCCCGAACGTCAACGTCAAGCAGGACGGCAGTCGATCACGCGGCCGTCCCGGCCGCGCGCGGCGCGGCCCGGCAGGTACGGCCCGGGGCGCAGCGGTCGCCGCGAGGGTCAGCCGGGGGGTTGGGACGCAGCCCCATCGGAAGCAGCCGGCTCGCGCTGGCCCTGGTGGCCGCCCTGGCGGCGGCCGGCCCGGCGGCGGCGCAGTACGGGGCACCCGCGAACGGCGAATGGCCGACCTACGGCGGCGACCTCGGCAGCACCAAGTACTCGCCCCTCGATCAGATCGATCGGGAGAACTTCGCCGACCTCGAGATCGCCTGGCGCTGGCGCTCCGCCGACGCCGTGCTGAGCGTGACGCTGCCCGGCGGCTCCGAGCTGCGCACCGACTCGGAGCAGGTCTTCGACGAGCTGAACCGCCGCGACCCGGACCGCTGGCGCGACGCCCAGCCGCCGACCATCACGAACTTCAAGGCCACGCCGCTGATGGTCGGCGACCGCCTCTTCATCAACATGCCCACGTCCGCCGCCGCCGCCGTCGACGCCCGGACCGGCGAGACGCTGTGGGTGTTCAACCCGAAGAGCTACGAGGAGGGCACGACCACCATGACGGCGCGCTGGAACCAGCGCGGCGTGGCGTACTGGTCGGACGGCCCCGAGCGGACCGACGAACGGATCTTCTTCGGGACCGGCAACGGCTACCTCGTCTGCGTGGACGCCGGGACCGGGCGGCCGTGCGCCGACTTCGCCGACGGCGGCCGGCTGGACCTCATGGAGGACATTCCGCGCGCGACGCGCGGCGACCGCGACTGGCTGAACGCCCTGCTCTACTCGGTGCAGTCCCCGCCGATCGTCTTCGGGGACACCGTCGTCACGCCGATGTCGATCTCCAGCTACAACAACCGCCGGGAGATGCCGCCCGGCTGGATGCGCGGGTTCGATGCGCGCAACGGGCGCACGCGCTGGACGTTCCACACCATCCCGCAGGGCGACGAGTTCGGCAACGAGACCTGGGGCGGCGATTCGTGGCGCGAGACCGGCAAGGTGGGCGTCTGGACGATGATGAGCATCGACCCCGAGCTGGGCTACATCTACCTGCCGCTCAACACCGCGGCGCCCGACTACTACGGCGGCCACCGCCCCGGCGCCAACCTGTTCGCCGAGAGTCTCGTGGCCCTGGACCTGGAGACCGGCGAGCGGGTCTGGCACTTCCAGATCGTCCACCACGGGCTGTGGGACTACGACCTGCCGGCCGCCCCGAACCTGCTCGACGTCACCGTGGACGGCCGGCCGATCAAGGCGGTTGCGCAGATCACCAAGCAGGGCTTCACGTTCGTCTTCGACCGGGCGACCGGCGAGCCGGTGTGGCCGATCGAGGAGCGGCCGGTCCCGACCGACACGGACATCGCGGGCGAGGTGCCGTGGCCGACCCAGCCGTTTCCCACGCGCCCGGCGCCGTTCGACTACCAGGGCGTGGCCATCGACGATCTCGTCGACTTCACGCCCGAGATACGCCAGATGGCGATCGAGGCCGTCGCGCCGTATCGCATCGGCCCGCTCTACACGCCGCACAGCCTGCGGGGCACCGTCGTGCGGCCCGGCTTCAGCGCCGGCAGTTGGGGCGGCGCGGCCGTCGACCCCGAGACCGGCCGGCTGTACGTGCCCTCCGCCATCCGCTACACCGTCAAGCACTTCCGCGCGCCGGAGCCGGGCGAGGACACCAGCCTGGCGCTGCTGGAGGCGCGCGGCGCCCTCACCCACCGCCCGCAGCTCCCGCAGGGGCTGCCGCTCTTCAAGCCGCCCTACTCGCGCATGACCGCCATCGACATGAACACGGGCGAGCACGCGTGGATGCAGCCGCTGGGCAACGGCGACCGCATCCGCAACCTGCCCCTGCTGCGCGACCTGGACCTGCCGCCCCTCGGGGGCGACAGCGGCCGCGTCGGCCCCGTGCTGACGAAGACCCTGCTGATCCACGCGCTGACCGCGGGCGGCAGCGACGGCGGCCCGCGCCTGGTCGCCTTCGACAAGGCAAGCGGCGAGGAGATCGCGTCGGTCGACCTGCCGGGCGGCGCCATCGGCACGCCGATGACCTACCTGTCCGGCGGGCGCCAGTACATCGCGCTGACGGTGGGCGGCGGCCGCGTGCCCGAGCTGATCGCCCTGGCGCTTCCGGAGGCTGCAGTCCAACATTGGCCGTGACCGGCTCGCCATCGAGCATGACGGCGCTCGTCGCGCCGTCGGCATAGTTGATGGCCGCGAGTGCGTCGAAGCTGGTCGCCTCGTCCTTCCACACCAGGTACTCGGGATACGAGATGGGGAACAGCAGTCCGCCGCCTCGTTCGACATCGTCCTTCCATATCCGAACCAGTCGGGAATCGCTGTCCCCGATAGGCTGCAGAATCACCGCATCGGTAACCGCGAACAGCGCCGTCACAGATGCGAGACCGAGACTCAGAGTGGTGACCGCTACGGCCGAGGCGAGCGGTCGGCGAACGAGGCCGCGAACCGAGAAACGAATATCGGCCCACAGGTCGTCGAGCCAGGGCAGGCCGCGCTGATCGCGCAGCGCCTCCATGGCCTGCGGGAAGCCACCGAAGCGAACGCGCGCCATTCGTGCGGCCTCTGCCGGCGAGTAGCCCCTCCCGCAGAGATCTTCCTCGGCCTGTTCGAGATGGAAGCGCAGCTCCTGCTCGAGATCATGGTCTGTCGGGTTGTGTCGGAGCGCGCCCCACAGACGACGTAAGCACTCGCGTAGGACGGTCATCCGTGATCTCCTGGCTTGGCACAGCGTCGCAGCCGAGGCGCGGCTGCTCCGCGACTAGGCTGGTTCCTGAAACAGCGCGTGGATGATCGACACCATCCGGTCGAGACTCCGCTTTTCGGCCACGAGGTGCCGGCGGCCGGCGGCGGTGATCGCGTAGAACCTGGCGCGTCGGTTCTTGTCGGTCAGGCCCCACTCTGCCTGGACGAGGCCGCGCTGTTCGAGCCGCATCAGGCCGGGATAGAGCGTGCCCATGTTGAGGAGGAGAGCGCCGTCGGAGACCTGCTCGAGCCTCGCAGCGATCGAATAGCCGTGCGAAGGCCCGAGCGAAACCAGCGTCTGCAGCACCATCAGGTCGAGGGTGCCGCGAAGAACCTCCGTCCGTGACGGATTTCCATTAGACACTCTAATAAATATAGCACGAACTCCATTTGCATTTCAAATGGACGGCAGTCGATGGGATCCGGCCAATGTGACCAGAGGCAAGTTGAGAGCGACCAGCCTCCCGGCCGGCGACATGACGCTCCCGCGCGACGCCCCACCGTGCGTCTCCGAGTGGCTTGTTGGTTGGCGGTCGTCGCAGCGCGCGCTTGACAGCATGGCAGCGCAGCATCGCGCCGGAGGGGTCGTGTCCAGACTAGTGGGCCGTACGCGATAAACGTTTGCCGGTCGGATGTCGTCTTCTACGCATATGCCCTTTGGAGGACAGCCGATTCATCTGACCGACGCACAGCGCGATGACCTCGAGGAGATCGCCTGCTCGAACGCCTTGCCCGCGGGTTTCGTCCAGCGCGCCAAGATAGTGTAGTGTTGCTCTTCGCCGAGGGCGTTTCCGCACGGGCGGTGGAGTCGAAGCTCGACGTCTCTCGACCGACCATCGCCAAGTGGCGTCGGCGGTTTCTGGAGCACGGCGTGGAGGGCCTGACGAACCGCCACCGGGGCCGGCCGCCGTGGAAGTTGACGGCGCGGCTGCGCGCCCGGGTGCTGGCCGCCACACGCCGGGCGCCGCGGGACGGGACGACCCACTGGTCGTGCGGGCGCCTCGCGGCCCACCTCGGCGTGGACAAGAACATCGTACAGCGCGTCTGGCGCGAAGCGGACCTGCGGCCCCACCGGTTGGCGCGCTACATGGCGTCGAACGACCCCGACTTCGAGACGAAGGCGGCCGATATCATCGGCTCTACCTGGACCCGCCCTGTCATGCCGCGGTGTTCTGCGTCGATGAGAAGACTGCCATTCAGGCGCTCGATCGGCGGGACCGGGTGTTGCCGCTCTCGCCGGGCCGGGTCGAGCGCCCGGATTCGAGTACAAGCAGCATGGTACGCTGTCGCTCTACGCGGCGTTGAACGTTCGGACGGGCGAGGTTCAGTGCAAGACTACGGCCCGGCACACGAGCCTCGGGTTCGGGCTGTCGGGCTGTCGGGCTGTCACGGTTACACGGCTGTGTAAGCGTTCGGTTGTCCCGGTATCGCGGACCGACAACTGGGCGGTCGACGCGTGAACCCGCGCAGCCGAGAAGAGCGCGACGAGCTGAAGTGGGCGGAGCCAGGACGCGCGCCGTGCGGCGAAGAACGCACTGGCCCCGCAGGCCGAGCTGGTCGGTCTGCACGGATTTCTCTGGACGCCGACGGCGCGTCTGGCTGGGCCTGCCGCATGTCCATACCGGCTGCACCGAACGGTTGCACGGCTGTCGGGCCGGTTCGGGGGCTGGTGGGCAACGGTTCCGCGTGGGTGGAATCGTGGGTGTACTTAGCCCGTCCTGACAGAAACACCAATGAATTCTGGTGTTCGTCGCTATATTCGCGCTATCGTTGCCGAAGGGACCATGAGCCAGTTCCGACCGCGGGTGCTCCGTCGCTCGTCGACATGGCCGGTTTCTCGTGCTGCCGGTCGCGTGGACCGCGGCGTCATCCTCGGCTATGCGGCGGCCGCTCGGAGCCGGCTCGGGGACGGCTGGCGATGAAGTCGAGCACTTCGCGCTCGACCCAGCGGACGGCCCGGCTGCCGACGCGGATCGGCTTCGGGAACCGGGACTCGGCCATCAGCGCGTAGACGGCCGAGCGCGACAGGGCGGTCGCCGCCGTCACGTCGCGCAGGGTCAGGAGTCTGGGCATGGCGTCGCCGGCGCTCGGCTGCACAGGGGGGGCGTGTGGGTTCGTCGTCATCTGCTACGCTCCTTGCTGCCATGGACCGGGTGAATCTGTCCGCGAACGGTCAGGATCGGAGCGTATCAGCGCCGTAACTATTTGCAAAACAAGGAGTTCTGTCCATTTCCGACTCTCGCTGCCCAGGTCTGTCCGGTTGCGGCCGGCCGGGTTCCCGACAGGCCGGTCCGGTCCTCATCGGTCCGATGCGGTACGGCCAAGTCGGCAGAATTTTTTTCTTCGCGACAGCTCGAGCCGGGCTGTTGCGCTTCGGGGCGCTGGCGATCGCCCCCGGTCGGCTCGGGAGTGAGGCTCATCGGTCCGCGGGGTGCGGGGGCCGGGGGCCCTACGGCCCGGGCCGGGGTCGCGGGGTGATTCGGACAGTCTCGGGCCTGGCCCCCGGGGCTTTCGAGTTTCGCTACATGCGCCTGTTGGAATGGGACTTATGTCTCGTGGCTCCCGAGGGTTTGGAGGTCCGAGATCCGGCGGGCCTCAATGCTCGGCGCGTACCTGTCCCGGGGTCGGCCCCCGGGGCCGTAGGTAACCGAGCTGGCTGACCTGAAGATGCCCGGCGCCATCGAAGCTGTCGACGGCGTGCTGGCGCAGGTCGACAGCGGCGCGGTGACGGCGGGCGAGGCGATCGAGCTGGTGCTCAACGCTCAACGTCCGGATCGCGCTGCGCAACGACGGCGCGGTCGTTGCCGGGCAACATGCCGGCGTCCGTCGATCGGCGTCGTGCTTGGTGCTCCGGCGGCCCTTGTCGAGCGTCGGGCGACGTGCATACTGGCGAGTCGAGCAAGTCGGCTCTCGTCCTCGTCCCTTTGCCGCGCTCAGCGCGGCAAAGAAAGCGCGCACAGCGCGCGATTTTTTTCCTACCCGGCCGCCCGGTGGTGAGGGCGGCCGGGTAGACGGCGGGCGAACGGGGCAAGGGTTCAAGTCACCCCCCTGTGCCGCCTCTGGCCCGGGTCTCCGGAGGTCGTTGTCTCGGCGCAAGAGGGCCATGTGTGGCCACACGTCGCCCACGTGGGCGCTCGGGAAGCTCCCACCCCAGGCGCTCGCGCGGCCCGTGGCACGCGGCACTGGTAGCGCAGCATGGAGCGTTACGCCTTCCCCGCATCGCCCGCCGCCCGGTCTCGGAGGTCAACACGGCCGACGGCGGAAGCCCTGGAAGTCAGGGGACTGGTCGAGCGGCACGGCCGTTGGCTGAACCCGCCCGAAAGCGGTCGGGTCGGTCGAAGAGCCGGTTTCGAGGTCAGCCGGCATTTCGGCGTTGGCGGCGACGCTGGGGTACGGTTCGCTGCTGGAGCGGGTAGACTGGCCGGGGCCTCTACATGTCATCGACCGTCGGGTCCATCAAGAACGTGGCGATCCGCGAGGTCTGGCGGACGGAGCATGCCGACTTCACGCCGTGGCTCCAGACGCACATCGGCGAACTCGACAACGTCCTCGGGCTCGGATTGACCGACCCGGAGAGGGAGGTCAGCGCCGGGGACTTCAGCATCGACCTCGTCGCGGAGACCAACTTCGGCGATGTCGTCATCGAGAACCAGTTCGGACGGAGCGACCACCGCCACCTCGGTCAGCTTGTGACCTACCTGTCGCAACAAGACGTGGAGCGAGCGATCTGGATCACCGAGGAAGCAAGGCCCGAGCACGTCAAGGCCGTGGAGACGCTGAACGAACGTGGCATCGGGCAAATCTGGATGGTCACGGTGCGGGCCATCACGATCGGCGACTCCGCGCCTGCCCCGCTCTTTACGGTGGTTGCCGAGCCGGACGACGTCGAGAAGACCGTCGAGTCCACAGAACTCACGCAGAGCCAAGTCAAGAGGCGTGACTTCCTGGCGACCCTCTTCGCCCAGGCACGGGATGAAGGCATCGACTCCCCTTTCAGGAACCTGGCGCCGAGCGTTCACGGGATACTCCACACACCCGCGAGGGGTCAGGGGCTGGTCTACCGGGTCGCCGTCAATCGCCACGGGTCCCGGGTCGTTCTCACGAACGCGAGGGGCAAGTGGCTTGGGGCACTGGCCGCGTTGATCGAGAACAGGCAGAGGATTGACCAGGACTTCGCGGCGGCTGGCCTGCAGCAGCCGCTCCAGTGGACGGATGCGGTGACCGCCGGCCGGTGGGTGATCCGCTACGAGGTCAACGTCAACTACCAGGACGAACCCGACTTGACCAAGATCGACGAACTCAACCGGGCCGCAGCGGCGATGAAACACGTACTCGACCCGTACCTCCGGCGACTCAACCCGCAGCTCGAAGAGGATGTCTCAGAGCCATTGGTCGAGTAGCGGCACAGGCCCGGAACGGCGGCCGGCAGTGAACGGGCCGCAGGTCGGAGCGGTTCGCGAACACGCGCGCGCTACGGCCCGACGATGCCGACGTCAGCGGCGAGCGACGAGGATGGACTGTGGAAGACGCGACGGGGCACAAGCCGCACATCATGGAGTTGATCGCCAGCGCGCCGTGGCGCGAGGCCGTGACGTACCGAGAGACGTGGCCCCATGAGTACGTGGTTGTGAACCGAGATGGACAGCACAAGCTTCTGGCCGCGTTCTGCGAACGCATCGCTCGGGGCGAGGGTGTCGAGTGCCACTTCTTCCATCAGAGACGCAAGTACCTCTTCCTGGGCGACTACAAGTACTGGACCATGACGGAGTGCTCAGATATCGACCTCGAAGCCGACGACGAGGTCTTGAACCGTGCGCTCCTCTACCGCGACCGCCGGGACTTCGTGATCCGGAAGGGCGACACCGGCAAGCGAGAGGCACAGGGGGCGGCTCGGTCTGATGGGAGGGGGCGATGACCAAGTTGGCGGCCTGGAGCATAGACCGGCAGCATGCTGAGGGCGCGTCGCAGGGGGCGGAACTGAAGAGAGTCGGACGCTCCCACATCGGACTGGAGAAGCACCTCGAAGACTGGATCACGAACGACGTGACGCTGGTCGCGGAGGGATTGACGCTGGTCGGCCGCCAGATAACGATCGACGATGGGCGGCTCGATCTGTTGGCGATCGACGCGCAGGATCGCTGGGTGGTGATCGAGGTCAAACCCGGGGTTCTCGAATCTGGCGCGTTGGCACAGGCGCTCTACTATGCTTCGTCCCTCGCGCGCCTCGACGCCGATGAACTCTACGGGAAGATCGAACCCCGCCTCGGCGATTTCGGCGACGCGGAACGGCTGTCAGAGCGCGTGAAGCAGCAACTGGCGGGCGAGGAGGAGGGGCGCCAGATCGCCCTGCTCCTCGTCGGTGCCGGGATCCACGCCGGGTTGGAACGCATGAACGAGTTTCTCGGCCGCTTTGGCGTCCCGGTCAGCGTCGTCAGCTTCGAGGTATTCGAGTTGGACGGTGGCCCGCAGTTGTTGATTCGCGAGGTGTTCGACGAACCGACCGCGCCGTCGGCTCCCCGTCGCCGGCTCACCGTTGAGTCGATCCGTCGCTGGGCCGTGGAGGTGGGCGTGGGCGGGCAATTCGACCGCTTCGTGAACATCGCGCAGGCGGCCGGTCTCGCGGTCCAGCCCCAACGGGCATCTGTGAGAATCGCGCCACCGTCCAACCGCACTCGGTTTCTGATGTACGCGCAACCCCACGCCGGCGACAGCGGCGGTGAGTTGCGCATCCACGTGGGTCCAAAGCAGTTTGCGGAGTTCTTTCCTCACGTCGATGAACGGGAGGCCATCGACGCCTTGGGCAAGTTGGACGGGCGATGTGTGGGTGGCGAGGCGCTTGACGCGGTACTTGACGAGATCGAGCGATTCCTGACCGACAGGGTCCAACAGCCAGATGCCAACGGAGGGTAGCGCTCCTGGAACGCGCGGACGACGATCTCGACACGGCGTGCGGTTGGGACCACGCTCGTCGGGCCGGATACGTCCAAGGGTAAGCGTTCGGTTGTCGCGGTATCGCGGACCGACAACTGGGCGGTCGACGCGTGAACCCGCGCAGCCGAGAAGAGCGCGACGAGCTGAAGTGGGCGGAGCCCGGACGTGCGCCGTGCGGCGAAGAACGCACTGGCCCCGCAGGCCGAGTCTGGTCGGTCTGCACGGATTTCTTTGGACGCCGACGGCGCGTCTGGCTGGGCCTGCCGCATGTCCATACCGGGGTCATCGAACGGTTACGTCCAAGGCGTGCTCTCGTCAGCCCGTAGAATCCCGTTGGGAAAGTGGTAATCAACGAGGGAATCGCGGCCTGGACACTGGCAGCAAGTCATTTATTATGAATAACTTGCGAGACTTTGCCAACTAACGTTGCCTTAACGCTCAACGGTGCCCAGCGGTAACCACGTCCGGCCGATCCACACGTGGTGGACGCGCGCCAGGTTCTCGGCGTCTTGCGCTGAGCGAGGGCTGTCGGCGAGGACGCATGCGGTGACGCGGCGGCGGCTCGCCGCGCGGCCACGACGTGGCGTGGATCACCCGCTATGGTGGGGTCAGTCAACCGGAGGTCGAGCCACTCGGCGCGCGCCAGCGACTGGCACGTCGGAGGTTGCCTGGCCAGGAGGCTGCGCCGCAACTACCTCCCGAGGTAGTCTTCGTCGCTGACCGGCTCGAAACGGGTCGCCTCGCCGCTGATGAAGGTCAACTGGATCAGGTGCTCATCGGGCGCTGCGCCGTGCCAGTGCACGACGCCCGGACCGGTGTAGATCGGTCTGCCGCCGGGCACGAACTCGACGATCTCGCCGCCGCGCACCTGCGCACGCCCGCGCCCCTCCTCGGCGGCGATAATCTGCCAGCCGGCATGACTGTGCCAGCTCGACCGGGCGCCCGGTTCGAAGCGCAGTCGGAGCGCCCGCATGTCCGACGCGTCCAGGCGGCTGCGGCCCGCGGCCGCGTCGGTCTGGGCCGCCAACGCCGGCGGTCGCGGCGCGAACAGGATGGAGACAACCGCGCCCAGCGCGACGATGGCTAGCAGCACGCCCGTACGGAATTGAAGCCGTCTCAGCATGACATCCATCCTTTCGCTGTCCGGTGCTTCCATTGTAGCGTCGGCGGTCCGTGCCGGAGCGGGCCATCGCGATGAAGACGATGGACGGCCGCCGACACGATTCTCGATCAGGGTCAAGCAGTGTACAGTCATGCCTGGAGAGGTCACCAGCTTGCCAGTGGACACGGCCGGGAACACGCACCGGGGCATACCCCCCGCGCAGGCGCGGCGGGTGGCGGACATCGATTGGTCGGCGTGGTCGGCCGTGGATCCGGCAACGCTCGCGTTCGTGATCCGCGACGGGCGCATCCTCCTCATCCGCAAGAAGCGCGGCCTCGGCGCCGGCAAGGTCAACGGGCCGGGCGGGCGGATCGAGCCGGGGGAGACGCCGGCCGCGGGCGCGGCGCGCGAGCTCCAGGAGGAGCTCGGGATCCGGCCTGTCGACCTGGTGCGCCTGGGCGAGCATCGGTTCCAGTTCGTGGACGGCTATTCGACGTACGTCCACGTCTACCGCGCCTCGGATCTGCGCGGCACGCCGGTCGAGACCGACGAGGCGGTCCCGCTGTGGGTCGCTCTCGACGCCATCCCGTTCGACGAGATGTGGGAGGACGATCGGCTCTGGCTGCCGCTGGTCGTCGAGGGGCGGCGCTTCTCGGGCTACTGGATCTTCGACGGGGACCGCATGCTGGACTACCGGCTGGACGTGCTGCCGGCGTCCGGGCCGTAGAGCGGCGCGGACGCGGCCGGGCTACAGGTCCAGCCGCTTGATCTTCTCCACGAGGGTCGTGCGCTTGACGTTGAGCAGGCGCGCGGCCTGGTGGCGGTTGCCGCCGGTGCGCTCGAGTGCGCGCGCGATGAGGCCGCGCTCGATCTCCCCGAGCCGGCCCTGCAGGTCGATGCCGTCCTCCGGCAGCGCCGCGTCCTTGTCCTCCGGCTCGCCGCCCCGCTCCCGGATCTCCGGCGGCAGATCGTCGACGTCGATCCGCGGCCGGCCGGGCGTGAGCGCCAGCGCGCGCTCCACCACGTTCTCGAGCTGCCGGATGTTGCCCGGCCAGTCGAACGCCATCATCCGCCGCATGGCATCCTGCGAGAAGGCGACGTCGGGTCGCGGCGGCACCAGGTCGCGGCCGATCTTCTGCAGGAAGCTCCGGATCAGCAGCGGCACGTCCTCGCGGCGTTCGCGGAGCGGCGGCAGGTGGATCGGGATGACGTTCAACCGGTAGTAGAGGTCCTCGCGAAAGTCGCCGTCACGCACCAGCTGCGCCAGATCGGAGTTGGTGGCGGCGATGACGCGCACGTCGACGCGCAGGGGCTGCGCGTCGCCCAGGCGCTCGAACTCGCGTTCCTGGAGGGCGCGCAGCAGCTTGGCCTGCAGGCTCGCGGCCATCGTGCCCACCTCGTCGAGAAAGAAGGTGCCCCGGTGCGCCTGCTCGAGCCGGCCCTGGCGGTTGCTGACGGCGCCGGTGAAGGCGCCGCGGACGTGACCGAACAGCTCGGCTTCGAGCAGGGTCTCCGGCACGGCGCCGCAGTTGAAGGCCACGAAGCGGTGCCGGCGGCGGGGGCTGTTGTGGTGGATCGCGCGGGCGACCAGCTCCTTGCCCGTGCCGGTCTCCCCGGTGACCAGGATCGTGCTGGCCGTCGCCGCGACCGTTTCCAGCACGTCGAACAGCCTCCGCATCGGCCTGCTCTTGCCGACGATGCCCTCGAAGCGGTACCGCTCCTCGAGTTGCGACCGGAGGTACGCGTTCTCGGACTGCAGGCGGCGCTGCTCGAGGGCCGACGCGAGGAGGTGCAGCAGGTGATCGAACTGGAAGGGCTTGGTGATGAAGTCGCTCGCGCCGCGCTTGATCGCCTCGACCGCATCCTTGACCGTGCCGTAGCCGGTCACGACCAGGCCCACGATGTTCGGATACCGCTCCACCGCGGCCTCGATGAGCGTCGTCCCGTCGATGCCGGGCAGGCGGAGGTCCGTCAGGACGAGGTCGAAGGCGAAGTCGGCGAGGGCTTCGAGCGCGGCCTCGCCCGAGGCGGCCTGCGTCACGTGGTAGCCGTGCTCGCCGAGGCGTTCGGCGGTCACCTCCCGCAGCGCGTCCTCGTCCTCGACGAGGAGCAGATGTATTTGTTTTTCAGTCATTTAGAGCGGCGCCATTATTTTGACGGCGTTCGCCGCCGCGGTCAAGGCGAGCGCGGGACTATAGAGGCGGGCAGCCCGGGCCGATACGTCGGCACGAGGCGGTTCAGCCGGTCGGCCGATCCTGGCCAGACGCGCGCTGAGCGAGACATGCGAGACAAGCACATGGCAGGCGAGGCACTGGTGGTGGACAGGAAGACCATCTCGATCATGAAGGCGTGCGAGCTGGTCGGCGTGAGCCGCCGGACGATCTACAACTGGATCGCCAGCGGCAAGGTCGACTACGTCCGCACGGCGGGCGGCTCGATCCGCATCTTCGTGGACACGCTGTGGCGCAAGCCGGAGGACACGGGCGGCCGTCGTCCGGCCCACTCGCGCGGCTCGCAGCAGCGGCGGAGCAACTGATGCCCGGCAAGACGCCGCTGCCGTTCTCCCGGACCGAGGAGACCCCCGCGTCCGAGCCGGCCGAGCACGTGGCCCTGTTCCACCGGCTGAACAACGAGCTGGGCATCATCCTCGCCAACGCCGAGCTGCTCGAGAGCCGCCTCCGGGAGCAGGAGGGCAACCGCGCGCGGGCCGCGCAGATAGTCGTCGGCGCCATCGACGCCATCAGCACCGCGCAGGACATCCGGGCCCTCCTCGACCCGCCTGCGAAGTAGCCCGCCAATCGTCGCCTGACGGCTCCGCTCGGCGCCCCAGCCAACCCTGCCGTCGTCGGCGCCGTGCTACGGCGCAGACTCCCGGGGTGGCCGCCGCGCGCGGCCATTTCCCCTCCCCTCCAGCCGCTCCGGGACCGTCAACGGATTGACGCACAGGCCCGGATCGTCAAGACAATGACGCCTCCGGTGCGCGCCACGGCCGCCGGGTGCACTGCGTTGCGCGCCTGCTCGATGTCTGTAGGTAGCTGAAAAGATGCTACTTATCAGATCTTCTCAGGGTTGCCCGGGCGGCCTGCCGGCGGCGCCGCGTGGTTGGCATCCACCTTGCCTCTACAGGGAGCGAGGGAGGTCATGATGACGAAGCAAGCAGCCGCGGTCGACCGGGAACACCTCGACAACAGCCTGCCGTTCGTGCGGGCGCTGGCCCGCCGGGTGGCCGCGTCCATGCCGAATTCGGTGGACGTGTCGGATCTGGTGCAGGACGGCATGATCGGGTTGATCGATGCGGCGCACCGGTTCGACGGCTCGCGCGGCATCAAGTTCGAGACGTTCGCGGAGCGCCGCGTGCGAGGCGCGATGATCGACGCGTTGCGGCGCGATGCCTGGCCGCGCGGGGTGCGCCGGGCGCGGCGCGAGCTGGAGGCGGCGCGCGAGAAGCTGCGGCACCAGTTCGGGCGCGAGCCGTCGCTGTCGGATCTGGCGAACCACCTGGGTTCCGACGAGGCCCATCTCGGGCGGATGATCATGCGCATCAGCACCATCGAGTCGACGTCGCCCCTCGCGACGGCCGACTCGGTGGACGAGGCCAATCTGCCCCCGGTGATGGTGCCCTCGGAACCTGCGGCGCCGGACGCGGAGTGCGAGCTCCACGAGGTGCAGGACCGAATCCGCGCCGCCCTGGCCGCGCTGCCGCCGCGGGAGCGGAAGGTGGTCGGGATGTACTACTACGGCGACGCCACGATGCGGGAGATCGGGTTGACGATCGGCGTGAACGAGTCGCGCGTCTCCCAGCTCCACGCCCGCGCCATTCGCCGCCTGCGCGAGCTGCTCGGGCCCGACCTGGCCCCGCACGAGCTGGCCGCGGCGTCCCCGGCGCCGCTGCGCGAGGCGGCGTAGGACCAGGGACCACGAGAGCCACGGCGCGTGGTCCCAAGGCGCGCACGGCGCGCCTCGGCGGGAACGGCGCGGGGCGAAGGGGCCACGCAAGCGGACGCTGGGGGCTTGGGGCGCAGTCCCGTCTGGACCTGGACCGCTACCCGGTCAGCTCGCGGGCGACGCGGAGGAGGTCGCGGAGGCGGAACGGTTTCGCGAGCCAGCGGCATCCGCTCTCGGCCAGGAAACGCTCCGCGTCGGTGCCGGCGACGTCGCCCGTCACGAACACGATCCGCCGCGCCAGTCGCGGCGTCGACCTCGCGATCTCCTGATAGAACGCGCGGCCGTCCATTCTGGGCATCCTGAGGTCGCAGACGACCAGGTCGTACACGGTTGCCTGCACCCGCTCGAGCGCGTCGCGTCCGTCGCCGGCGCGATCGACCCGATACCCGGCGTCGGTCAGCACTTCCGCCACGGCCGCCGCAAGCGCCGGTTCGTCCTCGACGACAAGGACCGCCGCTCCGCCTCCATCGCCGACGGGCTGATCGGGCGCCCGTTCCGGGGCCGGCCGGCCGTCGCCGCCGGACGGCAGCTCGAGGAAGAAGGACGTCCCTCCTCCCGCGGCCGACTCCACGCGCAACTGACCGCCATGGTCCTGCACGATGGCGTACGCGACGGTCAGGCCGAGGCCGGTTCCCTTGCCGACCGCCTTCGTCGTGAAGAACGGATCGAAGATCTTCGGCTGCACCTCGTCCGGCACGCCGGGGCCGTCGTCGTTCAGCTCGAGGACGACCACGTCGCGCTCGGCGTCGAGCCAGGAGCGGGTCACCAACGTCCCGCGTCCGTGCGCGGACAGCATGGCCTGCTCGGCATTGATGACCAGGTTCAGCAGCACCTGCTTGAGGTGGTGCGGGTCGGCGAAGACCCGGGGCAGGCCCGTGGCGAGCCCGTCGATGGTGGTGATGTTGGACACGCGCTGCTCGTAGGCGCGCAGCGCCAGGGTCTCCCGCACCACCTGGTTCAGGTCGACCATCGCCCGGGTGGTGTGGCGCTTGCGCGAGAACGTCAGCAGGTTGCGGACGATCTTGGCGGCCCGCTCCGCCTCGCCCAGGATCGTTTCGACGCCGCGCCTCGCGACGCTGTCGAGCCGCCGCGCCGCCAGCCGCTCCGACCAGGTGAGAATCGTGGCCAGCGGATTGTTCAGCTCGTGGGCCACGCCGGAAACGGTCTGCCCGAGCGCCGCCAGCTTCTCCGCCTGGAGCACCTGGTGGGAGACATCCCGGTTCTGGTCCTCCATCCGCCGGCGCTCGCTGACGTCTCGCACGAGCGCCGACAGCCGTCTCCCCGCGCCGTCCGGGGCGCCGTCGACAGCCGCCGTCACCTCCGCCCAGAACGGGGTCTCGTCAGCCCGCCGCAGGCGGAGCAGGTAGTCCGTGACCGCGCCGTCGCGCTCCAGGCGTGCGAAGAACGCCGCCCGCACCAGCGGATCGACGAAGCGTTGCGGTTCGAACGGCCGCACCGCGGCCGCGTCGACCTCCGGCGCGTGTCCGAACATGAGCTTGAGATGCGGATTGGCCGCAACCGTGGCGTCGTTCCCGCCCTCGAAAGCGCCGATGTAGATGCCCAGGGGGACCGACTCGAACAGCCGGCCCAGCGCGGCGGAAAGGGAGGTCGCGGCGGCGCGCGGAGGCAGCTCGGCGCGGGGCGACACGCGCAATTGTAGCAGCCGTTGGCGATCGCGTTCCGGGCCGAGCGCCGCCCCGAGGTCCTACTGCGCCTGCGCCTGCGGCGGCGAGGGCGTCGGGGTCATGCGCGGGAAGCGCGAGGCGTACTTCGATTCGACGGCCGCGCGGATGTCGCGTACGGTCGCTCCCGAGGCGTGCATCTGCATGGAGTCGCGCGCGACGTCGATGCAAACGGCGCAACCCATGCCGTGCGGCTCCCAGGCCTCGACGCTGCCGTCCGCGTTCCGCGACTGCACGAAGCAGTGCGAGTTGGCCCGGTGCCCGGCGGTCTCGCAGCCGCAGAAGCAGGGCACGAACTCCAGGATTTCGGGATGCCGGCCGGCGAACTCGTACACTTCCGCGATGGTCTCCGCCGGGCGCGGCACCATGTTGGGAATGAAGGGCAACGGCGGCATCGGCGCATCGGGATCCGGTGTCGTGACCTCGACGGTCGCGACCGGCACCGCCTCCGCGGCAGGGGGCGGCGGGGCGGCCGGCTGCTCCGCCGCCGTCGCGCCGTGGTCGGCGTGACCGGCGTGGTCGGCGTCGGCAACCGTGTCCCGCGACTCGGAGGCCCAGCCCGGATACAACACGAACACGGCCAGCGCCACCACGGCCAGGACGCCGCCTATCAACACCCACGGCGGCCCGGCGGATTGCTGGGGCGCCTGCCGTTCCGACACCTGGTTGCTGTGCTTATTCGAGGCCATGGCGGCATTCTATATCAAAATCGCGCGATCGCATCCGGCGCCGCGCGCCGGCGGGTGCGAAGTCGTCCCGTCAGCCCGCCTGCCCGCCGTTCCCGCCCGGACCCGGCCCGAGGGCGAACGCCATCGTGCCCTCCACCGCCACCTCGTCGTTGACGCGCGCGAAGCCCTTGAGCCGCCCCATGCGGCTGCGCAGGCGATCGACGGTCGCCTCGATCACGACGATGTCGCCGGGGTGCACGGGCCGGCGGTAGCGCACGCGGTCGATGCCCATGAAGTAGGGCAGCCGGCCGCGGTTCTCGGGCTTCGCGAGGATCAGGATCGCGCCGACCTGGGCCACCGCCTCCGTGAGGATCGTCGGCGGCAGGACCGGATTCTCGCCCGGCGGGCGGGCCAGGAAGCGCTCGTTGAGGGAGACGTTCTTGATGCCCACGATCCGCTTGTCGAACTCGAGCTCGGTGATGCGGTCGACCAGCAGGAACGGGCACCGGTGGGGCAGGATCCGCTCGATGGCGGCATTGTCGAGCGGAAGGTCGAGCGCCACGGTCACGGCGCCAGTATAGCGAAGACGGCCGCGCGAATCGCCAGTGCACGACGAAACGGGATGCCGCGATGCCAGCGCCTGCCTCCAAGTTGACGCATCCCGCCGATCCGCGCGGCCGTCCTCATGAGTATCAAGATCCATGCCGGCCCGCCGGCGTCCGAGAACGGGCCGCGTTCCGGCGGCGCCGGTGCCGGCCGATGTCCTGCGCGGGTGACGCGATCCGGGCGCCCTGCCCTCTGCAGGGGACTGCGCCCGAAGGATTCAACGTAGAATCCGACCGGCATGGCGGCCGGACAGGCGGGGCGGGTGGCGGTCCTCATCAACCCCCGCGCGGGGGTACGCGGGCGGCGTGCGATCGGCGCGCGAACGGCGCTGGCGCGCGACGTGCTGCGGGCGCGCGGCGTCGACGGGCAGGTGCTCGTCGCGGACGGCCGCGGCCGCGGCCGGGAAGCCGCGCGAGCGCTGGCGGCGCAGGGCGTCGACACCGTGGTGGTCTGGGGCGGCGACGGGACGATCAACGAGGTCGCCTCCGAGCTCGTCTCGCGCCGCGTGACGTTGGGCATCGTGCCGTCCGGCTCGGGCAACGGCCTGGCGCGCGAGCTCGGGCTCGTTCGCGATGCGCGCCGCGCGCTCGAGGTGGCCCTGGGGGGCGCGGTACGGCGGATCGACGCGGGGGAGCTCGGCGGGCGGCTCTTCTTCAACGTCGCCGGGGTCGGCTTCGACGCCCGCCTCGCCGCCGCTTTCAATGCCGGCCCTCGCCGCGGCCTCGGCGGGTACGTGAAGGCGGTGTTGCGCGAGGTCGCGACGTACGAGCCCGCACGCTACCAGGTGAGGCGGGCGCTGTCGCGAGCGAGCGCGAAGCCCTGTTCGTCGCCGTCGCCAACACCCGCCAGTACGGCAGCCACGCCCTGATCGCGCCGCGCGCCCGCCCCGACGACGGCCTGCTCGAGCTCGTGGTCGTCCCGGCCATGTCCGTCCCGGCGATCCTGTGGCAGGCGCCCCGTCTGTTCGCCGGCACGCTGCAGCGGCTGAAGGGGGTGCAGACCCACTCGGTCAGGGCCGGCGCAATCGCCGCCGCCGCCCCCCTGGCCTTTCACGTGGACGGCGAAGTGGTCTCCGGGTCGCGCTCGCTGGCGATCGGCGTTCGCGAGCGGGCGCTCGCGGTCCGCGTGCCGGACTAGCCCGCCAATCGTCGCCTGACGGCTCCGCTCGGCGCCCAACCAACCCTCACCAGGAGTCTACGCCGTTCTACGGCGCAGACTTCTAGGTCTAGGGCGTGCCGGGGCGCAGGATGGCGTAGGTCGGCAGGCCGATGCCCTCGAAACGCGCCATGACCTCGCTCGCCGGCGAGAGGCCGGGGTCCTCGGCCTGGAACTTGATCTTCACGTAGCCGTCGAGCGCCTCCTGCACCGCGGGGTCCTTGAGCGTGGTCCGGTCCATCGTCAGGCAGTTCTTGCACCACGTCGCCCAGACGTCGACCAGCACCGGCTTCTGCTCCAGCCGGGCCGTCTGCAGCCCCTGGCTCAGCGACGCGTGCCACCCCTCCTCGAGCATCTCCGCGACGCTGTCGGCCACCGCGGCGGGATCGACCCAGCGCTGGCTGAACAGTCCGTAGGCGAGCGCGCCGTAGTAGATCGCCGTGCCCAGGATGAAGACGCCGAACGCCTGCTTGACGCGCACCATCCAGGGTCCGGGTCTCGGAATCACCGACAGCCCGGCGCCCGCGACCGGCCACGGGAGGGCCATCCCCACGCCGAGCAGGAAGGGCAGCGCGAGCGCGGCGGTCACGCCTGCCGAGTACAGGCTGCTGGAGAAGACGATGACCTGGATGACGACCGGCGCGACGCAGGCGCCCGCCAGCAGCGCGGCGACCCCGCCCAGCGCGAAGGCGACGAGGAACGAGCTGTTGCCCCCCGGCCCGCCGAGGTTCACGGCGCTCTGGAAGCGCGAGAAGTCGATCGTGACGATGTCGAACATGGCCAGGCCGAGGACGACGAACAGCGCCGCGATCGCCAGGTTGAACCACGGCGACGCGTTGATCGTCCCGAACGTGCCGGCCGTCAGGATGACGGCGAGCCCGAGGCCGCCGTACACGAGCGCCATGGCGAGCCCGTACGCGCTGCCCAGCGCGAAGCCGCGCCCGCGCGACCCGGCGCGGGTCCCCGCCCCGATGATGGCCAGGTTGATCGGAATCAGGGGCAGGACGCAGGGCGTGAGGTTGAGCGCCAGTCCGCCGATGAGCACCAGCGCCAGAATCGCGATCGGTCCCCGCCCCTCGAACCACCCCGTTTCGGCCCGGCCCGACTCCGCCCGCTCCACGAAGTCCAGGAACTCGCCCGTATCCAGATAGCCGCCGGTCGTGCCGAGCACGGTGAAGCCGGCGAGCTGCGTCAGCACGTCGGCCTCCGCGGCGGGCGGCTGCGGGCTGGGCGCGGCCGCGTCCGCCGCCGGCCCGCCCGCTCCCGCGGCCGCGGCATCGAAGGTCAGGCCCGCGAAGATCTCGGCGTGCCGGGGCGCGATCGCCTGCGTCTCCGGCACGACCGTCACGGAGAAGTCGAGCGGGGCGGTGGCCGGCAGGTAGCACATCGTCTCGTCGCACGCCTGGTAGCGCAGGACGCCCGGCACGGCGTAGTCGCCGGGCGCCAGCCCGCTGTCGAGCGCCAGCGCGGCGCCGATGGCGAACTCCTCCTCGAACACCGCCAGCGGCTGGTCGGCCCCCGTCTGGCTCAACAGGATCGCCGCGGGCCAGGCCAGGCCCGCCAGCTCGATGCCCTCCGGCGGATCGAGCGTCACGACGGTGGGGATGAGGAACGCCTCCAGCGGCTCCTGCGAGTTCACGTGGAACCCGGGTTCGAGCTGCGCCTGCACCGCGACGCGGAAGGTCGTGCCCGCGTGGGCGGCGTCGGCCTCGGCCACCGTCGCCAGCTCGATCGGGATCCGGCCGGGCTGCGCCGCGGCCATCGACGCCCACAGGGTGGCCGCCAGCGCGCCGGCTGCGAGGGTGCGTGCGTGCAGGCTCATGAATCGAGTATGACAGCTAGCGGCGGATCTCGGCCAGGGCCGCGCTGTCGCGGTTCACGTCGACGTCCCGCAGCGGCCCGCGCAGCGGGACGCGCAGCTCGGTGGTCGGTTCGGTCACGGCCATGACGACCGATTCCTCGGCCCCCGAGCGATAGGTGAGCGTGACGGTCACCGGCACCTCGAAGACCTCGCCCGCCTGCCGGAAGCGGAGCACCACGTCGGTGGCGTCCGCATCGCCGGCCCGCGGCTCGGTCCGGTAGTCGAAGCGCAGGACCGGCACGTCGAACTCGTGAATCCAGCGCCGGAAGAAAGCGTCCAGCGACCGCCCCGACTCGGCCTCGAAGGCGCGTATCAGGTCGTCGGTGCCGGCGGTGCGGAACCGCATCTCCGTGTAGAACCGCCGGAGTCCCCGGAAGAAGGCGTCGTCGCCGACCAGCCGCCGCAGCATGTGCAGCACGAGGGCGCTCTTGTTGTAGACGAGGGCGCGGAACACCCGCGGCTCCTCCACCAGATGCCCGAGCCGATAGCCCAGGTAGATTGGTCCCTGGTCGGCGTGGCGCAGGCTCCAGCGGCGCAACTGCGAGAGCACGTCGACGAAGGCTTCCTCGCCGTGTTCCTCGCGCGCGTACAGGGCGGCGAAGTACTGCGCGAGGCCTTCGCTGAGCCACTGCTCGTGGTAGTTCTTCCAGCCCACGGCCTGACCCCACCACTGGTGGGCGAGCTCGTGCGCCACGAAGAACGCGGGGTAGCCGCTGAACGCGACGGGATCGGTGCGCCACGTGCGCATCAGGCGTCCGTGGACCGGCAGCGGCTGGTTGAGCACGACGAAGTACGGCGGGCTGTGGCCGCCCGGGAGGCGGCTGTCGGCCAGCGTCAGCGTGAACGTCGGGTAGGGCAGGTCGCCCACGAGCGACGCGTAGAAGCGGAGGATCTTCGCCGCCGTCTCGGCGAACCGGGGGATGTGCTCGCGGCCGAAGTCGTTGGCCTCCACCGCCACCGACAGGCTGTCGTACGAGACGCCCCGGCGGGGCTCGCGCCCGGCGCGGTCGAGCACGATCTCCTGCGCCGGCGTCGCGTGCCCGGCGAACCGCGTGATGACGCACGACAGGTAGCGGGCCGGCTGCACCGCGACGAACGAGAAGGTGCGCGTCCCGCGGGCGTCGGTGGGCGCCTCGAGGGGCGGGTTGCCGTCGTCGGGGTCGCCGCTGGCGACGATGCCGTAGTCCGCCGGAATCGTCAGCGTCATCGTGGCGGTGGCGTAGTCCGCCGAGGCAGGCTGCGGGTACCAGCGGCTCACGTTCGTGTAGAGGTAGCGCCGTTCCGGAATGGCGTACGTGACTCTCCTGCCGCGTTCCAGGAGCCGCTGCCGGCCGATCCAGTTCTCCTCGAGCTCGTCGGCTTCGAGCAGGCCGGAGTAGCGCACCAGGATGGTGAACTCCGTGCCGGGCGGCGCCTCCGCCGGCAGGTTGACGACCATGTCGTTGCGGCCGCGCATGCGAAAGTACAGCAGCGATCCCAGCTCGCGCGAGGTCACCGAGTGCACCCGCAGCGCCTCGGCCAGTTGCAGCGTGAGCGACCTGAGCGGCGCGTCGTTCACGCGCACCGCCAGGCGCACCGTCGCGTCGATCCAGCACCCGAGCAGGGTCGGCCGCGCCCCGAGCGATTCCCGGCCCACGCCGCGCGGCTCGAACGAGGCCTCGATGTCGTAGTCGAGCACGTCGAACGTCGCGGCGTCCTGCCGGTCGTAGTACCGGCCCCTCGTGGCGCGCTTGTGCGCCGACGGATACAGCGAGATCACGCGCGCCGGGTCGCGCGTGTACAGGGAGATGTCCTCGGGCCGCTGATCGGCCAGGGTGTACGTGAGGTTCCCGTGCTCGCGCGTGACGAACTCGGCGACGAAGTTGCCGGGCCGCGGGGTGAGCCACCAGGTGCGGTCGCTGAAGTCGCTGAAGTCCACGACGAACGTCAGGCCCGCCAGCGCGTCGAACACCTCCTGCGCCTCCTCGGCATGGCCCTCGTCCACCCGGGTCTGCTCGAGGGCGGTCCGCACCCGCGCGTCGAGCATCAACGGATGGATTCTGACGAACGCCTGCGTGAACTCGGCCTCGAGGGTCTCGCGCCCGGTGAAGATCTCTATCTGCCGCCGCTCGGACGCGGGTTGCGGCGAGAACGTCAGGACGCCCTCGCCCACGAGCACCAGCCCGGTGACGCCGGCGTCGATCTCCACGACGAACGCCGCGCCGCGCGACATGCGCAGTTGCATGTCCTCGGCCGCAATCTCCAGGCCGGCCGCGTCGAACTGCCGATCCGTGCGCGGCGAGAGGTGGTAGAGCCCGTCGATGGTGTCGGGTCCGTCGAGCGCGGCGATGCGCCAGGGTCCGGCCCCGCCGCCGGGTTCGGTCTCGCGGCCGACGTCGAGCTGCCAGGTCTGCAGCCGGCCGCGGTTGCCGCGCTCGGTGAACACCTCGACGGTGAGGCGGTGGCGGTCGCCGTCCGGGGCGTCTTCCACGGGCGAGACGAAGCGCGCCGCGACGACGGCTCTGGAGATTCCCGGGTGCAGCGCCTCGTCGGCGAACTCCCGGGCCGCCGCGACGTCCGCCTCCGCGGTCAGCAGCCCCAGGAAGCCGCGTGCGTCAGCCGTTTCGACCACCGCTCGCAGGTCGGCGACGAGCGCGTCGAAGGCGGCCAGGGTCAGCGGCGCCTGCGCCGCCGAAGGCGCGGGGAACAGGCACAACGACGCGAGAACGAGGGCAACTCGCTTCACACCCGATAGTGTGCTGCGCGCGGTGCGCCGATGCAAGATCCAAACCGGCGGAGCGCGCGGCTCACGCGGCGCGAAAAGCCGCCGTGAAGGTCTCTATGGCATCGAAGTAGGCGTCGAGCTGCGGCGGGGACGCCAGGAACACGATGCGGAAGAAGCCGTCGGCCGGATCCGTGCCGAAGCCGGATCCGTGCACGCAGAGCACGCCGGTCCGATGCAGCAGCCCGCGCACGAAGTCGTGGTCGGTGCGGCCGGGCGGGAGCTCCACCCGCGGCAGCACGTAGAAGGCCGCGGCCGGCGCCACGCAGGAGATGCCGTCGATGGCGTTCAGCCGCCGCGTCGCCACCTCGGCCCGCTCCCTGAGCTGCCGGCGGAAGTCGTCCTGGTAGCTGCGGTCGCCGCTCAGCGCCGCGGCAACCGCGTGCTGCATGGGGCCGTTGGTGCAGAGGCGGCCGTCCGCCAGCCGCTTGACCGCCGTCAGGACCTTGTCGAGCCGCTCGCCGGCGCCCACGGCCATCCACCCCGTCCGCCAGCCCGGCGCGACGTACGCCTTCGACGCCGACGAGAAGGAGATGACCGGCGCGTCGGGGTTGAGCGACCCGATCGGCGACCCCGGCCCGCTGTAGACGAGATCCGTGTACGCCTCGTCGGACAGCAGCACGATGTTGTGCCGGTCGGCGATCTCCAGCAGCGCCAGCCGCGTGCGTTCCCCGTAGACCGCACCGGTCGGGTTGTTCGGGTCGATGACCACCAGCGCCCGCGTGCGCGCGCCGATCAGGCTCTCGAGGTGCTCGAGGTCCGGCTCCCATCCCCGCGCGGGGTCGGTGCGGTAGTAGACGGCGCGGGCGCCCAGCTTGCCGAGGACGGCCGTGTAGAAGGGGTAGGTCGGCAGCGGCACCAGCACCTCGTCCTCGCGATCGGCGAGGACGCTGATGGCCAGCTCGATCCCTTCGGACGTGCCCGACGTCAGGACGACCCGGTCGGGCGACAACGGGATGCCGCGGGACGTGTACTCGGCCGCGACGGCCTCGCGCGCCGGCATGATGCCGGACGCGTGCGTGTACCCGTTGTGTCCGTCCCGCATCGCGCGTACCACCGCCTCGACGAGATGGGGCGGCGTCCGGAACCCGAACAGCACCGGATCCCCGATGTTGAGGTAGTGGACGGTCCGCCCGCTCCGCTCCACCGCCTGGGCTTCCGCGACGATGCTGCGGATGGCGTAATCGAACCCGTCCAGGCGGCTGGCCACCTCGATCGGCGATACCGTGTCGGTCGTCATCCAGGTGATTCTAGCGGATCTCCCCGGCCGTCCCGCCGTCCCCGGAGGCGTCGTCGCGGCCGCTGGTCGCCGCCGCGGCAGTTGGGATAAGCTCCGGCCATGGCGATTCGAACGGAGATCTCGCTGCGACTGCCGAACAGCCCCGGCGAACTGGGGCGGGTGTGCCGCCACCTGGTGGACGAACGCATCAACATCCTCGCGTTGAGCCTCGAGTCCGGAGGCACGCTGCGTCTGATCGTCGACAACCCGCTGCATGCCGCCGGGACGCTCGAAGACAGGGAGTACGCCGTCGACCGGCGCGACGTGCTGTTCATTCAGGTGCCGAACGATCCCGGGTCGCTCGAGAAGACGGCGGGCGTGCTGGCGGGCGCCGGTGTCAACGTCGACTACCTGTATGCGTCGGGCGTCGAGGACGACCCGACGGCCGCGATCGTGGCGGGGGTCGAGGACGCGCAGCGGGCCGCGATGGCCACCGGTCTCTAAGATTGGACGGGGCTGCGCCCCGAACCCCCGGCGTCCACTTGCGGGGACCCCTTCGCCCCGCGCCGTTCCCGCCTTGCGGAGTCTGCACGGTTCCGCGGGGCAGACGCCTAGCGGATTGGACTGGCGGCTTCGAGGGCTTCGATCAGTTCCCTGAGCTCCGCCGCGTGCTGCTCGGCGGCGTACAGGATGGCGCGCGCCTCCTGCAGCGACGGGGTGGTCCAGTCCTCGTCGTCGAACCGCACGCGCCCCCGCGCGTCGAACTCGACCAGCACCGCATCCATCGGCTCTACGTAGAGACGCATCTGCCCACCGTCACGCTGGCCGGCCGCAGCACCTCGCCGTCGATCAGGTAGCCCGGCTTGACCACCTCGACCACGAGGTTGTCCTGCGCCGCGTCGGCGACCGGCGCGGTGGACAGCGCGTCGTGCCGGGTCGGGTCGAACGGTTCCTGCGCCGCGTCGAACCGCGTCACCCCGTGACGCTCGAGCGCCGCCAGGAACTGCTCGCGCACCAGGCCGACGCCCTGGAGCACCGAGCCTTCCCAACCGGCCCCGTCCGGCGGTCGCACGGCGACGGCCCGGTCGAGGTTGTCGACCACGTCGAGGAAGCTCGCCAGCACGCGCCGCACCTCGCGGCCGATGTCCTTCTCGGCCTCGCGGCGCAGTCGCTCACGGGTCCGCTCGAGCTCGGCGACCGCCTCCTGGCAGCGGGCGGTGGCGCCTTTCAGCAGGTCGTCCTTGTCCGCGAGCTGCCGCTCGAGATCCTCGACGTAGGAAGGCTTGCCGGCAGGCGCGTCGCCGCCGCCGCCGTTCTCCCGCGCCCACCAGCGCCTGTCGACGACCCGAATGTCGCCGTGCGCCTGCCGCCGCTCGTCGCCGCCGGGCGCCGGCTCGTCAGTCACCGGTCGCTTCCTCGACGGTGTCCGGCGCGGGCTGCGGCGCCGGCGCGGCCGGCTCGTACTCGAAGGTCAGCGCGTCGTCGCACAGGCCGATGCGCACCGTGCCGCCGCCCTCGAGCCGCCCGAACAGGAGCTCGTCGGTGAGCGGATTGCGGACCTCCGTCTGCACCACCCGTGCGAGGGGGCGGGCGCCGTACACCTCGTCGTAGCCCCTGACCGCCAGCCACGCGCGGGCTTCGGGCAGCAGGCTGATCGCCACCTGGCGCTCGGCGAGCTGGGCCTCGAGCTGCAGGATGAACTTCTCGACGATCATCTCCATGACCGCCGACGTCAGCGGATCGAACGACACGATCGCGTCGAGCCGGTTGCGGAACTCGGGGCTGAAGACGCGCTCTATCGCCGACATCATCCGTCCCTGGGCCGCCGCGGGCCGGTCGTCGCCGAAGCCGATCACGGGCGCACCCGCCTCCCGGGATCCCGCGTTCGACGTCATGATGACGACGGCGTGCCGGAAGTCGGCCCGCCGCCCGCCGTTGTCGGTCAGCGTCGCGTGGTCCATGACCTGCAGCAGGATGTTGTACACGTCCGGGTGGGCCTTCTCGATCTCGTCGAGCAGCACGACGCTGTACGGGTGCGTGCGGACGGCGTCGACGAGCAGGCCGCCCTGCTCGAAGCCCACGTAGCCGGGCGGCGCGCCGATGAGCCGGGCCACGGCGTGCTTCTCCATGTACTCGCTCATGTCGTAGCGAATGAACTCGTTGCCGAGATGGAGGGCCAGTTGCCTCGCCAGCTCCGTCTTACCGACGCCGGTCGGCCCGGTGAAGAGAAACGAGCCGGCGGGCCGATCCGGCTGTCCGAGGCCGGCGCGGGCCCGCTTGATGGCCGTGACCACGGCCTGCACGGCGGCGGGCTGACCGAAGACGACGCGTTGCAGCGACTCCTCGAGCGTGCGCAATCGCTCCTTGTCCGACGAGGACGCCTGCTTCTCCGGAATCCGGGCCATGCGGGCGACGACCTGCTCGAGCGCCCCGAGCGTGACGACGGGCGGCTCGGCGGCTCCGTCCTCGTCCCCGGCGTCGGCCGCGGTCTGGCGCAGCGCGAGCGCGGCGCCGGCCTCGTCCACCACGTCGATGGCGCTGTCGGGGAGGCGGGAGTCCCGCAGGTGCCGGCTGGCCAGCTTCGCCGCGCCGCCGATGGCGTCGTCGCTGTAGCGGACATCGTGGTGGGCTTCGTACCGCGGTCGCAGCCCTTCGAGAATCCGGGTCGTCTCGTCGACGGTCGGCTCGTCGACGACCACCTTCTGCAGGCGCCGCGCCAGCGCGCGATCCTTCTCGATCTGCTTGAACTCGTCGAAGGTCGTCGAGCCGATGACGCGCAGCGCGCCGGTGGCGAGGACCGGCTTGATGAGCGTGGCCAGGTCCATCGTGCCGCCGGTCGTCGCGCCCGCTCCCAGGGTGGCGTGCACCTCGTCGATGAACAGGATGGGCAGCGGATAGTTGCCGAGCCCGGCGATGACCGCCTTGAACCGCTCCTCGAAATCGCCGCGGAAACGGGTGCCGGCCAGCAGCGCCGCGGTGTCGAGCGCGAATACCTCCGCTCCGGCGAGCCGCGCGGGCGTGTCGTCCCCGATCAGCCGCGACGCCAGGCCCTCGGCGAGCGCCGTCTTGCCGACGCCGGCCTCCCCGACGAAGACCGGGTTGTTCTTGCGCCGCCGGCAGAGGATCTCCATGGTGCGGCGCAGCTCGGCCGTGCGCCCGATCAGGGGATCGAGGCGGCCGGCCCGTGCCTCCGCGGTCAGGTTCACGGCATAGGCGGCGAGCGGGTCGCGCGCGGCGCCCGGTTCGTCCTTGCCGCCGCCGCCGGCGCCGGCGGCGGCGCCGGCGGTCGACGGCTCGCCGTTGCCGGCGGCCGGCACCTTCGAGATGCCGTGCGAGATGTAGTTGAGCACGTCGAGGCGCGTCACGTCCTGCGCCTCCAGCAGTTGGGCGGCGTAGGCCCGGGGCTGCTGGAGGATGGCGGCGAGCACGTCGCCCGAGCGCACCTCGTCGCGCCCGGCGCTCTGGACGTGCAGGACGGCCGTCTGGAGCACGCGCCGGAAGCCGAGCGTCTGGCTCGGCTCGCGGGCGCGCTCGCCCCTGGCGAATGTCTCGAGCGTCGCCATGAACTCGTCGAGCGTGCGCCGCAAGGTGCCGAGGTCGGCGCCGCACGCGGCCAGGATGCGCTCGCCCTCGGCATCGTGCGCGAGGGTGTACAGCAGGTGCTCGAGCGTCAGGTGGGTGTGGCGGCGCGACGCCGCCTCGCGGTACGCGACGTTGAGGACGAGCTCGAGCGACGCGCTGAACATGTCACCCTTCTTCCAGGCTGGCCTGCAGGGGGAAACCCTCCTCCCTGGCCAGCTCTCGAACGGCCCCGACCTTCGTCTCGGCCACTTCGTACGTGTAGGTTCCGCACACGGCGCGACCGTGCGTGTGAACCTGCATCATCAGACGGAAGGCCTCGGCCGGGCCCTTCTGGAACACCCGTTCGAGCACGCTCACGACGAACTCCATGGTCGTGTAGTCGTCGTTCAGCAGGACGACCCTGTACATCTTCGGCGTCAGGGTCTGCTGCTCGTGCTGCTCGCGGACCGCGCCATCCGGGCGCACGGGAGTCTCGACCATCGCCCTCGATCCCCAGCGTACCGACAGCGGTTTCGGCAGGTCAAGCCGGCGTGTCGGGACACCGTGTAGACTGTCGGTCGATGCGCACGATCGGCCGCGGGCTCTCGTACATCGATCTCGACTTCCTGGGCAACCCGCGGGTGATCGCGACGGCCGTGGTCCAGGGCGCGGCCGGCGTGGCGCTGGTCGACCCGGGCCCGTCGACGTGCCTGGAGACGCTGCGCCGCAAGCTCGCCGCGCAGGGCATCGGCGTGCGGGACATCCGCGCCGTGCTGTTGACGCACATTCACCTCGACCATGCCGGCGCGGCCGGGTCGCTGGTCAGGGAGAACCCGGACCTGGAGGTCCACGTCCACGAGCGCGGGGCCCCGCACATGGCCGACCCGGCCCGGCTGCTGGCGAGCGCGGGCCGACTCTACGGCGCCGACATGGACCGCCTGTGGGGCGAGTTCCTGCCGGTGCCGGCGCGGAACATTCGGGAGCTGCGGGGCGGCGAGCAGCTCGACGTCGCCGGGCGCCGCTTCGAGGTCGCCTACCTGCCGGGGCACGCGTCGCATCACGTGGGCTTCCTCGATCGTGCGAGCGGCGTCGCGCTGGTCGGCGACACGGCAGGAGTCCGGACCGGCGAGGCGCTGTTCGTGATGCCGCCGACCCCGCCGCCGGACATCGACATCGAAGCCTGGCTGGAGAGCGTGGAGGTGGTACGCGCGTGGCGGCCGTCCACCCTGTTCGTCACCCACTTCGGGCCGCACGAGGACGTGACGGGACATCTCGACGCGTTCGTCGAGCATCTCGGCGCGCTGTCCGGCATCGCCCGCCGGGTGGGCGACGGCGAGGGGGGCGACGACGACCGGCTGCGGGCGTTCACCGCCGAGGCGCGGCTGTATCTGCAGCGCCATCTGCCCCCGGAGGAGGTCGACCTCTACGATTTCGCGTCGCCGCTCTCGCTCGGCTGGCTCGGCCTGGCGCGCTACTGGCGGAAGCGGCGCGCCGCGCGCGCCTGAGCAGCGCGGGAGTCGGCCGCGCGGGCCGTTGCAGCATGCAGTCGTCAGAACGTCGATTCGCCATCCTGCTGGCGCCCCGGCTCTGGAAGATCGTGTTCTGGAGCGGCGTCGCGGCGGTGTGCACGCTGTCGCTGCTGCCGCAGCAGGCGCTGCCGCGGCCGGGCGTGTCGGACGAGCTGCTGCACCTGACCGTCTACTTCGTCCTGATGGCGGTGAGCTACCCGGCGTACCCGACGCGGGTCGCCGAGCGGCGCATCGTGGCGGGCCTGGTGGTGCTCGGTCTTGCGCTCGAGGTCCTGCAGACCGTGTCGCCGCTGCGCGTCATGAGCGTGGCGGACGCCGCCGCCGGCGCCGCGGGGGTGGCCCTCGCCATGCTGGCGGCGCGCGCAACGACGGGCCTGGGCGAGCTGCGCCGCCGGCGGCGGGCGGCGGGCGGGGCCGTCAGGTCCCGCTGACGCCGGGCACCTCGTTGCCCGCCACGCGGACCGACTCGATGGTCCGCGTGTTGCGAATGTCCGCCAGCGGGTCGGCCGCGTAGACGACGAAGTCGGCCCAGTTGCCGGCTGCCAGCGTGCCCACCCCGTCGAGGTCGAGGCAGGCGGCCGCGTCCCCGGTCGCTGCGACGATAGCCTGCATCGGCGTCAGGCCGGACTCGACCATCAGCTCGAGCTCGCCGTGCTCGAAGTACCCCTGGAAGCGGGCCGCGGGTCCCGTATCGGTGCCCATCGCGATGCGGATGCCGGCGTCGGCGAGCATCCCGAGGTTCTCCTGCGCCTGCCCGAGCGCGACCTTGTACGTCTGGGCGCTGCGGCTGTCCCGGATGCGCTGCTGATAGGCCGGCGCTTCGAGCGCCTGCACGACCGCCGGGTCCACGTCCCTGAGGAAGAACGGATCGTCGAACCAGTCGGGGCGCTCCTCGTAGACGAACGTGGAGACCTCCCGCATGAGGGTCGGGCAGTAGCAGATGTCGTGCTCGGCGAGCTGCGCGATCAGCTCGTCGTCGACCGGCTGGTCCCGCACGCTGTGCGCGATGAAGTCGGCCCCCGCCCCGAGCAGCCCCTTCGCGTCCGCGAGGTAGTAGAGGTGGGCCGTCAGCTTCAGCCCGCGGGCGTGCGCCGCGTCGATCACCGCCGTGTACACGTCGGGCGGCATCTTCGGCGTCGTGCCGAGGTTGTCGTCCACGCGGATCTTGATGAAGTCGACGTCCATGTCGGCGACCTCGTTCACGCGCGCGGCGGCCTCCTCCGGCGAGTCGGCGGTGATGACCGGGCCCGCCAGCCGCAGGCGCGCGTGCGCCAGGCCGGGTCCCTCGCGATCCCGCACGGCCACGCCGGCCGGACCGCCGCCGCCGAGGCTGACCACGGTGGTCACCCCGTAGCGGGCGTACAGGGCGAGCTGGCTCGTCACGTGCTCTTCGGTGTAGAACGCCGGGTCGGCGTCGAGGCCGCGCACGTCGTTGACGTGCCCGTGCGCGTTGACCAGTCCCGGCGTGACCGTCTTCCCGGCGAGGTCCACCGCCGTCGCGTCGGCGGGCACGGCAACCGCGTCGCTCGCCCCGACCGCCTCGATCCGGCCGTCGCGGACCACCAGGGTGCCCTGCTCGATGACCGCGCCGTCCCCCGTGATCAGCCGGGCCCCGGTGAACGCCAGCAGACCCGGCGTCGGCTCGACCGGCGCCGGGTCGGGCGCGGAGCACTGGGCGAGAGCGGTGCACAGCAGGGCGGCGATGGCGGCGCGGGTGGTCGCATGCATCGGGAATGCTCCTAGTTCTGGCCCTGCGAGCCGTCGAGCTGCGCGAGCACGTTGCCGAGCATCTCGATTTCCGTGCCGTACTCGGCCCAGTCGCCCTGACGCTGCGCCTGCATGGCCCGCGAGTAGTGCTCGCTCGCCTGCTGCGCCAGGGTCAGGTCGCCGCCGGCGTCCGCGACCGCCGCCGCAATCGAGCTCGCGGCCGCGTCGGCGCGCGCGACGAGTGTCGCCGCCGGGCGCGGCGCCGGTTCCGCCGCCCGCGTGCCGAAGAGCCGGGCGAGGGCCTGGTCCAGCGTCTCCTCCATCACGATCTGGTTCTGGTACGCCACGATGACCCGCTTGAGCTCGGGGATGCGGCCGCCGGACGCCCGCAGGTAGAGCGGCCGGATGTAGAGCAGCGCCTCCTCGATCGGGATCACCAGCAGCGTGCCCTGGATGACCTCGGACCCCTGCTGGTTCCACAGCGTGATCTGGGGCGAGATCTCCTGGTCCTGATTGATCCGCGCCACGATCTGCGACGGACCGAACACCACCTTCTGCTTGGGGAACTGGAACACGAGCATCTTGCCGTAGTGCTCGCCGTCGCTGCGCGCGACCATCCACGCCGCCAGGTTGTTCTTGCCGCGCGGCGTGAACGGCAGCATCTGGATGAACTCCGCGCGTTGCTCGCCCGGCAGCCGCATGATGGTGTAGTACGGCTCCATCTGCTCGCCGTCGATGACCGGGACCTCCCATTCGTCCTCGCGGTTGTAGAAAACCGCCGGGTTGGTCATGTGGTAGGTCGAGTACATGGCGGTCTGCAGGGCGAAGATGCCTTCCGGGTAGCGGACGTGGCTCCTGAGCGTCTCGGGCATGGCGTCGAGCGGCTGCAGGAGGTCGGGAAACACCTTGCCGAGCGTGGCGGCCAGCGGATCGTCCGGTTGCGCCAGATAGAACGTGGTCGTCCCGTTGTAGGCGTCGATCACCACCTTGACCGAGTTCCGGATGTAGTTGATGCGGTCGCCCACGGGCGTGGCGTAGGGGTAGTTGCCGCTGACGGTGTAGGCGTCGCGGATCCAGAACAGGCGGCCGTCGGCGATGACCAGGTACGGGTCGGAATCGTAGCGCAGGAAGGGCGCGATGGTCGCGACCCGGTCGGAGATGTTGCGGTGGAAGATCAGCCGGCTCTCGGCGCTGAGCTGGCCGCTGACCATGATCTCGTACGAGCGGAAGCGCAGGCTGAACAGCAGCCGCCGGAAGAGGTTCCCGAGCTCGACGCCGCCGCTGCCGTCGTAGCGGACCGAGACGTTGTCGTCCCCCTCCGGGTAGTGGAACTCGTCGGTGCGCGTGTTGACGAGGACGTAGTCGTTGGACAGCTCGCCGAAGTAGATGCTCGGCTGGGTCACGGTGAGGTCGGTGTCCGACCGGGGAGGCAGGTCCTGGATGAACAGCATCGGCAACCCCTCCTGGGTCACCTGGTTCACCGGCCCGAGCGCGACGCCGAAGCCGTGCGTGTACTGCAGGCGCTCGTTGATCCACGAGCGGTTCGGCAGGCTGCCCGAGTTGAGCTCGCGGCTCGAGACCATCGTCTGCCGGTACTGGCCGTCCACGACGTAGCGGTCGTTGTCGACCGACGCGAACTCGTAGTACGTCCGGATCTCCTGGATCTGGCCGAACGTGTCGAGCAGCGGCTGGTGATCCCACAGCCGCACGTTGTTGATCGTCTCCGCGTTGTTGGCGATGTCGGCCAGCGTGAGCGAGGCGTCGCCCGACACGTCGCGTTCCTCGACCCGGTCGAGGTCGAACGCGGCGCGCGTCGCCGCGATGTTCCGCGCGATGTACGGCGCTTCCTTCTGCTGCTCGTCCGGCGTCACGATGAGCTGCTGCACCGCCACGGCCAGCGCGCCGCCGCCGACCCACACGACGAGATAGCCGGCGGTGGCCGCCGCCACGGGCCACAGCGACGACGAGACGGCCGCGTAGGCGGTGGCGGCCGCCCCGACGCCCGCGACGATCAGGAGCGTCTGCAGCACCGGCAACCGAACCACCGCGTCGGCGTACGCCGCGCCGTGGATGATGCCGGCCGGCGAGATCAGCATCCGGGGCATGTCGAGCCAGGCGCCGGCCGCCAGCAGCAGGAAGCCGCAGGCGATCAGCGCGGCCAGGTGCTGCCGCGGACGGCGGCCCACCTCGAGTCCCTGCGGGGTCAGCCCGAGCTGCCCGCCGATGACGTAGAGGGCGCCCGAGCCGACCAGCGACAGGCCGACCATCGCGAGCAGGAGCAGGCGGACCGTGTCGAGCAGCGGCAGGGAGAATATGTAGAAGCCCGCATCCCGCCCGAACAGCGGGTCGGCCTCCCCGAACGGCGTCGCGTTGAGGAACTGCAGCAGCATGAGCCACTGCCCGGACGCCGCGCCGGAGAGGAACAGCGCCAGCAGCACCGAGGCTCCGGCCGCCAGCCAGCGCAGGTGGCGCGGCTCGAGAACGACCGGCTGAATGTCGCCGCCGCCGGGGAACACCACGTACGGGCTGCGCTGGGCGCGGGCCGCCAGCCGCAGATTGCCGAACAGGACCAGGAACGCGGCCGCGAAGACCCCGACGCCCACCAGGCCCTTCGTCGTCAGGCTCTTGAGGAACACCGACTGGTAGCCGGTCTCGCCGAACCACAGCCACTCGGTGTACAGATGCGCCAACGACGGCAGCGTGACCAGCAGCAGCAGGGCGGTAACGGTGACAACGATTCTCGTTGGCATGGAGCCTCGCTTCCCCTTCGTTCTTCGAAGAGTATAGGTCCGCCCCGGCCGCGCCGCCAGTGCAACCGGTCGCTTCAATCGAAGCTCACCACTCCTCCATCTCGAACTTGATCCTGCTGCGGTTCGCGGTCTCCTCGATGTCGGCCATCGACCAGGGGTTGCCGCACGTCATGATGAGCGACGTGGCGGGGTCGAAACGGTCGCGCAGCCGCTGCGCCGACAGGTGCTTCGGCAGCTCCGGCCGCGGCGTGCGCTGCATGCCGGCCTCGGCGCGCGCGAGGTCGCCCTTTCCCGCGCGGGCCGCCGCGAGCACCTCCTCCTCCTTCATCGGCAGGTCGAAGATGTGCCGCAGCACGTTGTTCGCCCGGCCCACGCCCATGCCGTCGTCGTCGCGGTCGCGCTGCGCGGGCCGGCTCACCGTCGGCACGTAGATGAAATCGAACCGGCCCGCCCGCTCCATGTCGAGCAGCTCCTGGTGGTACGCCAGCTCCTCGTACGTCCGGTTGGTGTGGAGGATCGTGTACTTGCACTGGCCGCCCCGGCCTTGCGCGGCCTCGTGGTGGAGCTGCTTGGCCATGGCGATGAACGGGGCCAGACCCGTGCCGGTGCCCACCATGAGCACGCTGTCGAAGCCGGCGGCGCGGTGGTCGAGCGTGAAGTTGCCCGTGATGCGGTCGAAGTAGGTGATCCGGTTGTCCGTCTCGGGGTCCATGTTCATGAAGACCGAGCTCAGCCGCCCGAACTCGCCCTTCCTGATCACTTCGAGGACGACGTAGAACTCGAGGTAGCCGTGCTCTTCCTGCTCCCAGGGGGCCGACGCGATCGAGTAGGAGTGCGTGACCTGGCCGATCTTCTGCTGGCCCGCCTCGTCGAGGTCGGGTCCGTAGCGGGCGGCGCCGTCCTCGCCGACGCCCACCTTCTTCGTCAGCTTGCAGTCGTCGCGCCGGAGCGCGATGTACTGCCCGGCCTTCGACGGCGGGAACGTGCTGCCTGCCTCCGGCATCAGCCTGAAGATCGTCAGGATGGAAGAGAGGTCCCGCTTGTAGGTGACCGTGCCGACCTTGCGTCCTGCCATTCAGCGTCCTTTCACAGGAGGTACGGGGCGCCGGACGGCGCCGCCCTGCCGCCGGCGCGCGTCGGGCGCCGACCACGACCCAACAGGATCGTGCATCCTCCGAGAGGCTGTCAACTCGCCGCGGGCGCCCGGCCGGCCGCGACCGAGGTGGACAAAGCACCGGCAGGTGCTGTAGATCAGGCAATGCGCAGCCTGGGGCCACCATGACCAGAAAGTACCGCCAGCAGGGATATCAGGACGACGATCGCCCGCGCGACGCGCCGCACGACGCGCCGCGCGACGACAAGCGCGAGCGGGGCCCGCGCCGCGGATACGGCCCGCGCGAGCCGCGGATGATCAACATGCCGGGCTTCCGCGACGTGCTCAAGTGCGCGCGGTGCGGCAATCAGGTCACCACGGCGATCGGCTTCGACAGCACGTGCGCCCAGTGCCGGAGCGACCTCCACAGTTGCGCGCAGTGCACCTGGTTCGATACGGCCAGCCGGTTCGAGTGCGGCCGGCCGATTCCGGCCCGCGTCTCGCCCAAGCAGGGCCGCAACACCTGCACGTTCTTCGAGGGTCGCGTCACCGTCGAGCGGGAAACGCATTCCACAAGTACGGGTACAGGTTCCCGGACGGCCCGCCAGGCGTTCGACGACCTGTTCAAGTGAGGCCCGCGTGAGCGCCGACCTCCCCGGCGCGCTGCCGTCGCCCGTGCGGCTGGTCTTCTTCACGCAGACGTTCGGTTGCGAGACGTGCCTCCAGGCGCGGCAGGTGGTCGACGACCTCGCCGGACGTTCCGCCGGGGTCTCGGTCGAGGAGCACAACCTCGTGCTCGACAGGGAGCAGGCGGCGGCGTTCGGCATCGACCGGGCGCCGGGGATCGCCATCGTGGGCCCGCGCGACCTGGGACTGCGCTACTACGGAACCCCGGCCGGCCACGAGCTGCGCTCGCTGGCCGACGCGGTCGCGCTGGCGGGCGGGGCTGCCGGCGAGGCCGGCGGGTTGGCGCCGGAGAGCCTGGCGGCGCTGGCAGCCCTCGATCGCCCGCTGGACATCAAGGTATTCGTCACCGCGGCCTGCGCCCTGTGCCCGCAGACGGTCGGTCTGGCCTGGCGGCTGGCTGCCGCGAGCCCCCTAGTCACCGCGTCGGCGATCGAGGCCACCGAGTTCCCCGATCTCGTCCAGCGCTACCGCATCTCCGGCGTGCCGCAGACCGTCATCGACGATCGCACCGAGATCCTGGGCTCGCTGCCGGAGGACGCCTTCGTGCAGGCCGTGCTGCAGGCCAGTCACGGCACGTCGTGGCCTGCCGGCTCGACGACGTGATCCAGCATGTCGAGCAGCACGCGGCTGATGTGCCGGTCGGCCAGCCCGTAGTAGACCTGCTTGCCGCGCCGCTGGCCCCGCATCACCCGGGCCGCGCGGAGCAGGCGCAGATGGTGGCTGACCAGCGACGACGACAGGCCGAGCCGCTGCGCCATGTCGCCGACCGAGCTGGGGCCGGGCAGGCAGCTCAGGATGACGCGCAGGCGCGTCGGGTCGCCCATCAGCCGGAACATCTCGGCCAACTGGCTCACCGTGTCGTCGTCGAGGGACGCGAGACGGGCCGCCCGCCGTGTCGCCTGCTCCATCCGGCCGCCATTATACAACACATGAACATATGCTAATATGTTGTCCTCATGAGCGGGCAACACGGAGAACACGGCGGGGACGATCGGCGGCGGCTGCTGGGCGCCCTGTGCCTGACGGGCGGTTTCATGCTGGTGGAGGTGGCCGGCGGGCTGATCTCCGGCTCGCTGGCGCTGCTGGCGGATGCCGGCCACATGCTGACCGACACGGCGGCCCTGGGATTGGCGGCCGTCGCCGCGCTGGTGGCCGGACGGCCCGGCGACGCGCGGCGGTCGTACGGCTATCACCGGTTTCCGGTGCTGGCGGCCTGCGTCAACGCCCTGACGCTGCTGCTGGTCGTCGTCTGGATTGCCGGCGAGGCGGTGGGACGCATCCGCCAGCCGGTGGAGATCCTGGCGGGACCGATGCTGGCGGTCGCGGTCGTCGGCCTGCTGGTCAACCTGGCCGCCTTCCGCCTCCTGCACGGCGGGCGGACGGACGACCTCAACGTCCGCGGCGCGCTGCTGCACGTGCTCGGCGATCTGCTCGGATCGGCTGCCGCCATCGTCGCGGCGCTGGTGATCCTGGCGACCGGCTGGACGCTCATCGACCCGCTCCTGTCGCTGCTCGTGGTCCTGCTGGTGCTGAGGAGCGCCGTGTCGCTGCTGCGCCGCGCCGGTCACGTGCTCATGGAGGGCCGTCCCGAGGGCCTCGACGCGGCCGAGGTCGCCCGCACCATCGCGGCGGTGGTGCCCGGGGTCGGCGGCGTGCACCACGTGCACATCTGGTCGCTGAGCCCGGGCCGCCCGCTGGTGACCCTCCACGCGTGCGTCGACCGCGACGCCGCCCACGACCGCGCGCTGGAGCGTGTCCGCGCCTGCCTGCGCGAGCGGTTCGGGCTGCGGCACGCCACGGTCCAGCTCGAGCACGAACGCTGCGCGGAGCCCGGAACGTGCGTGCCGGCGCCCGGCTAGAAGTCCAGGGGCGTCCAGGAGGGAAGAGGCCATGACGGTCGAGACGCGCGATCCGGTGTGCGGCATGACGGTGGACCCGGCCAAGGCCCGGTTCACGCACGAGCACGGCGGGACGACCTACCTGTTCTGCTGCGGGGGGTGCCAGGCGGCGTTCCGGAGCGACCCCGACGCGTTCCTCCGTGCGCGTGACGCGGGCGGCGGCGACCCCGGCGGCCGGCACGGGCACGCCGCGCCCGCCGGGGAGCCGGCGCCCGGCGCGGCCGCCGCGGTCCCGGCCGGGACCGCCTACGTATGTCCGATGTGCCCCGAGGTCCGCGAGAGCGAGCCCGTCCCCTGCCCGAGCTGCGGCATGGCGCTCGAGCCGGAGGTCGTCGCGGCGGTCCCCGGGGCGGTGCAGTACACCTGCCCGATGCACCCGGAGGTGGTCCAGGACGCCCCGGGGGCCTGTCCCGAGTGCGGCATGGCGCTCGAGCCGCGGGTGGCAGCGGAGGAGGAAGCGCCCCACCCCGAGCTGATCGACATGACGCGGCGCTTCCGGATTGCCGCGGCGATCGGCCTGCCGGTGTTCGGCATCGCGATGACCGAGATGGTCGCCGGCGCCGGCGCGCTGCCCCTGAGCCGCACGGCGTCGAACTGGCTGCAGCTCCTGTGCGCCGCGCCGGTCGTCCTGTGGGCGGGCCGTCCGTTCTTCGAGCGCGGCTGGGCGTCGATCGTCAACCGCAGCCCCAACATGTTCACCCTGATCGCCCTCGGCGTCGGCGCGGCCTTCCTCTACAGCGCCGCCGCCACCATTGCCCCGGGGCTGTTTCCGGCGGGCTTCCGCATGGAGAGCGGCGTCGAGCCGTACTTCGACACCGCGGTCGTCATCATCGTGCTCGTGCTGCTCGGGCAGGTTCTCGAGCTGCGCGCCCGCCACCGCACCGGCAGCGCGTTGCGCGCGCTGCTCGGTCTCGCCCCGGCCGTCGCGCACCGGGTCGCCGGCGAGCAGGAAGAGGATGTCCCGCTGGCGCAGGTCCGGGTCGGCGACGTGCTGCGGGTGCGCCCCGGCGAGCGGATCCCGGTCGACGGGGTCGTGGTGAGCGGACGCAGCGCGGTCGACGAGTCGATGATCAGCGGCGAGCCGATACCGGTCGAGAAGACCGGCGGCGCGGCGGTGGTCGGCGCCACCATCAATGGCACCGGCAGCCTGGTCATGCGCGCCGAGCGGGTGGGTCAGGAGACGCTGCTCGCGCAGATCGTCCGGATGGTGAGCGAGGCGCAGCGGAGCCGGGCGCCGATTCAGCGGTCCGCCGACCGCCTCGCGGCGTACTTCGTGCCGGCCGTCGTCGCGGTGGCCGTCGCGGCGTTCGCCGTCTGGAGCCTGGCCGGCCCCGAGCCGCGGCTCGCCTTCGCGCTGCTCAGCGCCGTCGCCGTGCTGATCATCGCCTGTCCCTGCGCGCTCGGCCTGGCCACGCCGATGGCGATCATGGTGGGCACCGGGCGCGGCGCCACGGCGGGCGTCCTCATCCGCAACGCCGAGGCGCTGGAGGCGCTCGAGCGGGTGGACACGCTCATCGTCGACAAGACCGGCACGCTGACCGCCGGCCGGCCGGAGGTGCGCACGGTCATCCCGGCGGCCGGCCGCGACGCGGACGAGGTGGTCCGGCTCGCCGCCGGACTGGAGCGCGCGAGCGAGCATCCCCTGGCGTCGGCGATCGTGGCCGAAGCGATGCGGCGCGGCCTGCCGATCGCCCCGGCCGCCGATTTCCGGTCCGTGACGGGCCGCGGGGTGCGCGGGACGGTCGACGGCCGGCAGGTCGCCGTCGGAACGGCCGCCTTCATCGCGGCGGAAGGCGCGGAGGCGGGCGCGCTGGCGGAGCGGGCCGCCGGGCTGGCGGCTCGCGCGGAGACGGTCGTGCACGTCAGCCTGGACGGCGCGCCGGTCGGGCTCATCGGCATCGCCGACCCCGTCAAGCCGACGACGCCCGAGGCGATTCGCCTGCTGCAGGCGGACGGCTTGCGCATCCTGATGGTGACGGGCGACAACCGATCGACCGCGGCCGCCGTGGCGGCGGAGGTCGGCCTGGCGCCGGAGGACGTGCACGCCGAGGTGCTTCCCGCCGACAAGCGGCGCGTGGTCGCCGAGCAGCAGGCCGCGGGCCGCGTCGTGGCGATGGCGGGCGACGGCATCAACGACGCGCCGGCCCTCGCCGAGGCGGCCGTCGGCATCGCCATGGGGACCGGCACGGACGTCGCGATGGAGAGCGCCGGCGTGACGCTGATCAAGGGCGACCTGCGCGCCATCGTCCGCGCCCGCCGCCTCAGCCGGGCGACGATGCGCAACATCCGCCAGAACCTCTTCCTCGCCTTCGCCTACAACACCATCGGCGTCCCGGTGGCCGCCGGCGTCCTGTATCCGGTAGTGGGGCTGCTGATCAGCCCGATCTGGGCCAGCGCCGCGATGACGCTGAGCTCGCTGTCGGTCATCGGCAACGCGCTGAGGCTGCGGCGGGCCGCGCTTTGAGGGCGGTGGGTGAAGTGGCGCACAGCGCGGCTCGGCAAGCCCGGCGCAAGGCTATTGCGCTGCTGGGACGTACAGCCAATTGATGGAAGGAGTGGAAGGGGGAAGTCCTCGAAACCGCGCGCATACTCGTCGCGCCGACGCGACCATCAAGCCTGTGCCGTACGAGTTTCAGTGGACCGGGAATCGAATGCTGCGGCTGCGAAGGAAGTGGACGCTACGTTTGGCGGCCATGTTCGGGAGACCGACCGCCCCCGCCCTTCTGTTTCAGGAGCACTTCATTCTCGCCTGCCGGTCGTGAAGTCCAGCACGTCGATGAATTGGTACGTGTTGCGGTGAGGCACGCCGAGAGCGTCACACACGTCAGGAATGTGGCGGTTCGCACGTTGCTTGCTGGGTTTCGAAGCCTCGGTGGTGACGACCGTCCGCTCGGGTCCAGCGAGTGCGTAGGCGATGAGAAACGGATCGCGACCCACGCGCTCGACCTCCTCCTCGGTCAGATCTGGTGCGTAACCCCGGTCTATCACCTCCGCCACCAGCGCTTCGTCGACGTCCTCGTCGAGCAGCAGAGCATCACGGTTGTCGTTCAGCCAACGCGTCAGATCGTCGTCTCTTCCGCCGAGAATCTCCTCGAGTATCTCCAATGGAATCTTCACCTGCTGCTGCGTGGCGCGAGTGACCAGCCAATTCCAGAACTCGGGAACCCGCGCGATGGGATAGTAGTCGCGGTTCGCGTCAATCAGCACGTTGGCGTCGAGCAGGTAGAGCAACCACCTTCTCCCCTACCGCTCCTTCGGCCCGCGGAGCATTTTCCCAACCTGGGCAGGCTTGACGCCTAGCACCCTGGCCGCCTTGGTCGTCGATAGCGCTCCGGAGTCCACCATGCGGCGGGTGAAGCGGAGCAGGCGCGGCCCAACCCGGTGCCGGCGCACGACGTAGTAGCTGGGGCCGCCCTCCGAGGTGCGCGTCCTGTTACGGTGGCGGGCGCGCAACTCCCTCCATTGTTCACGGAATCGTGTTCGGAGTTGCTCGAAGGCGTGTCGATCGATGCGATTGGCGCGCAGGAGTCGGTAGGCGACCATGGTCCGGCTCAGGTTGCGCGCGCGAGCGAACTCACCGATGCGGCGCCCCTGCTCGACGATGTCCCGCCCGTGCTCGATCGCGATCTCATCGAGCGTCCGCACGGGCAGCAGCCATTCGGCAGCCACGTTGTTGCAGAACTCCTCAACCCCGGCTTCGGAATCCACGCCGCTGAAGCCGGTTTGGCCGAGCAGCAGATGGGTCAACTCGTGCAGGAGCGTGAACGACCAGGCGGCCCTGGAGTCGTTGTCGTTGATGACCACGAACGGGGCGACGTCGTCCGCGATTGAGAGGCCGCGAAAGACCTCCACGTCGATGGCTGTGTGGTGGCTGCCCAGATCGCCCTGGAGCAAGACGAATACACCGGCCGCCTCCGTTCGCGAGCGGAGCAGCCGAAATGCGTCGTCGGCGGTCGGCTCCGCGTAGTACCGCGCAGCGTCCAGCTCCTCACCGAGCACCTGGCCCAGCAACCCCACGGCGCGCTGCGACAGTCGGGCGGCATCCGCCCTGCGTCGGAGTACTCGGCGAATCGATTGAATGCCCGTATCCGCGCCCCAGTCCCGCGGGAGGGCGCCCACGAACAGCAGAGGCTCGGCTTCGTCCTCAGCCTGCAGCGCGGCCCGCACCATGTTCTGGCGACTCTGCAGGTTGCGAACCAGCGCGTCGATCAGAGCGTCCGTCTCCGATGAACGTGCTCCAGGCAGCGTGCGGAAGTCCGGACCACGCTCATCTCGCCGTGGCGGTGCGTTCAGATAGAAGGCGAGGAGCGGGCGCCGGTAGTGGTGCGCCATCTTGACGAGGACGGGCCGCGTGGGCGTCTCGTCGCCGCGTTCCAGCGCAGTGAGCCGGTCGACGGCCGCGACGCCCCGGGCATCCTTGATGCCGACCTTCGCGACGGCATCCCGGAGAGTCAACCCCGCGGTCTCGCGCGCCCAAACGAGGATCTCGGGATTGATCGCCGGCATCGCCCCACCGGTAGCGTAACACCCCGAGCGCCGCGCCGCGTTGTTCCCTGACGCGCTGAAACGGAGACACAGCCGCCGACCGCAGAGGGGCTAATCTCGCGGACCCACCCGCTTCACGCGCCGGACCTCGACGTACCCGCCCGCCGCCGGCCGCGGCTGAAGAAAGCTGCCGATGAACCAGGAGACCGCGCCGACGAGCAGGGCGCCGAGCATCGCCCAGCCGAACGAGCGGACGCTGAAGCCGGGGACCAGGAAGGCGGCGAAGCCGAACGAGAGGCCGTTGACGACGAGGTAGAACAGCCCGAGCGTCAGCACGGTGATCGGCAGCGTGAGGAGAAGCAGCAGGGGCCTGACGACGGCGTTCGCGAACCCCAGCGCGAGCGCCGCGACCAGCAGCGCCGGCAGGGAGCTGACGTTGACGCCGGGCAGCACCCACGCCGTCGCGCCGAGCGCCACGGCCGTGGTGATCCAGTGGGCGACGAAGCGGCTCATCGGGCCGCCGCGGCCAGCTCCTCGCGCACTATCTCGTCGAAGACGTCCAGCGGCAGCGCCCCGAGGACCGGGCGGCCGTTGATGAACAGCGTGGGCGTCGACGACGCGCCGAGGCGCCTTCCCGCGGCCATCTCGGCGTTGACCGACTCCGCGTGGCGGGCATCGTCCAGGCAGGCCCCGAACGCGTCCGCGTCGAGGCCGAGCTCGTCCGCGTAGGCCTTCAGAGACTCGACGTCCAGCGCGTCCGGCATGGCGAACAGCTTGTCGTGGAACGGCCAGAACTGGCCCTGCTCGTGCGCGCAGTGGCCGGCCTCGGCCGCCTTGAACGCATTCGGGTGGTTGGGCAGGGGGAAGTCCTTGTAGATGAATCGAATCTCGTCCGGATAGCGCTCGAGCAGGGCGTCCATCGTGGCGGTCGCCTGCTGGCAGTACGGGCACTCGAAGTCCGAGAACTCCACGATCACCACGGGCGCGTCAACCGGACCCTTCGAACGGTCGGCGGCGGACAGCTCGATCTCCTGCCGCGGGGGATCGAGCGTGATGACGACATCGTCGGCCGCCCGCCGCAGCTCGGCAATGTAGAGCAGCCGCGCCCGCGCCGGTTGCTGCCGCTCGAGCAGGGAGCGGATCTCGGGGCGCATCTCCTCGAGCGTGCGGCCGCCGAGCCGGTCCCGGTTCACTTCGTAGATGCGGTCGATCTCGGCGTCGTTGATCGCCTCGGTGCGCGCCGGCAGCTCGGTCGCCAGCAGCTCCTCGCGGTCGATGCCGCGCGCCTCGGCCTCGCGCTCGATCAGGCGCTCGCCGACGACGTCGTCCAGCACCCGCCTGCGCGCCTCGTACAGGTCCTGCAACTGCTCCAGGCGCCCGCGGGGGTCTGCCTCGTTCCAGGCATCCTCGAGGTCCGCCAGGGTGACGACGGTGTCGCCGACGCGGGCGGCCACCTCGCCCTCATCCTGCGTCTGGGACATCGCGACGCAGCCCGCGAGCGACGCCGCCAGCACGACGAGACACAACGTTCGAAGCAGTGCTGCCATGGAACCTCCGTCGGTCACTGTACCATATGCCCCGCCATGCCGACGCACCGGGTCCGGCCGGTCCGTGCCGCCGCCCGCCCCGGCCCCGTCGCGGTGGCCCGCGACCCCGAGACCCTGGCCGGTTTCCTGGAGGACGCGGCGCACTATCCCGGCGGGCACGCCGCCGGTGTCGCGCAGCCCCGCTCCGACCTCGAGCTCGCGGCGCTCGTGCGGCAGGCGCGGCGGGTGCTGCCGGTCGGGGCGCAGTCGTCGCTGACCGGCGGCGCGACGCCGATGGGGGAGATCGTCGTCAGCACCCGCCGGCTCGACCGCATTCTCTGCGTGGGCGCCGATGAGGTCACCGTGCAGGCCGGCGTGCCGCTGACCGCGCTGCGCGCGGCGCTCGCGCGGCGGAACGCGTACTACCCGCCGGCGCCGACGTTCGAGGGCGCCTGCGCCGGCGGCGTGGCGGCGACGAACGCGGCTGGCGCCGCCACGTTCAAGTACGGCACGACGCGGCGCTGGATCCGCGGCCTGCGGGTCGTGCTGGCCGACGGCTGCCGCCTGGACCTCAGGCGCGGCGACTACCGCGCCCATCCTGACGGCTACTTCGAGCTCCACGCCGCGGACGGCGTGCGGCGCGTTCCGATTCCGGGCTACCGGATGCCCGCCGTGCCGAAGGTTTCGGCCGGCTACTTCGCCGAACCGGAGATGGACCTCGTCGACCTCTTCATCGGCTCGGAGGGAACGCTGGGCATCATCACGGAGGTCACTTGCGGCCTGGTGTCTCCGCGGCCGGGGCTGTGCCTGGTCTGGCTGCCGTTGCCCGACGAGCCGGCCGCGCTGTCGCTCGTGACCGCGCTCCGGCGCGCCGCCGAGGCCACGCGGCGCTCCGCGGACCCCCGCGGGCTCGACGTCGCGGCCGTCGAGATGCTCGACCGCCGCAGCCTGGAGCTGGTGCGCGACGACGGCGCGGACCGGACCCACGGCGTCGTGCTGCCGCCCGACGCCGCGGTCGCGCTGCTGGTGCAGGTGGAGCTCCCGCCGGGAACCCTGGCCGCGCCGAGCGCGGCGTACGAGCAGATCGGCGCGGCGCTCGAGCCGGCCGCGCCCGATACGCCGCTGGTGCGTCTGTGCCGGCTGCTGGCGCAGGCCGGCGCGCTCGACCGCGCCGAGATCGCGCTGCCTGGCGACTGTCGCCGGCAGGCGCAGCTCTTCGCCGTGCGCGAGGCCGTGCCCGAGGCGGTGAACCGGCGCGTGGGCGCGGCGCAGCGGACCGTCGATGCCCGCATCGGCAAGACCGCGGCCGACATGATCGTGCCGTTCCCGCGCTTCGCCGACAGCCTGCGGATCTTTCGGGATGCCTTCGAGCGGCGGGGTCTCGACTACGCCGTCTGGGGGCACGCGTCGGACGGCAACGTGCATCCCAACGTGATCCCGCGCCGCCTGCAGGACGTGGAAGCCGGCCGGGAGGCCATCCTGGCGTGCGGGCGCGAGGTCATCCGGCTGGGCGGCTGCCCCCTGGCGGAGCACGGCGTGGGCCGCAACCCGGTCAAGCAGGCGCTGCTGCGCGAGCTGTACGGCGCCGCCGGCATCGAGCAGATGCGGCGCGTCAAGGCCGCGCTGGATCCGCAGGGTAAGCTCGCGCCCGGCGTCCTGTTCCCGGCGGCGCCCGGCGCCTGAGCGCGCGGGTGGCGGGACCGCCCCGTCGGGCGTGCGCGGCCGTTCACTCCGGCTCGTCGGCGGGTTCGTCCGAAGGCGGCGGCTGATGCCGGTTCACGACGAGGCAGCCGGCCATGCGGTCGTGCAGGGCCTGCCGTCTGGCCGTGAACGCCGCCATGACGAAGCCGCCGAGCAACGGCAGCGCGGAAACGAACTTGCCGAAGTAGCGCCAAGTCGCTTTCTCGAACCCGACCCGGTTGCCGGCCAGGTCGGTGACCTTGATCCCCAGGGCCAGCTTGCCGGGCGTTGCCTGCAGCCGCGACGACTCCAACAGCGCGAAGTACATCCAGCCGACGAAGAGGGCCAGCAACTGGGCGGCGCCCTCGAAGACGGCGGTGAGGGCCACCGGGTCGGGCTCCTCGCCCTCGGCGATGACCACCAGCATCATGAGGACGAGGACGGGAACGCCGAACAGGACGCTCGCGATCGCGGAGACGATGCCGTCGATGAAGGCGGCCGCGAATCGCTTCCAGAACCCTGCGTAGATCGCTGTTCCCACAACCTACTGCGACAGGGCGAGCTCCTCGGCGAGCCAGGCGTCGAACTCCGCCTGCGTCTGGATCGTGACCTCGGCCCGCATCCGGTAGTGGCCGAGGCCGCAGAGCTGCGAGCAGTTGATCTGGTAGTCGCCCATGCGGGTCGGGATGAACCACATGGGTATCTCCATGCCCGGAATCGCGTCCTGCTTGACCCGCATCTCGGCGATGCCGAGGCTGTGGATGACGTCCTGCGTCGACAGGTAGAGGAGGGCCGGCTTGTCGACCGGCAGGTTCATGCGGTTGATGGAGACGACGTCGTCGGCCGCGGCCGGGTCGCTGCGGTCGAGCCCGACCACGTTGGTCGGCGTGATGTGGCTCAGGTCGCGCCGCCCGAAGCGGCCGTCGGCGCCGGGGTAGTGGGCGTGCCATTCGAACTGACGGGCGATCATGTGGACGACCGTCGATTCTTCCTCGGGCGGGAACTCGTTGACGCGGTTTGCCCAGGCCGGAATGGCGAAGCCGATCAGCAGGACCGCCTCGATGACGGCCACGGCGATCTCGAGGTAGCTGGAGGTGTGGCTGGTGACGCCGGTGTAGTCGGCCTTGGGGTTCGCCGCGGCGCGGAAACGGATCAGCACCCAGACGAAGTAGATCCCCCACCCGATGAACAGGATGAACATCAGGTAGTGGATCAGGATGATCATGTCGTCGATTTCGCCGGCGTGCGCCGCCGCCTGCACCGGCAGTCCCAGGAACTCACTCATCGAACCGCTCTCCCTCCGGCTGACCCAACGCCTGCCGCGAACGCTTTATCAAGTGAAAGATGAACCCCACGAAGCCGGTCAGCACGCCGCCCGTGACGCCCAGCAGCAGGAACACGGCCCAGTTCATCCCCTGCGCGAGCTGCGAGTCCGGATCGCCGCCGAAGCAGATCGGGCAGGCGAGCGCATCGCCGGCCGCCAGGACGAGGCCGGCCGGAACCAGCAGCGCCAAACGCGCGATTCCGTGTGTCATGACCGTGCTACTCCATGCCGATTCTGCGGGTCTTGCGGACGAACGCGACCAGGTATGCGCTCATGCCCAGCCCCGCGGCCAGCGACCCTGCCGCGAACGCGAGATGCCCCGCCGTGCCCCGGTCAGAGGCGTACATGGCCAGGCCCCACAGCGCCACCATCACGGTCAGGGCGATCGACGCCGCGATGAAGACAAGGTGGATCGCGCGCAGCGACGTCATCAGTGATCCGCCTCCGCCGCCGGGGCGTTGGCGTTCGGCATCGTCTTGTGCACCCCGTAGGTGTCCGTGTGCCCCAGAATGGGAATGAAGATCAGGACGATGAAGAAGAAGACCGTCAGCAGCAGCGCCCAGTAGATGGACGGCCGCTCGCCGATCAGGTGCATGAAGTAGCTGGCCACCAGCGAGCCCTTCGTGGTGGCGATGACCAGCGCCACGAAGATCGCGAGCGGCACGGTGAACTCGATGAACGACACGAGCACCGTGACCACGGTGAGCACCAGCAGGGCGCCGCCGATCTTCCAGTACAGCTTGATGTGTTCTCTGACGTGCTCTGGGCTCTCGCTCATCGTGCGCGTCTCCTGAGTGCTCGGGGCCCTACAGCAGGTACAGCACCGGGAACAGGAAGATCCATACCAGGTCCACGAAGTGCCAGTACAGGCCGGCCGCCTCGATGCGGTTGATGAACTGCTCGCGGTTGGTCTTCCACAGCGCGGCCCCGGGGCCGAGGAAGTAGCCGTTGACGATGACGCCGCCCACGATGTGCAGCGCGTGCAGCCCGGTCATGGTGAAGTAGATGGCGAGGTACGTGCTCACCGCCGGGACGTCGCCGTGCGAGAACTTGTCGTAGTACTCGTACGACTTCACGACGAGGAACAGCAGCGCCAGGCCGACCGTCAGCCCCATGTAGCGCTTGTACCCGTCGAGGTCGCCCAGCTTGAGCGCGGCGTAGCACAGCACCATCGTGACGCTCGACAGGATGAGCACCACGGTGTTGAACGCCCCGATGGGGACGCTGAGGATGTCGGCGCCGAACGGCCACTCGACGGCGTTGATGCGCAGCAGGATGTAGGTGGAGAACAGCCCGCCGAACAGCATCACTTCGGACGCCAGGAACAGCCAGATCCCCAGCTTGACGTTGGTCAGCCCGGTGTCAGGCCGTTCTTGCACTACGTACGGTATATCCATCGCGTCTCACACCTTGGCAGGCGCGGCCTGCGTTCCGCCGGCGTCGCCCTGCATCACGAAGTCGGTAGCCGCGCCCGGCACGCTGTACTCGTACGGTCCGCGGTGCACGCGCGGCGGCGTCGTGAAGTTGCCGTGCGGCGGGGGTGACGGCGCCTGCCACTCGAGCGTCGTCGCCTGCCACGGGTTGTCGCCCACCTTCTCCCCGTTCTTGATGCTCCAGAAGAAGTTGAAGATGAAGGGGAGCTGGAACAGCGCGAGGCCCCAGGCGCCCCACGAGATCACCTCGTTCCAGACGAGCACGTCCTGGTTCATCGTGTACTCGAGACCGCCGTCCGCCATGCGGCGGTTCATCCCCGAGAGCCCCTGGATCAGCATCGGGAAGAAGACGATGTTGATCGTGACGAACGAGCCCCAGAAGTGGATCTGCCCGAGCAGGTCGCTCATCTTGCGGCCGGTCGCCTTCGGGAACCAGTAGTAGATGCCGCCGAGCAGCGCGAGCACCGTGCCGGGCGCCACCACGTAGTGGAAGTGCCCGATGACGTAGTACGTGTCGTGCAGGTGGATGTCGGGCGCCGCCAGGCCGAGCGGCAGGCCGGTCAGCCCGCCGATGGCGAACATCGGCAGGAACGCCAGCGCGAACAGCATCGGCACGGTGTAGCGGATCGACCCGCCGTAGAGCGACAGCAGGAACGCGGACAGGATGACGACCGACGGGATCGAGATGATCATCGTCGTCGTCTGGAAGAACGAGCTCATCGTGGTGCCCATGCCGGTCATGAACATGTGGTGCGCCCACACGACGAACGACATGAACCCGAGGAAGATGACCGACGCCACCAGCACGCGGTAGCCCCAGACGGGCTTGCGCGTGTTGTTGGCGAGGATCTCCGCCACGATGCCCATCGCCGGCAGGATCAGGACGTACACCTCCGGGTGGGCCAGGAACCAGAACAGGTGCTGCCACAGCAGCGGGCTGCCGCCGCCGCTCACCTCGAGCGGGGCGTCGCCGACCACCAGGCCGCTGGGCATGAAGAAGCTGGTGCCGGCCACGCGGTCCATGAGCTGCAGGACGCCGGCCGCCTCGAGGGGCGGGAACGCGAGCAGCAGCAGGAACGAGGTGACGAGCTGCGCCCACACGAAGAACGGCAGGCGGAAGAAGCTCAGGCCCGGCGCCCGCAACTGCACGGTCGTGACGATGAAGTTGACCGAGCCGAGCAGCGACGACGTGATCAGGAAGATCATCCCGGCCAGCCACATCGTCTGCCCGGTCGTGGCGATGACCGACAGCGGCGCGTACGACGTCCAGCCGGAGTTGGCCGCCCCGCCCGGCACGAAGAAGCTGGCGAACATCACCACGCCGCCGGCGAAGAACGACCAGTAGCTCGCCATGTTGAGCTTGGGGAACGCCATGTCGGGCGCGCCGATCTGCAGCGGCAGCACGTAGTTGCCGAAGCCGCCGACCGCCAGCGGCACGACGCCGAGGAAGACCATGATGGTCCCGTGCATCGCCCCGAGCTGGTTGTAGAACTCCGGCAGCATGATGCCGCCGGGCGCGCGCGTATCGCCCAGCAGGCCGCCGATGATGGGGATGGGCTGGAACGGATAGGCGAGCTGCCAGCGCATCACCATCATCAGGCCGAAACCGAACAGGAGGAACAGCAACCCGGTGACGGCGTACTGGATGCCGATGACCTTGTGGTCCACCGAGAAGACGTAGGTCCGCAGGAAGCTCTGCTCCTCGTGGGCGTGCGCGTGCCCGTGCTCGGCGTGGGCAGCCTGTTCCTTCGTCGTCACGTCAGCCAACTCGTGACCCCTTTCTCAGGCACAGCAGAATTCAGGTGGATCTCGAACCGCCGGAGCCCCGCCGCGCGCGCGATTCCGCGCCCGGGCGCTCCGGCCGGGAAAATTCTATCCGGCGGCCGTGCGGTGCGCAACCGCCGCCGCGTCACGCCGCCGTGGCCTCGCGCAGCGCCCGCCTGGCGGTGCGGGTGACCAGCGTCGTCACCGCCACCGTGGCGGCCAGGCCGAGCACGACCACCGCGTAGTAGGCCGGCCCGCGCTCCGGCCCGCCCCCGCCGGCCAGCCGGATGACGTCGCCCACGACCACGCCGGACCAGGTGTAGAGGAGCGAGCCGGGCAGCATGCCGATGGAGGCGGTCACGTAGTCGGCGAACCGCACCCTGGTCAGGCCCAGGGAGTAGTTCAGCAGGTTGAAGGGGAACACCGGCGACAGCCGCAGCAGCACGACGATCTTCCACCCCTCGCGCCCGATCGCGCGGTCCACGGCCGCGAACCGGGCGTTGCCCGCGATGCGCTGCGCGATCGCGTCGCGGGCCACGTAGCGGGCCAGCAGGAAGGCGAGCGACGCGCCGATGGTCGCGCCCGTCATGACGTAGACGACCCCCTGCACGAGCCCGAACGTCGCCCCGGCGGCTATCGTCATGACCGCGCCCGGAATGAACGTCACGGTAGCCACGGCGTAGCCGCCGATGAAGGCCAGCGGCGCGAGCGCGCCGAGGCCGTCGACCCACATCACGAAGCGGTCGAGAACGACGCCGAACTGGCGCCCGAGCGCCACCAGGGCGATCAGCGCGACGACGCCGACGAGAATGCGGCGGAGGTGCGAGCGTTGCTGCTGGTCGGAGGGGGTTTCCACGTCTCTATTCAGCGTAGCAGAGCGCGGCCGGCCCGTGCGGCCGCTGCCGCCGCGGGCGCCGGCGTGGCACGGATGCTGTCGTTGCCGGCGCTACCGATTCGCCAGGACCCGGTAGCCCCTGCCGCCGAGCAGCCGTTCGTCCGCCGTGACGAGGCGCAGGTCGAGCGCAGCCGCCGTGGCGGCCAGCAGCCTGTCGGCGGGATCGTTGTGGGGGATCTCGATGGACGGCGCCACGCGCACGATCGCGTGCGTGAGCGGGGCTTCTCTGAGCGGTGCGACGCCCAACGCCTCGTCGAGCCAGGTCGCGAAGTCCCCGCGGGGCACGATCCTGCCCTTGTCGACCAGGAGCGTGACCTCCCACAGCGAGATGGACGACAACCACAATTCCGCCGTGCGCGAGCGCAGCGCCCGCTTCACGTGCGGCGTGAGCCGCGCCGGGTCGAGCACGCTCCACACCCAGATGTGCGTGTCGAGGAGCAGCCTCACCTGCTCTCCGCGTCCCAGGTGACCAGCTCGCTGCTCGGCGCGGTGATGTCGCCGGCAATCTCCGCCGTGCCGGCCATCGCGCCCAGCCAGTCGCGCGCCGTCTTCTCCGGCGGCCCCGGCGGCACCACGTCCGCCACCGGCACCCCGCGGCGCGTCACGCGCACGGGCACGCTCGTCTTCCGCACCTGCTCCAGCACCGCCAGACACGTCGCCTTGAATTTCGAGATCGCGATCTGCTCCATCGGCCCGCCCACCATATCATGGTCAATGACCATGGTCAGATGAAACATGACGACTACGTCGACGCTCGTTCCATCCGTTGAGGACTCAGGCGCAGCGCGGTGGTATAAGGGGAAGAGGACCTGCGGCGATGGCCGTCAGTGTTTTCGACCTCTTCACGATCGGGATCGGACCCTCCAGCTCGCACACCGTCGGTCCGATGCGGGCGGCGCGGCAGTTCGTGCTCGCGCTGCAGGCCTCCGGAGACCTCGCCCGCGTCACCCGGGTCCGCGTCCGGCTGTACGGCTCGCTGGCGGCGACCGGCCGCGGCCACGGCAGCCACAGGGCGCTGATGCTGGGGCTCGAGGGCGACACGCCCGAGGCGACCGACATCGACCGCCTGCCGGCCCGCGTCGCCGCCATCACCCGGAGCCGCCGGCTGAACCTGCTCGGACGGCAGGCGATCGGCTTCGAGCCCGACGCGGATCTGGTCTTCGAGCGGCGCGGTCGTCTGCCTGGTCACCCGAACGGCCTGCGGTTCACCGCTCTGGCGGACGGGGAGGTGATCGATGAGCGGGTCTACTACTCCGTGGGCGGCGGCTTCGTGGTCACCGCCGACGAGGCGGGCCGGCCCGTGCCGGCCGAGCGCGGGACGGCGCTGCCGCTGCCGTTCGCGAGCGCGCGGACGCTGCTGGCGCGGTGCGAGCGCCACGGGCTGGCGATCAGCGGCGTGATGCTGCGCAACGAGCTGGCGTGGCGCGCGGAGGCCGACGTGCGCGCGGGCCTGCTGACGATCTGGGACGCCATGCAGCAGTGCGTCCGGCGCGGTTGCGAACGCGACGGCGAGCTGCCCGGCCTGCACGTCGACCGCCGGGCCGCGAAGCTGCACCGGCAGCTCGTCGGCCAGCCGGACACGTCGGCGCGCGACCCGCTGGGCGCCATGGACTGGGTGTTGATGCGCCCGCCGCTATACTTCATTTTCGTGACCCGCACCTACGTCGCCGTCGTCGTCGTGCAGATGGTGGTGCTGGCGGCGCTCTGGCTCCTCTCGCGCCATTTCGCGGCATGACGCATGACTGAGGCATGCTGCCGCGCGACGGTCGGCCTGTTCCTCGTGTCGTTGTGCCAGACGGCCGGGCTGCCGGCCGCCGCGGCGCAGTCGGGCGAGATCTCGGGCGCGGTCGTCGACGGGACCGGCGGCGTGCTGCCGGGCGCGACCGTCACGCTGCGCGGCGGGCCGGACGAGCCGCGGGTGGCGCAGACGGACGCGGCCGGCCGGTTCGCGTTCACGGGCCTCGCCCCCGGCGCCTACACGGTCACCGTCTCGCTCACCGGCTTCGGCGCGGCGACGGTGGAGGGCGTCGTGGTCGGGGCCCGGCCGGTGGAGCTCCCGGCCGTCACGCTGCGGGTCGCGGCGTTCGACGAGGCGGTGGTCGTGACGGCGACCCGCCTGGAGGAGCCGCTGCAGCAGGTGCCGATGAGCATCTCGGCGGTGACCGGCGCCGACATCGAGGCGCGGGCCATCGCCAACCTCACGGAGCTGGCGCGCTGGACGCCCGGCCTGACCGTGGTCGACCAGGGCGCGCGCGGCAGCAACGCCGTCATCGCCCGAGGTCTGAACACGGACTCGCTGAACGGCTCGGAGTTCACCGGCAACAACTACAACAACGGCGTCGCCACGTACCTCGGCGACATCCCGCTCGCGATCGATCTCCGGCTGCACGACATCGAGCGGGTGGAGGTGCTGCTGGGACCGCAGGGCACGCTGTACGGCGCCGGCACGCTGGCGGGGGCGGTGCGCTACCTGCCGCGCCGGCCGGACACGGAGCGGCGCACGTTCGAGGTGCGCGGCGACCTGTTCGCGCTGGCGCACGGCGGCGCCCCGGGCTCGGACGCCGGCGTGACCTTCAACCTGCCGCTGGTCGCGGGCAGGCTGGCGCTGCGGGGCGCGATCGATCGTTACGACGACCCCGGGTTCATCGACTACGACTACCTGCTGCGCACGCCGGGGGTTTCCGAGCCGGAGCCGGACCTGACCGATCCCGAGGCGGTGGCCGCCAACCTGCGCAGCGAGCCCGACGCCAACACCGAGGAGACGGTCTCCGCCCGGCTCTCCCTGCTGTGGGAGGCGACCCCGGAGCTGTCGGCCCTGTTCGTCTACCACCTGCAGGACCAGCAGGTCGGCGCGCGGCAGGTCAACCACGCCGGCTCGTTCGACACCGGCCGCTACGTGGCGGCGCACCGCTACCTCGAGCCGAACGACCGCAAGAACCAACTGTGGAGCCTGGAGCTGACCTGGGCGCCGCGCCGGGCGGAGCTGACCACCGCCGTCGGCTACTCCCGCTACGCGGCGCAGGGTCAGCGCGACCAGACCGACCTGCTCATCCAGGCCTTCGGCATCGCCGGGCTGCTGCCCCGCACGTTCCCGGCGCTGGATCGGGCGCGGGCGCTGGATCCCGGCGTCACGGCGCTCGACCTGACGTCGCGGTTCCGCTCGTTCTCCGCGTACACCCGCGAGAACTCGCGGGAGGAGCGTTTCAACTGGGAGACGCGCCTCGTCTCCACGGGCGACGGCCCGTGGCGCTGGGTCGGCGGCGTCTTCTTCAACAACTACGACAGCAGCGGGACGAGCTTCGAGTTCGCGCCGGGGCTGACCGGGTTCTCCGGCATCACGCCCATCCTCGGCGGGCGCCCGGCGAGCGAGCCGGTCGAGTACTACTCGCTGGGCAGCCAGGCGGTGGAGGAGCGGGCGCTGTTCGGCGAGCTCTCGCGCGACCTGGGCGACCGCTGGCGGGTGACGGCGGGCGGCCGCTGGTTCGGCTACCGCATCGAGACCGGCAGCCTCACCGAGTTCCCGTACACCCCCCTGTACAACTCGCCGTTCACCGACTTCGGGTCCGACGACCGCGGCATGCTGCTGAAGGCGAGCGTCAGCTACCGCGTCGATGAGCGGACGAACGTCTACTTCACGCGCTCGGAGGGGTACCGCATCGGCGGCGGCAACAACTTCCGGGTGTGCACGGACGAGGAGATCGCCCTGCTCACCGACGCGGACCCCGGCAACGACCCCCCGCAGTCGGGCTGCATCTACGAGGATCAGGCGCTCGTCCGGCCCGACACCACGACGAACTACGAGCTGGGGGTGCGCCGGTCGTGGCGCGACGGGCGGTTCACCGCCGCCGGCACGCTGTTCCACGTCGACTGGGAGGACATCCAGGTCGCGGGGCTCACGCCGTTCAGCGCGCAGCCGATCACGCTCAACGGCGGTGGGGCGTCGAGCCGCGGCGTCGAGCTCGCGGGCGCGGCCGGGGTGACGGACGCGTTTCGCCTGCGCGGGTCGTGGTCCTACACGGACGCCAGGCTGAGCCAGGATTCCCCCGGCCTGCTGGACGGCGGCGCCGACGCCTTCGAGGGCGACCGCCTGTCGGGCGCACCGCGGCAGCAGGGCAGCCTGCTGGCCTCCTACGCCGTTCTGGCCGGCGGCGACACCGCGCTCGAGCTGCTGTACGGCTACACCTGGGTCGGCGACGTGCTGACGCGCATCGGGCTGCGCGCCGGCGGCGAGACGCTGCCGGCCTACGATCTCCACAACGTGTCGCTGGCGGTCTCGCGGGACGACTGGACCCTGACGTTCTACGCCGACAACCTCTTCGACGAGTACGCCGTGACGGGCGTGCGGCAGACGCCCGGCCTCATCGGCCGCACCGAAGACGGCTTCCGGTCGCGGCGCTACTTCGCCAACGTGCTGGGCCCGCGGCGCGCCGGCGTGCGCATTCGCTACGCGTTCGGCTAGGAGTCTGCGGAGGAGCGCCGCCGCGGAGGAAGGGCGCAGGATGCACCTCATCGACTGGACGATCATCCTCGCCTATCTCGCCTGGGTCCTGTACGACGGAGTGAAGCGCGCGCGGGGAACCGGCAGGGTCGAAGGCTACTTCCTGGCCTCGCGCTCGCTGCCCTGGTGGGCCGTCGGCCTGTCGGTGATGGCGACCCAGATGAGCGCCATCACGCTGGTCGGCACGACGGGCCAGGGCTACGACGACGGCCTCCGCTTCGTGCAGTTCTACTTCGGCCTGCCGCTGGCGATGATCATCCTGTCGCTGACGCTGGTCCCCTTCTTCCACCGCGCGCGCGTCTTCACGGCCTACGAGTACCTGGAGCGGCGCTTCGACGCCCGCACGCGGGCGCTGGCCAGCCTGCTCTTTCTGATGTCGCGCGGCCTCAGCGCGGGCGTGATCATCGCGGCGCCGGCGGTCATCCTCTCCATCGTGCTGGGCTGGAGCCTGCCGCTCACCGTCCTGGCGATCGGCATTCCGACCACCGTCTACACGATGCTCGGCGGGGTGCAGGCGGTGACCTGGGCCGACGTCAAGCAGATGGTCGTGATCATGGTGGGCGTGACGGCGGCGGTCGCCGCGCTGATCGCCGGCCTGCCGGACGACATGGGCCTCGAGCCGGTGCTGCACGTGGCCGGCGCCACCGGGCGGCTGCAGGCGATCGACTTCACCTTCGACCTGACCGAGACGTACACCTTCTGGTCGGGCCTGCTGGGCGGGCTGTTCCTGATGCTCGGCTACTTCGGCTGCGACCAGAGTCAGGTCCAGCGCTACCTGACCGCGAAATCGGTGGACGCCGGGCGGCAGTCGCTCCTGATGAGCGCGTTCGCCAAGATCCCGCTGCAGGTGCTCATCCTGACGATGGGCGTGCTGGTCTTCTGCTTCTACCTCTTCGCGGAGCCGCCGCTGCTGTTCAACCAGGCGCATCGGGGCGCCGTCGAGGCGAGCGGGCGCGCCGGCGAGTACCGGGCGCTCGAGGACGAGTTCAGGGCCGCCCACGCGGACCGGCGGAGCGATGCCGCCGCCATGGTGGCCGCGCGGGAGGCAGGCGATGCCGGGCGGGCGGAGGCCGCCGCCGCCGCGTTCGTCGAGAGCGACCGGCGGGTGGGCGACGTGCGCGCCCGCGCGCGGCGCGTGGTGCGCGACGTGACCGGCGACGCCGCCTACAGCGACGTCAACTACGTCTTCCCGACGTTCATCACGACGCAACTGCCGACAGGCCTCGTCGGCCTGCTGATCGCCGCCATCTTCGCGGCGGCCATGTCGAGCATCGCCGCGGAGCTGAACGCGCTCTCGGCCGCCAGCACCATCGACTTCTACCGGCGCCACTTCAAGCCCGCGGCGTCCGAGTCGCACTACCTGCGGGTGTCGAAGGCGGCCACCGCCTTCTGGGGGCTGTTCGCATCGGTGACCGCGCTGTACGCCGCCAACCTCGGCTCGCTGATCGAGGTCGTCAACCGCTTCGGCTCGTTCTTCTACGGCTCGCTGCTCGGGGTGTTCGTCCTCGCGGTCGGGATGCCCCGGGCGACGGCCGGCGGCGCGTTCTGGGGCCTGCTCGGCGGCATGGCCTCGGTGGCCGCCGTGGCGACGTTCACGGACGTGTCCTTCATGTGGCACAACCTGGTCGGCGTCGTCGCTGTCTGCCTGATCGGCGGCGCCAGCGCGCTGCGGCGCACCGCCGCGTAGCCGCCCGCCACGGGCGCCGCCCGAGCGCGCGCCGCCGGGCGGTCGGACCGCCTGGCCCGGAAATCGTCGCCTGCGGCTCCGCTTGCCGCCCAACCAACCCTACCGCGCTTGCACCGGCTGCAGCTTCCGGACCCAGCCGTCGGCCTTCGTCAGCAGGTAGAGCTCCCCGGCGGAGTCGATGCCCAGACGCGCGTCCGCGCGCAGCCCCGGGTCGTACGGGTTGCGGTGCCCGACCGCGTCGGCGAGGTCCTGCTCCTGGCCGTCGATGATCAGGCGCAGCTCCCGGATCTCGGCGAGCTCGCCCGGCACGAGCCCGTCCGCGTCGATGTAGAACACGCGGCCGCGCGGGAAGTCGGTGAAGAGGTACTTGCCCTGCAGCTCGGGAATGGCCTGGCCCCGATAGACGTACCCGCCGCTGACGGCGTGGCCCTCATCGTGGTCGTACTGGGCCACCGGATACACGAGGGGCTGCTCGTCCTCGGCCGGGCGCGGATACAGCGGTCCCGGCCGCCCGGGGGGGACCGTGAAGCCGGTGGCGAACATGCCCTCGCGGAGTCGCCAGCCGTAGTTGGCGCCGCGCACGCCCAGGTTGATCTCCTCGACCGTTTCCTGGCCGATCTCGCCCATGAACATCCGGCCGTCCGTGTCCCACGAGAACTGCTGGGCATGCCGCAGGCCGTAGGCCCAGATTTCGGGGGCGACGCCCGCCTGGCCGACGAAGGGGTTGTCCGCCGGGATGCCGTAGCCGCGGCTGCCGTCGCCGCCGAGCGGGTCGATGCGGATGATCGCGCCGTGGGGCTCGCTCAGCGACTGGCCGTAGTCGCGCGGATCGTGGCCCGCGCCGGCATCCCCGAGGCTGGCGTAGAGGATCCCGTATTCCGCCGACCCGGGGGCCGCCGTGGGATTGAACGCGAGCGTGCCGATGTTGTGGTTGGGGGCGAACTGGCCGATCCGGAAGACCTCGCGCGAGGTGCCGCTGAACACGTTGGCCTGCGGATCGTCGGCCGTCCACTCGCGGATCACGCTCTCGTGGGCGCCGGCGTCGTCGTCCAGGTAGTCCGCAAGGCCGCTGTCCGACCGGGCGCTGTACGCGGTGTAGAGCTTGCCGTACCCCGGCGTGCCGGCGGCGGCGAACTGCGGGTGGAACACGACGCTCACCAGGCCGGACTCGTTGGGGAACGACGAGTCGTCGAAGCCGATGTCGCGGGTGCGCACGTCCAGGTACGTGACCGGGTCCATCCCGTTCTCGTCGGTGATGTACACCACCCCGCGGATGTCGTTGAGGACGAGGCGACCCGAGCCGTCCCCGACCGGGGTCAGGTACTGGATGCGGGCATGCGACGTGGTCGTGATGCGACGCACGACGGAATCCTCGGTCCGCGGCGCGCGGACGAACCGGGTCGCTTCCACGATCAGGTCGCCCTTCGGGATCGCCTCCGGGATGGGGTCGGCCAGAGCTTCCGGCTGCGCCTCGACCGGGAAGGCGGCAGCGGCGATGATCAGAACGGTCGTTGCGAGCAATCGTGCGACGTGCATGGCGGGCTCCGTTTCCTTGGGTCCACGGGTTTCGTCCGTGCAGAATGTAGCATTCCCTGCGCCCGCCCTGCGCCCGCGACGGCTTGCGCTGGCGGCGCGCAGTTCAGTAGTATCAGATATCCGACCATTCCGGTCGGCAATGGACGCCGAGAATCGAACGCGCCCCGCCGCTGCGCCGCGGCGCGGGGCCGCGCCAACCGGGAGCAGCCGTCATGGCGACCGAGACCGAGAACATCGAGCAACTGACGAACCAGGACTACAAGTACGGGTTCGTCACCCCGATCGAGGAGGACCGGATTCCGCCCGGGCTGAACGAGGACATCATCCGGCTGATCTCGGCCAAGAAGCAGGAGCCGGACTGGCTGCTGGACTGGCGGCTGCAGGCGTTCCGCTTCTGGGAGACGATGACGCCGCCCGAGTGGCACAACGTCTCGTTCCCGCCGGTCAACTTCCAGGACATCGCCTACTACTCCGCTCCCAAGCAGAAGCCGAAGCTCGAGAGCCTCGACGACCTCGATCCCGAGATCAAGGCCACGTTCGACAAGCTGGGCATCCCGCTCGAGGAGCAGAAGCTCATGGCGGGCGTCGCCGTCGACGCCGTGTTCGACAGCGTCTCGGTCGGCACCACCTTCAAGGACAAGCTGGCGGAGCTCGGCATCATCTTCTGCTCGTTCTCCGAGGCCGTGCGCGACCATCCGGACCTGGTCCGGCGCTACCTGGGGACGGTCGTGCCGGCGTCGGACAACTTCTACGCGGCGCTCAACTCGGCGGTGTTCAGCGACGGCTCGTTCGCCTACATCCCGAAGGGCGTGCGCTGCCCGATGGAGCTGTCGACCTACTTCCGCATCAACGCCGCGCAGACCGGCCAGTTCGAGCGCACGCTCCTCGTCGCCGACGAGGGGGCCTCGGTCAGCTACCTGGAGGGCTGCACGGCGCCGCAGCGCGACGAGAACCAGCTCCACGCGGCCGTGGTCGAGCTCGTGGCGCTCGACGACGCCACCATCAAGTACTCGACGGTGCAGAACTGGTACCCCGGGGACAAGGACGGCAACGGCGGCATCTACAACTTCGTCACCAAGCGGGGCAAGGCCGCGACCAACGCCAAGATCACCTGGACGCAGGTGGAGACCGGCTCGGCCATCACCTGGAAGTACCCGAGCTGCATCCTGCAGGGCGACAACGCCGTCGGCGAGTTCTACTCGGTCGCCGTCACGAACAACCACCAGCAGGCCGACACCGGCACGAAGATGATCCACCTCGGCCGGAACACGAAGAGCACCATCGTGTCGAAGGGCATCTCGGCCGGCCGCGGCCAGAACACCTACCGCGGTCTGGTGCGGATCGGCAGGAACGCCCGCGGCGCCCGCAACTTCTCGCAGTGCGACTCGCTGCTGATCGGCGACAGGTGCGGCGCCCACACGTTCCCCTATCTCGAGGTGCGCAACACGTCGTCGCGGGTCGAGCACGAGGCGTCGACGGCGAAGATCGACGAGGACCAGATCTTCTACTGCCGCCAGCGCGGGCTGAGCACCGAGGACGCCATCAACATGATCGTCAACGGCTTCTGCAAGGAGGTGTTCCGCGAGCTGCCGATGGAGTTCGCGGTCGAGGCGCAGAAGCTGCTCGGGATAAGTCTGGAAGGAAGCGTAGGCTGAGATTCGATGCTGGAAGTCACGAACCTGCATGCTCGCGTCGGTGAACGCGAGATTCTGAAGGGCATCGACCTGGCGGTGAACGCCGGCGAGGTGCACGCCATCATGGGGCCCAACGGCTCCGGCAAGAGCACGCTGGCCGGCGTGCTGGCCGGCCGCGAGGAGTACGAGGTCACCGCCGGGGCGGCGACCTACCGCGGCCGGGATCTGCTCGACATGGAGCCGGAGGACCGGGCGCGCGAGGGCGTCTTCCTGGCGTTCCAGTACCCGGTGGAGATCCCCGGCGTGAACAACGCGTACCTGCTCAAGGCCGCCCTCAACGAGGTGCGCAAGCACCGCGGCGCGGAGGAGTTGGACGCGCTCGAGTTCATGACGTTCGTCAAGGAGCGGATGGCGCTGCTCGACATCGACGCGCAGATGCTCAAGCGGCCGGTCAACGAAGGCTTCTCGGGCGGCGAGAAGAAGCGCAACGAGATTTTCCAGATGGCGGTGCTCGAGCCGACGCTGGCGCTGATGGACGAGACCGATTCCGGCCTCGACATCGACGCGCTCAAGATCGTGGCGCGCGGCGTCAACGCGCTGCGCGGCCCCGAGCGGGCGTTCGTGCTGGTCACCCACTACCAGCGGCTGCTCAACTACATCGTGCCCGACTTCGTGCACGTGCTCTCCGGCGGCCGCATCGTCCGCTCGGGCGGCAAGGAGCTGGCGCTCGAGCTCGAGGAGAAGGGCTACGGGTGGATCGAGGGCGCGCCCGCCGGGGTCGGAGCGTAGCGCCATGCCGCTCACGGAGATTGCCCCCCTCGACGCCCTGGCCGACGCCTGCGAGGCCGTGCGGCGCACCGCGCCGGGTCCGGACGCGGTAGCCGACCTGCGCCGCCGCGCGTGCGAGCGGTTCGCGGCCCTCGGCATCCCGACGACGCGGCTGGAGCGCTGGCGGTTCACCAACGTCGCGCCAATCGCGAATACGGCGTTCACGCTGGCCGCGCCGGCCGACAGGGCCGCGGCGCAGGCGGACGCCGCGCCCCACGCCCTGACCGGCGCCGGTGCGCGACTGACGTTCATCAACGGCCGCTACGTCGCGGCGGCGTCCGACCTGGACCGGCTGCCGGACGGCGTGGCCGTGGGCAGCCTGGCCGCCGCGCTGGCGTCGGAATCCGGCGGGACGCGGGCGGCTCTCGACGCGCACCTCGCGTCGGAGGCCGGCATCGACGACGAGGCGTTCACGGCGCTCAACACGGCGCTGCTGCAGGACGGCGCGGTCGTGCACGTGCCGGCCAACCTGGTCGTGGAGCGGCCGATCCAGTTGTTGTTCGTGACCACGCCGCCGGACGGCGGGGCGCCGGTCATGACCCACCCGCGGGTGCTGGTCGTGGCCGGGGAGAATTCCCAGGTCCGGCTGGTCGAGAGCTACGGCGGCGGCGGCGAGTCGCCCTACCTGACCAACGCCGTCACGGAGGTGGTGGCCGGGCCGGCCGCCGTGGTGGACCACTACAAGCTGGTGCGCGAGAGCCCTGCCGGATACCACATCGGGGCCATGCACCTGCGGCTGGCCCGCGCGGCGTCGTTCTCGTCGCACGCGGTGACGCTCGGCGGCGCCATCGTCCGCAACGACGCGCAGGCGACGCTGGCCGGCGAAGGCGTCGACTGCACGCTCAACGGCCTGTACGTGGCCGCCGGCCGCCGGCTCGTCGACAACCACACGACGATCCGCCACGCGAGCCCGCACTGCTCGAGCCACGAGCTCTACAAGGGCATCCTCGACGACCACGCGCGCGCGGTGTTCAACGGCAAGATCGTGGTGGCCATCGACGCGCAGAAGACCGACGCCAGGCAGACGAACAAGGCGTTGCTGCTGTCCGAGGACGCGCAGATCAACACCAAGCCGGAGCTCGAGATATTCGCCGACGACGTCAAGTGCACGCACGGCGCCACGGTCGGCCAGCTCGACGACGACGCCCTGTTCTATCTGCGCGCGCGCGGACTGGCGGAGGAGCAGGCGCGCAGCGTGCTGATCCACGCCTTCGCCAGCGACCTGCTGAACCGCATCGCGGTCGACGCAATCCGCGCGCAGCTCGACGACCTGCTGCTGCGGCAACTGCCCGGCGCGGGCGGCGGCTCCTTCGAGGTGGGCGGGAATGGTTTTGACGAGCAGTCCGGCTGAGGCCCCGGCCCTCGACGTCGAGCGCATACGGGACGACTTCCCGATTCTGAAGCGCCACGTGCGCGAGCACCGGCTCGTCTACCTCGACAGCGCGGCCACGACCCAGAAGCCGCGCGCGGTGCTCGACGCGCTCGCGCGCTACTACGCCGACGGCAACGCCAACATCCACCGCGGGGTGTACGTCCTCAGCGAGGAGGCGACCGCGGCCTACGACGCCGCGCGCGAGAAGGTGCGGCGGCTGCTGAACGCCGCGGCCGCCCGCGAGATCGTCTTCACCCGCAACTCCACCGAGAGCATCAACCTGGTGGCGCAGAGCTTCGGCCGCCGGCAGGTGGGGCCGGGCGACGAGATCGTCATCACCCACATGGAGCACCACTCCAACATCGTGCCGTGGCAGCTCCTGTGCGAGCAGGTGGGCGCCCGGCTGCGCGTGGCGCCGATCGACGACACGGGGACGCTGCAGCTCGACGAGCTCGAGCGGCTCATCGGGCCGCGCACGCGGCTGGTGTCGGTGGTGCACCTGTCGAACTCGCTGGGCACGATCAACCCGGTGCGCGACATCGTGGCGATGGCGCACCGGCTGGACGTGCCGGTGCTCATCGACGGGTCGCAGGCCGTCTACCACATGCCCGTCGACGTGCAGGCGCTCGGGTGCGACTTCTACGTCTGCACCGGCCACAAGCTGTACGGACCCACCGGCATCGGCGTGCTGTACGGCCGCGAGGCGCTGCTCGAGCAGATGCCGCCGTACCAGGGGGGCGGCGACATGATCCGCTCGGTGACGTTCGAGAAGACGACCTACGCGGACCTGCCGCACAAGTTCGAGGCCGGCACGCCGCACATCGCCGGCGCGGTGGGTCTCGGCGCGGCGGTGGACTACGTGCAGGGCATCGGCTTCGACGCGCTGATGCCGCACGAGGCCGACCTGCTGGCCTACGGCACGGCGGCGCTGTCGGAGGTGAAGGGGCTGCGGCTGATCGGGACGGCGGCCGACAAGGCCAGCATCCTGGCGTTCGTCATGAAGGGGGCGCACCCGCACGACGTCGGCACCATCGTCGACACCGAGGGAGTCGCGCTCCGCACGGGGCACCACTGCACGCAGCCGATCATGGACCGCTTCGGCGTGCCGGCCACCGCGCGCGCGTCGGTCGCCATGTACAACACGCGCGAGGAGATCGACGTTCTGGTGCGCGCGCTGCAGCGCGTGCGGGAGATGTTTCCGGCATGAACGACCTGCGCGACCTCTATCAGGAGGTCATCCTCGACCACAACAAGCACCCCCGCAACTTCGGGGAGATCGAGGGGGCCGACCGGCACGCCGACGGCTACAACCCGCTGTGCGGCGACCGGCTGGCCGTCTACCTGAACCTGGACGGCGACCGCATCACCGACGTGGCCTTCCTGGGGTCGGGCTGCGCCATCTCCAAGGCGTCGGCCTCGCTCATGACCGACGCCGTCAAGGGCAAGACCGTGGCCGAGGCCCGCGCGCTGTTCGCCCGCTTCCACGCGATGATCACCGACGATGCCGATGCGGCGGCGCCCGGGGGCGTGGGCAAGCTTGCCGTCCTGGCCGGCGTGCGCGACTACCCGACGCGCGTCAAGTGCGCCAGCCTCGCCTGGCACACGCTGCGCGCCGCGTGCGACGACCGCCACGAGCGGGTCTCCACCGAGTGACGGAGGGACGCATGAGCATCCTGAATCTCGATGACGTGCCGCCGCCGAAGGCGGCGGCCGACTCCGCGAACGCGGCCGGGCCGACCGGTGCGGCGTCCGCGCCCGAACCGGCCTTCGACACGAGCGCGCTGACGGCGCCCCCGCCGCCCGCGGCCACCGCAGCGGCCGACGAGAAGCCGGTGCAGGCCGACCCGCTCAAGACCCTGGAGCTGACGCCGAAGATCGTCGAGCAACTCTCTACGGTCTACGATCCCGAGATCCCGGTCAACATCTACGAGCTGGGCCTGATCTACGACGTCGCCGTCGACACCGACGGCCTCGCCGTCATCCAGATGACCCTCACGGCCCCCGGCTGTCCCGCCGCCGTCACGCTGCCGGCCGAGGTGCAGGGCAAGGTGAAGGCGATCGAGGGCGTCAGCGACGCCCGCGTCGACCTCGTGTGGGAGCCGCCCTGGACCAAGGACCGCATGACGGAAGCCGCGAAGCTGCAGCTCGGCATCTTCGACTGAGCCGCGTGGCCGGCGCCGCATGGCCGCCGCCGTGAAGACCGACTACCGGCTCGGCCGCGACAACGTCCGGGCGCTGGGCCTCGACGTGCACGGCCCGGTCTTCGCCGTCTCCAGCCTCACCATCATCGCGTTCGTCGCCGGGGTGCTGGCGTTCCGGGAGGCGGCGGCGGGCGTCTTCGACGCCCTGTACGCCTGGCTCACCTCGACGTTCGACTGGGTGTTCCTGGGGGCGGGCAACCTCTTCGTCCTCTTCTGCCTGCTGCTGGTGGCGTCGCCACTCGGCCGCGTGCGCCTGGGCGGTCCGGACGCCAGGCCGGACTACTCCTTCGGGTCCTGGCTGGCCATGCTGTTCGCCGCCGGCATCGGCATCGGCCTGATGTTCTACGGCGTGGCCGAGCCGGTCGAGCACTTCCTGAAGCCCCCGCTCGGCGCCGTCCCCGCGGACGCCGCCGCGGCGCAGCGGCTCGCGCTGGCCGCCGCCATCTTTCACTGGGGCCTGCACCCCTGGGCCATGTTCGCCGTCGTCGCGCTCGCCCTGGCCTTCGCCGCCTACAACCTCGGGTTGCCGCTGACGCTGCGCTCGGCGTTCCACCCTCTCCTGGGCGACGCCGTATGGGGCTGGTCCGGCCACGTCATCGACATCCTCGCCGTGTTCGCCGCGCTCTTCGGGCTGGCCACGTCGCTCGGTCTGGGGGCCGAGCAGACGGCGGCGGGGCTCGCCCACCTCTTCGGCGTGCCGGCGACCGACACGACCAGGGTGCTGCTGATCGCCGCGATCACGGCCGTCGCGGTGGCGTCGGTGGTCGCCGGCATGGACCGGGGCGTCAAGCGCCTGAGCCAGGTCAACCTGCTGCTGGCCCTGCTGCTGCTCGCGTTCGTGCTGGCGGTCGGGCCGACCCTCGACCTGGGCATCGGCTTCGTCACCAGCCTCGGCGCCTATCTCGCCGCCATCGGGCCGCTCGGCAACTGGGTGGGCCGCGACGACTTCGACTTCATGCACGGCTGGACGGCCTTCTTCTGGGCGTGGTGGCTCTCGTGGTCGCCGTTCGTCGGCATGTTCATCGCGCGGGTCTCGCGCGGCCGCACGGTGCGCGGCCTCGTGGGCTGCATGCTGGTCGTCCCGGTGCTGATCTCCGCGCTCTGGATGAACGTGTTCGGGGCGACCGCGCTGTCACAACATCTCGACGGGGGGCGCACCGAGGTGGTCGAGGTCGTGCTGGCGCAGCAGCCGGAGCTGGCCCTGTTCAGGATGCTGGAGGTCCTGCCGCTCGCCGGCGTCACGTCGTTCATCGGCATCGTTCTCGTGATCGTCTTCTTCGTCACCTCGTCCGATTCCGGATCGCTCGTGATCGACACCATCACCGCCGGCGGAAAGCTCGACGCCCCGGTCGCCCAGCGCGTCTTCTGGTGCGCGTTCGAAGGCATCGTCGCCATCACCCTGCTGCTCGGCGGCGGCCTCGTGGCGCTGCAGACCGCCGCCCTCGCCACCGGCTTTCCCTTCGCGCTGCTGCTGATCGCGATGTGCTGGAGCACCTGGAAGGGCCTGCGCGCGGCCCGGGAGGACTGACTTGGCCGGTTGAGCGCGCCGGGCGTCCCGCGCGGGGGCATCCCGAGCGAGGCGGTGCGCGCGGTCACCCGGTCGCCGCGCCGGCGGGGCGCAGCCTGACCGGCCGCGTGCGCGGGCCGTTCAGCGTCGTTCCGATCCGCGTGTAGCGGACGCCGAGCTGATAGACGCCCAGCAGCAGCCCGACCACCACGGTGACGATCAGCAGGAACTTCAGGTGCACGCTGACCGGCCAGCTCACCGTCAGCATCTGCCCGGCGATGACCAGCGGCAGGTGGCACAGGTACAACCAGTACGACGCATCCGACAGGTAGCGCACCCAGAAGCGTTCCCGCGACGCGATCCAGCGGAACAGCCCCAGCAGGCCGAAGCACGCCAGCCAGGCGTAGGCCACCTGCAGCGCCGACGCGACGCCCCAGCTCCATCCTCTCGGCTCCGCACCCGGGGACGCCAGGGCATCCTGCAGCGCGGCGTACAGGAGCGTCATGCCCGCGGGAAACGTCACCAGGAGCGCGGGCAGCAGCAGGGCGGTCCACCAGCGCCGCACCGCGATCCGCCGCTGGTGCAGGAACACGCCGAACCCGAAGAACGCGGCGTAGTAGAGAAGCACCCGCGGGGCCGGCAGCAGGTCGACGTCGGTGTCGGCGCCGAACACGATCTCCTGCATGAAGTGGTGCGGCGTGACGGAGAGCGGGACGAGCAGCCACCACAGCGGATGGCGGAACTCGAGGCCCAGCCGGGCGGCGGCGGCGAGCGCCGCCACGAGCAGCAGCAGGTGCCAGAGGAACCAGAGGTGGAACACGCCGTCCACCCAGGCCAGCAGCCAGTCGGTGGGCGCGAAGCCGCCGCCGGTGGACAGCCAGGCCAACGCCGGCACGAGCGTGAACAGGCCGGCGAGCAGCGGCAGGCCGACCCGCTCGAGGCGGTGCCGCGCCAGGCGCCGCAGCCCGCGCGCCTGCCACAGCAGCGCGCTGAAGAAGCCGCTGATCAGGAAGAACAACGGCATCCGGAAGCCGTGGATGATCGAGGCGGCGTAGGCATACGCGTTCCGGTCGAGCGGGGTGGCCTCCACCCAGTCGTCCTGCACCGGCCAGAAATCGAGCGGCAGGAGAAACGCGGCGGCGTGGAGGACGATCCCCAGCAGCATGGCGAAGCTGCGCAGGGCATCGAGGTCGTGAAATCTGGTCAAGGTGGGAACCGCTGCCGACGGAGCGAGCTGGTTGGGATTGTACCGCACACCCCTGTGACCATGGTCATGACCATGCTAGGATAGTGGTCATGAGAGCCCGCACCATCAAGGCCTCGGAGTTCAAGGCGAAGTGCCTCAGGCTCATGGACGAGGTGGCGGAGACCGGCAAGGAGATCGTCATCACCAAGAACGGCCGGCCGATCTCGCGCCTGCTGCCGTACCGTACGACGCCCAAGAGCCTCTTCGGCATCGACAGAGGACGCATCCAGATCCTCGGCGACATCGTCTCGCCCATGCCCGCGGAGTGGTTCGATGATGGCGGCGATTCCGGGGAGGAGCTGTTCTGATACTCCTGGATACCCACGTTCTCATCTGGCTGCGGTTCGGCGATTCGAGATTGGGGCCACAGGCTCGCGTCGAGATCGAACGCGCGCAGCAGGAGAAAGAGGTTGCCGTCTCCGCGATTTCCTTCTGGGAAGTCGGCATGCGCGTCCGGAAGGGACAGCTCGCTCTGCGCTTCGACCTGGACGCCTGGCGCCGCGACATGCTCGACCAGGGATTGCTCGAGATACCCGTCGATGGCGGAATCGCGGCCCGCGCGGGGCTGCTGGCCGACATGCACGGCGACCCCGCGGACCGCCTCATCGTTGCCACCGCGCTGGAGGGGCACCGCCTGGTGACCGCCGACCACCGGATACTCGACTGGCCCGGGCAGTTGAGCCGGTTGCCCGCGACGGTGTAGGCCTGGCGCCGCGCGGCGAGGGCTCCGCGATGATCCGACCTGCACCGGCCGCCGTCCCCATCCACTACCCGAGCTCGGACGGCAAGCCGATGGCCGCCTGCAGGAAGCCGCTGCGCGCCGGGCCGCCGAGGCGCGAGCCGCCGCGGCCGAAGCGCGGGTGGCCGCGCTCGAAGCCCGCCTTCACGAGCGGTCCGGCTGACGGCCGGGTTCCCTGTACCCGGGTTCACTCGACCGCCAGCCTGCGGTCGAATACGAAGGACCGGATTCTGCCGGGGCGAACCTTGTCGAAGTCCGGGTGCACCGGGTTGATCACGACATTGCATTCGAGTGGGTTGACGGCGCTCGGCGCCATGATCGCCAGATGGGTCCGGAGCAATTCGGCGCCTGTCCGCCTGGCATCGACGATGGCCGTCGGCGCCGCGAGGATGGACCCATCGGGCACATCGAGATCCAGGATCCGGTAGCCGGGGAAGCTGCACGGGCGCGCCAGATTGACGAGCACTTCCAGAGCCGCCAGCGACGAGTTCTCGCTGCAGTACACGGCCCGCATCCCCCTGGGACTCCACCGCCCGCCGTACCTGGCCGCGCCCTCCCCGCTCAACATGTCCGCGACGCTCCCCGCGTGCGCGGACCGGGCGATGCGCCACACCCTCACGTCGGTATTCCGTGCTCCAGGCGGCCGATGAGGTCGACCACGTCCTCCGCGCCGGTCGCGGTATCCGCGCGCCGCAGCGGCGTCTCGCCGCCCAGCGCGGGATTGGGGTGCTTGAGCCAGTCGACCGCGTGCTCCCGGTCGCCCTCGAAATACGCGAGCGCGGCGTTGAACACCCTGGCCACCGTGGCTGCGCGGTCCCCCTCGTCCCGGCGCAGGACGCCGCGCAGCCTGCGCCGAACCAGCGTCTGACGCGGAATCCCGACGACGCCCGCCAGTTGCGCCTCCGTCACGTCCAGGGTGTCCTTGAGGCGATCCAGAAAGCTGGCGGGGAGACCCGCACGGACCTCGGCCAGCGTGGGAGCGGGCAGGACGACGCGCGATTGCGTCGATGCTGTCGCGGTCGATGGCATTCTTCTCTCGGTTGGGATATATCAGTGTGCCATATGGGCGCCACAGCAGTGTGGCGCCAAGTCCAGCGCCGCCTGGAATGCCCGCGCCCTCAGGGCCGCCGACGACGTCCGCGGGGAGGCGGTGGAGCAGCTCCGCAAGGTCGACTACTTCTGGCGCCAGGCCCGCTGGCTGACTGGCCGGACCGCGGAATCGTGCAACGCACCGTTGCACAAATTCCCTGGCGCAGCAATGTGACCCTGCTCGACAAGGTCGGGGATGCGCGCACCCGCCTATGGTACGCCCAGAAGACTCGGGAAGAAGGCTGGAGCCGCCGCGGACGGAACGGGAGATCGAGCAGGCTCTGGTCGACCGGGTGCAGCGCTTCCTCCTGGAGCTCGGCGCCGGCCGGCGCAGTCCTCCCTACCATTGACAGAACTGGGACGCGGCGTCACACTTAGTCGAGCTTAGCTAAATTCGGGAGCTGGCGCATGAAGGTGAACATGCACGAGGCGAAGTCGCAGCTCTCGCGGCTCGGGAAGGCGGCCTGGGAAGGCGAGGACGTCGTGATCGCCAGGGCCGGCGAACCGTATCTGCGGCTGGTGCCGTACCGCGAACGGAAGGCCAGGCGCAAGCTAGGCGGGCTGAAAGGCCAGATCCGGATTGCCCCGGACTTCGACGAGACGCCGCCGGAGGTGATCGAGGCGTTCTGGAACTCCAAGATATTCCCTGACGAAGAAGAGTAATCGTGCAGTTGCTGCTGGATACGCACGTCCTCTTGTGGTCGCTGACCGATCCACGGAAGCTGAGTGGGCGGGCTCGCGAGGCGTTGGAGGATGCAGCCAACGAAGTCTTCGTCAGTGCGGTCAGCGGTTGGGAGATCGCCGTCAAGCGGACGCTGGGCAAGCTGGAAGCGCCCGAGGATCTGGAAGCGGGCATCATGCGGCACGGCTTTCTGCCGCTGAATCTGACGTTCGCGCACGCGGAGCACGCCGGCGCGCTCCCGCCGCATCACGGCGACCCGTTCGACCGGATGCTGGTCGCTCAGGCTCAGATCGAAGGGCTCGTTCTGGTTACCAGCGACGCCCGGATACCGCCCTACGGCGTCCGTACGATGGCGGCGCAGTGAATCAGCTGGCCTGGAGTGCCTTTGTGCCTTCCCTCGCCTGCACCGGGGACAGCCTCGTCCCGCAGAGCACGACGCTCACTCGGCCGGCCGTCCTCCGGGCGGCGGGATGGCATGGAACCGGGAGACTTGACAAGAACTGGACAGAACAAGAAGCTAGACAGCCTGACTGGACAGGAGACGCGCATGGCGGAATGGCCGTTGCAGGATGCGAAGAACCGGTTCAGCGCCGTCGTTGCGGCTGCTCTCGCGGGAGACCCTCAGCGGGTGACGCGTCGCGGCAAGCCGGCGGTGGTGGTGCTGGCCGTGGAGGAGTACGAACGCCTGCGCCATCTGGAACGGGCGAAGGCGCCGACGTTCGCGGAGCTGCTGCTTGCAATCCCGAGGGATGGCGGGGAATTCGAGCGAGTTCGATTGCCCTCCCGTCCGGTCGACGTCTGATGTTCTTGATCGACACGGACGTGCTGTCGGCACTTCGCAGACCGGAACGCAGTCCAGGCGTCGCGTGGTGGGTGGCGGAGCAGCGGGCCACGGATCTGTACCTGAGCGTCGTGTCGATCGGGGCAATCGAGCGGGGAATCGAGCAGCAACAGCGCCGTGACGCGGAGTTCGCTCGTTTGCTGGCCGCGTGGTTGGACAACCTGATCGCGTTGTACGGCGACAGGGTCCTCGCGTTCGACCTGCCCACGGCGCGGCGTTGGGGGCGGCTTTGCGGCGCCCTTGGCCACGAAGGCGCCGATCTGTTGATCGCGGCTACGGCGATCGAGCACGGCCTCACGGTCGTGACCCGGAACGTTCGCCGCTTCGAGCCAACTGGCGCGCGGGTGCTGAATCCCTCCCTTCCAAGCCTCTGAGGCAAGACAGCGTGGCCCAGGGCAGCATCGAGAACGCGGTCGAGAAGCTCCTGTTGTCGGTCGAGCGGCCGGGCGACTTCTGCGCCCACGGCAGGTTGCTGGCGCCCATGCCGCGGCTGGAGGTGGAGGGCGCGGGCGCCCTCTCCTTTCCGGTTCCCGAGGCGCAGGTCCGGGCGTTGATCGCGGCCGCGGAACGGGCGCCGTACGGCAAGGGGACCGAGACCCTGGTCGACAGGTCGGTTCGCGACTGCTGGCAGGTCGACGCGGACCGGGTGCGGCTGGCGGGCGCCGCCTGGCCCGAGACGTTCGCCGGCATCCTCGGTTCGGCGGCGGCCGGGCTCGGCTGCCCGCCGGACCGGCTCGACGCGCAGCTCCACAAGCTGCTGATCTACGAGCCGGGCGGTTTCTTCGCGGCCCACCGCGATACCGAGAAGGCCGACGGCATGATTGCCACGCTGTCCATCTCGCTGCCGATCGCGGGCGCCGGCGGCGAGCTGGTCGTCCGCCACGGCGATCGCGAGCGCGTCTTCGACATGACGGCGGGCGAGCCGTCCGAGCTGGCGTTCGCGGCGTTCTATGCCGACTGCACCCACGAGGTCAGGCCGGTGACCGAGGGTCATCGCCTTTCGCTCGTGTTCAATCTGTGCCTGCGCCCCGGCGACGACGACACGCCGCGCGCTGCCCCGGACTACACCGCCGCGGTCGATCGGCTCGCGCAGCGGCTGGCCGAGTGGGGCCGCGGCGGGGACGCGACCGACAAGCTGGTCTGGCTGCTCGATCACGGGTACAGCGAGGCGGGGTTGTCGTTCGACGTGCTGAAGAACGGCGATGCCGCGGTGGCGCGCGTCCTGGCGCTGGCCGCCGAACGCGCCCAGTGCGCGCTGTACGCGGCCCTCGTGCACATCGAGGAATACGGCATCGGGGAGTACGCCGGCTCTCCCGACGGCTGGGGTTGGGACGGGGCGGACGACGCCGACTGGGAGATGGGCGACGTGGACGACTGCCAGCAGTGGCTGGACGGCTGGGTGCAGCCCGACGGCGATCAGCCGCCGTTCGGCAGGGTCGAGCTGCAGCCGGACGAGCTGCTTCCGCGCGGCGCGCTCGACGACGTGCCGCCGGACGAGCAGTGGGTGCACGAAGCGTCCGGCAACGCGGGGGTGAGCGTCGAGCGCGCCTATCGGCGCACGGCTCTCGTGGTGTGGCCGCGGTCCCGGACGCTGGCGATCCTGGGGCGCGCGGACATCGCCGGGGCCGTCGCCTGGGCGGCGTCCGAGCTCGACCGGACCGCGGGAGGAGCAGATGCCCCGGATGCATCAGATGAACGGATTCGCGAGCTCACGACCCGGTTGATCGACGCCTGGCCCACCGGCCGCCACGACCAGGACGCGCAGGGCCGCTCCGCAATGCTGCGTCTGCTGCGCACGACCGGGGACGAGGACCAGGCCGCACGCTTTCTGCAGGAGGTGGTCCTCGCGCGCTATGACGGCAGCGAGAACGAAGCCCTGGCCGTCGTCGTGGACATGATGGGCCCCGCCGCCGCCCGGCGCTTTCTGCTCGACCTGGTCGGCGCGCAGCTCCGGGGGCGGCCGACGGACTCGCTGGCACTCCTCCGGTGCCTCGCCGAGACGCGCGACGAAGCCGCGGGCTCCGCCTGGGACGACGCGCTGCGGGATGCCGTTCGCGCGGCCCTGCTGGCCTTGCCCGCGGCGTTGCCCCCGGAGCCGGAGCCGAGCATCTTCGTGCCGGCTGCTCAGCGGCCGGTACGGTTCGGCGACGAGGCCCTCGACGACCTCTTCACGCTCGCCTGGCGCCTCGGGTTGGCGGCCGAGGCCGCAACGGCCGCCGGCGCCGTGGCCGCCCAGCCGGCGGTCGTCACGCCGGATCGGACGCTGCCCGCGGCGCTGGGCAGGCTGGGCGCCGAGGAGGGCGCGGCAGGCGGCGCCGCGTTCGCGCTGCTGTGGCGCCACGCGGCGGACTGCCTGCTGGCGCGCAGCGCGCAGCACCCGGAGGAGCCGCGCGACTGGGCCATCGCGGTCGAGGTGGGCTGCCGCTGCGAGCATTGCCAGCGGCTCGGTGCCTTCTGCAAGGATCCCGCCGCGCAGGTGGCGCGCTTTCCGTTGCGCGAGGACCTGCGCACCCATCTGGAGCTTGTCATCCGCCGCCGCGGACTCGACATCGAGCACGTGACGGAACGCCGCGGCCGGCCGTATACCCTCGTATGCACCAAGACCCGCGCGAGCCACGGGCGGCGGCTGGCCGAGTACGCCGAGGACGTCTCGTGCATGCGCCGGCTGATCCGAGCGGCGCCCGCTGGCGAGCGGGCTGCAGGTTGCGCGGCCGATCTCGCGCGGCTGCGCGAGGCGGTGGCGGCGGCCGAGGCCGGGTGAGAAGCGCCTACGTCGACCGGCCCCGCGCGGCGATCGCCCAGACCGCCTCGACGATGCCGTTGCGGACGGCGTACATCTGGTCGTAGAGGTTCACCACCGGGTCGCAGTGCGAGACGATCAGCTCCAGCTTGTCGCCGACCCCGTAGGTGCGGCTGGCGTCGGCCTCGTAGCGGAGCGTGCCGAACTCGTCCGAGCCGGAGGTGTAGCTCATGCCGGTCTCGCCCTTGACCCGCGACCAGGGACGGTTGATGGTGCAGGCCTTGGCGCCCGCGTCGGTCGTCGCGCGGCCGGCGTACTGCGCGTTGAGCACGGTGGTCAGGATCGTCAGGGCGGGCCGGAAGTCGGTGTAGACGTCCGGGTCGCCCGCGCCGCCGATGTCGAGGTACTGCGCGTCCATGAAGACGTAGCTGCCGACCTGCACGTCGGTGAAGCCGGGCGTCTGGTGGTCGATGTTGTAGGTGCCGGTCCCGCCGCCGCTGAAGATCTCCGTGCTCAGGCCGGACCGCTGCATCCGCTCCCGCGTCTCGGCCGCCGCCGCCAGCCGCTCCAGCGTCTGGGCCTGGCGGGCCTCGAAGCCCTTGACGTGCTGCGATCCGCCGTCGTAGCAGAGCAGGCCCCGCAGCCGCAGGCCGGGCAGCCGGTCGACGAGCCGGGCCAGCTCGAGGGCCGGCGCGCCCGGGGTGATGCCGGTGCGGTGCCCGCCGGGATCGACGTCGACGACGACGTCGGCCACCACGCCGGCCGCCTGGGCCGCCTCGGACAGGTCCCGGGCATTGCCGGCCGTGTCGGTCGTCTGGATGAACTCGTCGCAGCGCTGCCGCAGGCTCATCGCCCGGCGGATCTTGAGCGGGGTGACGTTGCAGGTCGTCAGCAGCAGCTTCTCGATGCCGTGGTCGAAGAGCACCTGGGCCTCGCTCACCTTGGCCACGCAGATGCCGACCGAGCCGGTCTCGAGCTGCAGGCGGGCAATCGCCGGGCACTTGTGGGTCTTGGCGTGGGGCCGGCTCGCGATGCCGTTGTCCGCCACCGTGCGCTGCATCGTGGCGAGGTTGGCCTCGAGGGCGTCGAGGTCGACCACGAGCGCGGGGGTGTCGAGGTCCCACAGGGACACGCCCAGCGGGGTCGGCTCGCCGCCGGCCTGCGCCGCGCGGCGGGTCATCTCCGGCCCCGTGTAGCCGTGGACGTTCCCGGGAACCCAGACAGCGGCGCCGGCGCCGGCCGCCTGCAGGAAGTCGCGTCGCGAGGGGGGCATGATGGTCATGGCGCGGTTCTTCAGAGGGGCTCCACTGTCACGTCGCTGATTACTACCGTCGACAGCAGGCGCATGCTCTCGGCGACGTACTCCGGGGTCAGCGTGTCGACCGGCACCTTGCCGCCGTCGACGGCGTAGTTTTCCTGATCGGAGAAGAGCACCCCGCCGACCCGCTGGAACGACGTCGCCTTGCGGAACCGGAGGCCGTTGTCGAAGTCGTAGCCGAACTGCTCGACGCGCCCGGTGTCCGGGTCGAACCAGAACGTGTAAGCGTCGTCGGCATCGTTGCTGGTGCCGGGCGTGAAGGTCACCTTGACGCGCTGCAGCTCGCGGCCGTCCCAGGTCTCGAGACCCCTGTCCTCGAAATGGATGTCGCCGCTCTTCAGCGTGTACGGCAGCAGGGGAAAGAAGACGCGGGCATCGGCGAACGCGCGGGCGCGCCGCTCGCCCTCGGCGTCGAGCGCCACCTCCGCGCCGCCCCGCCGCTCCTGCACGCCGTCGTTGGTCAGCACGACCCGCCGCTCCGGGCGGCCGTCGCGCGCCGGGTCCGTCACCACGTGCTCGAACTGGCCGCCGTCGCGGGTCGCATCGATCTGGAAGCTGCCCGACAGCGACGTGATGGTCATCGAGATCTTCGACCCCTCGTACAGGTCGCCGCCGTGGTGCTCGATGGCTCTCGCGACGATGTCGGGCAGGTCGGGATCGGCCGACGACGTCCCACAGGCCGCCGACGCGGCGAAACAGGCGACCACTATCCACAAGGCGGCATGACGTGCAGGCATCTTCGTACTCCTCGGCCCGGCCGGGCTGTCTGCGTTCCGCCTGACAGTCTATCGCGGTCCGCCGGCCGTGCCGGCCGATCTTTGTCGGCCTTTTTTTGGCACCCGGGCGCGAGGTGGACCGGACGGTGCGGTCGGGTCCGCTCCCGGCGCGGCAACGGTGGCGGTCCGGAGCAGCACGTATAATCTCGCGGGAAGCCGCCAGAGCGCTGATTGCCGACTACCTCGCATGGGACCCCGTCGTCAATGACGGCGCAGCCGTGCTCGAAGCCGTCGACCTGGCGGACCACCACCGACTCTCGTTCTGGGACGCCCTGGTGGTGGTCGCGGCCCGGACGGGCGGCGCATCGGTGATCTACTCCGAGGACTTCAACGACGGGCAGACGTTCGGTCCGGTCAGGATCGTGAATCCGTTCGGGGCGGGGGAGCGTTGACGGTGTCGGTCGCCCCGCGCCTGGAATAATCGTGCGCATGAGCGATCGCGTGCGGGTCTTCGCGCCGGCCACGGCCTCGAACCTGGGACCCGGCTTCGACGTGCTGGGCCTGGCGCTGGAGCAGCCCGGCGACCTGGTCGAAGCCGAGGTTCGGGACCAGCCCGGCGTCGAGATCGTGGAGGTCACGGGCGCCGACTCGCTGAGCACGGACCCGCGCGAGAACGTGGTGGGCATCGCCGCGGGCGCGGCGCTCGAGCACCTGCAGGTGACGGACCGGGGCGTGCGGCTCTGGCTGCACAAGCGGATGCCGCTCGGCAGCGGCCTCGGCAGCTCGGCGGCCAGCAGCGTGGCCGGCGCGGCGGCGGTGAATGCGCTGTTCGGCGGCGCGCTGCCGGACGAGGCGCTGGTCGGCTGCGGCCTGCGTGGGGAGGCGGCGGCGTCGGGCGCCCCGCACCCGGACAACGTCGCACCCTGCGTGCTGGGCGGCATCGTCCTGATGCGCGGGCGCGACCCGCTCGACCTGATCCGGCTGCCGGTGCCCGAGCCGCTCCGCGTCGTGGTCGTCCACCCGCACGTGGAGGTGCTCACGGCCGCGGCGCGCCGCCTCGTGGCCGAGCGCCGCTTCGGCATCGGCCAGGCCGTGGCCAATCTCGGCAACATCGCCGCCTTCGTGCACGCGCTCCACACCGGCGACCTCGAGCTGCTCGGCCGCAGCATCGACGATGCGCTCGTCGAGCCGATCCGGGCGCCGCTCGTGCCGGGCTTCGCCGCGGTCAAGCAGGCTGCGCTGGACGCCGGCGCCCTCGGCTGCTCGATCTCCGGATCGGGTCCGTCGGTCTTCGCCTTTGCAGAATCGGACGCGCGGGCAGATGCCGCGGCGACGGCCATGGAGGCGGCGTTCGCGGCGGCGGGGCTGGGGAGCGACCGCTACGTCGGACCGGTCAACACCGCCGGCGCCGGCACCCGGGCCGCCGGATCGTGAGGCTCCGCCGTCTCCGCCTTCGAACGGCCCGCGAGGCCGTGCTTGCGGAGCAGGCCGCGGCATCGGTCGTAGCTGAGGCGCAGGTGCCGCGCCGTCCGGCGCTGATTGCCGCCATTGGCGGCGAGGGCTGCGCGCAGCAACTCCTTCTCGACCGCCGCGACATGGGCGGTGAAGTCGTATTCGCCCGGCGGCGCGGCCGCGAGCGGCGGCGCCGCCGCCGGGATGCCGGATGCGGCCGGCGTGGAAGCGGGAACCGGCCGGGGCGCAGGGCGGTAGGGCGATTCGAACGGGTCGAGACACACATCAGCCACGGGTCCCACGCCCGAGCCCGCTGCGAAGTGGCGATACACCGAGCGTTCGACCGCGTTCTTCAGCTCGCGCACGTTGCCCGGCCAGTCCCAGGCCGTCAGCCGCGCCATCGCCTCCGGCGCGAACCCGCGAAAGCCGGCTCGCAGCTCCAGCGCGATGCCCTGGCCAAAATGCGCCGCGAGGACGGGGATGTCGGACTTGCGCGCGCGGAGCGGCGGCACGGTCACCACGTCGAACGCCAGGCGATCGAGCAGATCCGCCCGGAACCGCCCCGCGGCGGTGAGCGACGGCAGGTCGACGTTGGTCGCGCTGACGACGCGCACGTCGCAGGTCAGCGTCGCGCTGCCGCCGAGCCGTTCGTATTCGCCGTACTCGATGACGCGCAGGATCTTCTCCTGGGCCCGCGACGACGCCGCGGCGATCTCGTCGAGGAACAGCGTGCCGCCGTCGGCGCGCTCGAACCGGCCGACGTGTCGGTTCACCGCCCCGGTGAACGCGCCGGACTCATGGCCGAAGAGCTCGCTCTCGAGCAGATCGTCGGACAGCGCGGCGCAGTTCAGCTTCAGAAAGGTATGGTCCCAGCGCCGGGAGAGAAAGTGGACGCGCGCCGCAATCAGCTCCTTGCCTACCCCGCGCTCGCCGATGACGAGCAGCGGCCGGTCGAGCGGCGCCGCCGCCGACACGTGGGCGAGCGTGTCGAGGAGCGCACGCGCTTCACCAATCAGGGGCGGAGCAGCCGATTCGGGCGCGGGCATGTGTGGCTCAATATACCACTCCGATGGTCATATTCACCACCTAGGTGGTGTATTGAACCGCTTGGGATGCCGCGTGGTGCTTGTGGAATGTGCGGATCTCGTTGTCTGTCAATGATTTGGTGTTCGTCGCTGGAAACATGGCACGCCCATTGCTTGAGAGCAGGGTGAAAGGAGAATCAGCATGGGCGTTTTTTCCCGACTTTCCGACATCATCAATTCCAACATCAGTGCGCTCCTCGATCGGGCGGAGGATCCCGAGAAGATCATGCGCCTGATCATCCAGGAGATGGAGGACACGCTGGTCGAGGTCCGCACCAGCGCCGCCCGCGCCATCGCCGACAAGAAGGAGATCACGCGCAAGCTCCAGGGCTTCGAGGCGCGCCGGGACGAGTGGGCCGCCAAGGCCGAGCTCGCCGTGCAGAAGGGGCGCGACGACCTCGCCAAGGGCGCGCTCGCGGCGCGGCGCAAGGCGGTTGAGATGGTCGAGCTCCTCACCCGGGAGGTCGCCCTCGTCGAGGAGAGCGTCGAGAAGGCGAACGCCGACCTCGAGCAGCTCCAGGCCAAGCTGAAGGAGGCCAAGGCCAAGCAGAAGGCTCTGGAGCTGCGGCGGCAGACCGCGTCGGAGCGCGTGCGCGTCAACCGCCACCTCCACGATGGGCGCATCGACGACGCGCTCGCCCGCTACGATCGGTTCGAGCGCCGGATCGACGAGCTCGAGGCCGAGGCGGAGTCGTACGCCCTCGGGCACCGCAAGACGCTCTCCGAGCAGTTCGCCGATCTCGAATCCGGAGAAGCCCTCGACGCCGAGCTGGCGGAGCTCAAGAAGAAGATCTCCGGCTGAGGAAGGAAGGCCAGGATGCCCGAGGCAGGAGTGTTCGTCCTAGCGATAATCGCCCTCACGGTCGTGGCGCCGGTCGCCATCGTCATGCACTACGTCACCATGTGGCGCAAGATGAGGACGCTGTCCACGGACGACGAGCGGTTGCTGGACGATCTCTGGAAGACGGCGCGGGCGCTGGAGAGGCGCGTGGAGGCGCTCGAGACGATCCTCGACAAGGATGCGCCGGACTGGCGGGAGCGACATGGGTACTGACCACCACCACCATCATCACCATCACCACCACTATCACGAGGACGTCGGGCGCGCCGATCGCCCTTCGCCCAACCCGCACCGGCTGACCCGCAGCCGGACGAATCGCATCCTGTGCGGGGTGTGCGGAGGCATCGCGGAGTACTACGGGTGGAAGCCGTTGCACGTCCGCCTCCTCGCGGTGCTCGGCCTGATCCTGTTCCATCCCGCGACGATCGCCGCTTACATCGTGGGGTGCTTCGTGATGAAACGCGCACCAATCGGTGGTCCCGGGACGGGTCGGACGGCCGCGGACGAGCAGTTCTGGCGCGACGTGTCGACCCGCCCCGGCGAGACCTTCTCGCGGCTGAAGCATACGTTCCGCGGCCTCGAGGAGCGCATCGGGAGAATGGAGCGCGCCGTGACCACCGAGGAGTACCGTCTCAAGCGCGCCTTCCGCGAGATCGAGGACGAGCCCGGGAGGTAGCCCGGCAATCGTCGCCTCCGCTTGCGGGGACCCCATCGCCCCGCGCCGCTCCCGCCGAGGCGCGCCTTCGCGTGCTACCATCAGCCGCGGTTGGCGCGAGGCCGTCGCGACAGCAACCCCGGCACACGGATTGAACCCGATCACCATCGTCTGGTCGCCCGCCGCCGCGGTCAGGCTCGACGCGGCGCGGCGGTTCGTCGGCGGCCGCGGGCCGGCCGCCGAATGCCTGGCCGTGGGCGAGAGCCGGGGCGCGGTGGACGACTTCGCCCGCGAGGTCGCCACCCGCGCGGGAGCGGTGTTCGGGCTGCACCGCTTCGGCGTGCGGCAGCTTGCGGCGCAGCTCGCCGGGCCGGAGCTCGCCCGCCGGGGCTGCGCCCCGGGCACCGGGCTCAACATCGAGGCGATTGCCGCGCGGGCGGCGTTCGAGGAGCGCCAGGACGGCTCGCTCGGCTACCTGGGCGAGGTGGCCCGGTTGCGCAGCTTCGCGCGGACGCTGGCCGCCACGCTCCAGGATCTCCGTTGCGCGGGAGTCGACCCCGTCCGGGTGGCGGGGGCCGGCGGCGTGGGGGGCGAGCTGGCCGCGCTCGCCGGGCGCTACGCGGCGCAGCTCGGGCAGGCGCGGCTGGTCGACACGCCCGGTCTGCTGCGGGCGGCCGCCGCGGCAGCCGCCGCCGGCGCGGGCCCGCCGTGCGGCGTTCCGCTGCTGCTGCTCGACGTTGCCATCCACGATGACGCCGTGCGCGCGCTGGTGGCGGCGCTGGCCGCGCGGGCTCCGAGCGTGCTCGCCACGGTCCCGGCCGGCGACCGGCGCACGCGCGCCGTCCTGGAACGGCTGCCCGGCGCCCGCGTCGAGGAGCCCGGGCCGTCGGACCTCACCACGTCGCTTGACCGCGTTCGCCGCTACCTGTTCACCGCCGACGCACCATCGCCGCCCGCGGCTTCCCCGGACGGCGAGGCGGGCGACGTCACGTTCTTCTCGGCCCCCGGCGAGGGGCGCGAGTGCGTCGAGATCGCCCGCCGCATCCTGCAGGAGTCGGCGCGCGGCGTGCGGCTCGACCGCATGGCCATCCTGGTGCGGGCGGCGGACGTCTACGCCGGGCACCTCGAGACCGCGTTGAGCCGCGCGGGCGTCCCGGCCTGGTTCACCCGCGGCACGCGCCTGCCCGATCCGTCCGGCCGGGCGTTCCTTGCCCTGCTCGCCTGCGCCGCCGAGCGGCTGTCCGCCCGCCGGTTCTCCGAGTATCTCTCGCTGGCCCAGGTTCCGGCGCCCGCCGCGAGCGGCGCCCCGCCGGCGGGCCCGGGGAGCTGGACGCCGCCGGCCAACGCCGAGGAGGTGCTCCCCGGTCCGGCCCTGCCGTCGCAGCCGTCGCTGTTCGACGCGCCGCAGCCCGCGCCGGAGGCGCCGCCGGATTCCGACGAGCGACCCGTGGTGGAGGGCGCCCTGCGCGCGCCGTGGAAATGGGACCGCCTGCTCGTGGAGTCCGCCGTCATCGGCGGGCTCGCGCGCTGGCGGCGACGCCTGGACGGGCTCGCGCGGGAGCTGGCGTTGCGCCGCGAGGAATGCGCCCGCGAGGATCCGGAGTCCCCGCGGCTGCGCGCGCTCGACCGCGATCGCCGCAATCTGCGCCACCTGATGCACTTCGCCCTGCCGGTGATCGAGCACCTGGCGGCGCTGCCCGACGCGGCGCCGTGGGCCGCCTGGCTGGAGGCGCTGGAGGCGCTGGCGCCCCGGGTGCTGGTCCATCCCGAGCGGGTGCTGGCCGTGCTGGCCGAGCTGCGGCCGATGGCCGAGGTCGGGCCGGTGGCGCTCGGCGAGGTCCGGGACGTGCTGTCCGAGCGGTTGACCGAGCTGCGGGACGACCCGCCCGCCCGGCGCTTCGGGCAGGTGTTCGTCGGCCGGCCCGAGCAGGTGCGCGGCCGCGTCTTCGACGTGATCTTCGTCCCCGGCCTGGCCGAGCGCATCTTTCCGCACAAGCAGCGGCAGGACCCGCTGCTGCTCGACGCGGCGCGGCGCGCGCTGAACGCGGACGCCGGGGACGACGCGCTCGGACTCGAAACGCAGGACGACCGCGCCCGCGGAGAGCGTCTCCTGCTGCAGCTCGCCGTCGGCGCCGCGCGCCGGCGGCTCTGCCTCTCTTACCCGCGGCTGCACGCGAGCGAGTCGCGCCCCCGCGTGCCGTCGTTCTACGCGCTCGACATCGAGCGGGCGCGGGTGGGCCGGGTCCCGGATCTCGAAGACCTCAAGCGGGAGGCGGACGCCAGCGCCGGCGCCCGTCTGGCCTGGCCGGCGCCGGTGGACCCGGCGCAGGCCGTCGACGACACCGAGCACGACCTGGCGGTGCTCGGGCCGCTCCTCCACGGCGCGCCGGGCAAGGCGAAGGGCCGCGCGCGCTACCTGCTGAAGCTCAACCCGGGGCTGCACCGCTCGCTCGTCACGCGTTGGGCGCGCTGGAAGCGGCCGTGGTCGCGGTACGACGGCCTGTACGGCCTGCAGCCGGACTCGCTCGCGGCGCTGGCAGGCTACCGGCCGGGGCAGAAGCCGTATTCGGTCTCCGCGCTCCAGCGCTTCGCCGCCTGTCCCTATCAGTTCCTGCTGTCCGCCGTGCTCCGGCTGCAGCCTCGCGAGGAGAGCCAGCCGTTGGAGCGCATGGACCCGCTGACACGCGGCCGGCTGTTTCACGAGGTGCAGGCCGAGCTCGTGCGCGCCCTCCGCGCGCGGGACGTGCTGCCGGTCACCCCGCCGCGGCTGCCGGCGGCCGAGGCCGTGCTCGACGCGACGCTCGACGAGGTCGCGGCCAGGTACCGCGAGGAGCTGGCGCCGGCCATCGACCGCGTGTGGACCGACGAGGTCGAGTCGGTGCGGACCGACCTGCGCGGCTGGCTGCATCGCGCCGCGGACGAGGGCGGCGAATGGACGCCGCTGCTCGCCGAGTTCGGGTTCGGTCTGCCGGCGGGCGGCGGGCGCGACGCCGCGAGCGTGGCGGAGCCGGTCAGGCTCGACGGCAAGTGGCTCCTGCGCGGGGTCGTCGACCTGATCGAGGCCGGCGCCGGGCCGGCGCCGCGCGCCCCGCTGCGCGTGACCGACCACAAGACCGGGAAGAACCGCCACCGCCAGGAGCTGGTCGTCGGCCGCGGCGAGGTGCTCCAGCCCGTGCTCTACGGCCTGGCCGTCGAGCAGGCCCTGCGGCGGCCGGTGGAGACCTCGCGCCTGTTCTTCTGCACGCTCGACGGGATGTTCACGACCCGGCCGGTGCAGCTCGGCGAGAGCCAGCGCCGCCAGGGCCTGGAGGTGATCGAGGTCATCGACCGGGCGCTCGAGGCCGGCGCCCTGCTGCCGGCCCCGCGGGAGGGCGCCTGCCGCTGGTGCGACTTCAGGGCCGTCTGCGGACCCTGGGAGGAGACGCGGGTCGGGCGCAAGGATCCGGCCCGGCTGGCCGACCTGGAGGCTCTGCGGCGCATGCCGTAGCGGTTCGCGAACGATGGATACTCCGTCCGCGCTCGTTGACGCGGAGCCGCGACGGCGCATCCGGGAGTCGCTCGACGAGAGCCTGTTCGTCGAGGCGGCCGCCGGCACGGGCAAGACGACGGTTCTCGTCGATCGCATCGTCAACGTCCTGGCGCAGGGCAAGGCCGGGGTCGACCGCATCCTGGCGGTGACCTTCACCGAGAAGGCGGCCGGGGAGTTGAAGCTGCGCCTGCGCGCGGAGCTCGAGCGCGTGCGCCGGGACCGCGGCGCGAGCGGGACGCTCGAGGACGCCATCGCCCGTCTCGAGGAGGCCCAGGTCAACACCATTCACGGCTTCTGCGTCGACCTCCTGCGCGAGCGCCCGGTGGAAGCCGGCGTCGATCCCCGCTTCGAGGTCCTCTCCGAGCCGGAGGCGCGCGGGCTGTTCGCCCGCGCCTTCGACCTGTGGCTGGAGGAGGTGCTCGCGGATCCGCCCGACGGCGTTCGCCGCGCGCTGCGCCGCCGGCCCTCGGCGGCCGGCTTCGATGCGGACCCGTCCGACGACGGGCCGACCGATCGCCTCCGCGCCGCGGCTTGGCAACTGGCCGAATGGCGCGACTTCGACACGCCCTACCGGCGCGCGGCGTTCGAGCGGGAGGCGCTGGTGGACGCGATCGTCGGGGATCTGTGCCGCTTCGCCGATCGGACGGAGCAGGCGGCCAATCGCCGCGACCGCCTGTACCGCGACACCCGGCCTGCGCGTCTCGCGGCGCAGGCGATCCGCACCGGCGAAGCGATGCGGCCGCGGCGCGACTACGACGGCATCGAGTCGCAACTGGTCGAGCTCGCGCTCAACCGGGGGTTCGGGGATCCGCGCCGCGGCGCCGGATCGCGCTACGCGGCCGACATCGCGCGAGCGGATCTGCTGCAGGAGCATCGCGCCCTGGTCGATCGCCTGCGCGAGTTCCGCCGCGCGGCGGATGCCGATCTGGCGGCGCTGCTGCAGCGCGAGCTGCGGGCGCCGGTCGCGCGCTACGGCGAGCTGAAGTCGAGCACGGGGCGGCTCGACTTCGTGGACCTGCTGCTCATGGCGCGCGACCTGCTGCGCGGCGAGGACGCGGTGCGGCAGGAGTTCCAGCGGCGCTACACGCACATCTTCGTCGACGAGTTTCAGGACACCGATCCGCTGCAGGCCGAGGTCCTGCTGCTGCTGGCCGCCGCCGACCCCGCCGAGCGCGACTGGCGGCGCGCTGCGCCGAGCCCGGGCAAGCTGTTCGTCGTGGGCGACCCCAAGCAGTCGATCTACCGCTTCCGCCGCGCGGACGTCGACATCTACTACCAGGTGAAGGCCCGCCTCGAGGCCCGCGGCGTGTCGGTGCTGCAGTTGACGAGCAGCTTCCGCGGCGCGCCGCCGATCCAGCATTTCGTCAATCGCGCGTTCGAACCCCACATGGCGCCGCCGGCCGGGGCCGCGGGCGCGTCGCGCTACGTGCCGCTGTCGCCGACCCGGCCGGCGCCGGCCGGGCAGCCGGCCGTCGTCGTGCTGCCGGCGCCGCGTCCCTATGGCTATCGGCGCGTCGCGGCGTCGGCCATCGAGCGCTCGCTGCCGGATGCCGTGGGCGCGTTCGTGCGCTGGCTCATCGACGAGAGCGGCTGGACGGTCACGGCCGCGGCCGGGTCCGCGGAGGGCGGCGGGGGTCCCGTTCCGATCGCCGCCCGCCATGTGTGCCTCCTGTTCCGGCGCTTCGAGAGCTTCCGGCGCGACATGACCCGGCCGTACGTCGAGGCGCTCGAGGCCCGCGAGATCCCGCACCTGCTGGTCGGCGGCCGGGCGTTTCACGAGCGCGAGGAGGTCGCGACGATGCGCTCTGCGCTGGCGGCCGTCGAGTGGCCCGACGACGAGCTGTCGGTCTTCGCGACCCTGCGCGGGTCGTTGTTTGCCATCGATGACGAGGCGCTCTTCGGCTACCGGCACCGGTTCGGCGCGCCGCACCCGTACCGCATTCCGGCGGCGCTGGCGCCCGGCGCGGAGCAGCCGGCCGAGCTCGACCGCTTCGTGCCGGTCGCCGACGCGCTCGAGCTGCTCAGGGATCTGCACCGCGGCCGCAACCGCGTGCCGGTGGAGGCCACCATCGGCCGCCTGCTCGACGCGACCCGCGCGCACGCCGGCTTCGCCCTGCGCCCGGCCGGCGAGCAGGCGCTCGCGAACGTGCTCCAGATGGCGGAGATGGCCCGCCGGCACGACGCCGCCGGCGGCCTGTCGTTCCGGAGCTTCGTCGAGCACCTGCTGGACGAGGCCGACCGCCGGCAGGCCGGCGAGGCGCCCATCTTCGAGGAGGGGAGCGACGGCGTGCGGATCATGACCGTCCACCGGGCGAAGGGCCTCGAGTTTCCGGTCGTCGTCCTCGCCGACCCGACCTGCAAGCTGCACCGCCGCTCGGCCGACCGCTACATCGACGGCGAGAAGGGGCTGTGCGCCCTGCGGCTGGCAGGCTGGCAGCCCCTGGATCTGCTCGACCACGAGGAGGACGAGGTGGAGCGGAACCGCGCCGAGGGAGTGCGGCTGGCGTATGTCGCGGCCACCCGCGCCCGCGATCTGCTGGTCGTGCCGGCCGTGGGCGACGGGCCGCACGAGGGCGGTTGGCTCGACCCGCTGCACGGGGCTCTCTATCCGCCCCTGGCGCAGCGCCGCACGCCCGGAGCGGGGCCGGGCTGCCCGTCGTTCGGTCGCGACTCCGTACTCGAACGGCCGGAGGGCGACCCGGCGCTGACCGCCACCGTCGCGCCCGGGCTGCACCGCTTCGCGGGCGAGCGGGAGGGCGCTGCCGACTACGACGTGGTCTGGTGGGATCCCCACGCTCTCCGGCTCGGCGTCGAGGCGCACTTCGGGATCCGCCAGGAGCAGTTGTTGTCGAAGGAGGTAGCGGAGGCAACCGTCGAGGAGGACCTGCACCGCTATCGGGCCTGGCGGCAGGGGCGGGCGCGGGCGCTGGAGCACGCGGCGGCGCCGAGCCTCGTCGTGGAGACGGCGACGGGCCGGGCGGCCACCGCCGCCGGCAGCGGTCGCCGCGACGAGCCGGACGTGGCGGTGATCGAGCTGGAGCGCCCGGCGGTCCGCCCGTCGGGCCCTCGGTTCGGATCGCTCGTCCACGCCGTGTTGGCGACTGTGCTCCTCGACGAGCCTGCCGCTGCGGGGGAGACGGCCGTGCTGCACGGCCGTCTCCTGGGTGCGACGGACGCGGAGATCGCGGCCGCGGCGGTCGCCGTGACGGCGGCCCTGCGTCATCCGCTCCTCGAGCGCGCCCGCGCTGCGCTGGCGCGCGGGGAGTGCCGCCGGGAGGCGCCGGTCGCGGCCCTCGACGACGGCACCCTCGTCGAGGGCGTCGTCGACCTGGCGTTCCGCGAGTCCGGGCAGTGGACCGTGGTCGACTTCAAGACGGACAGGGAGCTCGACGAGGCGCTCGACGTCTACCGGCGCCAGGTTGCCCTGTACGCGGCGCTCGTCGCACGCGCGACCGGCGAGCGGGCGTCGCCGGTGTTGATGCAGATATGAGCGGATCTAAGATGTAGCCCATGGCGACCAGATCTCGAGACGCACGGCGGCGGTCGCCGGCGCGGCGCCGGACGGTGCAGGCTGCGCGGCATCGGCTGCCGCTCCTGCTGGCCGCGGCAGCGCTCGTGGCGACCGGCTGGGGGCTCTACTCGGCCGGCGCGCCGGGGCAGCCGCCGGCGCCCTCGGCCTCCGTCGTCCGGACGCTGCGCGTGGATGTTCTCCGCGAGCTGCCGCACGACACGACGGCCTACACGCAGGGGCTGCTCTGGTGGAACGGCGGCCTGTACGAGAGCACGGGCCGCTACGGGGAGTCGACCCTGCGCCGGCTGAACCCGGAGACCGGGGCGGTCGAGCAGCGGATCGACGTGCCGCCGGCCTTCTTCGGCGAGGGACTGGCGCGGGTCGGCGACCGGCTGATCATGCTCACGTGGATGGCCGAGCGGGCGTTCGTGTTCGACCTGGACACGTTCGAGGCCCTGCGGAGTTTCCGCTACCGCGGCGAAGGGTGGGGGTTGTGCCACGACGGGCGCCGGCTCGTCATGAGCAACGGCTCCGACACGCTCACGTTTCGCGACCCCGAGACCTTCGAGCCGCTGGGCGCCGTGCCCGTCACGCTCCGCGGGCGGCCGCAGGCGGACCTCAACGAGCTGGAGTGCGTCGACGGCGCCGTGTACGCCAACGTGTGGCAGTACGACTACATCGTGCGGATCGACCCGGACAGCGGGCGCGTGACCCATCAGATCGACGCCGCCGGCCTGCTGTCGCGCGACGAGGCGCGCGGGGTCGACGTCCTCAACGGCGTCGCGTACGACCCCGGCGCCGACACCTTCTACATCACCGGCAAGTGGTGGCCGAAGATGTTCGAGGTCCGCTTCGTCGAGTAGCCCGGCGGGCTTTCATCAGACGGGGCTTTACCCCCGACCCCCGGCGTTCCCTTGCGGGGACCCCATCGCCCCGCGCCGCTCCCGCCGAGGCGCGCCGTGCGGAGTCCGCACCGTTCGACGGCCCGGACTCCTACCGCCGCGGAACGGCCCGGCGGCCGGTGCTGGTGCCGCCCGACCGCGTGGGCGTGCCCGACGAGCCGCCCGAGTAGCCGCCGCGGGACACCGCCCCGCCCGACGACCCGCCGCTCGTCGTTCGGCCGCCCGACGAGCCGCCGGACGTGCGGCCGATCCACGGCGTCGACCCCCCGTCGCCGGTCCAGCCGCGGCGCGAGACCCGCGTGTAGCCGAGGCCCGGAACGGGCTGCCCCCGCTCCGCGGTGCGGCCGTCGTCCGACACCACCACGAACGGCGAGCCCAGGCCCCCGAACAGGTAGGGGTCGTAGCCGCGGCTCCAGAAGTAGTAGCCGAGCGGCGTGACGTAGTACGGGTAGTAGTGGCCGCTGTACCAGATCGGATCGTGGAACCCGCTGAATCCGCCCCAGCCGCCCGACGACCACGCGCCGCCCCGGTCGCGCCGCTCGACGACGAACCGGTCGGGGTACGCCAGCGCCACGAGCAGGTCGATCACGCCCCCGTTGATGCCGGCGTCGTCCAGCGCGACGAGCGCGTCGCGGTCGAGCGCCAGGCGGGGCTCGGTCTCCGCCAGCAGCGCCTCGACGGCCCGCGGCGACGTCTTCTCGCTGGCGTCCAGCACGTCGGACAGATCCGGCTGCGCCGCGCTCGCGCGCCGCGCGCGCTGGACGGCGGCGGGACCGGCCCCGAGCTCGGCGGGCGGCCCCAGGCGCGCCGCCTGCTCGGCGTCCGACACCGGTGCGTAGCGGCGCACCTCCACCAGTTGCCGCCCACCGACCTCCACCACCTGGATGTCGACCCAGGTCGCGGGCGTCGACAGCAGGCTCACACCCGCGGCCCGTCGCACGGGCTGGTCGCCGCACTGGATCTCCGCGCGGGTGAACAGGCGCCGCCCGTCGGCCGACCACGTGTTCCGCTCGCGGCCGGTGCAGTCGGGCTCGCGCACGTCGCGCTCGACGCCGTCGGCCACGAGCGTCCGGTCGACGAGCACCTCCTCGCCGGCCGCGGCGGTCAGGTTGACGCCGCGCCCCCCGGCGGCCGGCCGCACGCAGATCACCGTGCGGTCCAGCAGGGCGGCGGACTCGCTCTCGTCGTCGGTCGCCGACGGGTCGAGCTGCTCCTCCCAGAGCTGCCAGCACCCGAGCCACGGGCGCCAGCGGGCGTCGAGGGTCCCCGCCGCGTCGTCCGCCTGCGCCGCGGCCGGCGCGGCGGCGCGCGCCGACGTCACGTTCGGCGCGAGGTGGCCCGAGGCCGACAGCGCCGAGACGGCCAGCCCCGTGATCAGGCCCGAAGTGATTCCGATCATGATGTCGCTCCCCTGGAATGCTCCGCGGGTCAGAACGTGAATCGTATGCCGGTCGCTACCCGGAGCCCGGACAGGTCGATGGACTCGAACTCCGCGAAGTCCAGGCTCGGCTCGGTGACCGCCAGAACGTAGCGCGCCTCGGCGGTCAGGAAGAGGCGCTGCGTCAGCCGGATGTCGACGCCGCCGAAGAGGTGTCCGGCCGGCGTCCACCCGTTGGACTGCAGACTCTGCTCCGGCGGGATCTCGAAAGAAAAGAGCGTGATCTCGTCGACGAACTCGCCGAACTGATCCAGTCCGTAGCGCAGGAAGCCGCCGCCCGCGCCGACGTACGGCACGACGGCGGCGGGGATCCAGACGTACTGCCCGATGGCGCGCCCGCGCGGCGCGAGGGCGACCGACAGGCTGGCGGTGACGGCGGTCTGGCTGAGCGCGGTCTGCTGCTCGAACGGCACCCCGTCCTCGCCGATGAAGTGCCGCGACTCGGACAGCGCGGTCGTGCGCACGTAGTCGACGCCGGCGTGGACGTCGACGCGCGGCGTGAGGGTGAATCCGAGGTCGAGGCCGATGCCCGCCGCGTCGAAGTCGCGCGGCTCGAGATCCAGATGCTCGGTCACGAAGGCATGGACGTCGCTCTCGGCGCGCGCCCGGTGCCACAGCCGGTGGACGGCGATCGAGTTGCCCGGCCGGCCGAACAGGAAGCCGGGGTCGGGTGCGTCGGAATCCTGCAGCGCCGCGTTCTCCGCCTCGGAGGCGGCCGCCGCGCCGCCGGCCGCGAGCATCCCGGCGACCAGCAACGCCAGCCCGGTCCAGTGCCGCGCCGCGCGGCGCGCGTCCATGCGCATCAAGGCCATCGTAGTCGTTCATGGCGGCCCGTCGCAACGGATCCCGAACGCGCCCTCCGCAGGATTCCGCCAGGCGGGTCCCGCCCCGCGATCGCGCCGCACAGGTTGACATCCGGCGCCGGATGACGAACGATGGCACGAGGGGTTCCGCGCTCGACGCGGCGGTCGCCGTTCAACACCGGGCGGGACGGCGGCCGGGCGGGTTGGGGCCCGCCGCTTGCGATGTTCGCCCTGCGAAGGAGGTGATCCTGTGGAAGACCATAGTACCGGCTCTGCGGAGGTGGCGTCCTCGTAGGGGCCCTTCGGCGCCCTGGCGGTGTCGACGGGACCCCGGAAGCGGGGGTAACCCAACGCCGCCGACGCAGACCATCCTGCGCTCCGGCCCCCGGGGTCCGTGGCGGCGCCCCGCGGGGTCCTGCCACCGATTCCCGGTGGGCCGGGGCGTCTCTCGACCTTGATCGCTGCCCGGGGTCCGCATCCGGCGGAGCTTGGGCCGGGCTGGTCCGACGGACCGCGAGCGACAGCCCGGGCGGCCGCCGCCGCCGGGCGTCGGACCATGTGCTATGCTGCGGATTCTCCGTCGGAGACGCTGGGTGGGGCGTGCCTTTCGTCCGCCCCGGCGGGTGTCCGACCCGGGACAGCACGTGCGGCCATCCGGCATCGGACTGATCGCCCTGCTCGTTGCGTCGCTGGCCGGCGGCGCCTACGCCGCGCTGCGCCCGGCGCCGCAGGAGCCGGAGTCCGACTTCCGCAGGCTGCTCGAGCGGGAGCGCCCTTCCCTCAAGCACCCCGGCGGCCCCCGGGAGTTCTACTTCACCCGCGGCGCGTACTCGTCCGGGTGGCGCTGGAGCTCGTGGGCGACCGACTATCCGAAGGCGGACCGCCAGTTCATGCTCGCGGTCAACAGCTTCATCGACATCAACGCCGCGGAGCACGAGAACGTCGTGCGCCTGAACGACCCCGAGATCCGTCGCTATCCCTTCCTGTACGCGCTCGAGGTCGGCAGCATGGCGCTGACGGCCTCCGAGGTGAAGGGGCTGCGCGACTACCTGCTGGCCGGCGGCTTTCTGGTGATCGACGACTTCTGGGGCTCGTGGGAGTGGGCGAACTTCGAGCGGGAGATCCGGCGCGTGCTGCCCGAGTTCCCGATTCAGGAGATGCCGCTCGATCACCCCATCTTCAATGCCGTGTACCGCATCGACGAGATCCTGCAGGTGCCGGCCATCGGCAACCACTGGTACGGGCGTACGTGGGAGCAGGACGGGTACACGGCGCACGCCCGCGGAATCTTCGATCACGACGGCCGATTGATGGTGATCATCAACTGGAATACCGATCTCGGCGACGCGTGGGAGTGGTTCGAACGGCCCGAGTACCCGCTGAACTACTCGAGCTTCGCCGTCAGAATGGGCATCAATTTCATCGTCTACGCGATGAGCCATTGACCGTCGCGACCGGGACGGCAGAGGGATCGTGTTCGAGCCACTCTTCGAGTTCCTGTTCAAGTACCGCCCGCTGATCTTCGAGCAGGGCGAGCTTGCGCTCCGGGCGTCCTGGGTCGGCGTCCTCGCGCTCGGCGCCGCCGCCGGCGCGGGCTACCTCACGTTGCGCACCTATCACGCGGTGCGCGGGAACAGCCAGCCGCTGGACCGCGCCGTCCTGACCGCCCTCCGCATCGCCGCGCTGGGCGTGCTGGCGTTCTGCCTGCTCCGGCCGGTGCTCGTGCTGTCGTCGGTGGTGCCTCAGGAGAACTTCCTCGGCGTCCTGATCGACGACTCGCGCAGCATGCAGATTGCCGATCGCGACGAGACGCCGCGCCACGAGTTCGTGCGCCGGCAGCTCGGCGCGGCCGACAGCGAGCTGCGGGCCGCCCTCGCCGACCGGTTCGCCCTGCGGTTCTTCCGGTTCGCGGGGGAGACCGATCGCATGACGGCGCTGGACGAGCTGACGTTCCGCGGTACGCGGACGCACTTCGGGCGGGCGCTCGAGCGGGCGCACGACGAGCTGTCGGGCGTGCCGCTCTCCGGTCTGGTCGTGGTCAGCGACGGCGCCGACAACCTGGAGGGCGGCCTGGGCGAGTCGCTGCTTCCGCTGCAGGCGGAGGGCGTTCCGGTCTTCACGGTGGGGCTGGGCCGCGAGGAGTTCGAGCGCGACATCCAGTTGAGCCGCGTGGCCACGCCGCGCCGCGTGTTGCGCGGCGCGGCGCTGGCGGTCGAGCTGGTGGTCACGCACCGCGGCTACCGCGGCGAGACGGTGGCCGTCCAGATAGAGGACGAGGGCCGCATCGTCGCCACGCAGGATGTGGAGCTGCCCGCCGACGGCGAGCCGCAGACCGTGCGGATGCGCTTCACCGCCGCCGAGGCGGGCCCCCGGCTCTTCAGCTTCCGGGTGGCGCCGCAGCCGGGCGAGATGGTCACGCAGAACAATCTCCGCCAGGCGCTGATCGTCGTCGAGGACCGCAGCAAGCGGATCCTGTACTTCGAAGGCGAGCCGCGCTGGGAGGTCAAGTTTCTCCTGCGCGGGGTGGCGGACGACGAGAACCTCCACGTCACGCTGCTGCAGCGCACGGCCGAGAACAAGTTCTTCCGCCTCGGCGTCGAGGGGCCGGACGAGCTGCCCGGGGGCTTCCCGACGACGCGCGCCGACCTCTTCAAGTACAGCGGCCTGATCCTCGGCAGCATCGAGGCGAACTACTTCACGCCGGATCAGCTCCGGATGATCGCCGACTTCGTCAACCAGCGCGGCGGCGGCCTGCTGATGCTGGGCAGCCACCGGTCGTTCGCCCAGGGCGGGTACGCGGGCACGCCGGTCGCCGACGTGCTGCCCGTCGTGCTCGATCCGCTGGCTCCCGACACGGAGGAGAGCTTCTTCGCCGAGGTCAGCGTGGCCACCACCCGCGCCGGCGCGAGCCATGCCGCCACGCAGATTGCCGAGACCGAGGAGGCCTCGGTCGAGCGCTGGGACACGCTGCCCCCGGTGACGGTGGTCAACCCGATCACCGAACCGAAACCCGGAGCGACGGTGCTGCTGACGGCGCAGCCCGACGACCTCGTCGTCCTGGCGTTCCAGCGCTACGGCGCGGGCAAGTCGCTGGCCCTGCCCATCCAGGACTCGTGGATGTGGCAGATGCATGCCGACATCCCGGTCGAGGACATGACGCACGAGACGTTCTGGCGCCGCCTCCTGCGCTGGGTGGTCGACGGGGTGCCGGACCAGGTCGTTGCCCGCGTTCCCCAGGACCGGGTGGAGCCGGACGAGACCGTCACCGTGCTGGCGGACGTGGTCGATCCCGGCTTCGAGGAGCTGAACAACAGCACGGTCCTCGCCATCGTCACCGACCCGGCGGGCAACGTCACCGAGCGCCGGATGGAATGGACCGCCGAGAAGGACGGCGAGTACCGGACGACGTTCGCGGCCGCGGACGAAGGGTTCTACGAGGTCAGGGTGGAAGCGTCGACCGACGGCGAGCTGCTCGGCGAGGACGCCGCCTACGTGCAGGTGGCGCCGAGCGACAGCGAGTTCTACGATTCGACGATGCGCGCGCCGCTGCTGCAGCGGGTCGCGGAGGAGACCGGGGGGCGGTTCTACACGGCCGCCACGGCGGCGGCGCTGGCCGACGACATCCAGTACGTGGGGAGCGGCGTCACGGTCGTCGAGGAACGCGACCTCTGGGACATGCCGGCCCTGCTGCTCCTGCTGGTGACGCTGGTTCTCGGCGAGTGGGGCTACCGCCGCTTCCGGGGGCTCGCATGAGAGTGGTGGTCGGCCTGCTGGCGGTGGCGCTGGCGTGCCTGTCGGCGGCGCCGGCCGCGGCGCAGCAGACGCACGTGCTGGTCGTGACCGGCCTGGGCGGCGACCCCGACTACACGACGCAATTTCACGAGTGGGCGACGACCCTGATCGGAGCGGCGGCCTCGCGCTACGAGGTGCCCGCCGCCAACGTCACCTACCTGGGCGAGAAGCCCGACCTCGCGCCGGAGGCGATCGCCGACCGTTCGTCGCGCGAGAACGTCGCGGCCGCCATCGACGCCATCGCGGCGCGCGCGGAGCCGGGCGACCACGTGGTCATCGTGCTGTTCGGCCACGGCAGCTACGCGAACGAGGCGCGCATCAACCTGCCCGGCCGCGACCTGTCGGCGGACGACTTCGCCGGGTTGCTCGAGCGGCTGGACGTCGGGCACGTGACCTTCGTGAACACCGCCAGCGCCAGCGGACCGTTTCTCGAGAAGCTGTCCGGTGAGGGCCGCGTCGTGATGACGGCCACGCGCAGCGGCGGCGAGCGAAACGCGGCGGTGTTCGGCGGCTACTTCGTCGAGGCGTTCGCCGCCGGCGAGGGCGACGCCGATCAGAACAAGGACGAGCGCGTGTCGATGCTCGAGGCGTTCACCTACGCCCGCCTGAAGGTCGAGCAGACGTACGAGGCCGACGGCCGGCTCGCCACCGAGCATGCGCTGCTCGACGACAACGGCGACGGCGAGGGCACGCGCGAGCCGGACGCCCTGGGCGGCGACGGCACCGTCGCCCGCACCCTGTTCTTCACGAGCGGCGCCGGCCTGCGGGCGGAGATGGCGTTTCCCGACGATCCCGAGCTGCGCGCGCTCTACGAGGAGCGGCAGGCGCTCGAGGCGCGGGTGGACGAGTTGCGGCGGCTCCGGGGCGGGGCGTCGCAGGAGCAGTACGAGCAGGAGCTCGAGCGGCTGCTCGTCGAGCTGGCGCTCAAGAGTCGCGAGATCCGGCAGCGGGAGGCCGCGCGGCAGCCATGACACGGACGTCGGGGTGGCTGCTCTCGGCGGCGGCGCTCGTGCTGGCGGGCGTGGCAGGCTACGCGATGCCGGCTGCCGGGCGTGCCCCGGCCCGGACCGCGGCGCCGGACGACTACTTCAACGCCGCCAACACGGCCTACGACGGGCGGTTCGTCTTCGTCCGGCTGCGCTACGAGATGGGCTTGCGCGCCGCGCGGTTCCTGCGCGGCGATCTGCCCTGGGCGCACGACTATCCGCGGGCCGAGCGCAACCTCTCGAGAATCCTGGGCGAGGTGACGAGCCTGAATCCGTTCCTGGGACCGAACGGCGGCAACGTGCTGACGCTCGACGATCCGGAGCTGCACAAGTTTCCGTTCGCCTACATGTCCGAGCCGGGCTACTGGACCCTGAACGACGACGAGGCGCGCGGGCTGCGGACGTGGCTGCAGAAGGGGGGCTTCCTCCTCTTCGACGATTTTCGAGGCGACCACTGGTCCAATTTCGAGCAGCAGTTGCGGCGCGTGCTGCCCGGCGCGGAGCTGGTCGAGCTCGACATCTCGCATCCGGTGTTCCACTCGTTCTTCGACATCGACACGCTGGAGATGTTTGAGATGTACGGTCTCCCCGTGCGATTCTACGGCGTGTACGAAGACAACGATCCGCGCCGGCGGCTCATGATCGTGGCCAACTACAACAACGACATCGGCGAGTACTGGGAGTTCTCGGACACCGGTTGGTATCCGATCGACCTGACGAACGACTCGTACCAGTTCGGCGTCAACTACGTGATGTATGCACTGACCCACTGACGGTCCCCCGGACCGATCGAAGGAGCGTCCATTGGAAGACGATACTCGTGTCCAGGAGCCTGCCAACGAAGCTGCCGGGGGGCCGGCAGCCGAGGAGCCGGCCAGGGAAGCCGCCGGGGAACCCGTCGCCGCGGAGCCCGTCGCGGAGGAGTCCGTTGTCGCCGAGCCCGTCAGGGAACCCACCGATCTCGAGTCGCCCGACGACATCGCGCTCGCCGACAAGCTCAAGGCCGGCCGGGAGCAGATCCTGACCGAGCTGCACAAGCTGATCGTCGGTCAGCAGGAGGTCATCGAGCAGGCGCTGCTCACGCTCTTCGTCGGCGGCAACAGCATCATCGTCGGCGTCCCGGGACTGGCCAAGACGCTGCTCATCCAGACGATGGCCCAGGTGCTCGATCTCAAGTTCGCCCGGATCCAGTTCACGCCCGACCTGATGCCGTCCGACATCACCGGCACCGACATCATCCAGGAGGACGCCGAGACCGGCGGCCGGAAGATGGTATTCGCGCCGGGCCCGGTCTTCACCAACATCCTGCTGGCGGACGAGATCAACCGCACGCCGCCGAAGACGCAGTCGGCGCTGCTCGAGGCGATGCAGGAGCACCGGGTGACGGTGCAGGGCCGCACGTACGACCTCGAGGAGCCGTTCTTCGTCTTCGCGACGCAGAACCCCATCGAGCTCGAGGGCACGTACCCGTTGCCGGAGGCGCAGCTCGACCGCTTCATGTTCCACATCGTCATCGAGCACCCGCCGGAAGACGAGGAGCTCGACGTCGTGCGGACCACCACCATCGTGCAGCAGCACGATTTCCGGCACGCGGTGACCGGCGCGGACCTCGTGGCCTTCCAGGAGCTGATCCGCAAGGTGCCGGTCTCGGAGGCCGTGCTGCGGTACGCGCTCAATCTCGTGCGCACGAGCCGCACCAAGGCCGACAACGCGCCCGAGTTCGTGAAGAAGTGGGTGGCGTACGGCGCGAGCGTGCGCGCCGCGCAGTACCTGATCCTCGGCGGCAAGGCCCGCGCCGTGACGCAGGGGCGCTACCACGTCAGCTTCGAGGACATTCGCGCGCTCGCGCACCCGGTGCTGCGGCATCGCGTGCTGCTCAACTTCCACGCCGAGTCGGAGGGGATCACCTCGGACCAGGTGGTCGACCAGCTCCTCGAGGCGGTGCCGACGCCGACCTCGCAGATGTGACGGACTGCCGTGGACGCGCCCATCACCACGCCCGGCGCCCGCTTCGTCGACCCGAAGGCCCTCGGGCGCATCGCCAGCCTCAACCTGCTCGCGCGCACGGTGGTGGACGGCTTCATCAACGGACTGCACAAGGCGCCGTACCTGGGGGTGTCCATCGATTTCGCCGAGCACCGCGGCTACATGCCGGGCGACGACATCCGCTTCATCGACTGGCGGGTCTTCGCCCGCACCGACCGCTTCTACGTCAAGCAGTTCGAGGCCGACACCAACGCGAACTTCTCGGTGCTGTTCGACATCTCGCGGTCGATGAGCTTCGGGAGCAAGGGCATCACCAAGCTCGACTACGGCCGGTATCTGGCGGCCTGCCTGACCTACTTCTGCACGAAGCAGCGCGACCGCGTCGGCCTGGTCACCTTCGACGACGACATCGTCACCCGCATCCCGCCGTCCGCGAAGCACCTCGACGTGGTGCTGCACGAGCTCGATCGCATCGACGCCGGCCGGCCGGGGTCGCTGGCGCACCCGATGTTCCGGGCCACCGAGTTCTTCAAGCGGCGCGGCATCGTCGTCCTGATCTCGGACTTCTACGAGGACCCGCAGGCCGTCGTGGAGGCGATCAAGCCGCTGCGCTACGGCGGCACCGATCTGATCGTGTTCCACCTGCTCGATCCGGCCGAGATCGACTTTCCCTACGACGACGCCACGAGCTTCCAGGATCTGGAGACGGGCCGGAAGATGCCGGTCGTGCCCGAGAAGCTGCGCGAGCAGTACCGCCTGCTGGTTCAGGAGCACATCGCCGCGCTGTCGAAGTCGTGCGGTGAGAACCGGATCGACTACGCGCTGTTCAACACCGCGACGCCGCTGGATCACGCGCTGTTCAAGTTCCTGGCGACGCGGGAGAAACTGAGCCGGGTGCGCTGATGGCATTTCTGGCGCCGCTGTTCCTGCTCGGGCTCGGGGCGCTCGCCGTGCCCGTCATCATCCACATGATCCAGCGCGAGCGGAAGGAGGTCATCGAGTTTCCCTCCCTGATGTTCGTGCGCCGGATCCCCTTTCACTCGTTCCGCCGCCAGCGGATCCGGCACTGGTTCCTGCTGCTGCTGCGGTGCGCCGCGCTCGCCCTGCTGATTGCCGCGTTCGCGCGGCCGTTCTTCCGGGCGCCGGCCATCGCCGCGGTGACGTCCGGCGCGCGCGAGGTGGTCATCCTGGTCGACCGGTCGTACAGCATGGCGTACGGCGACCGCTGGGAGCGGGCGCAGGCGGCCGCGATCGAAGTCATCGCGGGACTGGCCCTCGACGACCGCGCCACCGTGGTCCTCTTCGACAGCGGCGCCCGGGTCGGACCGCGCTCGATGACCGACCTCGAGGCGTTGCGGGCGCTCGTCGACACGGCGGAGCTGGGCGCGGGCACGACACGCTACGGCCCGGCGCTCAAGCTGGCCGAAGGCATCTTCGAGGATTCGAGCCTGCCGCGGCTGGAGGCGGTCCTCGTCAGCGATTTCCAGCGTTCGGGACTCGACAGCGCCACCGGCATACGCTTTCCGCAGGGAACGGTCCTGACGCCGATCATGGTGGGCGAAGAGCGGCAGGAGAACGTGAGCGTCGCGGGGGTGCTGTTCCAGCGCGAGTACTTCTCGGGCCGCGAGCGTGTCGCCGTCTCGGCGCGCCTCGCGAACCGCGGCGACCAGCCGGTTGCGGATCTCGAGGTGACGCTCGAGCTCGAGGGGCGCGACATCGAGAGCCTGACCACCAGTCTGCCGCCGCGCGGGTCCGCCACCGTCGACTACGCGGCCGTGACCCTGGGCGACGTCCCGACGACCGGCAGCGTGAGCATCCGGGGCGATGCGTTGCCGACCGACGACGTGTTCCACTTCGTCGTCGCGCCCGGGCAGGTCGTCAGGGTGCTCCTGGTCGGGCACGACCGCGCGGGTCCGGAAGCCGGCCTGTATCTGACGCGCGCGCTCGGCATCGGCTCGACGCCGTCGTTCGACCTGACCGCGGCGACGCTGGCCGACTTCGAGGCGTCCGACCTGAGCGGGCAGCACGTCGTGATCCTCAACGACACGCCGCCGCCGGCCGGAGACGCGGGCGCGGCGTTGCGGCGCTTCGTGCACGGCGGCGGGGGACTGCTCGTCGTGGCCGGCGAGCGCAGCGCCTGGCCGCCGGACGACGAGCTGCTGCCCGGCACGCTGGGGAGTCCGAGCGACCGCGACGGTCGCGGCGGCGCGATCGGATTCATCGACTACAGCCATCCGGCCTTCGAGCTGTTCGGGGCGCCGCGCAGCGGCGACGTGACCACGGCGCGATTCTTCCGCTATCGTCCGGTGCAGCCGCACGCGGCGGCGGCCGTTCTGGCCCGCTACGACGACGGCAACCCGGCGCTCACCGAGCGCCGGGTCGGCGACGGCACCGTGCTGCTCTGGTCGTCCACGCTCGACAGCTTCTGGAACGACCTGGCGGTCAAGCCGGTCTACCTGCCGTTCGTCCACCGGCTGGCGCAGTACCTGGCGAGCTACACGCCCCCGACGCCCTGGCACTACGCGGGACAGGTGCTGAACCTGGGCGAGCAGCGGAGCCTGCTGGCGGCGGCCGGGCTCGCCGCGGCGGAGCTGGTGGCCGTGTCGCCGTCCGGCCGCCGCCTCCCGGTGAGCGAGGGCGCGCGGCCCGGCTTCCTCGCCCTCGAGGAGCAGGGCATCTACGAGATTCGCGACGCGACGACCCCGGGGGGGCGACCCTTGACGCTGGCCGTCAACGTCGATCTGACCGAGTCGGATCTGACGACGGTCGACCCGGACGAGCTGGCCGGCGCCGTCACCGGCCGGGCCGGCGGGGACCGCGCGGCGGCGGCCGGTCCGGTGCGCACGTTCAGGCCGCAGGACCTCGAGCGGCGCCAGGGCGTCTGGTGGTATCTCCTGGTGGCCGCGTTCCTGCTGTTCGTGAGTGAGACGGTGGTGTCGAATCGCCTGTCGCGGCGCGCTCTCGACGTCGAGTAACATGAAAGGACCATGGGGATGACAGACAACCGACCCCGGTTCACCGGCAGCCCGGCCGAGATCCTCCGGGTCATTCGGCACGTGCGGAACGGCTGGCGGCTGCGGGTCGCCGTCAGGGGCGTGTCGGTTCTCGTCGCCGCCGCGCTCGGCACGCTGCTCGCCTCGTCGTACGGCCTCGAGCTCTTCCGCTTCAGCCCGGCCTCGATCGTGGGCTTTCGCATCGTGACCTACCTCGTGCTGCTCGGCGCCGGCTGGTGGCTGTTCGTGCGGCCGGTGGCGAGGCGCGTGTCGGACGAGCGGGTCGCGCTCTATCTGGAGGAGCACGAGCCGTCGCTGCAGGCCGTGGTGCTGAGCGCCGTCGAGGAGAGCCGGAAGGGCGAGCGCGCCGCGCGGCGTGATCATTCACCGCTGATCGTGCGGCGCCTCATCGAGTCGGCCGTGGCGAAGGTGCGCGACATGGACATGGGCCGCACCGTCGAGCGCCGGCGGCTGACGCGGTCGTCCGGCCTGCTCGCCACGGCCGCCGCCGCGGCCCTGCTGCTGTTCGTCTTCGGCCCCGACTATCTCCGGCACGGCGTCACCGCGCTGCTGACCCCGATGGGCAACGTCGAGGCCGCGAGCCCGTACCAGATCGAGGTCCTGCCGGGCGACGCCACCGTGGCCCGCGGGGCCGACCAGACGGTCACCGCCCGACTGCTCGGATTCGACTCCGACAACGTCAACCTGTTCATGCGCGGCAGCACGAGCACGCCGTTCGAGCCCCTGCCGCTCGTGCCGGTCGACGACTCGGACCTCTTCGAGGTGCTCCTGTTCGATCTGCGGACCAGCACGGACTACTTCGTCGAGGCGGCCGGCGTGCTGTCGCCCAGGTTCACGCTCGACGTCATCGACCTGCCCTACGTGTCGCAACTGCAGCTCGAGTACGTCTTCCCGGCCTATACGGGACTCGAGCCGCGCGTCATCGAGAACGGCGGCGACATCGCCGTGCTCAGGGAAACGGAGGTTCGGCTGCGGGCCGTCTCGACGATGGCGACGGCCGGCGGCGATCTCGTGCTCGACGAGGACCGGCGGACGCCGCTCGGCGTCGCGCCCGACGGCAGCCTGACGGCGAGCTTCGTGGTCGAGCAGGACGGCTTCTACCGCATCGATCTGCAGGGGCCCGACGGCCAGCTCGTCACCGCGTCGCCGCAGTACACCATCGACGTGCTGACCGACCAGCCGCCGGCGGTGATGTTCATCGAGCCGGGCCGCGACACGACGGCGAGCGCCATCGAGGAGGTGTTCGTCGAGGCGCGGGCCGATGACGACTTCGGCCTGCTGTCGATGGATCTGGTGTACTCGGTCAACGGCGGTCCCGAGGAGACCGTGGGGCTGTTCGACGGACAGGACAGCGCGCTCAGGGAGGTATCCGCCGGACACACCTTCTTCCTCGAGGAGCTCGATCTCGAGCCGGGCGACTTCGTCTCGTACTACGCGCGGGCGACCGACCGCAACCTCGCGCAGGAGGACCAGGACGTCAAGAGCGACCTGTACTTCCTGCAGATCCGTGCCTTCAGCCGCGACTATCGCAGCGCCACGTCGCAGGGCGGCATGGGCGGGGCCGGCGGGGTGGGCACGGACCCGCGCGCGCTTTCGGAGGCGCAGCGGGAGATCGTGGCCGGCACCTTTAACGTGGTCCGTGACCGCAGCGACTACACCGACGAGGAGTACCGCGAGAATCTCGTCTTCCTGACGCTGGCCCAGGGCGGGCTCCGCGAGCAGGTCGAGACGTTGCTGCGCCGCATGAACAGCCGCGTGATGCCGGCCGATCCGGAGTTCCGCACCATCGGCGAGCTGCTGCCGCAGGCGGTGGACGCCATGCGCGAGGCCGAGGCGGAGCTGCAGGGGCAGGACGCGCCCGGCGCGCTGCCGCCCGAGCAGCGTGCGCTGCAGTTCCTGCAGCGCGCGGAGGAGGCCTACGAGGAGGTGCTGGTCTCGATGGGCGGCGGTGGCGGCGGTGGCGGCGGGGGCCGCAGCCAGGCCGCCGAGGACCTGGCGGATCTCTTCGAGCTCGAGCTCGACAAGCTGCAGAACCAGTACGAGACGCTGCAGCGCGGCCAGCAGCAGCAGGCCGACGAAACGCTCGACGAGATGATGGAGCGGCTCCGCGAGCTGGCACGGCGCCAGGAGCGCGAGGCGGAGCGGCAGCGCAGGCTCGCGCGCGGGCAGCAGTCGGCCCAGGGCGGCGGCGCGGGCCAGCGGGCGCTGGCCGAGGAGGCCGAGGAGGCCGCGCGGCGCCTGGAGCGGCTGGCGCGCGAGATGAGCTCGCCGCAGATGATGGACGCGGCGCGCCGGTTGCAGGAAGCCGCGGACGCCATGCGGCGGGCCGCTGCCAACAGCGACAATCTGGGATTCGCCGAGGCCGGGACTGCGCTCGATCGCCTGCGTGACGTCCAGGACCGGCTGTCGAGCGAGCAGGCCGGACGCCTGGAGCGCGACATCGAGGACGCGCTGCGGCGGGCGAACCGGCTCGCCGACGAGGAGCGCGAGGTCGCCGAGGACGTGGCGGGGCTGGTCGGCCTCACCGACGATCAGCGCATGCGGCGGCTGCAGGGGCTGATGGACAAGAAGGCCGCCATGGAGGACGAGGTGGCGGATCTGGAGCGCGAGATCGACTCCACCGCAGCCGAGTTCCGCCGCGAGCAGCGCAACGCGTCGCAGCGTCTGGGAGACGCCGCCAACAGCATCCGGGACAACAAGCTCAAGGAGAAGATCCGCTACTCGCGCGGCCTGGTCCGCAGCCGGGCGCCCGAGACCGCCCAGGCCTTCGAGGAGGAGATCGGCAACGACATCGAGGAGCTGCGCGAGAAGCTGCGCGCGGCCGCGGATGCGGTCGGGGAGACGGCGGGCGACGCGATGGCGCAGGCGCTCGACCAGACGCGGGATCTGATGCGCGGCCTCGAATCGCTCGAGCACCGGATGTGGCAGGAGGCCGAGCAGTCGGCGGACGGGCAGCCGTCCGGCGGGCAGGAGTCGCAGGACGGTCAGGCGGAGGGCGCGGGCCAGCAGGCGGGCGAGCCCTCGGCCGACAGTCTCGCCGACGGCCAGCCCGGCATCGGCGACGCGTTCGGCAATCCGTTCGGCCCGGGCGGCTGGGGCGACCGGCGGCCCGGCGACTACTCGTTCGATCCGCAGGACATCCGGCAGTGGCAGCGGGAGCTCCAGGAGCGGCTGGCCGACGCGCAGGACATCCGGCGGCTGCTTGAGCCGGAGAACTTCCCGGCGGGCGAGCTGGACGAGATCATCCAGCGCATGCGCGAGTTCGACGACCCGCGCGTGTATCAGGACGCGGCCGTGCTCGCCGGGCTGCAGTCGCTCCTGCTGGAGAACCTGAAACGCTTCGAGTACCGGCTGCGGCGCGAGGTGGACACGGAGAACGAGGATCTCTTCCTCGCGCTGTCGGACGACGTGCCGCCCGGGTTCCGCGAGCTCATCGAGGAGTACTACCGGTCGCTGTCGCAACTGGACCAGTAGCATTCGAGCCGGACGGACACCGCTGACGAAGACGCCGCATCTCGAGACGCTGGAAATCGAGCCGCCCGGGCCGGCATCCGCCTCCATCATCCTGATGCACGGCCTGGGCGCCAGCGCGTACGATTTCCACGACATTCCCCCGCTGCTCGGCTTGCCGGCCGAGCTGGGGATGCGCTACGTGTTTCCCAGCGCCCCCCGGATCCCGGTGACGATCAACATGGGCTTGATCATGCCGGCCTGGTACGACGTGGCCGGGTTCGACGGGACCGCGGAGGACGAGCGCCGGATCCGCGAGTCGGCCGGATGGGTCGACGAGCTGATCGCCCGCGAGGCCGAGCGCGGGATCGCGGCCGGCCGGGTCGTCCTCGGGGGCTTCTCCCAGGGCGGCGCGATGGCGCTGTTCGCCGGTCTCCGGTATCCGGAGGCGCTGGCCGGGGTCATGTGCCTCTCGGCCTACCTGGTGCTGCCCGCGACGCTGGCCGCGGAAGCGGCCGAGGCCAACCGGTCCACGCCCGTTTTCGCGGCGCATGGAACGGCCGACACCGTGGTGCCCCTCGAGCGCGCCGCCGCGAGCCGCGACCTGCTCGTCGAGGCCGGCTACCAGGTCGACTGGCACACGTATCCGGTGGCGCATCAGATAGCCGCCGAAGAGCTCGGCGACATCGGCCGCTGGCTGGCCGGCGTGCTGGCGCCGGCCAGCCGCTGAGCCCCGCCGGCCGCCCGCGCCGTTCGTGCCGGCGTTGCGGGCCGCGCGCAGGCGGGTGCGGGAGGACGTCATCATGGCCGGATCGCGACGAGTCGCAGGATGCGCCGCCGCGGCGCTGCTGGCGGCCTGCGCCGCCGAGGGACAGGGAATCAGCGTGCCGCCGCCGCCGCCGACGGAAGCCCGGGAGATCGTCGAGACGCTGCACGGCGTCGAGGTGCGCGATCCGTACCGTTGGCTCGAGGATCAGCAGTCGCCCGCGACGCGCGCCTGGATCGACTCGCAGAACGAGTACACGGACACCGTGCTGGGCATGTTGCCGGGCCGCGAGCGGCTGCGGGAGCTGGCCGCCGAGGTGCTCGAGCGGGACGTCTGGGGCCTGCCGAACGAGCGGGGCGGGCGCTACTTCTTCAGCCGGCGGCGCGCGGACCAGAACCTCGCGGTGGTCTACGTCCGGGAGGGCCTCGACGGGGCCGACCGCGTGCTCATCGACCCGCATCCGCTGAGCCCCGACCATACGACGAGCGTCGCGCTGCGCGACATCTCGGACGACGGCCGGCTGGTGGCCTACGCGGTCCGGGAGGGCGGGGTGGACGAGGTCTCGATCCGGCTCCGCGACGTGGACACGGGCGAGGACCTGCCCGACGTGCTCCCGGCGGCCCGCTACGGGGGCGTGTCGCTGACGCCGGACGGCGCGGGCTTCTACTACGAGCGCTACGGCGACGTGACCCCGCGGGTCATGTACCACGCGCTCGGGAGCGACCCGGCCGCCGACCGGCAGATCTTCGGCGAGGGCTACGAGCGCCACCACATTCCGGTCACGCTGCTCTCCGACGATGGGCGCTGGCTGGTCGTGCACGTCATCGAGGGCTCGTCCGGCCCGACCGAGATCCACGTGAAGGACCTCCGCGGCGACGGACCGTTCGTCACCGCCATCGCCGACGGCGTGTCGGAATCGTGGGCCGACTTCGCGGGCGGCCAGCTCGTCATCACGACGAATCTCGACGCGCCGAACAAGCGCGTCGTGCTGGCGGATCCCGCCAACCCGGCCGCCGGCGCGTGGCGCGAGGTGATCCCGGAGCGCAAGGAGGTCGTCGTGCAGTCCGCCGGCGGGCTCGGAGGACGGCTCGCCGTCGCGTACCTGGAGGACGTCCAGCCCCGCGTCGCGATCCACGAGCTCGACGGGACGCACGTCCGCGACATCGCGTTCGAGGCGGTCGGCTCGGTAGGCGGCGGGGCGGGACGCTGGGAGAGCAGCGAGGCGTTCTTCACGTTCGAGACCTTCCACGTCCCGAGCACGATCTACCGCTACGACCTGGAGACCGGCGAGCGGACGGTCTGGGCCTCGGCCGCGCTGCCCGTGGCGGCCGGCGCGTATCAGGTCACGCAGGAGTGGTTCCGTTCGAAGGACGGGACACGCGTGCCGATCTTCATCGTCCACCGGCCCGGCGTGGCGCTCGACGGCGGCAACCCGACCTATCTGACCGGATACGGCGGCTTCAACCTGAGCCTGACGCCGACGTTCTCGGCGCTGGCGACCACCTGGCTGGAGGCCGGCGGGGTGTTCGCGCTCGCGAACATGCGCGGCGGCGGCGAGTTCGGCGAGGCCTGGCACCAGGCGGGCATGCTGGCCAACAAGCAGAACGTGTTCGACGACTTCATCGCCGCGGCCGAGCACCTGATAGCCGCCGGCTACACCAGCAGCGCGCGGCTGGCCATCGGCGGCGGCAGCAACGGCGGACTGCTCGTCGGCGCCGTGTCGAACCAGCGGCCCGAGCTGTTCGGGGCGGTCGTCTGCACCTATCCGCTGCTCGACATGGTGCGCTATCACCAGTTCCTGGTGGCCAGCTTCTGGGTGCCGGAATACGGATCGAGCGCGGACCCGGAGCAGTTCGGCTGGCTGCGCGCCTACTCGCCGTACCACAACGTGACCGACGGCGGCGACTACCCGGCGACGCTCTACATCTCGGGCGACGGCGACACGCGCGTGGCGCCGCTCCACGCCCGCAAGATGGCGGCCCTCATGCAGGCGCGCAACGGCTCGGACAACCCCATCCTGCTGCGCTACCACACGCAGGCCGGCCACTCGGGCGGCCAGCCGGTCAGCCAGCAGATCGATCAGTTGGTCGACACGGTCAGCTTCCTGCTCTGGCAGGTGGGAGACGGCATCCCGGCGGCAGACCCCGATGGTGACGGCGATGGATAGAAGCCTGATGACGACGGCGGCGGTGGTGCTGCTCCTGACCGTTGGGTGCGGGGGCGGGAGTGACGAGAGGGCGGACGGCGCCGGCAATGCCGCGCCGGCGGCGGAGATCGCGGCCGGCATTGGCGCCGACACGCTGCTGGCCGCGACCGAGACGCTCGCCTCGGACGCCTTCGAGGGGCGGGCGCCGGGGTCGGAAGGCGAGACGCTGACGATCGCCTTCCTGACCGAGCAGTTCTCGGCGCTGGGGCTGGCGCCCGGCAACCCCGACGGCACGTGGGTGCAGGACGTGCCGCTGGTGGGCATCACGCCGCTGGCGGGCGACGGCCTCGTCGTGGCCGGCGGCGGCGAGGTCCGCACGCTGGAGCCGGCCGCCGACTACGTCGCCTGGACGAAGCACGTCGTCGAGGAGGTCGAGGTGCGGGATGCCGAGATCGTCTTCGTCGGCTACGGCGCGCGCGCGCCGGAGTACGGCTGGGACGACTTCGGCGCGACGGACCTGGCCGGCAAGATCCTGCTCTTCCTGGTCAACGACCCGCCCCTCGACGACATCTTCGGCGGGCCGGCGATGACCTACTACGGCCGCTGGACGTACAAGCACGAGATTGCGGCCGAGCTGGGCGCCGCGGGGTCGTTCGTGGTTCACGAGGACGGTCCGGCCGGCTACCCGTGGGAGGTGGTCGGCAGCACGCCGTACGCCGAGTCGTTCGATCTCGTGGCCGCCGACGACAACCTGAGCCGCGCCACGATCGAGGGCTGGGTCCAGCGCGCCACGGCCGAGGCGCTCTTCGAGCTGGCCGGGCTCGACTTCGAGGCGGCGAAGCGGCAGGCCGCCGAGCGCGGCTTCGAGCCGATCCCGCTCGGCGTGAGCGGGTCGCTGCGCATCGAGAACACGCTGCGCCGCATCGAGTCGCAGAACTTCGCGGCGAGGATCGAGGGCGGCGCGGCGCCGGACGAGGTGGTGATGTACGTCGCCCACTGGGACCACCTGGGCCGCGACGCCGGCCTCGACGGCGACCAGATCTTCAACGGGGCGGCCGACAACGCCACCGGCACCGCCGGGCTGATCGAGATAGCGCGGGCGTTCCGGGCGGCGCCCGAGCCGCCGCGCCGGTCGGTCCTCTTCCTGGCGGTCACGGCGGAGGAGCAGGGCCTGCTCGGGTCGCGCCACTACGGGGAGAATCCGCTCTATCCGGCGGGACAGACCGTCGCGGCGCTCAACATGGACGTTCTCAACCAGTGGGGCCGGACGCGCGACCTCACCATCGTCGGCATGGGGCAGTCCGGGCTCGACGACGTGGCCGCCGAGGTCGCGGCGCGCCTCGGGCGCACCCTGGCCCCCGACCCGGAGCCGGAGAAGGGCTTCTACTACCGGTCGGACCATTTCTCGTTCGCCAGGGCGGGCATCCCGGCCTTCTACGCCGACCCCGGCGTGGAGTATCTCGACAAGCCGCCGGGCTACGGCATCGAGAAGCGCGCGGAGTACACGGCGAACGACTACCACAAGGTCTCCGACGAGGTGAAGCCGGACTGGGACCTGTCGGGCGCGCTCGAGGACCTCACCTTCCTGTATCACATGGGCGCCCGGCTGGCCGGCAGCGACGAGTGGCCGGCGTGGAGCGAGACGAGCGAGTTCCGGGCCGTGCGCGAGGCGCAGCGCCCGCAGCAGGCGTCCGCCCCCCGGGCGTCCGCGCCGTAGATTTGCCAACCCCCGGCCGGCGGCCGGTGCGATAATCGGCCGGAATCTCGAACCCACAGGAGGAGTCATGCCCGCATCCGGCTGGCCGTCGTTCTGGACATCGCTCGCGGCGCTTGCCTGCGCCGCCGTCGCGGTCGCCGCGCCGTGTCCCGCCCAGGCGCAAGCCCGCGACATCGATCCGGTCACCGACGCGGAGCTGGAGAATCCGAGTCCCGACGACTGGCTGATGTGGCGCCGGACGCTGGACGGCTGGGGCTACAGCCCGCTCGACCAGATCGACCGCGACAACGTCGACCAGCTGCGGCTGGTCTGGACGCGCGCGCTCGCGCCGGGGCGCCAGCAGGGGACGCCGCTCGTGCGCGACGGCGTGATGTTCATGCCCAACCCGCGCGACATCATCCAGGCGCTCGACGCGGCGTCGGGCGACCTGCTCTGGCAGCACACCCGCGTCCGCCCGGACGACCTGAGCGACTACATGATCGGGACCCTCATCGACACCAACCGGAACCTGTCCATCCACGGCGAGCTGATCATCGACACGAGCATGGACGACCACATCTTCGCGCTGCACGCGGAGACGGGCGAGGTGGTCTGGGACACCGAGATCCTCGACTACACGGTGCATCCGGCCAACCAGACGTCGGGTCCGATCGTGGCGCTGGGGAAGGTGTTCTCGGGTCGGAGCTGCGACCCGCGCGGCGGTCCGAACGGCTGCATCATCACGGCGCACGACCCGGCGACGGGGGCGGAGCTGTGGCGGACGCGGCTCATCCCGGGTCCCGGCGAGCCGGGCGACGAGACGTGGGGCGACGTGCCGTTCGAGGAGCGGCGGCACGTCGGCTCGTGGATGGTGCCGAGCGTCGACCCGGCGCTGAACCTGGTCTACGTGGGCACGTCGGTCACGTCGCCCGCGCCGAAGTTCATGCTCGGCGGGGCCGACCTGACGCACCTGTACCACAACTCGACGCTGGCGCTGGACGCGGACACGGGCGAGATCGTGTGGTACTACCAGCACCTGAACGACAGTTGGGACCTCGACCACCCGTTCGAGCGGCTGCTGGTGGACACGCCGGTGAGTCCGGACCCGGCGGCGGTGAGCTGGATCAACCCGCGGCTGAGCCCGGGCGAGGAGCGGCGGGTGGTGACGGGCATCCCGGGCAAGACGGGCGTGGTCTACACGCTGGACCGGGCGACGGGTGAGTTCCTGTGGGCGACGCCGACGATCACGCAGAACGTGATCAGCGGCATCGACGGGGCGACAGGCGCGGTGACGGAGAACGCGGAGCTGGTCTTCTCTGCCCGCGGTCAGACCGTGCTGGCGTGCCCGCACGCGAGCGGCGGCAAGGACTGGGAGGCGGGCGCCTACAGCCCGCTGACCAACACCATGTACATGCCGCTGCGCAACGTCTGTTCGCAGATGCGGGCGATGGTCGAGCCCGACGAGGAGGACGAGGCGCGCCGGCTGTACGCCATCGCCTGGCGTCCCGAGATCGCGCCGGGGACCGACCAGGTGGGCGCGGTGCACGCGATCTCGGCGGAGACGGGCGAGATAGTCTGGCAGTACGAGCAGCGGGCGGCGACCATGGCGCTGGCCGCGACCGGCGGCGGGCTCGTGTTCGGCGGCGACGTCAACGGCCGCTTCCGGGCGTTCGACCACGAGACCGGGGAGATTCTCTGGGAGATCAACCTCAGCTCGCCCGTCTCGGGCTTCCCGATCACCTACGCGGTCGACGGCCGGCAGTATGTGGCGATCAGCACCGGCTACGGCCGCTTTCTGGAGCTGACGCCGGAGCTGAGCCCGAGCTTCGGCAACAACCTGTTCGTCTTTGCGCTGCCCGACTAGTGTCGATGCCGGTGGCGTCGTCAAGGAGGCAGTAGGTGGCTATCGATACCATGGCGAGGCTTCGTGAGGTCTATCCGCCTCCCGCCGCGCGGGCCGGTCTCAAGGTCCTCGACCACCTGGACGTTCATTGTCGCAAGTTCATCGGCCTGTCGCCCTTCTGCGTGATCAGCTCCGCGCGCGCGGACGGGCGGTCCGATGCGTCGCCGCGCGGCGACCCGCCCGGGTCGCTGGCCTGCGTGCTGGACGACAAGACGCTGCTGCTCCCCGACCGGCCGGGCAACCGGCAGGCGGACACGTTGACGAACCTGGTGGAACGTCCCTACGTGGGTCTGGTGTTCTTCGTGCCGGGCATGACGGAAACGTTGCGGGTGAACGGGAAGGCGGAGATCTCCACCGCCGCGGAGCACCTGAAGCCGCTGGCCATCAAGGGCAGGCTGCCCATCTCGGTCCTCAAGGTGACGGTGGAAGAGGCATTCCTGCACTGCGCCAAGGCGTTGATCCGCGCCCGGCTCTGGGAAGCGGACGCGCAAGTCGACCGCGCCTGCTTCCCGACCTACGGGCAGGTGCTGGCGGACCAGATTGCCGGGGCCGACGCGGCCGAGATCGACGCGGGCGAGGAAGACAGCGCCCGGACGGAACTCTACTAGCTTCAGACGGGGCTGCGCCCCGAACCCCCGGCGTCCGCTTGCGGGGGGGCGTTCGCCCCGCGCCGCTCCCGCCGCGGCGCGCCGTGCGCGCCTTGAGGAGACCGCACCGTCTTGTGGCGCAGACTCCTCGGGCCGCTGTCCTGCCCTGTCCGGTCAGACCCCCGACAGCGGATTCACCGGCGCGTCGAGGTCGAGCGGGTCACGGCTGTTGGAGATGCGCTCGACGGGCACGCCGAGCTTGTCCAGCACGGTGACGAGCAGCGACGCCGCCGGCTCGTGCTCGTACCGCAGGTGACGTCCGCCCCTGACGTGGAAGTGCTCCTGCGATCCGATCAGCATCATCGGAAGATTCTGCGAGTCGTGGGTGTTGCCGTCCGCCATGCCGGCCCCGTATAGAAGCAGCGTGTGGTCGAGCAGCGATCCGTCGCCGTCGGCTGTCCGCCGCAGCTTCTCCAGGTAGGACGCGAACAGCGCGGCGTGGTACGTGTTCAGCTTCGCGAGCAGCGCGATCTTCGCCCGATCGTCCTGATGATGCGACAGCGGGTGGTGGGCCTCGGCGATGCCGATCTGCGGGTAGGTCCGCCCGCTGTACTCGCGGCCCAGCATGAACGTCACGACCCGTGTCAGATCGCACTGGTAGGCCAGCACCTGCAGGTCGCACATCAGGCCGCAGTACTCCTCGTAGCTCGCCGGGACGCCGCCGGGCTGCTCCACGAGAGGCAGATCCATCGCGCTCTGCGCCTCGGCGTTCTGGATGCGCCGCTCCACGTCGCGCACGGCCGTCAGGTACTCGTCGAGACGGGAGCGGTCGCCGGAGCCGAGCTCCTGCTCGAGGTCCGACAGCGACTCGAGCAGCGAGTCGAGAATGCTGCGGCTCCGCCGCAGGCGCAGCCTGCGCGCGGCCGGGTCGGTCGTCCCGCTGTCGCCGAACAGCCGCTCGAACACCACGCGGGGGTTGTCCTCGGCCGGCGCCTGCGTCGTCGGGCTGGTCCACGAGAGCGAGTTGATGAAGGCGCACGTGGTGTTGTCGCACGTGCCGACGAGGTCGAGGCGATCGAGCGCGAGCTCGAGCGAGGCCAACTGCGTGTGCCGGCCGAACTGCCTCGCGGCGATCTGATCGATCGACGTGCCGGCCTCGATGCCCTGGGCGGTCCGCTTCCCGACCACGCCGGTCAGGAACCTCGTCGCCGCGGTCGTATGCGTGCCGCCGCGGTTCTGCACGCCGTCCAGCCCCGAGAAGACGAGCATGCGATCCCGGAAGGGCGCCAGCGGCTGGAGGGTCGGCGAGAGGTCGAGCGGACCCTCGCCGGCCGGCGTCCAACTGGGCATGATCATGCCGTTCGGCACGTAGACCACGCCCAGGCGCCGGACGGGCGCCGCCGGCGTCTTCGCGAACGCGGTGAGCGCCGGCACCATCGCATCCAGCAGCGGCAGCGCCACCGCGGCGCCCATGCCGCGCAGGACGCTGCGCCGCGGCAACGCCGTCTTCGTGATCATCATGGTCGGGCTCCCCGTGTCGGTGAAGGATCCGCGGCCGCGCGCCGCATCTGGAACGCCGGGCTCCTGACGATGCCCAGAATGATTTCGGACAGGCGATAGTCGCCCGCGGCGGCTGCGCGCACGATGCCGCGCACCGTCGGGCGGTCGTAGTGCTCCAGCCGCCGGCCCAGCGCATACGCCAGCAGCTTTTCCGTCATGGCGCCAACGAACTGACGGTGCTGGCTCACGAGGAACGCGCGCAGGCCGGCCGGGCCCCGAAACCGCGTTCCGTCGGGCAGCACGGCCGAGCTGTCCACGGGCATGCCGCTGTCAGCGTCGCGCCAGCCGCCCACGGCGTCGAAGTTCTCCAGCGCAAACCCCAGCGGGTCCATCGGGGCGTGGCACGTGGCGCAGGCCGGGTTCTCGCGGTGCCGTTCCAGCCGCTCGCGGACCGACGCGGGCCGGCCGCCCTCGCCGCGGTCCGGGAGGCCCGGCACGTCCGCCGGCGGCGAGGGCGGCGGCGTGCCCAGGAGGCTCTCGAGGACCCAGCGGCCTCGCAGCACCGGCGACGTTCGGTTCGGATACGACGTCACCGTCAGGAAGCTCCCCTGGCCGAGCAACCCGCCGCGCGGCTCGTCGTCGCCGAACGTCACGCGCCGGAAGTGGCTGCCGTACACGTTCGGGACGCCGTAGTGCCGCGCTAGACGCTCGTTCACGAACGTGTAGTTCGCGCGCAGGAGGTCGACCACGCTGCGGTCCTCGCGGAACAGGCTCTCGACGAACAGCCTCGTCTCCCGCTCGAACGCCTCGCGCAGGTTCTCGTCGAAGTCGGGGAAGGCGTTCAGGTCCGGCGCCGCGCCCGTCAGATTGCGCAACAGCAGCCACTGGCCGACGAAGTTGTCCACGAGGGCCCGCGAGCGGTCGTCGGCCAGCATGCGCCGGACCTGCCGCTCGAGCCGCTCGGGGTCGCGGAGCTCCCCGCGCGCCGCCGCACCGAGCAGCTCGGCGTCGGGAATGCTGCTCCACAGGAAGAACGACAGACGCGACGCGAGCTCGAGATCGCTGACGGCGTACACGGCGCCCGCGGCGAGGTCGACCGGCTCCCTCTCGATGCGGAACAGGAACTTCGGGTCGGCCAGGAGCCGCTCGAGCGCGAACTGGACCCCGTCGTCGAACGTGCCGTCGCGGCGGCCCTCGCGGTAGAACCGCAGCAGCGTTTGCACCTCGCGCCCGGTCGCGGGCCGGCGATACGCCTCGCCGGCGAGCTTCGCGAGAATCCGCTCCGCGCAGGGCTCCTCGTCGCGGGGCGCCGTGGGCCGGCAGGTGAAAATCTTGCGGCGGCTCGGCGTATCGCCCGGGCCCAGCACCTCGTACGGGCCGCGGATGGCGACGGTGTGAACCCACGGGTTGCTCTCGAGCGATTCGTCACGCTCGGGGTAGCGCGGCGGGTGGGGAACGCCGTCCTCGACCTCGGTCGGACGCCCCAGGAAGGAAACGGTCACGAGCCGCGAGCCGGCCTTCGCCGGGAGCCGCACCTCGAGTCCGGCGTCGACGTTCCGGGCGTACTGCTCCCAGGCCGGGCTCCCGAAGATGTCGCCGACGAATGCGGCCGGCGGGGCCCCGTCGATCTCCTCGCCGCCGACGACCGCGGAAAGGATCCGCTCGCCGTCCACCCGGATCTCGACCTCGTGCGGCGAGCCGAGCCCGATGACCACGTCGAAGAGCTGCCGGTACAGGCGGACGTCGATGACGTACTCGCCATCGACCGGAAAACGATGGCGAATGGCGGCGCCGCCCCGCGAGCCGAACGGCAGGTCCTCGCCCAGGTAGTCGTCCTGATCGAGCCAGACCCGGTATTCCTCGGTGGTGGGACCACCCGGCGGGAGTCCGACCGCCAGCCGGCTCAGCCGCCGCGCCGCCGACAGATAGCGGTCCAGCAGGGTCGGCGATACCGACAGCATGCCGGCGATGTTGTCGAAGCCGTGCTCGTCCGCGCTGTCGGCCGGCAGCAGGGACGTGACATCGACGTCCAGCGCCAGCAGATCGCGAACCGCGTTCCGGTATTCGGCGCGATTGAGCCGGTGGACGCTGTCCGTCCGGCCCGGGTTCGGGTCGCGCGCGGCGGCGCCGTCCAGCTCCGTCTCGAGCCACGCGAGCACGTTCTCCACGACCGCCCGGTCGGGTCGCGGCCGGCCCGGCGGCGGCATCGCGCCGCTCCGGAGCTTGCGAAGGACCTCTTCCCAGACCTCCGCCCCTGCGGCGACGTGGCCCGCATCCAGGGCCTCCAGCGAGAGACCGGCCGTCCGCAGCCTGTCGCTGTGGCAACTGATGCAATAGCGGTTCAGTACCGCGCGCAGCGGAGAAGGTTGCGCCGACGAGACCTGCTGGCGCGAAGACGCAGCCTCGCCGGCTGACAGGGGGGACAGGAGAACGAACCACGCCGCCATCAGCCCGCCCAGGGAGCGCCAGCGTGCCATGTCCATGCCTCCCGACACCGAATCAACCCGGATGATAGCATCGTGACCCGCGGAAGGTCAGGCTTTCTGCGGCCATGGTAGACTCGGCCCACTGCCGGGTTCCTTCCGTTGCACGTGCGTCGGGTCGCTGTTCAGGGAGGGCACGATACATGCGCATCTCGACGAGGCGCCTCCGCGCGTGGTCGATCGGACTGCTGGCCGTCGCCGCGACACTGGGCGCGAGCGCCACCGAGGCCCAGTTGCTGCAGGCGGTCAGGAACGGCGATGCGGCTGGGGTGCGCGAGCTCATCGGGCGGCACGCCGACGTGAACGTGCGGCAGGGCGACGGCGCCACCGCCCTCCACTGGGCCGCCCACCTCGATGACCTGGAGACGGCGGGCCTGTTGATCCGCGCCGGCGCGGCCGTCGACGCCACGAACGATCTGGGCGCCACGCCGCTCTGGGTCGCGGCGACGACCGGCAGCGCGGCGATGGTCGCGAAGCTGCTGGCGGCGGACGGCGACCCGAACATCGCGCCGGACACCGGCGGCACACCGCTCATGATCGCCGCCCGCCAGGGCAACGTCGCCGCGGTGCGGTCGCTGCTCGCCCACGGCGCCGACGTGAACGCGAGGGAAGGCGCGCAGGCACAGACCGCGCTCATGTGGGCCGTTGCGCGGCGACATCCGGAGGTCGTGCGGGTCCTGCTGGAAGCCGGAGCGGATCTGCACGCGCGGACGAAGTCGTCCCGCCGGCACGTCCTGTTGTGCTGCCAGGAGAGCCTCGGCAAGACCGAGGGCGCCGTCTGGGTCGAGCAGGGCGGCTTCACGCCGCTGCTGTTTGCCGCGCGGCACGGGGGAGCGGCCTCGGCCGAGCTCCTGGTGGCCGCCGGCGCGCCAATCGACGCCGCCGCCGCGGCCGGCAGCACCCCGCTGGTCGTCGCGGCCCAGCACGGGTTCCACGACGTCGCCGCGGTGCTGCTGGAGCAGGGCGCGGACCCGGACGCCGCCGGCGCCGGACAGGCGGCCCTGCACTGGGCCGCGCTGCGCGGCGACCGCGAGCTGGCGGAGACGCTCCTGGCCCACGGCGCCAATCCGGACGTGCGGCTCGCGCGCGGCTCGCTGCTCAAGCGGCGCGACACGCGCGCGTTCGCCTTCGACAAGTTCCTGGTCGGCGCGACGCCGTTCGCGCTGGCCGCCCGGCGCGCCGACACCGGGCTCATGCGGCTCCTGGCCGAGGCGGGCGCGGACACGTCGCTGCCGCTGCAGGATGGCCGGACGGCCGCCATGGTGGCGGCCGGCGGGAGAACGACGGGGCTGCTTCGACTCCGGCTCGCGGAAGGGCAGATTCTGGAAACGGTCGGGTCGGCGCTCGATCTGGGCGTGGACGTGAACGCCGCCAGTCTGTCCGGCGACACCGCCCTGCACGTGGCGGCGGACAGCCGGTTCGACAGCGTCATTCGGCTCCTCGCCGAGCGTGGCGCGCTCGTCAACGCGCGGAACCGGGCGGGACAGACGCCGCTGGCCGTCGCGCTCGCGCCGCCGGAGGCGCCCGACGGATCGGCCATCGGCGGCGCCGCCCTCGGGCGCTATCGAGAGACCTACGCGGCCTGGGTGGCTAGCGCGGGACGCACGCCGACGGCCAACCTGCTCCGTTCCCTGGGCGGGACCGAATAGCGGCTGGCGCGTCGGGCTGCGACGGCGGCAACGCTCACGACGGGCGCGGGCGCACGATGGCCTCCGCCTGCGACACGGCATCCTCCGGCGTGCGCCCCGCGGTGTCGACGACGTGGGCGCCGGTCCACGGCTCGTAGCGGCGGTCCAGGACCTGCCGCCAGGTCGGGAGCACATGACCCGGGATGTCGGCTGCGCGCGACTCGACCCGCTCCCGGTGCAGGCGCCTGTCGCTGCAGACCACCTCGATCTTCACGAGCTCCACCGTCAGGCGCGCCGCGGTCTCGCGCCAGTAGTCGCGAGTGATCGCCAGCGGATTGACCGAGTCGACGATCACCGTGTCGCCGATGCGCAGATTGTCCTCGGCGAGATCGCGAGCGACGAGATATCCCTCCGGTCCCGACACCGTCAGGCCGACGTTCCGCAGCGCCTGCTCGATGGTGTCGATGCGCAGATTCACGGCCCTCACCCGCCGGGCCAGCGCCGCGGCTAGGGTCGACTTGCCCACGCCGGGGAGACCGCCCAGGGCAATCAGCATCGCCGACTCCGTGCGGCGGCCGCGTGAACGTCGGACACGGCGCCATGCTACACCGGCGGGGGATCCGGGCGGCATTTGGCTATGATGGGCCAATGTTTCACGCGAAACTCCGGTTTGGAGTCCTGGCCGTCGCACTACTGCCGGCAGTAGTGCCGCTCCAGGCTCAGGAGACCGGCACGTTGCGCGGCACCGTCACCCTGGTGGAGAACGGCGACCCGGTCGACGGCGCGGTCATTGTCATCCTTGGCACGGGCGCGTTCACGTTCACCGACAACGGCGTCTTCGAGTTCACGGACATCCCGGCCGGCTCGTACGTGGTCACGGCGCAGCGCGAGCACCTCCTTACCGTCCAGGAGTCCGCGACAGTGGCCGCCGGCGCGACGGTCACCGTCGACTTCGCGCTCACCCTGTCGCCGCTGCGCGAGGAGGTGACCGTCGTCGCCGAGGCGACCGTGGGGGCCGAGGCGACGCTCCGGGCGTTCAACGCGGTCACGACGCTCGACGCCTTCGACATCGCCCGCGAGGCGCCCGGCACCATCGGGGAGGCGCTCGAGGACGAGCCCGGCATCGCGAACCGCAGCTTCGGACCCGGGGCGAGCCGGCCGATCGTGCGCGGCTTCGGCGGCGACCGCGTGCACATCATCGAGGACGGGATCCCGGCGGGCGACCTGTCCAGCACCTCGGATCACCACGGCCTCACGATCGACCCGCACAGCGCCGAGCGCATCGAGGTCACGCGCGGGCCGGCCACGCTGCTCTACGGGTCGAACATCGTCGGCCTCATCAACGTGATCACGCCGCACGCGGCCTATCGCAACCTGCTCACGCCGCCCGAGAGCTACGGCGACACGCTGCTCGACGGCACGCGGGGGAGGTTCGGCGCCGATGCCACGAGCGCGAACGCGCAGGTCGGCACGTACGCCAACCTGCAGCATTCCAGCGGCAACTTCCTCTACTGGGGCAGCGGCACCTACCGGCAGTCGGGCGACTACGACACGCCGGAAGGGAGTGTCTTCAACTCGGCGGCCGAGCTGTCGAGCGGCCGCGCCGGGCTCGGCTACTTCGGCGACCGCTTCTTCACGAGCCTCAGCCTCACGCAGGAGGACAGCCGCTTCGGCCTGCCCTTCGAGGACCGCTTCCACTCCCACGGCGGGGAGGACGAGCACGATCACGAAGTCCGCGGGCACGACCCCGGGGATCGGCTCGAGATCGACCTCGCGTCCCGACGCCGCGTGGGCCGGCTCGACATCGGCGTGCGCAACATCGACAACCCCGTGATCCAGGGGATCCGCGCCGGCTTCCACGTGATCGACGTCCAGGACGACCACGTCGACACCCTCGGCGGCATCGAGAACATCGATACGCGCTACGACAACCGGACCTACATCACGCGCACCTTGGTCTATCAGCGCCAGCAGGAGCATCTCACCGGCCGGTTCGGCTCGGAGCTGCGGTTCCGCAACGTCGCCGCGACGGGCGCCGAGGCTATCTCGCCGCGCACGCAGCAGGTCTCGCTCTCGGCCTTCGGCTACGAGGAGCTGACCTTCGGACGCCTGCGGGTGCAGGTCGGCGGCCGCCTCGAGCGCACCGACTACGATGCGGCCGGCCGCCCCGTCCTGCCCGGTCACGACCACGAAGACGAGGACGGCCACGGCCACGGCGACGACCACGACCATGATCACGGGCACGATCACGACGAGGACGACGACCACGACCACGACATGCACGACGACCACGATGATCACGGGCACGACCACGACCATGGTGACGACGGGGAAGAGCGCGTACTGGTGCCGCCCGATCCCCGCGACCGGCAGTTCATCGCGGCGTCGGCGTCCGTCGGCATGCACGCGGATCTCGGCAGCAGCAGCGCGGTCGTGGCCAACTTCACGCAGTCGCATCGCATACCGGCGCTCGAGGAGCTCTACAACTTCGGCCCGCACCTGGGGAACTTCGAGCTCGGCAGCCCCGACCTCGAGGCGGAGACGATGCGCGGTCTGGAGGTGAGCTTCCGGCAGCGCGTCGGCCGGGTCCTGGGCGAGGCGAACTTCTACGTGTACGGCATCGACAACTTCATCTTCGGCGACCTGACCAACGACATCGTGGACAACCTGCGGATCCTGAACATCCAGCAGGGCAACAGCCGTTTCGTCGGTTTCGACGCGCGCGGCAGCCTGCGCCTGGGCGGTCAGGTGTGGGCCACGCTCGGAATGGGCTACGTGGAGGCGACCCTGACGACCACGGGCGAGCCGCTGCCGCGCATACCGCCGCTGCGCGGCACGCTGAGCCTCGACATCCCGGTGGGGCAGTTGACGGTCAGCCCGGAGCTGCTGTTCGCCGCGCGCCAGGACCGCATCTTCCGAGTCGAGACCGAGACGGGCAGCTATTCGGTGGTCAACCTGGACGCGTCCTATGTCTGGCCGCGCCAGCATGTGGCGCACGTCCTGTCGTTCAGCGGCTTCAACCTGACGAACGCGCTCTATCGCAACCACACGTCGTTCATCAAGGACCTGGCCGCCGAGATGGGCCGCGGGTTCCGGGTGGGCTACTCGTTGCGGTTCTTCTGATTCGAGACAGCAGAGGAGGGGTCATGCTTGCATTCGGCAGCCCGTCGTTCCAGGTCCGGTTGGCGTCCGTCGCGTGCTGCGTCGCCGCCGTGCTGGCGTTCGTGACCGTGGCTCCCGTCCTGGCGCAGGATCGCATGCGGCCGGTCACGGATGCGGAGCTGGAGAATCCGAGTCCCGACGACTGGCTGATGTGGCGCCGGACGCTGGACGGCTGGGGCTACAGCCCGCTCGACCAGATCGACCGCGACAACGTCGACCAGCTCCGGCTGGTCTGGACGCGCGCGCTCGCGCCGGGGCGCCAGCAGGGGACGCCGCTCGTGCGCGGCGGCGTGATGTTCATGCCCAACCCGCGCGACATCATCCAGGCGCTCGACGCGGCGTCGGGCGACCTGCTCTGGCAGCACACCCGCCCCCGCCCGGACGACCTGGGCGAGTACATGATCGGCGGCACCCTGACCGAGACCAACCGGAACCTGTCCATCCACGGCGAGCTGATCATCGACACGAGCATGGACGACCACATCTTCGCGCTGCACGCGGAGACGGGCGAGGTGGTCTGGGATACACAGATCCTCGACTACAGGGTGAACCCGGCCAACCAGACGTCGGGTCCGATCGTGGCGCTGGGGAAGGTGTTCTCGGGTCGGAGCTGCGACCCGCGCGGCGGTCCGAACGGCTGCATCATCACGGCGCACGACCCGGCGACGGGGGCGGAGCTGTGGCGGACGCGGCTGATCCCGGGTCCCGGCGAGCCGGGCGACGAGACGTGGGGCGACGTGCCGTTCGAGGAGCGGCGGCACGTCGGCTCGTGGATGGTGCCGAGCGTCGATCCGGCGCTGAACCTGGTCTACGTGGGCACGTCGGTCACGTCGCCCGCGCCGAAGTTCATGCTGGGCGGCGTCGACCTGACGCACCTGTACCACAACTCGACGCTGGCGCTGGACGCGGACACGGGCGAGATCGTGTGGTACTACCAGCACCTGAACGACAGTTGGGACCTCGACCACCCGTTCGAGCGGCTGCTGGTGGACACGCCGGTGAGTCCGGACCCGGCGGCGGTGAGCTGGATCAACCCGCGGCTGAGCCCGGGCGAGGAGCGGCGGGTGGTGACGGGCATCCCGGGCAAGACGGGCGTGGTCTACACGCTGGACCGGGCGACGGGTGAGTTCCTGTGGGCGACGCCGACGATCACGCAGAACGTGATCAGCGGCATCGACGGGGCGACGGGGCAGGTGACCGAGAACGCGGAGCTGGTCTTCACCGCGAGCGGCCAGACCGTGCTGGCGTGCCCGCACGCGACCGGCGGCAAGGACTGGGAGGCGGGCGCCTACAGCCCGCTGACCAACACCATGTACATGCCGCTGCGCAACGTCTGCGCGCGGATGCAGGCCAGCACCGTGGAGGACGGCGACGAGTCGAACCGGCTGTACGCCATCGCCTGGCGCAGCCAGCTCGCGCCCGGGACCGATCAGGTCGGCGCGGTGCACGCGATCTCGGCGGAGACGGGCGAGATAGTCTGGAAGCACGAGCAGCGGGCGGCCACCATGGCGCTGGCCGCGACCGGCGGCGGGCTCGTGTTCGGCGGCGACGTCAACGGCCGCTTCCGGGCCTTCGACCACGAGACCGGAGAGATTCTCTGGGAGATCAACCTCGGCTCGCCCGTCTCGGGCTTCCCGATCACCTACGCGGTCGACGGCCGGCAGTACGTGGCGATCAGCACGGGCACCGGCCGCTTCCTGGAGCTGACGCCGGAGCTGCGCCCGAGCTTCGGCAACAACCTGTTCGTCTTCGCTCTGCCTGAATAGGGTGTGGTGCAGGCTGGTCGTCCCGAGCTGTCCACAATTGTCCATAACTGACTAGTTAATAGGTATTTACTGGCAGTCTGTAGCGCCAACGCCTGCGGACGGTGCTGGAGTGGGCGGTGGCGATGGAGTGGCGGTCGGACAATCCGTGCGACCGCATCGGGCCGGTGCTCGGCCCGCAGGGCGACATCGTGCGGCACATGCGGGCGTTGCCGCACGCGGAGGTGGCCGCGGCGGTCGAGACGGTGCGGACGTCGGGCTCGGCGGCGCCGGCCATCAGGCTGGCGTTCGAGTTTCTGGTGCTGACCGCGGGGCGGTCCGCCGAGGTGCGGCTGGCAACGCGGGACGAGATGGACGTGGCCGGCCGGGTGTGGACGATCTCGGCGGAGCGGATGAAGGCGAAGCGGGAGCACCGGGTTCCGCTGTGCGGCCGCGCGGTTGAGGTCCTCCAGGCCACGCGGTCGCTCGGGGCCGACGGCGGCCTCGTATTCCCGATGCCGAGCGGCAGGCCGATCGCGGCGTCGACGCTGCCGAAGATGCTCCGGCTGCACGGGATCGGGGCCGTGGCTCACGGCTTCCGCTCGTCGTTCCGGGACTGGGCGGCGGAGCGGACCGACCACCCGCGGGAGGTCATCGAGGCGGCGCTGGCGCACGTGGTCCCCAACAAGGTCGAGGCGGCATATGCGCGGTCGGACCTGTTCGAGCGTCGGCGGCTCCTGATGGACGACTGGGCCGAGTACGTCGGCGGCGGCGGTACGGCGGACTCTTCCCGACGCTGATACGACGCCACGGCGTCGATCGGGCGGGCAGGCGTCGAGCCAGCCGGAGATCCCCCCTCGGACGACCACCGCCGCGGACGACGTGGACAACCGCTTCGACGCCGGCTACTCGGACAATGCAGCGTCTCCACGATGCTGCCGAACCGATGGCGGCCACGGTCAGCGGTCCGGTTCGTGTGTGCGCCCGGGTCGCCTGTCGGTTACGGCGGGCGGAGCCATGCCGGTTTCCCATACCTTCTGGTGGCCGACGCCGGTTCGGCAGGCGTCGTGAAGTGCTTCGCGGATGCGCCTCGCACCGAAGGCACTCGCGCGGAGGTGGTGGCCGACGCCGCTCTCGTCGAGCCTGCGGTCGATTTCGCCGGGGCCTATTGCTGCGGTTCGGTGGACTCCGCCGCTGTAGGTGCGGCATTCAACGATGGCCCATTCTCCTTCGGTCCAGATGGCGACGTGGCGGTACACGGCTCCCCGCAGCGCGGCGCCGGCTTGTGTGCCAAGCGTGGCGGGGTCGTCGATCTCGCCGGCGCCGACCAGCTGCATACCGGCATCGCGCTCGAGGGTCGCGTCGGCATTTTCCAGCGTGAGCGCCGTGACTTCCGTGTCGTACAGGCTGTGGCAGTTGACTGCGAGATCTCGCAGGGGCACGTCGCGGCCTACGGCGAGGTCAAGGTCGAAGCTGTCACGGTGTTTCCAGCGGGCGGCCAGCGTGGTGCCGCCGCCGAGCTGGAAGCGGTACGGTCCGCCGTGCAAGTTCGCCAGTGCGTCGGCTATCGCCTGGTGCACGCGCTCCCACAGGTGTCCGCCTGTCGCGGAGAGCGTCAGCTCTTCGCGGCCCATCGGTTGATCTTGTGGATTCGGCGGGCGCTGGAGAAGTTGGCGCGGTGCAGCGCAGCGACGAGCTCGCGCAAGGTGTACGCCTGTTGGACCCACGCTTCGATGAGCTCGCCTGCCGTTGCCTCGGCGCCCCACATGCGGATGATGCCGGCTTGCCGTTCGGTCGGTTGCTCGGCGCGCACGGCGTCGTAGAACTCCTCCGCGGTTGGGCGCCGCTTCCAGCCGGCGCAGCCGCTGGCGAGTCGGCGCTGGACAGCACGGGCGTGACGGCCGCGCGGCGTGCCGGGCGCGCACAGCCGGCGGAAGTCGTCCTCGGTCGCCGGGCGGTCGCTGAAGGCGCCTGGCGGCTGCAGCATGACCGGTCGCATGGGGTTGCGTTCGGCTTGGCGCCGCCCGCGCTCGGTGCGGGTGTCGAAGGCGGAACGCGTCAACATGACGATTCACGATACCGTACGCGGCAGGTCGCGTCCCGATCGGGCTCGATGCATGACGAGCGTATCGTTATCGGGGCCGGGTGCGCCGGAACCACCGGCCGTCGGTGATGCAGATCACGGTGCCGCGGGGATCCTCCGCGAGCGCAGCCATCCGGCCGGCGGCGTGGGACGAGATGGACGTGGCCGGCGCGGTGTGGACCATCGCGGCGGGGCGATCCTGGGCGGACGGTCTGCGCGCCTTCCATGCCGCCGGCTGGTCGCACAGGCGCTCGGGCGGCGCTCTTGCGCTTCGCGAGACGGGGCGCTGGACCATCGGGCGTCGCGCCGGATTCGTTCGCGACGGGCTTGCAAGAGCCACTGGATTCCCGCTGCAGATGAGGGAACGAGCGAGGGAACCGTGCCTGTAAGTCATTTACTGTGAATGACTTATAGAATTCACGCAACTCACCCTGCCGGACTGACGACAGACCCGACCGACGCGGCGGGCGGTCAACGCCGGTCAGCGGCTCCAGTGCATGACCTCGCCGCACAAGCTGCAGCGCCGCATGTCGTCCGGCGCGGCTATGTTGAGCGAGATCGGCCGGTTCTCGATCCGATCACCGGCCTGCAGGCACCGGGCGTGGCGCATGGCGAGCCGTCCGTCCGGTGTCCTGACGAGCACGCCGTCAACGGCGCGGTCTTCCTCGAGCATGGCGCTGGCCGTCGCCCGATCGTGTTCTCGTTGAGATGACCGCCTGCCGAACCGCGTTATCATCGCCGTCATGCCAGTCGTTTTACCAGCCCGTGGTGAAAGTCGGGGAACGGGCCTGGCCTGGGCGCGATCGAGCCCGTAGACTGAACAGCTATGGCGATGGGCAAGAAACCGGCCGCGCGACCAGGGGCGCCGCTGTGGGTGACGACGGCGGATTTGCCGACGAACGCGGGGCATCCGTTCTTCGAGCGTCTGAACCGGGTTCTGGACGAGGCCGGGTTCGACGCGTTCGTCGAGGGGCTGTGCGCGGTGTTCTACGCGACGCGGATGGGGCGGCCGAGCCTGCGTCCTGGGCGGTATTTCCGGATGCTGTTCATCGGCTACTTCGAGGGTCTGTCTTCGGAGCGTGGGATTGCGTGGCGGGTGGCCGACTCTCTGAGCCTGCGGTCGTTCCTGGACCTGGATGTGACCGAGGCGGCGCCGGACCACTCGACGCTGTCGCGGACGCGTCGTCTGATCGACGACGAGACGCACGAGGCGGTATTCACGTGGGTTCTCGAGCAGTTGTCGGCGGCGGGTCTGGTCAAGGGGAAGACGGTGGGCGTCGATGCGACGACGCTGGAAGCGAACGCGGCGATGCGGAGCATCGAGCGGCGGGACACGGGAGAAAGCTACGAAGCGTTCCTTCGGCGCTTGGCGGAGGCGTCTGGGGTGGAGACCCCGACGCGGGCGGATCTGGCTCGGTTCGACCGGTCTCGCAAGAACAAGAAGACGTCGAACAAGGACTGGCAATCGCCGCAGGACCCGGACGCGAAGATCGCGAAGATGAAGGACGGCCGGACGCACTTGGCTCACAAGGTCGAGCACGGGGTCGACATGGAGACGGGGGCCATCGTGTCGGTGACGGTGCAGGATGCATCGGACGGCGATACGGCCACGCTGCCGGAGACGCTGACCGCGGCGGCCGAGCAGGTGGAGTTGGTGCAGCCGGACGGTCGAGGGGTCGAAGAGCTGGTCGCTGACAAGGGGTATCACAGCGACGAGACGCTGGTGGCTCTCGGCGAGGTCGGGGTTCGGAGCTACGTATCGGAGCCCGAGCGCGGCCGGCGCGTCTGGCAGGACAAGAAGACGGGAGAGACGCCGCCGGCGAAGCGTGCTGCGCAGCAGGCGTTGTATGCGAACCGGCGGCGTGTGCACGGGCGGCGGGGTCGTCGCCTGCAACGCTGCCGGGGCGAGATGGTGGAGCGTACTTTCGCGCACATGTATGAGACGGGGGGCATGCGTCGGGTGTTTGTGCGCGGTCACGAGAATGTCCGCAAGCGGGTGCTGATCCAGGCGGCTGCCTGCAACATCGGGATGCTCCTGCGGCGCCAGACCGGCATCGGTACGCCCCGGAGCCTGCAGGGGCGGGCTTTTTCGGCGATTTTCCGCCTGATCGACCGCCTGATCGACCACTGGGGGCGTCTGACGCGTCCCTGGGGCCTCAAATGGACACCGCCGGCGCCCGTCGGCTCAATTACTCATCGCCAAGCGGCCTGAACAGCAGGGCTCGGCGAACCGACTTCTACCTCGGGCTGTTTTTTATCGTCGCTTTCCTCGTTTCCCTTTAGACATCCTCGTCGTTGTCTGTGCTCTACGAAGTGGTCCTGTGGACGGTGGCGTCGTCGTGGTGCCGGTGCTGTGGCGGTTGCTGCGGAACCCCAACCGAGCCGGCCCGTGGCCCGCTGCGGGGCCTGGGTGACCTACAGCAGCTTCAAGCCGGGCACGTCGCTGAAGTCGCCGGGGTTCAACGTCCAGAGGGCTGCCTCGTGGACGAGGGCGCAGGCGGCGACCGCCAGGTCGAGGTCCCGGCCGCGAGGGTGGGGCAATCGTGCGTAGAGATCCGCGGCGTACGCGGCGGCTTCGGCATCGAACGGAACGGCCTGGTCGCGAGGGAACAGCTCTTCCTGCGCCCGCAACTCGCTGACCGTCCGCGGCCCGCGCAACCATTCGTACAGGACGATCGTCGAGAGCCGCATGCGATGGCTCTCGTCCACGAATGTGTGCAGGCGGTCGAACGAGGTGCGCGGATCCGCCAGCGCGCCGACGAGCGCTGACGTATCAAGGTGGATCGTCATGGGCGGCACGGCGCAGCGACGACTCGCGCCGCGACCGGCGCACTTCGTGGAGCTCGGCGTCCGCGCTCGCCCGGGAGCGCGCAACCGGCTCGCTGCGCAGTCGCTCGAGCACGTCGAGCATGCGCAGCCGCTCGGCTTGGCTCAGGCGGTCGGTGCGCACGTCGTATTCCGCGACTGCCTCGCGCACCACCTGACTTTGTGGTCTTCCAAGTCGCTCCGCCGTCCGGCGAATGCGGCGCACCGTGGCGTCGTCCAGCGAATAGGTGACCTTGACCATACCGCTGCAATACTACCATACGCCCGTGCATGGCCCGCACCGCCTCGACGAATGACGGATCGCCGGGGGGAAGACCACCGCGGGCGACGGCGCGCCGCGGCAGTGTCGCGCCGTCCGACCCGGCCTACCGGCTCCAGGGCGGCACGATCTGATTGGTCCGGGCGTACGCGATGAGCTGGCCGAGGTGCTCGTGCATGTCGCCCGCAACGAACAGTACCAGCTCCGGCGTGGTGCGCTCCTGCCCGAACAGCTCCCGGGTGCCGGTCAGCGTCGCGGGGTCGACGCCGTCGAGCGCCTCGCGCGTGTAGTCGAAGCCCTTGGTCAGGTGGCCGATGACCTGTGCCTTGTCGGTGATCTCGGCCAGCGCCTGCATCTCCGGAAAGGTCATCGCGGTCTCGGCGCCCAGCGCCATCGGCGCGAACGCATAGCCCTCGCCCGCGATGAGCATCAGCACTTCCGAGACCGAGCGGACACCTTCCATCGGCCGCCACGTGTAGGTCTCCGCGGGGAAGGCCTCGGCGAGCCCGAGGAACTTCTCGCGCATCACCTCGATGTCCGCGAGAAAGGCTGCCTTGACCGCCGCCTCCGGCGTCTGGTCCTGCGCGGCGCCGGCGGCCGGCAGGCCGGCCAGCAGGAGGCCCGCCAGGGCCGTGGTGAGAACGAGGCGTCCGCTGCGGGTCGAGAGACGATGCGTCATGGCGGTTGGTTCCTTTCGGTCGGTCTTCACTGTTGACCGCTCGGGAACACGTTCCCGGGCGGTCCGTACTCGTAGTACGCGCCGAGCGTCGCGATGCGATCCATGTCGGGGTACAGCACGCCGATCGTCGGCGCGTCCCGGCTGCCGCGCGGAGAGTACCAGACGGCGCCCTCCCGCGTCACCTGGATCTTCGGCGAGTCCGCCCCCGGCTGGGGCTTCGGGTAGAAGGTGAACGTCTCGTCGCGCGGGTCGAAGCGCCAGATCGACGCGCCGTGGTCGCCGTCGTTGCCCTGGCCGACGTCGGCCGCCCAGATGTTGTCGTCGGCGTCCACCGCCACGTCGTAGGGCGCAGCGTCCTGCTGCGGGATGACGTGCTCGGTCATCCGGCCCGTCGACTGGTCCAGCTTCACCAGCTTGCCGGGGCGCGGGCCGGCCTGGTAGATGCCGAACCAGACGTTGTTCTGCGAGTCGACGTTCGGGCGCCGCACGTGCCCGGGGTAGGTGGGCGGCGTGAACTCGGTCCACTGGTTGGTCGTCGTGTCGAACTTCGCCACCTTGCCGGCGTTCCACAGGCCGACCCAGATGTTGTCGTTGCGGTCCGGCACCACGCCGTAGGGCACGGCCCCGGGCATCGGGATCGGAAACACCGAGACCTTGCCGGTCGCACGCTCCCACTTGCTCAGGGCGCCGCCCATGATCCAGCCGACGTAGATGTTGCCCTTGGAGTCGATGGCCAGCGACTGCATCCACTTGTGTGCGTTGCGGACGACGTTGTCCGGATCCATCGGAATCTGGTGCTTCCACTCGCCGGTCTCCGGGTCGAGCCCCAGCAGCCGCTTGACCTCCGAGGACTGCACGCCGCGGTGCTCGGGCGCCCAGATGATGCCCTCGCGGTCGACGTTGACCTCGTGGATGCCGTTCTTCGGGTCGGGCAGCACGTAGTCGGTGAAGGCGCCGGTCCGCGGATCGAGCTTCACCAGCCGGTGGGGGTAGCCCCGGTCGGTCAACCACACGTGGCCGTGCCGGTCGAAGCGCACGTCCTGACCCACCCGGCGCCCGACGAAGTTGCCGGACAGCCCGGCGAACTCCGGGGCGTTCACGCCCTCGCCGGGCGCGTCCTCCGGCAGGTAGTACTCGATGTACATCGCCTTGCCGAGGGCCTCCTCGTCCACCGGCATCTGCTGCTCGATGCGAATGCGGCGCGGCGGCGCGTCGGGTCCGAAGTTGTCGACGAGATAGGCGAGCAGGGTCTCGCGATCCGCCACCGAAAAACGGCGCTGCGCGTCGCGGTAGGAGATGATGCCGTCGCCGTAGGACAGGGACGGCCGGTTCGGGATCGCCTTGCCGAACATCTTGTCGATGGCCGCCTCCCACGCCGCGCCGCGGGTCGGGCGCAACGACAGGAAGTTCCCGCCGTGGCACGGCATGCAGGTCCGCTCCGCGATGTCGCGGCCCGGCCCCGGCGGGTACAGCTCGTCGTAGGGCCGTTGCTCCGTCGCGGCGCGCACCGCCGGCATCTCGCCGCCGCCGCCCGCCGCGGCCGGCGTGCGGTCGCCGGTCGCGGCACGCAGCGACAGGTCCAGGCCGGCGTTGTCGCCCGCGTTCAGCACCAGGCGTTCCACACCGGACTCGAGCCCGGGCGCGCGGACGGAAACCTCGTAGGCGCCGGGGAAGAGCGCCACGGCGCGAAACTGCCCGGCCTGCGTGTACACCATGTACAGGATGCGCCGGTCCACGTTCCGGATGTAGACCCGGGCGGCCGTGAACGGCGCCGCGGCGGTGACCATCCCCGAGAGGGTTGCCGTGCCGTCGAGCGGCGCCGCGGTCTGGGCCGCCGCCGCCCCCGCGCCCAGCGGGCCGGCAGCGCCGACCGCGACCAGCAGGGCGGCCGCCGCCGCGATCGAGGCGCGCCGCGTTGCCGTCCGGCGCCGCATCCCGTCCGTCGTTGCCGCCTTCGTCCAGGCTGTCCTCATGACGATCCTCCAGCAAGCATCCATCAGACGAGGCTGCGCCCCGAGCCCCCGGCGTCCGCTTGCGGGGCCCCTTCGCCCCGCGCCGCTCCCGCCGAGGCGCGCTGTGCGCGCCTTGCGGCGTCTGCAACTTCTGCGGCGCAGACTCCTGGCCATCGGCTGCCTGCGCCAGCTCAACTCCGTCACCGGCGATCATACTCGCCGGCGCACCGCCTGCCAGGTCGGTATTCGGGTGTCGCGCCGATTCGCCCGGCACGATCCGATGGACGGTAGCGCAGAGTGTCGATGGATAGTAGCGTTTAGAGACGATGAATAGTAGCATAAATGGCTGATGGATGGTAGCGTACCGATCGCGGACGCCAGCGCCGCCGGACCATGAGCAGCCGCACTGCGATGCAGAGCTATCGGCCCAGGATCGTCGACGCAGAACTGAACGAGCTGCTCGCGGACCTGCCGGCGGTGAGCATCGAAGGACCCAGGGGCGTAGGCAAGACCGAGACGGCCCGCCAGCGTGCGGCTACCCGCCACGAGCTGGATCGGCCGGGTGCGTACGATCTGATCCGGGCGGATCCGGACCGGCTCGTGCGCGGCGCGGAGCCCATCCTCATCGACGAATGGCAGCGCTATCCCCCTGCCTGGGATCTGGTCCGCCGGGCGGTGGACGCTCAGCGCCGGCCGGGACGGTTCATCCTCACCGGGTCGGCCTCGGACGACGTCCCCGAAACCCACTCCGGAGCCGGACGCATCGTCACCGTGAGGATGCGGCCGCTGTCGCTCGCCGAGCGGGGCGTGGACACGCCGTCGGTGAGTCTGGCGGAACTGCTGGCCGGGACCCGGCCGCCGATTGAGGGCCACACCGCAGTCACCCTGGACCGCTACGTCGAGGAGATCGTGGCCGGCGGATTCCCCGGCATGCACGGCGGATCGGGCCGCGCCCGGCGGGCCGAGCTCGACGGCTACATCGCCCGGATTGTCGACCGCGAGCTTCCCGAACAGGGCATCCGCACGCGGAACCCCGCCATGCTCCGGCGCTGGCTGCGCGCCTCGGCGGCCGCTACCGCCACCACCGCCAGCTACGACCGCATCCGCGACGCCTCCACCGCGGGCGAGGGCGACAAGCCCGCCCGCTCCACCACCCGCCCCTACCGCGACACGCTGGAGCGCCTCGGCATCCTCGACCCCGTGTTCGCCTGGCTGCCCGGCGACGGACACCTGTCACGCCTCAACGTCGCCCCCAAGCACCACCTCGCGGACCCGGCCCTGGCCGCGCGATTGCTGGGGCTCGACGCCGGCGCCCTGCTCGAGCCCGGACCGGTGGTCCCTGCGATACCCCGGGAGGGCACGCTGCTCGGCGCCCTCTTCGAATCGCTCGTCACCCAGAGCCTGCGGGTCTACGCCCAGGCGGCCGAAGCCGACGTGACCCACCTGCGGACCTGGGGCGGCGGGCTCGAGGTGGACCTCGTCGTCGTGCGCGGCGACCAGCGCGTGGTCGCCGTGGAGGTGAAGCTGACCGCTGCCGTCGCCGACCGCGACGTGCATCATCTTCGCCGGCTCCGCAACCGCATCGGCCCCCGACTGCTCGACGCCGCGATCGTCACCACCGGCGCCGACGCCTACCGCCGCCGCGATGGCATCGCGGTCATCCCGGCCAGCCTTCTCGGCCCCTGAGACGACCGGACTCAGTCCGGAACGCGACGCGATCATCGAGATCGCGGTCATCCGCAGCGAGACACAGGATGGCCTCATGCGCGAGCAGGTGCTGAACGAGCTCGTGCGCCCGTCGGGGAACATCCCCAAGCGGATTCGTGAGCTGACCGGCATCGCGAACCGGACGGTGGCGGACGCGGAGACCGTAGACCGGGTGCCGATCGGCCCCGCCCGCCTCCCATGCGCCGCGTTGGCGTTGGTTTGACAAGGTCCGGTTGACATATTCCCGAATGGGAATGTATATACACGGACACGACCGCCCCAGCCGCGACGAACGCAGGCCGCCGAGAGGAGCCCAATACATGCCGTCACATGCGAATCCCGTCAACTGGTTCGAGATTCCCGTCGATGACCTCAAACGAGCCCGGACGTTCTACGAAGCGGTGTTGGGAATCGAGCTCGTCGAGCAGACCACCGGCCCCAACGCCATGGCGTGGTTCCCGATGGCCCCGAGCGCGACCGGTGCGGCCGGGACGCTCATCCAGGGGAGTGGCTGTGTTCCGTCGCACAGCGGATCGCTGGTGTACATCCACGTCGACGAGATCGACGCGACCCTCGCGAGGATCGACGCGGCCGGGGGCAAGAGGCTAGTGCCGCGCACCAGCATCGGCGAGCATGGGTTCATTGCCCACTTCGAGGATTCCGAAGGCAATCGCGTCGCCCTGCACGAAGCGCCGGCCGAGTCGTGATCGGGCGGACGATGCGGTCGGTTGGCTCATGGAACGGCGAGCACGGAGCATGGCGCCGCATTGGTGCGGGCTGGCACCGGGATCGCCACGAGCATGAGCCGGCTCCCCCATATCCTGCGGGTTCGCAACGCCGAGCACATGGTGGCCCGGCCGCAACGACGGGCGAATGAAGACAGTTGAGGAGGCCCACGATGATCCCGACGCTCGAAGCGGTCGCCGGCAGCCTCGGGACGACCATGCCGGCCGGCCGGTTCTCGATGCGGTTGCCTTCTTCGTGTTCCACGAGGCGTACCACATGGGCGCGCTCGGGGCGATCCGCAAGGGCATGGGGCTACCGGGCCCCGCCGAGCTGGTGATGGCGCGGGCGGCAGCAGGCAAGCAGCCGTAGTCAGCCATGGCCCGCACGGCAACGACGACGGACCCGTTCAGCGCGATCGCCGACCCGAGGCGACGCGCCATCCTGAGCCTTCTCGCAGGGGCGGAGCGCTCGGTCGGCGAAGTCGTGGACGCCTTGCACCTCGCGCAGCCGTCGGTCTCGAAGCACCTGCGGGTGTTGCACGCCGTCGGACTGGTGCACGTGCGTCGCGACGGGCGCTTCGCGTTCTACCGGACCAACGCCGATGCGCTACGCCCGCTGCACGAGTGGACGGCGACGTTCCGACGCCACTGGCGGGGGCAACTCGCGCGCGTGAAACAGAGAGCCGAACGAAGCAGCCGGCTGACGTGACGTGACCGACGAAGCGGAGGAGAACCGATGGCCGTGACGCTCCCGCAGCTACTCAAGGATCTGACGCTCGACGTGAGCGAGAGCGTGGATGTGGACGCGCCGCCAGAGACAACCTTCGAGGCCCTCCTGGTACAGATGGGACCGGAGAACGAAACGCCGGATGGCTCACCATTGCCGATGGTTCTTGAACCGTGGCCCGGCGGGCGCTGGTTCCGTGATCTGGGCGGTGGCGACGGGCATCACTGGGGCCACGTTCAGGCCATCAAGCGGCCGACGCTCCTCGAGATCAACGGTCCGCTGTTCATGTCGTACCCGGTGGTATCCAACCTTCAGTACCGGCTCGCCGCGCTCGACGGTGGTACGCGTATCGCGCTGCGGCACACCGCGCTTGGCGTGATCGCCGCCGAGCATCGCGCCGGGCTGGCCGCTGGTTGGCGTGCACTGCTCGACCGGGTCCGCCGGGCCGGAGGCGCCTGATGGCTGCTTCGTTGGAGGTGAAGGCCGATGGCTCTCGCATTTCTACGACGGGGTATCACCGGGGGACAGATCGGGGTGGCTGCGTAGGACGCTCGGCATGACGCTCGTTCGTCTGCCGTACGCAACTATCAGCTCCCCGATGCCGGATTCACCCGCTAACCTCTCCTCTGCCGAGGGTCCAGATGGGCAAGGGAATCAACGTATCGCAACAAGGCGGCAATTGCATGCTGTGGCTGGTCGGTTGGCTGTTCACGATCGGCTTCTCGGGGTTGACGTTCGGGCAAGGTGTGCTCGCCCTGCTCGTTTGGCCGTACTACCTGGGTGCGCGTCTCGTGGAGATACTGGTGTAGGTCGATCCAGCGAGTCCGCAACCGGCAGGCCCACCACAGCCGCACCGGCGCGGACGTCGCCCCGGGAATGGGCACGGCCGCGACGCGGCGGAGGCGAGCGCCTCCGGCGGCTGAACTCGGGTAGGGCAGGGCCGCGCGATGCATCGAGACCCGCCGACATGGTGACCATGTCTCGGCAACGCGCCAGTTGGCGTCGCGCTGGGCCGAACCGGCCGAACTCGCTCTTGCACGGTCGAATACACCACCTGTGTGGTCAAGGCCGCCGCTCGTGCGGGTATTCCGACCTGGTTTTCTCGCTGGCCGGCATTGTGCCCGATGCAGGTATCTCATTGCCGATCAGCGGCTTGGTGCGGGTTTCGTGCCCACTATGACTGACATGGCGTACACCTTGCACCGGATCGAGCTGTTGTGGCTGTTGACAAGACGGTGCGGGAATTCCTTGATGGCTTGTTGGCCGAGGAACCTGACCTGCCATGTGTCGAATGGACGGAATCACGGGCGGGCGAAACAGGACTGGGGCGAAGCAGGACTCTGGTGGTCGCTGTCGACCAGCCTGGCGGAAGGGGTGCCGAAACCTCAGCCCTGCGCGTTGCTGCGTCCAGCCGCCGGCGGTGACCACCTTGCTGCGGTATCGGCGGTAGCCCTCGGGCCAGCGCTGCCAGAGGGAGCCAAACCGAGTCCTGTTCGATCCGGCTAGTGTGTCCTGCACGACGGTGTTCGCGGACCATTCTCTCGAGACGGATGAGGATCGACTTGGAACAGATCGCGCCGCCGCGGCCAAGGAAGCGGGGGTGTCGGCGTGGGGCGGTCCTGGCACTACATGGTGTTCTGTTCGCGGTGCGGCGCGCGGCGGGCTCTGCCGCTGCCGAAGGGTGAAGCGCTGTGCCGGCTGCACGGCGGGCGGTTGCCTCGGGCGGCCGAACGTTGGTCGACGGGAGCCAGCTCCGGCGACTGGAGTATCGTGCTGCCGGACTCGCGCCGGCCGAAGGTCGAGAAGAACCGCGGCCGCGCACGCGGCGCTCGAACCGGCCGGTCAGGGCAGTGAGAAACAGAAGTCGACCTTGACCGGCGCACGCGGACGATCCCCGCGGAGCTGCGGAGATCACGCGGTTGTCGAGCTGTCGCTGGCACACGCGGTCGGCTCAGCCGTCGAACGGGCTGGTTCAGAACTGAGGAGCGCGGCTCGCCGTACAACTCGGGCGACTCCGACCGACTCGTCATGGGCAGCACGGCCGAGCGCCTGCTCCGCAAGGCGCCCTGCCAAGTGCTGACCGTCCGGGCCGACGCAGCCATCCCCGACGGCATCTTCCGCACACTCCTCGTCCCGACGGACCTGACCGAACGTCCTTCACAGCTCTCCTCCGTCGTCGTGTGCGGCGGCTTGCGCCCCACGGCGGCTTGCGTCGGACCGCGCGCACGACAACCACCGCGTTCGCTTCGTCGATGTCGTAGAAGACTCCCTACGTATCACGACCATGCCGTTCGGTGCGGGTCAATCGACGACCGTGGTATTCTGACCAGACAGAATGACCGGATTTATCCTGGGGTGGTCACATGCGTGAAGTACGGACGACCGACGCCAAGTCGCGCTTTGCGGAGCTGCTGCGGGCCGTCGAGTACGGCGAGACAATCGCCATCACCCGCCACGGGAAGACGGTTGCCCATCTGACCCCGGCCCTCGACCAGGAGCGCGCGGCGCGGAAGGAAGCGGTCCAGCGTTTTCTCGCTCACCGCCGCCGGTGGAGACGGATCGAGGCGACGGCCGAGGAGATTCGCGTCTGGAGTCGGGAAGGTCGCCGGTGAGCCGCTTCGTGCTCGACGCGTCGGTTGCCGGGGCGTGGCTTCTCGACGAGAACGACCCGCGTGCGAACGCGATGCTGCCCCGCCTCGAGGTCGACGGGGCGCTCGTTCCGCTGCTCTGGCACGTCGAGGTGCGGAGCACGCTGCTGGGCGCCGAGCGCCGGGCGCGGATACGAGCGGACGAAGTCGACGAACGCCTGCGGTCGCTCGGGACGCTGGACGTGCAGACGGACGCGCAGCCGGATCTCGATGCCGCGTTCGCGCTGGCTCGAAGCTACGGACTGTCCATCTACGATGCCGTGTATCTCGAGCTGGCCCAACGGTCGGATGCACCGCTCGCGACGCTGGACCATGTGCTGTTGCGCGCCGCGGGCGCCGCGGGGCTTGCGCTGATCGAGCCGTGAAGCGGCGGCCACTCCCATGACACCCAAGCCGGCCGGCTGGGACGAGCTGCACCTCGCGGAGAACCCGCGGGCGAGCTGCAGGAATCCCTCGGCTACACCGAACGTCTCACCCGAGGCCATCGAGCCCGAGCGCGCGAGCCTCAAGGAGACCGTCCTCTCGACACCTGCACCTTCCTCTGGTGGACGGAGGACTCCCCCCGGCTGTCGCAGGCAGTCCGGTCCGCGGTTTCCGATCCGGCAGGCGAGTACCCGGTCCGGGTCTCGTGGTAGCTGCAGCGATGCCCGTCGGCGGCGGTGGCGGCAGCGGAAGTCGCGCCGTCAAGCGTCCCGCCCGGCCGCGGCCAGCGCCAGGTCCGGTGCGGATCCGGGTGCGGCGCCCGACCGGCGCAGCATCCGCAAGCCGTTGAAGGTCACGAGCAGGGTGGCGCCCATGTCGGCCGCCACGGCCATCCAGAGCGTCGCCGCGCCGAACGCCATGAAGGCGAGGAAGAGCGCCTTCGAGCCGAGCGCCAGGGTGACGTTCTCGATGATCACGGAACGGGCCCGGCGGGCGTGAGCCACGAGGAACGGCAGCGTCCGCAGGTCGGGCTGCAGGAGGACGACGTCCGCGGACTCGACGGCCACGTCGGTGGCGTTGCCGCCGAGCGCGATGCCGACCGAGGCGGCCAGCAGCGCCTGGCTGTCGTTGATGCCGTCGCCGACCATCGCGATCGGTCCGTGGCGGGCGGCCAGCTCGCGGACGGCCCGGGCCTTGCCGTCGGGCAGGAGCTCGGCGCGGACGTCCGCCACGCCCACCTGCTCGCCGACGCGGTTGGCCGTGATGGCGTTGTCGCCGGTGAGCAGCACGGACCGCAGGCCCTGGGCGTGGAGCTGCGACACGCTGTCGGGCGCCTCGGCCCGCACCGGGTCGGCCATGGCAATCAACGCCCAGACGTCGTCGCCTGCGCCGCAGGCGACGACGGTGCCGTCGGGCCGCTGCATCTCCGCGAGGGCCCGCTCGACCTCGCTGCCGCCGGTCTTCTCGCGCGCGAAGCGCGTGCTGCCGACCCAGAACGGCCGGCCGTCGACGAGCGCCTCGGCGCCGCGGCCCTCCACGGCCTGGAAGTCGGTCAGCGCCGCCGGCTCGACGCCGCGCGCGCGGGCGTAGCGCACGATGGCGCGCGACAGCGGATGCTCGCTGCGCATCTCGATGGCCAGCAGACGGGCCAGGATCTCCGGCTCGTCCCAGCGGCCGGCCGGGCGCAGCTCGCGGACGTCGGGCTCGCCGCGCGTGACGACGCCGGTCTTGTCGAAGGCGACGGTTCGCAGGCGCGCGAGCCCTTCGAGATGGGCGCCGCCCTTGATCAGCGCGCCGTGCCGCGTGGCGGAGGCGATGGCGGCGGCGATCGTGGCCGGGGTCGAGATCACCAGCGCGCACGGGCAGGAGATCAGCAGGATGAGCATCCCCTGGTAGAACCAGCGCTCCAGGTCGGCCCCGAACAGCAACGGCGGAACGACGACGACGGCCGCGGCGACCGCGAACATCAGGGGCGTGTAGTAGAGCGCGAAGCGGTCGATGAAGCGCTCGGTCTGCGCGCGGTGGTGATGGCTCTCCCCGACCATCCGGATGATGCGGGCGAGCGTGGTGTCCGAGGCGGGCCGCGTCGTGCGCAGCTCGATCACGCCGTGGCCGTTGACGGTTCCCGCGAACACCGGATCGCCCGCGGTCTTCCAGGCCGGCACCGACTCGCCGGTGACGAGCGCCTGGTCGATGTAGGAGCTGCCTTCGGTGACCTCGCCGTCGCAGGGAATTCGCTCGCCGGGCCGCACGCGCACGCGGGCGCCGACCACCACGCGGTCCACCGGCAGCCGGTGCTCGTGGTCGCCGTGCACCACCGAGGCCATGGCGGGCGAGATGCGCAGCAGCGAGCCGATGGCGTTGCGGGCGCGCCGGGCGCTCCAGTTCTCCAGCAATCCCGACAGCCCGTACAGGAACGCGAGCGTGGCGGCCTCGGCCCACTCCTCGAGCACGCTGGCGCCGATCACCGATACCAGCACCAGCGCGTTCATGTCCGGTCGCAGGCGCCGCAGCGACGCGACCGCCTTGGGGAAGGAAGGCAGGAGGCCGGCGGCGATGGCGATCCCGAGCAGCGCGACCACCGGATAGTCGACGCCGTGCTCGCCGTGGCTGTGCGACAGCGCCGTCTCGAGCAGCCCGCCGCCCGCCACGGCAACATGCAGCAGCAGCCCGCCAACCAGCGCGAGGCCGCTGGTTGCCGCCAGCGCGCGGCCGCCGTGCCGGTCCCACCACGACTCGACCGGCGCGGCCGACTCCGCCCACGGCTCCGCACGCATCCCGAGGCGGGCGATCGCCGCGGCGACCTGGTCGGGACCGAACGTGTCGGTATCGGCATCCACTGTCATCCGGCCGTCGATGACGTGGAAGCTGACGCCGTGGACGCCCTCGCGGCCAGACAGCTCGCGCCGGATCAGGGACGCCTCCTCCGTACAGTCCAGACCCTCTACCCGGAAGTCCCTCTGTTCTCGGATTGTTCGACCCTCGCCGCGGGGAAGCCGTCCCCGCTCGCTCCATCATACGCGACGGCCGCGATGCTAGACTGCCGCGATCGGCATTCGCGGGCACGTCTCGGCGCCGCGGCATTCCCAGGGAGGGACATGTGAGACATCGATACTTCGCACTGCTGTTGACGGCGGCCGCCGCGGCGCTGGCGCCGCTGCCCGGTTACGCGCAATCGGCCGACGTGCCCCGCACGGCGTGGGACAAGCCCGATCTGCAGGGCGTCTGGGACTTCGCGACGCTGACGCCCATGGAGCGGCCCGCGGAGTTCGCCGACAGGGCGACGCTGACCGAGGAGGACGTGGCGAGCATCGTGGCCCGCTCCGCGCAGTTCACGCAGTTCCTCTCCGAGAACGGGATCGGATCGAGCGACACGCGCACCGGCACCTACGACGAGTTCTGGTTCGACTTCGGGTCGGACGTCTCGGCCGACCGGCGCACCTCGCTCGTCGTCGATCCGCCGACCGGCAGGATCCCCGCCCTGACGCCGGTGGCGCGCGAGCGGCAGGCGGCGCGCCGCGCCTACCTGGCGGAGCATCCGGCCGATTCGTGGGAGGATCGCAACCTGGCCGAGCGCTGCCTGGTGGGCTTCAACAGCGGCCCGCCGATGGCGCCGAGCGCGTACAATAACGTCTTCCAGCTCTTCCAGACGGAGGATCACGTCGTCATCCTCAACGAGATGGTGCACGACGCCCGCATCGTGCCGCTGGACGGCCGGGACGGCCTCGACCCGGGCGTCCGGCAGTGGCTCGGCAGCTCACGCGGCTACTGGGACGGCGATACGCTGGTGGTCGAGACCGCCAACTTCCGGGACGAGACGAACTTCCGGGGGGTGACGCGCGACGTGCGGCTGGAGGAGCGCTTCACGCGCGCCGGCGACGACACGCTGCTCTACCGGTTCACGGTGAACGACCCCCGGACATTCGAGCGGCCCTGGACGGCCGAGGTGCCGATGGCGCTCTCGTCCGAGCCGACGTTCGAGTACGCCTGCCACGAGGGCAACTACGGTCTTGAGGGCATCCTCGCCGGCACGCGGGCGGAAGAGCGCGAGTCGGCGGAGTCTGCGCGGGACTAGCGCCCATGCCGGCCGTGCGGATCGCGACGACCATCATCGTGCTCGCCGCCGCCGCGGCCGTCGTGACGGCCGCGTCTGGCGCCGCCGGTGCCCAGCGCCCCGGCGGGCCCCGCGGGTTCGACTGGCCGTCGCACAACCTCGATACTTCAACGACGCGGCCGGCGCCGCGTTCGCGCTCGACGCGGCGACCGGCGAGCGGCTCTGGACGAGCGACTTCGGTCCCGACACGATCTCGAAGCGGGTCACCCGCCCGCGCGGGCCCGGCTACGGTGGCGGCCGGCTCTACCCACGGCGGGTCGAGTTGGGGCCCGCCGTCGTTCTCGCCGCGCACCGGCCTCCTGTATCAGCGGCGAGCAGGTGTGGCAGGCGCGCGCCTGCCGTGTCGCCCATCGGCGTGAGCGGCAATCTGGTCACGGCGGGCGACATCCTGGTGCAGGGCACCGATACCGGCGGGTCCTACGCCTTCGACGCCCGCAAGGGCGAACGGCTGTTCGAGTACACGAGCGAGCGGCCGGTGCGCGCCAGCCCCATGACCTATCAGGTCGACGGGCGGCAGTACATCGTGGTCGTCGCCAGCAACCGGATTCTCGCGTTCGCGCTCCCGGCATCCTGACCGCGGACCCCTTCCGGAGCAGGGGGTGACGGTCGGGCCGAGGGAGACAGGGGAGGACAGGACATGAGGCGTGTGCTGATCGTCGTTGCGGCAACGGTGACGGGCGCGTTGGCGGCCGGCTGGGTCGGCGCGCAGGGGACGCGCGGGCCGGCGCTGACGGGGCAGGACTACGCGGAGATCGAGCAGTTGATCGCGCGCTACTACCAGGCGCTCGACTTCGAGGACCGCGCCATGTTCGAGTCGATCTGGACGGAGGACGCGGTGTACCGGATCGAGTCGATGGGGCAGCCGGTGGCGGGCCGCGACGCGATCGTCCAGCGGACGGTGGGACGCTGGGCCGACCGCCCCCCGGAGCACGAGCGGCGCCACTGGCAGAACAACCTCGTCGTCACCCCCACGCCGGACGGCGCCACCGCCCGCGCCTACTGGATATCGTTCGAGGTCTCGTACTCGCCGCCCAAGCCGGCGCTCTCGGGCCACTACGACGACGTGCTGGTGCGCACGCCGGACGGCTGGCGCTTCAAGGAGCGGGTGCTCACGATCGACCGGTCGCTGCGCGACGGCATCTTCGGCCACGTGTGGTAGGGAGGTCGGCGCCATGAGCTCGCCAACCCGCTGCCCGCCGTCGCGCAGGCGCGGCCGCAGCGCCGCGCTCGTAGCCGCGGTGCTCGTCGCCGCAAGCCCCGCTGCACCCGTTGCGCAACAGGCGCCCGCGCCGGCGGAGGACGAGCGCCGTGTGTTCGTCCCCGTGCCGGTCACGCTGCGCACGCTCGCCGACAACGTGTACCAGGCGACCGGGAACGGGAACAGCCACCTGGTCCACACGTCCGAGGGCAACGTGGTCTTCGACACCGGCAACGCGCCCGCCGGGCAGGCCGACGATCACTACCGCCTGCTCCGGGAGGCCGTGCCGGGGCCGATCCGCTACGTCATCTACAGCCACTCCCACGCGGACCACATCGGCGGGCATCCGTATTGGGCGGAGGAAGGTCCCGAGATCGTCGCCCACCGCGAGTTCGAGGAGGAGCGGCGGTACCTGCGGGAGCTGGCGCCGCTCCAGCGCCGGCGCCTGCAGCGGCTGCGCCCGGACCTGGCCGCGCGCCCCGGACGCTCGCAGCGGCGGCCGCGCCCTGCCCCGATCGCGCCGGACATCCGCGTCGGCGATCGGGACCACGTGTTCGAGCTGGGCGGGGTGAGGTTCGAGGTGCTGAACACGCCCGGAGCCGAAGGGGCCGACAACGTCTCGCTCTGGCTGCCCGGCCAGCGGATCCTGTTCACGGGCGATACCCTCGGCTTCATCTGGCCGGGGTTTCCCAACATCTTCACGATGCGCGGCGAGAAGATCCGCCGCCCGGTGGAGTACATCCGCACGCTGGAGCGCTTCATCGCCCTGGAACCGGACATGCTGGTGCCCAGCCACCACGACCCCGTCGCGGGCCGCGACAGCGTGCTGGCCGGCCTGCGCAAGGTGCGCGACGCGGTGCGCCACGTCCATGACGCGGTGGTGGTCGGCATGAACGAGGGCAGGACGGTCCACCAGGTGATGGCCGGGGTGACGCTGCCGCCCGAGCTCGACCTGTCGCAGGGCCACGGCAAGGTGTCATGGGCCGTGAAGAGCATCTGGGAGTACTACGCCACCTGGTTCCACTTCGACAGCACCACGGAGCTGTATCCGGTGCCCGCGCGCGACATCTACGGGGAGCTGGCCGACCTCGTCGGAACCGACGCGCTGCTGGGGCGCGCCCGGGAGCATCTCGCCGGCGGCCGGCCGCTGCACGCGCTCCACTTCATCGAGATGGCGCTCGGCGGCGCCCCGGAGCACGTCGCGGCGCTGCGGCTCTATCTCGACGCGCACGAGCGGCTGCTGGCGGCGTCGCGAACCCTGAGCAACGCCTACGAGCAGAACTACCTGCAATCGGAGATCGACAAGACCGAAGCGGCGCTGGAGAGCCTGCAGCCGGCGCGCTGAGCGCAGCTCCGAGCCCGCCGCAAAGGCGCGCACAGCGCGCCTCGGCGGGAGCGGCGCGGGGCTATGGGGTCCCCGCAAGCGGCCGCCGGGGGTTCGGGGCGCAGCCCCGTCTGAATCATGCTCATTCCAACTGCTGCCGCGTGAGCGCGATCCGGTGGGTCAGCCACCGCACCTCGTAGAAGTTCACGCCGGCGGCGCGCTCGAGCAGCAGCTCCAGCGCGCCGAGCCGCGCTTCGAGCGCCGCGCGGTGGTCGGCGTTTGCGGCGAGGGCGACTTCCACGAGGTGCAGCGCCTGCACCGGCCGGCCCGCCTGCACGTGCTCGGCCGCGCGGCGCGCCAGCACATCCGGTCCGCCGGAGAGCGCGGCCAGCTCGGCGTACATGTCGCTGGCGGGGACGGGATACAGCTCGGTGGTCGAGGCGAGGTGGAACCAGCCGGCATAGCCCTCCCAGATGGAGCGCACGACCCACGAGACCTTGCCGTGCGCCTCCGTCAACTGCAGCTCCGCGGGCAGCCGAATCTCGCGCATCAGCTCGTGGACGCTGCGGCCCGCGTTCATGCCGTCGACGACCGCATCGTGGACGTAGGCGACCGCGTCGCGGATGCGCTGCAGCCCCGACCGGATCTCGGCGGCGCCTTCGATGGGCTCGAAGTGGCTCGGCACGAGCAGCTCCGGCTCGAGCGCGATGACGCGATCCAGCGACTCGATGTACTCGGCGGCAAAGCGCATCTTCTCGCCGCGCAGCGTGTAGAGGTTGGGCCACATCGGAAAGATGGGCCCCAGAAAATCGCCCGCGAACAGAATCCTGCTCTCCGGCAGCCACACCGAGACGGAGTCGTCGCCCTCCGCCCCGGGCGTCGCGATCACCTCGAAGCGCGTGCCGCCTAGCTCGAACTCGAAGAGGTCGCTGACGAGGATGGTCGGCTCGACGCGTGTTTGCGCCTGGGCGGCCCGCTCGGCAGCGTTGGCCTGGCGCACCGGATTCTGGCCGAAGAAGAGGACGAGGTTGCGGTTCGTCTGATACGGCATCAGCTCGTTCAGATAGCGCTGCGCCTCCGGGAAGCGCGCGTGCGCCACGACCTCGGTGCCCGCGTCGGTCCACGTGGGGACGCCGCCCGCGTGGTCGTTGTGCGCGTGCGTGACGACCACGTACCGAATCGGACCGCTCGATACGGCGCCGAGCAGCTCGCGATGCCGCTCGGCATGCCTGGCAGTCCCCGTATCGATGATCACGTTCCCCTCGGGGGTCGTGACCATCTGGGTGTTGCCGGTACCGCGCGCCTGGTACACGTTGGGCGCGATCTCGACAGCGGCGTCCAGGTCGGCGCCGTAGTCGATGAGATCGGCGGCCGTGCGCACGGAGAACGGCGACTCGGACGCGGAGCCCTCCTGCGCCTCCCCGGCCTCCGCGGACAGGCTTGCGAACAGCAGGCCGCCCGCGAGCAGCAGGCAAGACATCAGCCATGGCGAGTGTCGACGCATGTGTCCTCTCAAGGTGTCTGTGGATAGATCAGGCGGCCGCGGTTGCCGTAGGCGCTGTCCAGCCTGCGCTGCGGCTCGGTCACCTCGCCCGGCCGCGGCCGCAGGCCGAAGCCGTAGATGTTGTCGCCCGGGTGCGGGTTGACGTTCAGGCCGTTGAGCTGCATGGCCCGCGCCCAGTCCAGCGGCGCGCGCCACCCGGGGTGGGGCACGACGCGCGCGTGACTGCCGGCGTAGGGGTGCTGCCGCCGCCACGCGGTCAGGGCGTCCACGAGCTCGCCGACGAGGTCCGGATGGGCGCCGGCCAGGTCGTCGGCCTCGCCCGGATCGGCGAAGACGTCGTACAGCTCGTTGACGACGGTGAGGCTCTCGAACGTCTGGTCCACCTTCTGCACCAGCTTCATGTTGCCGCGCAGCACGCTCCACGAGAACTGCCTGCCCAGCGCGGTCTCGGAGGCGTAGAAGATGTCGTCCGCGCGCGGCGTGGTCCGCCCGCCGCTGATTTCCGCCCACAGGTCCACGCCGTCGAGCTCGCGTTCGGCCCGCACCTCGACGCCGGCGGCCGCCGCGAGGGTCGGAAACACGTCCATGGACGTCATCACCTGCGTGCTGACAACCCCCGGCTGTTGGGGTGGTGCGCCGGCACCGTATGGCCCAGGTGCCACTTGCCGATCGCCGCGGTGTCGTAGCCCTGGCTCCCGAACGATTCGCCCATGAAATGCTCGCTGACGGCGACGCCGAACGGACTCCACGGGTAGACGGTCGCGTAGGTCAGGCCGAGCTCGAGCGGGTCGCGCCCGGTCAGCAGCGCGGCGCGGGTGGGCGTGCACTTCGGGTTGGTGTAGAAGCGGTCCAGCTCGACGCCCTCGGCGGCCAGCCGGTCGATGCTGGGCGTGGGGATGTCGCCGCCGTGGAACGACGCGTCGTTCCAGCCCATGTCGTCCGCGAGGATGATGAGAACGTTGGGCCGATCCGGGGCCTGCCCGGCTGGCTGCGCGGCGGCGTGCGGGAGCTGGCCAAGGGCGAGTGCCGCCAGCAGCAGGCAATTCAACCGACGATCGGACACGATGGCACCCCCCGGGAGTCCGCGGCGGAACGCCGCCAGCCGCGCGCTGTGAATCGTACGGCCGGGATGGCGGCGAATCAAGGCCGGCCCGCGCGGCGGCGGACCTCCTCGAGGAGTCGTCGGGGTCCGGCTGCGGCGGGATCGAGTCGCTGCAGGGCCTCCGCGTGGGCCTGCGCGCGGGCGAGGTCGCCGCTGCCGAGCAGCAGTTGCACCAGCGCCGCCAGCACGTCGGGGTCGCGGGGGTCGACCGCGTTCGCCGCGACGAGCGCGGCCTCGGCTGCGTCCATCCGGCCGAGGCGCTGGAGGACGAGCCCCTGGTTGTAGCGGACCCGGGCGTGCGCCGGCAGCAATCCGGCCGCCCGCCCCAGGCTCGCGGCGGCCGCTTCGTAGCGTTCCGCCTCGGCCAGGAGCAGACCCAGCGAGTAGTGCAGCTCGCCTTCCCCGGGTGCTCGCTCGAGGGTCTCTCGAAGGGCCGCTTCGGCCGCGTCGTTGCGCCCCTGCCGGTTGAGCAGGCTGGCCAGATTGAGTGCGGCCGGGGCGAAGCCCGGATCGAGCCGCAGCGCCCGGCGGTAGGCGCGTTCCGCCTCCGCCTGGTTGCCCTGGCGCGCGTGCAGGACGCCGAGATTCAGATGCGCCCCGGGCAGGTCCGCGGACGCGGCCTCCGCATCGACGAGCTCCGCCAGCGCCGCCTCGAAGCGCGGCGCCTGACGCGGGTCGAGCGCGCTGCGCGGAACCGACGTCAACGCCCTGGCCGCCTCGATGCGGACCGCGCGGATCGGATCGTCGAGCAGGGGGACCAGGGCCGCAATCCGCCGTCGGGGATCGACGCGCGCCAGGACGCCGGCCGCCGCGGCCCGCACCAGCGGGTCCGGGTCGGCGGCCGCGGCGGCGGCGGCCTGCAGCGCGCGGGGACCGTGCCGCCGGAGGTGCTCGAGCGCGGTGGCCCGCACGATCGGCGGCTGGCTCCGATCGCGCACGAGCGCGCGAAGACCGGTTTCGGCGGCCGGCTCGCCGCGTCTGGCCGCGGCAAGCACCGCCGCGAAGTGCGGCGATCGCGGCGCGCCCCACCAGTCGGCGGCGCGGGCCGCCGCCCACGCGTCCGTCTCGTCGGTGTGGCACAGCGTGCAGGCGTTCGGCGTGCCGAGGGCAACGGAGAGGTCGGGCCGGGGCACGCGCAGGCTGTGGTCGCGCCGCGCGTCGACGACCATGTACGTGCGCGCCGGCATGTGGCAGCCCACGCACTGCGCGCCGGTCGACGCCGGCTCGTGGAAATGATGCGCCGGCGTGTCGTAGCGCCCGGGCTTCAGCGTGGGGAACCGGGCATCCGGCGTCTTGCGATGACACTGCAGGCAGAGGGCGTTGCCCTCGAAGCGCAGGTCGAGGCTGTGCGGGTCGTGGCAGTTCGAGCAGCGCACGCCGGCGCGGTGCATGCTGCTCTGCGCGAACGACCCCCACACGTACACCTCGTCGCGAATCTGGCCGTCCGGGTAGTACAGCCCCTCCCGGAGCGTGCTCGGGAGGAAGTCGTCGAGAAAGGGCCGCGCGTGGCGGTCGGTCGCGCTGATCGGCTGCCGGTGCGAATGGCAGCCGGCGCACGCCTCGATCTCCGTGTCCGCACCCGGCTGGCCGAGGTCCACGGCCAACCCGCTTGCCGCGCCGCCGTCCGCGGGGCCGGACCGCTCGTCGCGCGCCCGCTCGACGTGGCGCGCGCCCGGCCCGTGGCAGGCCTGGCAACCGACGTCGATGGCGTCCCACACCGTGCCGTACGTGTCGCTGGCGACGTCGTAGTTCTTCCGCACGTTGGTCGAGTGGCAGGCCGCGCACATCGCGTTCCAGGTCTGGTAGCGCCCGGTCCAGTGCAGCGGGTCGCCCGGCGCGACTCGCTCGTCCGGATAGAGGTGGAACCACTCGCCCCGCCGGGTGTCCCAGGCAATCGGCAGGCTCTGGAGCCGGCCGCCCGGAAACGGGGCGAGGTACTGCTGCAGCGGCTCGGCGCCGAAGGTGTGCGTCAGCTCGAAGTCGGCCAGCGCGCCGTCCGCGCCCTCCGTGTTGACGAAGAAGCGCCCCTCGCGAGCGAAGAACCGGGACGTGACGCCGAAGCGGCTGAAGGTCGCGTCGCCGAAGTCGCCGAGGACGGTCTCCGGCGTGGCCGGCTGCATGGCGAGATCGTGATGGGACCCGGTCCAGGCCCGGTGCTCGGCCTCGTGGCACGCCGCGCAGGCTGCCTCATCGACGTAGGCGACGCCGGCCGCGCCGACCCCGCGCTGCTGGCGGGGCGGGCTGCCGTCGCTGCCGCCGCCGGGCAGGCAGGCGGCCGCGAACGACAGCACGAGGACCGCCGGGATTCCGCGGCGGACGGCCCGGCAAGCACGCAGGAAGCTCGAGTCCGGCATCAGTGACGCGGCCGTCACGCACCACGGGTGGAGCGAGTCCGGCGGGGCTGCACCCTGCCGGCCTGTCAGCCCAGCAGCTCGAGGAGCGCCGACGAGACGGCGTCCGGCCGCTGCGGCGCCAGGTCGTGCCCCGCCCCCGCGACGATCCGCCGTGCGACTAGGTTGGTGAACCGGGCCTGGTCTCCGGACGGGTCGGGCGACGGCGGGCCGAAGCCGCTGTCGGCCCCGCGCAGCACGATGGCGGGCACGCCGATCGTCGGCCGCTCGGCCAACTGCCGCTCGACGGCCAGGAAGCGTTCCTCCCCGGGGGCGTAGCCGTGCCGGTGCCGGTAGGAATGGATCACGATGTCGACGAAGTCGGGGTTGTCGAACGACGGCGCCGAGCGCTCGTACGCCTCGTCGGTGTACTCCCAGGTCGGCGACCACGTCTCCCACAGGTAGCGGATGATGGCGTGGCGGTGCGCCTCGAGGCCGGCGCGGCCGCGCTCGGTGTTGAAGTACCACTGGTACCAGAGGCGCGCTTCGGCGAGGGCCGAGGGCGACGGCAGCGACGGCGACACGGTGTCCTGCACCGAGTAGCCGCCCATGGCCACCTGGGCCCGCACGCGCTCCGGATGGAGAATCGACGTGATGCACGCCGCGCGGTTGCCCCAGTCGAACCCGGCCAGCGCGGCCTGCCCGATCCCCAGCGCGTCGGCGAAGTCGACGACGTCCTGGGCGATGGCGGCCTGCTCGGCCATGCGCGGGGCGTCGGGGTCGAGAAACCGCGTCGGGCCGTAGCCGCGCAGGTACGGCACGAGCACGCGGTAGCCGGCTTCCGCGAGTGGGGGCACGACGCCGTCCCACGCCCGGATGTCGTACGGAAAGCCGTGCAGGAGGATGATGGGGAAGCCCCCGCTGTCGCCGCTCTCCTCGTAGCCGATCTCGAGCACGGAGGTCCGGACCGTCCGGACGCCCGCCTGCGCCCGGGCCGTGCCCCCGCGCGCCGCGTTGGCGGCCACCGCCGCCGCGCCCACGACGCCCGCGCTCTTCAGAAAGTCACGCCTGCTCGGTCCCATGTCTGAATGCTCCTGACGTTTTCAGCCGGTGGTCCGGCCCGCCCGTGGTCGGGCACCCATGAAAACGCCTATTGAAGCCCGCGCGCCGTCATCAGGTCCTGCAGCAGCGCGACCGTCGCGGGGCGCCGCTGCAGGCCGGCCCGGGTGAACTCCTCGCCGTTCGCCACGCCCAAGGGCGTGAAGCCGTTCCGGTTGACGGCGTCCAGCCGGGCGCCGCGGTCGACCAGCAGCCGCACGATCGCGTTCGAGCCCCGCCAGGCGCCGCCGTGCAGCGCCGTATCGCCCTTGTTGTCCGCGGCGTTGACGTCGGCGCCGTGCTCCAGCGCCACCTTCACGGCCTCCAGCGCGTCCTCGTTCGTGCCGCTGTCCTCGTTGACGTAGAACATGCCGACCCCGGCGGCCGCCATGAGCGCGGTCGTCCCGGTCTCGTTCGTCAGCGTCGGATCCGCGCCGGCGGCGGCGAGCAGCCGCAGCATTTCGTGGTCGGCGCCCTTGCCGGCCAGCACGTACGCGGTGGCGCCGATCTGGCTGAAGCGGGGCCCGCGGTACCCGTCGTCGATAGGCTTCGTCACGCGGGCGTCCAGGTCGGCTCCGGCCGCGATCAGCTCGCGGGCGAAGTCGAGGCCGCTCAGCCGCCCCGTCGGGACGGGATGCGGGAACTGGCCGATGTTGAGGGTCCGCGTGCGGACGACCTGATGCAGCGCGGTCCAGCCCTGGCCGGCGAGGTCCGGGTCCGCGCCGGCGTCGAGCAGCAGCGCGCCCAGCTCCCAGTGTGCGTTGACCGCCGCCACGACCAGCGCGCTGGCGCCGTTGGGCGCCGTGTCGTTCACGTGCGCGCCGCGCTCGAGCAGCGTGCGGACCGTGTCGATGTGCCCGCCGCGCACGGCGAACAACAGCGGCGTGAAGGCGTCGATCCGGCCGCGGCGCGAGTAGTCGCGGAACACGGCCGCCTGCGACCCGCCGCCGCCAGCGGCCGCTGCCGGGCCGCTCGAGCGCGCATGGATGTCCGCCCCGGCGTCGAGCAGGGCCGCGACGACGGCCGCATGACCGTGCGCGGCGGCCCACATCAGGGCGGTCTGCTGCCGGGTGAGCTCGCGCGCGCTCACGTCCGCGCCGTGCGCGAGCAGCAGCTCGACGGCGTCCGCGCGCCCGGTGCGCGCCGCGGTCATGAGCGCCGTCTCGCCGCCCGGCAGCGCGGCGTCGGGATCCGCCCCCGCCGCCAGCAGCCGCGCGATGATGCGGACGCTGCCGTTGGTGCACGCCAGGCTCAGCGGCTGCACGCCGTAGCGATTGGCGGCCGTCGCGTCCGCGCCGGCGGCGAGCAGGATGTCCGCGGCGTCCGCGTCGTCGAGGTGCGCCGCCCAGTGCAGCGCGGTCGTGCCGTCCGCGGTCGGCGCGTTCACGTCGGCGCCCCGCCGCAGCAGCGCGCGCACCGCGTCGTCGTTACCCGCCCTGACCGCCTCCACGAGCGGGGTGTCGTTGGCCGCAGCGCCGCCCGCGGGCGCGGCGATGCCGAGCGCGACGAGCGGCACGAGCAACCGCCGGGGCCAGGCGCGCATGGTTCGCTAGAGGCCGGTCAGCCGGCCCGTGCTGTCGCCGACGCTGTCGAGCTCCACGCCGACCTTGTCCAGCAGGGTCAGCCCGAGGTTCATCAGCGGCGTGTCGGTCTCGCAGACCAGATGGCGGCCGCCCCGGAGCTGTCCGCAGCCGCCGCCCACGAGCACGAGCGGCAGGTCGTGCGGCAGGTGCCGGTCGCCGTCGCCGAGGCCGCCCCCGTAGAGCAGCATGGCGTGGTCGAGCAGCGTTCCGTCGCCGTCGGGCGTCACGCGCAGCTTCTCCACGAACTCCGCGAACAGGCTCATGTGAAAGAGATTGATCTTCGTGTTCTTCGCCATCCGCAGCGGATCGCTCTGGTGGTGCGAGATGTCGTGATGCGACTCGAGCACGCCGAGCTCGGCGTACGACCGCGTGCTCAGCTCGCGCCCGATCTGGAAGGTGACGACGCGCGTGATGTCGGCCTGGTACGCGAGCAACTGCAGGTCGAACATCAGCCGCGCGTGCTCGGCGAACGAGTCCGGGATGCCCAGCGGCGCCTCCATGGCCGGGGCCGGCGACGCGTCGGCGCGCGCCAGCGTGTTCTGCAGGCGGCGCTCGACGTCGCGGACCGCGTCGAGGTAGCCGTCCACCGTCGCGCGGTCGCGCGGGCCCAGCGTCCGCTGCAGGCGGACCATGTCCTCGGCCACCGCGTCGAGCAGGCTGCGGTCCCGGCGGAGCTGCGCGAGCCGCGCCGCGGGGTCGCCGCCGGCCCCGAACAGGCGCTCGAAGACCGCGTGCGGGTTGGTCTCCATCGGGAGCGGCATGGTGGGGGTGCGCCAGGAGAACGTGTTCACGTAGACGCAACTGTAGCCGCCCTCGCAGTTGCCGACCGTGAAGTTGGGCTCGAGCGCGAGCTCGAGCGACCGCAGCGGCGTGTCCGCACCGAGCGCGCGGGCCGCGAACTGGTCGATGGTGGTCCCCGCGCGGATGTCGGCGCCCTCGGTCCGCTTCGGCCGCATGCCGTTCAGCCAGACCGCGCTCGCCCGCGCGTGCGTGCCGCTGCCCACATCGAGCGGGTTGGCCTGCGCGTTGGCCAGGCCGCCGAACACGATCGTCCGCTCGCGGTACGGCTCGAGGGGGCGCAGGATGGGCGTGATCTCGAATTCGGCGCCCGCGCCGCGCGGCCGGAAGTTCTCCATCTGGACGCCGTTGGGCACGTACAGGAAGCCCATCCGCATCCGGGGCCGGGCCGGCGTCCTCGCCAGCGCCGACAGCGCGGGCACCATGGCGTCGAGGAGCGGCAGGGCCAGCGCGACGCCCGCGCCGCGCAGGAAGGTGCGTCGGGGCAACGACCGCTTCGTGATGATCATTCCGCCTCCACCGCGGGCGGCGCCGCGCGCCGCATGAGAAACGCCTCGTGCCGGATGATACCTTCGATCAGGGCCTGAAGCCGGTAGTTCGCCGCCGCGGCCTCGCGCACGATGCGGCGCACGCCCGGCAGGTCGTAGGCCTCGAGCCCGCGCCCGAGCGCGTAGGTCAGCAGCTTCTCGACGACCGTCGTCACGAACCGCGCGGGGCGCGCGAGCAGCAGCGCCCGAAACTCGGCCAGGTCCGCGAACTCCGCGCCGTCCGGCAGCCGGCCGGACGCGTCGAGGGGCCGGAACGACTCGTCGACCTCGCGCCAGCGGCCCACGGCGTCGAAGTTCTCGAGCGCGAAGCCGGGCGGATCGATCATCGCGTGGCACCCCGCGCAGGCCGGATTGGCCCGGTGCGCGGCCATGCGCTCGCGCATCGTCTGCGGCGCGTCCGCCCCGGCCCCCTCGTCGCCGGGCAGCGGCGGGACGTTCGGCGGCGGGGCCGGCGGCGGCGCACCGAGGATGTTCTCGAGGATCCACTTCCCCCGCAGCACCGGCGACGTCCGGTTGGGACGCGACGTCACCGTCAGGACGCTGCCATGCCCCAGGAGCCCGCGCCGGGCGGTGCCGTCCAGCGTCACCCGCCGGAAGTGGCTGCCCCGCACACCGGCGAGGCCGTAGTGCAGCGCCAGCCGCTCGTTGACGAACGTGTAGTCGGCGGTCAGCAGCTCCAGCACGCTGCGGTCCTCGCGCAGGACGCTATCGACGAACAGCTCGGTCTCGCGGCGGAACGCCTGCCGCAGGCTGTCGTCGAAGTCGGGGAAGAGCGGGACGGCGGGATGCGCGGCGTCGAGGTTGCGCAGTTGCAGCCACTGCCCGGCGAAGTTGTCCACGAGCGCCCGCGCGCGCGGGTCGGCGAGCAGGCGCCGCACCTGCCGCGTCAATTCCGGCGGGTGCCGCAGGTCGCCCCGCGCGGCGACCGCGAGCAGCTCGTCGTCCGGGATGCTGCTCCACAGGAAGAACGACAGGCGGGAGGCCAGCTCCAGGTCGCCGACGGCGTAGCTCGTCCCGGGCGCGGCGTCCGGTGGATCCCGCTCGATCCGGAAGAGGAACTCGGGGCTGGTCAGGAGCCGGCCGAGCGCGAGCTCGATGCCGGCGTCGAAGCTCCCCTCGGCCCGCCCGGCCTCGAAGAACGCCAGCAGCCGGTCGACGTCGGCGGCGGCGATCGGCCGCCGGTACGCGCGGCGCGCCAGCGCGGCGAGGATCGTCCGCGCGCACGGGGTCTCGTCGGCCCCGGCGGCGGGCCGGCAGGTGAAGATGCGGGCGCGGCTGGGCGTCTCGCCCGGCGTGCCGGGCGTGAACGGACCCGTGATCGTGACGCGGTCGACGAAGGGCTGGTAGATTGCCCAGCGCTGCTGCATCGAGTTGCCGTTGAGGTAGTACGGGCGGAAGAACCGCTGCCGCAGCGACTCGACCTCCACGGCCGACGGCAGCTTGAGGAAGGCGACGCCTATCGCGCGCGGCCCGGCTTCGACCGCGATGCGGACGCGCAGGTCCCGCGTCTCGACGCCGACCCCGTCGTGCGGATCCAGCGTGAACAGCCCGACACGCGCGCCGTCGACCGTCACCTCCAGCTCGTGGCGATCGGCGAATCCGGCCGACCCGTCGCACTCGCCGGCAATGCGGCACAGCAGGTCGACCTCGATGACGTAGTCGCCGTCCTGGGGGAACGTGTGCCGGATCAGCGCCCCGCCGCGGGTGCCGAACGGCAGTCCGGCGACCCGTTCGTACTGCCGCATCTCCTCCGGGATGCGGAACTCGTGCGCCGTGGGCGCGGCGAGCGGCCGCCCCACGGCCGCCCGGCTGATCTTCGCGGCCGCCGCCAGGTAGCGCTCCATGAGCGACTGGTTCAGCCTGAGCACCCCGGCGATGTTGTCGAAGCCGTAGCTGGCGTCGTCGGCCGGGAGCAGGGCGGCGGCGTCGATGTCGAGCGCCAGCAGATCGCGGACGGCGTTCGCGTACTCCGTGCGATTCAGGCGGTGAAAGGTCTCCGTGCGGCCCGGGTTCGGCCGCGCGGCGGCGGCGCGGTCGAGCTCGCCCTCCAGCCACGCCAGCAGGCGGTCGTGCGCCGCCTGGTCCGGCCGCGGCCGGCCCGCGGGCGGCATCATCCCCGCCCGCAGCTTGCGCAGCACGCTCTCCCAGAGCGCCGCGTCGGCGCCCACGTTCGCGGTGTCGATCGCCTGCAGCGAGACCGGCACCGTGCCGCGACGTTGCCCGGCGTCGTTGTGGCAGGTGACGCAGTAGCGGTCGAGGAGGGCCCGCGGGGCGGCGAGGACGGCGGCGGCCGGCGCCGCGGCCTGCGGCGAAGCGGCCGCCTGCACGCTGCCGCAAGCGGCCGCAGCCGCGAGCCAGCACGCGATCAGGACAGGCGTCCGGAGCATGGGAAATGCTCGCCTCGAGCCGCTCCGGCATGGTATGTAACGGTTCCGGACGCTGTCAACGGCCGCGGCAGCGCGAAAGGAGAGGAGCCCGTGTCCACCACGCATGCAATCGCCGTCGGTGCGCTGGTAATCGCGCCGGTCGTCGGCCTCGCGCAGTCCGCCGCCGATGCGCCGCGCACGCCGTGGGGCGATCCGGACCTGCAGGGGCTCTGGACGAACACCACCACGACCCCGCTGCAACGACCCGACGATCTCGCCGGCCAGGCGGAGCTGACCGCCGAGGAGCTGGCGCTGCGCGATCCCCGGGTGGCCGCCGAGGTCAGCTTCGACGGGCCCGACGGCCGCGGACGGGGCGGCTACAACGAGTTCTGGGTCGAGCGCGGCCGCCTCCTGGCCCAGACGTCGCTCATCATCGACCCGCCGGACGGGAAGCTGCCGGCCATGACGCGCGCGGCGCAGCGCCGGCACGACGCGTTCATGGCCCGCTGGATGGCGTCGCCCACCACCTGGGAGGACCTGAACATTCTGGACCGCTGCATCACGCGCGGGCTGCCCGGCGCCATGATCCCCGGCTTCTACAACCACAACTACCTGATTCTGCAGACGCCCGACCACGTCGTGGTGCAGATCGAGATGGTCCACGACGCGCGCATCATCCCGCTGGACGGCCGGGCGCATCTGCCGGATCGGATCCGCCAGTGGCTGGGCGACCCGCGCGGCCAGTGGGAAGGCGACACGCTGGTGGTCGAGTCGACCAACTTCTCGCCCCAGACCGAGCAGCGCCCGAACTTCTTCGGCATCTACTTTCCCGTGTTCTCCACCGGGGAGCACCTGCGCTTCGTCGAACGGTTCACCCGCGTCGGCCCCGACACCATCGACTACCGGTTCACCGTGACCGATCCGACGGTGGACACGCGGCCCTGGACGGCGGCGATCCCGATGACCCGGACCGGATCTCCGCTGTTCGAGTACGCGTGCCACGAGGGCAACTACGCCATGACGAACGGCCTGAGCGGCACGCGCGCCGAGCAGGCCGCGGCGGCTTCCAGACGCCGATAAGAGGCCGACAAGAGGAGGATTGCAGTGCAGCAGTCACTGCTGAAGCGGGCAGTCGCGGAGCTGATCGGGACGTTCGGGCTCGTCTTCGCCGGAACGGGCGCCATCGTGGTCAACGAGGCGACCGGGGGCACGGTGACGCACGTGGGGATCGGCCTGACCTTCGGCCTGGTCGTCGCGGCCATGATCCTGGCCCTGGGCCACATCTCCGGCGCGCACATCAACCCCGCCGTGACCCTGGGATTCTGGGGCACGGGGCGCTTTCCGGCACGGGAGGTGCCGTGGTACGTGGCCGCGCAGCTCCTGGGCGCCGGCGCCGCCAGCCTGGTCATCCTCGTGCTGATCGGCGACCACGGCCGGCTCGGGGCGACGCTGCCGGCGGGGTCCGCGGGGCAATCGCTGGGCCTCGAGATCCTGCTCACCTTCTTTCTGATGTTCGTGGTCATGGCGGTGGCGACCGATGCGCGCGCCAACGGCCAACTGGCGGCCATCGCCGTCGGCGGCACCGTGATGCTGGAGGCGCTGTTCGCCGGTCCCATCTCGGGTGCGTCGATGAACCCGGCGCGCTCGTTCGGCCCCGCCCTGGTCGGCGGCTACTTCGCGGCCCACTGGGTGTACTGGCTGGGGCCGATCGCGGGCGCGCTGCTCGCCGGGCGGGTCTACGACTGGGTCCGCTGCGAAGCGGAGATCCAGCGGCGTCCGGTCAACGGCTGCGGCTAACGTCGGGAGGCGGTCTCCTCGCGCCTGCGGCGCCTGCGCGCCGAACGACGAGCGACCGTCACCCGGCGACGCCGGAGCTGTGGCTCGCACGGAAGCAGGCGTAGTTGTCGGCGGCGGTGGGCGCCTCCAGCTCCTCGTCGAACACCCGCAGGCAGTCGGCGGCGGCAAATCCGGCGCGGCGCAGCAGGGCCAGATGGGTCGCGATCTCGAACCGGCCGGGTTCGTACTCGTGCGCGGCGCCGGCCGGCCTGATGAAGTCGCCGTTCAGCAGCAGCCCCCGTCGTCCGAGGACCTTCGCGCACGCCGCGTAGACGCGCGCGACATGGGCCGGGGCGCCCAGGTCGTGGAGCGCCCACGTCGAGACGACGGCGTCCACCGGGCCGGCGAGGTCCTGCCACCAGGGGTCGGCCACGAGATCCGTCTGCGAGAGGGCGACGCGGCCCGCGTGGGACCGCAGCCGTCGGGCGGCGATGTCGAGCATCGGCCGCGAGAAATCGACGCCCTGGTAGCGCACGGCGGGGAGCGCGTCGAGCAGGCAGGCGGCGAGATGGCCCGGCCCGATGCCCAGCTCGAGGATGCGCCCGGCGGGCGGCATCCGGCTCCGCAGCTCCGCCAGCATCAGGTCGAACAGGGCGAGCCGGCCGGGCGTGCGTTCGAAGCGCGCCTCCCAGTGCGCGACGTACGCCGGATCGTGGAACTCGTGATCGGCGCCGACGATGGCGTCACGGCTTCCCATGCTCGCTGCGCGCCACGCTCAGTCCCGGGGCAGCGTGTAGTTCACCATCCAGCTGATGCCGAACCGGTCGGTCCACAGGCCGTAGTACGCGCCCCAGAACGTCTCCTGCAGCGGCATCTGCACCGAGCCGCCCTCCGACAGCCTGGCGAACACCTCGTCGCAGTGCTCCCGGCTCCGCCCCTCGATGGCGATCGAGAAGTTGTTGCCGGCAACCAGCGGCGGCTCGGACGCGGCGGTCCTGTCGCTGCCCATCAGGACGCTCGACCCGACCGGCAGCGACACGTGCATCACGCGGCTCTTGTCCGCCTCCGCCACGGGCATGTCCGGCGGGCCGTCGGCGAACGTCTGCAGCACGGAGAACTCGCCCCCGAAGACGGTGCGGTAGAGCTCGAACGCCTCACGGCAGTTCCCGTCGAACGTCAGGTACGCATTCAGCGCCATGCATCTACCTCGACGCCGACGTGTCCGTGATCCGCCACAGGTGCGAGCGGGTCCGGATGAACAGGTTGCCGCGGGCGATCGCGGGGCTCGACATGGCGACCTCGTCGAGCGGGTTGGTGGCAATCACCCGGAACCGGTTCTCGGCATCCAGCACGTAGGTGTCGCCGTCCTCGCTGAGCACGAACACCTTGCCGTTGTACGCCCAGGGAGACGCGGTGAAGCCGTTGGCCCCGCGCGCCACGCGGCGGCGGACCTCCTGGCTCTGGATCTGCTCCTCGGTGAGGTACAGCTCCTCGCCGGTGTGCGCGTCGTGGACGGTGAAGAGGCCGCGGTCGTGCAGCGTGAAGTAGTAGTCGCCGTAGACCAGCGGCGTGGGATGGTACGGTCCGGCGTCGTCCGCGTACCACGCGACGTGCTCACTGCTCCTCGTCCCCTCCGCCAGGGTGATGTCGCCGGCTGCGCCGGGCCGGATGGCGTACACGGGCTTGACCTGGTCGCCGACGTAGCCCGACGTGACGTAGAGCAGCCCGTGGGCGCTGAACGGCTGCGGGATCGAGATCGAGTTCAGGCCGCTGAAGTGCCACAGCTCGTTGCCCTCGAGGTCGTAGGAGCGCACCCGGTCGCTGCCGGCCGTCACGAGCTCGGTCCGCTGCTCGTTCTGCCACACGAACGGGGTCGACCAGTTCGTCCCCTCTTCGCGAGCGACGCGCCAGCGCTCCGCGCCGGTCGCCGTGTCGAGCGCCACCACGAACGACTCGTCGTCGTTGTCGTTGACGACGAAGAGCGTGTCGCCGTGCAGGGCCGGCGACGCGGCCGGGCCCCACCCCAGGCGCGTGGAGGTTGCCTCGAAGCGCTTCTCCCAGACCAGGCTGCCCTCCATGTCGAGGGCGTAGACCCCGATGTTGCCGAAGTAGGCGTACACGCGCTCGCCGTCGGTCACGGTCGTCGCGGAGGCGTACGTGTTCTTGAGGTGGCGATCGAAGTCCGGCACGCCCGCGTGCACCTCCGTCGTCCAGAGCACGGCGCCGGTCTCGAAATCGATGGCGGTGACCAGCCAGTGGTGAACCGCCTCGGAGCGCTCCATGAGGTCGCCCGGCTCGGGGTCGCGGAAGCGGCCGCCGGAAGGCATCGGCTCCGGCGAGCCGTACGGGAAGTACAGCCCCATGCGCGGTTCTTCCTCCTCGCCCTCGCTGACGGCGCTGGTGAGGAAGATGCGGTCGTCCCAGACCACCGGCGACGACCAGCCCAGGCCGTCGACCGGCGTCTTCCAGACGACGTTCTCCGTGGTGCTCCAGGTGATGGGCAGCCGGGGGTCGTCGGCGGCCACCGACGCGGCGTCCGGGCCGCGGAAGGCGGGCCAGTTCTCGGACTCGGCCGCGACGAGCGTCATGGCCGTGAACAGCGTGAACACCGTCGCCGCGAGCGTTGCTGCGGCCGGGGTGTGGAAGCGGGGGTGACGCATGCGGTTGTCCTCCATGATGTCGATAGAGCGTCGCGCGATTATACGCCGCCCACCGGCTGCGACCCGGGCAGCGTCAGGACATCGCCAGCTTCCGGGTGCGCACCGTGAGGTCGTCGACGCGGTCGGCGTCGACCGTCACGCCCAGTCCCGGACGGTCTGCCGGCACGGCGACCATCCCGTTCGCGTCCATGGTCCACGCCGGCGTCACGATGTCGCGCTCCCAGTAGCGCGCGCTGGGGCTGACGTCGCCCGGCAGGGTGAAGTTGGGGAGCGAGGCGAGCGCCACGTTGCAGGCGCGGCCGACGCCGCTCTCGAGCATGCCGCCGCACCAGACCGGCACGGCGTGCCGGCGGCAGAGGTCGTGGATCGCCCTGGCCTGCGTGAACCCCCCTACCCGGCCCGGCTTGATGTTCACGATGCGCCCGGCGCCGAGGGCCAGCATGTCCTCGGCGGCCTCGACGTGGCGAATCGACTCGTCGAGGCAGATGGGCGTGGACAGCCGGTCCTGGAGCCGGGCGTGGCGGAGCAGGTCGTCCTGCGCCAGCGGCTGCTCGAGCATCAGCAGCCGGTAGGCGTCGAGCTCGGCCAGGTGCCCGGCGTCGCCGGGGGCATAGGCGCTGTTGGCGTCGGCCGTCAGTCCCGCCCGGGGGCCGAGCGCCTCGCGCGCGGCGTGGACGTGCTCGATGTCCGCGCCCGGCCGGATCTTGATCTTGATGCGCTGGTAGCCCGCCGCGAGGGCGGCGCGGGCCTTGTCGGCGAGCGCCGCGGGGCTGGCCTGGATGCCGATGGAGATGCCGGTCGCGATCGCGTCGCGCCTGCCGCCGAGCAGGCGCGAGAGGCTGACGCCGTCGCGCTCGGCAAGCAGCGTCCAGGCGCCCATCTCGACCGCGGCCCTGGCCATCGGGTGGCCGCGAATCGCGCGCCGCAGCAGGCCGTCGAGCGCGCGCGGATGGGCGACGCCCCGCCCGAGCAGCCGCGGGACGATCCATTCGGTCAGGGCCAGCCAGGCCGTGTCGACCGTCTCGGCCGAATAGCTCGGCTGCTCCCCGGCGACGCACTCGCTCCAGGCCGTGGTCCCGTCCGCGTCCTCGAGCTCGAGCAGCAGGATGCGCCGGTCGGTCGTGCGGCCCGACGAGATCTCGAACGGCTCGCGCAGCGCCATCCTGATCTCCCGCAACGTGACCCGTGCCAGACGAATGCTCATCGCTCGGTCGTTCAGCGCTCGGTCGTTCAGCCGGCCCGTTCGTTCGTCAGCAGGTACCCGGAGTCGTGCGGCGGCGGCAGATGGCGGAAGCCGGCCACGCGGTAGCCCCGGGCAAGATACCGGGGCAGCACGCGGCGATGCAGTTGCTGCCAGGCGCGGGCCAGCGCCGGCTCGGTCGCCTTGAGCACGTCGATGCGGGCGGGCACGGCCACGCGCACCCAGGGGTCGGCGGGGAGCTCCGCGCCGTGCGCCGGGCCGTCGAGGTCGACCGCCGCCGCCGCGTCCGCGGCCTCCGGCAGGGGGGCGCCGCGGCCGGCCAGCAGGCGCGCGACGCGGGCCCCGGCCAGATTCCAGTCGACGACGAAACGGTCCGTGGCGAGACCCTGGTGCAGCGTGCTGCCCGTGTCGCCGTACATGTCGACGACGTACTCCACGGGCAGTGCGCCGAGGCCGTTCACGTTGAGATTGGCATTGGCGGCCACGAGCGGATCGTAGCTCCAGCTTGCGATCCCGATGCCGTCCGCGAGCAGCCGCTCGCGTTGGTACCGCTTCAGGCGGATGCCCAGTCCCTGCCGCCGCGCGTCCGGATGCACCGCCAGCATGTCCGACCAGTGGGCGGGCGCCCCGTCGCGGACGCCGCTGACGCCGAACACGAAGCCGAGCAGCCGCCCGTCGGCGCCGAACGCGCCCGCGGCGACGCCGCCCACGCGCTGGCTGACCATGAGCAGGGTGGCGGGGACGACGTCGGCGAAGTCCCGGCCCCAGATCTCGCGCTGCAGCCGCACGCAGGCCGCGTAGTCGTCGCGGGAGGCCAGAGGACGCAGCGTCACCTCGAGCGGCATCGGGTCCGGCTAGGATACCGCGTCACGGCGCCGTGCCGGTCACGGCGACCATCGCGTTCAGCGGGCAGCCGGCGACGATGTTTGGCATCCGGTGCCCGTTCGCGAATATGATGGCGATCACGTCGTGCCGACTGGCGAACTTCCTCGCGAACGACCGCCTCGTGTTTCGTGCAGGGAACGATCGTCCCGCCACGGCCCGGGCGGGGTGCGTACGCTGACGAGGAGAGCCGGACGATGAGAGCTCGCTTGCGCGGCCCGGCCGCCGGGCAGCCGGCGGCGCGCGTGGCGCTGGTGCTCGGCTTGGCAGTTGCTGCCGCCGCAGTCCTCCACGCGGCGGAGCTGAAGGAGGAGACGCTCGCGGCCTGGCAGCGGTACGTCGAGGCGACCGAGCGCCGCATGGCCCGGGAGATCGGGGACGGCGGGCGGTTCCTCGTGCTGGACTTCCGCGACGATGCGGAGCCGATGCGCCGCGAGGCGCTGGCCGGCCAACCGGTCGTCTGGCGGACGGAGACGCGCGATGACCGGGGTGAATCGATCGAGGTGCCGAAGGGCAGCATCCACCACTGGCTCGGCGCCATCCTGGTTCCCAACGCCGACGTGGACCACGTGGTCGACGGTCTGCAGTACGCGATTCCGCCGCACGAGCTGCAGAACGACGTCATCGAGTCGCGCGTCCTCTGGCGCGACGGCGACAAGCTGGGGACGTTCCTCAAGCTGAGCCGGAAGGCCATCGTCACCATGCACTACAACACCGAGCATGTGGCGGAGTACGTGCGCCCGGGCGGCGGGCGGGCCTGGAGCCGGAGCGAGGCGACGCGGATTGCCGAGCTGGAGGATTTCGGGTCGCCGGAGGAGCGCGAGAAGCCCGTCGGCAACGACCGCGGCTTCCTGTGGCGGCTGAACGTGTACTGGCGCTATGAGGAGGTTGCCGGCGGCGTGCTGATGGAGTGCGAGGTCGTCACGCTGAGCCGGTCCATACCGCTCCTGATGCGCTGGATGGTCGCGCCCATCGTGACGCGCGAAGCGCGCGCCGCGATCGTGGACATGCTGCGGTCGATGCAGGTGAAGCTCGACCCGGGCCTGCCGGCCGACCGGGAGTGAGCCGGGAACCGCCGTACGTACGCTCTGAAACGGATGCGAGCGCCGCGCAGGCGGCGAGCAGCGGCGGAACCGCTACTGGTTCTTCTGCTGCTCGAGCTCGGCGGCCTCCTTGGCCTTCTGCTCTTCCTCGAAGAACTCACGCTGCCAATCGGGCGGCTCCTGCGGTCCGGGCACCATCCCGGCGATGTCCGGATCGTGGTCGGTAGGCCGCGGCGGCGCGGCCGACCGCCGGAGTCGGGCCTCGGCGCGTCGCATCTCCTTCATCTTCGAGCGCTCCAGCCGTGCACGTTCCCGCTGCCGTTTGGTCTGTGTCGGTCGTCCCCGATTTGCCAACTTCGCGCACCTCCACTGCCAGTGTCCGGACGGCCCGCCGGGCGCCGCGGACGGTACGCACCGCCCGTGTGCATGGTAGCAGACCGCGCGCCCCGCGGATGCTACCAGCGCGGCTCGCGGCGTCCGCCATCGAAGCCGGGGTCGGAGGCGGGGCGGGATGTCTTCGGGCGGGCCTCGTTGACGGTCAGACGACGTCCCTGGAAGTCGGTCTGGTTGAGTTCCGTGATGGCCCGGGCCGCGTCGTCTTCCGCCGACATCTCCACGAACGCGAACCCCCGCGGCCGGCCTGTCGCCATGTCCGTGGGGATGCTGATCGACTCGACCGCGCCCATCTTGCCGAAGAGGGCGCGCAGGTCGTCTTCACCCGCCGAATACGGAATATTCCCGACGTACAACCTCCGACCCATGAGCTGACTCCTTGTCCTGGACTCGCCGGGCGAGCAGCCGAGCACTTCCGTCGCCGCGTTAATCACCTGGGGAAGGAGGGCGAGGCGCTGCTCGTCGCTCTCGAACGCGGGTGAAGCGAGCGAGTTCGTAGCGAGTGACAGGCTGCAGGATACCATAGTCGGGTTTGCGCGCCGATTGACTGGCCGCGGCGGCCGATCAACGATCCGCGCTGCGCGGGTTGACATGTTCGAGAAGCGTCCCTACTTCGTCATCGGCGATCTGCTGTCGAACGTCGGCGCCGGCGCTGTCGTCGGCGCGGCGGTCGCGCAGCTCGTGGGTGACGGCTGGCCGCTGCCGGCAGGCATGGCCGCGGGCATGGTGCTCGGGGGGCTCGTCGCTACCATCCTGTCGTCGTCGGCGTCGCTGCTGTTCGGTGCGCTCGAGATCATGCTCCCCGTCATGACCACCGGCATGGTTGCCGGGATGCTGGTTGGCATGCGCGCCGCGGCCGGCTCCGCGCGGGCGCCCGCGGCGGTGGGCGCGGCGGCCGGTGTCGCGGTGCTCGCGGCCACCTACATCCTGAACGCGCGCCTGCGGGCCAGGGGGACCCGGTGGACACCCTGACCCGGCGGAAGTGGGACCGCGCCGCCCGCGCCTACGACCTGGTGAACGGGTACGGGCCGGAGCGCCGCTGGGCGCCGTTCAAGCGGCGCCTGTTCGCGCTGATGCGGGGCAACGTGATCTTCGCGGCCGTCGGGACCGGTCAGGACATCCAGTTCTTCCCGCCCGCGCGGCAGATAACGGGCATCGACATCAGCGGCCGCATGCTGGAGTCCGCCCGGCCGCGCGCCGCGGCGTACCCGGGCACCCTCGCGCTGCGGCAGAGCGACGTGCGCCACCTCGACTATCCGGACGGCACCTTCGACCAGGCCTTCACCTCGTGCACCTTCTGCTCGGTGCCGCAGCCAATCGCCGGGCTCCGCGAGCTCAGGCGGGTGCTGAAGCCGGGCGGACAACTCCACATGTTCGAGCACACCGGCAGCCGCTACCTTCCCTTCAGCCTGATGCTGCACCTGATGACCCCGCTCTCGCGCCGGTTCGGCCCGGAACTGAACCGGGACACCGTCGGCAACGTGGCCAGCGCCGGATTCGAGGTCCGGGCGGTGGAGCCCGTGTATCTCGACGTCGTGAAGTTGATTCACGCCGTGGCCCCCGCCGGCCAGGAGTCCGCCCCGTAGAACGGCGACGGGTCCCCGCAAGCGGCCGCCGGGGGTTCGGGGCGCAGCCCCGTCTGATGGCAGCGCCGGCGCCGCCGGCGCAAGGCGCGCACGGCGCGCCTCGGCGGTAGCGGCGCGGGGCAGTGGGGTCCCCGCAAGCGGCCGCCGGGGGTTCGGGGCGCAGCCCCGTCTAATGGACTGATAAGCTTAGTCGTCAGCGACGATGGGAGGCATACGCAAGGCGCTGCGGCGCTGCTGGTTCGTGTTCCCGGTCCTGGCCTCGCTGGCCACGGACTGCCAGCAGACTCCGCGGGGCGCCGTGCCCACGGGCATAGCGACCGTCGAGATCGTGCTCCAGAGCCGGCCGGCCACGCCGCATCCCAACCGGCGGGAGGTGGAGAACTGCCTGGCGCGCCTGGGGGCTGTCGGCACCCACGTCCGTGCCAGTTGGCGGGACAACCCCTTCACGAGCGCCTACGATCCCGAGCGCGTGCCGCTCGTCGCGACGTCTCCCAACACGTTCGCCGTGCTGTTCCGGGATGTGCCGGCCAGCACGCAGCACACGCTGACCGTCCACGACGTGAACCAGTGCGAGCGCATGCCGGTGCTTCCCGGCGCGACCGGCGTCCCGGGCCGGCTCGCCGACGGGCGCGTGACCACGGGCGTGTTCGCCAACGGCACGCCGCTGACGACCGTGGTCGGCAACAGCGCGTTCGTGCTCGTCGTCGCGCCGGACGGGACGGTCGCCGAGTGAACGCCCCATGCAGAGACTGCTCCTCGCGCTCGTGAGCCTGGCCGTCGCTCTGCCGCTCCCCGCCGCGGCGCAGGCGCCGGACCACGCGATGGTGGCGGCCATCCGGGAGGAGGGCCTGCAGCGGTCGCAGGTCATGGAGCTGGCCGGCTGGCTCAGCGACGTGTACGGCCCGCGCGTGACGGGTTCGCCGGCCATCGAGGCCGCCGGGGAGTGGGCCATGCGGCAACTGCGTGCATGGGGCCTCGCCGACGTGCACGAGGAGCGCTTCGCGTTCGGCCAGGGATGGTCGCTCGAGCAGTTCCACGCGCAGATGGTCGCGCCGCAGGTCATGCCGATCATCGGCTATCCGAAGTCGTGGACCAGCAGCACGGACGGCACGGTTACCGCCGACGTCGTCCGTGTCGACATCCGGTCGCGCGCGGACCTCGACAGGTACCGCGGCACGCTCCGCGGCGCCATCGTCCTCCCGCAGCCCGCGCGGGAGGTGCGCATGCTCGAGGGCGACCTGGTGCTGCGGATGGATCGGACGCTGCTGGCCGCGGCGCGCCGGCCGCTGCCGCCGTCGCGGCCGGCAGGCGGCCCGCGACCCGCCCGGCTGCCGGCCCGCGTCGTCGAGCGGTTCTACCTCGACGAGGGCGTGGCGGCGGTGCTGGACCGCGGCAGCGACTACTTCCTGGTGGGCGGCGCGCCCAGCGGCAGCCGCCTGCGGTGGCCGACCCAGCGGGTCGACGGCGGCACGGTGTTCGTCGAGCGCGGCGGGCCGTGGGACGAAGACGCCGGCCGCGTCGTGCCGGCGGCGACCATCGCGGTCGAGCACTACAACCGCATGGTCCGGATTCTGGATCGGGGTCTCCCAGTGCGGGTGCAGATCAACATCCGCACGCGCTTCCACCCGGAGCGCGAACGGCTCAACGGCTTCAACATCCTCGGCGAGATTCCCGGCACGGACCTGCGGGACGAGGTGGTCATGCTCGGGGCGCACTTCGATTCGACGCACGCCGCAACCGGGGCCACCGACAACGCCAGCGGGGTGGCCGCCATGATGGAGGCGCTGCGCATCCTGCGGGCTGTCGGCGCCGCGCCCCGCCGCACCATCCGGATCGCGCTGTGGGGCGCCGAGGAGCAGGGCCTGCTCGGCTCGCGCGAGTACGTGCGCAGGCATTTCGCCGATCGGCGGACGCTGGAGCGCAAGCCCGGCTACGCCAGGCTGTCGGCGTACTACAACCTGGACAACGGGGCGGGACGCATTCGGGGCGTGTGGCTGCAGGACAACCCCGAGGTCGGCGCGATCTTCGAGCCCTGGCTGGCGTCCCTGGCGGACCTGGGCGTCGCGGCGCTCGGCCCGCGCGCCACGCGCGGCACCGACCACGTGGCGTTCGACGAGGTCGGTCTGCCCGGCTTTCAGTTCATGCAGGATCGGCTCGAGTACAACTCGCGGACCCACCACTCGAACATGGACTTCTTCGACCGGCTGCAGCGGGACGACCTGCTGCAGATGGCGGTGGTGGCCGCGGTCTTCGCCTACAACACGGCGATGCTCGACGACCCGCTGCCACGCAAGGACCCGCCGGCATGGCGGCAGTAGCCGGCCGCCGGTCCTTGCGCGAAGCCGGTCTTCGCGCTACCGTCGTGAGGCTGCGGAGGAGGTGTCAGATGCGCAAGCTGCTCGCGTTGTTGTCGGTGGCGGTGCTGGTGCCCCTGGTCGCCTGCGTCGAGGACCCGGTGCCGGAGGCAGAGGTCGCACAGGCGGCCGAGGAACCCCCGGCCGCGGAGGCGGAGCTGCCCATCCTGCCGCTCGACCAGGTGCAGGCGAGCCAGAGCGGGTCGGTGTCCCAGACCGTCGCGAACACGGAGATCACGGTCACCTACGATCGGCCCGTGGCGCGCGGGCGCGAGCTGTACGGCGGCATCGTCGCGTACGGCCAGATCTGGAACCCGGGGGCCAACGACGCGACGGCGATCGCGTTCAGCCGTCCGGTCACCGTCAACGGCCAGCCGCTCGAGGCCGGGAAGTACAGCATCTGGGCCATCCCAGATCCGGATGAGTGGACGCTGATCTTCAGCCGCGCCGCGGACGTGTATCACCAGCCGTACCCGGGCGAGGAGCACGACGCGTTGCGCCTGAGCGTGGTCCCGTCGAGCGGCGACCACATGGAGACGCTCGCGTTCTACTTCTCCGTCGTCGAGAGGAAGGACGCCGAGCTGCGGCTGCACTGGGGCACGACCATCGTGCCGCTGTCGATCACGGTTCCGTGAGCGGAGGCATTGCAGGCATGGCAAGCAGCGAGACGCGCGGCCGGCCGCACGTGGTGGTCGGCCTGATCGTCCAGGTGGCGCTCGCGATCGGCCTGGCGCCGAGCGTCGGCGCGCAGCAGTGGGTGGCTTCGTGGGGATCGTCCCTGCAGGGGCAGTCGCCGGAGGAGGCGACGGTCACGAACGCCACCGTCCGGCTCATGGCGCGGTCCACCGTCGCGGGCGACCGGGTGCGGGTGCGGCTGGAGAACACCTACGGCAGCGAGCCGCTCACCATCGGCGCGGCCGCCGTCGGCCTGCAGAACAACGGGCCGTCGCTGGTCGCGGGATCGAGCCGCGAGCTGCGCTTCGACGGCTCGGGCCCGGTGACGATCCCGGCGGGCGAGTACGTGGTCAGCGACCCGGTCGACCTGGCGGTCGGGGCCGGCCAGGGGCTGGCGGTCAGCCTGCACGTACCCGGCGCCGACGTGCGCAGCAGCATGCACCGCACCGCGCTCGCCACGTCGTACCTGACGGCGGCGGGCGCCGGGGACCGGACCGGCAACGTCGACGGCGGGCCGTACACGGAGACGACGCCCTGGATGCACTGGCTGTCGGCCATCGAGGTGTTCTCGTCCTCGGCCCGCGGTGCGATCGTCGCCTTCGGCGACTCCATCACGGACGGCTCCTGCGCCACCCCGGACGGTCACGACACGTGGCCGGACATCCTGTACACGCGGCTCCTGCACGCGGCCGGCGCGGCGCGCCTCGGGGTGGTCAATGCCGGCATCGGGGGCAACACGGTGATTCGGGTGCCCCCGGTCACGAGCACGCCCGGCGTGGAGCGCATGGACCGGGACGTGCTGGCGCTGGCCGGCGTCACGCACGTCGTCGTGTACCTGGGCACCAACGACCTGCGCCGGCAGGCGACGGCGGAGCAGGTGATTGCCGGTCTCGACGAGGTGGTCGGGCGGGCCCGGGCGCGCGGACTGAAGGTCGTGGCGGCCACGATCATCGCGCGCAATCCGACGCCGCGCGGCGGCCTGCCCCCGGAGCTGGGGTTCGGGCCGGAGCAGAACCGGCGGCGGCATGCCGTCAACGAGTGGATCCGCAACAACGACGATCTGCACGCGGTGCTCGACTTCGACGCGGTCATGAAGGATGCCGGCGATCCCGATCTCATCAATCCGGTCTACGACTGTGACGGCATCCATCCCAACGTGTTCGGGTACGCGGCGATGGGCGAATCGATAGATCTGGCGGTGTTCGACGAGGATCTGCTTGAGTCGGCGCCCTAGGAGCCTGCGCCGTGGAACGGCGTAGCCTCCGTAAGGCGCGCACGGCGCGCCTCGGCGGGAGCGGCGCGGGGCGTAGGGGTCCCCGCAAGCGGACGCCGGGGGTTCGGGGCGAAGCCCCGTACAATTGAAGCCAGGGGGGTTGGGCCATGCGGCAGATGCGCGCGCGGGTCGTCGTCGGTATCGGCGTTGCGGTTGCCCTCCTGAGCGCCGCGCCCGGCGCCCGGGGACCGTTGGCGGAGCGCCAGGAGCGGACGGTCTGGGACGGCATCTACACGCAGGAGCAGGCCGAGCGCGGCGCCGGCCTGTACGAGGAGTGGTGCGCGAGCTGCCACGCGTCGGACCTGTCGGGCGGCGACGTGGCCCCCGGGCTGGTCGGCGGCGAGTTCGTGTGGAACTGGAGCGGCCTGACGGTCGGTCAGCTCTTCGAGCGGTTGCGGATCTCGATGCCGCAGGAAGACCCGGCCGCCGTCACCCGGTCCGAGAAGGCCGACATCCTGGCCTTCATGCTGCTCGTGAACGAGTTTCCGGCCGGCGAGCGGGAGCTCCCCGACCGCGCCGCCATGCTGGAGCAGTTCCTGTTCGAGGCGATTCAACCCTGAACCAGCCGGAGAGACGCTACGTGAGAACAGTTCCGAAGCTCACTCTCGACGACGCCCGCATCATCATGGCCGCTGCCGAGGAGAAATCGCGCGAGATCGGGGTCGACATGGACATCGCGGTCACCGACGACAGCGGCAGCCTGTTGATGTTCCATCGCATGGACAACGCCCGCATCACCAGCATCGACGTGGCGATCAGCAAGGCGTTCACGGCGGCCGCGGCCCGGCGCTCCACGCGCGCGTACGGCGACGTCAGCCAGCCGGGCGGGCCGGCGTTCGGAATCCACGTCAGCAACCAGGGTCGCTTCATGGTGGTCGCGGGCGGCCTGCCCCTGTTCGTCGACGACCAGATCGTCGGCGGGGTCGGCTGCAGCTCGGGCCACCCGGACCAGGACGAGATCGTGGCGCAAGCCGGCATCGACGCCCTGCTGGCGCACCTGCAGGGCGGCTAGGCCCAGCCCCGTCTGACTGAAGCTAGCGCCTACGCCGACTCGACTGCCGGGAGCGTCTTGTCGATCGCCGTCTGCAGCCGGGTCTTGTCGGCGAGTCCGACGATCGAATCGACCACCTCGCCGTCCTTGAACAGCAGCAGCGTCGGGATCGACCGGATGCCGAACTTCATCGCGGTGTTGGGATTGTCGTCGACGTTGAGCTTGCCGACGGTCACCCGGCCCGCGTAGTCCTCGGCCAGCGCTTCCACCGTGGGAGCGATCATGCGGCACGGCCCGCACCACTCGGCCCAGAAGTCCACGAGCACGGGCACCTTCGATTGGATGACGGACTCGTCGAAGTTGTTGTCACTCAGGGTCTGTGTGTGTTCTCCCATCGGTATCCTTCTGTAATCTCGGGCGGTTGGCTCGCCCTGATCCAATTCTACTAGCGATCGGCCGGACCGGGCAGCGGCGTCGACGTGCCGGCGGTCGTGTCGCGGATGAAGTAGCCGGCCTCTCCACCGTCGTCGAGGCGTCTTGTCAGCAGCGTGCGGCCGTCGGCGGTCAGCGCGGCCACCACCGACTCGCCCGCCTCGTCGCTCTCGAACAGCCGCTCCGCGCGCAGCGAGTCGACGTCGAGGCGGTCGAGAAACCGCCCGCCGTCTCCGATCAGCAGGATGCGGTCCCCGTCCTGCATGATCGCGCTGCCGGCCGGCGGTCCGCCCGGCCGGTGGACGGGGGTCCCGGGGCGCGCGGCGCCCGCCGCCGGGCTCCAGTCGAGCAGCGTTCGGGGCGCCTGCCCGGCGGGGTCCTGCAGCAGCGTGCGCCTGCGTCCGGTCCGCTCGTCCGCCTCGGTCACCAGCGCCAGACCGCGCTCGGTCCAGGCGATGCCGGCGATGCGGAACCCGGTCGCGACCAGCGTCTCCGGCGTGCCGTCGAACGGCGCCGCGAGGCCCAGCACCCGGCTTCCCCCCGCCGGGTCGGGCTCGCTCCACACCGCCGTGGCGGGCGCGGCGGGGTGCCAGCCGGGCTGCTGCCGTCCGGGTGCTGCGCCGTCCGCCGGCAGATCGGCCAGACGCCGCACGAGGTCGCCGGCCGCGTTCCGGATCTCCACCGACCGGCCGCGCGCATCCGCCGCCGCCGCGTCGTCCACGGGCTCGTCGAGCGTCGCCACGAGCACGAACTCGCCGGCGGGCGAGGGGATCGCCCGGGTGAACGGCGCCGGCGCCCCGACGTTCGTCCGGCGGCCGGTCGCCAACTCCACCGTGCCGAGCTGGCTCGTGAAGTGGTAGCCGAAGCGGGCGGCCGCGCCCGCGGGCGGCGCGCCGCGGGCCGACATCACGAAGCGGCACAGGACGCGGCTTTCGTCCCGCAGCCACGCGCACGGCTCGCCCCATGTTGCGTTGAGCGAGGCGGATGTCACCGGCCGGGGGACGCCGGAGGCGATGTCGAGGACCCACTGCTCGGCGCCGGTGTCACGGATCACGACGTAGGAGAGATACGAGCCGTCGGGTGAGAACCGCACCCAGCCGAGGCTGGTCTCGAACGGCGCGAGTACCTCGTGGACGGCGCCGTCGGCGAGGCGCACGAGCACGAGGCGGTCGATTTCCGGGGCCGGCCAGGGCGTGTTGTTGCGACCGTTGATCCGGTTGCCGCCAAGCTCCAGCAGCCGGCGCTCGTCCACGGCGGCCGGCTGGACGCTCGGGTAGGCCAGCGCCACCGCGCCGCCCCCCGGGCCGACGAAGGCCTCCGGGGCCGGCCGCCGGTCCTGCGCGCCGGCGCCGGCGGCCGACAGCGCGACGGCCGCCCACGTCAGCAGCATGATGCCAGGCATGCGATGCATCGCGCCGTCGCGACCGGCGCGTCGACAGACTACGCGGTTGCCAGCTCGGGCACCTGCGCCGGCGCGGCCGGCGGCGCCTGCGCGCCGGGAGGCAGATCGCCCGTGTCCGCGCGGAGGTACTGCCAGTAGTTCGGCTTGATCGAGGCCAGCAGCTCGGCGCGGGTCTTCACCTCGATCGGCCGGCCCTTGTACAGCTTGCCGGTCGCATACAGCAGGTTCTCCGGCAGCGCGCTGCAGAACATCATCATGGGCCAGGTGAAGTTCGGGCCGTTCGTCTTGCGCAGGCGCAGCGCCCACAGGCCCACGCCGCCGATCTTGAACGACGTCGGGCCCCACCAACTGTAGAGGCCCGGCCGCATGTTCATCTTCCAGCAACGGAGGATCAACTGCCACTGCAGCCGGCTGAGGTTGCGCGTCTCCGTGACGCCCTTGCCGTGCTCCATGCGGGTGCCCTCGAGCGGCGTGAACACCGACGGCACCAGGAAACCGAACAGCCCGCGGCGCTCCATCTCGTAGATCAGATCGAGCGTCGCCTTCACGTCGTCGTCGGTCTCGCCCGGGTTGCCGACCATCAACGTCAGCATCGGGAACCAGTTGTTCCGATTCAGCACCTCGAGGCCGCGGATGACCACGCTCTGCCAGTCCTCGATGTTGAACGGCACGCCCTTGCTGGGCATGACCTGCTTGGCCATGCGCACCGACCCGGTCTCGAGCCCGATCAGCGGCACCAGGGCCTTGCCCTCCGGATGCGAGCTCAGGCGCTTGAGGTGGATCGGGCTGTGCGGCAGCAGCGTGTCGGTCAACTGCTCGATCAGCACCGGGTCGACCACCGCGGGCGCCATCGTCGAGTGGCTGAGCACGTGCTGCTCCACGCCGGGCGTTTCCACGATGCTGCGGTACAGGTCGACCAGCGCTTCCCGGTTGGGGAAGAAGAACGGCGTCTTGGTCCGTACCTGGCCCCAGATGAACATGTCCTCGGTCGCCAGCGAGATCTGCCTGTTGCCGGCTGCCACGTTGGCGCGCACGGCGTCGAGAATCCCGGCCTTGGGCAGATCGATCTGCGGGTTGAGGTCGGGCACGCAGAACTGACAGCGGCGGCCGCAGCCGGTGGTCATCTCGACCACGCCGAACGTCGTGGGGCGGTCCGGAAACAGCAGCGTCAGGGGGTCGGTCGGATGCTCGACCTCCACCTGGTCCGGCAGCTCGCCGCCCTCGAGCGCGCGCCGGAACAGCCTGATGGTCTCCGCCGACTCGCTGCGGCCGTCGATGACGCAGTCGATGCCGAGCCGCTCCATGGACTTCGTCTGCGTGATCTGCCAACTGCCCGAGCCGCCCAGGATGACCCGGAACGATGCCCGGTGCGGACTCTGCTTGAGGGCGTCGAACAGCTTCGCCGCGTAGTGCGAGTTGATGGGCTCGCGCGAGCTGCCGAAGATGGACGTGTAGACGCCGGCCGCGAACGTCACGCCGAGCGGGTTGTGGGTCGAGAGCGCCACGATCCGCGTATCGGGCCCGATGAACTGGTCGAGGTCGTCCGGATAACAGACCACGACGTTGTCGCGGCCGAACTCCGTCGCCATGACGCGCTCGAGCACGCGCAGCCCGGCCGGCGCGGCCTGCGCGGAACCGTCTTCGAACCGCTTCACGTTGCGCCACTCCGGATACTTCTTGTCCATGACCCATTCCATCCAGATCGGGATGGACGCCATGCCCATCTGGATGAAGTAGCCGGCGTGGTCGATCATCTCCGTGAATGGTGCTGTCAGGACGATCTGCGTACCCCGCTTCATGACGATGCCCCCGTGACCGACTTGTTGAGAGTTAATGAATGTAACATGAACTCCAGTGCCCGCTGCGCTGAGCCCGCGTGCGGCGCCGACGCCCGGGGCCGTCCGCGACGCGGCTGGTCCGCCCCGCGTCCAACCCATGTTGTCCTCCCGGATCCCCGCCGATCTCGCGCCCAACCGCATCGGCCACGCCGTAGGCCGCCTGCGGGCCGCGAGGGCGACGCTCATCGACCTGACCGAGTCGAACCCGACGCGGGTCGGGTTCCGGCTCCCGCCCGGTCTGCTGCGCGGGACGGCCGGGCAGCAGATCCAGGTGTATCGACCCGCGCCCCTCGGCCTGCCGGCGGCCCGTGCGGCGGTCGCCGCGCATCTCGCCCGGCGCGGCCGGCCGGTGGCGCCGGAGCGCGTGGCGCTCACCGCCAGCACCAGCGAGGCCTACGGCTTCCTGTTCAAGCTCCTGTGCGACCCAGGCGACGAGGTTCTGGTGCCGCGGCCGAGCTACCCGCTCTTCGAGCACCTGACCCGGCTCGAGGGGGTCCGTGCGCTGCCGTACGCGCTCGATCACCACGGCCGCTGGGAGCTGGATCTGGGCGGCCTCGAAGCAGCCCTGACGCCGCGCGCGCGGGCCGTGCTGCTGGTGAGTCCCAACAACCCCACCGGCTCGTTCGTGTCACCGGACGAGGTCGAGGCGGTCGCGCGGATCTGCCGCGAGCGCGACCTGGCGCTCATCTCGGACGAGGTCTTCGGCGCCTATTCGATGAGCGGCGCGACGCCGGCCCCGAGCGTGCTCGACCGGCCCCGGCCGGACGTCCTCGCCTTCAGCCTCGGCGGGCTCTCCAAGGCCGTCGGCCTGCCGCAGCTCAAGCTCGGCTGGATAACGGTCGATGGACCGGCGGCGGTCGTCGAGCGCGCGCTGGCCGGGCTCGAGCTGATCGGCGACACGTATCTGTCGGTGGCCGCGCCGGTCCAACTGGCCGCCGGGGTCCTGCTCGCGGAGGGCGCGGCCGTGACTGCCCAGATTGCCGCGCGCGTGCGCGGCAACTACGCGGCACTGCGGCGGCGCGTCGCGCGTCATCCGGCACTGCGGCTGCCGGCCGTCGACGGGGGATGGTACGCTGTGCTGCAGATCCCGGCCACGGAACCCGAGGAGACGGTCGTGCTCGAGCTGCTCGAGCGCGACCGCGTCCTCGTGCATCCCGGCTACTTCTTCGACTTTCCTCGCGAGGCATTCCTCGTCGTGAGCCTGCTGCCCGCGCCGGAGGCGTTCGAGGCGGGCATCGCGCGGGTGCTCGCCCGCGTTGCGGGCGGCCGCGGCCGATGAACGCGGCGCTCGCCCCCGTGCTGAAGGACCTCGTGCTCGTCGGGGGCGGGCACAGTCACGTCATCGTCCTCAGGCGCCTGGGCATGCGGCCGGTGCCCGGCCTGCGCGTGACCGTCATCGCGCGCGAGGTCCACACGCCGTACTCGGGGATGCTGCCCGGGCTGATCGCCGGGCACTACGGCTTCGACGACGTCCACATCGATCTGGGGCCGCTGACCCGCTTCGCGGGCGCCCGTCTCTACCACGACGAAGCGGTCGGTCTCGACCTGGCCGGCCGGACGGTGCAGTGCCGCGCTCGCCCGCCGGTGCCCTACGACGTGCTGTCCATCGACATCGGCGCAGCGCCTGCCCTGAACGCGGCGGGCGCGGCGGCCCACGCGGTGCCCATCAAGCCCATCGCCACGCTGGTCGACCGCTGGGAGCGGCTGCAGGCCCGGGTGCGCGCGGCGCCGCGCCCGTTGCAGGTAGGCGTGGTCGGGGCGGGGGCGGCGGGCGTGGAGCTCGTCCTGGCCGTGCAGCACGCCCTGCGGCGCATGCAGGTCGCCGCGGGCCGCGCGGCGGCGGTGCCCGCCTTCCATCTGTTCAGCGCCACCGATCGCATCCTGCCCACGCACAACCGGCGCGCCCGCGCCAGGTTCGAACGGGTGCTGCGGGCGCGCGGCGTGCGGGTCCATGCGGGCGCCCGCATCGCCTCGGTGCGCTCCGGCGCCGTGGTCGTCGAGGATGGATCGGAGCACGCCGTCGACGAGGTGCTCTGGGCGACGGAGGCGGGCGCGCAGGCGTGGCCGCGCGAGGCGGGGCTCGCGGTCGACGAGCGGGGCTTCATCCAGGTGGCCGACACCCTGGAGTCGACGTCGCATCCCGGCGTCTTCGCCGCCGGCGACATCGCGGCCGTCGTGAATCATCCGCGGGAGAAGGCGGGCGTGTTCGCGGTGCGGCAGGGCCCGCCGCTCGACGCCAATCTGCGGCGCGCCGTGCGCGGCGAACCGCTGCGGCCCTTCCGGCCGCAACGGCGGTTCCTGAGCCTGATCAGCACCGGCGACCGTTACGCGGTCGCATCGCGCGGACCGTGGGCCCTCGCGGGCCGCTGGATCTGGTCGTGGAAGGACCGCATCGACCGGCGCTTCATGACCCGCTTCAGCCGCCTGCCGGCGATGGATGCCCGCCCCGCCCCGGACGCGAATCTGGAGCGGCTGGCGCCGCCGGCCGCCGTCCGCGAGCTGTCGAGCGCCGCCATGCGGTGCGCGGGCTGCGGCTCGAAGGTGGGCGCCACCCTGCTCGACCGGGTCCTCTCGCGGCTGACCCCGTTCCGCGGCGACGACGTCCTGACCGGCCTCGACGCGCCCGACGACGCCTCGGTCGAGCGCATCCCGCCCGGCCTCGTCGCGGTGCGCACCGTGGATGCCTTCCGGGCGCTCGTCGACGACCCGTACCTCTGCGGCCGGATCACCGCCAACCACTGCCTCGGCGACATCTACGCGATGGGCGCCGAGCCGCGGACGGCGCTGGCCATCGTCACGGTGCCGCTGGGGCCGGAAGACAAGATGGAGGCGCTGCTGCGCGACCTGCTCGGGGGCCTGGTGAAGGCGCTCAACGAGGCGCAGACGGCGCTCGTCGGCGGTCACACCACGGAAGGCGACGACGTGACCCTGGGCCTGGCGCTGAGCGGGGTCGTCGATCCGGCCCACGTGCTGCGCAAGAGCGGGATGCGGCCCGGGAACCGCCTGATCCTGACCGCACCGCTCGGCACGGGGACGCTGTTCGCCGCGCACATGCGGCTGCAGGCCAGGGGGCGCTGGATTGACGGCGCGCTGCGCTCGATGCTGCAATCGAGCCGTGCCGCCGCCGAGTGCCTCCGGGCGCACGGGGCGACCGCCTGCACCGACGTGACGGGCTTCGGGCTGCTCGGTCATCTCGTCGAGATGGCCCGGGCCTCCGACGTGGACGTGCGCCTGTCGCTCCCAGCCGTGCCGTTGCTCGCCGGCGCGCGCGAGACGATCGCCCAGGGGCTGCTCAGCTCGCTGCACCCGCACAACGCGCGCCTGGGCAGCGCCGTCGTCAACGCTGCTGCCGCCGCCGCCGCGTCGATCTACCCTATCCTGTTCGACCCGCAGACGGCCGGCGGCCTGCTGGCCAGCCTGCCGGCCGCGCGGGCCGAGCCGTGCCTGCGCGAGCTGCAGGCGCTGGGCTACGACCGCGCAGCCGTCGTCGGCAGCGTCGAGCCGCGCGGCGCCCGGGAAGAGCAGATCGCGATCGACTTGTAGACCCGGAGAGAGAGCATGCTTGCAGTCGGAGAGAAGGCGCCGGCCTTCGCGCTCAAGAATCAGGACGATCGAACGGTGCGCCTGTCGCAGCTCGGCGGGCAATGGGTGGTGCTCTACTTCTATCCGCGGGACGACACGCCCGGCTGTACGAAGGAGGCGTGCGAGTTCTCGGCCGACCTGGACAGCTTCGGCGAGCTGGATGCCGTGGTGCTGGGCTGCAGCCCGGACGATCCAGCCCGTCACCGCGCCTTCATCCGGAAGCACGCGCTGAAGCACACCCTGCTCTCGGACCCGGAGCGGACCGTGATGCAGCAGTACGGCGCCTGGGGCGAGAAGAAGCTGTACGGCAAGACGACGGTGGGAGTGATCCGCTCGACGGTCCTGATCGACCCGGCGGGCACGGTAGCCCACCACTGGCGCGCCGTGCGGGCCGCCGGGCACGCCGAGAAAGTGCGGGAAAAGCTGCGCAGGCTGCGCGACGCCGCGGCCGCCGGACCCGGCAGCGCTCGAGCATGATCCGAGCTCGACCACTGCCCTGGAACTTCGGGAGCGCGGCATTCGGGCGCGTTGTGCTAGACTGCACGCTTCGCATGCGGAATCGGCCGGCGTCCCCGCGTCTCGCGCTCCTGTTTTGCATCATCCTCACGGTGGTCGCATGCGCCGGTGAGGCGCCTGCTCGTACTGCCGTCGACGAGGCGCCCGCCCGCACGGACGACATCGTCCTCCGGCCCGCGCCTCCGGCCGAGCCCGAGAGCCACCGCATCGAAGCCACCGTCCCCAACCGGGCGACCCTGGCCAGCATCCTCTACGACCACGGCCTCGATCGCAACCAGGCCGCGCGCGTGATCGACGCGGTGCGCCTGGTCTTCGACCCGCGGCGGTTCCGCGTCGGCAACGCCTACCGCCTGGAGCTCGGCCCCGACGGGGCCCTGCGCGGCTTCGAGTACGAGGTGGACAAGGATCGGTTCCTGCAGGTTCGCGCGGCGACGGCCTCCGGAGACTACCGCGCCAGGCTCCTGCCCTACGAGAAGGAGCGCGTCGAGCAGGCGCTGCGCGGCTTCATCGACCGCCGGCACACGTCGCTCGCGGCGGCGCTCGACGGCGCGGGCGAGCAGGCGTTGCTCGCGATCGAGCTGGCTTCCGTGCTCGCCGGCGAAATCGACTTCAACACGGAGCTGCAGCCGGGGGACGAGTTCTCCGCGATCGTCGAGAAGTACTTCCGCGACGGCGAGTTCGACGCCTACGGCGATGTGCTGGCCGTCGAGTTCATCAACGACGGGCGCCGCGTGCAGGCGTTTCGCTTCACGGTCCCGGGCGATCCGGAGGCGCTCTACTACAACGAGCAGGGCGAGTCGCTCAAGCGACAGTTCCTGCGCTCGCCGTTCAAGTTCGAGCCGCGCGTCACGTCGCGCTTCTCGCGGCGCCGCCTGCATCCGATTCTCGGCACCTACCGCCCGCACCTCGGCGTGGACTACGGCGCGCCCACCGGCACGCCCGTGGTGGCCGTGGCCACCGGCACGGTGGTGTCGGCCGGCCGCAGCCGGGCGTCGGGCAACATGGTGCGGCTGCGGCACACCAACGGCTACGAGACGTACTATCTCCACCTGTCGGCGTTCGCCCGCGGCGTGCGGCCCGGTGTGCGCATCCTCCAGGGACAGACGATCGGACGCGTCGGGGCGACCGGCCTGGCGACGGGCCCGCATCTCGACTACCGGATGAGCAAGAACGGCACGTTCGTCGATCCCCTGCTCGAGCATCGGAATCTGCCGCCCGGCGTCCCGGTGCCGCAGCAGCACCTGGCGGCATTCCAAGAGACTCGCGACCGCCAGCTCGAGCAGATGCGGGCGGGGAACGCCCGCGCCGACTAGCACCCCCGACCGCGTGGCCCGCATTCATCCGTTTCGTGCCCTCCGTCCCGAGCCGGCCGCCGCTGCCGCCGTCGCCGCCGTGCCGTACGACGTCGTGACGACCCGCGAGGCGCGCGCGCTGGCCGCGGGCAATCCACTGAGCTTCCTGCACGTCTCCCGGGCCGAGATCGGCCTGCCGCCGGACACCGACCCGCACGACCCCGCGGTCTACCGCGCCGCCGCCGGCAATCTGGGGCGGCTCCGGCGTGACGCGCCGCTCGTGGAGGAGGCTGCGCCGTCCCTGTACATCTATCGGCTCCGGACGGACGATCATGAGCAGACCGGCTTCGCGGCGTGCTACTCGCTCGACGAGTACGACCGCGGCGTCATCAAGCGGCACGAGAAGACCCGGCCCGACAAGGAGAACGATCGGACCCGGCACATGCTCGCGTTGCGAGCGCAGACCGGCATCGTGTTCCTCACCTACCGGGCCGTGCCGGAGCTCACCGCCCTGATGCGGCGGGCGGCGCAGGATGCGCCGCTGTTCGACCTGCAGGCGCCGGACGGCGTGCGCCACACGGTCTGGCGGCTGGGCCCCGCGGATCAGGCGGCGGTCGAGGCGGGCTTCGCGCGCGTGCCGGCGCTCTACATCGCGGACGGACACCATCGGATTGCGAGCGCCGCCCGCGCCCGGGCCCAGCTCGCCGCCGCGGAGAGCGGGCCCGGCCGGGCGCGCTTCGTTCTCGGCGTCGCGTTCCCCGATGCCGACACGCGGATTCAGGCCTACAACCGCACCGTGGCCGACCTGGCGGGGCAGACTCCCGGGCAGTTCCTGGACGCGCTGCGGGCGCGGTTCGCGGTCCGGACGGACGCCGCGGCCGAACCGCCGCGCGGTCACGTTGCGCTCTACGTGGGCGGGGGCACGTGGCATGATGTCGAGTTGCCGTCCGGACAGGCCACCGGCCCGGCGGCCGATCCCGCGGCCGGGCTCGACGTGTCCGTGCTGCAGGAGGCGCTGCTCGCGCCGCTGCTCGCGGTCGGGGATGTGCGGACCGATCCCCGCGTCGCGTTCGTGGGCGGAGCGCGCGGGACGGGAGCGCTCGAGCGGCTGGTCGACAGCGGCGAGGCTGCCGTCGCGTTCTCCCTGGCGCCTGTCACCACGGCCGAGCTGTTTGCCGTTTCCGACGCCGGCGGCATGATGCCGCCCAAGTCGACCTGGTTCGAGCCCAAGCTCCGTGACGGCCTGTTGCTGCATCCGATCTGACATGCCGGGCGCACGTGCCGGGGACCGCTGAGCATGTGATCATGGCTGCCGAGCGGGTGTTCAACTTCAATGCCGGTCCCGCCGTCCTGCCCGAGACGGTGCTGGCGGAAGTCCAGCGCGATCTCCTGGCCCTGCCGGGTGCCGGGATGTCGGTGCTGGAGGTGAGCCACCGGTCCACCACCATGGATGCCATTCTCGAGCGCGCGGTCGCCGACATCCGCCGGTTGACCGGGCTGCCGGAACGCTTCCACGTGCTGTTCCTGCAGGGGGGCGCCACCCAGCAGTTCGCGATGGTGCCCCTGAATCTGCTGCCGCCGGCCGGATTCGCCGACTACGTCCTGACGGGCGTCTGGTCGCGGAAGGCGTACGAGGAGGCCGGACAGTTCGGTACGGTGCGGGTGGCCGGCTCGACGGAGAGCGAAGGCTTCTCCCGCATACCGGCCGCCGGCGAGCTCGACCTTGCGGACCCGGCAGCCTACCTGCACCTCGCATCGAACAACACGATCTGCGGCACCCAGTGGCGCGCGCTTCCGGACAGCGGCGACGTGCCGCTCGTGGTGGACGCCTCGTCCGACATCTTCAGCCGGCCCCTCGAGTTCGAGCGCGTGGGCCTGCTGTATGCCGGCGCCCAGAAGAACCTCGGGCCGGCCGGGGTCACGCTCGTGATCGTCCGCGACGACCTCGTGCGCCGGGCGCCGACGCGGTCCGCCGTGCCGACGATGCTGCGCTACGCCACCCACGTCGGCGCCGGGTCGCGCCACAACACCCCGCCGGTGTTCGCCATCTACATGGTCGGCCTGGTCGTCAGGTGGCTGCTGGCCGCCGGCGGACTCGCGGAGATGGCGCGGCGCAACGAGCGCAAGGCCCGCAAGCTGTACGAGGCGATCGACCGCACGCCGTTCTATCGGGGTACGGCTGCCCCCGACAGCCGCTCGTCGATGAACGTCACCTTCCGGCTCCCCGCGGCGGCGCTCGAGACGCGCTTCGTGGACGAAGCGCGGCAGGCCGGGCTGGTCGGGCTCCGGGGACACCGGTCCGTTGGCGGCGTGCGGGCGTCGATCTACAACGCCTGTCCCGAGGCGGCCGTCGACGCCCTCGTCGCGTTCATGGCCGAGTTCGAGCGGACGCGCGGTTGACGCCGCGGTTCCGGATCGCGCGGCTGAGGCTCTCGCCCGGAGACGGATGATGGGCGCGAAACCGGTGTAGGATTGCCGGCACCGTCGGGAGTCTGACATTCCGGGTGGTCCGCACCCGGCTCCGCGGCACGAACGGAGGTTGCGTCATGCGCCAGTTGCTCTCGCTCGCCGTGACATTCGCGCTGCTCGCCTCGGGAGCGGCGGCCCAGCCCGCCGGCCCGGCGGCGCCCTGGCAGACCTACGACACCTCCGGCGGCGAGTGGCGCAGCTACGCCGGGAGCATCGGCGGGCAGAAGTACTCGCCGCTGGATCAGATCGACGCGAGCAACTTCGCGGACCTCGAGATCGCGTGGGAGTGGCTCTCCGTCGACCGGCGCGTGAGCCGCTCCACGCCGGGGGGCGGCGAGTGGTCGGCGCCGCTCGACACCATTGTCGACTCGCTGGTCGCGGACACGCCGGACCTGTACCGCACCGGCCACCGGCCGCTGTCCTCGCGCCTGCAGGCCACGCCGCTGATGGTGGACGGCGTGCTCTACTTCAACACGCCGCTGTCGCAGGGCGTGGCGGTCGACGCGACCACCGGCGAGACGCTCTGGGTCTTCAACCCCAAGGCCTACGAAGAGGGCACGCCGACGATGAGCAACCCGTGGACGCAGCGGGGCGTCGCCTACTGGACCGACGGGGCGGAGGACGAGCGCATCTTCTGGGGCACCGGCAACGGCTACCTCGTCTGCGTGCTGGCGAAAACCGGACAGCCCTGTCCCGACTTCGGCCCGGACGGCGGCGGCATGGTCGACGCGATGGCCGGCCTGCCGCGGGCCGAGCGCGCGGAGCGCGACTACCTCAACGCCATGCTGTTCGGGATCCACTCGCCGCCGATCGTCGTCCGCGACCGGGTGATCCACGGCTCGCAGGTCGCCGACCGCCGCATCACGAAGGAGGCGGTGCCCGGCTGGGTCCGCGCCTGGGACGTGCGGACCGGCGCGCACGCCTGGGACTTCCATACCGTGCCCAACGGCACGGACGAGTTCGGCGTCGACACCTGGCTGAACGAGTCGTGGCGCTACTCGGGCAACGCCAACGTCTGGTCGATGCTGGCCGGCGACAACGAGCTCGGCCATGTCTACCTCCCGACCGGCACGACGACCAACGACTACTACGGCGTCGATCGGCCGGGGGACAACCTGTTCTCGGAGACGCTGATCGCCGTCGACGTCGAAACCGGGCAGCGCGTCTGGCACTTCCAGGCCGTGCACCACGGGCTGTGGGACTACGACTTCGCGACCCATCCCAACCTGGTGGACATCACGGTCGACGGCCGCCCCGTCAGGGCGATCGCGCAGGTGAGCAAGCAGGGGTTCGTCTACGTCTTCGACCGCGTGACGGGGGAGCCCGTCTGGCCGATCGAGGAGCGGCCCGTCCCTCAGGGCTCCAACATGCCGGGCGAGGTGTTGTCGCCCACCCAGCCGTTCCCGACCAGGCCGGCCCCGTTCGACTATCAGGGCGTGACGGTCGACGATCTGGTCGACTTCACCCCGGAGATCCGCCAGATGGCGCTCGCCGCGGTCGAGGGCTTCCGGCTGGGACCGCTGTTCACGCCGCTGGACCGGCCGATCGAGGGCGTCACGAACGGCACCCTCATGCGCCCGCCGCCGGGCGGCACCGCGGGCTGGTCCGGCGGCGCCGTCGACCCCGAAACCGGGATGCTCTACGTCCCGTCGCGCAACCAGACGGCGGTGGTTTCCCTCTACCAGCCCGACCCCGCGCTCGGGGCCACGGTCACCTACACCCACGGCGCGCCGGAGGCGCAGCGCCTGGCGCGGGGCGGCAACATCCGCCGCGAGCCGCAGATGCCCCTGGGGCTGCCGCTCGTCAAGCCGCCCTACTCGCGGATGACGGCCATCGACCTCAACACCGGCGAGCACGCCTGGTGGGTGCCGACCGGCAACGGCGACCGCTACCGCAACCACCCGCTGCTCCGCGACCTCGACCTGCCGCCGCTGGGCGGGGACAACGCCATCAACGGGCCGCTGCTGACGAAGACGCTGCTCGTCTACTGCCTGACCACCGGCGGCAGGAACGGCAGCCCGCGGCTGGTCGCCTACGATAAGACGGACGGCACGGAGCTCGCGTCGGTGGACCTGCCCTCCGGCGCCATCGGGACGCCGATGACCTACGTGGCCGGCGGCCGGCAGTACATCGCGCTCACGGTCGGCAACGGCCCGCGGCTCGTCGCCTACGCGCTGCCCGCCGACTGAGGCTGCAGGCGGTGCGGCAAGCGCAAGGGTCGATCGTCTGCGCGGACTGCGGCAAGCTGGTCGGCATCAACGAGCCGCGCTGCCCGTACTGCGGCGCCTGGCGGCCGGGACTCTTCGGCTGGGCGCCGGTCATCCGCAACGTCGTCGGCCAGCGTCTGGACCTCGTCTCGCTGATCCTCATGACGTGCGTCACGCTGTACGCCGTCGCGCTGCTGCTCGAGCCCGACGCCATCTTCGCGGGCCGCGGCCTCTTCTCCCTCCTGTCGCCCGGCAACCGGGCCCTGTACCAGCTCGGAATGACCGGCGGCGTGGCCTGGGAGCTGGGGTGGTGGTGGACGCTGCTGACGGCCAACTACCTCCACGGCGGCGTGCTGCACATCCTGTTCAACATGATGTGGATCCGCAACCTCGGGCCGGCCGCCACCGAGGTGTACGGTCCCGCCCGCGCGTTCGTCCTGTTCAACGTCGCCGGCGCCGCCGGGTTCCTCGTCTCGAACGTGATGACGTCGATGACGAACCCCGGCGCGTTCGCCAGCCCCACCATCGGCGCGTCGGGAGGCATCTTCGGGCTGCTCGCGGCGCTGATCGTCTACGGGCGGAAGCGCGGCAGCAGCGCAATGGAGACCCAGTTGTGGCAGTGGGCGATCCTGCTCTTCGTCTTCGGCTTCATCATGCGCGGCGTCAACAACTGGGCGCACGGGGCGGGGTTTGCGGGCGGCTGGATCGCGGCGCACCTCATGGGCTTCATCGACGAGCAGCGGGAGAGCTCGGCGATGCTGATCGCCTCACTCGTGCTGATCGTCGTGACCGCCGCCGGCATCGTCCTGTCGTTCGTCAACGTCACGCAGGCGTTGCTGGGCGGTTGAGCGCGCCCGCCGGCGCGGGCGTCTGCGCCGCCGCCGCCGGGCCGGGGGGGCGCCGCCGCCCGTGGCCAGCCGCCGCCAGCGGCTGTGGGCGTGCGCGTCGCCGCCGTGGATCTCCAGCCACGTCATGGCGTCGTCGAACGCGCCGCGATGCAGCACGGCCCGCTGGGCGCGCGGCGTCAGCCCGGGATCGACCAGGCGCGGCTGCAGCACGAGCAACTGGCGCAGGCGCTCGACGTCGCGCCGGGCAACCGGCAGCCGCCCGAGCGCGATGCCGCCGTTCGCGTCGCCGTCGCCCCGCCGGCGCGGCGTCAGGTCGAGCGGCTGAACGGGCGTTGCCAGACTCCCCAGCAGCACCGCGTTGGTGAGGCTGCCCGGCGCGGACTTGAAGCGGGTCCGATACGCGTCGAGGGCCTCGAGCGACTGCCACAGCGCCGGCGACGCGCCGCGCGCCACCTCGGGCGCGACCTGGCTCAGGAGCCCCACCTCCAGGAGCGAGCGGTACGTGCGAGCGGCCACGCCGCTGCGGAGGATCTTGTACAGCTCCTCGGTCATCCTGGCCGGGGAGGCGTTGGCGAGCTCTCCGTTGTGGCGGGCGATGGCCCGGCGCACCGCCGGATCGAGGCGGAAGCCCAGGCGGGCCGCGAACGCGACCGCGCGGACCATCCGGACCGGATCCTCCACGAACCGCTCGTGCGGATCGCCGATAGAGCGAATCAGGCCCGCCTGCAGGTCCGCCAGACCGCCGACGTAGTCGATGACCGCGAACGTGGCGATGTCGTAGAACAGCGCGTTGATGGTGAAGTCCCGCCGGAACGCGTCTTCCTCTGGTGTGCCGAACGTGTTGTCGCGCCGGATCGGAGGGCGCCTGCCCGCGGCGCCGGGGGCGGCCTGCGCGGCGGCCTCGTCCGCCGCGGCCGCCGCTGCGGGATCCGGTGCGGGCGCCGGGCGCCGGAACGTCGCGACCTCGATCGTCTTTGCCCCGAACTTGACGTGGGCCAGACGGAAGCGCCGCCCGATGATCCAGCAGTTGCGGAAGATCCGCTTGATTTCGTACGGGTGTGCCGAGGTCCCGATATCGAAGTCCTTCGGATGCCGGCCCAGCAGGAGATCGCGCACGCCGCCGCCCACCAGATAGGCAACGTGGTCGAACTTGCGCAGGCGGTACAGGACCTTCAGCGCGTCGGGATCGATCTGGCGGCGTGAAATCGCATGGTCGGGGCGGGCAACGACAAGCGGTTCAACCAACGGCGGAATTATACGGCAGCGCCGGCTGGAGGCTCAGCCCTTCGCCTGTTTCCAGTTGCTGCCGATGCCGACGTCGACGGTCAACGGCACGGCCAGCGGCAGGGCGTGCTCCATCCGGTCGCGAACGAGCGCCGCGACGGTGTCGGCCATCGCCTCCGGCACCTCGAACAGCAGCTCGTCGTGGACGGTCAGGATCATCCTCGCCGCCGCGGGCAGGCGGCCGTGGATGTCGATCATGGCGCGCTTGAGGATGTCGGCCGCGCTGCCCTGGATGGGCAGATTGACCGTGACCCGCTCGGCCGCGGCGCGGACCTGGCCGTTGCGGCTGTTCAGCTCCGGGACGCGGCGGCGGCGGTCGAGCATGGTGCTGACGCTGCCGGACTCGCGGGCGCGGGCGATCGTGGCGTCGATGTAGCCGCGGACGCCGGGGAACCCGTCGAAGTAGGCGTCGATGAACGCCTGCGCCGCCGGCTGGCTGACACCGATGTCCCGCGCGAGCGTGAAGGCCGTCTTGCCGTACAGCAGCGCGTAGTTGATGATCTTGGCCCGCCGCCGCAGCTCGTGCGGGTCGAGCGTGCTGGCCGGGCCGAAGACCTTGAGCGCCGTCTGATCGTGGATGTCGTCGCCGCGCCGGAACGCGGCGATCAGGCTGTCGTCGCCCGACAGGTGCGCCAGCACGCGCAGCTCGATCTGCGAGTAGTCCGCCGAGATGAGCACGCTGCCCGGCGGGGCCACGAAGGCGCCGCGGATCTGCCGTCCGAGCTCCGTGCGGATCGGGATGTTCTGGAGGTTGGGGTCGCTGCTGCTCAGCCGGCCCGTCGCCGCGACGGCCTGGTTGAACGAGGTGTGCACCCGGCCGGTCTCCGGGTTGACGAGCTGCGGCAGCGCGTCGACGTACGTGCCCTTGAGCTTCTGGAGGCTGCGCCAGTCGAGCACCTTTCGCGGCAGGTCGTGCGCCAGCGCCAGCTCCTCGAGCACCGCGACCGAGGTCGACGCCACGCGCGTCTTGCCGGTGCGCCGGGACGACGGCAATTGCAGCTTCTCGAAGAGCACCTCCGAGAGCTGCTTCGGCGAGTTGATGTTGAACTCGACGCCGGCCAGCGCGTGGATGTCGCGCTGCAGCGCCGCGAGCTCCGCCTCGAGCCGCGCCGACATGCGGCCCAGCGCGTCCGTGTCGACGCGAACGCCCGCCCGTTCAATCGAGGCGAGCACCGGGATGAGCGGCAGCTCCAGCTCGCGGTAGAGCGGCTCCAGCGCTTCGGCCGCGAGCCGGTCCCGGAGCGGCGCGGCCAGCTTGAGCGCGAGGTCGCTGCGTTCGTTGCAGTATCTGACAACCGCGTCGGCCGGCAGATCGCCGAACTTGCGCGCCTTGGCGCCGCGGCCCCGCAGCTCGTCCTCCGCCAGCGCCTTGTAGCCGAGATGCTCGAGCGCGAGGTCCTCGATGCGGTGCGGCGGGCGCGTGGCGTCGAGCAGATAGCTCGCGATCATCGTGTCGACGTCGAGACCGCCCAGCGGCACGTCGTGGTGCGCCAGCAGCAGGACGCCGGCTTTCAGGTCGTGACCGATCTTCCGCACGGCGGGATCGCCCAGCATCGGGCGCAGGGCCGCGAGCGCCGCCGGCGCATCCAGGTTGGCCTCCTCGCCGAGCGCCGCGTGGCCGAGCGGAACGTAGCGGCCGCGGCCGGGCGCGGTCGACACCGCCAGCCCCACCAGCGCTGCCTGCCGCGGCGGGACATCGTCCGCCAGGACGTGGAGGCTGCAGCGGCCGCTGGCCCGGGCCTCGTTCGCCAGCGCCTCGATCTCCGCCAGCGTGCGGACGATCCCGTAGTCGGCCTCGACCGTGTCGACGGTCGGCGCGTACTCCGGGAGCAGGGTGCGGAACCCGAGCGCGGAGAACAGCTCGTAGCAGCGTCCGGCGTCCGGGCCGCGGTAGCGGAACGCCGCGGCGTCGAACGCCACCGGCACGTCGGTCCGGATGCGCACCAGCTCGCGGCTGAGCCGCGCCTCCGCGGCGTGCTGCTCGAGGGCGGTGCGGTACCGCTTGCGCGCGACCTGCGCCGGATCGGCCAGCAGCGCATCGAGCGAGCCGTACGTCTCGATCAGCTCGCGCGCGCCCTTCTGCCCGATGCCGGGCACCCCCTTCACGTTGTCGACGGCGTCGCCCATGAGCGCCAGCACGTCGACCACCTTGTCCGGCGCGACGCCGAATTTCTCCTGCACCCCGCCGGCGTCGAGCCAGGTACCCTCGTCGCGCGGATTGAACACCCGGATGCCGTCGCGGACGAGCTGGTAGAAATCCTTGTCGCCGGTGACGATCGCGACCTCGTACCCGTCCGCCCTGGCCTGCTCGGCCAGGGTGCCGATGACGTCGTCCGCCTCGTACTCGTCGTGGGTCAGAATCGGCACCCCGAGCGCCTCGCACGCCTCGTGCACGGCGGGCACCTGCGCGGCGAGATCGTCCGGCATCGAGGGCCGGTTGGCCTTGTACTCCGCATCGAGACCGGTCCGGAACGTCGGTCCCCGGGTGTCGAAGGCAGCGGCGACAAGATCGGGAGCGTGGTCCGCCACGAGCTTCCTGAGCATGTTGACGAAGCCGTACACCGCGTTCGTCGGCCGGCCGTCCGGGCCGCTCAGCTCGCGGATGGCGTGAAAGGCGCGGTAGAGCTGCGAGCTGCCGTCGATGAGGTAGAGCCGACCGCCGCCCGGCGGCGGACTCGGTTTGCTGTCACTCGGCATGGGCGCCGCCGGTGCGCGCGGTCGTCAGGAGCCGGTCCCCTGTGCCGGCTTCGTCCCCTCGGTGAAGCGGAGCCCGTCGCGTTCCGACAGCACGCGGACGCCCCGGAACCCTTCTGCCCGGAGCGCGGTCACGGCGCCGCCGGCGGCGTATTGGCGGTCGAGGTTCTGGCGGGAGAACAGCGCGCCGAGACCGCCGCGCGGCGAGCGCTCGATCACCAGGCAGCGCCCCCCGACGCGCAGCACGCGGTAGGCCTCCTGCAGCGTCGGGACGCGCTCGTTCGGCCGCATGGCGCCGAGGGCGTCCCTGATGGTCACCACGTCGAACGAGTCCGGCTCGTACGGCAGCGCGGTGGCGGGGGCGACCTCGATCTCGATCAGCACCCCGGCCCGTGCGGCCGCCCGCTCGAACGCTTCGGCTTCGCCGCGGTCTCCCACCACCGCGCAGGCCCGACCGCTGAGTCCGACCGCCGCCGCCATGGCGGCGATCAGCTCGCCGTCGCCGGCGGCCTGCAGCACGCGCGAGCCGAGCTTCAACCCGGCCATCGACACTTCGAGATCGCGGGGACCGCCGCTCTTCTTCAGCTTGAACAGGGACATGCTCGATGCGCGCGGCCGGCCGTGGGGCACCCGCCGGACCACCCTGGCGACCGAGGCACATGATATATGCTCTCCCCGTGAAAAGTCCGCAGGAAATCGAGGCTCCCGCCGGTCGTCTCGGTGTGCTGCTGGTCGGCCTGGGCGCGGTCAGCACGACCTTCATAGCGGGAGTCCATGCCCTGCGCAAGAACCTCGCGGCGCCCACCGGCTCGCTGTCGCAGATGGGCACCGTGCGGCTCGGCAAACGGACCGAAGGACGCTCGCCGCTGATTCGCGATTTCGTGCCGCTGGCCGCGCTCGACGATCTGGTGTTCGGCGCGTGGGACATCTTCGAGGACGACTGCTACGAGGCCGCCCGCACCGCCGGCGTGCTGGACGCGGCGCTGCTCGAGCAAGTCCGGCCCGAGCTCGAAGCGATTCGGCCCTGGCCGGCCGTCTTCGACCGGCAGTACGTGAAGCGACTGAGCGGTCCGCACGTCAAGCGCGGGGCCAGCAAGCGCGAGCTGGCCGAGCAGGTAATCGACGATATCCGCCGCTTCCGGGAGACCAATCGACTCGCGCGGCTCGTCCTCGTATGGTGCGGCAGCACCGAGGTCTTCATGGAGGAAGCGCCGGCGCATCGGTCGCTGGCCGCGTTCGAGGCTGGGCTGGAGCGATCCGATCCGGCCATTCCCTCGAGCATGATCTACGCCTACGCGGCGATCAGGGAAGGCATTCCGTACGCCAACGCGGCGCCCAATCTCAGCGCCGACGTGCCCGCGCTGACCGAGCTCGCCGCCGCGACGGGCGCACCGCTCGCGGGCAAGGATCTCAAGACGGGGCAGACCCTGATCAAGACGATCGTCGCACCCGGCCTCAAGGCGCGCCTGCTGGGGGTCGCGGGCTGGTACTCGACCAACATCCTCGGCAACCGCGACGGCGAGGTCCTCGACGATCCGGAATCGTTCAAGACGAAGGAGGAGAGCAAGAAGTCGGTTCTGGACTACATCTTGCAACCGGATCTGTACCCGACGTTGTACGACGACCTCCATCACGTCGTGCGGATCAACTACTATCCGCCGCGCGGCGACAACAAGGAGGGCTGGGACAACATCGACCTGGTCGGATGGCTCGGGTATCCGATGCAGCTGAAGATCAATTTTCTCTGCCGGGACAGCGTGCTCGCCGCCCCCATCGTGCTCGATCTCGTCCTGTTCCTGGACCTCGCCAGGCGGGCCGGGATGACCGGCATCCAGGAGTGGCTGTCCTTCTACTTCAAGAGTCCCATCCACGCCCCCGACATCTATCCGGAGCACGACCTGTTCATTCAGTTGATGAAGCTCAAGAACACGTTGCGGTATCTGCGCGGTGAGGAGCTCATCACCCATCTCGGCCTGGAGTACTACGACTAGCGACGTTCATGGCGCTGATCGAGACCGTCGATTTGTGGAAGACCTACGTCATGGGCGGGGAGCGCATCCACGCCCTGCGGGGCGTGTCGATCGCGATCGAACGCGGCGAGTACGTGGCCATCATGGGGCCCTCGGGTTCCGGCAAGTCGACGCTGATGAATCTCATCGGCTGCCTGGACACGCCCACGCGCGGCGCCTACCGGCTCAACGACAGGAACGTCGATCAGATGAACGACGACGAGCTGGCGCGCATTCGCAACGAGGAGATCGGGTTCGTCTTCCAGACCTTCAACCTGCTGCCCCGCGCGACGGCCCTGCAGAACGTGGAGCTGCCGCTGGTGTATGCGGGGGTGGGGCACCGGGAGCGCGAGCGCCGGGCGACGGCGGCCCTGGAGATGGTGGAGCTCGAGGACCGGCTGCTGCACCGGCCCAACGAGCTGTCCGGCGGGCAGCGCCAGCGGGTGGCGATTGCCCGGGCGCTGGTCAACTCGCCGTCGCTCGTGCTGGCGGACGAGCCGACCGGGAATCTCGACAGCCGGACGGGCGAGGAGATCATCGGCCTGTTGCAGGTGCTTCACGCGGCCGGCAACACGGTGCTGCTGGTCACCCACGAGGCCGGGGTCGCCGCGCACGCCGACCGCGTCGTCCAGATTCGCGACGGCGAGGTGGCCCACGACCGCCCGCCGTCGGCCGGCACACCCGGCTAGCCTTCGCCTTCCAGATGCTCGCCGAAGACGCCGCGCAGGGTGTCGGCGATCTCGCCGACCGTGGCGTGCGCCTCGACGGCGTCGATGATCGGGGGGACGAGATTGGTCTGCTCGCGGGCTGCCCGGTCCACTCGTCCGAGCGCCGCCCGGCACCCCGCTTCGTCGCGTGACGCCCGGACCGCGCGCAGGCGCTCGATCTGCTCGACTTCCAGGTTCGGGTCGATGCGCAGCGCCTCGATCGGCGTCGGATCGTCGGCCGCGTAGCGGTTGACGCCGACGACCGTCGCAGTGCCCGAGTCGACGGCCTGCTGCGCGCGGTAGGCCGATTCCTGGATCTCGCGCTGAATGAACCCGGTCTCGATCGCCGTCAGCCCGCCCCCCAGCTTGTCGATGCGGTCAAGCAGGGCCGCCGCCTCGCGCTCGACGCGGTCCGTGAGCTGCTCGATGGCCCAGGCGCCGCCCACCGGATCGACGGTCTGGGCAACGCCCGTTTCGGCGGCGATGATCTGCTGCGTGCGCAGGGCGAGCCGCGCCGCTTCCTCTGTCGGAAGGCCGAGCGCCTCGTCCCGACTGTTGCAGTGCAGAGACTGCGTGCCCCCGAGCACGGCCGCGAGTGCCTGCAGCGCCACGCGCACGATGTTGTTGTCGGGCTGCTGCGCCGTCAGGGTGCTGCCCGCCGTCTGGACGTGGAAGCGCAACTGCTGCGCGCGCGGCTCGGTCGCTCCGAAGCGCTCGCGCATGATCCGGGCCCACAGCCGCCGCGCCGCGCGGAACTTCGCGATCTCCTCGAGGAAGTTGTTGTGGGCGTTGAAGAAGAACGACAGTCGGCGCCCGAACGAATCGACGTTCAGGCCGGCGTCGATCGCCGCGCCGACGTACACGATGGCGTGTGCGAAGGTGAAGGCGACCTCCTGGGCGGCCGTCGACCCGGCCTCGCGAATGTGGTAGCCGCTGATCGAGATGGGATGCCAGCCGGGCAGCTCGGCATCGCAGTACGCGAACATGTCGATCGCGATGCGGAGGGAGGGGCGCGGAGGAAAGATGTACGTGCCGCGGGCCGCGTACTCCTTGAGGATGTCGTTTTGCACGGTGCCGGCCAGCTTGCGGGGCTCGACCCCCTGCCGCTTCGCTACCGCCACGTAGAGCGCCAGCAGGATGATGGCGGTCGCGTTGATCGTCATCGACGTGGAGACGCGGTCGAGCGGAATGCCGCCGAACAGCTCCGCCATGTCCTCGAGCGAATCGATCGCCACGCCTACACGTCCTATCTCGCCCGCCGCCAGCGCGTGGTCGGAGTCGTAGCCGATCTGCGTCGGCAGGTCGAACGCCACGCTCAGGCCGCTGACCCCCTGCTCGAGCAGATAGCGATAGCGGCGATTCGAGTCCGCGGCGGTTCCGAAACCGGCGTATTGCCGCATGGTCCAGAGCCTGCCGCAATACATCGAGGGATGGATGCCCCGGGTATACGGGTACGCGCCCGGGGCGCCGAGCTCGGTTTCGGCGTCCCAGCCGGGCAGGTCGTCGCTGGCATAGGTGACGGATGACATGCGGTGGGGATTGTACAGCCCTTGACAAGGGTCCAACTGCGTACTTAAAATCAGTAAGCATTCTTCCATTTTCACTCTGTTCAGTTTCCCCGCCTGATGTTGCCGCTCTCACCCCGGAGTGCACGTCGACCCTCCAAGGTATCAGTGCGGGCGCCCGTTCGCCCCGGTTCCCGGCCCGGCGGCGTCAGGAGGTCTCCGGCATGGACAATGTCATGAGTCAGCTGGCGCGTGAGCTGGCCGACGCCATCGGTGCGGCCGTCGAGGAAGACCCGAAGGTCGAAGCCTGCTGGGAGAAGGCGCGAGCAGCCGGATACGAGATGCAGGTCTCGCTCGAAGCGGTCGTCGGCTTCGGAAGCCGGAGCAGCTCGCAGGCGCTCGCGAAGGTCGAAACGCCCGCGACCGCCGAGGCGCCGCCCCAGCAGGCCGAGATTACGGCCAACGACCGGCGCTTTCTGCGCTCGCTCCGCATCGCCGCCGACGAGATGGGTCAGCAGGTCGAGTAGCCGGCTATCGTTCCCATGTCCTGAGGTCGGCGCCGGTCATCGCGGCGGGCGGCGCGATCCCCAGGATGGCGAGCATTGTGGGCGCCACGTCCCGCAGCGAGCCGTCGCGCAGCGCGTAGCCGCGGCCGCGCAGCTCCCGCTGGACCAGCACGACGGGAACCCGGTTGTTCGTGTGCGCCGTGTGCGGCTCGCCGCGCTCGGCGTCCCACATCTGCTCCGCGTTGCCGTGGTCCGCGGTGACGACGACGGCGCCGCCGGCCCGCTCCACGGTCTCGACGATCTCGAGCAGGCACCGGTCCAGCGTCGACACGGCGGCCACCGCCGCGTCGAGCTTGCCCGTGTGACCGACCATGTCGGCGTTGGCGAAGTTGCAGATGATGACGCGATGGCGCGCCGCCTCGACGTCGGCGACGAGTTGCGCCGTGATCCCGGCGGCGCTCATTTCCGGTTGCAGGTCGTAGGTCGGCACCTTCGGCGAGGGCACGAGGATCCGGTCCTCGCCCTGGTACGGGCGCTCTTCGCCGCAGTTGAAGAAGTACGTCACGTGGGCGTACTTCTCGGTCTCGGCCAGGCGCAGATTGCTGAATCCGCGGTCGGCCAGCACGTCCGCGAGGCTCTCCGACAACGCCGCCGGAGGGAACGCCACCGGCAGGTCGAAGGTGGCGTCGTACTCGGTCATCGTCGTGCAGTGGACCCGCGGCCGGGCTCGGCGCTCGAAACCGTCGAAGTCGGCGTGCGCCAGCGCGCGCGTGAGCTGGCGCATGCGGTCCGCCCGGAAGTTGAAGAGCACCACCGGGTCGCCGTCCGCCAGCGGGCCCACCGGCTGTCCGGCCGCATCGATCACGACGCCCGGCTCGATGAACTCGTCGGTCACGCCCGCGGCGTACGAGTCGTCGATCAGCGTCCGCGCCTGGCGGGCAGTGCGTCCGACGCCGCCTGTCAGGGCGTCGTAGGCCCGCTGCGTGCGGTCCCAGCGGCGGTCGCGATCCATGGCGTAGTAGCGCCCGCACACGGTGGCGACGCGGCCGCCGCCGGCGTTCGACAGCGTCCGTTCCAGCGCGGCCAGATACTGCGCCCCGCCGGTCGGCGGCGTGTCGCGGCCGTCGGTCACGACGTGCACGAACACGCGCACGACGCCGCGCCGGGCCGCCATCCCGATCAGCGCATCGAGGTGACGCTGATGGCTGTGCACGCCGCCGTCGGAGACGAGGCCGACGAGATGGAGGGCCTGGCGGTCGCCGGCGCAACGGTCCAGCGCGGCCGCCAGCACCCGGTTGTCGAAGAGCGTCCCGTCGCGAATGCCGAGGTCGATGCGGCTCAGATCCTGGTAGACGACCCGCCCGGCGCCGAGGTTCATGTGTCCGACCTCGGAGTTGCCCATCTGACCGGCCGGCAGCCCCACGGCCTCGCCGCTCGCGTCCAGCGCCGCGTGCGGATACCGCTCGACGAGCTCGCGGTACGCCGGGGTGCGCGCCAGCGCTATCGCATTGTGGTCCGGACTCGTGGAGAGGCCCCACCCGTCGAGCACGACCAGCACGAGGGGGGGCGGCATCTGCGGCATCGGGCGAAGACGGGACGATGATACCATGGCAGGAGCCTGCACGACCGGTGCAAACCCATTATTTTCAATGGTTTGGGCCGGTATCTGGCCGGTTGACTTGGCCGGTGGGGTCGCCTATGATCGACCGGTTGAAACACTGTCCACCGGGTTGAGGAGACGAGTCCCCATGCATGAGAGCTACTTTCGTTACGTGGCGGCTGCGGCCTGCGTCGCGCTGGCCGCATTCCTGTTCGCCGCGCCGGCCGCAGGCCAGGACGAGGCCGTGCGGGAGCTGGAAGACTGGGAGCGCGAGGAGCTCCAGGCGCTGGTCGAGGCGGTCGGCGAGGCGCTGGAGGGCGACGTCGCGGCCGAGGATCCGCTGGAGCTGGAGCCCAGCTTCGTGAAGGGGACCGACGGCAATACCTACGTGCCGTTCACGCTGGCGGTCGACCCGGAGCGGATCGACTCCGAGACCGTGGTGGTCTATCTGTACGTCGACGATCGGGCGCTGGCAGAGTCGGAGGACGCCGACGACCGCGAGGCGATCTTCGAGGACGCCTATTTCGTCGAGGTCGACCGCGGTGACGACCCGGTCCGTCTGAGCCGCGCCTTCTCGGTTCCCGGCGGCAACTACGACGTGTACGTGGCGGTGCGGGACAGCCTGGGCGAGGACGCGGACGACGACGACCGCGACGCCCGGCCGCTCATGGTCTTCAGGGCGCCGATCGCGGTCCCCGACCTGTGGACCGCCGACCTCCAGACGAGCACCGTGTTCGTCGGGCAGATCGAGCAGCTCTCGGCCCCGCTGTCACCGCAGGAGCAGATCGAGCAGCCGTACACGTTCGGCCCGCTGCGCATCACCCCGAAGCACGACAACAGCTTCGGCAAGCAGGAGGAGCTGTCGCTCCTCATGATGGTGTACAACCCGCGGCTCGACAACGACATGCCCAACGTGACGGTCGAGTTCAACTTCCACACGGTCAGCGCGGACGGGGAGGAGTTCTTCAACAAGACGACCCCGCAGGAGTTCAACGCCCAGACGCTGCCGCCGGGGTTCAGCGTGGCGGCCGGCCACCAGGTGGTCGCGGGGCAATCGATTCCGCTCAGGCTGTTTCCGGCCGGCGACTACCGCCTGGAGGTCGTCATCACCGACAACGCGGCCGAGTCCAGCGTGACCCGGAACGTGAACTTCACCGTCCGCGAGACCTAGTTCGCGGAGGCCCTGCAACCGGGATTGCGATGCGCGTGTTCCGCCTTGTGGCCGGTCTCCTGGTCGTCGGTCTGGCGTCCACCGCCGCCCACGCGGAGGAGCCGGATACGGGGCGCCTCCTGGGTACGGTGACGAGCGACGCGGAGGCGCCCTTCGAGACGCTGCTCGTCACCGCGTCCGGCCCGACCGGGACGACCGTCGCGACGTGCGACGCCGCCGGGCGGTTCGAGTTCAGCAACCTGCATCCCGGCCTGTACCTGTTGCGCGCCCACGCGTCCGGCTTCGCGACCGCGGGCCGTCACATCGTCGAGATCAGCTCCGGTCTGTCCACGCTGCACTCGATGCGCCTGCGGCGGGTGGCGGCGCCCGCGGGCGCCGGGGCCTCGACGGTGCTGGCGGCGGGCGTGGCGTCACGGTTGGCCGGGGCCTCCGACTCGGGCTGGCTCCATGAGAATGCCGAGGGCGCACAGCCGGACCCGGTCGAGACCGAGACCCCCGAGCCGCCGGACCGGCTGTCGGCCGCGCCCCACGCGCATGGCGAGAAGGCCTGGCGGCTGCGCCGCGCCCGGCGCAGCGTGCTCAAGGACGTGTCGGGCCCGATGCCGGTGTCAGGCGGCGCCGACCGGCCGCGCGCCGCGGATCGCCCCGTGCTGTCCGGGCGCCGTTCCAGCGACCTGCTGAGCGGGTTCCCGTTGTCGGGTCAGTTCCAGTTGCTGGCCCGGACGCAGATCGATTCCCCCGCCGGCTTGTGGTCGTCCAGCCAGTTGCCCGGACAGGTCGCCTACGTGGACCTCGGCGCGCCGGCCGGCGAGAGCGGCTGGGGCGTGCGCGGGGCCGTCACCATGGGCGACAGCGGCTCGTGGGTGCTCGCCGGCTCGTACCTGGCCGAGTTGACGGCCGACCACGTGGTCGCGCTCGACGCGTCCTACAGCAAGCAGCGTCCGCCCCAGCAGGAGCTCGATCTGACCTCCATCGAGCGCAGCGCGTCCAATGCCTACGCGAACCGCGAGGCGGGCAGCGTCAGGGCCGACGGTCAGTGGAAGCTGTCCCGGCGCGTGTCGGTCGGCTACGGCGCCGCGCTTGCGCGCTACGGCTATCTGGAGCAGGGACGGTTGTTCAGCCCGCACGCCGAGGTGGTCGTCGAGCCCGTCGCGCGGACCCGCGTGCGCGCCGCCGTCGCCCGCAACATGTCCGCGCCCGGCGCCGAGGAGTTCATGCCCTCGGCAGCGGGGTTCTGGCTGCCCCCGGAACGGACGTTCGCCCCCCTCTCGCCCGGCGAGCCGCTGCAGGCGCAACGGACGCGACACGTCGAGCTGGCGCTCGAGCGCGACTTGGGCTCGGCTTCGGTCATCAGCGTACGGCGTTTTCGGCAGCGGGTCGCCCACCAGACGATCACCCTGTTCGGCGTGGAGCCTGGCACGGTGAGGTCGGCGACCGACCACTACTACCTGGCGAACGCGCGCGGTCTGGACGTCGCCGGGTGGGGCGTGAGCTTCCACCACGAGCTCGCCGGACGCGTGCGGGGAGCGGTGGAGTACAGCGTGACCCGGTCGCGTTGGGACCCCTGGCGCGGCACCTGGCTCCTGCCGCAGGCCGCGAGCGTGTGGCGCACGGGGACGGAGAGGTTCCACGACGTGACGACCACGGTCGAAACGGAAATCCCGGAGACCGCCACGAGTGTCTTCGTCCTGGCGCGCGTCAACACGGCGTTCGCCCGCGCTGCAGCCGTGTCGGGTACTCCCGGGCTGGGCGCCCGCTTCGCGTTTCGAATCAAGCAGACACTGCCGTTCGCGCTGTTCGGAGACAGCGACTGGGAAGTGCTCGTCGACGTGCGGAACCTGCTGCACGAGCAGACGGTCGGCGGCTCGGTCTACGACGAGCTGCTGGTCGTCAATCCCCCGAAGCAGTTCGTGGGCGGGCTCGTCGTCCACTTCTGACCCACGACACAGGCTCCCCAAAGGCGCGCACGGCGCGCCTCGGCGGGAGCGGCGCGGGGCGAAGGGGTCCCCGCAAGCGGACGCCGGGGGCTCGGGGCAGAGCCCCGTCTGATGGAAGCGCAGCCCTGTCTGAAGGAAGCCCATCCGATTGAATCGACTCTTCAACAATTTGGTCGCGGCGGATCCCAGCTGCCCGCTGGGCGGGGTGGATCCCATCACGTTTCGGTGTTTTCGCGGAACGTTTTTTGCAGGAGTCTAGCCGTACCCGGCCCATGAAGGATTCGACGCCGTCGCATCGGCGGGACGCCTATCGCCGGCGTCGCTCAATCGGCTGGAGCCGCGCGCTGCTGGCGGTTGGCGTCGTTGCCGTCCTGTTGTGCCTGGCCGCGGCGAACGTGCTGCGGGCAGGCTGGACCGAGGCCGAGGACGGCGTGTTGTGGGTCGAGCGGCCGGCGGGGCTCGTTGCGGCCGAAATCGCACCGGGATCCCCGGCGGTCCGCGCGGGTCTCTCGCCCGGCGACGTTCTGCTCGCGGTCGACGGCGTGCCGATCGAGTCGCGGGCCGCGCTTCTCGATGTGTTCCATGCGGGCGGCGACGGGGCGGCGCATGCCTACACCGTGCTCCGGCTGGGCCGTCAGGAGCTGCACGAGCTCTCGCTGGAAATCCTCCCCGACGGCAGGCCCCGCCTGTACCTCGTGCTGGTCGCCATCGGCGTCTTCACCCTGCTCATCGGTACCTCGGTGCGTCTGCGGCGTCCCGACGAGCAGGCGACGCTGCACTTCTTCTGGCTGACCGTGGCGTTCTTCGGCGTGTTCGCCTTCTCGTTCAGCGGACGCCTGGATCGCCTCGACTGGGTGTTCTACTGGGCGGACGCGGTATCGATGCTGCTGCTCGCGCCGCTGTTCGTGCATTTCGCCCTGGTCTTTCCCGCACGTCCGCCCGGCTCCGCGCCGCGCCGGCTGGGCAGGTCGGTGCTCGCTTCCGTCTACTTCCCGGCCCTGGCGCTCGGGGCGGCCGAGATCGCCGTGCTCGGCGGGCCGGGCGCGGGCCCGCGCTTCGCCGGCGCCGTGGAGCGCATCTGGCAACTGGAGATCGCCTACCTGGCGGCCTGCGCGGTCGGTGGCCTCGTCATCATGATCCGCGCTCTGCGGCGGGCGCCGTCGGTCACCGCGCGGCTGCAGTTGCGGTGGGTCGTGTCGGGAGCGGTGCTGGGCGGCCTGCCGTTCGCCCTGGGCTATGCCGTGCCATGGGCGCTGGGCTTCGATTCCGACTGGCTGCACCTGACGGCCGTGACGCTGGTGCTGATCCCGCTCGCGTTCGCGGCGGCCATCGTCCGCTACCGTCTCGGCGACGTCGAGGTGATCGTCAAGCGCGGTCTCGTCTACGCGGGTGCGGTCGCGGCGATGGCGGCGATCTATCTGCTGCTCGAGGGACTCGCGACGGCGGTCTTTCTCAACGAGTCGGATCAGCACAACTCGCTCATCGCGCTGCTGGCGACGCTCGTGGTGGTCCTGCTGGCCCGACCGGTCAAGGATGCGATCGAAACGATGCTCGACCGCGTCTACTATCGGGACCGGTACGACTACCGCCGGGCGCTGGTCGACTTCGCGCGGGATCTGAACAGCGACCTCGACCTCGACCGCCTGGCCGAGCGGCTCGTGACGCGCGTTGCCGAGACGCTGGTCGTCGACCGGATGGTCCTGCTGCAGGGCGCGGCTGGCGGGGGGCCGTCCGACGGCGCCTTTCGCCCGGTGCGGTGGACCGGCTTCGAGACGCCGCCGCCGCCGCTGGGCGCCGATTCGCGCGTCGCCGGTCTGCTGCAGGAGTCCCGCACCGTGGCGCTCGACGACCCGGCGCTGGCGCGGCGGCTGGCCGCAGGCGATGCCGCGTTCTGGAGAGAGCGCGGGCTCTACTACTTCGCGCCCTGCATCGCCGAGGGCGCGACGATTGCCGTGATGGCGCTGGGCCGCAAGAGCAGCGGCGAGCCGCTGAGCAGCGACGACATGGCCCTGCTGGCCGCCGTTGCGGGCCAGGTCGCGACCGCGCTCGAGAACGGCCGGCTGTACGGACAGTTGCGTGAGAAGGCGGCCGAGCTCGACCGGATGCACCAGTTCAGCCAGAACATCATCGAGTCGCTGAGCGACGGGCTCGTGGCGGTCGACCTGGCCGGCCGGGTCATCCTGTGGAACGCGGAGCTCGAACGGATCTACGGCGTCGCACGGGCGGCGGCCGTGGGGCGCACCCTCGACACCCTCTTCGATCCGCCGGTGGTCGCGCGGCTGCGGCCCGACGGCGGCGAGACCCCCGGCGTGCGCCGTCGGGTGCCGCTGCGGTCGAGGCACACCGACGATCCGCGCCGGCTGCTGGTCAACCTCGCGACCGCTCCGCTGTTGACGCCCGACGGCGAGACCAGTGGCATGATCGTCATCGTCGAGGACATCACCCGGCGCGTTCAGCTCGAGGAGCAACTGCAGATATCGGAGAAGATGGCGTCGGTCGGACTGCTGGCCGCCGGCGTGGCCCACGAGGTGAACACGCCCCTGACCGGCATCTCGAGCTTCACGCAGATGCTGCTCGACGAAGCCGACCCGGACGACCCCCGGACGCCCGTCCTGAAGAAGATCGAGAAGCAGACCTTTCGCGCCGCGAAGATCGTCAACGGGCTGCTGAACCTCGCGCGCCCGGGACGCTCGGAGGCGGCCGGCCCGGTCGACGTCAACGGCGTCGTCAACGAGGTGCTCGCGTTGCTCGAGCCGCAGCTCGCCGCGGGCAGCGTCAAGGTGCGGCGCGAGCTGGCCGGGTCGCCCCTCGTCGTGCAGGGCGTGGACTTCAAGCTGCAGCAGGTCTTCCTGAATCTCTTCCTGAACGCTCGCGATGCCATGCCGGGCGGCGGATGGCTCACCATCCGCACCCGTGTCGAGGGCCGGGGGGCGGTCGTCGAGGTGGCGGACACCGGCTCCGGGATTCCCCCCGAGCTGCTCTCCCGGATCTACGATCCGTTCTTCACCACGAAGGCGACCGGCAAGGGTACCGGCCTCGGCCTCTCGGTGATCTACGGGGTCGTGCAGGAGCATCATGGCGTGATCGAATGCGCGAGCGAGCTCGATCGGGGCACGCGGTTCACGCTGAGGCTGCCGCTGGCGGTCGCGCGGGAGCGGACGGCCGGCACCGCACGCTGATCCCATCCATCCGGACATGCTGCGCAACGCCTCGATCCTGGTCGTGGACGACGAAGAGATCATGCGCGAGATCCTCGAGTCGCTGCTGTCCCGCCAGGGGTGTCGGGTGCGCCTCGCCGGCTCGGGCGAGGAGGCGGTCGAGATGGCGAAGGCCGACCCGTTCGACGCCGCCGTCGTCGACGTGATGATGCCCGGCATCGACGGGCTCGAGACGCTCGAGCAGTTGCAGCGGATCGACGCGGACCTGCCCGTCGTCATGATCACCGCCTTCGGAACCGCCGCCAACACTCGTGAAGCGTTCAAGCGGGGCGCGTTCGACTTCATCGAGAAGCCGTTCAAGAACGATGACGTCCTGGTCGTGCTGCGCAACGCGGTGGCCCAGCGGCGCCTCGTCACCGAGAACCGGACGCTGCGTCAGAGCCTGCGGGCGCAGAGCCATCGCCTCAGCGACCTGATAGGGCGCAGCCCGCGCATGCGGCGGGTCTTCGACCTCATCACCCAGGCGGCGCCGAGCCGGACGACCATCCTGGTGCAGGGCGAGAGCGGGACCGGGAAGGAGCTCGTCGCCCGCGCGGTCCACGCCAACTCGGCACGCAGCGACCGGCCCTTCATCACGGTGAACTCCGGAAGCCTGCCGCCCGACCTCCTCGAGTCGAACCTGTTCGGCCACGTCAAGGGCGCGTTCACGGGTGCGGTATCGCTGAAGAAGGGCCTGTTCGAGCTTGCGGATCGGGGCAGCATCTTCTTCGACGAAATCGGGACCGTGCCGCTCGAGACGCAGGCCAAGCTGCTGCGCGTCATTCAGGAGCGCGAGTTCATGCGCCTGGGCGGCGTCGACACGCTCAGGGTGGACGTTCGCATCATCGCCGCGACGAACGTCGACCTGAAGCAACTGGTCGACAACGGGGAGTTCCGGGAAGACCTGTACTACCGCCTCCACGTCATCACCATCGAGCTCCCCGGCCTCCGCGAGCGCCGGGAGGACATTCCGCTGCTCGCGCAGCACTTCCTGGCCAAGTACGGGAAGGAGAACCGGAAGCCCGGGCTCGAGCTCGCCCCCGAGGCGCTCCGGCTCCTGGAGGAGTACAACTGGCCGGGCAACGTGCGGGAGCTCGAGAACGTGATCGAGAGGGCCGTCGTGCTCAACTCCGGCACGACCATCGGCACCAGCCTGATGCCGGATTCGATCCGGACTCCGCAGCGGTTCCAGTTGCCGAGCTTCGAGATGCCGCCCGACGGGATCCCGTTCCGGAAGGTGATCGAAGAGATGGAGACGATGCTGATCACGCGGTCGCTCGACGCGTCCGGCGGCATCCAGAAGCGCGCGGCGGAGCTGCTGCAGATCAAGCCGACGACGCTCAACGAGATGATCAAGCGCTACGGCATCCGCCCGCGGGGGAAGCGTGGCGGCGCCGCGGAGCGGAGGAGCGAGCCGGCCCCGGCCGGCGCCCGCCAGTCGCGAGCCCGCGACCTGCCGGACTCGGTCGCCGCCGACCTGATCGACAAGCGGCTGTCGTCACGCGGTTGACGGCTGCCCGCGCGACCTGCGTCGCCGGCGGGGAGCCGCTCGCCGTCGGCTCCTGCGCCCGACGGCGGCGATCAACCGCTCGTACTTGTCCAGGATGGCCGGCCAACTGTAGTGCTCCCGGACATAGCGCCGCCCGTTGCGGCCCATTTCCGCCCGCAGCTCGTCGTCGCCGACCAGCAGTTGCAGGCATTCGGCGAACTCGGCGCCGTCGACGTAGTACAACCCCGCGTTGCTCCGCTGGCAGTGGTCCGTCAGCACGTCGCTCCGGGCGTTGGCGATGATCGGCGTCCCGACGGCGAACGCTTCGAGCGCGGGCAGCGACAGGCTCTCGCGAGGTGACGGCGCGACGACGACCGTCGCTGCTTCCAGCGCTTCGAGCCGCTCGGTCTCCGTCAGCACGCCGGCGAACCGGATGAACGGCTCCTCGGGAATGCGCATCAGCTTCGCGCCCATCAGGACCAGCGTCGCCTCGCCCTGTTGCGCCGCGTAGCTGCCGAAGTACTCGATGAGCTCCTCGCATCCCGTGCCGGCCTCGACGCGCTCGCCGTACAGCGCGACGGGTCCGTGCAGCCGGTGCCGGCGCCTGAAGACGGCGCCGCGCATCCGAGGCTGCCCGTTGGCGCCGCCCGCCGTCGCGGTCGCGCCGCTCGGCTCCGCGTCGGCCTCCACCGGTGCGAGTCGATCCGCATCGAGATGCGGCGGCAGCTCCACGCCGCAACCCACGATTCCCTCGGCGTGCGCCTCGATCGCGAAGCGGCTGCGCAGGAAGCCGCGTTCGACGCCGGTGTCGTAGGCGATTCCCGCCGGCAGGGCGAACGTCCGGCGGTAGGTGTCCAGACGGATCGCCGGATCGTCCTGCGCCGCCGGCACCAGGATGCTGCGCCGCGGATCGACACGCAGGCCGAGCACCGTGGGCGCGTACCGATAGCCGAAGAAGATGAGGGCGTCGTACGACTCGTGACGCTGCTCCAGGTACTCGATGAGCGCCGGGCACCACGGTCCCTGCTGCTGCAGCCAGCCTTCCTCGTCCTGCGCGGTGTGGGGATTGGCGAGGATCCAGTCGGAGTACTCCTCGAAAGCCCCGGGGTCGCGGGTCTGCGCGTTGGCGAATCGCCGCACCGTCACACCGCGCACCCGGTCGGGTCCTGCGGTGTACGCGTTGTCCCAGGTCGCGGCGTCCCGGGCGCAGGTGGTCAGCACGTCGACGTCGTGGCGCTGCGACAGGTGTTCGGCAATCAACCGGCAGTGGTGCTCGGGGCCGGCCGCCAGCTCGGCGCCGTAGCGCTGAACGATGAGGGCGATTCTCACGGCATCGAGACCGGCACGCGGCGCGCGGTGGCAACGCGGCACCGCCGGAGCGGCGAGGCGGGTGCGACCGGACGGCGTGGCACGCGCTGGAGCACCGCCGCCTTCACTGGCTCGATGGATCCGGCTCGCCCGCCGGCTGCGCGGATGGCGGCGGCTCGCTCTCGCTCGGGGGCTCGGGCGTCCCGTCCGGTGGCGCCGCGTCGTCGGCGGGCTGCGCGCCGGTCGCGGACGTGCTCTCGGCGTCCGTTGCGGTGCGGGTGGATCGGCGCCTGCCCCGGCGTCGTCGTCTTCGCTTGGGTTCCGCGCCCTCGGCCTGCTCCTCGCCGCTGCCTGCTTCGGCCGCCGCGCGCGCCGCGTCCCGTCGCTGCGCGATGCCTTCCCCCGCGCGCGCCCGCCGCTCGTCGAAGTCCAGTCGGCCGGCGACCGACTCGACGCGCGCCCGGTGGTGCTTCATGTCGACGGAGAGGCGGGTCATCTCGATGACGAGATTGTTCATGACCTCGTAGTTCAGGGCGTCGATCTCCTCGCGGGCGGCGAGCCGCGAGTTGCTGAGCGCGAGGAGCCTCGCCACCCTGTCGACGAACTGCGCGTGCTGCGCGTTGATCTCGCGCTGGACCTGCAGGGCCTGCACGATCGGGTCGACGTTGAAGAACAGCTTGAGGATCGGGCTGAGCAGCCTGCGGACGGGGTAGAGCAGCCACCCCAGCAGCCCGCGCGAGGCGTAGATGCTCTGGGGACCGAACTCGAACGACTCGGGCGCGGACGGCGCCGGCGCCGCGTCCTGCTCCCGCCGTCGCCGCCGCGAGCGGTCGACGAGCTCCGGGCGGTCCCTGGCCGGCTCCAGCAGCCCCTCGAGCTTCACGTTCGCCAGCTCCCGGATCTGCTGCTCGGTGTAGTCCTCGCCGTGCTTCTCCTTGATGCGGTCACGGACCTGCTCCATGATCCGCACCACGTCGACGCCGTCTGACTGGGTGGAGAACTCGGACATGAGTTGCCCTGGCAACCTCGCCTCCGTCCCGCCGGTTCGCCAGGGCTGGCGGAGTCCACGGCGCGGCAGCGGACTCCCGGGCCGGCAACACTCAACTGAAGCTGGCCAGCGCCTCCGATTCCGACTCGTAGGTGTCGAAGACCGTGAGCAGCTTGGTGATGGTCAGCACTTCCCTGATGCGCGCGGTCAGATTCAGCAACCGCAGGCTCCCGCCGTTGCGGGTCACCGTCCGGTAGCTCGATACCATCTGCCCCAGGCCCGCGCTGTCGACGTACGGCACGTCTCCGAGATTCAGCACGATCTTCGTGTGGCCCTGCTGAACCAGGCTGTTGATCTTGTCCTTCAGAAGCTCGTCGCCGTCACCGATCGTCAGCTTGCCGTGCAGATCCAGGATCTTGACGTCGCCGCTCGAGCGTTCCGCGATCTCCATCGTTCCTCCGTCACGGTGCGGTGCGGCCGCACCCGGCTCCTAGTCGGCTTCCCGCCGCATCTTCTTGCGGCTGCGCTTGCGTGCCAACGCCTGCTTGGCGCGGCGCTTGTCGCCTGGCTTCAGGTAGTAGGAGTGCTTCTTGATATCCTTGATGATATCTTCCTGCTGAACTTTCCGCTTGAAACGGCGAAGCGCACTCTCGATCGATTCGCTTTCCTGGATTCTGACCTCTGCCAACTCGCCTGTCACCCCCCTTGGGCGCCTCCCCGATTCGCGCTCCCTGCGGGCGCCGAACCTGGAATGTTAGGCTGAAATCTCAAGCCATTGCAAGAGCGTAGGATATGCCGATGAGGGTGCTGCTGGTGGGGGGCGGCGCGCGCGAGCACGCCCTGGCCTGGAAGCTGTGCGGGGAGCGGACGGTGGGGGATCTGGTGTGCGCGCCCGGCAACGCCGGCATCGCCTGCCTGGCGCGGTGCGTGCCGCTCGACGTCGCGGATCCCGGGGCGATACTCGACGCCGCGGCGCGCGAGCAGGTCGACTTCACGGTGGTCGGTCCGGAGCTGCCGCTGGCCAACGGCGTGGCGGACGTCTTTGCCGCGGCCGGCCGGCCGCTGTTCGGACCCCGCAAGGCCGCGGCGCGCCTCGAGAGCAGCAAGGTGTTCGCCAAGCGGTTCATGGAGCGGCACCGCATTCCGACCGCCCGGTTCCGCGTGTGCGAGACGCCCGCGGACGCCCTCGCCGCCGTCGGCGGCGGCGAGTTCGGCTTTCCGGTGGTCGTCAAGGCCGACGGGCTGGCCGCCGGCAAGGGGGTGACCGTCGCGCCGGATCGGGAGACGGCGGAGGCGGCGGTGCGCGCGGCGATGGTCGACGGCCGGTTCGGCGCCGCCGGCGCCAGCCTGGTGATCGAGGAGTGCCTGGCCGGAGACGAGGCGTCGTTCTTCGTGCTGTGCGACGGCCGCCGCGGGGTCGCGCTGCCCTCCGCGCAGGATCACAAGCGGGCGCTCGACGGCGACCGGGGACCCAACACGGGCGGCATGGGGGCCTTCGCGCCGAGCCCGCTCGTCTCGCCGGCGCTGGCGGGGCGGGTGATGACGGACATCGTGCAGCCGGTGCTCGACGGGCTGCGCTCGGAAGGCGAGGAGTACCGCGGGGTGCTCTACGTCGGACTGATGCTGACGCGCGACGGCCCGCAGGTGATCGAGTTCAACGTCCGCTTCGGCGATCCGGAGGCGCAGGTGGTGCTGCCCATGATCGAGACGGACCTGGCGCCGGTCCTGTTCTCGGCGGCGACCGGGGATCTGGGCGCGGCCGAGTGGCGGACCGCGGGCGATCCGCACGTGGGCGTGGTGCTCGCGTCGGGCGGCTATCCGGGCGCCTTCGAGACCGGCTACGAGATCGACGGACTGGACGCCGCGGAGGCGCTGCCCGGCGTGGTGGTCTTCCACGCCGGATCCGGCGTGCGGGACGGCCGCATCGTGACGAGCGGCGGCCGCGTGCTGACGGTCGTGGGCCGGGGAGGCACGTTCGCGGAGGCCCGCGACCGGGCGTACGCGGGGGCAGCGTGCATCTCGTTTCCGCACAAGCACGTGCGGACCGATATCGGCACGAAGGCGTTGGCGGCGGGCGACAACGGCGCAGTGTGAGGTGACGCGATGGCGAAGCGACAGGTGCAGATTCTGATGGGTTCCGACTCCGACGCGCCGGTGATGCAGCGGACGGTCGACCAGTTGCGGGCGTTCGGCATCGAGTGCGGGATGACGGTGGCCTCGGCGCACCGTTCGCCCGACCGCGTCCAGCGTCTGATCAGCGAGGCGCGCGCGGACGGGGTGGCGGTGTTCATCGTCGGCGCCGGCGCCGCGGCGCACCTGGCCGGGGTCGTGGCGGCCCACGCGACGCAGCCCGTCATCGGCGTGCCGATCGACTCGTCCCCGCTCAAGGGGTGGGATGCGCTGCTGGCCACGGTGCAGATGCCGCCCGGGGTGCCGGTGGCCACCGTCTCGGTCGGCGCCGCCGGCGCCACCAACGCCGCCGTCCTGGCGGCCCAGATCCTGGCGGTCGGCGACGCGCGGATCGCCGCGGTCCTGGACGAGTACAAGCAGCAGCTCGCCCGGAAGGTCGAGGCCGCCGCGGCCCGCGTGGAAGGCGACGGCGCCTGACGAATTCCTGAACGCGGGCTTCAGGTTCTCTTCAGTTTCTCTTAAGGTGCGCCGGCGCCGCCCCGCAGCTATTCTCCTGCACGCGACACACCCCCTGGACCCCGGCGGATCGGCCTGCTCCGGCAGGCCGGTCCGCATCGGGACCTCGCGTGAGGAGGCTCACATTGCACGAGCGGCAGCGACGGAGCCCCGGCCCCGGACGGGTCATGTTCACCATCGGTCTGATGGTTTTGAGCCCGGCAGCCGCGGCCCAGGCGGGCGCCCAGGCGACCGGCACGATCACCGGGACGGTGGTCGCCGGCGAGACCGGCCAGCCGTTGCCCAACGCCGTGGTGCTGGTCGCTGGCGAGAGTCTCGCGGCCGTCAGCAACGGGGTCGGCCGCTTCGAGATCGACGGGGCGCCCGCCGGCGCCGTCGCGCTCACCGTGCAGGCGGCCGGGTACCTCGAGCTGCGGGTCCCCGACGTGCAGGTGGCCGCGGGACCGGCGACGTCGGTGACGATCGAGCTGGTCGCGACGCCCAACTACCTCGAGCGCGTGCAGGTCACGGCCAGCAAGGCGCCGCTCAGCATCGGCGAGATCGCGGCCCAGGCCGACGTCGTCGAGCGCGCGGAGATCGACGAGCGCGGCGACCAGCGCCTGACGCAGGCCATCGCCCACGTGCCGGGCGTGATCGTGAGCACGCAGGCCGGTTCGTTCGAGTCCGTCATGCTGCGGGGGCTCCCGCGGGACGGCAACGAGTTCACGAGCACGCTGCTGCTCATCGACGGCGTGCCGCAGACCGATTCGCGGAACAGCTCGCGCGTCATCAACCTCCCCGTCCACGATGCGAGCAGCATCGAGGTCGTGCGCGGCCCGAACTCGGCGCTCTACGGGCGGACGGCCATCGGGGGCGCGGTGAACGTCCGCACGGGCGAGCCCACCGCCGATCACCAGTCCGACTTCGACCTCGGCGCCGGCGGCTTCGGCTTCTTCAAGGGCGCCGCACGGGCGTCGGGGCCGGTGGCCGACTGGGGCGGCTACTTCGTGTCCGCGTCGAGCGAGCGCAACAGCGGCTTCTACACCGGGCCGTCCGAATTCAACGTGGACCAGACCTCCGTCTTCGCCAAGCTCACCTTCGTGCCCGATTCGAAGTCGTTCGGCATGGTGAGCGCGAACCGCGTCGTCTCGGCGCAGAGCCTGCCGACCAACGAGCCGATCATCGGCGGCCGGCTGCTGAGCGACATCGACCCGCGCTTCGACCGGCTGAGCGACCTCAATGTCGCCGGCGTCAACTACCGGCAGAACGAGGGACGTTTCACGGCCAACTACACGCGGCAGTTCACCGACGAGGTCAGGCTGGTCAACGTGTTCGGCTACCGCCAGATCCAGTACAAGTTCATCGACTCGGGCGACATCACGGGCGCGCCGTTCGACCTGGCGAGCACGACGTTGACCCAGTATCCGTTCGACCTGCAGACCGACGAGGACATCTTCTACGGGGAATCGCGCCTGGAGAGCGACTTCTCGGCGGGATCGGTCGCGATGTCGTTCATGGCCGGCGGCTCGTACGAGTGGACCAGCGGCTACGGCGCCGGCAACCTGATCTACACCGACGCCGACACGTTCGGCTGGCCGCTCGACTACCTCAATCCCGTGCATCCGTCCAAGGCGGACTGGGAGTTCTGGCGCTTCGGCGGCAACGACTACAACGTCGGCGTCACGGGCGTCTTCGGCCAGTTCAGCGTCGAGCCGACGAGCCGTCTGATCCTGACGGCGGGTGGGCGCTACGACCGCCTGGACCTCGAGAACACGCTGACGTTCCGGACCGGGATGCCGGTCGTCGCCGACACGTTCGACGCGTTCAGCCCGAAGCTCAGCGCCACCGTCAAGCTGCTGCCGGACGACACGAGCGCGGCCGTCAATCTCTACGCGCAGTACTCGCAGGCGTTCCTGCCGCCGCGGCGCCCGAGCGGACTCCGTCCCGGCGACGACGAGGTCAACCTGAACCCCGAGGACATCGACAACTACGAGGTCGGCGTGAAGAGCAGCCTGCTCGACGGGCGGGTTTCGTTCGAAGGGACCTGGTTCCAGATGAGGCGCGACGGCATCGTGCACAGCGTCCGCCAGGGACCGTTCTTCATCCCGACCAACGCCGGCGAGCACGACTACAAGGGCGTGGAGCTGGGCTTCAGCGTGGCCCCGGCGTCGCAGTTGTCGCTCTACGCCAACGCGGCCCTGTACCGCAACCGCTTCGGCGACTTCGTGATCGAGCAGGCGGGCGGCGACACGATCCTCACCGGCAACCGCCTGCCGATCTCGCCCGACCGGATCATCAATGGCGGGGTGGTCATCACGCCGGCCTCCGCGGTCAACATCCGGTTCGACGTCAAGCATGTAGGCGAGGTCATGGTCGATCGGGGCAACACCTTCACCCTCGACCCGTACACGCTGCTGGACGCGGCCGTGTCGTGGTATCTGGGCCCCACGCGCATCACGCTCTCGGCCCACAACCTGCTGAACGAGGAGTACTACTGGAACGGGGACACCTCGCGGGCCGAGTCCGCGGACCCCGGCGCCCCCCGGCAGGTGCTCCTGACCACGTCGTTCTCGTTCCGCTGAGAGCTTCCATCAGACGGGGCTGCGCCCCGCACCCCCGGCGTCCGCTTGCGGGGACCCCATCGCCCCGCGCCGCTACCGCCGAGGCGCGCCATGCGCGCCTTGCCGAGTCCTGTGCGCCGGCGTGTCTGCCGGGAGTGCCCGGAGGGGCGGCCGATCATGGTACATTCGGTTGCGCGCATGGCCGCATCCGAGACGGCCGACGTCCTCATCATCGGCAGCGGCGCCGCCGGCGGCGCCTGCGCCTGGTCGCTCAGCCGGGTGCCGGGGATCCGCATCGTCTGCCTGGAGCAGGGCGACTGGGTGGACCCGCCGCCGGACGTCCCGCGCCCGGAGGCCGACGCGGAGCGGGAGCGCCTCGTCGCGCCCCCGCCGCGCGCCGGCGTGCGGCGCTTCGCCAACGGCTATCCCTACGATCACGCGGCGTCGTACTGGCAGCCGATCCTCGGCAACGCGGTCGGGGGCGGCACCGTCCACTACGGCGCCGTGTGGGCCAGACTGCGCCCGTCGGACTTCGTGGCCGGCAGCCTGTCGGGCGTGGGCGCGGACTGGCCGATCCGCTACTGGGACCTGGCGCCCTACTACGACTTCAACGACCGGATGGTGGGCATCGCGGGCGTCCCCGGCAACCCCGCCTACCCACCGAAGCCGGTCGACCTGCAGCCGCCGTACCGGCTGACCCGGGACGGCGAGATCCTGAGCCGGGGCTTCGACCGGCTCGGCTGGCACTGGTGGCCGGCCGAGCGGGCGGTGCTGACCCTCCCGCACGGGGGACGGGCGCCGTGCCCGCAGGACTGCGAGTCGTGCCACCAGGGCTGCCCGCGGGAAGCCAAGAACAGCGCCGACGTGGTCCACTGGCCGGAAGCGATCGGGAACGGCGTCGTCCTGCGGACGCGGGCCAGGGTGCGCGAGATCACCGTCGGCAGCAACGGCCTGGCGGACGGCGCGCTGTACCACGATGCCGACGGCGCCGTCCGCCGCCAGAAGGCGCGCGTCGTGGTGCTGGCGTGCAACGGGATCGGCACGCCGCGGCTGCTCCTCAACTCCACGTCCGGACGGTTCCCGCACGGCCTGGCGAACGGCAGCGGGCTGGTGGGCAGGGGCCTGATGGGGCACCCGTTCGCCACGGTCGTCGCGGCGTTCGATGACGAGGACGTCGCCACCCGGGGACGCGCGGGCGCCTTCCTGACGAGCGACGAGTTCTCCGACGCCGCCGACGGACGCGGCTTCGCGCGGGGCTTCTCGATCCTGTCGGGCACCTACCGGGGGCCGATCGAGGCGGCGCTCGGGGGACCGCCGGATTCGCTCGCCTCGGCGCGGCCTCCGGCGTGGCGCGGCGCCCCGGTCCGCGGCCGAGCGCTGCCGTGGGGCAGGGTCCACCACGCGGCCTTCCAGGAGCGGGTGCGGCGGACCGCCGGCCTGATGGTGTTCTGCGACGAGCTGCCGGACGACCACAACCGCGTCGAGCTCGATCCCACGCTCACCGACGCGGCCGGCATCCCCGCCCCGAAGCTCTTCTACCGGCGCGGCGACAACACCGAGCGGATGCTGACGTACGGCATGGAGCGCTGCAGGGAGGTGCTGGAGGCGGCCGGGGCGGCGCGCATCGTGTCGGCCGAGAAGCTGCAGGCGGCCCCCGGCCACTACCTGGGCACGGCGCGCATGGGCGCCGACCCCGACCGCTCGGTCGTGGACGCGTGGGGCCGGGCGCACGACGTGCGCAACCTGTTCATCATCGACGGCAGCGTGTTCACCAGCGCCGGCTCGACCGTGCCGACCTCCACCATCCAGGCGCTCGCGCTCCGGACGGCGGACTACGTCAGGGACAACGCGCGGGAGCTCACCGGCTAGCGGCACGTGCGGCGAGGCAAGACGACCATGGCAACGAAGCCGGACGAGGAAGGCCGCCAACCTGACGCGCCCATCTCCAGGCGCACGTTCATCGAGGGCGTCGTGGCCGCGTCGACGGCGGCTGGCGCGGTGGCCGCGACCGCGAGGTCCGCGGCCGGAAGCACCTCGACGCCAACTTCCGACGCCGGCGACGGAGCACGGGCAGCGGCCGACGTGGCGCTCGAGGTCCTGACCCCGGCGCAGGGGAGCGTGTTGGCCGCGGTCCTGAACCGGCTCGTCCCCGCGGATGGGGCCATGCCCGCTGCCGGCGCCGCGGGCGTGGCCGGCTACATCGATCAGGCTCTCCTGGACGCGCCGCACCTGCGGCGGCCGGTCATCGATCTACTCGACGAGCTGCGCGGATGCGGGTTCGCCCGCCTGCCGGGTCCCGAACAGGACGAGCGCCTGCGCCGGCTCGCGGCCGTCCGGCCGGCGTCGTTCCAGGTCCTCCTGCACGCCGCCTACGCGGGCTACTACAGCGACGCGAGCGTCCTGGCGGCCGCCGGCTGCCAGCCGGCAGGCAGCGCCCCGCCGGAGCCGTTCGACCCGGCGATCCTCGACGCGGTTCGCCGGCGCGGACCGATCTACCGGGACGTGTAGTGCCGGAGCCGCCAGCGGATGGCTGGCGTGGTCGCGCGGCGCGGGGTCGTCTGCGCCACCTCCCGGAGCGTGCAGGTGTTGCTCGACGGCGTCCGGGGCAACCGTGCAGCCTGTGCAGGGAAGCTGACGCCGTCCCGCGGCGTGCGAGTCGCTGCTGACTGGCGCTGCTGCTGCGCGTCACGGACGGTCAACGAGGCGGGAGTCACGACCACCGTCCGGCGAGGGAACCGGAGGGTTCCGGCGCGGTTGCCGTTCCTCCTGCTGCGCGTGCCAGAGGTCCCAGTTGGCCTGGAGGTTCATCCAGAACATGGGCGTTGTGCCGAGCAATCGACCGAGCCGAAGGGCCGACCGGGCGGTCACGCCGCGCTTGCCGCGTACGAGCTCGTTGACCCGCGTGACCGGCATGTTCATCCGCCGAGCCGCCTCGGCCTGACTCATCGGGATCTCCCGCAGAAACAACTCGAGCAGGATGACGCCGGGATGCGTCGGACGGCGGCGTGACGGCAGGCCGGTCGCCGGAATCTCGCTGGCCGCGTTCTTCGACATGGGCAGGCCTCGTCAAGGTTCTAGTGATAGTCCTCGCAACGGACGCCGTAGGCGTCGCCGTTGCGGAACCGGAAAGTGATCCGGTACTGCCGGTTCACCCGCACGCTGTAGACGCCTTGCCGGGCGCCCTTGAGCGCTTCGAGGCGGTTGCTCGGCGGTACAGCCAAGTCGCCGATCTCGACGGCGGCGTCCAGGAGTTCCAGCTTCATGGCGAGCACCGGCCAGACGGTCCGCGGAATCGAACGTGCCGCCTTGGTGTTCAGGCCGTCCCACACGTCCTTGGTAGCCCGATTTCCCCAACTGCGAATCACATGTCAATATACACACATGCACGGTAAGTGTGAAATCGAGGCGCAGCCTTCGGCCGCCCATAACCTCTATCTGCAAGGCATCGGTCCCGACGGCGGTGATCGGCGCATGCCGCCGATTACGATCGTCATGGTCATTCTGAGGGTGCGACACCGGAAGGAAGCCTATGACTGAGACTGACACCGTCACGCTGGCGCGGTCGGAATACGAGGCCATGATTGCCCGTACCGAGGAACTCGAGGAGGCGTTGGCGGCCCGGAACGCGGATGACGGCAGTCGGATCCCGCACGAGGTGGCGCTGGCGATCATGGGTGGCGAGCGGCCTGTCCTGGCGTTCAGGCGACATCACCGCATGACCTTGCGCGATCTGGCCGCTCGAACCGGAATCGCTGCTGGCTACCTGTCCGAGATCGAACGCGGGCTCAAACCAGGATCGGCCGAGGCACTCTCCCGGATCGCCGCCGTATTGGGCACAACAATCGACGCGCTGGTGCAGCTTGATTGAGATGCCTCGGCCCATGAGCCACCGCCATCCGTCGGCTCGAGACGCTCGCGGAGCGGCTTGCGACCGAGACGCTCGACGCCTGGACGAAGCGTCTCCGAATGTCGACAGCAGTATTGTGTAGCGCCCCGTCAGCGTCGTCGCGCGAGGCGCCAGCCAACCGTCAATCCGCCAGGCCCTGGCGCCTGTCGATACCGGGCGTTGCCGGGGCTTCCGGAAGTCCTGCCTGCTGGGCCGCGTGCAGCTATCGCGGGCTGCGAGTGGCGGACGTGACGTCGCGGGCCAGTGGCTCACGTGCGGTCAGCTGCCGGAGGCGTCGCGCCGCCGCGCCGAGCGTGTCGCGGCTGCGGCAGAAGGCGAAGCGCAGGTAGCGGGCGCCGTCCGCGCTGCGGGCGTAGAAGTTGTCGCCCGGGACGCCCGCCACGCCGGCGTGCTCGATCAGGTGCAGCGCGGCGGCCAGCGGGTCGAGGTGTCCGATGTCGTCCACGCCGCGGTAGTCCGCGAAGAAATAGTAGGCACCGCGCGGCTGGCCGGTTCGGAAGCCGGCCGCGCGCAGCGCGTCGCCGAGGAGGGCGCGCTTGCTGGCGTAGGCGCCGGCGAGGTCGCGGAAGAACGCGTCGGGCAGCTCCAGCAGGGCGACTGCCGCCTTCTGCAGCGGGGTGGGCGCCTGTATCACCAGCGTGTCGTGCACGGCGCGAATACGCGGCGTCAGGTGCGGCGGCGAGAGCACCCAGCCGACCCGCCAGCCGGTCGCGTTGGCCGTCTTCGAGATCGAGTTGACGACGACGGTCCGCTCCCGCATGCCGTCGAGCGTGGCGAGCGAGCGGTGGCGCGCGCCGTCGAAGACGATGTGCTCGTAGATTTCGTCCGTGACGACGACGAGGTCCTCGCCGCGCGCGATCTCGGCGATCGCTGCCAGGTCGCTGCTGTCGAACACCTTGCCGGTCGGGTTGTGCGGCGTGTTCAGGACGAGCAGGCGGGCGCCGGCGGCGGCGCGGCGGAGCTCGTCCGGGTCGAGCCCCCAGGCGCCGTCGCCGCTCGACTCCCGCAGCGTCACGAAGCGGGGCGTCAGGCCGAACACCGCCGCCTGCGACGGATACATCTCATGGAACGGCTCGATCACGACCACGCCGTCCCCGCGGCGCCCGAGGGCGGCCAGCACCGCCGCGAGCCCCTCGGTGGAGCCGAGCACCACGGTCGTCTCGGTTTCCGGATCGGGCTCGAACCCGCTCCAGCGGGCGGTGTACGCGGCAATGGCGCGCCGCAGCTCGGGCAGACCGAACGGGTAGGAGTACTGGTTCAGCTCGTCGCGGCCGCCCTGCAGTTCGCGGAGCACGTCCCGGAGCGACGCGGGCGAGCCGCCGTCTCGAGCCGGCGCCGTCGCCGGCTCCGGGAGCGGGCAGGCGGCCGCCTGCGCGAGCCGCTCGATGCCGACGTCGCTGCCGCCGAGCAGCGCGCCGATCGCGCCCCAGACCAGCGGGAAAGGCGGCGGCTCGTCCGTGAATCCCTGCGCGAGATTGATCGCCCCGTGCCGATGGGCGAGCCGCGTCATTCGTCGAATGACCGATTCGCTCGCCTGCATCGCGGTCAGTCCTCGAAGAGCATCACCAGGAGCGCCTTCTCGGTGTGCAGCCGGTTCTCGGCCTGCTCGAAGACGACCGACGCCGGCCCGTCGATTACCGCGTCGGTGACCTCCTCGCCGCGGTGCGCCGGCAGGCAGTGCAGGAAGCAGGCGTCCGGCCCGGCGTGCGCCATGAGCCGGTCGTTGACCTGATACGGGGCGAACACCCGGTTGCGGTCCGCCTGCTCCGCCTCGCGTCCCATCGACGTCCAGACGTCCGTGTAGACGGCGTCGACGCCGCGGACCGCGGCCACCGGGTCGGTGAACTGCGCCAGCTCCGCGCCGTGCCGGGCGATGTGCTCGACGCCGGCGACGACCGGTGCGGGCAGCGCGAAGCCGTCCGGCGTGGCGACGTGCACGGTGATGCCGAGCATCGTCGCGGCCTGCGCGAAGGACGTCGCCACGTTGTTGCCGTCGCCGACGAAGGCGACCCGCCGGCCGCGGAGCGTGCCCCAGCGCTCCTGCAGTGTGAGGCAGTCGGCCAGCGCCTGACAGGGGTGCTCGTCGTTGCTGAGCGCGTTGATCACCCGCAGCTCGCGCGTGGCCCGGGCGAGGTCGACGATGCGCGCCTGGTCGAAGGTCCGCACGACCGCGCCCTCGACCCACCGTTCGAGGCTGCGGCCGACGTCCGCGAGCGACTCGCGGGTGCCCAGGGCCACGTCGGCGGACGGGTCGATGAAGTCGCCCCCGAGCTCGCGAATCGCAATCTCGAAGGTCGAGCGCGTGCGCAGCGAGGGCTTCTCGAAGAGGATGGCGACGTAGGTGCCCTGGAGCGCGGCGGACGTCGCCGCCTCGCGTCCCAGGCGCCGGTCGCGCTTGAGCGTGGCCGCCAGCACCAGGTGGTGTTCCAGGTCGTCCGGGTCGAAGTCGAGCACCGACAGGAAGCAGCGGCCGGTCAGCGTGCTCGCGCCGGCCGCGTTTCGCGGCGCCGGACGCTGGGCCGGGGGTGTGCGCGGCATGGTGGTCGTCAGGTGCGGTAGTCGGCGTTGATGCGCACGTACTGCGCGCTCAGGTCGCAGGTCCAGACCGTGGCGCCGTGCTCGCCGCCGGTCCCGAGATCCACCTCCAGCTCGACCTCGTCGCCCGCCAGATGCGCGGCGGCGGCCGGCTCCCGGTCGGCGAACACGGTGTCGTCCGCGAACAGCGTCGCCGGGCCGATCCGCACGCGCGCCCGCGACGGCTCGAACGCCACGCCGGCGCGGCCCGCCACCGCGACCAGCCGCCCCCAGTTCGGGTCGCCGCCGTTGAGCGCCGTCTTCACGAGCAGCGAGTTGGCGATGGCCTTGGCCGCCCGCATCGCTTCCGCCTCCGACCGGCTCCCGGAGACGCGGACCGCAACCAGCTTGGTCGCGCCCTCGCCGCCGCGCACGATGGCGCGCGCGAGCGTGCCGCACACGGCCCCCAGTCCCTCGACGAGCAGCGGGTAGGCCGCCTCGTCGATCCGCACGCCGCTCGCGCCGCTGGCCAGCAGGAAGACGGAATCGTTCGTCGAGCACTCGCCGTCGACGGTAATGGCGTTGAAGGTGTCGCCGACGGCATCCGCCAGGGCACGGCGGAGAAGTACCGGATCGACCGCCGCGTCGGTGGTCAGGAAGCCGAGCATCGTGGCCATGTTGGGCTCGATCATGCCGGCGCCCTTGACCATCCCGCCGATGACGAACGAGCCGGCGGGACCGGCGACGCGCACGGCTGCTTCCTTGGGCCCGCGGTCGGTCGTCAGGATCGCGCGCGCCGCCGCGGCATGGGTGTCGCGCGCCAGGGTGGTGGCCGCGGCCTCGATGCCCCGGGCGATCCGGGTCGCATCCAGCAGCAGGCCGATGACGCCGGTCGACGCCACGAGGACGTGCTCGAGCGGGCAGCCCACGGCGGCGGCAGCCGAGGCCGCCATGGTCTCCGCGGCGGTCATGCCGGCATCGCCGGTGCAGGCGTTGGCGCAACCGCTGTTGACCGCAATCGTCCTGGCCTGCCCGCCCGACTGCGCGAGATGCCGCTTCGAGACCACCACCGGGGCGGCTACCGTCAGGTTGGTCGTGAACACGGCCGCCGCGCTCGCCGGCTCGTCGGCGACCAGCAGGGCCAGATCGGGTCCCTCCGCCTTGATGCCGCAGGAGACGGCGGCCGCCTGGAAGCCTTCCGCCGCGGTGACGCCGCCGCCGATCGTTTCGGTCATCGTCGCGGTCTCCCCTGCAGGTCGAGCACGACGGCGTACTGCCGGCAGCGCCTGAACCAGACGCAGGAGCGGCAGTCGGTCGAGATCTTCTCCGGCACCCAGTGGTGGGGAACGATGGAGAAGCCCAGGCGCAGGAAGGGGCGCGGATCGTGCGTGAACGCGCAGAGCAGCGGATACCCGTGCTCCCGGGCGGTCTCGACGAGCGCGGCCAGCAGCCGGGTGCCGACCCCCCGGCCGCGTTGCGCCGGCGCGACGACCAGCGAACGGACCTCGGCCACGCGTCCGCCCAGCTCCGCGAGCTCGCCGCAGGCAATCACGCGCGCCGCCGCCGCGGCCACCAGGAAGCGCGGCGCATGGCGCTCGACCTCGTCCAGCGTGCGCGGCAGCAGGTGTCCGGTCTCCAGATTGTCGGCGATCAGGCGGAACAGGGCCGCCGCCTCGTCCGCTGCCGCCGCCCGGATCACGACGTCCTGATCGACGGGGACGGCCTCCCCGGTGGTTGCCGGTCCGGGCGCGGTCTCGATCACGTCACGTCCTCGAGCGCCGCCGCGAGCCGGGCGAGGCCCTCGTCGATGTCGGCGTCGGCAATCGTCAGCGGCGGCAGCAGTCGGACCACCGTTCCGGCGGTGCGGTTGACGATCACGCCCCGCTCCAGCGCGGCGGCGACGATCCGCTCGGCGGCCGCGGACTCGAGCTCGATGCCCCGCATCAGGCCGGCGCCCCGGATCTCGCCGGTGGCGGGCCGGGTTGCAGCCAGCTTCGACAGCCCGGCCTCGAGACGTGCGCCCGCCGCGGCCACGCGCGCCGGCAGTCCGCCCTCGAGGGCGTCGAGAAACACGAGGGCGGCGCGGCAGGCGAGCAGGTTCCCCCCGTAGGTGGTGCCGTGGTCGCCGAAGGCGACCGCGCCGGCGACCTGCTCGCTGAGCAGGGCGGCGCCGACCGGGAAGCCCGCGCCGAGCGCCTTGCCGAGCGCCATCAGATCGGGCCGCAGCCCGAGAACGGCCGAGTGGAACGGGTGGCCCGTGCGCCCCAGCCCGCACTGGATCTCGTCCGCGATGAGGAGCGTGCCGGTCTCCGCGCAGACCGACGAGATCGCGTCGGCCATCGCCGGGGACAGCGGCCACACGCCCCCCTCGCCCTGGATGGGCTCGGCGATGACGGCGGCGGTGGCCGGCGACACGGTCTGCCGCAGCGCCTCGGGGTCGTCGGGCGGCACGAACCGCACGCCCGGCACCAGCGGCGCGAACGGCTCGCGGTAGGGCGTCCCCGAGGTCACGGACAGCGACCCGAACGTGCGCCCGTGGAAGGAGCGCTCGAGGGCCACGATCTCCGTGCGCGCGGGCGAGCCTGCCGCGTGCCAGTAGCGCCGCGCGAACTTCAGGCAGGCTTCGACGGCCTCCGTGCCGCTGTTGCAGAAGAACGCGCGGGGCAGGCCGGACAGCCTGGCGAGCCGGGCGGCCACCTGCCCCTGCAGCGGATGAAAGAAGAGGTTGGACGTGTGCACGAGCTCGCGCGCCTGGGCGCTGAGCGCCTCGGCCAGACCGGCGTGGGCATGACCGAGCGAGGCCACGCCGATGCCGGACAGGAAGTCAACGTACTCGCGCCCGTCGGCGTCGACGAGCCTGGCTCCCTCGCCCCGCACCAGCACCAGGGGCAGGCGCTTGTAGACCTGCAGGACATGCCTGGCCTCGATGCCGCGCACCTGCTCCGCAATCGTAGTCATCGTTCGGTTGCCGTCCGTTTCGGTCCGCCGGCGGTTACCATCGTCGTATCGGCGCCGTCGCCGTTCTCCAGCATGCCCGGCCGCCGGCCGTCGACGATCCGTACCTGTGCGACCCCGCCCCCCCGCGCGGCGCGGCAGGCGAGGAGCTTGGCGATCATGCCGGCGCTCGCGTGGCCGTCGCGAATCAGCCGGGCGAGCCGCCGGCCGTCCACGACCGGGATTGTCCGGCCGTCGGCGTCGAGCACCCCGCGGGTGGCGCCCGCGATGGTCAGCCGGTCCGCGCCGACGCGGACGGCGAGGTCGGCCGCCAGCGTGTCGGCGTTCACGTTGTAGAGCCGGCCCCGGCCGTCGCTGCCGATGCTGGCGACGACGGGGACGTGGCCGGCCCGCAGCAGGTCGAGCAGCAGCCGCGGCGCCGTCGCGGCGCGCCGCGGCTGGCCGACGAAGCCCAGATCGACCTGCCGCCCGTCGGTCGCCCGATAGCGCCGCGCCGCCGCCACGCGGACGAGCCCGGCGTCCGCGCCCGTGAGGCCCACCGCACTGCCGCCGGCGGCCCCGATGGCCGCGACCACGCGCGTGTTCACCCGGCCGGCCAGCACGCCGAGCACGACGTCCAGCGTGTCGGCATCCGTGATCCGCAGCCCGTCGACGGCGCGCTTGGGGATGCCCAGCCGGACCATCTCGGCGTCCACCTCGCGGCCGCCCCCGTGGACCACGAGCACGCGGCGCCGCGTCGCGGCCTCGCATACCCTGCGGGCGAGTCGTCGCAGGCGCCGCGGCTCCTCGAGCAGCTCGCCGCCGAACTTGATGACGTGCGGGCGCGCCATCAGACCAGCCCGGCCTGCTCGTCGAAGCCGCAGGCGATGTTGAAGTTCTGAACCGCCTGGCCCGCGGCGCCCTTGACCAGGTTGTCCAGGCACGAAACCAGCACCAGGCGGCCGCTGTCCGCATCCAGCTTCCAGCCGATGTCGCAGAAGTTGGTATGCGCCACGTGCTTGATCTCCGGCAGCGCTCCTTTCCGCAGCCGCACGAACGGCGCCCCGCCGTACGCCTGCTCGAAGAGCTCGGCGACGGCCGCCTCGGTGGTCCCCGCGCTGACGCGCGCGTAGATCGTGGTCAGGATGCCGCGGTCGAGCGGGACCAGGTGGGGCACGAAGGTCACCGGCCGCCCCAGCTCCTGCTCGATCTCGGCCGTATGGCGGTGTCCGAACACCCCGTACGCGGCGACGCTGCCGTGGCGCTCGGAGAAGTGGGTCCGCTCGCTCGGCGTCTTGCCGGCGCCCGAGATGCCCGATTTGGCGTCGATCACGATGTCGCCCTCGAGCAGCCCGGCCGCCGCCAGCGGCTCCAGCGGCAGGAGCGCCGACGTGGGATAGCAGCCCGGGCAGGCGACCACGCGCGCCTCCCTGAGGGCGCTTCGCCGCCGCTCGGTCAGTCCGTAGGCCACCGGCAGCGCCAGCTCGGGCGTCTGCGGATACCAGCGCGCCCGGGCCGCGGCGTCCCGCAGGCGGAAGGCGCCGGACAGGTCCAGCACCCGCGCGCCGCGCTCGACCAGGTCCGGGACGAGCGCCCCGCTGGCGGCCTCCGGCAGCGCGAGGAACACCAGGTCCGCGGCGGCGGTCAGCTCGTCGATGGCGAAGGGCGTGATCGTTCCCGACCACACGCCGGTCAGCGCCGGGAGCGAGCGCACGCCGTCGCTCGTGCTCGACGCCATGGCCACCGTCACCTCGGCGTGCGGATGCCGCGCCAGGAGGCGCAACAGCTCCTGTCCGCCGTACCCCGTCGCGCCCGCGATGCCGACCCGTACGTCTAGCATGAGTGAATATGCTATCAGAAGAATATCTATGACCGCCAGCACAGGAGCGGGCGGGGCCGTGGGATCCTGCTGATGCTTGCTGGATACCGGCATTCGTCACGCCACCGGCATTGATCGCGCGCTGCCGGTTGTGTATAATCATGCGGCCTGAAGGATATTCATGAAGCGATACCGGCAGTCGGCCATCCTCGATCTGGTGACCCAGGAGTCGGTCTGCAGCCAGGACGAGCTGTGCCGGCGGCTCCGGGCGCGCGGGTTTCACGCGACGCAGGCGACCATCTCCCGCGACATCAAGGAGCTGAGGCTGGTCAAGCGCGCCGCGGACGGCGCGTACCAGAGGCCGGGCGTGCCGCCGGGCGGGCGCGGCGACGAGAGCCGGGGCGCGGAGAACGGCGTGCGGCGTGCGGTGGGCGAGTATCTGCGGCGGCTCGATCAGGTCCAGCAACTGCTCGTGCTGCGGACCGATCCGGGCCAGGCGCAGTCGCTGGCCATCGCGATCGATCGCGCGGATCTTCCGGAGGTCGTGGGCACCGTCGCCGGCGACGACACGATTCTGGTCATCACGCGCCATGCCCGCGCGGGGCGCGAGGTGACGCGGCTGCTGGAGGGCTGGGCGCGCGGCTGACCCGCTCCCTGGCTAGGCGCGCACGGCGCGGGGCGCAGGGGTCCCTGCAAGCGGACGCCGGGGGGTCGGGACGCAGCCCCGTCTGGTAAGGAAGCGCCGGCGCAGCCGGCGCAAGGCGCGCACGGCGCGCCTCGGCGGTAGCGGCGCGGGGCGCAGGGGTCCCCGCAAGCGGACGCCGGGGGTTCGGGGCGCAGCCCCGTCTGAATGAAGCGGAGGAACTGGCATGGAACGCATAGTGTTGGCGTACTCGGGCGGCCTGGACACGTCGGTGGCTGTCCGCTGGCTCGCCGACAAGTACGACGCCGAGATCGTGGCCGTGACGATGGATCTCGGGCAGGGCAAGGAGCTCGACGACGTTCGCGAGCGTGCGCTCGCGGTGGGCGCCGTGCGGGCCCACGTCGTGGACGTGCGCGAGGAGTTCGCTCGGGAGTACGTGCTGCCGGCGCTGCAGGCCGGCGCGGTCTACGAAGGCAAGTATCCGCTCGCCACCGCCCTGGGGCGGCCGCTGATCGCCAAGAAGCTGGTGGAGATCGCCGAGCTCGAGAACGCGGGCATCATCGCGCACGGCTGCACCGGGAAAGGCAACGATCAGGTGCGGATGGACGTCTCGGCCCGCGCGCTCAACCCGGCCATCCGCGTCGTGGCGCCGGCCCGCGAGTGGGGCATGACCCGCCCGGACGAAATCGAGTACGCGCGCGCCCACGGCATCCCGATTCCCGCCTCCGTCGACAATCCGTACAGCACGGACACCAACCTGTGGGGGCGGTCCATCGAGTGCGGCGTGCTCGAGGACCCCTGGGCCGAGCCGCCCGAAGACATCTACGCGCTGACCAAGTCGCCGGCCGAGTGCCCGGACGCGCCGGCCTATGTCGAGGTGGAGTTCGAGGCGGGCGTGCCGACGAAGGTGAACGGCGTCGCCATGCCGCTGAGCGAGCTGATCAACTCGCTCGACACCATTGCCGGCGTGCACGGCGTGGGGCGTATCGACATGGTGGAGAACCGGCTGGTCGGCATCAAGTCGCGCGAGATCTACGAGGCGCCGGCCGCGACGCTGCTCCTCACGGCCCACCGCGAGCTCGAAGCGCTGGTCATTCCCAGGGACGTCGAGCGCCTCAAGCACGACATGGGCCGGACCTACGCCGATCTCGTCTACAACGGCCTGTGGTTCACGCCCGCCCGCGAAGCGATCGACGCGTTCGTCGCCAAGGTCCAGGAGCTGGTCAACGGGACGGCCCGCCTGAAGCTCTACCGCGGCGACTGCCGCATCGTGGGCCGGCGGTCCGCGAACGCGCTGTACGAGACGGGGCTCGCGACGTACGACGCGGGGGACGAGTTCGACCACTCGGCGGCCGAGGGGTTCATCAAGATCTGGGGCCTCCCGGTGGAGACGTCCGCGCGCAAGGCGCCGCGCGCCGCGGCGGTCGACGCCGCGGCCGGCGGGGTGTCGCGGTGACGGGATGAGCGGCGCCCGGCACCTGTGGTCCGGGCGGTTCGCGGCCGCGCCGGACGCCGACGTCTTCCGTTTTCAGGCCTCCTTCGGCTTCGACCGCCGCCTCTTCGAGGAGGACGTGGAGGGCAGCCTGGCGTGGGCCGACGCGCTGGCCCGTGCCGGCGTGCTGTCCCCGGGCGACGCCGCGGCCATCCGCGAGGGGCTCGCGGCCATTCTCGAGGCGGGCCGCCGGGAACCCGGATTCGTCGACGGCGACGACGAGGACGTCCACGCGTTCGTGGAGCGCAAGCTCATCGAAAGGGTGGGCGACGTCGCGCGCCGGCTGCACACCGGCCGTTCCCGCAACGAGCAGGTGTCGCTCGACCTGCGGCTCTACCTGCGCCGCCGCCTCGCGGGCGCGCAGCGCGCCGTGGTCGGGCTCGTGGAGGCGCTGGCGGACCAGGCCGACGCCGCCGGGACCGCGCTGATGCCCGCGTACACGCATCTGCGCCGGGCTCAGCCAGTGCTCGTCGCGCACTTCTTCCTGGCGCACGCCGCCGCGCTGCGGCGGGACCACGCCCGCCTCGAGCAGGCCAGGGACGAGGCCGACGCGCTGCCGCTGGGCTCGGGAGCGGTCGTCGGGACGAGCTACCCGATCGACGTCGACGCGCTGGCCCGGCGGCTGGGGTTCTCGCGGGTGGTGTCGAACAGCCTGGACGCCGCTGCCGACCGTGACTTCGTCTCGTCCACGCTGCACGCCTGCGCACTCCTGATGGTGCACCTCAGCCGGCTGGCCGAGGATCTGATCCTGTTCACCGCGGAGGAGTTCGGCTTCTTCGAGCTGTCGGACCGCGTGGCGACCGGCAGCAGCCTCATGCCGCAGAAGAAGAATCCCGATCCCCTCGAGCTGGTGCGGGGCAAGGCGGGGCGGGTCGTGGGGCGCGCGGCCGGCTGGCTCGCGACGATGAAGGGGCTGCCGAGCGGGTACAACAAGGATCTGCAGGAGGACAAGGAGGCGGTGTTCGATGCCGAGGATGCGGTCGGCGGGTCGCTCGCGGCGGTGACGACCGTCGTCGCGAGCCTGGAGGTCCGGCCCCGCGCCGGCGAGGCGGCGGCCGGCGGCTTGCTGCTCGCCACGGACGTTGCCGACTATCTCGTCGCCCGCGGACTGCCGTTCCGCCGCGCCCACGAGGTGGTCGGCGGCATCGTTCGCGAGCTCGCGGCCAGCGGGCGCGACTTCGCGGCGTTGACGGCGGCCGAGTGGCAGCGGCACCACGAGCTCTTCGAGGACGACGTCGCGGCGCGCATCACCGCCCGCGGCTCCGTGGCGGCGCGGCAGACCCCGCAGTCCACGAGCCCCGCGGCGGTGAAGGCGGCGCTCGAGGCCGCGCGGGCGTGGGTGGCCGCCAGCCGATGAGGATCCGGGACTTCCGGGTTGCGTCGTCTCGACGCGGTCTGCTATGTTATGAGTTCTACGAGTTCACGTTCCCATTCCCGCCTCAGGCCTTCGGGAAGTTCGTCAGCGCCGAGTTCGCGTGGGTGTGAGCGAGTCCCACTTCAATCTCGTGTCACGGAGTTCCGCTCCGTCGCATGGGACGGGTCGATCCTATGAGCGAGCACGACCGCCCGAGTGAAGTCGATCCCGCGTTGGACCCTTCCGATGAGTCGGCCGTCGCCGAGGCGGCGGCCGAGCGCGGCGACGGCGAGTCCGTACGCCGGCCGCTGATCCGCGCGACGCTGAAGCCGCAGGAGGGCGTTCCGCCGGTGCCGCGGCAGCCGCCGGTGTTCACGATGCACCAGCAGCCGCGGGGCGGCGCGTCGGGCACCGGCCGCGGCAACTTCCGGGCCCGCAGCGTGCGCCCCGACCGGGCCGGCGGACAGCCCGACGAGGTCAACGGCAACAAGGCGCGCCCGGCCCGGCGCAACGAGCGCGGCGGGCAGCAGCGCTTCAACTCGACCTCGCGGTCCGCCTCCTCGCGCCGGGGGAAGGGACGCTCCCGCTGAGGATCGGCCACCCGGCAGGCGGATGGGCGATCTGGACGGACTCAACGGACTCGTTGTCGGGGTGGCCAACCGGCGCTCGCTCGCCTGGTCGATCGCCAGGGCCGCCGACGCGGCGGGGGCTCGCCTCACGCTCAGCTACGCCAACGATCGGTTCGGCGAGAAGACGCGCGCACTGGCCGCCACCCTGAGCCGGCCCGCCCAACTGCTGGCGTGCGACGTCACCCGCGACGACGAGATCGAGGCGCTCTACCGCGCGGTCGACGTCGAGCACGGCGGCCTGGACTTCCTCGTGCACGGCGTTGCGTTCGCCTCGCGGGAAGCGATCTCCGAGCCGTTCGTGGAGACGACCCGCGACGACTTCCGGCAATCGCTCGACGTCAGCGCCTACTCGCTGATCGCGCTGGCCCGCGGCGCCGCACCGCTGATGGAGCGGCGCGGCGGGGGGAGCATCCTGACGCTCACCTACCTGGGCAGCGGCCGGGTGTTTCCGAGCTACAACGTCATGGGGGTGGCCAAGGCCGCGCTCGAGGCCTCGGTCAGATACCTCGCCAGCGATCTCGGCCCGCGCAACATCCGCGCGAACGCCATCTCCGCGGGCCCGATCAAGACGCTGGCGGCGTCCGGCATCGCCGGCTTCACCCACATCCTCCAGCACTATCGCGAGCGCGCGCCGCTGCGCAGGACGGCCGAGAGCGCGGAGGTCGCCGACGCCGCGGTGTTCCTGCTGGGACCGCGCAGCGGCGCCGTGACCGGCGAGGTCCTGATGGTCGATGCCGGATACCACATCACCGGCATGTAGGCGGCCCGGGGCTCCGGGGCTGCGCCGCGCGCGCGGCCTGGTCCTGCGCCTGGCGTTCGATCGCCGCGCCGCCGCTCTCGCCGGGGGCGTCCTGACCGCCGCCTGCGCCGGCCTGCGCGCCTTCGACTTCGGCTGGGAGTCGCGCTTGTCCGATGGCCTCGGCTGGCTCCTGGGCGCGACCGGCGTGGCGCTCCTGCTCGCCGCGGCCGGGGGGCGCCGGCCGGACTGGATCGATCCCGCCGACCGCCGTGCGGGCGGCGGGTAGACTACCGCCGTGCCCCATCGCCGGCCAGGCGCTCCCACCGCCGACCAGCAGCCCTACCTCGGCGGCAAGCCCATCCGCTACTACCGGCCGCGCGGCAGCCAGGAGCTGCGGCGGCTCGTCGACGAGGGATTCCAGGCCTTCAACGCCGGGCGGTTGTCGGAGGCGTGCCACGTCTTCACCGATCGGATGCTCGATCCGGCCCACGACACGACGATCGGGTTGACCATGGCCGGGGCGTTGACGCCGGCCGGGCTCGGCGGCTGCGTCATCGAGCTGATGGACCGGGGGCTGGTGGACTTTCTCGTCAGCACCGGCGCCAACCTGTACCACGATCTCCACCATGCCCTGAACTTCACGCTGCACCGCGGCTCGCCGTTTCTCGACGACGTCGAGCTGTACGAGCACGGGATCATCCGGATCTACGACGTCCTGTTCCCCGCCGACGTCCTGCTCGAGACCGACGCCTACCTGCGCGACTTCCTCTCGCGCCAGGCGTTCGACGCGCCCATCTCGTCGGCCGAGCTGCACTACCGGCTCGGCCGCGATCTGCTGGAGCGGAACCCGGGCTGCGACGAGCACTCGCTGGTGGCCAAGGCGGCCTCGGCGGGCGTGCCCGTCTACACGTCGTCGCCCGGAGACAGCTCGATAGGCATGAACCTCGCCTACCACGCGCTGCTCAACGACGGCCGCTGCATGGTCGACCCCAACCGGGACGTCAACGAGGTATGCGCCATCATTCTCGCGGGCGACAAGAACGGCTGCGTGATCCTCGGCGGCGGCTCGCCCAAGAACTTCTACCTCCAGGGCCAGCCGACCCTCTGGGAGATCTACGGCATCCCCAAGGGGGGCAACGAGTTCTTCATCCAGTTGACGACCGATCAGGCGGTCTGGGGCGGGCTGTCGGGCGCCACGCCGGCCGAGGCCGTGAGCTGGGGCAAGGTGAATCCCGGGCAGCTCCCCGACACGGTCGTGGCCTACTGCGACTCGACCATCGCGTTCCCGCTGTTCTGCGAGTACGCCGTCGGATCGCCCCGCGGCCGGCGTCCCCGCAAGGCGCTCTTCCATCGCCTCGACGCGCTGCTCGCGGACCTCAAGCGGCAGGCCGCCGCCGCCAGGGCCTGAAGGGTCAGCCCGGAGGGGCGCTCGCCCGGCGCCTCAGCGGCCGGTCGAGACGTCGGCGGGCCGAAAGGCGTAGGGCGCCGGGTCGCGAACGCCGGCGGCGGCGAACGCCTGCAGCCGCTCGCGGCACTTGCTGCAGCGGCCGCAGTGGGCCGTCTCCACCGGATTCATGCACGACACCGTGAGCTCCCACGGCACGCCGAGCGTCGCGCCCAGACGGATGACGTCCGGCTTCCCCAGGCTCGCGAAGGGCGCCACGATGTCCAGCGGGTGGTCCAGACCCAGCGACAGGGCGTGCGCCATGGCCGCGAAGAACTCGGCCGTCGCGTCGGGGAAGGGGTTGCCGGCCAGCGGACCGACGGCGATGCGCGCAATGCCGTGCAGCGCGCAGTAGACGGCCGCCTTGGAGAGCAGCACCGCGTTGCGTCCCACGAGGTAGACGTCGCTGTCGGGCGTGCCGTAGGCGGGGGGCGTTCCGCGCAGCGCCCAGTGCGACGGCGGGTAGAGGTCCGTCAGCGGCGCCGCGAGCCGCGCGAGCGGGCGTACGGACGCTGCGAAGGTCGGTGCGGCCAGCAGCCGCTCGACGACCGCCAGCTCGGACTGCTCCCACGCGAGGCCGCCGCTCACGTAGAGGGGCTGCACGACGCCGGCAGCGGCCTCGCGCGCCACCAGCACGGCGCTGTCGAGGCCGCCGGAGCAGAGGATCGCCGCCACCGGTTCTTGACCGTCGTTCGAGCGCTCGACTACCATCGCCCCTGCTTCACGCCAGCTACCTCCGATGTATTCCGTCACGAAGCGGATCGACTTCTGCTACGGCCACCGGCTGCTGGAGTACGAAGGCGTCTGCCAGCATCCTCACGGGCACAACGCGGTCGCCGAGATCGAGGTGCGCACCGAGTCGCTCGATCCGCGCGGCATGGTCTGCGACTTCGGTGACATCAAGCGCATCATCAAGGGCTGGATCGACCGCGAGCTGGATCACAAGATGATTCTGCGGCGGGACGATCCGCTGCTCGAGCCGCTCCGCCGGCTGGGCGAGCCGGTGTTCGTCGTCGATCACAATCCGACGGTGGAGCATATCGCGAAGGTGATCTTCGATCAGGCTCGCGAACGAGGATTCCCGGTCATACGCGTGACGGTGTGGGAGACGCCCACCTCGTTCGCGACGTACGCGGCATCCGTCTGACGGGGCTGCGCCCCAAGCCCCCGGCGTTCGCTTGCGGGGACCCCTTCGCCCGGCTTCAATCAGACGGGGCTTCGCCCCGAACCCCCGGCGTCCGTTTGCGGGGGCCCCATAGCCCCGCGCCACTCCCGCCGAGGCGCGCTGTGCGCGCCTTGGGCGTCGAGCGTGGCGGTGCAGGTTTTTGAGTATTCAAAAGACAAACATGTTAGAGTCAAAATAAATGCTTTCAGTACACCAAATTTCGGCCGGCCGCGCGGCTGGACGCGTCGTGTGCTCGCTGGTGCTGTGCTCGTTCCTGGCCCCGTCCGCCTCGGGCGCGCAGCCGGCGAACCGCGCCGCGGCGCCGGGCTGGCAGGGCGCGCCGGCGAGGCACCTCACGGTCGGCGCCGCCGCCGCCGACACGCTGCGCCGCAACGTCCGGAGCATACTGCAGGAATGGCCCCGCACGGCGGCGCCGGCGCCGCACGCCGCTGGTCGGGCGCGGTGGCCGTCGGCATACGGCGCCGGCCAGTCGCCCCCGCCCTCCGACGGGGCGTCGTCCCAGCCGGTGACCGGGCCCCTCTCCGGGTACATGGACTTCCACTACAACAACCGGCAGAACGAGGACGCCGTTCTCGACTTCCACCGCTTCGTGCTGCTCTTCTCCCACGGCTTCTCGGACCGCATTCGATTCGTCGCCGAGCTCGAGCTCGAGCACGCGGTGGTCTCGGACGAGACGGACGGCGAGCTGGAGCTCGAGCAGGCGTACGTCGACTTCCTCATCACGCGCGGGTTCAACGTGCGCGCCGGCATGCTGCTCGCACCGGTCGGCATCATCAACGAGCGCCACGAGCCGCCCGTCTTCCACGGCGTCGAGCGGCCGTTCGTCGACACGGTCATCATCCCGACCACCTGGTTCGACACCGGCGTCGGCGTGCACGGCGAGGTGGGCCCGGGCGTGCGCTATCGCGTCTACGCGATGGCGACCCTCGACGCGTTCGGGTTCAGCGCCGAGGAGGGACTGCGCGGCGGACGGCAGAAGGGCGCCGAATCCAACGCGCGGCGCCTCGCGGGCACCGGCCGCATCGAGTACGTCGGCACGCCCGGGCTCGTGCTCGGCGCCAGCGTGTGGAGCGGCGAGACCGGCTTCAACACGTTGCGCTTCGACACCAGCCTGACGCTGGTCGAGTTCGACGGCCGCTACCGGCTCGGCGAGCTCGAGGCGCGGGGCCAGTACGCGCACGGCTTTCTGGACGGGATGGAGCGGCTCAACCGGGCGGTCCAGCGGACCACCGGGGTCAGCCCGAACGTGGCCGAGGAGATCCGCGGCTTCTACCTGGAAGGTTCGTACTTCATCCTGCCGCACCCGGCGCCGAGGGAGCTGGCCGCCTTTCTGCGCTACGAGAACTTCGACACGCAGTTCGACATGCCGGCCGGGTTCCGTCCGCTCCGGGAGTTCGACCGCGACGCGTGGGTGTTCGGCCTGACGTACTTCCCGGATCCCGACGTGGCCGTGAAGCTCGACTACACGGTGCTGCGCAACCAGAGCGCGGTGATCGACGCGCCCGACTCCCTGAACCTGGGGCTGGGATGGTGGTTCTGAGGCGTCCCGGGTGGCGTGTGGTGCTGGCCGGGGTCGCGCTCGCGGGCTCGGGACTGGCCGGCGCGCGCGGGATCGAGCCGCAGCCCGTGGTGGTGCCGGTGGTGGCCGAGCGCTTCTCGTTCACCCCGTCCGAGATTCGGGTGCCCGCCGGCGTGCCGGTCGAGCTGCGCATTCGCAGCGCCGACACCATGCACGGCTTCCGCATCGTCGGCCGGCAGGTGAACGTGGCGGTTCCCAAGCGACGGCAGGGCGAGGCCGTGGTGCGGTTCGAGGCGCTGGCGCCCGGACGTTACCGCTTCGAGTGCTCGCGGCTGTGCGGCGCCGGACACCACTTCATGCGCGGCGAGATCGTGGTGGCCGCTTCCGACGGCAGCCGATGAGAACGCTCGCCGGCGCGGCGGTCGCGGGCCGCACGGCAATTCTGACGGCGCTGACGGCGTTTGCCGCCACCGCGGCCGGCCAGCATCCCGCGGCGCCGGGCGACCCGCTGCCCGGCATCACGCCGGCCGAGTTCGAGGAGTTCCGGCTCGGCCTGGAGGACTTCCTGGAGGTCGAGACGGCGGAAGAGGGGCTCGGGCCGGCCTACAACGCGACGAGCTGCGCCGCCTGCCACAGCGTGCCGGCCATCGGCGGCATCGCCCCGGTCGCCACCGTCCGCGCCGGCATCCGCAACGCCGACGGCGCCTTCCGCGACTTCGACCCGGCGCGCGGGTCGCTGTTCCAGCTCTTCTCGATTCCGACGCACGGCTGCCAGTCGGTGATTCCGGCCGAGGCGAACGTCATCGCGCGCCGCGTGCCGATTCCCCTGTTCGGCGCGGGACTGGTCGAAGCGATACCGGACGCGGACATCCTCGGGCTCGAGGACCCGCACGATGTGGACGGCGACGGAATCAGCGGCCGGGCCGCGCTCGTCACCGACCGCGCGACCGGCGAGCTGCGCGTGGGGCGGTTCGGCTGGAAGGCCCAGATCGCGACGCTGCTCGAGTTCGGCGGCGACGCCTACCGGAACGAGATGGGCATCACGAACGATCTGTTTCCCGCCGAGCTCACGTTCAACCTGACCGAGCTCCAGCTCCGCCTGTGCGATCCGCTCCCGGAGCCCGAGGACGTGCCGGAGCCGGGCACCGGCCGGCGGGGCATCGACAACTTCGAGTCGTTCATGCGGCTGCTCGCGCCGCCGCCGCGCGGCGACGTGACGGGGCCGGTCGCGCGCGGCCGGCAGGTCTTCGAGTCGATCGGTTGCGCCGCCTGCCATGTCCCCGTGCTGGCTACCGGTCCGAGCCTGAATCCCGTCTTCGACCGCCGCCCGGTGCCGCTCTTCTCCGACCTGCTGCTGCACGACGTCGGGACGGGCGACGGCATCGCCCAGGCGGCGGCCATGCCGAACGAGATCCGCACGCCGGCGCTCTGGGGTCTGCGCCACCGGCGGCCGCTGCTGCACGACGGCAGCGCGGCCACCATTCTCGAGGCGGTGGTCCGGCACGCGGGCGAGGCGCGGGCGGCCAGGGACCGGCTGCCCGAGTTGTCCGCCGCCGACCTCGCCGCCCTGATGGCCTTCCTCGAGTCGCTGTGACACCACCTCAGAATTTTCTTGTTGACATCCATGCCGTTCCCTGCGCTAGTGGTGTGTCCCTAGCAGCCCGTGGTGAAAACCCCGCGTTGCACCGAGAGCGGCCAGGCGCCCGGCTGGCAAGGCGCGACGAGCGAGCATATTGGCCATATTCGACCGAGGAGCAACGCCGCCAGCCGGGATGCATGGCCGCTCGAATGCAGCGGGGCCTTTTGCCACGGGCTGCTAGAATGACTTTACACTTGTTGACCTTGTCGAGGATGGCCTCGACGGTGGTGCTCCACACGAACGGCTTCGGGTCTGCATTGTGTTGGGTCAAGTAGTCCTGGATGGCCGCTACCAGTTCCTGCACGCTGCAGAAGACGCCGCGGCGAAGGCGTTGCTGCGTCAGCTTGCTGAACCAGCTCTCGACGAGGTTGAGCCACGAGGCGCTGGTGGGCGTGAAGTGTAGTTTGAAGCGCGGGCGGGCGGCCAGCCACTTGCGAACCTTCTTGTGCTTGTGGGTCGCGTAGTTGTCCAGGATGACGTGCAACGTGAGGTCGGGCGGGAACGCCCGGTCGAGGTGGCGCAGGAACTTCAAGAATTCCTGGTGCCGATGACGGCCGTGGCATTGGCCGATGACCTCGCCGGTCAGCACGTTCAACGCAGCGAACAACGTCGTCGTGCCATGTCGCTTGTAGTCGTGGGTCATGGTGCCGCGCCGGCCCGGCTTCATGGGCAGGCCCGGCTGTGTACGGTCCAGAGCCTGAATCTGGCTCTTCTCGTCCACGCACAGCACCACGGCCTTGTCCGGCGGGTTCAGGTAAAGCCCGACGACGTCGGTCAGCTTCTCGACGAAGGCCGGGTCTTTCGACAACTTGAACGTCGTGATGCGGTGCGGCTGCAGGCCGTGCGCGTCCCAGATGCGCTGGACGGTCGAGCGGCTCACGCCGGCCGCCTTGGCCATCGAGCGGCAGCTCCAGTGAGTGGCGCCCGGCGGCGTTTCGTGCAACGTGGCATGTACGATGGCCTGCACTTGGCAGGCCGTGATCTCGGGTTTGCGTCCGCGGCCAGGACGCACTTCCCCAACCGAATCGAGCCCATCGGTGAGAAAGCGCGCGCGCCAGTGCAACACCGTCGGCCGGCTGATGTCGAGCGTGGTCGCGATGCGACTGTTCGCCGCGCCGTCGCCGGCCATCAGCAAGGCCTTGTTGGGTGGCAAGAAACCGGCCGCGCGACCAGGGGCGCCGCTGTGGGTGACGACGGCGGATTTGCCGACGAACGCGGGGCATCCGTTCTTCGAGCGTCTGAACCGGGTTCTGGACGAGGCCGGGTTCGACGCGTTCGTCGAGGGGCTGTGCGCGGTGTTCTACGCGACGCGGATGGGGCGGCCGAGCCTGCGTCCTGGGCGGTATTTCCGGATGCTGTTCATCGGCTACTTCGAGGGTCTGTCTTCGGAGCGTGGGATTGCGTGGCGGGTGGCCGACTCTCTGAGCCTGCGGTCGTTCCTGGACCTGGATGTGACCGAGGCGGCGCCGGACCACTCGACGCTGTCGCGGACGCGTCGTCTGATCGACGACGAGACGCACGAGGCGGTATTCACGTGGGTTCTCGAGCAGTTGTCGGCGGCGGGTCTGGTCAAGGGGAAGACGGTGGGCGTCGATGCGACGACGCTGGAAGCGAACGCGGCGATGCGGAGCATCGAGCGGCGGGACACGGGAGAAAGCTACGAAGCGTTCCTTCGGCGCTTGGCGGAGGCGTCTGGGGTGGAGACCCCGACGCGGGCGGATCTGGCTCGGTTCGACCGGTCTCGCAAGAACAAGAAGACGTCGAACAAGGACTGGCAATCGCCGCAGGATCCGGACGCGAAGATCGCGAAGATGAAGGACGGCCGGACGCACTTGGCTCACAAGGTCGAGCACGGGGTCGACATGGAGACGGGGGCCATCGTGTCGGTGACGGTGCAGGATGCATCGGACGGCGATACGGCCACGCTGCCGGAGACGCTGACCGCGGCGGCCGAGCAGGTGGAGTTGGTGCAGCCGGACGGTCGAGGGGTCGAAGAGCTGGTCGCTGACAAGGGGTATCACAGCGACGAGACGCTGGTGGCTCTCGGCGAGGTCGGGGTTCGGAGCTACGTATCGGAGCCCGAGCGCGGCCGGCGCGTCTGGCAGGACAAGAAGACGGGAGAGACGCCGCCGGCGAAGCGTGCTGCGCAGCAGGCGTTGTATGCGAACCGGCGGCGTGTGCACGGGCGGCGGGGTCGTCGCCTGCAACGCTGCCGGGGCGAGATGGTGGAGCGTACTTTCGCGCACATGTATGAGACGGGGGGCATGCGTCGGGTGTTTGTGCGCGGTCACGAGAATGTCCGCAAGCGGGTGCTGATCCAGGCGGCTGCCTGCAACATCGGGATGCTCCTGCGGCGCCAGACCGGCATCGGTACGCCCCGGAGCCTGCAGGGGCGGGCTTTTTCGGCGATTTTCCGCCTGATCGACCGCCTGATCGACCACTGGGGGCGTCTGACGCGTCCCTGGGGCCTCAAATGGACACCGCCGGCGCCCGTCGGCTCAATTACTCATCGCCAAGCGGCCTGAACAGCAGGGCTCGGCGAACCGACTTCTACCTCGGGCTGTTAACTAGCCGGCCGCCTCAGCCGATAGGCGTGGAGGCGGCCACGGAGCAGCAGAGCGCCCGTCACGTCAACCCCGATCAGTCCCACCCGAGCGACGACGCTGTCGCCCCGAACAGGCCCGCACCAACCGCGCCGCCATCGCCGAACCGGCCGGGGATCACCCGCCCGTTCTCCTCGAACGCCATCGCGAACGACTCGGCCTCCGTCCCGATAGGTACTCACCCCGAGCCGCCGTTCCATGGGCGTCGTCCGCGTCAGCACCCCTCTGCCGTTCGTGTCGAAGTCCAGGTCGGCCAGCGTCTCCACCGCCTCCGGCGGCCGGTTGGGCTGCGTGGGGCGGCCACCAACACCGCCTCTCTGTCAGCGAGCGCTGTCAAGCCGTCTGCTCGATCGGCGCCACCTGCAGCTTAGCGGCAGCCCGCATGCCGATCATGATCTGCCGCTCGCGCTTGCCGCGGACGACCACGTGGTCGGCGGCGGCGTCGCGGGACTCGACCCGAATGGCCTGGCCGGGCTTGAGGCCGCTGCTCTCGAGGAAGCGCAGGAACGCCGAGTCCTGGTCGGTGACCCGGGTCAGGACCACCGGCGATCCGAGCGGGCAGGTCAGCAGCGTCTGGTACTCCGGCGTCACCATCGAGCCGCTCGAGTCGGGAATCGGGTCGCCGTGCGGGTCGGCGGCCGGCCGTCCGAGCATCGCGTCGATCCGATCGATGAGGCGGTCCGACGCGGCGTGCTCCAGACGTTCGGCCTCGTCGTGCACCTCCGCCCAGCTCATCCCGAGCACCTTGACGAGGAACAGCTCGATCAGCCGATGGCGCCGGAGCACGAGCGCGGCGAGCTTCTCGCCCGCGGGCGTCAACCGCACGCCGGCGTACGGCTCGTAGTCGACCAGCCCGGACTCGGCCAGCGTCTTGACCATGGTGGTCGCGGTGCCCGGCACCACGCCGAGCGCGCCGGCCAGACGCCCCATGGGCACGAGGCGATGCTCGGAACCCTGGGCAGACTGGGCCTGATAGATGGCCTTCAGGTAGTTCTCGACCGTGCTGGACGGGAGCGCCATGGCTGATCCTATGCTATAGTATTTTGAGTCATCAAAATTTCAATTGTCATGCGTCAAAGTGCGGGTGCCTGGCTGCCCGCGCGTCGAGAATGCCCGATCCGCGTTTCGCACTCCTCGTCTTCGCCGCGCTCGGCCTGCTGCTGGCCGTGCTGCTGTGGCCCGAGCGCGGTGTGCTCCCCCGCCTGCTGCGCCTCTGGCGGCTGGGCGAGCGCGTCCGGCTCGAGGATGCCCTGAAACACGTGCTCACCTGCCGGCAGAGTGGCCAGGCGTGCTCGCTCGACAGCCTGGCAGGTCGCCTGGAGGTGTCCACCGCGCGGGCTGCCGCGTTGCTCTCCCGGCTCGCCGCGATGGGGCTCGTCCGGGTGGCGCCGGACGGACCGGTGCTGACGAGCGAGGGGGCGCAGTCGGCCATCCGCATCGTGCGCACGCACCGGCTCTGGGAGCGCTATCTGGCTGACCGCACGGGCATTCCGCCGGCGGAGTGGCACGCGCAGGCCGAGCGAATGGAGCACGCCCTCTCGGCCGAGCAGACCGACGCGCTCGAGCTGCGGCTGGGCTACCCGAGCTGGGACCCGCACGGCGACCCGATCCCGGACGCCTCCGGGGAGATCCCGCCGGCTCCCGGCATCGAGCTGACTACGGTCGAACCCGGCCGGACGGTCGAGATCGTGCATCTGGAGGACGAGCCGCGGGAGATCTACGACGCCCTGCTCGGGGAAGGGCTCGTCCTCGGCGGGCGACTCGACGTCGTCGCGCGGGCCGACCGCGGCATTCGCGTGCGGGAAGCTGGCGGGCGCGAGTGGACGCTCGACGCCGTGGCGGCGCGCAACGTCAGCGTCCGTCTGCTGCCGGCCGGCGAGCGCACCGCGGCGAGCTGGACCACGCTCCGGGACGCCCGACCCGGGGAGACGGTGCGCGTCGTGGAGATCTCCCGCGCCTGCCACGCCACGCAACGCCGCCGGCTGCTCGACCTCGGCGTGGTCCGCGGCACGCGAATCACGCCCGAGCTGGTGAGCGCGACCGGCGATCCGGTGGCCTATCTCATTCGCGGCGCGCTCATCGCGCTGCGGCGCCAGCAGGCGTCCTGGATCCGCGTGGAGCGCACCGGCGAAGCGGCGGAGGCCGCCCGGTGAGCGCGGCGGCGGGCGCCTGCGGCGGCTGCTCTCAGCACCGCGCCGACAGCCTGCTGCGGCTGGGGCTGAACCCGGACAAGTGGGACATTCTGGTCGCGCTGGCCGGCAATCCGAACGTCGGCAAGAGCACGGTCTTCAACGCGCTCACCGGGCTCCGGCAGCACACCGGCAACTGGCCGGGCAAGACGATCGTGCGGGCGGAGGGGGCGTTCGCCTACGAGGGTCGGCGGCTGAAGGTCGTCGACCTGCCCGGCACCTACTCGCTGCAGGCCGAGAGCGCGGACGAGGAGGTGGCGCGCGACTTCATCCTGTTCGGCCGCCCGGACGTGACCGTCGTCGTGGTCGACGCGACGCGCCTGGAACGGAACCTCCACCTCGTCCTGCAGATCCTGGACATCACGGATCGCGTCGTCGTCTATCTCAACCTCGTCGACGAAGCCCGGCGCCACGGCATCGCCGTGGACGCGGCGCGTCTGGAGCAGCAGCTCGGGGTACCGGTGGTGAGCGGGGTCGCGCGCTCGAAGGTCGGCATCGACGACCTGCTCGCGGCGGCCTACCGTGTCGCCACCGGCGAGACGTCCACCACGCCCTGCCGGGTGGCGCGCCTGGACGACCGCGTCGAGGACACCGTCGCCGAGGTGACAGGAGTCGTGGAGAGCACGTTTCCGCGGGTGCCCAACGCCCGCTGGGTGGCGCTGCGCCTGCTGACCGGCGACGACGCCGTCGGCGAGGCGGTGCGCACCGGCGAGCTCGGGCAGCTCGGCGAGGCGCCCGACGCGGCCGACGCCCCGCCGGTCCCGGAGGCCGCCCGGGAGCATCTGCTGCGCACGGCCCGCCGCCGGCGATGGGATCTGCCCCCCGATTTCCAGGACACGATCACGGAGCGCCTCTACGCCGCGGCCCAGGAGGTGGCCGACGGCACGCAGATGCGCGGGCTCAAGCGGGTCGGCTTCGACTTCGACCGAACCCTCGACCGGCTGCTCACGAGCCGCTGGCTGGGGTTCCCCCTGATGCTGGCGATCCTCGCGGCGGTCTTCTGGATCACGATCGAGGGCGCCAACGTCCCCTCCGGGATGCTGGCCGCGCTGCTCCTCGACACCGTGCACCCGTGGCTGAAGGGACTCGGCGACGCGGCCGGGCTGCCCTGGTGGCTGGGCGGCTTCCTCTTCGACGGCGTGTACCTGGCGACCGCCTGGGTGGTGGCCGTCATGCTGCCCCCCATGGCCATCTTCTTCCCGCTCTTCACCCTGCTGGAGGACTTCGGCTATCTGCCCCGGGTGGCCTTCAACCTCGACGCGCTCTTCCGGTCGGCCGGCGCCCACGGCAAGCAGGCGCTCACCATGTGCATGGGGTTCGGTTGCAACGCGGCCGGCGTCGTCTCCACGCGCGTCATCGACAGCCCGCGCGAGCGTCTGATCGCCATCATCACCAACAACTTCTCGCTCTGCAACGGCCGCTGGCCGACCCAGATCCTCATCGCCACGATCTTCATAGGGGCCCTGGCGCCGGTGCACCTCGGGGGCGTCGTCTCGGCCGCCGCGGTCGTCGGGATTGCCGTGCTCGGCATCATCACGATGTTCGTCGCCTCGTGGCTGCTGTCCCGCACCGTGCTGCGCGGCGAGGCGACGCGCTTCAGCCTCGAGCTGCCGCCCTACCGCCCGCCGCGCATCCTGCAGACGCTGTACACGTCGGTCATCGATCGGACGCTCATCGTGCTGGGGCGGGCGGTCGTCTTCGCGGCGCCCGCCGGCGCGGTGATCTGGCTCGTGTCCAACATCCACCTGGGCGGCGCCAGCCTGGCGGAGCACGGCGTCGCGTGGCTCGATCCCTTCGGGCTCCTCATCGGCCTCAACGGCGTCATCCTGCTCGCCTACGTGGTAGCGATTCCGGCCAACGAGATCGTCATCCCCACCGTGCTGATGCTGACCGTGCTCACCGCCGGCGGCGCCGGGGCAGGGGCGGGCGTGATGTTCGAGCTCGACGACATCGGCGCGACGGCCGATCTGCTGCGCGCCGGCGGCTGGACCCTGCTGACCGGCGTGAACCTGATGCTGTTCAGCCTGCTGCACAACCCGTGCTCCACGACCATCTACACGATCTACCGGGAAACGCGGAGCGCGGGATGGACGACGCTCGCCACCCTGCTGCCGGTCGCCGTGGGCGTCACGGTCTGCTTCCTGGTGACGCAGGTGTGGCGGCTGATCGCGGCCTGATGCGGCTCCTGCATGGCCAACGGCGGTGAGCCGCAGTAGGATCGCACGGGCCGATGTCCGCGGAGCTGGATTCCTCCAACTGGTCGGGTGAGGGCGACTTCACCCGCAGGCTCGTCGACTGGTGCGCCAGCCAGCCGGCGGTGGCGTTCGTGCGCGTCGAGGACGCGCCGTCCACCCGCGCCGACGTCGAGTACAACTTCGTCAGCAACGAGATATTCCTGCGGTTCCACACCCGCAGCCGCAGCGAGCGGCGCCGGCTGCTAGGGGTCGTGCCGCTGCGGCGCGCCGTGACCGAGAAGGTCATGACGCTGGACCAGCTCGAGTCGCAGCTCGCCGGCGCCGAGGAGTTGGGAGAGCCGGACTACGCCGACGAGGGGATGATCCAGTACCTGCACACCGAGCGTGTCGTGCCCCCGTATCAGACCCGGGGCTACAAGCTGATCGAGCTGGTGCGGATCTACGAGGTCGGCACGCCGTCGCGCGCGTGAGGCCGCCTCGAGCCCGGAACGATGCCCATGGTTGCCCCCGCCGACGTCCGGCAGCGCGTGCTGCAGACGATCCAGGCAGCCCGCCGCGCCGCGGAGGCCCGCCGGGCCCGCGCCGCGGAAGCCGAGCGCGACGGCAGCGCGGTGCTGGCCGAGGTCGTGGCCCCGGCCTGCAGGGCCGTGGCGGCCGTGCTCAAGGCGGAGGGCTACGGTTTCCGCGTGCTCACACCGGCCGGGTCGGTGCGGCTGGCGAGGGACGCGGCGGCCGAGGATTTCATCGAGATCGCGCTCGACACGACGAGCGATCCGCCGGCCCTCGTCGGCCGCGTCAGCCGCGCCTGGGGCCGCCGCGTCCTGGTCGACGAGCAGGTGGTGCGCGAGGCGCCGCTCGGCGGCCTGACCGAGGACGAGGCCGTCGCGATCGTGCTGGAGCGGCTCGGTCCGTTCGTCGAGCGGTAGGACGAGCCGGCCCCTCGAGTCTCGGATGGACGGGTGGAGTGCCATCAGATCCGTCACCGGCAGCACGACGACATCGTGATAGTCTCAGGGTACAGCGTTGGCGGCGGATTTCGCATGGCAGGCTTCGAAAGCTGAGGCCAACTTCGGTAAATACGGCGTCCGCTTCGAGGAAGCGTTGACGGTCTTCGCCGATCCGCTGGCGCGGATCTTCGACGATCCCGACCACTCTGCCGACGAGGCGCGGGAGATCATCGTCGGACACTCTGCGCGGCAACGGCTGCTGATCGTGAGTTTCACGGAGCGCGGCAGCAAGGTCCGGATCATTAAGCGCCCGCCGTACCACGCGACGGGAACGACATGACTACGAGCAACGGCTCGTCCACCCCTGACCGATCCGACGACCTGCGGCCGGAGTACGACCTGGACTACTCGCGGAGTCGCACGAACCGATTCGCATCCGGCATGAGCGGTACGGTCGTCACTGTCACTCTGGAACCCGACGTCGCCGCGGTCTTCGACACATCGGAATCCGTGAACCGTGCGCTCCGGTCGGTTATATCGGCGCGGTCGGCCAACAATGCGGCTGCCAGCCGAGGGGCGGGACCTCAGCAAGGACGTTGAGCACAATAGCTCGACTTCTTGCCTCGGAGGTCGGCGTCGCGAGCGCGGCGACCGTGGTCACGCCGCGCGGCTCAACCCTGTGATGCGCTGCGCCAGGTCTCCGGCCCTCGCCAGCACACCCTCCAGATCGCCGGACAAATCGAGCGCCACAACTTCCAGCCGTTTGCCCGAATGGCGCACCGTGTGCGTTGCGGGCTCCGGTTCGCCCTGCGCGTAGACGAGGAGGCCGCCCGGCAGATTGAGCGCGGTCGCGTAGGCGAGCAACTGGTACAGGTCGGCGTTGGGCGCGTGGGCGTCGATCCACTTGTACTTGACGTCGCCGACGAACTTCCAGCGCGAACCATCCCGCCACGTCAGGTCGGGCTGCAGCGGCACGCGCCCCTCGTCGTCGAGCGAGCTTATGGAGCGCTCTCCGAACGCGCGCTCCGAAACGCCGAGCGCTTCCCGCAGCGCAACCGTCACGAACTCCTGGAACACTTGGTTCATGTCCATCAGGAAGCCGGACGCGCGGACCTGGCCGCGATCGGCCTCGAACGCGCCGTGCCGCAGGACGAGGCGCGCGAGCGTCGCCACGGTGCGGTAGTGCTCGTTCAGGCGGTCGAACGTGACTTCCGGCACAGCGCCGCGCGGAAAGGCCGCGAGCGACACGTCGCACAGCGATTCCGCAACCCACGCGACGCCGCTGCACGCCTCTCGCGAACGCAGCCCCAGCCTGCCGAGGCGTTGCGCGGCGGCTTTCACCAGGCGGTTCAGGAGGATGTCGGCCGTGAACTCGTCGTAGCGCACCTCGACCGGCAACGGGACGGCGAATCGACGGCGAAGCTGGTCGTCGAACCGGATGCGCCCGCGCACGGCCGGCAGCGCGTCCTCCTCGGTGCGGTAGCCGTGGAGCAGCCCGCGCGCGAACGCGCGGCGGGCGGCAGCTCCGAAGGCCAACGCCAGCGCGTCAGGCAGGGCGGCGTGCTCGGGAAAGTCGAACTCGCGCGCCTGGAGCCTGATCTGCCCGATGGCATAGCAGGCGAGCGACAGAAGCTGCCGGATACCTATCTTGGGCGCGATGCGCACCGACAGCCCGCCCACCTCCACGGCCCCCACGGTGGCACCCGGCTTCAGCGTGTACCGATCCGCTGTGCCGCCTGCCGGCGTAATGGCGAGACCCAGGTCCCGGTGCGCCAGCGCGTCCCGTTCGGCCACAGAGAGGCCGAGCGGCGTGCTCTCCTCGTACTCCCGAAGGTCAATCGTCCGCATCGCTGTCGCCGCCGGCATCGTGCGCGGTGCTGCCGTCGCCCGGCTCCTCGTTGCCCGGGGCACCCGCCCCGCGGAGCGCGTCGAGCGCGAACCCGCCCAGTCGGTCGCGCTGTCCGTGCAAATGCTCCTCCACGTACGGCAGAACGTTGTGGTTCCAGATGCGCTCTACGGCGGTCTCGTCGAGACCCTTGTGCATGAAGTAGCTCGGACCGATGGCGGCGTGATGGTCGTCCAGTTTCTCGTTCGCCCGGTGCACCATGTCCGCGACCCATGCCATCTCGCCCAGGTCGTTCGCCTCCAGCCAGCGGCGGAGCAGACCCTTGACCGGTTCCTTGTTCACGGCGAAGTCCACGAACGCGAACCGCCGGCGCAGCGCGAGGTCCACCAGCGCGATGGAGCGGTCCGCGGTGTTCATCGTCCCGATGATGTGCAGGTTGTTGGGCATCGTGAACGCGGTATCCTCCTCCTCCTGGTACATCAACTGCATACCAGTCTCCCGGTACTCCAGCAGGAAGTACAGTTCGCCAAACACCTTGGCGAGATTCCCCCGGTTGATCTCGTCGATGATCAGGAAGTAGCGCCCGTCCGGATCGCCCTCCGCCCGCCGGGCCATCTGCACGAACGGTCCGTCCTTGAGCTTGAATCCCGGCTGCCCGTTGTCTAGTAAGGTCGGGCGGTAGCCCTGCACGAAGTCCTCGTACGAATAGGACGGATGAAACTGGACAAGCTGGCAGCACTCGTCGCCCCCTGCGAGGTGCCGAGCCAACGCCCGGGCTACGTACGTCTTCCCCGTGCCAGGCGGCCCCTGGAAGATGACTTGCCTCTTCTCCTGGAGCAGCATTTCAATGTTCTGCAGGAAATCGATCGGGACGTGCAGCTCCCTGGCGAGATCGTCCAACGTGGCTGCGGGCGGGCGCGGCGGTCCACCCGACATCAATGTCCTCCACGCGATGGATTGCGCATCCAGCCGGTGTCGCACCCCAAGATCCCGCGCCGCTGCTTCCTCAATGAACCTGTCCAGAAAGCGGAGCGCGTGCTCGTACAATTCCGCTTCGTCCGCATCTTCCTTCGGAAGCGGATACCCCGTCTGCCCGTACGCGGCAGTCATCTGACGTTTCTTGTAAGGAGGGTAGTTCTCCGCGTTCTCGCCCATGAGCAAGACAGAAACAACATGCGCTCGAGTGCCTGCACCGCTGATGACGCCTGTCGGAAACTCCCGACAGAATGTTCTAATGCGCTCGACCAACGACGGGTCGCCAGTAGTGGCCCAGAGCGCCTGAAGAGCATGCAGGGCCATGCTGGGTTCCTGACTGGTCCAGGCGTCGAACTTGAATTTGATCATGTGATGCATGACAATACGATGAGGTTTCGCATTTCTAATCGCGTCGCCCCATCCATCGGCGGCCCGAAGCACGAGATCTCTCGCTTTTCCGTATTGCCGTCCGGTGTCGAGCTTCGGGGCCATCTCCTCCTCGTCATGCCGCGGGTTATCGAGGCGGTAGTGCCTGGCGCGCTCGATGAAGTCGCCCCATGGAACCGCATGAGCGCCGCTATCGGATGTCATCGTTTTCCCCCTGCTGTTACGCCGCAACGCGGCGGCCAGACTAGAATACGAATTGAGCAGAGCGGTCTGCAACGCGCCGGAGGGCCGAGGAGCGCGGGCTCTTGCAGCCGGCGCCGTTCGTGCTTGGACTAAAATGGGTGGCGAGGCAACCCATGCCGTGCCGCTGGAAGGACTGGTTGGCCCAGGCCGAGCGCGACCTCGAACAGGCCGCCGCGTCGCGGCGCGACGGACGTCACGAATGGGCGTGCTTCGCGGCCCATCAGGCGGCCGAGAAAGCCGTCAAGGCGCTGCACCTGGCTCGCGGGCAGGAGGCCTGGGGACACGTCGTGGCGCGCCTGCTGGCCGAGTTGCCCGTCGGCGTGCCGCAGCACCTCGTAGAGCGGGCGCATGTCCTCGATACGTACTACGTGCCGGCCCGCTACCCGAATGGGCATCCCGAGGGAGCGCCGTTCGAACACTACGGTCCGTTGCAGAGCGGTCAGGGGATTGACTTTGCCCGTGACGTTCTCACGTTCGTCCGTGAAGCGCTGGCCGCCGGAAAAGGTGGTGCTTGACGGGTTACGCGCCTGGGCGGCCGCCGAGGCGTGCCGGCGTCCCGAGTTGAAGGCGTTCGGTTATTTCGGATCGTACGCGCGTGGCGAGGCCGGTTTCGGCAGCGACCTGGACTTGGTAGCGATCGTCGGACGGAGCTCGATGCCGTTCATCGAGCGCGCCCGCGACTGGCCGCTGGAAACCCTGCCGGTGCCGGCCGACCTCCTGGTCTACACCGCTCGCGAGTGGGAAGCGCTGCACGCTCGAGGCGGCCGCTTCGCCCGCGCGTTGGCGGCCGAAACCGTCTGGCTCAGCGGCCCGTAGGAGCGTGGTCGCGCTTCGCGCGACGCGCCGCTACGGTGCCGCCAGCGACGCGGCGATGATCTCCTCGTCGTTGCGGGCGTAGATGCGCCGGTTGGCGTAGGCAGGGTGTGACCAGTTGACTGTCTCGAGCTCGCGCCGGTTCCCTGGCTCGGAGGTCGGCGCGATCAGGTGCGTCCGGCTGATCTCCTCGTAGCCCGCCGGCGTCAGCCGCGCGATGATCAGGTCGCCGCGGTCGTTGTTGATGAAGAAGCGGTCTTCGTGGCGCACGATGAAGGCGCTCGCCCACCGGGCCCGCTCGACGGTCACGGCCTGCGTCTCCCAGATGCGCTGGCCGGTCGCGGCGTCGAGGCAGCGCAACTGGCCGTAGCTGCCGACGCCGTAGATGTAGCCGTCGACGATGAACGGGGTGGCCAGCACGGAATGGAGCCCCTGGGTCAGGATCTCGCTGTTGCTGTCGCCCTTCCAGCGCACCGCGGCGGCCGGCCGGTCGGCGTCCAGGGTCATCATCAGCGGGCCGTTGTAGAAGGTCGTCACGAACAGCTCGCGGCCGTACTGCACGGGGACGGCGACGGTCATGTCGAAGTCGACCCGGAACGGCTGCTCCCAGAACACCTCGCCGGTCTCCGGGTCCAGCGAGGAGAGCGCGACGGGGTGCCAGACGATGAGCTGCCGGACGCCGCTCGCCTCGATGATGATCGGCTGACCCACGCCCGGACTGGACTGCTCGGAGGAGAGCGCCCGCCAGATCTCCTCGCCCGTCCGCTTGTCGAAGGCCACGACCTTGGCGTCCGGCACGCCCCCGGCCAGCACGATCAGGCGCTCGCCGTCCATCAGCGGAGAGCTGCTGAAGCCGAAGATCGGCATGTCGGCGCCGTACTCCTCACGGTAGTGCCGGGACCAGAGCGGCTCGCCCGTCTCGACGTCGAGCGCCACCAGCGTGCCCGCCGCGCCCTGCACGTACACCCGGTCGCCGTCGACGGTCGGCGTGGCGCGCGGCCCCTCGTCCCACGAGATGCCGGCGTAGTTCGCCTCCCATTCGTGCGTCCACAGAATCTCGCCGGTTCGTTCATCGAGGCAGACGGCACGCTCGATGCCAGCCAGCGCATTCGTCCGCGCGAAGTCGCTGACGAACACGCGGCCGTCCGCCACCGCGGGTCCCGAGTAGCCGCGGTTGAGCGGCGTACGCCACACGACGTTCAATCCGTCGTCCGGGAACCGCTCGAGGATGCCGGTCTCGCGCCAGACGCCGAGCCGGCCCTTGCCGCGGAACTCCGGCCAGTCCTCGGCCTGCGCGCCCGGCGCGGCGACCAGCAGGCAGGCGACGAGCAGGGCGCGCGCGCGCCACGGGGATCGAGTAACGACCGGCATGGCATCAGTCTACCCGCACGGCGCCCTGGCGCATGCGGGTTTTCCCCGTGGGGGGATACAATGCGACCGGATTCGCGCGCGCCTCGCGGCGCGCAACGCCAGGAGATGCCGGCACCCGGAGACAGAGCCCGCGAGAACGGTTCCAGGCGCACGCTGATCCTGGAAGCCGCGCTCGAAGTCCTGAGCCGGGACGGGCCGGCGCAGGCGTCGATGGCGGAGATTGCGCGCCGGGCCGGTCTCTCGCGGCAGGGTCTGTACCTTCACTTCAGCAGCAAGGATGATCTGACGTACGAGGCTGCGCGCCACGCGTTCGAGGTCGCGCATGCCAATGCGCAAGCGATGCTGGCGAGCAGACGGCCGTTCACGGAGCGTCTGGTCGGCGCGCTGATCGCGCAATACCCTCCGCCGCACAGCGGGGCCGGAAGCCGCGCGGCCCGCTTCTGGCAGGGTCACGAAGCCCCGGTGATCGACCGCATCATCGAGATGAGCAACGGCTTCGAGACATCGTTTGTCGAGCTGCTCGCGGGCGTACTGGAGTCCGACGGCACCGTCTCACGGCCGGACGACTCGCACGGCGGCTCGTTCGTCGAGCTTGCCACGGTGCTCGTCGCGGCAGCCAGAGGACTGGCGCTTTCCACGCGCGAAATCTCGAAGCAGGACCGCGCCGCGCTGGTCCGGATTGCCGTGACGCGCCTCTGCGCGCCGCCGCCGTGACGCGGCCGGTTCGCCGCCCGGGACCTCGGCGAGAGGCCGGGCGGGGCCGCACCGCAGGCCGGCGTTCAGCGCCCCTGCAGCTCCCGGCGCCGCGCCTGTTCGTCGAGCGCGCTTTCCAGCGTGACGGCTCCCACCGAGATCGCACCCAGGCTGCGCAGGGCGGCCGCGGAGACGGGCTGGCTGCCGATGAACTGGGCCAGGTGCTGGCCTTCGGCGACGCCCAGCGGCGACTGACCGTTCTTCGCCACATGGTTGATGTCGGCCCCGGCCGCGGCCAGGTACTCGATGACGGTCACCAGCCCGGCGTAGGCCGCGCAGTGCACGGCGTTGAACCCGCGCCGATCGGTGGCGTTGACGTCGTTGCCCAGCGCGTGCGCCAGCTCCACCGCGGCCAGCCGATCCGCCTCGGGGACGAGGCTCTCGTTGATCACCCAGCCTGCGCCGGCTGCCATCATCAGCGGCGTCATGCCGCCGGCCGCGGACAGCAGCGGGTCGGCGCCGCGGTCGACGAGCAACTGCATCGTCTCCGCGTCGCCCGCCGTGGCCGCCAGGAGAAAGGGCGTGGAGCCGACCATGGTGTTCGGCGGGAGGATGAGGAAGTAGAGCGAGAAGCCGTAGCGCGGCATGAGCCTGGTCAATTGCGCGTTGACGTCCGCACCATGGTCGAGGAGCGCCTCGATCAGCGCCAACTGCTGGCGCCGGTCGGGAATGCCGGCCAGCGCGGCCCATTCGCCGGGCGCGTCCGGATAGTCGTGAGACGTCAGCGCTTCGGAGCGGTTCACGGCCCAATGCAGGGGCGTGTAGCCCGCCGCTTCCGGCGCCCCGTCCGGCGCCGCGCCGCGTTCGAGCAGGAGCAGGGCGAGCGGCACATGCCCGCGGACCGTGGCCACCAGCAGCGGCGTGCTGCCCTCGGCATCCACATCGTCGATTGCGGCGCCGTGGTCCAGCAGCAGCCGGGCCATCGCAAGATCACCGTGCCGTGCGGCAAACATGAGCGGCGTGAACCCCCCAGTTGTGCGGACCAGCGACCCGTAGTCGGAATTGTCCTTGATCGCGGATGTCTCTTCCGCGGCGCCCCCGGCGTGGGCGTCGGCGGCCGGTCCAGGCTCTCGCGACACCTGGTTCCTGCCCCCCCTGGGATCAACACTCATCACCATGCCGGTGCGCGCGTGCACGTCCGCGCCGCGCTCCAGCAGCAGGCGCGCCGCCCGAAGGCGGTTCTCGGCCACGGCCCACATCAGCGCCGTCTGTCCCCGGGAGGTCTGCGCGGCCTCGATGTCGGCGCCCGCGTCCAGCAGCGCCGCGATCGCCGCGGGCGTCCCGGTGCGCGCGGCAGCCATCAGCACGGTTTCGCCGGACTCCAGCGCGGCGTTCGGCTCGGCCCCGGCGTCGAGCAGCGCCGCCACGATGGCGGCGTTGCCGTTGGTCGCCGCCAGCCAGACCGGCGTCGCGCCGTAGTCGTTGGCCGCGCCCGCGTCGGCCCCGGCCGCGAGCAATTGCTGCACGGTCTCCAGGTCGTCGTGGTGGGCTGCCCAGTGGAGCGCCGTCGCGCCGTCGGGCTGCCGCGCACTGACATCCGCGCCCTGCGCCAGCAGTTTCGCGACGGCAGCATGGTCACGGCCGCGGACGGCCTCGATCAGGTCCGCCGCTTCCGCGGCGGTACCTGTGGCGAGGAAGAGCGCCGCCGCGGCGGCCCCCAACCGCGCGGCGATCCGAATGCAAGTCGTGTGCTGCTGGCGCATCGCAATTCCTCCTGCTTCACACACCGGTGACGAGCCGCAGCTCGCCCGTGCTGTCGCCGAAGTGCTCCACGTCGACGCCCAGCTTGTCGAGCAGCGTCAACTGCAGGTTGGCGAGCGGTGTCCCCTCCGGCGCGTGCAGGTGCCGGTCGCCCTTGATGCCGTACTGCGATCCATGCACCAGCAGGGTCGGCACGTTCGTGGCCACGTGCAGATGCGAGTCGCTCATCCCCGATCCGTAGAGCAGCAGCGTGGAGTCGAGCAGCGTGCCGTCGCCGTCGGGCGTCGCCGCCAGCTTCTCGACGAACTGCTTCAGCAGTTGCATCTGGTAGGCGTTGAGCCGCGCCTGCTTGGCTAGCTGCTCGGGGGCGTTGGCGTGGTGCGAGAGCGAATGGTGCGCCTCGCGGATGTCGATCTCGGGATAGGTGCGCACCGACGCTTCACGCCCCATGAGAAACGTGAACACGCGCGTCAGGTCGGTCTGGAACGCCAGCGTCTGCAGGTCGAACATCAGCTCGACGTGCTTGCCGTACGTGTCGGGGATGCCGATCGGGCGGTCGACCACCGGCAACTCCCGATCGACCTGCTGCTCGGCCATCGTGACGCGCCGCTCGACGTCGCGCACGGCGTCCAGGTACTCGGTCAGCTTGGCCCGATCGCCGGCGCCCAGGCTGGCGCGCACCGCCGACACGGAGCCGGTCACCGAGTCGAGCACGCTGCGGTCGGTCTGGATGTCCCGCAGCCGGACTTCACGTTCGGTGCTGTCGCTGGCGCCGAACAGCCGCTCGAACACGTTGCGCGGGTTGTTCTCCATGGGCAGCGGCGTGGTCGGCGTGCGCCAGACGATCGTGTTGTTGTAGGCGCAGCTATAGCCGAGGGCGCAGGCGCCGGCCAGGTGGGTCGGCTCGATCGCCAGCTCAAGCGAGGCAAGCTGCGTCTCGGATTCCCACTGCCGCGCGATGATCTGGTCGAGCGAGGTTCCGGCGCGCAGGTCGCCGCCCTCCGAGCGGTTGGCGCGGCAGCCGGTCATCCAGTAGGTCTGGACGCGCGGGTGCGCGCCGCCGTCGAGTCCCTCGCCACGCTCGTTGTGACACCCGCTGACGACCAGCAGGCGGTCCTTGAGCGGTTCCATCGACGCCAGGATGGGATTGAACGCCAGCGCCCCGGCCGGCTGGTTCCAGACCGGCATGTTCATGCCCATGCCGACGTAGACCGCCCCGAACCGCCGCACCGGCGCGGCGGCTGTGGCGCGTGTCGCCGACAGCGCCGGGACCATGCTGTCGAGCAGCGGTAGCGCGATGGCGGCGCCGAGGCCGCGCAGGACGGTGCGCCGGGGCAGATGCCTTCCCGTGTTGATGTTGCTCATGATGCGGCCATCCTCATGCGGAACGGAAGCGAGCGGGTGACGTTACGAATCAGGGCATGCCAGGTGTCGCCTTCGGCGGCCGTCCGGCGCAGGATCTCGCGTACTGCCGGCATGTCGGTGGGCGACAGGGTGCGGCCGAGCGCATAGGTGAGCAGGCGCTCGGCCAGCGTCGCCCGGTAGGCCGCGACCCGGCCCATGAGCGCGTTGCGGAAGGTCGCCGGCCCGTCGAAGGGCGTCCCGTCAGGCAGCACTCCCGACGCGTCCACCGCCACCCCGCTGTCCTCGGCGCGCCATTTCCCGATGCCGTCGAAATTCTCCATGGCGAAGCCCAGCGGGTCGATCTGCGCGTGGCAGGTCGCGCAGACCGGGTTGGCCCGGTGCTGCTCCATGCGCTGGCGCAGCGAGCCGCACTTCCGTGGCTTCGAGCGGCGGCACCTCGGCGGGCGGCGCGGGCGGCGGCGTGCCCAGGATGTTCTCCAGCACGAACTTGCCGCGCAGCACGACGGACGTGCGGTCGGGGTACGACGTGACCGTCAGCAGGCTGCCGTGTCCCAGCAACCCGGCGCGGCCGCTGTCGGCGGGCAGCGGCACGCGGCGGAAGTGGCTGCCGACCACGCCGGGGATGCCGTAGTGGCGGGCGAGGCGCTGGTTGACGAACGTGTAGTCGGCGGTCAGCAGCTCGGTGAGCGGCCGGTCCGTGCGGAGCTGGTGCTGCAGCAGCAGGCGCGACTCGCGCTCGAACGCCGCCCTGAGGTTCTCGTCGAATTCCGGGAACGCCTGCGGGTCCGGCTGCGCGGTCGCCACGTTGCGCAGCAGCAGCCACTGGCCGAAGAAATTGTCGATCAGCGCGTCCGACCGCGGATCGTCAAGCATGCGGCCGACCTGGGCGTCGACCGCGGCCGGGTCATCGAGCTCGCCGGCGGCAGCGGCGTCGATCAGCGCTTCGTCCGGCAGGCTGCTCCAGAGGAAGAACGAGAGCCGGGACGCCAGGTCGAGCCCGCCGAGGCGGTACGGCGCGCCGGGCGCGGCGCCGGCCGGGTCGTGCTCCACGCGGAACAGGAAGGCCGGGTCGGTCAGCACGCGCACCAGGCCCAGCTCGATCCCGTCGTCGAACGCGCTGGCCTCGTCGCGCCCCGCACGGAAGAAGCCGAGCAGCATGTCGAGCTCGTCCGCCGCCACCGGTCGTCGCCAGGCGCGGCGCGCCACCGTGCCGAGGATCTCGGCTGCGCAGGCTTCGTCGCCGGGGCCTCCCGGCCGGCAGGTGAACAGCCGCTCGCGAGACGCCGTGGCGCTCGGCCGCGCGGCGTTGAACGGGCCGGTGATCTCGATGCGGTCGAGGCCGGAGTCGATGCGGCCGAAGTTGACGTTGGTCTGCGTGCCGGCGCCATAGCCGTCGCTGGCCGGCGGCAGCACCGACATGCCGACGCCTTCGACGTACCAGTGGTCGCGGTTGAACGCCACGCCGAGCGTGTGCTCGCCGGCCGTCGTCGTGATGCGCAGGCGCAGTTGCTCGTCCGTATGGTCAACCACGTAGCCGCCGCGCCCCATCTCGCCCAGATCGGGCTGTATGTCGAAACGCTCGAGGCGCTCGCCGTCCAGCCGCAGATCGAGCAGGTTGCGGGCGTCCAGTCCGCGCACGTTGTTGCCAAGGTTGAGTGAGTTGCGCTGCAGGTACAGCCGGATCTCGTATTCGCCGTCAGCCGGGAAGTAGTGGCGCACGGCCGTGCCGCCGCGGGAGCCGAACGGCAGGTCCTGGCTCATCCGCACGTCCTGCACCAGCGTGAGGTACGGCAGGCTGTACACCGTGGTCTCGGGCCGGATCGCGGGGTCGCCGAGCGCCAGGCGGCTGATCTTCTTCGCCGCCAGGAGGTAGCGCTCGAGCAGCCCGGGTGACATCGTCAGCACCTCGGCGATGTTGTCGAAGCCCCGCAGCGAGTTGTCGCCCGGCAACAGCGTCTCGCCGTCGATGTCGAGCGCCAGGAGGTCGCGGATGGCGTTGGTGTACTCGGTCCGGTTCAGACGGTGGACCGACGTCCGCCCGGGGTTCGGCGCCGTTGCGGCGTGGGCGTCCAGCGCCCCCTCGAGCTCGGCGATCATCCGCCCGTAGGTGGCGCCGTCGGGGCGCGGCGCGCCGGCGGGCGGCATGACGCCTGCGCGCAGCTTGCGGATGACCTGTTCCCAGACGTCGATGTGCGCCGCGGGCTGCGCCGGATCGAGCGTTTCGAGCACGAGCCCGCCGGTCTGCAGCCGTGCGTTGTGGCAGCGGATGCAGTAGCGTTCGATCTCCTCGGCAACCGACGCGGCCTGTGCCGTCTGGGCCGTGCCGCCGAGGGCCAGCCCAGCGGCGACGACCACGCTCCCGAATGGCTTCGCCATGCAACCTCCTGTGGCTCCAACTTGACAGCAAGGGCATCAGTTGTCAAGTGAAAGCGCACGGCGTCGCCCGCTCCGGCCTTGCTCGAGGGCAGTGAATGCCTCGATGAGCTCGGGGGCCTCGAAGGTGCGATTACGCTGGCCCGCGTTGACTTGCGCGAGCACGCCCGCGCCCACCAGGCGGTCGATCGCCTGGCTTGCCGCCTGGAACGACCGGTCGATGAGGGCTGCCGCGGTGGAGGTTGTGAGCATCGGCGAGGCCGGCAACGCCTCGATCAGCAGGTACGCGGCCGAATCGCGTCTGGGGCGGCCGGCTCGTGCGACCCAGGACGATTGCAGGGCGCGCACCTGCGCCTCGAAGCGGGCGGCGTCATCCGCCGCGCGGCGGCACGCCGAGGCGAAGAAAGCAATCCAGCGATTGGCGCCGGCGTGGGCCTCGGCGGAGTCTGGTGAGCCGGCGTGGCGCGTGCCGGTCAGGCCGCCGATGTAGTCCCGCGACCAGGTCGCCAGGATGAGCGACACCGGTGGCAGAACGCGCAGGCCGAGCCCGCGCCGCCGCAGCATCAGGTGGATCAACACGCGTCCGGCGCGCCCATTGCCGTCGACGAATGGGTGAATCGTCTCGAACTGTGCGTGCGCGAGCGCCGCCTGGGCCAGCGCCGGGAGCGAGTCGTCGTTGCAGAAGGCAAGCAGGTCGTCCAGCAGGTCGGGCACCAGCTCGGGCGGCGGCGGCACGAAGTCGGCGGAGCAGGGGTGCAAGCTGCCGCCCCCTATCCAGTCCTGTACCGTGCGGATGCGGCCCCCATGCCGCTCCAGTCGCGGCCCGGCCAGCAGGCGCCGATGCGCTTCCAGCAAGGCGTGGAGCCTGATCGAGCCAGCAGGCTCGACGTCCTCCACGCCCCAGACCATGGCATCGATGTCGCTCAGTACCTCTGACGCCGCTGCATCGCGAGGGGGCTCGCCGCGCTGGCGCGCCGCGACGGCGCGGAGCAGCCTCCGGCCACTGACCTGCAGGCCGTCGATGCGGGACGAGGCGATGGACTCGGCTCGGAGGAGCAGGCGGGCGACGGCCTCGGTACCGGGGCGGCCGGCCGCCGGGGCGTCCAGCCTGACGAGCGCGGCCTCGGCGTCGCCGACGTCGGCGGCGACGTCGCCGTCCAGGACGAACCGGCGGTCAGCCAGGAGGTCGGGCAGGTAGACCGCGTAGTCGCACGGCCGTCGATCTCGCCGCGTCAACCCGGCGGGGTCACCCTCCCAGCGCCGCTTCTCCCAACTCGCTATGCGCCGCTCCTTGTATTCAAGAATACTACATGTTCCTTTAGCAAGATGCTTTGTGTTCAAGCTTGATGCGACGCATGGTGGGAGGCTACGCCGCACGGCGCAACCCGAGCGTCAAGCGGCCGAAACGGTCCGGCTCGGCGGCCGGCGCGCGTATTGCTCGTCGAGCACAACAGCCGGCCGCGTGGAGCGGCCCGCCGCACCGGATCGTCCACGTCAGACCGCCCCGGCCGCGTGCAGCCGGGCGATCTCGGCCGCGTCGAATCCGAGGTCGTCGCGCAGGATGGCGTCGGTGTGCTGGCCCAGAGTGGGCGGGGGCGTGCGCACGGCGCCCGGCGTTCCGCCGAGCTTCACCGGCACGCCGAGCTGGCGGATGGCGCCGGCAATCGGGTGGTCGAGCGCGACGACCATGGCCCGCTCGAGGATCTGCGGGTCCGTGAACACCTGCCCCAGGTCGCGCACGGCGCCGCACGGAATGCCGGCGGCCTTCAGCCGGGCCAGCCAGTCGGCCGCCGGCCGCGTCCGCAGCCGCTCGACGAGCACCTGCCTGAGCGCCGCCCGCGCGTTCACGCGATCCTTGTTCGTCCGGAAGCGGGGGTCGTCGGCGAGGTCGTCCATTTCGAGGACGCCGCAGAACGTGCGCCAGAGCTGATCGTTCCCGACGGCGACGACCAGCTCGCCGTCCGCCGCCTCCAGCGATTCGTACGGCGTGATCGACGGATGCCGGTTGCCGAGCCGGCCGGGCGCCTCGCCGGTGGCGAAGTAGGTCCCGGCCTGGTAGGTCAGCACCGCGGCGACGGAGTCGAGCATCCCGACGTCGACGTGCTGCCCGCGGCCGGTGCGCTCCCGCGCCAGGAGCGCGACCGCGATGCCGTAGGCCGAGAACATGCCGGAGACGATGTCCACGATGGCCACGCCGAGACGGTACGCCGGCCCGTCCGGCGGCCCCGTGATGCTCATGAGCCCGCCTTCGCCCTGCATCACCGCGTCGTAGCCGGGCTCGTTGCGCCGCGGACCGCTCTGTCCGAACGCGGAGATCGAGCAGTAGACGAGATCCGGGCGCTGCCGCGCGAGGTCGGCGTACCCGCAGCCCATCCGGTCGAGCGTGCCGGGCCGGAAATTCTGCACCAGGACGTCGGCCCGCGCGATCAACTGGTCGAGCACGCGCCGGCCGTCGGGGTGCTTCATGTTCAGCGTCACGCTCTCCTTGTTGCGGTTGACGCTGAGGAAGTACGCGCTCTCCCCCTGCTGAAACGGCGGCCCCCAGCCCCGCGTGTCGTCGCCCTTGCCGGGCCGCTCCACCTTGATCACGCGCGCGCCCATGTCGGCCAGCATCATCGTGCAGTACGGGCCGGCGAGGACGCGCGTCAGGTCGAGCACGGTGAGGCCCGCGAGTGCGCCGGCGGTGTCGGTCTGGGTTCTGTCGCTGTCGGTCATCATCGGTATTCTGACGCCGCCGGGCACCCGATTGCCACCGCGGGATGCGGTAGGATCGGGGGAGCATGGACGATCATGGGCGGCGCGTCTACGATTCCATTCTCGGCCTGCTGTCCAGCGCCGACAACCCCACCCCGCTGGTGCGCCTGAACCACGTGACGCCGTTCCGCGACACGCAGGTGTACGCCAAGCTCGAGTGGTACAACCCGTTCGGCGCCGTCAAGGACCGCGTGGCCGCCAACCTCGTCGACGACGGCGAGGCGCGCCGCACCGTGCAGGCGGACCAGAAGCTGGTGGAGCCGACCTCCGGAAATACCGGCATGGCGCTGGCCATGATCGCGAACGCGAAGGGCTACACGCTCACCACGCCGCTGTCGAGCGAGATCCCGCTCGAGAAGCGCACCATGCTGCGCTTCTTCGGCGCGGACGTCATGGAGCTCGAGGACACGCTGTGCCCGGCTCCGGGGGCGCCCGAGGGCGCCATCGCCAAGGCGATGGAGATTGCCGACCGGCCCGACTTCCACATGCTGAACCAGTACGCCAACGAGGCGAACCCGGAGGCGCACTACAAGACGACGGGCCCGGAGATCTGGCGCCAGACCGAGGGCCGGGTGACACACTTCGTGGCCGGTCTCGGCACCTGCGGCACCATCACCGGGACGGGGCGCTTCCTCAAGGCCCGGCGCCCCTCCATTCAGGTGCTGGGCGTGCACCCGACCGAGGGCCATGACATTCCCGGGGTCCGCAGTCTCCGCCAGTTGCAGCAGACGAAGCTGTTCTTCCCCGACGAGTACGACGGGCTGGTCGAGGTGCAGAACCAGGCGGCGTTCGACCTCTGCCTGCGCCTGAACCGGGAGGAGAGCATCGTCGCCGGACCCAGCTCGGCCATGGCCCTGCAGGGCGCCTTCGAGCTCGTGCCGGATGCGCCCGGCAACTTCGTGGTCGTGATCTTCCCCGACAACGCCTTCAAGTACGCGTCGTCGGTGGTCAAGCATCTGCCGGGGCTCGCGGCGCGGCCGGCCAGGCCCGCGGGCCGCGACCCGCTGCTCGAGGCGATGCGGGAGAACGTGCGCGGCAACGCCGACCTGACGGTCGATGTCGAGGCCGCGCACGCGCAGTTGCAGAACGGCAAGCCGTTCGTGATGGACGTGCGGCCGCGGGAGCAGTACCTGGAGGCGCACATTCCCGGCGCCGTCAGCATGCCGCTCGCCGAGCTCGGCGCCGATCATTCGGCGCTGCCGGCGGATCGCGACGCGCCGATTCTCAGTGTCTGCCAGCGCGGGAACGCCTCGCTCTCGGGCCTGCTGTTTCTCAAGTCGCTGGGCTATCGCAACGTCCGCAGCATCACGGGGGGCACGCTGGCCTGGCGCGAGAAGGGGTTCGCCACCGACTCGGGTGCGTAGGTCATGGCGCAGCCGACGCTCACGCTGCGGGCCGCGGCCGACAGCGGCATCCGCCGGCACGGCCGCGAGACGTACCCCCACGAGTGCTGCGGGGCGCTCATCGGCCGCGGCCGGCAGGTGCTGGAGGCGCTGGCCCTGCCCAACGTCGCCGAGGAGAGTTCGCGGCGGCGGTTTCGGGTCCGGCCGTCCGACTATCTGGCGGCCGAGCGCCGCGCGAGCGAGCTGGGCGCGGAGCTGCTGGGGTTCTATCACTCGCATCCGGACCACCCCGCACGACCGTCGCAGTACGATCTCGACCACGCGTGGCCCGTGTTCGCCTACGTGATCGTGGCGGTCGAGCACGGCCGGCCGGGGGCGATGACCTCGTGGCGCTTGCGCGAGGATCGGTCGGCGTTCGACGAGGAGGCAATCGCGGTGGAGCCGGGCGGCCCCCCGCGGAGCGAGACAGGCGAGAGACCATGCCAACCAGGATTCTGATTCCGACGCCGTTGCGCGTCTATACCGGCAAGCAGGACGTCGTCGAGGCCGAGGGCGGCACGGTCGGCGAGCTGCTGGCGAACATGACCGATACCTATACCGACCTGCGCAAGCACCTGTACACGGATGACGGCCGGCTGCGCAGCTTCGTGGCCATCTACGTCAACGACGACGACATCCGCTTCCTCGACAAGGAGGCGACGCCGGTCAAGGAAGGCGACACCGTCAGCATCATCCCGTCGGTGGCGGGCGGGAGGGCGTCGTGACGGTCGCCGCGGCGGCGCCGGCGCTGAGCAACGCGGAGGTGGCCCGCTACAGCCGGCATCTGATCATGCCGGAGGTCGGCATGGACGGGCAGCTCAAGCTGAAGGCGGCCAGCGTGCTCTGCATCGGCGCCGGCGGCCTGGGCTCGCCCGTGGCGATGTATCTGGCCGCGGCCGGCGTCGGCCGGCTCGGCATCGTCGACTTCGACGTGGTCGACTACAGCAATCTGCAGCGGCAGGTGATTCACGGGACGCCGGACGTCGGGCGGCCGAAGCTCGAGTCGGCGCGCGACACCCTGCAGGCGATCAATCCCGAGGTGCACGTCGAGACCCACGAGGTGGCGCTCTCGTCGGGCAACGCGCTCGACGTGCTGGGCGGCTACGACGTCATCGTCGACGGCACCGACAACTTCCCGACGCGGTATCTCGTCAACGACGCCTGCGTGCTGCTCGGCAAGCCGAACGCCTACGGCAGCATCTTCCGCTTCGAGGGGCAGGCCTCGGTGTTCGCCGCCAAGGACGGGCCGTGCTACCGCTGCCTCTATCCCGAGCCCCCGCCGCCGGGGCTCGTGCCGAGCTGCGCCGAGGGGGGCGTGCTCGGGATACTGCCCGGCGTGGTCGGCACCATCCAGGCGACCGAGGCGGTCAAGCTCATCATGGGCGTCGGCGAGCCGCTCGTCGGCCGCTTCCTCGTCTACGACGCGCTCCGCATGCGCTTCCGCGAGCTGAAGCTCCGCCGGGATCCCGACTGCCCGGTCTGCGGCGACAACCCGAGCGTCACGGCGTTGATCGACTACGAGCAGTTCTGCGGCGTGACGCCCGCGGCCCCGGCCCCCGACTCGTCCGCGGGGGCGGACGACGACGCGACCGTCGAGCAGCTCAAGGCGCGCATCGACAGCCGCGACGGCGTCTTCATCCTCGACGTTCGCGAGCCGCAGGAGTACCAGATCTGCGCCATCCCCGGCTCGACGCTCATCCCGCTCGGCGATCTCCCGAGCCGTCTCCACGAGCTCGAGGGACGCGGCGAGATGATCGTCCACTGCAAGTCGGGCGCCCGCAGCGCCAAGGCGGTCAAGCTGCTCCGCGACGCCGGCTTCGCCCAGGCGAAGAACCTGCGCGGCGGCATCCTGCGCTGGATCGACGCCGTCGACCCGTCGCTGCCCAAGTACTGATTCGGAAGTCGACCTGTGTGGAACATACTCCTGATTGGTCGGTCCAAACAGGAAGTCGGTGCCGATGGGTTCGTGCCGGCGCGAGCTCGCCCTCGACCTGCCCGCAGGGCAATCGGCGTTTCTGTGGGGCTCACATCGTGCCGGGTTCGACGTAGACCATTTCCATTCGCAGTCCCGCGCGATCCTGTTCGGGCGCCGGCGGCAGGGTTCTCAGCGCTGCCGTGGGCGCCGACGCTGTCAGCGCTGCGGCCAACGCATCGACCGCGTCGTCGCGGGCGACGTCCCTGCGCTTGAATTGCCGCAGCATGTCCTCGATCTCCGGCTCGGCCGACGGCCGGATTCGCTTCAGCAGCTCGATGCGTTCCCGGAACCCTTCCTCCGTCTTCTTGTTGTGCTCCATCGGGCGCCGCCCGGCGATGGCCCAGAAGCAGACTTCCGGGTGGATCTCGCGAACGATCCGCCGCGCCTTCGCGTCGCCGCGCAGCAACCGATCGACCTCGCGGCACCTGTCCAGGATGGCGAACGCCTGCTTGCTCAGCGCCTTGCCGGTGGCCTCGCGGCTGAGGCGCTTGGCGTCCTCGTAGTCGACTGCGTCAAGCACGGCGCGGGCCGGGGCCGGGAATACGCTGCTCGCCCTGGGAGCGCCAAGTGCCCGGCGGGCCATTCGGTCGCACTCGCGCGGTCCGGGTCCGTCCAGCAGACCGATTGGGATGTCGACGAACACGCGGGCGGGCTCGCTCGTTTCGGCTACCAGGTCGGCGAGCGTGGGAACGATGTCCCAACGGGATCGACCGGTCGGCTCCAGAGCGACGAAGAACCAGCCCGCCGGACACCCGTCGACGCCGATTGCCGTAGCTGGCGAGTCGGCGCCTTCGGACGGACGCGGGTCCGTGGATTCCGGCTCGACGGCTGTGGCGACCCACCGCTCGACGTGCCCGGCGAAATCGTCGAAGTCGTCGAGCGGGGCGCCGAGCATGGCGGCCAGGCGGTCGACGTCGATGTCGAGATACCCGTGCACGAGCACGTTCCGGAAGCCGGCGATGCCGCGGAATCGCTTGCCGAAGGCGGGCGGCAAGACGTGCGCCTCGACCAGGCAGTCGATGGAGGAGCCGTAGTTGGCCGGGTCGAGCCCGGCGGCGGAGCTGAGATGGCTCGCAATGTCGAGAGCGTTCTGCGCGCAGAGCTGCAGGCCGCGTTCGATGGCCCACAGTCGATCGGAATCGATGCGGAGCGCGTCCGGCGACACCCCGGCGTGCCTGCGCAGGCCGGCCAGGGCCCTGCGCAGGGCGACGAGGTGCCGGTCCACCACGCGCCGATCGGGCCGGCCCGGCGTCAAGACCGGTCCTCTCCGGCCGCGAAGCGGCGGGCGGCGTCCATCTTGTCGAGCTGCGGCAGGAAATCGAAGTAGCGCGAGAGCGCGTAGCCGGCGCGCGTCGTCGTTGCCTGCAGATCCCGGGTGACGAGCCGGACGCCGTCGCGGAGGACCCGGTGGTAGAGCAGCGGCGGTGCCTGGTTCAGCACGACGATGTCGACGTCGTTCGTGCCGAGGGCGTCCATCAGGACCGTCGTCAGCTCTGCGCGATAGCCCCACTGGCCTTCATCGGCAAGCGACTTGTCGACGTAGACGGCCACGTCGACGTCGCTCTGCCCGTGGGCATCGCCGCGCGCTTGCGACCCGAACAGATAGGCCTCGAGGATCTCCGCCCGCGGTTCGAGCGCACGGGTCAGGCATTCGACCAGCTTCGGCCGATCGACGCTCGTGCGGCCCGTCCCGCTCATCATGCCATCATGCGGCATCGGGCGGCGGCGGGCAACAAGCGCGGCGGGCCGCGAATCGTCGCGCCGGCTGTCGCGCATCCCGGGCGCGCGCCGGGTCGCTTCCGGCGCTTGGATGCGTCCGGGCTCGCGGGCTAGAATGTCGGTTGGCAAACTCCTTCCACCGTGAGGGGGCGGATGCTGCGACTGTCGAAGAAAGCCGACTACGCCCTGATCGCGCTGAAGGACCTGGCGTCGAGTCCGCACGGCACGTCGTCGAGCGCGCGGGAGATCGCGGCGCGCTACAAGATCCCGGTGGAGCTGATGGCCAAGGTCCTGCAGCGGCTCGCCAAGCGCGGGCTGCTTGCCTCCCACCAGGGAACTCGCGGCGGCTACCACCTCGCCCGGCCCGCGGCCCGCATCTCGGTGGCGGACGTCGTGCAGGCCATCGACGGGCCGGTCATGGTGACTGCCTGCTCCGACATGGACGAGAGCTGCGACCAGTACCTGACGTGCAACGTGCGCGACCCGCTGTGGCGGCTGAAGGAGCGCATCGTGCACACGCTGGCGGCGTTCACCATCGACGAGCTCGCGCGTGACGACCTGCGGGCGCCGCTCCCCCTCGGTGCGAGCCGCACGCCCGCGGCGCCGGCGGTCTGGAGCACGCCGCCCGATCACTAGGCGTCTGCGCCGCAGGGCGCAGACGCCGCACGGCGCGCCTCGGCCGGAGCGGTGCGGGGCGCAGGGGTCCCCGCAAGCGGACGCCGGGGGCTCGAAGCGCAGCCCCGTCGGATTGAAGCGCGGGGCCCTCGCGCCTGACGTCGCGCTGGCCATGCCCGAGCTGCCAATCTATCTCGACTACCACGCCACGACACCCGTTGACCCGCGGGTGGTCGACGCGATGGTCCCGTACTTCGCGGAGCGCTTCGGCAACGCCTCGAGTCGGCACCACTCGTTCGGGTGGGCGGCGCGCGACGCCGTGTCGGCCGCGCGCCGCCAGATCGCCGGGCTGATCGGCGCCGATTCCCGCGAGATCTGCTTTACGAGCGGCGCCACCGAGTCGAACAACCTGGCCGTCAGGGGGATCGTCAGCGCCGATGCCCGCCGGCCGCTGCACGTCGTGACGATGACGACCGAGCACCACGCCGTCCTCGATCCCTGCCGCCGGCTCGAGCGCGACGGTATCGAGGTGACGTACGTCGCGCCGCGTCCGGACGGACTCTGCGACGTGGCCGACATCGAGCGGGCCCTGTTGCCGCACACCCGCTTCGTCTCGGTCATGGCGGCCAACAACGAGATCGGCGTCCTGCAGCCGGTTGCGCGCATTGCCGAGCTGACGCGCCCGCGCGGCATCGTCCTGCACACGGACGCCGCGCAGGCGGTCGGCAAGGTGCCCGTCGACGTCGGGGAGCTCGGCGTCGACCTGCTGTCGGCCACGGCGCACAAGCTCTACGGCCCGAAGGGTATCGGCGTCCTGTACGTGCGGCGGCGCCGGCCGCGGCTGGCGATCGAGCCGCTGCTGGACGGCGGAGGCCACGAGCAGGGCCTCCGCTCCGGCACCTTGAACGTGCCCGGCATCGTGGGTTTCGGCGCGGCGGCCGAGATCTGCCGGACCGAGCTGCAGGCCGAGGCGGAGCGGGTCGGCGCGCTGCGCGACCGCCTGCTCGCGGGCCTCTCCGAAGGTGCCGGCGGCGTGACCGTCAACGGCTCGACGACGGCGCGGCTGCCGCACAACCTGAACGTGAGCTTCGACCGGCTGGAGGGCGAGTCGCTGCTCGTCGGGCTCGACGACATCGCCGTCTCGTCGGGGGCCGCGTGCACCTCGGTGAACCCCGAGCCGTCGCACGTGCTGCGGGCCATCGGCGTGCCCGACGATCTCGCGCGGGCATCGCTCCGCTTCGGGCTGGGACGGTGGACGACGGGCGAGGAGATCGACTACGCCATCGAGAAGGTGAGCAGCCTGGTGAATCGGCTGCGCGAGCTGTCGGCGGTCGGCCATGCGCCCTGACAGTGCCGGGGGCAATCGGGTACACTGGCGTCACGAGCAACCGCACCGATGATCGAAATCACCTCGGCGGCGTCCCGGAGAATCCGTACCGCGATGGTCGATGAAGGCATGGCCGACGGCGGTCTCCGCGTCGGCGTGAAGGCCGGCGGCTGCTCGGGCCTCAGCTACGTCTTCCGGTGGGAGGCGGCGCCCAGGCCCGGCGACGAGGTCTTCACGAGCCCCGACGGAACGCGCATCTTCGTGGACAGCAAGAGCTACCGGTATCTCGACGGCACGGTGCTCGACTGCGACGCCAACATGCTCGGCCAGTCGCTGATTTTCCGCAATCCCAACGCCAAGAGCGAGTGCGGTTGCGGCCTGTCGTTCCAGGTCTAGCCGTCCGCGGTGAAACACCCCGCTGCGGGGTTGCATCCCGGGCATTGGCCCGCGTGCCGCCGGGCAGCGGACCGGTTGCGTTTTTCCCCACTGAACGAATGACATCCATCGATCCAGACTCGCCTGCCGACCGGCCGGTGGTCATCGTATCCAACCGGGAACCGTACCAGCACTTTCGGGAGGACGACGGAACCGTCGGCTCGTCGCCGACGACGGGCGGTGTGGCGGTGGCCCTCGACGCCCTGATGCGCGAGCGGGGCGGCGTCTGGATCGCCCATGGATCGGGCGACGCCGACCGCGCCGTCGTCGACGCCGGCGATCGGGTGCGCGTTCCGCCCGACAACCCGACGTACCCGCTGCGCCGCCTGTGGCTCTCGCCGGAAGAGGAGAGTCACTACTACGAAGGGTTCGCCAACGAAGGACTCTGGCCCCTGTGCCACGAGGCGCACGTCCGGCCCATGTTCCGCGCGGTCGACTGGGAGCACTACCAGCGCGTGAACGAGCGCTTTGCCGCGGTCATCGAGCAGGAGCTTCCCGATCATTCCGCCCCGGTCTTCATCCAGGACTATCATCTGGCGCTGGTGGCGCCGGCCCTGCGGGCCCGTTGCCCGCACGCCCGGACCGCCCTGTTCTGGCACATCCCCTGGCCGCACCAGGACCGGCTCCGCATCTGTCCCTGGCGCAAGGAGCTGCTGGCCGGGCTGCTGGCCAACGATCTGCTCGCATTCCAGTTGGCGCGGGACCGCCGCAACTTCATCGCTGCGGCGCGCGACGAGCTCGGCGCGGACGTGGCGCGCGGGACGGTGCGCCTGGCGGGTCACGTCACGACCGTCGAGGCCGTACCCATCGGCATCGACTACGACCGGATCCAGCAGATCGCACGCGACTCCGCGCTGCCTGACGACATGCACCGCCTTGCCGCGGAGCTCCGGATCCGGACGCCGGTCGTGGGCGTCGGCGTCGACCGCCTGGACTATACGAAGGGCATACCGGAGCGGCTCGACGCGCTGGACCTTCTGCTGTCGCGGCGCCCCGACCTGCGGGGCAGGCTGACCTTCGTGCAGATTGGCGTGCCGTCCCGCTCGACCATCGCCAGCTACGCGGCGGTGGAGGCCGCCATCGACCGCAAGGTCGAGGAGCTCAATCGCCGCTACCCGCAGGCGGGCGGACCGATTCGGTACCGGAAGTCGGCGCTCAAGATCAAGCGCCTGGTCGCGCTGTTCCGTCTCGCCAACTTCTGCGTCGTCAGCTCGCTCCACGACGGGATGAACCTGGTGGCGAAGGAGTTCGTGGCGTCGCGCGAGGACCTCGACGGCGTCCTGGTTCTGAGCGAGCTGGCCGGGGCCGCCCAGGAGCTCCACGATGCGCTCGCCATCAACCCCTATGACGTCGACGGGTTCGCCCGAGCGCTGGAGCATGCCGTCGACATGCCCGCCGACGAGCGCCAGCGGCGCATGCGGGCGCTGCGGCGCGTCGTGGCCGGCCGGGACGTCTTCCGCTGGGCATCCGACATTCTCGAAGGACTGGACAGCCTGGACCCGTCCGCGCGGCCCCCGGCGCCCACCCGCGCCCTGCCGACGCGGCGCCGCGCGTCGGCGTTCCGGGCGTCGCCCGGCGTCTTCGAGCGGCCCTGACGGGCGTGCTAGACTGCCTCCCCATGCTGTTGCGCGATGCCGTGAGCGGCGCCCTGCGGCACAGCATGCGGGCGTACTACCTGCCGCTGGCGGCGGGCGTGGTGCTCGCGGTGAGCGCCTTCATGCCCTGGATGCTGATGGGCGACCTGCGCTTCCGCGGCGTGCCCGGCGTCGCCGGCCTGTGGGTGCTCGGGCTGGGGTTGCTGGCGGTGGCCCTCGCCGTGCTCAGCTTCGTCACCCGCAAGAACTCCCGGCATCCGCTGCTGCTGGTCGGCCTGGCGGCGTTCGCCGTCCTGCTGGTATCCGAGCGGCTGATGGAGCGGCGCGTGTCCGAGCAGGCCTGGGCTCGTTCGCAGGCGCGCGCCATCGTGGCCGGCGGCCCGCCGGACGCGGTGCCGGAGCCGGCCATGGCCCCCGGGGCCTATGTCGGCCTGTCCGCGGCCGCCGTGATCGCGATGTTCGGCCTGACCATCGTCGTGCGGCGGGCAGCGCAGCCGTACGCCGAGCCGGAAGACGACGATGTCTGACACCCCGACCGCGCCGCTTCGCATCACCGTGGCGCACAGTCCCGATTCCGACGATGCGTTCATGTTCTACGGCTTCGCCTGCGGGGCCGTGGCGACGGAGCGGTTCGCGATCGATCAGGTCCTGGCCGACATCGAGAGCCTCAACCGGGCCGCGTTCGAGGGCACGTACGAGGTGACCGCGGTGTCGTTCCACGCCTACGCGCACCTCCAGGATCGGTACGCCCTGCTGCCGCACGGCGCGAGCATGGGCGACCGCTACGGGCCGATCGTCGTCACGCGGGCCGACGGGCCGACGTCGCTCGCCGGCGTGACCGTGGCCATTCCCGGCGAGCTGACGACCGCGTACCTCGCGCTGCAGTTGTTCCACCCGGACGTCGCCTACCGCGTCATGCCGTTCGATGCGATTCAGCCGGCCGTCGTCGACGGCACGGTGGAAGCGGGCCTGCTGATCCACGAAGGGCAGTTGACCTACGGCGACGAGGGGCTGCGGTGCCTGGTGGACCTCGGCATCTGGTGGGCCGAGCGGACCGGCGGCCTGCCGCTGCCGCTCGGGTGCAACGTCATTCGCCGCGACCTCGGCGGCAAGACGATGCTGGAGGTGTCGCGCCTGCTCCACGCGAGCATCGCGCACGCCCTCGACAACCGCGACGACGCCATCGCCTACGCGCTGGACTTCGGACGCGGCCTCGACATCGACCGCACCGACCGCTTCGTGGGCATGTACGTCAACGAGCTGACGCTCGACTACGGCGACCGCGGGCGCGCCGCGGTGGAGCGGCTGTTCGCCGACGCCTACGACCGGCGGCTCATCCCGCGGTCCGTGCCCGTCGAGTTCGTGGGGTAGCGCGGGCGATTGCCTCCACCTGCTTGCCGGCATAACATGCGCTGAGCGGAACGAGAAGCGGACCGATGTACGCCCGACTTGCCGCGGGGGGGCTGCGCGACGTGGCCGACAAGGTCGAGGCGGGCGTCCGCCTCGAGCTCGACGACGGCGTGCGCCTGTTCGAGAGTCCGGATCTGCTCGCCATCGGGTGGCTCGCGAACCGCGAGCGCGAGCGGCGTCACGGCCCGCAGGCGTTCTTCAACCACAACATCCGCCTCGAGGCGACGAACGTCTGCGTCGCGAGCTGCCTGTTCTGCGCGTTCGCCCGCCTGCAGCCGGGCGACGACGGCGCCTACACGATGACGCTCGAGCAGGCGTGGGACAAGCTGCGGGTCCGGGCCGACCAGCCGCTCACGGAGGTGCACGTCGTCAACGGCCTGCACCCCGACCTGCCCTGGGACTACTACCTGGAGCTGCTGCGCGGCTTCAAGCGCATCCGGCCGGACATTCACCTGAAGTGCTTCACCGCCGTCGAGATCGCCTTCTTCGCCGATCTGTACGGGAAGACCGACGAGCAGGTGCTCCGCGAGCTGATGGAGGCCGGGCTCGATTCGCTGCCGGGCGGGGGCGCCGAGGTGTTCGCCGAGCGCGTCCGCCGCAAGATCTGCCACGACAAGTGCGACGGGACGCGCTGGCTCGAGATCCATCGCATTGCCCACCGGCTGGGTCTGCGAACGAACGTCACGATGCTCTACGGCCACATCGAGACGCACGCCGAGCGGGTGGACCACATGCTGCGGGCCAGGGCGCTGCAGGACGACACCGGCGGCTTCCAGGCCTTCATCCCGCTCGCGTTCCACCCCGACAACAACCGCATGGAGAAGCTGCCCGCGCCGAGCGCGGCCGACACGCTGCGCGTCCACGCGGTCGCGCGGCTGATGCTCGACAACATCCCGCACGTCAAGGCGTTCTGGATCGCCACCGGCGTCGAGGTCGCCCAGACGGCGTTGTGGTTCGGGGTGGACGACCTCGACGGCACGGTGCAGGAGGAGCGCATCTACCACATGGCGGGCGCCCCGACGCCCGAGGCGATGACGCCGGCCGAGATCAGCCGGCTCATCCGGGCCGCCGGCCGCACCCCGGTCGAGCGCGACACGCTGTACAACGTCGTGTCGCAGCCGGCCTGACGGGACAGGCATCCCGCGTCTCCCCGGCATCTTTCCGGCTGCACGTGATCCGTAGGGCGGTCGTGCAGTAGATTGAAGGGTGGCCCCAAACACGAACAGGAGGGGCGCTCGTGGGTACATCCACCGACTTGCTGTCCAGATTCACTGCTGCCACGGACCCGGAAACGCGGCGCGGTGCGCTGATCGACCTCGTCAAGACGAAGCAACTTCACAAGGCTGCGTCTGACGAAGCTTTTCAACGCGGGCTCGAACGGCTTGCCCGCACAGCGCAGGACGCAGAGCAGGATACGGATCGTCTTCTCGGGGTCGCGACCCTGCTGCACGCCGCCGCCGCGGCGCCTTCGATACGGGCCACCGTCGAATCGCTGCTGCGCAACGCCGTCATCGGACCCCTGTCGAAACTGCATGAGCTTCCCGACGTTCACGATCGGCTGTACGCTGCCAAGTCGTGGCGTGTCGTGCCCGCTGCCTGGAATCTCGACGCGCTCGCGACGGCTGCCGCGCGCGAGGAGTCTGGTGAGGCGGTTCGGAAGGAGTGCATTGAGGGGGCTGTAGTGCTCGCGGCGACGATTGAGGAGGCGGCGTCGGCCCTGCGGAAGGCATTGCTGGATATCACCTTCGAGACGAAGAAGCCCGGCGATAGTCTCGGGCGTCGACTGAATCGAGTGTTCGCTGCACTGACGGATTCCCTGTCGAGATCTCACAAGCCGGTGGGCGGCGACACGGGGCGAGAGATCAGCAGCCTCGTAGAACGCGGATTTCGCGCCGCAGGCCGGCCGGAATCACCGGCAGTGCGGGTCGACGTGGTGGAACACGTAGCCGTCCTGACGCACGCGATCGTGCGGGCCGACTTCTCGCTCGCTGGCCGGGACAGGACGTACGAGGCACTGTCTGTGGTCAGCGAATGGTTCGGTTCGCGCGAGTGGGAGGAGGTCTGCGAATCCTCCAAGGCCGCCGGAGCAATCTCGCGGGTCCGGGACGATATCCAGAAATCTCTGCTCCTGCTCGCCGGCGCCGGCAAGACTGGCGACGATCTCCGACGGGCCCTGGCGATAGCCGCCGGTTCACGCGAAAGCGCGGACAGCATCTGCCGCAATATGGCGAAGGAGCATCCAGGCATTCCGAACTACGTCAGGGACTGGCTGGCCGGGGTGTCGCGACGGACACGGATTGCCAGCGCCGTGGAGAGCCGCGAGCGCTCGATCGATGAGATCCTCGCGGAGCTACTCATCGACATGACGGGGTTGGCGGGCGCGTCAAGAGTGGTGCAGGCCGACGTACTGCCGGACGTATCCATCGTGCTTCCGCAGTCGGTGCGCGCCCTGTCGCGCCTCACCGGCACGGCCGACGCCATGGCGAGCAAGCTGAACTTGGCGGTGAGGTGGCGCTCGCTGAGAATGCGGGGAACCGTGGGGCAGGAAGTCGAGTTCTCGCCGGTCGAGCATCAGTTCAGCACCGCTGGCGTCCGCAGCAGGCGCGTGCGCCTGCTGCGTCCCGTGGTGGAGCGCATGAGCGAGGACGGGGTGCCGCGGGTCGTACTGAAGGCTGCCGTGGAGCCGGCTTCGCGCCAGCCGGAGGCGGCTGCCGAAGCGGGTGGAGTATCGGCATGACGCGGGAAACAGCGCGGCTTCTGCTGAAGGGCCTGCTTGGCAGGCTCGACGCCGATGCCAGGCTCGAACACCCGCAATTCGGCGGTGTCGTGTCTGACGACGAACGCGACGCACTGCGTTGGTTGTTGGAAGACCAGAACGGCTCGGAGGGCCGTCTGCCAACCGAACCGGAGAGCGGAGTGCCGGGGTCGGGTGCTACGACGGCACCCTCCACCGTCAAGCTGAACACTGATGCCCTGCGTCTCAGCGCATCGCCGGCGCCGGGCTGGACGCTCTGCCTTGATTTCGGGACTGCGAAGTCGAAGGCGTTCGCGGCAAACGACGAAGAGGAGCCCGAGCTTGTGCCGTTGGCTATTGGTAACGCAGATGGCGATCGCGATAGATCGGTCCATGAGGTCAGCTCGTCCGTTTGGATCGACGACGACGGCCTCCTGTTCATGGGTTCCCAGGCAGTCTTGAAGGGAATGAATTACGGTGACTTGTCGGCGACGAGTCGGCGTCGACTCGATTCACTCAAGCAGGAGATCAGCCAAGTGCGTCCGGAGGACGGGCCGGCACAACTGGAACGGAAGCTACCGCGGGACGTAGACCCGACCTCGACGTTGACGTACCAGGACGCGATCACAGCCTACTTGGCCTACCTGACCGATTTGGCTACGACGGAACTGGAGTCCGGGATGGCGGGCACCAGGTACGTTCGCCGGAGATTCACGCTGCCATGGTGGACGAAGGAGCAGCGGCGGTGGACGGGAGATCTGATTACGAAGGGTCTCGTGCGCGGGCAGTTGCTAGCGGATACGTTTCATGGCAGTTGGCGGGACGGCATTCACGTTGATCGGATCAAGCGCGCGCTCCAGGATGCAGCCGTGCACGACGGACGGCTTGCGTGGATGGTGCCGACCGAACCGGAGGGCGGTGTGCTAGAAGCGTTGGCAGCGGCGTCCGCGCGGCTCTGGAACGATAGCTTCGCACGTGAGGTGATGCTGGTGGTGGACGTCGGTGCCGGCACGACTGATTTGTCGTTGTTCTGGGTGGTCCAATCACGTGGAAAGTTTCATCGGGCGTGGCCGATCTGCCATTGCGGTGCCGCGATCAGGCAGGCTGGAGACACGCTCGACAGCACGCTCGTTGCTGAACTGCTGCGGAAGGCGGATCTCGGGGAAGACAGAGCACTACGGCGGCGGGTGAGCGACAGCTTGTATCGTCGCAGCGTGCGGCGGCTGAAGGAGACGTTGTTCGAGACCGGCGAGATCACCGAGGTGCTGGTCAGCGACCACACGGTTACCCTCACCAGAGAGGAGTTCATGAGCTCGGACAGGATAAAGGCGTTCGAGAAACAGGTCGGTGACGAGATCCAGGGGCTCTTGGACCACGCCCATGAGAGTTGGGCGGCGGCCGCCGGAGACCGCGGCATCACGCTTGTTCTGACCGGAGGGGGTTGCCGCCTCCCCATGATACGCAGTCTCGAGAACAGGTCGTGGACGCTCGGAAACCGAACAGTCGCGTGTCGACTGGCTGCCGACGTGCCGGACGGCGTGGGCGAAAGGTTCAGTACCGAGTTCATCCAGGAGTATCCGAAGCTCGCGGCTGCGATGGGCGGAGCCTTGGAGATGCGTCTTGATGAACGGGACTGTCTGTCGGAGTGGAAGGGTGACGCGCTGCCACCGGGTGGGCTGACGCGTTTTCCGACTCGGGGATTGTGAGGGCGGACCACCCGCCTGGAGGCTTGATGATTCCCGGTTGATCCCGGCATGGCCACAATTGTGATAAGATCGCCAAAGAGTCAGGTTCTCCGCGCGGGGCCTGGCTTTTTTAATGTCCGAGGCTTGGGAAGTTTTTCACAAGGCGCGGACCCGGGTGTCGGGTCCGCGCTTTTTCTTGTCGCCAGATTGAGAAAAGTTTCACAGGTGATGCGCCCGGGCGCGCGCAAAGGAGAGGACGAATGGACGTCGAACTCCTGACCCGCTTCGAGAGCGAGCAGATCGGCGAGCGGCAGCCGTTGCCGGATCGCTACCTCGGCCTGTCGGACGAGGAGATGGAGGAGCGCATCGCGCGCGCCCGCGCGGACCTGGGCTCGCGGCTGCTCATCCTGGGCCATCACTACCAGCGGGACGAGGTCATCCGGTTCGCGGACTGCACGGGCGATTCGTTCAAGCTCGCGCGGCAGGCCGCCGAGCGCGGCGACGCCGACTACATCGTGTTCTGCGGCGTCCACTTCATGGCCGAGAGCGCGGACGTCCTGAGCGCGCCGCACCAGCAGGTGGTGCTGCCCGACCTGGCCGCCGGGTGCTCGATGGCCGACATGGCCGAGGCCGATCAGCTCGAGGTCTGCTGGGACGAGCTGCAGGCGCTGGGCGCGACGGACGTCGTGCCGGTCACCTACATCAATTCGGCGGCGGCCATCAAGGCGTTCTGCGGCGAGCGCGGCGGGGTGGTCTGCACGTCGAGCAACGCGGGGCCCACGCTCGAGTGGGCGTGGAAGCGCGGGCGGCGGATCCTGTTCCTCCCGGATCAGCATCTGGGCCGCAACACCGCCTACGGGATGGGCGTGCCGCTCGACGAGATGGTGGTCTGGGATCCGGAGCTGGCGTACGGCGGCGTGGCGCCCGATCGCCTGCAGGCCGCCCGGATGCTGCTCTGGAAGGGGCATTGCTCCGTCCATACGCGCTTCAACGTGAAGCAGGTCGAGCATCTGCGGCAAGCGCATCCGGGCATCCGGGTCATCGTCCACCCCGAGTGCACGTGGGACGTGGTCCAGGCGGCCGACGACAGCGGCTCCACCGAGTACATCATCCGGGCGGTGAAGGGCAGCCCGGCCGGCTCCACGTGGGCGATCGGCACCGAGATACATCTCGTCAACCGGCTGGCGCAGGAGCTCGCGCCCGAGCGGACGGTGATGACGCTAGACCCCATCGGGTGCCTGTGCTCGACCATGTTCCGCGTGTCGCCCAACCACCTGCTGTGGGTGCTCGAGGGGCTGCGCGACGGGGTCGTGCACAACCGCATCGTCGTGCCGGACCGCGAGAAGCACTGGACGCGCGTGGCCCTCGACCGCATGTTGGAGATCCACTAGACTTCGTTGACTTTCTTGCTGCATTCGATTCGAAGGAGAGGCGCCGATGGCCCATGAACTGCCCCCGCTCCCGTACGACTACAACGCGCTCGAGCCGCACATAGACGAGCAGACGATGCGGATCCACCACACGAAGCATCACCAGACGTACGTCACCAAGCTCAACGGTGCGCTCGAGAAGCATCCGGAGCTGGCCGGCAAGAGCGTGGACGATCTCATCGCCAATCTCGCGAACGTGCCGGACGCCATCCGGACGGCCGTGCGGAACAACGGCGGGGGGCACGCCAACCACACGCTGTTCTGGCAGGTGATGAAGCCGAACGGCGGCGGCGCGCCGACCGGCAAGGTGGCGGCGGCAATCGATGCGGCGTTCGGCTCGTTCGACGCCTTCAAGGCGCAGTTCTCCGCCGCCGGCGCCGGCCGCTTCGGCAGCGGCTGGGTCTGGCTGGTCAGCACGGGCGGCGTGCTCAGCATCGAGAGCTCGCCCAACCAGGACAGCCCGATGATGGACGGCAAGACGGCCATCCTCGGCCTCGACGTCTGGGAGCACGCCTACTACCTGAAGTACCAGTACCGGCGGCCCGACTACATGGCGGCGTGGTTCAACACCATCAACTGGGACGAGGTGAACCGCAGGCTCGGATAGGTACCCAGCGGGCTGGATGTCCTCGGTCCTGTTCCTGTTCCTCGCCCATCTCGGCGTCGGCATCGCCGGCACGCTGCTGCTCGTCGATGCGGCGGCGGGCGTGAAGTTCTTTCGCTTCAATGCCGGGCTGGCGGCGGTCCTGCTGCTGGTCGCGCTCGCGTTTCGTCCCGAGACGGCGGCTCCCGCGCCCGCGGCCACGATCGGACTGGGGGCGCTCGGCGTGTCCGCGGGCGCGCTGCTCGTCTACTGGGCCACTGTCGGGCGCGCCCTGGCGCGCGTCCGTCCGCTGCTGCTCTGGACGACCGCCGCCGCCGGCGCCGTGGCCCTCGTGGCGCAGGGCGTGGCGGCAGCCGCCGTCGAGGCCGGGCCGTCGGCCGCGCTGACCATCGCCAGCTTCGTCTCGTCGGCCGCGCTGCTCGGCGGCGCCTGCACCGCGATGATCCTCGGCCACTGGTATCTGGTGCTGCCGTCGATGGACGTCTCGCTGCTGCAATCGATCGTCAGGTTCCACATCGGCTCGACCGTCCTGCGCGTCGCGGTCGTCGCCGGCGTGCTCTGGGCCGCCCTGGCGACTTGGGAAGCGCCGTCCGGCGCCCGCTACGCCGCCTACATCTGGTCGCTCGACGGCGTGTTCCTGTGGCAGCGCGTGCTGTTCGGCCTGCTCGGGCCGGTCGTCCTGGCGTACCTGACCTGGGAGACGGCGAAGATCCGCTCGACCCAGTCGGCGACCGGCATCCTCTACGTGGACTTCTTCACCGTCATCGTCGGCGAGGTGCTCGCCAAGTACCTCCTGGTCTCGACGCGGGTGCCGCTGTGAACCTCACGCTCGTCTGCCCCGACTGCGCCGGCCGCCTGCCGGTGGCGGCGGCCGACGCGCCGCCGGCCGTCCGCTGCGGGGGCTGCGGCCGCACCATCCCGCTGGCGGTGAGCGCCAGGGTCCGCGCCGACGAGGAGGCCGACGTCTGTCCGGTGTGCGAGGGCCGCGAGCTGTATCTCCGCAAGGACTTCGATCCGAAGCTGGGACTGGCGGTGATCGTCACCGGCGCGCTCATCAGCGCCGGCTTCTACTGGTTCGGGATGGACCTGGTCGCCTACGGCGTGCTGGGGGCCGCCGCGCTGCTCGACCTGATCGTCTACGGCCGGCTGCGCGACCTGTCGGTCTGCTACCGCTGCCACACCGAGTTCCGGGGCAGCTACCGCCGGACGGCGCCGATCTTCGACCTCCACACGGCCGATGAGCTGGAGCTGGAGTGGGCGCGGCGGCTAGGCAAGCGGTAGGGTAGCCGAGGCGCGCCTCGCGGCCGTCAGAAGAGCTTCACGTCGACCACCTCGCCCTTCTCCACGAGGTCCGTCTGGGCCGGGATCTCGATGTAGCCGTCGGCCTGCGACATGCTCGTGATGTCGCCCGAGGCCTTGAAGGCGGCCACGGCCTGACCGCCCACCACCCGCACCGTGTAGAACTGATGGCGGCCGGTCGTCGACACGACGCGCTGGGCGCTCGGGACGGAGACCGTCCGCGGCCGGTAGGCGGGCAGCCGGGCCATGCGCCGCAGCAGCGGCACGAGCAGCATGTAGGCGTTCGAGAGACACGAGCTGGGGTAGCCGGGCATCCCGAAGACCGGCGTCTCGCCAATCCGCCCGAACACGGTCGGCTTGCCGGGCTTGACCGCGATGCCGTGGAACAGCACCTCGCCCCGCCGCACGAGCAGGTCGAGCATCAGGTCGCGCTCGCCGACGGAGCTGCCCCCGGAGAAGACGAGCAGGTCGGCGTCGCTGCAGGCGTCGAGGGCGGCGTCGAGGGCCTCGAGCGTGTCGGCCGCGGTCGGGTGGCCGACCGCGCGCCCGCCGTGCCGCTCGACGACGGCGCCGACCGTGAACCGGTTGATGTCGTAGATCTGGCCCGGACCGAGCGGACGTCCCGGCTCGATGATCTCGTTGCCGGTCGACAGGATGGCGACGGTAGGCCGCTCGAACACGTCGACCTCCGCGATGCCGAGCGCCGCGACCGACCCCAGGCGGCTGGGGGTCAGCAGGTCGCCGGGTGCGAGCAGCGCCTGGCCGGCGGCGATGTCCGCCGCCCGCCGCCCGACGTGCTGGCGGGGATAGACCGGCGTGAAGATGCGCACGCCGCCGTCCTCGTCGCGGTCCGTCTGCTCGACCATCACCACCGCGTCGGCGCCGTCCGGCATGGGCGCCCCGGTGGCCACCTGCGTGCAGTCGCCCCGCTCGAGACGCCGCGCGGGCACGCGGCCGGTATGGACGGTCTCGATGCAGCGCAACGTGCGGGGCGCGTGGCTCCCGGCGTCGAACGTGTCCTCGGCGATGACGGCGAACCCGTCCATGGCGGCACGGTCGAACGGCGGCACGTCGGCGGTCGCGACGACCTCCGCCGCGAGGACGCGGCTGCCGGCCTCGGTCAGGGGCACGCGGACCGCGCGCTCCATGGGGCGGGCGGCGCCGGCGATGAGGTCGAGCGCCTCGTCGAGCGGGATCGTCGTGCGGATGGGGCGCATCGTCGCGCCGCCGCCGTCGGTCATCGCCGCGCCTCGCGAACCAGGTGTCCGAGCTCCGGCAGTATCAGCTTCGTCATGGCGAGTCGCACCGCGTGCTCCGAGCCGGGCAGGCTGATGACGATGGTCCCCCCGGCCAGACCGGCGCAGGCCCGGCTCAGCATGGCCGCCGGCCCGATCTCCTGGAAGCTCAGCGCGCGAAACAGCTCGCCGAAGCCGTCGATGCGCTTTTCCAGCAGCGCCGACACGACCTCGTAGGTGCCGTCCCGGCGCGTGAGGCCGGTGCCGCCGGTCGTGACGACCACGTCCACGCCGGGCGCGCCGATCTGCGCCTGGAGCGCGCCGCGCACGCGGTCCGGATCGTCCGGCACTATCGTCCGGCCGGCCACCTCGTGCCCGGCCTCCGCCAGCAACTCCACGATGGCCGCGCCGCCGCGGTCCGTCTCCACCGTCCGGGTGTCGCTCACCGTCACGACGGCGCAGCACGTCGTCCGCGGTGCATCGGCGCGGTGAGCGATGTGGCTCACGCGCCGGATTATAGCAACGCGGCGGGCGCGCCCGGCAGGTTGCCCGGTTCGCGCGAAGCCCTTACGATCGCAGCGTGCCGGCTGGCGTCCCGCCGTCGTCGCCGCGGTGGCTGTCGATCCCGGGGCTCGCGCTCGTCTTCGCCGCGCTGTGCCTCGGGAGTCCGGCCGGACAGGACGGGGGCGATCTGGACGGCGGCGCGCGGCGCTGGGTGGACGACACCCTCGCGCGGCTGACGCTCGACGAGAAGATCGGCCAGCTCCTGATGCCGTCGTTCCGCTCGTCCTACACGAGCAGCGACAGCCGCACGTACGACCGTCTCACCGCGCTCGTCCGCGAGCAGCACGTCGGCGGCTTCATCGTCTTCGGCGTGCGCCGTCCGCGGCCGGACGTCCTGCTCAATCCGGGCTATTCGGCCACGGGGCTCGGCGAGCCGCTCAACGCGGCGTCCCTCATCAACCGCCTGCAGGCGGTCTCGGACCTGCCGCTGCTCCTGGCGGCGGACTTCGAAACCGGCGTCGGCTTCCGCCTCGCCGGGGGCACGGTCTTTCCGCACGCCATGGCGTTCGGCGCGGCCGGCGATCCGGAGCTCGCCTTCGAGGCGGGCCGCATCACGGCCGCCGAGGCGCGGGCCATCGGCGTGCACGTCAACTTCGCCCCGGTCGTCGACGTCAACAACAACCCGCGCAATCCAGTCATCAACATCCGCTCGTTCGGCGAGGATCCCCGGCAGGTCGGCGCGCTCGCCCGGGCCTACGTCGCGGGGCTGCGGGCCGGCGGCATGCTGGCCACGGTCAAGCACTTTCCGGGCCACGGCGACACCGACGTGGATTCGCACATCGGGCTGCCGACCATCAACCATCCGCGCGACCGTCTCGAGCGGATCGAGCTCGTCCCGTTCCGCGCCGGCCTCGCGGCCGGCGCCGGGGCGGTGATGACGGCGCACATCCAGCTCCCCGCGCTGGAGCCGGCGCCCGCCACGCCCGCCACCTTCAGCGCCCGCATCGTGGACGGCCTCCTGCGCGACGAGCTGGGGTTCGGCGGCCTCGTCTTCACCGACTCGATGCGGATGCGCGCGGTGTCGGCGCTGGTCCCGCCCGGCGAGGCGGCCGCGCGCGCCGTCGCCGCCGGGCACGACGTGGTCCTGCACTCGCCCGCCGACGCCGCGGCGTTCGACGGCATCCGGGCGGCGGTGGCGGCGGGCGACATCGCGGAGGATCGCATCGACCGCTCGGTCCGGCGCATCCTCGGCGCCAAGGCGCGCCTGGGCCTCCACCGACGGCGGCGCATCGGCCTCGACAGCCTGCCGGCCGTGGTGGGGACCCGCGCGCACCGCGCCGTGGCGCGCGACATCAGCGCGCGTTCGCTCACGCTGATCAGGGACGACGCACGTCACGTGCCGCTGCCCACGCCGCGGACCGGCTCGGTGCTGTACCTGTCGGTGCTCGACTATCCCGCCGGCTGGGGCATCGGCGCGCCGAGCCGCACGCTCATCCCGGCGCTCGAGGCGCGCTGGCCGAACCTGACCGCCATCGAGCTGTCGGACAGCACGTCCCGCGCGGAGATCGAGCTCGTGCGCGAGACCGCCCGCCGGTACGACGCGGTGGTGGCCGGCGTCTTCGTGCGCACGGCGTCCTACAGCGGCCGCATGGACCTCGCGCCCGCGCTCGTCGACCTGCTGGCGCGCCTGGGCCGCGAGTCCGCGGCAACCGGGCGGCCGTTCGTCGCGGTCCTGTTCGGCAACCCCTACGCCGCCGCTTTCCTGACCGACCTGCCGGCGATCTTGCTCACCTACGACTTCTACGACCTGGCGGAGGCGTCGGCCGCGCGCGCACTGGCCGGGGAGCAAGCGGTTCGAGGCCGGCTGCCGGTGGGCCTCGGCGACCGGTTTCCAATGGGCCACGGCCTCGATCGGGATGCCGTCGGATCGTCTCCGCCGGGATCGCGCTGAGCCCGAACCGGCTCCGGGCCGTCCCTCAGGCTGTGCTCGACGGTGCGACCGGCGGACGGAGGAACGGAGCCGCACGGTGCGCCGGCAGAGCTCCGTGTCAGGCCGGCCGCCGCTGGCCTGCCTGCGCCATCACCAGCTCCGAGGGCCCCGGCAGTCCGAGGCTCTTGCGGATGGCCCCGAGCGCGCCCACGTGATACGCCTCGTGGAACACGCAGAAGGCGACGGCGTCGAGGACCGGACGGCCGGCGTGGAACCCAGCGCCCTCGACGGCGCGGCGGATTGTCGTCTCGCAGGCGGCCTCGAGCGCGGTTTCGAGGTCCGCTTCGATCCGCTTCCAGTGCTGCAGGAACTCGGCCACGGTTGGGTAGTCGGCACCGTCGGTCGCGCTGGAGGTGGCGAACGCCACCCGGAACGGGCTCTTCTTCGGCGTCCCGAGCAGCGTGATCAGTTGGCAGCGGAAGTCGAGGATGTGGCCCAGTTGCCAGGCGATCGACGGTCCCTCGCCGTCTCGCGTGCGCTTCCGCGCCAGCTCATCGGTGAGATCGCCGAGGACGAGCGGCACCAGCATGTTGGACGTACGCAGGCTGGCGGCGGCGGCTTCGAGCGTCGGGATCATCAGTTGGGTCTCCTTGTTGGCTTGGGTGTCCTTGACCCGTTCACGCACCGGCCGGTGGTTGCGCGCAGTCGGGGCGTGCTCCTGGGCGACAGGGATTCTACCGGACGCCGCGCGGCGTCCGGCATCACGGTCGGGCTGTTGCTATAATTGAGGTCTCTCGCGCCCTTAGCTCAGCTGGATAGAGCGTCTGGCTACGAACCCGTTCCCGATTATCCAGAAACCTCAATAGACCCTGGTTTTGTTGGGGAAAACGCGGTCCCACAGGGGACTGCCGGGGACTGAAAGGGACTCTCGGGGACAGAAACGGCTGGCAGTACGGCTGGCAGTACTCCGCGCAAGTTCGGGGGCCATGATCCAGGCCAGAATCCTCGGTCCCCGTCCCGTGCCCGTGCGAGTTGGGATGCCGCGGCTTCACCTTCACGTATCGGCTCACGCCCGCCGGTTCGGTCGAGGCAGCCGCGCCCGCGCCAGCTCCATGCATCCTGGTTCTGCTCCGAACGCATCGCTCCGTGCCGACCGGTTCGGCACGGACGCTGGTCCACCAAGGTGCTGCGCCGCCCGCTTGCGGGCCTCGAGACCGAAACCCTCCCCCCCATTGCCGCCGAAGCCGACTGCGGCGCCTCCGGCCGAGGGATATCGGGTAGACCAGACGATGCCAACCCTCCGGAGCACCACGGCCGTGGACGCCGCCGCTCCCATGGACGCAGCGTGCGTCCACAGGAGCTTGGAAACCGCCAACACCGCGGTTTCCCACAGCGCCCACCGCCATCATCATCCTCTCATCACGATCTCGACACAAGACGCTGAACTCCATTGCATCGACGTGCTGTCGAGCAATCGGTCGGCTCGACGAACGTTGGCTCACATCACGGACCACCCCGAATCTACAGCTCGCCCGGAAGGGCTGAGCCGCCCGCGACCGGTCCGCACGCGCCCAACAGCTCGTCTGTCGGTTCGTCGGGGCGCAACGTTCTCGTGACCCACCGGACCTCGCCGAGCACCTTCACGTTCGCGGGCAGCGCCATCGAAGGCCGGACCGGCTGGTCCCGGACGAGAAACCACCACGGCCGCCACTTGTTCGCCCGGCGCGCAACAACGCCCTGTGTCGTGCTCACCGGGTAGACCCGGCCGTCGATCGGGGCAGCGCCGGAGCGCCGGTGCCGCAGAACCGGTGTAACTTGACAAACAGGCGAGAGTTGCAGCCCGGACGCCGGTTCCCCTTACCGCGCCGTGCGAACACAAGTCCTTGTCTTGCAGCCGTATACGTCCGCTACGCCTTCCCCCAGATGGCCGCTCCGGGCCAGACCCTCGTGACTGGGAGCGACCCCGGCCATTCGGCCGGTCCTGCGGCATCGGCGTAGCGCGTGCGCTTACACCCCGATCCGCCGCAGTTCGGTCGCTCCCAGTCGAGTTTCCGTTCCGGAAGATGTGGGCCGCCTCGCCGCCGACCAGCGCCGAGCAGGCGTGGCCTGACCCCTTGGGCGTCGCCTCCTCAGAGTCCCCGACTGCAGAGACCGCCCCGAGTCTGAGACAATGGACGCGGCTCTGGCGATGCGACTCGAAGATCTTCAACCGCGCTGCACCGTCCGAGGCGTCGTTTCCGACGCGTTGGTCACCGTGGTCAGCGTGCAGTGGTTCGGCTCGGAGGCGGTAGAGCTTACGTACAAGACACCGGCGGGCACCGTCGCGAACGAGTTGCTCTACCGCGACGCCGAGACCCGCCTGGAGGTCGTCGCCATCGGACGCCCGTGGAGCTTCGACGGCGACGGCGCGTCGTTCCGGCTCGTCTCCGAGGCCCAGCGGATCCGTCTCGCGCACCTGTTCGACCCGGTGCTGGCCGTCCACACGTCCGTGGTCGAGCCCCTGCCGCACCAGATCACCGCCGTCTACGAATCGATGCTGCCACGCCAGCCGTTGCGTTTCCTGCTCGCGGACGACCCGGGCGCGGGCAAGACCATCATGGCGGGCCTGCTGATCAAGGAGCTGATCGCCCGCGGCGACCTGGAGCGGTGCTTGATCGTCTGCCCCGGCAGCCTCGCCGAACAATGGCAGGACGAGCTGTACCGCCGGTTCCAGCTCCGTTTCGAGATCCTGACCAACGACAAGCTCGAAGCCGCGCACAGCCGCAACTGGTTCCTGGAGACCGATCTCGTCATCGCCCGGCTCGACAAGTTGTCGCGCGACGAGGACGTGCAGCGCAAGCTCCAGGCTCCGGACGCGGGCTGGGACCTGGTGGTTTGCGACGAGGCGCACAAGCTGTCGGCGACGTTCTTCGGCGGCGAGATCAAGTACACGAAGCGGTACCGGCTGGCCCAGCTCCTGTCGGGTCTGACCCGGCACCTCCTGCTGATGACGGCGACGCCGCACAACGGCAAGGAAGAGGACTTTCAGCTCTTCCTCGCACTGCTCGATGGCGACCGTTTCGAGGGTCGCTTCCGTGACGGCGTCCACGTGGCCGACGTGTCGGACCTGATGCGCCGCATGGTCAAGGAACGGCTGCTGAGGTTCGACGGCAAGCCGCTGTTCCCGGAGCGGAGGGCCTACACCGTCCCGTACAAGCTCTCCGACGAGGAAGCCCGTCTCTACGCCGCTGTGACGGACTACGTGCGCGCGGAATTCAGCCGGGCGGACGCGCTCTTGAACGCCAAGCGGGCCGGCACGGTCGGGTTCGCTCTGACACTCCTCCAGCGGCGGCTCGCGTCGTCGCCTGAAGCGATCTACCAGTCCCTGCGGCGACGGCGCGAGAGGCTGGAAAGCCGGCTGCGCGAGCTGGAGGTGCTCCAGCGAGGCGGCAAGCTGCCTCCCGCTGGGGTCACCGCTCCAGAGCTGGACGCCGACGAGGTCGAGGATCTCGACGACGCGCCGGAACAGGAGGTCGAGGACACCGAGGCCCGCATCCTCGATCAGGCTACCGCCGCGCGGTCGATCGCGGAGTTGAAGGCGGAGATCGAGACCCTGAAGCGGCTCGAAGGGCTGGCCCTGCACGTGCGCCGCGCCGGCCAGGATACCAAGTGGCGCGAGCTGGCGAACCTGCTCGGCACGATCTCCTCCGCGAGCGAGCCCGCCAACCGCCGCGAGGACGTGTCGCGTCCGTCGTCGTCCCCGCACCAGAAGCTGGTCCTCTTCACCGAGCATCGCGACACGCTGCGCTACCTGCGGGAGCGGATCGCGACCCGGCTCGGCCGCGAGAGCGCGACCGTCGTCATCCACGGCGGAATCGGCCGCGAGGAGCGACTGGCGGTGCAGGAAGCGTTCCGGCACGACCCGGAGGTACAGGTGCTGCTGGCCACCGACGCGGCGGGCGAGGGCATCAACCTCCAGCGCGCGCACCTGATGGTCAACTACGACCTGCCCTGGAACCCGAACCGGCTGGAACAGCGCTTCGGCCGCATCCACCGGATCGGCCAGACCGAGGTCTGCCACCAATGGAACCTCGTCGCGGACGACACGCGCGAGGGCGACGTCTACCGGCGCCTGCTGGAGAAGCTGGACCACGCCAAGCAGGCGCTCGGCGGTCAGGTCTTCGACGTGCTCGGGAAGCTGGAGTTCGAGGGTCGCCCCTTGCGCGACCTGCTGCTTGAAGCCATTCGCTACGGCGAGCAGCCGGAAGTGCGGGCGCGTCTCGATACCGCTGTCGATCAGGCGCTCGACCACACCGCCATTCAGAGTCTGCTGGAGGAGCAGCAGCTCGTCCACGACGCGATGGACGCCACGCGCGTGCAGCGGGTCCGCGAGGAGCTGGAGCGGGCCGAGGCACGCCGGTTGCAGCCGCACTATATCGAGTCGTTCTTCCGGGAGGGGTTCCGGCGTTTGGGCGGAGCCGCTCGGCAGCGCGAACCGCGCCGCTATGAGGTGACGCACGTGCCGGCGCCGCTCCGGAACCGCGACCGGGCCATCGGCGTCGGCGAGCCTGTGCTCGCGCGCTACGAGCGGATCGCGTTCGAGAAGCCGCTGGTCGCGCCGCCCGGGCAGGCCCGGGCAGCCTTCGTCTGCCCCGGCCATCCGCTGCTGGACGCGGTCATCGACCTCACGCTCGAACGCCACCGGGACTTGCTCAGGCGCGGCGCGGTCCTGGTCGACGAGAGCGACGACAGGACGGTCCCTCGCGTGCTCCTCTCCATCGAGCACGCCCTGCAGGACGGCAGCATCACCCGTTCCGGCGAGCGGCGGCTGATCTCCAAGCGGATCCTCTACGTCGAGATCGACGCAGCCGGCGTCTCGCGCCATCTGCACTACGCACCCTACCTCGACTACCGGCCCCTGGCCGACGGCGAGCCCGCCGCGGAAGAGATCCTCGCGCGGGAAGAGTGCGCCTGGATCGACCGTGATCTCGAACGGACCGGGCAGGAGTACGCCGTCGCCCAGGTGGTCCCGGAACACCTTGCCGAGATCCGCGACGCGCGCCTTGCGCTGGTCAGGAAGACCGAATCGGCCGTCAAGGACCGGCTGACGAAGGAGATCTCGTGCTGGGATCACCGTGCCGAGCAACTCAAGCTGGACGAGGCCGCCGGCAAGACCGGCGCGCGGCTGAATTCGGGTGAGGCCCGCCGGCGTGCGGACGCCTTGCAGCTTCGGCTTCGGAAGCGGCTGGAAGATCTGAAGCGCGACGCTCAGATCTCCCCGCGACCGCCGGTCGTGGTCGGTGGCCTGCTGGTGGTGCCCCGCGGCCTGCTCGACCTGATGGCCGGACTCCCCGTCGCCAAGCCTACGTCCACAGTGGACACCCAGGCAGCGGCGGCGCTGGCGCGCGCCATCGTGATGAAGACCGAGTGCGGCCTCGGGTTCCACCCGACCGACCGCGAGCTGGACAAGCTGGGCTACGATATCGAGAGCCGCGATCCGATCACCGGCAAGCTCCGGTTCATCGAGGTCAAGGGACGCCGGAGCGACGCAAAGACCATCACGGTCACCCGCAACGAGATCCTCTACTCTCTGAACAAGCCGGACGAGTTTATCCTCGCTATCGTCGAGTTCGGCGAGGGTGACTCCCACCGCGTCCAGTACGTCCGGCGACCGTTCCAGCGTGAGCCAGACTTCGAGGCGGCGAGCGTCAACTACACGCTGAAGGATCTTCTCGCCAAGGCGGAAGCGCCACGGTAGAACCGGCTGCGGCGAAGCGGTACACTCTCCGGTCACATGGCTATCAGCAACCACGAGCGCGTCGGCAAGGCGCTTGCATCCTTGAAGGCGGGACTGGGACCGTTCGTCGAGCGCGAAGTGCAGCGGGCGCGGAAGGCGCAGCGCATCGACGCCGCGACCCTGCTGCGATTCGTCGAGGACGCACGCATCGGCAAGCGCCCGGTCACCGAGTGGGACGTTGCGGCGCTTCTCAAGCTGATGTCGGAGCTGTGGCACCACCTGTTCAGGGCCGTCCTCGGCCACGCCGAACGCAGCTTCGTGAGCGAGCTGCGGGAGCACCGGAATCGCTGGGCGCACCAGGAATCCTTCTCCAGCGACGACGCTTACCGCGTCCTCGACACGGCAGTCCGGCTGCTGACTTCGATCTCTGCGCCGCAGGCCGCAGAGATCGAGAAGCTCAAGATGGAGTTGCTGCGCGTCCGCTTCGATGAGCAGGCGCGTGGGGAACGGCGGAAGCAGGCCGGCCTCGCCATCGAGAGCGCCGTCAGCGGAACCCTGAAGCCGTGGCGCGAAGTGGCGACACCGCACCAGGACGTGGCGAGCGGCCGGTACCAGCAGGCGGAGTTTGCGGCCGATCTCTGGCAGGCGCACCTCGGCGAAGGGACGGCAGAGTACCGGGACCCCGCCGAGTTCTTCCGGCGGACGTACCTGACCGAGAGCCTCAAGGGCATGCTGGCCGGCGCGGTACGGCGGATCGGCGGCCAGGGTGGCGATCCGGTCGTGCAGTTGCAGACCAACTTCGGCGGCGGCAAGACCCATTCGATGCTCGCTCTCTACCACCTGTTCTCGGGCGCCGCGCCCGGCGAGCTGGTGGGTATCGACGCTGTGCTGGATACAGCGGGCGCGACGCGACTGCCATCTGCGAGGCGCGTCGTCCTCGTCGGCAACAAGATCTCGCCGGGAAATCCGGTTGCCAAGCCGGACGGGACGCTCGTGCGAACGCTGTGGGGCGAGCTGGCCTGGCAGTTGGGAGGCACCGCCGCGTACGCGCGGGTCGCTGCGGACGACGAGCGTTCGACCAGTCCCGGCGACACGCTGCGCCAGTTGCTGGCCGAGCACGGGCCATGCCTGATCCTGATCGACGAGTGGGTCGCCTATGCGCGCCAACTCCATGACCAGAGCGACCTGCCCGCGGGCAGCTTCGAGACGCAGTTCACCTTCGCCCAGGTGCTCACCGAGTCAGCGAAGGCGGTAGACAACTGCCTGCTTGTCATCAGCCTCCCCGCGTCGGACACCGCTGGTTCTCCGCACACGCAGGCGGACGACGTGGAAGTCGGCGGGCAGCGCGGTCGGGAGGCGCTCGACCGGCTCCGCAACGTCGTCGGCCGCATCGAGTCGTCCTGGCGGCCGGCCAGCGCCGAAGAGGGTTTCGAGATCGTCCGCCGACGGCTGTTCGAACCGTTCGTCGACCCGAAGCGGTTCAAGGACCGCGATGTCGTCGCCCGTGCCTTCGCGGACCTCTACCGAACCGAGCATCAGGAGTTTCCGTCGGAGTGCCGGGACGCGGACTACGAGAAGCGCCTGAAGGCCGCGTACCCGATCCACCCCGAGATCTTCGACCGCCTCTACGCGGACTGGTCCACGCTGGTGACCTTCCAGCGGACCCGCGGCGTGTTGCGGTTGATGGCGGCTGTCATCCACAGCCTCTGGCAGAAGGGCGACCGCAGTCCGCTCATCCTGCCAGCCAACCTCTCGATCGACGATCAGCAGGTCCTCTCGGAGCTGACCCGCTACCTTCCCGACAACTGGGCGCCGGTGATCGAGAAGGACGTGGATGGGCCGAGCGCTCTGCCGCACCGCCTCGACGAGGAGGTGACCGCCCTCGGCAAGTTCTCCGCCTGCCGCCGTGTCGCGCGCACGGTGTACCTCGGATCGGCGCCCGCGGCGGGGGCGGCGCAACGCGGCATCGAGGATCGCCGTATCAAGCTCGGCTGCGTGCTGCCGGGCGAGTCACCCGCCGTCTTCGGAGACGCCCTGCGCCGGCTCGCCGGCGGGGCGACCTACCTCTACCAGGACGGTCCCCGCTACTGGTACGACACACGGCCGACCGTGACAAAGCTCGCCGAGGACCGCGCCGAGCAGTGGCGCCGTGAGCCCGACCGGGTAGCACAGACCATTGGCCAGAGGCTGCGCGAGGCGCTCCAGGAGACCGGCGGCTTCAGCCGCATCCACACCGCACCGCGCTCCGGACACGACGTGCCCGACGAGCGGGAGACTCGTCTGGTCGTGCTTGGCCCCGACCACTGCCACCATCGGGATCCCGATTCTCCCGCGGAAACGGCCGCCCGCACGATCCTGGAATCCCGCGGCACGGCACCGCGGCTCTACCGCAACACGCTGGTCTTCCTCGCCCCCGATCAGTCGCGCCTACAGGATCTTGAAGAGGCCGTCCGGGGGCACTTGGCCTGGGAGTCGATTCTCGAGGAGCGCGAGTTGCTCGACCTGTCTCCCCATCAGGTTCGGCAGGCCGAGACGCAACGTGACGCCGCGGCCGAGGCGGTCACGGCCCGGCTCCCGGAGACCTACCAGTGGCTGCTGACCCCCGTGCAGGCAGACCCGGCACGCCTCCACGACTTCCTGCCGGCCTTCCCTGACGGGCCGAGGGGTGCGGCCGCGGTCACGCAGCTCTCGAGCTGTGATGATGACGCGATCCTGCTCGGCCGCGACGTGCAGGATGTCGCCTTGCTTGAGACCGGCAGTCGCGACGACGCTGGCCGGCAGGGTGATCTGGTTCTTCGCACGGAGTCTGGTGATCTGCATGGGTCCGCTACCAGCCCGTCGGTCCGAAAGTGCGACAATCCTACCGCACTCGGATCGAGCGAGTCCAGAACAGGGCGCCACGCTCTGGGTCTCGCGAGCAGCATCGTCTCCGGACTTCGTTCCGGCCCGGCCGACCACGGGGCGACGGTGCGGCTTGCAGGTCGGCGCTTCCGGCTGCGCAGAATCGGCCGGTTCGGACATCAGGGTTGCGATGGCGCGTCCGATCCGCTCAGCCGCAACCTCGGTCTCCCGGTCGCTGACGTGGGCGTAGCGGAGCGTCATCCGGGGCTGCGCATGGCCGAGGAGACGCGAGACCACCGGTAGCGGCACAGACCGCATCACGGCGTGGCTGGCGAAGGTGTGTCGGAGGTCGTGCAGGCGCACGTCCCCGATGCCGGCTTCGTGGCGCACTTTCCGCCACAGGGACAGCTCGTCGGAGCGGCTCCGCGACGAATCGGACAATGAGGGGAACACGTACGCGCTGCCCGTCGGGGGTTGACGAGCGAGAACGGCGCGCGCCTGCGCGTTCAGCGCCACGGTCCGCGATCCCGTCTTGCTGTCCGTGAGGTGCAGGGACTCCCCGTTTACTTCCGACCAGCGCAGGTGCACGATCTCGCCCTTCCGGCAACCAGTTAGCAGGAGCAGGCGAATGATCTCTGCCTGTTGCTCGCCCGAGCCCCGGCCGCGATGCGCGTCCAGAGCCGCGTGCAGACGGTCGATCTCCGGCCGCGAGAGAAAACGGGTCAGACTTGGACGCGGGTTCCGGCGCACGTCGCGGACCGGATTGGTGGCGACATGCCCGCACGCGATGGCATGATTGAAGATCTGCCTCAGCACATCCAGCGTGCGGTTGGCTCCCGCCGGGGCCGCCCGGCTGTATCGATCGAACCACAGGTGAACCGCGTCGCGGCGAACTTGGTCGAGCGGCTGCGCCCCGAAAGTCGGGAGCAACTGGGTCCGCAGAGCGCTGTCCACACGCTGGCGGGTCGATGGCTTGCAGCGGCCATAGCAGTCCGCCTTCCATGTCCCCGCGACGAAGTCCTGTAGCGTCGGCGGAGTCATCACTGGGCATCCAGAGCCGTTCCAACGGCTTCCACCGAGGCACGAACCATCGGGTCGGCGATGTGCGTGTACTTCAGGGTTGTAGCCGGATCGCGGTGCCCCAGAAGACGGCCGATGGTCAGTACCGACTCGCCTCGTCGCAACGCCAAGCTCGCGTAGCTGTGACGCAGGTCGTGCAGCCGGACGTCAGGCAGGTGCGCCGCCCCGCGGACGACCCGCCAGCAGCGATAGAGTGTCTCCGTGGGCATGGGTCCGCCCCCTGCAGGCGCGGGGAAGGTCCATTCGGTCGTCCGGGGAAGTCCGTCGAGGACGGAGCGGGCGACCGACGACAGCCACACCGTGCGCGGTCCGGTCTTGCTGTCACGCAGGAACAGGTTGCCCTCACGGTAGTCCGCCCATCTCAGCGTGCGGATCTCGCCCTGCCGGCAGCCGGTCAGCAGCAGGAGGCGCACCACAGCCACGGCCAGTGGAGCGACGATCTCGTGGACCGCCAGAGCTGCGCCGAGCCGTCGGGTCTCGTCGTCGCTCAGGAACCGCTCCCGCCCGCGCTCCCGATAACGTCTCAGGCCGGGGCACGGGTTGCTGCCGTCCGGCCGGTGACCGTAGATCTCCGCCTGACGCAGGATCACCGACAGGATCGGCAGCGAACGATTCGCCGCTACGGGCGTAGCTTGCAGGGCGGCGAACCAGCGTTGCACCTCGCCGCGGGTGATGTCGCCGATCGGTCGCCCGCGGAACCAGGGCAGGATCTGGTTGCGCAGGTACGCACGATTGACCTTGGCGGTCCGCGGCTTCCAAGCGCGGCCGTAGCGGCGAAACACCTCCTCGGCGACAGTCTCGAAGGAGGTCTGGACGGGTATCGGACTCGACGTGGTATGGTTTGCCATATGAAGACGACCCTCAACATCGACGATTCGGTCATGCAGCGTCTGCGGGAAGAGGCGGTACGGCGCGGCACCACGATGTCCACGCTCGTCGAGGCAGGGCTCCGGCACGTGCTCGCGGCTCCCGAGGTTGAGGATGCGCCGGAGACGCTGCGCCCGCTCCCGTCGTGGAACGGCGGAGAGGAGCTGGTCGACATCTCCGACCGGGAGGCGCTCTACCGGGCCATGGAAGAGGAATGACGTGCTGCTCTTCGACACCAACGTACTGGTGTACGCGGCCAACCGAGACTCAGCATGGCACCTACCGTGCCGCGAGCGGCTCGGAGAGGCGCGTCGGGATCCCTCCCCGGCATTCCTCACCTGGAGCGTCTGTTACGAGTTCCTGCGGGTGACCACCCACCCGCGCGCGCTCCGATCGCCGTGGCGCGCACAGGATGCGTACCGGTTCGTCGCGGATCTGCTGGCGTCGCGGGGATTCGATCTGCTGGTCGCAACTCCTCGTCACGCGGCCGTACTGGAGCGGACTCTGTCGGAGCTACCGGACCTTCGCGGCAACGTGCTGCACGACGTGCACACGGCGGTGCTCATGCGTGAGCATGGCGTCAGCCGCATCTGCACTCGCGACGCTGGCTTTCGACGGTTTCCCTTCCTGACGGTCGTAGACCCACTGGATCAAGCCTGACGGAGTTGCCGGATGACCAGATCCCGCGTGCGCAGGAAGCTGATCGAAGTGGCGCTGCCGCTTGATGAGATCAACGCGGCGGGGGCTCGGGAGAAGTCCGTCCGGCACGGGCACCCGTCTACGTTGCACCTGTGGTGGTCCCGAAAACCGCTCGCCGTGGCCCGCGCCGTGATCTTCGCGCAGATGGTCGACGATCCGTCCGAGTACGTCGACGTGCTGCTGTCGGACCCGGCGACCAAGCGCGCAGCGCTACGAGCACTCCGGCAGCTCCGGATGGACGACGATGAAGCGTCGGGAGCGGGCAGACTCGACGAGCGGGCGGCACTGCGGGAGATCGCGGCGGAGCGGGAACGCGAGCGGCTGTTCGGGATCGTCAAGGAACTGGTGCGGTGGGAGAACACGACCAACGAGACGGTGCTCGAACAGGCTCGGACGGAGATCTGGCAGAGCTGGCGCCGCGCCTGTGCGCAGAACGCTGACCGACCGCAGTTGTTCGACCGGGACGTTCTACCGGCCTTTCATGATCCGTTCGCTGGTGGCGGCGCTCTGCCGCTCGAAGCGCAGCGCCTCGGCCTGGAGGCGCATGCGAGCGACCTGAACCCGGTGGCGGTCCTGATCAACAAGGCGATGATCGAGGTCCCACCGCGGTTCGCCGGTCAGCCACCGGTGAACTCCGAGGCCGGAGCCGACCGGACGGTAGTCGCCAAGACGTGGCGCGGTGCGCAGGGTCTCGCGGAAGATGTCCGGCATTACGGCCGCTGGATGCGGGATGAGGCTGAGGGGCGGATCGGCGACCTCTATCCCGAGGTCGAGGTCACCTCGGCGATGCTACGCGAACGCCCCGACCTGACGCCGTATCGGGGTAGGAAGCTGACGGTGATCGCGTGGCTCTGGGCACGGACCGTGAAGAGTCCCAACCCGGCCTTCGCCGACGTGGAGGTGCCACTGGCGTCCACGTTCATGCTGTCGACGAAGAAGGGGAAGGAGACGTACGTCGAGCCGGTGATCGGGGATCGAGAGTACCGCTTCGCCGTACGGGTCGGTGCTCCGTCCGATCCGGACGCCGCCAAGCTGGGCACCACCGCGGGCAAGCGGCGCGCGTTTCGTTGCGTCATGTCCGGCGTGCCGGTGACCTACGACCACATTCGCGCCGAGGGCCGGGCGGGGCGTATGGGAGCACGGTTGATGGCGATCGTGGCAGAGGGCGACCGAGGTCGCATCTACGTGGACCCGACGCCACATCACGAAGCGGTTGCTGCCGGGGTTTCCACGACGTGGACGCCCGACATGCCACTGCCTGGCAATCCGCGAGACTTCAAGACGCCCAACTATGGTCTCCCCACGTTCGCTGACCTGTTCACCTCGCGTCAGCTCGTCGCCCTCACGACGTTCTCCGAACTCGTGGTCGCGGCGACCGAGCGCGTCAGGCGCGACGCCGCGGCTGCGGGACTGCCGGACGACGGCCGGCCGCTCCGCGAGGGCGGCACGGGCGCAACGGCGTATGCCGAGGCGGTGTCGCTGTATTTGGCGTTCGCGCTCGACAAGGTTGGCGACAGAGGATCGACCATTGGGCGATGGGACCCCACTCCGACTCAGAGTGGCATCATCAACACGTTCAGCCGGCAGGCGTTGCCCATGACGTGGGACTTCGCCGAATCGAACCCACTCGGAAACGCGTCGGGGAATTACGTGGGAGCCGTTGACCTCGTGGCGAAGGCGCTTTCGGCCAGCCCCTGTGGGTCCATGGGATCGGCTCGCCAATGCGACGCACGTGCGGGAGTCCATGCCTCCAATGAACTTGTGTCCACTGACCCGCCGTACTACGACAACATCGGCTACGCCGACTTGTCGGACTTCTTCTACATCTGGCTGCGTCACTCCCTGAAGCCCGTGTTCCCGGAGCTGTTCGCCACGCTCGCCGTCCCGAAGGCCGAGGAGCTGGTGGCCACGCCGTATCGGCACGGCGGTAAGGAAGCCGCAGAGACCTTCTTCCTTGAAGGCATGACGCGAGCGCTCCGGCGACTGGCAGCGCAAGCTCTTCCGGGGTTCCCGCTCACGATCTACTACGCCTTCAAGCAGTCGGAACGAAAGGGAGACACTGGAGTTGCCAGCACCGGCTGGGAGACATTCCTGGACGCGGCGATCCGATCCGGATTCGCGATCACCGGAACGTGGCCCATGCGGACCGAGCTGAGCAATCGGATGATCGGAATGGGCACGAACGCCCTCGCGTCCAGCATCGTCCTAGTCTGTCGCCCTCGTTCCGCCGACGCACGGCCAGCAACACGCCGCGAGTTCTTGACCACGCTCCGGTCCGAGCTGCCGCAGGCGCTACGGCTCCTCCAGTCCGGCAACGTCGCCCCGGTCGACCTGGCCCAAGCAGCGATCGGTCCCGGCATGGGGGTATACACGCGCTACGCCCAGGTGCTCGACGCGGAGGGCAGGCCGATGTCGGTGCGAGAAGCGCTGGCGCTTATCAACCAGATCCTCGACGAGGTGCTCGCTGAGCAGGAGGGTGACTTCGACGCGGACAGCCGTTGGGCGCTTGCGTGGTTCGAGCAGCACGGCTTCGACGAGGGCGACTTCGGCGACGCCGAGATCCTCTCCAAGGCAAGGGCACTGCCGTCGACGGCATGGTCCAGGCCGGCATCCTGAAGTCGGGCGGGGGCAAGGTCCGCCTTCTGACGCCGCAGGAACTGCCCACTGATTGGAATCCAGCCACGGACAAGCGGCGGACCGCGTGGGAGGCGGTCCACCACCTGATCCGCGTGTTGGAAACCGGCGGCGAAACCGGTGCCGCTGAAGTCGCGGCTGCGCTCGGTGGAGCGGCCGACACAGCGCGCGAACTCTGCTATCGCCTCTACACGTTGTGCGAGCGCAAGAAACGGGCCGCCGACGCGCTGGCGTACAACAGCCTCGTCCAGAGCTGGTCGGGAATCAGGTCGGAAATCAGCCGCCTCGCGCGGTCCGAAGGTCTTGCTCAAGAGCAGCAGCCGCTGTTCGATGACGCCTCGTAGGGCGACCGTCGCGGCGTGGCGGCGTCGGCGTTGGGAGCCTCACAATCATCGGCTCAGCTCCACTTCCCGCTGGGGTGCATCGCGTCCTTCCGGACTCGGCTCCCGCGCCGCGACGGTCTCGGCCTCTCGCTGTGGCGGTGCCGGCGCCGGCTCGCTACCGTCGCGTCGGGTCGGTTCCGCACGATCCTCCACCCGGGTACGGTCCCGTTCGCGTTCGAGCAGCCAGTCCGACATCCGCTGCGCATCGACGGCCGCGGCGCGGATCTCCCGGGGGTCGTTCTCCAGGGCCTTGATCCACGAGCTGACGTACGCCGTACCGTGGCGCGGCTCGTGCCCCACGCCGAGCTTCTCACCGGTCATCATCGCGGCGATCTCGGCCCGCAGCTCTTCCCGCGCGTAGTCCTCGGAACCGAATCCGCCGTGCTTGTTCAGGGTCGGCCGGTTCAATCGATCGGGATGCCCGGTCGCGTGCCCCAGCTCGTGTAGCGCCGTGTGCGTGTAGGCCGACTGCGAGGCGAACTGGCTCGGCTCGGGCAACACGATCCGATCCTCGGACGGGCGGTAGAACGCCCTGTCACCGGCGACATGCTCGATCCGGACGCCGCTGCCGCGCATCACCGCTTCGGCGCGCTCGTGCCCCTCCCACTCCGGCGTCGCCGCGGCGAGCGACCGCAGCTTGAGGCCCTCGGTCTGCTCGACGTTGAAGACGTGCTGGACCTTGACCAGGGGCCGGTCCCGCTCGACCCACTCCATCTTGTTCCGGCCGTTCTCGTCGAGCACCGGGTTGCCCTGCTCGTCGCGGGCCGTGCGGTGCTGCCGCCACTCGACGTACAGGATGGGCGTCCCCTTCTCGCCCTTGCACACGTGCCCGCCGGCCTCCTGGATCTGGCGGTAGCCGCCCCAGCGCGGGTCTGCGTAGCCGCGGTCGAGCGCCTGCATCGTCAGGAACATGGCGTTGCCGCCGCGGTAGTCGCGTCCGCTGCCGAAGTTGTGCGGCAGGATCCGCTCGCCCGGCTTCCACGGCTTTTGCCACGGCGCGGTCCCTTCCTTGAGCGCAGCGATGATCCGCTCGGCGAACTGCTGGTGGTACTCGTCGGCCCTCTCGCGCCCCTTCGCCATCACCGTATCTCCTCGATTGCGCCCTTGTCGTCTTCGAGGTCGACGTTCCAGGCGACCAGCGCGTCCAGGGACGGGGCCTCGATCGGCCGGCCGGTCCGGAACAGCTCGCTTACCGCCTCGTCGAACTGCTCCCGTGTCTCGACCCGCACCGGCGCCGGTCCGGGTGCGTCGGTGTCTTCGCGTTCCCGCGTGCTCATTTCGCCTCCTCCCCTGTGATCAAGACCGCCGTCTCGTCCGGCGCCGCTTGGGCCGGGCCGCTCGGCTCTCCCGTTTCGACCTACCGGCTGATGGCGCTGCGACTGCCGCCGAGTCAGGCGTCGCGGGCCACAGGTCGTCGACGACCCAGCGGTCCTCCCGTGCGTCGTAGTCGCGGACCCGGACCATCTGGTCGACACGGCGGACTCCCGTGGCCGTGCGGGTCTGGTGAATGACCGCCTCGATGCCGTCGACGACTCCACGGCAGACGACCGCCCACGGCAGGGCGTCGCTCGCCTGCATGGCGCAGGTCGCCAGGCGCGACAGCGCCGCCGCCGCATTGTTCGCATGGACGGTGGCCAGGCTGCCGCCGTGCCCCGTGTTCAGCGCCTGGAGCAGGTCGGCGGCCTCGGCCCCGCGAACCTCGCCGACCACGATGTGATCGGGCCGATGGCGGAGCGCGTGCCGCACCAGGTCCCGGATGGTCACGCCGCGGTCACCGAGCCCGCGGGCCTCCAGCCGCAGGCAGTTGGCCCGGCGGAGCCGCAACTCCAGCGTGTCCTCGATGGAGACGACGCGGCCATCGTTCGGCAGAAGGGCCATCAGAGCGTTCAGCAGCGTCGTCTTCCCCGAGCCGGTGCCGCCCGAGATCAGCACGTTGCGCCCGCGCCGCAGCACGGCCGCCGCCTCCTCGACCACGGCGCCGGGCAGCGAGCCGGCCGCGGTCAGCTCGTCGATGGTGAAGGCCCTTCCGCCGAAGCGGCGGATCGTGATCGCCGCGCTCGGCGCGGCCGGGGGGCCGCAGATGGCGACCCGTGAGCCATCGGCGAGCCGGGCGTCGATGATCGGCTCCGCGAGCGGGTCCTTGCCGAGCGGGCGCGCGATCTGCACGGCGGCGCGAGTTATCGACTGCGCGTCGAGTTCCGGAGCCGGCACCGGCGCCACCCGCCCGGCGCGCTCCACGAAGACCGCGCCCGGACCGTTGACCATCACCTCCGACACCTCCTCGTCGTCGAGGACCGCGTCGAGTCCCGGCAGGAACGGCTTCAGGTCGGCGATTCCCAGCTCCATCAGATCTCTCCAGCCTCGCGGGCGCGCCAGTACGGCCGGTCCCGCGGCAGGAAGTCGGGCTTCAGGTAGACCCGGCGCGCATCGAGCGCCCGGCTGCCGTCGTACGGGATCACGATCGCCTGACAGTTGCCCAGCAGCGTGAAGTCGCGCGGATCGAACAACGGCTCCCGGCTCTCGCTGAACGCCTTGCTCGCGCCGACGCTGCCGGTCCCGCCGCCCGCCGATCCCGACAGCAGCGACGCGCTGGCCCTCTGCGTCTGCTCGGAGACCGTGTAGCTGGCCTTCATGCGGGTGACCTCGCCGCAGAGCGAGCTGGCGATCTCGGCCGAGGAGTCGTCGGCCAGCGACAGGAAGACGCGGGTGCGCAGCGTCTGGAGCAGCGCCCGCCACGCTTCGGACTGTCCCAGCACGGCGCGCAGCGACGAGATCGACTGCGTGGCCACGATGGGGATCAGCCGCGCCTGCCGCGTCAGCGCGAACGCTTTCTCGTCGCCGGCCGGGTCCTCCTCGCCCACGGTGGCGAAGGTCTGGTACTCGTCGCACAGGAACACGGCCGGCCTCCACTCGCGCTTCGGCCGGCGCGCCATCTCGGCCGGCCGCCGGAGCAGGCTCTGGAGCCATGCCTGCTTCAGCATCACACCCACAGCGCGGGAGAGCGCCGAGTTCGTGCCAGCCGGCATGTTCAGGCACAGCACCTTCCCCGCCTCGATGACGTCGTCGAGCGGCGGGAGCTGCCGCGCGACGGCCGCCGCGTCGGCGTCGGTGGAAAACTCCGCCGGCTCGTCCTTCGGCGGCGGCGGGCAGAAGACCGCCGCCACGTCCGGCATGTCGAAGACCGAGAGGAAGACGCTCAGCCCCTCGACGATGCTCGTTTGCAGCTTCGGGTCCAGCTTCGACCAGTCCTGCTGGTACCACCGGCGCACCGCGTCGAGGCACTGCTTGCGGGGCGAGTCCCCCGGCGTCTCGACCTCGAACTCGATGCCGAGCCCGGTCAACTGCTCGCGCAGCTTCGGCGTGTCCTCCGTCCGGACCGTGCCACCGCCGACTTCCTCCCAGGAGGATGCGTCCTCCTCCATGCCCTTCGCGGCGAGGTCCGCGATCCGGATGCGGACCATCGCCGGCCGCTCCAGCAGCGCTTCCAGCTCGCCGATCATCTGCTCGATGCGTCCGGGCTCGAGCGTGCAGCGATAGACGTCGCGCAGGGTCACCCACCGCCCGGCGCGTATCCGGTGCAGCTCGATGATCCAGCGCACGAGATTGACGTACGCCTGTTGCCAGAACGGCTCCTTCGAGCGCCCGAAGAGTTGATTGATCAGGCTGGCGATGGTGTAGGCCAGCGAGTAGGAGTCGAGCCGGTCGTCGCCCAGCGGGTTCCACTGCCAGCGTCCGCCCAGGCCCAGCTCCACGTAGTCGTCGCCGCGGCCGACATCCTCCAGGACGGCGCGGACCTGATGGCAGAAGTCGCCCTTGACTTCGAGCACGAGGCCCGCGACGCGCTTGAGTGAGTCGCCGGCCCGCCACCCGAGGAGCTGCCGCGCGAACGGGCGCATGCACGCCGAGGTCTTGCCCGAGCCGATGGCGCCGCAGATGAGCATCCCGGTGTAGAGCCCGCGCTCGGGAATCGTGAGCCAGTTCGGATCGGACACTTCGCGCGCGGCGACCGGATGGTGCACCTCCCCGACGACCACCGCGGGGGCCGGCCCCTCGTCGTCGGTCGGCCACGCCGGCAGCCGGCCCACCCGCCGGCCGGGCCGGCCGCGGACCAGCCACACCCGGCCGACGGCGCCGGCGACGGACCAGACGCCGACGACCGCCAGTCCGGGCGCGACGTAGTGCCAGACGTGGATCGCCGTGTGCAGGCGCGGCGAGCGCAGTGCGACGAAGTCCACGACCGGATCCGCTCCGGGAGCCGGAAACGGAAGCCAGAACCACCATCCGGCGACGACCACCCCAGCCGCGAGAAGCCTCGTCATTCCGGCACCCGTGTCGATCGCCACGTCGAGCCGGACGCGATTGCCGGCCCTGATTCCCCGGGCGCGCCCGCACGGGCCGACAACGCCCGCAGTCGGGACAGGCCGCCGTTCAGTCCCCCGTAACGCCCCAGTGCCGAGAGGTCTTCGTTCACGAGGGCCGCGCGGATGGTGGCGATCTCCTCCTGCGCCACGGCGGCCGCGGTCCCGCTGGCCCAGGCGTCGAGCACCCGCCCGGCCGCGGACAGCCGCTCGGGATCGCGCCCCACGACGACCGTCTCGACCTCACGGCCGGCCGAACGGAGCGCCGACCAGAGCGCCGCGTGCGCCTCGCCCCACGTACGCAGCGCGCTCACCGTCTCATCTTCCGCCTGGACGAAGACGAACGTGGCGCGCCCGGCGTCGAGGGCGACCGGCAGCTTGTGCGCGAAGTAGCGCCGCTGGTCGGATACCGCCCCGCGGTAGAGGCGGCTCGGTAGCAGCGACGGCGCGACCCCCGCCCTGGTCAGCGCCGACACCTTCTCCATCTCGGTCGGCAGCCACGCCGCGTCGAGGCGCTCGATCACGTAGTCGAGCGACAGGAGCCGGCGTAGCACGACCGGCGGCGAGGCCGTCCGCCGATGGCGCACATGCTCGGCGGCGACGGCGCGGTACAAGTCCCGCGAGGCGAGGCGGCACAGCCGCACGCACGACCCGTTCCACGCTTCCTCGGCCGCTGCCCGGCCGCACCGTTGCACGAAGCGGGCGGCGAGCCCGGGATTCGTCTGGCCGATGAAGGTCAGGTACTGCTGGCGCAGGAACACGCCGCTGTGCAGGCAGACCAGTGCCACCCACTCGGCATCCCGGCCCTTCCACCCGAGTTCGGCCAGCGCCTCGGCGCGGCCGTTGAGATGCGGGATCATGTCAATCGCTCGTCACGATGCGGTTGCCCTGCAGGAAGCTGATGACGATCCCCATCGGGTTGCGTACGACCAGCTCGGCCGGGATCTGCGGCAGGAACGAGAAGCGCATCGAGACCGACCAGGACTCGCGCGCGACCTCCTCGCCGCCGCGCAGGCGCACCAGGTCGAACGTCGCATCCGCGCCGTGCGGCTCGGCCGGCTGCGGCAGGATGCGCACGGCCACGTCCTCGACCTGAAGCTCCTCGTCCCGGAGTCCGACCGCCGTGGCCGCGACGTCCTCGGCCTGCTCGGCGTAGGCGGCGTTGGCCACCTCCGGCGTCAGGAACCAGAGCGACCGCTCCCAGTACTCGCGCACCGTGCCCTGCCGGCGCGAGTAGTGGTCGACGACGAAGCGGTGCAGGAAGAACCCCGTGGTCGGGTCCAGCGGGTCGGCCTGTGCTTCCATCGCCTCGTAGGCGACCGCCTCGGCGCGGCCGACCTCGTCGACGCGCACCACCAGAGGCTTCGGCGGCGGCGCCCAGGCGAGGCGCATCAGCGCGACGGCCAACACGAGGACGACCAGCGCCAATGCGCCGGTGACCACCCGCAGATGCCGCGCCGCGTGCATCTGCTCCCCCCAGATCTCCGCGAACTCCCGCGCCGCCATCTCTACAAGCCTCCCGTCATCACGACGCGCGCCGCCGCCGCCGTCTGCACCGCGCGGCCCGACGCGCCCGAGCCGACGTTGCCTGAGCCCGAGACGAGCATCTGCGTCAGCTCGCCCACCTTCATCGTCGCCAGACCCGCCGCCACGACGTAGGGAATGGTTACGAGCGACCGCCGCATGGCGGTCAGGATCCCCGTCGGCCCGGCCCACTCCACGTCGCCCGACACGTCGCCCGTCCAGCCCTGCACGACGAACATCCCCAGCTCGGTGACGACCCGGAAGACCGCCGCCGCGATGGCTCCGTAGAGCGAATAGACGAGCACCGTCCGGAACCAGCCCCAGAAGAGGAACGAGAGCTGCGGCACCAGCACCCAGGGGATGAACACCGGGCCGAGCACCAGCGCGATCGAGAGCGCGATCTGCGCCCACATGACCTGCGCCTGCCCGAGCGCGAAGACCACGATCAGGGAGACGAGCAGCACGGCCATCAGCCCGAGGGTCATGAAGAGGTCGAAGGCCGCGTCGAGTACGCCCGGCAGGTCCGTGACGACGTTCCAGCCGAACGAGGCGAGACTGCCGAACCGCCCCTGGCCGGCGAACAGCTCCCGCCACGCGCCCGTCGCGAGACCGAGCTGCTCCAGCATCGCGGTCCCGGCGTCAGCGACGATCATTCCCTGGAGCCAGTCCCCCATCCCCGTGATCAGGTCCGGCACGCTCCGGCCGGTCCCCGGCAGCGGGGCGGTGTAGAAGCGGAGCATGCCGAGCGGGATCGACAGCCCGATGACCATGCGGACGACGGCGGCCATGTTCACGCCGTGGCCCGAGAGCGCCATCTGCGCCCCGGTCCAGACGACGACGATCAGCGCGAGGCCCTGCCAGAGCTGCATGCCAGCGGCGGCCACGGCCGGCGCGACCGAGGCCATCAGTTGGTCGGACAGGACCGAGGCCTGCTGGAGCATCAGGAGCAGTTGTTGCGGCGTCATGACGTTGCTGTTTCTCTCGGAAGGCACGCGGCCGGACTACCAGTCCGACGGCGACGGGACGTGCCGGTGGCTGTCGATGACGGCGGACCCCGCCGCGAGCAGGTCGGCGACGAAGGCATCGTGCTCGGTCCGCGCCCGCGCGGTGTCGGCCTGCCAGCGGGCTGCCGACTCGCGCCGCGCGCGCTCGGCCTCGTAACGCGCGCGGGCTTGGCGTGCCGCCTCGTAGGCGGCCAGTTGCGCCTGCGCCAGCAGCAGCTCGGTCTGCGTCACGCCGTTGGCCAGCGCCGCCTGGTCGACGCGCTGGGTCCGCATCAGGTCGTCGCCGCGCAGGTCCGACAGGTGCGCCACCGACTCGCCCACCTGGACGGCCAGCGTCGAGGCGGCCTCGGCCACCGCATGCGCGTGCGTCAGCTCGGCCGCCGCCCGCCGCTCCGACCGCCGCCACATGCGCACCACCCGGTCGGCCACCTGACGCGCGAGCCGCAGCCCCCGCAGGTCGGCGGCCGTGACCGACGGCGGCAGCGCCGCCTCGAAGTCGTCCCACACCGTGCGCCACGTCGCCGTCCCCTCGGCCACGTCGCCGAGGACATCGAGCACCTCGCGTGCCGCGTTGCGGCCGGGGCCGGTCCATGCCGGGCCGCTCGGGGCGGCCCACGAGCGGAACGCACTCGATTCGGCCGCCGAGGTCTCCGTCGCCGGACGGCCGCCCAGCAGCACCGTCGCCGCCGCGGGATCGCCCAGGCCCGGCGCGGCCAGCACGTCGAGCCAGCCGGCCTCGTCCGTGACCCCGGGGATCCGCTGGAGGAACGCGCCGACGCCGCCCAGACTGGTGCTCGTCGAGAGGCCGATGCCGTGGCGACCGATCAGCCACTCGGCGTCGGTCACCTCCCGCAGCCGGCCGATGTTGCCCATCCCAACATCGTTCGACGTGACCAGCTCGGTCGTCGTCGACAGCACGCCGTCGAGCGACTGGAGCTGGTCGACCATCCTGCCGATCTGCGTCACCATGTGCCCGATCTGCGTGACCTGGTTGGCGATGATGATCGCGTCGCACGAGCCGAACAGGCACGCCTGCGCGCGCCGCGCCGTCCACGTCCCGGCCGCCGCGGCCACCACGAGGGCGGCGACGAGCCAGCGCCATCTCTTCGTCATTTCCGAAACATCCTTTCCGGGTGCGGTTCGGGCCGCGGCACCAGCACGTCCGACGTCAGCCACACGCGCAGCCGGTGGCCGGCGCGGATGGTGACCGCGGGCAGGCGGTTGAGGAAACGCCCGAGGATCTGCGTCGCCGACTGGCCGAAGCCCTGCCCGGCCGCGGCCCGGAAGCCAGCTCCGCCGCCAGCGTACGGGTCGGAGCCCTGGAGGGTCAGCCCGGCCAAGAGTCCCACGGCGCCGGCCGCCGCGAACATCGACGCGTAGTGCCGGTTCACCTGGTCGGCCAGCGCGCTCTCGCCGAGGGCGCTGAGGCCGTGGAAGGCGAGGTCGACCCAGCGGCCGTCGGGCCAGATCAGGCGGTGGAACCCGACCGCGAGCCGGCTCTGGTCCTGGTGTCCGATGGCCTGCGCGGTGCCGAGCAGGCGCGCGCCGCGCGGGACGAGGATGCGCTGGCGGTCGGTCGAGTAGAACGGGATCGCCACCTGCGCGAGCACCGGGCCGGTGAACTCCCCGCTGAGCTGCGTGACCAGCACCGCGCTCAGCACCGACCCCTCGTAGACCCGCTCCCAGCCGGCCGGATCGTCCGCCGTCCGGATCACGGCCGGTTCCGCGGCGGGTCCCACCAGCGGCCCGGTGACGCCCGGCACCGTCCGGGCCGGCGGCGTGTAGGCGGGATCGGCATCCGCCAGGCCGGACAGGAGCGCCGCGTTCGCATCCCGCACCTGCTCGGCGATGGCAGCCGGGTCGGGCGGCGGCACGCCAGCGGTCGCGCTCTCGGTCGGCCCTGTCGCCGCAACGGCGGCAGGCGCATCAATCGCCTCCGCCTCACGACGCTCGCTGCCGGTTCTCCGCGGCTCGTCGTCGCGGAAGGTCTGCACGACGCTCGGCGCGCGCAACGACCGTGCCCGCCGCTCGATGGCTTCCAGCCGCAGCCGCTCGCGCAGTTCCAGCTCACCTGCCGTGGGCAGCACGCCGTCCGCGCCACCCGCGCCGAGCGTATGGTCGGCCGGCGGCGGCGTGAACGCGGAATCCGGGTCGTCCGTGGTCCCGGCGCGGCGGTCGGCATCGCTGAGCTGCTGGTCTTCGAGTTGCGTCAGTCTCGACAGGATCTGCCCGACCGTGCCCTCTCCCGCGGCCTCCGGCTCACCCGTCGCCGCCTCGTCGGTGTCCGGGTCGCCGCCCGACTGGCTCAGCACGAGACCGGCCAGCAGCACGGCGATGATGCCCACGCCCGCCTTGGTGACGAGGTTGGCCGGCAACGCCCCGGCCGGGGGCCGCAACAGTTGTTTCCAGCTCGCCATCACGGACCCGCCTTGCGTGCATCCGCCGACCACGGGAGCCGCCGCCCGGCGACCTCCAGCGCACCGGCGCCGAGAACGCGGTCGACGACGTGCAGCACATCGCCGTGCACGGTGGAGACCTCCACCGGCCTGAACTCGCCGTCCACCCGCTCGTGGAACACGGGCCGGAGCGCCCGCGTCCGCACATACGTCCGCCGCCCGTCGTGCCACATCCCCTCGACCAGCCACGGGTAGTCGCCCGAACCGTCCGGCCAGCGGTAGTCGAAGTGCAACTGCCGGGGATAGGCTGCGCGGCGCTCGTCGAGCCGTTCTCGCGCAGCGGTCCGCGCCGAATCGATCCGCGCCACCGCTCGCGTTTCCGCCGCCGCGACCGACTCCCACGCCTCGGCCGCCCGCCGGGCCATCGCCGCCGCCGCGTCCCTGGAAGCGAGCACAGCGCCGGCGTCCCTCGGCGGCGCTTCCGATATCCCGACCCGCACGACCGCATCGACCGTCGAGTCGGCGCTCTCGACCACCAGCAGCGGCACGATCGCCCCGGCCGCCGTCAGCAGCACCACGTTCGAGCGGGCGCCGGGGGCCAGCGGCCGGACGAACACCAGGTGCGCCGCCGCCGACACGTCCCAACGCTCCGGATCGCCCGCGACGACCTCGATGATCTCGGCCGTCTCCGGCAGCACCACCGTGCTGACGTGCCGCGCACGCGTCGTCACTTTGATCGGCGCGTCCCCGGGCGCGGCCGGCGCCCGAAGTCCTTGCCCCGCCGCGGGCGCGGCGGCCAGGGCGCATCCCAGCATCAGAGCCCACGTCCTCATCTCGCCATCCCCCGCACGAGCACGGCCGCCACGGCCGCAACCATCCCGCCCACCACCGCGCGGGCCTTCCACGTCCACCGTGGCCGCGGACGGTCGACCGTCCAGTCGGTCTCCGAGTCGCCGATGCGCAGCCGCCCCGCGCCGAGCACGTGGTCGGCCACGTACAGCCCGTCGTCGTGCAGGTCGTACGTCACCAGGCTCGGCTCCAGCCCCTGGCGGCCGAAGCGACGGTCCGCCTCCCGCAGCTCGTAGAGCGCCGGGGTCTCCTCGGCCCGCGAGCGCAGGTACGTGAACCGGCCGTCGTGCCACAGCGCCTCGACCTCGAACGGCGGCCCGAACGCCGCGGGGTCGAGGCGGTACGGGAAACGCAGCCGGCGCGGATACTCGTCGCGCCAGCGCGTCCACGCCGCGTCGTGCTCGGCCCACAAGGCGGCGACCTCGGAAGCCGCGGCCTCGTCGAGCGCTTCCAGCTCGGCGTGCGCCGCCCGCTCCTCGGCCTCGTGCGCGGCCAGCTCGCCGCCGGCCACGAACGCCGGCGCATGTCGCGGCGCGTCCGCCGGCGCCGGCCGCTCCGGTCCCTCGACGTAGACCACCAGATCCGGATCTCCGCCGGACGATTCCGCCACCAGCAGCGCCCACACCCGGCCGCTCTCGGCGACCAGGGTCACGTTCGACGCGACACCGGCTTCGAGCGGCTTGACGTAGGCGACGTTCGCCGCCGCCGACACGTCCCAGTACTCCGCATCGCCCGCCACCACGTCGACGATGGTCTCGCCCTCCGGCAGCACGACGGTCGTCGTGTGCCGCACCTGCGCCGTGACCGGGATCGCCTGCTGCTCGGCACCCTCGACCACGGTCCGAATACCTTGCGCGGCGGCCGGCATCGCCGCCAGCACTCCGCAGCACCCGATCGCCGCCAGTCCCTGTCTCATCGGTCCCTCCTCTTTCGCGTCAGCCGAGCACCGCCGCCCGTTTGTGATCGAGTCCCGCCGCCAGCCGCACGATCGCGCCCTCCACCCCGTAGCGCGCCACCATCTCGGCGCGCCGCTGCGTCTCACCCGCCGACGACGTGTAGAGCCAGTAGCTCTCCGGGTCGACCACCAGCCGCAGGACCGCGGCCGACGTCGGTCGCCGCAGGTACAGCTCCCGCTTCGGCTCCAGCTCGCGGACTGTCCGCAGTTCCTCGTCGTTGAGCTGGAACGTCGCCTGACCCGCGGCCGGGAAGTCCGGATTGGCGAGGAACAGCCGCGTCGGCATCGACTCCAGCAGCGCCGCCGCGCCGGCCGTCTCCGTGATGTCGGTGACGGACTGCGTCGCCAGGATCAGCGCGGCGTTGCGCTTGCGCCACGTGCGGGCGGCCTCCGTCAGCCGGCCCAGCACCACCGGGTCGCGCAGGTAGCGCCACGCCTCGTCGACCACCATCAGCTTCAGCCGCGTCGTCTCGGCCGGCGATTCGATCTCGGTCCGCAGCCTTTCGAGCAGGTAGAGCAGCGCCGCCTCGCACCAGTCCTCGTGCTCGACCGCCCCGGCCAGGTCGATCACCTGCCAGTCGGCCAGGGTGAGATCGGCATCCTCGGCCGGCGCGTTGTCGAACCACTTGCCCCACGCGCCCGAGCCGTGCCAGCGCGACAGCGCCGGCCACATCGGCGCCGGCAAGGAACGCACGAGGTTCCCGAGAGACCGGCGCGGCGGGGCCAGCGCGTAGAGGTCCTCGATGCGCGCCCGGACTTCCGACAGGTCGCCGCTCGACTCCTCCCAGCCGCCGATCCGCAGCAGGCGCAGCACCCAGGCCGAGAGGAACTGGATCGTCCGCTCGGTCGGCTCCAGGCTGAACGGCCGGAGCGGGATCGCGTCCTTCTCCGGAGAGACCTCCAGGTAGCCGCCGCCGAGGAACTGCGTCAGCGCCCGGTAGGAGCCGCCCAGGTCGAGGATCAGGACGCGCGGGTCGTACTGGAGCGCCTGGACCAGCAGGAAGTTGAGCGTGAAGCTCTTGCCCGAGCCGGTCGCCCCGAGCATCAGCGTGTGGCCCACGTCTCGCCCTCCGAACAGGTCGTAGTGATACGGCGTGCCGGCCGGCGTCTCGAACACGGTCAGGGCCGGCTTGTCGAGATGGGCGCAACGCCGGTCCCCCCGCGGCGGGCCGAACAGCGGCGCCATGCAGGCCGCCACGCCCGCCGACACGAACACCCGCCGCGGCTGCCGGGAGGCTGGCTGCCCCGGCAGCCGTCCGAACCAGACCGCCAATTGCCCGTAGGACTCGCGCGCCCCCTTGGCGTCGAGACCGCCGAAGACGCGCTGGATATCGGCGCCCCACTGCTCCAGTTGCTCAGCCGAGCCGCGCACCGCCACCGACAGCGCCACGTCGCCGTACGAGACACCCTCGGTCTCCAGCTCGACCAGGGCCGCGCCCGCCCGCTGCGCCTCGATGCTCGCGGCGGCATCCTCGAGCGCCGCGGCCGTGCCCTCCTTCTCCTGCATGTGGGCGGCCATCGAGTAGCGCTTCGAGAAGTAGTGCCGCTGGGCCGAGCGCAGCTTCCGGCGCGCCGCCTCCCGCGGCCACGGCCGCCACTCCAGGACGACCGTCATCGGCGCCCGCAGGGCGTACAGCTCCTCCAGCGCGTTCGCCGTAACGGTTGCCGGCGGCGCGACGCACGACCAGACGCCGACCTTTGAGCCGCCGACGTGCAGCGCGTGCCGTTCGGCCGCCACGTCCTCGCCCGCCAGCCGCCAGTTGACACCGGCGGCCGTGCCCATGCCGGCGACCCACTGCCCGAGACCGCCGTTGACCAATCGATAGAGCACGGAGGCCGCCTCGTCGGCCATGAGGATCTCGATCGGCGTCGCGTCGACCACGCGGGCGGCGGAGGCGGCAACCAGCGCCGCCTCGGTCTTGACGGCCCGCGCGATGTCCGCGGCCAGGTACACCGACTCGTGCGGCGCGCGCCGACGACGCAGCCACTCAGCCAGATATGTCCGCCACCAGCCGCTTCCACGCGCTTGCGCCGATTGCCGCAGCCTCGGGTTGAAGCTCCAGACGATGTGCGCCTCCGCATCCTGTACGCGGCCGTCGAGGAATGCCTGCCGCTTGCGCTGGGCGAGACCCGCGATATCCGATCCGGGCGGCCGAAGCTCGAACGACGGCGGGTGGCGCTCGACGATCCACGACACCCGCGTCTCCGGCGGGAGTCCGGAGAGCATCCGCTGCCAGCGGACCGACACCGCGTCGAGGTCCTCGGCCTTCCGGCCGTCGGTGACGACCGGCGTCAGCCGTCCCACCGTCACCAGCTCCCCGGCCCGCGTCAGGCAGGTGCGCTCGTCGACCCAGCCCCAGTACGGCAGCTCGTGCGCCAGCGGCCCGGCGTCGCCCGTCACCCTTCACCTCGCTCGATGACCACGTACGGCGACCGGTCCAGCAGCAATCCCGCGTCGTACCGGCTGCGGTAACGGATCGCTGCGCGGATCACGCCGACCAGGTTCTGGTCGTGCCGCCACGCCAGCCAACCGACGCCGTAGAGCACGCCGAACACCAGCCCGCCCGCCATCAGGCTGTTGACCGCGTTCCAGATGGCCGCGCCGAGGGTCGCCGCCAGCAGGAAGAACCGCCGCTCGACCCCCAGCACCGTGAGCGGCTGGCTCAGGATCGCGTAGCCCCGCCACTGCCTCTTGCCGCGCATCAGTCAAAAGAGCCACGTGATGAAGTTGGCCGCGCCGAGCGCCATGCCCAGACCGAAGATGATCCCGGCCAGCGCCTGCTTGCTGCCGCCTTCCTGAAACGCGAACATCAACCCGCCGACGACGATCGCCACCAGCGCCAGCCCGCGCGCGATCGGTCCCGTGAACGCCTGCTGGAGGTTGTTGACCGCCTGCACCCAGGGCGAGCGGCCCTGCGCCAGCAACACGCTCTCCTCGGCCATCAGCACCGCGGTCGCCACCGCACTCCACACCCACGCTCGCTGCCGCATCTGACTCCTCCTGTCACCATGCCCCGCATGCCGTCGAGACGTACCAGGCCACCGTCACGAACAGACCCGCCGCGATCCCGCAGGCCAGCCCCACGTGCAGGCCCCCGCGGTCGCGGGGAAGTCCGACCGTCAACGCGACCACCGTGCCGCACACGCACAGGCCTGCGGCCCACACCACCAACAGGCCGCACCCGGCCGCGCCGCTCACGAGTAGTCCCCCGCCTCGTCGCGAGCGAGCGCCTCGGCCAGCGCCGGATCCTGGCTGCCCCGCCGAATGCCTCGCTCCACCACGTCCACCTTGCGGCCCACCGCGCCGAGACCGACCGCGCGCGCCGCCGCATACGCGCCGGTCCCGAACGCCGCGAGCGCCAGCCCGCCGTAGGCGGCGACATACATCCCGTGGTCGGCCGCGACCACCCGCCAGAACGGATGCAGATAGGCGACCTCGTTCCACAGCGCCCAGACGGCGAGCGCTCCGGCCGACACCGTCAGACCCACGCCCACCTTCCACGGCCTCACAGCTCGATCACCTCGTGCTCACGGCGCGGCCGGCCACCGCCGCGCCTGCCGCCGCCTCCGCCGCCCAGCGCCCGGCGCATCGCCGACGCGGCGCGGGCCGACGCGGCGTACATCACGAAGCCGGCCCTCGACTTCGCCCGGATCGCCTCTCCCCGGTAGTGCTCCGAGGCGACTTCCACGTTGCAGCGCCCGGTGCGGCCGGCCGCGTCGACGTACTCGACCTGCGCGTCCGGCACGAGGACCTTGCCGTCGTCGACCGGCAACCCCAGGGTCTCGGCGGCCTGCCGCCGGGCCTCGTCCGCCGCCTCCCGGCTCGCCGCCTGGCGCGCCTGCTCCGACCGGGACGCCAACAGGCTCTTCAGCTCCGCGTCGGTCCGGACGCGCGTCACACGGCCGCCCGCTTCCTCGATCCGCGCCTGCTCCGCACACGCGGCCCGGTACACGGCCACGTCGTGGCGGACCTCAGCCTGCTTGACCGCGCCGCTCAGCGTCCGCTGGTGCGGCCGGCCGGAATCCCTCCAGAGCTTCTCGGCCCGAGACGCCCCGGCCGGCGTCGCCACGATCACCGTGAACTCTCCGCCCTTCGGGCCGCGCGCCTTCCGGCGCTCGACCCACCCCTTGCGCTCCGCCATCACGAGCCCCTTGCGCGCCGCGAACGGGTGCCCGTCGAACTGGCGCGCCACCAGGTCCTGCAACGCGACGCAGCGGAACGCCGCCACGTCGCGCACGAGGCCGTCGACCCGTTCACCGAACGAGCGGCGTCGTCGCTGCGGGTCGTACTCGGACCGGTGGCCGCTTCGCCGACCGGCGTCGCGAGTCGGCTCGCGGCTGTCCTCACGCTCCGGCACGCCGGCTGCGACCCCACGGGCCGACACGGCGTCCGACGGGCTCCAGGGATCTCGCATCACGCCGCCCCCACAGCGCCGGGCGCGGCCCGACCGGGCTCGCTTGCAGACCGGTGCGCATCGGAATCCCGTAACCGCCAGTCCCGGCCCTCCAGCGCAACGACGCGGCACCGGCCGGCGATCCGGCTCGCCAGGCGGTCGTCACCCATGAACTCGCCGATCGCCCGCGGCGTCCGGTTCGACGTCCAGACGGTCCGCCGCCCCGCGTCGTGCCGCGCCTCGTAGAGCATCAGCAGCGTCCGCCGCGTGTAGTCCGTCGCCGCCTCCCGCTCGGCGCCGAGATCGTCCAGCACCAGCAGCTCCCGCTCGATCAGCCGCTCGAACTCCTCGAACGGCTCCGCGTCGCCGCGCGGCTGGAGCCGGTAGAGCAGCATCGGCACGCGCACGAACTCCACCGACCGTCGCTCGGAACGCCACGACTCGTTGAGCAGAGTGCAGGCCAGCCGCGTCTTGCCGCTGCCCACCGGACCGCACAGGAACAGGTCCGTTTCCGCGTCCCCGGCGGCCGGCGGGTCCCGCGCCACCCGCATCGCGTGCCGGTTGTCCTCGGTCTCTTGCCAGGTCGCCCACCGTGCGTCCCGGAACTCGTGCGGCACCGACGGCGCGAAGCCGTGCGCACGCTCCCAGCACGCGCACCGCCGCAGCCGCCGCACGCCTCCGACTCGCGTCTCCTCCCAGCCGGGTGTCCGGCGGCACCGCTCGCATCCGGCTGTCATGGCTTCGCCCGCTCGATGACTGCGTCGTACGCCGCGCGGGGATCCGCCGACCGCGCCTCGCCGCCGCGCGAGTCGGCCCGCAGCCGCTCGGCCAGCGCCGGCGCCATCGACAGCAGCATCGACACCGTCCGCGTCCGGCCCTCCAGGAACCGATCGCCCTCAACCGTCAGGAACCGCTCCGCCAGCCGCTCCAGGTCCGCCGCGCCGTAGGCCGCGCACAGACGGCGCGCCGACTCCGCGTCCGACGCCTCGACCGCCCGCGTCGGCGCATACGCGACGCCCCGGTGGCGCGGATACAGTTCCGTCCGGTAGCGCTCGACGAACGCCGCCGCGCGAGCCGCCACGGCTTCCGGACCCTCTCCCCCCGCACCCCCCTCTTCCAGATCAGCCGTTGGCCGTAAGCCATTAGCCGTTTCGCAGCCGCGCGCGTGAGACGGGAAAATTCCCGGAGGATTTCTGGAACTTTCCGGGAAGATTCCCGGAGAATTCCCGGAATCCGCCGCCGGTGCCTCCGGTCGGATGCCGTCGTGCCGCGGGTTTGGAGCTTCCCGCGACCGCCTCGGGACGAACGGCAGAGCCGCGCCGGCCGCCTTCGGCTGCGCCGGCACCTTCACGCCGCCCGGATGCACCGACCACAGGTGGCGCGTCCTCGGGCTCACCTCGGCCGTCGCCGGCAACGGATGGAGCGTCCGAAGCGGATACCGCACCCGCTGGAAGTCCTGCCAGTCGGACTGATAGAGGTAGCGCGCACCCTGATGGACGAACGCCGCGACGAGACCCGTCGTCACCAGCCGCTCGATGCACCGGCCGATCACCTTGGCCGGCCGCCGGCTGAGGGCGTCGTGCGCCGCCTGGAACGCGACCGCCTCAGCGCGCATCACGCCGAAGTCGTCGGCCCCGAGCAGGTAGGTCGTCCACACGCGGTACTCCAGGTCCGACAAGCTCGACACCTTCGCCGAGTGGCCGAGCCGGGCGTGCAGGAGCCGATCAGCGGGCATCGACCAACGCTCCCCCCGCTTGGCCCGACCGGCGCACGGCCGTCCGGCAGGAATGCGTGTCTTCGCCATCCATCAGCACACCGGCTCCGGATCGCACACCGCGCATCGAGCCCACTCCGGCCGCTCGTCGAGCAGCCTCACCGCAACCCCACGCCGGCCGCGCAGGCGCGCCGCCGTCTGCGGCCAGCACGCGGAGCAGACGATCACGGGCGCGTCCGTGCCCGCGTCCACCTCGCGCCACGGCGCAGCAGCCAGCGTCTGGCCGTCGCCTTCAAGCGGCTGGCTCACCGTCTCCTCCCCCGACGGGCCGGCTTGCGGCGGCCCGCGCTGGACGCGAGCCACTCCAGCACGGCCGCCTTGCTCCACCGCGGCCGGCGGTCGATTCCCGGAATCGGCGCCACCGGGAAGACATGCGCGTCGAGCCGGCGCCTGATCGTCTTCGGGTGGCAGCGCAGCAGCGCGGCCAAGTCGTCCAGGAACAACACGTCGGGTAGCTCGTCCGCCGCCACGTCCGGATCCCACGGATCTCGATTGCCGCGGCGCCCCGCGGCGCGCCCGCGGATCCGCGTCTCAATCCAGTCCGGCTGTCGTTCACGCATGCGCGTCAGCACCTCCTCCCGCGCCGCGTGCGCAGCGCTTTCCGCCTCTTCCACCATGTCCAGGACTTCGGTTGCCTGTTCTGCGAATCCGGCCGGCGGCCGGGTGTGGCCGTTGAGCCACCCGTTCAAGGTGGGCTGACTGACGCGGAGCATCGTCGCGAACTCGCGCTGCGACAGGTTCAGTCGCACCAACCGGGCGGCGATGGACTGTGCGGAAGTGACCATTGGCGCCTCCAGGATTTAGGGGCACCAAGAATCCCGTCAACTGTAATCATTGATTATCATTGGCGCGTGAGCATCGTCGGACAGCGCCTGCGCGCGGCCCGCGCCCTCCGGGGCTTCAACCAGAGTCAGCTCGCCGCCAAGCTCGCCTTTACGCGAGAGGCCATCTCCATGATCGAGCGCGGGAAGTCCCGCCTTCGGGTCGACAGGCTGGCCGCTGCCGCGAGGATGCTCGACGTGTCGACCGACTACCTCGCAGGGCTGACCGAGGACCCGACCCCCGCCGCGCAACTCACGCGCGCCCTGGCCGTCGCCACGGGCGGCGCGGCCCTCGATGACCGGCGCGACCGCGCCGCAACCCGAGCCGAAGGCGACTACATCGCCGTCTACACGCTGGCCACGTCCGCGGGCGGCGGCGCCGTCGCGTACGACAAGCGCGTGACCGGCCGCCTCAAGTTCCGGAGGACGTGGCTGGCCCGCCACGGGCTCGTCGCCCGCCAATGTCGCGTCGTCAAGGTGGTCGGTGAGTCCATGGAGCCGACCCTGTTCGATGGCTGCTCGATCCTCGTCAACCACGCGAGCCGCCGCCGGCGTCTCGGCCACGTCTACGTCGTGCGCACCGAAGAGGGCCTTGTCGTCCAGCGCGCGGGCAGGGATCCGTCGGGGGTCTGGCAACTGGTCAGCGACAACCCGGACAAGCTGACCTGGCCGAACCGCCCCTGGCCGTCCGATGCCGAGATCGTCGGCGAGGTCAGGTGGACCGCCAGGGCGCTCGTGTGAGGGAAGGAAACCCAATGAAATCCACGCACAACAGGGTCGTCCCGTCACCGACAGACGCGAATGCCGCACCGGACAAGGGCGGTCGAGGCAGAGCGTCAACGCTTCGGCGGCGAACCCACGCGGCGGGATCGGATGCGGCTTCACCACCGCCAACGACGAAGGCAAGGCCCGACTCGCAGTCTCGCCGTCGCGTCCGCGTGGCCCAGGGCATCTACCGGGACCGTTGGGGCTTGGCCGCCACCGTGAAGGTGAACGGCGTCCAACGAGAGATCCGCTTCCCGGCCGGAACGCACCTCAAGACCATCCGGGCTCGCCGGGACGAGCTGCGCGCCAGCATGCGGACGCTCCCCGTGGGCGAACGGCACACGCTGGCCGACGATGCGTCCCGGTACCTCCGGCAGATCGGCAACGACCTCGTGAGCATCGCGGACCGCCGGCACTACATCGGGGAGTGGGCCGCGCGCTTCGGCCACCTCAATACCCTCGCGCTGCCGCAGCACATGGCGTCGCTGAACGATCAGATGCGCAAGTGGCGGGAGACTCTGTCCGTCTCGGCCTGCAACCATCGACGGGATGCGCTGACGAATCTGGTGAAGGTGCTCTACGGACGCCGGGCCGCGGCCGAGCTGGTCGACCTCGTACGCTTCGCGCGTCCGGCGCCCCGGCCGCGCTGGCTCGACCGCGCTCACATCGCCGACGTGCTGGCCCGGTTGACGCCGGGGTCCAAGACCGTAGTACGCTTACGGTTGATGCACTGGACGGGGATGCGGCCGTCGCAGATGGGCCGGCTCCGGCCCGAGGACTTCCGCCTCGACGAACCGACACCGTTCGTGGCGGTGCCGCGCGGCAAGGGAGGACGGCTGGCGGCGGTCCCGCTCGTTGGCGAGGGGCTGGAAGCGGCCCGCGACTTCATGGCGGTCGGCGCCTACGGGAGCTGGTCCTGCCCCAGTGCGAACCGGGCGCTGGCGCAGGCGGCCCGGAAGGCCGGGCGCCCCGCGTTCACCGTGTACCAGATCCGCCACGCCTTCGCGACGGGGCTTCGGCGGACGGGATCGGACGTGGCGGACATTCAAGATCTGTACGGGCATACGGACCCGGAGACGACGATGATCTACGCGCCGCCTCAACTGCAAAAGCAGGCGGAAGCGATCGAGCGCTTGCAGCGAGCCGACCGGGCGCAGGCGCCGGTCGAGGGAGGCATTCGGCTGGCAGTACCCGCTGGCAGTACTGGTGAAACACCCGCAAGTCGTTGATTCTAAAGCACGCGCCCTTAGCTCAGCTGGATAGAGCGTCTGGCTACGAACCAGGAGGCCGCAGGTTCGAATCCTGCAGGGCGCGCCACTTCCCCTTCCCGTCAGGTCCCTTGAAATCCCAGAATACCCCGTAAATACTGGCGTTTCCGTTTCCTGGAGTTCGTGCCGTTCCACGCGATTCCTTGCCGTTCTCAGAAATGGCGTGGTATAGTTCATGGTATACTCGTTCCGTTCCCGGTTCTAATCCCTGTGGGGACGCCACTTGCCGGTTTCTCCCCTTCCCGCGCAGTCCCGTAAACACACCTAACCCATCGGAATTACAGGCACTTACTAGGCTTGACGGTTCCGTTCTAATCCCGTATGTTCCCGGATAGGTCGTTGGTCAATTCGTTGGGACAGAAAGGGGCGACATGGGGAACCTCACGATGGCGCGGGTGAAGGCGATCAAGGTACCCGGTCTGCACGGCGACGGCGGCACCCTGTATCTGCGGGTGGCGCCCGGCGGGTCGAAGAGCTGGATCCAGCGGCTCACCATCAACGGGCGGCGCCGGGACGTCGGCCTGGGCGGCTGGCCGCTGGTGACGCTCGCGGAGGCCCGGGAGTTCGCCTTCGAGAACCGTCGACTCGCGCGCCGCGGCGGCGACCCGCTGGCCGACAGGCACCGCCCGAGCCTGCCGACCTTCGAGCAGGCCGCGGTGCGGACCTTCGAGGCGAACCGAGCCCGTTGGCGCCACGCGAAGACCGCGACCAACTGGGCCGGCTCGATGGCGAAGTACGCATACCCCGTCTTCGGCGGCCGGCCCGTTGACCAGATCGGCCGAGAGGACGTACTCCGCGTCCTGTCCCCGATCTGGACATCTAAGCCCGCCGTCTCGCGGAAGCTCCGCCAGCGCATCCGGGCCGTCCTGTCCTGGGCGCAGGCGCACGGGCACGTCGAGCACAACGTCGCCGGCGAGGCCATCGACGGCGCGCTGCCGGCGATGCCGGCCGTCAAGGCGCACTTCCGGGCGCTGCCCTACCCCGACGTCCGCGCTGCGCTCGACACCATCGCCGGCTCGCGCGCGTCGATCGCGGCGAAGGCGTGCCTTCGGTTCCTGGTGCTGACCGCGTGCCGGTCCGGCGAGGCGCGGGGCGCGACCTGGGACGAGATCGACACCGAGGCCCTGGAGTGGCGCATCCCCGCATCAAGAATGAAGGGCGGCGCCGAGCATCGCGTGCCGCTCTCCGAGCCAGCGGCGGCCGCGCTCGAGGCAGTCCGGCCGCTGCGTGACGACGCCGGTTTGGTGTTCCCGAGCCCGTCGAGGCGCGGCCGGACGCTCTCAGACATGACGCTGACGAAGGTGCTGCGGGATACCGGGCTCGCGGACCGGGCGACGGTTCACGGGTTCCGCACGGCGTTCCGGACCTGGGCGAGCGAGCGGACGAATGCCGATCACGCCGTCATGGAGATGTGCCTCGCTCACCAGGTCGGGACCGCCGTCGAGCGGGCGTATGCGCGTTCGGACCTGCTCGCGAAGCGGCGCCGGCTGATGGACCAGTGGGGGGCGTTCGTGACCGGCGGCTGTGCGAAGGTGGTCAAGCTGCATCGTTAAGGCGACCGCGACGAGCGACTGGGGCGCGCTTGGAGCGTCGCATCCGCGCGACGCTGGCCTGGGCGCAGGCGCACGGTCATGTCGAGCACAACCTCGCAGGCGACGCCATCGACGGCGCGCTGCCGTCGCTGCCGGCTGTCAAGGCGCACTTCCGGGCGTTGCCGTACCGCGAGGTCGGCGCGGCGCTGGAGACCATCGAGGCGTCTCGGGCGTCGGTGTCCGCCAAGGCGTGCCTTCGGTTCGTCGCGCTCACCGCCTGCCGGTCAGGCGAGGCCCGCCTTGCGACGTGGGACGAGATCGACCTGGAGGCCCGCGAGTGGCGCATCCCGGCGTCCCGGATGAAGGCGGCCGTCGAGCACCGCGTCCCGCTCGCCGACGCCGCGCTGGACGTACTGGAATCCGTCCGGCCGCTGCGCAGTCCGGCCGACCTGTTGTTCCCGTCGCCGTCGAGGCCGGCAAGGACGCTCAGCGACATGACGTTGACGAAGATCCTGCGGGATACGGGGCTGGCCGGCCGCGCCACGGTGCATGGCTTCCGTTCGGCCTTCCGGACCTGGGCGAGCGAGCGGACGAGCGTGCCGCACGCCGTCTGCGAGATGGCGCTGGCCCACCGCGTGGGTTCCGATGTCGAGCGGTCCTACGCGCGGTCGGACCTGTTCGACAAGCGCCGCGGGTTGATGGACCAGTGGGCGACGTACGTGACGGCGGCGGCGCGAAGGTGCTGCGCCTGCACGGATGAGCCGCAGCGAACCGTCGGGCCCAGCGCTGTCGTCGTTCGGCGGCTGATAGGGTTACCCCCGTGGTATCATCGGGAACACCATGGGGCGATCCAAGATGACGACGCCGACGGATCGACTGTTGACGCGCGCGGAGGTCGAGCGGCGCACCGGGCTCGGGCGGAGCGCGCTGTACCGCGCGATGCGCGAGGGCCGGTTCCCAGAGCCGTTTCGGGTTGGTCCGACAGCCGTTCGGTGGTCCGAGCGGGAGATCGAGGCGTGGGTAGCGGCGCTCCCGCGCTCCCGTGGCGATGGCATCCACCGCGCGAGCAAGCAAGACGTGCCGAGCGCGGCACACGGAAGCGAGAGGCATGCCCAAATCGCCACGCCACACCGTCAATCTCAAGCTCTCGATTGAGGAGTTCGCGGCGCTCGCAGCGGATGCCGACAAGTGCGAGGTTGCGCCGACGACGATGGCGCTCAGTCAGGTCCTGGCCGGCATGCAGCAGTTCCGCGGCGTGGTCCCGGACTTGACCGTTCCCGCAAGCCGCGCCACGTACGCCCTGAAGGAAGCGGCGGAGGCCCTCCGTGCGGCCGGCAACGCAGAAGCCGCACAGGCCGCAGAATCTGCGGGCCAGGAGCTGTACCAGGCAGTGGCTGACACCCGGGAGGGGCTTGGCTGGCTCGTGTGGCCCGGCTGGCGGCTGGACGCCTTTCGCCACCGCATCCCGTGGGAGGGAGAGAACGGCGGACGGCCGGACTTGACCGAATCCATTCTCAAGATCCGATGAACTCACGAGCGAGCAACGTGGGCTGGCAAACGCCTGCACGGTGCCGCGCGCCCTCGAACCGGGCGGGGGATTCGCAGGATCTCCTGGTGCTCGTCGGCGTGGAGACTGGCTTCGGCTCGACATTCCGGGACTGGGCGGCCGAGGAGACGAACCACCCGCGGGAGGTCGTCGAGGCAGCGCTGGCCCACATCGTCCAGAACGAGGTCGAGGCGGCCTACGGCCCGTCGGACATGGTCGAGCGCCGCCGGCAGTTGATTGACGACTGGTTCCCCTACGTCGTCGACGGTACCGGGAGCGCCGCCTGATGATCGCCCATCTTCGGGACCGGTCGGATGCTCTCGTCCGGTCCGGCTGGACTCGCCGGGAAGCCGAGTGGCTGTCGCTGGTCTGCCTCCACAGCGGCGTGTTCCTCCGCTCGCAGTACCTCGCCTTCATCGGCCGGACCAATCCGGCGCTCGCGAACCGCTTCGTCCGCCGGTGCCGCAAGCACGCCGTCGAACAGCCGTGGAACGGCTCCCGGCTCCGCATCTGCCGGATCGCGGCCCGGCACATCTACTGAGCCGTCGGCGCGGAGCGCGTTCGGCATCGCCGGCCGGCTGCGCCGGGGGTGGTGCTGCGGCGTCTGCTGTCGCTCGACTACGTACTCGAACACCCGCACGCCGCGTAGCTCCCGACCCAGGACGAGAAGGTGAACGCGCTGACCGCGGCGGGGATCGCCACGGAGTTGCCGCGCCGGCTCTACCAGGGCCGCGGTCCGGGCGTAGTACCGCTACTTTCCCCACAAGCTGCCCATCTCGCTCGACGGCGTGCGGGCGACGTTCCTGTGGGTACAGGGAGAAGTTGGGAGCGACCCACCGCAAAACTGCCGTCTTACGGACCCGGCAGGTGTTCCTCCGTCACACCTGCCGCGCCGGGTCGCTCCCCTCGAAATCTTCCTTGCAGGAAGGCCAGGACCGACCCGTGGCGCTCGCTTGCACGCGAGGCCGGCAGCGCTGACCACGACAACATCAGCGCTCGCTCGCCTGACCGTCATCGCGTGCGACTGCTTCGACCGTCCCATGGGCCGAACGGCGGCTAGTAGCCTAGCAGACCGCCGCCAGCCGTTCGCGGAACATGACAGCATCAAGCCGCCCGAACCCGTCGCCGCAGTGACGGCACCCGCCCCGCACGCCGCCTCGATCCGAACCCCGGCCCGAACCAAACGGCCGTGCCACACAGCACCGCTCAACTTCCGGCCAAAAGGTCATCAGCAAGCAGGTTCGTTCACGCGGAGGTACTCCGTCAGGAATTCATCGAGCACTTTCGAGATGACACCACTACCACCTCCACGCCAGAACCTTTCGAGCGTGAACAAGGACGCGAAACCCCACTGTCCGGTAAAGGCGTCGTACACTCGCTTGTCGAACGTAAGCGAAACCTCGTTGAGGATATTTTCCGGCCGCACACCAGGTGCGGGGGGTACAGACATCACAAGAACGGACAGCGTAAAAGCCGCTTCAGGGTCGTAGAGCCGCGCAATTCTCAACCTCGATTCCACCAAGTTTGACACGTCGCCGAAGGCATCGCCGGCCAGAACGATTGGCCACATTGACGCGCACCCTGTCCATAGCTTGAAACACGCCAGTTCGCCGTGCGTCTCGATGCACTCTGCCGCCCCGCTACGGGCTGTCAGTCCGTCGACTCGCACCAACTCCCGCGCCTGCTCCGCAAGCGTCGGCTGCTCGGGTGTCGTCACATCTTGCGCCGTGGCGTAGCCCGGCCCGCCGGCGAGCAGCAACGCTGCCACCAGCGCCCCGACGGCCGGCGCACTCATGACGCCCCGCTTGACCGCAGCGCCACTTGGAACACCGCCGCTAGCGTGACGACCTGAATCGCGATCACTGTTTCGACCATCCACCGCAGGATTCTGACTTCGCCGCTGAGGCCGTCCACATCGGCTACAGTACCCGCCGCCGTCTCCATTTCCTCAGGCACCCGCCCTCCCCCCTCTTCATTGCTGGTTCGAGTTGCGGTGATGGCTTCAAATCCCGTCGGTCCCCTGTGTCCGGTAGCACTGCGTCCCCGCCACGGCGGGACAGTTTCGTCCCTGCCCTTCAGCCTGGGCGCAGCCACGTCGCTTCGTTACTGTGGATCCCATACCGCCTCAAGCATTTCACGCGTGGAACGTACAGGCGCGGCGTTCTCGAACTCTTTGGTTGCCCATTCCACGAGCACGTTGGGAAAGTTCGGGAGTCTTTTGACGTCCGAGTTGCCGGGCGGACTCCAGCACCAGCCGATGGGGACGTACGGTGCAGTCTGCGCGGTGGTGTATCTGTAGCCCGGACCCCTTTGGACCCAAGCCAGCATTTCCTCAAAGTCGGCGATCGTGCCGTATATCGAAGCGAAGTCGTCGTAGCCGCGCTGGCATTCGCCGTAGATTAACCGGATTGTTTCCTGGGCGGTTCTGTCCAGCTTCTGGAATACCCCTCGGGCATTGTGACCTAGCCTTTTGAACTCGCACTCGATCGCTCGCCGCTCGCGCGTGTCACCCTGCCGCATGAAGTCGCAAGCGAGGCAGTGTTTCAAGATCAACTCAATCACGGTAGCAGCATCGTCTATCAGTCCCACTGGAGACGAGTAGTCCGCGAAGTCCGCAAACGTAAGCACGGGCAACTGGCCAGCGCGGGCGGCAGCTATGGCGTTGGCCTTCGCTTTCGCAGCCTCCAACAACTCCCTGGCGAACTGTTCGGCACCCGACATGCGGCTGTGGGACATGGGAGAAAACATCCAGCATCAACGAGCATCGTCGCGACACCCAGCACGTTGCGCGGACGTTCAGGCGGCGTTCGGGCTCCTGCGGGTGTTCATGAAGGTCGAGAGTGTTCCCTCGAGGGTACCGGTCCGGTCCCGGAGGTCAGCGATGTCGCGGCTGACCGTGTCGATCCGCTTGTTCGTGTCGTCGAGCCGCGTCTGGAGGTGCTCCAGACGGTTGGTAACAGTGTCGAGCCGCTGGTTTACGCCCTGGAATTGCTGCGTGACACCGTCGAACTGGCGGTTCATCGCGTCGAACTGCCGGTTCATGCCGGTCCAGAGCATCCTTGTCATCAGGCCAGCGAGCCCGATAATCGCGATCCCGGTGCCGACAATCGACGTGACGATCGGTGCCGTTTCCATCGTTCGATCTCCAGGATACCACACGTTCGCGCGGGCGGTCTTGGTGCTGTCCCGTTCGCCAATGCGTCGCCGTTGCGGGCTGTCTTGCGCGCCCTGCCGACCCGTAGGTGTGGGGCGCCCGTCGGTGAACCTGTTCGTCCTGCTCGCCCCGTCTGCGGCTGGCCATGAATTCAGCCCTGCTTCTTCTACGGCAGCCTACACCAAACCTATCGCACCTCGCCGACGACTTTCCCGGTCATGCAGCGCCTTGCCAATCTTTACGTAGTGTGGAGCCGACCGCCACAGTGTACCGGTCCAGAGACACGGAATTTAGTTCGCCCTACCAGCCCGAGGTAGAAGTCGGTTCGCCGAGCCCTGCTGTTCAGGCCGCTTGGCGATGAGTAATTGAGCCGACGGGCGCCGGCGGTGTCCATTTGAGGCCCCAGGGACGCGTCAGACGCCCCCAGTGGTCGATCAGGCGGTCGATCAGGCGGAAAATCGCCGAAAAAGCCCGCCCCTGCAGGCTCCGGGGCGTACCGATGCCGGTCTGGCGCCGCAGGAGCATCCCGATGTTGCAGGCAGCCGCCTGGATCAGCACCCGCTTGCGGACCACTGCTGTCCCACGGGATTTCTAATTTAGGCGGCTTGAACCTTCTATGTCTGTTAGAATGGTTTTGCCACAAATCATTCAAAACACAGGAGATCCAAGCCGTGGCCCATCATAACACAGTCTTCGGGCAGTTTCTCGCGTTGCTTCCGCGACATGAATTCGACGCCGAGTCGCGCGAGCATCAGCGCGGCCAGCGCCTGCGGGTGATGAGCCGCTGGGCGCAGTTCGTCGCGCTCGGGCTGGGCCAGGTGACGGGCCGGCAGAGCCTGCGCGACATCGTGGCCAACCTGCAGGTCCAATCCAGCAAGCTCTATCACCTGGGCGTGCGGACCGTCAGTCGTTCCTCGTTGGCACGGGTCAACGCCGAGCAGCCGTATACGCTCTACGAGGCGGTGTTCTCCCGTCTGCTGAGCCGCTGTCAGCAGCAGGCGCCGGGCCACCGCTTCCGCTTCAAGCACAAGCTGTATGCGGTCGATGCATCGACTATCGACCTGTGCCTGGCCCTCTTCCCGTGGGCCACGTTTCGCCGCACGAAAGCCGCGGTCAAGCTGCATGTCGGGCTCGACCAGGCGGGCCAGTTGCCGAGCTTCGTCAGCCTCACCGAAGGCAAGCGCGGCGACGTGACCGTCGCCCGCACGTGGCGGTTTCCGGCCGGCAGCGTGGTCGTGGCCGACCGTGCGTATCTCGATTTCAAGTGGCTGCATCAATTGCAGACCCGTTCGGTGACGTTCGTCACCCGCCTCAAGCGGGGCGTGCGCTACCGGGTCACCCACGAGCACGACTTTCGGCCGGAGACCGGCGTGCTCGCCGACCAGCGGATCGAACTGACGAGCGCCCGCAGCGGCAAGGCCTACCCCGACCCGTTGCGCCGGGTGGTCTACCGCGACCCGCAGACGAAGAACCGCTACGTGTTCGTGACCAACAACACCACCTGGGTCGCCAAGACGATCGCCGACATCTACAAGTCTCGCTGGCAGATCGAGCTGTTCTTCAAGTGGATCAAGCAGCATCTGAAGGTCAAGCGCTTCATCGGCCGGTCGAAGAACGCCGTCTGGACCCAACTGTGGATCGCCACCTGCATGTACTTGCTGCTGGCCTATCTCAAATTCGTCCTGCGGCTGCGCTGGAGCCTCAATCAGATGCTCCAGGTGCTGCAGCTCAACATCTTCGAACGTCGACCACTACACGAACTGTTCACCACACACGCGCCGCCAGACCCCGACCGTCCGCAACTGGCACTCGCGTGGACCTGAAACTGTGGGACACTAGTGCTTGCGGACATTCTCGTGACCGCGCACAAACACCCGACGCATGCCCCCCGTCTCATACATGTGCGCGAAAGTACGCTCCACCATCTCGCCCCGGCAGCGTTGCAGGCGACGACCCCGCCGCCCGTGCACACGCCGCCGGTTCGCATACAACGCCTGCTGCGCAGCACGCTTCGCCGGCGGCGTCTCTCCCGTCTTCTTGTCCTGCCAGACGCGCCGGCCGCGCTCGGGCTCCGATACGTAGCTCCGAACCCCGACCTCGCCGAGAGCCACCAGCGTCTCGTCGCTGTGATACCCCTTGTCAGCGACCAGCTCTTCGACCCCTCGACCGTCCGGCTGCACCAACTCCACCTGCTCGGCCGCCGCGGTCAGCGTCTCCGGCAGCGTGGCCGTATCGCCGTCCGATGCATCCTGCACCGTCACCGACACGATGGCCCCCGTCTCCATGTCGACCCCGTGCTCGACCTTGTGAGCCAAGTGCGTCCGGCCGTCCTTCATCTTCGCGATCTTCGCGTCCGGGTCCTGCGGCGATTGCCAGTCCTTGTTCGACGTCTTCTTGTTCTTGCGAGACCGGTCGAACCGAGCCAGATCCGCCCGCGTCGGGGTCTCCACCCCAGACGCCTCCGCCAAGCGCCGAAGGAACGCTTCGTAGCTTTCTCCCGTGTCCCGCCGCTCGATGCTCCGCATCGCCGCGTTCGCTTCCAGCGTCGTCGCATCGACGCCCACCGTCTTCCCCTTGACCAGACCCGCCGCCGACAACTGCTCGAGAACCCACGTGAATACCGCCTCGTGCGTCTCGTCGTCGATCAGACGACGCGTCCGCGACAGCGTCGAGTGGTCCGGCGCCGCCTCGGTCACATCCAGGTCCAGGAACGACCGCAGGCTCAGAGAGTCGGCCACCCGCCACGCAATCCCACGCTCCGAAGACAGACCCTCGAAGTAGCCGATGAACAGCATCCGGAAATACCGCCCAGGACGCAGGCTCGGCCGCCCCATCCGCGTCGCGTAGAACACCGCGCACAGCCCCTCGACGAACGCGTCGAACCCGGCCTCGTCCAGAACCCGGTTCAGACGCTCGAAGAACGGATGCCCCGCGTTCGTCGGCAAATCCGCCGTCGTCACCCACAGCGGCGCCCCTGGTCGCGCGGCCGGTTTCTTGCCCATCGCCATAGCTGTTCAGTCTACGGGCTCGATCGCGCCCAGGCCAGGCCCGTTCCCCGACTTTCACCACGGGCTGCTCTACGTGTGGAACAAGCCGGAGCTGTTCTCCGCTGTCGAAGCCGCAGAGCGAATTCTCGTACTCCCAGACGAGGTGTTCTGGCGGTCCGACCAGCAGAGAGAGCTAATGTTCCTGCTGAGTGGCCGGTGGGCCGGTTTTTCCGCCGAGGGGCGTGACGCCGTCGGTCGACGAATCCTCGACGGTCCTCCAAGACGCGCAGACGAGGATGAAGACGAAGCTGCGTATGCGGCTCGTCGACGGGCCGCCGCGATACGTTTCGGGTGGCTCGTGCAGGCCGGGTGTGGCTTTTCGGACGGTCTGGTGGCGGAGTGGACGGTATTGAAGAGCGGTTTCGTCGATTGGCAAGATAGCTGGATCGTCGGCGCTGTGGCAGCTAGCGAAGTTGTCGTCAGCTCGGTGAGAACGGACGAGGACGCTTCCGTGCTGGACGGCGTGCCGATCGCGCGGATCGCAAAGGTGGCGCTGACCCATTCTGGACGCGCGTGGGATTCTTCCGTCGAGAAGAGGCCGTTCAATGGACTGGTGAAGTGTCATCCAGTCCGGGCCGTCTTGGCGCTTGCTGCTGCGGCTCGCTGCGGAAAGTACCCGGAGATTCTCTGGAACGCAGTCATCCGCGACTGGCCAGACAACGCGCCGCGCCGCGCGACCAGAGCGCTGCACGGCCGCCTGCGGCGGCTCCCGCCGGAGAGGGTATTCGCGATGCGCGGAACCGTCGCCGACTGGCTGGAAAGGCGGTTTCCGAAGGTAGCCGTCGACGACAGGGTCCTTGCCTACGAGATCTTCGACCACGTCGTCGAGTGCCTTCCGGGCGTGGGCTCAGCGGAGACGCACAGCTCTTCAGGCGAACCGCCGATTCACGGGACACGGGTTCAGGCGTCGCGCCGGACCTATGGGCATGCGATCAACGGGCCGACCGGCAAGGCCACGAAGGGGCTTCTGAAGGTACTTGCTGACAGCAATCTCGGCGAGAGCATGGGACTTCCGGAGGATTTCAAGACCCGAGTGAACCGGCTCTTGGCTGTCCCTGGCGAGGGGTCGGATCATGCCGTCTGCGTCCTGAGCAATCGAATTGGCCGGCTGAATCACGTTGACTCCGAGTGGGTGTCCGCGAAGATGATCCCGTGGTTTCGGCTGGATCGGCGTCGGAGTGAACCAGCTTGGAGTGGAATTCTGGAGAATCGCTGGCAGAGTGTCCAGGCTGTCGGCGAGCGCGAAAAACTGACGGATTCTCGAGGCCTGTTCGGGCATGCGTGCCGTCGGCCGTGTTCGTCGATGTCTTGAGGAAGAAGAGGATGATGGCTGTGGTCGCTGTGCGAAACCGCGTCTGCGCGGTTTTGCAAACTGCTGTGGGCGCGGCTGTTTGCGTCCACAGCAGTGGCGGCGTCCACAGCCTCCGGGCAGGCGTGGCGGGCGGCGGCTCGTTGGGGTAGCGTTGACGGCGGACTCAGACGTGGGGTGAGGGCCCGGCAGAGCCACCGGACCCTCGTGACCGCCCCGTGCTCCGACAGAGCGAGCCGGTCGGTGCAGTTGTGCCACGGTTCGACCGCGTTGTCCAGTCGGAGACCGCCCCGCGCGCTCCGACGCCGTGGACGTCCCGCTTCGCCAGAAGACCTGCCGACACTGCAGCCGCCTGTTTGCGATCTGCGCGACGTGTGATCGCGGCCATGCCTACTGCACGCCGTCGTGCCGAGCGATTGGCCGCCGCCGCTCGGTGCGGGCCGCCCGGGCCCGGCATCAGCGCAGCCTCGAAGGGCGCCTCGACCACCGCGACCGCCAGCGTGCCTATCGCCGCCGCGTGACGGATCAGGGTTCCGCCGCCCCCCGGCCATCGACCAGACTCCCCGTCGCGGACCTCGCCCCGGTTCGGGCGCCCGCGGCCACCCGTTGCGTGGTCTGCGGGCGGTCGAGCCGGTGGCTGCTCCCGATGCGCGAGCCTCGCGCGAATCGGAGGAGGAGCGACGATGATCACACCCGCGCAGCGCGCCGAGATCCGGCGCTTGTACTACGGCGAGCACTGGAAGATCGGGACCATCGCGGCCCAGCTCGGCCTCCACCGTGAGACCGTTCGCGCCGCGGTCGAGCGCGAGACGCCAGGCGTCCCCCCCAGCGTGTGTCGGCCCAGCATCCTCGACCCGTACCTGCCGTTCATCCGCGACACGCTGACGCAGTACCCGCGGCTGCGCGCCACGCGCATCCACGAGATGCTCCGCCAGCGCGGCTATGCCGGCTCGGTCTTCCCCGTCCGCAAACTCGTGCGGCGCCTGCGGCCCGAAACCTCCCGCGCCGTCTACCGCCGCGTGGTCACCCTGGCCGGCGAGTCCGCGCAGGTCGACTGGGGCTCGTTCGGCAAGGTCCGCATCGGACAGGGCACCCGCACCGTCTCCGGATTCGTCATGGTCCTCGGCTACTCGCGCGCGTTGGCCGCGCTGTTCACCCTCGACCAGACGCTCGAGAGCTTCCTCCGCGGGCACGTCGCCGCCTTCGAGGCGCTTGGAGGCGCCGCCCGCAATCTCGTCTACGACAACCTGCGCAGCGCTGTGCTCGACCGCCGCGGCGCCGCCGTCCAGTTTCATCCCCGCCTGCTCGAACTCGCCGGGCACTACCACTTCGCCCCCCGGCCCTGTACGCCGGGACGGGGAAATGAGAAGGGAAAAATCGAACGCCAGATCCAATACCTGCGCCACGCCTACTTCGCCGCCCGGCCCTTCCGCGACCTCGACGACATCAACGCCCAGTTCCGACGCTGGCGTGACGAGGTCGCCCACCGCCGACGCCATCCCGACCAGCCCCATCGCCGGGTTGCCGAGGTCTGGGCCGAAGAAAAGCCCCGCCTACTGCCGCTGCCCGCCAATCGCTTCGAGACCGACCTGATGCGCGCCGTCCGCTCCGGCAAGACGCCCTACGTCCGCTTCGACCGCAATCTCTACTCGATTCCTCACACCCACGTCCGCAAGCCGCTCACCCTGCTCGCCTCAGCCACCCGCATCCGCATCCTCGACGGACAGACCGAGCTGGCCAGCCATCGCCGCACCTACGACACCGGACTGACCGTCGAGGACCCCGCCCATCTCGACGGCCTGCTTGCCGCCACCCGCCAAGCCAACGCCCACACCACCCGTGACCGCCTCCGCGCCGCCGTCCCCGCCACCGCCACGCTCTTCGAGCGCCTCGCCGAGCGCCAAGACGCCCTCCGCCCGCACGCCACCCGGCTAGTCGCCCTGCTCGACGATTACGGACCCGACGAGCTGGCCGCCGCCGTCCACATCGCCCTCGAACGCGATGCCCTCGGCGCCGGCTCGATCACCCACATCCTCGAAACCCGACGCCGACAGCGCGGACTCAAACCCCCGCTCCGCCTCACCCTGCCCGACCGACCCGGACTGCGTGACCTCGACGTCCGGCCGCACGACCTGGAGACCTACGATGCCCTCGGACAGAAAAACCCTGACGACGCTGGCGACTGACCTGCGTCGCCTCGGGCTCAACCGCACCGCCGACGAGCTGAACGACATCATCGCCCAGGCCACCCGCAAGCGCTCGAGCGCCACCGTCCTGCTCGAGCACATCGTCGCCGCCGAGCTTGAGGAAAAACAGCGCCGTAGCGTCGAGAGCCGACTGGGGCGTGCCCGACTCGGACGCTTCAAGCCGCTCGCCGACTGGGACTGGGACTGGCCCACCGCGCTGGACCGGCGCGCCCTCGAACGCATCCTCACGCTCGACTTCCTCGCGCGCGGCGAGAACGTCGTGATCCTCGGCGCACAAGGCTTGGGGAAAACCATGCTGGCGAAGAACATCGCCCACCAGGCCATCCTCGCCGGGAAGACCGCCCTCTTCACCACGGCCGCTGACCTGCTGCTCGACCTCAACGGACAGGAGACCGCCCGCGCACTCGAACGCCGCCTGCGCCACTACACGCGCCCCGTGCTATTGTGCGTTGACGAGCTGGGCTACCTTGCCTACGACGCCCGTGCCGCGGACCTGATCTTCCAGCTCGTCAGCCGACGCTACGAGCACCGCTCCCTGCTGATCACCACCAACCTGCCCTTCAAGAACTGGGACACCGTCTTTCCCAACGCTTCATGCGCCGTCGCCCTGATCGACCGGCTGACCCACCACGTCGAAATCCTTCGCATCGAAGGCCGCAGCTATCGTCGCCGGGAGGCTGAACTCAGCCAGCAGGAGCGCAACCGCCAGCGTGCCCCGCGCGACGAAGACACCGAATGACACGATCAGCAGGGGCGTCCACAGGCAGTCGACGGCACTTCAGAAATGATCACTTCCTCAAGCTCGCCGACATCCAGGCTGTTTTCGGCGCGATCAAGGCCAGCTTTCTCGCCCTGCCGACGCGAATGTACACATGGGCTTCGAGGCAGGAGACCGAACGGTACTGTCGCTGGATCGTTGAGGCGTCACTGTTCCAGGAAGACGACCGGCCCGGGCTCTCGTTCAAGGAGGCACGCCAGTGTTTGCGTGAAATCAAGCAGGAAGGTCGTCAACACGTGATCGGGCTCCTGGGGCAGGTGGGCGCGGGACACGATGACGGGTGGGAGAAGCTGGCCATACCGTTTGTCAGGAGGGCGTGGCCGAACGAGCAGGCGTACCAGACGGGCGAGACAACGGAGGCGTGGCTGTCTCTGCTCGACAACACCGAAGATTCGTTCCCGAAGGTGCTCGCCGCCGTCCGGGACCACCTTCGCCCCGTCAACTCGGGGTCGCTGGCGCTGTACGCGTTCCATCGCGAGGCACAAGCGAACGAGCCGCTGACGACCAAGTTTCCGCGTGAAACACTCGACCTGCTGGACCGGGTCGCGCCGTCGAGTTCGGGGGATGTACCGCATGGGCTGTCGGAGGTCCTTGGACTGCTTGTGGAGGCAAAACCCGCTCTGATTGGTGACACGCGGTACACGAGGCTCCGCGCGCTCGCCGCTCAGCGCTGACTTGCTGCGTCCGCCGCCAACGTTCCGACGGAGGGGAACCGCTGCATGTCGACCCCGATCTGGGCGCGGTGCCATTACCGCGCCGCCGCCCGGCGGCCGCTTCTCGTGGGTTCATTCGTGGGGCTCAGTTCTATCCTCATGACAGAAAACCCAATGATCTCAGCGGTTTTCTGACGAGTCCGAATCCCGTTGGGAAAAGAGAATCGAACCATGGGCAAGCTCACTGTCGCGATGCTGCGCTCGCTCTCCCGCCCCGGCCGGTACGGCGACGGCGGGACGCTGTTCCTCGTCGTGGCGCCGGGCGGGTCGAAGAGCTGGGTGCAGCGAGTCACCATCGGCAGCCGGCGTCGCGATCTCGGCTTGGGCGGGTGGCCGGTCGTCTCGCTCGCCAAGGCCCGACAGCGCGCGTTCGCCAACCGCGTCGCCATCGCGGACGGGATCGACCCGCTCGCCCGCAAGCGCCGGCCGAGCACCCCGACCTTCCGGGAGGCGAGCGAGCACGCCCTGGAAGCGAACCGGCCGCGCTGGCGCAACGCCAAGACGACGGACAACTGGATCGCCACGATGGACAAGTACGTGCATCCCGTCTTCGGCGACCGGCGCGTCGACCAGATCGGCAGAGAGGATGTCCTGCGCGTCCTGACGCCCATCTGGACGGCCAAGCCCGAGATCGGGCGCAAGGTCCGGCAGCGCATCCGCGCGACGCTGGCCTGGGCGCAGGCGCACGGCCATGTCGAGCACAACCTCGCAGGCGACGCCATCGACGGCGCGCTGCCGTCGCTGCCGGCCGTCAAGGCGCACTTCCGGGCGCTGCCGTACCGGGAGGTCGGTGCGGCGCTGGAAACCATCGAGGCGTCTCGGGCGTCGGTGTCCGCCAAGGCGTGCCTCCGGTTCGTCGTGCTCACCGCCTGCCGATCGGGTGAGGCCCGCCTTGCGACGTGGGACGAGATCGATCTGGACGCCCGCGAGTGGCGCATCCCGGCGTCCCGGATGAAGGCGGGCATCGAGCATCGCGTACCGCTCGCCGACGCTGCGCTGGACGTGCTGGAATCCGTCCGGCCGCTACGCAGTCCGGCCGACCTGTTGTTCCCGTCGCCGTCGAGGCTGGCGAAGACGCTCAGCGACATGACGCTGACGAAGATCCTGCGGGACACGGGGCTGGCCGACCGGGCCACGGTGCACGGCTTCCGTTCGGCATTCCGAACGTGGGCGAGCGAGCGGACGAGCGTGCCGCACGCCGTCTGCGAGATGGCGCTGGCCCATCGCGTCGGTTCCGACGTGGAGCGGTCCTACGCGCGGTCGGACCTGTTCGACAAGCGCCGCGGGTTGATGGACCAGTGGGCTACGTACGTGACGGGCGGCGGCGCGAAGGTGCTGCGCCTGCACGGATGAGCCGCAACGAACCGTCGGATTCAGCGCGCTGTCGGCGTTCGGCGGCGAGCAACGACGAGGGTTACCCCTGTGGTATCATTGGGAACATCTATGGGGTAATCCAAGATGACGACGCCGACGGATCGACTGTTGACACGCGCGGAGGTCGAGCGGCGCACCGGGCTCGGGCGGAGCGCGCTGTACCGCGCGATGCGCGAGGGCCGGTTCCCCGAGCCGTTTCGGGTCGGTCCGACAGCCGTTCGATGGTCCGAGCGGGAGATCGAGGCATGGGTAGCGGCACTCCCGCGCTCCCGCGGCGATGGGATCCACCGGGCGAGCAAGCAAGACCTGCCGAGCGCGGCACACGGAAGCGAGAGGCATGCCCAAATCGCCACGCCACACCATCAATCTCAAGCTCTCGATTGAGGAGTTCGCGGCGCTCGCCGCGGATGCCGACAAGTGCGAGGTCGCGCCGACGACGATGGCGCTCAGTCACGTCCTGGCCGGCATGCAGCAGTTCCGCGGCGTGGTCCCGGACTTGACTGTCCCCGCGAGCCGCGCCACGTACGTCCTGAAGGACGCGGCGGAGGCCCTCCGTGCGGCCGGCAAAGCCGAAGCCGCACAGGCCGCAGAATCTGCGGGTCAGGAGCTGTACCAGGCAGTGGCTGACACCCAGGAGGGGCTTGGCTGGATCGTGTGGCCCGGCTGGCGGCTGGACGCCTTTCGCCACCGTATCCCGTGGGAGGGAGAGCTCGGCGGCCGGCCGGACTTGACAGAGTCCATTCTCAAGAGCCGATGAACCTGCGCGAGGTGCGGTGCTGGTCCACGTCATCCAGAAGGTCGAGGCAGCCAACGCCCGGTCGGACCTGTTCGAGCGGCGCCGGCAGTTGGATGGACGACTGGTCCGCCTACGTCGTCGGCGGTGCACGGAGCGCCGGCCGATGATCGCCCATCTTCGGGACCGGTCGGACGCGCTCGTCCGGTCCGGCTGGACTCGCCGGGAAGCCGAGTGGCTGGCGCTGGTCTGCCTGCACAGCGGCGTGTTCCTCCGCTCGCAGTACCTCGCCTTCATCGGCCGGACCAACCCGGCGCTGGCTAACCGTTTCGTCCGCCGGTGCCGCAGGCACGCCGTCGAACAGCCGTGGAACGGGTCGCGGCTCCGCATCTGCCGGATCGCGGCCCGGCGCATCTACCGGACGCTCGGCGCGGAGCACGTCCGGCACCGCCGGCCCGCCGCGCCCGAGGTCGTGCTGCGGCGGCTCCTGTCGCTCGACTACGTGCTCGAACATCCCCACGCCGCGTGGCTCCCGACCGAGCACGAGAAGGTGACGGCGCTGACCGAGGCGGGGATCGCCAGGGAGTTGCTGCCGCGCCGGCTCTACCAGGGCGCGGTCGGGGCGCAGTACCGCTACTTTCCCCACAAGCTGCCGCTGGCGCTCGACGGACGGCGGGCGACGTTCCTGTTCGTGCAGGCCGGGGACGAGACCGAGAGCGCGGTGCGCACGTGGGGCGGGCAGCACACGGCGCTGTGGGCGGCGCTGGCCGCGGCCGGCCGCGCCGTCGAAGTGGTCGTCGTCGGCCGGGACCCGGTGCGTCTGGCGGCGGCCGGCCGGGTGCTCGACAAGTGGGCGGCGACGCCTCCCGAGGCCGTGCTGCTGTCCCATCAGGACGCGGCATCGGAACTGGCGGCGATCAAGAAGGCGATCGCGACGAGCGACTGGGACGCGCTGGAGAGGTACGGCGGCCTGAACCCCGCCCTCCAGCGGGCGTGCGTCCTCAGCGCCGCTTGCGCCGGAGACCGGAGGTCGAAGGCGGCGATCACGACCGGCCGGACGTGGCGCTCGACGCGGGTGCCGGAATGGACCCGGATCGGCCGCGCCGACGAGGCCGCCTGACGAGAGGGACCACGCCGGCCGCCGACGTGTCAAGCCTGCGGCTCCTCCACTGCGTTCCGGCTCTGCGAGTGACACGCCGGCCACCGGCGTGGTGTTGTGCGTTTATGGGCCGAACGCAGGCGTCCGGCCCGTAGACGGACCCGGACTGCCACCACGTCCTCGAACCGCTCCCCGTCGGAGTCGTCGACGAGCACGCCCGCCTTCGAACCGACCCGCCACGAGACCCGCACCCCGTTCCACGGCGGCGACATCGAGGGAGGCGGTCGGACACGAGGACGACTGTGACATCATCAGTACAGAAAGGATCGCCGGATCCACTTCAGCAGGACGAGGCAAGGGCCGTGCCATGGATCCAGGCAGAGGAGGCGGTTACGGCGATCAACGGGAATCAGAAGGTGGCGAAGGTGACGGAGAGCGGGCGCGGGATGGAAGTCGAGGTCAGGGAGTGGACTACGATGACAATAGGGGACAGGGTGGGCGTTGTGATCAGCCCAGTCACCCGATCACAACGAGACACGGCCCGAACTTACACCCGGAGATGCCGCACTGGAGGTGTAAGCGGACCCAGGACCTTAACTTACACCCCGGAGTCACACTTCCGGTCACCACCCCTGTATCCGATAAACCCTTCCATATCAACCGGATCCCCACCCAACATGCCACTCCCCGGTGCCGCAGATTGGTACAGGGGGGAAGTTGGGGAGCGACCCTGCCGAAAACCTGCGGTTTTCGGACCCGGCAGGTGTTCCTCCGTCACACCCGCCGCGCCGGGTCGCTCCCCTCGTGGAAGGAGTCCCTGCGGGAAGGCCAACGACGAGGATCGCCGTCACCGCCGCCCTGGTTGGCCGCGGCTCATGCACAGTCCGCTCCACTCAAATCAGGACGCCCGCCGAGCTATTCTCCGGGTTGCTCTGGCGTCGGCAGAACGAAACGTTCGATGATGAGAAGTCTCTGGTCCACCTTGCCGAAGGCGACCTCGACGCTGCGTAGGCGGGTGTCGAAGCTCTCCATGCGGGCGTTCACTTCGGTACGGAAACCCCGTAGTTCGCCGCGTACGTCATCGATCCGGGCACTCACGTCATCGATCCTGCTGTTCATGCCGGTGATCAACGAGATCATGAGCGCGGCGAGGCCCACACCGGTCGTCAAGATGGCCACGACGATTCCGATCCCGGTGCCGACGATCCACTTCGTGTCGCTGCTCATGCCCGCAGAATAGCACGCACCGGACGCGGGTCGAAACACGTTGCAGTCTCGACTCCGAACCATCCCTCTCAGACGAACGCGCGTCGACCCGACATCGGGAGCGTCAGCACGACCGAGAGGCCCCTCGACTGTCGGTGTCCTCACATGTGTGCGTACGATCGTGTATTATCGGGCACAACCGTGTGGCGCCGTGCATTCTCGTGCAGTGTTCCACGGAGGCCGCTAGATGTCCACTGGCCGGCGACTCAACACGACGATCGAGCCGAAACTCGCCGATCGCCTCCACCGTGAGACGGACGGCAGAACCCCGAAGCTGCCGAAGCGGTACGTCGTCGAGCTGGCCCTGAAGAGGCTGTTCGACGACCTGGATCGCGGTCAACTGAAGCTCGATCTAGCGGGGGATGTCCGTGACTAAGGCGTTGGGCAAGGCCGGCAGGCGACGGAGGCCAGTGATCTCGCTGTTCAGCGGCGCGATGGGGCTCGACCTCGGCCTCGAATCGGCCGGTCTAGACCTCGCGGTCGCGCTGGAGTGCAAGTCCTTCCCGATCGCGACCATCGCCCGCAACCGGCCCTCGCTGCCGCTCATCGACAGGCGGATCGAGGACGCTTCGAGCGAAGAGATACTGGAGGCGGGGCAGCTAGCGCCCGGGAAGGCGTTTGCCGTCGTTGGCGGCCCCTCCTGCCAAGTGTTCAGCACTGCGGGCCGGCGGAGGTCCCTCGGAGATCCTCGGAGCACGATGTTCCAGCACTTCGTCCGAGTGGTCCGCGACGTTAGACCCAAGTTCCTCGTCATGGAGAACGTGCGGGGCCTGCTCTCCGCGGCTGTGCGACATCGCCCCCTGAAACAGCGAGGCCCCGGCTATCCTCGCCTCGCAGAGGAGGAGCTGTTGGGTTCCGCCTTCCAGGTCGTCGCAGAGACCCTTCGGGGCCTCGGCTACTACTGCGTGTTCGATGTGCTGGACGCGGCCGACTACGGTGTGCCTCAGACACGCCAGCGGCTCGTGATCATCGGCAGCCGCGACGGCAAGAGAGTGCGGATGCCGGAGCCGACCCACGACTCAGAGGGAGCCCGAGAGTTGCCGAGGTGGCGGACGCTCGGTGAGGCGCTGGAGGGCCTGAACGAGGACGCCCCGGACTACTACGAGTTCTGCCCCGCGAAGGCACGCTACCTGAAGCTTGTCCCGGAGGGCGGCAACTGGCGCCAGTTGCCGGAAGAACTCAGGAGCGACGCCCTCGGAAGTGCCTTCCAGTCCTGGGGAGGGCGCTCCGGCTTCTTCCGTCGCCTCTCTCGCGAACGCCCATGCCCGGCGCTAACAACACGACCGGACAGCAAGGCCACCACCTTGTGCCACCCGACGGAGCTGCGGCCGCTAACGGTCGGCGAGTACGCGCGGATACAGCAGTTCCCGGACGACTGGGTCTTCGAGGGTCCCGTGCGGCAGAAGTACGAGCAGGTCGGCAACGCGGTACCGATCGGCTTGGGTGCGGCGATAGGGAGGGCTCTGATCACGGCCTCCCGCAGCCATGTGAGCGCCGACCGGTTTGGTCGCTTCGAGACGTTCAACCTCGACCTGCTTGGCAAGCTGGCCAGGAGGCCCAAGACGATCGTTAACCCTCCGAGGATGAGACAGGACGACGAACAGAACACGATTGCGGACTGGCACGGTGACGGTCAGAGGATGCGCGAAGACGCCCATGACTACGTTCCCGCCGACATCGCCAAGGAGTTCGAGAGCCTCATCGCTCGGAGTTCCCGGCGCGCACGATGATCCGGTCGGGTCACTTCGCACGCTGCGGACCAGACGGAAGCGGGCAAGGCGCAGCGTCGAGATCCTGAAGGGGCGCTACAGCTCGACGTTGCTGAATAACAAGGACGACCCGCTCGACGAGCTAGTGTTCATCATGCTGTCGCAGATGACGACCGGCCCGAGCTACGAACGGGTCTACGACCGCCTGAAGGCCGCGATGCCGCACTGGCGGAGCCTGACCGAAACGTCCGTCGCCGACCTCACGTCGCTCATCGCCGACGCCGGCTTGGCTGGACAACGGGCCGTCCGGCTCAAGCAGATCGCCGATCGGCTGGTCCACGACTTCGGTGAGGTCTCCCTGACCGCTCTCACTACCTCGGACGACGACGCGGCGCAGCGCTACCTCACGTCGCTGCCCGGCGTTGGGGTGAAGACCGCCAAGTGCGTCATGATGTACAGCCTCGGACGACAGGTTCTACCGGTGGACACCCACACCGCACGTGTCGCTACCCGGTTGGGACTCGTCTCGACGGGGAGTGCGGCAGCCGTTGACCGAGACCTCTCCGTCGTCGTTCTGCCGTCGCTCCGTTTCGATTTCCACGTGAACGCCGTCGCCCACGGCCGTGCGGTGTGTCGTGCGGTCACGCCCCGTTGTGACCACTGCGTCCTGTCCTCGCTGTGTCCGGTAGGCCGTGCCGCCAGCCGGACGACCCGAAGACGACGAACGTGACCGTGGTGGTCGGGGTCACGGCCGTACTGCCAACGACTCGCTCGATCCCCAGACCCTGGCAGAGCCAGTCCACGCGATGCCTCCAAGGGCGCCCCAGACCGCGCGGGTGCGCGACGGCGAGTACGCTGCCCACGGCCCGCTCGCAAGGTGGCACGAGCCATCTGAGGTAGTCGCGGAGCCGATCGGCGCTGTGCAGGTCGCACGGCCCCTCCGTGTGCTTCGCCTCCCCGAGGAACAGACCCGCCCGGTCGACATGGACGCGAAGTACGTCCGGGCGCCTGCCGTCCGGCAGCGGCATCGTCAGGCGGAAGCCGGCAGCGTCGGCGATGGTCTCCAGAAGGGCACGCCGCGTCTCATGCGCGCGACTCGGAGTCATCGTCGAACGATCAGGCCCGCGGCTCATCAAGCTTCCACCGCGGCCAGCAGCGCAGCCGCCTCACGGACGTCGGCGAGGAACGCCTCGCGCGTGATCGGGGTGTCAACCTGGTCCCCGAGTAGGTCTTGCGCCGCCTGCTCCTTCTGCACAAGCCGGTCGTACTCAGAGACCTCGATCGTGCCATCACACAGCATGACCACGTACTCGACGTCCCGCTCCTGCCCACGGCGGTGGATGCGGTCGAGGCTCTGAAGGTAGTGGGCTGCTTGGTTCGAGAGCGACTCGTAGATCGCCACACGTGCCCGGTGCAGCGTCAGCCCCGCACCGGCAGCTGCGGGGTTGGCGACGAAGACCATCGTCTCGTCGTCCTCCTGGAACCGAAGCACTGCGTCTCGCCGTGCGCCAACGTCCGACACCGAACCGTCGTACCGGACGACGCCGTAGCGGGCGTATCGCTGGGTGATCGCCCCCACGGATGCCGTGTAGAACGACCAGACCACCACCTTCTCACGTTGCCGGCCGACCAACTCTCCGACGAGTGCATCGAGAGCCGCCAGCTTTGCAGGCGTCTCGCAGTAGGCCTCTGACACGCCCTTCGGGTTCGAGCAGATCTGCAGGAGTGCCGCGCGACGAGCCAGGAAGCTCGCGCGTCGCTTGACGAAACCCGTGTCGTCGACCGCCTCGGCGTCCGTCACCAAGCCGTCCAGCGTCGCCCGGTAGAGACGAGCCTGCTCCTCCGCCATCGAGACCAGGACACGCTGGAACCGCTTCAGCGGCAGCTCAGGCAGCACGTCTGTCTTCAGATGTCGGAGGAAGAGCCCCCGTTCCTCGATCGCGGACTGCACGACAGGGGCCGCCAGCGCTCGGTCCGCAGGCAGATCGACGCCCTCGAAACAGTAGCCGAAGTCGACGAGGCTGAACTGTTGGACGAGGTCGGAGGGCGAGTTCGGTGCGGGAGTGCCGCAGAGCACGTAGGCCCGGCCAGCCCACTCCCGCAAGCGCCGGAGGGCGCGCGTCCGTCTCGCATAGAGCGACTTGATGAAGAACGACTCGTCGATGGCGAGCACTGTCCGCCCGGTCCGTGCGCGCATCAGAGCGCGCAGTTCCCGCTCCATGGACACCGCCGTCTCGAAGTTCGTGACGAAGATATCGGCACCCACCGCGAGCAGGCGGCGCTTCTCCCGCGCGGTGCCGGTCAGCACGGAGGTGCGGTAGATGTCGCCCCGGAACCGTTCCAGGTCCTTGGGCCACTCGCCGATCATGCTCTTCGGCGCGACGATGATCGCGGCGTCAGCGTGGTCGCGCTCCATGAGCAGATCGAACGCGAAGATGAACGTCACCGTCTTGCCGGCACCCTGCTCGTCGAAGACACACAGGCCGGGGCTGTCCGGCAGGGTCATGGCCGCGACGTTGACGACCTGATGCCCGTCCAGAACACCGAGACCGTCGCTGTCCGCGATCATCCGCTCGGCGAGGCGGAGACCCTCGCGCCGGATCCGACGGAGTGCCTCGAACACTCCCGCGTGGACCGATGCCACGTGCTGTCGGTTCTCGACGAAACGCCGGGCCTCGGGCGTCCAGATCATCTCGACCTCCGAGACCAGCTCGTCCAGGCGTCGGGCTAGCGGGACTGGGATCCTGACCCCTTCGGCAGAACGCGTGACGCCGGCCCCTTGAGGACCGAGGCCCCTCCTGACCGCCCGTAGCAACGAGGTGCCTTCACCGCGTTCCGGTACCAGGAACAGGGCGTCGAGGGTCTCCGTGGGTCTCAACTCGGCGCGGACCGGGTGGCGGTCAGGCTCCATCGCCCTGAGCCTCCTCCGCGTCGTCCGTCTCCAGGTAGGTCTCAACGTGTTTCAGCACGTTCCGCAGACGCTCCAGGTTCTCCCGCTTCACCGAACCGGACTCGTTCGGGTCGAACGCCTTGAGCGGCAATGAGAGGAACCAGTCCGCGAAGACCCTGATCCTCGTGTTGGCTGCAGTCTGGCGGCGCTCCGCACGGCTCACCCGCGCTAGGTCGATCGCGTTGTTGACCTCGTCCCGGGCCGCCTCCAGATCGGACTCGTCGCGTGCCTTCCGCAGGAGGTCGATCGCGTCGTCGTTCTCGTAGACGTACTTGAGATCCCGGATCTTCTGCCAGCTCTGGAACTTGCCGTCGTACAGGAGGTCGAAGACGAGGTGCTTGAAGCTGTCGTCTTGGTTCAGCGACCAGTGTACTCCCCCCGCGTTCTTCCCCTTGTTCAACTCGTCGAAGTACTGGAACTTGTCTGACGCGCGGTGTTTCGCGGCGAACCGGTCCTTGGCGCGGTCGACAACGTGGTAGTCCTCGAATTCCCGTGCGAGCCCCACCATGTTGATGTAGCGGGTGACCTCGTTCGTCGACAGCGCGAACTTCCGCGCGATATCCCGCCTGATCTCTCTCAGCCGCACCGTCCCGGGGTTCGCCCGGGGCTCGAGCGACAGCCGGGCCTCCCACTCGTCACGCACCTTCAGGGCCTTGACGTACTCGGGCCAGTCCTGCTTGTAGTCAGGCTCGAAGTTCAGCGACACGATCACAGCCTCGCGGTCTTGCGCCGTCGCGTGCTCGGTGAGTTGCCAGACCTTCAACCACTCCGCCCGCTGCTTCTCCTCCGCCGTGAACTCACCGTTGTCGTCCTCCAGGATGTGGTAGCAGGCCGTGACCCGCCGGTTCCCGTCCAACAGCTTCCCGTCTAGGTCGACGATGGGAGGTTTCCGTACGCCGTTGACCGCGACACTCTTGGCCAGCGCGTGGATCGCGAACTGGTCGGTCTCCTCGATGCCTGGCAGCGGCATCGTGCCCCTCATGATCGCCACCAACTCCTCGGCGTCTGGGCCGCGGCCGTACTTCTGGTGGAACTGGTTCAGGTGGATGTCGAGCCGTTCGTTCTCGTCCCAGAGTTGGATGTCCCGCGTGCGGACGAACCCCTCCACTACCGCGACGGCGCGCTCGTGGAACACGGGCATCGGTCGCACCGGTGCCGGGTCGATCCCGTCGTACGGCTGCAACTGTAGGCGCCCCTGGCCGTTTGCCGATGGACCGGCCTGTGTGTCAGGTCCGGCGGTGTTGGTGGTCGGGGTGCCCGTGCCCCCGCCGACCGAGAGCTGCGCCCGCACTCGCTCGGTCTGGGCAATGAAGGCCTCGGCATCGCGATCCAGGAGCTTGACGGTCTCCGTGTCACCGCGCCTCGCAGCACCGGCACGAACGACCTCCACCACCCTCGTCAGCAGCGCTCGAACCTCTTCTACCGAGATCGGATTCTCCAGCCCCTCGCGCAGCATTCCCTCGATCGACGCGCGGACATCGGAGGACATGGCCTCTGCTGCCCGCAGTAGTTCCGTCAGTGCCTTCTTCAATCCTGCGTTCATCGTTGCACCTTTCCGTCGCCGTCCGTGTCTGTCTCCGGGAGGTCCATCGGTACTCCGACGCCCTCCCGTTCCGCGAGCCGACCGAGCCGTTTCAACCCCCGCGAGACGAGGGTCCGAGCGGCGTTCTCCGAAATGCCAACGTGTTCCGCGATGGCAGACGCCGGCAGGTCGGGCAGATTGTTCTCGGCTGCGTCGATCAGCACCTCCATGACGGCGACTACTTGGCCGTGGCCAATCCTCGGCAGAAGCTCGCGGGCAACCCGGATCGCCTCCTTGCGGCGCGCTTCTTCCAGTGCGCGACGCTCCGCGGCCTCTCGAACCGTCTCGCTTGGGTCCGGCCGCGCTGGAAGGGCGGCCGTGTCGAAGTCCTGTCGGCGCGAGTAGTCCGTCTGCCACTTGTCGTCTGCGATGTTCCTGGCCGCCTTCCACAGCCACGCGCCGAGCATGCCGATGCGCCGACCTTGGAAGACTGCGGCGCAGGCCGCATCCACGGCCTGCGCGATGCACTCGTCCACCTCTGACGTCGGAAGAGCGTCCCACTGCTTCTGCAACCGGCGTCTCAGGCCATCGAGGTAGCCACTTGCGGTCAGCGCTTCGAGCATCTCCAGCGGCTCGCCGCCGTTGACCGCCGCCTGTGCCCGCTGGAGTAGCCGAGCTGCGTCGTCGATTCCTGCGTCTTGTTGGCTCGTCGTCATGACACCTATCCGCGACCGAATCTGCCGGGTCGAACTGTCGCCATACCCGGTAGTCTCTGGGCGAAACAGGCGACGCCGTGGAACTGATGAGCGACCTCCGTCCGTGGTCGCTGGCGACGCGCCGGATTGGTCCTTCCCGGTCGCCAGGTGCAACAAATGGGCGGCCGACCGAACGGCTCCCCGGGTGCGGCGAGAAGAGCGTCAGCGTGGGAGGGCGTCGGTGATTGGCGACCGCCAGGCCGACGGCTGTCCGGTGTCCGTCAGGAGACGAGCGACACGCTGTCGCCGGCGTTCAGGCAGTCGGAGAATGGCGACGGCAGGACTTGGTGAGGCGCCCGGGCGAGGGAATTTGTCCCATCCCTGATGTTCCGCATGATGTTCCGCAGGCGGCGTTCTTGGTCCGCTGAAGCCCGGTACAGAACGGGGGATGTACCGAGGGGAACCAACCCGCTCGGATCACATAAGTGTCACATTATGGATGGTTTATGGGATTCGGGCGTCGGACACCTTGGCGCGGCAGCGCCTGATGGCGGCGACGTTCGACTACTACCGGCTCGCCCACCCGGACGAGGGGGTGGGCAGCGGCTTCGAGTACCGGACGGTCCCCAAGGTGTCGGCTGGCAGTCTGGCCTACGGCCGGACAGAAGAGACGACCCTCTACGACCAACCGCTCCGCGACAAGACCAAGGTGCGCGTCACTGGTCCGTTCACGGTCGAGGCCGTGCCGCGCTGACCGTTGCGTCCGTGGATGACGCGATCACGGCGGGGAGCGCCCAACCGGATGCCGATGCGCCACTGGCCGGTGCGTCCGTGGCGCGGGACGGCGAGACCCTGCGCGAGAGCGACTGGCGCGCCGAGCTGCTACAGACCGGCATCCGAGGCCGGGCTGGTCAACGATTGACGTTCACCCGCCTGGAACCGCTGCCGGGCGCACGGTGGCTGCACGCCGATGGGGAGAGTGTGCCGGCTGCGGCATCGCCCGAACGCCCGGAACAGGACGAGCCATCGAGCGACGACACCGGACCGGAACGCGTCGTGGTCTCGTTCGGGCCGGACCACGCGCCGCTGGAGCAGCGGCATGTGGACCGTGCCATCGAGGAGGCGCGGAAGCTGGCTCCCCGCCCGACGGTGATCGTCTTCGCCGCCTTCCAGTTCGACCCGGAGGCCGCGAAGGACATCGACGAGACCCGCTGGCCCGGCGTGATGCTGCTCAAGGCGCAGATGAACGCCGACCTGCTGGCCGACGACCTGAAGAAGACACGGGCCAGCAACGAGAGCTTCTGGCTCGTCGGCCAGCCGGATGTCGAGGCGGTGCCGGTCGACGACGGACCGGACCCCGGCAAGGTGCTGGTGACGGTCCACGGCTTCGACTACTACGACACCCGCAGCGGAACGGTGGATTCGGGCGGCGCGGAGAAGATCGCCTTGTGGATGCTCGACCCGACTACGACGGCCGGAGCCTCTTCCCGCGCGGCAGGTGTTCTTCCCCCAGGCCGGCGCGAAGGACGGCTGGGCGAAGCTGGCGAAGGCGCTGAGGACGGAGATCGATCTGGCGTTGATCGAGCGGTACCGAGGCACGGTTTCGTTGCCGTTCGATCCCGGCCCGCACCGCCGGGCGGCGGTGAAGATCGTGGACGACCGGGGCATCGAGAGCCTCAAGGTGCTGGACCTGCCATGACCGGCCGGCGAACGATAGACCAGCTCATCATCAACTCGCCCTACGACGTTCCGGCTGAGCACTGGCGCTACAACCGGGGCGAGCGGCCCGGCGAGGCCGGGACGTTCACGCGCGAAACCGGCCGCCGCCCGGCCGGCTACCACGTGCCCGTGGCGAGCGATGCCCGGCGCGACCCGTACGATCCGGGCGAGTTCGTCGAGCTGCCGCTGGTCAACCGGATCCGGACGCGTGTGGACGAGTGGCGGGCTGCCGGCTATCCGGGGGCGACGGGCATCACACGGCGGCTGCTTGACCACTGGCGGCGCGAGACTGGACCGTCAGCGACTTCGGGCTGAACGACGCCATCGAGTCCGGGCTGGCCAAGACGCCGAGGGTCGTGGTCCGGGACGACGCGCGGGCCGATGCGAAGACCGACCGCTCCCGCCTGTACCACCTGTACGGCGACGAGACGGTGAAGGACGACCTGAAACGGAAGGCTGAACCGCACGAGCCGCTGCCCGATCTGGTCGTCAACGGATGCCACCTGCTCGGTCACGACTGGGACGAGACGCGGCGCAGGTGGGAGGAGCTGGGCCATTCGACCCGGCCGGTGCTCATCACCGTCACCAACCGAACGGAGACGGCCGCCCGCATCAAGCACGCATTCGACAAGGGGAAGGTGCGGATCGACGCGCTGCGGAACCCGGAGCGGACGCTGCATATCGACTCGAAGGTGCTCGGCGAGGCGGAAGCGTCAGGTGAGCCGCTGGCGCTGGTCGATGGAACCATCGCGGACGGGCCGGGCGCGGGCCACGACGACGCCGGCACCCCGAAGCTGACGCGGCAGGAGCGAGCCGAGTTACTGCGGCGGCAGGTCGATACGGTCGGCAAGCCGGGCCAGGCGGGCGAACGGATCCAGAACGTCGTCTCGGTCGGCATGCTCTCGGAAGGATGGGACGCCCGGACGGTGACCCACATCATGGGGCTGCGCGCCTTCACGAGCCAGCTTCTGTGCGAGCAGGTGGTCGGTCGCGGCCTGCGGCGGACCTCCTACGACATCAACCGCGAGACTGGACGGTTCACGCCGGAGCACGTCAACGTGTTCGGCATCCCGTTCCTGCCGCACGAGCAGGGCGACGGTCCGCCGCCTCCGCCCCCGCCGCCGAAGACCGCCGTGATGCCGGTGCCGGAGAAGGCCCGGTTCGAGATCACGTGGCCCAACGTTGTCCGGGTCGCGCACGTCTACCGGCCGCGGCTCTCGCCGACATCGATCGGTTGGATCCGCTGGAACTGGATGCCGGAGACACGGCGCGACTCGTGGAACTGGCCGAGGTGGTCGATGGCGTGCCGGACGTTGCCCGCGTCAGCGGCATCGATCTGGACGCGCTGGCGCAGGAGTTTAGGACGCAGCGCATCGTTTTCGAGACGGCCGGCGACATCTACGACCAGACGCAGCCCGGCTGGCGCGGCGCGCGGGCCATCCTGCTGGCTCAGATCGTCCGCCTCGTCGAACGCGTGATCGGGTCGGACCGCATCCGAGTCATCCCGGAATCGCCCCTGTTCGGCAGGGGCAGGCTCGGACGTCGGCTCGTCATCACCCTGAACATGACGAGGGTCGTCCAGCATCTGTGGGAGGCGATCCGGTTCGAGAACGCCGAAGCGCTCGACCTCGTGCTCGACCCCGAGCGCGCCATCGTTGCGACCGGCGACATGCCGCTCTGGCACACCGGAAGGCCTTGCCGGGACGCTCGACGCAGCCACATCAACCACTGCGTCTGCGACAGCGGCTGGGAGGCGGAGACGGCCGCCGTCCTCGACCGCAGCCCGCACGTTGCGGCGTGGGTGAAGAACGACCACCTGGGATTCGAGATCCTCTACCTCTACAAGGGCGTCGTGCGGAGGTTCCTGCCCGACTTCCTGATCCGCCTGACCAACGGACGCCGGCTCGTCCTGGAGGTCAAGGGCGAGGACACGGACCGGAACCGGACCAAGCGCCGGTTTCTCGCCGAGTGGGTGCGGGGCGTGAACGCCGACGGGCGCTTTGGCCGATGGGCGTCGGATGTCCTGCTCGATCCCGATGAGATCGGCGGAATCCTCGACCGACACGGGAGGGCCGATCCGCGCACGACGCCGTGAGTTGCCCCAACGCAACCCCGGTGCTGGTAGCACCAGATCTCGCCAGCGTCGCCGTCGAGCGCCAGCGTCGAGTTGTGGTAGAGATCCGTGTTGTCGGTGCCGCCCATCAGGAACTTCGGCGCGGGGACCTGACCGACGTGCCGACGTAGACGAGGTTCAGCTCCGGATCGTAGGCTCGGCACCATTCCACGGTATCATCGCTTGTAGAGGAGGAACCAATGGCAGGAAAACCCCTCGCTGAAGAGTCCAGCACTTACGAAGCCAACCTGGAGCGGTGGGCGGCGGAGCACCCCGGCGAATTCGTCCTCATTCGAGGCACAGAGGTCGTCGGGTTCTTCGCGACAAACGAGAAGGCCCTGACCGAGGGCTACAAGCGCTTCGGAATCGCCCCGTTCTTCGTCAAGCAGGTCACCCCGCGCGGCCAAGCCCACTTCATTTCCCGACTCACGGCCCCGGCGCCGATGACCTAAGCAGCAGCGTGCCTTCGGTCACGGAACCCATCGTCGACAGAAGGCCGATCATCACGGCTGCCTTCCACGTCAGCCGCCCACGTTGGGTCGCGCTGGATCATGCGCGTCAGACAATACCCGACCCCATCCTCGGTCGCGCGTTGATCGACACGGGGGCGACTGATTCGTGCGTGGATCCAGCCGTCACGGTCGCGTTGGGGCTCGATCCCAGGGCGACCTCGCGAGTTCACACCGCGTCAACCGCCGGCGAACCCCACCGCGTGGTCCTGGTGGACATGTCCATCATTCTGATACCTTCCGACGAGGGTACCCCGTTGGTCTTGCCTTCGATGTTGACGGTGCAGATCGATCTTCGGAGCCAAGGGATCCATGCACTGATCGGCCAAGACGTCCTGGCGCGCTGTCGTCTGGTGCACGACGGGCCACGGCAGTGCTTCACACTGTCGTGGTAGCTTCCGTGGGATAACTGAAAACCAAGACGGGCTAACCTGTTGTTGGGTTTTGACTTACATGCTTGATTCTAGTCCTGCAGGGCGCGCCATCTCCCCTTCCCTTCCACGCTACGATGGGGGCACCGTCATGAGAGCCACAGTGTCCGACGTCGCCTTCCGCCGCTACCGCCTGAGCCGGGTCGAGTACGACCGCGCTGTAGAAGCCGGCGCGTTCGAGCCGGACGCTAGGCTGGAGCTCATCGAGGGAAGCCTGAGCGCCATGACACCGGAGGGGTCAGCCACGCGATCGGCATTGACCTCATGGCCGAGTGCCTGCGGCGGGTGTTCGGCCGCGGGTTCTACATACGGATACAGCACCCGCTGGCGGCCGACGACTACTCGGAGCCCGAGCCGGACGTGGCGGTCGTGAGGGGCGCAATCCGCGACTACGACAAGGGCCATCCAACGTCGGCGGTGCTGGTCGTCGAGGTCTCGAACGAATCACCGGGGTACGATCGGACGGTCAAGCAGCGCCTGTACGCTCGGTGCGGAATTCCCGAGTACTGGATCCTCGCCCTCCCCGAGGCCCGTCTCGATGTCTGCCGAGACCGGCTGGAGACGGCTACCAGCGCGTCACCCGCCATGCAGCCGGGGACAGGGTCGCGCCGCTGGCTCGCCCCGATGCACGGATCGTCGTCGACGATCTGCTTCCCTGACGCCGAGAGGCAGCGCTGAACTTCAGGGGATCAGCGCGTCGTACACCGCCTCTGTGAAGTTCTCCCGGAACCCGTTTCCGTGGGCCGGCGACGCGGCGCCCATGATGACGGTCACCATGTCCTCCACCGGGTCGATGAAGAACCGCGTGCCGGAGGAGCCGTCCCACCAGAAGGTGCCCTCGCGGACCGGGTGCGCGGACGCGTCGGCGTCCATCACGACGCAGAACCCGAGGGTCCATCCGCGGCCCGGTTGCGGGGCGCCGAAGCCGAGCGGCAGGAGGGCGTCGGGGACACGGTTGACGGTCATCAGGGCGACCGTAGCGGGCTGCAGGACGCGCACGCCGTCGAGCTCGCCGCCGTTGAGGAACATCTGGGCGAAGCGGAGGTAGTCGCGGACGGTGGAGACCAGGCCGACGCCGCCCTCGATCAGGGCCGGCCGCTCGGTGAAGGGCACCACCTCTATGGCGTGCGGCCGCAGCTCGCCGTCGGGTCCGGGACGGTAGGCCGGGCCGAAGCGGTCGGCTCGCGAGGCATCGACCCGAAACACGGTATCGGTCATCCCGAGGGGCTCGAAGACCCGCTCCCGGAGGAATTGGTCGAACGGCATGCCGGACCAGATCTCGACGAGCCGGCCGAGAATGGTGGTGGAGATGCCGTAGCGCCAGCGCGTCCCCGGGTCCTCGAAGAGCGGCACGCGGGCGGCGTTGCTCACCATCTCGGACAGCGTGATGGAGCGCAGTCGGACCTGCCCGGCGCGGTAGACGGGCGAGTTGCGGCTGCCCAGTCCGGAGGTGTGCAGCAGGAGGTGCTCGACGGTCATCTCGGTGCGCCGCGGGCGGGTCGCCGCCAGGTCGGGGTTGGACGCATCGACGAAGACGCGCTGGTCCGCGAACTCGGGCAGATACAGGGCGACGGGATCGTCGAGCTCGAAGCGGTCCTCCTCCCAGAGGATCATCGCGGCGAGGCTGGTGATAGGGCGCGTCATCGAGTAGAGGCGGAAGAGCGCGTCGTCGCGCATCGCCAGGCGGCGCTCGCGGTCCAGCTCGCCGAGGGCCTCAAGGTACGCGAGCCGGCCGTGCCGGACGACGGCGGCCACCACGCCGGCGATGTCTCCGGCGTCCACGTAAGACTGCAGCCGGCGCGTGGCTTCGCCCAGCCGTTCCGACGAGAGCCCGACCGCTTCCGGCGTTGCCGTCGGGAGGTCCTGCGCCCGTGCGCGAGCGCCGCCCGCGGCGAGGCCGCCAACAGCAAACAGAACGACGATGAGCCTGCAAGTCATGGAGACGCTCCCTTGGGCAGCCGGGTGGCCCGCTGCGCGGCTGCCGCGCCGCCGGCCGGCTGCACTCCCGTTGCCCGGGGCTCAGCGGCGCGTCCCGGCGATGTCCATGGCGGCGCGGAACACGGTGTTGCCCGACGTCACGTACAGGGTCTTCATGTCCGGGCCGCCGAAGGCGAGGTTGGTGATGGTGTCCTGCGGGATCGGAATCCGGTTGACGAGCTCGCCGGCGGGGGAGAAGACGTAGACGCCGGCCGGGTTGTCCAGCGTCTCGCTCGTGTCCCGCGTCTGGTTCATGCCGGCGGCGACGTACACGTTGCCGTCGACGTCGATGCCCATGCCGTCCCCGCCGCGGCCCGGGGCGAAGTCGTGGAACACGCGCGGATTGGACAGCGTGCCCTCGGGGCTGAGGTCGAACTCGCGAATCCGCCGGGGCTCGCCCGCGCCGCGGTTGATCTCCACCAGGTACAGCGTGCTGTCGTCGAGCGACAGGATCAGGCCGTTCGAGCCCTGCACCAGCGGGGACGCGGCAATCTTCGTCACGGCGCCGTCCGTGTCGAGGCGATAGACCTCGCCCGATCCGCTGAAGTAGATGCGCCCGCGGGCGTCGAAGGTCAGGTCGTTCGGCACGCCGAAGTCCACCGCGCCGGAGCTGTCCGCGAGCACCTCGATCTCGCCGGTCTCCAGATCGGTCCGCGTGATTCGGCCCGGCGTGCCGCGCTCCGGGTCGCCCCGTTCGGCGGCGAGCAGCCTGAACTCGGCGTCGAGCCGCAGGCCGTTCGGGCGGTTGGCCGGCTGGCGGTACGTCGTGACCAGCCCGTCCGTTCCCAGCCTCAGAATGCGGTCGTTGACCAGATCCGTGAAGTAGACCGTCCCGTCCGGATGGGCGACCGGCCCTTCCGTCATCACCACATGGACGTTGGCGAGATGCTCCGCGGTCTGCGCGGAGCCGAAGCTCGCGAGCAGCAGCAGGCAGGCTGCCGCCGGAATCGCACGGACAGACAGGCTGGTCATCGGCGTCTTCCTCTCCGGAAACCGGTCTACGGCGCAGACTCCTGACGGGCGGCGTCGCGCGCCGGCGCGCCGCTGAGGGCGGTGACGATGGCGTAGTTCCCCTCGTGGCACGCGTACTCCAGTATCCCGTCCCGGCAGCGCGCCGATTGCGGCTCGCGCATCCCAGCCGTAGCTTACCGCGGGGTGCCTGCCTCCGCAATCGGCCCGAATCCGAAATCAGCGCTAGGGTCCGGCCGCGGTGAGCGGTAAACTGTTTCCCTTGGGCACCGTCTCCCGGGGCGGGTCCCGAAGGCACGCGAAGCGCGTTCTCGTCCGGCGTCCGATATGCGAGCGGGCTGCTCGCGAGAGAGGAGATTCTCCGATGGCTGTGCATCTGCCCAGGAGACCGGCGTTCGGGCTCGGCGTCGCCGCCGCGGTGCTGGCGGCGGTGCTCGCCGGCGGACAGGCCGTGTCGGCGCAGGACGCGGCGGCGCCCGACCCGGTGACGTTCAACCGGGACATCGCGCCCATCCTGCAGCGCGCCTGCCAGGACTGCCACCGGCCGGATTCGATCGCCCCCATGTCGCTGCTCACCTACGAGGAGGTGCGGCCGTGGGCGCGCTCCATCAAGGCCAAGACCGGCCTGGGGCCGCGGCCCGGCGTGATGCCGCCGTGGTACGTGGACAAGACCATCGGCATTCAGGAGTACAAGAACGACCCGTCGCTCAGCGAGGCGGAGATCGACCTGATCGCGGCCTGGGTCGATGCCGGCGCGCCGCGCGGCAACCCGGCCGACCTGCCGCCGCCGGTCGAGTTCAACGACGGCTGGACCATCGGGACGCCGGACCTGGTGCTGTCGAGCCCGGTGATCGAGATGCCGGCCGCCGGCTCCGACTGGTGGGGCACCGTCCCCGGCGAGGTCCCGACCGGGCTGACGGAGGACCGCTACGTCTCGGCGATCCAGATGAAGGAGGTCACGCTCTCGATGGAGGGCGACAAGGACCTCACCTCGGTCGGCGGGCGCTTCATCATCCACCACCTGAGCTTCTACGCCCTGCCCGAGGGCGTCGACAGCCTGGCGGATCGGCCGGCCGACGCCGTCGGCGAGACGCACGAGGTGGGGCGCAACGAGGACGTCTTCGACCCCGGCGTGGGCCGGCTGATGAAGGCCAACTCCCGGCTGGTGTTCGGGAGCGCCCACCTGCATCCGAACGGCCGGCATACGCAGGCCCGCCTGGACATCGGGTTCAAGTTCCATCCGCGGGGCTGGCAGCCGAGCCGCACCATCCGGCAGCGCGGCCTGTTCGGCAACAGCATGAACCTGGACATTCGTCCGAACGAGGCCGACCAGAAGTTCGAGGCGTTCTCGGTGCTCCCCGAGCACGCGCGCATCGTCTCCTACGAGCCGCACATGCACGCGGCCGGCGTGCGCATGTGCCTCGACGCCATCTACGGCACCGGGGTGACGTTCGAGACGCTGAGCTGCGTCGGCTACGACCACAGTTGGGTGCGGGTCTACAACTTCGCCGACCACGTCCAGCCGCTGCTGCCCAAGGGCACCATCTTGCGGCTCACGGGGTACTTCGACAACACCTCGGCGAATCCCAACGTCACCGAGCCCCGCAACTGGTCGGGCATGGGGCATCGGTCGATCGACAACATGATGAACGAGCTCGGCGAGGTCCAGCTCCTCACCGACGAGGAGTTCCAGCAGGAGATGGTGGAGCGCGTGCGGGAGCTCGGGCTGCAGCCCGGCGAGGCCGTGCTCGGCTGCCCCCTGTGCGGCGTCGTCGCGCTGCGCGAGCGTCAGGCCACGACGACGAACCAGCAGGAGTAACGGGAGGCCGACAAGATGTACGAAGGAATCTGCTGCGCCGGTTTCCGGACCGCGCTGCGCCGCGCCGCGGTGGCGGCGCTCATCCTGCTGCTGGGGGCCTGGGCTCTCGGCGCCCAGGGCGTCCCGTATTCCGGCCAGGACATCGCGCCCGTGTACGAGGGGTGGCAGGACAACCCCGACGGGTCGTTCGACATGCTCTTCGGGTACTTCAACCGCAACCAGGAGCAGGAGCTGGACGTCCCCGTCGGGCCCGACAACCGCATCGAGCCCGGCGGACCCGATCTGGGCCAGCCCACCCACTTCTACCCGCAGCGCAACCGCTTCGTCTTCCGCGTGCGGGTTCCCCCGGACTTCGGAAACCGGGAGGTGGTGTGGACGCTCACCAGCAGCGGGCGGACGAATACCGCGCACGGCATCCTGCACCCCGACTACTACACCGACAACATCGTGATCATGAACAACCAGGGTGCGGGCGGCAGCGGAGGCGGCGCCAACTTCATCAACAACAACACGCCGCCGAAGCTGATCGTCGCCGGCGCGCCGGCGCGGAACGCCGCGGCGGGGCAGCCGGTGGCGCTGTCCGCGGTGGCGACCGACGACGGCATTCCGGAGCGGCGCGAGGTGCCGCTGCTGCTGCCCTGGGAGGAAGGCGACATCCTCGAGCGCCGGATCGGCTCGCGCTGCTGCCCGAACTCGGCCAGCGGCCTGCGGCTGTCCTGGTTCGTCTATCGCGGGCCGGCCGAGCACGTGGCGTTCGACCCGCCGCAGTTCGCGCAGTGGGAGGACTACCGGGACGCGCGCAACTCGCCATGGTCGGCGGGCTGGGAAGTGCCGCCGATCCCCGCGAACAACCGCTGGACGGCGGAGGTCACCTTTGCCGAGCCGGGGCAGTACGTGCTCCGCACGCTCGCGCACGACGGGGGCCTGATGGCGTCGCAGGACATCACCTTCACGGTGAGGTAGGAGAGGAAGACAAGGGAGAAGCGACATGCAGAGACAGGCTCGATCCCGTGTGGGCGTGCTGCTCGCCATCGTGGCGGTGGGCGCGTTCACCGCCTTCACGTTCGGCCAGCCGGCGACGACCGCGGCGGTCCAGAGCAACTTCGTCGGCGGCGAGCCGAGCCGGCCCGACTCGTCCGACATGCGGGCGGTGCGCCTGCGCTTCGAGGCCGGGGTGCGCTCGAACTGGCATGCCCACGCCGGCTGGCAGATCCTGGCCGCCGAGGAGGGCCGCGGCCGCACGCAGGAGCGCGGCGGCGAGATCATCGAGCTGGTGCCCGGCGGCCGGCCGATCTTCGCGGCGGCGGGCGTGGAGCACTGGCACGGCGCGTCCCCCGACGAGCACGTCGTGCAGCTCACCGTCCTCGGCGGCGGCGACGGCGGTCCGACCTCCTGGTTCGGGCCCGTGAGCGAGGAGGACTACCGGGGGCAGTAGCCCGCCGGATCGCTATCGATGGCGGCGGCGGTCCGGCTCCGCGGGCCGCGGACCGGGCGCCGCCGCCGTCGCGTACGCCAACCACCCGGAAGAATCGACCCGCCCGTGCGGCGGAGGCGCACCGACGTGCGCTTCCGGCCGGCCGCGATGCCGGCGTTGATCCCCGCCCTGCGCCACTGGTGCCAACCGCCGCTCCCCGAACTGCTGCAAGCGCCCCATGATTGACTGGTTCGCCCGCAACTCCGTTGCCGCCAATCTGCTGATGGCGTTCATCATCGTCAGCGGGGTGATCGGGCTCCTCAACGTCCGCGGCGAGGAATTTCCGACGGTTGCGCTCGACATGGTGACCATCGAGGTTCCCTATCTCGGCGCTGCCCCCGAAGAGGTGGAGGAAGGCGTCTGCATCCGGATCGAGGAAGCGATCCAGGGCATCGACGGGATCAAGCGGATCACCTCGACGGCAGCCGAGGACAGGGGTACGGTCCTGATCGAAATCGAGCTGGGCGCCGACGTGCGAACGGTGCTCGATGACGTGAAGAACCGCGTGGACGCCATCGATACGTTTCCGGAGCAGACCGAGACGCCGATCATCAGCGAGCTGCTCCCGCGCACCAAGGTGATCGACCTCGCCGTATCGGGCGCGGTCGACGAGCGCACGCTCAAGATCGTCGCGGAGAGGATCCGCGACGATCTCGCGGCCATCCCCCAGATCTCGCAGATCGAGCTGGTGAGCGCCCGGCCGTACGAGATCTCCGTCGAGGTGTCCGAGGCCGCCCTGCGGCGCCACGCGCTGACCTTCGACGACGTGGCCCGGGCGGTCCGGCGTTCCTCGCTCGACCTGCCCGGCGGCGCGGTACGCAGCGACAGCGGCGAGATCCTGCTCAGAACCGTCGGCCAGGCGTATCGCGGCGCGGAGTACGAGCGCCTCGTCGTCCTTGCCCGCCCCGACGGAACCCGTCTGCGCCTGGGGGATGTCGCCACGGTCGTCGACGGATTCGCCGAAACGGATCAGTCCGCCAGGTTCGATCTGGAGCCCGCGGTGCTCGTCTCGGTGCTGCGCAGCGGCGAGCAGAGCGATCTCGAGATCGCCGACCTCGTTCTCGACTACGTGGAGCGCACCGCGCCGACGCTGCCGCCGGGCATCTCGCTCACGGTCTGGCAGAACACGGCGCGTATCCTGAGCGACCGACTGTGGCTCATGGCGCGCAACGGGGCGACGGGGTTCGTGCTGGTGTTCATCGTCCTGGCGCTGCTGACGGAGCTGCGGCTCGCGTTCTGGGTGAGCCTGGGGATTCCGATTTCCTTCCTGGGCGCGTTCATGGTGATGCCGGGGCTCGACGTGACGGCGAACTTCGTCTCCACGTTCGCGTTCATCCTGGTCCTGGGGATCGTCGTCGACGACGCGATCATCGTCGGCGAGAACATCTTCCGGCATCGAGAGGCCCATGGCGACAAGCTGCGGAGCGCCATCGAAGGGGCGCGGGAGATCGCGACCCCGGTCGTGTTCGCGGTCCTGACGACGGTCGCCGCGTTCTCGCCGATGTTCTTCGTTCCGGGCGAGTCGGGCAAGGTCGCGCGCTTCGTCCCGCTCGTCGTGGTGCCGTGCCTGCTGTTCTCGCTCGTCGAGTGCCTCGCCATTCTTCCGGCCCACCTTGCGCACACGGGCACGCCGCGAGAGGGCGCGTGGCGGCGGTTTCAGAAACGCATCGCGGACGGGCTCAACGCACTCGGGCGCAACGTGTATCGCCCGGGCCTGGCGTTCGCGCTCCGCTGGCGCTATCTGGCGCTGGCCGCCGGCGTCGCAACGCTGGTTGTCACCGTGGGCATCGTGCTGAGCGGCAGGGTCGCGTTCCACTTCTTTCCCGCACCCGAAGCCGAGCTGATCACGGGTGCGGTCACCTTGCCCGAAGGCACGCCCGTTGCCGCGACGTCGGTCGCGGTGGCGAGGCTCGAGACGGGGGCGCAACGGCTCCGTCGCGACGTGCTGGAACGGACCGGACAGGACGTCTTCCGCCACGTCTATGCGGCCGTGGGGGACCAGCCGATGGGCGACGAGGGTCCCGGGACCGCCACCGCCGCGGATACCGCGGCGTCCCACGTCGGGCAGGTGATGGTAGAGCTGGCTCCGGCGGACGAGCGCGTTCTGCGAGCCGAGGAGCTGGCGAATCGCTGGCGGGAGCTGACCGGGCCAATCCCGGAAGCGACCAGCCTGGTCTTCGGCACGTCCGGGCCGACCGCGGGCAACGACGTCGACGTCATGCTGGTCGGCCTCAACGTCGAGCAGCTCACCCGGGCGGCGAACGCCGTCAAGGCGCAACTGCGGACGTACGCCGGCGTCTACGACATATCCGACACGTTCCAGCGGGGGAAGGAGGAGGTCAAGCTCGGCATCACCCCGCACGCCGAGCGGCTCGGCCTGAGCCTCCTCGATCTCGGCCGCCAGGTGCGGCAGGCGTTCTACGGGGAAGAGGCCCAGCGGATCCAGCGTGGTCGCGACGACATCCGCGTGATGGTCAGGTATCCCGGCGACCAGCGACGCTCGCTGGGGAGCCTCGAGGAGATGAGAATCCGCACGCCCGAGGGCGGGGAGGTGCCGTTCCGCCTCGTGGCGGCGGTCGAGCCCGGCCGCGGCTATGCGTCGATCAAGCGCGTGGACCGACAGCGGGCGGTCAACGTGACGGCCGCGATCGACGAGAGCGCGACGACGAGCGCCGTCGTGACCGCGGCGCTGGAAGGCCGCATTCTCCCCGACGTGCTCGCCGCGCACCCCGGCGTGCGCTACTCGCTCGAAGGCGTCCAGGCGGAGCAGCAGGACTTCCTGGGCGGGATACTCATCGGCTTCACGCTCGCCCTGTTCGGCATCTTCACGCTGCTGGCCATTCCGCTCAAGTCGTACGCGCAACCGCTCATCATCATGAGCGCGATCCCGTTCGGTTTCGTGGGGGCGGTGTGGGGACACATCATCATGGGAGTCGACGTCTCGATGATGTCGGTGATGGGTCTGGTCGCGCTCGCCGGCGTGGTGGTCAACGACAGCCTGATCATGGTCGACTTCATCAACCGCAACCGCAGGGACTCGAGCGTGCTCGCCGCCGTCCAGCAGGCCGGCGCCGAGCGGTTTCGCCCCATCGTCCTCACCTCGCTGACGACCTTCGCGGGACTGGCGCCGATCATGTTCGAGGGCAGTTCCGTGGCGGAGTTCATCCTGCCGCTGGCGGTAGCGCTGGCCTGCGTCGTGTTCGCGACGTTCATCACGCTCATTCTGGTACCGACCCTGTACATGGTCATGGAGGATGCGGGATGGCTGCTCAGGAGCGTTTTCCGTCACGTCGGGCGCGGCGCTTCCGCCTGGTCGTGATGCTCGCGTCGATCTCGCTGGCGCAACTGCCGCCGGCGGCCGCGCCCCAGGAAGCGGCCGACGTCGGCTGGCCGTCGCACAACTTCGACCTCGGGAACGCCCGCTTCTCGCCGCTCGACCAGATCGACACGTCCAACGTGGACCGTCTCGCGCCGGCCTGGTCGCTCGACGTCGCCCCCGACACGGTCGGTCAGGAGACGCCGCTGGTGGTGGACGGCGTGCTGTACTTCAACAACGGAACCAGGCTGTTCGCCGTGGATGCCGGGACCGGCCGCATCCTGTGGACCGTCGAGGCCGAGCTGCCCGCCCTGCTCACGGCGCGGAACAGGGATGCGGGCGGCACCGGCGGCCGCGGGCCCACGTTCGGCGGAGGCCGCGTCTACGCCACGGTCGGGGCGCTGCTCTACGCCGTGGACGCGCAGGCGGGCGAGCTGGCGGACTCGTTCGGCCGGCAGGGCGCGGTCTCGATGATCGCCGACGCCCTGGCGCTCAAGTACCCCGACTGGTATCCGAGCGGCGTCTACGACCCCAGGACCTTCGGCCACCGCCTGACCGCGCCGCCGCTGCATCACGACGGCAGGGTCTTCGTGGCGACGGCGGGCAGCGCCAACCTCATCCGCGGCGGCCTGCTGATTGCGCTCGACGCCGCGACCGGGGCGGTCGAGTGGGCGTTCGCGACGATTCCCCAGCGGCCGGCGGACGAAGGGTGGGAGCTGGCGAAGGATACCTGGGGCTCGGGCGAACGCTGGGGCGGAGGCATCTGGACGCAGCCGGCCGTCGATCCCGGGCTGGGCATGATCTACTTCAACGTCGCGAACCCCACGCCCGACTTCTACGGCGCCGAGCGGCCCGGGCTGAACCTCTTCACCAACTCCATCGTCGCCCTGCACCTGGAGACCGGCGAGCTCGCGTGGCACTTCCAGACGGTTCACCACGACCTGTGGGACTTCGATTTCAGCAACGGGCCGGTCCTGTTCGATCGCACGGTCGACGGCGAACCGGTGCGCGGCATCGCCTCGTTCGGCAAGCACTGCTACGCGTACTTCCTGCATCGCGCGACGGGGCAGCCGATCAACCCCATCGTCGAGATGCCGGTCCCCACGACGACCGACGTCCCCGGGGAACGGCCCTGGCCGACGCAGCCCATCCCGTACACCGCGCACGGCACGCCGCAGCAGCCGCTGTGCAGCGTCTATCCGGTCCTCGACGATCCGGACGAGGCCGCCCGGGCGCGGCCCCTGTTTCATCCCTACCTGATGAACGAGCGCATCATCCACTCCCCGGGATTCGCCGGCGGCGCGACCTGGGGCTCGCCGTCGTTCAGTCCGCGGACGGGCCTCGTGTACGCCCTGGGCAAGAACACGGCGGGCAGCATGCAGGTGCGGGTGGTGCGCGGCGACAGCCTGGCGCCGGAGCCGACCTCGCCCGGCTTCTGGGAGAGCTTCGAGCCCGCCGGCCAAACGACGATGCGGACCACCTCCACGCTGGCGGCCTACGACCCGGTGACCGGCGCGCAGGCGTGGCGCGCGGAGCTGCCGATCGGCACGAACACGGGCAACCTCGTGACCGCGGGCGACCTCGTCTTCCAGGGCGCGGGCGGCGAGTTCCTGGCGTTCGACGCGCGGACCGGCCGCCGGCTCTTCGAGGCGGCGGTGGGGACGGTCACCGGCAGCCCGCTCACCTACGAGGTCAACGGGACGCAGTACGTCGCGGCGGCCACAGGCTCGACGCTCGTCGCGTTCAGCCTGCCGGCACGCTGACTGACAGGATGGCCGCCTCGAAGGGATGGCCCTTGGCCTGACTGGCGACCGGGCGCAATGGAATAGACTGGAACGCAGCAGGGCCGTTGGAGAAACGGGGAGCGGTGGGACTGTTCAGCGTCACGTGTCTGCTCGAGAACCAGCAGGATCGAACCCGGTCGGTTCGGGTGCCCGGCGTGATGGTCGATACCGGCAGCGAGTTGACCTGGGTCAACCGGGAGCACCTCGCGCTGATCGGCATCGAGCCGGAGAAACGTGACAGGCGGTTCGTACTGGCCAACGGGGAGGAAATCAGCCGGTCGATCGGCTTCGCCGTCATCTGGGTCGGCGAGGAGTTGACCACGGACGAAGTCGTGTTCGCGGAACCGGGCGATCTGCAGTTGCTCGGGGCTCGTACGCTGGAGGGCCTGAACATGAAGGTGGACTCGCGCGGCAGGAAGCTGGTTGCCTCGGGTCCACTCATCGCGGCGGGCAACGTGTCCGGGAGCAGCGACTGATGCGTGAACTGCGCATGGAGACGCTCGACGGCGTGCCGGAATTCAACTGGCCTCCGGCGGCGGGTTGAAGTCGATCCACACTGCATCCCCTCGAGCGGGAACTCGCCGCCGTGGCGTCACCACGCTTCGCCGCCCACCGCGGGGCCGGTCTCGACCTCGCGATGGAGATTGTCCTCGGTCACGCGGGCGAGGACGTCATCCAGTTCGGCGCCGGGTCGGCTCAGGACCGAGACGACCAACTGCCCGTCTCGAGGGGTCAGCTCTACCGCCGTGTTCCGGGTAATGCCCACGCTGGCGGCGACGGACTGCGGAATCCTGAGCGCCAGACTGTTCCCCCACTTGCCGATACGTGTCTCCATGCCGGCTCCCGCTCTCACTGTGGGAAGGAAGGATTACGTAGATACAATGTTTATACTCGTGCCCGGCGGCGGGCGTCAAGCCCGCGCTGACAGCCGGGTGGTCGCTGCTCGTTGCCGTGCGATGCCGCGCAGCGGGCACGAGGTGCATCCTAGTGAGACTACCTGCCCGCGGCCGCCAATGGCGATCTCGTAATCCCCGGAGTCGCCGTGTCCACCTCTCTAAGCTGCAATTTACCGGCTCGGTCGTGGGCACGCATCGCCTCGCCATAGCGTAGACGGTAGTCGATAAAGATACGTTCCCCTGACTTCAGGGAAATAATGGCTCGAATTGTGAACACGTTTGATGTCCATATTCTCAGGGCACAGTTTGGGTTCGAGATCGTACGGTCGACTCTATGCATTCGCTCCCTGAAAGAGACAGGAAGCTGGTATGTCGCCGATGCGACGTAAGGCAGATCCATGCCGGCTAGACGAATGTTGACTCTGTAGAGTGCCCGCCGACTAGACGATTGCCAGTCGTAGTAGACTACCAAGTTCCCGTTGGCATCCATCTCGCCGGCGCTGTCGACGACGCTGATGTTATACTGCCGTTTCATGGCTCGTTCTCACGATCCTGGCCGCCGGATCCCGGAGGCGGAGTTGGTTGGATATCGACAGGCGTGGCCGCACCGTTGTAGCCTGTGCGAACGTGGCAACTGCCGCGACAGTGACGCTGATGGTCGCAACGGCGATCAAGCACTGGCGAAGCATCGCGAACTCTCTATTAGGTACCCGATCAGTCGCTCGATTCGTCCCTTCCGGTGTCGCGCGCCCAAGATTTCATGTTCAGCCAAGTCACGATCATCAACGATGTGGGACGTCATCGGCCTAGGCGGCCGGCGCAGCCGTCGACCAGGAACTTCACCGTGTCTCAACCGAGACCGCAGCCAGTGTGTCGCCGGCGATCACCGCGTGCGCATACGCGATGCAAGCGCGGACATCGTCCTTTTCAAGCTGCGGGTAGTCGTCCAGGATTTCCTCGGCGCTCACTCCTTGCGCCAGCAGGCTCAGGATCGTCTCCACTGAGAAGCGCATGTTCCGGATGATCGGTTTTCCGCCGAAGACGTCCGCTCGTACGGTGATCCGCTTCAGCAGCTCGGAATTGTCCATGTCTCCTGCTCTGTCATCAGTGTGCAGGCTCCCCCGCACGCGCGCGCGACGCGGAGCCTTCTCGTAGTGCCCAGGCCCAGAGCTACACGGAGAGGCGCTTCAGCGTGCCCGTGCTGTCGCCGAAGCTCTCGACCGGCGTCCCCAGCATCTCGAGGACGGTCATGTGCAGGTTCGCCAGCGGGGTGCCTTCCGGATACCGCACGTAGCGTCCGCCGGTGATCCCGGTGCGCTTGCCGCCGATCAGCGCAATCGGCAGGTCCTCGTGGAAGTGGGTGTTGCTGTCGCTGATGCCGGTCCCGTAGAGGAACAGCGTCGAGTCGAGCAGCGTCCCGTCGCCTTCCGGCGTCGCCGCGAGGCGCTCGACGAGATGGGCGAACTGCCGGAAGTGGTACTCGTTGACCAGGTGCAGCCGCTGCAGGTTGATCGGGCGGTCCTGGTGGTGCGACAGCGGGTGGTGCGCGTCCGACACGCCAATCTCGGGATAGGCGCGCGAGCTCACCTCGCGGGCCAGCATGAACGTGCTGATCCGCGTCATGTCCGTCTGGTACGCCAGCGCCAGCAGGTCCATGAGCAGCTTCGCGTGCTCGGCGTAGTCGCTCGGCGTGCCGATGGGGCGGTCGACCACCGGCAGGTCCGTCTCGCCCTGGCGCTCCGCCAACTGGATTCGCCGCTCGGCGTCGCGCACCGCCGACAGGTACTCGTCGAGCTTGACCTGATCGCCCGGTCCGAGCGACCGGCCGAGATGCTCGAGCTCGCCGTTGACCGCGTCGAGCAGGCTGCGGTCCCGGCGCATGCGCGCCGTGCGCGCCTCGGGATCGGTCGTGCCGCTCGAGCCGAACAGGCGCTCGAACACGGCGCGCGGGTTGTTCTCGATGGGGAGCGGCGTGGTCGGCGTCCGCCACGCGACCGTGTTCGTGTAGGCGCAGCTCGCGCCGCCGTCGCACGACCCGAGCATCGCGTTCGACTCGATTCCGAGCTCCAGCGACGTGAGCTGGGTCTGCCTGCCCAGCTCGCGGGCAGCCATCTGGTCCACCGACACCGCGGCGTAGACGTCCGCGCCGGCGGTGAGCTTGTAGGGCACGCAGGTCAGGAACGTCCCGGCCGAGCGCGAGTGGTCGCCGCCGCCCTTGACCCTGTTGGCGGCCTCGTCGTCGAGACCGCCGCACAGGAGGACGTGCTCCCTGAGGTCGTTCAGCGACCGCAGCGTCGGCGGCAGCGCGTCGAGCGGTCCTTCCCGCTCCGGCGTCCAGAACGGCATCGACATGCCGTTGGGCACGTAGAACACGCCGAACCGCCTGACCGGCGCGGCGGCGGTCCTGCTCAGCGCCGTCAGCGCGGGCACCATGCTGTCGAGGAAAGGCAGCGCGAGCGTGGTCCCGAGGCCCCGCAACACGGTGCGACGCGGCAAGTGCTTCCTGCTGATGAACATGGCAGTACCCTCTCCGGCCACTACAAACGGTCTAGCGATTATCCCCTCGACGCGGTTCGTTAGCAACGGCCGCCGTGGCGACCACGTTGGCGGCGGCCGGGGCCTGCCGCATCCGGAACGGCGTGCTGCCGACGATGCCCTCGATCAACGCCGACCAGCGGTAGTCGTTCGCCGCGAGGTCGCGGACCAGGCGCCGCACGGTGGGCGCGTCCCGGTAGTCGAGGCCGCGGCCGAGCGCGTAGGTCAGCAGCTTCTCGGTCACCGTGCTCACGAACGTCGTGCCCTGCCCGAGCAGCGCCTCGCGGAACGCGCGGGGACTGTCGACCGTCCGTCCCTGCCAGTCGATCGTCGCGTTGATCGGCGCGCCGCCGTCCGTCTCGCGCCACTGGCCGATCGCGTCGAAGTGCTCGAGCGCGAACCCGAGCGGGTCGATCATCGCGTGGCAGCTCGCGCACACCGGATTGCTCCGGTGCTGCTCCATCTTCGCGCGCAGCGAGGTCGGCTCACCGGCCGGATCGTTCTCCGCGAGCGGAGGCACGTTCGGCGGCGGGGCCGGCGGCGGGGCGCCGAGGATGTTCTCCAGCATCCACTTGCCGCGCAGCACCACCGACGTGCGGTTGGCGTAGGAAGTGATCGTCAGGATGCTCGCGTGCCCCAGCAGCCCGTGGCGGCGGTCGTCGTCGAGCTCGACGCGGCGGAACCGGCTGCCGTAGACGCCGTCCACGCCGTAGTGCCCCGCGAGCTGCGCGTTCAGGTAGGTGTAGCCCGCGCGCAGCAGCTCCGGGATCGGCCGGTTCTCCCGCACCTGGCTCCGGAAGAACAGCTCCGTCTCGGTCACCATGGCCTTGCGGAGCGTGTCGTTGAATTGCGCGAACAGGCCGCCGTCCGGCGACTGCTCGTTGATGTTGCGCACCTGCAGCCACTGGCCGACGAAGTCGTCCATGAAGCGGACGGCCTTGGGGTCGGCCAGCATCCGCCGGACCTGCCGCTCGAGGACGTCCGGCTCGCCCAGGCGGCCCTGCGCGGCGACGTCGAGCAGCTCGTCGTCGGGAATGCTGCGCCACAGGAAGAACGAGAGGCGCGCGGCGAGCTCCGGATCCGACAGGCGGTACGGCTCGCCCGCGGCGACGCCGGCCGGCTGGCGCTCCGCCCGCAGCAGAAACGCCGGCATCGACAGGATGGCCTCGAGCCCGCGCTCGATCCCGGTCTCGAAGTCGCCCTCGCGGCGGCCCGCCCGGTAGAACGGCAGCAGCACCCCGAGATCGCGCTCCGTCACGGGCCGCCGATACGCGCGGCGGGCCAGCGCGGCGAGGATCTCGCGCGCGCACGACTCCTCGTCCGCGGCGGCCCCGCCTGCGGGACGGCAGACGAAGATCCGCGCGCGGCTCGGCGTGGCGTCGGGCACCGTCCCGCCGTAGGGGCCGGCGATGAAGACGCGGTCGATCCCCGGCCGGCCGTACACGCCGTCGACCGGCGACGGATTCGAGTCGGTGAAGGCGACGCTCACCAGCCGCTGGCCGGCCTCCACCGGGATCCGAAGCTCCATCTCGTGGTCGGCCGTCATCCGGTACTGGTTCGTCCGAATGGCCTCGACGTTGTCGTCGGCGATGGTGAGGCCGGGTATCTGGCCGCGGAACCGGCCCCCGATGTTCCAGCGCTTGACGAGGGCGTGGTCGATGCGGAGCTCGACGTCGTGGCCGTCCTCGGCGATGCCCTGGATGGTGCCGCTCCGCGCCCCGGCGGTGCGCTTCATCCGAATCGTGAAGAGGTACTCGCCGTCGAGCGGGAACACGTGGCGCGCCGCCAGCCCGCCGTGCGTGCCGAACGGCATGTCCTCGTGCATGCGCGCGTCCTGCACCTCGAAGCCGAGCGAGTAGACGCGGCCGTCCGGGCGGTTGTCCGGGCTGCCGACTGCCAGGCGGCTGATGGTCGTCGCGGCGGTGATGTAGCGCGCCATCAGCGACGGGGTCATCGCGAGGACCTCGGCGTTGTTGTCGAAGCCGAAGCCGGCCATGTCGCTGGGCAGCAGCTCCGCGCCGTCCACGCGCAGATCGAGCAGGTCCTCGATGGCGTTGACGTACTCCACCCGGTTCAGCCGCCGCGAGGCGACGCGGCCCGGCGCGAGCCGTCCGGCGGCCTCGCGATCGAGCGCCGCCTCGAGCGCCGCGACGAACGTCTCGACGGCGTCACGCCCGGGCCGCGGGCGCCCCTCGGGCGGCATCTGTCCGGCGCGGAGCTTGCGCACGACCTTCTCGAGGGCCTCGGCGTGCGCGCCCGGCTGCTCGAGGTCGACCCGGTCGAGCATCAGGTTCGCCGTCTGCAGCCGCTCGTTGTGGCAGGTGACGCAGTAGCGGTCGAGGAGCGCGCGCGACGGCGCCTGGGCCCCGACCTGGGAAACGGTCGCAACGGCGAGCGCGAGCGCGCAGCCGACGACGCCGGCAGTTCCCTGCAGCATGAGCTCGGCGATCTCAGCGGTCTTCCGGACCGCCGACGGTCTCGACGAGCGCCTCGCGGTCGGCGCGCTCGTGGATCGTGCCCGGTATGCCCAGGCGCGGGTTGGCGCCGAGCTGCTCGAGGAACGCCGCCGTCTCCGGGAAGGCCTGGTACTGGAACGACTGCTTGGCGCCTTCCGCCATGCGGTAGGCGGTGCGGCCGCGGTAGTCGCGCGCGTCGATGTCCGCGCCCTGCTCGACGAGGTACTGGATCACCTCGTTGAGGCCGCGGAACGTGGCGCCGTGCAGCGCCGTGAAGTCCCCGTGGTTCACCGCGTTGACGTCGGCGCCCGCCTCGACCAGCACCCGGACCGCCTGCTCGGCCGGTGGCGACGGCACGCCGCGCGGCGTGAGCGGCTGATGCGACCGCACGCCGAGCCCGGCCGCCATCATCAGCGGCGTGGTGCCGTCGTCCGTCGCGAGATTCGGGTCGGCGCCGGCCGCCAGCAGGGCCCGGATGATGTCCGGGCTGCTGTCGTAGCGGTACCGTGACGTCGGACCCTGCGCGCCCTGCAGGCCGCCCCCGTTGGACGACTTGGCGGCCACCCACAGCGGCGTCGCGCCCCGCACGTCCCCGGTGCCGACCGAGTTCTGCTCGAACACGCCGTAGCGCGTCGTGCCGATGTAGCTCAGCACGACCGCCGACTTGTCGACCCGCGCGTTCGGGTCGGCGCCGCGGGCGAGGAGCGCCTCGACCAGCGGCAGCCGCCGTTCGGGGGTGAGCCCGGCGAGACCGCGCCCGCCGGCGTCCACGGCCCGGCGCCCGCCGTGCTCCCGGTACCAGTCCACCAGCCAGGTGCCGACGTCGCCGGCCGCGGCGTGGAGCGCCGGCACGCCGTCGATCGTGCTGCCGGGGTCGGCCCCCCGCGCGAGCAGGAACCGGGCGAACGGGTCGTGACCGCTGATGATGGCCAGCGGCAGCGCGTGGGTACCGTCGGACCCCGGCTGATTGACGTCGGCGCCCGCCGCGATCAGGAGGCGCCCCAGCTCGACGTCCCCGTTGCGCGCGGCCAGCAGCAGCGGCGTGAACCCCTTGCTCGACGACACGCTGACGTCGGCCGCGCTCTCGAGCAGGATGTGTGCGACGGCGGGGTGCGGCGCCTCGACCGCCCACATCAGGGCGGTCACGCCCGAGCCGTGCGTCACCGCGTTGACCTCCGCCCCGTGCGCCAGCAGCGCCCGCACCACGTCGCGGCTGCCGCTCCCGGCGGCCAGCATGAGCGCCGTGAGGCCGCTGGCCTGCGCCGCGTTGGGGTTCGCGCCCGCCTCGAGCAGGGCCCGGGCGACTTCGACGCCCGCGTTCTCGCTCGCCCGCATCAGCGGCGTCACGCCGTGGTCGTCCGCCGCGTTGGGGTCCGCGCCGGCGCGCAGCAGGACCTGCACCGTCTCGACGTCGTCCCAATGCGCCGCCCAGAGGAGCGCCGTTACGCCGTCGGCGCGCAAGGCGTTGACGTCGGCGCCCTCGTCGAGCAACGCCCGCACCCGCGGCCAGTCCTGGCGTGCGGCAGCGTCGACGAGGCGCAGGTCGGCGGCCGCGGCGGCGTGCGCAATCGCCGTCGCCTGCAGGAGAACGAGGACGAGGACGATGGCTTGCCCGACGAGGCCGCGAACGATGCGCATGGCGGGACCTCCTCCTGTCAGCGGTCCGGTCAGCGGTCGGGATTGACCTCCTCGACCGCGCCGTCGACCGCGGGCACGGTCCCGGTCCGCAGCCACTCCTCGGTCCTGGCTCTCAACGCCGCGATCTCGGGGCGGCGGAGCTCGGCCGCCTCGAGCGCCGCGCGCATCGCGTAGTCCTCGTCGGCCCGCGCCGCGCTGAGGATGAAGGGCATGCCGTAGTTGCCCTCGTGGCAGCCCGACTGCAGCATCAGGAAATCGTTGTCCAGGATCATCGGCCGGAGCACGGTGTACGGCTCCACGTAGACGCTCGGGTCGTCGATCGTCAGGCCGTACGCCATCTGGTCGGGACGCACGCGCTCGTACGTCTCGACGCGCCGCAGCGTCTCGCCCGACCCGAGGAAGAACGCGAGCGGCCGGCGGGACGGGAGGACGGGGCCGCCGTCCTGCTTGTCGTTGAAGTTCGTGGTCTCGATGACCAGCCTGTCGCCTTCCCAGCGGCCGCGGGCGCGGCCGAACCAGCCGCGGATCTCCGCGGAGACCTGCTCGCGCCCGTCGAGCGGCACGAGCTGCGGATACTGGAAGCCGTCGGGCAGAATCGCGACCCAGCCGGGGGTCTGCACGATGCGGACGGTCCCCTGGAGCCCGGTGGCCGCCTGCGGCCGCATGCAGCGCTCGTTCAGGTTCCGGTCCTCCCAGGTGTCCGCCTCGCCGCGGTGCCGCCGGGCCTCCTCGCGGGCCTCGAGCCGATCGAGCAGCTCCGGCGTGTACGGCGGAATCTGTCCGTGCGACGGCTCGACGACGAGCGACGTGCGCGTCCACCGCAGGGGGCCGGGCCGCTGCGGCTGCTCCATCCACACGTTGTTGTATTCCTGGCCGTAGATGCCGGCCTCGATCGTGTCCTCCGTGCGCTCGACGTCGGCCGCGCTGCGCGGCCCGGCGTCGTCGTCGGCGGCCACCGCCGCCTCGTAGCGCGCCAGCGCCTCCTGCTCCAGCTCGGCCACCTCCTCGTCGGTCAGGAACTCGCGGTCCCCGAACCGGGCCGGGCGCTGCATCGGCGTGCCCGTGTTCTCGTTGGTCCAGATGCCCTGCAGGTCGGGATCGCCCCAGGGCGTTCGCGGCACGGTCCAGTCCGCGGGTTGGGCCGACAGGGTCAGGGCCCCCACAACCGCCGCGGCGAACGGCAAGATCACTGCAACCAGCCACCGATATCGCATTGGATTCTCCTTCTGCGGGGATCTCACTCGCTGCCGGGCTTCGTCAGGTGTCCCCAGAGCGTCTCCTCGACGAACTCCACGCAGTTGAACTCCAGGATCTCGATGTCCGGCTCCAGGCGGCGGTAGAGCGGCAGGCTGATCGTCCAGGGTTCCGTGAAGACGTTCTCGTCCTCGATGGTCGCCTCGTACTGCAGCGCATCCCGGCTGAGCGGCGTGATCCGCTCCACCACCCGCAGCGCCGCGCTGTGGAAGTTGCCCGCCCGGTCGAACCAGGTCTGGCCGTTGAACGTGTTGGACTCGATGACCAGCGCGTCGCCCTCCCAGCGGCCGAGCGAGTGTCCCATGAACGTGTCGATCGGGGGCGGCTCGACCTCGGTCATGTGGATCTGCCGCGTCGCCCCGACGTACTCGGAGGCGATCAGGATGAACTCGGGGCTCTGGACGATCTGGAACGGGAACGGCATGTACATGACGCGCGGGACGCCCGGCAGGTAGCACTTGACCTCCGGGTCCGCCGTCAGCCACTGCTCGGCGTTCTCCCGCTTCTGCTCGGCCGCCCAGGGCTGGTACGGGATGTCGCCGCCCTGCACCACCGACTTGCCCGCCGGCACCGCCCCGACCGCGCCGAGCGGCACCATCGCCCCGGCGCGCGCCGAGTGGGCCTCGAGGTCCCAGTGGGCCGTGCCGATGGCCTGCCAGATGCCGTTCAGATCCGGCCGACCGTCACCGGTGCGGGACAGTTGCGTCTGCCCTTCGGCAGCGACGGGCGTCAGCACCCACGCCAGCAGCCCGGCAAGCGCGCCCCCGGCGAGCAGCAGCATCACGCGTCCGACCAGTTTCGCCATCGAATCAGTGCCTCCTTCGTACGCCCGATCGCCGGCCGGCGGCCCCGTGCCGCTCCGCTCCCGCCGGACGCTCAACGCGGCCGGCGGCCCACGAACATCTCGTGCCGCCCCGGCTCCACGTCCGAGAGGACCAGCGGCACGCTGCGCGCCGCGAACCCGACGCCGGCCAGCAGCTCCAGCCACCGGTCGCGCGGGAACAGTCCCTCCACGTGGCGATCCCCGACCGCCTGCACGGACCCGTCGCGCTCGCGGAGCAGGAAGGCGTAGTCGGCCACGTACTCCGTGTCGTGCGGGTCCGGGTCCCAGACCCACTCGAGATAGCGCAGGCCGCGCGGGCACGCGCCCGCGCCGTCCGGCGCCGGGCGCTCGTCGCAGCCGCCTTCCGTGGACTCTGCCCGGAAGTTCTCCCGCACGTAGTCCGGCGCGAACAGCACGGCGCCCCCCGGCCGGCAATGGACCCAGGCCGTCTCCATCGCGCGCCGCAGGTCGGCCTCCGTCCGCATGTAGCAGACCGCGTCGTGGACGAACACCGCGTCGAAGGTCCGCCCGAGGCGCAACGTCCGCATGTCGCCCGGCAGGTGCTCGCACGCCGGGTTGAGGGCGCGGCTGACCTCCAGCATGCCGCCGGAGACGTCCGTCAGCACCAACTGCCGGAACCGGCGCTTCATGTGCGACGCGTTGTTGCCGCCGCCGCAGCCCAGCTCGAGCAGCGACTCGAGCGGGGCGTCGCACGCCTCGGCAAGCAGGTCGCCGTAGACGCCGGCTTCCTCGGCGTAACTCGCCGGATCGTCCAGCAGCGGCCACCACGCGGCGAATTCACGGTAGAACCGGGGCGCCGCGTTCTCGCCGCCGCCGGCGGCCGGACCCGCCACCACGGGCTCCTAGTCGATCGCGAAGCAGTAGTAGTAGCCGTTGCCGCCCGTGGCCTGCAGATTCGCCTGGCTGCAGCCGCGGCTGCCGTGCGCCGAGTTCCACGAGGACGGCACCGCGCCGCCGCCCGTGCGGTCGTGGTGGCCCACCTGCGCGCTGCCGTCGCCGTTGCTGGTCCAGTCGCTGCAGGTATGGTCCTCGCCGTCGGTGAAGCGCGTGCCGTCGAGCTGCGATCCGGTGAGGATGTCGTGCTGGTTGGGGCTGTCGCCCCGGCCGTTGACCACCTCGCCGTTCTCGTTGAGCTGCGTCGCCTTCGTCAGGCCCACGTTCGAGTAGTGCAGCTCCTCGACGTTCAGAGCGACCTGCACCCCTTCGGCGTTGTACCAGGGGCCCGAACCGATGCGGTCGCGCGCGTTGACGCCGTCCGCGCTCAGATACGCGCGCCAGGTCTTGCCGCTGCTGCCGGCCGCCCCGGCCAGCATCGCGCAGTGCGCGTCGGCGCCTTCGAGGCCGCCGAGGTTGGCGCCGTCGCCCGGCCCCGCGCTCGTGATGAAGAAGCTCATCTCGCCGCCCTCCTCCTGGGAGAGGGCGGGGTAGGCAGCCAGGGCGGCGAGCGCGACGGCCGCCGCGAGCATCCGGATCCTGCTCATCGTCATGTCTGTTTCCTCCAGACCCTGCCGCCGCCCGCTAGCGCGATGTCGCCGCGGCCGCCTCCTGGGCCCGCGACCCGCTCAGCGCGTTGGGCAGGAAGTAGTTCCCCTCGTGGCACGCGTACTCGAAGAGCGTCCCGTCCAGCGCCGTCATCGGCATCGACGTGGTCCAGGCGCTGGACCATACGGTGGGATCCGTGACCGTGACCTGGTAGTCGATGCGGTCGTCGGCGACGCGCGTGAAGCGCTCCACGATGCGCGAGTGCTCGCCGCCGCCGGAGACCGTGCCGCTGCGCTGCTGGATCTTGCCGGTGAAGTTCGTGGTCTCGACGACCAGGGTGTTGCCGTCCCAGCGCGCCCGCGAGTCGCCCAGCCACTGCCTTACCGCCGGGGTGATGTGAGAGCGCCCGTCCAGCGGGATGATGCGCGCGTCGTGGATCATCTCCACGACGATGGCGACGTGGTCCGGCGTCTGGAGAATCTGGTAGTTGTGGTTGTAGAAGCCGGGCGTCATGGCGCCCGGCATGCCGCGCGTGATGCACCGGTCGTACGCGTTGAAGTCCGTGTACGAATCGAAGCTCTCGCCGCCGATGGAGCTGAACGAGCTCGTCCGGCGGCGCTGCAGCTCCTGCTCCGGCCCGGTCGTCACCGGCAGCCGGCCGTTGGATGGCTCCACGATCAGCGACGTCTGCCGCGACAGCTCGCCCTGCTCCAGCCAGTAGTCGTTGTAGAAGCCGACCGGGTCGCCGCTCGGGCGATCGTCGCTCAGCCCCGACTCGGGATTGCGCAGCGCCCATTCCTCGTCGGTGAGCTCCGTCTTGCCGGCCAGATCCGCGGGACGCTCGAGGGGCGTGGTGGTCGTGTTCGTCCAGGCGCCCTGCAGGTCCGGGTCGCCCCACGGCGTCAGGGGCGGGGTCCACGCTCCGGCGGCTGCGTCCTGCTGTCCGGCCGCCGGCGCCGGTGCGAGCAGCAGCGGGATGGCCAGCACCAGCAGCGTTCCGAGAAGACGATGGCTCATCGCGACCTCCTTACAGTGAGCATCAATCACGCGGGGCTGCGCCCCGCACCCGCAACTCTAGCAGATCGTCGCAGGCCTTCATCGGTCGCTTTCGAGGTGGCCCACGAGGCCCCAGACGAACGCCAGCAGCCCGACCAGGCCGATGACCAGACCCACCGGCAGCATGATCATCGTCACCCCCAGCCCGAGGCCGATGACCATGAGGACGAACCCCAGCACGACGGCCGCCACGTGACCGAGGATGCGCTCGACGGTCTCGATCGAACCGCGTCTCCGACCGGTTGCCGGTGTCGCCATCGTTCCGCCCCCCGGGCGCCGGCAACGCCGCGTTCCGGAGCGCCGCGCAATCGGTCCCGAACGCCGGCGGCCGCCGCGCTCAGAACGCGTCCGGCCGCAGCTCCGCGCGCGTGCGCATGACCATGCGGCCGATGCGGTTCGCGTTGAAGTACGCGCCGATGATCTCGACTCGCCCCGCGCGCTCGACGACGGCCAGGTTGCGCAGGCCGGTGCCCCGCGAGGGCCACGCGTAGAGGCTCCACTCGCCGCTCTCGGGGTCGAGCTTCGCGACCTCGTCGCCGCCCTGCAGGCTGACCCACACGCGGTGGTCGCCGTCGACGCCGGCCATGTACGGATTCATCCCCACGCGCGGCAGCGGGTAGTAGGTGGTCTCCAGCGAGTCGATGTCTATCCGCAGCAGGTTGTTGCCCGCGTAGTTGGGCACCCAGACGTCGCCGGTCACCAGGTCGGCGGCGGGGCGTCGCGGCGCCTGCAGCCCCCGTCCCCGGCCGGCGTAGATCGCGAGGTCCTCGGGTGAGAAGTCGCCGTCCTGGACGTACGCCGGCAGCTTCGCCGGAAGCCGGATCTCGGACGCCGCGCCGGTCGCCGGGTCGGCGCGGCCGATCACGTCGATGCCGATCTGCGTCCACCAGCCGTTGCCGTCGCGGTCGCCGGCGGCGCCGTACGTGCGGCCGGGCTGCGTCGGCGACGTGAAGGCGGTGAACGCGTCGGCCGCCGGGTCGTAGCGGATGGCGCCGGTGGCGGTGTCGCCCCAGATGTTGCCCTGCGCGTCCTCGGCCACGTGGATGGCCATGCCCCGCATCGCGCCCGGCGGCGTGAACACCTCCAGGGTCCCGGTTCCCGGATCGATGCGGCCCAGCCGCTCGTTGCCCGGCTGCCCGGGCGCGCGCAGGTTGACGTTGAACCAGACCGCGCCGTCGCGCGCGGTGATGATGCCGTGGCTGGTCGACGCCCGGCCGTCGGCGCGCGGATACGAGAAGTCGGTCACGCGGCCCGTGGCGGTGTCGACCTTGCCCACCGTCCGCGCCGCGGCCTCCGGCTCGTTGTAGGTGAACCAGACGTCGCCGTCGCGATCGACCGTGGCGTCGTGCAGGCCGAAGCCGCCCCCGGAGGCGCTCGGACCGCCGAGCGACCAGTCGCTCCCGGCGTTGAGCACGTGGCCGCCCGCCTCCGTCGGCAGGTCGTACTCGTAGACCACCGGCAGCGTGCTGTCGCCGCGCGGGCGCGCCGGCGCCTCGAAGCGCATCGGCGACGGGCCGGGCCCGCGCATCTCGGCCAGGTACGCGGCGAGCTCGGCGCGGAAGTGCTCGATGACCGGCGACGGCTCCGCGCGGAACGCGTTCATGGCGCCGAGGCGGCCCATCGCCGCGACGATGTCGTCCCAGCCCCGCTCGTCGAAGCGGTTGTGCAGCACGACGTTCGCCGCGTGGCACTCGGTGCACACACCCACGAAGACGGCCTTCATGCGCCGCCGGTCCGGCGTGTCCTCGGGCAGTGCCGCCACGAACTGGTCCCCCGTGAGCTGGGCGGTGAAGTCGGCGGCTTCCTGCAGCACGAAGTCCTGCCGCCGCTGCGCGCCGTCGAGCTCGACCTGCCGGCGCGCGCCCTCCCAGCCGCCCGCCTGCGCCCACACCTGGTACTGCCCGCTCTCCAGCGGGAAGACGTACGCGCCCCGCTCGTCCGTGAACACGGACGTCGTGATCGGCCGCTCCGGCCGGCGCGCCGAGACCGTGACCCCTTCGAGGGGCTCGCCGGCCGCCGCGGTCACGGTGCCCGCCAGCCGCGAGTCGCGCTCCGCGGGCGGCAGGACGGGCGCCGCCGACCCGCCGGCCGCGTGGTCGGCCGCCGGCGGGGCGGAGCCGTCGAGCGTCGTCAGGTAGGTCATCAGCGCGTCGAGCTGGGCCGGCTGCAGGGTGTGCTTCCAACCCGGCATGCCCGCGGCGTTGCCGTCCTCGATCACCCGGCGCGCGTAGGCGCGGTCGGCCGCGACGCGCGCGCCGTCCAGCCGGCTCGCGTACGGCGTGTCGCCGCTACGGAGGATCGGCAGATGGCAGACCGCGCACTTCTGCTGAAAGATGCGCGCGCCCGTCGCCTGCTCGTCCGGCAGCGCGGGCTCGGCGCGTGTCCCGGCCGGCTGGGCGTGGAGGCCGGGCTGGGCGACGGCGAACAGGGTCGACAACAGCAGGATCTTGCGCATGCCCGTGTTATACGCCCTGCCGGCGCGAATGGGAACCGGAAATCGCCCGGCTTCAGGCGCCGACAGGCTGGATCGGCTCGGCCCGCAGGGCCGTGGGGCCCGGGAGCCCGCCGCGGCTCACGGCACGCAGCGATTCTCGCCGCCCGGCGGGGCGATGCGGTGCACCTGGTGGCAGCCGTAGCAGGCCTGCGCGAGCTGATCGGTCAGCTCGGTCACGCGCGCCTGGTCCTCGTCCCTGGCAGCCGCCTGGACCGCGCGCGCGACGTCGCGGAGACGCCCGATCCCGATGACGAAGTCGGCCTGCTCCAGGGGCACCGGCCGGCCGTTCGTGCAGACCCGGCCGGGCTTGATGACCAGGTCGGTGGCCTCCTCCAGCGCGATGCCGGCGTTCTCGACCACCTCCCAGCCGGTGTAGATGCCGGCCCCCCAGTCGACCCAGGAGAAGCCGCCGGCTTCCGGCTCGTAGACCGGCTTCGGCTCGGCCGGGTCCTGGCTCTGGACGTTGAAGATGATGTTCGAGTTGGGGAACATGATGGCGCGCATCAACTGCGCCAGGTTCGCCGTGGGCGTGATCGGCTCCGGCGGCTGGGCAGCCGCCGTTGTCGAAGCCAGCAGGAGCAACCCGAAAGCTGTACCGAGGGCCCGCATCGTCACCTCCCTGCCTCTGCGGCAGTTGCGTTGCGCGTCCATCATATCCCGTACGTTCCGGATGTCCTGCCGGCCCGGCGTCGACAAAAGGTCTTGGTCGTTTCCGGGTCGCCGATGTATAAAAGAGGCTTCGCGAATTCGTTACCGACTGTGGAGGATTGCGACATGACGACGAAGCGGCATCTGTTCCGGACGGCGTTGCTGGCGGCGGCGGTCGCGGCCGTGCTGGCGGCGCCAGCGCCCGCGAACGCACAGGCCACGCCGGAGGTGAAGGACGTCACGTTCACCAAGGACATCGCGCCCATCCTGCAGCGGAGCTGCCAGCGCTGCCACCGCCCCGAGTCGGTGGCGCCGATGTCGCTGCTCACCTACGAGGACGCGCGTCCCTGGGCCCGTTCCATGAAGTATCGGACCGGCCTCCGGAGCAAGCCCGAGGCGATGCCGCCCTGGTACATCGAGAAGGACATCGGCATCCAGAGCTTCAAGGGCGACCTGTCGCTGACCGAGGAGGAGATCGCGAAGATCGCCTGGTGGGCCGACAACGGCGCCCCGCGCGGCAACCCCGCCGACCTGCCGCCGCCGCTCGAGTTCACGGGTCCGAACGAGTGGCAGATCGGCCAGCCCGACCTGATCGTCTCGTCGCCGGACATCGAGGTGCCCGCCCGGCGGCCCGACTGGTGGGGCCCCACGGGCGAGGTGCTCACCGGCCTGACCGAGGATCGCTACGTCGCCGCGATCGAGATGAAGGAAATCAACGACGCCGAGCCGGGATCGAGCAAGGACACGGTCGGCGGCAGCTACGTGATTCACCACATGGTGCTCACGGCGCTCGACGCCGACGGCACGCCGGCGGAGGACATCGAGGACAACGTGGGCTGGCCGGTGCACGAGGTGGGCCGCAACGCCGACTTCTTCCATCCGGAAGCCGGGAAGCTGCTGCGGGCGAACTCGAAGTTCGCGTTCCCGTCCACGCACCTGCACTCGAACGGCCGCCACACCATCGCGCGGCTGGACATCGGCCTCAAGTTCCACCCCAAGGGCTACCAGCCGTCGTTCGAGGTGAAGCGCATCGGCCCGTCGACGCCGTACATCGATCTGCGGGGGAATCAGGCCGACCAGCAGTTCGAGGCGATGATGCCGCTGATGAACCACACGATGCTGACCATCTACGAGCCGCACCTGCACGCGGCCGGGGTGCGCATGTGCCTGGACGCCATCTGGGGCTCGCAGGTCGAGACGCTGAACTGCACCGGCTACAACCACAGTTGGGTCACCGTCTACACGTACGAGGACGACGCGGCCCCGCTGCTGCCCAAGGGCACGATCCTGCGGACGCGGGCGTGGTTCGACACGACGCCGGCCAACCGGAACGTCGCCGACCCGCGCAACTGGACCGGGATGGGCCACCGCTCGGTGGACCAGATGCTGCTGCACCTGGGCCGCGGCGTCGAGCTGACCGACGAGGAGTTCGAGCTGGCGATGGCCGAGAGGCGCCAGCAGCTCGACCTGCAGCCGGGCCAGCTCGTGCTCGGCTGTCCGCTCTGCCCGACCGGGTTCGCCGCCGCGGCCGACGCGGACGGGAACCAGCAGTAGTCACCGCATCACCCCGGAGGTATGACCATGGCAACGAGGGTGATCGCGTGGGGCGCCATGCTCGTGGTGTTCGCGGTGGCGTCGGGGCCTGCGCTCAATGCGCAGGCCCCGGCCACCTCCGACCGGAACATCGCGCCCGCGTTCGAAGGGTGGGAGCAGAACCCGGACGGCTCGTTCAACCTGGTGTTCGGCTACCTGAACCGGAACTGGGAGCGGGCGATCGACGTGCCCATCGGCCCGGACAACAACGTCGAGCCGGGCGGGCCCGACCAGGGGCAGCCGACGCACTTCCTGCCCCGGCGCAGCCGGTTTCTCTTCCGCGTGCACGTGCCGGCCGACTTCGGTGACAACGAGGTCGTCTGGACGCTGCGGAGCGACGGCGTGACCGAGCGGGCGTACGGCACGCTGCGGCCCGACTACTTCATCGACGACATCGTGATCATGAACAACAACGGCGCGGGCGGGCCCGGCGGCGGAGCGTACAACATCTCCGTCAACGTCGGTCCGGAGCTGGCTGTCGAAGGCGCGAAGACGCGCCACGTCAAGGTCGGCGAGCCCGTGACGCTGACGGCGTACGCAACCGACGACGACATGCCGAGGCGGCGGCCGATGCCGCCGCCCGACCCGCTGGGCTCCCTCTCCGGGACGCCGAACAGCGCGAGCGGGTTGCGGTTTGCCTGGTTCGTCTACCGCGGCGCCGGGTCGGTGACCTTCGATCCGCCGCAGTACAACGTGTGGGAGGATCCCCGCCCTGGTGCGAACTCGCCGTGGGCGCGGGGCTGGGCGCCGCCGCCGATTCCCGAGGACAACCGGTGGGTGGTGGACGCGACGTTCGACGAGCCCGGCACCTACGTGTTGCGGGGGCAGGCCCACGACGGCGGCCTGGACGCGGTCGAGGACATCACGTTCATCGTCGAGGCGCCCGCCGAGCAGTAGCACTCTGCACGCCGGAAGCCCACGGTGCTGCCGCGGGCTTCCGGCGCTCTCTTTCCCGCCTCCGGCCTGCCGCCGGATCTCTTCAGCGGCTCTTCTCCTCCGCGGCGCGCGCGCCGGTCAGGATGTTCCTGAGCCCGTAGTTGCCCTCGTGGCAGGCGTACTCGAACAGCGTGCCCTCGGCTCTGCGGTTCATCGGGATCGACGCCGTCCACGGCGCCGTCCACACGGTGGGGTCGGTCACCGTGACCTGGTAGTCGATGGTATCCGCGTCCACCCGCCGCAGGCGCTCGACCACGCGCAGGTTCTCGTCGCCGCCGAGGACGGTTCCGCCCCGCCGCAGGATCCCGGCGTTGAAGTTGGTGGTCTCGATGACCAGCGTGTCGCCTTCCCACCGGCCGCGCGAGTCGCCCAGCCACTGGCGGATGCCGGCCGGGGCGTGTCCGCGCCCGTCGAGCGGAATGATGCGCGCGTCGTGGATCATCTCGACCACGAGCACGACGTAGTCGGGCGTCTGCAGGATGTGGTAGTTGTGGTTGTAGAAGCCCGGCATCATGGCGCCCGGCAGCCCGCGCGTGATGCAGCGGTCGAACGCGTTGAAGTCCTCCAGCGAGTCGAAGCGGGCGCCGATGTACGAGTCGGTGCGCGCGAGCTGGCGCGCCTCCTCCTGCGGCGTCGCGGGCGGCAGCCGCCCGTCCGGCGGATCCACGATCAGGGACGTCCGGTTGGTGTCCTCGCCCCACTCGAACCAGAACTCGTTGTAGCTGACGCCGCCCCGCGTCGGTCCGAGGCTCGTGTCGGTGGTCGAATCGGCGTGGTCCTGGGGAAACAGGCTCGACGCCCGGTCGTGAAAGCGGACCGCCACCTCCTCCGCCGTCAGCTCCTGCCTGGCGGCCAGCTCGGCCGGCCGCTGGAGCGGCACGACGGTGTTGTTGTTCCAGATGCCCTGCAGGTTGGGGTCGCCCCACGGCGTCCGGAGACCCGCGGACGTCTGGGCGTATCCGGCTGCGGGCAACGACATGAGAACGGCGATGCACGTGAGGATGACGTTTCTGAGCGACACGAGTGCCCCCTTTGCGAAAACGCCGAACCTGCGCTGCCGGTGAGAGATGGCCAGTATACTCCCGGGCTGCCGGATCCCTCCCGGCCGGGGCGCACGGGAAACGCGGTCGAGCGGTTGGCCGTCGTGGGCGGGTCTGAAGCGAGGAGAGGGCCGGGCGCCGGCCGCAGCCGGGCCCGGCCCTCGACGGGCAGGTGTTACCGGGACTCCTCGGCCGCGGCGTCGAGCGCACGCGAGCCGCTGAGGATGTTCGTCATGCCGTAGTTGCCTTCGTGGCAGGCGTACTCGACCAGCTCGTACTGGCCGTCGTCCTTCTCGAACCGGAACATCCCGGTCCACGGCCGCGTCCACACGTTCGGATCGTCGATCGTGAACTGGTACTCCAGGATGCCGGGCGCGATGCGCGTGTAGCGCTCGGTGAGCTTCAGCTCCGCGGTCGAGCCCCGGTAGGACGCCCGGCCGTTGAAGTTGGTGGTCTCGATCACGAGCGTGTCGTCCTCCCAGCGGCCCTGCGGCACGCCGAGCCAGAGCTGCAGGTCGTCCCCGGCCGCCGGCCGCGGCGTCGTCGGGATGAGCCGCGTCTCGTGGATCATCTCCTTCGTGATCGCCACGTAGCCCGGCCCCTGCACGATCTGCAGCCCGTTGTTGTAGACCGACGGCATCATCAGCGACGGCAGCCCGCGGGTGATGCAGCGCACGTAGGGGGTGAGGTCCTCGGGGCCGGCGGACGGCCCGCGCGTGTAGGCCCGCCGCTCCAGCTCCGCCTGGGCCGCGAGCTCCTCGCCCTGGGCCGTCATCGGCGGGATGCGGCCGTCGGGCGGATCGATCACCATCGCCACCTGCGTGGAGACCGCCGCATGGCCGTAGCCGAGCGTCGTGTCGCGCCACTCGCGGTCGTAGCCCCAGATGCTGCCGAGCGTGCCGCCCTCGCGGCGGGCCACCGCCTCCTCGACGGTCAGCTCGGCGGCGTCGATGTCCTCGGGCCGCTCGAGCGGGATGCCGTGCGACGAGTTGCTGGTCCAGACGCCCTGCAGGTCGGGCTCGCCCCACGACGTCAGCGGCGCGTCGTACGGTCCCTGGTCCATCTCGACCACCGGCGTCAGGTCGACCTCGAGGCCGGCGAAGCCGGTCTCGACGACCTCGATGCGCACGTTGTCGGGCCCCGCCACGAACGCCTGCCGGGCGGAGGTGCGCCCGTTCTCCGGCACCAGCGGCTCCTGCGTGAAGACGACGCCCTGCGCGCGCATCTCGTCGGCCGCGACGCCGAGGTCGGCGACCATGAAGCCGAGGTGGTCGATGGCCCGCCCCCGGGTCATGGCCGGCGTGCTGTCCTCCGGGTGAGCGTCGATCAGCAGCCAGGTGTTGTCGAACCGCAGGCCGTCGAGCATGCCCCGCAACGAGGCCGGCTCGCCGCCCATCACGTCGCGGTAGAAGGCCAGCGTCTCCTCCGGGTCGATGGCGCTGAGCTGGATGTGATGGAAGCCGAGGTACTCATCGTCTTCCACGAGCTGGATCCGCGTTCCCCACGGGTCGAAGATGAAGGCGATCCTGAACAGCCCGGGGACGTCGCGGACCATCGAGCCGTCGTCGAACCGCTGCAGGCGCACGCCCGAGCCGCGGACCCCGACCGCCTCGAGCTCGGCCATCTTGGCCGCCAGGTCGGGGTACGAGAAGCTGATGTGGTTGACGCCGGTGCCCTGCGAGCCGCCCGTCGTCGGCTGCGGCATGAACACCAGCTCCACGCCGTCGCAGTCGGCGGCGTCGTCCCGGTCGGCGAGCGGCTCGCAGTCCATGTGCTCCGCGTACCACTCGACGCCCTTGGCCGGGCTCGACGTGGTGATGTGCACATGGTGGTAGTCGGCCGCCCAGACCGACGCGGGGGCCGCGCCGAGCGCCACGGCCGCCAGGAGTGCAATAGCGACACGGTTCACGGTCATGGTTCGGTACCTCCTCAAGTCGTAACCCCGAAGGATATCAGAGAGCGGCGCGCCGGTGACAGGAAACCGACTACACTGATGCACCGGGAACGTGGGTCGGAACAAGGTCGGAACGAGGGAGGACGGCGCGATGAGCGGGTCCCTGAAGCGTGCGTTGTCGGCGATGCTGCTCGTGGTTTCCGGCGCGGCCGCGCCGGGCGCGAAGGAACGCATCTTCGTCGACCAGTGGAGCCCCACCCGCTCGGTGCTGTACGTGGCCAACGCCGACGGGAGCGACCCCCGCAAGCTCGTGGCCGGCGCCCACCGCGACTACAACGCGTCGTTCTCGTCCGACGGCGAGTGGGTGGTGTTCACGTCGGAGCGCTTCGGCTCGGCCGACATCTTCCGGGTCCGCCCGGACGGGCTCGGCCTCGAGCGGCTGACCGACGACCCCGCCTTCGACGATCAGGCGGCGCTGTCGCCCGACGGCCGGCAGCTCGCCTTCGTGTCGACCCGCGCGCGCGGGTCGACCGACATCCACATCCTCGACCTGGCCTCCGGCGAGGTCCGCAACCTGACCGACGCGGAGGGCGGCGACTTCCGGCCGAGCTGGTCGCCCGACGGGCGGATGCTGGCGTTCTCCTCCGACCGTGGCGGCGGGTTCCCGAAGGCAGCGGGCCGCTGGGAGCACGTGCATCCGGCCAGCGTCTACGTCGTGGCCGCGGACGGCACGGGCCTGCGCAAGGTCTCCGCGGCGGGACAGTTGGGCGGCTCGCCGAAGTGGTCGGCCGACGGCCGGCGCGTCGTCTTCTACGAGGTGGACGTGGCCGACACGTTCAACGCGCGCTGGCTGCCGCTGCAGGCCAACGTCCACTCGCGCATCGTGTCCGTCGACGTCGCCACCGGCGCCCGCACCGAGCATGCGGCGGGCCGCGGCCTCAAGCTGTCGCCGCAGTTCCTGGGACCGGACCGCGTCGGCTACCTGCTGAAGTCGGGGCCCACCGCCAGGCTGATGTTCAGCCCCGGCGAGAGCGGCAGCGCGGGCGACATCGGCAACCCCGCCTGGTCGGCGGACGGCCGGCGCGTGGTCTACCAGCAGGGGCCGATCGCGACGATTCCCGCGCCGCGCTCGCCCGGCGCAACGCTGGCGAGCCGCGACCCGGGCTACGAGCTGGTCTACGCCAGCGGCTTCCCGGCCGTGTCGCCGGACGGCCGGCACCTCGTGGTGAGCGAGCGCACCGGTCGGGGCCGTCCGGACGACCGGACCCAGCTCGCGCTCTGGAACACCGACGGGACCGAGCCGCGCCGCATCTTCCGCGCGGAGGGCTCGGCGCTCGCGCCGCAGTGGTCGGCCGACGGCCAGTGGATCGTCTTCGGCGTCGGCAGCTATTTCCTGGGCCGCACGCGCCCGGCCCAGGTGATGATGGTGCGCCCCGACGGCACCGACGCCCGGGCGCTGACCACCGGCCCGGGCAACGCGGGGTTCCCGAGCTTCGCGCCCGACGGGAGCGCGGTGGTGTATCGCTTCTGGAGCGACACGGCGGGCGGCCTGCGCATCGTGAGCCTGGCCGACGGCGCGGTGCGCACGCTGACCACGGGCTACGACAACTTCCCGCTCTGGTCGCCCAGGGGTGACCGGATCGTCTTCAGCCGGCTGGCCGACGACGACTTCGACATCTACACGATCCGGCCCGACGGCACCGGCCTCGCCCGCCTCACCACGGCGCCGGGCAACGACTCGCATCCGGCCTGGTCGGCCGACGGCGAGCACATCCTGTTCAGCAGCTCGCGCTACGGCTTCAAGGACGAGGCGCCGATGGCCGACATTCCGCAACCCTACGGCGAGCTGTTCGTCATGCGCGCCGACGGCTCGGAGCAGCGGGCGCTGACCGACAACCGCTGGGAGGAAGGCACCCCGGCCTGGCTGCCGTCGCCGGCGGAGTAGGGCCTACCGCGCCGCCGCGTCCTCGGCGCGGCCGGCGCTGAGGCTGTACACCAGGCCGTAGTTCCCCTCGTGGCAGGCGTACTCGTAGATCTGGTACGCCGGGTCCCGGTTCAGCGGCATAGCCACCTTCCAGGCGCTCGTGAACGCGTTTTCGTCGTCGATCGTCACCTCGTAGTCGATGGTGTCGACGTCGCGGAAGGTGAAGCGCTCGACGACGTGCAGCGCCTCGCTCTGCGGGATGCCGCGGATGGCGCGCGTGGCGATGTTCGTGCCGATCGTGCCCTGGTCGTTGTAGTTCGTGGTCTCGACGACGAGCGTGTTGCCCTCCCAGCGCCCGCGCGGGTCGCCGTTCCACTGGCGGATGGCCGACGGCAGGTGCGGCCTGCCGTCCAGCGGGATGATGCGGGCCTCGTGGATCATCTCGTAGTAGATGACGACGTGGTCGGGCGACTGGAGGATCTGGTAGCCGGCGCCGTAGCCGGGCGGGAAGATGCCGCCGGGCACGCCGCGCGTGATGCACCGTTCCCACGGCGTGTGGTTCAGCCAGGAGTCGGTCAGGTTCACGAGGTTGTAGTCGCGGGTCGCCTCGGCTTCCGGGCGCACCGGCACGCGCCCGTTCGGCGGGTCGACCACCATGGAGCGCCGGCTCGCGTTGCGGAGCGCGGCGTGCGGGCCGTCCGCGAACCCGATCCGATCGTCGAGGTCGACCTGCCTGGGCCGGGCGGCGGCGCTGCGCAGGACGTCCGGGTCGTTGGTTCCCGGGAACCAGTAGGCGAGCGCCGCGAGGCGTTCCAGGTCCGCGTCGTCGGGCGCCTCGAACGGGGTGTTGTCGAAGTTGGTCCAGACGCCCTGGATGTCCGGCTGCCCGTCGGGCGTGCGCGGCAGGCCGCCGGCCTCGCCCGGGCGCTCCTGGCCGGCCGCGGCCGCTCCCATGCCGATGATTGCCAGCACCGCCGCCCCCGCCGCGAGATGTCGCACGTGCATCGTGTCCTCCCTGCTCCCTGCCGCGCCGCGCGGCGCTGTCACTCTGCAAGCTGTCACTCTGCAAGATGATCGCCTACGATCGCCGCCCGTGCAACTTGCGATGGCGCCATGACACCCACCTTCATCCCGTTGTCGTACGCGAGGCCGTCGCCCGCGGACGTCGCGCGGCGCGCGCGGGGCTTCCACGAGGTCATGCACCGGCGCCGCACGGTGCGCCACTTCAGCCCCGACCCGGTGCCGGCGGCCGTCATCGAGGACCTCGTCCGCGCGGCGTCGACCGCCCCGTCAGGGGCGCACCGCCAGCCGTGGACGTTCGTCGCCGTCTCGGATCCTGACATCAAGCGCCGCATACGCCGCGCGGCCGAGCGCGAGGAGCGGCAGAACTACGGCGGGCGCATGCCCGGCGAGTGGCTCCGCGCGCTCGAGCCGCTCGGCACCGACGCGCACAAGCCGTTCCTCGAGGTCGCCCCCTGGCTGGTCGTGCTCTTCCGGCAGAACTACGGGCGCGGGCCGGCGGGCGAGCGCATCCGCCACTACTACGTGGCCGAGTCGGTGGGCATCGCGGCGGGCCTGTTCCTGACGGCCGTGCACCACGCCGGGCTTGTGGCGCTCACCCACACGCCCAGCCCGATGGGCTTCCTCAAGGAGATCCTGCGCCGGCCGGAGAACGAGACGGCGTGCCTGCTGATGCCGGTCGGCTATCCCGCCCCGGACGCGCAGGTGCCGGACCTGCGCCGCAAGGCGCTCGACGAGGTCCTCGTCCTGCGGGAGGGGTGAACGCCCGCCGTCACTCGCCGACGGTGAACGGCACGGACGCGACGACGGTGTCCCAGAACAGCGCCAGCCGGCCGCCGCTGCCGTTCATGTCGAGAAACTGCCACGAGAGCTGGTCGTAGGCGTAGGGCGCGGTCTCGCGCCGCATCGGCGCGCGCACGACGTCGCGGTCCGGCGTGTAGTAGTAGGCGCCGAAGAGCGCCTCCTTGTTCTCGTAGTCGTATTCCTGCTGCGCCGGCCAGGTGGAGACGACGAACGTCCAGGGCTCGGTGGCCAGGTCGATGAAGACGGTGTACTCGCCGGGCGGGAGCGCCTGTTCGCCGAAGACGAGCGGCAGCTCGGTGACGAGCTGCGTCGACTGGTTGGCGCCCGCGCGCCAGACCGGGGCGCCGTCGTTGAGGAACTCGCGGTAGTCGGCCGGGCCGAACAGGTCGCGGCCGCGCTTGATGGGCCGGCCGTAGCGGATCTCGATCCACCGGCCGCCGACGTACCCCGCGCGCTCGTCGTACCAGCCGCCGACCTGGGTGGCCGAGCGTCCGGGCGGGCTGGCGATGCGCTCCTGCTGGGCGAGCGCGGCGCTGCCGAAGACGCCGAGGACACCGACGAGAAGGACGATGCAGGCGCCGGCCGGCTTTGTCACGGGACCTCCTGGGACGATTCTGCGCGCCGCGCGATGGGCTGGGGAGTAAGATAGCGCCGTTATGCCCAGAAAGCCATCCGCACGCATCATGGTCGGTCTGCTCATGGTCCTCGTCGGCGGCGTGCTCGCGTTCGCCGTGCCGCCCGTGCAGGACGCGGCGCCCAGCTACCGGGTCGATCCGTTCTGGCCCAAGCCGCTGCCCGTGGTCACGGACGAGAACGGCCTGGAGCGGCTGTGGGTCACCGGCATGGTGGGCGCGAGCTGCGTCGACTCGCGCGACCGCATCGTCACCGTCAACCGCGGCTTCCTGCCCAACGGCCTGCTGAGCCAGGAGGGCGATCAGTCGGTCCCCTCGCCGCCCGTGGTCATCTACGACCGCGAGGGGAACGTGGCCGACAGTTGGGGCGACCCGACGCTGACCGACGCCGGCGCGGCCGCGGTCCTGCCGCACGGCATCCACGGCTGCTTCGTCGACTACATGGACAACATCTGGATCGCCGGCAACTCCGACGGCGTCGTCCAGAAGTGGTCGAACGACGGCTCCGAGATGCTGCTGCAGATCGGGACCAAGGGGGTCTGCGACGGCCCGCCGACGCTGCGCCCGAATGCGCCGTACCCCACGTGCGGCGAGCCGGGCAACAACACGAGCGAGACCCTGCTGAACGCCCCGGCCGACATCGCCGTCGACCCCGAGCCCGATCCGGTTACCGGCGAGCGCGGCTCGGTCTACGTGGCGGACGGTTACGGCAACCACCGCATGGTGGTGTTCGACGCCGAGGGCAACTACCTGCGGCAGTGGGGCTCGGCCGGCAGCGGCGACGGGCAGTTCGTCGCCACGGGCGGCGGGCACCCGCACTGCGTGGTGCTGGGCAACGACGGGCTGGTCTACGCCTGCGATCGGGGCCAGAACCGCATCCAGGTGTTCGACCGCGTGGGCAGCCTGGTGCGCATCATCCCGATCGACCCGCCGGCCTACGGCGAGGCGACGCTGCGCGCCACCGACATCGACCTGTCGCGCGACCCCGAGCAGCGCCACATGTTCGTGGTCGATCTGGGGAGCAACCGGGTCTGGATCCTGGAGCGCGAGAGCGGCGCCATCGTGGGCAGCTTCGGCCGCTCCGGCCACATGGCGGGGGAGTTCACCTTCGTCCACACCATCGTGGTCGATTCGCACGGCGACCTGTACCTGGCCGAGACCGCGGGCGGGCGGCGCAACCAGAAGTTCGTCCGCGTCGGCGACTGACACGCCGCGGATCGGCCCCGCGGGTCCGCGCACGGAAGACGGAATTGGCGACGTTGCTGCGCCGGGCGCTGCGGAGAGCGGTCGTCGGCGTCCTGGTGGCGCCGGAGCGCTGGCGTAGCGGCGTCGCCTACAACCCGCTCTCGGCGCGCATGGCCCGCGACCCGTACCCGCTCTACGCCGAGCTGCGGGCGCGGGATCCCGTCCACCACAGCCGGCTCCTGGACGCCTGGGTGTTCAGCCGCCACGCCGACGTGGACGCCATCCTGCGCGACTTCCGGCGCTTCTCCAGCGACCAGCGCAAGCGCGACCCCGGGCTGCGCCGCCGCGGCCGGTCCTTGCCGCTGCCCGAGCCGACCATCCTCTTCCTGGACCCGCCCGATCACACGCGGCTGCGGTCGCTGGTCAACAAGGCGTTCACGCCCCGGGCGGTCACCGCGCTCGAGGCGCGCATCCGCGGCATGGCGGGCGCGCTGCTCGACGAGGCCGACGACCCGGCCGGGTTCGACCTGATGGAGGCCCTGGCCAACCCGCTGCCGGTGATGGTCATCGCCGAGATGCTGGGCGTGCCGCCCGAAGACCGGGCGCAGTTCAAGACATGGTCGAACCAGCGCGCCCGGATCCTCGAGCCGACGGTCAGCGGCCGCGAGCTGCAGATCGCGCAGCAGGCCGGCAGGTCGCTCGACGCGTACTTCCGCACCATCATCGAGGCCCGGCGCGCCGAGCCGCGCGACGACATCATCAGCGCGCTCGTCCACGTCGAGGAGGCGGGCGACCGGCTGACCGAGCGCGAGATGCTCGGCATGCTGCGCCTGCTCCTGGTGGCCGGCAACGAGACCACCACCAACCTCATCGGCAACGGCGTGCTCGCCCTGCTGCGGCACCCGGAGCAGATGCGCGCCCTGCGCGACGATCCGGGCTTGATCCCGATGGCGGTCGAGGAGCTGCTGCGCTTCGACTCGCCCGTGCAGGCGTCGCTGCGGCTGGTGCTCGAGGACTGCGAGGTGAACGGCTTTCCGCTGCGGCGCGGCGACAACGCGGTCCTGCTGAACGGGGCGGCCAACCACGACCCCGCGGCATTCGACGATCCGGACCGGCTCGACATCCGGCGCGGCGAGGTCAACCACGTCGCGTTCGGCCGCGGCATCCACTACTGCCTCGGCGCGCCCCTGGCGCGCCTGGAGGGCCGCATCGCCATCGAGGTGCTGCTGGAGCGCTGCCCCGCGCTGCGCCTGCTGTCCGACCGTCCCGTGTTCCGCAGCAGCATCGTGCTGCGCGGCCTGGACGCCCTGCCGGTTGCCGCCGGTTCCGCGGCGGTGCAGTAGTCGCGGTGCGGGTCTCCGGCGGACGCCCCGAGATTCGCTGATCCCGTGCGCCGATGGCAGGGGGATTGTCCGTGGTGCGGTGATCGGCGGACGCTGCCGAGTCACGGAAGCGTGCCCGGCGGCAGGGACGCGAGTCGGTCGGCGACGCGGCGGGCCAGGCGCCGGGAATGACGCGCCCGCGCCACCGGGTCGCGCTGCGCGAGGAGGCGATCGAGCTCGGCGCACGTCACGCCCGGCAGGATCCGGCTCTTCGTCGTTGATTCGAAGCGGCCGGCGCCGGCCGCGTGCGGCGTCCAGATGGCCGCGCCGGCCGCGGTCGAACGTCCAGGCTTCCGTGACGCCCATCCGGAAGTAGGGGGCGAGCTTGTGCCGGGAGCCGCGGCTGCGGTCGATTTCCACCACGAGATCGGGCGCCGGCAGACCGGCCCGCACGTCCACGTAGCCGTCCACCTCCCGGACCCTCCGCTCCGCGGCCGGGTCGAGGTAGAAGCTCGCGTCCGGCTCGAACGCGCCGTCGCCACTGAGCAGGCGCAGTGCGCCGGTCCGCTGCCAGGACACCTCGCGCCCGCGGTCGGCGAGCGCGTCGGCGACGCGGCACAGCAGATGGTCGATCTCGCCGGCCGGCCCCTCGTGCCGGACGCCGGGCTCCGCTACGAACTCGGCCCGCCCGGTCGCCGTGTCGTAACGGCAGCGCGGCGCCTCGTCATGACCGGTGAGCCGGTCGAAGAGCGCGCGCGGCATCACGACCTCGATGCGCACCGGGGCGTCGGGGGACGCGGGCGTGGCGTCCGTGGCGTCCGTGACGGATGATGACGCGGCGGACGGCATCGCCCCCCTCGACATGAGTCGAGTATACCGACGCGGCGGCGTTGTGGAACCCGCGCCGAACGAGGAGTCCCGCCGGCTGGAGTTGGTGGGCAGAGCGCCAGGCCGAGCCGCAGGCACGACTTCCGGGCTGGCGGTTACGTGCCCGTGTCTTGCAGCGTGGGGGCGAGGCGATCCGCGACGCGGCGGGCGAGTTGCCGGGAGTACCGGGCTCGCGCGGCGGCCGGTTCGCCACGGGCGCAGAGCCTCGCGAGATCCTCGCACGTCAGCCCCGGGCAGAGCCGGCTCTCCGCGGCGGGGCCGAATCCGTCGACCGCTTCGGCGTCCGGGGACCAGATGGCGGCGCCGTCGGTACGGTGCGACGTCCAGACCTCGCGGACGCCCATCCGGAAGTACGGGCCCAGCTTGTGCCGGGACCGGCGGCTGCGGTCGATCTCCACGACGAGATCCGGCGCGGGCAGGCCGTCCCGCACGTCGAGGTAGCCGTCGACGCGCCGCACGGCGGACTCAGCCTCGGCCGTGAGATAGAAGCTCGCGTCGGCCTCGAACGCGCCGTCGTCGCTGAGCAGACGCAGCGCGCCGGCATGCTGCCAGGCCACCTCGCGCCCGGCAGCGGCCAACGCGTCGGCGATGCGTCCGAACAGGAGGCCCATCTCCGCCGCCGGACCCTCGTGCGCGAAGCCGGGCTCGGCGACGAACTCGGCGATGCCCACGTGTTGGTCGTAGCGGCAGCGGGGCGCGTCGTCATGATCCGTGAGCCGGTCGAAGAGCGCCCGCGGCATCGCGACCTCGATGCGCACCGGGGCGTCGCGCGACAGTGGCTCGTCGATTGCGGCGGAGGAGGCCCGCCGGCTCTCCGTGGGCGTGCTCGACGGCATATCCCGAGTATACAGACGCCACTCTCGACGGCGGCAGCATCGTCGCCGTGGGGATCGACTGGCGCGCGGCAGGTGATTTCGCGCATGATTGACGCTGCGGGCGCGCCTATGGTCCCGCGCGCCCGGGAGGAGGTCTGTGATGACGCTGCACCCGTTACGGCATCGCTTCACCGCCGCGCTGGCCGTGCTTGGCTTCGCGCTCGCGGCGACCGCGGCGGCGCAGTCCGAGCGAATGGAGGTCGACGAGCTGAAGCGCCAGCTCGACGCCGGCGCCGACGTGCTGATGATCGACGTGCGCGAGGACCACGAGGTCGAGAGCGGCTCGATTCCGGGCGCCATCCACATCCCGGTCGGCGAGCTCGAGGCCCGGATGCCCGACATCCCGAAGGACGTGCGCCTCGTCTTCTTTTGAAACGCCGGAGGCCGGAGCTCCCGGGCTGCGGAGCTCTTCAGATCGCAAGGCTACAACGCGGGCGAATTCTGCAGGTTGGACGACTGGAAGGCGCGAGGCTACGAGCTGGGCACCACGGAGCGGCCGGCGGAGGGGCCGATACGTCCGGCCCGGTGACGGTCGGGGCCGCCCCGCACGCGTTGTAGGCTTCTGCGGCTTTCTTCTGCTCTCATGACGCCACGCATACCCACCATCTGCATCCGGATCGCGGTCGTGTGGGCCGCGCTGCTCGCCGGCCTCTCGCCGGCCGCGGCCCAGCGCCCGCTCGGGTCGATCGACGCCCAGCGCGGGGTGGAGACCAACCCCTTTGCCAGCGGCGAGGACGTCGCGGCCGGGCAGGCGCACTTCGAGTCGCGCTGCGCGAGCTGCCACGGCGCCGACGGCCGCGGCGACCGGGGTCCCGACCTCACGCGCAACGTCTATCGCCACGGCAACACCGACCGCGCCGTCTTCATGAACATCCTCAACGGCATTCCCGGCACCGGGATGCCCTCGATCCGCCTGTCCGACAAGGAGATGTGGCAGATCGTCGCCTACGTGCGGTCGCTCGGCCGCCCCGCGGAAGCGGCCGCCACCGGCGACCCGGCGGACGGCCGCGAGCTGTACGTGCGCCACGACTGCGCGCGCTGCCACTTCGTCGACGGCGAGGGCGGGCGGCTGGGTCCGGACCTCAGCGCCATCGGCTGGAGCCGGGCGCCCGCGCACCTGCGCGCGTCGCTCGTGGATCCCGCCGGCGACATCGAGGAGGACTACCGGCAGGTGCGCGTCACCGACAGCGAGGGCGCCGTCACCCAGGGCGTCCTGCGGAACGAGGACACGTACACGATCCTGCTGCTCGACGCCGCCGGGCGGCTGCGCGCGTTCCCGAAGGCCGGCCTGCAGGCCATCGAGCGGCCCGCGGCGTCGCTCATGCCGAGCTTCGCCGGGCGGCTCGCGGACCGCGAGGTCGACGACCTGGTGGCCTACCTGTCCTCCCTGCGACGGAGATGAAGCTGACCATGCGACCTGTCTGCGCCGGACTTCTCGTCGTGACCGCCCTCGCGGCCGGAACGGCCGCCCACGCCCAGGAGGGCCGGGTCACCTACGACCATCTCGTGCGGGCCGGGGAAGACCCCGGCAACTGGCTGATGTACTCGGGTCAGTACGACAGCCAGCGGTTCAGCCGCCTGGACGAGATCGATCGCGCCAACGTCGGCCGCCTGGAGCTCGCCTGGGTGCGCCAGTTGCCGACCCTTGGCCAGGTGCAGACATCGCCGCTGGTCGTCGACGGCATCATGTACCTCACGACGCCCGACAACGAGGTGTACGCGCTCGACGCGGCGACCGGCCACGTGTTCTGGACCTACACGCACGACCTGGCGGACACCCTGACGCTGTGCTGCGGCAAGCAGAGCCGCGGCGTGGCCATGCTGGGCGACCGCCTGTACATGACCACGCTCGACGCGCGCCTCGTCGCCCTCGACGCCGCGACCGGCGCGAAGCTGTGGGACCGGCAGATCGCCGACAACCTGACCGGCTACAGCATGACGGCGGCGCCGCTCGTGGTGAAGGACATGGTGGTGACCGGCACCGGCGGCGGCGAGTACGGCATCCGCGGCTGGGTGGACGCCTACGACGCCGCGACGGGCGAGCGCCGCTGGCGGGCCTACACCATCCCGGGGCCCGGCGAGCCGGGCAACGAGACGTGGGCGGGCGATTCCTGGATGACCGGGGGCGCGTCGACCTGGATGACCGGCTCCTACGACCCGGACCTCAACCTCATCTACTGGGGGGTGGGCAACCCGGGGCCCGACTGGAACGGCGCCACGCGCCAGGGCGACAACCTGTACTCGGACAGCGTCATCGCGATCGACGCCGACACCGGCGCCATCGAGTGGCACTTCCAGTTCACGCCGCACGACGTCCACGACTGGGACGCCTGCCAGGTCCCGGTGCTGGTCGACGTGGTTGTCGGCGGGCGCGTGCAGAAGCTGATGCTGTTCGCCAACCGCAACGGCTTCTTCTACGCCCTCGACCGCGAGACCGGCCGCTTCCTGCTGGCGCGGGAGTACGCCACGCAGACCTGGGCCCAGGGCATCGACGACAGCGGGCGGCCCATCCGCGTGCCGGACATGGAGCCGACGCCGGAGGGCCGCTTCGTCTATCCCGAGGTCAACGGCGCCTCGAACTGGTGGTCGCCGTCGTTCAGCCCGGACACCGGCCTCTTCTACACGATGGCGTACGACGGCGGGGCCACCTTCTACTCGGCCGACGTGGACTACGAGCCGGGCAAGCTGTTCGTCGGCGGCGGCTACTCGCGCGACGAGCCGATTGACACCTACGTCAGCGCCGTGCGGGCCATCGACCCGCTGACCGGCCGCCGCGTCTGGGAGCACCGCGTGCAGCCCAAGTCGATGTCGGGGGTCATGTCCACCGCCGGCGGGCTCGTCTTCGCCGGCACCGTGAGAGGCAACTTCATCGCCCTCGACGCCGAGACCGGTGAGGACCTGTGGCACAAGGCGCTGGGCGGCGAGATCATTGCCGCGCCGATCACCTACCTGGCCGGCGGCCGGCAGCAGGTGACGATTGCCGCCGGCCACGCCATCTTCACGTTCGCCCTTGAAGATTGAGGTTCCGCCCATGCGCACTGCCACGCCCGCGACCCGCGCGCTCACCGCCGCCCTTCTGCTCGTGACCCTGGCCGCCCCCGCCGCCCAGACCGGCCAGGCGCCGCTGTGGCTGCACGTGCAGATCGAGAACGAGGGCGGCGAGGACGGCGGCCTGCACCTGCCCGTCGCCGCAGTGGGGGCCCTGCTGCAGATGGCGCAGGCGCAGGGCACGGCGGTGATCGAGAACGGCCAGCTGCGGCTGGGCGACGAGTACCTCCCGGCGCTGCGCGCCATGCGCGCCGTGTGGCGGCTGCTCGAGGCAGCCGGGGAGGGCGAGCCGGTCACCGCCGAGTACGAGAGCGCCCTGATTCGCGTGGCGCGCAACGGCGAGCGGCTCGAGGTGCACGTCGAGGACGGCGACCGCGCCGCGCACGGCGAGGTGCCGGCCGCGGTCGCCGAGGCCCTGCTGTCGGGCGCCGAGGACGCGCTCCACATCGATGCGGGGCTCGCCGCCCTGAGCGCGCTGCCCGGCGAGACCGTCCAGGTCACCGAGTCGACGCGCAGCGTCCGCATCTGGATCGATGCCACGCCCGGGCAGTAGCGCGCAGCAGTCGCGCACCCGGCTCCGCGGCGCGACGCCCTCCGGCAGAGTGATAAGATGAAAATCGGTATGGCGGAGATCGCGCCCTGGCTGACGCCAGCGTTGCTGATTGGCCTGTTCGCATGGCTGCGGGCCGATATCAGCGCTCTGCGCCGCGAGCTTCAAGGCGTGAGCGGCCTTGTCGATGCGCTCGCCGAGCGTCTTGCTCGCCTGGAGGGTCGTATCGAAGGCTGGCAGGATCGCGATCACGGTCGGCCAGCCCCGGTTGCCGAGCAGGCAACCGCGTCATGACCGGCCTCGAGCACGCGCACTGGATGCGGGCGGCCTGCGACGAGGCCCGCCGCGGGCTCGACGCGGGCGAAGTGCCCGTCGGGGCCGTCGTCGCGCTGGACGGCCGCCCGATCGGCGCCGGGTTCAATCAGCCGATCCGGTCGGGTGACCCGACGGCGCATGCCGAGATCGTTGCCTTGCGCGCGGCCGCCCGCGCGGTCGGCAACTACCGGCTGACGGGCGCCACGCTGTACGTCACGGTGGAGCCCTGCCTGATGTGCGCCGGCGCGCTCGTTCACGCGCGGATCGCCACGCTGGTCTACGGCGCGCCGGAGCCGCGGTCGGGAGCCGTCCGGTCGGTGATGCGCGCGCTCGATCACCCGGCGCTCAACCACCGGGTGGATGTCGTCGGGGGCGTGCTCGCAGGCGAGTGCCGCGAGCTCCTGCAGGCGTTCTTCCGCCAGCGGCGCGCCGCTGGCAGCCGCCGCGAGGAGGTCGCCAGCACAGGTTCCCGGGCGTCTGCGCCGTAGAACAGCGCGGACTCCTGCAGGGTTGGTTGGGCGGCAATCGGCGCCGTAGGCGACGATTGCCGAGCTGGCGGTTCCCCGTCGGCGGCGTTCCGTTCGCGGAGAGGTACCGAAGTGGTCGTAACGGGGGCGCCTCGAAAGCGTCTTGTCGGGAAACCGGCACGTGGGTTCGAATCCCACCCTCTCCGCCACTCCATCGATTCATGAAGAACCATGCACATCCTGAAGTGCTTGTCGACCCGCGGTGGGTTGCCGAGCATCTGAGCGATCCGCGGGTGCGCGTCGTTGATGTGCATGTCGACCCTGCGCCGTACGAGTCAGGCCATATTCCGGGGGCGGTTGGCTGGAATGCCTTCGGGACGCTGCTGACCCCGGACTGGCGGATGAACTTCGACCGGGCAGCGGTGGAGGACCTGTGCGGCCGGTCGGGCATCGGCAATGACACCACCGTTGTCGTCTATGCCGAGCACAATGCGCTGGCGCCGTGGCTGTTCTGGTTCCTCAAGTCCGTCGGTCACGCCGACGTGCGCGTTCTCGACGGCGGGCGCAGGAAGTGGGTCGCCGACGGCCGCGCGCTGACGACCGAGGTGCCCGCCGTTCCGGCGACGAGCTACGTGGCACGAGAGCCCGATCCGGCGGTGCGGGCGCTCCTGGACGATGTCCGGGCCGCCGTCGGGAAGCAGAACCACGTTCTCCTGGACGTCCGCGCGGCCGAGGAGTATCGGGGGGAACTGTTCCTGCTGGAGCCGCCCCGGGATGGCGAGCGGGCCGGCCATGTTCCGGGCGCAACCCATCTCCATTATGCGGCCGCCCTCAACGCGGACGACACGTTCAAGTCGGCCGACGAGCTGGCGGCCCTGTACGCCGGTTGCGGCGTTACCGCGGAGAAGGAGACCATTACGTACTGCGCGGTTGGCATGCGGTCGGCGCATACCTGGTTCGTCCTGACGCAACTGCTCGGCTATCCGCGCGTCCGCAGCTTCGATGGCTCGTGGAACCTGTGGGGCCGGCTATCCGATACGCCCGTCGAGACATAGCAGCGACCGCCGGAACCGCTGTCGCTGCGAGAGTCGCATGTCACCGCGCGCCGCCGCGGGCCGCAGTCTGCTCCGTGTCAGCTTCGGGTCTTGCGCAACACGGCGTCGAGGCTCCACGCGCCCGGGCCGGTTGCCGCGAAGAACAGGAAGAGAAAGCAGAACAGCACTGCCGACTCGCCGCCGTTCGCGACGGGGAACAGAAACGATCCCTGGCGCGCGACGTGAGCCATGAAGTACGCGACGGCCATCTCGCCGCTGGCGATGAACGCGGCCGGGCGCGTGTACAGGCCGATGGCGATGAGCGCCCCGCCGACGGCCTCGATGAGCGCCGCGAGGCCGAGCAGGGACGCGACTTCGACGGACTGCCCGCCGAGAACGCCGAACAGCTTCTGCGCGCCGTGCAGCATGAACGCGTACCCGGCCACGATGCGGAGCGTGTCATGAATGCACTCCGCGTAGGGATCAAGAAAACGCGTCATCCGAATCCCCTTCCTTCCTGCGGTTGCCGCTACCCGGGCGCCGGCGCCCGGGTTACCGCCCCGTGCCCGCACCACACCGAGGGTAATGGACGACGGAGACCCCGCGCAAGGCCGACCTCGTCCAACTGCAAGGTCTCGACGGGAGTCAGCGCGTCGAGACCAACGGCATGGAGGAGAGCCCGGCCATCTACCGGTGAGCGGTAGCGTGCCACCGCGGGCGGTCTCGAGCCCAGGGCGCGCTTTGACCTGTCTCGTCCGAGGGAACTTTCCCGGCCCGGTTGACGTCTTATCAGATGGTGAGCATGTGAAACGCAGGTAATATGACATGCACATGCTTATCTGGGCTCGCCGTCATCTGGCGGCGGCGTGCCCGGACGTCGAGCAGAGCGCGTCAGAAGGGAGGACCGACATGTTGAGCATGACCCGTTGGAACCCGTTCGAGGAGCTGACCGGCCTGCACCGGCAGATGGACGAGGTGTTCGGCCGCTACCTGGGCGACGAGCGGGCGACCGCGCCTGCCGGAGCGTGGATTCCGGCCACCGAGATCCACGCGAGCGACGACGGCTGGCAGCTCCGGGTGGCGCTGCCGGGCATCGACCCCGAGCACGTGCACGTCGACCTGCACGGCAACCGCCTGACCGTCTCCGGCGAGCGCACGCGCAGCGAGCGGAACGACCAGGGCCACACCTCGGAGTTCCACTACGGCCGCTTCGAGCGGGCGTTCACGCTGCCGGCCAACGTCGACGCCGACCACGTCGCGGCCCGCTACGAGCACGGCGTGCTCGAGCTGACCCTGCCGCTGGCGGAGGCCGCCCGCCCGCGTCGCATCGCCATCGGCGCCGGCGGCAACGACAAGGTCGAGCGCGCCGCGTAGGCGCGGCTCGGCCACCCTCGCCCCGGAGCAGCCCATCGAACCGCGGGGCTGCTCCGGGGCGGCCTCCCCCGGGCAGCGCGGGGCGTCGAGAGGCCGGCGTCGAACGACGGCCCGCGCGGTCGTGCCCGACGTCGCGCCGGGGGAGCACCGCCGCGGCCCTCTCACGCCTCCGCGTCGGTCATCGCCCGGGCGCCGCCCCTCCCTGGACCTCGGCGGCAGCCGCCATGTTCCGTCCAATGAGGTACGTGTGGCAATTGACGCAGCCGAGCACCAGCGCCGAGAACGCCGCCGCGACCCCCTCGTTGTCGCCGATACGCGCCTCTTCCATCAGCTCGTCCGCGACGTCCTGGAAGTCCAGGGCGTGGAGGAGGTACTCGTCGCTCTCGAGGCTCGTCCACGTCGATCCGTCGCTCAGACGCCGAAGCTCGTTGGCGTAGTGCTCGACCGTGATGTGGCGCTGAAGGACGACGGCTTCGAGCAGACGCTGCGAACGATCCAGCTTTTCCTGCATCACGATGTCGAGAGGCGGCAGTTGTCCGGAGTTCGGCGTTGCGACTGCCAGCAACACCGCGACGCCGGTGAGCGTGAGGGCGCGACGAGAAAACGAGTTCAAGGCCTTGTCTCCTTGAGACACCCTGCTCGGGGCGTCCGGGTCCCTGACAGCGTGATGCGCGGCTCGGCTCCCGTCACTGCCGCATCGTTCTCGACACTAACAAGTTCCGTGCCAACATCCGCCGCACGCCCTCGATGCGGCGCAATGCGAGGGGCGCCGCCTGCCCATGACCGGCAGGCGCGTGATTTCACCCGCCTCGCTGCGAACAATTCCCCGCCGCGACCGCCCGCGGGAGCGGCAGCGTCACCGTCAGCACGGTCCCGCCGCCGTGCCGCGGTCCGGCGGCCAGCGAGCCACCGTGCGACTCGACGATGCGCCGGGCCGTGGAGAGCCCCAGACCTGCCCCCCGACTCTTGGTGGAGAAGAAGGGCTGGAACATCTTCTCGCGCAGAGCGGGGGCGATGCCCGGTCCGCGGTCCGCGACGGTGACCCTGCACGCGCCCCGGGCCGTATCGATGCCGACGTCGATCTCCCCGCGCAGGCCCATCGCCTGGGCCGCGTTGAGCAGCACGTTCAGAAAGACGATGTGCATCTGTTCCCGGTCCAGGGGCACCGTAGGGTCGTCTCCGTGGACCTCGATCGCGATGGCGGCCAGCGCCGGATCGCCCTGAACCGCAGCCGCCGCTTCGCCGATGATGGTGCGCACCGCGCTCGGGACCGGGTCGGGGTCCCTCGGGCTGGCGAACGCCAGCAGGTCCTGCAGCATCCGGTTCAGTGCCCTGATGCGATCCTCGATGTCGTCGAGGACCTGCCGATCGCGGCTGTCGGCCGGCAGCCGCGATCGGACGACCTGGAGCGCTCCGCTGATACCCGCGAGCGGGTTCTTGACCTCGTGCGCCACCATCGCCGACATCTGCCCGAGCTGGGCCAGGGTCTCCCGCTGCCGCAGGCGCGCCTCGGCTTCCCTGCGCTCCGTGACCTCGTAGTGAATCGCCATGTACTGGTACGGCTGGCCCTGCGCGTCGAGAAAGGGCACGATCGTCGTGTCGACCCAGTAGATGGCCCCGTCCCTGGCGCGGTTCCGGATTTCGCCGTGCCAGATCCGTCCCGCCGCGATCGTGCGCCACAGGTTCCGAAAGAAATCCGCTCCGTGATGCCCGGAGTTGACGATGCGATGGTCCTTGCCGAGAAGCTCCTCGCGCGAATACTTCGAGATCTCGCAGAACTTGTCGTTGACCGCCGTGATGGCGCCGGCGAGGTCGGTCGTCGCGACGATCGCCGATTGATCGAGCGCGAACTTCACGTCGCCGAGCTCCTTCAGGAGCCGCTCGCGACTTGCCCGGCCGTGCTCGCGGTCGGTGACGTCCAGGCCGGAGAGGATCATGCCGGCCACCATGCCGTCGGCCAGGCGGATCGGCGCCGCGTGCCATGCGATCAGCCGCTCGCCGCGCATCCTGCTGACGACGGGGCTCTCGAAGCGGCCCACCGCCTCGTCGCCCGCCAGGGTCCGATCGAAGAGCGCCCGCATGCGGCTCCTGACGGACGCGGGCACGAACGTGTCGAACCAGCTCGTCCCCAGGATGTCGGCCTCGTCACGACCGAGCAGCTCGCAGCCGGCCCGGTTGATGTGCGACACCCGCCCCCGGTTGCTCAGGGTGAGCAGCATCGTCTGGGATACGTCGAGGTAGTCGTCGAGCTCGACGGCCACGAAGATCGGCGGCACGCGTCCGGCGACGCGACTCACGGGCCGGCTATCCTGGGCGAGCGGGCCTGGAAGCGGATCGACATCGAAGGCATCTCAATGCTAGCGCAGACTCCTGGGCCCGGAAATCGTCGCCTGCGGCTCCGGGCAGCGCCCGCTCCCGGGCGGCTTGCGGCCCCTGGCGCGGTCCGAGTACCGGATCGAATCCTGCATTCGTCTCCTCGGACCGCGGCGAACCCGTGATCCGGGCGGCGAGGGCGGCCGAGGCGCAGCCATGAACAAGGCGACGATCCTGATCGCCGACGACGAGCGGTTGATCCGCTGGTCTCTCGTCGAGCGCCTGTCGGACGAGGGATACGGAACGATCGAGGCGGAGTCCGGCCGGCAGACGCTGGCGCGGTTCGACGCTACCGTCGACCTCGTGCTCCTCGACTACCGTCTCGGTGACACGAATGGACTGCACGTGCTGGAAGAGCTGCGCCGGCGGGACCCCGACGTCCTCGTGATCGTCCTCACCGCGTACTCCGACGTCGAGACAGCCGTCGCCGTCATGAAGCAGGGGGCATACCACTACGTCACGAAGCCGTTCAATCTGGACGAGATCGCGCTGCTGGTGGGCAAGGCGCTCGAAACCACGCGGCTGCGGCGAGAGCTGCGGGCGATCCGCGCGCGCCAGCGGGAGCCGTACAGCCTCGACCGCATCATCGGCGACTCGTCCGCCGTCGCGGAGGTCAAGAGGCTGCTCCGCCGGATTGCGTCGAGCCCGGCCTCGACCTTGCTGCTCACCGGCGAGAGCGGCACGGGCAAGGATCTGGCCGCGAAGGTGATTCACTACGCGAGCGCCCGGGCCGCGCGTCCGTTCATGAACATCACCTGCTCGGCGCTGACGGAGACCCTGCTCGAGAGCCAGCTCTTCGGCCATGAACGGGGCGCGTTCACGGACGCCAGGCAGCAGAAGCGCGGCTTGCTGGAGTCGGCCCACGGCGGCACGGTGTTTCTCGACGAGATCGGGGAGATGGCGCTTCCGCTGCAATCGAAGCTCCTGCGGTTTCTCGAGGAGAAGGCCTTCAAGCGCGTCGGCGGGACAGCCGATATCGGCGTCGACGTGCGCATCATCGCGGCGACCAACCAGGACCTGGAGGAGAAGACGCGCGACCGGACGTTCCGGGAGGACCTCTTCTATCGCCTCAACGTGCTGCCCGTGAAGCTGCCGCCGCTCCGCGACCGGGCCGACGACATCCCGCTGCTCGTCCGCTTCTTCGTAGACGGCTTCAACCGCGAGTTCCGCAAGCGGGTCCAGGATGTCGCTCCGGAGGCAATCGAAGCGCTGCGGCGTCACGCGTGGCCCGGCAACGTGCGCGAGCTGCGGAACGCCGTGGAACGCGCCGTGCTGCTGAGCGATGGCCAGCGGTTGGCCGCGGGGGATTTCCCGATGCTTCGTCCCCGGGCCGGATTGCCGACCGGGCTCACCCTGCCGCCGGGGGGAACCGATCTGGAAGCCATCGAGCGTGGCCTGGTCGTGCAGGCCCTGGAGCGAGCCGGCTGGAATCAGACCCGGGCGGCCACGCTGCTCGGGCTCAATCGGGATCAGATCCGCTATCGGATCAAGAAGTTTGCGTTGACGAAGCGGACGCCGGGGGCTCGGGGCGCAGCCCCGTCCGATTGAAGCTAGAATGCTCCGGTCGACTTGGCAAAACGAGGGGCGCAGAAGAGGGGAGCATGGAGATGATGCAGCGGTCCAGCCGTACTGGGTGCCAATCCGTGGTCGTCGCGTTCGTCATCGCGGCCGTCGTCTGGGGTGTGCCGGCGGCGAGCGCCGAGGACTGGCCGGAGTGGCGCGGCGCCGGGCGAGCGGCGGTGTGGCATGAGACCGGCATCGTCGACGGCTTTCCGGATGCGGGGCTGAAGGCGAAGTGGCGAGTGCCGATCCGGTCCGGCTTCGCGGGACCGGCGGTGGCGGGCGGCCGGGTGTTCGTGCTCGACTGGCTCGAGGATCCGGCGTCGCGCACGCTGGACGGCACCGAGCGCCTGGTGGCCCTCGACGAGGAGACCGGCGCGGAGCTCTGGACGCACGCGTGGGGCACGTCGTACCGCATGCTCCAGGCGTCGTACGCCATCGGCCCGCGGGCAACGCCCACCGTGGACGGCGACCGCGTGTACGTCGTGGGCGCGACCGGGGTGCTGCGCTGCCTGGACGTCGAAACGGGCGAGCTCGTCTGGACGCGGGACTACATCGACGAGTACGACACGAGCGTGGCCACCTGGGGCGTCTCGAGCGCCCCGCTGGTCGACGGCGAGCGGCTCATCGCCATCGTCGGCGGCGAGCCGGACGCGCTGGTGGTGGCGTTCGACAAGCGCACCGGCGAGGAGCTGTGGCGCGCGCTCGACGTGGTGGGCGAGATGGGTTACGGCCAGCCGGTCGTCTACGAGGCGGGCGGCGTCCGCCAGCTCATCGTCTGGCACCCGGCCGCGCTGGCGTCGCTCGACCCGGAGACCGGCGAGGTGTACTGGGAGGAGCCCTGGGAAGTGAGCATGGGCATCAGCGTCGCCACGCCGGTCAGGGACGACAACTACCTGCTGGTGAGCCAGTTCTACAACGGCTCGATGATGATGCGGCTCGACACCGACCGGCCGGGCGCCACGATGATCTGGAAGGGCGGCAGCCGCAGCGAGATGCCGGGCGAGACCGAGGGGCTGCACGCGCTGCTCACGACGCCGATCATCAGCGGGGAACACGTCTACGGCGTCGGCAGCTACGGCGAGCTGCGCGGCCTCAACGCCCGCACGGGCGAGCGGCTCTGGATGAGCGGCGAGATGACGGCCCAGGCGCGCTGGGGCACCGCTTATCTCGTGCGCCACGGCGAGCGCTACTTCGTGAGCAACGACGACGGCTACCTGATCATCGCCCGCTTCACGCCGGAGGGCTACGTGGAGCTCGACCGCACGATGCTGCTCGAGCCGACGTCGAGCGCCGGATACGGGCCGCGCCGTCTCTTCGACCGGCAGGTCAACTGGTCGCATCCGGCCTTCGCCAACCGCCACGTCGTGCAGCGCAACGACCGGGAAGTGGTGCGGTTCTCGCTGGACGCCGCGGATTACCGCTGAGCATCGGCGAGGCTGGCCGGCGGCGCGCGGGGCTGCCGCGACCCGCGCCGCCGGCCGACTCCGCCGGGCCGCGTCGACCTCAGAACGCGACGCCCTGCGAGTCCGCCGAGTAGTCGGGCACGTTGCGCTGGAACACGCGCCAGTAGTGCATGACCGACCGGACGTGCTCCTGGCCGTCGGGGCCGCGCTCGACCGTCACCGGGTCTCTCCCCATCACGCCCGCAACCTCGTCGCGGTCGGTCATCAGGGCCACGGTCGCCTCGTAGATCTTGTCCTCGATCTTCAGGCGCACGCGCGGGTCGCGGGAGACGTTCTGGGTCCAGAACTTGTCGTTCGGGAACGGCGTTTGCATCCGGTTCTCGTCCGAATGTGCGTGGATGTAGAGCTTGTCGCCGCGCCCGACGATGCCGATCGTGACCGAGTGGGGGATCCCGTACCAGGTGCGGGTCTCCAGCATGACGGTGTTGGCGCGCTCCGGATCGTCGAGGTCATTGACGAAGTCCCAGTCCGTCACCACCTCCCGGACGACCTCCCCGGTCAGCCACAATCCGGGCCTGGCAATGCGGTTGTTGCGCGCGAACTCCTCGCCGCGGGGGTCGAGGTACTCGGGCTCGAAGCCTCCCGACTGCGCCGTGAAGAGCGCCAGCAGCAGGATGCCGACAACGAGTCCGCCGATCCTCGATGTCCTTTCCATGGTCGCCTTGTCCATGGTCGTCCTCCCAGGTGCGGCTGCCGGTTGTTTCCGGGCATCTATCGGCCTCAGCGTATCACGCCGGTCGCCGCGGGCAGCCGGTCGCGCGCGACGCCGCCCGCCCCGCATCGGGCTTGGGATGCGCGCCGCCCGCGCTTATTATTATCAGCCCGTGGTGAAAGTCGGGGAACGGGCCTGGCCTGGGCGCGATCGAGCCCGTAGACTGAACAGCTATGGCGATGGGCAAGAAACCGGCCGCGCGACCAGGGGCGCCGCTGTGGGTGACGACGGCGGATTTGCCGACGAACGCGGGGCATCCGTTCTTCGAGCGTCTGAACCGGGTTCTGGACGAGGCCGGGTTCGACGCGTTCGTCGAGGGGCTGTGCGCGGTGTTCTACGCGACGCGGATGGGGCGGCCGAGCCTGCGTCCTGGGCGGTATTTCCGGATGCTGTTCATCGGCTACTTCGAGGGTCTGTCTTCGGAGCGTGGGATTGCGTGGCGGGTGGCCGACTCTCTGAGCCTGCGGTCGTTCCTGGACCTGGATGTGACCGAGGCGGCGCCGGACCACTCGACGCTGTCGCGGACGCGTCGTCTGATCGACGACGAGACGCACGAGGCGGTATTCACGTGGGTTCTCGAGCAGTTGTCGGCGGCGGGTCTGGTCAAGGGGAAGACGGTGGGCGTCGATGCGACGACGCTGGAAGCGAACGCGGCGATGCGGAGCATCGAGCGGCGGGACACGGGAGAAAGCTACGAAGCGTTCCTTCGGCGCTTGGCGGAGGCGTCTGGGGTGGAGACCCCGACGCGGGCGGATCTGGCTCGGTTCGACCGGTCTCGCAAGAACAAGAAGACGTCGAACAAGGACTGGCAATCGCCGCAGGACCCGGACGCGAAGATCGCGAAGATGAAGGACGGCCGGACGCACTTGGCTCACAAGGTCGAGCACGGGGTCGACATGGAGACGGGGGCCATCGTGTCGGTGACGGTGCAGGATGCATCGGACGGCGATACGGCCACGCTGCCGGAGACGCTGACCGCGGCGGCCGAGCAGGTGGAGTTGGTGCAGCCGGACGGTCGAGGGGTCGAAGAGCTGGTCGCTGACAAGGGGTATCACAGCGACGAGACGCTGGTGGCTCTCGGCGAGGTCGGGGTTCGGAGCTACGTATCGGAGCCCGAGCGCGGCCGGCGCGTCTGGCAGGACAAGAAGACGGGAGAGACGCCGCCGGCGAAGCGTGCTGCGCAGCAGGCGTTGTATGCGAACCGGCGGCGTGTGCACGGGCGGCGGGGTCGTCGCCTGCAACGCTGCCGGGGCGAGATGGTGGAGCGTACTTTCGCGCACATGTATGAGACGGGGGGCATGCGTCGGGTGTTTGTGCGCGGTCACGAGAATGTCCGCAAGCGGGTGCTGATCCAGGCGGCTGCCTGCAACATCGGGATGCTCCTGCGGCGCCAGACCGGCATCGGTACGCCCCGGAGCCTGCAGGGGCGGGCTTTTTCGGCGATTTTCCGCCTGATCGACCGCCTGATCGACCACTGGGGGCGTCTGACGCGTCCCTGGGGCCTCAAATGGACACCGCCGGCGCCCGTCGGCTCAATTACTCATCGCCAAGCGGCCTGAACAGCAGGGCTCGGCGAACCGACTTCTACCTCGGGCTGCTACTAGAGGCTGCTCTTGCCGCTTCCTGGCTCACCGGAGACGAAAAACAGCCGGCTGGTGCGGTCGGTGTCGATGGCATGGGCTACCCCCTGCGACTCGGGTGACCGACTGGATCGCGCATCCTCGACGGCCTTGGCCAGCGCCGCGGCAATCGCCCCCAAGGCGTCACGTTGACTTCGGTTGAGCGAATCGTACGGAACAGGTCCGGCCTCGGGCCGGAGAGCGTAACGGCTGTCGGTCATGCAGTGCCCTTGCGGGTGATCTCCCAAGCGATCATAGCAGTGGAGCCAAGTCGTGGCGTAGCCGTGGCCGAGCGTTGTCGGCGGGGCGGTGGGCGAATGGGGTGCAAGGTGGACGAGGGGCCGCGTGGGGGTTGGGGGGGGGGCGGAAGAAACATGAAGTCTCGGCGGCTATCGCCGAAATATCCCGCTAAAGTAGCCGCCATGATTCCTTGGGCCGAGGATGCGCACACCATCGGCGGCGGCTGCGTGGGTGTTCCGCGGTGGTCATCCTGGGGTCGCCCACCGGCCGGGCGAGCGGGTCGATGACCGGCTGCCAGGATGGGCCGGACTTCGGGTGGCACGGCAGCGCACGCATGTCGGCGATAGCCAACGGCCCGCGGGCGGCCGGCGGATCGGCATCGAGATCAAGCGAACGACGGCGCCGAAGGTCACGCGGTCGATGCGCGCGGCGCTCCCCGACCTCGATCTCTCCGAGGCAATCGTCGTGCACGCTGGCGACGACTCGTACCGCGTGGCCGCGAAAGTGCGCGCCGTCGCGGCCGCGCGCCTCGAAACCGACCTGGACCTGTAGCTGCGGCGCGTTCAATCTGTTTGGGCGATCCGCCAGAGCGACGAGACGGTGCGGATGATCAGGCTGCCGCGCAGGACGGCCGGGGTGGCGTTGACCATCTCCTCGAGCGGGTTGACGCCCAGCAGCTCGTAGTCCGGGCCGGCGCGGATGACGTAGGTGTCGCCGTCCTCGCTCAGGGCGAAGACCTTGCCGTTGTACGCCCAGGGTGACGACGTGAAGCCGCCGGTGCCGCGCGCGATCCGCACGCGGCCGTAGAGCTCGTCGCCGGTGCGGGCATCGTGGGCGGTCAGGAAGCCCTGCGTGTACAGACCGTAGAACAGGCCGTCGTAGACCAGCCCGGACGGCATGTAGGTGCCGGCCGCGTCCCGGAACCAGACCACGTGCTCGTTGCCGGTCTCGCCCGGCGCGAGCGAGATGTCGCCGCTGGCGCCGGGCCGGATGGCGTAGACGGGGCGGAACAGCATGGACGGAAAGCCGGAGCTGACGTACAGCAGGCCGTCCGCGGCCAGCGGGGTGGGCGTCGTGCTCACGGAGAGCCCCTCGAGCTCCCACAGCCGGGCGCCGTCCAGGCCGAACGAGCGCACGCGGTTGTTGCCCAGGATGACGACCTCGGTGCGCAGGTCGTTCTCCCAGACGAAGGGCGACGACCAGCCGTACGCCTCCTCCGTCTTGGCCTCGTGGACGTGCCACAGCTCCTCGCCGGTCTGGGTGCTGTAGGCGGCGAAGAACCAGGAGCGCGCCTCGTGGTCGGCGGCGATGAAGATGCGGCCGTCGTGCAGGGCGGGGGAGGCGGCCTGCCCGATGCCCGCGAAGTAGCCGGCGTCGAGCGTGCGCCCGGGGACGATGCGCGTCTCGGTCGCCACGTCGGGCGGTGCGGCGGGCACGGTCACCTCGCGCGACCAGGCGATGTCGCCGTTGAAGTCGACCGCGAACAGGCCGGCGTTCGCGTGGAACACGTAGACGAACCGGCCGTCGGTCACCGGCGTCTCGGACGCGTAGGTGTTCTTGGGATGCTTCGGGTTGGCCGGCAGGCCCGTGCGCAGGGCGCGCTGCCAGCGGGTCTCGCCGGTGGCGAAGTCGATGGCGTGCAGCATCCACGTGTAGGGCGTGGCCAGCGGGGGCGCGCTGGCGATGCCGTCGATGGAGGTGACCGGCGCGCCTTCCTAACCCGGCTCCGGGATCAGGTCGCGGCCGGGCTCCTGGCGCGGCTCGTCGCTGACGACCGACGTGACGAAGATCAGGTCGCCCCAGACGATCGGCGAGCCCCACCCCTGACCCGGAATCTCGACGTGCCAGACGACGTTCTCGGTTCGGCTCCAGGTCTCGGGCAGCGCCGGGTCGTCCGCGATCGCTCCGGCGTTGGCGCCGCGGAACCGCGGCCAGTTGTCGCCGGCGCCCGCCGTCTGGCCGGACGCGGCCGAGGCGGCCAGCAGAACGAGGCAGGCGGCGGCAACGGCGAGTCGACGCGCCTTCCGGCGGCCCGTTGAAAGCAATGGCACGAATGCCTCCTGCAGGGGGAACGAGCGTGTTGGTGTCGTAGAATAGGCGCCGGTCGGATCCGCGTCAAGGGTCGCGGATGACCGCCCGGTCCTGCAGCGAGGAGGCGATCGTGTCCCGATTCAGAACGACCAGCCGCGTGTCGGCCATCATCATCGCAGCCGTCGTCGTCGCCGGCGCCGCGGCGGACGCCCAGGAGTCCGGGGGCGGGCGCAGCCTCGAGGTGGCGGCGACCATCGCGTTCACCGAGGGGCCCACCGTGCACGAGGACGGGTCGGTCTACTTCACCGACATCACCAACAACCGGATCCTCCGCATGGCGCCGGACGGGGCGGTGACGACTTTCCGGGAGCCGAGCAACCGGGCGAACGGCCTGATCTTCGACGACCAGTGGCGGCTGCTCGCGTGCGAGGGGAACGACGGCTCCACCGCGGACGCGCGCATCACGCGGACCAACGTCGAGACCGGCGAGGTCGAGGTGCTCGCCGACCGCTACGAGGGCAGGCTGTTCCACCGGCCCAATGACCTCACCATCGACGGCAGCGGCCGGATCTATTTCACCGACCGCCCCGAGCCGGAGCACGGCGACGAGTACACCGGGGTCAACGCCGTGTACCGCATCGATCCGGACGGCTCGATCGAGCGCATCCTGACCGAGCCCGAGGTGGTGCGTCCGAACGGCATCGTCGTCTCGCCCGACGACGCCACCCTCTACGTCATCGAGACGCAGCAGCACGAGGGCGGGGCGCGGATGATTCGCGCCTTCGACCTGGCCGCGGACGGCACGGCCAGCAACATGCGCGTCTTCCACGACTTCTACCCGGGGCGCAGCGGCGACGGGATGACCATCGACAGCGAGGGCAACCTCTACGTGGCGGCCGGCCTCAACCGTCTGCGGGGCACGAGCGAGACGCTGGACACCCGCGCCGGCGTTCACGTGTTCGCGCCGGACGGCGAGCTGCTGGAGCTGATTCCGGTGCCGGAGGATTCGATAACGAACGTCGCGTTCGGCGGCCCGGATCTGCGGACGCTCTACATCACCGCCGGCAAGACGCTCTTCCAGGTCAGGACGGACATAGAGGGCACGCGCCGGTAGAGCAAGGCGCGCACAGCGCGCCTCGGCGGGAGCGGCGCGGGGCTCTTGGGGTCCCCGCAAGCGGACGCCGGGGGTTCGGGGCGCAGCCCCGTCTGATGGAAGCTGCGCACAGCGCGCCTCGGCGGGAGCGGCGCGGGGCAGTGGGGTCCCCGCAAGCGGACGCCGGGGGTTCGGGGCGCAGCCCCGTCTGAATGCCCCCTCAGCCGGTGACGTTGACCGTGATCTCGCGGGTGGTCTTCAGCCCGCCGTCGTGCGCCATCGCCCGCAGCACGTAGGTGCCCGGCTCGCTGAAGGTGGCGGTCACGGTGATCTTCCCGTCCTCGGGGATCGCGTCCCGAGCCCACTCGGGCGTCGGGGCGAACTGCGGGCACATCGTGATGCCCCGCGCCCGCCCCCGGAAGTCGGGGTTGAACTGCGGGGGATCGAAGCTGACGTGCGTGGCCTCGCCGCGATACACCAGCCAGCCGAACATCAGGCCGGCGGCGTCCGAGCCCTCCTGACCGCCCCGGGGGCGCGGCAGTCCGTCGTCGCTGGTGAACACCGTCAGCTCGAGCGGCTCGCCCGCTGCGACGGTTCGCTCGCTCTCGCCGTCCACGCGCAGCTCGGGGTGCAGGCTGTCCGCCTCGCCGGCGCGCTGGCCGAACCCGGCCTCGTTCATCATCGTGATGCGCTTGTCGATGATGTACTCGGGGTGGAGCGTGGCGTAGGCCTGCTCGGTCCTGCCGTAGGCGGTCAGGCTCCACACGAGCTCGCCGGCGCCGAAGTCCGCCGGCACGGGCACCCGGAAGATGAACTTGCCGCGGCGCGGGAAGAAGCGGGTCGGCTGGCCGCGGTCGGGTCCGCCCGGCTCGATGCTGTTGTCCGGCCCGACCGGAATGTGCAGCACCTCCGTGCAGTTGCGGTTGAAGAAGCCGAACACCATGTCGAACGAGCCGTCCGGCTTCTGCTCCCAGCCCTCGAACACCGGGGCGATGTTCTGCCCGTGCGTGAACGCCTGCTGCCCGCCGGCCGTGGCGGGGGGCAGGAACGCCAGCACCGCGGCCGTCAGAACCGCCATTCTTGCCATGCTGCCTCGCTCCGTGTGTTGAGGGACGTCCAACCGGGGAAAGGCGCTCTAGGCGGCTCCGGGCGCGGCGGTGCGCGCCCGGAGCCGCCTAGAGCCGATCGTGCCTGCCTGCTAGTTCTGCTGGTTGGCGGCTTGCGATGCGCGCAGCATCTCGCGCTCGGCCACGACCTCCGCGTACTGCTCCTCGTCGAGGAAGGTCACCTTCGGCAGCAGCAGGAACATGTCGTCGATCGAGCGGTTGCCCCAGCCCTTCCAGTTGCGCGGATCCACGACGTTGCGGTTCTTGGCCGTGTTGTCGTACCAGCCGACGATGTGCAGCACCGTGCCCTTCGGCAGGATCGGCGCGTGGTCGTCCTCGTAGACGTAGACCCGCGCCCAACTGTGGTCGTACTTCGAGCAGTTGAGCATCTCGCGGGTCTGGTCGGGGTAGACCGCCTCGACGCACATCCGCTTGCCGCTCGAGTGCATGTGCGGCTCGTAGGTGGTGAGGATGCCGTGCTGCGGCATCGTGTAGAACCCGTCGAAACGGACGTTGTCCGCGCCGGCCGGAATGTCGAGCCCGTCGCCGATGTTGCCCATGGCGAGGAATCCGGACTGCTTGTACTTCGGCTCGAATCCCTGCGGATGGAACACGAAGCCGACGTCGGCGCGCACCGGAATCTCCACGCCCGAGGAGTAGAGGTGCACGGTGAACCGCAGCTCCGAGCCGGCGGCCAGCGTGACGCCCGTGTCGTCCGGGTAGATGGTGGCGTTCTGGCCCAGGCTGTAGACCATGCGGAACCGGCTGCGGTCCTCGAGCGAGAGGTCGGTCTGCTCCGTGAACACCGCGCTGCTGTGCACGCCGATGTGGTGGATGGTGAAGTTGCCGAAGCCGGCCCGCGAGTTCGCGCGCGCCGCGGCCCGCTGGTCGTCGTCGAGCAGCCGGACCTCCTTGACCTCGACCGCCTTGACGTAGCGGTCCTCGGTCAGCCCCGTGGGCACGGGGCCGAGCTCGTCGTGGTAGTCGGCCGACACCGCCGGCGCCACCATCCGGGGCGAGGAGACGATCAGATCGGGCTCCCCGATGGTCCACTCGTCCGCATCCGCCCACTCGACGGGCGGCGGCATGTCGGCCGGGTTGCCGCGCGGCGCGCCGGCGTCGGCCCAGGCCCCGATGGTGGCAATCTCCTCATCCGTCAGCGAGAGGTCGTCCTTGAAGTGCTGGACGCCGATGTTCTTCTCGATGAACCAGGGCGGCATCTCGCGCAGCGCCGTCTTCTCCTTCATCGCCCGCGCCCAGGGCCGCGCCTCCTCGTACGTGACGAACGAGATCGGCGCCAGGGCGCCGGGGCGGTGGCAGGTCTGGCAGGAGCGCTGCAGGATCGGGGCCACGTCCCGGGTGAACGTCACGTCGGCCGCCGCTTCCGCGGCGCCGGCGGCGAACGCCGGCGCGCTGCCGGTCAGCAGGGCGAGTCCGGCGGCGATCAGGCAGGCATGCTTGAGCGTGGATAGCATCTTGAGCGGTCTCCTCTCGGGGCGGCCCACCCGCCGGGACAGATGGAGCCCCTGCGCGGGTACACAGCTATGGCGACAGGGAATCGCGCATATCGTACGCGACGCCTTCGCGCAGTGTCAATCGGCCGCGGCCGCCGCGCGGCGGGGGCGCGACGCCCCGGGGACCGACCCGTTCAGCGCACCGTCACGGCCACGTCGCGATGGTCCGTCAGGCCCCCGTCGGTCGCCAGGACGCGGACGACGTACTCGCCGGGCCGGCTGAAGGTGGCCGTCACCGGCCAGCGCCGGTCGGCGGGCAGCGCCGGCGTCTCCCAGCCCGGCGACCACGGCGAGTTGCTGTTCAGCCGGTAGTCCGGATAGGCCTTGAACTGCGGGGGGTCGAACGCGACGTGCGCCCCGTCGCCGCGGTAGACGTACCAGACGACCCGCAGCCCCAGCGCGTTGGCCCGGCTGCGGGGTGAGCCGGGACGTCCCTGCGGCGCGGGCTTCGGCTCCGGCATGCCGTCGTCGCCGGCCGACGCGGCGAGGTGGAGCGGCGCGCCCACGGCCACGTCGTGCGCGGACGGCCCTTCGAGCGCCACGGTCGGCGCCTCGTTGAGCATGTCCCGGCCTTCCGGATCGCGCCCGAAGTTGCCCACGTCGAGCATGGGCAACTGCTTGTCGATGATGTACTCGGGGATCAGGGTGGCGTACGCCTTCTCGGTCCGGCCCTGCGTCGTCAGCGTCCACACCAGCTCCCGGTCGCCGAAGTCGGCGGGCACCCTGATCCTGAAGTGGAACCGGTTGCGGCGCGGCATGAACCAGGTGGGCTGGCCCCGGTCCGGGCCGCCCGGCTCGATGCGGTTGTCCGGACCGATCGGCACGTGGAGGTGCTCCTCCAGGTTCCGGTTGAAGTAGCCGAACACCATGTCGAAGCTGCCGTCGGGATTCTGCTCCCAGCCTTCGAACGCCGACGCGATGGTCTGGCCGCTGAGGTAGACGATCTGCTGGCCGTCCGCGGCGGTCAGCCCGCACAGCGCCAGCGCGGCGGCCAGCGCGCCGAAACGTGCTCGTGGGTATCTCATTCGGTCACCGTCACCGCCACGTCCCGGTTCGTGATCAGCCCGCCGTCGTGGGCCATCACGCGCAGCACGTACGTGCCGGGCGCGGCGAACGTGGCCGTGACGGGAAACCTGCCGTCCGCCGGAACCGGCGGCGGCGCCCAGCCGGGCGACCAGGGCGAGTTGCCGCGATAGTCGGTGTACACCTTGAACTGCTCGGGCTCGAACGACACCTCGTCGCCGGCGCCCCGATAGACGAACCACGCCACGCGCAGCCCCCACGCGTTGTAGTTGACCGGCGTGCGCGGCGCGGCCGGCTTCGGCTCGGGGATGCCGTCGTCGCCGGCGACCGCCATCAGCGCCAGCGGCTCCCGGACCCGCACCGCGCGCGCGGCGGCGCCTTCCACGCGCACCGTCGGCGGGCGGTTGCGGCGCTCGATGGCCCGCACGCCCAGTCCCCCGATGTCCTTCATCCGGAGCAGGTCGTCGATGACGTAGTCCGGCCTGAGGCTGGCATACGCCTTCTCGGTCCGGCCGTGCGCGGTCAGGGTCCACACGACCTCCCGCTCGCCGAAGTCGTGCGGCACCCGGACGCGGAACACGTAGCGGTTGCGGCGCGGCAGGAAGTACGTCGGCTGGCCCTGGTCCGCCGGCCCCGGCTCGAGCCGGTTGCCGGGGCCGACCGGAATGTGGAGCATCTCGTCCATGTTGCGGTTCATGTACCCGAACACCAGGTTGAACGTGCCGTCCGGGTTCTGCTCCCAGCCCTCGAACGCCGGCGCGACGTTCTGGCCGCGCGAGTAGATGATCGTCTGGCCGCTGGCCGCGGTCAGGCCGGCCAGGCACACGACCGCCGCCAACGCCGCCGCCCGCGTCCACTGCCGATTGCCGCGCGTCGTCCGCATGGCGCCTACTGCTGGTCCTGCGCGGTCGCGAACGCCTGCCGCGCGCCGCGCGCCGCCACCTCGGCCTCGAACTGCTCCTCGGTCAGGTAGACCATGCGCGGCAGGTGGTACAGCATGTCGTCGATCGAGCGGTTGCCCCAGCCCTTCCAGTTGCGCGGGTCGAGCACGCGCGGGTTGCTGGGCGAGTTGTCGTACCACGCCAGCAGGTGCAGGAGGGTGCCGGCCGGCAGCAGCGGCGCAGCCTCGTCCTCGTAGACGTAGACCTTCACCCAGTTGTGGTTGTAGTCGGCGCAGTTGAGCATCTCGCGCGCGTTGTTCGGATAGATCGCCTCGATGCACATCCGCTTCCCGCTCGAGTGCAGGTGCGGCTCGAAGGTCATCATGAGCGCGGGCCGGTCGAGCCGGTAGAAGCCGTCGCGCATGATGTCGTCCTCGCCGGCCGGGATGTCGAGCTCCAGGTCGAAGGCGCCCGACTGGGCGCCGAAGCCCTGCAGGTACTTCGGCTCGTACTCCCTGGGATGCAGCTTGAACGCGGTGTCCACGCGCACGCGCACCTCGCGGCCAACCGAGTGATAGTGCATGCGGTCGTAGGTCAGGACCGAGTCGGCGGGCAGACGGATGCCGACCCAGTCGGGAAAGTGCGTCGCGTTCTGGCCCAGCTCGTGCGTGATGTTGAAGTTGCCCATCTGGCCGAAGCCGCCGGGCTGGTCGCCCTCGCGGTCCGTCACGGCGGCGATCACCGCGTGATGGACGACGAACAGGTTGAGCTCGGCGCGACCCGCGTCGCCCGCGGCATCGCCCGCCGACGCGGCGGCCGGCCGGATCTCCAGCCCGTCGTCGTCGAGGAGCACTTCCTTGACCTCGACCGCCTGCACGTAGCGGTCCTCGGTCAGCCCGGTGGGCGACGGCGGGTTGATGCCGCCGAACCAGTCGGCCGCCACCGCGGCCACGGTCGCCACCGGGGACTCGACGATCAGGTCGGGCTCGCCGATGGTCCACTTGCCGGCCGGCCACCGGCGGGGCGGCGGCAGATCGGCCGGATTGCCGCGGGGGGCGCCCGCGTCGACCCAGCTCCCGATGAGCGCGATCTCGCCGGCGGTCAGCGACGGGTCGTCCTTGAACGCCTGGATCCCGATGTTCTTGTCGATGAACCAGGGCGGCATCTCGCGGGCCAGCGTGCGCTGCCGGATGGAGCGCGCCCAGGGGCGCACGTCCTGGTAGCTGATCAGCGACATCGGCGCCCCGCCGCCCGGGCGGTGGCAGCTCTCGCACGAGCGCTGCAGGATCGGCGCAATGTCCTTCGTGAACGTCACCTCGTGTTCCGCCTGTGCCGCGGCACCGGCCGGTGCCGCAACGAGCAGTGCCGCCAGGACCGCCAGAAACGGCCCGCTCCGCCACCGACCGACTTCAGTCCCTGTGGTCATCGTCGTGGTCCCCATGTCCCCACCGCGTCCGGCACGCGCGATGCATGCCAGACACGCCATTCTACCGCGGCAGCGCGGGCCAGGACTCTCTGGCCCGTAAAACGGTAGCAGACTCCGCCAGGCGCGCGAGGCGGGAGCGGCGCGGGGGTCTGGGGTCCCGGCAAGCGGACGCCGGCGGTCCGGGGCGCAGCCCCGTCTGATGGAAGCCGCGCACGGCGCGGCTCGGCGGCGCGGCGCCGGGGGCTCATGGGGTCCCCGCAAGCGCCGCCGGGGGTTCGGGGCGCAGCCCCGTCTGATGGAAGCCGCGCACGGCGCGGCTCGGCGGCGCGGCGCGGGGCTCATGGGGTCCCCGCAAGCGCCGCCGGGGGTTCGGGGCGCAGCCCCGTCTGATGGAAGCCGCGCACGGCGCGGCTCGGCGGCGCGGCGCGGGGCTCATGGGGTCCCCGCAAGCGCCGCCGGGGGTTCGGGGCGCAGCCCCGTCTGATGGAAGCCGCGCACGGCGCGGCTCGGCGGCGCGGCGCGGGGCTCATGGGGTCCCCGCAAGCGCCGCCGGGGGTTCGGGGCGCAGCCCCGTCTGATGGAAGCCGCGCACGGCGCGGCTCGGCGGCGCGGCGCGGGGCTCATGGGGTCCCCGCAAGCGCCGCCGGGGGTTCGGGGCGCAGCCCCGTCTGATGGAAGCCGCGCACGGCGCGGCTCGGCGGCGCGGCGCGGGGCTCATGGGGTCCCCGCAAGCGCCGCCGGGGGTTCGGGGCGCAGCCCCGTCTGATGGAAGCCGCGCACGGCGCGGCTCGGCGGCGCGGCGCGGGGCTCATGGGGTCCCCGCAAGCGCCGCCGGGGGTTCGGGGCGCAGCCCCGTCTGATGGAAGCCGCGCACGGCGCGGCTCGGCGGCGCGGCGCGGGGCTCATGGGGTCCCCGCAAGCGCCGCCGGGGGTTCGGGGCGCAGCCCCGTCCAATTGAAGATGATACGCTGGGCACCTGCTCCAAACGCAGCGGTGAGGGTCCATGGCAATCGGCCAGTGGGACGAGGAAGGAAAGTTCTGGGAGGCCGATCACGGCCTGCTCGACGGGGCGCAGATCGCCGAGCTGGCGCGGGCGGACGAATCCGAGCCGCTGCGGTCGCCGATCCCGACCCGCATGATGTCCAACGGCGCGGCCCAGGTGCAACTGGTCGTCGAAGACGAACAGGTCGCGCGGCCGGGCTACACGGCCGACAACATGACGAAGTTCAGGGACAAGTACGCGGCTCTGGGGCCGGCGCCCAGCCACACGCGTTACGGCTGGATGCGGACCAGGGCATGAAGGGTGGACTGACCCGATGCGTGCGGCGTGGTCCGCCCTTGGTCCCGGGCTCTTCTGTCCGGCCGCCGTATCGTCGGCGGGCGGCGGCGTCGTGCTGCTCGCGCGCGCCGGGGGCGGTGAGCTGGTCCGGGTCGACCGGGACGCCGCCGGCTGGCGGCCGCCCCGCTCGCTCGGCGTTCCGGTGGCGCGCAGCCGGGGCGGCAGCATCGCCGTGCCCGTCGACTGGCAACTGGCGGCGTGCGCCGGGGGCCCGGACGCGATCGAGCTGGCCGCGCGCAGTCCCGACGGCGACCTGCTGCACCTGAGCCTGACGCCGGAGGGACCGGTGCAGTTCGAGTGCCTCGGCGCGCCGGCGGCCGCCCCCGCCGGCCGGGCCATTCCGGTCGGGCTGGCCGGTCCGCCCGCCATCTGCCGTTCCGGCCCCGATCGCCTCGACGTCCTGGCGGTGGGGCAGGACGGGGAGGTGCTGCACGCGATTCGCCACGGAGGCGAATGGGGTCCGTTCGATTCGCTGGGCGCGCTGCCCGCGTCGTCCGAGGGGCGCCGCGCGGGGCGGCCGGCGGTGGCCGAGGCGGTTGCCGCGTGCCGTTGCGGGCAGTCGGGCATCGCCCTGTTCCAGCGCGGTGCGGAGGGCCAGTTGCTGCTGAAGTGGTGGAACGGCGCGGATTGGAGCGAGTACGCTTCGCTCGGCTCGCCGGAGGTGCCCGACGAGTCGTATCCGACGGTGACGGTGCCGGCCCCGCTCACCGGACCGCCGGCCGCCTGCAGCCGGGGGGCGGATCGCCTCGACGTGTTCGCGCGCGGCCCGCATGGCGACCTGGTGCACACGGGGTGGGACGGCGCGGACTGGAGCCGCTTCGCGTCGTTGGGGATGCCCGCCGACGGGGAGCAGTCCGTTCCGCTGACAGGAGCGGTAACCGCCTGCAGCGCGAGCGGACGCGCGTGCGACGTGGTCGCCGGCGCGGTCGACGGTCGCCTGTACTACTTGAGATGGAGCGACGATGCAGACGATACATAGGATGCGTTGCATGACTTCGTGCGGCCTGGTGCGCCTCTCGGCTGCGGCGATCGCCATCGCGGGCTGCGCCCTGGCGGCCTCGCACCCGGCCGCGCAGGAGGCGCCCGCCTACAGCCCGGTCACCGACGCCGAGCTGCGCGACCCGCCCGCCGGCGACTGGCTGATGTACCGGCGCACGTACGACGGCTGGGGCTACAGCCCGCTCGACCAGATCACGACGGAGAACGTCGCCGGCCTCCGCCCGGCTTGGGCGTTCGCCACCGGCCTCACCGAGGGCCACGAGTCGCCCCCGATCGTCAACGACGGCGCGATGTTCCTCACGACGCCGCAGAACAACGTGATCGCGCTCGATGCGCGCACCGGCGACATGCGCTGGCGCTACGTGCGGCGCCTCCCGGAGGAGCTGCGTCAGATCCACCCGACCAACCGCGGCGTGGCGCTGCACGACGACAAGGTCTACCTGGCGACGGTGGACGCCTTCGTGGTCGCCCTGGATGCCGCGACCGGGCGCGTGGCGTGGGAGACGTCCGTGGGCGACTGGCGGACCGGGTACTACATGACGCTCGCGCCGCTCGCGGTCAACGGCAAGGTGCTGGTCGGCGTGTCCGGCGGCGAGATGGGCATCCGCGGCTTCGTCGCCGCCTTCGATGCCGCGACCGGCGGCGAGGTCTGGCGGACGCACACCATTCCCTCGCCGGACGAGCCCGGCGGCGACACCTGGCCGGGGGACGCCTGGCGCACGGGCGGCGTGCCGGTCTGGGTGACGGGGACGTACGACGCCGAGACGAACCTGACGTACTGGGGGACGGGCAACGGCGGCCCCTGGATGGGCGACCTGCGGCCCGGCGACAACCTGTACGCGAACTCCGTCATCGCGCTCGATGCCGACACGGGCGAGCTGAAGGGGTATCACCAGTACCACTGGAACGGATCCTGGGACTGGGACGAGGTGGCGCCGCCGCTGCTCGTCGACTTCGATCGCGGCGGGCGCACGGTCAAGGGGCTGGTGCACCCCGGCCGCAACGGGTATCTCTGGCTGCTCGAGCGCAGCGCCGGCCGGATCGGGTTCGTCGATGCGACCGCGTACGCCCACCAGAACGCATTCACGGGCATCGATCCGGAGACCGGCCGGCCCGAGTACGACCCCGAGCACACCCCGCGGACCGGGGAGCGCGTGATGTTCTGCCCGTCGGTATGGGGCGGCAAGAACTGGCCGCCGGCCGCCTACAACCCGGTCACCGGCTACCTGTACTTTTCCGCCAACGACAACCTGTGCGCCTACATGACCACGCGCGACGTGGAGTACACGCCCGGGGAGGTGTTCACGGGCGCTTCGTCGCAGATGTTCGTGCGCGAGGGCGCGAGCCACATCGGGGAGCTGCAGGCCTGGGACCTGAGCAGCGGCGAGGCAGTCTGGACCCGCGAGTTCGAGTCGCATAACTGGGGGCCGGTGCTCACCACCGCGGGCGGCCTCGTCTTCGCCGGCGGCACGAACGACCGCTACTTCCGGGCCTTCGACGCGCGGACGGGGGAAACGCTCTGGGAGCAGCGCACCAACTCCGGCGTCATCGGCGTCCCCGTTTCGTATCTGGTCGACGGCGTGCAGCACGTCGCCGTGCAAGCCGGCTGGGGCCTGGACCCGGCGCGGATGCAGAATGCGCTCGACCGCAGCCGCGGCACCACGACGCTCCTGCCCCAGGGCGGCGTGCTCTGGGTGTTCGCCCTGCCATGAACGCGCGGTGGGCTTCCGCAGGGAGCTTCGTTCAGCCGGCTCGTTATCCGCAGCGTCTCCAGGACCGACGTAGTCATCGTCGAGGGTGTATGTCGAGGGTGTATAGCGATTGACATGGCGCCCATGCGCGTGGATGCGCCGACAACCGATCGCCGCATCCGGTGAGGACGAACCGGTGAGGGCGAATACGTGGTCGAATAGCGATATGCCCAGTCACTCCCGCCCGGCATCCGCAGGTGCCGGGCGATTCAGCCGCATCACCGCCGGCGCCCTGCTGGCCGTCGTGGCCGCGGGAGCGACCTCGGAGGCGGAGGACTGGCCGCAGTGGCGCGGCGCCGAGCGGCTCGGGATCTGGACCGAGACCGGCATCCTGCGCGAGTTTCCGGACGAAGGACTCGTCGTCAAGTGGCGGGCGCCGGTGGGCGGCGGCTTCGCCGGGCCCGCCGTGGCCGACGGCCGCGTGTTCGTCCTCGACTACGCCGAGACCGACCCGCGCACGATGGACGGCAACGAGCGGATCCTGGCCCTCGACGAGGACAGCGGCGAGGTGCTGTGGACCCGCCAGTGGGCCACGACCTACCGGATGCTCATGTTCAGCTACGCGTCGGGCCCGCGCGCCACGCCGACCGTCGACGGCGGCCGCGTCTACCTGACCGGCGCGGCGGGGCGCATCTTCTGCCTGGACGCCGCGACCGGCGCCGTGATCTGGGAAAGGGACACGGTGGCCGAGTACGACGCGTACATCCCGGTCTGGGGTTCTTCGGTCGCGCCGCTGGTCGACGGCGACCGCGTCATCTTCGTCGTCGGCGGCGAGCCGGACGCGCTGGTCATGGCCTTCGACAAGCACACGGGCGAGGAGCTCTGGAGGGCGCTGGAGCCGCGGACCGGGATGGGCTACAGCCAGACGCTCGTCATCGAGGCGGGCGGCGTCCCGCAGTTGATCGTCTGGCACCCGTGGGGACTCTCGTCGCTCGACCCGGAGACCGGCGCGCTGTATTGGGAAGAGCCGTTCCCGGGAGGGCAGGCTCCGATCGCCGACGCGGTCCGCAGCGGTTCGTACCTGCTGGTGTCGGGGTTCTACACCGGATCGATGATGATGCGGCTCTCTCCCGACCGACCGGCCGCCACGCTGCTCTGGAAGGACGACGGCACCGACCGTATCCTGGAGGACGGCGTCGAGGTCGCCGAGTCGGACGGATTGCACTCGAACATCACGACGCCGCTGATCGAGGGCGACTACATCTACGGCATCGGCAGCCACGGGCACGTCCGCGGGTTGCGGGCGGACACCGGAGAGCGGATCTGGGAGGCGGAGGGGCTGACCACTCGCAACCGCTGGGGCTCGGCCCACTTCGTGCGGCACGAGGACCGCTATTTCGTCTACAACGAGAACGGCGATCTCATCATCGCCCGCTTCACGCCGGAGGGCTACGTCGAGATCGACCGGACCCATCTGCTGAACCCCACCTCGCGGACCGGCTACGGCCCGTCGCGTCCCGGCAGCCGGTCACGCAGGCGTCACGGGCAGAGCGATCGCCTGGTCGTCTGGGCCCATCCCGCGTTCGCCAACCGGCATGTCGTGCTGCGGAACGACGAGGAGATCATCCGGGTATCGCTGGACGAGACCGACTACCAGCGCTAGGAGTCTGCGCCGTAGAACGGCGCGGACTCCTGCAGGGTTGGTTGGGCGCCGAGCGGAGCCGTCAGGCGACGATTGGCGGGCTAGCGCGCTCCGGCGAGCGGCCGCCACTCGCGCGCCAGCCGCTCGGCGGCGGCGACCTGGCCGGGGCTCATGCGCCGCTCGAGAGCCGCGCGCGAGTCGACGGCCCGCACACGGGCAGCCGCGGCGGCCTCCCGCTCGTCGCCGGCAAGCCGGGCGGCCGCCAGGCTGAGCCACATGTGGGCGGCGACGTCGTCCTGCGCGACCCCGTCGCCCGAGCGGTACATCAGCGCCAGGTTGAACTGCGCGAACGGATGGTCCCGGTCGGCGGCGCGCTGGTACCAGCGGACCGCCTCGGCGTCGTCCTGCCGCACGCCGCGCCCGTCGCGGTACATGCGGCCGAGGTTCACCTGGGCGCCCGCGTGGCCGTGCGCCGCCGCCTGGCGATAGAGCCGCGCCGCCTCGCCCGCGTCCGCGGCCACGCCGCGGCCGCCGTCGTGGAGCTGCGCGAGGTTGAAGCTGGCCTCCGGGTAGTCCGGCTGCAGCTCGAGCGCCCGCCGGAACGCGGCGACCGCGGCGTCCCAGCGCCGGCCCCGCACATGCGCCACGCCCAGGCTGTTGTGCGTCTGGGCCACGTCCGGCGCGAGCGCGGCCGCCGCTTCGAGCGGCCCCAGCGCTTCGGCCGTGCGCCCCGCCCGCAGCAGCACGTAGCCGAGCTCGTTCTGCAGCGCCGCGCGCTCCGGTTGCGCCCGCACGACGTCGCGGTAGTGGGCGATCGTCTCCGCGACGCGGCCCTGCGAGAGCAGCGAGACGCCGCGTGCCAGCGCGACCTCGGTCCCCGTCTGGAGCTGCATCGCGACGAAGACGACGGCCCACACCGCGACGTACGCGAGGTTGCGGCGCACGGGCGTCAGCTCACGCCCGAGCGCAGCCGGGTCGAGGCGCCGGCAGAGGTCGGACCGCGCGGCGCCGTCGATGGCCCTGATCAGCAGGTTGAGCACCGGCACCGCCAGCAGCTTGTCGTAGTGCGTGGGGATGCCGGCGCGTTCCAGCAGGCCGAACAGCACGATGATGCTGGCGCCGTACAGGACGCCGAAGACGATGCGTCCCAGCTCGGTGCGCGGCGAGGTGGAGGGATCGTTGAACAGCAGGTGCATGCCCAGGAATGCCGCGATCGGGACGGCTCCGCCGCCGAGCGCCGCGGGGCTGAAGAAGTGGCTGCCGGTGAGCGCGAAGTGGACGAGGATGAACGCGTACGTCGTCACCACCGCCGACAGCGTCATCGACACGACGCCGAAGAGGAGCTGCGCCGGCAGGCTTGCCACGAAGATCAGCAGGTAGATGTACGGCGGAAAGATCTGCGTGACCGCAATCTCGGGCCCCCAGGTCAGGTCCGTCGCGCCGGTCGCGATCAGCAGCACGGCGGCGAGACCGAGCGGGAACGACGACGGGTTGAAGATGTGCACGCGGCGTCCGTCGCGCTGCCAGCGGATCAGCTCCTTCACGGCGAAGCCGACCGCCACCATGACGAACTGCAGGGCGAACCAGTCCGGCTTGAACCACATGAAGAGGTTGATGCTGAAGATGATGGGGAAGGGGCCGAAGCCGAGCGCGTAGCGGTCGCGCCGCGACCACGTGAGCAGCATGTCGAACGCGTAGGCGAAGACGAGCTGCGCGGCGATCAGGTGCGCGGAGTCGTACACCTCGCGCCAGTACCAGCCCCAGTAGAGGTAAACGGAGAGCTGCGCACAGGCCTGCACGTAATGCTGCTTGCGCAGGACAACGTCCACCGCCAGGCGGCGGCCCGACCGCGTCGCCGCCGCGAGCAGCACGGCGTTCCAGGCCAGCAGCGCGCCGGCGGCGCCCAGCACGGCCCCCAGCAACGGCGGCCGCTGGTGGACCGCGCCGACGGCCGCGAACGCCGCCAGCGCCAGCGTGAACCCCAGCGGCCACGCGAGCGCCCGCGCCGGCGGCAGGTCCGTGAGCCGCGCCTCCGAGGCGGGTAACCCCGCCGCCGGCGGACCCGCCTGGCGGGCCGTCCGCGCCGCTCGCTGCCGTCGCTGGGACATGCGCTGCCGTGGATCTTAGCAGCGGCGGTTGCCGTCGATGTCGGCAGCCGTTCATGCGACCGCCGAGTATCGGAGCCCGGGGCAGCGATGACCGGTCGAACGGGGCCGAGCCTGCGCGATGGCCGTGAACTGCTGGCATGTTTCCTGCTGCTGTAGCCCTCCGGAAACGGCGTTGTCGAGGATGGCGCGCCGGCCTATACTGCGGAGGTCACTGTGGCTGTGAAGGCGGTTGAAGAACGGATGACTGCAGTGGAGCAGCAGGTGGAAGAAAACGCGCGCGGCATCGAAGGGCTGCGTGGAGCGATCGTGGAACTCGGTCGCCGCATGGACCGCGGCTTCGAGGCCATCGACCAGCGGTTCGAGGCCATGGAGCAGCGGTTCGAGGCCATCGACCGGCGGTTCGAGGAGGTCGACCGGCGGTTCGAGGCCGTCGACCGGCGGTTCGAGACCATGGAGCGACGGTTCGAGGCCATGGAGCAGCGTGTCGATCAGCGACTCGACAGGCTCGACGACAAGATGTCGCGGCAGTTCTTCTGGGTGGTCGGCATCCAGATCACCACCGTGCTCGCGATGACCGGCGCCGTCGCCGCCATCGCCGCCGCCGCGCTCGGAAGCTGACGGTCAGACGGCGTCCGTAGCGCCGTCCCGCGGTCAGGCCTGCCTCATCCCGCTACCCCCGCACGGATTTTCCCGGGACACCCGAGCCGCCAAGAAAAAAGGGGACGACCCGCGAGGGTCATCCCCTGAACATCCGCCGCGGGTCCGGGACTGTCCGGCCCCGGAGCGTGCGCGGAGCTAGAAGTCGAGCTGGAAGGCGAACTTGGCCAGCCGGCCGGCCATGGTCACCTGCGGCACCAAGTAGCCGGCGCCGGTGCCGGTGGCGCCGCCCCAGCCCGGTGCCTCGCGAGTAACCGCGTTCGCGTTGAACAGGTTGAAGAGGTCGAACATGGCCCGGAGCTGCGTGCCGCCCCCCATCCGAAAGATCTTCGTCAGCCGCAGGTCGAACTGGCTGAAGCGGTCGCCGTACCACGATCCCGGCGGGACGACGTTCACTTCGACGGTTCCCCCCTGGGTATACGGTCGCCCGTTCACCAGCGTGTCCCCGCTGTACGCCACCTCGGCGAAGCGCTCCGGTCCCGGCTGGTTCTGCAGCGTCGCCGCGATCTGGACGTCGTACGGTAGGGTGTACGACCCGAGGAACTTGACCTGCGTCAGCCAGTTGTGCTGCGCGTCGCAGTACGTCTGCGACGTCCCGGCACCCGAGAAGGCCCGCGCGTTGAACTGGATCTCCGGCAGTGCGCTGAGTATGTTGCAGTTGTTGGTGTCGGTGGCGCCGGTGCTCAGGCCGCCCTGGATAAGGAGGTTCTCGAGCCGGCCGTCAATCGTGACGTCGAAGCCCTGCCAGTTCTGGGTCTGGCCGCCGAAGTTGTCCGCCCCGAGGAAGATGGTGTCCGGCCGCTGGATGGTCTCCGGCCGCTGGTCGTACAGCATGATCGACTGCGGCAGATCCGGGTTCAGGTCTCGCAGCCCTTGAGGAATTGCCAAGGTGAACTCCTCGTAATCTGCCGGGCTGAGGGCGCGGTCGTCCTCAACGAAGAAGTTGATCCACGAGCGCCGGAAGTAACCGACGTCGAGCGACAGGCCGGGCGCCAGCTCCTGCTGGATGCTGGCTGTGATCTCCCAGTTCGACGGCCGGTTGTCCCAGCCGTAGCGCCACGCTTCGTCGAAAAACGTGGTCTGTACGGGGCTGCCGAAGAACGGGGTCGGATTGGGGTTCAGCAGCTCCCCGTTAGGCTCGTTGATGAGGGGATTGCCCTGCACGAGGCCGTCGCCGGGAATACAGTCCCCCGGCCAAAGGCTGTTCTGCCACGCTGTTCCGGTGTTCCCCAACCCCGAGTGTGGGATGCAGCCGGTGGCCCCGTCCAGCCAGGTCCGGTTCATTCTGATGTTGTTCAGGCCCGGGTTCAGGAGGTTGGCGATGTCGGTTGAGTTGCGCTTGCCGTAGCGGTGCGCGCCGAACTTGACCGCCGTCCGGCCGTCGCCGCGCACGTCCCACGCCAAGCCGAGACGCGGCTGCAGGTCGCGCCAGCCGTTCGCTGTCTCGCCGCGAATGAACAGATCTCGTTCGCCCTGCAGCCAGGAGCCCGCGCCGGTCGTGGCCTGGTCGGGCCAACTCGATTGCTCGTAGTCGTAGCGGATGCCGGCATTGATCGTCAGCCGGTCGAGCGTCCACTGCTCCTGGGCGTAGATGCCCATGTTCCGCGCTCGGTTGATCTGCCAGGCCGGCGTGCGGAAGTGGGCCCGGACCGGGCTCGGCCCGACCGCCAGGACGTCGTACCAACGGTGGTAGTTGGAGTTGATGGTGTTCTCGCCCAGCCACAGGCCGGTCATGCCGAACTTCAGGTTGTGGCTGCCGGTGACGTACGACACCGACGCGCGGATCATGTTGGTGTGCTTCGGGCTGTTGCGCTCCTGCGCGCCTCGGAACCAGCCGGACATGTTGCGGATGGCCCACGGTCCGGGCACGAAGAGCACGCCCGGCACGTCGAGGTTCGCCGTGTCTGTCGGGTGCAGTCTGTAGCGCACCGGCAGCATCGACGCGCCGGCCTCGAACAGCAGGCGGTTGGTGTGCGGCCGGGTCCAGGTGGCCTGGTACGTGTTGGTCCGGATCTCGCCCCGCAACGCGGCCGCCGGCGCAACGGCGATCGACGCAAGTGTGCGCCCCTGCAGCAGGTGCGGTTGGTCGGTGCTGCTGTTGGTCCAGTACAGCTTGAACTTGTCGCGCTGCGTCGCCTGGATGGTGAAGTTGATCGACTGCTCGCGGAGCGTCGTCGCGTCGACCGCGGGGTTGCTGGTGTCGAATACCAGCCCCCAGTTGTTCGGGTCCTGGAGGCTCGCCGGGTCTTCGTGGAAGACGCCGCCCGCAAAGGTGTCGGCTACCTGCGAGGTGTGCGTCGCGAAGAACCAGACGCGGTCGCGAACGATCGGACCGCCGACCACCGGGTTGACCGTCCAGATTTCGTCGATCAGCGTGGCCGTGAGGTCGGGATTCGCGGCCAGGAGCCGGTCGTCGTTCTTGATGTTGTCGGCGTTCAGTCCCTGGAAGGCGAAGGTGGTGAAGAAGTGGCCGCTCCAGTCGTTGCGGCCCTCGCGCGGGATCATGTTGATCCGCACGCCGCCCGATTCGATCTCGGCCGGGCTGGCCGAATAGTTGTACGCCAGCTCCTCGAAGTTCGAGTCGGGGAAGACCGAGTAGTTGGCGCCCTGCGTCAGCGAGTCTCCGACGTCCATGCCGTTGATCTCGAGCTGCTGGTCCTCCTGGTCGCCGCCGTGGATGGCCAGCCGCTGCAGCGTCTGGCCGCTGATGCCGCCCTGGTCCTGCGACAGGCTCGTCAGGTAGCTGTCGAAGCCGCCCATGCCCGGCACGAGCAGCGCGTAGGACTGGAACGACTTGCCGGTCGGGATGCTGTCGATGACCTCGCGGTCCATGACCTGCCGCTGCTCGACGTTCTGGATGTCGACGACGGGCGTGGCCCCGGAGACGGTGATCGTCTCCTCGATGTCGCCGACGCCGAGCTGGATGTCGATGTTGGCGGTGAAGCCGCTGCTCAGCTCGACGCCCTGGCGCAGCACCGTGCCGAACCCCGGCAGGGAGAACGTGACGTCGTAGGTGCCGACCTCGAGGGCAACGATCAGGTACTGCCCGTTGCCGTCGGTGATCGCCGTCCGCACCTGCTCGATCAGGGCCGGACTGCGCGCCTCCACCGTCACGCCGGGCAGCACGCCGCCCGTGGTGTCGGTGACCGTGCCGCCAATCTGCTGCGCGCCGGCAATGCCGGGCACGAGCAGCAGCGTGGCCAGGACTACCGCTTTCTTCATCGTGGATTCTCCCTCCCTGGGATCGTTCGGGCCTCTCGGGTCAAGCAAGGCTCATGCAAGTTTGGAGCCAAGTTGCTCGCTCAGCCAAGTCATTCCGTATACGCGGCTTGCGTTCCTGCTCCGCACGCCGCAGTGGTTCAAATGATTGGTTGAGATCCAAACACTTGGGCTCGGTTCACGCAGCGGGGCCGAAGATCGAAACACCGATTTTACACGATCGCGCAGGCCGCCGCGCAGCGGCGCAACCCCCCCGGGTCGGCCGCCTCGGCCCGCTTTTGCGCCCGAAACGTTGCGTGTATGATGCTGCCCGTCAGCGAGAGGAGGACAACCGTGGCGATTCATGATGATCGTGCCGCGCGGCTGAGCCGCCGGGACGCGTTGCGCATGCTGGGCGTCGGCGCCGCCGGGGCCGGATTGGGACTGAGCGCGGGCGCCGTGTCGGCCGCCGGCGCCGCGCGGGCGCTGCCGCAGGCGGCCGGCGCGTCGCAGGTGACGTTCCCGCAGGGGGCCATCGTGCGCACCCTGCTCGAGGACCTGTCGCCGGACACGCTGGCGGACGGCGCGACGCTGTTCCACGAGCACCTCGCCTTCGACTACGCCAGTCCGCCGGCCGAGCCGCGCGCGCCCGGCACGCCCGAGCCGCCGCCGCCCACCAACGACGAGATGGTGGACCTGCTGGTCGAGGAGCTGCAGATGGCGAAGTTCGACGGCGTGAGCTGCATCGTCGACTCGTCGATCGGGCCGCGCACGCCGCAGCAGCTCGAGAACCTGCAGACGATGGCCACCCGTTCCGACGTGCACGTCGTCCTGGGCGGCAGCTACTTCCTCCAGGCGCGCTACCCGGAAGAGATCATCGCGATGGCGCAGGAGGAGATCACGGCGAGCATGGTCGCGCAGGCGGCGCGCGAGCGCTGGGGGGCGCTGGGCGAGGTCGGCAGCTCGTTCCCGGCAATGCACGACGACGAGCGCAAGGTGATCGCCGCCACCGCCCAGGTGCACGTGCAGACCGGGCTGCCCATCTTCACGCACGTCCCGCACGAGAGCTGCCCGACGTGCGCGATCGACCAGCTCGACCTCTACGAGGCGCAGGGCGTCGACATGGCGCACCTGTGCATCGGCCACCAGTCGACCATCAAGCGCTCGGACGATCCGACGTGGGAGACCCACAAGGAGATCGCCCGCCGCGGGGCGTTCGTCGGCTTCGATACGGTGGGGCACCGGATGTCGTCCTCGTTCATTCCGGAGCGCCAGAAGGTGGACATGATCCTGAACATGATCGAGTCCGGCTACGAGGACCACGTCCTGCTGTCGGCCGACTTCGCCAACACGACGCAGATCAAGGCCAACTGGGGCAACGGCTTCTCGACGGTGCTCGTCCAGTTCGTGCCCAAGCTGCGCTACTTCGGCGTGCCGGACGAGACGATTCACAAGATCCTGGTCGACAACTCGCGGCGCTGGCTGGCGTACACGCCGGCCTGAGCCGCAGCCCCGTCTGATCGAAGTCGTCAGCGGCGGTGCTCGAATGCGTGCTCGACCTGGACCGTCTTCATGCCGCGCAGCTCCGCGACGTGCTCGCCGGCCAGGCGCTCGCCGAACTCGCCGTAGCGCGCGACGACCTCGGGGGGTTGGGGCGGCAGCGGGAACTGGACGACCACGCGCACGGCGCCGGGCGGCCAGTTGAACGTGCTGATGCGGGCCCAGTAGGTGCCGTCCTGCACGGCGCTCCGCCCCGACTCGATGAGGTTCGTCGCCGGCCAGTCCGCGACCTCGGTGGTATGGGCCGCCTCGTGCGTCACGCGGTAGTTGACGTACGCCCCGTTCGGCAGGTTCGTCTCGCCTTCGAGCCAGAGCTGGCGCCACTCGGAGCGGTGCGCGACGGTCAGCTCCACCGTCTCGGCTCCCGCTCCCCCGATCCCCTCGGCGCCGCAAGCCGGTAGCGCCAGGAGGAGCGCGACGAGTGCCATCCGCCAAGCCATGACTCCCGGCATTATACGCCCCGGCCGCCGCCCCGTCGTGGGCGTGATGGGCTCGCACGCGGACGCGCACGCGGAGCGGGCCCGGCGGCTCGGCGCGTGGGTCGCGCGGCAGGGCTATCACCTGCTGACCGGCGCCGGCGGCGGCGTGATGGCGGCGGTGACCGAGGCGTTCGCCGCGGTGCCCGACCGGGCCGGGCTGGCGCTCGGCGTCGTGCCGTCGGTCCCGGGGCGCCCCGGCGCGCCCCTGCCCGGGTATCCCAATCCCTGGGTCGAGATTCCGATCCGCGCGCACCTCGACAGCGGCGGCCCGGCCGGTGACGAGCCGACCTCGCGCAACCACGTCAACGTCCTGACGTCGACGGTCGTCGTCCTGCTGCCAGGCGGCCCGGGCACGGCGAGCGAGGCGCGGCTCGCGCTGCGCTACGGGCGGCCGTGCGTCGCGTACCTGCGGTCGCCCGCCGAGCTCCCGGGGCTCCCCGGCGGCATCCCGATCGAGGCGGACTTCGCCCGGGTCACTGCCTACGTCAAGCAGCACGCCGGGCCGTCGCCGGCGGGCCGGACTACGTGAGTCGCCGGCGGACGTCGGCCAGCCCGACCGCCGTGACGAACACGGGCATCGCCTGCTCGATCTCCCCGAGGCCGGGATAGGTGGGCGCCAGGCGGATGTTGACGTCGTCCGGGTCGCGCCCGTACGGGAAGGTCGCCCCGGCCGGGGTCAGCTTGACGCCCGCCTCACCCGCCAGCCGGACCACCTCGCGGGCCGTGCCGGGCGGCACGTCGACCGACACGAAGTACCCCCCCCGCGGCCGCGTCCAGGTGGCGATGCCCGTCAGCCCGTCGTCGAGGTGCCGCAGCACCGCCTCGAACTTGGGCCGCATGATGGCGGCGTGGCGGCGCATCAGCGCGGCGATGGCGGCGCGGTCGGGCAGGAAGCGGACGTGCCGGAGCTGGTTCAGCTTGTCGGGTCCGATGGTCTGCACCGCGAGATGCTTCCGGAAGTGCGCGAGGTTGCCGGGCGAGGCCGCGAGGAAGGCCACGCCGCCGCCCGCCCGCGTGATCTTCGAGGTCGATCCGAAGATGACGGCGCTGTCCTCCGTGCCCGCCTCGCGGCAGCACGCCAGGATGTCGAGCAGCACCGGCGGGTCGTCGTGGAGGTCGTGGACGGCGTAGGCGTTGTCCCACATGATGCGGAAGTTCGGCCCGGCCAGCTTGCCGAGACGGGCCAGACGCCTGACCGCGGCGTCGGAAAAGGTGTGGCCCGTCGGGTTCTGATACTTCGGGACGCACCAGATGCCCTTGATCAGCGGGTCGTTCGCCACCAGCCGCTCGACCTCGTCCATGTCCGGCCCGTCGGCGAGCATCCGCACGTTGAGCATCTCGAAGCCGAGCGATTCCGTGATGGTGAAGTGCCGGTCGTAGCCCGGCACCACGCACAGGAACTTGAGCCCCTCGCCCTCGCGCCGCCAGGCGGTCTCCGGGCCCAGCGGCCCCCGCAGCCAGGCGTTCAGCAGGTACTGGTACATGAAGGTCAGGCTCGCGTTGCCGCCGGCGATGACGTCGCTCTCCGGCACGCCGAGCAGCCCGGCCCCCAGGCGCCGCGCCGCGGGCAGGCCGTCGAGGCCCCCGTAGTTGCGGACGTCGACGCCGTCCGGCCCGAGGTAGTCGCCGTCGAGCGCGCCGTCGAGCGCGTCGGCCAGGGCGAGCTGCTCGGGACTCGGCTTGCCGCGGGTCAGATCGAGCCGCAGGCCCCGCGCCTGCAGCGCGGCGTAACGCGCGGCGAGCTCACGCTCGCGCGCGACCAGGTCTTCTCTCGAAACGGTCTGTGTCGGCACGCGGGGATTATAGTCGCCGGCCGGCGGCGTCAGCCCAGCACCGCGTCGACGGCCTCGGCCAGTATCGCGACGGAGCGGTCGAGCTGCTCGTGCGTGATGACGATGGGCGGCGCGAGCACGAAGCTGTCGCCCTTCACGCGGCTGAGGAGGCCGCGCTCGAGCGCGGCTCGGAGCACGCGCGGGCCGACCTTCGCGGCGGCGGGGAAGGGCTGCTTGGTCGCCCTGTCCTCGACGAGCTCGACGGCGCTCATCAGGCCCTTGCCGCGGATGTCGCCCACGTGGGGGTGGTCGGCCAGGGCGGCGCGCAGCGCGCCGTCGAGATGACGGCCCTTGGCGGCCGCCTGCTCGGGAAAGCGCTCGGTCTCGACGATCTGCAGCGTCCGCAGCGCGACGGCGCAGCCGACCGGGTGGGCGCTGTACGTGAACGCGTGCATCCAGGGTCCGCCGGCGTCCTGGAGCACCTCCATCACCGCGTCGCCGATGCCGATGCCGCCGAACGGGAAGTACCCCGAGGTGATCGCCTTGGCGAACTGGACGATGTCGGGCTCGACGCCCCAGTGATCGAGGGCGAACAGAACCCCCGTGCGGCCGAAGCCGGTGATCACCTCGTCGGCGACGAACAGCACGTCGTGCTCGTCGCAGATGGCGCGGATGCGCGGGAAGTAGTCGTCCTGCGGCACGATCACGCCCCCGGCGCCCTGGACGGGCTCGGCGATGAACATCGCGACGGTCTCGGGGCCTTCCCGCAGGATGGCCTGCTCCAGCTCGTTCGCCGCGGCCAGGCCCTGGCTGACGCCCGCCGGCGCCTCGTAGCGGTACGGGTACGGCGAGGGGATGTGCACGAACCCCGGCACGCGCGGCTCGAACAGCGGCCAGTAGGGCGAGATGCCGGTCGCGCTCATCGCGGCCAGCGTCACGCCGTGGTAGGCGTCGACGCGGGAGATGACCTTCGTCTTGTCCGGGCGCCCCCTGAGCTTCCAGTAGGCGCGCGCCGCCTTGATGCTGCTCTCGGTGGCCTCGCCGCCGCCGCTGGTGAAGAAGAAGTGGTTGATCGTGGGGTAGCACAGCGCCGCGAGCCGCTCGGCCAGCTCGATGGCGCGGGGGTTCGAGTTGCCGCTGTACGCCGAGCAGTAGGCCAGCGTCTCGGCCTGCGCCCGCATCGCCTCCGCCAGCTCGCGCCGGCCGTGCCCCGCCGTGACGTTCCAGAGTCCCGCCAGCCCGTCGATGCATTCCCGGCCGTCCACGTCGGTCAGGACGGCGCCCTCGCCCCTGGCCCAGACCCGTCCCTGCGCGTGCAGCGCCGGCTCGTGGAGCGGATGGACCAGGTGCGCCCGATCCCGCGCGAGCAGCGCGGTGTTCGTCTCTTGCGTCGCCTTCATGCTCCCGACCATATCACCGGGCCGCGCGGCGCGGCCACTCGACGCGCGCGGCGGCCGGGTGCTATATTGCAGGGCTTCGGTTCAACGAAGGGGGAGAGATGCGCGCAACCAGCCTGTTCGTCGCGGCGCTGCTGCTGGCGGGAACGACCGGCGCGCTCGCGCAGGGCGTGACGAAGTACGTCCGGTACGAGCACGAGGGCGGCGTGTCGTACGGCGTCCTCGACGGCGAGACCATCCACGAGCTGCGCGGGGACGTGTTCGCCTCGCCCGAGCGCACCGGCCGGACGCTGGCTCTGAACGAGGTCCGGCTGCTCGCGCCGACCGCCCCGAGCAAGGTGATCGCGGTGGGGTTCAACTACCGCAGCCACCTCGGCGACACGCCCGAGGCCGAGTATCCCGGCATCTTCTCCAAGTACCCCACGTCGGTCATCCCCCACGAGGGCGTCATCACGTACTACGAGGACGCCACCGACGTGCACTACGAAGGGGAGATGGTGCTCATCATCGGCAAGACGGCGCACAACGTGGCGGCGGCCGATGCCCACGAGTACATCTTCGCGGTGGCGCCGGGCAACGACGTGAGCGAGCGGGTCTGGCAGCGCGGCGACCTGCAGTGGTTCCGGGCGAAGGGGGCCGATACGTTCGGACCCGTCGGTCCGGTGATGGCGGCCGGCGTCGACTACGACGACCTGCTGCTCCAGACGCGCGTCAACGGCGAGGTGCTGCAGTCGCAGCGGACGAAGGACCTCATCTTCGATTCCGCCGCCATCGTCAGCTACATCAGCCGCTACATCACCCTCGAGGCGGGCGACATGATCTTCACCGGGACCCCCGGCACGACGAGCGCCATTCTGCCGGGCGACGTCGTCGAGATCGAGCTCGAGGGCGTCGGCGTGCTGCGCAACACCGTGGGGCAGCGCGGGCGCACGACCGACCAGCAGCAGTAGCCGGATCTGCCGGCCCGCCCGCGGCTCCGCGGGCGGGCCGGCGCACGACCAACCCGATGGAAACCCCGCTCACGCCGCTGGAGTTCATGCGCCGGGCCCGCGCGCTGTACCCGGAGCGCGAGGCGCTGGTGGACGGCGAGGTGCGCCGCACCTACGCGCAGTTCTTCGAGCGCTGCGACCGCTGGTCCGCGGCGCTGCAGCGGCTGGGCGTGGGGCGGGGCGACCGCGTGGCGTACCTCTCGCCGAACACCGCCGCCAACCTGGAGTCGTTCTACGCCGTCCCGCAGATCGGCGCGGTGCTGGTGCCCATCAACTACCGGCTCAACGCCGCCGAGGTGCAGTACATCCTGCAGCACAGCGGCGCGAAGGTGGTCTGCGCGCACGCCGACTACCTCGAGCTGGTCGACGGCATCCGCGGCGAGTGCCCCGACGTGGAGCACGTCGTCGCCCTGGAGGGCGCGCGCGACGGGTGGCGCGACTACGAGGAGCTGCTGGCCGCCGCCGCGCCGGAGGGCGTCGCGCGACCCGCCATCGACGAGCGCGATCTGCTCACCATCAACTACACCAGCGGCACGACCTCGCGGCCGAAGGGCGTGATGATCACGCACCGGAACGCCTACATGAACGTGGTCGGGACGCTGATCCACCATCCGCTGAGCTGCCGCGACCGGTATCTCTGGACGCTCCCGATGTTCCACGCCAACGGCTGGACGTTCCCCTGGGTCGTGACCGCGGTCGGCGGCGCCCACATCTGCCTCCGGCAGGTCGATCCGGCCCGGGCGTTCGCGCTGATGCGGGACGAGGCGGTCACGATGCTGTGCGCGGCGCCGACCGTTCTCATCACGCTGGCGAACGCGCCGGCGGCGGTGCGGGGCGAGGTGCCGCGCGGCGTGCAGGTGATGACCGCGGGGGCGCCGCCGGCCGCGGCGACCATCCAGCGCGTGGAGGGGGAGTTCGGCTGGGAGCTCATGCACGTCTACGGCCTGACCGAGACGGCCCCGTTCATCACCGTCTGCGAGCCGCGGCCCGAGCACGACGGGTGCACGCTCGAGGAGCGCGCCGCCATCAAGGCGCGCCAGGGGGTGGAGCTGGTCACCTCGGGCGAGCTGCGGGTGGTCGACGACGACGACAACGACGTGCCGCGCGACGGCGAGACGCTGGGCGAGATCGTCGTGCGCGGGAACGTGGTGATGGCGGGCTACTACGACGATCCGGCCGCCACTGCCGAGGCCATGCGCGGCGGCTGGTTCCACAGCGGCGACGCCGCGGTCGTGCACCCGGACGGCTACATCCAGATCCGCGACCGGTTCAAGGACGTCATCATCAGCGGCGGCGAGAACATCTCGTCCATCGAGGTCGAGGGCGTCATGATGCGGCACCCGGCCGTGCAGGAGATCGCCGTGGTCGGGATGCCCGACGAGAAATGGGGCGAGAGCCCCCACGCGTTCGTCGTCCTGGCGGACGGGGCCGCGGCCACGGCGGCGGAGCTGACCGCTTTCGCCCGCGAGCAGATGGCGCACTTCAAGGTGCCGCGGGCGTTCGAGTTCGTCGAGGCGCTGCCCAAGACGGCCACGGGAAAGATTCAGAAGTACGTCCTGCGCGGCGGCCGGAGCGCGATCTCGACGCAGTAGGCCGGCCGGCCGGAACGCGGCCCGCGACGGCTCACAGGATCTCGTACACGTGGTACGAGCTTCGTTCGGGCTCGTCCCGGCCCACGCCCACGGCGACCAGCCGGTTCAGCCAGCCGTAGCGCGCCGAGGCGGTCTCGAACACCGGCGTCGTGCGCACGTAGGGCGTCCCGGCGGCAGGCAGCCGGGCGATGCCGCGCGACCAGAGGTAGATCAGCTCGCCGTCGTCGGTCTCGAGCGTGGCGCGCAGATGCAACTCCCCGGCGCCGTCCGGGCGGTCGATGCGCCAGCCGCCCCCGCCGCCCAGCACGCGGCCGCGCAGCCGGGGTCCCCGAAACGTGCCGCCCGTCACCGGGATGATGCGCCGCGGCCCGGCCTCGTGGGCGCCGGCAACGTCGAGCGCCAGCTCCATCAGGAGCGTCGAGCGCAGCCGCGGCGCGGCGCCCCCCGCCACCGTGCCGAGCGACAGGCCCGCCGCGCCCAGGGCGCCGACACGGGCGAACCACCGGCGGGTGACGGGGAGACCCGGCGCCACGATCGTCCTCGTTACTGGATGGCGATCAGCTCGACGTCGAACACGAGCATCCCGCGCGGGTCGCGGCGGCCGCCGTAGGCCAGCTCCTCGGGAATCCAGAAGCGGCGCTTCTCGCCGACGACCATCAGTTGCACGCCTTCCGTCCAGCCCCGGATGACGCGGTTCAGCGGAAACATGGACGGCTGCCCGCGCGCCACGGAGCTGTCGAACATGCGGCCGTCGGTGGTCCATCCCGTATAGTGGACCGTCACGTTGCTGGTCGCGGTCGGATGCACCGACCCCGAGCCGGCCTCGAGCACCTTGCTTGCCAGCCCCGAGGCCGTGGTCTCGGCGTCGGCTGGCGCCGCGGCGACGTCGTCCGGCGCCGGAATCTGCGCGGCCAGTGCCGCGCCGGCGGCCGCTACGAGGACGGAAAGCAGGAAAGCGTTGCTGGTCAGTTTCGTCATGCGGCTATGGTATCACTACCCAAGTAGGGTACATTAGGCAGTCACTCGCGATGCGGATCACCTACATTACAGCCGGTGCGGGCGGGATGTACTGCGGTAGCTGCATCCGCGACAACGCGCTGGCCAAGGCCCTGACGGCGGCCGGGCACGACGTGCTGCTGCTGCCCCTGTACACCCCCCTGCTGACCGACGACGAGAACGTCAGCGCCGACCGGGTGTTCTACGGGGGCATCAGCGTCTACCTGGAGCAGCACGTGTCGCTCTTCCGGCACACGCCGTGGCTCGTCGACCGCCTGTGGGAGGCGCCCTGGCTGATCCGCGCGCTGGCCGACCGGGCCGTGCAGACGAGCCCCGAGAGCCTCGGAGACCTGACGGTTTCCGTGCTGGAGGGCCGCGACGGGCGCCAGTCGAAGGAGATCGAGAAGCTGCTCCACTGGCTGGTGGAGCAGCCGGCGCCGGACGTCATCGATATCTCCAACTCGATGCTGATCGCCCTGGCGCGGCCGCTGCGGGAGGCGCTGGGCGCGCCGGTCTGCTGCACGCTGCAGGGCGAGGACATCTTCCTCGATCATCTCCCCGAGCCGCATCACGGCCGCGCGCTGTCCCTGATCGCCGAGCATGCCCGGTACGTCGACCGGTTCGTCGCGGTCAGCGACTACTGCGCCGAGCGGATGAGCCGGTTCGCGGGCATCCCGGGCGCGAAGATCGACGTCGTGCCGCTCGGCATCAACCTGGACGGCTACGAGCCCAGGGCGCCGGCGCGCAACAACGGACTGACCATCGGGCATTTCGGGCGGGTGGCGCCGGAGAAGGGACTGCACCTGCTGTGCGAGGCGTATCGCCGCCTGCGGGAGGCGGGCCGGATCGAGCGCGGCTCCATCGAGGTGGCCGGCTACCTGTCGCCCGCCCACCAGACGTACCTCGACTCCATCCTGGACCAGGCGCGCGAGTGGGGGCTGGCGGGCGAGATCAAGTACCACGGCAAGCTCGACCGGGCCGGGAAGCTCGAGTTCCTGGGCCGGCTCGACATGCTCGCCGTGCCGGCCGCCTACGACGACCCGAAGGGCCTGCCGCTGCTCGAGGCGATGGCCTGCGGAGTGCCCACCGTCGTCCCCCGGCGCGGCACGTACACCGAGTTCGTCGAGCGCACCGGGGGCGGCATGCTCGTGACGCCGGACGACGTCGAGGCCCTCGGGGCGGCGCTCGAACGCCTCGCGTCGGATCCCGCGCACCGCGAGGAGCTCGGACGACAGGGCGCGGCCGGGGTCCGGGAGCACTACACCGCCGAGGCGATGGCCGCGCGCGCCGCCGACGTCTACCGCAAGGTCAACGCGGCCCGGAACTAGGAGTATGCGCCGCAGAACGGCGTAGACTCGGTTCCCATGAGGTCCACAGCCGCCGCCGTCCTGCTGCTCGCCCTGCTGGCAGCCTGCGCGGTCAGCGAGGGAACCGCCCAGCTTCGCCGGCACGGGATCACCGCCGCCCTGCCCGGCGCCGAGCCGTTCGACCGGGCGCTCGACCGCGCGCTCGGCGCCGCGTGGGAGGCCCGGCCCGCCGACTACGTGCCGCGCACGCAGCATCTGCGCGCGGACGGCACGCCGCTGTTCGCCAATCGGTTGCTGCTGGAGTCGAGCCCCTATCTGCGGCAGCATGCCCACAACCCGGTCGACTGGCATCCCTGGGGCGACGAGGCGTTCGAGCTCGCCCGCGCCCTCGGGCGGCCGGTGCTGCTCTCCATCGGCTACTCCACCTGCCACTGGTGCCACGTGATGGAGGAGGAGTCGTTCGACGACCTGGAGATCGCGCGCTACCTCAACGCCAACTACGTGGCCGTCAAGGTCGATCGGGAGCTGCGTCCCGATCTCGACGCGATCTACATGAGCGCGGTCCAGCTCTTCACGCAGGGGCGCGGCGGCTGGCCCATGACGCTGTGGCTGACGCCCGACCGGCAGCCCTACAGCGGCGGCAGCTACTTTCCGGCCCGCGACGGCGACCGCGGCGTCGCCGTCGGGCTGCTGACGCTGCTCGAGCGTCTGAAGGCGGCGTACGACACGCAACCCGAGCGCGTCGTCGAGGTGGCGGGCCTGGTGGTCGACGAGATCCGGGCTCACCTGACGCCGCCCGCCGCCGGCGCGGCGGTAGCCGACGACGGACCGCTGCGCCGGGCCGCGGCCATCTACCGCGCCGAGTTCGACCCGGAGTTCGGCGGCGTCCGGGGACCGCAGAAGTTCCCGGCCAGCCTGCCGCTCCGGTTCCTGTTGCGCGAACAGCGGCGGACCGGCGACCTGGAGCTGCTCGGCATGGTGACGACCACGCTCGAGCGGATGGCGGCCGGCGGGATGCACGATCAGATCGGCGGCGGGTTCCACCGCTACGCCACCGATGCGCAATGGCTGGTGCCGCACTTCGAGAAGATGCGGTACGACAACGCCCTGCTGGCGCTGGCCTACCTGGAGGCGTACCAGGTCACCGGCCGCGAGGACTTCGCCGAGGTCGTCGGCTCGATCCTGCGCTACGTCGAGCGCGAGATGACCGCTCCCGGCGGCGGCTTCTACTCGGCGACGGACGCCGACAGCCTGGCGCCGAGCGGGCAGCGCAAGGAGGGCTGGTTCTTCACCTGGACGCCCGCCGAGATCGAGGCGGCCGTCGGCGTGGACGGCGCGCGCCTGGTCAATCCGTACTTCGGCGTGACGGCAGCCGGCAACTTCGACGGCCGCACGGTGCTGCACCGCCCGCGCGGCGACGTCGAGCTGGCGCGGGAGCTCGGCGTGCCGCCCGCCGCGCTGCAACGGCGCCTGGGCGCAGCGCGCGAGCGCCTCTACGCCGCGCGCGCTCTCCGTCCGGCGCCGCTGCGCGACGAGAAGGTTCTCACGGCCTGGAACGGGCTGATGATCTCGGCCTTCGCGCGCGCGGCCCTGGCGCTGCACGTCCCGGCCTACGCCGAGGTCGCCGCCGGCGCCGCGGACTTCCTCCTCACCCGGGCGCGAGACGGCGACCGGCTGGTCCGCAGCGTCGTCGGGAACGCCGGCGAGCAGCCCGGCTACCTGGACGACTACGCGTTCCTCATCGGCGGCCTGCTCGACCTGTTCGAGGCCAGCGGCGGCACCCGCTGGCTGCGGGCGGCCCTCGCGCTCGACGGGGTGCTCGAGGCGGACTTCGAGGATCGTACCGGCGGCGGCTTCTTCAGGACGCCCGCCGGCGCCGATCCGCTGCTGGCGCAGGAGAAGCCGCACTACGACAGCGCCGAGCCCTCCGGCAACGCCGCGCAGCTTCTCAATCTGGTGCGCCTGCACGACTTCACCGGCGACGACCGGTTCCGCGTGCGCGCGGACCGCGCGCTGGGGGCGTTCGCGTCCACGCTGAACCGCGCGCCCACGGCGGCGGCCGAGATGCTGCTCGCCCTCGACTACCGCCTCGACACGCCGAAGGAAGTGATCATCGTCACGCCCACGGCCCGACGCGAGGCCGATCCGTTCCTGGAACGACTCGGCGCGACGTTCCTTCCCAATCGCATTCTGGCGGTGGCCGTCGAAGGACCCGATCTCGAGGCGCAGGCGCGCGTCGTCCCGTTGCTCGCGGACAAGTACGCCCGGGGCGGGCAGGCCACGGCGTACGTCTGCGAGAACCGCGTCTGCGACCTGCCGACGACCGATCCCGGGCAGTTCGCGGAGCAGATCCGCCGTACCGCGCGCTGATCCGTTCCGGCGGTTGCGATACACTCGGCACCCGCAAGGCGCGCACAGCGCGCCTCGGCGGTAGCGGCGCGGGGCAGTGGGGTCCCCGCAAGCGGCCGCCGGGGGTTCGGGGCGCAGCCCCGTCCAAGAAGGAGACGACGATGAACAGATGGCTGCAGGGCGTGCTCGTGCTGGGCTGGATTCCGACGCTGCTGGTCGCCGGAGGCGTGCGCTGGTTCGCGCCCGAGCCGGCGGCGGCGCAGGAGCGGACGCCGATCAAGGTGACGCGGATCTACACCGGCGAGGACGGCAAGACCCACGCCGAGGAGCTCGAGGTGCCGCTGATGCAGGCGCGGGCCACGACCGAGCTGTCGGAGCCCGTGCCGGTCACGAGCGTGCAGTTCCGGCGCAACTCGCCGGACTACTTCATCGACTGGCACACCGCGCCGCGACGGCAGTACGTGATCACGCTGGCCGGGGAGAGCGAGGTCGAGATCGGGGACGGCACGAAGATCCGCCTGCATCCCGGCCACATCCTGCTGGCCGAGGACACGACCGGCCAGGGCCACATCTCGCGCGCCATCGGCACGGAGGACCGGATCTCCATCTTCCTGCCGCTCGTGGAGCAGTAGCTCCCGGCGGCGGAAGCCGCGCTCAGCGGATGCGGAGGATCAGCAGCGCGTCCCCGTCGCCGACGGCGATGATGTCGCCGCTGATGGCCGCTCCCTGCGCGTTGCCCGGGGTGTCGTGGGCAGCGGCCAGGGCGGGCGCGGCCGGGTCGGAGACGTCGACCACCTCGATGCCGTCCTCGCCGACCGGCACCACGAGGGTGGCGCCTGCGGCGGCCACCCGCTGGAACCGGCCGCTCGAGCGGGCCGGTTGATACGAGCCCGCGAGCCGCGGCGCGGCGGGGTCGGCGAGGTCGAGGATCTCCAGGCGCCCGCTGCGCGCGTAGATGACGTAGGCGCGGTCGCCGGCGCCGAGCACGACGGACTGGGCGGGCTGCTCGGTCTCGTAGACGCCCTGCTCCACGGGCGCCGCCGGGTCCGTCAGATCGAACAGGTGCACGCCGGACGGCTGGTCGACGACGAGCACGCGGTCGCCCGCGCCCGCAATGCCCCACTGGTAGCCGGGGGTCTCCTGCGTCTGCAGCAGCGCCGGCGCCGCCTCGTCCGACAGGTCCACGACCTCGAGGCCGGTCATCAGGTTGACGACCAGCGCCACGGTTCCGGCGGTCGTGACACCCAGTGCCTGGCCGGCGGTCTGGTGGGTGCCCGTCAGGACCGGGGCCCGCGGGTCCGAGACGTCGATGATGTACAGCCCCTCGAGCCCGGCTGTCAGATAGACGTGCGGCGGGGCGACGTGGAACGCCCAGATCGGCCCCGGCGCGGTGAACGCGCCCAGCGCGGCCGGCCGCGCGGGATCGGAGACGTCCACGATCCGGAACGTCTCGCCGCCCGCGACGTAGGCGTAGTCGCCCGCGAGCTCGACGAGCGCGGCCGGCACATCGAGACGGGCGACCGGCTCGAGCGTCGTGGTCTGCGCCTCGGCCGGTCGCAGGCCGGCCAGTGCGAAGAGCGCGGCGACGAACGCGGCGGGGCAGGCGATGGAGAAGCGGGTGGTCGGCATCGTGCGGCTCCGTCTCAACTGCCGGCCGCGGCCGCCCGCTCGCGGGCGATCAGCTCGCGGCGCAGGATCTTGCCCGACGGCACCTTCGGCACGGCGTCGATGAACTCGACGCGCCGCACCTTCTTGTAGGGCGCGACCCGCTCGGCGACGTGCGCCATGAGCTCGTCCGCCGTGACGGCGGCGTCCGGCTTGACGACGACGAAGGCCTTGGGCACCTCGCCGGCCTCCTCGTCGGGGCTCGGCACGACGGCCGCGTCGGCAACCGCGGGATGCGCCTGCACGATCGCCTCGAGCTCGGCCGGCGCGACCTGCAGGCCCTTGTACTTGATCAGCTCCTTCACCCGGTCGACGACGTACAGGTAGCCGTCCTCGTCGGCCCGGCCGATGTCGCCGGTGCGCAGCCAGCCCTCGTCGTCGATCATCGCCCGCGTGGCCTCCGGGTTGTGCAGGTAGCCCTTCATGACCTGCGGGCCGCGCACCCAGACCTCGCCCAGCTCGCCGGTCGGGGCGTCCCGGCCGGTCGTCAGGTCGACGACGCGGAAGTCGGTGCTCGGCGCCGCGGGGCCGACCGACGTGATCTTGATCTCGTGGTCGCGCGGGGTGAAGTGGGTGACCGGGCTCGTCTCGGTCAGCCCGTATCCCTGCCGCACGGAGATGTGGTTGCGCGCGGCGCAGGCCCGGGCCACCGGCTCCGGCAGCGGCGCCGCGCCCGACAGGATGTCGGTCAGCGAGGACAGGTCGTAGTTGTCGACCGCCGGATGCTTGGCGAGCGCGAGCACGATGGGCGGGACGAGGTAGCCCTTCGTCACCCGATGCTTCTGCACCAGCCCCAGGAACTGCTCCAGGTCGAACCGGGGCATCGTGATCACGGTGGCCCCCACGCGGAGCACGCCGCTCATGATCACGACCATGCCGTAGATGTGATAGAAGGGCAGGATGCCGATGAAGACTTCCTTCTCGGTGAGCCGCTCCACGGTGTCCGTCTGGACGACGTTGGCCACCAGGTTGCGGTGGGTGAGCATGACGCCCTTCGGCATGCCGGTCGTGCCGCTCGAGTAGGGCAGCGCCACCAGGTCCTCGCGGGCGTCGATCGTCACGGCCGGCGGCGGGTCGGACGAGAGCAGCGCGGCGAACGGCGTGGCGCCCTCGGCCTCGCCGAACACGAACACCTCCTCGACGGCGGTGCCCTGCGCGCCGTCGCGCGCCTTGTCGAGGAACGGCGGAATCGTCACCAGGAACCTGGCGCCCGAGTCGGCGAGCTGGCGCTTCAGCTCCGCCGGCGTGTAGAGCGGGTTGATCGTCGTGACGACCCCCCCGGCGGTGGCGACGCCGAAGAAGGCGACCGCGTACTCGGGCAGGTTTGGGCTGTAGATGGCGAAGACGTCGCCCTTGCCGAACCCGCGCGCCGCCAGGCCGGCCGCCACGGCGCGCGTCGCACCGCGGAGCTGCCCGTACGTGAAGGTCCGGTCCGTGGGGCCGTCGATCAGCGCTGGCTTGTCGGGCCAGCGGTCCGCGAGCTCGAAGACGTGGTCCTGCAGCGCGACATCCGGAATCTCCACGTCTGGAAACGGGCTGCGGTAGATCATCGCGTCAGTTGCCCCGCGGGAAGATGGGCCTGGTCTCGATGACGTCGTAGGTGTCGAACAGGCCGTGCACGACGTACGGATCCTCGGCGTACGTCTTCCGCGCGGCTTCGAGGTCGTCAGCCTCGACGATGATGAGGCTGCCCCCCATCTCTCCCTGCTCGTTCAGCAGCGGCCCGCCGTAGCGCAGCCGGCCCGCAGCATCCAGCCGGGCCATGTGCTCGAGGTGCGCGGGGCGGTGCTTCTTGCGGTGCTCGAGCCCGTCGGGGCGGTCACGCGCGATCAAGGCGAACCAGGGCATCGCGATTGCTCTCCTCCGTCTGCGCTGGGTTGCGGTGCGAACGTCCGGCGCCGCCGGCTCCGGCATTCTACGTCAGGACCGGGCGAGCTTGACAAGGGCGCTACGCGGCCGGCAGCACGCCGTTCGCCAGGATGTCGCGCAGCGCCTCGGCGAGCCGGTCGACCTGCGCCTCCGTGTTGTAATGGTGGGTCGACACGCGCACCGTGTTCAGATCGAGGTCGGTGTGCCGCACCCAGACGTGGTGCCGGCGCCACAGCGTGTCGACGACCTCGCGCCGGTCGAACCCCTCGAGGGCGAAGCCGGTGAGGCCGCAGGCGAGCAGCGGGTGGGCCGACGTGTGCACGCGTACCCGGGGCATCTCCGCCAGCCGCTCGCGCAGCCGTCCGGCAAGGGCGCGGACGCGCTGCTCGATCCGCTCCCGGCCGATGGCGTTCTGGAAGTCCAGGGCGGCGGAGGTCGCCGTCAGCAGCGGGCCGGCACGCTGGCCGAGCCGGTCGTAGCGCTCGGCGCCGCGCTCCGGATCGTCCCACCCCGTGTTGGCGACGGTCGGCCAGAGCTGCTCCTGCAACGCGCTTCGCAGGTAGAGGAACCCGGTGCCGACCGGCGCCCCCATCCACTTGTAGGGGCTCGACGCGTAGCAGTCGACGCCGAGATCGTGCATGTCGAGGGCCAGCATCCCGATGCCGTGGGCGCCGTCGACCACGGTGAGAATCCCGCGCGGCCCGGCCAGCGCCGCCAGGGCCTTGACCGGCAGCATGCAGCCGGTGGGGAACGTCACGTGGCTGACGCTGATCACCTTCGTGCGCGGCGTGATCGCGTCCTCGAAACGGCCGACGATGTCGGCCGGGTCCGGGGTGGGAATCGGGAACGGCAGCTCGCGGACGACGACGCCCCTGCGCCGCGCCAGCAGCTTCCACGGCTCGAGGCCCCCGGGATGTTCGTGGAAGGAGCACAGCACCTCGTCGCCCGCCTCCAGGTCGAGGCCGTTGGCGACGAAGCTCATGCCCTCCGTGGTGTTGCGGGTGAGCGCGATCTCGGCGGGGTCCGCGTTGACGAACGCAGCCAGCTTCGCCCGCAGGTCCGCCTGCGCGGCCACGTGCCGCGCATTCTCGCGGCCCGGATCGCTGGCGAGCCCCCGATAGCCGTCGACGAGCGCGTAGTACACGGGCCTCGGCATCGGACCCAGGCTGCCGCTGTTCATGTAGGCGAGCTCGTCCGAGGTGAGGAACTCGCTGCGCACCCGCGTCCAGAAATCGGCGTCGGACTCCGCGTCGTTCTGGGCGGCCTCGATAGCGGCGATGCCGGCCCGGGCCGCCCCCGGCGAGGCGGGCCACCCGGCGGCGACGCCGGCCGAGCCGGCCGCCACCGCGCGGAGAAACAGACGGCGGGAGACGCCGGTCGGGGTCCCCGGTTCGGGGCTGTCGCCCACCTCGTCGATCGGCATGGAGGCTCCTTGGTTGAACGGTCGCACTGCCCACTATGCGCCGAGAGGGTCGCCCGGTCAATCCTGCATGCCCTGCTTCGGGCTATGATGGCGCCTTGTCCGACCGCCGCAGCAGCGCACGGCCCATTGCCGCCTGGTGCCTGTACGACTGGGCGAACTCCGCGTTCACCACGCTGGTCGTCAGCTTCATCTACTCGGCGTACTTCAGCAACGCCTTCGGCGATGACCCGGGCCACGGCACGGCCCTCTGGTCCCGCGGCATCACGGTGAGCGCGCTGGCCATCGCCGCGCTGGCGCCCATCGCCGGTGCGCTGGCCGACCGGGGCGGCCGGCGCCGGTACCTGGTGCTGTGCTCGCTGCTGTGCGTGGCGGCCACGGCGGCGCTGACCTTCGTGACGCCCGGCCAGCCGCACGCCGTCGTGACCGCGCTCGCCCTGTTCGTGGTTGCGAACGTGGCCTTCGAGCTCGGCCTGGTGTTCTACAACGCGTTCCTGCCGAGCCTCGCCGAGCCGGCGCGCATCGGCCGCATCTCCGGCTACGCCTGGGGGCTCGGCTACGGCGGCGGGCTGGCGGCGCTCGTGGTTGCGCTCGTGGTCTTCGTGCCCGAGACGCCGCTGTTCGGCATCAGCACCGCGGAGGGCTTCAACCTGCGGGCCACGAACCTGCTCGTGGCCGGCTGGTTCCTGATCTTCGCCCTGCCCGCGTTCTTCCGTCTCGAAGACGAGGCCGTCACGGGCGAGCGGCTCAGCGTCCGGCGCGCCTTCGCCGACCTGGCGGCCACGCTGCGCCAGTTGCGGCGCTACCGGCAGGTCGGGCTGTTCCTGCTGGCGCGGCTGTTCTACAACGACGGTCTGGTGACGATCTTCGCCTTCGGCGGCATCTACGCGGTCGGCACGTTCGGGTTCAGCTTCGCGGAGCTGGTCACGTTCGGCATCGTCATCAACGTCGGCGCCGGGCTGGGGGCGCTGGCCTTCGGGTTCGTCGACGATCGCATCGGCGGCAAGGCGACGGTGGGCGTGAGCGTGGCGGCGCTCGCGGCGGCCACCGTGGTGGGGGCGCTCGCGCCGACAGCCGCCTGGTTCTGGGTGGCGGCCGTCCTGGTCGGCATCTTCGCCGGCCCGAACCAGTCGGCCAGCCGCTCGCTGATGGCCCGCTTCGTGCCGCGCAACCGCGAGTCGGAGTTCTTCGGCTTCTTCGCGTTCTCGGGCAAGGTGACGTCGTTTCTGGGGCCGGCGCTGCTGGGCGTGCTGAGCGACATCTACAGCCAGCGCGTCGGCGTCGGCAGCCTGCTGATCTTCTTCCTCCTCGGCGGCCTGTGCCTGTGGCGCGTGGACGAGCGGCAGGCCATCGCCGCCGCCCGCGCCGGCTAGGCGCGCCGCCCTCGCGGCAGACATGGACTACCGCGCGCTGTTCGACCTGACGGAGAAGGTGGCGCTCGTGACCGGGTCCACGCGCGGGATCGGTCGGGCCGTCGCGGAGGCGCTGGCCCGCTTCGGGGCCCGGGTCGTGATCTCGAGCCGCAAGGCCGAGGCCTGCCGCGAGGTGGCCGGCGCCATCGTGCGCGCCGGCGGGCAGGCGCTGGCCGCGCCGTGCAACGTCTCGCACGGGGATCAGCTCGACGCCCTGGTCGCGCGCTGCCTCGACCACTGGGGTCGCGTGGACGTGCTCGTCTGCAACGCCGCGGCCAACCCGTACATGGGCCCGATGGCGGGCGCCCCGGAAGCGGTCTACGACAAGATCATGGACACGAACGTCAGGCACGTGCTGGGGCTCTGCAACCGGGTCATCCCGCAGATGGCCGAGCGCCGGGACGGCGCCGTCATCATCGTCTCGAGCATCGGCGGGCTCAAGGGGCATCGCAGCCTGGGGCTGTACGCCGTGTCGAAGGCGGCCGAGATGCAGCTCGCGCGCAACCTGGCGGTCGAGTGGGGACGCAGCAACGTACGGGTCAACTGCCTCGCGCCGGGCCTGGTGCGCACCGATTTCGCGCGGCCGCTGTGGGAGGATCCCGAGGCCTTGCGCGAGACGCTCGACGAGTATCCGCTCGGGCGCATCGGCGAGCCCGAGGACATCGCGGGCGCGGCAGTGCTGCTGGCGTCGCGGGCCGGCGCGTTCGTTACCGGACAGGTGCTGGTGGTCGACGGGGGCGCGACGATTGCGATGGGGAGTCAGCGCGAGCGGTGATAGAGTTAGGAGGCAGGGGGGCGCGAGCCTTGCGTGCAAGGGAGGAGCTCATGAAGGCCGTCAAGATGCAGTCGCTCTGGGTGGTCCTGGCGCTGGGCTTGGGTCTCGTGCCTGGGGCGCACGCCCAGGACACCGAATGGATGCAGGTCGACATCGTCAACGTCGTCCCCAACGAGTTCGACGACTACGTCGAGCTGCAGCTCGAGGAGGTGAATCCGACGCTGCAACGGGCCGGCGTGCCGTGGCGCTCGGTGTGGCGCGTGGCCGAGTTCGGCAACAGCTACGAGTTGCAGCTCGTGACGCCCATGACCAGCCTGGCGCAGTACGACACGGGCGGCCCCCTCGCGCGGGTCCTCGAGCCCGACCGGCGCCTGCGGCTCGTCGACCGGCTGCGGCGGATGACCGTGTCGCGCAAGCGCTACGCCATCCGCTACCGGCCCGACGTCAGCGTCGAGGCGGACGAGGTGGGCGGGCTGTCGCTCGCACGCGTCACCACCGTGGAGATCGCGCCCGGCCGCGAGGCCGACTGGGAACGGTTCATGACCTCGAGTCTCCCGGCGTTCTCCGGCGCGAACCTGGTCTTCGGCGTGTACGAGCGGGTGTTCGGTCCCGGCCCGGCGTCCTGGCTGGTGGTTGAGAACTACTCGAGCTTCGCCCAGCTCGAGCAGCCGTCGCTGCTGGTCAGGGCATTCGGCGAGGAGGCCGACGCGGCGAGCGCCCAGGTAGCCGGCGTCGTGACGTCCATCGAGCGCACCGTCCTGCGCTATGACGCCGAGCTCAGCTACTCGGCCATCCCGGTGAGCCGGCGGTAGCCGCGAAGGGTCGTCGATGCCCTACTGGTTCTATCAGATCGCCCACTTGTTCTCGGTGATTCTGCTGGCCGGGATCACGGCCGCCGCGCTCGCGGCTCCCCGGCCGGAGAATCGGCGCCCCGCCCTGATCTGGTCCGGCGTTGCGGCCGCGGTCGCGCTCGTGAGCGGATTCGGCATGCTGGGGCTCGGCCGCTTCGGCTTCCCCGGCTGGGTGTTCGTCAAGATCGCGGCGTGGGTCGCGCTGGCCGCGCTGACCGGCCTCGCTTTCCGCCGTCCCCAGGAGGGGCGGGCCCTGGCGACCGTCGCCGTGCTCGCCGTCTTGCTCTCGGTCGTCGTGGTCGTGCTGAAGCCGTTCTGACGGGCCGGCCGGCGGGCCGGCCCGCGCACGATCCCGCCGCCTGCGCCGGATCCTTCTCCGGGCCTCCTACAGCAACGCGAGTCCCTTCGCGGCCAGCTTCGCGACCCGTTCGCCGAGCGTGGCGAAGCGCGTGTCGCGCGTCTGCCCGCGCCGGAAGCGGACGTGGATCTGCTCCAGCACCACGGCGAGCTTGAACACCCCGAACACGTGATACCAGTGGGCGTGCTCGACGTCGAAGCCTGCGGACCGGGCGTAGCGCTCCACGAGCTCGCGGCGCGTAGGCAGGCCCGGCGCGCGGCCCGGCGCCGGGCTCAGGCCGCGCCAGGCGGGATCGTCGTCCGGGTCGGTCCAGCAGTTGAGCAGATATCCCAGATCCATCAGCGGGTCCCCCCGCGTGCACATGTCCCAGTCGAGCACGGCCACGGCGGTGGCCGGATCGGCCGCATCCACCAGGATGTTCTCGATCTGGTAGTCGTTGTGCACCAGGGTGGCCGCCTGCTGCGGCGGCAGACCGGCGCGCAGCCAGGCGGCGATGCGGTCCATCGCCGGCAGCTCGCGGCCGGTTGCCGCCCAGCGCGCGGTCCAGCCCGCGAGCTGCCGCGTGACGTAGCCGTCGGGCCGGCCGAGGCTGTCGAGGCCCACGGCCCGCACGTCGACGCGGTGCAGCGCGGCCAGGCTGTCCGCCAGCATCTCGCCGAGGCGCTTGGCCAGGATGGGGTCGGCCGCGACGTCCGGGGGCAGCTCCCGGCGGATCACGAAGCCGCGGCGGCGCTCCATCACGTGGAAGTCCGCGCCGATCACCGCCGGGTCCTCGCACAGCGCGTAGCTGGTCGGGGCCAGGGGATAGCGGGCGCCGAGCCGCGCCAGCACCCGGTGCTCGCGCCGCATGTCGTGGGCGGTCGGCGCCACGGGTCCCAGCGGCGGCCGCCGCAGCACGTACTCGCGGTCGCCGAAGCGGATGAGGTACGTCAGGTTGGCGTGGCCTCCGCCGAACTGGCCGACCGTCAGGGCGCCGTCCGCGACCGGCAGATGCGCGCGCAGCCAGGGCTCGAGCCGGCCGACGTCCAGATTCTCGTCCGGGCGGATGTCGATCAGCTCCGAGGCGCGCGGCGGATGAAGGGCCACGGCCTATAATAGGTTCCTTCCACGGCGGGGCCGGCGGGGGTTTCCATGCGAACGGTGCAGGGTCTGGACGAGCTCGAGGGGCTGGTCGGCAGCGAGCTGGGCACGAGCCACTGGCTGCTGATCACGCAGGAGATGGTCGACACGTTCTCGGACGTGACCGGCGACCACCAGTGGATTCATCTCGACGCGGAGCGCGCCGCGCGCGAGTTGCCGGGCGGCCGGCCGATCGTGCAGGGGTTCTTCACCCTGTCGCTCGTGGTGCGGTTCCGCGACGAGATCCTGGACCTGCGAGGTGTGCGGCACACGATCAACTACGGCCTGAACCGCGTGCGCTTCATCAGTCCGGTGGCGGTCGGGACGCGGGTGCGCGGCACCGAGACGCTGGTCGCGGCCGAGCGCGTGCAGCCGGACGCGCTGCGGCTGACCAGCTCGTGCGTCGTCGTGGCGGAGGGATCGGACAAGCCGGCCTGCGTCGCGGAGTTCGTGACGCTCGCTTACGGTTAGACGGGGCTGCGCCCCGAGCCCCCGGCGTCCGCTTGCGGGGACCCCTTCGCCCCGCGCCGCTACCGCCGAGCCGCGCCGTGCGCGGCTTGGAATCATGCGCCGCTGCGGTCGCGCTGCTTGCGCAGCTCGATCCGGGCCACCGTTCGGCGGTGGACCTCGTCCGGCCCGTCGAGCACCCGCAGCGTCCGGCTGTGGGCCCAGGCGCGGGCGAGGCCGAAGTCCTCGCACATGCCGGCGCCGCCGTGCACCTGGATGGCCCGGTCGATGACGCGCAGGGCCATCGCCGGCGCCACCACCTTGATCATCGCGATCTCGGCGCGCGCGGTCTTGTTGCCCACCGTGTCCATCATGTGGGCCGCCTTGAGTGTCAGCAGCCGCGCCTGCTCGATCTCCATCCGCGAGCTCGCGACCGCCTCCATCACGACGCCCTGATCCGCCAGCGGCGCCCCGAACGCCACGCGCGACCGCGCCCGCGCGCACAGCGCCTCGAGCGAGCGCTCCGCCAGGCCGATGACGCGCATGCAGTGATGGATGCGGCCGGGGCCCAGCCGCCCCTGGGCAATCTCGAAGCCGCGCCCCTCGCCGAGCAGGATGTTGTCGCGCGGCACCCGGACGTCCTCGAAGCGGAGCTCCCAGTGGCCGACCGGCGCGTCGTCGTAGCCGAAGACGCTCAGGGGGCGCACGATGGTGACGCCCGGGGTGTCCTTCGGCACGAGAATCATCGACTGCTGCCGGTGCCGCTCCGCGTGCGGATCGGTTCTGCCCATGACGATGAAGATCCGGCAGCGGGCGTTGCCGGCGCCGGTGGTCCACCACTTGCGGCCGTTGATGACGTACTCGTCGCCGTCGCGCTCGATGCGGGCGCGGATGTTCGTCGCGTCGGACGACGCCACGTCCGGCTCGGTCATCGCGTAGGCCGAGCGGATGGCGCCGTCGAGCAGCGGCTCCAGCCAGCGTCGCTTCTGGGCGTCGGTGCCGTAGCGCACCAGCACCTCCATGTTGCCGGTGTCGGGCGCCGCGCAGTTGAAGACCTCCGGCGCGATGGGCGAGCGGCCCATGATCTCGCACAGCGGCGCGTACTCGAGGTTCGTCAGACCGCCGCCGACCTCGCTCTCGGGGAGGAAGAGGTTCCAGAGGCCGGCCGCTCGGGCCTGCCGCTTCATCTCGTCCATGACCGGCGGGGACTCCCAGCGGTTCGCTGCGGCCGCGTGCTGGTCGGCGTACGTCCGCTCGTGCGGATAGACGACCTCGTCCATGAACGCGAGCAGCCGCTCCCGCAGCTCGCTCACCGGCGGGCTGAACGCGAAGTCCATGCCGTCACCCGGCCGCCAGGTACGGAATCGTCTGCGGTCCCTCGGGCAGGGCGCACAGGCGCGCTCCCGGCCCGCTCCGCTCGAGCTGCTCGCGCGCCGTCGACTCGACGTCGTCGACAGGCGTGAGATGCGCGGCGCGCACGGCGTCGGGCGAGAGCCCGTCGGCCTTGAGGAACACCCGCGCGCGCTGCTGGATCTGCGCCTGGATCTGCACCTCCCACTGGTCGTGCCGGTTGTGGCCCGGCGCGCAGATCATCTCGAGCAGCGCCGCGGGCGAATCGCGCGCCGCGAGGATGGCGCCGTACTCGCCGTGCGACGGCAGCCCGTCCGCGCACTCGGCCGCGCAGACGATGGCCCCGCCCGGCTTGACCACCTGCGCGGCCGCCGACAGCCCCTTGATGGTCTGGTACAGGTTCTGGTCGAGCGGATAGCCGCTGTTGGTCGTCACGACCACGTCGAACGGCGCGGCGAAGGCCTGCATGGCGCTGTGCTTCACGCGCTCGGCCATCGCGCGGTGCACCGCGAAGATCTCGCCCGCCGCAACGCTCGTGATCTGCCGGTCGCGGTTGATCGCCACGTCGACGCTGAAGTGGACGCCCACGTGGGCGGCGATGCGGCGGATGGCCTCGTGGATCGGGTTGCCCTCGGTCACGCCCCAGGTGGCGTGCGGGCTGGCGATCATCTCGGCATCGTGGAGCCGCATGGTCGTCCTGAAGCCGGCCAAGCCCGGGGCCACCAGCTTGGGGCCGCCGCTGAAGCCGGCGAAGAAGTGCGGCTCGACGAAGCCGGTGGTGATGCGCACGTCGGCGTCGACCAAGTGGCGGTTGAGCCAGACCGGCACGCGCGGCTCGACCTCACCGAGGTAGGCGAGTCCCGCCTCGTCGAAGGCGCTGTGGTTGACCACGCGGTAGCGGTCGACGATGGGCTCCCCGAGCATCTCGATCAGCTCGTCCCGATCGTTCGCGCGGTGCGTGCCGGTGGCAATCAGGATGACGATCCGCTCGTCGGGCACGTGCGCCAGCTCGCCGAGCAGCACGGGCAGCAGCGTGCGGCTCGGCATCGGCCGGGTGATGTCGCAGACCGAGATGGCGACGGTCTGCCCGCTGCCGACGAGCGACGCCAGCGGCGGCGCGCCCAGCGGCGCCCGCAGCGCCTGGCGGATGGCGGCGGCCTCATCCGGCAGGCCGGCGATGTACGCGGGCTCGAGGACGGTCGTGCGGTCGTCGGGCAGGTCGACCGGCAGCCGGCCCCGGCCGTAGGCGAGCTGAACGTTCACGCCGGGATCATAGCGCGTCGCCCACCGCGCGGACCGCCGCCGTCCGCCGTGTCCCGGGTCGGCTTGGCCCGCGAGTGCGGAACGTTCGGGCTGGCGGGATCGACCGTCACCTCGCGACGCGCCGGATTGACCACCAGGTCCATGTCTTCCATGGGCACGGCGGCGAGGAGCACCTCGTCGCCGAGAACCAGCGCCCCGACGTAGCAGAAGCGTGCGCCGAACGTCACCTTCAGCGGGCCGACGTACGGGACCGTCAGCTTGCGCCCGTCCGCGACCGAAACCTCGCGCGTCGATTCCCGGTCCAGGTTCAGTTGGAGTGCGACGTGTTCCGGAATGCAGAGCATGAGCGCGCCGGTGTCCGCGAGCGCGCGCACGTGCACTGGCTCCAATTCCGGCCTGCGCGCATTCCCGAGCTCGATTTCCGCGAATACGTTGCCCATGCGCGGCTGCGATCATCCGGCGCCGCTGGTCAGCACCTGCCTGACGCCGGCGGCCGCCTCGACGGCCCGGCCGGCGATCTCGTCGGTGGTCAGCGTGCTGAGCGGATGCGTGATGACGACCGGCTCGAGGCCCTCCGCGCCGAGCGCCGCCTGCTGCACGCGGGCTTCGCGCAGGAACGCGTCGGTGACTATCACGGCCGTCGGTACGTCCCTGCCCTCCAGCCCGACCGCGTCGTGCAAACTGCACGACGTGCAGGAGCCTCAATCGCCGATGGCGGTGATGACGGCATCGGTCTCGGATGCGATGCGGTCGAGCAGCTCCGGCGGCGCGACGCGCGAGAAGCTGGACTTCGTGTAGACGCGGACGGCCTCGAACGCCAGGCCGGTCTCGAGCTGGGCGACGACCTGGCGCAGCAGCTTCGAGGCGTTCCACTTCGTGTTGTCGAGGATGCCGAGGCGCAGGCCGTCGAGCGTCGCCGGCCGCGGCGCCAGCGGACGCGCCTCGGCGCTGACCGTCCCCCGCGGGTCGAACACGATGCGCCCGTCCGGCAACCGCCTTTCGCTCGTTTCTGCCATCTCGTCATCCAGTCTGATGCATGACGGGGGCGCGGCGCAACGCCGGCCGCCGCGCGCTGCATCCGCCGGCGCCGCACTATCCTGGGTCCATGGCCGAAGGAAGGTTCCGTTCCGGCGCGCGGGCGGCACGGGACCGGGGACGACGCGTCCGTTCTGAGGCAGGGCGGTCGCAGATCTGACGGCATCACCCGTCACGTGACCAGGATGAGAGTAGAAATAGGATGAAAGTAGAAATAGGAGAGTCCCTGGGATACTCCTACCTGCGCCATGTCCGGCGGTGCTGGTTGGTGCGGGCCAACTGGAAGGCGTCGGAGCATTGGGACCGACGCCTGACCGACGACGAATTGGAGCAGGAGTTCAGCTCCATGCGGGAAAGGCTAAAGTTGTTCGGCAGCGACTTCGAGGGAACTTTCAAGCAAACCTCTACATGTCGCCAATTCCTGAAGCAGGCTGAAATCGACGTCGTCGGCGTCGAGTTGGATGGCAGCATCCATGCCGTCGAAGTCGCCTTTCACGAGGGTGGATTACTCTACCAGGGCGGTACTGACAGGAACGTTCTGAAGAAGATGCTGCGGACCATGCTGATTCTGCGGGCCTACCACCCGCACAATACCCCGATGCACATCTGTTTCGCTTCGCCCAAGGTCAACCCCAAGACTCGGGAGTGTTTGGAGAAAGTCTTCCGCTGGCTGGGGCAGGAGTATCCCGCAATAGACTGGCTGCTGATGACGAACGACGACTTCGCAGACCGGTTCCTGCGGCAACTGTGGGACAAGACGCGCCAGGTAAAGGACACTTCCGAGCTGTTCGTGAGGTCGTTGCAACTGCTGGAACTCCTCGGTTGGGTAAAGTCGGGCGGGGAGAAATGAGCCGATGCGTGCGGATTCAGGCGCCGCGTTCTCCCGATGTCCGCTCGAGGAGCTGCTGCAACCGCGGCAGCGCCAGTCGGTCCTTCTCGCGGTCTGCGGCGCTCTTCGAGCGGATCACGTCGGCCCACTAGTGTCCCACAGTTTCAGGTCCACGCGAGTGCCAGTTGCGGACGGTCGGGGTCTGGCGGCGCGTGTGTGGTGAACAGTTCGTGTAGTGGTCGACGTTCGAAGATGTTGAGCTGCAGCACCTGGAGCATCTGATTGAGGCTCCAGCGCAGCCGCAGGACGAATTTGAGATAGGCCAGCAGCAAGTACATGCAGGTGGCGATCCACAGTTGGGTCCAGACGGCGTTCTTCGACCGGCCGATGAAGCGCTTGACCTTCAGATGCTGCTTGATCCACTTGAAGAACAGCTCGATCTGCCAGCGAGACTTGTAGATGTCGGCGATCGTCTTGGCGACCCAGGTGGTGTTGTTGGTCACGAACACGTAGCGGTTCTTCGTCTGCGGGTCGCGGTAGACCACCCGGCGCAACGGGTCGGGGTAGGCCTTGCCGCTGCGGGCGCTCGTCAGTTCGATCCGCTGGTCGGCGAGCACGCCGGTCTCCGGCCGAAAGTCGTGCTCGTGGGTGACCCGGTAGCGCACGCCCCGCTTGAGGCGGGTGACGAACGTCACCGAACGGGTCTGCAATTGATGCAGCCACTTGAAATCGAGATACGCACGGTCGGCCACGACCACGCTGCCGGCCGGAAACCGCCACGTGCGGGCGACGGTCACGTCGCCGCGCTTGCCTTCGGTGAGGCTGACGAAGCTCGGCAACTGGCCCGCCTGGTCGAGCCCGACATGCAGCTTGACCGCGGCTTTCGTGCGGCGAAACGTGGCCCACGGGAAGAGGGCCAGGCACAGGTCGATAGTCGATGCATCGACCGCATACAGCTTGTGCTTGAAGCGGAAGCGGTGGCCCGGCGCCTGCTGCTGACAGCGGCTCAGCAGACGGGAGAACACCGCCTCGTAGAGCGTATACGGCTGCTCGGCGTTGACCCGTGCCAACGAGGAACGACTGACGGTCCGCACGCCCAGGTGATAGAGCTTGCTGGATTGGACCTGCAGGTTGGCCACGATGTCGCGCAGGCTCTGCCGGCCCGTCACCTGGCCCAGCCCGAGCGCGACGAACTGCGCCCAGCGGCTCATCACCCGCAGGCGCTGGCCGCGCTGATGCTCGCGCGACTCGGCGTCGAATTCATGTCGCGGAAGCAACGCGAGAAACTGCCCGAAGACTGTGTTATGATGGGCCACGGCTTGGATCTCCTGTGTTTTGAATGATTTGTGGCAAAACCATTCTAACAGACATAGAAGGTTCAAGCCGCCTAAATTAGAAATCCCGTGGGACAGCAGTGACGTCGGCCAGGGATGCGACGAGAATGGACACGCCCTCGGCGGCATGCATGGCGACGGCGTCCCGTTTCAGATCGTCGTATCCCCCGGTGCCGGCGGGAGTGAAGGTGATGTCCAGAGCGCCGGCCCGGGTGGCGAGGTTGAGAATCGCGTCCGGACCAAGGTTGCGCAGAAAACCTCCGGAACGGTCGAAGGGCAGGCCTTCGGCGACTTCGTGGGCACGAATGCGGGCGTCGAGCGCCGTCAAGGCACCGGCCAGCCGCTCGAGGTTGTCGGGATCGTACGCCGGAGAGATATCGATGTCGATCGTCACGCCGACATCGCCGTGCAGGACGGCCGCCATCCCGCCGATCAGGACGAAACGAACGTCGGCGTCGTGCAGTGCGGCGAGCATGGTCGCCGGATCGAACGGCGTCTCAGCCACGGCCATGCCCTCGCAACTGCTGCCGGCCCCGCAGCACAAACCGTGCGGCGCGCGTGGCGTCGGCGAGACGTCGAGCGGGCGTTCGACGGAGGGTGCGGAGGAACAGCGAATCGGTGTCGGGGTCGGGGTCGCCGAGACGGACGCGGATCTCGAAGCCCGCGGCGCGGACGAGGCGCTCGACCATGTCGCTCGAGGGAATGCGGGTGCCGGTTTCGATGCGGGCGATCGTCGACTGCGGGACGCAGGCCCGGTCCGCCAGTTCCGCCTGCGTGAGCCCCGCGCGCTTCCGCGCCTCGCGAACGAGGTTCCGAAGGATCATGTCTTTCTTGTATAGCCGATTGGCCATACAGGGTGCAACGCGGGCAACCGACTTCGTATTGCGGACCCGATCGCGCTCGTCTCATCCGCCCGGCGCGTCGCGGCCGGCTGCCGGCACGCCGTAGCATGACACGAAACGGCGGCATGGCCGCCCGGGCGCGGAGGCGCCTCACAGCTCGCACGTACCGTCGGTGCAGGTCGCGGCGCCCGCGGCCGGGGGGCGGCCGTCGATGGACCGCAGCACCGGCGACGTCATGTGGCCCCAGCCGGGCAGGAAGGCGGAGAAGCGGCCGGCCTGGCCGCCGGCGACGAACAGGTGGATGTCGTCGGGCGCGGGGACGACCGGGATGCGCGCGCCCGGCTCGCGACGGTACCAGCGCGGCAGGTTGCGGTTGTACACCTTGCCGTAGCGGTCGCCGAAGCTCACGGCGTCCCAGGTATTGCCGGCGGCCGACCACAGGCGGCGCCGCACGTCCTGCCGCGTCCAGCCCTTGCCGGCGATGGTGGCCGCGTGCTCCGGTCCGATGACGACGGCGCACGAGCCGCTGCTCACGGCGTTGTTGTGGGCGATGGTGCTCATGGCCGAGGCGATGCTGTCGAGGATGCCCTGCGAGTCGTTGGCGACGTGGTTCGTGACGCTGTGGGGCCCCTCGGCGGCGATGCAGAACACGGTGCTGTCGTCGGGCCGGTAGCCGTGCTCGACGTGGTACGGCGCCCAGGGGCTCGCCTCCTCGTTCTCGGCGATGCAGAACGTGTACTTGCCGGGGTGGCCCAGGGTGCTCTTGTCGAGGTCGCCCGGCCAGGCGCCTCCCACGTTCAGCAGGACGAGACGGATGGCGCGGCCGATCGTGGCGTTGGCCCGGCAGCCGGAGCCGAACACGTTGGCGCCGGCATTGAGCCCGATCGCACCGCGAATCGGGCCGTTCACGACCACGAGCGGGGCCGCCATGTGCGTGGTTGCCTGCACGCCGTGCAGGTTGAAGTGGCTGGTCGTGAGCGCCAGCAGCGCGGCCCGGACCACCGGCGCGTAGTCCGGCCGGCAGCCGGCGAGCACCAGGTTGACCGCCAGCACCTCGCGCGTGAGGTTGCCCCAGCGGGGCGGGACGCGCGTCTCCACGCGGTCCGGCTCGCCGCCGAGCGCGGCCACCATCGCCGCGACCGACTCCGGCGTCGGCGGCACGACGGGCAGGCCGTCCGTCCAGCCCTGCTCGAAGTAGTGCTCGATCAGGTCCGCCGGATGTTCTGCGCGCGAGGCGCTACCAGTGTCCAAGCGCTTTCACCACCGCTGACGGGATGTTGGGACTCTCGGGGTTGACGGTCACCTGCTGCCTGCGCGGGTTGATGACCAGATCCATGTCTTCCAGGGGGAGGATCGTCAGCGTGACGGTCGTGCGTATCAGTCCCACACGCGGCTCCGCTCACGACGCGACATCCCCGAACCCCCGGTCCTGCTCGGCGAGACGCCGGAGCAGCGGGGCCGGCTCGAGCCGCTCGCCGTGCTCGTCGCAGAGGCGGCTCAGCGCGTCGTAGATGGTCCGGAGGCCCACCAGGTCGGCCCAGAACATCGGGCCGCCCCGGTAGCGCGGGAACCCGTAGCCGTGCATCCAGACCAGGTCGACGTCGCCGGCGCGCAGGGCGATGCCCTCGTCGAGGACCTTCGCGCCCTCGTTGACGAGCGGATACAGGCAGCGCGGCACGATCTCGTCGTCGCCGACGGCGCGGCGCGCGATGCCCGCCTCCGCCGCCGCGCCGGCGATCAGCTCCTCGACGAGCGGGTCCGGCACCGGCGTGCGGCTGCCCGGCTCGTAGCGGTACCACCCGGCGCCGGTCTTCTGGCCGAAGCGGCCCCGCTCACAGATGCGATCCGCGACGGGGGAGTAGCGCAGGTGGGCCGGCCGGGTGGCCGCCTGGCGCTGGCGGATGTGCCAGCTCACGTCGTTGCCCGCGAGGTCCGACATCTGGAACGGTCCCATCGGCAGGCCGAACTCGTACAGGACCCGATCGACCTGCTGGGGCAACGCCCCCTCCTCGAGCAGGAACTCCGCCTCGCGCAGATACGGCGCGAGCAGCCGGTTGCCCACGAACCCGTCGCAGACGCCGACCAGGACGCCCACCTTGCCGAGCCGCTTCGCAAGCTGCATGACCGTGGCAATGGTGCGCGGCGAGCTGCGCCTGCCGCGCACGTTCTCCAGCAGCCGCATGACGTTGGCCGGGCTGAAGAAGTGCGTGCCGATCACCGACTCGGGCCGCGAGGTGGTCGCCGCGATCTCGTCGACGTCCAGCGTCGACGTGTTCGTGGCCAGGACGGCGTCCGGCTTGCAGACGGCGTCGAGGCGCCGGAATACCTCCTGCTTCAGGTCCATCCGCTCGAAGACCGCCTCGACCACGAGGTCGGCGCCGCGCACGTCGTCGTAGCTGACGCTGCGCGCGATGCGTCCCAGCCGCGCATCCATCTCCGCCTGCGAGAGCCGGCCCTTCGACACCGTGGCCGCGTAGTTCTTCGCGACGACCGCGAGCCCCCTGTCGAGCGCCTCCTTCGAGACGTCGACGACGGTCACCGGGATGCCGGCGTTGGCGAACGTCATGGCGATGCCGCCGCCCATCGTCCCGCAGCCGATCACCGCGGCGCGCTCGATCGGCAGCGCCGGCGTCTCGCGCGGGACGTCGGGAATCTTCGTCGCCTCGCGCTCCGCGAAGAAGGCGTGCCGCTGGGCCCGGGACTGGTCCGAGGCACGCAGACGCTCGAAGATGCGGCGCTCCGCGGCCATGCCGTCGGCGAACGGGAGCGACACGGCGTTCTCGACGGACTCGACGCAGGCGTACGGGGCATCGAAGCCCCGGGCGCGCCTGGCCATCCGCTCGCGGAACGCGGCGAAGATCCCGGGCCGCGCGCGCGCCTCGGCAACTCGTTCCTCGAGCAGCGAGGCGCGGCGCAGCGGTACACGCTCCGCCGCCAGCCGTCGCGCCCGCGCCATTGCCGCCGCCAGCAGATCGCTGCCGACGACCTCGTCGACGATGCCCAGCGCCAGCGCGCGCTCGGCCGGCAGGAGCTGGCCGCCGACGATGACGTCGAGCGCGGTCTCCACGCCGATCAGCCGCGGCAGGCGCTGCGTGCCGCCGGCGCCCGGCACGATGCCCAGCGTGACCTCCGGCAGGCCGAGCCGGGTGCCCGGGGCGGCGAGGCGGACGTGGCAGGCGAGCGCCACCTCGAGCCCGCCGCCGGCCGCGACGCCGTGGATGGCGGCGACCACCGGCTTGCGCGACGCCTCCAGCTCGGCGAGCACCGCGGGCAGGGACGCCGCGCCGGGCGGGGGCGGCGCGGCGAACTCCCGGATGTCCGCGCCGCCGCAGAACATGCGGCCGGCGCCGGCGACGACGATGGCGGCGACCTCGTCGTCGGCCAGCACCTCCATGACCCGGTCGCCCAGCGCGGCGCGCATGGCGAAGCTCAGGCCGTTGACCGGCGGGTTCGTCAGGCGCAGCACCGCGACGCCGTCATGGCGTTCCAACTCGACGGAACCTGGCATGGGCGGTTTCGTTGCCTCCGGTGCAGGTGGCGGCCGGCGGCGCTGGAGACGCGCCGCCGGCCCGGCTCAATGGGTGACCGCGTCCAGGATCGCGTCGAGCGCCGCGCGCGCCTTCGCGCGCATCTCGTCGTCGGTGGCGTCCTGGATGGGGTGGGGAACGTAGACCGCGCGGCTGGCCACGTCCGGCATCCCGAGCGCCACGGATTGCCGCTCGGCCGCGCCGACGAATTCCGACGACGCCACCATCACGGTCGGGATGCCCCGCGCCTCGTAGTCGACCAGGTCGTGCACACTGCACGACGTGCACGACCCTCAATCGGCGAGCGCCTGGATGACGACCCGGCAGCGCTCCGCCACCTCCGCCCGCAGGTCGGGCGGCGCCGGCTTGGTGAAGGTCGGCTTGCGCAGGCGTACGACCTCGACGCCGGGCAGCCGCTCGGCCATGAGGCGCTCGAGCTCGTCGCAGAAGACGTCGCCGCGCGGCTTCGAGATGTCGACGATCCCCAGCGGGCCGCCGAGCTCGGCCGAGCGCGCGGCAAGCGGCCGCCGGATCGGCTCGCGCTCGTCCGTGGGGTCGAGGATGACCGTGGAATCGTGCATTTCGTCCTCCACCTACCGCAAGTCCGCGCCGGTCATCAGCTTGAGATTGCGCCCGTTGCCCTCGTGACAGGCGTACTCGTACAGGATGTGGTCCTCCGGCGCCCGCTTCAGCCCTTCGTACCTGAGCGTCCAGGGCTGCGTGAAGACGTTCGGGTCCTCGATGGTCGCCTGGTAGTTGATGGTGTTCTCGTCCACCGGGATGAAGCGCTCGACCACGCGCAGGGCGCCGCTGTGGAAGACGCCGTGCCCGCTGTTGATCGAGCTGGCCGGCGCGCCCTCGGGCGGCGCCCCGTGACCCACGGGCCACGTGTTGTCCGTGAAGTTCGTCGCCTCCACGACCAGCGTGTCGCCCTCCCAGCGGCCCCGCGAGTCGCCCATCCCGAGGCGGATGGCCGGCGGCAGATGCGGGCGCCCGTCGAGCGGAATGTACCGCGAGTGGTGGTTCCACTCGTAGAGGATGATGACCGCGCCGGGAACCTGCAGGATCTGGTACGTGTTGTAGCCGACCGGCAGGTGCGCGCGCGGCAGCGCGGCGGGCAGGCACTTGACGCGCGGATCGAGGAACGCCAGCTCCTCCTGCCGCTCCATGATCTCGTCGCGCCGCTCGGCGGCCCACTCCTGCAGGGGCACGCGGCCGTCGGGCGGGTCGATGATCATCGGCGTCCGCACGCGCTCGCGCGGTCGGGCCGGGGCATCGCCCTCCGGGCGGAAGAAGCGGGTGAACGTGTAGTTGTGGCCCGTGTACTGGGTATCGCCCCACGGCTCGAGGCGCGGCGTCTCCAGCGGCTGCGACGTCCCCGGCAGATAGTGCCCGCGCAGGTCGGGGTCGCCCCACGGCGTGCGCGGCGGCGCGTAGTCGCTCTCCTGGCCTGCGAGCGGGGCCGGCGAGACGGCGGCGACGCACAGGGCCAGCACGGCAATCGAGACGAGCGGCTGTCTGCTCACGGTCGGCCTCCTGATGAACGGCAGAGTCATCGTGGAGAATATGCCGCACGCGGATCGACGTCAAACGGCCGGGGCCGGGGCGTGATACGCTGAATACACGTATTCGCCGAGCGACATGGCCACCTCCATTCGACTTGCCCCCGAGACCGAACGACGGCTCGACTTTCTGGCGTCGCGGACCGGTCGCACCAAGGCCTTCTACCTGCGCGAGATCATCGAGCGCGGTCTCGATGACATGGAGGACTATTACCTCGCCGCGGAGGTGCTCGAAAGGCTTCGACAGGGCCGCGAGCGGGTGCACGCGGCCACCGACGTGAGAAGGGATCTTGGCCTGGACGATTGAGTACACCGACACGGCCAGAACCCAGCTTCGCAAGCTCGACGGGCAAGCGGCTCGTCGCATACTCGATTACATGGACGAACGTGTCGCGGCGTCGGAGGATCCGCGCCGCACCGGCAAGCTGCTGACAGGTCCGCTCGGCGGCCTGTGGCGTTATCGAGTCGGGGACTGCCGCGTGGTCTGTGACATCCAGGATGCGGCCGTGCGCGTCCTGGTGGTCCGGATCGGCAACCGCCGCGACGTGTACCGCCAGTAGCCATGACCGCGGTCGAGGCGCCGCAGACAGCCGGACGGACGCCGCGGGTCGACGCCGCGCGTCTCGCGGTCGTCGTCCTGGTGGGCGCCGCGATCTGGCTCGTTCCCGAGCCCTCCGGCGTGCAGCCGCGGGCGTGGCAACTGCTCGCCGTCTTCGTCGCCATGATGGTGGGCATCGTGCTGCGCCCGCTGCCGATGGGCGCCGTCGCGTTCGTGGCGACCGCCTTTGCGGTGCTCTCCGGCACTCTGACCATCGCCGAGGCCACGGCCGGCTTCGGCAACACCGTCGTGTGGCTGGTGGTGGCCGCGTTCTTCATCGCCACCGCCTTCGTCAAGACCGGGCTCGGGACGCGCATCGCGTACCACTTCATGCGCGTGCTGGGGAAACGCAGCCTGGGGCTGGCGTACGGCTTCATCGCTGCCGATCTCGTCCTTGCCCCCGCCATTCCCAGCAACACGGCCCGCGCCGGCGGCGTCCTCTACCCGGTTCTCAGGTCGCTCTGCGTCTCGCTGGGCAGCGACGTCGAGCTGGGCACCGAGCGCCGCATCGCCGCCTTCCTGACCTTCACCGCCTACCAGGGCGTGGTGGTGACCAGCGCCATGTTCCTCACCGCGATGGCGGCGAACCCGCTGGTGGCCGAGCTTGCGGGGCAGCAGGGGGTGGCGCTCTCCTGGCCGCTCTGGGCACTGGCGGCGTCCGTGCCGGGCATCCTGAGCCTGCTGCTCGTGCCGTTGCTCATCTACCGCCTGTATCCCCCGCAGATCACGTCGACCCCCACGGCGCCCGAGCTGGCGCGGCAGCGGCTCGCCGAGCTGGGTGCGATGAAGCGGGACGAGTGGATCCTGCTGGCGGTGTTCGTCTGCCTGCTGAGCCTCTGGATCCTCGGCGGCCCGCTCGGCATCAGCGCGACGACGACGGCGCTGGCCGGCGTCGCGGCGATGCTGGCCACGGGGGCCCTGGCCTGGAGCGACCTCCTGGAGGAGCGCAACGGCTGGGACACGCTCATCTGGTTCGCGGTGCTGGTCATGATGGCCAGCCAGCTCGGCGAGCTGGGGCTGCTCGCGTGGTTCACCGAGCGGGTGTCGGGCGTGCTGGCGACCGGGCACTGGCTGCCGGCATTCCTGAGCCTGAGCCTGATCTACTTCTACGTGCACTACTTCTTCGCCTCGAACACCGCCCACGTCAGCGCCATGTACGCCCCGTTCCTGGCGCTGGCCCTGGCCGTCGGGACGCCGCCCGTCCTGGCGGCCCTCGTGCTCGCCTTCTTCAGCAACCTGTTCGCCTCGCTGACGCACTACGGCACGGCGGCGGCGCCCATCCTCTTCGGGTCCGGGAACGTCGAGATCGGCACCTGGTGGCGGCTCGGAGCGCTGATCAGCGTCCTGCACATCGCGATCTGGCTGGGCGCCGGCAGCCTCTGGTGGCGCGTGCTGGGGCTGTGGTAGGGCGCTCAGGCGCCGGACCGCGGCGCGTCGAAGACGGCGGTCACGTCGGCGGCGAATTCAGCGAGCAGAGATGACACGGCGGCTTCTCCCGCGCAGTACACACCCTGCTCCACGTAGGTGTCACCGTCGAGCATGAGCACGGTGATCGTCTCGTCGCGGGGATCGACGATCCAGTACTCTGCTATGCCGGCCTCCGCGTAGTCGGCGCGCTTCTCGATCAGATCCCGGTCCGGATCGTCGGGGCTGACGACCTCGGCGACGAGGTCGGCGCCCAGCCAGTAGCGGTCTTCGCAGCGGGCATCCGAGCGGTCGCGGAGCAGCAGCAGATCCGGTTCGCGGAACTTGCCTGCACGGATCCGCATGCGCAACGCAGCGACCATCACGACGCCGCCGCGAGGAACGAGAAAGTCATGCAGCAGCCGGTAGAGCGCCAAGAGGACGGCCTGGTGCGTGAACGTGGGCATGGGCAGTTCCTGCACGTGGCCATCGGTGAACTCGATCAGGCGGTTGCACCGGTCCGTGAGCCACAGGTACTCCTCGTCGCTCCACGCGCCCTGTGGCGGGAGCACCTCGCGCAGCAGGGCGTGCAGGGCATCCTGGGACGTGGCTGCTGCGACCGTCCCGGATTCCATCGTCGTCATGCCTTGATCCTGCCACAGTTGACGGCGATTTCCAGTCAACGGCTCGTCGCGCCCGGCCACGGCGACGAGCCTGGCGGCGACCGTCGACAGGCCCAGCCGGTGATCGGCGGGGTCGATCCAGCGGCCGGCGCGCTCGCGCACCTGCGCGGGGCGCGCCTTGAGGCGCACGTAGACCGGCTCGACGTCGAGGTCGTAGTGGGTGAAGCCGTGGCGGAAGACGTCGGGGGCGCGCACCCGATCGACCAGCGCGGCATCGATGCCCGACTCGTTCAGGAACCCGGCCACGGTCTCGTCGGCGGCGCGCTCGGGCGGCGACCACAGGCCGCCCCAGATGCCGCGGGGCGGCCGGCGCTCGACCAGGCAGGCGCCGTCGGGATCGACGAGCACGAAGAAGCGGCTGCGCTCCAGGCGGCGCTTGCGGCGCGGCGCCTTCTCCGGGTATCGCTCCGGGTCGCCCGCGGCGAACGACAGGCAGTCCGACCGGACCGGGCAGTCGCCGCAACGCGGGCGTGTCCTCCGGCAGACCGTCGCACCCAGGTCCATGATCGCCTGCGTGTAGTCCTCCGCCCGGTCCGCCGGTGTGTGGGTCTCGGCCAGGCGCCACAGCGCGCCGAGCGTCGCCGCCGAGGACACGGGCCCGGCGACCCGGTGCCGGCGGGCCAGCACGCGCTTGACGTTGCCGTCGAGAATCGCGGCGCGCCGGCCGTAGCCCTGGGCGACGATCGCCGCCGCCGTCGAGCGGCCGATGCCGGGGAGCGCCCCGACTTGCGCGACTGTGTCCGGTACGACGCCGTCGCGATCCCGCGCGACGATGCCCGCGGCGCGGTGCAGATTGCGCGCCCGAGCGTAGTAGCCCAGGCCGCTCCACAGGTGCAGCACCTCGTCGATGTCGGCGCCCGCCAGGGCGTCCACGTCGGGAAACCGCGCGATGAAGCGCTCGAAGTACGGGACGACGGTGGCCACCTGGGTCTGCTGGAGCATGATCTCCGCCACCCACACGCGGTAGGGTGTGCGCTCCCGCTGCCAGGGCAGATCCTTGCGGCCGTGGGCGTCCCACCAGGCGAGCAAGCGGCTCGCGAAGGCGTCTCCCGGGGGCCGCTCCCGGGATGCGCCCCTGGGCATGGCTGCGTTCATGCGGCAATCCCGCGGGCGTCGGCGCGCGTCTAGGGTACAGACTCCTGATCGCCGCGGACCTGCTGGCCGAGCCGCTCCTCGTAGACCTTGATCATCGCGCTCTTCGGCTCGTCGCCGAGACCCATCTCGAGCGCCGCCCGGTAGGTCGACGCCATGGCCTCCACCAGCGGCAGCGAGGCCTCGAGGGCTTCCGCCGCCTCCTGGATGTTCACGATGTCCTTGTAGGCCGCGCGCAGCGGGAAGTCGCCCTCGAAGCGGCGTTCGAGGATGCGCGGGACGAAGTGCTCGCTCGCGAAGCTGCGCGCGCTGCCCGTGGTGAGCACGGCGGCGAGTTGCGCCGGTTGCAGGCCGGCCTTCACGGCGAGCGGCAGGACCTCGCACAGGGCCGCGATGTTGACGTCGTAGACGATGTTGTTGACCGCCTTCATGAGCTGCCCCGAGCCGGCTGCGCCGCAGTGGACGACGAACTCGCCCATGGTGTCGAGGTACGGCCGCGCGAGCGCGAACAGCTCGTGGCTGCCGCCGAACATCATGGTCAGCGTGCCGCGCTCGGCGCGCAGCGGCATCCCGGAGACGGGACAGTCGCCGTAGGCCAGCCCGGCGTCCCGGGACCGGCTGGCCAGCCGCAACGCGGCGCCCCGATTCATCGTCGTCGTGTCGACGACCGCCGGTCGCCGCCCGTCCTGCGCGACGCCGCGCTCGCCGAAGAGCACCGCCTCGGCCTCGGCCTCCGACGGCAGGCAGAGGAAGATCAACCCGGCGCGTGCGGCCACGTCGGCGGGCTCCGCGGCGACGACGGCCCCGTGGCCGGCGAGGAGCTCCGCCGGTTGCCGGCGGGCGTCGTGCACCACCAGCGGCACGCCGGCCTGCAGCAGGTTGCGGGCCATGCCGAGCCCCATGCGGCCGAGCCCGATGAACCCGACGGTCCGTTCGTCCAAGCGCGCCTCCAGCGGTTCGCCGCGGCCGTTCGCGGGCGCGCGGCGCGCCCGCTCGCGCCGCCAGCATAGCGCGAACCGCAAGGCACGGTGCGGCGCAGTGCCCGCGTGTATGATGAGGATGTTCCGGGGGAGCAATCGGCGCGCGCGGCGCGCTAGGAGGACGCGATGCGACAGTCGAGCGTTGCATGGATTGTGCTGCTGGCGGCGGCCGGTGTCGCAGCCGGCGCGGACGCGCACGCGCAGCAGGAGCGGGACGGGGCCAACGCCGTGCTGCCCTGGGCCTACGTGCTCAACGACCCGGTCGAGGACGCCAAGGCGCCCGATCCCCACGAGGTGGTCACGGTGCCGGGCTCCAGCGTGCTGATGCGGCGGTCGGCCATCGCCATCGCCAACGGCCCGCCCGACTGGCATCCCGACGCCCATCCGCCGATGCCGGAGGTCGTGGCGCGCGGCGGCGGCCCGGGCGTCGCCGCCTGCGGCTACTGCCACCTGCCGAACGGCCAGGGCAAGCCGGAGAACGCAGGCGTCGCCGGCCAGCCGTACGAGTACATCGTGCAGCAGATGACCGACTGGCGGAACGGCCTGCGCAAGCCGGGCGAGCCGCGCATGGGGCCGCCGTCCTTCATGGAGCGCATCGGCCTGGCCGCCACCGACGAGGAGTCGCGCATCGCGGCCGAGTACTTCTCGTCGATCGACTTCAAGCCGTGGGTGCGCGTCGTGGAGACCGACACCGTGCCCGTGACGCGCTTCGCGGGCTGGATCCACGAGGTGGTCGAGGGCGGCGGCACGGAGCCCATCGGCACGCGCGTGGTCGAGACGCCCGAGAACCTGACGCTGACCAAGCTGCGCGACGACGCGTCCGGCTTCATCGCCTACGTGCCGACGGGCGCGGTGGCGCGCGGCCGCGAGATCGTGACCACGGGCGGCGCCAACTCGGTCTCGTGCACGGTTTGCCACGGGGACGACCTGCGCGGCATCGGCCCGGTGCCGGCGCTGGCCGGCCGCTCGCCGACCTACATGGCGCGGCAGCTCCACGACCTGCAGACCGGGGCCCGCAACGGCGCGTGGTCCGACCTGATGGACGCCGCCGTGGCCAACCTCACGGTGGAGGACATCGTGAACATCGTGGCCTACACGGCGAGCCTGGACCCGTAGAGGGACAGCACCCTCAGAACTGGTACTTCAGGCTGAGGCTCACGCCCCAGAACCGGGTGTCGTCCGTCGTCACCCGGTACAGAATCGGCTCGCCGCGGCCGATGTCCGACTCGTGGCTGCGGAGCTGGTTCCAGGGGCGCGGCTCGCTCTCGAACCGCCCGAAGTTCGCCCACCGGAACTTGACGCCCAGGGTGACGGGCGCCGCGAGCCGATAGTCCGCGCCCGCGAGCAGTTGATAACCCGGCACGGAGTCGGTCAGCCGCGCCTCGGCCACGCTCGTCGTGCCGGCCAGCGTGGCCCGCAGCAGGGGATCGGCGAACGTCGCTATCCGATCCGGGTCGTGGTTCCGCTTCCAGATCGAGAAGTAGTCGAGCGACGCCCGCTCCGTCCCGACGCCGGCGCCGACGTAGGGCGTCCAGGACGATGTCTCCGGTCCGAAGTCGTAGTACACGTTGGCGAAGACGCCGTGCGCGCGCAGGTCGTCGACGCCGCCCACGGCCAGCGAGATCTCCTGCTCCCGCTTGGCCAGGATCACGGCCGTCTCGGTGCCGGTATCCGTGCGCTCGTTGTAGGCGGTCAGGCGGTGGAAGTACTCGGCTTCGAGCCTGACGGCGCCCCAGTCGTACCCCACGGCGAACCCCGTGCGAACGCCGGAGGCGCCATCCAGCTCGTTCAGCCACGCCGCTCGCGGCGGCGCGGCGTCGCACTCGCTGCCGACCTCCAGGCCGTGCGGATTGAGGACCAGGTCGCACTTCGTGCCCCAGTCGTTGTTCGATCCGTGGACGGCCAGCGGCGGCGCGACCGCCAGCCCCAGGTCCATCTGGATGTACGGTCCCGTCTGGGCCGCGGCCGGGCCGGAGACGCCGAGCACGGCCGCCACGACCATCCAACACGTCAGCCTCGTGCGCATGCACCCTCCTTGCGCGAGTGAGGATAGACGACGGATCATTGATCGCGAAGATGAAGCGCCACGCGAGCCTCGTTCCCTTGTCGCGCGACCACCACTTCGGCCTCATCATGGCGCAGCGGCTGATCCTGGGCGGCGCCACCAACCCGCGCGCGGACTGGCCTGCCGATCGCGCGCAGCAGGTGCCGCGGCTCATCGAATTCTTCGAGACCGACCTGCGCGCGCACTTCGAGATCGAGGAGGCGCACGTCTTTCCGGCCGCCGGCCAGCGGCTGGCCGGCGGCGACCGTGAGGTTGCGGCGCTGCTGGCTGACCACGAGGCCATGCGCGCCATGATGCGCGGCTTCGAGGCCGATCCCGTTTCCGGTCTGGAGGATCGCCTGCCCGCGTTCGGCTACCTGCTCAAGGCGCACATCCACAGGGAGGAGCGCGGTCTCTTCGAGCGCATGCAGGCCGCGTGCGCGCCGGACGAGCTGGAAGCGCTGGGCGCCCGGGTCGCGAAGGCCCACGCCGCCGCCGGCCCCGCTTGCGGTCTGTGAGTCGGCGCGCGAAGCGGCCGGACCAGGCGCCGGCCCCGTCCACTCCCCGGCGCGCGGCGCCGCCGGCAGCGCGCGCTCGTCCGGCCAGCGGAACTCGGCCGCGCCGTCCGGCCCCAGCCGTACCGTGAACCCCTCCCTGTGCACCGCCCGATGACGCCGCCGGCACAGCAACACCAGGTTCGACAGCGTCGTCTCCCCGCCGTGTGCCCACTGGCGGACGTGGTGCGAGTCGCACCGGGTTGCCTGGCAGCCGGGGAAGCGGCAGTGGCCGTCGCGGGCGGCCAGCGCCCCGCCGCCCGCACCAGCCGACGCCGCCGGCCGCCGCTCGGCGTCCAGCGCTGCCTCCAGCGCCCGCCGCACCGCCGCGCCCACCTCGGGCGTCAGCCGGCCGCGCACCGCCACCATGCCGTCCTCGTCCACCCAGGTCGCAAGCGACCGCGAGGCGTGCCGCTGCGCGTCCTCCGCCGCCTCGGCCGCGCGGTCCACCCGCCGCCACGTGCGGACTATCTGCTCGACGTGCGCCGCCGCGCCGGCCAGCGCCACGTCGCGCAGCGCCTGCTCGGTCTCGGGCGTGGCCACGCGGTGACGGCGCGCACCTTCGAGTAGGAGACGGCGCCGCGCCCGAGCGCGTCGCGCAGGAGGGGCAGCTCGGCCAGGGCGCGGGCGACCCGCACGTGCTCGCGGGCGGCGCCGGGCGCCAGGCCGGTGCGCCAGCTCAACCACTCGGCGCAAGAGGCGAAGCCCTCCCAGCCGTTGCGCGCGTCGAACTCGCGGATCAGGGCGAGCAGCTCACCGGTGGCCGCCGCGGTGCGGGCGGCCAGCTCGGCTATCGCGGGAGACCGGGCGGTCCAGCCTCGGCGGGCGGGGCGGAATCCGGGGCCGGCGAAACAGACGGAACGTCCGGAGCGGGTCTGGGGTCGGCAGGCATGAACCCATCATAACCCCCATTATTTCAACTGCTTGTACGGCTCCAGGGCGGCCGATCGGACGGCCGGGCGACGTTTTTCACGGCGCGGCCGCGGATGGCACATCAGAGGGTGACGAGGGCGGTAGTAGGGGCAAGTCTCGCGGGCGTCCGCACCCGAAGCGCCGGCCTCGACGGAGGCTGTCAAGCAGAAAATGCAGGCAGGACAAGAAAAGTGGCGAGGCCCGGCGCGATGCGCTTTGGCAACCTGGACATGACAATCCGGCGCTGTGCGAGCACACGAGCCCGCTGGAAGAGCCATGCCGTCCGGCCGTTGCGGTTGGCCACCTGCCGGTTTGCTACTCCCGCAGCAGCTTGCGCAGGTAGGCGCCCGCCTTCTCGTTCTCGTACGTCACCGTGTTGAGGAACAGGCTCTCGATCAGGTACGCGCGCCGATCGTCGTCGGTCATCTGGTCGATGAGGTGATTGATCTCGCGCAGCATGTCCTCGAACGTGCGGTCGAGCCCGTGCCGGCTGGTCAGCTCCTTGTCGAGCGCCTCGATGACGGCCAGCAGGTCGCCGTCCAGCCGGACCTCCAGCCCGGAGTGGGTCGTGATGCTGCGCATGACTACTCCCCGAAGCTCTCGACGGCGCTCGAATCGTCGGCGTGCAGCTCGATGAACTTCGGGACGCCCGTCATCGTCAGCATCGTCTCGACCCGCCGCTGGACGCCCGCGAGCTTCACCGTGCCGCCGGCCTGCGACGCCCGCCGGTACAGGTCCATCAGACAACCGATCGAGGCGCTGTCGATGTAGACGACCCGCGACATGTCGATGACCACCTTCGGCGCGTCGCCGCGCAGGAGCGGCGCGACGGCGGCGGCGAAGGCTGTCAGCAGCGGGTAGATCAGGCGGGTCTCGCCGACGCGGACTATGTCGATGCCGTCGGCGCGCTCGGTTGCAACGTTCATTCACGAGCTCCATTGGCCGAGGTGTTCAGCACCACGGTGCGCGGCTCGCCGGCCGGGGACTGCTCCCGCAACCTGCCGATCTGGCGGGCCAGCTCGCGCCGGCCGCGGCTGATCCGCGATTTCACCGTGCCTGCCGGCAGCGCCAGGCGCCGGGCGATCTCGTCGTACGTGAGCTCCTGCACGTCCCGCAGGACCACCGCTTCGCGAAGCACGGCCGGCACCTCCCGCAGCGCCAGGCGCAGCAGCTCGCGCCGGTCGACGCGCTGGAGCCGTGCCACGGGGTCCGGGCCCGTTGCGGCGGGCGCGAGGTCGGCCACGTCGACCCCCCGGTCGAAGGTCTCGCGCTCCTTGCGAACGCGCCGATAGTGGTCGATGCAGAGGTTGCGGGCGACGCTGACGAGCCATGTCTGGAAGTTCGCCCGCCGGTCGAACGTGCTCAAGGCCTTGAACACCTTCAGAAAGATCTCCTGGGTCAGGTCCTCCGCCTCCTCGTGCCGTCCCACGAACGTGTACGCCACGCGGAAGACCTTGTGCCGGTATCTTCGCACGATCAGGTCCCACGCTCCCTGGTCGCCGCCGAGACAGGCCGCGACCAACTGGTCCGTCGTCGGCGCCGGCGGCGGCGGGGCGCTGGACATGCCGGGCGAGTGTACGCCACGTGCTGGATTGCGTCCACGCGTTGCACGTACAATGGCCCGTTTTGCGCACCAGGACCGCGACGGAGAGGCTCCGTGGCTGAGTCGCCGGTCGCCCTCTCGCCGACGGTGCAGCGGGCCGTTTCGCTCAGTGCGATCGCCCGGCGCGTCGGCACGCCCGTGTACGTCTACCGCGCCGCGGAGATCGCGGGGCGCTACGCCGCGTTCGACGCCGCATTCGGCGGCCATCCCCACCGGGTGCACTACGCCCTGAAGGCGAACTCGACGCTGGCCGTCGCCCGCCTCGTGCGGTCGCTGGGCGGGGGGGTGGACGCCAACTCGGGAGGCGAGATCGACGTGGCCCTGCGGGCCGGCTTCGCGCCGCGCGACATCGTCTTCACCGGCGTCGGCAAGACCGCGTCCGAGCTGGCGCGGGCGGTCGAGCTCGAGCTGCACGCCGTCAACGCGGAGAGCGCGGGCGAGCTCGAGCGCATCGACCGGCTGGCGCGCGCACGCGGCGTGCGCACGCGCGTGGCGCTGCGCGTGAACCCGGATGTCGCGGCCGGCGGTCACCCGCACATCTCGACCGGCCGGCGGGCGCACAAGTTCGGCGTGCCCCTCGCGACGGCGCGCGAGGTCTGCGACCGCGCACGGGCCTGCGCCGGACTGCAGCTCGTCGGCCTGCACGTGCACATCGGATCGCAGGTGGCCGCCCGGGCGCCGATTCGCGACGCGCTGGCCGCCGTCGTCCCGCTGGCGGCGGACCTGCTGGGCGGCGGCTGCCCGCTGGAGCACATCGACGTCGGCGGCGGCCTCGGCATCTCCTACGACGGCTCCGAGACCCTGGACGTCGGCCTGTACGCACGCACCGTCATCGACGCGGTCAGACCGACCGGGCTCGCGATCATCGCCGAGCCGGGGCGCTGGATCGTGGGCCCCGCCGGCGTGCTCGTGGCGAGCGTGGTCGACGTGAAGCCGCAGGACGAGGAGCGTTGCTTCGTCGTGCTCGACAGCGGGATGAGCGAGCTGCTGCGCCCGGCCCTCTACGGCGCGTATCACCGCATCGAGCCGCTGGAGCCGCGGCCCGGCCGGCCGGTGGTGTGCGACGTCGTCGGGCCGATCTGCGAGACGGGCGACGTCGTCGGGGCCGCGCGCCCGATGCCGCGTCCCGAGGTCGGCGATCTCCTCGCGATATTCGATGCCGGCGCCTACGGCTCCGCGATGGCGTCGAACTACAATCGCCATCCGCTCCCGGCCGAGGTGCTGATCGACCAGCGGGACGCCTGGCGCATCGTCCGCCGGCGCCAGACCAGCGACGACCTGGTCGCGCTCGAGACCTGATCCCCGCCCATGCTGATTGCCATCGAAGGCCTCGACCAGAGCGGCAAGGAGACCCAGGCCCGCCTGCTGCGCGACCGCATCCGGGCCGCCGGCTACAAGGCCCGGGTGGTCTCGTTTCCCGACTACGGGACCGCCATCGGCGAGGAGATCGCGCGGGCGCTGCAGGGCGAGCGCGAGTACGGGCCGGAGGTGATGCAACTGCTGTACATCGCGAACCGCTACGAACGGCGGCCGGACCTCGATCGCTGGCAGGCGGCGGGGATCGCGCTGGTCTGCGACCGGTACATCGCGTCGAGCGTCGCGTACGGCGAGGCACACGGGCTCGACCCGGCCTGGCTCGTCGAGCTCCAGCGCTCTCTGCCGCAGCCCGATCTGACGATCCTCCTCGACATCGCACCCGCGACGTCGCTGAGCCGCAAGGCGGTCGGCCGGGACCGCTACGAGGACGATCTCGCCCTGCAGGACCGGGTCAGGGAGAGCTACCTGCGCCAGGCGCAGCAGCCCGCCTGGCTGCGGGTGGACGGGGAGCGTCCCGCAGCCGACGTGGCGGCGGCGCTTGCCGCGGCGGTCGATCCGCGACTCGAGCAGCCGTGAGGCCGGCCACCTCGCGGGCTCCGGCCGCGCGCAGCACGCGCGCGCAGGCGGCCAGCGTCGCCCCGGTGGTCAGCACGTCGTCGGCCACGACGATGGCCTTGCCGGCGACCGTGGCGCGGGCCTGGAGCCAGGCCCGCCCGGTCAGCTCGAACGCGCCCTGCACGTTCGCCTGCCGCCGCCCGGCGGCCAGCGTGGCCTGCGGGGGCGTGTGCCGGATGCGGACCAGGATGTCCGCGAGCGGCGGGCCCAGCCTGGCGGCCAGATCCCGCGACTGGTTGAAGCCCCGCTCCCAGCGCCGCCGCGGATGCAGCGGCACCGGGACGACCAGGTCGGCCGCGTCGAGCAGCTCCGCGCCGGCCTCGCGCATCAGCGCGGCCAGCGGCGCCGCCAGCGACTGGCGGCCCTGGTACTTGAACGCCTGGATGATCGCGCGCAGCGCGCCGTCGTACCAGCCGGCCGCGCGGCAGCGTGCGACCGGTCGCGGCCGCATGCGTCCAGCCGGGCAGCGCCGGCAGGGGACGGCTGCGCCGCGGGGCGGCGGTTCCGCGTCGAGCGGGGCGCCGCAGAGATCGCACAGCGGCGGCCCGATGCGCGCGACGCGCCGCCAGCAGTCGGCGCACACGACGGCAGCCGTCGGCTGCGGCAGCACCGTGTCGCAGGCTGCGCAGCAGGGCGCCCAGGCGACGCTGAGCAGGCCGTCCGCCAGGCGGCGCAGCGCGGCGGTCGTCCTCATGCCGCGCGCTCGCGACGCTCATCAGGGCATGTCGGATACCGGGATGCGCGTGGCGCTGCCCCACAGCCGCTCGAGGTCGTAGAAGCGGCGGGTGTCCGGCGTGAAGACGTGGACCACGTAATCGAAGCAGTCCATGAGGACCCATTCGCCGTGGTCGTAGCCTTCGACATGCGAGGGTGCGTCCTGCGCTGCACGCAGTTGCCGGCGGATCTCGTCGGCGACGGCGCGCACCTGCCGCGCGCTCCGGGCCGAGCAGACGATGAAGTAGTCCGTGAAGGCGTGCGAGCCGCCGAGAAACAGGACGACCACGTCGAAGGCCTTCTTGGCCTGGGCTGCACGGACGGCGCTCCGCACCCCCTCGGGCAGCGTGTCGAACGTCTGCGCCGGCCCGGCGTCGTGCTCACCCATGCAAGCTGCTTGCCGGCGACACGCGCGCATACAGCGCGTGCTTCGCGATATGGCGGGCCACGGCATCCGGCACCAGGCCGTCGATCGACTCGCCGCCCGTCAGGCGGCGGCGCAGAACCGACGACGAGACGGTGCGGGTGGATGCCTCGACGAGCCAGACGGCGGGCCGTTGCGAGCCGGCAGGCGTGCCACCCGCCGGCTCGCGCATCCGTTCGCGGAGATCGGTCAGCCGCTCGCGCAGGGCGGCGAGGGGACAGCCCGGCCGGGAGACCGCGACGAAGTGACTGCGATCGAGCACGGCGGGGTAGTCGTACCAGGACGCGATATCTGCAAACGCATCGGTGCCGATGATGAAGAAGAGCTGCCCGGGGCGGACGCCGCCCTGCGCCAGGCGCGCCAACGTCACGGAGGTGAACGAGGGGCCGTCGAACGCCAGCTCGATGTCGGATGCCGCGAGCTCGTCCCGGCCGTCCGACGCCAGCGCCGCCATCGCGAAGCGATGGTAGGCCGACGCCCGGGGCGCGCGGCTGCGGTGCGGCGGGGTGCGGGCCGGAACGAGCAGCACGGTGTCGAGGCCGCACGCTCGGCGCGCGGCGTCGGCGGCGTCCAGGTGGCCGTTGTGGATCGGGTCGAAGGTGCCGCCGAGCACGCCGATTCTGCCCTGCAGCTTCACGCGGGGGGATCCTCGGGCGATTCGGAGACGGCCCCGTCTGCCGCCGCGAGCGTCTGCCAGACCGCTTCCCGCAATGGGCCGAGGCCGGCGCCCGTCGCGGCCGAGATCGGGTGCAGCGCGATCGAGCGCGGCTCGAGCCAGCCCCGCAGGCGCTCGAGCCGCGCCGCGTCGTCGAGCGCATCGATCTTGTTCGCCGCGACGACCTGCGGCCGGGCTCCCAGGGCCTGTGCGCCCGGCGCGTCGGGGTCCGGCAGCGCACTCGCGTAGGACGCCAGCTCGCGGCACACGATCTCGAAGTCCTCCACCGGATCGCGGCCTGACGCGGACGAGACGTCGATGACGTGCACGAGCACCCGGGTCCGCTCCAGGTGGCTCAGGAACCGCAGGCCGACGCCGTGTCCCTCGTGGGCGCCGGCAATGAGCCCGGGCACGTCGGCCAGCACGAAGCTGCGGTCCTCGTCGAGTCGCACGACGCCGAGATGGGGCGTCAGCGTGGTGAACGGATAGTCGGCAATCTTGGGCCGGGCGGCGGAGAGACGTGCGATCAGCGTGGACTTGCCGACGTTCGGGAACCCCACCAGCCCGACGTCGGCCAGCAGCCTGAGCGAGAGCCTGAGCCGCCGCATCTCGCCCGGGGCGCCCGGCTCCGCGCGCCGCGGCGCCCGGTTCGTCGAGGTCGCGAACCGCTCGTTGCCGCGGCCGCCGCGCCCCCCCCGCGCGACGAGGACCTGCTGGTCCGCCGTCTTCAGATCGGCGAGCGGCGCAAGCTGCTCGTCGTGCCACTCGTGGACGAGCGTCCCGAGCGGCACGTCGAGCAGCAGGTCGCGGCCTGCCCGTCCGGTGCGGCTCGACCCCTCGCCATGCGCTCCGCGCGGGGCCTGAAACTGCGGGTGGAAGCGGTAGTCGACCAGGGTGTTGCGATGCGCGCTGGCGCGCAGGTAGACGGAACCGCCGTGCCCGCCGTCGCCGCCGCTCGGGCCTCCCCGCGGCACGAACTTCTCCCGGCGAAAGCTCACGCAGCCGTTGCCGCCGTCCCCCGCCTGCACCTGGATGTCGACCTGGTCGACGAACATACGCTGCGCTGACGCACACGCGCGGGAGTGGGGTTGTACCGGGTTTCAGGCGGAGCCGTCCGGCGCGCCGGCGAGGGGCTGGACGCTGATGACCCGCCCGCGCCCGCCGTGGTCCTCGAAGGTGACCCGTCCGGCAGCGGTGGCGAACAGGGTGTCGTCCTTGCCCAGGCCCACGTTCAGGCCGGGACGGAACCGTCGGCCCCGCTGGCGAACGAGAATGGCGCCGCCCTTGACGATATTCCCGTCGAAGCGCTTGACGCCGAGCCGCTGGGCCTGGCTGTCGCGCCCGTTCCGCGAGCTGCCCTGTCCCTTCTTATGTGCCATGCGACGCGTCCGTTTCGATGGCGGTGATGCGCACGCGCGTCAAGGCCGTCCGGTGGCCTATCGTGCGCCGCCGTCCCTTGCGGCGCTTCTTGCGGAACACGCGGATCTTCGGCCCGCGCTCGGGGCCGTCGACGACGCCCGTCACGCGCGCGCCGGCGACGAAAGGTGCGCCGGCGATGAAGCTGCCGTCGTCATCGGCCACGAACAGCACCTGTCTGGAGGTGATCTGCTCGCCGGCCGGCAGCGCGATGTTATCGACCATGACGACCGCCCCGGGCTCGACCCGGACCTGCCGCCCTCCGCTCTGGATGACTGCGTACACGCTTCCGTCCTCTTCCAACCGCACAGCCTACTACCGCGGCAGGTCGTCTGTAAAGCGCCCGGGGCGGTCCTCCTACTTGAGGAGGACGCGGGTGCCCTTGATGGTCTCCGCGCTCAGCGTGCCCAGAAACGAGGGAATCAGGCGGTCCATCAGCTCGAAGTACGACGACAGCGCCGGCGTGTTCCGCGCCGCGTCGTACAGGATCTCCTCCCGGTGGCGCTCGGTGTACAGCGTGGCGCCCGTGCGGCCGTCGATGAAGATGAACTTCGGGCTCAGCACGTAGCCGCGGCGGTCGCGATACGCGCGCACGGGAGCCACCTGCCGCCGGCCGAACTCATCGTAGATCTCCCGCTGCCGCGTGACCATGCCGGACCGCTGGTGCGGGGTGAAGTAGACCGTCCCCGTCACGATCAGCGGGCTCTGGTACTCCTCGCCCAACTGCTGCCAGTAGCTGGTATTGGCGAAGATGTGCTCGAGAAGCTCGAGGTCCTCTTCCGAATACCGCTCCCTGTCTTCCTCGTCCCCGTCCCCGTTGCCGGCCGCACCGTCGCCGTTTCCGCCGTTGCCGAAGCCCGACGAGTCGCCCTGCTCCTCGGCGACCGCGGTCAGCTCGAGCACGTCGGTGTCGATCACCTGGAACTCCGAGTTGCTCCGGAGCTGGCTCTTGAGCAGCCGCGCCGTCTCGAGATTCGTGTCCACGTCGTCGCTGCCGCCCGTCACGAAGCCGGCTACCAGCACGCGCTGGAACCCGGTGACGTCGAGCTTCGGCCGCAGCGGCGTCTCGACGGGGATCTCGTAGTAGTTCATGCAGGCGGTGGCCATGACGGCCGCCGCCGCGACGCTACCGACCGCTCTCGTTGATACGGTCATTGATTTCCCTGAAGAGATCGTAGTTCTGCTGGATCAGCATGTTGTCCGGCTCGAGATCCAGCGCCCGCTCGTAGGCTTCGCGGGCCTTGTCGAACAGGCCTTCGTGCTCGTAGGCGATGCCGAGGTTGTTCCAGGCCGCCGCGTACTCCGGATCGATGTCCACCGCCCGCTCCCAGCGGTAGATGGCTTCCTGCCACAGCCCCCGGTGCACGACCTCGATGCCGAACTCGACCTGCGCCCTGGCGTCGGAGCGTTCGTCGGCCGCCGCGACCGCCCCTCCGGCTGCCGCCAGCGCGCAAGCGACGACCAGCATCCTGCTGAGCATGTGGTTGATCCTCACTATAGCCAGCACGCCCGATGCACGCAAGCACGGGACGCTTCGTGCGACAATGGTGGCCAGGCGCGGGGTCGGGCCGGCTGCCGAGGGCAGGAGTGTCACCGGCTTCGACCGACGCGCTGCCCCGCCGGCCGGACCGCCCGCCTTCCCGACGACCGGAACGTGGATCTTCTCGACGCGGTCATTCTGGCGGAGCTGCTCGCCACGCCGCGCGGGCGGCGTGTCCTGCAGCCGCGCGCCGCGAGCCGGGGGGACGACGACCAGCGGGTGCTCCCGGGTCCCGACCAGTTGCTCGCCCGCCTGGACGCGGCGGGTGCGGCGTTGCAGGACGAGCTCGGCCAGGCCGCGCGCCGGGCGGTGCGGCTGCTGCGTCGCGCCGGGGAGCACGGGGTCGCCCCGCTGGTCTTCGGCGCGCCGGACTATCCCGCGGTGCTGGCGGCGATTCCCGATCCGCCCCCGGTCCTGTGGTGCCGGGGGCGGCCGGCGGCGCTCGCGGCGCCGGCGGTCGCGATCGTCGGATCCCGCAGCGGTTCGCCCTATGCGCGGGAGGTCGCGGCGCGTCTGGGAGCCGACCTGGCCGGCCGCGGCGTGGCCGTGGTGAGCGGCCTGGCGCGGGGCGTCGACGCCGCTGCCCACCGCGGCGCCCTCGCCGCGGGCGGCGTCACCATCGCGGTGCTGGGCTGCGGCGCCGACATCGTCTATCCGCCCGAGCACGGCCCGCTGCTCGCGCAGCTTGCGGCGCAAGGGGCCGCCGTCAGCGAGCTGGCCCCCGGCGCGCCGCCGCGGCCGTTTCACTTTCCGCGGCGCAACCGCATCATCAGCGGCCTCTCGCTGGCGGTGGTGGTTGTCGAGGCGTCCGAGCGCAGCGGCTCGCTCATCACCGCCCGCTGCGCGGCGGAGCAGGGCCGCGAGGTCATGGCCGTCCCGGGCAACGTGCTGAGCGGCCGCTGCCGCGGTGGCCACGCCCTGATCAAGGACGGCGCGAAGGTGGTCGAGACCGCGGACGATATCCTGGAGGAGATCCGTCTCCCGGGCGGGGAGCGCGGCCCGGGCGGCCGGCGGCCGGACGAGCCGGACGAGGCGGGTTGTCTGCTGCGGCGCATGGATCCGGGCGAGAGCTACGATCTCGACGAGCTGGCCGGCCTGTCCGGGCTGGACCACTCGGCGCTTGCGACGCACGTGCTGGAGCTGGAGCTGGCCGGCCGCATCACCCGCCTCGACGGAGGGCGCTTCAGCCGGTCCTGAACCGCTCGTGGTGAAGCCCGCGTCGTACGGCATGCGGCGGGGCCTCTTGCCATGGCCTGTCGAGGATGGTGGTAGGGTAGGGAGAGAGTCGAGAGGGAGTATGGCGAAATCGTTGGTCATCGTCGAATCGCCGGCCAAGGCCCGGACGATCAACAAGTACCTGGGCTCGGGCTTCCGGGTCGTGGCCTCGATGGGGCACATCCGCGACCTTCCCAAGAACAAGCTCGGCGTCGACGTCGAGGCGGGGTTCAGTCCGGAGTACGTGGCGATTCCGGCGCGCAAGAAGGTAATCAAGGAGCTCCGCGACGCCGCGCGGGGCGTCAGCGACGTCTACGTGGCGACCGACCCCGACCGGGAAGGCGAGGCGATCGGCTGGCATCTCGCCCGGGAGCTCGGCGCCGGCAAGCGGCGCGTCAGCCGCCTCATGTTCAACGAGATTACGCGGGACGCGGTGCGCGCGGCGCTGGAGCACCCGGTGGAGATCGACCAGCGCATGGTCGATGCGCAGCAGGCGCGGCGGGTGCTGGACCGGCTGGTCGGGTACAAGCTGAGCCCGTTGCTGTGGGACAAGGTGCGGCGCGGCCTGTCGGCGGGCCGCGTCCAGTCCGTGGCGCTGAAGCTGGTCTGCGACCGCGAGCGCGAGATCGAGCGGTTCGTCTCCGAAGAGTACTGGCACATCAAGGCGCGGCTTGCCGGAGATGCGCCCCCGGAGTTCACCGCGCGGCTGGTCAAGAAGGGCAAGAGCACGGTCAGGATCGGCAGCGAGGCCGAGTCGAAGGCGGTGCTCGCCGAGCTGGACGGGGCGGCCTACGTGGTCGAGTCGGTGGTCACGAAGGAGCGCCGGCGGCACGCCGCGCCGCCGTTCATCACCAGCAAGCTGCAGCAGGCCTCGCGGTTTCCCGTCAAGCGGACGATGCAGATTGCCCAGCAGTTGTACGAGGGCGTCGAGCTGCCGGGCGAGGGCTCCGTCGGCCTGATCACCTACATGCGGACCGATTCCACCCGGGTGGCGGAGCAGGCGCTGGGGGAGGTGCGGGCGCACATCGCCGAGGCGTTCGGCGCCGAGTACCTGCCGGCGAAGCCGAACCGGTACCGCACGAAGAAGGACGCCCAGGATGCGCACGAGGCGATCCGGCCGACAGCCGTCAGCCGCACTCCCGACCAGGTGCGGCCGCACCTGAGCCGGGAGCAGCACTACCTGTACCGGCTCATCTGGAGCCGCTTCGTCGCCTCGCAGATGCCGCCGGCCACGTTCGACGACACGACGGTGGAGATCGGCGCCGCCGGCTATCGGTTCCGGGCGAAGGGGTCGGTGCCCAAGTTCAGCGGCTGGATGGCGGTCTACGGCGGCACGGACCTCGAGGCCGCGCCGGCCCCGGCCGCCGCGGCCGAGACCGAGGACGAGTCGACGTCGGGGCTGCTGCCGCCGCTCGTCGAGGGCGCGCGGCTGGCGCTGCAGGCCCTCACGCCGGAGCAGAAGTTCACGCAGCCCCCGCCTCGCTTCGGCGAGGCGTCGCTGGTCAAGGAGCTCGAGGAGAACGGCATCGGCCGCCCCAGCACCTACGCCTCGATCATCGGGGTGCTCCAGCAGCGCGAGTACGCCACGAAGACCGAGGGCCGGTTCATGCCGACCCCGCTCGGCCGGCTGGTCACCGACCTGCTGGCCAAGAGCTTCGACGCGATCATCCAGGTCGCCTACACGCGAGCGATGGAGGAGCGCCTCGATCGCATCGAGGAGGGCGCCGCCGACTACCAGGGCACGATAGACGGCTTCTACAAGGCCTTCAGCACCGATCTCGAGAAGGCGGTCGAGGCGATGCCCGACGTCAAGGCGAACGGGCTGCCGAGCGACGAGACGTGCGACAAGTGCGGGAAGCCGATGCTCGTCAAGATCGGCAGGTTCGGCATGTTCCTGGCCTGCTCCGGCTATCCCGACTGCCGCAACACGCGCGAGCTCGAGAAGACGGACGAGTCGGTCGACGAGGCGGAGGCGACGTGCGACAACTGCGGTCGGCCGATGGTGGTCAAGCGCGGCCGGTTCGGCCAGTTCCTGGCCTGCTCGGGCTATCCCGAGTGCAAGACGACGCGCAAGCTGATCTCGACGTCGCAGGGGTTGGCGAAGGCCAAGCCGGACCGGCCGCTCGACGAGTCCTGTCCGCAGTGCGGCAAGCAACTGGTCGTCAAGCAGGGGCGGTTCGGCGAGTTCACGGCCTGCTCCAGCTATCCGGCATGCCGCTACCTCAAGCTCGAGAGCACCGGCGTGGCCTGTCCGCGCGACGGCGGCGACATCGTGGTGCGGAAGTCGCGGCGCGGCCGGGTCTTCTACGGCTGCGCCAACTATCCCGATTGCGACTTCACCGTCTGGAACAAGCCGCTGCCGGAAGCGTGTCCCGCGTGCGGAGCGCCGTTCCTGCTCGAGAAGGTGACCAAGCGCCACGGGCGTCAGCTCCTGTGCCACAACGACGCCTGCGACTACGTCCGCAGCGAGGAGCTGGCGGCGGTCTAGATCTAGAAGGCTGCGCCGCGGGACGGCCGGGACGCCCGCGCGGCGGCTTGCGCCCCGGCGGAGCCGCCGCGCGCCGCTGGCCCGCGGGCCGCCTGCGACCATGATTCAGATTATCGGGGGCGGGTTGGCCGGCTGCGAGGCGGCCTGGCAGATTGCCGCGCAGGGCGTGCCGGTGACGCTCTGCGAGATGCGGCCGGTGCGCGGCACGCGGGTCCACAGGACCGACCGCCTGGCCGAGCTCGTCTGCAGCAATTCCTTTCGCGGCGCCAAGCTGGAGAACGCCGTCGGGCTGCTCAAGGAGGAAATGCGGCGGCTGGGCTCGCTGATCATGCGCGTGGCCGGCGAGACGAGCGTGCCGGCCGGCGGCGCGCTCGCGGTGGATCGGGAGCGCTTCGCGGCCGGCGTCACCGGCGCCATCGAGGCCCATTCCCTCATCACCGTCGACCGCCGGGAGGTGGCGCACATTCCCGCGGCCGCCGCGGCGCCGGTCATCATCGCGACCGGACCGCTGACGTCCAATCCGCTGTCCGCCGAGATCGCGGCGCTGGTGGGCCAGGACCACCTGTACTTCTACGATGCAATCAGTCCGGTCGTTGCGGCCGATACGATCGATCGATCGAAGGTGTTCCGCGCATCGCGCTGGGACGTCTCGGCCGCGGGGGACTATCTCAACTGTCCGCTGGACGAGCATGAGTATCGGACACTGCACGAGGCGCTGATGACGGCCGAGCTGGCGGAGGCGCACGACATCGATCGGACGCCGTTCTTCGAAGGCTGCCTGCCGATCGAGGTGATGGCGCACCGGGGGGTGGACACCCTGCGTTTCGGGCCGTTGAAGCCGGTCGGGCTGACCGACCCCGCGACGGGGCGGCGGCCCCATGCAGTCGTGCAGCTCCGGCAGGACAACCTCGCCGCGGACCACTACAGCCTGGTGGGCTTCCAGACGCAGCTCAAGTGGGGCGAGCAGCGCCGTGTCCTGCGGATGATCCCGGGCCTGGAGCAGGGCGAGTTCGTGCGCTACGGCATGATTCATCGCAACACCTACATCAACGCCCCAAGCGTGCTGCTCGACACGTGGCAGACGCGCGCACGCCCCGACCTGTTCTTCGCGGGCCAGATATCGGGCGTCGAAGGCTACGTGGAGTCGGCGGCCTCGGGGCTCATGGCCGGTCTCAACGCGGCGGCCCTGGCGCAGGACCGACCGCTCGTTCCTCCGCCGCGCACCACGGCGATGGGCGCGCTCGCATACTACGTCTCGCACGCGGATGCGACCGACTACCAGCCGACGAACATGACGTTCGGCTTGATCCCGTCGGCGGAGCGCTCGCCGCGCAAGCGGCGCGCGCGGCGGCAGGCGCTGGCCGAGCGGGCGCTGAACGACCTGGCCGCGTGGGCCGCTGCCGCGCTGGCGCCCTCCGCCGTCGAGGCACGCCCGTCATGAAGGAGCAACTGGAGTCGTTCCTCGACTACCTGCGCTACAACCGCAACGCCTCGATCCACACCGTGGCGGCCTACCGCAGCGATCTCCGGCAGTTCCTGGCGTTTCTCGAGGGCCGCGCGGAGGGCGGGCGCGGGCTGGGTCCGGCCGACTTCGATCACCGCGGCATCCGCGCGTTCCTCGGCGATCTGCACCGCCGCGGCGACTCGAGCACGTCGTCCGCGCGCCGGCTGGCCGCCATCCGCTCCTTCGGCCGCTACCTGTGCCGGGCCGGGTACCTGCAGCAGGACCCCGGTGCGCTCGTCGCCGCGCCCCGCGTCCAGCGCAGGATGCCGGCGCACCTCGACACGGTCGAGATGGAGGAGCTGCTTGCCGCGCCCGACGCCGGCACGCCGCTCGGCCGGCGCGACCGGGCCATGCTGGAGCTGTTCTATGCGTCGGGCCTGCGCCTGAGCGAGCTGGTCGGCCTGAATCTCGAAGACCTCAACCTGAGCGGTCGGATGCTGCGCGTGCACGGCAAGGGCGGCAAGCAGCGCATGCTGCCGTTCAACCGGACGGCGGCGGCGGCGCTGCGCAGATACCTGCAGGATCGGCGCACGCTGCTGGCGGCCGCGCCCGATCGGGCCAGGTCCTGGGGCAGGCGCGCTGCCGGCGACCCCCTCTTCCTCAACTATCGCGGCGGGCGGTTGTCCGCGCGCAGCGTCGACCGGCTCGTGCGGCGCTACGTGCTGCGGACGAGCGCGAAGATGGGCATCAGCCCGCACGCGCTGCGCCACTCGTTCGCCACCCATCTGCTCGAGCGGGGCGCCGACCTGCGATCGATCCAGGAGCTGCTCGGACACTCGCGCGTGAGCACGACGCAGCGCTACACCCACGTGAACGCAGCACAACTCACCAGGCTCTATCGCCAGACCCATCCGCGCGCGTCGTGAATCGGGCTTCCATCAGACGGGGCTGGGCTTCAATCAGACGGGGCTGCGCCCCGGACCCCCGGCGTTCGCTTGCGGGGACCCCTTCGCCCCGCGCCGCTACCGCCGAGGCGCGCTGTGCGCGCCTTGCGGCCGGGACCACCGGGGGGCGGCCCAGCTTGACAGACCGTTGCGGGTGCGCGGAGGCGGTGATATCACTATGGTGATCAGCGTGATACTATACGTGAGTTGAAGGTTGCATCCCGTCGGGACGCCGTGAAGTCGGGGCGCTTCGTGCTCCGGATGCCGCCGGGGCTGCACGCGGCGTTGGAGAGCGCGGCGCGGGCGGCCGGCGTGTCGCTCAACGAGTACTGCGTCCGGCGACTGGCCGCAGCGGGTTCCGGCCCGGGTGACGGCGACGCGGCGGCACTGGTCTCGCATGCCGCGGCGGTAGCGGGCGATGCGTTGACCGGCGTGCTCCTCCACGGGTCCTGGGCTCGCGGCGAAGCGACGCCGACGTCGGACGTCGACGCGCTCGTGGTTGTGGAGCCGCGCGTTGCGTTGCGCCGCGCGTTGTATCGTGCGTGGGACGAGCACCCGGTGCGCTGGCGGGGCCGGCGCGTGGATCCGCACTTCGTGCACCCGCCTGGCGCCGGGATCAGTGGTCTGTGGGCCGAGGCCGCCGTCGACGGGCAGGTGCTGTTCGACAGGGACGGGCGGCTGCCGGCCCTCCTGGCGCGGGTCCGCCGCGCCATCGCCGAAGGCCGCCTGGTGCGGCGGACGGTGCACGGGCAGCCCTACTGGACCGAGGTCGCCTGATGCGCAATCGGACGCTGGCGGCGGACCACGTGCGCCGGGCCGAGGTGCGTCTCCGGGCGCTCGACGTGCTGTACGAGGCGGGGAGCTGGGCGGATGTGGTCCGCGAGTCGCAGGAAGCGGTCGAGCTCGCCCTGAAGGGGTTGCTGCGGGCAGTGGGTGTCGACCCGCCGCGCGTGCACGACGTCGGGGACGTGCTGGAAGCCGAGCGAGGCCGGCTGCCCGCGGGGCTGGCTGGCGACGTTGAGCGTCTCGCGGCGGCGTCGCGCGGCCTGCGGCGCGACCGCGAGCTGGCCTTCTACGGCGCCGAGGACCTGACCCCGTCCGACTTCTACCGGGAGCCCGACGCCGCCGCGGCCCGCGCCGCCGCCCGCCTGGTCGTCGAGCGCGTGCGCCCGCACGTGCTCGGACCCTGAGCCGCCCTTGACATGGTCACGTCCGGGGCGCGGTCTTGCCGACCTGCCGGGCCAGGTCGTCGGCCTCCTGCTGCATCGCCTCCCACTGGTTCATCAGGTCCCCGACCTCCCACATGAGCGCCTGGTGCCTGTCGATGCCCGCCTTCGCGCTGGCCTCGTCGCTGTAGAAGCCGGGGGCGGCCATGTCGCTCTCCAGGGCCCGCACCGCCTGCTCCCGCTCGCCGATGCGCTGCTCGAGCTTCGTAATCCGATCCTGGAGGGTGCGGAGACGCCGCTCCAGGCGGCGCGCCTCGGCCTGCAGCCGGCGCTCCTCCGCGCCGCGGCCGCGGCGTTCGGGCGGCGGCTTCCGCTGCGGGCGCTGCTCGCGAGCCGTGTCCGGCCGCATCCGCTGCGCGACGCTCCAGCGGAACTCCTCGTAGGTTCCCGGATAGAGCACCGCGGTCCCGTTGCCGATCTCCAGCACCTTGGTCGCGAGGCGGTCGACGAAGTACCGGTCATGGGACACGAAGATCAGCGTGCCCCCGTAGTCCGTGAGCGCGTCGAGCAGGACGTCGGTCGAGTCGATGTCGAGGTGGTTCGTCGGCTCGTCGAGCAGGAGCGTGTTCGAGGGGTGCAGCAGCATGCGGGCCACCGCGAGCCGGGTGCGCTCGCCCCCGGAGAGCACCGCGGCGCGCTTGTACACGTCGTCGCCCTCGAAGAGGAAGCCGCCCAGGATGTTCCGGATGGCCGGCACCATGTGGACGGGCGAGCCCGAGGACAGCGTCTCGTAGACGGTCAGCGCGGGATCGAGCCGGTTGGCCTCGTCCTGGGCGAAGTACTGCGCCACCACGTGCGGTCCCTCCACGCGCGCGCCGCTGTCGGGCGCCTCCGCGCCCGCCAGCATCCGCATCAGCGTGGACTTGCCGGCGCCGTTGGGGCCCACGAGCGCGATCCGGTCGCCGCGCTCGATGTGCACGTTCACCCCGTCGAACACGCGCAGCGCGCCGTACGCCTTGCACGCGCTCCGCAGCTCCAGGACGGTCCGGCCGCTCTTGGCGCTGGCGGGGAAGTCGAAGTGCACGCGCTTGCGCTCGGGCGGCACCTCGATCGGCGTCACCTTCTCGAGCATCTTGATCCGGCTCTGCACCTGGGCCGCCTTCGTCGCCTTGTACCGGAAGCGGTCGATGAAGGCCTGCATGCGCGCCACCTCCTCGTCCTGTTGCCGCTTCTGCTCCCGCAGACGCGCCAGGCGTGCGTCGCGCTCGACGAGGTAGGCGCTGTAGCTGCCCGGATACCTGGTGAGCGTGCGCAGGCTGAGCTCCGCAATCGAGGTCACGACGCGGTCGAGGAAGAAGCGGTCGTGCGAGACCAGCACGACCGCGTGCGGGTAGCCCACGAGGAAGTCCTCGAGCCAGTTCCGGGCCTCCAGGTCGAGGTGGTTGGTCGGCTCGTCCATGAGCAGCAGCCGGGGCCGGCGCAGCAGGAGCTTGGCGAGGGCGATGCGCATCTGCCAGCCGCCCGAGAACTCCTCGGTGGGGCGCGCGAGATCCGCCGCGCTGAATCCCAGTCCCCGCAGCACGGCGGTCACGCGTGCGTCGATGTCGTAGCCGCCCTGGTGCTGAAACGACTCCTGGAGCTCGCTGTAGCGGGCGAGCAGTGTCCCGTCGTCGTCGGCCGCGGCCATCCGGGCCTCGATCTCCCGCATCTCGCCTTCGAGCCTCAGCAGTTCGCCGAACGCCGCGCGGGCTTCGTCGAGCAGCGTCCGTCCGGCGTGGGTGATGCCGTCCTGCGGCAGGAAGCCGACCGTCAGGTCGGCCGGACGGGCCAGGGCGCCGGCATCGGTCTCCTCCTGCCTGGCCATGATCCGCAGCAGCGTCGTCTTGCCCGCCCCGTTCGGGCCGCACAGCCCGACCCGCTCGCCCGGCTGCACCTGCCAGGTGACGTCGTCGAAGAGCACGCGGGCGCCGAAGGCCTTGCGGACGGCAGACAGTTGAATCATGGTTGCGGCGGTCGGCCGCCTGTGATTCTGACACGACGCAGAACCGGCCGACTCTCGCCCGGGTTCGTTCGTCTAAGCTGGAGAAGCGACCGACACACGACCTGACATGCACGGGACTGACGAGGAGCTGGTCGAGATTGCCGCCCGCGGCGGCACGGATGCGTTCAACGAGCTGGTGGTGCGCTGGGAGCGGCCCATCCACGCGCTCGCCTACCGCGTCGTGGGGCGCGACGAGGACGCCCGCGAGATCTGCCAGGAGGCCTTCCTGCGCGCGTTTCGCGGACTCCAGCGTTTCAAGGGGCAGGCCAAGTTCTCGTCGTGGCTGTACCGGATCGCGCTCAACCTGTGCCATGACTGGCTCCGCCGCCAGCGCCGGGGCGGGTTCGTGCAGCCGCCCGAGGACGCCGAGCCGGGCGAGCTGGGGGTGGTGAACCCGATCAACGAGACGGTCGAGGATCTGATCATCCGCCGCGACCTGGGCCGCGCGGTCGCCAGGGCCATGGCCCTGTTGCCGCCCGAGCAGCGAACGGTTATCGTCCTCAAGGAGTACCACGGCTTCACGTTCCGGGAGATCGCCGAGCTCGTGGAGTGCCCGCTCAGCACGGTGAAGACGCGGCTGTATCAGGGCCTGAACGTGTTGCGGAAGCATCTGGAACGCCAGGGGCTGAGCACGTCCACTGCGGCTCGCCCGGGTTGGCGGCCGGGGCGCGCGGCGCAGGAGGCGTGACATGGGTGGAATTCCTCCGTGCGGCGTCCGCGACCGGGAGGCGCTCGTCGCCTATCTCTACGACGAGTGCGAGCCGGCTGAGCGCGAGCGGATCGAGGCGCACCTGGCCGCTTGCGTCCGGTGCGCTGACGAGGTGGCGGCATTCCGGTCCGTCCGCGGTACGTTGGATGCCTGGACGCTGCCCGAAGCGTCGCTCGGGCTGCGCGTGGTGTCGGACCGGGAGACACGGGGCAGGCCGTGGCGGGCGTTCGCCTGGCGTCCGGCCTGGGGGCTGGCGGCGGCGGCCGTCGCGGTGTTCGCGGCGGGGCTCTTCCTCGGGGGCGTGGAGGTGCGGTACCGCGACGGCGCGCTCGTGCTCCGCGCCGGACTGGTCGACTACGTTCGGTCGGTGGCCGGAGCTTCCGGCGCCGGACCGGCCACGGCGGGGGCGCCGGCCGCGGTCGAGCCGGCGCAGGCAGCCGCGCCCTGGCGCGCCGACCTGGTTGCGCTCGAGCAGCAATTGCGGCGGGAGCTGGCCCCCGGCGAGGTGGCTCCGCGGCCAGGGCCCGAGACCCGTGCGATCGATCACGATGCGCTGCTGCAGCAGTTGCAGGGCCTGATCGCGCAGAGCGAGCGCCGGCAACAGCAGGAGCGGGCGCTGTGGCTGACGGAATTCGCCCAGGAGCTGGACGTGCAGCGGCGCGCCGACCAGCAGCAGTTGCGCCAGGAGCTCGGCGCGCTCGAGGGCGTCACCGACTATCTCGTGCGGGTCTCCCGGCGGTAGGACGCGGTCCCGTGGCACGCGTGCAAGCCTGCATCGCGCTCGTCGTCCTGGGGGGGGTGCTGTCCGCGCCGGCGCCTGCTCAGGTGCCGGAGCCGGGCGGGAACCGCGACGAGGCGGTCGTGCAGCAGGTCCGGCGCCTGGAGCAGGAGCTCGAGAGGGCCGTGAGCCGCGGCGTGACCGCGGTGGAGCGGCAACTGCCCACGCGGCTGCCCGGCCTGCTCTTCTTTGCCGGCTCGATTCAGGCGCGCGGTTTCGTTCTGGACGACTATGGGGTGTTCTTCTACGTCGAGTACCCCGTCGTGCGGCGGAGCCTGCTCTGGTCGCTGGGCGTGCTGGACCCGTTCGACGCCGGCACGAGTCCCGCGCTGGCCGGCCTGCGGCGCCGGATGCTGGCCATGCAGGACGAGCCCGCCCGGGCCGCGCTCGGCCGGGCGCTGCGCGAGGTGGAGGAGCAGGTGCGCTCGACGCCCGCCGCTCCCGTCGCGGCCGGAGCGCCCCCGCCGCCGCCCGGTGCGCACGTCGACGCCGCGCCGGCGCCGCCCGCCGTGGATCCGGAGGAGCTCTACCGCACCGCGCTCAGGGAAGCGCTCACGGATGCGCTGATGACGCACGGCGGCGCCCTGCCCGCTGCGCTCGGGGACTTCGAATGGCTGACCGTAGCCGCCCGCGACGCGCGCGGGTTGCGGGTCCGTTCGGGTGAGCGCCAGACCCTGCAGATCCGGATCCGGGGCGGCGATCTGGCGGCGCTGCGCGACGGCCGGCTGTCGCTGGCGGAGGCGCGCGGCCGAGTCGAGACGCGGTAGGCTACAATCCCTGCATGGGTGACGGGCGCGGCGGAGCTGCGGTCGGCGGCTGGGCGCGGCATGGGCTCCTGGGCGTTCTCACGCTCGTGCTCGCCGGCGGGTGCGGCGGGCCGGGACTGGACATGTCCGCCACCCTGACCGTTACCGACGTGACGACGGGCTGGCTGGACGTCGGCCTCGACGAGCTGGGGCGCAACAAGCTCGTGCCCACCATCTCGTTCCGCCTCAGGAACATCTCGGACAGCCACGTGCGCACGCTGCAGTTGAACGGCGTCTTTCGCCGCTGCCAGATGGCCCAGGCCGGCCAACCCTCCTCGTCGGAGGTTTCCCCGGCCGACCCCGAGGCGGGGACCTGCCCTGGCGAGATCCAGGAGTGGGGCAACGCGTACGTGCGCGCGGTCGGCCGCGAGGGACTCGATCCCGGCTCCCTCGCCGGACCCTTCACGATGGAGTCCGGGCTCGGGTACACGGGCGAGCAGCCTCGCGTCGAGATGCTGCAGCACCGGGACTTCGTCGATGTCAAGGTCGAGCTCTTCATCAAGCACCGGGCGGACCCGTGGGTGAGACTGGGCGAGCATCCGATCGATCGGCAGCTCCTCACTCAGTAGTGGGTGCCCCCTGTGCCGCACCGGCCCCGCCCGCCTGCCCCTGACTCCCGCCGTCCGACGGCGCTGCGCCGGGATCTGGGTCCGCTCGACGGCGCGGCGATCGTGGTCTCCAACGTCATAGGCAGCGGGATCTTCATCGTGCCCGCGTTCGTCGCCCAGGACGTGCCCAACGCCTGGGCCATGCTCAGCGTCTGGCTGGCGGGCGGCGTGCTCGCGTTCGCCGGGGCCATGGCCTACGCGGAGCTGGCGGCGCTGCGGCCGCGCGCCGGCGGAGAATACGTGTACCTGCACGAGGCGTTCGGTCCGTTGGCCGGCTTCCTCACCGGCTGGACGTCGTTCGTCGCCGGGTTCTCCGGGGCCATCGCCGCCAGCGCCGTGGGCCTCGCCAGCTACCTGGGCCGCTTCGTGCCGGCGGCCGGCGACACGACCCCGCTCCTGCAACTGCCGCTGGGCGTCGCGACGCTCACGCTGTCGCCGCAGTCCGTCGTGGCCCTCACGGCCATCGCGGGCCTTTCGGTCGTGCACATCGTCGGCCTCGGTCCCGGACGGATCGTCCAGAACGTGCTCGCCGCCCTCAAGGTGCTCGTGCTGGTGGTCTTCGTCGCCCTCGGCTTCACGATCGGCCTCGGAACGAGCGCGAACTTCGGCGCCGGCGGCGGGGCAGTCGCGCCGGCCGGCTGGGCGCTGGCGCTCATTCCGGTGATGTTCAGCTACTCGGGCTGGAACGCGGCCGCCTACGTGGCCGAGGAGATGCGCGACCCGGGGCGGAACGTGCCGCTGGCCCTCGGCATCGGCACCGTGGTCGTCATCGTGACCTACCTGCTGCTGAACGCGCTGTACGTCTACGCGCTGCCGGTGACCGAGCTCGCGGCCGTCGACGTGCGGGTGGTCGACGCGGCGGCCGATCGGCTGTTCGGGCCGGCCGGGGCCGCGCCGCTCGCCGCGGCGTCGGTCGTGATGATCGCGGCGAGCATCAGCGCGATGGTGCTGGCCGGGCCGCGCGTGTACTACGCAATGGCGCAGAACGGCCAGTTCTTCGCCCGCCTCGCCGAGGTGCACCCGACGTTCCGGACCCCGACGGCCGCCATCATCGCCCAGAGCCTGTGGGCGGGTCTGCTCGTGCTGACCGGAACGTTCGAGCAGCTCGTGGAGTACACCGGATTCGCGGTCGTGCTGTTCGCTGGCGTGGCGGTCACCGCGCTGTTCGTGCTCCGCCGCCGCGAGCCGCTCGCGCCGCGCCCCTTCCGCGCCTGGGGCTATCCGCTGGCGCCGCTCGTCTTTGCCACGGCCAGCCTGTTCATGGTCGGCAACGCCATCTGGCGCAGCCCGGGCACCTCCGCCGCGGGACTGCTCATCATCGCGGCCGGCGTCCCGGCCTTCTTCCTCTTTCGCCGCTCGCGCCGGGCGCAGCGGCAGGCAGGCTGAGCGTGTCCGACTTTCACGGCACGACGGTGCTCGCAGTACGCCGCGGTGAGCGGGCCGTGCTGGCCGGCGACGGGCAGGTGACGCTCGGCAACACGGTCGTCAAGCAGAGCGCGCGCAAGATCCGGCGGCTCTACAACGACAGGATCCTGGCCGGGTTCGCCGGTTCGTCGGCCGACTCGTTCGCCCTGTTCGCGCGCTTCGAGTCGAAGCTCGAGCAGTACCGCGGGAATCTCGAACGCTCGGTCGTCGAGCTCGCGAAGGACTGGCGCACCGACCGCCTGCTGCGCCGCCTCGAGGCGATGCTGGTGGTCGTCGACGCCTCGGCCACCTTCCTGCTGTCGGGCACCGGCGATCTCATCGAGCCCGACGACGGGATCGTCGCGATCGGGTCCGGCGGAGCCTACGCGATGGCGGCGGCCAGGGCGCTCGCACGGCACACCGAGCTCGATGCGCGCGCCATCGCCCAGGAGGCGCTGACGATAGCGGCCGGCATTTGCATTTACACGAATGCCAGTGTCACGATCGAGGAGTTGTAGCGCGCCGCCGGTCCCGCCAGTCATGCCCATCTACCTTCCCGAATCGACGGTGACGAGCGCCGACACGTTGACGCCGCGCCAGATCGTGGCCGAGCTCGACAAGTACGTCGTCGGACAGACGAACGCCAAGCGGGCCGTCGCCGTCGCGCTCCGGAATCGGATGCGGCGCCAGAAGCTGCCGCCCGAGCTGGCCGAGGAGGTGGCGCCCAAGAACATCCTGATGATCGGGCCGACCGGCGTGGGCAAGACCGAGATCGCCCGCCGGCTCGCCCGGCTGGCCCAGTCGCCGTTCATCAAGGTCGAGGCGTCGAAGTTCACCGAGGTCGGCTACGTCGGACGCGACGTCGAGTCGATGGTCCGCGATCTGGTCGAGCTGGCGGTCGACATGGTCCGCGAGCAACGGCTCGTCGAGGTGCGCGGGAAGGCACGCGAGAACGCGGAGGAGCGCCTGCTGGACCTGCTCCTGCCGCCGGTGCGGCCGGTGGCCGACGCGCCGGATGCCGTTGCCGCCGGCGAGCACGCCCAGCGCACGCGCGAGAAGTTTCGCGACCAGTTGCACGCCGGCCGCCTCGATGCGCGGGTCGTCGAGGTCGAGGTGCGGGAGCGGTCGTTGCCCTCGTTCGAGGTCGTTACGGGCTCCTCGATCGAGGAGATCGACATCAACGTGAAGGACATGCTGCCCGGCCTCTTCCAGGGGCGGCCGCGGAAGCGGCGCCTGAAGGTGCCGGAGGCGCTGCAGCACCTGAGCCAGGAAGAGGAGCAGAAGCTCGTCGACATGGAGAGCGTGAGCCGGTCGGCGGTGGAGCGGGTCGAGCAGGCCGGCATCATATTCGTCGACGAGATCGACAAGATCTGCGGACGGGAGGGGGTGCAGGGACCGGATGTCAGCCGCGAGGGCGTGCAGCGCGACATCCTCCCGATCGTGGAGGGCACCACGGTCAGCACGAAGCACGGCATGGTGCGGACGGATCACATCCTGTTCATCGCGGCGGGCGCGTTTCACATGGCCAAGCCGTCCGACCTGATTCCCGAGCTGCAGGGGCGGTTTCCGATCCGGGTCGAGCTGGAGGCGCTGGGCACGGACGAGTTCGTGCGCATCCTGACGGAGCCGAAAGGCGCCCTGGTCACCCAGTACATGGCGCTGCTGGCCACCGAGGGTCTCGAGCTGACATTCGAGACCGAGGCCGTGCGGCGCATCGCCGAGTTCGCGACGATGGTCAACGAGCGCACGGAGAACATCGGCGCGCGGCGGCTGCATACGGTCATGGAGAAGCTGCTCGACGAGGTTTCGTTCGATGCGCCCGACATGCTGGAGCAACGGGTCGTCATCGACGGCGCCTACGTCGACCGGATGCTCGTCGACATCGTGAAGGACGAGGATCTATCGCGATACATTCTGTAGTCCGTGTCCGAGCCGGTCTGTCCGGGCTGCTCTGCGCCGTGCTCTGCGCGGCGTGCGGCGTGCGGGGCGACCCGCTGCCGCCGCGCCTGATCGTGCCCGCCCCGGTCGCCGATCTGTCCGCGGAACGTTTCGGAGATCGGGTCTACGTGCAGTTGACGATTCCGTCCGCCGACAACGACGGCGCAGAGCCCGCCGACCTCGGCCGCGTGGAGGTGTACGCCCGGACGGCGCTGCCGTCGGACGACGGGACGGACGTGGCGTTCCACGACTGGCGCGACGCCGCCACGCTGGTCGCGAGGCTGGAGGTCGCCCGGCCGGGCGGCGACGCCGCCGCGGATGACGAAACGGCGGGGCGCGACGCGCAGCCGGCCCGGGGCGATCGGCTGACCGTTGTCGAGGAGCTGGCGCGCGGAGCGCTGCAGCCCGCGGCGCTCGGCGAGGACGATGAGGAGATGAGCGACGACCCCGAAGGGCTGGTCGCCGGGCCGTTGCTCGGCCCGCCGCTGCCGCGGCCGCCGGTACGCACGTACGTTGCCGTGGCGCTCTCCGGCCGCGGACGGGAGAGCCGGCCGTCGCAGCCGGCGACGGTGCCGCTCGGGCCCGCGCCCGCGCCGCCGGCGCGCCCTCGCGTGACCTACGACGAGGCGCGGCTCTCGCTCGCGTGGCCGCTTCCCCCCACGGCGCGCCTGCCGGTGCAGCGGACGGCGAACGATGCGGAGCTTCCGTCGCGGCCGCTGCAGCCCCCTCGCACCCCTACCCGCTACGAGGTGTATGCTGCCGCCGAGTCCGCGGCCGCCGCGGGCGCACACGTTCCGCGGCCGCTGCACGCGGCGCCGCTGGCCGGGACCTCGTATCGCGAAGCGCGGCCGACACTTGGCGTCGAGCGTTGCTTCGTCGTCCGGTCGGTCGACGAGATCGACGGCGTCGACGTGCGCAGCGCGCCGTCGGAGACTGCCTGCCGCGAGCTGGTCGACACGTTTGCGCCGGCGGCGCCGGCCGGCCTCGCCGCGGTTGCGGCCGCCGGCGGCGTCAACCTGGCCTGGCGCGCGAACGCCGAGGACGACGTCGTCGGCTACCTGGTCTTGCGCGGCCGCGGCCCAGATGCGACACTCCGCCCGTTGACGGCCGAGCCGGTCGTGGCGACGACCTATCGCGACCCGGCGGTGGAGGCCGGGGTGAGCTACGAGTACGCGGTGCAGGCTGTCGACGACGCCGTGCCGCCCAACGTCGGCCCGCCGTCGGAGCGGGTCAGGGAGCGAGCGCGATGAACGATGCGGCGCACTGGATCTACCGGGCGGAGCGCGCCGGCCGGCGCATGCACGTGCTGCACGCCGGCGGCGACTGGAACGAGCTCGAGGGCGACCTGTTCGGCCGCTACGCCGCCGGAGCCCCGGTCGATCCGGCCGATCTGCGGATACTGGCGCCTCTCGAGCCGTCGAAGATCGTGGCGGTGGGGCTCAACTACCGCGACCATGCCCGGGAGATGAACAAGGTGCTGCCCAGCGAGCCGTTGATCTTCCTCAAGCCGCCGTCGGCGGTCGTCGGGCCCGACGGCGCCATCGTCCTGCCCGCCGGGGCCGGCCGGGTCGACTACGAGGCCGAGCTCGGCATCGTCATCGGCCGCCGCGCGCGCGGCATCGCGGCCGCCGACGCGCCGGACTATATACTCGGTCTGACCTGCGTGAACGACGTGACGGATCGGGATCTCCAGAAGCGCGACGTGCAGTACACGCGCGCCAAGGGCTTCGATACGTTCGCCCCGGTCGGTCCGGCCGTGGCCGTGGGGGTCGACTGGCGCGCGCTCGACGTCGAATCGTGGCTCAACGGCGAGCGGCGCCAGGCGTCGAACACGCGCGAGCTCATCTTCGACATCGGCTACCTGGTCGAGTTCGTCTCCTCGGTCATGACGCTGCTGCCGGGCGACGTGATCGCGACCGGCACTCCGTCCGGGGTCGGCCCCCTGCAGTCGGGAGACCGGATCGTCGTGAAGGTCGCCGGGGTCGGGTCGCTGGCGAACGACGTGGTCGCCGCGGAGCCGGCGTAACAGGGCTGGTGAGGTTGGAGAGATGAAGCTGTTCGTCGACACGGCGCACGTTCCCGACATCGAGGCGCTGCTGCCGCTCGGCATCGTGGACGGGGTGACGACCAACCCGTCGCTGCTCGCCCGGGAGGGTGGGGATCCGGACGCGATTCTCAGGGCCGTCTGCGGGCTGGTCCAGGGGCCGGTCAGCGCGGAGGTGGTGTCCACCTCTGCCGACGAGATGGTCCGCGAGGGGCGCCGACTGGCCCTGCTCGACGAGCACATCGTCGTCAAGGTCCCGTTCGGCCGGGAGGGGGTCGCCGCGTGCAAGCGCCTCACCGGCGAAGGGATCCGCGTCAACGTGACCCTCGTGTTCTCCGCCGCCCAGGCCTTGCTGGCCGCCAAGGTCGGCGCGGCGTACGTCAGTCCGTTCGTGGGCCGGCTCGATGACGTCGCGACGTCCGGCATGGACCTCATCGGCCAGGTCGTGGACATCTACGACAGGCACGAGTTCGCCACCGAAGTGCTGGTGGCAAGCGTGCGCGGTCCGCTGCATGTCGTGGAGGCGGCGACGCTGGGCGCCGACATCTGCACCTGTCCCGCCAAGGTCATCGACGCCCTGTTCACGCACCCCCTGACCGATATCGGCCTGCGGAAGTTCCTGGCCGACTGGCAGCACGCCCAGGCGGCGAGGGCATAGACAGGCAACCGCGCACGAGACGTATGGACACGCGACAGGTTCTCGAGGACTACGAGCGCCGGGCGGAGCTCGGGGGCGGCGAGGCGCGCCGGCAGCGGCAGCACGCAGCCGGCAAGCTCACGGCGCGCGAGCGCATGGAGCTGTTCTTCGATCCGGGCAGCTTTCGGGAGATCGACAAGCTGGTCACGCATCGCTGCCGCGACTTCGGGATGGACGGGGAGCTCGTTCCCGGCGACGGCGTCGTGTCCGGCCACGGGCTGGTTGACGGCCGCCCCGTGTATGCGTTCGCCCAGGACTTCACGGTGTTCGGCGGCTCGCTGTCCGAGACCAACGCCTCGAAGATCGTCAAGATCATGGACCTGGCGGTCAGGAACGGGGCGCCGGTCGTGGGGCTGAACGACTCCGGCGGCGCGCGCATCCAGGAAGGCGTGCTCTCCCTGGCAGGCTTCGCCGACATCTTTCTCCGCAACACGCTGGCCTCGGGGGTGATTCCGCAGATCTCGGCCATCATGGGCCCGTGCGCGGGGGGGGCCGTCTACTCGCCGGCGATCACCGACTTCAACGTCATGGTGCGCGAATCGAGCTACATGTTCGTCACGGGTCCGGAGGTGATCCGGACGGTCACGCACGAGGAGGTGTCCAAGGAGGCGCTCGGCGGCGCGATGGCGCACAACGAGCGGAGCGGCGTGGCGCATTTCGCCGTCCAGGACGATCGCGAGTGCCTCGCCCTGATTCGCACGCTGCTGGGTTACTTGCCGAGCAACAACCTCGACGGCGCCCCGCGGATCGAGTCGACCGACCCGATCGATCGCGGGGACGAGCAGTTGAACGCGCTGGTTCCGGAGGCGCCCAACCAGCCGTACGACATGCTGGACCTGGTGCACTCGGTGGCGGACGACGGCGAATTCCTGGAGGTGCAGCGGCACTTCGCGCGCAACATCGTGGTCGGCTTCGCGCGGCTCGGCGGGCAGTCGGTCGGCATCGTCGCCAACCAGCCAGCGCATCTGGCCGGCACGCTCGACATCGACGCGTCGGTGAAGGGCGCGCGCTTCGTGCGCTTCTGCGACGCCTTCAACATTCCGCTCGTCACCCTCGAGGACGTGCCGGGGTTCCTGCCCGGCACGCAGCAGGAGTACGGCGGCATCATCCGGCACGGCGCCAAGCTGCTGTTCGCGTTCGCCGAGGCCACCGTGCCCAAGGTGACGGTCATCGTCCGGAAGGCGTACGGCGGGGCGTACTGCGTCATGGCGAGCAAGCACCTCCGCACCGACGTCAACCTGGCCTGGCCGACGGCGGAGATCGCGGTGATGGGGCCCGAGGGAGCCGTCAACATCCTGTACAAGCGGGAGCTCGAGACGGCGCCGGACCCTGCGGCGCGGCGCGAGGAGCGGGTGCGGGAGTTCCGGGAGAAGCTCGCCAACCCCTTCGTCGCGGCCGGGCGCGGCTTCATCGACGAGGTCATCGAGCCGCGGATCACCCGGCCTCGCCTGATCGCCGCGCTGCGCAGCCTCGAGGGCAAGCGCGACACCAATCCTCCGAAGAAGCACGGCAACATTCCCCTATGAACGCCGCGGCTGGCGTTGAACGCTCGTGAAACTTCTGGTCGCCAATCGGGGCGAGATCGCCGTCAGAATCATGCGCGCGTGTCGCGACATGCGCGTGCCGACGGTGGCCGTGTATTCGCCGAGCGATCGGCTCGCGCCCCACGTGCGCTACGCGGACGAGGCGGTCGGACTGGGCGCCGATCGGCCGGCCGAGAGCTATCTGGACATCGACAAGCTGATCGCCGCGGCGCGTCGCACCGGCGCGGATACCGTGCACCCCGGCTACGGGTTCCTGGCGGAGAACGCGGAGTTCGCGCGGGCCTGCCGCGCCGCGGGCCTGCGGTTCGTGGGGCCGGCGGCCGACGTCATCGCGCTGATGGGCGGCAAGACCGCGGCACGCCGGGCGGCACGGCAGGCCGGCGTGCCGGTCGTGCCGGGGACGGACGGTCCGCTGCCTGACGGGTTGACCGCGGACGAGATCATCCGCACCGCGGACCGCATCGGCTACCCGCTGTTGGTCAAGGCGGTGGCGGGCGGCGGGGGGAAGGGCATGCGGCTGGTCGACGGGCCGGACGCGCTGCCGGGCGCGGTGCGGGCTGCGCGCTCCGAGGCACAGTCGGCGTTCGGCGATGCGACGGTCTACCTGGAGCGCTGCATACAGGTCGCGCGGCACATCGAGGTCCAGTTGCTCGGCGACGACGACGGGCAGGTCGTGCCGTTCGTGGAGCGCGAGTGCTCGATTCAGCGGCGGCACCAGAAGGTGATTGAGGAGACGCCGTCGCCGGTCGTCGACACGGCCACGCGGCGGGCGCTGGCGGCGGCGGCGGCGGCGTTGGCCCGCGGCGTCGGCTATGCCAACGCCGGGACGGTCGAGTTCCTCCTCGACGACGCCGGGCAGTTCTACTTCCTCGAGATGAATACGCGGCTGCAGGTGGAGCACCCGGTGACGGAGATGGTGACCGGGGTCGATCTCGTCGAATGGCAACTGCGCATCGCGCGCGGCGAGAAGTTGGCGCTGGACGCCGAGCGCATGCTGACGCCCGACGGCCACGCCATCGAGTGCCGGGTCTACGCCGAGGATCCGGAGGCCGGGTTCATTCCCTGCCCGGGCCGCATCACGAGCCTGCGCACGCCGGACGGCCCGGGCATCCGCAACGACAGCGGCGTGGCGGAGGGGTTCGAGGTCCCGCTGCACTACGACTCGATGCTGTCGAAGCTGGTGGCCTGGGGGGAGACGCGCGCCCAGTCAATCCACCGCATGCGGCGGGCGCTGACCGAGTACGAAGTCGGCGGCGTCCGGACGACGATTCCGCTCTTCCGGTGGATCCTGGGCCGGCCCGACTTCGCGGCCGCGCGCTTCGACACGGGCTTCCTGGACCGCACGCTGGCCGCCCGGCCCCCGGGCCCGCTGCTGCCGCCGCCGCCGGAGGCCGAGGAGATCGCCGTGCTCGCGACGGCGGTGCGGACGGTCCTCGACGCCGGGGCGGGCCGCTCGGCGCGCGGGCCGGGCGGGGCCCGGCGCACGACGTGGCAGCAGGCGGCGCGGCTCGGGGGATTGCGGCGCTGAATGGCTGAGACTACTATCGAGATCGAGGTCGACGGGAACAGCCACCGGGTCGCCGTCGAGCGGCTCGGGTCCGACCCGGCGCGGTTCCGGATCGCGTGGGGCGGCGTGACGCGCGTGGTCGACGCCCGCCGGATCGACCCGCAGACGCTCTCGCTGGTCCTCGTCGAGGGCGGGTCCGGAAGCCACACCGTCCGCTGCGTCGATGCCGCCGGCGACGGCGCCGTCGACGTGCACGTCGGCGGCGCGGTGGTGCGCGCGCTCGTCGACGTCGGCCGCGCGCGGTTCACCGGGCGCGGTGCGCGCGGCGCCGACCAGGGCGGCGGCCGGCACGTCACGGCCCCGATGTCGGGCAAGGTGGTGCGGTTGCTGGTGGCGCCGGGCGACGAGGTCGAGGCCCGTCAGGGCGTCGTCGTGGTCGAGGCGATGAAGATGGAGAACGAGCTGACCGCACCGCGCGCCGGCCGCATCGTCGAGGTAACGGTGGCCGAAGGCGCCTCGGTCGAGTCGGGGAAGGTGCTCGTCGTCATCGAATGACGTCAAGGCGCGCACGGCGCGCCTTGGCGGGCGCGGCGCGGGGCGGTGGGGTCCCCGCAAGCGGACGCCGGGGGTCCGGGGCGCAGCCCCGTCTGATTGATGACTGACGAACCGACAGCCGCGCTGGCCCGGGGGGCGAATCCCGCGGCCGCGGAGCCGGCAGCCGCCAAGCCCGCCGCTGCCGTCCGGACCCGTTGGCGGCTGCTGCGCTGGGCGCCGGGGCGGCGTGCCCGCTGGGCGATCATCGCCGGGTTCGGTCTCCTTGCCGCGGGCGCCGTGTCGCTCGTCACGATCGATCTGGGCCCGGTGGTACGCGCGCAGGCCGAGTCGGCGGCGTCGGCGAGCCTCGGCCGGCCGGTGCGCATAGGCCGGCTGGGCACCTACGTTCTGCCGGGGCGGTTTCTCGTCGAGGATCTCGTCATCGAGGGGCTGTCGCCCGGCGATGAACCGTTCCTGCGCGCGGCGCGCATCGTCGTCAGCACGTCGTGGGTGGCGCTGCTGCGCGGCGAGATCCTGATCGACGGCGCGGAGATGGCCGGCTGGCGGATGCTCGTCGAGAGCTTCCCGGACGGCCGCCACAGCTTCCCGCCCTTCGCCTCCAGAAGGTCCTCGCCCGCGCCCGCGGCGGACGAGGGCGGCCGGCGCTCCTTCGTCACCACCCTGAGCCATCTGCTGGCGCACGACGGCGAGTTCGTCTACCGCGATCACGGGGCGCCGTGGAACGTCACGGCGCGCGACATCGACCTCACGATCGCCAAGCGCGAGGCGTACGGCGGTGAGGTGTCGTTCCGGGGCGGCACGGTCCGCATCGGCTCGTTCGCGCCGATGACGGCCGCCATGGACGCCACGTACGCGCTCGACGGCGGACTGGTCGACCTGACCGACATCCGCCTGACGATGGACGGCTTCACGTCGCGGCTGACCGGTCAGGTCGATCTGCTCAACTGGCCCGAGCAGACCTACCGCATCGTCGACTCGGACATCGAGCTGCCGCCGATGAAGGAGATCTTCTTCGCCGAGGACGACTTCACCGTCGCGGGCGACGCCAGGTTCACCGGGACCTGGCACATCTTCGACGGCGGCCGCGAGCTGACCGGCGCGTTCCGGAGCGGGAATGCGGAGCTCAACGGCTTGCGGTTTCCCGGCATCGAGGGCTCGCTGACCTGGACCGCGGACCGCTTCGAGGTGTTCGACGGGCTCTCGCCGTTCTACGGCGGCGGCCTCGAATTCGGCTACTCGATGCAGCCGCTCGGCGGGCCGACGCCCGGTCGGGCGCTGCTCGACACCGCCTACGACGGCGTCGATCTCGCGGCGCTGGTCGACGACCTGCCGGTCGGGGGAATCAGGCCGCTGGGCCGGGCGACCGGCCGGAACGTGCTGAGCTGGCCGCTCGGGGCCTTCGCCGACCGCACGGGCGACGGGCGGCTGGCGGTGGCGCCGGCTCCCGCTCGCCAGCTCATGACCCGCGCCGCCCCGCCGGCCGGTCCCGCGCGCCCGGGCTCGTACGCGGCGACCCCCTTCGCCGCCGGAGGCCGCCGCTGGTCGTTCCCGGTGGGCGGCGCAATCACCTACTCGGTCGACCCGGCCGGGATAGACATCGGGCCCAGCCGCCTGGCCACGCCGTACACGGAGATCGAGTTCCAGGGCCGGACGGCGTACGGCGGCCGCTCCCGCATTCCGTTCCGCGTGACGAGCGCCGACTGGCAGGAGAGCGACCGCTTGATGGCGGCGTTCATGACCGCGTTCGGCGCGCCGACGAACGAGATCGCGGTTGGCGGCCGCGGGCAACTCGAGGGCGTCATGCTCGGCACCTTCGCGTCGCCCCGCATCGAGGCGAGCTTCGACGGGCAGGACATTCGCGCCTGGAACGTGGCGTGGGGCGCCGGCCGCGGGGCGATCACGGTCGAGAACGGCTACCTCGACGTCTCCGACACCGAGTTCGCCCAGGGCGGCGCGGCGCTGCGGATCAACGGCCGCTTTGCGCTCGGCGGCCGGGGCGGCGGGGAGGACGAGATCGATGCGGCCTTCGAGGTCGCGTCGTTTCCCGCCGCGCGGGTGCGCCGGGCGTTCGGTCTGCGCGGCTACGACATCGACGGCCCCCTGACCGGTGCGATCCGGCTCTTCGGCCGCTATCGGCGCCCCTACGGCGTGGGCCGCCTGACGCTGGACCGGCCGCTGGCCTACGGCGAGTCGTTCGATTCGGCGGCGGCGGGCCTGCGCTTCGAGGGGACCGGCGTCCGCGTCGAAGGCCTGGAGGTGCGCAAGGGCGGCGGCGTCGCCACCGGCGCCGCGTTCATCGGCTGGGACGGGACATACTCGTTCAACGCGGCCGGGCGCGACATCACGGTGGCCGCGCTCGACGCGGCCCGCGTCGAGCGCGTACCGCTGGGCGGGCGTCTCCGGTTCACCGTCGACGGCGTCGGGGCGTTCGCGGATCCGCGCTACGAGGTGCGCGGCGCGGTGCGCGACCTGACCGTCGGGGGCGAGGTGGTGGGCCACCTCTCCGGCCGCATCGACGTGCGCGGCGGCGTGATGGGGCTGGAGGCCGAGGTCTCCTCGCCGCGCGGGGCGGTCTCGGGCTCCGGGCGCGTCGAGCTGGCGACGACGCGCTCCGAGCTGCTGCTGCGTTTCAGCGATGCCACGATCGATCCGTACATCCGCGCATTCCGGCCGGCGCTGCCGGAGCAGCTCGCCGCCGAGGTGAGCGGCACGCTGCAGGTGCTCGGTCCGCTCCGCGACATCGGCCAACTGGAGGTCGCGTCCACGATCGAGCAGTTGCAGCTCGACGTCTACGGCTACACGGTCCGCAACGACCGGCCGCTGCAACTCGTTCTGGAACGGAACGTCGTCGGCGTCGAGCGGATGCGCCTGACCGGCGACGGGACGGCGATCGATCTGACCGGCAGCCTCGACCTGGGCAGCGGGCGGCTGGCTCTCGAGGCCACGGGCGACGGCGGTCTCGGCTTCCTCGAGGGGATCTTTCCCGATCTCCGGAGCTCCGGGCACGCGCGGCTGGCGGCCAGCATCGGCGGCACGCTGCAGCAGCCGCTCGTGACCGGCGAGGCGGCGGTGGACGGCGGCCGGATTCGCCATCTGTCGTTTCCCCACGGACTCGAGAACATCGCGGGCCGGATCGTGTTCGAGCCGAACGGGCTGCGGTTCGACGATCTGACCGGCGAGCTCGGGGCGGGTCCCGTGCAGTTCGGGGGGCGAGTCGGCCTGCGGGGCTACACGGTCGACGAGCTGCGCGTGACGGCCACCGGCACCGGCCTGCGGCTGCGGTTTCCCGAGGGGGTCCGGTCGCTGGTGGACGCGGAGCTGGCGCTGGGCGGCAACGTCGGCGCGCCGGTGCTGTCCGGGTCGGTGGACGTGCGCGACGCGGTGCTGCTGGAGCTGTTCGAGCCGAGCACGAGCCTGCTGGATTTCGGGCCGGACGACGCGTTGCCGGCGCGGCAGCCGGCGGATCTGGCGTTTCCGCTGCGCCTCGACGTGCGGATCAGCGCGCCGTCGAGCCTGCGCATCAGCGACAACGCCGCCCGCGTGGTGTCGAGCGCGGAGCTCACCCTTGGGGGCACCTACGCGCAGCCGCAACTGTTCGGGAACGCCGAGATCGAGCGCGGCGAGGTGTTCTTCGAGGGCAACCGCTATCGCGTGACGCGGGGCAGCATCGGGTTCGCGAGCCCGACGGCCATCGAGCCGTTCTTCGACATCGAGGCCGAGACCGACGTCCGGGCGCCGGGTCAGACGTATCGGGTGACGCTGGGCCTGGTCGGCACCATGGAGCGGCTCGCCTTCGAGCTCTCGTCCGATCCCCCGCTGCCGGAGTTCGAGATCATGTCGCTGCTGCTGGGCAACATCCGGGACCCGCAGATGGCCGAGTTGCGCACGCTGCGCGCGCTGGACGAATCGCGGCAGGAGCTGTTCCAGGCCGGGGCGGCGCGGCTGCTGACGAGTCCGCTGTCATCGGGCGTCGGGCGCGTGGTCGAGGAGTCGTTCGGCGTCGACACCTTCCAGATCACCCCTTCGCTCGTCGATCCGTCGGCGCAGCAGTCGGCCCAGTTGCTGCCAACCGCGCGGCTGCTCATCGGCAAGCGGATCTCCGACCGGGCGCACGTCACCCTGTCCCGGACGCTCACCGGCGCGAACCAGGACATCATCGTCGTGCTCGAGTACGACCAGAACGACCGCCTGTCCTGGATCCTTTCCCAGAACGAGGATCGCACCTACGCGCTCGACTTCCGGGTGCGGCACGCGTTCTGATGCGCAGGAGCCTGGGGGGCGGCCGCCGCCGGGTTGCGCTGCGGGCCGCCCGGAGCGTGCTGCTCCCGGGCCTCCTCGCGGCGCTGGTGCTCGCCGCGCCCGTGCCCGCTCCCGGCGCGGAGGTCGACGACTTCGTCGGCCGGCCCGTGGTGGCGGTGGAGCTGCACAGCGGCGGCTCTCCGCTGCGCGACGAGGGTGCGCTGGCGCTGGTCGAGACGGAGGTCGGCGCACCGTTGTCGATGCGCCAGGTGCGGGAGAGCGTGACGCACCTGTTCAGCCTCGGCCGCTTTGCCAGCGTCGAGGTGGACGGCACCCTGCTGGCCGACGGTGTGCGGCTCCTCTATGCGCTCGAGCCGCTGCAGCTCATCGAGCGCATCGAGGTCACGGGCCGACCCGGCGTGTCGGCCGGCAGCATCCGCCGCGCCATCAGCGACGCCCACGGCTCGTCTTTTCGCCTCGATCAGGCGCTCGCCGCGGCGGAAACGGTGAGGCGTCTGTACCGGCGGCGCGGGTTCCTGCTGGCCGACGTCCGGACGCGGGTCGCGGGCCGCGGCCCCGAGCGGGTGCTCCACGTCGAGGTGGAAGCCGGCGCGCGGGCGCGGATCGAGCGCGTCATCGTGCGGGGCGTGTCGGCGACGATGTATCCCCTGATACTTGCCCGTCTCGGTCTCGAGGTCGGGGCGCCGTACGACGGCGTCGACGTGGACCGCCGCCTGCGCGTCTACGAGGAGCAACTGCGGCGCAACCGCTACTACGAGGCCAGCGTGAGCCACGAGATCGAGGTCGTGGCCGAGGGCGCCCGCGTCCACCTCGTCCTGAACATTCGGCAGGGCCGCCGCATCACCGTGCTGCTCGCGGGCGACGAGGTGCCGGGGGCCGATCTCGCTTCGCTGGTGCCGATCGAGCGCGAGGGCTCCGTCGACGAGGACCTGCTCGAAGATGCCGAGCGCCGCATCTCGGCGCTGCTGCACGACCGGGGCTATCGCGACGCCGTGGTGGCCCACGCGCGCGAGATCGAGGGCGAGGAGCTGTCGATCGTCTTCACGGTCGACCGCGGCCGGCTCTACGAGGTCGACGAGGTGCTGTTCACCGGACAGCGCGCCGTGCCGCGGTCGGTGCTCGAGCCGCTGGTGAGCCTGGGACCGGGCGATCCGCTGGTGATGCGGGAGCTCGACGCCAGCCTCGGGCGGATCGCCGAGCACTACCGGCAACTCGGCTACGCGACGGTGCGGGTCGAGCCGCGCATCGAGGAGCGGGCGCCGGGCGGCCCGGCCGGGGCGGTCCGGGTGGCCTGCGCCATCGACGTCGCGGAGGGCGCGCGGACGGCGGTGCGGTCGCTGACGGTGGAGGGGAACGCGTTCCGGACCGACGCGGAGCTGGGCGAGCTCATCGCCTCCGCGGTCGGCGACCCCTACAGCGCGCGGCAGGCGGTCAGCGATCGCGACCGCATTCTGGCCTTGTATCTCAACGCCGGCTTCGAACGGGCGGTCGTGACGGTCGAGCCGCGCTTCGACGACGGGCTCGAGGCGGTGGACCTGGTCTTCCGGATTGCAGAGGGGCGGCAGATTCGGATCGAGCACGTGCTGATAGTGGGCAACGAGCAGATCGATACCGCGGGCATCCGCCGGGAGGTCACGCTGGAGGAGGGGCAGCCGCTCGGGTTGGCCGCGGTCGCCGAGACCCGCCGCCGGCTCAACGCGCTCGGGCTGTTCCGGCGCATCGACATCCGGGAGTTCAGCCACGGCGGGGGCAACCGGCGCGATGTCGTGATCGTGGTCGAGGAGGCGCCGGCGACGCGCCTCGGATACGGCGGCGGCCTCGAGCTGTCGCAGCGGCTGCGGCGGCGGACCGACCCGGCCGGCGGCGCGAGCCAGGCCGTCGAGCAGATCGAGTTCGCCCCGCGCGGCTTCGTGCAGGTCGGCCGGCGGAACCTGTGGGGCAAGAACCGGTCCATCGACCTCTTCACGCGCGTGAGCTTCCGCCGCGAGCACGATCCGATCGATCCGGCCGCGGTCGAGCCCGGTCGCAGGCTCGGCTTCAACGAGTACCGCGTGGTCGGCACCTATGCCGAGCCGCGCGCGTTCACCGGCGGGTGGGACCTGTTCGTGACCGGATTCGTGGAGGAGGCCATCCGGCCGGGCTTCGATCTGTTCAGCCGCGGCGTCAACGCGGAGGCGCGGCGGCAGGTGACGCCGACGCTGAGCGCCAGCGCTGCCTACCAGTGGGGCAAGAACGACACCTCGAACATCCAGCTCAACCCCGAGGACGTGCCGCTCGTCGACCGGCTCTTCGAAAAGGTGCGGCTGTCCGCCTTCATGGGCAGCATCCTGCGGGATACGCGCGACGACGTGGTCGACCCGGCCGCGGGCGAGATGTTCAGCATCGACGGCAAGGTCGCGGCCCGCGGCATCGGCTCCGAGGTGGGTTTCGCCAAGACGTTCCTGCAGGCGTTCGCCTATCGCCGGCTCCCGGGCGTGCGGCGGGTGGTCGTGGCGGCGGGCGCCCGCCTCGGGCTGGCCGTCGGCTTCCGGGGGCTCTCCGCGTCGGCGGCGCGGGCGCTCGGCGGCCTGGCGCCGGCGGACGCGGGAGCGGAACCGCAGCGCCCCCTGCTCCCGATCAGCGAGCGTTTCTTCGCCGGCGGCGACACGACGGTGCGCGGCTTCGCCTTCGACCGGCTGGGGATTCCGATCGGGCAGCCCGGCGCAACGATCGACGCCGCGGGGTTCCCGCAGGGGGGCAACGCCGTGGTGGTCCTCAACGCCGAGCTGCGCGCGCCCGTGACGCGCGATCTCGGGATCGTGGGGTTTCTCGATGCCGGCAACGTGTACGATCGGGTGAGCAACCTCAACCTGGGACGCATCCGAAGCGGGGCCGGGTTCGGCGTGCGGTATCGCTCGCCGGTCGGTCCGATCCGGGTCGATCTCGGATTCAAGCTCGACCGCCAGGAGCTTGGCAGTGGCCCGGACCGCGAGAGGGAACCGCTCACCGCGCTTCACATCAGCATCGGCCAGGCCTTCTAGCCGGCCAGGCCTGGCGGCCGTCCGGATCCTCGGCGTCGCATGCGCGGTGTGGCTGGGGGTGTCCGGGGCCCGGCCCGCGCAGGCCGAAACGCTGGATCGCATCCTCGCGATCGTGGCCGGCCACGTGATCATGCATTCGGACGTGCGGGCCGTCGTCGATCTGCAACTGGCCGGGCCGGGCACGGGCTCGGACCCGGACCGGGAGGGCAAGGTGCTGGACTACCTGATCGAGCGGCGCCTGATCCTGGACGAGGTCGACCGCTACGTGGTGGCCGATCCGCCGCCGGCCGACATCGAGCGGCGGCTGGCCGCGGTGGCCGCCCGCTTCGCGTCGGAGGCGGAGCTGGCAACCGTGCTGGCGCGCGTGGGGTACACCGCCGACGATCTGCGGCAGGTCCTGCGGGACGACGCGCGGCGCGACGCGTACGTGGAGACCCGCTTCGGGCCCCTGAGCACGCCGACCGAGGAGCAATTGCGCCTGCACTACGAGGAGCACCTGGACGAGTTCGCGGCCGACGGCCGCCCGCCGTCGTTCGCCGAGGCGCGGCCGCTCGTGCGGCAGCGCGTCGAGCGCGAGAGCCGCGCGGCCAACGTGGCCGCCTGGGTGGCGCAGCTCGTGGGCCGCGGCCAGATACTGCGCATACCGCCGCCGGAGCCGGTTCCGCCCCGCGGCGCCAGCCGGTAGGCGTCAGCCGCCCGCGGTGGCGGCCAGCACGATCAGGATCTCGCTCGCGTTGAACCCGGCGTGGCTGATCACCGCCGGCACGATGCTGCGCCGCAGCAGGAACAGCGCGCCCCAGATCGCGCCCAGCACCGCCGTGACGATGGCGGCATCCCAGCCCTGGATGTAGTGGCCGAGGCCGAAGACGATGCTGAAGGCGACCAGCCCCAGCCAGCCGCCGCCCAGGTGCTGCTCGAAGCGGCGCAGGATGAAGGCGCGCTGGACCTCCTCGCGCAGGCCGCCCGCGACGATCGCCGCGACCCCGAAGAGCAGCGCGTCGAGCGGCGAGCGGATGAGCCCCTCCATCGGATTCTCGGACACGTTGCGGAGCCCCGGCCAGAACGCGTGCAGGATCTGGAGGCCGGCCCACGCCAGCAGCACGGTCAGCGGGATCAGCGCGAGGCCGAGGAGCACGTTCGATCCGTGCGGGCGGGGGCCCAGCAGGACGGCCAGCGGCCGCTCGCCGCCGCGTCTCAGGAAGTACGCAATCAGCCCGACGAGCAGGACGGCGTCGCCGAGCGTGAGCGTCACGACGTAGAGCAGGCTGAGCTCGCCGCCGCTGCCGACCGACGCGATGCCCGCCCGCGTGAGGACCACCGCGAGCGCCAGTTGCGTGGGAAAGCCGGAGCAGAGGGCAACCTCCAGCGCGGCGGCGAGGCGCGGGCGGCCGGCGGTGAAGGGCAGGTGTCCGGGCGGGGGCGGCGGAGCGGAGGGCTCGAGCGGCCCCCGGGCGGCGTCTTCCGCCTCTGAGAGCATCGGGCGACTCTATCACAGTGGTGCGAATGCGATTCCGCTATTCACAAGATATTGCGTTTCACGTAGAATACAGACCCTACATATGGCACACGACATCCAGAACGACAGCATCCTCGACAACAGCACGGCAAGCGCGCACGACCCGGTCGGACACGAGCTCCTGTCCGATCCGGAAGCCCCGCCGGCGGCCGCCGCAGGGTCCGACGATACCGCGCCGGGCCTGACGTTCGACCGCTTTTTCAGCCATCCGGGCGCCGACCCGTTCGACGAGATCGAGTGGGAGACGCGCAGCGCCGTGATTGGGAACGAGAAGGGCGAGACGGTCTTCGAGCAGCGCGGCGTCGAGATTCCGAAGGCCTGGTCGCAGCAGGCGGCGAACATCGTCGTCTCGAAGTACTTCCGCGGCCAGCTCGGCACGGCGCAGCGCGAGCGCAGCGTCCGGCAGCTCATCGGCCGGGTGGTCGACACCATCACCGAGTGGGCCCGGAAGGACCGCTACTTCGCCGGCGAGGAGGATCTGCGGGCGTTCAGCGACGACCTCAAGCACCTGCTCGTGCGGCAGAAGGCGGCCTTCAACAGCCCGGTCTGGTTCAACTGCGGCTTCGAGCCCGCGCCGCAGTGCTCGGCCTGCTTCATCAACTCGGTCGACGACACGATGGACTCGATCCTGACGCTGGCGCGGACCGAGGGGATGCTCTTCAAGTTCGGGTCCGGCACCGGCACGAACCTCTCGCCCATCCGCTCGTCGCGCGAGCCGCTCGCCGGCGGCGGGACGGCCTCGGGTCCCGTCTCGTTCATGAAGGGCTACGACGCGTTCGCCGGCGTGATCAAGTCGGGCGGCAAGACGCGCCGCGCCGCGAAGATGGTGATCCTCAACGCGGACCATCCCGACATCGTCGAGTTCATCAACTGCAAGGTCGAGGAGGAGCGCAAGGCGTGGGCCCTGATCGACGCCGGCTACGACGGCTCGTTCACGGGGACCGCCTACAACTCGGTCTTCTTCCAGAACTCGAACAACAGCGTGCGCGTGCCGGACGACTTCATGCGGGCGGCGCTCGACGGCGGCGAGTGGCTGACCCACGCAAGGGACGGCAGCGTCATGGACACCCATCGCGCGGGCGACCTGCTGCACATGATTGCCGAGGGCACCCACGTGTGCGGCGACCCGGGCATGCAGTTCGACACGACGATCAACGACTGGCACACGTGTCCGAAGACCGCGCGCATCAACGCGTCGAACCCCTGCTCCGAGTACATGTTCCTCGACGACTCGGCCTGCAACCTGGCGTCGCTCAACCTGATGCGGTTCCTCGACCCGGGCACCGGCGAGCTCGACGTGGCGGCGTTCAGGGCCGCGGTGGACACCCTGATCACGGCGCAGGAGATCATCGTCGACAACGCCAGCTATCCGACCGAGGCCATCGCCCGCAACAGCCGCGACTACCGGCCGCTCGGCCTGGGCTACGCGAACCTCGGCGCCCTGCTGATGTCGCGCGGCGTGCCGTACGACAGCGAGAGCGGGCGGAGCTACGCGGCCGCGGTCACCGCGCTGATGACCGGCGAGGCGTACGCGCAATCGGCGCGCATCGCCCGCGACCAGGGCGGGCCGTTCGCGGGCTACGCCCGGAACCGGGAGCCGTTCCTGCAGGTCATGCGCAAGCATCGGGCCGCGCTACGGGACGTCGACGCCGGCGAGGTGCCCGGCGAGCTCCAGCAGGCCGCGGTCGAGGCGTGGGACGCGGCCGTGGAGCTGGGCGAGGCCCACGGCTACCGCAACGCCCAGGCGACGGTGCTGGCGCCGACCGGCACCATCGGGTTCATGATGGACTGCGACACGACGGGCGTCGAGCCCGATATCGCGCTGGTCAAGTACAAGAAGCTCGTCGGCGGCGGCCTCATGAAGATCGTCAACCAGACGGTGGCGATGGCGCTCGGGCGGCTGGGCTACCCCGACGAGCAGGTGCACGCGATCGTCGGCTACATCGACGAGCACGAGACCATCGAGGGCGCGCCGCACCTCGACGACAGGCACCTCGCGGTGTTCGACTGCGCCTTCAAGCCCGCGCAGGGCCGGCGGTCGATTCACTACACCGGCCACATCAAGATGATCGGCGCCACGCAGCCGTTCATCTCGGGGGCCATCTCGAAGACGATCAACGTGCCGCAGGACGCCACCATCGAGCAGATCGAGCAGGCGTACGTCGATGCCTGGCGGCTCGGCGCGAAGGCGGTGTCGATCTACCGCGACGGCAGCAAGCGGACCCAGCCGCTCAACACGTCGCGCGCCGAGACCCCCGCGGAGACGGGGAGCGCGGCGCAGGAGCAGCCGCGGCCCGTGCGCCGCAAGCTGCCGGACGAGCGGGACGCCATCACGCACAAGTTCGACATAGCCGGCCACGAGGGGTACATCACCGTGGGCCTGTTCGAGGACCGCGCGCCGGGCGAGATCTTCCTGGTCATGGCCAAGGAGGGCTCGACCATCTCGGGGTTTGCCGACGCGTTCGCGCAGGCGGTGTCGTACGCGCTGCAGTACGGGGTGCCGCTGCAGGTGCTGGTCGACAAGTTCAGCCACCAGCGGTTCGAGCCGGCCGGCATGACGAAGAATCCCGACGTGCGCGTGGCGAAGTCGATCGTCGACTACGTCTTCCGCTGGATGGCCACCAAGTTCCTCTCGACGGACGCGCAGTATCGCGCCGGCGTCAACGTCCAGGACGAGCCCGACGCCGCGGACGAGGCCGACGAGGTCGAGCAGTTGACGCTGGCGGCAGCCACCGTGGCCCCCGGGAACGCTGCCGACCAGGCCGGGGAGGGTGCGGAGCGCACCACGCCGTACGCCATCCAGAACGACCAGGACGCGCCGCCCTGCTCGACCTGCGGCGCCATCATGATCCGCAACGGCGCCTGCTACAAGTGCGTCAACTGCGGCGCCACGAGCGGCTGCGCGTAACCTCACGCACCACGCCTCGTCGGCGTCGCCGGCGAGGCGCCCGGCACCAGCACTGCGGGCCTGCCTTCTCTCTCCGGTCCGGTCGGGACAGGTGGCCGAGAGCCGCCGGCACCCCGCCGTGCCGTATTGCGTTCCGGCCCCATTTCGGTCAGCATTGCGCGGAGGGGGCAATCATGGCGCTTCGGATCAACCAGCGGGATGAAGGACCGATCACGATCCTCGATCTCAGCGGGAAGCTGGCGGGGGAGGCGGGCGAGGCGCTTGCGGATCGCATCGACGACCTCGTCGGGGCCGGTCGCAGCAAGCTGATCCTGAATCTCGGCGGCGTGTCGGTGATCGACAGCGCGGCGCTCGGCGGGCTCCTGTCCAAGCGCGCCGCGGTCGTGAACGCGGGCGGCCAGCTCAAGCTTCTCAACCTGACCGAGCGGGTGCAGGACCTCATCGTGACCACCAAGCTGGAGATGGTGTTCGACACGTTCGTTTCGGAGGCGGAGGCGGTCCAGAGCTTCCCGTAGCGGCGGGCACCTTGGTCGAGGAAAGCCGGCCCGGTCGGGTCGTCCCGGAGTCCGCGCGGGTGCTGCTCGTCGAGGAGGGTCCCGGCGACGCGGCGCGTGTGCGGTCCGTCCTGGAACGCTCCGGCGCATCGTTCACGGTGGCGGCGGTGGGCAGCCCGGCCGCCGCGAGCACGGCGTTGCGCGACGGCGCGTACGACGTGATCCTGTTAGGGTTGCCGCACCCTGCCGGCCGGGACGGCCGCGGACTCGACGCCATTCCCGAGCTGGCCGAGAGGCTGCCCGTCGTCGTCCTCGCGGGTGTTGACAACGAGGACGTCGCGGTGGAGGCGGTCCACCGCGGCGCCCAGGACTACCTCGTCAAGGATCGGCTGACGGCCGATCTGCTCGTGCGGAGCATCCGCTACGCATGCGAGCGCCAGCGGCTGCTGGCGGAGCGAACCCATCGCATCGAGCACGAGCTGGAGCTCGCGGCGATAGTCCAGCGCTCGTTCCTGCCCGCGACGGTGCCCGCTCCGCCGGGCTACGACATCGGCGCGCAACTGCGCGCGAGCGGACAGGTCGGCGGCGACTTCTACGGGTTCCTCGAGTTGCCCGGGGACCGTGTCGCGCTCGCTGTCGGCGACGCGTCCGGCAAGGGCATCCCCGGCGCGATTCTGATGGCCGAGGCCCAGGGGGTTCTGAGGGCCGAGGCCGCACGTTCCACGGCCCCGCTCGATCTGGTGCGCAAGCTCAACCGTGCGCTGCTGCACGGCCGGGGCGACGGCCGCTTCGTCACGCTCTTCTGCGGCGTGCTGGCGTGCCCCGGCGGGGAGCTCACGTACGTCAACGCGGCGCATCCGCGCGCCCTGCTGCTGCGCGACGGCGCGGAGTCGACACTGGCGTCGAGCGGACCGCCGCTCGGGCTCTTTCCGGACGCCGCGTGGGAGGAGCAGACGGCCACGCTCGGCGGCGGTCGGCTCGTCATCTGCACCGACGGGGTCATCGATGCGCAGGACGAAGCCGATCGGTTCTTCGATCTGGCCGGTGTCCGGACGGTGATGACCGAGCACGACGACGCGCCGGCGGCCGAGCTGGCGCGGCTCATCTGCGGCGCTGCTGCTCGCTTCGAGCGTGCAAACCCGGACCCCGGCGACGACAAGACGGTCGTCGTCGTCCGTGCGCTGCAGCGGTGAGGGTCGCGCCCGGGATCAATCCGCGCGCCGCTTCAGCAGCGTCACCTGATTGCCCGCCTCGTTGTACCGCACGTCGTCCAGGAAGGTCTTCATCAGGAAGATGCCGCGGCCGCTGGGCTGCTCGAGGTTCTCGGGCAGCGTGGGGTCGGGGACGGCGCCGACATTGAATCCCCGCCCCTCGTCCGTGACGACGAAGCGCGCCGCGTCGGACGTCAGGCTGGCCTGCACGAGAATGCGCCGGTCGCGGTACGGCGCCGCCTGCCGGCGCTGCTCGGCCAGCAGGCGGTAGGCGCGCGCGTCGTGCTGGCGTATCTCGGACCGCACCTCGAGGTTGCCGTGGTAGTAGGCGTTCGTCAGCGCCTCGTCGAGCGCGGTGGAGATGCGCTGGCAGTTCGATTCGTCGAACATGCCGGAGTCCCGCAGTATCTGCGTCAGGTAGCTGACGAGCGACGAGATCAGCTCCAGGTCGTTCTCCAGCACGAACGACGCCGCCTGCAGCCTGCCCAGCAGGCGCGTGTAGCTCTTGCGCTCGCGGGAGGCTTCCAGGATGCGCTCGCAGACCTCGACGAGGTCGCGCACGAGCGTCTTCTTCGGGACGTAGCTGGCGGCCCCGGCCTCGAGCGCCTGCACCGCAATCTCCTCGCTGCCGCGGGCGGTCATCAGGACCACGGGGACGAGGGGGTGATCGATCTTCGACTGCTTCACGAACGCGAGGCCGTCGAGATTGGGCATGACGAGGTCCGTCAGCACCAGGTCCACGTCGTGGTCCCGCATCTGCACGAGCGCCTCCTGCCCGTCCGCGGCATGGAGCACGCTCCAGGACTCCTCGGCGAGGAGATGCGCCGCCAGCTCGCGGTCGGCCGTCGAGTCGTCGACTACCAGGAGGCACGCCATGATTCCGTTACCTGCTACGGCCGGCTGCGCGTCCAGTCGCGAAGCTCGGCGACGACCGTGGCGAGCTCCCGATCGAGCGCTTGCCAGCATGTCGTCACGCGGCCGGACTCGCCGTCCCGGCAGCAGTCCTCGAGATCGTTGGCGAGGCTGACCACGCGCGCGCCGTGGAACAGGCGCAGCGATCCGCCCACCGTGTGCGCCACCCGTTGCACCACCGGCAGATCGCCGGTCTCGAGCGCGGCGCGGAGCTCGGCGCACAGGGACGGTTGCTGGCCGAGGAACCCGTCGACCACCCGCTGCAACAGCTCGCGGTCCCCCTCCACGCTCTCGAGCGCGGCGTCCCAGTCCACGCGAGCCCCCGAATCGGCCCGCGGCACCGGCGCGCCTGCCGCCGGCGCCGCCCCGACGACGGCGGCGATCGCTTCGAGGAGCTCGCGGGAACGATACGGCTTGCCCAGGTAGCCGTCGAAGCCGACCGTCCGCCAGGGGGCGTCCGCGCCGCGGGACGAGCGCGCCGTCAGGGCCACGATCGGCGTGCGGCTCGCGCCCCGCTCGCTCTCGCGCTGCCGGATGGCGCGGGTGGCCTCGAAGCCGTCCATCTCCGGCATCTGCAGGTCCATCAGCACGACGTCGAACCGCTCGGCTGCACATGCCTCCACGGCCTCGGCGCCGGTGCCGGCCACGCGCACCGAGTGGTTCGCCCGCTCGAGCATGCCGACGCCCACGCGCTGGTTGGGGACGCTGTCCTCGACGAGCAGGACGCGCAGCGGCCGGAGCGCGACGACCGGGGCGCGAGCGGGAGGTTTCTCGCCCGCGCCCTCCTCGCCGAGGCCGAAGCGGGCCGTGAAGTGGAACGTGCTGCCCCTGCCGGGCTCGCTGCGGAGGCCGATCCGGCCGCCCAGCGCGTCCACGAGGCGCGAGGCTATCGCCAGGCCCAGTCCCGTTCCGCCGTAACGCCGCGTCGTCGACGCGTCGGCCTGCACGAACTCCTCGAAGATCACCTGCTGCTTGTCCGGCGAGATCCCGATGCCGGTATCCGCGACCTCGAACCCGAGCGAGACCTCGCCGTCGGCCTCCTCCAGCGGGCGCGCATGCACGACGATCTCGCCCCGCTCGGTGAACTTGATGGCGTTCGAGACGAGATTCGACAGGATCTGCCGCAGCAGGCGGGCGTCGCCCGCCAGCGCGTCCGGCGTGTCGTCGGCGACGGCGCTCCGCAGGGTGACGTCCTTCCTGCGCAGCCGGGGCGCGAGCGACTTCAGCAGCGTCTCGAGAAAACCGCGCAAATGGAAGTCGCGGCGCTCGGTCACCAGCTTGCCCGCCTCCATCTTCGAGAAGTCGAGCAGGTCGTTGATGACGTCGAGCAGCGCGTCGGCGGATTCGCGGATGGCGTCGAGGTACTCGCGCTGCGCCGCCGTCAGCGCCGTGTCGCCGAGCAGCTCGGCCGTGCCGACCACCGCGTTGAGCGGGGTGCGGATCTCGTGGCTGACATTCGCGAGGAAGGTGCTCTTGGCGCGGTTCGCGCGTTCGGCCGCGTCCCGGGCTGCGCGCAGCTCGGCAGCCTGACTGCGCAGGTCCTCCTCCGCGCGCTTGAGGGCCGTGACGTCGGTGTGGCAACCCAGCAGCCGGATCGGCTCGCCGGCCTCGTTCCTGACCGCGAGGCCGCGGCAGCGCACCCACACGGTGCTGCCGTCGCGGTGCCGGTAGCGCACGATCTGGTCGTACGGATGGCCGGGGTCGGCCAGGTGCCTGGCGAAGTTGTCGAGGGCCACCGCCCGGTCCTCGGCAAAAATGTTCGCCATCCACCATGCCGAGGTGTTGGGGATCTCGTCGTCGCGGTAGCCGAAGAGCTCCTTGAAGCGAGGGCTCATCCACTCCTGGTCCTGCCGCGTGACGTCCCAGTACCAGATGCCGTCGAGGGAGCCGGCCTGCAGGAACTCGAAGATCGCGGGATCCCGGCGTACGAGCTCGTAGAGCTCCGTCTTCAGGTAGTGCTCGTCCTGAGCCATATCGGTGCCGCCGCCGGCGGCACGGGTCCATCCTACCGCGCGCGCGCTCCGGCGGCGCAGGTTTTCGGGCCGCGGGAGTCCGCGCCTTCTACGGCGCAGGCTCCTGCCCGGGGTCCGACGACGGCTCGTCGTCCGGCGACTCCCAGCCGAACCAGGCGAGCGCCACGAGCAGGCCGGCGAAGAGCAGCCGCAGGAGCTGCGGCACGAGCAGGACCTGCCCGTACAGGTGGCCGGCGTTGTGCAGGCTGATCGATTGCAGCGCCAGCAGCCCCGCCACCGCCAGGGCCAGACCGCCCGGCATCGAGGCGCGCACGAAGATCGCGCCGCAGACCAGCATGGCGCCGGCGACCATGAGCCAGAGGTCGGCCCACCACTCGAGCGGGCCCGAGCCGAGCAGATCCGCGGCGCCCCCGACCAGCGAGTAGAGACCGTAGAGCACCATTCCGAGCGCAGCCGCTGCCAACATGCCTGCCGCCTGCAGTTCCGACGCCTGTTGTATCATGCCCGCTTTGGGCGGGGGAGGCCAAGCGTGCGGTTGAGGTCGCGGCTGGCGTGTGCGGCGTTGCTCGTGGGTCTGCTGGGCCTGGTCGGACGGGCGCAGCCGGCGCCCGGCGTCGAGGCGCTCGACCGTCTCCTCGATCTGTACGTGCGCGACGGCCTGGTCTACTACGCCGCGCTGCGGCTGGATCGCACCGGTCTCGACCGCTTCGTGCGGTCGATCGCCGCCGAGCCGCCCGGGTTTGCCGGCTGGCCGCCCGCGGACGGCAAGGCCTTCTGGCTCAACGCGTACAACGCGCTGGTGCTGCGCACCGTTGTCGACCACTATCCGATCCGCGGCGGCACGACGAACTATCCGGCCAACAGCATCCGTCAGATTCCGGGCGCCTTCGATGGGCGTACGCATCGCGTTGCGGGACGCATGCTGACGCTCGACGCCATCGAGACCGACGTGCTGCCGGCCTTCGGCGATCCGCGGCTGTTCCTGGCGCTGGGTCGCGGCGCGGTGGGCAGCGGCCGGCTGCGAAGCGAGGCCTATGCCGGCGGCCGCCTCGAGGATCAGCTCGCGGCGGTGGTCGAAGAGTTCGCGACGGACCCGCGCCACGTCCGGCTGGACCGCATCGCGGAGGAGGTGCGGGTCAGCGCGATCCTGGGCTGGCGCGAGGCGGATCTGATAGCCGCCCATGCCGGCGGCGGCTGGAACGGCCCCGGCCGGGCGCCGATCGAGCGCGCCATCCTGACGCTGGTGGAGCCGTCGCTGTTCCCGAGCGAGCAGGCCTTCCTGCGGGCCAACGAGTTCACGCTGCGCTATCAGCCGTTCGACTGGCGGCTCAACGACCTGACCGGCGGGCCGCCGTGAGCGGCCGCCCCCTGCACGCCGATCGTCGGGACCTGACGGGCTGACGTCATGGATCTGGAACTGCGGGACAAGGTGGCGCTCGTCACGGGCTCGAGCCGCGGGTTGGGCCTGGCCAGCGCGTCCGCGCTCGCGCGCGAAGGGTGCCGCGTCTGCATCTGCGCCCGCGGGGAGGATCGGCTGGCCGCGGCGGCCGCCCGGCTCGCAGGGGAGGCCGGCGGCAGCGGGCGGATACTCGCCGTGCGGGCGAACCTGACCGATCCCCGCGATCTCGAGGCCGTGGTCGGCCGGACGGCCGGCACCTTCGGCCGTCTCGACATCCTCGTCAACAACGTCGGCCGCGCGGGCGGCGGCGGTCTGCTGGAGGCCACCGACGACGACTGGCGCGCCGCGTTCGACGAGACCCTCTACCCGGCCATCCGGGCGTCGCGCCTGAGCGTGCCCCACATGCGGCGCGCGGGCGGCGGGGCGATCATCATGATCGCCTCCATCTGGGGCCGCGAGTCGGGCGGCCGCATGACCTACAACGCCGTGAAGGCGGCCGAGATCAGCCTCGCCAAGGCGCTCGCGCAGCAGTTTGCCGGCGACAGCATCCGCGTGAACAGCGTGGCCCCCGGCTCCATTTCCTTCCCGGGCGGCTCGTGGCACCGCCGGCAGCAGGAGGATCCGGCCGGGATGGCCGAGTTCGTCCGGCTCAACCTGCCCTTCGGCCGCTTCGGCCGGGCCGAGGAGGTCGGCGACGTCGTCGCCTTCCTGGCCTCTCCGCGGGCGAGCTGGATCAGCGGCGCGTCCATCACGGTCGACGGCTGCCAGTCGCGCTCGCTGTTCTGAGCGGTTCAGCGGGGCGCCGCGGGCTGCGCCGGGCCGGCGCGCGGCACGGCCGCCGTGCGGTCCCGCCCTCTGGCCCGCCAATCGTCGCCTGCGGCTCCGGGCTCCGGTTGGCGCCCAACCAATCCCATAGGCGTCCGCGCCGTTCTACGGCGCAGACGCCTGGCCCGCCAATCGTCACCTGCGGCTCCGGTTGGCGCCCAACCAATCCTATAGGCGTCCGCGCCGTTCTACGGCGCAGACGCCTACTGCAGGTCGTCGAACGAGAGGTCGCGCGCTTCCAGCGCCGCCGTGAGCAGCCGGCCGGCGTTGACCGCCGCGGGCCACCCGGCGTAGAAGTTCACGTGCAGGATCACCTCCGAGAGTTCCTGGGGGGTGACCCCGTTCTGGTCGAGCGCCCGGTCGATGTGCAGCCGCAGCTCGTTCGTCACGTACAGCGCCTGGTTGACCGCCACCGTGACGAGGCTGCGATCGCGCTTGGACAGCAGCGGCCGCTCCCAGATGTTCCCGTAGAGCAGGCTGTTCCTGAGCGCCCCGAGCCGCGGGACCGCCCGGTAGGCGTCGCTGAGCCCGCTGGGCGTCGTCACCGCGGTGTCGGGGGCGGGCGCGCGCGGCAGGTCGCCGAGCGTCAGCCCGCGCTCCTCGAACGCGGCGGCCGCCGTCAGCGACGCCTGCACGCCGGTCGGCCACCCGGCGTAGAAGGTGACGTGCAGGATGATCTCGGAGATCTCCTCCGGCGTCAGGCCGTTGTCGAGCCCGCGCGGGATGTGGATGGCCAGCTCCTCGCGGGTCAGCGCCTGCAGGACCGCGATGGTGATGAGGCTCCGGTCCCGCTTCGAGAGCTGCGGCCGCTCCCAGATCTCGCCGTAGACCAGCGAGTTCCGCAACTCCCGCAGATACGGTGAGCCGGCGTACAGATCGGGACTCGGCACCGGCGGCACCTCGACCTCCTGGGCGGCCGCGGCTTCGCCGCCGGGGATGCCGCCCGGCAGCCCGGCCAGGCCCGGCGCGCCGGCGACGAGGAACAGGATTGCGATACAGGATTTCTTCATCGTCATGACTCCCGGAGCCGCTGCCTGCCACCAGGGCGGCCCGCTCTTGCCTCGCACCGCGTGAGCCGGTCGCCGTTCTCCAGCGCCGGCGGCCGCGCCACGGCTTGTGGTTGTCCGGCCTTCCCGGACGCTCCCGCGCTTGACGTGACGTCGGATTCAGCCATGCGGGGTGATGCCTCCAGCCGTCGCCTCACGGTTCATGATGCCACACCGGCGGGAGCGTCGCGCTCGGCCGCGACGAGACCGCGGGCCCGTGCGCACCGCCTGGAGAATTCAGGCGGCCTCCGGACTCGCAGCCGCCGCGTCCCCTCCCCCCAGTTGCTGCAGGCCGAAACTCTCCTGCGGAACGCGTTCTCGTCCCGACCAGAGCTCGACGAGAGCGCTCACGAGGTCGGTCGGGAAGGTCTCCCCCAGCCTCCGGACCAGCTCCGCTCCCGGCGCCGCGTCCAATGGGCGCCGACAGCCGTGATCCAGCAACCATCTGTACAGACCGCGATGCGGGCGCAACGCCGCCCGGCCCTCGTCCTGTCGGCGTGCGTTGACGCCGATCAGTATCTGCACCCCGGCGGGATCCAGATCGCCCACATACACGGCGCCGTCGGCGTCGATGCGCTCCATCACGTCGTCGAGGTTGTCGGCTCCCTGCCGGAAGGCGTTGCCGCCACCGTAAGCCACCGCTGCGTAGAGCGCCGCCTTCCGGTTCCACCGGCGGAAGCTGTCGAACGAATGATAGTTCTCCAGAACGAGGATCGCCTTTCCCGGCGCGGGCTTCTCCGGTGTCTCGTACGGCAGCGGGGGCGCAACGGGATAGCATTTGAGATCGTCGAGCGAAACGCGTCCCTCGAACAGATTCGATCCACCCTGGCGGAGATCGTCGAGCCGCTTCTCGTCACCGAAGACCTGCAGCGAGCGCTCCCGCGTCGGCACGGAACAGGGGCGCGCGTCGCGCATGGCGAGGAGAAAGGCGTTGATCGCCTGCAGATCCCTCCGACGCACGGGATGACGTTCCTCGCCTGCGAAGGCCAGCGCCGGCAGCCAGGCGCAGGGTTCGGGGGCGCCCCCGGGGGCCGCGACGGCGCGCAGCCTCGCGGTGCGCGGCAGGGCGGGGCTCCCGGACCGGTCCCAACCCCGCGCCGGAAGCTCCGCCACCCCGTCACGCGCCAGGGCGCGCAGCGCTTCGAGAAGAAGGCGTCGCCCGTCGGGCGCGCCCAGCGCCTCGGGATGCGCGCGGAAATAGGCGGCGCGCAGCTCCGGCAGTCCAATCCGGCGCTTGCCGAGCGCGCGGAGCTCGTGCTCGAAACCCGACATGCTATTCCGTTTGCTCCGGCGCGTCCGCCGACCGCGCGCCGCCACCGTCGGCGAGCCTGTCTATGTGGGCGCGCATCGCCTCTACCTCGACGTGGATCCTTCCCGTGCCGGGTGACCGGCGGCTCCGACGCAGCCGAACGATGTTCTCGAACTCCGCGAGCGCGCTCGTGTCCTGCACGCCGGTCGTGTAGAAGAGCTGAATCCCCATGGCGTCCGCGAGGCCTATCTGCGTCTTCAGGAGCAGCGCCTTGTTTGCCTTGCCCAGCGGATTGTCCATGATGAGGACGCCGGATTCGCCCGGCCCGCCATGCATCGACTCGGCCCGCAGCCGCGCGAGAACGAGGTAGATCATCATCGCTGCCGTCAGGAGCTCGCCGCCCGAGACCGTCACCTGGTCGATCGGCATGTGTTCCGTGTCGCCCTCGCCCTTCGGCTTCAGGAGCCGGATGCCGAGCGTGCTGCGGCCGAGGGCCGCCGTCATGCGGTCCACAAGCTCGGCGGCGACGTCCTGCCCGGTCTGCGGGACCCGGTCAGCCTCCGCCAGATCGCTCACGTAGCTCCGCAGAATCTCCCGGCGCTGGCTCGCCGCGACGCGCGACAGATCGGCGCTCATCCGAAACACCGGCTGGCCGCCGAAGCGTGGCACGTCCTGCGGAATGCGCCCGTCGCGGATCATCCTCCTCATGATGCTCCTGGCCGTGTTCAGCAGACGATCCAGCTCGCCGACGCAGGCCTCGAGGTCATCGTCGAGCCGCGACAGGTCGTGCTCGATGGTCTTCAGACGGTCCGCGACGAGGCCCGCCGTCTTGCGCGCGTTGTGCGCCGCAACCAGGGCGTCGCTCTCGTGCAGGTGCGCCGCCACCTCTGCTTCGCTCTCGATCCGCCTGAAGCCCTCGGAATTCGCGAACTTCCGGATCTCCTCATAGCTCGCGTAGACCCTGTCACGCGCCTCGCTCCACCCGTCTTGCGCCTGCTTGAGACTGGAAACGGCGGTGCTGACGAGCTTCGGGATCTCCTCGTCACGCGGGAGCTCGATGTCGACGACCGCAGGGGCATCATCACCCGTGACGCCGCCGAGCATGTTGACCCAACTGCCGCAGTCCTTCGCCAGACGCTCGTTCCGTGCGGCCTCCCCGCGTGCACGCCGGGCGGCACCGGTCTCGTGCTTCTCGATAGCCTCTTGCTCCTCGATGGCCTGTTCCGCCACTTGCACGATCCGGTCCATCTCCTTCGAGTCGACACTCCGCAGGTCGACAAGCGGCTGCGGTTGGACCTCCCGGGTCCGTCGTTCTTTCTCCGCACGGTACTCCCTGTCGGCGCTCTCCGCGCGGCCGAGAGCTTCCGCCGACCTGGTCCCCGCCATATGGAGCTCCGTCTCGGCAACATCCGCGGCCTCCCGCAGGCCGTCGCGGGCAGCCTCGGCCTCGAGTTCGACGCGGCCGAGGTCGCCGAACTTCGTGGCAAGCCGCTCCTCGTTCCCGGCCACCATCCGGTCGATCTCGACCTGTTGGCCGCGCAGATGATCGACCCGTTCTCCCTCCAGCACCGACAGATCCTGCAGGCGCTGCGCGTAGTCACGCCGCAGCGCATCCAGATCGTCACGTGCTCGACCCCCGGGCGCCGCATACGTGACCGCCCCCGCCTCGCCTTCCAAGCTCGCGGCCTGGCTGCCCGCTTCCACCGCCTGTCGTTCCAGGGCGCGAGCCTCCTCCGCGCGGGCATCCCGCTTCGCCGCCTCCTCCCTCGCCGACCGCTCCGAAGCTCGGGCCGCGTGCTCGTGCCGAAGCCTTGCGGAGCGCAAGTTCCCGATCTGCGATTCCCACTTCTCGTGGTGCTCCCGAGCCCGTCCCGCATGTTCCGAGCAGGCGTGGGCTTGCCCTTGGGCCTCGTCCGCCTGCGCCCGACATGCGCGGGCGTCACGTTCGTCGGCGGCGGACTGCGCCGCCAGCGCGGCGATCTCGCGTTCGATCTCCGCCGCCCGCGCTGCTTGCCGATCGATGCCGCGGCGCAGCTCGTCGAGACGGCCGCCGCCGAATCGTTCGCGCCACGTGCCGACGTCGCGAAGGAGGGCTTCCAGGCGGTCGAATCGCTCCTGCTCCGCACGGATCGATTCCGCAATCTCCTCCAGGGTCGCCTCGATCCGGCGCTGCAGCTCCCGGGCGGCGTTGCGGTCGTAGGCGGCGTCCTTGTCGACGGGCAGGACGAACCCGTCGTCGGGCCCGCCCCCCGGGACGTCGCCGCCCACCGCCACCACCACCGGCCTCCGCAGCGGCGGCGCGGGCTCGAGGACTTCGCGGGCTCGCTCCAGGGAGTCCCGATTGGGCACGTAGACACCCACGAAACGGGCTGGATCGAGCTCGGCGAATCGACGCACCTCCGCAGGCGACCGGAGAATCCCCGACAGGTAGGCGGCGTAGGGCTGGGCGTCGCGGATACCGCATTCCCGCAGCCGGTCGGCGACCTCCCGGACGTCCTTGTCGACCGACGCGAGACCGGTGCTCTCCAGAGACTCGCGGTCGGCCTCCGAGACCTCTCGCCGCCGCTCGCTGTCGCGCAACGTGGCGGCGCTCTCGCGCCTGGCTTGCGACAGCACGCGGGCAACACCGTCCGCGTCGGGGTCGACCTCGCTCTCGCCGGTCAGCTTGAGTATGGTCGCGTCAAGAGCGAGGGTCCTGCGTGCCGCCTCCCCTGTTCGAGCGTTTTTCTGCGCCGACCTGATCTCGACCTCGAGGCCGGAGCGCTCCGCATTCAGCGGGCTCTGCTGTCGCAGGCGCTCCTTCGCTTCGCCATCCTTGTCGTCGGCGCGCCGACGGAGCTCCTGCGCCTCGGCACCGGCCGACCGCGCGGCCCGCGCATGTCGTTCCGCCGCCGCCTCGGCGTCTTCGCCGGATTCCAGCACTCCTTGGCGCTCCAGCTCGTCGCGGGAGGTCTGCGCGTGCTCGATGTCTCGCTCGATTCGGTTCATCTCCCGCTGATCGGCGCGAGCGCGCTCTTCGGCGCTCTTCCGCGCCTCGTCCGCCTCGCGCGCCGCCGCCGTCCGCGTCCCGGCCTCGGCGGTCTGCGCACGCTGGCGTTCTCGCAGGTCCTCGGCGCGGCGGCCGAGCGTGGCCTTCAAGTCCGCCCCCATCCCGCGCAGCTCGTCGCGCCGCGGCTCGAGATCGGCGTGTTGCGCGTCGATGGCGCGCCGGATCTCGTCGCTTCGTGCTCGGCCGTCGAGGATTTCCCGAAGCAGAAGCGCGCCGTCGAGGAGTCGCCTGCGCGTCTTCGCTGCGGCCAGCTCCCGCGCCCGGGTCTCGGCCAGCTTCCGGGCCGCCTCGTGCCTGCGGCGTGCGGACTCGACCGTTGCCGAGGCATGCCGAACTCGGGCCTCCCAGCGCCTGGCGGCCGCCGCGGCGGCGGCGGCTTCGTGCCGGGACGCCTGCTCGGCGAACCCGGCCGCCCGACGCGACGCGTCCCCGCCGTGCCGCGCCAGGGCGGCTCGAAGACTCGAGGCGTGACGGTTCCCGCGGGCGACCTCCTCGCGCGCAGACCGCTCCGCGGCGGCGGTCTCGACGAATGGGGCGAACCGCTCCGCGAGCTCACGCAATGCGTCGCGGCGCCTTTGGAGCTGAGGCAGGTCCGAGAGCCTGCGGACGTGGTCGGCGAGAACACCGCGAACCGCAACCGCCTCGGAGTCGGGCACGGTCATCGAGAGGAACATCCGAACGAACTGCGACTCGTTCCGGAAATTGAGGAAGTCCTCGATGCCGCCCTCGCTGCGGTTGAAGTCGACCTGACGGGCCAGCAGCTCCGTGTCGATCTTCTCTTCGGCGAGCCTGCGCTTCCAGTCCTTGTGTTTGGCGAAGTCCTGGAAGTTCCCGGGGTGTGCGGAGCGCATCTCATGCAGCCAGCGCGTCACGTCGCGATGTCCGTGCAGACGGCCGAACTGCTCGAAGCCCTCCAGACCGGGCGCAGGGATGCTCTCCAGGGCGAGGCTCCGCGCGGTTCGAAACGCGAAGAAGTGCCGGTCGAGCTCCCGCTCCCGACCCTCCCCGCGCGGCACGACGACCTGGCCGGTGACGAGGTGCAACGGCTCCAGGAGGCTTTCCTGACTGCCGGAGAGATCCCACTCGACCAGGATGAAGGCGGGTACGCTTCCGAAGTAGTCGCCGAATCGCTGGTTCGGACGGATCAGCGTTTTCAGGAACCGCTTCTCGTGGGTGTCGAAGCAGCTCAGCACGAGCGCCAGAAAGGACGTCTTGCCCCCCGTGTTCTCCAGGCTGAACACGGTGTGCTCGGGGCGTCCGGTCCGCGGATCGCGAAGATCGATAGTGGTGCCCGGGTAGAACGCCTCACGCCAGCCGCAATCGGAGAGATGGATGCGCGTGACGTAACGCACTACCGTCCCTCGTCGTCGAGGAATCCGGGCAGCGCGGCGGCGCAACGCTCGAACAGCTCGTTGGATGCGAGCTCCCGCACCTGCAATCGGTAGCGGGGTGTGGCGGTATAGACCTCGCCCTCGGCGGTGTCGAGGGTCTGCACCATCCCGTGCTCGTGCAACTGGTTGAGAACGAGCTTGACCATGCCGGCGAGCGAGCTCATGGCCGCGCGCTGGCTGCCGTCGGGAGTCGTGTCGGGCATGCGGGCGAGCTCGCGCCACGCTTCCACCAGCCCCGCCTCCTTCAGCTCCGGATCGTCACCCGCCTGCGCCTCCAGACGTTGGCAGTGCTCGCGAAGCAGAGCCGCGACGCGCGACGGCGAAGCGGATACGTCGGCGTGCTCGGTCTGGGCGCCGGTGAGGTCCGCGGCATTGGGGAAGAAGGTCGCCGCGATCGCGATGTGGATGAGCGCGAGGGCGCCGCGGCGCATCTCGCCGATCCCCGGGCGCACGTCGGTGAGCGTGGTGGCGAATACGCTGTCGGGACCGAGCGGGGAGAGGATGATCGCATGGTCGAGCGCCTCGACCACCCGGAGGTCGAGCATCGGAGCGAGCTCGTGCACGAGCTTCCGAAACTCCGGATCGGCGCGCCATAGCGCCAGCAACTGCTGATACTCGACGTCGCCGCGCAGTGCCGATGCTCGGGGCGACAGACCCTTCTTGAGGAGCAGGACCGCCTTCTGGGCCGTGCTCAGGTGCCTCGGATCGGTCATCGCGACGCGCCCTTCGCAAGCACGAGGTTGTCGCCCGCGGCCCGTTCGTGGGCGATGGCGCCATCGATCGAGGCAACGACGCCCAGCGGATCGTCCTCCGGACACCACGACCGCAGCATCAGAAACAGCACGCAACGCAGGGTGGACTCTGCGAGCCCCTGATGGTCGGCCTCCCGGATCGCCGCCTTCATGTCGAGACGCGTACGGGCCGAGATCGTCCCTCTCAGCCAATCCTCCGCCGCCTGGAGCTCGGCGGCGTCGAACGCCGGCGGCACCCGCTGAAGCCGCACGAGATCGCCCGCCTCGTCCGCGGCGGCAGGGTCGCGTCGGAATCTGGGCCGCGTGCAGCTCGCGAAGAGCAAGGCCAGGTCGTACAGCCGCGGCGCCGAGGGAGCGGCGAAGACGACGCCGATCTCGTCGCTCATGCCGGAGATCACGTTCATGGGGGCACCGAGCAGCGGGACCAGAATGCGGTCCTCGAGATCGGGGACGTCCGGTCTTTCGTCCGCCCGGAACGCCCGTACCTGCAGTCGCCGAAACTCTTCCGAGGCGGTCATGACCCGCCGGAACAGGGCGGCGTGGCGCTCGTGGCAGTCCTCCATCGTGTTCATGATGTCGACGAGATGGTCGCGGGTGTCGCCGCGCGCGTGCGGAATGTGTTCCCGGACGGACTCGATGATCGCCGCCTCGTGTTTCTGCCGGTCGCCAAGGTGCGCACGGGCTTCGTCGAGCTGGGGCAGGACGTCGCGGCACCACACGATGCGATCGGCGGCGCGGCGGACCTGGAACAGTCGATCGTCGATGAACTGCTGGTAGTGGATGGAGCGCATGCGCGCGCGCCGGGCGAGTGTGTGCGCATCCTGGAAGTGTCCGCGTTCGACCGCTCTGCGAATCATGATCGCTTCGGCTTCCTGCGCGAACTCGGGCGGGATGTCGAGCATGGCGAGCGTCAGGACCTGGGCGCCGTGACCCAACTTGAACCTGACCGACCCGTCGGCCGCACTGGACAGGACGAGCAGCCGGAAGTCGCGGAACGAGAAGCGGCCTCGTTCCACGTCGTAGTACCTCGCGCGGAACGCCTTGTGGCCATCGCGGGCATTGGCGAGATAATCGAGGATTACCTGACCCGCCTTGCGGCCCTGTTCCTCCGTGAGAGTCGGCATGATGCGCGTCGCTTCGCCAGCGACATGGTCGACGATGCCGGCCGGGGTTGCGCCCGATTCGATCGCCGAGCGCTCCATGACGAAGTCCACCGCGCTCAGCGCCAGGTACTGGACATCGAGCTCGGCGATCGCGGGATCGTCCCGAAAAATGACGCGGCGCTCGAGCGACAGCCGCGCGATCGGCTCGGCAAGCAGCAGATTCTGTTGCTGGCGTGTCAGGTACGCGCGGGTCTCGTCATCGAGGCCAGCCAATCCCACAGACTCCTCTCCGGACGCTCGATAACGGCCAGGGGCGCCCGCTCCGTCGGCGGAGGCATGCGGTTCCGGGCGGTGGCGGTCCTGGTCGGCAGTACGGGCGGTCACGAGTGCGCCGGCGGCGGCGCGGAACGGCCTCCAGCCCTGGGCTCGCGATTCATCATGCCACACCGGCGGGGGGACGACGCAGCCCCGAGCGGCCCTGGCAGGCGGGCTCGCGCACGTCGCGGTCGGCGCATCGAGTCCGAATCTGCGCGGATGATCGCAATCGACGCCCGCCCGCGGCGCGCGACGTGCGATGATGTATTGGCACGGCCCCGCTGGCCGCGCATGTACGTGGACATTGCAAGGAGACAACCGATGAAACGAATCGTGCTTGGCGTTTGTCTGTTGGCGCTGGCGGCCCCGCTGCCGGCGGCGGCGCAGTCCGTCGAGGACGACCTCGACATGGAGGCCAAGGAGATCGCGATCAAGACCGCCGTCATGGCGGCCCCGCCGCTGCTGCGGGACGACGCGACCGTGATTCGGCTCGACAACGAGGGCGAGTACGAGGTGCTGCGCGAAGGCACCAACAACCTCGTCTGCTGGGACCGCTCCGACGAGCCCGGCCGCGCGTTCAGCGTGCAGTGCACGAACATGGACAACATCGCCCGCATCCAGCAGAACCGGGCGTGGAGCATGTCGGGCAAGACGCAGGACGAGATCGCGGCGATGCGCGCCGAGGCCGAGGAGAACGGCACGCGCGAGCTCTCGAAGTACGGCAGCGTCTACTACACGGTGAGCGGGCAGGACATATCGCAGACCCGGCTGCACATGACCATCGCCGTCCCCTTCGCCACGAGCGAGTCGCTCGGGATCCCGGACAACGAGGAGGGCGGGGGCGAGTACCGCAAGGCCGGCGCCTACGTCATGGAGGTGGGCACCTCCTCGGCGCACATCATGCTCCCGGGCCGCTAGACTCCTGCGTCACCGGCGGGCAGGGTCCGGCGTGCGAGGCGCCGGGCCCTGCGGCCGCGTCTCTCCCGTGGACCGCGCTGAAACCGGAGGTCGACCGATGCAACGGATGGTACTCGTCGTGTGGCTCCTGGCGGCAGGCCTGCTGCTCGCGCAGGGCGCGCCCGCCGCCGCCAACGACAACTGGCCCCACTTCCGCGGCCCGACCCTGAACGCCGCCGTGGCCGACAACCCGGATCTGCCCGAGCGGTGGAGCACGACGGAGAACGTCGAGTGGGTGACCGACATTCCCGGTCTCGGCTGGTCGAGCCCGGTCGTCTGGGGCGGACGGGTGTTCCTGACGACGGTCACCGCGGTGGGCGAGTTCGAGCAGCCCAAGCCCGGCCTGTACGCGCCCCGCGGACGCCCCGAGCCGGTGCCCCTGGAGCACGACTGGCGCGTCTACTGCCTGGACCTCGAGACCGGCGCGGTGCTGTGGCAGCGCTCCGTGAAGTCCGGCCGGCCCGCGTTTCCCCGCCACATGAAGAACACCTACGCGTCGGAGACCCCGGCCACCGACGGCGAGCACGTCTACGCGCGCTTCGGCGACCTGGGCCTGTATGCCTTCGACATGGAGGGCAACGAGGTCTGGCAGGTGCTGATTCCGGATCGGCGGACGCGGTCGGAATGGGGTTCGGCCTCCTCCCCCGTGGTGCACGGCGACCGCGTGATCGTCCTGTACGACAACGAGGAGGAATCGTGGCTGGCCGCGCTCGACAAGCGCACGGGGGAGGAGGTCTGGCGGACGCCCCGCGACGAGGTGTCGACCTGGGCGACGCCCTACGTGTGGGAGAACGAGCTGCGCACCGAGATTGTGACCTCGGGGGTCAATCGCATCCGCTCCTACGACCTCGACGGCCGGCTGCTGTGGGAGATGGACGGCAGAATGTCCTGGGCGGCCATCCCGACGCCGTTCGCGAGCCAGGGGCTCGTCTACGTCAACTCCGGCTACTTCCGCGACGAGCACCGGCCGGCGTACGCCATTCGGCCCGGCGCGAGCGGCGACATCTCCCTCGGCGCCGGCGAGCAGTCGAACGAGTTCGTCGCCTGGTACCAGCCCCAGGCCGGCAACTACAACACCTCGCCGCTGATCTACCGCGGCATCTACTACAGCCTGCTCGATCGCGGCTTCTTCGAGGCCTACGACGCGGGCACCGGCGCGCCGGTCTACGGCCGCCAACGGGTTCGCGTGGGCGCCAGCTTCACGTCGTCGCCCTGGGCCTACAACGGCAAGATCTTCGCCCTCAGCGAGCAGGGCGACGCCTACGTGATCCGGGCCGGCCGCGAGTACGAGGTAATCGGGACCAACAGCCTCGACGAGATGGCCATGGCCTCGCCGGCCATCGTCGGCGACCGGCTCCTGATCCGCACCGCCTCGAAGCTCTACAGCATCCGGAAGTAGGCTGATGGAAGCCTAGAACGTCAGCTTCATGCCGACCTGCATCTCGCGGGCGGCGAACGCGTCGCTGATCAGGCCGAACTCCGTGTCGTTGGGATCGTGGCGGTTGTGGACGCCCAGGCCGCCGACACCGGAAATGCTGCCGACGTCGAAGTTGGTGCGGTTGAGCACGTTGAAGAAGTCGATGCGCAACTGCAACCGCGCCGACGGTGAAAAACCGACCGGGATGTTCTTGCGGAGCCCGATGTCGAGCGTGGCGTACCACGGCCCGCTGACGGGCGACAGCGGCAGCGTTCCGGCCTCGAGCATGGCCGGATTCTGAAACAGCGCGGGATCGAGCCCGCCTCCCTCGGCCAGCAGGCCGGGATCGAACAGGCTCACCCGGCCGTCCTCGAGGCGGTAGGCGCCGGTCCGGCGCTGCAATTCGTCGATGCCGATGCCCGTGAGATGCACCGTGTTCGTCATCGCCCGGGTGCCGCCGCGGTTGATGGTGCCCCGGCCGGAGACGAGGTTGATCGCCTCGCCGGAGTGAATCCTGACGAACCCGCTCAGGTCCCAGCCGCCGATGACCGCGCTCAAGGCGGTGCGGCGGTCCATCCAGCGCCGCCCTTCGCCGACGGGTATCTCCCACACCCAGAGACCGTTCAGCGTGTGCGTGATGTCGAACCAGGGCCGCATGACCTCGAGCTCGGGTTGGGCGTTGTCGAAGAGCGCGCGGAAGTTCGCCTGGGTGCCGGCGAAATCGGTCCTCACCTGGCTCCAGGTGTAGTTGAAGTGGGCGGTGAGTCCCGCGCGCCAGGCCCGGCGGACCTCGACCTGCAGGGCGTTGTACCTCGAGAAGGCGTGGTTGCCGACGACGTCGCCGACGAACGTGTTCGGATTGGCATAGAAGTAGCTTATCGGCAGCGCCGCGCCAAAGCTCTCTCCGCCTTCCCCGTTGAAGAAGAACCGCCGGTTGGGGGCCAGAAAGCCGCCGATGTACTGCCCGATCTCGCCGTTCCGAATCCAGTTCTGAACGCCCCCCGACTGCAGGTAGCCGCCGAGGCCCAGCAGCGGGAAGACCTGCAGCGGCTCGCCGATGCGGGGGTCGCCGTTGGCGGCGAGGTTCTGCTGCGCACGCCGGAAGTCGGCCACGAAGGGCTCCGGCAGCCGGAGCTGGTTCAGATCGATGGCCCGGAACAGGTCGTTGCCGCGGTTGCCGACGTAGCGCACCTCGACCGCGGTGTCCCCCAGGAGCTGGTACTGCACCCCGGCGTTCCATTGCTGCACGTACGGCGTCCGCAGGTCGGGGTCGAACGTGAACAGGGCGGCCTGGGGGTCGGCCAGGATACCGTCGCGCGCCGTGCGGGGGATGTTGAACTCAGGCGCCTCGACCGGCACCAGCCCGCCGCCGCTGACCGTGCCGCTGAGCCCGAGCAGTGCGACGGTCTGGCTCAGCCCCTCGTTGTTGCCGAATGCGTTCGACGCGGTCGTCAGGTTGTTGTCGAGCACGTAGTTCAGCGAGTATCCGCCGCGCACGACGAGCTTGTCGGTCAACTGCCGCGCCACGCCGATGTTGGGCGCGAAGTTGTTCCGGTCGCTGTTGTAGAAGGGCCTGCCGGCGGCCGAGCCGGCGAAGTCGACGATCGCGTCCGGGTCGAGCACCGCGTCGATCCCGCCGACCGGCAACAGGGCCAGGCCCTGCGTCTCGTCCGGGACCGTGTGCATCTCCCACCGGACGCCGAAGGTCAGGCTCGTGTCCCGGGCGACCCGCCAGGTGTCTCCCACGTAGAGGCTCAGGAAATTCTGGCTCAGCATGCGCCGCTCCGTCGCGCCGTCCACGAACCCGGACGTTCTCGAGACGACGTTGAACGTCTGCGAGACTTCGTCCAGGACTCCGCCGAGCGAGCCCAGCAGCGCCGAGGCCGTGTCCAGCTCGTCGGAAGAGATCCCGCCGGGGAACAGCGCGGGCAACAGCGGATCCGGGTTGCCCACGCCGAAGCCGAGATAGTAGGTCGGCACCAGCCCCGCGTCGTTGTAGGTGTTCACCCGGTTCCACCGCACGCTTCCGCCCACCTTGAGGGTGTGCGCCCCGTTGACCCACGTCAGGTTGTTGCCGAGCTCCAGCGTGAGGTCGTCACGCCCCTGGTCCAGGAAGTTCCGGACAGGATTCGAGAACCCGGAGAGGCTCAGGCGATGCCCGTCGGGAAAGGTCTCGTTGTTTGCAAACCAGACGTTGGTGCCCTTGTAGCCGAAGTGCGCCTCGTTCACGGCGCTCTGGCCGAGCGAGCTCGTCACGCCGAACGACCCGAGCATGCGCCACGAGCCCTGGCCCGCGCCGGGCCGCCCCGGAAAGACGGACCCGATGTCGTTGCCCACGGCGTTCGGTATGTCCAGGGTGAACCGATGAAACGTCCCCTTCAGCGAGTGCCGCGGGTTCACCACGTAGTCGCCGCGAAACACCAGCCACCGGGCGTCGGAGCTGTCGGGCGCGTTGAAGCGGTACCCGGCGGTGTTCCGGCCGTCGCCCACGCTGGCGTCGTTGGGCCCCGGCGTCGATGAGACCAGCGACCGCAGGGCGGGGTCGGGAGCGAGGCCCGACAGGTTGAACAGGTTCACCGTCGCCAACTGGCCGGTGTCCTGCCGGACGTAGCTGAAATCGCCGCGCCGCGCGGGATCGGTCAGGACGGTGCGCACCACGGACGAGGAACCCGGCACTCGCTCTTCCTCGTAGTTGAAGAAGAAGAACGCCCTGTTCCTCACGATGGGCCCGCCGACGTTGAAGCCGAACTCGTGCTCCCGCACCCGCTCCTTCTCCAGCCCCGCAGCCTTGTTGAAGAAGTTGGTGGCGTTGAAGGCCTCGTTCCGGTGATAGACGAACACCTCGGTAGCGAACGAATTGCCCCCGGCACGCGTGACGAAATGCGTCTGCGACGCGCCCAGGCCGTCGTCGACGTCCGCGTTGCCGGTCGTGATGCCGATTTCCTCGATGAAGCTCTCCTTGACGGGTATTTCGCCGAACAGGGCGTCCGTCCGAACCAGCGTGTCCTGATTGTTGACGCCGTCCAGCGTGAAGTTGTTGAAGGTCCCGCGCGTGCCGTTGATGGAGGCGGTGCGCGCGCCGGACGGGCCGGTCACCCCGGCCTGGGTGAGCGCGAGCTGCGTGACGTTGCGGCCGTTCAGGGGCAGGTCCCGGACCTGCTCCCGGCTGAGGTTCGTGCTGAGCTCCGCGTTGGCCGTGTTCAGCAGCGACTGCGGCCCCGCCGCCGCCACGACGACCGTCTCGGTCACCGCGCCCACCTCGAGGACGACGTCGATGGACGTGGGTGCGTTCAGGGCGACCCGGACGCCCTCGACCACCGTCGTCGTGAAGCCGGCCGCGCTTGCCTGCACCGCGTAGGTTCCCGCCGGGACGAGAGGGAACAGGTAGAGGCCGCGCTCGTCCGCGGCGGTCTCCCGCGCGACGCCCGTGTCGACCCGGGTCATCGTCACCGACGCGCCGGGGATGACGGCCCCGGTCTCGTCCCGCACCGTCCCCTCGACCCGGGACGTGAGAGGCTGCGCGTCCGCCGGAACGGCCGCGGCCAGCATGATTCCCGCCATGAGCGCGGTCGCTCGCCTGCCGGCAACCGAAGCAGGGCGGGCTCCAGGGGTGCTTTCCAGCATTCTGTCGTCCTCAATCTGTCTCGTCGACGCAGCTCGCCGGCGCAGATCGAACAGAGCGGCCGGCAAGCGTCCCCATCGGGAGCGATGCCGGACAGGATCCGCCCGGCCGGGCCTGCCGTCACACTCGCGCGGAACGGCGAGTGGCAGCGAACGACACGTCGAAGCGCAGAATTTTACAACGCGGAGGGGTCAGGATGTTGCCCGGCGGATCGCGGCCTGCTTCCGGCGCGCCGCCTCCTGCTGCAGGCGGGCGGCCACGGTCACCTTGCCGTACTTCTTGGTGAAGCGCTCGACGCGGCCCTCGGTGTCGACGAGCTTCTGGCGGCCGGTGAAGAAGGGATGGCAGCTCGAGCAGATCTCCAGGTGCAGCTCTTCCTTGGTCGACCGGGTGCGCCACGTCGCTCCGCACGCGCACCGCACCTCCACGTCGTGATACTTAGGATGGATTCCCTGCTTCACGGATTGCCCCTCCCGGCCAGCACGATCCACGAATTATAGCAGGTCAGCTATGGCAGGTCAGCGCACACCGTCCGCGACGAGCCGCGCCAGCGCGGACCACAGTGGACCGATCCCGTCTCCGGTGCGGCTCGACACCGGCAGGACGGGACACCCGAGGGCCGCCTCGTGGTCACCCTGCGAGCGGGTGCGTCCGGCCCTCGAGAGCCGGTCGCCCTTGGTCGCCACCACGACGACCGGGCAGCCCTGGTCGACCAGCCACGCGTGCGCCGCCCGGTCGTTGTCGAGGCCCGGGTGGCGCATGTCCACCACGAGGAGCGTGCCGGCGAGCCGGGCCGCGGCGTCTGCCGCCCGTGGTCGGCCCGGCGCCACGACCAGCCGGGCGAAGAAGCGCCGGGTCAGCGCGTCGAAGTCGCGCCTCGTCCGGTCTCCGCCGCGGGCGTAGCCGTATCCGGGCAGGTCGACGAAGCGGAAGCGCAGCGCCCCGCCCCGGGCTGCTGTCGAGGCGCGCACGCGGTACACGTTGAGCAGCCGCGTGGTGCCCGGCTTCGCGCCGGCCCGCGCGACGCGTCGGCGCAGCAGCGTGTTGATGAGGCTCGACTTGCCGACGTTGGAGCGTCCCGCGAGCGCGACGACGGCCTCCGGGTCGGCCGGCAGCACGCCGCCGTCCGCGACGCTGGTGACGAACGCTCCGTCGAGGATCTTCATTTGGATGGGGCTACGCCCCAAGCCCCCGGCGTCCGCTAGCGGGGACCGCTGCGCCCCGCGCCGCTGCCGCCGAGGCGCGCTGTGCGCGCCTTGCGCCGGCTGCGCCGGCGCTTCCGGCGGACGGGGCTGGGCCCGGGGCCCCGGCGTCCGCTTGCGGGGACCGCTGAGCCCCGCGCCGCTGCCGCCGAGGCGCGCCGTGCGCGCCTAGTGGGTGATGCGGTCGTCGGACTGCGGGGGCTGCACCGGCTCGCCCTCGGCGGGGAGGTTGGGGCGCATCGGCTCGGCGAGCGCCACGCGCAGCACCTCGTCCATCGTGTCGACCATGTACAGGTCGAGGGTGTCGAGCACCCCCTTGGGGATCTCCGCCAGATCCTTCTCGTTGTCCTTGGGCAGGATGATCGTCTTCAGCCCCGCGCGGTGCGCCGCCAGCACCTTCTCCTTGACGCCGCCCACCGGCAGCACCTTGCCGCGGAGCGTGATCTCGCCGGTCATTGCCACGTCCCGTCGCGTCGGGATGCGCGCAAGCGTGGAGACCAGCGCCGCGGTGATGGTGATGCCGGCCGAGGGCCCGTCCTTCGGAATCGCGCCCTCGGGCACGTGCACGTGCACGTCGGTGTTGCGGGTGAACTTCTTCGGAATGCCGAATTCCTCGGCCTTGGCGCGCACGTAGCTCATGGCCGCCTGCGCCGACTCCTGCATCACGTCGCCGAGCTTGCCGGTCAGCGTGAACTGGCCCTTGCCGGGCATCAGCATCGCCTCGGTGAGCAGCAGCTCGCCGCCAGCCTCGGTCCACGCGAGGCCGGTGGCGATGCCCACCTCGTTCTGCTGCTCGGCGAGCATCGGCCGGTACTTCGGGACGCCGAGATACTCCGTGATCTGCTCGGAGGCGATCGCTTCCGTGAAGCTCTTGCCCTGGGCGACGACCTTGCGCGCCACCTTGCGGCAGATCGAGGCGATCTCGCGCTCCAGGTTCCGCACGCCTGCCTCGCGCGTGTAGCGCCGGATGAGCGTCTCGTAGGCGTCGTCGGTGAAGCTGAGGTGCTTCCCCGTGAGCCCGTTCGCCTTCAGGGTCTTCTGCAGCAGGAAGCGCTTGGCGATCTCGATCTTCTCCAGCTCGGTGTAGCCGGCGAGCTGCAGCACCTCCATCCGGTCGCGCAGCGCCTGGGGCACCGTGTGGAGGACGTTCGCCGTGCAGATGAACATGACGTGCGACAGGTCGTACTCGACGTCCAGATAGTGGTCCAGGAACGTATGGTTCTGCTCCGGGTCGAGCACCTCGAGCAGGGCGGCCGAGGGGTCCCCGCGGAAGTCCATCGACATCTTGTCGACCTCGTCGAGCAGGAAGACCGGGTTGAGCGTCCCGGCCTTCTTCATCATCTGGATGATCTGGCCCGGGAAGGCGCCGATGTAGGTGCGCCGGTGACCGCGAATCTCGGCCTCGTCGCGGACCCCGCCCAGCGACAGCCGGACGAACTTGCGGTTCGTGGCGCGCGCGATCGACTTGGCCAGGGAGGTCTTGCCGACGCCGGGCGGGCCGGTCAGCGTGAGAATGGTGCTGCGCGGCTTCCGCACCAGGCTGCGGACGGCCAGGAACTCGAGGATGCGGTCCTTGATCTTCTCGAGACCGTAGTGGTCCTCGTTGAGGATGCGCTCCGCCCGGCCGAGGTCGCGCCCCTCGCGGCTCCGCTTGTACCAGGGCACGGCAATGAGCCAGTCCAGGTAGTTGCGCGAGACCGTGGCCTCCGCCGACATCGGCGGCATCGCCTCGAGCCGCTTGAGCTCCTGGACCGCCTTCTCCTCGACCTCGCGCGGCATCTTGCTCTCTTCGATCTTCTTGCGCAGCTCGTCGACCTCGTTGCCGCGGTCCTCCTTCCGACCCAGCTCCTTCTGGATCGCCTTCATCTTCTCGTTGAGGTAGTACTCCTTCTGCGCCTTCTCCATCTGCTTCTTCACGCGAGACTGGATGCGGCGGTCCACCTGGAGCTTGTCGACCTCGATCTCGAGAATGCTGGCGATGCGGACGAGACGCTCGAGCGGCGCGATGATCTCCAGGAGATTCTGCTTCTCCTCGACGCCCACCACCAGATGCGCGGCGATGGTATCGGCCAGCTTGCTCGGGTCGTCCACGCGCACGGCGGCGATCATCGCGTCGTACTGCAGGGTGTTGGACAGCTTGACGTACTGCTCGAAGAGCGAGACGACCCGGCTCATCGTGCCCTCGACGTCGCCGTCCTCGTCGGCCGGCCGCGCCAGCACCTTGGCGACGACGCGGTAGAAGCCCTTGTCTTCCTTCCACTCCACCGTCCGGGCGCGGTCGACGCCCTCGACGAGCACCTTGACGTTGCCGTCCGGCAGCTTCAGGCTCTGGACGATGTTGGCGACGCAACCCATGGTGAAGATGTCGCTCGGGCTCGGATCGTCCTTGGCCGCGTCCTTCTGGGCCGCCAGGAAGATCCGCTTGTCCTTCGTCAGCGCGTGCTCGAGCGCCCGCGTCGACGAGGGACGCCCGATGACGAACGGCATCATCATGTGGGGAAAGACGACGACGTCCCGGAGGGGCACGATCGGCAGCGTTTCGTAGATTTCCACGTCATCCGGCCTTTTCGACGAGCGTGAGCGGCGCGCTCTTGGCCAGCACGGCCTCGTGCGTGATCACGCACTCCTTTGCCTTCTTCTGCCCCGGCAGCACGTACATCAGATCGAGCATCAGATCCTCGATGATCATGCGCAGGCCGCGTGCGCCGATCTTGCGCTCGAGCGCGGACTCGGCAATGGCCTCGAGGCCGTCGTCGGCGAAGCGCAGGGTCACGCCCTCGTACTCGAACAGCTTCTGGTACTGCCGCGTGATGGCGTTGCGGGGCGTGGTGAGAATCTGAATCAGCGCGTCCTTGTCGAGCTCGTGCAGCGTGCCGATCACGGGCAGGCGGCCGACGAACTCGGGAATCAGGCCGTACCGAATGAGGTCCTCGGGTTCGACGTGCGAGAGCAGCGAGCCCACGCTCGACTGCTCGGACGAGCGGATGTCGGCCTTGAAGCCCAGCGTCTTCCGGCCGCGCCGGCGCTGAATCATCTTGTCGAGCCCGACGAAGGCCCCGCCGCAGATGAACAGCACGTTGGTCGTGTCGATCTGGAAGAACTCCTGGTGCGGATGCTTGCGGCCGCCGTGGGGCGGCACGTTGGCGACCGTCCCCTCGATGATCTTGAGCAGCGCCTGCTGCACGCCTTCGCCCGACACGTCGCGGGTGATGGACGGGTTCTCGTCCTTGCGGCAGATCTTGTCGATCTCGTCGATGTAGATGATGCCCTGCTGGCACTTCTCGATATCGCCGCCGGCGGCCTGCAGCAGCTTGAGGATGATGTTCTCGACATCCTCCCCGACATAGCCGGCCTCGGTCAGCGTCGTGGCGTCGACGATGGTGAACGGCACGGCGAGCAGGCGCGCCAGCGTCTGGGCCAGCAGCGTCTTGCCGGTGCCGGTCGGCCCGATCAGCAGGATGTTCGACTTGGTGAGCTCGGGCTCGTTGCGGTTCTTGGACTGCTTCTGGATCTCGACCCGCTTGTAGTGGTTGTAGACCGCGACCGCCAGCTTCTTCTTGGTGCGCTCCTGGCCGATCACGTACTGGTCGAGGAACTTCTTGACGTCCTGGGGGACGGGGAGCGCGGAGCGCGGCCCGGTCTTGGCCTCCGACCGGTTGTCGTCGGCGATGATGTCGTTGCAGACGTCGACGCACTCGTCGCAGATGAACACCGTGGGGCCGGCTATCAGCTTGCGGACGTCGTTCTGGTCCTTGTTGCAGAACGAGCACCGCAACACCTCACTATCGCCGCTCTTTTTCGCCATGGACGAACCGCCGCTCAGCCCCGCCGCTCGATGACCTGGTCAATGATACCGTATTCGCGGCTCTGCTCCGCGCTCATGATGTAGTCGCGCTCGGTGTCTTCCGCGATGCGCTCGAGCGGCTGTTCGGTATGCGCCGACAGGATCTCGTTCAGCCGCGCCCGCATGCGGAGGATCTCCTTGGCGTGGATGTCGATGTCGGTGGCCTGGCCGCCGAGGCCGGTCATCAGGGGCTGGTGAATGATGATGCGGGAGTTGGGCAGCGAGTAGCGCTTGCCCTTGGCGCCGGCGCCGAGGAGCACCGCGGCCATCGACGCCGCCTGGCCGATGCAGTAGGTCTGCACGTCCGGCTTGATGAACTGCATGGTGTCGTAGATGGCGAAGCCGGCCGAGATCGAGCCGCCGGGGCTGTTGAGATAGAGCAGGATGTCGCGGTCCGGGTCCTCGGCCTCCAGGAAGAGCATCTGCGCAATCACCAGGTTGGCGAGCGCGTCGTCGATCGGCGCGCCGATGAAGACGATGCTGTCCTTGAGCAGCCGCGAGTAGATGTCGTAGGCGCGCTCGCCTCGATTGGTCTGCTCGACGACCATCGGGATCAGTTGCAGTTGCGGGTCGGGCATGTTGTTCTCGGTTTCGGCCGCCGCCGTCCGCGCCTGCAGCATCGCTCCGGGGCGGCGGCCTGTCGTGGGACGCGCTCGCGCGGCGGGAGCCCGCGGTCACGCAACGATGATCGTAGCATGCGCCAGCAGGAACTCGATCGTCTTCTCCCGCCGGATGCCGACGGCCAGCGGCGCGACGCCCCCCTCCTTGTCGAGCAGGGCGCGCATGGCCGGGGCCCCGCGGTTGGTGCGGGCCGCCAGCCGCTCGACCTGGCTGGCGATGTCGTCCTCGGTCGCCTCGATGCGCTCCTGCCGCGCTATCTCGTCGAGCACCAGCGTGCTCTTCACCGTATCGACGGCGGCGTTGCGCTGTCCGGCGCGGAATTCCTCCCAGTCGATGCCCGCACGCCGCGGGTCGACCCGCTGGGCGACGAGCTGCGAGGCGAGACGCTCGACGCGGCGGTCGAGCTCGCGGGTCACCAGGGCCTCGGGCACCTCGCCCGGCAGCCGCGCCGCCAGTTGCACCAGCAGCTCGTCGCGCATGCGGCGGTCGGTCTCCCGCTCCGCCTGGGCGCTCAGGTCCTCGGTCACCTGCTCCCGCAGCGCGTCGACCGTGTCGTACTCGCCGAGCGAGCGGGCGAACTCGTCGTCGAGATCGGGCAGGACGCGCTGGTGAATCGCCTGCAGGCGGATGCGGTACTCGACGTCCGCGCCGGCCGGCTCCGGGGCGTCGCCTCCCGCCGGATGGCGCACGGTGAACGTGCGCTCCCCGCCCACCTCGAGGCCGACGACGTGGGTGTCGAAGCCCGGCGGGTTGGCCTCGGCGCCCACCTCGATCCGGACGCCCGCGTGCCGCTCCGCCGCCGCCGCCGGGGACGCGGCGTCCGGGGCCGGCACGCTGCGCCGCTCGAGGTCGACCGTGACGGTGTCGCCGATGGCCACGCCGCGGTCCTCGACCGGCTCGGCGCGCGCCGCCTGCCGCCGCAACTCGTCGAGGGCATCCGACACCTGGGCGTCGGTGACCTCGATCGGCGTGCGCCGCACGGTCAGGCCGCGGTACTCGCCCGTGTCCACCGGCGGCAGCGTCTCGAAGGTGGCCGTGAAGGTCAGCGGCCGGCCCGCCTCGACGTTGACGTCGCGCACGGACGGGGCTTCGAGCGGCTCCACGCCGCGCTCGCGGAGGGCCTCGTCGACGGCCTTCTCGACCAGGCCTTCCGCGACCTCCTGCAGGATCTGATCGTGCATCCGCTGCCGGATCAGGCGCACCGGCGCCTTCCCCGGCCGGAAGCCGGGGACGCGGGCCGAGCGTCGATAGCGCTGCGACAGACGCTCGATCTCGCGATCGACGTCGGTCGACGGCACTTCGACCGCGACGCGCGTGCGGGTCTCGCTGAGGTCCGTGAACTCCGCCTTCATGTCGTCGACAGGGGGCCGTGGACGCCGGGGTGACCCGGGCCGGTTGGTGCGAAAGGGGGGACTTGAACCCCCATGGCCTCTCGGCCACCGGATCCTAAGTCCGGCGCGTCTGCCAGTTCCGCCACTTTCGCAGCATGCGGTGACGTGACGAGCACAACACTAGCATATCGGCCGCCGATGACTTCCTGTACCATAGGGCGCCGATGAACAACGCGCACATCCGGCCCGATGGCCGCCTGGACCGTCAGGCGGCCATCGACGCGTACCACGACACCCGCGCCCGTACCGCCGCGCTGTTCGCGCTGGTCGACGGCGCGGCGTACTACGAGCGACCGATTCCCCTGCGGCATCCGCTCGTCTTCTACGAAGGGCACATTCCGGCGTTCAGCGTCAACTGCTTCCTCAAGAAGGGCCTGGGACACGCCGGGATCGACCGCGACCTGGAGGTGCTGTTCGCGCGGGGCATCGACCCCAGCGACCGGCGGGCGGCGGCCAGCTCCGCCATCGACGCCTGGCCGGACCGCGGCACCGTCCAGCGCTACGCGCGCGAGGCCGACCGGGCGATTCTCGAGACGCTGGAGAACGGTGTCATCGAGGGCGACGCCAACCCGGTGCTCAGCCGGGGCCAGGGCGTGTTCACGATGCTCGAGCACGAGGTCATGCACCAGGAGACGCTGCTGTACATGTGGCACCGGCTGCCGCTCGAACGGAAGCGGCGTCCGGCGGGCGCCGACCCGGTCCTCGGGGGTGCGGCGCCGGCGCGCGAGCGGGTGCGGGTGCCCGCCGGCCGCGCCACGCTCGGGAGCGACGTCGACGACGTGCCCTTCGGCTGGGACAACGAGTTTCCGACCTGCGTCGTGCAGGAGGTGCCGGCGTTCGAGATCGAGCGCCACAACGTGACGAACCAGGACTACCTCGCGTTCGTCGACGCGGGGGGCTACGCGAATCGCGAGGTCTGGACATCCGCCGCGTGGCGGCGGCGGCAGGAGGGACGCCGCGAGCACCCGCTGTTCTGGGAGCGGCACGGCGGCGGCTGGACGTGGCGCGGGATGTTCGAGCGGCTGCCGCTGCCGCTGTCGTGGCCGGTCTACGTGACGCACGACGAAGCGGCGGCCTACGCCGCCTGGAAGGGGTTGCGCCTGCCGAGCGAGGCCGAGTTCCACCGCGCGGCCTACGGCGCGCCCGACGGCGCGGAGCGGCCGCAGCCATGGGGGGCGGGCGAGCCCGACGCAACGCGCGGCAACTTCGATTTCCGGCACTGGGATCCGGTCCCCGTCGGCTCGTATCCCGCCGGCGCCAGCGCCTGGGGCGTCCAGGACCTCGTCGGAAACGGCTGGGAGTGGACGTCGACCGTGTTCCACGGCTTTCCCGGGTTCAAGGCGATGGCGTCCTACCCGGAGTACTCGGCCGACTTCTTCGACGGCGAGCACTTCGTGGTCAAGGGCGCGTCGCCGGCCACGGGCCGCGGCCTGGTCAGGCGCAGCTTCCGGAACTGGTTCCGGCCCCACTACCCGTACATGTACGCCACCTTTCGGTGCGCGCGCGACGCTCGCTGAGCCGGATGCACGAGCCTTCGAGCCCGGCCGCGACGCTCGCCGCCGATCCGACCGTCGAGCTGGCCCGCGATGTTGCCGAGGGGCTGGCCCGCCGCCCCAAGCAGGTGCCCGCGAAGTATCTCTACGACGCGCTCGGGTCGCGCCTGTTCGAGGCCATCTGCGAGCTGCCCTGGTACACGATCACGCGCGGCGAGTGCGCACTGCTGGCGGCGCACGCCGAGGCCATCATGCGCGGGCCGGGGGCCTGCGAAACGGTCGTGGAGCTCGGCTGCGGCAGCGGGGCCAAGCTGTCGATGCTGCTGTCCGCGGTCGAGGGGCGCCCGACGGACGTGCATCTCGTCGACATCTCGGAAACCGCGCTCGCGCAGTCGGTGCAGGCGCTCTCCCGTCACCGGGGGGTGCTGCTGACCACGCACCGGGCCGCCTACGAGGCCGGTCTGGGGGCGGCGCTGCAGCGGCCCGGCGGCGCCGGCCGGGCGCTCGTGCTGTTCCTCGGCTCGAACATCGGCAATCTCGCGTCCGAGGAAGCCGATCGGTTCCTGAGCGAGATACGGAGCCGGTGCCGGCCCGGCGACCGGTTGCTGCTCGGCGCCGACCTCGTCAAGCCGGAGGCGGCGCTCGTGGCGGCCTACGACGATCCGCTGGGCGTCACCGCGGCCTTCAACAGGAACCTGCTGGTGCGGCTGAACCGCGAGCTCGACGCCGACTTCGACCTGGATCTGTTCGAGCACCGGGTCGTGTGGAACGCCGACGCCTCGCGCATCGAGGTGCACCTCGAGAGCCTAGCCGACCAGTTGGTCTGCGTCCGGGGCGCGGGTTGCTGCGTCGACGTCGCCGAGGGCGAGCGAATCTGGACCGAGAGCGTCTACAAGTACGAGCCGGAGGGCATCATCGCCCTGGGCGCGCGCGCGGGCTTCGTGCGGCGCGCGCAGTGGATCGAGCCGGAATCGCGATTCGCGCTGACGCTGTTCGAGCGCGAGCCATGAGCGACACGCAGCACCCCTACGGCGACGCCGGCATGCGGTTTCTCGTCGCGGCCGCCTGCCTCGTGGTCGTCGTGGCCGGCCTGCGGGCCGCCGCCGAGCTCGTCCTGCCGTTCCTGGTCGCGGTCTTCCTGGCGGTCGTCAGCGCGCCGCTGATGGGCTGGCTGCAACGCTGGCACGTGCCGCGCCCCCTGGCGGCGCTGTGCACGATCCTGGCGGCCGTGGGCGTCGTCGGCGTCTTCGGCCTCATCGTCGGCGGCTCCGTCAACGAGTTCGGCACCGCGGCGCCCCGCTACCAGGCGCGCCTGCAGGCCCTGCTCGAATCAGGCCTGCGGCTGGCCAGCCGGACCGGCGTCCCGGTGCAGGACTGGCGCGCGCTCGACCTGCTGCCGGTCAGCGGGGTGTTCGATCTGCTGGGCGGGACGCTCGGCGCCGTCGCGTCGTTCGCCTCCAACACCTTCCTGGTGCTGCTGACCGTGGCCTTCATCCTCATGGAAGCGGTCGGGTTCAGCGCGAAGCTGCGCGCGGCGTTCGGCGAGGGGACCCAGTTCCTGCCGCTCCGGCGGATGACGTGGCAGGTGCAGCGCTATCTGGTCATCAAGTCGACGATCAGCGCGGCCACCGGCCTGCTGCTGGGCGCGTGGGCGGCGCTGCTGGGTCTCGACTTCGCCCTGCTGCTGGGGCTGCTGGCCTTCTTCCTCAACTTCATTCCGACGCTCGGGTCGGTCATCGCGGCGGTGCCGGCGGTGGTGCTGGCCGCCCTGCAGTTCGGCCTCGCCCGCGCGGGCGTGGTCGCGCTCGGCTATCTCGCCATCAACGTCGTCTTCGGCAATCTCGTGGAGCCGACGCTGATGGGGCGGCGGCTGGGGCTGTCGGCGCTCGTGGTGTTCGTCTCGCTGGTCTTCTGGGGCTGGGTGTGGGGCCCGATCGGCATGCTGTTCTCGGTGCCCCTCACGATGGTGGTCAAGATCGCGCTCGAGAACACGAGGGACTTCCGCTGGGTTGCCGTCATGCTGGACGCGAACCCCCGGACGCTCCCGCCGCCGACGCCCGCTGCCGGCGGAACGCCTTGAGCGCTTCGACGTGCTCGACGTAGCCGGCGCGCGCGGCGACGAACTCCTCGTGGGTCAGGCCGAGCTCCCGCGAGATCTGCCGCGCCTGGCCTTCCTCGGCGACGGTAATCGACTCGTCCGCGGCCGATACGGCGAAGACGCAGTCGAGCAGCTCGATGCGCTGCGCGGCGGTGGACAGCTCCTTGAAGCGGCGCGCTACGAGGAAGTTCTCCGTGCCGCCGAACAGCCGCACCTGGTTCTTGGCGATCTCCACCACCAGCACGGCCTGGGCCGCGGGCAGGTGGCCGAGCACCTGGACGATCTCCTGCATCTTCGCCGTCTCCTCGGCGCTGACCGACGAGTCGGCGTGCGCGACCCGGCCCAGGATGCATGCGAAGGCCGCCAGGTATCGTGCGCGGCCCGCGGGCAACGCGTCGATCTCGGCGGCGATGCGGCGCATCGTTCGCGTGTCGTGGGCGTCGCGGTCGTCCGGTCCCGCGTCCGTCTCCGTCCCGAAGCCCAGCAGCCTGATCAGCGACATCGGGTCCCGTCTCCTGTCACGGCAACGTCCGGACGAAGCGCTCCGCGACGCGGGAAGGGTCCTCGCCGGCCTCGTCGACCGCGAAGTTCATCGCGCGCATCCGGTCGGCGCTGATGGCGCCGTCGAGGCGGGCCACCGCGGCCAGGACGTCCGGCGCGAGCCGCGCGAGCCGGGAACCGGCCAGCACGACGGCATCGTACGGCGGGATGGCGCCGCGGTCGTCGTCGAGCACCCGCAGGTCGAACGCGTCGATGCGCCCGTCGGTGCCGTAGGCGGTGATCACGTCGACCTCGCCGGTGGCCACGGCCTGATACATCAGCGACACGTCCATCGACCGCAGCTCGCGGAAGGAGAGCCCGTAGGTGTCGCGGACGGACGGCCATTCCGGCCGGGCGAAGAACTCGTAGTCGCTGCCGAAGACGAACCGCGGGGCGGCGGCGGCGAGGTCGCTGATGGTCTGCAGGACGAGGCGCTCGGCATCCTGGCGGCGGACGGCGACCGCGTAGGTGTTCTCGAAGCCGAGCATCGCGGCGAGCGTCACGCCGTGCCGCTCGCGGAGGAAGCGGCGGACGCGGTCGGTCAGCGCCGCGCGGCCCGGGAACGAGTCGCCGCCCTGCATCTGGTTGACCCAGATCGTGCCGGAGTAGTCGACGAGGAGATCGATCTCGCTGGCGGTGAGCGCATCGAACGCGACGGTCGATCCGAGCGACTGCACGAGCGACGTCGGGCGGCCGGTTTCGCGCTCCACCAGTCGTGCGATCGCCGCGCTGAGGACGTACTGCTCGGTGAACGGCTTCGAGCCGATGACCACCGGGCGCTCGCTGGCGTCGAAGCGCGCGGCCACCAGGGTGACGCCCGCGTAGCCGTACAGGAGAACGGCCAGGCCCAGGGCCGCCGCCACCTGCCTCCGCCGCCGGCGGGCCAGCCCGTCCTCGACGGCCCGGACCAGTCCGTCGAGCAGGAGCGCCAGGCCGCCCGCGGCCACGCAGCCGACGATGACCGCCACGTAGTTGCGTATCTGCAGCCCGCTGAAGATGTAGTTGCCCAGGCTCGTCGCCCCGACGGGCGTCGACAGCGTGGCCATCCCGACCAGCCATACCGTGGCGGTGCGCAGCCCGGCCACGAGCACCGGCATGGCGAGGGGCAGCTCCACCCGCGCGAGCTGCTGCAGCGGCGTCATCCCGACGCCGCGCGCCGCCTCCTTGTAGACCGGGCTCACGCCGCTGATCCCGGTCACGGTGTTGCGCAGGATCGGGAACACGCCGTACAGCGTGAGGCCGCAGATGGCGGGCAGAAAGCCGATGCTCTGCAGGTCCACGGCGGCCAGCACCGGCACCATCAATGCCAGCAGGGCCAGACCCGGGACGGTCTGGATGACGCCGGCCACGGCCAGCGCCGGCGGCTCGAGCCGCCGAAACCTGGTTGCGGCGATGCCGAGCGGCAGCGCCACGGCGGCGCTGAGCAGCAGCGCGATGAGGGTCAGTTGCAGGTGCGCGGTGAGGTACTCCGGCAGCAGGGCAAGTTGCTCGCTCACGCCGTCGGCTCGCCGGACAGGCGCTCCACGGCGGCCGCCTGCCGCCGCGGCGTGTCCATCAGCTCGCGCACGTACGGAGAGGCGGGCCGGTTCAGAAGATCGTGCGGCGTGCCGATCTGCTCGAGCCGACCCGCGTGCATCACCGCGATGCGGTCGCCGAGCATCAGGGCCTCCGCCATGTCGTGCGTGACGAAGACGGCCGTCAGCCCGGTCTCGCGGCGGATGCGCAGCAAGGATTCCTGCAGCCGCTCCCGCGTGAGCGGGTCGAGCGCGCCGAACGGCTCGTCGAGCAGCATGACCGCCGGCCCGGCCGCCAGGGCCCTGGCGACGCCCACCCGTTGCTGCTGCCCCCCGGACAGCTCGTCCGGTCGCCGGTCGCGAACCAGCGCCGGGTCGAGCTCCACGAGCGCGAGCAGCTCGTCGATGCGGGTTCGGGTGCGCGCCGGAGGCCAACCCAGGAGCGACGGCGTGACGGCCACGTTCTCCGCGACCGTCATGTGGGGGAACAGCCCCACCTGCTGGAACACGTAGCCGATCCGGCGCCGCAGCTCGTGGGGCGGTATGGTCGACGTATCGGTGCCGCCGAGCCGGACAGTGCCCGACGTGGGCTCGACGAGCCGGTTGATCATCTTCAGCGTCGTCGTCTTGCCGCACCCCGAGCCGCCCAGCAGGATCAGCAGCTCGCCGTCGTCGACCGTGAGCGTGAGATCGCGCACGACCGCGTCCGGCCCGTAGCGCTTGGTGAGATGGTCGAGCTGGATCATCCTCCGGGCTCCGGCGCCGCCCGTGCGGCAGCCGGTGGTTGGCAGTCCGTGGCAGAGGCCCCGCCGCATGCGGGGTTCACCGCGGACTGCTAGAACCGCGACGCGCGCAGCCAGGTGTCGGCCCGCGCCCAGCTCGCGGCGAGGTCGTCGTCGACCTCCGACGACGAGCGGCCCTGGGCCGCGAGGGCGGCCTGCAGGCCGAAGAGCGACCAGCCGTTGTGCGGATGGTCCGCGAGGTCGTCGCGGTAGACGCGCTCCGCCTCCGCGTGGCGGCCGGCGTCGAGCAGGACCGCGCCCAGCCAGTGCCGCGCCGCGAACGGCAGCGGCTCCGGCTCGTCGTACATCAGGCCGTCCTCGATCTCCACGGCGCGCTCGAACGCGGCGATGGCGCCGTCCCGGTCGCCGGCGTCGAGCTGGATCTCGCCCTCCAGGATCGCGGCCACGATGTCGAGGATGCTCTGGCCCGGATGGAAGCGCAGACGCTGGTCCGTCGTTGCGGCGATGCCCCGGACGCGCTCGAGATAGGCGCGGGCGAACCCGGCCTCGCCGCGGCGCAGGTGGGCGTAGCCCTGGGCGAAGTCCCACAAACCGGCCGAAACCTCCTTCTCGGGCCGCGCCGTCACGCCGGCGATCTCGTCGAAGCGGCCGAAGCGCAGCAGCGTCAGGACCTGGTACAGCGTATCGCCGGTCAGCTTCGCGTAGTCCTTGCCGGCCTGGATGGCGATGGCGCCCTGGCCGTCCATCGAGGCGGCGAACAGCAGCATGTGGAGGTTGTGGGAGGGATAGATCGCCAGTCCCTCGCCGGTCTCCGCCTTCTGATCGGAGTGCCAGGCCTGCAGGTTGGCGCGCACCGAGTCGCCCCAGCGGCCGATCTCGTTCCACGTGTGCGACGGCATGTGGTTGATGTGGCTTGCCCCCGGGATGGAGTTGCCGAGATGCTCGGTGCAGGGCTCGGCCTTCTCGGGGCGGACCGTCGACTCGGTCGCGTGGACGTACAGGTGGCAGGCGCCCGGATGACGGATGTCGACGGCCAGAATCGCTTCGAGGACGCCGTGCAGGCGCTGCACGTTCGGGTCGTCGAGGTCCCGGGTCCCGCGGCGCGGCTCCAGCAGGAAGAGCGCGTCGGCGTACAGCGTGGCGGCGTCCAGATCGTCGGGATGCCGTTCGGCGACCTGGCGCATGGCGTCGGCGTACGCGCGATCCTGCTCGACGCGCGTCTCCGGGTCGAAGTCCGCCACGTAGCGCACCGCCAGTGCGTCGATGAAGTCCCGCTCCCTGGGGCTGGCATGCTGCGGCGCGAGCCGCAGCGCCTTCTGGACGGCGGCGTATGCCCGGGGCGCCTCGTCCGGACGCATCGGGCCGTTCAGGTACGAGCCCCACGCCCAGGCTTCGCCCCAGTAGCAGATGGCGCAGTCCGGATCGTGCTTCTGGGCTTCGCGGAAGGATCGGGCGGCATCCTCCTTGGCGAACGCGTACATCAACTGGAAGCCCTGGTCGAAGTACTGCCGGGCCTTCGCGCTGGTCGAGGAGATCGGGCGGGTGAAGGTTCCGAGCGACGACGTGTAGAGCGGAATCGGCTCGTCGAAGCTCTCGGGAAGCGCCGGCTCCGCGGGCTGCTGGGCCGCGACCGGCTGCGGAAGCGCCAGCGCGACGAGGACGGCGCACCACGTCCAGGCGGATGCTGCTGCAGGTCTGGTCAAGGGACGCTCATTGTACCACCCCGGCACCGCCGCGCCCGCCCGGGCGCTTGACAGCCGGGCGCCGGAGGGGGGTAGAGTCGGGGTTTGCCTTCACGGAGGTGGGGTTTGCCGAAGTACCTCGTTCAGGCTTCGTTCACGGATACCGGGGTCAAGGGGTTGCTCAAGGACGGCGGGTCGAAGCGGCGCACCGCGGTCAACCTGCTGATGAAGTCGCTGGGGGGCAGCGTCGAGGCGTTCTACTACGGCTTCGGCGAAGGCGACGTGCACCTGATCGTCGACCTGCCGGACAACACGACGGCCGCCACTGTCTCGCTGGTCGCCACCGCGAGCGGCGCCTTCAACATCCGGACGACGCCGCTCCTGACGCCCGAGGAGATCGACCACGCGGTGAAGAAGACGGTCAAGTACCGGGCGCCGGGCCGCTGAGCGGGCGCGGCTCGCGCCGCGCCGTGCGCGCGCCGCCGCGGGCGCTGCGGGCGGCGAACCGTTCGTGGTACCCTGGAACGGTCGCGATGCGACTGTTCGCCCCACCGTCACCGGCCGGCGGCAGGCCCGTGGCGCCGATCACCAGGCGCGGCGGCGCACTCTTTTCCGCGCCCACGTCGTGAGCGTGACTCCGCCTCCCCCCATGACGCAGGGCCCGGGCTCCGGCCGCCCGCTGCAGGCGGTCGCCGTGCCGGGCTGGCGCTTCCTGGCGGGTTGGACCGCCGCTTGGCTCGCAGTGGGCGTCGCGTTCGCGGTCGGTGTCTCGTTCGGGGCCGGCGCCGAGTTCGGACCCATCCTGCGGCTGAGCGTGCTGTTCGCCGAGGTGGTCGGCTACAGCGCGTACATCTCCGCGCGGGTGGTCTTCCCGCTGCTGGCCAGGCTGCCCGGCGCGCTGAGCCTGGTGCTCGACGCGCTGATCGTGGTGTCCGGCACGATCTTCGGCTCGGCCCTCGTCATCAACATCGATCCGCTCTACGTGCTGGCCCGGCCCCGGGCGGCGCTGCTGCTCGTGGCGTTCAACGCGGCGCTCGCGGCGGCGGTCGCGGTCGCGCTGGGCACGTACGACCGGATGCGCCGCCAGATCGAGGCGTCGTACCGCGTCCTCCGGGAGCGGGACGCGCTCGAGCGCGAGCTGAGCGTCGCCCGCGAGGTCCAGCGCGAGTTGCTGCCGCGCGCGGCGCCGCCCGTCACCGCGCTGGAGCTGGCCGGCGTGTGCCGGCCGGCCATCGCGGTGGGCGGCGACTACTACGACTACCTCCAGGACCGCGACGGCCGGCTGGGCCTGGTCATCGCCGACGTGTCCGGCAAGGGGGTCTCCGCCGCCCTGCTCATGGCCAGCCTGCAGGCCTCGGTGCGCAGCCGTTTTCCCACCGCGGAAACGCCCGGATCGCTGGCGGCGGACCTGAACGAGGCGCTGTTCGGCTCGTCGTCCGCCGCGCGTTACGCGACGGCGTTCGTCGCGACGTTCGACCGCGGGACCCGGCGCCTGGCGTACACCAACGCCGGGCACCTGCCGGCGATCCTCGTCCGGGAACAGGAAACGGCGCGTTGCGACGAAGGCGGCTTCCCCTTCGGGATGTTCGAGAGCGCGACCTACGCCACGGGCGCCCTGACCCTCGCACCGGGCGACCTGCTGGCGCTCTTCACCGACGGGGTGACGGAGGCGCCGGCGCCCGACGGCGAGGAGTTCGGGGCGGCGAGGCTTGCCGAGCTGCTGCGCACCCACCGCGCGCGTCCGCTCGATGCGATCATCGAGATCGTGCTCGATGCCCTGCTGCAGTGGAGCGGCCCCGTGGACGCGCACGACGACGTCACGCTGGTCCTTGCGAGGGTGCGGTGAGCCGCTCCCGCACGGCTGCACGCCTCGGCCGCCACGCCGGGCTGTGGGTCGCGGCCAGCAGCCTCGCCGGCCTCGCCGCCGGCTTCGGCGTGAGCGTCTTCCAGGGTACCGCCGTCGAGCGCCCGATCCTCGTCATCTCCGTCCTCTTCGCCAACGTCGTGGGCCTCACCGCGATGGTCTGCTCGGTCTGGCTGTTTCCGCGCCTGCGGGGCCGCTCGGGCCTGCTGCGGTTCCCGCTGCTCGTGCTCGCCCTGCTGTCGGGCGCGGTCCTGGGCACTCTCGCGGTGCTCGGCGCCTACCCGCTGTTCGTCTTCCGCGAGCTGCGGCTCGCGGTGGCGGTCATCGTGCTCAACAGCGTCGTCGCACTGGTCGTCGGGGGGGTCGTGCTCGGCTACGAGGAGATGCGGCACCGGCTGCAGGACGCGCTGCGCGAGATGCGCGAGGTCCGGCTGGTCGAGGCGCGGCTGCGCGAGGAGGCGGCGCGCGCGGAGCTGGCCGCGCTGCAGGCGCGGATCAACCCGCACTTCTTCTTCAACACCCTCAACACCATCGGCTCGCTGCTCGAGAAGGACGCGCGCATGGCGGAGGAGCTGCTGGAGACGTTCGCGGACCTTTTCCGCTATGCGTTCGACGCGGCCGACGCGGCGCCCGTTCTCCTGCGCGACGAGGTCGCCTTCACCAAGGGTTATCTGCGGATCGAGCAGGCCCGTTTCGGCGACCGGCTGCGGGTGGCCTGGGACGTCGAGCCGGATTCGCTGGCGGTGCGCGTGCCGGGTCTGATGCTGCAGCCCCTGATTGAGAACGCGGTGGGACACGGGGTGGCTCCGCGGGCGCGCGGCGGGCGCATCGACGTGTCCGCCGCCCTCGACCGGGGCGTGCTCCGCATCGACGTGGTCGACGACGGCGTAGGGCTCGCCCGCGATGGCGAGAGCCTGATCCGCGACGGCCACGGGCTGGGCAACATCGCCCGCCGCCTCCGGACGTCGTACGGCCCGCGCGCGGGCCTCGCGCTCTCCGCCGGACCGGACGGCGCGGGCGCCCGGGCGCGGCTCACGCTGCCCGTCGTTGCCGCGCCGTCCGGTTCCGGGGAGCGCGCAGGGTGAAGCGCCGCTGCGTCGTCGTCGACGACGAGCAGCCGGCCCGCGACCGGGTGAAGCGGCTGCTCGACGCACATCCCGACTTCGAGCTTGCGGGCGAGGCCGCGGACGCCGAGGCGGCGGTCCGGCTGATCGACGAGACCAGGCCCGATCTGTGCTTCCTCGACGTGCAGATGCCCGAGGGCACCGGCTTCGACGTGCTGCGGCGCGTCAGGCACGTCCCACATGTCGTATTCGTCACCGCCCACGACCGCTACGCGGTGCCGGCGTTCGAGGTGCGATCGATCGACTACCTGCTGAAGCCCGTCGGCCGGCAGCGGTTTGCCCAGGCGCTCGAACGCGCGCGGGAGCGAATCGACGGGGCGGGATCGGCCCGGCGGATCCTCGACGAGCTCGACGCGTTGCGGCGGCTGGTCGGCGAGGGGCCGGCGGCGGCGCCCCGCCCCGGCCGCATCAGTGCCCGCAGCGGCCCGCGAGTCCTGTTGCTCGACCCGGACGAGATCGTTTGGTTCGAGGCGGACGACGCGCTGGTCTTCGCCCGCACCGCGACGGGGCGGTTCCTGGTCGAGCGCACCCTCTCCGAGCTGGAGCGGCAGCTCGAGGGCCGGTTCTTTCGGGCGCACCGGAGCCGCCTGGTCAACCTCGGACGGATCGCCGAGATTCGGCCGGCCGACGCGGGCGCCTACAAGATCGTGTGTCCCGGCGCGGGCACGGTGCCGCTGTCGCGCCGGCGGGCCCGCCTGCTGCGCGAGATATTCCCGTGGTGAGGACGGCCGCCCAGCGGCCGCTGCCGACCGCTGAACCGTTTTCCGCGACCGCCCATCGCAATGGCGTTGCGCCCCCGGTGCGAGGACGGCAGCATGCAGGAAAGGGGGAAGACACATGGTTCGCGCGATGTCGATTGGATTGCTGCTGTGGGGCTGGATCGCGAGCCTGCCCGCGCCGGCCGGGGCGCAGGGTGCCGAGGCTGGCCTCGAAGTGACCGTTCCGAGCGGCGAGGTCCGCGAGGGGGACCTCTACGCGACGGGCGAGGTGGTCCGCATCGACGGGCGGCTGGCCGGCGACCTGCTGGCGCTCGGGCAGCGGGTGCTCGTGGACGGCGAGGTCGACGGCGACGTGTTCGCGGCTGGCAGGGCCATCGACCTGCGCGGCCCGGTGGGCGACGCCACCCGGGTGGCCGGCGATCAACTGACCGTCAGCTCCACGATCGACGGTGATCTGGTCGCGGCGGGGAACCGGCTGCAGCTCCTCGAAGACGCCGTCGTCAGGGGTCGCCTCATGGCGGCCGGCAGCATCGTCGAGGTCGAGGGGACGGTGGAGGAGGGCCTGCGCGTGGCGGCAGGGGAGATCATCGTCCGCGGCACGGTGCGCGGCGACGCCAGGGTCACGGCCGACCGGCTCGAGCTCGCGCCCGGCGCACGCATCGACGGCGACCTCGACTATCGGACGCGGACGCCCCTGAGCCCGGAAGAGGCCGCGCGGGTGGGAGGGGCGGTGCGCCATCGGGAGCCGGTCCACGACGAGGATTCGGACCGCAGTTGGGTGAGCCGCGTCTTCCGGAGCTGGTTCTGGGGTTGGCAGCTCGGGTCGGCGCTGCTCGTCGGCCTGCTGGCGGTCGCGCTGTTCCCGCGCGTCGTGACGCAACTGGTATCGGCGATCGCGGGGGAGACCACCCTCGGCGCGCTGCTCGGATTCGGCGCGTTCCTGATTGTCCCCATTGCCGCGGTGATCGTGATGCTGACCGTGGTCGGCGTGCCGATCGGCATCATCGTCACGCTGCTTTTCGGCGTGGCGCTGTACCTGGCCAAGCTTCCCACCGCGGCCTGGGCGGGGGAGTGGCTGCTGGCCCGCGCCGGCTGGTCCGACGCGTCGCCGTACGCGGCGATGGCCACCGGGGTGCTGGCGCTCTACCTGCTGTTCGCGGTGCCCTGGCTCGGCGGGTTGTGCTGGCTCGCCGCCACGTGGCTGGGGTTCGGCGCCATGGTGCTGACGGGCCGCCGGTACCTGGCGGAGGGCCCCGGCCAGGAGTCCGCGTCGTAGCTTCAATCAGACGGGGCTGTGCCCCGAACCCCCGGCGTCCGCTTGCGGGGACCCCTTCGCCCCGCGCCGCTCCCGCCGAGGCGCGCTTTGCGCGCCTTGCGGAGTCTGCGCCGTTCTACGGCGCAGACTCCTGCAGCGCGTACCGCCGCGGCGGCGCTACCGGGATCCGTCGCCGGCAGCTCTTTCCTCGGCGCGATACCCGGAGAGGATGCCCTCCATGCCGAGGTTGCCTTCGTGGCAGGCGTACTCGAACAGCGGATCCGGGCTCTGCCGCAGCGGGATGAGGACGGTCCAGGGCTCCGTCCACGTCGCGGGCGCGTCGAAGGTGATCTCGTAGTGGAGCGTGTCGGCGCTCACGCGCGTGAAGCGCTCGGTGATGCGCAGCTCCTCGCCGGCGCTCCAGAATGCCCCGAGCGCGGAGTAGTTCGTCGTCTCGACAACGAGCGTGTCGCCGTCCCAGCGGCCGCGCGAGTCGCCGTGCAGTTGGCGGATGCCGTCGCTCACGTGCGGCGGCCCGTCGATCGGGATGATGCGCGCGTCGTGAATCATCTCCATGACGATCACGACGTGGTCGCGGGTCTGCAGGATCTGGGAATAGCTGTTGTAGCCGGCCAGCAGGTTGGGCACGCCGAAGGTGAGGCAGCGCTCGCTCAGCGGACGGTCCGCCCACGTATCGGCCTTCGGCGCAATGATCGGCGGCGGCAGTCCGCGGCCCGCGCTCACCGCATCGGCCGTCCGCGCCGGAATCTTGCCGTCGGGCGGATTGACGATCAGCGACGTCCGGTTGTGGTCGAAGTCGCGGTCGGCGAGCCAGAACTGGTTGTAGTTGCCCGTGGTGTCGTACGAATCCGCGTCGCTGACCCCCGCGATCGCGGCCAGCACCAACTGGTCGCCGAACTGGGCGTCCAGGCCGCTCGCGGTCACCTCGGCCGCCGCCGTCCGCAACTGGGCCAGCTCCTCGTCGGTCAACGTGGCCTTGCCGGCCCACGCATCCGGCCGCTCGAGCGGCGTCACGCTGTTGTTGGCCCACACACCCTGCAGATCGGGCTGCCCGTGCGCGGTACGCGGCACCGTCCAGCCGCCGCCGGGCTCCTGGGCCGCGGCGGGCGCGGATGCCAGTGCGATGCAGGCCGCCCCCGTCACCGCAACCACGCCGACCTTGCGCATCCATTTCTCCATGGCGCTCTCCATTGGGTCCCCCCCCGTTCGATGGCTATCCGTCCGGCACGTCGACTCACATTATGCCCTGCGCGGCGCATCCGGTCACCGTCCGGCCGCGTCCGCGAATGATGAGCGGTGCGCCCACCTGAACGGCGCCGACTCGAAATCGGCTCGTCAGGGCTGGAGCAGGCGCACCAGATGGCGGCGCAGACGACCATGCGCTCGGTGGAGTCTGACCGCCACATTCGATCGGCAAATGCCCAGTTCACGTGCGACCTCGGCCACGGAACGTTCTTCGACGTCGCGGAGACGCACGATGTCACGGTAGGTTGGGGGCAGACGGTCGATCGCTTCCAGCAGGATGCGCAACAACTGGCGCCGGTACAGGGTCTCGTCGGGACTCGCGGCGCCTGCATCGCGCGCAACGACCGGAAAGGTGGCCCGGCGGTTCTCTCCCGCGGCACGATGGGCCGCTTCGTGGCGCACGATCGCGCCCACCCAGCCGCATGCAGGGGGGGGCGCCTCGATACTGGTAGAGCTTCTCCAGCACGATTATCCAGCTCTCCTGCAAGGCGTCCCGCGCGCTCGCATCGTCACCGGCGATCCGCCGCGCCACCGGCAGAAACCGTGCCGTGCAGCACCGCAGCCACGCTTCGGGATCCCGGTCCAGCAGTGGACACCGAACCGCATCCTCGAGGCGCGGGGCGCTCGTCGAGAGGGAGACCTTGGCCATCCGCGGGGACTTTCGCGAGGCTACCGGACCGCGCCAGTTGAGAACAACTGTAGTGGCCCGGCACCTCGAGCCCTCTTCATAGAGAAGGGGGCATCATGCATGCTTCGGCTCCGCAGCGCATCCTGAACGGCCGCGTCGGCCGCGTCGGCCGCCCCCTGTTCCGACTTGCCGGCATCGAGCCGCGCCGCTGTTTCTGCCTCCGCTGCATCGCGGCACGCAACGGGATCTGCCACCGCACCCGAACCTGGGTCGGCAACCGGGCCTATGTCGATGTGCACCTGTTCCTCGGACGAAATCCAACCCGTCACCGTGAGAATATGTCGGTAGTCTTCCCCGAGGGGTCGCTCGAAGATGGGTTCGTGGTGGGCGACCTTGTCTCGCCCTGGAGTACGGCGCCGACGGCATCTGGGTGTCGAACCACGGCGGCCGGATGGAGAACAGCCTGCGCTCGTCGGTCGAGTGCGTGCCCGAGGCGGCGGCCGGCGTGGCCGGACGCGCCCCGATCATCGTCGACGGGGGCTTCCGCCGCGGTACCGACATCTTCAAGGCGCTGGCTCTCGGCGCGACGGCCGTGGGCGTGGGGCGCCCCTACATCTTCGGCCTGGCCGCGTTCGGGCAGGCCGGCGTCGAGACGGCGCTCGACATCCTGGACAGCGAGTTGCGGATGGTGATGCGGCAGGCCGGCACCCCCAGCCTCGGGCGCATCACGTCGTCCTACGTGCGCGATCGCCGGATGCCGGCCTGGTAGGTCCCGGACGCGAAGCGACGCTCGCCGTTTCCCGTGCTAGGCGAAGGCGGCCCTGAGCCACCGGACGTGATCACCTCGACCCCGGGGGTTCGTCGAGAGCGACGGGCATCAAACCCGTGGACTGAACGACCGTGGCGGCCGCATCGGACGAGAGAAACTCGACGAGCTTCCGGGCCGCTTCGGGATTTTTCATGTGCTCCGTCATGACGACGACCACCGTCGCCACTTGTTGCAGCTCATCGGGTAACAGACCGGCCAACTCCGCGCCCTCGATCGGCAGGATCTCGCTCATCGCCTGAAAGCCGATCTCGGCCTCCCCACGTGCCACGACACTCGCCACCCGCTCGGTCACGACGCGTGTCGTCTTGGGCTGAATCTCTTCCCAGATCCCGAGCTCGGGCCATGCCACAGTCGACAGATACGTACCGCTGACGCTGGCCGAATAGGCGATGGACTCCGCGGCCCGCAAGGTCTCGATAAACGCTTCGACGGTGCTGATATCCGGCTTCGGCGCCCCCGCCCGCACCGCCATGCCGGTGACGGAGCGCGCCAGGTCGACACGGGTCGCGGTTCGCAGATGCCCGGTGGCAGCCACGTCGTCGAACGTCCTGCCGTTGAAGATCAGCAGATCCGCCGTCTCACCGCGCTCCAGCCGAACCGGGATGGATTCGGGTCCCCCGCCCATGGAGGAACCGTATTCGGTGATCACCTCGATTCCGGTGGCCTGCGCGAACATCGGCCCGAGGATGTTGAAGGCCGCCGTGAAACCGCCGGAGGTGATCACCTTGACTTGCCGGTTCTCCCTCGTCGTCGCCGTGCGCGCGACCGAGTCCTGCGCGGGGCTCGGGTACGCGACGACCAGGAGCACCGCCAGGAAGAGCGATACGGACACGGATGACTGTTTCATTGCGTGCTGGGCTATTGCCCGTTGCCGAGGGGTCCGATGTGCTGGTTCTGGTCCGCGAACTCGAGGTGGATCGAGACGCGAGGTGCGTTGCCGACGTTCGCCGTCGTGTGCCCTTGGCCTGTCAGATCGTCGATGTATTCGACCGACCCTGCGGGCAAATCGACTTTACCTTCCACCACCCCGAGCTGTCCGCCACCCGTCAGATTGATGATGTATCGGCGCCCTGGAGCCACATGGTAGTCGCTGAAGCTCCCCGGCGGCGACACACGCACCCGCATGCCGGTGACCTCCTCCATCACCGAGTCCGCGTTCAGCGGGATGTTCTCGACATGCGACCGTCCATCGGTGCCTGTATAGATCCGCTGCATCAGGAACGGAGCGTCCGACGCCTGAGCCTCCACCACGCCGTGACCGCCCTTGACCGCCCACCCAAGACCGAACCCGACCACAAAGGCTCCGGCCACGAACAACCTCGTCTTCGTCATGGACCTCATCTAAACTTCCTTCCCCTGACGACCGAGTAACAGGCACGGCGAATCCGCGTGCCGACGTATCCTCGTTACGCTCGCGTTTTCGCGCATAATCGAACTCTAGATGCCGACAGCGAGCCTGTCAACGTGACTCGCTGGGCCTTGTACTCGGTCGGGTTGACGCAGCGGTCGCGCAACTCGACTGGCGTTCGGATTTCCAGGGCGTCCGCCGCGGGCGGCATGTAACCTATTGCATATAAGTTGGTTACACGATCTGACGGCTCGCGTTCCCCCCGTAGCACCCCTCGTTTGCAGGCGGACTACGGCGGACCTCACAACGCCCGGCGCGAAGCCGAGGTAGTCACGGCGCGTAACCGTTCGGCGCGCCGCCGTCTGTGGGGGCGCGCGTGCTGGGATTGCTCAGCTCGCAAAGATATCGTGGAGCTCGAGCTGCAGTCCCTCAAGCAGCGTCGTTCGAAGACTGTCCCGGCGACCGAAAGTGCCGGCGAGTTCGAGCCTCCCGTCCTGTTGCCGATGGACGGTGACGGTCTCGGCCGTCGGATCGACGATCCAGTACTCGAGTACTCCGTGTCTGCTGTACAGGTCGTGCTTGTACCCCACGTCCCGGTCGGCGGTGGATGGCGAGAGTATCTCGATCACGAGGTCGGGTGCTCCCCGGACGTTCTCGTCGGTGATCGTGTGCTCGCGCGCTCGGGAGACGAACAGCAGGTCGGGCTGCACGACGTCGGTGTCCGACAGAACGACATCGAAAGGTGCGACGTACACCTCTCCCAGTCCGTGTTCTTGGGTGAACCGGCCCAGTTCGATGTGCAGTCTGCCCAGAACCCACTGGTGCTTCCTGTTCGGTGCGGGAACCATCATCAGGTCGCCGTTCAGCAGCTCGTAGCGCTTGTCGTCTGCTGTTGCGCAGTAGTCCTCGTACGTCCGCTTGACGGCGCGTTGAGTCGTGGCCATCGGCTTGCTTCCAAGCTCTGGGCGGCTACACGTCCGCGAGGACGTCACCCTGCTGCGGCTTGACAGCTCGAGGACGGCCAGCGCTTCGCAGGCAGGACCGAACGAGCAGCTCGGTCTGGTCGCTCATCTGCTAGTCCAGGTGCTCCAGCAGGAAATCGCCCAGCCCTGAGTACACCTGCTGCGACTCCGGCGAGTCCGCGACGATCATGTAGCCCGCGTGCGACATGCCCTCGTAGACGTTGAGGTCCGCCGCGACGCCCGCCTCGCGCAGCTTGCGGTGCACCCGCACCGTGTCGCTGAGCAGCATGTCGCGCGTGCCGCTGACGAGGTACGTGGGCGGGAACCCGTCGAAGTCGCCGTACACCGGCGAGATGAGCCGGTGCGTCAGCTCGTGGTCGCCCGCGTACAGGCGCGCCGCGGCGCTCAGCCAGCCGTCGTAGCTCAGCAGGACGCGGTCGATTGCCTCGTTGGTGTGCAGCGTGTCGCTCGCGTCGGTCAGGTCCGCCCAGGGCGTGCCCAGGTAGATCGCGCCCGGCACGTCGACGCCCAGCTCGATGAGCTGCCGGACCGTCGCCAGCGTCAGCCCGCCGCCGGCCGACGTGCCGCCGAGCGCGATGGAGCTGGCCGGCCGGTTGCCCAGCACGTGCCGGTAGACCGCCACGGCGTCGTCGACCGCGGCCGGAAACGGGTGCGCCGGCGGCATGCGGTAGTCGATCGCCACCACCTGGATGTTCGCGCGGCTGGCGATCAGCACCGCCTCCAGGACGCCGGCCTCGCCGCCGCCCAGGACGTACGCGCCGCCGTGGACGTACAGGAAGCGATGTTCCTCGTGGCGGGGATCGACGTTGGCCGGCAGCACACGGTAGATCGGCACGCCCCCGAGGTCGAACTGGTCGACCTGCACGTTGAACGCCGCGGCAAGCGGCTGGAGCGTTCCGTCGGCCGCGCCGTCGCGCTGCTCCACGAACGTTTCCCACTCGGCGGCCGTCGACGGCGCGGAATCGGCTATCGGCATCATCGGCAGGGCCGCGATCGAGTCCCGCAGCGCCTCGCTGGCCGCCGCCGGCACCGGAATCTCGCGCGCGTCTATGGTTCTCGACGTCCCCTGCGCCAGTCCCGCGGGCGCACTCATCCACGCCAGGGCGGCGCATGCGATCAATGTCGAAGCAGCAGCTACGGTCAGTTCCCTCTTCATGCATTCCCCCCCCGCTACCTTCTGATCGTTCGGCGGATCCTGAGCGACTGCGCGGACCGTCACGGTTGACGTTTCTCCTCCGCGATCTGGATCAGGTTGCCGCACGAATCGTCGAATACCGCGGTAATGACCGTCCCGAGGTCTGTCGGCGGCTGTACGAATCGCACACCTCTCGCCGTGAGACGCTCGTGTTCGGCTTCGATGTCGTCGACCGCGAAGGAGGTCCAGGGGATGCCGTCCTCCACGAGCGCCCGCTTGAACGGACGCACCGCGGGATGGCCGTCAGGCTCGAGCACCAACTGCGTCCCCTCCGGGGCTTCCTCGGATACGACAGTGATCCAGGCATGCTCTCCCAGGGGGATGTTGTGCTTCAACTGGAAGCCAAGTGTTTCCGTGTAGAAGCGAAGTGCCTTCTGTTGGTTGTCTACCGGGACGCTGGCCAGGTGGATTTTCATCGTTCAAATGCCCTTTGTGCCGGTCCATGATGCTCAGGGCAGCGCGAAGACGAAGATGTTGTTGCCGATGCTCGGGCGCAGCTCGGGCGTCAGCGGGAGGAAGGACATCGGGTTGCCCGTCCCCGTGCTGGCCACGACGTACTGGCGGCCGTCGACGGCGTAGGTGATCGGAAAACCGGAGACCGAGGAGCCGATGTTGATCTCCCACAGCACGTCGCCCGTCTCCTGATCGAACGCGCGGAAGCGGCCGTTGGCGTCGCCGCCGAACACCAGGCCGCCGCCGGTCGTGACCAGCGAGGTGGTGGCGGCGCGCTGGTCGTGCTTCCAGACCGTGGCGCCGGTCTCCGCCGAGATGGCCTGGACGGTGCCGACCTGATCGGTGCCCGGCGCGATCTGGTTGCGCACGGCCAGCGAGTACAGCTCCAGGGGCAGCGTCTCGGAGCTCGTCACGGTCATCATGCGCGCGCAGGTGTTGCGCAGCGGGAAGTACATCGTGTTGGTCAGGGGGCTGTAGGCCCCTGCCTCCCAGTCCTTGCCGCCGTTGTACGTCGGGCAGGCCAGCACCTCCTGGCCCTCCGCGCTGAAGACCAGCTCGCCGTTCTCGGACACCGCGCCGGTGGCGCCGTCGATGTCGCTGATCACGTTCTGCGTGATGGTCGGCGTCGCCCACAGGAACTCGCCCGTCGCCCGGTCCAGCGTGTAGACCACCCCGGTCTTGCCCGGGATGCCCGTCACCACCCGCCGCCGCTCGCCCGGCTGCAGCCGCGGGTTGATCCAGCTCACCGCGCCCGGGTCCGGCGTCACCGCCGTGTCCACCAGAATGCGCTCGAACGGATGGTCGAGGTCCCAGTGGTCGTTCAGGTGCTGGTAGTACCACACGATGTCGCCCGTGTCGGCGTCGAGCGCCAGCGTCGAGTTGTGGTAGAGATGCGCCAGGTCGGTCCCGCCCAGCATGAACTTCGGCGCCGGCGAGGTCACCGACGTGCCCACGTAGATCAGGTTCAGCTCGGGGTCGTAGCTGGGCACCATCCAGGCGCCCACGTGCCGCCGCTGCTCGAAGGGCACGTCGCCCCAGGTTTCGTCGCCCGGCTCGCCGGGGGCCGGGATCATCCGCGTGCGCCACAGCTCGGCGCCGGTCCGCGCGTCGTGCGCGGTGATGACGCACGCCTCCGGGCCGCCCTCGGGCATGCACCCGCGCCCGGAGACGATCTTGCCGTCGGCGATGATCGGGCCGGCGGTCTGGTGCGCCGGGTTCTCGCGGTAGTCGAGGATCTGCGTCTCCCACGCCAGTCGGCCGGTGGCCGCGTCGAGGGCGAAGACGTAGTCGTCGTGGCTCGTCGAGATGATCAGGTTGCCGTGGATGGCGATGTTCCGGTTGGCCTCCGCCAGCGACGCGGCGACGTACTCCTCGAGGTCGTCCGGGCGCGGCCGGCGGTACTCCCAGAGCAGGTCGCCGGAGACGGCGTCGATGGCCTGGATGACGTCGCGGGGGTTCGGCATGTACAGCACGCCGTCGTAGACCAGCGGCGTGCCCTGCTGGTTGCCGGCGGTCAGCGCCCGCGACCAGACCATGCGCAGCTCGCCCACGTTGCCGCGGTCGATCTGATCGAGCGGGCTGTAGCCCCAGCCATCGAGCGTGCGGCGCCACATGAGCCAGTCGCCCGGCGCCGGATCCTGCAGCATCGCGTCCGTGACCGGTGTGAACCCGCCCTGCGGCTGCGCCTGCGCCGGGCCGGTGGCGGCCGTCAGCAGCACGGCGGCCGCGAGGACGAGACATCTCGACAGGTAGGGCTGATTTCGCATCCGGGATTCCTCCGGGCGTCATTCTATGCGAAGCCGGCGCGCGGCCGCCGCCGGCCCGGCGTCACGAGGCCGGTCCGCGCCGCGGCCGGGCGGCGGGGTTGTGCGCGTGCGTCGTCCAGTTGGCGTAGGGCTCGACGACCTTGCCGGTGCGGGTGTCGACCGCCCCGACGGGGAGCGGCTCCATCGTGATGCAGTCCTCGACCGGACACACCACGACGCACAGGTTGCAGGCCACGCACTCCGCGTCGATGACCTCGAAGACCCGGCCGTCCCTGATGGCGATGGACTGGTGCGACGTGTCCTCGCAGGCCGCGTAGCAGCGCCCGCACTTGATGCAGAGCTGCGGGTCGATGCGCGCCTTGGCGACGTAGCTGAGGTTCAGGTGCTCCCAGTCGGTGACGTTGCGCACGGCGCGCCCCTGGAAGTCGGACAGGCGCTCGAACCCCTTGTCCTCCATCCAGAGCGTCAGCCCCGCGACCATCTCCTCGACGATGCGGAACCCGTAGGTCATGGCGGCGGTGCACACCTGCACGTTGCCGCAGCCGAGCGCGATGTACTCCGCGGCGTCGCGCCAGGTCGCGATGCCGCCGATGCCGGAGAGCGGCAGGCCGGACGTGTCCGGATCGCGGGCGATCTCGGCCACCATGTGCAGCCCGATGGGCTTGATCGCCGGCCCGGCGTAGCCGCCGTGGCTGCCCTTGCCGTCGATCGTGGGCTCCGGGCTGAACGTGTCGAGATTCACCGAGGTGATCGAGTTGAGCGTGTTGATCAGGCTGACGGCGTCGGCGCCTCCAGCCCGGGCCGCGCGGGCCGCGCGGCGCACGTCGGCGACGTTGGGGGTGAGCTTGACGATGACCGGCATGCGGGTGGCGGCCCGTACCCAGCGGGTCACCATCTCGACGTACTCCGGCACCTGGCCCACGGCCGAGCCCATGCCGCGCTCGTTCATGCCGTGGGGGCAGCCGAAGTTCAGCTCGACGCCGTCGGCGCCCGTCCCCTCGACGCGCCGCAGGATGCGCTTCCAGGCCTCTTCCTCGCAGGGCACCATGAGCGAGACGACCACCGCGCGATCGGGATAGTCCCGCTTGACGGCCTTGATCTCGCGCAGGTTCAGCTCGAGCGGCCGGTCGGTGATCAGCTCGATGTTGTTGAGGCCCAGCAGGCGCCGGTCCGCGCCCCAGACGGCGCCGTAGCGCGGCCCGTTGACGTTGACGAGCGGCGGCCCTTCCTCTCCCAGCGTCTTCCAGACCACGCCGCCCCAGCCCGCCTCGAACCCGCGCCGCACGTTGTACTCCTTGTCGGTCGGCGGGCCCGAGGCCAGCCAGAACGGATTGGGAGACCGGATGCCCAGAAAGTCGTTCGCGAGCGTCGCCATGTCAGCGGCTCCCTGCCGTCATCCCCGTCAGGCTGGCATGGATGTCCTCGGCGGCGTCGCGCCCCTGCGCGACGGCCGTGACGACCAGGTCGTCGCCGTCCGCCACGCAGTCGCCGCCGGCCCAGACGCCCGGCCGGCTGGTGCGGCCGCCGTCGCGCGTCCGGATCTTCCCGCCGTCGAGCTCCAGTCCGTCCGGCGCCGCGTCGAGCCGCTGCCCGATCGCCTTGAACACCTGGTCGGCCGGCAGCCGGAATGTCTCGCCGGTATCCGCGAAGCCGTCCGGCCGGTCCGCGGTGCGCACGAACTCCACCTCGCGCACCGCGCCGTCGGCCAGCAGCCGCACCGGACGGGCGTTGGTGACGATGCGCACGCCCTTCGAGGCAGCCAGATCCTGCTCGAACGCCGAGGCGCTCATCCGGCGGCGCCCGCCGCGATAGACCAGGGCAACCTCCTCGGCGCCGAGCAGCCTGGCCTGCACGGCGGCGTCGATCGCCGTCATGCCGCCGCCGATGACGACCACGCGCCGGCCCACCGGGAGCGTCGACAGGTCGCGCGTCTGGCGCAGCTCGGCGATGAAGTCGACCGCGTCGCGCACGTTCTCCGCGGCTTCGCCGGCCGTGCCGAGCGCGTTGACGCCGGCGAGGCCGATGCCCAGGAAGACCGCGTCGAAGTCCCGCGCCAGCTCGTCCAGCCTGAGCTCGGCCCCCAGGCGCCGGCCCAGCTCCACCGCGATGCCGCCGACGCCGAGCAGCCAGTCGACCTCGCGGGCGGCGAAGTCGTCGACCGTCTTGTAGCTGGCAATCCCGAACTCGTTGAGACCGCCGGCCCTGGCGCGCGCGTCGAAGAGCGTGACCGCGTGCCCCTTCAGCGCCAGCCGGTGCGCGCAGGCCAGGCCGGCGGGTCCCGTCCCCACGACGGCGATGCGCCGGCCCGTCGGCGCCGCGCGCTCGTAGGGGTGCCCGGCCCGGGCCATCAGCGCGTCGGTGGCGAAGCGCTGCAGCCTGCCGATCTCAACCGGCTGTCCCTCGGCCGCCTCCCGCACGCAGGCCTGCTCGCAGAGCGTCTCGGTGGGGCAGGCTCGCGCGCACATGCCGCCCAGGATGTTGCGGTCGAAGATCGTTTTCGCGGCGGCCCGCGGCGTGCCGGTGGCGATCTGACGAACGAACAGCGGGATGTCGATGGCGGTCGGGCAGGCCGTGACGCAAGGCGCGTCGTGGCAGAAGTAGCAGCGGTCCGCGGCGACGGCTGCCTCGTGGGCCGTGTAGGGGGGGTGCAGGTCGGCGAAGTTGTGCTCGTAGGCCGCGGCCGGCAGGCGGCCGGCCGCGACGCCGGGCGTCGAGGTCGAGTGCGCCAATCTCAGTCTCCGCCGGCGCCCGGGCGTTCGCTGCCCGGATCGCCGGCCTGCCCGCGGGCAGCCGCCAGCGGCGCGTGCGCCCCGCCGTAGGGGCCGCGCCGGATGAACTGGCCGTCCCCGGGCCGGCCCACGTACTCTCCGTTGTCGACCACGACGCGTCCCCGCGAGAGCACGGTCTCGGGGTAGCCCCGCACGCGGAAGCCCTCGTAGGCGCTGTAGTCGACGTTCATGTGGTGCGTGCGCGGGTCGCTGCTGCTGATGGTGACCTCGCGCTCGGGGTCGAAGACGACGATGTCCGCGTCCGACCCGACGGCAATGGTTCCCTTGCGCGGGAACATCCCGAAGATCCGTGCCGGCGTCGTCGACGTCAGGTCCACGAACCGGTTGAGGTCGATCCGCCCGCCGTTGACGCCGTGATGGAAGATGAGGCTCTGGCGGTTCTCCACGCCCGGTCCGCCGTTCGGGATGCGGCTGAAGTCGCCCTTGCCGAGCTCCTTCTGCTCGCGCAGGCAGAAGGGGCAGTGGTCGGTGGAGATGACGTCGAGCACCCTGCCCCTGAGGCCGCGCCACAGCTCGTCCTGGTTCCACTTCTCGCGGAGCGGAGGCGTCATGACGTACTTGGCGCCTCCGAACCCGGGCTCGTCGTAGGCCTCGACGTCGAGGAGCAGGTACTGCGGGCACGTCTCGGCGTGCGCCATCACGCCCCGCGCCTGCGCCCGCCGCAGCTCGGCCAGCGCGTCGCGGCAGCTCAGGTGCACGATGTAGACGGGCGCGCGGGCGACCTCGGCGATGGCCAGCGCGCGGTGCGCGCCCTCCGCCTCGAGGCGCGTGGGCCGGGTCAGCGCGTGGTACTTCGGCTCGACGTGTCCCGCGGCCAGCGCCGCCTTGACCAGCTCGTCGATGACGACGCCGTTCTCCGCGTGCATGCAGACGAGCGTGCCGTCCTCGCCCGCCGCGCGCATGGCGCGGAAGATGGTGGCGTCGTCGGAGAGCAGCACGCCGGGATAGGCCATGAACAGCTTGTAGCTCGTCACGCCCTCGTCGGCGAGCCGGCGCAGCTCCGGCACCCGCCGCTCGGGCAGGTCCGTCACGATCATGTGGAACGCGTAAACCCTTTTGAAGGAGCAGGTTAATGGCTTTTCATGTTTATCCGGGGTCGAAGCATGACGACATGCTCATGGGGAGCATGGACAACGACATCATCTGGGGCGGTCACGGGGATGACGAGCTCAGCGGCGGCGAGGGCGACGACCGGCTGATCGGCGGGCCGGGCGCGGATGTCCTTGATGGTGGGCCGGGCAACGACACGGCCGGCTACGCCATGTCGCGGGGCGGGGTGTATGTTGACCTGAGCTCCTCCTTCTACGGCCCGGGAGACGAGAACGCACCGGTGCGCGGCAACGATGCAACAGGCGACGTGCTGACCAGCATCGAGAATCTCTGGGGCTCGATGTTCGGCGACGAGCTGATCGGCAACCACGGGCGCAACATGCTCTTCGGCTTCGGCGGAAACGACGAGCTCGATGGCATGGCCGGGGCTGACTACCTTCGCGGTGGCGACGGCGAGGACGTGATCAAGGGCGGCGAAGGCGACGACATGGTCTTCGGCGACATGGGCGTCGACAGCGTCCAGGGTGGCGCCGGCAACGACATGGTCTGGGGCGGCAAGGGCGATGACTCGGTGGTGGACGGCGGGCCCGGCGACGATACCATCGAAGGTGGCGCAGGCGCCGACACGATCATGGGTGGTGAGGGCAGTGACACCGTCGTCTACACCCTGTCGCCGGAGGGCGTGACGGTCGACCTGAGACCGGTCGGGGACGGCGACGACCGAAAAGCGACGGACCCGCACACGGCCGGGGGCCATGCGGAAGGCGACGTGATCTCTGATGACGTGGAGCACATCAAAGGGTCCATGTACGATGACGTGCTGCACGGCCGGAACAATGAGGCCAACACCATCGACGGTGCCGGTGGCAACGACATGCTCATGGGCTGGTGCGGCGCGGACGAGCTCATGGGCGGCGACGGGATGGACACCCTCCATGGTGGCAACAGCCACGACACCCTCATGGGCGGGATGGGCGACGACGAGCTGATGGGCGGTACCGGCAACGACACCCTGATGGGCGGCCCCGGAGCGGACAACATCTTCGGCGGGACGGTCGATCCCGAGACCATGGAGCCCATGGACCAGGGCAACAATGACACCGCCGACTACAGCGAGTCGGATGCAGGGGTGACGATCGACCTGAGCAAGACCTCTCGCGACATGCCGAATCCAATCGGCGAAGGCGGTCATGCAGAGGGCGACGAACTGCACGGGATTGAGAGCCTCACGGGTTCGATGTACGACGACATGCTCACGGGGATGGGCGACGACAACACCCTGAAGGGCATGGACGGCGACGACATGCTGTCCGGCAAGGGTGGGATGGACGACCTCCAGGGCGGCAAGGGCGACGACACGATCAACGGCGGCGCCGGCAATGACACATTGACGGGCGGCGACGGCGACGATACGTTCGTTTATATGGGCACCGATGAGATCAATGACACCAGGGGCAGTGATGATGGCGACCCTCTCAACGGCAATGAGGACAACTTCAGGGCGACCCTAGGCGATATCATCTCCGGTGGGGGGGGGATGGACACCGTCGACGCTTCGGGGGTAGCCAGTGCAGTCATCGTTGATCTCAACGTGAAGTATCTGAAGTCGCCGGGCACTGAAGGTGCTGTGGCGGATAATCCTGCGACGGCCGTTGACGAGACAGAAGACGTGCCTGCTGAGGAAGCCGCCGTCTACACGAGCATTGAGAAGGTGATCGGTAGCGAAAACGACGACACGCTGCTCGGCAACATGAATGCCTCCACGACCCTGATGGGCGGGGCGGGGGGCGACACTCTCACCGGTGGTAGCCAGGACGACATGCTTGTTGGCGGCGGAGGCAATGACAGGTTGGATGGCAGCGACGGCGATGACATGTTGGATGGTGGCCCCGGCAATGACTTTTTGACGGGCGGCGCCGGCGTGGATACCTTCGTTTATAACGGTGGCAACGACAGGATCGTCGACTTCGAGATTTCCAACCGAGGTGGGATCAATGAGAAGATCGATGTCACGGCGCTGGACCTTACCGAAGAACAACTCAGGGAGGTTCTCAACAGGTCGGAATCAGCTGGAGGGTCGAGCGAGAATTTGGCGCTCGACTTTAGTGTTCTTGGCAATGGTTATAGTGGGAAGCTCCTAGTGTTCGACTATGGCGACGGGGGTGACAACTCGAACATAGACTTGGCCGTCTCCGACTTCATCATCTAGCCCGAGCGCTCGTCGCATCCACGGGCCGGCTAGCCTCCGCGCTGGCCGGCCCGTTTTTTGTGTGTCGTTCGGGTGGCAGCCTACCGGGCCATCCTGAAGCGGCATCCCGAGACGTGCGCCTGCTGGTCCAACTGGGTCGAGCGCGACCGCGCGCCGCACGGCAGCCTGCGCGGCCGGGGCCGCGACGAGCACCTGCTGGTGCGGGGCAGGTCGGCGTTCCGATTACAGCGCGCACGATGTCTGGCCGGCACGCCGGCCGGGTGGTGCTTTGCGCCGCGCTTCCCCGAGGGAAAATGACGCCGGGAGCGACCCCGGAGCCCCGGCGGCGCGTGTGACCAACACGCGGCCGCGGGGGCCGCAAATCGGCCGATTTGCGGGGGACTCCCGTTTTCCACATCATGTTCCCGGATCGGTTGCCGAGTGGTGGGAAAATACATGTAAGTGTCTGTACAGATGTGAGTTGGGCCGCATGTACGGTACGACACGGTCGGCTACACATCCGCGGTCCTGTCCGTCGTGAAAGCGGGGCCAGCCTTCCGGCTGGCCTGCAAGAGCGATCCCGCACGGTCGGCCGCGGCAGTCACCTGGAAGGCCGAAGCGAACGCGGAGGACCTGCCGAGCAGGTTGACGGCCGTGGACGACCGTGCGCTGCCGGACGCCGGGGATGGCCGACGCCGCCGCATCGACGGGGGGTTCGACCGGCGCGGCGACGCGCCGGGTCTCCGTGCGGGGGTCGAGGGGCGCAGCCCCTCGCCAGCCCAATGTCGGACATGTAGAGTCGACGACTGGCGCGGTGGCGGTAGGCGAAGGGGGTAGCTGTTCCCGGCGGCTTTCGCCGTGTGCCGGTGCCTCACTCCCCGCCCTGACTCCGTTTCCAGTCGCCGCTCATCGAACCGGACGTGCGGGTCTCCCGCATCCGGCTCTCGGACGAGATCATGCCTTCGCCCACGGAGAGCCTGCCGGTTACAGCGCAAGGCGCGTGAGCCCGTACTCGTTCCAGAGTCGCTCGTTCGGGTAGCGCACGTATTTCCCGAACCGCACCTTGTGCTTGCGACAGAGCCACTGGCGCAGCCGTCGCCGGACGTGCTGGTCAACGGCGCGATACGCTGGACTGACCTGCCCGAGGCTGAAGTAGTTCACCCAGCCGGTCAATAGCCGGTTCAGGCGCCCTACCACGTCCTCAGCGGTCAGGAGCGTGTGGCGCGACGTGGTCAGCTCGCTCACCCGACGGCAGATGCTGCGGACGCTCTCCGGACTCGGACGCGGGCCGATGTAGGCTTCGCCCGTGTCCGGCGCGTAGTTGCGTCCAATCCGGTAGCCGAGGAACGTTATCGGCTCCTCCGGCACCCGGCAGCAGCGGGTCTTCTCGGCGTTCATCGGCAGCTTCAGCCGCTCCGTCAGGGCCTCGACCGCCGCCAGCATCACCGCTGCCGGTGCTCGGCCGAGGACCGCGAGGTGAGTCGCCCGGGGGAATCGCACCCCCGGGCGCTCGCAGAACTGTACGTGAACGTCTCCGCTCATACAGCTCCCATCATCCAGCCGCCGGCGTCAGCCCCAGCAGATGCCAGTGGGCGAACAGCCGGGGCTCGCGACGCGCAAGACCCCCGAGCCAATGTGTGGCGCGGCGGCGATGGCGCCGGAGCCTCTTGTATTTCCGCATGGCCCATCGAACCAACAGACCGTTGAGGTGGCGAAAGACCGAATACAGGGCCGACTTGTAGAAGCGGCCGTAGTACTGAATCCAGCCGCGAAGGACCGGATTCCACATGCGGGCCAAGTCGTCGATGGCCTTGTCGCTGCGCCGAGGGAGGTGCCAACGCCGCATCGTCTGCCGCATCCGCGTCGCCGCCGCATTGCTCACCGCCGGGATGAAGCTGATGAAGTACCGACCCCATCGATTCTTCGCCCGACGTGAACGAAACGTGTAGCCCAAGAAGGTGAACTGCTCCGTGGGATACTGCCCCGGCCGGTCGTCATCCTTGCAGTAGACGATACGCGTCTTCTCCGGATGCACCTCCAGCCGGCATTGCGCCAGACGACGTTGGATGTGCGACAGGACCTGCTGCGCCTGCGCCTCCGTCCGACAGTGCGCGACGATATCGTCCGCGTACCTCTCGAACGGAACGTCCGGGTGCGTGGTCCGCATCCAGTCGTCGAACGCGAGGTGCAGGAAGATGTTGGCCAGGAGTGGGCTCGCGACGCCCCCTTGGGGCGTCCCCGTCGTGCGCGGCACCAGGGTTCCGTCGTCCTGCTGCATGGGAGCGGTCAGCCACCGCTGCACATAGAGCAGAATCCACTGGCACCGTGTGTACTTCCTGACCGCTCGCATGACGAGCGAGTGGTCCAGGTTGTCGAAGAAGCCGCGGACGTCAAGGTCGATCACCCAGTCGTAACGCCAGCATCGCTGCCGGGTTGCCGTGAGTGCGTCGACCGCTGACTTCCGCGGGCGGTACCCATACGAATCGGGGTGGAACTGCGGCTCTACCTCCGGTTCCAGGTACATCTTGACCACCGTTTGGGCAATTCTGTCGGCGACAGTGGGTACGCCCAAGCGGCGCTCGCTTCCGTCCTTCTTCGGTATTCCAACCGAACGGACCGGAGGCGGGAAGTACGTGCCCGACGACATCCGATTCCAAATCCGGTAGAGATTGTTCTTCAGGTCCTGCTCGAACATCTCGACAGATTCGGCGTCGACACCAGCTGCTCCGTGGTTCGCCTTGACTCGAGTGTAGGCCTGTACCGCACCACTAGTGGTGTGTCCCTGAAATATATTGACAGTTGGTGCGCCGAGTAATATACCTGCGGGTATGAACAACCCCGCCGCCGCGCTGCTGCTCAGTAGCGCAGATCGGAACACGCTGACGGAGTGGGCGCTCAGTGCAACGGCGCCCCATCGCGTGGTGACACACGCCAAGGCCTTGCTGATGGCCGGCGACGGCGCGGCGAACAGTCGCATCGCGACCACGCTCGACATCAGCCGGCCGACGGTGTTGCACTGGCGCGCGCGCTTTCTCACCGATGGGCTCGATTCGGTTGGGGAAGTGCGTCCTGGCCGCGGACGCAAACCCGAGATCACGGCCTGCCAAGTGCAGGCCATCGTACATGCCACGTTGCACGAAACGCCGCCGGGCGCCACTCACTGGAGCTGCCGCTCGATGGCCAAGGCGGCCGGCGTGAGCCGCTCGACCGTCCAGCGCATCTGGGACGCGCACGGCCTGCAGCCGCACCGCATCACGACGTTCAAGTTGTCGAAAGACCCGGCCTTCGTCGAGAAGCTGACCGACGTCGTCGGGCTTTACCTGAACCCGCCGGACAAGGCCGTGGTGCTGTGCGTGGACGAGAAGAGCCAGATTCAGGCTCTGGACCGTACACAGCCGGGCCTGCCCATGAAGCCGGGCCGGCGCGGCACCATGACCCACGACTACAAGCGACATGGCACGACGACGTTGTTCGCTGCGTTGAACGTGCTGACCGGCGAGGTCATCGGCCAATGCCACGGCCGTCATCGGCACCAGGAATTCTTGAAGTTCCTGCGCCACCTCGACCGGGCGTTCCCGCCCGACCTCACGTTGCACGTCATCCTGGACAACTACGCGACCCACAAGCACAAGAAGGTTCGCAAGTGGCTGGCCGCCCGCCCGCGCTTCAAACTACACTTCACGCCCACCAGCGCCTCGTGGCTCAACCTCGTCGAGAGCTGGTTCAGCAAGCTGACGCAGCAACGCCTTCGCCGCGGCGTCTTCTGCAGCGTGCAGGAACTGGTAGCGGCCATCCAGGACTACTTGACCCAACACAATGCAGACCCGAAGCCGTTCGTGTGGAGCACCACCGTCGAGGCCATCCTCGACAAGGTCAACAAGTGTAAAGTCATTCTAGGGACACACCACTAGTGTCCCACAGTTTCAGGTCCACGCGAGTGCCAGTTGCGGACGGTCGGGGTCTGGCGGCGCGTGTGTGGTGAACAGTTCGTGTAGTGGTCGACGTTCGAAGATGTTGAGCTGCAGCACCTGGAGCATCTGATTGAGGCTCCAGCGCAGCCGCAGGACGAATTTGAGATAGGCCAGCAGCAAGTACATGCAGGTGGCGATCCACAGTTGGGTCCAGACGGCGTTCTTCGACCGGCCGATGAAGCGCTTGACCTTCAGATGCTGCTTGATCCACTTGAAGAACAGCTCGATCTGCCAGCGAGACTTGTAGATGTCGGCGATCGTCTTGGCGACCCAGGTGGTGTTGTTGGTCACGAACACGTAGCGGTTCTTCGTCTGCGGGTCGCGGTAGACCACCCGGCGCAACGGGTCGGGGTAGGCCTTGCCGCTGCGGGCGCTCGTCAGTTCGATCCGCTGGTCGGCGAGCACGCCGGTCTCCGGCCGAAAGTCGTGCTCGTGGGTGACCCGGTAGCGCACGCCCCGCTTGAGGCGGGTGACGAACGTCACCGAACGGGTCTGCAATTGATGCAGCCACTTGAAATCGAGATACGCACGGTCGGCCACGACCACGCTGCCGGCCGGAAACCGCCACGTGCGGGCGACGGTCACGTCGCCGCGCTTGCCTTCGGTGAGGCTGACGAAGCTCGGCAACTGGCCCGCCTGGTCGAGCCCGACATGCAGCTTGACCGCGGCTTTCGTGCGGCGAAACGTGGCCCACGGGAAGAGGGCCAGGCACAGGTCGATAGTCGATGCATCGACCGCATACAGCTTGTGCTTGAAGCGGAAGCGGTGGCCCGGCGCCTGCTGCTGACAGCGGCTCAGCAGACGGGAGAACACCGCCTCGTAGAGCGTATACGGCTGCTCGGCGTTGACCCGTGCCAACGAGGAACGACTGACGGTCCGCACGCCCAGGTGATAGAGCTTGCTGGATTGGACCTGCAGGTTGGCCACGATGTCGCGCAGGCTCTGCCGGCCCGTCACCTGGCCCAGCCCGAGCGCGACGAACTGCGCCCAGCGGCTCATCACCCGCAGGCGCTGGCCGCGCTGATGCTCGCGCGACTCGGCGTCGAATTCATGTCGCGGAAGCAACGCGAGAAACTGCCCGAAGACTGTGTTATGATGGGCCACGGCTTGGATCTCCTGTGTTTTGAATGATTTGTGGCAAAACCATTCTAACAGACATAGAAGGTTCAAGCCGCCTAAATTAGAAAGACAGCAGTGTTGATCTGACGAACCGGACGCGCACCTGGAAATCCTCCGCCAGAAGCAAGTCTACGTGCTGCTGCGCGACCTCGCTTCGGAGAACGCAGCCCGCAGGTCATTCTCGCCACTGTACCGCACCCGGTTTCTTGGACACAAGTTTGTGCTACGCAGCGTGGCGTAGGTCGTACTCCTCGCGGGCCTCGAGTGGCGTGCGATAGGCGAGCTTCTCGAGGCGCCAGCACCGGTTGTAGCGCTCGACGAACTCGGCGACGGCGGCGCGCACGTCGGCGAGATTTCGAAACACCCGACCGTAGATGGCTTGCTCCTTGAGCGTGCGGTTCCAGCGCTCGACGACGCCGTTGGTCTCCGGCTCTTCGAGCAAGCCGAAGCTGGGGCGGATGCCCCAGTAGCGGACCTGGTTGAGGAAGTGGTCCGACAGATACTGGCTGCCGTGATCCATGCGGAGCGCCAGCCCGCGGGCCGCGTCGGCCTCGACCGAGCCGTGGTGTCGCCCGAGCCCTTGCGCGACCGGCTCGAGGGCCGCGAAACGGCTCCCAACCTTGCACACGTGCCAACCCACGCACTCGGCGTTCCAGTGGTCGACGGCCGCGAAGGTCCAGACCCAGCCGTCGTCGACGGTCAACACCCGCGCGCCGTCGGTACCCCACATGACGTCGGGCGCCGCGGTGACAATCGTGCCGTCGTGCCGCTTCGGCTCACCCTGCCGCCCGCGGTGCGGCGAGAGCAGGCCCTGTGCGCGCATCACGCGCAACACCCGCGTCCGCGAGACTCGGATGTTGTCGAGGATCCGCAGCCGCGCGTGGACCTTGCGATGGCCCTCGCCCTGGAACGGTGAGCGGGCCAGGTCGCTACGAATCGCCGCCAGCAGCTGCGCATCGGACAGCGCGGGCGTCGGCCCGCGGCGGCGCGGACTGTCAGCCGACGCTGAACGCTGCACGCGAGCCCGCCTGGCGTAGAACGCCGAGCGTGACCGCTCCCACGTGCCGCACACCCGCTCGAGACCGTAGCGCCGCCCCGTCGTCGCGGAGGTCGTTTGGCTCATCGTCGCGACCTCCGCGTCGCCAAAGGGAGGCGGCGCTCCGCTGCACGGGCACGCGACCGCAACAGCTCGTTCTCCATCGACAACTCCCCGATGTGTCGCTTGGCCGCGTCGAGCTCGGCGGCCAGCGGCTCACCGGCCTGCTCCTTCAGACCCCGCTCGAGGCCGGCCAGCGCCCGCGTCTTCCACTTCTCCAGGCGATAGACCTCCACACCGACTTCACGCGAAACCGCGTCGAGCGGCTCGCCACGCAGCAGCCGCAACACCACGTCCCGTTTCCGGCTTGCGCTCCACCGTTGCCCCGGCGCCAAGGCCCCCGACCCCATCTCCGCCGCGTCGGTGCCGACTCCGGTCGCCCTCCGGGCTCCCTCCGTCGGCACCGACCCAGCTCCCTTCACCCGCCTCGACCGAACCATACCCCCACCTCCTGGTGACATCGGATTCTCCACTAATCCGTGTCCAAGAAAACTGGGGGCGCCCCAGTCATTCTCGCCACGCACTCTGAAGTCATTCTGAACGAAGCCCTCGACCACAACCTCACGTTGCTGCTCGCGGGGCGCGCCGACGATCTTGCAGGGAAGACCGACATCAAGAACACTCTGAAGCACTATGGCGCCGAACACTACATTCGCGCGCGCCAGCGGGGGTACGTACTCTACGTGGAGGGCAGCACTGACGTTGAGATCCTGAGAGCTCTGGCTAGGAAGACCGGGCATGCGGCCGCCCAAGTATGGGACGAGCGGATCAACTCCTTCTATGTCCAGGACGGCTTTTCCGATGGTGGCGTTGACGCGGAGCTGGCGCGAGTTGAAGGAGGGTTCGGCCTCACGCCGCAACAGCACTTCTTCGCGCTCCGCAGCATGCTACCCGAACTGCGGGGGCTCGCGCTGCTGGACAGTGATGGCCGCGACCGGGCGGACTCGGATGATGGAGGCCTCAGGATCTCGTACTGGCGGCGCTACGAGTGCGAAAACTACATCGTGACACCGGACACGTTGAGCCGCTTTGCACGCGATCGGTACGGAAACGCACCACCCCTGTTCGAGAGTGACCTCGACACGATTGACGAAGTACTGGATGCATTGATCCTGGAACACGTCTTTGAGGGTCGAGAGCGCGAGTTCGGCCTGTGGAAGGCGGCGGATCCAGAGACCGGCCGACTCGTGTGGACGGCCCAGACCCAGCGACTCAAGCTCAGCGCCTTATCTGCTCGAGGATCTGTTCACGAATGCGCAGCCGGAAGAAGAGTCCTGACCCTCTCCGGCTGGACGGCGAGTGGGGCCTGCAGTTCCAGTCGATCCTGCCGGACACGTTCCGGACGCGGTAAGGGGAGCCGCGGATAGTTGCAGGCCGCCGCGACGGCCTCGTTGTCCTCGGCGTTCCACGCGCGGAAGTATTCCTCAAGCGCGGCGCGTCTTCCAGCGGATCCTGCGCCGACACCGGCACGGCGAGCGCGGCGGCGACGGCCAGGAGTCTGCGCCGTAGAACGGCGCAGACTCCGCAAGGCGCGCACAGCGCGCCTCGGCGGGAGCGGCGCGGGGCGAAGGGGTCCCCGCAAGCGGACGCCGGGGGTTCGGGGCACAGCCCCGTCTGATCAGAAGATCGCGACCGGCACGACGGTCGAGCCGGTGGCGCCCTGGATCTTGAGCGGCTGCACGACGAAGGCGAACTCGTGCACGCCGGCGGCGGCCAGCTCGTCCAGCCGCATGCGCTCCACGAGGTGGATGCCGTGGACGACGAGCATCATCTGGTGAATCGGCAGCGAGACCTCCGGGTCCGGGTTGGGCGACACCTCGATCGGCTGGTTGTCGGCGCCGAGCAGCATCGGATCGTGCTCGATCAGCCACTCGGCCGCGGCGACGCCGATGCCCGGGTTCGTCGCCATGAAGCGCTCCCCGTCGGTGTCCCAGAGCACGCCCCAGCCGGTGTGGATCAGCACGGCGTCGCCGGGCTCGAGGGCCACGCCCTGCCGGTCGAGCGCCTGCTGCAGGTCGTCGACCGTGATCTCGTACGTGTCGGGCAGCATGTCGACGCCCTTGAGCGCCGCCACGTCGATAAGCACGCCGCGCGTCATGAGCGTGCCGACGTTCTCGACGCCCAGGCGCGTGAAGCCGTCGCGCGTCATGACCTCGTTCTGGTCGAAGCAGTTGTAGAAGCTGTCGCCGATGGTCTGGTGGGCGAAGCCGTCGAACTGCGTGCCCACCTGGCCCATCTCGGTGACGACGAGCTCCTCGTTCGAGGCGCGGCGGTTGGTGCCGGCGGGCGCGCCGGTCGGCTTCATGTAGAGGTCGAAGTGCCGGGCGCCGAGCGGTATCCCCCCGTGCAGGACCTGCCCGAGCTCGACCACCCGTCCGGTCCGGATCAGGCCCGCCGCGCGCAGCACGGTCTCCGGGCCCATGTGATTGGCCGCCCCGCGCTCGTCGCCCGCGCCCCACTTGCTGGGACAGCGCTCGTCGGGCGCCGGCGGCGTCCAGGACTGGGCGGCGGCTGGCGCGCCGGCGGCGAGGACGAGCGCGAACGAGGTGACGGCGACGGCGGCCAGGATGGTGAATCGCATGATTTCCTCCGTGACTGGGCTTCCATCAGACGCAGACTCCTAGTCTAAGCCACGCGGCACCCGGCCCGGGCGGCCTCGTTTGACAGTCTCGCGGCGCGTGCACTAAGGTACGCGGCAGCATGCCGCGCACGGGTCACCATTCGGAACATCATCGGCCGCGACATGGCGGGCACAGGTGGTGCGCGTGAGCTAGGCGAGAGAACCGGGATTGTTGGCGCAACAGACGGCCTCGCCGAGCATCGGCGGGGCTTTTTTTGTTGGGCGCGGAGACACGCGATGGACTTCACGAAACTCGACGGGCTGATTCCGGCGGTCATACAGGACGACGAGAGCAACGAGGTGCTGATGGTGGGCTTCATGAACCCGGAGGCGCTCGACCGGACCACCGCCTCGGGGTTCGCCACGTTCTTCAGCCGCACCCGCAACACGCTCTGGATGAAGGGCGAGACGTCGGGCAACCGGCTGCAGGTCGTGCGCATCCTGACCGACTGCGACGACGACACGGTGCTGGTGCGCGTCAAGCGCCTCGGGGAGGGCAACGTCTGCCACACGGGGACGCGCTCGTGCTTCGTCCGCGAGCTCGACGCCGCCGCGGTGAGCGCATCATGAAGCTGCGGCTCGGACTCCCCAAGGGGTCGCTGCAGGACTCCACCGTGCAGCTCTTCGCGCGCGCGGGCTTCAACATCTACGTCAGCCCGCGCTCCTACTTCCCGACGATCGACGACCCGGAGATCGAGTGCACGCTGATCCGCGCCCAGGAGATGGCGCGCTACGTCGCCGTCGACGCGGTCGACGCCGGGCTGACCGGACAGGACTGGATCGCCGAGCACCAGGCAGCCACCGGCGACCGGGTGGTCACCATCGCGGACCTGATCTACTCCAAGCAGAGCTTCCGCAAGGTCCGCTGGGTCCTCGCCGTGCCGGAGGAATCGCGCTTCCGCACGCCCGAGGATCTGCAGGGGGCGACCATCGCGACCGAGCTAGTGCGCGCCACCGAGTCGTACTTCGCGGCCCGGAACGTGAAGGTCAACGTCGAGTTCTCGTGGGGGGCGACCGAGGTGAAGCCCCCGGAGCTGGCCGACGCCATCGTCGAAGCCACCGAGACGGGCTCGACGCTGCGCGCCAACCACCTGCGCATCATCGACACCGTCCTCGAATCGAACCCGCAGCTCATTGCCAGCGAGGCGGCCGCCGCCGACGAGTGGAAGCGGGAGAAGCTCGACAACATCGCGCTGCTGCTCAGGGCCGGCATCGAGGCGCAGGACCGCGTGGGGCTGATGCTCAACGTGCAGCGGGCCGAACTGAGCCGCATCCTGACCCTCCTCCCCGCGCTGCAGCGGCCGACCGTGGCGCCGTTGAGCGACGACGACTGGGTGTCCATCAACACGGTGCTCGACGAGCGCACCGTGCGCGAGCTGATCCCCAAGCTGAAGGCCGCCGGCGGCCACGGCATCGTGGAGTATCCTCTGAACAAGATCGTGCTGTAGGCAGCTCGACCCGCATGAAGGTCACCTCCTCCTCGAACGCGCGCACCCGGCGGCGGCTGCTCGACAGGCAGCAGGCGTCCGACCCGGACGTGACCAGGCGCGTGGCCCGCATCGTCGCAGGCGTCAGGCGCCGCGGCGACGCCGCCCTCGGCGACTACGTCCGGCGGCTCGACGGCTGGAGCGGGCCGCTCGAGGTCGCGCCCGACGAGATGCGCCGCGTCGCCGCCGACGTGCCGCCGGCCGTCCGGCGCGCCATCAAGGCTGCCGCCCGGCACATCCGGCGCATCGCCAAGCGCCAGGTGCCGCAGGGCTGGAAGGTGTCCACGGCGCCCGGCGTGGTCGTGGAGCAGCGCGTCACGCCGCTCGGGCGCGTCGGCTGCTACGTGCCCGGGGGACGCTACCCGCTGCCGTCGTCGCTGCTGATGACGGCCATTCCGGCGCGCGTCGCCGGCGTGGCCGAGGTGGTCGCCGCCAGCCCGAGCCTCGACCCGACCGTCTGCGAGGCCGCGCTCGAGGCCGGCGTGTCGCGGCTGTTCCGGATGGGCGGCGCGCACGCCGTCGCGGCGCTGGCGTACGGCACGGCGACCGTGCCGCGGGTCGAGAAGATCGTCGGTCCCGGCAACGTCTGGGTCGCGGCGGCGAAGGCCCTCGTCGCGGCCGACTGCCCCATCGACTTTCTCGCGGGGCCGACCGAGATCGTCATCGTGGCGAGCGAGGGCAACGCCGCGTGGCTCGCGGCCGATCTGGTGGCGCAGGCCGAGCACGATCCGGACGCGCGCGCCGTGCTGCTGACGCCGAGCGCGAGCCTGGCGCGCGACGTGGCCCGCGAGGTCGACCGCCAGCTCGCCGAGCATCCCGCGGCGCGGCCGTCCATCGAGACCAACGGCCTGGCCGTCGTCACGGCCAGCCTGGACGAAGCCGTCGAGCTGGCCAACGAGATGGCGCCGGAGCACGCCGTGTGCGACCTGGAGACGGTCGCGCGGCGGCTCACGCGCGCCGGCACGGTCTTCGTGGGGCCCTACGGCGCGCAGGCGGCCGGCGACTACGCGACCGGTTCGAACCATGTCCTGCCCACCGGGGGGGCCGCCCGGTTTCGCGGCGGGCTCGGCGCCGCGGACTTCGTGCGCGTCGGCAGCGTCCAGCGCCTGACCGCTCCCGGACTCCGCCGCCTCGCGCCCACCGTCATCTCGCTGGCCAACGCCGAGGGCCTCACGGCCCACGCGGCGTCGGTCGCCGTCAGGCTGCGATGAGCACGGCGGAGCGGCACGCGCGGATCGACCGACGCACCCGGGAGACGCGGATCGCCCTGCAGCTCGACCTCGAGGGCCAGGGCGAGTTCGAGGTGCGCACCGGCATCCGCTTCCTGGACCACATGCTGGAGCTGGTGGCACGGCACGGCGTCATGAACCTGACGGTGGACGCGGAGGGCGACCTCGACGTCGACCAGCATCACACCGTCGAGGACGTCGGCATCGCGCTCGGCGAGGCGGTGAGCGCGGCCCTCGGCTCGCGGCGCGGCATCAACCGGGCCGGCTACTTCGTGATGCCGATGGACGAGACGCTGGGCGTCGCCGCCATCGATCTGAGCGGCCGCGTGCACACGGTCGTCGACCTGCAGGTCCGCGCCCGGCTCGTCGGCGACCTGCAGACCGAGCTCGTCACCGACTTCTTCGAGGGGTTCGCGCAGGGCGCGCGGGCCAACGTGCATCTCAAGGTGCTCTACGGCCGCTCCAGCCACCACAAGGTGGAGGCCGTCTTCAAGGCGTTCGCGCGCGCCCTGCGCGTCGCCTGCTCGCGCGACCGTCAGCTCGGCGAGAGCCTGCCGAGCACCAAGGGGCTGCTCTAGGAATCATGATCGCGCTCATCGACTACGGCGCCGGGAACCTGACGTCGGTCCGGAAGGCCCTGCGGCATCTCGGCGCGCGGTTCGCGACGCCGGCGACGCCGGAGGAGATGGTCGGCGCGTCGGCCCTCATCGTGCCGGGCGTCGGAAACTTCGAGGCGACGACCGCCCTCGCGCCGGACTGGCGCGACAGCATCGCCGCGGCCGTCGCGCGCGGCACGCCGCTCATGGGCATCTGCGTCGGCCTCCAGTGGCTCTTCGAGGGCAGCGACGAGGCGCCCGGCGTCGGCGGGCTGGCGGCCATGCCGGGCACCTGCGCCCTGCTCCGCGGCGACGGCTACGACGGCTTCGGCAGGTTCAAGGTGCCGCACGTGGGCTGGAACAGCCTGCACGTCAGGCGCGACTCGTGGCTGCTCGAGGGCGTGCGCGAAGGCGACCAGGTCTACTTCACGCACTCGTACGCCGCGCCGGTCACCGCCGATTGCGTGGCCTCGACCCGTTACGGGGTCGATTTCGCCAGCGCGGTCCAGCGGGACCATGTCGCGGGCGTCCAGTTCCACCCGGAGAAGTCGGGAGCGGTCGGCCTGCGCATCCTCGGCAACTTCCTCGAGCGGGTGCCGGCATGACGCAGGACCCGCCCGTCTGACGACCATGCTCTCCAAGCGCATCATCGCGTGTCTCGACGTCCGCGACGGCCAAGTCGTCAAGGGCATCAACTTCGAGGGCCTGCGGTCGGCCGGCGACCCGGGCGCGCTCGCGCAACGCTACAACCGCGAGGGCATCGACGAGGTGGTGATCCTCGACGTCACCGCGACCATCGAGAAGCGCAAGGCGATGGCCCGCACCATCCAGGCGGTGGCCCGGGAGATCTTCCTGCCGCTCTGCGTCGGAGGCGGGATCAACGACGAGGCCCACGCCGACGCGGCCATCGAGGCCGGGGCCGACAAGGTGAGCCTGAACACCGCCGCCATCGCCCGCCCCGCGCTGCTCACGGCCCTGGCGCGGCGCTATGGCAGCCAGGCGGTGATCGTCGCCATCGACGCGAAACGGGAGGCCGGCGCCTTCCGCATCTACGTTCGCAGCGGCCGGCAGGCCACCGATCGCGACGCCGTCGAGTGGGCCCGGGAGGCGGCCGACCGCGGCGCCGGCGAGATCCTGCTGACCTCGATCGACCGCGACGGGACCAAGAGCGGGTTCGACTGCGAGCTGACGGCGGCCGTCTCCGAGGCGGTCTCCATTCCGGTCATCGCGTCCGGCGGGGCCGGCACGTTCGATCACTTCGTGGACGTGTTCACGGCGGGCCGGGCCGACGCGGCGCTGGCCGCGTCCATCTTCCACTACGCCGAGCGCGCGGTCGTCGACCTCAAGCAGCATCTGGCAGGCCGCGGCATCCCGGTCAGGCTCTGAAGCCTGCGATGCTCATCCCCTCCATAGACCTCAAGGGCGGCCAGGTCGTGCAGCTCATCCAGGGCGAGCGGCCGGCGCTCGCATCGGACGACATAGCGGCCTGGGTGCGCAAGTTCCGGGGATTTCCCCGCGTGCAACTGATCGACCTCGACGCCGCCATGGGCTCGGGCACCAACGATCCGCTGGTGCGCCACATCGCACCGCAGCTCCCCTGCCGCGTGGGCGGCGGCATCCGCACCCTCGACCGCGCGCGGGCCGTGCTCGACTACGGCGCGACGGCCGTCATCGTCGGCTCGTCGCTGTTCCGGGACGGCCGGCCCGACCTCGACTTCGCGGCGGCCCTCGGCGCCGCGGTCGGTCCCGAGCGCATCATCGCCGCCGTCGACAGCAAGGGCGGCCGCGTGGTGGTCAAGGGCTGGACGGAGGCGGCGGCGCTGACCGCGGTCGAGGCGGTCCGCCAGCTCGAGCCGTTCTGCGAGGAGTTCCTCTACACGCACGTCGACAAGGAGGGGCTGATGCAGGGCACGGACCTCGGCGCTATCATGGCGGTGCGGCGCGCGACGAGCCGGCGGCTCACGGCGGCCGGCGGCATCACGACGCAGGCCGAGATCGACACGCTCGATGCGGAGGGGATCGACGCCGTCGTCGGCATGGCCATCTACACCGGGCGGCTGCCGATCCCGAACGTCTCCGCGGGCTGAACGGCTGCACGACTGATCGATGAGCGGCACGACCGGGACCCGGCGCACGCGTCCGGGCGGCTGGGTGTGGCTGCTGGCCAGACTCGGGGTCCGCACCTTCTATCGGATCGAGCGGATCGGGGAGCCGCTGCCCGACGGCGCGCTGCTGCTCGTCGCGAACCACCCCAACACGCTGCTGGACCCCGCGCTGATCCAGGCGACCGCCGGACGCCCGGTCCGCTTCCTGGCCAAGTCCACGCTGTTCGCCGGCCATCCGATGAGTCCGTTCATCCGCGCGTCCGGCGCCATCCCCGTCTACCGCAAGATCGATGCGGGCGTGGACACCACCCGCAACACGGAGATGTTCGCCGCCGTCGCGGCGGCCCTGGCGGACGGCGAGGCCGTCTGCCTGTTTCCCGAAGGTATCAGCCACTCCGGCGGGCGCCTCGAACCGCTGCGGACGGGCGCCGCCCGGATGGCGCTGACCAGCGCCGCCGCCGGCCACCCGGTGACCATCGTGCCGATCGGCCTCAACTTCGACCACGTCGCGCGGTTCCGCTCGAAGGTCACCGCGGTCTTCGGCCGCTCCTTCGCGGCCGGTGAGCACCTGGCGCTGCATGCCACCGACGCCGCGGACGCCGTCCGGGAGCTGACCGACCGCATCGCTCACCGCCTGCGCCGCCTGATGGTCGAGGCCGAACCGCGCCACGACCTGCCGGTCGTCGTGCGCATCGATCGGCTGTACGCCGCGGCGCGCGGCGTCTCCCGCGACCCGCGCGAGCAACTGGGGCGGCGGCGCCTGATCGCCGAGGGGATGGCGCAATTGCGCGAGCGCGATCCGGAACGGCTGGCGTCCATCACGGCCCGCGTGAACGACTACGACGCCAATCTCACGCGGTTCGGGCTGCGCGAGCGCGACGTCGACCGCCGCATCCCGTTCCCGGCCGCGGCCCGCTTCGTGGCTCGCGAGGGGCTGCTGGCGCCGGTGCTCGCGCCCGTGGCGCTGGCGGGCCTCGCGATCTTCGCCGCGCCGTACTGGCTCACCGGATGGCTCAACCGGCGGGCGCCCGATCTGAAGAGCCGCGCTGCCTGGCAGGTGGTCGGCGGCGCCCTGGTCTACGGGGCCTGGATCGGCGTCCTCGGCGCGGTGGTGGCCGGCCAGGTCGGTGCCGCCGCCGGGGGCGCGGCCACCGCGGGCCTGCTCGCCCTCGCGTTCGCCGGGGTCCACGCCGTCGAGCGCGAGGCAGCCGTCATGCGCACCGTCCGCGCCTTCTTCGCGCTGCGCCAGACGCCGCTGGCCGCCCGCGCCGCCCTGCGGCGCCAGCGTGCCGCCCTGGCGGCGGTGCTCGACCAGACCCACGAATGGCTGGAGAAACGCGAGGAGTCGACGCCGTTCACGGCGCAGACTCCTGGTCGAGAGCGCCCAGGCTGAGGAGGTTGGCGAGGAGCTGATAGGCGCCCGCGGTGCCGGCCGGCAGTTGCCGCCAGAGCCCCAGACCGACGTAGAGCCAGCGCCCGCTCCCGTACCGCGTCTCGACGAGCGCGCCCCGCTTCACGCCCGGGTTCCACTCGAACGAGTCCTCGATCTCGACCAGATCGACGTACGCCGGGTCCTTCTCACCGAGGAAGTACAGCCCCCGCTCCTGCACCCAGCCGCTCCACGTCCGCGCGTCCACCGGGTTGGGCCAGGCGAACACCGGGTGGTCGCGCGCCAGGACGCGGACGGGCGCTGCCTCGTCCGTGACCCGGTTGCGGCTGACCACCGCCGGGTGCGGCCCGTACTGGGCCCGGTTGAACGCGAACCGGTTGTACTGCACGACGACCGTGCCGCCGTTCGCCACGTACTCGAGCAGCCGGTCGTTGTTCGCCCGCAGGTCCTCGCGGCTCTCGTACGCCCGCACGCCGGTCACGATCACGTCGAAGCGGCCGAGATCGCCCCAGGCCAGGTCGTCGGCATCGACGAGCTCCAGCCCGGCGCCGAGCTGCTCGATGGCGGCGGGCACGGCGTCGCCAACCCCGTCGACGTAGCCCACCAGCAGCTCGGGTGCGATCGACACGTCGATGACCTTGAACACGCCGGCGGCCGGACGGCCCAGGTGCCGGCGCTCGGTGTGCGGATACTCCACCACCTGGTAGCCGCGGCCGTAGCGCCCGCCGGCGTGTTCCACGACCGCGGCGACGCGGTACTCCCCGGCCGTCGCGCCGGCCGCGCGGACGTCGAAGCGCACCGTCTGCGACTCGTCCTCCCGCGAGAACGACACCCGCGCCGAGGCCGGCGCCGTCTGCCAGCCCGCCGGCAGCTCCAGGCTGACCGTCCCCTCGGCGGCGGCCGGCCAGGCGTTCGTTACCGTGACGCGCACCTCGCGGGCCGCGGCGCCCGCCGGCACCACCGCGATGGCGGGCGTCATCGACACGGCGAGGCGCGGCACGACGTGCAGCGCCATCCGCTTCTCGCCGGTGATGACGTCGACGGAATAGCGGTGCTCCACGGGGTGCTCGACGGACAGCCGGGCGCCCCCCAGCTCGAGGTCGAACGTCGCGCGGAACGGGGTCGGACGGAACGGCAGGCCGAAGGGCACGTCCGGATCCAGCGCGTAGCGATCGGCCCCGTCCACATGGCGCCAATGGATGTCGGTCGCCGCGGCGTCCGCCGGAATCCCCACTTCGTGCCCGCAGGCGTAGACCCCGCCGGCGCCCAGGGTCTCCGGCTCGCATGCCGCGCCGGGCCCGGCGAAACCGGACAGCCGGACGCCCCGCACCGCGACGCCGGCGTCGCCGCGGTTGGCGGCCAGCGCGGAGATGCCGAGCGCCTGGCCCGGCGTCACCACGCCGTCGTCGGCCAGCGCCTCGAAACGCAGGCCGTACGCCAGCACGGCGGCGTGCTCGAACTGGCGCTCCTTCGCGGCCAAACGGAAGTCGATCTCCCGGCGGGCGCCGTCCGCGAGCGGCATGCCGGCCAGACCCGCGCGCAGGGCGCGCACCGCCTGCAGGCCGGCCACCACCGGCTCCCGCGCGCCGGCCATGCCCTCCGCCGCGAACCGCGCGAGCGCCTGGCGCGCGTGCCCGGCCAGCGCGTCCAGGCCGCGCGTGAGCCCCGCCGGCGGGTTGGCGCCCGCAAAGCGCGCCAGGCCGGGAATGGACGTGTCCACGCCAGCGAAGAGCGACGACTCGCGGTCACCGGCGGGGCCGGGCAGCGTCGTCTCCGCCAGCCGGTACTGTCCGCCGGCCGCCGCGGCCGGCAGCGCGATCAGTTGCGACATGCCCTGGCACTTGTGCATGCTCCGGGCGCGGCTGCCGATCTCCGCGTACGTCGCGCCGAGCAGCGGGTCGTACTCGCCGAGATCCACGGTGGTCAGACCGGGATCCGCCGGCGGCGGCCGGTCGAACCCCGGCGGCGTGGCGCCGATGCCGAACGGGAACCCGACCCGGAAGTAGAACTTGGCGGCCTGCCACGGACGCAGCCCGGCGGCGATCTGCTCGGGGAAGCGCGCCGGATCGGCGGCGGCGAGGAACGCCTCGCGCGCCAGAATCGCCGAGGCCTGGTGATGCTGTCCGCCGAACCGCCCCTCGGGGCTCATGGCCGAGACCACGTCCGGGCGCACCGTGCGGATCAGGCGCACGAAGTCGCCGAGGATCTCCTCGCGGCCCCAGCGCGCGAACGTCTCCTCGCGGCTGAACGAGTAGCCGAAGTCGACCGCCCGGGTGAAGTACTGCTCCGCGCCGTCGAGGCGGTGCGCCGCGGCCAGCTCCTCCGTCCGCAGGACGGCCAGCGCGTCGAACAGCTCGGTCCCGATCTCGTTCTGCCCGCCGTCGCCCCGCGTCGCGCTCAGCAGCACGGTCCGGTGGCCCTCGCCCTTCGCCAGCCGCGCCAGCAGCGCGTTGTTCTCGTCGTCCGGGTGGGCCGTGATCATCATGAACGTGCCCACGGTGTTGAGCTGGCGGAGCGCGACGCCCAGCTCGGCCTGTCCCGCGGCCGAAGCCAGCGGCTGACCGAGTGCAGGGGGCGCGACCGCGAGCAGAAGCGGAAGGGCGGCCGCCGCCGTGCGGTGGAGCCACATGGGATTTCGAGTATACACCTGCGCCGCGCGGCCGTCGGACGCAGCGCTCGCTGCGTTTGCAGGACGCTCAGGACGCCGCGGGTGCGTGCCTTCCGGTTGCCGCCAACCTCTCATCGCTCCCCCTCCGGCCGCTCGGCAGCGTCTGCCAATCGCCCTCAAAGTGAATCTCCTTGATGCCGTCGATGCCCTGAATCGCCTCCTCGATGCGGATGACGACCCCTTCCTCGACCTCCTCCGGCGCTGCGGGCCGCGGGCTTCAGTCGTGCCCGCTGCCGCGCCAGGCGTTGTCGGTCGGCGTGCGCTCGAAGGACGGCCAGGCGTCGATCAACGTGAACGGCGCGCCGGGGTCGACCGTCGTCGGCACCGGGCCGATGCGCCGGCGGTCGCGGCCGTCGTCGTCGAAGCGCTGCGTTACGTGAATGAAGGCGGCGAGCGGCTCCCAGCCGCCGTCGCGCCATAGCCAGCGCTGGCCGGCGATCTCGAGAGTGCGTGCCGCCTGCGCGACCAGGATGTCCGATGACGCCGGCGGTCCGAGCAGGGCCTCGGCCGTACCGGCCCCGACCGCTTCCGCCAGGGCGTCGGCCAGCGCCGCGCCGGCCCGCACCCCCGCGACCACCGCGTCGACCGCATCGGCGGCTGCGGCCAGGCCGACGGATTCCACCCAGCCGACCGTCGCCAGCGGCGTGTACTCCTGTACCCACGGCACGTCGCCGGCCGCCGCGACGCCGACGGCGGGCGCGTCGAGCGCGCCGAGCGCCTCGACGACCTGGTCGCTGGCCCGCGCCTGCAGCGCCAGCCACGCGTCCACGCCGTCCTCCCGCCGGACGCACTCCAGGCCGACCCAGCCGGGAACGCCGACCTGCAGCCAGTCCCCGCCGGGCTCCTTCCGCAGGTCGGCCCCGTCCGTCGTCTCGCGCGCGGCCAGCGCGGCGGCGATCGTCGCGCGGCGCCGCCAGCGGCCGAACCTCTCGCCGGTGATGTCCCACCCCTCGTGCTCCGGCAGCCACAGCAGGTCGCCGTACAGGGCCGCCTCGCCGCGCTGGCGAGGCGCCTGCAGCACCGTGCGCACCGCCGGCGCGCGGCCGAGGGTCGCCTCGACGCAGGCGCGCATCGCCGCGACGTCGTCGAGCACGCCGCCGGCGTCGCGCGTGCGCTGCCGTCCGTGCAGCGCCGCCACGCCGCCGCGGCGGGTCTCGACCGGTGCGTCATCAGGCCACCACGCGACGGCGAAGTCCAACGGTCCGTCCGTGCGGCCCCTGGTGGCCGCCGCGGTGCCGCCGGGGCGGTCCGCATCGGGACCCGGGGCGGCGATGGTCACGGACCAGCGCCAGTCGCCCGCCGGCGCCACCCCGGCCGCGGGTGCCAGCGCGCCGGCCGCGACGTCGCCGGAAACGGGGTCCAGGCCGTGGGCTCGGCGTTCGCTGGGCGCACGCACCAGCCGGTCGGGGTCGTGGCCGAGCGCCGGCAGCAGGTCGGCGGCGCGCAGCCAGACGCCGGTGGAATGCAGCCAGGGGCTCTCGCCCTCCGCCGACCACCCTTCTCCGCTGGCGACGACGTCCAGCTCGACGGAGCAGCCTTCCGCCTCGGACCCGGCATCCTCGCGCCCCGGCGGCGCTGGCTCCTGCACGCGGGGGTCGGGCGCGTCGCTCTCCGCGACCGTAGCGGCGGGGCCGCAGGCGTCGAGCGGCAGCGCGAAGTGGTCGAAGGCGACCGTCACCGCCGCCTCGCGGCCGTCCACGGCGGCGCGGCGGATCTCGACCCCGTGCGGCAGCGAGCCGTGCAGCGCGCCGGAAAGGGACCTCACGCCGTCGAGGCGCCAGCGCGCCGTCGCGACCCGCTCGGCCGGGTCGACCGCGATGTCCGCCTCCCCGCCCGCCACGGAGAAGGGCGTCGCCGAGGCCCACCAGCGTCGCTCCCAGGCGGCGTCGTCCGCCGTCTCCGTCGTCTGGGACTTGTAGCCGCCCAACGTCACGAGCTGCTCGTGGAGCACGCCGTGCATCCCGGCGGCGAGCACGACGGCGGCCGCCGCCAGCGCGCCGGCGTACCCCGCCGCCCGCCGCATGCCGGCGCGCCAGCGGAGGGGCACGGTGAGGGCGGTGCCGCGCGGCCAGGCGAGCCAGGCGAGCGCGACGATGCCGGCCGCAACGGTCAGCTTGTAGAGGTCGAGGGTCAGGACGTAGCCCACCCATGGCGCCCAACCCGAGAACTCCGACAGCGTGATGCTCGGCGGTACGCCGACCTCCACCGGCGGGTAGGAGGTCACCGCCAGCTCGTGATTGACCACGATGAAGAACGCGCAGATGATGCCGGCCGCGTGCGCCGCACCCGTGTGGCGCACCACCGCGTGGGCCAGCAACACCAGCGCGCACAGCTCCAGCATCGACGGCGCCAGCACCAGCCCGAAGTAGAGCGGCGGGTCGAGCAGGCTGAAGGCGTCGGGCACGACGAGCGCGGTCACGATCCACACGGAGACGGCCGGGGTCACGGCGAAGAGGACGGTGACGGCGGCGGCGGCGAGGGCGCGGCCTATCAACCGGGTGCCGAGCGGGGCGGGGGTGGCGTCGGCGATCTCGCCGTAGCCGGGGCGGTCGTCCCGGCGGGCCATGACCCCGACGAACGCGGCCACCACGAACGCGATGATCAGGTAGAAGAACTCGACCATCAGCGGATCGACGAAATCGGGGCGCGGGAGGACCGGGCCGTCGGCATGGAAGACGACGTGGACGAACGCGCCGCCCACTCCCAACGCGGTCAGCATGACGAGGGCGAGGGGCGTTCCCCAGCCGCGCAACGAAAGGCGGACGTGCCAGGCCGCCTCGCTCCACGCGGAGCGGCGAGCCACGACGGCCGCACGGGGACACCGAGCGGCGGGGCGACGGGACCGGCCGCATCCGTTTCCGTCGCGCCGGCGCGGTCCGGTCCCCGCGCCGCGGGCGCCCGTTCGAGCGCCAGGCGCTCGCGCCTGACCCGGCGCAGCACGAAGGCCAGCAGCAGCAGCGGCGGGAACGTCCAGAGCAGCCGGTTGGCCAGCAGCGGCGGGGTCATCTGCAGGACACCCGACGCCTTCTCGCGCGGCGTCCAGAGGTTGGTCTGCTCCTCGACCTCCGCGTACGCGGAGGCGTCGAGCATCGTCGCCAGCACCGGGCTGCCGTCGCCGCCGCGGACCACAACCATTGCCACCATCCAGATCAGCATCAGGAGCGCCGCGAGCGCGAACGGTCCGGCGACGCTGCGCGTGCGGATCGCCGCGCAGAGGAGCAGCGCGCCGAGCCCGGCGGCGGAGGGCACCGTCAGGACGAGCAACGTGTGGCCGATGGCGAACAGCGGCTGCGGCCCCACCCCCTCGGCGGGGATCAGCCCGAGCGCGCCGAGCAGCGGCACCAGCAGGAACCCGCACCCCGTCGCGAGGGCCAGCAGACTGGCGAGGACCAGCGCGCCAAGATAACGGCCGACGAGCAGCGCGGAGAGCGAGATCGGCGCCGACAGCACCATCTCGTGCAGATTGGCCGTCCGATCGCGGACCACCACCTGCGCGAAGACCCAGGCCCACACGAACAGGATCCAGACTGCCTGCCCGCTCATCATCAGGTAGACCAGGTGGGGGCTGTTGCGCGGCACGTCGGTCGCCCCCATGTCGCGCAGATAGTCCGCGTTCAGCAGCACGAGCACCAGGTAGGCGATGAGCCCGGGAAACACGATGGGGATGAGCGGGCCCCGGCAGCCGGCGCGCAGCTCGTGCCACGCTTCCGCGGTGACGAAACGCAGCGTCGTCATGCCGCCGCCTCCTCGTCCTTCACGCCGGCGCGGGCAATGGCCGCGTGATAGACGTCCTCGAGACGAGGCGGCTGGGGCGCCCAGCCCGCTCCCGGCGTCGACGCTGCCTCGACGACGACCCGCGAGCCCGCCGGCGTTGCCGAGACGTGCAGCGCTTCGTCCGGCAGCGGCTCGCCGCGGGGCACCACCCGCGACCAGAGGCGGCCTGCGAGCGGCGCGGTGAGCGCGGACGGCGCGCCCTCGGCGACGATGCGGCCGGCCGCCATGATCGACAGCCGCTCGCAGAGGCTCTCGACGTCATCGACGATGTGGGTCGAGAGCAGCACGATGTTGTCGGCCGCGATGTCGGCCAAGACTCGATGGAAACGGCTGCGTTCTGCGGGGTCCAGACCCGCCGTCGGCTCGTCGACGACGAGCAGCCGCGGGTTGCCGGCCAGGGCCAGCGCGATGCCGAAACGCCGCAGCATGCCGCCCGAATACGTGGCCACGGCGCGGTCGGCGTCCGCGCGGAGGTTGACCCGCTCGAGAAGCTGCGCCACCTCCTGCCGCCGCGCGCGGCGGTCCGTCCTGCCCTTGAGCCAGGCGAAGCGGTCGAGCAGTTGCCGTCCGGTGACGGTCGGGTAGGTGCTGATGTGCTGCGGCAGGTACCCCAGCCGCCGGCGCACGTAGTCGGGGTCGGCGAGCGCGTCGACCCCGTCCAGCGTGATGGACCCGCTGTCGGGCTGCTGCAGCGTGGCCAGCGTCCGCATCAGCGTGCTCTTGCCGGCGCCGTTCGGGCCGAGCAACCCGTACAGCCCCGGTCCGACCCGCAGATCGACCTTGTCGAGCGCCCGGATGCCGCCCGGATAGGTCTTCGTCAGTTGCTCGACCCGCAAACCCTCGCCGTTGCCCTGCATGCTGTGCTCCCTGCCAGTTGCGCCTGCACCTACCAATCGAACTCGACACCCGCTCCGACGGCGCGCGGGTCGGCCATCCGTCCGTAGGCTCCCCCCAATCCGAACAGCCTGCCGTCGAACAGCCCCAACTCGAACTGGTCGTCGAGCAGGTTGGTGCCCCACAGGTAAAGAGACCAGCCCGCCCGTTCGTAGCCGACGCGACCGTTCAGGAGACTGCGGCTCGCTACCTGGGTGATCACGGGTGCCGCGATCTCGGTGTAGGCATCGTCCGTATAGCTGAACGTCCCGCTGGCGAACCAGCCGCCCGGGGCCCGCCAGCCAAGCCCGACGGCGCCATTCCAGGCAGGCGACTGGGGAAAGGCGCGGCCGGCGAGGTCGGTGCCGTCAAGGACGAAATCGACGAACTCGGAAGCGGTGACGCCGAACGAGGCGAACAGATTCAGCGTGCTGCTCACGTAGTACTCCGACTCGATCTCCACCCCGTGCAGGGCCGACCGGCCCGCGTTGGTGATCAGCGCGTCGAAACCGGGGATGCCGCCGGCCGCCGTGTAGGGGATCTGTTGCTCCCGCCAGTCGATCGTGAAGACGTTTGCGTTGAGCGTCAGCCGGCCGTCGGCCGTCCGATGGCGGACGAACACCTCGTAGTTGTCCGTGTACTCCTCTCCGTACGCCTCCGCCACGCCGAGGAAGACGGCAAATGCAAAGCCTCCCGCCTTGTACCCGCGGGCGTACGACGCACCGACCGACGTGCTCGGGGTCAGGTTGTATGCGAACGACCCGGAAGGCAGCACCTGGTTGAAGGTCTTCTCGGCCTTCAAGTCGCTCGTCAACCCGTTGTTGTCGGCGAAGTTGTCATTCCGCCGCGTCTCGCGGTTGAGTCGCACGCCTCCCGTCAGGAGCACGCGGTCGGTCACGGTCCACTCCGCACGCCCGAAGACGCCCAACTGGTCGACCTCCTCCAGCAGTCGAGTCTCGCGGTTGAAGGGCGCGACGCCGCCCAGGCCGTCCGGGAAGATTCCCGTGCCGTGGAATCCGTAGGAGTAGTCCCCCCGGGAGTAGAAGAGACCAATCACACCGTCCACCCTCTCGCCGCGATATGCCGCGCGCACCTCCTGACTGAGGATTGCGTCGTGCCCCGCGGCGTCGACAGCGAGGAAGTCGAACCGCGACAGATCCGCATCGAAGTTCTGCGTCAGGTCAAAACGGCTGTAACCCGTGATGGCGTCGATCACCCAGCGGTCATCGAGGGCGATGTGCGTCTCGAGATTCAGGAAGTCGAGAGTCGACGGGTACTGGTCTGGCCGGTTCCAGGGTTGCTGGCGGTCCTGCAGGGTGATCCCCTCGACCTCGTTGGGAGCGACCAGGGCGAACGGGTTGGAATCGGAGTTGTTGTGCAGCCACATGAAATCGAACCGGACGCGGTCGTCGGCCCGGGGTCGGAGTGCGACCTGCCCCCGGATCGTTTGCTCGTCGGTCCGCTGCACGTCATCGTCTCCGGTAACTGATGTTGGTAGCCGCGCCCCGGGCGTAACGGTCCTCGAACGTCAGGCGCGCGGCGAGAACGTCGTCCACCAGCTCGATGTTCTGCATGACCTGAACGCGCCGGGTACCGAGCCCGCCCCCTTCGAGACGAGCACGGCCGTCGAAGCCGTCGAACGCCGCCTTGTTGTAGTTGATCAGCACCGCGCCGATCAGTGAGTTGGGTCCCTGAAGGGTCGACTGCGGGCCGCGCAGGATCTCCACCGATCCGACGTCGAAGAGGGACGGGTTCAGGTAGTCGCCGCGGCAACGGAAACTCTACACGGAGGCGACCGGCGACGCGTCGCGGGCGAGCACTTCCTGGTAGAGCGCCTCGTAGCGCGGAACGATCTCCTCGGCGCAGAAACGCTGGTGCACTGCGCGCAGGGCGTCCTGCGTCACCCGGCGGTGCAGGGCCGGATCGGACAGCAGCCGCACGGCGCTGGCGGCCATCCCGTCGCTATCGTCCGGCTCGTGCAGAAAGCCCGTCTCGCCGTCCGCAATCACCTCGGGCAGGCCGCCGACGCGCGACGCGACGACCGGCACCTCGCAGGCCATCGCCTCGAGCGCCGCAACGCCGAAGCTCTCCTGCGACGACGGCAGCAGCAGGAGATCGGCAATCGACAGCAGCGGCACCACGAGCTCCTGCTCGCCCAGCGCCTCGACGTCGTCAGCGAGCCCCTGTGCGCGCGCGCGCCGGCAGGCGGCGGAGAGATCGGGGCCGTCGCCCACCAGCAGCAGCCGGGCCGGCATCCGGTCGCGAATGCGGCGGAAGATGTCGATGACGGCAGCGGCCCGCTTCACCGGCCGGAAGTTCGAGACGTGAATCACCAGCTTCGTCGCGGGGTCGGGGCCGCGGTAGCGCGCCAGCAGGCGCGCGTCCAGCGTCCGCCGGTGCTTCTCGCAGTCCAGGAAGTTCGGGATGACGCGGATGTCGGCGCGCACCGGCAGGTGCCGGTAGGTGTCGTCGCGCAGACTCTCGGAGACCGCGGTGACGCCGTCCGACTGATCGATGGAGAACGCGGCCGCCTCGACATACGAGGCGTCGCTCCCGATCAGCGTGACGTCCGTGCCGTGCAGCGTCGTGATGACGCGGGGGACGCGGCCGCCGCCCGCCGCGGCCAGAATCCGCCCGGCGAGGTACGCCGCCGTCGCGTGGGGAATCGCGTAGTGCGCGTGCACGATGTCGAGGCGGCTCTGGCGCGCCACCTCGACGATCTTGCTGGTCAGCGACAGGAGGTACTGGGGCTCGCGAAAGAGCGGGTAGCCGGGCGTCCGGACGGCGTGGAACGCGAGCCCGGCCTGGAAATCGCCCAGTCGAACGGGCGGATCGCTGCTGAGGAGACGGACTTCGTGGCCGCGGCGAGCGAGCACCTTGGCGAGCTCGGTCGCCACGATGCCGCTGCCGCCGACCGACGCATAGCACACGATCCCGATATTCATGACGGACCGCGGGCGCCACACCGTGCCGGCAGTAATTCGCGCCGTTCGGCGGCGCGGATTACTGCGCGCCGAACGTCAGCCAGGTCCCCTTGAGGCCGGTCTGGCCAACTCCCGGCCGGGTCCAGTCGCAGACTCCGTCGGGAAAGATGTCGTGCAGCCGGTTCATGTCGTCCGCGTTGAAGCTCACGGCGTAGTCCGCCGCGTCGACCGGCTTGAGCTCGCACTTCGCGACGTCGCTCGCGAGCGGCGCGCCGGCCACCTCGCGCGGCGACGGCGACGACGGATACAGCTCCTCGCACCGACCGCGGCCGCGGCGCTGCGGCTCCGTGATCTTCCGCGGCTCCTCGTCGCGCGTCCAACAGGCATCGGTCAGCTCGGCCGGCTTCGCGCGCGCGACCCTGTCCGCCAGCGGGTCGGACGACTTGTCGGCCGCGAGGTTCTCGAGCCACCGATCCATCTCCCGCAGCGCGCCGCGCAGCACCGGGCTCGCGCTGCTGTAGAGCCCGTAGCGGGAGTCCTCGACCAGCATCACGTGGTTGTCGACCCGCTCGTTGGCCTTGCGCAGCCGCTCGCGCATGGAGAACGAGTGGTAGCGCGTGTGCACGTCACCGTTCTCCCGGTCGTCGCTGTAGGCGCGATAGTCGATGATCGGCGTCGTCGCGAGCCCGCCCCCGCCGCTCGTCAGGCGCCCGGTCTCGTACGCGATGCGAAGCGCCTCCGGATCGGCCTCGGTGCGGGCCGGATGGAACCGGCCGTCGCCGTCGTAGCCGCCGATGCCCTCGTTCAGATCGAGGAACTGGGCCACCGTGATCGCGCCGTCGTTGAGCGCCTGCAGGCCGTACTGCACGCCGACGTTGTCGAGCGTACGCCGCGCGAAGCCGCTGGCGGCGTCGCGCCCGTAGATGTTGACGTAGTGCTCGTACACGTCGCAGCGCGCGCCGGTCGGGTTGTCCGTCGGGTGGTACTCGAGCCCCTCGGGCAGCACGTCCGGGCAGAATTCGCCAACCGTGATGCGGCCGGCGTTGACCGACACGTTGGGCATCGTCGCGAGGACGAGGAAGCCGGCGACGGCCCGCTGCTGCTCCTCGTCGAACTTGCCCGCCCCCGCGTGCGCGAAGTAGTTGTCCAGCAACCGGGCGTCCGTGATCATCGGGATCGTGCCGAAGCCGACGTCCGGGAAGCTGCACCCGGGAATGATGCCGTCGAGCAGGCCGGGGTAGTTGTCGGCGATCTGATGGTTCTGGTAGGAACCGCCCGAGCACCCCCAGCCGATCGTGTGCCGCGGCGCGCCGTAGGCTTCGATGAAGCGCTCCTTGACCATCATCATGGTCTCGGCCGCCAGCACGTCGTTGCAGTTGTTGCCGTAGACGTTGAGGCTGGCCGACGCCACGGCGTAGCCCTGGCCGAGCATGGCGTCGTCCGTCACCCCGCCCGTGCGCGGCCCCTGCCGGAACCAGCCCCGCACGCAGCCGCCGCCGAAGGTGTAGATGAGCCGGCCGTTCCAGCCGGCGGGCGGCGTCCACGGGTCGGGCTCGGCGTCGGCCGCCGGATCGTGCAGCATCGCGATCTGGTAGATCGCGCGGTTGATCGTGCCCGTCTCGATCCGCACGATGTAGGGCACCTCCGCGGCGGTCAGCGTCGTGGTCGCCGCGAGGTCCGCCGGCCGCGTGCGCGGATCGGCCAGCGGCTTCAGCTCGCCGTCCGCCGTGGAGCGGTAGGCGTAGTCGACCCGCCGGGCGACGGAGCAAGCGTCGTCGAGCGCCGGTCCCAGCGTCTCGCCCGACACGAGCTCGAACTGCTCGGTCTCGCAGATGAAGGGCTGCTCGTGCGGGCCGGAGAAGACCGGGCCCTCGAGCGGGTGGTTCACGAGCGACAGGCTGGCCAGCGCGGTACCGTCGGCCGCGGCCAGCGCCAGCTCCGCGGTGCCGGACAGCTCGTCGACCAGCCCGACGAGACCGCCGGCAGCGGCGGGCCGGAAGGCGCCGGTGACGTCCCTGCCGTCGCGCGTCACCTGCAGCGCCGACAGGTCGGCGCCGGGCGGGACGCCGACCGCGACCAGGGCGTTGCCGCCGGTGATCATGTCCGGACGGCTCGAGAGGACCTGCAGCTCGTAGCCCTCGCCGGCCCCGTCGTCGCCGCGCACGATGCACGCGCCGCTGCCGGCCGCCAGCACGGCGGCCAGCACGACCCGCGCCACGACGCCGCTTCTGCTCCCCGTCGGACAGACAGACACCATGACGTCACGCCCTCCTTCTGTACTTGGACGGGGCTTCGCCCCGAACCCCCGGCGTTCGCTTGCGGGGGCCCCAATAGCCCCGCGCCGCTACCGCCGAGGCGCGCTGTGCGCGCCTTGCGCCGGCTGCGCCGGCGCTACATGCACGCGGGGCCCCGAACCCCCAGCGTTCGCTTGCGCGCGCCCCTTTGCCCCCGCCGCTGCCGCCGGGGCGCGCTGTGCGCGCCCTGCTAGCGTTCGGTCGGGTCGCGGCCGTCCAGCGGGGCGCCGGTGCCCGACGAGCCCGCGAAGAGCTTCGTTCCGTCCGGCAGCGTCACGTCCCGACCGTTCGCCCGCAGCCCGCCGTCGAGCGCCTGGTAGCCCTCGATGAGCACCGGGGTCCCGGGCTCCACGGAGTCCTTCCGCCAGCCGCGACGCACCAGCGCGCCCGGAGGGCCCGCCTCGACCATCCAACTGTCGACCGACCCGTCGTCGTTCGTCACGTCGACGTGCATCCAGGCGTGCGGGTTGATCCACTCCATCTTCGTGATCACGCCCTGCAGCCGCACCGGCTTCGTCGCGTCGAACTCCGCCGAGAACGCATGATGCCCCAGCGCCGGCACAGCCGCCGCCAGCAGCGCCACCCCCACCAGACTCACGATCGTCATTCGCATCGGGCTTGCCTCCTGCCTGTTGACTTTCCCTGTCGCGCCGCCCGGCGGCGCCTACTTCGACTCGGCGGCGGCCGCCGCCTGCTCCTTGGCGCGCGCGCCGCTGAGCATGTGGAACATGCCGTAGTTGCCTTCGTGACAGGCATACTCGACGAGCTCGTACTGGCTGTCATCCCGCTTCATCGGCAACATGCCGGTCCAGGGCCGCGTCCAGACCGTGGGATCGTCGACCGTGAACTCGTACTCGACCGTGTCCTCGCTGACGCGCGTGAACCGTTCCGTCAGGCGCATGTTCGCGCTGGCCCCGTGGAACGAGTCGGCCTTGCCGTTGAAGTTCGTGACCTCCACGACCAGCGTGTCGCCCTCCCAGCGGCCGACCGAATCGCCCAGCCAGAGGGTCAGATCCTCCCCGAGATGCCCGCGCCCGTCGGTCGGGATGATGCGCGTCTCGTGAATCATCTCCTTCGTCACGGCGACGTAGCCGGGGCCCTGCACGATCTGCACGCCGTTGTTGTAGCCGTTCGGGACCATCAGCGCCGGCAGCCCCCGCGTTGCGCAGCGCTCCCACGAGCCGAGGTCCTCGGGGTTCTCGGCGGCCAGCTCCACCGCCCGCCGCTCGGCCAGCATGACCGGCACGCGCTCGCGGGCCTCGGGTTTCATCGGCGGCAGCTTGCCGTCCGGCGGATCAATGATGACCGCCACCTGCCTCGACGGCGCGATCCTCACGAACCCGAGCGCCGTATCCCGCCATTCGCGATCATAGCCCCAGATGCCGCGCAGCGTCGCCCGCTCGCGCCGCGCCAGCGCCTCGTCCTCGGTCAGCAGGCTCTTGCCCGCATCCTCGTCGGCGCGCTCGAACGGAATGCCGTGCGCGTCGTTGAGGGTCCAGATTCCCTGCATGTCGGGCGCACCCCACGGGGTGCGGGGCGGCTCGTACGGGGCCGGCTCCACCTCGTCGCCGGCCGGCGACTGGCCGGCCGCCAGGGCCGGAACGAGCATTGCGGCGGCGGCGACGAACGCCAGCGCGCGATACACCATCTGACACCTCCTGGCTCGATCGAACGTCATGGCTGGACGACCTCGACGCGCACGTTCTCCGGGCTGTTCACGAAGCCGTACTTCGCCACCGTCCGGCCTTCCTGAATCTCCCCCTGGATGTCCGCGCCCTTGGCCTCGAGCTCCGCCATCGCGGCCTCGATATCCGGAAACGCCCATCCGAGATGATCGATGGCCCGCCCCTGCGTCGCCGCGGGCGGGTTGTCCTGCCCGGACACGAGCAGCCAGATCGTGTCGTACAGCAGGCCGTCCAACCGGCCCCGCATGCTCGCCCGCTCCCCGCCGAACATCTTCTCATACCAGTCGAGCGCCGCGGCCGGGTCGGCGGAGCTCAGGTGGATGTGATGGAATCCGAGATACTCGTCGTCCTCGACCAGCTCGATGCGCGTGCCCCACGGGTCGAAGACGAACGCGATCTTGAACAGCCCCGGTATGTCGCGCACGGTCGACCCGTCGTCGAACCGCTGGAGCCGCACGCCGAGCCCCCCGACCCCCACCGCCTCCAGCTCGGCCATCTTCGCGGTCAGGTCCGGATACGACAGCCCGATGTGGTTGACCCCGGTGCCGACGCTGCCGCCCATGGACGGACGGGACAGGAACATCAGAATCACCGATCCGAAGCGGCAGGCATTGTCCCGATTCGGGATCGGCTCGCAGTCGAGATACTGGATGTACCAGCGCGCCGCCTCGGGCGCGTTCGGCGAGGCGATGTGCACGTGGTGGTAGTCGGCCGCGCGCGCCAGGCCGGGCAGGGCCAGCGACAGCGCGAGGAGCAGCGCCGGCGCGATCCGTCTGCAGGTCATGACACCAGACCTCCGTTCAGCGGGGCTCCCGGCGCAGGTGCCCGTACAGCAGCTCCTCGGAGAACTCGATGCACTTGTACTCCAGGAGCCGCGCGTTCTCCTCGAGCCGGCGATACAGCGGCAGCCGGATCGTCCAGGGCCGCGTGTACACGTTCTCGTCCTCGAGGGTCGCCTCGTACATCATGGCGTTCGGGCTGATCGGCGTATAGCGCTCCTGGACGCGCAGCGCCGCGCTGTGGAAGTTGCCGGCGCGGTCGAGCCACGCCTCGCCGTTGAAGCCCTCGACGTCCACCACGAGGGTCTCGCCGTCCCAGCGCCCGTGCGAGCGCCCCATCCACGAGTCGATCGGCGGCGGCTCGGGCTCGTCCTTGTCCATGTGGATCGTCCGCACGGCTTCCGCGTAGCCGTAGGCGATCAGGATCTTGTCCGTGCCCTGCACGATCTGGAACGGATGGGGCAGATACGTGGCGCGCGGCACGCCCGGCAGGTAGCACTTGGCCTCCGGATCCTCCGTCAGCCGGTTCTCGAAGTTGGTCTGCTTCTGCTCGACCGCCCAGTCCTGATAGGGAATCTCGTTGCCCACCACGACGCCCTGCCCCGGCGGAACCGCGCCAATCGCGCCGCCCCCGGGCAGACCGGGGTAGGCGGGATGGTCCTGGATGTCCCAGTGCGCCGTGCCGATGGCCTGCCAGATCCCGTTCAGGTCCGGCACGCCGTCGGCGGTGCGGGCAGCCTGATAGGTGGAAGACTGGCCGGCCGCCTGACCCGCCGTCAGGAGCAGCAACGCAGCCACGCCGGCCATCGCCGGCACCGCGCCTCGAAACCTCTTCTGCATCTGAACGATACTCCTTTCGCGCCGCCGCGGCGCCGCGCCTGTACCCGCCGCCCGCCGCGGTCGGGGCCGGCCGCCTGCCGGCCGCCCCGGCCAGCCCCCGATGTAGACTGAGTGTTGTATGGAGAACTCGCTTCGCGCCGGCCCTCTCGCCCTCATCGCCGTCCTCCTGCTCGCGGCGCCGGCCCCGGCCCAGCCGCCGCTGGCCGAAGTGGCTCGCAAGGAGGCGGTGCGCCGGGCGTCCATCAGCGAGAAGTCAAGATTCTATACCAACGACGACCTGGCCGGCGGCTCGCGCCTGACCACCGGCGCCGCCCGCCGGCCGGAGCCGGAAGCGGCGCCCCCGGGGTCGGACGACCCCGCCGGCGCGACCGGCGGCAGAACGGACGACGCGCCCGGCGCCGCGCGGGACGAGGCCTACTGGCGCGAGCGGATCACCGCCGCGCGCGACGCCAGACAGCGGGCCGAGCTGCTGGCCGCGGCCCTGCAGAACCGCGTCGACGGCCTGCTGGCCGAATTCACGGCGCGCGACGATCCGGCCCAGCGCGCCCGGCTCGAGCGCCAGCGCACCGAGGCCCTGTCCGAGCTGGAGGCCACCCGTACCGAGATCGACCGCCTCGCCGGGGAGATCGCGGCGATCCGCGAGGAAGCCCGCCGCGCCGGCGCACTGCCGGGCTGGCTGCGCTGAGCTTTGCCGAACCTGCTTGACGAACCCGAACACGATCCATTCGGCACCGAACGCCCCACCGCCGGTTCATGAGCGACGATCGGGACGCAGGGTTTCGGCTCCTTCGTAGCATCCACCTGAGGGACCTCCTCTCGTTCGGCCCCGAGGGAATCGACCTCGACCTCCCGGCTCTCACCGTCCTGATCGGTCCGAACGGGTCCGGCAAGTCGAACCTGTTCGAGGCGCTCGGACTGCTGCACGCTTCGCCCAGTCAACTCGCGGTGCCCGTCCGCGACGGCGGCGGCATCAGGAACTGGCTGTGGAACCGCGGACGCGAGGCGACCGCCCGGATCGAAGCCGTTGTCGAGTACCCAAGGGGTAAGCAGGCGCTGCGGCACGTGCTCGAATTCAGCGAGTCGGACCAGGCCTTCAGGCTGGTTGACGAGCGGGTGGAGAACGAGAAGCCCGATGCCGGCTGCAGGGAGCCGTACTTCTTCTACAGGCTTCAGGGCGGGCGCCCGATGCTGGCAGTAAAGGGGCATGACAGCAAGCGAGCACTTCAACCGGATGACGTCGTCCATGACGAGTCGATTCTGTCTCAGCGGAAGGATCCGGACCAGTATCCCGAGCTGGCTCACCTGAACACATCGTACGGAAGGATTCGCCTGTATCGCGAGTGGGAGTTCGGGAGACATGCGGTTCTTCGGCAGCCGCAGCCGACCGACGTTCGTCCGAAACCCCTTCGGGAAGATTGCTCCAACCTGGGAGTGTTCCTCAGCCGGCTCCGCCAGAACCCCAAGACCAAGGGGGCGCTGATCGAAAAGCTCTCCGACGCCTATGACGGACTGACCGATTTCGAGTTGAACTTCGAGGGCGGCACGGTGCAGATCTTCTTCACGGAGGGGGAGCTTGCCGTACCTGCGTCTCGCGTGTCCGACGGCAGCCTGCGTTACCTCTGCCTGCTGGCCATCCTCCTGGATCCTGAACCGCCTCCCCTCGTCGGCATCGAAGAACCGGAGGTGGGTGTCCACCCTGACCTGATTCCGAAGCTGGCAGACCTCCTGGTCGACGCATCCGGCCGCTGTCAGCTTGTCGTTACGACGCACTCCGACATCCTGGTGGATGCCCTGTCGGAACGGCCCGACGCCGTGGTCGTCTGCGAGAAGCACGAAGGCCGGACCGCCATGACCCGGCTCGACGCCGGCAACCTGAGGCACTGGCTCGACAAGTACCGCCTGGGCGAATTGTGGACCCGAGGCGACCTTGGCGGAGTGCGGTGGTGAGCGCCGAAATCTACCTGGAGGGAGGCGGCGACTCCAGGGAGGGCAGAATTCGATGTCGTGAAGGGTTCAGGAAACTGCTGGAGAAGTGTGGTTTCAGCGGTCGAATGCCAGGACTCGTTGCCTGCGGAAGCAGAGAATCGGCATACGCTGATTTCACGCGGGCCCACGCCCGTCCCGGCGTTGCGGGAGCCGACTACGTTGGGTTGTTGATTGACAGCGAGGAGCCCGTCGCCAACATCGACGAAACGTGGAGCCACCTGCGCAACAGGGACGACTGGGAGAGACCGGCCGGTGCTGGTAATGATCAAGCGCTGTTGATGACGACGTGCATGGAAACATGGTTGGTGAGCGACCGCCATGCCCTGGCGAGTCACTTCGGACAGCACCTGCAGGCCGCCGCTCTCCCCGCCCTCGACAACGTCGAGGAGCGGGCCCGAGGCGAGGTTCAGCAGAGCCTGCGGCACGCAACCCGAAACTGTCCGGGTCCTTACGCGAAAGGCCCCACATCGTTCAGGGTGCTGGCCGCGCTCGATCCGGACACCATGGCGCGGCACCTGCCTTCTTTCGCAAGGGTGCGCCGCATACTCGCGAATAGACTGCCGCAGGCACCCCGCCGTGCGGCCCAGGCAAGGGGGCGGCGGCGGATCCGTGTCCGGTGATTGACGATCCGCCGCCACCGAGCATCGCGGCCGACTCGGTCCTGGACGTCGGCCCGACGGTCTCCCCGGCGTCAGTCCGTCACCGACCACAGCCGCTCGAAGTAGCCCCACAGGTCGAGCGTGAGCACTTCCTCGCCGGCCGGCGTCCTGGGCTGGGGCTGGCGGAAGTCGTCGGGCGTTTCCGTCAGCCAGTGCATCAGCCCCTCGTGCAGCTCGGTCGAGTAGGGGGCTTCCACCTCGTACAGGCACAGATAGGTGAGTGGCGCGCCGGCCAGTTGGCGGCGCGGCGCGTAGCGCGTCGAGGCGCGGTAGTGCGGCGAGCGGGCCACGTCGATCATGTGGTTGTCGGTGTACCAGGCGTTGTACTCCGCGTCGTGGCCGAGGTCGGTCGGATGCGAGAAGACGAGCATCGCCGACTCCCGCGCCTGCCCGGGAGGCGCCGGCTCCCCGTAGACTCCGATGCGCCCGTAGGTGGCGGACCCGACGATCCGGACGCCGTCGATTGGCGGGGGCGGGGCGGGCGCGGGCGCGCCGCGCTCCAGCGGATAGATGCCGGCATGGAACGGGGCAGGCAGCGGCGTCGAGGGCTCCTGCTGCTGGCGCAGCACGAACACGCTGGCGCCGGCTGCCCCGCCCGCGGCGAGGAGCGGCGCCGCCCGCTGCTCGCGGTAGCGGTCCAGGGCCGCGTCTCCGTCGGCGGTGAACAGCTCGACCAGCAGGTGCGGGCCGGCCCCCGCCTGATCCGTCGTCCGGTCGGCGCCGCCCGCCGGCAGGCGCTTGCCGGAGTACTCCAGCATCTGCCGCGTGAAGTCCTGCGGGTACGAGATCAGCACGTCGGTGATCGACCCGTCCGGCCCGATCACCGGCTCGAGCTTCGGCATCACGAAGCCGGTGTAGGAGGGCAGATCGACCTCCGCCACCCGCTCGACGACCTCGTCGCGCAGCGCGGGATCGAAGCGGATGCCGTACGACTCGAACAGCGCGCGCGCGGCGTCGTAGTCGCCCTCCGACTTGATCCGCTGCACCTCGGCCAGCAGGCGGCCGACCCCCGCCCGAAACGCCTGCGCGTCGGTGACCACGTTGTACGTCCTGCCGTCGCGCCGGCGCACCTCGACGGCCTCCGTGTTGTCGATCAGCCAGTGGACCACCATCTGCCGGTTGCGCATGTGGTCCTGCTCGAGCTGGTCCCCCTCGCGCACGCGGCGGAGCTGGAGGATCGCGTTGCGGGCGTACGACTCGTACTCGGCGAGCACGATGTCCGCCTGATCGGCGGCGTCGACGATCCCGATCTCGGCCAGCTTCGGATCCGCGATGAAGTAGAGCGCGACGAGGTCGGCCCGCGCCTCTTCGAGCGCCGAGTACTGCTCGCGGAGGAACGGCTGCGCGTTGCCGCCGAGACGCTCCGCGAGCTGGCCGGAGGCATGCCCGATCACCTCGTGCATGTTCACCGTCAGGTCGCCGGCCAGGCTGCCCCACTGCTCGGCGCGCGCGTGCTCCGCCTCGTCCCAGGTGAACTCGGCGAGGTAGGCCGGCGGCTGCGACAGATCGTACGCCTCGATGACGTTCGAGAGCGAGATCGACTTGCTGCCGTACTCCTCCCGGACGGTCTGGTCGTTGGGCAGGTTGATGCCGATCGGCGTGATCGGTCCCGAGTCGCCGATCTCGACGACCACCTCGATGGCGTTGGCCGTGATGCCGCGGACCCCTTCCTTGCGGTAGCTCGGATCCCACGGCATGTGGTCCTCGAACCACTGGGCGTGCTCGGCCAGCGTGCGGATTGCCTCCGTCTTCTCGCGGTTGACGTAGTAGACGAGCGCCTCCCACGCGCCCTTGGCGCCGCGCGCGTCCATGTAGACCTCGGTGAAGCCGTTGATCGTGTCCACGGGCGATGCCCGGTCGGCCACCCAGGCGATGTCGTAGGCCCGCCGGTCGGCCGGCTCGCCGGTGCGGTTCCACCGGACGAGCGCCTCGAGGGCGGCGGCCATCGGCTCGGTGGCGAACGGCATGGCGGCCTCGAGGTGCCGCACCACTTCCTCGAGCTGCTCGGCGTAGCGGCCGCCGCCGTCGATCCGGTACACCTCCTCCTCGAGCCGGCCGTCGCGCTTGACCAGGCGCGAGTTGAGCGGGTAGCGCTCCTCGAAGTTCTCGAGGTCGGCCATCGAGACGCCGTCGTACAGGTTGTTGGCGCTCGACAGCAGGATGTCGCCGCCGTCGGCCGGCGTCTTGTTGGTCAGGATGGGATCGACGGTCTCGTCGAAGAACAGCGGCTCGAGCCGGGTCAGCAGCGCGTCGAGCGTCTCGCCGTCCGCGGCCGGGAACCGCGCCCCGGCCGCCGCTGCCGCCTCGGCCGCCGCGCGAAACGCCGCCGGATCCAGGTCGAGGACGAACTTGCGCGCCGTGAGGTTGTTGTACGGTCCCGTGTTGATCCAGAAGAGCTTCGCGTAGCGGTGAATGGCCTCGAGCGCGTCGGGATCGACCGCCGCGCCGTGGACCAGGATCTCCTCGAGCACCTCCCGCATCTCCAGGTTGTGCTCGTAGCGCTGGTCGTAGAAGATGTCGCGGCCCGCGATCGCGGCGTTGTACAGATGCCAGATCAGCACCTTCTCGCGCAGGTCGAGGGCCTCGAAGCCGTCGGCGTAGATCTGCGCGATGGCGGCGTCGCCGATGCGCTCGAGCAGGTGCCGGCGCGCCGGTGGTTCGACGGGGGCGGCGGCCGGCGCCTCCGCGTCGACGGGAGAGGCGGCTGGCGCGTCCGGGGCGGGGGCGGAGGCAGGGGCGGCCCGCACGTCCGCGTCGACGGGGGCCGCGGCCTGCACCTCCGCCTGCTCCGCCGGATGGAAGTACGCCGCCACCCCGAGGGCCAGAACGCTCAGGGCAACGCCGATTGGGACAACCGTTCGCGGACGCATCATCGGGATCCTCCAGGGTCGACCCGCCACGGTAGAATTGAGGCGTTTCCGAATTATAGCGGCGGGAGGATTGCCCCATGAGTATCTGCCCCGAACCCGGCGGTCGCCGTTCACCGGCGCGCCCCGCCCCCGCGGTCTTCGCCGGCCTCGTCGCGGCGGCGTGTCTCGCGGCGACCGGCATGCCGGCATCCGCCCAGCAACGCGAGCTGACGGTCGCCGACATCTTCGATCCCGCCCGGCGGGTCGACTTCGACGGCGATCCGCCGCGCGGACTCGAGTGGCTCGACGATCGGCACTACCTGCAGCCGGCGGGTCACGGCGGCCCGCCGCTCAAGGTGGAGGCCGAGTCGGGCGCCAGCGAGCCCCTCTTCGACGTGGCGGCCCTCGAGACGGCCATCGCGGGCGTGCCGGGCCTGAGCGCGGCGCAGGCCGGCCGCCTGGCCCGCACCGGCACGCACCTGCTGAACGGCAGCCGGACCGCGCTGGTCTTCGACTTCGACAACGACCTCTACTACCACGAGCTGGGCAGGTCCGAGGTGACCCGGCTGACGCGCACCCCGGAGGCCGAGGAGGAAGTCTCGTTCAGCCCGGACGGGCGGCTGGTCGCGTTCGTCCGCGAGCACGACCTCCATGTCGTCGGCGTCGACCAGCCCCGTGCGCGGGCGCTCACGACCGACGGAGCGGCCGCCGTGCGCAACGGCGTGCTCGACTGGGTGTACCAGGAGGAGATCTACGGCCGCGGCAACTTCCGGGGCTACTGGTGGAGCCCCGACTCGACGCGCATCGCGTTCCTGCGGCTCGACGGCTCCGAGGTACCCGAGTTCACGATCGTCGACCACATCGAGTACCACCCCGAGGTCGAGAGGTGGTCCTACCCCAAGGCCGGCGATCCGAACCCCGTCGTGCGCCTCGGCATCGTGGCCGCCGCGGGCGGCGACGCCGCCTGGGTCGATCTGGACGCCTACGCCGGAAGCCAGCCGCTGATCGTCAGCGTCGGCTGGACGCCGGACGGCGGGCGCGTCGTGTACCAGGTCCAGGACCGCGAGCAGACCTGGCTCGACCTCAACGTCGCCGAGCCGGCGGACGGCCGGCCCACGAAGCTGCTGCGCGAGACCACGGAAGCGTGGGTCAACGTCAACGGCCCGCCCCTCTGGCTCGCGGACGGCTCGTTCCTCTGGCTGAGCGAGCGCTCGGGCTGGAAGCACCTGTACCACTACCGGGCGGACGGCACGCTGGTGCGGCAGGTCACGAGCGGCGAGTGGGAGGTGCGCCGGGTGCACGGGGTCGACGAGGGGACGGGGTGGATCTACTGGTCGGGCACGGAGCGCAGCCCCATCGGGAGCGACGCGTACCGCGTGCGGCTCGACGGGTCCGGCCTCGCGCGCCTGACCGCGCTGCCCGGCACGCACCGCGTGCAGTTCAACCCCGGCTTCACGCGCTACATCGACACCTGGAGCACCCTGGCCGTGCCGCCCCAGGTGCGGCTGCACGCGGCCGACGGCGCCGAGCGGCGCGTCATCGACGCGAACGAGGCCACCGTCCTGGCCGAGTACGACCTGCCGGCCCCGGAGCTGCTGCAGGTGCCCAACCGCGACGGCTTCCTCATGGAAGCGATGATGATCAAGCCGCCGGACTTCGACCCCGCGCGCCGCTACCCCGTCTACCAGCACGTCTACGGCGGGCCGCACATCCAGCGCGTGCGCGACGCGTGGAGCGGGTCGACGTACCTATTCTGGCAACTGCTCGCGCAGCAGGGCGTCATCGTGTGGGTGCTCGACAACCGCACGGCCAGCGGCAAGGGCGCGGTGTCGACGTGGCCCGTCTACGAGAACTTCGGGGCCGGCGAGCTGCGGGACATCGAGGACGGGCTCGACTGGCTGGCGTCGCAGCCGTACGTCGACGCGGACCGCATCGGCATCGAGGGCTGGAGCTACGGCGGCTTCATGGTGAGCTACGCCCTCACGCACAGCGAGCGCTTCGCGATGGGCATCGCCGGTGGGTCGGTGACCGACTGGCGCGACTACGACACGATCTACACCGAGCGCTACATGCGGACGCCGCAGAACAATCCGGAGGGCTATCGGCGCAGCGCCCCGCGCTTCGCGGCCGCCGACCTCAGCGGCGCCCTGCTGCTCGTGCACGGCACGCTGGACGAGAACGTCCACATGCAGAACACGCTGCAGTTCGCCTACGCGCTGCAGCAGGCCGGCAAGCGCTTCGACATGATGCTGTATCCGCGCTCGCGGCACCGCCTGGGCGGGCTCGACCTCGAGCTGCACCGGCACACCATGATGCTCGACTTCGTCCTGCGGCACCTGCGGCCGGCCGCCGGCGAGGCGCCGCCCGCCACGTCGACAGGCGCCGGGGACTGAGGCGGACGGACGGGGCCGGGTCGCTCACTTCAGGTGCCGCCCGCCGTCCACGCGCAGCGTCTCGCCCGTGATGAAATCCGTCTCGATGAGCGCCAGGACGGCCGTGACGAGCGCCTGATCGCCGCCCCAGCGGCCCAGCGGCGTCGCGCGCTCGACCGCTTCCACCTCCTGCGCATCCATGTCCGCCGGCGGGCGGATCGGCCCCGGCGCCACTGCATTGACGAGAATGCCGGCGCCGGCCAGCTCCAGCGCGAGCGCCTCGGTGAGCGCGATGACGGCCGACTTCGCGACGTAGTACGGCAGGTAGCCCGGGTAGCGGGGCCGCCCGCTGCGCGCCACCCAGTCGGAGACGTTGACGATGCGGCCGCGGCCGGCGGCGCGCAGGTGCGGGACCGCGGCGAGCGCGCACAGGTACGCCGCCCGTGCGTCCACGGCCAGCGCGCGGTCCCAGTCCGACTCGTCCAGCTCGGCAACCGGCTTGGCGACATACGTCGAGGCCATGTTGATCAGGATGTCGAGCCGCCCGAGGGCCGCCACGGTCTCGTCGATCAGACGGCGGCACTCGGCGGCGTCGGTCAGGTCCGCCTGCGTGGTCCGCACGCGTGCCGCGGCGGCGGGCGGCAACGCCGCGGGCGCCACGGCGAGCGGCCGCCGGCACGAGAGATTGACGTGCGCGCCGCGCCGGGCCAGCTCCGCCGCCACGGACAGGCCGACGCGCCGCGCGCCGGTGACGATCGCGACCTGCCCTGTCAGGAGCATCGGGCTTCCTTCAGACGGGGCTGCGCCCCGAGCCCCCGGCGTCCGCTTGCGGGGGCTTCAGTCGGGGCTGGGCTTGGCCGCGCCGGGGATGCGCGGGTTCAGGATCTCGTCGATCAGGAAGACGTCGGTGAGCAGGGCCCGCAGGTGGATCAGCGCGTTCAGGTTGTCGATCATCTGCGAGCTGATGGCCGGCTGCGCCAACACCATCCGGACGGCCGCCTGCGCGTCGGCCGCGTCGCGCCCGAGGACCTCGATGAACGACTGGTAACGGGTCAGCGCGTCGCCGCCGCGCTCGGCGACGACGGACGAGAACAGGCCGGCGAGCACCGCGAGCGCGCTGTCCAGACGCTCCAGGAACTCGCGGACCTGGGCCGATGACTTGGACGCCTGCTCGCCGGCCACCCCCTGGGCCGCGTAGGCGAGACAGAACTCGTAGCTCTCCTCGATGGCGTCGATGCGAGCCTGCAGCTCGGCGGCGGTGGTCACCCCTTGTTGGATTCCCGCGAGACGACCCAGCGCTCGGGGTCGTGGTGCTCGAGATACCGATCGCGGTCGACGTAGCCGAGGACCATCGACTTGGTGAGCCAGAACTTGTCGGGCCGGATGGCGAAGTAGACGTGCGTCAGCGTCAGGGTCACGAACAGCACCCCGCCCAGACCGTGGATGACGTACATGAGCCCCCAGGTCTCGTCGGCGAGGAAGTACGCGTTGCGCGCCCAGAACATCGAGTCGATGCGCAGCATCAGGACGAGACCGGTGCCGATCACGGCGAGGCCGGCCAGCGTCACGGCCAGGTGGTACAGCTTGTGGTCCAGCGGGTACTTGCCGTGCTTGCGGATCGGGGCCGTCTGCTGCCCGGCCTGCCGCCGGATGCGGTTCCACGCCTCCGCCAGGTCGCTCGGCAGGATCCAGATCGACCAGAAGTCGAGGAAGACGGTGGCATGGACCATGTGATAGACAATCGACACGGTCAGCAGCACCCCCGCCACCCAGTGGATGGTCAGCCAGGGAAACTGGATGCCGACGATCGGGAAGAAGCCCGTGATCAGCAGCGCGATCATGGACGCCGCCATCACCCAGTGGAAGCACCTGGCCGCCGCCGTGTGCCGCGTGATGCGCGCCGGCACGTCGGCCGCGCTCGCCGACTCGGCGCCCGCACCATTGGCGCGGGCCAGCCGGGGCAGCCAGACGACCGCGTAGAGGATATGGAACGCGATGAACGCAACCCCGGCCCAGAACGCCAGGTAGAGGAGGTCCCAGGAGATGCGCACGAGCATCTCCTGCCCCCAGGGATCGGCGCCCCACTCGAAGAATTCCATCCTACGCCTCGCCGCCCCGGACCGCCCGGGTAACAAGATTCCGCAGCAACGCCACCTTGTAGCCGTTGTGCGCCAGCGGCCGGACGCCGGCGGTCGCCGCCTCGCCCGCCTGCGCCGCGACCTCGTCCGTGAGCTGCCGTCCGCGCACGGCGTCCTCGGCCGCCCGCAGCCGCAACGGGGTGGGCGCCACGCCGTTGACCGCGATGCGGATGTCCTCGACCACGCCGCTGGTGATCCTCGCCGCGGAGGCGACGCTCGCCAGCGCGAAGTCCCACACCTGGCGGTCGCGGCTCTTCTCGAAGTAGAAGCGCGCGCCGGCCCACGTCCCCGGCACGCGGACGGCCGCGAGCAGATCGTTCGGCTCGAGCACCGTCATGCGCATGATGTCCACATCCGGGCCGAGGAAGAACTGCTCGGCGGGCACCGACCGCGTGCCGGTGCTGCTGCGGATGTCCATCTCCGCGTCGAGCGCGACCAGCGCCGGGGCGGTGTCCGACGGGTTGACCGCCACGCAGCGGCTCGCACCCAGGATGCAGTGCTCGCGATTCATCGCCGTGGGCGTGTCGGCGTAGCAGATGTTGCCGCCCGCGCGGTAGCAGTTCCAGCCGTCGCGGTAGTACCAGCACCGCGTGTCCTGCACCAGGTTCCCGCCCAGCGTCCCCTGGTTGCGGATCTGCGGCGACGCGACCAGCTCCGCCGCCTCGGCCAGCAGCCCGTACTGGCTGCGCACGTCCGGGTGCCGGACCACCTCGCGCAGCTTCGCCATCGCCCCGATCGTCAGGCCGCCGCCCGTCGCCGAGCGAATGGCGCTCAGCTCCTCGACGCCCCCGAGGTCGACCACCGCCGCCGGCCGCTTGACCCGATCCTTGAGCCAGTCGAACGAATCGAGCCCGCCCGCCAGCACCCAGGCCTGCTCCTGGTACTGGTCGAGCAACCCCAGCGCCTCGTCGGTCGTCGTCGGCTGAAACAGTTGAAACGCCGGCATCATGTCGCGAATCACGGCCATCTTGTTTCTCCCTCAGCAGATTCGATCAGACGTGCGCCGCCAGATTCGAGAAGGCCGGAGGCAGGTTCTCGATCTTCGTCAGGATCATGTCGGTCATCACCGGGGTGCGGTTGAAGTACCCCTCGCCCAGCGCATCGGCAATCGCGCAGAGCACGGCGCCCGACCCGGCGCCTTCGGCGGTCTCCCCGATTCCCTTGGCGCCCATCGGGCTGAACGGATCCGGCTTGTCCTGCGCTACCCACTGCATCGCCTCCTCGTGCGGCACGTCGAGCATCGTCGGCGGGCGGTTCGAGTAGAAGCGCTTCGACACCTGCAGGCCCCAGCGGCGGTCGTAGATCCACTTCTGGCCCAGCGCCGCGCTGAAGCCCTGGATGGCTCCGCCGTGGAGCTGCGCCTCGAGGGTCCGCGGGTTGATCACGGTCCCGACGTCGGTGGCCACGCGGTAGTCCTTGAGCACCACGCCGCCGGTCTCGAGATCGACCTCCACCTCCGCGAACCCGATGGCATGCGAGATGACCCGCCCCCCGAGGGGATAGTTGTCGCGGGCGACGCCCATCAGGCCCAGGCCGGCCAGGGCCGTCGCGGCGGTCACGGTCACCGGGTTGAGGTCCCCGGGCAGCTCGTGGCCGTCGAACCGGCCGCCGAGCTCGATCGCCCGCCGCGCCGCCTGCGCGAAGCCGAGGCCCTGCCTCGGGTAGTCGCGCCGGAAGACGCGCCCGTCCGCGACGTCGTAGTCGTCCGGGGAGCCGCCCAGTGCGCCGGCCGCAATCTCCAGCAGCTTGCGTTTGGCATCCTCGCCGGCGGCCAGGTTCGCCCGCGTGTGGGCGTGCGTCGTGGTGCTGCCGGCCTGCACCGTGCTCCAGGGCAGGTGCTTGCTGGTGTCGCCCCAGATCACCTCGGCCTGATCCCAATCCGTCTTGAGCGCCTCCATCGCGGCCCGCGCGGTGTCGAACACCGATCCGGTGCCGAGGTTGCCGACGCCCTGGTGGATGTAGACCTTCCCGTCCGGCCGGATCGTCAGCAGGCCGTCCATGCCCCAGGCGCCGGCGTTGAACGAGCTGAGCGCGACGCCGATGCCGGTCACCTTGGAACCGTTGCGCCGGCCGCTCCGCGCCCGCATCGCCTGCCAGTCGAACGTCGACTCGCCGACGTCGGCCGCCTCGCGCACGAAGGCGCTCGACACGTTGCCCTGCTCGCCGTTCGTCGGCCTGCCGAGCTTCGCCTGCCCCGCGGGCGCGTTGATCCGGATGAGCTCGAGCGGGTCGATGCCGAGCTGGTTCGCCGCCTTCTGCATGATCGGCGCGATCATCGACACCGCCTGCAGGCCGCCCGGCGCGCGCTGCGCCGAGCGCGGCGGCGTGTTGGTGTACACCGACAGCCCGCGCAGCCGGTGGCTGAGCGGCTGGTACATGAGCGAGGCCTGGTCGGCCGCGTTCATGAAGTCGGTGGAGAAGCCGTACGGGCCGCCGTCCTGGACGAAGAACATGTCCATGGCGGTGATGCGCCCGTCGCTGCGGTAGCCGATCTTCACGCGTCCCTGCAGGCCCGGCCGGGCCCGGCCGAGGAAGTGCTCTTCCTGGCGGGTGATGCGCATCATGACCGGCTTGCCGGCCTTCTGCGACAGCAGGGCCGGGAGGCGCATCTGGACGAAGCCGGCAATCTTGCTGCCGAAGCCGCCGCCGCAGTACTCGGAGACGAGCACGAGGTCCTCGGGCGCGATGCCGATGCCGCGCGCCGCCGGGCCGTGCGTACGGAGCGTGCTCTGCGTCGAGACGTACAGGTAGCACTTGCCGTTCTGCCAGTACGCCATCGCCGTGCGCGTCTCGAGCGGCTGGTGCCCCATCGACTGGTGGAACACCGTCTCGTCGAGCACCAGGTCCGCCTCGGCCAGGCCGGCCTCCACGTCCCCGACCTCCCACTCGTCGGTGATCGGACCGTCGGTCGGCATCTCGCCCCGATCGATGGCGGCCCAGTCGACGCCGTCCCACTTGATGGTGGCCAGCTCGCTGCTCGCCATGGTGTTGCCGTCGAGCCGGGCATCCGGCCCGCCGGGCCGCAGGCTCTCCAGCGGATCCACGGCGAACGGCAGCGGCTCCAAATCCACCCGGATCCGCTCGATCGCGTCGGCCGCCGTGGTCTCGTCGACGGCCGCGACGGCCAGAATCGGCTCGCCCTCGTACAGCGGCTCGTTCGTGAGGCCGGCCTCGTTCGGCGCATCCACGGGCGGCAGCTCGTCGGCGGTCAGGATCACCTCGACGCCCGGCATCGCCTCCGCCGCGCTCGTGTCGATGCTGCGGACCCGCGCATGAGGCATCGGGCTCGGCAGCAGCTTCGCGAACAGCATCCCGTCGGCGCGGAAGTCCTCCGCGTACTTCGCACGCCCGGTCACCTTGGCGACCAGATCCGCCGTCGAGTAGTTCTTGCCGATCAGCTTGTAGTCAGCCACGTCAGCCCCTCCGCGTATACTCCGCAGCACGCAGCGCGACGTTCAGGATCTTGTTGTAGTCCGCGCACCGGCACAGGTTGCCCGAGAGGAAGTGTGCTGCCTCTTTCCGCGTCGGGTTCGGGTTCTCGTCGACCAGCGCCACCATGTTCATGACGAACCCGGGCATGCAGAAGGCGCACTGGAAGCCCTGCTCGTCCACCACGGCCTGCTGCACCGGGTGCAGCGTGCCGTCGGCCGCCTCGAGGCCCTCGATGGTCTGCACCGCCCGACCGCGCACCTGATGCGTCAGCATCGAGCAGCCGTAGTGCGGCACGCCGTCGATCAGCACCGTGCATGCGCCGCATTCGGAGCGGTCGCACCCGATCTTCGTGCCGGTCAACCCCAACTTGTAGCGCAGCGTCGTGGCCAGCGTTTCCTGCGGCAGCACGTCGACGCGCCGCAGCAGCCCGTTGACCGACAGCGTCACCAGGCGCTCGACGGCGCCGGGAGCCTGCGCGCGGACCACCGCGCCGTTCTTGAGCACGTAGCTCGCCGCCGAAACGCTCGCGCCCGTAGCAATCACGCCCTTGATGAAGCTGCGGCGCGAATAGCCCTGCTCGTCCGCCTGCTGCTGGTCCAACCGTTCCGCGTCGCTCATGAGACGCCCCTCCTGAAAAGCCGATTCAGCTTATCACGGAATACCCTCTGGTTCGCACCGGGCGCGGGAACCACCGGGGGCTGGATTGCGTATTGATTCATACGTATGATTAAAACGAGCGTTTGAGCCCGGAATCGTGGAGGCTTGTGCGAATGGCGGCAGCAACGAAAGAGCGGATCCTCGACGCCGCGGAGCGCCTGTTCGCCGATTCCGGATTCGCGGCGACCTCGCTGCGCGACATCACCGGCGAGGCGGATGTCAACCTCGCCTCCGTCAACTACCACTTCGGCACGAAGGAAGCGCTGCTCAGCGCCATCCTGGAGCGGCGCTTCCGGCCGATCAACGACCAGCGCATCGCGCTGCTCGACGAGCTGGAGTCGCGCGCGGGCGAGCGCGGGCCGGCGCTCGAGGACATCGTGGCCGCCTTGGTGGGCCCGCCCTTCCACTACTGGGCCGAGGCGGGGAGCGGCGGACTGAAGTTCCTCAAGTTCATCGGCCAGATCCACTCGCAGGCCAACGAGGAGATCCGCGCCGCGTTCCTGCGCCAGTTCGATCGGGTGCTGACGCGATTCACCGCCGCGTTCGAGCGCGCGCTGCCCGACATCGAGGCCGGCGAGGTCACGACCCGGGTGCTCTTCATCGTCGGCGCGATGGCGCACGCGATGACGTGGGGCGAGCAGCTCGCGGCGCGGGCTCCGCGCGCGCCCTGTCAGTCCGAGCAGCTTCTCGATTCGCTGATTTCGTTCGCCGCCGCCGGCATGGCGGCGCCGCAGCTCGCGGGCGTGCGCATGCCGGCGGCCGCCGAAGGAGGTCGTTCGTGATTCGTTGTCTGAACACGCTGGCGCTCTGCGCGGCCCTCGCAGGCTGCGCGACGGCGCCGCCGGTTGCCGTCCCCGACATCGGCGTGCCGGTTCCGCCGGCCTGGACGGCCGCGGATACGCCGGCGGGGCGCATCGCGCTCGACTGGTGGACCGACTTCGGGGACGACGGCCTGCAGACGGCAGTCGAGGCGGCCCTGACGGGGAACTTCGACCTGCAGGCCGCCGCCGCCCGCCTGGAGATCGCCGCGTCCGACGCCCGGCTGGCCGCCGCCGAGCTCTGGCCGTCGGTCGACGCGCGGTACAACGGCGCCCGCCAGCAGCAGAACTTCGTCGGCCTGCCGATCCCCGGCGCCGAAGACCAGGTCCTGAGCACGATCTTCACCAACCACGGCGTGTCGCTCGACGTCTCGTGGGAGATCGACCTGTGGGGCCGGCTGCGCGCGGCGAGCCAGCTCGTGCTGGCCAACCTGCAGGCTTCGGCGGCCGACCTGCGCGGCGCGCAGCTCTCGATGGCCGGGCAGACCGCGAAGGCCTGGTTCGCGGTGGCCGAGGCGCAGCAGCAGATCGACCTGTCGCGCGAGACCGTGGAGAGCTTCAGCGATTCGGCCAACCAGGTCCGCGGGCGTTTCGAGGCCGGCATCCGGCCGCCGCTGGATCTGCGGCTGGCGCTGCTGAATCTGGCCAACGCCCAGGCGGCGCTCGATCAGCGGCTGCAGCAGTTCGACGCCGCGGCGCGCCAGCTCAAGGTGCTGCTGGGCGAGTACGCCGACGACGTCATCGACGCCCCCCTCGCGCTGCCGGAGCTGACGCCGAGCGTGCCGGGCGGACTCCCGGCCGACCTCGTGGCGCGGCGGCCCGACCTGGTGGCCGCCGAGCGCCTGCTGGCCGCCGCCGAGGCGAACCTGGGGATCACGCGGCGCAACCGGTTTCCCGACATCACCCTCACGGGTGCGGCCGGCACCGCCACCAACGCGCTCCGCTCGCTCGTCGACGGCGACTTCAGCGTCTGGAGCCTGCTGGCCAACGTGACCGCGCCGCTGTGGCAGGGCGGCCGGCTGCGCGAGGAGGTCAACCGCGCGGAGGCCGAGAGCGCGGAGGCGCTCGCGACGTTCGCGAACGCCGTCCTGACGGCGTACGCCGAGGTGGAGACCTCCCTGGCGGCCGACGAGTTCCTGCAGCAGCGCGAGCGGCACCTCGGCGCGGCGGTCGAGCAGGCGCAGGCCGCGGCGGTGCTGGCGTACGAGCGGTACATCACGGGCCTCGAGCCTTACGTCACCGTGCTCGACTCGCAGCGCTCCGCCTTCCAGGCCGAAGGCGAGCTGATCGCCGCGCGCCGGCTGCGCCTCGACAACCGGGTGGACCTCTATCTGGCGCTGGGCGGCGGCTTCGAGCAGCTCGATTCGCCGTTCAGCCTCGGCGACATCGAGGCCGGCGTTGACTAGGAAATGGCAGGTGCAACCATGAAGCGCATACTCGTCCGCATACTGCAGGCCGTGCTGCCCCTGGCGTTGCTGGGCCTCGCCGGGCTGGCGGCCGTCACCATGATTCGCAACCGGCCGGTCGTCGAGACCCGGCCGCCGGAGATCGCGCCGCCCGGCGTGCGGGTCCACGTCGTCGCGCTCGAGGACGTGGCGCTGGCGGTGACCAGCGAGGGCACGGTGCGGCCGCGCACCGAGAGCGAGCTGGTCCCGGAGGTCTCCGGCCGCGTCATGTCCGTCGCGCCCTCGTTCGCCGAGGGCGGGTTCTTCGAGGCCGGCGACGTCCTCGTGACCATCGATCCGTTCGACTACGAGCAGGCGGTCGTCGCCGCCCGCGCGCAGCTCGCCCAGAGCCGGCTGCGCCTGGCCGAGGAGGAAGCGGAGGCCGAGGTTGCCCAACGCGAATGGGACTCGCTCGGCCAGGGCGACCCGCGCGAGCTCACGCTGCGCAAGCCCCAGCTCGACGACGCGCGGGCGGCGGTCGCGGCCGCCGAGGCGAACCTGGTGCGGGCCGAGCGCGATCTCGAACGCGCGCGGATCACGGCGCCGTACGCCGGACGGGTGCGCCGCAAGGGCGTCGACGTCGGGCAGTTCGTCACCATGGGCAGCTCCGTCGCCACCATCTACGCGGTGGACCGGGCGGAGATCCGCCTGCCGCTGCCGGACAACGAGCTGGCCTACCTGAACCTGCCGCTCTCCTACCGGGGCTCCGCGAACCGGCAGGGCCCGGGGGTCACGCTGCGGTCGACCTTCGCCGGCGAGACGCACGCCTGGACCGGCCGCATCGTGCGCACCGAGAGCGAGATCGATCCGGTCAGCCGCATGGTGCACGTGGTCGCCGAGGTCGACGACCCGTATCGTCCCGGACCGGATCCCGACCGGCCGCCGCTGGCGGTCGGGATGTACGTCGACGCCGAGATCGAAGGGCGCCGATTCGGGCAGATAGCGGTGGTGCCCCGCTCCGGCCTGCGCGGGCGCAGTCAGGTGATGGTGGTCGACGGCGAGAACCGCCTCCGCTTCCGCGACGTCGAGCTCCTGAGGATGACGGCCGGGTCGATCTACGTGCGCACGGGTCTGGCGAACGGTGAGCGCGTCGTGATCTCGACCCTCGACAGCCCGACCGACGGCATGCAGGTGCAGATAACGAACCCGGCGCCGGACCTGCTGGCCGAGCGCGCCCCGGAGGGCGCCGCGGGCGTGAGCCCGCCGGCGAGCCCGGCTCCGCCCGCCGCTGCCCCTGCCCCGGCGAGCCCGGCCGCGATGCCTCCCGCGCCGACGGCGGCTGCTCCGGCTCCCGCCGGGCCGCCGGTTTCCGCTGGACCGCCGGCTCCCGCTGGACCGCCGGCGCCTGCTGAACCGTCGGCTCCCGCTGGACCGCCGGCGCCGGCGGCGCCCGCCGCGGCGCGGGCCGCGCAGGCCCCGGTGCCGCGGCCGCCCCTCAGTCAGAGGCCGCTCCGGCGCGTTGCGGCACGACCGGCGCCGGCGACCGACGCGCCGGAGCAGAACGCGCGCGCGGTCGCGGTGCTGCCGTTCACCGACATCAGCGAGCAGGCAGCCGACGCGGATCTCGGCGCGACGCTGGCGCAGGGCGTCTCCGCGGAGATCGGCAACATCGACGCCGTGACGGTCGCCCCCGCGGTCGCGGGCGCCAACTGGGTGGTCGGCGGCGCGGTCGAGCAGCTCGACGACGCGGTGCAGGTAACGGCCCGCATCGTCGAGACGCGCGCCGGCTCCATCGCGCGGACGGTGCGCGTGGACGGCGCCGCGAGCGAGCTGGCCCGCCTGCAGGCAGCCACGGCGAGGGCCGTCGCGCGGAGTCTCGCCGACGCCTTGAACGTGGCGGCCGCAGGGACGCCCGCCTTGCCCGCGCCGTCGCCGTCGCCGTCGCCGGGGCTGGCGACGCTGTCGGCGATGGCGGCCGTGCAGGTGCGCCCGTTCGCCAACCTGAGCCAGGCGCCGGCGGACGACACGCTGGCGCGGGAGGTCGGCGAGGCCGTGATCGCGCATCTCGGCCGGATGGGGACGTTCACCGTGGTCGACTCCGAGGCCGACGCGCGCTGGATCGTGGCCGGCGGCATCCAGCGCGTGGGCGACCTCGTGCGCATCACGGCGCGCCTCGTCGACGCGCGCGAGGGCTCCGTCGTGCGGGCCGTGAAGGTCGACGGGTCCATCGAGGAGCTGATGCGCCTCCAGGACGAGGTGGCGTCGGCAATGACCAGCGGCGTCCGCGAGGCCACGGGCAACTAGAAGTCTGCACCGCGGAACGGTGCCGCAAGGCGCGCACGGCGCGCCTCGGCGGGAGCGGCGCGGGGCGATGGGGTCCCCGCAAGCGAACGCCGGGGGTCCGGGGCGCAGCCCCGTCCAATTGAAGCCCGCCTCGGCGGGAGCGGCGCGGGGCCGATGGGGTCCCCGCAAGCGGACGCCGGAGGTTCGGGGCAACGCCCCGTCTAATGAAAATGAACGGAACGATCGCGTGGTTCGCCCGCAACCCGGTGGCAGCCAACCTCCTGATGGTGTTTCTCGTCGCCGGCGGCTTTCTCGCGGCGACGAGAGTCACGTCCGAGGTCTTCCCCGAGATCACGCTCGACCGCATCCTCGTCGAGGTGCCGTACCTCGGCGCCGCGCCCGAGGAGGTCGAGGAAGCGGTCTGCGTGCGGATCGAGGAAGCCATCCAGGGCGTCGACGGCATCAAGCAGATCATCTCGACCGCGTCCGAGGGCATGGGCAGCGTGATGGTCGAGATCGAGCTGGGCGCCGACGTGCGGCAGGTGCTCGACGACATCAAGAACCAGATCGACGCCATCGACACGTTTCCCGAGCAGACGGAGAAGCCGATCATCCGCGAGATGATCGCGAGGGAACAGGTCATCGACCTGGCGGTGTCGGGCGCGGCGGACGAGCACGCGCTGAAGGCGACGGCCGACCGGATTCGCAACGAGCTGTCGCTGCTGCCGGCCATCTCCCTGGTGGAGATCGCCAGCGCCCGGCCGTACGAGATCTCGATCGAGGTCTCGGAGGCAGCGCTCCGCCGCCACGGGCTCACCTTCGACGACGTGGCCGGCGCGGTGCGCCGCTCGTCGCTCGACCTGCCGGGCGGCTCGGTGCGGGCCGCGAGCGGCGAGATCCTCCTGCGCACGATCGGGCAGGCCTACCGCGGCGACGAATACGCGAACCTCGTGCTGCTCACGCGGGCCGACGGCACCCGCCTGCTGCTCGGCGAGGTGGCGACCGTCGTCGACGGCTTCGCCGAAACCGATCAGTTCGCGCGCTTCGACGCCGACCCGACGCTGCTCGTCTCGGTGTTCCGGACGGGCGACCAGAGCGCGCTCGAGATCGCGGGGCTGGTCCACGAGTACGTGGAGCGCGCGCGCCCGACCCTGCCGGAGGGCATCTCGCTCACGGTCTGGCAGGACCAGGCGACGGTGCTCAACGCCCGCCTGACGACCATGTTCCGGAACGGGCTGGGCGGCTTCGCGCTGGTGTTCCTCGTGCTGGCGCTGTTCCTGGAGCTGCGGCTCGCGTTCTGGGTCAGCCTGGGCATTCCCATCTCGTTCCTCGGCGCGATCATGCTGATGCCGGGCCTCGACGTGACGGTGAACGTCATCTCGCTGTTCGCCTTCATCCTGGTCCTGGGCATCGTCGTCGACGACGCCATCATCGTCGGCGAGAACGTCTACGCGCACCAGGAGCGGCACGGCGACGGGCTGCGCGGGGCAATCGAGGGCGGCCGGGAGATCGCCACGCCCGTGGTCTTCGCCGTGCTGACGACCGTGGCGGCGTTCATGCCGCTGCTGTTCGTGCCCGGCCTCATGGGCAAGATCTTCCGCATCATCCCGCTGGTGGTCATCCCCTGCCTGGTGTTCTCGCTCGTCGAGTCGCTGTGGATCCTGCCGGCCCACCTCTCGCACATCCCGCGGCGCCGGCGCGACGGGCCGCTGCGCCGCTTCCAGCAGCGGTTCGCCAACGGTCTCAAGCAGTTCATCCAGCGGGTGTACAGGCCGGCCCTGGAGCTGGGCCTGCAGTGGCGGTATCTGACCGCCGCAATCGGCGTGTCGACGCTGATCGTGACCGGGGGCATGGTGCTCGGCGGGTGGACGAGCTTCCACTTCTTCCCGTCGATCGAGGCGGACTTCATGTCGGCCTCGATCACCATGCCGCAGGGCACGCCGGTGTCGGACACCGCGGAGGCCGTGGGGCGGCTCGAGGCCGGTGCGGAGCGCCTGCGGCGGGCGCTGCGGGAGGAGACCGGCACGGACTACTTCCGGCACACCTACACCGCGATCGGCGACCAGCCGATGGCGGCGCGCGAGGGCGGCCCGACGGACGGCCTCGTGAGCACGTCCGCCGCGCACCTGGGCGAGGTCACCATCGAGCTGCTGCCGTCGCAGCAGCGCGCCTGGTCGAGCGAGCAGCTCAGCAACCGCTGGCGCGAGACCACCGGCCCGATCCCGCAGGCGGTCGATGTCAGCTTCAACGCCTCGATCATGGCGCCGGGCGACGACATCGACGTCATGCTGGTCGGCTCGGACATGGAGCGTCTGCGGGCGGCGGCGGACGACGTCAAGGCCGAGCTGGGCGCCTACGCCGGCGTCTACGGCATCGCCGACTCGTTCCGGGCCGGCAAGCGGGAGATGAAGCTGGGCATCCGGCCCGCCGCCGAGACGCTGGGCCTCACGCTGGAGGACCTCGGCCGCCAGGTGCGCCAGGCGTTCTACGGCGAGGAGGCGCAGCGGATTCAGCGCGGGCGGGACGACATCCGCGTCATGGTGCGCTATCCGGCCGACCAGCGGCGCTCGCTCGGCGACCTCGAGAACATGCGCATCCGGACGCCGGACGGCGGCGAGGTGCCGTTCAGCCAGGTCGCCGCGGTCGAGCCCGGGCGCGGCTTCGCTTCCATCAAGCGCGTCGACCGCAACCGGGCCGTCAACGTGACCGCGGCCGTGGACGAGACCGTCACCTCCAGCGGCACGGTCGTCGCGGATCTGCAGACCCGCATCCTGCCCGCGGTGCTGCCGCGGTACCCCGGCGTGTTCTATGTCTTCGAAGGCGTGCAGGCGGAGCAGGAGGACGCAGTCGGCGGGCTGCAGGCCGGCTTCGTCATCGCGGTGCTGGCCATCTTCGCGCTGCTGGCCGTCCCGCTCAAGTCGTACCTCCAGCCGCTCATCATCATGAGCGCCATCCCGTTCGGCCTCGTCGGGGCCGTCTGGGGCCACATCCTCATGGGCCTGAACGTGACCTTCATGTCGATGTTCGGGCTGGTGGCGCTGACGGGCGTCGTGGTCAACGACAGCCTGGTGATGGTCACGTTCATCAACCGCCGCCGCGCGGTGAACGCCGACCTCGGCGCCGCCATCCGGGAAGCGGGCGTTGCGCGCTTCCGGCCCATCCTGCTGACGTCGCTGACCACGTTCTTCGGCCTCGCGCCCCTCATGATGGAGCGCAGCGTGGACGCGGCGTTCCTCCTGCCGATGGCCGTCTCGCTGGCCTTCGGCGTCATCTTCGCCACCTTCATCACGCTGGTCCTGGTGCCGACGGCCTACCTGATCGTCGAGGACATCCGCCGGCTGGCGCAGCGAGCGGCGCTGGCAGGACGCGAGCCGGACGCTGCGGCCGACCCGCTCGGACCGGAGACGGCCTCGTCCGAGACGTAACGCCGCCGCGCCGCCGCAAGGCGCGCACAGCCTCCTCGCGCGCCATCACCTCGATGTCGCCGGACAGCACCGGCATCCGGCTCACCGGCGACGTGCGGGCAGCCGGCGATGACTTCGACGCCCTCTACGAGCTGTCGCGCCCGGCCTACCGCGATCCGGGCGAAGACATCGAGCCATTCATCGACGGACACCGGCAGCCGCAGAAGCCGGGCGTCGCCATCGTGAATCCCTGGGAGTGACGGTTGCTCTAATCGAGGCCCGAACCGACGACCTCGGCAACCACGCGCTCGGCGAGCGGCGGGCTGATCCCGCACGACGCGTCGTTGATGCGGCACTGCGCCAGCGTCAGCCCGCAGCCGCAGGGACAGCCGTCCGCGTTGAGCCGCTGCAGCACGCGCTCCTTCTGGTCGGGCGTCAAATCCGACAGGTCCAGCCCCGGGATGCTGGTGGCGTGCGCCGCGTTGACCAGGCGCGTCATGTCGTTGCCGTCGATCAGCTCGACCGCGACCGCGGTCGGAAGCGACGTGAGGTGGCGGACCTCCTGCTCGAACACGGCCGGGCTGACGAGGCCGACGTGCGTCTGGACGATGCGGCCCTGCGGATCGACGATGAACGACGTGGGCAGCGCGAACACGCCCGGAAACTGGCGGTTGAGCTCCGGGGTCGCCATGACGACCGGATAGTTCATCCCCGCGGCGCGGGCGAACGCCGCGACGTTCGCCGGGTCGCCCTCGTCCGTCGAGATGCCGACGACCTGGAGCTGGTCGGGATAGCGCGCCTGCAGCTCGATCAGGTCCGGAATCTCTTCCCGGCACGGCCCGCACCAGGTGGCCCAGTAGTTCACCAGCGTCACCTTGCCGTGCCAGTCGTGCGTCGACAGCGTCTCGCCGTCCAGCGTCCGCATCGCGATGTCGGCGACCGGCACCGGCTCGCGGAGCAGCTCGATGGTGGCCCCGGCCGGTATGTCGAAGAGCGGCTCCGGGGCGTCGCCGGGCGCGCCGGGCGTCTCCCCGGCCGAGCCGCACCCGGCGGCCAGGAGCGCGGCCAGTGTCACGCATGCGGGCAACAGTCTCATCGGTTCGCTCCCTCAGGCGTCGGCCCATTGTATCGCCTCCGGAACCGGGCACGCACACGCCGCGCCCCGCGCACTATCATGAGCCCGGCGGGCCAATGCCGAATAGTCCCGATCCGGCCGAGCCGCGGATGCGCCCTTGGGTCTGGGCGGTCTACGTCCTGCTCTTCGCGCTGTCGGTGCCGTGGTATCTGCCGGCAGGCGGGCCGGTGCGCCTCTGGCTCGGTCTCCCGCACTGGGTCGTCCTGTCGCTCTCGGCCTGCCTGTCGGTGGCGATCTTCACCGTGTACGTCGTCGCGCGCCACTGGCCCGCGCCGCCGGACGGCCGCGACCCCGACGATCCGGAGGGCCCGCCGTGAACGTCTCGCTCGCGCTCGGCGCCGGGGTGGCCGTCGGCATCTACCTCGCGATGCTGGTCGGGGTGGGCTACGCCACGCGGCGGCGGAGCGCCGGGGCCGGCCTCGGCGAGTTCTACCTGGCCGGACGCAACCTCGGCGGCTTCGTGCTGCTGCTGACGCTCTACGCCACGCAGTACAGCGGCAACACGCTCCTCGGCTATCCGGGCGAGGCGTTCCGGCTCGGCTACGCGTGGGTCATGAGCGTCGGCTTCATGATGGCGATCATCGTCGTCTACCTCGTCTTCGCCCCGCGCCTGCAGGCCGTCGCCCGCCGGCATGCGTTCGTCACGCCCGGCGACTGGATCACGCACCGCTTCGGCTCGGCGCCCCTGACGCTGCTCGCCAACGTGCTGCTGGTCGTGGCCATCTCGAACTATCTGCTGGCGCAACTGATGGCGATGGGCCACGTGACCGAGGGCCTCTCGGGCGGGGCCGTGCCCTACTGGGCCGGCGTGGTGCTGCTGACGCTCGTCGTCATCGTCTACGAGACGGTGGGCGGCATGCGCGCCGTGGCGTGGACCGACTGCGTGCAGGGGATCATGCTGCTGGTCGGGCTCGCCGGCCTGCTCCTGGCCGTGGTGCCGACGCCGGCCCATCTCGCCGAGCTGACGACCGCCGTGGCCGCGGCAGCCCCCGAGAAGGTGGCCGTCCCCGGCTGGGACGTCTCGCGCAACTGGTTCAGCACCATCCTCCTCATCGGCTTCTCCGGCGCGGTGTATCCGCATGCGATCCAGCGCATCTACGCCGCCCGCGACGCGGCCACCCTCAAGCGCGCCTTCAGCGTGATGGTGTTCCTGCCGCTGGTGACGACCGGCGTGATGTTCATGGTCGGCATCCTGGCCATCGGGGAGCTGCCGGCCGGCGGCGACGCGGATCAGGTGATGCCCGCGCTGCTGACGGCCTGGAGCACCCGCTCCGCGCTGCTCTTCGGGCTCTGCGTCATGGTCATCACGGCGGTCGTCGCGGCCGTCATGTCGACGGCCGACTCGGTGCTGCTGAGCCTGTCGTCCATCCTCGCCAAGGACATCGTCGGCGCGACCCTGCTCCGGGGAGCTTCGGAGGAGCGGCTCACGCGCGCCGGCAAGCGGCTCTCGTGGGCCGTCGTCGCCGTGCTGGTCGTGATCGCGCTGGCCCCGCGCGTGACGCTGTGGGGCCTGACCGAGATCAAGATGGAGATCCTGGCGCAGGTGGCGCCGCTGTTCGTCCTCGGCGTCACCTGGCGCCGCCTGACGACGTCCGCGGCGCTGGGCGGGATGCTGGCCGGTTGCGCGACCTACGCCGGCCTGCTTCTCGCCGGCCGGCCGGAGGTGTGGGACATCCACGCGGGGATCGTCGCGCTGGGCGTCAACGTGGCCGTCTGCGCGGGCGTCACGCAGCTCCGCCCCGCCGCCGCCCGGCCGGCGCCGGACGACGCGCTCCGACCGGTGCGCGGGGCTCAGCGGTAGCCGAGCTGGACGGCCGCGACGAGGGCGAGCCCGGCGATCAGATACAGCTTGACCAGCAGCGGCACGACGAAGGCCACCCAGCGCTGGTAGGGAATCCGGGCCAGCGCGAGCATCCCCATGAGCAGCGCGTTGGTGGGGACCAGCATGTTCGTGAAGCCGTCGCCGAACTGGTAGGCGAGCACCGCCGTCTGGCGGGTCACGCCGGTCAGGTCGGCCAGCGGCGCCATGATCGGCATCGTCACGTACGCCTGCCCGGACCCGGAGGGGATGAACAGATTGCAGATCGTCTGGGCCGCCAGCATGCCGACGGCGGCGGCGTGCGCCGGCAGCGCGCCGAGCGGCGTCGCCAGCGCCTGGATGATCGTGTCGATCACGCGCGCGTCCGAGAGCACGACCTCGATGGTCCGGGCGAAGCCGATCAGCAGCGCCGTCGCGGTCATCTCCGTCGCGCCGTCCAGGAACGCGCGCGCCGCGCCGTTGGGGCCGAGGCGTCCGACCAGCGCGGCCAGCAGCCCGATTCCCAGAAACACCGCCGACAGCTCGACCAGATACCAGCCGCGGGCCGCCACGCCGTAGACGAACAGGCCGATGCCGCCCACCAGGATCGCGATCACCGCCGCGCGCCGCCCCGTGAACCGCACGCCCTCGGGCCGTTCGAATCCGCCCGTGTAGTCGACGTCCGCCACCAGGCTCCGGCCGGGATCGCCGCGCACGCGCGCGGCGTAGCGCAGGATGTGGTGCACCCCCACCGCCAGGCAGACGACCAGCAGCAGCCACCGCACGAGCTGGCCGGAGGTCAGCTCGAGGCCCGCGATGTCCTGCGCGATCAGCACGGTGAAGGGATTGACGGCGGCGCAGGCGTAGCCGATCCCGGCGCCCACGTAGATGATGCCCACGGCCACCACGGCGTCGAGCTTCAGCGCCAGGCACATGGCCACCAGGATCGGCACGAAGGGCATGTACTCCTCGGCCATGCCGACCGTCGACGAGCCCAGCGAGAACAGCGCGACCGTGCCGACGACGAGCCACGCCGGCCGGGCGCCCAGCCGCGTGATGGCCCAGCCGATCACCGCGTCGATGGCGCCGGTGGCCCGCACCACGCGGATGACGCCGCCGACGAGGAAGACGAAGAAGATGATCTCCTGGGCCGCGGCCAGGCCGGCCGGAACGGCCGTCAGGAAGGTCAGCGGCGGCAGCGGCTCGGCCTCCACCGCGTGGTACGTGCCCTCGATCACCTGCCGGCCGTCCCGCTCGAACTCGCCGGCGGGGATGACGTAGCTCGCCGCCTGGGCGAGCACGATCAGCAGGCAGATGAGGACGATCGAATCGGGGAGGCGGCGCGCGGTGGAATCCGCAGAACGCATCACGAGTGCCTGACCGCGCCGCGCCGCGTCAGCGCGTCGGATCGTCCGACACGCGCACGAGCAGCTTGCCGAAGTTCTTCCCCTGGAGCAGGCCCTGAAACGCCGGCACGGCCTGCTCCAGGCCGTCGACCACGTCCTCCTTGTAGACCAGCTCGCCGCTCCGGATCCACGCGCCGACGTCGCGCAGGAAGTCCGGCTCGCGGTCCATGTGGTCGAAGATGATGAAGCCCCGGAAGGTGAGGCGGCGCACCAGGGTCAGCCCCATCACGCGCGGCACGAGATTGGGCCCGGGCGGCGGCTCCGTCTGGTTGTAGTTGGCGATGCGCCCGCAGATCGGGATGCGGGCATGCGTGTTGAGCAGCGGCAGGACCGCCTCGAACACCGCGCCGCCGGCGTTCTCGAAGTAGACGTCGATGCCGTCGGGACAAGCTGCCCGGAGGGCGTCCGGGAAGGCCGCGTCGAAGCGGCTGACGCAGGCGTCGAAGCCCAGCTCGCGCGTCACGTAGTCGCACTTCTCGGGGGCGCCCGCGACGCCGACCACCCGGCAGCCCCTGATGCGCGCGATCTGCCCCACGACCGCGCCGACCGCGCCGGAGGCGGCCGAGACCACCACCGTCTCGCCCGGCTGCGGCTGCCCGATGTCGAGCAGGCCCACGTACGCGGTGTGTCCCGGCATGCCGAGGACGCCGACGGCCGTCGAGATGGGCGCGGCGGCCGGGTCCAGCTTCCGGACGCCGGTGCCGTCGGACAGGGCGTAGTCCTGCCAGCCGTTCGAGCAGAGGATGAAGTCGCCCGCCCGGTAGCCCTCCAGGTTCGACTCGACCACCCGGGCCACGGTGCCGCCGACCATCACGCCGCCGATGTCCACCGTCGGGGCGTATCCCACGCTCTGGTTCATGCGCCCTCGCATGTAGGGATCGAGCGACAGGTAGATGGTGCGGCTGAGCAGCTCGCCGGGACCCGGCCGCGGCACGGGCGCCTCCACCAGCTCGAAGTCGGTCGCCCTGGGAGGCCCTTCCGGCCGGGCGGCGAGTGTGATCCGGCGGTTCCGATCAGGCATGACGGCCCCAGTATAATTCCGCTTCAATCAGACGGGGCTGCGCCCCGAACCCCCGGCGTCCGCTTGCGGGGACCCCACAGCCCCGCGCCGCTACCGCCGAGGCGCGCCGTGCGGAGTCTGCACTGTTCTAGGGCGCAGACTCCTGGCCCGACGTCTTGCGCTCGATCTTGGCCCACGTATCGCGCAGGCTGACGGTGCGGTTGAAGACGAGCCCGGCGTCCGACGAGTCGGGGTCGACGCAGAAGTAGCCCTGGCGCTCGAACTGGTAGCGCCGTCCCGCCGGGGCGCCGCCCAGGCTCGACTCGACGCGGCAGCCGGTCAGGACCTCGCGCGACGCCGCGTTCAGGTAGTCCTTGTAGTCGTGCCCCTCGCCGGCGTCCTCGGGGTCCTCCTTCGTGAACAGATGGTCGTACAGCCGCACCTCCGCCGGCAGCGCGTGGGCCGCGGAGACCCAGTGGATGGTGCCGCGCACCTTGCGCCCGTCGGGGGCGTACCCGCCGCGCGTCTCCGGGTCGTAGGTGCAGCGCAGCTCGGTCACCTCGCCGCTGGCCGGGTCCTTGACGACGCCGGTGCACTTGAGGAAGTAGGCGTACCGCAGCCGCACCTCCCGCCCCGGCGCCAGCCGGAAGTACTTGCGGGGCGGATCCTCGCGGAAGTCGCCGCGCTCGACGTAGAGCACGCGCGAGAACGGGACGGGCCGGGTGCCCGCGGCCGGGTCCTCGGGGTTGTTGACCGCGTCGAGCTGCTCGACCTGACCCTCGGGGTAGTTCTCGATCACCACGCGCAGGGGCCGCAGCACCGCCATGCCGCGCGGCGCCGTCCGGTTCAGCTCCTGCCGCACGGCGTCCTCGAGCTGGGCGATCTGCACCAGGCTGTTGGCCTTCGCGATGCCGATGCGGTCGCAGAAGTCGCGGATGGCGCCCGGCGGATAGCCGCGCCGGCGCATGCCCACCAGCGTGGGCATGCGCGGATCGTCCCAGCCGGCGACGTGCCCGCCCTCGACGAGCTCCAGCAGCTTGCGCTTGCTCAGGACGGTGTGCGTGACGTTCAGCCGCGCGAACTCGATCTGCCGCGGCGGCGACTCGAACGCGAGGCGCTCCAGGAACCAGTCGTACAGCGGGCGGTGATCCTCGAACTCCAGCGTGCAGAGCGAGTGGGTGATGTTCTCGTACGCGTCCGACAGCGGATGCGTGAAGTCGTACATCGGGTAGATGCACCAGCGGTCGCCCTGGCGGTAGTGCGGCGCCCGCCGGATCCGGTAGAGGGCCGGATCGCGCAGGTTCATGTTGGACGACGCCATGTCGATCTTCGCCCGCAGCGTGCGGCTGCCGTCGGGGAACTCGCCCGCCCGCATCCGCTCGAACAGGTCCAGGTTCTCGGCGACCGACCGGTTGCGGTAGGGGCTGTCCCGCCCGGGCTCGTCCCACCGGCCGCGGTAGCGGCTCACCTCCTCGCCCTGCAGGTCGCAGACGTAGGCGTGGCCGCCCTCGACGAGCTGGACCGCGCACTCGTAGAGCCGGTCGAAGTAGTCCGACGCGTAGAAGAAACGTTCCGCCCAGTCGTAGCCCAGCCACCGCACGTCCTTCTCGATGGCCCGCACGTACTCCTGGTCCTCCGTCTCCGGATTGGTGTCGTCCATCCGCAGATTGCAGAGCCCGCCCGTCTCCTGCGCGATGCCGAAGTTGAGGCAGATCGCCTTCGCGTGGCCGATGTGCAGGTACCCGTTCGGCTCCGGCGGGAAGCGCGTCTGCACGCGGCCGCCGTGCTTGCCGGCCCGCCGGTCGTCGTCGACGATCTGGCGTATGAAATCCAGCCCCGCGGCCGGGCCGCTGCTGCTCGCGTCGTCGTCCTTCATGCACACTCCGTCCCGGCCGCGAGCCGGAGCGCCCGGCGGATGCGGGCCAGGCAGGCCTCGCGGCCGAGAATCTCCAGGCCTTCGAACAGGCCGAACCCCACCGCCTTGCCGGTCACCGCGACCCGCACGGCGTGGATGATGCGCCCGATGGCAATCTCCTCCGCCGCGATGAACCGCTGCATGGCGTCGTGCAGCGTTGCGGCGTCGAACGGGTCGACGGTCTCGAGCACAGTCCTGAACCGCCCCAGGCGGTCGGCCGCACCGGCGGCCCGGAGGCGCTTGGTGACAGCCTTCTCGTCGTACCGGAACGTATCGTCCGGGAGAAAGAACTCCAGGTAGTTCAGGATGTCGCCGGCCACCTTGAGCCGCTCGCCGGCCGCCGCGACGACGCGCGACACCCGGTCGAGGTCGGCCGGCGACGGCGAGTCGGGCAGCGCCCGGTTGCTCTGCAGGAAGGGCACCGCCGCTTCCGCCCGCTCCGCTATCGGGAGCCGCTGCATGTAGCGCTCCTCGAACGCCAGCAGCTTCGGCGGATCGAAGCTGGCCGCCGACTTGTTGACCCGCTCGAGGGTGAAGTGCTCGATCATCTCGCTGGTCGTGAACATCTCGGTCCGATCGTCCAGCGACCAGCCCAGCAGCAGCAGGTAGTTGAGCAGGGCCTCCGGCCGGTAGCCCACCGCGCGGTAGAACGCCACGACCAGCGGGTTGAACGACTCGGTCGCGACCGGCTCGCCGAGGGCCTCCATGACTGCGGCGCCGTGCTCGTGCAGCTTCCGGAAGTCGGGATGCCGCAGGTAGGCGCCCACCTTGCGCTTGCTCAGCTTCTCGGCACTGCCGGGCTCGGCCACGTAGGGCAGGTGCGCGTAGGCCGGCAGGTCGTAGCCGAGGCCGCGGGCGATGAAGATCTGCCGCGGCGTGTTCGAGAGGTGCTCCACCGCGCGGATCACGTGCGTGATCCCGAAGTCGTGGTCGTCGACCGCGCTCGCCAGGTGGTAGAGGCAACTGCCGTCGGCGCGCTGCACGACGTGGTCCTGCTCGAGCGCCCACTCGAACGCCACCGGCCCCCGCACGAGGTCGTCGAACGCGCACGCACCGTCGCGCGGCATCTTCAGGCGCACGACGGCGCTCCGCCCCTCGGCCTCGAACGCCGCCGCCTGCGCGGGCGTCTCCGCCATCCAGCGCCGGCTGTAGAGGAAGCGCACCTTGCCGCGCTGCGCGGCTTCGCGCTCGGCCTGTATCTCGTCCGCGGTCGCGTAGTCGCGGTAGGCGTGCCCGCCGGAGAGCAGCCGCTCGACCGCTTCCCGATGCCGCGCCCGGCGCGCCGACTGGAAGTACGGCGCGTGCGGCCCTTCCACCTCGGGCCCCTCGTCCCAATCGAGCCCGAGCCAGCGAAAGCCGTCGAGGATCGGCTGCAGGGCCTCCTCGAGGTTGCGCTGCCGGTCGGTGTCGTCGATACGCAGGATGAACTGCCCGCCGTGCCGCCGCGCGAACAGCCAGTTGAACAGGGCGGTCCGCACGCCGCCGATGTGCAGGTAGCCGGTCGGGCTGGGCGCGAACCGCGTGCGGACGCTCACGCCCGCCCCTGTTGTATCATCACGCGTCATGAAGCTTAACAGCCTGTGCCAGAGCGCCCCTGTTCTCGTGTCGTTGTTCGCAGTGTTGACCGTGGCGGCGGCGGCCCTGGCGGCGGCGCAGTCGGGCGCCGCGCCGCGCATCGAGGGCGCGGTCATCGACGTCCCGGAGCACGGGCGGATGAGCTACACCATCTCGGTGCCCCGCGACCTGCGCGACGGCGAGCCGCGCCCGCTGATCCTGGCGCTGCACCCCGGCGGCGGCAGCGTCGGCGGGCCCTTCCTGTACCAGATTGTCGAGCCGGCGCTCAGGGACTGGGGCGCCATCATCGTGGCGCCCGACTCGCCGAACCGCCGCTGGTCCGTGCCGTCGGCCGAGGAGTCGGTCCTCTTCCTCCTCGACGACGTCCTCGCGCGCCACGCCATCGACCGCGAGCGCATCCTGGTCACCGGGTTCAGCATGGGCGGCGCCGGCACCTGGTTCATGGCCACGCACCACCCGGAGCGCTTCTCGGGCGCCATCCCCATCGCCAGCGCGCCCCGCGACAACCCGCTCGACCAGATCGGATCGATGCCGGTGCACGTGATCCACAGCCGCGACGACCAGCTCGTGCCCATCGAGCCCGCGCGCGAGGCCGCCCGCACGCTCGCCGAGATCGGCCACCCGGCCGAGTTCACGGAGCTGACCGGCGTGGGCCACTACACGATGGGCGGCTACGTCAACGCCCTCCGGCAGGCCGGCGCCTGGATGCAGGCGCAGTGGGACGCTCGCTGACGCCTGCCGCCGCCGGGATACGGATGGCCGATCCCGCAACTCGCAGCTACCGCTGGAGCCGAGAGGTCTACGACCGCGCGGTAGAGGCGGGCATCTTCGGTTCCGGCGACCGGATCGAGTTGATTGACGGGGAAATCCTCACGATGACGCCGCAAGGCAGCCGGCATGCGGCCGTCGCCACCCGCGCCGCTGCACGGCTTGCCCGCGCGTTCGGCAGCGGCTGCCACGTCCGGACCCAGATGCCGTTGGCGGCGGCCAGCGACTCGGAACCGGAACCGGACGTCGCGGTCGTCGAGGGCGACGAGTTCGACTACCTGGATGCGCACCCGGCGACGGCGCTCCTCGTCGTCGAGGTGTCCGACGACTCGCTGACCCGCGACCGGACCATCAAGCAGCAACTCTACGCGCGGTGCGGCATCCCGGAGTACTGGATCGTCGCCATTCCGGACGCCCGCCTCGATGTGCATCGGGATCCGACCGGTGACGTATACCGCTCGGTCCGCGCCCTCCACGCCGGCGAGACGGTGGCGCCGCTCGCCCGCCCGGACGCAACGATCGCCGTGGCCGATCTGCTGCCGTAAGGCCGGTACCACCTCGGCGCGCTACGTACGACGGGCGCGCCCGATGCCCGCGCCGCGACTCGCGACCGCCCGCTCCGGCTACTCCCTGAACCCGCAGGTCCGGCTGAAGCCGTTGCGGCCGTTCGCCACCGCGAACGATCCGTAGCGGCGCTCCGCGACGTGGCTCGAGGAGGCGGGTCCCATGTGGATTAGTATTAGTCCGCCCGCCGCGATGCGGTGTGCCGTGGGGAATGAAATGATCAGTGGCGATCGCCGCGCCCGCGCGGTAAGATCCAGGTAAATCAATCGGCACACGTTCGATTTACTTGGATACGAAGATCCCCAGGGCCGTGGAGGCCCAGGTCCGGAGCCGGCTGCGGCACATGCCGGCCGTCGCGCTCCTCGGCCCGCGGCAGGTGGGCAAGACGACGCTGGCCCGGGCGATTGCCGGCGAGCTTGGGGCCGGCGCGCTCTATCTCGACCTGGAACGGCCGGCCGACCGCCGGAAGCTCGAGGACGCGGACGCGTACCTGCGCGCCGCCGGACGCCGGCTGTGCGTCATCGACGAGGTGCAGCGGGCCCCGGGTCTCTTCGAGATCCTGCGCGGCGTGATCGACGACCGGCGCGCCGCCGGTGACCGTTCCGGCCACTTTCTGCTGCTCGGGTCCGCATCGCTCGACCTCATGCGCCAGGCCTCGGAGAGCCTCGCCGGCCGGATCGCCCGCGTGGAGATGGAGCCGGTCGGTGTCCGTGACGCGTCCGTGTCCGGGATCACGACCGAGGATCTCTGGGTCCGCGGCGGCTTCCCGGAGAGTCTGATCGCATCCCGCGATGCGGAGAGCCTGCTCTGGCGCACCGACTTCATCCGCTCGTACCTGGAGCGCGACGTGCCGCTGTTCGCTCCCCGCATGCCCGCGGAAACCCTGGGGCGACTCTGGACCATGCTTGCCCACTCGCAGGGGGCGCCGCTGAACGCGGCGCGGCTGGCGTCCAGCCTCGACGTGTCGGCGCCGGCGATTGCGCGCTACGTCGATCTGCTGGTCGACCTGCTGCTCGTCCGCCGCCTGCGTTCGTGGTCCGGCAACGTTCGCAGGCGCCTGGTCCGCGCGCCCAGGACCTACGTCCGCGACAGCGGCATCGTACATGCGCTGCTCGGCCTGAGCGGGCTGGACCAACTGTTGGGGCATCCCGTGGCCGGCCCGAGCTGGGAGGGGTTCGCCGTCGAGAACCTCGTGTCGGCGGCCGGCCCGAGCCGCATCCCCTGCTACTACCGCACGCAGAACGGCGCCGAGATCGACCTGGTCCTCGAACGGGGCGGCGTCGTCGAGATGGCCATCGAGATCAAGCGTTCGCCGGCCGCACCGCTGTCACGCGGGTTTCACGCGGCCTCCGACGTTCTCGAGCCTCGGGAGAAGTACCTGGTTCACGCCGGACCCGCTCGCTGGCCGCGTCCCGGCGGCGTGACTGCCATCGGCCTGCTCGAGCTGACCGAACACCTGGCGGCGACGCGCTGAGTTGCTCCATCGCCTGCCTCACCGATCGACGTGCAACGCCGGCCCGGCTACTCCCGCGGCCCGTACGTCCGGCTGAACCCGTTGCGGCTGTTCGTCACCGTGAAGGAACCGTCGCGGCGGGCCGCCACGTGGATCGAGTGGGCGGGTCCCATGTGGATGGTCCGCCCGTTCGGGGCCGGCGTGCCCTCCTCCAGGTTGGCGATGAACTGCTCGGGCGAGTTGTGCGCGTCGCCGCCCGGAATCGAGTAGTGGTTCTGCCAGAGGTGCTCGAGGCTGTCGGCGGCCGCGAGGATCTCGAAGGTCTGCACCGCGCCCCCCTTGCGCGGGCCGTTGTTCATGGCGGCGGCGCGCGGCTCGATGGCGTGGACGAGCGCCTCGGAGCCGGACGTCTCCGAGCCGTGGTGCGACACCAGGTACAGGTCGATCTTGCCGATCTTGTTGTCCGGGCACATCAGCGGGTGCTCCTGGTTCCAGTTCAGGTCGCCCATGATCACGCTGCGGAACTGCCCGAAGCCCACGAACGTGGCGATGGACTGGTCGTCCTCGGCGTTGCCGTAGCGGCTGGTGATCTCCTCGCCCTGGAACATGAAGCCGTCGCAGTACGGGTTGGGGCCGCCGGCGCCGTCGAGCGGCGCGTCGAGCACCGCCCCGCCCGACGCCAGGACCACGACATCCAGGCCGTCCATCGGCAACGTGTCGCCCGGCGCCACCGCGCGGTGCATGCCCTGGCTGCGCAGCGCCGTGTAGACGTCGAACGCCGCCCGCTGGCGCTCTCCGGTGTCGACCGTCTCGCCGTGATCGATGAAGTGGCGGATCGGCAGCCGCTCGGCCAGTTGCATGGCGCCGCCCATGTGGTCGGTGTGGAAGTGGGTGACGAGCAGGTAGTCGATCTGCGTCACGCCGGCCTCCCGCGCCACGGCGGCGATGCGGTCGGCGTCGCGGTACTCGAGGCCGGGCCACCCCGCGTCGACGAGCAGCGACTCGCCCGCCGGGCTGACGAAGAGCGTCGCCTCGCCGCCCTCGACGTCGATGAGGTAGATGTCCAGCGTCTCGTCCGGCTTGCCCTGCGCGGCTGGCAACGCCAAGCTCAGCACGAGACACAACGGCAACAGGGTGATGATGCGCATGACATGCTCCTCGAATTCGGACCTCACGCCGCAGGCTCGATGCGCAGCAGCGCACCGTCGTCCTCGTCGGTCAACAGGTAGAGCAGTCCATCGGGCCCCTGGCGCACCTCCCGGATGCGCTGCCGCAGCTCCAGCAGGATGGCCTCGCGCCGCAGCTCCTCGTACTGCTCGTTGAACACGATGCGCTGCAGGTGCCCCGTGCCCGGTATGCCGCCCTTCCGCAGGGAGCCCACGAACACGTTGCCGCGCCACGCGGGAACCGATCGCCCGTGTAGACCGCCATGCCGGCGGCCGCGACGGCGGGCAGCCAGACCACCAGCGGCGACTCGATCCCCTCGCGCGTCGGATGCTCGGAGACGCGCGCGCCCGGGTACAGGCGTCCGAAGCTGACGAGCGGCCAGCCGTAGTTGCGGCCCGGCAGGATGACGTTGATCTCGTCGCCGCCGTTGGGACCGTTCTCGTGGTTCCAGAGGTCGCCGGTCTGCGGGTGCAGGATGAGGCCCAGCGTGTTGCGGTGCCCCAGCGTGTAGATCTCCGGCCGGTGGCCGGGCTCGCCCGCGAACGGGTTGTCGGGCGGCGCGGAGCCGTCGTCGTTGAGCCGGAGGATCTTGCCGCGCAGGCTGGCGAGGTCCTGCGCGAGGTTGCCGACCCGCCCGCCGGTGGACATGTAGAGCTTGCCGTCGCCGCCGAAGACGACGCGCCCGTTCAGGCCCTGGTTGCCCTCGTAGGGGTCGGTGACCACGAGGTCCTCGACGCCGACGAGCGCGCCTCCCGCGAGCCGGCCGCGCGCGAGCGACGGGGCGCCCCAGCCGTTGATGGCCGGCTTGGTGTAGGTGAGATAGACGAGGCCGTTCTCGGCGAACCGCGGATGAAGCGCCACGTCCAGCAGGCCGCCGTTGCCCTCGTTGCGGACCTCGGGCACGCCGGCGACGGGCCGCGGATCGAGCACGCCGCCGCGCAGGAGGCGCAGCCGGCCGGGACGCTCGGTGATCAGCATGCCGCCGTCCGGCAGGAACGCCAGGGCCCAGGGATGCGAGAGCCCCCGGGTCACGACGCTGACGCGGATCCCGTGCTGCTCGGCGGTATCGAACACCCAGGGGCCGTCGCCGAGCGGCGGCACCGGCACGCCGATGCGCGGCCCCTCCTGCGCCTGGCCGGGCGCGAGCAGGCAGGGCAGCACGAGCGCCGTCAAGAGAACGCAGCGTCCGAGCTTCATGCGCACCTCGCTTCATTCAGACGGGGCTGCGCCCCGAACCCCCGGCGTCCGCTGGCGGGGTCGGCGCCGGCGAGCAGGCGGTCCGCGCGTTGCTACGGCACGGGCAGCAGGGGCTCGACGCCCTCGGGCAACTGCTGGTCGAAGGCCGCCAGCACGGCCGCGTCGGCCGCGTGCGCGCCCATCAGGCCGACGATATCCACCAGGTCCCGCACCCCGAAGGCGCGCTCGGCGCGCGCGTAGGTCTCCGCGCTGACGTTGTGGTCGCCGAACAGCTCGCGGCCGAACGCGATCAGCGCCGCGTCCTTCTCGTCCACGCCGTCCAGGGACCGGTTGTGGCGCACGACGTCGATCAGCTCGGCCTCGAGGCCGGCGGCCAGGGCCCTGGGCTCGTTGACGGTCCAGTCGTACTGCGAATCGTGCGTCCGGGCCGTCACCAGAATCGCGAGCTGCATGAGTCGCCGTCCCACCCGCGCCTCCAGTGTTGCCTGCCCTTCGCCGTAGCTGCGGATGACGTTTGGACCGATGCCCGAGGGCGACAGCATGCGGCCGTAGAGCACCGACACCGAGCTGAGGCTCTCCGGGCTCCGCAGCGGCAGCCGGCTGCGCGAGTCGGGATGGATGTCGTCCGGATGGGTGAAGGGCAGCGGCAGCGACTGCCGCCAGCCGGCCGGCATGCGCTGGTTGAAGCCGGTGAGCGTGGCCGCGGTGCTCGCGTAGCGGCCCATCACGTCGATCACGTCGACGAGGTTCGTCTTCCCCAGCAGCGCCAGCGCGCGGGCGTAGGTGTCGGCGCCGAGGCGGCGCGTGCCGAACAGCTCGCGGCCGACCTCGATGATGATCGCCTCGCGGTCGCTCAGCCCGTCGAGCGGCTTCCGGTGGCGCACGACGTCGATGATGCCCTCGTCGAGGCTGACGGCGATCGCCTCGAGCTCGTGCAGCGCCCACTCGTACGGCTGGTCGTACTCGCGCGCCGTCGTGAGGATGGTCAGCTCGGTGAGCTGGCGGCCCATCGGCGCGTCGAAGCGCAGGTTCGTGCCCGACCCGTGGAGCCGTAGCGCCGCCGCCCCCGTGGGCGCGCCGGCGCCGCTCTCGACGGCCGCGTCGTACGCCGCGCGGCGGGCCGGATCGAGCTCCGCGCGATCGATCGGCGGCAGGCGGCTGCGCGACTCCCGGTGCACGTCGTCGGGCAGCGCTGCGGCTCCGACGACGGCAATGCCCTCGATCTCCAGCAGCGCCTCGTTCGCGAACAGCGACTGGATGCCGAGCAGCGTCGCCGCCGGCACCGTCTCGTCAGGAAAGCCGTGCGCCTTGCGCGCCGCGTCGACCACCGCGAAGTCGCCCCGGCGGTACTCCGGCATGTAGATCACGACCTTCAGCAGATCCTCCGGGGCCGCCCCGGCGGCCTCGAGACGCTGCCTGAGGTTGGCGTACACCTGGTCGGCCTGGCTCTCGAGCGGGTCGCCCGGAACGCCCACCTGGCCGGAGACCTGGACCACCTTGGGCCCGGCGCCGCGCGCACTGACGGCCTGGGTGAAGCCGGTGGCCGGATCGATGAACTCGCGCTCGACCTCCTGCCCGTCCGCGCCCACCACGGCGATGCCGTCGATCTCGATCTGGTAGCGGTCGGCCGCGAGCGCCGGCACGCCGAGCAGCGTGCTGGCGGGCATGTCCGCGAGCGACAGCGCCTGCTCGCGGCCCGTGCGGTACGCCGGCAGGTCCGTCTCCGGATCGAAGTCGACGATGTAGGTGGTGGCCTTGATCAGGTCCGCGAGCGAGGCCCCGGCCTCGGCGAGGCGCGTGCCGACGCGCCCCCAGACGGCCGCCGTCTGCTCCGCCAGCGTCTCGCCGTCGCCGACCTGGCCGGCCACGTAGACGGTCCTGACGCCGTTCTCCGTCACGGCCACGGCCCCGCTGAAGCCGTTCGCCGGCGCGAAGCGCTCGATCTCGAGCTCGGCTCCCGGCTCGGCCACGACCGCGATCGCCTCGATCTCGACGCGCAGCTCTTCGGCGGCCAGCTCCCGCACCCCGATCATCGTGCTCGCCGGCCAGTGGTCCGCGTCGGGGAACGTCGCGAGCCGGACCTCGGAGATCACGGGGTACTGCTCCGGCTCGAAGTCCTTCACGAAGATGCGGATCTTGACGACGTCGGCGGGCGTGGCGCCCGCCTGCTCGAGGCGCCGCACGACGCCCGCGAACGCCGACTCGACGTGCGCCCGCAGCGTGTCGCCCCGGCCGACCTGGCCCGAGACGAAGATCGTCTTCACGCCGGCGTTCGTCGTGGTCACGACCTGCGTGAAGCCGCCGGCCGGATCGATGTAGTCGACCTGCGCCGCGGCGCCGAGCGGTACCGCGCACGCGATGAGGCCGACGAGAAGGGAGAGCCGGAGTCTGCACGCCATGGTCATTCCTCCCACGGGCCGCGCCGGCGTCGTTCGCGCCGGGGCCCGGCAGAATCATACCGCGCCGATCCGGCACTCAATCACGGGAAGTTTGCACGTCCAGGGGCGCGGTCAGTACGCGGACCCGCGGTGCGACGCCGCGATCATCGAGACCACGCGTTCGTGTTCGTCGATTTCGTAGAAGAAGCGCCAGGCTCCGATGCGGTAGCGCCACGTCTCCGGCGCGTAGCCCTTCAGCTTGCGGATGTGCGGACCGAAGTGGGGATGCTGGCGGAGCCGCGGATAGACGGAGCTGCGCAGCTTCTGGACGACTGCCTCGTGGCCTGACCTTGCGATCGAGCGCAGGTCCCGTTCAAACTGCTCCGTTTCGAAGACCCGGTACTCACTCAACGAAGCGGCCCTTGCGCCGGCGGGCCTGTAGGGAGCCGGTCTTCAACCTGCGGACCAGCGGGTCGTTGTCCAGGATCTCGGCCATCTCGGCGTCGTCGACGAACTGCGCCTCCCGGATCCGCGCGAGCGCCGCCGTCTCGATGAGGTTCGACAGCGGGCGCCGCTCCGCCGCCGCGGCCTCCCGCAGCTCCTCATAGACGTCTTCGCCCAACCGCAACGTGATGGTCTTTGTCATTCTTCTGTATTCTCCTGCATTCTATCAGCTTCACCCTGGGACCCCCAGCAGGCCCTTGTCGTTGCGGCCCGCTCAAAACAACCGGTGGGCGGGGACCAACCAACAGCCTGGGGCCAGCTCCCTCAGGTCTTCCCCCCGATGGACCACCAGGCCGCCGGCCCATTCCTCGCCCAGCGCGGCCTGCAACGCGCGGAGGCCGGAGATGTCGCCCGACCCGACGCGGGCCCGGTTCTTGATCTCGACGCCGATCACCCCCGCGGGCGTGGTGATGAGCAGGTCGACCTCGCGTCCCGAGCGCGTGCGGTAGAAGGAGAGCGACACGTCGCGTCCGACCGTGTCGATCCACTTGCGCACCTCGGCGACGACCAGCGTCTCGAACAGCGGCCCGGTCAGCTCGCCCCAGGCGCGGGTCCCGTGGCGCAGCAGGCCGAGGTCCATCCAGTAGAGCTTCGGGCTCTTCACGGTGGCGCTGGTCAGGTTGCGGGCGTACGGCTGCAGCAGGACGACCTGGTACGAGAGCCGCAGGTACTCCAGGTAGCGGCGCGCCGTCGCCGCGCTGACGGCCGCGTCGCGGGCCAGATCCGCGTAGTTCAGGAGCTGACCCGTGCGGAGCATCGCCAGACGCTGCAGCTCGCGAAACGGCAGCAGGTCGGAGACGCGGGTCAGATCGGCGAGGTCCCACTCAAGCCAGGTCTGCTGGTAGGAGCGCAGCCACTCGTGCCGGTCGCCGTCGTCGAGCGCCAGCAGCTCCGGCATGCCGCCCCAGACGGCGAGATGATCCAGCGCCTCGATGCGACTCGTCGCCTCGTCGCCGAGCAGCCGCGCCGGCTCCGCGTCCAGGATCTCGCGGAACGACTCCGGCGCGGCCATGAGGCGATCGAGGAGCGGGCGCGCGGGGACTTCGTGGTCCGCATGGCGCAGCTCGGATGCCATGAGCGGCCAGAGGTCGTAGACGAAAGCGCGTCCCGCCAGCGACTCGCGGACGCGATCGAGGAGCAGGACGCGGGACGATCCCAGGAGAATCGAGAAGGCGATCTGCCGCTCGTCGTACGCCAGCTTCACCTTGTCGAAGACGCCCGGCTCCTTCTGCGCCTCATCGATGACGGCTGCGCCGACGGCCCGCCCCCAGCTCGCGCTGCGGAGGCCGCGCAGCGCCTCGCGCTCTTCGATTGCGTCGAGGTTCAGGTACCGGAGATCGGCGTAGACCTGCCGCGCCAGCGTGGTCTTGCCGGTCTGGCGCGCCCCGGTGAGCACCACGAGGCGCCGCTTGCCGGCAGACGGGAGCCGCGCACTGAGCCACCTGTAGTGCCGCTTTTCGGATCGCACGAGAATGATATTACAGGTAATTCATTCTCCAATGTGGCTATTTTACAGATGGCGGAGATGAAGGCAGCCCCGGAGGCCGCCTCACGAGGAGTCCGGCCATCGGGCGGCAGGCGGCCGGGTCCGCGGTCAGCCGCGTGGTGTGTCCTCGCCGTCCTCGACGTCGTCGGCGAGGCGCAGGGCGCCGCGCTCGGCCTCGGCGAGCAGGCGGCGGGCGCTCTCGGCGTGCTCGCGCGGCGCCAGAATCTCGACCGCACCGAGTCCGGCGACCGACAGGCCGTGCGTGTGCCGGAGCGCCTCCCCCCGCACCGTGGTCGGGATGCCGTGCGCCTCGAGGAACGCCCGCACCTGCTGCTCCTCGAACTGCCCCTGCACCGTCGTGACGACGACGTTGTCCTCGGTTCTCATGGGCCGTGTCCCTTCACGCTCCCCCCGACGTTGGACGGACGGTCAACATCTGCCGCACGACCGTCTCGGGGATATGGATCACGTCGTCCGCGAGTTGCGCCAGCTCTCGCGCGACGCTGGCGCGATTGGGCGTCGCCACGAGCACCTGCGCGCCGAAGTCCTGGGCCGCCCGGACCGCTTCGGCGAGGTCGCGGTCCCCGGCCACGAGCACCGCCGTCGAATAGCCGGACCGGCCGGCCAGACGCACCATGTCCAGCGCGATCAAGGTGTCGACCCCCTTCTGCTGACGCTCGGACCGGAAGCTCCAGTGCCGCTCGAACTCGGTCATGAGCTGTCGCGGGTCGAGGCCGAGTCCCGCTGCCGTCCGTTCGAGTGCGCGCCGGACGGGCTGCTCCAGCCGGGACTGACGTTCCGCGATGTGTCCCAGGCGCAACTGGAGGCCCGGGGTCAGTCCGATCGCCTCGAAGAAGGACCGCTGGCCGCGGTATTCGGCATGGGCGGGATCGAAGGCGCCGTCGTACCAGTAGGCTCGCAGAAACGCCCGGTCGCTTCTGCCGGCGCAAAGACGCTCGAACCAATCGACGACTGCTCTTGCCGCGGGACGTACGCCTGCAGGCCGCTGCCCGATTGCTCTCGCCCCTTCGGCCCGCAGAAAACCGGCGTCCACGAACCCGACGACGGCATGGGCCACGAGGTGAGTCCGATCAAAAAAAAGGGCCCCAACGGGGCCCGAGCTCAAGGTGTCCCAACGGGACAGCTTCAATGTAGCCGTGTTCGGGCGCGCGCCGCAACGGTACTAGTCCCCGCCTTCGGCCTCCTCGGCCCGGGACCCCGTCATGATGTTCATGAGCCCGTAGTTGCCCTCGTGGCACGCGAACTCGTACATCGGGCCGTCCAGGCGCGTGTGCGGCAGTGCGCCCGACCACGACCGCGTCCAGGTCAGGGGATCGTGGATGGTGAACTGGTAGTCGAGCGTGTCGGGACCGGTCCGCGTGAAGCGCTCGATGACGCGCGCGTGCTCGCTGAGCCGACCCCGCGACAGCGAGTGCTCCGGGCGGACCCAGCGCCGGATGAACGGCTCGCGCAGGTTGGTGGTCTCGACGACCAGCGTGTCGCCCTCCCAGTGTCCGCGCGAGCTGCCCGCGAACTGGCTGATGCCCGACGGCAGGTGCGGGCGTCCGTCGAGGAAGATGACGCGCCGATCGTGGATGTGCTCCTGCAGGATGGTCACGGCCTCGGGCGTCTGCAGGAAGTGGTAGTTGTTGTTGTAGCCGGTGGGGATGGAGGGGATGCCGCGGTACCACAGGCAGCGCTCGCTGAGCCCCATCTCCTCCGGCCCGTTGGCTGGCAGGCGGCCCTCCTGCACCTCGGTCAGCCGCAGCGCTTCCGGCGACTGGATGCGCGCGAGCGCGGCCGGGGTCAGGGGCGGCAGGCGGCCGTCGGGCGGATCGGTGATCAGTGAGGTGCGCCCGGTGCGCACCACCGACGTGCTCTGCTCGGTCCAGTAGCTGTTGTAGGCCCCGACGTTGCCGCCGGCCGGCAGCGTTCCGGTGCGCACCGTCGGCGCGTTCTCCTGGTCCACGCGCGCCTGGGCCTGCTGCTCCAGCGCGGCCACACCCTCCGCGCCCAGGAAGGCCTGGTCCGCCAGCTCGGCCGGGCGCTCCAGCGGGCTGATGGTGCCGTTGTTCCAGATGGCCTGCAGGTCCGGGTCGCCCCAGGGCGTCCGCGGCATCACCCAATCCGACGCCTCCGCGGGTTGAGCCGCGACGGGCTGCGGCGCCAGCGAGACGACCGCGAACACGGCGGCGACTGCCCCCAGCAATCCAAGCAAGCGATACCTCATCTCACACCTCCCTGGCCGGGACATCGTAGAAGTCGGCTTCCATCATAATCCCTTGCCGGTGGCGCGGCTCATCCTGACGAAGGCGACGACACGTTCTCGGCAATCGTCGCCATGGTCATGGTGATGACGCTGGCACCCTGCCGCCGCTCGCGGCCGCGTTCGGGAAGTCGACCCGAAGCGCGGCCGCGCCGCTGCCGAACAGTTGACATTGCGGCATGGCCATGTCGAAATCGGGGATGCACGAGCGCACCAGTCGCGTCCGGATCGACGGAAATGGCGCGGACGCAGAACAGCAGGGAGAGAGACAAGATGACTAGCAGGATGTTCGCGTTGCTTGGAACGGTCGCCGGCGGTCTGGCCGTCTGCCTGTTGGCGTTGCAGCCCGGACTGGGCGCGCAGCAGATGGTGGCCATCGACGACGACGACATCGGCGGGGTGGTGAGCGGGCCGGACGGGCCGGAGGCGGGCGTCTGGGTGATAGCCGAGACCATGGACCTGCCGACCCGCTTCAACCGCACGGTGGTCACCGACGACGAGGGCCGCTACGTCGTGCCGGACCTGCCGGACGCGACCTACGACGTCTGGGTGCGCGGCTACGGGCTCGTCGATTCGCCCAAACAGCAGGCGTCGCCGGGGGCGCGCGTCGATCTGACGGCTGTGCCGGCGCCCGACGCGCGGGCCGCTGCACAGTACTACCCCTCGGGCTACTGGTACTCCCTGCTCGAGGTGCCGGGGCACGACGAGTTCCCGGGCACAGGTCCCGACGGCAACGGCATCTCGCCGAGCGTGCCGAACCAGGCGGCCTGGCTGCGCGGCCTGAAGTCCGGCGGGTGCACCGCCTGCCACGGGCTCGGGAACAAGGCCACGCGCGAGATTCCGTCCGAGCTCGGCCAGTTCGACTCGCTCGTCGAGGCCTGGGACCGCCGCATCAAGTCCGGCCAGGCCGGCGGCAACATGAGCACCGGGCTCGACCGGATGGGGCGCCGCCGCGCGCTCGAGATGTACGCGGACTGGACCGGCCGCATCATGGCCGGCGAGGTGCCGCCGGCGCCGCCGAGGCCCCAGGGGGCGGAGCGGAACGTCGTCGTCACCCAGTGGGACTGGGCCGACCCCACCGCCTACCTGCACGACGAGGCGTCGACCGACAAGCGCGACCCGACGGTGAACGCCCACGGTCCGATCTACGGCGCGCTCGAGGCCAGCGCCGACTACGTGCCCGTGCTCGACCCGGTGAATCACGCCATCTCGGAGGTCCCGGTGCCGGTACGCGACCCGGACACCCCGCTGGCGGCCGGACCGCCGCTGGCGTCCTCGCCCTACTGGGGGGACGAGGCCATCTGGGACAGCCGCTCCAACGTGCACAACCCGATGCTCGACCAGGACGCCCGGGTCTGGCTGACCTCCCGGGTGCGGGGTCCCGAGAACCCGCCCATGTGCCTCGAAGGGTCCGACCACCCGTCGGCCCGCGCGTTCCCGAACCCGCGCGCCAACCGCCACCTGGCGGTGTACGACCCCGCCACCGCGGAGATGACGCTCGTGGGCACCTGCTACAGCACCCACCACCTGATCTTCGCCGAGGACGAGGACAACACGCTGTGGACCAGCGGCGGCGGGCAGGTCATCGGGTGGCTCAACACCAACCTGTTCCTCGAGACGGGTGACGAGGAGGCGGCGCAGGGCTGGAGCCCGCTGGTGCTCGACACCAACGGCAACGGCGTGCGCGACGAGTGGGTCGAGCCGGGCGAGCCCGCCGACCCCGCGAAGGACACCCGCATCCGCTCCGGCTTCTACGGCGTGGCCTACAACCCCGTCGACGGCAGCATCTGGGGCTCGTCGCTCGGCATGCCCGGCGCGGTGCTGCGCTTCGACCCGGGCGACAACCCGTCCGAGACCGGCCTGACCGAGTACTACGAGGTGCCGTTCCAGAACCCCGGCGCCGAGGTGCAGGACGGCTACTCGCCGCGCGGCATGGACATCGACCGCAACGGCGTGGTGTGGACCCCGCTGGCCAGCGGACACATGGCCAGCTTCGACCGCAGCAAGTGCACCGGCCCGCTCAACGGACCGGACGCCACCGGCCAGCACTGCCCCGAAGGGTGGACGCTGTACGACGAGCCGATGCCCCAGATGAAGGGCATCGACGCGTCGGGCAGCATCGAGGGCAGCTACTACACGTGGGTCGACCAGTTCGACACGCTGGGTCTGGGCCGCGGCGTGCCCATCAACACCGGCAACGCGGCCGAAGGGCTGCTCGCGCTGCGCGACGGCGAGTGGGTCATCCTGCGCGTGCCGTATCCGCTGGGGTTCTACACCAAGTGGATGGACGGCCGCATCGACGAGCCCGACGCCGGCTGGAAGGGCCGCGGCGTCTGGGCGACCTGGAGCACCCGCGCGCCGTTCCACGCCGAGACCGGCAAGGGCACGCCGAGCAAGGTGGTCCACTTCCAGCTCCGGCCGGACCCGCTGGCGAAGTAGGCGAGCGGCGCCTGATCACGCGGCGGGTGGCTGCGGCCGAGCGGCTGCCGCCACCCGCCGCCCTGCCCGGTCAGGGCTCGCTCGCATGCCAAGCGTTGGACGCGCCGGCAGGCGCGTTGCGGGCGACGTGGTCCGCCATCCGCCGCACGAGGTCGGCGTTGGTGAAGGGCGACCAGAGGTGGCCCTTCATCGGACGGCCGTGCACGAACTCGCCGCCGTAGGGCGGATCGGTCGTCCCCTCGAGGAACCGCTCCAGCAGGTACACGGCGTACGTCAGGTAGAACTGGTCCATCTCGGGGTTGTAGACGTGGATCTTCCCGACGAGGTCGGGGCCGATGCGGGACCAGTTCTCCTGCAGGTAGTGGCGCAGGTCGTAGCCGTTGTCGCGCATGTAGAGCGCCACCTCGCGGTCGATGACGCCGGTCTCCAGGCTCCACAGCCGCCGCGGGTAGCCGTCGTCGCCGACCGGGCCGTAGGCCGCGTTCCACGCGTCGATCTGCCCTCCCGAGCGCCCCCGCGACCCCTGTGCCCGCTCCAGCCGGCTCAACTGGCGGACGCTGCCGACCGGCTGGCCCTCGATGGTCCGCTGGAACATCCGCTCGGGCGCGCCGGGCACCGCGCCGGGAACGAGGAACGCGCTGGCGTCCTGGTAGATGTCGATCAACTGGTAGCGGCGGAAGTCGACCGAGTCGGGATAGAAGGTCCACGTTCCGCCGTAGAACGTCGGGTAGTGGACCTGCCAGGCCAGCGAGATCCAGCCGCCGGTGGAACCGCCCGTGAGCACCCGCGCGTACGGCTCGCCGATCATCCGGAAGCGCGCTTCGAGATACGGAATCAGCTCCTGGTGGATGGCGTCGCCGTAGGGACCGTTGTTGGCCGAGTTGAGGCCATAGGAATCGTCGAAGAAGGGCGTGGGATGCTGAATCGTCACCGCGATCACGCGCGGGAAGTCGTCGCCGGTCCACGCCCGCTGGAAGTCGTATCCGGATTCGCGCATCCCGCCCGCATCGCGCATCATCTGCGCGAACAGTGGCGGACCGCCGGACGGCGGCTCGGTCGCGAAGCCGAAGGCGGGCTCGAGCCCGAAGTGGTCGGCCTCGAAGACCACCGGGTAGCGCAGCCCGGGGTTGTCGTCGTAGCCGCGCGGCAGCAGGACGACGGCGCCCAGGTACATCGGGTGCCCCCACCACTCGCTCAGGATGCGGCTCCGGATCTTGACGCGCTTCACCCACTCGGTGTCCGGCGGCGCTTCGACAGGCGGGATGACGTCGGCGAGCTCCAGGCGGATCGGCGCGTCCGAGGCGGGGTCCACGGCGACGCGTTGCGGGAGGCTGACGAGATTGCCCGGCGAGAACGCCCACCGCTGGCCTTCCCACTGGTCCTGCGGCGCCCAGATGACGTGGCCGTCCTGCCGCCGGTACTCCGTGTAGACGTGGACGAGCGCCTGCACCCAGTAGTCGCCTGGCGGCAGCTCGCCCAGACGCGCGTAGGGATAGCCGTCGGCAGCGGCGTCGATGACCATCGCCTCGCCGGGTTCGGCGCCGGCCACGTCCGCCGCGAAGAAGGGCACCCGGCCGTCGCGCTGCCGGGCCGAGTTGTAGGCCGCGATCCGCGGCTCCGGGTCGGCCGTGGGGCTGAGGGCCAGGAAGAGGCGCCCGGTCAGCGGGCCTTCGTGAACCTCGGCGGCGTAGGTGATCTCGACGCGAAGCCGCGCGGGCTGCCCGCGCTCGGCGACCGGTCCCGGCGCCGGGACGCAGGCGGTCAGGGGCAGCAGCGCGGCGAGAGCCGCAGGACGAACGAGCAGTGGCGTTGCGCGCATTACAGCGGCGCAGACTCCTGGCCGGGGCCAGGGCCGGCAGCGAAGCGGGCCTCCATCGCGCGCCGGGCCTGCACGGCGGCCAGACCGGGATCGAGCTCGACGTCGTCCCAGCGCACCACCTCGCCCGCGCCGATGGCGCGCCTGAGCGCCGTCCCGTGGGCGAGCCCGATGGGCAGCGCGCCGCGCTCGAGCGACGCGGGCGCCGGGAGCAGCGTCCCGTACACCGTGTAGCCGCCTTCCCCGTCGAGCATCTCCCCCGCGGCCAGATCCCGCTTTGCGGTCGCCGCCACGTCGCCGGCGAAGCCCCGCGCCGCGCCGGTCGGCCGGCCCAGGAGGCCGGCGGCCAGCACCGATACGTTCAGCTCCAGGCCGATCAGGTGGAACGGCTTGTACATCGCCGAGTAGCGGCCGGTGTCGTCGGTGTTCATGCCGTACTGCCGAAAGCACGCGGCCGCGTACTCGTTGGGCGCCTCGACGACGACGTAGACCCCCCAGCGCAGGTCGTACGGCACCGGGCGCCCGTCGCGCTCGAGCGACGACACCACCTCCACCTGGCCCTTGTGATGCAGTTGCCCGCCGACCTCGGCGGGCCGCAGCACGTGCGCGAGGTGCTCGCGGCTGCAGGGCGGAAACCGCAGGCCGTCCGGCGGCGGCGTGAGGCCTGTCGCGTTCGCGATCGCCGCCATCTCGATCGCGGACTTCGTCCCGTCGAGGAACGAGTTGAACATCCGGCTGTTCATGCCCGCCGCGCGCGCCTCGGCCGCGGTGAGCCCGTAGTGCTCCCAGACCGTGTCCGGGGTCGAGGCGTGGTACGCGGGCAGGTACTTCGTGCCCTTCCCCGCCGCCACCACGTCGAAGCCGCAGGCGCGCGCCCACTCCACCAGCTCGCAGGTGAGCGCGGGCTGGTCCCCGTACGCCAGCGTGTAGACGACCCCCGCCGCGCGGGCCTCGGCCGCCAGCAGCGGTCCCGCGAGCACGTCGGCCTCGACGTTCACCATCACGATGTGCCGGCCGCCGGCGAAGGCCGCGCGGGCGTGGACGATTCCCGCCGCCGGATCCCCTGTCGCCTCGACGACCACGTCGACGTCGTCCGCCCGGATCGCCGCATGGGCGTCGGCGGTGAAGCGCGTGCGCGCGATGCGTGCGGCGTCCCAGCCGACGGCGCCGCACGCCGCGCGGGCCCGGTCGGGGTCGAGGTCCGCGACGACGCGCACTTCCAGGCCCTCGGTCGTGGGCGCCTGGCTCAGGAACATCGAGCCGAACTTGCCGGCGCCGATGAGGCCGACCCGCACCGGCCGGCCGGCGCGCGCACGCTGCCGGAGCTGCTCGAGGAGGTACATCCGCTCCCTTCAGGCCGTCGCGCCGGCCTGCACCAGCTCGGCGAGGCAGTCGTCGGCCAGCGGCTCGATCGGCGCGAAGTCGCGGTGCGCGATCCACTCGGCGCGCTTGAAGCGGCGGATGTGGTTGTCGACGTGGCACAGCGAGAGATAGACGATGCTGCGGCCGAACGGGCTGATGTTCGGCGGGCTGGCGTGCACGAGCGTGGAGGCGAACACGATGATGCTGCCCGCCGGCCCGGTCGGCGCCACGCAGCCGCCGCGCTCGGCGAGCCGCGTCACGGTGGCGCGGTCGAGCGTCCACAGCGGGTAGCTCGTCGTCTCCAGATCGTGCCCGGCCTCGTAGACGCCCTGCTTGTGGCTGCCGGGCAGGAACAGCAACGGCCCGTTGGCGGCGGTCACCTCGTCGAGGAACACGGCGATGTTCATCGCCCGCGGCTCCGGCATCTCGTCGTCGCGGTGCCAGGTGCCGAAGTCCTGGTGCCACTGCCAGATCTCGCCGTCGAACGCCGCCTTGGCGTTGACCTTGTACTGGTGCATGTAGACCGGGCCGTCGACGAGCTGCATCACCGGCTCGACGAGGCGCGGGTGGCGCCCGAGGCGACGGAACGCCTCGTGGTAGGTGTGCGCGGCAAACGCGGTGCGCGCGACGCCGGTCGACTCGCGCCACACCTCCTGGCGGTCCAGCGCGTACACCTCGTCGGCGGCGGCCCGCAGCATCGCGGCCTCGGCCGGCGAGAACCGTGACGGGAAGAACAGGTAGCCCTGCTCGTCGAACCGCGCGAGCTCCGCAGCGGTCAGCTTCATGACCGTCCTCCTCCGGCGGCGCAGGCGCCGGCGCTGTCGCACGGCGATCCTGGCCCGAACCTCGTGGCGCCGCGCGATGCCGTACACTGCGGTCATGCCGAGCGCAGCAACCGTCACCAAGTTTACGTGGAACGACATGCCGAAGGAACGGGTCACCAACCGCATCGACCGCCGCATCGTCTGCGGCGAGCGCACGATGGTGGCCCACGTCTACCTGCAGCAGGGGGCCGTCGTGCCCCGGCACTCGCACCACAACGAGCAGCTCACCTACATCCTGAAGGGGAAGCTGCGGTTCTGGGTGGGGGACGACCTGTCGCAGGTGTTCGACGTGGCCGCCGGCGAGGTGCTCCACCTGCCGTCGAACGTGCCGCACAGGGCCGAGGCGCTCGAGGAGACGCTCGACGTCGACATCTTCAGCCCGCCGCGGCAGGACTGGCTCGACCGCACGGACGACTACTTCCAGGACCAGTAGCCGGCGACCGCGGAGAGCCGCCATGCCCCGACTGACCGACTACCGCGTCCTCACGTTCGACTGCTACGGCACCCTCATCGACTGGGAGAGCGGCATCTGGGACGCGCTGCAGCCGCTCATCCTGCGCAGCGGCCGCACGGACGTCACCCGCGAGCCGGCGCTCGAGGCCTTCGCCCGCTGCGAGGGCCGCCACCAGCAGCACGCGCCGGCCCTGCGCTATCCGGACGTGCTCGCCCGCGTGCACCGGAGCATCGCCGAGAGCTTCGGCCTCGAGACGAGCGCCGAGCTCGATGCGGCATTCGGGGCGTCGGTGCCGCACTGGCCCGCGTTTCCGGACACCGCCGACGCGCTGCGCGTCCTGCAGCGGCACTTCCGGCTGGTCATCCTTTCCAACGTGCACCGCGACGGCATCGCCGCGTCCAGCCGCAAGCTCGGCGTCGAGCTCGACGCCGTCTACACCGCCGAGGACATCGGCTCCTACAAGCCGGCCGACGCCAACTTCGAGTACCTGCTCGCGCACGTGAAGGCCGACCTCGGAATGGACCGCGCCGACATCCTGCACACGGCGCAGAGCCTGCGCCACGACCATGCCCCGGCCAACCGCTTCGACCTCGCCAGCGCCTGGATCGATCGGCAGCGGCTGTCCGCGGGCGGCGGCTGGGGCGCGACCGCCCAGGTGGCGACGCGGCCGTCCACCGACTTCGTGTTCTTCTCGCTGCGGGAGATGGCGGACGCGGCGGCGGGCGGGCGCGACTGACGCCGCGCGCCCCGCGCGGCGCGCATCAACCGCAGAGCGCCTGCGCCAACGCCGCGAAGTCCTCCACAATCAGATCCGGCTGGTGCGGCGAGCCCCCGAAGGGACGCTTCCGCCGGTCGATGAACGCCGTGCGCATCCCCGCCGCCTTCGCGCCGATGCAGTCGAACGCGTGGTTCGCCACGAAGAGGACGCTGGCAGGGTGGACCGCCAGGATCCCGCACGCCCGGGCGTACGTCGCGCGGTGCGGCTTGAAGTAGCCGGCGGCCTCTACCGAGATCACGGCGTCGAAGTCGAACCCGATGTGCGGCTTCGCGGCCTCGAGCATGTCGCGGTCCCCGTTGGAGAGGATCGCCAGACGGTACTGCCGCCGCAGCCTGCCGAGCGCCGCCAGGACATCGGGAAACGGCTTCAGCCGCTCGATCCGGGACACGAGCCAGCGCACCTCGTCGGCCGTGAAGTCGATGCCGGCCCGGCGCATCACCTGCGCCACCGCGCGCTGGCCGATCTCCCGGTACGACGTGTGGCCGCGGTCGCACAGCGAATCGATCAGCGAGTCCTCGAAGTGCGTGCGCCGCCACCAGGTAACGAAGCGGTGCGGGTCGCCGCGCCAGCCCTTGCCGGTCAGGAACGGCGCGACCATCTCGGTCAGGCCGGCCTGCATGTCCACGACGGTGCCGTACTGATCGAACATGACCGTCGTGACCGCGCGGGGCAGGCCGGAAGTATCGGCACCCATGCTGCCCATTGTCGCCGAAGACGACACCGCCGGCCGGAGCGCGGCGCGCCGGCCCGACGTCGCCCGTTGCCGTACTGGGGTACTCTGGGTCGGATGCCGGTGCAGCGGGACAGCCAGCCGTCGAACGGCAGCGCGTACGTCGAGTTCGAGCGGGTCGGCAAGAGCTTCGACGGGCGGACCCTGGTGGTGCGCGACCTCGACCTCCAGATCCGCAAGGGCGAGTTCCTGACGCTCCTCGGACCGTCCGGCTCCGGCAAGACGACCTGCCTGATGATGCTGGCGGGCTTCGAGACGCCGACGTCGGGCGCCATCCGCATCGACGGCCGCCCCATGCACCAGGTGCCCCCCCGGCGCCGCGGCATCGGCATGGTGTTCCAGAACTACGCGCTGTTCCCGCACATGACCGTCGGCGAGAATCTCGCCTTCCCGCTGGAGGTGCGCGGGCTCGATGCCGAGCGCCGCCGCGACCGGGTGCGCCGGGCGTTGGAGCTCGTGCGGCTCAACGGTTTCGATCAGCGCCGGCCGCGGCAGCTCTCCGGCGGCCAGCAGCAGCGGGTGGCCATCGCGCGCGCGCTGGTGTTCGAGCCGGACCTCGTCCTGATGGACGAGCCGCTGGGCGCGCTCGACCGGCGCCTGCGCGAGGAGCTGCAGTACGAGATCCGGCGCATTCACCAGGACCTCGGCGTCACGGTCCTGTACGTCACCCACGACCAGCACGAGGCGATGGTGCTGTCCGACCGGGTGGCGGTCTTCCGGGCGGGGCGCATCGAGCAGATCGCCTCCCCCGAGGCGCTCTACGAAGAGCCGATGCGCTCGTTCGTCGCCCGCTTCATCGGCGCCAACAACCGCCTCGGCGGCCGGGTGACGGCCGTCAACGACGAGGGGATCTGCGACGTGAACGTCGGCGGACAGATCGTGCGGGCGCTGCGCATCGCGCCGTGTGCGCCCGGCGACGCCACGACGCTGTCGATCCGGCCCGAACGGGTCGCCGTCGCGCCTTCCCCGGGCCTGTACACCAACGAGTTCGACGCCCGCATCGAGGACATCACCTTCCTGGGCGACCACCTTCGGCTGCGGGTCGCCGTCTGCGGCCGGTCGGACTTCATCGTCAAGATCCCGAACATCGTGGGCCACGGCGCGGTGCTGGAGGGCGACCACATCCGCATCGGCTGGACCCCGACCGACTGCCGCGTGCTGGACCCGGACGACGAGGAGGAGGAACCGGCTTGAACGACATGCTGCGGAGATCGGCGCTGCTCCTGCCGGCGATGGCGATCGCCGGGTTCGCGTCCGGCTGCACCGGCCAGGCCCGCGAGACGCTGACCGTCGTCTCCTGGGGCGGCTCCTACGGCCAGGCCATCGACAAGGGCTACCTGCAGCGCTTCGCGGCCGAGACGGGCATCGAGGTGCGCCTGGAGGACTACAACGGCGGCCTGGCCCAGGTGCGGGCCCAGGTCGAGACCGGCAACGTCCACTGGGATGTCATCGACCTGGAGACGCAGGACGTGGTCAGCGGCTGCGACGAGGGCATCCTGGAGCCGATCGACCTCGGCGCGCTGCCGCGCGGGGCGGACGGCACGCCCGCCGCGGACGACTTCGCCCCGGAGGCCCTGTTCGAGTGCGGCGTGGGCGTCTCGTTCTACTCCACGGTGTACGCCTACAGTCCCGAGCGCTTCCCCGGCGAGAAGCCGTCGACCCTGGCGGACTTCTTCGATCTGGAGCGCTTTCCCGGCCGGCGCGGGATGCGCCGCGTGCCCCACGCGAACCTCGAGTTCGCGCTGATCGCCGACGGCGTGCCGGTCGACGAGGTGTACGCCGCGCTCGACACGCCCGCCGGCGTGGACCGCGCCTTCCGCAAGCTCGACACCGTCAAGGACCAGGTCGTCTGGTGGGAGGCCGGCGCCCAGCCGCCGCAGATGTTGGCCGACGGGGAAGTCGTGATGAGCACCGCCTACAACGGCCGCATCTTCAACGCGCAGGCGCTCGAGAACCAGTCGTTCGTCATCGTCTGGGACGGCCAGATCCTCGACGTCGGCCCGGTCGCGATCGTCGCCGGGACCCCGGACCTCGAGGCCGCCCGCGCGCTCGTCCGCTTCGCCACCACGGCGGAGTCGATGGCCGCCGTCGGCCACTACATCGCCTACAGCCCGGCGCGCCGGTCCGGCCGGCCCCTCATCGGCCGCCACGCCGAGGTCGGCATCGACATGAACCCGCACATGCCCCTGTTCCCCGCGAACACCGGCCGCCTCCTGGAGAACGACTGGGAATGGTGGAGCGACCACGGCGACGAGATGAACGAGCGCTTCAGCGCCTGGCTGGCGCGTTGACCCGGCCGTTGGTGAGGGTCGGAGGTGGGATCACATGCTCGATGCGTTCAACTATCCCGCGGAGATTCAGCGGGACGAGGACGGGAGATTCGTTGTCACGTTCCCCGACTTCGGCTGGGGGGCGACCGACGGCGCCACCCGCACGGAAGCTCTCGCCGAAGCCAAGGATCTGCTGCGCGAGCTCATTTCATCCACCATTCGAGACAACGCACACCTGCCAGCACCCTCACCGGCCATCAAGGGACGCCCGGTTGTTGTTCCACCCGTTCAAGTGGCGTTGAAGGCCGCGCTCTATGAAGCGTACCGGAACACCGGCGTTTCGCAGCGCCAGCTCGCAAGGAACCTCGAAGTCGCGGAAAGTGCGGTCCGCCGCATGCTGAACCCGGATCATCCGACGAAGGCTGCCACCATCGATGAAGCCTTGCGGCACCTGGGAAAGCGGATCACGGTCACCGTCACCGACGCCGCTTGACTTGGCTACCAATCGCCTGCCACACATATCTGATTCGCACCGTCCTCTCGCAAGGATTATGACAGAATGGCTGACGATTCACACTGTCCCATCTGGGGTACGCATCTTCAGGGGCAAAGTGACGGTTCACACGACGGCAAACACGTAGATTCGCCGCGTGCCGGGGGCAAGTACTTCATTGGCGGAACGGCGCAAGCGATGCTCGGCAACAAAAGCGATGCCGAGAAGGCGCGCTTGACGTCCTGGCTGATTGATCAGAGGCGCTTGGGTGAAGAGTGCCCGGTGGTAAGCACCAAGTCAGTCGAAGAGGCAACCCGGCGGCGGCCCTTGTCCCCGCGGGAGCGAGCGGATCGACTTCTTCGTTATATCGCATCAGCGTTGTCGCATATCGCAGAAGAGTTTCGCATATATGTGAGCAAAACAGATCTAGAAAACCAACGACGGCTGGCGTGGTCAGAATGCGTCCATGCTGACGCGCTACGCTATCTAATGGATTATCTGGAGAATCAAGGATGGATCGAGAAGAAGTACGACAGCCTGGCAAGCGTATACCAAGTGTCTGTTGACGGCCACGCTCGGCTGGCTGCACTTGAACAATCCGACACCGGGTCGTCGAAGGCGTTTGTAGCCATGTGGTTCAATGAATCCACGACCGAAGTTTGGGAGCAGGCTATACGGCCCGGAATCGAGGAGGCGGGGTACGAGGCCTTGCGCATCGATCGAAAGGAGCACATAAACAAGATAGACGACGAAATAGTTGCGGAACTTCGGCGAGCTCGCTTCATCGTCGCAGACTTCACTCACGGGGACGACGGGCCGCGAGGAGGAGTGTACTATGAGGCCGGGTTCGCCCACGGGCGCGGCATCCCTGTCATATTCTCTTGTCGCAAGGATCTTATTGACAAGATCCATTTCGACACGCGTCAATACAACCACATCGTGTGGGAGCCGGATAAGCTGGACGAGTTTCGCCACAGGTTGAGGACGCGTATCTGTGCGGTCGTGGGAGACGGACCTGTTGAACGGTGAACGAGCGCTTCAGCGCCTGGCTGGCACGTTGAGCCGGCCGCCGGGCGGCTCAGTGCTGCGCCTCGACGGGTTCGAGGCGCAGCACGGCGCCTTCCGTCGCGTCGACCGTGACGTACAGCAGCCCGTCGGGCCCCTGCTTGACGTCGCGGATGCGGCGCTTGAGCTCGTGCAGCATGGTCCAGTTTCCCGCGCGCTGGGGGAAGCCGGCGCGGTTGAGGACGATGCGGTGCAACTGGCGCGCCCCCAGATGCGAGCCGGCGCCCATCGCACCCACGAAGAGGTTGCCCTGCCAGGCCGGAAACCTGTCGCCCGTGTAGACGGCGATCCCGGACACCGCGGGCGAGGGGCTCCAGAACAGGAACGGCTCCTCCATCCCGTCCCGCTGGCGCGCGCCGGATCCGATCGGCTGGTTCGCGTAGCCGCGGCCGTACGAGATGACCGGCCAGCCGTAGTTCCTGCCCGGCCGGATGATGTTGATCTCGTCGCCCCCCATCGGGCCGTGCTCGGTTTCCCAGATCTCCCCGGTCTCCGGGTGCACGAACAGCCCGACCGCGTTGCGGATGCCGAGCGCGTAGATCTCCGGCCGGTAGCCCGGCCGGCCCACGAAGGGGTTGTCCTGCGGGACCGTGCCGTCGTCGTTCAGACGCAGCACCTTGCCGCCGTGCGTGGCGGGATTCTGCGGCTGGTCGCCTCGCGGCATGCCGATCGTCATGATGATCGTGCCGTCGCGGGCGAAGGCGATGCGCGATGCACAGGCCGTTCCGCACCTGGCGTCGGACACGAAGACGTCCTCCACATCCGCGAGGGCCGTGCCCCCCTCGAACCGGGCGCGCGCCAGCGTGACCGTGGTCGCCGCCCCCGGCCGCCTGTCCGCGGCCTCGGCCGGGCTTCCCGGGAGCGTCTTCGAGTACGTGAGATAGATGAACCTGTTGTCGGCGTACTGCGGATGGACCGCGACGTCCATGATCCCCGCGCGCCAGGCGCGCACGTTCGCCTGGGGCACGCCGGCGATAGGCCGCGGATCGAGCACCCCGTCGCGGATGATCCGCAACTGTCCCCCGAGCTCGGTGACCAGGATATCGCCGTGCGGCAGAAATGCGAGCGCCCAGGGATGCGTGAATCCCTTGATCGGCACCACCCGGAATGGCTGACCGCCCGAATCCATGAAGATCTGCGGTCCGTCGGGAAGGGGAACGGTGGGCGTGTCCGCGCCGCGGGAGGCTGCCCTTCCCGGAAACGACACGGGCGATTCGGGCGTGGTCGGCCCCGACTGCTGCGCGACCGGCGGGACCGTGCCGAACGCCATCGTCAGGCCGAGCGTCATCAGGCCGAGAGTCGGAAGATGTCGGTTCATCGGTATGCTCAGTGGCCGGGCGGTACGCCTCGGCGGTCAGATGCGGAAGGGCCGCGCCCCAGCCGCGGCGACAACGGCAACAATAGGAGCAACCGCCGTTGCGCGACAACGAAAAAGTGTCGCGAGGGTTTCGACGCCGTTCGGCGCGGCACGGCAGCGGGGGTGGCGAGGCATGAACCGCGTGAACGATGAGCGAGCGCTCGAGCGCCTGGCTGGCGCGCTGAGACGGCCGCCGGTGCGGGCGGCCGGGCTCGTGCTGCCGCTGGTCGCGTTCGTCGGCGTCACCTTCCTCGCGCCGGTGGGGACGATGCTGGTGCGCAGCGTCTACGACCCGGTGGTGGCCGACGCGCTGCCGGACACGCTGGCGGCCTTGCGCCAGTGGGACGGCGAGGGGGCCCCCGACGAGGCGGTCTACGCCGCGGCTGCGCGCGAGCTGCTGCGCGCGCGCGACGAGCGGACGCTGGGGCGCATCGCCAGCCGCGTGAACCGCGTGCAGGGCGGCCTGCGCAGCGTCCTCGTGCGGAGCGTGCGGCGGCTGCGCGAGGTCGACGCCGGCCCCTGGCGCGCGGCGTTGATCGCCATCGACGCCGACTGGGGCGAGGCGCGCACCTGGCACGCCATCCGCACGGCGGGCGAGCGCGTCACGGCGCGGCACTATCTGCACGCCCTCGACCTCCAGCGCCTGCCCGACGGCGCCGTCGCCCGCCAGCCGGAGGACCGCCGCATCTACGTGGCGCTGCTGGGGCGCACGTTCGCCGTCAGCCTCGCCATCACCGCGTTCTGCCTCCTGCTCGGCTACCCGCTCGCCCACCTGATTGCGCATGCCGCGCCGCGCCGCGCCGCCCTGCTGCTGGCGCTGGTCCTCGTGCCGTTCTGGACGTCGCTGCTGGTCCGCACCACGTCCTGGATCGTGCTGCTCCAGACCCAGGGCGTGCTCAACGACCTGTTCGTCAGCCTCGGGCTGATCGGCGACGACGGGCGGATCGCCATGATCTACAACATGACCGGCACGATGGTGGCCATGACCCACGTGCTGCTGCCCTTCATGGTGCTGCCGCTCTACTCGGTCATGCGCACGATCCCGCCGCAGCAGATGAGCGCCGCGGCCTCGCTGGGAGCCAGCTTCCCGCAGGCGTTCCTGCGCGTCTACTGGCCGCAGACGCTCCCGGGCGTGGGCGCCGGCTCGCTGCTCGTCTTCATCCTCGCCATCGGCTACTACATCACCCCGGCGCTGGTGGGCGGCCAGAGCGGCCAGCTCATCTCCAACTTCATCGCCTACCACATGCAGACGTCGCTGAACTGGGGGCTGGCCAGCGCCCTCGGCGCCATCCTGCTGGTCTGCGTGGCCGGGCTCTATCTGCTCTACGACCGCCTGGTCGGCATCGAGCGCATGAGGCTGGGATGAGCTGGCGCATCGCCCACCTGGCCGCCTGCACGCTGATCTTCGCGTTCCTGATCGCGCCCATCCTGGTGATCGTGCCGCTCAGCTTCAACACGGAGCCGTACTTCACCTTCACCGAGGGCATGCTGCGTCTCGATCCGGAGGCCTATTCGCTGCGCTGGTACCGGGAGATTGCGAGCAACGCCCAGTGGGCGCGCGCGCTGGGCAACAGCCTGCTCATCGGGGCGGCGGCGACGGTGCTGGCGACGGTGCTCGGCACCCTGGCCGCGCTGGGACTGGCCAGCCGCGCCATGCCGGCGCGCCGCCTGGCCATGGGGCTGCTGATCTCGCCGATGGTCACGCCGCTCATCATCTCGGCGGCGGGGATGTTCTTCTTCTACTCCACGCTCGGCCTGTCGCAGACGCACCTCGGCCTCATCCTCGCCCATGCCGCGCTGGGCACGCCGTTCGTGGTCATCACGGTGACCGCCACGCTGTCCGCGTTCGACACCAACCTGACGCGCGCGGCCGCCAGCCTGGGCGCCGGTCCGCTGCGCACCTTCCGCCGGGTGCAGTTGCCGCTGATTGCGCCCGGCGTCCTCTCCGGCGCGCTGTTCGCCTTCGCCGCGTCGTTCGACGAGGTGGTGGTGGTCCTCTTCATGGCCGGCGAGGACCAGCGCACCATCCCGCGTCAGATGTGGTCCGGCATCCGCGAGCAGATCAGCCCGGCCATCCTGGCCGTGGCCACCTTCCTGATCGTCTTCGCCGTCCTGCTGCTGCTGACCGTGGAATGGCTGCGCGGGCGCGCCGGGGCGCGGGCCGCGGCCGGCTGACCGGCCGCGCGCACCGGCCTTGCTACGCGAGGTCGACCCCGACCGGGCAGTGATCGGAGCCGGTCACCTGCGGCCAGATGAAGGCGTCCGTGACGCGCTCGGCTGCGGCGGCGGAGGCCAGCACGTAGTCGATGCGCCAGCCGACGTTCCGCTCGCGGGCGCCGCCCCACTGCCGCCACCAGGTGTAGTGGTCCGGCTCGCCGGGGTGAGCGGCGCGGAAGGTGTCCACCCAGCCGGCCTGGAGCCAGCGGCCGAGCTCCGCCCGCTCCTCGGGCAGGAAGCCGCTGGTCTTCGTGTTCGCCGCCGGCCGCGCCAGGTCGATCGGCTCGTGCGCCGTGTTGTAGTCGCCGATCACGAGCACGGGGCCGCCGCGCCGCAGCGGCTCCAGATGGTCGAAGAGCGCCGCGTAGAAGTCGAGCTTGTAGGCCACGCGGCTGTTGTCCCGGTCGCGGCCGCTCCCCTTGGGAAAGTACACCGACGCCACCGCCAGCCGGCCGCAGCGGGCCCCGAAGCGGGCAACGACGAGCCGGCCCTCGACGTCGAACCGGGGCTCGCCGAGGGCGGTCTCCACCCGCTCGGGCGGCTCCCGCGAATACAGGGCCACGCCGCTGTACCCCGCCCGCTCGGCGGGCGCGAACGCCGCGTGCCAGCCGGCCGGCGCCCGCACCGCCGGATCGAGCTGATGCTCGAACGCGCGCACCTCCTGCAGGCCGACGACGTCCGCGCCCGACGCGTCGAGGAAGTCGAGAAACCCCTTCCGGGCGCAGGCCCGCAAGCCGTTGACGTTCCAGCTCACGACGCGCACGGACGACGCCCGCCTCAGTCGACTATCGCCTGGTGGATGAGCGTCCGCAGCTTGCCGTGGTCGTCGATGTCGCGCGCCGGAATGAGCTGGGTCAGGTAGACGACCACGAGCTCCTCCGCCGGATCGACCCAGTAGGTCGAGTGGTACGCGCCGCCCCAGCCGAACTCGCCGACCGACGCCGGCAGCCCGAGCGCCGCCGGGTCCTCCACCACCGAGAAGCCGAGGCCGAAGCCCTGCCCCGGACGGAACGCGATGTCGCCGAGGTGATCGACGGTCATCGACTCGACAGTCTTGCGCGAGAGGACGCGCTTGCCGTCGAAGGCGCCGCCGTCGAGCATCATCTGCAGGAACGTGGCGTAGTCGGTCGCGGTCGAGAGCAGGCCCGCGCCGGCGGAGAAGCTCTTGCGCGGCCCCTCCACGTACGCGCCCTGGCCCACCATGTGGCCCGGATCGGGCGCGCGGTCGAGACCCTCGTCGCCCGACGAGTAGACCGTCGCCACCCGGTCGACCTTGTCCTCCGGCACGAAGAAGTGCGTGTCGTCGAGCCCGAGCGGGCCGAACAGCCGCTCGCCGAGGAACGCGCCCAGGGTCTGGCCGCTGATCTCCTCGATCATCGCGCCGAGAATGTCGGTGTTGTACCCGTAGATCCACGACTCGCCGGGATGCGCGTCGAGCGGCAGCTCGGCCAGCCGCGCCATGACGTCGCCGACCGGTTCGTCGCGGTCGGCGAAGTACCAGCCGGTGATCCCGGCCGTGTACCACTGATCGGCCGCCGGGCCGTTGCCGTAGCTGATGCCGGCCGTGTGCGTCAGCAGGTCGAGAATCGTGATCGGCCGCTTCGACGGGACCACATCGTAGCCGCCCTCGTCGTTGCGCTCCGCGACGGTCGTCTCGAGGAACGCCGGCAGGTACTTGCCGACCGGATCGGTGATGAGCAGCTTGCCGTCCTCCTGCAGCAGCATCACGCCGGTGCTGGCCAGCGCCTTGGTCTGCGACGCAATGCGGAAGATCGCGTCGGTGGTCATGGGCGCTTCCGACTCGATGTCGCGGTAGCCGACCGCTTCCAGGTAGGCAATCTTGCCGCGCCGGGCCACGAGGGCGACGGCGCCGGGCAGGCGGCCCTCGTCGACGTAGCCCTGGAGCGCTGCCGTCAGCCGCTCGAGGCGCTCCGACGAGAGGCCGACATCCTCCGGCGTGGCCCGGGTCAAGCCTTGCGCAAGCAGCGCCTGCGGGACGAGAACGAAGACCACGGCGACGAGCACGGCGAAGAAGCGGATGCGTGACATCATGACAACCCCTCGGCTGGCCCCGCGGCACCGTTGACCGCGAGGGAAAGACAGCGGACCGAATCGGGCGCCGCGCGGCGCACGGCCCCCGACGGCCACGGCAAACCAGCACATGATAGTCTGCAACGTTGCTCATGTCGCACCGCAACGTCACATTCACGTCCCTCGCGCGCGGCGCGGCGCTGCTGGCGGCCTGGCTGCTGGTCCAGCCGGGGCCCGCGCGCGCCCAGCCCGGCGGCGATGCCCCGGGGCCGGGCTCGCAGGCGGGCGTTGCCGTGCAGCCCTTCATCAACCTCAGCGGCCGCACCGCCGACGCGTGGATCGGCGCGGGGATTGCCGCCTC
>CBDAUL010000011.1:0-634444 GCA_965200475.1 Vicinamibacterales bacterium
CTACCTGCCCCGCGAGCTGGCCGCGGCGGGAACGCGGGTGGAGGTCGACCTGCCGGCCGGACGGGGCGCGGGCGTCGTCACCGCGACGCCGTTCGTCGAGCCGTCGTCCGCCGCCGCCCGGGAGGCGTGAGGCCGCCGCCGGTTCTACGGCGCGGATTCCTGGGGATCGTCCCGGTCGCAGGCCGCAATCGCCTGGCCGACCTTCTCGAAGATGCGCCGCGCGAGCTCCTGGGAGACGTGCTCGCGGATGGCGCCGCAGGCCACCACGACCGTGTCCTCCGCCGTCTCGATCGCGACGTCCCAGGCGGCGCGCTCGTGCACCTCGGGCATCGCGGCGGACGCCTCCGGGCCGGCCGCCTCCGGCCCGCCGAACCGTCGCGCGCGGGCCGTCGAGAGCGGCACGTCGCCGAAACGGACCTCCACCGAGCGGATGTCGCGCTTCGGGACGCGCCGCTCGCCCCAGTAGAACGCGCCGGCGTCCTCGGCAAAGAACAGGAGACCGTCGGGCACGGGCACCTCGGCGACGATCGAGCGCCCCGCGGTGTCGAGCCGCTCGCGCCGCTGCTCGTGGCCGCGGCGGTAGCCCTGCAGCGCCGTCGCCATGCGCAGCGCGGCGAAGACGAGCAGGATGACGACGGCGATCCCGATCAGATCGCGCATGCGGGGAATTATGCTATAGCCCGTCTGCGCCGTTCTACGGCGCAGACTCCCGGCGCCGGCCGGCGCCGGACTGAGCACTATGGAATCGGTCATCGTCCACTACCAGGAGATCGCCCTCAAGGGGAAGAACCGCCCCTGGTTCGTCGAGCGCCTCGTCACGAACCTGCGGCAGGCCCTGGCCGACCTCGACGTCGTGCGCGTCCGCGCGCTGATGGGACGCATCGAGGTCGTGCTCGGCGCGGACGCCGACTGGGACGCCGTCCGCGCGCGGCTCGGCCGCGTCTTCGGCGTCGCCAACTTCGCGCGCGCCCGCCGCACCGGCCGCGACCTCGACGAGCTGGCCGCCGCCATCCTGGCCGACCTCGACGGCCGCGCGCCGCGCAGCTTCCGCGTCACCGCGCGGCGCGCCGACAAGGCCTACGCGCTCAAGTCGCCCGAGATCGAGCGGCGCGTCGGCGGGCTCATCCACGAGGCCCGCGGCTGGCCGGTCGACCTCGGCAACCCCGAGCTCAACGTGCGCATCGAGATCCTGCCGCGCGAGGCCTTCTACGCGCTCGACCGCCACCCCGGCGCCGGCGGCCTGCCGTCGGGGGCGAGCGGGCGGGTGCTGTGCCTGCTGTCGGGCGGCATCGACTCGCCGGTGGCCGCCTACCGCCTGATGAAGCGCGGTTGCCGCGTCCGGTTCCTGCACTTCCACAGCTATCCCATCCTGTCGCACGCCTCGCAGGACAAGGTGCGCGACATCGCCCGGCTGCTGACCCGGTACCAGCTCGCATCGCGCCTCTACCTGGTGGCGTTCGGCGACATCCAGCGGCAGGTGGTGGTGTCGGCCCCGCCGCCGCTGCGCGTCGTGCTCTACCGCCGGCTGATGATGCGCATCGCCGAGCGGCTGGCGCGGGCCGCCGGCGCGGGGGCGCTGGTGACCGGCGAGGCGCTGGGCCAGGTGGCGTCGCAGACCCTCGAGAACCTGGGCGTCATCGACTCGGTGGTGACGAGCCTGCCCATCCTCCGGCCGCTGGTCGGCTCCGACAAGAACGAGATCTCCGACGAGGCGACGGCGCTGGGCACGTATCCCATCTCGATCATCCCCGACCAGGACTGCTGCCAGCTCTTCACGCCGCGCCATCCGGTGACCAAGGCCCGGCGCGGCGAGGTGGAGGCGGCCGAGCGGGCGCTGCCCATCGACGCGATGGTCGCCCGCGCGCTCGAGAACGCCGAGCGCGAGGACTTCAGCTTTCCGGCAGATGCGGGTGCAGGATCCCCCTGAGGTAGTCGCGCAGCGCGTCGCGCGTGCTGCGGAAGGCGAGCTCCTGCCAGGGAATGGCGTCCACCGGGAACCAGGCGGCCTCGAGCGACTCGTCGTCGGCCCGCAGCTCGCCCCCGACCATGGTCGCGGCGTAGACGATGATAATGGGCGCGCGCCCCGCGTAGGAATAGAGGTTGATCAGGCCGTCCAGCCGGATGCGGAGGTTGGCCTCCTCCAGCGCCTCGCGGGCCGCCGCCGCCCCCAGCACCTCGCCGCGGTCCACGTAGCCCCCGGGGAAGACCCACTTGCCGTAGCCCGGCTCGATGGAGCGCCGCACGAGGGCCAGCGCGCCGTCGCCGTTGCGGATGACCGTGCCGACCGCAATCTTCGGGTCGAAGTAGACGACGTGGCCGCACCCCGCGCAGACGGGCCGCTCGACCTCGCCGGCCTTGACCACCTGAGGCTCGAGCCCACCGCCGCACAGGGGGCAGAACCGGTAGGGCGCGTCGTGCTGGTGGGCCGGCATCGGCAGACCGACGCTACCGTATAATCGACGGACATGTCCATCCTGAAGGTGGCGCGCATGGGGCACCCCGTGCTGCGCACGCCGGCGCAGCCCGTGGAGCCGTCGGAGATCGACACGCCGGCCGTCCAGCGCCTCATCGACGACATGTTCGAGACCATGCGCGAGTACCGCGGCATCGGCCTCGCCGCGCCGCAGGTGCACGAGAGCCTGCGCCTGTTCGTCGCCGGCGTCGACGACCCCGATTCCAGCATGCCGCCCGTGGTGCTGATCAACCCGGTGGTCGAGCCCGTCGGCGCCGCGACCGAGGAGGACTGGGAGGGCTGCCTCAGCATCCCCGACCTGCGCGGCCGCGTCCCGCGCGCGACCGACATCCGCGTGACCGCCTTCGACCGCTTCGGCATCCAGGTCTCGATGACCGCCTCGGGCTTCCCGGCGCGCGTCATCCAGCACGAGACCGACCACCTCGACGGCGTGCTCTTCCTCGACCGCATGGCGTCGTTCGAGAGCTTGACCTTCCTCCAGGAGTACGGCCGCTACTGGGACAAGCAGGACGCCGAGGTGACCGGCGCGTAGCCTCCGACCATGGACTTCGACGTCGCAGCCAACCTCGGCGCCGTCGAACGCTCCACGTCGCTGCTGGAGCGCGACGGCCGTCCCGCCCGCACGGTCACGCTCGCGCGCAGCTTCGCCGCGGCGGTCGACGACCTGTGGGACGCCGTGACGAACGGCGAGCGCATCCCGCGCTGGTTCCTCCCCATCAGCGGCCAGCTCGAGCTTGGCGGCCACTATCAACTGGAGGGCAACGCGGGCGGCACCATCACGGCCTGCCGGCGGCCTGCGGCCTTCGCGCTGACGTGGGAGTTCGGCGGGCAGATGAGCTGGGTGGAGGTGCGCCTCTCGGACGATGGCGCCGGCCGCGCGCGGCTCACGCTCACGCACACCTCGCACCTCGCGCCGCCCTTCGACCAGTACGGGCCGGGCGCAACCGGCGTCGGCTGGGAGCAGGCCCTCGCGGGACTCGCGCTGCATCTCGAGCAGCCGGCCGAGCCGAAGCCGGACGAGGCCGCCTTCGCCGCCTCGCCGGAGGGCAGGGCGTTCATCACCGGCAGCAGCGAGGGGTGGGAGCGGGCGGCCGTCGCGGCCGGCGAGGACCCCGCCGCCGCGCGGGCCGCGGCACGGCGGACGGCCGCGTTCTACACGGGCGAGCCCGCCGAACCGGACGAGCCGGCCGGGCCGGCCTGAGGCGCCGGCGATTTCGGAACGAAGGAGCCGCGAATCGTGTCCACCGTCGAAGATCGCCTGGCCGCGCTCGGCCTCGAGCTGCCCCCGGCAGCCAGTCCCGTCGCCAACTACGTCCCCGCCGTGCGCACCGGCAACCTGCTGTTCATCGCCGGCCAGATACCTCGCGACGCGGACGGCGGGCTGATCACCGGCAAGGTCGGCGACACGATGGACGTCGACGCCGCCTACCAGGCCGCCCGCTCGTGCGCGCTGCAGGCGCTTGCGGCGGTGAAGGAGGCCATCGGCGACCTCGATCGCGTGGTGCGGGTCGTGCGCGTGATGGGGTTGGTCAACGCGGTCCCCGACTTCGGGGAGCAGCCGGCGGTGATCAACGGGTTCTCGGATCTGATGGTGGAGGCGTTCGGGGACGCTGGGCGGCATGCGCGGGTGGCGTATGGGGCGGGGTCCCTGCCTGGGGGGGTGCCGGTGGAGGCGGAGGTGTTGTTGGAGGTTGGGGAGTCTGGCGCGTGAGACTCACATCCTGGACGGACAAGGGCCGGACTTCACCGCGTCGTCGGGCAGCGGGTCTCGTACGGCAACTCCTCGACGGTGCGCAAGAAGACCAGGTACCAAGAGCACCAGCTAGTAGTCGCCGCCGATCACACGAGCAATCCAATCCTGGAACCCGCCATCAATGGTGACTCTTTTGCACCACACAATATGACGGTGCCATCTTCGGGAATCAATTTCGACGTCGCTACGGCAGCGGGCGAGGATCATTTGGCAACTCCTGACGGCTCCGCTCGTTCCTCACATGATGACTCACTACTCCGCGGTCGCCGCACGATCGGGCGCCGATTCCAACGGGTTGCAGGGACCCGTCGGTTTTCGTGGTGCCAGCTTACACGATCGATCAAGTGGCAACTCCCAGTTGACCTTCACCTGCCATTCGCCGCGGCACACGAGATCAGGCGCAACGCTGATTCATCCGTTTAGCACGCCGTGCCCGAAGAGAAGAAACGAATCGGTCTGCCACCCGCCCTTCCGAGCGCAGGGCTGCTCCACGCTTCGTTTCTTCGCCAGCGCCATCCTGGGCAGAACATCGACGAAATCACTTGGCGGGCATGGATTGCTGGCGCAACCCGGCGTCTGGGTGAGAGCAGGACAATTGAGTCTTTAGCCATCGCTCTCGGTTTGACATGGCCCCGGAGTCGATCGAAACAGGTTGTCGGCGATTTTGCGAAGACAACGCTAGACCAGCTCCAACAATCCGCCGGTCTTGGTCGCACGAAGATTGCAACACTCCTAACCTGTGTCGCCTTTGCGTCCGGCGCGTACGGCACCAGTACGCAGCCAGGACTTCGACGTGATGCCGAAGGGGAACTACGCGTCTCAGATCGACTGACAGCATCGCTCCTCGGCAATCTCTCACCTCGGGACGCAGAAATCATCAAGCGGCGCTTTGGACTTGATGGATGTGAGCGAGCAACTTTGGAGGCCATCGGTCAAGACAGGGCCTTTAAAGTGTCACGGGAACGGATCAGACAAGTGGAGGCAGCGGCGTTGAGGCGACTCCGTCTTTCTCCGCACTACAATATCCTGCGGCGTGCCCTACACGAAGATACCAACGCCATCTGGGCGGAGTTGGCCCAAGATGCCCCGGTCCTAGCAGGAAATCAGGTGACCGAAGCGGAATCACGTCTCTCACCGGCGCGGTACCTCGCAATCACATTGGTTCATCGGAAGCTCTCCCGATGGCTTGAGGAGCATGCCACCCGCGTGAGAAGTGGGTGGTACTTTGGACCACTCGAGGTGGCAGACATCCGGTCACTGTCGACGCGCCTTCTCAAAGCACTCAAGACTCGCAATCAGCCAATTCTGTTTTCGCAACTGTGCGACATGGTAGAGTCCGAACCGACGGCGGTACGCGCGGCCATCGGGTGTAGCCGTCGAATGTCGAGTGTTGTAGGCTACGTGTACGAAGGCCCCATGACTCGTAGACGCCGCCGCCGAGCGAGACTTCATCGGCTGCTGGCCGAGCGTGATATTGTGGCGTGCGTTCCAGGATTTGCAATTGCTGATCTCTACCGCGGTGCCTACCAGCCCGTGGTGAAAGTCGGGGAACGGGCCTGGCCTGGGCGCGATCGAGCCCGTAGACTGAACAGCTATGGCGATGGGCAAGAAACCGGCCGCGCGACCAGGGGCGCCGCTGTGGGTGACGACGGCGGATTTGCCGACGAACGCGGGGCATCCGTTCTTCGAGCGTCTGAACCGGGTTCTGGACGAGGCCGGGTTCGACGCGTTCGTCGAGGGGCTGTGCGCGGTGTTCTACGCGACGCGGATGGGGCGGCCGAGCCTGCGTCCTGGGCGGTATTTCCGGATGCTGTTCATCGGCTACTTCGAGGGTCTGTCTTCGGAGCGTGGGATTGCGTGGCGGGTGGCCGACTCTCTGAGCCTGCGGTCGTTCCTGGACCTGGATGTGACCGAGGCGGCGCCGGACCACTCGACGCTGTCGCGGACGCGTCGTCTGATCGACGACGAGACGCACGAGGCGGTATTCACGTGGGTTCTCGAGCAGTTGTCGGCGGCGGGTCTGGTCAAGGGGAAGACGGTGGGCGTCGATGCGACGACGCTGGAAGCGAACGCGGCGATGCGGAGCATCGAGCGGCGGGACACGGGAGAAAGCTACGAAGCGTTCCTTCGGCGCTTGGCGGAGGCGTCTGGGGTGGAGACCCCGACGCGGGCGGATCTGGCTCGGTTCGACCGGTCTCGCAAGAACAAGAAGACGTCGAACAAGGACTGGCAATCGCCGCAGGACCCGGACGCGAAGATCGCGAAGATGAAGGACGGCCGGACGCACTTGGCTCACAAGGTCGAGCACGGGGTCGACATGGAGACGGGGGCCATCGTGTCGGTGACGGTGCAGGATGCATCGGACGGCGATACGGCCACGCTGCCGGAGACGCTGACCGCGGCGGCCGAGCAGGTGGAGTTGGTGCAGCCGGACGGTCGAGGGGTCGAAGAGCTGGTCGCTGACAAGGGGTATCACAGCGACGAGACGCTGGTGGCTCTCGGCGAGGTCGGGGTTCGGAGCTACGTATCGGAGCCCGAGCGCGGCCGGCGCGTCTGGCAGGACAAGAAGACGGGAGAGACGCCGCCGGCGAAGCGTGCTGCGCAGCAGGCGTTGTATGCGAACCGGCGGCGTGTGCACGGGCGGCGGGGTCGTCGCCTGCAACGCTGCCGGGGCGAGATGGTGGAGCGTACTTTCGCGCACATGTATGAGACGGGGGGCATGCGTCGGGTGTTTGTGCGCGGTCACGAGAATGTCCGCAAGCGGGTGCTGATCCAGGCGGCTGCCTGCAACATCGGGATGCTCCTGCGGCGCCAGACCGGCATCGGTACGCCCCGGAGCCTGCAGGGGCGGGCTTTTTCGGCGATTTTCCGCCTGATCGACCGCCTGATCGACCACTGGGGGCGTCTGACGCGTCCCTGGGGCCTCAAATGGACACCGCCGGCGCCCGTCGGCTCAATTACTCATCGCCAAGCGGCCTGAACAGCAGGGCTCGGCGAACCGACTTCTACCTCGGGCTGCTACCAGGATGATCCGTGTTCGCTTCGCGACCTCGAGATCGTCATGCAGGACTCGCCCCACCTCTTTCTACGATGTGCGGAGGAAGGGTGGATCGCCCTGACCACACGTACTGCGTGGCCGCGTAATCCCGTGCAACACGGGCTCGTGCGCGAGGCGTCGACCACCAACGTGAACGAAAAAGAAACAGAGGCGGGTGGACGAGGAGACTCCGACGATTCGGACGCAACACTGAACAACTTTGTCCGGTCGACGCTGTTGAGGAAGGGTCCACTACACATGAGCGAGATCGTGGCACTCTGTCTCGGCCGCTTCGGACGTAGCCGTGCGGCTTCCAGTGTGGCGGCTATGCTTATTCAAGGCAACTACGTGCGCCTTGCACCGGGAGTCTGGGGGCTGCCTCGCCAGGTCTCGCTTGTGAGTAAAGATACCTATTGGTCTCGCGTCCTACTCTCAGAACCGGACTGCCGGATGTACACGCGCAGTCGTCATGCGGGCGAAGCACCGCAGGTGTATCCAATGTGGACACCAGCTATGGAGTACCAGTGGGTCACCTGGGCTCAAAACAATGCGAGTCCGGAACTCTTCTCATCGCTCCTGGTTGTCGCTGATCCAACCACGTGGCCGGTGGCACCCGAAGTTCAACGTGAGTGGCGGAAAATAAAGAGCACGGATGGTCGGTATCGACTTCGAGATCCGCTCAAGTACCACCTCGCAGAATTTCTTCCAACGCTGAAGAATCTGTTGCGTATTGCGGCGGCGGCGTACGCACGGGGGCACGTCAGTTGGGTGACTGCCAATCGTGTTGTGGGCCGGAGAATCGATTCACACCGGGCCGCAACAAGCCTCGCTATTCTCATCGAGCTGGGGATTGTCGAAGCGCCTGGGCATTGGCAGGAACGTCACGTTACGACAAATGCGTGCGGCGACTTCGTCGGCACACTCGTTGCTGAGTTGCATGAAACCGGGTGCCTGGAATGGGCCTCCAATCTGGGGCGCGAAGTCGCAGAACGGATCGGCCGCGCAGGAGAAAGGCCGCACCAGTCGTGGGCGCCTGAACCCGAGCTTCTCGCGCTTCGCGCCGGACTTCAGAGGCCGAGTGCGGTTGTGACCGACCCCTCAGATAGAAACATTCCCGATATACTTGACCAGAACAGCCGGCTGGACGAAGGGGCAACAACGTTGAATCCAGACCTCCAGCGGTTTCTGGACGAGCTGTGAGAATCTCTTCGCCGACGGCCCCCGCGGGACACAATGTTGACCCGCGCTCACTCTAGGGTCAGCAGCTTCCTCAGGTCGAGATCGTCATCATCCGGTTCGTCGTCATGATGCCGCTCAGAGGCAATTGTCAACAGCAGGGCGGACAGATAATCTACGGCTCCCGCGAGTTCATCCTCAAGAATCTCTCTGGCGTTCGAACACCTCGTGACGAATTGGCTCCCGAGTAGACTGAGAGAATTCTCGACGCCGCCTTCTGCTAGCACCGAAGGCCGCGGCGAACACCAAGACATCCGCTTGTGTCCGGAACGGACCGTTCGACTCCTCTGTTCGTAGTAGCCTCTTAACGAAGTCTGCTTGGTCGCTGGCGATTCTGATTCTCCGGTCAGGCATTCGACACCTCGCAAATCGTGGAATACTCGAACTCATCCGGACTCCGCCTAACCAGGTCGTATTCGGCGCCGTCGAGTTCTATGGATTCGACCTGTACATCCGCCTTTGGGGTGAAATATGTGAGCACATACTGTCGCCCAAGGCGCCGCGTTAGGGCATTCGCTACCTCTCCTCGCCACTGGGACTCGGTCACCATCAACACTACCTGATCAGCAAGGGCGGGGACATGCTCGGCAATCTGGTATCTATACGTCGGATCCAAACTGCCAAATGGTGAGTCCATCACAATTGGATACTGCGCACTTTCGGGGCCAGTAAGCTCACTGCGGCGCCCGAGTACTTCTCGGGCCACATCGATGATACTACTGATAAAGCTCAAGCTTAGGATTTGGCTTTCTCCTTGCGACGCGGCAACCGGAAGTGGATGGCCGCCAGCTGACTCCAGCAGCCGTAGCGACCAATCATCCGCAAGCTGAGGCACATACGGTGCGACAGAGATCTGTGAAAACGATTTCACGATTCGCTGGCCCAACCTAGAACGAAAGTCTGCTTCGAGCCGGCTTTGGATCTGCTTAATCACCTCACGAGATTGTATCGCGACGTCGACGCGTCGCTGCGCTACCTCTTGGCGGCTTTGGTGTGCGCTATGCTGACGAATATTTTCGTCACACTCAGTGATCTGGGCGTCGATCGCCTTTCGTCTTGCGCCACACTCTCCTTCCTCTCTGTTGAGCCGTAGGCGCCGTGATTCTCGTTTTCGAATTCGTGTACTTGAAGCGTACGTGTACAAGTGCGCCGTGTGTAGCTTTGCGGTTCGGCTAAACGATAGGCCGGTGGCAATCGATGCGGCACATATCCGATGGCATCAGGCTCACGGTCCCGTCACGGTCCCGAACGGTATCGCGCTCTGCGCGCTTCATCATGAATTGTTCGACGCTGGCACCTTTACGCTTGCTTCCGAACCGTCGATTGCGGCGTATTCGCGTCCGCCGCGCTCGACAACGTCGCGTGTACAACAGGTTGCTGAGGACAGGCCGACGACTGACAGTATTCCACGGCCCGTCGTCGTAGTGGCTCCACTAGCCACTGGTGAAGGCCTGGACGAGGCGCTCGGGCGGTATGACAGGATGCCGGTGCACCTGCCAGCGGACCGTGACTTGTGGCCTGCGCCGGCGTACTTGAGGTGGCACGCACGACAGGTGTTCAAGTCGTCCGATGGCTCCCTGCGGGCGCTTCATCGGTCGTGATCGTTCTGCATCCTGACGTGGTGGACGTACGTGCCTGAAGGACTGACGCTCGTCTAACTGAGCGAGCTGCTTACCCTTGTGTGTCGTCGACGTTCGATGGCTCGCTCCGCGTCCAGCCGGCCCAATTCCACCGCCGAGTGATCCGCGAACCTCAGCGCGTCCGCAATCGCCCTGTGACCAGCCTCCTGGGCGATTAGCCGGTGCATCTCCTGGCAGACGCGGCGGTAGGCGGGATGGCCTTGGGGAGCGGTGCGCAGCTCGATGATATGCATCGCCTCGCGCGCGTTCATCTGCAGGTAGAAGCGGATCCGGTACGCCATCGAGACGGCGTACTGCGCGGCCAGCGCCGAGTGCGCGGCATCCAGGCGCGCGTGCAGATCGGCGGCCTCGTCGGTGATGCGATGCCAGTCGCTGGTGGCGCCGACCGCGTCGATGGCGGCCGGCCGCGTGCAGCCATGCGCCGGCGCTAGGTGCTGCCAGTCGATGGTGAGCATGCGGTGGCGCTGCAGGTCCCGGAACGCACCGTAGTCCGACAGGACGTCGAAGCAGTACGTGGCGTGTTCGAATGCCCGTCCCGGCTTGTGGCGACGGTTCTCCCGATCGCCAACGTAGGCGTGCAGAACGCGCGCCCGATCCTTCAGTGGCATGGCCCGGGCGGCCGCCATCAACTGGTCGTGGGGAAGTCCGGACGCGGAGTACAGCGCCGCTGCGACGACCTTGATCTCGCCGTCGGGATCGAAGTCGGTCAGAGTGACCTCGGGCCGTGACTCGGAATCGAGCTGGCCTACGAGATCATCGGTCACCCGCGCGGTGTCGGCGCGGCGGCCAGAGAGGTATTCGGCCCAGCGGACGCCCCGATCGGGCCGGTCCACCCGCGCGAGGAACGCGGGGATTACCTTGCGCAGCTCGGGCAGCATCAGCTCGCCGGTGGCGCGGGCCTCGGCCAGCGGATGCGCCCGCAGGCGGAGCAGGAGCGCCTCGTAGGCTTGGCCAGAGCCGTAGATGCCGACGTTGGACCGCGTCGCTGCCGGCAGTAGCCCGCGCAGAGCGTCGAGCGCCCGGGCCCGGATCGCTGCGCGGTAGACGGCGTCCGAATCGTCCTTCGACTGCGGGTGGAGGCGACGGAAGTGCGCCTGCATCGGCTCTATCCACCGGGCGTAGGTCTCGAAGGCGCGGTCGAGCCGCTCGACGTAGAGGGCGCGCAGCGCCGGGTCGTCCAGCTCGGCGGGGACGACGTACTTCCAGCGGCCGCCGGGGCGGTCGGTGTACGGGACGTAGCGAGTGGACTGCTCCAGGTAGGACATGAGCCGGCCGCGCTCGAGCACCTTGGTGAGGATGTTCGAGACGCCCTCGCAGGCGATGTGCGCGCCGCCGAGCTGGGCAACCGAGTCGTCGCCGTACTCGCCGAGGACGCGAGCGTAGAGGCGTTCGGCGCGCTCCACGCCGACGCTCGAGACGCCGGCGTCGCCGGCCTGGATGTGGTCGAGGAACTCGTCGAGGAAGAGGCGGCGGAGCGACTTGGCCGAGCGGGAGTAGCGCGCGAAGAGCGCGCCCTTGACCACCTCCGGCAGGTTGGTCAGGACGAAGACCGGGCTGTCGGTGTTCCCGAAGTACGGCGCGAGCGCCTCGCGCTCGTCGGCCGTGAACGATTCGACGCCAGAAGCTGCATGCGGCACGCCGGTCTCAACCTTCTTTCACGATTGGCTGGGCCATCACGTCAGCGATTCCTCGAACAGGCTGATCGTGTGCGGCTGGGGCGGCGACTCGCCGACACCCACCAGCGCATTGGCTCGCAGCAGTTCGCCTGCGCCCATCAGACCTGCCCTCATGGCTGCCCGCGAAGCCTCGGCTACCGGAGCAATGTGGCTGGTTCCGTCATTCCAGCTCACGACTTGGAGATGGCGATCCTCAATCCACACGGCGTCGAGAACGTCGGGACTGTGGGTCGTCACGACCACCTGCATGAAGCGCCCCGCGTGCCTCAACAGGTCGAGGACCGCGCCGAGCGCGCCCGGATGCATGGTGGCTTCCGGTTCCTCGATGATGAGAACGGACGGCCTGGCTTGCTGGAAGATCGCCGCGACCAGGCCTAGCGCCCGCAGCGTGCCGTCGGACATGTTGAATGCCGGGAACTTCACCTCCCTGGCATTCGTCGCCTTCTGGGTGAACTCCAGGGAGAGCTTGTCGCCCTGCGTCTTCGGCCGCAGGTCGACCGTTCCCGGCGCGACGCTCTGGAGCAGAGCGCGGATCTTCTGCCAATCGCCGGGCGATTCGCGCTCGATTTCGCGCAGCACGTTGGCGGTGTTGCCTCCATCGGGACGCAGCCGGGTCCCGTCGCTCGGATCCTGGGTCTCTCGGAGCACAGCCGGCTCGATCCGGTACGCCTGCATGTTCGTCAGGAACCGCAGAACCCAGTAGAAGCGTTTGTCGCCCGCGATCAGGGGCAGCGCCAGCGCGCTGGCGTCCAACACGGGCTGCAGCGAGTCTGCACTGCTTCGGAATCCGCTGCGGACCCGATCGAACCAGTTTCGCGACCCGTCGGTCAGCTCGACGACGCATTGCTCACGGACGACCTCGAATCCACGGCCGGCGTCGGGACCCAGCTCGAAGGCGTAGATGGCTCGCCTCGTGACCGGGTTCACGTTCGCCAGCTCGACCCGCAATCCCAGGTTGAATGCGCGGCTGATTGCGTCGCGATAGCCGACCGTCGCGATTCCCCGGCGACGCTCGAATACGGTCGACAGCGGAATGGTCATCGCCTCGGCGAGAAACGCGAACACATCGGCGAAGTTGCTCTTGCCGGCGCCGTTCTGCCCGACCAGGAAGGTGGGATTGTCGAGCTCGACGCTCGCGGCAGGAAAGCTGCGGAACCGCTTCATCGACACGCGGCGTAGCAGCGGGGCGGCGGTCGCCACCCTCGATGACGGGGCGTCCGAAGCGGGATGCGGCACGCCGTATAATCTACAGCGCACCGCGGGCCGTCAACCGCTCGGTCCTGACGACGTGAACGTGATCCTCGTTCCCGGCTTCAATCCGGGTCCCTACACCGGCGCCGGCAACAACACCTACCTGCTTCCCGGCCGCGAGCCGACGCTCATCGACGCGGCCATGGGGGACCCGCGCCACGTGGCGGAGCTGGAGCGGGGGCTCGGCGCGTCGCGGCTGGCGCGGGTGCTGGTGACGCATGCGCACGTCGACCACGCGGCGGGGTGCAAGGGGCTGGCCGCGCGCTGGCCGGCGGCCGAGTTCGTCAAGATTCCCTGGCCGCAGCAGGATGCGCGCTATCCGGTCGACTGGCGCGCCGTGGGGGACGGAGAATGCGTGCCCGCGGGCGACGCGCGCCTGCGGGTGGTGCACACGCCCGGCCATGCGCCCGACCACGCCTGTCTCTTCGACGAGGCCGGGGGCGTCCTCTTCTGCGGAGACCTGCTGATCCAGGGCGGCACGGTGGTCATCCCGGCCGGCTTCGGCGGCAGCCTGACGGACTACCTGGCGAGCCTGCGGCGGATTCTGGAGCTGGCGCCGGCGCGCGTGCTGCCGGCCCACGGGCCGGAGATCGAGGACGTCGCGGCGCTGGTCGGGCAGTACGTCGACCACCGGCGGCGGCGCGAGGAGCAGGTGGTGGCGGCGCTGCGGGACGGCTGCGCCACGCACGAGGCCATCGCCGGGCGCATCTACGACGAGCTGCCGGCCAACCTGCGCCGGCCGGCGGCCCAGACCGTGCAGGCGCACCTCGTCAAGCTGCGCGACGAGGGGCGGGCGCGGGAAGAGGACGGCCGGTGGGTGCTCGTCTAGCTGGAGGAGGGAAGATGACGGCCAATGCCGCAGACGCGAAGGGCTACGAGAATCCGGGCCTGCTCATCTCGCCCGCGGAGCTGGCCGCGCGGATTGGCGGGGACGCGGAGACGGACGGGCCGGCCGGCGAGGTGGTGGTCCTCGACCTGCGTCCCGCCGAGCAGTTCGCCGCCGGGCACCTGCCCGGGGCGGTCCATCTGGACCTGTTCGGCGTCAGCCTGGTCGACACGGATCCGGCGCCGCTGGACGCCTTCCTCTGGATCATCGCGCACCTGCTGGCCACGCGCGGCGTCTCGGCGGCGCGGCCGGTGGTGGCGTACGACGAGCAGTCGGGCATCCGCGCGGCGCGCGCGTTCTGGTTCCTCGAGCTGTTCGGCCATCCCGACGTGCGCGTGCTCGACGGCGGGTTCGGGGCCTGGCAGCGGGCGGGGCTGCCGGTGACTCGCGACCCGCGGCCGCCCCGCAAGGCCGATTGGGACGTGGCGCGCAACGACGCGCGCGTGCTCGCTACGTGGAAGGATGTGCGCGGCCGGCTCGGCAGCCCGGACGCCGTCGTCCTCGACACGCGCAGCGACGGCGAGTACCTGGGCACGAACGTGCGGGCGAAGCGGGGCGGCGCCATCCCGGGCGCGGTGCATATCGAGTGGACCCGCAACCTGGCCGCCGACGGCACGTTCAAGCCGGCGGCCGAGCTGCAGGCCATGTACGACGCGGCCGGCGTCACGCGCGACAAGGAGGTCGTCTCGTACTGCCAGGGCGGCTACCGCGCCGCCCACAGCTACCTGGCGCTGCGCCTGCTCGGCTACCCGCGGGTGCGCAACTACCTGGGCTCGTGGAAGGAGTGGGGCGACCGGGAGGACCTGCCCATCGAGACGCCCGGCGCCTGAGTCGTCGCCTGCGCCGCCGTTCGACATCCGGCGGACGGTCCGCGCGGCCGCGTCCGACGGAATGGCCAGTCTGCTAATATTTTCCTGGTGAACATTTAATAGTGTGCCCGGCTATTAAGTTTCGCTGAACGAGACCGGCAGCCGTCCATGCAACGGGGAGAAACGGGCCGCTACGAGGTTACCGCAGCCGGCGGCGAACAGGTGCGAGCCTTCGTACCCAACCCGCTGCCGCCCCAGCCGGCCATCGCGCTCGACGGGCCGCTACAGCAGTCCCTGGAGGCGGCCGGTCTCGCGCTCGGACGCCTGGACGGCGTCTCGACGCTCCTGCCGGACAAGGCGTTCTTTCTCTACACCTACGTGCGGAAGGAGGCGGTGCTCTCCTCGCGGATCGAGGGCACGCAGTCGTCGCTGTCGGACCTCCTGCTGTTCGAGCTCGACGAGGCGCCCGGCGCGCCGTTCGACGACGTGGTCGAGGTCTCGAGCTACGTCGGCGCCCTCGAGCACGGCCTCGGTCGCCTGCGGGGCGGTTTTCCCCTGTCGAACCGCCTGATCCGCGAGATCCACGGCGTGCTGCTGTCGCACGGGCGCGGCTCCGGCAAGCTGCCGGGTGAGTTCCGTCGCTCGCAGAACTGGATCGGCGGCTCGCGGCCCGGCAACGCGGTGCTCGTCCCGCCGCCGCACACCGCGGTGCCCGACTGCATGACGCGGCTGGAGCGCTTTCTCCACGCGCACGAGGACGGATTGCCGACGCTCGTCCGCGCGGGCCTCGCCCACGTGCAGTTCGAGACGATACATCCCTTCCTGGACGGCAACGGCCGCGTGGGGCGGCTGCTCATCACGCTGCTTCTCTGCGACGCGGGTGCCCTGCGGGATCCGTTGCTGTATCTGAGCCTGTACCTGAAACAGCGTCGGGGCGAGTACTACGAGCTCCTCGAGCACGTCCGCCGCACCGGCGACTGGGAGCAGTGGCTGGCCTTCTTCCTCGACGGGGTGCGATTGACGGCCGAGGGCGCCGTCGCCGCGTCCCGCCGTCTGTCGGACATGCTCGCGTCGGACCGGGCCGCCATCGGGCGGCGCGGCCGGCGCGCCGGCTCGGCGCTACGGGTCCATGACGTACTGTCCGCGCGCCCGCTGCTCTCGCTGCCCGAGGTTCGCAGGCGAACCGGTTTGTCCTTCCCGGCGTCGTCCGCGGCGATGGGCCTGCTCGCGGAGCTCGGGATTGCGCGCGAGATCACCGGCCGCCGGCGCAACCGGCTGTTCGTCTACGACCGCTACCTGTCGATTCTGAACGAGGGCACGGAGGAGGACTGAGGCCGGGCGGGATCCGAACGCCGCCTGACCAATCGGCGCGGGGAACGCACCGGGCGTCCCCCGCGCCGACTGGTTCGTCACTTCCTTCGACGCCGCGCCCCTACCGCTGGGCGGCGGCGCGGTACTCGGCCTGGGCGCCGGCCAGGATGTTGTAGAGGCCGTAGTTGCCCTCGTGGCACGCGTACTCGTACAGCCGGTCGTCGGCGCGGGCCATCGTCAGCTCGGCGCTCCACGGCGCGGTGAACGCCGTCGGATCGGTCACCGTGAACTGGTAGAGCAGCGTGTCGGCGTCGAGCCGGGAGATGCGCTCTTCCAGGTGCATCTGGGGACCGAGCGCCTCGAGCAGCTCCATGTTCGGCGCCGGGTGCGCGGTGCCGATGTCCCTGAAGTTGGTGGTCTCGATGACCAGCGTGTCGCCCTCCCAGCGGCCGCGCGAGTCGCCGCGCCACTGCTGGATCCCGGCCGGCAGCGCCGGCCGGCCGTCGAGCGGGACGATGCGCGAGTCGTTGACCATCTCGTTGAGAATCACCACGTGGTCGGGGCCCTGGAACACCTGCACGTAGTTGTTGTAGGCGCCGGGCAGCATCGGCGGCCCCGAGTTGAAGCCGAGGATGCAGCGCTCGTCCACGTCGCGGTCCTCGGGACCGGCGTTGCGGTTGCGCGCTTCCTCGCGCAGCGCCATCCGCGCGCGCCCGGTGTCCGTGTACGACGGCAGCCGGCCGTTGGGCGGATTGGTGATCAGCGACGTGCGCCGGGTGCCGGACACGCGCGTGCCGTCCGCGAACCAGAACCGGTTGTAGCTGCCGGGGTTGCCGGCCGGCGGCGCCGTGTCGACCCGGCCCGCGGCCCGCGCTTCGAGCACGGCCACGTCCTCGTCGGTCAGGAACTCCTGGTCGGCCATCTCGGCGGGCCGCTGCAGCGGCGTGACGGAGCTGAAATCCCAGACGCCCTGCAGGTCCGGCCGCCCGTCGGCGGTGCGCGGAATGGACGTCTCGGCCGGCTGCGCGCCGGCGGACAGCGGCGCCAGTGACCCCAGCGCGAACACAACGGCGAGAACCCGCACGGCAAGCTGAACGCTCATCTTGAACTTCCCCCTTCAGCCGCCACGGCCGCGGCTGTCTTCGTCGCGAGCGCGCCCCACCGGGCGCGGCAGCGCCCCGCGCGCTCGCCGGTCCAATCACGCAGGGTACAAGGGATTGGCCGCCCTTCGCAACACCCCCGGAGGCCGGGTAGTGGGCTCATTTTCGGAGCGGTGTCCCCCGGGTGGGCGGCCCACCGGGGCCGGCGTGGCAACCGGACGGACTCAGGGTTCCTGATCGGTGAGACGCAACAATTCGTCGCGCAGAACGACGTGCAGAACGGAGATGACGTGAGCCCGCACGTTGCCCGATTCGTAGACGTGCTGGGCCACGCGAGTGGTCATGTCGTCGCTCAAGCGCCGTTCAGCGTATCGTTCGCAGAACTGGTCGATCTGGAACGGCGCCATGCCAGCCACTTCGTCGATCAGCTTGGGCGCCAGGTTGCGCGCCCACCCGTACGCATCGAGGCGTTCAGCCAGATCGCGGCCGGAGTCGGTGAGCTGCAGGGGGCTTGCACCAGCGACTGTCGGGCCGGGGAGGAGCCGGAAGATGTCGCTAATCTGCTGCCGGATGGCCCGCAAGTCACCCCGGATCTCGTCCATGAAGGCCCCGACGGCACCGCGATGTTCATCGACCTTGCCCATCCAGTGGATGAGCTTCGCCAAGGCTCCGAGAACAGCAATGGCGACAATGGCGGCCGGAGTCACCCAGCCCGGTATCTCTGCACCCAACGCGCCCCCTCCGCTCCCCCTATCGTATCTTGACGTTCATCAAGCCAGATCGGGTCGCCGGAGATTCTGGATCACGGGGGAATCACGCCACGGTGCCGTCGCCGAGGTGTGGACCACGAACGGCGTCAGCCCCGCCGTCCCTGATCGCGCGCCGAGAGGATTTCGTCGGTGGTGACGATGGGACGCTCGGCGCGGGCCGCCTCGATGCGGGCGATCACCGCGGCGATGCCCTCGCGTGCGTGTTCTTTCGCCGCGGCGCGTCCACACGGAGGTTGGTCCATTTGAACCAGTCTATTGAGCGGTGCCAGGACCCGCAAGATCGTACCCCGACCCGGTGAAGTTAGCTGCCCCAGGCGTAGTTGACGCGGGCGTAGTAGTAGCCGCCGCTCAGGCCCCAGGGGGTGAACTGGCTGTAGGGCAGGCCGAAGCGCGCGGCGAACAGGTCCATGCGGTCCGAGAAGGTGTCGAAGACGTTCTGGCCGCCGACGGCCAGCGTGACGTCGGCGGCCAGGGGGATGCCGGCTTCGAGGTCGAGGATGTAGCGGCCGTCGAGGAGCGGCGCGTCGGCGCGGCGCACCGAGCGCGCGTCGATGTGGTCGACCCACGCGCCGTAGTAGTGCAGGCGGGCGAGCAGGCCGACCCGGCCGACGCGCTGGTTGACGGCCACGTTCCAGCGCGTCTCCGGCACGCCGCGCTCCAGGGCCAGCACGTCGCCGGGGCCCAGCAGCTCCGAGTCCTTCGTCACCTCCGTGTCGGTGCGGTTCAGCGCGAAGCTGAACACGGTGTCGCCGCGCAGCGCCAGGGGCGTGTAGGTGGCGACGACGTCCACGCCCTGCGTGCGGGTGGAGAAGTCGTTGATGAAGAAGCGGAACGAGGCCAGCGTGCGCGCCGACGTGATGCCTTCCGCCAGCAGCAGCGCGCGCTCGTCGGCGGCGAGGTTGAAGAACTGCGACAGGGCCAGGCGGTTGCTGACGTCGATGTGGAAGTAGTCCGCCGTGAGCGTGAACGGTCCGGTGTCGACCACCAGCCCGCCCGTCGCGTTGGTCGACGTCTCGGGGTCGAGCGGCCGGCCGCCGCGGAGCTGCGCGGCCAGGTAGGTGGACGGCACGGTGGCGCTGTCGACCAGGTCCAGCGTCTCCGGGTTGATGGTCGACTGCACGTTGAACGTGTTCTGCTGGCCGGGGGTCGGGGCGCGGAAGCCGGTGCTGACGCCGCCGCGCACGGACACCGCGTCGCCCAGCCCGTAGCGGGCCGAGAGCTTGCCGTTGGTCGTCGCCCCGAACACGTCGAAGTGCTCGAAGCGCAGGGCGCCGCCGACCGTCCAGCGGTCGTCCGGCTGCCGCAGCTCCACGTCGCCGTAGAGGGCGACGTTGGCGCGCGTCCAGGTGCCGGCGGTGTAGTCGGGGAACCCCGGGAAGCCGTTGGAGCCGGAGACGAAGCCCTGCGCGGCGTACGGCCCGACCTCCCACGACGGCCGCCCGCCCTCGCGGATCGTGAAGCGCTCGTCGCGCCACTCGGCGCCGCCGGCCAGGTGGACCAGCTCGGTGGCGGCGTAGGAGAGGTCGAAGTTGAGGTTGACCTCCGCCTGCCGGTAGAGGCCCGGATCGAAGTCGCGCGGGCTGGCCGGGCCGAGCGACGCGTTGACGGTGTTGAAGAGGAAGAAGTCCGCCTCGTGGGCGCCGTAGCTGGCGCTCGCGTCCCAGGCCAGGCCGCTGTCCGCGGTGCGCCGCACGCCGGCCACCGCCGACACGTCCGTGATAACGCCGCTGAAGCTGGGCGTGAAGCCGCCGGGGGCGATCTCCTGGAACGTGAAGCAGTTGGGGTCGGCGAACACCTGCGCCAGGGCCGCCTCGTCGGGGCGATTGGCGGTGATGGGCACCGCGGGGCAGCCGGCCGAGCCGTCGCGCACGCCGTCGCGCGCGTCGAGCACGTCGCCGACGAGCAGCGTCGCGCCGCTGTCGAGGCTGAAGATGTTGGCGCGCGTGTTGGGGTTGCGGAAGTAGAAGCCCTGGGTGGCGGTCTTCTCGGCGTAGTTGGCGTGGCCGTAGAGCTCCACGCCGCCGGCGAGCTGGCGGCCGAAGTTGCCGAACAGCTTCACCTCGTCGTCCACCCGCGAGTCGCCCCAGATTTGCGCCGGGTCGGCCACGCTGGTGTTGCCGGCCGCGATGAGCGCCGCGGCGTCGGCGCGCTGCACGCTGCGGCTGGTGGGGTCGGCGTTGCCGTACTCGAAGCTGAGGTTGGCAAACCCCGTCTCGCCGAGCGGCAGGCCGACGTTGCCGGCGACGTTGTAGGCGTCGCCGTCGCCCGCGCGGTAGGTGCCGGTGTTGAACTCGAGGCTGCCGCCCTCGCGCGCGTCCTTGAGCAGGAAGTTCATGACGCCGGCGATGGCGTCCGAGCCGTACTGCGCCGACGCGCCGTCGCGCAGCACCTCGACCTGCCGCAGGGCGATGGACGGGATGGTCGAGATGTCCGGGCCCTGCGTGCCGTCGGTCACGCCGCCGAACCAGACGAGAATCGCGGAGCGGTGGCGGCGCTTGCCGTTGACCAGCACCAGCGAGTGGTCGTGGGCGAGGTTGCGCAGGCTGGCCGGCCGCACGAGCGAGGCCGCGCCGCTGATGGGGTGCGTCGCGACGTTGAACGACGGGACCAGCGTGCGGAGCTGGTAGTCGAGCGTCGTCACGCCCTGCCGCATGACGTCCTGGAACGGGATGGCGTCGATGGGGACGGGCGACTCGGTCACCGAGCGCGGCTGGCCGCGGCTGCCGACGACCACCACCTGCTCGGCGAGCTCGACCGCCAGCTCGACGTCGAGCGCGGCCGTCGCCCCGGCCCCGAGCGCCACGGCGCGCACGGTCTCGTGGAAGCCGGGCAGCGTGAACGTCACGTCGTACGGGCCGGGCGGCAGCCCGGCGATGACGAACGCGCCGGCGCCGTCGGTCACGGCGACCCGGGTCGGACTGCCGGGCTGCGTGCCGCGCGCCTCCACCGTCACGCCGGGCAGCGCGAGCCCCGTCGCGTCGGTGACGGCGCCCTCGACGGCCGCCTCCTGGGCCCGGGCGGCGCCCGGCGCCGCAAGCCAGACCAGTCCGGTGAGAGCGACCGCCGCCAGTGTTCCGTGAGAGTGGAGCGTCATGATCATGCGCTTCGCTATTGCAATTGCCCGAAAACAGCTCACGATACATGGCGTCCCGCGCGTACGCCAAGCGCAGCGGCCACGCCGCGGGGCCGGCCGCCTATACTTGTCTCGAGGAGCGCCCATGGACACTGTCACCGATTTCATCCACCTCAACCGCGACCGCTACGTCGACGAGCTCAAGCAGTACCTGGCCATCCCGAGCGTCAGCGCCCTGCCCGCGCACGCGGGCGACGTGCGCGAGTGCGCCGAGTGGACGGCCGCCGAGATGGGGCGCGTCGGCCTCGAGAACGTGCGGCTGATCGACACGCCGGGCAACCCGGTGGTCTACGGCGACTGGCTGCACGCGGACGGGGCGCCGACCATCCTCTTCTACGGCCACTACGACGTGCAGCCGGTCGATCCGCTCGACGAGTGGGAGTCGCCGCCGTTCGAGGCCACCGTGCGCGAGGGCGAGATCTACGCGCGCGGCGCGGCCGACGACAAGGGGCAGGTGTTCATGCACTTCAAGGCCGTGGAGGCCTGCCTGCGGGAGACGGGGAAGCTGCCGGTCAACATCCGGTTCGTGCTCGAGGGCGAGGAGGAGATCGGCAGCGTCAACCTCGACGCGTTCGTGCGCGACCACAAGGACGAGCTGGCGGCCGACGTGGTGGTCATCTCCGACTCGCCGATGTTCGACCGCGGCGTGCCGTCCATCTGCTACGGCCTGCGCGGCCTGACCTACCTGCAGATCGACCTGCGCGGCTCGCGCAGCGACCTGCACTCCGGGTCGTTCGGCGGCGCCGTCGCCAACCCGGCCTTCGTGCTCGCCCAGGTCCTGGGCCAGATGAAGGACCGGAGCGGGCGTGTCAGGGTGCCGGGCTTCTACGACGACGTGCGGCCGCTGCGCGACGAGGAGCGCGCCGAGTTCGCGCGGCTGCCGTTCAACGAGCGCCGCTACCGGAACGAGCTGGGCGCCCCCAAGCTGTTCGGCGAGCGCGGCTACACGACCCTGGAGCGGCTGTGGGGCCGCCCGACGTTCGACGTCAACGGCCTGCTGTCCGGGTTCACCGGGGACGGCGCCAAGACGGTCATCCCGGCAGTCGCGATGGCCAAGGTGAGCATGCGGCTGGTGCCGGACCAGGATCCGGACCGGATTGCCGATCTGTTCGAGGCCCACCTCCGCAAGGTGACGCCGCGCACCGTCGAGCTGAGCGTCACGCGGATGCACGGCGGCAAGCCGTGGATGACCGACTTCGACAACCCCTTCGTGCAGGCGGCGGGGCGCGCCATCGAGCAGGGCTTCGGCCGCCGGCCGGTGTTCAACCGCGAGGGCGGCTCCATCCCGGTCGTCGCGACCTTCCAGGAGGTGCTCGGCCTGCCGTCGGTGCTCTTCGGCGTCGGCCTGCCCGACGAGAACGCGCACGCGCCCAACGAGAAGCTCGACCTGGGCAACTTCCACAACGGCATCGTCGCCTCGGCCGCCCTCTACGCCGAGATCGGCGCCTGCTGACCGCTACGGATATCGAAGCGCCCGCACCGCCGGCCCAGCCGGCGCAAGGCGCGCACAGCGCGCCTCGGCGGAAGTGGCGCGGGGCTATGGGGCCCCCGCAAACGGACGCCGGGGGCTTGGGGCGCAGCCCCATCTGGAGGACGCCGCGCACAGCGCGCCTCGGCGGAAGTGGCGCGGGGCTATGGGGCCCCCGCAAACGGACGCCGGGGGCTTGGGGCGCAGCCCCATCTGGAGGACGCCGCGCACAGCGCGCCTCGGCGGTAGCGGCGCGGGGCAGTGGGGTCCCCGCAAGCGGACGCCGGGGGCTTGGGGCGCAGCCCCATCTGATTTTAGTTCAGGCTGGCCATCCGGCGGCGGAGCGCCTTGACGTGCTCCCAGATCTGGGCGTGCTCCTCGCCGTCCTCCTGCTGGTCGCGCTCGCCGCGCGAGGTGAAGCGCAGGTAGGCCTCCAGGTCCCGCAGCGCCGCGGGGAAGTCGTTGAGGTGGTACGCCAGCAGCCCCCGGTCGCGCAGCTCCGCCATGGCCGACGGGTCGAGGGCGACCAGCAGCTCGGTCACGCCGCGGCCCTGCGGGAACGACCGCATCTTCACGTACGTTCGTTTCAGGTTCACGAGCATGCGCATGACGATCTGCAGCTTGGTGGCGCGCACGAGCAGGCGGCGGTTGAACGTGGCGTGCTCGCCCACGTGATCGTGCAGCAGCCGGCGGCAGTCGGCCTCGGACAGCACGGCGCCCCCATGGAACGGATCCACGATCAGGTCGGTGTCGACGTGGTCCGCGCGGGCGATGCGGTGCGGCATCCGCATGAGGAAGTGCCCCGGAAAGTTCACCCCGTCGATCTGCACGCCGGCGCGCCGGGCCACTTCCATGTAGACCAGCGCCAGCGTGATGGGGATGCCGGTTCGCCGGTCGAGCACGGCGTTCAGCAGGCTGTTCCGCGGGTCGTCGTATCGGCTTCGGTTGCCTGCGAAGCCCTGCTCGTCGAACAGGTAGCCGTTGAGGGTCTCGATGCGCTGCAGCGGGTCCGCGGACGGCGTGCTCTCCAGGCGCTCGGCCGCGGCCGAGCCCATCTCGTCCAGGCGCGCGAGATAGCGCGAGGCGTCGAGACGCGGGTACTCCAGGCGCGCGATGAGCAGGGCGGCGGTGGCCAGGTCCGGGTCCGGGCTCTTGGCCACCTGCGTGAACTTGCGGATGAACTTGGACGAGATCATTTCCATTGGACGGGGCTGCGGCCCAGTCTTTGCCGCACCACGGTTTCCAGCTCGCTCAGGCTGCCGAGGACCAGATCGGCCGACGCCAGGACGTCGGCGGGGTAGCTGTTCGTGATCGCGGCGCAGGGCAGGCCCGCGGCCTGGGCGGCGGTGATGCCCCACACCGAGTCCTCGACGGCGAGGTAGGCCGACGGCTCGAGGCCTGCACCGCCGCCGTGCAGCAGCTCCACCGCCTGCCGGTACGAATCGGGCGCCGGCTTCGAGTGCTCCACGTCGTCGGCCGCGACAATCGCGCGGAAGTGCTGCCGGACGTTCGCGCCGGTCAGGATGGCGTCGATCTCGTGGTGGAGCGCGCCCGACGCGATGGCGAGCGGCAGCTCGGCGGCCAGCCGCCGGATGCAGGCGGCCGCGTCCGGAAACAGCACGCCGCCGCTGCGCACCCGCTCGTCGAAGTGGCGGCCCTTCGCCGCGATGAGCCCGCGGACCTCGTCGCCGCCGAGCGGCCGGCTCTGGTCCCTGGCGAGGGTCGTGAACACGCCGACGTCGTCGTAGCCGAGGTAGCGGTTGTAGTAGGCGCCCGTGTCGAGCGTCAGGCCCGTGCCGGCCAGCACCGCCTGGTAGGCGCCCAGGTGCAGCCGCTCGGTGTCGGCCAGGACGCCGTCGAAGTCGAAGACGACCCCCCGCAACGGGGGCCGCGCGCTACTGTCCGCCACCGCCGGCATCCGGGCTCTCGGCCGCCGGCGGCGCGCCGCCCCCGACGGGGAACCGCTGCTCGTCCTCCGGGGGCAGCCGTTCGCCGGCGCGCACCGGGGTGTCGAGACGGTTCTCGGGGGGCGGGAAGGGGCAGTCGAACGCTTCGTCGTAGTAGCAGGTCGGATGGTACGCCCGGTTGAAGTCGAGGTCGTAGATGCCCGTGGGCGTGCGGTCGAGGTCGAGGTAGCGCCCGGCCGGATACGTCTCCGTGCCGCTCGTCTCGTCCCGGAACGGGACGAAGAGCCGGGTCACGTCCGCCGCCGGCAGCTCGACCAGCGCCGCCAGCGTGCGCGGCTCGCCGTTGAGCATGAACTCGAGCGTGCCCACGCGCTGCATCGCGCGCACCTGGCCGGTCGAGGTCGGGACCTGGAAGACCGGCTGCTCGTCGGGAATGGTGAGCTGGGCCGGGACGCGGTACGCGAGGTCCGGCTCGTAGTAGCGGACGGGCAGCATCCACGACCGCCGGTCGAGCGGGACCGGCGAGTCCGGGCCGCTGGCGAAGAACTCGTCCTTCAGCGCGCGGTCTTCCCGCAGGCGGTCGATGTAGCCGGCCTCGTCAGGCGGCGGCGGGCTGCACGCGCCGGCCGCCAGCACCGCGGCCGGCAGCACGGCGCCCGCCAGCGCCGCGCGGACCCGGCCCGCTCGTCCGGAAAGCATTCCAGGCATCGCCGTCAGAAAATATACCCTGCCCGCTCGACGGTCTGATCGGCCAGCCGCCGGCGAATCGCGACGGTGTTGACCGGGGGCACCTTGAGCAGCCGCCGCAGGGCCGCCAGATGCGTGCGCAGCGCGTCGCCCTCGGCCATCGCGGCCAGCGCCGAGCGGGCCGCCGCGTCGATGCGTGCGGCGGCGTCGCTGACGTAGGCGCGGGCGGCGTCGGCCTGCAGGTCGGCCGTGCCCGCGCCGCCGTCGTGCGCCTGCCGCGCCCGGTGCACCATGCTCTCGGCCGCGTAGGCGTCGATCAGGATGTCGGCGGTGAACGACAGCAGCTCCTGCTGGTCCGTCAGCTTCTCGCCGTAGGTCTGCATGGCGAGGCCCAGCACCGCCAGGCCCGCCTTCTTGAACATGCGCACCGCGCCGCCCTGGGGCGCCAGATGCCCGTCCCCGCCGGCGTCGAGGGGCGGCGGGCTCAGCAGCTCGTCCTGCAGCGCCCGGGCGGCCTCGATCAGCGGCAACTGCCCGCGGACCGCGCGCCGCACGAGCATGCCCGGGATGAGCAGCCGGTTGATCTCGTTGGTGCCCTCGAAGATCCGGTTGACCCGCGAGTCGCGGTAGTGCCGCTCGGCCGGGTAGTCCTTGACGTAGCCGTTGCCGCCGTGGATCTGGATGTTCTCGTCGAGGATGTAGTTGAGGATCTCGCTGCCGGCCACCTTCAGGATCGACGACTCGATGGCGTACTCCTCGAGCGCCGCGAGCAGCGCGTCGTCGTCCTCGGCGGCGTGGTCCTCGAGCGCCCCGTCGATGAGGCCGGCCGTGCGGAAGACCATCGACTCGATGGCGTACGCGCGCACCGTCATCTCGCCCAGCTTGTGCTTGATGGCGCCGAAGCTCGCAATGGGCCGGCCGAACTGCCGGCGCTGGGCGGCGTAGCGGGCGGCCTCGCCGATGGCCGCCTGCGCGCCGCCGACCGTGGCCGCCCCCAGCTTGAAGCGGCCGTAGTTCAGCACGTTGAAGGCCACCTTGTGGCCCTTGCCGATCTCGCCCAGCAGGTTCTCGGCCGGCACGCGCGCGTCCTGCAGGATGACCGGCGTGGTCGACGAGCCGGCGAGGCCCATCTTGTGCTCCTCCGCGCCGCTGCTCACGCCCTCGAAGCTGCGTTCCACGAGGAAGGCGGTGAAGTGCTCGCCGTCCACCTTCGCGAAGACGACGTACAGATCGGCGAACCCGCCGTTGGAGATCCACATCTTCTCGCCGTTGAGCACGAAGCTGCCGTCCGGCCGCCGCACGGCGCGCGTCTTGGCGCCCAGCGCGTCCGACCCCGACCCCGCCTCGCTCAGGCAGTAGGCGCCGACCCACTCCCCCGTCACCAGCTTCGGCAGGTACCGCCGCTTCTGATCCGCGGTGCCGAACATGCGGATCGGCAGGATCGCGAGACCGGTCTGCGCGCCGAACGTCGTGCTGAACGAGCCCGACTGGCCGAGCCGGCCGGCGACGATCGCCGCGCTGACCTTGTCGAGCGCGATGCCGCCGTGCTCCTCCGGCACGTCGGTGCCCAGCAGACCGAGCTCGCCGCAGCGCCGCAGCAGGCGGCGGGCCAGGTCCCAGTCCTTCGTCTCGAGCTGGTCGTTCTGCGACACCACCTCGTTGACCACGAACTCCCGCGTGGTCTGGTCGATGAGACGCTGCTCGTCGGTCATCCGCTCCGGCGTGAACGACTCGGCCGGGGGGACGTCGTCGAGCAGCCAGGCGCCGCCGCGTCGTGCCGTCGTGATGGTTGTTGTCGTCATCTCTCTCACGCTCGCTCGAAGATGCCGGCGGCGCCCATGCCGCCGCCGACGCACATCGTGACCAGGCCGTAGCGACCCTGGCGGCGGCGCAGCTCGTGGAGCAGCGTCGTCGTCAGCTTGGCCCCGGTGCACCCGAGGGGATGCCCCAGTGCAATCGCTCCGCCGTTGACGTTCAGCCGGTCCGGGTCGATCGGCAGCTCCTTGAGGCACGCCAGCGCCTGCGCGGCGAAGGCCTCGTTGAGCTCCACGAGGTCCATGTCGTCGAGCGTCAGGCCGGCCAGCTTCAGGACCTTGCGGATGGCCGGCACGGGGCCGAGGCCGAACAGCTCGGGCGGCACCCCCGCGGTCGTGAACGCCACAAACCGCCCGAGCGGGGCGAGCCCCGCGGCCGCCGCCCGCTCGGCCGAGGTCACCACGACCGCCGCGGCGCCGTCGCTCATCTGCGACGAGTTCCCGGCCGTGACGGAGCCGCGGGCGTGGAAGGCGGGCCGCAGCCCGGCGAGCGCCTCGACCGAGGTGTCGCGCCGCGGGCCCTCGTCGGCGCTGAAGGTGCGCTCCGCGACGCGCGGCGCCCGGCCGTTGCCGCCGACCGCCCGCACGGTGACCGGGGTGGTCTCCTCCGCGAAGCGTCCGGCGTCAAGCGCGGCGACGGCGCGCTCGTGGCTGCGCAGGGCGAAGGCGTCCTGCTCCTCGCGCGATATCCGCGACTGGGCGGCGTGGTTCTCCGCGACCAGGCCGGTGCTGAGGTAGACGTCCGGGTAGCCGCGCATCAGCTCCGGGTTCGGCGCGATCTTGTGGCCGCCCATCGGGATGAGGCTCATCGACTCGGTGCCGCCGGCGACGATGGTGCGCGCCGAGCCGCAGGCGATGCGCTCGGCGGCGAAGGCGATGGCCTGCAGCCCGGAGGAGCAGAAGCGGTTGATGGTCACCGCAGCGCTCTCGACCGGCACCCCGGCCCGCAGGCTGGCGATGCGCGCCACGTTCATGCCCTGCTCGGCCTCGGGCATGGCGCAGCCCAGGATGACGTCGTCGATCTCCGCGGGGTCGAGCCCCGGCGCGCGCCTGAGCGCCTCGGCGATGGCGACCGCCCCCAGCTCGTCCGGGCGCGTGGTGCGCAGCGTGCCGTTCGGCGCCTTGCCGACCGGCGTCCGCACGGCAGAAACGATGACTGCTTCCGTCATGTCTCCGATCCTCCCTCAGGCCGGCACCGCCAGCGGGACCGGCGCCGAGGCGTCGTGGACGGCGGCGAAGTTTGCCACGAGGTCGCGGAACCGCTCCGGCCTCGTCATCAGTCCCATGTGCCCCGTGCCGGGGATGCGCGCGTACGCCGCCCCGCCGGCGAGCGCGTCGACGTACGCGCGGGTGCTCTCGACCGGCACGACGCGGTCGAGCCCCGGGTCGCCCGTCACCACCAGCGCCGGCGCCGCGACGCGGCGGCAGTCGGCGGCGAAGTCCGCGCCCGCGAGCAGGCGCACCCGCTCCGCCATGCGCACCGGCGTGCACGGGTAGCGGGTGACGCGGTACAGGTGCTGCAACCCGAACCGCGCGCGGCGCAGCAGGTTCGGAAACGCCGCCGCGATTTCCGGATAGAGCCGCAACGGCGACGACAGCGCGAAGACGGGAAACAGCAGCCGCGGCCAGGCCAGGTACCGGTCGACGCGGCAGTTCGGCTGCCACGCCGGCGCCGGCGACGAGACGATGACGAGCGCCGCGGTGCGCTGCGGGCGCACGGCGGCATAGCGCAGCGCCGCCAGCCCGCCGTACGAGACCCCGCACACCGCGGCCCGGCGCAGGCCGGCAAGGTCGAGCAACGCGTCGATCCAGGCCACGTGCAGGTCGAAGCCGCGCGCCGGATCGAGGGCGGCGAGGCTCCCGCGCTCGCCGGGCAGCGAGTCGGTCACGACGCGGCAGCGCTCGGCCAGCGCGCCGACCGCCGGACGCATCCATTCCCAGCGCCCCTGCACGCCGGGCAGCACGACAACCGGCGGTCCTGATCCGACGTCGAGCATACCGCTAGTTCCTGAGCGTCTTGCCCGTCTTCAGAGTATGCGCCATCCGCTCCCGCGTGCGGGCCTCGCCGCACAGGCTGAGGAACGCCTCGCGCTCCAGATCGAGCAGGTACTGCTCGGACACCGCCGCCGGATGGGGCAGCGCGCCGCCCGCCAGGATGTTGGCGAGCTTGCGCCCGATGAGCGCGTCGTGGTCGCTGATGCGGCCGGCCCGCCAGGCGAGGTGCACGCCGAGCTCCAGCGACGCACGCACGCCCTCGCCGCCGACCGGAATGGGCGGCCGGGCGCGCGGCGGCCGGTAGCCGTTGCGTGCGATCTGCAGCGCGCCCGCCTTGGCGTCCGCCAGCAGGCGCTCGCGGTTCATCGTGATGCCGTCGCCGGGCCGCAGCAGGCCGAGCTGCTTCGCGTCCGCGGCGCTCGTGGAGACGCGCGCGAACCCGATCAGCTCAAACGCCTGCTGCACCAGCGGGAGCGGGTCCCGGGCGCCGCGCGGCATGTACGCCATGGCCCGCGCCAGGAGCGCCTTCGCCCCGCCGCCGGCGGGCACCAGGCCGACGCCGACCTCCACCTGCCCCATGTAGGTCTCGGCCGCCGCCTGCACGTGGTCGCCGTGCAGGGCGATCTCGCACCCGCCGCCGAGCGTCAGGCCGGCGGGCGCCACGACCACCGGGACGTCGGCGTCGAGCAGGCCGATCACCGCGCCCTGGAAGGTCCGGACCATCAGGTCGATCTCCTCCCAGTTCTGCTCCTCGGCCTCCAGCAGGATGAGCATCAGGTTGGCGCCCGCCGAGAACGCCGCGGCGTCGTTGCCGACGACCAGGGCCTCGTAGTTCTGCTCGGCCTCCTGCACGCCCAGCCGCAGCATCTCGACCGTATCGCCGCCGATGGCGTTCGCCTTCGAGTGGAACTCGACGGCGAGCACGCCGTCGCCGAGGTCGACGAGGCTGGCGCCGGCGTTCTTGCGGACGACGGGCCGCTCGGCCTTCGCGCGGCTCAGGATCCACCTGCCCGGGGGCGGCTCGCCCCGCGCGGCGGCGAGGTCCCGCAGCAGCGGAGGCCGCTCGGCCACCTCGCAGGCCTCGAGCACGGCGTCCACGCCCAGCACCTCCCAGAGCTCGAACGGCCCCAGCTCCCAGCCGAAGCCCCAGCGCATGGCGCGGTCGACGTCGTCCACCGAGTCGGCGATCGCGGGCGTCACGGCAGCGGCGTAGAGCAGCGTCCGGCCGAGCGCCGCGCGCATGAGCTCGCCGACGCGCCCGTCGGCCCGGAACAACGCGCGCACGCGCTCGCGGACGTCCTCGATGCCGGCCGCCGCGTCGAGCGCCGGCAGCCGGGGCGGCTGGCGCTCGCGGTAGTCGAGCGTGGCCGGATCGAGCGTCAGGATGCGGCTGCCCTGCGGCGTGCGCTCCCGGCGGTAGAAGCCCCGTCCGGCCTTCTGGCCGGTCCAGCCGCGCTCGACGAGCTGTTCGACGAGGGCGGGCGGGCGGAACGTCCGGCGCTCGTCCTCGCCGTCGAGGCGCTCGCTCAGGTCGCGCGCGACGTGCGCCAGGATGTCGAGGCCGGCGATGTCCATCGTCCGGAACGTGGCGCTCCGGGGCCGGCCGATCGCCGCTCCGGTCAGCGCGTCGATCTCCTCCACGGTGAAGCGGCCGTTCGCCAGGAGCTCGAGCATCTGCGCCGCCGCGTACAGGCCGATGCGGTTCGCGATGAAGCCCGGCGTGTCCCTGGCGATCACCACGCCCTTGCCCAGGTCGCGATCGGCGAAGCGGCCGACGGCGTCCGTGACGCCCGGGTCGGTGTCGGCGGTCGGAATGAGCTCGAGCAGCGCCAGGTAGCGCGGCGGATTGAAGAAGTGCGTGCCGAGCCAGTGGCGCCGGAACTCGGGCGAGCGCCCCTCCGCGATGAGCCCGAGGGGGATGCCGGACGTGTTCGAGCTGACGACGGCGTCCGCCCGGCGGTGCGTCTCGACCCGCGCCAGCAGCTCGCGCTTGGCGTCGAGCCGCTCGACGACGGCTTCGACGATCCAGTCGCACCTGGCCAGCCGCGGCAGATCGGCGTCGAACCCGCCGGTGGCCACCAGGCGCGCCGCGGCGCGCGTGAAGAAGGGGTCGGGCTTCAGCGCCCGCGCGCGCTCGAGCCCCGCGGCCGCGGTCCGCGCGTCGAGATCCAGGAGCAGCACCGGCACGCCCGCATTCGCCAGGTGCGCCGCGATCTGCGCTCCCATGGTGCCGGCGCCCAGCACCGCCGCCGACCGGAACTGTGTCATCTGCGATGCCTCACGGGCCCGCGCGCGTTGCCGCGGCGCGGGCCGTACAAAAAAAGGGCGGGGGACCCGACCCCCGCACCTTGCTCAATCGCTGCGGGGCCGCGTCAGGGCAGAGCCGCGAGCGTCGCCGACGCCTGCGTACCCTCCTCGGAGTTCGGGTCCAGCTCGACGACCCGCCGGAAGTGCTCCTTGGCCCCTTCGAAGTCGCCCTTGTTGAGCGCCACGAGCGCCAGCTTGAAGACCGGCAGGGCCCAGTTGGGGTCGACCATCGCGGCCTTCTCGTACCACCCGGCGGCGGCGTCGACGGCGCCCTGCGCGAACTCGAGCTCGCCCAGGTTGTAGAGGTCCTCGCGCGATGCGTCGAGCCCGGAGGCGGCCGCCGCGAGCTCCTCCTGGGCGCTGAAGTCGCCCATCGCCAGCTTCGTCCGCGCGATGTCCGCGCTCACGTTCTCGTTGTCGGGCTCGGTGGCCAGCCGCGCCTCGAAGGCCTCGAGCGCCTCCTGGTAGTCGCCGCGCGCGCGGTAGGCTTGGCCGATCTGGGAGTACAGGTTCGTGAGCTGCGGCAGCTTCTCCATGAGCGCCGTGTAGCCCGCGATGGCGGCGTCCCAGTTCTCGGCGTTGAACGCCGCGTCGGCGGCCTCGAGCTCGGCCTCGATCTCGTCGGGATCGAGCCCCTCCATCGCGTCCTCGCCGAGCGCCTGCACCAGCGCGTGCCGCACCCGGTTGAGCCGGAAGTCCACCGCCGGCGACGTGGACTGGGTGACGTTCACGTTGCCGAGGTCGTCCTGGTAGCCCTCGGCGCGTACGTACACCTGCCACTGGCCGCTCGAGAAGCCGATCAGCGAGAAGCGGCCGTCGTCGTCCGTCAACGCTTCACGCGTGTCGTCGCCGGGTTTCTGGATCGTGATCTGGGCGCCCACGATGGGATCGCCGGTCTCGCCGTCCACCACCCGGCCGGCCATGCGGCCGCTCTGTGCGAGCGCGGGCGCGGCGAGGCCGAGCAGCAGCGCCGCGAAGATGAGATGACGAGCTACGTGCTGTAGACGGGGCATGGCATCACTCCTCTTTCCTGGATGTGCATTCCAGTATATATCCGATCACCGGCCCGCACGATACACTCTTGAGCATGCCTCGAACATCAGCCCGGTTTGCCCTCGCGTTCGCCGCGCTCGCCGCCGCCGCGTGCGGATCCTCGGAGATGACCAGCGCTTCGCCGCCCCCGGCGGCCGCCGAAACGGACCACGCGGAGCCCGCGGGCCTGCCGCTCGCCAGCCCGGACGCCGCCGGCCTGTCCGCGGACGGGCTCGCCCGCATCCGCCCGGCCATGCAGGCTTACGTCGACGACGGCCGCGCGGCCGGCGTGATGACGCTGGTTGCGCGGCGCGGGCAGGTCGCGCACTGGGACGCCGTCGGCCTGCGCGACCTGGAGGCGGGCGATGCGCTGGAGCCCGACGACATCTTCCGCATCTACTCGATGACCAAGCCCATCACCAGCGTGGCGACGATGATGCTGGTGGAGGAGGGCAAGGCGTCGCTCGACGAGCCGGTCGCGACGTTCATTCCCGAGTTTGCCGACGTGACGGTCCTCACGGCCGACGGCGAGCGTGCGGCGCCGGACCGGCCGATCACGATCGAGCACCTGCTGACCCACACCTCCGGGCTGACCTACGGCTTCTTCGGCGACGAGGCGGTCGACCGCCTCTACAACGAGTCGGGCTTCTTCACCCGCGCCGAGGGGCTCGACGACTTCGCCCGGCTGGCGGCCGAGCTCCCGCTGCTGGCCAGCCCGGGCGACCGCTGGAACTACAGCATATCGACCGACATCCTCGGCCGCGTCGTCGAGGTCGCGTCCGGGCAGCCGCTCGACGCGTTCTTCCGGACGCGCATCTTCGGGCCGCTGGGCATGGACGACACCGCGTTCGTCGTGCCCGCGGACAAGCTCGGCCGCTTCACGGGTCACTACGCCGTCGAGGACGGAGCGCTCGCGCTGGTCGACTCGCCGGTCGAGGGCGAGTACACGCAGCCGCCGCCCTGGCTGTCGGGCGGCGGCGGTCTCACCTCCACGGCGTCCGACTACATCCGCTTCGCGCAGATGCTGCTGCAGGACGGCCAGCTCGGCGACACGCGCCTCCTGGCGCCCGAGACGGTGCGGATGATGCGCTCGAACCGGCTGCCGGAGGCGCTGGTCCCGATTCAACTCGGGACGTACCTGAGCCCGGGCTACGGGTTCGGGCTGGGCTTCGCCGTGGTCGTCGACCCGGCCGCGTCGCCGGAGCCGGACAACGAGGGCGTCTTCCGCTGGGCCGGCGCCGCCAACACCTTCTTCTGGATCGACCCGCAAGCGGAGCTGATCGGCATGGTCTGGACCCAGATCAACCCGTTTGCCGCGTACGACCTCGAGCGCGAGTTCCAGACGCTGGTGTATCAGGCGCTCGAGTGATCTGCGGTATCGGCATTGCTCCCGCGGAAAACAAGCACGTTTTGGCAGGATAGTTGCAGTAAATGAGGTTGCGGCCGCTGGCTCCGGCAACGGTTGCTACTGCGGGTGGAGCTCAGCGGTCGGCGTCGACGGCGGCCTCGAGCGCGGCGATGGCCGACGCGGCCTCGGCGGCGGCATGCGTGTCGGCCGGCACGGCGCGATAGGCGGCCAGCGCGCGCTCGTAGTCGCGCTTCTCCATGTAGGCGTGGCCGATCTGCAGGTGCAGGCTCGTCAGCCGGGGGACCCGCTCGAGGAGCGCCTCGTAGGCGTCGATGGCTCCGTCGAAGTCGCGGCGGTCGAAGCGGGCGTGGGCCGCGTCGAGGCTCTCCTGGACCTCGCCGGCGGCAATGCCCGCCAGCACGCCGGTCTCGGGCACCGGCGGCCGGAGGGGATCGACCTCCATGACGAACGTCATCCGCGTGCGGCCCGAGCGGAAGATGTTGGAGATGCCCGTCGCGGTCTCGTAGCCGAACTTCTCGATCGTGAAGAGCCACGGGCCGCGCGTGAGGCCGATGAAGGCGAAGCGTCCCGCGCTGTTGGTCCGGTCGTCGACGGTGCGGCCGCTGCGCAGGCTCTCGCCCGTCACGCGGGCGTCCTCGATCGGCGTGCCGTCGGGCCCGCGCACGCGGCCCTGGACCAGGCCCGACTGCGCCAGCGCCGCGGCGGGCGCGAGCCACGCGCACAGCGAGACGGTCAGGACCGCCGGGAGGCGCTGCTGCATGATCACGTTCGCCGGGCGCGGAAGGTCATGTTCAAGCGCACAGTATAATCCAGATAATCCAGGCTGATCCGCAGCCAGGCGGTCCTTCCGTCTCGCGCCCGGCATCGTGATGCGCGGTCCCCGCGGAGGCTTCCCCCACCGGCGCTCCAGAGGCCTGCTCCTGGCGGGGCTGGCCGCGATCCTCGCGCTCGTCCCCGTCGCGGCCGCGCACGCGGCCCAGGCGCGGCCCGCCGCCGCCGGCATCGACCGGACGCTGCTCGCCCGCATCGACGGCGCGGTCGGCGAAGCCGTGGCGACCGGCGACCTGCCGGGCGCGGTCGTGCTGGTGTGGCACGCGGGCCACACGGTCTACCGCAAGGCGTTCGGCCTGCGGGCGGTCGTCCCGGCGCCCGAGCCGATGACGGTCGACACGATCTTCGACCTGGCCTCGCTGACCAAGGTGGTCGCGACGACGACGGCCGTCATGATGCTCGTCGAGGAGGGACGGATCAGGCTCGGCGTGCCGGCGGTGCGTTACCTCCCGGGCTTCGGGCGGCGCGGCAAGGAGCGGATCACGGTCGAGCAGCTCCTGACCCACGTCTCGGGCCTGCGGGCCGGCTTCGATCTCGGACGGGAGTTCGAGGGCTACGCGACGGCCATCGGGCAGGCGTTCGACGAGCGGCCGGTCGCGCCGCCGGGCGCCCGCTTCATCTACAGCGACCTCAACTTCGTGCTCCTGGGCGAGCTCGTGGCCCGCGTCAGCGGCCTGCCGCTGGAGACGTTCGCGGCGCGCCGCATCTTCGGGCCGCTGGGCATGGACGACACGATGTTTCGTCCGCCGCCCCGGCTGCGCGCGCGCATCGCGCCGACGGAGGCTTGCGCGGGCCTGGAGTGGCCCTGCGCGGGCCCGGGCGCGGGCGCGGCGATGCTGCGCGGCGTCGTGCACGACCCGACGGCGCGGCGCATGGGCGGCGCGGCGGGGCACGCCGGGCTCTTCGGCACCGCGTCGGACCTGGCGCGCTTCGGCGCGCTGCTGCTGTCGGACGGCGCGCTCGGCGGCGCGCGCCTGCTGGCGCCGTTGACCGTGGCGCGCATGACGTCGCCGGCCACGCCGCCCGGGCTGCGCGACCGGCGGGGGCTGGGCTGGGACATCGATTCCCGCTACGCCGGCAGCCGCGGGGACCTGTTCCCGATCGGATCGTTCGGTCACACGGGCTTCACCGGCACGTCAATCTGGATCGATCCGGCCAGCGAGACCGTCGTGATCCTGCTGTCGAACCGGGTGCATCCCGACGGGGAGGGCGACGTGCGGTCCCTGCGCGCCCGGGTCGCGACCCTGGCGGCGGCGGCCGTCGCCGCCCGTCCGGCCGGCGCGGACGCGGCGGCGGGCGCGGGCCGGGACGGCGAGGTCCGCGCCGGTATCGACGTCCTCCGCGGCGAGGGGTTCGCCCGGCTGCGCGGCGCGCGCGTGGCGCTGCTCACCAACCAGACCGGCCGCGCGCGGGACGGCGCCCGCACCCTGGACCTGCTGCGGGCCGCGCCGGCGGTGGAGCTGCGGGCGGTGCTCAGCCCGGAGCACGGCTTCCGCGGCGACCTCGACGCGGCCGTGCCGGACGCGCGCGAGCCGGCGACGGGGCTGCCGATCTACTCCCTGTACGGCGCCACGCGCCGGCCGACCGCGCGCATGCTGGACGGCGTCGACACCATCGTCGTGGACCTGCAGGACGTGGGCGCCCGCTTCTACACCTACGCCACGACGATGGCCTACGCCATGGAGGCGGCCGCCGCCGGCGGCCTGCGCGTCGTCGTGCTCGACCGGCCCAACCCCATCACCGGGGAGGCTGTCGAGGGGCCGCCGCTCGACGCGGGCGAGCTGGGCTTCACCGGCTATCTGTCGCTGCCGGTGCGCCACGGCCTGACCCTCGGCGAGCTGGCCCGGCTGTTCAACGCCGAGCGCCGGCTCGGGGTGGACCTGGAGGTCGTCGAGCTCCGGGGCTGGCGCCGGGAGCTGTGGTTCGACGAGACCGGCCTGCCGTGGGTGAACCCCTCGCCGAATATCCGCACCGTCTCCCAGGCCGCGCTGTATCCCGGCATCGGCGCCATCGAGGGTGCGAACCTGTCGGTGGGCCGGGGCACCGACACGCCGTTCGAGCGCCTCGGCGCGCCGTGGGTCGACGGCCTCGCGCTCGCGCGCCGGCTCAACGCGCGCCGCCTGCCGGGCGTGCGCTTCTACCCCGTCACGTTCTCGCCGCGCAGCAGCCGTTACGCCGGCCAGCCGTGCGGCGGCGTGCAGATCATCGTCACCGACCGCGACGCGCTCGAGCCGGTCCACGTCGGCCTGGAGATCGCCGCCGCGCTGCACCGGCTGCACGGCGACCGGCTCGAGGTGGACGGGACGGTCCATCTGCTGGGATCGCGCGCCGCGCTCGAGCGCATCCTGGCCGGCGAGGACGCGGCGGCCGTCGCGGCGGGCTGGGCCGCCGCCGAGCGGGCCTGGCGCCGCCGCCGGGCGCCCTACCTGCTGTACTGAGCGGCGGTGCGGCCTGCGCGGCTCAAGGGCCGGCGTCGCCGAGCAGCCCGGCCGCGGCCAGCTCGAGCAGCTTGGCCCGCTGCGGCACCAGCCGCGAGGCCGCGTAGCGCTCCACGGCCGTGCGCCGGGCGTTCCCGCGCAGGGCGGCGACCGCGTCCGGGCGCTCCAGCACGTCGCAGATGCGGTCGGCCAGCCGGCCGGTGTCGAAGAAGTCCACCAGCAGCCCGTTGTCGCCGTCGCGCACGACCTCGCGCACCGGGTCGGTGTCCGACGCAATCAGGACGCAGCCCGCGCTCAGCGCCTCGATCATCGACCAGGAGAGCACGAAGGGCACGGTGAGGTAGACGTGCACGGAGGAGGCCAGCAGGACGTCGCGGTAGTGATCGCGCCGCAGCAGGCCGGTGAAGTGGATGCGGTCGAGGTCGAGGTCGAGCTCGCGCAGCATCTTCTGCCGGTAGGTGTCGCCGTCCGGCAGATTCTTGCCGTAGGCCACCCGGTCCTCGCCCACGACCACGATGTGGGCGCCGGGCCTGCGCTTCTGCACCTCGGCGAAGGCGGTCATCGCCTGCGGAAAGCCGCGGTAGGGCTCCTGGCTGCGCGCCACGTAGGTGACGATCTCGTCCACGTGGCTCAGGTCGAGGCCGGGCAGCGCCAGGCGCTGCTCCCGCGGCGCGATGTACTCGGTGTCGACCCCGTCGTGCTGCACGATGAGCCGGGGGCGCGCGACGGGCGGGAACTGCGCGGCCTGGTACGCCGTGGGCACGATGCCGACGTCGCAGGCGGCGAGGTCGAGCAGGACGGGGGCGTTGCGGGTCCTGACGCGGTACTGGTTGTCCGGCGACACCTCGCCGTCGAGGAAGCCGACGTCCGCGCCGCGCGACCGGTAGTACCACTCGAAGTAGCCGACGTAGCGCGCCTCCGGCCAGACGTCGCGGCCGTAGAGGCCGACGCCCGAGCCGGCGTGCGCCACGATGCAGTCGGGCGCGTAGCCCTCGGCCCTGAGCTGCCACGCGGCGCGCGCGAACGCCTGGCCGAGGAGCACGGCGCCCTCCGTGGAGATCAGGTAGGGGTGCTGCTTGGGACCGACCTGGCGGTGCGGGCTGAAGCGAACCAGGCGCAGCCAGTCCGGCGGCGTGCCCTCCCAGCACGTGCCGAAGGTCACGTCGTGCCCCTGCTCCGACAGGTAGCGGGCGAGCGTGCCGAACTGGGCCGGGAAGTTGCTGTGCAGGAACAGGACGCGCATGGCGTGACATTGTAGAGTGGGGCGGCGCGCGTACCGCGCGCCCGCCGCTGGCGAACAGAGGGAGCGACTTGGCGGACAGCACGACAGGGTTGTTTCCGGGCGGGCGGGAAGCGGGCTCGAAGCGCGCGGCGGCGCCGGGCCGGGGCGTGCTGCCCTCGCAGTCGATACGGGCGCTGATCGACGACAGGCGGATACTGGCGTCCGCACCCGTCGATCCGGCGCAGATCCAGCCCGCCAGCCTCGACCTGCGGCTGGGGAGCCGCGCCCACCGCCTGCAGGCCAGCTTCCTGCCCGGCAACGCGCCGGTCGAGACCAAGCTCGACTACCTGTCGCTGGCGGAGCTCGATCTGTCGAACCCTACCATCCTGGAACAGGGCTGCGTGTACCTGGTGCCGCTGCTGGAAGGGCTCGATCTGCGGGGAGAGCCGTTGGCGGCGAAGGCGAACCCGAAGAGCACCACCGGGCGCCTGGATGTCTTCACGCGCCTGATCGTCGACGGCGGCTCGGAGTTCGAGCGCGTCCCGGTGGGCTATCGCGGGCCGCTGTACGCCGAGATCATGCCCCGGACGTTCCCCGTGATCGTTCACCCCGGGCTGAGCCTGTCCCAGATACGCTTCATCCGCGGGCGGGCCGAGCTGTCCGACACGGAGACGGGGAAGCTCGACAGGGACGAGCAGCTCATCTACGTCGACGACGAGAATCCCGCCAGGGCGAACATTCGGGACGGTGTCGAGCTGTCGGTCAGCCTGCGCGGCGACGGCGTCCGCGACGTGGTCGCCTACCGGGGCAAGCAGAACGCGCGGCTCGTCGATCTCAGCCGCGTCGGCGAGTACGAGATCGGCGAGTTCTGGGAGGAGATCCGCGATTGTCCGGGTGATCGGTTGATCCTCAATCCGGGCGACTTCTACATCCTGGTCTCGCGCGAGCGGGTCCGCGTGCCACCCGGCTACGCGGCGGAGATGGTGCCGTTCGATCCGTCCGTCGGCGAGTTCAGGATCCACTACGCGGGCTTCTTCGATCCGGGCTTCGGCTACGGCGTCGAGGGCGACATCAAGGGCACGCGCGCCGTCCTGGAGGTGCGCGCGCACGAGGTGCCCTTCGTGATCGAGCACGGCCAGGTGGTGGGCCGCCTCGTCTACAGCCGCGTGCTCGACGTGCCCGACAGGATCTACGGCACGTCGATCGGCTCGTCCTACCAGCGCCAGGAGCTGGCGCTCAGCAAGCAGTTCCGGCGGGATCCTGGTCGGTAGCGGATTCTGCTCCCCCTTGATCTACGATGGGAGATATGGATGCCAACGGGCTCGACGTCCTCACGGCCCTGCTCTCCCTGGTCAGCGCAATCGGCGTCCTGGTCGTCAACAGCAAGGTCGACCGGCTGACCGGCCGAGTCGACGCGCTCGAGGCAACGCTGCACCTCGTCGTGACGGCGATCCTCGGTCGGAAGTCGTCGGACGAGTCGTCGCAGGTCTAGATCTAGAGCCGCACGAACAATCGCTCACAGCACATACAGCATGACGTAGACGGCCGCGCCCGTGACCGAGACGTAGAGCCAGATGGGCAGCGTCCAGCGGGCGATGCGGCGGTGCCGCTCGAACTGCGCGCGCAGGCCGTGGACGAGCGTCGTCAGCGCCAGCGGCAGAATGAGCGCCGCCAGCACGATGTGGCTGACGAGAATGGTGAAGTAGACCGCCCGGGCGGGGCCCTGGCCGGTGTAGGGCACCGAGCCGACGTTGGCGTGGTAGACGAGGTAGGAGATCAGGAACAGCGTCGACGTGCCGCAGGCGGCGAGCATGCAGGCGCGGTGCGCCTCGATGCGGCCGCGCCGAATCTGGACGTACCCGCAGGCCAGCAGCGTCGCGGAGACGGTGTTGAGCACGGCGTTGAGCGTGGGCAGGTCGGTCAGGTCCATGACGGGCCACGGGACGGGCTACGCGCCGCCCCCGAAGGCGCGCTCGGCCACCAGCAGGCCCCACAGCAGCGGCAGGTAGGCGAGCGAGGCCAGGAACAGCGCCCGGGCGCGGGCGGCGGAGCGCCGCAGGGCGAAACGCACGCCGACGGCGAGGAAGACGGCGCCGAGCAGCACGGCGCCGGCCACGTACGGCGCACCGCCCAGGCCGACGGCGGCCGGCGCGAGGCTCGCCACCAGCAGCGCGCACAGGTAGACGAGCACGTGCGCCGCGGTGCGCCGGCCGCTGGCGTCCAGCACGGCCAGGAACGGCAGGCCGGCGCGCCCGAAGTCGTCCCGGTACAGCCGCGACAGGGCGTGGAAGTGGGGCATCTGCCACAGGAACACGATGGCGAACAGCACCCACGCCTCGGGGCCCGCCGCGCCCCGGGCCGCCGCCCAGCCGATCACGGGCGGCAGGGCGCCGGGGACCGCGCCGACCTCCGTCGCCCAGGGCGTGCGCCGCTTGAGCGGCGTGTAGACGGCGACGTAGCTGACCAGCGTGGCCAGCGCTACCGCCGCCGCGGTCCAGTGCGCGGCGAAGGCCAGCTCGCCGAGGCCGGCCACGGCCAGCACCAGCGCGAGCAGCCGCGCTTCGGCCGGCGAGACGCGGCCCGCGGGCAGCGGCCGCCGGCGTGTCCGGGTCATCACCGCGTCGACGTCGCGTTCGGCGACCTGGTTCAGCGCGGCCGCGGCGCCGGCCACGAGTCCCGCCCCGACGACGGTGTGCGCGAGCGCGGCGAGGTCCAGCGGCGCCCGCGCGCCCAGGTAGTAGCCGATGCCGGCGGTGACGACCACCAGCGAGTTCAGGCGCGGCTTGGTCAGCGCCAGAAAGTCGGCCGCGCGCGACGCCGACGCCGGCAGGGCGGCCGCCGCCGTCTTCATCGCGCCGCTCCCTGCAGGCCGGCCGCGGCGCCGCCCGGGGCGGCCGGCGCCGGCGCCGCGTCGAGGCGGTCGCGCCAGGTGCGGAGCGCGAGCACGACCGTCGCGGCGAACAGCAGCGCCCCGGTTGCGACGTGGGCGGTGTTGACGGCGACGGCCCGCTCGCTGAGCACCGTCCAGGCGCCCAGGCCGACCTGAACCAGGACCAGCGCCGCGAGCAGCATGGCCGGCCGCACCAGCTCGCCCCGGCCGGCGTGGCGCGCGCGCACGTGGCCCGCCGTCGCCAGCACCAGCAGCGTCACGAGCAGGGCGCCGACGCGGTGCGCGAAGTGGATTGCGATGGCGGGGTCCCACACGGGCGGAAGGAGCCGGCCGAAAGCCAGCGGAAAGTCCGGGATGGCCAGCCCCGCGCCCGTGTGACGCATCGCCGCGCCCAGGAGAATCTGCGCGTACACGGCGATGGGCGCGGCGACCACGAGCCGCCTCAGGATGTGGTCAGCGGCGAGGGCCCGCTCGCTGGCCGCGTCGCGGCCGTAGCGCGCGAGCCAGCCGCGCGACGTGCAGATCGCGAGGCCGGTCACCAGCGCGAAGAAGAGCTGGGCGAGCCCCGCGTGACTGATGGACACGGCCGGGGGCAGGAAGAGCAGCACCGTGATGCCGCCCAGCAGGCCCTGGACGATGACCGCGCCCAGGGCGGTCCAGCCGAGCCGCCGCATCCAGCGCCGGGGGTCGACCGCCGAGAGCCAGACGGCGAGGCCGATCGTCAGCATGCCCACCACGCTCGCGATGAGGCGGTGGCCATGCTCGTAGAGGATGCCGCCGACCATCTTCGAGAGCGGGAACGTGAACATGAAGTAGCCGTACGTGCTGGGCCAGTCGGGCACGGCGAGCCCCGAGCCGGTGCTCGTGACCAGCCCGCCGGCGGTGATCAGCACCAGGGAGGCGGCAGCCAGGAGCCGACTGTAGCGATGCAGCCAGAGCATGATCCCGCCAGACCGCGGGCCGGCCGCGCCCGCCGCGAAGGAAGGGAGGCGGGCGGGGTGCGTGAACCGATGCCCCCGCCCGCGCCGAAGGCCGCCGTCAGCCGACGGTGAACGTGAAGCTCGCCTCGACGGTCGCGCTCTCGCCGACGGTCACGTTCTGCGTCTGCGTGCCGAGCTCCTCGTGCCAGGCTTCGATGACGTAGTCGCCGGGCGGCAGCTCGCTGATGTCGAACTTGCCGTCGGCGCCGGTCACCGCGAAGTACGGGTGGTCGAGCACACCCACGTACGCGTTCATCCAACTGTGGACGTCGCACTGGAAGGGCACCATGATCTCGGGCTCATCGAACGTGCGCTCGAAGCGCATGCCCTGGATCGGCTGACCCATGTTGAACTCGGCGTTGACGGCCGGCGTCGCGTGGATGTTGTGCAGCGTCATGTCGCTGTTCACGATCTCGATCGTCTGCCCGACCTGCACGCCGAAGACGTGCGGCCGGTAGCGGCAGCCCTGCTGATCGAGGACCACCGCCTCGCTGGCCGCCGGGAACGAGCCCGTGAGCCCTTCCTTGACGTACACGAACACGTTGCCCAGCCCGCCGCCGTCGCCGACGACGTAGTACTCCGTCTCGGTCTCGGTGGCCAGCTCGACGCAGGCCGGGTCGGAGTTCATGCGGATCGTTTCGGGCTCCGGGGGGGTCCCTTCCAGGGAAATCATGCCCATGACCGTCCCGGCCGTGGCCGGGTCGAAGGCCGGCGCAGCGGGCGCCGCGGGGGCTGCCGGCGCGTCCTCGCCGCCGCCGCAGGCGCCCGCGGCGAGGATGATCACTGAGACGAACGCCCACAAGGTTCGGTACCGCATCTGATCTCTCCTAACGTCAAGTGTTGGAATCGAGGGAGTCGGAGGGAACAAAGCCGGGTACAGTTCTCTCCTGAAACGTCTTTTCAACCTGCCCAGAATAGCACACCTCCTGCCCATGACTCCCGTGGCCGCCGTCGAAGCCGCACCCGGCGCGTTCCATCTGCGGGCCTTCCTGCCGCCGCCCGGGCAGGCGCGGCTCGCCGCCGCGGTGGAGGCGCTGGCCGCCGGACCGGCCGGCTTCTACCGCCCGCGGGTACGGGGCGGCGGCTACATGCACTGCGACATGCTCTGTCTCGGCCGTCACTGGAACGCGCGGACCTACACCTACGAGCCGGTGCGCTCGGATCACGACGGGCTGCCGGCGCCGGCGCTGCCTCCCGCCCTCGCGCGCCTGGCGGTGGACGCCGCCGCGGCGGTCGGCTTCGAGCTCGACCCGGACATCTGCCTCATCAACCGCTACGGGCAGGCCGGCCGGATGGGGTTGCACCAGGACAAGGACGAGGACGCCTCCGCGCTCGCGGCCGGCGTGCCGGTCGTCTCGCTGTCGCTCGGCGACAGCGCGCGCTTCCTGCTCGGCGGATTCCGCCGCCGCGAGCCGCCGGCGGCGATCGAGCTGCGCTCGGGCGATGCCTTCGTGCTCGGCGGACCGAGCCGGCTGCGATATCACGGCGTGGCGCGCATCCTGCCGGGATCGGGCCCGGCAGCCATCGGTCTCGCGGGGCGGATCAGCCTGACCTTCCGGCAGTACGCCCTGGGCCCGCCCGCGTCCTGAGGAGACGAGCCGCTCGCGCGGCCTGCGCACCTGCTGCCGCGTGGCTCCGGTCGGCCTGACCGGCCAGACCGGCCTCGCCGGCGGCGACCAGTGGAGGGGCCACCGGGTGATCGTTGCGGTGGCCCCAAGCCGCGCACGGCGCGGCTCGGCGGGAACGGCGCGGGGCGAAGGGGTCCCCGCAAGCGAACGCCGGGGGTTCGGGGCGCAGCCCCGTCTAAGTCTAAGCTCAGAGCACGGTCCGGGCGCCGCCGGCCCGGTGCGCCGCCAGCGTCACGAGATGCTCCGCGGGCGCGGTCCCCGCCACCTGCGACGCGAGGTATGCGCCCACGGCCGGCCCGAGCTTGAACCCGTGGCCGGACCCGCCGCCGGCCACCCAGACGTTCGGATGGTCCGGATGGCGGTCGAGCAGGAGGTCGCCGCTCGGCGTGTTCGTGTACTGGCAGACCCTGGCTTCGACGAGCGGTGCGGCGCCGAGGGCCGGCAGCCGGGCGGCGGCGAGCTGCCGCGCCGCGGACAGCCCGGCGGCGGACGGCGTCCGGTCGCCGCCGTCAGGGTCTAAGGGTGGGCCGAGCGCGGTCAGGCCAATCTTGACGCCGCGGCCCTCGATGTCGGGAAGGCAGTAGGCGCCGGCCGGAAAATCGATCCAGACCGGCATTGCCGGCTGGGCGAAGCGCCGGTCCCCGGCGGGCGGGCCGAAGAAGAACACCTCCTGGCGCGTCACCCGCAGCAGCGGGTCGAGCAGGCGCGGAAACAGCTTCGGCAGCCAGGGACCGCAGGCGAAGATGAACATCCCGGCGGACAGGCGGCTGCCGTCGCCGAGCTCGACCGCGTCGACGCGGCCGACCGGGCCGGGCGGGGCGACGGACGCCGTGCGGCAGTCGACCCCGCGGCGTCGCGCCCGGTCCACCACGGCGCGCACGGCGCGACGGGCGAGCAGGACGCCGCCGCCCGGCTCGAGCACGGCCCGCGCCGCGCTGCCGGGGTCGAGCTGGGGGAAGCGCGCCGCGAGATTCTCGCGAGTGAGCGGCTCGGTCGCCACGCCGAGGCCGGCCAGGATGCGCTCGCTGGCGTCGACGTGCGGGTCCTCGTCGTGGCCGAGCCAGAGCACGCCGGTCTCCAGGAAGAGCGCCTGCCCGCTCTCCGCGAGCAGCGCCTTCCACTGCGAGAGCGATGCCTGCGCCCAGCGCGAGTACAGGGCGCGGTCGCCGTAGCCCCGGCGGATGATGCGCGACTCGCCCCCGGAGCTCGCGCGCGAATGACCCGCCGCGAAGGCCTCGACGAGGGCGACGCGGTGGCCGGCCGCGCGGAGGTGCCATGCGGTCCAGGCGCCGAACGTCCCCGCGCCGATCACCGCCACGTCGGGAGCATCAGCCATCGTCGCGCTCTCGGGCTCGGGACGACTCCGCGGGCGAGACCAGCTTCACCGACGGAAAGTAGGTGTGGTAACGGCCGACATCCCTGGTGAGCAGCGTCAGGCGGTCGGTTTCCGCGTGGGCGCCGATGTAGAAGTCCGGCAGCGGCGTCGACCGCTTGCCTCCGGCGCGGAGGTATCGACGAAAGGCCCGTGCCGCCGTGAAGGCCGCCCCGTACGGGAGCGGCAGCCGCACCAGCATCAGGCTGTCCAACTGGTTGTCCAGGGTTTCGGCATCGGTGAAGGCGAGAGAGGTCTCCGCGTAGATGATTGGGTTGATCCCCACGCTGCCGGCGGCGAGAGCATCGCCGATCGCAAGCTCGGACCACGGGCGCCACCTGGGATCGTCCGTAAAGATGTCGAGCAGGATGTTGGTGTCGACCAGGAACACTCACCTGTCCCCGCGCGTCAGGCGCATCACGTCGTCGGTCGCGAGGTCGCCGCCCGCGACGCCGCGCGCGCTGCGGAGACGCTCGGCAACCAGCGCCCGCTTGCCCTGTACCGGACGGACCAGCACGCCGCCGTCGGCTTCCTCGAAGCGGACATCGGTGTGCGGAAGCAGTCCGAACTTGAGCCGGAGCCGCTGCGGAATCGTCACCTGCCCCTTCGTGGTGATTCTCATCGTAGAAGTATTACTTTCAAAAGTATTACACACTCCACCCCGAGACGGGGCTCGGAGCCCAGCCCCGTGCGATGGAAGCTACGGTGCGACCGCCGGCGAGATGGCGCGGAGCTTGCGCAGGACGCGGTCCTCGATCCAGTGCGGGTCCCACCACTCGATCGGCGACACCGGACGTCCCTGCAGCAGCGTGGCGTAGTGCAGATGGTCGCCGCCGGCGAGGCCGGTCTGGCCGGTCAGGCCGAGCGGGTCGTCGCGCTCCACGATGTCGCCCACCGACACGCCGATCGCCGACAGGTGCGCGTACAGGCTCTGCAGGCCCATTCCGTGGTCGACGATCACGCAGTTGCCGAAGATGCCGAAATAGTCGGCGTAGACCACGACGCCGCCGTTGGCCGCGAGGACCGGCGCGTTCGCCGTCGAGGCCAGGTCGAACCCCAGGTGCACCTGCTGGTCGATCTCCGCGCCCTCGTGGGTGTAGGTGCGGTGGTCGGCGAACCCCGATTCCACCTGCGAGTTGCCGAGCTGGCGGAAGGCGCCCTCCCAGAGCATGCGCGGGCTCGTCTCGGCCGCCAGCGCGACGAGCGTCGCCCGGTTGAGGCGCCGCAGCTCGCCGTTGATGAACAGGTACAGCTCGAGCCAGTCGTCGTCGGAGCCGTCGGGCTCCTCGTCGGCCAGCTCGGGCGTGCGGCTGACGATGGGCGGCACCACGCGCCGCAGGAACCTGTCGCTCACCTCGATGCGGGACCGCCTGAAGTTGCGGGGGAAGCGGCGGTGATCGAACGCGGCGCTCGCCTCGTTGCCGGCCGCATCGCGGGCGTACAGCTCGATGGGCGTGCCCAGATCCTGATCGTGCAGGAGCGCGAAGAAGGCCAGGCGGATGTCGTCGGCGGCGCCCTCGATCAGCCCGGACGCGGCGTAGCCCGGGTAGAGGTTGTCGCCGACCCGCACCCCGGACTCGGCGTCGGGCGGCGACACGGTGTAGACGACCAGCTCCGCGCCGCCGTGGTTGACGTAGTGGAACGTGGAAAGGACGGCCAGCCGGGGCGGCTGGAGCCTGACCTCGACGTCGGCGGCCACGGTCGCGCTGGCCTCGCGCAGGCCGAACAGGACCGGGCGCGTGGCCGAGACGCGCACCTGCGCGGGGCCCGAGCGGAGCTCCGGATGCGACTGGCGGTCGAACGAGCGGGTGACCCGCAACCGGTCGGGCCCGTCCTGATCGATCTCGGCCTCCGCGGGCCGGGCCAGCGAGAAGAGCGGATGGACGACGCCGTTCTGCTGGATGACGGCTTCGAGCACCGTCAGCTCGCCGCGGGGCGCCTCGACGACGGCCTGAAAGACGGCCGACCGGCCGACCAGAGCGGTGGGCTGCAGGACCTCGATGACCGGCCCGGGGGCGCGTCCGGCCCCCACGTAGACTCCAGCGGTCAGGCCGACGGCCATCACCAGCGCGAGCGCGAGCAGCAGGCGGGACACGCCTCCATATGATATAGAATTAGTACTTCGATCGTCGTGTGGCGGTATCGTCTAGGGGTTAGGATACGTGGTTCTCAGCCACGGGACCGGGGTTCGAATCCCCGTACCGCTACCAACTTTCCAGCTCGGGCACCGGGCGCTACGGGCCGCGCGCACGGGGCCATCCTGAACAAGGCGCCCTCAGCGGGGCGTCGCGCGGATGCGGTAGCCGTTCTGCTCGTCGCCCTCGCGATGGACCGCGTGGCACGCGTCGCAGGTGCGGTTGACCTCCGAGACCGCGGCGCCAACCGCCGCCGCGTCGACTGTCGCCGGCGACAGGGCCACGTCCAGCGCGTCGAGGGCGGCCACCGCCGCCCGGTTCATCGGCACGGCGTCGGGCAGCTCGAGGGCCTCGAGCTCGGGGCGGGTGGAGGCCAGCACCTGCCGCGCGAGCGCGAGCGGCGTCTTGGCGTCGACGAACGATCCCGCGTCGACGGCCTCCTCGACGCCCTCGATGGCCAGGCCGATCGTCTTCATGGCCTCGTCGAACTGCTCGGGCCCGATCACCTTCTGCGCGAGCGCGAAGGCGCCCGTGCCGGCGACCAGCGCCAGGACCCACCCTGCCACACGTTGCGTCATTTCCGCAGGCTCCTAGCGGGCCGCCACGAGTCCGCGCAGCCGCTCGTGGACGGTGCCGGGGATGCCCAGGCTGGTATCGGCCCCGAGCTCGGCGAGCAGGGCCGCGACCTCAGGCCACTCCTGGTAGTGGAACGACTGCTTCGCGCCCTGCGCCAGGCGGAACGCCGTCCGGCCGCGCCAGTCGCGCGCGTCGATGTCGGCGCCGTGCGACAGGAGCTGCCGCACCACCTCGTTCAGGCCGCTGAAGGCCGCGCAGTGCAGCGCCGTGAAGTCGCCCTCGTTGGTGGCGTTCACGTCGAGGCCGGCCGCGATGAGGATGTCGACCGCCTCCTCCGCGCTCGGCACGCGCGGCGCGCGCGGCACGTTGGTCAGGTGCGCCGCCCGCCCGCAGCCGGCCGCCGCCATGAGCGGCGTCGTGCGGTCGTTGGGCGTCAGGTCGGGACGCGCGCCGGCCGCGAGCAGGCTCTCGAGGACCCCGCCGGTCGACGTGGGCAGGAGCCGGCGGTTGCGGAAGGAGGCGCTGCCGGGGCCCGGGTTCATGCCGTACGCCGCCACCCACAGCGGCGTGGCGCCGGCCACGTCGCCGGTGCCGGTCGCGAACGTGTCGTACGCGCCGTTGCGCACGAAGCCCTGCCCGGTCACCTCGGAGGCCGTCATGCGCGCGTCGGGATCGGCGCCCCTGGCGATCAGCGCGTCGACCAGCGGACGCCGCTCGTCGAGCGCCAGCCGCCCGGTCCGGGCCCGCCGGCCGCCGTGCCGGCGGTTCCAGTCCTTCAGCCACGTGCGGACGTCGCCGGCCGCCGCGTGCAGGGCCGTGACGCCGTCGACCGCGCCGTTCGGGTCCGCGCCGCGCTCGAGCAGGAAGTGCGCGAAGGCGCTCTGTCCGACGATGACGGCATAGGCCAGCGGGTGCGCGCCGTCCGAGCCCGTGTCGTCGACGCCGGCGCCCGCCGCCAGCAGCAGCCTGGCCGTCTCGACGTCGCCGTTCTCGGCGGCGGCGATCAGGGGCGAGAACGCCTGCCGCGGATTGGGACGCACGTCGGCGCCGCCGGCGATCAGGGCCCGCACGATGTCGCGGTGGCCCTCGGCCACGGCCCACATCAGCGCGGTCTCGTGCGTGGCGGCCGTGGCGGCGTCGACCGCCGCGCCGTGCGCGAGCAGGGCCTCGACGACTTCGAGGCTGCCCGTGCGCGCGGCGGTCATCAGCGGCGTCAGGCCGTTGGTCTGGGCGATGTTCGGGTCGGCGCCGGCGGCGAGCAGCCGGTCGACCATGGCGAGGCTGGCGTTCTCGCAGGCCCGGGCGAGGGGCGTCACGCCGTGGTCGTCGGCGGCGTTGGGGTCGGCGCCGGCCCGCAGGAGCAGGTCGACGGCCTCGCCGTCGTCCCAGTGCGCGGCCCAGAGCAGCGCCGTCGCCCCGTCGGCGCGCGCCGTGTCCGGGTCGGTCCCCGCGTCGAGCAGGGCGCGCACGCGCGCGGTGTCGCGGTCCGCCATCGCGTCCACCAGGCGCAGGTCGGGCGGCGCGGCCGCGAGGCTGCCGGCCGCGGCCACGAGGAAGGCGAGACACACGCCGCCGAGACGCTTCATTCGAAAATGCATTGGCAGACTCCCTGGCCCGCCATTCGTCGCCTTGCGGCTCCGCCTGGCGCCCAATCCGATTCTACCGGGCAGCCACCAGCCCCCGCAGGCGCTCCTGGACGGTGCCCGGGATCCCGAGGCTGGTGTCGGCGCCGAGCGCCTCGAGCAGGGCCGCGACCTCGGGCCACGCCTGGTAGTGGAACGACTGCTTGGCGCCCTCGGCCAGGCGGAAGGCGGTGCGCCCCCGCCAGTCGCGCGCGTCGATGTCGGCGCCGTGCGCCACCAGCAGCTCGACCACCTCGTTCAGGCCGCTGAAGGCCGCGCAGTGCAGTGCCGTGAAGTCGCCCTCGTTGGTGGCGTTCACGTCCATGCCGGCCTCGATGAGGACGCCGATGGCCTCTTCCGCCATCGGCTGCGCCGCCGCGCGCGGCGTGTTCGTCCAGTGCGCATTCCGCCCGCAGCCGGCCGCCGCCATCAGCGGCGTGGTGCCGTCAACGGTGGTGATGCCGGGACTGGCGCCCGCGGCGAGCAGGCTGCGCAGGATGTCGGCGGTCGAGCGGTGCGTCTGCCAGCCGAACCGCGGCCGTCCCGGGCCCGGGTTGGTGGCGAACGCCGCCACCCACAGGGGCGTCGCGCCGGCCACGTCGCCGGTGCCGGTCGCGAAGGTGTCGTAGGCCCCGTTGCGGACGAAGCCCTGCTCCGTCACCCCGGAGGCCGTCATGCGCGCGTCGGGATCGGCGCCGGCGGCGAGCAGCGCATCGACCAGCGGCAGGCGGTCGGCCAGCGCCAGCCGGCTGCTGGGCGCCCGCGACGAGCCGGCGCGCGCACGCGGGGGGCCGCCGTGCAGGCGGTTCCAGGCCTTGAGCCACGTGTTGACCGGGCCGGCGGCGGCGTGCAGCGCGGTGACGCCGTCGACCGCCCCGTTCGGGTCCGCGCCCTGCTCGAGCAGGAAGTGCGCGAAGGCGCCCTGCCCGAAGATGACGGCATAGGCCAGCGGATGCGAGCCGTCCCACCCCGTGTCGTCCACGCCGGCGCCCGCCGCCAGCAGCATCTCGGCTGTCTCGATGTCGCCGTTCCCGGCGGCGGCAATCAGCGGCGAGAACGCCTGGCGCGGGTTGGGACGCACGTCGGCGCCGCTGGCGATCAGGGCCCGCACGATGTCGCGGTGGCCCTCTGCCACGGCCCACATCAGCGCCGTCTCGTGCGTGGCGGCCGTGGCGGCGTCGACCTCCGCGCCGTGCGCGAGCAGGGCCTCGACGACTTCGAGGCTGCCCGTGCGCGCGGCGGTCATCAGCGGCGTCAGGCCGTTGATCTGGGCGAGGCTGGGATGCGCGCCGGCGGCGAGCAGCCGGTCGACCATGGCGAGGCTGGCGTTCTCGCAGGCCCGCGCGAGCGGCGTCACGCCGTGATCGTCGGCGGCGTTGGGGTCGGCGCCGGCCCGCAGGAGCAGGTCGACGGCTTCGCCGTCGTCCCAGTGGGCGGCCCAGAGCAGCGCGGTGGCCCCGTCGGCGCGCGCCGTGTCCGGGTCGGACCCCGCGTCGAGCAGGGCGCGCACGCGCGCGGTGTCCCGGTCCGCCATCGCGTCCACGAGGCGCAGGTCGGGCGGGGCGGCCGAGGCCGCGCCGCCCGTCAGGAAGAGCGCGATACACAGACCGGCCAACAGCTTCGTTTGGACATGCATGGGTAGCTTCCTCAATGGCTTCGATGACGCCGCGCTACGGCGCGGACTCCTGGCGGACGGCCACCAGTCCCCGCAGGCGCTCCTGGACGGTGCCCGGAATCCCGAGACTGGTATCGGCGCCGAGCCCGGCGAGCAGGGCCGCGACCTCGGGCCACGCCTGGTAGTGGAACGACTGCTTCGCGCCCTCCGCCAGGCGGAAGGCGGTGCGCCCGCGCCAGTCGCGCGCGTCGATGTCGGCGCCGTGCGCCACCAGCAGCTCGACCACCTCGCTCAGGCCGCTGAAGGCCGCGCAGTGCAGGGCCGTGTAGTCGCCCTCGTTGGTGGCGTTCACGTTCACGCCGGCCTCGACGAGGATGCGGGTGGCCTCCTCCGCCATCGGCTGGCGCAGCGCCCGCGGCGTGTTCGTCCAGTACGACACCCGCCCGCAGCCGGCCGCCGCCATCAGCGGCGTGGTGCCGTCGATCGAGGTGATGTCGGGCCGCGCACCCCCCGCCAGCAGGCTGCGCAGGACGTCGCCGGTCGAGCTGTGCGTCTTCCAGCCGTCCCACATCCAGCCCGGGCCGGGATTGGTGGCGAACGCCGCCACCCACAGGGGCGTGGCGCCGGCCACGTCGCCGGTGCCGGTCGCGAAGGTGTCGTAGGCCCCGTTGCGGACGAAGCCCTGCTCCGTCACGCCGGAGGCCGTCATGCGCGCGTTGGGGTCGGCGCCGCCGGCGAGCAGGGCGTCGACCAGCGGCAGCCGCTCGGCCAGCGCCAGCCGCCCGCGGCGCATCCGCGCGCCGCCGTGCTGGCGGTTCCAGGCCTTCAGCCACGTGCCGACCGGGCCGGCGGCGGCGTGCAGGGCGGTGACCCCGTCGACCGCGCCGTTGGGGTCCGCGCCCTGCTCGAGCAGGAAGTGCGCGAAGGCGCTCTGCCCGACGATGACGGCATAGGCCAGCGGATGCGCGCCGTCCGCCCCCGTGTCGTCGACGCCGGCGCCCGCGGCCAGCAGCATCCCGGCCGTCTCGACGTCGCCGTTCTCGGCCGCGGCGATCAGGGGCGAGAGCGCCTGCCGCGGGTTGGGGCGCACGTCGGCGCCGCTGGCGATCAGGGCGCGGACGATGCCGCGGTGGCCCTCGGCCACGGCCCACATCAGCGCCGTCTCGTGCGTGGCGGCCGTGGCGGCGTCGACCTCCGCGCCGTGCGCGAGCAGGGCCTCGACGACTTCGAGGCTGCCCGTGCGCGCGGCGGTCATCAGCGGCGTCAGGCCGTTGGTCTGGGCGGCGTTCGGGTCGGCGCCGGCGGCGAGCAGCCGCTCGACCAGGGCCCGGCTGGCGTTCTCGCAGGCCCGGGCGAGGGGCGTCACGCCGTGGTCGTCGTCGGCGTTCGGGTCGGCGCCGGCCCGCAGGAGCAGGTCGACGGCCTCGCCGTCGTCCCAGTGCGCGGCCCAGAGCAGCGCCGTCGCCCCGTCGGCGCGCGCCGCGTCCGGGTCGAGCCCCGCGTCGAGCAGGGCGCGCACGCGCGCGGTGTCGCGGTCCGCCATCGCGTCCACCAGGCGCAGGTCGGGCGGTGCGGCCGCCGCGCCGCCGGCCGCGGCCAGGAGGAAGGCGAGACACAGGCAGGCGAGACGCTTGGTCGGGACGCGCATGGTGTCCTCCGCGTTCAGGTTCGCTGCGAGCGGTCGACTCGGCTGCTCCGCATTCTAGCTTTCTTGCCTGCCGGCCGCAAAGGTGGTACAAACGGCGAAACACACGCGGGCGGGCAACCGCCGGAAGAAGGCTCCATTATGTCCAAGCTGAGAGTGGTCGGCGCAGCAGGTCTCGCGGGCATGGTCGTCGCGGCGGCGCCGCTGCCGGCCGCGGGTCAGACCGAGGCGCCGTCGCGCGCGTTGCTCGACCGGTACTGCGTGACCTGCCACAACGAGCGGCTGCAGACGGCCGGCGTGATGTTCGACCAGGTCGACATCGGCGACGTGGCCGCTCACCGCGAGCTGTTCGAGAAGGTGGCCAAGAAGCTGCTCAGCGGGCAGATGCCGCCGCAGGGGCGGCCGCGGCCCGAGCCGGCGGCCGTGGAAGCGTTCCTGACGGCGCTCGAGGCCGAGCTCGACCGGGTGGCCGACGCGGCGCCCAACCCCGGGCGCGTCGCGTCGCACCGCCTGAATCGGACCGAGTACGTGAACGCGGTGCGCGATCTGCTGGCGCTCGAGATCGACGGCGAGGCGCTGCTCCCGAGCGACATGGCCGGCTTCGGCTTCGACAACAACGCCGAGGTGCTGGCCATGACGCCGGCGTTGATGGATCGCTACATCACCGCGGCCACCAAGGTCAGCCGCCTCGCGGTCGGCACGCTCGAGAACCGCCCGGCCATCCAGGTCTACCGCATCCCGACGGGGACGCGCCAGGAAGCGCGCATGGGCGAGGACCTGCCGTTCGCCACCCACGGCGGCCTGGCCGCGCGCCACGCCTTCTCGCTCGACGGCGACTACCTCTTCCGCATCCGGCTACAGCGGAGCGACGTCGGGGAGACCATCTTCGGCAACATCGCCGAGCGCGAGTACCACCTCGAGCTGCGCATCGATCACGCGCTCGTCGCGCGCCTCTCGGTCGGCGGCGAGTTCGCGGGTCAGGTCGAGTACACCCTGACCGGCGGCGGCATCGCGCCGCCGGACGACGACATCGTCCACCAGCGGATCGCGCTCTACAACCAGACCGCCGACAACGACCTGTTGGTGCGCCTCCCGGTCCGGGCCGGCACGCGGCTCGTGTCGGTGGCCTTCACCGACGTGGCCCCGTCGGCCTCCCGGGGCGAAGGCGACAACGTGGTGGCCGGCATCGCGACGCTGGAGATCCACGGGCCGTTCCTGGGGCGGGTGCCCGAGGAGACGCCGAGCCGCGAGCGCATCTTCGTGTGCCAGCCGGCCACGCCGCAGGATGAGGAGCCGTGCGCGCGGGAGATCGTCCACACGCTGGCGAGCCGCGCGTACCGGCGCCCCGTGACCGACGCCGACCTGGCGCCCCTGATGGCTATCTACGAGATCGGCCGCGCCGCGGGGGACTTCGAGACCGGCATCGCGCGGGCGCTCGAGGCGCTGCTGAGCATGCCGGCGTTCCTCATGCGCGCGGAGTCCGATCCGATCGACGCCGCGGCGGGGACCGCCTACCGCATCAGCGACCTGGAGCTGGCGTCGCGCCTGTCGTTCTTCCTGTGGCGCAGCATTCCGGACGACGAGCTGCTGGAGGTGGCCGCGAGCGGCCGGCTGCGCGAGCCTGCCGTGCTGAAGGAGCAGACGCGGCGCATGCTCGCGGATCGGCGCGCGACGCGCTGGATGAACGACTTCCTGGGCCAGTGGCTGCAGATTCGCAACCTCGATACGATGGTGCCGGACCCGCTGCGGTTTCCCGGCTTCGACGCCACGCTCCGCGAGGCGATGGTTCGCGAGACCGAGCTGTTCTTCGAGAGCCAGGTGCGCGACGACCGCAGCGCGCTCGACCTCCTGCGCGCCGACTACACCTACCTGAACGCCAGGCTGGCCGACCACTACGGCATCCCCGACGTGTACGGCAGCCACTTCCGCCGCGCCCCGGTCCCGGACGCCTCGCGGCAGGGGCTGCTGGGGCACGGCAGCGTCCTCACGGTGACCTCCTACGCCGACCGCACGTCGGTCGTGCTCAGGGGCAAGTGGGTGCTCGAGACGCTGCTCGGCTCGCCGCCGCCGCCGCCGCCCGCGAACGTGCCGCCGCTGCCGGAGAACGACGGGCGGAGCAAGCCGACGTCGCTGCGCGAGCGGATGGAGCAGCACCGTTCGAACCCCGTCTGCGCGAGCTGCCACGCGAACCTCGATCCGCTGGGCTTCGCGCTCGAGAACTTCGACGCCATCGGCCGCTGGCGCGAGGACGACGAGGGCGCGGCCATCGATTCCGCGATCACCTGGCGGGACACGCACATCGAGAACCCGGCGGCCTTTCGAACGGCGCTGCTGGAGCAGAGCGAGGACGAGTTCGTGCGCACCGTCGTCGAGAAGCTGATGACGTACGCCCTCGGGAGGGGCCTCAACTACATGGACGCGTCCACCGTGCGCCGGATTGCGCGGGATGCGGCCCGCGACGACTACCGCTGGTCGTCGCTCATTCTCGGCGTCGTCGAGAGCGCCCCGTTCCAGCAGCGGCTGGTGCGGGAGCCTGATCTACAACAAGCGGAGCAATAGCCGGGAGGCGGAGCAATAGCCCATGTTCATCACCAAGAAGCGTTTGTCTCGTCGAGCGGTGTTGCGCGGCGCCGGAGCCACGATGGCCCTGCCGCTGCTGGACGCGATGGTGCCCGCCCTCACGGCGCTGAGCCGGACGGCGGCGTCACCCGCGCGGTTGCGCCGGCTGGGCGTCTTCTACGTGCCCAACGGCATGTCGATGGGCTACTGGTGGCCGCGGGCCGAGGGGGCCATCGAGGAGATGCCGCCGACGCTGCGGTCGCTCGCGGCTCTCAAGGACAAGACGCTGCTGCTGGGCGGCCTGGCCGACAAGCCGGCCGACCTCATGGAGGGCGGCGGCGACCACGCCCGCTCGGCGGGCACGTTCCTGACGGCGACCACGTTCAAGCTGACGGCGGGCGCCGACGTGTACGCCGCCGTGTCCATGGACCAGGTCGCCGCGCGCGAGCTCGGCAAGGAGACCCAGCTCACGTCGCTGGAGCTCGGCATCGAGTCGAACGCGATGGTGGGGACCTGCGACGGGGGCTCGAGCTGCGCCTACACCAACACCATCGCCTGGCGCACGCCGACCACGCCGCTGCCCGTCGAGCGCGATCCGCGCGCCGTCTTCGAGCGCCTCTTCGGCACCAGCGGCAGCACGGATCCGGCGGCCCGCTTGGCCCGGCTGGAGCGCGACCGGACCATCATCGACGCCGTCTCGTCCGAGCTGAAGCGCCTGGAGCGCATCCTCGGGCCGGGCGACCGGCTCAAGGTGGCGGAGTACGTCGACTCGGTGCGCGACGTCGAGCGGCGCATCACCACCGCCGAGCGGCAGAGCTCGCGCGAGCTGCCGCTGGTGGACGAGCCCGCGGGCATCCCGGACGACTACGCCACCCACGCGAAGCTCCAGATGGACCTGCTGGCGCTCGCGTACCAGACCGACCTGACCCGCGTCAGCACCTTCATGCTGGCCAAGGAGGTCAGCGGCCGCGCCTACCCCGAAATCGGGGTCTCCGACTCGCACCATCCGCTCTCGCATCACCAGGACGAGTACGGCAAGCTCGAGCGGCTGCACAAGATCAACGAGTACCACTTCCAGCAGTTCGCGCACCTGGCCGCCCGGATGGACGCCATGCCGGAGGGCGACGGCACGATGCTGGACCACACGGTCTTCCTGTACGGGACCGGCATCAGCGACAGCAACACGCACTTCCACGACGACCTGCCGGTCGCGGTCGTCGGGGGCAAGAGCGCCGGCATCCGCGGCGGCCGCTACGTCCGGCATCCCATGGGGACGCCGATCTCGAACCTCTACGTCTCGTTGCTCGACCGGCTCGGCGTGCGCGTCGACAGCTTCGGCGACAGCACGGACCGGATCGGGTCGCTCACCTGAGCCGCAGCCAGGCCGACCCGGCCCCGTGCGGCCGGGTCGGCCTGGCGGCATCCATCAGACGGGGCCTTGCCCCGGACCCCCGGCGTCCGCTTGCGGGGACCCCTTCGCCCCGCGCCGCTCCCGCCGGGGCGTGTCTTGAGGAGTCTGCGCCCTTCTATGGCGCGGACTCCTCGCGCGTGTGCTCGCGGTCGGGGACGAAGCCGCGTTGCAGGTCGAGCGCCATCGGCGGCGGCTCGTGCTCCACGAGATACGCGAACTCGTCGCGGAAGCGGTCCAGGGGGACGCTGGCCGTCGCCGCCAGGTTCGCCAGCTCGTGCGGGTCGTCGAAGTCGTCGCGGCGCAGGCGCAGCATGTACTGGCGGGCGATGCGGTAGCGGCTCGAGTCGATGTCGACCAGGCGCACGCTCGCGCGGCCGGTCTCCGGGTCGATCAGCTTGTCGAACGGAATGGGGATGAACTGTCCCGCCTGCACCGAGATCATCGCGGCGTTGCCGCCGGCCAGCACGTAGCGGGCGGCGCAGTAGCCGAGGTCGCGCGTGTACTCCATGTCGGCGGGGATGGGGTCGGCGCAGCGCAGCTCGTAGCCGATGTTCTTGGCGACGATGGTCGTCTTGAGCCCCAGCTCCGCGAGCCGCGCGGCGACGGCGCCCTTGAGCAGCGCGCCGATGTTGATCTCGGCGAGCCGGACGTTGTCGTGGGCGTCGCGCTCCACGCTCTCGAGCTCGGTCAGGTCGTCCGGATCGATCCCCAGGATGAGGCCCTCGGCCAGCACCGCCACGCCGTCGCGGCGGCCGGCCGTGAGGCGCTTGATGACGGCGCCCGCCAGCGTGTCCACCAGCGTCCTGAGCCGCAGCCGCCGGCCGCCGAACTCCTCCAGAATGAGCGTCAGCGTGGCCCCCGCCGACTTGCCGATGCCGAGCGCGAGGTGTCCCGCCTTGCGCCCCATCGCCGTCACGAAGTACCAGCGCGACGTCGTCTTCGCGTCGACCATCAGGTTCTTGAGGATCTCGACGCCGGCGTGCCGCGCCGTCTGGAACCCGAACGTGTCCACGTAGGGCGGCAGGTCCAGGTCGTTGTCGATCGTCTTCGGCACGTGGACCACCTGGATGCGCCCCGCCGCGCGCTGCACGAGCCGGTGGGCCGAGTACGCGGTGTCGTCCCCGCCGATCGTGATCAGCCGCGTCACGCCCAGGCGCAGCAGCGACAGCACCGTGTTCTCGAGATGCTCCTCCCGCAGCGTCGGGTTGGCCCGCGAGATCCCGATGTGGGAGCCGCCCCGAAAGTGGATCCGGCTGACCCCGGCGATGGTGAGCGGCGTCACGTGGTCGATGTCGCCGTGCATGATCCACTCGAAGCCGTCGTGGATCCCGATGACCTCCACGTCCGCTAGCCGGCCCCGGATGGTCGCCGCGCTGATGACGCTGTTGATGCCGGGCGCCGGGCCGCCGGCCACGAGAATCGCGAGCTTTTCGTGTTGCATGGTGAGGCTTCCATCAGACGGGGCTTTGCCCCGAACCCCCGGCGTTCGCTTGCGGGGACCCCTTTCGCCCCGCGCCGCTCCCGCCGAAGGCGCGCCGCTCCCGCCGAAGGCGCGCCGTGCGCGCCTTACTCTTGATCCGGGAGCGGGTAGCCGTGTTGCTTGAGGCGTTCGGCGGCGTCGGCGCAGCGCCGGTGGCGCGCCTGGCGGCAGAGCCCGCGGCCGCGGTCGTACGCCGCCCGCGCGCGCCGCCGGTCGCCTTCCAGGTCCGCGATCTTGCCCAGCTCGATGTGGGCCTGCCCCCTGACCCAGGCCGCGGCCGGGCCGGCCTCCGCCGCGGCCAGGTCCGGCCGCGCCTCCGCGACGCGGCCGCGCGCCACGCGGGCCGCGCCGCGCACGAGGTGCCAGACGGCCTGCTCGCCCGCCATGCGCGTGCGATCGTCCTGCGCCAGCGCGGCGAACCCGGCGTCGATGGCCCGTTCCGCGGGGACGGCCCGCTCGTCGCGCAGCCACGTCGCCGCGGACTCGAGCCAGAGCAGGCGGTTGCGCGGGAAGCGGCGCCGCAGGTCGTTCAACGCCCGCTGCGCGCCGCCGTACTCGCGCTCGCGGTTGTGCAGCAGCACCAGCGCGAACTGGGCTTCCGCACGCGTGTCGCCCGGATAGGCGGCCGCCTCCTCGATGAGCCGGAGGGCCTCGGCCCGGCCGCCGTCGAAGCCGACGAGATACGCCAGCATGCGGAACGCCCGGGGCAGCAGCGAGACCAGGTAGCGGTACATGCCGAGCGTCAGCGCGGCGTCCTTGCGGCGGGGATCGAGATCGAGCACGGTCTGGTGCGCCTCGTACGCCTGCCTTGCCTGGCGCAGCGCCGGCAGCACGTCGCCCCGGATCGACGCCCGGTACGAGGCCGCGAGCGCGACCGAGGCGCCCAGCTCGTAGTGCGCGTCGGGGTCGTCCGGCGCGCGATCCACTGCCTCCTCCGACAGCTCGACGGCCCGCTCGATGTGCGCCTCGAAGCGGCGGGCGAGGTCCTCGGGCGGCTGCGGGGTCCGGACGCGCCGGCGGCTGATGGCGCCGCCCGCGCGGGACAGGTTGTTGTCGACCAGCACCCGGCCCTGCAGGAAGAGAATGCGCAGCCAGGTGATGGCCGCGATGCCGCGATGCGCGGCCGGGTCGTCCGGGGCCTCGCGGATGGCCTGCTCGAAGACCGCGACCGCCTGGTCGTGGTCCAGGTTGTACGCCAGGTCGTAGCCCTGCCGCAGCAGGTCCGCCCGGTGGCCAGCGCCCTCGGCAGCCCCGGCGAGTCCGGGCGCGGCCGCCAGCAGCGCGCAGGCGACAGCGGCGGCCGCACCCCGTCGGCAGGCGCAGATCGACATGCTGCGCCAATGATAGCGGCCCACTCCCGGCTTGTCAGCGCCGCGCGCCCGCCGGCTTGCGCGCCGCCGGGACGCGGTGGACACTGTCCCCGTGGCGGATCGACCGCAGCGCCGCGTCCGGACGATCGACGCGCATGCCGCCGGCCAGGCCCTGCGGCTCGTCGTGGGCGGGTTCCCGCGGCCGCGCGGGCGGACCATGGCGGACAAGCGGGACTGGGTGCGGCGGCGCTGGGACCGGCTGCGGCGCGCGCTCATGCGCGAGCCGCGCGGGCATGCCGGCATGTGCGGCGCGGTGCTGACCGAGCCGGTGTCGCCGGGCGCGCACGCCGGGCTGCTCTTCCTGCACGCCGGCGGCTACACGCCCCTGTCCGGCCACGGGGTCGTCGCGGCGGTCACCATCGCGCTCGAGCGCGGCTTGCTCCACCTGGCCGACCCGGCGGCGGAGGTCGTGCTCGACACGGTGGCGGGGCAGATCGCCGCCCGGGCCGAGCGGTCCGGCGGCCGCGTGGCGCGCGTGTCGTTCCGGAACGTGCCGGCCTTCGTCCTGCAGGCCGGCGTCGCGGTGCGGCTGGGGAGCCGGCAGGTGGCGGTCGACGTCGCGTTCGGCGGCATGTTCTACGCGATCGCCGACGGCGAGTCGCTGGGCGCGGCGGTGCGGCCGGACGGGCTGCCCGCCCTGCGGCGGCTCGGGTTCGAACTGTGCCGGGCGGCCGACGCGGCCGTCGGCCCCGTCCACCCCCGCGCTCCCGGGCTCAAGGGGATTCACGGCGCCATCGTCGTCGGGGCGCCCGACGGCAACGACGCCGATCTGCGCAGCGTCACGATCTTCGCCGATGCGCGGGTCGATCGCTCGCCGAGCGGGACCGGCACCGCGGCGGCCATGGCCGTGGTCGATGCGATGGGCATGCTGGAGCCGGGCCGGCCGTTCGTCCACGAGAGCCTGGCGGGCACCCGCTTCGTCGGCCGCCTCGAGGACCGCACGACCGTCGGCGGCCTGCCGGCCATCGTGGCCCGCATCACGGGCGAGGCGTGGATCACCGGGGAGCACGAGTTCGTGATCGACGCGGACGATCCGCTGGCCGACGGTCTGGCCTCCTGACCGGGGGGTCAGGTCGCGAGGGACTCGGCCTCCGCGGCCGCGGCGAGGAACGCGGCGGCCTGCCGCGCGTGCTCCTCGAGGATCGCGTGCGACCAGGCGTCCTGCAGGGTCGCGAGCACGGTCCGGTGGTACCAGACCATCTGGTCGAGCGGTGCGCTGAACGGCCGGATGAACGGGCGCCCCTGGGTGCGGAGCCCCTGCGTCATCTTCGACAGGTTGTGGATCTTGTCGGCCGACGCCACCGCCCGCGCGCCGGCGCGCGGCGTCACCCGCAACTGCTCGATGTAGGCCTCCTTGCGCGCCCGCCAGGGACGGGGCCGCGGCGGCTCGGAGACGTCCTGCACCATCGCCAGCACGAGCGCGCCGAACCGCGAGCGGATGACGTCCGGCTCCAGCGCCGTGTCCTCGAGGGTGTCGTGCAGGAGCGCCGCGACGATGGTGTCCTCGTCGCACCCGTGGTCGGCCGCGATCATGGCGACCGACGTCACGTGCGAGACCTCGAAGCCCCGACCGGCCTTGCGCCGGCTGAGGCCGTGCGCCTCGAGCGCCGTGGCGAGGGCAAGCTCCACGCGGGGGGAGTACATCGGTCGTCGCCGGTGCGCGCCGTCAGCGGCGGGCCTGGCCGGACTCGGACGGCGCCACGTAGCTCCGGCGCGCCCGCGCGGACATGCCGCGGCCCCTGACCCGCACGTCCACCGTGTGGAGTCGGCCGTCGCGCGCCCGGGGCGAGAACCCGATGACGTACTGGCTGTGGAGCTCCTGCGACACGCGCGTGAACGTGGCGCCGAGCTCGTCGGTCTCCTCCAGCTCGAAGTAGCCGCCGCCGGTCTCGGCGGCCAGCTCGCGCAGGCTGCGGTCCGGGCGCGTGCGCCGGTTGCGGAGGCCGTCGAAGTACTCGACTTCCATCCCGATCGAGTAGATCATGACCTCTTCGGCCACGGCCCGCTGGAGGACGTCCCGCCAGCCGATGTCGCTGGCGCTGTCCTGGCCGTCCGTCAGCACCAGGATCACCTTGCGCCCCGCGACGCCGCCGAGCGCGTCGAGCGACGCCGCCACGGCGTCGTGCAGGCGCGTGTCGTTGCCGAAGTCGAGCCCGTCGAGCTCGCCGATCAGCTCGTCGCGGTCGCCGATGAACCGGGCCGGGACGATCTCGATCTTGTCGTTGAAGGCGCCCACCCGCGCCCGGTCGTCCGGCAGCATCCGGATCAGGAACTGCTCGGCGCCCGCCATGATCAGATCCATGACGTTGGTGGTGCTGATGCTGGTGTCGAGCATCACGACGACCGTGATCGGCCGCACCGCGTTCTCGAACAGCACGATCTCCTGGGGCTCTCCGTCGTCGAAGATCGTGAAATCGTCCCGCAGCAGATCCGGGACCAGACGCCCGTTGCGATCGGTCACGGTCACGTACAGATCGACGAGCTCCGTCCCGCTCCGGAACAGCGGCTGCTCCTGGCTTTCGAGCGGGCCCGCCTGGAACGTCACGAGAACGGCCGCCGCCGCGACGAGTGCGCGCCTCATGCTCATGCCGCGAGCTTAGCAACCCCGCTGACGCGGCGCAACGTTTCCCGGTGGCGGGCCCGCAAACGTGGTACGCTCCGGGAGCGTGTCGGGAGGGAGGAGACATGGGTAGGTACATGATGAGGCTGCTGGCGTTGACGGCCGCGGCGACCGCGCTGCTCGCCGGGCCGACGTCGGCCGAGCTGTCGCCCGCCGTCGCGGCGCCCTATCTGCACATCCAGGCCGCGCTGGCCGGCGACTCCATCGAGGGCGTGACGGAGGCTGCCGAGGCGGTTGCCGCCGCCGCCGCCGAGCTCGGCGACACGGGCGCGGCCATCGTCACGGCGGCGCGCGCGGTGTCGCTGGCCGACGACCTGACGAAGGCGCGCGCGGCCTTCGGCCTGTTGAGCGACGCGGTGATCGGCTACGCGCGCGAGGTGGGCCTGGGCGAGCTGCGGCTGGCCTTCTGTCCCATGGCCCGCAAGTCGTGGATTCAGGAGGACGGCTTCATCTCCAATCCGTACCACGGCTCGGAGATGCTGGACTGCGGGTCGTTCCGCGGGCTCCGCCAGTGAGAGACGGGCGCTCCGTGCGTGCGGCGGCCGCCGCGTTCGCGGCGGCCGCGGCGTGCCTCGCGCTGCCCGCGGCCGGCGGCGCGCAGCCGGCGAGCGCCGGTCTGCCCGCGTGCGACCCCGACAACGGCGGGCTGACGCTGCCTGACGGCTTCTGCGCGCTGGTGGTCGCCGACGGGCTCGGCCGCGTGCGGCACCTCGACGTGACCGCCGGCGGCGACATCTACGTGCGCAACCGCGGCGCGCGCGGCGGCCCGACCGGCGACGAGGACGAAGGCGTCATCGCGCTGCGGGATGCCGACGGCGACGGGCGCGCCGAGATCATCGAGCGCTTCGCCGACCACTACGGTACGGGTCTCGAGCTCCACGGCGGTCATCTCTACGTCTCGACGTTCATGGAGATCCTGCGCTACCCGCTGACGCCCGGCCGCCTCCTGCCCGCGGGTCCCGCCGAGTCGATCGCCTCCGGCTTCCCGCTGCAGCGGGGGCATCCGGACAAGCCGTTCGCGTTCGACGGCGACGGGCACATCTACGTGAACGTCGGCGCGCCCTCGAACAACTGCCAGCAGCGGGCGCGGACTCCCGGCTCGCCCGGGCTGCAGCCGTGCCCGCAGCGGGAGCGGCAGGCCAGCGTGTGGCGCTTCGACGCCGGCCGTCCCGGCCAGACGCAGGCCGACGACGGGCACCGCTTCGCGCTCGGCACCCGCAACCTGCTCGGCATCGCGTGGGACCGGGTCAGCGGCGCGATGTACGCCGTGCAGCACGGCCGCGATTCGCTCGCGAGGCTGTTCGGGGCGCACTACGACGACGAGGAGAGCGCGGAGCTGCCGTCGGAGGAGCTGATCCGGCTGCGCGACGGGGCCGACTTCGGGTGGCCGTACTGCTACTTCGACCACTTCGAGGACCAGCGGATGCTGGCGCCGGAGTACGGCGGCGACGGCCGGGACGCGGGCGACTGCGCGCGGTACGAGCGGCCGCTGGTCACCTTCCCGGGCCACTGGGCGCCCCACGACATGCTCTTCTACACGGGCGATCAGTTTCCCGCCCGCTACGCGGACGGCGCGTTCGTGGCGTTCCACGGATCCTTCAACCGGGCGCCGTTCGAGCAGGGCGGCTACCAGGTGGCGTTCGCGCCGCGCAGCAACGGCGAGTTCAGCGGCGAGTGGGAGACGTTCGCCGACGGCTTCGCCGGCGCGTCGCCGCTCATGAGCTCGCGCGACGCCGCCCACCGGCCCGCCGGCATCGGCCAGGGCCCGGACGGCTCCCTCTACGTGACCGACGATGCCGGCGGTCGCGTCTGGCGCATCCTCTACACTGGGAGCTGACGCGCTCCCTTTCACGGCGCCCCTGCCCACGCGGGCACCGGTGCGCCGCCGGCTGAATCCATGACCGACCGAGCGAACCTCTCCGACGCCGGCGACGCCCGCTCCGTGCTGCAGGCGGCGCTCGCGCGGCGCATCCTGATCCTCGACGGCGCCATGGGCACGATGATCCAGCGGCGCGGGCTCGGGGAAGCGGACTTCCGCGGCGAGCGGTTCGCCGATCACGCGCACGATCTCAAGGGCGACAACGACCTGCTGGCGCTGACCCGGCCCGACGTCATCGAGGCGATCCACGACGACTACCTCGCCGCGGGCGCCGACATCATCGAGACCAACACGTTCAACGGCACTGCGATCGTCCAGGCGGACTACGGCCTCGAGCCGATCGTCCACGAGCTGAACCGGGAGGCGGCGCGCGTTGCCCGGCGGGCGGCGGCGCGGTGGACCGCACGCACGCCCGATCGCCCGCGCTTCGTGGCCGGCGCGATCGGCCCGACGAACCGCACGCTCTCGATGTCGCCCGACGTCAACGACCAGACCTTCCGCGCGACGACCTTCGAGGCCCTGCGCGACGCCTACGCCGAGCAGGCCCGCGGCCTGGTCGACGGCGGCTGCGACCTGCTGCTGATCGAAACGATCATCGATACGCTCAACGCCAAGGCGGCCATCCTCGCCGTCCGGCAGGTGCTCGACGAGAAGGGCGTCGAGCTGCCCCTGATGCTGTCGGTGACGATCACCGATCGCAGCGGACGCGTGCTCTCGGGCCAGACCATCGACGCGTTCTGGGTGTCGGTGGCCCACGCGCGGCCCTTCTCGGTGGGCATCAACTGCGCGCTCGGGGCGCGCGAGATGCGGCCGTACCTCGCGGAGCTGGCGCGCATCGCCGGCACGTGGATCAGTTGCTATCCGAACGCCGGCCTGCCGAACGCGTTCGGGGAGTACGACGAGCGGCCCGCGGAGACCGCGGCGCTCCTGCGCGAGTTCGCGACGAGCGGCTTCGTGAACCTGCTCGGCGGCTGCTGCGGTACCACGCCGGATCACATCCGGGCGGTCGCGGACGCCGTCGCGGACGTGGCGCCGCGCCCGATCCCGGCTCCCGCCGGGCCGCCGCTCACGGAGTACAGCGGGCTCGAGCGGCTCGCGGTGCGGCCGGACGGCAACTTCCTGATGATCGGGGAGCGGACGAACGTCACGGGCTCGCGCCGCTTCGCGCGCCTGATCCGGGAGGAGGACTACGCCGCGGCGGCCGACGTCGCGCTCGAGCAGGTCCGCGGGGGCGCCAACGTCATCGACGTGAACATGGACGAGGGCCTGCTCGACTCCGAGGCGTGCATGAGCCGCTTCCTGCGCCTCATCGCCACCGAGCCGGAGATAGCGCGCGTGCCGGTGATGATCGACAGCTCGAAGTGGTCGGTCATCGAGGCCGGCCTGCGGTGCGTCCAGGGCAAGGGGATCGTCAACTCCATCAGCCTCAAGGAGGGCGAGGCCGTCTTCCTCGACCAGGCGCGCCTCATCCGGCGCTACGGCGCCGCGATGGTCGTGATGGCGTTCGACGAGACCGGCCAGGCCGACACCATCGAGCGCAAGGTCGCCATCTGCGAGCGGGCGTACCGGCTGCTCACGGCGCAGGCCGGCGTGGCGCCGGAGGACATCATCTTCGACCCGAACATCCTGGCCGTCGCCACCGGCCTCGAGGAGCACGCCGACTACGCCGTCAACTACATCGAGGCGACGCGGCAGATCAAGGCGCGCTGCCCGGGCGCGAAGGTGAGCGGCGGCGTCAGCAACCTGTCGTTCTCGTTCCGGGGCAACGACGCGGTGCGCGAGGCGATGCACGCCGCCTTCCTCTACCACGCGGTGCAGGCCGGCATGGACATGGGGATCGTCAACGCGGGCCAGCTCGCCGTCTACGAGGACATCCCGCCCGATCTGCTGGCGCACGTCGAGGACGTCATCTTCAACCGCCGCCCCGACGCGACCGAGCGGCTGGTGCGGTTCGCGGCCGGCGTGCGGGGCGGCGCCCGCGCGCGGGAGGTCGATCTGGGCTGGCGCGAGGCGGACGTCGGCGCCCGGCTGAGCCACGCCCTGGTGCACGGCATCGTCGACTTCATCGAGGCCGACGTGGAGGAGGCGCGCCAGCAGTGCGCGCGGCCGCTCGAGGTCATCGAGGGGCCCCTGATGGACGGCATGAAGGTGGTGGGCGACCTGTTCGGCGCGGGCAAGATGTTCCTGCCGCAGGTGGTCAAGAGCGCGCGCGCCATGAAGAAGGCGGTCGCCTGGCTGCAGCCCTACATGGAGGCGGAGCAGAGCACGGGCACCTCGCAGGGGAAGATCGTGGTGGCGACCGTGAAGGGCGACGTCCACGACATCGGGAAGAACATCGTCGGCGTCGTCCTGCGCTGCAACAACTACGACGTCGTCGATCTCGGGGTGATGGTGCCGTGCGACCGGATTCTCCAGGCCGCGGTCGACGAGGGCGCGGATCTCGTGGGGCTGAGCGGACTGATCACCCCCTCGCTCGACGAGATGGTCTTCGTGGCCGGGGAGATGACGCGCCGGCAGATGCGGACGCCCCTGCTCATCGGCGGCGCCACGACCTCGCGCCAGCACACCGCCGTGAAGATCGCCCCGGCGTACGACGGGACCACGGTCCACGTGGCGGACGCGTCGCGGGTGGTCGACGCGGTCTCGCGCCTGCTCAGCCCGGACCAGCGGCCGGCCTTCGACGCGGACAACCGCGCCGCCCAGGCGCGGCTCCGGGCGCAGCACGCGGGGGGCGGCGCCCGGGCGCTGGCCACCTACGCCGCGGCCCGGGCCAACCCGCTGCGCACCGACTGGGACGCGGCCGAGCTGGCGGTCCCCGCGTTCACCGGACGCCGCGCGATCGAGGTGGGGCTCGACGAGCTGACGCCGTACATCGACTGGACGTTCTTCTTCGCCGCCTGGGAGCTCAAGGGCCGGTTTCCGGCCATTCTCGACGACCCGGAGCGGGGCGCGGCGGCCCGCGACCTGTACGCGCAGGCGACGGCGCTGCTGGGCGAGATCGTGGCCGGCCGCCGCCTGACCGCCCGCGGCGTCTACGGCTTCTGGCCGGCCGCCGCCGACGGCGACGATCTGGCCTTGTACGATCCGGCGGCCGGCGCGGAGGAGGTGGAGCTCGTCCGCTTCAACCTCCTGCGGCAGCAGGAGGCGTTCGGCGACGACCGGCCCCACCGTTCGCTCGCCGACTTCGTCGCGCCGCGCGGCCGGGGCCTGACCGACCACGTCGGCGGGTTCGCGGTCACGGCCGGCGTCGGCGCCGCCGATCTCGTGCGCGAGTACGAGCGGGACAACGACGACTACCGGGCCATCATGGTCAAGGCGCTGGCCGACCGCCTGGTGGAAGCGTTCGCGGAATGGCTGCACGCGCGCGTGCGGCGCGAGTGGGGCTACGCGCCGGATGAATCGCTCTCGCCCGAGGACCTGCTGGCCGGCCGCTATCGGGGGATCCGGCCGGCGTTCGGCTATCCCGCCTGCCCGGACCACAGCGAGAAGTTCAAGCTGTTCGAGCTGCTGGGTGCGGCCGACGCCGGCATCACGCTGACCGAGAGCGCGGCGATGGCGCCGGCCGCCAGCGTCAGCGGCCTGTACTTCGCGCACCCGGAGGCGCGCTACTTCAACGTCGGCCGGCTGGGCCGCGACCAGGTGACCAGCTACGCGGCCCGCAAGGGTGTCGACGTCGCGACGGCCGAGCGCTGGCTGGCGCCGAACCTGGCGTACGACCCGGCCGAGGCCGCGCCGCTGCCCGCGGGCCGGGAGCAGGCGGTGGGCTGAAGCCGGACGGCGCCGCGCACGCGGCCGGGAACCGCGGAGGCGATCCGCCTACCAGTCGTACGCCAGCGACCCGATGAAGCTGATGCCCGGGCTGGAGTAGCGGTCGATGACCGGATCGTCGGCGCGCCGCCCGCGGACGTTCCACCACTCGAAGTAGCGGGCGTTGGTCAGGTTGAGCAGTCCCAGCCGCAGCGTGAGGGGGCCGGCCAGCGAGACGAAGCCCACCAGGTCGGCGACCGTGTAGGGCTGCGGGGCGAACTGCCGCGCGCCGACGTCCGCCACGTGCTTGCCGGCCGTGAAGCGCACCGAGAGCTCGCTGCCCCAGTTGCCCGACCCCGCCAGGTACTGCACGCCGACCACGCCGTCGCTCGGCGCAATCTCCTCCAGCGGCTCGTCGAGCGCCACGTTCTCGCCGCTGATGGCGGCGAAGCTGCCGCGCAGCGTCACCCGCTCGCCGAGGTGCGCCTCGCCGCGCACCTCGACGCCCGCGATGTGCACCTCGTCGAGGTTGCGGGGCCTGGAACTCCAGCAGGCGGGCGCCCGGGGCCAGGGGCAGCGTGGTCAGCGCGATGAAGTCGTCGAAGCGGTTCGAGAAGCCGGTGACGCCGATGCTGACGCGCTCGAACGTGCTCCGGAAGCCGACCTCGACGTTGTTGCTCGTCTCCGGACGGAGGTCGGGGTTCGGCAGCGTCCGGACGCCGACGGCGAGGTTGGTGTAGCCGTTGTTGACGGCGCTGTACGGCGGCGCGCGGAACCCGCTGGCGTACTGCGCGTGGATCGTGAGCGCGTCGCTCACGCGCACGGCCGCGCCGATCTTGGGCGAGAGGGCGCCGGCCGAGAAATCGACCGGCGCCGGGCTCAGGGTGGCCAGGTAGATGGCGTCGTGCTGGTCGGCGTCCGTCGCGAAGCGGTCGTAGCGCACGCCCGGCGTGATGGTGACCCGGCTGGTTTCGATCTCCGCCTGGGCGTACGCGCCGGCTTCGGTGACGTCGCTGGCGGGAAAGAACTTGGTCGGATAGATCGGACCGGGACCCGCGGCGGGCCCGGGGGGTGCCGGCCGGGCGAAGCGCGTCTCGACGTCGCGCAGCGTGTCGAACCGGTCCCGCTGGTAGCTGCCGCCGAAGGTCAGGATGACGCCGCGCGCCGGACCGCCGAGCCGCTTCCGTCCCTGCGCCGTCCCGCCGACGGTGCGCTGGTCGAAGTCGAACGTCCCGCGCCGCTCCTCGGGCGCTGGCGGCGCGATCGGGCGCCCCCCGAACAGGGTGGTGACGGTCCGCGCGTCCTCCAGCAGTTGCGACGTGTCGCTGCGGCTGCCGTGCACCATCCAGGAGACCAGGTCGAGCCCGGCCCGCCCGGCGAGCGTCTGGTCGAGCGAGAGACGCCAGCGCTGCTGCGTGTCGACGGTATCGAAGTCCGCCGTGTCGATGCGGATCGTCGGGCCGGGCGGCAGCACCGGCACGCCCCGGATGCCGGCGAAGAAGTCGCTGGAGGTGGTGCTGAGCGTCCCGTGCTGCGAGAACCCGTCGGTCTCCACGCGCGTCTCGTAGACCTCGGCCGCCGCGCGCAGCCGGTTGCCGGGCGCGGCCGTGAAGGTCAGCTTGGCCAGCACCTGCGCGCCGCGGCGGCTCTGGGGGTTGGCCGCGGTGCGCGTGTCGTCCTCCGTCTCGATGGTCCCGCGGGTCCTGAACGCGTCGCCGCGGTTGACGCTGCCGAAGAACATGCCCTGCACGCGCTCGTTGCCCCCGGCCAGCGAGACGTTGCCGCTCAGATCGTTCGCGCGGCCGTCCCAGGTCGTCTTGGCGCCGGCATGGAAGCGGTCGCCGCCGAGCAGGTCGGCCGGGTCCTTGGTGGCGAGCGACAGGACGCCGCCGAGGGCGTCGCTGCCGTACAGCGCCGAGCTCGCGCCGCGGACGATCTCGACCGACCGCAGCATGTCCGGGTCGATCCCCATCTGCGAGATGCCGAGCAGCCGGAAGTCGAACTGCTCCGACGTCTGCACCCCGTCGACCTGGGTCACCACCCGATTCCCGCCCGTGCCGCGGATGTTGACGCCGTTGAGCCCGAAGCGGGTCACGTCGTTCTCCATGTAGACGCCCGGCTCGTACTTGACGAGGTCCGCCAGGTCCTCCAGCATCCGGCCCTGAATGGTGGCCGCATCGATGACCGAGGCCGTGCCGGGAATGTCCCCGACCGGCGCCGGGCGCAGCGTGGCGGCCACGGTCACCGACTCGAGGAAGGTCAGCCGGTCGTCGGCCGCGGCCGGGTCGTCGCCGGCAGGCTGCGGCTGCTGCTCCGGAGGCGGCGCCTCCTGCTGGGCGGCGGCCGCCGGGGGCGCGAGCAGGGCCGGCGTAGCCAGCCAGAGCGCGGCAGCGGCAAGCGGCGCCAGCCCGGCGCGTCGTACGCTGCGTTTCGCCGTCATTCGAGCTCCCTCGCCGGGCTGCCGGCCGCGCCGTCCCGGCGTTCGTCCTTCAGTACCTCCAGCGCCTCCAGCGTCCGCGGCCAGTCGCGCCCGAGCAGCCGCGACATGGCGCGGTCGGCGAGCAGCCTGCCGCCGGTCTGGCACGCCGGGCAGTAGTTCGATTCGTTGCTGGCGTAGACGATGCGCTGGACCGGGCCGCCGCAGGCCGGGCACGGCTGGCCGTAGCGGCCGTGGACCGCCATGGCGGGATGGAACGCGGTGACCCGCTCCGGGAACCCCTCGCCGGCCTCGCCGCGCAGGCGCTCGGTCCAGCCGCGGAGGATCGCGCCGGCGGCCGCGTGCAGACGCTCGATCGCGCCGTCGTCCAGCTTGCGCGTCAGGGCGAGCGGGGACAGCCGCGCCGCGTGCAGGATCTCGTCGGAGTAGGCGTTGCCGATGCCCGAGAACAGGCGCGGATCGGTCAGGCTCCGCTTCAGCGTGTGGTTCTCGCGCGTGAGCGCGGCGCGGAACGCCGGCAGGTCGGCCGCGAGCACGTCGAGGCCGCCGCGGTCGTGCGCCCGCAGGCCGTCGCGTCCGGCGACCAGATGCAGCGACGCGCGCTTGATGGAGCCCGCCTCGGTCATCAGCAGCGTGCCGCCCGCGAAGTCGAACGCCGCCAGGCCCAGCTTCTTCGGCACGGCCGCGCCCGCCGGGCGCCAGCGCAGGCGCCCGGCGATCATCAGGTGCAGGACGAGGAACAGGTCGCCTTCGACGCCGATGACGATGCGCTTGCCGAGGCGTTCCACGGACCGCACCGTGCGTTCCCGGACGGCCTCGAGCGGCGGTGCGACGGACCGCAGGACGAACGGGCGGAGCAGCCGGACGCGTTCGATCCGCTGCCCGACGATGCGCGGCGCGAGGCACGCCACGTACACCTCGACGTCGGGCAGCTCCGGCATGTGCGCAGTGTATAATGCGCGCCCGATTCCATGGAGTATCTCGTCCGCCAGTACGATCTGCAGCAGGGCGCGCTCGAGATCGAGTACATCGAGGAGTACTTCGGCGAGTTCTCCCGCCGCAAGACGTCGGCGGAGGTCATGGAGCGCCTCGGCAACCGCGACCATCAGATCCTGATGGCCGAGGCGCCGCTGCCGGACGACCCCGCCACGGTCGTCCCGGTGGCCTACAAGGTGTCGCACGAGCTGCGGCGGAACGAGACCGACGCCAAGCTCGCCGACCTCGTGACCCGCCTCGGCGACTGCGTCGCGTTCGCCGGCCGCAAGGTGCTCTACAGTTGGATTGGCGGGACGCGCCGCGACTGGCGCGGCCAGGGCTTCTTTCGGGCCCTGACCGAGGAGCAGGAGGCCTGGGCCCTCGACAACGGCTTCGACGAGATCGTCGTCAAGACCAAGAACAGGCTGTACGGCATGCGCGGGACGCTCGACCACCTGCAGTTCAACGTGATCAAGTTCGAGCCCCACGCCGACGACAATCGCGAGGCGAAGGTCTACCTGAGCAAGCCGCTTGGCCTCGAGGTGCTCGACGGCCACCGCAGCCGGCGCTCCGTGGTTCGCTCCACCTGATCGTCGCGCGAGCCGTGCGGATCAACCGCATCGCGATCGACTCGGTCGACGATCGCCGCGTCGGCGACTTCCGGGTCGTCTCCGACCCGGCGCTGATGCGCGAGCGCGGCCTGTTCGTGGCCGAGGGGCGGCTGGCCGTCGAGCGGCTGCTCGCCTCCCGGTTTCGCGCGCAGGCCCTGCTGCTGACCGAGAGCGTGCTCGCGAGCCTCGAGCCGGCGCTCGCGGCCCGCCGGGTCGGCGCCGGCGGACTGGACGTCTATCTCACCGATTCCGCCCGGCTCCGGCAGATCACCGGATTCCGGTTCCACCGCGGCTGCCTCGCGCTGGGCGTGCGCCCCGCACGACCGGCGGACGACGACGACGACTGGCCCGCGGCCGAGCCGTCGCGCCCGCTGATTGCGCTCGAGGGCGTGTCGAATCCCGACAACGTGGGGTCCATCTTCCGCAACGCCGCGGCGTTCGGCGCCGCCGGCGTCGTGCTCTCGCCGGCCTGCGCGGACCCGCTGTACCGCAAGGCCATCCGCACGTCCATGGGGACGACGTTGACGCTCCCGTTCCGCGTGGCGGGGGAGTGGCCGGCCGCGCTGCGGCGGATCAAGGGAGCGGGGGCGCGCCTGCTGGCCCTGACGCCCGACGGCCGGGCGACCGACCTGGAGGCGTTCGTCGGGCGCGGCCCCGGCGGCCCGCTCGCGCTGCTGCTCGGCAACGAGGGCGACGGCGTGAGCGGTGCGGCGCTCGACCTGTGCGACGAGCGCGTCCGGGTGGACATCGAGCCGGCCGTCGACTCGCTGAACGTGGCGACGGCGGCGGCCATCGTGCTGCAGCGGCTGCGGGCGGCGCGCGCCGGAGGGGTCACAACCGGCCCTCCCACAGCGCCGCCAGAAAGAACTCGAGCGGCCAGATTTCTATCCCGTGCTCGATGCGCGGACGCTCCTCGCGGCAGACGATGATGGATCGTTGGGCGAGTTTCTCCTCGGCCAGCGCCAGCAGCCCTCGCAGATGCTTCGGCTGCACGAGCCGGGTCGCCTTCGCTTCGATCGCGACCCGCTCGTCGAGGATGAAGTCGACCTCGTATCCGGAACGCGAGCGCCAGTAGGCGAGCGGCGTGCGCGGCCGCCGATAGTCTATCCAGGCCCGGAGCTCCAGGAACACGTAGTGTTCGAAGAACTCGCCGAAGTCGGCGGAGGCATCGCTGACGCGCGGCAGACGCCGCAGCGCCCGGACGACGCCGGTATCGAAGAAATAGAACTTGGCCGTCTCGACCGCCTTGCGTTTCAGCGTGCGCGACCACGCGGGCAGCTCGAATGCAAGGAGCGTGTCCCGGAGCACCGCGTACCACTGCACCGCGGTCTGGCGCGGCACCTGCGCGTCCCGCGCGACGTTCGAGTAGTTGAGCATCTGCGCATTGGTGACCGCGGCGGTCTGGAGGAAGCGCGCGAATCCGGGCAGGTTGCGCGAAAGTCCCTCGGCCGCGATCTCTTCGGTCAGGTAGCGATCGACGTACGCTGCCAGCGCCTCGTCCGGCTCGTCGGAGAGGTAGTGCGGCGGCAGCAGGCCGTGATTCAGGGCACGGTCGAGCGAGAAGCGGTGCTGCAGCTCCGACCAAGAGAACGGGTGCATGACGCGGTCGCTCCCGCGCCCGCCGAGCATGTTGACACCCTTGCGCCGCAACGCGCGCGCGCTCGATCCGGTGAGGAGGAAGCGGAGGCCGCGCTCCTCGATCATCAGATGCACCTCGTCCATGAGCGGCGGGCATTTCTGAATCTCGTCGATGCAGATCACCGTGTCGCGCAGATCCCGCGCCTCGATTTCCTTGCGGATACGAGTCGGATCGGCCAGGACCGGGGCGAGCAGCCCCTGGTCGAGGAGCGAGAAAGTCAGCGCAACCCGGCCGCCGAGCTGCCGCTGGACATACGTGGTCTTGCCCGTCTGGCGGGGCCCGAACAGGAGCACCGAGCGCCGATCCAGAAGACCCGCGACGTCGAGCGACCGGGGAATCCACGTCATGGTGCAAACACCGATAGCGATCAGGCAGGATAATCGCCATTTCCAATGGCATCAAGTCGGGACGAAGAAGGCCATCGCGAACGGCGAGGTCATCAGCGGCATCACGGGGCGCCGGCGCTTCAACTTGACGGCTGTTCATTTCAGTGAAGCACGGGGCGCCACGTGGAGCGAGAGAACCTGTTCGTTTACGGCGGCGGCAAGTCACGAGGAACGTATCGCCGGGGGGCGGGTGGTGTTCGTAGCTGGAGGTCAGCCTTCGGGTCGACGGTGCCGAGGTCGAGCATCTCGCCGAGCGTGGCGACGGCGCTTTCGGGGGTCAGGGCGCGGGCGGTGGCGAGCTTCGACTGCGCGTCGATGACGCGGGCGACGAGCAGTGCGATGACGAGGTCGCGGAGGCGGCCGGGGCTGCGGGCGAGCAGGGCCGCGAGTCCGAGCTGCGGACGGTGGCGAGCACGGCGGCGACGTGGCCGTGGGGGGGAGGCTTCGGAGGCAGGGGAAGGCGTCGTCAACGTGCACGGACACCTTCGCGAGCGAACTGAGCCGACCGCAGCGGCACATCAGTATCGCGCTCGGCCAGACCGGCTACGGCCCGATCGAGCTCGCCGCGCTGCTGGCCGCCCACGAGCAGCGGCGGCTGGCGATGCAGGCTGCATGCGTGGTCGGCAGCCCCGCGATCCCCAAGAGGTGTCAGCACGCCTGCGCCAACAGCCCCAGCGGCACAACGACGTGGGGCGCAACGACGACAGCCAGCGCAAGTACCACGCCAACAGCTAGTAGGGCTTGGTCGCGCTGCTCGTCGACGCGCCGAGCCCAAACCCAGATGACCCGCCGCGTCGATCCGCACTTCGGACACGCCGCGCCGGGGGCACAACGCCCGATCCTCCGTATTGCCACGAACAGCTCACGCACATCACCAGCCCGAGCCGATCCGCTCGCCGCGAGGGCTTCGGCAGCGCCTGCCCGAGGGTGGCTTGCGATCTTTTTTCGCCCCGCATGCATTTTTCTGTTGACAGCCCGTTTCGAGGCCGGCGGCCCGGGATGCGGACTGGCGTCAGGCATACCGCTCGGACGGCCCTGGCCGGCCGCTGGGGGCCTGCCGGCGCCCGGGAAGACAACGCAGCCGTACCGTGGCCCGATCGACCCGCCTCGGGCCGTACAAGCCGTTGAAAAACAGGGGGTTATGATGGAGTCATGGTGCGTCGTGACGATGCGGACGGGAAGCCGCCCGTATCACGCTGTTCTTCTCCAGCGGGTGCAAGTCCCGTCTCGGTAAGCGCCGGAGCGCCGAGTAGCAGACCCCAGGCACGGCCGGAGACGGCCGTGGCCCGAGCGGGGTGTCAAGAGCCTCTTCGGAGGGAGCAAGTCCGCGGGCCGCAACATGAAGTGAAGCCTGCAGCCTCGACACATCTACAGTCCGAGAGCCGAGCCGCTCATGTCACGGCGAAGGCCATGTCTCCCGCGCCCCGGTCCGGCGGCGCACGTGCGGGAGGTCTCGGCGGGGTAGGGGGCGCAGCACGCGGACACGGAGGGGGACGGAACACGAGAGGCCCGTCTGCGCGGCCCGGGTCGGGGCAACGCGGTCCGCATAAGCCGAAGGTGAAAGCGGGCACGGCGCAGCGGGAGTCCGAGGGGGCCATAGTACCGGTGAGGGCCGTGCAGCAGAACGCGGCCGGAGGGAAGGGCCCCTGCGGTGGGCACGGCGTTGGCGCGAGGACGCGCGAGGGCATGATCGGCGAGACCGGACCCAACTCCCCCGAGAGGCGTGCGCCTCTCGACAAAGTGCGCCAATTGCAACGACGCCTGTGGGCCGCGGCCAAGCGGTCCCCGGAACGGCGCTTCCACGCCCTGATGGACCGGATTTGGAGGGATGACGTCCTCTGGGAGGCGTGGCGGCGGGTGCAGCGGAATCGTGGCTCTGCCGGGGTCGACAGGGAGACACTGGCGGAGATTGAGCAGCGCGGTGTCGACGCGTTCCTCGCGGAACTCGGCGCGGCGCGACGGGCGGGGACGTATCGGCCGCAGCCGGTCCTGCGGCACTACATCCCCAAGGCCGATGGCCGACGGCGACCGCTCGGGATACCGACGGTCCGCGACCGGGTGGCGCAGATGGCCGCGACGCTGGTGTTGAGCCCCATCTTCGAGGCGGACTTCCGGTCCTCGTCGTACGGGTTTCGACCGAAGCGGAGCGCGACGCAGGCGCTGGAGTTCCTTCGCGTCCGCGGGGCGCGTGGGGGCAACCACGTGCTGGACGCAGACATCTGCGACTACTTCAGCCGCATCGACCGAACGAAGCTGCTGACGCTGGTTCGCCAGCGCGTTTCGGACCGGCGTGTCCTTCGGCTGCTGCGGATGTGGCTCGCGGCGGGGGTGATGGAGGAGGGGCAGGTGCATCGCACCCTGGCGGGGACTCCGCAGGGGGGTGTCATCTCGCCGCTGCTGTCGAACATCTACCTGCACGTGCTCGACCGGGTCTGGGAGGACCGGTGGGCGCACCTCGGTACGCTGGTGCGTTACGCGGACGACTGTGCGCCACGAAGGCGCAGAAAGGAGGCCGCGATGGCCGCCTAGCTGCAGCCATGCTGCACGAGGGATGAGGGCAGGCCCCTCGGAGCCGCCCGGCAGGGGGAGGCTCCAAACCGCCGTGCGCTGCCTCGGTCAAGAGCCGAGGTGGTAAGCGTCACGGAAACGGCGCGGCGCGACCGCGTCAGGTAGGGTGCAGGGAGACGAAGTGAATGAACCACCGGCAACGTGTCGAAAGCGTAGGGACGGTGTCGAAACCGGGGCGAGTCGTTAACCCGGGACAGGTCCAGCGGGAGCCTGCAGCTTGGCTGGTCGGCACCCGGCATAAAGGTGGCGTGACCCTGCACCAGGCCCTTGTGTGGAACGTGGGAACCTGTCGCCTCGATGTGAAGGGAGAAATCCAAGGGGCCGACCCCCGAGGATGAGAAGCCCGATGCGAGGCACAGGGGCGGAGCGACCCGTACGAGCGATGAAGTCGAGGAAACTCGATGGAGCAAAGGGGTCGCGTCATCCAGTGTGTCCTGACGGTCAACCGCGCGGGCGGGAGGAGCCGTCGAGCCACGCGAAGCCGTTTCGTATTTCCAAGTGGGTGGTTTGGGAGGCCTACACTCGAGTCAAGGCGAACCACGGAGCAGCTGGTGTCGACGCCGAATCTGTCGAGATGTTCGAGCAGGACCTGAAGAACAATCTCTACCGGATTTGGAATCGGATGTCGTCGGGCACGTACTTCCCGCCTCCGGTCCGTTCGGTTGGAATACCGAAGAAGGACGGAAGCGAGCGCCGCTTGGGCGTACCCACTGTCGCCGACAGAATTGCCCAAACGGTGGTCAAGATGTACCTGGAACCGGAGGTAGAGCCGCAGTTCCACCCCGATTCGTATGGGTACCGCCCGCGGAAGTCAGCGGTCGACGCACTCACGGCAACCCGGCAGCGATGCTGGCGTTACGACTGGGTGATCGACCTTGACGTCCGCGGCTTCTTCGACAACCTGGACCACTCGCTCGTCATGCGAGCGGTCAGGAAGTACACACGGTGCCAGTGGATTCTGCTCTATGTGCAGCGGTGGCTGACCGCTCCCATGCAGCAGGACGACGGAACCCTGGTGCCGCGCACGACGGGGACGCCCCAAGGGGGCGTCGCGAGCCCACTCCTGGCCAACATCTTCCTGCACCTCGCGTTCGACGACTGGATGCGGACCACGCACCCGGACGTTCCGTTCGAGAGGTACGCGGATGATATCGTCGCGCACTGTCGGACGGAGGCGCAGGCGCAGCAGGTCCTGTCGCACATCCAACGTCGTCTGGCGCAATGCCGGCTGGAGGTGCATCCGGAGAAGACGCGTATCGTCTACTGCAAGGATGACGACCGGCCGGGGCAGTATCCCACGGAGCAGTTCACCTTCTTGGGCTACACGTTTCGTTCACGTCGGGCGAAGAATCGATGGGGTCGGTACTTCATCAGCTTCATCCCGGCGGTGAGCAATGCGGCGGCGACGCGGATGCGGCAGACGATGCGGCGTTGGCACCTCCCTCGGCGCAGCGACAAGGCCATCGACGACTTGGCCCGCATGTGGAATCCGGTCCTTCGCGGCTGGATTCAGTACTACGGCCGCTTCTACAAGTCGGCCCTGTATTCGGTCTTTCGCCACCTCAACGGTCTGTTGGTTCGATGGGCCATGCGGAAATACAAGAGGCTCCGGCGCCATCGCCGCCGCGCCACACATTGGCTCGGGGGTCTTGCGCGTCGCGAGCCCCGGCTGTTCGCCCACTGGCATCTGCTGGGGCTGACGCCGGCGGCTGGATGATGGGAGCTGTATGAGCGGAGACGTTCACGTACAGTTCTGCGAGCGCCCGGGGGTGCGATTCCCCCGGGCGACTCACCTCGTGGTGATGTGCAACACGAAGGCGTCGGTCGAGGCGGCGCGAGAGCGGGTGGGCCTGGTGCTCGCCCGGCTCGGGCTGGAGCTGCATCCGGAGAAGACGCGGGTGGTCGACCTGACGGACGGTCGTGAGGGCTTCGACTTCCTGGGGTGTCATCTGCACAAGCGCCTGAGCGGACCCATCTGGGCCCGCCAGCGGCAACGGGTGTATTTCCTGCACCGTTGGCCGTCTCGGCATGCGATGCAGCAGGTGCGCGCCCGCGTGCGGGCGCTCACCCCGAGGGGCCGTTGCCACACGGACCTGCGTCTGGTCATCGCGGATGTGAACCGGGTGCTTCGCGGGTGGGGGCAGTATTTCCGGACGGGGAATGCGGCGACCCACTTCGTGCAGCTCGACCAGTACGTGGAACGGCGCCTGCGCGGCTTGCTCCTCAAGCGCGCGGGGTCGCGTCTGGCGGCTGGTCGGGCGCAAGCCTGGAAACGTTCGTTCTTCGAGGCCTTGGGGCTCGTCCGCCTGCGCGGCACGATTCGGTATCCGGGGGTGGTGCATGCTGCGACCTGAAGTCCACCTGGAAAGCCGTGTGCGGGAAATCCGCATGCACGGTTTGAACGGGGGTCTTGCTCTCAGCCGGTCGGTTGTCTCGACCGACGCCAAGTAGGATCTACCAATGCTTGTCGAGCCCCGCAGCTTGCCCGTCGCGTCCGTCCCGCCTGCCCCGCCTGCCCCGCCGGCCGCTCCGCCTGCCGAGGCCGACGTCCCAGTCGTGCAGCCCGCGCGCCCCGACGAGGCCGCGCCCCACGTCGAGGCGCTCGGCGACCGGATAGCCGACCTCGCCGCCCGCATCCAGGCCGCCACCTACGAGCTGCTCGTTCTCATCCGCCAGTTCGACGAGCGCGGCGGCTGGGAGAGCTTCGCCTCCTGCGCCCACTGGCTGAGCTGGCGCATCGGCCTCGCGCCGGGCGCCGCCCGCGAGAAGGTGCGCGTGGCCCACGCCCTGGCGAAGCTGCCGCGGCTGAGCGAGGCGCTGCGGCGCGGCGCCGTCTCCTACTCGAAGGTACGCGCCGTCACCCGCGTGGCAACTCCCGCGACCGAGCAGGCGCTCCTCGACGTCGCCCTCGCCGGCACCGCCGCGCACGTCGAGCAGGTGGTCCGCACGTGGCGCCGGGTCGACCGCGCGGCCGAGCAGGCGGAGGACCGGCGGCGGCACGAGTCGCGCGCCCTCCACACCTGGGTTGACGACGACGGGATGGTCGTGGTCCGCGGCAGGCTGACGCCGGAGGTGGGCGCCGTGCTCCGGCGGGCGCTGGACGCGGCGCTCGATGCGGGGGCGAAGACGGCGGGGCCGGCGGCGGGAGCAAATGCGGCAGCGGATGGGGAGCCGCACGCGGCGGGCCCCGACGCGACCACGCCGCACGCGGCGGTGCCGGACGCAACGGCACTGGACGCAACGGCGCCCGATGCGGCGGCCGGGGCGACGGTGGGCGCGGAGGCTGCGACCGGGGAGACCGCCGACGAGATGGCCCCGACCATCGCGCAGCGGCGGGCCGATGCGCTGGGGATGGTGGCCGAGTGCGCGCTGGCCGGCGGGCTCGACAAGGGGACGGCCGGCGACCGCTACCAGGTGGTCGTCCACGTCGACGCCGACACCCTGGCGGACGACGGTGAGCAGGGCGAGGACCCTGCGGCCGCCGCCCGGCCTCACGACTCCGCCGACGTCGATGGCGCCGCTGTCGACCGCGCCGTCGACGATTGCGCCGTCGACGATTGCGCGGCGGCCGGCCGGCCCGGCGAGTCGCCCGCCGTCGACGGCGCCGCCGCAGGTCGTGGCCCCGAGACGCCGGCGCCGTACGTTTCCGCGGGAACGTACCCGCGGCGCGCGGGGGAGGTCTCCCCCGCCGCGGACGAGGCGTCCCCCGTGTTGCCGGACGGCCCGTCCCGGCCCCTCCCCGACGTTGACGGACCGCCCCGGCGGCGCCGCACCGCCTGCCCCGGCCCCGCCGGCGGCCAGTCGGCCCTCGACGAAGCGGGCGGCATCCACGTCTCCGCGGAGACCGCCCGGCGGCTGGCCTGCGACGCCGCGACCGTCACCATGCGGCACGGGCCGGCCGGCGAGGTCCTGGACGTCGGCCGCCGCACGCGCACCATCTCGCCCGCCCTGCGCCGGGCACTGGCGGCCCGCGACCGGCACTGCCGCTTCCCCGGGTGCGCGGCAACCCGCTGCGATGGGCACCACATCGAGCACTGGGCGCAGGGCGGGGCGACCGCGCTCGGCAACCTCGTGCTGCTCTGCCGGCGGCATCACCGGGCCGTGCACGAGGACGGGTTCCGGGTGGCGCTCGACGCGGCGGGTGAGGCGCGCTTCCTGCGGCCCGACGGCCGGCCGCTGCCGGAGGCGCCGGCACTGCCCGCGGTAACCGACGCGCCGCTGGCGCCGGTGACGGCGCGGCTCGACCGGGCGGGCATCCGCATCGGCCCGCACACGGCCACGCCGGCCTGGCGGGGCGAGCGGCTGGATGTCGACTGGGCCGTCAGCGTGCTGTGGCGGCCGCGCGGGGACGACGCGGGCGACGTGCTGCCCGAGGCGCCGTAGGCGCCTCGCACCGCCTAACCCCTCCCCAACGCGTCGAGTTGCCGCTATCTGAAGCTGATCCGACGACCATGGTTTCAGTTGCGAGGCCGCATCCATCGGGGTCGGGCCGGAAGGAACGGAACGGCGGAATCGTAGTGCACAGCGGCCCGCCGCCATCCTGCGGAACGTTGCGCGAGCATCCGTGATTCTCGCCTAAGTCGGTGATCCAGAGCCTCCCGCCCAGGAACGGTGTGTCGCTCACCAAGTGATCCCGTTCGGACGCGACCCCGATGGGTCGCGCCCGTGGGACTCGGCGTATCATTGGCCTACGTGATCGCCGCCCTCTCGGCGCCGCGTTCGGGCCCGGCGACGGCGCACCGCCTTGAATCCGAACGAGCGGTGGGATTGATGCTTGAAGCGGGGCTACGTCGACGCAGGTACTGGCTCTCCCGACATTGCGGCGTACACCGTGGGATCTGGTCTCCGGTTGTCCAGGTACGTTCATGCATCTTCAGCTACTTATGGGGATCGTATCGCTGACGCTGCCGGAGCACGATGGCGTTCCGTAGTGGTCCGTTGGTCGGGAGGACCACGGAGGGAGAATCAGGCTGCAGGCGAGAAGGCGCAGCTGCGGAGGAGAGCGGGCTGCGCAACAGCGTTGCGGCCTTAACGCGGGGAGTGCCAATCATGTGGAGAAGGATTCACCTCGGAATGTCGATCGCCGTCGTTCTGGGAATCGCGCTGGCCGCTACGGCCGGCCAGCCCTATCCCAATCCCTACCGCCTGGTGGACGGCTGGGCGAAGTTCCCCGACGGCCGGGTCGTCGGCGCGGTCGGAGACGCGATCGTGGACAACGACGGCGAGCACATCTGGGCGGTGCTGCGCTGCGACGCGGGGCCGGAGCGCTTCGGGTGGGAGTGCCTGGACTCGGATCTGGACTCGGTCATCAAGTTCGCGCCCGACGGCACGGCGGTCGAGAGCTTCGGCGGCGGCATGTTCATCTGGCCGCACGGCATCGACGTCGACCCGGACGGCAACGTGTGGGTCACCGACGCGGTGAGCGCGGCGCGCACGCCGGAAGGCGGCGACCGCGGACACCAGGTGGTCAAGTTCAGCCCGACCGGCGAGGTCCTGATGGTGCTCGGCACGCCCGGCGAGGCGGGCAGCAGCCCGGACCACTTCAACGCGCCGGCCGACGTCGTGGTGGCGGACGACGGCAGCATCTTCGTGGCCGACGGCCACGCCAACGAGACCAACAACCGCGTGGTGAAGTTCGACGCCGAGGGCAACTACCTGATGGAGTGGGGCAAGACCGGCTACGCGCCGGGCGAGTTCCGCACCCTGCACGGCATCGCCATCGACAACGACGGCCGCGTGTTCGTGGCGGACCGCTCGAACAATCGCGTGCAGATCTTCGATCAGGAGGGCAACTTCCTGGCGCAGTGGACGCAGTTCGGCCGCCCGAGCGGCATCACCTTCGACGCCCACGGCCGCATCTACGTGGCCGACTCGGAGTCGGACGACGTGCAGAACCCCGGCTGGGAGCTGGGCATCCGCATCGGCGACGCCCGCAGCGGCTGGGTCGACGAGTTCATTCCCTTCGTGTGGGGCGACCCGCGCGAGGTGGCCGGCAACGGGGCCGAATTCGTGGCGGTGGACGCCGAGGGCAACATCTACGGCGGAGAGCCGCGGCCGCGGAACCTGCAGAAGTACGTGCGCGTAAGGCCGTAAGGGGTGAGTGATGACGACCAGGCAAGATGGACTCCTGGCGGACTGGTACAGCCGGGTGGTATTCGGCGTAATCGTGGAGGTGCTGGATGTAGCCGGCACCGTGGATGTTGCCGAACCAGTGAATGTAGTTGTATTGAACAGATGACGACGTCGCGTCGCCCGGCGTGCACGTCGTCGTTCCAGCGCGAGCCATCGACGACCGACGACGGGCCTGTACGGCTCTGGCGGCTCCGGCGGCCGGACCGGCGCCCCTTGGCCGGGCTATGATTGTCTGCGGCTGACCGCGCGGCGCCCGCGCGGATGCGGGCGGCGGCGGCTGGCGAGTGCACGGCTCGAAGTCAGGAGGCAGCGATGCGCGGACCGATGAAGTCGGTGCTGATGTTGGGGACGGCCGCCTGGGCCGTGTGGTTCGGGTTGGCGGCGGTTCCCGCGGGAGTCGAGCGCGCGGCGCAGCCCGCCGGCGGCATCGAGCTGGACGCGGACGACATCGGGGGCGTCGTGACCAGCGCCAACGGTCCGGAGGCCGGCGTGTGGGTGATCGCCGAGACGACGGACCTGCCGACGCGGTTCATCCGCAGCGTGGTGACCGACGACGCCGGGCGCTACGTCGTGCCGGATCTGCCGGAGGCGACCTACGAGGTGTTCGTGCGCGGCTACGGCCTCGTCGATTCGCCGCGCGTTTCCGCGACGCCGGGCCAGGCGCTGGATCTCGACGCGGTCGTCGCCCCGGACGAGCTGGCGGCGGCGCAGGTCTATCCGGCCGCGTGGTGGCTGTCGATGATCGAGCTGCCGCCGGGCGAGCACTCCCAGCGGGACCTCGGCAGCCAGGTCACGGTCTGCCTGAGCTGCCACCAGATCGGCAACCGGGCCACGCGGGAGATTCCCGGCAGCATCCTGAACGCGGTGGACTCGCACCTCGAGGCCTGGGACCGGCGCGCGGCCATGGGGCCGATGGGCGCGGCGATGAACGCGGGGTTCCAGCGATTCGGCCCGCAGCGGGCGATGTTCGCCGACTGGACGGCCCGCGTGGCGGCCGGCGAGGCGCCGCGGCAGACGCCGCCGCGTCCGGCCAGCTACGAGCGCAACGTCGTCGTCACGCTGTGGGACTGGGGCACCGACCAGGACGGGCGCACCGACAGCACCGGGTCCGACGTCCGGGACGGCACGGTCAACGCGAACGGTCTGGTCTACGGCGTGGTCCAGCCGAGCGACATCCTGGCGGTCGTCGATCCGGTCGAGCACCGCGCGTTCAACATCCACATTCCGACCGACGCCCCGCGCATCCAGACCGACACGCCGGAGTCGCCCTACTACGGCAACGAGTCGTTCTGGGCGCGCGCGGCCGATCCGCGCAGCGTGGCCATGGACGGCGAGGGGCGCGTCTGGTTCACCGGGCGCGTCCGGGCGCAGGAGGAGCAGCCCGACTTCTGCACGGATGCGTCGAACCGGTTCGCGGACTACTTCCCGCTGCGGAACGGGCGCCGGCAGGTGTTCGCGTACGACCCGGAGACGGAAGAGTTCAGCGGGATCGACACCTGCTTCTCGGCCGACCACAACCAGCTCAGCGGCGAGGACGTCTTCTACTACGGCTTCCGGGAAGGCGTCGGCTGGGTGGACACGAAGATCTGGGACGAGACCGGCGACGCCGAGGCGGCCCAGGGCTGGTGCCCGACGGTCATCGACACGAACGGCGACGGCGTCATCTCGCCGGGCTGGACGGAGCCGGACGAGCCGGTGGATCCGGCGCGCGACCACCGCGTCGCGTTCGGCTGCTACTCGCCGGCCGTCAACGACGCGGACGGCAGCATCTGGTGCTCGGACAACGGCCCGACCGACAACACGCTGGTGCGCCTCGAGCTCGGCGACAACCCGCCGCTGTCCTGCATCTCCGAGGTGTACACTCCGCCGCCCACGGTGGTGGACCCGCCGCCCTACGGCAGCGGCGGGCTGCACGTGACCCGCGACGGCGTGGCGTGGCAGGACTGGCGGGGGAGCGGCCACTTCGCGTCGTTCGACCGCAGCCGGTGCGCGGACACCAGCGACCCGACCGCCAGCGGGCAGAGCTGCCCCGAGGGCTGGACGTTCAACCGGATGTACAAGCCGACGTTCGAGAACGCGGAGATGCCGATCAACTCGGACGAGAGCTACCTGACGCAGATCGATCACCACGACGTGCTCGGCTTCGGCCCGGAGACGCCGGTCTACGGCGACGTGAACACCGACTCGCTGCAGGTCTTCCTGCCGGCGACGGGCGAGTTCGTGACGATGCGCGTGCCGTACCCGATGGGCTTCTTCTCGCGCTCGTCGGTCGGGCGCATCGACGACCCGACCACGGGCTGGAAGGGGAAGGGGCTCTGGTCGAGCTATTCGAACTACGCGGCGTGGCACCTCGAGGGCGGGCCCGGCACGCGGCAGAAGGCGGTCAAGTTCCAGGTCCGACCGCACCCGCTCGCGAAGTAGGGGGAACTCCGCAGGAAGGCTTCCGATGAGCACGGTTCGGGTTCTGGTCGGTACCCGCAAGGGCGCGTTCCTGCTGACCGCCGACGGCGCGCGCCGCCAGTGGCGCGTGGACGGGCCGCACTTCGGCGGGTGGCAGGTGTTTCACGTGAAGGGCTCGCCTGCCGACCCCGAGCGGCTGTACGCCGCGCAGCACGGCGACTGGTTCGGCCAGGTCGTGCAGCGTTCCGACGACGGCGGGCGCACATGGGCCGCCGTGGGCAACGAGTTCGAGTACGAGGGGGAGGCGGGCACGCACCAGTGGTACGACGGCACGCCGCATCCCTGGAAGTTCGCCCGCGTCTGGCATCTGGAGCCGGACCCGACAGATCCCGATACGGTGTACGCCGGGGTGGAGGACGCCGCGCTGTTCCGGTCGACGGACGGGGGCGGGTCGTGGCGCGAGCTGGCGGCGTTGCGCCGGCACCCCACGGGGCCGTCCTGGCAGCCGGGCGCCGGCGGTCTGTGCCTCCACACGGTGTTGCTGGATCCGAGGGGCTCCGGGCGCATCTACACGGCGATCTCGGCGGCCGGCGTCTTTCGGAGCGACGATGGCGGCGGGACGTGGCGGCCGGCGAATCGCGGGTTGCAGTCGTCCGGCATCCCGGACGAGGAGGCCGAGGTGGGTCACTGCGTGCATCGTCTCGCGATGCACCCGAGCCGGCCCGACGTGCTGTTCATGCAGAAGCACTGGGACGTGATGCGCAGCGACGATGCGGGAGAGTCGTGGCGGGAGGTCAGCGGCGACCTGCCGAGCGACTTCGGCTTTCCGATCGAGGTGCACCCCGCCGAGCCGGAGACGATCTACGTCGTGCCGATCAAGAGCGACTCGGAACACTACCCGCCCGACGGCCGGCTGCGCGTGTACCGCAGCCGGACGGGCGGCGGCGAATGGGAGGCGCTGACGAACGGCCTCCCGCAGGAGCACTGCTACGTCAACGTGCTGCGCGACGCCATGGCCGTCGACACGCTCGACGCGTGCGGGATCTATTTCGGGACCACCGGCGGACAGGTCTACGTCTCGCCGGATGCAGGCGACACCTGGGCCTGCATCGTGCGGGATCTGCCGCCGGTGCTGTCGGTCGAGGTCCAGACGCTGTCATGATACGGGTGGTGCTGCCGGCGCCGCTGTGCACGCTGGCCCAGGCCGGGCGCGAGGTGCGGCTGGAGATTGCGGGGCACGCCACCCAGCGCACCGTGCTCGACGCGCTCGAGGCGGGCTACCCGATGCTGCGCGGCACGATCCGCGACCATGCGACGCGCCGTCGGCGGCCCTTTCTGCGGTTCTTCGCCTGCGGGCAGGACCTGTCGCACGATCCGCCCGACGCGCCCCTCCCGGCGGCGGTGGCGACCGGCGTCGAGCCGTTCCTCATCGTCGGGGCGATGGCCGGCGGCTAGAAACATCATGGCAAGACACGCTGTCGCACTCGCATGGCTGCTCGTCGTCCTGCCGGTCACACTGGCGGCCCAACCACCGGTCGGCGCCGAACGGCTCGTTCCGCAGCCGGGCGAGCGGGTGGCCGTGATGCCGTTCGTCAACATCTCCGGGTTGCCGGAGGACGACTGGATCGGCGCCGGCTTCGCCGAGACGGTGGCGGTCGACCTGGAGCGGGTCGCCAGCCTGGCGGCGGTCGACGCCAGGGAGGGGCGCGGCCTGCTGCCCCGCGAGGTGGGACGCCTGCTCGGCACGCCGTGGGTCGCCTCGGGCGCCTACCAGCGGGTCGGCGAGCAGGTGCGGATCACGGCCCGCCTCGTGCACGTGGAAACCGGAACGATCTCCCGGACGGCGAACGTCACCGGCCGGCTCCGCGAGCTGTTCACGCTGCAGGACCGGATCGGCGCCGCGCTGTCCGAGGATGGCCCGGCGCTTGTCGCCGAGCAGGCCGTCAGGCCGCCCGCGTTCACACCGCCGCCCGGGATTGTCCTGCCGGGGCGCGACCGTCCCGCACCGCCGGCGGGGGTTGTCATGCCGCGGCGCGACCGCCCCGCGCGGGCCGCCGCCGCGCCGGGCGCCGCGGGCTTCGCGCCGCCCGTCGCCGCCGGCGTGATCGACGGGCCGCCGCCGCCCGTGCTGCCGGAGATTCTCAACCGGGACCCGGACGGCCGGGCGACGATGCTCGCAATCCGCCTCAGCGAAGAGCTGGACCTGGACGGCTCGCTCGACGAGGCCGTCTACGACGAGTTCGGCTCGGCCAGCGGATTCTCCCAGCAGTTTCCCATCGAGGGCGCGCCGGCGACGGAAGATACCGAGGTCTGGGTCTTCTACGACGACGAGAACGTCTACGTCGCGGCGCGCTGCTGGGACTCGGCGCCCGAGGACCAGTGGATCGCCGACGAGATGCAGCGCGACTCGTTCCAGCTCATCCAGAACGATCGCATCGCCGTGGCGTTCGACACGTTCTACGACCGGCGCAACGGCATGGCGTTCATGGTGAACCCGATCGGGGGCTTCTTCGACTTCGAGGTCAGCGACGAGGGCAACCCCAACACCGACTGGAACACGGTCTGGGACGTGCGCACGGGCCGCTTCGAGGGCGGCTGGACGGTCGAGATGGAGATTCCCTTCAAGTCGCTCCGGTTCCAGCAGGGGCGGTCGCAGCTCTGGGGCATCCAGTTCGAGCGCCAGGTGCGGCGCAAGAACGAGGTGTCGCATCTGACGCCGGTGCCGATCGCGGTCGGCCCCGGCATCTTCCGCCTGTCGGCGGCCGCCACGCTGGCCGGGCTGGAGGTGGCGACGCAGAACCGGCGGCTGGAGGTCAAGCCCTACGCCATCGGCTCGTCGGCCACGGACCTGACGGCCAGCCCGCCCTTCACGAACCGCGGCGCGGGCGACGCCGGCATCGACGCCAAGTGGGGGGTGACCCAGAACCTGACGGCCGACTTCACCTACAACACGGACTTCGCGCAGGTGGAGGTGGACGAGCAGCAGGTGAACCTGACGCGCTTCAGCCTGTTCTTCCCGGAGAAGCGCGAGTTCTTCCTCGAGGCGCGGGGCATCTTCGACTTCGGAGCCGGACCCAACACGCTCGGAACCGGGGGCGGCGGCAACAACGGCGGGCGCCTCGGGGGTCCGCCCGGCACGCGCGCGGGCAACGAGGCGCCGCTCATCTTCTTCAGCCGGCGCATCGGCCTGCAGGAGGGCCGCACGGTGCCCATCGTCGGCGGCGGCCGGCTGACGGGCAAGGTCGGCCGCTTCAGCATCGGCGCGCTCAACATGCAGACCGACGACGCGCCCGACGCGAACGCGCTGGCCACGAACTTCACGGTCATGCGCGTGAGCGGGGACATCCTGCGCCGCAGCCGCATCGGGGCCATCTTCACGCGCCGCTCGGTGTCGCTGGACCGCAACGGCGAGAACGACGTCTACGGCGCCGACGCCTCGTTCTCCTTCTACGACAACGTGACCATCAACGGCTACTACGCCCGCACGCGCACGTACGGCCGCGTGGGCGACGACGCGAGCTACCAGGGGCAGTTCACGTACGACGCCGACCTGTTCGGCCTGCAGGCGGAACATCTGCTGGTGGGCAGGAACTTCAACCCGGAGGTGGGCTTCCTGCGGCGCCTGGACTTCCGGCGCACGTTCGTGGCGGGTCACTACCGGCCGCGGCCGCGCGGAATAGAGGCCATCCGGCAGTTCACGTTCGGCGGCAGCGTCGACTACATCGAGAACGGCAGGCGCGACCTCGAGACCCGCGGCATCGGAGGCAAGTTCATCACCGAGTTCGAGAACAGCGACCGCATCACCGTCGACCTCCTGCGCAGCTACGAGCTGCTCGTCGAGCCGTTCCAGATTGCCAGCAACGTGGCGATTCCCATCGGGGGCTACGAGTTCCAGGACGTCTTCCTGTCGTACTTCATGGGCCAGCAGCGGCGGGTGTCCGGCACCGCCTTCGTGCAGCAGGGGACGTTCTTCGGCGGCGACCTCACGGGGTTCGGGTACCGCCAGGGACGCATCGGGCTGACGCCGCAGATGTCGATCGAGCCGACGGTGCAGATCAACCGCATCAATCTGCCGCAGGGGGCGTTCACGGCGACGGTGGCGACGACGCGGGCGACCTACACGTTCACGTCGCGGATGTTCCTGTCGGCGCTGGTGCAGTACAACTCCGCCGTCGAGCAGATGGGGACGAACGTGCGGTTCCGGTGGGAGTACAGCCCGGGCAGCGAGCTGTTCGTGGTCTACAACGACCAGCGCGACACGACGTTGCGCCCCGGTCGGCTGCCAATGCTCGAGAACCGCGCGTTCATCGTCAAGTTCACGCGGCTCCTCCGTTTCTGACGCACCGCGCACCGAACCGGGACCGGGCGCGGCTCAGGCGCCGCCCGACTCGCCGCCCGCGGCAGGCCGGAGCTCGGCGGCCGTGAGCCGGCCGTCGCCGTCGGCGTCGAGCGCGCGCAGCGACCGCGGCGCCGACACGATCTCCGTCGCGGAGACCGTGCCGTCGCCGTCCGCGTCGAGTGCGGCCAGGAGCGGCGCGGGCGACGGCGCCTCCTCCGTCTCCTCCGCCTCCTGGTCGGGGGGACCTTCAGCCTCGGCGGTCATCAGCGCCAGGATCTCTGCCTCGGCGGCGCTTCCGTTCCCATCGCCATCGGCGCGGGTCACGAGGCTGCGAAACGACGACGGCAGCTCTTCGCCCTCCAGCGCGCCGTCCCCGTCGGCGTCGAACGCCATGAACGCCGCGGTCGCCTCGGCCGGGGTCCGCCCCGGACCGCCGATGGGACCTCCGCCCCCGGGCCGCAGCTCGTCGACGGAGAGGCGGCCGTCGCCGTCCCCGTCGAGCGCCGCGAGCGAGGCCGGCGCCGCGTGGATCTCGCCGGCCGAGATCTCGCCGTCGTCGTCCGCATCCAGGGCCCCGAAGGCCGGCAGCAGGCGCAACTGGCCGTCGTCGTCCCGGGACATGTCGCCCGCCGCCGGCTCCTCGGCCACGCAGCCCGCCGTCGCGGTCAGGCCTGCCGCGGCGAGCACGGCCGCCCTCGTGAACGCAAGCGCTCGAAGTCTCATCGTCGACTCTCCGTCCGGGTTCCGCGCGCGGCGGCAATCAGCCGCTGGCGCGCCCGGTCTGGGGATGACCGAGGCCCCAGCTCAGCGTCCCGTCGTCGAGCTCCTCGACCGTCTGCCCGAGCACGATGTCGAAGCGGGCGGTCAGCTCGCCGATCTTCGACCCTGGCAGCGGGTTGAAGTCGACGAGGATCGTCTCCTTGGCCAGCGGATCGAGAATCCGGGACGTGAGCCGATCGCGCGCGTTGTCCGGGTGGCCGTTGATCAGCATCTGCGACGTGAAGATTCGCTTGCCGTTGCGGCTGACCGCGAAGTGGATGTGGGGCGTGCGGAAGACGTCGCCGATGATGTACGGCACCGGCTTGATGGTGCGGAAGTAGTACTCGCCCCGCACGTTGGTGAGGAAGCGCCCGTAGCCCTGGAAGTTGGCGTCCGGCGGCTCGTTCGGGTTGACGCCGTCGGCGTGGCGGTACGACTTGTTGGTGTCGCACTGCCAGATCTCGACGAACGCGTTGCGCAGCGGCGTCCCGGCGCGGGTGGTGACGGCGCCGTGGAGATGCGTGACCTCGCCGACCGCCGGCGTGATCGCGTCGTTGACGATCAGCAGGTCGTTGTCGGTGTCCAGAGGCATCTTGTCCGGATAGAAGGGCCCTTCGAGCGAGCGGCCGCTCGGCGTCACGAACAGCTCGTCGGCGAGCACGCCGGGCGTCCAGAGGGCCGCGGCGCCGAGCGTCCCGGCCCGCAGCGCGCGCTCCAGGAAGACGCGCCGGGACAGGCGGGGATCGAGCTGCAGGTCGGCTCGCGAGACGGGACGAATCGGCTGGGTCATTGCCATCTCCTCCAGCAGACATTATTTCCTGTGCGGGCAGGTCCGTTCCACTGCAATTTCAGACGGGGCTGCGCTGCAAACCTGGATGGGGCTGCGCCCCGGACCCCCGGCGTTCGCTTGCGGGGACCCCTTCGCCCCGCGCCGCTCCCGCCGAGGCGATCGCTCCGGTGGCTTGACTGCGGGCCATGCTCCTACGAAAATCTGTATCCAGGACTCCAGCGACATCGCCGTCCCATCTCGACGGCGAGAAAGGCCCTGGTCGTGACAAGAGAAACGCTCTCGCGTCCCGTGAAGATGCTGTTCGTCGGCGCTGCGCTCGCGGCGGCCGGACTGGTTGCGCTGCCGGCCGGTGCGGCCGAGGCCGAGCGCGACACGGAAGTGACGTTCGCGAAGGACGTCGCGCCCATCCTGCAGCGCTCCTGCCAGAACTGCCATCGGCCGGATGCCGTGGCGCCGATGTCGCTGCTCACGTACGAGGAGGCGCGTCCGTGGGCGCGGGCAATCAAGGACCGGACCGCGCTGCGCGAGATGCCGCCGTGGTTCATCGACAAGACCATCGGCATCCAGCACTACAAGGACGACATCTCGCTGAGCGACGCGGAGATCGCCACCCTGGCGGCCTGGGCCGACAACGGCGCACCGCGCGGCAACCCGGCCGATCTGCCGCCGCCGCTCGTGTTTCCCGAGCAAGGCGTGTGGACCATCGGCGAGCCCGACCTCGTCGTGTCCACGCCGGTCATGACGGTGCCCGCCGTGGCCGCCGACTATCACGACGAGTACGGCCCCGTGCCGACCGGCCTGACCACGGATCGCTACATCAAGGCCGTGGAGGTCCAGGAGGTGCGCCTGCTGGAGGCCGAGGCCGAGGCGCGGCTCCGGCGGCAGGCGAACGAGGGCAGCGGCTACGGGCGCTTCACGATCCACCACATGGGCATCCACACCGGCGACGAGTACTACGCGTCGGAGTCGGACCGCTCGCAGTTCCGGTTCACGCACGAGATCGGCCAGAACGCCACGACCTATCCGGAGGACGTCGGCGTGGTGCTGCCGGCCGACTCGGAGCTCCGGTTCACCGTGCACCTCTACGCGTCGGGCGAGATCGTGCCGGTGCGGGCGGACGTCGGCTTCGTGTTCCACCCCGAGGGGTACGAGCCGAAGTACGGCAGTTGGGAGTTCGGCGCGATCGGGGGCATCGGCGACGCGCTCGACATTCCGGCGGACCAGGACAGCGTCCGCCTGGACGGCTACTACATCATGCCGCAGCCCGGGCTGCTGAACACGTTCGAGCCGCACATGCACGCGAGCGGGCGGCGGATGTGCCTGGAGGCCATCTATCCGCCGGACGCGAACGTCCACAACTACCGGCTGAGCCCGCGGCGCGAGGTGCTGAGCTGCGCCGGCTACGACCACAACTGGGCCAAGGTCTACGTCTATCAGGACGACTACGCGCCGCTGCTGCCCAAGGGCGCCGTGCTCCATCTGACCGGTTGGTACGACAACTCGGCGCGGAACCGCAACGTGGTCGACCCGCGCAACTGGAAGGGGCACGGCGAGCGGTCCATCGACGACATGTTCGTCCTGCTGGCCAAGTTCACCTTCCTCACCGACGAGCAGTTCGCCGGGATAGCCTCCGATCGCGAGGCCGGGCGCCAGGGCCGGCGTACCGACAACCAGGACTGATGCCTCGCGGCCACCCTGCAGGAGGCTTCCGGCCGGTGCACACGAGCTCGGGACGCTGCGCGGCGGTTGCCGCGGCGGTCGCCGTCGCGCTGGCGGCGCTCCACCCGCCGCCCGCCGCGGCGCAGATGGCCCACGACCGCGGGCAGAACGTCGTGCCCGCGTTCGAGGGCTGGGAGGCCAACCCGGACGGCACGTTCAGCATGGTGTTCGGGTTCTTCAACCGGAACTGCCGGGAAATAGTGCACGTGCCGATCGGGCCGGAGAACAACGTCGAGCCGGGTGGCCCCGATCGCGGTCAGCCGACGCGTTTCACGCCCCGCCGGTCCGAGTTCGTCTTCAAGGTGCCCGTGCCGGCGGACTTCGGCGAGCGGGAGCTCGTGTGGACCCTGACCGTGCGCGGCAGGACGGAGCAGGCGTACGCGTCGCTCAGGCCCGAGTACGTGCTCGACCGGCAGATCACGATGATGAACGAGGCCAGCTACGGGCAGCGCTTCGGCGAGAGCGACAACCAGTACCCGGTGGTCGATCTCGAGGGCCCGGCCGAGCGGACGGTGGCCGTGGGCGAGCCGCTGGCGCTGACGGCGCGGGTGAGCGACGACGGCCTGCCCGAGCCGCGTCCGGACCGGACCCATCTCGCCAGGCTCATGGCCGGCTGGCTCGTCTACCGCGGCAACGACGAGCACGTGACCTTCGATCCGCCGCAGTTCAACCCCGACCTGCGCCGGCGCGCCGGCGCGAGCCCGCTCTGCCAGGGCATCGAGCCCGTTCCGGAATGGGCCGCGTCCCTGCTGAGCCCGGACGGCGAGCTGAGCACGACGGCAACCTTCAGCCGGCCCGGAACCTACGTGCTGCGCGCGCTGGCCCACGACATCGCCCTGAAGACGTCGCGCGAGGTCACCGTCACCGTCACGAATCCCTAAATCAACCCCCCGACCCAGAGCACGTAGACCGCCGCCATCGCGGTGACCCCGTTCACCAGCGTCACCCCGCCGTAGGACAGCAGCGCGGACTTGAGCGGCATCCGCGACAGCGACGTGCAGACCCAGAAGTAGCTCGAGTTCACGTACTTGATGATCATCGAGCCGGCCGCGCCCGCCAGCATCGTCGCCTCGGGGCTCAGGCCCAGCGTGTCCATCATCGGCGCGGCGACCGACGCGGCGGTAATCACGCCGACCGTCGTCGAGCCCGTGATCATGTTGCCGGCGACCCCCAGCACGAACGGCAGGAAGATGGCCGGCAGCCCCGTCGCCGCCACCGCGTCGGCGATGGCGTCGACGGCGGGGGTCGCGCGCAGGATTTGGCTGAGCGCGCCGCCGAGCCCGGTCACCATGATGATCATCGCCGACGCCCGCAGCGCATCCTCAATCCACGTGGCCGTCCGCGCCTCGCGCTGATCGGCCCGCATGTTGCCGTAGGCCAGGAGGATGCCGATGCCCAGCGCCACGACCGGCCAGCCGAGGTAGAGCATGGCGCGGTTGACGACGTGCTCGGCCGGCAGGGCGAACGCGGTCACGCTCTGGCCCGCGATGAGACCGAGGGGGATGAGAATCGGGGCGTAGGCCCGCCACGTCGGCGGCAGCTCCGCCTCGCGCCCCTGGTCGATGAACGACTGGCCGACGAACTCGCGCGACGGCGGCGACTCGATGTACGGCCCGACGGCGCGCGCGTAGACCCAGCCGGCCAGCGAGGCGATCAGCGTGACGATGCCGCCGTACAGGATGATGCGGCCGATGTCGGCGCCGACCAGCGCGACGGCGGCCAGCGGCCCGGGGGTCGGCGGCACCATGGCGTGGGTGAGCTGCATCGCGCCGACCAGTCCGGTCGCCATCACGCTCATGTTCAGGCCGCTCGACAGCGCCGCGGAGTGCACCAGCGGGTTGAGGATGAGGTAGCCGACGTCCGAGAAGATCGCGAGGCCGATGACGAAGCCGCTCAGCGTCAGCGCCAGCGGCATGCGCGCCTCGCCGACCCAGCGGATCATGGAGGCCGTGATGCGCTCGATGCCGCCGGTGTGCTTCAGCGCCTCGGCCAGCACCGAGCCGAGCACGATGACGACCGCGATGCCCTGGATGGTGCGCCCGAAGCCCTGCTCGAACGCGTCGATGAACGCCTGCGTGTCGATGCCCGGGATGAGCGCGAACAGCACGACCGGCACGAGCAGCGCGAGAAAGACGTGCCACTTGAAGCGGGTGATCAGCAGGAACAGGAGCGCGACGACGGCCACCAGGCCGGCCAGGGCGACGAGTGCGCTGTCGGTGATCATGGGGCGTCCTTCCCGCCGGGCTGTCGCTGCCGGCGTGCGGGCAGTATACTGGCCGCAACGGAGGCGTCATGGCACGCAAGGTCGGCCGCAACGATCCGTGCCCCTGCGGCAGCGGGCGCAAGTTCAAGCAGTGCTGCGAGGGCAAGACCGAGCGCTGGTCGCGTACCGCGTCGTATGCCGTCGCCGCGGTGGCCATCGCCTTGGCGGGCTTCATCGTCTACACCTTCACGAACACCGGCGGCTCCGGCCCGCGGCAGGTCTGGGACCCGGCGCACGGCCACTACCACACGGTGCCCTGAGCCGACCCCGGCTCGCGCCCGACCCGATGCAGTACGTCAACCTCGGCCGCACCGGCCTGCGCGTCTCCCGCCTCTGCCTCGGCACGATGACCTTCGGCTCGCCGGCCTGGCGCCCGTGGGTGCTGGGCGAGGAGGCCAGCCGCCCGTTCATCCGCCGCGCCGTCGAGGCCGGCATCAACTTCTTCGACACGGCCGACATGTACTCGCACGGCGTCAGCGAGGAAGTCCTGGGCCGCGCCCTGCGCGAGTTCACGACGCGCGATCAGGCGGTCGTCGCCACCAAGGCGTTCTTCCCCATGGGCGAGGGGCCGAACGACGGCGGGCTGTCGCGGAAGCATCTGCTCGAGTCGATCGACGCGTCGCTGCGCCGGCTCGGGACCGACCACGTCGACCTCTACCAGATCCACCGCTTCGATCCGCACACGCCGATCGAGGAGACGCTGGAGGCGCTCGACGACATCGTCCGGGCCGGCAAGGCCCGCTACATCGGGGCCTCGAGCATGTACGCCTGGCAGCTCGCGCGGATGCTGCACGTGGCCGAGCGCCGCGGCTGGACGCGGTTCGTCGCGATGCAGAACCACTACAACCTCGTCTACCGCGAGGAAGAGCGCGAGATGCTGCCGCTCTGCCGGGCCGAGGGCATCGGCGTCATTCCGTGGAGCCCGCTGGCGCGCGGCTTCCTGGCCGGCAACCGCGTGCGGCCGGCGGGCGGCGAGGGCGCGCCGGGCGGGGAGACGCTCCGCGCGCAAACGGACGAGTACGCCCACGACCTGTACTACGCGGAGTCGGACTTCCGCGTGGTGGAGCGGCTTGTCGAGCTGGCGGCGCGGCGCGGCGCGACGCCCGCGCAGGTCGCGCTGGCCTGGATGCTCCGTCAGCCGGGCGTGACCGCGCCCATCGTCGGCACGACGCAGCTCGAGCACCTCGATACGCTCGTCGCCGCGCTCGACATCACGCTCGACGACGACGAATGCCGGCTGCTCGAGGAGCCCTACGTGCCCCATCCGGTGCTCGGGCACCGGTGAGCCCCATGCCGGGGGCCACCGGCGGCGACGCCGACCTCGTCCACGCGCCGGCGCGCGACCTCGTCCGGCGGCTGGCCGCCCGCGAGCTCGGCGCCGAGGAGCTCATGCGCGGCTTCCTCGCGCGCATCGAGGCCGTGAACCCGCGGGTGAACGCCATCGTCACCCTGCTCCCGGAAGCCGCCCTGGAGGGGGCGCGGGCCGCGGATGCCGCGCTCGCCGGCGGCGCGCCGCCGGGGCCGCTGCACGGGCTGCCGATCGCCGTCAAGGACGTGACGCCGACCCGCGGCATCCGCACGACCTTCGGGTCGCCGATCTACCGCGACTTCGTCCCCGCCGAGGACGCGCTCTACGTCGAGCGCCTGCGGGCCGCCGGCGCCATCATCATCGGCAAGACCAACACGCCGGAGTTCGCCGCCGGCTCGCAGACCTTCAACCGGGTCTTCGGCGCCACCCGCAACCCCTGGGCGACGGACCGCACCTGCGGCGGGAGCAGCGGCGGCGCCGCGGTCGCCGTGGCGTGCGGCATGCTGCCGCTGGCGGACGGCACGGACGTGGGCGGCTCGCTCCGCAACCCGGCGTCCTGGTGCAACGTGGTCGGCTTCCGCACGTCGCCGGGACGGGTCCCGATGTGGCCCCGCGCCGTGCTGTTCGATCCCCTGGACGTCGCCGGCCCGATCGCGCGGGACGCCGCCGACGCGGCCCTGCTGCTGTCGGTCATGGCCGGCCCCGATCGCCGCGTGCCGCACGCGAGCGAGACGCCGGGCGCGCGGTTCCGCGAGCCGCTCGAGCGCGGCTTCGAGGGCGCGCGCGTCGCCTGGAGCCCGACGCCCGGCGGCTGTCCGGTGGAGCCGGCGGTGCTCGACGTCTGCGGCCGGGCGGCCGCCCGCTTCGCCGAGCTCGGGTGCACGGTGGAGGAGGCCGAGCCCGACCTGCGCGGCGCCGACGAGACGTTCCGGACGCTGCGCGCGTTCGCCTTCGCGCGGACCCACGAGCGGCACCTCCGCGAGCACCGGGCGGCGTTGAAGGACACCGTCGTCTGGAACACGGAGCAGGGCCTGGCCCTGAGCGCGATGGACGTGACCCGCGCCGAGGTGCGGCAGGCGGCCCTGTTCGACCGCGTGGTCGACTTCTTCGGCCGCTTCGACTATCTCGTCTGTCCCACCACGCAGGTCGCCCCGTTCTCCGTCAACACCGACTGGGTGCGCGAGATCGACGGCGTCCGGCTCGCGACGTACATCGACTGGATGGCGGCCTGCTACCTGATCACGGTGACCGGCTGCCCGGCCGTCTCCGTGCCGGCCGGCTTCACCCCCGACGGGCTCCCGGTGGGCATCCAGATCGTCGCCCCGCCAAAGTGCGACTTCGAGGCCCTCCAGCTCGCCCATGCGTACGAGGGCCTGACCGGCTTCGCGGCCCGCCGCCCGCCGCTGTGAACCGGCGGGACGCGGCGCGGAACGGCCGCCCTGGCCATTGCTTATTTCGTACTCGCAAAACTCGAATCACTTGGACCCGGGCCTGGCCCTCACCCGTCGCGTCGGAGGTCGTCCAGCGCGTCGATCTCCCGCTGCATCTGGCGCGCGGCTGCTCGATTCAACGCTGCCACCACGGCGAACGACGCGAGACCCAGTGCCAGGTAGATTGCCAGGGACACCCAGGCAACCGGGGGATTGTCGACCTCCACGCCGACGGCGAAGGCGGTCATGCCGGGGACGTACGGCAGCAGGTACCATCGCCAGACGCTCCGGAGGGCGTCGCGTTGCCGCTCCAGATCGGCGCGGTGCGCGGCGATGACGGGCGCGTCCGGCGCCGCGGGGCTGGACCATGCCCGTTGGCGAATCTGGAGGGCGACGTAGAGGTTGCCGGCGATGACGAGCAGCGCGCCCGTCCGCGTCCATGGACCATCAGCAGCCCAAGCGTAGAAGCCGAACACGGCCGTGACCACGGCGCCGGCGACATGCTCACGAAGATTCCGCAGTCTGATCGTCCGTCGGAACTTCACGGCGCCAGCGCGGATCTCGTCGATGTCGATCGGAGCCGCATCCGTCGTCTGCGCCTGCCACACCCGTCGCGGGTCGTCGTCTGGAAGGCTGGTGCTAGTTGCCACGGGATGCTCCCTGCCGGAGGCGGCGAGCCAGTAATACCTTGATGCGGTGCACCTTGGTCGCGACGTTGCTTGCTGACATGCCGGTAATCTCCCCGATCGAGGCAGCATCCAGGCCTTCGAGGTACGACAGCATGACCTGCCGATCGGTTGGTTCGAGGCGGTGTATCAGGGCCAGGATCCGAGCGAGCGCGTCGCGCCTGACGGCGGCGCCGTCACCGGCGTCGCCATGAGGCGCGGCCTCGACGTCTTCCAGGCTGACGAACGTGCGTAGCATGCGGCGCCGGCGGGACACGTGGGAGTACGCCACGTTGTGCGCCACGCGGTAGACCCACGTGCGTAGCGAACATCTCGCCTCGTACCGCTCGAGGCTGCGCCAAAGGGCGATGTGGATCTCCTGCAAGAGATCCTGCCGTCTGTCGGCGTCGGCCTCGTAGGCTCGCGCAAGGCGCTCCAGCGGCGCTGCGAAGCGATCGGCGATCTTCCTGTACAGCGCTTCCCGCGTTGGTCGAGACGCGGTCATCGGTGAGAGGTAGTCGCCGGCCGACGGAATCTCTTACATCGGAGTCCGGTGCGGTGGTCACGCCGAGGCGCACCCGGGCTCGAATTCGCACGAGCGGCGCCCTGGCCGTGCTCGCCCGGGCGGGGGTGGTGCACAGCGCTGCGGGCGAAACGCTCGACGAGATCGTATGGCGGCGCTACGGCCGCCCCGACGCCGCGTCGGCCGTCCTGGCAGCAAACCCCGACCTGGCCGACGCCCCGCCTGTGCTCCCCGCGGGGCTGGCCGTCGTCTTGCCCGACCTGCCCGCTCCCGGCCTCGCGATGCCCGCCGCCCGGCTCTGGAATATCGTGCCGGTGAGTGTCGCCCTGCCGCCCAGCCAGTGCCCGTACGCCCGCCTCGGCGGCACGTTTCGGGCTACCGTGCGCGTACGCTGACCGAGCACGGTCGGCACTCTCCTCTCGCACAGCGATCGGACACCACGGTACGCACCCTCGGGGCCCCTGCTGGCCTGTAGCCCTCGGTCAACACGCGGATCGGCCTTTCTCGCAGAACAGTCAACCCCGGACCCGCGCGCCTCCAGTCTTGCCGCAGACTGGTAGCACCTTGTCGTAGGGATCAAGTTGAACGCCGGTGAGTTGATGCAGGGTCTTCACCGCTTCCTGAACTGCGCCCCAGCAGTCCCCGCACGGTAGACCACCGCCCCTCATCGGGCAGTGTCCCGCCCGCGCCACAATCGTCATCAGCTCCTTCACCGCGGCAACCTGTTCCTTCGTCAGCTCCATCAGTGCTTCGTCGCGCGTCTGTAGTCGGTGAGGAACGACGACATTGCGCCCCTGTACTCGTGGAACGGGTCACCGTCGGGTAACTCATTCGCCCACAGGTCTGGCGTCTCGTACTCCCCCGCCCACTCAAAGCAGATGGCGGCCAAGCGGAGAACGCCGGCCTCCGTCAACGCGCCCTGCGACCGCTCAGCAATCGCCAGCGAGAAATCTTGCAAGCCCTGCGAGAGCACCCACAGGCGGCCTGCGAGCCCCTGCTCCGGGGTCAGCTTCATCAGCGAATCTTACCGCGCGTCAACGGCGCGTCTAGCATATGCCGCCGTGGCCGCGCGCTGGCGAAAGTTCGACGTCGGCGAGCTCGAGGAGGAGGCCGCCGACGATCCCGGAGGCTGGCCCTTCGCCCTGCGGAGACCTACCCGGACTGGACCTCCACCCGCAACGCGGCCGAGACGGGGCGCCGCGCGCTGCAGCGCGGGATGCGAACCGGAAGCCTCACGCGGGTCAGCGGGACTCTCAATCCGACCCGAACAAGATCTGACGGATATGGGAGCGAGCGACATCATCTTCGCCAAGATGGGCTCTCATCGACTGCACGGCCGTAATCAGACGTTCCTGGTCGTCCGTGTCGCTCATGTCGCCCCCGATGGCCGCCACGGCCTTGACCGTCTTGCTGTCACCGTAGACTGCAATGCGGGCCCTAGCCGCTGAGTACCTGCGCGCCGGCTCGGACAGCCCGGCGCCACGGGCGAGGGCGTCGAGCATGTCGGCGTACGTTGCTGCTGCCTGCGTCGTGCGTTCGTCGATGCGCGCGCGCGGGGCGAGCAGTAGGTACGCGACGAGCGCCCCCCCAAGCACCCCCACCATTGCCACAACGAGATCTATCGTCATTCTTGCTCCCTGGAAGCCCCATTGAACTCTTTCTGCGGGGCGTCAACGCGACGCTGACTATATCAACACCTGGATCCACCTTTCAGGCACGCTCAGGCTGCGGCTGCTCAGTCAGGGTCGGCGCACTCGTCCGCGTCACCGCCAGATGCGTCCGGGTGTCGTGGGTGTCGTTGACCAGCCATCTGCCTGACGCCGACCTGTTCGCCATGGCCGCCAATCGCCTGCGCCGGGCGCGGGCACCCGCCTGACCCGCACCGGAACCACCAGACCGCCGCGCGCTGCCGACCGCCAATCGCCGGGCCAGTCCAGGTGCGTCCAGCACCCCGAATCCGAGGCCGCGCCACCGCACTGGGCGTCATCGCACCCCCACGCGGGCAGCACGAATACCTGCAATGCCACCAAATCCACCCGCGGCGCCGACGTTGTGTTCCAGCCGGTCGCCCTCAGTGAGCCAGGTCGAACAGCCGGCTGAACTTGAGGATCAGGCTCCGGCCGCCGCCGGCGGGTATCGCGTCGTGCAGGCCGCGCGTGTCGTTGTAGACGATGAAGAGCCCGGTGTTGGCCTGCCCGAGCAGCCCCACGCGCAGGTTGGCCGACCAGAGGTCCGCCGCGTCGTTGTACTGCACGAGGGCCAGGAAGAAGCGCCGCGGCGAGAAGTTGACGGCGACCCGCGCGCTGGTGAGGTTCGCGATGAACTGGCCGCCCGGCAGGTCCACGTCGTTCCGGCTCCACTGCAGCGAGGCGTTGAAGCGGTCGCCCGAGCGCACGCTGAGCGTCGGCCCCACCGTGGCGCGACGGCCTCCGAAGAACCCCCCGGCGCGGACGCGCACGCCGAGGCTGACCGGCGCGCCGCGGTTCGACTCGTAGGCCAGTTGCGCCTCGTGGTGGTCGTAGACGCCGGCCGCCACGATCACGCCCTTCGAGATCTCGAAGGCCTCGGTCACGCCTTCGCCCGTGACGTTCCAGGCGGTCTTGACGAGCGAGCTGTCGGCAAACTCCAGGTCGTTGTCGATGTGCAGGAACGAGCTCTCCTGGAAGCCGCTGAAGTTCCAGAAGCGGTTGAAGGTGGCGTGCGGCCGCACCTGGTGCAGCCAGGAGATGCCGCTGGGCCGGGCGATGAACGAGAAACCGGAATCGATGTTGCGGAAGCCCTGCCGGCGCAGGAAGCCGACCTCCGGGTTGAAGTTGTCGGCCACCTCCACGTAACCCAGGGTGAAGCGCCAGCGCTCGGAGTTGTGATCCCAGGCCAGGTTGTAGGCGTGGTCGCGCCCCTCGAGGCCGGGTGTGTCGGTCTCGGCGGCGAACCCGGCAATCTGGCTGTTCTGCCCCAGTCCGACCCGTCCGTCCACGCCGTAGGTGCGGTTGAAATCGCGGCTGCCGGCCAGCGCGCCGATCGCCTGCCGGTTCACGAAGATCGCGCCGATCTGCGAGCTGTTCGGCAGGTCGCGGTACGCCCGCGCGACCGTGAAGTTGTTCGCCGGCGATACGCCCGCCACCTCCTCCGTCTGCATGTTGAGCAGGCCGACCGACACCGCATCGGACACCTTGCCGGAGAGCCGGGCGCCCGCGAGGATCGGGATCTCGCGCCCGTTCGGACCGATGCCTATGCGGCGGCTGAAGAACAGCTCCGTCTGGGCCGGGTTGGCGCCGGCCACCTGCCGCACGCTGCTCACCGAGAAGACGCCGGCGTTCTCGAGAAAGAAAGGCCGCTTCTCCGGAAAGAACAGGTTGAAGCGGTCGAGGTTGATCTGCTGCTCGTCCACTTCGACCTGCGCGAAGTCGGTGTTGTAGGTCAGGTCCAGCGTCAGGGCGGGGGTCGCGTTGTACTTCAGATCGACCCCGGCGTCGCCCAGGGCGGTGGTGCGCCGCCGCTCGTCGCCGCGCGTCAGGTTGCCGATGACGTAGGGGACGAGCTTGAGGCCGCGCTCTGCCGGCGGCGGCCTGAGCCCCGACAGCTGGCCCGCCATCGACAGCCGCAGCAGGTTGTACTGGCGGGGCAGCGGCGCCCAGTAGACGATCTCGTTGCGGCGGCGGATGTTGCGCTGGACGTTCATGCCCCAGGCCTGCACGGCGCGGCCGGGATAACTGAGGGTGCGGAACGGAATGGCGAACTCGGCGCTCCAGCCGGCGTCCGAGAGCGACGTGCGCACCTCCCACGCGCCGTCCCAGTTGCCGTTGAACCCGGCGCCGGAGCCGCTCGAGGTGGTGGTGCTGCGCCCCAGCCGACCTTCCCCGGCGTTCACCACCTGCCCGTCGTACTCCTGCCCCGCCGGACTGGTGCCGAAGACGAAGCCGCTCTGGCGGTCGAGGAACGTGTCGAGGATGAACTGCACGCTGTCGCCGTCGTCGAGCGACGCGTCCCGCCGGCTGTCCGCAATGGCGATGGAGCCCGGATCGCGGTCGTAGCAGACGACGCCGACGTAGAGCGTGCTCTCCGTGAAGACGACGCGGACCTCGGTGCGCTCGGACGCCGGCGCCCCTTCATCGGGCTGCGTCTGCCGGAAGCCCGTGGCGGGCGGCGCCTGCTCCCAGACCGGATCGCCCAGCACGACCCCGTCCAGCCGCGGCGGGTCCTGGCTGGCGATGGCGGCGAACGAGGGCGCTTCCGCGCGCGCGGCTGCCGCTCCGGCGCCGGGCTGAGCCGCGGCGGGCGCCACCGCCAGCAGCGCGCCGAGGACGATGCCGACCGCTCGCATGTCCAGGCCGGCGCGACGATCCGGGCTACTGCAGCGCGAAGACGAACAGGGCGTTGCCGGCGCGCGGGTTCCGCATCTCGCGCAGCAGGTCGTTCGGCACGATGCTCGTCCAGCTCGACGCGCCGAGCGGGCCGCCGGCCCCGAACGCGACGTACTGCGTGCCGTCCACGGCGTAGGTGATCGGATAGCCGTTCGCCATGGTCGTCAGGCGGCTCTGCCAGAGCTCCTCGCCGCTCGCCGCGTCGTAGGCGAAGACGTAGCGCTCCCAGTCGCCGACGAACACGAGGCCGCCGCCGGTGGTCAGCGCGGACGTGTTGTAGGGCGCGCGGCGGCGGTGTTTCCAGAGCGTCTCGCCGGTGCGGATGTCGAGGGCCTGGAACTCGCCGAGCTGCTCGGGCGCGTCCGGATGGAAGTGGTTGAGACGGCCGCGCACGCCGCCCGTCCCCCCGCCGCCCGCGCGCATCTCGACCGGCCCGAACGCGGCGGTCTCGCAGTGCAGGTTGAGCGGCACGTAGAGCGCGCGGGTGTCCGGGTGGTACGCCATCGCGCGCAGGCTCTTGAAGCCGCCCGTGCTGGGACAGAAGTAGAGCTCCTCGCCCACGTCGGACACCATGCCGTCGCGGTAGGTGAGCGTGCCGGTCCCGGTGTCGACGTCGACGAGGTTCTGGTAGCCGAGGTCGACCGCGTTGACGTACGCGCCCGTCGCCCGGTCGAGCTCCCACAGGATGCCCAGCTTGCCCATGCTGAACACGGACTGCCGCCCGTCGTAGTCGATCAGGATGCGCTCGAACGTCTCGTCCATGTCGTGGCTGTCGCCCGGGATGTGCTGGAAGTACCAGCGCATCTCGCCGGTGGCCGGATCGAGCGCGAGCGTCGAGTTGCTGTAGAGCGCGTCGCCCTCCGTGCCGCGCGCGTCGCGCGTCCAGGGCTTCGCCTGCGCGGTGCCGTAGTAGACGAGGCGGTTGACCGGGTCGTAGCTGCCGGGAATCCAGGCGTCGCTGCCGGCGCGGAACAGCAGCGGCAGGTCGCCCCAGGTGTCGCCGCCGCGCTCGCCCGGGCGGGCGATGGTCGACGTCCGCCACAGCGTGCGCCCGGTGCGGCCGTCGACGCCGACGATGTAGCAGGTGTCCTCGCGGAAGCGCTCGCAACCCCGCAGCCCCGCCACGATGGTGCCGTCGGCGATGACCGGGCCGCTCGAGAAGCCGTAGCCGTCGTCGTCGGGCGCGGCGTCCGTATCCCAGCGCACCTCGCCGGTGCGGGCGTCGAGGCCGACGATGTGCGCGTCGACCGTGTTGAGGATGATCAGGTCCTCGTAGATGGCCAGGCTGCGCATCTGCGCGGCGGGCCGCAGCCGCTCGTCCATCTCGCGGCGGTGCTCCCAGATGAAGTCGCCGGTCCGCGCGTCGAGGGCCTGCACCACGTTGCCGGGGTTGACGAGGTACAGGACGCCGTCGTGCACGAGCGGCGTCGTCTGCGACACGCCCGGCTCGAGGCCCCAGGACCAGACCAGCCGCAGGTCGGCGACGTTGCCGGCATCGATCTGATCGAGCGGGCTGTAGCCCCACCCGTCGAGCGTGCGCCGCCAGTTGAGCCAGTCCGCGGGATCCGGATTCTGCAGGACGGCGTCCGTGACCGGGGTGAAGTCCCGGTCCTGGGCCTGCCCGGGCAGGCCCGCGGCGGCCAGCGCGGCGGCCGCCACGAGCGGGAACAGGAAAGCGCGCGAGGCCGGAAGCGTCATGGGGACCTCCTGTGCGTCCGAAGATGGCTGCTGCGGGTTCGATTATAGTCGGCGCCCGGTTGGGGTCGCCGCAACGCACTGCTGTAGACTCCAACAGTGCACCAGGGCCTCTATACGCTCGATCAACTGCCGATCGGCGAGAGCGCCGTCGTCCACCGCATCGACTGCCAGCGGCGCGTCGGCAGCCGGCTCATGGAGATGGGACTGCTGCCGGGCGCGCGGGTCGAGATGGTCCGCCGCGCCCCGTTCGGCGATCCGCTGGAGATCCGGCTGCGCGGCTACCTGCTGAGCCTGCGGTCCGCGGATGCGGCGGGGGTCCTGCTGGCGCCGCCCGGCCAGGTGGATGCCGGGGACGGCGATGGCGCACCCGCCGGTCGGACCCGCTTCGACGCGCATCCGCCGCGCGCCGCGGTCGCGAGAACGCGGGCCCCGCGCGTGCTCGTCGCCGGCAACGCCAACTCGGGCAAGACGACCATCTTCAACGCCCTGACCGGCGCCCGCGCCAAGGTGGGCAACTACCCCGGCGTCACCGTGACCCGGTCGTCGCGGCAGATCACGCTGCCCGACGGCGCCGCCGTCGAGCTGGTCGATCTGCCCGGCACCTACAGCCTCAGCACGCACTCGCCGGACGAGCAGGTCGCGGTGGACGAGGTGCTGGGCCGGCGCGGCGAGACGCCCGACGCGGTGGTGGTGGTGGTCGACGCGGGGACGATCGAGCGCGGTCTCTATCTCGTCCTGCAGATCGTCGAGACCGGCGTGCCGGTGGTGGTCGCGCTGAACATGGTGGACGAGGCGAAGGCGGCCGGCGTCACCGTCGACGCCCGCAGGCTCTCCGACTGGCTCGGCATCACCGTCGTGCCCACGGTCGGCTCGACGGGCGAGGGGCTGGACGCTCTGCGGCGCGCCATCGGGGGCGCCATCGAGCTGGCCCCGCGCGGCGATGTCGAGTGGGCCGAGTTTCCCCCGGCGGTCGAGAGCGCGGTAGCCCAGGTGGAAGGGACCCTGCACGGCGGCGCGTTCGATCGGACGCCGGCTGCCCGCCGGTCGTGGGCGGTCTGGTCGCTCCTGTCCCATGCGACGGACGAGGACGACGTCGAGGGCCTGCCGGCCGCCGCGCGCAAGACCGTCGACGAGCTGCGCCTGCGGGCCGCGGGCGAGCAGGTGAACCTGGACCAGGAGGTCATCGGCGCGCGCTACCGGTGGATAGAGACCGTCGTGGCGGACGTGCGCCGCGAGTCGCCGGCCGAGGCCGGCCGCCGCGGCTGGACGGATCGCATCGACGGCATCCTCACGCACCGCTTCTACGGCCTGGGGGTCTTCGCCGTCGTCATGGCGTTGCTGTTCGAGGCGCTGTTCGCCTGGTCCGAGCCGTTCATCGGCGCCATCGAGTCGGCTACCGCGGCGCTGCAGTCCGGCGTCACGACGTTTCTGCCCGCGGGCCCGCTCGCGGACCTGATGGTCAACGGCGTCATTGCCGGCGTCGGCAACGTGGTGGTGTTCGTGCCGCAGATCGCGATGCTGTTCCTCTTCATCGCGGTGCTCGAGGACCTCGGCTATCTCGCGCGCGTCGCGTTCGTCATCGATCGGCTGATGGGCCGGGTCGGGCTGCACGGCAAGGCGTTCGTGCCGATGCTGTCCGGCTTCGCCTGCGCGATCCCGGCGGTGATGGCCACCCGGACCATCGAGAGCCGCCGCGACCGGCTGATCACCATGCTGACCCTGCCCATGATCTCCTGCAGCGCCCGGCTGCCGGTGTACGCGCTGGTGACGGCCGTCGTGTTCGCCGGCGACGCGCGGGTGCTCGGCGTGCTGAGCGCCGGCGCCGTGGTCCTGTTCTCGATGTACGCGCTCTCGGTGGCCGCGACGCTGGGCGCCGCGGCGGTCCTGCGCCGGACCGTGCTCAAGGGACCGCGGCTGCCGCTGGTCCTGGAGCTGCCGCCGTACCGCGTCCCGCTCTGGCGCAACGTCGTGCTGGTGGCGTGGCGCGGGTTGCGCAAGTTCCTGGTGGATGCCGGGACCATCATCCTGACGATGACCATCATCCTCTGGGCGCTGCTCTCCTATCCGCGCAGCGGGGAGATCGCCGAGCGCTACGCGGACGAGCGTGCCGCGGTGGAAGCGACGGTGACGGATCCGGAAGCGCGCGCGGAGCAGATCGCGCTGCTCGACGGCCGCGAAGCGGGCGAGAGCCTGCAGTACAGCATCGCCGGGCGCGTCGGGCGCCTGATCGAGCCGGCCATCGAGCCGCTCGGCTTCGACTGGCGCATCGGGGTCGGCATCCTCGGCGCGTTCGCCGCGCGGGAGGTCTTCGTCTCCACCCTCGGCATCGTCTTCGGCATCGCGGAGGCCGACGAGGAGAGCCAGTCCCTGCGGGCGTCGCTGCAGGAGGCGACGCACCCGGACGGTTCGCCGCTGATGACGCCCCTGGCGGGCATCTCGCTGATGGTCTTCTTTGTGCTGGCGTGCCAGTGCATGAGCACGATCGGCGTCGTCCGGCGCGAATCGGGCTCGTGGGGCTGGCCGGTGTTCATGTTCGCCTACATGTCGGTGCTCGCCTACGGGGCGTCGCTCCTCGTCTACCAGTCGGGATCGCTACTGGGCTGGGGGGTGTGATGGACTGGCAGGAAGCCGCGGTGGCGGCCATCGTCGGGACCGCCGTCGTCTCGCTCTACCGGCATCTGCGGGGCATCTTCGCCGCCCCGCGGAGCAGGGCGAAGACGTCGTGCCACGGATGTGACGACTGCTCGTCGGAGGCAGGCGGGCAACCCGCCGCCGCGGAGCGCGGCTCGCCCCCCACCTGGACCGGGACCGTGCACTGACGGTCGCGATTTCCTCAGTTCCCGCGCGCAGGATCACGCGGAGCGGGAGTAGACTACGGTATCTGCGTACCGGCGGCGTGCAGCGTCCCGAGGGATTCGGAGGGTAGACGATGAGGACCTTGGCGGCATGCGTGGTGGGGGCCGGCGTCGCGGTGGCCGCTGTCGGCCAGGTCGGCGTGCACGCCGCGAGCGCCCCGGACGTCGAGTCGGTGCGGGCGGTCCTGGGCCGCTACTGCGAGACGTGTCACAACGACCGGCTCCGGACGGCCGGGCTGGCGCTGGACACGATGGACCCGGCGCGCGTCGGCGACCATGCCGCGGCGTGGGAGAAGGTCGTGAGCAAGCTGCGCGCCGGGTCGATGCCGCCGGCGGGCCGGCCGCGGCCGGACGAGGCCGCCTACGAGGCCGTCGCCGCCACGCTCGAGACGGCCCTCGACCAGGCCGCCGCGGCCGTGCCGAATCCGGGCCGCACCACCCTCCACCGCCTGAACCGGCGGGAGTACGCCAACGCCATCCGGGACCTGCTCGCGCTCGAGATCGACGGCGGCGCGCTGCTGCCGGCCGACAACGCGGATCTCGGCTTCGACAACATGGCGGACATCCTCTCGGTGTCTCCGGCGCTGCTCGACAGGTACATCTTCGCGGCGCGCCGGATCAGCCGCCTCGCGGTGGGCGCGCCGAGCATCGAGCCGACGACGGACACCTACGTCATCCCCGCCATGCGCTTCCAGGATCTGCGGATGAGCGAGGAGCTGCCGTTCGGATCGCGCGGCGGCGCCGCCATCCGGCACAACTTCCCGCTCGACGGCGAGTACGAGGTCAGGATCCGGCTGCAGCGGCAGCTCTACGACTACGTGCGCGGGCTCCAGAAGCGGCAGCGGCTCGAGGTGCGGCTCGACGGGGAGCGCGTGGCCGCGTTCGAGGTCGGCGGCGCGCCGGGGACGCCGCCGCCGCGGACGTTCGCCGGCGCCGTGCTCGGCGACACGGCCTGGGAGGAGTACGCGCTGCACGCCGACGACAACCTGGCCTTCAGGCTGTCCGCGCGGGCGGGGCCGCGGGTGCTGGGCGTCGCGTTCGTCCAGGCGCGGTCCGAGCGCGACGGCGTGCTGCAGCCGCGGGCAACCGGCAAGGTGCTCGCCATTGCCGAGCGCTGGAGCTCGCCGTCGGAGGCGCCCGAGGCCGCGGTCGAGCAGGTCAGCATCGCGGGCCCGTTCAACGGCGCGGGCTCCGGCGAGACGCCCAGCCGCCGGCGGCTCTTCGTGTGCCGCCCGGCGTCCGCCGCGGATGAGATCCCCTGCGCGCGGAGGATTCTCGCCTCGGTCGCGCGCCGCGCGTTTCGCCGGCCGGTGACGAGCGGCGACCTCGACACGCTGCTGGCGTTCTACGCGGCCGGGCGGCGGGACGGCGGCTTCGAGGCCGGGATACAGCGCGGCCTGGAGAGCGTCCTGGTCGATCCGGAGTTCCTGTTCCGGGTCGAGCGCGAGCCGGCCGCCGCGGCGCCCGGGGCGATCCATGCCATCAGCGACCTCGAGCTGGCCGCGCGTCTCTCGTTCTTCCTCTGGAGCAGCATTCCCGACGACGAGCTGCTCGGGGTGGCCGCGCGCGGCCGGCTGCGCGACCCGGGCGTTCTCGAACGGCAGGTGCGGCGCATGCTGGCCGACGACCGCGCGCAGGCCCTCGTCGACGGCTTCGCCCTGCAGTGGCTGGCCCTGCGGACGCTGCCGAGCGTGGTCCCGACGCCGGAGCTGTTTCCGGAGTGGGACGACAACCTGCGGGACGCCTTCCGGCGCGAGACGGAGCTGTTCGTCGCGAGCCAGATCCGCGATGACCGCAGCGTCCTGGACCTGCTGCGCGCCGACTACACCTTCGCCAACGAGCGGCTGGCGCAGCACTACGGCATTCCCGACGTCTACGGCAGCCGGTTCCGGCGCGTGACGTTCGAGGACGGCGCGCGCGGCGGCCTGCTGGGGCAGGGCAGCATTCTGACCGTGACCTCCTACCCCACGCGGACCTCGCCGGTGCTGCGGGGCCACTGGCTGCTCGAGCAGATGCTCGGTGCGCCGCCCCCGCCGCCCCCGCCCGACGTGCCGGCGCTGCCGGACCGCGGCGCGGGCGGACGCCCGGCCTCGGTGCGCGAGCGGCTCGAGCGGCATCGCGACAACCCGGTCTGCGCGAGCTGCCACGCCCCGATGGATCCGCTCGGCTTCGCGCTCGAGAACTTCGACGCCATCGGCAAGTGGCGCGCCACCGGCGCGGGCGGCGGCCCGATCGACGCGTCGGGCGCCTTCCCCGACGGGACCGGATTCGACGGGCTGGCCGGCCTCAAGGCGGTGCTGCTGAGCCGGCACGAGCAGTTCGTCCGGACGGTAACCGAGAAGCTCGCGACCTACGCCCTCGGCCGCGGGCTGGAGCACTACGACATGCCGGCCGTCCGGCGCATCCTGCGCGAGGCGGCCGCCCGCGACTACACCTGGTCGTCCCTCGTGCTGGGCATCGTCGAGAGCACGCCATTTCAGATGCGGAGATCAGAATCATGATGATCAGCAGGAAGGCTCTCCCTCGTCGGACCGTGCTGCGCGGAATCGGCACCACGCTGGCGCTGCCGCTGCTCGACGGCATGGTGCCGGCGCTGACCGCCCTGAGCCGGACCGCGGCGCAGCCCGTGAAGCGGCTGGGCGTCGTCTACGTGCCGAACGGCATCGTGATGGAGCAGTGGACGCCCGCGGCGGCGGGCGCCGGGTTCGAGATGACGCCCACTCTTCAGCCCCTGGCGCCGTTCCGGGAGCGCCTGCTGGTCGTCTCCGGCCTCAGCAACAAGGGTCCCGACAACGTCCACGAGACCGGCGCCACCGGTTTCCTGACCGGCGTGCCCCCCAGGCGCACGCAGGGCTCCGAGCTCGGCGCCGGCGTCTCGGTGGATCAGGTGGTGGCCGGGGAGACCGCCCGGCACACCCAGCTCGCCTCGCTGGAGCTGGCGCTGGAGTCGGGTGACGACGTGGGGACGTGCGGCGCGGGCTACACCTGCGCCTACACCAACACGATCTGCTGGCGCAGCGCGACGACGCCGCTGCCCATGGAGACCAACCCGCGGACGGTCTTCGAGCGGCTGCTGGGCGATGCCGGCGGCACCGATCCCGCGGCGCGGCTGGCGCGCATCGAGCAGAACCGCAGCCTGCTCGACGCGGTGACCGACAAGGTGGCCGCGCTCCGCCGCGACCTCGGCGCGCGCGACCGTCACAAGCTGGGCGAGTACCTCGAGGCGGTGCGCGACATCGAGCGCCGCATCCAGAGGGCCGAGGCCCAGGTCGATCAGCCGCTTCCCGACATTGCGGCGCCGCTGGGGATTCCGACGTCCTTCGACGAGCACGCGAAGCTGATGTTCGACCTGCAGGTGCTGGCCTACCAGACGGACCTGACCCGCGTCGTCAGCTTCATGCTCAGCCGCGAGTACAGCGGCCGGACCTACCCGGAGATCGGCGTGCCGGAAGCGCACCACCCGACCTCGCACCATCAGAACGACCCGGACAAGCTCGCCAAGCTGGCCCGGATCAACACGTACCACATCTCGCTGCTGGCGTACTACCTGGAGAAGCTGCGGGCGACGCCGGACGGCGACGGCTCGCTGCTCGACCACGTGATGGTGCTCTACGGCGCCGGCCTGAGCGACGGCAACCGGCACTCGTCGGAGAACCTCCCGATCCTGCTCGCCGGCGGCGGGGGCGGCACGCTCGACTGCGGGCGGCACGTGCAGTGCGCCGACCCGACGCCGATGTCCAACCTGCACGTCACGCTGATGGACAAGCTGGGGTTGCCGGTCGAGCGCTTCGGCACGAGCACCGGCGGCATCGAGACGCTCTCGAACGTCTAGCGGAACAGGGGAGTCGAGCATGCGCGGCATGAGTCGGAGCGTGGTCGCGGCGTGCCTGGGACTGTTGCTGGCCGCGTCCGCGGCGGCCCAGCCGCCGGACGTGCGGCTGGCGAGGGCGGTCCGTGACGGCGACGTCCCGGGCCTGAGAGCCCTGCTGCAGGAGCCGCTCGACGTCGACGCGGCGCAGCCGGACGGCGCGACGGCGTTGCACTGGGCGGCCTACCTGGACGACGTCCGGGCGGCCGAGCTGCTCCTCGCGGCGGGCGCCGCGCCGGACGTGGCGAACGAGCTGGGCGTCACGCCGCTCTACCTGGCCTGCGAGAACGCCAACGCGGCCCTGGTGCGGGCGCTGCTGGCGGCCGGCGCCTCGCCGCACGCGGCGTTGCCGAGCGGCGAGACGGCGCTGATGACCGCCGCGCGCACCGGCAGCGCCGGCGCGGTGGCGGCGCTGCTCGCCCACGGCGCCGACGTGCGGGCGCGGGAGGCCACGGAAGGGCAGACCGCGCTGATGTGGGCCGTGTCGCAGCGGCACGCCGACGTGGTCGAGTTGCTGCTGGCGGCCGGCGCCGACGTCCGCGCCCGCACGCGAGTCCGCCCGACGGTTATCGCGCGCTCCCCGCGGCCCCGCGGCGCCGGCGCCGTCACCGTCGTCGACGAAGGCGGATTCACGCCGCTGCTGTTCGCCGCGCGCGTGGGCGACCTGGCGTCCGCGCGGCTGCTGCTCGCCGCCGGCGCCGACCCGCACGAGACCGCGCCGTCAGGCACCAGCTCCCTGGTCGTGGCGGCGCACAGCGGCCACGGCGCGCTGGCCGCCCTGCTGCTCGACGCGGGCGCCGACGCGAACGCGGGCGCGGCGGGCTACACCCCCCTGCACGCGGCGATCCTGAGAGGCGACCCGGCGCTGGTCGAGACGTTGCTGGACCACGGCGCGGACCCGAACGCCCGCCTGCTGAGCGGCACCCGCTATGCCCGCCAGGGCAAGCTGTTTGCGCTCCACATGGACTGGGTCGGGGCGACGCCCTTCTTTCTCGCCGCCAAGTTCGGCCGCGGCGACCTCATGCGCCGGCTCGCCGAGCGCGGCGCCGATCCGCACGCGGGTCTCGAGGGCGGCGTGACGCCGCTGATGGCCGCCGCCGGCATGCTCACGCGCGGGTTCGGCCGGGCCGGCCGGGACCGCCGGGGCCGCGAGATGGACTCGGCCGAGATGGAGATCGCCCTCACGCAGGATGCGGACAGCCGCGGCGTCATGGCGAGCGGCATCGACGCCGTGCAGGCCGCGGTGAAGCTGGGCGCCGACGTCAACGCCGCCAACGCGGCCGGCGACACCGCCCTGCACATGGCCGCCTACCACGGCTTCCGGACCGTCGTGGAGTTCCTGGTCAGCCGCGGCGCCCGGCTGGACGCGACGAACCAGCGCGGGGAAACGCCGCTGGACCGCTCGCTGAACGCCCGCGCCCCGGCCCGGCTGACGCGCAGCCTGACGGACTACAGCGACACGAGCATGGCGGACCTGCTGCGATCGCTGGCCGCGAGCGAATAGGCGCGCACGGCGCGCCTCGGCGGTAGCGGCGCGGGGCGAAGGGGTCCCCGCAAGCAGACGCCGGGGGTTCGGGGCGTAGCCCCGTCTGATGGTGGAGGAGGCGTCGATGAGCAGGCGCATGCGATCGAATCTGACGACGGCTGCGGCGGCCGTTGCCGCGACGGCCGTGCTCGCCCTGGGCGCGGGTCTCGCTGGCGGGCCGGGGATGGCGCAGTCGACGGTCGAGCTGGACGCGGACGACCTCGGGGGCGTCGTGATCAGCGCCAACGGTCCGGAGGCCGGCGTCTGGGTCATCGCCGAGACGACGGACCTGCCGACGCGGTTCATCCGCAGCGTGGTGACCGACGACGCGGGCCGCTACGTCGTGCCGGACCTGCCGGAGGCGACCTACGAGGTGTTCGTGCGCGGCTACGGCCTCGTCGACTCGGCGCGCGTCTCGGCGACGCCGGGTCAGGCCCTCGATCTCGACGCGGTCGTCGCACCCGACGCCCTGGCCGCGGCGGAGATCTATCCGGCCGCGTGGTGGCTGTCGATGATGGAGCTGCCCCCGGGCGACCACTCGCAGCAGACGCTGGGCAGCGCGGTGACCGGCTGCCTCAACTGCCACCAGATCGGCAACCAGGCGACGCGGGAGATTCCCGGCAGCATCCTCAACGCGGTGGACTCGCACCTCGAGGCCTGGGACCGGCGCGTCGCCATGGGGCCCATGGGTGCGTCGATGGCCGCCGCCTTCCGGCGGCTCGGCCCGCAGCGGGCGATGTTCGCCGACTGGACCGCCCGCGTGGCGGCCGGCGAGGCGCCGCGGCAGACGCCGCCGCGCCCGGCCGGTGCCGAGCGCAACGTGGTCGTCACGCTCTGGGACTGGGGGACCGAGCTCGACGGGCGAACGGACAGCACGCCGGCCGACGTGCGCGACGGCACGGTCAACGCGAACGGTCTGGTCTACGGCGTCGTCCAGCCGAGCGACATCCTGGCGGTCGTCGATCCGGTCGAGCACCGCGCGAGCACCATTCCCATTCCCTCCGGCGCGCCGCGCATCCTGACCGACACGCCGGAGTTGCCGTACTACGGCGACGAGCCGATCTGGGCGCGCGCCTCCGATCCGCGCAGCGTGGCCATGGACGGGGAGGGCCGCGTCTGGCTCACGGGACGCATCCGCGGCGAGGACGCGCAGCCCGACTTCTGCACGGACGCGGCGAATCCCTTCGCCGACTACTTCCCGCTGGAGCGCGGCCGCCGGCAGGTCTTCCTGTACGACCCCGACACGGAGCAGTTCAGCGAGATCGACACTTGCTACTCGGCCGACCACAACCAGCTCGGCCACGACGGGCGCTTCTACTACGGCTTCCGCGAGGGCGTCGGCTGGGTGGACACGCAGGTCTGGGACGAGACCGGCGACGCCGAGGCGGCGCAGGGCTGGTGCCCCACGGTCATCGACACGAACGGCGACGGCGTCATCTCGCCGGGCTGGACCGAGCCCGACGAGCCGGTGGACCCCGCGCGCGACCACCGCGTCGCGTTCGGCTGCTACTCGCCGGCCGTCAACGCCGTCGACGACAGCGTCTGGTGCTCGGACAACGGCCGCGACGACAACACCCTGGTGCGCCTCGAGCTGGGCGACAACCCTCCGCTGTCTTGCATCGCCGAGGTGTACACCCCGCCGCCCACGGTGGTGGACCCGCCGCCCTACGGCAGCGGCGGGCTGCACCTGACCCGCGACGGCGTCGCGTGGCAGGACTGGCGCGGCAGCGGCCACTTCGCCTCGTTCGACCGCAGCAGGTGCGCGGACACCAGCGACTCGGCCGCCAGCGGGCAGAGCTGCCCGGAAGGCTGGACCTTCCAGCGCATGGAAAAGCCCACCTACTCCAACGCCGAGATGCCGATCAACTCGGACGAGAGCTACCTGACGCAGATCGACCACCACGACGTGCTCGGCTTCGGCCCCGAGACGCCGGTCTACGGCGTGGTCAACACCGACTCGCTGGAGGTGTTCGTGCCCGCCACAGGCGAGTTCGTGACCCTGCGCGTGCCATATCCGATGGGCTTCTTCTCGCGCTCGTCGGTCGGTCGCATCGACGACCCAACCACGGGCTGGAAGGGGAAGGGCCTCTGGTCGAGCTACTCGAACTACGCCGTGTGGCACCTCGAGGGCGGCCCCGGCACGCTGCAGAAGGCGGTCAAGTTCCAGGTCCGGCCGCACCCACTGGCGAAGTAGGCACCGGGCGGCGGCGCCAAGCGAAGCATGAGGTCGCGGCGGGAGCACGAGGCCCCGCCACGCACGCGTAGGCTTAGCCAGTAGCCTCCAAGCCTCTGGATCATCCGTCTGTCGGCGAGTGTGCGCCGTTACGGCGTTCATCGATCCACATCTTTGCTGCATCGATAGCTCTCACCGCATATGCATTCTCCCCCTTGCAATTGGCCAGCAGATCCAACACCTCGTCCAAGCGGTTCGCAAAAAGTGCCGTCATTCGGACACGGTCGATCTCGTATCGATTGATGAACTTCGGCGGGTACTCTCCCCTGACGGCTACATTCCCGCTATCTCTGGTGCCGGCCAAGGTCGCGAGTTCGGGCATGAGGAGGTCGGGGTGTGACTTCGCTGCCTCGATAAGAACCGCCGGGAAATAGTCGCTCCAGGCTTCGAAAGCGGCGGCACTATCATCAGTACCCGTCTGGGTGATCAGGCGTCCGAGCGAGTAGGGATGCTCAGGCGTCAGGACCTTGGCGAGACTATCGCCTGTACGAATGGTCTCGCGGACGGTTGAAACAACCTTTTGTCGGACCTCCGTTTTCCCTGCATCGTCCACTATTCCATATGTGCCCGTCCAGTAGTAGAAGAGTCCATTCGCAAGATGGAGACTCACCGCTATCGAATCGGCGATCAGCGCCTCAAGCCAATCCTTGTGCTCGTTTCGACCCAGCCGGCGGTTACATCGGCGCCATAGGGCGATGAGCCCACGGTGGTCTGCAGCTGCCGCCGAGCCGTCCCGATCTTTGATCCCAACGACAAGTCGTTCCACGAGCTCCATTAACTCGGCGTTTGTGTGTCGGTCCGAAAAGTGCTCCCATACTTGTGAGTACCCCTCGTCTGTCTCGGACGACGCAAGCAAGCGGTTGAGAAGCCGACCCTGGTGTGTGCGCTTCCACTCTTCAATGTCGTGTAGTACCGACTGATCCCGTAGCTCCAAGGGCCCGAGTTCCTCTGCAGCGATCCTGCGAAAGTAGTCGACCGGTTCTGATTCCTGGACGCCTTGTGGAGAGTCGACTCCCCCGCGCGGTCCGCCCTTAGTCAACTGCTTGATTCCCATAAGGTCAACAAGCGTTTGGACCGCGCGCGCGGCCGGCACGTCAGCGAGTACACCGTCCCATTCCTCCTTGATCACCTGAGTGCGCGGGTACATACTGTCTGGATCGTGGCGGGCAGCGTCGATATTTGCGAGTAAGAACCGATAGACGGGCTCGGCGCCATGGCGAAGCGCAGATATGATGATGATATCGTCCAGCTCGGCCTCTCCATGCAGGTTGTTCCAGGCATAGTCGACACGCCTAAGTACCTGTTTCAACGACCGAGGAGTATCCAGTAACGAAACAAGGGCGTCAAGCGGTGTGCCCCCACTTATGTGTCGCATGCGATCAACAATCCCTCCCATCAGCGCTTGCCTAATTTCAAGTTTATCAGCACCACCCCGGTTCGGATGGGGATCGATATCCGGAAACTTCGCCCTCCAGTGGCCGTAGGCAACCGTCAGAATTCTCGCGACGTCAGCGACTTCCATTTCCGGAACCAGTTCGATTGAGTCGCACAGTTTGGGAAAGTCCACCGCCACGTGATCAGGATCAGCGCATAGGATGAACCGGATACGACTCCGGTTTCGAAGTGCCCATAGTAGCAGCCCGTGGCAAAAGTCGGGGAACCGGCCTGGCTCCGGCGCGATCGACCTCGTACACTGAGACACGATGGCAATGGGCAAGCGACCGGGAGCGCGACAGGGGTCGCCGCTGTGGGTGACGACGGCGGATTTGCCGACGAGTGCCGGGCATCCGTTCTTTGAGCGTCTGAACCGGGTTCTGGACGAGGGCGGGTTCGACGCTTTCGTCGAGGGACAGTGCGCGGTGTTCTACGCGGCGCGGGTGGGGCGTCCGAGTCTGCGTCCCGGGCGGTATTTCCGGATGCTGTTGATCGGGTATTGAACTAACCCGCTTCGCGGGAGCCAGGCACACGCCGACCGGATCGGTCGGTCTCCATCCGACTGCTTCCTGATCCCTTTCGCTCCTCGTCGTCCTCCGTAGGCTCCTCTGCACGACCGCCTGGATGGACCAGGCCGGTGCTGTTCACGGAGGAGTCTCACCATGACCGTGCTTCGCCAACGGATGCTCGACGACATGCGGATCCGGAACCTGGCGGCCGAGACGCAAACCTCGTACCTTCGGCAGGTTGCGAAATTCGCGCGTTACCACGGGCAATCTCCCGAGCTGCTGGGTCCCGAGGACATCCGGACCTACCAGTTGCACTTGATCGATGACCGGCAGCTCGCGCCGACGTCAGTGGCGGGCACCGTGGCAGCGCTGCGTTTCCTCTATCAGGTCACGCTCAAGCGGGACTGGGCGGTCGAGGCCCTACCGTTGCCGAAGCGCGGCGAGACGCTGCCGGTCATCCTGAGCCCCGAAGAGGTCGTTCGGTTTCTCGCCGGCGTGGCGCGTCCCAAGCACCGCATGATCCTCACCACGTGCTACGCCGCGGGGTTGCGACTCGGCGAGGCGCTGCGGCTCCAGGTTGCCAACGTCGACAGCAACCGGATGGTCCTGCATGTCGCACAGGGCAAGGGCGCTCGAGATCGCTATGTCATGCTCTCGCCGACGCTGCTCCAGCAGTTGCGGGCCTGGTGGCGGGTCGAGCGGCCGGCCCGGTGGCTCTTCCCGGGGCGAAATCCGGAGCAGCCGATGCAGAAGGGGACCGTCCAGTGGGCGTGTCGCCTCGCCCGGTATCGCAGTCGGCTAGGCAAGCCGGTGACGCCGCACTCGCTCCGCCACGCGTTGCCGTTCACCTGCTGGAAGTCGGCACCGACGTCCGCACCATTCAGCTGCTGCTCGGTCATCGGCGGCTGGAGACCACGGCGCGCTACCTCCGCTTGGCGACGACCAAGGTCTGTTCGGCGACCAGCCCGCTCGACTTGCTGCCCCGGCCGGAGACCGCGTCGGTCCCCACGCACTGATCGGGGGCCGCCGTGGCTCGTTCGCTCCTTCGCGTGGCGGAGGTCTTCCGCCGCTACGGCGACGTGTATCGTGCCCGGGCCGGGGCCGCGTTGTCGACCGCGCACCTGCGCGTGATGGCTGCCATCGAGCAGTGTCGGACCGCGGCGCTCGGCGGCCATGTCGAGGCGTGCGACCGCTGCGGTCACAAGCGGGTCTGGTACAACAGCTGCCGCAACCGGCATTGCCCCTCGTGTCAATCGTTGGCGCGGGCGCGATGGGTCGATGCCCGCACCGCGGAGCTGCTCGACTGCGAGTACTTCCACGTCGTCTTCACCGTACCGCAGGTGGTGGCGGCGATCGCCCTGCAGAATCCCGCCGCCGTCTACGGGATCCTGTTCCGGGCCACCGCCGAGACGCTGCGCACGATCGCCGCCGATCCGGAACACTTGGGCGCCGAGATCGGCTTCATCGCGGTGCTGCACACGTGGGACCAGACCCTCGGTCTGCACCCGCACCTGCATTGCGTGGTTCCCGGGGGCGGGCTCTCCAGCGACGGGGCGCGCTGGGTCGCGTGCCGGCCGGGATTCTTCTTGCCGGTGCGTGTGCTCTCCCGCCTATTCCGCCGCCTCTTTCTCAGGCACCTCGAAGAAGCCTTCGACACCGGGCGGCTGCGCTTCGGCGGAACGCTGAGCACCCTGACCGAGCGTCGCGCGTTCGTCGCGCACCTGGCGCCCGCGCGTGAGACCGAGTGGGTGGTCTACGCCAAACCTCCATTCGGCGGCCCGCAGCAGGTGCTCGACTACGTGGGTCGCTACACGCACCGCGTGGCCATCTCCGACGATCGACTGGTCGATGTCGAGGCCGGCCAGGTCCGCTTCCGGTATCGGAACTCCCGGACCGAACCCCCCTCGGTCGCCACGGCCACGCTCAGCGCACCGGAGTTCATCCGGCGGTTTCTGCTGCACGTGCTGCCGACCGGCTTCCACCGCATTCGCTACTACGGCCTGTTCGGCAATCGCCACCGGACTGCGAAGCTGGCCCGCTGCCGGGAACTGCTCGGAATGGCGCCGCCGCGCCCCGCCGACCCGCCACCCGACTATCGCGATCACCACGAAGTGCTCACCGAAGAGTCGCTGCGCACGTGTCCGAGCTGCGGCGACGGACACATGACGGTGGTCGAGACCGTGCCACGTGCGTACCCGCGGCCAGACATCATTGATACGTCATGACACGACCGACCGCTTCCACCGCAACACTGCGCGCCGCACATGACGGGAGAAGTCTGTCTCGCGTCCCTCTCTCACGACGCCTCGACGGCCCTCGTGTTCTCCAGCCCTCCGACTTCGCTCGTCGCAGGCCTCCAGGAGCTGCGCAGCGGCGCCCGCCGAGCCCAAGCCACGCCACCGCCTGCGTCCTCGGTCGACAGCCGGGCCGATTCAATCCCCATAGCGTCCAGGGGGCAGCGGCTTAGTTCAATCTATCTTTCGCTCACCGGCGCGGCGAGCGATCGTGAACCTTCTGCCGCACCGCTGGGCGCCGCGCCGCCGACCGAAAGATGCTCTGCATTTCGAGGGCCTGTCGTCGGAGCGTGGGATTGCGTGGCGGGTGGCCGACTCGCTGAGCCTGCGGTCGTTCCTGGACCTGGATGTGACCGAGGCGGCGCCGAACCACTCGACCGCTGTCTCGGACGCGTCGGCTGATCGATGTGGAGACGCACGGAGCCGTGTTCACGTGGGTTCTCGAGCGGCTGTCGGAAGCGGGTCTGGTTCGGGGCAAGACGGTCGGCGTCGATGCGACGACGCTGGAAGCGAACGCGGCGATGCGGAGCATCGAGCGTCGGGACACGGGCGAATCGTACGAGGCGTTTCTGCAGCGTCTGGCGGAAGCCTCGGGGCTTGCGACGCCGACGCGCGCGGAGTTGGCGCGTTTCGACCGGTCCCGAAAGGGCAAGAAGACGTCGAACAAGGACTGGCAGTCTCCCCAGGATCCGGACGCGAAGATCACGAAGATGAAGGACGGTCGGACGCACTTGGCCCACAAGGCCGAGCACGGGGTCGACCTGGAGACGGGCGCCATTCTCTCGGTGAGTGTGCAGGATGCGTCGGCGGGTGATTCAACGACGTTGCCGGAGACGCTGACGACGGCGGCCGAGCAGGTCGAGGCGGTTCAGCCGGACGGTGAGGGCGTCGAAGAAGTGGTCGCCGACAAGGGGTACCACAGCGACAAGACGCTGGTGGCGCTCGACGAGGTTGGGGTCCGCAGTTACATCTCGGAGCCGGAGCGGGGTCGTCGCCGCTGGCAGGACAAGAAGACCGGGGAGACGCCGCCGCAGAAGCGTGCTGCGCAGAAGGCATTGTACGGAAACCGCCGTCGCATTCGTGGCAACCGAGGTCGTCGTCTTCAACGCCGCCGCGGGGAACTGGTCGAGCGGCCTTTCGCGCACCAGTACGAGACCGGGGGTCTGCGTCGGGTGTGGGTGCGCGGCCACGAGAATGTCCGCAAGCGGGTGCTCATCCAGGCGGCCGGCTGCAACCTCGGACTGCTCCTGCGCCGCTTGACGGGCGTCGGCACGCCCCGGAGCCTGCAGGGGCGGACTCTTTCGGCGATTTGCGGACTGATCGGGTGTCTGATCGACCGTTGGGAGCGTCTGACGGTCGCCTGGGGGCCGAAACGGGCACCGGCGACGCTCGCCGGCTCAATTGCTCATTGTCAAGCTGGCTGAGCCGACCGGCGCAGCGAGAGGCCTTTTGCCACGGGCTGATAGTAGCCTTTGCAGGTGACGCGTGTCGAAGTCAGGTCCTGCTCGTTCTACATCCTGCACGACCAGCAATAGGTGGGTGTCGATCGTCGCCAAGACACTCGACAAGCCGCTAAGCAGTTCAATTGAGTCGCGTACGTTCTCAGTATCAAGAGCGGCAGCGAGCCAACCTGTCGGTTCCTTCGACACAAGCCGCTGGTACGCAAGCGGCAAGCTCCGAAACTGAACTACGTTCACGTATTCGTCAAGAGCGTCGACTATTCTATTCAGCGCAACGCGCGGGACGTCTTCGGGATTCGAAACTGCCCACACCTCCAATTCGGCCACGATCGGGGCGTCGCGGCTTTGAGCAAGCTCGGCGATGGTAAGGTTCAGAATACTACTCTTGCCGCTGCCAAACCGACCAATAAGCGCAACATGACCTCGATCTGTGGCGATGTAACTTGCGATACGGGCGGCGATGTGGTGATGATGGAACATGTCGCGTTCACTGGGGCCGATGGGACGTTCACCTCGAGACAGCCACGCGTCGATTTCGCTCCATGCGAGACTAGTATTCGGTGGGCGACTTGGAGCAGCAGAGGCCGTCGCGCTTTTTCGCCATGGTAGCTGGCGAGCCGCTAGCCCTAGGATGACAGCGAGAGCAATAGGTGCAACAATGTATGGGTCCTGCCAGTTCGGTGTGCTGGCTTGAGATCGAAGTGATGGTGCCAATCTTTCGCTGGTGGCGGAGACGGCGCACGCCAACGCACTAGTGTCCCACAGTTTCAGGTCCACGCGAGTGCCAGTTGCGGACGGTCGGGGTCTGGCGGCGCGTGTGTGGTGAACAGTTCGTGTAGTGGTCGACGTTCGAAGATGTTGAGCTGCAGCACCTGGAGCATCTGATTGAGGCTCCAGCGCAGCCGCAGGACGAATTTGAGATAGGCCAGCAGCAAGTACATGCAGGTGGCGATCCACAGTTGGGTCCAGACGGCGTTCTTCGACCGGCCGATGAAGCGCTTGACCTTCAGATGCTGCTTGATCCACTTGAAGAACAGCTCGATCTGCCAGCGAGACTTGTAGATGTCGGCGATCGTCTTGGCGACCCAGGTGGTGTTGTTGGTCACGAACACGTAGCGGTTCTTCGTCTGCGGGTCGCGGTAGACCACCCGGCGCAACGGGTCGGGGTAGGCCTTGCCGCTGCGGGCGCTCGTCAGTTCGATCCGCTGGTCGGCGAGCACGCCGGTCTCCGGCCGAAAGTCGTGCTCGTGGGTGACCCGGTAGCGCACGCCCCGCTTGAGGCGGGTGACGAACGTCACCGAACGGGTCTGCAATTGATGCAGCCACTTGAAATCGAGATACGCACGGTCGGCCACGACCACGCTGCCGGCCGGAAACCGCCACGTGCGGGCGACGGTCACGTCGCCGCGCTTGCCTTCGGTGAGGCTGACGAAGCTCGGCAACTGGCCCGCCTGGTCGAGCCCGACATGCAGCTTGACCGCGGCTTTCGTGCGGCGAAACGTGGCCCACGGGAAGAGGGCCAGGCACAGGTCGATAGTCGATGCATCGACCGCATACAGCTTGTGCTTGAAGCGGAAGCGGTGGCCCGGCGCCTGCTGCTGACAGCGGCTCAGCAGACGGGAGAACACCGCCTCGTAGAGCGTATACGGCTGCTCGGCGTTGACCCGTGCCAACGAGGAACGACTGACGGTCCGCACGCCCAGGTGATAGAGCTTGCTGGATTGGACCTGCAGGTTGGCCACGATGTCGCGCAGGCTCTGCCGGCCCGTCACCTGGCCCAGCCCGAGCGCGACGAACTGCGCCCAGCGGCTCATCACCCGCAGGCGCTGGCCGCGCTGATGCTCGCGCGACTCGGCGTCGAATTCATGTCGCGGAAGCAACGCGAGAAACTGCCCGAAGACTGTGTTATGATGGGCCACGGCTTGGATCTCCTGTGTTTTGAATGATTTGTGGCAAAACCATTCTAACAGACATAGAAGGTTCAAGCCGCCTAAATTAGAAATCCCGTGGGACAGCAGTGACGCCAACGGGAGGGCGAACCACGTAGGCGGGTACCATAGCATGCGCCGCCACTGGTGCTTCCGAACTTGAATTGGTTGACTAACCAAGTAGGTCACGAGCACGAGGGAGAGCCAAGCTGCAAAGGCAAGGAAAATGGGCGAGTAGGGAAACTGAAGGTCCTTCGCTCGTTGCCAAGCCAGCGGCAAGACTAGCTCGAACGCCACTGCTCCAAGAAGTGCTAGCACGACGAGGTCAACCCACCGAACGCTTGATGTGGCGAGTCTCTGACGCAGCGAAGCATCGCTGTTGCGTGCGACCATAGGATATGTCTCAGGCTTGTCGACTCCCGGTTCGCGACTGATCGTGCGAGGTTACGTCGGGGTGTTCGCAGAGAAAGGAGCCGACGTCTGAAGCAATTCAGCCGGGCGGGCAGATGCATGCATTGGCGGCGGAGTATACCGGAACCCGTGGAGTAGCGTCGGAGTAGCGTCGGCGAAGAAGCGGCCTGTAAGAGGGGTGGGGTCTTCAGACGAGATAACCCGGCATCGTGTGGCATGCGGGAAGAAGGCAATAGTCACGGAAACCGCGCCCGTTTGCGAGTAGGAGGCAGCCGGCCCCGGCTGACGTCGTGGTGAAAATCAGCCGGCGGCGGCGGGGGCGCGAGGCCCCCGCCGAAACCAAACGCCCGCGCCGCGTCACCCGCCCAGCGGCAGGATGAATCCCCAGCCTTCGTCGATGCGCTGCTGCAGGCGGGTGGCGCTGTCGCCGCAGCCGCAGATGACCCGGTCCTGCGCGTTGCAGGCGGCGAGGACCTTGTCGTACATGGCGTCGACCTCCGGGTGGTTCTCCGGGCCGGGCGCCGGGCCGAGGCCCAGATCGATGCTCATGTCGCCGGGCACCACCAGGATGGCGCTGACCGGCGCGGCCAGGATGTCCTCGATGTTGCCGACCGCCTCGGCCGACTCGACCATGGCCACCACGAAGAGCTCGCCGTCCGGGTCGAGCGGCCACACGTCGGCGCGCGCGTGGTACTCGGCCGTATCCACGCCCCACAGGCGGGCCGCCCGGCCGGGTCCCCAGCCCCGCTCGCCGCGCGGCTCGGGCTGGGCGTCGTTCTGCATCGGCGGGTAGCGGGCGGCCTGCACGAGCCGCACGGCCTCCGGGCCGGTGTCGACGTGCGGCACGATGACGCCCAGGCCGCCGAGGTCGAGGACCTGCTTGATGGCCCACTTGAAGTCCTCGTCGCCCTCCTGCGGGATGCGCACCATGGGCGTCAGCCGCAGGCGGCCCATGTCGTCGCGATCCTGATCGGCCTCGGCGAAGGTCTCCACGATGCGCTCGGCCGAAAAGGGCGAGTGCTCCATGTCGACGAAGCGCCAGTCCTGGTTGGCGATGGCGGGCCGCCCCTGCTCGATCGCCTCGATGATTTTGTTGATGCGGGTTCGCTCCTGGGCAAGGGCGTCCGGCGCGGCGACGCCCGCGGCCATCGCCAGTGCGGCCAGCGCGGCGACGATGGCCGGCGCGATCCGGCGGGCCTTCGTCGATTGACGGCGTGTGGTGTTCGCGTGCATGGCACCTCCTTGTGTCGCGTGTACTCTAGCGCAGCCGGGCGGCCGGTTGGGGCTCGTTGGCGCTACAATGTGCGCCACGGTCGGCTGTCGACCGCCACGGTCCAAAGCCCAAGGAGAGACGAACGATGAGACGCTGCACGAGCCTGGGAATCCTGATGCTGGCGGGCTTTCTGCTGACGGCGGCGACCTACGAGGCGCGCCAGGCGCAGGAGCGCGTCGACCTCGAGGTGCAGGAGGTTGCCGACAACCTCTACATGCTGGCGAACGCCGCGTCCGTCGAGGGCATGGGCGGCGGCGGCAACACCGCCATCTTCGTCATGGCCGACGGCGTCGCGCTCGTCGACACGAAGATCTACGGCTACGGCCAGGACATCATCGCGCACGTGGCCGGCATCACCGACAAGCCGATCACCACGGTCATCAACACGCACACGCACTTCGACCACAGCGGCGGCAACATCGAGCTGCCGGACACGGTCGAGTTCGTGGTGCACGAGAACACGCGTGCGCAGATGGCGCGCACGACGTGCGAGCCGGTGACCAACTGCGACGCGTTCAAGGACGACAACGCGAAGTACCTGCCGCGGACCACCTACTCCGAGCGCCTGTCGCTGTACAGCGGGCCCGACCAGATCGACCTGTACCACTTCGGCCGCGGCCACACCGACGGCGACACCTTCGTCGTCTTCAAGACCGCGCGCACCATGCACACGGGCGACATGTTCCAGCGCATGGCCCTGCCGTTCATCGACGTCGCCAACGGCAACGGCAGCGCGACGGAGTTCGGCAGGACGCTGCGCAAGGCGGTGGCGGGGGTTGCCGACGTCGACACGGTGATGCCGGGCCACAACCCGACGCCGGTCACCTGGGCCGACTTCGTCGACTTCAGCGGCTTCTTCAACGACGTCGTGAGCAAGGCCCAGAACGGGATGGCCGCCGGCCGTTCGGTGGACGAGGTGGTCGCCGCCTACGAGGTGCCGGCCGAGTACAGCGACTTCGCGGCGCCCGAGGGCGCCCTGCGGACCACCGTGCAGCACGTCTACGACGGGAACTAGATGATCGGAATCGCCGTCACCGTGGCGGGAATTGCTGTCGCGGCCGGGACGGCCTCGTTGCGATCCTGCGCGCGCTCGGCTGATATCCCGGTAGCCGGGGTCAATTGGTGCCCGGGGCCTCGGCCGGCTCGAGCGGCCGAGGCCCACATCGCCAGTTGTTACCGCGAGCCGGCCTCGGCGGCCTGCTCCGCGGCGCGCGCGCCGGCGAGGATGTTCTCGAGGCCGTAGTTGCCCTCGTGGCAGGCGTACTCGTAGAGGTCTCCGTCGAGACTCGTCATCGGAATGGACGCCGTCCACGATCGGGAGTACTCCGTGGGATCGGTCACGGTGTACTGGTAGTCGATCGTATTCTCGTCGACCCGCGTGAAGCGCTCGACCAGGCGCGTGGTCTCGTTGGCGCCGAAGACGGTCAGGGCGCGCCCGCTCACCGGGATGAAGTTGCTGGTCTCGACGACCAGGGTGTCGCCGTCCCAGCTCCCGCGCGAGTCGCCCAGCCATTGCTGGATTCGCCGGTCGGCGTGGGGCCGCCCGTCCAGCGGAATGATGCGGGCGTCGTGGATCATCTCGACGAGGATCACGACATAGCCCGGGATCTGCAGAATCTGGTAGTTGTGGTTGTAGAAGCCGGGCATCATCGAGCCCGGCATCCCGCGCGAGATGCAGCGCTCGTAGAGGTTGCGGTCTTCCGGCCCGGCCGGTTCGCGGTTGCGGTACGACTCCCGCGCGGCGCGGCGCTCCACCTCGGCCGGCGCCAGCGGCAGCTTGCCGTCCGGCGGGTCGACGATCAGGGACGTGCGCGCCATCCGGACGCCCCGCTCGACCCAGAAGTTGTTGTACGAGCCGGTCTCGCCGGTGCCCGGCTCGATGCCCCGCTGCTCGCGGGCGATGTCGCCGGCCGCGTCGCGGGCGGCCCGTTCCTCGTCGGTCAGCACGTCCTGTCCCGCCAGCTCGTCAGGCCGCTCCAGCGGGGTGGTCGTCGTGTTCGTCCAGCTCCCCTGCAGGTCGGGATCGCCCCACGGCGTCCGGGGCGCGTCCCAGCTCTGGGCCGCGCTGCCCGCCGGCGCCAGCAGCACGACCGCCATCACGGTGAACAACGCTGCTAGACATCGATGGCTCATCTTCTCCTCCTCGGATCTCTCCGACTCTCTCCGCTCTCGCCTCAGCACACCCATGATGGATCAGGACCCGACCGCGCGCAAGACACCGGCCGCCTCACTCGCCGGCGTCCTCCGGCGAGTTCGATCGCGCTGCCGGCGGTGAGTGGCCGGTCGCGTCCAGCCGATTGACCGGGTGGCAGGCATACATGACAATGAATGTATGAAGACCATAACCATAAACGTATCAGAGCCCGTCTATCGCGACTTCCAGGAATTCGCCCGTGCGCGGGATCGGACCGCATCTGAATTGATCCGGGAGGCGATGGCGGAATTCCGCGAGCGGCGCATCGCTCGTTCCACCACCCTGGCCAATCTCAACCCGGTCTCGGCCGGCCGGGTGCTGAAACCGCTGCGCATCGGCGACGACCTGCTGGGGGAGATGCTCGACGATGACCGGGCTTGATACGACCTTCCTCGTGCAGGTCGAGATCCAGGAAGCGGAGGGCCACGGGGCGGCGCTGGAGTTGCTGCGGCGGCAGATTGTGGGCCGCGACCGTGAAGCCGGGCTCGCGCCGCAGGTGCTCTCCGAGTTCATTCACGTCGTGACCGACGGGCGCCGCTTCGAGCGGCCGTTGTCCATGGCTCAGGCGCTGGCCCGGGCGGATTTCTGGTGGAATGCAACGGAAGTGGAACGGATGGTTCCTGACGAGCAGGTCGTCCGCCAGTTCCTGGCCTGGATGCGGGAGCATGGTCTCGGGCGCAAGCGGCTGCTCGATACGCTGCTGGCGGCGACGTACTACCGGGGCGGCGTCACCCGCATCGTCAGCTCCAACGCGCGAGATTACCGGGTCTTCGGCGTGTTCGAGCTGATCGAGATATGACCAGGCTCCGTCAGCGGCCCTCGTCGTCTGTTATCAGCCGGTCGTCGAGCCTTCGCGAATCGTGATGTTGGCCATGGTCAACCTGATCAGCCGTCATGGGCGATTCTCGATGACCTCGGCGATGGTCCTCAGCGTCAATACGACATCATCGAGCACTTCCGGATACTCGGCACCCCTGTACCCGAGAGCCTCGACGGCGATGTTCTCCGTCTGAGACGTAAACCATGGAGACAGATAGGCCAGCAGTGTATCGGTTTCAGACATCGTACTCCTTGATCGGCGTTCAATCCGGCAACGTCTGATGCGCCGCGCTCGCTGGATAGTTCCCGGGGCGACCGGTGTCTCCGGACTGGATGACGAGGTCGCGGCGGTCACGGTACAGGCGCGCCCGGTTCAGCACGTAGTCCTGCCCGTCGTCGAGGTCTATTGCGTCCCAGTGCGTCATGAGCCAGTACTTGTGGTCGCCGATGAAGAGGTAGGTGTTCTGCTGGCTGAAGAAGCGGCCGGCAACGCCCTCGCCGGCGCGGAAGCGGGCGCAGACTGCTTCGATCAGCTCGCGCTGGCTGTCCTTGCGACTGAGGACGTACTCGTGGGGCCAGGTGTTGCGGTAGCTGACTGCTTCGCGCCAGGGGGCCTGGGCAATCAGCACCGCGATCTTCAGTGTTTCCAGCGCTCTCGCCTCCTCGCCGCTGCCGCCAGGCGGCGCCGGGCTCCGTCAGCGGCGCGCGTCCTCCAGCCGGGCCGTCCGCAGCATGCCGACGATGGACCGGTTGCCCTCGTGGCAGGCGAACTCCCAGATCGGCTGCTCGCGCCGCTGCAGCGGCACCTCGGCGGTCCAGGGCGCGGCCCACGTGGCCGGGTCGGTCAGCGTGACGCGGTACGCCAGCGTGTCCGGCCCGGTGCGGGTGAAACGCTCCTCCAGGTGCAGGCCCTCGGCTGCTCCCCGGTAGTAGCTCTTGGGCGAGAAGTTCGTCGTCTCGACCACGAGCGTGTCGCCCTCCCAGCGGCCGCGCGAGTCGCCGTTCCACTGGCGGATGCGCCCGGGCAGGTGCGGCCGCCCGTCGAGGGGGATGAGCCGCGCGTCGTGGAACGCCTCGCTGACGAACGCCACGTGGCTCGGCGTCTGGACGATCTGGTAGTAGGTGTACGGCCCGGCGCCGAAGTTCCCGCCGAGGCGCGGCACGCCCGTCGTGATGCAGCGGTGGATGCTGTTGAGGTCCTCGGGGCCGGTCTTGAACTCCCAGCCCGTGTCGACCGCCGCCTCGCGCGCCTCGGCGGCCGCCGTGCGCGCCGGTATGCGGCCGTCCGGCGGATCGACGATCAGCGACGTGCGGTCGGTGAACGTCACGTCGATCATGCCGATCGAGCTGCTGGTCGACCACGCGATGTAGGTCTCCACGTTCTCCAGCGCGGCGCGGAACGCGCCCTCGGGCGTGGTGAACGCGCTGCGGCCGTTGGCGAAGATGCGCGCCGCGCGCGCGGTCAGCCGCTCCACCTCCGCGGCGGTCAGATGCGCGCGGTCGGCCAGCTCCGGGAGGCGCTGGAGCGGGGTGGCCACGTTGTTGAGCCAGACGCCCTGCAGGTCGGGGCGCCCGTCCGCCAGGCGCGGCGGCTCCCAGGCGTCGGCGGTCTGGCCGAGCGCGGCCGGTGCCGGCCACGCCGCGATGGCCGCTACGAGCAGTGAGGCCGCGATGCGTCGATGCCGCATGATGTGTCACCTCCCGGCGGGCCGGCGGCCCGCGTCGCGTGCGCGCCCGCCCGGCTGCCGAATCTCCGGCCCGCCAGCTTCAATCAGACGGGGCTGCGCCCCGAACCCCCGGCTTCCGCTTGCGCTGTGCGCGCCCTGCGGCGTCTACGCCGTTCTGCGGCGCAGACGCCTGGCTGCATCTTCCCGCACTTGGCGGCCGGGCGCAACGGGGCGGCGGTGTGCGGCGGCGCCGGCGGGTCGGCGGCGGCGCGATCAGGCGCCGGCCAGCTCGACCAGCATGGCTGTCTGCATCGTCAGGTTGAGGCGGAGCTGATCGACGGTCACGAACTCGTGGTCGCTGTGGCCGGTGTAGGCCGCCCCCGGCATCGACGGTCCGAAGTTGACCCCGTTCGGGAGCAGCCGCGCCTGGGTGCCGCCGCCGACCGCGATGGCGCCGGCGTCGCGCTGGCCGGTGTAGTGGCGGAAGATGTCCACCAGCACCGGGACGTGCGGCGCGGACTCGAGGTAGTAGGGGGCGCCGAGCCTGAGCCGGCAGCCGGGCGCCGGGCCGCCGTGCCGCCGCGTCCAGGCGGCGACGGCCGCGCGGACCGCCGTTTCGACGTCGTCGGGCCCGCGTCCCGCGGGGCAGCGGACGTTGAGGCAGGCCTCGAGGCCCCCGTCGTCGCACGCGTTCAGCTCGGTCAGCACCAGCGTGAGCGGTCCCATGAAGGGATGCTCGCATGCCAGGTCCCCGAAGCGCTCGCCGTAGTGACCGGTGCCGACGAGCTCGTCGATGAGCCGCACCATGCGGCTCGCCGCGGTCGGCGGCCAGTCGCGGCAGGCGAGGTGCGCGGCGAGGTGCGCGACGGCGTTGCGTCCCTCCCACGGCGTCGACGAGTGCGCGGCGGCGCCCCGGGCCCGCACCGTCAGCCGGCCGCCGTCGGCCTCGACCTCGATCGCGACGCCGCCGGCGGGGTCCGTCCCGGCGCGCAGCGCCGCGGCCAGATCCGGCGGCGCGTCCTCGACGCGCGCTTCCGCCGCGGCCGGCACCCGGGTGCGCGCCTCGCCGCCCGTGAACGAGGTCAGACGTCCGCCCGGCGCCGGCGGGAAGGAGCGGTCGGGGTCGGGCGGCACCGTGAGGACGATGCTGCCGGTGCCCTTCTCGGCGGTCACCACCGGGTACTTGGCGTCGAGCGCCACGTTGAGGGCCGGCGGGTCCCAGCCGGCGAGGAACTCCCGGAACGGCGTCCAGTCGGACTCCTCGGCCAGCGAGACGATGAGCTCGATCCGCCGCCGCGGCCGGCAGCGGGCCGCGAATACCTGCATGGCGGCGAGCGCGGTGGCGATCGACGCCTTGTCGTCCTCGACCCCGCGCCCGATGAGCCGTCCGGGCTCGCTCGACGCATCGAGGCGGAACGGATCGCCGCGCCAGCGCCGGGCGTCGGCCGGCTGGACGTCGCCGTGGGTCAGGATGCCCAGCCGCTCGGCGGCGCGGCCGAGGCCGATGACGAGGGCGGCCCCGTGGTCGTCGAAATCGAAGCCCCGCTCGCGGCAGCAGCGCGCCAGGTAGTCCTTCAGCTCCCGGAAGACCGGCAGCCCGGCGTTCGGCGTCGGCGGATCGGCCACGGTGGGAAACGCGACCAGGTCGGCCAGCGTGGCGATGGCCGAGTCGACGTGCGCGGCCGCCTCGGCGCCGGCCGCACGCGCGCCCGGCGAGGGTACGCCGGTGTCCGCGCGGGACGGTGCGCCGCGTCGGTCGGCGGTCATCGTGCTGCCCAGTCTATCCCGGGATGGGCGGCGAGCAGCCCTGTCTGATGGAAGCGCCGGCGCAGCCGGCGCAAGGCGCGCACAGCGCGCCTCGGCGTGAGCGGCGCGGGGCGAAGGGGTCCCCGCAAGCGGACGCCGGGGGCTCGGGGCGCAGCCCCGTCTGATTGAAGCCCTGCCCAGCTGAAGCAAACCTGCTATTTTTCCCCGCACATGACCGACGCCACGGAACGCGGCTCGTACCGGCGCATCTGGGCGCTCGCGTGGCCCACCCTGGTCTACAGCCTGCTGGAGCTGAGCCTGGGCACCGCCGACTTCCTGATGGTGCGCGGACTCGGCAGCGAGGCGACCGCGGCCATCGGCCTCAACCGGCAGGTCACGTTCCTGCTCGAGTCGGCGGCGCTGGCCGTCGCGACCGGGGTCATCGCGCTCGTCAGCCAGGGCGTGGGCGCGGGCGACCGCCGGCAGGTGGACGGCGCCGTGCGCCAGAGCGTGCGGCTGGTCGTCGTCCTGGGCCTCCCGACCACGCTGATCGGCTACCTGGCGAGCCGCCCGCTGCTGGTCGCGCTGCAGGCCAGCGCCGAGACGATGGCGCACGGCGTGCCCTACCTGCACATCTATTTTCTCGGCACGGTCTTCCTGTGGACGAACCTCGTGGCCGCGGCGGTCTATCGGGGGACCGGCGACACGCTGACGCCGTTGAAGCTAATCAGCGTCGTCAGCGTGCTCAACATCGCGCTGAACTACGTCTTCATCTTCGGCGTGGGCCCCGTGCCGGCCTACGGCGTGGCGGGCGCCGCCGTTGGGACCGTGGCGGCCCGCGCGGTCGGCGCGGCCGTCTACGTGGGCCTGCTCGTGCGGGGCACGCCGCACGCGCGCCTGCAGCTCCGGCCGTGGGTGGGCGTGGACTGGGTGCTGGTGCGGAGAATCCTGCGGATCGGCACGTCGCCGGCGCTGGCGGCCGTCGCCCGCAACGGGGCGCGGCTGGTGTACCTGGCCCTGCTGGGCGTCGTTCCGCTGGGCGCGTCGCTGCACGCCGCCGTGGGCGTCGGCCTGCAGGTGCGCCTGGTCAGCGTGCTCCCGGCGCTGGCGTTCCAGGTGGCGGCGGCGACGCTCGTCGGACAGGCTGTCGGCGCGCGCCGGCACGATCTGGCGCAGGCGCTGGGCCAGCGCGCCGTGCTGCTGCTCGGGCTGATCATGGCCGGCGTGGTGGGGGCGACCATCCTGCTGGCCGAGCCCATCGCGAGGCTGTTCATCGCCGATCCGGAGGTCGCCGTGCTGGGGGCCACGGTGCTGCGCTGGTTCGCGGTCGCCCAGTTCTTCAGCTCGCTCAGCATCGGCACGCAGGGCGCGCTGACGGGCGTGGGCGATACCAGGCCGATCCTGCGCTATACTGTCGTGACCCAGTGGGGGGTGCTGCTCGCCCTCACGTCGACCCTGTTGCTGTGGCTGGAATGGGTGCCCGAGGGCGCGCTGCTGGCGTGGGTGGTGGCTCCGGTGGTGCAGCTTGCGCTGATGCAGCGGCTGTTTCGGAGCGGCCGCTGGCGCGGCCTGCGCGTCTGACCGCGCCGGACGAACGGCCTTGGAGCGGATCGAAAAAGAGGCTTGCATGCCACCTGCCGGGGTGCTATGCTCCGGCATTCAGAGTTTCAGACGTTCGTTTGTCGCGGCAACCACATACTCAAGGAGTAGCCAGATGACCTGGACGAAGCCCGAGTTCAAAGCGATCTCCCTGTCGATGGAAGTGACGTTCTACGTCAACAGCTAGGAGAGATCCGCAGGTTCGTACGCCGTGCGCGTTCGAATCCTGGGCTCGGCAGCCGGCGGCGGCCTGCCGCAGTGGAACTGCCGGTGCCCGAATTGTTCTGGTGTGCGTGCGGGGTCCTCTGAGGTCTCCGCACGCACCCAATCTTCCCTTGCGATCACCGCTGACGGCGAGCGGTGGTTTCTCTTCAACGTTTCCCCGGACATCCGCCAGCAGATCCAGGACGCGCCCGAGTTGACGCCGGGCGGCCACGGCGGGCGTGCGACCGCCATCGCCGGCTGCGTGCTCACGGACGCGGAGCTGGACCACATGTCCGGGCTGCTCCTCATCCGCGAGGGCTGCGCATTCCCGGTCGTGTCGACGCCGCTCGTGCGCCAGTGGCTGACGGACCACTTCCCGGTGGCGCCCGTGCTGTCGCATTTCGCCGAGCGTCCGTGGTTCGATCTGCCGCTCGACGAGCCGACCGAGCTGCCCGCGGTGGGCGGCGGCGCGAGCGGCCTCAGCCTCCGCGCGTTCGAGGTCGGCCGCGACGTGCCGCGGTTCGTGTCCGGGACCGAGGCGGCGGATGCGGTAGGCTCCGTCATCGGCCTGCGGATTACCGACACCGCGCGCGGCACGAATCTCGTCTATGCGCCGGGCGTGCCGGGCGTGAACGACGCCTTGCGTGCCGCGGTCGACGGCGCGGACGCGGTGCTGATGGACGGGACCTTCTGGTCGGACGACGAGCCGCGCACGACCGGCATCACGGACATCACGGCGCGCGAGATGGGGCACCTGCCGGTGGCCGGCGACGGCGGCAGCCTCGAATGGCTGGGCGGTTTGCCCGTCCGGCACCGCGTCTACGTCCACATCAACAACACGAACCCGATGCTGAACGCCGCGAGTCCGGAGCGTCGCCACGTCGATGCGGCCGGCGTCCGGGTCGGCGCCGACGGGGACGTCTTCGATCTCTGAGCGGCCGGGTCGCGGCCTCCAGCCGGCAGGACTGTCGCTGCGGGCCGCCGGGGAGCACCAATGGAACCGTGGTCACGGGATGAGTTCACCGCGCAGTTGCGAGCGATCGGGCAGGCCAGCTACCACGACAAGCATCCCTTTCATCGCCTGATGAACGAGGGGCGGCTGGACCGGGAGCAACTGCAGCTCTGGGTCGCCAACCGCTTCTACTACCAGAAGAACATTCCCATCAAGGACGCCATCCTGCTGTCGCGCTGCCCGGATCGCGGCGTCCGGAAGAAGTGGATCCAGCGCATCCACGACCACGACGGCACCGAGACGACGATCGGCGGCATCGACAAGTGGCTGCGTCTGGCCCAGGCAATCGGCGTGGCGCCGGAGGAGCTCGAGGACGATCGCCGGCTGCTGCCGGGCGTGCGCTACGCCGTCGACGCCTACGTCAGCTTCGTCGCGACGCGCCCGTGGGTGGAGGGCGTGGCCTCGTCGTTGACCGAGCTGTTCTCGCCGGGCCTGATGGCGACGCGGCTGGCCGCGTTCGAATCCCAATACACCTGGGTCGACAAGGACGCCCTCGCGTACTTCCGGTCCCGGCTCACGCAGGCGCCGCGCGATACGGACCACGGCCTGGGGATCGTGCTGGACCACTCCCGGACGCGTCCCGAGCAGGAGCGGGCGGCGGCGGCGTTGCAGTTCAAGTGCGATCTGCTCTGGGCGCAGCTCGACGCCATCTATCAGCGTTGCGTCGCGCCCACGGCCGGGGCCGCGGCGTGACGTCGGATGCGGCCATCGCGCGCCCGGTGCTGGCGCCGGGCACGCGCTACCGCTGGGACAAGATCCGCGACGAGCACCAGTTGGTCTATCCGGAGGGTATGATCGTCCTGAACGAGCCCGGAACGGCCATCATCCGGTTGTGCGACGGCCGTTCCACGGACGATCTGATCGCCGCGCTGCAGGAAGCCTACCCGGGCTCCGACCCCGGCGCCGACGTCCGGGAGTTCCTGCAGCAACTGGCCGAGAAGGGACTGTTGCGTGACGCCGCCGAATCCGCCGAATGAGGTTCCGAGACCGCGGGCGCTGCTGGCCGAGGTCACGTATCGCTGCCCGCTGCAGTGCCCGTACTGCAGCAATCCCCTCGAGCTGGCCCGTTACCGCGACGAGCTGGACACGGCCACCTGGGTGCGGGTGTTCGAGGAGGCCGCGGAGCTGGGCGTGGCGCAGCTCCACCTCTCCGGCGGCGAGCCCCTCGTGCGCCGCGACATCCTCGACCTGGTCCGCGCGGCGCGCGGGCTCGAGCTCTACTCGAACATGAGCACCGGCGCCACGGTCGCCAGCGAGCACATGATCGAGCAGTTGCGGGAGGCGGGCCTCGACCACTTCCAGGTCAGCCTGCTCGACACCGAGCCCGAGTCGAACGACTGGCTGGCCGGCGCCAAGTCGTTCGACCGCAAGCGCGACGCCGTGCTCGCGGCGAAGCGGATCGGTTTCCCCGTGACGCTCAACGTCGTGCTGCACCGGCACAACCTCGATCGCATCGGCGACGTCATCAGGACGGCCATGGACTGGGGCGCCGACCGGCTGGAGCTGGCGAACACGCAGTACACGGGCTGGGCGTTCCGCAACCGCGCGGCGCTGATGCCGACCCGCGCGCAGGTCGAGCGCGCGCAACGCGTGGTGGACGACCTGCGGGCCGCCGGCACCGGCGGCCTGGACATCGTGCACGTGCTGCCCGACTACTTCCAGGAGTTCCCGAAGGCCTGCCTGCACGGCTGGGGCATGGTGTTCCTGGCCGTCGCACCCGATGGCTGCGCGTTGCCCTGCCAGACCTCGCGGGAGATAGCGGGCCTCGAGTTCCCGAACGTGCGGGAGTCGTCGCTCGCCGACATCTGGTTCAAGTCGGACGTCTTCCAGCGCTTCCGCGGCACCGACTGGCTGCCCGAACCCTGCCAGAGCTGCGAGCGCCGCGATATCGACTTCGGCGGCTGCCGCTGCCAGGCGTTCCTGATGACCGGCGACGCCACCGCCACCGATCCGGTCTGCCACCTCTCGCCCCACCATCACCTCATCGGCGAGGCGCTGGCGGAGGCGGCGAAGCCGCCCCCGGCGCTCGCGTTCCGCGTGATGCGCGCCTGAGCCGGCCGCCTCAGCCCGCCAGGCGCTGCACGGCGCGGTGGCGGAAGCAGTCGACGAGGTGGTCGTTCACCATGCCCGTGGCCTGCATGTGCGCGTAGCAGATGGTCGAGCCGACGAACGAGAAGCCGCGCGCCTTGAGGTCCTTGCTCACCTCGTCCGACAGCGGCGTCCGGGCGGGCACCTCGGCGAGCGTCTGCCAGGCGTTCTGGATCGGTCGGCCGTCGACGAAGCGCCAGATGTAGCTGTCGAAGCTGCCGAACTCCCGCTGCACGTCCAGGAATGCCCGCGCGTTGGCGACGGCGGACCGGACCTTCAGCCGGTTCCTGATGATGCCTTCGTCGGCGAGCAGGCGCGCGATGGCCGCGTCGTCGTAGCGCGCCACCTTGCGCGGATTGAAGCGGTCGAACGCGCGCCGGTAGCCGTCGCGCCGCTTCAGGATGGTCAGCCAGCTCAGGCCGGCCTGGGCGCCCTCGAGCACCAGCATCTCGAAGAGCCTCCGGTCGTCGTGCAGCGGCACGCCCCATTCCTCGTCGTGGTAGTCGACGTAGAGCGGATCGGAGTCGCCCCAGGGACAGCGGGTGGGCGACATGGGCAACAGTCCGCGGCTTGTCAGGGGAGCGCCGGCGGCTCCCCGCGGCCGAGCCGCTCGCGCGCCTCCTCGACCTCGCGGTGGAAGACGAAGAGGGCGTCCGCGTTCGCCTGGCGGTCGGTGAAGTTGTAGGTCCGGCCGCCGCGCACCTTGATGCGCAGGTTGTGGTCCAGGTAGTCGACCGCGAACTCCTCGAGCGCGTCGAGGGCCACCTCGAACGCATCGTCGTCGTCGGTGCGGTACGTGATGCCGGCGGGGCTGGCGACCAGCTCGCCCTCGCAGTCCCCGAAGCGGTGCTTGTGGACGACCGGCACGCGCTCGTCCAGCCGGACCACTCTGAACCGCACGTCGACCGCCGTCAGCTCGCCGCCAATCTCCACGTCCTCCGCGTGCCCGTCGTAGCCGGAAGCCGAGACGTTGAGGCGGTACCGCCCGGGGACGATGTCGCGCGACTCGAAGGGCGTTGCGCCGACGTACTCGCGGTTGATGAAGACGTCCGCGCCCGGGACGTCGCTGGTGACGCGCAGCACGATCGGGGGCGGGGGCGGCGGGGGCTCGGGCTCCGGCGGCGGCGGGGCCGGACGGGGTGCGGGGCGCGGCCGCGGCGGCGGCGCCTCGGCCACCTCGGCCTCCGGCTCCGGCTCGGCCGGCGGCGGCGGCGCCTCGACCGGCGCGGCGCGCTCGACCTCCACCGGCGGCGTGCGCAGGGTGGACACGAGCAGGTACGTCGCGCCGGCGGCGAGCACGAGGGCGATCAGCGCGTACAGCCACCGGCGGCTCGGCGGCGCCGGTTCCTGATCCCGGCCTTCGTCGTCGGGGTATTCGTTCAGGAAGGACATGAGTTCATGGTATTAGATCAGCGCGAGGTGAGCTTGTGAAATCCCGTGAAGCGCTGGCGCTGCTGATCTGGCTCGCCGCGGCGCCCGGTCTCGTCGCCCAGGACCGCGATCCGTACGTCGCGCCGCTGTCGGTCGAGGAGATGACCGGCCGGCAGGGCGTGCTCGAGACGGACCTCGGCACCATCATCATCGACCTGCTGCCCGAGCACGCCCCGAACCACGTCGGGCTGTTCATCGCGCTGGCGGAGGCAGGGGAGTACGACGGCACGATCTTCCACCGCATGGTGCGGCACGGGATCGTGCAGGGCGGCGATCCGCTGACGAAGGATCCGTCGCGCCGGGACGTGTACGGCCGCGGCGGCCTGGGCCTCGTCGCGTCCGAGCTCAATGAGCAGCGGCACACGCGCGGGGCCGTCTCCGCGGTGGTCGTCCCGGGCCAGCCCGACAGCGGCGGCGCGCAGTTCTTCATCTGCGTCGTCGACCAGCCGGGGCTCGACGGCCGGCACACGGTGTGGGCCCGCGTCGCGGAGGGCATGGACGTCGTCACGCGGATCTCGGAGGCGCCCGTCGACGCCGACGGCCGAGCGACCGAGCGCATCGCCATCCGGTCGGTCACGCTCCGCGACCGCCCGCCGCCCGAGGTTCCGCCGTTCACGGAGGAGTCGGACGCCGAGCTCGCGGCCTGGCGCGTGATTCTCGACACGACCCACGGCCGCATCGCGATCGATCCGTATCCGGACCGCGCGCCCAACCACGTCCGCAACTTCCTGCGTCTGGCCGACGCCGGGGTCTACGACGGCATCGCGTTCCACCGCGTCGTGCCCGGCTTCGTCATCCAGAGCGGGCACCTGCCCACCCGGCGCGAGCGGCTCACCGACCGGCAGCAGCGGTTCGTGCAGAACCTCGAGCCGGAGTTCAACGACACGCCGCACGTCCGCGGCATCGTGTCGATGGCGCGGCTCGACGATCCGGCCAGCGCGTCGACGTCATTCTTCATCGTGACGGACGCCGCTTCCGAGCTGGACGGCGTCTACACCGTGTTCGGCGTGGTCGTCGAGGGGCTCGACGTGGTGGCGGCCATCGAGGCGGAGCCGACCGACGGCGAGACCCCCGTCAACCGTGTGGAGATCGTCGGCGCGGAGGTCGTCCGCCGCTGACCGCGGCCCGGCCGTGCCCCGGCCGCGATGGGAGGCGGCGCATCCGGGTGCGTGGCGCCCGCCTCAGTCAGCGGCGGCAGCGAGCAGGCGGGTGCAGAGACCTGCGACGTACCGCAGGTTGCTGACCGCCCGTTCGGCATCGTGCCGCTCGAAGAGATCCTGCGGTCCGATACCCTGACGCTCGTCGCCGTAGAACGCAATCCCGCGGTCGCCCGCCATCTCCGTCGAGATGGACGCGAGATGCTCGATCTCCGCACGAAACCATCCCGGGAAGCGCGCCGCCTCGCGGCGAAGAACTTCGCCAACGTCGTGGGTGCGGGTCGGCTCGACCGCGACGAGTCGCAGGGCGCCCTTGAGGAACAGCTCCACGCACTCCTGCGCCTCGCGGACGACGGTGGCCCACAGCTCGCGCTCCAGGGCGATACCGACCAGCTCGACCCGGCTGCCCGCCTCCTCGATGTACCGCCGCCCCATGTGCGCGCTGGTCATATCTCCACGACCTCGCCGAAACGAAAATCCGGCTTCAGGTCCCAGTACCAGCTTCCGTCATCGAGAAACACGCGCCGGCTCCCGAGCGCCTGCATGCGGGCGCGCATGCCGTCGAGCACGGTCCGGAAGAAGCCCCCGCGGTCGACCAGCAGGATGCCGTCCTCGACGATGTCGAGATAGAGCGGGCTGTGGCCCCGCGCCTCTTCCGGCGACTTCGTCACGAGATTCCACTCGACGGCCGGCAACCCCTGGCGCACTCGCGCCCGCGACCACGCCGCAAGCAGCGGCCGCCGGCGCTCGCGCAGGCTCCGCGGGAAGCCGTCGGCGATCACCAGCAGATCGATGTCCGAGCGGGCGGTGCTCTGCCCCCTGGCCACCGATCCGAAGAGCACCAGCGAACGGAGACGGGGACCCAGCAGCGTGCACCAGGCATCGGCAGCCACCACGAGCGATGTCCGGGCAGGCTCCGGAACGGACGTCGGGAGCGTCGCGGTCGGGAATGCCGTGCGTGTCACCTGCTGCCAATACTACAGACGGCCGGGTTGAACCGTCCCGGCGCCTGGTCAGCCGTCGTCCGCCAGCAGCTCGCGCGCCAGCTTCGCGTACAGGTCCACGGCGCGAACCAGCTCGTCGATCGCGACGTGCTCGTCGGCGGTGTGGGCCACGTGCACGGAGCCCGGACCGAGCAGCAGCGGCTTGCCCCAGGCGGAGAGGAAGGGGATGTCGGTCGTGAAGGCGAAGACCTCGGTGTCGAAGCCCCGCACCGTCGTCAGCGCGACCGGAGGCACGACCACGACGTCCTCGATGGCGACGGGCCCCGGCAGGCCGTCGAGCAGCTGGCGCAGGTCCGGCGCGGGCGCGACGGTGCGGAAGTTGACGTCGGCCTCCGCGGCGGGCGGCACGACGTTGGGCGCCACGCCGCCGGACAGCAGGCCCACGGTGTAGGTCGTCGCCCCGAGCACCGGATCGGCGGGCAGGTCGAGACCGCGGAGGGCCACGAGCGCGTCGAGGAGCTTCTCGACGGCCGATTCGCCGAGCTCGGGATAGGCCGAGTGCGCCGCGCGGCCCGCGGCCGACAGGCGGACGCGGTAGGCGCCCTTCGTGGCCGCGGCCAGGCGGTTGTCGGTCGGCTCGCCGTTGATCAGGTAGCGGCAGCGCGTCGCGAGCCGGTTGGCCGCGCGCGCGCCGTGGCTGCCGTGCTCCTCGCCCACGACGACGAGCAGGCCGACCCGCGTCTCGCCGCCCGCGCGGAGGCGGTCGAGGGCGCCGATCTCCGCCGCGAGGATGCCCTTGGCGTCGCAGGCGCCCCGGCCGTAGAGGACGTCTCCCTCGATGCGGCTCGGGAAGAACGGGGGGACGCAGTCGATGTGCGTCGAGAAGACGATCTCGGGCTCGGCGGGACCGACGGTCGCGATGAGGTTGACGCGGTCGTCGACGACCGGCTGGGAGGTCACGCGGTAGCCGCGCTCCCGCAGCCTGCCGGCCAGCCAGTCGGTCGCCTCCGCCTCGCGGCCGCTGGTCGAGTCGATGTCGATGAGGCCCCGCGCCAGGCCGACGACGTCCGCCGCTACCGTATCCATGCCTCGAGCTCGGTGCGGGTGTCGGTGCGGTCGTCGCGGTACTTCACGATCACCGGCGTGGCGAGCGAGAGTCCCCACTCGCGGCCGGCGGGCGCGGTCACCGCGCGGGCGCCCGGCACGACCACCGCGCCGGGCGGGACGACCGTGGGCTGTCCCGCCGCGGCCCTGATCAGCCGTCCGTTGGGCAGGTCGTACAGCGGCGTGGAGCCGGTCAGCACCGTGCCGGCCGCGATGACGGCCCGCTCGCGCACGACCGCCCCCTCGTACAGGCCGGTGTTGCCCCCGACGAGCACGTCGTCCTCGACGATGACCGGCAGGGCCCCGACGGGCTCGAGGACGCCGCCGATCTGCGCGGCCGCGCTCACGTGGACGCGGCTGCCCACCTGGGCGCAGGAGCCGACCAGCGCATGCGAGTCGATCAGGCTGCCGTCGCCGACGTACGCCCCGATGTTGACGTACATCGGGGGCATGCAGATGACGCCGGCGCCGAGGTAGGCGCCGTCCCGAATCGACGAGCCCCCCGGCACGAGCCGCACCCGCGACGCGGCGTCGAGCCGCTTGAGCGGCAGGTTGTCCTTGTCGAGAAACGGCTGCTCCGGGCTCGCCGCGGGATAGGCGGCGATCTCCCCCGAACGGAACCCCAGCAGGATGCCCTGCTTGACCCAGGCGTTGACGCGCCAGCCGCTCGGCGCCGACGGGTCCGGCTCGGCGGCGCGCACGCGGCCGGCCGACAGCTCCGCGCGCAGCCGCGCGAAGACGGCGCGCGCCTGCGCCCGCTCGCCGCCTCCCGGGAGCGCCGCGAGCCGCTCGACCTCCGCCGCCAGCTCGGCTGCGGCGCCGGCGGTCACGACGCGCCTCCGCTGCCGGCCGCCGCCGCGGCGCCGCGCATGCCGAGCTCCGCGAGCACCGCCTCGATGCGCTCCCGCGCCGCCGCCGAGGGCGGCGCGAGCGGCAGCCGGTAGCGGGCGGGCGCGAGGCCCAGCGCCTCGAGCGCCGCCTTCACCGGGATGGGGTTCGACTCGACGAAGTTGACCTGCATCAGCGGCAGCAGGCGCTCGTGCACCGCGCGCGCCGCCGCGAAGTCGCCGCCCGCCGCGTGATCCACCAGGCGCGCCATGTCGGACGGCGCCTCGTTGGCCACGACGGAGATCACGCCGCGCCCGCCGAGCGCCATGAGGGCCAGCGTGAAGGCGTCGTCGCCCGAGAGCACGCTGAAGTCGGCCGGCGCGGTGCGGCAGATCTCGCACATCTGGCCGAGATCGCCCGAGGCCTCCTTGACGCCGGCGATGTTGTCGATTTCCGCGAGGCGCAGGAGCGTCGCCGGCTGGATGTTGCAGGCGGTCCGGCCCGGGACGTTGTACAGGATGATCGGCCGGTCCACGCTCTCGGCGATGGTCCGGAAGTGCCGGTACAGGCCCTCCTGGGTCGGCTTGTTGTAGTAGGGCGTGACCGACAGCAGGCCGTCGGCCCCGAGCGCCGCCAGCTCGCGCGCCAGCGCCACCGTCGAGCGCGTGTCGTAGCCGCCGGCGCCGGCGAGCACCGGCACCCGACCTGCCGCCTCGGCGATGACCAGCTCGACGACGCGCAGCTTCTCCGCGTGCGTCAGCGTCGGGCTCTCGCCGGTCGTGCCGCACGGCACCAGGAAGTGCACGCCGGCGTCGATCTGCCGGCGGGCCAGCCGCCGGATGCCGGCCTCGTCCAGACCGCCGGCGGCGTCGAACGGCGTCACGAGCGCGGTGCCGCACCCGGACCAGCGTGCCTGCATGATCAGGGTTCCAACCCCAGCACGTCGCGCATCGTGAACCAGCCGCGCCGGCCGTGCACCCAGCGGGCGGCCGCGATGGCGCCGTGCGCGAAGGTCGCCCGGTCGCGGGTGGCGTGGGTCAGCGACAGCGTCTCGAACGGACCGTCGAAGCCGACGGTGTGGGTCCCCGGGGCCGACCCGACGCGGGTCGACGCCATGTCGATGGCCGCCTCGTATCCGGACCGGCGCATGGCGTCCTGCAGGGCGATCGCCGTCCCGGAGGGGGCGTCGATCTTGGCCGCGTGGTGGGTCTCGTGAATCCAGGCGCCGAACTCGTCGAGCGGCTGCAGCAGCCGCGCGGCCCGTTCGACGATTGCCTGGAAGATGTTGACCCCGAGCGAGAAGTTCGCGGCTGCAATCACCCCGATGCCGGCCTCCGCCACCAGCGCCTTCATCCGCTCCTCGTGCGCGTTCCAGCCGGTGGTCCCGATGACGGTGTCGAGCCCCGCCGCGGCCAGCCGCGGCAGGTTCGTGAGCAGGGCGTCCGCCGTCGAGAAGTCGATTGCCACGTCGGCGGGCGGCAGGCGCGCGGCGTCGATCCCTTCCCCCCCGCGGTTGTTGTGTATGTCGAGACGTTCGACGACCTCGCAGTCGTACGCGGCGCACAGCCCCTCGACGGCCTTCCCCATGCGGCCGTAGCCGACGATCAGGAGTCGCAAGCTCATGCGGTCACATGCCTTCGAGGTCCGCCGCGCCGCACGGCCCGCCAGACCGGCACGCCGGCCGCGAGCGGAAGGATCGGGGGACGGCGCATTATACTCGTGCGCTGCCGCTTCTTGCACTCGCGGCCCGACCCGGAGCCTCGCGTTGCGCCGCGAGCGGCGGGCGCCGGCCGCACGGCGGGCGCGGCAGCCGATGGCGGGAGTCACGATGCCGGTGCCACAGACGATGCACGCCGTGGAGATTGCGGGCTTCGGTCCGGCCGAGTCGCTGGTGCGCGCCGAGCGGCCGGTGCCGCCGATTGCCGCCGGCGAGCTGCTGGTGCGGGTGGCGGCGGCCGGCGTGAACCGGGCGGACGTGATGCAGCGCGAGGGGCACTACCCGCCGCCGCCCGGCGTCACGGATCTGCCGGGTCTCGAGGTGTCCGGCACCGTGGCCGCGGTCGGCCCCGGCGTCGAGGGCTGGTCGGTCGGCGAGCCGGTTTGCGCGCTCGTGGCGGGCGGCGGCTACGCGGAGTACTGCGCCGTGCCCGCGCCGCAGTGCCTGCCGGTGCCGGCGGGCGTGGATCTGGTCGCGGCCGCCGCGCTGCCGGAAGCCTGCCTCACCGTCTGGACCAACGTGTTCGAGCGGGGCCGGCTGCAGGCCGGGGAGACCCTGCTGGTGCACGGCGGCTCGAGCGGCATCGGGACGACGGCCATCCCGCTGGCGCGCCTGCACGGCGCGCGCGTGTTCACCACGGCAGGCTCGGACGCCAAGTGCGCCGCGTGCACGCGCCTGGGGGCCGAGCTGGCCGTCAACTACCGCGAGCGCGACTTCGTGGCCGAGGTCAGGGCGGCCACGGACGGCCGGGGCGTCGACCTGGTTCTCGACATGGTGGGCGGCGCGTACCTGCGCCGCAACCTGGACAGCCTGGCGGTGGAGGGGCGGCTGGTGGTGATCGGCCTGATGGGCGGCGCGACCGGGGAGGTGAACCTGGCCGCCCTGATGTCGCGGCGCGTGCTGCTCACGGGCTCGACCCTGCGGTCGCGCTCGGTGGCGGAGAAGGGCCGGATTGCCGCCGCCGTCCGCGAGCACGTCTGGCCGCACGTGGCCGCGAAGCGGCTGCAGCCGGTGGTTCACGCCACGTTCGGCTTCGCCGAGGCCGCCGCGGCGCACCGCCTGCTGGAGTCGAGCACCCACATCGGCAAGCTGCTCCTGGTGCCCTGACGGTTGCAGCGAAGACCTGCGTCCTGCTTCATATAGCCGAACCCAGCTCCCGGCAGATCGCGTACACCCGGTCCCCGTGGCGGGCGAGCGCCGACTCGAGCTCGGTCGCCGTCTCGAAGCCCAGCCGCCTCGGTATCGTCTCCGGCGCGTACCCTGCGGCCGGCCCGGGCGTGTCTGCCGCGCCCAGGATCTGCAGCCGGTGCTCGACGGTGCGCAGGAACGTGTACGCGCTCCTGAGGTCGTCGAGCGCGGCCTCGCCGAGCAGGCCGCGGGCGCGCGCCGCCGCCTGCGCGGACAGCGTGTTCGCGTCCCGCAGGTCGGGATGACGCGCGCCGTGAGCTAGCTGGAGCACTCGGGCCGCAAGCTCGATCTCGCGCAGGGCGGCCCGGCTCGTTGCGGCGATGCGGTCGCCGCCGCGCGCGTCCTTGCCGGCCACGCCCGCGGCCGCCCGCTCGCGCGCCAGCGCCCGGACTGCGGCGTGGTCGGCGTCCGGGCGGTAGACGAACGGCCCGATCCCGTCCACGAACCGGCGCCCGAGCTCGAGGTCGCCGGCAATCGGCCTGGTCCCGATCAGGGCGAAGCGCTCGAACGTCTCGCCGAGGCCGGCGCAGTACCGCGTGCCCTCCTGCAGCGACCAGACGGTGCTGCCCCCGGGCCCCGCCGGCTGCAGTCCGGGGACGACCCGGTAGCAGTACCCCTCGCCGGTGGGTTCTTCCAGGAGCGCCGTCAGCCGCCGGCCGATCTGCTGGAAGCGGACCCGGACGCTTGCATCGTCCGGGTCGTCCGCCTCGTAGACGTACAGCAGGTCGAGGTCCTGGCCGTAGTCGAGCTCCCGGCCGCCCAGCCTGCCGAGCCCGATGACGACGAACGACCCGTGCGGTGCGCCGCCAGCGTGCTCCGCGAGGTCGCGCTGCGCAATCTGCAGGGCGCCGGCGATGACGACGGCTGCCAGGTCGGCGAGCTGCTCGATGGTCGAGCGCAGCGTGTCCTTGTCGAGCACATCGCGGCCGGCGATGCGCAGGATCTCGCGCCGCTGGAAGCGCTTGAGCGAGTCGATCCGGCGCGACGCCGTCTTGTCCTGCGCCAGCAGCGCATCGACCTCGGCCCGGTAGTCCACCTGATCCGGCGGGGGGCAGTCCAGCTCGCCCTGCAGCCAGTGGAGGTGCTCGGGATTGCGGATCAGGATCTCGCCGAGGAGCGGTGACGCACCCACCACCCGCGTGAGAATCTGCAGCGCGCGCGGGTCGTCCTGCAGATAGCCGATGAACGAGCTCCTGGGAATGCGCCTGGCCGCGTAGCGGCAGAACCCCGCCAGCGCGGCGTCGGGATCGGGCGCCTCGAGCAGCGTCTCGAGCAGCAGCTCCGCCAGCTCGCCGAGCGCCAGGCGGGTCTGGAGGTCGGCGGCGAGCTGCTGCAGGCGTTCGTCGGCGCCCGCCGGGTCGCGAAAGCCGCGCCCGGCGAGATACTGCCGCGCGCGCGCCGCCTCGAGGTCCCGCGCCAGCAGCAGGTCGCGCGGCTCGACGGGCGGATCACTCGCCATGGGGCGTCGCGCGGCGTGGCCGGCACAGCGCCGGCGGGCCGGCGGCAAGGACGCCTGCCGCCGGCCCGCGCGGGTGCCGGTGTGGCTCTAGATGTCGAAGTACAGGGCGAACTCCCACGGATGGGGCCGCAGGCGGATGGCGTCGACCTCGTTCTCCCGCTTGTACGCGATCCAGTTCTCGATCACGTCGCGGGTGAAGACGTCGCCCTTGAGCAGAAAGTCGTGGTCCTTCTCCAGCTCGGTGAGCACCTCGGCGAGGCTGCCCGGCGTGCTCTCGATCTTGGCGTGCTCCTCGGCCGGCAGGTCGTACAGGTCCTTGTCGAGCGGTCCCGGCGGCGTGAGCTTGTTCTGCACGCCGTCGAGTCCGGCCATCAGCATCGCGCTGAACGCGAGATAGCCGTTGCAGGTCGGATCCGGGAACCGGCACTCGACCCGCTTGGACTTCTCGCTGCGGGAGTAGGCCGGAATGCGGACCGCGGCGCTGCGGTTGCGCTGCGAGTAGATGAGGTTGATCGGCGCCTCGTAGCCGGGCACCAGCCGCCGGTACGAGTTCGTCGTCGGGTTGCAGAACGCCAGCAGCGCCGGCGCGTGCTTCAGGATCCCGCCGATGTAGTAGAGCGCGGTCTTGCTCAGGTCGGCGTAGGTGCCGGCCTCGAAGAACGTGTTCGCGCCGCCGCGCCAGATGCTCTGGTGCACGTGCATGCCCGAGCCGTTGTCCTGGAAGACCGGCTTCGGCATGAGCGTGACGACCTTGCCGTGCCGCCGGGCGACGTTCTTGATGACGTACTTGTACTTGAGGAGCTTGTCGCCCATGTTGACCAGCGAGTCGAACTGCATGTCGATCTCGGCCTGGCCGGCGGTGGCGACCTCGTGATGGTGCACCTCGATCTCGACGCCGATGGACTCGAGGGTCAGCATCATCTCCGTGCGCAGGTCCTGATGGCTGTCCATCGGCGGCACGGGGAAGTAGCCTTCCTTGTAGCGCGGCTTGTAGCCCAGGTTGCGCGAGTTGCCGGCCTCGTCCGGGTTCTCCACGCGGCCCGCGTTCCAGAAGCCCTCGGCCGCATCGAGGTGGTAGAAGCCCTCGTTGTAGCTCTGGCCGAAGCGGACGTCGTCGAGGATGAAGAACTCGGGCTCCGGACCGAAGTAGGCCGTGTCGCCGATGCCGGTCGACTTGAGGTACGCCTCCGCCTTCTGGGCGATGTAGCGCGGGTCGCGCGAGTACGACTCGCCGGTGATCGGGTCCTTGACGTTGCAGATGAGGACCAGGGTGGGCGCGGCCGCGAACGGATCGACGAACGCCGTCGCGGGGTCCGGCACCAGCAGCATGTCGCTTTCCTGGATCTCCTGGAAGCCGCGGATGCTGGAACCGTCGAACCCGACGCCGTCCTCGAACGCGTCTTCGCCGAACTCCCTGGTCGACATCGTGAAGTGCTGCCAAAGGCCAGGCAGGTCGATGAAGCGCAGGTCGACCGCCTGAATTCCCTTGTCCTTGATGAGTGTCGTCACTTCCTGTGGTGTCATCCGATTCCTCCCCAATCTGCCAGTGGTTGTTACGTTCTTACACCGTGTCCTTCTCGCCGGTGCGAATGATGTAGCCCTGCTCGACCGGCATCACGAACACGCGTCCGTCGCCCATCTCGCCGGTCCGGGCCGTGTCCATGATCGACCCGATGGCATCGTCCACGAGGTCGTCGGGCACGACGACCTCGATTTCCATCTTGGGCAGCAGGCTCACCTCGTACTCGCTGCCGCGATAGACGGTCGAGTGCCCGCGCTGGCGCCCGTGACCGCGCACCTCGGTCACCGTCATGCCGGAGATGCCGTTGTTCGCCAGGGCGTCCTTGATGGCATCCACCCTGTTCGGCCGCACGATCGCCTTGATCAGCTTCATCTTTCGATTCACTTGCCGGTTTCGAGCATCGCTTCCAGGCTCCGCTGCAGGGCCGCCGCATCTTCCGCGGACAGCTTCGCGCCGCCCTTCGTGAGGTGGAAGACGTCGATGGCCCGGTTGCCCCCGGTCGAGATCAGCACGAACTCGATGTCGCACCGGTGCTGCGAGATCACCGTGCTGATGCGATAGAGCAGCCCCCAGGCGTCCTGGGCCAGAATCTCGAGGATGCTGAAACGCTCGGAGTACTCGTTGTCGAAGTGGACCACCGGCTTGATGCGAACCGGCTCGCGACGCGCCATGCCCCGCTGCTTCGGCAGCAGGATCTCGTCGATGTCCTGCCGGCCGCCCACGACGTCGGCAAGCAGGCTCGTGAAATCGGGGCGCGCCGCCTCGTTCAGCTCGAAGAAGCGCTCGCGGTCCGTGAACTCCACGATGTCGACCGCGGTTCCGTGCCGGTTCGTCATCGCCTGTCCGCGCAGGATGTCCATGCCGAAGTAGGAGAGCACGCCGCACACCTTCGAGAACAGGCCGGGCTGGTCGGCCGAGACCAGCGCCAGCTCCCAGGCCGAGCCCTTCTGCTCCAGCAGGCAGTGCACGTCCGGGGCGCTCAGATTCCGCGACAGCCGGACGTGCTCGTAGACGTGAGGCTGGTCGACGAGACGCAGGTAGCGTTGCGGCAGCCCTTCGAGAAACGTCTCCAGCTCACCCTGCGCGATGTCGGCCGGACGGCTCTCGTGCAGCTCGGCGAGGCTCGACGCGGTCGTGTCGATGACGTCGTCGCCGTAGCCCAGCGTCAGCCGGTTGTAGGTGTCGACGTAGAGCCGCCACAGCAGGTCTTCCTTCCACGGCGTCATCACGTCCGGCCCGACCGCGGACACGTCGGCGAGCGTCAGCAGGCACAGCAGCTTCAGGCGCTGCTCGCTGCCCACGAGACGCGCGAACTGAACGACCGCGCCGGGATCGTCGGTGTCCCGCCGGAAGGCCGCGGTCGACATCCGCAGATGGTGGCGGATAAGGAACTCCACGGTGGCGATGTCGGGCTCCGGCAGCTTGATGCGCCGCAGCGCGCCGAGCGCCATCCGGACGCCCTCCTCCGAGTGGTTCTTGTTCGTCCACTTGCCGACGTCGTGGAAGAGCAGGGCGAGCACGAGCAGCTCGGACCCCGGCGTCTCGGCCAGCAGGTTCGCGAAGCGCCGCCGGCTGCGCGTCGTCGGCTGGCACAGCAGCTCGACGTTCCGGATCGTCTGCAGCGTGTGCTCGTCGACGGTGTACTTGTGGTAGAAGTCGCGAATCACAAGGCAGTAGACCTTGTGGAACTCCGGAAACATGCGGCCCAGCAGGCCGCAGTTGTGCATTTCGGACAGGCGCGCGTAGAGGCCGGGCCGCGGCCGCAGCACCCGCAGCAGCACGTCGCGCTGCTCCGCGGTGGGGAAGAAGCGTTCGGGCGCGTAGCGTCCGCCGTGCCGCTCGATGCAGGTCAGCACCTGTTCCGAGGCGGCGCAGCCCTCGTCCAGCGCCGTCTCGAACGCGCGCAGCCAGATGTGCGGCTGGAGCGAGGCGCGCGTGCCGTCCGTGAACCAGATCTCGTCGTCCCGGCGCTGCAGGCCGTCCGCCACGTCGACCGGCGCGCCCTCCGCCGCCGGCGCCAGCGCCCTGAGCGACGCCACGAGCGCGCGGTTGACGATGCGCGCATGGTGGAAGTACGTGCTCATCAGCGCTTCCACCTGGCCGGCCGCCTGATCGTCGGGCGACCCGAACATCGGCGCGGCGGCCTCCTGCAGCTCGTGGGTCAGCACGTTGAGGTTGCGTCCGATCTTCAGGTGCAGGATCGACCGGAGCCGGAGCAGGAAGTCCTCGGCCTCGTCGACCCGTCCGATCTTGACCCGGACGTCGAGCCGTCGGGCCGGATCCTCGAACTGGGTGATCATCCGCACGGCGGAGATGTCGCGCAGCGCGCCCGGCGCGTTCTTGATGTCGGGTTCGAGGTGGTACAGCGTCCGGTTGAACTGGCCGTGCCGCTGCTCGAGCAGGTCGCTGAGGGCCGCCAGCATCGGGCCGCGCCACGCGGCGCCCGGTCCCTGGCACAGCGTCGTGAGCTGCTCGAAGAGCGCGGCGTCCCCGTCGAGGTAGCGGGCCTCGAGCAGCGCGACCAGGAACTCGGGATTGTCGGTGTCGGGCTGCGCCAGGTCGGCCAGCTCGCGGACGTGGTGCCCGACGTCGAGGCGCAGGTCCCAGAGCGGGTGCAGCATCGACCGCAGGAAGCGCTCCTCGGGCGCGCCGATCGGGCTGCCGAACACGAACAGCAGGTCGATGTCCGAGTGCATGCACAACTGCCGCCGCCCGTAGCCGCCCAGCGCCACGAGGGTGACGGGAGCGTCGGTCTGGCCGCGGGCCGCCCGGTAGATCTGCCGCACCAGATCGTCGACGCGGTCCGAGAAGCGGCCGAGGTTCTGCAGCCCGCCGCGCGCGAGCAGCGTGTCCGCGGCCAGCTCGTCGCGGGCCGCCTGGAGCATCCCGCGCAGCGTCTCGGTTGCGGGCGTGGGCGGCGCCTGCTCTGGTGCCATCTTGGTTCGGAGCAAACCGGGCGGGTTCTTCAGTAGCCGATGCTGATGCCGAACAGACCGACGACCTGGGTCGAGTCGCCGTCGTTGAGCGCTTCGAGGTAGCCCCCGAGCGAGAGGAGCTGAACGCCGCCGGCAAGCTCCCACGCGCCGTAGCTGTCCGCGACCGGAAGCGGCACGGCCACCATCGCGCCCACGCCGAAGAACCCGAAGCCGTCGCCAAAGTGTCCGGGCGCCCCGGCCGGCAGGCCGTTCTCGTAGTAGCTCCCCAGGCTCAAGCCGGCCGTCACCGGGAAGCTGACGCTGGCCGCGTCCTCGACGATGTCCAGCCCCGGCTCGATCCCGAGCTCGAGATAGACACCCTCGTCGGCGCCGCCATCCGCGCCGCCGGCCGTCTCGAACGCCAGGAGCGCGTGCGGGAACAGGGCCAGGCCGCCCAGCAGTCCGGAGTCGTCCATCTGCAGGCTCAGGGCGATCTCCTGCGTCGTGGGGAACGCGTGGCTCGGGCTCGTGTACGACGTGTAGACGATGCCGGCCTCCCAGTTGTCGATGAGCAGCGTCACGCCCGTGTAGAAGTCCGATTCGTACCACCCGGGGACGTTGTCCGACATCTCGTCGGCGCCGGTCGACGCGGAGTGCAGGCTGTTCCACTGGCCGAGCGTGAAGGTGACCGAGGTGATCCCCAGGCCCTCCGGGTTCGAGTAGAGGTCGAAGTTGATGTCCCCGTACGGTTGCGCGATGAAGCCCTCGCGTTCCTGCCTGATGCCCCGGAAGAAATAGGCGTGCGAGAAGTCGACGCCGGTCGTGAACGAAACCCTGCCGGCGCTGGTCTGCGCCTGTGCGGAACCGGCTGCGAGTCCGCCGGCCAGGACGAACGCGCCCGCGCCGCACAGCCAGCGCAGGGCGCGGGCCCGAGCAGTTGCGATCATGTGCTCCCCCGAAAAGTAACAGGCCGAATCTGCCGGTCGGCCGGCCCGCGGGCAACGGGCCGGCCGACGCGACGTAATCTTATCAGGGTTCACAGTACCGCACGCCCGCGCGGCAGCGCCTCCTAGTAGCCGAGGCTGATGCCGAAGATACCGATCGGCTCGAAGCCGTCGGTGCTGCCGTTGATGGCCTTGAGCCCGTCGCCGAAGAACAGCAGGTTGATGCCGGCCGTGAATTCCCACGAGCCGTACGACTCCGGAATGCCCGTGATCGGCACGCCCAGCATCGCGCCGACGTTGAAGAAGCCGAAGGCTTCGTTGACACCGCCCGGGTCGTAGTAGTCGCTGGGGCTCAGGCCGACGGCGATCGGAAACGAGACGCCGACGGGCGCGTCGTCGAGCGGCAGGGACGGCTCGATGCCGAGCTCCAGGTACGTGCCCGAGTTGTCACCGGCGGCGCTCCCGTCGATCTCGAACGCCAGCGTGATGTAGGGCGCGATGATATCGTCGTGGCTCAGCCCGACGGCGACCTCCCTGACGGTGCCCCAGCTCCCGCGCGGGCTCATGTAGGCCGTGTAGGTGACGTCGGCTCCCCAGCCTCCCGCGAAGCCGAAGCCGAGGCCGGCATAGAAGTCGGTCTCGTAGAAGATCCCGGGCGCACCATCGAATCCCGCGTCGGTGCGCGAGTGCAGGCTGCTCCAGGTGCCGGCGGCGAGCGAGACGCTCCCGTCCTCGCCGTCGTAGAGCGACATGCCCGCCTCCAGGTACGGTTGCGCGATGAATCCCCCGGTCTCCTGGACGATGCCGCGGAAGTAGTAGGAGGACGCGAAATCGATGCCCGTGCTGACCGATATCGCTCCCGTGTTGGGACCGTCCTGCGCCGCCGCGGGCCCCGCCGTCAAGGCTGCTGCCGCCAGCATGACGAGCACTGTCCGTGGCGCCCGGCCTCTCGCGTCTGCTCGTGTCATCGTCGCTCCCTTTCTCAGATTGGCTGCCGTTCTCATCACTGTCACTCTCCGATGCGGAGACCGTAGGCCTCCATCCCGTGCTCTCCGACGTCGAGGCCCAGCCGCTCCTCGTCCGCGCTCACCCGCAGTCCGAGGCTCAGCTTGAGCGCGAAGAAGATCAGCAGCGCCGCGGCGAACGAGAAGGCGCCGTAGGCGAGCACACCGATCAACTGCGTGAGCAGCGAGTGGTCGGCGCTGAAGATCCCGACGGCCAGGGTGCCCCACACGCCGCATACGAGGTGCACCGACACGGCGCCGACGGGATCGTCGAGACGCCGGCGGTCGATGAACAGCACCGATCCGACGACGATGAGCCCCGCGATGAAGCCGATGAGCATGGCCGCGTTGACGCTCACCACGTCGGCCCCGGCGGTGATGCCGACCAGGCCGGCCAGCGCGCCGTTCAGGATCATGGAGAGATCCGGCTTTCTCTGGATGCCCCAGGAGGCCGCCATGGCGCCGATCACGCCCGCGGCCGCGGCCAGCGAGGTGGTGACGAACACCAGCGACACCAGCTCGGGGTCGGCGCTCAGCACCGAGCCGCCGTTGAACCCGAACCACCCGAGCCAGAGCAGGAAGACCCCGATGGTGGCCAGCGGCATGTTGTGCCCGGCGATCGCCTTGATCCTGCCGTTGCCGTACTTGCCCAGGCGCGGGCCCAGCACGATGATGCCCGCCAGGCCGCCCCAGCCGCCGACGGAGTGCACCAGCGTGGAGCCGGCGAAATCGTAGAACCCCATGGCGTCCAGCCAGCCGCCGCCCCACTTCCAGGAGCCGGCAATCGTGTAGATGAACGCCACGTAGATGGTGGTGAACACCAGGAAGGAGGAGAGCTTGATGCGCTCGGCTACGGCGCCGGACACGATGGTGGCGGCGGTGGCCGCGAACATCGCCTGGAAGATGAAGTCCGTCCAGTACGTGTAGCTGCCGTCCGCGTAGGCCACGGTGTTGCCCTCGGCGCCCGGGTCGAGGCCGAACCCGGCGAAGCCGAGGAACTGCCCGAGCGCGAAGTCGCCCGGATACATCAGGTTGAATCCCACGAAGGCGTAGGTGATCAGCCCGATCGAGACGACCGCGGTGTTCTTGAACAGGATGTTCACCGAGTTCTTGGCCTGTGTCAGCCCGGACTCGAGACACGCGAATCCGAGGTGCATGATGAACACCAGGAACGTGGCCACGAGCATCCAGGTGTTGTTGGCGGTGAACATCTCCGGCGACGCGTCCTGCGCGTACCCCAGGTACGGCGTCAGCACCAGCAGCAGGAGTGCGAGCGCACCGTGCCGCGCGATTGACCTTCCGGATCTCTTGTTCATGATGGGTTCCTCGACCTCCGTTTTCGGGACGGGTTTCCTTCGCTGGAGCTAGAGCGCCGCCGCGCCGGCTTCCCCGGTTCGGATGCGGACGGCTTCGCCCATGTCGCTGACGAAGATCTTGCCGTCGCCTATCTCCCCCGTCCGCGCGGACTCGGTGATGGCCGCAACGATGCTCTCGACCTGATCGTTGTCGGTCACGATCTCGACCTTGATCTTGGGGACGAAGTCGACGGAGTACTCGGCGCCCCGATAGATCTCGGTGTGTCCCTTCTGGCGGCCGAAGCCCCTGACCTCGGTCACGGTGAGTCCCTGGATGCCCCCTTTCGACAGGGCGTCCCGCACTTCGTCGAGCATGTGAGGCTTGATGATGGCGGTGATGAGTTTCATGGCCACTCTCCAATACGGTCGTGGTGAACGCGTTGTCGTTCGGCACGTTCACTGCAATATGCAGGCCAACTCGTGCCGGGGGCGATCGGCGGAACGTTCCGCAAACCCGGTGGCGTACGGTTCGACGCCAGGTCGAGGAGCCGGGTGGATCTGCGAAAATGTAGACCGGTCAAAAACAATCTGACACTAATGTCGACACGGACGTCAGGCGGGCTGTGGCGGCGGCGGGTGGGCGAACGTCAGTGGGATCGCAAAATCGTAGACAAGACGGTCGGAAACCCGATGTTATTCACAGGATTTTCCACGGCGGCCACGGGACTGGTCGCCAAAAATGTCGTCTCGTCTGTCGATCATACGCATTTGTAGTTGCGGCGGGCTACGTACGGAAACGGCGACAATCAATGTGGTACTTCTTCACCTTGTAGCTGATGATCCGCTCCGTCGAATCGAGCAGCATGGCCGCCTTGACGCGATTGCCGCGAGTGGTCTTGAGCGCGTCCTGTATCAGATCCTTCTCGTAGGCCGCCACCGCGTTCGACAGCGACATGCCGGCGACCGTGCCCGACGCTTCGCCGGTCTGGAGCGTCGGCGGCAGGTGGTGGCCGTGCACGACGGCGGCGTCGCAGACCAGCACCGCGCGCTCGATGATGTTCTGCAGCTCGCGTACGTTCCCCGGCCAGTGGTAGGCCATGAGCATGTCGATGGCCGGCGTGGAGATGCGCTTGATGTTTCGCCCGTGCTCGATGGCGTACTTCTCGAGAAAGTGGTCGGCCAGCAGCAGGATGTCCGTCTTGCGCTCGCGCAACGGCGGCACGAAGATGGTGAACACGTTGAGCCGGTAGTACAGGTCTTCGCGGAACGTGCCGGCGGCGATCGCCTTTTCCAGGTCGGTGTTGGTTGCGGCCACGAGCCGGACGTTGGCCTGGATGGGGGTGGTGCCTCCCAGCCGCTCGAACTCGCGTTCCTGCAGAACGCGGAGCAGCTTCACCTGGGTCGACAGGTTGACGTCGCCGATCTCGTCCAGAAAGAGCGTGCCGCCGTCGGCCAGCTCGAAGCGGCCCTTCTTGCGCGCGGTGGCGCCCGTGAAGGCGCCCCGCTCGTAGCCGAACAGCTCCGACTCGATAAGCGAGTCGGGGAGCGCGGCGCAACTGACCTTGACGAACGGCTTCCTGGCGCGCGCGGAGCTGTAGTGGATGGCGTGCGCGATGAGCTCCTTGCCCGTGCCCGACTCGCCGCGAATCAGCACCGTGGTATTCGTCGAGGCCACCCGCGCGATCTGCTCGAAGACCTGGCGCATGGGACCGCTCGTCCCCACGATGTGCGAGAAGTCGTAGCGTTCCTTGAGCTCCTCCTTCAGGTGGGCGTTCTCGTCGAGCAGCCGCTGGCGTTCCGCCTCGACCATCTGCTTGAGGCGGATCGCCTGCCCGATCATCGTCGCCACCACCCGGAAGAGCTGCAGATCCTGGTCGTAGTTCCGGTCCTTCCGGAAGGCGAGATCTACGTTGAACGCGCCGATGGCCTTGCGGTCGCCCGGGATCGGCACGCACAGGAAGCTGGTGTCCGAACGTCCGCTGCGCTTCCGCCGCCCCGTGCGATGCAGGAACATCGGCTCCTGGCTGATCTGGGGGATGACCACCGGACGTCCGGTCTGTACGACGCGGCCCGTCACGCCCTCGCCGATGGCCCACGTGGCGCGCTGGCCCTCCGTGGTCAGGCCCTCCGACGCGGCGATCTGCAGTTGGTCGGAGTCCGGATCCTTCAGGACGACCGAGGCCTGCAGGACCCGCCGGCGCTGCGCCAGAATCTCGAGCGCGCGCTGCAGGCCCGCGCGGCTGTTGCGGGCACCGACGAGTTCGGCATTGATATCGGCAAGCAGGGCGAGCGGCGCAACCTCGGGTTCGGACGCTTTCTTCACGGGCTGCTAGAGCGGCGCGGGCAGATTCGACGAGCCCATCAGGAAGGCATCGATACCCCTGGCCGCGCTGCGGCCCTCCGCGATGGCCCAAACGATGAGCGACTGGCCCCGCTGCATGTCGCCCGCCGTGAAGACGCCGGCTTCGCTGGTCATCCAGGTCTCGTCCCGCCAGACATTGCCGCGCTCGGTCAGGCGCACGCCCAGCTCCGTCAACATGCCTGGCCGGTCCGGTCCCAGAAAGCCCATGGCCAGCAGCACCAGGTCGACCGGCATCTCGAACTCGCTGCCGGGAAGCGGCTCGAAGACGGGCCGGCCGTTGTCGCGGCGCATCTCCACCTTGTTCGCGTGCAGCGTGGTCACGCGTCCCTCGGCGTCGCCCGAGAAGCGCTGCGTGGACACGGCGTAGACCCGCTCGCCCCCCTCCTCGTGGGCCGCGGACACCCGGAAGATGTTGGGCCAGTCGGGCCACGGGTTGTCCGCCGCGCGCGCGTCGGGCGGGCGGGGCAGGAGCTCGAACTGCGCCACCGCCGCCGCCCCCTGGCGGTGAACCGTTCCCAGGCAGTCCGCGCCCGTGTCGCCACCGCCGATGATGACCACCCGCTTGCCGGCCGCCGAGATGATCCGTTCGGAAGGCACGCTGTCACCCTCGCAGAGATGGTTCTGCTGAGTGAGGAATTCCATTGCAAAATGGATGCCAGACAGCTCCCGGCCGGGCACCTGCAGGTCGCGCGGCCAGCCGGCGCCGCCCGCCAGCAGCAGCGCATCGTGCTGCGTCCGGAGCTCTCCGGCCGGCACGTCCACGCCGACGTTCACGCCGGTGCGGAACCTGACTCCCTCCGCCTCCAGGATGTCGAGCCGGCGGTTGAGAAACCGCTTCTCCATCTTGAATTCGGGGATGCCGTAGCGCAGCAGGCCGCCGATCCGGTCGGATTTCTCGAAGACGGTCACCGTATGGCCCGCCCGGTTCAACTGGTCGGCCGCGGCCAGCCCGGCCGGCCCGGAGCCGATGATCGCCACCGTCCTGCCCGTCCGGGTCGGCGGCGGGCAGGCCGTGACCCGCCCGTCCTCGAACGCGCGCTCGACGATCGAGAGCTCGATCGACTTGATGGTCACCGACTCGCGGTCGATGGCCAGCACGCACGATCCCTCGCACGGCGCGGGACACAGCCGTCCGGTCCATTCCGGGAAGTTGTTCGTCTTGTGCAGCCTCTCGATCGCCTCCTGCCACTTGCCCTGGTAGACCAGGTCGTTCCAGTCCGGAATCAGGTTCCCCAGCGGACAGCCCTGATGGCAGAACGGAATGCCGCAGTCCATGCAGCGCGCCCCCTGGGCGCGCAGGTCCGACGTCCGGTACGGCAGGTAGACCTCGCGCCAGTCGTGGACCCGCTCGTCCACCGGCCGGGTAGGCGCCTTCTGGCGTTCTATCTCGATGAATCCCTTTAGTTTGCCCATCGCATGCAGGCGGCTACGAGGCCGCGCCGATCAGCTCTCCGAACTCCGGTTCGCGCGACTCCGCGCGGGCGCGGGCCTCGGCGGCCAGCACCCGCTTGTAGTCGCGCGGCATCACTCTCACGAAGCGGGCGCGGCAGGCCGCCCAGTCGTCGAGCACCTGCCGGCCGCGCGCGCTCCCGGTCAGCTCGACGTGGCGGCCGACGAGCTGGCGCACGAACGCCTCGTCGTCGTCGGTCAGCTCCTCCAGATCGACCATGCCGGGATTGCAGCGCCGCTCGAAGTCCGCGTCCTCGTCCAGGACGTAGGCGATGCCCCCGCTCATGCCGGCCGCGAAGTTCCGTCCGGTGCGGCCCAGTATCACCGCGCGCCCGCCGGTCATGTACTCGCAGCCGTGGTCGCCGATGCCCTCGACGACCGCGTGCGCGCCGCTGTTGCGCACGCAGAACCGCTCGCCCGCGACACCCCGCACGAAGGCCGTGCCGCCGGTGGCGCCGTAGAGCGCGACGTTGCCGATGATGATGTTCTCCTCGGCCACGAACGGCGACTGGCGCGGCGGGCGGATCACGAGCCTGCCGCCCGACAGCCCCTTGCCCCAGTAGTCGTTCGCGTCCCCCTCGATGCTCAGCGAGATGCCGCGCGGGACGAAGGCGCCGAAGCTCTGGCCGGCCGAGCCGGTGAAGTGGATCCGGATCGTGTCGGCGGGCAGTCCGGCCGCGCCGCGCCGCCGCGTCAGCTCGGAGCCGAGCATGGTGCCGACCGTGCGGTTGACGTTGCGGATCGGCAGGCTGAACTCGACTGCCCGACCGTGCGCCAGCGCGTCCTCCGAGCGCCGGATCAGCTCGTTGTCGAGCGCCTTGTCCAGCCCGTGATCCTGCGCCTGCACGCAGCGCCGGCCGACCGTGGGCGGCACGTCCGGCTGGTGCAGGATCGACGACAGGTCCAGTCCCCTGGCCTTCCAGTGATCGACCGCCGCCCTGAAGTCGAGCCGGTCAGACCGGCCGATCATCTCGTCCAGCGTGCGGAAGCCCATCTCCGCCATCAGCTCGCGCACCTCCTCGGCCACGAACCGGAAGTAGTTCTCGACGAACTCCGGCTCGCCCGTGAAGTGCTTCCGCAACGCCGGGTTCTGCGTCGCGATGCCGACCGGGCAGGTGTCGAGATGGCAGACGCGCATCATGATGCAGCCGGACACCACCAGCGGCGCGGTGGAAAAGCCGTACTCCTCCGCGCCCAGCAGGGCGGCGATGACGACGTCGCGTCCCGTCTTCATCTGCCCGTCGACCTGCACGACGATCCGGTCCCGCAGGTCGTTGAGGACCAGGACCTGCTGCGTCTCGGCCAGCCCCAGCTCCCAGGGCACGCCCGCATGCTTGATGCTGGTCTGCGGCGAGGCGCCGGTGCCCCCGTCGTGCCCCGAGATCAGGACGACGTCGGAGTGCGCCTTGGAGACGCCGGCCGCCACCGTGCCGACGCCCACCTCCGCCACCAGCTTCACGTGGATCCTGGCCCGCGGGTTCGCGTTCTTCAGGTCGTGAATCAACTGGGCCAGGTCCTCGATCGAGTAGATGTCGTGGTGCGGCGGCGGCGAGATGAGGCCCACCCCCGGCGTCGAGTAGCGGACCTTGGCGATCCAGGGATACACCTTGAAGCCCGGCAACTGGCCGCCCTCGCCGGGCTTGGCGCCCTGGGCCATCTTGATCTGCAGGTCGTCGGCGTTCACCAGGTACTCGCTCGTCACCCCGAAGCGGCCGGACGCCACCTGCTTGACGGCGCTGCGCCGCAGGTCGCCGTTCGGATCGGGGGTGTAGCGGGCCGGGTCCTCGCCCCCTTCGCCCGTGTTCGACTTGCCGCCGAGGCGGTTCATCGCGATGGCCAGCGTCTCGTGCGCCTCCTGGCTGATGGAGCCGTAGGACATGGCGCCGGTCGCGAACCGCGAGAGGATGTTCTCGACCGGCTCGACCTCCTCGAGGGGAATCGGCGCGGCGGCGGGACGCAGCGCGAACAGGCCGCGCAACGTGGCCCGCTTGCGGCTCTGGTCGTTGACCAGGCGTGCGTAGTCGCGGTAGATGGCGTACTGGCCGCTGCGCGCCGCGTGCTGCAGCTTGAAGACCGTCTCCGGGTTGAACAGGTGGTACTCGCCGTCGCGGCGCCACTGGTACTCGCCGCCCGAGTCGAGCTGGTCGTCGTCGCGTCCGCGCTCGGGATAGGCCAGGCCGTGCCGGCGAATCACCTCGGCGGCCACCGTCTCGATGCCGATGCCGCCCAGGCGCGAGGCCGTCCACGTGAAGTAGCGGTCGACGAACGCCTTGTTCAAGCCCACCGCCTCGAAGATCTGCGCGCCGCGGTAGCTCTGCAGCGTCGAGATCCCCATCTTGGACATCACCTTGAGCACGCCCTTGGTGCAGGCCCGGATGTAGTGGCGGACGGCCGCCGGGACATCCAGGTCGCCCAGCGCGCCTTCGAGGATCAGGTCCTCCAGGGTTTCGAAGGCGACGTACGGGTTGATCGCGCCGGCGCCGTACCCGAGCAGCAGCGCCATGTGGTGCACTTCGCGCGCCTCGCCCGATTCCACTATCAGCGAGCAGCGCGTGCGCGTTCCCTCGCGCACGAGGTGATGGTGCACGCCGGCCGTCGCCAGCAGCGCGGGCACCGGCGCGTGGTCGCGGTCGACGCCGCGGTCCGACAGCACGATCAGGCTGTGGCCGTCCGCCACGGCCTCGCTGGCGCGCCGGCAGAGCGCTTCCATGGCCCGCTCGAGGCCGGCGGCGCCTTCCGCGGGGGGAAACAGCATGGGCAGCGTCACCGACCGGAAGGCCGCATCCGACACCGCGCGGAGCGTGGCCAGCTCCTCGTTGTCGAGGATCGGGTAGTCGATCTTGATCTGACGGCAGGACGCCGGCTCCGGCTGAAGCAGATTCCGTTCCGAGCCGAGCGTCGAGCCCATGTCGGTCACCAGCTCCTCGCGGATGGCGTCGAGCGGCGGGTTGGTCACCTGGGCGAACAGTTGCTTGAAGTAGTCGTAGAGCAGCCGGGAGCGGTCCGACAGGACCGCGAGCGCGGTGTCGGTGCCCATCGAGCCGATCGGCTCGGCGCCGGCCGCCGCCATCGGGCCGACGAGGATCCGCAGATCCTCCTCCGTGTAGCCGAACGCCCGCTGGCGCCGGCGGACCGACTCGCGCGCCGGCGGGGGCGTGTAGTCGGCCGGCGGCAGATCGTCGAGATGGATCGTCTCGCGCGCCAGCCACTCGCCGTACGGGTGCTCGGCGGCCAGTCCGGCCTTGATCTCCGCGTCGTCGATGATCCGTCCCTGCGCGGTGTCGACCAGGAAGATGCGGCCCGGGTGCAGGCGCTCCTTGACCAGGACGTTCTCCGGCGGGACGTCCAGCACGCCGACCTCGGACGCCATGATCACCATGTCGTCCTTCGTCACGTAGTAGCGCGACGGCCGCAGGCCGTTGCGGTCGAGCACGGCGCCGATCGCCGTGCCGTCCGTGAAGGCGATCGACGCCGGCCCGTCCCAGGGCTCCATGAGCGAGGCGTGGTAGCGGTAGAACGCCTGCCGCTCGGGGCTCATCGACTCGTGGTTGCTCCACGGCTCCGGGATCATCATCAGGACGGCGTGCGCCAGGGGGCGGCCCGTCAGCACGAGGAACTCGAGCACGTTGTCGAACGTGGCGGTGTCGCTCTGGCCCTCGCGGATGAGGGGAAACAGCTTCTGCAGGTCCTCGCCGAACAGATCGGACCGGCACAGCGCCTCGCGGGCCCGCATCCAGTTGATGTTGCCGCGCAGCGTGTTGATCTCGCCGTTGTGCGCCGCGTAGCGGTACGGGTGCGCCAGGGGCCACGAGGGAAACGTGTTCGTCGAGAAGCGCTGGTGCACGAGCGCAAGGGCCGACTCGACCGCCGGATCGGACAGGTCGGGGAACATCGTCTCCATCTGATCCGCGATCAGCATGCCCTTGTAGACGATGGTGTTCGACGACAGGCTCGGGACGTAGAACAGCCGCCCCTCGCGCAGCCCGAGCCGCTCCACGGCCCGGGCGACCCGCTTGCGGATGACGTACAGCTTGCGCTCGAAGCGCGCGTGCGCGTCCGCGTGCGGCGCGAGGGACTCGCCGCGCCCGATCAGGATCTGCCGAATGACCGGCTCGCCGCTGCGCGCGGTCCGGCCGAGGAGCGAATCGTCGGTCGGCACGTCGCGCCAGCCCAGCACCCGCTGGCCCTCCTCCGCCACGATGTGGCCGAACAGCTCCTCGACGCGCGCGCGCTCGCCGGCGTCGCGGGGCAGGAACACCATGCCGACGCCGTAGGCGCCCGGGTCCGGGAGGTCGATCCCCGCCCGCCCGGCTTCCTGCAGGAAGAACTTGTGCGGGAGCTGGATCAGCATCCCGGCGCCGTCGCCCGTGTTCGTCTCGCAGCCGCACGCCCCGCGGTGGAGCAGGTTGATGACGACCTCGAATGCCTGGCGCACGAGCCGGTGGGACTTCTGCCCCTTGATGTTCACCACGAAGCCCACGCCGCACGAATCGTGCTCGTGCCGCGGGTCGTAGAGTCCCTGGGGCGCAACGTGCAGTTTGCTCATACCGTCCTACCTTGTGGCTGCGCTCGCCGCGGGCGCAGTCGTCGCTGGCGCGCGCTGCGCCGTATCGTGCGTCTCGTCGTCCGCGCACAGGAGCTTGATGAACGCCGTGACGGCCGGATTGAGGCGGCGCTTGCGCCGGTGCACGATGCTCAGCGGCCGGACGAGCGGCGCGCCGTCCGCCGACGCGCGCAACGGCACCGTGACGAGCGCGTGCCGCCGCACCTCCTGGCGCAGCGTCGGCACCGGCAGGATGGCGACGCCGGCGCCGTCCTCGACGGCCTGCTTGATGTTCTCGATGTTGTCGAACTCCGCCACGACCGTCATCTCGACGTCGTGCTTCCGCAGGAAGCGGTCGATCTGCCGGCGCACCGGCAGGCCGCGGTCGAACGTCACGAACGATTCCCCCGCGAGGTCCTCCGGCGGCACGCCCCGCTGCTCGCGAGCCAGGCGCGCGAAGCGGTGGCCGGGGGGGCACGCCACCGCCATGGTCTGGCGCTGCCAGGGGATGGCCGTGAAGCCCCGGCCGGGGTTTGCGAACGAGATGAGGCCCAGGTCCGACTGGTCGTTCAGGATGCGTTCGTACACCTGGTCCGGGTGCATGTAGGCGATGTCCACCGTGGCGCCGGGCACCAGGCTCTGGAACCGTTCGACGTACCCGCTCAGGTCGTGCAGCGAGACCGAGTAGATGGAAGCCACCCGCACGGTGTAGCCCGACGGGTGCTGGCGCCGCTGCACCGCGTCCTCGAGCTCGTGGTAGCGCTCGAGGATCTCCTGGCACCCCTGAAAGAACAACTTGCCCTCCGGTGTCAGCCGCCACGGCCGCGTGGACCGGTCGATGAGCTGGGCTCCCAGGCGCTGCTCGATCTGCCGCACGGCCTGGCTGGCGGCCGACTGACTCACCGAATGCACCGCCGCGGCCCGGGAGAAGCTCTGGTGCCGGACCACGTCGCAGAAGATGCCGAGCGACTCGAGGTGCATCGAAGCAATTACTCTAGCACACCTACGCTAATAGCGCGACCGTGTTGTATAAGAAAAACAAATACGGTAGCACCGTCCGGCGTGGAAGACGCCTGCAACAGACGCCCCGGGAGTCTGCGCCGTGCGAACGGCGCTGACTCCCAAGGCGCGCACGGCGCGCCTCGGCGGAAGCGGCGCGGGGCTGTGGGGTCCCCGCAAGCGGACGCCGGGGGTTCGGGGCGCAGCCCCGTCTGGATGCTGCTGGAAGCTACAGGCGCTCGAGAAGCTCGGAGAGCGACGCACCGCGTCTCGAGCGGAGGGAGATCCGGATCCGGCTCCGCATTTCGGCGGGCTCCGGCACGTCCTCCGCGTCGTCCCGGAACAGCGTTCGGAGAAACGCCGTGAGGTGGGGCCGCAGCGCCGCAACGGTCGCGGCGGCAGGCGGGGCGAGCAGCCGGTCGTTGGCGATGAACTGGACCTCGCTGCCCGCGAACCGGCACCCCTCGCCGGCCGCATCCGATTCCAGGCGGACGGCGGCCGTCAGCAGCGTGCGGCCGATCAGCGCCAGACGGTCGGCGAACGCGCCGGCGACCGGCTGCTTGCGGTAGTAGTAGAGCCCCGTCCGTCCGTCCGTCCGGTCGATCGCGTAGTTGCCCTCGTGGCCGGCCAGCAGGACCGCGGGGCCGTCCGTGAGGTGCGTATAGTCGGCGACGTCGATGAGCAGGCCGTCGACGGCGCCGGTCTGGATCCAGCGGTGGAAGATCGGAATGAACGCGCGGACGTCCGGCTCGACGCCCGGCGCGAAGAAGACCTTGAGCCCGCAGCGCTGCAGGTTGTCGACGGACGGACTCATCGGGCCGGCACCTGCTGCGCGGCGGCGCCCGCTTCGCCGGCCGCCAGGCGCGCCTGGCAGGCGTGGCTCGCCTCGAGGAACAGTTGCGCTTCCTCGACCAGTTGCCGCGCCCGTTCGGGCGTCTGCTGCCGCGGGGCGGCCTCGTGGCGCCGGAACAGGTACATCGCGAACTTGCCGCCGGCGTACTTGTCGAAGAACAGCTTCGTGTCGAAGAAGCGCGCGCGGAACTCGGCGACGATCTGGTCGGGGTCGTCCGAGATGTCGACGAACTCCGTCTTGACGAGGCCGCGCGCGGCCAGCAGCATGCCGTCGTAGGCCAGCCGGTCGGCCTCCTCGGGACGGCCGTCCTCGAGCTCCATCTGCGCCTCGAACACCTGGGCCTCGGCAGCCGCCAGATCGAACTCGGTGAGCGAGACGACCTCGCCGGCGCACTCGCCGACGCCCATGTCGCCGAGCGTGAACTCGCGCGGGTCCCCCCAGTCGGAGTAGAACTCCGGCTGCTCCGCGTGCGACGGCACCCGCATGAGGTCCGTGAGCATCTCCTTCAGCGCCCGCTTCCCGACGCGCCGCGTGAACTGCTGGAACGTCTCGTCCGGCCGGCGCTCCGCGACGAACCTCGCGGTGATGCGCTGCACGGCCTCCGGTATGCGCTTGGAGGGGACCGCGCCGATCGCCAGACCGTAGGCGCCGGCGTTCGCGGTCCACTGGCCGCCGAGCACGACCTGGAAGTGCGGCACGGTATAGCCGTCCACCGTCCGGCTGACGCCGTAGAACCCGAGGTCGGCGACATGGTGCTGGCCGCACGAGTTGAAGCAGCCGCTGGTCTTGATGCGGAGGCCGGCGACCGCGTCGTGCGGCCGTCCGGCCGGCGTGCTCGACCGGGCGCGCAGCTCCGCCGCGAGGCCGCGCGACGACGCGATGCCGAGCTTGCACGTGTCGGTCCCGGGGCAGGCCGTCACGTCGCTCAGGGTGCCGGCCCCGGACTCGCCCAGCCCGGCCGCCGCCAGGTCGCGGTACAGGTCCGGCAGATCGGCCTCGCTGACCCAGCGCAGCGCGATGTTCTGTTCCACCGTCGTACGCACCGTGTCGCCGACGTAGCGGCGGGCAATCGCTGCCAGCTCGCGCATCTGCCGGCCGCTCAGGTCGCCGAGCGGCAGGGTGACCGTCGCCACCGCGTAGCCGGCCTGGCGCTGGCGGTAGACGTTGGTCCGCATCCAGTCGGCGAACCCGGCCGCAGCAGCGTCGCCGTTCAGCGCCGCCGCCGGCTTCAGCGGCTGCTCGCCGTACGTCGCCGCCGCCGCGAGGTGCGCTCTCCAGCGCGGATCGTCGGCCAGCCTGGCGCGCTCCTCCAGGACCAGCCGCCTGAACTCGTCCAGCCCGAGCTGGGCGACCAGGAACTTGATGCGCGCCCGGGCGCGATTCTTCTTCTCGCCCAGCCGCGCGAACACGCGCGCGATCGCCTGCGCCAGCGGCAGGAGCTCTTCCTCCGGCAGGAATTCGTCGAACAGCTTGGCCTGGTGGGGCACCGCGCCCAGCCCGCCCCCGACGTAGGTGACGAACCCGCGGCGCAGTTGCCCGTCGACGGTGCGGGTGGCCGCCACCAGGCCCAGGTCGTGCATCGATACCAGCCCGCACGCGTGCTCGCTGCAGCCCGAGAACGCCACCTTGAACTTGCGGCCGAAGTCCTGCGAGTCGGGATGGCCCAGCAGGAAGCGCATGCAGGCGTGCGCGTGCGGCGTGACGTCGAACGTCTCGTCACGGCAGACCCCGGCGAGCGGGCACGCCGTCACGTTCCGCACCGTGTTGCCGCAGGCCTCGCGCGTGGTGATGCCGACGGCCGCCAGGCGCCGCATGAGGTCGGGCGTGTCGTCGATGTGCACGAAGTGGAGCTGGACGTCCTGGCGCGTCGTGATGTGGCAGACCTCGTCGCTGTACTCCTCGGCAAGGTCGGCCAGCGTGTCCATCTGATCCGGATTGAGGCCGCCGAACGGAATCTTGATGCGCGTCATGCCCGGCGCGTCCCAGACCGTCTCCGGGCCCTTGGTCATGCGGTCTGCCGGGTACGCCAGCGGGCGCGTGCCGGTGCCGTCGTTGCGGCGGCCGTTGTCGTACCGCTGGCCGTAGACGCCGCGCCGGAGACGCGTCTCGGCAAAGACCTTCTCGTCGATCTTGCCCTGGCTGCGCAGGGCGATCTGGCTCTCGAACGTCTCGATCTCGGCGGCGAGATCCGCCGGCATGCTGTCGGCCAACTGCTGTTTCCAGGTCACGTCACACCCGCTTCCAGCTTTCATTAGATGGGGCTTTGCCCCAAGCCCCCGGCGTCGGCATCCTCTAGATGGGGCTGCGCCCCAAGCCCCCGGCGTTCGCTTGCGGGGACCCCATTGCCCCGCGCCGCTCCCGCCGAGGCGCGCGGTGCGCAGCTTCCTCCGGATGGGGCTTTGCCCCAAGCCCCCGGCGTCCGCTTGCGGGGACCCCTTCGCCCCGCGCCGCTACCGCCGAGGCGCGCTGTGCGCGCCTTGCGCCGGCTGCGCCGGCGCTCGATCCGGCGGGGCGTTGCCCCGAACCCCCGGCGTAGCCTCCTAGCTGCCCGACGCTGCGGCGGGCGCGGCGACCCCGTCCTGCTCGGCGGCCGTGGTCAGGGAGCGCAATCCCACGACGTCGCCGACGACGATGGTGCCGGGCGGCCGGCCGGTCAGATCGATGGGGGCCGACCCCAGCTCGTCCAGCCGGCCGCTCCACGTCTGCATGTCGCGCGTTCCGGCCGCGAGCACGACGGCGGCGCGCGTCCGCGGCCGCCAGCCGCGCGCCATGAGGCGCGCCGCAATCTGCCGCCGCGCCGCCAGCCCCATCAGCACGACAATCGTCACCGAGTGCGGCGCGGCGGTGTCCAGGATTGGTCCGAACACCGCCTCCGCGTGGCCGGAGACCACGAGGAAGCCCGATGTCAGGCCGCGGTGCGTCAACGGTACCCCGGCGAGCGCCGGTGCGGCAACGACGCTCGTGACGCCCGGGACGACCTCGCAGGGCACGCCGGCCTCGCACATGGCGAGCGCTTCCTCGCCGCCGCGCCCCAGCACGAACGGGTCGCCGCACTTGAGCCGCACGACCCGCTTGCCCTGGCGCGCGCCGCGAATCATCAGCCGCTGGATCGCGGTCTGGCTGACGGACTTGGCGCCGGCCCGCTTGCCCACGCAGAAACACTGGGCGTGGGGCGCGAGCGCGACGATCTCGCGAGCCACCAGGGCGTCGTACAGGACCAGGTCGGCGGCCTGCAGCCGGTGCACCGCCCGCAGCGTGAGCAGCTCGGGGTCGCCCGGTCCCGCGCCCACCAGCGATACGAATCCCTTCGTCATTATTGGACGGGGCTGCGCCCCGAACCCCCGGCGTTCGCTTGCGGGGGCCCCATTGCCCCGCGCCGCGGCGCCGCGTCAGCCGGCGTCGCCGTGGCGGCGCACCAGGGCGTCGAGCAGGAGCGGCCGGCGCTTCTCCAGCGGGATCCCCTGCGCACGCCACGCTCGCCGCTCGCGTTCAGCCGTCGCGAGCCACTGCTCGAGCTCCGCTTCCGGCAGCAGCGCCTCCAATCCCTCGCGCAGGAGGCCCGCCAGCGCCGGGGCCCGCCCGTCGGTCGAGACGGCGAAGGTGACGCCGGCCCGCCGCACGACGCCGCCGAGATACGCACTGGCGTTGGCCGGATCGTCCACGGCGTTCACGAAGACGCGGCGCGTCTCGGCTGCCGCGGCGACCTGCCGGTTCACCTCCGGTGTCGCCGCCGCGACGACGAGCCACACGTCGTCCAGATCGTGCGGCTCGAATGGCCGCCGCTCGACCGCCACCCCGGGCTGCTCGATTCCGTCGGCCACGTGGGGGGCGACGACCCGCACGCTGGCGCCGGCCGCCAGCAGGGCGCCGAGCTTCGCCGCGGCGACCTGCCCCCCGCCGACGACCAGCACGGTGCGGCCCGTCAGCTTGAGGAAGACCGGAAACAGCATCTTACGCCCTCTTACCCTTCCCGTGCCTCCTGGAGCGCCGGCGTTGCCGGGTTCGCCGGGCCGTGCAGCCCGCACTCGGTCTTCGCGCTGCCGCGCCAGCGCCCGGCCCGTTCGTCCTCCCCGGCCGCGACCGGACCGGTGCACGGCTGGCAGCCGATGCTCGGATAGCCCTGGTCGTGAAGCGGGTTGTACGGCACGTCGTGCGCGAGCAGGTGCGCCCACACGTCCCGCTTGGTCCACCGCACCAGCGGGTTGATCTTGACGATGTCGAACTTCGCGTCCCACTCGGTGACGAGCGCGGATGCGCGTTGCGGCGTCTGGTCGCGCCGGATGGCGGTGATCCACGCGTCGACGCGTTCGAGCTCCGCCCGCAACGGCACGACCTTGCGCAGCTCGCAGCAGCGCCCGGGTTCGCGTTCCCACAGGCGCTCGCCGTGCACCGCGGCCTGGCCGGCAACCGTCAGCGCCGGCGTCACGCCCCGAATCGCGATCCCGTAGCGCTGCTCCAGCCGCTTCCACAGCTCGCGGGTCTCCGGGAAGAGCAGCTCCGTGTCGAGCGTGAAGACGTCGATCGGCAGGCGGTGACGGCCGATGAGGTCGATCAGCGCGCATCCTTCCGGACCGAACCCGGTCGCGAACGTCACCCGGGGCGCGAACTGCTCGGCCGCCCAGCACAGCACGTCGAGCGGCGTCTGCTGCTCGAGCACCGCCGCCTGCCGGTTGAGGTAATCGCTGTCGATGCCGGCGTCGGCCGGGGAAATCAGGGTGCTCTGTGCCACGAGACGTGTCCCTCCTGTGCGCCAGGGGTCTGCGACGTAGAGCGGCGCAGACCCCCGGGAGGATTGGCTGGGCGGCAATCGGAGCCGCAGGCGACGATTTCCGGGTTGGGCGCCGCCGGTTCGGCTCGGGCCGGCGAAGCGCTGAAGAGCGCGAGCTGCAAGCCGATGGCGATCAACACGGCGGCGAGACCGGCGCGCAGCGCGCGCTCCGGCACGGCCGTTGCGAGTCGGGCCCCGATGAGCACGCCGGGTACGGCTCCCACCAGCACCGTCCCGGCGAGCGCGACGTCGACGCGACCCGCCAGCCCGTGGCCGACGGTCGCTATCGACGAGAGCAGCAGGGCATGCACCAGGTCCGTGCCGACGATCGTGGTGGCGCTCAGCGGATAGCAGAGCGCGAGGACGCACAGCAGCAGCGAGCCGCTCCCGATGCTGGTCATGCTCACGAGCATGCCGGTCGCGAAGCCGAGCGCGACGGTGACCGGCCGCCGCGGCGCGTGCCGCGGATGAGCCCGCGCGCCGGCGGTGAAGCGGACGAGCACCGCCACCCCCGCGGCAATCAGGATCATCCCGAGCCCGCGGCTCAGGTACGCATCGAGCACGTTCGCGGGCAGGCGGTTGAGCACCCAGATGCCGGCGACGGCCCCCGGGATGGAGCCGAGCGCGAGACGCCCGACGGTTGGCCAGTGCACCTCGCCCCGGAGCGCGTAGATCCCGCCGCCGAACAGCTTCATGCCGCTTGCGATCAGGACGTCGGAGCCGATCGCGATCGACGCCGGAACACGCGAGACGAGGATGAGCGCCGGTGTGAGGAGCGCGCCGCCGCCGGTCGACGTGGCGCCGACCACGACGCCGACGAGCAGGCCAATCAGGCTGGGTCCGTAATCCATGGACAACAAAAAAAGGCCCGGGAAGCGCTTGCCTCCCGGGCCTTCAGTCTTGTGCGTTGAGTGGTTGTTTGCGTGTCTGGCTTACGTCAACACGACGCGACCGGCGGCGCGGGGGCCCGGAGGGGCCTCCATACAACAGCAACAACAGGCGCCGCCGAAGCGCGCGTGGATGCGCATCCCGACCATTCTGGACCAGGGCCGCGGTCGGCGTCAAGCCGGCGCCGGGGCCGGCCGGTGCCGGGGCGTCAGGGGCGCTCGGCGGCGGCGGCGTCCAGGTAGCGCCGGCCGAAGACGGCCGACGTGCGTGCGACCGCGCGGTAGCGGCCGTCGGGCGTGGCCGCCGCGATCTCGCCCGGCTCGCGCGTGGCCGGCAGGTCGGGACCCGCGGCCAGCGCTTCGATCAGCGCCCGCCCGGCCATGGTCGGCGCGGCCGACAGGCCGAGCAGGTAGAGGAAGGTGGGGGCGAGATCGACGTTCGACGTCGGCAGCGACACCTCGCTGCCGGCCGCCAGGTCGGGGCCGGCCGCGATCAGCGTGTTGTGGATGTCGTACGGGCTCGCGCTGCCGTGTCCGGCCGCGCCCCCCGCCGCGCTCGTCCCGCGGTAGCCGTAGAGGTTCTCGGCGTCGGTCCAGGCCGGCGAGTAGAGGATGTCGGCGGCGCGTTCGTGGTCCCACCGCGCGTCGGCGAATCCCAGGGTGCCCGGCACGCGGCCGTCGCGCGTGAAGATCGCCCCGATCCGATCCGCGCCCTGCAGGGCCGCGACGATATGCGCCACGGTGTCCGGGCGGCCGTCGCGCACGTAGATGGCCCCGCCGCCGGCGACGATGCGCGGCGTCCCGTCCGGCAGCTCGCCGGCGAAGGGGGCCAGCAGCGCGTCGAGATCCACGCCGCCCGTATGCGTCGAGAAGCCGTGGTCGGACGTCACCCAGATGTTGAACGTTGCGAGTCGGCCGGCGGCTCGGAGTCCGTCCTGGAGCCGCCCGAGCTCCGCGTCCACCGCGCGGAGCGCCAGGACGGAGGTCGGATGCCCGATGCCCCTGGCGTGCGCGGTCGTATCGGGGTCGCTCAGCCAGATGATGGCGACGGCCGGGTCGACGCGGTCGAGACCGACCTCGAGAAACGCATCGACGATGTAGCGGTTGCGGGCGCGGTTGGGCAGGGCGGCGGGCGGGGGGCGACCCAGTCGCCGGCGCACGGCCTCGCCGAGCGCGGCCGGCAGCGCGTACTCGTGGTGGATGATGCCCCCGCCGGCGACCGTGTGGTTGAGCAGATAGGCGGAGCCGCTGGAGCCGGCGCTGGCGACGAGCAGCCGCAGGCCCGCCCCGGCCAGCCGCTCGCCGAGCGTCGGCGCCGTGAGCAGCGCCGGCTCTGCGCGCTCGATGCGGAGCAGGTTGGACCGCTCGGCCGTGCTCAGGAAGCGCGTGGCGTCGACGCGCGGAAAGAAGACGGAGTTGCCCAGCAGGCCGTGCGTTTCCGGGTAGGCGCCGGTGGCAATGGAGGCCGCGTTGACCCGCGTCACCGTGGGATAGACCGCGTGATGATCCGTGAAGACGACGCCCCGCCCGGCGAGCGCATGGAGATTCGGCATCAGCGCCGGCGTGACGTAGTCGGGCCGCAGGCCGTCGAGGACGACCAGCAGTTGCCGGTGCTGCGCGCGGTCGCGCGGGGCGGGTGCGGAGGGCGGTTGCGGGGCGCTGCAGCCGGCGGCGAGGAGACACGCGAGACCGACGCCGAGCGCGGTGAGACGGGTGCTCATCGAGCAGCTTCATTCAGATGGGGCTGCGCCCCAGGCCCCCGGCGTCCGCTTGCGGGGACCATCGCCCCGCGCCGCTACCGCCGAGGCGCGCCGTGCGGGCTTCCATCAGACGGGGCTTTGCCCCGAACCCCCGGCGTCCGCTTGCGGGGACCCCATCGCCCCGCGCCGCTACCGCCGAGGCGCGCCGTGCGCGCCTTGCGGAGTCCATCTCACGGGGCGCAGTATAGCAACGGGATCGCTATAATCGGCAGCGCCATGTCCAACCTTACGGAGCCGGCCGTGCAAGCCGCGGCGTTGCGAATCCAGCCGGTCACCCCGGTCGTCGGCGCCGAGGTGTCGGGCGTCGACCTGACCCGGCCGCTCGACGACGCCGTGCTGGCGGCGCTGAAGGACGCCTGGGCGAAGCACCTCGTCCTGTTCTTTCGTGACCAGGACCTGACGTTCGAGCAGCACAAGGCGCTGGGGCGCCGGTTCGGCGAGCTGCACATTCACCCGGCCGCGCCGAAGGACGCGGAGCATCCGGAGATTCTCGTCGTGCACGGCGACGATAAGGTCGAGTTCGTCGCCGGGAGCCTCTGGCACTCGGACGTCTCGTGCGACGTCGAGCCGCCGATGGCCAGCATCCTGCGGATCGTCCAGTTGCCGTCGTCGGGCGGCGACACGCTGTTCTCCAGCATGTACGCCGCCTACGAGGGGCTCTCGGACCGCATGCAGCGGATGCTGGCCGGGCTGACCGCCGTGCACGAGGGCGAGCAGTACTACCGCGGCCGCTACGGCGCCGGGGATCTGCGGGACGGCAGCTACCCGTCGGCCGAGCATCCGGTCATCCGCACGCATCCGGTCACCGGCCGGCCGGCGCTCTACGTCAACGAGGGGTTCACCACGCGCATCAAGGAGCTGCCGCTCGCCGAGAGCGACGCGCTGCTGGCTTTCCTCTTCAGGCACTGCGCGCGGCCCGACTACCACTGCCGCTTCCAGTGGCGCCGGCACTCGGTCGCCTTGTGGGACAACCGCTGCGCCCAGCACCTGGCCATCTGGGACTACTACCCCGAGACCCGCCACGGCTACCGCGTCACCATCAAGGGGGACGTTCCGTTCTACGACCCCGACCGGCGCCGGTGAGCGGCCGGGGCTGGCCGACCTGGCCTGACCGTCCCGGCGGCGCGCGGCGGGGTCACGACCCGCCGCCGAGCGCGCCCTCGTCGTACGCCCGGCGCACCTCGTCGACGATGATGTCGAGGCCGCGCTCGATGCGCCCCCAGTCGTCGGCGTAGCTGATGCGGACGCACTCGCGCTTGTGCGGCCAGTCGTCGTCCTCGAGCCCCGGGAAGAAGTAGTGCCCCGACACGACGATGACGCCGCGCGCCTTGAGCCGCTCGTAGAGCGCGGCGTTGGTGATGGGCAGGCCCGGCATCCAGAGCCACAGGAAGAACGCCCCCTCCGGCTTGTGGATGCGCACGTCGCAGGCCTCGAGACCGGCGCGGAGCCGATCGACGGCGCGCTGCGCGCGGGCCGCGTAGTGCGGCCGGATGACGTCGCGGGCGAGCGCGAGCACCTCGCCGCCGGCGACCAGATCGGTGGCCAGGGCCGGGCCGAGGCTGCCCGGCGCCAGGCAGAAGATGGCCGTGGCGGCGACGAGCGCCTCGATGATCGCCTCGTTCGCGATCACGATGCCGGTGCGCAGCCCCGGCAGCCCCAGCTTCGACAGGCTCATGCAGACGACCGTGTGCTCGTCCCAGACCGGCGTCGCGTCGCCGAACACGATGCCGGGGAACGGCGACCCGTACGCGGTGTCGAGGATGAGCGGCACGCCGCGTGCGCGCGCGGCGGCGCGCAGGCGCTCGACCTCCGCGTCGGTGACGACGTTGCCGGTCGGGTTGGTGGGGCGCGACAGGCAGATGGCGCCGATGTCCTCGATGGCGTCCAGCCCCTCGAAGTCCACCCCGTACTTGAAGAGCCTGTCGCCGAGGTCGCGGATGGCGGGCCTGCGCGACGTGAACAGCCCCGGCGTGAAGCCGACGTCGGCGTAGCCGATGTACTCGGGGGCGAGCGGCAGCAGGATGCGGCGGGCGGGGCGGTCGCCGCCGGCCGGGCCGGCGAGGAGGTTGAACAGGGCCAGGAACGCGGACTGGCTGCCGTTGGTCAGGGCGATGTTCTGCGGGCCGACCGCCCAGCCGAGCTCGCGCCGGAGCAGCGCGGCCAGGGCGCGGGCGAAGCCGCGGTCGCCGTCCGGGCCGCCGTAGGTGCCTATCGCGCGCCCGAACGCGCCGCCGGGTTGCAGCAGGCGCTGCATGTGGCGGCGAAACACCGCCTCGGCGGCCGGGATGAGGCTCGGGGTCCCGCCGCCGAGGTTCATGATGTCGCCGCCGGCCTCCGCGACCGCGCCGAGGTCGGCCATCAGCGACCGCGCGCCCGAGTCGCGCAGCAGCCGCCGCCCGTACGCCGACAGCTCCATGGTTGCCGTCACCCCATCCGCCGGGACCCCGGGGGATTCCCGGCAGGCCGGTCACCGGCCGCGGGGACCGTCAGAATCCGAGCAGCTCCGACGGCCGGTGCAGCACGTAGCGCACGAGCCGCCGCCGGCTGACCTCGCCCGCGTAGATGTTGCCGTCGAAGTCCACGCCCAGGAACTCGACGCCGGCGCCGACGTCCACCTCGTGATGCGGCACGAAGTGCGTCACCCAGGCCTGATCGGTCTTCAGGCTGCCGATGCGGATGCCCTTCTCCCAGCCCAGGTTGCTGCGCCAGTTGTCGGGCGGGCCGGTGCGGACCATGCCGGAGAGGCCGTCGCCGGCGTACAGGATGTCGTTGCGGTCGATGAACAGCCCGCTCGGCTTGCCGTAGTGCGTCCAGATGTGCAGGAGGTTGCCGTCTCCGTCGAAGACCTGGATGCGGCTGTTGCCGCGGTCGGCCACGTACACGCGGCCCCGCGAGTCCATCTTGATGTCGTGCGGATCGCTGAAGCGGGCGGCCTCCTTGCTCTCCGAGCCGACGCCGCCGCCGATCGCCAGCAGGAACGTGCCGTCCTTCGAGAACTTGACGATCCGGTTGTTGCCGCCCCGGTGCCCGTCCGCGATCCAGATGTCGCCGTCGGGCGCCACGACCACGCCCGACGGCCCGTTGAAGTGCGCCTCGTCGTCGCCCCAGACGCCGGCCTCGCCGAGGCGCATCACCACCTCGCCCTGCTGGTTGAGCTTCAGCACCTGGTGGCCGATGCCGATCTGCTCGCCCGGCGTGGCGCGCGAGTCGCCGTGCGACCCGCCCTCGGTCACCCACAGGAAGCCCTCGTGGTCGAGGAAGAAGCCGTGCGGGAACCCGAACAGGCCGGCGCCGAAGCTGTCGACGAGGTTGCCCTCGAGGTCGAACTTCAGGATCGGGTCGAGGTCGGAGCCCGCGCACTGGTTCGCGCCGCAGCGGTCCAGGATCCACAGGTGCCGGCCGTCCGGATCGGGGAAGGCGCCGCTCACCGTGCCCAGCACGCGCCCCTCGGGGAGCTGCTCCCAGCCGAAGGTCGCCCGGTAGGGGTTGGTCGTCGACGACTGCGCCAGCAGCAGACCGCCGCCGGCCAGCGCCAGGCAGGCCAGCAGCGCCGCGCATCCCATCACCGCATCCCGCCGAGTTGCGTCGCGCATCGCAATCCTCCTTGGTCCCTCACGGATCTCGATCATAAGCGGCTCGAACGGATCCGTGGGGAACGACGTCCTCCACCGGAATCCGTCGTGCGTCCGAGCGCTTTCCGGCCGCGGCCGGTACTGTTTCGTCATCCCTTTGCATGGTCCTGCAGAGCCGCCAGAAACCTCAGGAGGTCGGCCGGACCGTCGGTTGCAGCCTGGTGGACGCGCCGCAGGTCGAGCGAGTCGTAGGCGTGGGCCACGAGGTTGCGGAATCCGGCGGCGCGTGCGAGACGATCGGCGAGATCGGCCTCGATGATCTCCGCCTGCCGCAGGCGCAGGAACGCATCCGCGTAGCTGTTGGGTGTGCCCAGCCGCAGCGCCAGGCAGGCGCTCATCGCGGCGTCGATCACGATCTGCGTAGCCTGCCACAGATGCAGCACCACGGCGTCCGATGCGTCGGTCGCCGGCTGCAGAAGGTCCGGCGCCACCGGCAGTCGATCCGCCACGCGTGCCAGATGGCGCTGGACGGTCATGGTGCGTTCGGCAAGCACCGACCGATCGAGAACGCTCACGGTCGCAGGGACTCCAGGATCTCGTCGTACCCCGGTTTGAGGATCGGGGCGTTGTCACACCAGAAGCGCGCCGCCTCCAACCGGTAACCATCGAACAGGTCCGCTGCCGACTCGTATACCAGGCGTGCGTCGCACGCTGCCCGATACCGCAACAGTCCGCTGGCCCGCCGGAGATCGACAAGGTCGATGCGATCGTCGTGGAGCACGTCCACCAGGGCAGCCAGCAGCGCCGGCATGTCCGCCGCCTCGTCCGCCAGATAGCCGAAGTCCCAGTCCGCGCCGGTCCGAGCACCACCGCGCGCCCGCGAACCGAACAGGATCAGCAGGTCGAGACCGGGCGCCGCCCGCGCCGCCGCGGCCAGCACAGCGAGGATCGGATCGGGCGTCCTGCTCGGCATGTTGCGGATCATGGTACGCGCGATTGCTCGATGAGCCGGTTGCCGGGCCAGCGGAACGGCGCCCCGACGCCGTATCCCGGAGCGCGACGATGCGCCCGGCGGCGCGCTACGGGTCGACGCGGACGAACTTCTGGATGCGCCGGCCCTCCTGCTCCGCCACGTAGACGTTGCCGGCCGAGTCGACGCCGATGCCGTGCGGCAGCGTGAACTGGCCCCGGTAGCGTCCCGGGCCGCCGCCGAAGCTCGTCAGGACCTCCCCGCTGCGGCGGTCGACGACGTCGACCATGACGCTGTTCTGGTTGAGGACGAACAGCAGGCGCTGCCCGGGGTCGGGGGAGAACGCGAGCACGACGGCGGTGCCCCGGGTGCCGGTGCGATCGGTCCCGCGCGGGGTGACCGGGTGGAACGGCACGTCGATGTTGCGCACGAACCTGCCCGTCCGGTCGAACACCTGCACGCGGTCGGCCCGCCGGTCGCACACGTACACCAGCCCGTCGTTGGACAGCCGCAGGCAGTGGGGCAGCGGGACGATGTCCTCCTCGCCGGCGGTCCGGTGGAGCGGCCACTGGCGGAGGAACCGCCCGTCGCGGTCGAGCACCGCGATGCGGAAGTTGCCGGCGGGCGTCTCCCCGTCGGCCACGTAGACGTCGCCGGTCCGCGGATCGACGTCGAGGCTGGCGGGCAGGAAGAACTGGGCCCGGTCGGAGTTCAGGGGCCGCCCTTCCCGCGTGCCGTCCGACGAGTCGTAGCGGCCGGTCTCGCCGATCTGCAGCAGGAGCTCGCTGCCGTCGGCGGAGTACTTCTGCACCACGCCGGTGTCGGCCGCGACAATCCAGACGTTCCCGTCGCCGTCGACGTGGCAGTCGTGCAGCCGGTTGCCGCTCAGCTCGGGATCGCCCCAGCCGCGGACCACGTTGCCCTCGGGGTCGAGCTCGATCACCGGCGGGGCCGGGCGGGCGCCGTCCAGGTCGGCCGGGACGACGTTCTGCCGGTTGAGGATGAGGACGCGGTCCCCGCCGACGCACATACCGCCGAGGCCGCCGGTGAGCCAGCCGTCGCCGAACGGCAGCGTCGGCCACAGCGGATCGAGCTCGTAGCGCGGGACGTCCTGCGCCGCCGCCGGCAGCACCCCGCACGCGGCTGCCGCGACGGCCAGCACCGCGCCGTATCCGGCCGCCGACCGGATGGCCTTGCTCCAGGTCATGATGTCCTCCTGGCGGCCGGTTAGCCGCCGCCGAGGCTCCGCACGGTCACTATCGCGATCGTAACGCAGACGGCGGCGCCCAACGTCATCGCGATGCCGACCCGCGCCATGTCCCGGATGGAGAAGTAGCCGGCCGAGTACGGCAGCACGTTCGTGGGGCTCTCGGTCACGAGGATGAAGGCGAGCGACGAAGTGAACGCCGCCGGCGCGGCCACCGTCCAGACGTCGAGTCCCAGGTCCTGGGCCAGGGCGATCAGGATGGGCATGATGATGGCGCCGGTGACGGTGTTGCTCGAGAACAGCAGGTGCAGCGCCGCCACCACGAGGACGATGACGAACGGCTGCAGGACGTCGGGGACGAGCGCCAGCCGTCCCAGCATCACCTGCGCCAGCCAGCGCGCCGCCCCGGTCTCGAACACCATCACGCCCAGCGACAGGCCGGCCACGATCAGGATGACCCCGCCCCAGTCCATGTCGCGCTGGGCCTCCTTCCACACCAGCACGCGCAGGCCGGGCAGGAACAGCAGCAGGCCGCCGCCGAGCGCCACCGCCTGCGGCGGCGGATTGATCAGGCCGCCCGTCCAGCCGGCCAGCAGCGGGGTCGTCAGCCAGACGCTGATGGTGCCCGCGAAGACGACGAGCGTCCAGATCTCGAGGCGGGTCGGGCGTCCGAGCGCCGCCAGCCGGTCGGCGATCTCGGCGTCGCGAATCGGCAGCCGGTCCAGCTCGGGGGGAAAGGCGCGCAGCAGGAGGCGCCAGCCGACCGGGATCATGAGCAGCGAGGCCGGCACGCCGTACGCCATCCAGCGCAGGAACGTGATCTCGACGCCGGCCAGCTCGCGCAGGTAGCCGACGGCGGCCAGGTTGGCGCCGGCGCCGGCGGGCGTGCCGATGCCGCCGATCAGGGGGCCGAAGGCGCACGAGATCATCAGGGCGCGCCCGAAGTTGCTCTTGAGCGGCTCGAGTCGGGCGTCGCGCAGCACGCCGACGCCCAGCGGCAGGAGCACGGCCGCCACCGACATGTCGGTTATCCACATCGACAGCAGCGCGCCCACCACCAGGAAGCCGAGCAGCACGCGGTCGGTGCGAGTCCCGACGACGCGCAGCACGTACAGCACCAGCCGCGTTCCGAGCCCCGACCGCGTGAAGCCCGTCGACAGCAGCAGCACCCCGATGAAGAAAGTGATCAGCGTGTTGCCGAAGCCGGCGCGGACGGCCGCCGGATAGTCGGCAATCCCCAGCACCGGGATGAGCAGCAGGACGAAGAGGGCCGTGACGGCGAACGGGACCGCCTCGGTGACCCACAGGGTGATTGCGAAGGCGAGGATGGCGAGGCACGCCTTGCCGGGGCCGCTCAGCGCGATCAGCTCGTCGCCGCGCGCGATCGGCGCGGGCTCCGGGAGCGCATCGATGGCCAGCATGACGAGCACCGCGACGAGGATGGTCCCCGCGCGCGCCCGCTCCGTGCTCGGCCAGCTCGACGGTGCGACGGAAGTCATCGGCGCGTGGAGATCGTAGCAGGGTCGGCGCCGCGTGGTATGGTGCCCGCCATGGGCTGCTGCGAGGCGACGAATCCGAATCTGCTGGGGCCGGTTTCCGGCCCGCCGTCCGGGTCGGACGCGACGGACGGTCGCTGGCCGGCGCCCGGCGCCGAGTGGGATCGCCGCACCACGCTCAAGGGTCTCGCCTGCGCGGCCGGGGTCATCGCGGTCAGCGGCTGCGGCAGCGATCGGCCGGACGGCGCGGCCGCCGTCCGGCTCGCCTTCTGCGGCCAGCTCCTGTGCGTCGTGCCCTACGAGGTCTCGCGGGTGCGCGGGCACTTCGCCGCGCAGGGGTTGGCCGTCGAGCTCATCTACACTCGCGGCGGAAACGCGGCGATGCAGGCGCTGGTGGGCGGCGCCGTCGACTATGCCGGCACGTCGTTCGACGTCGCGTTGCAGGCGGCCGCCAACGGAGCCCCGATCCGCCGGGTGGCCTCCACCGGCCGGCTGCCGCTGTTCGCGCTCGCGACGGCCCCGGCGCGGGCCGGCGCCGTCGGCTCGGTAGCAGCGCTGGCGGGTCGGACCGTCGGGATCTCCGCCCTCGGCAACGCCGACCACGCCCTGCTCCTGTTGCTGCTGGATCAGGCGGGCGCCGACGCCGGCGCCGTGCAGTTTGCCGCCATCGGCACCAACGTGTTCGACGCGCTGCGGATCGGCCAGGTGGACGCGGCGATGCTGCAGGAGCCGGCCCTGTCGCTGATCGTCGAGGCCGGCGGCCGCGAGCTGGTCAACTTCATGGAGATCGAGGAGGCGCGGCGCCATCTCGGCGGTCCGTACGCGTTCATGGGCGTCTCCGTGCGGTCGGCCGAGCGCGATGCGCGCCTGCCGGAGATACGGAAGCTGGCGGCCGCGCTGGCCGCGGGCCTGGCCGATACCCGGAGGCTGCCGCCGGCCGAGATCGTGGCGGCGCTGCCCGCGGCGCTCGTGGCCGGCGGGGACGTCGACCGCCTCGAGACGGTCATCGAGCGCTACCGGCGGTCGCTGTACCCCGAACGCGTCGCCGTGGACGTCGAGGCCGCCGGACGGGTGCTGCGCGCGCAGGAGGTGGCCGGCCTGCTGCAGCCGGGGCAGGTGGACCTGGAGGATCTGCTGGACGCGGGGGCGCTCGCCGACTCGGAATCCGCGCCGCGGGACCGGCGCGGGGCTATGGGGTCCCCGCAAGCGGACGCCGGGGGTTCGGGGCGCAGCCCCGTCTGATGGAAGCTGACGGGCGCACGCTGAAGACCATGCTCCGGATCAGCGGGCTGGCGGTCGGCTACGGCGGGGAGCCGGTGCTCGAGGGCATCGATCTCGACGTGGCGGCGGGGGAGTTCGCCACCCTCGGCGGCCCCTCCGGCTCCGGGAAGACCAGCATCCTGCGGGTGGTGGCCGGCCTGCTGGAGCCGTTGCGCGGCACGGTGGAGCTCGACGTCGGGATGCGGGACGTCGGCTTCCTGTTCCAGGACGACGCGCTGCTGCCGTGGCGCACGGCGCGCCAGAACGTCGCGCTCGGGCTGCGCATCCGGGACGTCGCGCCGGCCGAAGCCGACGGGCAGGCCGACGGTTGGCTGGAGATGATGGGGCTGGCCGGCTACGGCGACCGCTATCCCGGTCAGCTCTCCGGCGGCCAGCGCAAGCGGGTGGCCATCGCGCAGGTGCTGGCGCTGCGGCCCCGGCTGCTGCTGATGGACGAGCCGTTCGCCGCCCTCGACGCCATCGTGCGGACGCGCATCACGCAGGAGCTGCTGGAGTGGGTCGAGCGCGAGCGGCTCACCGTGCTCCTGGTGACGCACGACCTGGAGGAGGCCATCAGCGCGTCCGACGTCGTGCACGTGCTGGGTCACGGGCCGCGCGCCGCCATCCGCGCCAGCCACCGCGTCGGAATCCCCCGCCCGCGGCGCGTGCTGGAGGCGCGCGGACATCCCGCCTTCGGGCCGCTCCTGCGGCGTCTCTGGGAGGAGCTGGCGGCGGAGCGGTGGCCGGTGGCGGCGCCGTCATGAAGGGCTGGCGCCGTTCGCCGCCCGTCCGCCGCGCCGCCGCGCTGCTGTCGCTGCTGGCGATGTGGGAGGCGGCGTCGCGCGCGGGCCTGCTGGACCCGTTCTACGCGCCGCCGCCGTCGGCCGTCGCCGGCGTGCTGTTCGACCTGGCCGCCGGCGGCGACCTCTGGCCGCACTTGGGCGCGACTGCCGCCGCCGCGTTCGCCGGCCTGCTCGTCGGTCTCGTGCTGGGTATCGCGCTCGGCTTCGCCGCCGCGCTCGCGCCGCTCGTCGCCGACCTGCTCGAGCCGGTCATGATCCTGCTCAACGCGATCCCCCGCGTCATCCTGGCTCCCCTGTTCGTCATCTGGCTCGGCATCGGCCTGGCGTCCAAGCTGGCGCTCGCCACGATCCTCGTCGCCGTGCTCATCTTCTTCGCCGTCTACAACGGCTTCCGGGAGGTGGACCGGCGGCTGGTCGAGCGGGTCCGGACCCTGGGCGGCGGCCGGCGGGTCCTGATCCGCGAGGTGTACGTGCCGTCGGTCACGAGCTGGGTGCTGGGCAGCTTCCGGGTCGCCGTGGGGTTCGCGTTCACCGGGGCGGTGGTCGGCGAGTTCGTGGCGTCCAGCCGCGGGCTGGGCTACCTGCTGCAGTTCGCGCAGAGCACCTACAACGCCGCGCTGACCATCGCGTTGATCCTCCTGATCATGGCCGTCGTGCTGCTGCTGTTCGCGTGCGCCGAACGGCTCGAGCGGCGCCTGCTGCGCTGGCGGCAGTCCTGACCGCCAGGAGTCTGCGCCGCAGAACGGCGCAGACTCCTGGTGAGGGTTGGTTGGGCGGCAACCGGAGCCGCAGGCGACGATTGCCGGGCTACTCCGCGAGGCCGGTGATGCGCGCCAACTGGATCGCCGAGAGCGTGGCGATCACGAGCACGACGAGAATTCCCAGCGCGTTGACGAGGCGGGTGTTCCTGAACCGGCCCACGATGTCGGTGCGGTTCGCGATGACCAGCAGCAGCACGAGCAGGATGGGCAGCATCACCGCGTTCCCCGCCTGCGCCATGATGATCACCTGGTAAGGCGAACCGCCGAACAGGACCCCGAACAGCACCCCGCTGATGAGCACGAAGCCGCCGAGCATCCGCAGCCGGGCGCTCCTGAGGTCCGGCGTCCAGCCGAAGGCGCCGGAGGCTGCGTAGGCGGCGGCCAGCGGGGCGGTGATCGACGACGTCAACCCGGCGGCGAACAGCCCCGCGCCGAACAGGAGCGGCGCGGCCGGGCCGAGCAGCGGCTCGAGCCGCTGGCCGACCGCTGCCGCGTCGACGTCTCCGCCGAGGCCCTGGAGCGGCATGGCCGTGACCAGCACCGACGCGGTGACGAGCCCGCCCAGGATGACCGAGCAGATCGTGTCGAGACGGGCTTCCCTGACGTTCTCCTCGACCCGCGACTGATCGGGCCACTGCTCCAGCGCCGTGCTCGCGTGCAGGAAGAGGTTGTAGGTGACGACGGTGGTCCCGATCAGCGCCAGCACGACGAGCAGCGCGCCGGGGGGCACGCTCGGCACGAGGGCGCCCCGGGCCAGTTCCCCGAGGCTCGGCGCGGTCAGGGCGGCCACGCCGCAGAAGACGACGCTCATCAGTCCGACCAGCGCGATGAGGGCGTTCTGGATCGTCCGGTAGCGCCCGGTCAGCAGCAGGCCGGCGGCCAGCGTGCCGATCAGCGTCACGATCGCGCCCAGCGGGAGGCCGGTGACCAGGTTCAGCCCCACCGACGCGCCGAGCAGGTTGCCGGCCTGGAACGCGGCGTTGCCCAGCAGGATCGTCGCCGCGATGAGCCCCATCAGCGTGCTTCTGAGCAGCGGCGAGGCGATGCTCGCCCGGATGGATTCCGCGAGGCCCTGGCGTCCCGCGATGCCCACCCGGGCCGCCATGTCCTGGAGCACGATGGTGGCCGCCACCGAGAAGACGATCGCCCACAGCAGGGCGGCGCCGTAGCCGGCGCCCGCGGTGCTCGCGGTGACGATGGTGCCGGGGCCGATGAACGCCGCGGAGACGAGCAGCCCCGGTCCGAACCTGAATCTGGCCATGAGGTGTGGGTTCCCGCGACGCCGACCCACGATGGTATCCCGCCGGTCAAGCGCGGGTGCAGAGGCGCCGGTCGCGCCGCCGGCGGGGTACACTGCCGGGCTGCATGACCGCCGCCATCTCGATCGAGGATGTCGCCGCCATTGCGTCCGCCGCGGGCGACGCCGTTCTCCGGCTCTATCGGGACAGCGGCGCGTGGGTGCGGCGGAAGCAGGACGGATCGCCCGTGACCGCGGCGGACATGGCGTCCGAGGACGTGATTCGACCCCGCCTCGCGGCGCTCGACCCCGCCATCCCGTATCTGTCGGAGGAAGCCCCGCTGCCGGCGCACGCGGAGCGGCGCGGCTGGCAGCGCTTCTGGCTGGTCGATCCGCTGGACGGCACGAAGGAGTTCCTGCGGCGGACCGACGAGTTCACCGTCAACATCGCGCTGATCGAGGCGGGCGAGCCGGTGCTCGGGGCCGTGGCCGCGCCGGCGCTCGGCGTCGTCTACTACGCGGCCCGGCGGCAGGGCGCGTGGAAGCTGCGCCGGGGCCGGCAGCCCGAGCGCATCCGCTCGCGGCTCGCCGATCCGCGCCAGCCGTTGCGGGTCGTCGAGAGCCGCTCGCATCCGAGCCCGGAGCTCGAGAACTTCCTGGCGGCGTACACGATCAGGGAACGGCTGAAGGTCGGCAGCTCGCTCAAGTTCTGCCTGCTCGCCGAGGGCCGGGCGGACGTCTACCCGCGGCTGGGCCCCACCATGGAGTGGGACGTCGGGGCCGGCGACTGCGTCTACCGTCACTCCGCGGAAGGCGAGCCGCACCCGAGTCCGCTCACCTACAACAAGCCCTCGCTGCGCAACGGCCGTTTCGTGCTCGGGTTGGGTTCGGGCGGACGTGCGGGGCCCGCCGTGCCGCGCGGACCCGGCGTGATACCCTGAAGGGTTCCCATCGTCCCGCTCACCGTCAACAGGAGACGCTTGCCTTGGCCGACCACCTCATCCCGCCGCATGGCGGACAGCTCGTGAACCTGATCGTGGACGAGGACCGCGCCGCCGCGCTGAGGGCCGCATCGCGCGACTGGCCGTCCCACGACCTCACGCCCCGCCAACTGTGCGACCTGGAGCTGCTGCTGGGCGGGGGCTTCTCGCCGCTCACCGGCTTCATGACGCGCGGCGACCACGAGCGCGTGTGCGCGGAGATGCGCCTCGCCGACGGCACGCTCTGGCCGCTGCCGATCACGCTGGACGTCTCCGAGGCGCTGGCCTCGACGCTCGCGCCCGGCGCCAGCCTGGCGCTGCGCGATCCCGAGGGCGTCATGCTCGCGGCGCTGCAGGTCGAGGACGTCTGGCGGCCCGATCGGCAGGCCGAGGCCGAGGCGGTTTTCGGCTCGGCGAACCCGGAGCATCCGGGCGTGGCGCACCTGCTCGAGCGGACGCAGCCGTACTACGTCGGCGGCACGCTGACCGGCGTGCAGCCGGTCACGCACTACGACTACCGGCTCCTGCGCCACTCCCCGGCGGAGCTGCGGGCCGAGTTCGCCAAGCTGGGGTGGACGCGCGTCGTGGCGTTCCAGACGCGCAACCCGATGCACCGGGCGCACCAGGAGCTGACGCTGCGCGCGGCGAAGGAGGTCGAGGCGAACCTGCTGATTCATCCGGTGGTGGGGATGACGAAGCCGGGCGACGTCGACCACTACACCCGCGTCCGCTGCTATCAGGCTCTGCTGCACCGCTATCCGGCCCGGACGGCGCTCCTGTCGCTCCTGCCGCTGGCGATGCGCATGGGCGGCCCGCGCGAGGCGGTGTGGCACGCGATCATCCGCAAGAACCACGGCTGCACGCACCTGATCGTCGGCCGCGACCACGCGGGACCGGGCAGCGACTCGTCCGGCACGCCGTTCTACGGCCCGTACGACGCCCAGGATCTGCTGCGCCGCCACGAGGCCGAGCTCGGCGTCACGATGGTGCCGTTCCGGATGATGGTCTACGTGGAGGCCAGCGACTCGTACGCGCCGGTGAACGAGGTCGCCGAGGGGACCCGCACGCTCAATCTCTCGGGTACGGAGCTGCGCGAGCGGCTGGCCGGCGGCAGGGACATCCCGGGCTGGTTCACGTTCCCCGACGTGGCCGGGGAGCTGCGGCGGAGCCATCCGCCGCGGCACAACCAGGGGGTCACCGTCTTCTTCACCGGCCTGTCCGGGTCGGGCAAGTCGACCATCGCCAACGTCCTGCTCGTCAAGTTCCTCGAGCTGGGCGGGCGGCCCGTGACGCTGCTCGACGGCGATCTGGTCCGCAAGCACCTGTCCAGCGAGCTCGGCTTCTCGAAGGAGCACCGCGACATCAACATCCGGCGCATCGGCTACGTGGCCTCGGAGATCACGAAGAACGGCGGCATCGCCATCTGCGCCCCGATCGCCCCCTACGATGCCGTCCGCAAGGACGTCCGCGCGATGGTGCAGCCGCTGGGCGGCTTCATCCTGGTGCACGTGGCGACGCCGCTCGAGGTGTGCGAGCAGCGCGACCGCAAGGGACTGTACGCCAAGGCGCGCGCGGGCATCATCAAGGAGTTCACCGGCATCTCCGACCCCTACGAGGAGCCGGACGACGCCGACATCGCCATCGACACGACCCGCCTGACGGCCGAGGAGGCGGCGCAGCAGATCGTGCTGCACCTCGAGAAGGAAGGCTATGTCGCCGGAGACGTCTGACGGGGGCGCGGTCGGCGCGGCGCGGCTCCGCGCGGCGCTGGCCCGTTTCGACGAGGCCAACGCCGACGATCCCAACCGCGAGATCGTCGACGGGGGGGAGCAGCCGCGGGAGCTCGTCTATGCCCGCCGGATGACCGCGGCGCTCGACAGCTTCGCGCCGGAGGCGCCCGAGGCCGTCCGCCTGGCCGTCCGCTGCCAGCACATCCGCCGCTGGACCGTGCCGCGCGACACCTACCCCGAGGGCCGCGACGGCTACCGGCGCTGGCGGACCGACCTCGCGCGCTTCCACGCCGCAACGGCGGCCGAGATTCTCCGCGCCGTCGGCTACGGCGACGACACCGTCGCGCGGGTCGGCGCGCTGCTGCGCAAGGAGCGTCTCAAGGCCGACCCGCAGGTCCAGCTCCTCGAGGACGTCGCCTGCCTGGTCTTCCTGCAGCACTACCTGCCCGCCTTCGCGGACCGGCACGACGACGCCAAGCTCGTCGACATCCTGGGCAAGACCTGGCGCAAGATGTCGGCGCGGGGGCGTGCCGCGGCGCTCGCGCTGGACCTCGAGCCGCGCCTCCGCGCGCTGGTGTCCAGGGCGGCCGCGGCGGCGGGGTGATTCGGAGCGAGCCGGCGGAGCAGGCGATAGAATAATATTCCGCGGTTCGGCTTTGCTCGCGCTGCTTCATAGGAAGCTGGCTCCTCGCATGTGCTTCGGAGGCGCGACAGGAGCAAACTAATGTGCGTCACGCTGACAGACCACGAGATAGCAGTGTTGGATGAGCAGGATCCCGACGCCGCGAGCGACGGCGGATATCAGGGCCTCCTATTCGCCGCCAAGGACAAGGCCGTCGGTCGAACGAGCCGCGCCGGACTGTGCGTTCAGTCCATCGTCGGTCCCTCGCCGGCTGCGGCCAGCTTCCCCACGAGCCGTTTGCGGACATCGGCCGCTACCTTCCGGACCTCCTCCGGCGCGCGTACGTGCTCGCCGGCGAACTCGCGCAGCGCCACCACTAGGGGGGTCAGCGTGGCGGCCTTCGCGCCGTCGCTCAACAGGATTGCGACCAGTTCTCCTGTTGCGGCGCCTGTCGCGACCAAGTCGGGCACGAGCCGCATCATCCCGTGCATCATGACCTTGTCGCCGGGCTGGAACGCGGCGTACGCGGACCGGAACACCTCCAGGGCGGGTTCATAGGCGCGCCGGAGCGACAGCGCTCGCGCCCGCACGCACTGCATTCGCCACCGGAGCCTGCCGCCTTCATCCTCGGTAGATAAGGCCGCGAGCTTCTGCGCGAGCGCGTCGGCGGACTCTAGGGCGTCGTCTGCCGAGCCGAGTTCAGCCTGTCTCGTGCCTTTGTCGGCTAGTGCATGCGCTACTGTCCATTGGAGGATCGATCCGGTGCTGTGGCCGAACCGCGTGACCACCTCGTCGCAAACTGCAATGGCTGCCTTCCACTCGCCGAGCATCTCGTTCGCTTTTCCCTTGCCGAGCAGTGCGAAGGCGACTGACGACTGCACATTCGGCTCGTCGCTGTCGCCGTACTCTGAAAGGACCTCCTCGTATGCGGCAATAGCGGCTTCCCACTTGCCGCACTTCGCGTGCACGGTGCCCTTGTCGACCAGCGCCGCAGCGACCCACCATTGGAGCTTCGGCTCGTCGCTGTCGCCAAAGCGCGCGGCAACTTCGTCGTAGGCTGAAATTGCTGCGTCCCATTGGCCGCTTTCTTCCCGCCCTCGTCCCCCGTCGAACAGCGCCACGGCAACCCACCACCGGAGCCTCGGTTCGTTGCTGTTGCTGAAACGAGCCACGATCTCGTCGCAGGCGGCGATCGCTGCATTCCACTTGTCCATTTCCTGATACGCGGTGGCCTTCTGGTGCAGCAGATACGCAGCGAACGCCGCCGGCAGCCGGGAGGCGCCTGCCCCCGGCCCGCCGAGCGCCTCGTCCGCAATTTCGATGACGCTCTCGAAGGCTTGCTCCCGGGCCGCTGCCTTGACGCGGCGTGCGATCTCCCGACGGTTGTTCTCCGCGGCTTGACTAGCAATCTGCTCCAATGCCCGCGCCGTGCTCGCGCGGGGGCCATCGGGGGGCCGGATCTCGCCGAGTGCTTGCTTGATGCCGGCGCGAATGGCGGCCGACGCCGCGGCCTCCGAAACCAGGCGGCCGGACAGCTCGGACAGCTCCGCTTCGCTATAGAACACCGCCATGAAATGGATCAGGTTGCGGACGACGGCCGCCTCGTCACGCTCGCGCCGCAACTTGTAGTAGATGCTGTAGAGACGTTCAGCCGCGGAGTACAGCCGCTTCTTGCCGTTTCCCGCGGCGATGACGGCGCCACGGTTGACCAGCCGTCCGAGCATGGTCGAGACAACGCGCAAGTCCATGCGTGCCCGCGCGGCGATCTCGCCCGGCCTTGACGGTTGCCACAGATCGATCACGGCCAGATAGACGCGCCGCTCGGCCTTGCCCAGTACTTCCAGGTGGCCGCGGAAGTACTCGGTATGCTCGTCGATCAGCGTCACCAATTCTTCCATCAATTGGCGCAGGGACCGGTGGCGGGCGAAGCCGGCCACGATGACGAGCAGGCGAGGGCTGCCTCCGGTCAGGATTTCGAGCGGCCGGATCTCTCGATCGGTGACCGCGTCGCCGCTGACGGCCCGCCATAGGCACCGGCACTCGCCGGTAGTCAAGGGTTCCAGATCGACGATCCGGAACAGCTCGAAGAACGGCTGCTCCGCATCGTCGAGGCCCTTGAAGCGGCTGGCGGCGGAGGCGAGCAGCATGATCTGCGGTTCCGATTGCAACACCTGACGAAGCTTCCAGCCGAAATCGTCGTCGACGTTCCGGCACAGCGCCTGCATGTTCTCGACCATGAGGACGAGCCTTCTTCCGAGCCGGTCCGCCGCGGCAAGCGCCGCGGCGCGGGCGTGCTCGTCGAGTCCCTGTTCGTTCCAGCGGCCGACCAGGGCGGCACGGGTTTCATGCAGGTCCTGTGCAATCTCGGGATCGTGTGCGGCTGTCTCCCGGGCCAGGTGGAACAGGGTCTCCAACCAGAAGTCGGCTAGGTTGAAGACCTCATGGCTCTCTTCCATGAACCGGACCGGCAACAGGCGTTCGGACAGTGTGCTTGCGGTACGCAGTTCGGCGGCGACGCGGGCCAGCAGCATGGTCTTGCCCCGGCCGCGAGGGGCGACGACCAGGACGTGCTGGCACGAGGGCGAATCGATGTTCCCGCGCAGCACGTCGAGCACGATGCCGAGTTCGCTGCCGCGGACCACGAACTGCTCGATCACCTCCTCGTCGGACTGGAACGTTCCGGGATTGAACTTGCGGATCGAGCGCTCTGACGGGCTGTTCGCTGCCCCCGTCATTGCACCTGCCTCCCCGGTTCATCGCCCGCGCGCCGGTCGCCGAGCGGCGCGTGGTGATCGCGGAAGCGCGCTGACCACCAGTCCTTCAGGAGGTGCGACGGGAAACGATGACCGTCGTCACCGCCTTCGAGATAGCCGTCGTGCACCAGGATGTCGAGAGCGTCCATGATGCGGCCTGCCGCATTGTCAACCACGACGGAGTACAGCCGTTCGAGGATCTGCCTCGCATCCCGCGCGAATACGTCTTGCGTCGCAGCCTCGGCCAGGATCTCCATCGCGATGGAATGACTGCCCTCGTCGAGTCCCTCCTTCAGTCGCGTCTCGTAGTGCACGAGGTCAGTCTGTCCCGCCGGTCCGAGCAGGTCGTTGCGATAGACCGCTCCGACATCCGCCACCGCTATCCGGTCTCGTCCGATTCGTCCACCCGTTGCGCGTCACCGTCGCGATGGAGCATCCGCTTGAGGAAGATCGGCAGCTCGTCGATGACGAGGAGCACCGGCCGGCCTTGGGTCGCACAATCGCGGAAGAGCTGCTCTCCGTGGCGGCGCCAGCTTCCGGCGTCCAGTCCGGCGCGGATCTTCACTCCGAAATCGAGCGCAGTGATCTCCTCGACGTTGTCGCTCAGCCAGCGCTTCATCCCCGTGGTGAATCGGGACGCCTTCGGAAGGAACGGGTGGGCGGCCTGCGCGATCTGTGCGATCGCGTCCTCCGCGCAGGTTGCACCCTCGATGTCGGTGAAGAGGAATATCCTGTCGTCCCTCTCGAGCCGGCGACCGAGCTCCCGGACGACGCTGGTCTTGCCCATGCGCCGCTGCCCCGTCAGCACGACGTGGTTGCGATCCTGGACCAGCTCGCTCAGTATCCGCAGCTCCGGCTCGCGATCAAAGAAGTCGTCGCCGCTGACCCAGCGGCCGGTAGATGACCTCATGGGAACAGAATACAACGAAACAGTTGTCAACATTCTTGGTGTGAAATGCTGGGGGTGACTCGGTGCAGGCGGTTTGCCCGCGCGTCTGAAGCGACTCGCGTTGCTATCCTTCAGACTCGATCGACCGCGCGCCATCGAAGCGGCAGACGACGCAGCCCGCGTTGGCGTTGGCCGCCGAGGCTCCTGATCGGCACGCTATTGCCGGACGCCACGGCTAGGGTCCGTATCGTCGGTCCCGGTTGTGGTCACGACCCGGCCCCGCCTAACGAGCACGACGCCCGGCGCGTCAAGGCGATTGCGGAGTTCGCGGCGGCGGGGCCGCGCGCCAGATCGCCGCGGCCAGGCTGCCCACCAGGGAGTGGAAGAGCGCCGACAGGGCGCTGGGCAGCGCGACGAGGGGATTGGCGAAGTTCTGCTGCGCCAGCACGACGCCGAGGCCGGAGTTCTGCATGCCCACCTCGATGGCGACGGTGCGCGCGGCGAGCTCGCGGCGCAGCAGGAGCCGGCCCGCCAGGTAGCCCAGCACGAAGCCGCCGGCGTGGAGGCAGACGACGGCGAGCAGGAGGCGGACGCCGGCGTCGATCACCTGCTGGCGGCCCGCGCCGAGGACCGACCCCACGATCAGCGTGATGGCGATGACGGCCACGAGCGGCGCGACGGGCAGGATGAGCCGGCTCGCGGCCGGGAAGCGCCACTTGAGCAGGGCGCCGGCGACGACGGGGACGATGACGACCTGCACGGTGTCGAGGAGGAGGTCGGCCGTCGGGACGTCGACGCGCTGCCCGGCGAGCGCCGCGGTCAGCGCCGGCGTCATGACGACCGCCAGCAGCGTGGAGCCGGCGGTCATGGTGACCGACAGCGCCACGTCGGCGCGCGCGAGGAACGCGATGACGTTCGAGGCCGTGCCGCCCGGGCAGCAGGAAACGAGGATGAGGCCGGCGGCCAGGGGCGCGGGCAGGTCGAACAGAACGCCGAGCCCCCACCCCAGGGCCGGCATCAACGTATATTGGAGCGCGATGCCGGGCAGCACGAGACGGCGCTCGCGGGAGATGCGGCCGAAGTCGTCGAAGCCGAGCGTCATGCCCATGCTCAGCATGATGATGCCGAGGCCGAGCGGGATGAGCGGTCCGCTGAACCACGTGAACAGCTCGGGGCGGACCAGCGCGAGCCCGGTGGCGGCGAGCACCCACAGCGGGAACGCATTGGTGAGCGCGGCAAGCAGCTTCAAGGCAGGGCGATTGTATACGGAGGGGGAGTCGGGCCATGGTGTTTCAACCTGATCTGCTGCAGGGCAGGACCGCGCTGATCACCGGCGGCGGGACCGGCATCGGCCGGGGCATCGCCCTGGCCCTGGCCGGCCACGGCTGCAACGTTGCCATCCTCGGCCGGCGCGCCGAGCCGCTCCAGGCGGCCGCGGCGGAGATCCGCTCGCGCGGCGTGCTGGCGGCCGGCGTTCCGGCCGACGTCCGCGACCCGGCCGCCGTGGAGGAGGCCGTCGGGCGGGCGGCCGCCCTGGCGGGACGCCTCGACATCCTGGTGAACAACGCGGCGGGCAACTTCCTGTGCCTCGCCGAAGATCTCTCGCCCAACGGCTTCGGCGCGGTGGTGGACATCGATCTGAAGGGGTCGTTCCACGCCGCGAAGGCGGCGCTGCCGCACCTGCGGAAGCAGGGCGGCGCGGTGCTCAACATCAGCGCGACGCTGCACTACCTCGGCACCGCCGCGCAGCTCCACGTCTCGGCCGCCAAGGCCGGCGTCGACGCGCTGACCCGCGTGCTGGCGGTGGAATGGGGCCGCTACGGCATCCGGGTCAACGGCATCGCGCCCGGCCCGATCGCGGATACCGAGGGCGTGCGCCGGCTGCTGGTTGGCGCCGCGCAGGACCGCGCCGCCCAGCGGACGCCGCTGCGCCGGCTGGGGGCGATGCGGGACGTGTGCGACGCCGCGCTCTACCTCTGCTCGGACGCGGCGTCGTTCGTCACGGGCGTCACCCTGGTGGTCGACGGGGGCCTGTGGCTGGCGTCGAGCGGGATGGTCGAGACGTGGGCCGAGAGCCTGGAGCAGGCGGGCTCCTGACGGCGCGCCCTCCGCGGCCGGTTTCCGACGATCGCCGACCGGGCGTCCCGTCTTGACAGGCCGGCGGGCCGGGAGTACAACCACCCACGAGGAGAACCATGCGACGAATCCTGATTCTGGCGGCAGTCATCGCCCTGTTCACCGCGCCTGCGCCCGTGGCGCAGGGGCCCGGCGTCGAGCCGGTCGAACCGTTCAAGGTCGGCACGTTCGACATCCACGGCGTCCCCCACGTCGGGCTCGTCCTGCGCGACAGCCTGGTCATCGACATCGAGATCGCCACCTACGCGCTCGAGGCGCATCCCGAGTACCCGCACGTGCCGATGCCCGAGGACATGCTGGAGCTGATCGGCCGCTGGGACTACGGCCTGAAGTACCGGCTGTTCGAGATGGTCAACTACGTGGTCAACAACGACCTGCTCACCGGCGACGGCCGGGCCGACTACGTCTACGACGTGAGCGAGCTGCGGACGCGCCCGCCGATCATGTACCCGGGCAAGATCCTCAACGCGGCGGTCAACTTCTACAGCCACGTCTTCGAGGGCGCCACGCCCGAGGAGCGGGCCGCGGAGATGCGCCGCCGGCGCGAGGAGCGCGGCGTGCCGTACCTGTTCCAGAAGCCAAGCCGCGGCGCCGTCGTCGGCAACGGCGACCCCATCGTCATCCCGTACGGCCGGGACCGCACGGACTGGGAGGTCGAGCTCGGGGCGGTGATCGGCCGCGCGGCGAAGTACGTGTCGGCGGACGATGCGCAGGACTACGTCTTCGGCTACATCGTGTCGATCGACGTCTCCGATCGCGGCGGGCGGCCGCCCGGGGGCGCGCCCTTCACCTCCGACTGGTTCGTGGGCAAGGGCCACGACACGTTCGCGCCCCAGGGACCGTGGATCGCCCCCAAGGAGTTCTACGGCGATCCGATGCAGAACCTGCGGCAGACGCTCAGCGTCGGCGGCCGGACGCTGCAGGAGGCGCGCGCCGGCGACATGATCCACTCGCTGTGGGAGATCATCGAGTACGCCTCGTCGATCATCACGCTGTATCCGGGCGACGTGATCAACAACGGCACGTCGGGCGGCACGGCCGCCGGCGCGGCGCAGACCCGCGGCGAGGAGGACCGCTACCTCAAGCCCGGCGAGGTGGTCGAGGCCAGCATCGACGGCATCGGCACACTGCGCATGCCGGTGGTGGCCGGCGAGGAGCCCAAGGGGCTGACCGGCGCCGAGCTGCCGCCGGTCAGGACCTATCGCGACTAGCCCGGAAATCGTCGCCTGCGGCTCCGATTGCCGCCCAACCAATCCTGCTGGCAGTCTGCGCCGTTCTACGGCGCAGACTGCCAGGGCGCGCGGCCTCGCGCCGCGCCGCTCCGACTTTCGGCCGTCGGGCCACGATCTCGGCCACGCCGAGGCCGTGGTCCGACGCGCCGCCGCTCGGCCCGCGCTCCTCGCCGTGGAGCAGGATCCAGCCCCAGCCGCTCACCAGCTTCTCCAGCTCGCCCGGTTCCAGCACGTAGCCGTGTCCCCGCTCGGCGCCGGGCGCCGGCAGGTGCAGCGCCGCGACGAGCAGCCCGCCGGGCCGCACCCCGCGGCGTATCGCCGCGAACAGCGGCCGGTGCAGGAAGAAGCAGTCGACGATCAGGTCGTACGCCCCCTCCGCAATCCCGAATGCCGGCGGGTCCGCCTCGAGATCCGCGACATGCGGCCGGATCCGCCCGCGGCAGCCCGCCCGCTCGGCGCGCGCGAGCAGCAGCTCGATGCCGGCCACCGCACCGTCCACCGCGTCGACCTGCCAGCCGCGCTCCCCGAGCCAGACCGCATGCCGCCCGGTCCCGCACCCCAGGTCCAGGGCGCGGCCCGGCGGCACGCCGGCGATTGCGGCGGCGAGCAGCGGCAGCGGCTCCGCCGCCGCGTGCCGGCCCCCAGCGTAGCGCGCGTTCCACTTCGCGATCTGCGGATTGTCCATCGGTTGCGTCCGCGGCTATTGTCTATCGAACCTGTCGGTCCAGCCGGGCGAGGACGTGGTGGGGGTTTGCGAGTGGAGTGCGGAACCAACGAGAAGACACAGCGGCGCAAGGACGAGTACGAGGTCGCAATGGAACGCTACCTGTCGATGAAGCCGCGCAAGATCGACTGGCCCGACGGTCGCCAGCCGACTCGTGACGAGCTCCATGACAGACCCGGTCTTCGTTGACGAGGCTGTGTCGATTGGAACAATGGGCGTCGGTAGGATGCACGTGAGCGCATGCTGACCAGACTCGTCGCCCGCAACTTCAAGCGCTTCGGCGAGGTCGAGATCGAGCTCGGCAATCCGGTGGTCTTCATCGGACCGAACAACTCCGGGAAGACCTCGGCGATGCAGGCGCTGGCCCTGTGGGACATCGGCCTCAAGCGCTGGAACGAGAAGCGGTCGGGGAAGAGCACGCCGGAGAAGCGCCCGGGGGTGACGGTCAACCGCCGGGATCTCGTGGCGATCCCGATCCCGGACGCCAACCTCCTGTGGCGCGGGATGCACGTGCGGGACGTGCGGAAGATCGAGGGTCGCCAGACCACGAGCAACGTTCGCATCGATCTCGTCGTCGAGGGTGTCACGAGGGACAGGCATTGGACATGTGGACTCGAGTTCGACTACGCGAACGAGGAGTCCTTCTACTGCCGGCCGCTGCGCCTCGCCGAAGGCAAGGCCCCGCACCGCATGCCGGTTCCGGCCGAAGCGGCTGACACGCAGATCGCCTTTCTGCCGCCGATGTCGGGGTTGGCCGCCACGGAGACGCGGCTCGATCAGGGCGCCGTGAACGTGCGGATCGGTGAGGGGCGCACCGCGGAGGTGCTGCGCAATCTCTGCTTCCGCGTACACGGGGAAGGAGCGGGACGCTGGCCGGCACTCGTCGAGCATGTTCACAGCATGTTCGGGTCGGAGATCGAGCCGCCGAAGTACGTGGCTGAGCGCGGCGAGATCGTGATGACCTACCTCGAACGGGGTGCCCGGCTCGATCTGTCTTCCTCCGGGCGGGGTCTGCAGCAGACACTGCTCCTGCTGACCTATATGTATGCGAATCCCGGGTCGGTCCTGCTGCTCGATGAGCCTGACGCGCACCTGGAGATTCTCCGACAGCGACAGATCTACGCGCTGTTGACCGACGTGGCGGCCGAGAGCGGCAGTCAGATCATCGCCGCCAGCCACTCCGAGGTTCTGCTCAACGAAGCCGCGGGACGGGACGTGGTCGTCGCATTCGTCGGCGCGCCGCACCGCATCGACGACCGGGGCAGCCAGGTTCTCAAGGCGCTGCGGGAGATCGGCTTCGACCAGTACTATCAGGCCGAGCAGAACGGCTGGGTGCTCTACCTGGAGGGAGCCACGGACCTGTCGATCCTCATGGCGTTCGCCAGGCGTTTGGGACACGAGCGCGCGCTGCAGGTGCTCGCGAGGCCCTTTGTGAGGTACGTCGGGAACCGGCCGCCGGCCGTCCAGAATCACTACCACGGCCTGCGCGAGGCGCTGCCGGCGCTGCGCGGGGTGGCTCTCTTCGATCGCCTCGAGACCGAGCCCCGGGACATCGCCCCGGTCGAATGCCTGATCTGGAGTCGCCGGGAGATCGAGAACTACCTCTGCTCGCGCGCGACCCTGGAGGCGTACGCAGAGGCCTCGGCAGCAGGTCACTCGCTGGGATCCCTCTTCACGCCCGCGGAGGAGGGGCGTCGCCTGGACGCGATGCAGGCAGCCATTGCCGACGTCGAAGCGGCGCTCGGAACGCTCGGCAAGGGCTCACCGTGGAGCGTCGACGTCAAGGTCAGCGACGACTTCCTGACCCCGCTCTTCGAGACGTACTTCCGCAAGCTCGGCCTCCCGAACCTGATGGCGAAGAGGAACTTCCACGAGCTGGCCGAGTATGTGCCGGACGCCGAGATCGACCCGGAGATCGGACAGAAGCTCGATGTAATCGCGGATGTTGCGGAGAGAGTGACGGCGACCGGAGATCGTTGACAGGCCGCCGACACCTGCCTCTCGCGTGGGCGACCATCGCGGGACTGAGGGGGAATCAGTGAGGAAACGGATTGCATCGGTGATCTGCACGCCGGTGGCGCTGCTGCTGTGGTCGGGCGCGCCTGTCGCCGCCGAGTCGGACAACTGGCCGCAGTTCCGCGGCCCCGGCGGCACGGCGGTCGTGGCCGACGACCCGCGGCTGCCCGAGACGTGGAGCGCCACCGAGAACGTAGCCTGGAAGGCGCCCATTCCGGGGCTGGGGTGGTCGAGCCCGATCGTCTGGGGCGACAGGGTGTTCCTCACGTCGGTCGTGGCCGAGGCGGAGTACGAAGGTCCGCAGCCGGGCCTGTACCTGCCGGCCGGCGACGTCGGCATTGCCCCGGGCAACCACCGCTGGATCGTGCTGTGCCTCGATCTCGACAGCGGCGCGGTGCGCTGGCAGCGGACCGCGCACGAAGGGCCGGTGGCGGCGAGCATCCATCCCAAGAACTCGTTCGCCTCGGCCACGCCGGTCACCGACGGCGAGCGGCTGTACGCGCTGTTCGGCGACGTCGGCCTCTTCGCCTACGACTTCGACGGCAACCTCGTCTGGTCGCGCGACATCGAGGCCCTGCCCGACTTCTGGGGCTGGGGTCCGGGCGCGTCGCCGGCGCTGCTCGGCGACCAGGTGCTGGTGATGCACGACAACGAGCAGGCGTCGTATCTCGCTTCGTTCGACAGCGCGACGGGAGAGGAGAACTGGCGCGTGGACCGCGACGAGCCGAGCGCGTGGTCGACGCCGTTCGTCTGGGAGAACGACCTGCGCACCGAGATCGTCACGGCGGCGAAGAACGAGGTCCGCTCGTACGACCCGGCGGGCAACCTGCTCTGGCACTTCGCCGGGCGGATGACGAACGTGAGCATCCCGACGCCGCTGCCGGGCGACGGCGTCATCTACGTCAGCTCGGGCTACGTGGGCAACGATCACCGCCCGGTGTACGCCGTCCTGGCGGGGGCCGAGGGGGACATCACGCTGGGGGCCAGGCAGCGCGCCAACGAGTACATCCGCTGGTACGAGCCGACCATCGGCTCCTACAACCCGTCGCCGCTCCTGTACCGCGGCATCTACTACACGCTGCACGACCGCGGCTTCTTCACCGCCCACGAAGCGACCACGGGGCGCACCGTCTACGACCGCGTGCGGATCGAGACCGGTGCGACGTTCACGTCCTCGCCGTGGGCGTACAACGGCAGGATCTTCGCGCTCAGCGAGGAGGGCGACACCTACGTCATCGCGGCGGGGCCGGAGTACGAGCTGCTCGGCAAGAACGAGATCGGCGAGATGGCGCTCGCCACGCCGGCCATCGCGGGCGGCACGCTGCTGCTGCGGACGGCGTCCAACCTGTACGCCATCCGGACCCGGCAGTCCGCGCCGTAGGGCGGCGCGGACTGCCGCAGGATCGGGTTGGTCGCCGGACTATTGTCCGGCGCCGCTCTCGTACACGTCGTCGGTGACCGGCTCCAGCCACTCGATGGCCAGGTGCTCCCCGGCCTCGTTCGGGAAGGTCACCGAGACGTGCGTCAACGGCTCATCGGGCACCGCGCCGTGCCAGTGCCGGACGCCGCGCGGCAGGTGGGCGGTCTCGTTGGGACCGACCTCGCCCACCGGCTGGCCCTCGACCTGGTAGCGCAGCCGGCCCTCGCGGACGAACAGCAGTTGCTCGCTGTGCGTGTGCCAGTGCGTGCGCGCGCCGGCCTCGAAGCCCCGCGACGACACGCGGATGCCCTCCGCCTCGATGCGGAAGGACGTGCCGGTGAAGGTGGTCTGCTGGGCCTGAACGAGCCAGACGCCGGACACCGCGGCGAAGACGCCGAGCAACAGCCCCATGCGCAGCCGATCGCGCAGCTTCCGATTCATCTCGCACCTCCTGTCGCCTCGCGGGCGCGTTCGCGCCGGCCGGCCCTCGCGGCCGAGGCGCGTCGCAAGCGATCTGAACGCGAACCACCCGTGCAAGTCAATGCTGGAAGCGGGCGGGGCCGTAGGCGGACCGGCGAGCGGGACGAGCGCCGTGCAAAGAACGGGCGCGGCGTGCCAGGATCTGAAGCGTTGCATGTCGAACAGGGAGGTATCCGATGATCCGTTGGCGCCGGATGGTTCGGGCGCACGCCACGGCCCCGTTCGGTCCGGCGGCCGCGGCGTGCGCCCTGCTCCTGCCCGCGGCGGCCGGCTGCGCGGGTGACGTGGTGGTCGACGTGGATGCCGGCGTTCCGTACGAGCTGGCCGCGCGGCGCGCCGCGACGATCACGGATGTGCACTACGACGTCCGCTTCGTCATTCCGGCCACCCGGACGGAGGCCATCGGCGGGCAGGTCGTGGCTTCCTTCGACCTGGCCGAGCCCGGGCCCGTCATCTTCGACTTCGCCCAGCCGGCCGGCAGCGTGCATGCGGTGCGGCTCGGCGACGAGCCGGTGCCCTTCGAGACGCGGAACGAGCACCTCATCGTGGCTGGCGGCCCCGGCGGCGTGGCCGCCGGCCCCGTGACGGTGGCGATCGACTTCGCCGCCGGGGACGGATCGCTCAACCGCCAGGACGACTTTCTCTACACGCTGTTCGTGCCCGACCGCGCGCGCGTCGCCCTGCCGCTCTTCGACCAGCCGAACCTGAAGGCGAGGTTCCGGCTGCGCCTCGACGTGCCGTCCGGGTGGCAGGCGGTGGCCAACGGATCACTGGCCGCGCACGAGGTCCGGGACGGGCGGGCGCGGTTCGACTTCGCCGCGACCGACCCCATCAGCAGCTACCTGTTCGCCTTCGCGGCCGGGGAGTTCGAGGTGGAGACGGCGGAACGCGACGGGCGGCGGATGGCCATGTACCATCGCGAGACGGACCGCGACCGGCTGCTGCGCAACGCCGACGCCATCTTCGACCTGCACGCCACGGCGCTGGCCTGGCTCGAGGACTACACGGGCATCCCGTTCCCGTTCGAGAAGTTCGATTTCGTGCTCGTCCCGGCGTTTCAGTACGGCGGCATGGAGCATCCCGGCGCCATCTTCTACCACGAGCACGCGCTGCTGCTCGACGAGAGCGCCACGCAGAACGCCCATCTCGGCCGCGCCAGCCTCATCGCCCACGAGACGGCGCACATGTGGTTCGGCGACCTCGTGACCATGGAATGGTTCGACGACGTCTGGCTGAAGGAGACGTTCGCCAATTTCATGGCGGCCCGGATCGTCAATCCGTCCTTTCCCGAGGTCGACCACGCCCTGCGGTTTCTGCTGGTGCACTACCCGGCGGCGTACGCGGTCGACCGCACCGCCGGCGCGAACGCCATCCGGCAGCCGCTCGAGAACCTCAGCGAGGCGGGGACGCTGTACGGCCCGATCATCTACCAGAAGGCGCCCATCGTCTTCACCCACCTGGAGCGGCTGATCGGCGAGACGACGCTGCGCGCGGGCTTGCGCGAGTACCTGGCCGCCCACGCGTACGGCAACGCGAGCTGGGCGGATCTGATCGAGGTGCTCGACCGGCGGACCCCGGAGGACCTGGCCGCCTGGAGCGGCGTGTGGGTGGAGGAGAGCGGGCGGCCGCGGATCGAGGTCGAGCTGGAGGCGGACGGCGACGCGATTGCGAGCCTCGGGCTGCGCCAGTCCGACCCGGCGGGGGGCGGCCGGCTGTGGAACCAGCGCCTCGACGTCGTGCTGGGGTACGGCGCCGACCGTCGCGACGTGCTGCCGGCGCAACTGCGCGCGGCGGCCGCGGACGTGCCCGGGGCCGCGGGCCGGTCGCTGCCGGACTACGTCCTGGCCAACGGCGGCGGCGTGGGCTACGGGGCGCTGGTGCTCGACGCGCGGACGCGCGACTACCTGCTGGCGGCGCTGCCGGAAATCGACGACGCCCTGATCCGGGCCGTCGCCTGGATCTCGCTCTGGGAGTCGCTCCTCGAAGGGGAGGTCGATCCCGAGGCCCTGGTCGACCTGGCGCGGCGGGCGCTGCCGGCGGAGCCGGACGAGCAGAACGTCTCGCGCATCCTCGGCTACCTGAGCTCCGCGTACTGGCGTCACCTGCTGCCGCACCGCCGCGCGGCGCTGGCGCCGGACCTCGAGGCGCTGCTGTGGCGCGCGGTCGCCGCCGCGGACGGCCGCCGGAGCCTCGCGGCGGCGTACTTCCGCGCCTACCGCGACCTCGCGTCGTCGCCGGCCGCGCTGGCCCGTCTCGAGCGCATCTGGAACGGGGAGGAGCAGGTGCCCGGCGTGCCGCTCTCGCCGCGGGACCTCACGGCGCTGGCGCGGGCGCTCGCGGTGCGGGGGGTGCCGCGCAGCGCGGAGATCCTCGCCGCGCAGCACGACCGCATCGACAATCCCGACCGGCGCGCCGCGTTCGCGTTCGTCATGCCGGCGCTCGCGGCCGACCGCGCCGCGCGCGACGCCTTCTTCGCGAGCCTGGTCGAGCCGGCCAACCGGGCGCGCGAGCCGTGGGTGCTGACGGCGCTCGGCTTCCTGCACCATCCGCTGCGCGCCCGCGAGTCGGAGCGCTACATCCGCCCGAGCCTCGACCTGCTCGAGGAGATCCAGCGCACGGGCGACATCTTCTTTCCGGAGCGCTGGCTGCACGCCACGCTGGGCGGCCACCAGTCGGCCGGCGCGGCCGCAATCGTCGACGAGTATCTCGCCGACCGCCCGGATCTCGCGCCGCGCCTCCGCGCCAAGGTGCTGCAGGCCGCCGACGGGCTCCGGCGGGCGGCCCGCATCGTCGACGGCTACGCCGCCGGCGGTCAGACCCGCTGATAGTCGGGCCGCCAGGTCTTGACGGCCTCCTTGATCGGCCTCTGCCCGGCGATCTTCTCGTCGAGGACCTTGCGCGCGAGGTCCGGGAGCTCGCCGTCGCTGGCGAAGCGCAGCGCGATGAGCTGGCCCGTCGTGAACTCGTTGATGCGCGGCTTGAGGTCGGCGGGCAGCAGCGCCTGCATGCGCATGCGCTCCTCCAGGCGGATGACGCGGTCCTGGGCCGCCAGCGCGAACACGCGGGCGAAGAGGAAACCGAGCGCGAGCCCGAAGGCGAGCAGCACACCGACGACGGTCTCGAACGAGAAGCTCGTGATCAGCCGGTAGATGCTCCAGCCGAGATTCAGCACGAGGATCGGCATGAGCAGGAAGTGGTATCCGGGCACCCAGCGGGTGTGGTTCTGATACGTCTGCGGCGTCGGTTCGGCCATTCCGGTTCTCCTGGTTGATTCAGGTGTCGAATCCTGCAGTATAGGCCACGGTCCGGCGCCCGGCGGGCGCCGGCGGCGGTGGCGGGCGCCCGTGCGAATCGCTATGCTGATCGCGTCGACGGTCGACCGGGGGACGAACATCATGAGCGATCTGGCCGCAAAGCAGTGCGTTCCGTGCCGGGGCGGCGTGCCGCCGCTCGCGGGCGACGAGCTGGAGGTGCTGCACGCCCGGCTCGGGCGCGACTGGAAGGTGGTCGACGGGCACCATCTGGAGCGCACGTACCGGTTCGACGATTTCCGGCAGGCGCTCGACTTCACGGTCAGGGTCGGCGAGATGGCCGAAGACCAGGACCATCACCCCGACATCTTCCTCGCCTGGGGCCAGGTGAAGGTCACGATCTGGACGCACAAGATCGACGGCCTGACGGAGAGCGACTTCGTCTTCGCCGCGAAGGCCGACGCGCTGCTCTGATCGACGCTCGACCGGCTCGGCTCAGCCGGAGTCGGCCCCCGGGCGCTCCTCCGCGTCCTCCCAGTGAACGGCGTCGCCCACGGCGATGTCCCCGCCGTCGAGCACCTCGCCGAACGCGCCGCCGGCCCACGGCGGATCGAGCGCCGCGAGCAGCCCGGGGTGCGCCTCGTCCATCCGCTCGCACCCGCGGGTCTCGCCCACGATGCGGACGCGGCACGGGCCGATGCGCAGCACCCGGTGCGTGCTGCGTTCCAGCTCGACCCCGGAGACGAGCAGGTTCGCCCGCCGCACCCGGGGGTCGAGCGCGACGCCGAGCTCGTCCGAGATGCGCTGCCAGCGTTCCGCGGACAGGATGGTGACCTGCCGCTTGCCGCCCGCGTCGGCGCTGTCGCCGAGACCGCGGCCCGGCTGCAGCGCCGCCGTGGCGACGGGGTCCATCGGCCCGCGGCGAAACCGTTTCCGCCATACCTGCTCCAGACGTCCGGGCATCGGTTCGCTCCCCCCGTACAGGGCCGCCCGGGGCGGGGCGGCCGGACCTGGCTTTAGTGTAAGATCCGTGGCTGATGAGCATGCAAGCAGCCGGTACCGACTCACGTGCGGGGACCGAGCGCGAGGCGCTCGACGCCTGGGTGCGCGAGGTCGTCGACTGGCATTTCGACCCCGCGACCGGGTGCCCCTTCTGGCTCGACTGGGCCGGCCGCGCCGGGTGGGATCCCCGGACCGAGGTGCGTGGATTCGACGACCTCGTCAAGTTCGGCCACTTCGAGGACGAGCAGCTCCGCGGCGGCCCGGTGCGCCGCTGGGTGCCCCGCGCGTATGCCGACAAGCCGATCTACGTCTTCGAGACCGGCGGCACGACCGGCGTGCCGAAGAGCCGGGTCGCCATCGACGATTTCCGCACCGACTACGAGCTGTTCTCGGCGACACTGCCCGACGAGTGCTTCCCGAAGGGCTCGAACTGGCTGATGCTGGGGCCGAGCGGCCCGCGGCGGCTGCGCCTGGCGGTGGAGCACCTGGCCCAGTACCGCGGCGGGATCTGCTTCTGCGTCGACCTCGATCCGCGCTGGGTGATCAAGCTGATCAAGAAGGGCTGGATGGACCACCTGAAGGCATATCAGGCACACGTCATCGATCAGGCCATCACCGTCCTGTCGGCCGGCCACGAGATCAAGTGCCTCTTCTCGACGCCCAAGTTGATCGAGGCGCTGGCGAATCGGCTGGAGGCGGACGGCTCGAGCATCAAGGACACGGGCATCACCGGCATCTTCGCCGGGGGCACCGAGTTCACCCCGCAGTGGAACCGGTTTGCCAACGAGGAGCTGCTCGACGGGGTCTACATGACGCCGACGTACGGCAACACGCTGATGGGGCTGGCCGCCAGCCCGCCCAGCGGGCCGGACGAGGGCTACAAGATCACGTACTACGCGCCGCAGCCGCGCGCCGTGCTGCAGGTCGTCGATCCCGACGATGCCGACCGCGTCGTCGACTACGGGGACACCGGCCGCGTGATGCTGACCACCTTGACGAAGGAGTTCTTCGTCCCGCGCTTCCTGGAGCGCGACGAGGGTGAGCGCGAGCCGCCTTGCGAGCTGTATCCGTGGGACGGGGTGAGCGGCGTGCGCCCGTTCAGCGGCATCGCGGCGAGCACGACGGTTGGGGTCTACTGAAGGAGAGGGAAGGCGATGCGTGATGTCAGAACGGTAGCGATGAGGCACGGCTGGCTGGCCGTGGCGCCGCTCGTCCTGGCGCTTGGCGGCTGCGCGGCCGACCCCGAGCCGGCTGCGGAGCCGGAGATGGAGGTCGAGCCCGCGATGGACTCCGAGCCGGCGAGCATGAACCCGCGCGTCTTCTTCGTCTCGCCGGAAGAGGGCGGGACCTATTCGGCCAGCACCCCGGTGACGTTCGAGTTCGGCATCGAGAACTACGAGCTGTCGCCGGTGCCCGACGTGGTGGAGGAGCCGCGGGGCGGCATGGGGCATCATCATCTGGGCCTCGACACCGACTGCGTGCCGGAGGGCGTGGTGATTCCCAGGGACGATCCCACGTGGGTGCATTTCGGCGACGCGTCGGCCACCATCGACATGATGCTCGAGCCGGGCGAGCACAGCTTCGTGCTGCAGCTCGGTGACGACGAGCATCGCGCGCAGGCGGACGAGGGCCTCTGCGCGCGCGTCACGATTCGGGTGGAGGAAGGCATCTAACGAGGAAGGCGTCGACGTGATCCATTTTCCGATTCTGCGGTGGGGCAGTCCGTACAAGAGCCTCGAGGTCGACAAGGTCGTCCATTTCGCCACCGGTGAGCCGGTGGCCGAGGTGAGCCAGGCCAATCCCGGCCTCATCGCGCGCGACATGCGCAAGGCGTCGCGCGCGCGCGACGTGCTGCGGGAGGTGCCGGCGACCGAGCTCGTGGGCATGGTCAAGAAGGCGGCCGCGCTCTTCTCGACGGTGGAGCTGCCGCTGGGCGAGGGGAGCCAGTCGCCCGACGACTTCGTGCGCCAGCAGTCCGCCACCACCGGGCTTCCGGAGCACATGTGCCGCATGAACATGGAAAAGCTGCGGTACGTGCTGGATCACATCGACGAGATCCTGCTGTCGCTGACGCGGGGGCTCGATCCGGGCATCCTGACCCGCGGCTACGGCGAGGAAGGCGGCGTGATGCGGAGCTACCAGGCCACGACCCCGGTGCTCGGCATGGTGCTGCCTTCGAACTCGCCCGGCGTGCACAGCCTGTGGCTGCCCATCGTTCCGCTGCAGATCGGACTCGTGCTCAAGCCCGGACCCCAGGAGCCGTGGACGCCGTGGCGGATGACCCAGGCGTTCTTCGAGGCGGGCATCCCGCGCGAGGCGGTGGCGTTGTACCCCGGCCTCGGCGAGGTGGGCGCCGCGGTGCTCAACAACACGCCGCGCAGCCTGATCTTCGGCGGCACGGCCACGGTGGAGCAGTATGCCGGCAACCCGAACGTGCAGGTGCACGGGCCGGGCTTCAGCAAGATCCTGCTGGGTGACGACGAGGTCGACAACTGGGAGAGCCACCTCGACCTGATGGTCGACAGCGTGCTCATCAACAGCGGGCGGGGCTGCATCAACTGCTCGGGCATCTGGGCGTCGCGGCACACCCGGGCGATCGCCGAGGCGATCGCCGAGCGGATCGGTCCGATCGCGCCGCTGCCCCCGGAGGATCCGAACGCCTCGCTGGCCGCGTTCACGGTGCCCGGCCAGGCGGCCGCGATCTCGGGTGACATCGACAACGCCGTGGCGGAGGCGGGCGTCACGGAGGTGACCGCCAGGTTCAACGGCGGCAGCCGGCACGAGGCGCGCGAGCGCTGCGACTACCTGCGGCCCACGGTGGTGCACTGCGAGTCGCCGGCACCGGCCGCGGTGAAGAAGGAGTACATGTTCCCGTTCGTCACCGTCGTCGAGTGCCCCCAGCAGCGGATGCTGGCGTCCATCGGGCCGACGCTGGTGGCCACGGCGATCACGTCCGACGCCGCGTTCCAGCGGGCGCTGCTCGATGCCCGGAACGTCGATCGGCTGAACATCGGACCGATTCCGACGATCAGGCTCAACTGGCTGCAACCCCACGAGGGCAACATCGTCGACTTCCTCTTCCGGCCGCGCGCCTTCCAGATGGCGTCGTAACGATGCCCTCGCCGGGCCTGCGGGGTGTGTGACCTTGCTGGAAGTCAGGAACCTGAGCAAGCAGTACCCCACGGCCCAGGGGGGGCTGGCGATTCTCTCCGACCTCAGCTTCTCGCTGGAAAAGGGCGACTCGGCCTCGATCATGGGCCCGTCCGGCAGCGGCAAGAGCACGCTGCTGTACGTGCTGGGCGCGCTCGAGCCGCCGACGGCCGGCAGCGTGACGCTGGACGGGCGCGATCCGTTCGCGCTGGACGAGCGGGCGCTGGCGGTGTTCCGCAACACCCGCGTCGGGTTCGTCTTCCAGGACCACCTGCTGCTGCCGCAGTGCACGGTGCTCGAGAACGTCCTGGTGCCCACCCTCGTCGGCGATCCGGATGGCGAGGCGCCCGCGCGGGCCCTCGATCTGATCGACCAGGTGGGGCTGCGGGAGCGCGTCGACCACAGGCCGGCCGAGCTGTCGGGCGGTGAGCGGCAGCGGGTGGCGCTCGCGCGGGCGCTGATTCGCCAGCCGCCGCTGCTGCTGTGCGACGAGCCGACCGGCAACCTCGACCAGGAGTCGGCCGACACGGTGGCGTCGCTGCTCTTCGCCCTGCACCGGCGCCAGCAGACGATCCTCGTGATCGTGAGTCACAACGACCGGCTGGCGGACCGCTGCGCCATCCGCTTCCGGTTGAACAACCAGCGCCTGGAGCGGATTGCCCCGAGCCCGGAGCCCGCACCCGTCCCATTGAAATGACCCTGCTCACCCTGGTTCGCCACAACATCGTCCACTTCTGGAAGACCAACCTCGCGGTCGTCGCCGGCGTGGCGGTGGCGGTGGCGGTGCTCGCCGGCGCCCTGCTGGTCGGCTCGTCGGTGCGCGCCAGCCTGCGGGGGCTGGCGCTCGAGCGCCTCGGCGCCGTCGACCAGGTCGTGACGAGCGCCGCCTTCGTGCGCGAGGAGCTGGCGGCCGAGCTGCTCGCGCGCGACGGGATGCGGGACGCGTTCGCCGGGGCGGTTCCCATCGTTGCGGTCGAAGGTTTCGTCACGCACCAGGACAGCGGCCGGCGGGCTTCGGCCATCCAGGTGTACGGTGTCGACGACCGGTTCTGGGCCTTTCACGGGCAGGCCGGCGGTATCGAGACGCCGGGGCGCAACGAGGTGCTCGTCAGCGAGGGGCTGGCGGACGAGCTGGCCGCGGAGGTCGCTCAGGCGCTCCTCGTGCGGGTGGAGAAGCCGTCCGACGTGCCGATCAGCTCGCTGCACGGCCGGCGCGACGACATCGGCCGGACGCTGCGGCTGCGGATTGCGCGGGTGCTGCCGCCGGACGCGCTCGGGGAGTTCTCGTTCCGCCCGCAGCAGGGGCGGGCGCGCTCGGTGTTCGTCTCGCTCGAGCGCCTGCAGCGCGAGCTCGAGCAGCCCGGGCGCGTCAACACGATTCTGCTCCGCGCGACGGACGGTACGGCCGCTGCCGATCAGCGGCTGGCAGCCGCTGAGGCGGCCGTGCGCGATGCCACCTCCCTCGAAGACCTCGGGCTGCGGGTCGTGCCGCTCGAGGCCGGACGCGGGGTCGCGGTCGAGTCCGCGGCCGGCCTGATCAACGACGACACCGCGGCGGCCGTCACGGCGGCCGCCGGCGGTCTCGGGCTGCGCGAGCAGCCCATCCTGACCTACCTGGCGAACCAGATTCGGCTGCGCGATCGCGTGACGCCGTACTCCCTGATCACCGCTTTCGACCTGCGCGCCGTGACCGCTGCCGCCGCGTTGCCCGCGGCGGGCGCCGAGGCGCCGATCGTGCTGAACGCCTGGGCGGCCGAGGATCTCGGGGCCGAGCCCGGCGAGACGCTCGAGGTCGAGTACTACGTCTGGGAGGACGAGGGCCGGCTGACCACCCGCGAGACCACGCTGCAGGTCGCCGCGGTGGTGCCGGTCGAGGGGCCCGCGGACGATCGCCGGCTGGCCCCCGACTATCCCGGGATCACGGAGGCCAACGACGTCACGGAGTGGGATCCGCCTTTCGAGATCGACCTGGGGCTGATTCGTCCCAAGGACGAGGACTACTGGGACGAGCATCGGACGACGCCGAAGGCGTTCATCCCGCTCGAGGTGGGACAGCGGCTGTGGGCGACCCGCTGGGGCCAGCTCACGTCGGTGCGGATTCGGTCCGGGGCGGGGGAGGCGCAGCCTGACGCCGGCGCGTTCGCGGCCGCGCTGCGCTCGCGGCTCGATCCGCTCGCGCTCGGCCTCGTCGTCTACCCGGCCCGCGCGCTCGCGCTGGAGGCATCGGCCGGCGTGACGGACTTCGGGCTCTACTTCCTCTACTTCAGCTTCTTCCTGGTCGTGTCCGCGCTGCTGCTGGCCAGTCTGTTCTTCCGGCTCGGGATCGAGCACCGGCTGCGGGAGGTCGGCCTCCTGAAGGCCGCCGGTTACCCCGCCGCGGCGGTCCGCCGGCTGTTCTGGTGCGAGGCGCTGGTGCTGTCCGTCGCCGGCTGCCTGGCCGGCGCGGCGGGCGCCGTCGCGTACGGCGAGCTGGTCATGTTCGGGCTGCGCACGTGGTGGGTGGACGCGGTCGGCACGACCCGTCTGACGCTGCACGTGTCGCTGTCCGCCCTGGGCGGCGGGGCGGCCGGCGGCGTGCTGGCCGCGTTCGGAACCATCGCCTGGACGCTGCGTTCCATCGAGCCCGCGTCGCCCCGGAGCCTGCTCTCGGGCGCGCTCGCGGAGGTGACGCAGGCCGCGGGCGCCGCCGGGGCGCCGGGGACGCGGCGCGCCACCGCTGCGTTGTACGGGGCGCTGGCCCTGGGCGCCGTCGGCGCGCTGCTCGTGGCGGCTGCGGCCGCGGAGCTCCTGAGCGCCACGGTGGGCTTCTTCGCCGGGGGCATGCTGTTGCTGTGCGCGATGCTGGCGCTGGCGGCGGCCTGGCTCTACGGCCGGCCCGCCAGCCATGCCGGCGGGCAGTGGTCGGTCTCCCAGCTCGGCTTTCGCAACACCACCTATCGCCCCGGGCGCAGCGTTCTGTGCATCGCGCTGATCGCGTCGGCCGCCTTCATCATCGTCGCGGTCGACGCCTTCCGCCGGGAGGGCGCCGCCGCGGATCTCGACCCGCGCTCGGGAACCGGCGGGTTCACGCTGCTGGCCGACACGCTGCTGCCGATTGCCGACGACACGTCCAGCCCCGGCGGGCGCGACGCGCTGAACATCGCCGATCTGTACGATCCCGACGGCCCGCTCGAGGGCGTCGCGCTGCGGCGGTTCCGGGTGCGGCCGGGGGAGGACGCGAGCTGCCTCAACCTCTACCAGGCCAAGGACCCCCGCATCCTGGCGCCCAGCGGCGACTTCGTGGCCGAAGGCCGGTTCGCGTTCGGCGCCAGCCTCGCCGAGTCCGAGGCCGAGGCCGAGAATCCCTGGCTGCTGCTCGACAGGGAGTTCGACGACGGGGCCATCCCGGCGATTGCCGACGCGACGTCGCTGGCCTACGCCCTGCACCTGTCGATTGGCGACGACTTCGTGATCAACCGCGACACCGACCGCCCCCTGCGCCTGCGCATCGTCGCCGCCCTGTCCGACAGCATCTTCCAGCGCGAGCTGCTGATCGGCGAGCGGCACTTCGAACGGGTGTTCCGGGACTACGACGGGTACCGCTTCTTCCTGATCGACGCGCTGCCGGAGCGGGCGGCGGACGTGTCCGCGGCGCTCGAGGACCGGCTGGCCGACTACGGCTTCGACGTCGTCTCGGCCGGTGAGCGCCTGGCCGCGTTCCACCGCGTGGAGAACACCTACCTGGCGACGTTCCAGACGCTGGGCGGCCTGGGGCTCATGCTCGGCACGTTCGGGCTGGGCGCCGTGCTGCTCAGGAACGTGCTGGAGCGGCACCGCGAGCTGGCCCTGCTGCGCGCCGTCGGCTACAGCGGCGGCCACGTATCGCTCATGGTGCTGGCCGAGAACGCGTTCCTGCTGCTCGCGGGCGTCCTGGCCGGCACGGTGTCCGCCCTGGTTGCCATCGCACCGGCGTGGATCGAGCGCGGCGTCGGGTTGCCCGTGCTGTCGCTCGGCACGTTGCTGGCCGTCGTGATCGCGACGGGCCTGACGGCGTCGCTGGCGGCCACGGTCGCGGTGGTGCGCGCGCCGCTGCTCGCCGCGCTCCGCGCGGAGTAGGCGCCGCGGACCCCCGTCGCCCCGCGCCGTTTCTGCGGCGGCAGACGCCCGGGCCCACGACCCACCCGGCGCGGCCGGCCGCGGCGACATCTGGTGTAGGATGGTCGGCGGCGCGCCGGCTGCGGGAGAGTGCGGCCGCGCTCGATAATCCGCCTTGGGTGCGAGACGCCGGCCGGGCGCCGCCCGGGATGATTGATTGCGACTCCTGATCCGCTGGGCGATTCGCCCGGATCGTGGCAGGGGCGAAGTGGAAGGGGCGAAGAGGATGTACCGTAGCAGATGCGACATGGGCGTGAGCGGGTTGGCTGGTCTGGTGCTGGTCGTGTGCCTGGGTGCGTACGGAGGGATTGCGGCGTCGAGCGGGAACGTCGCCGCGGCCCAGGATGCGCCGCGTGTCTTCTTCGTGACGCCGGCGGACGGTTCGCAGCACGCGGGGGACGACGTGATCGAGATCGAGTTCGGCGCCGAGAACTATCCGATCTCCGCCATTCCCGAGGGGTTCGATCCGGAGACCGACACGCCGCGCGCGGGGATGGGGCACTACCACCTGGGTTACGACACCGGCTGCCTGCCGGTGGGCGAGATCATTCCCGAGGGCCAGGGCTGGCAGCACTTCGGCGACGGCTCCAACACGACGATGCTCGAGAACGCGCCGGCGCGGACGTACTCGCTGACGGTGCAGATCGGCGACGACGAGCATCGGACGCAGGAAGGCCTCTGCACGACGATCAGCATCGAGGTGACCGGCGGAGGACAGTAGCGCGGCACGGTCGCGGTCGTGAGCCCGGCTGCCCGCGCCGCCGTGACCGGCTGTGCAGTCCGCGGGGGATGCCCGCATGATCACGACCGAAACTCGCGACCACGTGGCGCTGGCGCAGCTCGCCCACGGCAAGGTCAACGCCCTCGACACCGAGTTGCTGGGCGCGTGGATTGCCGCGCTGGACCGGCTTGAGCAGGCGGACTGCCGGGCTGCGGTCCTGACCGGCGCCGGCAAGGTGTTCTCCGCCGGCGTGGATCTGCGCCGGCTGCTGGCCGGCGGGCGCGAGTACGTAGAGGCCTTGCTGCCGCTGCTGGGCGAGGCCCTGTTCAAGACCTTCACCTTCCCGAAGCCGCTGGTGGCGGCGGTCAATGGCCATGCCATCGCGGGCGGCTGCCTGCTGGCCTGCGCCTGCGACTACCGCGTGATGGCCGCGGGCACGGGCCGGATCGGCACGCCCGAGCTGTCGGTTGGGGTACCCTTCCCGACAGTCGCGATGGAGATCCTGCGGTTGGTGCTCGCGCCGCACCGGCTGCAGGCGGTGGTGTACCAGGGGCTCACCTGCGCGCCGGACGACGCGCTCGCAAGCGGCTTCGTCGACGAGCTGGCCGAGCCGGACGCGCTGATCGACCGCGCCGTGGAGGTTGCCGCGCACCTCGGCTCGCTGCCGCCCGCCTCGTTCGCGCTCACCAAGCGCGCCATCCGCCAGCCGGGCCGCGACCGCGTGGCGCGCTACACGCGGTCGATCGACGAGGAGGTGCTGGCGGCGTGGCTGTCGCCGGCCGTCCAGGACGCCGTCCGCGCCTACGTCGAGCGCACGCTGCGGAAGTAGGCTCCCACACTGTCCGTCCCGCCGCCGGCTCGCGGCTGTGCAGGGGCCGCCCCGCCCCTGCCGTGCCACAGAATGGTGCGGCTGGAAGATGTATAGTGGTGATGATCCAGGGCGGTGAAGCATCCTGATGAGGACGACGATAAGCATCGACGCTCGCATGCTGCGGGAGCTGGTCGAGGCAACCGGTGCGCGCTCCGGAAGCGCCGCCCTCAACGAGGCGGCGGCCGAGTACCTGCGGCACAGGAAGCTGCAGGCGCTCAAGGCCGCCTGGCAGTCCATGCGGACCGCCGACGTCAAGCGAGAGGCTGCGGTTGCCGACCGGCGGCGCGAGCGGTTCCTCGATGGCCTGAGTTGAGAGCCGGCGGCATGGTCATCGCCGATACGTCGATCTGGATCAACGCGCAACGGCGGCCGGAGTCCGACGACTCCGCGGAGTTCTGGCGTCTCTACGATCGGGGCGAGATCGTGATGGTCGGGCCGGTAATCGCTGAATTGCTGCACGGGTCGCGGACGCAGCGGGAGTTCGACGCGCTGGCAGGCCACGTCGACGCGCTCAGCTACCTCGAGGTCGACCGCGAGACCTGGAAGCACGTGGGACGCATCAGGCGTGATCTGAGCCGGAGCGGGAGCCTGATTGGATTCTCGGATTCGGTCACCGCTGCGCTGGCCATTCAGCACGACTGCGCGCTCTACACGCTCGACGGCGATTTCCAGCGCGTTCCCGGCCTGCACTTGCATCGTCCGGCGCCCCAGGCCGCGCCCGGCGCGGCCCGGCGGGCGCGGCGCGGGGCTGCGGGGTCCCCGCAAGCGGCCGCCGGGGGTTCGGGGCGCAGCCCCGTCTGATATCGAAGGAGGCAAGATGTTGCGACGAACTCTCATCGTGCTGGCGGCGTGCGCGATCGCGCTGGGCCTGGCGGCACCGGCGGCGGCTCAGACGAAGCTGCTGCGCTTCCCGGACATCCATGGCGAGCGGGTGGTATTCAGCTACGGCGGCGACCTGTGGCTGGCCTCTACCGCCGGCGGGCTGGCCACGCGGCTGACGGCCCATCCCGGGCTGGAGCTGTTTCCCCGGTTCTCGCCCGACGGCGCGCGCATCGCGTTCACCGGCCAGTACGACGGCGACGAGCAGGTCTACGTCATTCCCGCCGCCGGGGGCGTGCCGCGGCAGATCACGTACTATCCGGCCCGTGGCCCGCTCGCGCCGCGCTGGGGCTACGACAACCAGGTCTACGACTGGTCGCCGGACGGGCAGGCGATCCTGTTCCGGTCGCTGCGCTACAGCACCGACCTGTCGGACAGCCGGCTGTTCCTGGCGTCGGCCGACGGGGGATTGCCCGTGCCGCTCCCGATGCCGGAGTCCGGGGCCGGGGACCTCTCGCCCGACGGGACGCGCGTCGTCTACTCGCCGCTGTTTCGCGACTTCCGGACGTGGAAGCGCTACGAGGGCGGCTGGGCGCAGGAGCTCTACATCTTCGACCGCGAGACGCACGCGGTCGAGCGCGTGACCGATCACCGGCGCGCCGACCGGGACCCGATGTGGATCGGCGACGCCATCTACTTCACGTCGGACCGCGGCGGCACGCTCAACCTCTACGGCTACGACCTCGCCTCGCGCGAGACGACGCAGCTCACCCACAGCGAGACGTGGGACGTCCGCTGGCCGGGCGACGACGGCGCCGGCCGCATCGTCTACGAGCTGAACGGCGAGCTGCAGATCTACTCGATCGACGAGGGCGCGTCGCGTCCCATCGCGATCACGGTGCCGGACGACGGGCTGGCCATGCGGCCGTCGCGCGTCGCGGCGGCCGACCTCATCGAGGACGCGGAGCTCAGCCCGCAGGGGGAGCGGGCCCTCTTCGTGGCGCGCGGCGACGTGTTCACGGCCCCGATCGAGAACGGCCCGACGCGCAACCTCACCCGCAGCTCCGGCGCGCACGACAAGTGGGCGCGCTGGTCGCCCGACGGCCGCCGCATCGCGTACGTCTCGGACGCGAGCGGCGAGGACGAGATCTACCTGGTCGCGCAGGACGGCTCCGGCGAGCCGGAGCAGCTCACCAGCGGCGGGCAGGCGATGCGCTACGCGCCGGAGTGGTCGCCCACCGGGAAGCACCTGGCCTTCGGCGACAAGGACGGCAGGCTGTACGTCATCGACATCGAGACGAAGGCGGTCATCGACGTCGCCGACGAGGCGCGCGGGCCGCTGCGCGACTACGTCTGGTCGCCCCGCGGCGGCTACCTGGCGTTCTCGATGAGCGACCCCACCGGGTTCGACTCCATCTACGTCTGGAGCCTCGCCGACCGCGCGCTGCACCGCATCACCGGCGAGTTCTTCCACGAGTGGAACCCCGCCTGGGACCCGGACGGCGACTTTCTCTACTACCTCTCCGACCGGCAGTTCGCGCCGCAGCTCGGCTCGTTCGAGTGGAACTACCTGGTTGATCGCGAGACCGGCATCTACGCGCTGGCGCTGCGGCGGGACGTCGAGCACCCGCTGCCGCCGCAAAGCGACGAGGTGGAGGTGACCGGCGGCGACGAGGAGTCCGACTCGGACGGCGGGGACGGCGAAGCGGAGGACGATGACGGCGCCGGCGGCGAGGAGGGGCCGATCGCCATCGACTTCGACGGGCTCGCGGGCCGGGTGGTACGGCTGCCCGTGACGTTCGACAACTACGTCGGGCTGAGCGGTGCCGACGACGGCGTGTTCTTCATCCGCGGCGGCGCCCAGTACTACGGGCGCCGCGGCGACGTGCAGCCGGCGCTGCAGCGCTTCACGTTCGAGGACCGCGAGACGCAGACCATCGCTGACGGCATCCGCGGCTACGCAGTCTCGCGCGACGGCGAGAAGGTGCTGGTGCGCGAGGGAGGCGCGTGGAACGTCTATCCGGCGGGCGGCGGCGACGCCGCGGCGGTGTCGACCGTCGGGCTGATGGTCGACCGCGTGCCGGCCGAGGAATGGACGCAAATCTTCGACGAGGTGTGGCGGCGGTTCCGCGACTTCTTCTACGTGGAGAACATGCACGGCTACGACTGGGATGCGCTGCGCGACCGCTATCGCCCGCTCCTGGCGCACGTCGCCCACCGCTCGGACCTCAACTACGTCATCGGCGAGATGGTGGCCGAGCTGAACGTCAGCCATGCCTACATCGCCGGCGGGGACTGGGAGACGCCCGACCGCCCCCAGGTCGCCCTGCCGGGCGCCGTCTTCGAGCTGGACGCGGCGGCCGACCGCTACCGCATCGCCGAGATCTTCCGCGGCCAGAACGAGGAGCCGCGCTACCGGGCGCCGCTCACCGAGATCGGCGTCGACGCCCGCGTGGGCGACTACGTGCTCGCCATCGACGGCGAAGAGCTGCGCGGGTCCGACAACCCGTACCGCGTGCTGCGCCACCGGGCCGACCGGCCGGTGCGGCTGACGCTCGGCGCCGCGCCGGCGTTCGATGGCGCGCGCGAGGTGACGTTCACCCCGGTGACGGAGGAGCGCAGCCTGCGCTACCTGGCCGAGGTCGACGCCAACCGGCGGAGGGTGTCGGAGATGACCGGCGGGCGCGTCGGCTACCTGCACGTGCCCGACATGGGCGCGGCCGGCATCCAGGAATTCATCAAGTGGTTCTACGGGCAGATCCGCAAGGAAGGTCTCGTGATCGACGTGCGCGGCAACGGCGGGGGCAACGTGTCGCAGATGCTGATCGAGCGCCTCGGGCGCCGCGTCCTCGGCACCGGCTTCGCCCGGACCTACGACACGCCGGACACCTATCCGGCCGTTGCCTTCCACGGACACCTCGTCTGCATCCTCGACGAGGACTCGGCCTCCGACGGCGACATCTTCCCGTACCGCTTCCGCGAGGCCGGCCTCGGGCCGCTCATCGGCAAGCGCTCGTGGGGCGGCGTCATCGGCATCACCAGCCACGGCCCGCTGCTCGACGGGGGCTCGGTCAACGTCCCGCAGTTCGGCACGAACGGCGCCGACGGGAGCTGGGTGGTCGAGAACGTGGGCGTCGAGCCGGACATCGAGGTGGAGAACGATCCGCGCTCGGTCATCGCCGGCCGCGACCCGCAGCTCGAGCGGGCGGTGGAGGAGGTGCTGCGAATGATGCGGGAGAACCCCAAGGCCCTGCCCGAGCGCCCGGCGCCGCCGGTCAAGACGCCGTAGCATCGGGGATTTCGACGGCGCCGCCAAGGGGCAGAGATGCGATGGCGCTGACAAGAGTCGAGCTCGAGAACTTCACGGCGTTCAAGAGCTTGAAGCTGGATCTGTGTCCCGGCGTCAACGTCCTTGTCGGTGCGAACGGTACCGGCAAGACGCACCTGATGAAGGTGTGCTACGCGGCGTGCGACGTCGCCGGAACCCCTGTTGACGACTTCACCCGGAAGTTGGTTGCGGTCTTCATGCCGTCCGGCTGGGAGCTGGAGCGTCTGGTCAGACGCGGACGTGACGCCACTGGCGAGGCCATGATATGCGTTGAGCGTGGCGATCTGAGTCTGCAGGCGCGGTTCTCGAAAGGAAGCGCCAATGTGTCGAATCCGAGGATCTGGGCGGACAATCCGGTAAGCGCAACATATATCCCCGTGAAGGAGATGCTGGCGAATGCTCCAGGCTTCCGGTCATTGCACGCCAAGCACCGAATACACTTCGAGGAGGTGTACAAGGACATTCTGGATCTGGCCTACACTCCGGCACGGCGACAACTGGACGCGCTCAGCGAGGACATGCTCGCGACATTGCAGGCGATAGTTGGCGGCGCGGTGACCGTGAGGGACGAGGAATTCGTTGTGCGGCATCGTCACGGAGATCTGGAATTCCCGCTGCTTGCCGAAGGCGCACGAAAACTGGGCCTTCTGTGGGTTCTGATTCGGAACGGCACGTTGCAGCGGGGTTCCGTCATGTTCTGGGACGAGCCTGAGGCCAACCTGAACCCGAAGTTGTTCGGTGTCGTGATTGACGTGCTCTTGAAGCTGCAGCGTGCCGGCGTGCAGATATTCCTGGCGACCCATGACTACGTGATTCTCAAGGAACTCGATCTCCGCAACACGGACGCCGACGAGGTTGCCTACCATGCACTTTTCCGAGAGCAGGAGACGGACGAGGTTGCCTGCAAGACAACGCGGAGCTACCTGGAGATCGAACCCAACGCGGTAGCGGATACGTTCGCGAATCTCTATGACCGGGAGATCGAGCGGAGTCTGTCAGGGGAAATGACATGACGTTCGTGGAGGATGATCTGGAGATCGACGTAACCGATGCCACGAATGGGCGGAGATTCGACGGCGACGATCATGGTTTGAGCCATTGCATGAGGGCAGTGGACTTCGTCGTCGAGCTTGAAGATCGGCATCTTTTCATCGAGGTGAAGGATCCGCAACACCCGCGGGCGACTCTCCAGAGCCGGAGCGACTTCGTCGCAAAGACGCGCAGCGGTTGGCTGGACGAAGAACTGAAGTACAAGTGCCGGAACTCCTTTCTGTACGAATGGGCATCACAGCCGACACAAAGTACGCCCAACCACTATCCTGTGCAACAGCAGGAGCCTCGCAGGCTTCGACCTCCTCAGCCAGCACGGGAGGACCACCCACGCTGACTCTTTTTTCAGTTTATCACGCCGTGTCACCCTCTCCGCGCACTGAGGGGAATGCGAGATGCCAACCACCACCGAAAGCAGGTTCCACGAGGCAATGCTCGACATCTACCGCCGAGCGAAGGCCGAGGCCAACTACAAAGCCAGCGTCTTCTTGGGCATGGTGGTCGAAGACGGAGGTCTCAAGACAGCTCAGTACCTCCTGCACACCCCGCGAGTCTCGGACGGCTACACGGCTCTGTATGAGCGAGGACGGCTCGATCTCACCGTCGAGGCGTTGATCTTGCGGCCCGAATGGCAAGATCTCTTCTCTGATGACGAACGCCGTACTGCGATGGACCGCCTTCGCGAGTACGGTTACTCAGGTCCGCTGCCGGACGTGCCGTCGGCATAGACCAGCCACACGTAGCCTCCCATCAGGAGTACCGTCGGCGCCTTGCCATCTTCGACCCGGCGTCGGCCAGCAACCTGCGGAGCACCGAGCGATGACACTGGGTCTCGTCCTCACAGAAGCAGCCGACGGCCAGGTCCGTCTCGCGTGACAGCCGCGCCAGCATCTCGATCAGGTGCTTCGGCGTCGGTTGCCTCATCTCCGACGTGTACCGCCGCTCGAACGTCGCCCAAGTCATTGCCGTGGTCCTGAACTTCTTCAGCAGCTTAGCCTTAGCGCTGGGCGCCAGCTCCGGCAGCCAGACGTCGAACGGCCAGTCCTCCCGTCGAGCCCGCGGGTGGTATCTGACCGTGCCGAGCACCACGACGCCGCGCCGCATCTCGCCGAGCCTTATTTTATGACGTACAAGGCCATCAGCCCGTTCGCGGTAGCCGTTCAGTCACGTAACCTGAAGGCAACACCGACATCCCCCGACCACACCGGGACTCGTCCCCTCATTCTGGAGCGCGAAGCCGGCTCCCCCCGAGAGCCGGATCAGTACCCGCCGCGCCACGGCGTTGTCGGAGCCCACAGTCACGCCGACCCCGAACGAGGTCTCTACGCGACTGTCCTCGAGCCCGAGGGCCGACGCGTTGACCGATCGCCGTGCGATCCCCGCGGAGACGTCGGCGAACCCGCGCAATCCCACGCGGCAGGGTTGGAAGTAAACCGTCCGCCGCCGGATATTCGGAACGCCTTGGAGTACGCCCCACGCCGGGCTGCTACGATCATGGACCGTCATGGAGCAGCGCTGAATCGAGCGGTTCATCGCGTTGCTTGGCGGGGCTACGCGAACTTGGTGGTCGTCGGCGTCTGCTTGTGCGTGATGCTGCACCCGTGTTGTGGGCTGTTATCACGCGCTCGTTGCAGAGGCAGCTATGCGTTTTGGCGTTCCATTACAGCCGGAGCGACAGCTGCAACGACAGCCGTAGCCCGTGAATCACCCGCCGCGCCGTGGCCTACGGTCAATCTGGGTGCCCGGATCGGCCTGGGAACAGACGCAGTACTACCCGTCGGATCGCATCGGCAATGGCTTCGTCCTGCGAGGTGAAGCCCAAGATCACGGCGTGCGATTCATCGCCGTCACGTGGATCTCGCTGGACGGAGACGGTACGGCGTGTGCCTGCCCTGTCGTCCAGACCCGAGACTGCATCCTTCACCGCCCCGACGTTGACGACGGCGAACACGCTAGTACTGGCGACTCTGAATCGCTTGTCCCGCATTGCGCCTCGTACGCTCTCGAAGGTTTTCTCGCAACTGGATCTATTGAAATACTCCATCCAGTTCGTCGAGATGTCGCCCTCGCCCTCGCGAGGCAGGAAAGCGGTGTACTCCGGGCACCCGTCGTCGTCGAGCAATGTTGGCCTGCAGTAGCGCGATAGCAGCCCGAGGTAGAAGTCGGTTCGCCGAGCCCTGCTGTTCAGGCCGCTTGGCGATGAGTAATTGAGCCGACGGGCGCCGGCGGTGTCCATTTGAGGCCCCAGGGACGCGTCAGACGCCCCCAGTGGTCGATCAGGCGGTCGATCAGGCGGAAAATCGCCGAAAAAGCCCGCCCCTGCAGGCTCCGGGGCGTACCGATGCCGGTCTGGCGCCGCAGGAGCATCCCGATGTTGCAGGCAGCCGCCTGGATCAGCACCCGCTTGCGGACATTCTCGTGACCGCGCACAAACACCCGACGCATGCCCCCCGTCTCATACATGTGCGCGAAAGTACGCTCCACCATCTCGCCCCGGCAGCGTTGCAGGCGACGACCCCGCCGCCCGTGCACACGCCGCCGGTTCGCATACAACGCCTGCTGCGCAGCACGCTTCGCCGGCGGCGTCTCTCCCGTCTTCTTGTCCTGCCAGACGCGCCGGCCGCGCTCGGGCTCCGATACGTAGCTCCGAACCCCGACCTCGCCGAGAGCCACCAGCGTCTCGTCGCTGTGATACCCCTTGTCAGCGACCAGCTCTTCGACCCCTCGACCGTCCGGCTGCACCAACTCCACCTGCTCGGCCGCCGCGGTCAGCGTCTCCGGCAGCGTGGCCGTATCGCCGTCCGATGCATCCTGCACCGTCACCGACACGATGGCCCCCGTCTCCATGTCGACCCCGTGCTCGACCTTGTGAGCCAAGTGCGTCCGGCCGTCCTTCATCTTCGCGATCTTCGCGTCCGGGTCCTGCGGCGATTGCCAGTCCTTGTTCGACGTCTTCTTGTTCTTGCGAGACCGGTCGAACCGAGCCAGATCCGCCCGCGTCGGGGTCTCCACCCCAGACGCCTCCGCCAAGCGCCGAAGGAACGCTTCGTAGCTTTCTCCCGTGTCCCGCCGCTCGATGCTCCGCATCGCCGCGTTCGCTTCCAGCGTCGTCGCATCGACGCCCACCGTCTTCCCCTTGACCAGACCCGCCGCCGACAACTGCTCGAGAACCCACGTGAATACCGCCTCGTGCGTCTCGTCGTCGATCAGACGACGCGTCCGCGACAGCGTCGAGTGGTCCGGCGCCGCCTCGGTCACATCCAGGTCCAGGAACGACCGCAGGCTCAGAGAGTCGGCCACCCGCCACGCAATCCCACGCTCCGAAGACAGACCCTCGAAGTAGCCGATGAACAGCATCCGGAAATACCGCCCAGGACGCAGGCTCGGCCGCCCCATCCGCGTCGCGTAGAACACCGCGCACAGCCCCTCGACGAACGCGTCGAACCCGGCCTCGTCCAGAACCCGGTTCAGACGCTCGAAGAACGGATGCCCCGCGTTCGTCGGCAAATCCGCCGTCGTCACCCACAGCGGCGCCCCTGGTCGCGCGGCCGGTTTCTTGCCCATCGCCATAGCTGTTCAGTCTACGGGCTCGATCGCGCCCAGGCCAGGCCCGTTCCCCGACTTTCACCACGGGCTGCTACTAGGTGATGCGCATCTGGGATCTGAGTTCCGGTCATCTCGGGTGGATCGTGATCGTCAGGGGCCTCAAAGCTGCGAGGGCCTCATCCAGCTTGAGCCTTCCGCTTACACGCCTCGACTGCGCATCACCAGAGCCTGGCGCACACTCCGTAGCAGCGAATGACGACATACCGTCCGGTAGGAAGGTCATCGCAATCCGTCCGTCGCTCGCAGTATTCCAGGACGCCGTTACATAGCCGGCCTCCGTGAGCGTCAGGTTCGGCGCCCCCCAACGCTGATGTTGCAGCATCGTGGTGACCATGGCCTTGAGCGACTCCACATCGATCCCCGGGCCCCCCTCCTCCTCGCGGAGTTTCTTTAGATCTTCGATCCGAGCGGCGACGCGCTGCGTGTCGTTCCTGAGAACGGATGCGACCGCTTCTGCAGTCGTCGCTCCTTCGAGTCTAGAGCCGAGAGGGTTCCCGGCGCCGAGAAGGCTGCCGTGCAGCAATTCGCTGCGGACATGCCATCCCAGTATCCCTTGATCGGCAAGACCACCAGGAGCACCGTAAGTAGGAGTGGACACCGCTGCCTTCGTAAGGGTGAGGGCATTGTCTGGGCCGCTGAGTCCGGCCACCCTTCCCCACTTCTCCGGCACCACCACCTGGCACTGCCGCGCCCGTTGGACAGCACCTCGGTAGGTCCAGTGGGGGCTAAAGTCTGACGGGTGTGCTTCCTGATCGACGACGGTCAGGACCAAGTCCTCCAGACGGAGAGACCTACCCCGCTCACGCTCGGACCGCGCGCTGATGACCATGACGCCCGCCGTCGGTTCAGCGCCTCCAGTAGCTACCTGCTCGTGACCAGCGAGCGTGTCGTCGCGGGGGTCCGTGATCTGATTACTCAGCTCGTTCACGGAGTCCCTCCTGCTCAATGCTGTCCGCCGCGGCCTCACCGCGCGCATGCAGAAGGCCGCCGAGGGCTTGGACGAGGATCTTCGCCGCCCCAGGCGTCAGAGTCAATCGGGTGAGGTGGTGGATCTTGATGCGGTTCTCCTTGAAGTAGTCGGCAGCGTCGTCGTCGCTCGCCAAACTCAGGTGTGTGGGCGGGAGGGTTTGGCCGAACGTCAAGACGTACTCTTCTCTGGTGGCTTGGACGAAGACCATGTTGGCCGGCCGGGCAGGAATCTCCTCGGCGCCGCTCCAGTCGAGCTGGATGTTGACGTCTACCATCTAGATCTCCTCGACCACACCGTCGATCCCGACTGTTCGTGGGGCTCGGCGCTCTCCTGCGGGCGCGTCGCCGTGCCGATTTCGCATCACAGGTTCTCCTCTCGGGCCACGTCCTGCGGGGGGCACAGGTCGACGCGACCACACTATAGACTTTATGAAAATCGCATCGATTCGCCAAGAGCTCGGCCGGAGCGGGACGCCCGAGGGCCGGCAGTTGACCTCCGGGTTCCGTCGCCAGTCGGCGGTGGCGTTTGCCTTCTTGTTGCGTCATGCTCAACCCTCGACACGAGCACGCACCCGACGGACACTTCCGGCTGGACCGACTGGATCAGCTGGACAGCAATCAAGATGACCCACTACCCGCCGCGCATGAAGCCGCCGATCGCCGCCCGGCGCCCGCACCGTCTCGAGCGCCACGGCGACGTGCGGGTCGACGAGTACTACTGGCTGCGGAACCGCGACGACCCGGACGTCCGCGCCTATCTCGAAGCCGAGAACGCGTATCTCGAGGACCGGCTGCTGCCTGTGCGCGAGCTCCGCGAGCGGTTGTTCGAGGAGATCAAGGGGCGCATCCCGCAGACCGACGTGTCGGCGCCGTACCGGGACGGGGCGCACCGCTACTACTGGCGCTACGAGGACGGCCGGCAGTACCGCATCCACTGCCGGTCGCCGCTGGACGCCGGCGGCGAGCAGGTCATCCTCGACGTCAACGCCCTGGCCGAGGGACACGAGTTCTGCGACGCGGCGATCCTGGACGTGAGTCCGGACGAGCGCCTGCTGGCGTACGCCGTCGACACCGTCGGCCGCCGGCGGTACGCGATCCGTTTTTCCGGGATCTCGTGACGGGCGCGGAGCTCGCGGACGTCATTCCGGACGTCGTGTGCGAGGCGGTCTGGGCCAACGACAACCGCACGCTGTTCTACACCCGCCAGGATCCGACTACGCTGCGGCCGTTCCAGGTGTTGCGGCACACGCTCGGCACCGGCGCGGCGGCGGACGAGCTGGTCTACGAGGAGCGCGACGAGACGTTCAGTTGCGGCGTCGGCAAGAGCCGCTCGAAGCGCTACGTCCTCATCGGCTCGCACCATACGCTGACGTCCGAGTACCGCTACGCCGACGCCGACCGGCCGCAGGGCGGCTTCACGGTCTTCCTGCCGCGGGAACGCGGGCACGAGCATCAGATCGATCACTACCGGGGGCGCTTCTACATCCGCAGCAACGCCGCGGCGCGCAACTTCCGGCTGCTGGAGACGCCCGCCGACCGGACCGCGCGCGAGCACTGGCGCGAGCTGGTGCCGCACCGCGACGACGTGCTGCTGGAAGGCTTCGAGCTGTTCCGCGACCATCTGGTCGTGCAGGAGCGGCGCGACGGCCTCGTGCGGCTGCGGGTGCAGCCGTGGGACGGCGCCGGCGGGCACGACGTGGCCTTCGAGGAGCCCGCCTACGACGCCTTCATCGATCCCCACAACCACGTCGCGGACACGCAGGTGCTCCGCTTCCGGTACAGCTCGCTGAGCACGCCGGCGTCCACCTTCGACTACGACATGCGGACCCGCGAGCGCACGCTGGTCAAGCGCGACGAGGTGCTGGGCGGCTTCGATCCGGCGCACTACCGCACCGAGCGTCTGCACGCCGTGGCCGCCGACGGCACGCGCGTGCCGATCTCGCTGGTCGCCCGGCGCGACGCGCCCCGGGACGGCACGAGCCCGCTGCTGCTGTACGGCTACGGTGCCTACGGCATCAGCATGGACGCCGGTTTCCGGTCGCCGCGGCTCAGCCTGCTCGAGCGGGGGTTCGTCTACGCCATCGCCCACGTGCGCGGCGGCGAGGAGCTCGGTCGCCGCTGGTACGACGACGGCAAGCTGCTGAGCAAGAAGAACACCTTCACGGACTTCATCGCCTGCGCGGAGCGGTTGATCGAGCTCCGCTACACCTCCCCGGAGCGGCTGTTCGCCATGGGCGGGAGCGCGGGCGGCCTGCTGATCGGGGCGGTGCTCAACATGCGGCCGGACCTGTTTCACGGCGCGGTCGCGCAGGTGCCCTTCGTCGACGTTCTCACGACGATGCTCGACGAGAGCATCCCGCTGACCACCGGCGAGTACGACGAGTGGGGCGATCCGCGCGTCCGGCGCTTCTACGACTACATCAAGTCGTACTCGCCGTACGACAACGTGGCGGTCCGGCGCTATCCGCACCTGCTGGCGATGGCCGGACTGCACGACTCGCAGGTGCAGTACTGGGAGCCGGCCAAGTGGGTGGCCCGGCTGCGCGCCCGCAAGACCGACGACAACCTGCTGCTGCTGAGGACCAACCTGGACGCCGGCCACGGCGGCGCCTCGGGCCGCTACGAACGCTACCGCGAGACCGCCCTGCAGTACGCGTTCCTGCTCGGGCTTCCATAGGACGGGGTCTTGCCCCGAACCCCCGGCGTCAGTGCGGGCGGTTGGCCATGAACAGCCCGACGCCCGCGGCGGCCATGACGATGCCCAGGTAGAACAGCGGCGACGGGCTCTCGCGCGGCGGATTGTAGAGCATCGCCACGAAGACGGCGACGACCGGCGCGCCGGCGAAGACGAGCGGCGGCACCACCGTCGGCCGGCCGCCGTTGACGAGCGCCAGCACGATGCCCAGCGCGCCGAGCGCGCCCAGCACGCCGGCGCCGAACGTGAAGGCCACGCCGCTGGTCGACTCGAAGACGTTCCAGGTTCCGGCGCGGGCGACCATGGCGCCGGGGACGGCGATGGCCACGACGAGGTACGCCAGCCCCACCAGCAGGAACGCGTGGACCCCGCTGCCGCCCAGCGCGGCCTGGCCCCTGTGCAGCGTCGGGATGTACGTACCCCAGCTCAAGACGGTGAGCAGGACGAACAGCAACCATGTATTCATGCCGCCATTCTAGTATGGTAGGGTCCCTGGACCCGTTGGACTCATGGCGCGCTGGATGCTGGCTCTCGCGGTCGCGGCCCTCTATGTCCTGCACCAGGACATCTGGTTCTGGGACACCGCCCGGCCGCTCGTGTTCGGGTTCCTGCCGATCGGCCTCTTCTACCACGCGGCGTACTCGGTCGCCGTCGCGGTGCTCATGGTGCTGCTGATCCGCTACGCGTGGCCGGCGGAGCTCGAGCGCGAGGCCGAGGGGCGCGGCGGGCCGCCGGCCGGCGGCGGGGCCGCGGACCGGGCGCCGGAGGCCGGCGGACGATGATCCCCGCGCTGGTGGTGTTCGCCTACCTCGGCGTCATCCTCTACATCGGCATCTTCGCGTTCCGCCGCCACCAGCAGGTCGACGCCGAGGGCTACTTCCTGGCCGGCCGCTCGCTGGGCCCCGCCGTGTTCCTCCTGTCGCTGTTCGGGACGAACATGACCGCCTTCACCATCCTCGGCTCGGCGGGCCACGCGTTCTCGAACGGCATCGTCACGTTCGGGCTGATGGCGTCGTCGTCGGCCCTGGCGATTCCGGTCGCGCTGTTCCTCATCGGCACCCGGATGTGGGCGCTGGGCAAGCGGCACGGCTTCATCACGCCGGTGCAGATGTTCCGCGACCGCTGGGAGTGCACGCACATCGGGACCGCCATCTTCGCCCTGCAGGCGGCGCTGCTGGTGCCCTACATCATCATCGCCGTCATGGGCGGCGGCACCACGCTCAGCGCCGTCAGCGGGGGCGCCGTGCCGTACTGGCTGGGCGGCGGCGTGGTGGCCGTGGTGGTGATGAGCTACGTGTTCTTCGGCGGGATGCGCGGCACCGCCTGGGTCAACACGTTCCAGACGGTGCTGTTCCTCTGCTTCGGCGCGGCCGCGCTGATCCTGGTCGGATCGAGCATCGGCGGCTTCCCGCGGGCGATGGAGTCGCTGCTGGGCGCGGAAGGCACGGCTGCGCTGCTCACCCGCGAGCGGATCTCGCCGCGCTTCTTCCTGAGCTACACGTTCATCCCGCTGTCGACCATCGTCTTCCCGCACATCATCATCTTCTGCCTCACGGCGCGCCGGATGCAGCAGTTCAAGAGCACGGTGACCTTCTACCCGCTGTGCATCCTGGCCATCTGGCTGCCCTGCGTCTTCCTGGGGGTCGCGGCGAACGCCATGCATGACGTTCCGGCCATCGCCGCCAAGCTCGACGCGCGCGCGCTGCTGGCCGCCGGCGACGCGGCGCTGACGGCGGCGCAGGTCGCCGAGCTGCGTCAGGCGGCCGCGGGCGACGACGTCATCATCCTGATGCTCGAGCACTACGCGCCGCTGTGGCTGGCGGGCATGCTGGGCGCCGGGATCATGGCCGCCGTGATGGCCAGCGACTCGCAGATTCTCGCGCTCTCGACCATGTTCACGGAGGACGTGTTCGCCTTCTACGGCGGAAAGCGGCGCTTCGGCGAGCGCGCGCAGGTGCAGACCGGGCGGCTGTTCGTCGTGCTGATCGCGGCCGTCGCGTACGCCATCGCCCTGCAGGCCCCGCCCGGCATCTTCAACCTGGCCGTGCAGTACGCCTTCTCGGGCTACTCGGCGCTGTTGCCGCTGCTGGTGGCCGCGCTCTTCTGGCGGCGCAGCACGAAGTGGGGCGCGCTGGCCGTGACCGCGTGGACCGCCGCGTCCGTGGCGGCCGTCGCGGTGTTCCAGGCCGTCGTGCCCGCGCCGCCGCCCGGCACGGTCGTGCCGTACTGGACGGTCGGCGCCGTCGACGTGATCACCCGCACGCCGGGCGGCACCGCGGTCTGGGGCTTCATGCCGGTGGTGCCGATGACGCTCGTCTCCACGCTCCTGATGGTCGTCGTCTCCTGGTTGACGCGCCGGCCGAGCGACGCCGCGCTGGCCCGCTACTTCACTGCCCCGACCCCGTCGGAACGGGCGTAGCCGGGGGCTCAGAGGTCGTCGGCGTTCCTGAGCAGGCGGTAGACGAAGCGGATGCCGTCCAGGTAGGCCTCCACCCCGATCCGCTCGTTCGCGCCGTGCACCCGCTCCGCGGCGTCGGCTTCCCACGGCATGCCCCGGAACCGGTACACGTTCGGGGTGAGCGGCGCATACCAGCGGGCATCGACCGCGGCGATCGTCAGGTAGGGCGCGACGAGCACGCCGTTGCCGCCGTAGGTCTCGCGCACCGTGCGCGCCAGCAGATCGAACGCCGGTGTGCCGGTCCCGGACAGGCTGGCGCCCGGAGGCAGGGGGGCGGCCTCGGCGCGGATCTCGACGCGATGGTCGTCGATGACCCGCCGGGCGTGCGCCACCACCGTCTCCACCGTGTCGCCCGGCAGCAGCCGGGCGTTGACGACGGCGCGTGCCGACGCCGGCAGCACGTTGGAGCGCACGCCGGCGTCGAACACGGTGGGCGCCAGCGTGGTGCGCACGATGGCGGCCGTGCGCGGGGTCGCAGCGAGCACGCGCATGACCAGTGGGCCGAACAGCCACGGGTTGGCGAAGACGACGCGGCTGGCCGGCGGCATCTCCGGCGCCAGGTAGCGGAACGTCGCCGCCGTGGCCCCGTCGAGCCGGGCCGGCGGCGGACTGGCCTCCAGCGCGGCGACCGCGCGGCTCAGCAGGCCGATGGCCGTCGCGGGCGGCGGCGCCGACGAGTGGCCGCCGGCCGCGCGGACGGTCAGCTCCAGGTCGACGCTGCGCTTCTCGGCGATGCCGATCAGCGCCACCGGCCGGTCGATGCCGGGGACCAGCGCGCCGGGCAGGATGGCGCCCCCTTCGTCGAGGACCAGCGCGAAGTCATTCACGCCCCGGCCCTGCAGCATGCGGACGATCGCGCGGGCGCCCCGCCCGGACGTTTCCTCGTCGTGGCCGAACGCCAGGTAGACCGTTCGCCGTGGCCGGAAACGCTCGCTCAGCAGCAGCTCCACGGCCTCGAGCGTCGCCAGCACGCCGCCCTTGTCGTCGAGGGCGCCGCGGCCCCAGACGAAGCCGTCGATCACCTCGCCGCCGAACGGCGCGTGCCGCCAACCGGCGGTCTCCGGCGCCGGCACCACGTCGAGGTGGCCCAGCAGCACGACCGGCGGCAGCGCGGCGTCGCTGCCGCGCCACGTGTACAGCAGGCTCAGGCCGGCCACCCGCTCCACCTCGAGCTGCGCGTGGACCGCGGGGTACGCCTGTCGGATGAACGCGTGGAGACCGTGGAAGGGCGCCGGGTCGGGGCTGTCCCGGGGCTCGGACACCGTGGGGAACGCGAGCGCGCGGGACAGGCGCTCGACGGCGCCCGGCGGCGCGCCGGACCACGCCGCTTCCGGCGGCGGCCCGGCGTCCGGTTGGAGCGAGCCCTGACGGGCCGCGTTGAAGATCAGCGCGCCTGCCAGCGCGAACAAGATCGCGCCGGCGAGCGCGGCGAGCCGTCTCACGGGGCGCATGTTCTCCAGCGGCGACGCCAGCTCCATGTCGCGCGCGTCACGCGGCGTCAGACTCGCCGCGCAACACGGCGGCCGGCTCGCCACTTTCGACGCGGGCATGGCGCAACTCCTCGCGGAGGCGGAGCGACACTGGGTCGAGACGATTCCCCTGTGAACCGCACGAGGTCTACGGTCTTCAATCGACCGGTCTGCTCTTCGCCCACAAGGTAAGCCGGAGCTCGTCCCCGAACAGCGCGTACTCCGGTTGCCAACACGCCGGCTCGGGGGATGGTGTGTCTGCAGTGTTCGTGGTCATGGCACGTTTCCCGCGACCATCGCGGACGCAGGCGCGATTCTACATGCCTTCGATCCTGGTGCGGATGAACCGTAGCTGCCTCCGGCTCTGTGCAAGGACAGCCGCCCGGACTGACAGGATCTGACACGGCGCATGGCTACCCTGGCCGGATCCACGCCGCGCCGCACGTGGAGAAGGAGGGTAGAGACCATGCAAATCATCCTGGAAGCCATCGCCGGCCTGACGCTGGGCGAACCGATCGTGCAGCGGCAGATGGCGATGTTCCCGCTGCTCGACGGCAAGACGGGCGGCGCCCCGCGCACCTACCTGACGCTGGACGAGGCGCTCGCCGCGGGGACGGCGCAGGTGACCGAGGTGTCGCACGACGGGAGCGTGCCGGAGCTGGCGTTCAGGAACGCGGGCGCCAGGCCGGTGCTGCTGGTCGAAGGAGAGGAGCTGGTCGGCGCCCGGCAGAACCGGACGCTCAACGTCTCGATCCTGGCGCCGCCCAAGCGGGAAACCCGGATTCCGGTGACATGCGTCGAGCGCGGCCGCTGGGGCTACGACGAGGACGTCGTGTTCCACCGCTCGGACCGCTCCCACTTCGCCCGCGGCCGGCGGAGCATGCTCGAGTCCGTCAACCGCGGCATGAGCCGCGACCCGGGCAGCCGCCGCTCGGACCAGGGCGCCGTGTGGGACGCGATAGACGACAAGCTGGCGGCGATGTCCGTGAGCTCGCCCACCGACGCGATGGGGGCCGTCTACGAGCAGCACCGCGCCTCCCTCGAGGACTACGTCGCGGCGTTCGGGCACCGGCCCGGGCAGGTCGGCGCCGTGTTCCTGGTCGGCTCCTCGTTCGCGGGCCTCGATCTGTTCGCGCACGAGTCGACCTTCGCCGCGTTGCTGCCGAAGCTGCTGCGCGGCTACGCGCTCGACGCGCTGGAGGTGAATTCGAAGCAGGGGCACGCGCCGCCTGCGGCGGCGGCGCATCGACTGATCGCCGGCGTCATCGCGGCGGAGGCCCGCGACTACCCGGCCGTCGGATTGGGCCGCGACGTGCGCATCGACAGCCCGGCGGTTGCCGGTGCGGCGCTGGTGGGCGGCGACGCGGTGCTGCATCTGGCCGCGTTCGGCCGCGACGGCCGGGCGGAGTCGTTCGAGTCCGGAACGTACCGCCGCGCCAGCCGGCGACGCTCGCATCACTGGCGGCGGCAGTGACGCGGGAACGGGGCGGCACGACGCCGGTCGCGCCCGACCGGGGTCAGAGAATGGACTGCCGGAAGCCGCCCAGGCCCGCGAACCTCGCCTTGTCGCCAAGGTCGTGCTCGATGCGCAGCAGGCGGTTGAACTTGGCCGTGCGCTCGCCGCGGCAACCGGACCCGGTCTTGATGTGGCCGCAGCCGGTGGCGACGGCGAGATCGGCGATGAACGTGTCCTCGGTCTCCCCGGAGCGGTGGGACATGTACGCGCCGTAGCCGTGCTGCTGCGCGAGGCGGACGGTCTCGAGCGTCTCGGAGACCGTCCCGATCTGGTTCAGCTTGACCAGGATCGAATTGCCGACGCCGCGCTCGATGGCGCGCCGCAGGATGCCGGGGTTGGTGCAGAAGATGTCGTCGCCGACCAGCTCGATGCGCTGGCCGAGCGACGCGGTCAGCCGCGCCCACCCGTCCCAGTCGTTCTCCGCGAGCGCGTCCTCGATGAGGATGATCGGGTAGCGCCCGATCCACGAGCGCCACAACTCGATCATCTCGCCGCTGCTCCGCGTGGACTGCCCCGACTTGAACGCCACGTAGGTGCCGTCGCGCCACATCTCGCTGGTTGCCGGATCGAGGCAGAGCGCGATGTCGGCGCCCGGACGGTACCCGGCCTTCTCGATGGCGGCGAGGATGAGCTCGACCGCCTCCTCGTTGCTCGCCAGGTCGGGCGCGAAGCCGCCCTCGTCGCCGATGCCGGTCGACTTGCCGCGCTCCCTGAGCAACGCGCGCAGGGCGTGGAAGGCCTCGATGCCCATGCGCAGCGCCTCGGCGAAGGACGGCGCGTTGTGCGGGGCGATCTTGAACTCCTGGAAGTCGACGGTGTTGTCGGCGTGCCGCCCGCCGTTGATGACGTTCAGGCAGGGGACGGGCAGCAGCGCCGCGCCGTCGCCGCCGAGGTGGCGGTACAGCGGCACGCCCGCGGACGCGGCGGCGGCGCGGGCGGCCGCCATCGACACGCCGAGCATGGCGTTGGCGCCCAGCCGCGACTTGTTCGGGGTGCCGTCGAGATCGATCAGCCGCTGGTCGAGCCCGCGCTGATCGGCCGCGTCGCAGCCGCCGAGCGCCCGGTCGATCTCGCCGTCCACGTTGGCCACCGCCTGTCGGACGCCCTTGCCGCCGTAGCGCGGGCCGCCGTCCCGCAGCTCGGTGGCCTCGCGTTCACCGGTCGAGGCGCCCGAGGGCACGCGCGCCGCCGCCACGGTCCCGTCGTCCAGATGGACCCGCGCCTCGACCGTGGGGTTGCCGCGGGAATCGATGACCTCGAGCGCGTCGATCTTGCGTATCTTCATCGCCGTCTGCGCCTTGCCGCCGAATTTCGGCTGTTCAGTATACAGCCGCGCCGGCGGCAGGCCAGGAGCCTGCGCCGTAGAACGGCGCAGGCTCCTGGAGTGGGCTGGTTGGGCGGCAACCGGAGCCGGCGGCGACGATTGCCGGGCTACGGGCCCGGTGCGGCCGCCGGGGACGGCGCCTCGGCCGCATGCGCCCGGATAATGTCGATGAACGCCGCGCCGTAGCGCTCGAGCTTGGCCGCCCCGACGCCGGGGATCTCGGCGAACTCGGCGAGCAGGTGCGGCCGCCGCTCCGCCATCTCGACGAGGCTGGCGTCGTGGAAGATGACGTACGGTGGCACGCCCTGGCTCTCGGCGAGCTCGCGCCGGCGCGCCCGCAGCGCGTCGAACAGCGCCTGGTTCTCCGGGCGGAGCACCGCCCGCACGCTGCCCCGGCCCTCCCGCGCGCCGCGCCGCTGCGCCGGCGCACGGGCGTCGCGCCGGAGCTCGACCGTAGCTTCGCCGCGCAGCACGGGACGCGCCGCCGTGGTCAGCCGCAGCGATCCGTAGCCGTCGACGTCCACGCTCAACAGGTCGCGCGCCACGAGCTGGCGGACGATCGACCGCCACTGGCCGGCGTCGAGGTCGGCGCCGACGCCGAACGTCGGGATCCGGTCGTGGCGGAAGCGCCGGATGCGCTCGTCGTCCTTGCCGCGCAGCACGTCGATCACGTAGCCGACGCCGAAGCGCTGGCCGGTCCGGTAGACGCACGACAGCGCCTGCTGCGCCGCCTCGGTGGCGTCCCACGACTCCGGGGGCTGGAGGCAGTTGTCGCAGTTCCCGCACCGCTCGGGCGGCGTCTCCCCGAAGTACGCCAGCAGCGACCGGCGCCGGCAGGTGGCCAGCTCGCAGTAGCCGAGCATCGCGTCCAGCTTGCGGATCTCGATCCGCTTGCGCGCCTCGTCCGCCTCGGAGCCGCTCACCATCTGCCGCAGCGTGATCACGTCCTGCAGACCGTAGGCCATCCAGGCGGTGGCGGGCAGCCCGTCACGTCCGGCGCGGCCGGTCTCCTGGTAGTACGCCTCGAGGCTCTTCGGCAGATCGAGGTGGGCGACGAAGCGGACGTCCGGCTTGTCGATGCCCATGCCGAAGGCGATGGTCGCGACGATGACGACGCCCTCGCCGCGCACGAACGCGTCCTGCGTCGCGCTGCGCTCCGCCCCGCGGAGGCCGGCGTGGTAGGGCCGGGCGTCGATGCCGCGCCCCCGCAGCCAGTCGGCGACCTCCTCGACCCGCCGCCGCGACAGGCAGTAGACGATGCCGGCGTCGCCCCGGTGCTCGGTGTCCAGGAGCCGCGCCAACTGCTCGCGCGGACCCTGCTTCGGCACGACCCGGTAGCGGATGTTCGGCCGGTCGAAGCCCCCGATGAACACGCGCGCCCCCGCGAGGCCGAGGCGGTCGACGATCTCGCGCCGCGTCGGCTCGTCGGCGGTCGCGGTGAGCGCGAGCCGCGGCACGTCGGGAAACCGCTCGCGCAGCGTCGACAACTGCAGGTACTCGGGTCGGAAGTCGTGTCCCCACTGCGACACGCAGTGCGCCTCGTCGATGGCGAAGAGCGCGAGGTCGATCTCGTCGAGCAGCGCCAGCGTGCGCTCGCCGAGCAGCCGCTCCGGGGCGACGTAGAGCAGATCGATCAGGCCGGCGCGCAGCCGCGCCTCCACGTCGTACGCCTCGCGGGCGCTGAGCGTCGAGTTGAGGCAGGCCGCGCGCACGCCGACCTGCAGCAGCGCGGCGACCTGATCGCGCATCAGCGCGATCAGCGGCGAGACGACGACGGCCGCCCCGTCGCGGACGAGCGCCGGAATCTGGTAGCAGAGCGACTTGCCGCCGCCGGTCGGCATCAGCACGAGGCCGTCGCCGCCCCCGATCACGTGCGCGATGATCGTCTCCTGCTGCCCGCGGAACCGCTCGTAACCGAAGACGCGGCCGAGCAGATCCTGCGCCGGAGACAACATCAGGCCATCGTACTACGGCCACCGAGGGGCGCCGTCCCACAAGGCGCGCACAGCGCGCCTCGGCGGTAGCGGCGCGGGGCTGTGGGGGTCCCCGCAAGCGGACGCCGGGGGTCCGGGGCGCAGCCCCGTCTGATTGATGCCGCGCACAGCGCGCCTCGGCGGTAGCGGCGCGGGGCTGTGGGGTCCCCGCAAGCGGACGCCGGGGGTCCGGGGCGCAGCCCCGTCTGATTGATGCCGCGCACAGCGCGCCTCGGCGGTAGCGGCGCGGGGCTGTGGGGGTCCCCGCAAGCGGACGCCGGGGGTCCGGGGCGCAGCCCGCGGTCCCCTACCGAAAGCGGCCGCCGTCAGCGGATCCGACGTCCGAGTAGCTCAGCTCCGCGTCGTAGCGCAACACGGTGCGTTCCACCGAGAGGACCACGCCGGCGAGTCCGGCCGCGATGCTGCTCGTCCGTTCGCCCAGGGCGCGCTGCATGATGGTGGGGCGGTCCAGCTCCCTGAAGCTCGCATGATTCTCGACGATCTGCCACAGGGCCGCCCCGGATCCCAGGTAGCGCTCGTAGACGCCGAAGACCACGTCGTCCTCCTGGAATTGCGGAAGTCGCTGCTGCATGAAAGCCTGCCAGTCGGCGAGGCGTCCCGGCGCCACCTCGAGGTTCGTGATCCAGGCCAGCGAGAGGGCGCCCGCGTTCTCGTTCTCGACGCTCAGCTCGGGCCGGTAGCGCAACGCGTAGCTCCGTTGACCTGAGATCGTGCGCCGCACGCGTTCATCGAGGCGCTCCCTCTCCCGCCTGTCGAGCTGGCGCGCCAGCGGGCCGCCGTAATCGAGATCACCGAGATCCGCCATCGGCGATACGAACATCCGCTCGTACACGTTCCCGAACTCGGCGGTGCGCCAGGCCGAGCGCCACGGTATCCCCGCGCGCTGGAGGGCGGGATTGACGTGCTCGATCTGGACCTCGATGAACTCGTCCAGCTCCCGGGGGATGACTTCGAGTATGTCGACGCGCATCCATTCGAACGCATCCTGGGCGCGCGAGACGGGCGCGCTGCCGACGACGACGAGCACGGCGACGGCCGCGACCACGAAAGCAACGGCAAGGCGTTTCATCGATTCCCTCCTGGCTCGGAGTATCATACCTGCCGCGGGGACGGCGCTCGCCCGTTGCGTCTCGAAAACGACGCTCCGCGGGTCGATTCCGTTGCCGACATCATCGCCTCACCGTCCCGGTGAGCGTGTGGAGGACTACCGATGCCAGCGTACTTGATCATGCGTGTCGACGTTCACGACGCCGAGGCTTACGAGAAGCACATCGGGCCGGCCGTGGAGGCGGTGAAGGAGTTCGGCGGGGAGGTCCTGGCCCGGGGCGGCCGCTGCGAGCACACGAGCGGCGAAGGCCGAGGTCGCAACGTCATCATCCGCTTCGCCGATTTCGAGACGGCGAAGGCGTTTTCCGCGAATCCGAGGGTCCAGGAGTCCCAGCGACTGACGGCCGGCGCGTGCACACGGGACGCGACCATCGTCGAAGGGCTGTAGAACCGCGGCTCCCTGCACGTCTCGTCGGTCCGCAGGCGGCGTCACCGGAAGGCGTCCGGCGGAACGGGCAGCGGCGGTTCCCCGCGGTCGGCCGACATGAGCAGGCCTCGCATCAATCCGCGCATTCGTTACGAGCCGGACGAACCGTGCCCGCCGCTCGTGACGTTCGGCGTGGCCCTGCAAGGCGTCGTTCTCGTCCTGGCGAACACGGTCCTGATGGTGACCATCGTCGTCGGGGCGGCCGGCGAGGACGATGTCTACCTGACATGGGCGGTCTTCGCGGCGTTGATCATCGCCGGGGTCACCACGGCCCTGCAGGCCGCTCACGTCGGTCGGTTCGGCGCCGGCCATATCCTCATGACCGGCGCCGGTCCGCATTTCATCGCGATTTCGGTCGTCGCGCTGAGGGAAGGCGGGCTCCCCACGCTGGCGAGCCTCATCGTCGTTGCGTCGCTGTTTCAGTTCGCCATGGCCGCGTGGCTGCCGTTCCTGCGACGGATAATCACGCCGATCGTGTCCGGCACCGCGCTCATGCTGATCGGCGTCACGGTCATGCCGATAGCGGTCGGCCGGGTCGCGGACGCGCCCGAGGGTGCGTCCGCGACCGGCGCCCTGATCGTCGCCGGCGTGACGCTGGTCGTCACGACCGCGACGGCGCTGCGCGCGTCGGGCGTCTGGCGGCTGTGGGCGCCGCTCAGCGGAATCCTGGCGGGTTGCGCCGCCGCCCCGTTCTTCGGCCTGTACGATGTGCGGCCCGTGACCGGCGCCGCCTGGTTCGACCTCCCGGAGCTCGCTGGCTGGCCGGGGCTCGACCTGACACCGGACGGGCGTTTCTGGGCGCTCCTGCCCGTGTTCGTGATCGTGGCCGTCGTCGCCGCCGTCAAGACCAGCAGCGACGGCGTGGTCATTCAACGAGCATCGTCGCGCAGCCCGCATGCGACCGACTTTCGCCTGGTGCAGGGCGCGCTCAACGCCAGCGGTGTCGGGATCCTGCTCTCCGGGATCGCCGCGACGCCGCCCGTCATCGCCTACCTGCCGTCCAGCGTGTCGCTCATCAACCTCACCGGAGTCGCAGCGCGGACGGTGGGGTTCGCCATCGGCGGCATCCTGTTCGCGCTGGCGTTCCTGCCGAAGCTGACGGCCGTGCTGCTCTCCGTTCCCGGCGCCGTCATGGGAGCCTTTCTGCTGATCATCATGGGGCTCCTCTTCGTGGAGGGCATTCGCACGGTCGTGCAGGACGGTCTCGATCCGCAGAGGGGCCTCGTCGTGGGAGTGGCGCTGTCGCTCGGTGTCGCACTGGGGAACGGGAGCGTTTTCCGGGATGTATTGGGTGAGACGTGGAGCGCTTCGCTCGGCAACGGCATGACCGTCGGCGTGCTGGCCACGATTCTCATGACCGCTTTCCTGGAGCTCACGGGTCCGCGGCGCCGGCGGCTGGAGGCGGAGCTGGACACGTCGGCGCTCTCCCGGATCGACGCCCTCCTGCGCGAGCTTGCCGGCCGGATGCGATGGGACCGCGCGTCCGTGGACCGGTTGCGCGCTGCCGGCGAGGAGGCGCTGATGTGCCTCTTGCAGGTGCGCGGGGACCACGCCGCCGACGAGTCGCCGCGCATGATTCTCGTTGCGCGTCCCGGTCGCGAGACCGTCGAGATGGAGTTCATGGCCGTCTTCGAGGAGCAGAACATCGAAGATCGGCTGACGTATCTCGGGGACCGGGCGGAAACCCCGGAGGAGAGCGAGACCGAGATTTCCTTCCGCCTGCTGCGGCACTACGCTTCGTCCGTGCGCCACAGGAAGTACCACGGCATCGACGTGGTTACGGTGCAGGTCGCGGGCTCGCGCTGAGACGTGCGAGCCCGTGGTGAAACTCCGCATCGCACCGAGAGCCTGTCGTGACAATGCCGCGCCCGGCTGACAAGGCGGGCGACGTCAGGCCGCCCGCCGGTTGGCGGCGAGCACCACGCCGAAGAGAAGCGCCCCCGCGACGTCGAAGACGGCGAGATCGACGCCGGCCAGGGCGAGCGTCGGGCCGGGGGCGAGCAGCAGCCCCGCCGCGGCGAAGATCGCCAGGCGCAGGCCGAGCCCCAGCGGCCGGCTGAGCTGGCCGGCGATGCCGGCGGCGAAGCAGGTGACGCCGAGCGTCGCGATGGCCACCGGGAGCAGCATGTCCAGCAACCCGGCCGGCTCGCCCGATGGCGTGAGCATGAGCAGCTCCGGCCGGTAGATGAACATGTAGGGCAGCGTGAAGCCGACGAGCGCGAAGCGGAACGCGGCCAGGCCCGTGGGCATGATGCGCGTACCGGCAATCGACGAGGCGGCGTAGGCCGCGAGCGCGACGGGCGGCGTCACCATCGACATCATGCCGAAGTAGAAGATGAACAGGTGCGCGGCGAGCGGGATCACGCCCAGGTTGCCGAGCACCGGGCCGATGAGGGTCGCCATCAGGAGGTAGCAGACGGCGGAGGGGAGCCCCATGCCGAGGATGATCGACGAGATCATGATCAGGACGAGGGCCAGGAACAGGCTCTGCTCGGCGAGCGGAATGATGGTCGCCGGCAGGCGCGTCCCGACCCCGGTCAGGGTCACGACGCCGATGATGATGCCGACGCAGGCGGCGGCTGCGACCAGCGGCACGACCCCGCGCGCCGCGGTGACGAGGCTCAGGATCGTGAAGCGCCAGTCGAGGCGCGTCGCCTTGTGCAGGCTGCTGACCGCGACGATCACGACGAGGGACAGCGTCACGGCGCGGAACGCCGTGTAGCCGAGGACCAGGAACAGGATGAGGCTGCCGAGCGCCGAACCGAAGACGGCGCCCGCCGCGCGCGAACGTGCCGCGGCTTCGGGCGTGTCCAGTCCGGTCGCGGCCGCATCCTCCGGCGCGCTCCCGGTGGCGATCGACACCCGCTTCGCGTGCAGGTGCACGATCAGCAGCAGCGACAGGTAGTACAGGATGGCCGGGATCAGCGCCGCCCGGATGATCTCCAGGTACGTCACCGGCGGGTCGACGATCTCCAGCATCATGTAGGCGCCGGCGCCCATCACCGGCGGCATGAGCGCGCCGCCCGAGCTGGCGGCGGCCTGCACGCCGGCGGCCGTCACCGGCTGGAAGCCGGCGCTGCGCATCATCGGGATGGTGAACGTGCCGGTGGTGGCGGTGTTGGCCACCGCGCTGCCCGAGAGCGACCCCATCAGCCCGCTGCTGAGCACCGCCACCTTCGCCGGCCCGCCCGAGCTGCTCCCGAAGACGCGCTGCGCGAAGTCGACGATGAAGCGCGTCGCGCCGGTCGCCTCCAGGAACGCGCCGAAGATGACGAACAGGAAGACGTACGTGAACATGACGTTCAGCGCCACGCCGAAGATGCCCTGGCTGTGGAGGAACGTCTGCGCCACGACGCGCGGAATGCTGTAGCCCCGATGCGGGAACAGCCAGTCCGGGAACGCGGAGCCGAACAGCGCGTAGAGGATGAACGCCCCGGCCAGCAGCGGCAGCGCCAGGCCGAGCGCCCGCCGGGCCGCCTCGATCACGAGCAGCAGGCCCAGCAGACCGATCGTCGTGTCGAGCGTGGTCTCGAAGCCGGCCCGGTTGCCGAGCGTCTGCCCGTCGATCCACCACGCCTCGAAGATCGGATCGGTCTGCACGACGATGTAGCCGCAGCAGCACACGGCCAGGACCGCGAGCACGAGGTCGCCGATGCGCGCGCGCGGGTCGTCCTTCAGTTTCGGATGGACGGGGACGTTCAGGAAGCAGAGCGCCAGCCCCACCAGGGCGAAGAAGGCGAGGCGGCTCTGCGGGGCCAGCAGCGGATAGTTGACCTCGAGCAGCGTGAAGGCGCACAGGAGCACGCCGAGCCCGCCGCTCACCGCCAGCCTGAGATCGCGTGGGGGCCGGGTGTCAGCCACGGCGGCCTACTGGGGCCAGATCCCGGCTTCCTGGTAGAAGCGAATCGCTGCGGGATGGAATTCCGTGCCGGTTTCGCGCACGACGTTGCGCGCGTTGATCGCCCGCCCCGCCGCGTGTTTTTCGACGACCAGCGCCTGGTTCTCGTACAGCAGCCTGGTCGTGTTGTAGACCAGGTCATCGGGCGCGTCGGCTGACGTGATGAGGTGCATCGAGCCAACGTCGAGCCCCTCGAACGGCTCGGCCTGCCCGCGGTACGTCTCGGCCGGAATGGTTGCCGGACGGAAGAAGAGGTACTCGTCGATCAACTGCTGCTTCTCCGTCTCCCCGAACGGGATGAACGTGAGCTCCAGCGAGGCCGCCGCCTGGGTGATCGAGGCGGTCGGCACGGCGCCGCCGAGGAAGGTGGCGTCTGCCGAGCCGTCCGTGAGCATGTCGACCGCGGCCTGCTGCGTCGCGTTGAGCGGCGAGAAGTCGTCGTAGGTGACGCCGTGCGCTCCGAGCAGCGGTCCCACGAAGTACTCGAAGCCGGCCCCCGCCGGCCCGACCGTGACGCGCCGTCCGCGCAGGTCGTCGAGCGTGGCGATGCCGGAGGAGGCCTGCGTCACGAACAGGGCGACGTTGGGCGCGAGCGTCATGACCGAGCGGACCGGATAGGCGCGGTCCCAGCCCTCGGTGCCGCGCACGGCGAAGTAGGTGATCGCCGCGTTCGACAGCGCCAGGTCGAGCTCGCCGCTCGCGAGCCGCCGAATGTTCTCCTGCGACCCGCTCGTCGCCTCGGCGGTCACGCTGTAGCCGAGCCCGGCGGCCGTCTCGTTGAGCGCCTCCGCGAGCGCGCTCCCGACCACGAAGAAGGCGCCGCCGGGCGGGGCGGTGCCCATGCTGAGGAACTGGCGCTGCGGCGCGTCGCCGGCGTCCCCAGCGTCGCCGCCGCCGCACGCGGCGGTCAGGGCGAGCACCAGGACAAGAGACGGCAGCCGTGAGGCGAACGGTACGTAGCGTTGCATATCGGCCTATGGTACTACGACACAGCGCCGGGCCTTCATCTCGAAGCGCGGCAGGCTGCCGGCGGCGACCGGCGTGACCGGGATGGTCAGGCCCAGCGCCGCCCGGAGCCGCTGCTCGGTGCGCCGGCAGACCGCCTCGGGCTGCTCGACGGACGGGTCGAGCTCGACCTCGACCGTCACCGCCCGCAGCGCGCCGCGCGAGGCGATGGTCGCCCGGTACTCGACCACCTCGGCGACGGCCCGCAGCACGGCCTCGATGGCCGTCGGGTAGACGTTCACGCCGCTGACGTGGACCATGTCGTCGATGCGTGAGCGGACGCCGCCGTCGAGTCGGGCGAGCGTCCGGCCGCAGGCGCAGCGGTCCGCGTCGAGCACCACGAGGTCGCCGGTCCGGTAGCGGATCAGGGGGCTGGCCGTGCGGCCCAGGTTCGTGAGGACCAGCTCGCCCGGCTCGCCGGCCGGCACGGGTCGCCCCGTGTCCGGGTCGAGCACCTCGCCGATGTACTCGCACTCGTTGAGGTGCACGGCGCCGGGGTTGTCCCAGCACTCGAAGCTGACCGGTCCGACCTCGGTCAGGCCGTGATGGTCGATGACGCGCGCCCCCCAGCCGCGCTCGATCTGCTCGCGGGTGGCCGGGATGCTGCCCCCCGGCTCGCCGGCCACGATCAGCACGCGCACGGAGCTGTCCGCCAGCGGCGGCCCGGCGCCCCGCACCCGCCGCGCCACCTCGACCAGTCGCAGGCCGTAGGTCGGCGTGCAGCAGATGACCGTGGGGCGCACGACGTCGATCAGCGCCAGGCGCGCCTCGCTCGTCATCCCGCCGGCCGGCACGCAGTGGGCGCCGAGCTGGGTCCCGGCGTCGAACGCGGTCCAGAATCCGAGGAACGGCCCGAACGAGAAGGGGAACAGGATGCGGTCGTCCGCCCCGACCCGCGCCCCGCGATACACCGCGCGCCAGCAGTCGAGCATCCACTGCCAGCTCTCCGTCGTGTCGAGCCACCGCAGCGGGCGCCCCGTCGTCGACGAGGTCTGGTTGTAGCGCGTGTAACGCTCCACGGGATAGGTGAGCACCGTGCCCCACGGCGGCGCCGCGTCCTGGTCCGCGACGAGCTCCGCCTTGGTGGTCAGCGGCAGCCTGGCGAGGTCGCGCGGCAGGACGAGGTCGGCCGGCGCGATGCCGGCGCGCCGCAGCTTGGCCGTGTAGAACGGGTTGCGCCCGTCGATGGCGAGCAGCAGCCGCCGCAGGCGCTCGGCCTGCCGCGCGGTGAGCGCCGCCCGGGATTGGCGCTCGGCCGCCGGAATCGGGGCGGCGTCCGGCATCGGCTCACGCACCGGTCTCGGCGGTGTCCGCCACCCGCAGGCGGCGGGCGATCTCGGCGGGAATGGCCGTGGCCCGCAGCGGCTCCCCCGCCCGCTTGCGCACGCAGGCGATGGTCAGACTGCCGGTGGCGACGGCCGTGCCGTCCTTCTCGACGCGCGCGCGGTAGCGGATGGACTGCCGGCCGATCTCGGCGATGGCGATCTCGACCTCGAACTCGTCCTCGAAGCGCAGCGGCCGGCGGAAGTCGAAGGAGGCCGCGACCCGCGGAAACCCGATGCCGGCCTCCGGCGGCGGGGTGATGCTCAGGCCGGCGGCGCGCCAGAGCGCGTGCTCGGCCTCTTCCATGTAGCGGTAGAACCAACTGAAGTGGACGATGCCGGCGGCGTCGGTTTCGTAGAACTGGACGCGCCGGTTCAGTCGGAGCCGGCTGACCACGGGGTGGCCGGGGCCTGTTGTCGACATGCGCCGTCGCTCGAGCCTTCCGCGTGCGTGGTCCGCCCGGCGAACCGGCCGAGCGCGTCGAACAGCTCCCGCAGGTCGACGAAGACGTTGCCGACAAGCGCATCCACCAGCCGCGGATGCAGGTCCGGGTGCGACCTGACGAACTCGCGGAAGCTGAAGGTCTGATCATAGAACGACAGCACGAGCTGGCGGAACTGGTCCAGCGCCCAGTTCAGGTCGCGCCGGTAGTCCGCGAACGTCGACGCGGTGATCGCGCCGGCGTCGAGGCCGCGGTGGATCGCGTCGCCGGCCATCTCGCCGCCCTTGAGGGCCAGGAAGACGCCGGTCGAGAAGACGGGATCGAGAAACGAGAACGCGTCGCCGGCCAGGCAGAAGCCGTCGCCGCCGATCTCCGTCGACCGGTAGCTGAACTCCCCGGTGACCCGCACGGGCCCGAGGTGCTCGGCCGGGCGCAGGTGGTCCCTGATCCAGATGCAGTCGTCCGCCTCGCGGAAGAAGATGGCCTGCGGGTCGCGCGTGTCGCGATAGAGATAGTCGGCTTCCGCCACGACGCCGACGCTGACGATGTCGTTGGGGAGCGGGATGTACCAGAACCACCCCTTGTCCGGGATGTAGGCGACCGTCGTCGCGCCCTCGTCCAGGCCCGGATCGCGCACCGCGCCCTTGAAGTAGGTGAAGATCGAAATCTTGTTCAGGTCCGGGTCGCGCCGTTTCCAGCCCAGCCTGCCGGCCAGCAGGGTGTCGCGGCCGGAGGCGTCGACGACGGCGTCCGCGCGGAATTCTTCCCGGCCGCCCCCCTTGACGTCCCCGGTCACGCCGACCGCCCGGCCGCCCTGCATGACGAGGTCCCGCACCGCGACGCCCTGGCGCACCTCGACGCCCTTGTCGCGGGCGTTCGCCAGCAGCATGCCGTCGAAGTCGCTGCGGACCACCTGCCACGTGGTGGCGCACTCGTGCTTGATCGTCTCGAAGAAGTAGAACGGCTGCGAGACCGCACCGGTGGTCGACACGAACTGCACGGAGTACTTCTTCGGGCAGGCCGCCCTGGAGAACCAGTCGAGCACGCCCAGCCGCTCGAAGGTGAACCACGTGTACGGCATGAGCGACTCGCCGATGTGGTAGCGCGGGAACGGCTCGCGCTCGAGGAGCAGCACGCGGCGCCCGTGCTGCGCCAGCACGGTTGCGGTCGTGCTGCCCGCCGGTCCGCCGCCGATGACGACGCAGTCGTACTGCGCGCCGTTGTCCCGGGCGCCCATCCGACTCATCGTATCACCAGCGGCAGCACCTCGACGATGTCGCCGATCTTCCTGCCGCGGCGGATGATCTCGGTGCGCCGGCCGTAGAGGACGCGCGGCTCGCGCATCCAGAAGACGCCCATCATCTCGGGGTTCGGCATCAGTTGCAGGAACGCCTTGACGCGGCTGGCGTACTCGAAGCGCCCGTCGCGCAGGATGCTCCCGAGCGGGATCTCGTTGTCGAGAATCTGCCGGCGCAGGGGCGCGTCGAACGCGTCGAGCTCCATGCGGATGGCACCCATCTCGACCGGCTGGCCCGCGTACTCCTGCACGAGGAGCACACGGCGGAAGTACGAGCCGCCCAGCGAGAAGGTCGACAGCGGCCGCAGCACCACGCGGCCGCCGAAGTGCCGCTCGAGGGTCAGCGTCATGTCGGAGTCGTGCACGAGCAGCGTGCGGTAGGGCAGCGGGATGGCGTCCGGCGCGACCTCCTCGAACGCCGGGATGTCGATGCCGGCCCGGCGGTAGACCATGTCGAGCGGGTAGAGCAGGCCGCGCCGGCCGACCCGCGCCGGCGAGCCGGAGCGCAGGCTGCGACCCGGGCCCCGGGAAGAACCGCTGCGGGACGTCGGCACGTTACGTATACCGGATGTCGGCGTGCGCGGGCAGGAAGAAGCGGGGCAGCAGGCTGTCGACGCGCAGCAGGCCGTCGCGCGACAGGCGGACCGCGTCCGGCGACGCCTCGTCGAGGTAGCCGTCCCGATCGAGCGACGCGAGCTGGCCGGTGAACCGGTCGCGCGGGTCCACGCCGTACTTGTCCCGGAAATAGGCGGGCCGGATCGAGCCCAGCTTGAGCTGGAGCACGAGCTCGCGGATGAGTCGCTCCTCCTCGGTGGGACGGTAGGCGCGGTTCAGCGGGATGCGGCCGGCCTCGACAGCCGCCGCGTAGGCGCCCCACGAGTCGAGGTTCTGCATGTGAACGCCGTTGACGTGGCCGAACGACGCCACGCCGAGGCCCGCCAGGTCGGCGCCCTGCCAGAGGCGGTCGCGGTAGACGAAGCGCGTGCGCGCGGGATCCTTGACGGCGGTGTAGGCGCTGCCGATCGCGTAGCCGGCGCGCTCCAGCGCGGCGAACGCCTCGTCCACCCAGCGGCGCTTGGTGGCCCAGGGCGCCACGGCCTCCTGGAACTGGCCGCCGCCGCTCAGCCGGTCGCCGCTGATCGTCGTGTTGAACGGCAGCTCCATCTGGTAGATGGTGACGCTGTCGGGGTCGAGCGCGATCACCCGCTGCACGGCGTCCCGCCACTTGTCGTCGGTCTCGCCGAGCATGCCGGCGATGAGATCGATGTTGATCTGCGGAAAGCCGATCGAGCGCGCGAACTCGTAGGCGCGGAATATCTCGGCCGAGCGGTGCGCGCGGCCGTTGACCTCCAGGAGGCGGTCGTCGAAGTGCTCGACGCCGAGGCTGAGACGCGTGACGCCCAGCTCCCGGATGGCGGCCAGCTTCGGCTCGGTGAGCGTCCCCGGCTCGCACTCGAAGGTGACCTCGCTGGCGGTCGACCAGGGACTGACGGCCGACAGCCGGTCGACGAGGCCCCGGAGCTGGCGGACCGACAGGAACGACGGCGTGCCGCCGCCGAAGTAGACGAAGTCGAGCGGGCGGCCGGCGATGGCCGGCTGCGCGGCGTACAGCTCCCATTCGCGCGCCAGCACGTCGAGGTACGACTGCACCTCGCGGGCGTTCTTGTCCGTGTAGACCCGGAAGTAGCAGAAGTGGCAGCGCTTGCGGCAGAACGGGATGTGCAGGTACAGCCCGAGCGGCACGTCGGCCGGCGGCGCGGCCAGCGCCGGCCGGGCGGCCTCGGCGACGGCCTCCGACGTCCACACCGAGAACGGCGGGTAGTTGGCAACGAAGTAGCTGCCGACCTCGGTCTCGGCGGGCGCCGCCGCGGGGAGCGGATCGCTCATCGCGCCTACTATATCAGCACGCTTCAGTAGACGGGTAGTGTCTCAGTTTCGATCTGCCAGATCCGCGATCCAGTCGGCGTCCCGGAGCGTCATCGTCAACCCAGCCGCCATCGCTGGCGACATCCGCAGCGCACCGTGAATCCGACAGTAGTTGAACCAGGCGGTGTAGATCGCGAGGTGGTGCCCGTGGTTCGCCAGCTTTTTCGAGTAGGCGTTAGACCTCCGCGCATACCGCTTCACGGACATCCTGATTGTGAGGTTGTGCCGCTCGACCAGCGACGTGCTGATGTAGCGCGGGTCGGGGTCGCCCTGGTGCGCTGTCTTGGCCGTGCCGCGGCACACGCCATCGGCGCCGACATCCTTGACCAGCGAGGCGTAGTGAGCTCGCCCGCCGAACGCCCGCCGAACAGCCTCGGGATACACCGACAGGCCGTCCGTAGTGATCTGCGGCCGGCCCTCGACGCGCGCCGCCAGGTCGGCCATGACCATCCGCGCCGACCACTCGTCACGCGGCCCGATCAGCCAGGAGACGATCAGCTTCGTGTCGGCGTCGATTGCCGTCCACGTCCACACGTCGCCGGCCCCCTCCGGCGCACGCTTCGCCGTGCCGACGTTCGCCTCCTTCGCGTAGCAGAACGACCATAGCTCGTCCACCTGGATACGCTCAGAGCGAACCCCGCGGACGTGCTCGTTGTGGTAGGCGTGGCATGCCTCGCCCACGTCGACCAGCAACTTGGTCGCCGTGTTGATGGACACGCCAGTGATGCGGGAAATGGAGCGGAGCGACGACCCCTCGACCAACAGCCGAACGATCGTCGCCCGTTGCGAAAGAGGTAGCCTGTTCATGCGGACATGATACAGGCCGCTGGTATTTCAATCAACCAGTATGGCGCTTGACGGTATCGAGGTTGACGATCTCCGCGTCTACGCCAAGATGCGATGCGATCGCCTCGACCCGCGTTTCAAGACGGTCGAGGCGCTGTTCGATCGCCACGAACCGTTTATCGAGATCGTGTTCAAGTTGCTGAAAGCAGTCCCGAACAAGCGCGCGAAGGCCCTCGTATTGAGTGTCCGTCACCCGCCCCACCTTCCCGCGGCGCCGCGGCGCCCAAGCTCGCGCCGCTGAGCGTCCGTCATGCTGGCGGCACGCGCCTTGCCGGCCTTCGCAGCGCGCTTGCTGTCGTCCGCAGGGTCAGGCCGCGGCGGAGGCTCGAACGTCTCCTCGATCTGCCCCGTGGCGATCTTCATGACGTGAACCGCGCACGGCCCATCGCCAACCGGGCGCCACTCCCCGTTAGGCCCTCTCGGCATGGCACATACCTCCTGTCGCCATTCTAGCGCCACTCACCCAGCATGGTCTAGCAGCCCGAGGTAGAAGTCGGTTCGCCGAGCCCTGCTGTTCAGGCCGCTTGGCGATGAGTAATTGAGCCGACGGGCGCCGGCGGTGTCCATTTGAGGCCCCAGGGACGCGTCAGACGCCCCCAGTGGTCGATCAGGCGGTCGATCAGGCGGAAAATCGCCGAAAAAGCCCGCCCCTGCAGGCTCCGGGGCGTACCGATGCCGGTCTGGCGCCGCAGGAGCATCCCGATGTTGCAGGCAGCCGCCTGGATCAGCACCCGCTTGCGGACATTCTCGTGACCGCGCACAAACACCCGACGCATGCCCCCCGTCTCATACATGTGCGCGAAAGTACGCTCCACCATCTCGCCCCGGCAGCGTTGCAGGCGACGACCCCGCCGCCCGTGCACACGCCGCCGGTTCGCATACAACGCCTGCTGCGCAGCACGCTTCGCCGGCGGCGTCTCTCCCGTCTTCTTGTCCTGCCAGACGCGCCGGCCGCGCTCGGGCTCCGATACGTAGCTCCGAACCCCGACCTCGCCGAGAGCCACCAGCGTCTCGTCGCTGTGATACCCCTTGTCAGCGACCAGCTCTTCGACCCCTCGACCGTCCGGCTGCACCAACTCCACCTGCTCGGCCGCCGCGGTCAGCGTCTCCGGCAGCGTGGCCGTATCGCCGTCCGATGCATCCTGCACCGTCACCGACACGATGGCCCCCGTCTCCATGTCGACCCCGTGCTCGACCTTGTGAGCCAAGTGCGTCCGGCCGTCCTTCATCTTCGCGATCTTCGCGTCCGGGTCCTGCGGCGATTGCCAGTCCTTGTTCGACGTCTTCTTGTTCTTGCGAGACCGGTCGAACCGAGCCAGATCCGCCCGCGTCGGGGTCTCCACCCCAGACGCCTCCGCCAAGCGCCGAAGGAACGCTTCGTAGCTTTCTCCCGTGTCCCGCCGCTCGATGCTCCGCATCGCCGCGTTCGCTTCCAGCGTCGTCGCATCGACGCCCACCGTCTTCCCCTTGACCAGACCCGCCGCCGACAACTGCTCGAGAACCCACGTGAATACCGCCTCGTGCGTCTCGTCGTCGATCAGACGACGCGTCCGCGACAGCGTCGAGTGGTCCGGCGCCGCCTCGGTCACATCCAGGTCCAGGAACGACCGCAGGCTCAGAGAGTCGGCCACCCGCCACGCAATCCCACGCTCCGAAGACAGACCCTCGAAGTAGCCGATGAACAGCATCCGGAAATACCGCCCAGGACGCAGGCTCGGCCGCCCCATCCGCGTCGCGTAGAACACCGCGCACAGCCCCTCGACGAACGCGTCGAACCCGGCCTCGTCCAGAACCCGGTTCAGACGCTCGAAGAACGGATGCCCCGCGTTCGTCGGCAAATCCGCCGTCGTCACCCACAGCGGCGCCCCTGGTCGCGCGGCCGGTTTCTTGCCCATCGCCATAGCTGTTCAGTCTACGGGCTCGATCGCGCCCAGGCCAGGCCCGTTCCCCGACTTTCACCACGGGCTGCTAGGCCGCGGACTGGCCCTGCCGGGACGCCCGGCTCGCGAACAACGATGCCGCCATTGTCGGCAGGGGCCGACTTCGGCTCCGCTTGGCGCACCGGCAGACCGATCGCGCCCAGCAACGCGAACGGTCCGAACAGCCCGCCCAGCAGGAACCAGTTGAGGCCATTGTGCCCCTTCTCGCTCGCCACGATTCCCGACATGCACGCACACGCGAACGCCGATGCGATCCCGACGAGGAACATGAACCCGAGCAATCCCGTTCCGTCTGCCACGTCGCCACCTCCAGTGCAGCACGACCCCCGACGACCAGGATTGGTCGCCGGGCCGGTCGCGACACAAGGCGCACGTGTGCTGTGCGGACTCCTGCCTGTTTCCCGTGGCCGGGTTTTCTATTCAGCAGGCGGCCCGACGTTCGGACCACGCCCGCCCTGTGTCGCAACACCAGCATGTCGCACATGAGGTGGATCTTGTCAACCCCTGTTACATCTCAAACTGAGACACTACGCAGTAGACGGTGTGCCCCGCCCCGTGCTGCCACGCGGCGAGAGCCTCGAGCGCGCCGTCGCAGGGCACGTGAACCATCGGCAGCTTCCTGGCGTGGAAGGGCTTGGCCATGTCCTCGTAGATGAACTCGTCACGGAACTCGATGCCGGCGGCGGCGTGCCGGTTGATGGAGAAGTAGACGCGCCCGATGCGGGCCCAGTAGATGGCGCCCAGGCACATGGGGCACGGCTCGCAACTGGCGTAGATCTCGCAGCCGGACAGGTCGAAGGTCTCCAGGTGGCGGCAGGCGTTCCTGATGGCGACGACCTCGGCATGCGCCGTCGGGTCGTTGGTGCGCAGGACTTCGTTCCAGCCCTCGCCGACGACCGCGTCATCCCTGACGATGACGGCGCCGAACGGCCCGCCGTGGCCCAGCTCCATGCCTTGCGCGGACAGCGACACGGCGCGCCGCATGTAGCGCTCGTTCATCGCCCCCATGGGGACGGCCGATCGCGGCCGCGCGTCAACCGAAGCAGTACAGCACCCCGTCCTGCGACCCGATGACGAGCCTGCCCGCCGCGATCGCGGGCGACGCCGACAGCGGCGCGCCCGTATCGAACTCCCAGAGCTTCTCGCCGGTCGCCAGGTCGAACACGTACAGGCGCCCGTCGCCCGAGCCGATGTAGACGCGGCCGCCGGCCGCCGCCGGCGACGAGTCGACGCGGGCCCGGGTCATGTACGTCCAGAGCGCCTCGCCCGATTCCTGATCGATGGCGTGCACCATCCGGTCGCGGCCGCCGATCACGATCGTGCCGTCGACGTTGAGCGCCGACGAGTAGAACGGGAAGTGGCGCCGCGGATGCTCGTAGCGCCACAGCAGCTCCTGCGACGCCAGGTCGATGCCGATCACCTCGTTGTTGAAGGTGCCGAAGTAGGCGCGGTCGCCGTCCGTCGTCGGCGAGGCCGCGGTGTAGGCGCCCGCCGGCACGGCGAAGACCTCCTCGCCGTCGGCCACGCGCACGCCGCGAAACATCTCGTCGCAGCCGCCGAAGTACGCGACGCCGTCGACCACGGCCGGCGTGGCGTGCACGTAGTTGAGCGTCTCGTGCCGCCAGAGGAACTCGCCGCTCGCGGCGGCCAGGCCGTAGAGATGACCGTCGTAGGAGCCGATCAGCACCGTGTCGCCCGAGACGACCGGCGAGGACTTGATCTCGCCCTCGGTCTGGTACGTCCAGGCCGCCGCGCCGGTCTCGGCGTCGACGGCGTGCAGGACGCCGGCCAGGTCGCCGACGAAGACGAGCCCGTGGCTCACCGCCGGCGACGACTCGCCGATCCCCATCTCCTCGCTGGCGGTGTAGCGCCAGCGCTCCGCGCCGGTCTCGAGATCCACGGCGAGCAGCTCCCCGCTGTAGGTCCCGACGTACACCACGCCGCCGGCGATGGCCGCGGAGGAGTCGATGGATTCGCCCGCGTCGAGGGTCCAGAGCAGCTCCAGCTCGTCGGGGATGCTCGCCAGCGACGTCCCGCTGAGCTCGGGCGTGCCCCGGAACTGGCCCCACGTCTCGGGCGCGGCGATGGTCGACTGGCCGGCGGCCGCGGAGCTCAGCGCCAGTACTGCCGCCGCCGCCAGCGTTCCCCTCGTCAATATGCGCATCGGTACACCTCCAGAGCGTCCAGATGGCCGAACGGCACCGGATTGAACGCCGCGGTCCACTGCCGGCCGGCCAGGTCGGCCAGCGCCGCCAGCTCGCCTTCCTCCACGCCCGCCTCGCGCAGGCGGTCCGGGAAGCCGCCGGCCCTGCCGATTTGGACGAGGCGCTCGGCCAGATGGTTGCCGCTCGTGCCGCCGCCGCCGTTCATCGCGGCGGCGACGAGCGGTCCGTACAGGTCCCGGTTGGCTGCGGCGTTCCAGCGCACGACGTGCGGCAGCAGGATGGCCAGCGCCACGCCGTGCGTGATGCCGTAGCGTGCGGTCAGTGGATTGGCGCAGGCGTGCGCGGCGCCGAGCATCGACTGCTCGATGGCCACGCCGGCAAACGCCGCGCCGAGGTGCATCGCGGCGCGCGCGTCGACGTCGCCCGGCGCCTCCAGGACGCGCTCGAAGTTCGTGCTCAGCAGCCGGAACGCCTCGTGCGAGAACGCCGTCGAGAGCGCGGTGCGGCGCGTCGTCACGGCGGTCTCCACCGCGTGGGCGATGGCGTCGAAGCCGGCCGCGCCGGTCACGGCGGCCGGCTGGGACAGCGTCAGCTCCGGGTCGAGCAGCGCCAGCCGGAACGCGCACTTGGGATCCCCGCAGGCCATCTTCAGGCCGGTCTCGGCGTCCGCGATCACGGCGTAGCTCTGGGCCTCCGACCCGGTGCCCGCCGTCGTCGGCACCGCGATCATCGGCAGCATCGGCTGCGACGCCTTCCCGTACCCCTGATAGTCGGCCAGCGAGCCGCCGTTGGTGAGCAGGAAGTTGATGCCCTTCGCGCAGTCGAGCGAGCTCCCGCCGCCGAGGCCGATGATGGCGTCGACGTCGTGCGGCGCGGCGAAGGCCCGGCCGCGCTCGACCATGACGGTGTCCGGGTTGACGTCGAAGTCGTGAAAGGGGACCGGCTCCAGATCGGCGGCGCGCAGCAGGCGCAGCGCCCGCTCGACGTGCCCGGCCTCGCGCAGCCCGTGGTCGGCGACCAGGAGCGGCTTCCTGAAGCGCAGCTCGCGCGCGAAGTGGCCGAGCTGCTCGACCGTGCCGGCGCCGAAGACGAGCCGCGTCCGCAGTTGGAAGTCGAACGGGTTCAGCATCGGAGAAACCCACCTATGGTATCAACGTTGACGCACGCGTGCGCGACGCGGGCCGACGGGCGTTGATGTTTCGGATCGTCCTGCCGGTACGCGGCCGTCCGGTCCCGGCGCTCGGTTATACTGGACACCAGAGAGTCGTACTGTGGCTCACGTAGTAGGACAGAAGGGTCAGGTGGTCATCGCGAAGGACATTCGCGATTCGCTGGGCATCGCTCCCGGTTGGGTGTCCCTGCAGCGTCTCGTCGATGACCACGTCGAAATCCGCTTCTTGCCGCCCGAGCATCGCGCGTCGCTGAAAGGCGTCCTCGCACCGCACATCGAGACGCACGTGCCGGACGGGAGCGCGTGGCGCGCGGCGCGGGAGCGGGCCTGGAACGATGCGACGGAAGCGCGGGGCCGCGCGACGACGCGTGTCGAGTGAGCGATCTGGTCGACACGTCGATGCTCGTCCGGTATCTCACCGGCGACCCGCCCGCGCTGGCCGATCGCAGCGCGCAGATCATCGACGGTGAATCCGATCTGCTCGTCACCGACGTCGTGATCGTCGAGACGGCCTACGTGCTGACCTCCGCCTACGGCGTGTCGCGGGAGGTCGTCGTCGATCACCTCGCCGCGCTGCTGCGCAAGGAAAACATCGGCGTTTTCCGGCTCCCGAAGGAACTGGTGCTTGAGGCGTTGCACCTGTGCCGTCCCTCGCGTCGGGTGTCATTTGCCGATGCGCTGATCTGGGCAGCGGCGAGGGCCGGGAAGGCGACCGTCTTCACGCTCGACGAGCGGTTCCCCCGTGAGGGGATCGCCGTTCGAGCCGGGTGACGACAGCGGCGCCGCGGTCGCGGTCGAACCATCACTCGTCGCGGTCCTCGATGGCCCGGCGCAGCGCCGCCAGGGCGTCGCGGTGGGCAGCGCGCAGGGTGAGAGGTCCGGGCGCGGCTTCCCAGCGCCGCACCGTCGCCGCGGAGACGTGCAGCAGCGCCGCGAACTCGGCCGCCGAGAACCCGCCGCGCCGGCGCAGCCGGCGCACCAGCTCGCCCGTCGCGCGGAAAGCGGATGCCGGAGTGCCGGTGTCCGGCGGCGCAGACGGGCCGGATGCGGTGCGCGCCTCCGGCGTGTGACGCGGGGCCCGCCTGCTTCCTGCCCGCTTCCGCGCCGGTGCGGTGCGGGCCGGCCGTTTCCGCGCGGGCGGGTCGGGCGCGCCGTCGAGGTCGATGCCGAAGATGTCCGCGAGGTCGCCGTCCGCGAGGGTGTCGGCCGTCGACGTGCCGCGCGGCAGCGCCATGTCGGCGGCGATCAGCTCGGCCTCGTCGACCCCGCGCAGCAGAAAGAGCAGCTCCGGTTTGTCGTCGAGGCGGCTTCCGACGCCGTAGAGCACGGCCGCCGCGTGCTTGCACATGGTGGCCCAGTCGGGGCAGTCGCAGGCCAGCTTGATCTCGCGCGGTTTCGGAAACAGGCCGGTGTCCCGATGGGTGACGACGTCCATGACATGATCCGACAGCCGGCCCTGCAGCAGCTCGAGCACCGAGTCGATCTGCCCCGCGCACGCGGTCTGGATGGCCTTCCAGGCCGGCTTCCCGAGCTTCCTGATGCGAACCGTGACGCGGTACAGGTCCGTCCCGGCCACCATGGCGTCGACGCCGCCGGTCCGGATCTCCAGGTGGCAGACGGAGCGGTTGCGCACGTAGGTGCGGCCGCGCGGCAGCCGGTTCGCGTAGTCGGAGAACGATTCCAGATGCTCGCACCAGCGGCGGCCCCAGAAGCTCCGGGCGATGGTGCGTCCCTTGAGCTCGACCGGTTGCACGTTCACGCCGCTCGCGCGGAGCCGATGCATCTCCAGCAGGGCTCTGGCGCGCCGGGCGCCGACCGGCACGTACGGCGGATACCAATCCACCTCAATCAGACGGGGCTGCGCCCCGAACCCCCGGCGTCCGCTTGCGGGGACCCCATTGCCCCGCACCGCTCCCGCCGAGGCGCGCCTTGCGGCTAAGGCTTCGCGCGGGTGACGTCCAGGCGGACCAGGGCCAGCAGCTCGTCGTCGGACAGCTCCGTGAGGTCGATCTCGCTGTTTCCGTCGAGCAGATCATCGGCTAATTGTCGCTTCTCGGCAATCATCCGGTCGATCCGCTCCTCGACGGTGCCGCGCGTGACGAAGCGGTGGACCAGCACGTTGCGCCGCTGGCCGATGCGGAAGGCGCGGTCGGTGGCCTGATTCTCGACCGCCGGGTTCCACCAGCGGTCGAAGTGGATCACGTGCGACGCCGCGGTCAGGTTCAGGCCGGTGCCCCCGGCCTTGAGCGACAGGACGAAGAACGGCGGCCCGTCGTCGCACTGGAACCGGTCCACCAGATCCTGCCGCCGCCGGACGCCGGTCCCGCCGTGCAGCACGAGCCCGGGGCGGCCGAAGACCGCCTCCAGGTGCTCGGACAGCGGATCGATGATCTCGCGGAACTGCGTGAAGACCAGCGCCCGCTGCTGGCGGTCGGCGAGCTCCTCGCCGATCTCGGCCAGACGCAGGAACTTGCCGCTGTCGGCGGGCCGGTAGTCGCCGTCGCCGGAAAGCTGGCTGGGGTGGTTGCAGATCTGCTTCAACTGCATGAGCGTCCGCAGCACCACGCCGCGCCTGGCGATGCCCTCGGTCGCTTCCAGCTCGCGCTCCATGGACCGCACGACGCGCTCGTAGAGCGCCACCTGCGGCCGGGTCAGATGGCAGTCGCGAGTCGTCTCCGTCTTGTCGGGCAGGTCGGCGATGATGCGGCGATCCGTCTTGAGACGCCGCAGGATGTAGGGGGCGACCAGTCGGCGCAGGGGCGCGAACGGCTGCTCGTCGCGCGCCTGCAGTTGCTTCACGAACGCCTGGAACACGGCGCGCGAGCCGAGCAGCCCGGGATTGAGGAAGTCGAACAGCGCCCACAGGTCGCCCAGCCTGTTCTCCACCGGCGTGCCCGTCATGGCGATGCGGGCACGGGCGGCCAGTGCGCGGACGGACCGGCTCTGCCGGGTCGCCGGGTTCTTGATGGCCTGGGCCTCGTCCAGTATGACCAGGCGCCATTGCACGTCGCCGAGCCAGGGCTGCCGGGTCAGCATGGCGTACGTCGTCACCGCCAGGTCGACGCCGGCCAGTTGCCGCGCCGGCGCCGCCGCGATCTCCGCCAGCGCCTGCCGCTCGGTCTCCGCGGGGTGCAGGAAGCGCAGGGTCAGCGCCGGCGCGAACCGCGCGGCTTCGCGACGCCAGTTTCCGAGCAGCGAGGCCGGAATCACGAGCAGCGCCGGCGCCCGGCGCTCGTGCGGAGCGTCGCCGCGGTCGGCCAGCAGCAGCGCCAGCACCTGAATGGTCTTGCCCAGCCCCATGTCGTCGGCCAGGCAGGCGCCGAGACCGAGGCGCGTCAGCAGGCGCAGCCAGGCCACGCCGTCGCGTTGATAGGGCCGCAGCACCCCCTGCAATGCCCCGCCGCCGGTCGCCGGGTCCAGGGCGTCCGGCCGGCGCATGCCGTCGAGGATCTCGCGCATCGCCTCGCCGGCCGCGACGTGCACCCAGGGGCGTTCGGACTCGGTCTGCTCCTCGGCCTGGAGATCGGCCGACGCGCCCGCGAGCAGGCGCATGCCCTCGATGAACGATATCCCGTCCTCGCCGGCCACCTGCCGGACGGCCTCCCAGTGCTCGATGGCCTCGCGCAGCCGGTCGCGGTCCACCTCCACCCACTGGCCCTTGAGCAGCACCAGGCCGTCGTCGCCGTCGAGCAGCGCCTCCCGCTCGCTGCGCGACAGCGGCCGGCCGCCGAGGGCGACGTCGACGTCGAAGGCCACCATGGCGTCCGCGCCGACCAGCGACGGGGTGGTGCCGCCGATCGTCACGGCCACCTGCGGGCGCGGCCGCTTGCGCCACCAGTTCGGGAGCCGCACCGACAGGCCGCTCGCCTCGAGCGCAGGCACGCTGCGCAGGAGCCGGTAGGCGCGCTCCGGCGCCCATGCCAGCGGCCGGTAGACGTCGCCCGAGTCGACCAGCTCCCGCACCCAGTCGCACGCCTCCGCGGCCTGCTGAATCGGCGCCAGCAGGGTGACGAGCGCCGCGCGGTTCCGCGCCCCGGCGTACTGCTCGAGCGCCCGGCGCAGCGGCAGATGCTTCACGCGTCCCGCCGCGCCGAAGCCGGCGGCATACGTGGCCATGAACGCGAACGGACGCGCCTCGTCGCTGCGGTTCTCGGCCAGGTGAAAGCAGACCCGTCCCACCTGATGCCAGCTCGGGGCCCGCGTGCGCAGGAATGCCGGCAGCCCCCCGGCGCCCGGGACCGTCTCGGACACCCACTCGTTCAGATGCGTCCAGATGCGCTGCAGGCTGTCCGCCGAGAGGTACTCGCCGCCGAGCATCGGCGGGGCGGCCAGGATCCAGGCGGCGCACTCGGCCGGCGCGGGCGGCTCGACCTGCGTGCGCGGCTCGCGCTCGGGCAGTTGGCACAGCGCGGTCAGATGGCGTTCGGCGATCTCCTGCCAGTAGCGCACGGCGGGCGATCCCTGCGTGTCGATCCGGTCCGCCGCCAGCGTGAAGAGGGCTGCGCGCCAGTCCGCGTCGAAGGCGGACCGCAGGCGCGCCAGTGCGGGCGGAACCGTGTCGCCGTCGCGCGGCGCCCACCGCAGTTGCCCGGCCGGGGTCAGTCCGAGACTCATGCCGAACCCGCACGCCGCTACGGACGGTACCGTTCGAGCTCCCTCCGGACCACCGGCGCCAGCAGATACAGGCCGATCAGGTTCGGAATGGCGACCACGAACACCAGGGCGTCCGACAGATCGATCACCGCCCCCAGATCGACGCTGGCGCCGGCGACGACGAACAGGCAGAAGACGAGCTTGAAGCCGAGGTCCTGGAGGCGGCCCTCGCCGGCCAGATACGTGAACGCCTTCAGCCCGTAGTAGGCCCAGGCGATCATCGTCGAGAACGCGAACAGCAGGGCGGCGACGGCCAGCGGCGCCGGCGACCAGGGCAGGGTGGAGGCGAACGCGCGGGTCGTCAGCTCGATGCCGTTGACTCCGCCGCCGGCGAGCGCCGGATCGTAGACCGTCGTGGTGATGACCAGGGCGGTCATCGTGCAAATGACAACGGTGTCGATGAACGGCTCGAGCAGCGCGACGAAGCCCTCGCTGGCCGGCTGCGGCGTGCGGGCCGTGGCGTGGGCGATGGCCGCGCTGCCCAGGCCGGCCTCGTTCGAGAAGACGGCCCGGCGGAACCCGATGACGAGCGCGCCGAGCGCGCCGCCCGCCATCCCGGTCGGCGTGAACGCGCCCTGCCAGATGGCCGCCACCGCCGCCGGCAGCCGGCCGGCGTTCAGCCCGATGACCAGCAGCGCCAGCGCCACGTAGAGCAGCGCCATGGCCGGCACGAGACGAACGGTGGTGCTGGCAATCGTCCGGATCCCGCCGACGATGACCAGGGCGACGGCGCCCGCCAGGAGCAGGCCGACCAGCCAGCCGCGGCCGGCGAGGACGCTGGCCTCGGCGCCGGTGATGTCGGTGAGGATCGCCGCCGCCTGGTTCGACTGGAACATGTTGCCGATGCCGAGGCAGCCGAACACCAGGGCGGCGGCGTAGAAGAGCCCGAGCCGGCGTCCGAGCGCCGGCCAGCCGCGCGCGGCGAGACCGCGTTCCAGATAGTGCATCGGCCCGCCGGAGACCGAGCCGTCCGGATTGCGCCGCCGGTACAGCACGCCGAGCGTGCACTCGGCGAACTTTGCCGACATGCCGAGCAGGCCGGCGACGATGAGCCAGAAGGTGGCGCCCGGGCCGCCGGTGGAGATGGCGACGGCCACGCCGGCCATGTTGCCGATGCCGACGGTGCCGGACACCGCGGTGGTGAGCGCGCTGAACTGCGAGATCTCGCCCGGGTCGCCGGCGCGCGCGTAGCGCCCGGAGACGATGCGCAGCGCCTGGCCGAACCCGCGGACGTTGATGAAGCGGAGATAGATGGTGAAGAAGAGCCCGCCGGCGACGAGCCAGACCACGATGAGCGGCAGCTCGGCTCCCGGCAGCGGCAGCGCGTAGAAGACGGCGCCCGACACGGCGTCGGCCACCGGGCGTAGCGCGCCGTCGATGAGCTGATCGATGGTCATGGCGGCGCCGCGGCGGCTCGTTCGTGGCCGGGCCGCGCTAGACGTCGAGGTCCTGCACCTGGTCCGCCCGCTCCATGATGAACTGGAACCGCGCCGAGGCGTCCCTGCCCATCAGCCCGTTCATCACCTGGTCGGTCAGGAGCCGATCGCTGACGTCGACCCTGAGGAGGCGCCGGGTCTTGGGATTCAGCGTCGTGTCCCACAGCACCTTCGGCATCATCTCGCCGAGCCCCTTGAAGCGGGTGATCTCGGCCTTGCCGCGGTGGCCGTTGTGCGCGACGCGGTCGAGAATCCGGTCACGGTGCGGCTCGTCGAGCGCCCAGAACGTCTCCTTGCCGATGTCGACGCGATAGAGCGGCGGCTGGGCCAGGTAGACCCGGCCCTGCTGGATGAGCGGCGGCAGGTGCCGGTAGAGGAAGGTCAGCAGGAGGGTCGCGATGTGGTTGCCGTCGGAGTCGGCGTCCGCCAGGATGATGATCTTGCCGTAGCGCAGCCTGTCGGGGTTGAGGGTCTTCCCGAAGCCGCAGCCGAGCGCGGTCACCAGGTCCGACAGCTCCTTGTTCTCGAGCACCTTGGCGGGCGCCACGTTCTCGGTGTTCAGCACCTTGCCGCGCAGCGGCAGGATGGCTTGCCGCCGCCGGTCGCGCGCCTGCTTGGCGGAGCCGCCGGCCGAGTCGCCCTCGACGATGAACAGCTCGCGGTCCGCCGCGGTCCGGGCCGAGCAGTCGCTCAGCTTGCCGGGCAGGCTCAGCCGCGCGGCGGCGACGCCCTTGCGGGTCACTTCCTGCTGCGCCGCGCGACTTGCCTCGCGCGCCCGCGCGGCGATGACGATGCGCGCCACGATGGCGCGGGCGCCGCTGATGTTGTGGTTCAGCCAGTGCTCGAGCGCCGGCCGCACGGCCGAGTCGATCGCCGCCGCGATCTCCGGATTGTTCAGGCGGTCCTTGGTCTGGCCCTGGAACTGCGGATCGCGCACGAAGATGCTGAGCACCCCCGTGAGGCCCTCGCGGATGTCGTCCGCGGCCAGCGTCACCCCCTTCGGACTCAGTCCATGGGTCTCGATGAAGTTGCGCACCGCCTTGCCGACGCCGGCGCGCAGGCCGGTCTCGTGGGTGCCGCCCGAGCCGGTCGGCACGCCGTTGACGTAGCTGCGGACATGCTCGTCGGTTGCCTCCGTCCACTGCAGCACGAGGTTGACGCGCGAGCCCGTCTCGTCGTGGTCCCTGCCGAGGGCGAATGCCTGCTCGTGCACCGTTGCCGCCCGACGCGCGGCAACGATGTGGGCCAGGTAGTCCTGCAGCCCGTCGGCGTGCTGAAAGACCCGTTTCTCGCCCCGGCCCTCGTCGTCGAAGACGACGCGCACCCCCTTGTGCAGGTAGCTGACGACCTCCAGGCGTTCGGCAATGACGGCGGAATCGAACTCGGTCTTCGGGAATATCTGGGGATCCGGGCGGAAGAACACCGTGGTGCCCGTCCCGCGGGCGCTGCCGAGCTGGCGCGGCAGCGCCAACGGCCGGCCGCGCCGGAAGCGCTGCTCCCACAGCCGGCCGTCCCGTTTCGACGTCGCGACGAGCTCCGCCGACAGCGCGTTGACGACGCTGGCGCCCACGCCGTGGAGGCCGCCCGCGGTGCGGTACGTCCGGTGCTCGAACTTCCCGCCGGCATGGAGCGTCGTGAAGATCACCTCGAGCGCGCTCTTGCCGCTTTTCGGGTGGCGGTCGACCGGCACGCCCCGGCCGTCGTCGGCGACCGTGATCGACGAGCGGTCGGCGTGCAGCCGCACGTGGATGTTGCCGGCGTGGCCGTTCATGGCCTCGTCGACCGCGTTGTCGAGGATCTCCCACACCAGATGGTGCAGCCCGGGCGAGCCGACCCCGCCGATGTACATGCCGGGCCGCTTGCGGACCGGATCGAGTCCTTCGAGGACCGTGATGTCTTTCGCCGTATAGGTCTGCGCCATCGTCTTGCGCGCCGGCACCCTGCCGGGACCAGGACACCACGAGGTAGGAGCGACCGCGACCGTGGAAATCCAGTGTAGCATGGTGCCGTCATGACCGCCGATCAGCGGGCAACCGCGCTGGCCCGGCTGCGCGAGCTCGGCGAGTGCCTGCGGACCCCGGGCGGCGCGCCCGCCGCGGCCGAGGACTGCGAGCAGTTGATACGGGCGGTCGAGGCGTTCCATCCCGAAGGCGTCCGGTTCCGCCTGTACGGGCTGCACCGCCGGCTGACGGCCGACGGCCGGCAGGCGCCGGCGGCAGCCATCCGCCTGCTCGAGGCAGCCCGGGAAGCGCTGCAGGCCGCCGGCTTCAGGACGCGCTAGCGCCTGACGGCTCCGCTCGGCGCCCAACCAACCCTGCAGGAGTCCGCGCCGTTCTACGGCGCAGACCCGGGGAGGGTCCGCCCAGTCCTTCTACGCGGACCACGCGAGCCCGATGCCGCCGGCCGCGGCGGCCAGCGCGAGCGCGGTGGCCGCGCGGACGATGGCCTGCGCACGCCGGTAGTCGGCGGCGGTCCCCGCCGGCGGGGCCGCCGGATCGCCGAGCCACGTCTCGGTGACGAGTCGACCCTGCAGCCGGATGGGGCCGACGAGGCGGCGGGCCAGGGCGCCGGCCATGGCGGCCTCGCTCCAGCCCGCGTTGGGTCCTGGCAGCACGGCGTGCTCGCGCCAGCCGGCCGCGAGGGCCTGCCGGCCGGAGCAGCCCGGCAGCACCGCGGCGGCCAGCGCGACGAGGAGCCAGGTCGCCCGCGCGGGCGGCGCCTGGAGCAGGTCGTCGAACCGCGCGCCGCACCATCCGAAGCGCCGATAGCGCGGCGTCCGGTAGCCGACCATCGAATCCATGGTGCTGACCACCTTGCTGAGCACCAGCCCGGGCGCGCCGAGGAGGGCGTACCAGGCGATCGGCGAGACGACGCCGTCGGTCAGGCTCTCGGCCAGGCTCTCGATGGTTGCGCGCCGGCAGGCGGCGCCGTCCAGCGCGTCGACGTCGCGCCCGACCAGGCGGCCCACCGCGCGCCGCGCCCCGGGCAGATCCCCCGCCGTCGCCGCGCGGTCCACCGCCTGGCCATGGGCGAGCAGGTCGCCGAACGCCAGCAGGCTGTAGAGGATGAACAGATGCGCGCCCGCGGCAGCGGCCGGGTGCAGCCGGTCGGCGCCCAGCAGCGCGAGCGACACGCCGCCCACCCAGCACGTCCCGAGTACGCCGAACAGCAGGCAGCCGCCGCCGCGGCCGTCCGCCCCGGCGGCGCGCAGGCGGCGCTCGCACCAGGCGAGCGAGCCGCCCAGCAGCCGCACCGGGTGCCAGCGGTAGACCGGATCGCCGAGCGCCGCATCGAGCGCCGCCGCCGCCAGGAGCAGATCGATCCGCGGCTGCAGCGGACTCAGGTCCACTTGGCGCTCCAGCCCGCGGCCAGGGCGTGCAGCGCCAGCTCGACCGGCTCGTCGGGTGCGGCGTGCAGCGCTGCGCGGAACGCCGGCCATTCCAGCGGGCGCGCGGCGAGCGCACAGGCGAGGCAGGCAGCCTGCTGCCGCAGCGTCTCGCCGGCCATGCCGGCCGGCAGCGTGCCGAACGCCACCCGGTCGAGCACGGCCGCGTACGCATAGGCGGCGGCCGCGACGCCCGGCTCCCAGAACACCGCCCTGCGGTTGCGGTCGAGCAGCGCATACTGCTCGGCCGGCAGCAGCTCGGCCAGCCGCTCGAGCGCGCGCCGCTCGGTCAGCCCGAAACGGCCGAGCGCATGGAACAGGCCGCGCGTCAGGGAAGGTTCGAGCCCGTTCTGCCAGCGCAGCGCCTCCTTGACCGCGGCCAGCACGGCGCTGCCGATGAGCTGCCCGAGCTTGGCGTGCGGGCCGGCGGCCGTCTTCGGGACGCGGCGCGGATCGAGCGGGGCCGCCACGCAGAACTGGTCGGTGCCGGTCCCGGTGGCGATGGTCGGCGAGTAGCGGCTCGGCGCGGCCAGCTCGGCGAGCGCCGCCGACTTGGCCTCCGTCAGCGTCACGACCGCGCGCGCCTGGGCCGCCGCCGTGACCGGGTGGTTGAGCAGCAGGATCGTGTTGATCGTCCCGGCGGGCGGCGCCGTCGCGCCGTCCGCAGCGTCCGCGCCAACCGTCGCCACGCGGCGCCAGCGGCCGTCCGCGGCTTCGGTCCAGCCCGCCGGATCCCCCGCGCGGGCGGCGTTGCCGGCGACGCCGGCAGTCACGAACGCATCGACGCGGAGGTCTTCGAAGTCAGCCGCGCGGTGGGCCGCATACGCCATGTTGGCAGCGGTGCCCATGACTGCCGTCCGGCCCGGCGCGACGCCCATCTCCGCGCAGACCTTGGCGTGGTACCCCACCGGCCCCAGCCCCGCAATCCGTTCGTAACGGGCCGCGTCGCCCGTCGCCTCGCAGCTCTGGTGGTTGGCCAGGAACGAGAGGTCGTCGCGCTCGCCGCCGCACTGGACCGATGTGCTGACGACGCGGTGCGGCGCCGTCAGCTCGATCAGCAGAAAGCGCCCGGACCGGCGGGCGACGAACAGATCGCCGCGGCACAGCACGTCCGCCGCCCGCATCCTTTCCGCGGTCATCTCCACCTCCCGCCCGCCCGCAACCCGGCCCGCAGCCGCCCGCCGGCGCCAGTCCGCGGGGTGCTATACTGCCGGCCGACAGCTTCGCTCCCGATGATTCCGGGAAGTGGGTGCGATTCCCACACGGTCCCGCCACTGTGAGCGGGGAGCGGGCGGCACATCGGCGCCCCGGGGCGCCCGTCACTGTGCTCGGCGAGCACGGGAAGGCCTTGCCGCTCCGCCTCGATCCGCGAGTCAGGAGACCGCTCATCGGGACGGTCGCGCAACCCCACGGTCCGGCCTGCCGGTCCGTGAAATTCGGCGCGTGGACACGCCGAAAGGAGGTTCCCGCCTGTCATGGCTCGTCGCCGGTGCCGATTTCCGGGCTGGCCGCACACTACACCGATCGCCGGCGGTAGCCCCATGCGCGGACGATGCCGCGCGCGGGGCGACGGGATCTGCGTCGCAGGACGACGGACGCGACGGCCATCGTGCTGCAGATGATACGGGAACAGTCCCGATCCGAAAGGGAGACATCCGTTGATGAGCATCGTCACCAAGCAGGGCGACCGCGGCCGGACCGGCCTGGTCGGCGGCGTGCGGGTCTCGAAGGCCTCGTTGCGGGTCGAGGCGTACGGTGCGGTCGACGAGCTGAACAGCCAGGTCGGATTCGCCCGGGCGATCTGCCCGAACGCAGCGGTCGCGGAGCTGCTCAAGGACATCCAGCGCGAGCTGTTCGCCGTCGGCGGGGCGCTGGCGACGCCGGCGCCCCGCAGCGGAGCGGAGCCGGCCGTCACCGCCGCCATGGTCGAGCGGCTCACGGCGGAGGTCAGCCGCGTGGAGGCGATCGAAGGCGTGCTCGGCGACTGGGCGATTCCCGGAGAGCACGCCGCGTCGGCCGCCCTGGACGTGGCGCGCACGATCTGCCGGCGCGCCGAACGCCGCGTCGTGGAGCTGGTCGAATCCGGTGCGGACGTCAGCGCCGAGCTGCTGGCGTATCTCAACCGCCTCTCCGATCTGCTGTGGATTCTCGGCCGCCAGATCGAGGTGGAGGCCGGTGTCGACGCGACGCTGCGGGCCCCGGCCGCCGGTGGGCCGAAGTGGTCGCGTGCGTGGTGAGCGAGTGAGGCAGGGCCTGCGCCGCATTCGATCGGGCCGGCTGAGGGCTGCGCTCGAGGTCGCGGCCTGCCTGCTGCTGGTGGTGGCCGCCTGGCGCGCCACCGCCGGTACGCAGGCGGGTTGGCCTCTCGCGGAGCAGTCCGCGGCGCCCGCGGCGGCCGGTTTCCCGCGCACCGTCCAGGACTACGGCGGCGACGCCGTCCGGCTGGCCGGGCCGCCGTCGCGGATCGCCTCGCAGGCGCTGGTGACGGATCACTTCCTGTTCGCCGTCGTGTCCCCGGCGCGGATAACCGCGGTCAGCTCGGTCGCCCACGATGCGCGCTACAGCTACGTGGCCGACGCGCTCGCCGGGATGGACGTCGGCGTCGTCGACGACGGCGAGGCCCTGCTCCGGCGCCGGCCGGATCTGCTGCTGGTGTCGCACACCGCCCGTGCCGATCTGGTCGCGCTGGCGCGCGCCGCGGGCATCCCGACGTTCCGCCTGCAGACCGTCTTCGAGGACTTCGACCAGATCGCCGCCGGTCTGGCAACCGTCGGGCGGCTCACCGGCGAGGAGCGCGCGGCCGGACGCGCGATAGCCCGCTTCCGCGAGCGCGTCGCGGCCGTGGCGGCGCGCAGGCCGACCGGCGCGCCGCCGTTGCGCGTGCTGGTGTACGTCGCCCTGTCCGGCACGTTCGGAGCCGGCTCGCTCTTCGATCACGTCCTCACGGAGCTGGGCGCCGTCAACGTGGCCGCCGAGCAGGGCATCGGGCCCCACGGCGCCATCAGCGGCGAGCAGATTGCCGCCTGGGACCCCGACTGGATCATCGCTGACGCACCCGCCGGTGAAGAGGATGCCGTACGCCGGCGCCTGCTCGGCCAGCCCGGCGTCGCGGTGACGGTTGCGGGGCGGACCGGGCAGATCCTGGTGCTCGACCACCGCCGGTTCATCACGATGTCGCATCACGCGGCCGGCCTGATCGAGGCGGTCGGCGCCGCGCTGCACCCCGACGCGCCGTGACCGAGTCGGGCAGCCGGTCGCAGGTTCGCGCGGCGGCATGGGTGGGCCTGCCGCTGCTGGCGGTCCTGCTCGGAGTTGCGGCAGTCGCGGCGATTGCCGTCGGCAGCACGGCCATCCCCTGGGGCACCGTCGCCCGGGTGCTCGCTGCCCGCGCGCTGCCGGCCGGCTGGGTCGGCCTGCACGAGGTGTCCGAGGCGGACCAGGCAATCATCTGGCTGATCCGGACGCCGCGCGTGCTCGTCGCGGCGCTCGCCGGCGGGGCGCTGGGCGTTGCCGGCACGCAGCTCCAGGGGCTCTTCCGCAACCCCCTGGCCGAGCCGAGCGTCATCGGCATCAGCCAGGGCGCGGCGCTCGGTGCCGTCGTCACCTTCGTCAGCGGCCTGTCCGCGGCAGCCGTGTACTGGCTCCCGCTGTTCGCCTTCGCGGGCGCGCTGGCGGCGCTGGCCACCGTCTACACGATTGCCACCCGGGCCGGCCGCACCCCGGTCGCCACGCTGCTGCTGGCCGGCATCGCGCTCGGCGCGCTGGCCACCGCCATCTCCTCGCTGCTGATCTCGCTGAGCGTCGTCAACTGGCAGGTGGCCAGCGAGATCGTCTTCTGGATGATGGGCGGTCTCGACAACCGGACCTGGACGCACGTGTGGATGTGCCTGCCGCCGCTGGCGCTCGGCGCGCTCGCCGCGCGCTGGTACACGCGCGATCTGGACCTGCTGCTGCTCGGCGAGGAGACCGCCGCCAGCCTCGGCGTGGAGGTGGAGCGGGTGCGCCGCCTGATCCTGACGACCGCGGCGATGCTCACCGGCGCGGCCGTGGCGGTCAGCGGCGTCATCGGCTTCGTCGGCCTGATCGTGCCGCACATGCTGCGGCTGGTGCTCGGACCGTCGCACCGCGTCCTGCTGCCGGCGGCCATGCTCGGCGGGGCGGCGTTCCTTGTCCTCTGCGACCTGCTGGCCCGCACGATCCACCCGCCGACGGAGATCCGACTCGGCATCGTCACCGCGGCGTTCGGCGCGCCGTTCTTTCTCTATCTCCTGCGGCGGCAACGGGGACGCTTCGGCCTGCCATGAGCCTCCGTCTCGACGGGGCCGGCCTCCGCATCGGCGCCCGGCACCTGGTGCGCAACGTCACGGTCGAGGTCGCCCCCGGCCGGATTACGGCGCTCGTGGGGCCGAACGGGGCGGGAAAGTCGACCCTGCTGCGCCTGCTGGCCGGCCTCTGGCGCCCGACGGAAGGACGCGCCGCGCTGGACGGCACCAGCCTCTCGCGACTCCCGCGCCGCGTCCTTGCGCAGCGGATCAGCTTCCTGCCGCAGGAGACCGGCATCGACATCCCGTTCACGGTGCGCGAGCTGGTGGCGATGGGGCGCCATCCCCACCTGGGGCGCTTCGACATGCCGGGTCCGGCCGACGCCGAGGCGGTCGCCTCGGCACTTGCGCGGGCGGACGTCGCGCACCTCGCCGACCGCTTCGTCACCGAGCTGTCCGGGGGCGAGCGCCGGCGCGCAGTGATCGCTCGCAGCCTGGCCACCGGGTCGCGCGTCCTGCTGCTCGACGAGCCGACCGCCAACCTCGACATCGACCACGTGCTCGAGACCCTGGCGCTGCTGCGGACGCTGGCGGCGTCGGGAGCGACGGTCGCGCTGGCGCTGCACGACCTCAACATCGTGGCGCGCTGGGCGGACGAGGTGACCGTGCTGCACGCCGGCCGCCTGCGCGCCGCCGGCCCCCCGGCGCAAGTGCTGGACGACGACCTGGTCGCGTCCGTGTTCGGCGTCCGCGTGGAGCGGCTGACCGCCGGGGACGGACGGTCGACGCTAGTCTTTCACCGGGGGGAGCGCCAAGGGGCGCGTGACGCTTGACCTGCCATGGATGCGGAGTCGATGGTGACGGAGGAAGCACCTCGCGAGCGAGAGGAGGAATCGGCCGCAGTGAAGCAGACGGGATCCGAATCACAAGGAAAACAGTCGCCTGTTGGACGGTAACGAGTACGTGCCGGCCGCTGCGTCGAAGTCGACACGTCCTTCCTTTTTCAGTTCACCCGCGACCTTGCGCAGGTGGGACGAGAGCCAGGGTGTCGGCCGCAGCTCTCGATGGAGCTCTTCTCTCGTGTGTGGCCGCTGTTCCAGGCGTTCAAGTAGCCATTCCCGCAACGGTTCGAAGTTGGGTGAAGGTGTGAGCAGAAACGGCTGTCTGGGATCATCTCGTTGAAGAACTTCGAAGCCGCCATCCGGCGCGACCTTCCACATGCATTCCTTCATGAGGTCACGCCCGTCGTCATGGTTGGTAAGATGCAGGAGCAGGTACCGGGTCGCGGCGCCACCACTGGTCATGCGGATGTATGTGGACCATTGAGCGCCGATCCTGCTCGCGAGGAGCTCCACGGCTTGATCCATTCGTTCGTTAGGCGTAGCGCCTTCGATCCGCCGCCAGTCGTTACCTGCAAAGACGGCGTCGAGCGTTGCGGCCAAGCCGTGGCCTGAGTCACGCTGCTGGCGGATGGCCATATCGAGTTCACGCCATCTGATGTTGATGAACAGCTCGACCTTCCCAGCGCCCATCAATTGTCCAAGCAGGTCTCCCGGCACCTTGAAGCCGTACGGGTCGACAAAGATGAATGCCGGCGCCATGGGTGTTCGGCTCTCGCGGAGGTCTTGAACGACGCCTGACAACACGTCGTAGGCGTTTCCCTCGCTGGTTTCGACATGGACACCATCAGGCCGGTTGCCAATCTCGTCCAGTTCATCGTGCAGGGCCTTCAGGTTGGTCGGATCCTGTTCGATGAAGAAGAACCTGACTTCCGACTTCTTGAGGAGCTTGTCAAGGTAGGAGTGACGGAGAAGTGTGTCCAGTGCGACCAGTGGCGATCCGGTTTCGCCGGAGCTATATCAGCCCGTGGTGAAAGTCGGGGAACGGGCCTGGCCTGGGCGCGATCGAGCCCGTAGACTGAACAGCTATGGCGATGGGCAAGAAACCGGCCGCGCGACCAGGGGCGCCGCTGTGGGTGACGACGGCGGATTTGCCGACGAACGCGGGGCATCCGTTCTTCGAGCGTCTGAACCGGGTTCTGGACGAGGCCGGGTTCGACGCGTTCGTCGAGGGGCTGTGCGCGGTGTTCTACGCGACGCGGATGGGGCGGCCGAGCCTGCGTCCTGGGCGGTATTTCCGGATGCTGTTCATCGGCTACTTCGAGGGTCTGTCTTCGGAGCGTGGGATTGCGTGGCGGGTGGCCGACTCTCTGAGCCTGCGGTCGTTCCTGGACCTGGATGTGACCGAGGCGGCGCCGGACCACTCGACGCTGTCGCGGACGCGTCGTCTGATCGACGACGAGACGCACGAGGCGGTATTCACGTGGGTTCTCGAGCAGTTGTCGGCGGCGGGTCTGGTCAAGGGGAAGACGGTGGGCGTCGATGCGACGACGCTGGAAGCGAACGCGGCGATGCGGAGCATCGAGCGGCGGGACACGGGAGAAAGCTACGAAGCGTTCCTTCGGCGCTTGGCGGAGGCGTCTGGGGTGGAGACCCCGACGCGGGCGGATCTGGCTCGGTTCGACCGGTCTCGCAAGAACAAGAAGACGTCGAACAAGGACTGGCAATCGCCGCAGGACCCGGACGCGAAGATCGCGAAGATGAAGGACGGCCGGACGCACTTGGCTCACAAGGTCGAGCACGGGGTCGACATGGAGACGGGGGCCATCGTGTCGGTGACGGTGCAGGATGCATCGGACGGCGATACGGCCACGCTGCCGGAGACGCTGACCGCGGCGGCCGAGCAGGTGGAGTTGGTGCAGCCGGACGGTCGAGGGGTCGAAGAGCTGGTCGCTGACAAGGGGTATCACAGCGACGAGACGCTGGTGGCTCTCGGCGAGGTCGGGGTTCGGAGCTACGTATCGGAGCCCGAGCGCGGCCGGCGCGTCTGGCAGGACAAGAAGACGGGAGAGACGCCGCCGGCGAAGCGTGCTGCGCAGCAGGCGTTGTATGCGAACCGGCGGCGTGTGCACGGGCGGCGGGGTCGTCGCCTGCAACGCTGCCGGGGCGAGATGGTGGAGCGTACTTTCGCGCACATGTATGAGACGGGGGGCATGCGTCGGGTGTTTGTGCGCGGTCACGAGAATGTCCGCAAGCGGGTGCTGATCCAGGCGGCTGCCTGCAACATCGGGATGCTCCTGCGGCGCCAGACCGGCATCGGTACGCCCCGGAGCCTGCAGGGGCGGGCTTTTTCGGCGATTTTCCGCCTGATCGACCGCCTGATCGACCACTGGGGGCGTCTGACGCGTCCCTGGGGCCTCAAATGGACACCGCCGGCGCCCGTCGGCTCAATTACTCATCGCCAAGCGGCCTGAACAGCAGGGCTCGGCGAACCGACTTCTACCTCGGGCTGCTATGCCGGCCGCGCCCCGCATGGGTGTCGACGTACAAGACGCGGCCAGCCCATGTACCAAGCTTCGGGAACCATCCGCTCAGGTACCACTTGATCAGGTCGTGCTTAACTTTCTGGAACTGGCCGTACTCCCGCCAGTACTCGGGTTTCGGATCCGCTGCTGTCATGGTCGGCGATCGGTATCGTTCGGGGTGACCGGAAAGTCATCGTACGTTCGACCGTTCAGCAGCCGCCCGGTCGCGTGCTTGCGTACACCTCCCCACTGCTTGAAGAAAAACGGTACGCCGCGCTGGTTGCACTGACGTTCGATGCTCTCGACCCATTCCGCCTCCACTTGTCTGGCTCGCGGACCGCTTTCGCCGCCGGCGATCACCCAGTGGATCCCGCTCAGGTCGATGTCGCCGAGATCCTCAAGGAGGGGTTCCATGGAGGTGAAGCGGACGACGGCAGGGGTCTTTCGCAGTACGTCCAGTCGGCGCAGACCGTGAGTTCGATTCTCCACGCTCACGCCGTACCAGACATTGCCGAGATTGCCCATCCAGCGCAGTTCCCCGGCGAGCAGACGCTTCATTCGGTCATGCCGCTTGGTCAGCACCTGGAAGGTGTGCCAGCCCGCGTGGCGCATCACCGCGCCGACGGACGCGATGTAGTCGGAGGGCACGTCCTCGTGAAACAGGTCGCTCATCGAGTTCACGAAGATTCTGCGCGGGCGGCGCCAGGATAGGGGTTGGTTCAGCTTCTCCGGCACCAGCCGGAGGTCGAAGCCCTGCTCGAACGGATGTCCGGGCACGCCTCTGAAGCGCTCGGCGAACGTCTGGGCGTAGCAATGTGCGCACCCGGGACTGACCTTGGAGCAGCCACGAACTGGATTCCACGTGGCGTCCGTCCACTCGATGGCAGACCGGTCGCTCATGGAGCGAATATAACACGAAAGACAGATCTGGTGCAGACGGTCGCCGGGGCCACCCTCCGGCAGGCTGCTACGACCGCAGCACCGGCGTGGCGACCGGCGGCGGGACCACCCGGGTGAACCGGCCGCGCTGGAGCAGCTCGCGGCCCTTGCCGCCGCGCTTCGTGACCTCGTACTTGGCGGTGCTGATGGTCTGCGCCGCGCCGCGGCTGGTCTCGACGGTCAGCAGGTCGCGGGCGCCGGTGGAGGCGACGAAGCCGAGCACGGCGTCCTTGTGGCGGTCGAGCTTGATCAGCGTGACGCCCTTGCCGGGACCGGACAGGAAGTTGATCTCGTCCGCGTCGCACAGGATGGCCCGCGCCTGGCGGGTGGCGGCGATGAGCACCGCCTGCTCGCGCACGATCGCGACGCCGACGATCTCCGCGCCGCGCGTCTGGCGGGCGAAGCGGCGGCCAGCGCGGGTGCTCGGCTCGGCGAACGGCTCGAGGCTGAAGCGCAGGGCGAAGCCGTCGCTGCTGACGGCGACGGCATGGGTCGGCGGGGGCTCGCCTTCCGCCGGCGCGGCGGTGGCCGGCGTGACGCGCGGGTCGAGGCTGAACGCCGCCACCACGCGCTCGCCGTCCTTCAGCTTGAACAGCCGCTGAATCGGCTCGCCGTGACCGGTCGAGGCCGGGACGTCAATCAGCCGGCAGGTGTACGCGGCGCCGAGGTTGCTGAAGAAGACGCAGGTGGCCCGCGTGCTGCCGGCGAGCGCCGCCAGCAGGGCGTCGCCCTCGCGCAGACGCGTGCTGGCCACGTCGCGCACCTCGCGCTGGCGCTTCACCCAGCCGTCGCGCGAGATCAGGACGACGGCGTCCTCGTCGACGATGAAGTCGTCGGCCGTGTACTGCTCGTCCGCGACGGCCGCAATCAGCGTGCGGCGCGGGTTGGACGCCGGGTCGCCGTAGGCGTCGCGGATCTCCCGGATCTCGTCGCCGACCAGCGCCCAGCGCGCGTCCTCGTCGGCCAGCAGCCGCGTGATCTCGCCGACGCGCGCGCGTTTGGTCTCGAGCTCCTCGCGGATGACCAGGATCTCCAGCCGCGCCAGGCGGTAGATCTTCAGCTCGAGGATGGCGTCGGTCTGCTCGGCGTCGAGAGCGAAGCGCGCCATGATCTGGCGGGCGGCGTCCGCCTTGCCGTCGGAGCGGCGGATCAGCCTGATGATGGCGTCGAGGGCGTCGAACACCTGCGCGAATCCTTCGAGGATGTGGATGCGCTTGGCGAGGGTGTCGAGCTCGTGCTCGAGCCGGCGGGTGACGACGTCGAGCCGGAAGCGGAGGAAGTGCGAGAGAATCTGGTGCAGGTCGAGCCGTTCCGGCCGCGCCGTCTCGACCTGCCCGCCGGGCACGAGGCAGGTGAGGTTGGCGGCGAAGTTGGTCTGCAGCGGCGTGTGCCGGAACAGGTACGCCATGACCAGCCGCTCGTCCGCATCGCTCTTCATCTGCAGGACGATCCGCACCTGGTCGGTCGACTGGTCCGCGACGTCGATGAGCGGCGGCAGCTTGCGGGCGAGAATGATCTCGGCGATCCGCTCGACTATCTGCGCCTTGTTCGCGCCATACGGGACGCTCGTGACGTGCACGGTCTTCGAGCCGCGCGTCGGCGGCCCGGGCTCCCACGTCGCGCGCACGCGGATGGTGCCGCTGCCGGTCCGGTAGATCGCCTGCAGCTCGTCCGGCGTGTTGAGCACCTGCCCGCCGGTGGGGAAGTCGGGACCGGTGACGTACCGGCAGAGGGCCGCGCTGTCGAGCGCCGGGTCCTCCAGCAGCTTCAGGAGCGCGGTGCACACCTCGCGCACGTTGTGCGGCGGAATGTTGGTCGCCATGCCGACCGCGATGCCGGTGGCGCCGTTGATCAGCAGGTTGGGCAGCCGCGCGGGCAGGACGACTGGCTCCTGGCGCGTGCCGTCGTAGTTCGCGCGCAACGGCACCGTCTGCCGGTCGAGCTCGGACAGCAGCTCGGCGCTGGCGGCGTCGAGCCGGCATTCGGTGTAGCGCATCGCGGCCGCGCCGTCGCCGTCGAGCGAGCCGAAGTTGCCGAATCCTTCGACCAGCGGGTAGCGCATGGCGAACGGCTGGGCCATGCGCACCAGCGTGTCGTAGATGGCCGCGTCGCCGTGGGGGTGGTAGCTGCCCATCACGTCGCCGACCACCTTCGCGCACTTGCGCGGCTTGGCGTCGGCGGTGAGGCGCTGCTGCCACATCGTGTACAGGATGCGGCGCTGCACCGGCTTGAGGCCGTCGCGGACGTCGGGCAGCGCCCGCGACGTGATGACCGACAGCGCGTAGTTCAGGTACCGCGACTGCGCGGCTTCGTGGAGGGCGACGGCGTCGTCGCCCCCTGCGGCGGGCGGGTCGCCCCCCGCGGTGGGGGGGGCGGCGCCGGCGCCCTCGGCGACGTCCAGCAGGGGAGCCTCGCGCGCTGGGCGGCTGCGTGACCGTGCGGGCAACGGGTAGTCCTCCTGGGCTTCATGCAGATGGGGCTACGCCCCAAGCCCCCGGCGTCCGCTTGCGGGGACCCCATCGCCCCGCGCCGCTACCGCCGAGGCGCGCTGTGCGCGGCCTCCTTCAGACGGGGCTGCGCCCCGAGCCCCCGGCGTTCGCTTGCGGGGACCCCATCGCCCCGCGCCGCTACCGCCGAGGCGCGCTGTGCGCGGCGTCTTCCAGATGGGGCTACGCCCCAAGCCCCCGGCGTTCGCTTGCGGGGACCCCATCGCCCCGCGCCGCTGCCGCCGAGGCGCGCTGTGCGCGGCGTCTTCCAGATGGGGCTACGCCCCAAGCCCCCGGCGTTCGCTTGCGGGGACCCCATCGCCCCGCGCCGCTGCCGCCGAGGCGCGCCGTGCGCGCCTTGGGAGTCCGCGCCGTTCTACGGCGCAGACTCCTGGCGCGTTCGCCCGCCGGGCCCGGCCGCCGGCAGCATCGGCGCCCGCGCTGGCGCCTCGTTGGCGCCGGCCTCCGGGCCGGGGCCCCACGGGTCGGCCGGCGCCGCGCCGAGCAGCGCCAGCAGCTCGGCCAGAATCATTGCAGTCGCGCCCCACACGCGCTCGCCCAGCACCTCGAAGTACGGCACGAGCACGCGCTCGCCGCGCCGCCAGACGGCGCCCCGCCGCGGCGTCCCGTCCGGACCGCGCAGCAGCGCCAGGGGCACGTCGACGATGCGCGCCACCTCCGGCGAGTGGCGCCGGAACGCGGGGCATGCGTCGGCCACGCCCACGACCGGGTGCAGTGCGAAGTCGCTCACCGGAATGTAGAGCGTCGAGAGCGCGCCGAGCACGCGCACGCCCGCGGGCTCGAGCCCCACCTCCTCGGCGGCCTCGCGCAGCGCCGCGTCCCGGATGGTCTCCTCCGGCTCGACCTTGCCGCCGGGCAGCGATACCTGGCCGCGGTGCTGCGGCAGCGTGCCGGAACGCACGGTGAGCAGCACGTGCGGCCGCTCGTCACGCGGGTAGAGGAGCACGAGGCCGGCCGCGGCGCGGGCGCCGGGGGGTACCTGACTGGGGTGCCAGCCCCGGCGCGGCCGCGGCGCGAGGTTGAGGTGCGCCGCGGCGCCGGGCAGCGGCAGGGCGAGCCCTGCCCGAATCCGGGTTTCGATCTGATAGAGTGACGGGGATTCCGGCACCACGATGCGACTTCCCATCTTACATTACTGACCTGGAGCCCGCGGTGAAACTCCGCTTCCCGCCGTTAACGGGCATCGCATGAGCGACCGTCGGCGACCGCAGCAGCGCTTCGACCGGAGCATCGTGGACGGCCCCCTCGGGAGGGCGGTGTGGAAGCTCGCCTGGCCCGCGATGCTGACGAACATGATCGGCGGCCTGCAGGGCATCGTCGACCAGGCGATGGTCGGCCACTACGTCGGCCACGCGGGCAATGCGGCCATCGGGGTCAGCATGCAGCTCTTCCTGCTCGTCATCGTCTTCGTGGCGTCGGTGTTCACCGGCATGGGGGTTCTCGTCGCCCGGTTCGTGGGCGCCAACGAGGCGGAGAAGGTCAACCGGACCGTCTATCAGGCGTTCCTGACCGCGGTCTTCATGGCCGTCGGCGTCATGGCGCCGGTCGGCTACTTCGCGGCCCCGGTCCTGCTGGACACGATCAACGCCGCGCCCGAGGTGCAGGCGGAGGCGCTCTCCTACATCCGCATCGTCTTCGTATTCAGCATCGGGATGCTGCTCTTCTTCATGATGAACGGCGCGCTGCGGGCTGCGGGCGACGCGCGCACGCCGCTGCGCCTCGGCGTGCTGATGACGGCCCTCAACGTCGTGCTGAACGTCGTGCTCATCCGGGGGCTGGGCCCCATTCCGGCGTTCGGCACGACGGGCGCGGCGATGGGCACGGCCATCGCCAGCGGGCTGGTGGCCGTGGTGTTCCTCACGCTGCTGTTCTCGGACCGCCTCGTCATCCGCTTCGCCAAGGACATGTCGTGGAAGCCGGACTGGCGCGTCATCCGGGAGCTGTTCAGGTTCGGTCTGCCGGCCGGCTTCCAGGGCATCGTCATGAACGTGGCGGGCGTGCTGCTGCTGCGCTTCGTCGGATCGCTGGAGCACAGCGCGGAGGCGCAGGCCGCCTACGCGGTCGGCTACACCGAGCTGTTCGCCCTGATCACGTGGACCTCCGTCGGTCTCATGGGGGCGACGGCGGCGGTCGCCGGCCAGAATCTGGGCGCTGGCCAGCCGGCCCGCAGCGCCCGGGCGGCGGAGGTCGCGGCGGCCATCGGCCTCACGTGCGCAACGGTCGTCGGTCTGCTCTTCATCGGTATCCCGCGGCCGCTGCTGGCCATCTTCGCGCTCGACGACGGGGTGTCGTACGAGCTCGGGCGGCAGCTCCTGAGCTATCTGGCCGTATCGGGTTTCTTCGTCACCGTTGCGCTGATCTACACCGGCGGTCTGCAGGGCACCGGCGACACGCGCAGTCCGCTGTACATTTCCATGGTCTCGCAGGTCGTCGTGCCGATCGGCTGGTGCACCTGGTTCGCGGCCGGCCGCGGGCTGCAGCCCGACGACATCTGGCTGGCCATCGTGCTGGGGCACATGACCCGCGCCACCCTGAGCGTCATCCGCTTCCGCCAGGGCCGCTGGCGCCAGATCGCCGTCGATATCGGGCCCTCGACGGCGTAGGCGCGCACGGCGCGCCTCGGCGGCAGCGGCGCGGGGGCTTTTGGGGTCCCCGCCAGCGGCCGCCGGGGGTTCGGGGCGCAGCCCCGTCTGAAGGAAGCTGCCGGTGGAGAAACCGTCCGATCTCAGCGCGCCGACGCTCGCCGCCCAGGCGCTCGGCGGGCGCGACCCGTCGACCGCGGCGATCGTGCCGCCGGTGGTGCCGTCGGCCACGTACGAGCGCGCACCGGATGGCAGCTATCCGGGCGGCCACACGTACACGCGTGACCAGAATCCGACCTACGACCCCGCCGAGGCGCTGCTGGCCCGCCTGGAGGAGGGGCACGAGGCGCTGCTGTTCAGCTCGGGCATGGCGGCCGCGACGACGGTGTTCGAGACGCTGGCGGCGGGCGACCACGTCGTCGCGCCGCAAGGGATGTACTGGACCATTCGCCTGTGGCTGCAGCAGCTTGCGGCCAGCGGCCGCATCGCGCTCGATCTGGTGCCGAACGGCGATCTGGAGGCGCTCCGGCGCGCCCTGCGTCCGGGGGCGACCCGCGTGGTGTGGGTGGAGACGCCGTCGAATCCGATGTGCGCCGTCACCGACATCGCGGCGACGGCGGAGATTGCCCATGCGGCCGGCGCGCGGGTCGTGGTGGATGGGACCGTGGCGACGCCGGTCCTGTGCCGGCCGCTGCGCCTGGGCGCCGACCTCGTGATGCACTCCGCGACCAAGCAGCTCAACGGCCATTCCGACGTGCTGGCGGGCGCGCTGGTCACCGCCCGCGACGACGAGACGTGGGCGCGGATCAGGCACGACCGCGCCTGCCGGGGCGCGGTGCTCGGTCCGTTCGAGGCCTGGCTGCTGCTGCGCGGCATGCGCACGCTCTTTCTCCGCGTCGCGCGGGCGTCCGAGAACGCGCAGCGGGTCGCCGAGGCGCTGGCCGCGCATCCGCGCGTGGCGCAGGTGCTGTACCCGGGGCTGACGGGACACCCGGGTCATGCGACCGCCGCGCGTCAGATGCAGGGCGGCTTCGGGCCGCTGGTCTCGTTCCGCGTGGGCGGCGAGGCGGCGGCCCGGGCGGTGGTGGCCGAGCTGCGCGTGTTCCGGAACGCCACCTCGCTGGGCGGCGTCGAGAGCCTGGTGGAGCACCGTGCGCCGATCGAGGGGCCCGGGACGCCCGTGCCGGACGACCTGGTCCGGTTGTCGCTGGGCATCGAGGACGCCGGCGATCTGATCGCCGATCTGACGCAGGCGCTCGCCCGCGCCGGCGCGTGAGATGTCCTTCCGCATCGATCCCGCAACGCCCGCCGACGTGCCGCTCATCCTGGATCTCATCCGCGAGCTGGCCGAGTACGAGCGGCTCGCGGACGAGGTGGTCGCAACCGAGGCCGACATCCACGCGGCGTTGTTCGCCGAGCGGCCGGCTGCCGAAACGGTGATCGGTCGCCTGGACGGCGAGACGGTCGGTTTCGCGCTGTTCTCAGCAGCTTCTCCACGTTTCTCGGCCGCCCGGGCATCTACCTCGAGGACCTGTACGTGCGGCCGGCGTTCCGCGGGCGCGGATTCGGCCGCCGGCTGCTGGCACACCTGGCGCGGCTGGCCCGCCGCCGCGGCGGCGGACGCATGGAGTGGTCGGTGCTGGACTGGAACGCGCCGGCCATCGCGGCCTACCGCCGCGCCGGCGCGGCGCCGCTGGACGAGTGGACCACGTACCGCCTGAGCGGCGACGCGCTCGCGCGGCTCGCGCGCGAGGACGCCGGCTGACCCGGGGTCGCGCAGGGCAGTCGGGTCCCCGCAAGCGGCCGCCGGGGGTTCGGGGCGCAGCCCCGTCTAATCTTGGACCGCCTGCTCCACCGCCGTGCGGGCCAGATCCCGCAGCCGGACGATCTCCTGCCAGCCGTCCCCCGCGGGGGCCAGCGGCTGACCGATCGTCACCGTGATGCGGGCGGGGCGCAGCAGCAGGGTGCCGGCCGGGAGAATGCGCCGCGTGCCGCTGATGGCAACCGGGACGACGGGCCGGCCGGTCTCGACAGCCGCCCGGAACGCGCCGAGGCGGAACGGCAGCAGTCCCGGCGCGGCGACGAACGTTCCCTCGGGAAACACGAAGAGCGACTCGCCCCGGCGCAGCGGCGCGACGACCGCCCCCGCGCCCGCTATCTGCTGCGACAGGTCGGCCTTCTCGATGGGGATGTGCTCGCCCTTGCGGATCGCGGTGCCGAGCAGCGGATAGCGGGCCAGGCGTCCCTTGGCGGCGAAGCGGAGATCCACCGGCAGGATCGCCATCATCAGGACCGAGTCCAGGTAGCTGGCGTGATTGGCCACGTAGACCGCCGGCCCGAGGTTGGCCGCGCCGTCCAGACCGGTCACGTCGACCGGGCACCCGGCCGCGGCCAGCATGACCCGCGTCCAACGCCCGACGAGGCGCGTCGCCCAGCGGCCCCGCGGGCCGGCGGCGAGCACCGCCCACACGACCGGCCCGGTGAGCAGCAGCAGCGCGGCGACGTACGCCGTGTACAGGCCGCGCAGGCCCGCTCCGCACCAGCGGCGGCAGGTGGCGAGTCCGGAACGCGCCAGCACGCGCGCCCACTGGGCGGCCACGGCAGGCCGCTTGTCGGGCAGCCGCCCCGCGAGGTAGGCCTCGCGCGTGGCGGACCGGCGGATCTTGCCGCTCGACGTCTTGAGCACGGCGCCGGGCGAGCGGATCACCACGAGGTCCGGCGGCATGCCGAGCGAGCTCGCGATGCGGCTGGCGACGGCGTGCTCGAGCCGCGTCCGGTCCGCGGCGTCCGTCTGCCGCGTCTCGGCGATCACGACGAAGCGCTCGGTGCCCCGCTCGGGATCGGTGACGCCAAAGGCGGCCACGCACCCCGCGCGCACGCCCGCGACGCCGCCCGCCACCTCCTCGGCCTCGTGCGGATGGAGGTTCCGCCCGCCCTTGATGATGAGGTCCTTGCGGCGGCCGGTCAGGAACAGCTCGCCGTCGGCCAGATAGCCGAGGTCGCCCGTCGCTAGCCAGCCGTCGGCGCCGATCAGCTCGCGGCTGGCCGCGGGGTTGCGGTAGTAGCCGGCTGTCGCCGACGGGCCGCGGAACTCGACCCGCCCCTCCCGCCGCTCGCCGACGCGCGCGCCGGCCGCGTCGACGACCCGCACCTCGTGCCCGGGCAGCGGGTGCCCGCAGGAGACGATGCGCAGGGCCGTGTCGCCGTCTGCCGCCGGGGCCGCGCGCCCGCCCTCCTGCAGGCCGCGCCGGCCGACGCGGTCCACGCGCGGCCCGCGCGACACCGGCGGCGCGGTGAGGCCGACCGAGCACTCGGCGAGGCCGTAGACGGGGCACAGGGCCTCGGGCCTGAGTCCGTACGCGGCGAAGCGTGCGGCGAATCGTTCCAGGGTCTCCGGGTGCACGGCTTCCGACCCGTTGAGCAGGCGCCGGACCGGGCTCAGGTCGAGTCCCGCGAGCTCGTCGTCGCGGATGCGCCGGCTGCACAGGTCGTAGGCGAAGTTGGGCGCCGGGGACACCGTGCCCCGGTGGTCGTGGAGCGCCCGCAGCCAGCGGACCGGCCGCGCGAGAAACGCGAGCGGCGGCATCAGGACCAGCGGCGCGCCGACGTAGAGCGTGCCGAGCCAGGCGCCGATCAGGCCCATGTCGTGATAGAGCGGCAGCCAGCTCGCGACGACGTCGTCCGAGCGCATGGCGAGGGCCGCCTGCAGCGCGCGGATGTTGGCGAGCAGGTTCGCATGGGAGAGCAGCACCCCCTTGGGGCTGCCGGTGCTGCCGGAGGTGTACTGGATCAGGGCGGGCTCGTCCCCGGGCCGGCGCGGCCGCCGCGGAGCGGGCGCCGGGGATGCCCCGCCTGCCGCCAGCGAGTCCGCGCTGTCGACGGCCATGAGCGACGGGACGCGGGCGACGAGGATCGCGGCCAGCCGTTCGACGGCGGTGAACGTGATCAGGAGGCGGGCGGCCGCGTTGCGGAGGATGCCGACCTGGCGCTCCGCGTACTCCTCGATACGGTCGGCCCTCACGGGCGGGTACAGCGGCACGGGGACGCAGCCGGCCATGAGCGTCCCGATGAAGGCGGGAAAGAAGGCCCGCTCGGTCCGCAACATGATGGCGACCGTCTCGCGGCGCCCCAGGCCCCTGGCCGTCAATCCGTTCGCGATCGCCGTGGAGGCCTGCCACAGCCAGCCGTAGGTCAGCGGGCTCTCGCCGCCGTCCTCCTCGCGGAGGCGGATGTGAACGCGGTCCGGGGTGCGGCTCGCGTGCCACTCGAGCGCATCGACGACCGTGTCCGCGGCGCGCGGCTCGGTCGTGGCTGCGGCGCGCGCGGCCGCGCTCCGCGGCACGGCGTCGGCCAGCGCCGGGTCCGCGGCGGCGATGGCGGCGGCGAGGTCGCCCGGCGTCTCCGCCTCGACCATGGCCGTGTCGCCCAGGCGCACGCCGAACGCCTCTTCGAGCCGCACCAGGAGCTCGACCCGTTCGAGGCTGCTGATGCCGAGGTCGCGCTCCAGCGAGTCGTCGAGGCGCGCCTGCCGGCCGCCGCCGCCGCCGCGCAACTCGCTCGAGAGCTCGTCGACCACGTCGAGCACACGGGCCTGCGCGGTGCCGGGTGCCGTCGAATGCGTCGGCGGGGACATGAACGACTGGTTGCGCCGCCGCGCCGGGGCCGGCCCGGCGGCGCGGGCCGGCTCAGTCGAGACGTCGAATCTGGATGATGAAGATCGGGTCGCGGGGCACGTCGTCCAGTCCGTTCCGGCTGTGGGTGCGTGTGCGCTCGATCCGGTCGACGACGTCCATGCCGTCGACCACCTCGCCGAACACGGCGTAGCCGTACCCCCGCGCGCTCCGGTCCCGGTGGTCGAGGGAGCGGTTGTCGACGGTGTTGATGAAGAACTGCGCCCGCGCCGAGTTCGGATCGCCGGTGCGGGCCATGGCCACCGTGCCGCGGCGGTTCCGCAGGCCGTTGGTGGCCTCGTTCAGGATGCCGCCGCGCAGCCCCGCGGTCTTGGGCTGCAGATCCGCGTCGTAACCGCCGCCCTGGATCATGAAGCCCCGGATGACGCGATGAAACAGCGTCCCGGTGTAGAACCCGTCCTGCACGTAGGTGAGGAAGTTGACGACCGTCACCCGCGCGTCCTGCCGGAACAGCTCGACGGAGATGTCGCCCGCGGTGGTCTCGATCACGACGCGCGGGTTGGGGGGCGGGTCCTGCCGCTCCAGCGCGGCCGGGCCGGCAATGGCCAGCGCGCCGACCAGGACGGCGCACATCCACCAGGTTCTGCTGCGCAGCATGGTTCTAGTTCACGCTCACGCCGTTGATGACGACCGGCTCGACGGGCACGTCCCGGTGCGGGCCGCGGGTGCCGGTGGCGACGGCCGCGATGCGGTCGACCACGTCCATCCCGTCGGTCACCCGGCCGAACACGGCGTAGCCGTAGCTGCGCGCGTCGGTGCCCCGGTTGTCGAGAGGCGCGTTGTTGACGGTGTTGATGAAGAACTGCGCCGTGGCGCTGTCGACGACGTTCGTGCGGGCCATGGCGATGGTGCCGCGCTCGTTGCTGAGGCCGTTGGTCGCCTCATTGCGAATCGGATCCCGCGTGGGCTTCTGCTGCATGTCCGCGGTCATGCCGCCGCCCTGGATCATGAACTGCTGGATGACGCGATGAAACACGGTCCCGGCGTAGAAGCCGTCGTTGACGTACTGCAGGAAGTTCTCGACGGTGATGGGCGCCTGCGCCTGGAACAGCTCGAGGGTGATGTTCCCGAGGGAGGTCTCCATCACGACCGTCGGATTGTCCTGTGCGGCGGAATCCGAGGCGCCCAGCGTCATGACGACGGCTCCGGCGACGACCAGCATGCGAAGCGACATGAAGTGTTCTCCTTCTCATCCAAAATGCGGGATCCGGAAATCCAATAATCGGGATTACCGTCCCGCCGCGTCAGCGGCGACACCGGGCTATCCTCTTGGAATACACGGGTTTTTCGTCCTTCCGTGACCACTTCCGAATTCGGTCCCGAGTATGCATAACTTTTGCCAACCTGTCCAGTAGCGGTCTACGATCGAGCCGCGCCACATGGAGTTGGTAGACGACCCGCACGCACGCCCGGACGCCCAGGACGCGGATCGCCCCGCCGGCGGCGGAGCCGCGGCCGAGGGCGCCGATTCCGCTGTCGAGCAACCGTCGGCGGCGCCCGCCGCGCCCGCCGCGGATGCGGGCTCGGCCGCGGCGCCGGACGTGGCTGCCGCAGATGCCCCGGCTGCGGACGTGCCGCCTGCAGATGCAGCGACCGTCGATACGCCGGCTGCAGATACGCCGGCTGCAGATACGCCGGCCGTGGATGCGCCGGCCTCCGACGTCCCGGCCTCCGACGTCCCGGCTTCCGACGTCACCCCGGCTGGCGAGCCGCGCGAGCCGGCCGGGGTCGCGTCCAGGACGGCGGGGAAGCCGCGGGACGACCGCCTCGGCCGGTTGTGCGGCGCGGCCGAGTCCGCCGCGGCCTCGGACAAGCTGGAGTTGCCGGTTGCGGAGCGTCACCTGCGGGCGGTCCGCCGGGCGCTGGACGAGATGCAGGCCGCGGACGCCGGGTCGTCCGCCCCGCCGCGGCGCGCCAGGGCGGCGCTCGCGCGGCGGCTGCGGCGCGTGCAGACCGCGCTGCTCGGCCGCGTGCGCGAGCTGCGCGACTTCGCCGACTGGCAACGCTGGGCGAATCTCGGCGTGCAGGAGGATCTGTGCGCTGAGCTGGAAGCGCTGGCCGGCGTGGAGGACGACGCGCAGTTGGCCGCCCGCTACCGCAACGTCATGGCTCGCTGGCGGCAGGCGGCCGACGTGCCGAAGGACCGTGGCGAGCAGTTGCGGGCCCGCTTCGAGGCGGCCCACGAGAAGGTCTATGAGCGGTGCCAGAAGCACCTGGCAACGCAGGCCGCGGACCGTGAGCGCAACCTCGCGCGCCGGCTCGCGCTCGTCGAGGAGGCCGAGCGCCTGTCGTCGTCGACGGACTGGCTCAGGACCGTTCAGCGCATCACGGAGCTGCAAGCCGAGTGGAAGCGGATCGGTCCCGTTCCCCGCCGGCAGCAGCAGGAGACCTGGGATCGATTTCGCGCGGCCTGCGGCACGTTCTTTACAAGGCGCAAGCACGATCTGGCGCAGCGGAAGCAGGAGTGGGGGCAGAACCTGGAGCGCAAGGAGGCGCTGATCGCGCGCGTCGAGGCGCTCGAGGCCGTGACCGACGTCGCGGCGGCGGTCGCGCAGGCGCGGCAGGCGCAGGCCGAGTGGAAGCAGATCGGCGCGGTGCAGCGCAAGCGGTCCGATGCGATCTGGCAGCGGTTCCGGGCCGCCTGTGACGCGGTCTTCAGCCGGGCGCAGGCTGCCGAGCACGAAGCGGCGGCGGACAAGGTCGCGGCGCGCGAGGCGCTGTGCCGGGAGCTGGAAGCCCTGCTGCCGGCCGACGACCCTGCCGGCGAGGCGCCGGAGGGGCTGGCCGACAGGGTGCGGGACCTGCAGCAGCAGTGGCGCCAGGCTCCGGACCTGCCGCACGCCCTGCGGCGCAAGCTGGCGGCCCGCTTCGGTCAGGCGATCAGCCGCGTGGTGGCGGCGTATCCGGCGGCCTTTCGCGGCACGGAGCTCGACCCGGCGCGGCAGCTCGCACGGCTCGACGAGCTGTGCCGGCGCGTCGAGTCGCTCATCGTCGAGGAGATCGAGCCCGATGCGTCGCCGGCCGAGATTCTGGCCACCCGCTGGCGCGACGCGCTCGCCAGCAACCTCATGGGCGCCCGGGTCGACGAGGGCGCCCGCCGGCGCGCCGCGATCGAGCAGGTGAAACGGTTGCAGGTGGAGCGGCGCAAGCTCGGCCAACTGCCGGGGCCGGAGGGACAGCGCCTGGCCGAGCGGTTCCAGCAGGCGTGCGACCGGCTGTTCGATGCCGGCCGCCGCGCCAACTAGCCCGGCAATCGTCGCCTGCGGCTCCGGTTGCCGCCCAACCAACCCTTACCAGCCCGCCAAGGCTACAATAGCCGCGGGCATGGACGGATTCCATCCGCTGACCGGCGCGTGGTTCCGCGGCCGGTTCGCCGCGGCCACCGAGCCCCAGCGCGCGGCCTGGCCGCAGATTCGCGCCGGTCGCGACGTCCTGATCTCCGCGCCGACCGGCTCGGGTAAGACCCTGGCCGCCTTCCTGATCTGTCTCGACGACCTGATCGGCCGCGCGGCCGGCGAGGCGGGCCTGGCGGATCGCACGGAGGTCGTCTACGTCTCGCCGCTGAAGGCCCTCAGCACGGACATCCGCAAGAACCTCGACGCTCCGCTGGCCGAGATCACCGAGATCGCCCGCACGACGGATCAACCGCTGGCGCCCATCCGGACCGCGGTGCGCACCGGCGATACGCCGAGCCGGGAGCGCGAGCAGATGGTGCGGCGGCCGCCCCACGTCCTGGTCACGACGCCCGAGTCGCTCTTCATTCTGCTGACGGCCGAGCGCGGCCGGCGCGCGCTGCAGCATGCGCGGGTCGTGATCGTCGACGAGATCCACGCCCTGGTGGACGACAAGCGCGGCTCGCATCTCGCCCTGACCCTGGAGCGCCTCGACTGCCTCGTGCGCCAGTCCGGCGGCGACCGGCCGCAGCGGATTGGCCTGTCGGCGACCGTCAACCCGATCGAGGAGGTCGCCCGCTTCCTGCAGGGGGCCGGCGCCGACGGCCCGGCGATCGTGAACGCCGGGCACCGGCGCGAGCTCGACCTGGCGGTCGAGGTTCCCGAGGAGGAGCTCGGCGTGGTGGCCTCCAACGAGATGTGGGGGCAGATCTACGACCGGATCGTGCAGCTCGTCTCCGCGCACCGCACGACGCTGGTCTTCGTCAACACGCGGAGGCTGGCCGAACGCGTGGCCCACCACCTGGCCGAGCGCGCCGGCGCCGAGGCGGTGCTGGCGCATCACGGCAGCCTGTCCCGCCAGTTGCGGCATCAGGCCGAGACGGAGCTGAAGGCGGGCCGGCTCCGCGCCGTGGTCGCGACCGCGTCGCTCGAGCTGGGGATCGACATCGGCTCGGTCGACCTGGTCTGCCAGATCGGCTCCCCGCGCTCGATTGCCGTGGCCCTGCAGCGCGTCGGCCGGTCGGGCCACAAGGTCGCGCGCTCGCACGTGCCGAAGGGCCGCTTCTTTCCGACGACGCGCGACGAGCTGATCGAGACGGCGGCCCTGGTGCGCGCCGTGCGGCGCGGCGGGCTGGACCGGCGCTCGATCCCGGACTGGCCGCGCGACATCCTGGCGCAGCAGCTCGTGGCGGCGACCGCCTGCGAGCCGTGGGAGGAGGACGCGCTGTTCGACCTGGTGCGGGGCGCGTACCCCTACCGCCGGCTGCCGAGGCCCGAGTTCGACGAGGTCGTGGCCATGCTCTCCGACGGCATCGCCACCGACCGCGGCCGGCACGGCGCCTACGTCCACCGCGACCGCGTCAACGGCGTGCTGCGCGGCCGGCGCGGCGGCCGCCTGGCGGCGCTGACCTCCGGCGGGGCGATTCCGGAGAACGCCAACTACCTCGTGGTGGCCGAGCCGGAGGGGGGCACCGTCGGCACCGTGGACGAGGACTTCGCGGTGGAGAGCCTGGCGGGCGACGTCTTTCTGCTCGGCACCACGTCGTGGCGCATTCGGCGCGTGGAAGCGGGGCGCGTGCGGGTGGAGGATGCCGCCGGCGCGGCGCCGTCGATACCGTTCTGGCGCGGGGAGGCGCCGGGGCGGACGCCCGAGCTGTCCGCGGAGGTGTCGGCGGTGCGCAGCCGGATCGCGGAGCTGGCGCGCGCGTCCGGCGCCGACCCGCGCGCTCGCGGCGCGGCGGAGACGTTCCTGCGGGCGGAGTGCGGCCTCGACGCCGCCGGCGCGGAGCAGGCGGCCGCCTACGTCGTCGCCGGAATCGCCGGCCTCGGCACGCTCCCGACGGTGGAGGCCGTGGTGGCGGAGCGCTTCTTCGACGAAGGGGGCGGGATGCAGCTCGTCATCCATGCTCCGTTCGGGGCGCGGGTCAACCGCGCGTGGGGACTGGCGCTGCGCAAGCGGTTCTGCCGCTCGTTCAACTTCGAGCTGCAGGCGGCGGCGACCGACAACGGCATCGTCATCTCGCTGGCCGAGCAGCACAGCTTCCCGCTCGAGGCGATCTACCGCTTCCTCGCGCCCGGCACCGTCGTGGACGTGCTGACGCAGGCCATGCTGCCGGCGCCCATGTTCACCGCGCGCTGGCGCTGGAACGCCTCGCGAGCCCTGGCCGTGCTGCGGTTCGCGGGCGGCCGCAAGGTGCCGCCGCCGATCCAGCGCATGCGGTCGGACGACCTGCTGGCGTCGGTCTTTCCGGATCAGGTCGCCTGCCAGGAGAACCTGACGGGCGAGATCCGCATACCGCGCCATCCGCTGGTCGACGAGACGATTCGCGATTGCCTGCACGAGGCCATGGACGTCGACGGGCTGCGCGCGGTGATTGCCGGCATCGAGGAGGGCCGGATCGCGACCCGCACGATCGAGACCGCCGAGCCGTCGGTCTTCAGCCACGAGATTCTGAACGCCAACCCGTACGCCTTTCTCGACGACGCGCCGCTGGAGGAGCGCCGTGCGCGGGCGGTGCAACTGCGCCGCACCCTGCCGCGCGACGCGCGCGACGTCGGCGCGCTGGACGCCCGGGCGATCGCGGAGGTGGCGCGCGACGCGTGGCCCGTGGTGCGTGACGCCGACGAGCTTCACGACGCGTTGCTCACGCTGTCGGTCACGCCGCCTGTCGCGGCCTGGCAGGGGCTGTACGACGCGTTGGAGCGGACGCGGCGGGCGACCAGCCTGGTCGTCGGCGCGCGCCGGCTGTGGTTGGCGACGGAGCGCCGGCGCATGGCGGAGGCGCTCCACCCGGGTTGCCCGCTCACGCGCGACGTGCCGGATATCGACCAGCCGGCGCCCGACAGCCGCGAGGCCGCGGCCGCGGAGGTGCTCCGCGGGTGGCTGGAGTCGTCCGGGCCGCAGCGGCCGAGCGTGCTGGCGGACACGCTGGCGCTGCCGCCGGCGCTGGTCGACGCCGGGCTGGCGCGTCTCGAGGGGGAGGGGCAGGTGCTGCGCGGGCAGTTCTCGCCGGGCGGCGCCGGCGGCGAGACCGAGTGGTGCAACCGGCGCGTGCTGGCCCGCATCCACAGGCTGACCCTGGGCCGGCTCCGCCGCGAGATCGAACCGGTCGCCGCGGCCGACTTCGTGCGCTTCCTGGCGCGCTGGCAGCACGTGGCGCCGGGCACCCAACTGCACGGGGCGGCGGGCCTGCTGCAGGTGCTGCGCCAGTTGCAGGGCTACGAGACCTCGGCCGCGGCCTGGGAGCCCGACGTGCTGGCGCGCCGGGTGGCCGACTACGATCCGGAGCTGCTCGATCGGCTCTGTCTCTCGGGAGACGTCGTGTGGGGGCGGCTCTCGCCCCATCCGGCGTTCGAAGCCGGCGCGTCGGCGGCCCCCGGCGGGCGCGAGGCCGAGCGCCCGCGCACCCGCCGCCGCGTCCGCCCGACCCGCGTGGCGCCGGTGACGTTCTTCCTGCGCGAGGACGCGGGCTGGCTGGTCCCCGACGCCGGCGAGGAGGGCGCGCCGCAGCCGGCGCTCTCCCACGCCGGCCGCGCCGTGCTGGAGCAGTTGACGGCGCTCGGCGCCTCGTTCCTCCGCGATCTGGTGCGGGCCACGGGGCGGCTGCCCAGCGAGGTGGAGGACGGGTTGTGGGAGCTGGCCGCGGCCGGCCTCGTCACGGCCGACGGCTTCGACAACCTGCGCGCGCTGATCGATCCGAAGCGGCGGCGGGGCGAGGGCCGGTTCCGGGCGGCGCGGCCCCGCCACGCCGCCGGCCGCTGGGCCCTGCTCCGGACGCCGACGGCGGCCCCGGCGCCGGCATCCGGCGCGGCGGCCGGCTCGCGGGTGGAGTCGTTCGCCCGGCAGCTCCTCGCGCGCTGGGGAGTCGTCTTCCGGGATCTGATCGCGCGCGAGGCGCTCGCGCCCCCCTGGCGCGAGCTGCTGCGGGCACTGCGGACGCTGGAGGCGCGCGGGGAGATACGGGGCGGCCGATTCGTGGACGGGTTTCTCGGGGAGCAGTTCGCGCGCCCCGAGGCGGTCGATGTCCTGCGCGGCGTGCGCCGGGCGCAGGCGCAGGTCGAGACCGCCGGCTGCCTGCGTCTGTCCGCGGCCGATCCCCTCAACCTGGTGGGCATCGTTACCCCCGGGACACGCGTCAGCGCGCTGTCCGGGGCCGTGGTCGAGGTCCTGGAGCGACCGCTGGCCTTCGCCCGGGAGCGTGCCGTGGAAGCGACCGCCGGCTGACGCCGCCGGCCGCGGTTGGACGAGACAGAGAGGAAACGCCGATGCCATCGACAACTGGACGCCTCCTTCCCCTGGGTCTGGCACTGTGCGCCTGCGCAGCGTCCGTTCCGCGATCCGCGCTCGCGCAGGATGCGCCGCCGCCGCCGGCCTCGCTCGACACGCGCGCCATCGTCGAGCGTCTGGCCGCCGACGAGCTCGAGGGACGCCTGACCGGCTCGCCGGGCATCCGGATGGCGGCCGATTACATCATCGAGCAGCTCGGCGCGATCGGCGCCGGGCCGCTGCCCGGCGTGGACGGCTTCCGCCAGGCGTTCTCCTTCACCGCCGGCGTAACGGACGCCGGCACCACCATCGAGATCACGGGGGACGACGGAGCTGTCCTGACGCCGCCCGCCGCGGCGGGACCGTCCGTGCGCGCGCTGTCCTTCTCGGACACGGGAACGGCGGAGGGGCCGCTCGTGTTCGCCGGCTACGGGCTGTCCGTCCCGGAGACCGACGGATTCAGCTACGACAGCTACGCCACGCTCGACGTGAGCGGCAGGATCGTCGTCGTGCTGCGCTACTTCCCGGAGGATACGGAGGGGGAGCTGCGCGGGACGCTGGCCCGCTATGCGGGCCTGCGTTTCAAGGCGCTCGCGGCGCGCGAGCGCGGGGCCGCCGGCATCATCGTCGTCACCGGGCCGCGATCGCCCAACGCCGGAGAGCTGATTCCACTGACCTTCGACACCGCGGTGAGCGACTCGGGCATCGTCGCCGCGACGGTGGACGGCAGTCTTGGCGCGGCCATCATCGAGAGCGCCGGCCGGTCCATCGAGGAGGTGCAGGCGTCGTTCGACAGCGGCAATCCGCACGTCACCGGCTTCGATCTCCCGCTGCGGGCGACCATCGAGACGAAGCTCGACCGCGTGGAGCGCACGGGCCACAACGTGCTCGGCTACCTGCCGCCGACGGGCGCCGGCGCGGCCGACGAGCCGTACCTCGTGCTCGGCGCCCACCACGATCATCTCGGGCACGGGCGCGGCGGCGACTCGCTGGCGCGCGGCGACGAGGCGGGGCAGATCCACAACGGCGCCGACGACAACGCCTCGGGGGTGGCCGCCGTCCTGGCCGCCGGCGCCGCGCTCGCGCCGATGGAGCGCGAGCGCGGGATCATCCTCGCGTTCTGGTCCGGCGAGGAGCTGGGCCTGCTCGGGTCCGCGGACTTCGTCGAGCAGGCGCCCGTGCCGCTGGACCAGGTCGCCGCGTATCTCAACTTCGACATGGTCGGCCGGCTGCGCGACGCGCTCAGCGTGCAGGCCGTCGGCAGCAGCTCCATCTGGACCGACCTCGTCGAGGAGCTGAACGAGCCGCTCGGGCTCGGACTGTCGTTCGTGCGCGACCCGTACCTGCCCACCGACAGCCGGAGCTTCAACGCGGCGGAGGTGCCGACGCTGGCGTTCTTCACCGGCAGCCACGAGGACTATCACCGGCCGACCGACGACGCCGACGCGCTCAACTACGACGGTCTCGACCGGATCGTGGAGCTGGCGACCGCCGTGGCGGCGGAGCTCGCCAACCGCCCCGCCGCGCCCGACTTCGTCCGGGCCGAGCCGGAGGTGCGGCCCGGCGGGCGGGCGGTCATGCGCATCTTCACCGGCACCATCCCGGACTACGCCTCGGACGCCGAGGGCCTGCTGCTGTCCGGCGTGGTCGCCGGGGGACCGGCGGAGGCGGCGGGATTGCTCGGCGGGGACGTGGTCGTCGGCCTCGCCGGCCAGACGATCACCAACATCTACGACTACACCTACGCGCTCGACCTGCTGCAGGTCGGCGAGCCGGTCGAGGTGGTCTTCCTGCGTGACGGCGAACGGATGACCACCGAGCTGACCCCCGCGGCGCGGGAGTAGCGCCGCTCGCCCGGTCTGCGCTGCGGCACCATGCGACCCACCGCCGGCGGCGCGCGGCCGGGTGCGGCGACGCGGCGGTGGGTGGATGCGGCCGGCCTGTGGTGCGCGCTGGGCTACGCCGCCCTGGCCGTGCTCGCGCGCCGGCCCGGCGAGCCGGAGCTGGCGGCGTTCTTCCTGCTGGTCGGCTGGACCGGCCTGCCGGTCGCCGGCCTCTACCTGCTCGTCCGCGCGCGCGGCGAGCCGTTTCCGATCGGCCGCCTGCTCGCCTGGGCGGTCGTCTTCCGGCTCTGCGGCCTGGCCGGCGGGCCGTTCTTCGAGGACGACTTCTACCGCTACCTGTGGGACGGCTACCGCTTCGCGACCACCGGCACGCCCTACGGCGCGGCGCCGGAAGCGTTCTTCGTCGACCCCGCCGTGCCGGCGCTGCTGCAGGGCGTCCTCGACGGCATCAACTACCCGGAGCTGCCGACCATCTACGCGCCGGTCACGCAGGCGGTCTTCCTGCTGGCCTACTGGCTGCAGCCCGCGAGCGTGACCGCCTTGCAGGTCATCCTGATCGCGATCGATCTCGCCGTCGTGGCGCTGCTGCTGCGCCTCGCCCCGGCGCGCAACGTCCTGCTCTACGCCTGGTGTCCGCTGGTGATCAAGGAGGTCGCGTTCACGGCGCACCCGGACGGCGCAGGCGTCTGCCTGCTGCTGGCGGCGATCGTCCTGGCCCGGGACCGCCGCTGGGCGGCCGCCGCGGTCTGCCTGGGCCTGGCCGCGGGCAGCAAGACGTTCGGGCTCGTGCTGGTGCCCCTGGTGCTCGCCGGGGCCCGCGTCAGGCACTGGCTCCTGTGCGGCGCCACGCTGGCCGCCGTGTACGCGCCGTTCGCGCTGCGCGGCGCCACGGACCTCGCATCGCTGCAGGTGTTCGCGCGCGAGTGGGAGTTCAACTCGGGGCTGTTCGGGCTGCTCGCGGCGGGCATGCCGCGCGACGGGGCCAGGCTGCTCCTGGGCGCGGCGTTCGCGGGGTGCTGGGGATGGTACTATGTGAAGTACTTGCGCGGCGGCCCACGGGGGATTCCGCGGGGCGACTGGCTGTACGGTGCGCTGCTCGCGGCATCGCCGGTGATAAATCCGTGGTACCTGCTCTGGCTGCTGCCGTTCGCGGCCGTCTATCCGAGCGTCTGGGCCTGGACCGCTTCCGTTGCGGTTCTTCTCAGCTACATCACCGGCCTCAACATGCAGGACTACGCGGTGCACCCGTACGCACAGCCGCTGTGGGCGCGCTGGCTCGAGTTCGGCCTCATCGCGGCAGGCCTGGGCTGCGACGGGCTCCGGCGCCGGCGGGCGAGCCGCGCCGGCCGCGTCGGGGACCCGCGCCGCGGCGGCGTGCGATGCACGAGCGGCTGACCGTCGGTGCGGTGGTTCCGGCGCGCGACGAGGCCGGCAACATCGGCGTGGTGGTCGGCGAGCTGCTGGCGCTGCGCACGCCGGGCGGCGAGCCGGTCATCGACGACCTGGTCGTCTGCGACAACGGATCGACCGACGGCACGGCGCAACGGGCGCGGGCGGCGGGGGCGCGCGTGGTGGTCGAGCCGACGCCCGGCTACGGCCGGGCGTGCCTGACCGCCCTCGCGGCGCTCCGGCCGGTCGACGTGGTCCTGTTCGTCGACGGGGACCAGTCGTCCGCGACCGCGGAGGCGCTCGACCTGTTGCGCGGGGTCGCGGCCGGCGCGGACCTGGTGATCGGCTCGCGCGTGCCGGAACGCCGCGAGCCGGGCGCCCTGTCGCCGCCCCAGATCGCCGGCAACCGCGTGGCCTCGGTGCTGATTCGGCTGTTGTGGGGGCGGCGGGTGACCGATCTGGGGCCGTTCCGGGCCGTCCGCGCCGATGCCCTGCGACGGCTCGACATGCGCGACACGGCCTACGGCTGGACCGTGGAGATGCAGATCAGGGCAATCCAGGTCGGATTGCGGGTCGTCGAGCAGCCGGTGAGCTCGCGCCGGCGGCGGTTCGGCCGCTCGAAGGTCGGCGGGACCGTGCGGGGCGTCATCGGCGCCAGCGCCGGCATTCTCGGGACCATCGTCCGGCTGCGTTGCCGTGGCCGCCCCCGCAGGCGAACGCCGGGGGCTCGGGGCGCAGCCCCGTCTGATTGAAGGAAGAGGACGACCATGGAGACAGCTCGGGTTGAAGGAACCAGGGAACGTGCGCGGCGCGTCCTGCTCGCCGGCCTGCTCGCCGTGGGGCTGCTGGCCGCGGCCTGCGGTCCGCCGGAAGCGGTCGAGATCGTCGGCTGGGACGCCAGCGACGAGAGCAGCGTCGAGCGGATCGACCACAGCGCCTGGCAGGACATCCTGGACGGCTACGTGGCCCCCGATGCGGCGGGCGTCAATCTCGTCGACTACGCGGCACTGGAGGCCAACGCCGCGGACAGCGCCAAGCTGGCCGGCTACCTCGACTACCTCCAGGGGCTCGACCCCCGCGACTATTCGCGGGCGGAGCAGATGGCCTACTGGATCAACCTCTACAACGCGCTGACCGTCAAGGTCGTGCTGGATGCCTATCCGGTGGACACCATCCGCGACATCCACGAGGGCGTGGTCCCGTACACCGGCCCGTGGGGCGACGTGCACGCCAACGTCGCCGGTCAGGATCTGACCCTGGACGACATCGAGCACGGCATCCTGCGGCCCCTCTGGCGCGACAAGCGGATTCACTACGCGGTGAACTGCGCGGCCTACGGCTGCCCGCATCTGCTCGAGACGGCCTTCACCGCGGAGAATACCGAGGCGCTGCTCGAGGCCGGCGCCCGCGACTACGTGAACAACTTCCGGGGCGTGGACGTCGTGGACGAGGACTTCATCGTTCTCTCCAGCATCTACGAGTGGTATCCTGAGGACTTCGGCGACACCGAGCAGGCGGTGCTCGCCCACGTGCTGGAGTACGCCGACGACGAGCTCGCGGCGCAGCTCGACGGCTTCGAGGGGGCCATCGAGCACGACTACGACTGGAGCCTGAACAAACAGCAGCGCTGATACGTATCTCAATATTTGGGAGTCTTGTACGCCATATCGGCGACTCTCTGCGCTGGATCGACGACACCGAGCGAAAGGGAGGAACGAGGAATGACGCGCAACATCTGCCTGGGCGTGCTGCTGGCCGCCGGCATCGGTCTGTTTCACCTGTCCGCCGAGGCTTCCGGGTCCATCGGACCGGGCGCCGGGAAGGTGAGTCCGCGCGCCGCCTACTCGCAGGGCAAGGCGCTGACGTTCAACGAGCTGGCCTGCGGCGGCTGCCCGCTGGAGAGAAACGAGCTCGACCGTGACCGGGCCGTCAGCCTGACGGCCAGCCTCGAAGCGGTGTACGAGGGCGGCGCGACCGGCACTGCCGACGACGAGGCCGTCCGGGCGCTCTGCGGCGGGGCGACGGCGGCCGAGGACGAGGACTGCGCCCTCAAGATGGAGCTGGTGCACTACTTCCTCACCCGCCGCTACAAGCTGTAGCGCGCGTCCATGCATCCGGACGGACCCATGCAAGGAAAGACGCGACCCATGTATCGGACCCGCACTTCGCTCGCGGCCGTGCTGGTCTGCACGGCCCTGTTTTCCGCGCTGTCGATTCAATCGGCGCAGGCTCAGAACACGCCCTGGATTGCGGAGCCCGAGACGGGCGCCGTCAGCGTGTCGTTCGTTTCCCAGCGCGCCATCGACTTCTACCGGGCCGACACGCAGACCAAGGGCCCGCTCGGCGCGACCGGGGCGCACCTGGCGCAGAGCACGCTGTGGTTCGGCGTCAACTACGCCTTCACGGACGCGCTGGCTCTCGACGTGCAGTCCGCCTGGGCCCGCAGTTTCGTCCCCGGACCGGTCGGCCCGACACCGGAGGAGAGCCTCAACGGTCTGGGCGATTCGAACGTCGCCCTCACGTGGCGCGTGGTCGACGAGCTGATCAGCAACGCGCCGAGCGTCGCGCTGCGCGTCGGGGTGGTCGCCGCCGGCGCCTACGAGACCGGCTACATCAACTCGGTGGGCGACGGGGCCCACGGCGTGGAGGCTTCGGTCATCGTCGGCAGGTTCTGGGACCACTTCGGGTTCTCGACGGAGCTGGGCTACCGGCACCGCGGCAGCGCCGAGATCAACGAGCAGGCCGTCGGCGGCACGACCGGTGACGTCGACGTCCCGTCGGACGTCTTCTACAACCTGTCCGGCTACTTTCCGGCCGGCGACGCGGTGACGGTCGGCGTCGACTACCGGCTGGTCAACGCAACGTCCGGCATCGACATAGGCGGCCCGGGCTTCTCGCCGGCCCGGTTTCCGGCGCTGGAGGAGGACGCGCACATCCTGGGCGGACGGGTGCTCGCCAACGTTACCGACACGCTCAGCCTGAACTTCTTCGCGGGGCGGGTGATCGCCGGGCGGAACACCGCCCGCTCGACGGTCTTCGGCCTCGGCGCGAGCTTCGGCTTCGGGGGCGGCGGGCTGGGCTTCTAACTAGTCGGGCTCGGCCACGATGGCGATGTTCTCCAGCTCGGCCTGATCGGCCGCCAGCTCCTCGTCGCCGGCCGGGTACTCGTTCATCTTGAGCAGGAAGGCGATGACGTCCGCGACCGCCTCGTCGCTGAGCGTCTGCGGCCGGTCGGCGGGCATCGTGACCTGAATGACCGTCATCAGGTCGCCGACCGAGCTGCCGTCCCAGCGGAACGTGAACGCGTCGTCGACGAGCGGCGTGGCGAACGCGTCGCCCATCAGGTCGTCGAGGTGGCAGAAGGTGCACTCGTCCTGGTACACCTGCTCGCCGCGCATGGCCTGCGCGTCGGTGTAGACGCCGTCCCAGACCGTCCGCGGCTCCTGCGCGGCGGGCGGCGCCGGCAGCCACGCGAGGAGCGCGGTGATCAGGAAGAGCGACAGGCCAACTTGCGGGCGGGTGAGCGAGATGCTTGACATGGGGTTCGTCCGTCGGTTGCCGCTTGGTCAGTCGGGCAGGCTCAGCGCCACCAGCGCGTTGTCCTCGTTGCCGCCGACCGCCACCGCGATGTACTGCTTGCCCTCGTGAAGATACGTCATGGGCGCCGAGGCCGCGAAGCCGTCCAGCTCGACGACGTGCAGCAGCTCGCCGTCCCGCTTGTCGAACGCGTAGATCAGCTCGCGCCCGGCGTCCGGGTCGCCCCAGGGATCCCAGCTCGGCGTCAGGCGGCTCCCGTCGCGGCGGTCGCGGCGCCAGACGGCCGCGAAGGCGAGCTCCCCGGTCACCAGCACGCTCTGGCCGTCGATGTGGTCGCCGAGCGGGGGCAGGTCGAGATCGCGCAGCAGCGGGTGGTTGCGGGGTCCGTTGCCGAGCGGGCTGATCCACAGGATCTCGCCCCGGTTCATGTCGAATGCCGTCAGCCGCGCCCAGGGCGGCTTGAAGAGGGGAATGCCCTCGACGGTCGTGTCGGCGCCGACCCGGAGCGGGATGCTGCGCCGCCGCTCGCCGGGACGCGTCGGCCGGGCGATGGACGGCGACGTGCGCGACGGCACGTACAGGATGCCGGTCTCCTGGTCGAACCCGGCGCCGCCCCAGCTCGCCGCCCCGATCAGGCCCGGCAGCATCAGGGTGCCGCGCTCCGTCGGCGGCGTGTAGAGCGGCCCGTAGTCGAACTGCCGCAGCTTCTCGAGCGCGCGCCGCCGCAGCTCCGGCGTCAGGTCGATCAGGTTGTCCTCGCCCGTGCCCTGCAGATCGAACGCCGGCGGGCGGGTGGGGAAGGGCTGCGTCGGCGCCGCCACCTCGCCGGGCACGGTCGACGGCGGTACCGGGCGCTCCTCGATGGGCCAGACCGGCTCGCCGGTCGCGCGGTCGAACACGTAGGTGAACGCCTGCTTGCTCACCTGCATGATGGCCTTGATCGTGCGCCCGTCGACGGTGATGTCGCCCAGCACCGGCATGGCGGCGAAGTCGTAGTCCCAGATGCCGTGGTGGATGGCCTGGAAGTGCCAGACGCGCGCGCCGGTCTGCGCCTCCACGCAGATGATGCTCTCGGCGTACAGGTTGTCGCCGGGCCGCTCGCCGCCGTAGAAGTTGTTGGTCGGCGTGGAGGTGGCCATGTACACGTAGTCGAGCTCGGGGTCGTACGCCATGCCGGCCCAGACGTTCGCGTTGCCCGTGTACTCGGCCGATCCGTTCAGCCACGTCTCGTAGCCCGCTTCGTACTCGCGCGGGATGGTGTGGAAGGTCCAGAGCTTGCGGCCCGTGCGCACGTCGTACGCCTGCACGTCCCCGGGCGGCATCCGCCGCGTGCGCGAGGAGTCGCCGATCGAGTTGCCGACCACGACGATGTCGCCGGCGACCAGGGGCCGCCGCGCCGAGAAGTTGGTGCTGCGCACGACGTCCCGAATGCCGATGGTCAGGTCGACCTTGCCGTCTTCCCCGAACGCCGGATCGGGCCGGCCGGTCCGCGCGTCGAGCGACAGCAGGTAGGCGTCGGCGGTGCCGATGAGCAGCCGCTCGTCCGCGCCGTCCGTCCAGTAGCCCATGCCGCGCTGCAGGAACCCGCCGTTGTTCGGACGCCCCAGCGCGTAGCTCTCGGGGTCGTACACCCAGCGGACCTCGCCGGTGGCCGGGTCGAGCGCGGAGATGATGCCGAGGCCGGTGATGCTGTAGAGCTGGCCGTTCGCCATCAGCGGCGTGTCCTCGTTGCGCGACCGGCGGAGGATCGGATCGTCCTGGAACGCGAGATCGGGCGACGGGTAGCGCCACGCCACCTGGAGCTGCTGGACGTTCGTCGTGGAGATCTGGTCCAGCGGCGAGTACTTGTGGCCGTCGACGCCGCCGGCGTAGTGGGTCCACTCGCCGGGCTCGACCTCCTGTCCCAGCGCGGGCGCCGCCGAGGTTGCGCACAGCGCCAGACCGGCAGCCAGCGCCGCCGCCGGGCGCCGCGTGCGCGCCAATCTGCCAACGAGACGGTGCATGCCCATCATCAGTCTGCCTCCGCGCCCAGTCCCGGCGGTCGATCGTACCGCGTCGGGGGCGACTCGATCATGGCACATGCGACGGTCCGTCACCAATGCGAGCCGCACGCTCGGTTCTCGCCCCGCCGAGGTGTACGACCAGCCGGCGGGCGGCTGCGACGGACTCCTGCCGGTCCGCATGCGTCACGTCTGCGGCCAGCCCCCGAACGGGATGCGCTCCACGCCCTGTACCGCGTCGAAGTGGGCGTCGTTGCTCAGCACCGGCAGACCATGCTGGCGGGCGAGGGCGGCAATCCAGGCGTCGTTGATCGGGATCGGGTTGCCGGTGCGCTTCAGCTCCAGCCGGATGTCGGCGTAGATGCCGGCGGTCGCATGGGTGACGACGGCGATGTCGGCCAGCGGCAGGTAGCGGCGCAGCCAGCCCTCGTAGCGGCGGCGGTGACGGGACTGGCGAATGCCGAAATAGTATTCCCCGAGCACGATGCTGGGGACGACGAGGCGACTGGCGGAACGCAGCGCGGCGCCGGCCGCAGGGAGTCCCTCCGCCCAGGCCGACACCGCATTGGTGTCGAGAATCACCCGATGTCGTCCGGCGCCAGCCTCTCGAATTCTTCCTCGATGACGCCGGCGAGGCGGAGGTTCTCGGCGGACAGATCGGCCAGCTTGCCGAAGCCGGCCATCCAGGGCGCCTCCCGACCTGCCCTGGCCCGGTCGGCTGCATCCCGGCGGAGCCTGTCCTCGAGCGCCTCGGTGAAGAGCTGCTTCAACGTCACGCCGCGGCTGGAGGCGAGCACCTTCGCCTGCCGGAACGTGGCATCGGGCAACTCGATGGTTGTCTTCATGAGCCCATATTCCCATATTCCTGGGATCCGGGTCAATTTCCATGGTATTTTGGGAGGGTTGGTTGGGCGGCAACCGGAGCCGGAGGCGACGTTGCCGGGCTAGCGGAGGGAGCCGATGGACTTCGAGTTTCGGGAGTGGGTGCTGGTGTCCGTCGTGGCCATCAATCTGGTCGCGTTGATTGGGTTTTTCTTGACGAAACAGTCGGGATTCTCGCGTTCCTCGACGAGCACCCTGCTCCTGTTGCTCGTGGTGGGGTCGGGCGGCATCCTGCTCGCCTCCGGCAGCCTTCCCGGCGAGCTGCGGCAGGTGTTCGCGTACATCTTCTTCGCCGTCATCGGCTTTGCCGGCGGCCTGTTCGCCGGGCGGGACACGGGGGCCGCGAAGCAAGCCGGTGCGGAACCGCCCGCCTCCGGCAGCGCCGGGGAGCCGGGCGACGGTTCGGGGTTCGGCTCGTAGTCTGATCTGACTCGGTATGTGGGGCGGCGGATCGACGGCCGGATCCGCGCCCGGCCGGTGCTAGGCGAGCGCGGCGAGGGTCGCCGTCAGCAAGCGGTAGAACCGGCCCACCGACTCGATGTGGACGCGTTCGTCCGGCGAGTGGGGGAACTCGATCACCGGGCCGAACGAGATCATGTCCATGCCCGGTACCTTCTTCCCGATGATGCCGCATTCGAGCCCGGCGTGAATGGCCTTGACCCCGGGCGCCGACCCGAGCTCCCGCGCGTGGACGGCCTTGACGACCTCGAGCAGCGGCGAATCGAGGTTCGGCTTCCAGCCCGGGTAGGCGGGACGCTGATCCACCGCGGCGCCGGCCAGCTCGGCGGTCGCGCGGATGCGGCGGCGGAGCGCGTCGAGCGCGGCGTCGATCGACGAGCGTGAGCTCGTGGTGAGCACGAGCGAGCCGTCCGCGCCCTTCGCCGTGGCGAGGTTGTTGCTCGTCTCGACGAGGTCGGGGATGTCGTAGCTCATCGCTTCGACGCCGTGCGGCAGGCTCGCGATCAGCCGCAGCGCCGTCGTCGTCGTCTCGGGCGTCCACGCCGTGTCCGCGCGGTCCGCGTCGCCGACCGCCAGCGCCATGGCGGGGTCCGCCGGCCGGTACTCGTCCTGAATCGCCGCGAACTCGCCGCGGAGCACCGCCACGGCGCGCTCGCGCTGGGACTCCGCGACGACGACCGTGGCGAACGCCTCGCGGGGGATGGCGTTGTGCGCGCTGCCGCCCTCGATCCGGGCCAGGCGCAGCGGCGTCTGCAGGTGCGCCGCCCAGAGCATTCGCGCCAGGAGCCCGACCGCGTTGCCGCGCTGCAGGTGGATGTCGCAACCGGAATGCCCGCCCTTGAGACCGGTCAGGCCCAGCGGCACGGCCACGTCGTCGCTTCCGGCGGCGTCCGCCGCCAGCGGCAGCGTGATCCGCGTGTCGCCGCCCCCCGCGCAGCCGACGTAGACGAGTCCCTCCTCCTCGGAATCTAGGTTGATGAGCCGCCGTCCGGCCAGCAGTTCGGCGTCGAGCTGCGCCGCGCCGGTCAGGCCGGTCTCCTCGTCGATCGTGAACAGCAGCTCCAGCGGCCCGTGGACCAGGTCGGCCGCCTCCAGGACCGCGAGCATGGCCGCTACGCCGATGCCGTTGTCCGATCCGAGCGTGGTGCCGGTTGCCTTCAGGTAGTCGCCGTCCCGCCGCGGGACGATGGCGTCGGTCGCGAAGTCGTGGGCGACGTCGGCGTTCTTCTCCTGCACCATGTCGAGGTGCGACTGGAGAATCGTGACCGGCGCCGCCTCGTGCCCGGCGGCGGCGGGCTTGCGCACCACGACGTTGCCGGCGGCGTCGACCGCGTGGCCGCAGCCGCGCCGGGTCGCGGCAGCCAGGACGTGGCTGCGCATCCGGGCCTCGTCCTTGGAGGCGCGCGGGATGGTCAGGATCGCGTCGAAGTGGCTCCAGACGGCTGTCGGCTCCAGCGTCGCAACGAACGTCATGGCGATCCCTTCACTCGCGGCGCACGTCGACCCTGACGGACGCGAACGTCGTGGCGGGGATCCGCGGCCAGCCGGCCTGGTTCATGTCGCCGTCGTTGACCGCGGCCCGCAGCTCGTACATCCCCGGCTGGCTGAACGACGCGCGCGTGACGAAATCGGCGTCGGCGAGGGGACCGTCAGCCGCGGGGAACGTCGACCGGGGCGGATCGAACGTGACGGCTCCGGGGCCGCGGTACCGCAGCCACCGGACGTGGCCCGGCTGGCGCGCATCCTCCGGCAGTCCGTCGTCGCTGACGGCAGCGGTCAGCGTGACCGTGTCGCCGGCGGCGACGGACACGCGATCGGCCGTCAGGCTGACGGTCGGGGGCCTGTTGCCGCCCGGCGTTCCCTGCAGGGCGTACAGGTCGAGCAGGGTGCCGACGGCCCGGTCCGTCTTGCCGTGGGCGGTCACCGTCCAGACGACCTCGTCGTCCTCGCCGAAGTCGGCGGGCAGCGACACCCGGAACACGTAGTTCTCGCGCCGGGAAACCGCCCCGCCCTGCCGGCGGCGCGGGACGAACACAGCCGGCTGGCCGCGGTCCGGCCCGCCGGGCTCGACGCGGTTGTCGGGCCCGATCGGGACGTGCAGCACCTCTTCGTAGTTCCTGTTGAGGTAGCCGAACCACATGTCGATGGTGCCGTCGGGATTGCGGATCCAGCCTTCGTACAACGGCGCCACGTTCTGGCCCCGGTTGTACTGGATCTGCGTATCGAGGATGTCGACCTGCTGGCCGGCGGCGGCCGGGGCCAGCACCGCGAGCGCCGCCAGCGCGGCGCCGGCGGCACGCACCGGGACTTTGCAGCGCATCGTCGGACCTGAGCCTACGGCTGGCCGGGCGCGCCGGTGCCGGACGAGCCGACGTAGAACTGCGAGCCGTCGGGCAGCGTGATGTCGCGGGCGTTGGCGGTGTTCGAGCCGTCCTTGGCGCCGAAGCCGTCGACGACGAGCACGGTCCCGGCGGGCACCGAGTTCTTGTTGAGGCCGCGGCGGATCAGGGCGTTGGGCGCGCCGCACTCGATGGCCCAGCTCTCGACGTTGCCGTCCTCGTCCTCGACGTCGATGTGGATCCACGAGTGCGGGTTGATCCACTCGGTGCGGGTGACGGTGCCGAGGAGCTGCAGCGGCCGGTCGGCGTCGAACTCGGCCGAGAACGCATGATGCGCGACCGCCGGCGGGGGAGCCAGCAGCAGACCCAGACCGAGAGCGGCAACAGCGATGGTCGTACGCATGGTTCGTGTCCTCCTGCTTGTCACTGGGGCTCTCCGTCACCCTCGATCAGCGAGTCGAGGAAGAAGTCGACGCAGTCGTAGTCGAGGATCTGGAGGTTCTCCTCCAGGCGCCGGTAGAGCGGCATGCGAATCGTCCAGGGCTCGGTGAACACTTCCGGATCCTCGATGGTCGCCTCGTACATGATGTGGTTGTCACCTTGCGGCGTGAGGCGCTCGACGACGTGGAGCTGGTTGCTGTGGAAGTTGCCCGACGCGTCGAACCAGGTCTGGTCGTTGAAGTGGGTCGTGTCGATGACCAGCGTATCGCCTTCCCAGTGTCCCCGCGAATCGCCCATCCAGAAGTCGTTCGGCAGCGGGTGCGGGCTGCCGTCCGTGTAGATGATCCGGACCGTGTGGGCGAACTCGAAGGTCATCACCATGTAGTCGGGCGTCTGGATGATCCGGAACGGGAACGGCATGTACATGATGCGCGGCACGCCGGGCAGGAAGCACTGGCGCACCGGGTCGTCGGCCAGCCGGTTCTCGTAGTTCGCCCGGCGCTGCGCCAGCGCGTCGTCGCGGTACGGGATCGAGCCCCCGACGACCACGCTCAGGCCGGCCGGCACGCCGTCCTCGGCGTTGTGGTCCTCGAGGTTCCACGAGGCCGCGTTGACCGCCTGCCAGATGCCGCTCAAGTCCGGATGCTCCGCGGCGGTCTCCTCCTGGGCGGCTGGCGGGGCGCTGGCCTCGGCAGCCGCGCCGGGCGCCCGCAGGTACTCGGTGGCCTGCGCCACCTCCTCGTCCGAGAGCTCGCGGGCCGAGATGGGCGGCATCTGCCCGTAGCCTTCGCGGACGATCGCCAGCACGTAGTCGGCGTCGTAGCTCAGCGGCGCCAGGGCGGGCGCCAGACCGCCGGCCCCTTCCGGGCCGTGGCAGGTCGCGCAGACCTTCTCGTAAGCGGCCTGGCCGGGGTGCTCCTGCGCCCCGGCGGCGGGCACGGCGGCCAGCAGGCCGACGAGACAACAGGCTGTCGCAAGGCGCATCGTCGTCTTCCGCGGGTGAGTCGTCGTCGTTATCATCAAGGGAACCTCCAACTGTTCCGGGTCGGCACGAATGGCTACTCGGGTCGCGCGAAGGCGACGAGCGCGGCGTCGGGCCCGGCGCCGGTCGCGATGACGACGAACTGCCGCCCCGACCGCGCCCGGTAGGTCATCGGGTTCGCGCTCGTCCGAAACGGCGTCGCGCCGCGCCAGATCTCCGCGCCCGTCGCCTTGTCGAACGCGTACAGATACGGGTCGCCGCCGCCGAGGAACACCAGGCCGCCCTTCGTCACCAGCGGCCCGGGGTTGCCGCGCGTGCCGAGGCGCTCCGGCAGCTCGACGCCGCGCAGCAGCGGGTGGTTGCGGATGATGCGGCTGCCCTCGCCGAACGGCACCTTCCACGCAATCTCGCCGGCGTTCAGGTCGATCGCGACCAGATACGCGTACGGCGGCTTGATCAGCGGAATGGGACCGAGCTGGCTGCGCGCGACCCGCGCCGCGCCCGGCCGGTTGGCGAGCTGAAAGATCATGGCCGCGGCGCCGTGCGGGCAGTTGTTGCTGTACTCGACGTCCACGTCCGGATCGTCGCCCGTGTTCAGGCACACCTGGTTCGTGTCCGTGCCCTCCGACGTCCGCACGTACAGCAGGCCGGTCTCCGGGTCGAACGCCGCGCCGCCCCAGTCCGCGCCGCCGCTCGTGGTCGGCCGCATCAGCGTGCCCCGCAGGCTTGGCGGCGTGAACAGCGGTCCCAGCCGGAACTGCTGCATCTCGGCCACCGCCAGCGCGTGGATCTCCGGCGTCAGGTCGTTGGCGTCGTCCAGCGAGACCCCCTGTCCGCTGAACGGCGGCGGCTTCGTCGGGAACGGCTGCGTCGGATACAGCACCTCGCCCGGCACGTCCGTCTCCGTGTCCACCGGGCGCTCCTCGATCGGCCACACCGGCTCGCCCGTCACGCGGTCGAACACGTACGTGAAGCCCTGCTTCGAGACCTCCGCCACCGCGTCGATCTCGCGCCCGTCCACCGTGATCGTCACCAGGTTCGGCGCCGAGTTGAAGTCGTAGTCCCACACCCCGTGGTGCACCGCCTGGAAGTGCCACTGCCGCTCGCCCGTGCGCGCGTCCAGGCACACCAGCGACTCGGCGAACAGGTTCGCCCCCAGCCGGCGGCCGCCCCAGTAGTCGCCGCTCGGCGTGCTCGTCGGCACGTAGAGCAGGCCCCGCTCGGCGTCGAGCGACATCAGCCCCCACACGTTCGCGTGGCCCGTGTAGCGCCACGACTCGTCCTCCCACGTGTCGGCCCCGAAGTCGTCGTTCGACTGCGGGATGGTGAAGAACACCCAGCGCCGCTCGCCCGTGCGCGCGTCGTAGGCCTGCACCGTGCCGGGTGGGTCGAAGCGGCGCTGCACCCGGTCGGGCACCCGGCTGCCCACGATCACCAGATCCTCGAACACCACCGGCGGCGACGTCTGGTCGAAGTCGAAGCGGCTGACCGGCCGGCCGTGGCCCTCGGTCAGCAGGACGCCGCCGTCCTCGCCGAACGCGGCGTCGAGCTCACCCGTCGCGGCATCGATGGCGTAGAGCCGGTCGCGGCTGTTGAGGAAGATGCGGGCCTCGTCCCCGTCGCGCCAGTACGCGATGCCCCGGTGCTTGAAGCCCCCCGGCCCGGCGCCTCGGGGGCCGCCCTCGTAGGCGCCGGGATCGAACGTCCACAGCTCGGCGCCCGTTTCCGCATCGAGGGCCGCCACGCGCGTGTACATCGTCGACAGGTACAGAATGTTGTCGACCATGATGGGGGTGGCCTGGAAGGCGCCCGGCCGCGTGCCGTACTCCGGGAGCGGCATCTCGTTCGGCTCCCAGCGCCAGACGATCTGCAGCTCGCCCACGTTGGCGGCCGTGATCTCGCCGGCGGCGGAGTACTTGGTGTGCGCCTGCTCGGAGCCCACGTACGGCCACTCGATCATGCCGTCCGGAGCCTGCGCGCCGGCGAGCGCGGCAGACACGAGCAGGAGGGCGGCGGTTGCAGCGAAGCGTTCCATGCGGGGATTCCTGACTGTGAACGGGACCGTGCTTTCGGGGCGGTATTCTATAGTATTAGGCGCGGCCCGGGCGAGTGGCGCCGCGGTGCGATCGCGGCGCCGGCCGGCTGCATCGACCGCCGCAACCGCATGGCGATCGGACCGCAGAGAGGCGGTTCCCGGCCTTTCCGCCGCAAGCGCCATGGCGCCGGCGGCGCACCCCATCTGCTGTTGACGGATTGAACGCGGCAGGCGAATCGAGGAGAAGAAGAATGTCCGAATGCATGACGACGATGTTGCGTCTCGCGCGGCTCGCGCTCGTGATCGCCGTGGCCGTGGCCGTGGCCGTGGCCGGCGGCGGCCCGGACGCGGCAGAGGCCGGCCAGGGGCCCGCGGCCGGCGTGCCGGTCTACGAGCTCGATCCGTCGTTCCCGCCCGCGCTGCCCAACGGCTGGGTCATGGGCGTCCCGACGTCGGTCGCGGTCGACGCGCGCGACCACGTGTGGGTGCTCTCGCGGCCCCGGACCGTTCCGGAAGAGCAGTCCGCGAACGCGGCGCCCGCGGTGATGGAGTTCGACGCGAGCGGGGCGTTCGTCCAGGGTTGGGGCGGGCCGGCCGAGGGCTACGACTGGCCGGACACCGAGCACGGCATCTTCGTCGACCACCAGGACCATGTCTGGATCACCGGCATCAACCCGCGCGCGGGCAACAACGTGTCGGACCGGGCGGACGACATGATCCTCAAGTTCACACGCGACGGGGAGTTCCTGTTCCAGAAGGGCAGCTACGGCGCGAGCGGCGGCAACGCCGACACCGACAATCCGCGCCAGCCGGCGGACGTGTCGGTGTACGCCCCGACCAACGAGGCGTTCGTTGCGGACGGCTACGGCAACCGCCGGGTGTGGGTGCTCGACGCGGACAGCGGCGCCTACAAGCGCCAGTGGGGCGCCTTCGGCAACGAGCCCGAGGACGCGTACGAGATCGGCGTGGCGCGGCCGACCCCGGCGCCGCGGGAGGACCCGCTGGTGACGATGGGCACGGGGCCGGAGCAGTTCGGCATCGTCCACGGCCTCGGGGTGTCGAGCGACGGCCACGTGTACGTGGCCGACCGCGGCAACCGGCGCATCCAGGTCTTCACCGTGGCCGGGGACTACGTGATGCAGGGCTTCGTCAATCGGAGCGGGCCCGGACCCAGCACCGTGGCGCGGATCGCGTTCTCGCCCGATCCCGAGCAGCGCCTCCTCTACGCCAACGACTTCAACAACGGGAAGGTGTGGCTGATCGACCGCCAGACCCTCGAGACGGTCGGCGAGTTCGGGTCGCCGGGCAGCGAGCCGGGCCAGTTGACGAACCTCCACCATATTGCCGTCGATTCGCGGGGCAACGTGTTCGGCGCCGAGGTGGGGCGCAACCGGCGCGTCCAGAAGTTCAGGATCGCCGGCAACTGAGGGACCGGGAGGCCCGACGCCCGGGCGGTCGGCGGCGCGCCGCCGCGATGCCCGCCCGGGCGATCCGCCCGCCTCCGGTGCGGGTCGTCAGCGCGGCGCCGCGAAGAGCGTCAGGTCGATCGCCTCGCCCATCGCGCGGTAGCCCTCGTCGTTCGGGTGGAGCCAGTCTCCGGGGTGGTACAGCGGCAGGAGACGGCGCGGGTCGGCGGAGTCGCGCAGCACGGCGTCGAAGTCGATCACCGCGTCGTACTCTCCGCCGTTCCGGATCCACTCGTTCACGGCCTGCCGCTTGGCTTCGCCGGCCTCGGTGAAGTACAGGGCGCCTTCGAACGGGGTCAGCGTGCCACCGTAGATCGTCAGGCCGTGCGAGCGCGCGCGCTGGATCAGCGCGCGGTGCCCGGCGACGAGCTCCGCCACGGTCGGCGCCGCCGCAGCCCCGGCCATCCCGATGTCGTTGATCGACGCCAGCACGATCACGTGCGTCACGCCCGGCTGGAGCAGGACGTCGCGATCGAAGCGGCTGAGCGCGCTCGGGCCGAAGCCGGCGTTCGGATGCGGCGGGGCGCCGCCGCCGCCCGCCACCTCGAACGCACCGTCGTTGCCTCGCAACAGGCGGTTGCCCGAGATGGCGACGTTGAGCACCGCCGGCGCATCGGCGCCGAGCGCGGCGCCGAGCCGTTCGGCGAGAACGTCCGGCCAGCGGCGGTCGGCGTCCGCGGTCGAGCCGAAGCCTTCGGTGATGGAGTCGCCGAGGGTGACCACGACGCGGGTTGCGGCCGAGGCCGCGACCTCCACCCGCGACAGGTAGAGCCAGGACTGGAGCGTGGCCTCGACCGGCATCTCCACCGCGCCGCTGTGATCGCCGGCGGGGGAGACGTAGCCGGTCGTCCAGGCGCCGCGGAGCGTCGATGCCGGCGAGCTCGACTCCCAGTTGTCGCCGGGCAGATACAGGTCGACGGCCAGGTGCCCGAGCGCCGGCACCTCGAGGTCGACGGCGTCGCTGACGACCGTCGCGCCCGCCTCGATGGTGACGGAGGCCCGGCCGCCGAACGTGAGCGCTGCGCCGCTGCCCGGCTCGATGGCCGCGCCGGCGGCGCGCACGGCCGCGTGGGCCGCGCCGACCTCGAGCGGCTCCGTGCCGAAGACGTTGGTGAACGCGACCCGCAGGCGGGAGGCGCCGATCGTCGCGCGCACGATCTGCCGCAGCGTCTGGTTGCGGACGCGCGCCAGCGGTCCGAACAGCTCCTGGCCCGGTTCCCGGCCGGCCGTCGGCTCGGGCGGCGCCTGGGCCTGCAGGCCGGCGGCCCAGGTGCCCACCCAGTGTCCGGCGGCCTGCGCGGCGGCGGCCGGCGGCAGTGCGGCCGCCGGCAGGACGACCAGCAGCGCGGCCGCCGTCAGGCGCGCTCGCAGGCCGAGGTTCGACGACGGGCCGTGTCCGATCATGTTGCTCTCCTTCGGGATGTGGTTGCCCGACGGGGCCGCCGGTGTACAATTCTGCGGCGGTCGGCGGGCGCCGCCGCGTCGAATACGGGTGGTCACACACGGGGATGGGGATACGAGCATGCGAAGGTTTCTGATACTGGTAGCGGTCAGCACGTTCCTGGTCGCCGGCTGCGGGTCCGAGCCGAGCGAGTCGCCTCTGCGGCCGGTGGCCAACGTCGCCGAGCTCATGAGCATGATTCTCGATCCCGCGGCCGATGCGGTGTGGGATTCGTCGGGCACGATCATCACTGCCGAGGGCCGTCACGACTGGGAGCCCGAGACCGAAGAGGACTGGGCGGTCGTCTCCAACGGGGCGATGACCATCATCGAGGGAGCCAACCTGCTGATGATCGGCGACCGCGCGCGGGATCAGGAGGGCTGGATGCAGCTCTCGCAGGACATGTCCGACGCGGCCATGCTCGTGCACGAGGCGGCGGCGGCCCGCGACGCCGAGCTGGTGTTCGAGCTCGGCGAGACGCTGTACCGCTCGTGCGACCGCTGCCACAACCTCTACTGGGTGGGCGACGAGGATCGCGGGCGCGTGCGCGCCGAGGAGCCCGAGCCACCGCAGTAGGGGCGCAGCCCCGCCTGATTGAAGCCGCCTGGCCCGGCAATCGTCCCCTGCGGCTCCGGTTGCCGCCCAACCAACCCTCGCTAGGAGTCTACGCCGTTCTACGGCGCAGACTCCTAGGCCGTCCGGGCCGCGTACCGCGCCGCGTGGTCCGTGCGGGCGGCGCGGCCGGCCTCCGTTGCATTCCCGACCTGGGTGGCGGGCAGCCGTATGCAGAAGCGGCTGCCGCCTCCGGCGGCCGGCTCGTACGTCAGCTCGCCGCCGCTGGCTTCGACGGCCCACTTCGCGATCGCCAGACCGAGACCCGCCCCGGCTTCGCCGGATCGATGGTGGCTGCCGCGATAGAAGCGGTCGAAGACGCGCCGGCGGCGCTCGGCGGGAATGCCCGGACCGGTATCGCACACCTCGATTACCGCCTGCTCGCGCACCGTCGATGCGCGCAGGTGGACACGGCCGCCGGCCGGGGTGTACTTGATCGCGTTCTCCACCAGATTGAGCAGCGCCTGCCGCAGCACGAGCCGGTCCCCGAGACAGGGGGCCCGGCCCGGCCGGTCGACCGCCAGCGACTGATTCTTCTCCTCGGCCAGCACGCCGAGGTCCGCGGCGACGTTGTCGGCCAGCTCGCCCAGCTCGATCACGTCGCTCGAGAGCTCGACCTCGCCCAGGTCGGCGCGCGAGAGCGTGAGCAGGCGCTCGACGAGGCCGGCCAGGCGACTGGCGTCCTCCAGCATGCTGCCGATGATGGCGCGGTACCCGGCCTCGTCCCGCCGTTCCCGCAGCCCCACCTCGCCGACGCTCCGAATGGCGGTGAGCGGCGTCCGGAGCTCGTGCGAGACGTCGGCGGTGAACTGCCGCATCTGGTCGAAGGACGATTCGAGTCGTCCCAGCGTGTCGTTGAACACCGCCGCCAGCCGCCCCAGCTCGTCGCGCGGGTTGTCGACCGGCAGGCGCTCGCCGAGCCGCTCCGCCGTGATCGCGCGCGCACGCTCCGCCATGCGCTCGACCGGCGCCAGCGCGCCCTTGGCGAGCCAGTAGCCCCCCAGGCCCGCGACGGCCACGCTCAGGGGCAGGCCGAGGACGAGGACCAGCGTGAGCGCGGCCAGCTCCTGCCGCATCAGCGCCTCCGAGCGGCCGACCTGGATGACCACGGGCTGGCCCGCGACCGTCGCCCGGCCGCTGAGGATCCGGAACGGGACGAGCTCGGTCGGCAGCGCGGCGATGCCGCCATCCGGATCGTGCGCCAGGGCCTCGCTGCCCGGCACCGGCAGCCGCCTGGCCACGGCCGTCCGAAAGACGGGCGCCCCCTCCTCGCTGGAGACGACGAGCCAGGGGTTGTCTTCGGCCCAGTCCTCGCCCTCGAACCACGTGAGCGTGCCGTCCGGGCCCTGCTGGGCCATCTCGGCGGCCCACCGGAAGTCGCCGCGCAGCCGGTCGTCGAGGCTCTGCGAGGCGTTGCGGGCGACGAGGGCGAAAACGGCCGCCACGTACACCATCAGCACCAGCAGCATGGCCGCCACGTGGGACACGGTCAGACGCACGCGCAGGCTGCGCGGAAACCACCAGCGGGTCATGGCTCACCCTCCCGCACGACGAAACCCACGCCGCGCACCGTATGGATCAACTTGACCAGCCCTTCGCCATCGACCTTGCGGCGCAGCCGCGAAACGTGGACGTCGATGACGTTGGCCAGCGTCGTGCTGCGGTACGTGTCCCGCCAGACCTCGCGCGCCAGCGTGTCCCGGGAGACGACGCGGCGCTCGCAGCGCAGCAGGTACTCGAGCAGGTCGAACTCCTTGGCCGTCAATTCTATCGCCCGGCCCGCGCGTGCGACCCGGCGCGTCGTCAGGTCCACCTGCAGGTCGGCGACGCCCAGGCGCGGCGGCGTCGACACGCGCCCGCGCCGCACGACGGCCTGTATCCGCGCGAGCAGCTCCTCGAACGCGAACGGCTTGACCAGATAGTCGTCGGCGCCCGCGTTCAGGCCGCCGACCCGGTCGGCGACCGTGTCGCGGGCCGTCAGGACCAGCACGGGCGTGTCCACGCCGCCGTCGCGGAGCGCCCTGAGGATGTCGAGCCCGTCCCGCCCGGGCAGTCCGAGATCGAGCAGGACGAGGTCGAACGTCTCCGTGCTGCTCCGGAAGAACGCGGCCTCGCCCGTCGTTTCGACGGTGACCTCGTAGCCTTCGCCCTCCAGCCCCTCCCGCAGGGCCTCGGCCACCTTCTGCTCGTCCTCGACGACCAAAAGCCGCCGCCGCTGGCGTCCGCTGCCGGACGCCAGTGAAGTTTCGTCGCTGGCAAGCATCGAATGTCTCGGACTACTCTAGCAGTCTGCGCCGTTCCACGGCGCAGACTGCCAGGAGGGTCGGTTGGGCGGCAATCGGAGCCGCAGGCGACGATTTCCGGGCAATTGCATGCGTCTCGGCGCTGCTTTGGCTGCCGCGGGTCTCTTGATAGAGTAGGGGACAGCATGAGGGGCCACGCACTCGCGCTAGCCGTCGTGCTTGCCGGCTCTTCCGTCCCGGGCGCGCAGGCCGGCGCGCATCATCTGATCACCGAGGTCTACGACGTCGGCCGCACGGAGACCATCGAGGGTCGTGTCGACCGCTTCGTCTACCAGGATCCCCACTCCTTCGTGCACCTCCAGGTGCCGGGCCGGCGCGGCCGCCCCCTGACCTGGGCCGTGGAGCTCGAGGGAGCGGCCAGGCTGCGCCAGCTCGGCGTGAACAGCCGCACGCTGCGCCCGGGCGACCGGCTCACGGTCTGCGGCAATCCCGGGCGCGACGCCGGTCAGTACCGCCTGCTGATGCTGGCTCTCGAGCGGCCGCGGGACGGGCTGTCCGTGCGGCGCACCACCGAGGAGTGGCAGCTCGACTGCGCGCGCTAGGAGTCTGCGCCGTAGAACGGCGCAGACTCCTAGCGCGGGTTGGTTGGGCGGCAACCGGAGCCGGAGGCGACGATTGCCGGGCTGGGAGTGTCCGCTCGTAGAACGATGCAGACGCCGCTCGGCGCGGGGCGAAGGGGTTCCGGCAAGCGGCCGCCGGGGGTCCGGGGCGCAGCCCTGTCTGGCGGCCCTGTCTGATGGATGCCAGGCGGCGCGGGCGGTGCGGCGCCCGACTTGATTTCGCGACTTGACACCGCGCGCAGGCTGGGTAAACTAGTGGCAGGGGGTGAGTAGCACAATGCGCACAAGGACAATCGTAGGTTTGGTGATGGTCGGGTTGGTGGCGCTGGCAGCGGCGCCGGTGGTCGCGCATCACGCCTTCTCGGCGGAGTTTGACGCGGACCGTCCGCTGCAGTTGACCGGTGAGGTCACGCGGGTGGAGTGGATCAACCCGCACGCGTGGATCCACATCGAGACCGCGGAAGGCGAGCGGTGGATGATCGAGGGCGGCACGCCGAACACGCTGTTCCGCCGCGGCTTCACGCGGGACTCGCTGCTAGTGGGGACCGAGATCGTGGTCGACGGCTACCAGGCCAAGGACGGCACGAACAAGGCGAACGGCCGCGACCTGACGTTCCTGGACGGCCGCAAGCTGTTCATGGGTTCGTCCGGCACGGGCGCGCCGCGCGACGGCCGCGACCCGACGGAGCGGTAGCACCCGCTGCGACCAGCGGTTGATTCAACCCGGCCCCGGGTGTCAGATGGCACCCGGGGCTTTTTTCATGTCGGGACCATTGCGGGCGGCGCCGATGATAGACTAGAGCGCCCGCGCCGGCAGGCGGCCGCCGTCGCGGGGCAGTTCGCGGACGAGGCCGTTGACGACTCGGCAGACCGGCAGCAGGCTGGAACGAGAAGGGGGCAGGGTGTGATTGGACCGCATGAAAGGAGATGGGTCGGGCTCTGTGCCGTCGTGGCACTGGTGTGTGCGGCGACGGCCGCGGGCGGTCGCGTCGCCGCCCAGGAAGGGCAGACGACCTGGAGCGGGGTGTACACCGACGCGCAGGCCGCGCGCGGCGAGCGCGTCTACAACAGCAGTTGCGACTCGTGCCACGGTGACATTCTGACCGGCGGCGAGATGGGCCCCGGGTTGGCCGGCGGCTCGTTCATGGGATTCTGGGACGGGCTGTCGCTCGGTGACCTGTACCAGGTGATGAGCATCTCCATGCCGCAGGACAATCCGGGCTCGCTCGACACGTCCGAGTATGTCGACGTCATCGCCTACATGCTGCAGCGGAGCGAGTTTCCGGCGGGCAGCGAGGAGCTGCCGGCGGACGAGGACGGGTTGCGCGCCGTCACGATTCAGGCCGAGGAGGGGCAGTAGCCGCCAAGCCGGGTGGGCAGACTTTGCCGACGGAGGCCGACGGAGGAAGGAGGCTTGCGGCTGTTGACAGCGCGACAGCCGGGAGGGTATATAACAGTCCGCACAGGGTGTGCGGGCGCCGTGTCGAGCGGTGCCAGCTACCGAAACCGTACCGCTCAGGAGAGTCCAGGGAGGAGAACCAGCATGCGAAATCGGCTCAACAACAGGGGCACCATCATGGGCGTGGTGGCCGTTACGGCGTTCATGGTCCTGCTGGCCGTGCAGTCGGTGCCGGCGCAGGATTACCGGGCGCCGCGCACCGCCGACGGCCGCCCCGATCTGAACGGCATCTGGCAGGCTGTCGGCGCCCACCACCACGATCTCGAAGGCCACGCCGCCACGTTCTCGCCGTCGCTCGAGATGGGCGCGCTGGGCGCGGTGCCCGCGGGTCTTGGCGTCGTGGTCGGCGGCGAGATCCCGTACCGGCAGGAGGCGCTGGCGCAGCGGCAGGCCAACCGGGAGAACCAGTTGCTGTACGACCCGGCCGTCCGCTGCTACATGCCGGGCATCCCGCGGGCGACGTTGCAGCCGTTCCCGTTCCAGATTGTGCAGACGCCCGAGTACATCCTGTTCGCCTACGAGTTCGCGAGCGCGAGCCGTATCGTCTACATGAACCGCCCCGACTTCGAGGCGCCGGCCGACGCCTGGATGGGCCATTCGCGCGGCACCTGGGACGGTGAGTCGCTGGTGATCGACGTCACGAGCCAGGTGCCCGAGACGTGGCTGGACAACTCGGGCAACTACCACAGCAACTCCATCCGGGTGGAGGAGCGGTACACCGCGACCAGCGAGTACCACCTGCAGTACGAGGCGACGATCACGGATCCCGAGATCTTCGAGCGGCCGTGGAGCATCCGGACGCCGCTCTATCGCCGCGTCGACGACAACATGCAGTTGCTCGAGTTCAAGTGCGTCGAGTTCGTCGAGGAGTTGATGTACGGGCATCTGCGCAAGGGCTACGAGGGCGATCGCACCGGTCTGCCCCCGCTGTGGCCGAATCGGTAGGGCGCGACCCGGGGTCGCAGGCTGGTGACAACGGACTCAAGAGGGTCTTCAACGTATCAGGAGGATAGGAGCCAATGCGCACAAGAACAATCGCAGGTTTGGTGATGGTCGGGTTGGTGGCGCTGGCAGCGGCGCCGGTGGTCGCGCATCACGCCTTCTCGGCGGAGTTCGACGCGGACCGTCCGCTGCAGTTGACCGGCGAGGTCACGCGGGTGGAGTGGATCAACCCGCACGCGTGGATCCACATCGAGACCGCGGAAGGCGAGCGGTGGATGATCGAGGGCGGCACGCCGAACACGCTGTTCCGCCGCGGCTTCACGCGGGACTCGCTGCTGGTGGGGACCGAGATCGTGGTCGACGGCTACCAGGCCAAGGACGGCACGAACAAGGCGAACGGCCGCGACCTGACGTTCCTGGACGGCCGCAAGCTGTTCATGGGTTCGTCCGGCACGGGCGCGCCGCGCGACGGTCGCGACCCGACGGAGCGGTAGCACCCGCTGCGACCAGCGGTTGATTCAACCTGAGCCCCGGGTGCCCGTTGCGGCGCCCGGGGCTTTCGTTTGTACGCGCGCTCCGTTTAACGATGGGAGCATGAGCCTGGAAGTGATCGGTGCCGCCGTGGCGGTGATCGGCGTACTGCTCTGGATGCGTCGTGACCTGCGGCACGACATCGCCGAAATGCGGGCGGACGTGCGAGCGCTGGACGCTAGCCCGGCAATCGTCGCCTCCGGCTCCGGTTGCCGCCCAACCAACCCTCACTAGGAGTCTACGCCGTTCTACGGCGCAGACTCCTAGCATCGACAACATCCTGCTCGCCCGGCGGCAAGCCTGAACCTGCAGAAATGTCCACCCGCCGGGGGGAGGTGACGGGCCGGGTGCCGGCGCTGCGGGTTGAATCGTGAAGGCGTGAGCCGGCGGCGCCGTGCGGCGCCGCCGGGCAGGGACGAACTACCGGGGGATTACCGAGGCTGCCCGCCTCGGCGTCAGGACAGTCCGATGAGCCTGGCGCCGATGGTGACGCCGAGGAAGAGGCCCATCGAGGTCAGCGCGACGACCTTCGGCCAGACCGGGCCGAGCGAGCCCTCGTCGGCCGCGATGACCTTGCGCCGCACCGTGAAGAGGAAGATCAGCCCCAGGACCAGCATCTCCATCTTCCACCACCAGAACGGGCTGTAGTACTGCTTGATCGACGTCGACGCCATCGTCGGCGTGCCCGTGATGACCAGCGCCACCAGGGCCCCCACCAGCCACGGCTGCGCGTCCTCGGCCACCTGCCGCAACGGCTGCGCCGTCAGACCCACGCCCAACAGCCGCAGGTCCACCACCAGCAGCGACCCCGAGAAGAACGCCACCGCCACCAGATGCATCACCTGGATGATCGGGCTGTACCAGACCGCCGACTGAAACGTCAGGCTCAGCGCGCTGCCTTCCATCCACTCGAAAAATTCCAGGACCATCGCCCCCGCCTCCCGTTCAAGCCCCCGGCCCCGCAGGCTACGGCGTCAACCCCAGGTCCAGCCACCACTGCGGAACCAGACCGCTGTAGGCAATCATCCGACCCGTCACGATCACCGCCGCCCACAAGACCAGACCCAACGCGCCCGCCACCCGCGCCGGCACCGGCGGCACCGGGTCGTTGTCCCACTGGTCCACCGAACGGTAAATCGTCCGGTGGAAATACATCGCGTTGGCCAGCGCCAGGAGCAGCAGCAGGTTCTTCATCCAGAACCAGAAGTTGCCGTAGAAACGCATCGGCTGCCCGTAGAACAACAGCCCCCCGCTGATCACCGACATCGCCAGACCCAGCATCTGCCACTTGAACAGGCGGTTCTGAATGTGCGAAACCGGCGTGTGCAGATTCCCCGCCCCCGTCAGCCGCAGGTCCATCATCACCAACAGACCCGCAATCACGCACATGCTCACCACATGCGACGTCAGCAGAATCGGATAGCCGAAGATCGACTCGCGCAACGCCGTGCTCATCGGCATTGCTTCCAGCCACTCGAACACGCTACGTAACGACATCCGTGCCTGCCTCCTGTCCTGGGAGCCCGCGGCAGACGGGCTCCTGGGGCTCATCCGCCCCGGGGCTGCAGCTACCTGCTACTGGCAGCGCGGTTCCTGTCTGCTGTCGGGACCGTCGCGGTAGGTCTTGTGGCAGTGCGTGCACGAGTCGTTGACGTAGTTGATGGCGTCCCAGACGGCGTCGTAGTCCTGGGTGCGCGCGCCTTCGAGCACTCTGACGGCGGATTCCTCGAGGAGCCGCGCCCCTTCGATGTAGTCCGCGCGGTCGATCGGCACCGCCAGGCCATTGTCGCACTGACGGCCCTCCAGCATGGCCAGCTTGGCGCCGTCCGCCAGGGCCACCGCCGCGCCCTCGACCTCGGGCCAGCCGCGGTAGATCGCCGCAAAGCGGGTGGACGTCGATCCCATGAGGGCGTTCATGGAGTCGGCGGCGGCGTTGTTGATCCGGTTGATCATGCGCGGCGCGAGGACGTCGCCGAGGAGCTCGTCGAGCTGCTCGTCCAGTCTGACCAGCTCACCGCCCGGCTCGACCGCCTGGGCGTCGAACAGCTTGTTGGCGTTCGGGAACATGATGCCCCGCATGAGCTGGGCGAGCGTCCCGATCGGCTCCTCCGTCAGTCCCTGCCCCTCCTGGGCTACGGCGGCGCCCGGGGCGAACAGCAGCGACAGCACAACCAAGCTTACGAGTCGTCTCACACTACACCTCCCAACACAGCCAGCTTCGTATCCTATCAGCGCCGCAGGCACCGACGATCTGAAGAATTCCTGAATTCCCCGCGTCGATCACGGCCCAAAAACGAGGCGCTCAAGCGAGCCGCAAGAGTACACCACGCCCCGGTACGGGTCAACAGGCCGCCAACCCGCGCGGGCTCGAGCGCGGGGAGGCTAGCGGCCCGTGTTTTCGGCGCCTGCGTCGAGGCCGAGCTCCGTGGCCGCGAGCTCCCGCATCCGGAACTTCTGCACCTTGCCGGTCACCGTCATGGGGAAGGAGTCGACGCGTTTCCAGAAGCGCGGAATCTTGGTGGTGGCGATGCGGCCCCGGCAGAAGGCGGTCAGCGCGGCGTCGTCGACGTCGGCGCCGGCCTTCAGCTTGACCCAGGCCATGACCTCCTCGCCGTAGAGCTGCGAGGGGACGCCGATGACGTGCGCGTCCTCTATCTCCGGGTGCGTGTAGAGGAACTCCTCGATCTCGCGGGGATAGATGTTCTCGCCGCCGCGGATGATCATGTCGGTGAGGCGCCCGACGATGCGCAGATACCCGTCGTCGTCCATCACCGCCAGGTCGCGGGTGTGCATCCAGCGCTCGGCGTCGATGGCGGCCGTCGTCGCCTCCCGGTTGTTCCAGTAGCCGAGCATCACGCTGTAGCCGCGGGTGCACAGCTCGCCCGACGTCCCGCGCTCGACCACGCGGCCCGTCTCCGGGTTCACCACCTGGATCTCGACGTGCGGGTGCACCCGGCCGACCGTCGAGACGCGCCGGTCGAACGAGTCGCCCCGCCGCGTCTGCGTGGAGACCGGCGACGTCTCCGTCATGCCGTAGCAGATCGTGATCTCGCGGATGTTCATCCGGTCGTGGACCTGCTTCATGACCTCGGCCGGGCACGGCGCGCCGGCCATGATGCCGGTGCGCAGGCTGCTGACGTCCGTGCGCTCGAAGTCGGGGTGGTTGAGCTGCGCGATGAACATGGTGGGCACGCCGTAGAGCGACGTGCAACGCTCGGCGCCGACGGTCTCCAGGGTGAGCCGGGCATCGAACGCCTCGCCCGGCACGACCACGCACGCCCCGTGGCTGGCGCACGCCAGATTGCCCATGACCATGCCGAAGCAGTGGTAGAACGGCACGGGGATGCAGACCCGGTCGGCTTCGGTGTAGGCGAGGATCTCGCCGCAGAGGTGGCCGTTGTTGAGAATGTTGTGGTGCGACAGCGTCGCCCCCTTGGGCGCGCCGGTCGTACCGGACGTGTACTGGATGTTGATCGGGTCGTGGCAGTCCAGGCCCGCCTCGCGCCGCGCGAGCGCCGCATCGTCCACCGCCGCGGCCTCGGCGAGCAGGGCGTCCCAGTCGTCGTCGATGACGACGACCTGCTCGAGGTGCGGGCACCGCCCGCGCACCGCGTCCAGCAGGGCGCGGTAGTCGGTCTTCCGGAAGCCGCGGGCCAGCAGCAGCAGGCGGATGCCGGACTGGTTGAGCGCGTACTCGAGCTCGCGCGACTTGTAGGCCGGATTGACGTTGACGAGGATGGCGCCCATGCGCGCGGTTGCGTGCTGGGTCACCACCCATTCGTAGCGGTTCGGCGACCAGATGCCGACCCGGTCCCCCGCCTCGATGCCGCGCGCCATGAGCGCCTTGGCGAGCGCCGTCGTCGCGTCCCACAGCTCGCGGTAGGTGGCCCGGTAGCCCTGGGCGCGCACGACGAGCGCCTCGCGCGCGCCGAACCGCCCGACGACCCGGCGGAGCATCGCGCCGATCGTCTCGGTCGACAGCGGCGCGTCGGTCGCGCCGCGCACGTGGGAGGGGGCGTTCGTCATCGGCTGCCGGCCTCGCTGCCGACACTATAATGGAAGGCGCCGCTGCCTGACTCCGCAAGGCGCGCACAGCGCGCCTCGGCGGAAGCGGCGCGCCTCGGCGGAAGCGGCGCGGGGCGAAGGGGCCCCCGCAAGCGGACGCCGGGGGTTCGGGGCATAGCCCCGTCTGAAGTGGCGCATCCCGATCCGAGAGCAATCGGCGGCCTGCTGGCGATGCTGTCCGTCTGGCTCGTCGCCGCCGGCCATCCGCAGCCGCAGGTCTTTCGCTCCGGCATCGAGGTGGTGCAGGTCACCGCCACCGTGCGCGATGCCGCCGGGCGGCTGGTCGGCGATCTGGCAGCCGACGACTTCGAGGTGTTCGACGACGGCGTGCCGCAGACGGTCACCCAGTTCCAGCGCGGCCGCGTGCCCGTCAGCCTCGGGATACTGCTCGACGTCAGCGAGAGCATGTACGGCCAGCGGATGGGCGATGCGAGCCAGGCGCTCGATCGCTTCCTGATGGACCTGCTCGAGCCGACCGACGAGGTCTTCCTGGTCGTCTTCAACCACGATCCCCGGCTGGAGGAGCCCTGGACCGTGGGACCCGCGCGCCTGGGCGGACGGCTCCGGGACGTCCGGCCGTACGGCGCGACGGCCATCTACGACGCCATGGCGATGGCGCTGCCGCTGTTCGCCGGCCGCTCGCATCAGCGGGCCGCGGTCGTGCTCATCTCCGACGGGTCGGACACGGCCAGCGATGTCGGTATCGGCCATGTCGTGCGCGCGCTGCGGCGCGCGGACGCCTTCGTGTACGCGGTGGCCATCGACGCGCCGGAATCGCGCCCGATCAACGATCGCGTCGACATGCGCGCCCTGCGCAGCATGACGAACGAGAGCGGCGGCTACACGGAGGTCATCCGCGACAGCCCGGACCTGGCGCCGGCCACCGAGCGGATTGCGGAGGAGCTGAACCACCAGTACATGCTCGGCTACACGCCCAGCCGCCCGGCCGACGGGAGGTACCACCGCATACAGGTTCGCGTCAAGAATCGCGACCTCCGCGTGCGCGCGCGGCGGGGCTACGTCGCGGCGTCGAGCGGCCGGCGGTAGGAGGCCGATGCCCGTCCTCGAGCTCGTCGACGTCCACAAGCGCTACGGCCGGGGCGAGCTGGCGGTCGCCGCCGTGCGCGGCGCGAGCTTCACGGTCGCGGCGGGCGAGTTCGTGGCGGTGGTCGGACCGTCCGGGTGCGGCAAGTCCACGCTGCTCCATCTGTGCGGCGCCATGGATCGGCCGACGCGCGGCGCGGTGCGCCTCGCCGGCGAGCCGCTCGAGTCGCTCGACGACGACGAGCTGACCCGCCTCCGCCGCCGCCACGTGGGGTTCGTGTTCCAGTTCTTCAACCTGCTGCCGACGCTGACGGTGGCCCAGAACGTCGCGTTGCCGCTGCTGCTGGCCGGCGTCCCGGCGTCCGCGGCGACCGAGCGGGCGGAGCACCTGGCGGCGCGCGTCGGGCTCGGGGCGCGTACCGGCCACCGTCCAGCGCAGCTCTCCGGCGGCGAGGCGCAGCGCGCGGCGATCGCCCGGGCCGTCATCCACCGCCCGCGCCTGCTGATCGCCGACGAACCGACCGGCAACCTCGATTCTGTGAACGGCTCGCGCGCCCTGGGGCTGCTGCTGGAGCTCAACGCCCGGCTCGGGACGGCCGTGCTGCTCGCGACGCACGACGACCGGGTGGCCGCGCGGGCCGGGCGCATCATCGAGATGCGCGACGGCGCCGTCGTGCGTGACGCGGCTGCGGAGCCGGACCGGGCGGTTGCGGCCCAGGGGAGCGCCGGGTGAGCCTGTTCCGCTGGTTCATCCTGCGGTCCCTGCGGGGCGATCTGCCGCGCACGGCCGTGACCATCGCGGGGGTCGCGGTCGGCATCGCCGTCGTCGTCGCGATTCGCCTGGCCAACGCCTCGTCCGTCCTCGGCTTCGAAGCCGCGTTGAACGCGATGTCGGGCCGGACCTCCCTCGAGATTGCGGGCGCCGGGAGCGGCGTGGACGAAACCCTGCTGCCGGAGCTGGGGTGGCTGCGGGAGTACGGCCTCGTGAGCCCGGTCATCGAGGGCGACGTGCTGCTCGACCCGCACGGCGCGGCCGGCGCCCGGGCCGAGCTCGTCCGCCTGCTCGGCGTGGACATCCTGCGCGATCGGCCGTTTCGCGACTATCCGCTGGTGGGCGGCGCGGACCCGGAGTCGCTGACGACCCGGCAGTTCCTGGCGCTGCTCACCGACCCGCAGGCGGTCGTTCTGACCGAGGAGCTGGCGCGGCGCCGCGGACTGGACGTCGACAGCGCGGTCGACCTGATCAGCGGCGACCGCCGCGTCGGGCTGGTCGTGAAGGGGCTGCTGGGGCGTGAGGGTCCGGCCGAGGTGCTGGACGGCAACTTCATCCTCATGGACATCGCGGCGGCGCAGCTCGCGCTCGACCGGCTGGGACGGGTCGACCGCGTCGACGTCCGCCTCGCCGAGGGTCTGGACGTGGCCGCCGTGGAGCAGGCCATCGCCGAGCGCTTGCCGCGGGGCCTGACGGTGCAGCGGCCGGAGCGCCGCGGCGCGCAGGTCGAGAAGATGCTGGCGGCCTTCCACTTCAACCTCACCGCGCTGTCGTACATCGCCCTGCTCGTGGGCATGTTCCTCGTCTACAACACGGTCTCGGTGACGGTCATCACGCGCCGTGCGGAAATCGGCATGCTGCGCACCGTGGGCACGCCGCGGCGCGCCGTCCTGGCGCTGTTCCTGGGCGAGGCGGCCGCCCTGGCGCTGGTCGGGTGCGCCCTGGGGGTGCCGCTCGGGTCGCTGCTGGCGCAGGCGGCGGTGCGCATGACCGCGTCGACCGTGACCACGTTCTGGGTCGCGTCCGCCGCGCAGGTCCCGCCGCTCGCGCCCGGGGATGTCGCGCTGGCCGTCGCCGTGGGGTTGTCGCTGGCGCTCGCGGCGGCCATCGTGCCGGCCCGCGAGGCGGCGCGTCTCACGCCGGTGGGCGCGCTGCGCAACGAGGACCGGCTGGCGCCGGGCGGCGGGCTTCCGGGTCGCCACGTGGCCGGCGCGGGGCTGCTGCTGGCGGCCGCGGCCTGGTGCGCGACCCGCCCCGCGGTGGCCGGCCTGCCGGTGTTCGGCCTGCTGGCGGTGCTCGCCGTCGTGTTCGCGGCCGCGCTGCTCGTGCCGCCCACGCTGTACGTGCTGCAGCGCGTGCGCGGTCCCCGGCGCTGGATGCCGGTTGAGAGCGAGCTCGCGCGCACGAACCTCGGCGGCGCCATCCGGCGCGTCTCCATCTCCGTGGCCGCGCTGGCGGTCAGCCTGGCGATGATGGTCGCGATCGCCATCATGATCGGGAGCTTCCGGGAGACCGTCGCCTACTGGGTGGAGCAGACGCTGCAGGCGGACCTGTTCGTCGCGGCCGGCCGCCAGTCGCCGGTGGGCGCTCGCGCGACCGTCTCGGCCGACGTGGAGGCTGCGCTGCGCGCGCACGAGTCGGTGCTGGCCGTGGACGGCTTCCGCGGCGTCGACCTGGAATACCGCGATTCGCTGATCGTGGTCGGCTCGGGGCGCTTCGACGTCATGCTCGAGCACGGCAACCTGCTGTTCAAGGCGCCGGCCGACGGGCGGCGCGCCCTGGCCGCGGCGCTCGGGCGGCCCGCGGTCGTCGTCTCGGAAAGCTTCGCGTTGCGTTTCGACGTGACGGCGGGCGACGACATCACGCTGCGGACCTCCCGCGGCGAGCAGGCGTTCCGCGTGACCGGCGTCTACTACGACTACTCGACGGACCGGGGCCTCGTGGTCATGGACCGCGGGACGTTCGCGACGTACTACGGGGACGGGAGGCCGTCGGGACTCACCGCGTACCTGGCCGCGGGCGCGGATCCGGCGCGGGTCCGGCAGGAGGTGCTGGCTGCGCTGGGTCCCGGCCGGCCCGTGTTCATCAACACCAACGCGTCGCTCAGACGGAGTGTGATGCGGGTGTTCGACAGCACGTTCGCGATCACGTACGCGCTGGAGGCGATCGCGATCTGCGTGTCCATGTTCGGCGTGGCGGCGACGCTCCTGACGCTGGCCCTCGAGCGGCGCCGGCAGCTCGCGATGCTGCGGCTGCTCGGGGCCGAGCGCAGCCATCTGCGGCGCATGATCGTGATCGAGGCGGTCGTGCTCGGAATGGTGAGCCTCGGCATCGGCCTGGTGGTCGGCTTCCTGCTGTCGCTGATCCTGATCTACGTCATCAACGTGCAGAGCTTCGGCTGGACCATCCAGTATCACGTGCCGCTGGGGTTCCTGCTGCGCGCGGCGGCCCTGGTCGTGGCCGGCGCCGCGCTGGCCGGCCTCTACCCGGCCCGGCTCGCCGGGCGCTTCCACCTGGCGGAGCGCGGAGCGGACGCGTGACGCGGACCCGCCTGCCACTCGCGGCGTGGGCGGCGGCCGTCGCGCTGCCGGCCTGCCTGCCCGGCGCGGCCGCCGCGCAGGAGACCGGGTGGCGCCAGGCCCGGCCGGACTACGTGCTCCAACTGCCCGGCGACCACGCGAGCCATCCGGACTATCGCATCGAGTGGTGGTACTACACCGGCAACCTGGCCGCCGCCGACGGCCGCCGTTTCGGCTATCAGGTGACGTTCTTCCGCGTCGGTGTCGACGCCCGGCCAGCCAACCCGTCGCGCTGGGCCGTGCGCGACCTGCACATGGCGCACCTGGCCGTCACCGACGTAGGCGGCGGGCGGCACCTGACCGCGGAGCGTCTCAACCGGGCCGGCGTGGGTTGGGCCGGCGCCGCGACCGACACGCTCGAGGTATGGAACGAAGAGTGGCGCGTCAGTCTCGACGGCACGACGCACCGGCTGCAGGCGCGCGAGAACCGCGACGGCTTCGGCGTGGACCTGCGCCTGACGCCCGCCAAGCCGCCCGTGGCCCACGGCAACGGCGGCTTCAGCCAGAAGGGGGCGGAGCCGGGCAACGCCTCGCACTACTACTCGCTGACGCGTCTCGCCACCCGCGGCCGCGTCTTCCTCGACGGCGAGGCGCTCGACGTCGAGGGCTGGAGCTGGATGGACCACGAGTTCGGCACCAGCTTCCTCGAGCCGTCGCAGCAGGGCTGGGACTGGTTCTCGCTGCAACTGGACGATGGCACGGAGCTGATGGTCTACGTGCTCAGGCAGCGCGACGGCTCGATCGATCCCCACTCGGCCGGCACGCTGGTCGATGCGGCGGGCGGGGCGACCGCGCTCGACGCCGGCGACTTCCGCCTCGTCCCCGGCCGGGCGTGGTCGTCGCCCGCCAGCGGGGCCGCCTACCCCGTCGCGTGGCGCGTCGCGGTGCCGGGTGCCGGGCTCGAGCTGCGCGTGGAGGCCGTCGTCGATGGCCAGGAGCTGAGCACGGCCGAGTCGACCGGCGTCACCTACTGGGAGGGGGCGGTGGTTGCCACCGGCATGCGCGAGGGACGGCCGGTGCAGGGACGGGGCTACCTCGAGATGACCGGCTACGCGGGGCCGCCGATGAGCGAGGTGCTGCGTTAGTTTCAGACGGGGCTTCGCCCCGCGCCGCTGCCGCCGAGGCGCGCTGTGCGCGCCTTGCTGGGTGCTAGGCGGGTGTTCCGGTGGATGCTTCGGGTGCGGCGTCGGCTTCCGGCTCGCCGTCGAGCAGGCGGACGACGTCGTCGAACGCCATCATGTTGATGGCGTCGTAGTCGGGCGGGCAGCCGAAGTCTCGCGGCTGGGGCGCCGTCGGGTTGCCGAGCGTGACGCACAGGCCGCAGCCGATGCACTTGTCGACGCGCACCGCGCACACCCAGCGGCCGTTGGCGTCCTGCTCCTCGACGATGCAGTCCTCGACCGGGCAGGCCGCCTGACAGATCGAGCAGGCGAACGCCCCGAAGCAGCTGTCCGGGTCGATGACGGCGATGTTCTTCGGCGCCCGCTTGCGGGGCCGGTTCATGAGCTTCGTCCACATACGCCGTCGATTATACCCGATGCCTCGCGGCCGCCGGCCGGGCGAGGTCAGGCGCCGCGCCGCGGCTGCATCGTCACCAGCGGCACCCCGGGCTGCACGAGATCGCCCTGCCGGCAGCGCAAGGCGTCGACGACGCCGTCGCGGGGCGCGCGAATCGTCAGCTCCATCTTCATGGCTTCGAGGACGACCAGGACGTCGCCCGTGCGCACGGCCTGTCCGGGCGCCGCGCGCGTGGCCACGACGGTGGCCGGCATGGGCGCGGCGAGCGCGGCATCCTGGGCATGATCGGCGGACGGCCCGGTGCGGGACGGACCGCCGACATCAGGATCCAGCTCGAGCGTGAAGGTGCAGCCGTCGGCGAAGACCAGGCAGCGGTCACCGGCGTCCACGATCCAGACCGGGATGCGGCGACCGTCGACGGCGGCCTGCAGCATGGTCCGGCTGCGACGGACGACGTCCACCGGCTCGGCGGCGCCCTCGACGCGCAGGGGGCCGTCCGGCGGGACCTCGACCCGGTAGGCGGCAGCGCCGGTGCGGACGCGCAGCCGTCGGCCCCCGGACGTCATGAGCCGCCCGGCCGCCAGCCCGGCAGGTCGGTCCAGGGATCGCTCGTGCGGGCCGGCGCGGACGCTGCGGCGGCCGGTTCGTCGCCGCGGCCGCGCAGGCGGGTGGCGGCCGCGCCTGCCAGCGCCGCAATCAGCGCCGCGCCGCCGGGCGGCGCCAGCAACGCGTCGCGCTCCGCGTCGAGGAAGCCGGTGTCGAGGTCGCCGCTGACGAAGCGCGGGTGGCGCAGCACCTGCAGGAGCAGGTGCAGGTTCGTCTCGACGCCGAGCACGGGATAGCGCCGCAGCGCCTCGACCATGCGCGCCAGCGCCCAGTCGCGACGCTCGCCGCAGGCCGCCACCTTGGCCAGCAGGGGATCGTACTGGACCGGCACCAGGCTCCCTTCCTCGACGCCGCTGTCGATGCGGATGCCGGGGCCGGCCGGCTCGCGGTACAGCTCGATGCGGCCGGCCTGCGGCAGGAAGCCGGACGCCGGATCCTCCGCGTAGACGCGGCATTCGATGGCGTGGCCGCGCTGGCGCAGCCCGGTCTGGGTCCATGGGAGGCGGCCGCGGGCGGCGATCTCCATTTGTCCGCGGACCAGATCGACCCCGGTGGTCAGCTCGGTGACGGGATGCTCGACCTGCAGCCGCGTGTTCATCTCGAGGAAGTGGAAGCGGCTGCCGGTCCCGGAGTCCTCGACGAGAAACTCCACGGTGCCGACGTTGTCGTAGCCGGCCGTCCGCGCCAGCGCGGCGGCGGCGGCGGTGAGCTCCCGGCGCAGCGCCGCGGGCAGCGCCGGCGCCGGGCTCTCCTCGATCACCTTCTGGTAGCGGCGCTGGATGGAGCACTCGCGCTCGAAGAGGTGCACGACCCGGCCGCGGCGGTCGCCGGCCACCTGCACCTCGACGTGGCGCGGGCGTTGCAGATGGCGTTCGACGTACAGCGTCCCGTCGCCGAAGGCCGCGACGGCCTCGCGGCGGGTCTGGGCGATGGCGGCCTCCGTCTCGGCGGCCGTCCGGACTACCCGCATGCCCTTGCCGCCGCCGCCGGCCGACGGCTTCAGCAGCGCCGGGAAGCCGACCGCGGCGACGGCGGCCCGCACGCCCTCCGGGGTCTGGTCGGCGGGCTCGCTGCCGGGCACCACCGGCACGCCGGCCGCGGCGGCCAGCCGCCGGGCATCGAGCTTGGAGCCGGCGCTCGCGATGACGGCGGGCGACGGCCCGACGAAGCGCAGCCCGGCCTGCTCGCACGCTTCCGCGAACGCGGCGCTCTCGGAGAGGAAGCCGTAGCCGGGATGCACCGCGTCGGCGCCCGCGCGGCGGGCCGCGTCGATGATCCGCGCGCCGGCGAGATAGCTCTCGGCCGGGGCTGCCGGGCCGATCCGCTCCGCGCGGTCGGCGGCCGCGACGTGCGGAGCGGCCTCGTCCACGTCCGAGTAGACGGCGACCGTCTCGACGCCGAGCGCCCGGCACGTGCGCATGATGCGCAGCGCGATCTCGCCGCGGTTGGCGACCAGCAGGCGGCCGAACATCACATTCTGAACACGCCGAACGAGGCGTCGGGGATCGGGGCGTTGCCGGCGGCCGCCAGTCCCAGCGCCAGCGCCGCCCGGGTGCGGACCGGGTCGAGGATGCCGTCGTCCCACAGCCGCGCCGTGGCGTAGTACGGCGATCCCTCGCGCTCGTACTTGTCGAGGATCGGCGCGCGGATGGCTTCCACGTCGGTGCTCGACAGCTCGCGTCCCGCGCGCTGCGCCTGGTCGCGCTTGACGGTGGCCAGGACGCCGGCCGCCTGCTCGCCGCCCATCACGGAGATGCGGGCGTTCGGCCACGTCCACAGCAGCCGGGGATCGTAGGCCCGGCCGCACATGCCGTAGTTGCCGGCGCCGAACGAGCCCCCGATGATCACGGTCAGCTTCGGGACCGGCGTGTTGGCCACGGCATGCACCATCTTCGCCCCGTCCTTTGCGATGCCCCGCTGCTCGTACTCCCGTCCGACCATGAAGCCGGTGATGTTCTGCAGGAAGATCAGCGGCACCTTGCGCAGGCTGCAGAGCTGAATGAAGTGGGCGGCCTTGAGCGCCGACTCGGAGAACAGCACGCCGTTGTTGGCCAGGATGCCCGCGAGCATCCCGTGGACCCGCGCGAAGCCGGTCACCAGCGTCGCGCCGTAGCGCGCCTTGAATTCGTCGAGCCGCGACCCGTCGACCAGCCGTGCGATGACCTCGCGCACGTCGTACGCCTTGCGGAGGTCGGTCGGCACGATGCCCAGCAGCTCCTGCGGATCGTAGAGCGGATCCTCCGGCGCCGCGAGATCCGGGACTCGCCGCGGCGCCAGGTGCAGCGCCGACAGCACGGACCGCGCGAGGCGGAGCGCGTGATCGTCGTCGTCCGCCAGGTAGTCGGCGACGCCCGACAGCCGCGAGTGCACGTCGGCGCCGCCCAGCTCCTCCGCGCTGACGTCCTCGCCGGTGGCCGCCTTGACCAGCGGCGGGCCGCCCAGAAAGATCGTGCCGGTGCCCCTGACGATGATCGTCTGGTCCGACATCGCCGGCACGTAGGCGCCGCCCGCCGTGCAGGAGCCCATGACGACGGCCACCTGGGCGATGCCGAGCGCGGACATCCGGGCCTGGTTGAAGAAGATGCGCCCGAAGTGCTCGCGGTCCGGAAACACATCGGCCTGGAGCGGCAGGAACGCCCCGCCGGAGTCGACCAGGTAGACGCACGGCAGGTGGTTGTCGAGCGCGACCTGCTGGGCGCGGAGGTGCTTCTTGACGGTCACCGGGAAGTAGGTGCCGCCCTTGACCGTCGCGTCGTTCGCGACGATCATCACCTCGCGCCCGGCGACCCGCCCGATCCCGGTGACCAGTCCCGCCGCGGGCACCGTCTGGTCGTACATCCCGAACGCGGCCAGCGCCGACAGCTCGAGAAACGGGGATTCCCGATCGAGGAGGCGGTCGATCCGCTCGCGCACCGGCAGCTTGCGCTGCTCGCGGTGGCGCGCCTGCGCATCGGCGCCGCCGCCCTCGCGCGCGGCGTCCAGCCGCGCGCCGAGCTGCTCGATCAGCCGCTGCATGGCCTCGCGGTTGGTACGGAACTCGCGCGTATCGGTGCGAACGCGCGACTCGATGACGGCCATTCGGCTGGGCGCCGGCGCTGCGGTGACTACCAGCCGCAGCAGTCGGTCTTGTATCCGCAGGCCGGGCAGCGCCAGACGGCATGCATCCGGAACATGCCGGCGCCGCACCGCTCGCAACTGACCATCTCGTCGGGCCTTGCGGCGGCGGGGGAGGGCGCCTGCGGGGAACGCTTCGTCGGCTGCGGCATGCCGCGATTATAGCCGGGCGGGCTTCAATTGCATGGGGCTGCGCCCTTCAATCAGATGGGGCTGCGCCCTTCAATCAGACGGGGCTTCGCCCCGAACCCCCGGCGTTCGCTTGCGCGGGCCCCTTCGCCCCGCGCCGCTCACGCCGAGGCGCGCCGTGCGCGCCTTGCGAAGTCTGCACGATTGTACGGCGCAGACTCCTTTGCCGCGGGCTGCTACCATCTCGGCCGGAGGCGCGGGCCTCTGCAGCCATGGCGACGGAAGCGAATGACGGGCGGGCAGCCGAGCGGAGCCGCATGGTGGAGACGCAGATCCGCGCGCGCGGCGTGCGGCATGCCGGCGTCGTGCGCGCCATGGCCGCCGTCCCGCGTCACGAGTTCGTGCCGGCGGCCTCGGCGGCGGCCGCCTACGGGGATCGGCCGCTGTCGATCGGGTACGGCCAGACGATCTCGCAGCCGTACATGGTGGCGGCGATGACGGCGGCGCTCGAGCCGGCGCCCGGCGACCGGGTGCTCGAGGTCGGGACCGGATCCGGCTACCAGGCCGCGGTGCTAGCGCGCCTCGTGGCGACTGTCCGCACGTTCGAATGGGTACCCGAGCTGGCGGTGCGGGCCCGCGCGACGCTGGCCAGACTGGGGATTGCCAACGTGCGGGTGACGGCGGGCGACGGCAGCCGCGGGGTGCCGGACGAGCGCTTCGACGGGATCATCGTCACCGCCGGGGCCCCGGCCGCGCCGCCGCCGCTCCTGGAGCAGCTCGCCGTCGGGGGCCGGCTGGTGCTGCCGCGCGGCAGCCGGCACCACCAGGTGCTGACGGTGATCCGCCGCGGTGAGACCGGGTTGGACGAGGAGGAGCGCGACGGGTGCGTGTTCGTGCCGCTGCTGGGGGAATCGGGCTGGTAGTGCCGGGTCCGGCGGCCGACGGGACGCCCGCCCGCCCGTGTATCATTCCCGGCAGGACGCGCTGCGCCGCGGAGTAGCGCCCACTCCAAGCACCGGGGGCTCGGGCCGCAGCCCCGTCTGATGGCGGCGCCGGCGCAGCCGGCGCAAGCCGCGCACGGCGCGGCTCGGCGGGAGTGGCGCGGGGCGAAGGGGTCCCCGCAAACGGACGCCGGGGGCTTGGGGCGCAGCCCCATCTGGACGTGCGCAGCCCCATCCGGATGATAACCATGCGTATCGCCTATCAGGGAGAGCCGGGTGCGTACAGCGAGGCCGCCGCGCTGCGCTTCAATCCGGCCGCCGACGTGGTGCCCCGGCCGTCGTTCGAGGAGGTGTTCGCCGGTGTCGCGGAGCGGCAGGCGACGCACGGCATCCTGCCGATCGAGAACACCATCGGCGGCACCATCCACCGCAACTACGACCTGCTGCTGCAGCACGATCTCCCAATCGTCGGTGAGGTCAAGCTGGCGATCGTGCACCACCTGATCGTGCTCGAGGGGACCACGCTCGAGCAGGTGCGGCGCGTCTATTCCCATCCGCAGGGCCTGGCGCAGTGCGAGCGCTTTCTGCGCACGCTCAAGGGCGTGGAGATCGTCGCGACCTACGACACCGCGGGCAGCGCCAAGATGATCAGGGAGGAGAACCTGCGCGAGACCGCGGCCATCGCGTCGGAGCGTGCGGCCCGCGTCTTCGACCTGCAGCTGCTGCGGTCCGGGATTCAGGACTACGCCGACAACTTCACCCGCTTTCTCCTGATCGGCCGCGAGGCGGTGTCCCTCGGGACGCCGGACAAGACGACCATCGTGTTCGCGGTCGCGAATGAGGCGGGGGCCCTGTTCAAGGCGCTGAGCGTCTTCGCCCTGCGGGGCATCGACCTGACGAAGCTGGAGTCGCGGCCGATTCCGGACCGGCCGTTCGAGTACCTGTTCTATGCCGACCTGGCCACCAACCGGGAGGACTTCCGGTGCGCCCGGGCGCTCATGAACCTCGCGGAGTTCGCGCCCTCCGTGCGCACGCTGGGATCGTACCCGGCCTGGCGCGAGGCCGACCGGGACGAGTCGTGAGGCCCGCTGTCGAATCATGCCGAATCGCCTGGCGGTCGAGCTGAGTCCCTACCTGCTGCAGCACGCGGACAATCCGGTGGACTGGTACGCCTGGGGAGAGGAGGCGTTCGCGAGGGCGCGCGCCGAGGAGAAGCCGATCTTCCTGTCGGTGGGCTACTCGACCTGCCACTGGTGCCACGTCATGGAGCACGAGTCGTTCGAGAACCGGGACGTGGCCGAGCTGCTGAACCGGCACTTCGTCGCGGTCAAGGTCGACCGCGAGGAGCGTCCCGACGTCGATCGGGTCTACATGGCGTTCGTGCAGGCGACGACCGGCGCCGGCGGCTGGCCGATGAGCGTGTGGCTCACGCCGGAGCTCAAGCCCTTCTTCGGCGGTACGTACTTCCCGCCCTCGTCGCGCTGGGGGCGTCCGGGATTCACCGAGATCCTGCGCGAGACCGCCCGCCTGTGGCGCGAGGAGCGGCCCCGGTTGCTGCTGTCGGCCGAGACGCTGCTGGAGCGGCTCCGGGCGCTGCAGCCGGGCGCCGCCGGCGGTGCGGCCGGGCAGGTGGCCGGCGCCGACACGCTCGAGCAGGGGGTCGACCAGTTCCGGCAGGCGTTCGATCGCGAGCACGGCGGATTCGGCCGCGCGCCGAAGTTCCCCCGGCCCGCGGAGCTGCTGTTCCTGCTCCGCGAGCACGCCCGCGCCGGCAACCGCGAGGCGCTGGCGATGGCGGCCGACACCCTGCGGGCGATGGCCGCCGGGGGGCTGCGCGATCACGTCGGCGGCGGGTTTCACCGCTACTCGGTGGATGCGCGCTGGCGCATTCCGCACTTCGAGAAGATGCTCTACGACCAGGCCCAGTTGGTGCTGGCCTACCTTGAGGCCGGCCAGGCCACGGGCGATCGCGGCTTCCTCGACGTGGCCGGCGAGACGCTCGCCTACGTGGCCCGGGACCTGACCGGACCGGAGGGCGCGTTCTTCTCGGCGGAGGACGCGGACAGCGTCGAGCCCGGCAGGGCGGCGGACGGTGGCGCGCCGAAGTCGGAAGGCGCCTTCTACCTGTGGACGCAACCCGAGCTGGAGGCGCTGCTGGGCGAGGACGCCGCCGTCGCCGTGCTCCGCTACGGCGTCGAGGCGGGCGGCAACGCGGTTCAGGATCCGACCGGGGAGCTGCAGGGCCGCAACCAGCTGTACGCGGCGCGCTCGGTCGACGAGGTGTCGACGCTCGCCGGCCAGCCGGCGGGTCAGGTGCGGGCCGCCCTGGGCCGCGCGCTCGACCGGCTGCGCGAGGCGCGGCCCGGCCGGCCGCGGCCGCATCTCGACGACAAGGTGCTGACGGCCTGGAACGGCCTCATGATCGCGGCGCTCGCACGCGCCGCGCACGTGCTGGAAGGGGCGGAGGACGACGTCCGCGGTGCCGGGAGCGGGCGCGCGGCGTCGTGGCTGGAAGCTGCGGCCCGGGCCGCGCGGTTCGCGCGGTCGACGCTGTGGGATGCCGGGACCAGGGTGCTGCTCAGGCGCTCGCGCCGGGGGCGGGCCTCGATTACCGGCTACGGCGAGGATTACGCCTGCCTGACATGGGGGCTCCTGGAGCTGTTCCAGGTGGACGGCGACCCCGGCTGGCTGCGCTGGGCGCTCGAGCTGCAGGCTCGCCAGGACGAGCTGTTCTGGGATGCGGACGGCGGGGGCTGGTTCAGCACGACGGGCGACGATCCGTCCGTGCTCCTGCGCATGAAGGAGGACTACGACGGCGCCGAGCCGTCGGTGGGGTCCGTCTCCGCGCTGAACCTGCTGACGCTGGCCCGCCTGACGGGCGACGGCGGCATCCGCGAGCGGCTGGACCGGGCGCTGGCGCGGTTCGGGCCGGGCCTGGGGCATGGCCCGCGTGCCGTGCCCATGCTGGCGGCGGCCCTCTCGGCCTACCATGCCGGGGCCGCGCAGATCGTGGTGGTGGGAGAGCGTGCGCAGGCCGGGACGGCGGAGCTTCGCCGTCGCGTGGCGGCCCGCTACCTGCCGTTCGCCGTGCGCGTGAACGTCGAGCCGGGCGAGGCGCAGGCCGCGCTCGGCGAGGTGCTGCCGTTCGTCGCCCCGCTGACCATGCGCGGCGGCCGGGCGACAGCCTATGTCTGCTCGAACTTTGCGTGCCGCGAGCCGACCGGCGATCCGGACGTGCTGGAGGCGCAGCTCGAGGCGTTGACACGGAGTGCCGCGGGATGACGTTCACGGTCGAGGTGCTGCTCAAGGGACGCGAGGACGTGGTGGCGCGGTCGGTGCGGCACGACGTGGCGCCGGATGCCTGGACCGACGACGACGTGCGCCGGGTGCTGCACCTGGCACTGCGGGAGTTCGAGCGCGTTCAGCACCCGGGCGAGGAGGCACGTCCCGTCCAGCTCCGGGGCCTGAGCTGGATCGTCACGCCGCTCGAGCGCGGCGTGGCGATTGCGATGGAGAGCGCCAGCGCTGCGATAGTCGCCGGGCCGTTCGAGATCGACAGGGAGTGGCTGACCCAGGCGATCAAGCGGGTCATGGCGGCACCGGCGACGGCCGGCGACCGCGTCCACTAGCCCGGCAATCGTCGCCTCCGGCTCCGGTTGCCGCCCAACCAACCCTCACCAGGAGTCTACGCCGTTCTACGGCGCAGACTCCTGGCCGCGTCTAGCCGATAGCCGGCATCGTGAACCACACCCAGAGCAGGAGCCCGACGCCGAAAATGAGCGTGAGGACGCGGGTGGGGGCGTCGTTGAACTTGGCGTAGATCCAGAACAGGACCAGGGCGACGGCGACGGTGCCGTACGTGTGGCGATGCACCACGCCATCGCCCAGGTAGCGCGAGTACAGCACGTTCGGCAGCAGGCCGATGTACAGAAACAGGGTGCTGCCCAGCACCCAGAGGCCGACCCGGTCGAGCAGGCTGGTCTTTTCGGTCATGTCGAGCGTCTCCCCGAAGCAGCGCGTAGTATGGCCCTCCGCGCGCGGGTCTGTCAACGAGCCGCCGCCCGCGTCAGGGACCGGGCAGCACGCCGCCGGTGCTCAGCGCAATCCGGTACAGGCCGGTCTGCGCCGTCATGTACAGGGTGCGGCCGTCGTCCCCCCACCCGACGTTGGCCGGCCTCTCGTCGGGCATGATCGTGCCCAGGTGCTCGCCGTCCGGCGTGAACACCCAGACGCCGCCGGGCCCCGTCGCGAAGAGGTTGCCCGCCGTGTCCACCTTCAGGCCGTCGGGGGCGCCGGGCGCCGTCTGATCGGTCACGTCGTAGAAGACGCGCGCGTTCGACGCGCCGCTCTCGTCGAGGTCGTACGCCATCCATACCTTGGGATCCTGGTCGGAGTTGGCGACATACAGCGTCGTCTCGTCGGGCGACAGCGCAATGCCGTTCGGCCGCGACTGGTCGCGCACCAGCAACTCGAGGTCGCCGTCCGGACGCAGCCGGAAGATGCCGTTGAAGTCGAGCTCGCGCAGCGGCGACTCCTCCTGGCCTTCGAGGCCGTACGGCGGATCGGTGAAATAGAGCGAGCCGTCCGAGCCGTAGACGAGGTCGTTCGGGCTGTTGAGCCGGTCGCCCTCGTAGCGGTCGACGACGACCGTGCGGGACCCGTCGGCCTCGACGCGGCTGATGCGCCGGTTGCCGTGCTCGCAGATGACGAGCCGGCCCTCGGCATCGAGCGTCAGACCGTTCGAGCCGGCCAGCGCCAGCCCCTCGGGATCGCCCTCGAAGACCGGCTGGATGAACGGGCTGGCGCCCGCCGCTTCGGACCACTGGTGTATGGCGTTGCCCCGGACGTCGGAGAAGAGCAGCCGCGACTCGGCGCCGATCCAGACCGGGCCTTCGGTGAACACGAAGCCGTCGGCCAGCTTCTCGATCCGGGCGTCGGCGGGCACCAGGGCGTCGAGGCGCGGATCGACCCGGAGAATGGAGCCCGCGCCGGTATCCGCCTGCTCCGCGGCCGACTCGGATGCGGTTGCCTCCGGCGGCATGTCGGCGCCGCCGTACGCGATTGCCAGCGCCGCCGCGATGGCGGCGATCGAGGTTTTCTCGTTCAGCATGTCGTCCTCGCTCCTGATATCGATGACTGCGGCCGTCGCGCTCAGAAGACGGCAATCGGGTTGACCGGCGAGCCGGTCCCGTAGGGGATCGGCAGCGTGGCGATGGTCAGCATGAACTCCCACCGGTTCCGCTCGGCGGCCGCGGCGGCCAGGTCGTCGAAGTCGGCGCGATCCAGCAGGTGCACGCCGAGCATCGTGAGCGCGAAGTCGTGCAGCGCCAGCCGCGGCAGGTCGCCGGGCGGCTGCGGCATGTAGGCCGGCGTCTCCCAGCCGATGATGGCCACGTCCCGCTCGCGCAGCCAGGGGATCACCGTGTTGTCGAGGCCGGCCGACTCGGCGCCGGTGTCGAACGGCCCTGTGGCGTCCTGGCGGGCCCAGCGGCCCCAGCGCAGCAGGAACGCATCGCCGGGGCCGACCCGGGCACCGGACTGCGCCTCCCAGGCTTCCAGATCGTCGACGCCGATCCGCTCGCCGGCCTCCAGGTACGGCACGCCCCTGAGACGCGGAATGTCGTACAGCACGCCGCGCGTGACCACGCCGTGCCGCATGGTCAGGATGGCGTTCTTCGTCGCCCCGTGCTCCATCGTGACGAACTCGTCGATCGGATAGCCGTTCCACATCTTCCCGTCGAAGAAGCGGTGGGCGAAGCCGTCGATGTGGGTCGTGCCCGGACCGTGGATGCAGGGATAGTTGACGGTGTCGCTGGCGCCCCCCGGCGAGGCGGTGGACATCGCCCATTCCACGGGGCACGGGTTGTCGATGGACCGCTCGGTGTTGGCGATGGACGCGAGGGACACGCTGAAGCCCTCGGTCACCAGGTCCGCCGCCTCCCGCCGCTTTGCCGGCGTGATGAGGTTGAGGGCGCCCATCTCGTCGTCCGGCCCCCAGCGACCCCAGTTGGACAGCTCGTCGAACCACTGCTCGTACTGCGCCTGGCTCACCAGCGGACGCTCCTGCGCCTGCCCGGTGGCGGCCGGCCGGCCCGCGCCCGCCGCGCAGAGCGCCGCGAGCCCGACTGCCGCCGCCGCGCGTGCGTTCCGGATCGTCATGCTCGCCTCCCGTCTGCTCCCGGCGCCCGGGCTTCCATCGGATGGGGCGCGGGCTTCTAGTCCGCGGGTCGCACCGCCTGTCTGATGGCCGGTACGATCCAGCACTCGATCAGCTCGTTGAGCCGCCGCCGGTGCTGCCGCCGTCCGTCGCCGGGGTTCGGCGACGAGGTCGCCACGATCACGCTGTCCAGCTCGGGAATCACGAAGATGAACTGGCCGCCGTAGCCCCAGGCGTAGTACGCGCCGTGGCCGCCCAGCGTGCGCAGCCACCAGCCGTAGCCGTACTGCCGGCGGCTGTACCGCGACACGGTCCGCGGCACCAGCGACTCGCGCACCCACTCGGCCGAGACCACGCGGGTCCCGTCGGCGCTCGACCCGCCGCGCAGGTACAGCTCGCCCACGGCCACCATGGCGCGCGGGCTGAGCGTCATCTCGTTGCCGCCGAAGTAGATGCCCTGCGGGTCGCGCAGCCACGCCGGCAGCGTGATGTCGAGCGGCCGCGCCAGGTGCTTGCGCGCGAACTCGAGCGTGCTCGCGCCCGTCGCCCGCGTCAGGATGGCCGACAGCAGGTGCGTGCTGCCGGTGCTGTAGATCATCCGCCCGCCGGGACGGTCGACCAGCGGCCGCGACAGCGCGTGCCGCACCCAGTGCCGGCTCTGCACCCAGCGCCCGTAGTTCCGGTTCGACGTCGTCTCGAGGCCCGACCGCATGCTGAGCAGGTCGCCGATGGTGATGGACCGCTTGAGCGCGTCGGCCTCGGCGAGCTCGTCCGGGAAGAAGTCGGCGATCGGCTGATCGACGCCCGCCAGGTGCCCGCGGTCGATGGCGATGCCAACCAGTATCGAGATCAGCGTCTTCGATGCCGACTTCAGGTTGGCCAGCCGGCGGGCCGTCGCGCCGTGGAAGTAGTGCTCCTCAACGAGATCGCCGCCGATCGAGACCAGCAGGCTGCGGAGGCGCGGCAGATCGGCGCCGCGTTCCAGCAGGGCGGCCCGCGTCGCGGGGTCGAGTGCCGGAGCGCCCCGCGCCGCAGCGGTTGCGGAGCCTGCCGCGAGCGCGAGCAGTAGCGCCAGCACGACCGGCACGCCGATGGGACGGCGTTGCGGGGCGCGGTATCCGACCATCATCGGAAAGGATACGTGCGGGCTTCCCCGCTTGTCACGCTACACTTGCACGCAACGCGACGGACCGCGCGCCGTGCCGGGGTGGCGAAACTGGCAGACGCACGGGACTTAAAATCCCGTGGCCCTGACGGGCCGTGTGGGTTCGATCCCCACCCTCGGCACCCTCCCGCAGTTTCAGGTCGCGTCGAGAACGATCACTTGCTCGCCTCCGGCAAGCTGGAGGATCCGACATGGCGAAGCTCGGGACTGTAACTGCGATATACCGCTATCCCGTCAAGAGCATGCTGGGCGAGAGCGTCCGGAGCGCCGCGATTCACGAAGGCGGCATCGCCGGCGATCGGCTCTGGGCCGTGCGGGACGAGTCGCGCGGCGATTTCATGACCGCCAAGCGGGCCGGCGCGTTGATGGGCTGCAGCGCGAGGTCGCCGGGTTCCGCGGGCGGCGCGCCCGAGATCGAGCTTCCCACCGGGGACGCGTTCCGGGCGGACGATCCAGGCGCCGGCAAGCGGCTGAGCGACTACCTGGGGCGCCGCGTGACCCTGTGGCCCTGTGAGTCGCCTCCTGCAGATCGAGCTCCCGCGGCCAGCCCCGAGCGAGCGAAAGCGGAGATCGAGGCGATACTTGCGCGGGCGCCAGGAGAGCCGCTGCCCGACCTGTCAGCCATTCCGGAAGAGCTTCGCGAGTTCCGCGCTCGGCCGGTGAAGCCCTTTGTCGATCTCGCGCCGCTGATGCTCCTGACGTCGGCGTCGATGGCCGCGCTTGCGCGGTCGGCCCCGGCGTCGAGGATCGACGTTCGACGCTTTCGGCCCAGCGTGATGATCGATGCGGTGGAGCAATCCCGGTTCCCGGAGCAGGAGTGGATCGGCCGGCGAGTACGGGTGGGAGAGTCCGTGTGGCGCGTGAGGATGACCTGCCCGCGCTGCGTGATGACGACGCACGGGTTCGCGGACCTGCCGCAGGATCCCACCGTGATGCGGCGGTTGGTCAGTGCGGCGGGGGGGAACCTGGGAGTCTACGCGAGCGTCGAGCGGCCCGGCCGAATCCGCGTCGGCGATGGGATGGAGACCTTCTGAGGCTACACGCCGCCGCGGCTCGCCGGTGGGACGACGCCGTTGAGGCGCAGGTAGACGGCCATCTGGCCGTAGATGTCCCAGGCGTGGCCGATCACGAAGTAGACGAGCCGCAGGCGTGACGGCTGCTGCAGGAACGGCGGGCCCTGGACGCGGGCCAGCAGGTCGTCGTCGTCGAACTCCGCGAGCGCGGCGGCGCCGTAGTCGTACGAGTCGGCGAGCGCCTGCAGCACGTCGGCCTTCGACGTCGCCGTGTAGCCGAACGTGCGCGTGTTGGTGCGATCGATGGCCGGCCCTTCCGCCTCCGCCTCGAGGAACCCCATCAGCATCACGTTGCCCCCGGCGACGTGCAGGATCTGCTCGCCGAAGCTCCGCTGCTCGGGGGTGGAGGCGTAGTCGAAGCCGTCCTCCGGCATGGCGTCGGCGATGCCCATCATGATCTGCTTCATGCGCTGCCAGTCCTGCTGCAGATCGGATGCGAGGGTCTGGGCGGCGGCGGTCGTCGCGCCGGCCAGCACCACGGCAACCGCGAGCAGGAGGATGCGTCGAGTGGTCATCGGATGTCTCCTGGCGTCTCTATTGGGCCGCTGAGCTTCGGCCTTCGGCGGCAGGTTCGTCTCGGGGTCTGGCGCCGCCGCCCGGCTTGTCAGGCAGGTCGAAGGGAATGCGGGAGTCCGCGCCACGGAACGGCGCGGACTCCCGGGCGGATGCTACCAGTCGAACTGGCCGCCGAAGCGGAACAGGCGGCCGTTCATGATGTCGGAGATGGCCGGGTAGAGGCCGCCCGACACGTAGTTGTTGACCATGTTCGTGGCGTCGTTGGCGTTGAAGATGTTGTAGATGTCGAACCAGGCGCGTATCCGCGCGCCGCCGACGTTGACGATCTTGGTGAACCGCAGGTCGAGCTGCGTCAGGCGCGGCTCGAACTCCGTGCTGTTCTCGAGGAAGGTGAAGCCGTTGTAGGGCAGCGACGACGAGGGTTGATCCTCGTAGAAGCCCACACCGGACGGGAACAACTGAATCTCCTCGACCCTGACCATCGGCCGTCCCAACTGCGCCTCGATCGCCGCGCGCTCGGCCGGGTCGGCCCCGGCGTTGTACACGGACCGCCGCTGCAATCCGGGCAGATTCTGGAAGACGAAGGCGAACTCGGTGTCGTACGGCAGCGGCACCGAGCCGTTCAGCTTGAACTGCGTGCCGTACTTCCACCAGGACGGCGAGACGTTGCAGTACCCGGGCCGCATCTGCTGGGGCGAGTCGACGACGAAGCACTCGTCGAAGTTCATCGCGCCGGTGGCCATGCCGCCGGTGAGCGTGATGCCGTTCTCCAGGCGGCCGTTGAACGCGACGTCGACGCCGTTGAACGTCTCGCTCATGTTGCCGTAGCGGTCGGCGAAGTAGAAGACGTTGTTCGTGCCGCGCGCCTGCGCCTCGGGGGTGATCGCGTACAGGCCGCCGAGGACCTGCCCGCTGACCGGTCCCAGGTTCGGATCGGTGGGCGCCGTGATGCTGTACTCGTCGAAGTCCTCGGGGCCGACGTTGAGGTTGTCGAGCACGACGAAGTTGCCGTTGGCGCGGCGGAAGTAGCCGATGTCGACCGACCACCCTTCGGTGATCTCGTGCTGGATGCCGACCGAGAACTGCCAGTTGTGCTTGCGCTTGCCCCAGCCCTCCAGCACGTCGTCGTCGAAGCGGCTCGTGATGATGGGCGAGCCGAACTCGGGGTTGATGATCGCCCCGCACTCGCCGTTGGCCTCGAAGTTGTCGAAGTTGCAGTCCGGGTTGAAGTCGCCGTTGCCGGGCGGGAGCCCGAAGGCCGCGAACGTATTGTCGTTCCAGTTCCGGTCCGAGAAGATCTGGATCGCCTCCATCGGATTGTGGATCTGCGCGATCGACGTGCCGACCGCGAAGACGTAACGGCCCAGGTTGGCCTTGAGGGCCGTGCGGCCGTCGCCGAACAGGTCATAGGCGACGCCCAGCCGCGGGTTGATGTCCCGCCAGTCCGGTTTGTTCTCGATGAGCCCGGTGGAGAAGGAGTCCACGAAGCGGCTGGCCGGGTGCGTCTGCGCCGGCACGTAGCCGTTGATGTGGTCGTAGCGCACGCCGAGGTTGAGCGTCAGCCGGTCGATGGTCCACTGATCCTGGGCGTAGATTCCGAGGTCGTTCGCCCGCATGAACGAGTTCCGCGGGGTGCCGTACTGCCGCACCCGGAAGGAGACGCCCGGCGTGACGAAGCCGTACTGGAGGTGGTTGTAGATGGTGGCGAACTCGTGCTCCTCCCAGAAGTGGGAGTGCTCGATGCCCGCCTTGAACGTGTGCGACCCCGTGACGTACGAAACCGAGCCGTGCGACGTCAGGTTCGGGAAGTTGTGCCCGTAGCCGTACAGCGCGGGGGTGCTTGGCGAGAAGGTCTGCACGTTGAGGAAGATCAGCGGGTCGACGAGGAACACGCCGACGTCGCCCGGCAGCACCTCGGGCTGCGGGCTCGGGGTCGAGGTGTTGAACACGTACGAGACGCCGGCCTCGAAGAGCAGCCGGTTGCTGGCCGGCATGGTCCACTTGGCCTGCGTGAGCGACACCGGATCCTGGAAGTAGTCGGCCGCGGCATTGTGGTCGACCAGGCCGAACACGGCCCACTGCTGGCAGAAGCAGCTCGTTTGCTGGTGCCGCGTGAGCGTGATCTTGTTGCGCTCGCTCGCCTGCCACGTCAGCCGCAGCGAGTTGTCGCGCTGGCGCGCCTCGATCACCGTCGGGTTGTCGTAGTCGGGCAGGTAGTCCACCGCGAACCCGGTGGACGGCACGCGCGGCGCCAGGTTGTGGAAGCTGCGGGGCGCGAACCGCTCGGTGCCCCACCAGCGATGGGCCGTGTAGAACCACAGCCGGTCGTTGACGATCGGTCCGCCGACGCCGACGCCGAAGTCCCAGATGTCCTTGATTCCGTGGATTTGTTCCTGGCGCATCCCGCGCTGGCCGAGGCCCTCGTCCCAGTTCAGGTTCTGCAGGTGCTCGTTGGTGCCGCTGATGTTCACGTAGTAGCTGAAGGCGTTGGCGCCCTCGCGGGGGATGGCGTTCATGCCGACGCCGCCGGTGGACGTCTCGGCGTCCATCCCGCCGGTCGACATCACCACCTCCTGGATGGCGGCCTGGTTCATGAAGAAGATCTTGCCGGTGCCGCCGCCGGCCGTGACCGAGGCGTTGATCGACATCCCGTCCCACAGGATGTCGCCGTCGGTGTTCGAGCTGCCGTGCACCAGGACGTGGCCCCAGGTGTCGCCGACGCTGCCGCCGACGTCCTGGCCGCCGCCCAGGATGTCCGTCGTCGCGCCCACCGTCAGCGCGGCGTAGCCCCAGTAGGTCTTGCCGGTCGGGATGGCGTCCAGGGTCTCGCGGGAGATGTTCTCCTGGTGGACGACGTTCTGGACGTCGATGATGGGGGACGCGCCGGAGACGGTCACCGTCTCCTCGACCGCGCCGACGCCCATCGTCACGTCGACGTTGGCCGTGAACCCGGTCGTCAGCTCGATCCCTTCGCGGATGAAGGTGTTGAAGCCGGGCAGCGTGAACGTGATCGTGTAGGTCCCGGGACGCAGCCCGTCGATGGCGTACAGCCCCGATCCGTCGGTGAACGTCGTCCGGCTGCCCTCGATGAGCGCCGGGCTGGCGGCGTCGACCGTCACGCCGGGCAGCACGCCGCCCGTCTCATCCGATACGCTCCCGGCGATGCTGCCCGTCTGGGCGGCTGCGCCGGTGGAAAGGAAAACACACGCCGACAGCAGACTCGCGATGCGAACGCCTCGTCTCGACACGGTTCCTCCTTGCCCATGACCACGTCATGGCGACAACGAGCCGGCCGCGCCGACGAAGCTCGCCGTTTCCGGTTGCGATCGCCGTGCGAAGCCGCCCTGACTGTCAGCCATGTTACGACGCCGAAACATCGTGTCAAGCGATATCGCTCTCCGGCGGGGCGGCGGGTGGTCCGGCGCGGCGTGCGGGGGGCTGGCGAGGTTGCCCGGCTGCCGCGACCCCGGGACTCGTTCCCCTGGTCGCGACAGCCGGGCGCTGGCGGTGCGCCCGGCGCTACCAGTCGAACTGGCCGCCGAAGCGGTACAGGCGGCCGACCATGATGTCCGAGATGCGCGGGAACGCCCCGCCGGCCTGGTAGCTGGCGGAGAGACGCGTGGCGGCGCTGGCGTTGAAGACGTTGTAGATGTCGAACCAGCCGCGCACCCGCGCCTGGCCGAAGTTGAAGATCTTCGCGAACCGCAGGTCGAGCTGCGTGAGGCGCGGCTCGAACTCCGTGCTGTTGTCCAGGAACGTGGACGCGCTGTAGACCACCGACACGTCCGGCCGCTCCCCGTAGTACCCGGTGCCGGAAGGGAACAGCTGGATCTGCTCGCCCGTGGCCAGCGGGAACCCCAGTTGCTCCTCGACCGACGCCAGCTCCGCAGGTCCTCCCAAGCCGATACGGTAGTCCGACATGCGGTACAGCCCCGGCAGGTTCTGGAGCACGAAGGCCACCTCGGTCTCGTACGGCAGGGGCACCGAGCCGTTGAGCTTGAACTGCGTGCCGTAGTCCCACCACGACGGCGACATGTTGCAGAACCCCGGCCGGGCCTGCTGGGGCGAGTCGACGACGAAGCAATCGTCGGACGCCATCGCCCCCGTGGACATGCCGCCGGTGAGCGTGACGCCGTTGTCCAGACGGCCGTTGAACGCGATGTCGATGCCGTTGAACCCCTCGGTCATGCTCCCGTACTGGTCGGCGAACTCGAAATAGTTGTCCGTGCCCTTGGCCTGCCCCTCGGGGGTGATGGCATACAGCCCGGTCATCGGCTGTCCGCTGTAGTCCCCCAGGGCCGGATCGACCGGCGCCGTGATGCTGTACTCCCGGAAGTCCTCGGGGCCGATGTTCCGGTTGTCGAGCACGAGGAAGTTCCCGTTCCTGCGGTTGAAGTAGCCGATGTCGACCGACCAGCCGTCGGTGATCTCGTGCTGGATCCCGACCGAGAACTGCCAGTTGTACTTGCGCTTCCCCCAGCCGTCCAGCACGCCGTCGGCGAAGCGGTTCGTGACCACGGGCAGGCCGAACTCGGGGTCGATGATCGCCCCGCACTCGCCGTTCGCGTCGAAGTTGTCGAAGTTGCAGTCCGGGTTGTAGTCGCCGTTGCCGGGGGGCAGCCCCCAGGCCTCGAACGTATTGTCGTTCCAGAACCGTGCCGAATCGACCTTGATGGCCTCCATCGGATTGGCGAACTGCGCCACCGACGTGCCGACCGCGAAGATGTAGCGGCCGTAATTCACCTTGAGCGCCGTGCGGCCGTCGCCGAACAGGTCGTAGGCGGCGCCCAGCCGCGGGTTGATGTCCTTCCAGTTCGGCAGGTTGTTGATGCGCTCGGTGGAGAAGGAGCCCACGAAGCGGCTCGCCGGGTGGGTCTGCGCGGGAACGTAGCCGTGGATCGAGTCGTAGCGCACGCCGAGGTTGAGCGTCAGGCGGTCGATCGTCCACTGGTCCTGCGCGAAGAACCCGAGGTCGTCCGCGTCCATGAACGAGTTGCGCGGCGTCCCGAACTGGCGGACCTGGTACGAGAAGCCCGGGTTCAGGAAGCGGTACTCGAGGTTGTTGATGACCCGGGCGGAATTGTGGTACTCCCAGAAGTGCGTGTGCTCGAACCCGGCCTGGAACGTGTGCGAGCCCGTCACGTACGAGACCGAGGCGTGCGAGGTCAGGTTGGGGAACTCGTGCGCGAAGCCGTACAGCGCCGGCGTGCTCGTCCAGTAGGCCTGCAGGTTGATGTAGCGGAACGGCGAGAGGATGCCGACCGCGATGTCCGTGGGCCGCGTCTCGGGCTGCGGCCGGGGCGTCGAGTTGTTGAACACGTACGACACGCCCGCCTCGAAGAGCAGCCGGTTGCTGGCCGGCATGGTCCACTTGGCCTGGGTGAGCGACACCGGTTCCTGCGGGAAGTCGACCGAGGCCTTGTAGTCGACCACGCCGAACACCGCGAGCTGCTGGCAGAAGCAGCTCGTCTGCTGGTGGCGCGTCAGGGTGAGCTTGTTCCGCTCGCTGACCTGCCAGGTCAGCCGCAGGGCGTGGTCGCGCTGGACGCTCTCGGTGATGGACGGGTTGTTCAGGTCCGGCTCGTAGAACACCGGGAACCCCGTGGCCGGCGCGTCCGGCGCCAGGTTGTGGAAGCTGTCGCGCGCGAAGCGCTCGGTGCCCCACCAGCGGTGGGCCGTGTAGAACCACAGCCGGTCGTTCACGATCGGCCCGCCGACGCCGATGCCGTAGTCCCAGATGTCCTTGGTCCCCTCGAGCGGCGTCTGCCCCAGGCCGCGCGCGCCGAGCGCCTCGTTCCAGTTCCCGTTCTGGAGGTGCTCGTTGGTGCCGCTCACGTTCACGTAATAGCTGAACTGGTTGCCGCCCTCCTTGGGGATGGCGTTCATGCCGACGCCGCCGGTGGACGTCTCGGCGTCCATCCCCCCGGTCATCATCACCATCTCCTGAATGGCGGCCTGGTTCATGTACAGGATCTTGCCCGTGCCGCCGCCGGCCGTCACCGAGGCGTTGATCGACATCCCGTCCCACAGGATGTCGCCGTCGGTGTGGTGGCTGCCGTGGATCAGCACGTGGCCCCAGGTGTCGCCGAGGCTGCCGCCGACGTCCTGGCCGCCGCCCAGGATGTCCGTGGTCGCGCCCACCGTCAGCGCGGCGTAGCCCCAGTAGGTCTTGCCGGTCGGGATGGTGTCCAGGGTCTCCCGGGACAGGTTCTCCTGGTGCACGACGTTCTGGACGTCGATGACGGGGGAGGCGCCGGAGACGGTCACCGTCTCCTCGACCGCGCCGACGCCCATCGTGACGTCGACGTTGGCCGTGAAGCCGGTCGTCAGCTCGATCCCCTCGCGAACGAAGGTATTGAAGCCGGGCAGCGTGAACGTGATCGTGTAGGTCCCGGGGCGCAGCCCCTCGATGGCGTACAGCCCGGACCCGTCGGTGAACGTGGTGCGGCTGCCCTCGATGAGCGCCGGGCTGGCGGCGTCGACCGTCACGCCGGGCAGCACGCCGCCCGTCTCATCCGATACGCTCCCGGCGATGCTGCCCGTCTGGGCGGCCGCGCCGGTGGTTAGCAGGACACACGCCGACAGCAGACTCGCGATGCGAACGCCTCGTCTCGACACGGTTCCTCCTTGCCATGACCGCGGTCATGAAGACAACCGAGGCGGCTGCGCCGACGAGGCTCGCCGTCCGGTGGCGATTCGTCGTGCGAAGCCACCCGACCTGACCGCCATGTTACGCCGCCGAAACAGCGTGTCAAGCGCTATCGCCCTCCGGAAGGCGGGCGCACGCCGTCTGGCGCGCCGTGCCGCGTCTGGCTATACTGCCTGCTGGGACGGCAGTCCCACGCCATGGGGTCGCTGATGATGCGAACCGCAGACTACTCGAGTCGCGCTCTCCGCGGACCGCTGGCCGTCGCGGCCGGGCTGGCGGTTCTCCACGCGTTGCCAGCGCTCGCCGCCGGGACGCAGTCAGCCCCGCCGGGCTTCCCGCTCTCGCCGCCAGCGACCTACGTCACGGATGTCGCCGAGTCCGAGGAGACGCAGTCGCGCGTGCAGGACGACATGAAGGCGTCGCTGCTCGCCGGGGTGCGCGGCTTCGACTGGGAGTTGGCGGGCGACGCCCTGACCGACGATTTCGAAGGGCGCTTTCCGCGGCCCGAGCAGGGGCGGGCCGTCGCCGACCACACGCTCGCCATCCGCCGCTACGCCGCGGACGGCCTGGCGCCGCTCGACCGCAGCGCGATGCTGGACGTGCTGCGCGCCCACGTGGACGACTGGGTGTCCGTCGACCGCGCGGCGTGGCAGATGTTCGAGTTCCTGCTGGCCCCCGACCGGCGCCGTGCGTTCGCCCTCGCCCACGCGCAGCTCGGCGGCCCCGACGCGGCCGGCGCCCGCACCGTGCTCAACGCCACCATCGCGGTGGAGCTCGCGCACGCGGCCGACGGCGGGTGGCGGATCAGCCGCCTGGACACCGTCGCTGCGACGCGCGTGAGCAATCCCGCGGGCCCGTTCCTGGACGTCACGGATGCGGTCGGCCTGCACTTCAACCGCTCCGCGGCGAACATCCGGATCCGGCAGGACGCGGCGAACGGCGGCATGAGCCTGATCGACTCCGCGCTGGGCGTGGTGGACTGGAACCGCGACGGGTTCTGGGACATCGTCGCGACCGAGGCGGCCAATCATGCGGTCCTGTTCCTCAACGACGGCCGCGGGGGCTTCGTGCGCGAGGCGCTGCCCTTCCGGGACGACCGGCTCATCCCGAGCCAGTTGCTGTTCGTGGATCTCGACGGCGACGGGCTCGAGGAGCTCGTCGGCACGCGCATCGTCTACAGCGGCGCGCGGGCCTGGATGGGCATCTACACGCGCCGGGGCGGCGAGTGGCGGCTGCTTCCGCGCGCTCTCGAGTTCGACAACCCGCCCGGCGTGCGGCGCTACGAGTCGCAACTGCTGACCGCCGGCGACGTGAACGGCGACGGGCTGCTCGACATCTTCGTCGGGGGCTACCAGAACAACCGCTCGGGCGTCGGCGGGCGCTTCAACCGCGTCGACGCGAACGACGGCGACGACAACCTCCTGTTCATCAATCACGGCGGCCTGCGCTTCACGGAGGAGTCCGAGAGCCGCGGCATCACGGGCACGCGCTACACGTACGTGGGGCAGTTCTTCGACTTCGACGGCGACGGCGACGTCGACATCTTCGAGGGCAACGACTACGGCCGCAACGTCGTCTGGGGCAATCGGGGCGACGGCACGTTCCGGGCGCTCGAGGATCACCCGCTGGCGCGCGACGGCGCGTTCACCATGGGCATCACCATCGCCGACTGGGACAACAGCGGCGACTGGAGCGTCTATCTCTCCAACATGTACTCGCACGCCGGGCACCGCGTCGTGCGGCTGTCCGAGTCGGTGAGCGAGGCGATGCACGACCGGCTCGGCGTGCTCGCCCGGGGCAACCAGCTCTTCACGCTCGGGCGCGACGGCGGCGCGTCGGGCGACCGCGGCGTGCCGCTGGGCGTCAACGAGGCCGGCTGGGCGTGGGGCTCGCACTTCTTCGACCTCGACAACGACGGCGACAAGGAGATCTTCGTCACGAACGGCAACACCAGCCACGTGGATCCCGAAGCGCCGGACTATTGAACCTTCTTCTGGCGACAGGTTGTCGCCGATGCCGAGGGGCTCGAGCAGGAGGCTCCGCCGGAGCCGGTGCTCGTGGAGCAGGCCGACGGCTTCCGCGGATCGTTCAGCGGCTACGAGCGGGACCATCTATTCTACCGGCCCGACGGCCCGGGCGAGCCGTTCGTCCAGAGCGGCTACGTGTTCGGGCTGGACGCCGACCACGACGGTCGCGCGGCCGCGCCGGTGGACATCGACGGGGACGGCGACCTCGACCTGGCGCTGCTGACGCTGCGGGGGCTGCGCCTGTTCGAGAACACGTCCGCGCCGCGCCGCTTCGCGCGCGTCCGTCTGACGGCGACCCGCTCGCGGCCCGATGCGCTGGGCGCGGAGGTCGTGCTGACCGCCGGCGGCGAGCGGCGCCGCGACTTCGTCAAGATCACCGAGGGATTCCGCGCCCAGGTGCCGCTGGATCTCCATTTCGGGCTCGGGGAGGCGGCGGCGGTGGAAGCTCTCGAGGTGCGCTGGCCGTCCGGCGCGGTCGAGGTCTGGAACGATCTGCCGGTCGACCGCCTGCTCGTCGTGCGCGAGGGGGCGGCGGATGTGGACGCGCGGCCCCTGGAGCGCTGGTCGGACGGCACGCGGCCCGTGCTGACCGCGGCGCCCTCGCCCGCGGTCGTCGCGCAGCGCCTGGACGGCGACCCGGCGTCCGTGGCCGGCGGACGGCCGGCGGTGCTCAACTTCTGGGCGCCGTGGTGCGCCCCCTGCAACGAGGAGCTGCCGCAGCTCGTCGAGCTGGCCGGGCGCTACGAGAACGAGGTCGACTTCGTCGGCCTGAGCGTCGAGCTGCAGGATCTCGACTCGGTGCGCGAATCGATCGAGCGGTTCGCCATTCCGTACTCGCAGTTCCTGGCCGACGAGCAGGTCATGGCGCAGTTCTTCGGGACGGAGGCCGAGGCGGCGCTCCCGTCCACGTTCGTCTTCGACGGCGAGGGCCGGCTGCGGCGGCTCTTCCGGGGCGCCGTGACCGAGCCCGTGCTCGATGCGCTGCTGGCGTCCTTCCGCGAGGAGGCCGTCAACGAGGTGGCGCTGCGGCTCCTGGCGGAGACGCATCTGGCCGGCGGCGAGTACGAGCAGGCGATCGACTACTACACCCGGCTGGCCGAGCTGCAGCCGACGCGGCTCTACCAGATCAGGCAGGCGTGGCGCCGGCAGCGGGCGCGCGACCGGTTCCAGGTCGGGCGCGCCCGGCTGCTCGCGGGGCAGGCGGAAGAGGCGATCGGCGACTTTCGGGACGCGCTCGCGGTGCTCGGCGAGGACGGCGAGGTGCTGGTGCAGCTCGGCACCGCCGAGGCGCTGTCCGGCCGGCTGGCGCCCGCGGCGCGCACCTTCGACCGCGCCATCGCGGCCGAGCCCGAATCCGTGCAGGCCTGGATCGGCCGGGCGCGCGTGCACGTGGCGCACGGCGAGCGGGCGGCGGCGCGGGCGGGCTACGAGCGGGCGCTGCGGCTGGAGCCCGGCAACGTCGACGCCCGCCGCGAGCTGGCGAACCTCGGGCCGTGACGGCCCGCCCGTCGCGCCGGGAAAATGCCGGCCTGTCCTGAAGGACGGAGACTCGACATGGGGCCGCGAGGCGTGCCGACCTCGGTCGTGCTGCTGGCCGCGCTGGTCCTGTCGGCGCTCGTTCCCTCCGCCGTCCTTGCCCAGGGCGGCTCGCCGTCGCCCGCCGACAGCCACCAGCGCATGCTGGCGGCCCTGGGGCAGATTGCCGAGGGCGCGACGGAGACGAACAGCTACATCGGGGAAGGGCCGGCAATCCGCGCCCGCCGCGAGCTGGCGTCCCTGCCGCGGTCGGCGGCCGGACCGTTGCGCTGGCGCCGGACGGTGGAACTGGCCGAGCACGAGCTGCGGCTGGGCAACGAGACGGAGGCCATACGCCTCATCGAGCAGGCTCTGGAGCTCGTGCCGCCCGCGGCGGCCGGCATCCGCAACCAGACGCGCTACCGCCTGGGGGTGGCCCATCTGCGGCTCGGCGAGACGCGGAACTGCGCGCACCATCCCAACGCGGAGGCCTGCATCCTGCCGCTCCGGGGCGACGGCATTCACAGCGACCAGAACCCTTCCCGGCAGGCGATTGCGGCCCTGACCGGCGTGCTCGACGACACCCCCGCGCCGACGCCGGACAACCTGGAGGAGGAGGCCGTCAGGCTGCACCTGTCCGCGCGCTGGCTGCTCAACATCGCGTACATGACGATCGGCGGCTATCCGGACGACGTGCCCCCGGCCTACCTGATCCCGACCGCGGCCTTCGGGGCGGTCGGCGAGCTGCCGCGCTTCGCCAACGTCGCGCCCGACCTGGGGCTCGACGTCTTCGACATGAGCGGCGGCGCGGCGGCCGAGGACTTCGACGGCGACGGCTGGCTGGACATCGCGACGTCGACCTGGGACACGGCGGGGCAGCTCCGGCTGTTCCGGAACAACGGCGACGGGACGTTCACCGAGCGGACGGACGAGGCCGGGCTGCGGGGCCTGTTCGGCGGCCTGAACATCATCCACGCGGACTACGACAACGACGGCCACGTGGACCTGCTGGTGCTGCGCGGCGCCTGGCTGCACCAGCACGGCCGGTATCCCAACTCGCTGCTGCGCAACAACGGCGACGGGACGTTCACCGACGTGACGTTCGCGGCCGGCCTGGGCGACGCGCACTATCCCACCCAGACCGCGTCGTGGGCCGACTACGACAACGACGGCGACCTCGACCTCTACGTCGGCAACGAGAGCTCGCGGGCGCTGCGGGCGCCGAGCCAGCTCTTCCGCAACAACGGCGACGGGACGTTCACGGACGTGGCCGCCGGCGCCGGCGTGCTCAACCACGGCTATGCGAAGGCGGTCGTCTGGGGCGACTACGACGGCGACCGCCTCCCGGACCTGTACGTCTCCAATCACGGCGGCCGGAACCGCCTGTACCGCAACAACGGCAACGGGACGTTCACCAACATGGCGCGCCGGCTGCGGGTCGAGAGGCCGCTCGCGAGCTTCCCGGCCTGGTTCTGGGACGTCGACAACGACGGCGTGCTCGACCTCTACGTGTCGGCGTACCTGGCCCGCACCGAGCACCTGGCGGCGAGCGCGCTGGGGCTGCCGCTCGACATCGAGCTGGCGCGGATCTACCGCGGGACGGGGGAGGGCGGCTTCGAGGAGGTCGCGGAGCGCTACGGGCTCGTCCGTCCGAACGCCGCCATGGGCGCCAACTTCGGCGACCTCGACAACGACGGCTACCTCGACTTCTACGTCGGCACCGGCTATCCGCCGTACCACAGCCTGATGCCGAACGTGATGTTCCGCAACCGGGACGGCCGGGGCTTCGCCGACGTGACCTACGCGGGCGGCTTCGGCCATCTGCAGAAGGGGCACGGCGTGTTCTTCGCCGACCTCGACCACGACGGCGATCAGGACGTCTTCGAGCAGATGGGCGGAGCCTATCCCGGGGACCGGTTCGGCAACGCCCTGTACCGGAACCCCGGACTGGGCAACCGCTGGATCACGATCAGGCTGGTCGGCGTGCGCTCGAACCGCTCGGCCATCGGCGCCCGCATCCGGGCCGAGATCGTCGACGGCGGCACGCCGCGCTCCGTCTACCGGCACGTCAACAGCGGCGGCAGCTTCGGCGCGAATCCGCTGCGCCAGACGATCGGTCTCGGCCGGGCGACCCGCATCGAGAAGCTGGAAGTGTTCTGGCCCACGACCGGCCTGACGCAGACGTTCACCGACGTCCCGGTCGATCGGTTCATCCGGATTGCCGAGGACGACCCGGCGTACGAGACGGTTGCGCTCGAGGCGGTTACGTTTGGCCGCGGACCGCGCCGGCCGCGGCACTGAACGGTATCGAACCAACGACGACGCCAAGCGAGGACCAAAGATGAGGAAACCGACCACTCTGCTGGTGGCCGCGCTCGCGGTCTGGATGATGGCCTGCGGCGGCGGCTCGGAGGCGCCGCCCGAGGAGGTGGATGCCGGTCCGGCCCCGGAGGCCGCGGGCGAGGGCTCGATTCTGCGGGTCGACCAGCGGCTCGACTCGCTGGTGCCGGCCGGCGCCACCATCGAGAAGGTGGCCGAGGGCTACGTGTTCACGGAGGGCCCGGTGTGGGTCCGCGGCGAGTCGCGCCTGCTCTTCTCGGACGTGCGGGCCAACGCCATCCACCAGTGGACCGGGGCGGACGGCGCCACCCCCCTCATCGATCCGGTCTTCGAGGGCGACCGCGAGGGCCTGCGGTCCATCTCGTCGAACGGGCTGACGCTCGACGCCGAGGGCCGGCTCGTCATCTGCGAGCACGGCAACCGGCGCATCGCGCGGGTCGAGGCGGACGGCGGCCGGACGGTGCTGGCCGACAGCTTCGAAGGCGGCCGCCTGAACAGCCCGAACGACCTGGTCTACGGCTCCGACGGGTCGCTGTACTTCACCGACCCGTCGTATGGTCTGGAAGGGCTCGAGGAGTCGCCGCTGCGCGAGCTCGACTTCAACGGCATCTACCGGCTGAGCCCGGACGGCGAGCTGGAGTTGCTCGTGCGCGACCAGACGCGGCCGAACGGCATCGCCCTCTCGCCAGACGAGTCGACCCTGTACGTCGCCAACTCCGACGAGAACCAGAAGGTGTGGATGGCGTACGACCTCGACGACAGCGGCGCGTCGAACGGGCGCGTCTTCTACGACGTGAACGACCAGACGGCCCCGGGCGCCGCCGACGGCATGAAGGTCGACCTGCGCGGCAACCTCTTCGCCACCGGGCCGGGCGGCGTCTGGGTGATCGGGTGGGACGGGACGCACCTCGGGACCATCCTGATGCCGGAGGTGACCGCCAACGTCGCGTGGGGCGACGACGGACAGACGCTGTACATGACGGCGAGCACGGGCATCTACCGGATCCGGCTGTCCACGGCCGGCCTGATCCCGGGCAACCCGACGGTGGTCATGGCAACGACCCAGGGCGACATCACGCTGGAGCTGTTCCAGGACCGGTCGCCGATCTCGGTCGCCAACTTCCTGCAGTACGCCTACGCCGGGTTCTACGAGGACACGGTCTTCCACCGCGTCATCGAGGGCTTCATGATCCAGGGCGGCGGCATGGGGACCGATCTGATCAACAAGATCACGCGCGAGCCCATCCGCAACGAGGCCGCCAACGGCATCAGCAACACGCGGGGCACCATCGCGATGGCGCGCACCAACGCCGTCCACAGCGCCACCGCGCAATTCTTCATCAACCACCGCGACAACGCGGGCCGCGGCCTCGACCACCGCGGGACGGGGCCGAACGAGTACGGCTACGCGGTCTTCGGCCGCGTGACGGACGGCATGGACGTCGTCGACGCCATCGCCGGCGTCGAAACGACCGCGCAGGGCGGGCACCAGAACGTGCCGGTCACGCCGGTCGTGATCAACGCGGTGACGGTGCAATAGGAGCCATGGGCGAGAAACCAGCTTCCATACAGCCCGGCACGCCGGATCCCGGCTACGCCCGCGCGCCCGCGCACCGGATCGCGTACGTGCCGCGGCACGCACGGGTGGCAGTCGCCGCCGGCGGGATGCCGATTGCGGCGACGACCGATGTCGTGGCGCTGGAGGAGAACGGCTGTCCGACGCGCTACTACTTGGCCCGCGGCGGCATCGACATGACGCGGCTGCGGAAGAGCGGCAAGACGACCTACTGCCCGTTCAAGGGCCTGGCCACCTACTACGTCATCGACGGCCCGCGCGGCGAGATCCACGACGCCGTGTGGAGCTACGAGCAGACGTTCCGCGAAGCCGCGCTGGTGCGCGACCGCCTCGCGTTCGACGCGGGCAGGGTGGACGAGGTGGTGGGGTAGGGGGGCGACGCCTCGGCACGGTGACGCCGTTCGGAAGCCACGGCGATCGGGGTAGCGTGTGCCGGGGTCGCCGTCGCGACGAAAGCCGCGGCCCCTCACCGCCGGGTCGCCCCGCGCAACCGGGCGGGGCCCGGTGTGCCCTCTCAGAACCCCGGCGGCATCTCGTCGGCCGACGGCCCGTAGAGCGACGGGACGGGGACATCGTTGATCCGCAGGTAGACCCCGAGTTGCGCCCGATGGTGGATCAGGTGATTGATGACGAAACTGCGGAAGCACGCCACCTTCGGCAACGAGAACAGCACGGTTCCGTTGCGCAGCAGCGTCCACGGCTTCATCAGCTCGGCATCGCTCGCGCCGGCGAGGGCCGCGCGCGCCTCGGCGGAAGTCCTGTCGAACGTCGCCAAGAGCTCCGCGGTGCTGGCGGGCGGGGGCGTCTGCTCCATCGGCTTGCCTCCCGGCGACGTGTCGAGCTCGTCCTGGCGGACGGTCAGCGTTCCCCAGGACGGCAGGTTGGCAATATGTCCGGCCAACGCGATCATCGACAGGGACTTCGGGTGCGGCTTCCAGTCGAACTTGTCCTCCGGAACGCGCTCGAGCGTCCTCCGGACGCCGGCCATCTCCTGATCGAACTCGGGCAGCAGACTCTCGCTGATCGCCATCGTGTCATGCCCCCAACGGAGGGAACCTGCCAGTGAGTCGGGGAAGGTCTCAAAGTAGATGATAAAGATCGCACGCCGAATCTCTCCGTAGTCCGTCACGGAGTAGAGATGCAGTCGGCCACCGAAAGCTCGGCGGCGCCCTGCACCTGCAGTTCGATATTCCGGAGGACTTTGACGAGGAAACTATGCGACCAGTATAGCCTGATAGGCGAGATACTCGGAATTGACAGCGCTCAGCCGCCACGCGTCCCTCGACCCCGGCCGCGTCCGCGGCGACCACGCGCCCATCGGCCGCGGCGGCGCTATCGCCTGAACCGCTCTCGTCCGTCTCGCGGGTGTCCTCCTGGCCATCCTCGGCCAGCGTGTCGCCGTCTACGTGCACGACCACCTGATAGCGGTCGCCGGCGGTCCCCTTGTCCAGCCCGCCGGTCAGTGCGCACTCGGCGACTGTGCCCAAGGCGTCAGCGCGCCGCCGTGCGATGGTGGGGACCATCGCCTCCGCCGCGTCCCCAACCGCGCCGTCCACTGCCGCCGACCGCGGCTGCCCGTCGCCGCCCGCCCCCGTTCCTCTGCGTTCGCCGCTGCCGCGTCGAGGGCCGCCTCCAGTGCCCGCCGCACAACGGCCCCCACCTCCGGCGTCAGACGCCCGCGGACCACGACCATGCCGTCGTCGTCCAGCCAGGTATGGAGTGCCCGGGGCTCGTGCCGCTGCTCCTCGGCCTGCTCGCCGAGCTGGCCGCCCCCATCCAGGCGACGCGTCCGCAGCGTCCCCGTTCGGGGTCTCAGTCTCGGCGAAGGGCGCCGCCGCGGGCGCACCGTCGCCGCTCCCGTTCGCGGTTCCGCCGGCGGCCGGCGTCGTCGCGGGGGCGGAGGCGGCGGGGGGAGGCATGGCCCACGTCGCGCGGGCGGTCGTCGGCCGGAACCCGCCCTCGACGTCGCAGGTCAGCGTGACGATGTTGTCGCGGACGCAACAGTACTGCTCCCGGTCGTTACCGAAGAGCGCGTACTGCGGCCGCGGTTCGTCGCCACCGCCGCGAGCGCCGGCCCGGCAGGCGACGGTGGTTTCGTGACCGTCACTGGTCGCCATCAGGCCGAGAGGAGGGCGGCGGCCTCCGCGCGGCCCGCGCGGAAGTCGCTCAGCATCCGCGCCATGGACTGGTCGAGCTGGGTGGACCTCCCATCGAAGACGCCGCGCTCGATCTGCGGCCGCGCACCCAGGTTCCGGAGTTCGTGACCCACCCCCACCCAACGGACGGGCGCATCGGCGCTTCCGAACACCCGCGCCATGTGTTGCGCCGCGTTCTGGGCGACGAACTGGAACACTGAGAGGTCGTCGTCGCCGCGTAGCGACAGGTAGCCCGCCATGGGGGCCGAGATATCGAGATGTATCTCCACCCGGTCCGGGTCCCCCGGCGGGCTGGCCGGCCCCGCCGCGGGCTCGTCCCAGACCGGCGCCGCCGTCCCCGTCACCGCCAGGCGCGCCTGCTCATCGACACGGCTCGTGTCGTCCGGACATGTGCGGGGGGCGGGGCAGGGTGGGCCGTCGTTGCAGAAGAGGTAGCGAGTGTATCATTGGTGTATGGCACGCACCAACGTGGACGTCGACGACGAAGCCTGCGCAGCGGTCATGCGGCGCTATCGCTTGGCGACCAAGCGGGAAGCCGTCAATTTCGCCTTGCGCTCGCTCGCGGCCGAGCCGTTCAGCCTTGAGGAAGCCCGCCGGATGCGCGGAGCCGGCTGGGACGGTGACCTTGACGAAATGCGCGGGCGTACCAATGAGCCTCGTTGACACTTCGGCCTGGGTCGAGTACCTCCGGGACACCGGATCGCCGACCTGCATTCGAGTGGGAGAGTTGCTCGGCACCGACCTCGCCACGTGCGACGTCGTCCGTATGGAACTGTTGGCCGGCGCCCGGGACGAGCGGCACCGGCGGGACCTCCGAAGGCTCATCGCACGCGCCGCGTTCGTTCCGCTGCAACCCGGCGACTTCGATCGCGCCGCGGCGCCCTATCGACAGTGCCGCAGTCGGGGCGAGACCGTGCGCGTCCTCGTCGACTGTCTCATCGCCGCGTTGGCCATCCGCGTCGACCTGCCGGTTCTCCACTGCGACGCCGACTTCGATGCGCTTGCCCGGCACACGCCGTTGCGCGTCGATACGTCATGACGGGTGAACGGGATGCGCCCCGGTTCCACGCCGGACGGACCAAGAGTCCGCGCCGTGGAACGGCGCCGACTCCGTAAGGCGGGCGTGGCGCGGAGCTGTAGGGTTCCGGCAAGCGGACGCCGGGGGGTCGGGGCAAAGCCCCGTCTGATTGGCGCTACCGCACCTCGCCTCGCTCGATCACCTCGAAACGCCCGGTCTCCGATTCGAGCCAACGGCCGCGTCCCACCCGCGCCACCTGCTGCGTCCGGTCGGTCAGGGCGCCGCTGCCGGCGTTGTCGAACCAGTCCGCGACCGCCCGCGGCGACTTGTTGAAACTGGGCAACACGTGGAAGGCCCTTGAGCCGATCGTTCCACGACCAGCACCGCGCCGGCGGGGCCGACCCGATCGCCGTGGCCGACGTCCACATCGAACCCCATTCGTTCAGCACCGCCTGAAGGCCGCGCGGATTGAAGTGACCGTCGCCGTTGCGCCGATACTTGTTCCAGGCGTCGATCAGGTCGCCGGGTCCGGCTGGCTCCAGGGGCAGTGGTTCATCGACCTCGGGCGGCGGAGCCGTTTCGTCCACTGGGGTGTGCGGCATCGGCGACTGCACGCCCGGGGCGGGCTTCGCCGCGTCCCCGAACGCAAGCGCCATCGCGTACTGCGGGGTTGGCTCGGCGCTGCCGGCCGACGCGCTCCGCCGCGCCTCGTCCGACCCGGGTCCGGGCGCACGGTGCCCATGCGGGCCGACGCTGTCGGCCGCCGCGTCCCCGATCGCCTCGCCGTACACGCCCGCGGTGCGGCCGACCCGGCCCGATGCCGGACTGCGGGTCCTGTCCGCCCCGGACGGGCCTGAGTTCGCTGCGCGCGCGGTCGCCCCGGCGGGGCCGTCACGGACGGCCGCGGAGGCGCGGTCATGCCATTCGGGCGACAGGAGGTCGTGGCGCGGTTCCGGGGCCTCCATACCGTGGCTCCGTGCAGCCGCGGCGGCCAGGACCCCCATCCAATCGAGCAGCGCGAAGACCGCGCCGACCGCCACCAGCAGCGTCCCCAGCACCGCGAAGGCCGCTGGGGCGAGGTACTTCAGCGCGACCGGAAGCCGTGTCCGACCCATGTTGCCGGCGAGGCGTCCGGCGCCGCCCGCTGGAGCGCGGCCGTGCCGGCGCCGCCGGCTCCTTCCTCAGCGGGCTGTCGAGACCGGTTGTCTTGCGGGCCAGCCTGGTGCGCCGTCACCCCGGAACCGTCCGCGTCCTTGGCCGGTGTCGCTGGCGGCGCGTCGAGTCCCGCCCCTAGGTGGAACGTCGCGCCGATCAGGAGACACACGGCGCCGCCCCACAGTCCGACGGATGCGATCCATCGTGCCGGGCCCCGTCCGGGGCGGGCGTCGAGCGCCGCGGACATCACTCGCCTCGCACGAACTGGCTGGACTTGAACGCGTTCTCCCACACGATCGCGGCGACCCGGGCGTCGAAATCGACCTCGCCCGTGTCCCCGAGTTCGTCGAGGGTCTGGTTGATGTCGTGCTTGAGATGCGGCTCGAGATCATCGAGTTCGTAACGACCGCCGGGTCGCGCGCGTCACGGAAGTGGTCGCGCAGCCGTTGCGCGGTCCGTGCCGACGCGCCGGCCGTCCGCGCGCGGTGTGATCCCATCGGAAGCCGGGTCGGCCGGCGGGTGGCGCGCCCGCCGGCCGGGAGGTGCGCTGGGCGCCAATCGTTGCCTGCAGCTCCGGTTGGCGCCCAGCCAATCCTACGGTTCGACGGTGACGGTCACGTCCACCGTGCCGTGCAGGCCGCCGTCGTGGGCCATCGCGCGGAGCGTGTAGGTGCCGGGCTCGCTGAACGTGGCGGTCACGTCGACGGGTCGATCCGTCACCACGTTCGGCGGCGGCAGCTCCACCTGCGACGCGCCGCCGCCGGTGCTGCCCACTCGGGGCCGCGCGGCGCTCGAGAACGCCGTCTGCCGCAACCGTGCCGCGGTCGCCTTCTGGCGGCGGTACTCCGGATGCTCCTGCTCGGGCTCCAGGGCGATCGCGTCGGCGGGGCCGCGGTAGACGAACCAGCCGGTGCCGAGACCGAGGTCGTTGGAGCCGCCGATGCCGCCGCGCGGGTTGCCGTCGTCGCTGGCGTAGGCTGTCAGCGCGAGCGGCTCGCCGACCCTGACGGACCGTACGGCGGGTCCCGGCAGGCGGATGCTCGGCGGCACGTTGTCGGGCTCGCCGAGCCGCTGCCCGCGGCCGCCGAACCCGCCGTTGTTCATCATCATGATCCGCTCGTCGATGATGTAGTCGGGCTTCAGCGTGGCGAACGCGTACTCGGTCTTGCCGTTCGCGGTGAGCTTCCAGACGATCTCCCGGTCGCCGAAGTCCGCGGGCACCGTGACCCGGAACGTGAAGCGGCTGCGGCGCGGAAAGAAGTGGGCCGGCTGCCCCTGGTCCGGGCCGCCCGGCTCGATGCTGTTGTCCGCGCCGACCGGGACGTCGATGATCTGTTCGCTGTTGAGGTTGAAGTAGCCGAAGATAAGGTCGAACGTCCCGTCCGGGTTCGCGATCCACCCTTCGTAGATGGGCGCGATGCGCTGCCCGCGCCTCATGATGAGGTTGTCCTGGGCGAAGCCGAGGGCCGGGGCCAGGCAGGCCAGCGCTGCCGCCGCGGCGACCGAGCGCCATGCCAATCGACGCCGAACACGAACACTCATGATCATTCCTTGCAAGTGACAGGCGCCCCATGCGGTCCGTGGCCGCATGGGGCGCCCGGGGGAGAGCAGACTCCGAGAGCGGGGCCTAGTCCTGCTGGTTCGTGTTGGCGCCGAGCTGCAGCGCCTCGCGCCGCGCCACCTCTTCCGCGAACTGCTCGTCGGTCAGCAGCGTGATCTTCGGCAGGAACACGAACATCTCGTCGACCGACCGGTTGCCGCCCGTCTTCCAGTTGCGCGGCTCGATGTTGTTCGAGTTCGTCTCCGAGTTGTTGTACCACCCCATGATGTGCAGGATGGTGCCCCGCGGCAGGAGCGGCGCGTAGTCGTCCTCGTAGACGTAGGTCCGGACCCAGTTGTGGTCGTAGCCCGAGCAGTTGAGGATCTCGCGGTACCCGTTCGGGTACTGGGCCTCGACGCACATCCGGTCGCCGCTCATGTGCAGGTGCGGCTCGAAGGTGGTGAGGATGCCCGGCTCGCTCATCGTCTGGAAGTTGTCGTAGCGGATGGAGGCCTGTCCGGGCGGCAGCGCGAGGTCCTCGCGCACGTTGCTGCCGCCGACGAGCCCGGAGTTGTAGCCCGACTGGCTGTACTTCGGCTCGTACCCCCTGGGATGGAACTTGAATCCCACGTCCACGCGGACCGGGATGTCGCGGCCGACCGAGTGCATGTGCACCGTGTAGGTCAGCGCGGAGCCGGCGCGCAGGCGGACGCCGGTGTCCACCGGATAGACGGTCTCGTTCTGTCCGACCTCGTAGATCAGATAGAAGCCGTCGGGAGCGTCCATGTCGAACCCGAGCTCCCGGATGCCGGCGTGGTGCAGGGTGAAGAGGTTCATGCCCTGCTCCTCTTCCTTCCTGAACGCGCTGCCGTCGAGCCGGGTCTCCTTCACCTCCACGGCGGCGATGTAGCGGTCCTCGGTCAGGCCGGTCGCCACGGGGCCGAGCTCGCGGTGGTAGTCGGGGGCGATGGCCTTGACGAGCACTTCCGGCCCCTCGACGATCAGATCCGGCTCGCCGATCGCCCACTGCGTCCGGTCGAGGTACTCGCGGGGCGGCGGCATGTCGGCCGGGTTGCCGCGCGGGGCGCCGCTGTCGACCCAGCGCGCCACCATCGCGATCTCCTCGGCGCTCAGCGACGGGTCGTTCTTGAAGTGCTGGACGCCCACGTCGGGCTCGATGAACCAGGGGGGCATCTCGCGGGTGGCCGTCCGCTGCCTGATGGCCCGCGCCCAGGGCCGCACCTCGTCGTAGGTCATCAACGACATCGGGGCGAACCCGCCCTGCCGGTGACAGCTCTCGCACGACCGCTGGATGATCGGCGCGATGTGCCTGGTGTAGGTGACCTCCGCCTCGGCCTCTTCGGCCGCGGCGGGCGGGGCCGCCGCGAAACCGATGGCGGCAACGAGCAATGCCAGGGTTCCCACAAGTGTCTTCATCGGCTGCTGTCTCCTCCTGGTCGCCGCGGCGAGCCGGGCAGGCCGGCGCGGCGTTCGGCAGGCGCGCGCCGCGGCAGGGCAGGACCGCGCCAAACGAACAGCGCCGGCCGGCACGCGTGCGCACGCCGGCCGGCGTCATGACACGCGGAGGGCGGCCCGTGCCGGCGGCCGTCCCCCCGCGAAGCTGCTGCTAGCGCTCGGTCGGGTCGCGGCCGTCGCGCGGCGCGCCCGTGCCGGACGAGCCCATGAACAGCTTGCGTCCGTCGCCGAACGTGATGTCGCGGCCGTTGGCCTTGTTCGAGCCGTCCTTGGCCAGGTAGCCCTCGACGAATACCTCGTCGCCGATCGGCAGGTCCCGCTTGGTGAAGCCGCGGCGGAGCAGGCTGGTCGGAGGTCCGCCCTCGACCATCCAGGCCTCGACCGTGCCGTCTTCGCGGGTGACGTCGATGTGCAGCCACGAATGGGGGTTGACCCACTCCATCCGCGTGATCTTGCCCTGCAGCGAGATCGGCTTGTTGGCGTCGAACTCCGCCGCAAACGCATGATGCGCCAGGGCCGGCGTCGTCGTCGCGACGACGAACAGACCGACCAGGCAACCGACGATGGCCACTTTCGCTCGCATCTGAATCTCCTCCTGTTCAGCTCGCCTTGTTCAACTCGCTCTGCCCGTCAGCGGCCCTGCGCCGCTTCCCACGCCTCGGTTTCCGCCCACTCGGCGGCGATCTGCGGCGCACGGTCGTTGATCTCCCGCGCCGCCTCGTCCATCGCGATCTGCTCGTCCGCCCGGCCGCCCTTGAGCAGGCCCACCATGCCGTAGTTGTGCTCGTGGCAGGTGTACTCGTAGACGTCCGGCTCGTTCGGGTCGAGGTGCCAGACGTTGACGGCCGTCCACGGCCTCACGTACACGCTCGGGTCGTTGATCGTGTAGGCGTACTCGATGGTGTCGGGCCCGGTGCGCCGGAGGCGCTCCGTGATCGTCAGGTGCTCGCCCGTGCCCATGTGGTAGTGCGCGTGGTTGTGGCCGTAGATGCCGCCGTGCGACGGCATCACGGGGCCGCCGTTCTGCAGGTTGTTGAAGTTGGTGGTCTCGATGACCAGCGTGTCATCCTCCCAGCGGCCGTGCGAGTCGCCCCACCACTGCGTGATGTCCGAGCCCAGGCGGGGACGTCCGTCCAGCGGGACGATGCGCACCACGCCGTACTGCAGGTCGAAGACGATCTGGCCGGGCGTCTGGTAGATGTCCTTCGGCACGTTCATCTCGCCCATCGCCAGGCCGGTGCGCAGGATGCAGCGCTCCATGACGTTGCGGTCCAGCCAGGAATCGGCTTCCCCGCGGTGGGCTCGCGCCGCCTCCCGCGCGTTCCACCCCTCGAGAATCTCGCGCGTGTAGGGCGGCAGGCGGCCGTCCGGGGGATCGACAATCTGCGACGTGCGCCGCGACGCGAGGCGCGGGCTGACCGGCGCGTTCCAGAACGCGTTGTACTCGGCGCCCGAGATTCGCTGGCCCGGGCGGTCGGGGTCGATGCTGTTGGACCGCTCGACGCGCTGGACGTCCGCGGCCACCAGGTCGTCCGCGATGATGCCTTCCTCGCCGTCGGGCAGGCCGACGCGGTTGGCCGCGCGGGCCGCGGCTTCCTCCTCGGTCAGGAACTCGCGCGTCCCGAACTCGACGGGGCGCTCCAGCGGCGTGGGCGTGCGGTTCTCCCACGAGCCCTGAAAGTCGGGGTCGCCCCAGGCGGTGTGCGGCACCATGTAGGCGTCTTCCTCCTGGGCCTGCCCGGCAGCCGGGACGGCCACCAGCCCCAACATGGCCACGACGGCTGCCGCCGCTCCGGCCGCGAAGTACAGCTTGCGCATCTCGAGCCTCCTGTCGTGCACTCGGCTACCCACCGCTACGGCTGCGCTCCCTTGACCAGGCTGCCGTAGATGAACTCCTCCACGATGTCGACGCACCGGAACTCGAGCAACTGGGCGTTCTCCTCCACGCGCCGGTACAGGGGCATGCGGATCGTCCAGGGCTCGGTGTAGACCTCTGGATCCTCGAGCGTGGCCTCGTACATCAGGTGGTTCGGGCCCATCGGCGTGATGCGCTCGACCACGCGCAGGGACGCGCTGTGGAAGTTGCCGGAGCGGTCGAGCCAGGTCAGGCCGTTGAAGCCCGTGACCTCCACCACCAGCGTGTCGCCTTCCCAATGGCCGTTCGACCACCCCATCCAGAAGTCGATCGGGGCCTCCACGTGGTTCTCCATGTGGATGGTGCGCTTGGCGACGTTGAACTGATAGGCGACGAGGATCTTGCTCGGAATCTGAATGATCTGGAAGGGGAACGGGAGATACGTCGCGCGGGGAATCCCGGGCATCATGCACTTGGCTTCCGGGTCGCCCTGCGTGCTGAGCTCGTCCGGGTTCATGGTCAGGCGCGTCTCGTAGTTCTCGCGCCGCTGCTCCAGCGCCCAGTCCTGGTAGGGGATCCGGCCGCGGCCGACGATGACGCTCCGGCCGGCGGGCTGCACGCCCCAGGTTCCCAGCAGCGTCGGGAACGGCCCGGCATCGACGGAATGGTCCTCGACGTTCCAGTGCGCCGTGCCCATCGCCTGCCAGATGCCGTTCAGGTCCGGGTGGTCCGTGCCGACGAGGCGCGGCGCGCGATAGGCCTCGTCCTGGCCTGCGGTCTCCGCCGGCCACAGGGTGACCGCGACGGCTGCGACGACGATCGCGACAGCCAGAAACGATCTTCTGACGCGTTGCAGCATGTTCCTCCTCCAGGCCGCCCGGGCCGCGGCCCCCTCGCCAGCGGATCGCGCGCGGCAGACAGCTATTCTAGCCTGATACGTCTCGCGTTGCGGCCAATATGTGCGGCCGGTCCCGGACAGCCGCTAGGTCCATGTCCAACGGCTCTCCGCCGCGGCCCACAGGCCCCAGCAATCCTGCGCGATGCCCGCGTCGAGAAAGTCGGACGGCAGGTTGGACATCGATCCCACCGGCTCGACCGGCTCGCCGTCGGCGTACCAGGAGGACAGGATGTTCCCGCGGTACGTGTACTCCTCGTCGTCCTGTGGCGCGACGACCACCGAGTCGATGCTGACGCGCCAGGCCACCTGCCCGCCGGCGCCGTCGGGCCCGGAGAACGTGAGCTCTGTGCCGTCCCGCTCGAAATTGCTGACGCCGCCCACCGCGGCGATCTGTTCGGCGAACGACGCCCGGAGGCTGTCGGCATCCGGCGGACCGTCGGCGCAGGCAGCGAGCAGCGCCATGGAGGCCAGAGCGAGCGAGGCGCGGATGTATCCAAGCATGCGCCGATTATAGACGCGTACGGCCGGCTTGGGGCACCCGGCGTCGGACTGCACTACACTACTAATGAGCCTCGGTTCCGGCGGGAGAAGCAGGATGCGAGAAAGCAGGATGAGAGATAGACGACATGCAGGACCCTTGGCGCTGGCGGCGGCAGTCCTTCTCGCGGCTTCCGGCGGGGCGCTTCGCGCGCAGGAGCATGCCGGCCAGTACGAGCAGGCGGACATCGAGTTCGGGGCGCGGCTCTATGCCGACAACTGCTCGGTCTGTCACGGCACGGAAGGCGACGCGATTGCCGGCGTGAGCCTGCGCGGCGGGACCTTCCGCAACGCGTCGTCGGACCCGGAGCTGCAGGCGGTGATCGCGAACGGCCTGCCCGACACCGCGATGCCGCCCGGCGAGTACACGGAGGCCGAGCTGTCCGGCCTGGTGGCTTTCATCCGGACCATGGGCGATGTCGATCCGGCCACGCTCACGCTCGGCGACGCGGCCCGCGGCGAAGCCGTCTTCCTGGGCAGGGGCGATTGCCTGAGCTGCCACCGGGTCGCGGGCCGCGGATCGCGGTCGGCGCCCGACCTGACCGACATCGGTGCGGTGCGCTCCGCCGGCGCGCTCGAGCGGTCGCTGCTGGACCCGACCGGCTCGATGCTGCCCGTCAACCGGCCCGTCCGCGCCGTGACGCGCGACGGGCGGGAGGTGAGCGGGCGGCGGCTCAACGAGGATACCTTCACGGTGCAGCTCATCGACCAGGACGAGCGGCTCGTCTCGCTCGAGAAGGCCGACCTGCGGGAGTACACCGTGCTCACGACGTCGCCGATGCCGTCCTACGAGGACGAGCTCAGCGAGCAGGAGCTCTCCGACCTGCTCGCGTATCTCCTCTCGCTCCAGGGGGTGGACTGACCATGGCCCGATCCGTTGCTCTGACGTGCGTTCTCTCGCTGCTGCTCACCGCGGGCCTCGACGCCCAGGTCACCGCCGACCGCCTGCGCAACGCGGAGAGCGAGCCCCACAACTGGCTGACCTACTCGGGGTCGTACGCCAGCACGCGGCACAGCCTGCTGGACCAGATCACCCCGTCCAATGTCGATGACCTGGAGCTGAAGTGGGTCTTCCAGGCGCGGTCGCTCGAGAACTTCACCGCGACGCCGCTGGTGGTCGACGGCGTCATGTACGTCACCCAGGCGCCGAACGACGTGGTGGCGCTCGACGCCGCGACGGGGCGCGTGTTCTGGGTCTACGAGTACACGCCGTCGCCGGAGTCGCGGCCGTGCTGCGGCCGCGTCAACCGCGGCGTGGGCATCCTCGGCGACACCTTGTTCATGGCGACGATCGACGCCCAGCTCATCGCGCTCGACGCGGTGACGGGGCGGCCCATCTGGAAGACCGCGGTGGGGGAGCCCTCGCAGGGCTACGCCATGACCGTGGCGCCGCTGGTGATCGACGACAAGGTCGTGGTGGGCGTCGCGGGCGGCGAGTACGGCATCCGCGGCTACATCGCGGCCTACGACGCGGCCACGGGCGAAGAGGTGTGGCGCTTCTACACCATCCCGGGCCCCGGCGAGCCGGGAAACGACACGTGGTCGGGCGACTCGTGGCGCACCGGCGGCGCCTCGGTCTGGCTGACCGGCTCGTACGATCCGGAGCTCAACCTGACGTACTGGGGCATCGGCAACCCGGGACCCGACTGGAACCCGGCGCAGCGGCGGGGCGACAATCTCTACTCGGACAGCGTCGTGGCGCTCGACGCCGACACCGGCGAGCTGCGCTGGTACTTCCAGTTCACCCCCAACGACCCGTACGACTACGACGCGGTCCAGATTCCGGTGCTGGCCGACATCGAGACGGCCGACGGGCAGGTCGTCAAGGTGATGCTGTGGGCCAATCGCAACGGGTTCTTCTATGCCCTGGACCGGACGACCGGCCGCTTCATCAACGGGCGTCCGTTCGTGACGGTCAACTGGGCCGAGGGGCTCGACGACAGCGGCCGGCCCATTGAGACGCCGCAGGCGCCCGGCGAGGTCACCTATCCCGGCGTGCAGGGCGGCACGAACTGGTACTCGCCGTCCTACAACCCGGGCACCGGGCTGTTCTACCTGTCCGCCTGGGAGAACTACGGGGCGATCTTCGAGCCGTCCGCCGAGCCGGAGGAGTACCGCGAGGGCCAGTTGTTCCTCGGCGGCCGGCCGATGCCGGCCATCCCGGGCGCCGCCGCCCCGCCGGCGCTGACGCGCGGCCACGTCAACCGCTGGACGGAGGCCGTCGGGAACGGCGCCGTGATCGCGCTCGACCCGCGCACCGGCGAGCAGCGCTGGAAGTTCGAGATGACCGACATGACGACCAGCGGCATCCTGACCACGGCCTCCGACGTGCTGTTCACCGGCGGCCGGGAGGGGTACTTCTACGCCTTCGACGCCGGCGACGGGGAGCTGCTCTGGCGGACGACGCTCGGCGGCGTGGTCCACAACGGGCCGATGAGCTACCAGGTGGACGACGCGCAGCACGTCGCGGTCGCGGCCGGCAACGTGCTGTTCGTCTTCGGCCTGCGGGACGAGTCTCGTTGAGGCGGGGCGCGCTGCGCCGCCGCCGGCGGCGCAGCGCGCCATCACGCGTCTTGGGGAGTGCCAACTGCACCCCGGACACTGACCGTTTTCCCGCGGTGTCCCGCGGCGAAAGGTCGTCGCCCGCGCTCGGACGGCGGCGTCACACCTGCCGCGGTCTGCCTATTTCTTCCCGCAAGTTCCTGATGCGTTCGTCCAGGGCGCGTCGTATTTCCCGTACCTCCGACAGCACCCGGTCGGCGACCGCTGCCTCGATCTCGGTGGTCGTGGAAGCGTCGACCTCCGAGCGCAAGGCGGCCAGCCGCTCGACCGCGCCCTCCGCCGCTGCGAGGTGGTTGCGCCAGATCGGCTCGAGCGTCGACTGGCCGGGTCGTCCGACCAGGTCTTCCAGGATGTCGATCTCGTCGCGGATGACTTGCCTGACGTCGTCGAGTATCGCGTGCAGCTCGCTGCGAATGTCGCGCGCATCCTGCGTTTCACGCTGACATCCGAACCCGGCGAACACTGCGAGCGCCATACCGGCAACGGCCAGCGTGCAGGTGGTGAGAGCCGTCGAACCGCCGGTCGTCGAGGGCGTCGCCGATCGCATCGTCATGCTGCAGGCGGCGGTGCGCGACGCACCGCCGACCGCTACTTGCTGCGCACGGCGAGCACGAAGAGGATGTGAGCCGCGAACGCGAGGATGGCGGTGATCAGGACTGCGAGCCAAGGATTCACGCTTCGACCTCCGTGGAAACCGCCTCTATTCTAGGGTCTGGGTCCCGCCCCGGGCAAATGCCGCGCCCGGCGCCGGCCGGAAGCTGACCTCCAGCGGCTCGGTCGCGCCGCCGCGCCGGAAGCGGCGCACGGCAATCCAGGCTTCGCCCGCGAGCCACACGGCCAGCACCAGGATGGCCGTGCCGGTGACCAGCAGCGTCCACTGCCCGTCGGCCCAGAACTCCGCGAGGTTGATGCTCATCGCCGACAGCGTGGAGACCAGGATCAGCAGCATCGGCGCCAGCGTGTAGACGATCGGCTTGCCGCGCCGCAGGAGGTAGACCGTGATGGCGAGCAGCGCGAGCCCGGCCAGCATCTGATTGGTGGTCCCGAACAGCTGCCAGAGCACCAGCCCCGCGAACTCGCCCCGCACCTGGAAGAACGCGAAGAACCAGATGGCGGCCACCGCGATGGCCGACGCCACGTAGCGGTTTCCGAGCGGGGCCACGCCCAGCGTCTCGCCAATCTCGGTCACGTTGTAGCGCAGCAGCCGCGTGGCGGAGTCGAGCGACGTCAGGGCGAACGAGACGACGAGCACGGCGACCCCGACGGTGGCCAGCTCGGCGGAGAAGCCGAGCGTGGACAGGAACCGCGTCGTGCCGGCGATGAACGCCGCGATGTTCCCGCCGAGGCTGTCGGCCGTTTCCCAGCTCTGATAGCGCGCCAGCCAGTCCTGCCGCGACACGAAGCCGGCCGTGCAGGCCAGCACCGCCATCACGCCCAGCAGCGATTCGCCCAGCATCGCCCCGTAGCCGACCAGCGGAGCGTCGGTCTCCCGGTCGAGTTGCTTGGCCGAGGTGCCCGACGAGACCAGCGCGTGGAAGCCGCTGGCCGCCCCGCAGGCGATCACGATGAAGACGAACGGGAACATCGCGGGCGCGCCGGCCGGATCGACGTCCAGAACGGGCGCGGCGAACGACGGGTTGGTCAGGAAGAAGCCGGCGTACATGGCCGCCACGCCGGCATAGAGCAGCAGGCTGTTGAGGTAGTCGCGGGGCTGCAGCAGCAGCCAGACCGGCAGCACGCTGGCGGCGAACGAGTAGATCAGCAGCAGCCATTTCCACTGCGCCAGCGAGGGGCCGATGACGGGATACCGGATGCCGGCCCAGACGAGCAGGAGCAGCACGAGCAGGCCCGCGGCGGTCAGCGCCCGGATGTCCCAGCCGAGCCGGTAGATCGCCACGCCGATGCCGACCGCCACCAGCATGAGCACCGCCGTCGGCAGCACCGACTCCGGGTAGAAGGCGGGGGAGAACAGCGTGGCCACGACGTGCACGAACACGCCCATGGCCAGGGCGATCAGGAAGAAGATGAGCAGGTGGAACAGCGTCTTGGCGCGCGGTCCGACCAGGCTCTCGGTCACCTTGCCGATCGACAGGCCCCGGGCGCGGATGGAGACGGCGAGCGCGCCGAAGTCGTGCACCGCGCCGACGAAGACGGCGCCCAGCACCACCCACGCCAGCGCCGGCAGCCAGCCCCAGATGACCGCGATGGCCGGCCCCAGCATGGGCGACAGGCCCGTGATGGAGGCGAACTGGTGCCCGAACAGCACGTAGCGGTTGGCGGGCACGTAGTCGACGTCGTCGCGCAGCCGATGCGCCGGCGTCGGCCGGGCGGCGTCGAGCGCGAACAGCCGCCGGGCCAGGTGCCGGGCATAGAAGCGGTAGGCCGCCCAGTAGGCGGCGAAGGCCAGCAGCGCGGCGGCGACGGGAGAGACGCCCACGACGGTTCCCCGGGGCCTACGTGCCCGATTCCCAGCCGCGCCGCAGCAGCTCTCCGACCCGCCGCACGGCGCCCGTGCCGTGCACGTCGCGCTCGAGCAGCGGCACCGCGACCCGCGGCAGGCGCGCGAAGAGACGGTCGATCTCCGCGCGATAGGCCTGCTCCTGGGTCCGCCGCGCGGCCAGGAAGTCGCCGCCGGCCGCGCTCGGCAGGACGCGGTTGATCACGACGCCCCAGACGCCGACATCGAAGCGGGACAGCAGGTCGCGGACCCGCCGGCTCTCGAGGATGGACAGCTTGTCGCTGTTCATCACCAGCAGGAAGGCGGTGGTGGCCTGGTCGAGCAGCCGCTCGCGCGCCACCAGGAACGTGCGGCGCCGGGCCTGCAGGCGGTCGTGGATCTGCGCGTTGCGGCTGCCCGGCTCGTGGTCCGCGGCATGGTCGATGAGCGACAGCTCGTCGCCGGCGGCGGGCCCGCCGCCGAGACGGCCCAGGACGTCCGCCAGACGGCCCGCGCGTTGCCGGTGGCGCAGGAGGCCGTCCATCCAGGCGCCCATCACCTCGGGCAGCGAGAGCAGGCGCACCGTGTGGCCGCTGGGTGCCGTGTCGAAGACGACGAGGTCGTAGCGCGACCCGTCGTGCCCCATGAGCGTCGCGACCCGTTCGAGCAGGGCGGCCTCGGCGGCTCCCGGCGCGTCGCGGGCGAGGTCGAGCTGCCGGTCGACCTCGCCGTACAGGCGCGGATGAACGAGGGCCTTCATCTGGGCCTTCACGGCGTCGATGTGGCGCGCCGCCTCCATGTCCGGATCGATCTCCAGACCCCAGAGATCCGGTCCGAGCTCCTGCTGTTGGTCACCGATCTCGCGCTCGAAGATGTCTCCCAGCGAGTGTGCGGGGTCGGTGGAGACCAGCAGGCAGCGCCGCCCCCGGTCTGCGGCGCTGACGGCCACCGCCGCGGCGATGGTCGTCTTGCCGACGCCGCCCTTGCCGCCCACGAACACCAGTTGGTGCGCCAGCAGGTCCTCGAGCATCATCTAGATGGGGCTGCGCCCCAAGCCCCCAGCGTCCGTTTGCGGGGGCCCCATAGCCCCGCGCCACTCCCGCCGAGGCGCGCCGTGCGCGCCTTGCGCCGGCTGGGCCGGCGCTCCAGTCTGGCGGGGCGTTGCCCCAAGCCCCCGGCGTCCGTTTGCGGGGGGGCGATAGCCCCGCGCCGCTGCCGCCGAGGCGCGCCTTGCGCCGGCTGGGCCGGCGCTCCAGTCGGGCGGGGCGTTGCCCCGAGCCCCCGGCGTTCGCTTGCGGGGGCCCCTGCGCCCCGCGCCGCTGCCGCCGGGGCGCGCTGTGCGCGCCTCGCTAGCAGCAGCGGAAGTGGTCTAGCGGGGAGTGCTCGAGGCCCATCCGGGTGTGCCACTCGTGGAAGCGCTCCAGCAGGAGCGGCTGGAGCTCCAGCGTGTAGTAGGTGGCAGGATTCGGCACCCCCATCAGCTCGGCGTAGACGAACAGCATGAACAGATCGTCCTCGTCGCGCTTGGCGCGCGCCACGGCGCCCCGGTAGGGCGCCGTGTAGAACTCGCCGAGCAGCGCGCGGGCCGTGGCGAGCCGCGCCCCGAGCCGACGCCGCCATGACTGCTGCATCCGTGCCCTGCCAGGCCGCTAGCCCGCCGTCGCCGCCGCCGCGCGGCGTTCCCGCATGAGCGCCGACGCCGCCTCCAGCATGACGAAGATGGCGGTGATGATGATCACGATGTCGATGGCGACCAGCACGTATCGGCCTTCGGTGTAGAGGCTGCTGAGCTGGTAGAGCGCGGCGAGCAGCGCCATCGTCGTGACGAAGACCATCGGTATCAGCGTGTAGCGCGCCGGCCGCCCCAGCTTGACCAGCATGACGCTGATGACGAGGAGCGTCAGCCCCGCGAGCAGTTGATTCGTCGTGCCGAACAGCGGCCAGATGATCATGCCGCCGGTCCCGTCGGCGCCCCCTGCGCCGAACGCCAGCACCAGGCAGGCCCCTACGGCGACGGCCGTGGCGACGTAGCCGTTCGTGAGGGCCGGGATCCTGTAGATGGTGCCCCATTCCTGCACGATGTAGCGCTGCAGGCGGACGCCGGCGTCCATCGTCGTGCCGGCGAACAGCACCGCCATGACGGCGAGCAGCGTCTGTGCGAAGCCGAGCGGCAGGCCGAGCCCCTCGGAGGCGATCCGGGAGCCGCCCGCGACGAACGCGCTGATGCCGCCCACGGCGCCGAAGCTCTCCGCGTTGGCGTAGGCCGACTGCCACTCGGTCATCGAGAAGCCGGCCGTGACCGCGATGATCGCGACGATGGCGAGGGTGCCTTCACCGAGCGATCCGAGATAGCCGACGAAGCGCGCGTCGGTCTCGGTGTTGAGCTGCTTCGACGTGGTGCCGGAGCTGACGAGGCCGTGGAAGCCGGAGATCGCGCCGCAGGCGATCGTGACGAACAGCAGCGGCATGATGGGCGGCGTCCCCGCCGGGACGTTGGGATTGATCGGCGGCGCGACAATCGTCGGGGCGGCGATGAAGACCGCGCCGTACAGGATGCCGAGGCCGACGAAGAGCTGGATGCCGTTGATGTAGTCGCGCGGCTGCAGCAGGAGCCAGACCGGCAGCATCGATGCCACTGCGGCGTAGGCGAACAGGATCAGGATCCACTGCGCCGCCGGGGCGATGCCGGCCGTCTCGGTCAGCGTGACCGGGAACAGCTCGCCCAGGTAGATGACCGCGTAGAGGATGACCGTGCCGGCCACCGTGGGCCAGGTGATGCCGACGCCCACCCTGTAGAGCAGGATGCCGATGCCGACCGCCACGAAGACGGCGGTCCAGGCCGGGATGACGCTCGCCGGCGTGTTGATGAACTCGGTGGAGATGGCCACCGCGAAGACCGCGTTCACCATCAGCAGCAGGAAGAAGACCACGACCATGAACAGGTTGCGCGCGCGGTGGCTCACCACCTCGCCGGTGAGCGAGCCGACCGACAGGGCCTTGTTGCGGACGCTGGCCCAGATGGCGCCGAAGTCGTGGACGCCGGCGAAGAACATCGTGCCGATGACGACCCAGAGGAAGGCCGGCAGCCAGCCCCACACCACCGCGATGCTCGGGCCGATGATCGGCGCGGCGCCGGCGACGGCGGTGAAGTGGTGGCCCCACAGGACCACCCGGTTCGTGGGCACGTAGTCGATGTCGTCCCGCATGGCGTGCGCCGGAGTCTTGAAGTCGGGATCGAGCCGGTAGATCTTCTCGGCCATGAACTTCGAGTAGAAGCGGTACCCGGAGAAGACCGCGATCAGGCCGACAACCGCGAGAACGACAGCGTTCATGGTGTGCTCTCCTTGAGGTCGCGGACGGCCGGGAAGCCCGGCACGCCGCTGGCCGCGCGCACGGCGCGGACGATGGCCTCCGCGGTGACGTCGGCCGCCAGGGCGCCGATCCGCAACAGGCTCGTGGGGGTCGCCACGGCGCCGGTCGACAGGGCGAAGATGGCATCCCCGTCCACCGGCGTGTGTGCCGGCCGGACCGCGCGCGCCAGGCCGTCGTGCGCCATCCGCGCGACGATGCCGAGCTGGGCCCTGTCGAGCGCGGCATCGGTGGCGACGATGCCGATGGTCGTGTTCTCCCCGGCCGGCGCCTCGGGCGCCGGCTGCCGCAGCAGTCCCCGCGCACCCGCCAGCGACCGTCCGTCGCCGCTCCGCACGCCGGCAATCAGGACGCCCGTGGTCGGCTCGTAGACGTCCCCGACCGCGTTGACCGCCATGAGAGCCGCCACGCGAATGCCGTCGGGCAGCTCGACCAGCGCGGTGCCGATACCGCCCTTCATGGCGCGGCGCGGGCCGCCCAGCTTGCCCACGGTGGCGCCGGCGCCGGCGCCGACGCTGCCTTCGGCGACCGGGCTGCCGCTGGCCGCCAGCGCGGCGCGGTAGCCGCAGTCGGCCGTGGGGCGGATGGACGGATCGCCGCCGACGGCCAGGTCGTACAGAATGGCGGCCGGCACGATGGGGACCCTGGCCGCCTGCGTCGCGTACCCGACGTCACGTTCCTCGAGGTAGCGCATGACGCCGTCGGCCGCCGCCAGGCCGAACGCGCTGCCCCCGGCCAGCACGACGGCGTGCACCTCCTGAACCGTGCGCGTCGGGTCGAGCAGCGCCGTCTCGCGCGTCCCCGGCGCGGCGCCCCTGACGTCGACGGCGGCGACCGCCCCGCGCTCGGTGAGGATGACCGTGCAGCCGGTCGGGCGGGCGGCGAGGGTGTGGTGCCCGACCCTGATGCCCTCGATCGCGGTGATGCCCCCGGTGGCTGCGAGCGGCGGCTGCGAGGCTACCGCCACGACCGCCCCGCCCGCCGCAAGCAGACTCCAAACAATGACACGCGTCATGTCGCCTTCTGGAGAAGGTCCGGGAATCGTACCCGAAAAGCGTGGCGACCGCTACCACGGCATGGCGTCGGCGCCGCACGTCAGGCGCGCATCCGGCTATCCTGGAGATACCCCGGCAGGGTCCCCGCAAGCGGACGCCGGGGGCTTGGGGCGCAGCCCCATCTGGAGGAAGCCTGGAGGGGGAGCCGGTGCTGTGGTCGTTGCTGGCGGATGCCGTGGTGCTGCTGCACCTCGGCTTCGTCGCCTTCGTCGTGCTGGGCGGCCTGAGCGTCCGCTGGCGGCCGCGGCTGGCCTGGATGCACCTGCCGGCCGCCGCCTGGGGCGTGGCGATCGAATGGTCCGGGGCGATCTGCCCGCTGACCCCGCTGGAGAACTGGCTGCGCGCCCGCGCGGGCGGGCGCGGCTACGGCGGCGACTTCGTCGAGCGCTACCTGGTGGCCCTGCTGTACCCGGCCGGCCTGACGCGCAGCGGACAGATCGCGCTCGGCGGCGTGGTGATAGCGCTCAACGTGGCCGCGTACGCCTGGGTCTGGCACGGGCGGCGCGAATCGAAGGCGCCCCCCCGGGACGTGTAGGATAGAAGGATCGCATGGAGCGAGCAGGGGAGCGTGGCGTCCCATGGCGGCGTCTCGTCGCGTGTATCGCGGGGCTCTGTTGTCTGCTGATCTCGGCCTGCGCGCCCGCGGCCGACGACGGCGAGGACCCCGCGGTGTCCGCCGCGCCGGCCTTCCTCGCGGACCGGGCGGCGGGCCGGCCGCCGGACGAGCCGCTGATCGTGGCGTTCGGCGACTCGCTGACCGCGGGCCTCGGGGTGTTGTCGGAGGAGGCCTACCCGGCCCGGCTGCAGGCGCATCTCGACCGCGCCGGCTACCGCCTGCGGGTCGTCAACGCGGGCGTCTCCGGCGAGACGACGGCGGGCGGCCTGCGGCGCCTCGAGTGGGCGCTGGACGGGGACGTGCGCATCCTCATCCTGGCGCTCGGGGGCAACGACGGCCTGCGGGGGCTGCCGATCGACCAGATGCGGGACAATCTCGCGCGGATGATTGCGGTCGCCCGCGCGCGAGGCATCCGCGTGCTGCTGGCGGGCATGGAGTCGCCGCCCAACTTCGGCACGGCGTATACGGACGCCTTCCGGCGCGTGTTCGCGCAGCTCGCGGCCGAGCACGACGTGGACTTCCTGCCGTTTCTCCTGGAAGGGGTCGCCGGCGTGCCGGCGCTCAATCAGGAGGACGGCATCCATCCCAACGCACGGGGCGCCGCGCGTGTCGCGGCCCACGTCTGGTCGGCGCTCGAGCCGATGCTGGGGGAGACCGGGGCAGCGCGATGACAGACCGGCCGGCAAGACGATGATCGAGCTGCGCGGGGTGTCGAAGACCGTGCTCAGCGGCGGTCGTCCCCTCACCATCCTCCACCCGACCGATCTCTCGGTGCCGGCCGGACAGTTCGTGGCCGTCGTCGGACCTTCCGGCAGCGGCAAGTCCACGCTGCTCGGCCTGATTGCCGGCCTCGACACCCCGTCGAGCGGCGAGATCGCGATCGACGGGGTCGAGATCACGGGTCTCGACGAGGATCGACTGGCAAGGCTGCGCGGCGCGAAGATCGGGTTCGTCTTCCAGTTCTTCCACCTGATCCCGTCGCTGAGCGCACTCGAGAACGTGCTGGTGCCGCTGGAGATTGCCGGGGAGGGGCGTCCGGCGGACAAGGCCGCCGCGCTGCTGCGGGACGTCGGACTCACGGCCCGCGGGCATCACTATCCGTCGCAGCTCTCGGGCGGGGAGCAGCAGCGCATCGCTATCGCCCGCGCCCTGGCCAACGATCCGCCGATCCTGCTGGCGGACGAGCCGACCGGCAACCTCGATTCCACCAACGGCCGCCACGTGGTCGATCTGCTGGTGGACGTGAACCGGAAACGGCAGACGACGATCGTCATGGTGACGCACGATCCCGAGCTCACGGAGCGTGCCGACATCGTGCTCTCGATGCGCGACGGAAGGACGTGCTGACCGGACCGATGCAGTTCATCATCAGGATGGCGGCCCGGGAGCTGCGCTCGTCGTGGCGGCGCGTGGCGTTCTTCTTCGTCTGCATTGCGGTCGGGGTGGCCGCCATCGTGGCGCTGCGCTCGCTGATCCAGAACGTGCGGGTCGCGCTGGCCGCGGAAGCCCGGACCCTGCTCGCCGGCGATATCTCCATCCGCACCGACCGGCCCTGGTCGGACGAGGCGCGGCGCATCGTCGAGGGGCGCCTGGCGGGCGTGGCCCCGTTGCGGCGCACCGAGATCGTGGACACCACGACCATGGTGCGGGTGGCCGATGCGGCGGGCGGCCGGACGAAGGTGGTCGAGCTGCGCGGCGTGCGGGCCGAGTTTCCGTTCTACGGCCGGTTTCGCCTGGCCGGGAACGCGGCCTACTCCTTCGAGCTGCTCCAGGGTCATGGTGCGCTGGTTGCGCCGGAGCTGCTCGCCCAGCTCGGGCTGGAGGTGGGCGACGAAATCCTGATCGGGGACGTGACGTTCACGATTCGCGACGTGATCTTCACGGAGCCGGGACGGCGGCTGGGGGCGTTCAGCTTCGGCCCGCGGGTGCTCGTCGACCGGGCGGCGCTCGACGAGACGGGCGTGCTGGGGTTTGCCAGCCGCGCCACCCGTCAGATTTTGCTCCAGGTCGAGGCGCCGGTCATCGATCCGCTGGTTGCCGTGCTGCGCGAGGACCTGCAGGAAGAGATGGTTCGCGTGCGGTCGTATCGCGGGCACGAGAGCCGCATCGAGCGCAATCTGGGGCGGACCGAGAACTACCTGAGCCTGATCGGGTTCGTCATCGTCATTCTCGGCGGGATAGGGGTCTGGAGCGTGACCCGCGTCTTCGTCGAGCAACGCCTGCGCAGCGTGGCGATTCTCAAGTGCCTCGGCGCGACCGGCGGCCGCGTGCTGGCCGTCTACGTGACCCAGATCGCGCTCCTGGGACTGAGCGGCAGTCTGCTGGGCATCGGCGTCGCCCGCGCGGCGCTGGCGGCCGTGCCCGATTCGCTGGCCGCGCAGGCGGCAACCGCTGCCGGGCTGACGACCGTCTCGACGGAGCTGACCGGATCGGCAATGGTGCAGGGGGTGGCCGTCGGCCTGCTCGTCTCGGTGCTCTTCGCGCTGGTGCCGTTGCTGGAGGTGCGCCACGCCAAGCCGCTCCTGCTGCTGCGCCGCGACGCCGTGCGCCCGCCCGCGGGCGTCGACTGGGCGCGCGTCGCGGCCGTGGGCCTGGTGGGCGCGGGCCTGGTGGCGGTCGCCGTCTGGCAGGCCGCGTCGCTGGAGGTCGGCCTGTACGTGAGCGGCGGGTTCGCCGGGGTGGCGGCCGCGCTGCACCTGATCGGGCGCGGTCTCGTGCGGGCGGTGGGGCCGCTCGAGCGGGCGCCCTGGTTCGCGTTGCGGCACGCGGCCCTGAGCCTGAGCCGTCCCGGCAACCAGACGCGGGTGATCCTGCTGGCCGTCGGCCTGGGCAGCTTCTTCATCATCGGCGTGCGCGCGATGCAGACCAACCTGCTCGGCAACTTCGATCGGGAGCTGCGCGACGACGCGCCCGACATGTTCCTGATCGACATCCAGCAGGATCAGGCCGACGGCGTGAGCGCGATTCTCGAGGCCGGTCTGGGCGAGGCGCCGCCGTTGATCCCCGTGCTGCGGGCCCGCGTCACGGGGGTCGACGGCCGCCGGTTGTCGTTCGACAGTCCGCGCGGGGCGCGGCGGGCCGGCCTGGGACGCGAGTACACGGTCACGTACCGCGCCAGCCTGGCGGAGAACGAGCGGGTCATCGCGGGCAGGTTCTGGGACGAGGTCCCGGCCGCGGAGCCGGAGATATCGATCGAGGAGGATCTGCGCGACGAGCGCGGGCTCGAGCTGGGCGACACCGTCCGCTTCGACGTGCTGGGCCGCGAGATCGCCGCGCGCGTGACGAGCGTGCGCGAGGTCCAGTGGGACGACACCCGCAGCGGGGGCTTCATGTTCCTGTTCCGGCCCGGCTCGTTCGGCGAGGCGCCCCACACGTACATCGCGTTCATGCAGGGGCCGGCCGACGGCGACGCGCGGGCGCGGCTCCAGCGCGACCTGGTCGCGCGCTATCCGAACGTGTCCGTCATCGACGGCCTCACCGTGCTCCAGACGGTGCGGCGCGTGCTCGACTACGTGACGCTCGCGATTTCCGTGGTCGGTGGCATCGCGCTGCTCAGCGGCGGTCTGATCCTCGTCGGGGCGGTGGCGATGACGAAGTTCCAGCGCATCCACGAGGCGGCGATCTTCAAGACGCTTGGCGCGAACGCGAGGATGCTGACGCTGATGCTGGTGCTGGAGTACGGCGTGCTGGGCATCCTCGCCGGCAGCGTGGGCTCCATCGGCGCCTTGGTTCTGACGTGGGCGCTGGCCCGCCAGGTGTTCGAGATAGCCTGGTTCCCGTCGGTCTTCACCAACGCCAGCGGCGTGGTCGTGACGGCGCTGGTCGTCGGCAGCGTGGGCGTGGTGTCGAGCCTGGACGTGTTGCGCCGCAGGCCGCTGGCGACGCTGCGCGCGGAGTAGAGTTGCGCCGGCGGCCGGCCGGGGACCGCGTGCTATCATCGGCTATTCGGGAGGTGGGCGCGGGCGACGGAGGGAACGCCATGGACCTGACGGCATACAAGGAGGCACTGCTGCGAAAGCGGGGCGAGATCCTGGCCGAGGGTGGGATGAAGCCGTTCCAGACGTCGATGGAGTACAACACGCGCCAGGGCGATCTCGCCGACCAGGCCGACGGGACCAACGAGGTTCACATCCAGCTCAAGGTACGGCAGACCGACGCCAAGATCATGAAGGCGATCGAGGAGGCCCTGTGGCGCATGAGCCAGGGGACGTTCGGAATCTGCAGCGATTGCGGCGAGCCGATCGCCCCTGCGCGCCTGAATGCAATCCCCTGGACCCGCGTCTGCATCCAGTGCAAGGAAAAGCAGCAGGCATGAGCCCGGAAGCCGTCCCGCATGGCCGTCCGCCTGCTCCGGACCGCGGTTGCGCTCGGCAGTAACCTGGGCGACCGGGACGCCCACCTGCGCTACGCCGTCGCCCGTCTCCGCTCGATTCTCACGGCTCCGGCCGCGTCCGGGTTCATGGACACGGCGCCCTGCGGCACCGCTGCCGCCGGCCAGCCGCGCTATCTCAACGCCGTCGTGGTGGGCTGGTCGGCGGCCGCGCCGGCTGACCTGCTGGCGCGGCTGCACGAGATCGAGAACGCCCGCGGGCGCCGGCGGCCGTTCCGCCACGCCCCGCGCACGCTGGATCTCGACCTCGTCCTGATGGGCGGCCTGATGGTCTCGACGCCCGCGCTCGAGGTGCCCCATCCCCGCTTCAGGGAGCGCCGCTTCGTGCTCGCACCCCTGGCCGAGCTGGCGCCGGACCTCGTGGACCCCGTCACCGGCCTGAGCATGCGGGCGCTCCTGACGCGGCTCGACGCGTCGCACGCGCACCAGGAGTCTGCGCCGTAACCCCGTGCAGACTCCGCAAGGCGCGCACGGCGCGCCTCGGCGGTAGCGGCGCGGGGCGATGGGGTCCCCGCAAGCGGACGCCGGGGGCTTGGGGCGCAGCCCCATCTGGAGGAAGGCGCTACTCGAACCGCAGCGACTCGATCGGGTCGAGACGCGCTGCCTGACGGGCGGGGTAGAAGCCGAAGAAGATGCCCGTGGCCGCCGCGAAGACGACGGCGGCCGCGACCGTGTCGGCGGGGATCGCCGTCGGCCACTGCAGGAAGCGCGTCAGCCCGGCCGAGAGGCCGTAGCCGAGACCCACGCCGACCAGGCCGCCTACCAGGCTGAGCACCGCCGCCTCGACCAGGAACTGCCACAGAATGTCGCGGCGCTTCGCTCCGACGGCCCTGCGGAGCCCGATCTCCCGCGTGCGCTCCGTAACCGACACCAGCATGATGTTCATGATCCCGATGCCGCCCACGACCAGCGAGACGCCGGCGATGCTGGCCAGCAGTCCGGTCATCGTGCGGGTCATCTGTGAGCGCATCTCCGTCATGTCGGTCTGCGAGCGGACCATGAAGTCGTCCGGCTCGCCCGGCGGCAACCCGTGCTCGGCGCGGAGCACCGCGCCGATGTCCGCGGCGACCCGCTCGACGCTGTCGGCGGAGTCGGCGGAGACGAACATCCCCGAGATGTTGATGCCGTCGCGGCCGCGCAGCTTCTTCTGCACCGTCGTGTAGGGCGTGAAGATCACGTCGTCCTGGTCCTGGCCGAAGGCGCCCGCGCCCTTGGAAGCCATGACGCCGATGATCTGGAACGACTGGTTCCGGATGCGGATGCGCCCGCCGACCGGGTCCGCGCCCGGGCCGAACAGGTTGTCGCGGACGACCGAGCCGAGGACGGCGACCTTGGCCGCGGCGCGCACGTGGGTCGCGTCGAAGAACGTGCCGTACTCGACGCCCCACAGGCGGATGAACGGCAGCTCCACGTCGCTGCCTTCGATGTGGGTGGCCCAGTTCCGGTTGCCCGCGATGACCTGGTCGCGGGTGCTCACGGAGGCCGTGACGTACTGCACGCCCGGCACCTGGGCGCGAATGGCGTCGATGTCCGTCGCCGTCAGCGTCGGCGCGCCACCGATGCCCATGCTGACCCCGCCGCGGCGATAGTTGCCTGCCCGCACGCGGATCATGTTGGGTCCGGCCGCCTGGATCTGCGCCTCGATCTCCTCCTGGGCGCCGCGACCGAGCCCGACCATCGTGATGACGGCCGCCACGCCGATGATCATGCCCAGCATGGTCAGCGCCGTGCGGAGCTTGTTGCGGCCGAGCGCCTTGAGCGCGACGCGTACGATGATGAGCAGTGACATCGTCGGCTCCAATCAGACGGGGCTGCGCCCCGAGCCCCCGGCGTCCGCTTGCGGGGACCCCGTCGCCCCGCGCCGCTACCGCCGCCGACCGCGGCCGAATTGCGGAATGAGCGGCGATTCGCTGCGGGCGCCCGGCTGCGCCGTGCCGTCGCCGGGTGTCGAGACGTAGCTCACGAGCTCGGTTCCCGGCGGCAGCCGACGGTCGGGCGCCGCCCCGCCGGCGGCGGCGTCGTGGCCCAGCAGCTCCGTCGCCGTGCCGTCGGTCAGGCCGAGGCGGACGGCCACCGGTGCGAGCTGTCCGCTCTCGATCACCCACACCTGTCCGGCGGACGACGGCTCGGGCAGCGGGCCGAACAGGGCGTCGATGGTGGTGGCGCCCCGCTCGACGGCCGGCACGTCCGCGCCGCCGACGTCGGCGGCGGCGCGCCGTGCCGCCGTGGGCCGGCCCGCCGGCCCGCCCGCCCGCCCACGGACCTGCCGGCGCCTGCGGAACTGCTCGCGCTCTTCCGGCGACATCGTTCGGACGCGTTCCCGGAAGCCGCGCTCTCGCGTGTCGCCGGGGCCCCGGTCGGCGGCCGGCCGCGCCTCGGTGTCCCGGCGGGGCGGCTGCGCGGCCGCCGCGGACCGGCGCGCGCCCCCCGGCCCGCCGCCGGCCTGCAGTCCCGGGGGACTCTCCTGGTCCAGTGCCGCGAACGTCCCGGGCGTCGGCCGGAATCGCAGCGCGGCATTCGGAATCCTGCGCACGTTCTCGCGCCGGGCGATCTCGAGGGTGATCGTCGCGGTCATGCCCGGCTTGAGCTTGAGGTCGGGGTTGGGCGCGTCGATTACCGTGGCGTAGGTCACCACGTTCTGCTGCACGACCGGCTCGAGCCGCACCTGGGATACCGCGCCCCCGAACGTTTCCGCCGGATACGCGTCGACCGTGAACGTGACGCGCTGGCGAGGCCGGATCCGGCCCACGTCCGATTCGTCGACGTTGGCGATCACCCGCATCTTCGTCAGGTCCGCCGCGATGACGAACAGCTCCGGCGCCTGCAGGCTCGCCGCCACGGTCTGGCCCACGTCGACCAGGCGGGAGATGACGATGCCGTCGATCGGCGCGCGGATCACCGTGTGCTCGAGGTTGACCTCGTGCTGCCTGAGGGCGGCCTGCGCCTGCACGACCTGCGCGGCGGCGGACCTCAGCTCCGCCGCCGCGGCGCGCGCGCCGACCTGGGCGGCCTCGAGCTCGGTGGTCGAGATCAGATCCCGTTCCGCCAGATCGAGCGCGCGGGCAAGTTGCGCGTTCGCGTCCTCGAGCGCCACCTCCAGCCGCTCCACGTCGGCTTCCGCCCGGATCAGGTTCGCGCGCGCCTGCTCCGTCTGCGTCTCGAAGAGCGAGGGGTCCAGCCGCATGATCACGTCGCCCGCCCGGACGATGGAGTTGTAGTCGACGTACAGGTCCCGGATGATGCCCGAGACCTGGCTGCCGACCTGCACCGTGGTGACGGCCTCGAGTGCTCCGGTCGCGACGACCGTATCGACGACGTCACCGACCGTGACCGTCACGGTCCGCACCTCCGGTGCGAACTCGCCGGCGCGGGAGCCGAAATACCCGTAGGCGCTGATGCCTGCCGCCAGCAGCGCGACCGCCGTCACCACCTTCTTCATCGTGCTCCCTTCCGGGTCGCCGGGCTCCTACTGGATGATCGAGATGCCCGCACGGGACAACGAGGTCTGCTGCACCCGCTCGAATTCGATGACCGCGTTCTGGTAGTCGAGAATGGCCCGCAGCTCGCTGTCGCGGGCCGTTGCCAGGTCGCGCTGGGCCTGCACCACGAAGAAATTGGTCGACGTCCCGACCTCGAACTTGCTCTCCTCGGCCGCAAGCTGCTCCTCGGCGAGCTCGCGGGCCGCGCGCGCCGCGTCGATCCGCTCCTGCACGCTCTCGATCAGGACCGCCGCGTTGGTGACCTCCGTGGCTATCTGCAGCTCGAGCTGCCGCAACTGCGCCCGCGTCTGCCGGATCTGCAGTTGCGCCCGCGCATGGGCTGCCCGCTGTGCGCTCTGGCCCAGCGGGTACGAGAGCTGGAGCTGGACCGTCCAGTCCGGGAAGTCGATGCCCGCGAGGTGGGCGAGGGCGTCCGTGTAGCCACCCGGAACCCGGTCGACCGTGCGGCCGCCGAGGACCGGAAGATCGCCGAAGGCCTGGGGGACGAGCCGCGTGCCGCCCTGGCCCTGCAGTCGATACGAGCCGACCAGGTCGAGCGACGGCAGCGTGTCGTTCGCGAGATTGCGCAGCGTGACGTCGTTGATCTCCTCCTGGCGGCGGGTGCGCGAGATATCGGTGCGGGCGTCGAGCGCCGTGCGTATCGCGCGGTCCACGTCGACCGGTCCGAGGTCCAGCACCGGCCGATCCACCGTGTTGATCTCGGCATCCCACACCTCGTCGTCGGTCCCGCCGACGATCAGCTGCTTGAGTACCAGCTCGGCCGTGCGGAGGTTCTGTTCCGCCTCGGCTACCGCCTGCCGGCGCTGCGCGGCCTCGGACTGGGCCTGCACGATGTCGATCGGCGCGAGCGTGCCGATCTCGACCCGCGCGCGGTTGTCGCGGACGAGCTGCTCGGCGAGCTCGAGCGCCTGCAACTGGACGTCGACGCTGGCCTTCGCGTAGACGAGCTCCCAGTAGGCGCGGCGCACCTCCGCCACCGTGTTGGTGATCGTCTCGCGCAGGTCGATGTCGGAGATGTCGCGGTTGAGCTGGCTGACCAGCAGTTGGCGCCGCGGCGCGTCGATCCGCCGCCCGCGCAGCAGCGGCTGCGTGTAGCCGAGGGCCACGAAGCTCCGGAAGCTCGGGTTGTAGCTGAAGAACACGTTGTTGGTTTCGGTGCGCCCGTTGTCCCAGTTGAGGGTGTACCGGCCGCCGTACCACCTGGTCGCCTGCTCGATGCCGACGCCGGCCGCCCCGGTCTCCGTGTTGACGGGCAACTGGGACAGGCGCCCGTCGAGCTGGGATCGCGAAGGGGTGACGCTGCGGCCGAGGTCGAAGTTGGAGTTGAGGTTGGGCATGAACGCCGCGTTCGCCTCGGCGATCGACAGGTCCTGCAGTTGGGGGTTGAGGCGCTCGACGGCGATGTCGAGATTCCGGTCGAGGGCGCGCTCGATGGCATCGTCGACCGTCAGGTCGAACACGCGGTGCGCCTGCAGCGATGGTCCTCCTGCGAGCAGCCGGGCCACGTCGAAGGTGGTGGATTGTGCGGCGCCGGGCGCCGTCCCCAGCAGCACCAGCAGGCCGACTGACCAGATACGCCCTCGTGTTGCGATCATTTCCTCTCAATCCTCCTGACATCGCCCGGGGGGGCACGGCCCGCCGCCGGACTGCGTTGCCGCCCGCGTCTCAGCGGCGGGCGGATGGTTGCGGCCGATGGTGTCGGTTCCGGCGCAGCCACTCGCGCAGGGCGTCCCGCTGCTCCGCCGACAGCTCGCGGCGCATGCGGTAGAGCATCAGGATCCTCGCCCGGCTCAACGCGCTGCGTACCCTCTCCACCCGGTCGATCTGGCGTATGACCGCCGCCTCGCTGGCCTCCGGCGCGCGGATCACGCGCGAGAGGGCCTGTTCTTCGAGGCCGAGCTGCCGCATCAGCTCGCGCTGCCGCGGTCTCGCGGCCTGAAAGATCGCCTCGAGCGCCGCGGAGGTCTCGTCCGCCAGGTCCAGCTCGGTCTTCACCTCGTCCGACTGCCACCACTTGTGCCGCCGTTGCGCGGCGGCGGTGTCGATGGCGACGAGGACGAGCAGACAGACAAGGGCAGCCGTGCGACCTCGATGCATACGGGTTCCTCCGTCGTTTGCGTCCCTGTGTTCTGAGACGGTGCCCGCGGCCGTGTCGTTTACCGGCGCCGTCGATTACCGGTTGGCGGCGAGGGCGACGAGCCTCTCGATGACCTCGCCCACGATGCTGTCGGGGGTCGACGCGCCGGCCGTCACCGCAATCGCGAGCGGGCCGCGCGGCGGGAGCCAGCCCCGAGCCGTCGCCTGCTCGGCGTCCGAATCCGGCGGTCGGGCAGCGGCCGACAGGGGACGGTGCCTGAGCTCCGCGGCCGACACGAGGCACGCCGGATCGGCGATGTGATAGGTCGGGATGCGTTCCGCGCAGATCCGCGCCAGGTTGCGGGTGTTGCTGCTGTTGTAGCCGCCGATCACCACGGCGAGATCGAGCGCGTGCTCGTCGAGCAGCTCGACGACCGCGTCCTGCCGGTCCTGCGTCGCGCTGCAGATCGTCTCGAACGCCCGGTAGTGCTCGGCCAGCGCCGCGGCGCCGTGCCGCTCGATCATCGCCAGCCGAATCATCTCGCCGATCTCGATCGATTCGGACATCAGCATCGTCGTCTGATTGGCGAGGCCCACGCGCTCGAGGTCGCGGTCCGGATCGAATCCCGGCGAGCACGCATCCGCGAACGTTGCCAGGAACCGATCGCGGTCGAGCGTGCCGCGGATCTGCCCGCACACGATCTCTGCCTGCGGCCGGTCGAGAACGATGAGGTAGCCCCCGGCGTTGACGTCCGCCGCCTGCGACGCGGTCGCCCGCGTCTCCTCGTGGTGCGCCTTGCCGTGGATGACCGCCGTGTAGCCGTCACGCGCGTACTTGCGGACGTTCTTCCAGACGTTGAGCACCGAGCCGCAGGTCGTGTCCACGAGGGTGCAGCCCCGGTGCTGCAGACGCTGGAGAGCCTCCACCGTCACGCCGAACGCCGGAACGATGACGACGTCCGCGGGCTCGAGGCGGTCGATCGAGTCGTCGAGGTCGTCGAGGAAACGCACGCCGGCCGCACGCAGCCGGCCGTTGACATTCGGGTTGTGAATGATCTCGCCGGCCAGGAAGACGCGCCGGTCCGGGAACCGCTGCCGCGTCTGATACGCGTAGTCGACTGCGCGGTCGACGCCGTAGCAGAAGCCGAACTCGCGCGGCAGACGGACGGTCAGACGACCGGCCTGCGTGGTGTGCCCCGCCTCCCGCATCGTGTCGATCAGCCGGCTGTGGTAGTCGCTCGCAATGGCGCCGGCAACGTCCTGCTTCAGATTGAGGCCCCTGCGATACACGGTTCCAGACATGGGCTGAGCGATCACCAGGGATCGATCGCCGCTTCACGCAGTTGCGGCGTGAGGGTGTCGAAGGTGCTGAGCTCGGGAACCTGCGGACCGTGCAGCGCCCGGTCGACCGCGTCCATGAACGCCTCGTCGGACGCGCGGCCGGCCGCGGCACCTGTCGCCGCCTGCTCCGGCGGCGGCAGGTGCGCCAGGCCCAGCGCGATGAGCAGCGCGGCCGCGGCCGTGGCGCCGAGCAGTCCGCGGTGGCGCGACAACAGCCGGCGGGCCGCGACGATGCGCGTGAAGCGGCCCGGACGGTCGGGGAAACGAAGAATGCGGGCCCGCGGGGGACGACCGTTGCCGGCCCGCTCCAGGCCGCGCAGGATGCCGTCCTGCAGGGCGGCCAGCCGGCGGGCCGGAAAGGCGTCCTCGAACGCGCCCTCGTGAGCGGCAGCGAACTCGTCGAGCAGTTGCTCGATCTCCGCCAGGCGGGCGGTGCACGCGGGGCACCGGCGCACGTGCCGCGCCGTTGCCGCGGCTTCCCGCCGGCCGGCGCCGGCCGGCGGGAAGAGCACGGCCAGCACGTCCGCGTCGGACGGGTGCCGGGAGTCGGCAAGGGGCGACATGCTCATGCGCTCTCGGCCTGCCGCCGCCGCGCGGACCGCAGGCGTCCGCCGCCCAGACGCGCTCGCAGCGTCTGCACGGCACGAAACAGGTGCACTCGGACGGTGGCTTCGTTCAGTCCGAGAATGGCGCCGGCCTCCCGGGGCGAGTACCCCTCGAAACGGGTGAGCAGCACGGCCGCTCGTTGCCGATCCGGCAAGCGCTCGACGGCCGCAAGCAGGCGGCGGCGGGTCTCGCGTGCGAGCAGCGCGCCCTCGGGGGACGGACCGCCCGCCTCGTGCCGCTCGTGCAGGCCGTAGCCGTCGGCGTTGGCGGCCACCAGCCAGCGCCGCCGCCGCGTGCGCGCCTTCAGACGATCCAGGCAGCCGTTGACGAGGATGCGCGTGAACCACAGGTCGAACCGCAACTCGGCGCGGCATCCGGGCAGATGCTTGAAGACTTTCAGGAACGCGTCCTGCACGGCTTCCTCGACCTCGACGGGGTCGCGCAGGTAATGGTGCGCGATCCGGGCGGCGCGCCGCTGGTAGCGCTCGACCAGCATGCCGAAGAGCCGTTGCGCCGCGGCGGAGTCGCCGCTCGCCAGCAACACCTTGACGTCCCGGACCAGCTCCGTGTTGGTCGGCTCGCCGGCAGGTTGCGCGCTGGCCGCGAAGCGGACGTCGCTCATGCTTCGATGGGGCTGCGGGCAGGCGCCTTCGCCGGCCATGCGGCGAATGCCGCCGCGTTGCCCTCGGTTCAATGATAGACCAGTCGCCCGCGGCGCGACCCGCCGGGGCGGGCGCAGACGGCCGGGGCGTCTGCCGCGGCCGCCCCGTGCTGCGATCAGCGCGCCTGGGTGAGGCGGCTGCGAGGCGTGCCGACGGCTGCCCCGTGGTAGTAGTGCTCCAGGATGGTGCGCGGCGAGTGGCCCGCGCGCGCCCGCGCCCGCGCGCCAATCTGGCAGAGTCCGACCCCGTGGCCGAAGCCCAGCCCCTCGAACACGACGGTATCGCCCTTGCGCTTCACGGTGAACCGCGTGCTCTTGACCGAACGGGCCCCGAAGCGGGGCACGACCGCGGCGCGCAACTGCTCCCCGCGAACCTCGACCGTGTGCTCGCCGCGCAGCACGACGCGCTGCGCGCGCCCGGCGGGGTCGCGGTGGGTCACCACCAGCTCGTCGAGGCGCCTGCCGACCCGCGTGCGGGCGTTGCGGTTGAGCTCCCGGCGCAGCGCGGACACCGTGGTCTCGAAGCGCCAGGGCGCCGCGCCGTCCCGGACGCAGAAGGCATCCGGCGTACCGCGAAGATAGACCGGCGCCGCGCCGGACCAGACGACGTCGGCGGCGCTGGTATGCCCCCCGCAATCGGCATGGAAGACCGCGTTGATGGGACGGCCGGCATGGGTGACGACGACGTTCCGGGTGGAGCTGACGGCGTCCTCGGCGAGCCGCACGAGGTGCGGCGGCCAGTCCTCGAGATCGCGGTAGACCTGGCAGTGCGTCGACGCGCACAGGTCGAAGCCCTCGCCGGCATGCCGGTCCAGATTCGAGAGTGCGTAGGTGCGCGCGAGAATCGCCTGCACCTGGGCTACTCGCAGGGCGGCGTCGGGCTCGAGGTTCGCGAGCGCCGCCTCGGGGAGTATCGCGCCCCGCACGTAGTCGTCCAGCGCGATGCGCCGGCGCTTGCCGTCGTGCGTGCGGATCCGCAGCTCGATGCCGGAGAGGTCCGCGCCCGGAGCAATGTCCGGGCGCGCGACGGGCGGCGAGCCGGAGCAGCCGGCCGCGACCAGCGCGATGCCGGTGACGAGGCATGCCAGGGCCAGGGTGCGCGCAGAGCGGGGCGGGATGTGCATGGTCATTCGTCGAGTTTCCGTGGACAGGTATCGATGCCGTTGCTGCAGGATGTATCGGTCCGGGAGCCGCCCGCCGCCAGTCCCGGAAAGCCCCGTCGCGTTTGACTTTCCGGCGCACCGGCGTTTACGATTTTTTGTTCGCCCGGTACCCGACCACCCCGACATGACCTTAGCAGACATGCAAGACGCCGCGCCCACGTTCAGCCTCGCCGCCCACGGCATCACGGAGCCGCGCAACGTGTACCGCAACCTCGGCACGGCGGCTCTGTACGAACACGCGATTCGACGCTCCGAAGGGGTGCTGGCCGAGCACGGCCCCCTCGTGTGCCGCACGGGCGTCCATACCGGACGGTCTCCGAACGACCGGTTCCTGGTCCGCGAGCCGACCAGCGCAGGCAACGTGTGGTGGGGACCCGTGAACAAGGCCATCGAGCCGGGTCAGTTCGAGGCCGTCAGGCAGAAGATGCTGGCGTCGCTCCGGGGCAAGGACCTGTTCGTTCAGGACTGCTACGCCGGGGCCGATCGGGAGTACCGGTTGCCGGTCCGCATCATCACCGAGCTGGCGTGGCACAGCCTGTTCGCCCGGACCATGTTCCTGTCGGGGCCGGCCGGCGCCGTGGACCCGGAGCATGCCCCGGAGTTCACGGTGATCAACTCGCCGTCGATGGAGGCCGATCCCGCGGTGCACGGCACCCGCTCCGGCGTGTTCATCCTGGTGAACCTGGCCGAGCGCCTGGTGCTGGTCGGCGGGACCAGCTACGCCGGCGAGACCAAGAAATCGATCTTCTCGGTGATGAACTATCTCCTGCCGCTGCGCAACGTCCTGCCGATGCACTGCTCGGCCAACATCGGCGCGGCGGGCGACACGGCCCTCTTCTTCGGCCTGTCGGGCACCGGCAAGACCACGCTGTCCAGCGACCCGCTGCGCCGGCTCATCGGCGACGACGAGCACGGCTGGAGCGAGCGGGGCGTGTTCAACTTCGAGGGCGGCTGCTACGCGAAGACCATCAAGTTGTCCGCGGAGGCCGAGCCCGAGATCTACGCGACGACCCGCCGCTTCGGCACGGTGCTCGAGAACGTCGTCGTCGACCCGCAGACGCGCCGGCTGGACCTCGACGACGGCTCGCTGACCGAGAACACGCGCGGGGCGTACCCGATTTCGTTCATCGACAACTGGGTGCCGTCGGGGCAGGGCGGGCATCCCGCGAACATCGTCATGCTGACCGCCGACGCCTTCGGTGTCCTGCCGCCGATTTCCCGGCTCAGCTCGGCGGGCGCCATGTACCACTTCCTGGCCGGCTACACCGCGAAGGTGGCCGGGACGGAGAAGGGGGTCACCGAGCCGCAGGCCACCTTCAGCACCTGCTTCGGCGCGCCGTTCATGGTGTGGCACCCGACCGTCTACGCCAAGCTGCTCGGCGAGCGAATCGCGGCTCACCGCTCGAAGGTCTGGCTCATCAACACCGGCTGGACGGGCGGCGCGTACGGCGTCGGCCACCGGATGCCGATCGGGCACACCCGCGCGATGATCACGGCGGCGCTGTCGGGGGCGCTCGACGACGTGGCGTACGAGACCGACACGCGGTTCAACGTCGACGTGCCGCTCAGTTGCCCGGACGTTCCGGCCGGGGTGCTGACCCCCCGCGCGACGTGGGACAACGCCGCGGACTACGACGCCCAGGCCGGCAAGCTCGCCGGAATGTTCGCCGAGAACTTCAAGCGCTTCGAGGCCGAGGCTGCCGACGACATCAGGACGGCCGGCCCCCGCGCGTGACGGTTGGCCGGCGCGCCCGCGCCATGGATTTCGAACCGGTCATCGGACTCGAGATACACGCCCAGCTCCTCACCGAGACGAAAATCTTCTGCGGCTGCAGCGCCGAGTTCGGCGGCCCGCCGAACTCGCACGTGTGTCCCGTCTGCCTCGGACTGCCCGGCGCGCTGCCCGTGCTCAACCGGCGGGCCGTGGAGCTGGCCGTGCGCGCCGGGCTGGCCCTGGGGTGCACGATCCAGCCGGCGTCCCTGTTCGCGCGCAAGAACTACTTCTATCCGGATCTCCCGAAGGGCTATCAGATCTCGCAGTACGAGCAGCCGCTGGCCACCGACGGCCGCGTCGAGTACGAGTCCGAGGGGCGGACCGTCGCGGTCCGCATCATCCGCGTGCACCTCGAGGAGGATGCGGGCAAGTCGCTGCACGAGGACTTCGCCGGCTCGGGCCGCGCCACCCACCTGGACTTCAACCGCAGCGGCGTCCCGCTGATCGAGATCGTGACCCACCCGGACCTGCGCACCAGCGCGGGGGCGGCCGACTTCTTCAGCCGGCTGCGGGCACTGTTCCGGGCGATTGCCGTCAACGACGGCAACATGGAGGAGGGCAGCCTGCGCTGCGATGCAAACGTCTCGATGCGGCCGGCCGGGACGCAGGGGCTCGGCGTGAAGGTGGAGGTGAAGAACATCAACTCCTTCCGCTTTCTCCAACGCGCGCTCGACTACGAGTTCGAGCGGCAGGCCGACGTGCTGCGGCGCGGCGGCGCCGTCGTGCAGGAAACCCGCCTCTGGGACGCCGCCACCGGCTCGACGCTGCCCATGCGGACCAAGGAGGAGGCGCACGACTACCGCTACTTTCCCGAGCCCGATCTGCCGCCCCTCGCGGTGCCCGAGAGCTGGGTCGCGGCCATCCGCGCGGCGCTGCCGGAGCTGCCCGAGCAGCGGAAGCGCCGCTTCCTGAGCGACTATGGTCTCACCGAGCAGGAAGCCGGGTGGCTGTCCCAGTCGGAGGCCGTCGCCGGGTACTTCGAGGAGACCGCGCGGCGGTCGGGGAACCCGCGGGCCGCGAGCAACTGGATCATGGGGCCCGTCGGCCGGCACCTGAACGAGCGCGGCATCGACATCGGGCAGTTGCGGGTCGACCCCGCCGGCCTGTGCGGCCTGATCGAGCTGGTGGAACGCGGCACCATCAGCGGCTCGGCGGCCAAGACCGTCTTCGAGCGGATGGTGGAGTCGGGCGAGTCGGCGCAGGCGATCGTCGAGTCGGAAGGCCTCGCGCAGATCGATGACGCGGCGGTGCTTGGCGCTGCCGTCAGGACGGCCATGGAGGCCAATCCGGAGGCGGTCGCCAGCTACCGCGCCGGCAAGACGGGCACGCTCGGGTTCCTGGTCGGCCAGGTCATGCGGCAGACCCGCGGCCAGGCCAACCCGCGGCTGGTGCGCGCGCTGGTGCAGCGCGCGCTGGACGCCGTCGAAATTGACACCGCCGGAGGGTGACGGCTACACTGTGCGACCGAGATCGATGCCGCCATCGAACCGCGACGGCCTGCTCGGGCGCGAGCCGCGGCGCCCGGCCGATTTCCGGGTCGTCGCCGGCCGCAGCAGCTTCTACCGGGAGGAGCTGGTCAAGCACCGCCGGTGTCTCGAGCGGCAACGCGAGTACTATTCGGAAAAGGCCATCGGTGACGTCGAGGCGGCGCTCACGCGTCTGATCTCCGAGGTCGACCGCCTGTGCGCGCATGAGAACGGCGCTCTGCTGGTGAGTCGGCTGCTGCGCAGGATCGACGGCGTCACACGCCTCTCGGATTGGCCCGACCAGAAGAAGTCCCACTGAAGAATGCGACCGGCGCCCTGCGGCGCCATCTCCTCGACATCGTCGACGCCGGCATCGCCGCCGTGTCCGGGGAGCGCCTGGTCGAGCGAGCGCTTGCGGACACCCGGCTGGGCGGGGAGCTTGGCGGTCGCGCGCTGACGCTGGTCGCCGCCGGCAAGGTGGCGGAGCCGATGGCCGCGGCCTTCCTGCGCCGCTACCCGCGGTCCGTGACGGCCGGCCTCGTCGCGGCGCCGACCGGTGGGGAACCGCTCGGTCGGCTGGAGCGGAAACGGGTCGGGCATCCCGTCCCGGACGCCGAGAGCGTGGCCGCGGGGCGGCGCGCCCTGGAGCTCGCGGGTCGCAGCGGCGCCGGCGAGCTGCTGGTCGTGCTGCTGTCGGGCGGTGCGTCGGCCGCGCTGGCGGTTCCCGTCGCCGGTCTCGGCCTCGACGACAAGATGGAGGCCACGCGCTCGCTGCTGGCCGGCGGGGTTGCCATCGACCGGATCAATTGCGTCCGCAAGCATCTGTCGGCCATCAAGGGCGGCCGGCTGGCGGCTGCCGCGTCCGGGGAGGTCGTCACCCTGGCCGTCTCGGACGTGGTCGGCCCCGTGCCCGACGACCCGGCGGTCATTGGCTCCGGCCCGACGGCGCCCGATCCGACCACCTTCGCCGACGCGCTCGACGTGGCGGACGCGCGCTCCGTGCGCGCGACGTTCCCGCCGGCGGCCCGGCTGGCGCTTGTGCGCGGACGGCAGGGGCTGCTTCCGGAGACGCCGAAGCCCGGCGACCCGCGCCTGGAGCGGTCGCGCGTCCACGTCATCGGCAGCCGTCTGGACGCGATGGATGCCGCGGCCCGGCGGGCGGCCGATCTCGGATATCACGTCGAGATGCTGGCCGAACCGGTGGTCGGGGAGGCCCGCGTCGCTGGCGAGGCGCACGTGCGGCGCGCCGCGGCGGCCGCCGCGGCGCGCCCGCGCCCGGCGTGCATGGTGTCCGCGGGCGAGACGACCGTGGAGGTGAAGGGGCGCGGCCGCGGGGGGCGCAACCAGGAGTTCGCGCTGGCCGCGGCGCCCCTGCTGGGAGAGCTGTTCGACCGCGCGGCGCTGGCCAGCGTCGGCACCGACGGCGTCGACGGCCCGACGGATGCCGCCGGCGCGATCGTCGATACGACGACCCTCGCGCGGGCCGGCCCCGCGCTGGCCGCGGCATTGCGCAGCCACCTCGATCGCAACGATGCGTATCCGTTCCTGGACCGGTTGGGCGACCTGGTGCGTCTCGGTCCGACGCGCGCCAACGTCGGCGACCTGCAGGTGATGCTGATCGCGTGACGATGCTGACACCCGAACGCATCCTCGAGGACATCCGCGCGAAGCTCGACCATCCGGCGACGGTCCGCGAGCTCCTGCAGAAGCTCGGGTTGCCGCGCGAGCAGCGCGTCAGCCTGCGGCGGCGGCTGGCGACCCTGGTCGACGCCGGTGCCCTGATCAAGGTGCGCGGAAACCGCTACGGGCTGCCGGGGCGGATGCGCCTGGTGACGGGGCGTGCGCACGTGCACCCGCGCGGGTTCGGGTTCGTCAAGCCGGACCACCCTGTCGACGGCCTGGCCGGCGACCTCTACATCGCCGGCGCCAACCTCAACCAGGCGATGCACGGCGACCGGGTCGTCGCGCGCATCGACAGCCGCCCGGCGGCCGACCGGACCGAGGGACGCATCGTGCGCATTCTCGAGCGAGCCGCCGAGCGTCTCGTCGGCCGCTACGAGGTCGACGAGGCCGGGCTCGCCTACGTGCTTCCGTTCGATCGGCGGCTCGTCATGGATGTGCACGTCCCGGCCGGCGAGGCGGCGACCGCCGCGCCCGGCGACATGGTCTCCGTCGAGCTGACCCGCTGGCCGACCGCCGCCCGCGGCCCGGTCGGGCGCGTCAGCGAGGTGCTCGGCGACATCGACGCGCCGGGCGTGGACACCCGGCTGATCATCCGCAAGCATCACCTGCCCGACGGACACGATCCCGCGGCCGTTGCCGAGGCCGCGCGCGCCGGCGCCGCCGTGCGGGCGGGCGACATCGTCGGGCGGCGCGACTTCCGCGGCTGGCAGACCGTGACGATCGACGGCGAGACGGCTCGGGACTTCGACGACGCCGTGACGCTCGAGCGCCTGCCGAACGGCAACTACTGGCTCGGCGTGCACATCGCGGACGTCGCGCACTATGTTCCGGAGGGGGGCGCCCTCGACGCCGCGGCGCTCGAGCGCGGCACGTCCGTCTATTTTCCGGACCGCGCCATCCACATGTTTCCGGCGGCGCTCGCCACCGGCGTGTGCAGCCTGCGACCCGCTGTCGATCGGCTGGTGCAGTCGTGCCTGATGGAGATCGATGCGCGCGGGACGGTGCTGAGACACGAGTTTCACGACGGCGTGATCCACAGCGACGCGCGCCTGACGTACGGCGAGGTGAACGCCATCCTGACCGACCGCGATCCGGCGGTCCGCGCGGCCCGCGAGCCGCTGGTGCCGCTGCTGGAGTCGATGGCCGAGCTCTTCGAGGCGCTGAACGCCCGGCGCCGCAGACGGGGCTCGATCGACTTCGACCTGCCGGCGGCCGAGTTCCTCCTGGACGACGAGGGGCGCGTCGAGGCGATTGTCGCCGCGGAGCGCAACCTCGCCCATCGGCTGATCGAGGAATTCATGCTCGTGGCGAACGAGACGGTGGCCGGCCATCTGGAACGCTGCCGCGTCCCCGTTCTGTACCGTGTGCACGAGGCGCCCGATCCGTCGAAGATCGCCGAGTTCGAGGCGTTCACCGCGTCGCTCGGCTTCAGCCTCGGCGTCCCCGCCGACCGCGTCGCGCCCGGGGACTTCCGGCGCCTGCTCGAACGCCTGCGGGGCGAGCCCGCCGAGCGGCCGGTGGCGTTCCTCATGCTGCGTGCGATGCAGCAGGCCCGCTACGACCCGGCCAACCTCGGCCATTTCGGGCTGGCCGCTCCCACCTACACGCACTTCACGTCGCCTATCCGCCGCTATCCGGACCTGATCGTGCACCGGGCGCTACGGGAGTCGCGGGCCCGCCCGCCCGCCGCGGACGTGCGGGAAGGCTGGCGGGAGGATCTGCCGGAGCTGGCCCGCCATACGTCGGCCAGGGAGCGTCGCGCGGAGGAGGCCGAGCGCGAGATCGTGCAGTGGAAGAAGGTGCGCTTCATGGTGGACAAGGTCGGCGACGAGTTCACCGGATACGTGACCGGCGTCACCGCGTTCGGCCTCTTCGTCGAGCTCATCGAGCACTTCGTCGAGGGGCTCGTGCACATTTCCAGCATGGCGGACGACTACTACCGCTACGTCGAGGGCCAGCACGCGCTGCGCGGCGAAAACACGCGGAAGGTCTACCGGCTGGGCGATCCCGTGCACGTGCAGCTCGTGCGGGTGGACCGTGACCACCGCCAGTTGGAGCTGGCGCTGGTCGAGATCCTCGACAGCGTGCGGCGGGCGGAGGGACGCCCGGGCCGGACCCGGCGCCGGCGCGGCCGGGGCGGCGCGGCGGCGGCCGGCCCGCGCCCACGCCGCCGCCGCCGTTGAGGCTCGGAGAAGGGTGCCATGAGACATGTGGTCGTCGGTACGGCGGGTCACATAGACCATGGGAAGAGCGCCCTGGTGCGGGCGTTGACCGGGGTCGATCCCGACCGCCTGCAGGAAGAGAAGGTCCGCGGGATCACGATCGATCTCGGGTTCGCGCACTACGCGCAGGACGAGGTGAACATCGCGTTCGTGGACGTGCCGGGCCACGAGCGGTTCGTGAGGAACATGCTGGCCGGCGCGAGCGGCGTCGATGCCGTGCTGCTGGTCGTGGCGGCGAACGAATCCGTCATGCCCCAGACCCGCGAGCACTTCGACATCTGCCGGCTCCTCGGGGTGACGACGGGCGTGGTCGCGCTGAGCAAGTGCGATCTGGTCGACGGCGAGATGCTCGAGCTGGTGCAGCTCGAGACCCGCGAGCTGCTGGAGGGAACCCCCCTGGCGGACGCGCCGGTCGTCGCCGTGTCGGCGCGATCCGGCGTCGGGCTCGACCGGCTGCGGGCGGCGCTGCACGACGTGGCGGCCTCGCTCCCGGTCCGTGCGGCGGACGGCGCCGCGCGGCTGCCGATCGACCGCGTGTTCACGGTACGGGGGTTCGGCACCGTGGTGACCGGCACGCTCGTGTCCGGGACGCTCGACCTCGACATGGATCTGGACGTGCTGCCGGGCGGCCGGCGCGTCAAGGTCCGCGGGCTGCAGGTGCACGGCAGGCAGGAACAGGCGGCCGGCCCCGGACAGCGCGTCGCGGTCAACCTGCAGGGCGTGGAGGTTGGCGATCTCGGCCGCGGCGACACGCTCGTCGAGCGGGGCACCCTCGAGAGGACGCGGCGCTTCGATGCGGTGCTCAGCGTCCTGGCGAGCGCGCGCGCGGTGCGGCACGGCGCCCGGGTCCGGTGTCACCACGGCACGGCGGAGGCCATGGCGCGCGTGTCGTTGTGCGGGCCGACGACGATGACGGCCGGCGCGGAGGATCCGGTGTTCCCGACCGCCCTCGAGCCGGGCGCGGAGGCGTTCGTACGCGTCCGGCTCGAGGAGCCGCTGGCCCTGACGCGCGGCGACCGCTTCGTGCTGCGCGCCTATTCGCCCCCGATAACGATCGCCGGGGGACAGGTGCTCGACCCGTTGCCGCCGCGCGGACGCCTGCGGTCGCGGCGCGGCGTTGCCAGGCTGCAGCGCCTGAGCCGCGGGGGCGGCCTCGCCGCCTGCGTCGCGCTCATGGCCGAGGAAGGCGCCGGGCGCGGCGTGTCGCGCGCGGCGCTGGTCCCGCGCCTGGGGGTCGGCGCGGCGGCGCTGGACCGCACGGTCGCCCGCGCGGCAGCGGCTGGACAGGTCGCCGTCGTGGGCGGGCTGCTGGTGGCGCCTGACGAGTTGGACGCCGTGCGGCGGCGCCTGCTGGAGCTGGCTGCCGAGTTCCATGCGGCGCACCCTCTCGAGCCCGGCCTGCCCCGGGAGGAGGCGCGGGAGCGGTTGGGCGATCGGGCGGCCGTCGCGGTGTTCGACCACGTCGTGGCCGGGCTGGTCGCCGAGGGCGCCGTCGTGGCGACCGATCATCTGGCGCTCGCCTCGCACGAGGTGGCGCTGTCGGCCGAGGAGACGCGGGCCCGGGACAGCCTGGCCGAGCTGTTCCGGGCGTCCGGGCTGATGCCGCCCGGTGCGGGGAGCGTGGCGGCGGCCGCGGGCGTCGGCGCGGAGCTGGCCGAACACCTGCTCAAGCTGCTCGTTCGCGACGGCACGCTCGTCAAGGTCGAAGCGTTGTTCTTTCATGCGGAGCACCTGTCCCGCCTGCGCGCGGACGTGACGGCCCTGAAGTCCGAGGCCCCGGGGCCGGTGCGCATCGACGTCGGCATGTTCAAGGAGCGGTTCGGCGTCACGCGCAAGTACGCGATCCCGCTCCTCGGCTACCTCGACCGCGAGCGGATCACGCGTCGCGTGGGCGACGTCAGGCTGGTGCTGTGAGGCGGCCGGCGCGCCGCCGGCGATGCCGCGCGCTGGTGTACACTGGACCCTGCAACAAGGCGCGCACGGCGCGGGGCGGTGGGGTCCCCGCAAGCGGACGCCGGGGGCTTGGGGCGCAGCCCCGTCTGAAGGAAGCTTCGGAATGGCAGAGAACGAGGAACGAATCATCTTCACGGTCGGCGTCTTCCAGGACGCCGCGTGGGCCGAGCGCGGGCTCGAGGCCCTGAAGCGGCGCGGGTTCACCGCCGACTCGCTGTCGATTGTGGCGAAGCACAGCCCCGCCGTGGCCGAGCTGGTGGAGCGCGCGCTGGCGGCCGAGACGGCGCCGGTCGACGTCAGCGGTCTCGGGTCCACCGTTGCGAGCGGCGCGCTCGTCGCCGCCCTGCAGGGGGCCGACGGAGGTCTCGGCAAGACCGGCATCGCCGCCACGATTCGCAGGGCCGGCTTCCAGGCCCACGACGGCTTCATTTTCGAAACGCTCACGGCCCGCGGCGGGGTGCTGGTCGGCGTCGAGAGCGAGGCCCTCGCCGCGGACGCGCTGACCGTGATGCATGCGTACGGCGGCGGCAACGCCGCGATCGGCGCCTGGACCGGCAGAGTGTAGGATCCCGGCGCGCTGTGGCGGTAGCGGCGCGGGGCAATGGGGTCCCCGCCAGCGGACGCCGGGGGTTCGGGGCGCAGCCCCGTCTGAAGGAATGAGCCTGAACCTGGGTCGCATTCCGTTCTCGCCGGATCGCTCGCCCTGGGTGCGCCGCCGGCGAGCCGGCAAGGCGTCTGCCCGGCTTGTCGGGGAAGCGGCCGGTCCGCCGGCCGACCCCACTGCCGGCGGGGAGGACGTCGAGTCGGGTCCGCGCTCGCGCCTCGCCGAGCTGACCATTCGGCCGGCCGCGTACGGGCCTGCCGACGTGCGCTTCCTCGTGGGCGCCACCGAGGGCCGGATGGGCGGTGCGCTCACGGTCTCGCTGGCAAGCCACGTCGTTGGCGGCTCGCTGCTGGCGTTGATCATCAGCCTGACGCCCGCGCCCGTCTTCGAGCTCATCATTCCGAACCGCGAGCTCTACAGCCTCGTCTGGATACCGGAGGAGGGTCCCGGCGGCGGTGGCGGCGGCGGCGGCAACGAGTCTCTCGAGCCGCCCGCGGCAATCGAGGTGGAGGGCGCCGAGGAGACGCCGCTGAGCGTTCCCGTGCAGGAGGAGCCCGATTTCGTCGAGCCGGAGATCGAGCCGGAGATTCTCGAAACCCAGGAGATGAACATTCCCGCCGTGTCGATGGCCGCCGCGCCGCAGACCAGCAGCGGGGTCCTCGAGGGCCTGACCGCCGATGCGGCGTCGCAGGGCAGCGGCAGCGGCGGCGGTGGCGGTACGGGTGAGGGAACCGGCAGCGGATCGGGCACGGGACCGGGCCTCGGTCCGGGCGAAGGCGGCGGGGTCGGCGGCGGGGTCTACCGGCCGGGCGCGGGCATCGTCAATCCCCGGCTGCTCCGCGAGGTGAGGCCGCAATACACGGCCGAGGCGCTGCGCGCCAAGATCACCGGGACCGTCTATCTCGAGATGGTCGTCCTGCCCGACGGCACGGTCGGCGACGTGCGGATCACGCGCTCGCTCGATCCCGTCTTCGGATTGGACGAGGAGGCCATCAAGGCCGCCCGGCAGTGGCTGTTCGAGCCCGGGACGCGCTTCGGCGAGCCGGTCGCGATTCTCGTGAACCTCGCGCTCGACTTCAATCTCCGCTGAGCGGTCCCGCGGCCGCCGGGGCCCTCCGGCGCGTCCCCCTCCCTGAAAAAGAGGGCCCGCCGGCACGGGCATGCCGGCGGGCCCCGACCGACGCGGCGCAGCCGCCGCTAGTACATCCCGCCGCCCATGCCCGGCGGGTGGCCGCCGCCGCCGGGCGCTTCCGGCTTCTCCTCGGGAATCTCCGCGACGAGCGCCTCCGTGGTCAGCAGCAGCGACGCGATCGAACCCGAGTTCTGCAGCGCGGTGCGCACCACCTTGGTCGGATCGATGACGCCCGCCTCGACGAGGTTCTCGTAGCGCTCGGCCTGGGCGTTGAAGCCCTCGTCCCGGCTGGCGGCCTCGCGCACCTTCTGCACGACGATCGAGCCCTCGTAGCCGGCGTTCTGCGCGATCCAGCGCATCGGCTCCTCGAGCGCGCGGCGGATGATGTTGATGCCGATCTGCTGGTCGCCGTCGACGCTGAGATCGTCCAGCGCCTGGACGCCCCGCAGCAACGCGACGCCGCCGCCCGGCACGATGCCTTCCTCGACCGCCGCCTTCGTGGCGTGCATGGCGTCCTCGACCCGCGCCTTCTTCTCCTTCATCTCGGTCTCGGTGGCCGCGCCGACCTTGATCACGGCCACGCCGCCGACGAGCTTCGCGAGCCGCTCCTGCAGCTTCTCGCGGTCGTAGTCGGAGGTCGTGTCCTCGATCTGCGAGCGGATCTGCTTGACGCGGCCCTCGATGGCCTGCGGGGTGCCGTCGCCCTCGACGATCGTGGTGTTGTCCTTGTCGATCGTCACCTTCTTGGCCTTGCCGAGGTCCTCGACGCGGATGTTCTCGAGCTTGAGCCCGAGGTCCTCCGTGATGGCCTTGCCGTTCGTCAGGATCGCGATGTCCTCGAGCATGGCCTTGCGGCGGTCGCCGAATCCGGGCGCCTTGACGGCCGCGCCCTGCAGGGTGCCGCGCAGCTTGTTGACGACCAGCGTGGCGAGCGCCTCGCCCTCGATGTCCTCGGCCACGATCAGCAGCGGGCGGCTCAGGCGGGCCACCTGCTCGAGCAGCGGCAGCAGGTCCTTCATCGAGCTGATCTTCTTCTCGTGGATCAGGATGATGGGATTCTCGAGCACGACCTCCATGCGCTCCGGATCGGTGACGAAGTAGGGCGACAGGTAGCCGCGGTCGAACTGCATGCCCTCGACCACGTCCAGCGAGGTCTCGAGCGTGCGCGCCTCCTCGACCGTGATGACCCCGTCCTTGCCGACCTTGTCCATGGCCTCGGCGATGATCGTGCCGATCGTCTCGTCGTTGTTCGCCGAGATCGTGCCGACCTGCGCGATCATGTTGCCGCTCACCGCCTTCGACATCGAGCGCAGCCCGCCGACCACCGTCTCGACGGCCCGCTCGATGCCGCGCTTGATTTCCATCGGGTTGGCGCCGGCGACGACGTTCTTGGCGCCCTCGCGGTAGATCGCCTGCGCGAGGACCGTGGCCGTCGTGGTGCCGTCGCCCGCGATGTCGGAGGTCTTGCTGGCGACCTCGCGGACCATCTGGGCGCCCATGTTCTCGAGCGGATCCTTGAGCTCGATCTCCTTGGCTACCGTCACGCCGTCCTTCGTGATCGTCGGCGAGCCGAACTTCTTGTCCAGCACGACGTTGCGGCCCTTCGGCCCGAGCGTCACCTTCACCGCGTCGGCGAGCTGGTTGACTCCTTCGATGATGTTCCGACGCGAGTTCTCACCGTAAACAATCTGCTTTGCCATGCCTCAAGACTCCAATCGGACGATTCAGTCGGATTCCAGGACGCCGAGGATTTCGTCCTCACGCATGATGAGGAACTCGTCGCCGTCCAGCTTGATCTCCTGGCCCGAGTACTTGCCGAACAGCACCTTGTCGCCTGCCTGCACGTCGAGCGGGCTCACGGTGCCGTCGTCCTTGACCTTGCCCTTGCCGACGGCGATGACCTTGCCCTGCTGCGGCTTCTCCTTCGCGGTGTCGGGGATGATGATCCCTCCCACCATCTGTTCCGTTTCCTCGATGCGCTCGATGATGAGCCGGTCGTGGAGTGGGCGAACCTTGACAGCCATGAACGTCATGCTCCCTTCGAATGGTTGACGGAAAGTTGAGACGCCGACCGGCGTGGCCTGCAGCCCCCTGTGGGGCTGGCAGTCCCGCGGTCCAACTGCCAATTATAGCGCAAGCCGCCCTGCGATCAAGGTGCCGCGACGCGGGGCGGGGGGTCAGGCCGAGCGCTTGAGGCGGTACGCCGCCATCTTCCGGCTCAGCGTGTTGCGGTGAATCCCGAGGAGATCCGCGGTGCGTCCCAGGTTGCCTTTCGTGCGCGTCAGCGCGCGGCTGATGAAGCGCCGCTCCATGATCTGCCGCGCATCGTCGTAATTGATGCCGCTGCTCAGCATCTCGTCGATCAACCGGTCGAGTTCCTTCCGCACGCGTCCGTCCTCTCACGACCGCGAGGTGGCAGCCCCGGCGTCCGGCGTGGCGGCCGGGTCAGTCGAGCGCGGTGCCGGTGAGCAGCCGATACGCATCCCGGTACTTCTCCCGGGTCTGCTCCACGACGTCCGGCGGCAGCTCGGGAGCCGGCGGGCGGCGGTCCCAGCGGATGCCGTCGAGGTAGTCCCGCACGTACTGCTTGTCGAAGCTCGGCTGCGCCCGGCCGGGCGCGTAGAGGTCCTGCGGCCAGAACCGCGAGGAGTCCGGCGTCAGCACCTCGTCGATGAGGATGACCTCGCCGCCGTCGGCGGCCGGGGTGGTGCCGAACTCGAACTTGGTGTCGGCGACGATGATGCCCCGCGCCTCCGCGTGCGCGGCGCCGAACGAGTACAGCGCCAGGGTCAGGCTCCGCAGCCGATCGGTCAGCTCCCGGCCGATGCGCTGTGCCGTCTCGTCCTCGCTGATGTTGATGTCGTGGCCGCTCTCCGCCTTCGTGGCCGGCGTGAAGATCGGCTCCGGAAGCCGGTCCGCCTCGCGCAGGCCCCGCGGCAGCTCGACGCCGCAGACCCGGCCGGTCTCCTGGTACTCGCGCCAGCCGGAGCCCACGAGGTACCCGCGCGCCACGCACTCGATCGGAATCGGCGTCGTGCGCCGCACCAGCATGGAGCGTCCCCGCAGCGTCTCCGCCTCGGCCTGCAGGGGCGCCGGGTACTCGGCGGGGTCGACGGACACCATGTGGTTGGGCACGATGTCGCGGGTGCGCGTGAACCAGAAGGCGGACAACTGGGTCAGCACGCGGCCCTTGTCCGGTATCGCGGACTGGAGCACCACGTCGTATGCCGAGATGCGGTCGGTGGCCACCATCAGCAACTGGTCGCCGACCTCGTACATGTCCCTGACCTTGCCCCGCCGGTGCACCGTCAGGCCGCCGAACGAAGTTTCGAAAATGGGAGACGCCGTAGACACTGGACAACCTCGCGGGTGGGAAAGAACATCAGCTTAGCGGCAAGCGGGCCGGGCCGCAATCGGGAAATGGACCCGCCGGGCCGAACCGCGCGGCCGGGCCCGCGGCGTCGCCCGCGGCTGTAGTACAGTGGCGGCCACCCGCCGTTCCGGTCGCAGCCCATGTCGCGCCACGTCCGTCCTGCCGTCATCACCGTCCTCACGCTCGGCTTGATGGCGTTCTTTCTGCGCAATGCGAACCTCCAGCGCGTGTGGGGCGAGCTCGGCAACGCCCGGCCGGATCTGCTGGCGGCGGCGGGGGTGTTGGCGTTCGCTTCCTATCTGCTGCGCGCCGAGCGCTGGCGCCGGCTCCTGCAGCCGGTGGGGCGGGCGAGCTTCCGCGCGACCCTGCGGGCCACGGTCATCGGGTTCGCGGCCAACACCCTGTTTCCGGGCCGCGTGGGGGAGGTGGTGCGGCCGTACGTCCTCGCCCGCCGGGAGCAATTGAGCGTGGCCGCGGTCTTCGCGACCAGCGTGATCGAGCGCCTGCTCGATCTGCTGGTCATGTGCCTGATCGTCTCGGTGCTCGTCACGTTCGTCGGCCCGCAGGCCTCGGCCGCGAGCAACGATCTGCTGGCGGCGCTGAGGACGTTCGCGCTCGTCGCCGGCCTGCTCGTGGTCGCGGCGTTCGGCGTCATGCTCGGCGCGGCGGCCGATCCCGAGCGCGCCGGGCGCCGGGCGCGGCGGCTGTTGTCGCGGTTGCCGCACGGGAGGCTGGAGCGGCTCGCGGGGACGGTGCAGCGGTTCCTGGAGGCCGTGGCGGCAACCCGCGGCCGGGGCCCGCTCGGAACGGCGCTGGCGTGGTCGTTCCCGATCTGGGCGTCCGTCGCCGCGAGCCTCTGGTGCGCGTCGAGGGCGTTCGGCATCGACGTGCACCTGACGGGGTCGGCGATCCTCATGACGCTGGCGGTGGTGGGCGTGGCGGTGCCCACGCCCGGCGGCATCGGCGGCTATCACGCGGCGTATCAACTGGGCGCGACCGCGCTCTATGGCGCCACCGCGGAGCAGGCGGTTGGCGCCGCGCTGGTGCTGCACCTGCTGTGGTTCGGGCCGGTCACGGCGCTCGGGCTCGTGTTCATGGGGCAGGACGGCATGCACCTCGCCGGGTTGCGGAGCCTGGCGCGGCGGGACGCGGCAACGCCCGCGGCAGCGGCCGCGGCCGGGACGGCCGGCGCCGGCGCGCCCCCCGGGCCGGCCGGTGCGGAGGACCGGCGCGCATCATGAAGTGCCCTTTCTGCGGTCACCTCAAGGACAAGGTGGTCGACTCCCGCGAGAGCAAGGAAGGCGACGTCATCCGCCGCCGGCGGGAGTGCCTGGGCTGCGGCCGGCGATTCACCAGCTACGAACGGATCGACGACATTCCGTACATGGTGATCAAGAAGGATGGCTCCCGCGAACGGTTCGGCCGCGAGAAGGTGATCGCGGGCCTGCTGAAGGCCTGCGAGAAGCGTCCGGTCAGCGTGGCGGCCCTCGAGGCGGTCGCCAATCGGGTGGAGGCCAGCTTGCAGGAGCGGCCCGAGAAGGAGATCTCGACGCAGGAGGTCGGCGCCCTGGTGATGCAGGAGCTCAAGGCCCTGGACAAGGTCGCCTACGTGCGGTTCGCATCGGTCTACCGGCACTTCCGCGACGTTTCCGAGTTCATGACGGAGCTGCGGGGGCTGCTCGACGCCAACGAACGCTGAGTGTCCGCGTCGAGCAGTTGAGCCGGTCGGAAGCCGTCGATTCGAAGGTGGCTGACGGCCGACTCGATCAGCGCCGCGGCGGGGACGAGCCCGACGACCTCGCTGCCGGCAAGCCGCACGCCCAACCGCCCGGCCTCGCGCTCGACAGCCTCGAACGCGCGGTGGAGCGGCGTCTGCGTGTAGTCCGTGAGGTTCATGGATACCTGCGCCGCGCCCCGCTCGGCGAGGTGCACGCCGATCGCCTTGACGTGGGGGAGACCGCCGTTGCTGGCCCGCACGGTGCGGGCGATGCGGCGGGCGATGCGCACGTCGTCCGTGTCCAGGTTGACGTTGAACGCGATGAGGATCGGCCTGGCGCCGACGACCGAGACGCCCGCCGTGAGGTGCGGCGCGGGCGGCCCGAAGTCCGGCCGCCAGACGTCGGGCTCGCGCGCCATGCGCTCCGCGAGGCCGTCGAGCTGCCCCCGGCGAATCTCCTCGAGCGCACGCCGCTCGGGGCGCGTGGCCGCGTCCTCGTACAGGAAGACGGGAATGCCGAACCGCTCCGCGACGGTGCGTCCCAACGTCCGTGCCAGCGCGACGCAGTCGCCGGCCGAGGCCCCGTCGAGCGCCACGAACGGCACCACGTCGACCGCGCCGACGCGCGGGTGCTCGCCGTGGTGCGTACGCAGGTCGATGGCGTCCGTCGCGACCTCGTAGAGCGCCAGCAGCGCTGCCAGCAATCCCTCCCGATCGCCGACGAGGGTGAGAACGGTGCGGTTGTGGGACGGATCGGACGAGCAGTCGAGCAGGCGCCGGCCGCCCCCGCCGCCCGCGGCCCGCACCAGGCGCTCCACCACCTCCCGGCGGCGTCCCTCGCTGACGTTCGGCACAGCTTCGATCAGCGGCGTCATCGGGCTTCGTTCGCATGCCGGCGGCGCGCGGCCCCACGTAACGATACGGTATAATCCCGCTTCTGCATGCCCTTGCAGCCTCCCTGAGAGATGCGCAAGCCCAGCATCCTCATCGCTACCTGCGGATACGTCGGTTACGTGCCGGTCGCGCCGGGCACCGCCGGTTCCATCGCCGGGCTCGTGCTGTACGGCGCCGCGGGCGCGCTCGGCGGCGCGCAGGTCGAGATCGGCGTGCTGGCCGTGGTCCTGGCAATCGGCGTGTGGTCCTCGGCGGCGAGCGAGCGCCACCTCGGCGAGACCGATCCGGGCGCGGTCGTCATCGACGAGGTGGCCGGCATGCTGATTACGCTGCTGGGGCTCCAGGCGACCTGGGGCGGCGTTCTGGCCGGGTTCCTCGCATTCCGCTTCTTCGACGTCGTCAAGCCGTTCCCCGCGCGCCTGGCGGAGCGGCTGCCGGGCGGGTGGGGGATCATGGCCGACGACGTGGTCGCCGGCCTGTACGCGCACCTGGTGCTGCGCCTGCTGCTCTGGGCGGGGATCCCCGTCGCGGTGTCCTGATGCCCGCGGCCCGGATGTCCCGAGCGGTCATCATCGCGGTCGGTTCGGAGCTGCTCACCCCGAACCGGATCGACACCAACTCGCTCTTCGTGACGCAGCGGCTGAACGAGCTCGGCATCCGGGTGCAGTACAAGGCCGTCGTCGGCGACCGCCGCGACGATCTGGCCGACGCGTTGCGGCTGGCCCTGTCGCGGGCCGACCTCGTCGTGGTCAGCGGCGGCCTCGGCCCGACGGACGACGACATCACGCGCGAGACGGTCGCGGCGGTCTTCGGGCTTCCGCTGGACGAGGACGAGGGCGTGGTGGCCTCCATCCGGGCCCGGTTTTCCGCCCGCGGGCTGCCCATGCCCGCCATCAACCGCCGCCAGGCGCTCGTCCCGCGGGGCGCCGCGGCGCTCGCCAACGCGAAGGGAACGGCGCCCGGCCTCTGGATCGAGCGATCCGGCGCCGCGTGCGTGGCGCTGCCGGGCCCGCCGCGCGAGCTGCGCGCCATGCTCGAGGCGGTGGCGCGGGACCGCATCGCGCCGTTGAGCGGCGGGCACGGGATCTTGCGGCGCGTGCTCCGCGTGACCGGCCGCACCGAGTCGCACGTGGACGAGGCCGCGCATCCGGTGTACTCGCGCTGGCGGTCGGGGCCGGTGCCGATCGAGACGAGCATCCTCGCGTCGCTGGGACAGATCGAGCTGCACCTCGCGGCGCGCGGCGCGACGGAGGATGCCGCCGTCCGCGCGCTGGACGAAGCGGCTTCCGAGTTGGCGGGCGTGCTGGGACGCGATCTGGTGAGCAGCGACGGATCGCAGCTCGAGGCCGTCGTGGGCCGCATGCTGCGCGAGCGCGCCGCCCGGGTCGCGGTCGCCGAGTCGTGCACGGGGGGGCTCGTCGCGTCGCGCCTCACGGACGTTGCCGGCAGCTCGGCCTACGTTGAGGCCGGGTGGGTGGTCTACAGCAACGACGCCAAGATTGCGCTGCTGGGCGTGGACGCCGCGTCGATCGCGGCGCACGGCGCTGTCAGCGAGCCGGTGGCGCTGGCGATGGCCACAGGGGCCCGCGAGCGGGGCGGCGTCGAGTACGGCATCGCGGTGACCGGCATCGCGGGGCCGGGGGGCGGTTCGGCCGACAAGCCGGTCGGCACCGTGTACGTGGCGCTGGCCGGCCCGGACGGACTGCAGCGGGTCCGCCGGCTGAGCCTGCCCGGTGAACGCGAGCAGGTGAAGTTCCAGGCCTCCCAGGCCGCGCTCGATCTCCTGCGCCGCGCGCTGTTGCGGTAGGAGCACATGCGCCTCTTCGTCGCTGCGACGTTGGATCCCGCAACCCGTGACGCCGTGGCGGGAGCGATTGACAGGGCCCGGCGGCTGCGGGTATTCCGAACGGGGTCCGTGCGGTGGATCGCGCCCCGCAACCTCCATCTGACCCTGCAGTTCCTGGGTGAGACGAGCGCGGACACCGCCGCGGCAGTCGTCGCGGCGCTCGGAGCGGCGGGCAGCCGGCCGCCGTTTCGCGCGGCCCTTGGCCCGGCCGGCCTGTTTCCCGCGCAGGGCCCGCCGCGTGTGCTCTGGCTGGGGATTGGTGCGGGGGGAGCGGAGCTGGCTGCCCTGCGGCAGGCGGTCGGGAGGCATCTCGCGCCACTGGGCTGCGCGCCGGACGACCGCCCCTATCGGGCGCATCTGACCGTGGGACGCGTGCGGCGCGGCCGGCCGCCGGCGCGGCGCGCGCTCGAGGCCGGGCTGGGGGCGATCGTGCCACCGCCGACAGCCTGGCTGGTCGACCGGGTGGCGTTGATGGAGAGCCGGCTTTCGGCTGCCGGCGCCGAATATCGTATCGTCTCGGAGGTGAAGCTCGCCGGCCCGCCCCGGCCGGGGGCCGCATCGAGAGAGGCCACGTGCTGATGCAGCGGGTCACGGTGTTGGGCGGGGGCGGCTGGGGTACGGCGCTGGCCATCCATCTCGCCCGGCTCGGCAAGGACGTCATCCTGTGGGCCAGAAGCGAGGCGCTGGTCGCCGAGCTGACCGCGACCCGGGTGAATCGCACCTACCTGGCTGGCGTCGAGCTGCCGGAGTCGATCCGGCTGACGGCCGATCTGGAGCTCGCGCTGCGCGGCGCGGCGTGCGTCGTCTCGGCCGTGCCCTCGCACGGCACGCGGGACGTGATCCGGCGCGCGAGCCCCCTGCTGGCGCGCGAGACCGTGGTGGTCAGCGCCACGAAGGGACTCGAGGTGGAGACGCTGCTCCGCATGTCGGAGGTGATCGGGCAGGAGCTCGGCGCCGGGCAGCCGATCACCGTGCTGTCCGGTCCGAGCTTCTCGCTGGAGCTGGCCCGCGAGGCACCGACGGCGGTAGCGGTGGCCGGGCGCCGCGCGGAGGCGGTCGCGGCCGTTCAGCGCGAGTTCCGCGCCCGCTACTTCCGGCTGTACGCGACGGAGGACATCGTCGGCGTGGAGATCGGCGGCGCCCTCAAGAACGTCATCGCGATTGCAGCCGGCGCCGCCGAGTCGCTGGGGTTGGGCGACAACGCCCGCTCGGCCCTGATTACGCGCGGACTCGCCGAGATCTCGCGCCTGGCATCCGCCGTCGGCGGGCGCCGGGAAACCCTGGCCGGTCTCAGCGGCCTGGGCGATCTGGTGCTGACCTGCACCGGTCGGCTCAGTCGCAACCGGTCCGTGGGCATCGAGCTGGGTCGTGGCCGCCGCCTGCCCGATATCCTGGCGGAGATGAAGACGGTGGCGGAGGGGATCCGGACGACGGGCGCCGCACTGGCGCTGGGGGCGCGTCACGGGGTCGAGCTCCCCATCGCGGCGCAGATGGCCGACGTGCTGGCCGATCGGAAGGCGCCCCGGGCGGCGGTGGAGGAGCTGATGCTGAGACGGCAGCGGTCCGAGGTGGAGGCAGGGTGAGACTGCTCGACAGGCTGCGCGCGGGGCTGCGGCGGACCGCGGCCGAGCTCGGCGAGCGGATCGACGGCATCGTCCATGCGGGCCGCAGGGAGGCCGCGCGGCCGGCCGGTCCCGAGACGCTCGAGGCTCTCGAGGAGGTGCTGTTGCAGGCGGACGTGGGGGTGGCCGCCGCGGAGCGCATCACGGCCGGGCTCGGCCGGCTGCCGGCCGAGCCGGACGCGCCCGGTCTGCAGGAGCTGCTGAAACGGGAAATCCTGCGGATACTGTCCGGGACCCGACCGGTCGCCGAGAGCGGCGCGTCGCCGCGGGTCGTGCTCGTCGTCGGCGTCAACGGCTCGGGCAAGACGACGACGGTCGGGAAGCTGGCGCGTCTGCTGCGGCAGGAAGGGCGCCGGCCGCTCATCTGCGCCGCCGACACCTTCCGGGCGGCCGCGGTGGACCAGCTCCAGGTGTGGGCGGAACGTGCCGGCGTCGATCTCGTGCGCGCGCGGGAGGGCGGCGATCCGGCGGCGGTCGTGTTCGACGCCATTCAGGCCGGGCAGGCCCGGGACCGCGACGTCGTGCTCGTCGACACGGCGGGACGGCTGCATACCCGCGCCGATCTGATGGCCGAGCTCGACAAGATGCGCCGGGTCGCGGCACGGGCTGTGGCCGGGGCGCCGCACGAGGTGCTGCTGGTGCTCGACGCGACCGTGGGCCAGAACGGACTGGCGCAGGCCAGGCAGTTCCTCGACCGGGCCGGCGTGACGGGGATCGTCCTGACCAAGTTGGACGGGACCGCGAAGGGGGGCATTGCGGTGGCCGTCGCGTCCGAGCTCGGGCTTCCGATCCGCTACGTCGGCGTCGGCGAGACGCTCGACGATCTGCTTCCGTTCGCCGCCGACGCGTACGTCGAGGCGCTGTTTGCGACGCCATGGCAGTGACGGTGCGGGGGGGAGTCGACGAGGTGCAAATGGATCGCGCCCTCGCGCTGGCCGGGCGGGGCCGCGGGCGGACCAGCCCCAATCCGATGGTGGGCGCGGTGGTGGTGTCCGACGACGGCGTGGTGGCGGGCACCGGGTTCCATGCGCGGGCGGGCGAAGCGCACGCGGAGGTGCGGGCGCTGGACGAGGCCGGCGGCCGGGCGCGCAACGGAACGCTGTACTGCACGCTGGAGCCGTGCGCCCACACCGGGCGCACCGGGCCGTGTGCGCCGCGCATCGTCGACGCAGGGCTCCGGCGGGTCGTGATCGCGATCGGCGATCCGCATCCGCGGGTGGCCGGCGCCGGCGTGGCCTACCTCCGCGCGCACGGGCTGCAGGTGGACGTCGGTGTGCGGCGCGTGGCGGCCGCGAGGCTCAACGAGGTGTTCCTCACGTGGGCCACGCGGCGGCGGCCGTTCGTGATCCTGAAGATCGCGACGAGCCTCGACGGGCGGATCACGATGCGCGCGGGGACGCAGACCGCGGTCACCGGCGCCGCCGCGGCTGCGGCCGTGCACCGGACGCGGGCGGAGGTCGATGCGATCGGGGTCGGCTCGACCACGGTCCTGGTCGACGATCCGCGGTTGACGGCGCGCGGCGAACCGCGGTCGCGTCCGCTGACGCGGGTCGTGCTGGATCGCCGGTTGCGCATGCCGCCCGCCGCCCGGATGCTGCGAACCCTGGAGGCTGGTCCGGTGCTGATCGTCACGACCCGCCGCGCGCTGCGCGAGCAGCCCGCGGCCGCGGACCGGCTGCGGGCGGCCGGCGCGACGCTCGAGCCCGTCGAGGGCGGCACGCTGACGGAGGCCATGACCCGGCTCGCTGAGCTGGAAGTGACGTCGTTGCTGCTCGAGGGCGGCGCGGCGGTGCACCGCGCCGCCTGGACGTCCGGGGTCGTCGACCGCGTGCAGCGCTACATCGCCCCGCGGGCGTTGGGCGGCGACGGCGTCCCGTGGCTGGACGACCTCGTCTCGGTGGCCAGGCTGAGCGCGGCCCGCGTCGAGCAGTGCGGCGCCGATGTCCTGATACAGGGTGATGTTCAGCGGCCTGATTGAGTCGGTCGGCCGCGTCGCGGAGGTCTCGCCGAAGCCGTCCGGGCGCGCCCTGCGCGTCGCGTCGGCGCTGACGGGCGAGCTGTCCGTCGGCGACAGCATCGCGGTCGACGGGGTGTGCCTGACGGTCGTCCGGACCGACGGCCGCTCGTTCGATACCGACGTGTCGCCCGAAACCCTGCGGGTCACCGCGCTGGGCGCCGCCCGCGCCGGCACGCTCGTCAACCTCGAGCGGCCGGTGCGCGCCGACGGCCGGCTGGGCGGGCACTTCGTGCTCGGCCATGTCGATGCCGTCGGCCGGATCGAGGAGATCCGCGCCGAGGCCGACTGCCACCGGGTCCGCGTGGGGTTTCCACCGCACCTGCAGGCGCTGATCGTCGACAGGGGCTCGATTGCCCTGGACGGCATCAGCCTGACGGTGATCGGTCCCGACCGGGGCCGATTCGATGTCCAGATCGTGCCGCATACCTGGCGGCAGACGAACCTGCGCGCCGCCGCCGCGGGCGATGCCGTCAATCTCGAGTGCGATATCATCGGGAAGTACGTGCTCCGGGCGGTGGAGGCCGTCCGGGGCGGGGCGCCGCCTGCGGCAGGCCCGGCGCCTTCTTCTGGAGACCAGGGGTGAGCGCTGCACAGAAGCCGGATCGGACGCGGCCGCAGGGGCCGCGGCGCGTGACCCGGCGCGGGAGTCCGTTTGCGCCGGTCGCCGACGCGATCGAGGCCGTCAGGAACGGCGAGATGGTCATCGTGGTCGACGACGAGGACCGCGAGAACGAGGGCGATCTGACGATTGCCGCGGAAAAGGTGACGCCGGAGGCCATCAACTTCATGGCGCGGCACGGCCGCGGGCTGATCTGCCTGCCGATGACGGCGGAACGGCTCGAGCAGTTGCGGATTCCCATGATGGTCGACCGCAACACCTCGCGCTACGAGACCGCCTTCACGGTGTCGATCGAGGCCAAGGGCGTGACCAGCACCGGGATTTCCGCGGCCGACCGTGCGGCGACGGTCCGCGCCGCGATCGATCCGGACACGAAGCCGTCCGACCTGGCCCAGCCGGGGCACATGTTCCCGTTGCGCGCGCGGCGCGGCGGCGTGCTCGTGCGGGCCGGGCAGACCGAGGCGGCGGTCGACCTGGCGCGCCTGGCCGGGCTCTATCCGGCCGGCGTGATCTGCGAAATCATGAACGACGACGGCACCATGGCGCGCGTGAAGCAGTTGACGCGCTTCGCGCGCCGCCACGGGCTGCCGCTGATCACGATCGCGGACCTGATCAAGTACCGCATGCGGAACGACCGGCTCGTCAAGCGGATTGCCTCCGCCCGGCTGCCGACCGACCACGGCCTGTTCCAGGCCTATGCCTTCGAGAGCGTGATCGACGGGGAGACGCACGTGGCCGTCGTCAGGGGCGACATCGGCGACGGGCGGGACATCCTGGTGCGGGTCCACTCGCGCTGCCTGACGGGCGACGTGTTCCACTCGTCGCGCTGCGACTGCGGCCGGCAGCTCGACGCGGCGATGCAGCGCATCGCGGCCGAGGGACGCGGCGTGCTCCTGTATCTGAACCAGGAAGGCCGCGGGATCGGTCTGGGCAACAAGTTGCGCGCCTACGAGCTGCAGGATCAGGGTCTCGACACCGTCGAGGCCAACGAGCGTCTCGGGTTCAAGGCGGACCAGCGCGACTACGGGATTGGCGCGCAGATTCTGCGGGACCTCGGCGTCCAGGCGATGAGCCTTCTCACCAACAACCCGCGCAAGTTCGTCGGGCTCGAGGGCTACGGCCTGTCCGTGGGCGAGACCGTGCCCCTCGAGGTGTCGGCGCCGGCGTTCGCCCGGGCCTACCTCAAGACGAAGAAAGAGAAGCTGGGGCACAAGCTCTCGTCGGTGTGAGAGCTTCCATCAGACGGGGCTTTGCCCCGAACCCCCGGCGTCCGCTTGCGGGGACCCCTTCGCCCCGCGCCGCTACCGCCGAGGCGCGCTGTGCGCGGCATCCTCCAGATGGGGCTGCGCCCCAAGCCCCCGGCGTCCGCTTGCGGGGACCCCTTCGCCCCGCGCCGCTACCGCCGAGGCGCGCTGTGCGCGCCTTGCGCCGGCTACGAGCGGGGCGGGGCTCGATTGACTCCACGACGGCGTACACGCTAGGATAAACGGCTGCTTTTGAGTCGCTTAGGCGCCATCTACAGCATCCGGTTCCAGCATGTTCGACGCTCTGGGCAACCGCTTCCGCGACGTGTTCTCCGCGCTGCGGGGCGAGGTCCGGCTGACGCCCGAGACGGTCGAGTCGGCCCTGCGCCAGATTCGCCTGGCGCTGCTGGAGGCGGACGTCAACTTCAAGGTCGTCAAGGCGTTCATCGATCGCGTGCGGGACCGGGCGGTCGACCGGGCCGTGCTCGCCAGCCTGACCCCGGCCCAGCAGGTGGTCGGCATCGTCAGGCAGGAGCTGCTCGCGCTGTTCGGCGACAAGGCGCCGCAGCTCGCGGCCGGCGGCCGCCGGCCGCAGGTGGTGATGCTGCTCGGTCTGCAGGGTTCCGGCAAGACGACCACGTCCGCCAAGCTGGGGCGTTGGCTGGCAGGCCAGGGGCGCCATCCGCTGCTGGTGTCGACCGACGTGCGGCGGCCCGCGGCGATCACGCAGCTCAACGTGGTGGGCCGGGAGGCCGGCCTGCGCGTTCACGATCCGGCGGATGTACGCCAACCGGCCGAGCGGGCGCGGTCCGCGGTCGCGCAGGCCAGGGCGCTCGGTTGCGATGTGGTCATCGTCGACACCGCCGGCCGGCTGCACATCGACGACCCGCTGATGGCCGAGCTGGAGTCGATCGCGGCGGTCGTCGAGCCGTCGGATCGGTTGTATGTCGGTGACGCGATGACGGGCCAGGATGCCGTCAGGAGCGCCGGCGAGTTCCATCAGCGTCTCGGGATCACGGGGATCGTGCTGACCAAGATGGACGGTGACGCCCGCGGGGGTGCGGCGCTGTCGATCGTGGCGGTGGTCGGCGTGCCCATCGTCTTCAGCGGCGTGGGCGAACGGCTCGACGACTTCGAGCCGTTCAGGCCGGAGCGCGTGGTGTCGCGCATGCTCGGCATGGGCGACATCCTGACCCTGGTCGAGCGCGCCGAGCAGGTGGTCACGCGCGAGCGCGCCCAGGAGGTGGAGGAGCGGCTGCTTCGCGATCAGCTCACGCTGGACGATCTGCGGGAGCAGTTGGCGGCGGTCCGTCGGATGGGGCCCCTCGACCAGCTCGTGGGTCTCATGCCGGGCATGAGCGCGCTCCCGGGCGGCCGGCCCGAGATCGACCCGCAGGAGCTGTCGCGAACGGCGGCGATCATCGACTCGATGACACCCGAGGAACGCCGCCGGCCGGTGCTGATCGACGGCAGCCGGCGCAAGCGCATCGCGCGCGGCAGCGGCGTCTCCGTGCAGGCGGTCAATCGCCTGCTGCGGCAGTTCGCGCAGATGCGGAAGATGCTCAAGACTGTCCGGGGCATGGCCGGGCGGAAGCGCAAGTCGAAGGCCCGCCGCGGCCGCGCGGGCCCCGGGACATTCGGCCCGCGGCGAATGCCCGGTTGAGCGCAAGGCGCGCAGCCCGGTCTGATTGAAGCCGGGAGAGGTAGGAGACGCATGCTCACGATTCGAATGCGGCGGGTAGGGGCCAAGAAGCGGCCGTACTTCCGGGTGGTGGTTACCGAGTCGCACACCGCGCGCGACGGGCGCGCGCTGGAGGTGCTGGGCCACTACAACCCGACCGCCCGGCCGGAAACGGTGGTGCTGGACCGCGAACGGCTGCAGTACTGGATGGCGCGCGGCGCGCAGCCCAGCGATACGGTGCGCACCCTGCTGGCCCGTCATCCCGCGCCCGCGGACGAGGGCGGCGGCGCGGCGGCGCAGGCTCCGGACGCACCCGCGGCCCCGCAGGCAGGCGCATGACCCGTGCGCGAGACGTGGTCGAGGTCGTGGCGCGCGCGCTCGTCGATCATCCGGACGCGGTAACCGTCACGGAGACGGACCGGCGGGACGGGACGCGCGTGGCGCTGCGGACCGAGGCGGGCGACCTGGGCAAGCTCATCGGCCGGCAGGGCCGCACGGCGGAGGCGATCCGTGCGCTGGCTCTGGCCGCCGCCGAGCTCGACGGCGACCTCGCGCGCGTGGATTTCCTGGATGCCGATGAATGAAGGCGAGACGGTTGCCTGGGACGCGCTGGCGGTGGTGGGGCGCGTCGCGCGGGCGCACGGGAACCGGGGACAGGTGGTCATCAATCCCGACACGGATTTTCCCGAGCAGCGCTTCCGGGACGGCAACGTGCTGTACGCCCGCATCGACGGTCGGGCGCGGTCGTTCCGGATCGTCGCCGCGAGGTTCCATGCCGGGCGGCCGCTCGTGCTGCTCGGGGGCGTCGATAACATGACGCAGGCGGAGACGCTGGCCGGCGTCGAGCTGCGCGTGCCCGAGACCGAGCTCGCGTCGCTGCCGCCCGGCACGTACTACCACCACCAGCTCATCGGCTGCGCGGTGCGGACCGCGGACGGCGAGCCGGTCGGCACGGTGACGGAGGTCCACCGCGCCGCGGGCGCGCATCGCCTGCTGGTGCGCCCGGTCGGCGCGTCGGCTGGCGCGGACGCCGAGATCGACGTGCCGCTGGTGGAGCCGATCTGCGTGCGGGTCGACCCGGAGCACGGGCTCATCGTCGTCGATCCGCCCGACGGGCTGCTGGAGTTGAATCGTCGGCGGTGAAGCACGGTGAAGTTCGACATCGTCACGATCTTCCCGCGGATGGTCGGCGCGCTGCTGTCGGAGGGGCTGATCGCGCGCGCGGTGGAGCGCCGGATTCTCGACGTCGCCGTGCACGATCTGCGGGCGTTCGCCCTGGATCGGCGGCGCAGCGTCGACGACGTGCCGTACGGGGGCGGCCCGGGCATGGTGATGAAGCCGGAGCCGTTCGTGCGGGCGGCCGAGCACCTGCGGCGCCACCGGGGCGCGCCGGACGCCATCGTGCTCATGTCCCCGCAGGGCGCGCCGTTGACGCACGCCGAGGCGGTGCGCCTCAGCGCGCTGGACCACGTCGTGCTGCTCTGCGGGCGCTACGAGGGGGTAGACGAGCGGGTACGTGAGCAGGTGGCCACCGAGGAGCTCTCGATCGGCGACTACGTGGTCAGCGGCGGCGAGCTTCCGGCGCTGGTCGTCGTGGAGGCGGTGGCGCGGCAGGTGCCGGGCGTCGTCGGCGACGCGGAGTCCGTGCGGGCGGATTCGTTCACGCGGAATCTGCTCGACTGGCCGCACTACACGCGTCCGGCGGATCTGGACGGCTGCCGTGTGCCGGACGTGCTCGTTTCGGGCAACCACGCCGAGATTCGACGCTGGCGGAAGCGGGCCGCGGTGCGCCGCACCATCGAGCGGCGCCCGGAGCTGTTGCGGCGCAGCGTTCTCGACGAAGAGGAGCGCGAGATCCTGCAGGACCTGCAAGGGCCCGGGCAGGCTCGCAAGGCAGGAGCAGGGATATGAACGCGATCGAGGCGGTTGAACGGCCCCAGCTACGCGAACGGCCCGACATGCGACCGGGCGACACCGTGCGCGTCCACGTCAAGGTGCGGGAAGGCGACAAGGAGCGCATCCAGGTGTTCGAGGGGGTCGTGATCGCCCAGCACCGGGGCGGCGCCCGCGCGACCTTCACCGTGCGGAAGGTGTCGTTCGGCCAGGGCGTCGAGCGGATCTTTCCGCTGCATTCCCCGATCATCGACAGGATAGAGGTTGTCCGCTCGGCCCGCGTGCGCCGCGCCAAGCTGTACTTCCTCCGCAAGCTCCGCGGCAAGGCCGCCCGCATGCGGGAGCGCCGCCGCAGATAGGGCCCCGTGCCCCGGCCCTCGGCGCGGCGCACGATCGAGAACGCGGTCCGGCGGCAGGGGTTCGAGCACGTGGCCGGCGTGGACGAGGTCGGGCGCGGGTGCCTCGCGGGTCCCGTCGTCGCGGCCGCCGTGGTGCTCGCGCCGGACCGGCCCGTGCGCGGCCTGCGCGACTCGAAGCTCCTGACCCCGTCGGCGCGCGAGCGCCTCTACGCGCAGGTGGTCGCGCGGGCCGCCGCCTGGGCGCTCGCCGCGGTCGACCCCGCCGAGATCGATCGGCTCGACATCCACCGGGCCTCGCTGCGGGCGATGCGCGATGCCGTGGCGGCGCTCGTCCCGGCGCCCGACTTCGTGCTCGTCGACGGCTTTTCGATACCCGACCTGACCGTTGGCCAGCGCGCCGTCCGCGGCGGCGATCGCCGCTGCGCGGCCATCGCCGCGGCCTCGATCGTGGCGAAGGTGACGCGCGACCGGCGGATGCGCCGGCTGCACGAGGCGGACCCGCGCTACGGGTTCGATCGGCACAAGGGCTACGCGACCGAGCGGCACCTCGAGGCGCTGCGGCGGTTCGGCTATTCGCCGGCCCACCGGCGCTCGTTCCGGCCGCGGTCGCTGTTTGGTAGGATCGGCTGATGGTGGCAGCGTCGCGACCGGCCCCGAGTGCGTTGCGGGGCTGCGCCGCAGCCCGTCCCGGAGGCTGACGTCACGCGCTTCCTCCATGTCCTGCTCGTCTTCTACTTCGCAGAGGTCGGGCTCGTGCTCATCGTCGCCCCCTGGACGGTGTACTGGGACCGCAACTACTTCGTCGAGTCGCTGCCAATCCTGCAGGCCATTCTGACCACCCATGTCGTCCGGGGCGCCGTCACGGGTGTCGGCGTGCTCAGCGTCGGGGCGGCGACGGTCGACCTGGCCGCCGCCATGTACAGATTCTTCTCGCGGCCGACGGCGCGTGCGGGCGGATCGCTGTGGGCCGATGCCGCCCGCACCCGCTGAGCAGTGTGACGGCCTGCCGTGGGCGGCGGCCCCGCGCCGCGCGCTGGAGCTGCCGGAGCGGGCTCGATGCCTCGTGAGCTGACGCCTCCCGTACTCTGCCTGGTCACCGATCGGATGCGCCTGGCCGGCGTGGATCGAGCTGATCCGGAGCCGCTCCTGGCGCTCATCGGATCGGCGGCGGCGGCCGGCATCGACCTCGTGCAGATCCGGGAGCGGGGTCTCGGCGACCGCACCCTGGGCAGCCTGGTGGCGCGCGCCGTCGAGAGCACGCGCGGCACGCGCACGCGGATTCTCGTCAACGACCGCGTCGACGTCGCGCTGGCGCACGGCGCTGCGGGCGTGCACCTCAGGGGCGGCTCGTTCCCCGCGGCCCGGGTACGGGCGAGGACGCCGGCCGGCTGGATTGTCGGGCGTTCCGTCCACGGCCTGGACGAGGGGGCGCGGGTGACTGCCGCGGGGGGGCTCGACTACGTTCTGCTCGGTTCGGTCTACGAGACCGCCTCGAAGCCGGGCAAGCCTCCGCTCGAAGCCGGTGTGCTGCGGAGAGCGGCCGGGACGCTCCCGGTTCCCGTGCTGGCCATCGGCGGCATCACGCTCGAGCGCGTCCGCGAGGTCGCCGCCAGCGGCGCGGCCGGGCTGGCGGCCATCGGACTCTTCGCCGCGCTCGGCGGCGCGCCGCAGGCCGAGCTCCGGCGCCTGGTCAACGAGATCCGGTCGGCGTGGGCGGCGGGCCGGCGTGCAGGCCGGCCGCAACAGCCGGCGTAGCACATGGGGCCGGGGCCTTACCGCTTCTTCCCGGCGCCCGCGGCGCGGCGCCTGCGCCGGGCGAGCCGCCACTCGGAGCGCATCTGCGACAGCCCGTCCATGTAGACCGCCGCCTGCTGGCGGCTCGGCTCGTCGGTCAACGTCTTGAACAGCCCGATCGCCCGCGCGAGATCGCGCTCGACCGTGGCTTCGGTGGTCTGGAAGTAGAGGCGCCTGATGGACTCGAGCGTTCCGCGGGTCATCGGTCGCCCCCGCGGATGCTCAGTCGCTCTGCACGCGGAGGCCCTCGGTGTCGACGCCGACGTCGAGGATCCGCGCCCCCCGGGCCGCCAGCGCCTCGCGTACCGCCGGGACGGCGGGCGGGTCGGCCAGAAACAGGACGCAGCCGCCGCCGCCGGCGCCGCACACCTTGGCCGCCCGCGCCCCGGCGGCGCTGCCCGCGTCGACGAGCGCGTCGATGGCCGGCGTCGACACGTTGGGCGCCAGGCGCTTCCGGATGCGCCACTCCTCCGCCAGTTGCCGGCCGACCGCCGGCCAGTCGCGCCGTTCCAGCGCACCCTCCATGGCGCCGGCGACGTCGCGGATGCGGCCGAGGGCGTCGACGACCTGCCGGTCGCCGTCGAGGTGGCGCCGCATGATCTCCCAGTTGTTCACGCCCGAGTTTCGAGAGTCCCCGGTATAGACGACGACGATCCGCTCGTCCAGCTCGCGCGGGTCGATCGGCAGGGCCCGGCGCCGGACGCCCTCGGGTCCGAGCTCGAGGCAGGCGAGGCCCCCGTAGACCGCCGGCCGGTAGTCCTGGGCGCCGGTGGGCGCGCGGATCACCTGCGCCTCGAGGTTCAGCGCCAGGTCGATCAGCGCCTCGGGCGCGTACGACTTGCGCTGCCAGGCGGCCAGCGCCGCGCAGAGCGCGATGTTGAGCGCCGACGAGCCGGCGAGCCCGGCGCCGACCGGGGACTGCGATCCGCTGACCACGCTCAGATCCTCGGCCTGGAAGTGACGCAGGAGGCGGGCCACGAGCCGCGGTTCCTCGTCACCCGTGAGGGCGGACCAGTGGGCCGCCTGCAGCACGGCCCCGGTGTCGCGCGAGCGCGCGTGCAGGCCGCCCGCCGCGTGGTCCGACAGCACGCACTCGGCCCGCAGCGTGATCGCGACGTTGATGGTTCGCGCGCCCTCGTGCAGGAGGTAGAGGGGCCAGATGTCGAGGGTCCCGCCGGCCAGGTCCAGCCGGGTGGGCGCCGATGAGCGAACCTGCACGCGCGCATTATAATGTGAGCACCGTTGCGCTCGATTGCCCGCCGCGGCGCACGGTTGCGCTTGCCATGTCGAGCCCCCTTCGCCGCCGGATCGGTCAGTTGGTGATTGCCGGCTTCGGAGGCGCGTCGATTCCGGGCGAGCTGCGCTCGCTGGCGGCCGACGCGGGACTCGGCGGCATCATCTTGTTCGGCCGCAACATCGAGTCGCCGGAGCAGGTGGCCGAGGTGGCGTGCGCGGCGCACGCCCTCCCGGGCGAGCTGCCGCCCTGGGTCAGCGTCGACCAGGAGGGCGGGCGCGTCGCCCGCCTGGGGGCGCCGTTCACGCGCTGGCCTCCGATGCGGGCACTGGGGCGCGGCGACCCGGCGCTGGCCGCCCGCTTCGGCCGGGCCATGGCCGGCGAGCTGCGCGCCGTCGGCGTGACGCTCGACTATGCGCCGGTGCTCGACGTGGACACGAACCCGGACAACCCCGTGATTGGGGATCGGGCGTTGTCCGGGGAGGCCGCGCAGGTGGCCCGCCTGGGCGCGGCCGTGGTGGAGGCGCTGCAGGCCGGCGGCGTCGCGGCCTGCGGCAAGCATTTCCCGGGCCACGGCGACACGGACGCCGACTCGCACGCCGAGCTGCCGGTCGTCTCCCATGCGCCGGACCGCCTGCGCGCGGTCGAGCTGCAGCCGTTCCGTGCGGCCGCGGCGGCGGGCGTCGCCACGATCATGACCGCGCACGTCCTGTATCCCGCCCTCGACGACAGCCTGCCCGCGACGCTGTCGCGGCGCATCCTCGGCCTGCTCAGGGACGAGCTGGCGTTCGAGGGCCTGCTGCTGTCGGACGACCTGGAGATGGCGGCGATCGCCGGGCGCCGCGCGGTGGAGGAGGCGGCCGTGGGCGCGGTCGCAGCCGGTTGCGACATGGTCCTGCTGTGCGGCGCCGACGCGGACCGGCAGGCCGCCGCAATCGAGGCCCTGATACATGCGGTGGAGCAGGAGCGGCTGCCCCGCGCGCGCGTCGAGGAGGCTCTCGCGCGGCAGGAGCGCGTGAAGGCCCGCTTCCTGGCCGGCGCCCGCGCGTGGCGCCCGCCGCCGCCCGCCGCGCTGCGCGCGCTCGTGGGGCGCGAGGAGCACGCCGCCATCGCCGCGGAAATGGAGAAGGCGCTGTAGTGCCGGCGCTGCGCAGGCCCCGCGCGCTGCGGCGCGGGGATCGGGTGGCGGTCCTGGCGCCGGCCAGCCCGTTCGAGCGGGAGGTCTTTGCGAGGGGCGTCGAGGAGCTCCGGGCGCTCGGGTTCGAGCCGGTCTTCGACGCGGCCGTGTTCGCGCGCGACGGGTATCTCGCGGGGCCGGCCGGGCAGCGCGCGGCGGCGTTGCGCGCGGCCTGGAGGGCCCCGGACATCGCCGGCATCTTCGCGGTGCGCGGCGGGTACGGGAGCGCCCAGATCCTGCCGCTCCTGGACGTCGACGAGATGCGGCGCGGCGCGAAGCCGCTCGTCGGTTGCAGCGACCTGACGGCGCTGCTCTCGTACCTGGCGATCGGCTGCGGGACGGTGTGCTTCCACGGGCCGATGCTCGTCAATCTGGCCGAGCGGGAGGCCGGCTACGACCGGCGTTCGCTGCTGCGCTGCGTGACCGCGCCCGCGCCGCTGGGCGAGCTGTATCCGAGCGGCGTCGAGATCCTCAAGCGCGGCGAGGCGCGCGGCGTGCTGCTGGGCGGCACGCTCACCCAGCTCCTGGCATCGCTGGCGACCCCGTTCGCCTTCACGCCGCCCGACGGCTACGTCCTGCTGCTCGATGACGTCGGCGAGCGGCCGTACCGCATCGACCGCATGCTCACCCAGCTCCGCCAGGCGGGCCTGCTCGCCGCCGCGACCGCCGTCGTCTGCGCCGAGTTCCCGGCGTGCCGCGACGGCGCCGGCCGCGACGCGCGGTCGGTGGTCGCGGCGCTGCTGGCCGACTTTCCGGGGCCGGTGCTGTTCGGGTTTCCCTCGGGCCATACCGCCGGCCCGACGCTGACGCTGCCGCTGGGGGTGACGGTCACCGTGACCGCCCGGCGGCGGCCGGGCCTGATCGTGGAGGAGGCGGCGGTCGCGTGAGGAAGGTGCATCTCATCGGGGTCTGCGGGACGGCGATGGCCACCGTCGCCGTGCTGCTGAAGGAGCGCGGGCTGGACGTCCGGGGCTCGGACGAGCACGCGTATCCCCCGATGAGCGAGCTGCTGGCCAGCCACGGCATCCGGCCGCTGGAAGGCTACCGCGCGGAGCACATCGCGGACGATCTCGATCTCGTCGTCGTCGGAAACGCCGTGTCGCGGGGCAACGCCGAGGTCGAGGCCGTGCTGAATCGGCGGATTCGCTACTGCTCGCTGCCCGAGATCGTGCGCGAGGAGTTTCTGTGGACGGCCCGGCCGATTGTCGTGGCCGGCACGCACGGCAAGACGACGACGTCGTTCATGACGGCCTGGGCGCTGGCGGAGACCGGCGCCGCCCCGGGCTTCCTCATCGGCGGCGTCTCGCGGGACTTCGGCACCAGCGGCCGCCTCGGCTCCGGCGGCGGACCGTTCGTCATCGAGGGCGACGAGTACGACAGCGCGTTCTTCGACAAGACGGCGAAGTTCCTCAAGTACCTGCCGGAGATCGTCGTCGTCAACGCCATCGAGTTCGATCACGCGGACATCTACCGCGACCTCGACGAGCTGCGGCTCGCGTTCAGGCGCCTGGTGCGCCTGGTGCCCGGCGGCGGCCGCCTGCTGCTGTGCGCCGACGACGAGGAAGCCGCGGCCCTCGCCGCGGAGGCGCCCTGCGCCGTGGAGACGTTCGGTCTTGCCGACGCCGCGGACTGGCGTGCGCAGCACGTGCGGTACGAGCCGGAGGCGACGGCGTTCGATGTCACCCGCGGGGGGCGCCCGGTCGGCCGCGCGGTCCTGCCGCTGCTGGGGGCCTTCAACGTGCGGAACGCGCTCGGCGCCGTTGCGGCGGCGGCCTGTGCGGGCGCCCCGCCGGCCGCCGCCATCGCGGCGCTGGGACGTTTCCACGGCGTCCGGCGCCGGCTCGAGGTGCGCGGGGTGGTGCGCGGCGTCACCGTGTACGACGACTTCGCTCACCATCCGACCGCCGTCCGCGAAACGCTGCAGGCGCTGCGGGCGCCCGGGACCGCGGGACGCCTGTGGGCCGTGTTCGAGCCGCGCTCGGCGACCGCCTGCAGGCGGGTCTTCCAGGGTGCGTTCGCCGACGCCCTGCGGCTTGCGGACGAGGTGGTCGTCGCGGACGTGTACCGCTCGACGCTGCCGGCGTCGGAGCGCCTCTCGGAAGGCAGGCTCGTGGCGGACTTGGCGGCGCGCGGGGTGGCGGCGCGGCATGTGCCGGGCGCCGCGGAGATCGCCGGCATCGTCGCGCGCGAGGCCCGCGCGGGCGACCGCGTCGTCCTGATGTCGAACGGCGACTTCGGCGGCGCTCACGAGCGGGTCCTGGCGGCGCTCGCGCCGCCGGCCGGGGAGAGCGATGGACGGCTGGACGCTGACGCACGTGGGTGACGCGGCGCTCGCCGTCGAGTTCGAGCCGCGGATCGATCCGGCCGTCAACGCGCGCGCGCTGGCTGTCGGCGCCGCGTTGCGCGCCGCGCGCCATGCGGGCGTCCTGGACGTGGTGGAGGGGTTCTGCACCGTCACGGTGGTCTTCGACCCGTTGCGGACGGACGTGCGCCGCGTCGCCGCCGAGCTGGAGACCGCGGCCGGGCGCCGGCGCGGCAGCGTCGAGGCCGGCCGCGAGGTCACGCTGCCGGTGTGTTACGGCGGACCGCACGGTCCGGACCTGGAGCAGGTGGCGGCCTTCGCGGGCTGCGGCGCGGACGAGGTCGTCGCGCTCCACAGCGGCGCCGTCTACCGCGTCTACATGCTCGGGTTCCTGCCGGGATTCGCCTACCTCGGCGCCGTCGATCCGCGGATTGCCATCCCGCGCCGGCGCAGTCCCCGGCTGCGGGTGCCGGCCGGCTCGGTCGGCATCGCCGGTCTCCAGACCGGCGTGTATCCGCTGGAGGCTCCCGGCGGGTGGCACCTGATCGGCCGCTGCCCGGTGAGGATCTTCGACCTCGAACGGGCCGAGCCGTTCCGCCTGCAGGCAGGGCACCGGGTCCGGTTCGAGCCGATCACGGAAGCGGAGTACAGTCTCCAGGTGGAGTCGGAGCGGTGATCGACGTCCTGCAGCCCGGGCTGCTCACGACCATCCAGGACAGCGGCCGCTGGGGTCACCAGCACTGCGGCGTGCCGGTCGCCGGACCCATGGATCGGAGCTCGCACCGGCTGGCCAACCTGCTGGTGGGGAACCGCGCCTCGTGCGCCACGCTGGAGGTGACGCTGGTCGGGCCGCAGCTCGCGTTCGGACGCGAGCTGCTGTTTGCCGTGACCGGCGCGGAATTCGATCTGGTCCTGGACGACGCCAGGCTCGCGATGAATACGGTCCACGCGGCCCGGGCGGGGCAGCGGCTCGCGTTCGGCCCGCGGCGGGCCGGCGCCCGCGCGTACCTCGCCGTGGCGGGCGGAATCGATTCGCCGCCGGTGCTCGGGAGCCGCGCCACCCACGTCGGCAGCGCGACGGGCGGGCTCGACGGCCGCGCGCTGAGGATGGGCGATCGGCTCGCGCTCGGCGCGGACGTCGAGCGGACCGCACGCCCGGGCGATGCGCGGCAGGGCGTCGTGCGCGTGGCCGGTCCGGGGGCCCGCGTGCGCTTCATTCCGGGCCCCCACGACGACCGGTTCGGCTCGCACGGCATCGCGACGCTCGAGGCCGGTCGCTACCGCATCACCGCCGATTCCAATCGGATGGGCTACCGGCTGGCGGGTCCGCCGCTGGAGCAGACGGCGGCCGGAGAGCCGATCTCGTCCGCCGTGCCCACGGGAGCGATTCAGGTTCCTCCTTCCGGCGAGCCGATCCTCCTCATGGCCGACCACCAGACGACGGGCGGCTACCCGCGCATCGGGACGGTGATCACCGCGGATGTGCCGGTGGTCGCGCAGCTCTCGCCGTCGGACTGGATCGAGTTCGAGACGTGCACCCTGGAGGCCGCCCTGCGGGCGCTGATTGCGCATGAGCGCAAGCTGCTGGCATAGGGAGTCCGTGGCAAAAGGCCCCGCTGCATTCGAGCGGCCATGCATCCCGGCTGGCGGCGTTGCTCCTCGCTCGAATATGGCCAATATGCTCCCTCGTCGCGCCTTGCCAGCCGGGCGCCTGGCCGCTCTCGGTGCGACGCGGGGTTTCACCACGGACTCAATAGCGCAGCGTGAACCGCAGGCGGGCCGCAGCATGACAGATCGCGACCGGAGGGAGATTGGCGACGCGTTTGCCGAGACGCTCGGCGCGGATCGGGTCGGGCGTCAGGTCAGGCTGGACACGCGCACGACCTTCCGGACGGGCGGCGCGGCCGACTGGCTCCTGGATACGCGGAGCGGCCGCGAGGCGGCGCGCGCCGTCGCGGTGTGCCACCGTCTCGGCCTGCCCGTCACGCTGCTCGGCGGCGGGTCGAACGTGCTGGTCGGCGAGCGCGGCGTGCGGGGGCTCGTCGTGCGGATGCGGCACGGCGCCATCGAGCGCGCCGGACCGGGCGTGGTCCGCGCCGCGGGCGGCGTGACGCTGAACGGCCTCGTGCGGTGGACGGTCAACCGGGGCCTGGCCGGTCTCGAACGGTGGGCCGGCACCCCGGGCACGGTGGGCGGCGGCCTGCACGGCAACGCGCATTTTCAGGGCGCGTTGCTGGGCGAGCGCCTCGTCCGCGCCGGTCTCGCGGACACGCGCGGCCGCGAGGTGCAGGTCGACGCGGCCGCGCTCGAGCTCGGCTACGACCGGAGTCGGCTGCAGCGCACCGGCGAGGTCGTGCTGTGGGCCGAGTTCGCCGTCGCGCCGGGGCAGCCGGCCGCGCTGCGGCAGCGGGCGTGCGCATCGCTCGCCTACCGCAAGCGGACCCAGCCGCTCGCAGCGCCCAGCGCGGGCTGCGTGTTCCAGAATCCCGACCCGGCGCGCGACCATCTGCCGGCGGGCGTGCCGCCGTTCGCGGGGGCGCTCGTGGACCGCGTCGGCCTCAAGGGCGCCGCGGTAGGCGGGGCGATGGTGTCGCGCCTGCACGGCAACTTCATCGTCAGCGACGGGCGGGCGACGGCCAGCGACGTGCGCCGGCTGATCGAGGCCTGCCGGGCTGCCGTGCACGAACGGCTGGGCGTCATGCTGCGGGACGAGATCGTGTACCTCGGCGAGTTCGAGTGGGCGGCTGGCCGCGGCCCGAGCGGTTCGCGGCCGGCGGGCCGGGAGCGGACGGCATGACGCGGCGGCGTGCGCGGGGCTCGACGACGCTGGTGGTCCGGGGGGGACGCCCGCTGGCGGGCCGCGTGGACGTGGACGGGAACAAGAACGCGGCGCTGCCGCTGCTTGCGGCGTGCCTCCTGTCCGATCAGCCGTGCCGCCTCACCAACGTGCCGCGCATCAGGGACGTCAGCGTCATGGTGGAGCTGCTGCAGGGCCTGGGCGCCGACGTGGCGGGGGCCGGCAGCGCCACGCTCGACGTCTGTTGCCGGCACGTGACGACCGCCGAGCCGGAGCCGGGCCTGGTCGGCCTCCTGCGCGGCTCCGTCCTGCTGTTCGGCCCGTTGCTGGCCCGCCTGGGTCGCGCGCGGCTGGCCCCGCCCGGCGGCGACTTTCCCGCCCGCAGAACCATCGCCGTGCACCTGCAGTCGCTGCGGGCGATGGGCGCGCGCGAGACGTCGGCCGACGCGCACGAGCTGCAGGTTCCCGGCGGCCTCCAGCCGGCATCCGTCTACCTGGAGGAGGCGTCGGTCACCGGCACCGAGACGGCGATTCTGGCCGCCGCCGCCGCGCCCGGGACGACCGAGATCCGACACGCCGCCTGCGAGCCCCATGTCGTGGAGCTCTGCGCCTTTCTGCGGAGCATGGGAGCCGACATCGAGGGCGACGGCACGCCCTGCATCCGGATTGCCGGCGGCGCACCGCTCGCGGGCGCAGCGCGGCGGCTGGGCGGCGACTACATCGAGGCGGGCAGTTGGGCGGTCCTGGCGGCAGTGACCGGCGGCGAGCTGGAGATCCGCGGCGCCGGCGCCGCCGACCTCGAGCCAATCACGTCGGTCCTGTCACGGATGAACGTCAACTGTGCCGTCACGGAGGATCGACTGGTGGTCGGCGCGTCCCGGCCCGCGGCGATCCGCCAGGTCACGACCGCGCCGTGGCCCGGCTTTCCGAGCGACATGGTCAGCCTGGTGAGCGTGCTGGCGACGCAGGCCCGCGGCCGGACGCTGGTCCACGACTGGATGTACGAGCTGCGCCTGTTCGCGCTCGAGCAGTTGAGCGGCATGGGCGCCAACCTCTTCCTCTGCGACCCGCACCGCATGATCGTGGACGGGCCGAGCCGGCTGAAGGGGCGTGATCTCGACACGCGCGACCTGCGGTCGGGCATGGCGCTGATCGCGGCGGCGCTTGCGGCGCAGGGCACCAGCCGCATCGGACCCCTGGAAACCGTGGAGCGGGGCTACGCCAACCTGGTCGAACGCCTGGTGGGCGTCGGCGCCAGCGTGGCGGTCGAGCCGGCCGACGCCGGCTCCCGGGAGTCTGCGCCGTAGAACGGCGTAGACTCCTGGTGAGGGTCGGGCCAGTCCATCCTTTCAGCGACCGAAGTCGTCGCCCGTCACGATCTCGGTGCCGGGGGGAATCTCGAAGTCGAACAGCGCGTCGGGCAGGTTCTGGTTCTCGGCGAGCCCGGAGAACGTGAACGCCGACACGGCGTTCTGGAAGTCGGTGGCCCGCAACTGGACCACGCTCAGGCTGGCGCGGTCGACCACCAGCGTCAGGCGCGTGTAGTCGACGTCCTGGCGGATCGGGATCAGCTCGACGGCCCACACGTGGGGCGGCGGGTCGAGGCTCTCGTCGTAGGCGGCGACGAAGTCCCGGGCCAGGTTGCCGCGGCCCGCGAGAAACAGCGCCGGCGTCGATACGCTGTCTCCGGGAGGCACCGTGCCGACGATGACCTGGCGGTCGGCCGGGATGTACGAGTACAACGAGACGCCGTCCGAGACGAACAGCTTCTCCTCCGGCAACGTGTAGTGCCAGCGCATCTTGCCCGGCTTCTTGATCAGCACCGTGCCGCGCTCCACCAGGGTCGTCCGCAGCACGCCGCCCGCATAGGTCTGCTCGAACGCGGCCGAGAAGTTCCGGACGGAATCGTACTTGGCCTGCAGCGCCGCGATCAGCTCGGCGATGGGCGGGCGGTCCGGCTGGCCGTGCAGCGGGGAGGCCCCCAGCGCGCACAGCGCCAGCCCGGCGAGGGCACGCGCCAGGCGTCTTCCTAGCCCTTGAGGGCGCCGGCCTGCGGAGGCTTCTGCTTGGGTGCTTCCTTCGCCTCGGTCGGGAACTTGGCGGTCAGCCACTCGACGATGCCCCCCTTGAGCGCGCTGGCGCGGTACCCGCCGCGAATCAGCCTGGCGGCCAGGTGGGCGCTGACCAGCTCGCCGGGATCCGAGTCGTAGGCCACGATGTCGCGATCCTTCGGCAGCTCCGGCAGGGCGAACTCCGGGGGAGCGACACGCACGGCGCCGGGCAGTTGAACGGTGCTGTGCTCGTAGGGGTACTTGAGGCGGACGTCGACGAGGACCGGCGCGGCCGACTCGTCGCCGTCGAGGCGCGCCTTCACTTCTTCCTTGGTGATGCGGGGAATAGCCATGGAATGCGGCCATGATAGCACGGGCCGGCGGGGCCGCCGGACCGCGCTGGCGGCTCAGCGATCGGCCACGAAGTCGACCGCGCGCCGGACGGCGTCGTAGTCGTTGGGCAGGTCCACCGGCAGGTTCGCGTGCGCGGACGCCACCGCCGGCAGCCGGCTCTCGTGGTACGCGCGCTTGAAGTCGGTGAATTTCAACCCGCTCGCGGTCGAGATCACGACGACCCGCTCCGAGCCGCCGATTTCACCCCGGGCGCGGAGCTTCATGAGCACGGCCAGCGCGACGCCCGTGTGCGGGCAGTTGAACATGCCGGTGCGGTCCGCGAGCGCGACGGCGTCGGCCAGCTCCGACTCGCTGGCCTGCTCGACGATGCCGTTGTAGCGCCGCAGCGCGCGGACCGCCTTCTCGACCGAGACCGGGTTGCCGATCTGGATGGCCGAGGCCTGCGTCGGCCCGGCGGCGATGGGCTCGAACCGCCACTCGTTGCGGTAGGCGCGGTACAGGGGGTTCGCGGCCTCGGCCTGGGCGACGACGATGCGCGGCCGGCGCGTGGTCAGGCCCAGCCGCTCCATCATGTCGAATCCGGCGCCGAGGGCGCTGACGTTGCCCAGGTTGCCGCCGGGGATGACGACGACGTCGGGTACCTCCCAGTCGAACTGCTGCACGATCTCGATCGAGACGGTCTTCTGGCCCTCGAGGCGCAGGCTGTTCATCGAGTTCGCGAGGTAGATGCCTTCCTCGCTCGCGAGCTGCTTGACGATGGCCATGCAGCCGTCGAAGTCGGTGTCGAGGGCCAGCACCGTCGCGCCGTTGGCCAGCGGCTGCACGAGCTGGGCGGTCGACACCTTGCCCCGCGGCAGAATGACGATGGCGGGAATGCCCCCCGCCGCCGCGTAGGCGGCGAGCGACGCCGACGTGTCGCCGGTCGACGCGCAGGCGACGGCCCGGATTCTACGGCCCTCGCGGATCATCTGACGGACGACCGAGACCAGGACCGTCATGCCGAGGTCCTTGAACGAGCCGGTGTGCGAGTTCCCGCACAGCTTGACCCACAGCTCGGCGAGGCCCAGCTCGCGTCCGAACCGCTCGGCCCAGAACAGGTTGGTGCCCCCTTCGTCCATCGACACGATGTTGTCGTCGTCGACCAGCGGGCACACCCACTCCTTCTTGCCCCAGACCGCCGACCCGTAGGGCCAGGTGGTGCGCTTGTAGCGGTCGTCGAACAGGCGCATCCAGGAGCCCGCCGCGCGCCGGCCGAGCGCCTCGAGGTCGTGGGCCACCTCGAGGAGATTGCCGCACGCCGGGCAGCGGTATATCGGCTCGAGCAGCGGGTGCTCTCCGGCGCAGCCGGCGATGCAGCGGAACGCGGCGCGATAGGACATCCTGAACTAGAGTTTACCGGCACCGGCAGTTAACGGAGGTGGACGGATGGCAGGGTTGATGATGCGGGGGCGCGTCGCGGTCGCGGCCTGCCTGGCGGGCCTCGCCGCGGCGGCCGCGGTCGCGGCCGGCGGCCCGACCGCGGCGCAGGAGCGGGGCGTCGTCGCCGACGCCCGCGGCGTGACGTGCGAGACCGTCATGGTCCGGATGCGGGACGGCGTCCGGCTCGCGACCGACGTCTACCGGCCTGCGGCGCCCGGCCGCTACCCGGTGATCATGCTGCGGACGCCGTACGGCCTGCGGCTGGGCCAGGGGTGCTTCGCGCCCGGCCTGAGCGCCGGGATGGCGTTCTGGGCGGAGCACGGCTACGTCGCCGTCTCGCAGGACGCCCGGGGCACGTTCCGCTCGGAGGGCGAGTTCCGGCCCATCTTCCAGGAGCGCGACGACGGCTACGACGCGGTGGAGTGGGCGGCGGCCCAGCCCTGGTCCAGCGGGAGGGTCGCCATGACGGGCGGCTCGTACATGGGGGTCACGCAGTGGCAGGCCGCGCTGGGCGCGCCGCCGCACCTGGTCGCGATCGCGCCGAACCAGACCGCGACCGACTACCACGACCACTGGACGTACGTGAACGGCGTGTTCGACCTGTGGTTCGGCCAGAGCTGGCCGCTCGCCTTCTTCGCGCCCGACGCCGTGCGCCGCGCGCAGCTCGCGCGCGGAGCGTCCGCGGAGGAGGCGCGCCGCGCCGCCGACACCTTTCTGGCGGAGGGTGAGCGGCGGATCGCCCGCGAATGGATTGGTCAGGTCCCGCTGGCGGAGCTGGCCGACTTCCGGACGCTGGCGCCCTACTACTACGAGTGGCTGGAGCATCCCGACTACGACGTCTACTGGGCCAGCGTGGACGTGGAGGCGCAGTGGGAGCGGGTCGTGGTGCCGGCGCTGGTCACCGGCGCCTGGGGCGATCTGTTCCACATCGGGTCGGTGCGCGCCTTCGAGGGCTTGCGGACGGACGGCGGGTCCGCGGCGGCGCGCGCGGGAACGATGCTCGTCATGACGGGCGGGGGCGGTCATGGCCGCGAGGGCGTTCTGAGCTTCGGCGCGGCGGGGCAGATGGACCTGCGCGCGCTGCAACTGCGGTTCTACGACCATCACGTCAAGGGCATCGACAACGGAATCGACCGCGACCCGCGCGTGCAACTGTTCGTGCAGGTGCCGCCCGACAGCGGAACCCGGGGCAGCGGCTTCTGGGTGACGGGCGCTGCCTTCCCCCTCGCCGGCACCGAGACGGTGCGCTTCAATCTCGGCAGCGGCGGCCGGGCCAACACGCGCTGGGGCGACGGCGTGCTCGACAGGACGGCGCCGCCGCACGGGCCGGAGGACACTTTCGTGTACGACCCGCGCGATCCGGTCCCGGCGCTCGGGGGCGGGCTGTGCTGCCTCACCCTGGGGTTCTACTTCCGGTCGGGCGCCCAGGATCAGTCCACGGTCGAGCTTCGCGACGACGTCCTGGTCTACACCAGCGAGCCGCTCGCCGAGGATCTGGCCGTCATCGGACCGGTCACCGTCAGGTTCTGGGCCACGTCCTCGGCCCCCGACACCGACTTCACGGTCAAGCTCGTCGACGTGCATCCGGACGGGTTCGCGCAGAACGTGCTCAACCGGGTCGTCCGGGCCCGCTTCCGGCACGGCTCCAAGTCGCCCCCGGCGCTGATCGAGCCGGGCCGGGCGTACGAGTACGAAGTCGAGCTGGGGTACACGGCGAACGTGTTCCGGGCGCAGCACCGTGTCCGGCTCGACCTGTCGTCGTCGGAGTATCCGCACCTGGCCCGCAACCACAACACGGGCGGCCATCCGGCCACCGACGAGCGGTTCGAGACGGCCCGGCAGGCGGTTCATCACGACGCGGGCCGGCCGTCGTACGTGGAGCTGGCGGTGGTGCCCGGGCTGCGGATCGCGTCCCCGTGAACCGGCCGGGCGGAATCTTGACAGTCGGCGGTAACGGGAAGTACTTTCCAGGCGTTACGGGAACGATGGCGGTGACCCGGAAAAGCTGGAGGTAAGGCGATGCGAACGAGTCTGGCGATCGGTTTGGTGGCGGCAGTCGGGATGCTGGCGGCGGCGTCGCCGGCCGTGGCGCATCACGCGTTCTCGGCGGAGTTCGACGCCGACATGCCCGTGACCCTGCAGGGCACGGTCACGCGCATGGAGTGGGTCAACCCCCATGCCTGGATTCACATCGCCGTGGAGAAGGAAGACGGCACGACCGAGGCCTGGATGGTCGAGGGCGGCGCGCCCAACGCGTTGCTGCGCCGCGGGTTCAACAAGAACTCCCTGCCCCCGGGCACGGTGATCATGGTCGAGGGGTATCAGGCCAAGGACGGGGCGATGCGGGCCAACGGGCGCGACATCACCTTCGAGGACGGCACCAAGCTCTTCGTGGGCTCGTCCGGCACGGGGGCCCCGCTCGACGGACGCGACCCGACGGAGCGCTAGGAGTCTGCGCCGAAGAGCACGGTGCGGACTCCGCAAGACGCGCACGGCGCGCCTCGCGGCCGTGGCGCGGGGCGCAGGGGTCCCCGCCAGCGCGTGCCGGCGTGGTCAAGCCCCGCGCGCGGCAGCAGGGGCCGGCGGTCGGCGCCGCCGGCTCCGGTCGGTTTCATCCAGCGGCGATTGGCATCCCCAAGGAGACCCAGGCAGATGGCACAACGGTGGCGTGAACTGACGGCGAAGGCGGGTGTGGCGGCGGCGGCCGTAGTGTGCGTCGTGGCGATGACGGCTCCAGGCCAGGCGCAGTCGGACGAGTTCCCGCGGGGCGCCGACGGCCGCCCGGACCTGAGCGGCATCTGGCAGGCGGTGAGCTCGGCCCACTGGGACATCGAGCCGCACGCGGCCTACGCGAGCCGGCTGGCGGAGACCGGCGCCATCGGGGCCGCGCCGGGCGGTCTCGGCATCGTCGACGGGGGCGCGATACCGTACCGGCCCGATGCGTTCGCGCAGCGCCAGGAGAACTTCGAGAACCGCCGCACCGAGGATCCAGAGGCCAAGTGCTACCTCCCGGGCGTGCCGCGCGCCACCTACATGCCGTTCCCGTTCCAGATCGTGCAGGGCACGAGCAAGATCTTCATCGCCTACGAGTTCGCTAGCGCCAATCGCGTCATCCACATGGACCCGGTGCCCGAGAGCCCGGTCGACACGTGGATGGGCCATTCGGTGGGCCGCTGGGACGGCGATTCGCTCGTGGTGGACGTGACCGCGTTCAACGGACAGACCTGGTTCGACCGGGCGGGGAACCATCACAGCAGCGCCTTGCACGTGGTCGAGCGGTACACGCCGGTCACTCGGAATCACCTGCAGTACGAGGCGACGCTCGAGGACCCCAACACCTTCACCCGGCCGTGGAGGATCAGCCTCCCGCTGTATCGGCGGATGGAGGAGAACATGCAGCTCCTGGAGTTCCGCTGCGTGGAGTTCTCCGAGGAGCTGCTGTACGGCCACCTGCGGAGGCAGCCCTAGCAGCCCGCCGCGTGCAAGGCGCGCACGGCGCGCCTCGGCGGGAGCGGCGCGGGGCGAAGGGGTCCCCGCAAGCGGACGCCGGGGGTCCGGGGCGCAGCCCCGTCTGATTGTGGAAGCCGGGAGGGAATGAAGATGACTCAGCGGTTCTTCGCGGGACTCTGCATTGCGGCGGTCGTTGCCGGCGCGGCCGCGGCGGGGGCCGGGGCGCAGGACAGCTACGAGCCGCCACGGACGCCGTGGGGACACCCGGACCTGCAGGGCATCTGGACCAGCAACGCGGTGATGGGCGTGCCCGTGGAGCGTCCCAAGGAGACGCTGACCGCCGAGGACATCGCGCGGCAGGAGCGGGCCGAGGCGCTGCGCAATCAGCAGGAGCCGAACCGCGACGTCAACATCGTCTGGGACGAGCCCGAGACCGAGCGCCGGATCGCGCTGGAATCGCTGGTCGTGGATCCGCCGGACGGACGGATTCCGATCACGGCCGAGATGCAGCAGGCGGTCGACGACTGGGGGCCGACGCACTACGGCATCGGCATCACGTCCTGGACCGATCTCGATCTCTGGGATCGGTGCATCACCAAGGGCTTTCCGACGGTGATGGCGCCGATGGGCTACAACAACGCCTACGAGATCATGCAGACGCCCGACTACGTGCTGATCCGCTACGAGATCATCCACGACATGCGGATCATTCCGCTGGACGGGCGGCCGCCGCTCCACGAGAACATCCGGCAGCTCTGGGGCGACTCGCGCGGCCGCTGGGAGGGCAACACGCTGGTCGTCGAGGTGACCAACTTCTCCGACACCACGTTCGGCACGCAGCAACCCCTCGGCTCGTACCGCGGCGGCGGAAGCGACATGCGCGTCGTCGAGCGCTTCACCCTGACCGACGACAACACCATCGACTACCGCGCCGAGCTGGAGGATCCGCGCGCGTTCACCCGCCCGTGGACCCTCGCGATCCCGCTCATTCGGGACGACGGCTACGTCATCTACGAGTACGCCTGCCACGAGGGCAACTACGGCCTCGAGCACATCCTGAGCGCCGCGCTCAGGCAGCCGCAGTAGCCGGCCGATTCAGCGCACCTGCAGGCCCTCCTCGCGCTCCGTGTCGTTGAAGTGGGGGCCGAGCGCCGTGTCGGCGCCGAGGCGCGCGAGCAGCTCGACCGTGCCGGGACGCGAGACGAACGACATCCCGCCGCCCTTGTGGCCCTGGGCGATGCGGTACGGCGTGCGCCCCGCGAAGTCCTGCGCGTTGAGGTCGGCGCCGTGCGCCGCGAGGTACTCCGCGGCGGCCTCGGCGCCCACGAACGCGGTGCCGTGCAGGGCGGTGAAGCCGGCCGCGTTGGCCGCGTTGACGTCGGCGCCCCGCTCCACGAGGAACCGGACCGCGTCGCGCGCGGCCGCGAACGACCAGAACTTCTCGTAGCGGTCGCCGGCGTGGCCGAGGCCGGCCGCGACCATCAGCGGCGTGGTGCCGTCGTCGGTCGTCACGGTCGGATCGGCGCCGGCGTCGAGCAGCAGCTCGAGGAGGGTGACGTCCGCCTTGTGGGCGGCAACCCAGAAGGGCGACGCGCCGATCCAGCTCCGCGCCACGCCGAAGTTGTCCGGATCGGTGGGGCCGCGGTCGAAGCCGGACGCCTGCCCGTCGGGGGAGTAGACTCGCGCTCCGGCTTCGGGCACGCCCCGCCGGCGGTTGGGGTCGGCCCCGGCAGCCAGCAGGTCGCGAACCAGATCCAGCTTGTCGGGCGGCTCGTACACCACCGCGTCGGGATCGTAGCCGAGCTGCCGGCCGCCGATCGCGAAGGCGGCGGCGAGCGGCGTGCTGCCGTTGCGCATCACGATGTCCGGATCGGCGCCCCGCTCGAGCAGGAAGCGGGCGAACGGCACGCGCCCGTTCTCGATCGCGGCGACCAGGGGCGCCGGCCCCGGCCCGTCCCGGCCCGCCGGGACGCCCGCCTCCAGCAGCATCGCGCCAATGGCCACGTTGCCCCGCCGCGCGGCGAACAGCAGGGGCGTGTAGTGGCCGTGCGAACGGGCGCGGACGTCGGCGCCGCGCTCGATCAGCGCGCGGGCGGCGTCGGCGTGGTCTTCCGCGATCGCCCACATCAGGGCCGTCTGGCCGGACCGGACGGCCCGCGCGTGGGGATCGGCGCCGCGGTCGAGAAGCATCGTCACGATGGCGGCGTTCCCCGAGTGCGCCGCGCGCATGAGCACGGTCTCGCCGTCCGCCGGCAGCGCCGCGGACGCGTCGGCTCCGGCCGCCAGCAGCCGCTCGGCCGCCGGCGCGCTGCCGTTCTCCGCGGCGAGAAACAGGGGGGTGAGGCCGTGGTCGTTGGCGGCGTCGACCTCCGCGCCCGCCAGCAGCAGCGTCTCCACCGCCGCCAGCTCGTCCCAATGGGCGGCCCAGTGCAGCGCCGTGGCGCCGTCGGCCTCCGCGACGTTCACGTCGGCCCCGGCCGCCAGCAGCGCACGCACGGCCCGCCAGTCCTGGCGCTCGGCGGCGGCCACGAGCGGCAGGTCGTCGCTCGCGGCGGGGGCGGCCGCGGCCAGCAGCGCGACCGTGCCCGCGGCCAGCATCGCCCGGCCCCCTTCGCGACATCTCGAGATCACGGCCAACTCCTTATGAATGCAGGATTTCCAGGCTAAGATAGCCGAATCGGAAGCGGCTTGTAAACGGCGTGGCGCGTGGGTAAACTGGCTTGACTCCATGTACAGACCATCAGGCGGACCCCGGTGGGCGATGCCCTGTCTGGCGTTGCTCTCCTTCTTCCTCGTCGGCGCTCCGGCGCGGCCCGCAGGTGCGGCCGCGCCGCCGGCAGAGGAGCGGCGCCAACTGCTGGACACCTACTGCATCGCGTGCCATAACGAGCGGCTGGAGACCGCGGGGCTGGTGCTCGAGTCGGCGGCGATCGACGCCGCGGACATCGCCGCGAACACGGCCGTGTGGGAGAAGGTGCTGCGCAAGGTCCGCAGCGGCCAGATGCCGCCGGCGGGCCGCCCCCGTCCCGCCGCGGGTGCGGCCGGACGGTTTGCCGGCGAGCTCGCGTCCGCGCTGGATGCCGTCGCCGCGGCCGCGCCCGATCCGGGCCGCCCCGCCGTGCATCGCCTGAACCGCACCGAGTACGTCAACGCCATCCGCGATCTGCTGGCGCTGGAGGTCGACGGCAGGGCGCTGCTGCCGGCGGACGACTCCGGCTACGGCTTCGACAACAACGCCGACGTGCTGACGATGTCGCCCGCGCTCCTGGACCGCTACCTGGCCGCCGCCACCAGGATCGCACGGTTGGCGATCGGCGACCCGCGGCAGCGTCCCGCCAGCACCAGGTACGACGTGCCCCGGCGCGCGAGGCAGGCGGAGCGGACGAGCGAGGCGCTCCCGTTCGGCACCCGCGGCGGGCTGTCCGTGCGCCACACCTTCCCGCTCGACGGCGAGTACGTGATCAGGGTGCGCCTGCGGAGGGACGGCGACTATGGCATCGCAGGACTCGACCGGGGCGACCGTCTCGAGATTCGCCTGGACCGGCGACGGATCAAAACGTTCACCGTCGGCGGCGACCAGGAGCTGAAGGGACTGACCTACGACAGCCGGGAGCCGATACCGCCCGACCGGCCCGATCTGCTCCGGCGCAAGATCTACGACAACACCGCCGACGAGGGGCTCGCGGTGCGGCTGCCGGTGCCGGCCGGCACCCGCCGTGTGGGGGTGGCCTTCGTCCGCTACGCCGGCGTCACGGAGGACGGCGGCCGGCTGAACCGCGCACCGGCGGTGGAATCGGTCGAGATTTTGGGGCCGTACGACGCGTCGCGACCGACCGACACGCCGAGCCGGCGGCGGATCTTCACGTGCCGTCCGGAGCGGCCCGAGGAGGAGGCGTCCTGCGCCCGGCAGATCCTGTCCACCCTGGCGCGGCTGGCGTTCCGGCGACCGGTGGCGGCGGCGGACGTCGACGTCCTGCTCCGCTTCCATGCCGCCGGCCGGGCGGCGGGCACGTTCGACGGCGGCATTCAGGCCGCGCTCGAGCGTCTGCTGGTCGACCCGGAGTTCCTCTTCCGCGCGGAGCACGACCCGCCCGGGCTGGCCGCGGGCACGGTGTATGCCCTGAGCGACGTCGAGCTCGCCTCGCGCCTGTCGTTCTTCCTGTGGAGCAGCCTGCCGGACGACGAGCTGCTGGCGGTTGCCGAGCGCGGCGCGCTCGGCAGTCCGGACGTGCTGGAGCGGCAGGTGCGCCGCATGCTGGCCGACCCCCGCGCCGCGGCGCTGGTGGACAACTTCGCCAGCCAGTGGCTGCTGGTGCGCAACGTCCGCTTCGCCGAGCCGGACCGCGCGCTCTTTCCCGGCTTCGACGGCGACCTCAGGGAGGCCCTCGCGCGCGAGACCGAGCTGTTCTTCCACGATCAGTTCCGGCGCGACCGCAGCGTGCTCGATCTGCTGCGGGCCGACTACACGTTCGTGAACGGCCGCCTGGCCGCGCACTACGGGATTCCGGACGTCTACGGCGGTCATTTCCGGCGGGTGGCGCTGGAGGACGAGCGGCGGCACGGCCTGCTCGGCCACGGCAGCGTGCTCACCGTGACGTCGTACCCCAACCGGACCTCGCCGGTGCTGCGCGGCAAGTGGGTGCTCGAGAACCTGCTGGGCGCGCCGCCGCCGCCGCCGCCGCCCGACGTGCCGTCGCTCGAGGAGGGCTCGCGGACCACGCCGACGACCGTGCGCGAGCGGCTCGAGCAGCACCGCGCGAATCCGGTGTGCGCGAGCTGCCACGCCCGCATGGATCCGCTCGGCTTCGCCCTGGAGAACTTCGATCCGATCGGCCGCTGGCGCGACGCGGAGGCCGGCCTGCCCATCGACGCCAGCGCCGACATGCCCGACGGCTCGAGGGTGGATGGCCCGGTGGCCTTCCGCCGGGCGCTGCTCGAGCGGCAGGAGGAGTTCGTCGGCAACTTCACCGAGAAGCTGATGACGTACGCGCTGGGACGCGGCGTCGAGCATCACGACGCGCCGGCCGTGCGGGCCATCGTGCGCGAGGCGGCCGCGACCGGCTATCGCTGGTCGGACATCGTCCTGGGCATCGTGGAGAGCGTGCCGTTTCGGATGCGGAAGGTGCCGGAATCATGATCATCACCAGGAAGCACTTGCCGCGGCGCACGTTGCTGCGGGGCATCGGCGCCTCGCTCGCCCTGCCGCTGCTCGACGGGATGGTGCCGGCGCTGACGGCGCTGAGCCGGACCGCGGCCGCGCCCGTGCGCCGCATCGGCTTCTTCTACGTGCCCAACGGCATGGCGATGAAGTACTGGGTGCCCGCGGCCGAGGGGGCCGGATTCGACCTGCCGCGCACGCTCGAGCCGCTGGCGCCGCACCGCGCCGAGCTGACGGTCCTGTCGGGGCTGGCCGCCATGGAGGCGTACCCGCGTCCGGGCGAGGGGGGCGGGGACCACGCCCGGGCGGCGGGCAGCTATCTGACCGGCATGCACATCAAGCGCACGACCGCGGCGGACGTGCTGGCCGGGATATCGGCGGATCAGATTGCCGCCCGCGAGCTGGCCGCCGACACGCAGCTCGCCTCCCTGGAGCTGGCCCTCGAATCCGTCGAGCTGCTGGGCGCCTGCGACGGCACCTACGCCTGCGCCTACACCAACACCATCGCCTGGCGGACGCCCACGACGCCGCTGCCCATGGAGAACGACCCGCGCGGCCTGTTCGAGCGGATGTTCGGCACGGCCGTCAGCACCGAGCCGGCCGCACGGCTGGCGCGGCTGCGACGCGACCGCAGCATCCTCGATTCCGTTTCCGACAAGGCGGCGGCGCTCGAGCTGCGGCTCCACCCCGGCGACCGGGTCAAGCTGACGGAGTACCTGGACGCCGTGCGCGACGTGGAGCGCCGCATCCAGATGGCCGAGGCGCAGAGCGGCCGGGAGATGCCGGTCGTGGACCAGCCGGCCGGCATCCCGAACGACTTCGCCGCGCACGCGAAGCTCATGTTCGACCTGCTGGCGCTGGCGTACCAGACCGATCTGACGCGCGTCGCCACGTTCATGATCGGCCGCGAGGTGAGCAGCCGCCCGTATCCCGAGATCGGCATCTCCGACTCGCACCACCCGCTGTCGCACCACGAGAACGATCCGGTCAAGATCGACGATCTCGGCCAGGTGAACCGCTACCACATGGAGCAGTTCGCGCACCTGGTCGACCGGCTCGCCGCGACGCCGGACGGCGACGCCTCCCTGCTGGACCAGTCGCTGCTGGTGTACGGCGCCGGCATCAGCGACAGCAACACGCATTTCCACGACAATCTGCCGATTGCGCTCATCGGCGGCCGGGCGGCCGGGTTGCGCGGCGGGCGCCACGTCCGCTACCCGGACGAGACGCCGGTCACCAACCTGTGGATGACGCTGCTCGACAGGATGGGCGTGCCGGCCGAGCGGCTCGGCGACAGCACGGGCCGGGTGGCCCGGCTCTGGGACCTGTAGGACCGGCCGGCTGCTATACTTTGCACGGCGTCTGCGTCGGACGTCCCTGTGTTGCGGGAGGTGTGATGTGAAGAGTGGAAACTGGTGCGGCGGGACCGCGGCGTCCCGTCTGTTCGGATGCGCGGCCATGCTGCTGCTGTTGCTGGGCGGCGCGCCCGCGCTGGCGCAGACCGCGGCCGCCGACGGCGAGGCGACCTTCACGAAGGACGTGCTGCCCATCCTGCAGCGCAGTTGCCAGAGCTGTCACCGGCCCGGCGCCATCGCGCCCATGTCGCTGGTCTCGTACGAGGACGTGCGGCCCTGGGCCCGCTCCATCAAGCGCAACGTCGAGACGCGCGAGATGCCTCCCTGGTACATCGATCGGCGCATCGGCATCCAGGACTTCAAGGACGATCCGTCGTTGACCGACGGGGAGATCGCCACCATCGCGGCCTGGGTCGACGCCGGCGCGCCGCGCGGGAACCCGGCCGACGCGCCGCCGCCGCTCGAGTTTCCGGACGCCAACGCCTGGCAGATCGGCGAGCCGGATCTGATCGTCTCGATGCCCGAGCCGTACCTGCTGCCGGCAGAGGGGCCGGACGAGTTCCCGAACATCCTCGCGGACCCCGGCCTGACCGTCGACCGCTACATCAAGGCGGTGGAGGTGAAGCCGGACGCCAACAGCCTCGAGGCGGTGCACCACGTCATCACCACCATGACGGAGTACGACGAGGATCTGGCCAAGGGCAACTTCCTCAACGAGTACGCGGTCGGGAAGAACGGTGACGTCTTCGACGACGACACGGGCCGCCTGATCAAGGCCGGCACGCAGATCCGCTTCGGTCTCCACCTGCACCCGTACGGCGAGGAGCTGCCGATCATGGTGCACGTCGGCATGAAGCTGTATCCCGAGGGGTACGTGCCGAAGTACCAGCTCGTCAGCCAGCACATGGGCGACGACGACGACCTGCTCATTCCGGCGGGGCAGCGCAACGTGCGCACCGACGGCTACACCATGCTCACGCGGCCGGCCGTGGTCACCGCCTTCCAGCCCCACCTGCATACGCGCGGCCAGGCGCAGTGCATCGAGGCCATCATTCCCCAGACGGACGAGGAGGGGAACGTGCTGCTGCAGGCGCCCGGGCACTCGCCCGCGCCCCTCATGCGGCAGGTGACGCTCAACTGCGTGCCGCAGTGGCGCTTCAACTGGCACCTGGTCTACAACTACGCGGAGGAGGCGGCGCCGGTCCTGCCGCCCGGGACCGTCATCCACATCTCGACCTGGCACGACAACTCGGAGTCGCTGCGCGTCAACCCGGACCCGCGCAACAACGTGGTGTACGGCCAGCGGACCATCGACGAGATGTCGTTCGCGTGGGTGAGCTACTACTACATCGACGAGGAAGAGTACAAGGAGCGCGTAGCCGCCCGCAACGCGCGCAACACCGACAACCAGTAGGGTGGGGGAGAGCAGTGAGCCCCGTGCGAACCCTGACGATCCTCGCAACGGCCGCCGTCGTGCTGGCGGCGGCCGTTGCCGCGCCCGCCCAGGAGATCGACATCCCCGACACCCAGATCCAGTACAACCGCGGCATGCGCGTCGCCCCGATCTACGAGGGCTGGACGCGCAACGACGACGGCACCTTCGATCTGTGGTTCGGCTATCTCAACCGCAACTGGGAGCAGACGCTGCACGTGCCGGTGGGGCCGGACAACCACATCGAGCCCGGCGGGCCCGACCGCGGTCAGCCGACCGTCTTCGTGCCGCGGCGCCGCTTCGGCCGCGCGGTGGAGCGCCGCGAGACGATGGTCTTCAGCGTGCGCGCGCCGAGCGACTGGACCAGCGACGACGAGATCGTCTGGACCGTGCGGGCGAACGGCAAGACCGACCGGGCCATCGGGTTGTTCCTTCCGATCTACGAGCTGCCCGGGCCGCGCGGCAGCAACACGCCGCCGCAGCTGACCGTCGACAGGTCGGCGGCGTCCGTCGTGCTGCCCGGCACGCTGACGCTCGCCGCCTCGGTCAGCGACGACGGCGAGATGGAGCGGCGCCGCGCGAACTCCGCGATGCGGTGGGTCCACTACCGCGGACCGGGGCGGGTCACGTTCACGCCGCCGCGCACGCCGTTTCCGCAGGCGCCCGGGCCGGTGGAGCTGGCGAGCCTCACGACGGCGTCGTTCAGCGAGCCGGGCACGTTCCTGCTGCGGGCGGTGGCCTACGACGGCGACTGGTACGACAGCTACAACGTCGCCGTCACGGTGACGGAGTAGCCCGGCGCCGCAGCACGAGCACCTCGCCGCCGCCGACCGAGCGCCGGATGCCGGTCGGCAGCGGTCCTACCGCGAGCAGCACGAGATCCCCGCGGACGGCCACGTCGCGCACCGGCTGCGCCGGCTGGTGGCCGCCGGCGACGCGCGGCGCGTCGGGCGCCGTCAGGTCGACGACCAGCACGCCCTGCAGGCCGTCGGCCACGTAGGCCAGGGGACCGTCCAGCGCCACGCGCAACGCGCCGCCGGGGGTCGCGTACGTGGCGCGGTGGACCGGCTCGGTGGGGACCGAGAGGTCGTACACCTGCAGCGCCCCGTGGCCGAGCAGCACGGCCAGCCCGCCCGTCGCGGTGTCCGTCACCTCCACCATGCGCGGACCGTCCGCCGACTGCAGCGCGATGGATGGCTCCCAGGAATCGGTATCCGCCAGGTCCAGCACGTAGAAGCCGGACGGGTCGTCGACGGCGTATGCCAGCGGCCCGGCCGTCGCCACGTCGCGGCTGTAGCCGTCCAGGTACACCGAGCCCAGGGCGAGCGGCTCGCGCAGGTTCGAGATGTCGACCAGGTCGACCCCGGACATGTGGTCGGCGAGCACCGCCCGGTCGCCGGAGACGTCGACGTCCTTGACCTGCCCCGGGGTCTTCACGGAGCCGAGCAGCCGCGGCGTGTCCGGGTCGGACACGTCGACGATGCCCAGGCCGAAGAAGTCGGCGGCCACGTAGACGAGCTCGTCGCGCACGACGAAGCCCCAGATCTTCTCCGGAAACGTGTAGGAGCCCCCGCGCCGCGGCGCGGACGGGTCGGACAGGTCGTAGACCGTGAGCGTCCGGTCCGCGGCGACGTAGGCGCGCCCTGCGCCGGCCTCGATGAGGTCGGCCGGCCCGGGGACCAGGGCGATCTCCTCGAACTCCAGCGTCTGCGCGCCGGCCGCTGCCGGCGCCGCGAGCAGGCACCACCCCAGCCCGATCAGGCGCGCGAGGCCCGGCGTCGTGAGGCGCCGGGTCATGGCGCTGCCGACCTCGCGATGCGGTACAGCGACGACTGCGTCCGGATGAACAGGTTGCCGCGCACGACGGCCGGCGTCGCGAGCGTCATCTCATTGAGCGGGTTCGTGTGCAGGACCTCGAACTCCGGCCCGGCCTTGATGACGTACGTGTCGCCCGCCTCGCTCAGCAGGAACACCTTCCCGTTGTAGCCCCAGGGCGAGGCGGTGAAGCCGCTCCCGACGCGGATGCGCTGCCGGCCGTAGACCTCCCTGCCCGTGCGCGCGTTGTGGTTCAGCAGCAGGCCGCGATCCAGCAACGTGTAGTAGTAGCCGCGGTACACCAGCGCGGACGTGTTGTAGGTGCCCAGCAGCGGGTACGCCCAGGCGACGTACTCCGACGAGGCGCGGTTCCCCGGAAAGCGCCGCGACCAGGTGCTCTCCTCGTCGGCCCAGAGGGAGATGTCGCCCTCGGCCCCCGGATGGATGGCGTACACGGGGCGCAGGGCGCCGCCGGGGTAGCCCGAGCTGATGTAGACGAGGCCGTTGCTGACGAACGGCGACGGCGTCGTCAGGTTCGACATCCCGTAGAGCTCCCAGAGCAGGGTGCCGTCGAGATCGTAGGAGCGGACCCCGTCGCTGCCGGCGGTCACGATCTCGGTCCGGACGCGGTTCTCCCAGACGACCGGCGTGGACCAGTTGTTGCCCCGCTCGTCGCGCTCGACCCGCCAGATCTCCTCGCCGGTGCGCTTGTCGAGCGCCACCATGAACGACGCGGTGGTGTTGTCGTTCACGATGTACAGCCGGTCGCCGTGGAGCGCGGGCGACGCGGCGGTGCCGAGCTCGATCAGGGTGTTGAAGACCCCGATCTGCCGTTGCCACACGACCTCGCCCTCCAGGTCGAGGGCCGTCACCAGGCCGATGCTGCCGAAGTAGACGTAGAGGCGCTCGCCGTCGGTCACCGGCGTCTCGGAGGCGTAGCTGTTCTTGATGTGCCGCCGCAGCCGCGGCAGCTCGCGGTGCAGCTCCCGCTCCCAGCGGAGGGCGCCGGTCTCGAAGTCGAAGTCGTACACCACCCAGCGGTGGACGGTGTTGGCGCTGATGTGATCGTGCTCGTCGTACAGACCGGGCACGGGGATCTCCTCGGCCCCGGCGGCGACGGCCGACGTCAGGAAGATGTGATTGTCCCAGATGACCGGCGAGCTCCAGCCGAGCCCGGGCACCGCCGTCTTCCAGACGATGTTCTCGGTCTCGCTCCAGGTATCGGGCAGGGACGGATCGTCGGGCACCGCGCCCGCATGCAGGCCGCGGAACCGGGGCCACTGCTCGTCGCTCGCCGAAAGGCCGGCGAGCCCGACGACCAGCAGGCAGACTACGGCAGGTATCGTGCGTCGCATTCGCACGGAGTCTAATACAAACCGCCGCGACATTGTCACGGCGTCGCGGCGCCGTCACGGGGCGGGGTGCGGGGCCAGGGGCGCCGGCGCCGCGGAAGCCGGTCGGGGCGGCGCCGGCGGTCAGCGGCCGCCGGGCCCGCCGGCAGCAGCCGGCTCAGGTCCGGCGGGGGGCTCCGCCGGCTCGGCCGGCGGCCGGATGCCCAGCCGCTCGAGCTGCTCGCGCATGGCCTCCTCGCGGCTGCGCGTGTCGATCTCCTTCGTCTCGAACGCGTAGCGCTCCTGCCCGCGCTGCAGTTCCCAGGGCAGCCCGCGCTCCCGCAGCAGATCCTGCAGCAGGGTCACGGTCCAGGGCCGGATGTTGATGTTCGCGACGCGGCCCTCCTCCTCCCCGTTGGCGATCTCGAGCGGCGTGTAGCCCCGCCGGTTCTCCACGTGCAGCTCGGCGCCCTCCTCGACCAGCCGCAGGATGATGTCGTTCGCTCCGCGCCAGGCCGCCCCGTGCAGCGGCGTGTCGCCGTCGTCGTTGGCGGCGCTGACGTCGCCGCCGAGCGCGAGCGCCACCTCGAACGCCTCGAGCGCCTCGGCGTTGGTGCCGCTGTCCTCGTCCGGGTTGAACATCTCCACGCCGCAGGCCGCCATGATCGGCGTCGTTCCCCGCGCGTTCGCGAGCGAGACGTCGGCCCCGTGCTCCGCGAGCAGGCGCATCATCGCCGCGTCGGCGCCCTTGGCGGCCGCCAGCATCGGCGTCGCACCCGTTTGCGTCCAGAAGTTGCGGAACCCGTCGACGATCGGCTGCGTGATGCGCGCATCGACGTCGGCCCCGCGCGCGAGCAGCAGGCGGGCGAACCCGAGGCTGCTCAGGCGCCCGGTCGGCTCCGGATGCGGGAAGAAGCCGATGTTGAGATTCCGCGTGCGGACCACCTGGTGCAGCGCCGGCCAGCCCTGGGCGGCCGCGTCGGGGTCGGCGCCGGCGTCCAGCAGCAGCGCGCCCAGCTCCCAGTGGGCGTTGGCGGCCGCCATCACGAGCGCGCTCGTGCCGTCGGACGCGGTCTGGTTCACGTCGGCGCCGGCGGCGAGCAACGCCTCCACCGCCGCGCTGCGGCCCGCCCGCACGGCGAACAGCAGCGGCGTGAAGGCGTCGATGCGCTCGACGCGGCGGGTGTACGTGCCGGCGCCGCCGGCGGCCGCGGCGGCCGCGGGGCCGTGCGAGCGGGCGTCGAGGTCCGCCCCGGCGCGCAGCAGCAGGCGGACCACGTCGGCGTGGCCCTCGCCCGCGGCCCACATGAGCGCCGTCTGCCCGCGGGTCTCCTCGGCGGCGTTCACGTCGGCGCCGGCGGCCAGCAGCGCCTCGACGGCGCGCTCGCTGCCCGCCCGCGCGGCCGACATCAGCGCCGTCTCGCCGCCGGGCTGCGCGGCGTGCGGGTCGGCGCCGGCCGCCAGCAGCCGCGCGACGACGGCGCCGTGGCCGCGGGCGGCGGCGAGCGAGAGCGGCTCGACGCCGTAGCGGTTCGCGGCGCCGACGGCCGCGCCGCCGCGCAGCAGCAGGTCGACGAGCGCCGGGTCGTCGCGGTAGGCCGCCCAGTGGAGCGCCGTCGTGCCGTCCGGCTGCGCGGTGTTCGGGTCCGCGCCGCTGGCCAGCAGCCGGCCCGCGGCGCGGCGGTCGCCGGTCTTCGCCGCCTCGATGAGCGCCAGCTCCGGCGGTGCGGCCGACACGCCGGCCGCCGCCAGCAGCCCTGCGGTCCACACGGCCGCGCGAAGGGTAGTCCGCATGTCCGGTTCCTGAATGCCCTGGATCTAGACGTCCGCCAGACGCCCCGTGCTGTCGCCGATCCGCTCGACCCCGCGGCCGGCGCCCACCTTGTCGAGCAGGCTGAGGCCGAGGTTCATGAACGGCGTGTCGAACGTCGCCGCGACGTGGCGTCCCGGTTGCAGGCGGCCGGCCCCGCCGCCGAGGAGCGCCACCGGCAGGTTGTGCGGCACGTGCAGGTTGCCGTCGCCGAATGCCGCGCCGTAGAGCAGGATCACGTTGTCGAGCAGCGACCCGTCGCCGTCCGGCGTGGCGTGCAGCCGCTCGACGAAGTGCGCGAACAGCCCCATGTGGAACTCGTTGATGCGCGTGTTCTTCTCCATGGCCTCGGCCCGGTTGCCATGGTGCGAGATGTCGTGGTGCGCCTCGGGCACGCCGAGCTCGGTGTAGGCGCGGTGGCTCAGCTCGCGGGCGATCTGGAACGTGGCGACGCGCGTGACGTCGGTCCGGTACGCCAGCAGCAGCAGGTCGAACATCAACCGCGCGTGGTCCTCGAACACCGGCGGAATGCCCAGCGGCGCGTCCCGCTCGAGCTCCGGCTCGTCGGCCGCGCGCCGCTCGGTCTGCTGGATGCGGTGCTCGACGTCGCGCACGGCGTCGAGATACTCGCTGACGGTGCGCTGGTCGGCCGGCGCGAGCGAGGCCTGCAGGCGGGCCAGATCCTCGGACACGCCGTCGAGGATGCTGCGGTCGATCTGCCGTTGGGCGCGCCGCGCCGCCGCGTCGCCCGGCTCGCCGAACAGCCGCTCGAACGCGACCCGCGGATTCGTCTCCATCGGCAGCGGGAGGGTGGCGGTGCGCCAGGACAGCGTGTTGATGTACGCGCAACTGTAGCCGCCCTCGCAGTTGCCGGTCATGAAGTTCGGCTCGAGGGCGAGCTGGAGCGACGCGAGGGGCGTCTCCCGGCCCAGGACGTCCGCGGCGTACTGGTCGATGGTCTTGCCGGCCTCGATGTCCGCGCCCTCGGTCCGCCGGGCGCGCATGCCGCTCAGCCAGCAGCCGCTGCCGCGGGAGTGCGGGCCGCTGCTGGCGTCGAGGGCGTCGCCGGCCGCGTTCGCGAGGCCGCTGACGACCGTTAGGTGGTCGCGCCCGGGCGCGAGCGGCGCGAGGATGCGCGGGAGATCGAAGCCGCGTCCGGTGGTCGCCGGCAGGAACTCCCGGAGGATCAGCCCGTTGGGCACGAACACGAACCCCAGGCGCACCGGCGGCGCGGCTGCGGTGCGGCCGAGCGCCGACAGCGCCGGCGCCATGGCGTCCAGCAGCGGCAGGGCGAGCGCGGCGCCCGCGCCGCGCAGGAACGTGCGCCGCGGAAGCGCTGTCCTGGTGATGATCATGAGGGTCTCCCGGGTGGCGTCGCTCCTACTGCGGTTGCTGCGCCGCGGCCCGCGCGGCCTCGGAGCCGCCGTCCGTTCCGGCGGCCCTCCGCATCGTGAACGGAATGCTGTCCGCAATGCCCAGGATCACGTCCTGGAGCCGATAGTCCGGCGCCGCGCCGCGCACGATGCGGCGCACCGCCGGCATGTCGTACGGCTCGAGGCCGCGGCCCAGGGCGTACGTCAGCAGCTTCTCGGTAACGTTGGTGACGAACCGCTCGGGAGCGGCCGCCAGTGCGTCGCGGAAGCCCACGACCCCGTCGAACGCGGTGCCGTCCGGCAGCGTGCCCGACGCGTCGATCGGCCGGAACCCGTCATCCACGTCGCGCCAGCGCCCCACGGCGTCGAAGTTCTCCAGCGCGAACCCGGGCGGGTCGATCAGCGCGTGGCACCCGGCGCAGGCCGGGTTGCGCCGGTGCCGCGCCAGCCGCTCGCGCACCGTGTCGGCCCGGCTGTGGTTGCCCACCGCGTCCTCTTCGAGCGCCGGCACGTCGGCCGGCGGATCCGGCGGCGGGGCGCCGAGCACGTTCATCAGGATCCACTTGCCGCGCAGCACCGGCGACGTCCGGTTCGGGCGGGACGTCACGGTCAGCACGCTGCCGTGACCCAGCAGTCCCCGCCGGTTGGCGTCGGTCACCGCCACGCGGCGGAAGCGGTCGCCGTACACGCCGTCGACCCCGTAATGCCGCGCCAGCCGCTCGTTGAGGAAGGTGTAGTCGGCCGTCAGCAGCTCCATGACGCCGCGGTTCTCGCGCAGGATGCTCTCCACGAACAGCTCCGTCTCGCGCCGGAACCCCAGCCGCACGCCGTCGTCGAAGTTGGGGAACAGCGCCCAGTCCATCTCGACCGCGTCGAGGTTGCGGAGCTGCAGCCACTGGCCGGCGAAGTTGCGGACCAGCTCCGTGGCCCGCTCGTCGGCCAGCATCCGCCGCACCTGGCGGTGGTAGACGTCCCGGTCGCTCAGCTCCCCGCGCGCGGCGGCGGCGAGCAGCGCGTCGTCGGGGATGCTGCTCCACAGGAAGAACGACAGGCGCGACGCCAGCTCCAGGTCGCTGATCCGGTAGTTCGTCCCGGGCGCGCTGCCGGCCGGGTCGCGCTCGATGCGGAACAGGAACTCGGGGCTGACCAGCAGCCGCCGCAGCGCGGCCCCGATCCCTGCCTCGAAGCCGCCTGCCTCGAAGCCGCCGCCCGTCTCCCGGCCCGCGCGGTAGAGCGGCATCAGGGCAGCCACGTCGGCCGCGGTCGCCGGCCGCCGGAAGGCGCGCCGCAGGAGGCCGGACAGGATCTCCTCGGCGCACGCCGTCTCGTCCGCCGCTTGCGCCGGCCGGCAGGCGAGGATGGCCCGCCGGCTCGGCGTGGCCCCGGCGCCGGTGGCCTCGAACGGGCCGGCGATGGTCACGCGGTCCACGAACGGCTGGTAGATCATCTGGCTCGGCTCCCCGACGACCCCCGTCACGTAGTGGGGCTTGAGGAACCGTTCCACCCGCGAGTCGGCCTCGCGGATCGACGGCAGCTTCAGGAAGGCGGCGCCGACCTCGTGCGGGCCGGCCGCCACCGGCACGCGGACCCGCCAGGTGCGCTCCGCGTGCGGCCGGAACTCGGCGCGGGGCTCCAGGGTGAACAGCGTCACCCGCTCGCCGTCGACGGCGACCTCGAGCTCGTGCGTGTCGGCGAACCCGACGCTCCCGTCGCACTCGCCCTGGATGCGGCAGAGCAGGTCGATCGCGATCTCGTAGGTGCCGTCGCGCGGAAAGTGGTGGGTCACGAGCAGGCCGCCGCGCGTGCCGAACGGGAGCCCCTCGATGTGGTCGTACTGCGGCTGGGTCTCGGCGACGCGGTACTCCGTGACGGCCGGAGCCGGCAGCGCGCCGCCCAGCGCCTCGCGGCTGATCTTGCGCGCGGCGGAGAGATACTGCTCCAGTTGCGACTGGCTGATGCGCAGCACGCCGGCGATGTTGTCGAAGCCGTAGCTCGCGTCGTCGGCCGGCAGCAGCGCGGCCACGTCGACGTCGAGCGCCAGCAGGTCGCGCACGGCGTTGCGGTACTCGGCCCGGTTGAGCCGGTGGAACGGTTCCTTGCGGCCCGGGTTGGGATGCGCGGCAGCCGCGCTGTCGAGCTCGGATTCCAGCCAGCCCGCCAGCGACGCGCGCACCGGCTCCGCAGGTCGGCGGCGCCCGGCTGGCGGCATCTGGCCGGCGCGGACTCGGCGCACGACCTGCTCGAGCACGGCCGCGTGCGCGGCGACGTCGGTGAGATCGACGGCGCCCGCGTCGAGCGCCAGCCCCCCGTAGGTCTCCTTGAGCCGCTCGTTGTGGCAGCCGACGCAGTAGCGGTCCAGCGTTGCGCGGGCCGCGTCCGGGGAGCTCACGGTCGCGCCCGTCGCCTGCGGTTCGGCCGCCTGAAGGGGCGGCGCATCCAGGCAGGCGGTTGCCGTGCCCACCACGCAGGTGACGGTAAGCGCGCGCAGCCACCGCATGCGGTAATGCTACTATCCGGCGGTGAGGTGCGCCACGGCGGATTGCGGGCCAGCCGTCGCCTGCAGGGGCGGTAGGCATCCCGGGGGGACCACCCGGGGCGCAGTCCCGCGTCGGTGCGCAACGGACCCGTGATCATGTAATGATGTCGTGGACATCAATTACTGCAATCAATATGATGTATCCGTGCGAACCACGCTGACGATAGACGACGACATCGCCGTCCGGATCGAGGCGCGCCGGCGGCGCGACGGGCAGTCGCTGAAGCAGGTCGTCAACGCGTTGCTGCGCGAAGGGTTGCGAAGCCGCCCGCGGCCGGCGACGAGATACCGCGTGACGCCGCACAAGCTTGGCATGCGTCCCGGATACGACCCGACCGTGTTGAACCAACTGGTTGACGAGTTGGCGGCCGACACCTGGCGGGAGCGGCAGGAACGGCTGCGCAAATGATCCTGCCGGACGTCAACCTGCTCGTATACGCCATTGACGAAACCAGTCCGTTCCATGCCGGCGCACGCCGCTGGTGGGAGGAGGCGTTGTCGTCGTCGGGCCCGGTCGGCCTCTGCCATCCCGTCGTTCTGGGTTTCGTGCGGCTGGTGACGAACCGCCGCGTATTCGGTGCGCCGCTGCCCGTCGCCGTGGCGCTCGATGCCGTGCAGCAGTGGCTCGACCGTCCGAATGTCGCGCTGCTCACGCCGACGGACCGCCATTGGCCTGTCCTGTCGGACCTGTTGCGCGCGTCAGGCGCCGGCGCCGACTTGACGACGGACGCGCACATCGCCGCGTACGCGATCGAGCATGCCGGGACGTTGTACACGAACGACGGCGACTTCAACCGGTTCGAGGGATTGCGGTGCAGGAACCCGCTGAAGTAGGTACGAACTGATGCGATGCATCCGGGCGGGCGCCGACTTCGACGGCAACCGCTGGAACGATCTGCACTACACGAACGGAGAAAAGGGGGCGGCGCGGTCGCGTTCGCAGTCGACGCCGGCGCCCGAACTGTTCTCCGATTCCCGGTCCAGCCAGATGTTTCCCGGCGAATGAACCGCTGATGGCCGACCTGAGCAGACCGAGCCGCGACGGCGACCAGTTCCATTACCTGTGGGCGGCCCGGCGCTGCCTGGCGCTGCTGCTACCGGCGACGGACCTCGTGGGCATCAGCATCGAGGGGCCTTCACCGGACGAACCGCGGAAGGAGTCGTCTGCCCCGGCCGCCGATGATGTGATCGACATCGCCGAGTACTACGGCGACACCGACCCGCGCCGCGCACGGCGCGTTTGCTACGTGCAGCTCAAGCACTCGACGCGTCACGTCGCCAAAGCCTGGACGACAAGCGGTCTGAAGACGACCTTGAAGGGCTTTGCTGAGAAGTACGCCGAAGTTCTGCAACAGTTCGGCGTCGGCTGCGTGGCAACCCGCATCGAGTTCCGGTTGGTTACGAACCGCCCCCTGAGCGCGAAGGTCATGCAGGCGGTCGATGATGCAGCACACGGTGCGTCGCCCCGACATCCGGCCGAACTTCGCAAACTGGAACGACTCATCGATGCAGCCGAAAACGCGCCGCAAGAGGAACTTGCGACGTCGCGCAGGAAATGCTTCGACGCGGTTCTGGAGCTATGGAGTCACCAAGCCGACCTACCGGCCGGCAGGCGACCATTGGGTGGTGGGGTCGCGGATGACCAAGTGGGGACCAAGGCAGAGCTTCTCGAGCTGATCGCGAACGGTGAGAGCTCCGGCGTCGAGTTCAAGCGGGACGACGTGCGCCCGGAACAGATCGCGAAGGAGGTCGTCGCGCTTGCCAATCTCCGAGGTGGGCGAATCCTGCTGGGGGTTGAGGATGATCGGACGATCGCCGGTGTGCGGCGAGAGGGTCTGGAGCAGTGGGTGATGGACGCCGTGTTCGGCCGCAAGGTGCACCCGATGATTCTGCCGTTCTACGAGGAGGTTCAAATCGACGGGGGGCGCCGCGTCGCCGTCATCAGCGTGACCCAGGGCACGGCGAAGCCGTACGTGGTGCGTCACGACGATCGCGAAGACATCTACGTGCGCGTCGGCAGTACGTCGCGGCTCGCCACGCGCGAGCAGCAGGCCCGGCTCTTCGCACTCGGCGGGATGCTGCACGCGGAGCTGTTGCCGGTGTCGGGCAGCGGGTTCGCCGATCTGAGCCGGGAACGGCTGGAGGACTACCTGACGCGGATTGTCGGAGATGACGAGACGCCGGGCTCGGACGAGAGTTGGGAAGAGCGCCTGTGCGGGCTGGGTTTCATGGCGGAGTGGGAAGGGGGGGCGCCGGTCTGCACGATCGCGGGGCTGTTGCTGTTCGGACACCGGCCACGACGTCTGGTGCGCCAGGCGGGCGTGCGCTGGATGGCGTTCGAGGGCCGCGACAAGACGTATCGGGCGCTCGACGACCGCGTTGTCGACGGGCCGCTGGTGGTGCTGCGGAAGGGGTCATCCGGCAGGCAGGAGGTCGTGGGGAACGGGTTGATCGACATGCTCGTGGATTTCATGCGGCCCTTCGTATCCGAGGAGACTGCCGCCGTCGACGCGGCGATGCGTCGGGAACGGCGCTGGCTCTATCCCGTCGAAGCACTCCGCGAGGCGCTCGTCAACGCCATCGCGCATCGGGACTGGACCCGCTTCGAGGAAATAGAGGTCGTCCGCTATGCCGATCGACTGGAGGTCCTGAGTCCGGGCGCGCTGCAGAACACCATGACGGTCGAGAAGATGTTCGCCGGTCAGCGTTCGCCCCGCAACCCGCTCATCGTCGATGTCCTACGGGACTACGGCTACGTCGATGCGCGCGGCATGGGCGTACGCCGCAAGATCGTACCCCTGCTGCGCGCATCGAGCGGCGTGGACCCGCAGTTCGAGGCGACCGAGGACCATCTGAGAATGACGATGTCCAGGAGCGCCCACGACCATGAACTGGCCTGACGTTGAGCGACGCATCGCCGGCGGGGAGGGATCTCGTCAGCGATGAGAGCAACCGGTTCGTCCGGGTCACGTTCCGGACGGAGAGACGCGATGTCTGACACCGCCGATGCGCTCCTCAGGCGGATTCAATCCGGAGCGGACGGGAGCCTGGATTGCAGGGAGGTGGTTTTCGCCGGCAATCGGATCGAGGAACCCGGCAGGGACGAGCTTGCGGACGAGATGGCTGCTTTCGCTAACGCCAAGGGTGGTGTGCTGGTCCTGGGCGTGTCGCGCGGGACCCGTGGTGTCGTCGGCATCCCCCTCGATGCCCTCGATGCGGTGATGCAGCACGTCGTGGGAGGTGTGCTGCGCCCCACCGTCACCGGCCTCCTGTCGATCCGCGGTTCCAAGGTTCGCCTCCGGATGTTCTCGGACCGGATCGAGCTGTACTCGCCGGGCGCGTTGCCCGATTCGATGACCGTCGACGATCTTCCCCGCAAGCGGACTGCGAGGAATCCCGCTGTCGCCAACCTGCTGGCCCGGTGTTCCGTTCCGGAAGGCATCGAGAGTGCGGGCGCGACGCTGATGGACCGCCGCGGCGGCGGCGTGCCGGCCATTCTCGATCGCAGCCAGCGCCTTTCCGGCAGGCGCCCCGTGTACGAAACGTTCGGCCGCGAGCTGCGATTGACGATCTACGCGGCGGAGCCGGGCGCCGAGGGGGCAGCGCGATGAAAAGGAAAATCGGAGCATGAGTCGTTTGAGGCAGAGCAACGGCGACGATTACCCGGAGGCGGCAGGTAGACACATCCTCGACTCCAGGGCGTTCGTGGCAAGAAGGCGCTTCGACGGCGCCGCGTATCTGGCAGGGTACGTCGTCGAGTGCACGTTGAAGACCCTGATTCAACTCTGCCGGACGATCTCTGGACGAAGGTCAACATCGAGTTCTACAGCGACCCTCTTGTCACCTCGATCTCATCGGCGCGCCGCATGACCTGCGCGACATCGTATGCGGCCTGCAGGCCGTACCACGTATCCGGCCCGCCGCCGAACGCCTTGTCGAGACGGACCGCCATCTCGGGGGATATGCCCGAACGGGCGTTCACAACGTCGGACAACTGCTTGCGGCTCACGCCGATGCGCTTCGCGGCCTCGGTCACGCTCAACCCGAGCGGCTCCAGACAGTCGTAGCGCACGGAAAGTCCCGGATGCGGCGGATTCTTCATGGGCATGTCTGGCAACTCAACTATATCGGGTTCTACGGTGACCCCAGCGCATGGGGGCTTCAGGCGTTGCTGGACCCGAGTCGTTCGCGAGATTTCCCCACGCGCGCCCGCGGGCGGGCAGTACGCTGGGCGACGGCCCGAAGGGCAGCGTGATGGCCGCGCCACGGCTTGACATGCGCGCAGCGGTGGCGGCGCTGCGCGCGGCCGATCCCGTGCTGCGGCGGCTCATCGACGGCGGCGGTCCGGTGGCGTTGAGGCGGTCGGAGGGGCGGCCGTTCGAGGCGTTGCTGCGCGCCATCGTCTACCAGCAGCTCTCCGGCCGCGCGGCCGGCGCCATCTACGCCAGGGTGGTAGCCCTGTTCGACGGTGGCCGGGCGACGCCGCGGGCGCTCGCGGCGCTGGCGCCGGAGCAGTTGCGCGCGGCCGGGCTGTCGCGCGCCAAGACCCTCGCGCTGCACGACTTGGCGGCCAAGGCGCGGCGCGGCGTGGTGCCCGGGCCGCGGACCGTGCGTGCGCTGTCGGACGAAGAGGTGGTCGAGCGCGTGATTCAGGTCCGCGGCGTCGGCCGCTGGACGGGCGAGATGCTGCTGCTGCACCTCGGGCGGCCGGACGTGCTGCCGGCGACCGACCTCGGCATCCGGCGCGGCTTCGCGCGCGCTCGCGGACTCGACGGGCTGCCGGAGGCCGAAGTGGTCCTGGCGTACGGCGAGCGCTGGCGCCCGTGGCGAAGCGTCGCAGCGCTGTACCTGTGGCGCGCGGCCGACCTGCCCGACGCGGACCTGCCGACCGGGTGAGCGGCGCCCGTCTGCGTGTTGTAGCGCCGGCGGCGGGGAACCGGCGGGCGCGCCGAAGAGCCGCACGGCGTCAACCCCCGACGCGCGGGCACAGGTCCCTTCGCCGCAGGAGTGCGCGATGCGTGCACCGCAATCTGCCGCCCTGTTAATCGCGGGGTTGCCGGCGGCCAGCCACAGTTGTGTATAGCCGGCCCCGCTCCTCGCTGGGAACGATCCCGGGGTCGGCGAAGTCTGCTTGAAGCGTATAGTCGTTCGTGTACTGCCGTCCAGTCCTCGTCGGATGGATGCTCCCTTGCGTCGTCGCGGCTGGCCAACTCCGCGGCGTCTAGTTTCATGGCAGACAGCATTCGGAGCGGAACCAGGTATCCGTCGGGTACGAACGGAACGTCATCCGGAAGCGGAAACTCCCACGAGCGATCGCGGGTCCCGAAGCGAAACGTGCCGTGCTTTCCTGACTGTCGCGCCGTATCGTGGTACCGGTGTTCGACCCAGTATTGGGAACCGTCAAGTCGACGGACCAGCGGAAATGGCGCCGCGTCGCGCTTGCTGAAGGTGGCGGAGAAAGTGACCGCATCCTTACCCCTGCCGCTTCGGGAGTTGATCCTGGTACTGAAACCGCCAGAAAACGTTCTGGCGGAGCTGCCCCTGGCGCCACGATAGTGTGCGATCTCCCGGAATCGGCCAAGGTCGTATGGCGGTTCCCGGAAGTTCGGAACCGATTCGCGGGAGGCGACGTTCCACAGGGCCCGCAGGATGGCAAGGAACGAGGTCTTGCCGGTGCTGTTCTCGCCGACGAGCAGGGTCAGCCGGCCAAGGCGGGCAATCTGCTCTTGACGAAAGCAACGATAGTTGTGGAGCTGGACCTGGTCCATGAGCCGGTGAAGCAGCCGATGTCGAGCTTGGCGAGGCCGATGCAGCCTCTCCGACGACCGAGACGGCCCGTGCAGCGAGACGGCCCGTGCAGCAAGTATACGCGGTCGTCCTCGACGCAGATGGCCGGAGCGCGGACCCGTCTCACGCGGACGTCGACGGGGTCCTGGGAGGTGCCACCGGCGGCACGTCGACCTCGGCACGCCCCCGTTCCCGGCCCACTCGTGCGAGGAGTGACCGAATCGGCTGCCATGCGCGGTAGACTGTCAGCAATCATCCGTGCCATGCCGTGCGCATGGCCGTGATCGATTCTGAGAGGGAGGATGCGAATGGGACGCGCACTGCGTGAAGGAATGTCGTTGCGCCGGCTCACGGTTGCCGCCGTCGGGCTGGCGGCGGTGCTGCTGGCGGCCGGGCCGGCCGTTGCCCAGTCGCGGACGGCCGAGGGCACCTTTCAGCCCTGGCACTCGGTGATGTACCGCTCCGTCCTGGCGGCCGTGCCGTCGCCGGACGGCAGCCGGACGGCGTTCCTGCGCACCAGCCCGCGGCGTCCCATGGAGGACGACAGCGGCCGGGCGTGGGTGGAGCTGTACGTGCTCGACGCCGATGGGCGGGAGGTGCCGTTCGTCACCGGGGAGGTGTCGGTGGGGCGCCCCGTCTGGCTCGGCGACGACGAGCTGGCGTTCGGCACGCGGCGCGAGGGCGACGAGCGGCGGGCGGTCTACCGCATCTCGACCCGCGGCGGCGAGGCCCGCAAGCTGCTGGAGCACACGACCAACATCGGGGCGTTCGACGTCAGCGCGGACGGCCGCTGGCTGGCGTTCCTGGCGCCGGACGAGCGCGACGCCGACCGGGCGGCGCTCCGCCGGCAGGGCTTCAACCAGGAGATCTTCGAGGAGAACCTGACGTTCACGCGGCTGCACGTGGCCGACCTGCACTCCGGCGAGGGACCGGACGACCGCGACGTGCGGACGCTGGACATCGACGGGTCGCTGCGGTCGCTGCGCTTCGCGCCGGACGGCGAGCGGCTCCTCGTCGGGTCGACGCCGACGCCGCTCGTCGACGACGGGTTCGTGGCGCGCAGGCTGCAGGTGGTCGACCTCGACGGGGCGCTGCAGGCGGACATCGCCATCGAGGGCAAGCTGGGCCGCGCCGACTGGAGCCCGGACGGGCGCCACATCGCGCTGGTCGGCTCGGTCGACCGCAACGATCCCGCGCCGGGCCGCCTGATGGTCGTGAGCGCCGAGGGCGGCACGCCGCGCGACCTGCTGCCCGGCCTCGAGGCCCACGTGGCGACCTTCGACTGGCGCGCCGACGGCACGCTCGTCTACGTCACCGACATCGGGGCCGAGACCGAGGTGGCCTCGATCGCCGTCGACGGCTCCGACCGGCGGACGCTGCTGCCGGCCGGCGAGTTGATCGTGCTCGCCATCGACGTCGACAGCACGGGCGCGGCAGCGCTGATCGCGCAGACGCCGCGCCACCCGAACGAGGTGTACACGCTGCCAGCCGCCGGCGGGGAAGCGGGGCGCCGCACCACCAGCAACGACTGGCTGGCCGATCTGCGGTTCGCCGAGCAGACGGTCATCCGCCACGAGGCCCGCGACGGCCTCGAGCTGGAGGGCATCCTGATCCATCCGCTCGACTACGAGCCGGGCCGGCGTTACCCGCTCATCCTGTCCGTCCACGGCGGGCCGGAGGCGCACGACCGCAACGGCTGGCTCACCGGCTACTCGGCCCCGGGCCAGGTGGCCGCGGCGCGCGGGTTCTTCGTGCTGTACCCGAACTACCGGGGCAGCACCGGCCGCGGCGTCGAGTTCTCGAAGACCAGCCAGGCGGACGCCACCGGGCCGGAGTTCGACGATCTGGTCGACGCCGTCGACCACCTGATCGACAGCGGCCTGGTCGACGGGGAGAAGGTCGGCATCACCGGCGGCTCGTACGGCGGCTACGCCTCGGCCTGGGGCACGACGTACTACTCCGAGCGGTTCGCGGCGTCCATCCCGTTCGTCGGCATCAGCAACGCCATCTCGAAGATGGGGACGACCGACATTCCGCAGGAGATGTACGACGTGCATCACCGCAAGTGGCTGTGGGACGACTGGGAGTACTTCGCCAAGGCCAGCCCCATCTACTACGTGACGCGCAACCGCACGCCGACCCTCATCCTGCACGGCGAGGAGGATCCGCGCGTGCACCCCAGCCAGTCGCTGGAGCTGTACCGCCAGCTCAAGGTGCTCGACCAGGCGCCGGTCCGGCTCGTCTTCTATCCCGGCGAAGGACACGGCAACGCCCGGTCGGCGGCGCGCCTCGACTACGCGCTGCGCACGCTGCGCTGGATGGAGCACTACCTGCAGGGGCCCGGCGGCGAGCCCCCCGACCCGGACATCGACTACGCGACGTACCTGCCCTGGACCGAGGCGGAGCAGGACGACGACGACGAGCCGGCCGCGCCGCAGACGACGGACTCCGGAGCGCCCTGAGCCCCATGGCCGGGCCGATCGAGCAGTCGATGGGAGCGTTGGATCCGGGGACGATGACGCGGCGGGATCTGCTCGCGCTGGCCGTCGCGTTCGGGGGGGTGCGGCAGGGAAGGGCGCTGGCAGGATCGCCCGCGCGGCCGGCGGCCGTCCAGTCCGCGCTGCCGATCCGCGTCAGCACGCTCAACCACGTCAGCTTCGGCTGCGCGGACCTGCCGGGCACGGTCGCCTGGTACGAACGGGTCCTCGGGGTGCCCCGCCACGCGTTCCAGGACTACGGGGGCGGGCAGACCGTCCTCCGGCTGGCGAGCGACCCGCCGGCCTACATGGCCCTGTCGCAGCGCAGCCCGGAGAGCCTCGCGGCGCCGCCGGCGCGGCGCCCGCACTTCTGCTGGGGGATCGAGGACTTCAACGTCCACCGCATCTTCGAGGCCCTCGCCGAGATGCCCGCGCTGGCGCGGTCGGTGCTGCGCGAGGGCACCACCATCAACGGCGTCAACTTCGATGGCCCGGACGGGGCGCCGCTCCAGTTCAACCCCGTGATCGCGTGCGGCGGGCTGGGCTTCCTGGGCGAGGTGTGCGACACGTCGGCCGCGGCCGTGCGGCGGCCGGGCGACCCGCCCCCCATCCCCGTCCGGACCCTGAACCACGTCAAGTACTACGTGTCGGACTTGCCGAGCGCGCTCGAGTGGTACCAGCGGCTCACGGACATGCCGGTGGTGGCGCACCAGGAGCCGGAGGCGGGACCGCGGACCGCCGGCTACGAGGGGCCGCCGATTCCCGTGCTGCGAGTCGGGTCGGGTCCGCAGCACGTGGCCCTGATCGAGGGTGACGGCCCCGAGGCGTTTCGCCCGCACGTCGGCCTGGGCGTCGCGGGGTTCGATCCCGACGCGGTCATGGCGAGGCTCGGTGAGCACGGGGTCACGGCCCGCATGCGACTGCGCGAGGGTGTGACGCAGGAGGTGCTGGTGGACGCGCCGGACGGCGTCCTCGTCCAGTTGCAGGACGTCAGCTACTGCGGCGGCGGGGGAGTGCTGGGGAACGCCTGCTGACGCATGCAGGCAGTGTCGCGGAGCCTGAATCGAGGGAGATCATGAGCAGAGCGGGTCGCGCGTTTCTCGTGGCAGTGGTCGTCATCCCGCTCCTGGCCGGGAGCGCCGGGGCGCAGATCACCGAGTTCGACCTGCAGGTGGTCGAGTCGCCGGCCCTCGACGGGCGGCACTTCGGCGAGGTCGGCCAGTACGAGTGGCTCCGGGGGGTCGTCGCGGGCGAGGTGGACCCGGCCGACCCGCGCCACCAGGGGATCGTGAACCTCGATCGGGCGCCGCGCAACGCGGCCGGGCGCGTCGAGTATCGGGCCACGGTGGAGATCTACCGGCCGCTCGACATGCGCCGCTGGAACCGGGCGCTCTACCACACCGTCTCCAACCGCGGCCGGGCCGGGGCGGCCGAGCCGGCGTTGCTCGAACGCGGGTTCGCCTTCGTCCGCGTGGGCTGGCAGGGCGACCTGTCGCCGACCGCCTCGAACATCGTCGCCTACCTCCCGGTCGCCTCGAATCCCGACGGCTCGCCCATCGTGGGAGCGTCGCTCGAGGAGTTCATCTTCAACGACGGCGAGCGCCGCTCGCGCGGCCGGCTGACCTATCCGGCCGCCTCGCTCGAGGCGCGCGGGATGCTCTCGGTCCGGCGCACGCAGGACGGCAAGCGGGAGCGGCCGGACGACCTGGACTGGCGCTACGTCGACGAGCGGGAGATCGAGATCACCCGGCCGGCGGGCTTCGACGGCGGGGCCATCTACGAGTTCATCTACGAGGCGAAGGACCCGATCGTGATGGGCCTCGGCTTCGCCGCCATGCGCGACGCCGTCTCGTTCCTGCGCTACGCGCCGGCCGATCGCGCCGGCAATCCGAACCCGGTCGCCGTGGACGGCGAGCTGGCGCGCACGGCCATCTCGCTCGGCATCTCGCAGAGCGGCCGGATGCTGCGCGACCTCGTCTACCAGGGCTTCAACGAGGACGTCGCCGGCCGCATCGTGTTCGACGGCATCCATCCGAACATCGCCGGCTCGCGCAAGACGTTCACCAACTACCCGTTCGGCCAGCCGGGCCGCTGGCAGAAGCAGCACGAGGACCACGTCTACCCCGGGGACCAGTTCCCGTTCACCTACGCGACCCTGACCGATCCGCTGACCGGCCGCACCGACGGCTTGCTCGAGCGCTGCCGCGCCTCGGATACCTGCCCGAAGGTGGTGCACAGCGACGGCGAGGCCGAGCTGTGGCAGGCGCGCGCGTCGCTGGTGGTGACCGACCCGGCCGGCGGCCACATCGAGCTGCCGGAGAACGTCCGGGTCTACCTGCTCGCCGGCACGCAGCATGGCGGCGGCGCGGGCGTCCACACGCGGCCGCCGGGCCGGGGCATCTGCCAGAACCTGACCAACCCGCTGCCGGTGGCCGATGTGCGCGCCGCCCTGAGCATCGCGCTCCACGAGTGGGTCGCGCACGGCGTCGCGCCGCCGCCGAGCCGCTTCCCGACCGTCGCCGGCGGCGGGCTCGTCAACGCGCGGGAGAGCGGGTTTCCGCACATCCCCGGCGTGAAGTGCTCCGGCTCGTACAATCCGCTGCACGTGGCCGACCACCGCTTCATGCCGCCGATGGAAGGCGACGCGTACGCTGTGCTCGTCGGGCGCACCGATGCCGACGGCAACATGGTGGACGGGGTCAGGCACCCGAATCTGGCGGCGCCGATCGGCACCTACACCGGCTGGAACCTGCGGCGCGCCGGATTCGCCGAAGGGGCGCAGTGCGCAGGCGCCGGCTCGTTCATTCCCTTCGCGGTGACCGAGGCCGAGCGGACGGCGGCGGGCGACCCCCGGCGGTCGCTGGCAGCGCGCTACGCCGACCACGCCGCCTACGTGGCGGCCGTCGCCGACGCAGCCGACGCCCTGGTGGCGGAGCGGCTCCTGCTGCGGGCCGACGCGGACGTCATCATCGAGCGCGCGCGCCGCAGCGGGGGCCCGACGCAGAACTGACGGGGCTCCGCACCACGGCAAGCGCCTGCCGCCGCGGTGCAGGCCTGGCTGCCATCAGCCGGGGCTGCGCCGCGCAGCCCCGGCGTTCGCTTGCGGGGACCCCTTCGCGGCGCGCCGCTCCGGCCGAGGCGCGCCGCGCGCGCCTTGCGGAGTCTGCGCCGGGCTTCAATGCCGTTCTACGGCGCAGACTCCGCGGGTCGGTTGTCGACGGTCTGCTACTGGCCGTCGACCGCGGCCGCCGCCAGCGCGCTGGCGGCGCGGGCGCTCTCGAGCTGGGCCTCCGTCCGGAACTGGATGCGGGCTGCGCGGCTCGCCTCCCGGTAGACGACCCACACGTCCGGGCCGCCGGCATCGTCGACCGCGATGTGGCGCAGCTCGGCCCCGAGGCTGGGGAGCTTGAAGATCGTGTACTCCTCGGCGACCGGATCGAACCGCGCGACGGCGTCGTCGGACGACAGGTTGGTCCACACCATGTGGTTGCGGTCGACTACCGTCGCGTACGGGTGCGCGCCGATCGGCAGGTGGTAGTACGTCGCCTCGAGCGTGTTGATGTCGATCTTCGCCAGGTTGGAGCCCCACCAGTTGGCCACCCACACCGTGTCGCCCGCGGGGTCGGCCGCGAGCCGGCGCGGCGCCTGCCCGCCGGGATTGTAGACGCTGCCGGAGAAGCGCATGGCGCCGATGCGGTGGAAGAAGTCGCGGTCGGCCGGCGTCAGGAGCTGCTCGCGGTCGAGCGCGCCGGGCGGCCGCATCGGCACCTCGTCCACCTCGCCGGTCGTGCCGTTCGCGTGGCCGACGATGTCCATGTTGAACTGCGCCCACCAGCCGTTCCCGAGGCGGTCGGCGGCGGTGCCGTAGGTCTGGCCGTCGCCGACGGTCTTGTTCTGGTAGTACGTGTACTCGCGGGTGGCGGGATCGAACTTCAGCGCGCCGTGGCGGTTGCCGACCCAGATGTTGCCCCGGCCGTCCTCCTGCAGGCTCCCGCCGACGCTGAGCGGCCGCGGCGGCGTGTAGAGCTCGAACGTCTCCGTCTTCGGGTCCACCCGGCCGAGGCTGCCCTGCGTGTCGAACCACATCATCCCGTCGCGCGCCTTCGTGATGCCGTGCGAGCGGCGCGCCCGCTTGCCGTCGGGCGCGGTCACCTTGAATCCGGTGACCTGGCCGGTGCGCGGATCGATCCGGGCGAGCGTCCGGAAGTCGTTCGGCACCGAGTCGGTGATCCAGACGTTGCCGTCGTCGTCGACGGCGGCGTCGTGCATGCCGCCGCCCCCGCGCATCCCCGACGGGATGCCCTCGGACCAGTCGCTGCCGTCGATCGACGTGCGCTCGGTCGGCAGCTCGGCGATGGGGATGTCGTACTCCGTGACGACGTGGCGCGCGGCCTCGCCGGTGGGCCGGGGCTGCAGCTCGAAGGTCAGGGGCGGTGACTCCGGGCCGCGGGCCTTCGTGAGGTAGGCCGCCAGCTCGTCCCGGTAGTACTCGATCGTGAGCGACCGCCGGCCGCTGGAGCCGCGCCAGCCGTGGTAGCTGACGTTGGCCATCAGGTCGATCATGGCGCGCCAGCCGCGCTCGTCGAAGCGGTTCTGCAGCACCAGGCCGGCCTGGTGGCATTCCGTGCACGTGACGCGGAACAGCTCCTTGAGCCGGCGGTCCTCGCGCGTGTCGGCGGGCAGCGCATCGAGCCACTCCACCCCCGAGAGCTGGTGGGTGAAGTCGGCGGCGTCCGCCAGCGTGAAGTCCTGCGCCACCTGTCCGGCGGGGTCGAGGACCGCGTGCGCGTCGGCGCGCTCGTAGCCCACGGCCTGCGCCCAGACCTGGTACCGCCCGCCTTCGAACGGGGGCTCCAGCGCGGGGAAGTAGTACCGGCCGGCCTCGTCCGTGAAGACGGAAGTCGTGGTGGACGCGCCCTCCGCCCGTGCGGAGACCGCCACGCCGGCCAGCGGTTCGCCGTCGGCCGCGGTGACCGTGCCGGCGAGCGGCGTGGATGCGCCGGCCTGCGCCGCGGCGGGCGCCGGCGCCCCCGCCGCCAGCAGCGTGCAGACGCCGATGATCGCTGCGGCCGCTCCGACGGACCGTCGGGTTTCGAGCATGTCGCCTCCTCGGCGCTTCACTCCGGCGCCACGGTGTTCATGTACGCGATGATCTCGCCGATCTGCTCGGGCGACAGCGTGTACTGCCAGCCCGGCATGCGCGACGATCCGACCAGGATGACGGCGCGGACCCGGGCTTCGCCGAGGTTGCTGACGGTCTCGCGCGTGAGCACGGGGGCGAAGCTCTCCGGATACGAGGGCTGCCCCAGCGGGTCGTGGCAGAGCGCGCAGCGCTGCACGAACAGCTTCCAGCCCGCCAGCGCGTCGGCGGGGAGCGACGGCGGCCTGACGACATCCGCCATGTCGTACTCGGTCCGCACGATCTCCGGCGTGGACACCTGGGTCTCCCGGAAGGGATCCTGCGCCAGCAGGCCGAGCGCGATCAGCGTGAGCGAAAGCACTGCATGCATTGGATTGATCACATCCTACCCGACTTGACGAATCAGGGCACCTTGCGATAGACAAATTGTATCGAGTCGCGGACACGGAGTGGACATGGGGCGGCAGCCACGTTCACCAGTTTCAGCCCTCCGAGTTTGTGCGCTCGCTCCACGTCCGCCTCCCGCCGTCGTCTCCGGTCGCGAGCAGACCGACTGCCGCCTCGGGCGCAGCGTCGGTCACGCGACCGGCCGCAGTCCCACACTGGATCGAAACTGCAGACGAGGAGGAGGAATCAAATGAGACGTGCAGCGACGATGACCTTCGCGCTTGCGCTGCCCGGATTGCTCATGGGCGCAATCTGGGCCCAGGAGTATGACTCGGCGACCGGCACCTCAATCGTCATTGGATGCCTGCAAGCCAGCGAGTCGGGCGGCTTCACGCTCGTCGGAACGGTGTCGGTCGAGGAGGGCGCCGAACCCGGCGAGAAGACCGCCTACGACATAAGGGGGGTCATCCCCCCCGGGGTCAGGCTGTCCAGCCATGTCGGGCATCAAGTCGAGGTGACGGGCGCAATCGTCGATGCGTCGGAGCCGGACGAGCGGCCGCAGATGCACATGCACGCCTTCGAGCATCTCGCCGCCGAATGCGGCTAGCGGAACGCTGATCCGTGGCGGACGTGGCGGGGGAGACGGGCCGACCCGTCGACCCCGTCACGCTCCGCCGGGCTAGGGCAAGGCCGCGGCCCGCTCGTCGGCGCGCGCCCCGCCGAGGATGCCCTCCATGGCGTAGTTGCCCTCGTGGCAGGCGTACTCGTACAGCGGGGCGTCGGTCCGCGTCAGCGGGACGACGGCGGTCCAGGGCCGCGTCCAGGTGACGGGATCGTCCACCGTGAACTCGTACAGCACGGTGTCCGGGCCGACGCGCGTGAAGCGTTCCACCAGGTGCACGTTCGCCGTGGACCCCCTGACGCTCACCTGGTCGCTGAAGTTGCGGGTCTCGACCACGAGGGTCGCGTCCTCCCAGCGGGCGCGGGAGTCGCCGTGCCACTGCGGGATGGCGCCGTGCGGGGCGGCGTCCAGGCGAATGATGCGCGCGTTGTGGATCATCTCGGTGAAGATGACCACGTGCTCCGCCGTCTGCAGGAGCTGCACGTTGTTGTTGTAGGCGCCGGGCGCCATCGGCGGGCCGGCGTTGAACCCCACGATGCAGCGGTCCGCCAGGCTCCGGTCCAGCCAGGAGTCGGCGGGGTGGTCGCGCCGGTAGGCCCGGCGGGCCGCGGCCCGCGCCTCCGCGGCGGGCGTGAGCGCGGGGAGTCGACCGTCCGGCGGATCGACGATCAGCGACGTGCGCCGGTCGTCCACGAGCCGGTTGCCGCGGTCGTACCAGAACTCGTTGTAGGGCACCACGCCGCCCTGCGACTCCGGCGGGTAGATGGCCCCGCCCAGCTTCGGATCGACGAGGTCGCGGTTCAGGCGCCGGTTTTCGCGGGCCTCGAAGCTGGCGGCCTCCTCGGCCGTCAGCACCTGCCTGCCGGCCAACTCGGCCGGGCGTTCCAGCGGCGTGATCGTGCGGAAGTCCCAGACGCCCTGCAGGTCGGGCGCGCCCCATGGCGTAACGGGCGGCGTCCAGCCGTCCGGCCCGGTCTGGCCGGCGGCGGCCATCGGGACCAGCGCGACGAGGGCGGCGGTTGCCGCGACGAGGGGAAGACGGCCCTTCATCTCTAACCTCCCTGCCTGTCCCCGGCGCGCTGCGCGTTGAGACGGGCGATGTTGACGTCCCGCTCGATGCCCGGCGGCGTGGGCTCGGCGCCCAGCGTTCGGAAGAGCGCGGCCATGTCGTCCGAGCGCGTGTCGCTGGCGCCGAAGTAGACGCCCTCGGCGATGGCCAGGGGCGTCCATCCCAGGCCGTTCTCCACGTCCAGCTCGGCGCCCCGGTCCACCAGGAACCGGACGATCGTGTCCGACCCGCTGAGTCCCCGGTAGGCGGCGCCGTGCAGCGCCGTCTCGCCGGTCGCGTCGGCGGCGCGGACGTCGCCGCCGAGCGCGACGCACAGCTCCACCGCCGCGAGCGCGTCGGCCTCCGGCACCGGGCTGTAGCCGCGGAAGCCGACGCCCGCGGCGATCATCAGCGGCGTCGTGCCCCGGCTGTTCGGCCGCAGGGGATCGGCGCCGGCGTCCAGCAGCATCCGCATCAGGCGCGTGTCCCCGGTCCGGGTGGCGGCCAGGAAGGGGGTGGCGCCGGCCAGATAGCCGCCCCGCGCCTGGCCGCCCGCGTACCGCCCGGGAGTCCCCTCGGCCGGGGCGTTCGGGTCCGCGCCGAAGTCGAGCAGAAGCTGCACGAATGCGCGGCGCGCCGCACCCTCCAGGCCCTCCAGCCCGCTCCACTCGTTGTTGTCCGCCCGCACGGCCGCGTCGGCCACGGTGTCGACGTTGCGCCAGTTGCCGGCCGCCCAGTGCAGCGGATTGAAGCCCGGCCCGCGGTCCGGGTCCGCGCCGCGCTCGAGCAGCAGACTGGCCAGCGCCACGTTGCTCCTGACGGTCGCCACCAGCAGGGCGGTGGACCCGTCGGCCGCCTCGTCGTTCACGTCCGCGCCGGCGTCGAGCAGGAGCCGCACGAGCTCGGGGTCGCCGCTGCGCGCGGCGAACAGCAGGGGAGTCGACCCCGCGTGCGAGCGGGCATGGAGGTCGGCGCCGCGCGCGATCAGCAGCCGCGCCACGTCCGCGTGTCCTTCGGCGGCGGCCCACATCAGCGCCGTCTGACCCTGGCGCGTCTCCTGCGCGCCGGGGTCCGCGCCGTGGTCCAGCAGCGCTTCGACGACTGCCGCGACCCCCGTGCGGGCGGCCGTCATCAGCACCGTCTCGCCGGTGACCGGGGAGGCCGCGTTCGCATCGGCGCCCGATTCCAGCAGCCGGCGCGCGACGGCCGGGTCGCCGTTCGTGCCGGCGAGCGACAGCGGCGTTACGCCGTAGTCGTTGGCCGCGGCGACGTCCGCGCCGGCGCGGAGCAGCAGCTCCACGCCGGCGAGGTCGTTCCAGTGGACGGCCCAGTGGAGCGCGGTCGCGCCGTCGGGCTGCCTGGCGTTTACCGGCGCCTGCTGCTCGAGAAGACGCCGCACCGCCTGCTCGTTGCGCTGCCTGACGGCCTCGACGAGCCGCAGATCCTCCGCGCCGGCGGCCGGCAGGGCCGCCGGCAGGAGCAGCAAAGCGGCCAGGGCGGCCGACGCGCCGGACCTGTCGCGCATGGTCATCCGCCTCCTGGCCGGCTACAGGGCGGCGAGCCGCCCGCTGCTGTCGCCGAGGCGGTCGACCGCGACGCCCATCCTGTCCAGCACGGTCACGTGCAGGTTGGCCAGCGGCAGGTCCTTCGACACCCGCAGGTGGCGCCCGCCGGCGATCTGCCCGCCGCCAGTGCCCACCAGCATGGTCGGCAGGTCCTGGTGGTGGTGCATGTTCGGGTCGCTCATGCCGGACCCGTAGACGAGCATGACCCGGTCGAGCAGCGTGCCGTCGCCCTCCTCGATCGACTGCAGCCGCTCGAGGAAGTGCGCGAGCAGGCTCGTGTAGAAGGTGTTCAGCCGCGTCAGCCTGGCCAGCTTCTCGGGCCGGTCCTGGTGATGCGACAGCGGATGGTGCGGATCGGGGACGCCGATCTCGGGATAGCTCCGGCTGCTCTTCTCGCGGCCGTACATGAAGGTGCTCACCCGCGTCAGATCGCATTGCCAGGCGAGCGCCCACAGGTCGAACATGAGCCTGGCGTACTCGCCGTACGTCGGCGGCACGCCCGCGGGCTGGGCCACGACGGGCAGCTCGCGGCTGCTCTGGTCCTCGGCAATCTGGATGCGCCGCTCGATGTCGCGGACCGCGTCGACGTACTCCGTCACCTTCCGGCGGTCGGCCGCGCCGAGCCGCTGCTGGAGCTGCGCCAGCCGCTCGCCGACCATGTCGAGGATGCTGCGCTCCATCTTGAGCCGGGCCAGCCGCGCCCCGCTCTCCGTGCTCTCGCTCGAGCCGAACAGGCGCTCGAAGACGGCCCGCGGGTCGTTCTCGGCAGGCAGCGGCGTCGTCGCGCTCGCCCACGAGACCGTGCCCGTGTAGGCGCAACTGTAGCCGTGCTCGCAGCCGCCCGCCAGGTCGTTGGCCTCGAGCGCCAGCTCGAGCGACGCGAGCTGCGTGTGCCTGGCGAGCTGCTTCGCGGCCACCTGGTCCATCGAGATGCCGTTCTCGAGGTCGGCGCCTTCCGTCTTCTTCGCGTGCGCGCCGGTCAGGTAGCCGGCCGACGAGCGGGAGTGGTCGCCCGAGCCCTCGCCGGGCAACTGGTCGGCGGCGTTGTTGGCCAGGCCGCTCAGCACGACCAGCCGGTCGCGGAAGGGCGCCAGCGGTTGGAGAATCGGCGACAGCTCGAAGTCCGTTCCCTCCGCCGCGGGGGTCCAGTCCGTCATGTTCATGCCGTTGGGCGCGTAGAGGGCGCCCAGGCGCAGCGGCAGCGTGTCGGCCGCGCCGCCGGCCCGGGCGAATGCGGGCACCATGCCGTCGAGCAGCGGCAGGGCGAGCGTGGCGCCCATCCCGCGCAGGACGGTCCGGCGCGGCAGATGCTTCTTCGTGACGATGTGGGGACTCATGGTTGAACCTTTCTGGATGCGGCGGCCAGCAGCGGCGCCGGTTCGGGCCCCTGCGCGGTTCGCATGCGAAACGGCACGCTGTCGACCAGCCCCAGAACCAGGGCCGACCAGCGGTAGTCGGCGGCGGCGGCGTCCGCGACGATGCGCCGGATGGCCGGCCGGTCGTAGTGCTCGGCGCCGCGGCCGAGCGCGTAGGTCAGGAGCTGCTCTACCAGCGTGTGCACGAACTCGGGATGGCGGCGGACCAGCGTCTCGCGCAGCTCCACCGGCCCCTCGAGCCGGGTCCCGTCCGGGAGGGCGCCGGCCGCGTCGATCGGCAGCCCGAACTCGCTGTCCCGCCACTTGCCGATGGCGTCGAAGTTCTCCAGGGCGAACCCGATCGGGTCCATCTGGGCATGACAGCTCGCGCAGACGGCGTTCTGCCGGTGGGCCTCCATCCGCTCGCGCACGGTGGTCGCCGGCGCGCCGCCCGCGCCGGCTTCCTGCAGGCCCTCGACGTTGGGCGGCGGCGCAGGCGGCGGCGAGCCCAGCAGGTTGTCCAGCACGAACTTGCCCCGTTGCACCGGCGACGTGCGGTTGGAGTACGACGTCACGGTCAGGATGCTGCCGTGTCCCAGCAGCCCGCGCCGGACGGGATTGTCGACCGGCACCCGCCGGAAGTGCGCGCCGTACACGTTCGGCATGCCGTAGAAGCGCGCGAGCCGTTCGTTGACGAACGTGTAGTCGGCGTCCAGCAGGTCCACCACGCTGCGGTCCTCGCGGAGCTGGCTGGCGATGAACAGCTCGGTCTCGCGGCGGAACGCCTCGCGCAGGCTGTCGTCGAAATCGCGGAACACCTGGGTGTCGGGCGCGGCCACGCGCAGGTCGCGGAGAAACAGCCACTGGCTGGCGAAGTTCGTGACCAGCGCCTCGGCGCGGCTGTCGGCGAGCATGCGCCGAACCTGCCGCTCCAGCACGTCGGGCTCGCCGAGCCGGCCGGCCACGGCCAGGTCCAGCAGCTCGTCGTCCGGTGCGGTGCTCCAGAGGAAGAACGACAGGCGGGAGGCCAGATCGACGTCGCTGATGCGGTACGCCGAGCCCGGCGCCGCCCGCGGCGGATCGTGCTCGACGCGCAGCAGGAAGTCGGGCGAGACGAGGAGCCCTTCCAGCGCGAACTGGATGCCCGCCTCGAAGCCGCCCGCGGTCCGCCCCGTCCGGTAGAAGTCCAGCAGCGCGTCGAGGTCCGCGGCGGTGACCGCGCGGCGGTAGGCGCGGCGGGCGAGCGTGCCGATTACCTCCCGGGCGCAGGCCTCCTCGTCGTCGGCCCCCGCCGGCCGGCACGCGAAGATGCGCTGGCGGCTGGGGCTGTCCGGCGGCCCCGCGGCGCTCAGCGGGCCCTCGATCTCGATGCTGCCCACATTCATCGGCGCGAGCTCGGTATTGCGCAGCTCCGAGGTAGGCCGCCGCCCGGGGCCGGGGCCCTCCGGCGCCGCGACGGCCCGGTCGACGAACGACACGCCCACGAGCCGCGGGCCGCCCTTCGTCGCGAACCGCACGTGCAGGTGCTCGTCGGCCGTGCGCCCGTACTCGGAGACGGGCACCACGCCGGGCGGCAGGAGGCAGCGCGGCTCGTCCGAGCCGACGCACTCGCCGCCGACGTCGAACAGCTTCAGCCGCAGGCCGTCGAGGCGGACGTCGAGCTGCTCGCTCACGTCGAGACCCTGGATGGCGTTGTTGTCGAACCGCCGTCCGAGGTGGACTCTCAGCCGGTACTCGCCGTCGGCCGGAAAGTTGTGGCGCACGGCGGCGCCGCCCCGCGACCCGAACGGGAGATCCTCGCTGCGGCGGCTCTCCTGCACGAGAAAGGGCGAGACCTTGTAGGTCGCAATGGACGGCGGCTGCGTCGGATCGCCCACGGCGAGACGGCTGATCTTGCGCGCCGCGCTCATGTAGCGCTCCAGCAGCCCCGGCGAGAACGACAGCACGTCGCCGACGTTGTCGAAGCCGTAGCCGGACTCGTCGGTCGGCAGCAGCGCCCGGCCGTCGACTTCCAGGGCCAGCAGGTCGCGGATCGCGTTGGTGTACTCGAGCCGGTTGAGGCGGCGGACGACCGGTCGCCCGGGATTGGGCCGCGCGTCGGCCGCCCGGTCGAGCTCCGTCTCGAGCCAGGCGGCGAGGCCGTCGTAGGCGGCCGGTTCGGGGCGCGGCCGCCCGGCCGGCGGCATCTGGCCGGCGCGGAGCTTGCGGACCACCTTCTCCCAGGTTTCCGCGGCCTCGCCGACGTGTCCGACGTCGACCCGATCGAGATCGAGCCCGCCGGTCCGCAGCCGCTCGTTGTGGCAGGTGACGCAGTAGCGGTCGAGCAGCGCACGCTGCGAATCGACCGCTGCGGACGCAGGCGCCTGCGCGTGGACCGGCCCCGCAGCGAGGAGGCCGGCCGCCAGAACCACGCCGATTCCGCCTGTGAGCATTCGTCGCATCGCTGCCGCTCCTGCCGGTCGGACACGCTGGACGACCGGCGTCGGACGGGCCGCCGCTGCGCGCGGCTCGTCAGTTCCTGGCGAACTTCCGCAGCATGTTGCCGGCCACCTCGCCGGCAAAGATGTTGCCGTGCCGATCGGCCATGATCCCTTCCGCGTTCACCGGCTCGATGCGCGACGTGATCGACCCGTCCCGGGCGCTGCCGACCAGCAGCGCCTTGTGCTGCTGGTAGTCGGCGACGTAGAGGGTGTCGTCGGCGCTGATGTAGATTCCGCTCACCATGCCGAACTGATCCCACGCCTCGAGGAAGTTGCCGTCCTGGTCGAAGATCTGTATGCGCGCGTTGGACCGGTCGCCGACGAACAGTCGGCCCTGCGAGTCGATGGCGATCGTGTGCGGCAGGTCGAACTCGCCCGGGGCCGTGCCCTGCCGGCCCCAGGCCTTGATGAAGCTGCCGTCCGCGGCGTACTTGACCACGCGGTTGTTGAAGTGGCCGTCGGTGATGAAGATGTCGCCGTTGGCGGCGACGGCGATGTCGGTCGGTCCGTTGAAGGTGTCCGGTCCCTCCGCGCCGACGCCCGCGGTGCCGAGCGTCATGAGCAGCTCGCCGTCGCGGCTGAACTTGAAGACCTGATGCCCCTTGCCGTCGGCGCCGCTCTGGTCGCTTGCCCACACGTACCCGTCGTGGGAGACGTGGAACCCGTGCGGCCGCACGAACATGCCGTCGCCGAACGTCCGGACCAGGTTGCCGTCGGGATCGAACCGCAGGATGGGGGGCTCCGACCGATGGAGCGCCCACACGTGCTCGCCGTCCGGATCGGGGTCGACGGAGATGACGTTGCCCCAGGTGATGTGCGCCGGCAGCCTGGCCCAGCCCTCGACGTGGGTGTAGTCGGCGGACCGGAACGCCAGGTCGCCCTGGGCGGCGGCGGCAACGCCGAGCCCGGCGATCAGGACGGCAGCCGCGGCGACCGGCCGTGCCGTGCGGTCGGACGGCAACATCGCAACCTTTAGCGCACGCCCCGCGGCGCGGTGTTCTCCGGCCGCAGCTCGTAGGGGGCCCCGGTGCCGGACGAGCCGAGGAAGAGCTTCGTGCCGTCGGGGAAGGTGATGTCGCGGCCGTTGGCGCGGTTCGTGCCGTCCTTGGCCTGATAGCCGTCGACGTGGATCTCGGTCCCCGGCAGCAGCGACTCCTTGGTGAAGCCGCGGCGGAACAGCACGTTCGGGGTGCCGCCCTCGAACGCCCAGCTCTCGGTCGACCCGTCGTCCATCGCGACGTCGATGTGGATCCAGACGTGCGGGTTGACCCACTCCATGCGCGTGACCGTGCCGGCGAAGTTGACCGGGCTGTTGGCGTCGAACTCGGCCGCGAAGGCGTGATGCGCCGCGGCCGGCGTCGCGAACGCCGCCAGCAGCAGACCGACTCCGAGCACACCGACGATGAGCTTGCTATGCATGGCTTCTCCTCCCGCTACTTGCGGTTTCTGGCTATCGATTCCAATCGTCCGTCGCCATCCGGCTTGCCGGGCCTCGCCGCTCACCGCTGCAACGGATCGACCTCGTCCCCCGACTCGGCGAACCCGGCCGCGAAGCCGCCGCAGCCCGCGGTGCACAGCGTGGCCGGATCGGGGCCGCGCCCCTCCGCGAAGGCGCGATCGTCGGCGCGGGCGCCCGCGAGCAGCCCCGGCATGCCGTAGTTGCCCTCGTGGCAGCGCGGCTCCTTGTAGATGCGGTTCGCCCGGTTGTCCTGCAGGCTCAGCTCCAGGGCGACCGTCCACGGCCGCACCCAGGTCGTCGGGTCCTCCATGGTGGCCACGTACTCCATGGTCTCCGCGTCGATCCGCGTCCAGCGCTCGACGATGTGGAGATTCTCGCGGGAGCCGTGGAAGTCCGTCTTGGGGCTGAAGTTGGTGACGTCCACCACCAGCGTGTTGCCCTCCCAGTGGCCGCGCGAGTCGCCCCACCACTGGCGCAAGTCGGACGGCAGGTGCGGGCGATCCGTCACCGGGATCACGCGCTGCCACCCCTGCCCCTGGCCGGTGTCGTAGAAGATCGACACCGTGCCGGGCGCCTGCACCACCTGCAGGAAGAAACCCGCGGCGCCGCCGAAATCGGGCAGCCTGGCGCCCAGGCAGCGCTCCGACAGGCCGCGGTCCTCGGGACCGTCGGAGCGGTTGAAGGAGCCGCCGGCGGCCGCGCCGGTGGCCGGGTAGTAGGGGGGCGGCTCGAAGCGCCGGGGCGACGGCGGCCCGTACTCGCCGCCCGCGCAGGCCGGCAGATTGTCCTTGCAGACGTTGGTGGCCTGCAGCAGCGCCAGTTGATACTCGCGGATCTCGTCCCGGCGCTGCGCGGCTTCCGGCGTCAGCTCCGGCAGCCGGCCGTTCGGCGGATCGACGATGAGCGACGTCCGCCGGCCCAGGTGCTTGTGGCTCAGAAAGATCGCCGCGCTGTACGCGCCGCCCACGTCCTGCTCGCTGCCGCGGGCGTCGCGCCGCCGGTCGAGGGCGAGCACCCGCGCGCGCTCGCTGTCGATGGCGGCCCGTTCCTCCTCCGTGAAGAACTCGCGGTCGGCGTACCGCGCGGGCCGCTCCAGGGGCGTCTGATAGTCGGTGGTCCAGATGCCCTCCAGGTTCGGCTCGCCCCACGCCGTGAGGGCCGCCGGGCCCGGCGCCGGCTCGGATTGACTCTGGCCCGCCACCGGAGCGAGCTTCAGCAGCATGCTCACGGCCACGAGCACGGCCAGCACGCCGATGGACTCGATCAGTCGCCTCTTCATCACAGACCTCCAGATTTGGCGCCGTGCTCCACGAGATACTCGATGACCGTCTCGTACGTCCAGTCCGTCGCCGCGTCGAGCGCGGTACGCCCGTCCAGGTCGGCCGCGTTGACGTCGGCCCCCAGCTCCACCGCCGCCTGCACGGTCGCCAGCGCCCGGGTTTCGGGCTCGCCCTCCGCGGCCGGAACCCACGCCCGCAAGCGCCGTCCGCCGCCCATGCCGAGCGCCGCCATCAGGGCTGTCGTGGCCTCCTGGCGCCGGATGCCGCGCCGCGAGGGCACGTAGTCGGCGTGGTGCACGAAGCGCGGATCGGCGCCGTGCCGCGCGAGCAGGCGCATGAGGTCCGGCTCGCCCAGGCGCGCCGCCAGCCAGAAGGGCGTGGCGCCGACCAGGGCCGGCCAGAAGTGGAAGTCCCGCGAGGCGCGCCGCGTCGGCGTCCAGGTGCGCAGCCGCACGTTCGGGTCGGCCCCGTGCGTGAGGAGCGCGCCCGCCAGCCCCGCGTCCCGGCGCATGACGGCGATGTGGAGCGCGCTGAAGCCGGCGTCGTCGGCGCTCGGGTCGGCCCCTTCCGCGAGCAGGAACTCGGCGACCTCGCGGTGCCCGGCGTGGGCGGCCAGCACCAGTGCGCTCACGCCCCAGGCGTCGGCGTCGTCGACGTCGGCGCCGGCGGCGGCCAGCCGCTGCGCCGCGGCGAGCGCGCCCTCGCGGACCGCGAACATCAGCGCGGTGTTGCCGCCGTGCGGGATGTCGCCGTTGTACTCGGGGCGGCCGTGGGGCGGCACGGCCATCACCTGGCTCCACACCTCGGAGCGGGCGTGCACATCCGCGCCGTGGGCCAGCAGCACCTCCACGGCGGTCGTCCGGTGCCGCGCCGCCGCCCACATGAGCGCCGTCTGCCCGCGCGCGCCGCGCGCCTCCGGGTCGGCCCCGGCCGCCAGCAGCGCCTCGAGCACGTCCGCGTTGCCCGCGCGGGACGCGACCATCGCCGGCGTCTCGCCGAGCAGGAGCGCCCGATTCGGATCGGCGCCGGCCGCCAGCAGCCCGCGCACCATGGCGGGGCTGGCGTTCTCGGCCGCGAGCCAGAGCGGCGTGACGCCCAGGTCGGTCGCCGCGTTCACGTCGGCGCCGGCCTCCAGGAGCAGGTCGGCGCCCTCCAGATCGTCGCGGTAGCTCGCCCAGTGCAGCGCGGTGGTGCCGTCCGCGTCGGCCGCGCCGGCCGGTGCGCCGCCTCCCAGCAACGCCCGCAACGACTCGGTGTCGGTATTGCGGGCGGCGTCGACCAGCGGCGGCGCTTCGCTCGCGGCCGCGCCGCCGCCGGCGAGCAGAACGGCCAGCAGCGCGATGAGGCTTCGCATGGCGGCCTCACACTCCCGGCAGCGCGTCGAGCTGGAGCTTGCCCGCGCTGCCGCCGATGCGCTCCACCGGGACATCCAGCTTGTCCATCAGCGTCAGCAGCAGGTCGGCCTGCGAGGGTTCGTCGGCGTAGTGCAGGTGCCGCCCGCCGTCGAGCCGGCCGGCCCCGCCGCCGAGCAGCAGCAGCGGCAGGTTGCTGCCCGAGTGCCGGCTGCTGTTGGACAGGCCGGAGCCGTAGAGGATCGTCATGTGGTCGAGCAGCGTGCCGTCGCCGTCGGACGTCGCGCGCAGCTTCGCCAGGTACTCGCCGAGGAGCTGCGTGTGATAGCGGTTGATCTTCGCCATGTGCGCGACCAGCGCCGGGTCGTTGTTGTGGTGCGACAGCGGATGGTGCGCCTCCGGCACGCCGATCTGCGGATAGGGCCGGGCGCTCTGCTCCTTGCCGATCATGAACGTGATGACGCGCGTGAGATCGGACCGGAACGCGAGGAGCTGCAGGTCCAGCATGAGGGCCAGATGATCCTCGAACTTCGACGGGGCGCCCTGCGGCTGGGCGACCACCGGCAACTCGACGTCCTGTTGCTCCTCGGTCCGCTGGATGCGCCGCTCGACGTCGCGCACGGCCTCGGTGTAGTCGTCGACCTTGGTCCGATCCGCGGGCCCGAGCTCGCGCTTGAGGTCCGCCAGCCGCTCGGTCACCGCGTCCAGCAGGCTCTTGTGCTGCCGCAGCCGCGCTTCGCGCGCCGCCCAGTCGGTGCTGCCGCTGTCGCCGAACAGCGTCTCGAACACCGCCCGCGGGTTCCATTCCATCGGCAGCGCCTGCGTGGCGCTGCGCCACGAGATCGTGTGCGTGTAGACGCAGCTCAACTGGCCGCTGCAGGCGCCCGCGTTGTTCGGCTGGTCCATGGCCATCTCGAGCGACGGGACCTGCGTCCGGTCCGCGAAGTGGCGCGCCAGCAACTGGTCCATCGACACGTCGGCCAGGATCTCCACCTCGTTGCGCCCGCCGCGCGTCGTGCCCGTCAGGAACGATCCGGACGCGCCGGCATGGATGTAGTTCCAGCTCGACTTGAGGCCTGACAGCACGATCATCTGATCGCGGAACGGCGCGAGCGGTTCGAGGATGGGCGTCAGCTCGAAGTCGCGTCCCTCCGTGGCCGGCAGCCAGTGCTCCATGGCCATCCCGTTCGGCACGTAGAACGCCAGGAAGCGGTGCGCCGGCCGCGCGGCGGCCCCCGCGCGCAGCGCGAACGCCGGCAGCATGGCGTCCAGGAGCGGCAGCCCCAGCGTCGCGCCCAGGCCGCGCAGGACCGTCCGCCGCGCCAACGGTTTCGTCGTCAGAATAGCCATGGTCTGCGGTTCCTCTCGTTCAGTTGCCGGATGCCGCCGCGCCGGTGGCGCGCAGCAGGAAGCTGGGGCTCTTCACGATGCCGGCGATGATCGACGACCAGCGGTAGTCGTGCGGCGCGGCGTCGCGGACGACCTGTCGCACCGCGGGCCGATCGTAGTACTCCAGCCGCCGGCCGAGCGCATAGGACATCAGCTTCTCGGTCAGGGTGCGGGGAAACTGCTCGGGTTGCTCCAGAAGCAGCGCGCGCAGCCCGGCCAGCCCCTCCACCGGCGCTCCGCTCGCCGCGGTCCCGCGCGCATCGACCGGTTCTCCCGCCTCGTCGATGGTCCGCCAGCCGCCGATGGCGTCGAAGTTCTCCAGGGCGAATCCCAGCGGATCGATGACCGCGTGGCAGTTGGCGCACGAGGGACTCCGGCGGTGCTGCGCGAGCCGCTCGCGGATGGGCAGGCGCATGGAGGCGGGGTTGGCGTCCAGGTTGGTGTCCACGCCGGGCGGCGGCGGCGGCACCGGCAGGCCGAAGATGTTGTCCAGCAGCCACTTGCCGCGCAGGACGGGCGACGTCCGGTCGGGATAGGAGGTGGTCGCCAAAACAGCTCCATGCGCGAGCAATCCCCCGCGCTGCTCCCGATTCGAGAGGGCGACTCGCCGGAACCGGCTGCCTTGGACGCCCATTATGCCATAGTGCCGGGCCAGCCGTTCGTTGACGAACGTGTAGTCGGCATCCAGCAGGTCCGTGACGCTGCGGTTCTCCCGCAGCGTGCTGGCGACGAACAGCTCGGTCTCGCGCCGGAAGGCCTGCAGCAGCGTCTCGTCGTAGTGGGGGTAGCGGTGCGGGTCGACCACCACCTCCTCGACGCGGCGCAGGTTGAGCCACTGCGCCGCGAAGTCGCGGACCAGCGCGTCCTCGGCCCGCGCATCGGCCAGCATGCGCCGCACCTGCTGCTCGAGGATCGCCGGCTCGGCGAGCTGTCCGCGCTCGGCCAGCTCCAGGAGACGGTCGTCCGGGATGCTGCTCCACACGAAGAACGACAGGCGCGAGGCGATCTCCAGGTCGCTCAGGCGGTAGGCGCGCTGGCTGCGCGGCAGGTCGATCGGCTCCCGGTAGACGCGCAGCAGGAAGTCGGGATCGACCAGGATGCGCTCGAGCCCGTACTGGATGCCCGCCTCGAAGCTGCCGCCCTCGAGCCGGCCCGCATCGAAGAACGCCAGCAGCGACTCCCGGTCCGCCGCCGTGACGGGTCGCCGGTACGCGCGGCGGGCGACGGTCGTCAGGATCCGCTCCGCGCACGGCCGCTCCTCGACCGGCTCCCGGGGGGTGCAGAGGAAGATCCTGCGCCGGCTCGGCGTGTCGTGCGAGCGGCCGCCGGCCGTGTACGGGCCGCCTATCTGCACCGCGCCCACGGCCGCGTAGCCCATATAGAGCTGATCGTTGGTCAGCACCCGGCCGCGCTGCAGGGGTTGCGGGAGACCCTCCGGCTCCCACAGCTCGCGCACGAACGAGACGCCGACCACCCGCGGCCCCGCCTCGACCGGCACGCGCACCTCCAGGGCGGCGTCGCCGGTCAGTTGCATGAACTCTTCCCAGCGCGGGTCGCCGGCAAAGCCGGGCTCGCCGGCGCCGGCGTAGCTGGCCGCCGCCGGTCGGCCTTCCACGTTGCCCCCGACCACGAAGCGCCGGACGAGCCGGCCGTCGAGGCGCACCTCGAGCTGCTGCGGCCAGCCCATGCCCATGATGTAGTCCTGGTACTGCCTGCGGAGGCGCACCTTCAGGAGGTACTCGCCGTCGACGGGGAAGTGGTACCGCACGGCGATGCCGCCGCGCGAGCCGAACGGCAGGTCCTCGCTCTGCCGCTCGTCCTGCACGACGTGCAGCGGAATCTCGAACGTCTCGACGCCCGGCGCCACCGGCGGCAGGCCGGTCGCCAGCCGCGTCACCTGCCGGGCGACCGACAGGTAGCGTTCCAGATGGGCTCTCGAGACCGTGAGGACGCCCGCGAAGTTGTCGAAGCTGCCGTCGGCCGTCTCGTCGCCGGGCAGCAGCGGCCGCACGTCGAAGCTGTCCGGGTCGATGGCGAGCAGGTCGCGCACGGCGTTGGCGTACTCCGTGCGGTTCAGCCTGTGGACCGCGGCGATGCGGCCGGGCGCGGGAGCGGCGGCCCAGGCCCGATCGATCTCCGCTTCCAGCCAGCCGGCCACGGCGCGATACGTGCCGGCGTCGGGGCGCGGACGTCCGGGCGGCGGCATCGAGCCCGCGCGCAGCCGGCCGATGACGCGCTCCCACAGCTCGGGATCGGCGTCCGGCCGGGCCGTGTCGAGGCCGTCGAGCGTCAGCCCGGCGGTGCGCAGCCGATCGTTGTGGCAGGTCAGGCAGTAGCGGTCCACGAGGGTCCCCACCGCCTCCGGGCCGGTGCTCTCCCGCTGGCCCTGGCCGGGCGCCGCCGGTGCGGCCAGGGGCGCCAGGACGAGGGCGCCGGCGAACAGCGCCAGCGCCGACTGCCGCTTCTCGATCTCGAAGAACCGCATGCGCGCCTCCTGGGGCGACGGACCAATATAAGGATGCCAACTTGCCGCCCCGAAGTCGAGCGAATCAGGCCCTTCAACGCACGAATCGCTCGTCGAGCGGCAGGCCCAGCATGCCCGCCAGCGTGGCCACGTACTCGGTGAACGCGCTGCGGCCGGCCGCGGTGAGCCGCACGGTCGTCTGCGCCTTGCGGCCGACGAACGCCTTCGCGACCTCCACGTATCCGGCCTCCTCGAGCCTGCGGAGGTGCGCGCTCAGGTTGCCGTCCGTCAGGTCCAGGGACTGCTTCAGGGTCGTGAAGCTGGCCGCGTCCAGCCCGTTCAGGAACGCGACGATGGCCAGGCGCGCCTGTGCGTGGATGGTGTCGTCGAGCGGGCCGCGCGCGACCTTCGGCATCGCTCAGGCGCGCGTCCCGCGGCGCGTTATCGCCAGTCCCGGGAGCGCCATGAGGCCGAGGTACAACGCGATGCCCACGGCGTTCGTCAGCGGGCCGGCCGGGAGCAGGCCGGCGGTCGGCGCCGCGGCCCACCAGGCGAGCGCGATCCAGCGCAGCCAGCCGAGGCCGGCGATGGCCGCCGAGACGAAGAACGCGAGCCCGGTCGTCGCGGACGCCACGACCCCGAGGTGCGCCAGCTCGATCCCGCGCCCGGCCAGCGCCAGCACGAACAGAAGGACGATGGTGAGGCAGAGCCCGGTCCAGACGCTGCCGTAGAGGCGGACCGCGAGGTTCGTGGGATGGCGGCGCCCGGAGAACCCGAGCGCCGCGGACCCGCAGATGCCGGCGACCATCGCGCCCACCCACGGATACGCGCCCGCCGCTCCGGCATCCGCGAGCCGCAGCGCGAGCTGGACGGCCTGGACCGCGGCCAGCAGGACGCCCCACAGCACGAGGTGGCGGCCGTCGAGCGCCGCGGCCTCCTGCGCCTGCTCCATCATGCGGCGGATCAGCGCCAGCTCCCGGGCCGGCGCGGCATGACCCGGGAACATCCCGCCGGGCGCCTCCCGCATGTCGTGTGTCCCGGTCTGGCTGGTCATGCTTCGGCCTCCGCTGCCAGCCGCCCCGCATGCGCCGGGCGGCGCCGCCGCATCCGCCTGCCCAGGAGGGCCGCCCAGCAGGCGGTGAAGAAGAGCAGGACGGCCATGTGGGTGGCCGCGTGGTAGTGCCACGGTCCGCCGTCGAACGGCGAGACCGGCCGCAGCACCGGCAGGCGCAGGAACGCCTCGTTCACGGCGCCGCCGATGAGCAGGTAGTAGCTCCACACCATGCCGCTGAGGTGCGCGAGAGACCAGGGCAGACGGGCCTGGCGCGATGCGGCGAAGGCGCCCAGCGCGACGAGCAGCAGCGCGCCGACGGCGAGCCAGTGGAAGGGGCCGAAGCCGCCGCCGGTGTAGATGAGGAGCGCCGTGAGCTGCGCGGCGATCATCGTGTGGACGTACCACCGGCCGCAGCGCCGGTGGCGGGCCGAGCCCTTGCGGGTGCACAGCGCGACGGCGCCCGCGGCCATGGCGGCGGCGCACACGGCGGTGTGCAGCCAGCCGATCAGCGAGATGGGTGCAACTGACATGATGTAAAGTCCTTTGTTAAACAAAGTATATGCCCCTGGCGCCGCGCCGTCAACCGCGGTTCCCGGGGTAGCCGGGGTAGGGGTAATATGATGGCGGCGAACCGTGAGCCGGCCACGGGCCGGACGCGATTCGGTTCGATCAGGAGGATGACATGATCAGCAGAGCTCTCGTCGCCGCACCGGTCCTCTTCGCGCTGGCCCTGGGCGCTGGGCCGGCCGGCGCGCAGACGGCGTTCGACCCGCCGCGGCTGCCCGACGGCAGGCCCGACCTGCAGGGCGTGTGGGACTTCCGGACGCTGACGCCGCTCGAGCGGCCGGCGGATCTGTCCGACCAGGCGGTCCTGGCGGCCGAGGAAGCGGCCGAGATCGAGGCGCGGGCGGCCGCGCGCAGCGCCGAGCTGAACGCGCCGACCACGGATCGGGACGAGTTGCTGCCGGTCGGCGGCAACGTCGGCGGCTACAACCACTACTGGGTCGACCAGGGCGCCCGCGTGGTGGACGACCAGCGCACGTCGCTCATCGTCGACCCGCCCGACGGGCGCCTGCCGGCCCTGCGGCCGGGTGTCGAGATGCAGCAGCTCTCGCTGGCCGAGGACGTGGGCGGCACCCTGCCGGTCCGCGTGCGCGCCGCCGGCATCGGCACCGACAGCCACGAGGACCGCGGCCTCGCCGAGCGCTGCCTGCTCGGCTTCAACTCCGGTCCGCCCATCGTGCCGGCCGGCTACAACCAGAACATCCAGCTCTTCCAGACGTCCGACTACGTCGTGATCTTCCACGAGATGGTGCACGACGCCCGCATCGTGCCGCTCGACGGGCGCGAGCATCTCCCGGCGAGCATCCGCCAGTGGATGGGCGACTCGCGGGGCTACTGGGACGGCGACACGCTGGTGATCGAGTCGACCAACTTCACCGCCAAGACCGCGAGCTTCAACCCGTCGGTCTCGCAGGCGGCCGGTGACGGCACCCACCTGCACCTGACGGAGCGCTTCAGCCTCGCGGCGGAGGACACGCTGCTCTACGAGTACACCGTGAACGACCCGACGACCTTCACGCGGCCGTTCACCGCGGAGCTGCCGATGAAGCGCGGCGAGCTGGTGTTCGAGTACGCCTGCCACGAGGGCAACTACGGGCTGTACAACATGCTGGCGGGCGCCCGCGTCCAGGACGCCGCGGCGCAGCAGCAGTAGGCATGCGACCGGCCGCACGGCGCGCCGTGATGCTGGCGGCAGCCATGGGCGGCTGCCTGCTGGCCGCCGCCCTGCCGGCGGCCCAGCAGGCGACGCCGGGCCTGCCGCCGGTGCCCCTGCCCGCGGGGCCGCTGGTCATCGAGACCGCGGAAGCCCGCATCCGGCTGGTGGTCGTCACCCGCGACCTGTCGCATCCGTGGGCGCTGGCCTTCCTGCCGGACGGCCGCCTGCTCGTCACGGAGCGGGCGGGACGCCTGCGGGTGATCCGCGACGGCGTGCTCGATCCGCAGCCGGTCGCGGGCGTGCCCGAGGTCCACGCGGTCGGCGCGGCCGGCCTGATGGACATCGCGCTGCACCCGCGGTTCGACGCCAACCGGCTTGTGTATCTCACCTACTCGCGGCCGGGCGCCGACGGCGTCCGCGTGGCGCTCGCGCGCGGGCGGCTGGACGGCGCGGCGCTGGCCGACGTCGAGACGCTGTTCGCCTCCGAGCTGCTGGACGGCAGCGGCGCGGGGGCCTCGCGGGTCGTGTTCGCGGCGGACGGGACGCTCTTCCTGACGGTCGGCGGCGCGTTCGGCGAGAAGGGCGGCCGCGCCCAGGACCCGGGCGACACCGTCGGCAAGGTCGTGCGGCTGCGCGACGACGGCAGCATCCCGGACGACAACCCCTTCGTGGGTCGGGAGGGCCACCGCCCGGAGATCTACTCGCTGGGACACCGCAACCAGCTCGGCATGGCCTTGCATCCGGTGACGGGCGAGCTGTGGGCGCACGAGAACGGCCCCCTCGGCGGCGACGAGCTGAACATCATCCGCCCGGGCCGGAACTACGGCTGGCCGGTCGTCTCCTACAGCCGGCAGTACTCCGGACCGCGCGTTGCGTCGCGGCCGTGGCAGGCGGGGATGGAGCAGTCCGAGATCGTGTGGCTGCCCTCCGTCGCGCCGTCGGGGATGGCCTTCTACGACGCCGACCGGTTTCCGCGGTGGGCGGGCAGCCTGTTCGTCGGCGCGCTGCGGACCGGCGGGATCCGCAACACCGGGCACCTCGAGCGCATCGTCTTCAACGCGAACGGGGAGGAGCAGCGCCGGGAGTGGCTGCTCACCGAGCTGCGCCAGCGCATCCGCGACGTGCGCCAGGGGCCCGACGGCCTGCTGTACGTCCTGACGGACGCTGACGAGGCCGCGCTCTTCCGGATAGAGCCCGCCGAGTGAAGCCAACCCGTTGCCGCGGAAGCGATTTGCAGGGATACTATGGGTCAATTGTTCGGCTCATCTCGAAGGGAGTTGCGATGAGAGGCATGCATCGGCTCGGACTTCTGGTCGTCGGTGTGCTCGTGCCGGTCGCCGCGGGCGCCCAGCCCGGCACGGAGGGCGCCGCCAGCGAGGTCACGTTCGCCAAGGACATTGCGCCGATCCTGCAGCGGAGCTGCCAGGAATGCCACCGGCCCGACTCGGTGGCGCCGATGTCGCTGCTGACCTACGAGGAGGTTCGGCCCTGGGCGCGCGCCATCAAGGCCCGGACCGCGCTCCGCAACAAGCGCGGCGCCATGCCGCCCTGGTTCATCGAGAAGGACATCGGCATCCAGCACTACAAGAACGACCCGTCGCTCAGCGAGGCGGAGATCGAGGCGATCGGGATCTGGGCCGACAGCGGGGCCCCGCTCGGCAACCCGGCCGATCTCCCGCCGCCGCGCCGGTTCGCCGGGCCGGATCAGTGGACGATCGGCGAGCCCGACCTGATCATCGAGTCGAACGAGGTCGTCGTGCCGGCCGCGGCGCCCGACAAGTGGACGTCGCTGGGCACCATTCCGATCGGCCTGGACGAGGATCGCTACGTCGCGGCGGTCGAGGTCAAGGAGTTCAACGACGTGCCCCGGTCGCAGGGCAGCAACACGGTGGGCGGGCGCTACGTGTTCCACCACATGACCTACGAGACCATCGCGCCCGAGGGCGAGGACGGCGAGGCCACGACGCGCTGGCCCGTGCACGAGGTGGGCCGCAACGCCGACGTGTTCCCGCCCGAGGCCGGGCGGCTGCTCGCCGCCGGCTCGCGGCTGAACCTGGAGAACGCCCACCTGCACTCGAACGGCCGCGAGACCCGGGCGCATCTGAAGTTCGCGTTCAAGCTGCATCCCGAGGGCTACGAGCCCGAGATGAGGTACACGAGCAACGTCCTGGGCAACGGCGTCGACATCGACATGAAGCCGAACATGGCCGGCCAGGAGCTGCACGCGTACCGCGTGCTCGAGGAGCACACCAAGATCGTGCTGTTCGAGCCGCACCAGCACGCGCCCGGCATCCGCATGTGCCTCGAGGCCATCTGGGGCCACAACGTCCAGCAGCTCACCTGCGCCGGCTACGACCACAACTGGGTGAAGCAGTACATCTACGAGGACGACCACGCCCCGCTGCTGCCGAAGGGGACCATCCTGCACATCATCGGCTGGCACGACACGACGGTGGCCAACCGCAACGTGGCCGACCCGCGGAACTGGTCGGGCGGCGGCCGCCGCTCGGTGGCCAACATGTTCATCAACATCGGGCAGGGCTTCGCGCTGACCGACGAGGAGTTCGAGCGCGAGATGGCCGACCGCCGCGAGCGGCTGCAGCTTTCGAAGAACGACTACGTCATCGGCTGCCCGCTGTGCCAGGCCGAGTTCCCGTCGCAGCAGAACCTGGCCAACGACAACCAGCAGTAGCACGTCATCCTGGCGGCGGGAGGGCAGCCGGCCCTCCCGCCGTCCGATTCGGCTCCCTTCCCGCCGTCCCGCCGCAACCATCCCCTGCATGACCGCAGAGCCGATCTCGGCGGAGATGCCCTACGAGTCCCGGTTCGTGACCGTGGCCGGCTCCCGCATCCACTACGTCGAGGCGGGCGAGGGCCATCCGCTGCTGTTCCTGCACGGCAATCCGACGTCCTGCTACCTCTGGCGCAACGTCATGCCGCACCTGGCGGGGGATGCCCGCTGCGTGGCGCCGGACCTGATTGGCATGGGCCGCTCCGACAAGCCGGATCTCGACTATCGCCTCGTCGACCACGCCCGCCATGTCGATGGCTTCATCGAGGCGCTCGGCCTGCAGCGGCTCACCCTGGTGCTCCACGACTGGGGCTCGGCGCTCGGCTTTCACTACGCGCGGCGTCACGCGGCGAACGTCCGCGGGCTCGCGTTCATGGAGGCGCTCGTGCGGCCGGTGACGTGGGACGAATGGCCGCGCACCGTGCGCCCGGTGTTCGAGGCGTTCCGCACGCCGGAGGTCGGCTGGGACCTCGTGGTGAACCAGAACGCGTTCGTCGAGCAGGTGCTCCCCGGCGCGATCCAGCGGACGCTGAGCGAGGTGGAGATGGCGCGCTACCGCGAGCCGTTCCGCGAGCCCGCGAGCCGCAAGCCCGTCTGGCGCTGGCCGAACGAGATCCCCATCGACGGCGAGCCGGCCGACGTGACCGCGCTCGTCGATGCCTACGCAACCTGGCTCTCGGAATGCGACGTGCCCAAGCTGCTCCTCTACGCGCGGCCGGGCGCCATCCTGCGCAAGGAGCTGGTGGGGTGGTGCCGCGCGCACATGCGGAAGCTGACGGCCGTCGACATCGGCCCCGGCCTGCACTTCGTGCAGGAGGACCGGCCGCACGCCATCGGCGCAGCGCTCGGGACCTGGTACCGCGGCCTGCCGGCCTAGCCCGGCAATCGTCGCCTCCGGCTCCGGTTGCCGCCCAACCAACCCTCGCAAGGAGTCTACGCCGCTCTACGGCGCAGACTCCTTGGTTCCATCAGCGCCCCGGCCGAGCACGTGGCGGAGTGCATCCTCCAGGCCCGGGTAGCCGAACTCGAAGCCCGCTTCCTGCAGGCGCTCCGGCTCGACCCGGGTGCTCGACAGCAGCAGGGCGTCGGCCATCTCGCCGAACGCCAGGCGCGCGCCGAAGGCCGGCAGCGGAAAGATGGTGGGCCGCCGCAGCACCCGTCCCAGCGTCTTCGTGAACTCGGCGTTCGTGACCGGGTTCGGCGAGACCAGGTTGACCGGGCCGGCCAGGCCGTCCGTCCGCAGCGCGTGCAGGATGCCGCCCAGCACGTCGTCGAGCGCCACCCAGCTCATGTACTGCCGGCCGGAGCCGATCACGCCGCCGACGCCCAGCCGGAACGGCAGGAGCATCTGCCCGAGCGCGCCCCCGGCCGGCGTCAGCACGATGCCGATCCGCAGGTGCACCACCCGGATGCGGGCGTTGCGCGCCGGGGCGGCTGCCGCCTCCCACGCCTGGCACACGTCGCCCAGGAAGTCGTCTCCCGGCGCGTCCGCTTCGTCCAGCCGCTGGTCGCCGCGGTCGCCGTAGAAGCCGATGGCCGAGGCTGCGACGAGCGTCCGCGGCCGCCTGGCGAGGCCGGCCAGCGCCTCGGCAAGCCGCCGCGTCCCGTCGACCCGGCTGTCGCGGATGCGCGCCTTTCGCGCGGCCGTCCAGCGCCCGCCGGCGATGTTCTCACCGGCGAGGTGCACGACGGCATCGACGCCGTCGAGCGCGCCGGCGGACAGCGCGCCGCTCGCCGGATCCCAGCTCGGCCCGCCGTCACCGGCGTCGGCCGCCGCGCGGCGCAGCGGCACCACGTCGTGGCCGCCGCTTCTCAGGAACGGCACGAGCGCCGACCCAATCAACCCTGTAGCACCGGTCACGGCCACTTTCATCGCCTTGCCTCCGTACTGATTATGCCAGCCCAGATCGCGGGCGGTCACGCGCTGCCGGTACCCCAGCAGGCGTTCTATCTCGCGTCGTGCGTAGCCGTCTCCGAGCGCGCCGACCGGGCCGCCGTACAGCTCGTACCGCACGTCGTCGACGAGCGTCGACGCGGTCGGTCCGCGCGGCTCGCAGAGGTGGCGGTGCGTCCACGTCCGAAACGGCCCGGAGAGCTGCTGGTCGACGAACGAACGTCCGGGCTCGAGCGGTCCGTGCTCGGCCAGCCAGTCCACGGCCAGCGGGCCGGCGTGCAGCCTGAGGGTCACGCGGCTGCCCGGCTGCAGACTCGCGCCGCTGCGCGCCACGACCGCGATGCGCTGCCACGGCGGCGCCAGCCGCTCGAACGCGCCCGGCCGCCGGTGCCACTCGAAGAGCGCGTCGGCGGACACCGGCATGTCCGCGGCGCGCCGGCAGCGGCCGCTCACGGCAGCGTCACCGGCGCGTACCCGGGACGGTGTTGCGGCCGCGTCGCCCGGAGCTCCGCCGGGCGGGCGCCGGAGCGGCGCCAGGCTACAGGGGGGGCGAGCGAATCGATCGCCAGGGGACGATGTTGAGGTACTCCCGACCCGGAAAACCGCATCTGGTTTCAGCTTACATTACGGATTGGAATCGCTCGTGCCGATGAGCATGCCGACCACGTCCGGGATCGCAATCGAGCCGACCGGCACCGGCTGGCGTCTAGCGTGCGCGCGGCGCGTGCCGCGCCCGCTCGCGGAGGTCTTTCCGTTCTATGCGACGGCCCGCAACCTCGAGCGCCTGACGCCCGCCTTCCTGCACTTCCGCTTCCTGCACATCTCGTCGGAGCCGCTGGCGGCGGGGCGCGCATCGACTATGCGCTGCGCCTCCACGGCCTGCCGGTCCGCTGGCGGACCCGCATCGACGAATGGGACCCGCCACGGCGCTTCGTCGACCGCCAGGTGCGCGGCCCCTTCAGGACCTGGCTCCACACGCACACGTTCCGGGCCGAGGGCGACGCCACGCGGATCAGCGACGTCGTACTGTTCGACCTGTACTGCCGGCCGCTCGCGCGGACGCCCGCGCTCGGCTGGATCTTCGCCGACCTGCGCGCCATCTTCGAGTACCGGCGGCGCGAGGTGGGGCGTGTGTTCGGCTAGCAGCCCGAGGTAGAAGTCGGTTCGCCGAGCCCTGCTGTTCAGGCCGCTTGGCGATGAGTAATTGAGCCGACGGGCGCCGGCGGTGTCCATTTGAGGCCCCAGGGACGCGTCAGACGCCCCCAGTGGTCGATCAGGCGGTCGATCAGGCGGAAAATCGCCGAAAAAGCCCGCCCCTGCAGGCTCCGGGGCGTACCGATGCCGGTCTGGCGCCGCAGGAGCATCCCGATGTTGCAGGCAGCCGCCTGGATCAGCACCCGCTTGCGGACATTCTCGTGACCGCGCACAAACACCCGACGCATGCCCCCCGTCTCATACATGTGCGCGAAAGTACGCTCCACCATCTCGCCCCGGCAGCGTTGCAGGCGACGACCCCGCCGCCCGTGCACACGCCGCCGGTTCGCATACAACGCCTGCTGCGCAGCACGCTTCGCCGGCGGCGTCTCTCCCGTCTTCTTGTCCTGCCAGACGCGCCGGCCGCGCTCGGGCTCCGATACGTAGCTCCGAACCCCGACCTCGCCGAGAGCCACCAGCGTCTCGTCGCTGTGATACCCCTTGTCAGCGACCAGCTCTTCGACCCCTCGACCGTCCGGCTGCACCAACTCCACCTGCTCGGCCGCCGCGGTCAGCGTCTCCGGCAGCGTGGCCGTATCGCCGTCCGATGCATCCTGCACCGTCACCGACACGATGGCCCCCGTCTCCATGTCGACCCCGTGCTCGACCTTGTGAGCCAAGTGCGTCCGGCCGTCCTTCATCTTCGCGATCTTCGCGTCCGGGTCCTGCGGCGATTGCCAGTCCTTGTTCGACGTCTTCTTGTTCTTGCGAGACCGGTCGAACCGAGCCAGATCCGCCCGCGTCGGGGTCTCCACCCCAGACGCCTCCGCCAAGCGCCGAAGGAACGCTTCGTAGCTTTCTCCCGTGTCCCGCCGCTCGATGCTCCGCATCGCCGCGTTCGCTTCCAGCGTCGTCGCATCGACGCCCACCGTCTTCCCCTTGACCAGACCCGCCGCCGACAACTGCTCGAGAACCCACGTGAATACCGCCTCGTGCGTCTCGTCGTCGATCAGACGACGCGTCCGCGACAGCGTCGAGTGGTCCGGCGCCGCCTCGGTCACATCCAGGTCCAGGAACGACCGCAGGCTCAGAGAGTCGGCCACCCGCCACGCAATCCCACGCTCCGAAGACAGACCCTCGAAGTAGCCGATGAACAGCATCCGGAAATACCGCCCAGGACGCAGGCTCGGCCGCCCCATCCGCGTCGCGTAGAACACCGCGCACAGCCCCTCGACGAACGCGTCGAACCCGGCCTCGTCCAGAACCCGGTTCAGACGCTCGAAGAACGGATGCCCCGCGTTCGTCGGCAAATCCGCCGTCGTCACCCACAGCGGCGCCCCTGGTCGCGCGGCCGGTTTCTTGCCCATCGCCATAGCTGTTCAGTCTACGGGCTCGATCGCGCCCAGGCCAGGCCCGTTCCCCGACTTTCACCACGGGCTGCCCCTAGCAGCCCGAGGTAGAAGTCGGTTCGCCGAGCCCTGCTGTTCAGGCCGCTTGGCGATGAGTAATTGAGCCGACGGGCGCCGGCGGTGTCCATTTGAGGCCCCAGGGACGCGTCAGACGCCCCCAGTGGTCGATCAGGCGGTCGATCAGGCGGAAAATCGCCGAAAAAGCCCGCCCCTGCAGGCTCCGGGGCGTACCGATGCCGGTCTGGCGCCGCAGGAGCATCCCGATGTTGCAGGCAGCCGCCTGGATCAGCACCCGCTTGCGGACATTCTCGTGACCGCGCACAAACACCCGACGCATGCCCCCCGTCTCATACATGTGCGCGAAAGTACGCTCCACCATCTCGCCCCGGCAGCGTTGCAGGCGACGACCCCGCCGCCCGTGCACACGCCGCCGGTTCGCATACAACGCCTGCTGCGCAGCACGCTTCGCCGGCGGCGTCTCTCCCGTCTTCTTGTCCTGCCAGACGCGCCGGCCGCGCTCGGGCTCCGATACGTAGCTCCGAACCCCGACCTCGCCGAGAGCCACCAGCGTCTCGTCGCTGTGATACCCCTTGTCAGCGACCAGCTCTTCGACCCCTCGACCGTCCGGCTGCACCAACTCCACCTGCTCGGCCGCCGCGGTCAGCGTCTCCGGCAGCGTGGCCGTATCGCCGTCCGATGCATCCTGCACCGTCACCGACACGATGGCCCCCGTCTCCATGTCGACCCCGTGCTCGACCTTGTGAGCCAAGTGCGTCCGGCCGTCCTTCATCTTCGCGATCTTCGCGTCCGGGTCCTGCGGCGATTGCCAGTCCTTGTTCGACGTCTTCTTGTTCTTGCGAGACCGGTCGAACCGAGCCAGATCCGCCCGCGTCGGGGTCTCCACCCCAGACGCCTCCGCCAAGCGCCGAAGGAACGCTTCGTAGCTTTCTCCCGTGTCCCGCCGCTCGATGCTCCGCATCGCCGCGTTCGCTTCCAGCGTCGTCGCATCGACGCCCACCGTCTTCCCCTTGACCAGACCCGCCGCCGACAACTGCTCGAGAACCCACGTGAATACCGCCTCGTGCGTCTCGTCGTCGATCAGACGACGCGTCCGCGACAGCGTCGAGTGGTCCGGCGCCGCCTCGGTCACATCCAGGTCCAGGAACGACCGCAGGCTCAGAGAGTCGGCCACCCGCCACGCAATCCCACGCTCCGAAGACAGACCCTCGAAGTAGCCGATGAACAGCATCCGGAAATACCGCCCAGGACGCAGGCTCGGCCGCCCCATCCGCGTCGCGTAGAACACCGCGCACAGCCCCTCGACGAACGCGTCGAACCCGGCCTCGTCCAGAACCCGGTTCAGACGCTCGAAGAACGGATGCCCCGCGTTCGTCGGCAAATCCGCCGTCGTCACCCACAGCGGCGCCCCTGGTCGCGCGGCCGGTTTCTTGCCCATCGCCATAGCTGTTCAGTCTACGGGCTCGATCGCGCCCAGGCCAGGCCCGTTCCCCGACTTTCACCACGGGCTGCTCTAGCTAGGCGTTCACGATCTCGGACGGGGTGCGGCCCGGATCGGCAAACGGATTTACGATCCGAACGTGGTCGAATGCCTGGCCGTGCTGCAGATCTTCCGTCAGAAGGACAGGGCACTCGCCGGCCTGCGCAGCCGCCACGATCAGCGCGTCCCACCAGGACAGCGAATAGCGCTCCTCCAGAGACCAAGCGCGTTCCACGACGGTCAGACCAACGGGAATCGGCTGCCACTCGGTGAGCTCCCGTACAATCTGCTGGGCCTCGCGGCCGTCGAAGCCCGGCTTCATCTTGCGCGTCAACGTGGAGTACAACTCCAGCAGAACCTGGACGCTCAGCCGCCCGGCGCGCGAGCGCCACAGAAACACGTACCACTCATTCGCGCGGGCCTGCTTGGCGCCATCCGAGGCGTCGGAGCGGTACACGAGCACGTTGGTATCAACGAAGACCGGTCCGGTCATGCAGCTCTTCCCGAGTCGGCTTGCGGCCGTCGATCCACTCCATCTTGCGCGGCTCTCTCGCCAGCGCGCTGGCCATCGCGACCTCGTAGGCGTCCTCCCGGCGTCGCGTCTGGTCGACCAGCGCCGCCAGCCAGCTCGACACGCTCCGGTCCTGTTCGGCGGCCCGCACGCGGACCCAGCGCGCGGTCTCTTCGGGTAGCGTGACCGTGACGTTCTTCATGACACGAAGATAGGAACACACGAGAATCGTGTCAAGTCCCTCGTGCTCGCGAATCGGTCATGCGAGCACGGGCGCCTTGGGCCACGAGCCGACGGTGTCGTTGACGCCACCGACGGTTGTGTATATACGATGTAATCACATGGTGCGTCGTGACGATGCGGACGGGAAGCCGCCCGTATCACGCTGTTCTTCTCCAGCGGGTGCAAGTCCCGTCTCGGTAAGCGCCGGAGCGCCGAGTAGCAGACCCCAGGCACGGCCGGAGACGGCCGTGGCCCGAGCGGGGTGTCAAGAGCCTCTTCGGAGGGAGCAAGTCCGCGGGCCGCAACATGAAGTGAAGCCTGCAGCCTCGACACATCTACAGTCCGAGAGCCGAGCCGCTCATGTCACGGCGAAGGCCATGTCTCCCGCGCCCCGGTCCGGCGGCGCACGTGCGGGAGGTCTCGGCGGGGTAGGGGGCGCAGCACGCGGACACGGAGGGGGACGGAACACGAGAGGCCCGTCTGCGCGGCCCGGGTCGGGGCAACGCGGTCCGCATAAGCCGAAGGTGAAAGCGGGCACGGCGCAGCGGGAGTCCGAGGGGGCCATAGTACCGGTGAGGGCCGTGCAGCAGAACGCGGCCGGAGGGAAGGGCCCCTGCGGTGGGCACGGCGTTGGCGCGAGGACGCGCGAGGGCATGATCGGCGAGACCGGACCCAACTCCCCCGAGAGGCGTGCGCCTCTCGACAAAGTGCGCCAATTGCAACGACGCCTGTGGGCCGCGGCCAAGCGGTCCCCGGAACGGCGCTTCCACGCCCTGATGGACCGGATTTGGAGGGATGACGTCCTCTGGGAGGCGTGGCGGCGGGTGCAGCGGAATCGTGGCTCTGCCGGGGTCGACAGGGAGACACTGGCGGAGATTGAGCAGCGCGGTGTCGACGCGTTCCTCGCGGAACTCGGCGCGGCGCGACGGGCGGGGACGTATCGGCCGCAGCCGGTCCTGCGGCACTACATCCCCAAGGCCGATGGCCGACGGCGACCGCTCGGGATACCGACGGTCCGCGACCGGGTGGCGCAGATGGCCGCGACGCTGGTGTTGAGCCCCATCTTCGAGGCGGACTTCCGGTCCTCGTCGTACGGGTTTCGACCGAAGCGGAGCGCGACGCAGGCGCTGGAGTTCCTTCGCGTCCGCGGGGCGCGTGGGGGCAACCACGTGCTGGACGCAGACATCTGCGACTACTTCAGCCGCATCGACCGAACGAAGCTGCTGACGCTGGTTCGCCAGCGCGTTTCGGACCGGCGTGTCCTTCGGCTGCTGCGGATGTGGCTCGCGGCGGGGGTGATGGAGGAGGGGCAGGTGCATCGCACCCTGGCGGGGACTCCGCAGGGGGGTGTCATCTCGCCGCTGCTGTCGAACATCTACCTGCACGTGCTCGACCGGGTCTGGGAGGACCGGTGGGCGCACCTCGGTACGCTGGTGCGTTACGCGGACGACTGTGCGCCACGAAGGCGCAGAAAGGAGGCCGCGATGGCCGCCTAGCTGCAGCCATGCTGCACGAGGGATGAGGGCAGGCCCCTCGGAGCCGCCCGGCAGGGGGAGGCTCCAAACCGCCGTGCGCTGCCTCGGTCAAGAGCCGAGGTGGTAAGCGTCACGGAAACGGCGCGGCGCGACCGCGTCAGGTAGGGTGCAGGGAGACGAAGTGAATGAACCACCGGCAACGTGTCGAAAGCGTAGGGACGGTGTCGAAACCGGGGCGAGTCGTTAACCCGGGACAGGTCCAGCGGGAGCCTGCAGCTTGGCTGGTCGGCACCCGGCATAAAGGTGGCGTGACCCTGCACCAGGCCCTTGTGTGGAACGTGGGAACCTGTCGCCTCGATGTGAAGGGAGAAATCCAAGGGGCCGACCCCCGAGGATGAGAAGCCCGATGCGAGGCACAGGGGCGGAGCGACCCGTACGAGCGATGAAGTCGAGGAAACTCGATGGAGCAAAGGGGTCGCGTCATCCAGTGTGTCCTGACGGTCAACCGCGCGGGCGGGAGGAGCCGTCGAGCCACGCGAAGCCGTTTCGTATTTCCAAGTGGGTGGTTTGGGAGGCCTACACTCGAGTCAAGGCGAACCACGGAGCAGCTGGTGTCGACGCCGAATCTGTCGAGATGTTCGAGCAGGACCTGAAGAACAATCTCTACCGGATTTGGAATCGGATGTCGTCGGGCACGTACTTCCCGCCTCCGGTCCGTTCGGTTGGAATACCGAAGAAGGACGGAAGCGAGCGCCGCTTGGGCGTACCCACTGTCGCCGACAGAATTGCCCAAACGGTGGTCAAGATGTACCTGGAACCGGAGGTAGAGCCGCAGTTCCACCCCGATTCGTATGGGTACCGCCCGCGGAAGTCAGCGGTCGACGCACTCACGGCAACCCGGCAGCGATGCTGGCGTTACGACTGGGTGATCGACCTTGACGTCCGCGGCTTCTTCGACAACCTGGACCACTCGCTCGTCATGCGAGCGGTCAGGAAGTACACACGGTGCCAGTGGATTCTGCTCTATGTGCAGCGGTGGCTGACCGCTCCCATGCAGCAGGACGACGGAACCCTGGTGCCGCGCACGACGGGGACGCCCCAAGGGGGCGTCGCGAGCCCACTCCTGGCCAACATCTTCCTGCACCTCGCGTTCGACGACTGGATGCGGACCACGCACCCGGACGTTCCGTTCGAGAGGTACGCGGACGATATCGTCGCGCACTGTCGGACGGAGGCGCAGGCGCAGCAGGTCCTGTCGCACATCCAACGTCGTCTGGCGCAATGCCGGCTGGAGGTGCATCCGGAGAAGACGCGTATCGTCTACTGCAAGGATGACGACCGGCCGGGGCAGTATCCCACGGAGCAGTTCACCTTCTTGGGCTACACGTTTCGTTCACGTCGGGCGAAGAATCGATGGGGTCGGTACTTCATCAGCTTCATCCCGGCGGTGAGCAATGCGGCGGCGACGCGGATGCGGCAGACGATGCGGCGTTGGCACCTCCCTCGGCGCAGCGACAAGGCCATCGACGACTTGGCCCGCATGTGGAATCCGGTCCTTCGCGGCTGGATTCAGTACTACGGCCGCTTCTACAAGTCGGCCCTGTATTCGGTCTTTCGCCACCTCAACGGTCTGTTGGTTCGATGGGCCATGCGGAAATACAAGAGGCTCCGGCGCCATCGCCGCCGCGCCACACATTGGCTCGGGGGTCTTGCGCGTCGCGAGCCCCGGCTGTTCGCCCACTGGCATCTGCTGGGGCTGACGCCGGCGGCTGGATGATGGGAGCTGTATGAGCGGAGACGTTCACGTACAGTTCTGCGAGCGCCCGGGGGTGCGATTCCCCCGGGCGACTCACCGTGCGCCACGAAGGCGCAGAAAGGAGGCCGCGATGGCCGCCTAGCTGCAGCCATGCTGCACGAGGGATGAGGGCAGGCCCCTCGGAGCCGCCCGGCAGGGGGAGGCTCCAAACCGCCGTGCGCTGCCTCGGTCAAGAGCCGAGGTGGTAAGCGTCACGGAAACGGCGCGGCGCGACCGCGTCAGGTAGGGTGCAGGGAGACGAAGTGAATGAACCACCGGCAACGTGTCGAAAGCGTAGGGACGGTGTCGAAACCGGGGCGAGTCGTTAACCCGGGACAGGTCCAGCGGGAGCCTGCAGCTTGGCTGGTCGGCACCCGGCATAAAGGTGGCGTGACCCTGCACCAGGCCCTTGTGTGGAACGTGGGAACCTGTCGCCTCGATGTGAAGGGAGAAATCCAAGGGGCCGACCCCCGAGGATGAGAAGCCCGATGCGAGGCACAGGGGCGGAGCGACCCGTACGAGCGATGAAGTCGAGGAAACTCGATGGAGCAAAGGGGTCGCGTCATCCAGTGTGTCCTGACGGTCAACCGCGCGGGCGGGAGGAGCCGTCGAGCCACGCGAAGCCGTTTCGTATTTCCAAGTGGGTGGTTTGGGAGGCCTACACTCGAGTCAAGGCGAACCACGGAGCAGCTGGTGTCGACGCCGAATCTGTCGAGATGTTCGAGCAGGACCTGAAGAACAATCTCTACCGGATTTGGAATCGGATGTCGTCGGGCACGTACTTCCCGCCTCCGGTCCGTTCGGTTGGAATACCGAAGAAGGACGGAAGCGAGCGCCGCTTGGGCGTACCCACTGTCGCCGACAGAATTGCCCAAACGGTGGTCAAGATGTACCTGGAACCGGAGGTAGAGCCGCAGTTCCACCCCGATTCGTATGGGTACCGCCCGCGGAAGTCAGCGGTCGACGCACTCACGGCAACCCGGCAGCGATGCTGGCGTTACGACTGGGTGATCGACCTTGACGTCCGCGGCTTCTTCGACAACCTGGACCACTCGCTCGTCATGCGAGCGGTCAGGAAGTACACACGGTGCCAGTGGATTCTGCTCTATGTGCAGCGGTGGCTGACCGCTCCCATGCAGCAGGACGACGGAACCCTGGTGCCGCGCACGACGGGGACGCCCCAAGGGGGCGTCGCGAGCCCACTCCTGGCCAACATCTTCCTGCACCTCGCGTTCGACGACTGGATGCGGACCACGCACCCGGACGTTCCGTTCGAGAGGTACGCGGACGATATCGTCGCGCACTGTCGGACGGAGGCGCAGGCGCAGCAGGTCCTGTCGCACATCCAACGTCGTCTGGCGCAATGCCGGCTGGAGGTGCATCCGGAGAAGACGCGTATCGTCTACTGCAAGGATGACGACCGGCCGGGGCAGTATCCCACGGAGCAGTTCACCTTCTTGGGCTACACGTTTCGTTCACGTCGGGCGAAGAATCGATGGGGTCGGTACTTCATCAGCTTCATCCCGGCGGTGAGCAATGCGGCGGCGACGCGGATGCGGCAGACGATGCGGCGTTGGCACCTCCCTCGGCGCAGCGACAAGGCCATCGACGACTTGGCCCGCATGTGGAATCCGGTCCTTCGCGGCTGGATTCAGTACTACGGCCGCTTCTACAAGTCGGCCCTGTATTCGGTCTTTCGCCACCTCAACGGTCTGTTGGTTCGATGGGCCATGCGGAAATACAAGAGGCTCCGGCGCCATCGCCGCCGCGCCACACATTGGCTCGGGGGTCTTGCGCGTCGCGAGCCCCGGCTGTTCGCCCACTGGCATCTGCTGGGGCTGACGCCGGCGGCTGGATGATGGGAGCTGTATGAGCGGAGACGTTCACGTACAGTTCTGCGAGCGCCCGGGGGTGCGATTCCCCCGGGCGACTCACCTCGTGGTGATGTGCAACACGAAGGCGGCGCGAGAGCGGGTGGGCCTGGTGCTCGCCCGGCTCGGGCTGGAGCTGCATCCGGAGAAGACGCGGGTGGTCGACCTGACGGACGGTCGTGAGGGCTTCGACTTCCTGGGGTGTCATCTGCACAAGCGCCTGAGCGGACCCATCTGGGCCCGCCAGCGGCAACGGGTGTATTTCCTGCACCGTTGGCCGTCTCGGCATGCGATGCAGCAGGTGCGCGCCCGCGTGCGGGCGCTCACCCCGAGGGGCCGTTGCCACACGGACCTGCGTCTGGTCATCGCGGATGTGAACCGGGTGCTTCGCGGGTGGGGGCAGTATTTCCGGACGGGGAATGCGGCGACCCACTTCGTGCAGCTCGACCAGTACGTGGAACGGCGCCTGCGCGGCTTGCTCCTCAAGCGCGCGGGGTCGCGTCTGGCGGCTGGTCGGGCGCAAGCCTGGAAACGTTCGTTCTTCGAGGCCTTGGGGCTCGTCCGCCTGCGCGGCACGATTCGGTATCCGGGGGTGGTGCATGCTGCGACCTGAAGTCCACCTGGAAAGCCGTGTGCGGGAAATCCGCATGCACGGTTTGAACGGGGGTCTTGCTCTCAGCCGGTCGGTTGTCTCGACCGACGCCAAGTAGGATCTACCAATGCCCGTCACCACGCGCATCGTTCGCATCGGCAACTCGCGCGGCATCCGCGTGCCCAAGGTGCTACTCGAGGTGGCGGATCTGCCGGAGGAAGTCGCGCTCGAGGCCGAAGCGGGGCGCCTGGTCGTGACCGCCGCGCGGGCGACTCGCGCCGGCTGGGCCGAGGCCGCCCGGCGGATGCGCGCGGCCGGCGACGACCAGCTCCTGGACCCGCCGCCCGCGAACGCCTTCGACGACCAGGAGTGGGAGTGGTAGATCCCGGCTTCGTGGCGCGGGGCGACGTTCACCTCGTGAGCCTCGAGCCGACGCTGGGCAGCGAGATTCGCAAGACGCGCCCTTACCTGATCGTTTCCCCGGACGAGTTGAATCGGCATCTGCGGACCGCCATCGTGGTGCCGATGACGACAACCGGCCGCACGTATCCCTGGCGCGTGCCCTGCCGCTTTCGGCGCCGGTCGGGCTTCGTGGCGGTCGATCAGATTCGCACGGTCGACACCCGCCGCCTGACGAGGCGTTCGAGACGGCATGCCCAGTGTGCCGATTGACCAAGCGTTGCGGGTGCCCATGGCGATAGCTGAAAACTACGCGTCAAGACCTGCCAAGCCACTGGATGTTGCAGCGGCTCTTGAGATGTCGCCTACCTCTGGCCCGTTTCGGACGCTCTGTGGAGCTTCGATAGCCTATGGCCTTACTAGCGGTGGCTACAACGCGGGCAAGATCGAAATCACTTAGCTAGGCCGAAGGATTGTCCGGCCAACCCGTGAAGGAGACGATCTCGTTGCTAAGCGAGAAGCACTGCTCACGCCCCGCGTTTCGGGAGAGTTCCTACGTAGGTACGACAATTCGCCGATTCCCAAAGGCGAAATCGCGGCGAATGTCCTTGAGGAAATGTCTGTTCCACGTGTGAGAGCAGGGAAGGTGCTTGAGCTGATACTGGATGGCGCTCGATCGCTGGGACTTGTCAAGGTTATCAAGGACCGGGAGTATGTTAGTTTAGAACCGACTGGTGGCACCGCCGATACGGGTGCGTCTGTGGTCCGTACGGATAGAGAGAGCGAATCGGAGCGAGAAGACGGAGAAATTGATACAACGTCAGCAGAAGGAGCGGACAAGGAAGACGTTTCGAGAGGCGCTGGCCTGGAACTGAGGAAAAAGCGCGTATTTGTTGCCCACGGCAAGAACACATCATTTCTCGAACCAATAAAAAAGCTGTTGGTGTTTGGCGAACTGCAGCCGGTGATATCCACTGAACAACCGACTGTGTCTCAGCCGGTGCCGGACAAGGTCTTGATGGATATGCGCAGTTGTGGTGCGGCAATAATCCACGTTGACGGGGACCGGGTGCTTTTGGACGCTGAGGCGCACGAGCACATCGCATTGAACGAGAATGTACTTATCGAAATCGGGGCCGCGATGGCACTCTATGGAAGAAGGTTCATACTTCTCGTGAAGACGGGGGTCCGATTGCCGTCGAACCTTCAAGGGCTCTACAAGGTTCAGTATGAGGGGGACAACCTGGACGGTACGGCCACGATCAAACTACTTGAGGCGATCAACGACATGAAGAATAAGACTCTCCCCGAGGAGAGCTGATTTGCGTGGCCGTCACCAGAATACGGGCGCAGGGTGCCGAGTGATTTCTGGATCCGGGATCACGAGCAGCGTCCCGTGCAACACCGCGCAGGATAGTGTCCTGCCAGCGAAAAACGTGACATAACAGCCCGTGGCAAAGGCCTCTCGCTGAGCCGCTCGGCTCAGCCGGCTTGACGATGAGCAATTGAGCCGGCGAGCGCCGCCGGTGTCCATTTCGGCCCCGAGGCGGCCTTCAGACGCCCCCTGCAGTCGATCAGATGCCCGATCAGTCCGCAAACCGCCGAAAAAGCCCGCCCGTGAAGGCTCCGGGACGTACCGACTCCGGTCTGGTGGCGCGGGAGCAGGCCGATGTTGCAGGCAGCCGCCTGGATCAGCACCCGCTGCGGACACTCTCGGGACCGCGCACCCACACCCGACGCAGGCCCCCCGTCTCATACATGTGTGCGAAAGTTCGCTCTACCACCTCGCCGCGGCAGCGTTGCAGGCGCCGCCGCCGCCGCCCGGCCACACGCCGGCGGTTCGCATGCAATGCCTTCTGGTCGGCACGCTTCTCCGGCGGCGTCGCTCCCGTCTTCTTGTCCTGCCAGCAATGGCGGCGGCGCTCCGGTTCCGATACGTAGCTCCAAACCCCGACCTCGCGGAGAGCCACCAGCGTCTCGTCGTTGTGGTACCCCTTGTCAGCGACCGGCTCTTCGCCCCCTCGACCGTCCGGCGGCACTAACTCCACCTGCTCGGCCGCCGTGGTCAGCGTCTCCGGCAGCTTGGCCGTATCGCCGTCGGAGGCATCCTGGACCGTCACCGACACGATGGCCCCCGTGTCCATGTCGACCCCGTGCTCGACCTTGCGAGCCAAGTGCGTCCGGTCGTCCTTCATCTTCGCGATCTTCGCGTCCGGGTTCTGCGGCGATTGCCAGTGTCGGCGAGCGCGAAAAACTGACGGATTCTCGAGGCCTGTTCGGGCATGCGTGCCGTCGGCCGTGTTCGTCGATGTCTTGAGGAAGAAGAGGATGATGGCTGTGGTCGCTGTGCGAAACCGCGTCTGCGCGGTTTTGCAAACTGCTGTGGGCGCGGCTGTTTGCGTCCACAGCAGTGGCGGCGTCCACAGCCTCCGGGCAGGCGTGGCGGGCGGCGGCTCGTTGGGGTAGCGTTGACGGCGGACTCAGACGTGGGGTGAGGGCCCGGCAGAGCCACCGGACCCTCGTGACCGCCCCGTGCTCCGACAGAGCGAGCCGGTCGGTGCAGTTGTGCCACGGTTCGACCGCGTTGTCCAGTCGGAGACCGCCCCGCGCGCTCCGACGCCGTGGACGTCCCGCTTCGCCAGAAGACCTGCCGACACTGCAGCCGCCTGTTTGCGATCTGCGCGACGTGTGATCGCGGCCATGCCTACTGCACGCCGTCGTGCCGAGCGATTGGCCGCCGCCGCTCGGTGCGGGCCGCCCGGGCCCGGCATCAGCGCAGCCTCGAAGGGCGCCTCGACCACCGCGACCGCCAGCGTGCCTATCGCCGCCGCGTGACGGATCAGGGTTCCGCCGCCCCCCGGCCATCGACCAGACTCCCCGTCGCGGACCTCGCCCCGGTTCGGGCGCCCGCGGCCACCCGTTGCGTGGTCTGCGGGCGGTCGAGCCGGTGGCTGCTCCCGATGCGCGAGCCTCGCGCGAATCGGAGGAGGAGCGACGATGATCACACCCGCGCAGCGCGCCGAGATCCGGCGCTTGTACTACGGCGAGCACTGGAAGATCGGGACCATCGCGGCCCAGCTCGGCCTCCACCGTGAGACCGTTCGCGCCGCGGTCGAGCGCGAGACGCCAGGCGTCCCCCCCAGCGTGTGTCGGCCCAGCATCCTCGACCCGTACCTGCCGTTCATCCGCGACACGCTGACGCAGTACCCGCGGCTGCGCGCCACGCGCATCCACGAGATGCTCCGCCAGCGCGGCTATGCCGGCTCGGTCTTCCCCGTCCGCAAACTCGTGCGGCGCCTGCGGCCCGAAACCTCCCGCGCCGTCTACCGCCGCGTGGTCACCCTGGCCGGCGAGTCCGCGCAGGTCGACTGGGGCTCGTTCGGCAAGGTCCGCATCGGACAGGGCACCCGCACCGTCTCCGGATTCGTCATGGTCCTCGGCTACTCGCGCGCGTTGGCCGCGCTGTTCACCCTCGACCAGACGCTCGAGAGCTTCCTCCGCGGGCACGTCGCCGCCTTCGAGGCGCTTGGAGGCGCCGCCCGCAATCTCGTCTACGACAACCTGCGCAGCGCTGTGCTCGACCGCCGCGGCGCCGCCGTCCAGTTTCATCCCCGCCTGCTCGAACTCGCCGGGCACTACCACTTCGCCCCCCGGCCCTGTACGCCGGGACGGGGAAATGAGAAGGGAAAAATCGAACGCCAGATCCAATACCTGCGCCACGCCTACTTCGCCGCCCGGCCCTTCCGCGACCTCGACGACATCAACGCCCAGTTCCGACGCTGGCGTGACGAGGTCGCCCACCGCCGACGCCATCCCGACCAGCCCCATCGCCGGGTTGCCGAGGTCTGGGCCGAAGAAAAGCCCCGCCTACTGCCGCTGCCCGCCAATCGCTTCGAGACCGACCTGATGCGCGCCGTCCGCTCCGGCAAGACGCCCTACGTCCGCTTCGACCGCAATCTCTACTCGATTCCTCACACCCACGTCCGCAAGCCGCTCACCCTGCTCGCCTCAGCCACCCGCATCCGCATCCTCGACGGACAGACCGAGCTGGCCAGCCATCGCCGCACCTACGACACCGGACTGACCGTCGAGGACCCCGCCCATCTCGACGGCCTGCTTGCCGCCACCCGCCAAGCCAACGCCCACACCACCCGTGACCGCCTCCGCGCCGCCGTCCCCGCCACCGCCACGCTCTTCGAGCGCCTCGCCGAGCGCCAAGACGCCCTCCGCCCGCACGCCACCCGGCTAGTCGCCCTGCTCGACGATTACGGACCCGACGAGCTGGCCGCCGCCGTCCACATCGCCCTCGAACGCGATGCCCTCGGCGCCGGCTCGATCACCCACATCCTCGAAACCCGACGCCGACAGCGCGGACTCAAACCCCCGCTCCGCCTCACCCTGCCCGACCGACCCGGACTGCGTGACCTCGACGTCCGGCCGCACGACCTGGAGACCTACGATGCCCTCGGACAGAAAAACCCTGACGACGCTGGCGACTGACCTGCGTCGCCTCGGGCTCAACCGCACCGCCGACGAGCTGAACGACATCATCGCCCAGGCCACCCGCAAGCGCTCGAGCGCCACCGTCCTGCTCGAGCACATCGTCGCCGCCGAGCTTGAGGAAAAACAGCGCCGTAGCGTCGAGAGCCGACTGGGGCGTGCCCGACTCGGACGCTTCAAGCCGCTCGCCGACTGGGACTGGGACTGGCCCACCGCGCTGGACCGGCGCGCCCTCGAACGCATCCTCACGCTCGACTTCCTCGCGCGCGGCGAGAACGTCGTGATCCTCGGCGCACAAGGCTTGGGGAAAACCATGCTGGCGAAGAACATCGCCCACCAGGCCATCCTCGCCGGGAAGACCGCCCTCTTCACCACGGCCGCTGACCTGCTGCTCGACCTCAACGGACAGGAGACCGCCCGCGCACTCGAACGCCGCCTGCGCCACTACACGCGCCCCGTGCTATTGTGCGTTGACGAGCTGGGCTACCTTGCCTACGACGCCCGTGCCGCGGACCTGATCTTCCAGCTCGTCAGCCGACGCTACGAGCACCGCTCCCTGCTGATCACCACCAACCTGCCCTTCAAGAACTGGGACACCGTCTTTCCCAACGCTTCATGCGCCGTCGCCCTGATCGACCGGCTGACCCACCACGTCGAAATCCTTCGCATCGAAGGCCGCAGCTATCGTCGCCGGGAGGCTGAACTCAGCCAGCAGGAGCGCAACCGCCAGCGTGCCCCGCGCGACGAAGACACCGAATGACACGATCAGCAGGGGCGTCCACAGGCAGTCGACGGCACTTCAGAAATGATCACTTCCTCAAGCTCGCCGACAACCAGTCCTTGTTCGACGTCTTCTTGTTCTCCGAGACCGGTCGAACCGAGCCAGATCCGCTCGCGTCGGTGTCTCCACCCCCGACATTTCCGCCAACCGCCGAAGGAACGCCGCGTAGGATTCTCCCGTGTCCCGCCGCTCGATGCTCTGCATCGCCGCGTTCGCTTCCAGCGTCGTCGCATCGACGCCCACCGGCTGCACACTCGCGCCGCTGCGCGCGACGACCGCGATGCGCTGCCACGGCGGCGCGAGCCGCTCGAACGCGCGCGGCCGGCGGTGCCGCTCGAAGAGCGCGTCGGCGGACACCGGCATGTCCGCGCCACGGCGGCAGCGACCGCTCATGGCAGCGCCGCCGGCGCGTGCCGGGGAAGGTGCCGCAGCCGCTTCGCCCGACGTTCCGCCAGGCGGGCGCCGGAGCGGGGCCCGCCTGCAGGGACGGCGAGCGAATCGATCGGCAGGGGACGCGGTTGCGGTCCACCCGGTTCGGAAAACCGCATCTGGTTTCAGCTTACATTACGGACTGGATTCACCAGGACCGATGGACATGCCGACCGCGTCCGGGGTTGCAATCGAGCCGGCCGGCGCCGGCTGGCGCCTCTCGTGCGCGCAGCGCGTGCCGCGCCCGGTCGCCGAGGTCTTTCCGTTCTATGCGACGGCCCGCAACCTCCAGCGCATCACGCCCGCCTTCCTGCACTTTCGCATCCTGCGCAGCACGCCGGAGCCTCTGGCGGCGGGCGCGCGGATCGACTACGCGCTGCGCCTCCACGGTCTGCCCATCCGCTGGCGGACCCGCATCGAAGCCTGGGAGCCGCCGCAGCGCTTCGTCGACCGCCAGGTGCGCGGCCCCTTCAGGACCTGGCTCCACACGCACACGTTCCAGGCCCTGGGCGACGGCACACTGATCAGCGACGTCGTGGTGTTCGACCTGTACTGCCGGCCGCTCGCGCGGACGCCCGTGCTCGGCTGGATCTTCGCCGACCTGCGCGCCATCTTCGAGCACCGGCGGCGCGAGGTGGAGCGCGTTTTCCGCCGCGAGAGACAGGGGCCTGCCTGAGGGATCCGGGAGAGTTACAATGATGTCAACGACATCACGTCAACCCAAGGAGTCCGGTTGTGGGTCAGATCACGGCGCGCCTGCCGAATACCGTCGTTGAGGCGCTGGATGCCGCCGCGCGGGCGTTACACAGAAGCCGAGCCGACATCATCCGCCAGGCGGTGGAACGCTACCTGGAGGACTTCGACGACCTTTCCGTAGCGCTGGAGCGCCTGCGCGATCCCGCCGACCCGGTGCTGAACTGGGAAAGAGTCAGGGATGAGCTGCTCCGTTCGGATCAAGCAGAGCGCGGCCAGGGAACTCGAACGCATTCCGGAGGCTGAACGCCGCCGGCTCGTGCGTGCGATCGACGACCTTCGAGAGCGTCCGCACAGGGGAAGCGTCCTGAAAGGCGATTTTCTCGGCCTGCGTCGGGTCCGCGTCGGTGACTACCGCATCGTGTACGAAGTTCTCGACGACGCCCTCATCGTTCTCGTCGTGCGGGTGGCACATCGCCGGGACGTCTATCGCCGTCGGTGAGTCCGGGGCCTCCCTGCCTTCCCCCCTCAGTCCGCCGGCAGCGCGAAGGCCACGAGCCGCGGGCCGCCGCCGATGGTGGCGGCGATGTACTGCCGGCCGTCGGCCAGGTAGGTCATCGGCGTGCCGATGGTGCCGGCGGGCAGATCGACGGTGCCGCGAATCTCGCCGGTCTGCTTGTCCCAGGCGACGAGGGCGGGTCCGCCCCGGCTGCCCGCCGTCGGGACGGTGCTGATGAGCAGGGTCTTCGTCAGCAGCGGCCCGCCGATGGCGCCGTCGCCGAGCGGCGGCAGGTTCAGGTGGCGCAGACGGGGGTGGTTGCGGATGCGGTCGCCGTTGCCGAGCGGGACCATCCAGGCGTGCTCGCCGGTGTTCATGTCGATGGCGGTCATCCGCGAGTAGGGCGGCTTGAGCAGCGGCAGGCCCTGGGGCATGCGCGCCTGGTAGCTGAGACCCTCCCGGATCTGGCGCAGCCGCTGCTGCTCGGGCGCGCCGTGCGTGTAGCGCATGGTGGCGCCGAGGGCCGGGTCGGGCGTGTAGAGCGGGATGGCGACGGCAACGTTGCGCGACGGGATGTAGAGCATCCCGGTCTCGGGGTCGACGGCCGCGCCGGCCCAGCCGGCGGCGCCGAAGTCCGGCGGCCGCATCAGGGTGCCCTGCGTGCCGCCGGCGATGGGCCGTCCGGGCGGCGTGAAGAGCGGACCGATCTGGTAGTTGGCCACCACGTCGAGCGCCATCTGGCGGATCACCGGGGTGAAGTCGACCAGGTCGTCGATGGTGACCCCCTGGTAGTCGAACGGGGCGGGCTTCGTCGGGAACGGCTGCGTCGGCGACGGCACCTCGCCCGGCATGTTCGTCTCCTGCGGCACCGGGCGCTCCTCGATCGGCCAGATGGGCTCGCCGGTCACCCGGTCGAAGGCGTAGACGAAGGCCTGCTTGCTGACCTGCACGAGCGCCTTGATCGGGCGGCCGTCGACCACCACGTCGACGAGGTTGGGGTGCGTCGGGAAGTCGTAGTCCCACAGCCCGTGGTGGACGGCCTGGAAGTGCCACATGCGCTGGCCGGTCTCGACGTCGACCGCGACGATCGACTCCGAGAAGAGGTTGTCGCCCGGCCGGTCGGCCCCGTAGTAGTCGTTCGTGGTGGTGCCGGTCGGCAGGTAGACGTAGCCCAGCTCGTTGTCGCCGGCCAGCATCGACCACACGTTGGCGTTGCCCGAGTAGCGCCACGAGTCGTTCAGCCAGGTCTGGGCGCCGAACTCGTCGGCGCTGTTCGGCACCGTGTGGAAGTCCCAGGCGTGCTCGCCGGTCCGCACGTCCCAGGCGCGGACCCAGCCGGGAGGCGCCTCCTTCGTGATGCGCCGGTCGGCGATCTGCGAGCCGTGGATCACCTTGTCGCGCACGACGATCGGCGGCGAGTTGATCGAGTAGAGCATGGCGTTGAGGTAGTCGCGCGCCGCGCGCTCGACCCGCGGGATGCCGACCATCGCGTCGACCATGCCGCTGCCGTCCGGACCGAAGTCCGGACACGGCTGACCGGTCGCGGCTCTCACGCAGACCACGTAGCCGTTGCCCGTGCCCCAGAAGATGCGCTCGTCGCCCGCGCCGTCCGTCCAGTAGGCGACGCCGCGCTGGGTCCACGGCGAGCTCATCGTCGGGGTCCCCTCCTCGTAGCTCTTCGGGTTGAAGACCCAGCGCGTCGCGCCGGTGGCCGCGTCGACCGCCACGCCCTGCGACAGCGGCGTGTTGAAGTAGAGCACGCCGTCCACCATCAGCGGCGTGGCCTGCAGGCGCGACGGGTTGGGAGGCTGGCTGCTGCGATAGAGGTTCGGATTGTCCTCGACCAGCGAGTCGACGATGACGTCGAGCGGCGCCCACCATTCGCCGCTGCCCGGGGCGGTCCGGCTGACGAGGTTGTCGACCGACGTCCACTCCCACGCGACCTCCAGGTCGCTGAAGTTGCCGGCGTCGATCTGGTCGAGCGGCGAGTACTTCGTGCCGGCGATGTCGCCCGCGTAGCTGCGCCACTCGCCGTTCTCGGTGCCGTAGGTCTGCCACGGCCCTTCGGTTGCCTGCCCCTGGGCGAGCGCCGCGCCGCCGGCGGCCGATACGGCGATGGACGCAATCAACAGCGACATCGACCTCATGCTGGAATCCTCTCTTCCGTGCTGCCGCTCTCCCGTGCGGCCGCGCCGCGGCGGACGCGGGTTCGGCGCCCGGGCGGATACGCGCTTTCCTATACTACGGCGGAAACGGGTGGAGATGACCGCGGACAGCAGCGCCGCCGGCTGGGAGGGCTGGGACGCCTATGCGCCGTTCTACGACTGGGAGAACCGGCGCACGATCGGCCGCCGCGACGTCCGGTTCTGGACCGACCTGGCGCGGCGCGCGGACGGCCCGGTGCTGGAGCTGGGCTGCGGCACCGGCCGCCTGTCCGTGCCGGTGGCGCGGGTCGCGCCGCGCTTCATCGGCATCGACCGTTCGGAGGCGATGCTGCGCCGGCTGCGGCGGCGGATGCGCCGGGCCCGCCTGACCGGACGCGCCTCGATCGTGCGCGGCGACATCCGCGCGCTGCCGTTTCGCCGGCGCTGGCGCTGCCGCCTGGTCATGGCGCCCTACGGCATGCTGCAGTCGCTGCTCTCGGACGCGGACCTGGCCGCGACGCTCGCCGCGGTGGCCGGCGTGCTGGCGCCCGGCGGGACGTTCGGCATCGACCTCGTCGCGGAGCTGCCGCGGTGGCAGGAGTATCGGCGCCGCGTGGCGCTGCGCGGGACGATGGGCGGACAGCGCCGGGTCACCCTGATCGAGTCGGTGCGGCAGGTGCGCGAGCACGGCCTGACGGTCTTCGACCAGGAGTTCCTGGCGTGGCGCGGCGGCCGGCGCACCGTGCACCGCTTCTCCCTCGCGTTTCGCACCATCACGGTCCCGCAGGTGGCGGAACGCCTGGAGGCGGCCGGGTTCCGCGTCGATGCCGTCCTCGGCGACTACGCCGGCGAGGAGTGGTCGCCCGCCGCGGACGCCTGGGTCGTCATCGCGCGGCGGACCTGACAGCAGGGGTCCGGCCCGTGATTGGAGGCAGCATGCCGCTTGGACTCGGCGCCTGGCTGGCGCTCGCCCTGCTCGCCCTGCAGGCGCCGGCCGGCATTCCCCGCACCTGGGCCGCCGCGGAGGTGGCCAACTTCGAGTTGCCGCTGGCCGTCCCCGCCTACACGCCGCGGCACGTCCCGGAGGACTACTACTACCGGCTGCCCGTGCGGCCCGTCTTCAGGAGCTATCCGATCTACCACCCGGACCGCGAGCCGCCGGGCTACCGGTCATGGCTCGCACGGCAGGCGCCGGAGGTCGTGTTCGGCACCGCCGAGCGCCTCGACCGGCCGGACTGGGCCGCTGCCGGCGAGCTGGTCTTCTCGGCGCCCATCGGCTACAACGGGCCCGTCGGTCCGCGGCACGTGGCCGACCCGGCCTGGTACGCGGAGGTCGGCGTGCCGCTGGCGGCGGACGGCGTCATGCCGTACGCCCGCTGGGTGATACGCCGGCAGGGCGTGCTCGAGGTCGGCAACCTGGCCTGCGCGATGTGCCACACGCGCGTGCTGCCGGATGGGACGGTGGTACCCGGGGCGCAGGGCAACTTCCCGTTCGACCGCTCCATCGCGCGCGACCTGGCCGGCGCGCCGCTCCAGGCGATCAGGGCCGGCCTGCGCCCGCTGACGTTCGCGCCGTGGGTGGCGGACGATCCCGCGTTCAGCCTGCCGCGGGAGCGGCTGCTGGCGACGCTGGCCGGCGTGCCGGGCGGCGTCGTGATCCGCCACGGGACGAGCGTCGCGCACCCGGCGCGCGTGCCCGACCTGATCGGCCTCCGCGAGCGCCGGTATCTCGACGCCACCGGCCTGGTGCGCCACCGTTCCATCGGCGACCTGATGCGCTACTCGGCCGCGAACCAGACCATCGACATGCTCGCGCGCTACGGAGGCTACATGCCGGCCGGCGCGGGAGGTCGGGAGCGGCCGGCACCGGGCCTGGGGCGCTTCGTCGGCACCGGCAGCCGCTACAGCGATGCGCAGCTCTACGCCCTGGCCCGTTACCTGTATGCGCTGGAGCCGCCGCCGAACCCGCATCCGCTCGACGAGCGTGCGCGGGCCGGCCGGGCCGTCTTCGAGCGCGAGGGCTGCGGGCGCTGCCACACGCCGCCGCTGTTCACCAACAACCGTCTGCTACCTGTCTCCGGCTTCCGGCCGCCGCCGGAGCACCGCAGGCGCTACCGGATTCTCGACGTGCCGATCGACACGGACCCGGGCCTGGCGTTGAGGACGCGGCGGGGAACCGGCTACTACAAGGTGCCGTCGCTCAAGGGGCTGTGGTACCGGGGTCCGCTGGGGCACGGCGGGTCGGCGGCGACGCTGGAGGACTGGCTCGATCCGGCGCGCCTGCGGCCCGACTACCGCCCGACCGGGTTTCCGGGGCTCGCGGGGAGCGCCGGCGCGGTACCGGGCCACCGCTACGGGCTGTCGCTGAACGCCCGCGACCGGGACGCGCTGATCGCGTTCCTGAAGACGCTCTGATCAGGCCTGGCGCGTGCGGCGCTTCCCGGGCGTCCCGGCGGCGGTCCCGTCGGCGGGCAGCCGTGTAGTAGGATGCCTCACGCACTGGACACCGTTGCGCACGCATCGAACAGAGGATGGAACGGAGAGGATCATGATCGACCCGACCGCACGACAGCGCCTGTACTCGCGACGCCAAGCCCTCGGGCTGCTCGGCACGGCCGCCGTGGCCGGCGCCGCGGCCTCCGGGGTGGGATTGCCGCCGCTGCGCGCGCAGCAGCGCTTCACGAGCGTGGAGCCGCCCGAGTTTCCGGCCGGGGCCGTCATCCGGACCCTGCAGGGCGACCTCGATCCGGCCATGCTCGCCGACGGGGCCACGCTGTTCCACGAGCACGTGGGCCGCGCCGACGTCGACCTCGCGGTCGAGGAGCTCCAGGCTTGCGCCTTCGACGGGCTCGGCTGCATCGTCGATGCGGCGACCGGGCGGCGCACGCCGCAGCAGGTGGAGCATCTGAACGCCATCGCCGCCCGTAGCGAGGTGCGCATCGTGATGGCCGGCGGCTACTTCGAGGACATCGGCTTCGCCATCTACCCGGTGCGCGTGGCCGAGATGTCGGAGGACGAGCTGGTCGAGGAACTGGTGGCCGACGCGGCCGCGCAGCGCTGGGGCGCGTTCGGCGAGATCGCCTCGTCGCTCGAGATGCGGCCGGACGAGCGCAAGGTGCACCGCGCCATCGCGCGCGCCCACCTGCGGACGGGGCTGCCCATCTTCACGCACACGCCGCACGAGAGCTGCCCGAGCTGCGCCATGGAGCAGATGGACGTCATCGAGGGCGTGGGCGTCGACCTCTCGCGCGTCGTGATCGGCCACATGGCGACCATCAAGCCGGAGCACGACCCGCTGGCCACCCACACCGCCATCGCGAGGCGCGGCGCCTTCGTCGGCCTCGACACGCTGGGGCACGAGATGGGCCGCTCCGACATTCCCGAGGCCGACAAGGTGCGGATGGTGCAGGACCTGCTCGACGCGGGCCTGGAGGATCACATCCTCCTGTCCTCCGACCAGGGCAACATGCGCCAGTTCAAGCGCTACTACGGCCACGGGTGGGCGTCGGTGCTGATGCAGTTCGTGCCCAAGCTGCGCTACGCCGGCGTGCCGGAGGACATGATCCGGAAGATCCTGGTCGACAACCCGCGGCGCTTCCTCGCGTTCGTGCCGCCGGCCTAGCCCGTGGCGATGGCGCGCGTTGCCGCGGCCTCGTTGCCGACCGGCCTGCGGCGGCTTGCGGCGCGCCGCCTCGCGGCGCTGCTGCTGACGGCCGCCGCCGGCTGCGGTGGAGTCGCGGACGACCCTGCCCCGGACGACTACCTCTCGCCGGAGCTGCGGGCCGCCGTCGAGCGACTCAAGGTCGACGTGGCGGCGAGTCGGACCGACGAGACGACCATTGCCGGGCGCGCGCGTGTCCTCGCCGACTGGGTGGACGCCTATGCCCTCGGCGGCGGGGAAGTCGGTCGCGAGGGACCGGGCGTGCGCCTGCATGCAACGCTCCCGCCGACCGGCCGGGAGGCGCTCCGGGAGGGCGCGACCATCGACCGGCTCGTGCGGCAGTTCGCCCTGCACGACGAGCCCGGGGCGCTCGGCGAGCTGAGCGCCGAGTCGCTCGGCCCGTTTGAGGCACGGACGTACCAGACCATACGCCAGACCTGGACGGCCGGCACGCGCCCGGTGGCGACCGGCGGCGGCTTCCGGGTGGCGCGGCACGCTGCCGTCGACCACGGTCCGCTCCAGGCCGACGACCCGTCCGGCGACGGCTACGTCACCGTCGAGACCACCGACGGCGACGCGGCGTTCGAGGCCGGCGTCGACATGGCGAACGGCCCGCCCGGCGCGGGGGAGGCTCCCGCGCCGGCGCTGGTCTTCCGGGTCGCCGCGGGGCAGGTCGACGCGGGCGAGACGGTGACCATCACGTACGGCGATACGCGCGGCGGTGGGCAGGGCCTCCTGATGAGCAGCACCGGCGGCGCGCACGTGCCGTTGCCCCTCCATGTCGATCTCGACGGGTCCGGCGAGTGGCGCCCGCTCCCGAGCCTGCCGTTCGCCATCAGCGGGACGGGCGTGGCCGGCGTGCACGGCGTCGCGCCCAGCGTGGTCGAGCCGGGCGAGCCGTTCGAGCTGTCGGTGCGGGCCGAGGACGCGTTCCGCAACCGGGCGACCGGCGCCGTTCCCGCGTTCGAGGTCCTCGTGGACGGCGACGTGCGGGCCGCGACGCCGGCCGGGACGGCCGCAATCAGCGTCTTGGGGCTGACCCTCGACGAGCCCGGGCCGCACTGGATCGAGATCCGCTCCGAGGACGGCGACATCCGCGGCCGCGCGAACCCCGTGCTGGTCGAGGGGAATCCGGCGCGCCGCATCTACTGGGGCGACACGCATGGGCACTCGGGGCATGGGGCGGGCATCGGCACGGTCGACGCCTTCATGACGTTCGCCCGCGACGACGCGCGGCTCGACTTCGTCGCCCACGCGGCGCACGACGTCTGGCTGGATCGCGCCGAGTGGGAGCTGTCCCGGCGCGCGGTGCAGGCGTTCGACGCGCCCGGCCGGTTCATCCCGTACCTCGGCTGGGAGTGGACGCGGCCGGCCCGCTTCGGGGGGCGCCACAGCGTGCTGCTGCGCGGCGTGGAGGGCGGCGAGCCGGTGTCGGCGCTGGAGCACCCGACGCTGTCCGAGCTGTACCAGGGTCTGCACGCACGCTACGATCCCGGCGACGTGCTGGTCATCCCGCACGCCCACGACCCGGGCGACCACCGGCAGTCCGACCCGCGGCTCGAGTCGCTGGTCGAGATCATGTCGATGCGCGGCACCTTCGAGCCGTTCGCCCGGCAGTACCTGTCGCACGGCCACCAGGTCGGGCTGGTCGCAGCTTCGGACGATCGCCTGTCGCATCCGGGTCGTTCGGCTCCGAACGCCAGCTCGGGGGCGCAGGGCGGCGGCCTCGGCGCGGTGCTGGCGCCGGAGAAGTCGCGGGACGCGATATTCGATGCGCTGAAGGCGCGGCGGACCTACGCCACGACCGGCGAGCGCATCATCCTGGACATGACCGTGAACGGTACGGCGATGGGCCAACGCGGCGAGTACTCGGAGAGCCGGGCCGTCGCGGGGCGCGTGGTCGGGACGGAGCCGATCGAGTCGATCACGCTGTTCAGGAACGACGAGCGCATCTGGAGCGAGACGTACGGCGTCGGCCGGGGGCGGCCGGCCGACGCCGAGGAGTGGCTCCTCTCGTTTTCCTCCGACGCGGCGCCGCTGCACCCGGGTGATGCGCCGCGCGGCTGGCGCCACTGGCGCGGGCAGCTCGGTGTGCGCGGGGCGGTGCTCGAGCGCATCGCCGGGACGGATTTCGCGAACCCGGCCACCCAGCACGTCGAGTTCGAGCCGGCGCGCAACGGCGCCCGCTTCGCGACGCACACGCGCGGCGACACCAGCTCGCTGCGGATGACGCTCTCGGGCATCCGGCCGAGCGCATCGATCACGATCGAGCTCGAGGCCGGGCGCGAGACCGCCGCGACGCGCCCCTTCTTCCGTCCGCCGGCCGAGATTCCGGAGCGCCGGGTGCGGCTCACGCTCAACGCCGGCGGCATCGAGCGAACGCTGCCGACCGACGACTATCCGGCCGACCGCGTCACGCTCCGCCGCCTGCTCCGCAACGCCCCCCGCGACGTCAGCTTCAGCCACACCGACGGGGACGATCCGCGGCAGGGCGACTACTACTACGTCCGGGTCCGCCAGGTGAACGGGGCCATGGCCTGGTCGAGCCCGATCTGGGTCGGCGGCTATCCGCCCCGGTAGAGAGGGACACAGACTGGGCTGCGCGATAAGATCACGTTTCCGAAGGACGTTCCAATCCGTGCCGAGGGAGGACATCTCATGAGGACACGAACGATGCTCGGGATGCTCGTGGCGGGCGCGCTGGTACTGCTGGGCGCGAGCGGCCCGCTGGCGCAGGGCTGCGATCCGGACGGGGAGGTCGAGTTTCTGTGCGGGCCGGTGAGCCCGGAGGACTTCGCCCCCATCCCGGACTCGCCCTGGGTGGTCGTCGCCAGCATGGTGGACGGGGGCGACCTGTATCTGGCCGACACCCGCGACAACACCGCGACCTCGCTCTTCTCGCCCGCTACCGGGGAGTCGGACCACGACACCGAGACCTACGCGGACTGCCCCGGGCCGCTGACGAGCGACTTCCGGCCGCACGGCCTCTACCTGCGCGACTCGGACGGCATCAACCACACGCTGCTGGTCGTCGGGCACGGGGCGCGGGAGTCGATCGAGGTCTTCGACCTCCGCACGGGCGACGGGCCGCCGACGGTCACGTGGGTCGGCTGTGCCGTGGCGCCCGAGGGCATCGGGCTCAACTCGGTGGTCGCGCTGCCCGAGGGCGGCTTCGCCTCGACGAGCCCGGCGGCGGGAAACATCTGGCAGTGGCAGCCCGGAGCGGGCTGGAGCCTCGTGCCGGGGAGCGAGGACATCGGCCCGAACGGGCTGGAGATCTCGCGCGACGGCCAGTGGTTCTACGTCGGCGGCTACGGCGCGCAGTCGCTGATCCGCCTGTCGCGGGGACGGATGCCCATCCAGAAGGAGGGAGTCGAGGTCGGCTTCCACATCGACAACGTTCGCTGGGGCGTCAACGAGAACCTGCTGGCCGCCGGCCACATCGGGCCGACGCGGGAGTCGATCCGCGAGTGCATCCGGGACGGCGCCTGCGACGGCGTGAGCTCGCGGGTGTCGGAGGTCAATCCGCGGGAGATGACGGCCCGCGAGGTCGTCAACTATCCCTCCAACGACCTGCTCATCCTGGGCACTGTCGCGATTCAGGTCGGCGACGAGATCTGGGTCGGCCAGGTCGCCGAGGGTGACCGGATCGGCCGCTTCCCGGCGCCGTAGGTTCTGTCGGGCGGCGCGGGGCCCCTCGCCCCGCGCCGCTACCGCCGAGGCGCGCTGTGCGCGCCTTGCGCGAGTCGGCACGGTTCTGCGGGGCAGGGGGCTTGGCCGGCGTGGCTGCGGGACCCGCATGGAGTCGCCGGCGGCGGCCGGCAGGGAGGAGTGCGCGATGCGCGGACGGTGCTCGACGGCGCGTTGTCTGATCGTCCTGGCGGCCGCCCTGCTGCTGACGGCCAGCGCGTCGCCGGGCCGGGCTCAGTCCGGCGGCGAGTTCACGCCGGTCACCGACGCCATGCTGCAGGACCCGGCCCCGGGCGACTGGCTCATGTGGCGCCGCACGCTCGACGGCTGGGGCTTCCGATGTATGGGTCTCACAAAAATTGATACTAAATGTCTTACGGATTCACCGAGCTCTGGTTCCCCCCGTTGTATCCCTCGTTCCGAATCCGACTACAGGGGACGACAGTTACCGTTCCCGGACGAACCCGGACCGGCAGCGGAACCGCCCTCGGCATTCGGTGTCGTGCCGACCGTCACCGCCAACCGCACCGTCTTGTCTCGCCGTTCCCCGCGCGAATGCCTGCAATCGCAGCCGACGTCTCTCTGGGCGTTCCGCCCGATGGCATTCGGTGATAGATTTGTAGGAGGCGACGAGGTGAAGGTGCGCGTGCGGCCAGGCGCGACGGAGGATGGCGAACGCCGCGTAGCGCCTGCACTCGGCACGGATTGGGAACGGGGAGAACGCCCTCGAGAGTCAGTATCATGACGGCGGACTGGCCAACACTCAGTGTCGTAGTTGCACTCGGAGCCCTGCTATGGCGGCAGCAGGCGGCGCTCGGCGTCGAAATCGCAGCCCTGCGAAGCGAGGTTCGCGACGTCGACTGCCGGCTGGCACGACTGGAAGGCTGGATTGAGGGCGAGCGGGCTGGTCGGACACCGGATCCCTCACCGGAGGGGGTGTCATGAGCAGCGCCCGCGCGTGGCACGTGTCCGGTGGAGGGAGGTACCATGCATCGAGACACTGCCCCGGCTTGAAGAACCGTGATGATGTTCGCGAGGGCAAGGGCGGTCGAACCAAGCCGTGTTCACGCTGCTTGGAGCTTGCAGGAATCGAAGACGGCTACCGTGAGCTGGCGAACAAGATCGAAAGGTTCAAAGAAGCACTCAAGAAGAAGGGCGTAGACCCAATGCAGGTCGTCTAGGAGCGACGTGTATTCCTGCAGGCGTCTTGACGCGCCATCCGACGGGTAGTTCCACCTGCGGTGGTATCGACCGACAGTTTTCAGTTGGATTCGCCGACGACTGTCCGGAATAGGTCTCGCATCTGTTCGGGTGCGGCTCTTTTTCGTCGGCGGTCCCGGAGAGGGGTCGTGGGGTTCCGCGAGCGGCACGGCAAAGAGCTACTTGACCCGTCGAAGGCGGGGTGAGGAGGAGGGTAGACCCCCGGGGTCGTTAGTGACCCCGAGGATCGTGGTCGTCTCGCGCGCCGTCTCGGTGGTCGTCCCGGCCCGCCGGCTCGTCCCGCGAACTGGCCCCAGCCAACCGCAAGTTGGCCCGGCCCGGGGGCGCCCCCCGACAAGCGCCGCGCGGATGGCGTACTTTCGCGGAGGCCGCCGCGCGCGTCCTCGAACAGAAGCGCGACGGCTTTGGCGCAGCCGGTGGCACGCGCACAACTGGTGGCGGAGCATGGAACTCCGACACGGAAGTACAATAAAGCATTGATAACAATGGCTTTATGAATTCCGCCGGTGCACGTTCCCCTCGTTGCGCCCATCGTTCCGAAACGGATTCCAGCGAACCAAGGACACCAACCGCGAGCGAAACTGGATCCGGGTTTCCGTAGCCTCCCGTAGCGCAGGCGAGTCAGCCCGCCCGGCCTAACGGGTGGATCAGCGCCTGTCCGCGGCAGCTACGGAGATCTCGCGGACGCGCTCGGAATGGGCGGCGCCGGGGTGATAGCGCAATTCGTCGGCCCTTGTCATGTAATACTGCTGGGAGTAGCAACTCCCTCCCTTGACGGTTCTTGTCGTCAACCACGACACCGGCTGGCCGGGCTCGGGCTTGACGGCGCTTGAGAACGTGGATCGGGAAAGGGAGAGGGTGTTCTCCCACGACTGGTTCCGGAGGGAGCCTCCGGAGACCGGCGATTTCGAGGAGGCTACCAGATCTCGGCTCCCCTAGTTGCGGGATGCCCGCCACTCGCGGGCAGCCGCTTGCGCGGCAACAATCTGCCGCGCGTTCATCCGCTTGGCGATGCGATCACGTAGGTCGCGGGCACCCTCGTGGCCCCGTGCCCCGGCCAGATTCGCCCACATGTGCCCAGCCAGATAATCCTGCAGGACACCGCGTCCCGTGGCGTACATGACACCGAGGTTGAACTGCGCAGTAGCATCGCCCTGCTCGGCGGCGAGGCGATACCAGCGGGCGGCTTCACTGGCGTCCCGCGGAACCCCCCGGCCGGTGTCGTACATGGCGCCGAGCTTGACCTGCGCGCCCCGGCGACCCTGCTCGGCGGCGAGGCGATACCAGCGAACGGCTTCTCTGGCGTCCTGCGGAACGCCCCGGCCGTTGCGGTACATGGAACCCAGCCGGAACTGCGCGTTGGCGTGACCTTGGTATGCCGCGAGGCGGTACCATTTGGCCGCCGCGGCGGGATCCTCAGAGACCCCAGCACCTCTGTTGTACGCCGCACCCAAGTCGAACTGCGCGCCGGCGTGGCCCTTGTCGGCGGCCCGTCGAACCGTCGTTCCGTGGTCGCCATCAAGGCCGCTTATGGCTACCAGAATCCGGGACATCATCAGATCGAGCGACTGGAGGGGCTTCTCCACGTCGGACTCCCCGATCTCCGCCAGTCCGCGCATGACCAGATCATCGGGTTCGCGTTCCGCAAGGGCGCGGCGGCGGGGCGAACGTACAAGTTCGGTCCGTTTCCCTTGCGTCACGGCGCCTCTGCCTGCAGTGTCAAGCGACACTCAAAACTGACCCCCTGGCGACAGCGAAAACTGACCCCCGAAGAAACGGCGTATGTCGATCGACTTCCGGCTGTCCACCGCGTCCCGTGAGCGTCGTGGACGGCCGGGACGCCCCGTTCAGGCCGGGCCGCAAGGCCCACAACTGCCATCCGAGCGGCGGGGCGGACGGGGTGTCACCCGTAGGGCCGGAGCGAAGCGGAGGACGTGCGCAGCACGTTGACACGCCGGCCGTCCCGCCGCTACTCGCCCCCGATCGCCCGGCAAGCTGCCGTGCGTTCCGGGGCAGATCCGGGACTCGCCGGCCTGCCGCCGCTCCCGGTAACGCGCCTGCCGCTCCGCGTTGGTCAACGCCACGATCCAACTGCACACCGTTACGTAACGGACCGGTGACAGGCGGCTCGCCCCCCCGACGTTCGCGACGTGAGTCCCTGTCTGTGCTCGTCACGATGTCGGTCGCATGATCAGGACGACGCCTGCGAACGGGTCTCCGACGCGACAGGCTTCGGTGCGGGAAACTTGAGGGCGCCCGCCCGACGCTTCTCCCGCAGCCGGTAGCTCTCGCCGGTGATCGTCAGCACGTGGCTGTGGTGCAGCAGCCGGTCGAGGATCGCGGTGGCGACGACGGCGTCGCCGAACACCTCGCCCCATTCGCCGACCGAGCGGTTCGACGTGATGAGGATGCTGCCGCGCTCGTAGCGCCTCGAGACGAGCTGGAAGAACAGGTGCGCGGCATGCGCCTCGAACGGGAGGTAGCCCATTTCGTCAACGATCAACAGCTTCGGCTTGGCGTAGAAGGTCAGGCGGTCCTCGAGCCGGCCGTCGCTGTGCGCCTTGACCAACGCCGCCATCAGCGCCTGGGCCGTCGTGAACAGGGCCGAGTAGCTCCGCCGGATCGCCTCGCGTCCGAGCGCGATCGCCAGATGCGTCTTGCCGACCCCGGGCGGACCGAGCACCAGGAGCGCGTCCCCGTGCGCCACCCATCGCGACGTCGCCAGCTCTCGCACCTGGCGCCGGTCGACGCTGGGCTGGGCCTTGAAGTCGAAGTCGGCGAGCTCGCGCACCATCGGGAAGTGCGCGATCTTCAACGCCATCTCGATGCGGCGTTCATCCTTGCGCGAGACCTCGCGCTCGACCAGGAACGCGAGCGCCTCACGCAGCGTCAGCTTCTTGTCGGCGGCCTCGTCGAGCAGGTTGTCGAGCTGGTCCCGGATCGCCGTCAGCTGCAGCCGCGTCAGCCAGGCGACCAGCGTCTCGTGGTCCACCCCGGCCATCTCAGAAACTCCCCCCGGCAACGGCCGCATACTCGTCGAGCGGGCGCAGCAGCGCCGGTTTCGGCGCGAGCGCTTCGGTCTCGGCAGGGCGCGGGCCGCCGGCGACGCCGACCAGATGAGCGCGGTCGGTGACCCGCGCATGCCGGCCCGTGTGCTCGACGTGCTCGGCGACAACCGTCGAGCCGTGGTGAACGCGCACCCGGCCACCGCTGACCACCACCCGCACCCGCTCGCCGATCAGCCGCCACGGCACCGAGTAGGCGTTGGTGTCGACCACCACCGCGCAGTCGGCGTGCACCGTCCGGAGCAGGTCCCGCAACTGGCCGAACGCCGGCCGGCCCGCACAGGGGCGCAGGCACTTCGCTTCCCGGGCGAAGCGTTCGAGAGGAACCTCACCGGTGGTGCCATGGCGCCGCCGGTCCGCAATCTCTCGCTGCCACCACGCCAGATGCGCCTCCATCCCCGCCCAGCTCTCGAAGCGATGGCCGGCGATGGCGTTCCCCTTTGTCGGCGAGCGCGAAAAACTGACGGATTCTCGAGGCCTGTTCGGGCATGCGTGCCGTCGGCCGTGTTCGTCGATGTCTTGAGGAAGAAGAGGATGATGGCTGTGGTCGCTGTGCGAAACCGCGTCTGCGCGGTTTTGCAAACTGCTGTGGGCGCGGCTGTTTGCGTCCACAGCAGTGGCGGCGTCCACAGCCTCCGGGCAGGCGTGGCGGGCGGCGGCTCGTTGGGGTAGCGTTGACGGCGGACTCAGACGTGGGGTGAGGGCCCGGCAGAGCCACCGGACCCTCGTGACCGCCCCGTGCTCCGACAGAGCGAGCCGGTCGGTGCAGTTGTGCCACGGTTCGACCGCGTTGTCCAGTCGGAGACCGCCCCGCGCGCTCCGACGCCGTGGACGTCCCGCTTCGCCAGAAGACCTGCCGACACTGCAGCCGCCTGTTTGCGATCTGCGCGACGTGTGATCGCGGCCATGCCTACTGCACGCCGTCGTGCCGAGCGATTGGCCGCCGCCGCTCGGTGCGGGCCGCCCGGGCCCGGCATCAGCGCAGCCTCGAAGGGCGCCTCGACCACCGCGACCGCCAGCGTGCCTATCGCCGCCGCGTGACGGATCAGGGTTCCGCCGCCTATGCCGGCTCGGTCTTCCCCGTCCGCAAACTCGTGCGGCGCCTGCGGCCCGAAACCTCCCGCGCCGTCTACCGCCGCGTGGTCACCCTGGCCGGCGAGTCCGCGCAGGTCGACTGGGGCTCGTTCGGCAAGGTCCGCATCGGACAGGGCACCCGCACCGTCTCCGGATTCGTCATGGTCCTCGGCTACTCGCGCGCGTTGGCCGCGCTGTTCACCCTCGACCAGACGCTCGAGAGCTTCCTCCGCGGGCACGTCGCCGCCTTCGAGGCGCTTGGAGGCGCCGCCCGCAATCTCGTCTACGACAACCTGCGCAGCGCTGTGCTCGACCGCCGCGGCGCCGCCGTCCAGTTTCATCCCCGCCTGCTCGAACTCGCCGGGCACTACCACTTCGCCCCCCGGCCCTGTACGCCGGGACGGGGAAATGAGAAGGGAAAAATCGAACGCCAGATCCAATACCTGCGCCACGCCTACTTCGCCGCCCGGCCCTTCCGCGACCTCGACGACATCAACGCCCAGTTCCGACGCTGGCGTGACGAGGTCGCCCACCGCCGACGCCATCCCGACCAGCCCCATCGCCGGGTTGCCGAGGTCTGGGCCGAAGAAAAGCCCCGCCTACTGCCGCTGCCCGCCAATCGCTTCGAGACCGACCTGATGCGCGCCGTCCGCTCCGGCAAGACGCCCTACGTCCGCTTCGACCGCAATCTCTACTCGATTCCTCACACCCACGTCCGCAAGCCGCTCACCCTGCTCGCCTCAGCCACCCGCATCCGCATCCTCGACGGACAGACCGAGCTGGCCAGCCATCGCCGCACCTACGACACCGGACTGACCGTCGAGGACCCCGCCCATCTCGACGGCCTGCTTGCCGCCACCCGCCAAGCCAACGCCCACACCACCCGTGACCGCCTCCGCGCCGCCGTCCCCGCCACCGCCACGCTCTTCGAGCGCCTCGCCGAGCGCCAAGACGCCCTCCGCCCGCACGCCACCCGGCTAGTCGCCCTGCTCGACGATTACGGACCCGACGAGCTGGCCGCCGCCGTCCACATCGCCCTCGAACGCGATGCCCTCGGCGCCGGCTCGATCACCCACATCCTCGAAACCCGACGCCGACAGCGCGGACTCAAACCCCCGCTCCGCCTCACCCTGCCCGACCGACCCGGACTGCGTGACCTCGACGTCCGGCCGCACGACCTGGAGACCTACGATGCCCTCGGACAGAAAAACCCTGACGACGCTGGCGACTGACCTGCGTCGCCTCGGGCTCAACCGCACCGCCGACGAGCTGAACGACATCATCGCCCAGGCCACCCGCAAGCGCTCGAGCGCCACCGTCCTGCTCGAGCACATCGTCGCCGCCGAGCTTGAGGAAAAACAGCGCCGTAGCGTCGAGAGCCGACTGGGGCGTGCCCGACTCGGACGCTTCAAGCCGCTCGCCGACTGGGACTGGGACTGGCCCACCGCGCTGGACCGGCGCGCCCTCGAACGCATCCTCACGCTCGACTTCCTCGCGCGCGGCGAGAACGTCGTGATCCTCGGCGCACAAGGCTTGGGGAAAACCATGCTGGCGAAGAACATCGCCCACCAGGCCATCCTCGCCGGGAAGACCGCCCTCTTCACCACGGCCGCTGACCTGCTGCTCGACCTCAACGGACAGGAGACCGCCCGCGCACTCGAACGCCGCCTGCGCCACTACACGCGCCCCGTGCTATTGTGCGTTGACGAGCTGGGCTACCTTGCCTACGACGCCCGTGCCGCGGACCTGATCTTCCAGCTCGTCAGCCGACGCTACGAGCACCGCTCCCTGCTGATCACCACCAACCTGCCCTTCAAGAACTGGGACACCGTCTTTCCCAACGCTTCATGCGCCGTCGCCCTGATCGACCGGCTGACCCACCACGTCGAAATCCTTCGCATCGAAGGCCGCAGCTATCGTCGCCGGGAGGCTGAACTCAGCCAGCAGGAGCGCAACCGCCAGCGTGCCCCGCGCGACGAAGACACCGAATGACACGATCAGCAGGGGCGTCCACAGGCAGTCGACGGCACTTCAGAAATGATCACTTCCTCAAGCTCGCCGACACCCTTGACGTAGCCGACGCCGCGCTCGTCCTTCCCCTTCGTCCGGGCCCGATACGGCGCACACGCCCGCGGACGGAACCCCCAGTAGGCGGCGAACGCCAGGAACCGGTCGTTGAACTCGACCTCGCGCGTGGCCGGGTCGTGCGCGACCACCAGCGGCCGCGGGTTGTCGACCAGCACCTCCCTGGTCACGCCGCCGAAGTGATGGAACGCAGCCTCCAGGCCGCGAAACCACGACGACTGCCGCTCGTGCTGGAACGCCGCCACGTGGCAGCGCCGCGAGTAGCCCAGCGTCGCCACGAACAGGAACACGCGCACCTGCTCGCCGGCGACCACCACCCGCAACTGGCCGAAATCAACCTGCAGCTGACGTCCCGGGGGCGTCTCGAACCGCACCGTCGCCTTCGCCTCGGCCGTCAGCAGCTGCCGGAACGGCGCGACCGCCCGCTCGACCGTGCGAAGGCTCACGTCGACCCCCTGCTCGCGCAGCAGGTCCTGGCGCACCACCTCGGCATTGCCGCCGTGCTGGAAGAACCGCTCCTTCAGCCACGCCGCCTGATCCTCGAGCTTGCCGCCGCCCGACCGGCGGCTGTACGCCATCCAGCCGTCGGCCGCCACGTAGCGTCTCACCGTGTTCTTGCTGCATCCGAACTCCCGGGCGATCCGTCTCAGCCCCCAACCGAGCTCCCGCAGGTGCAGCATCGCCTCCACCTCGTCCGACTTCATCATCTGCGCCCGTGGCCTCCCCACCCACGGGCCGACATCCTGGCATCCCTTCATCTGCTGACTCCTCCTTGGACAAGGGGGGGCAGTTTTCACTGTCGCTGGGGGGGCAGTTTTCCATGTCGCCTGACACGCGCTGTTCCTGTAAGTGTCTGTCTATAAATGACTTGCTTGGAGAGGGTGGCGTCCCCAACGGGATTCGAACCCGTGTCTTAGCCTTGAAAGGGCTAGATCCTAGGCCTCTGGACGATGGGGACGACAGCCTCCCAGTATAGCGCAGCCGTGGCGGTGCCCGGTCAACGCAGCCGGCGTTCGACGTCGGGCGCATGCGCGGCAGCGTCGTCGATGCAGCGCAGGGCCTCGTCGAGCGCGCCGTCGGCGGCGGCCGACCAGGCGCGGTTGAGGGCCCGCTCGAGGCGGCTGAACGCGTCCATCAGCTCCGCGAAACGGGCCAGCCCGAGGGCCGCGACGAGCGCGTTGCGGCCCTCGACGACCTGCAGCGACAGCTCGGTCTGCACGTGGCCGACGCGCTCGAGGATGGCGCGGGTCCGGGCGGCGTCGTCCGGCATGCCGGGCAACTCGCGCCGCAGGTCGCGGGCGGTGGCGACGATGCGGGCCAGCACGGCTTGCGGGGTGGCTGGCACGGTCGTGCGGCGATCAGCCGGTTGCCGGCCGCGCCGCGCCGCGGTTTCCCGCTTCACCAGCGCACTGCCGGCGATCAGGCCGATCACCGCCAGTCCGAACAGCCAGGCGTGCTGCCAGCGCCGGATGCTGAACTCCCTGACCCGGACGCGCTGCACGCCGGCGGCCCGCAGCCGCGCCTGCACCTGCGGGGTCAGCTCGGTGCCGGCGTCTGCCAACGGAATGCGCGCCCCGTCCGCCAGTACGAAGCCTTCCGCGGCGTCCCTCCGGGCGCCGGCCGGCGCGTTCAGGTGGGCGTAGCCGTCGCCGACGGCCAGGACGGAATCGTCGGCCGTGAGCCGGGGGACGTACGCGGTGGTCGACGCCAGCGCGCCGAGCACGAGGCTCACCGCGATGAGGAGATTGCCGAGCGGACGCAGCGGTCGTTCCATCAGCCGGTTGCCAGGACGATCATGTTGACGGTCATGGCGAGCAGCGACTCGCCGACGACCAGGCCCGCCGCGAAGGGGACGCCCCAGTCCTCCGCCCACACGCGGCCCTTCCAGCGCGCCACCAGCACGTTGATGACGCAGCCCACGCCGTACGTGGCGATGGCCGCGAACGGGAGATACATGCTCAGCCCCACCAGCACGCCGAGGCCGCTGAAGGTGCCGAGACCGAGGAGCGCGCCCAGCAGGGCGCCGAAGCCGTACAGCGCGTAGGGCATCTCGCCGCCCTGGACGCCCGTGATGACCGCCTGCAGGGCCTGCGCCTGGGGCGCCGCCGTCGGGGTCTCGGGCCCGAACGGCACGCCGAAGCTCTGGCGGTTCGCCTCGGCGATGAGCAGCACGACCAGCATGGACACGACGGGTCCGATGCCCACGACGAGCAGCTCGAGCACCTGCTGGCGCCGCGGTTGCGCCCCCACGAGGTGGCCGGTGCGCAGATCCGACATCATGTCGGCCGCCAGCGTCATCGCGACGCACAGGGCCGCCCCGATCAGCACGGCGCCGACGACCGCGCCCGTGCCGCCGAGCAGCATCACGAGCACCACCGTCAGGAGCGCCATGCCGGAGATGGGCGACCAGTCGGTCATGCCGGTGCACTGGGCGATGATGATGCCTGCCAGCCACATCCAGGCGATGCCGACGAGCGCGATCGTCGCGGCACGCAGCAGCGGGGGGAACGCGGCCAGCCACCCCGGCCGCGCGTTGCTGCTCGCGAGGTAGTCGTCCCTGCGCCCCGCATCGTAGGCGTCCCACGTGCGGGCGGCGTCCTCGCTGGCGAAGCGGACGACGTACCCGCCGTGGGTGCGCGTGGCCGTCTCCAGCGCGTCGACCTCCGTGTTGAGCGCCCGGACCGCGGCGCGCCGCTCGCTCTCCGGCACGCCCGCGGGCAGGTCCGCGACGGACACGCGGTCCACCCATTGGCCGGTGACCGGGCAGGTGCGGTTGAACGGCCTCTCGCCCACCACGTAGGCTGCCGCAAACAGGAGCACGCCCGCCAGGACCGCCGCCGTCCCCAGCACCCGGAGGCCGAGCTCGTCGCCGCCGCCCCTGGCCGCGCCAGCAGCCGCGACGCTCCTTAGCGCCTCGCGGATGGCCGGCAGCGAGGCGACGATGCCCATCAGCGCGCCGCCGAGCAGCAGCCCGATGCCGAGCGGCCGGTTGAAGGCGGCGAAGGCGTAGCCGGGCGCTTCGTGGGCGGCCACGGTCTGCGGCATCCACCCCACGGAGTACGCGAAGGGCGTGAGCACGTGGTACGCGAGGATTCCGCCCGCCAGCACGAACAGGCCCGGCCGGCCGGTGATGTAGCCGGCCCCGAGCGCGAACGGGGCGATGCCGAAGATGAGCTCGAGCTGGGGCGGGAACCCGAGCAGGCGGCCGGCGTCGAGCGCGTCGGCCGTCAGCACGCCGATGCCGAGCGAGCCGTAGCTGGGGAGGCCGAGCTGCTCGGCGGCCACGAACCAGTACACGGCCGCGCCGGCGACGACGCCGCCCAGCAGCACGAGCGCCTTCCGCGGCCCGGCGCCGGGCGACTTGAGGATGGCCGCCACGCCCATGCCGGTCGGGAAGCGCAGCCGGTCGATCTCGATCATCTGCTTGCGCAGCGGAATGATGAACGCCGTGCCGAGGACGGCGCCGCCGACGGCGGCCAGCGTGATCAGCCAGAAGTCGGCGCTGTCGGTCGCCAGCGGCAGCCCGAGCAGGAACAGGACGGGGACGGTGAAGATGATGCCGGCGTTGGAGGTGTTGACGGCCGACGCGCAGGTCTGCGCCATGTTGGTCTCGAGGATCGACCCGCGGCGCAGGATGCCGCGCAGGACGCCGAACCCGAGCACCGCGGCGATGGCGCTGCCGCCCATCGTGAAGCCGATCTTGAGCCCGGCATACGTGATGGCGGCGTTCATGACGAGCCCGATGACGATGGCGAAGAGAATCGCGCTGGCCGTCGCCTCCCGGTAGCGCGTCTGGAACACGTCCTGGAGGAAGCTGCGCATGACAGTGCCATTGTCGCCGAATCTGCTGCAGTGAAGCGACCTCATTGCACCGGCACGGCGAGCGGCTGGAAGTCCGCGCCTAACCGGCGTAGACTTCGCAAGGCGCGCACAGCGCGCCTCGGCGGGAGCGGCGCGGGGCAGTGGGCCCCCGCAAGCGAACGCCGGGGGTTCGGGGCAACGCCCCGTCTGATGGAAGCTGCGCACAGCGCGCCTCGGCGGAGCGGCGCGGGGCAGTGGGGCCCCCGCAAGCGAACGCCGGGGGTTCGGGGCAACGCCCCGTCTGATGGAAGCTGCGCACAGCGCGCCTCGGCGGGAGCGGCGCGGGGCAGTGGGGCCCCCGCAAGCGGCCGCCGGGGGTTCGGGGCAACGCCCCGCCTGATGGAAGCTGGCGTGAAGCGCGTGTCGAGACAGGCCGCACTCCGTCTGATTTGCACGCTTGCCGCCGGCGCGGCCGTTGCCGCCGGCGCGGCGGGCCAGCCGCCGCCGGAGTCCGGCGCGCCGGCGGACATCATCTTCGTCGGCGGCGCCATCGTCACCATGGACCCGGCCCGTCCGCGGGTCGAGGCCGTGGCGGTCCGGGGCGAGACGATCGCGGCGGCCGGCACGCGCGCGGAGGCAACGGCGCTGCGGGGGGAGGCGACGCGCGTCGTCGACCTCGGCGACCGCGCCCTGCTGCCCGGCTTCATCGACGCGCACGGGCACCTGATGGCGGTGGGCCGGAGCCTCGATTTGCTGTCGCTGCACCCGCCGCCCGTCGGCGACGTCAACGACATCGACGACGTCGTGGCCAGAGTCCGGGCGTGGATTGCCGAGCGGAACATCGAGCCGGGCGGGCTCGTGCTGGGGATCGGCTACGACGACTCGCTGCTCGCGGAACGCCGCCATCCGACGCGCGACGATCTGGATCGGGCCTCGACGGAGCACCGGATCGTCCTGACCCACGTCTCTGGACACCTGCGGACAGCCAACTCGGCGGCCCTGGCCGCCGCCGGCGTCACGGCCGAGACGCCCGATCCGCCCGGCGGCCACATCCGCCGCCGCAGCGGATCGCGAGAGCCCGACGGCGTGCTCGAGGAGCGCGCCGGCGGCCTCGTCGGCGGCGGGCTCCTGGCGCCGACGGCCGTGCCGCCGGACGTGGCTGCCCGCCGCGCGATCGAGCTGTACCTGAGCTACGGCACGACCACGATCCAGGACGGGGCCACCGCGCCGGAGACGGTCGAGGCGCTGCGCGCGGCCGCCGCGCGCGAGCCCCTTCGCGCCGACGTCGCCGCGTTTCCGTGGTTCCGGACGCTCGAGGACGCCGAGCGGGCGGAGCACGAGGCACGCTACCGCGGCGGATTCCGGGTTGCCGGGGTGAAGTTCTCGCTCGACGGGTCGCCGCAGGGACGGACGGCCTGGGTCACCGAGCCGTACGACGAGGGGCCGCCCGGCGCACCGCCCGACTACCGCGCGTACGGCACGCTCGCGCCGGCGCTCTACAAGGCGGGGGCGGCGCGACTCATCCGGCGCGGCGTGCCCATCATCGTGCACGCCAACGGCGACGCGGCCATCGATCTGATGCTGGACGGCGTCGCCGAGGCCGTCGCCGGCGCGGACCCGGTGCCGGACCACCGCGCGGTGATCATCCACGCCCAGCTCATGCGGGCCGATCAGCTCGACCGCGCGGCCGCGCTGCGCGTCGTGCCGTCGTTCTTCTCGGCGCACGCCTTCTTCTGGGGCGACTGGCACGTGCGCAGCTTCGGCGCGGCGCGCGGCAGCAACGTCAGCCCGGCCCGCTGGGCAATCGAGCGCGGCGTGCGCTTCACGATGCACAACGACGCGCCGATCGTGCCGCCGGATATCATGCGGCTGGTGTCCATCGCGGTGAACCGGACGACACGCAGCAACCGCGTGCTGGGACCGGAGCAGCGGCTGACGGTTCGCGAGGCGCTCCACGCGGTGACGCTCGGCGCGGCGTACCAGTACTTCGAGGAGGACGCGAAGGGGTCGATCACCGCCGGCAAGCAGGCCGATCTCGTCGTCCTGGAACGGAATCCCCTGACGGCGAATCCGCGCGAGCTCGAGCACATCCGCGTCCTGGAGACCTTCTCGCGCGGCCGCTCGGTATTCAGGCTGCCCGTTGATTGAAGGCGCGCGGGCCTCGCCCGGGCGCTGCTCCGGCGCACGTGCGCCGGGGACTCAGGTTCCCGGTGCGGCAGTGTCCCGCAGGAACCCGCGCCACGCGTCGGTGTAGGGCGCACCCCCGACGAGGTACGTGTCGTTGTGGCCGGCGCCCTCGATGACGTGGAGTCGCGCGGGGCGGCCGGCCAGCTCCCGCAGGCGGCGGCTGTGGGCCAGCGGCACGATCCGGTCGCGGTCTCCGTGGAGGAAGAGAATCGGCGCGGCCACGCGACCGATCTTCGACTCGTTGTCCATCCGCGTCCGGATGACCCTGCCGGGCACGAACCAGTAGTGCACCCGCGCCATGGCCGGCACCGAGCGGAAGGCCGATTCCAGCACGAGGGCCCCGGCCGAGCGCCGGAGCGTGACCTCGATGGCCACGGCGCCGCCGAGCGACCGGCCGAAGAGGATGACGTCGCTCGCCGCCACGCGGCGGGCGGCGACGGCATCGTAGATGGCCAGGCCGTCGCGGTAGAGTCCGGCCTCGTCGGGCGTCCCCTCGCTGCGGCCGTAGCCGCGGTAGTCGACCAGCACCACGGCGACGCCGAGCTGCTCGACGAACCAGCTCGCGTTGTGCAGCCGGTCGGCGATGTTCCCCGCATTGCCGTGGTACCAGATCAGCACCCGGCGGCCCGGACCCTCGATCCACCAGCCGTGGAGCGTCAGCCCGTCGTCGGTGCGGATGGACAGCTCGTCGGCCTGGAGGCCGAAGTCGGCCGGACCGGCCACGAGGGCGCGCGTCGGAAAGAAGACGAGGCGGCGCTCCTGCAGCACGAGCCACCCGACCAGCAGCAGCCAGCCCGCCGCGGCGAGCGCCGCGAACCACAGCGCCGTCCCGAGCATCTCCGCGGCTCTCACGCGCCACCACTGCGTTCAGGCGCGGGACGGCCGGTCGGCGGGCGTGGTCGCGACGATCACCGCCGGCACGACGAGCATGTTCAGCGCGGTCGACGAGAGCAGCCCGCAGACGATGACGAGAGCGAGCGGCGCCTGGATCTCGCTGCCGGGCGCGCCGAATCCGGCGGCCACGGGCAGCAGCGCCAGGCCGGTCGACAGCGCCGTCATCACGATGGGCGCGAGCCGGTCGAGCGATCCCTGCACGACGGCCGCGCGGAGGTCGGTGCCGCCCACCGCCTGCAGGCGCCGGATGTGCGAGACGAGCATGATGCCGTTGCGGGTGGCGATGCCGAACAGCGCGATGAACCCGATCAGCGTGGCGATCGACAGGATGCCGTCGCCCAGGAACACCCCGGCCACGCCGCCGATCAGCGCCAGCGGCAGGTTGAGCATGATGATGGCGGCGTCGCGGGCCGACGCGAACGCGCTGACCAGGATCAGGAAGATGCCGCCGATGGCGACCAGCCCGAGCTGCAGCAGCCGGCGCTCGGCGCTGGCCTCCGCCTCGAACTGCCCGCCGTACTCCACGCGGTACCCCGGGGGCAGCGCCACCCCCCCTGCGACGCGGTCCTGGACGTCGCCGACCACGCTGCCGAGATCGCGCCCGGCCACGTTCGCGGTGACGACGATCCGCCGCTCGGCGTTCTCGCGCCGGATGAAGTTGGGGCCGCGGTCCTCCGCGATGTCGGCCAGGCTGCCGAGCGGCACGCGCGGACCCGCGGGCATGTCGAGGCGCGTCTGCCACATGTCGTCCAGGTTGGCCATGTTGTCCGGCCGATAGCGCAGCACCAGCGGCACCATCATCTGGCCGTCGATGATCTCGCCCACCCGGCGGCCGCGCAGCACGGTCTCCAGCGTGGCGGCGGCCTGGCCCGCGGGCAGTCCGTGCCGCGCCAGCGCGGCTGGATCGAAGCCGACCTCCACGGTCGGGATGTCCGCCTGGTGCTCGAGCGCCAGGTCGACGAGCCCCGGGACGCCGTCGAGCGCCGTGACGATCCGGCTGCCCAGGGTCCGGAGCGTGGCGAGGTCGTCACCGAAAACCTTGACCGCGATGCTGGCCCGCTGCCCCGACAGCATGTGGTCGATGCGGTGCGAGATGGGCTGGCCGATGGTGATGTTGGTGCCGGGCACGAGCGACAGCCGCTCGCGGATCTCCCGCAGCACCGCGTCGCGCGGCCGGCCGCCGGGCGCGAGCCGGACGTCGATCTCCGCCGACTCGACGCCCTGCACGTGCTCGTCGAGCGCGGCCCGGCCCGTCCGGCGGGCCGTCGCCGCCACCTCCGGCACGTCGAGCAGCAGCCGCTCTATCGCGCCGCCGAGGGCGTTCGACTCGGCCAGGCTGGTGCCCGGCAGCGTCACGGCGCTGATGACGAGCGCGCCCTCGTTGAAGGTCGGCAGGAAGGCCCGGCCCATCCACGGCACGGTCGCGAGCGTGGCGGCCAGCAGGAGCGCCGCCGTCCCGATCGCCAACCGCGGCCGCCGCAGCACCGCCGGCAGCACGCGCCCGTAGCCCTGCTTCAACGCCGCCGCCAGCCAGGCCTCGCGCCCCGCGCGGATGGCGGGCGCGCCCGGCAGCAGGTACAGGCAGAGCGCCGGCGTGACCGTCAGCGCGACGACGAGCGAGGCGGCCAGCGCGATCAGATAGGCGAAGCCCAGCGGCCGGAGCAACTGTCCCTCGACGCCCGGCAGGAAGAAGAGCGGCAGGAAGACCAGCATGACGACGAGCGTCGCGAAAGCAATGGATGCCCGAATCTCCCGGCTGCCGCGATAGACCACCTCCAGCACGGGCCGCCGGGCGTCGGCCGGCCGCAACGCGTTCTCCCGCAGCCGCCGCGCCACGTTCTCGACGTCGACGATCGCGTCGTCGACCAGCGCCCCGACGGCGATGGCCATGCCGCCGAGGGTCATGCTGTTGATCGACAGGCCGGCGAGCCGCAGCCCGACGACGGCGGCCAGCAGCGAGAGCGGGATGGCCAGCAGCGTGATGGCGCCGGCGCGCAGGTTGGCGAGGAACAGCAGGGTAACCAGGACGACGAGCAGCGTGCCGTCGCGCAGGGCGGCCGTCAGGTTGCCGAGCGCCAGCTCGATGAAGTCCGCCTGCCGGAACACGCGGGTGTCGAGACGCATGCCGGCCGGCAGCTCGGCCTGAATCCGGTCGAGGACGCCCTCCAGCTCTCGCGTCAGGGCCAGGGTGTTGACGTCGGGCTGCCGGTGGATGCCGAGAATGACTGCCGGCCGGCCGTTGAACGAGCCGTCGCCGCGCTTGATCGACTCGCCCACGCGCAGGTCGGCGATGTCGCTCACGCGGATGGGCAGCGTCTCCCGCGTGGCGATGACCGTGGCGCCGAGCCCCTCGACGTCGCGCACGCGTCCGCCGCCCCGAATCAGGTACTCCTGGCCGCCCGCCTCGCGGAACCCGGCCGACGTGCTCCGGCTGGCGCGCCGCAGGGCGCTCTCGACCGCGCTCAGCGGCAGGTCGTAGCTGGCGAGACGGGCCGGATCGACCAGCACCTCGAACTGCCGGCGCTCGCCGCCGATCACCGTCACGTGCGAGACCCCGGGGGTCACGAGCAGCCGCCGCCGCACCGTCAGCTCGGCCGCCATCCGCAGCTCCAGGGGCGTCCAGCGGGCCAGGTCGGTCGCCGCTTCCGCCGCCGGCGCGGACTCGAGCGCGACGAACATGATCTCGCCCATGATCGACGAGAGCGGCGCCAGCACCGGCGCGCCGACCTCGGCGGGCAGCGTCGCCGCCACCGTGGCGAGCTTCTCGGAGACGGTCTGCCGGGCGCGGTAGACGTCGGTGCCCCAGTCGAAGTCCAGCCAGATGACCGCGATGCCGACGGCGGTCTCCGAGCGCACCCGGCGCACGCCCGCCGCGCCGCCGAGGACCGTCTCGATGGGGAAGGTGACGAGCGCTTCCATGTCCGCCGGCGCCATGCCCCGGCCCTCGACCAGCACCGTCACGGTTGGCGCCGTGAGGTCCGGGAGCACGTCGACGGGCATGCGCGCCGCGATGAACCCGCCCCAGACGAGGAAGGCGCCCGCGAGCCCGAGCACGAGCGGGCGGTTGCGCAGCGACGACCGGATGAGCATGTCGAAAAGCATGGTCTTCCGTCCGGAAGCGTGTTCAGTGCGTGTGCCCGTGCGCCGGCACCTGGGGCGAGAGCGCGGCCAGCCGGATGAGCGGCGCGCCGCGAATCACCACGCGCTCGCCCGGCGCGACGTCGCCGCCGATCTGGACCTGGCCCGACTCGCGGTTGCCGAGCCGGACCGGCCGGCGCTCGAAGCTCTCGCCGCCGGTCTGCACGAAGACGACCGGCTGGCCGGCGTCGTCGACGATGGCGCTCTCGGGCACGGTCACCGCGTCGGTCGCCGCCGCGGCGAAGATGCGCAGCGAGACGGCCTGGCCGATCGCCAGCCGCCGGTCCGGATTGCTCAGCTCGTAGATGATGGGCACCGTGCGCGCCTGGGGCTCGAGCACGCGTCCCACGGCGACGAGCCGGTCGAGCGCGATCGGAATCTCGAAGCCGGGCACGTCGAGCTCGGCGCCGGTGAGCTCGGCGACCCGTGCCAGGGCCGCCTCCGGCAGCGACCCCACGACGTGCACCCGATCGACGGCGACGAGCCGGAACAGGTGCGTGCCCTCCTCGACGCTGGCGCCGGGCGTCGCATCGGATTCGGCCACGACGCCGCTGATGGGCGCGCGAACGACGAAGCGGGTGTCGCGTCCGACCTCTCCTTCACCGGTTCGGGTCGTGTCGAGCTGCGCCAGATGGGCCTCGGCGGCCGCCACCCGGGCCTCGGCCGTCCGCTCCGCCACCTGCGTCTCGTGCGCGCGGCGGCGGGGCAGGGCGCCCGCGGCCACCAGCCGTTCCGCGCGCGCCCGGTCGGCCCGGATCAGCTCCAGCAGGTTGCGGGCCTCGGCCACGGCGAGCTCCAGCTCCGGCCGGTCTTCCCCGTGCCCGCTGCGCGGGATGATCTCGGCGAGCGCGTCGCCGCGCGCCACCTGCGACCCGATTGGCCGGGGCGCGAGGTCGTCGGCCAGCCGCCCGACCACGGGCGCGGTCACATCGGCCCAGCCGCCGGTCCGCGGCTCGATCTGGGCAGCGATGACGAGGCTGTCCGCGATCCGCCGCCGGCGGGCGGCCGCCGTCGCGAAGTCCAGCGTCCACTGCTGTTCCTTCAGGAACGGGATCGAGCCGTCCTCGGCGTCGTCGCCCGCGTCGGGCGCCGCCCCGGCCGGAAGCACCGTCACCTCCCCGAGCTCGTGGCGATCGGTCAGGCCCGGCGCCTCCAGCATCACCTCCAGCCGGTAGCTGCCGGCCTGCGTCGGCTCGACGTCGATGCCGAAGATGCCCGGGGCGCCCGGCGAGTCCACGATGAATTCCTGATCGCGTGCACCCGTCAGACGGACCGCGGCCCGGCCGGCGCGCACCGGCTCGAACGTCGCCAGGTCCGTGAAGTGGATGGCGAAGCGGCTGCTGCCACCCTCGACGAGCGGCGGGTACTCCATGAACAGCTCGCTGCGCGCCGTCCACCGCGTCTCGACCACCGCCGGCCCCTCCTCGTCCGTGGCCGCATGCGCCCCGTCGGCCTCGTGCACGTGATGGCCGCCGCACGCGATGGACGCCAGCAGGGGCAGTGCCGCGCCGGCCCCGAGCCAGGGGTGCTGTCTCGTCATGGTGTCCTCCGGCTTCCGACCGCCCGGTCCAGCTCGATGGCGGCGCGCCGCGCGGCGGCGTGCAGCTCCAGCAGGCGGAGCCTCGCGCTCAGCATCACGCGATGGGCGTCGAGCCGCTCCAGGATGGTGAACTCGCCTTCGTCGTGGGCCGCCGCGGCGATCTCGGCCAGCTCGGCGGCGGGCTCCACGGATTCGAGGCGGTAGCGCTCCGCCAGCTCGCGGTAGCCCGCGGCGGCGGCATGCGCCGCGCGGACCTCGCTCTCGATGCGGCCGCGGAGCACCTCGCGCTCGGCGTCGGTCCGGGCGCGGGCGGCCTCGGCCCGCGCCACCTGGGCCTGCCCGCGGTTGAAGAGCGGGAGCGACATCGTCGCGGTGAGCGCGTAGCCCGAGTCGTGGCCGAGGGGCGCGCTCCTGGCGCGCTTGAGGCCGGCGCTGATCGCCGCGGCGGGCAGGCGCAGCCGTTCCGCCGCGCGCCGCTCGAGCGTCCACTGCGTCTCGCTCTGGGCCAGGGCGCGATAGTCGGGCCGCTCGGCGAGGGCCTGCATCACGAGCCCCTCGATACCCGTGACCGCGGCGCGCTCCGCCAGGTCGCCGGCCGCGGTCAGGCCGGCCGGCTCGGTGCCGGGTGCGAGGAAGGCGGCCAGCCGGGCCTGGGCGACCCGCCGGTCGATGACGGCCGCGCGCAGGTCGGTCTCGATCTCGGCCACCTCCCGCTCGGCGCGCAGCCGGTCGAACAGCGAGCCTTCCCCCTCGTCCTCGCGCGCGCGCAGCACGTCGACCAACCCTCCCAGCTCGGACAGGTCGTCGTCGAGCACGCGCGTGCGTTCCTGCGCGAGCAGCAGATCGGTGAAGGCGAGGCGCAGCCGCGCTTCCAGGGCCAGCCGGGAGGCGGCGGCCCGCGACTCCGCCGCGGCGCCGGCCTTGCGGGCCGCCTGGCCGAGCAGGCCGAGCCGACCCCGCACCGGCAGGTCCTGGGAGATGACGAGGAAGTTGTCGACGAAGATGCCGGCTTCCTCGCGCGTATAGTGGACCGCCGGATTGGACGGCAGGCTCCGCTCGCGCGCCGCGGCCGCCTGCTCGCGCACCGTGAAGCCGAGCGCCTGGAGCTGCGGATGCTCGCGGCTCATCCGCTCGAGCGCCTGCTGCTCGGTGAGCATCTGGCCGAAGGCCGCCGGCACGGCCAGACCCCAGCAGCCGGTTGCCAGTACTACAGATCGCCAACCACGCATTCTCGTCCGCTCCCGCTGCCGTCCGACGCGGCGCTGGACGGCTTCTCAGGTATCAGTTGGGATGTGTGCGCGCACGCCTGCTTCGAGCGCGCGGCGCAGGGTTGTCAGCAGGGGAGGGGCGGGGCGCGGGTGGAGCGGGGTGCCCGCGGGGGCGGGTCGGGGTCGGCGCACGCGGCGGCCGGAGCAGTCCGGCTGGCCGGATCGCAGACCGCGATGGACGGCCAGGCGTCCGCCGGCGCGGGCGTCGTGTCGACGCGGACGGGCGGTGCTTCGGCTGCCGCCGCCAGCGCGACCGCGATGCGTTCGCCGATGTCGGCGCCCGACGTCCCGGGGCCCCGGCGTTCGCCCTGGTGCCAGTGGATGCCGTGCCAATCGCCGCGCGCGTCCTGCCCGCCTGCCGACGCCTCGGTGCCCGCGCCGACCGCGTGATCGTGGCCGGGCGGGTGCACGTGGGCGAACGGCGCCGACGTGCCGGACGACAGCAGCGTCGCGACGAGCAGCGAGCGCACCAGGCGTTGCCGCATCACCATCTATCCTGGCGACGGACCGGGTTGCTGTCAACCACCAAGATCGCCGGCGGCGATTTGCGCGGCGCGGCCGAACGATCTAGATCTAGAGTCTCAGCGCTCCCGGCGGCCGATGCCGGGGGCACGGCGGTACGGACCAGCAGGAGGGAACATGCAGAGCACGGCATCAGCCGTCTGGAAGGGAAGTCTCAAGGCAGGCAGCGGCGCGATCTCGAGTCGCAGCGGGGTGCTGTCGGACACGGCCTACACGTTCGCCACGCGCTTCGAGGGCAGCGCCGGCACCAACCCGGAGGAGCTCATCGCTGCGGCCCATGCCGGCTGCTTCTCGATGGCGCTCTCGGCGCAGCTCGGCGAGGCCGGGCTCACGCCGGAGCACGTCAGCACGACCGCTGCCGTCACCCTCGAGAACACGGATGGCGGGTTCGCGGTGACCAGGATTCACCTCGACGTGTCGGCCAGGATCCCCGGGGCCGACCAGGCGGCGTTCGACACCGCGGCCAACAACGCCAAGACCGGGTGCCCGATCTCCAAGCTGATGAACGCGGAGATCTCGATGAGCGCCAACCTCGAGTCGTAGAAACCCCGCAAAGGCGCGCACGGCGCGCCTCGGCGGGAGCGGCGCGGGGCAGCGGGGTCCCCGCAAGCGGACGCCGGGGTTCGGGGCGCAGCCCCGTCTGATTCTAGTCCAGCGGCGAGATGGTCCCGTACATCAAGCCGCGGTACTCGCCGTGGTCCCAGGTGCCCGCGTACCGCTCGTCGTAGAAGACGACGCGGGCGCCGAACTCGTCGCCCAGGCCGGGGATGGCGAAGTCGGTGATGCTGACCATCGGCGTGTCGCCCGCCCAGACCACCGGCAGCACGATCGGCAGCGTGACGTCGACGCTGCCGTAGGTGACGCGCGCATCGAACCGCCAGTTGCCGTCGTCCAGCTTCGTCACCTGGCTGATCTCGTAGCGTTCGGGCAGGCCGTCCCGCCGCTCCTCGCCTTCCAGGGTGAAGTGGCCGACGAGCACGACGTTGCGCATCCGCTCGGTGAAGTCGCGTTCGAGGTCGGTGAGCGAGGCCGGGTCCGCGGCCCTCCCGACCCCGGTCGCCCCCAGCACCAGGCCGAGAACGACGCCGACGACGAGCGCAGCGGCCGCTGGGAGCATCTTCACCAGCTTGTTCATATTCATCGGTGGGAACCTCCTCCGGTTCCGGCGATTATAGCGGTCCGGGTTGCCGTGCGGAACCTGCGCGCCCGCGGTCCGTGGCCGCTCGCCGGCCGCGGGCGCGGGCCTGCCGTCAGTGATACGATGGATGGCAGCTTCCCGCCGCGAGAGACTCGCTTATGGACACCTACTATCATCCCCCCGATCTCGGCAAATTCGGCGACATGGGCAAGGAGGCGCCCGAGCTCTGGGAGAAGTTCTCGGCGTGGTACGGCGCGGTGTTCGCCGAGGGCGCGCTGACCGAGCGCGAGAAGGCGCTCATCGCGCTGGCGGTGGCGCACGCGGTCCAGTGCCCCTACTGCATCGACGCGTACACGACGGCGTCGCTGGAGAAGGGCGCCGCGCCCGACCAGATGACCGAGGCGGTGCACGTCGCGGCCGCCATCCGCGGCGGCGCGGCGCTCGTGCACGGCGTGCAGATGCGCAACCGAATCGAGAAGCTCTCGATGTAGCCATGGCCCTGCCGACGCTGCTCAACACGCGCTCGCCGCTGGCGCCCCCCGTCGCACAGCGGGCGCACCTCGCGGCGTTGCCCCTGGCCCGGACGTTCGGCGAGGCGGCCGCCGCGGCGGGCCACGCGCCGCTGCGGCCGGCGGCGGTCACGACGCTGCAAATCAACGTCGGGAAGCGCTGCAACCAGGCCTGCCATCACTGCCACGTCGACGCCGGCCCGGACCGCCGCGAGGTGATGCCCGACGAGGTGGTCGAGGCCTGCCTGACGCTGCTCGCGGCGACGGACATCCCGACGGTGGACATCACCGGCGGCGCGCCCGAGCTGCACCCGCGGTTCCGGGACATGGTCCGGCGCGCGGCGGCGCTCGGCCGGCACGTGATGGATCGCTGCAACCTGACGATCCTGACGCTGCCGGCCTACGGCGATCTGCCGGAGCTGCTGGCGGAGCACGGCGTGGAGATCGTCGCGTCGCTGCCGTCCCATACCGCCACGATGACCGACCGGCAGCGCGGCGAGGGCGTTTTCGAGCAGTCCATCGAGGCGCTGCGGCGGCTCAACGGGCTGGGTTACGGGATGCCGGATTCGGGCCTCGAGCTCAACCTGGTGACCAACCCCGTCGGGGCGTTCCTGCCGGCCGGCCAGGCCGCGCTCGAGCGCGACTGGAAGCGGGAGCTGCAGCGCCGCCACGGCATACGGTTCAATCGGCTGCTGACGATCACGAACATGCCGATCAGCCGCTACCTGGCCTGGCTCGAGCAGTCCGGCAACCTGGAGAGCTACATGGAGCGCCTGGTCCAGGCGTTCAATCCGGCGACGGTCGACGGCCTGATGTGCCGCTACACGCTCAGCGTCGGCTGGGACGGCCGGCTCCACGACTGCGACTTCAACCAGATGCTCGACCTGGCGGTGGAGCCGTCGGCGCCGCAGACGGTGATGGATCTGGCGCACGGCCTGGCGACGCCCGGCGGCCCGCCGGCGTCGCCCGCGCAGGCGCTCGCCGCGCTGCAGCGGCGGCGCATCGTGACCGGCCCGCACTGCTTCGGCTGCACGGCCGGGGCCGGCAGCTCGTGCGGCGGCGCGACGACCGCGGCGTGAGGCACGGGAAGAATCGAAACGAGGAAGCGAGGAGGAAGCCATGAATAGAGGGGTCGTGCTCGGTCTGCTGCTGGCGGTTGGCGCCCTGTCGCTCGGCGCCGCGACCAGCGCGCAGCAGGAGGAGATGGTCGTCGACGTCGAACAGCTCCAGGACAACCTGTACGTCCTGCGGGGCGGCGGCGGCAACTCGGCGGCGTTCGTGACCAGCGACGGCGTGGTGCTGGTCGATACCAAGGTGCCCGGCTGGGGCCAGCCGCTGATCGACGCGATAGCGGAGCTGACGCCCAATCCCGTGACGACGATCATCAACACGCACACCCACTTCGACCACGTGAGCGGCAACGTCGAGTTCCCGGCCACGGTCCAGGTCGTGGCCCACGAGAACACCCAGCGGCTGATGCGCGAGTGGAACGACATCACGGGCCTGGGCTTCGCCGGGGAGGACGTGTTCGCCGCGAGCGACGGCGTCGGTATCGCCAACCTCGCCTTCTCGGACCGGATGAGCCTGGGCAGCGGGGCGGACCGGGTCGACGTCCACTACTTCGGCCGCGGCCACACCGGCGGCGACGCCTTCGTCGTGTTCCCGGCGCTGCGGACCATGCACACCGGCGACATGTTCGCGAGCAAGGGCCTGCCGCTGCTCGATGCCGCCAACGGCGGCAGCGGGGTCGATTTCCCCGTCACGCTCGACAACGCCTACACCGCGCTGACCGAGATCGACACGATCATCACCGGCCACAGCGGACAGATGACGCGCGACGATCTGCGGGAGTTCGCCAACTTCATGTACGAGTTCGTCGCCGCCGTGGACGCGGCGAAGGCGGCCGGGCAGACGCCCGACCAGTTCGCGGCGTCGTGGGAGGTGCCGTCGCACTTCGCCGGCTACGCCGCGCCGATGCCCGAGCGCCTGGCGGCCGCCGCGCAGGTGATCTACGACGAGCTGCCGTAAGGGCTCGGGAGGCGCGGTCGTCATGAGGAGGATGCCGCCGGCGTCTCGCACGCTCCTGACGGTGGCGCTGTGCCTGGGCGCGTTCGCGCTCGGGCGCGGCTCGCCGTCCTGGTGGCCGCCGGTTCAGGCGGAGGAGGGTGGACGCGTCTTCGAGCTGCGGCTGTACACCGTCGAGGACGGCAAGGTCGGGCGGCTCAGCGAGGTGTTCCGCGACAACGTGACGAAGATGTTCGCCCGGCACGGCATGGCCAACACGGCCTATCTGCTTCCGCGCGACGAGCCGGAGTGCGGGACGTTTCGCGCCGGCGCGACCATCCGCGAGCCCGCGTTCGACTACGGGCCGTGCCCCTGGTCGCGGGACACCCTCGTCTATCTCCTGGGGCACGACAGCCCGGCGGCGGCCGAGCGGAACTGGGCCTCGTTCGTCGCAGATGAGGACGGCCTGCGGAGCTTCCGGGAGGACTACGCGCGGGCCGGGGTCAAGGTGCTGCGGATCGCCTCCGTGCTCCTCGACCCGGCGGAGTATTCCGCGTTGCGCTAGCTTCAATCAGATGGGGCTGGGCCCCAAGCCCCCGGCGTTCGCTTGCGGGGACTCCTGGCATCCCGCAGGAGTCCCCGCGGCTTCTACCGCCGCGACGACCCCTGGTGGGAGGCGAAGTGCGAGACGGCGCCGTCCTCGTCGAACGCCAGCACGTCGTACGGCTGCGGGTTCGGACCTTCCATGCCCGGCGACCCGATGGGCATGCCGGGCACCGCGATGCCGCGCACGTCGGGACGCTCGGCCAGCAGGCGCTTGATGTCGTCGGCCGGGACGTGGCCTTCGACGATGTACCCGTCGACCAGCGCCGTGTGACAGGAGGCGAGGCCCCGGGGAATGCCAGCCTGACGCTTGACCGGCGTCAGGCTGGGGACGTCGGTTGCCCGGACCGTGAACCCGTTCTGCTCCAGGTGTGCGACCCACACCCCGCAGCAGCCTCAGGTGGGCGACTTGTAGACTTCGACGACCGGTCCGGCGCTGTCCTGGAGGGCCAGCGTCGCGACTGCCGTCCCGGAGACGAGCAGGGCGAAGGCGGCGGAGAGCAGAGTCAATCGCATGTGCATGTCACCGTCTATTGTTGATCAAACGTTCCCGGCAGGGAAGCGCGCGTATACAATCGGTCCCACGGGTATCGGAACGGCCCCGCAGGGAGCGCAACGACGATGCTGACGAGACGAACCTTTCTGCTGGCGCCGCCGGCCGCCTCGCTGGCGCGCATGGTCAACGCGCAATCCGCGGAGTCCGGCAAGATGCTGCTGGCCATTCATCAGAACACGTCGCGCGCGGCCGGCTTCCGCGGCTCGCTCGAAGGCTGGGCGCGGGCGGGCATTCGCTACGTCGAGCTCAACGACGGCCTGCTCGACGAGTTTCTCGAGCGCGACACGCTGGCCGGCGCCCGGCGCCTGCTCGACGATCTGGGTATGACGCCCGTGTGCGCCGCGGCGGCGCTCCAGGACATCTGGATACCGGGGCCGGAACGGGCCGCGTCGCTCGACACCTGGCGGCGGCGCTGCGACCAGTTCGCGAGTCTGGGCCTGCAGAAGATCTACTCGCCGTCGATCACGTCGCGGCCTGTCACCCCGGACGACTTCGCGGCGACGCCCGACTGCATCCGCGAGGCGGGGGAGATCGCCGCGGAGTACGGGTTGACGGCGATGATCGAGTTCCTGCGCACGTCCACCCACCTGGCCACGCTGACCTCGGCGCTGCAGGTGATTCGCGCCGCGGCGCATCCCAGCGTCCGGCCCATGCTCGATTTCTTCCACTTCTGGTCGGGCCTGAGCAAGTTCGACGATCTGGACCTGCTCGAGCCGGGCGAGCTGGCGCACGCCCACTTCCAGGACCTGCTCGACACGCCGCGCGAGCTGATCGACAACGACGCGCGGCTGATTCCGGGCGACGGCATCGCTCCGGTGGTCCGCATCCTGCGCAAGCTGGTCGAGAAGGAGTACGCCGGCGCGCTGTCGGTCGAGCTGTTCCGCGCCGACATCGTGGAGGCCGATCCCTTCGAGATGGCGACCGAGATCCGCCGCAAGTGCGAGGCGGTCATGCGCGAGGCGCAGGTCCTCTAGTTGGAGCTCCGCGCGGTGGAACGGCGCGGCAGCCCCCAGGCGCGCCAGATGCAGTAGACGGCGGGGAACACGAGCAGGACGACCAGCGCCGTCGTCGCCACCCCGCCCACCATGGGCGCCGCGATGCGCTTCATCACGTCGGCGCCGGTGCCGCCGCTCCACATGATGGGCAGCAGGCCGAGCGTGGTGGTGGCGCTCAGCATCACCACGGGCCGCTGGCGGCGGGTCGCGCCCCGGAACACGGCCTGACGGAGCTCGGCGAGGCTGCCCGGGCTGCCCCCCCCGCCGGCCGCAGCGCAAGCGCGGTCGAGGTACAGCAGCATCACCACGCCCGTCTCCGCGCTCAGGCCGGCCAGGGCGATGATGCCCACCCAGACGGCGATGCTGAGGTTGTACTCGAGCAGGTACAGGAGCCAGAAGGTGCCGATCAGCGACAGCGGCACCGCCGACAGCACGATGAGGGTCCGGACGACCGAGCGGGTGCTGGCGTAGATGGTCAGGAAGATCAGCAGCAGGGTGAGCGGCACGACGAGCCGCAGGCGCTCCTGCGCGCGCACCATGTACTCGTACTGCCCGCTCCAGCCCAGGCTGTAGCCGGTGGGCACCGCTACCTGCGCGGCGACCGCCCGGCGGGCGCGCTCGACGTAGGTCCCGACGTCGACGTCCTCGATGTCCACGTAGACCCACGCGTTCGGCCGCGCCTGCTCGCTCTTGATGACCGGCGGTCCCTTGACGAACGACATGGTCGCCAGGTGGCCGAGGGGAATCTGCTGGCCGGTCGGGGTCTGGACCAGGATGTCGCGCAGCGCCGCGGGGTTGTCGCGCAGGTCGCGGCTGTAGCGCAGGTTCACGGGGTAGCGCTCGAGCCCTTCCACCGTCGTCGTGATGTTCACGCCGCCGATGGCCGACTGGATGACGTCCTGCACGTCGCCGACCGTCAACCCGTAGCGTGCAATCTCGTCCCGGCGGACCGAGAAGTTCAGGTAGTTCCCGCCCATCACCCGCTCGGAGTACGCGGAGCGCGTGCCCGGCACCTGCCGCACCACCGCCTCGACGTCGCGGCCGACCGCCTGCAGCACGTTCAGGTCCGGTCCGGAGATCTTGATGCCCACCGGCGTCCTGATGCCGGTCGACAGCATGTCGATGCGGGTCTTGATGGGCATCGTCCAGGCGTTGGTGACGCCCGGGAAGCGGATGGCGCGGTTCATCTCGTCGGTCAGCCGGTCGGGGGTCATGCCCGGACGCCAGTCCTCCTCCGGCTTGAGGCGGATGGTCGTCTCGAGCATGCTCAGCGGCGCCGGATCGGTTGCCGTCTCCGCGCGGCCGACCTTGCCGAAGACGTGCTCCACCTCGGGGAAGGTGCGCAGGATGCGGTCGGTCTGCTGCAGGATCTCGCGGGCCTTGGTGATGGACACCCCGGGCAGGGTCGTCGGCATGTAGAGCAGGTCGCCTTCCCAGAGCGGCGGCATGAACTCGGAGCCCAGTCGCGAGACCGGCACGGCGGTCGCTCCCAGCGCCGCCAGCGTCAGGACGACGACCCCCCAGCGCCAGGCGAGCGCGCCGCGCAGCAGCGGCCGGTACAGGGTCATGAGCAGCCGGGTGATGGGGTTGGCCGCCGCCGGCCGGATGCCGCCCCGCAGCCAGTAGCCGACGAGCACCGGCAGGAGCGTCACCGACAGGAGGGCCGCCGCGGCCATGGCATAGGTCTTGGTGAACGCGAGCGGCTTGAACAGCCGGCCCTCCTGCGCTTCCAGCGTGAAGATGGGCGCGAACGAGATGGTGATGACGAGCAGCGCGAAGAACAGAGTGGGGCCGACCTCGGTGGCGGCGCGCGTGATGATCCGCCAGTGGGGCAGCCGCCCGCGGTCGCGCTCGATGTGCCGGTGCGCGTTCTCGACCATCACGATCGCCGCGTCCACCATCGCGCCGATCGCGATCGCGATGCCGCCGAGCGACATGATGTTGGCGTTGATCCCCTGCAGGTACATCACGATGACGGCCAGCAGCACGGCCAGGGGCAGGGTCAGCACCGTGACGAGCGCCGAGCGGACGTGCAGGAGGAAGACGGCGCAGACGAGCGCGACGATCGCCATCTCTTCCAGCAGCTTCCGCCGCAGCGTGTCGATCGAGCGCTCGATCAGCACCGTGCGGTCGTAGACGGGGACGATCTCGACGCCTGCCGGTAGGCCGGAGCGCAGCTCCGCGAGCCGCTGCTTCACCCGCCCGACCACGTCGTGGACGTTGGCGCCGTAGCGCACGACGACGATGCCCCCGACCACCTCGCCCTCGCCGTTCAGCTCGGCCAGCCCGCGCCGGATGTCCGGGCCCATCTGCACCGTGGCGACGTCCTGCACCGAGATGGGCGTGCCCGACTCGTCCACGCCCAGCGCCACGCGCCGCACGTCGTCGACGCCCTGGATGTAGCCTTCGCCGCGCACCATGAACTCGGCCTCGGACAGCTCCAGCACGCGCCCGCCGACGGCGTTGTTGCTGCGCTGCACGGCGGTCCGGATGCGCGACAGCGGGATGTCGTAGGCGCGCAGGCGGTTCGGGTCGACCGTGATCTGGTACTGCTTGACGAAGCCGCCGATGCTGGCGACCTCGGACACGCCCGGCACGGCGGTCAGCTCGTACTTGAGGAACCAGTCCTGCAGCGACCGCAGCTCGCCGAGGTCGACGTCGTCGGAGCGCAGCGCGTAGAGGTAGGCCCAGCCCACCCCCGTCGCGTCCGGGCCGAGGGTGGGGGTCACGCCCGCCGGGAGGCGCCCGCCGACGTAGTTGAGGTACTCGAGGACCCGGCTGCGGGCCCAGTAGAGGTCGGTGCCGTCCTCGAAGATGACGTAGACGAACGAGAAGCCGAAGAACGAGTAGCCGCGGACCACCGTGGCGGAGGGCACCGCCAGCATCTGCGTCGTGATGGGATAGGTCACCTGGTCCTCGACGACCTGCGGGGCCTGGCCGGGGTAGTCGGTGAAGACGATGACCTGCACGTCCGAGAGGTCCGGCAGCGCATCGAGCGGCGTTGCCCGCAGCGCGTAGACCCCGGCGAAGGCGACGAGCACGGCGGCGAGGACGACGAGCAGGCGGTTGCCGATCGACCACTCGATCACCCGCGTGAGCATCGTTCCTCTCCCGGCGCGTCAGTGGCCGTGGCCGGTTGGCGCCCGCGGCGTGCCGCCGTGCCCGCCCCCCGGCGCGGGCGCCTGTTCCGGAGCGTGCGGGCGCCCGGCCGTCGGCGGCGGGCCGCCCGGGTCGGACTCGAGCGTGCGGAGCGCCTGGGTCAGGTTGCTCTCGGAATCGATGAGGAACTGCGCGGACACGACCACGGTATCGCCCTCCGCGACGCCCTCGAGCACCTCCCAGACGCCGTCGCCGCGCACGCCCAGCGTGACGGGAGCCACCTGGAACGAGCCCGGCGCCTGCTCGAGGACCACGAGATCGCGGACGCCGCTGCGGATGACGGCTTCCTCCGGCACGGCGACCGCGTGGCGCGCGACCGGCACGTCGAAGGTGACGTTGGCGTACATGCCCGCGCGCAGCGTCAGGTCGGGGTTCTCGAGCTCGATCGACACGGTCATCGTCCGGGTGCGCTCGTTGAAGTGCGGGTACAGGTAGCGCACGAACCCCGTGTAGGGGCGTCCCGGCCGATAGGGCAGCTCGACCTCGGCCCGCTGGCCCACCCGCATCGCCTCCACCTGGTGCTCGAAGATCTCGACGTCCACCCAGATGGTGGTCAGGTCGGCCATCTTGTAGAGATTCATGCCGGCCTGCACGTACATGCCGTCGAGCGCCTGGTCCATCTTCTCGACGACGACGCCGGTGACCGGCGAGACCACCGCCAGCGTGCGGCGCGGCGTCCGCTCCCGCTCCAGCGTCTCGATCTGGTCGGCGGTGATGTCCCAGAAGCCCAGCCGCGCGCGGGACGACTCGACGAGCGAGCGGGCCCGCGCGGCGATCGCGGGGTACGCCGACGCGCCGAGCCGGGCGGCGTAGTCGACGGCCTGCAGGTACTCCGTCTGGGTCGTCACCAGTTGCGGGCTGTAGATGTCGAACAGGACCTGGCCCTGCTCGACCGTCTCGCCGAGGTAGTTCACCGCGACGTTCTCGATCCAGCCGTCGTACTTCGTGTTGACCCAGGCAATCTGCCGGTCGTTGTGGGCCAGCGTGCCGACGGTGCGGATGGTCTGGGCGATGTCGTGCCGGCGGACGGGCTCGGCGCGCACGCCGATGCTCTGCGCGAACGCCGGATCGATGCGCACCGCGCCGGGCGGCAGCCGCTCGGCCGCGTCCGCGTAGACGGGGACGAGATCCATCCCCATTGGCGACTTGCCCGGTCGATCCGACGTGAACGCCGGGTCCATGGGCGCGCGCCAGTGCAGGATGCGGCGCTCGCTGCCGGCGGGCGCGGCGGCCGATGGTGCCGTCCCCACCGGGGCGGACTCGCTGCCCAGGGCGTCGGCAAGCGCGGCCGGCCATCGCCAACCGGCGGGGTTGGCCATCAGCGCGGTCGCGACGCCGGCCCCCAGCAGGAAACTGACGAAGCTCACGAAGCTCGCACGGCGGAACGCGAGTGCCTTGCGCATGTCGTCCCCTCAGTGCTGCGCGACGCGCATGCCGACGGCCCGCTCGAGATCGCTGAGCGCGATCAGGGAATCCGAGACGTAGCGCGTACGCATCAGGCGGATCTCGATCAGCATCCGCTCGCTGTCGAGCAGGTCGAGGACGGCGAGCTGACCCGTTTCGTAGGCGGCCTCGGTGGCGCGCAACGCCTCCTCCGTCTGCGGGATCAGCACCGTGTCCAGAAGCTCGACCTGGCGGTCCAGGGTCTCCAGGCGCACCACCGCGTCCTGCACGCCGCGCTCCATGGCGTTGCGTGCCGCCGCGCGCTGGTGCCGATGGGCGAGCAGTTCCGCGGCCGCCTGCTCGATCCCGGCGCGGTACTTGCCGCGCCAGAGCGGCAGCGAGACGCCGAGCGACACGGTCACGGCGTTCCTGCCGTTGTCCGGCGGCGGCAGCGCGACGCCCGCCGGATCGTCTCGACGGCCGACGTTGAGCACCCCGACGCTGGCCGTGAAGCTGGGCCGGGCACGCTTGCGGGCCAGCTCGATCGAGCGTTCGCTGCCGCGGATAAGGGCGGCGGCCGCCTGCAGCTCCTGGCGGTGCCGATCGCCAAGCTCGTAGAGCTGCGCCCGATCCAGGTCGAGTGCTGGTCGCTCGAGTGGCCGGATGGTCGGCACCGGGTCGTCGGCCGGACGGTCGCGCAGCGCGTTGAGGTGCGCCGCCCGCGTCAGCCGCTGCCGGTCGAGCACGTGCCGTCGATTGATGATCCGGGTGATCTCGGCCTGCAGCTTGATGACGGCCTGCTGCAGGCCCTGGCCCGTCGCGTAGCGCGTCCTCGCCAGCGTCTCGTAGTGCTCCAGCAGCAGCCGCTCCTCGTGGGCGAGGCCCAGCGCGGCGTCGACGTACGCCAGCTCGTAGAACGCCTGCTTGACCTGGGCGACGACATCGCGCCGCCGCGCCTGATGGAGGTGGTACTGCGCCGCCGCCTGCTGGAGCGCGACCCGGCCCTGCAGATCGAGCGTGCCGATCCACGGAAAGTCCTGGCTCAGCGTGACGGCGTTCGTCTGCGGGCCGACGCGGGTCTCCAGGCTGCGCAGCGCCTGCGTGAAGCTGACGATCGGATCGGGCAGCGCCGTCACCTGCGGCACGCGCTCCCGCGCGGCGCGGTAGCGGGCCCGGGATTCGAGCACCGTCGGCGTGCGCTCGAGCGCCTCGTCCACGTAGCCGCGCAGGTCAGGCTCGGCGGCGTAGAAGTCGAGCGGCGCATCGAGCGGCGGCTCGGACGGCGGCGTCTGGGCCGCGGCGAACGTCGACACCCAGCCTGCCACGGCCACCGCGGCGACCGATCGCCGGGCGAGTGATCTGTGCATGAGACCGTCCCCTTGCTGCACGGAGTGCGAGACGCGGACCGGCACTGCGGCCCCCGCCGGATGCTAGGGGCAGCCTGGGGCCGGCGAGCAAGCAAGCAGGGTGACGGTCAGATCAGCAGTGCGGCGTGTCGCAGGAAGAGCGGCGGATTGGCCGTTGGTCGCGAGGGCCGGAGGCCGCTGCGTTCGGCCGGACGGCCGGCGGGCGGCTGGAGGTCGACCGGGACAACCGTGCCGGCGTCGGTGTCGTTCGCACGCGGGATCGAGGCCGGGACGATGATCGTGGCGCAGCAGGTCAGCGCCGCCTCGTGGTCGCCGTGCTCGCCGCGGCCCTCGTCATGGCAGATCGCCGCCGCCGGTGCGGGCCCGGCCACGGCCATGACGGGGCAGACGAGCAGGGCCGCCAGCAACGCATGGCCGACGCAGGCCGTGAACCACCGTCGCGGTGCCCGCTGCATGGTCCCATGTTCGCACATCGCATCAGGATTTGCACCACAAGCCTGGAACCCTGCCGGGCGCCGGTCAGCACGTTGCCTTCCGTCGGATGACGCAGCTCGGACGTTCGGGACGCCGGTCCCCGCTGACGATCCCGGCCGGGCGTCAGGCGCCGATGGGGTTCGCGATCACCTGCTCGGCGGTGATTTCCAGCGAGCGCAGGCGCGCGTCGTGGTTGAAGACGTGGCTGACGATCATCACCTCGTCGGCGCCCGTGCGCTCGACGAACGCCGTCACCCCCGCGCGGATATCGTGGGCGCCCCCGACCACCGAGCAGGACTGGAACTGATCGACAATCTGCCGCTCGGCCGGCGACAGCCGGTCCTCGAAGCCCGGCACCGGGGGCGGCAGCTTGCCGGGCCGGCCCTGGCGCAGGCCGAGGATCGACTGCTGCGAGGAGGTGCGCAGGAGCCGCGCCTCGGACGCCGTGTCGGCGGCGATGACGTTGAGCCCGACCATGACGTACGGCTCCGCGCAGCGCGCGGACGGCTCGAAGCGCTCGCGGTAGATGGCGAGGGCCTCCGCCAGCATCGCGGGCGCGAAGTGCGACGCGAACGCGTAGGGCAGCCCGAGCATCGCCGCGAGCTGCGCGCCGAACAGGCTCGACCCGAGGATCCAGAGCGGCACGTCGACGCCTGCTCCGGGCACCGCCTGCACGCGCCGGCCGCCGCCGTCCGGCTCCGCGAAGTAGTGCTGCAGCTCGATGACGTCGCGGGGAAACGCGTCGACGTCCCCGTCCAGGTTGCGGCGCAGCGCCCGGGTGGTGAGCGGGTCGGTGCCCGGCGCGCGGCCGAGCCCCAGGTCGATGCGCCCCGGGAACAGCGTGGCCAGGGTGCCGAACTGCTCCGCGATGACCAGCGGCGCGTGATTCGGCAGCATGATGCCGCCGGCGCCGACGCGGATGGACGAGGTCGCGGCGGCCACGTGCCCGATGACCACCGCGGTGGCGGCGCTCGCGATGCCCGGCATGTTGTGGTGCTCGGCCAGCCAGAAGCGTCGGTAGCCCCAGCGCTCGGCGTGCCGCGCCAGATCCGCCGTGTTGCGCAGCGCGAGCGCGGCGTCGCCCCCCTCGGGGATGGGGGACAGGTCGAGCAGCGAGCACGCGGTGATGCCCCGGGTCGGTTCCGGCAAGGCGGCTGGGTGAGCGGCTACGGGGTCAGCGGCGGCGTGGTCGGCGGCGGTTCGCGGCGCCGCGTGCCCTGCTCGTAGGCGTAGCCCAGGCGCAGCAGGGCGGCCTCGGTGAACGGCCGGCCCAGCAGCTCGAGGCCGACGGGAAGTCCGTCGGCGGTCAGCCCGGCCGGTACCGTGAGCGCGGGGAACCCGATGACCGGGCTCAGGTAGCGGTTGTTGCCCACGCCGTACGCGTCCTCCGTCTCCGCGTTCGTGAGCGCGTCCGGCGCGATCGGCGCGGGTTGGTGATCGAAGGTCGCGTAGGCGAGCGCATCGAGATCGTGATCCGCCATCGCGGTCAGGACGGCGCGCCGCAGCTCCTCGCGGGCCTGCAGGATGACCAGGTACCCCGCGTCGGCGGTCGACTTGCCGACCACGTCGATCAGGCCGCGCGCACGCCAGGGGGTGACGACGCCCGACAGGAGAATCTCGCGCAGCGTTGCGGCCGGCGGGTCGGCAAGGGTCTCCAGATAGGCGTCCGTCGCCGCCTCGGTCTCGAAATCGTTGCCGACGTAGGTCGCGTCCACCGTCTCGAGCCCCGCGACGGCCACCGGATCGACGACCGTCGCGCCGAGCGCCGCCAGATCGGCGAAGGCCCGGTCGATGACGGCCCGCACCTGCCGGTAGTCGTCCGCCTCGGGATCGGTCTTCGGGTCCAGCGCCTTGCGGATGATCCCGATGCGCGCCCCGCGCAGCCCGCCGGCGTCGAGGTCCGCGGCGTACGAATCCGGCACGCGGCCGGCCGCGTACGCGGTGACCGGGTCCTGCGGGTCGTAGCCCGCGATGGCGTCGAGCACGAGCGCCGCGTCGCGGACGGTGCGCGTCATCGGCCCCAGCGTGTCGCTGGACGGATTGGCCGGCATCATGCCGAAGCGGCTGACCAGCGGCACGGTGGGGCGCAGGCCGACGAGCGCGTGGACCGCGGCCGGGCCGCGGATGGAGCCGCCCGTGTCCTCGCCGATGCCGACCAGGCCGAAGTTGGCCGCGATGCCGGCGCCCGTGCCGCCCGACGAGCCGCTGGGGTTGCGCGTCGGGTCGTACGCGTTGCGGATGACGCCGAAGGCCGACCCGACGTAGCGCGACGCGAACTCGCCCATGTTCGTCTTGGCCAGGGTGATGGCGCCCGCCGCCTCCAGGCGGGTGACGATGGTGGCGTCGCGCCCGGACACGAAGCCGTCGAACAGTGCCGAGCCGTACGTGGTCGGCAGGTCGCGCGTCTCGACCTGATCCTTCAGCAGCACCGGCGCGCAGTGCAGCGGACCGACGGGCCCCGACTCGGCGAAGGCCGCGTCCAGCGCGTCGGCTGCCTCCAGCGCGCCCGGATTGACGTGCTGGACGGCGTTCAGCGCCGGACCGGCCTGGTCGTACGCCGCGATCCGGTCGAGGTAGCCCTGCACCAGCGCGCGGCAGGTCAGCCGCTCCGCCGCCAGCGCCGCGTGCACGTCGTCGATGGTCGCCTCGAGCAGCTCGAAGGGCTGCGCGCCGGCGCCGCGCGGCGCCAGCAGGCAGGCAACGAGCAGGGCCATGGCCACCGGCCGCCGCGCCGCCGCCCGGGCGGCCCCGCTCGTTCCAGGGCGTGCTGCCATCACGGGGATCCCGCCTTCCTGCCGGGCTCGGCGAGGCACCGGGCCCGGTCCGAGATTCCTACTGGAGGGCCGCCGCCCGTTCCAGCGCGCGCTCGCCGCCCAGGATGTTGGGCATGCTGTAGTTCCCCTCGTGGCACGCGTACTCGTAGAGGAACGGCAGCTCGTCCGCCGGGAACGCGGTGAACGGGAACTCGCCCGAGAAGGGCGCCGTCCAGTGGGTCGGATCCTCGATGGTGAACTCGTAGTTCAGCGTCGTGGCGTCGACTCGCGTGAACCGCTCGGTCACGGTGATCGTGTCGTCCGTCCGGCCGTTCGCCATGCGGAGCAGAATCGGGTCGCCCCCGGCCGCGCCGGCGTGCGCCGACGTGCGCCGCAGGTTGGTCGTCTCCACGACGAGCGTGTCGCCTTCCCAGCGGCCGCGCGAGTCGCCGTGCCACTGGCGGATGCTGGTCGGCACGTGATCGCGGCCGTCGAGCGGAATGATGCGCACGTCGTGGATCATCTCGGCGTAGATGGCGACGTAGCCCGGCGCCTGCGCGACGATGAAGTTGTTGTTGTAGGCGCTCGGCAGCATCGGCGGGCCGGCCGACCAGACGATGCAGCGGTCGTTCAGCTCCAGGTCCTCCCAAGACTCGTACGGACCCTCGGCGGGGTGCGCCTCGTCGTGCGCCATCTTGAGCTTGGCGGCCTCCGGCGTGCGCGCCGGCAGCCTGCCGTTCGGCGGGTCGACGATGAGCGACGTGCGGCGCGTCGGCCGCGTGCCCCCGTCGAGCCAGAAATTGTTGTACGCCCCCACGTTGCCGCCGGCCACCGTCGGCCGCCGCGCCGCCAGCAGCAGTTCGCGGTTGCGGTCGACCCGCGCCTGCTCCTGCGCCTGGATCTCCTCCTCGGTGAGGAATTCCTTGTCGCCCAGCGCCTCGGGGCGTTCCAGGGGCGTGATGGTCTTGTTCGTGTAGGTCCCCTGCAGATCCGGGTCGCCCCAGGGCGTCCGCGGGGCGTCCTGGGCGGCGGCGACGGCCGGCAGCGATACCGCCAGCGCGACGGCGCCCGACAGTGCAATCAGACATGAGCGAGTCATCGGATACCTCCCGTTCCAGCCGCGGGTCGCGTGCGGCGTCATCCGCCCGTCAAGCACATCGATTATACGCCCTGCGCCGGGAAGGACGACGCCGAAAACCGGGCTTCTCGCGTGCTACGATGCGTGCAGGGGGTCGGCGGCGGCAGCCGTGGAGCCGTACCTCATGAGCAGCGACACGAAGTGGATCATCGGGACGATCGTTCCGGCCCTCCTGGTGGTGGCCGGCCTGCTGTCCGCGCAAATCTCCGGCGTCGAGTCCAGCCTGAACGCCCGGATCGACGACATGAACGGCCGGATCAACGACTTGAACGCCCGGATCGACGACTTGAACGGCCGCCTGGAGCGACTCGAAACGGACGTGCGCAGCATGGACGACCGCCTGCGCGCCGTCGAGGTCGCCTTCGCCAAGGTCGACCAGCGCCTCGAGACCCTGGAACGCGCCCTCCTGCCGGGGCCCGCGGCGGGTAGTTGACCTCGTCGACGATCGCTCGGACCATCCCGTCGAGCAGATCGTCCGTGACCGGCATCGCGGCTCCGCGGCGCGGGCTCAGCGCGCCGCGCCGGCAGCGACCACCGCGTCGCGGGTGGCCGCATTTCCGGCCGTGAGGCCGCCGTTCGCGCCGCCGAAGTTGAAGATCCGGTAGCCCTGCGCCAGGCGCCGGGCCGCATTGTCCGGATTGACGGTGCCGCCGCAGGCGAGATCGCGCGCGCGGCACACGGCCAGGATCTGCTCGAAGGCCGCTTCGACATCGGGGTGCTCGGCGCTCTCGACGCCGTAGGCGGCGCTGAGGTCGCCGCCCGCGCCCAGGTAGAAGCCGCCCACGCCGGGCACCCGGGCGATCGCGTCGGCGTTCTCCACGCCCACCTGCGTCTCGATCATCGGCCAGAACAGCAGGTCGCCCGCCGGGTTGAGCGGCCACAGGTCCGCCCGCCGGCGGCACTCGGTGCGGGTGACGCCCCAGAAGCCGCAGACCACGGTGCCCCGGATGCCGGGCGGGTGCGGGATGGCCGACGTGCGGAGCTGCCGGGGCCGTATGGTCTCGACGATCTGCTCGGCCTGCTCCACGGTCTCGATGTTGTTGATCAGGATGCCCATCAGGCCGATGTCGAGGGCGTGCTTGACCATCCATTCGGTCTGCTCGCGCCCGTAGGGCGGGAAGCGGGCGAAGACCGCCGGATGGGCCTGCAGATTGCCGCGCGCGGCGATGCCCGCCTTGTCGGCGGCCGTCAGGAACGCCACGAACTGCTCCAGGGCGTCGAAGCGGAGCGGATTGTGCTCCATGTCGACGTACACGTAGTCGATGGCCGGCACCCGGGCCAGCGAGCGCGCGTTCTGGAGGGACAGATCGGCCGTGCTCACGCCGAACACGTGGCGGCCCTGTGACAGCTTCTCGACCACCGGGTTCAGGTGCAGGTACGGCTCCTGCGCCGCCGGCGCGGACAGCAGCAGGGCTGCGACGGGAAGACCGGCGGCGGCGAGCAGGCGGACCGGTCGGCGAAGGGATGGACCCACGAGAAAACCTCCCCGCCGCGCCCCGGCCGAGCAGCGGGCGCGGACATCGTCTACTGATTGTCGTTCGCGAAGCCGAGCTGGGCCCGGCGCTCGGCGACCCTGCGCTCGTAGTCCTCGTCCTCGAGATAGACGAGGATCACGTGGTTCTGCAGCATGTCGTCGATGCTGCGGTTGCCCGTGCCCACCCACACGGTCGGATCGGGGTTGAGGCGGTTGGCCGCCGTGTTGTCGTGGATGCCGATGGTGTGCAGCACCGTGCCGGCGGGCAGCAGCGGCGCCACGTCGTCCTCGTAGACGTACGCCACGTGCCAGTTGAAGTCGAAGCGGTCGACCGCGCTCAGCGTCTCGGTCTCGCCGCTCGGATAGATCGCCTCCATCGTCATCGCCTTGCCGCGCATGTGCATGTGCGGCTGGTAGCTGATGAGCCGCGCCGCCTTGGGCAGCGTGTAGTAGCCGTCGTGGCGCGTGACGGAGTGCGGCGGGATGTCGAGCTCGCGGTAGAGGCCGCCGGGGTCGGTGCCCACGTTGATCTCCACGGCCGCGTACTTCGGCACCACCCCGCGCGGGTAGAAGACCATCCCCACGCTCGTGCGATCCGTGACCTCCTCGCCGATGGCGAAGTAGTGCATGTTGAAGCGGACCTGCGACCCGGCCTCGATCAGCCGCCCGGTGTCGTCGGCGAAGATGTCGCCGTACTTGCCGGGGGCGTACTCGCTCAGGTAGCCCATGTCGGTCTGCTCGTCCTGCACGAGGGACGTGACGGCGTGGTGCACGACGCGGCGGCCGGCGGGCGAGGGCTTGGTCTCGATCGCCTTGATGTAGCGGTCCTCGGTGAGGCCGCTGTCCACCGTGAAGTTGGGCCACCAGTCGGTGCCCTCGGCGTACATCGTGTGCTCGGGCGACGTCACGATCCAGTCGGGCGTGCCGATCTCCCACGACTCCTCGTCGGGCCACTCGACCGGGGGCGGCAGGTCGGCCGGGTTGCCGCGCGGGGCGCCGCCGTCCACCCAGCGGACGATGGTGTCGATCTGCTCGTCGGTCAACGACAGGTCGTTCTTGTAGCGCTGGATGCCGACCGTCGGGTCGAGGTGCCACGGCGGCATCTCGCGCAGCGCCACCCGGTTCCTGATCGACCGCGCCCACGGCCGCGACTGCTCGTAGGTCAGGAGCGACATCGGGGCCATGCTCTCCGGCCGGTGACACACCTGGCACTTCGCCTGGAAGATCGGGGCCACGTCGCGCGCGAACGTCGGCGTCTCGGCCGCCCGCGCCTCGGCGCCGGCGAGCAGCGTCGCGCAGCCCGCGAGCGCGACCGCCACGGGCGCAGCGACTGCCGGCCGCTCCCGGTCTCCGCCTCCAGTCCTGGCCATTGCATCCTCCTCCGGGCATCCGTCCGCCGCGGCTCGCCGCCGCGAGCGATCCCGTCAGCGAGCGTGGACGGTGACCGCCAGCTCCGCCGTCGTCCAGCAGCAATGGTACGTGCCGGCGCCTCCGTCCCCGGAGCCGTCGTCCGCGACCACCTGCAGGATGTAGTCTCCGGGCGCATCGAACGTCACGGTCGTTGTCGCCCTGCCGTCGGCGACGTTCATCGCGGGGGGCGCGAACGCGACCCCGCCCGGCCCGCGATACTTGCGCCAGTACACCGCCAGGCCCCGCAGCGCCGGCGCCTTCAGGGGCGGCCCGGGGCCGCGCTGCACCCGGCGCGGACGGCGCTCCCGGATGCGCGGCAGGCCGTCGTCGGTGACCTCGGCCGCCAGGTCCAGGGGCGTCCCCACTGCGGCGGTCCGGTCGGCGAGGGCCGCAATCGCGGGAGGCGTGTTGCCCGAGTCCCGGTTGCGCGCCACCTCGACCTGGTACTCGGGGCGCAGCGACCCGGGCACCTGGTTCGTCTCGCCGCGCAGCGCGAGCGTCCAGACCAGGGTCCGCGTGCCGAAGTCGGCCGGCACGATCACGCGAAAGGCGTTCTTGGCCCGGCGGGGCACGAAGTGGGTCGGCTGGCCCCGGTCCCGCGGCCCGGGCGAGAAGAAGTTCTGCGGCCCGACGGGCGCGTCCACATGTTCCGCCCAGTTGCGGTTCATGTAGCCGAAGTAGAGGCTGAACGTGCCGTCGGGATTGGGGGTCCAGCCTTCGAACACGGGATGCACGCTGCGGCCGGACTGGAAGCGCTCGGCCATGAACAGGGGCCGGTCGAGCGTGCCCCGCTCCTGCGCCGGCGTGGGCTGGGCGCCGACGGCCGCCAGAACGAGCGTTGCCGCGACGCCCGACGCAACGCGCACCGTCTGCTTCACGCTCGGCTCCCGGAGCCCCGCGCCCCTTGCAGCCCGTGGCTGCTTGACACACACGCGCCTTCAGGCGGAGCATACCAGAATAATCTGGGGGTACACCGTGCTGACAGCAACAAGGCTCCGTCGCGTTCCAGCGCTCGTCGGACTGTGTTTGCTGGCCTTCGGCGTGGCAGCCGTGCCGGCAACGGCGGGGGCCGCGGAGCCGGGCGCCGGCGTTCCGACGTTCGCCGGCGACGTGGCCGCCATCTTCCAGGCGAAGTGCCAGGCCTGTCACCGGCCCGGCATGATGGCGCCCATGTCGCTGCTGACCTATCAGGACGCCCGCCCGTGGGCGCGCGCGATCAGGCAGCGCGTGATGCTGCGGGAGATGCCGCCCTGGCACCTCGACAAGACCGTGGGGATCACGCGCTACAAGGGCGACCGGTCGCTGACCGACGAGCAGATCGACACCATCATCCGCTGGGTGGACGGCGGGGCGCCGCTCGGCAATCCGGCCGACCTGCCGCCCCCGGTCGAGTTCAACGACGACGAGTGGACCATCGGCGTGCCGGATCTGATCGTCACCTCGCCCGAGGCGGTGATGTACCCCGAGGGTTCGGACTGGTGGCCCAGCTACGTCGTCGATCCCGGCCTGACCGAGACGCGCTACGCGCGGGCGGTGGAGACGCGGCCCTCGCGGGAGGGACGCGGGTTCGTGCACCACGCCATCGCGAGCCTCATCGACCCCGACGCGCGCGACACGCCCGCCCGGCTGGGCCAGGGCGAGCCCGTCATCGATCCCCTCGAGGGCGCCTACCTGAGCGAGTATGCGCCGGGCAAGTACGGCGACGTCTTTCCCGAGAACACCGGGCGCGCGCTGAAGGCCGGGGTCAAGATCCGCTTCAGCATGCACTACTTCGCCACCGGCCGCGAGATGCGCGACCGGACCAGCGTCGGCTTCGTGCTGTACCCGAAGGGCGTCGAGCCGGAGTCGTACATCACCGACCTGTTCATCCACGAGAACGACACCATCGACATCCCGCCGGGGGAGATGACGCGCACCGACACGTACTACAGCCTCCCGGCGGCGGCGCGCATCATCAGCTACCAGCCGCACCTGCACCTGCGCGGCAAGGCGCAGTGCATGGAGGCCATCTACCGCGACGGGCGGATCGAGATGCTGAGCTGCGTCGACCGCTTCGACTTCAACTGGCACGTCGCCTACCACTACGAGGACGACGTCATGCCGCTGCTGCCGGCGGGGACGATGCTGCACCTCATCTCCATCCACGACAACACCGTCACCAACCGCCGCAATCCGGACCCGACCGTGTGGGTCGGCTGGGGGCAGCGCAGCATCGACGACATGGCGGCCGCGCACATCGGCGTGCAGTACCTCGAGGACGAGGACTACGAGCGGATGGTGGCCGAGCGCCGCGCGCGGCCGCGGGGGCGGCCGAGTGCGGGCGGGGAGTAGGGGGCGGCAGGCCGGAGGCCGGATGCTGAGGATACGCCTGACGAAGCGGCCGTTGCGGCGCGGGCGGCTCGCTGTTGCCGCCGGCCTGAGCGGCGCGCTGCTCCTGATCGCCGCGTCGACGGTCGCCGGGCAGCCGCCGCAGGCCGGCCAGTCGGGCATCTACGACCAGATGCGGCGCCTGCTCAACGTCCGCCACAACTCCGGCCAGAACGTGCACCCGGTGTTCGAGGGCTGGGAGCGGAATCCGGACGGCACCGCCAGCCTGTACTGGGGCTACATGAACCGGAACTGGGCGGAGGCGCTCGACATCCCCGTCGGTCCGGACAACCGCTTTTCGCCCGGCCCCGCGGATCAGGGGCAGCCGACGCACTTCCTGCCGCGGCGGGTGAAGCAGCTCTTCCGGATCGTGGTGCCCGGCGACTTCGAGGGCGAGTACGTCTGGACGCTCTCGATTCGCGGCCGGCCCGCGAGCGTGCCGGGCTCGCTCAAGCCGGCCCAGATGATCGACGTCCGCAAGAGCAGCAGCAACGAGAACACCGCGCCGCAATTGACGACGGGGCCCGCCCTGACGCTGGCGTTCCCGGCGTCCGCCGCGCTGGCGGTCGGCGTCGCCGATGACGGCCTGCCCGCGCCGCGGCCCGGCGCCGCGTCCGGTCTCGGGGTCCGCTGGTCGAAGTACCGCGGTCCGGGCGAGGTGACCTTCGAGCCGGCGGAGTCTCCCGTCGCGGCCGGCCGGGCGGTCACGACCGCGACCGTCAGCGAGCCCGGCCGGTACACGCTCGCCGCCCTGGCCGACGACGGGTCGTACTACGGGACGGCGCAGGGGCAGGGCGTGCCCGGGTTTGCCTGCTGCTGGACGTTCGGCTTCATCGAGGTCAGCTACGAATGACCGCCGAGCCGCAGCCGCGCGCTCGATTCGGAGCGGGCGTCGCGCTCGTCCTGCTGGCGGGGAGCCTGTTGCCGGCGGCCGCGGCGGGGCAGGGGCCCGCCGGTGCGCCGCCCAGCCCCGGCGCCACGCTCCTGCGCGAAAGCGACTTCGTTGCGATCTGGGACGTCACGCGGACGCCGGGTGCGGGTGCGGCCGCCCCGCGCACGCTCGCGGCGGACGAGGTGTCCGTGACCCTGGCGGCGGGCGCGGTGCGGATCACGCGGCCCGACGGCGCCTGGACGGTCGCTCACGAGCCGTTCGGGTTCGTCCGCTTCGAGCCCGCGGGCACCGTCCGCGCGGTGGAGGCGGCAGGGGAGGCCAGCCGGGTGGTCGTCTTCCAGTTGAAGGCGGCGCCGCTGCCCGACTGGCCGCGGGTCGCCGACGTCCCCGGCCAGTTTCCGCGCGCCGGCGCGACGCTGCTGCTCGAGACGGACCGCATCCGCGTCTGGGATCAGACGTGGACGCCGGACGTGCGGATCGCCCTGCACATGCACTACGTGCCGGCGGCCGCCGTGTTCCTCGAGGGCGGCCGGCTGCAGACGTTCGAGGCGGACGGCCGCGCGAACCCGCCGTTCGGCCGGAGCCGCGGGGACGTCCTCGCCCTCGCCGCCCCGCTCGCGGCCCCGCACGAGGAGGAGCAGGTCGAGGGGCGGCCGCGCGCGGTCTGGATCGAGTTCAAGCAGGAGTGATCGATGTGGAGGGCAGCATGAAGACGCGGTTGACGATCGCGGTCCTGATGGCGGGGCTGGCGGCTGCCTGGGGGCAGGCCCAGGAGGATGCGGGCCGGATCGAGCGGCACGATCCGGCCGTGGACGCCATTCTCGGTCCCGACGCGCGCCTCGAGCTGCTCGCGGGGCATCTCGGCATGACCGAGGGGCCGCTGTGGATCGACGATGCCGCGGGCGGGCATCTGCTGTTCAGCGACATCCCGGCCAACGCCATCTACAAGTGGACGCCCGACGGCGAGCTCTCCGTCCACATGGAGGAGGCCGGCTATACGGGCGACGACATCCTGAACGCCGGCGCGCAGTCGACCAGCGGACGCCGCCACATCATCCTCATCGGCCCCAACGGGCTGACGCTCGATCCGCAGGGCCGCCTGCTGATCGCGGCCATGGCCGACCGGGCGGTGGTGCGCATCGAGGCGGACGGCTCGCGGACGGTGCTGGCCGACCGCTTCGACGGCAAGCGGCTGAACGGGCCGAACGATCTCGTGGCGCGCGCGAGCGGCGCCATCTTCTTCACCGACATGACGGCCGGCATGCGCTACCGGGGCGACAGCCCCTCGCGCGAGCTGTTCCATACGGGCGTCTACCGCATCAAGGACGGCGATCTCACGCTGGTGGAGGCGGACCCCGGCGGCGGCAGCCCGAACGGCATCGCCCTGTCGCCCGACGAGCGCACGCTCTACGTCGGCAGCGGCGGGAAGATCCTGGCGTACGACCTCGACGCGGACGACAACGCCTCCGGCGGCCGGGTCCTCATCGAGACCAGCTCCGACGGCATGAAGGTGGACGAGCAGGGCAACCTCTACACCACCTCGCACGGCGGCGTCTGGATCATCTCGCCGGAGGGGCGGCACCTGGGCACCATCCACCTCCCGGACATCCTGGGAGTGCGCACGACCAACGTCGGCTTCGGGGATGCGGACCGGCGGAGCCTCTACATCACCGCCCGGACGCACCTGTACCGCATACGCGTCGAGATTCCCGGCGCCCGCCCCGGAGGGGCGTGACCATGGCCGACCCCATCATCCCGCAGACCGACCGCCGCCAGTTCCTGCGCATGCTCGCCGCGAGCCCGGCCCTGCCGTACGTCGCGCTCTCGCCGACGATTCTCCAGGCGCTCGGCCAGGAGCCGTTCCGGGAAGGCGGCCCCGCGGCCAGCCTGATCGAGTCGCCGCAGGAGGCGCTGACGGTCTTCGACTTCGAGGCCGTCGCGAAGCAGAAGCTGCACTACGGGCACGTGGCGTTCCTCGGGGGCACCGAGGACGAGGCGACGTACCGCGCGAACCGGGAGGGGTTCGCGCAGTATCAGCTCCGGGTCCGGCGCCTGGTCGACATCAGCCGTATCGACATGTCGGTGTCGCTGTTCGGCAGCAGCGCGCACGCCCCGATCATCCTCTGCCCGTGCGGCGCGCTCAGCGCCTTCCATCCGGAGGGCGAGGTCGAGGTGGCCCGCGCGGTGAACACGCGCGGGCACATCATGACTCTCTCGAACGCGGCCAGCCAGCCGATCGAGGACGTCGCGGCGGCCCGCGGCGGCCCCGTCTGGTTCCAGCTCTACCGCGACCCCGACTGGAGCAGGACGCTGGCGATGATCAGGCGCGCCGAGGCGGCCGGCTCGCCCGTGCTGGCCTGGACCATCGACAACCAGGGCGGCGGCAAGCGCATCGTGCATGCGCGCGCACGGCGCCGCGACCGGGCGTTCTGCGGCCGGTGCCACACGCTGAACCCGGACGACCAGGGTCTCGAGCTGCCGGGCTTCCTGGGGTCGGTGATCAACCCGGACGGCAAGCCGATGACGACGACGCCGCCGCTCGGGCCGCCGCAGTTGGATGGGCGCATCGCGACCTGGGACTACGTGAAGCGGCTCAAGGACGCGACGTCCATGAAGGTGGTGCTCAAGGGCATCGTGACGCGCGAGGACGCGGAGCTCGCGCTGGAGTACGGCGCCGACGGCATCTGGGTCTCGAACCACGGCGGCCGCATGGAGAACAGCCTGCTGTCGTCGGTCGAGTCCGTGCCCGGGGTGGCGGCGGGCGTGGCGGGGCGCGTCCCCATCATCGTCGACGGGGGCTTCCGCCGGGGCACCTCGTGGATCGCGGCGCCCGCCTGGACCGCAAGGACAGCATCGGCCGCACGCCGCTGGTCATGGCGCAGGAGCACACCACCGACAAGTACCGCACGAGCCAGGCCCTGATTCCGGCCGACGTGGAGAAGATCTACGTGCTGCTGCGGGACCTGCAGGGCAAGGCCGGCGCGGGCCGCGCCGGCAGGCGGTCCGGCGCATAAGGAGAGGAATTGCCGATGCCGTCACGCCGTCCGGCTTCCGGGGTTGCCGTCCTTGCCGCAGCCCTGGCCGTGCTGCTGCTCGCCGCTGCCCACACCGCGGCGCAGGGCGGCCCGACGCACCTCAACCGCATGATCGAGCGCCTGGCCGCGGGCGAGGTGGTGTTCGGCGCCAGCACGACCAACCTGTCGCTCGACAACGCGCAGGCCCTGGCGACCTCCGGCCTGGACTACGTCTACGTCGACTACGAGCACGGGCCGATGAACTTCGAGACGCTGCGCACCTTCCTGGTCGGCATGATCGACAAGGCCGCCGCGGTGAGCAAGGGCAGCCCGCAGCCGAACGTGACGCCGCTGGCCCGCTTCGCCCCGTACGGGCGCGAGCAGGCCGAGTGGGCGGCCAAGCAGGGACTCGACCTCGGCCTCATGGGCGTCATCTTCCCCAGCGTCGAGACCCGCCGGCAGGTGCTGGACGCCGTCCGGCTCATGCGCTATCCGCCGCGTCCCGACTCGCCGTACCCCGAGCCTACCGGCCGGCGCGGCGTGGGCGCGCGCGTCGCCCAGTGGTTCTGGGGCGTCCCGGCGGCCGAGTACGTGCGGCGCGCGGACGTCTGGCCGCTCAACCCCGACGGCGACCTGCTCGTGGTGCTGCTGATCGAGTCGGCCGAGGCCGTGCGCAACATCGACGAGTTGCTGTCGGTGCCGGGTGTCGGCGGCGTCCTGATCGGCCCGAGCGACCTGTCCAACTCGCTGGGCGTCGCGCGGGGCTCCGCCGAGACCGAGGCAGCCATCCAGACGATCCTCCGCGCCTGCCTGGCCCACGACGTGCCGTGCGGCATCACGGCGGGCGCCGACCAGATCGCCCGCCGCATCGAGGAAGGCTTCCGGATTCTGGGCACAGGCGGCCTGCCGGGCGGGCTCACGGCGAGCGCGGCGGCCGCGCTGCAGGCCGGTCGCGAGGCCGTCGGACAAGCGTCCGCGCCGTAAGAGCAACGGCGCAGGCTCCTACGGCGCGCACAGCGCGCCTCGGCAGGAGCGGTGCGGGGCTGTCCCCGCGAGCGAACGCCGGGCGTTCGGGGCGCAGCCCCGTCTGAAGCTAGCAGCCCGTGGCAAAAGGCCTCTCGCTGCGCCGGTCGGCTCAGCCAGCTTGACAATGAGCAATTGAGCCGGCGAGCGTCGCCGGTGCCCGTTTCGGCCCCCAGGCGACCGTCAGACGCTCCCAACGGTCGATCAGACACCCGATCAGTCCGCAAATCGCCGAAAGAGTCCGCCCCTGCAGGCTCCGGGGCGTGCCGACGCCTGTCAAGCGGCGCAGGAGCAGTCCGAGGTTGCAGCCGGCCGCCTGGATGAGCACCCGCTTGCGGACATTCTCGTGGCCGCGCACCCACACCCGACGCAGACCCCCGGTCTCGTACTGGTGCGCGAAAGGCCGCTCGACCAGTTCCCCGCGGCGGCGTTGAAGACGACGACCTCGGTTGCCACGAATGCGACGGCGGTTTCCGTACAATGCCTTCTGCGCAGCACGCTTCTGCGGCGGCGTCTCCCCGGTCTTCTTGTCCTGCCAGCGGCGACGACCCCGCTCCGGCTCCGAGATGTAACTGCGGACCCCAACCTCGTCGAGCGCCACCAGCGTCTTGTCGCTGTGGTACCCCTTGTCGGCGACCACTTCTTCGACGCCCTCACCGTCCGGCTGAACCGCCTCGACCTGCTCGGCCGCCGTCGTCAGCGTCTCCGGCAACGTCGTTGAATCACCCGCCGACGCATCCTGCACACTCACCGAGAGAATGGCGCCCGTCTCCAGGTCGACCCCGTGCTCGGCCTTGTGGGCCAAGTGCGTCCGACCGTCCTTCATCTTCGTGATCTTCGCGTCCGGATCCTGGGGAGACTGCCAGTCCTTGTTCGACGTCTTCTTGCCCTTTCGGGACCGGTCGAAACGCGCCAACTCCGCGCGCGTCGGCGTCGCAAGCCCCGAGGCTTCCGCCAGACGCTGCAGAAACGCCTCGTACGATTCGCCCGTGTCCCGACGCTCGATGCTCCGCATCGCCGCGTTCGCTTCCAGCGTCGTCGCATCGACGCCGACCGTCTTGCCCCGAACCAGACCCGCTTCCGACAGCCGCTCGAGAACCCACGTGAACACGGCTCCGTGCGTCTCCACATCGATCAGCCGACGCGTCCGAGACAGCGTCGAGTGGTTCGGCGCCGCCTCGGTCACATCCAGGTCCAGGAACGACCGCAGGCTCAGCGAGTCGGCCACCCGCCACGCAATCCCACGCTCCGACGACAGGCCCTCGAAATACCCGATCAACAGCATCCGGAAATACCGCCCGGGACGCAGACTCGGACGCCCCACCCGCGCCGCGTAGAACACCGCGCACTGTCCCTCGACGAAAGCGTCGAACCCGCCCTCGTCCAGAACCCGGTTCAGACGCTCAAAGAACGGATGCCCGGCACTCGTCGGCAAATCCGCCGTCGTCACCCACAGCGGCGACCCCTGTCGCGCTCCCGGTCGCTTGCCCATTGCCATCGTGTCTCAGTGTACGAGGTCGATCGCGCCGGAGCCAGGCCGGTTCCCCGACTTTTGCCACGGGCTGCTCCTCTACTAGTGGTGTGTCCCTGAAATATATTGACAGTTGGTGCGCCGAGTAATATACCTGCGGGTATGAACAACCCCGCCGCCGCGCTGCTGCTCAGTAGCGCAGATCGGAACACGCTGACGGAGTGGGCGCTCAGTGCAACGGCGCCCCATCGCGTGGTGACACACGCCAAGGCCTTGCTGATGGCCGGCGACGGCGCGGCGAACAGTCGCATCGCGACCACGCTCGACATCAGCCGGCCGACGGTGTTGCACTGGCGCGCGCGCTTTCTCACCGATGGGCTCGATTCGGTTGGGGAAGTGCGTCCTGGCCGCGGACGCAAACCCGAGATCACGGCCTGCCAAGTGCAGGCCATCGTACATGCCACGTTGCACGAAACGCCGCCGGGCGCCACTCACTGGAGCTGCCGCTCGATGGCCAAGGCGGCCGGCGTGAGCCGCTCGACCGTCCAGCGCATCTGGGACGCGCACGGCCTGCAGCCGCACCGCATCACGACGTTCAAGTTGTCGAAAGACCCGGCCTTCGTCGAGAAGCTGACCGACGTCGTCGGGCTTTACCTGAACCCGCCGGACAAGGCCGTGGTGCTGTGCGTGGACGAGAAGAGCCAGATTCAGGCTCTGGACCGTACACAGCCGGGCCTGCCCATGAAGCCGGGCCGGCGCGGCACCATGACCCACGACTACAAGCGACATGGCACGACGACGTTGTTCGCTGCGTTGAACGTGCTGACCGGCGAGGTCATCGGCCAATGCCACGGCCGTCATCGGCACCAGGAATTCTTGAAGTTCCTGCGCCACCTCGACCGGGCGTTCCCGCCCGACCTCACGTTGCACGTCATCCTGGACAACTACGCGACCCACAAGCACAAGAAGGTTCGCAAGTGGCTGGCCGCCCGCCCGCGCTTCAAACTACACTTCACGCCCACCAGCGCCTCGTGGCTCAACCTCGTCGAGAGCTGGTTCAGCAAGCTGACGCAGCAACGCCTTCGCCGCGGCGTCTTCTGCAGCGTGCAGGAACTGGTAGCGGCCATCCAGGACTACTTGACCCAACACAATGCAGACCCGAAGCCGTTCGTGTGGAGCACCACCGTCGAGGCCATCCTCGACAAGGTCAACAAGTGTAAAGTCATTCTAGAGACACACCACTAGAGCCGCGCGGGCACTGGAGGACAGGTTGGGCGGCAGTAGCAGCCGCAGGCGACAATTCGCGGGTCGGCTCGCCGAGCGTGCAGCGCGGTGCGGCGCCCGTCGTGCGCTGCTCGTCCTCGTCCTCGTCCTCGGTCTCGCCGCGGCGGCCGTCGGCGCCGGCTTCACCGCCGCGCTCTCGGGCGCCGGCTTCGCGGCCGGGGTCCGAGCCGCGCAGCGTCCGGCGCCCGCGCCGCCGGAGTGGCCCGGCTGGGGCGGGCCGCGGCGCAACTTCACCAGCGACGCCGTGGGGCTCGCGGACTCCTGGCCGGAGGGTGGGCCCACGCGGCTCTGGAGCCGGCCCCTGGGCGGCGGGCACTCCAGCATCCTCGTCGATCGCGGCCGCCTGTTCACCCAGTACCGGCCGCCGGAGGGCGGCGCGCCGGACGCCTGGCGCGAGGAGGAGGTCGTCGTTGCGCTCGACGCGGCGACCGGCCGCACGCTCTGGGAGCACCGCTACCCGGCCCCGCTCGCTGGCCTCGACGTCCCGCTCGGCGTGGGGCCTCACGCCACCCCCCTGATCGTCGGCGAGCGCCTGTTTGCCACCGGCACCAACAAGCAGCTCCTCGCGCTGGACAAGGCGACCGGCGAGGTGCTCTGGTCGCACGACCTCGTCCGCGACTTCGGCGCGCCGCCGCACTACCGGATCATGCCGCGCAAGCCGGGCTACAGTTGCAGCCTGCTGGCCTACGGCGACCTGATCATCGCCACGGCGGGCGGCCCCGGCCAGGCGGTCATGGCGTTCCACCAGGACGACGGGCGCGTCGCGTGGCGCAGCGGCGACTTCGCCATCGCGCCGGCCTCGCCGATCCTCATCACGGTCGAGGGGCGGGAGCAGGTGGTCGTGTTCGCCAGCGACCGCGTCGTGGGGCTCGATCCCGCCAGCGGGGCCCAGATCTGGAGCCATCCGCATCCGCGGCGGCTGGACGCCAACATCAGCACGCCGGTGTGGAGCGACGACAACCTGCTCTTCCTGTCCTCGGCGCACGACGGCGGCACCCGCGTGCTGGAGGTGTCCCGGTCGGGGGTGCGGGAGCGGTGGTTCACCATGACCATGCGCGTGTACTACGGCACGGCCATGCGGATCGGCGACCTCTATTACGGCAGCAGCGGCGACCTCGGGCCGGCGTTCCTGACGGCCATCGACGCGCACAGCGGCGAGGTGGCGTGGCGCGACCGCACCTTCGAGCGGAGCACCCTGCTGCACGCCGACGGCAAGCTGATCATCCTCGACGAGGACGGCATGCTGGGGCTGGCCACGGTCTCGCGCCGGGGCCTGCGGGTGCTGGCGCGGGCACCCGTTCTCACCACCACCGCCTGGACGGTGCCCACGCTCGCCGGCACGAAGCTGTACCTGCGCGACCGCGCGGACATCGTGGTGCTCGAGCTGGGCGCTCCCTGAGTCCGCGCGACCGCCCCCGGATTCTTTGCTCGGCAACCGCCCGCTACGGCAGCGCGAGGGCGATCAACCCGCCCGGCTGGCCGCGGACAACTCCGGTGAACAGCCGCGAGAGGTCAGCGGTGGTGCGAGTGACCGATAATGCATCGATGAGCGCGATCCTCCCGATCAACCTCGACGCGCTCCTGCATTGCCGCGGCGTGGAATCGGAGCGCGTCGAGTTCAAGGCTTCGTGGCATCCGGACACCACAGGCGTCCAGGTCCTGAGGACGATCTGCGCGTTCGCGAACGACTACCACAACTTGAACGGCGGCTACGTCGTCATCGGCGTCCGAGAGCGTGGCGGACGGGCAATGTTGCCTCCGGCTGGCTTGTCCGCCGAGGACGTGGAGGCGGCGCAGAGGTGGATTCGCGGCAACTGCAACCGCCTGGATCCCGCCTATCCTCCCATCCTGTCGCCGGAGACGGTCGGTGATCGGCTCGTCCTGGTCGTTTGGGCGCCTGCCAGCGAGATGCGACCTCACCGAGCCCCCGCCGAGGGTGGAGGTCGGGGCCGGTTCTGGGTGCGCCTCGGTGCCGAGACGGTCGACGCGGAGCAGCGCGGTGACATGCTCCGTGGGCTCATTCAACAGACAGCGCGCGTTCCTTGGGACGATCGCCGTGCGTCGGACGCGCGCGTCGAGGATCTCCGCGAGGTCAAGGTCCGGGAGTACCTGCGCGACGTGAGCAGCGGGCTGCTCGACGAACCGGACGCCAGGGACGTCTATCGACGCATGCGGATCACCGCGCGGGTCAACGATCACGAGGTGCCCCGGAACGCTGGTCTCCTCTTCTTCTCCAGCGAACCGGTGCAGTGGTTTCGGGGCGCGCGGATCGAAGTCGTGCAGTTCGCCGCGGATCGAGCCGGCGACGTGCAGGAGGAGCGCGCTTTTGGCGGAGCACTCGTGGATCAGATTCGCGGCTGTCTGAATCATCTCGAGAATCTCTCGGCGTCTCATCTGCAGAAACAGCGGGACCGGAGTCAGGTCCGCGGCTGGGTCAGCTATCCCCTGCCGGCCCTGCGGGAGACGCTCGTAAACGCGGTGTATCACCGTGGCTACGATGTCGACCAACCCGAACCGACGAAGGTCTATCTCTATCCGAGTCGGGTCGAGGTCATCAGCTATCCGGGACCGGTGCCGGGTATCGAACACCGTCACCTGGTGGCGGACGCAGTAGTTCGCGCTGCGCCCGCCCGCAATCGGCGCATCGGCGAGTTTCTGAAGGAGCTCGGACTTGCGGAGGGAAGGCTCTCCGGATTGCCGAAGGTGTTCCGGGCCATGGAGGAGAATGGATCTCCGGCCCCAAGTTTCGACTTCGACGAGCAGCGGACGTTCTTTCAGGCTACGTTGCCGGCCCATCCGGAATACGGAGCGCTGTCGGCACTGCGAGACGCGGCCCACCTGCGGGCCCTGGGTGAGCACGAAGAAGCCATCCGGCGCATCGAATCGGCGTGTGCGTCGAATCCGACATCGGCCATCCTCGCGACGGAGATGATCCGCTTGTACGCGACGCGGGGCCAGGTCGGCCGCGCTGAGGACGTCTTCGAGACGTTTGAGGCACAGGGACCTGCCAGCGCGGTGGCGCACGTCGCGAACACGCTGGTCGACGTCTTGTTGGAGGCAGGTGACGAGCGAAAGGCGCAGGAGCTGCTCGAGCGCGACCGCCCCCTAACGTTCGGCCAGGACGCCATCGACGCAGCCATTCTGGCCCGTCGCCTGATGGACTCTCGCACCGCCCACCGGTACTTCGAGCGCGCGGGAGACGCGGTGTATGCGGACCCCCGCGCGCTGCTCGAGTTCGCGCAGACGAAAATCTGGTTGGCGCGCGAGTCCAATCGCGCCCGGCAGCACGCCTCGCACCGCCGCCTGCTTGCCGAAGCCCGCACCCTCCTCGAGCGGGTCATTCAACTCGATGCGTCGCCCACCCGCCATGCCTGGGCTTGGCGTGAACTGGCTCGCACGCGAAACTGGCTGCGGGCGCCGTTCCGAGAGGTCGAGGATGCCTATCGCAAGGCGATTGAGCACTTGCCGGCCGAGGCCCGATTCGTTCGAGAGTTGGAGACGATACGAGCGTCTCGGCGATAACCCCTCCCAGGAGTCTGCGCCGTAGAGCGGCGTAGACTCCTGGTGAGGGTTTGGTCGGGCGGCAACCGGAGCCGGAGGCGGATTGCCGGGCTACGGCAACGCGAGGGCGATCAGCTCGGCCGGCTGGCCGCGGGCGCCGATGGCCAGCGCGATGTACTGCTTGCCGTCGAGCATGTACGTCATCGGCACGCCGCTCTGGTTCTTCGGCAGCTCGTACTCCCAGATGATGTCGCCCGTCTGCTTGTCGTAGGCGTAGAACATGGGGCCGCCGGCCCAGGTCGGCGTGGCCATCAGGCCCGAGCCCTCGCCCGCGAACAGCAGGCTCCTGGTCACCAGGATGCCGCTGCGCTCGGGCTTGCCCGTCCTCGGGATGTCGAGGCCGCTCAGCGCCGGATGATTCGCCACGCAGTCGGGCGTGGGACCGTTGGGTATGGTCCACAGCAGCTCGCCCGCGTTCAGATCGAGCGCCGTGATCCGGCCCCACGGCGGCTTGATGAGCGGGAGGCCGAGCGGGCCGATCTCGCCGCATCCCTGCTGCTGCCGCAAGGCGTCCCGGCCGCGCGGCCGGCCGCCGCCGCCCACGAGGTCCATCGACGTGCGGTCCGGATCGTTGACGAGCCCCGCGATCGTCGGGTTGGTGATCGAGGCCACGTAGAGGATGCCGGTCTCGGCGTCGACCGCGCCGCCCTGCCAGTTCGCGCCGCCGGTCATGTGCGGCAGCATCAGCAGGCCGCGGAAGCCGTCCTGCCCGGCCAGGATCGGCGGCGTGTAGAGCGGCCCCTGCTTGTACTCGCCCCCGATGCGCCGCGCCTCGGCCGCGATCTCGGCCGTGAAGTCGAGGAAGTCCTCCTCCGACACCCCCTGCCGGTCGAAGGCCGGCGGCCGCGTCGGGAACGGCTGGGTGGCGGCCGACTGCTCGCCCGGCACGTCGGACTGCGGTACCGGCCGCTCCTCGATGGGCCACAGCGGCTCGCCGGTGGCGCGATCGAAGACGTACGTGAACGCCTGCTTCGTGATCTGGGCGACTGCCTTGATCACCCGGCCGTTGACGTTGAGATCGATCAGCGTCGGCGCGGTCGGGATGTCGTAGTCCCAGATGCCGTGGTGAATGAACTGGAAGTGCCAGACGCGCTCGCCGGTGCGGGCGTCCAGGCAGACGATGCTCTCGGCGAACAGGTTGTCGCCCGGGCGGTGGCCGCCGTACAGGTCGTTCGTGGGGGTCTCGACCGGCACGTAGACGTAGCCGAGCTCCTCGTCCCCCGACATCGGCGCCCACGCCCCGGTGTTGCCCGTGTAGCGCCAGGAGCCCTCCTCCCAGGTGTCGTTGCCGAACTCGCCGGCCTGTGGGATCGTGTGGAAGACCCAGAGCTGCTCGCCGGTGCGCACGTCGAAGCCGCGGACGAACCCGGCCGGGAACTCCCTGGCGGGCGCCACCGCGCGCAGCGCCGCGCCGACGACGACGACGTCGTTGACGACGGTGGCCGGCGAGTTCAGGCCGATCTGGCCATCCTCGATGGCCGGCCGATCGAGGCCGTCGTAGAGGCCGTTGTAGAGATCGACGATGCCGTCCTCGCCGAAGGTCGGAATCGGCTGCCCCGTCTCCCTGTCCAGGGCGACGAGGTGGTAGCCCTGGGTGACGTGGATGATGCGGTCGTCGCCCTGCCCGTCGCTCCAGTGCGCCACGCCGCGGCCGGAACTGGCGCGCAGCGGCGCCACCTCGCCGCGCCGGCCCTCGTCGTAGCGGAACATCCACAGCGTCTCGCCGGTGGCCGCGTCGATGGCGACCACGTTCCGCCGCCGGCCGGCCGTCGTGTAGAGCACGCCGTCGATCATCAGCGGCGTCGCCTGGAAGTTGAAGTCCAGGCGCGGTCCGAAGTTGTCGGTCTTCCAGCGCCAGGCGATCTCGAGGTCCGCGACGTTGTCCCGGTTGATCTGATCGAGCGGCGAGTACTTGGTGCTGCCCAGATCGCCCCCGTAGTAGCGCCACTCGCCGTCCTGGGCGCCCTGCTGCGCCGCGGCGGGCAGCCCCGCGCCGAGGACCATGGCGATGGCGAGTGCCGCGCTCGCGACGAACCGACCGGTCTGTCTTGACATTTCCCTCTCCCGTTGCTCGTCAGCCCGGCGGACCGGCGCCCTCGCGCGCGCCGGTTCGCTGCTCACCGCGTCTCAGAAGGTTGCAATCGGGTTGATCGGCGACCCCGTGCCGCCCCAGACGGCCAGCGGCGCGGCCGTCAGGAGGAACTCCCAGCGGCCCTGCTCGGCCGCCGCGTCGCCGAGCGCCTCCAGATCGGCGTTGTCGAACAGGTGGATGCCGAGGTGCACCAGCGCGAAGTCGTGGGCGGCGCCCGGCAGCTCGGAGGGCGCGACGCTCAGGGCGCCGTCGCTGCCGAGCAGCGCGACGTCGCGCTCGCGCAGCCACGGTATGACCGACGCGTGCAGGCCGGCCGCGGTCCCGATGCGGCCGATGATGAACGGCCCGAGCACCTCGCGGGCCGCCCAGCGCCCGGTGCGGATGAACACGGCGTCGCCGGGGCCGGCGCGCACGCCGGTCCGCGCTTCCCAGGCCTCGAGATCGTCGACGTAGATCGGCGTCTCGGGCGCGAGGTACGGGACGCCTTTCAGGCGCGGGATGTCCATGAGGATGCCGCGCGTGAAGATGCCGTTCTTGAGGTTGTGGATCGAGTTCCGCGCGTGGCCGCCGGCTTCCAGCACCGCCGCCTCGTCGGGCACGTAGCCGTTGTACATCCGCCCCTCGTCGTCGTCCACGTGCGCCAGCGCGTCCAGGTGGGTGTGCGCCCAGCCGTGGTAGCGGACGGCGAACGTGTCCGAGCCGACGCCGTGCATCGTGTGCTCGAACGGCCGCGGGTTGTCGACGGCCTCCTCCTTCAGCACGTCCCGCGCCAGCGAGACGCTGACGCCGGCGCGCACGAGCTCCGCCGCCTCGCGGCGCTTCTCCGGCGTGATGAGGTTGATGGTCCCGATCTCGTCGTCGGACCCCCAGCGCCCCCAGTTGGACAGCTCCGTCTGCCACCGCTCGAGATCGGCCGCGGTCGCCGCACGATTCGCCGCGCCCTCCTGCGCCGGCGCCAGCGCACCCGCCGCCAATACGACGAGCGCCGCTGCCGCGACTGCTGTCACTCTCAGCATGGCTGCCTCCCTCCGCGCCCGATCAGGGTACAGAGTTGGCCGCCAGGAAACCAGCGCAAGATTGCGGGCTTCAATCGGACGGGTGCGGAGTCTGCACCGTCGTGCGGGGCAGACTCCTACGCCAGATAGCGCGCCACGGCCGTCTCGTCCCAGTCCATGCCGAGGCCCGGGCCGCGCGCGGTGACGCAGCCGTCGACGGGCCGCGGCGGGTCGACGAGCACGGCGCCGGCCAGGTCCAGGAACTCCAGGTAGTGCGCCAACGGGGTGACGGGCAGGACGTGGGCGCTGGCCTCGACGAACAGATGGCTCGAGACGGGCACGGCGGCGGCTTCGGCCTGTCCCATGGCGCGCAGCCAGCCGGTCACGCCGCCCATCTTCATCAGGTCCGGCATGCACAGGTCGCAGGCGCCGGCGGCCAGAGCATGGGCCATGTCGTGGCCGAACCACCAGTTCTCGCCGGTCTGGACCGGCACCGGCGAGCCGGCGCGGACACGGGCGTGCCCCGTCAGGTTCTCGGCCGGGACCGGCTCCTCGACCCATTCGAGGTCGAAGCGGGCCAGCGCGCGGATGCGGCGCAGGGCCTCCGGCGCGGTCAGCGACTGGTTGTAGTCGACCATCAGCCGCACGTCGGGACCGATCACCTCGCGCACGCCGGCCACGTTCGCCAGGTCCCAGGCCAGGTCGGCAACCCCGATCTTGATCTTGACGGCGCGAAAGCCCTGCTCGACGCTGCGCTCCAGGGCCGCCGCGTCCGCCGTGGGATCGACGATGCCGTAGCTGTCGTAGGCGGGCACGGGCGCGGCCCGTCCGCCGAGCAGCTCGACCACCGGGCGTCCGAGCGCGCGGCCCTGCAGGTCCCAGAGCGCCATGTCCAGGCCGGCGAGCGCCATGCCGAGCAGTCCCTGGCGCCCCAGCAGCCGGAAGCGGGCCGCCGCCTCGTCCGCGACGGCCGCCGGGCTGGCGGGCCGGCCGCGCACGATCTCCTCGAGGTCGGCGAGCAGGGCGTGCAGCGCGCGCAGCGTCACGGTGGTGTAGCCGAAGATGTAGGCGCGGCCCGCCGGGCCTTCCTCGGACTCGACGTCGATGAGCAGGAGCGGCGACACCGGGATGTCGCCGGAGGCCGTGCGGAGCGGCCGGGCCAGCGGCGCCGCCACGGCGCGCGCGGTCAGCGAGCGGATGGTCAGCGCGGGGCTCGACATGATGGCTCCTCCGGGACGGCGGCCGCGGCGATTCGCGCGACGAGGCGGCGTGCCGCTTGCGGCACTATTCCGGTCCGGTCGAGCGTTGCACCGCGTGATGCACGCGCGGCCGCGGATGTGGCGGGCTGGCCGCGGCTGCAGTCGGAGACGCGACGTATGTGGCCCAATGTGACCAGAAGTGGTTTAATCAGGTCGTGCAGACTGTCAAGGTGTCGGAGCTGAAGGCCAAGTTGAGCGGGTACCTGGCCCAGGTGCGCCGTGGCGCGACGGTGACGGTGTGCGACCGCCGCACGCCAATCGCGAGGCTCGTCCCGTTCGAGGGTGATGCCGATGGCCTCGAGGTGCGAGAGGCGGTCGATGTCCGCAGCCTGCCCACGGCGACGCGTATCGCGCTTCGAAAGCCCGTCGATCCGGTTTCCCTGCTGCGCGCGGATCGGGAGCACCGTTGACAGTCTATCTCGACACGAGCGTCGTGCTGCGGGCGCTGCTCGCAGCCGGAGACGCGCCACCGGAGTGGGGCGTGTGGGAGCGTGCGTACTCGAGCGAGCTGATGGGCGTGGAAGCGCGGCGCGCGCTCGACCGCCTGCGCCTGGAGCATGCCCTTGACGATGACGGGCTTGCGGATGCGCATGACGCGCTGGCGGCAACGGAGCAGGCGATTGGCAGCATTCGACTGACCGCAGCGGTCCTGCGCCGCGCCGGCCAACCCATGCCTACCGCCGTGAAGACGCTCGATGCGATCCACCTGGCCAGTGCCCTGTTGTTCGCCGAGCGGCGCGGGAGCGGCCTGGTGTTCGGCACGCACGATCGCCGTCAGGCGACAGCGGCGCGCGCGCTCGGATTCGAGGTGCTGTGGGCACCCGACCGAGGTTGACGGCCGACTCACCCGCGCATTGACGTCCGGGCTGGCGCGGGCTACCGTGCCATATCCAGATACGCGTGCGGATATGGCTGAGAAGATGACCAAGGTGACGATCCTCTTTCCGCCCGCGCTCTACAGGGAGGTCGTGGATGTGGCGCAACGGCAGGGGCGATCGGTCGAGGAGCTGGTACGGGAAGCCGTGATGATCCGGTATGGCGCCGGCGGCGAGGCGGCCCGGAAGCAGGCGGTCGAGCGACTCGTGCGGCTCAACGACGAGGTCGCCGATCCAGGGCAGTTGGAGGACGAGATCGTGCGGGGTGCGACGGGGCCGTGAGGATATTCGTCGATGCGAACATCCCGATGGGCGGGCGCCGCGTACAAGCAAGGAGGGCGGCATGCGGGAACGGCACCGTGGATTCGTCGCGGCGCTGGCAGCGGCCGGGGTGGTCGCCCTGGCCGGCGGCCTGCAGGGGCAGGAGGCTGCCGAGCATCTGGGCGGCTATCCGGGCGGCGAGTGGCCGCTGGTCGGGGGCAACTGGTCGAGCTCGCGCTACTCGACGCTCGCCGACATCACGCTCGAGACGGTCGATCGGCTCGGCGGAGCGTGGGTGACGCCGCTCCCCGGCGGCGCGGCCTCGCGGGCGACTCCGGTCGTCCGGGACGGCGTCCTCTACCTGACGGGCGGGGCCAACGTGTTCGCCATCGACGCCCGCACCGGCGGGCTGCGCTGGCGCTGGCAGCCGTCGCCGGACCGGCCGTTGCGGGTGCCCTCCTGGCAGGGCATCGGCCTGGGGGCGGGCCTCGCCTTCGTCGGGCTGGGCAGCGCGGAGGTGGCCGCCCTGCGGCAGGAGACCGGCGAGCTGGCGTGGGCCACCCCGGTGGGCAGCGTCCCGCGGGGCGAGGGCGAGCGGGTGACCACGGCGCCGATGTACGCGCGCGGCCAGGTCTTCGTCGGGGTGTCGAACGGCGACAGCGGAGGCCAGGGGCGCATCGTCGCGCTCGACGCGGCGACGGGCGCGGTGCAGTGGACGTTCTTCATCGTGCCGCGGCCCGGAGAGTTCGGCCACGACACGTGGCCGCAGGACAACGAGTCGTGGCGGCTCGGCGGCGGCGGCGTGTGGCTGGTGGGGACGGTCGACCCCGACCTGGGCCTCGTCTACTTCTCGACCGGCAACGCGGTGCCGATGTTCGGCGGCGAGCTCCGCGCCGGCGACAACCTGTTCACGGCCTCGGTGCTCGCGCTCGACATGGCGACGGGCGAGCGGCGCTGGCACTATCAGGTCGTGCGGCACGACGTGTGGGACGCCGACATCGCCACGCCGCTGCTGCTCTACGAGGCGGAGGTGGACGGGCAGCCGCGCAAGGCGCTGGCGGCGATGCGGGCCGACGGCTACCTGTTCCTGTTCGATCGGGCGACGGGCGAGCCGCTCGTGCCGCTCGAGGAGCGGCCGGTGCCGCAGGACGCGTTCCTGCACACGGCGCCCACGCAGCCGTATCCGGTCGGCGCCGAGAGCATCCTGCCCGACTGCTCGTACTGGCGCGACCGGGTGCCGCCGCCGTTCGAGCTGAGCTGCAGCACCTTCACGCCGCCCACGGTGGACCGGCACGACCTCGTGGCGCCCGGCCTGCCGATTCCGCGGGTGCGGGTCACGCCGATGGCGTTCAGTCCGCAGACCGGCTACGTCTACGCGCAGGGCCGGGCGCAGGTCGGGCGCACGCGGCGGTTCGCGGACCCCTGGCTGGCCTTCCCCCAGGACGATCACCTCAGCCTGCCGGAGCCGCTCGGCATCATCGCCGCCATCGACCCGCGCACCAGCCGCCTGGTCTGGAAGCAGGAGGTCCCCAGCCCCCTGCTCGGCACGAGCGGTCCGCTCACGACCGCCGGCGGCCTGATGTTCCGGGGCTCGCCGGGCGGTCAGGTCGAAGGCTACGACGCGCGGACCGGGGAGCGGGTGTGGGCGTTCCAGGCCACGCCGGCGGGGGCCCGCGTGCGGCCGGGACCGGCGGCCGCCTACGCGCTCGACGGCCGGCAGTTCATCGCCGTGCCGATGGGGCGCGAGCTGTGGGCGTTCACGCTGGACGGCGCCGTCGCCGCCCGCGGCGACGTGCCGGCCGATCCCTGGGCGGACCTCGAGCCGTCGGGTCCGGCGCCGCGTGCGACCGACGCCGTCGAGACCGCGACGTTGCTGGTGAATCCCGCCTGGGCGGTGGGCGGCCGACGGTACCAGATCGACGAGCACACGTTCAACCCGGTGCGGGCGCTGGTCACTGCGGGCGCGCGCGTGCAGTTCCGCAACAACGGCGACCTCGTGCACGCGATCGAGGCGCAGGACGGGAGCTGGGCCACCGGCCGGCTCGAGCCGGCGACGTGGGCGTTCGTCACCTTCGATCGCCCCGGCACGTTCCGCTACCACTGCGCGGACCACCCGTGGGCGGTCGGCGAGATCACCGTCGAGCCGTGACGCGGCCGACGCGGCGTCAATCCTCGTACAGCGGGCCGTGCACGGTGCGGTGCGAGAGATACTGCCAGCGGCCGTCGCGCTGCGCGTAGACGCGGACGTACCAGAAGCTGAAGGCGCGCTGGGCGGCCGCGGGGCCGCCGCTGCGCGCCCGCACGCGGCCCATCGTGATGGCCACGTCGCCGTGCAGCTCGACCTGCTGCGAGTCGACCTCCCGCGCGCTGTAGCGTCCGGCCAGGGACGCCAGCCACTCCGCACGATGATCGACGCCCAGAATGGGCTTGCCGGTGGTCCACCCGTCGCCGTGCGTGTACGTGAAGTCGCTCGCGCAGACGTCTTCCAGGAAGGCGGTGTCGGCATGCAGCACCGCCGCCTCGATCTGCCGCTCGAGCGCCAGCACCTCGGCGCCGGCGCCGGCGGGCGAGTGCGCGCCGGCGGCCTCCTGCGGGGCTGCGCCCGCCGTGCCCGCCGCCAGCATGGCCACGATGCCGGCGATCAGCGCGACCGCCCGCGCCGGCGGCGCACTGCTCGGCCGCACCGCCGCCGCGGCCCGGCCTCCGACCTGCTTCCCGTCTGCCATCGTCCCTCCCGCTCCGCATCCGTCCGCTCGTCGAATCCCGGTCGGCGGGGGGCGGATACCCGGGCATCATAGCCGACCGCCACCGTCCTGCCGCCGGCGCGCCGCGCGAGCCGGCCCGGTTCTCGTTTGATCCCCGAGGACCCGGCCGACAGCCGGGCACGTCCAGCACTGGCCGATCGGATAATCTGACGCGGATCCGGACGCGAGACGCGATCCGCATTTCCGAGGGAGGCTGACGATGAACCGCTGGTTGGCACTGTCGATTGCCGCGGGTCTGGTTGCCGGCGCCGTGACGCCGGCGGCGCAGGGCGGCGGGCGGGGGCACGGCGAGGAGGCGTTCAACACGCGGCTCGTCGCGGCGCACGACCTGCAGGGGCGTTCCGCCTACCAGCCGCTGCCGGTGCGGCAGGGGGCGCGGCGGATCCTCTACGTCGGCCACCATGCCGGCGAGGCGCTCAATCCGCTGACGGGCGCCGTGGAGACCAACGGCACGTCGGTGCTCGACGTCACCGCGCCGGAAGCGCCGGTCTACCTGGCGCACATCCCGGCGACAGGCGGGGCCAGCGGCTCGCAGATGGTCCAGGTGTGCGCCGGCGACGAGCTCCCGCGGGGCCGGGCGGGACGCTTCTACCTGCTGCGCCCCAACGGCAACAGCAGCCACGAGATCTGGGACGTCACGGACCCGGCCGACCCCGCGTTCGTGCGGACGGTGGTCGAGATGGGCCGGACGCCGTCCGGCGACCAGCACACCCACAAGAACTGGTGGGAGTGCGACACCGGCATCGCCCATCTCGTGGGCACCGTGGACGGCTGGCGCGCGCCGCGCATCCTGCAGGTGTTCGACCTCGCCGACCCGGCGGCGCCGCGCCATGTCCGCGACTTCAGCCTGCCGGGGGTCCAGCCGGACGCGAGCGGTCCCATTCCCGGCGGCTCGGGGCTGCACGAGGCGGTCAGGCTGGGCAACCGGCTGTATCTCGCGTACGGCACCGTGGCGAACGGCGTCGTGCAGATCCTCGATCGGGACCGGCTGCTCAACGGCGACCCGGACGCCGCGGCGCCCCTCGCCGCGAGTCCCGCGGGCCTGGCGTATCCCCAGATTGGCCGGCTCGACCTGCCGGCGTTCTGGGGCGGGCACACCGCGATGCCGCTGCTCGACGTGGAGATTGCCGACTACGCGGACAACCGCGACCACGCGACGCGGGACTTCCTGTTCGTCGTCTCCGAGTCGGCGGGCAACGCGTGCCAGGAGGCGCGCCACATCACGTTCATGCTCGACATCACGGACGAGGACCATCCGCTGCCGATCGCCACGTTCCAGGTGCCCGAGTCGAGCGGCGAGTTCTGCGACCGGGGCGGGCGCTTCGGCCCCCACTCGCCGCAGTGGTCCATGGAGCCGCCGTTCTACGGGAAGCTGATGGCCGTGTCGTGGTTCAACGCCGGCGCGCGCGTGATCGACATCCGCGACCCGTTCCGCCTGGAAGAGGTGGCGTACTACATTCCCGCCACCACGGAGCGGACGGCGGAGCGCTGCGCCACCATCGACGGCGTCGAGAGCTGCAAGGTGGCCATCCAGACCAACAAGCTCGAGGTGGACGACCGCGGGCTGCTCTACCTGGCGGACCGCGCCGACACCGGTCTGCACATCGTGGCGCTGACGGGTCCGGCCGCCGCCATCATCGAGGCGGGGGAGGACTGACGGCCCGGCGCCGCCCGGCCGGCGGGGCAGGGCGCGCGGCGGCTCGCGACGTGCGGCCGCCGCGCGCGCGCGTCAGCGGCCGCCGTCGGCGGCCTGTTCCTCGGCGCGGGCGCCGCCCAGGATGTTGATCATGGCGTGGTTGCCCTCGTGGCAGGCGTACTCCCACATCTCGCCCGCCGCCACGCCGCGCGACGCCTGGTCGGTGGTGAGCGGCGCAGATGCGGTCCAGGGACGCGTGAACCACGCCGGATCCTCGACCGTGAAGCTGTAGTCGATCGCGTCCGGCCCCACGCGCGTGAACCGCTCGATCAGCCGCAGGCCGGGCCGGGAGGCGCGCCACAGCGTGCTCCAGTACGCGTCCGGCTTGTCCACGAAGTTGATCGTCTCGACCACGAGCGTGTCGCCCTCCCAGCGCCCGCGCGCCTCGCCGGTCCACTGCGCGATGCCGGTCCGCGGCCGGCCGTCGAGCGGGATGACCCGCAACTCGTGGTACATCTCGTGCAGCATCGCCACCTGGCCCGGCGTCTGCAGGATGCGCAGGTTCATGTTGTAGGGCTGGATCGGGACCATGTTGGGCAGGCCATCGGTGAGGCAGCGCTCGCCGGTGTCGAGATCGGTCCAGGAGTGGAAGGGGCCGACCCCGTAGCGCGCCCGCTCGCGGTCGCTGGCAAGCCTGGCCTCCGGCCGCCACGGGATGACGCCCTCCGGCGGGTCGACAATCAGCGACGTGCGCAGGTCGCCCACGATGCGCGTCCCGGCATCCAGCCAGACCTGGTTGTAGCCCCCGACCGTGCCGGGCGCCGACGTGCCGTCCGACGCCGCGCGCTCCGCGGCCGACTCCTGCTCGATGGCCGCGGCCTCCTCGGCGGTCAGCAGCGTCCGCTCGGACTGCCGCGTGGGCCGCTCCAGCGGCGTGAGGGTGGCCGACGTCCACAGGCCCTGCAGATCGGGATCGCCCCACGCCGTGCGCGGGACCGCCGCATCCCCGTTCCCCGCCTGAGCGGCAGCCGCCGCCGGCAGCAGGAAGGTGGCGGCCAGAAGTGCTGCCGCGGAGGTCATCGGGCCGAGCTTCTCATGATTCATCTGGACCTCGTTTCCCAAGCGAGTCTTCATCCGTATGGTAGCGCGTTCGCGGCATCGATGCGGTCGGCCGCGCGGCGCCCTCGGTCGCGCGCCCGGCACGCCGAACGATTAGAATCAGGGCCTGTCGGCACGAAGGAGTGGAGTCCATGTCGGAATCGCAACGTCAGATCGATCGGCGCACGCTTCTCGGCCTGATGGCCGCGGCTGCCGCCGCCACCACCGGCGGCGGCCTGTTCGGACCGGGCGGGGCGCGCGTCGCGGCCGCCGGTCAGGCGGCGCTGCCGGCCGGCGTCGAGCCGTTCGAGGTGCGGGTGGGCGATGCCGAGCTCGAGGACCTGAGTCGCCGTCTCCAGTCGCCGCGCTGGCCGCCGGACTCGCCGGGCGAGCCGTGGTCGTACGGCACGGACCGCGCCTACCTGGAGGAGTTGATCGCGTACTGGCGGGACGAGTACGACTGGCGCGCCCACGAGGCCGCGCTCAACGCGTTCAATCACTACACCACCACGATCGAGGGGCAGCTCATCCATTTCATTCGCCAGGAGGGCGTCGGTCCGGCGCCGCTGGCGCTGGTGATGACGCACGGCTGGCCGGGCACCATCTGGGAGATGCTCCCGTCGGTGATGGCTCTGAGCGATCCGGCCTCCCATGGCGGCGACCCGGCCGACGCCTTCGACGTGATCGTGCCGTCCATTCCGGGGTTCGGCTTCTCCGGCGAGCCGGCCGAGGGTACGGACGTCGTGCGCACCGCCGAGCTGTGGGTGGCCCTGATGGACGAGTTGGGCTACGAGCGCTTCGGCGCCTACGGCAGCGACTGGGGCGCGGGGATCACCCGCGTGCTCGGCGCCAGTTATCCCGAGCGCCTGGTCGGCGTCCACACGCCCGGCGCGCCGGCCCGGATGGAGCGCGACCCGGAAACCGAGGCGGAGCGGGACTACGCCGCCCGCGCCGACCACTGGTCCGTCGACGAGACCGGGTACCAGCGCATCCAGGGCACCAAGCCGCAGACGCTGGCGTTCGGGTTGACCGACTCGCCGGTCGGGCTCGCCGCGTGGCTCACCGAGAAGCTGCGCTCCTGGAGCGACTGCGACGGCGACGTGGAGACGCGCTTCAGCAAGGACCAGATCCTGACGCTCGTGTCCATCTACTGGCACACGCGGACCATCGGCACCAGCGTGCGCTACTACCACGCGAACGGCCTGGGGAGCGCCCGCCCGCGCCGGACGGCGGGGCCGGTGCGCGTGCCGCAGGGCTTCGCGCAGTTCGTCGGCATCCCGCTGCGCGGCCAGCCGCCGCGCTCGTACGTCGCCGAGCCGCCGGACAACGTCACCCACTGGACGGTCTACGACCGCGGCGGGCATTTCCCCGCCATCGAGGAGCCGGATCTGCTGGTGCGGGACCTGCGCACCTTCTTCCGGCCGCTGCGGCCGGCGTAGGTGTCGACATCGGCGGCGGAGGAGACGCCGCGCGGCGTGCCGCGGCTCGGTGCGGATCGATGCCATTGGCCGTGCTGCTCACCGTCGTCGCGCTGGCCGCCTTCGCCGCCTGCGGGGGCGACGGTGGGAGCCCCGTGCAGCCGACGCCCACCGGCGGAGCGCCGACCGACACGGATGCGGACACGGCCGCGGCGCGGCGGGCGGTCGACGCGTGGCTGGCGCTGGTCGACGCCGGGGACTACGCGGCGGCGTACGAGGTCACGGCGACGTTCTTTCGGGAGCGCGTGTCGGCCGAGGAGTTCCGTCGCGAGATCGACACGACGCGGGCCACGCTCGGTGCGCTCAGGTCGCGGACCGTCACGAGCGCGCAGCGCACGACGACCCTGCCCGACGCCCCGCCCGGTGACTACATCGTGTTCGAGTTCGATGCGGTCTACGAGTGGCGGCCGGACACCGGGGAGCGGGTGACCGTCGTGCTCGAGGACGGGGAGTGGCGCGTCGTCGGCTACTACATCATCCGGTGACGGATCGAACGATCCTCCTCCCGCGCGCCGGAACGCCCGCGCTCAGTAGTCCGCGGCCCGCAGCGATGCACGGATGATCTGGCGGTCGTTGCGGTGCACGATGTGGCCGTTCGCGTAGGCCGGGTGCGACCAGTTGATCAGGCGCGCCTCGATGCGGCCGTGGGGCGTGCGCGTCCCGGAGCTGCCCGTCGGCTCGATCAGGCGGGTCCGGCCCAGCTCGACGTAGCCCTGCGGGGTGAACCGGGCCAGGATGAGGTCGCCCTCGTCGTTGTTGACGAAGTAGCGGTCCTCGTGGCGTACCAGGAACGCGGTGCTCCAGCGTGCCTGCGCGGTCATGTCCGGGCTCATCCACAGCCGCCGGCCGGTGCGCGCGTCGAGGCCGCGCAGCTCGCCGTAGCTGTCGACGCCGTAGACGTAGTCGCCGATGATGACCGGCGTCGTCACCATCGCGTGGATGGTGTCGGTCTGGTCGGGCAGCTCGCTGCGGGCCTGGCCCTGCCAGAGGTGGGTGGCGGCCGGCCGGTCCTGGCTGAGCCGCACCATGAGCGAGCCGTAGAAGAACTGCGATACCAGCAGGTAGTCGCCGCTGCGCACCGGGGTGGCGACCGTCACGCCCATCCCGACCTCCCACGGCTGCTCCCAGTACAGCTCGCCCGTCTCGGGATCGAGCGACGCCAAGGCCTGCGGATGCCAGATGATGAGCTGCCGGGCGCCGCCGGCCTCGTAGATGATGGGCTGCGCGTAGCCCATCTCGGACGTCACTTCGATGGCGCGCCAGATCTCCTCGCCGGTGTGCTTGTCGAAGGCCACGACCAGCGCGTCGGGCTCCCCGCCGACCACCGTGATGAGCCGTTCGCCGTCGACGAGCGGCGCGCTGACGATGCCCCAGGTCGGGACGCTCGTCCCGTACTCGGCGACGTAGTCCTTCTCCCACAGCACGCGGCCGGTCGCGACGTCGAGACAGAAGAGCCGGCCGGTGCCGCCGACGACGTAGACGCGGTCGCCGTCCACGGTAGGCGTGGCGCGCGGGCCGACGGCGTAGGCGACCGACAGCATCCGGTAGCTGGTCGGCCACGCGTGGGTCCAGAGCACCTCGCCGGTCTGCTCGTCGAGGGCCAGCGCGCGCTCGGTCCCGTCCAGCGTGCGCGAGTCGGGGTCCTCGGCCCAGTCGGTGATGAAGACGCGCCCGTCGGCCACGGCCGGCCCGGAGTAGCCCGCGCGCAGCGGCGTGCGCCAGGCCACCTTCAGCTCGTCGGGCAACTCGTCGACGATGCCCGTCTCCTGCCAGACGGCAAGGCGCTCCGGGCCGCGCCACTGCGGCCAATCGTCCGCGGACACGACCGCGACCGCCGTCATTGCGAGCGCCATCGCACAACTCACCGTCAGCATCTTGCGCATCGGCTTCCTCCGTCTCCGTCCTGCGCGCAGTCTAAACCACGCCGCCGGGTGTGTCAGCAGGGACTCAGCGCAGCGCGTCGGGTCCGAACGCGTCGGGCAGCAGTTCGCCGACCGTGTGGCGAGCGTTGACGAGCAGGTCCGCGCCGCCGGCCTCGTACAGCAACTGGCGGCAACGGCCGCACGGCTTGCCGGGTTGCAGGTCGTCGAGATTCCGTCCGACGACGACGGCGACCGCCGCGAGCCGCCCCCCGCCGCTCGCGTGCAGCGCGCACACGAGGGCGCACTCCGCGCACAGCCCCAGGCCGTACGAGGCGTTCTCCACGTTGCAGCCCTCGACGACGCGCCCGTCATCGACCAGCCCGGCGGCCCCCACGTGATACCCGGAGTAGGGCGCGTAGGCGCGGCGGGCGACGGCGCGGGCGCGGCGGAACAGGTGATCCCAGTCGGGTTGCACGGCGGTCATTGCGGTCCGCTCCTCCGCGTGCACCGAGCCCGCGAGCTCCGGCGGGCGGGGGCGCGCGAATCCGCCGCGGATTGTACCCGGCCCGGGCGCGGCTGCCCGCCGTGCCGGGTAGCCGGCAGCGCAGCTCGCCGGTCCCTTCGTCCCCGGGGGGAGACACGCGGCCCCCGGTGATTCCGGTGATGCGCATCCCGGCGGAGTACGGCATCATGGGACGCCGCAACTGGCGGGCGGACACCGGCCGCGAGCCGCGTGCGATGAACCCGGAATTGGAGGGGAGCAAACGCCATGCTGAAGACACTGACGCCCGCGTGCGTGGGCATCGTCGTCGTGCTCCTGTGGGTGTCCGGGCGCGGTCCCGCCGGACCCGGCGCGGAGGTGGAGCTGGCGGCGGCCGGCCAGCAGGACGGGTTCGTGCCGATCACGGACGAGATGCTGCGCAACCCGGACCCCGCGGACTGGCTGATGGCGTACCGCACCTACGACTTCCAGGCGTTCAGTCCCCTCGATCAGATCACGCGCGAGAACGTCGGCCAGCTCCGGCTCGCCTGGATGCGCGCGATGGACGAGGGGGACCAGGAGATCCGGCCGCTGGTCTACGACGGCGTGATGTACATCGCCAACCCCGGCTCCGATCACCTGCAGGCCATCGACGCCACCACCGGCGACCTCGTCTGGGACTTCGAGCGCGAGCTGCCGGACGACCTGCGCGAGTACGCGCGGCTCGGCGGGCGCACGCGCCACCTGGCGCTGTACGGCAACCACGTGTATCACCTGACCGCGGACGCCCACATCATCGCGGTCGACGCCCGCACCGGCGAGCTGGCCTGGGAGTCGCGCACGGCGGATTACCGGGAGGGCATCACCCACTCGTCCGGCGCCGTGATCGTCAACGGGATGGTGGTCAGCGGGCGAACCTGCAGCCCTGCCAGCCTCGACGCGCGCTGCTTCGTGGCGGCCCACGACACGGACTCCGGGACCGAGCGCTGGCGAACCTACACGGCGGCCGGCGACGACGACCCGGGCGGCGAGACGTGGGGCGCGCTGCCCACCGCCCGCCGCGTCCACGTCTCGCCGTGGGGCATCCCCGGCAGCTACGACCCCGGGCTGAACCGCGTGTTCTGGGGCGTCGCGGTGCCGTTGCCCTACCCGCGGCTCGTGCGGCGCGGAACCTGGAACGTCGGCGACAGCTCGCCGTGCGAGCTGTACTCGAACTCGACCATCGCGATGAACGCCGACACCGGCGCCATCGACTGGTACTACCAGTACCTGCCGTGCGACGACTGGGATCAGGACTTCGTGCAGGAGCGCACGCTCATCGACACGGTGGTCGATCCGGACCCGGAGGCCGTGCGCTGGATCAATCCGAAGCTGGCCGGCACCGCCGAGGAGCGCAAGGTGGTCGTGGTCATGGGCGAGCCGGGCGGCCTGTTCGTCAACGACCGCGAGACCGGCGAGTTTCTCTGGGCCGACCCGTTCCCGTTCGAGAGCACGGAGCGGTTCGTGATCTCGGACGTCGACGTGGAGACGGGGACCACCTACATCAACATGGACCTGGTGGCGCGCGAGGAGGGCGACCAGTTCATCATCTGCGGCCACAACGTGAAGGGCTGGTGGTCGTGGTCGTACAGCCCGGTGACCGGGATGCTCTACGTTCCGATCAACCGCTCGTGCCTGAACCAGACGACGAACTCGCGGACGATCTCGGGGGCCAGCCCGCGCTTCACGATTCCCGATCCGGACATCGGCCCGGACGGCGACCTGACGGAGGTGCGTGCGCTCGACATCGCGACGGGCCGCGAGGTGTGGCGCTACAGCCAGCGGGCTCCCAACGCCGGCTCGACGCTGGCGACGGCGGGGAACGTGGTCTTCTTCGGCGACTCGAACCGGCGCTTGCGGGCCTTCGACGCGGAGACGGGCGAGGTGCTGTGGGAGACGATCCTGGGCAGCCAGATCAGCGGCTACCCGGTGACCTACGCGGTCGACGGCCGGCAGTATCTGACGGTGCCGGTGGGAGGCGTCGGCAACCGGCTGCAGACCTACGCGCCGGAGATGGAGGCGCCGACCGGGAGCAACATGCTGGTGACGTTCGCCTTGCCTTGACAGCCCGTGGTGAAAGTCCGGGAACGGGCCTGGCCTGGGCGGGTGGCGAAGCTGGAGTTCCGGTCGCGGGAGGAGCTGCAGCGACTGAAAGCGGAGACGAGACCATGAGCATGGCTCAGTACGTCCTGCGATGCCTCGGGCTGGCCGGCGCCCTCGCGGCGCTTCCGTGCCCGGCGCTGGCGCAGCCGGCCGGCGAGGCGGGCCCGCCCCGTACGCCCTGGGGCGTGCCTGATCTCCAGGGGACCTGGTCGCTTCCCACGATGACGCCCCTCGAGCGACCGGCCGAATTCGAGGACAGACTTCGTCTCACAGAAGAAGAAGAGGCGGAGTTTCTTGCCACGCGGCGGAGCCGCATCCGCGAGAGGCTCGCTCGGGCCCTGAGCGCCGACTTCGAGCTGGGCGATGGCGGGGTCGACCAGTCCATCTACGACCATCCGCTGCTGGACGGGCGCACGTCGCTCGTCGTCTCACCCGAGAACGGGCGGATTCCACGCACCGAGGAAGGCCGCTACCGGGTGGGCATGCCAGGTCGGCGCATGAGCGGCATCCCGGAGGGCCCCGAGGACCGGGCACTGGACGAACGCTGCCTGGTGGGCGGGATGCTGCCGCTCCGAGGGGGTGCGTTCCCGGCCCGGATCTTCCAGACCCCGGATCATGTGGTCATCCACTACGAGTTCATCAACACCACGATCACGGTCCCGCTGGACGACCGGCCGCAGGTGTCCAGCGCCATCCAGCAGTGGACCGGGACCTCGCGCGGCTCCTGGGACGGCGACACCCTGGTGATCGAATCGACGAACTTCGACCCGCGCTGGACCTTTGCGGGGTCCGGGGCGGGTATGCGTCTGGTGCAGCGTCTGACGCGGATCGACCAGGCCACGATGCATCAGGAGTACACCGTCTACGACCCGGACTCGTTCACGGAGCCGTGGTCGGCGGAGTACCCTCTGACCAACACAGAGGAGCCGATCTACGAGTTTGCCTGTCACGAAGGCAATCGGAGCATGACGCTGATGTTGAACGGCGCGCGGGCCACCGAGCAGATGGCCCGGTTCGTCGGCGCGTTCGGTCTCTCGTCGTTCGAGCGGGTCGGTGGGGCGGCGGCGGACGGTTCGGCGTTCACCGACGGGATGCTGTCGTATGACGCCAGCGGCCGGGTGTCGGTCCAGCTTTCAAGCCGTGAGAGCTATCTGGCCTACTACGGCCGATATGACGTGAACGTCACTCGGAGAGTCGTCGAGCATGGGGTCGAGGGCGGGTCTCGACCGGATGTGCGGGGCAGGACGCTGAGCTACTCGTACGACCTCGCGGACGACGGCGACACGCTGGTGCTGTCGCTGATGGGTGACGACGGAGTTGAGAGCCGCGCCACCTGGCAGCGTCATCGCTAGTCCTTATTGGAGCGCGCGCAGGATGATGCCGGCCAGGGTCGCGGTGATCGCCGCGATGCCGAGCCCGGTGCCGACCATCCACTTGATCAGGTCGACCTTCATCTCGGCCAGCTCGGCCCGCAGCTCGTCACGGGTCACGTAGGCTCGTCTCGCATCACCCGGCTGCATCCCGCCGTTGGAACGGAAGCCGCAGCAGGCGCTCGACGTCATCCAGGACCAGATAGGCGCCCGGCACCAGCACCAGCGTGACGACGGTGGCGAACAATACCCCGAACGCCAGGGAGATGGCCATCGGCTTCAGGAAATCGGCCTGCGCGCCCTGTTCCAGCAGCAGCGGCGCAAGTCCCGCGAACGTGGTGATCGAGGTCAGCAGAATAGGCCGCAGCCGCGCCGCCCCCGCTTCCTGCACCGCCGCGAGCAGGCCGCCGCCCCGCCGGCGCTCGCGGTTGATGAAGTCGACCATCACGAGGCTGTCGTTGACCACGACGCCCGACAGGGCCACGATGCCCATCATCGACAGCATCGTCACGTCCTCGTTCATCGCGATGTGTCCGCCGACGGCCCCGACGAACCCGAGGGGGATGGCGCTCATGATGATGAGCGGCTGCACGTAGGACCCGAGGGGAATCGCCAGCAGCGCGAAGATCGCGAACAGCGCGAGCGGAAACCCCACCTGCAGGCTGCCGATCACGGCTTCCTGGTCCGCCTGCGACCCCTCGAAGGAGTAGCGCACGCCGGCATGGTCCCGGGCCACCGCGGGCATGACGTCGGCCGCGAGCGCGGCGTAGACGGCGCCGGCCGAGGTGACCGTCTCGTCGAGCGACGCCCTCACGCTGATCGCGCGGCTGCGATTCACACGCCGGATCGTCGAGACGCCCCGGCCGCTCTCGACCGCCGCCACGTAGCCGAACGGGACCTCGTCGGCGTCCGGGGTCCTGATGCGCATGTTCTCGAGCTGGTCGAGCGACCGGCGCTGGTCGGCGGGATAGCGGACCATGACCCGGATGTCGTCGCGCCCGCGCTGGATTCGCTGCGCCTCCTCCCCGTGGAACGCCTGCCGCACCTGCCGGCCGACGTCCTCCAGCGAGAGCCCGAGCGCCTCGGCGGCGGGCTTGATGCCGATGCGCATCTCCCGCGGTCCGCCCTCGAACGAGTCGGTGACGTCGTGCACGCCGGCGAAGCCGCGCAGGCCGCTCTTCACGCGCTCCACGGCAGCCCGCAACTGCACCGGGTCGGCCCCGACCAGTTGCACGTCGACGTCTTCGCCCGGCAGCAGGTCGGACGCCGAGAACCCCAGCTCGACCGCTTCCGGAATCGGGCCGGTCAGCTCGCGCCAGCGCCGGCCGACCTCGTCGGCCCGCACGCCGCGCTCGCCGGCCGGCGCCAGCTCCAGCATGACCTGGGCGACGTGTCCCGACGCGTCGTTGGGGGCGCCCCACAACGGCCCCGGCGCCACGCCCAGCGGCTGGTTCCCGACGGCGGTCAGCACGTGCCGCACGGGATCGGACCCGGTCTGCCCGATCACATCCTGCCGCAACCGACCGGCGCTGTCCTCCAGGCGTCGCGCCGCGGCCGCGGTGACCGCCGGGGGCGTGCCCAGGGGCATCGTCAGCGTGGCGTAGACGACGTCCGCCTCGGGCGCGGGGAAGAAGTGGAACGCGACGCGGCCGCCCGCCACCAGCCCCACCGTGAGGACGAGCACCGACGCCCCCGCCGCCAGCGTGAGGTAGCGCCAGCGCAGGCTCACCGCCAGCGCGGGGCGGTAGACGCGGTCGACGACGGTTTCGAGCCCGTCGGCCAGGGCGCGCTGGAACAGCGACCACCGCCCGCGCGGTTCCGCCCGCGGATGGGCGAGGTGCGCCGGCAGGATGTTGAGCGACTCGACCAGCGAGAAGAGCACGCAGGGGATGACGACGAGCGGCACGTAGCGCATCATCTTGCCGAGCATGCCCGGCACGAACAGCAGCGGCGAGAACGCCGCCGCCGTGGTGAGAACGGCGAAGAGGACCGGCGTCGCCACCTCCCGCACGCCCGCCAGCGCGCCCTCCAGGGGGGTGCGGCCGCGCCGCTGGTGGCGGTAGACGTTCTCGCCGACGATGATGGCGTCGTCGACCACGATGCCGAGCACCAGGATGAAGGCGAAGGTCGAGACGATGTTCGCCGTCACGTCGAAGACCGGCATGAGCATGAACGTGCCCAGGAACGAGACGGGGATGCCCAGGCTCACCCAGAAGGCGAGGCGCAGCTCGAGGAAGACGGCGAGCAGGACGAACACGAGCGCGAGGCCCGCGATGCCGTTCTCCAGCATGAGGCCCAGCCGGTCGATCAGCGCGTCGGCCTGGTTCATCCATTTCGTCAGCCGGATGCCCTCGGGAAGCGTGGGGGCCTTGCGTTCCAGGTAGTCGTCCACCGCGCGGGCGATCTCCATGTCGCTCTGCCCGCCGGTGCGGAGGACCGAGAGGAGGACCGCGGGCTCGCCGTCGAGGCGGCCGAACTGATCGGTTTCGGCGAACCCGTCGACCACCGTCGCCACGTCGCCCACGTGCAGCCGCGTGCCGTCGGCGCGCGCCAGGAGCACCAGGTCCTCGAACTCCGCCCCCCGGTACGCCTGCCCCACGGTGCGCAGCCGGATCTCGCCGCTCTCGTTCCGCACCGCGCCGCCCGGCAGGTCGATCGACGATCGGCGCACGGCGTGGGCGACGTCGTCGAAGGTCAGTCCGTGGCGCCGCAGCGCCGACTCCGAGACCTCGATGGCGATCTCGTAGGGACGCACGCTGGCGAACCGGACCTGGGTGATTCCCGGCAGGCCGAGCAGCTCGTCGCGCACGCCCTCGGCGATCCTCTTGAGGGTGAGCTCGTCGGCCCGCCCCGAGACCGCGACGTCGACCACGCGAATCTGCGTCCGCCCCTCGGTGATGATCGGCTCCTCGGCCCGCTTGGGGAACGTCTCGATCGCGTCGACCCGGGTCTTGACGTCGTCGAGCACGCCGCGGGCGTCGGCATGCGAGGCGATGTCGACGACCACGCGGCAGAGGCCGTCGTACGCCGTCGAGACGATCTCCTCGATGCCCTCGATGCTCTGGACGGCTTCCTCGATGCGGACGCAGACCGCCGTCTCGACCTCTTCCGGCGCCGCGGCCGGGTACGGCATCTCGATGACCAGCCTGTCGAGCGCGACGTCCGGGAAGGCCTCGCCGCGCACGCGGTCCATGCCAATCAGGCCCCCGATGACGATGGACGCCATCAGCAGGTTGGCGGCCACCGGGTTGCGGGCGAACCACTCGCTTGCTCGCTGCATGAGCTGGATGCCGCCGGCGTCACGCGATCTGGCGCCGCATCATTCGCCGGAACACGCCCTCCTGCTCGAACAGCTCGTCGAAGCCGCCCTGCTGAACGATGCGGCCGCCGCCCAGCACGTAGATGCGATTGGCATGACGGATCGTCGACAGGCGGTGGGCGATGACGACGCGCGTGACCGCGAGTCCGTGGAGGCTCTCCATGACCCTGGCCTGGCTCCGCGCGTCGAGCCAACTGGTGGCCTCGTCGAACAGCAGGATGCGGGGGTTGCCCGCGAGGGCGGCGGCAATCCGGATGCGCTGGGCCTGCCCGCCGGAGACGGCGCCGCCGCCGCCCACCGGGGTGAACATGCCCATCGGCATGGCCTCGATGTCGTGGTCGACGTCGGCGAGGCGGGCCGCGCGCCAGGCGTCCTCGACGGTCAGCTCGCCCGAGACGCCGACGATGTTGTCGAGCACGTTGCCGTGCCGCAGGGCGCCGTCCTGCACGACGACGCCGAACTGGCGCCGGGCGGCGCGGCGGTCGAAGTGCGCGAGGTCGCGGCCGTCCAGGTACACCGCGCCCACCGCGGGCTCCTCGATCCCCAGCGCGAGCCGCAGCAGCGTGCTCTTGCCGGAGCCGGTCTCGCCGACGAAGGCGACGAACTCCCCGGGCCGCGCGTGCCACGAGACGTCGTCGAGAACGGGGCGGTCGCCCTTCGCGTAGCTGAAGCCGACGTGCTCGAAACGGATGTCGCCGCGCAGCTCCATCCGCGCGCCGCCCGTTTCCGGCGCCCGCGGCGACGCCTCCAGAATGGGTCCGGCCTGCTCGGCGGCCGGGATGATGCCGGCCAGCGCCTCCGACGACTGGCCCAGACCGACGATCGCCGAGTAGAAGATCATCGCCGCCGCGTAAACGGCCAGGAAGTCGCCGACCGTGACGGCGGCCGGGCCGCTCCACACCACCGCGCCGAACAGCACCGCGCCGCCGACGGCCGGCACGGCGGCGGCGAACGCCACCAGGTGCTCGCTCAGCCGGCCGATGCGCAGCCGGGCGCGCTGCTGCTCGCGGTAGCCGCGGGCCCAGCGGGCGAACGCCGAGTCCTCCGCGCCGAGCGCGCGCAGCTTGCCGATGCCGTTGATGAACTGGAACAGATCGCCCAGAATCTGCCGCCTCGTGCGGTTGAACCGGCGCTGCAGCGGGACCTGGCGCAGGCCGAGGATCACGAACGCGGCCAGAGCGAGCAGGCCGAGCCCGAGGCTCCACCAGCCGAGCCCGACGTCGTACAGGAAGATGAGGATGAAGGCCGGCAGCAGGAACACGACGGCCTGCAGGGCGGCGGCCACCGTGCCGGCGAGCTGCTCGCGCAGGGCCTGGAACACGGCGACGCGCACCAGGAGGTCGCCGGGCGTGAAGCGCTCGAAGAACCTCCTCGGCAGACCGAGCAGGCGGTCCCACGTCGCGGCCCCGATGCGAGCCGCGACGCGGCCCTCGATGCGCATCAAAGCCGCGCCCTGCCGCATCTGCAGCAGAGCGGCGGTGACGGCCAGCACGACCAGGGCCGCGGTGACCTGCGCCAGCGCGCCGCCGGCGGCGGCCGGGACCACCCGGTCGGCGAGCAGGCCCGCCGCGACGGCCGGCGTCAGCAAGGCCAGGCCCGCCGCCACGCCGGCGGAGAGGAGCCTGAGGCCGTCGGGCAGGAGACGCCGGCCCGCGAGGCGCAGCAGGTCCGCCGCCCCGGCCGGCCGGCCGGGGGGCAGCGGCCGGTAGAAGCACCACGCCTCGGGAGCCAGCGTCCGCGCGCGCTCGCGGGTCACGCGCGTGGAGCGCCCGCTGCGCGGGTCCACCAGGCGGTAGCGTCCCCGGCCGCCCGGCAGCAGCGCCACGGGTTGCCCGTCGGCGCGCCGGAAGGCGAGCAGCGCCCCGCTGTCTCCGCGCCACCAGCGGTCCTCGTCGGCCAACCGGACCTGCCGGCACCGGGCGCCCGACGACTGGAGGACCTCCCGCAGCGAGGACGCGGCCTTGGGGTGCGCTCCGCCGTCGTCCGGGAAGCGGAAGTCGATGCCCTCGTGCTTCCCGATGGACTCGAGCGCGGCGTGCAGCACCTCGTCGTGACCCGCCGCCGGCAGATCGCGGGCGAGCACGCCGAACAGCTCGCGCCTCGCGTTCGCGGCGTCACGGCGGCGGCGGCTGGCGCGGGAGACCTGCAGGTTGGCTTCGTCGACGAGCAGCAGGCGGCGGTTGAACCGTTCGGCGTCGAGGGCCAGGCGGTGGAACCCGGCCAGGGCCGGCAGCAGCCTGTTCGCCGCCTGCAGGTCGCGGGAAGACCTGCCGGCAAGCCGCGCCGGCGCGTCCAGCCTGATCCAGCTCTCCAGGGTCAGCGGAATCGCCGCCGCGCCCCGCGGCAGCGTCTGGCCGGCGCCGATGAACTCCACGGTCCCGACCCCGGTCCCGGTGGCCCAGACGAGGTCCCGGTCGGCCGCCAGCACGCAGCCGGACCCGGCCTCGACCTCCTCGCCCCGGCCGAGCCGCTTCTCCGGATGCGGGGGCAACTCGACGTCGCGGGCCACCGCGGCCGAGACGGCGGAGATCCACTCGTCGACCTGGCCGGCGACGTCGTCGCCCGCGCCGCGCTCGACCAGCGCGGTCGGCCGCACGCGGCGCAGGGCCGTGCCCGGCAGCGGCCTGGCCACGGCGGCCAGCGTCCCTTCGCCGCCCGCATCTCCGCCGGCCGCTTCCCCGACGCCGAACACCAGGCGCCCCGGCCCCGCCCGCAGCAGGTGCTTGAAGCTCGACACGACGGCGCCGCCGCGGCACTCCGCCAGGAAGACGTCGACGCCGCCCCGTTCGACGAACCACGCGAGATCCTCGCCGGCAAGGCGGAGGAGCGCACCGCCGCCGCCCGACGGCTCGCCGAGCGACGCGGCGAGCCCGGCGAGCCGACCGGGCGCGGACCGTGTCAGCGGGGCATCGTTCGCGGGCGTCACGTCCGGCGCCGAGGGTGTCGTCCGGCCATCGTTCGCAGGCGTCATGGGTCGTCAACCGGCGCGCACGAGCTGGTGGTACAGGCGGTCCTGGTCGGCGAACAGCTCGTCGTGGGTGCCGTGCTGCACGGCCTCGCCGCGATCGAGCACGACGATCCGATCGCAGTTGCGAATGGTGCTGACGCGGTGGGCTACCACCAGGCAGGTGCAGCCGCGCCGCCGCAGCGCGTCCTCGATGTCCGCCTCGGTCGCCGCGTCGAGCGCGCTGGTGGCCTCGTCGAGAAGCAGCACGGACGGATTCGGGACGAGCGCGCGGCCGATCTCGAGGCGCTGGCCGCCGCTGAAGTTGCGGCCGCCGTCGTGCACCGCCGCGTCGTAGCCGGCGGGCCGGCTCGTGATCTCGTCGTGGATGCGGGCATCGAGCGCCGCCTGGACGAGCTGCCGCTCGGGAACCGTCGGATTCCACATGGTCAGGTTCTCGCGCACCGTGGCCGCGAACAGGAACGGATGTTGATCGACGAGGGCCACCGAGCTGTTCAGCACCTCGCGGGGAATGTCGTCCCGCGCCACGCCGTCGAACAGGATCTCGCCCGACCACGGCGCGTAGACGCCGGCCGCGAGCATCAGCAGCGTCGACTTGCCCGAGCCGCTCGGGCCGACCACCGCCACCTGCTGCCCCGGCTCGATCGTCAGGCTCAGGTGCCTGACCTGCGGCGGCCGGTTGGGCTGGTAGCCGAAGGTGACGTTGCGCAGCTCGATGCGCCCGGCCAGGCGCAGGCGTCCCCCGAACGTCTCGATGCGGCCGCCCGTGCGAGGCGGCCTCGACAGTCCCGGGTCCTCGGCCGCATCGAGCACGTCCCCCAGCCGCTGCAGGTCGGCGTCGAGCGTCTGCAGCAGGTCGGCGAACTGCACGAAGCGCCCGACCGGCCGCAGGAAGCTGCCGGCCACGACGTGCAACCCCATCAACGTGCCGAGGGTCATCCCGCCGGTCATGACGCGCCAGCCGCCGAGCCCCATCACCGCGGCTCCGCCCAGCATCATGAGCAGGCCTGGCATGGCAGCGTTGAGGTGGCCCAGTTCGGAGAAGCGCTGGCGGGCGGTCAGCTCGCGCGCCTGGTACCCGGTCCAGCGGGAGAAGAAGTCGTCCTCGGCCGCCGTCGCCTGCAACGAGTCGATGGAGCGCAGCGCGACGCCCCCGAGACCCGTCAGCATGGCGCCCTCGCGCTGCATGTGCCGCTTCTCGTCGGTTCGCCGCCCCGACACCGCCCGCATCGCGAGGGCGCCGGCCGCCGCGACGGCGGCCACGGCGGCCCCGAGCAGCGGATCGACGGCCAGCAGCACGGCCAGGAACACCGCGCTGGTGATGAGCTCGATGGCGACGCCGACGAGCTGCGTGGACCCGACGGCGGCCACCTCGTCGACGAGCTGGACGCGCGTCGCGAGGTCGCTGGCGAAACGGTGCACGAAGTAGCGGACCGGCAGGCGGAAGAGGTGCGACAGCAGCCGGTCCGCCTGCGCGACGGACAACCGGACGGCCAGCCTCCGCAGACAACGCTGCTGCAGCCACGCCAGCAGGTACAGGGACCCCGCCGCGCCGGCCGCCGCGAGCGGCAGGAGGCCCCAGCTCGACTCCCCGCCGCCGAGCACCTCGTCGACGAAGAGGCTCAGCAGCAGCGGCAGCGCGAGGCCCGGGAGGACCATCAACAGCCCGCACGCCGTGGCGAACGACAAGGGCGCCTTCGCGTCGCGCAGCCACGGCCAGAGCTGGCGCACGACGCCGGGCCGGGCGCCTCCGGGCCGGAAGTCCGGCCCGGGCTCCAGCGTCAGCACGACGCCGGTGAACTTCCTGTCGAACTCCTCCGCGCTCACGCTGCGGCGGCCGTTGGCGGGATCGTTCAGGTGGAAGCGGTCCCGCCCGCAGCCCTCCAGCACGAGGAAGTGGTTGAATTCCCAGAACAGGATGGCGGGCGGCCGAATCCGGCGCAACTGCGCCGGCTGCCGGCGCCAGCCTCGCACCCGCATGCCGTAGTGCTCGGCGGCGCTGACGAGGTCGCCGGCGCTGCTCCCGTCGCGGCCGACGCCGCACGCGCCGCGCAACTCCTCCAGACGCACCCAGCGCCCGTGGTGGGCGAGCACGATGCCCAGGCAGACCGCGCCGCACTCGGTCTCGTCGAACTGCAGGAGGGCCGGCGTCCGCACCGGCCGATGCTCCCGCGGCCGGGCTTCGTGCCGGCTGCCGCGCCCCGGCATCAGTCGCTCCCGGCCCGCGCCAGGAGGCGAATGGGCGCCTGGCGCCGCGTGACGACGTCGAGCCGGCAGGGCTCGCCGTCGGCCAGCGTCCGATCGGGCGCGCTGCCCAGGGAGAGCCGGACCAGATGGCCACGGTCGGGCGCCGCGAGCCCGAACGCGGCGAGCCAGCCGGGTGCGGCCGCGGGACGCGCGGCAACCTCCCGCAGGTCGGCCGCCAGCACGGACGGGCGCCGCCCGGCCGGCGCCGGCACCAGCACCCGGGCGGTCAGGCCGGCGGCAACACCCGCGGCCTGCGCCGGTGCGATGAACGCGATCGCCTCCATGCCGCCCGCGGCGCCGGTGCGGACCCACGCCACCTCGGCCCCGGCCGCGACCGGCTGCCCGGGCGTCAACGCGAGGGTCGTGACGGTGCCCGCCCAAGGGCTGGCGATGACGTCGCCGACGGCCTCCGTCATCTCCAGATCGGCCAGCTCCGCGCGCGCGCCTCGCAACCCCTCCCGCTCTCCCGCCGGGCGCGCCTGGAGCGCGTCGATCCGCGCGCGCGCGAGGCGAATGGAACGGCGCAGCTCGGGGCGTTGCAGGCGGGCCACCGCCTGTCCGGACCGCACCGCGTCGCCCGTGTCGACCAGCACCTCGGTGACGGTGCCCGAGAGCTCCGCGAGCACCGCGCGGCGGTCTCCCGGCCGTACGAGGAGGCACTCCGCCGTCACCCGGCGTTCGATCGTGCCGAACACGCTCCAGGCGCCGACGCCGAGCAGCACCAGCGTCAGTCCCGCCAGGACCGCCCATTCGTGCGGGGCCGTCACCTGGGGCAGGACGTCCAGCCGCTCGGTCTTTCCGTGGCTGGCAATCGCCTCCTCGCGAAACAGCGACTTGTCGAACAACCGCACTCTGTCTCGACCCCCGGGCGCGCGCGTGCGCGCACCGGCACTACGCGCTCGTCGACGGTCCTCGCGGCGCAAGCTCGGCGCCGCTGCCCCCGGCCGGCACCCACGTGCCGGTCAGCAGGGGAACGAAGCTCATGCCGACGTAGCCCTTGGCCTCCGCGACGTCTCCGGCAACGGTGATCTTCAGGTGGTTGATGCCCTGATGGGCGAGGAAGACCGCGTTGTCGAAGTACATCTTCTGGTGCCCGGGCCATGCCAGCAGGCCCCGCGCCTTCGACGGGACGCACCAGCCCTTCTCCACCAGGGCCGCCACGCACGGTTGCCAGTAGCCGCGCGTGGTGTCCTGCCAGCCGCCCCCGCCGGCGTACACCTCCAGTCCGAGGCGCCGGCCCACGCCCCGGGCCGTCACGTCGAACGACAGCGCGAACCTGGAGCTGACGGCGAGCAGCTCCGTCAGGATCCGGCCGGCAAGGGCGATGCGGCCGGGCCAGCGCAACCGCGCCAGGAAGTCCGGCACCGCGCCCTCGTCGATGTCCCGGACGACGAGCCGGACGGCCCGTTCGGCGCGGTCCGGCATCGCGCCCGCCTGACTGATTCGCGCGCCCCGCGGCAGCGCGTCGACGGCCCGCTCCACCTCGTGCTGCTCCGCCGGGTCGGCCCTCCATCCGCTGGCGGCCGCCAGCGTGCGCGCGATGTCGCGTCGGGCGCTGGCCTGCACGTCGTGCCCGGACGGCCCCGGGCTTCGCCGCAGCCTGAAGTAGATGCCGGGCGTGCCGCGGCCGCCCGCGCCGGGCGCGGCGACGTCGTACTCGAGAAGCGCGCCCTCGGCCCAGCGCGCCAGCGCCGAGTCGGCCCGTCCGAACCCGCCGATGCAGCGCGCCAGGGCCGCCCTCGACGGTTGGAGACCTGCGCCGCCGCGCGCCTCCCGAATGAAGCGCCGCGCGACCGGAGCCTCCAGCGCCGCGGCCGCGCCGATGTCCGACGCGACGGGGACGCACACGTCCGCCGCTGGGTCCGCATCGCCGAGCCGGAACTCGAAACCGAAGAACGCCGCCGCGGCGGCGGGCAGATCGGCGGCCCGTTCGAGCAGGCGCGCCCATCCCTCGCCGCCGAGCAGCGGCGCGGGAAACAGCGGGCGCAACTCGCGCAGGATGTCCGCGAACGACGCCTCGCATCCACCCGTCAGCGCATCCCAGGGGGTAATGGAGTCCGCGGCGCCAACCATCTCGTCGTCACCGATCGAAGTTGCCCGCGTCGCCGCGCTGCCGCCGCCGGTCATGCCTCGGGACCGTAGCGGATGAACCCGTTGCTGAGCACGGCGTTCGGGTCGAACGCCTGCTTCCACCGTAGAACCGCCGCCCAGCGCGGCCCGAAATGGGCCCGCCACTCGTCGTGGCCTCGTCTGACCCAGCCCGTGAGGTAGCGCTTGCCGCCCGCGGCGACGAGCCGCCGCCCCGCGTCTTCGACGACCGGCAGCACGAGGCCCAGCACCGCCGACGGGATGTACGGGAACAGGCCGAAGCCGACGACGGGTCCCGTCCTCGGCAGCATGAGCATCGGCGTCGGCTCGGCATTGAGCGGTCGCAGCACCACGCTGCTGCTCGCCAGCAGGGGCGGTGGAAGGGTCTCCAGGAGACCGGTCACGCACGCCGCCGCGGCGGCCCACGGCAGATAGGCTTCGGTGACCGGGACGCTCAGTGCCGCGGCCGCGTAGCGCACCGCCGGCAATGGCATCGGCTCGGTCAGATCGGCGTGCTCCACGACGTCCCGGTCGACGGTGCCGACCACGCGGCGGTGGTGCAGACCCGCCAGCAACCCGGCTTCGTTGGGCTCGGCGTCGAACTCGACGCTGACGTCCATGGGGTAGCACCAGTCGCCGGCCACCGGCCAGTCGTCGTCCTCGGTCAGGAACCGATGGTCCCGGTGCCGGCACCGGGCGAGGAGATAGTCGAACCGGCGGCGCGACAGGATATGCGCGAAATCCCGCATCAGGGTCTCGAGGTCGTCGTAGGCGAGACGGAACGTCCGCACGCGCGGCAGCACGCGGCGGACGCGGAGGCGGGCCCGCGTGATGACCGCGAACTGGCCCAGTCCGGCCCGGGTCGCGTCGAACAGGGACGCGTTCTCGGTCGCGGAGCAGCGCAGCAGGCGCCCGTCGCCGGTCACCGCCTCCAGCGCGTCGACGTTGTTGGCCTGGGTGCCGTGGAGGTGCGAGGATTGCCCGACACCTCCGGTCGAGAGCGTGCCGCCCACGGTGGTGTCCAGGTTGTTGGTCAGCACCATCGGCATCCAGCCGCGCCGGCGGGCGTAGCCGACCGCCTCGCGCCAGGTGGCGCCCGCTTCCACCTGCAGGGTCTGCCGCGCCTCGTCGAGAGGGCCGACCCGGTCCAGACCCCGCATGTCGATCTGGACGCCGCCGCCGGTCAGCGACTGCCCGGCCTGGGTATGGCCCGTCCCGCGGAGCGCCACGGGCGAACCGATGCGGTTCGCCCAGCGCACGATCTCCCGCACGTCCCGCGCTGTCCTCGGCGCGGCGACCGCGCGCGGCATCCTGACCAGAATGCGCCCGGAATCCACGCTGGCGGCGCGCAACGCCTCCTCGCCGTCACGCGTGTCGACCCGGGCGGCCAGCGCGCGGACGTCCGCGGTCTCACCCACCCTGCCGGCTCCCGGCGGCGAATCGGCAACGGCCGACCGATCGCCGATTCACCGCGGTCGCGCAGGCCCGTCGCCGTACGTCGCCGACGGGCGCGCGGATCACCAGTTGCTGCCGCTGCCGCCGCACCCGGCAGCGATGCGGTCGAGCTGTTCCTTGCTGAGCTCCGGCCTCGGCGGCAGCGCCATGTGGGCGTCGGTGGCCGACTCCTCGTGCACGTGGATGCGGTAGCCGTCCGGGAAACGCAGACCGGTTTCTTGCTCGATGGTCGCGCGGGGGTCGGCGATGAGCCGCGCGCGGAAGCCGTCGTCCTCCGTCGCCTTCATCGCGATGTGCGCCCTCAATTGTGTCTCGGACCCCATGTCCACCCTCCCTGGCCGCATGTTTCCTCGGTGGATCACCAGCCGTCACTCTCGCTGGGGCCATGATGCCCGCCGGCGATGCGGTCCAGTTGCTCCTTGCTGAGCTCCGGCCTCGGCGGCAGCACCATGTGGGCGTCGGTGGCCGACTCCTCGTGCACGTGGATCCGGTAGCCGTCCGGGAAACGCAGGCCGGTTTCCTCCTCGATCGTCGCGCGGGGCTCGGCGACGAGCCGCGTCCGAAAGTCGTCGTCCTCCGTCGCCTTCATTGCGATGTGTGCCTTCACTTGTGCCTCCGACCCCATGTCCATCCTCCCCTGCAAGTGTGTTTTCTCGGAAGCTCGCGTCACCACCGCGGATTACCAGTCGCCCTCGTGGTGCCCGCCGGCGATGCGGTCCAGTTGTTCCTTGCTGAGCTCCGGCCTCGGCGGCAGCACCATGTGGGCGTCGGTGGCCGACTCCTCGTGCACGTGGATCCGGTAGCCGTCCGGGAAACGCAGGCCGGTTTCCTCCTCGACGGTCGCGCGGGGCTCGGCGATGAGCCGCGCGCGGAAGTCGTCGTCCTCCGTCGCCTTCATCGCGACGTGCGCCTTTACTTGTGCCTCTGACTGCATGTCCATCCTCCCGAGCAGCGCGCTCCGCAAGCGGTCAGGTCGCCGAGCGTCCCCAACGGCGGGCAACACCGACATGAACTCCACAGAGGATGGCGAGGAACCGCCAACTCCCCGCCGAGGCGGTACAATACGCTCCACCTGTCGTTTCCGCGCCTCCAAGACTGGGTGGATCGAAGCGAACGCGGTGCTTTTTCTGGACGGCTTCGTCCTCGAGCCGGGCGGCTGGCGGACCAGGTGAAGCGCATCTGCCGGAAGCACTCCATCTCGCGGCAGGCCGACCTCGTGCGGCTGGTACGGTCGGTCGCCGATTTCGGGTGAGGGTGCACGTCCGGGGTCATCCCCGGTCAACTGCTCGCCCCCGACCAGGGGTCGGCTCGGCGCTGGTCCGATTTCCCTTGCCTCCATGTCTGGTGGATCCGGCCTGCATTCTGTGCCAGCAATCGTCGGCGGAGCATCCAATCTTGGAGGCGTCGCCACGAGCCGAACGTGATAACAAAAGGGGGTTGAAGATTCCCGGCCTCACTCCGCAGAGGCATGGTGCGGCAGGCCGAAGGGGCAGACGTGCCCGGCGAGCCCGGGCAATGGACGGAACCGGCATGAGCGACCAAGACGCGTTCAAGCGCACCCTGGCGGCGATGTACGACGCCATGCTCGACGATGCCCGCTGGCCGGCCGCTTCGGCCTTGATCGACGAGGCCTGCGGCGTCGAGGGCAATAATCTGCTGGTCGGGGAGGGCCCGACGAACGACGTCCGGGTCCTCTTCGTCGGGGTGTACAGCCGGGGGCGGCGCCGCGAAGACCTGGAACGGGAGTACCTCGAGCACTATCACCCCATCGACGAACGCGTGCCGCGCGTCCGGCGACTGCCCGACGGCCGGCCGGTGCACGCGAGGGACCTGTTCACGGCCGACGAGCTGAAGACCTCGCCCACCTACAACGAGGCGCTGATTCGCAGCGCCGGCCAGGACGGCTTGACCGTGCGGCTCGAGGTGGTGGACGGCTCCCACGCCACCTGGTGCGTCGGGAACCCTGTCGACTCGGATGGCTGGGGGGCGTCGCGGCTTGCGATGGTCACGGCGCTGCTGCCTCATGTCCGGCAGTTCGTCCGCGTTCGGCAGACGCTGGTCCAGGCCGACGCGCGGACCACGACGGTGACCGCCCTGCTCGATAACCCGCGCATCGGCGTAATCCACCTGGACCGGCGCGGTCGGGTCATGGCGGCCAACGACCGTGCACGCGTTGTCCTGAGCCACGGCGACGGGCTGTCGGACGCCGACGGCGTGCTGCGCGCCCGCGCGCCGGCCGACCAGGGCCGTCTCGAGCGGCTGGTGGGCAACGCGCTGCCGGTCAGCGGGGAGGCCGCGGTCAGCGGCTCGATGCTGCTCCGCCGCTCGCCCGCGCTGCCGCCATTCGTCGTGCACGTGAAGCCCGTGCCGGTACCGCAACCCGACTACGGGGCTCGGCACGTCGCCGCGCTCGTGCTCATCGTCGAGCCGGGGCGCCGGCATCGGGTCGATCCCCTCGTGGTGGCCAGGACCCTGGACCTGACGCCGACGCAGAGTCAGGTGGCGGTCTGGTTGGCGGAAGGCCGGAGCGTGCGCGACATGGCCCAGACGACAGGGCACTCGGAAGGCACCATCTACTGGCACCTGAAGCAGATCTACCAGAAGCAGTCCATCTCGCGGCAGGCGGACCTGGTGCAGTTGGTGCTGTCGCTCGCCGAGCTCGGTTGAGACCGCCGGCGACCGGTGGCGGCTGCGCGCGAAGCGAGGTAGGCTGTGGTCTCCGTGAAGGTTGTTTCCGCCGCCGCATACAGCGAGGGCGCCCGCGCGCGCGTCGGCCGCATCCTCGCGAAGCTCTTCATCGCCGGGTGGCTCGCGGCGCAGCTCGCGTATCCCTTCATCACCAAGTTCGACCTGCGGCCGTTCCGGTACCGGTGGGCGCCGCTCAGTTGGGGGATGTACGCCAACCCGAACGCCGAGTACCAGGTGGCCATGTACCGCCTCGGTCCGGAAGGCCAACCGAGCGAGATCGTCTTCGACGCGGACGTCGCGCGCGGCACCGGCTGGTCCAGGGGTCTCGTCCAGGGTGAGACGTCCGCCATCCGCCGCCTGGAGACGCTGCGGGAGGTGGAGATCGTGCTGCGCCGCGTCGCCCGGCGCAATCGCGACGGCGCGGTCTACGTCGGCAACGTCTACTGGTACTACCTGGACGAGGGACGCTCGGTGGAGCAGGAGATCCGGGTCCGGGCCCCGCGCTGATGCTCGATTCCTGGTTCGATTCCTGGTTCCGCGAGGTTCCCGCCTACCGCATCGCCGCATTCCGCGTGGTGCTCGCGACCACCACGCTGTGCAACTACCTGCCCGTCCTCACCGGCTGGCTGCTGGAAGCGGCCGCGTCGCCGGCGACGACCGCGTCCATCCCGTGGGTCGTCCACGTGCCGCTCCCGGCCGTCGCCGGTCTGCTGGTCCTCGCGTGGGTCGCGGGCGTCGCCCTGCTGGCAGGTTGGCGGCCGCGACTGTCGGCCGGATATCTGGCGGCGCTCGGCGTCTACGGCTACGCCGTCGGGAACCACTCGCACAACGGCTTCCTGCACCTGCTGCTCCTGGCGCTGGTCGCCTGCTCCGCGGACGGGCTGTCGCTGCGCCGGCTGGCCGGCGGACGCGACACGGACGCAACGTGCCCCGCATGGCCCGAACGTCTGCTGCGCCTGCAGCTCGCGATCGTGTACTTCCACACGTCCATCGACAAGATGTTCAGTCCGGAATGGGGCCTGCGCGGCCTCCGCCTGACGCATCTGGAATCGACGCGCGTCCTGCCGGGAATCGCGCACCTGGAGCGCGGGATCGCGGCCGCCATCGCAGGCGTCGCCGGGCCGATGAGCGTGGCCACCATCGTCGGGGAGATGGGCGTCGCCGTCGGGCTCACGCTGCGGCGGCTGTGGCCGCTCGCGATGGCAGGGAACGTCGCGTTCGCCCTGTCGCTGGAGTTTCTCCTGGTGCCGGCCATGTTCCCCTGGGACCTGCTGGCGCTGATGATCCTCTTCCTGCCCGCGGCCGACGGCAGCTACCGCGTGCGGTTGAGCGCAGGCTGCGGAATGTGCCGGGCGCAGCGGCGGGTGCTTGCGGCGCTCGACTGGACGCGGCGGCTCGACCTCAGCGACACCGCCGCGGACCGCGGGCCGTTCGCGATCGAGACGCCCCGCGGGCGCCGCTTCAGCGGATGGCGGGCCGCAGGCCTGTTGCCGTGGGTGCTGCCGGCCCCGTTCCTGAGCCTGCTGATCCTGCTGCGCTTCGGCTCCGAGGCGGTCGGCCGCTGGTCCGTCGGCTTCAGCCTCGACGATGTCGTGTTCGTGATGCTGCCACTCGGGGCGCTGCTGCTCCTGCCGGCCGCGGATCGCGGGGCCGCCCGGGCGGCATTCGAGCAGGTTGCCTCGGTATGGAACCGCGCGCTGTGCCGTGTGCTGGGTGTCGCGGGGCTGGCGGACTCGTGCCGCCGGCACCGCGAGGCGGCATACCCTCGGCAGCACGGTTGACAGTGCGAAGGACCGCACTGTTCATTCAGATTGGAGCAGCGGGGGAGGCGCTGTCGCCGACGCAGCCAGACGGCACCCGCTGTGCCGCCCGGGAGGTAGAATCAGCCTTTTTTTATAGTAGGATGCATTCATGGCGCTGAGCATCAAGAACGCGGAGGCCGAGCGGCTCGCCAGGGAGCTCGCGCGCGAACGGGGTACGACGGTGACCCGCGCCGTCATCGGCGCCCTGGACGAGGCACTCCGGCGCACACGCGGCCGGCGAGTGGCGCCGTCGATGAGGGATGCGATCCTCGAGATCTCGGAGCGCTGCGCCGCGCTGCCCGACTTCGACACGAGATCGGCCGACGAGATTCTCGGATACGACGAAAGCGGGGGCTTCCGCTGATGGTCGTCGATTCGTCCGCCGTGCTCGCCATCCTCTTCAACGAACCGGAGCGCGACATGTTCTCCGACGCGCTGGCCGACGCCGGCGTCAGGCTGATGAGCAGCGTCAACGCGCTGGAAGCCGCGGTCGTCGTGTCGTCACGCAAGGGCCCCTACCAGCCCGTGGTGAAAGTCGGGGAACGGGCCTGGCCTGGGCGCGATCGAGCCCGTAGACTGAACAGCTATGGCGATGGGCAAGAAACCGGCCGCGCGACCAGGGGCGCCGCTGTGGGTGACGACGGCGGATTTGCCGACGAACGCGGGGCATCCGTTCTTCGAGCGTCTGAACCGGGTTCTGGACGAGGCCGGGTTCGACGCGTTCGTCGAGGGGCTGTGCGCGGTGTTCTACGCGACGCGGATGGGGCGGCCGAGCCTGCGTCCTGGGCGGTATTTCCGGATGCTGTTCATCGGCTACTTCGAGGGTCTGTCTTCGGAGCGTGGGATTGCGTGGCGGGTGGCCGACTCTCTGAGCCTGCGGTCGTTCCTGGACCTGGATGTGACCGAGGCGGCGCCGGACCACTCGACGCTGTCGCGGACGCGTCGTCTGATCGACGACGAGACGCACGAGGCGGTATTCACGTGGGTTCTCGAGCAGTTGTCGGCGGCGGGTCTGGTCAAGGGGAAGACGGTGGGCGTCGATGCGACGACGCTGGAAGCGAACGCGGCGATGCGGAGCATCGAGCGGCGGGACACGGGAGAAAGCTACGAAGCGTTCCTTCGGCGCTTGGCGGAGGCGTCTGGGGTGGAGACCCCGACGCGGGCGGATCTGGCTCGGTTCGACCGGTCTCGCAAGAACAAGAAGACGTCGAACAAGGACTGGCAATCGCCGCAGGACCCGGACGCGAAGATCGCGAAGATGAAGGACGGCCGGACGCACTTGGCTCACAAGGTCGAGCACGGGGTCGACATGGAGACGGGGGCCATCGTGTCGGTGACGGTGCAGGATGCATCGGACGGCGATACGGCCACGCTGCCGGAGACGCTGACCGCGGCGGCCGAGCAGGTGGAGTTGGTGCAGCCGGACGGTCGAGGGGTCGAAGAGCTGGTCGCTGACAAGGGGTATCACAGCGACGAGACGCTGGTGGCTCTCGGCGAGGTCGGGGTTCGGAGCTACGTATCGGAGCCCGAGCGCGGCCGGCGCGTCTGGCAGGACAAGAAGACGGGAGAGACGCCGCCGGCGAAGCGTGCTGCGCAGCAGGCGTTGTATGCGAACCGGCGGCGTGTGCACGGGCGGCGGGGTCGTCGCCTGCAACGCTGCCGGGGCGAGATGGTGGAGCGTACTTTCGCGCACATGTATGAGACGGGGGGCATGCGTCGGGTGTTTGTGCGCGGTCACGAGAATGTCCGCAAGCGGGTGCTGATCCAGGCGGCTGCCTGCAACATCGGGATGCTCCTGCGGCGCCAGACCGGCATCGGTACGCCCCGGAGCCTGCAGGGGCGGGCTTTTTCGGCGATTTTCCGCCTGATCGACCACTGGGGGCGTCTGACGCGTCCCTGGGGCCTCAAATGGACACCGCCGGCGCCCGTCGGCTCAATTACTCATCGCCAAGCGGCCTGAACAGCAGGGCTCGGCGAACCGACTTCTACCTCGGGCTGCTACTACGGCGCGCGGGAGTTCGATCTGTTGCTGCATCGCGCCGAGTTCGAGGTGGTCCCGTTCACCGCCGACCACCTCCGGCTCGCGCGCGACGCGTACGAGCGTTACGGCAAGGGTCGTCATCCTGCCGGCTTGAACCTCGGTGACTGCTGCGCGTACGCGCTCGCTCGCCACACGGGGGAGTCCCTGCTGTTCAAGGGAGGCGACTTCCCGCGCACCGACGTCGTCCCGGTTCTCTGAGCCGAACCGCGAATCCAGCGCGCCGGTGCCGATACACCCGAGCGCGGCACGGAACCGGATGCTGCGTAGTTCCGGACCACGATCGTGGCGCGCACCGTCGGACACGACAGCGTGCCTGTGTGCTCACCACCATCAAGGCCCGTCGCTCCGCTCCGGCCCCGCTCGCGCCAGCATAGGCAACCGGATGCTCATTGCATTCCGGTACCTATCCCGGTCCCGAGCATCAGTCCGCATGCGACGCAGGCGCTCATGGTGAGCACCATGCACGCGGCAGCGCCGATCCATGCGTACTTGATGCGGTGGCTCTTGGCTTGTCCGATGTACGCCCCCATGAAGACCTGCTGCTGATGCGCATCGGTTGGTCCCTTGGCGAGCACATCGGCGGGCACGGTCGGGTCGGTCACATGTGCGAATATGGGGCCGAGGAGGAACAGGAAGGTTCCGAAGAGCAGCCACACGATGTAGCTCTGGTCGTTGGCAGCTCGCTGACCTTCGATTGCGACGTTGGCGCTCATTCGTGTCTCCTCCAATTCGATTCCCGGAACTCGCCCCAGTCTGAGTCTGAGGGCGCTCCACCGGTAGCACGGGTCCCCGGCGACGTGCCGTCACGTTCGCATACCGCTATGGGGTGACCCCGAACAGCCTGGCCCTCGGCGGCGGACCATCCGGAGCATGTCCCATTCCTTCCTCCATGCGTCGCGAAAATCGCGAAATGCATGCGGTGGTCCGCCGCGCATGCCGCTGCTTCATGATTATTCGCACCTGACGTGCACCGTACATCCCTCATCAAAGTCCCCGAGGGACCATCAGCGAGGGTGCGACAGGTCAGCGGATCGCCTCGCTGCGCCCGGCCCGTCGTCGGGTGCTGCGCACCGTCCGCCGGCGATGTCCCGCGCGGGTGCGTTCCCGGAACGAGCCGTCTTCGACGGTCCGCATGTCCCACGCCGGGGATGCAATCAGCAACAGCAATTGAGACGGACGGGCGGCAGGAACCGAACGGTTGGGAGGAAAATAATGAACCGCCCCGCGTTTTCTGGAGGCCTCATTTCCTTGGGGGGGCTAGAGTTCCACTTGGTACAGCTTCGACGAAATGGAGCTGGACATCGCCATCGACGCGCTGAGCTTCAACGAGGAGAACCGCTTCGGCACCGCAACGCTCATCGGGCACAACAGGTCCGGCAAATGGCTCAGCCCAGCGTGCCGCTCGGCCGTCTGCTCGGAAGCGAACACTCGCCTTGCGGTCGCCCCGTGTCCAGTTTGCTAGCGCGCCCGGTCCGCCTCGGCTTCCTCCAGCCGGGCAATCTCGAGCGTGGCGGTCATGCCCGTGTTTCCCTCGTGGCAGGCGAACTCGAACATGTCTCCCTCGGTGGGCGGCATCAGAATCGTGGCTGTCCAGGGCTGCGTCCACAGCTCTGGATCTTCGAAGGTCACCTCGTAGCTCACCGTTTCTTCGTCGACGCGGGTGAAACGCTCGACCAGGCGCATGCCGCCCTGCGACAGGCCACGGAACCACTGTGCCGGGCTGAAGTTGGTGGTCTCCACCACGAGCGTGTCGCCTTCCCAGTGCCCGCGCGAGTCGCCGAGCCACTGCCGCACGTGCCCCGGCAGGTGCGGCCGGCCGTCGAGGGGGATGATGCGGAACTCGTGGACCATCTCGAAGAGGAGAAGCACGTGGTCCGGCGTCTGCGCGATATGGATGTTCTGGCTGTAGGGGCCGCCGAGACGCGGAATGCCGTAGGAGATGCAGCGCTCCTGCGGGCTGCGGCCCTCCGGCCCCTCGCTCGTCTGTCCCGGGCGGGCCCGGACGCGCGCCAGGCCGGCCTCGGAGTACGGGATGCGGCCGTTCGGGGGATCGACGATCATCGAGGTGCGCCCGTCCGACAGGCTGCGCTCCCACCAGACCACCCGGCGCGCCCCGACGCCCTCGGTCGACCGCTGCGCGGCGTTGATCTCGGCGATCTCGGCGTCCGTCAGCAACTCCCGATCGCCCTGCTCCTCGGGGCGCTCGAGCGGCGTCGCCGTCCCGTGGCTCCAGATGCCGTTCAGATCCGGTGCGCCCCAGGGCGTGCGCGGCGACTCGGTCTGACCACGGGCGGTGGCCGGGATCCAGGCGGTCGCCGCGATCAGGACCAACGCGGCGACGGGGGCGATGCAGGATCGGGAGCTGTTCGAGTTGTCCATGGATGTCCTCGCCCGGCATTCCGCGGCGTAGACGCCACATTCGAGCGGCGGCGCAGCCCGTTGGAGCCTCTTGCTCGTCGGTCGATCCTAGCCCGAAACCGTCGCCTTGCGGTTCCGCTTTCCGCCCAACCAACGCTCGCCAGGAAGTCTACGCCGTTCTACGGCGCAGACTCCTAGCTAGGTCGGACTGGTCATCGCGAAATTGCGCCTCCGGCACTTGACAGCAGCCGGTCGCCGCCCTTCCTTCGGCCGACAGCCGGCTCAGCGACGCCTGGAGACACGATCCCATCCGCGCGTGGCTGTGGCCACTGACGTTCGGCCTGATGCTCTCAGCCGGCATCTGCGGCGGGAGCTGGGCCGGGACGCGCTGGCTGTGGACGACCATCGAGCAGCAGATCGAGGCGCTGACGGTGCTCCGCGTCGACATCGAGCAGGCCCGCCAGAGCTTGGCGCAACTGGAGAAGAAGACTTGGCGCGTGGAGCTGCGCGAGATCGACGGCCAGCGGTTCGTCGTGTTACCGGCTGGCTCACTGGAGCGTCCGCGGTGGACCGTGGGCGGGCGGCCGGCGTTGAAGCTGCCGGGCGAGTGCGGGAGCTGTATGACCGCGTTGGAACGGCAGTTGACGAGGGCCTATCGGGAGTTGTCCGCGCAGTACGAGCGGGAGCGGCCGCAGCACGCGCAGCAGATCGCGGCCTTGCAGCGGCAGGTCGAGCACTTCGCCGGGCAGGTGACGCGCTTGATCGCGGACTACAGGAAGCTCGCCGAGACGTTGCGCGGGCCGTGGAGCTGATCCAGCAGCACGCCCGGCGACGCGGTCAGGAACGAGACGCCGGGCCGAGCCGCTAACCTAAGGCCATGGCAGCTCGCCCGGCGTCTTCCCGCCCTTCACTCGGTTCGGCTCGGCCTCGCCCGAACGAGCCGGTCTAACGTCGGTTTGCGCATTCCCTGGCAGGACACGGCCGGGCGGGCCGGCGCGCCTGAGCCCGCCCAGGTGTTCGTGTCCCGCAAGGAGCTTGCCATGCGGTATGACGTTCGGCGCGTTGCAGTGTTCGTGGGCGGACTGATATGGCTGGTGCTGCCGACGTCGGCCGCCGACGCCCAAACCCGGCCGCATCGGTTCGAGATCGCGGCCGGCACGATGTACGGCTTCCAGGATCCGGAGCGGCCGCTGACCGCCGGGTGGATACTGTCGGGCGGTTTCGACCTTGGGCGGCGGTCGTCGTTCGTGGTGGAGGGCGCGTGGCACCGGGACGCCTACGCTCCGGAGCACCCACGGGGCTTCGGCGAGGTGTTCCGCGAGAGGCTGCAGAGTCGCTACTGGATGCTGCTGGGCGGCGTCCGGGGCGGAGGTCGTCAAGGGCGCCTGGCGCCGTACTACCAAGTCCTGGCCGGCGGCTTCGCGGCCCATTTCAGGAGGGACTACGACTGGCCGGCGTCGATCGACACCGAGGCGGAGAACGCCGCGTGCGGTGCCTACCATGACGGCGTGCTGGTCCATCCGTGCCTCCGCGTGCCGTACCCGGCGTTCGACGAAGAGCACAACGCCGGATTCGTCATGCAGCCGGGGGTGGGCGTGGACGTGAACGTCTGGCGGCGGTTCACGCTCCGTCTGGCGGCCGACCTGCCAATCCTGACGAACGGCAACTACCTCGTCTTCCGGCCGAAGCTCTCCGCCCGCGTCGTCGTCGCGCTGGGGCGCTGACGCCGCGAGAGACCGCATCGTGCAGGAGCGATCACGAGGCGACTGGTGAGCTGGCGCGCAGGTCTTCAGCTTCAACGGCGCGAATCTTCCGGCCTGCGCCTGCCGGCCAGGTACTCGGCCCAATCGTCCATGAGCCGCCGACGACGCTCGAACAGGTCCGACCGCGCGTAGGCCGCCTCGACCTTGTTCTGGACCACGTGCGCCAGCGCCGCCTCTATGACCTCCCGCGGGTGGTCCGTCTCCTCGGCCGCCCAGTCCCGGAACGACGACCGGAAGCCGTGCGGCACGGCGTCGATCCGGTGGTAGTCGAGCATCTTCGGCAGCGTCGACGGCGCTATCGGCCGCCCGCTCCGCATCGGGAACACGAGCGGATTGCGGTCGCAGAGCGCCCGCGCCGCGTCGAGGATCTTCAGCGCCCGCCCGCACAGCGGAACCCGGTGCTCGCGCTTCGCCTTCATCCGCAGCGCCGGAACGGTCCACACGCGGCCGGCCGTGTCCATCTCGTCCCACGTGGCGAGGCGGACCTCCCCCGACCGCGCGGCCGTGAGCACGAGGAACTCGAACGTCAGCTTGACGGCCGCCTGCCCGGACTTCGACGTCCGCACCGTCTCGATGGCCGCGGCCACGTCCTTGTGCGGCAGCGCCAGCCGGTGCGTCACGATGTCGTTCTGCGCGCCGAGCACCGGCACCACCCGGTCGCAGGCATTGTCGTTGCGCATGTCGAGCGCGATCGCCCACTCCAGCACCGCACGGATGCGCTGGCGGACCTCCCTGGCCGTTGCCGCCTTGGCGTGCCAGATGGGCGAGAGGATCTCCAGCACGTCCGCCGTGTTGACCTCGGAGACCGGCCGCTGGCCGATGCGGGGGAAGACATACCGCTCCATGCTCCGCCACCAGTTGTGAACGTGCCACCGGCCTCGCCAGCCGCCACGCTTCTGTTCGAGGACGCGCCGGGCGGCTTGAGCGGGATTTTGCAACACGCCCTGAGTCGGTCCGCCAACGGCAGCGAATCATAAATGACTACTGGTCAGTGAGTTATGGCCATTCCTGCACGAGGATGGACGCTACCGGAACGCCATTGGTTGTCAAGGCAGCGCGAAGACGAACAGGTTGTTCCCGCTGCTCGGGCGCAGCTCCGGTGTCAGGTCCAGGAAGCGGCCGGTGCCGACGCTGATCGCCACGTACTGCCGGCCGTCGACCGCGTAGGTGATCGGGAAGCCCGAGACCGGCGAGCCGAGGTTGATCTCCCAGAGGATCTCTCCCGTCCGGTCGTCGAAGGCGCGGAAGCGGCCGTTCACGTCGCCGCCGAATACCAGTCCGCCGCCGGTCGCGGCCAGCGCCATGGTGGCGGCCCGCTGCTGGTAATTCCAGACCGTCTCGCCGGTCTCGGCCGAGATCGCGTGCACGCTCCCCACGTCCTCGTAGCCGGGGGCCAGCTCCGATCGCCACGCGATGGCGTAGAGGCGGTTGGTCCGGTTGTCGGGATCCTCGGCCATCATCCGCGCGCAGACGTTGCGCAGCGGCATGTACATCGTGTTGGTCCGCGGCGAGTAGGCGCCCGCTTCCCAGTCCTTGCCGCCGCTTGCGTGCGGACAGGCCAGCACCTGCTGCCCGGCGGCGGTGAAGATGAGCTCGGCGTTCTCCGTCACCCGGCCGGTGGCGCCGTCGATGCCGCTGACCACGTTCTGGGTGATCGTGGGCGTGGCCCACAGGAACTCCCCGGTCTCCCGGTCGAGGGTGTAGACGATGCCCGTCTTGCCGGGGATGCCGGTCAGCACGCGCCGCTCCTCGCCCGGCTGGATGCGCGGGTTGATCCAGCGCACCGCCGCGGGGTTCGGGCGGACCGGCGTGTCGACCAGGAGCCGTTCGAAGGGATGGTCCAGGTCCCAGTGGTCGTTCAGGTGCTGGTAGTGCCAGACGATCTCGCCGGTGTCCCCGTTCAGGGCCAGCGTCGAGTTGTGGTAGAGGTGCGTCAGGTCGGTCCCGCCCAGCATGAACTTCGGCGCGGGAGAGGTGACCGACGTGCCGACGTAGACGAGGTTCAGCTCCGGGTCGACGCTCGGCACCATCCAGGAGCCGACGTGCCCGCGCTCCTCGAACGGGACGTCGCCCCAGGTCTCGTCGCCCGGCTCTCCCGGTCCGGGAATCAGCCGCCGCCGCCACAGCTCCGCGCCGGTCGCCGGGTCGTGGGCGGTGATGACGCAGCCGTGCGGCCCGCCCCGCGGGTCGCAGCTCCGGCCGGAGTACACCCTGCCGTTGGCGACGATCGGCCCCGAGGTCTGGTTGGCCGGATGCACCGTGTAGTCGAGGATCTCGGTGTCCCACACCACCTCGCCCGTCTCCGCGTCGAGGGCGATGATGTGGTCGTCCATGCTGGTATGGAAGATCAGCTCGCCGTGGATGGCGATGTTCCGGTTGGTGTCGATCAGGCTGCCGATCATGTAGTCGCCCAGGTCGTCGGGCCGGGTGCGGCGGTACTCCCAGATCAGGTCGCCCGACGCCGCGTCGATGGCCTGGATGGTGTCCTGCGGGTTGGGCATGAACATCACGCCGTCACGGACCAGCGGCGTCCCCTGCTGGCGGCCGTTGGTCGCCAGGGCGCGGCTCCAGATCAGCCGGAGGCTGCCGACGTTGTCGCGGTCGATCTGATCGAGCGGGCTGTAGCCCCAGCCGTTGAGCGTGCGGCGCCACATCAGCCACTCGTCGGGGCTCGGGTCCAGCAGCTCCGCATCGGTGACGGGGCGGATGCGGTCCGCGTCCTGGGCGCGAGCCGGGGTCGCGGCAAGGGCCGCGAGGATGATGCCGCACAGGATGCACGCCGAGAGGAACCGGACCGATGGCCAGCGGGATGCGGGCATGACGCCTCCTCCGGGTTCGAGTTTCCGGCCGGTCGACGGAGCGCGGCTGCGCTCCTCGCTCCTGCCCTGCATACACACGCTGAGTGTGTATCGCAACAGTCTAGCTGGCGCCGAACGGTAGAATGTTTGATCAGGGAGGCCAAAACCGCATGAATCCGCAACCTGAAGTCTGGCTGCGCGGGCCGGTGGAAGGGTTCGAGCCGCTGTTGATGCCGGCGGTGCACGCCCTGCTGCAGGCGCGCGAGGACATCGAGGCGCTGGCCGCGTCCGTGCCGGCCGCGCACGCGTGGCAGCGCCCGGGCGGCGCGGCGTCCATCGGATTCCACGTCCGGCACGTGGGCGGCGTGCTCGACCGGCTGCTGACCTACGCGCGCGGCGAGGTGCTGTCGGACGCCCAGCGAGCCGCGGCGCGCGCGGAAGGCGAGCCCGCCCAGCCGGGCCAGGCGCTGCACGACGCCGCGGCGGGCACCTGCGCGGCCATCGAGCGCGCGCTGGACCAGTTGCGGTCCACGTCGGCCGACGACCTGCTGGCTCCGAGGAAGGTGGGCCGCGCCGGCCTGCCGAGCACGACGCTGGGGCTCATCTTCCACGCCGCCGAGCACTGCACGCGGCATGTGGGGCAGGCGACCTCGACAGCGAAGATCCTGGCCGGCGGGGACCGTTCGTAAAGCCCGCCTCACTTACCGCCGAGCCGGTCCCGGATTCCGTCCTCCTGCGCGGCAATCTCGGGTGTCATGGCGTCGCCGAAGTCGGGCGCCTCGAACACCGGTCGGATCTCGATCTCGCTCGGGCCGGGCATCGGGTTGGGGCAGCGCTTCACCCATTCCACGGCCTCGGCCATGTCGCGCACCTGCCACAGCCAGAATCCGGCGACCAGCTCGCGCGTCGCCGCGAACGGTCCGTCGGAGACGGTCCGCCGCGGGCCGTCGAACGCCACGCGCTTGCCGTTGGCGGAGGGCTGCAGGCCCTCGCCGGCCACGAGGATCCCCGCCTCGACGAGCTCCTCGTTGAACCTGCCCATCGCCTCGAGCATCGCGGTGGACGGCATGACGCCCGCCTCGCTGTCCGTCGTCGCCTTGACCAGCACCATCACGCGCATCGGTGTGCCTCCTCACCTTGCACCAGGAGATGGTATCTCAGCGCACGGCGCGCCTCGGCAGCCCCGTCTGAAGGAAGCACTCGTGCTTGATCGGGCGGATCCGCCGTGGTAGCGTCCGCGGCCATGGGAAGTGGACTGACTCGGCGGAGCCTGTTGCGGAGCGCGGTCGCGGCCGGCGGCGTCCTGGGGACGAGCGCGGCGCCACCGCTCGCTGGCGTGGCCCGGGAGACGCAGCCGGGCGCCGCGTCGCCGCCGGACCCGGCCGTGTCGATCAGCCGGCAGTTCGCGCGGTGGGTGGCCGGCCTGCGCTACGAGGACCTGCCCCCGGAGGTCGTGGACCGCGCGAAGGGCCTGACGCTGCACGCCCTCGCGTCCGCGCTGCTCGGCTCCCGACTGCCCGCGGCCCGGCAGGCCATCCGTATCGTCACCGAGGAGGAGGCGGGCGCGGCGAACGGCGCCACCCTCCTGGTGGACGGGACGCGGGCTGCGCGAGCCGGCGCGGCCTTCGCCAACGCCGAGATGGTGTGGGCGGGCGGGAAGCTGGACACGTTCCGCATGCTGCTGCACCCCGGCACGTGCATCGTCCCGTGCGCGCTCGCCGCGGCGGAGACCGAGCAGGCCTCCGGCCGGGACTTCGTCACCGGCCTGGCCGCCGGCTACGAGGTCGCCGAGCGGATGGCGGCCGACTTCATCCCGACCATGATGGCGCGCGGCTTCCACGCCGGCCCGGTCTGCGGCATCTTCGGCGCGGCCGTGGCGGCGGCGAAGATCATGCGCCTCACCGAGGACCAGTTGACGCACGCCATCGGCCTGTGCGTGAACCTGGCGGGCGGCAACCTGGAGAGCCGCGGCCTGCGCGAGAGCGCGGCGGCGCGCAACGCCCTGCTGGCCGTCGCCCTGGCGAAGCGGGGGCGCACGGCGGGGGAGCGCGCCCTCGAGGGCGACGCCGGGTTCTACCACGCCTACGCGGGCAACAACCGGGGCGAGCTCACGTACAGCTTCGTCGGCGACACGCGCGCCAGCCTGGCCGCGCTCACCGCCGGTCTGGGCGAGTCGTGGCTCCTGCTCGAGACGCTCTACCGCATCTACTCGACGGCCGGCTACAACATCGCGCACGTCGACGTCACGGCGCAGCTCTGCGCGGAGCACGGCATCCGCTACGAGGACGTCGAGCGCGTCGAGGCGGTGGTCAACTGGCTGGAGACGCAGTACCCGAGCCCGGCCTTTCCCACGCGCCGCGAGGACACGGCGACGCCCGCGCCGGGCAGGACCAAGTACTACACCGCGTACGGCGTCGTCAGGCGGGGCTTCCCGCTCCTGCCGGGCACGCCGGACCCGCCCGCGGTGCTCGATCTCATGCAGCGGGTGACGATCATCCCGTCCCACGAGATGACGCTGTTCGGTCCCCGCATCACCGTCTTCACAAAGGACGGGCGGAGCTTCACGAAGCAGGCCACCGGGCGCGAGTTCATCTGGGACTTCGACGAGGAGGCGCGGCGCATTCGCGGCGTCGTCCCGGGCATCCCGATTTCCCCGGCCCGCTTCGAGGAGCTCGTCGAGGCCTGCCGAAGCCTCGACCGGGCGCCCCTGGCCCATCGGCTCACCGAGCTGACGGTGGCGTAGCAAGGCGCGCACGGCGCGCGGCAATGGGGTCCCCGCAAGCGGACGCCTTACGCCAGGATGCGCTGCACCACGTTGCCCGCCACGTCGGTCAGGCGGAAGTCGCGGCCCTGGTAGCGGTAGGTGAGCCGCGTGTGGTCGATGCCCACGCAGTGCAGGATGGTGGCCTGCAGGTCGTGGATGCTCACCGGGTCGCGGACGATGCTGGCGCTGAACTCGTCCGTCTCCCCGTACGTGATGCCGGGCTTGATGCCGCCGCCGGCCATCCAGACCGTGTAGCAGCGGGGGTTGTGGTCGCGCCCGTAGCTGGGGGCCGTCGCCCGCGTGTCGTTGGCCGTCGTGAACTGGCCGTACACCGTGCGCCCGAACTCGCCGCCCCACACCACCAGCGTCTCGTCGAGCAGGCCCCGCTGCCTGAGGTCCTGCACCAGCGCCGCCGACCCCTGATCGACGTCGCGGCACTGGCGCGGGAGCTGGACCGGCAGGTGGTTGTGGTGGTCCCAGCCGGTATGCGACAGCATGACGTAGCGGACGCCCCGCTCCACCAGCCGCCGGGCCAGCAGGCAGTTGGCCGCGAAGGTGCCGCGCTCGCGGGCCTCGGGCCCGTACAGCTCGAACGTGCTGTCGGGCTCGGTGGACAGGTCGGTCAGCTCGGGCACGGAGAGCTGCATGCGCGCCGCCATCTCGTACTGCTCGATGCGCGTGGCGATCTCCGGGTCGCCGGTCTCCTGCAGCCGGATCTCGTTGAGCGCCGCCAGATCGTCGAGGAAGCGGCGCCGGTCCGCGGTGTCGAAGCCCGCCGGATTGGACAGGTAGAGCACCGGGTCCGGGCCGCTGCCGAACTTGACGCCGCCGTAGCGCGGGGGCAGGAAGCCGCTGCCCCAGTAGCGCGACAGGAACGGGCCGCCGCCGGTGCTCGAGCCGGTCGTGGGCATGGCCACGTAGGCGGGCAGGTTCTCGTTCTCGCTGCCGAGCGCGTAGGACACCCAGGCCCCGATCGTGGGCCGGCCGGAAAGCTGGAATCCCGTGAACAGATACGTCTGCGCCGGATCGTGGTTGAGCTGGTTGTTCCACAGCGACTTGACGAAGCACAGGTCGTCGGCGACCCGCGCGGTGTGCGGCAGCAGCTCGCTCAGCCAGGCGCCCGACTGGCCGTGCTGCGCGAACTCGAAGACCGTCGGGATGATGGGCAGCGTGTTCTGCGAGGCCGTCATGGTGGTGAGCTGGAGCCCCTCGCGCACCGAATCCGGCAGCTCCTCGCCCGCCATGTTCTGCAGGTGGGGCTTGTAGTCGAACAGGTCGAGGTGCGACGGCGCGCCGGACATGCACAGGTGGATGACGCGCTTCGCCGTGGGCGCGAAGTGCGGCAGGTCCGGCAGGCCGCCGAAGGCCTCCGAGCCCACCGGCGCCGCCCCGAGGTCCGCGCGCAGCAACGTCGCCAGCGCGGCGAAGCCGATGCCCGTCCCGCTGGCGCGGAAGAACGAGCGCCGGGACATGATCCGTGCGTAGTCGTGTCTGGGATCCGCCATGCCGTCCACCTCTTCCCTAGTGCTTCGTGACGACCTCGTCGAGGTTGAGAATCAGGCTCGCCACCGCCGCGTGCGCCGCCAGCTCGGCCACGTCGAGACTCGCGTCCCGCGGGTGCTCGCCGTGACTCACCAGGCTGGCCGCCGCCTCGCGATCCCGCCGGTAGCGCTCGTCGAAGTTCTCCAGGCTGTTCAGGAGCACCCCGAGCTCGGCCTCGACGGGCTCCCTGGCCGTCGCCAGACGGAAGGCGAAGGCCAGCCGCTCCGCGCGCGTGGCGCCCCCCTCGGTCAGCATCCGCTCGGCCAGCACCCGGGCCGCTTCGAGGGCGGTCACGTCGTTCATCAGGTTGAGCGCCTGCAGCGGCGTGTTGGTCGGGCTCGTGCTGACCGACGGGTTGTCCCGGTCGGCGACGTCGAACAGCGACATGGACGGCGGCGGGACGGTGCGCCGCACGTACGTGTAGAGGCTGCGCCGATAGAGGTCCTCGCCGTGATCCTGCTCGTAGCGGGCGAGGCTGCCCGCCCACAGGCCGGCCGGCTGGTACGGCTTCACCGACGGCCCGCCGATGGTGTCCACCAGCAGCCCGGAGACGGCCAGGAGCTGGTCGCGCAGCATCTCGGCCGGCAGGCGGTAGCGCGGGCCGCGCGCCAGCAGCCGGTTGTCGGGATCGGCCGCCCGCAGCTCCGGCGTGACGGCGGACGATTGCCGGTAGGTGGCGCTGGTGACCATGAGCCGGTGCATGGCCTGCATGTCCCAGCCGGTGCGCACGAACTCGGTGGCGAGCCAGTCCAGCAGCGCCGGATGCGAGGGCAGGTCGCCCTGCGAGCCGAAGTTGTCCGCGCTCTTCACGAGGCCGGTCCCGAAGTTCATCTCCCAGAAGCGGTTGACCGCGACGCGCGCCGTCAGCGGGTGCGACGGGTCGACCAGCCACAGCGCCAGCCCCAGCCGGTTGTTCGGCGCGCCGGGCGGCGGCGGAGGGAGCCAGGCCGGGGTGCCGCGCTCGACCTTCCTGCCCGGTCGATCGTAGTTGCCGCGCAGCAGCAGATGCGCGTCGCGCGGCCGCGGCAGCTCCTGCATGACCATGACCGTCGGCACCGTGTCGAGGAACTCGGCCTTCTGCTGCCGCGCGGCCGCGAGCTCCGCCAGGACCGTGTCGACCGTCACGTCCGGCTTGGGATAGCGGGGCGGCGAAACGCTGGGCCGCTCGCGCCGGCGCGCCTCGATGCGGGCCGCGTCGATCCGTGCGTCCGCCTGGTGCACGAGGAAGTACGAGTCGATCTTGCGGGCCTGCGCCGCCGTCCGCCGCGCGGGGGGGATGGCCGCGATCTCGGCCAGGGACGCCGGCTCCGCCAGGGCGGCGATCCGCGTCGGCGGCAGCGCCCGGTCGTACACGCGGACGTCCCAGATCGATCCGCGGAAGCGCTCCGCTCCGCCGCCCGCGCCGACACGCAGGGGATGCTCCGTCGGATCCTGCGGCCCCAGCCCGTTGAACAGGACCTTCAGCTCCTGGGGTTCGCCGTCCACGTAGATGGCGACGCCCTGGATCTGCCGCGAGCCGTCGTAGGTCGCCGCCACGTGGCGGCGGGCGCCCGGCGCGATGGCCGCGACCGTCTCGACGTGCCCCGAGTCGTTGTCCATCCAGAGGCCGGTGTTGCCGCCCACCAGGTTGAGCTGCAGCCTGCCGCCGACGAGGAGCAGGCTCAAGCCCTGCCCGCGGGGCGTGTCGAGCAGGGTGCGCGTGATGATCGGCCCGGTGAGCGCCTCCGGCTCGATCCAGGCCGCCAGCGTCATCGCCTGACCGCCGCCGCGGACGCCGGCGAAGGCGTTGGGATCGGGGTCCTGCAGGTAGGCGTCCAGCGTCTTCGGGCCGCGCCGGCCCGCGGAGCCGCCGTCCACGAAGCGCCGGCCGTCGAAGCGCCGCTCGCGCAGCGACGACAGCGGGAAGTGGGCCGTCAGCCCGTCCTCCTGCACCCCGACGACGGGCTCAGCGTCGCCGATCGACCGTTCCCACAGCCGCTGCGCCTCCTCGATCTGCGGCCGCAGCTCCGCGAGCTGCGCCTCGGCCGCCGCGATCCGCGCCTCGATGGCATCCAGCTCGGCCTGCTGCGCCGGGGTCGGCGCGTGGACGAGCGGCGGCGTGTTGCCGGTCTTCTGCCCGATGCCCGACTCGGCGATGCTGTTGAAGTACGCGAAGAGCTGGTAGAACTCCGCCTGCGTGATGGGATCGAACTTGTGATCGTGACAGCGCGCGCAGCCCACCGTCAGGCCGAGCCACACGGTGCCGGTCGTGGAGACGCGGTCGACCACGCTCTCGACGAAGAACTCCTCCTCGACGATGCCCATCTCCGAGTTCATGCGGTGGTTGCGGTTGAACCCGGTGGCGATCTTCTGGTCGAGCGTCGCGTTCGGCAGCAGATCGCCCGCGAGCTGCTCGATGGTGAACCGGTCGAACGTCAGGTTCCGGTTGAAGGCGTCGATGACCCAGTCGCGCCAGCGCGACATGTCGCGCCGCTGGTCCGCGAAGTAGCCGGACGAGTCGGCGAAGCGCGCCGCCGCCAGCCAGGACGCGGCCATCCGCTCGCCGTAGCGGGGCGAGGCCAGCAGGCGATCGACGGCCTTCTCGTAGGCGTCCGGGGACTCGTCGGCCGCGAACGCGGCCACCTCCTCGGGGGTGGGCGGCAGGCCGGTCAGGTCGAGCGTCACCCGCCGCAGCAGCGTGGGCCGGTCGGCCGCGGGCGACGGCCGCAGGCCCTCGCGCTCCAGGCGCGCCAGGATGAACGCGTCGATCGGATTGCGCGGCCAGGCCGCGTCGCGCACCGCGGGCGGCTCCGGCCGCACCGGCGCGATGAAGGCCCAGTGGGGTTCGTACTGCGCGCCCTGCTCGATCCAGCGCGCGATCAGCGCCACCTCGCGGGGCGCGAGCGGCTGCTCGCCGTACGGCATGCGCCGGCCGGGATCGGTGGCCGTGATGCGCCGCATCACGGCGCTGCCGTCAGGGTCGCCCGGCGCGATCAACTGCAGGGCGCCGTCCGCCGGCGCGCTGCGGACCGCGTCCTTCCGGACCGCTTCCGCGTCGTCCAGACGCAGGCCCGCGCGCCGCGTCCCGGAGTCCGGGCCGTGGCACCGGTAGCACTTGTCCGACAGGATCGGCCGGATGTCGCGGTTGAACTGCACGGTCTCGGGCAGGGGCCCGGGGGGCGGACCCTGGGCCGCGAGGCTCCACGTCGAGCACGCCAGGGCCAACGCCAGCGCGCCCAGCCAGCCGGTTCGCCCGAGGGTGACCGTCGAACGAGGGATGGAACGCATTCGTCTGCAACCCCCTTGCAGCGCAAAGCCGTGAGCGAACCCCGCGGCGCGAGGTTCACGCGAGCACGTAAATTGTAGCGCCGCGGAGGACGTTTCGCAGCGTGGGACTGCACGTTCGGCGGCGGGGATGGCCACGTTGATCCGACGCGTGTGTTCGATCCATGCTAGGAGTCGCGCCGTGAAACGGCGCGGACCTCTCGCATCGACTGGAAGGGAATCGCAAGGAGGAGACATGCACAGCAAGGTAATGGCGGCTCTGGCGGCGGCGGCGCTCGTCGCGGTTCCGGCAGCCGCGGAAGAGCAGGGCGTGCAGGCTGACGGTTGGGAGCACCGGCTCGACTTCGGCGGGGACGCGAACGACGTGCTGAGCTTCGACACGATGGGCAGCGGCGTCCACGTGACGACGACCGGCGCCGGCTTCGCCATCTTCTGGCAGCCGGGCAGCATGGCCGAGGGCGACTTCACGATCAGCGCCAGCTTCACGCAGATGGAGCCCTCGGGGCATCCCAACGCCTACGGTCTCTTCCTGGGCGGCTCCGATCTGGCGGGCGACGGCCAGCAGTACACCTACTTCATGCTGCGCCAGGGCGGCGAGTTCCTCGTCAGGAAGCGGGCGGGCGAGGACCTGCCGATCCTGGTCGAGTGGACCGCCAACGACGCCATCAACGACCTCAACGACCAGGGCTCGTCGATGAACACGCTCTCCGTGGAGGCCGCCGGCGACACGGTGCGCTTCCTGGTCAACGGCACCGAGGTGGCGACGCAGCCGCGCTCGGAGGTCGACACCGACGGCATCACCGGTCTGCGGGTCACGCACCTGCTCAACATGCACATCGACGACCTGATGCTCAGCCCCGGCATGTAGGGGCAACGGCCCGGGAGGCCGGGTGCGGCTCTGCAGCCCGCCGGTCTCCCGCTCCAATCCGACCACCTGCAGCCGCCCGGTCGTCGTCAACCCGCCGATGGACCGCAACAGCCTCCTCCTTTTCGAATACGCTTGTCACGAAGGCAACTACGTCAGCCGGAGGATCACGATGACATCCGCACGCTTGCCGAAACGCTTCTCCCTGGGCTTCGTCGTCCTCACCATGTGCCTGTTCATCGCCATCAGCAACGCGCAGCAGGGACGGCGAGGCGTGGGCCCCGACACGCTGCCCGACGAGCCGCAGATCTCCGGCTTCGGCGACCAGCGTTTCCGCGTCGTCCCGATCAAGGGGCTGTTCCGCCCGTCGGCCCTGGACTTCCTGCCGAACGGCGACATCCTGGTCGCCGAGCGCTCCGGCGGCCTGCGCGTCATCCGCGACGGCGTGCTCGACCCGCAGCCGATCGAGGGCATGCCGGAGGTGCACGCCGGCTACGGCGGCCGGTGGGGCCTGTGGGACGTGGCGGTTCACCCGGAGTTCGCCGACAACCGGCTCGTCTACTTCACCTACCTGAAGCCCGACGCCGACGACGAGGTGCCGCCGGGCGCGACCGGCGCCCAGGGGCTGTCGGGCACGCAGGTGCTCGGGCGCGGCCGCTACGACGGCGGCCACACCCTGACCGACGTCGAGGACATCTTCGTGTCGGACGCGCGGGCCAGCGGCTTCAGCGTCGCGCGGCTGGTCTTCGCCCCGGACGGTAAGATCTTCATGTCGATCGGCATGCCGCTGCGCGACGAGGCGCACGGCGGCGGCAACCGCGTCGGCACGGCCGAGCAGGCCCAGGATCCCGCCAGCCACGCCGGCAAGATCCTGCGCCTCAACGACGACGGGACCGCACCGGCGGACAACCCCTTCGTCGACGAGCCGGGCTATCGGCCCGAGATCTTCGCCATGGGGTTCCGCGATCCGCTGGGGATGCTCATTCACCCCGAGACCGGCGAGCTGTGGGAGGTCGAGCACGGTCCGCAGGGCGGGGACGAGGTCAACATCGTCAGGCCGGGCGGCAACTACGGCTGGCCCGTCGTCTCGTACGGCCGCGCCTACACCGGCGAGGAGACGGCCGGCACGGGCGGCACGGGGCCGGAGCTGGCGGACCCCTGCGCCCCCGGCATGGAGCAGCCGCTCCTCTATTGGTACCCCGTCGTCTCGCCCGGCGGCATGGCCATCTACACGGGCGACCGCTTCCCGTTCTGGAGGGGGAGCCTGTTCGTGGGCGGGATGTCCACCACGCAGCTCCACCGCGTCATCTTCAACAACCGCGGGCTGCCCATCCGCCACCAGGAGCTGATGGTCGAGCTCAACCAGCGCATCCGCGACGTCAAGCAGGGGCCGGACGGCCTGCTGTATCTGACGACGGACCACGAGGCCGGGGCCGTGCTGCGGATCGAGCCGGTCGGCTAGGGCGCAGGAAGTTGAACCGGGAGGGCTGCCGATGACCGCGATGGACGGACCGGCTCGGAGTCTGTCGGCGAAACGGATCGCACGCGCCGCGGGAGCGGCGCTGCTCGTGCTGCTCGGCTGCGCCGCGGCCGAGGCCCAGACGCGCACTCTGACGCCGGTCACGGACGCGATGCTCCAGGACCCCGACCCGGCGGACTGGCTCAACTGGCGGCGCACGCTCGACGGCTGGGGCTACAGCACGCTGGACCAGATCGACCGGGACAACGTCGATCAGCTCCAGCTCGTCTGGGGCCTGCAGACCGGTCCCGGACTCAACCAGTCGGCGCCGCTGGTGCACGACGGGGTGATGTTCATTCCGAGTCCCCGCAGCGTCGTGCAGGCGGTCGAAGCCGTGACCGGGGACCGCCTCTGGGAGTACAGCCGGCAGTTGGGGGCCGCGAGCGAGTATCTCGATTCGGTCGGGGGCGGCATGCGCACCCGATCGGTCGCCATCTACGGCGACAGGATCTTCGTCAACACGTCCGACGCCCACATCGTGGCGCTCGACGCGGCCACCGGCGAGGTTGTCTGGGATCACACCGTCGCCGACTACCGGCTGGGCTACCGCTACACCAGCGGGCCGATCGTCGTGAACGGGAACGTCGTCTCCGGCATGACCGGCTGCCAGAACTACAAGAACGACGTCTGCTTCATCTCCGCCCACGATCCGGAGACCGGCGAGCAGGTGTGGCGCACGTCGACCATCGCGCGCCCCGGCGAGCCGGGCGGCGACACCTGGGGCGACCTGCCGCTGACGTTCCGCGCCGGCGCCGACTCGTGGATTCCCGGCAGCTACGATCCGGAGACGAACCTGACCTTCTGGTCGACGTCGCAGGCGAAGCCGTGGGCCCGCATCTCGCGCAAGACCGACGGCGACGCCCTGTACACGAACAGCGTGCTGGCCCTCGACCCCGCGACCGGCGCGCTCGAGTGGTACTTCCAGTTCGTGCCGGGGGAGACGCACGACCTCGACGACGTCTTCGAGAGCGTGCTCATCGACCACCGCGGGCGGAAGTCGCTGTTCAAGATGGGCAAGCACGGCATCCTGTGGGAGCTCGACCGGGCGACCGGCGCGTTCGTCGCGGCGCACGACCTCGGCTACCAGAACGTGCTGGACGTCGACCCGCAGACGGGCGCCGTGACCTACCGGCCGGAGATGATCCCGGTGGCGGGCGTCGAGCTCGACTTCTGTCCCGACTTCGGCGGCGTCCGCAACTGGCGCGCGAGCGCCTACCATCCCGGGACGCAGTTGCTGTACATCCCCATCCACCCCACCTGCGTGCGGGGCATGTTCACCGAGCTCGAGCAGGTCGAGGGCAACAACTACTACGCCGACCGCGGCTGGTTCTCGCGGGGGAGCCGGGTGCACCCGGACAGCGCCGGGCACGCCGGCCATCTCATCGCGATGGACATCGACACCGGCGAGATCGTCTGGCGACACTCGACGGCGACGCGGCCGGGCGCGGCGGCCCTGACCACCGCGGGCGGCCTGGTCGTGAGCGCCGACACGAGCCGCAATCTGTTCATCCACGACGTCGAGACCGGCGAGGTGCTGTTCCGGACGCGCCTGCCCGGCTCGGTGCAGGGGTTTCCGATCACCTACGCCGTCGGCGGCCGGCAGTACCTGGCGGCCCCGGTCGGCGGCGGGCGGTCCAACGCGATGTACGTTTTCGCCCTGCCCGAGCGCGCGCTGGCGGCGAGGTGAGGGCAGGCGGGGAAAGGCAGGGGACAGGCACATGCGCGAACGAATGACCAGCAGGCTGCCGGCAGTCGGACTCGTCGTCACGCTCGGTGCGCTGGCCGGCCTCGGCTACGGGCCGGCCGTCGGGGCGGCGGAGGCGCAGGACGGCGTGCCGCAGTTCGAGGTCGACCCGTCCTGGCCCAGCATCCCCAACGACTGGGTGCTCGGCCAGGTGTCGTCGGTGACCGTGGGTCCGGACGATCGCATCTGGGTACTGCACCGGCCCCGCACGGTGGAGGAGGACCAGGGGACGGCGGCGCCGCCGGTGCTGGCGTTCGAGCCGGACGGGACGTTCGTGCGCGCCTGGGGCGGCCCGGCCGACGGCTACGACTGGCCGGCGAACGAGCACGGCATCCACGTCGACCCGGCCGGCAACGTCTGGGTCGGCGGCAACGGCGCGCGGCCCGAGTCGGACGACATGCTGCTGAAGCTCACGCCGGCCGGCGAGCTGCTGCTGCAGATCGGGGGACGCGCCCGGAGCAGCGGCAACGAGGACACGGTCAACCCGATGCGGCCGGCGGAGTCGTTCGTGCGCGCGGCCACCAACGAGGTGTTCGTCGCCGACGGCTACGGCAACCGCCGCGTGATCGTGTTCGACGCGGACACCGGCGCCTACAAGCGGATGTGGGGCGCCTTCGGCAACACGCCGCTGGCGCCGTCCGAGGGGGGCGACGAGCCGGCCGGTCCCGAAGGGCCGCCGCAGTTCGGCATCGTGCACGGCATCGAGGTCTCGGGCGACGGGCTCGTCTACGTGGCCGACCGCGGCAACAGCCGCGTGCAGGTGTTCGACGCCGACGGCACCTACCGCACGCAGGGCTTCGTCAACCGCGGCGACGAGAGCTCGTCGACGGTGGCCGGCCTCGCGTTCTCGCCCGACGCGGAGCAGCGGTTCCTGTACTCGGCCGACCAGGGCAACTCGCACATCCACGTCATCGACCGGGCCACGCTCGAGGTCCTGGACACGTTCGGCGACAACGGGGCGGCGCCCGGCGAGTTCCAGGCGCTCCACCACCTGGCCACCGACAGCGACGGCAACCTCTACACGGCCGAGGCCCAGCGCGGACGGCGCGTGCAGAAGTTCACGTTGACCGGCATGGCGCCCCGCTGAGCGCGGGGCGCCATGCGCCGCCAGAACGTCCTCGCCGGCATCACGGGTAGACGTAGGCCCCTTGCAGGCCGAGCGGCAGGCCGAGCAGCCAGTAGAAGACCAGGAACAGCGTCCAGGTCACCAGCAGCACGGCCGCGTACGGCAGCATCAGCGACAGCACGGTGCCGATGCCGGTCGCCTTCACGTAGCGCTGGCCGAACACCACCACCAGGGGAAAGTACGGCATCAGCGGGGTCACGATGTTGGTCACGCTGTCGCCGACGCGGTAGGCGGCCTGCGTCAGCTCGGGGGCGATCCCCAGATCCATCAGCATCGGCACGAAGATGGCGGAGAGCAGCGCCCACTTGGCCGAGGCCGAGCCGACGAAGACGTTGACCACCGCCGTCAGCAGCACGATGCCGACGATGGTGACCTGCGGAAACAGGTTCAGGTCGCGCAGGAAGTTCGCCCCCTTGAGCGCGATGAGCAGGCCGATGTTCGAGCTGTTGAAGGCGGCGATGAACTGGGCCGCGAAGAAGACCATGACCAGGTAGTAGGCCATGGTGCCCATCGCGTCCGTCATGCCGGCGACGATGTCGCGGTGGCCCTTCACCGTGCCGGCGACGTAGCCGTGCACCACGCCGGGGATGATGAACAGGACGAAGATGAGCGGCACCAGCATGCCCATCAGGGGCGCCCCGACGTTGGTCAGCGAGCCGTCCGCCGTGCGCAGCGGCGAATCGCCCGGCAGCGCGGCCAGCAGCAGCAGGAGCAGCCCGGCCGCCAGCGCGCCCGCACCGGCCAGGAAGCCGCGCCGGTCGTCGTCCGTCGCCGGCTCCATCTTCGGCATCGCGTCCGGGTCGCCGTCGATGGCGGTCGCCCGCAGCCGCGGCTCGATCACCCGGTCGGTCAGGTACCAGCCCACCGCGATGACGAGCAGCGACGACGCGGCCGTGAACGCCAGGTTGGAGAGCGGGTTGACCAGCCGTTCGGGGTCGAGGATCTGCGCCGCCGACTGCGTGAACCCCTGCAGCAGCGGGTCGATCCCCGACGGGATGAAGTTGGCCGAGAAGCCGCCGGACACGCCGGCGAAGGCCGCCGAGATGCCTGCCAGCGGGTGCCGGCCGGCCGCGTAGAAGATGACCCCGCCGAGCGGAATCACCAGCACGTAGCCGGCGTCGGCGGCCGTATGGCTGACGATGGCCGCCAGCAGCAGCATGGGCGTCAGCAGGCTGCGCGCCGTCACGCCCAGCAGCAGCTTGAGGCCGGTGCTGATGAAGCCGGTCTTCTCCGCCACACCGACGCCGAGTAGCGCCACCAGCACCACGCCCAGCGGCGGAAACCCGGTGAACGTCGGCACCAGGTTGACCATGAACTCGGTCAGCGCGGTGCCGGTCAACTGGTTCGCGATGCGCAGCGGCTCGCCCGTCCGCGGGTGCGTCTCCGTGAACGCGATCGGCGCCAGCAGCGCCGAGGCGACCCAGGTCAGCAGCAGCAGCAGCAGGAACAGAATCGCGGGGTCGGGCAGCCGGTTGCCCACGGTTTCGACGCTGCTCAGGAACCGGTCCATGGCGCCGCCGCGCCCGTCGTTGTCAGCCTTTGTCGTGGCCATGCGATTCGACCTCCGTGTGCCCCCAAAATTGGGGGGGTGAGCGACGATCCTGGACAGTCTGATGCCAAATTAACCTAGCTTGAGACCAGATACTACAAACTCGTCCGAACCCGGCGAACCGAGCCGGCTGCCACTCCCGAACGTGGCGTGTTTCCGGGCACAGCCCGAACTCGGGAGTCTCGCCGGGTCCATGCTATTCTTCCGTTGCTCAGAAGTGTAACGCCTCCCACGCTGGGCCTCCTCCCGGTGCCGGCGAGGCGCTGAAACGGCGAACCATGCGATTGGACCGACACGAGCCGACGCGAACGGATCCGTCGGTGACTTCGTCCAACGAGTTGCTCGAGCGGGCGCGAGACGGCGACGCCGGCGCCCTGAATCGGCTGTTCGAGCGCTACTTCCCCCGTCTCCATCGGTGGGCGCATCGCCGCGTGCCGACCTGGGCCCGCGACGCCGCCGATACCGCGGACCTCGTCCAGGAGACCATGTTCCACACCGTGCGGCGGCTCCATGCCTTCAAGCCGCAACGCGATGGCGCACTCCTGGGATACCTGCGCCGCTCGCTCGTGAACCGGATCCACGACCAGTTTCGCCGCGCCTCGCGCCGCCCCCCGATCGACCCGCTCGTGGACGGGCTCGACGAGCACGTGGCGATCGACGAGGCGTCGCCGCTCGACGTGGTGATCGGCCACGATGACCGGCGACGCTACGAAGCGGCGCTGAAGCGCTTGCGACCGATCGATCGCCGGGCGATCGTCGCAAGCATAGAGCTCGGTTACAACTACGAGCAGCTCGCGCTGGTGCTCAACAAGCCCTCGGGCCCGGCCGCCCGCCTTGCCGTGCGACGCGCCCTGCTCCGCCTCGGCGACGAGATGCGTCGTGCATGAGCCAGCGCGCCCTCCTCGAATCCGTCGCTGACGCCGTCGCGGCCGGCGAGGCCGTGGACTGGCGCGACGTCGAACAGGCGGCAGCCGACACCGGCGACGCCGACCTGATCTCCCAGCTCAGGATCGTCTCGGCCATCGGGGCTGCCCGCCACACGCCGGAGTCACGCGGCTCGGCGCTCTCGGCCATGTGGAACCGCGTGGTGGAGACCGGTGTGGCGGTGGTGCTCACCATTGCTGTTGTTCAGCTCGCGCTTGCAATACTGAGCGTTCCTGCAGCACTGGCCCACGTCGAGTGGCCGAACATACTCAACGTCCTCATTTTCGGCGTGGGCGGCGTCGTGCTACTGGCGGGCGGGGGGCGTGACCGCAGGCTTCCGCTGTTGGGTGGCCTTTTCCTCACGATTGGGTCCGCGTTTGCGGTCGCGTTGCTACCTCCGTCCAGTTCAGGCCTCGACGGCGCCATCGCCGCCGCGCTTCGTCCTCTTCTGCCAGACGCGTTCCTGGCGCTGATGCTGTGGCGTTTCGTCCGCGAGTTTCCCGTCGATGCCCAACGATTGCGGGCACGCCGTATCGCCAGCGTCTTCGTGGACATCTCGTTCGGTGTCGGCGTGGTGCTGTTCGCGATCAACACCGTCGGCTGGCTTGCCGATGCCACTACGCCGGCATGGTTCGAGGCGCTCTATGAGTTGCTCGGCCGCGACCATCCGGAACGCTTCTACTGGCCGCTGCTTTTTGCCATCGGGGCCCCCGCCATCCCGTTCCTCCTGTGGAAGACGCGGTTCGACACGTACGAAGACCGCCGCCGCGCGACGTTCTTCGTCGGGGCACTGGCACTTGGGCTGGCGCCATTCGCCCTGGCGGTGGCTGCCACGCCATTCGTGCCGGCCCTTCGGGATCCGTCGGTGCAGCAGAGCGTTGGCGTCATCCTGTACGCCGCGCTTGCTTCGATTGTGCCGGTTACTGCTTACTCCGTCGCGGTTGGCCGCGTCATGGATCTGCAGTTTCTCGTCAGGATCACACTACAGTATGCTCTGGCCCGGTACGCTGTCTGGGTCGTGAGCCTCGCGCCACTTGCCTATCTGGGCGTCGACATCTATACAAACCAGCAATTGACAATCGCCGAATATCTCCAACGTGCTCAACCTGCCGGGCCCTTTGTTCTCTCGACTGTGGGTCTGGTCGCTCTAGCTTTCCGGCAGCATCTGCTCCGCGCCGTCGACCGATGGTTTCTTGTTGAGCCATCCGATCAGTCACGAACCCTCGCTCGACTGGAGAAGCGGTCTCGTACCGCCGAAGGCCTGCGTGGCGTGACCGGGGCGCTCGCCGAGGAGTTGGGCCGCGCGCTGCATACGAGGTCGGTGGCTGTCTTGCTACTAAACAGCGACGGCACGGAGTTGGTGGCGGTCGAAGGAGCCGCAGATCCGCTCCGGCGCGATTCCGCGCTGCTCGAAATCATCCGCTCGACTCGGGGCGGTGTCCAGTTCGATTCCCGCGCGCTGGCAGCCATCTCGCGGCTGCTTCCCACGGCAGATCGAGATTGGCTGGACAACGCCGATGCCCACTTGCTGTGTCCCCTGGTTGGATCAACCGGGATGCTCTTGGGCATGGCGGCGATCGGCAGACCGCAGACCGGTCTTCCGTACTCGGCCGGCCACATCGCGCTGGCGACGGCGGCCGTTGGCCAAGTCGCCATGCAGATAGAGAACCGCGGGCTTCGCGGCCGTAACAGCCCGTGGTGAAAGTCGGGGAACGGGCCTGGCCTGGGCGCGATCGAGCCCGTAGACTGAACAGCTATGGCGATGGGCAAGAAACCGGCCGCGCGACCAGGGGCGCCGCTGTGGGTGACGACGGCGGATTTGCCGACGAACGCGGGGCATCCGTTCTTCGAGCGTCTGAACCGGGTTCTGGACGAGGCCGGGTTCGACGCGTTCGTCGAGGGGCTGTGCGCGGTGTTCTACGCGACGCGGATGGGGCGGCCGAGCCTGCGTCCTGGGCGGTATTTCCGGATGCTGTTCATCGGCTACTTCGAGGGTCTGTCTTCGGAGCGTGGGATTGCGTGGCGGGTGGCCGACTCTCTGAGCCTGCGGTCGTTCCTGGACCTGGATGTGACCGAGGCGGCGCCGGACCACTCGACGCTGTCGCGGACGCGTCGTCTGATCGACGACGAGACGCACGAGGCGGTATTCACGTGGGTTCTCGAGCAGTTGTCGGCGGCGGGTCTGGTCAAGGGGAAGACGGTGGGCGTCGATGCGACGACGCTGGAAGCGAACGCGGCGATGCGGAGCATCGAGCGGCGGGACACGGGAGAAAGCTACGAAGCGTTCCTTCGGCGCTTGGCGGAGGCGTCTGGGGTGGAGACCCCGACGCGGGCGGATCTGGCTCGGTTCGACCGGTCTCGCAAGAACAAGAAGACGTCGAACAAGGACTGGCAATCGCCGCAGGACCCGGACGCGAAGATCGCGAAGATGAAGGACGGCCGGACGCACTTGGCTCACAAGGTCGAGCACGGGGTCGACATGGAGACGGGGGCCATCGTGTCGGTGACGGTGCAGGATGCATCGGACGGCGATACGGCCACGCTGCCGGAGACGCTGACCGCGGCGGCCGAGCAGGTGGAGTTGGTGCAGCCGGACGGTCGAGGGGTCGAAGAGCTGGTCGCTGACAAGGGGTATCACAGCGACGAGACGCTGGTGGCTCTCGGCGAGGTCGGGGTTCGGAGCTACGTATCGGAGCCCGAGCGCGGCCGGCGCGTCTGGCAGGACAAGAAGACGGGAGAGACGCCGCCGGCGAAGCGTGCTGCGCAGCAGGCGTTGTATGCGAACCGGCGGCGTGTGCACGGGCGGCGGGGTCGTCGCCTGCAACGCTGCCGGGGCGAGATGGTGGAGCGTACTTTCGCGCACATGTATGAGACGGGGGGCATGCGTCGGGTGTTTGTGCGCGGTCACGAGAATGTCCGCAAGCGGGTGCTGATCCAGGCGGCTGCCTGCAACATCGGGATGCTCCTGCGGCGCCAGACCGGCATCGGTACGCCCCGGAGCCTGCAGGGGCGGGCTTTTTCGGCGATTTTCCGCCTGATCGACCGCCTGATCGACCACTGGGGGCGTCTGACGCGTCCCTGGGGCCTCAAATGGACACCGCCGGCGCCCGTCGGCTCAATTACTCATCGCCAAGCGGCCTGAACAGCAGGGCTCGGCGAACCGACTTCTACCTCGGGCTGGTAAGGGCGAGGAATCTCTCCAGGGGCGTAATCCGGGGTCCCGCGGACTCGACTGGCAGGACGAGCCGGCCTCCTACTGTCCGGCGTGCTCGCTGGTCTGGAGTCCCGATACTCGGCTTTGTTCGTGCGGGACGGCCACGACCGTCGCCGCGCTGCCATTGTTCGTCCAGGGAAAATTCCGTCTCGAGCGCCTGGTCGGCGCAGGAGGCACGGGCGTCGTCTACTTGGCGGTCGACATGGTCCTCAACCGTCGCGTGGCGATCAAGACACTGCCGTCAGTCCGGTCCGAGTCGGCAGAACGACTGTGCCATGAAGCGCGTACCATGGCCATGGTTTTTCATCCGAACTTGGCGCTCATCTACGGGACTGAACAGTGTCGGGGCACGCCGATGTTGATCGTCGAGTATCTGGACGGCGGCACGCTACGTGACAGCATACGGCGTGGCCCGGTGTCCTTTGTGGAGGCGATCGATCTCGGGATCGTGCTTGCGGACGTCCTTGATCGTGTGCACGCGTCGGGCGTGCTGCATCGGGACGTGAAGCCGAGCAACATCGGCTACACCAAGGACGGTCGGCCGAAGTTGCTCGACTTCGGATTGGCCCTGCTCGAGCACGGGGGGCTGCGGCGCTACGGCGGAGCCTCTGTTAGGCCGTGCGACGGAAGCGCTGATCGGGTCGGCGGATCCGGCGGCCACGGTGACTCTTGGCGATCGGTTGGTCGGCACACCGTTGTATCTGGCGCCGGAAGCGCTTGCTGGCATCCGGCCGCAGCCCTCCTTCGACCTGTGGGGGTTGGCGACTCGTGATGTACGAGGCGGTCGCGTACGGCGCCACCCGTTCGCCGCCGGCAGTAAGGTCTGTCTGCTGTGGCGTTGTGGAGGTGGCTTGAAATAGTCTACGAACACGGTCCTTCTGATTCACAAGAGCTTGATGTCCTCTTCGAAGTGGCCTCTAATAACAGCCCGAGGTAGAAGTCGGTTCGCCGAGCCCTGCTGTTCAGGCCGCTTGGCGATGAGTAATTGAGCCGACGGGCGCCGGCGGTGTCCATTTGACTGGCCCCAGGGACGCGTCAGACGCCCCCAGTGGTCGATCAGGCGGTCGATCAGGCGGCTTTCCAAAATCGCCGAAAAAGCCCGCCCCCTGCAGGCTCCGGGGCGTACCGATGCCGGTCTGGCGCCGCACACTGCTGTCCCACGGGATTTCTAATTTAGGCGGCTTGAACCTTCTATGTCTGTTAGAATGGTTTTGCCACAAATCATTCAAAACACAGGAGATCCAAGCCGTGGCCCATCATAACACAGTCTTCGGGCAGTTTCTCGCGTTGCTTCCGCGACATGAATTCGACGCCGAGTCGCGCGAGCATCAGCGCGGCCAGCGCCTGCGGGTGATGAGCCGCTGGGCGCAGTTCGTCGCGCTCGGGCTGGGCCAGGTGACGGGCCGGCAGAGCCTGCGCGACATCGTGGCCAACCTGCAGGTCCAATCCAGCAAGCTCTATCACCTGGGCGTGCGGACCGTCAGTCGTTCCTCGTTGGCACGGGTCAACGCCGAGCAGCCGTATACGCTCTACGAGGCGGTGTTCTCCCGTCTGCTGAGCCGCTGTCAGCAGCAGGCGCCGGGCCACCGCTTCCGCTTCAAGCACAAGCTGTATGCGGTCGATGCATCGACTATCGACCTGTGCCTGGCCCTCTTCCCGTGGGCCACGTTTCGCCGCACGAAAGCCGCGGTCAAGCTGCATGTCGGGCTCGACCAGGCGGGCCAGTTGCCGAGCTTCGTCAGCCTCACCGAAGGCAAGCGCGGCGACGTGACCGTCGCCCGCACGTGGCGGTTTCCGGCCGGCAGCGTGGTCGTGGCCGACCGTGCGTATCTCGATTTCAAGTGGCTGCATCAATTGCAGACCCGTTCGGTGACGTTCGTCACCCGCCTCAAGCGGGGCGTGCGCTACCGGGTCACCCACGAGCACGACTTTCGGCCGGAGACCGGCGTGCTCGCCGACCAGCGGATCGAACTGACGAGCGCCCGCAGCGGCAAGGCCTACCCCGACCCGTTGCGCCGGGTGGTCTACCGCGACCCGCAGACGAAGAACCGCTACGTGTTCGTGACCAACAACACCACCTGGGTCGCCAAGACGATCGCCGACATCTACAAGTCTCGCTGGCAGATCGAGCTGTTCTTCAAGTGGATCAAGCAGCATCTGAAGGTCAAGCGCTTCATCGGCCGGTCGAAGAACGCCGTCTGGACCCAACTGTGGATCGCCACCTGCATGTACTTGCTGCTGGCCTATCTCAAATTCGTCCTGCGGCTGCGCTGGAGCCTCAATCAGATGCTCCAGGTGCTGCAGCTCAACATCTTCGAACGTCGACCACTACACGAACTGTTCACCACACACGCGCCGCCAGACCCCGACCGTCCGCAACTGGCACTCGCGTGGACCTGAAACTGTGGGACACTAGTGGGCGCCGCAGGAGCATCCCGATGTTGCAGGCAGCCGCCTGGATCAGCACCCGCTTGCGGACATTCTCGTGACCGCGCACAAACACCCGACGCATGCCCCCCGTCTCATACATGTGCGCGAAAGTACGCTCCACCATCTCGCCCCGGCAGCGTTGCAGGCGACGACCCCGCCGCCCGTGCACACGCCGCCGGTTCGCATACAACGCCTGCTGCGCAGCACGCTTCGCCGGCGGCGTCTCTCCCGTCTTCTTGTCCTGCCAGACGCGCCGGCCGCGCTCGGGCTCCGATACGTAGCTCCGAACCCCGACCTCGCCGAGAGCCACCAGCGTCTCGTCGCTGTGATACCCCTTGTCAGCGACCAGCTCTTCGACCCCTCGACCGTCCGGCTGCACCAACTCCACCTGCTCGGCCGCCGCGGTCAGCGTCTCCGGCAGCGTGGCCGTATCGCCGTCCGATGCATCCTGCACCGTCACCGACACGATGGCCCCCGTCTCCATGTCGACCCCGTGCTCGACCTTGTGAGCCAAGTGCGTCCGGCCGTCCTTCATCTTCGCGATCTTCGCGTCCGGGTCCTGCGGCGATTGCCAGTCCTTGTTCGACGTCTTCTTGTTCTTGCGAGACCGGTCGAACCGAGCCAGATCCGCCCGCGTCGGGGTCTCCACCCCAGACGCCTCCGCCAAGCGCCGAAGGAACGCTTCGTAGCTTTCTCCCGTGTCCCGCCGCTCGATGCTCCGCATCGCCGCGTTCGCTTCCAGCGTCGTCGCATCGACGCCCACCGTCTTCCCCTTGACCAGACCCGCCGCCGACAACTGCTCGAGAACCCACGTGAATACCGCCTCGTGCGTCTCGTCGTCGATCAGACGACGCGTCCGCGACAGCGTCGAGTGGTCCGGCGCCGCCTCGGTCACATCCAGGTCCAGGAACGACCGCAGGCTCAGAGAGTCGGCCACCCGCCACGCAATCCCACGCTCCGAAGACAGACCCTCGAAGTAGCCGATGAACAGCATCCGGAAATACCGCCCAGGACGCAGGCTCGGCCGCCCCATCCGCGTCGCGTAGAACACCGCGCACAGCCCCTCGACGAACGCGTCGAACCCGGCCTCGTCCAGAACCCGGTTCAGACGCTCGAAGAACGGATGCCCCGCGTTCGTCGGCAAATCCGCCGTCGTCACCCACAGCGGCGCCCCTGGTCGCGCGGCCGGTTTCTTGCCCATCGCCATAGCTGTTCAGTCTACGGGCTCGATCGCGCCCAGGCCAGGCCCGTTCCCCGACTTTCACCACGGGCTGCTTAAGCTACAGGAAACGCGTTTCTATTCCGCCATGGTCCGGAGTCGATTGCTACCAGCGCTGCCACTTCTTGAAGAAAGGGTGCGGTACTTGTTGGCTCAGATTGCGTGGGACAATGGGCGAGTTGAAAATGCCAAGCTACTGTATGTTAATTTCTTGGCAGTAAACTCTGATGAAGCAGCTTATGTACCCGACAATGAAATAAGAAGACAGATTATTAGGGAAGGCTTGGCAACCGCGGACCGCCTTGACTTATATGCCGCTCTTCGACAATTGAGTTTCTCATGGCCTCAGCAAAAAAAAGATGCGGCAGCCGATATTCTCAAGCGCCTCTATGACGACGAGGATGTCCTGCCAGATATTCGTGCTGCCGCTGGTTACGAATGGGCCAACTACATGCGGTTCCGTGACCGGACACGAGCCTCCGTTGTCTTGACTGCAGTGGCCACTCTTACACGGGATGATACCGATGTGGCGCGAGCACTCTTTCGTCGTGGGACGGTGCACCGGCGCGCGAACGACGTCACTCGCTTTCGGGAGGACATGGAAACAATATTGGATCGCTTTCCGAATGGACCACTAGCTGGCGAAGCGTTGGCTCAACTGGCCGCCGACGACCTCTACGAAAGAGATTTGGATGGGGCACTCGGACAATATGAGCAACTACGGCGCCGTGCGTCGACGCCAGACCTCGATGACACAGCGCACTTTTATCCAGCGCTAGCGTGTATCTCAACATGAATCTGGTCGGTACCCTGAGTTGCCAAGTTTGGCGGGCTACTGCGGCGGCCAGAGATCACCGAGGCTGAAGGTGACGGCGTCGAAGGGCCGGATGCGGACGGGAGCGTCATCCTGCGCGGTGGCGATCAGCACCCATTCGCCCTCGCGCAGCTCGAAGGCCTCCAGGGTGCGGTCGGCGGGGTCAACGAGCCACAGATGACCCACCTGCTCGCGCCCATAGACGGCGCGCTTGCCGTGGAGATCGAGTCTACGGGTCGACGGCGAGAGCACTTCGCACACCCAGTCGGGGGCCAGCGTGGCGTACGGCGCGTCGGGAAAGACAGGCATCCGCTCCCGCCGCCAACCGGCGAGGTCGGGTACGAGGATGTCCTCGCCCAGATGCAGTTCCGGTTCGTCGATGATCCACCAGCCTCCGGGGCCACCCGCGTCGTGGTGGAAGGGACCGCCGATCTTCGCGCCCAGCGACGAGCTTGCGTGCGCGTGGCGCAGGGCCGGTCGCGGGTTCGTGTAGAGCACGCCGTCAACGACCTCGGCGACCCGATGGGGGGGAGCATCGAGCACGTCCTGGTAGGTCGCCCGAGTGACTGCTTCGCTCATGGTGCTCCGGAGCCCCTGGACCGCAACGAGGGGTCGGCATCCGCCCTTCCTCATGTGCGGCACCCCCCGGTCTGCGCGGGTCATCCGAGCAGCCGCAGAACAGCGACGACGAGCCCCCCAACTGCGACCATGCGCCACGTCAGATCGGCGCGCAACTTGGCGAGACCAGCATCGAGGCGCTCCGGCGTCACGCGTGGCCGCCGTGTTCGGCAGCCCTGCCGGGATAGCATCGGCATGGGCGCGGTCGAGACCGCCCGCGGTCAACTGGCGGAGGTTCTCAGTGCCCCTCCGCGACGAGCCGCTGTGGCCCCTCGTCGGCCGAGCCCCCCCTCTTGTGGCGCAGCTGCATCAGCGGCAAGGAGACGCCGCTCCTCCTCGCGCATCTCGCCTTGATCGCCTCGATCCGTGCCCGCCGCGCCGGCGAGAAATCCTTCGTCTGTTCACTGAACGGCCCGAACCCCTCCATTATGTCCCGACCCCCTATCGCCTCACCGGCGTTTTCCTCACGGCCCAGTCCCAAGGCCACCTGTCTTTCAGCGCCCCTCCGGGGCGTGCCGTTGTGGCCGTTCCTCGGCCGAGTCGTGCTCTTTGCGGCCCCGTCGCAGCTGGGCCGGCCGGCACCTGATCGCACCGCTCCTCCTCGCGCCGAGCGTCCTCCAACATCTGCTGTTCGGCGTCAACTACTCTTGCCGGTGGACGACAACTATTTTTGCCGGTTGAGAAGATCGGAGATCTGTCTCAAGGAAGATGATGGCCTGTGCAGCCTGTGGGCGGCGCTCGCGCCGTCCAAAGCGGGGTGGGAAACGCGCTTGTTCGCCGGTCCCACGTTCTCTCAGCTCGTTGGCGCGCGTTTTCCACGCCGCTGGCAGGATGCACAGGCCCTCGGGAATCGAACCGACATCGAGAGGGTGCTCGACGAGCTCGGTCACGGACCGGAGCAAGAGCGCGGAGTGAGCCGCCGCGGTGCTCGGTTGACAGTTCAGGAGGTCGGGGGTCGACGACGGCGCGGCAGCAGCGGACCTGGCGGACGTCCACGCGGCGCGGGCGGTGGCGATGGAGCCGGCGCTGCCGGCCGCGACCGTTCCGTTCGAAAGCTCGGCACGTCGAACTCGAGCACCACCGAGTGGTGCACCAAGCGGTCGATCGCCGCAGCGGTGGCCATCTGGTCGTGGAAGATCCGGGCCCACTGGCTGAAGACGAGGTTGCTGGTCACCATCACCGAGCGGCGCTCGTAGCGCTCGGCGAGCAACGTGAACAGCACCTCCGCCTCGTCGGGACTCTGCTGCACGTAGCCGAGGTCGTCGAGCAGGATCGCTTCGAAGAGGTCGAGCTTTCGCAGCGCCCGCGGCAAGTCGAGGTCGCGTTTCGCGCCGAGCAGTTCCTGGACCAGGGCGTAGGCCGGCATGCACAACACGCTGCGGCCCGCCTCGACCAGCGTGTGCCCGACAGCGCACAGCGCGTGGCTCTTGCCGACGCCAGGTAAACCGAAGGCCAGCACGTTGGTCGCCGTCTCGAGGAACGCGCCGGTCGCCAGCGTCTCGAGCTGCTGGACGAGCGGCGCCGGGAGCCGGCCGGTGTCGAGCGTCTCGAACGTCTTGCCGGGCGGCAGACGCGATGCCCGCCGCAGTCGGGCGATCCGCCGCTGGCGGCGGGCCTCGGCTTCGGCCTCGAACACTTCCACCAGCACTGGCAGCGCGTCGTGGTGGCCGGCCTGCGTCAGTCGCGGCACCAGCTCCTCGGCTGCCGTCGTCAGGCCGAACTGCTGGAGCAACGTCGTCGACGCCGTGCTCGCCGGCGTCATCCGTGCAGACCTCCGCTCAACAGCGCGTCGTAGTGCGACAGGTCCGGCCGGGGGATGTGCACCACGGGAATGGTCGGGACCGGCGGCTGCACCTCGGCCTGGACGCTGGCGTAGTCGCACGCGGCGCCAGCGGCGAGTCGAGCGCCAAGCGTCGCCTCGACCTGCCGCTCGCTGGTCGTCGCCGCCAGATGCAACAGCCGCACATACTCGACGTCGGCCCGCTCGCCGTGCGTCCGACCGACGCTGCCCGGAGCGACGGGAACAGCTCCTCGCGGAAGCGGTAGCGGGCGAAGGCACCCGGCGTCGACCAGGCTCGCAATGATGTGCCGTGGTCGGCCGCGCCCCGCAACCGCGGCATCGTGCACACCACCCGGCCGCCGTAGAGGGCCTCGACCGTCGACGGATGCTGCGCGCCTCGACCGTGTGACCGATCAACCGCGACGGCACCGAGTAGATCCGGCCGCCGACGCGGATCGTGCCACTTGAGACCCGGCACCGCTCCGTCGTGTACTCCGGCATCTCGCAGAAACGCCCGCTCCTCGGCCAGCCGAGACGCCGCCGGCCGATTGCGCTCCGTCGACAACCGCTCGCTCGAACCGCAGATACGCCGACTCGTCGTGAAGTCTCCCGCCGCGCCGTTCTCGTGCGAGAAATCAGTTCGTCTGTTCGCGCCGAACTGGCGCCCGCCGCCCGCTTCAGCATTATGCGTCGCCCCGATTGTCCCCGCTCCACAGCGCACCCTGCAGGCCCGCCTCACCGCCGTTTTCCTCACGGCGGGAACGGCAGTCGCCCGTCGGTGAAGTCGAACGCCGGACCCCACCTGTCTAGACCAGTTCGGCACCATACTGCGCCCGCCACGCGCGGAGCGCCGTGCCTCCGGGGCGTGCCGTTGTGGCTCGTCGGCTCAACTCGGCCTGAGTCGTGCTCTTCGACGGCAACGCGCCGCGCTGCGCGCCCCGTCGCTCATGCTGCCGCCGCGGGCCGGCCGGCACCTGATCGCACCGTCCTCCTCCTCGCGCGCGACCGGCGTCCTCCAACATCTGCTCGCGCTCCTCCGGCGTGTAGTGCTTCCTCATCAGCTCATCCCACGGATGGTGCCCTGTCATCGGTGATCGTCCACCTCCTTCCGTCCGGTCCCGACCTCGCGCCCGCACCAGCTCCTTCCGGATCTCGCGCGCCAAAGCCGGCCCACCTCGCCAGATCGCCCACGTGCCCCGTGTCACGGTTGCGGATGCGGACGGTAAAGTCGCGCCAGCGTTACTCGGCGAGGAGCCGCAGAACACCGACGAGGGCGCCGGCGATGGCAGCCGTCGCGGCAGCCGTCGCGAGCACGGTCCCGACGATCCACTTGATGAGCCGGGCCTCGAGGTTGGCGATTTCAGTTCGGACGCCGGCGATCTCAGTGCGCACAGCCGCAATTTCGGTGCGGCTGCTCGGTCCGCAGGTCCGCGATCTGGGTCGAGAGCCGCGTGTCGAGGTTCGCGATCTCGGCACGCACCTCGGCGATCTCAGCCCTCATCTCGGCCTGACCAGCCTTGAACTGGTCGGACGTGACGTGATCGCCCTGCTCGGCGGCCTTGTGAATCGCGTTGGCAATGACCTCGGCGTGCTCCCGGTCGATGCCGCGGGCAACCATCTCCTGGGCCACGGCCAGCGTGTCAAGCATCAAGAAATCCTCTCACGCGTCGACCGCCCAGTTGTCAGTCCGCCATACCGGGTAGAGTCGACGACTGGCGCGGTGGCGGTAGGCGGAAGGGGGTAGCTGTTCCCGGCGGCTTTCGCCAAGTGCCGGTGCCTCACTCCCCGCTGTGGCTCCGTTTCCAGTCGCCGCTCATCGAACCGGACGTGCGGATTTCCCGCATCCGGCTCTCGGACGAGATCATGCCTTCGCCCACGGAAGGCTCGCCGTTCGCGACGCAAGGCGCTTGAGCCCGTACTCCGTCCAGAGTCGCTCGTACGGGAAGCGTGCAGACTTCCCGTCTCGCACCTTGTGCTTGCGGCAGAGCCACTGGCGCAGCCGCCGCGCGGCGTGTTGGTCAACGGCGCGATACGCGGGACTGACCTGCCCGAGGGTGAAGTAGTTCGCCCAGCCGGTCAGCAACCGGTTCAGGCGCGCCACGACAGTCTCCGGCGGCAGGAGCGCGTCACGCCGCGTCGTCAGCTCGCTCACGCGGCGGCAGATGCTCTGGACGCTCTCCCGGCTGGGACGCGTGCCGATGTAGGCGGCACCCGTAAACGGCCGGTAGTTGCGCCCAATCCGGTAGCCAAGGAACGTCATCGGCTCCTCCGGCACCCGGCAGCAGCGGGTCTTCTCGGCGTTCATCGGCAGCTTCAGACGCCGCATCAGCCCTTCGACCGCCGTCAGCATCTCTGCCGCCGGCGCTCGGCCGAGCACCGCGAGGTCGTCCGCGTAGTTGACGATTTCCGCCTTGAAGCGCCGGGCGTAGCCCAGCACCTTCCAGCCCAAGGATGAAGCGACGCATGTAGATGTTGCTGAGCAGCGGCGAAATCGGAGCCCCTTGCGGAGTTCCCCTTCGCTCTCGACGCGCCCGGTTCGTCCGGCGGCGACCGCCGCGCCCGTCGTCCTCCTCCACCGCCATCTCCAGCCACGCCTTGACCCAGCCCAACAGCCGCCCGTCGCTCACGCGGCGGGCAACGGACTGGAGCAGTTCGGCGTGCGGGATTTGACCGAAGTAGTCCGACAAGTCGCCGTCCACCACCTCCCGGTGGCCCGTCGTCAGCAGCCGGTGGACGCGCCTGACTGCGTCCTTCGCGTCCCGGCCCGGTCGATAGGCGTACTGCTCCGGTTGCAGGTCGGCCTCGAAGATCGGCGACAACACTAGCATCGCCGCCGTCTGCGCCACCCGGTCCCGGTGACATGGAATGCCCAACGGCCGGAATTCTCCGCGTTGCTTCTTCGGGATGAGGACCTGCCGAACCGCACGCGGCCGGTAGGTCCCCGCCTTCAGGTCCTGCGCCAGTGCTCCCAGCCATCGGCCCACCCCGGACGACTCGACGTCCGCGACTGTCTCGCCGTCCACCCCGGCCGCGCCGCCGTTGCGGCGGACGGCCTGCCAGGCGACCGCGAGCACGTCGTCGCGCCACACCTTGTCGCTCAGCGTGTAGAACCGGAAGCCCGGAGCCTCCTTCGCTTTCGCATGTAGCGCCGTCTGGAGTCGCTGAACTCTCTCTGAGGCGGTTAGGCTTGCGCCAGTCCCCACGTCCCTTCCTCCGTCATGCGCTGCTCTCGAACCGAGGCCCCTTCCCTCCACCGGCGTTACCCGGCTTCCCCGGTACTACGGGCCTCTCCGCCACCCTGACCGGCCCGGCCTGGCCCTCGCGGGCTGTCGGTTGGCGCGTGCACCGCCAACCGGCAGGGCTTCCCGTGTTGCGTCCATCCCCCTCTTCCACGCGTGCTGTCGCCACTACCCCGGCGGAGGCGGTCGGTGCTCGCGTCGCTCGCTTCCCGGCCGCTGGCAGCCTTCCCCGGGTCACGAGCGGGTCGGCTTCCGCATCTGCGGTTTCGGGGCCTGCTCGGCGTTCACTCGCGTTGCGGCCCGCGTGGTCGCTGAGCCGCCCAGGGCGGCCCTTTGTCGTCGGAGTGCTTCAGCCGATGTCGTTACCTCCATCGTCCGCTCCGACTGCTACCGGCTGGAGCGACAGTTGCCGGGCGGGATTCGCACCCGCTGAGGAACGGGGCCTTTCACGGCGCACCGTGGCCGAACGCTTACGCCTGCCTCGGAGGCCGCCTCTGCGGCGGCGCCCGTCTTTTTTCTGGCGGGAAGGCTGGGGGGAGGCGGTGCGCGGCGGCGCGGTTGGCGGCGGGTTTCCGGGGCCGTTCGGCGGCGGTGCCGGCTGACCGGCCCTTACGCTGCTCGCTTCCCGGTGATGGCCTCACGGAGGCCTTCGAGCAGGCCTTCGAGGTGCGCCATCCGCTCCCGAAGCTGGCCGATCTGCTCGCCCAGCTCCTTGCCCTGGGCGTCAATGCGCTCGCGGAGCTGTTCGCCCTGGGCGTCGATGCGGTTGCGCAGGTCTTCGCCCTGAGCGTCGAGCCGCTCGCGCAGGTCGCGCATCTCGCCGCGCTGGTCGCGCATCTCGCCGCGCAGGCTCCGGAACGACGTGGCGACCGCGCCCAGGATCACGAGGGTGGCGGCGACAACGGTCCAGGCGGTAGCGTCCATGACTCAGTCTCCGCGACGGCCGCCGTCCCTCTCCGTGATGCACCGGCCGGTTCGCCGCCGCGGTGACTCGCGGCCGGCTGCCGACCTGTGGTCGGCCGGGGCAATCGACGTGAGCGTGTCGCCCTCGGCGTGGCCGCCGAACACCGGCGGGCGCTGGTCCCCGTCCGTGCGCAGGGGCGACCCCGACAGGTCCACGTGCGCGGCCGCGTCCGAGCCCGCGTAGCTGGCCGTGTCGCGGCCGGCGCCGCCGCTCAGCTTGTCGGCCCCCGGACCGCCGATCAGCCGGTCGTCGCCCGCCGTCCCGCGGAATGTCGCCACCGTCTCTCCTCCCACGAAAACGCCCTCAGAGATCGTCCTTGTCAGCGAACCTTTCGAGCTTGATGTCGTAGTCGGTGCCGGACGCTACGAAGTCACCTGTCACCTTCAGGTAGGTAGTGCCGGCAGTAGTGGAATCGTCGACAGCCCTTCGCCGCTGAGGTCGATCCGGTCCTCTCCCGCCCCGGGACACGGTGAAGTCCTTGATCGTGTCCTTGCCGTCGCCGGCGCCGTAGACGAACACGTCCTTGCCC
>CBDAUL010000012.1:0-50568 GCA_965200475.1 Vicinamibacterales bacterium
GCGGGCGAGGTGCGCCACAGCATCGCCTGCACGTTGAGGGCCGCGCTCAGCAGCTCGGCCAGCACGCCCGGCCCGCTCCCGGAGATGGCGAAGTAGGCGAAGAAGCCGGGGTGGTTCCAGTGGGTGATGCCGGGCAGGAGATGACGCTCGAAGTCCGCGAAGATGGCGTCGAACGGCGCGCCAGCCTCCGGGGGCGCGGCGGGCAGCCGCGCGCGAACCTCGCCGGGTGCGGCGCGCGACAGGACCGGGTAGCGGTCGTCCTGGCTCAGGTAGGCGGCGATCCAGTCGACGAGGGCGTGCCCGTGGCGCCGGAACTCCTCCGGCGCCATGTCGCCGAGCGCGCCCGGGCGATCAGCCGCCATCCCGGACGTAGTCGAGTGCGAACTCCCTCAGCGCCGCGCTGCGCAGCCCGATCAGCTCGGCCTCGGCGAGCGCGTCGTCGGGGCTCCAGCCGTCCAGCCGCACGCGCTTGATCAACCACATGGCCCCGACGCGGTTGGCCGAGCCGCAGTGGATGAAGACCGGCTGGTTCGCCGGATCGGACACGGTCTCCAGGAACTGCTCGGCCACCTCCGCGCTGGCCTGCCGGAAGGGCAGGTGGTAGTACTTCAGGCTCGCGGCCTCGGCGGCCGCCTGCCCGGCGTCGACGTTCGCGCCCTGCTCGCCGGCCGTCCGGAAGTTGATCACCGCGGCGAAGCCGCGCTCCTTCAGCTCGGCCATCGCCTCGGGCGGGGTCGCCCCCGCGCACGCGACGGTGGCATCCACGCGCGTGTAGTTCACGACGCCCGCGGGACCCTCTTCCGCCTGCGCGGCGGCGGCCTGCGGGGCGCCTGGAGCGGCCGCCCCGGCGGGCGCCGATGTTCCGGCGAGGACGAGCAGCGAAACGGTGGCGACGGCTGCGAGCGCGGCGGCGTGGCTTGACTTCGGCATGACCCGGGATTGTAGCATTCAACCAAATCGGAAGGCGTCGAAGGGAGGCAGCGTGGGAGATCTGGTGCACACGAGTCGGCTGCGCATCGCGCGGGTCAAGGGGCCGATCCGGGAGGCGTTCCTCGAGAACTTCGACACGCCGATCCGCTTCGGCGTCCACGGCGGCATCAAGAAGTTCTACGGGGTGGAGCCCGACGAGGACGTGCCCGCGACGCTCGATCACATGGTCGCGGCCGTGGGTGCCTGACTGCTCGGCACCCTTGCACGCGCACTGGAGGTGCGCGACATACCGGCCACGCCCGACCGCATTTCCGCCACGGTCGAGGGCGACATCGAGGCGATCGACAAGGTGCTGCGCATCACGCGCATGCGGGTGCGCTACGAGCTGGCCGTGCCGCCCGACAAGCGGGAGGCGGCCGAGCGGGCCGTGGCGCGCCATCCGGCCGGCTGCCCGGCCTACAACACCGTGCGGGACTGCATCGACGTCGACATCCAGGCCGCGATCACAGAGGCACCCTGATCTCCATCCGCCGCGCGATGGCGTCGGTGAACTCGCGCGTGGTGGCGGTGCCGCCGAGGTCGGGCGTCCGCACCCGGCCGTCGGCGAGCACGTGCTCGAGCGCGGTCTGGATGCGGGCGGCCGTCTCGTCCTCGTTCAGGTAGCGCAGCATCAGCAGGGCCGACTGCAGCAGCGCCGTGGGGTTCGCCATGCCCCGCCCGGCGATGTCGGGCGCGGAGCCGTGCACCGCCTCGAACACGGCGAGGCCGTCGCCGAGGTTGGCCGACGGCACGAGCCCGAGGCCGCCCACCAGGCCCGCGCACAGGTCGGACACGATGTCGCCGTACAGGTTCGGCAGCAGCAGGATGTCGAACTGCCCCGGGTCCATCACCAACTGCATGCAGGCGGCGTCGACGATTCGCTCCGCGTACTCGACATCCTGGTGATCGCGCGCCACCTTGCGGACCGAGTCGAGGAACAGCCCGTCCCCCAGCTTCATGATGTTGGCCTTGTGCACGGCGGTCACCTTGCGGCGCCCGCGGCGCTGCGCGTACGCGAAGGCGAAGCGGGCGATCCGCTCCGACGCCCTGGCCGTGATGATCTTCAGCGATTCGACCACGCCGGGCACGACCTCGTGCTCGAGGCCGGAGTACAGGTCCTCGGTGTTCTCGCGGACGACGATCAGGTCGACGTTGTCGAAGCGGGTCGTCAGCCCCGGCAGCGACGCCACCGGGCGCAGGTTCGCGTAGAGCTCGAGCGAGCGGCGCACCTCGACGTTGACGCTCGGGAAGCCCGAGCCGATCGGCGTGCCGACCGGACCCTTGAGCGCGACCCGGTTGCGGACGATCGCGTCGAGCACGCGGCGGGGCAGCGGCTCCCCGTGGAGCTCGGCCGCGGCCGCTCCGGCCACCTCGCGCTCCCACTCGATATCGAGCCCGGACCGGTCCAGCAGGCGCACGACCGCGTCGGTCACTTCCGGGCCGATGCCGTCGCCTGGAATCAGGGTGATGCGGTGGGCCATGTCTTTCGCGGTGATTATAATCGCCGGTCGTGGAGCGCACCGCCGCCGCATCCGGCTCGGTGGCCTGGCTGCCCTGGAGCGCTGCCGCGTTCGCCCGCGCCCGGGCCGAGCGGGCGCCCGTCCTCCTGCACATCGGCGCCGCCTGGTGCCGCTGGAGCGCGCGGATGTCCCGCACCACGTACCGGGATCCGGCCGTGTGCCGCCTGGTCGAGCGGGCCTTCGTGCCGGTGCGGGTCGACGCCGACCGGCGCCCCGACATCAACGAGCGCTACAACCTGGGCGGCTGGCCGACGACGGTGTTCCTCACCCCGGCGGGCGGGCTGCTGGGCGGCGAAACCTACGTCGACGCGGCCCGGATGACGGCGCTGCTCGAGCGCGTCGCCGAGGCGTTCGCCCGCCGGCGCGACGAGGTCGACGCGCCGCGCACGCCGCCGCCGCCCGGACGACCGTCCGACCCGCCCGCCAGCGGCCGGGACCTCGACCGGTGGCTGGAGCAGCATCTGCTGGAACGCTTCGATCCGCAGCACGGGGGGTTCGGCGCGGCGCCCAAGCACGCGCACGCGGCGGCGGTCCGGTTCGCCCTGCGGCGGTCCGGGGCCGCGGGCGGGCCGCTCCGCGAGGTCGCGTCGCGCACACTCGACGCCATCGGGTGGGGCGGCCTGTACGACGACGTGGACGGCGGCGTCTTCCGCTACTGCGCGGCGCGCGACTGGACGGCGCCGCACGTCGAGAAGCTGCTGGCCGTCAATGCCGGCGTGCTCGATCTCCTGCTCGAGGGCTGCGTGGCGGTCGGCGAGCCGCGCTACCGCGAGCGGGCGGCGCACCTTGTGCGGTACGTCGTCGGGACGCTGGCGGACCGCGAGGCCGGCGGTTTCTTCGCCAGCCAGTACGCCGACCCGGGCTACTATGCGACCCCGGCCGCCGAGCGCGGCCGGCTGGCCGGTCCGCCCGTCGACCGCTCGGTGTACGCCGCCGGGACGGCCCGCATGGCCGGGGCGCTGCTGCGCGCCGCCGAGGTCTTCGGCGACTCGTCGCTGGTCGAGTTCGCGGCCACCTCGCTCGAGCGCGTGGCCGGCGAGACGTACGAGCGGGGCGGCGGCGTCGCGCACGCCGTCGGCGACGGCGAGACCGCGCGCGGCCTGCTCGCCGACCAGGTGGCGGTGAGCGACGCGCTGCTCGATCTGTACGGGGCCACCGAGCGCGACGTGTACCTCGACCTGGCGCAGGAGCTGATGCGGTACTGCCTCCGTGCGCTGTGGGACGCGGGCCGCGGCGGCTTCGTGGACCGGGTGGTCGCCGAGGACGACGTCGGCCTCCTGCGGGAGCCGCTCCGGCCCTTCGCCGTCAACTGCGCGGCGGCGCGCGTGCTGGCGCGTCTGGACCGCCTGACCGGCGCGGACGATCTCCGGGAGCGGGCCGCGGCGACCCTCGCCTCGCTGCTGCCCGGAGCGCGCCGGCGGGGCGTGGACGCGGCCCCCTGGGCGCTGGCGGCAATGGAGCTTCCGGACTGACCGGAGCCCGGCCCCCAAGTGCCAGCCCCGCGCCGCAGACGTTGTAGACTCCGCAAGGCGCGCACGGCGCGCCTCGGCGGTAGCGGCGCGGGGCTGTGGGGTCCCCGCAAGCGCACGCCGGGGGTTCGGGGCGCAGCCCCGTCTGATTGAAGCTAGCCAGACTCCGCTCCGGAGGTGCCGTGTCCGCCGACAGGTCGTCACTCGTCCCCGCGCTGCAGACCATCGCCGCCCGGCTCCGCATCGAGTCCGTCCGGGCCACGTCCGAGGCCGGCAGCGGCCATCCGTCGAGCTGCTGCTCGGCCGCCGACATCGTCGCCACCCTGTTCTTCGCCGAGATGCGGTTCGACCCGCGCAAGCCGCAGCACGACGACAACGACCGCTTCGTGCTGTCGAAGGGCCATGCGGCGCCGCTGCTGTACGCCGCCTGGGCCGAGGCCGGCTTCCTGACGCGCGACGAGCTGCGCTCGCTCCGCAGGCTCGACTGCGATCTCGAGGGGCATCCCACGCCGCGGCTGCCGTTCGTCGACGTGGCGACCGGCTCGCTCGGGCAGGGCATCTGCGCGGCGATCGGCATCGCCCTCAACGCCCGCCGTCTCGGTTCCGACTACCGCACCTACGTTCTGATCGGCGACGGCGAGTCGGCCGAGGGATCGGTGTGGGAGGCGGCGCAGGCGGGGGAGAAGTTCGGGCTCGACAACCTGTGCGCCGTGACCGACGTCAACGGCTTCGGGCAGAGCCGGGCCACCCAGTGGGGCCACGACATGGAGGCCTACGCGCGGCGCTGGCGCGCCTTCGGGTGGCACGCCCTGGTGGTGGACGGCCACGACCACGGCGCCCTGCTGGACGCCCTGGCGGAGGCGCGCCGCACGGCGGGGCGCCCCACGGTCATCCTGGCCCGTACGCTGAAGGGCAGGGGCGTCACGCTGATGGAGGGCCGCGACGGGTGGCACGGCAAGGCCATCCCCGCGGGCGCCGAGCTGGACCGCGCGCTCGCCGAGCTGGAGGGGCAACTGGTGGACGGTGCGGCCCGCCCGTCCATCGCGCCGCCGCCGGTGCGCCGCTCCGCTCCGCCGCCGCCGGGTCCGGCGCTGCCGGAGCCGCGCTACGAGCTCGGCGCGCAGGTGGCCACGCGCGAGGCCTACGGCACGGCGCTGGCCGCGCTCGGCGCCGCCGACCCGCGGGTGGTGGCGCTCGATGCCGACGTCGCCAACTCGACCTTCAGCGGGAAGTTCGAGCGGGAGCACGGCGACCGGTTCTACGAGACGCACATCGCCGAGCAGGTGATGGTGGGCGCGGCGGCCGGCCTGGCCAGCCGCGGCGCGATTCCGTTCCCGTCGACCTTCGCCTGCTTCCTGACGCGCGCGTCGGACTTCATCCGCATGGCCGGCATCGGCGGGAGGAAGGCGAACATCAAGTTCGCCGGCTCGCACGCGGGCGTGTCGATCGGCGAGGACGGCCCGTCGCAGATGGCGCTGGAGGATCTGGCCATGATGCGCAGCGTGCCGGGCTGCGCCGTGCTGTACCCGTGCGACGCCGTGAGCTGCGAGCGCCTCGTGGCGGCCGCCGCCGCCCACGAGGGCATGGTGTACCTGCGCACCAGCCGTCCGAAGACCGAGGTGATCTACGCGAACGCGGAGCGCTTCGACATCGGCGGATCGAAGGTGCTGCACGAGAGCGCGGACGACGTGGCCACGGTCGTCGCCGCGGGGGTGACCGTCTTCGAGGCGCGCGAGGCCTACCGGCAACTGCGGCAGGAGGGGATCAGCATCGGCGTGATCGACGCGTACTCCGTGCAGCCGATCGACGCGGCGACCCTCGCCCGCGCCGGCCTGCGCACTGGACGGCGGCTCATTACCGTGGAGGACCACTACGCGTCCGGCGGGCTCGGCGACGCCGCCAGCGAGGCGGTCGCGGCGCACGACATCGCGGTGTTGCGCCTGGCGGTGCGCGACGTGCCCCGCAGCGGCAAGCCCCGCGAGTTGCTGGAACGCTACGGCATCTCGGCGGCGCACATCGTCGCGGCGGCCCGGCTCTGCGCCGGCTCGCGGCCGGCCGCGCCGGTCACCTGACCTGCGGCTGCGCGCGCTCCGGCGGCGAGCCCGCGTACGCGGCGGCGGGGAGTCAGGCGCCGGCCAGTGCGCGCAGGGCGTCGAGGATCTCGTCCGTCTCGGGGAAGCGGCCCTCCCGGTGCTTGGAGAACACCAGCGCGCCGTCCGCGACGACGTCGAAGACGCCGTTGGTGCCCTCGACGAGCTCGGGCTCGCAGTCGACGGCGCTCTTGATCACGGCTGCCAGACTGGCAGCCCTGGGCAGGTACTTTCAGCGGGTGCAGTAGGTGATCGCAATATGCATGACGAGCACGATCCTAGCCCGAAAATCGTCGCCCGCGACTCCGTTTTTCGCCCAGCCGGCCTGACCGGGAGCCTGCACCGCGCTGCGGCGCAGACGCCTGGCGTGTCCGGGAGCGGTTCACCAGCCGTCGGCGGCGCGCGGCTGCAGATCTCCACGGCCGACATCACCACGCTTGCCGTCGACGCCATCGTGAACGCCGCGAACACGACGCTGCTGGGCGGGGGCGGCGTGGACGGGGCCATACATCGAGCGGCCGGCCCCGAGCTGCTGGCGGCGTGCCGCACGCTCGGCGGCTGTCCGACCGGCGAGGCGCGGCTGACCCGCGGCTACCGGCTGCCCGCGCGGTACGTGATCCACGCGGTCGGACCGGTGTGGCGCGGCGGGACGCACGGCGAGGCCGGGCTGCTGGCCGGCTGCTATCGCGCCGCGTTCCGGCTGGCGCACGACCACGACCTGCGGACGGTGGCGTTCGCGGCCATCAGTTGCGGGGTCTACGGCTATCCCCCGGATCAGGCCGCGGCCATCGCCGTCGGGGAGACGCGCCGGGCGGTCGCGTCGTCCACGACCATCGAGCAGGTCTGGTTCGTCTGCTTCGAGCCGCGCGTCCGCGCGGCCTGCGAGGCCGCCCTCGCGAGAGACGGGTGATGCCCCCGGCGCACGCGGCGCTGCGCGGCGTGCGCGGCCTGCTGCTCGACCTCGACGGCACGCTCTACGATCCGGACGGCCCGATCCCGGGCGCGGCGGAGGCCGTCGCCCGCCTGCGCGCCGCGGGCCTGGCGCTGCGCTACGTCACCAACACGACCCGCCAGCCGCGCGCCGCCCTGGTCGAGCGGCTGGGGGGCCTGGGACTGCCGGCAGCCGCGGACGATCTGTTCACCGCGCCCCGCGCGGCCGTGGCCTGGCTCGAGGCGCACGCCGTCCGCCGCGTGGCGCTGCACGTCGCTGCCGCGGCGGCGGGCGAGTTCGGCCGCTTCACGATCGACGAGGTCGATCCCGAGGCGGTCGTGGTCGGCGATCTCGGGCTGGCCTGGACGTTCGAGCGGCTGAACCGGGCCTTCCGTCAACTCGGCGACCGGGCGACGCTGCTCGCGATTCAGAAGAACCGCCATTGGCGGTCGGCCGAGGGACTGGTGCTCGACGCGGGACCCTTCGTGGCAGCCCTCGAGTACGCGTCGGGCCGGCGCGCCGTCACCGTCGGGAAGCCGAGCGCGGCGTTCCTCGAAGCCGCCGCCGCCGGTCTGGGCGTGCCGCTCGCCGACGTGGCCCTGGTCGGCGACGACATCGTCTCGGACGTGGGCGGCGCGCTCGCCGCCGGCGCCCGCGGCGTACTCGTCCGCACCGGCAAGTTCCGGCCGGGCGACCTCGAGGCGGCCGGCGTGCGCCCCACGGCGGTGATCGACTCGGTGGCCGCGCTCCCGCGCCTGCTGGGCCTGTGACCGGGACGCCGCAAGGGCGCGCACAGCGCGCTCCGGCGGGAGCGGCGCAGGGCGCGGGGTCCCCGCAAGCGGACGCCGGGGGCTCGGGGCGCAGGCCCATCTGATTGAAGCCGGGAGCGGCGGCGGGGCTGTGGGGTCTCCGCGAGCGCTCCTCAGCGCGTCCAGGCGAACCAGCGGCTCAGCAGCGACTTCTGGCGGGCCGAGAACCGCGCCCGGCGCAACTGGTTCGCCACCTTGCGGAGCGCGTCGGCCTGCGTCGGGTAGGGATGAATCGTATTCCCGATGACGCCGAGGCCGGCGCCGGCCTTCATCGCCACCGTGAGCTCGCTGATCATCTCGCCGGCGTGCGCGCCGACGATCGTCGCGCCCAGAATCCGGTCGCTGCCCCACTTCAGATGGACCCGCACGAAGCCGTCGTCCTCGCCGTCGAGGACCGCCCGGTCGACCTCGTCGAGCGTCTGGGTGAAGGTCTCCACCTCGATGCCCCTGGCTCTGGCATCGGCTTCGTACAGGCCGACGTGTGCGATCTCCGGCTCCGTGTAGGTGCACCAGGGGATGATGAGCGAGCCCGTCGAGGCGCGTCCAAGACCGAAGGGGTGCGGGAACAGGGCGTTCTGGATCACGATCCCCGCCATCGCGTCGGCCGTGTGCGTGAACTTGAACGGGAAGCAGATGTCGCCGGCGGCGTAGATCCGCGAGTTGCTCGTCCGGAGGTGGGCGTCGACCTTCACCCCCGTCCTGTCGTACGCCACGCCGGCCGCCTCGAGCCCGAGGCCCTCGACGTTGGGCGCCCGGCCGACGCCGACGAGGATGGCGTCGACCGCCAGCTCGTGGCCGGCGCCGCCGGCGGCGTAGCGGATCAGCTTGTCCTGCCCGCGCGGCGCGACCTCCGTGATGCCGGCGTCGAGCGCGAGCCGCACGCCGTCGGCGGCCATGCGCCGCTGCACGATCGCGGCCGCGTCGGGGTCCTCGCGCGGCAGGATGTGGCCGGTCTGCTCGAGCAGCGTGACCTCGCTGCCGAAGCGCGCGAACGACTGGGCCATCTCGCAGCCGATGGGCCCGGCGCCGATGACCGCGAGCCGCGGCGGCAGCTCGGTCAACGAGAAGAGGGTCTCGTTGGTCAGATAGCCCGTCTCGGCGAGACCCGGGATGGGGAGCGCGGCCGCGCGCGCGCCGGTGCAGATCGCGGCCCGGCTGAAGCGCAACGGGACGCCGTCGGCCTCGACCGTGTCCCGGCCCGTGAAGCGGGCCGCGGCGATGAAGACGTCCACGCCGAGGCCGGTGAAGCGCTGCGCCGAATCGACGCCGCTCAGCCCGGCGCGCAGCCGCCGCATGCGCGCCATGACCGCCCCGAAGTCACGCTGCAGCGAGTCGGGACCGTTCAGCCCGAACTCGGCGCCGCGCGGGACGGCCGCCCAGGCGCGGGCGGCGCGCACGAGGCTCTTCGACGGCACGCAGCCGACGTTGAGGCAGTCGCCGCCCATCAGGTGGCGCTCGACCAGCGCCACGCGGGCGCCCAGCCCGGCGGCCACGGCCGCGGTGACCAGGCCGGCGGTGCCCGCGCCGATCACCACCAGGTTGTAGCGCTCCGCCGGCTGCGGGTTCCGCCACCCGGGCGGATGGACGTTGGAGACGAGTTGCCGGTTGTGCTCGTCGTCGGGGCTCAGCGAAACCATCTTCTTTCAGACGGGGCTTTGCCCCGAACCCCCGGCGTCCGTTAGCGTTAGCGGGGGCCCCTTCGCCCCGCGCCACTCCCGCCGGGGCGCGCTGTGCGCGCCTTCGGAGTCTGCACCGCTGTGCGGCGCAGACCCCTGCTTCAACTATACGTGTTCAGGCGATGCCCGGTTGGCCGGGCCGCCGGGGCAGCGCCCGCTGGGCCGTCAGCGCGCGGTCTGGCCCGGGCGCAAGGGGCGCTGCGGCGTGCGCGGCTCGTCCGGGTAGAGCTCCCCGACGTACTCGTCGTACCCGTTGTAGATCGGGGCGGCGAACGTCTCCTCGGTGTCGAGCCAGTAGGAGATGTTCTGCGGCCAGCGGGGGTGCGGAATGTTCGGGTTGGCGTTGGAGAGGAAGCCGTACTCGTGCGGCTGGACCTGCCAGAAGATGGTCGGCTCGTCGCGCACGAACTCGATCTTCACGATGGACTTCGGGCTCTTGTAGCCGTACTTCCAGGGCACGATGATGCGCACCGGCGCGCCGTGCTGCCGGAGCAGCGGCTCACCGTATACGCCGGTGACCACCAGGGTCAGCTCGTTCATCGCCTCGTCGAGGCGCAGGCCCTCGTGGTACGGCCACGGGTACCACGGCGAGCCGGTCACGCCCGGCATCTGCTCCTCGTTGACCGCGGTCTCGAAACGCACGTAGCGGGCGCTGCTCGTCGGGTCGGCCTTCTCGATCAGCCGGCTCAGCGGGAAGCCGGACCAGGGCACGTTCATTGCCCAGCGCTCCACGCAGCGGAAGTGATAGACCCGCTCCTCGTGGTCGAAGGCGAACAGATCGTCCAGATCGAGCGTCATCGGGTTGTTGCATTCGCCGGTGATCTCGATCTGCCACGGCTCCACCTCGAAGTCGCCGCAGAACTGCCAGACCGGCCCGCCGCGGCCGGAGAGGAACTCGTAGAAGTTGTTGTGGGAGGCGGCCACGTCGCGCGGGGTCAGCGTCTGCCGGCCGATGGCTCCCGGCGGCGAGTCGAACGCCGCGTTGCGCTGCGTGGGGAACACGTCCGGCCGGCTCAGCGGCACCTCGAGGAGCGACGACTGCGCGCGGGCCTGCGAGGCCCCGGCGCTGCACGCGGCGAATGGCGTCGCCAGGATGCCCAGTCCCATGGCCGACAGGAACTTCCGTCGATTGAAGAAGACCTCGGGCGGGGTGATCCGCTGTGACGGGATGTTCGCGGTGAATCGTCGGCCCACGATTGCCTCCCAGCTTCGACTGCCATCCTAGGTAAGTACAGGTTATCATCAATCTTCCGCCGCCATGTGGCATACCCTGATCGATCCCCGCAAGCTGGTTCTGCCCAGGCCGGGCGAGGCCCTGGCCGGGCGGGCGGAGCGCATGCCGGTGCCCGCCAGGCACTTCGTGGCCGGCACGCCGCTCGAGCCGCCGTTTCCGGAGGGCCTGGAGCGCGCCGTGTTCGGAATGGGTTGCTTCTGGGGCGCGGAGCGCAAGCTGTGGGAGGTGCCCGGCGTCTACACGACGGCCGCGGGCTACGCCGGCGGGACGACGCCGAACCCGACCTACGAGGAGGTCTGCAGCGGGCAGACGGGTCACACGGAGGTCGTGCTGGCTGTTTTCGACCCGGCCCGGGTCGGCTACGAGCAGTTGCTGCGGGTGTTCTGGGAGGGCCACGATCCGACGCAGGGCATGCGCCAGGGCAACGACGTGGGGACGCAGTACCGCTCCGCCGTCTACTGCGCGACCGACGCGCAGCGGCTGGCGGCGGAGGCCGCGCGCGACGCGTACGCGCGCCTGCTCGCGGCGTCCGGCTTCGAGCGGATCACGACCGAGATCCTGCCGGCCGGCGAGTTCTACTACGCCGAGGACTACCACCAGCAGTACCTGGCCAAGAACCCGGGCGGCTACTGCGGGCTCGGTGGGACCGGCGTCGCCTGCCCCGCAGGTCTCGGGTCAGGATCCTGATCCGACCGGTCGGGCTCGTCGCCGTGCTCGGCCTGCTCTGCGGCTGGCACGCCGCACCCGCCCGCGCGCAGGAGGCGGCCGAGCCGGCGCGCGGCTGGGACAACGAGACCGAGCTCAGCCTGGCCCTCACCGCGGGCAACTCGTCCGCGCGCACGTTCGGCTTCGGCAACACGCTGCGCCACGGCGGCGACACCTCCCGGTTCCAGCTCCGACTGAACGGCCTCCGGTCCGGCACCGCTGACGACCGCTTCCTCCTCGTCGAGCCGGGCGTCCGGTTCCCCGTCGACGGGTCTCCGGGCGCCGCGGGAACACGCCTCGTCGAGCCGGCTCGCGAGCCGGACGTCGAGAACTACCTGGTCTCGGGACGCTACGACGTGGAGATCGGCGGGCGCCTGTTCTGGAACGCGGGCGGCAGTTGGGACCGCAACACGGACGCCGGCATCCTCAGCCGCTACAGCGCGTTCGCGGGGGTGGGCAACACGTGGCGCGACGACGAGACGCTGCGCTTCGCCACCACCTACGCCGCCAGCTACACGGACCGGCGGGAGGCCGCGCGCGACCCCCGCAAGGACGCCCGCTTCAGCGGGGCGCGGCTGGGCTGGGAGTACCGCTACCGGCTGTCCGGCGCAACGGTCGTCGAGAACGAGCTCACCGCGAACGTCAACCTGACCGACGCCGCCGACTACTCGGTCAACACGGTGGCCGCGCTGAGCGTCGGCCTGGGCAGCCACCTGGCGCTCAGGGTCAGCCTGCAGCTGCTGTACGAGAGCGACCCGCCCCCCGAAGACGTTGCCGTCATCGCGCGCGCCCGGGTGGTCGACCCGGACGGCGTCGCGGCCAGCGGGGACGAGCTGTTCGAGACGGTGGCCGAGGGCGGGGCGGCGATACGGGTCGGATCGGACCAGGTGCGCAAGAACCCGCTCGACACCATCGTCCGGACGGCGCTGGTCATCGGCTTCTGACGGCCGCCGCCCCGCGGCGGACGACAGCGGCGCGGGCGCCAGTACATCGCGGTCACGGTCGGCGGCGAGGTGACCTCGCTTGTCGCGTACCGGTGCCGTGGCCGAGCACGCTGCGCCTGCCCGGCAGGTCCCGAGCGGATCGCGCGGAAGAACGGGACGGGAGTCGAAATCGGTCGAGCCTTGACATGCCGTCAGTTCTCGAACGCGCGAGCGTGGTGGAATGCCGAGGCGGGGAGCGCCGGTCGGCCTTGACCGAGCGTTGCCCGGTGGGTATTTTCGCGACCAACGCATGCCCCGCATCTTCGACAACATCGAGCAACGCCTCCGGCCGGCGCGCCGGCGAGGTCTACGTGATCTTCAGGAACGCCTACAGGCGTCGGTTTCGCTGGCTCGCCCCCACCACTTCGACGACGCGCTGGGCAGGGACCTGGCCGCCGACGCCGCTACCCTCCGCGGTCTCCTGGTCCGTTTCGGCGAGTGGCGGCCCGCAGCGGACGCCAAGCTCGGGGCGCTGCAGGCACTGCTCCTCGACCGGCATCCGGACCGGAAGGGTCTCGTCTTCACCCAGTTCGCCGACAGGGTGCGCTATCTGGATGAATGACCGGGATCGAGAGACATGAAGAAGACGGTCTACATCGAGACCACTGTCGTGTCTTACCTGACGGCGCGGCCCGCAGGCGACCTGGTGGGGGCTGCGTGGCAGAAGATCACGACGGACTGGTGGGGGACGCAGCGGCAACGGTTCGATCTGCGCACGTCGGAGGTCACTCTCGGTGAGGCGGGACGGGGAGACGCGGAGGCCGGCGCGCGGCGGCTAGCGGCCTTGGCGGATGTTGGCCTTCTGCCGGTCACGAAGGCGGCTGACGAGTTGTCGAAGGCGCTGGTGAGGGGCGGCGCGGTGCCGGAGAGGGCGGAGACGGATGCACTGCATGTGGCGGTGGCGGCGGTGCACGGCGTGGACTATCTGCTGACTTGGAATTGTCGGCACTTGGACAACGCGGAGGCGAAGCCGGTGATGCGGAGGATCTGCGGGGAATGCGGATACGTGATGCCGGAGGTCTGTACACCGCAAGAGTTTGATGAGAGGAGGCGATGATGGCTGATGAGATTATCGAGGAAGTCTGGCGGATCAAGGACGAGATCGCTCGGGAGCACGGATACGACCTCGACAGGCTAGGTGCGTACTTTCGGGAACGCGAACGGCGGAGGGCACAGCGGGAGGAAGAGCGCTCGGGAGCGGGAGAGGGGACGGCGGGACGGGGTGCGGCGGCGGTGAGCTGGGTCGACGCGGAGTTCGGGACGCGCCGGGGCGGTGGAGGAGATCGGCCCGGAAGCTGATGGGGTCGGACGGACGGAGGCGGTTGGATCCGGGCGCGCCGGAGTACCCGGCGGCGTTGCGGCGGTGTTTCGGGGAGGGGCAGCCAGGGCGGGTGACGACGTGGGGCAGCGTGCAACTGCTGGAGGGCGCACTGCTGGGGTTTTTCTGTTCGGTGCGGGCTCCCGGCGACTCGGTGCTCAAGATCTACGACTTGGCGCGGGCGCTACGCAGCAGAAGGATGACGCTGGTCGGCGGGTTCCAGTCGCCGATGGAAAGGAGCAAGACGGAACGGTTGTGCCGGGACGCTCTGGCGGCCGGCAAGCGGGTGTTCACGCTGGAGTCGCCGGACAACGCCGACCTGGTAGCGCGGGGGGCGGTTCCGGTGGCGGCGGACGACCCGGCCGCGTGCCTGGGCGATGGGGTCGGCGGGCCGGCGTGACGATGGTGGCGGCGCGATAGCCTCGCTCTTGAGCCAAGCCATGGAGATTGCCTTCGACCCGCAGTTCCTGCCGTCGCTCGGCAGGCTCGATCCGGGCGATTCGCAACGTGTGCTGAAGTCGGTCACCAGGTACCAGCAGGAGCCCGAGGCGCCGGGACTGAACCTTGAGCAGCTCAAGGGGCGTCGCGGCCGGCGCCGGTTGTGGACCATCCGCGCCTCGCAGGAGCTGCGGGTGCTGCTGGCCCGCGAGGGCCCGACATCGGTTCTGCTGCGGGCGGGCCATCACGACGCCATCTACGACCTGGCGGACCGCGTGGCGTTCGCCGCGCCCCTCGCGGGACGCCCCGGTCTGATTCCCCTTCGGCCCGATGCGCTCGATCTCGACGGGTCGGTGCTGGCCCCGGTTCCTGCCCGGCCGGCCGGGGCGGCGGACACGGAGCCGTCGATCCTCGAGCACTGGAGCGACCGCGAGCTCGCCGACGCGGGATTCGATGCCGACGCCGTGCGCCGGCTGCGGCGGGCGACCCAGGACACGCTGCTCGAGGTGTGGCCGGAGCTCATCGAAGACGAGGCGCTGTTCGAGAAGATCTGCGACTGTTCCGAGCAGTCGCCCGAAGCTTGGGTCAACCGGCGCCTGATCGACAACGACGAGTCGGAGCACCGGCGTTTCCGTGACGCCATCGTGGAGCGCGGCGCCCGGGCGGGCCTGTCGTCGCTGCTGGGTGCAGACGAGCTGGAACGTCTGTTGTCGGCGCCTATCGAGGAGTGGATGATCTTTCTCCACCCCGATCAGCGCGCCCTGGTGCAGCGCCGCTTCGCGGGACCGGCGCGGGTGAGCGGGTCGGCCGGCACCGGCAAGACGGTGGTCGGCCTGCACCGCGCGGCCGCTCTCGCGAAGCGCCTCACCTCGTCCGGGGCGGCGGGCTCGCCGCCGGTGCTGTTCACGACCTTCATCAGGAACCTGCCACCCGTCTTCGAGAACCTCTACCGGCGCCTGCCGACCGCCGCGGAGGGCGCCGTCGAGTTCATCAACGTGGACCGGCTGGCCGCGCGCATCTGCAGCGAGGCGGGGGCGCGGCCCGCATTGAACCCGGACGCGGTCAGGGGGGCCTTCGACGACGCCTGGGCCGCCGTCGTGCGGCCCGGCACGCTGCTGCACCGCGCCGGGCTGACCCGTGGCTACCTGCGCGACGAAGTGACGGCGGTGTTGAAGGGGCGCGGAATCGATACGCTCGAGGAGTATCAGACCGTAGAACGGACCGGCCGGCGGACCGCGTTCACGTCGGCGATGCGCGAGCAGGCCTGGGCATTGCGCGAAGCGTGGGACGAGCGGCTGGCGGAGCGCAGCGTCGAGGACTTCCCGGACGTGGTTCGCCGCGCCCGGGATCTCGCCTGCGAGCGGTCGGAGCCCCGCTATCGGGCGGCCATCGTGGACGAGTCGCAGGACCTGACCCTGGTGGGCCTGCAGTTCATCCAGGCGCTGGTGAACGGCCCGGGGCCGGACGGCCAGGATGGACTCTTCCTGGTGGGCGACCACGCCCAGAAGATCTATCCCGGCGGGTTCACCCTGGCGCAGGCGGGGGTGGACGTCCGCGGCCGGAGCTCCGTGTTGCGAGTGAACTATCGCAACACGGAGCCGATCATCGATGCGGCCATGGCCTGTGCGGGAGCCGAACGGGTCGACGACGGCGAGGGCGGCGCGGGCCCGCGCGGCGCCGCGGCCCACGACGCGTTGCGGGGCGGTCCCAGACCCGTGCTGGTGCGGGCGGCGGATGCGGCCGCCCAGGCCGCGTTCGTCGTGGACGAGGTGGGGCGCCTCACGGGCGGCGGCGACGTCGGCGCGGGTGACATCGGCGTGTTCGCGCCCGACCGCAACCGCGCCCGGAACGCACTCCAGGGGCTGAAGGCGGCGGGTCTTCGGTGTCAGTCGCTGAACCAGTTCGACGGCCGGCCCAACGACGCCATCAAGGTGGACACGTTCCACCGCGCCAAGGGCCTCGAGTTCAAGGTCGTGTTCCTGCTCGGTACCGCCGCCTTCCCCCGACCGCGCGGCGCGAAGCAGACCGACGCCGAGTACGCCGAACAGCGCGCGATGCAGATCAGCCAGTTGTTCGTGGCCATGACGCGGGCGCGGGATCGGCTCTTCGTGCTCTGCAAGGACCGACCCGGCGACGTACTCTCCGGTGCCCTCGCGCACTTCGAGGAGAGGGACGAGCGCCGCTGACCTTGTCTGGCCGGCGGGTTGCGGATAGCCCTGGGAGTCCGCTGCGCGCGCCGAACAGCCAGTTGAGGCCGCAGCGTGCCGCGCTCTTGCTACTGAGTCGCAATCCCACCACCGAGGCGGGTCTCCGTGCTAGCGTGAAAATGCGGCATGCCGCACGACAACGCAAGGAGGAATTCGTGAAGGGCAAAGCGGAGATCATCGACCAACTGAACGGCGCGCTCACCGTCGAGCTGACGGCAATCAACCAGTACTTCTGCCAGTCGAAGATGTGCGCCGACTGGGGCTTCCACAACCTGGCGAAGAAGCACCACGAGGAGTCGATCGGCGAGATGAAGCACGCGGAGAAGCTGATCGAGCGCATCCTGTTCCTGGAAGGCGTTCCCGAGATCGCGCGCTACGACGTCATCCGAGTGGGCACCGACGTGAAGGAGCAGTTCGAGAACGACCTGAAGCTGGAGCTGAAGGGCGTCGCGCACTACAACGCGCTGATCGAGCTGAGCGTGCGGCTCGGCGACAACGCCACGCGCGAGCTCGCGGCGCCGATTCTCGTCGAGTCGGAGGAGCACGTCGACTGGCTGGAGACCCAGCTCTTCCGTATCGAGAAGGTCGGCATCCAGAACTACCTGGCGGAGCAGATGGGCGGACACGACGGCTAGCAGTCCGCGGCAAGACCCAACAGCGAGGCGCGCACAGCGCGCCTCGGCGGGAGCGGCGCGGGGCTATGGGGTCCCCGGAAGCGGACGCCGGGGGTGCGGGGCGCAGCCCCGTCCGATTGAAGCGGGCTGACCGCCGGCGTCCAGGTAGCGCTGGAGGGTGCGGTGGCAGGCCGTGCAGCCGTCGCCGGCGCCGATGGTGCGCCGCAGGTCGCGGAGCGTGCGGATGTTCGCGCTCGAGAGGGTGCTCAGCAGCTCGCACTCCGTGATCCGCAGGCAGGCGCAGACGTACCTGGCCTCGCTCGGAGCCGGCTCGGTGACCTCGGGCGCGACTGCCAACTGCATGGGAAACAGATCCTAGCGCTTCTGAAACTGAGACGCAATATCACTATCGGGCGGAATCGTCGCGGGCGGCGGACCGGTCCGCCGCCCGCTCGCCGTCGCAGCCCAGGGCTCCGTTTCAGTGCGTCCCGCAGTCGCGGACGGCGCTCCGCGTGCCCAGGCGGATGTGGGCCTCGCTGACCAGCATGGCGAGCTGCCGGAACTCGTCCGGCTTGAGCGTCAGCGTGACGCGGTTGACCCGCACGTGCAGGAGGCCGTGGCCGCACTGGTACACGGCCAGCTCCGAGTCCCTGGCCAGCATCTCCGAACTCCCCTGGCGATACATGTCGCCCCCTTTTGCAGCGGCCCTCGCGCCTACCAGTCGTAGCCGAGCGAGCCGACGAAGCTGACGCCCGGGCTCGAGTAGCGGTCGATCACCGGATCATCCGCCGGACGGTTGCGGACGTTCCACCATTCGAAGTACTTCGCGTTCGTCAGGTTGATCACCCCGAGGCGCAGCGTGAGGTCCTCCGCGAGCGACACGTTGCTCACCAGGTCGACCACCTGGTACGACTCGGGCGCGTACTGGCTGCCGTCGTCGGGCGCACCCTGGTACGACTCGACCAGCCGCACCGACAGCTCGGTGCCCCAGCGCCCGGACGGCTGCATGTAGCGGATGCCGAGGACCCCCTCGTTGGGCGCGATCGATTGGAGCGGCGTTTCCTCCGCCAGTGGCGCCTCGGCGGCGCCCTGCAGGATCTCGACGCCCTCGATTCGCGCGTAGCTGCCGCGCAGCATGACGTCGTCCGTGAGGTACACCTCGCCGCGCAGCTCCAGGCCGTTGATCTCCGCCTGCTCGAGGTTCTGCGCCTGGAACTCCAGGATTCGCGAGATCGGGTTGAAGCCGAGGCCGGTCAGCTCGATGAAGTTGTCGAAGCGGTTCGCGAACCCCGTCACCTCGAAGCTCGCGCGGTCGAGGGCCGTGCGCACGCCGAATTCGAAGTTGTCGCTGCGCTCCGCCTGGAGATCCGGGTTGGGAAGCGTCGTATAGCCGCCGGCGAAGTTCGTGAAGCCGGTGTTGATGTCGCTGTGGGGGGGCGCCCGAAAGCCGCGGGCGTACTGCGCGTGCAGGCTCACGACGTCCGTGATCCGCACGGCGGCGCCCACCTTGGGCGACACCGCGCCGTCCGAGAAGTCGGCCGGAACCGGTTTCTGCGTGGCGATGAACACGGGGTCGCCCTGGTCCGCATCCATCGAGTAGTAGTCATAGCGCACGCCGGGCACCAGCGTGACCCGGCCGAGCTGGACTTCCGCCTGGAAGTAGGAGCCCGACTCGAGGACGTCGCTCTCGGGGTAGTACTTGTCCGGGAAGAGCAGGCTGGTCGGTACGGGTGCGCCGGTACGGGTGTTGACCTCGGACCGGTCGCGCAGCATGTCGAACCGATCGGCCTTGTAGCTGGCGCCGAAGGTGAGCCGCACGCCGTTGTCGAGTCCGCCCAGCCAGTGCTGGCCCTGCGCGGAACCGCCGTAGCCGACCTGTTCGTGATCGATCGTGCCGTGGCGGTGGGACGCGGTGGGCGGACCGAACGAGAAGACCATCCGCTGCCGGTCGACGACCTGCGACGTGTCGTTGAGCTGGCCGTACAGCCGCCAGGACACCTGATCGAGCCCGCGGCCGACGAGCGTGTGGTCGAGGGAGTAGCGCCGGCGGTCCTGCATGTCGAGCGCGTCGGCATCCACCGTGGCGAAGCGCAGGAAGCCGAAGTCGGCCATACCGCGGTCCGAGTACCACTCCGTCTCGACGCGCGAGTCGTACGTTTCCGCCGCCACTCGCCACACGTTGCCGGGCGTGGCCGTGAACACCAGCTTGGCCAGCATCTGCGTACCGAGGACGTCCTGCGGATTGGGCACCGTGCGGGTGTCGTCGGTTGTTTCCACGGTGCCCTGGTTGCGAATCTCGCCGCCGCGGTTCGCGCTGAAGAAGACCGACGCCTGCAGCCGGTCGGTGCCGCCGGCCAGCGTCAGGTTCGCGCTGGCGTCGTTCGCACGGCCGTCCCAGGTCGTCTTGGCGCCGACGTAGAACCGGTCGCCCTGGAGGTAGTCATCAGGATCCTTCGTGAAGAGCGAGACGACGCCGCCCAGCGCATCGCTGCCGTACAGCGCCGAGTTCGCGCTGCGCACGATCTCGACCGACTTGAGGGCATCGACGTCGAAGGCGACCTGGTGAATGTTGAACGGGCCGAAGTCGAACTGCTCCGACGTCTGGACGCCGTCGACCTGCGTCATCACGCGGTTCCCGCCGATGCCGCGAATGTTGAAGCCGTTGAGGCCGAGACGGGTCACGTTGTTCTCGACGTAGACGCCGGGCTCGTACTTCACCAGATCGGCGAAGGTCTCGAACATGCGTCCCCGGATGGCGTCCTCGTCGATGACGGTCACCGTCCCCGGCGTCTGCATCACCGGCGCCGGCCGGAGGGTGGCGGAGACGGTCACCGAGTCGAGGAAGGTCAGCGGCTGGCCGTCCGACGGCTGGGCGCCGCTTTCCGGATCGCCTGCCTGCTGCTCAGCCGGCGGTTGCGAATCTGCCGCCTGCTGCGCGAGCGGCACCGCCGGTGCCGCCAGGATCGGACCGAGCACGGCGAGGATGACTCCTGCCGCGGGACACCGCGGGGTCGCGCCCGTTCGGTGTGGGTGTCGCATTGCCTATACTCCCCGTAGGTATCCGGCAGCGCCCCATGCGGTGCCGGTGCTCATTCGGGCGTCCTCGCGAGGTTTCCAGGCCATGTGCGGGGGCGCCCGTCTCAAACGCGTTGCCGGTTGGCAAGTTCCTTCTCCGGTTTCACTCCGTTGGCTTCAATCGGACGGGGCCTGTGCCCCGACCCTCGGCGGCCGCTTGCGGGGACCCCTGCGCCCCGCGCCGCTCCCGCCGACGTGCGCCGGCTTCAGTCCGCCGCCCGGCCCACCCGGATGACGTCGCCGCCGGCGCGGATGACGATGGCGTCGTCCACGGCGGCGAAGCCGGTCACGGGCGCATCGACGGACAGGTGGTTCGTGGCGACAACCCGCGGCGCCTCGGCCGACGCGCGGAGCACCTGGGTGATGCCTCGCGTCGTGAAGAAGTAGACGAGGTTTTCGTGGCCCAGCGGCGTCGCCCAAGTGGACGCGGGCAGGCGGTGGGTCCACTGGACGGTTCCGGAGTCGGGGGCCAGGCAGCGGGCGGCGCCGGCCGGATTGACCCAGTAGACGCAGTCCCGGTAGGCGAACGGCGATCCGAAGTTGGATGTCGAGCCGGCCGTCCACGCCACCTCACCGCCGTCCGGCGCGCCGGTTCCCGGACGGCGCAGGGCGAGGTTGGCCGCGACGCGCAGCCCGCCGACGATGACGAGGTCGTCCGTGATGGTGGGCGATGGAACAAAGTTGCCCTCGAGGTCGGCGAACGACCAGCGCAGCTTGCCGGTGTCAGGGTCGAAGCCCTCGAGGCGGCCGGCGGCGCTGACGACGATCTCGCGGCCGTCGGGCGTGAGCACCGGGGTGCTCCAGGCGACGCCCGCTTCCCGGTCGGCCTTCCACAGGGTGTCGCCGGTGTCCGGCGCGACGGCCAGCAGGTACGAGTACGTGCGGCGCGTGAGCAGCACCACGACCGCGCGTTCGGTCAGGAGCACGGAGTTTCCGACGCCGTGGTTGCCGCCGACCGACCCGTAGTCGCCGCTCAGGTTCCGGCGCCAGACGGTGTCCCCGTCGTGCGTCAGGGCCAGCAGGTCGCCGCTCGCGAAGAATGCGTAGAGGCGGTGGGCGTCCACTGCCGGCGTCGGCGCGCCCTTCGAGACGTAGTCGTTCCATTCGAGCGGCTCGGAGGCCTCGAACCTCCGCCGCCAGCGCTCGGCGCCGTCCTCGAGGCCGACGGCGCTGACCCAGAGGGTCTCCTTCAGCGCCCCCGCGATGGACGTGAGGAAGACGACGCCGTCCCAGATCACCGGACTCGACTGCCCGAACCCGGGGGTGGCGGCGCGCCACGTCACGCTCTCGTCCGACCAGGTGAGCGGCAGGCGCGCCGCGCGGCTCACGTTCGGCTCGGCGCCGCCGCGGAATCCGGGCCAGCGGCTCGCGCCCTGCCCGGCGCGGCCGGCATCGGCCTCCGCGGCAGGCCGCACGACGTCGATAGCCGTCACGTGCCCCCCGCGCGCGGAGCCGCCGAAGCCGAGCACGTAGCCGTCGAACGGGACGAGCCGGTGCATGAACCGGGGGTGCTCGAGCGTCGCCGCCAGCTCCCAGGCGTCGCCGCCGTCCGCGAGGCGGTAGACCTTGCCGTCGGCCTGGCTCATGAAGATGCGCCCGTCGTGGCTCGTCGCCGCCACGCCGAATCCCTGCAGTGATCCCGCCTGGGGCAGATTGGGCGCCGCGGACCATTCGCCGGTCGCCGTGTCGAGGACGTCGACCCGCAGCGCCGGTCCGTCCGCCGGGCGGAGGCCGCCGAACGCGTAGATGCGCCCGCCGGCGGTGCCGGCGGCGAGCGCCCGGCGCTTGAAGGGGGCCGGAATCTCCCGCCACGCGGTTCCGCCGTCCAGGTCGAGAGCAAGGACGGTGTCGGCCCAGACGCCCTCGGGTCCCCCAAGCTCCCACCCGCCGACGACGTAGAGCGTGCCGCCGGCCACGACCGCGTCGTGCGAGGACCGGCCCGCCGGCATGTCCGGCAACGGCTCCCAACGTCCCGCCGTCACGTCGTAGCGTGCCGCCGAGCGGCTCGAGCGGAGCACCTCCGGCTCCGCCGCGGTGGCATTGGTGGCCGTCATGCCGCCGACGCGGTAGACGTAGGCGCCGTCGGATGCCAGCACAGTCCCCTGCAGGAGCGGTCCCGGCGGCAGGTCTTCCCAGGTCTGCCCGGCGGCGAGGACCAGCCGGCGGAAGCCGGGGCTGATGTTCTCGATGGAGTGTGCGTGGACGCGGCCGACGTGGCCGCCGTAGACGTAGAGCGCGCCGTCGTGCACGGTGGCCCCGAAGCTCGCCACGGCGTCGACCAGATCGGGCGGACGCCAGCCGTCGAGCGTGTTGTCCTGCGCGGCGGCGGGGAGCCACGCGGCCAGCAGCAACCCGGCCGCGACGAGGGTGCGGAAGCGCAACGGTGTGGGACGAATCATGATGCTCTCCTCTTGAGATTGAGTCTCAGTATCAGTTTCCGGATTGTATGTCCGACCAAATTGGTCGGTCAAGGGCAAATGGACGTTGTCGGGGGGAGGGCCGGGCAGTCCGGGAGAACGGCGCCGATGGATGCCGGCGAGCACCAGCGCGACTTGCGGGGACTCCTTCGCCCCGCGCCGCTCCCTGGCAACTGTTTGCGGCCGGGCCCGGGGCCGCGCGCCCGCGCGCGCACTGCCCGGCCGGCCCGGCCGCGACGGTCAGCGGAGCGTCTGGAGGCGGTTCTCGACCCGCAGCACGCCCTGGGTCTGCCCCACGATGCGCTGCATCTCGATCAGCTCGATCTGGCCCTGCACGTACCCGATGAGCAGCACGATGCCGTTGTCGATGACGATGTGGAACGGCGGGTTCGGCATCCGCGCGAGCCGTTCGAAGTGCGTGTTGCGAGCGAGCTGGCGCATGATGGACCTGCGCAGCCGCCGGTCGCCCTGCGACGTCGACAGGGTCTCGATGGTGCTCTGGACGTCCTGCACGCCCTCGATCTTCGCCACGCGCTCGAACAGGTCGCCGCTCTTGTCGCGGTCCGGCGTCACCCACCCGGCGAGCTGGACGTTGCCGTTCTGCACGCGGCCGTTGATGAAGTCCCAGATGGTGTAGTGCGGATAGCGCTGGACGACCCGGGCAACCTCCTGGGCGAGGTCGTTGTCGTCCTCGGGCTCGGGGAGCTCCAGCTCGCTGGCGACCGTCTCGATGCCGTCGACGTCGAGTGTCCGCTCGATCGCCCGATGCTTGACCCAGAAGGACTCGACGATCCCGGTCAGCGTCGCTTCGCTGCCCTGGACGGATACCTCGATCCGCCGCAGATCGCGCTCGTCGCGCAGCGTTTCCCGGACCTCTCGCTCCAGCTCCTCCGCGGTCTGGGCCGCTCCCGTCGGCGCCCCGGCCACCGATCCGATGAACATGACGCACGCAATGACGACGGTTCGAACGCTCGGCGCTTTCATGGTGACCTCCACCAGGCAACTGCGGCTGGCACGGCTCGCGGCCCTACCTCCCTTGTATCACAACGATCCGCCGCCGGTCCAAGCGCCGGGCGGCGCGCGCGACGGCTCAGGAAGCAGGGGCCTTGCCGGCGTCGTGCGCCGTGTCGGCGAGGGTCTGCGCGGCGGGGGGTTCGGGCGCGGCGGGTTGCGGCGCGGCCACGTAGCCGGCGTGGGCGAGCTGGCTCTGGAAGTAAGCGGTCTGCGACGCGTAGAACACGAGCTTGGTCGCCACGCGCGCCAGCACGTACGCCTGGCCGACGAGCAGCGCCGTCCACAGCGAGGTCTCGTCCGGCGCGCCCACGCGGGGGTCGACGGCGGCGTAGCCTGCCAGCAGGAGCCCGAACAGCCCCGCGTTGAGCACGTACAGCCCGCCGGTCGACAGCGGGCGCCGGCGCACGAAGCGGCCGGCCGCCAGCAGGGCCCCGAGCATGCTGCGGCGATCCTCGACGACGGCGCGAATCTTCGCGTAGTCGAGCAGCAGGTTGACGGGCAGCACGAGGGCGCCGAACACGGCGTAGCCCGCGATCCGGACGAGGAACGCGGTGCGCTCCACGGTGACGTCGCGCGTCGCGTACTCGTAGAGGTCCTCGAGCAGCCATGCGTGGAACAGATCGAACAGCAGCCAGTAGGCCAGACCCGCGACGACGGCCAGGCGCAGGAAGCGGAAGAAGTACGTGCCGCAGGCGGCGAAGAACGCGGAGCCGCCCAGCCGCCGCCGGCGCGCCAGACGGTCCAGGATGCCGCCCGCGAGGAAGGTCCAGGCCGCCAGGTAGAACGCCACCGCGACCGCCAGCCCGCCGGCCGGCGCGGCGCCGTCGACGAACGCGCTCAGGTTGCTCAGGACCGCCCCGAAGCCGATGATCGACGGCGTGAAGGTGCGCTCGAACCCGCGCGCCTGCGCCTGGAACTCCTCCCACCATTCCCAGTGCACGCCGGCGGCCGCCCGGTCGGCCGCCACGCTCGCGCCCAGGTGCGATGCGATGGCGTCGTGCAGGGCCAGGGTGAGCGGCGCCGCCAGGAGCAGGGTCAGCAGGTAGACGCCGGCCACGAGCGCAGGTGCGCCCAGGACGCGCCCGATGCCGTCGAACAGCGCGCGAATCAAATGAAGAACCCGTACGTGAGCAGCAGGTCCTGGAGCCAGACCAGCCAGCGCACGCTCCAGCGGGTCGCCGCCGCCGTCGCCCGCGGCGCGAGCGTGCGGCTGTTGTTGGTGTAGTTGCCGTCCAGCAGCAGGACGCGCTCCGGATCGACGAAGGCGCGCGTCGCCCGCGCGTCGCGCCGATAGGTGTACGACGTCCACCGCGCCGCGCCGTCCCACAGCTCCCGCTCCGCATGACCGTCCGCGAACTCGGTCAGCACCTCGACGGGAAAGACGCCCTCGCCGTAGCGGCGCACGACGACGGTCGTCTCGTATCCGTCGTCGCCGGAACCCTCGGCGAAGCTCGCCTCGCCTGCTGCGCCGAAGTAGCCGCGGCCGGCGTCCCGCCGACTCGTCAGCGCCTGCACGCCGTAGTCGAAGGTCCTGGCCGTGCCGTGGACCTGGTCGAAGAACCAGTCGAGATCGCGGCTGCTCGCCTCGCTGATGCTGTCGAAGAAGTCGTCCGGCGCGGGATGGCCGAAGCGCCAGCGCTCGTAGAAGGCGGCCATTCCCCGCCGCAGCACCGGCCAGCCCAGGTAGCGCTCCAGCGTGTGCAGCCAGAGCGCCGTCTTGTTGTAGGTGATGCTGCCCGCCGTGGCCGGCCAGTAGCGGTAGGTAGGCCGCGCCGGGGCGTCCATGTGCGCGTGGCGGCGGTACCCGGCCATGCGGTTGCCGTCGATGGCGCGCGACCACGGGACGTCGCGGAGCACCCAGGGCACGAACCGGCCGAGCAGCCGGGTCGAGCGGTAGTGCTCGGTGAAGAACGCGTCCATCACGCGCGCGGTGGCGAACGTGGTCAGACCCTCGTCGATCCACGCGTGCTCGAACTCGTTGCTGCCGACGACGCCGTACCAGAACTGGTGCCCCGCCTCGTGGACGATCACCTCCTCGGGCGTGGCCACGCCGGCCGGCGCCAGCCAGCGCGCGCCGGCGGTGAACAGGGTGGGGTACTCCATGCCGCCCGTGCGGCTCCGCCACGCGGGGTCGACGACGGTGAGCTGCTCGTACGGGTACGCGCCGAACCACTCGCCGTAGTACCGCAGCGCGTGCCGCGTCGCCTCGAAGTGGCGCGCCTCCTGGCCGGCATGCTCGGGCTGGAGCAGCAGGCGGATGTCGACCGGGGGCAGGGGCGGGTGCTCGAACCGCTCGCGCCGCTCGAGGAAATCGGGACTGGTGGTCCAGGCAAAGTCGTGGACGTCTTCCTGGTAGTAGCGGTGGGTGGCCGTCCCGTCGCCGTTGTCGACCACGCTCTGCTCGGCGCCCGTGGCGCCGACGACCCAGCCTGCCGGCACCGTGATGCGGACGTCGTAGACGCCGTAGTCGGCGAAGAACTCGGTCGCCGCGTGGAACTGGTGGCAGTTCCAGCCGCTGTCCTCGAGCACGCCGACCTTCGGAAACCACTGCGCGATGAAGTAGTAGTCGCCGACGACGCCCGTGCGCGCGAACGGGCGCGGCACCTGCGACGTCCACTCGATCTCGAGCTCGACCGAGTCGCCGGGGAAGACGCGTTCCGGCAGGGGCACGACGAGCACCGTCTCGTCATCGGGGTTGCCGTCGTCCGGGGCGATGTGCGAGATTCGGCTCGTCAGATCGATGGCCGGCGCGTCGCCGGCCCCGAGCAGACGAACCGCCTGCACGTCGATCCAGCCCCAGTCGGCGGCCGCACGGCCGCGCAGGCCGCGGCCGCGCGGGCGCAGCCGGCTCTCCCGCATCCAGGTGGACTTCGAGTTCTTCCAGGCGTTGTAGTAGAGATGGAGCTGCAGCTCGGCGGTGGTGATGATCGACGTGTTGCGCCACGTCAGCACCTGGCGGCCGTGGAGGCGCCGCGCCGTCGTGTCGAGCTCGACGTCGATGGAGTAGCTCGCGTTGCGGGGGGACGGCGCGTGGTCCGCGGCTGCCGGTTGCCCGGCCGCCAGCGCTGCGCCCGGGTCGCCGGCCCCGAGCACCGCGCAGGCGGCGCCGACGACGGCGGTGCGGCGGAGGCAGTGCCGCACCGTGCGCGCGACGGGGCCGATCACGCCCGATAATCCTCCGCGAACACCATCAGTCCAGGCCGAACGTGTACACCACGTTGCCCGCGGCGACCGTGACCTGCTGTTCTCCGTTCACGGCATAGGTGATGGGTGCGGCCTGCACGAGCCTGCCCAACTGCATGTGCCACAGCTCCTCGCCGGTCTCGGCGTCGAGGGCGAAGAAGTAGCCGTCGATACCGCCGCTGAAGACCACGTCGCCCGCCGTGGCGAGCACGCCGGCCCGGGACTGCGGCGTGATCCGGAACTCCCAGCGGCGCTCGCCGGTGGCCGGGTCGATGGCCCGGATCGCGTTGACGTAGTTGTCGATCGCCTCGACCTGCTGCTGCCCGCCCCCGATGAACCGGAAACCCGCCTCGTAGTCGTCCTCGCGCACGAAGTACTCCGCCTCGCCGTCGAACGCGTTGACGTAGAAGAGCCCGGTGCGCGGGCTGAACGCGGGCGACCACCAGTTGGTGCCGCCGAGGACGGAGGGGGAGACCACCGTGCCGTCCTCGGTCGGGAACGTGTCGGGCAGCCGCACCGGCCGGCCCTGCTCGTCGATGCGCTCGGCCCAGGTCTGCCGGGCGAACGGCTCGCCGAGCAGGAACTCGCCCGTCGCGCGGTCGAGCACGTAGAAGAAGGCGTTGCGGTTGGCCCACAGCATGGCCTTGCGCGGCTGGCCGTCGAACTCGATGTCGGCGAGGATCGGGATCTGGATCGCGTCCCAGTCGTGCACGTCGTGGGGCGTGAACTGGAAGTACCAGGACAGCTCGCCGGTGTCGCCGTCGAGGGCGAGCACCGAGTCGGAGTACAGGTTGTCGCCCAGCCGCATCTCGCCGTTGTAGTCGGGGCCGGGATTGCCGGTGCCCCAGTAGACGAGGTCGAGCTCCGGATCGTACGAGCCGGTAATCCAGGTCGGCGAGCCCCCGGTGCGCCAGGACTCGCCGGACCAGCTGCGGTTGTCCGGATGGTCCGGGCCCGGAATCGTGTAGGTGCGCCACTCGCGCGCGCCGGACTCGGCGTCGTACGAGTCGAGGAATCCGCGGATGCCGAACTCGCCGCCCGCGATGCCGGTCACCACCTTGTCCTTCACGATGAGCGGCGCCGCCGTCTTGCTGTAGCCCTGCGAATACTCCGCGACCTCGGTGTTCCAGAGCAGGTTGCCGCTGCGCGCGTCGATCGCCACCAGGTGGGCGTCCAGCGTGCTCATGAACAGCGTGTTGCCGAGCACGGCGACGCCGCGGTTGTTGCGGCCGCAGCAGATCCGGAGATCGTCGGGGAGCTCGTGCTCGTAGCGCCAGTACACGCCGCCCGTGGCCGCGTCGATGGCCGTCAGGTTGCTGGGCGCCTCCGTGACAAACATGACGCCGTCGACGACGAGCGGGGTGGTCTCCGCCCGGTCGATCACGGGAATCTGATAGGCCCACTTCAACTTCAGATCGCCGACGTTGCCGGCATTGATCTGGTCGAGCCCGCTGAAGCGCTGGCTGCTGAACGTGCCGGAGTACATCAGCCAGTTGTGGGGCTCTTCCGCCGCGTTGAGCAGCCGCTCCCAGGTCACGGGCGAGAACGCCGGCGCCGAGCCGGACGACGCAGGCTCCTGGGCGCTGGCCGCCTGCGTGCAGGCGGCCAGCGCCACGACCATCGCGAAACGCTTCATGAGTCAGCTCTCCTTCCGCAGCGAGAAGAGGTACGCGATCAGGTCGTCCACCTCGGCGTCCGATAGCGTCCCGCCGGCGTCCGGCATCGAGGACGTCCGGACGCGGTCGAACGACCGTATCTCGCCCTTCGAGAACGACCACAACTGTTCGTCCGCGTCGATCACGCGCAGCGTGAACGTGTCCTCGCTCATTCTGAGCCCTTCGACGACCGACCCGTCGGCGCGCGTGACCGTCATCGTCCACCAGCGCGGCTCGACCTCGGCGCTCGGGTCGAGCAGGTCGGCCCGCAGCTCGTCGGGGTCGCGCCGCTCCCCGACCCGGGAGAGGTCCGGGCCCAGCCGCCCGCCGTCACCGTCGACCATGTGACAGGCCGCGCAGTTGCCCTTGCCCGCGAACAGGGCGCGCCCGGCGCCCGCGTCGCCCTGCAGGTCCGCGTCCGCCAGGTTCGGGGTCAGCGAGTCGAGGTAGGTGATGATCTGCCAGACGACGCGATCGGATACGTCGGGGTTGATTCCGAGCATGGCCGTGCCCGGGACGCCGTTGCGGATCACGTCGAAGAGTCCCGCCAGGGTGCTGGTACGCCGGAACCGCCCGGTCGTCAGGTCGGGTCCGTTGGTCTCTGCGCCGCCCTGGGCGTCGTAGCCGTGGCACAGGGTGCAGTGCACCCGGAAGCTCGTTTCGCCCATCCGCCGGTCGGGGCCGTCGGTGAACGGGTTCTCCGCGTCCTGCGCGCCGACGCCCGCCACCGCCGCCGTGACGAGCACGGTCACCGCCAAGAGCCTGGACATAGCCACCTCACAACCTGGCCGGGGAATCGTCGCCTGGGCATGATACCGAAATCAGGATCACGCGGCGCCCGCGAACAGCAGGCTCCGCAGCATGAGCAGGCCGAACAGCAGGACAAGGGGCGAGAAATCGAGCCCGCCCGCGTCCGGCAGCACGCGGCGGATCGGTGCGAGCAGCGGTTCCGTCAGCGTGTGCAGGAAGGTTGCCACCGGGTTGGACGGGGGCAACTGAATCCAGGAGATGATGACGGCGCCGAGCACGACGAGCGAGTAGAGGTCGAGCAACGCGATGAGCAGCACGATTCCATTCTAGTGTTCCCCCCGGCCGAAGGGCGACATAATTCCCGCTGCCGGCCATGCGCGCCGGCGCAGGTCTCATGAAGACGCTCCTGATTCTGCGTCATGCCAAGTCGAGCTGGAAGCAGCCGGGCCTCGCCGATCACGATCGGCCGCTCAATCGGCGCGGCAACCGCGACGCACCCCTTGTCGGACTGCTCCTGCGCCGGCAGGCGCTGACACCCGACCTCATCGTCAGCTCGACTGCCGAGCGGGCGCGCGCCACGGCAACGCAGGTGGCGGAAGGCTCCGGGTACGGCGGTCCGGTGGAGCTGGATCGCCAGTTGTACCTGGCCGAGCCCGAGGCAATCGTCGACGTCGTCCGGAGTCTCGGCGGCGAGGCGTCGCGCGTGCTGGTCGTGGGACACAATCCCGGGCTCCAGGAGCTCGTGGCCCGGTTGACCGGGAAAGACGAGGTGCTGCCGACGGCGTCGCTGGCGCAGATCGAGCTGCCCATCGCCGAATGGGCCGAGCTGCGCGCGCTTACCCGAGGCCGGCTGGCCGGCCTGTGGCGCCCGAAAGAGCTGGACGTCTAGCGAGGCCGGAGCGCGTGGTCGAGCTCGACCGCGATATCCGGGAAGCGCGGGCCGGACCGGCGCGTGTAGCGCGCGTCGCGGATCGTGACGCGGTAGCCGTCGGGCAGCTCCACGACCGTGTAGACCGGAAAGCGCAGCCAGGCGCGGATCCCCTGCACCTGCGGAGCCCGCAGCGCGGCGGCCACAATCGGATCGCCCCGGCCGCGCTGCACGGCGGGGCTCCCCACCCGAATCGGATCGGCGCGGAGCCAGTCGACCTCGAGGAAGTGGTAGTGGTTCGCGTCGGCCACGACGACGTCGCGCACGAAGGGGTTGGCCGGCAGCGGGCCGGCCATGATGTCGACGAACGGCGCGCCGCGCGCTTCCAGCCAGTCGGCCACCTGGAGCACCGCTACCCGCGACGCGCCGACCATCGCCAGCATGTACACGCCGGCGCCTGCCAGGCAGGCCGTCGCCAGCCGGCCCGTCTGCCGCGCCGAGAGGCCGCGCGCCCGCACGGCGGCCAGCACGCTGCCGCCCGCCAGCCACAGCAGGATCGCCGGCCCCGGCGCGTTCCCGACGAGCACGATGAGCGCGGTCAGGGCGGCCCCCAGGACCAGCCAGCCCGCGGTGCCGGCCGTCGACCGCGCCTGGGCGGCCACGGCGCCCGCGCCAACGAGCAGCCAGACCCACGGGTCGCCGATGAACAGGGCGTCGCCGTAGAACCAGCGGCCGTCGAACGGCATGAGGAAGCGGACGCCGTAGGTGTTCAGCCAGTCCAGCGCGGGGTGCGAGGCCACGGCGAGGTACGCCAGCGCCAGCAACGGCCCCGGCCGCGCGCGCGGCGGCCGGCGTTGGATGCGGGCCAGGCCGCGGTCGATCAGGCACACGAGCCCCGTCAGCAGCAGCGGCAGCACCGCGAGCGCCAGCGCGCCGTGCGTCCACCCGCGGCGGAAGCCCAGGGACAGATCGCGGTCGATGAACATCGTGACCGCGTCCAGGTCGGGAGCGTTCGCCCCCAGGATCAGCGTCGGCGTCGCCAGCGGCGAGAGGCGCCCCAGCGGCGTCCGGGCGAGGCTGGCGCCCACGAGCGTATGAGCAATCGGGTCCACCGCACTAGAATACCCACGGCCGCCCGGTCCGCGGCCATCAGCCAGAGGACACCGTGACGAATACGCACGCACTCGAGAACCTGCAACTGGCCTTCATCGGCGCGGGAGCGATGGCCGAAGCGATGATCGGCGGCCTCCTGTCGCGGCATCAGCTCAGCCCCGGGCACATCACCGCCAGCGACAAGCACGGCGAGCGCCTCGACGAGCTGCGCGGCCGGTTCGGGATTCGGACCACCCCCGACAACGGGGCGGCCGCACGCGAGGGCGCGGTGGTTGTCCTGGCGGTGAAGCCCCAGGTGCTGCCGGCCGTGTTCGCCGACATCGGCGGCCGGATCCGGCCGGACGCGCTGGTGCTGTCGATCGTGGCGGGCACCACCATCGAGTCGATCGCGGCCGGCACGCGGCACCGCGCCATCGTACGGACCATGCCGAACACGCCGGCGCAGGTCGGCGAGGGGATGACCGTGTGGACCGCGACCGCGGAGGTGTCGCCGCCGCAGCGCGAGCAGGCGCGGGCGGTGGTCGCGGCGCTCGGGCATCAGCTCCACGTCGACGACGAGCACTTCCTCGACATGGCCACCGCCATCAGCGGCACCGGGCCGGCCTACGTGTTCCTGCTGATGGAGGCGCTGATCGACGCCGCCGTGCACCTCGGGTTCTCGCGCGCGGACGCCCGCGGACTCGTCGTGCAGACCATCCGCGGGTCGGCGCACTTCGCCGAGCGGTCGACGGTGCACCCCGCGGAAATGCGCAACATGGTCACGTCGCCCGGCGGAACGAGCGCCGACGCGCTCTACCAGCTCGAGAAGGGCGCGTTCCGCACCGTGATCTCGAAGGCCGTGCTGGCGGCGTACCGGCGCAGCGTCGAGCTGGGCCGGCTGAGCGCGAAGCTGGCGGCCGCCCAGCCGGAGCCGGGCGCCTGAGCCGGGGCGGCGCGCGCGCCGGCGGAGCGGGTCATCGTCGCCGCGGCAGGGCGAAGCGTGTCGCGAAGGCCGGCGTAGGTTGGAACACGACTGCGTCGGACGCGGCCTCCGCCTGCAGGAAGCAGGCCGCGATGCCGCGCGCCGCGGCCCAGGCCAGCCCGTCGTCGGGTCCCATCACGTGGAGCGCCGTGGAGAGGACGTCGGCCGCGAAGGCGTCCCGGTGCCAGACGACGACCGAGCCGCGCCGCCGCACCGGCTCGCCGCTGCGCGGGTCGAGGATGTGGCCGATGCGCTCGCCGCTGCTGATGGCGAGATCCCGTTCCGAGCCGCCGCTGGTGGCGAGCGACCCCGCCGCGAGGTGCAGCTCGGCGGCCGGCGCGCCGCGGCGTGCCGGATGCGCGATGGCGACCGGCCAGGCGCCGTCGGACCGTGCGCCCGACACCGCCACCTGCCCGCCGAAGTCGACGAGCCACGGGCTGGAGGGATCGCGCAGGGCGTCGCGCATGCGGTCGAGCGCCTCGCCCTTGCCGAATCCGCCGGCGTCGAGCGCGACATCGGCGCGCCGGGCCACGGTGCACGTCTCGCTGTCGACGGTCAGGTGCTGAAGCCCCGTGCGCGCCTGGGCCGCCGCGAGTGCCGCCCGGGTCGGTCGGCGGCCTTCCCCCCGCAGTCCCCAGGCCTCGACGAGACGTCCCACGGCCGGATCGAACGCGCCGCCGGTGGCCTGCCGCCACGCCGCCAGACGACCGAGCAGGCCGCACACGGATGGCGGCACCGGGCGCGGCACGCCGAGCGGCTGGCGGTTGAGCCGGCTCAGGACGCTGTCGTCGCGCCAGGTGCTGAGCTCGGCCTCGGTGTCCTCGACCACGCGCACCATCCGCTCGAGCTGCGCGAGCGCGGCCGGGCGGTCGGGGGCTTCGGTGACCAGGGTGGCCGCCGTTCCCATGAGGAAGACGGTGCGCTCGACGCGCACGGTTGCCGCCGGCTGCGCGGCCGCGGCGAGGCAGAGCAGCGCCGCGGATGCCGCGATCGCCCTCATGGCGCGAGACGCACGGGTCCCGGCAGCGAGGGTGGGCTCGCGGTCGCCCCCGCGGCGGGGCGCCGGCCGATCCGCCAGCCGTTGACGAGGTGCACGCCGTAGCCGGCGACGAACAGGGTGCTGGCGCCCACGTGGATCCAGATCCAGGCCGTGATGAGCGCGGGCGACGACGCCACCTGGATGAAGTAGCCGCTGAGGGCCATCGCGGCGAAGCTGAGCAGCGACGTCCATCCGGTCCGGCGGTTCTCCCGTTGCGCCGAGCGGATCTTGCCGAACGAGTGCGACCGGAACAGCATGCCGAAGAACGCGACGAACAGCGCCGCCGCTACCAGGTGGAACGACAGCATCGCCGGCTGCCACGGGTGGTTGATGATCGCGAACGGGTCGTCCGTGACCAGGAAGTACTTCATGTAGAAGTAGATGAAGCCGGTCGCGGCGACCACGACGTAGAACGTGTTGAACCCTCGGCGCTCCCACCAGGTCATGGCACTGCGGGCGCGTCGGCCGTCCCCGCTTCCAGCACCTGGTCGAGCGCGAGCACGCGGCGCACCGCCGCGTTGACGGCCCGGGTGGTCAGCGTCGCCCCCGCAATCGGGCGGATCGCCCGCATGATCGCCAGGTCGTCGTGCAGGCGCTGCTCGTGGTACTGCTGAATCCACCGCTCCGGCGCCAGGTACTCCGGGGGTTCCAGGAACGCGGTCACGTCGATGCGCCGCACCCGCCCCCTCGCATCCAGGGAGATGAGCAGGCTCTCGCGCTTGGTGCGGACGACGTGGGTGTCGACGTACGCCCGGCCGACGACGGCGCCCCCGCGCCGCGCGATGTAGCGCGCGTAGATCTTCGTGTGCACGTCGTCGCGGGACAGCTCGGCGATCCGGTCTGCCTGGGCGTTGGTCAGGTAGACGCGGTCCGCGGCAATGGCGGCCCCCGGGAACACGGCCGCCAGCGCTTCCTCCCGCTGCACGAGGCCGGACTGCGCCGGCGCGGTCCGGCCGGCGAGCAGGAAGCCGCCGGCGAGCAGGCCCGCCATGATTCGCCGCACCGTCGCCCCCTGCATCATCATTTCCGGCCGGTCTCCTAGAACGCGTAGCCGACGTTGACGTTGAACTGGTTGACGCCGCTCTCGACAGCGTTGTTGACCCACATGTGGTCGACCTTGACGACGATGTTCGGGATGGGCTTGAGCTCGACGCCGAACGTCGTGTAGGTGTTGTTCCGCGACGGGCTGCGCGTGAAGCCGGCCGCGACCGCCGCCTGCGTGTCGACCTTCTCGTAGCGGATGTAGGGCGACAGCCCCACGCCGGCCGCTTCGACCTGCGAGAGCACGTCGTAGCCGAACTGCACGTAGCCGCCGCGCATGGTCTCGCCCACGCCGCTCGACCCGGTCAGGCCGAGGAACTGGTTGAGGCGGTCGGTGTCGGCCAGGTTCGCTTGGGCGAAGAGGCCGCGGATGTCGAAGCCGCGCACCTGCGCCTGGGCGTGCACGTCGAAGATGCTGGTGCGGATGCCGTAGGGGATGTCCTCGACGGCAATCTCGCCGTGGCCGGAGCCGCCGGCGTAGAAGCTCGCGCCGAAGAAGACCCCGGGCGTGGGCGTGATGTCCACGCGGCCGGTGAAGGCCATGTCGGCGGCCTTGGCCCTGGCGCCCTTCTGGCGCCCGCCGCGCACGCCGCTCGCGGAGAACTTGGCGCCGTTGAGGCCGTTGACGACGTAGGCGCGGACGGCCACGGTGTCGCCGGCGTAGTAGACGCCGCCGCCGTTCTCGCGCCAGGTCGACGGGATGATGCTCTGCTCGGTGACGGGGCGCTCGGCGCCCATGAAGACGGTCGGCTCGTGGAACTCGTTGACCAGGCCCATGGGCACTAGCAGCATGCCGGCCCGCACGCCGAAGTTGTCGGTGGCGAGGTAGTCGACGTAGGCGAACTCGACGAAGATCTCGTTGGCGTGCTCGACCTCGATCTCGGAGTTGAAGAGGAACTTGTCGTTGAAGCGGTAGCCGGCATAGAGGATGGCTCGCAGGTAGTCGAACTGCGACGTCCTGCTCGAGGCGTAGTTCTCATACAGCATCTCGCCGTAGCCGGCGATCGACACGCCGGCGCCGCCGCGATAGGTGGCGGCCGCCGACGGGGCCAGCCCGAGCGCGCGGGTCTGGTCGTCGGTCATGTCGACCTCCGGCTCGCCGCTGCGCAGCCGCTCGACTTCCTCGGCGAGCAGGTCGATGCGCCGTTCCAGCTCCTCGATGTCGGTCTCCTGCTCGCCGGCGGCCGGCGGCGGCGCCAGGGCCGACTCCGGCTCGCCGTCCGCTGCGCCCTCTCCGACCGGCTCCGGTTCGGTGACCGGCTCCAGCTCCGCGGGACCCGAGCTGCCGTCCTGCGGCGCGGCTCCGGCCGGAGCCGCGGCCACCAGAGCGGACACCATGAACACGAACACACCGCGACGGAACTTCGACGTCATGACCCCTCCCGGGAGATGGCCCGGTGTTGCTTGCCATGACGCCGACTCCTACAATGAGGAGCGTTGAACGCGTCTGGCGCCTAGCGCAGGCAGTGTCGGTGCGGCGACCGGGCGTTCAGCGGGCCCGTTCGGTGAGCCACCACCGGACGGGCCGTTTTCGTGCGCGAGATCCAGGTATTGAGACTTGATCTCAATTCCAACCGGGGAACTATATATTCGACCGGATCGGTCGGTCAAGCGTGAATTGAGACTGAATCTCAGTTTCCCCTTCGTGCCCACGTGCCCGGCGCCCGGCTGACCTACCGGCACATCTTCAAGTTCTGGGCCCCGCTGGCGGGGACCTGGCTCATGATCGCGGTCGAGGGGCCGTACCTGGCTGCCATCATCGCCAGGCAACCGGAACCGGTCCTCAACCTGGCCGCGTTCGGGGTGGCGTTCGCCTTCGCCATCCTCGTCGAGGCGCCGGTCATCATGCTGCTGAGCGCCTCGACGGCTCTGGTCGAGGACGGCCCGAGCTTCCGTGCCCTGCGGCGGTTCACCTGGGGGCTTGCGGCGCTCGTCACCGCCGGTCAGGTGGCGGTGCTCCTGCCGCCGTGCTTCGACGCGCTCGCCGGCCTGCTCCAATTGCCCGCCGAGGTGGCCGGCCGCACCTACGCCGCGCTCGCCATCCTGCTTCCGTGGCCGGCGGCGATCGCGTACCGGCGCTTCAGGCAGGGGCTGCTCATCCGCCGCCACCAGACGCGGCGCGTCGCCTACGGCACCGCGATTCGGCTCGCCACGATGTCGCTGCTGGCCCTGGCCGCATTTCAGGCGCTCGAGCTGCCGGGAGCCAGCGTCGGCGCGCTGGCGCTGTCGGGCGCGGTTGTCGCCGAGGCGCTTGCCAGTCACCTGATGACCCGCCGGCTGGTCCGCGAGTTCGCCCGCCGGCCCCGCCCGCCGGAGCGGCTGGACGTGCTGCGCCTGCCGGCGCTGGTGCGCTTCTACGCGCCGCTCGCCATGACGTCGACGATCGCGCTGTCCATCCAGCCGCTCGTGACGTTCTTCATGGGCCAGGCGCGCTTCACGCTCGAGTCCCTCGCCGTGCTGCCCGTCGTGCAGGGCCTGACGTTCATCTTCCGCGCCCTGGGGCTCTCGTACCTCGAAGCGGCCATCGCCCTGCTCGGGCCGCGCCGCCGGCAGTTTCCGCGCCTGCGCAACTTCGCGGCGGGTCTCGCCGCCGTGTCGACGGCCGGCCTGTCGGCCATCGCGTTCACGCCGCTGGCGGTCGTCTGGTTCCACGACGTCTCCGGATTGAGCCTCGCGCTCACGCGTTTCGCTCTCCTGCCGGTCCGCATCCTGGCCGTCTTTCCGCTGCTGTCGGTCGCTCTCCATCTGCAGCGCGCCGTGCTGGTGCACGCCCGGCGCACGCGCCCCATCGCCCGCGCCACGGGGTTCGAGGTCGTCGCCGTCGCCGCCGTCCTGTCGCTTGCGATCCACCTCCTCGACCTCGCCGGCGCGGTCGCCGCCGCCCTCGCGCTCCTCGCGGGCCGCGTCATCGGCGTGGCGTGGCTCGTGCCTTCCTGCGCGCGGGTATTGCGGGGCGTCGAGCCGGCGGCCGACCCGGCGGGCGCCGCGGCGGTCGACTCGACGCCGCTCGACCCGCCGCCACTCGGTGCGGGCGCGGCGGGTATTGACAGCGCGCGCCGGCGCTGAATACCTTTGCGCCAGCCGACGAGGGGCACGCGAATGCAGCTCGAGCTCTGGACGAGCGAGTGGGTCGTCTGCGGCTTCTTCGCCTACCTGGTGGTGCTGTCGCGCGTGCGGCCGCTGGCGGCCGCCGGCCGGCGGCGGGTGGTGCTCGTCGGCCTGGTCTGCATCGGGCTCGTGCTCATGCTCTCCCGGCTGCGGCCGTCGCCCACCCTGGAGCTGCTGCGCGAGTGGCTGCCCGCCGTCTACCTGCTGCAGGGCTACTGGCTGTGCGGCTACTTCTATCGCCGGCCGATGCCGGAGATCGAGCGGCGCCTGCTGGCCGTCGACACGTGGCTGTTCGGCGGCGGCTGGCTGGGCCGCCTGGTGGCGCGGATCCCGCGCGCCGTCTGCTCCTGCTTCGAGCTGGCCTACCTGCTGGCCTACCCGCTGGTCCCGGTCGGCTTCGGCCTCTTCGCGGCGCTCGGGCAGCGGGCCCGCACCGACGACTTCTGGACGGCGGCGCTGATGGCGTCGTTCGCGTGCTACGGCCTGCTGCCGTGGATTCAGACGCGGCCGCCGCGGGCGCTGGCGCTGCGCGGACCGCTCTGCTCGCCCTACCCGGTGCTGCGGCGGCTCAACGCCGCGGTCCTGCGCCGCCTGAGCGTGCAGGTGAACACGCTGCCGAGCGGCCACGCCGCCGCCTCCACGGCGGTGGGCCTGGCGGTCTGCTCGGTCTCGGCGCCGGCCGGCGCCGCGCTGCTCGGCATCGCGGCGGGCATCGCCGTCGGGACGGTGCTCGGCCGCTACCACTACGCGATCGACAGCCTCTCGGGCGTGCTCGTCGGCGCTCTCGGCTGGTGGCTCGCCTTTCACGTGCTGGGCGCGTAGGAGACCATCGATTTCGGGACGCTATAATGCGCGTTGCCGCGGCGTGCCCCGGCCACTGAGAGGAAGGACGACATGACACGGAAGGCGTTGCTGCTCGCTCTGCTCACGACGGCGCTGGCCGGCCTCCCGGCGGCCGCACAGGCCGCGGACTACCACCACGTGCACCTGACCGCCACCGACGAGCTGGCCGCGGCCAGGTGGTACATGGATCACATGGACTGCCAGGGCTACGGCCGCGAAGGCGCGTGCCAGGTCGACGGCATCCAGATCATCTTCTACAACGACCGGGAGCCGACCGGCGGCAGCGTGGGCAGCGGCGTGGACCACATCGGCTTCTCGTTCACCGATCTCGAAGCCAAGATGGCCGGCTGGAAGGCGGCCGGCGTCAAGATTGTCGAGGACATCCGGGAGGTCCAGGGGCTCTTCAAGCTGGCGTTCGTCGAGGATCCGTGGGGCAACAAGATCGAGGTGGTCGAGGACCACCAGTGGCTCGGGTTTCACCACATCCACCTGCGCTCGGCCGATCCCGCGGCGGAGCTCGCCTGGTACGAGAGCCTGTTCGGCGGGGTGCCCGACAAGCTGAAGGGCCGCATCGCGGGCCTGCGCTACGACGGTCTCTGGCTGCTCGTGGGCCGGGCCGAGGGCGAGCTGCAGCCGACGCAGGGGCGCGCGCTCGACCACCTGGGCTGGAGCTTCGACGATCTCGACGCCGCCATCGCCGACATGCAGGCCAGGGGCGTCGAGCTGGCGTTCGGGCCGCGGGAGATCGTCAACCGGGTCGGCCAGCAGCTCAAGATCGCGTTCGTCGTCACCGCCGAGGGCGTCCGCATCGAGCTCGTCGAGGTCATGGGCTAGCGGCTCATCCAGCGACTCATTCCCGGCCCGTCGCTCGACGGGTCCCGACCACATGTCCGTCCGCCGGTTGCGCGGCCGGCCGCCCCGTTCCGGGCGGGCCGGCCGCCGCCGTGCGCAAGTCCTGACACAGCATCCCTGATTCGTGCGCCGGAGGCGGCTTTGATCGAGACGGTTGCCGTAAACGAGAGATTGACGCTGGACGACTACGAGGCGGTGGTGCACCTGACCGAGGCCGTGCGCAGCCTGCGCACGGAGGCGCTCTCGCTCGTGCCGCCGCTGAACGGCCGGACGGTCTGGATGGTCAACTCCACCGCGCGGGGCGGCGGCGTGGCCGAGATGATGCCGCGCATGATCACGATCCTGCGCGAGCTCGGCGTCCGGGTGGAGTGGGTGGTCATCGGCAGCGACGACCCGGATTTCTTCACCCTGACCAAGCGCCTGCACAACCTGATTCACGGCAGCGGCGATCCGGACTTGACGGCGGACGACCGGGCGGTCTACGACGCCGTGAGCCGCGAGAACGCCGACGCGCTGCGCTCCCGCGTGCGACCGGGCGACCTGCTCGTGATGCACGACCCGCAGCCGCTGGGTTCCGGCGACCTGCTGCGGCGCGAGCTGGATGTGCGCACGGTGTTTCGCTGCCACATCGGCCTCGACGAGTCGTCGCCCCAGACGCGCGCGGCGTGGGGGTTCCTCAAGCCGTACGCGAGCAGCTACGACCACGCCGTCTTCACCGCACCGGAGTACATTCCGGACTTCCTCGCCGGGCGGACCGGCATCATCCGGCCGGCCATCGATCCGCTGGGGCACAAGAACCGCGACCTGCTCGTGCCCCGCCTGACCGGCACCCTCTGCAGCGCTAGGCTCGTCGTCGAGCAGCACCCGGTGGTGCGGACGAACTACCCGGAGGTCGCGACGCGGCTCGCGCCGGACGGCCGGTTCCTGCCGGCCGACGACGGGGGCGGCATCGGGCTGCTGTTCCGGCCTGTCGTGACGCAGATCTCGAGATGGGATCGGCTGAAGGGGTTCAAGCCGCTCCTGGATGCGTTCGTGCGCCTGAAGCAGCGCGTCGACGGCGTTCCCGCCACGGAATCCGCCGACCGGCATCAGCGCCGGTTGCGGTTGGTCCGGCTGGTGCTGGCCGGGCCCGATCCGGCCGCGGTGGCGGACGATCCGGAAGCGCAGGAGGTGCTCGAGGAGCTGGTGACGACCTACCAGGCGCTGTCTCCCGCTCTCCAGGCGGACGTCGCCCTGGTCTCGCTGCCGATGTCGGTGCGCAAGAACAACGAGTTGATCGTGAACGCCCTGCAGCGCTGCTCGTCGGTCGTCGTGCAGAACTCGCTCCGGGAGGGGTTCGGCCTGACGGTGACCGAGGCCATGTGGAAGCGCGCCGCGCTGCTGGGGAGCCGCGCCTGCGGCATCCGGCAGCAGATCCGCGACGGCGTGGACGGACGCCTGATCCACGACCCCGAAGACCCGGAGGAGATTGCCGCCCACCTGGATGCGCTCCTCGAGAACCCCGGCAAGCGGATCGAGCTGGGCCAGAACGCGCAGCGCCGTGTCCGGGACGAGTTCCTCGTCTTCACCCAGGTGCGCAACTGGCTCACGACCCTGGCGGAGTGCGTCGAGCGCTGGGGCGAGTCGCAGACCCGCTGAGGGGCTCGCGCGCGGCGGGCTGCGGGGGCCGCGGCAGGACGCGCCCGCGTCAGCGGGCTTCACCCTCGCTGGCGGGCAGCCGGGCGATGGCGACGTTCGCGTAACCGTACGCCGCGGCCACGAACGGGTTGATCAGGTTGAAGAAGACGAACGGCGCATAGGTCAGCGTCGCGACGCCGAGCGTCTGCGCCATGAACGCGCCGCACGTGTTCCAGGGCACCAGCACCGAGGTCAGGGTGCCGGCATCCTCGAGCGACCGGGACAGGTTCTTCGGATCGAGCCCCTGCTGCCGGTAGGCGTCGCGAAACATGCGGCCCGGCAGGACGATCGAGATGTACTGGTCGGACGCGATGACGTTCATCCCGGCCGAGGTGGTCAGCGTGGCCGAGACGAGGCTGCCGGGCCCGCGCACCGCCCGCAGGATGCGCGCCGCGACGACCCGCAGCAGGCCCGTGGACTCCATGACGGCGCCGAACATCATCGCCGACATGATCAGCCACACGGTCGGGAGCATGCTGCCCATGCCGCCGCGGGAGAGCAGCTCGTCGAGCGCGGGGTGTCCGGAATCGAGCGAGAAGCCGCCGTAGAGGGCCATCCACACGCCCTTGACGATCGCCGCGGCGGCGGACAGCCCGCTGTCGCCGACCCAGGCCAGCAGCGCCGCCTGCTGGAAGGCCGCGGCGAACACCCCGCCCGTCAGGGCGCCGATCAGCAGCGCCGGAAACGCCGGCACGCGCCGGATCACCAGGCCCAGGACCACGGCAATGGGCACGAGCAGGTGGGGGCCGATGGCGAACTGCGCGTCGAGCGCGGCCAGCAGCGCCTCCAGCTCGCCCGCGCCGGCGGGGGCGGGCATGAACAGGCCCGCCAGGGCGAAGAGGAGCAGGGCCGCCGCGAAGCTCGGCGCGGTGGTCCACGCCATGTGGCGGATATGGGCGAAGAGCTCGGTGCCCGCGACGGCGGGCGCGAGATTCGTCGTATCGGACAGCGGCGACATCTTGTCGCCGAAGTAGGCCCCCGAGATGATGGCGCCCGCCGCGAGGCCCAGGTGGAGGTCCTGCGCCGTCGCGATGCCGATCAGCGCGATGCCGATGGTGCCGGCCGTGGTCCACGAGCTGCCGGTGGCCAGCGCGACGATGGCGCAGATGAGGCAGGCGGCCGGGTAGAAGACCGACGGGGCCAGAATCTGCAGCCCGTAGTAGATCATCGACGGCACGACGCCGGCGAGAATCCACGTGCCGATCACCGAGCCGACCACCAGCAGGATCAGGATGGCGCCCATCGCCGTGGCGATGCCGCGGCTGATCGAGGCGTCGAGCTCGGACCAGCGGTGGCCGTTCCGCAGGCCGACCAGCCCGGCGACCGCGGTGCCCAGGATCAGCGCGATCTGGTTCGGACCCGACGACGACTCGTCGCCGAACAGCGTCACGGAGAGGGCGAGCAGGCCCATCAGCAGCACGATGGGCACGAGCGCCTGGGCGAGGCTGGGCTCGCGGGGCATCGCCGGCGAGTATAGGCCCATCGGCTGTTGCGCCGCCGTCCGAATCCGGCTAGCGTATGGATGATGAAACGGGCAGGCTGGCGGTTGCTCGCGATCGCCGTCGTGGCGCTGGCGGCGGCCTGGGCCGCGAACGCGCTGTGGGGCGGGGTCACGGTCGACGTCGTGCGCATTCCGGAGGGCGGCCGGATGCCGCGGGCGGTCATCGACGCCGCGGGCGTCGTGCACGTCGTCTACTTCGAGGGCGTCATGAGCGGCGGCGAGCTGCTCCACGTGGCGCGGGCGCCGGGCGCGCCGGACTGGACCCGGCCGGTGCAGGTCAACAGTCAGCCGCGTTCGGCCGTCGGGATGGGACCGATGGACGGCGCGCAGGTGGCGCTGGGTCCCCGCGGGCGGCTCCACGTCGCGTGGTTCCAGACCAATCCCAACCGCATCTTCTACACGCGCAGCCGGCCGGACGGGGACGGCTTCGAGCCGCAGCGGACCCTGTGGCAGGAGGCGCGGGGCCGCCTGGAGGCCGGGCCGGCCGTCGCGGCGGACGACGCGGGCAACGTCTTCGTCTTCTGGCACGCCGGGGCCGGGGAGGACGCCGAGCGCGCGGTGCACGTGCAGGCGTCGCACGACGGCGGCGACACGTTCGGCGCGGCCCGGCGGGTCAGCAGGGCGGCCGAGGGGGCGTGCGGCTGCTGCAACCTGGCCGCGCTCGCCGAGCCCGGCGGCCCCGTCCGCGTCTCGTACCGCAGCGCGCGGGAGAACGTGGGGCGCGACCAGCGCCTGCTGACCTCCGGCGACGCCGGGCGGACGTTCGAGGACCGCTCGATTCATCCGTGGGAGATCGGGGCCTGCCCGGTCACGACGACCACCTTGAGCCAGGGTCCAGACGACACGCGGGTGGCCTGGGAAACGGACGGCCAGGTGTACTTCGCGCCCGTCGGCCGCCTGGACGAGCCGGCCTCGCCGGCGGGGGAGGCCCGTTTCCGGCGCAAGAATCCGGTGGTTGCCGTCAACGGCAGAGGCGACACGCTGCTCGCCTGGGGCGACGGTCCGGGACTGCGCGCCGGGGGCACGCTGCACTGGCGCATCTTCGATGACGAGGGCCGGCCGACCCGGCACCACGGCGACGGGACGACCGTGCCGAGCGGCAGCGCCCCGGCCGCGGTCGTGCGGCCCGACGACTCGTTTCTCCTGATCTTCTGACCGCCCGCTGGCGCGTCGAGGTCCGAACCGGATAGAGTCACGAACTTCCAGGAGAACATCCATGCGATTCGCGAGGGGAGCCATGAGACACGCACGGACGGCAGCGGCGGCAGGGGCGGTGGTTGCGGGCGTCGCGCTGATCGCGGCGCTGCCGGCGGCGGCCCAGGAGGCCACGACCACGCACCAGTCGGCGCCGCCGGTGCTCACGGGGAGCGGCCAGTCGAACTGGGCGCTGCACAACCTCGACATCCGGGGCAGCCGCTACGCCGAGCTCGACGAGATCAACACGGAGAACGTCGGCGATCTCGAGCTGGCCTGGTCGTTCGAGGCCGGCGCGGCCAACAGCATCACGCAGGTAACGCCGCTGGTGATCGACGGCGTCATGTACGTGAACTCCGGCGCCACCGTCTTCGCGCTGAACGCCGTCACGGGCGAGACGGTCTGGACGATGCGGATGAACGACACGCTCGAGGCGCGGGGCCGGGGTCCGACGTACGGCGACGGACGGCTCTACGCCTTCGGCGGTGCCTCGATGTACGCCGTGGACGTGCAGTCGGGCGAGCTGGCGGAGTCGTTCGGCGACGGCGGCCGGCTGGAGCTCATCAGCGAGGCGCTGGAGTTCAAGTACCCCGACGACTACCCGCCGGGCGTCGACGCCTACGGCCTCGGCTACCGCCTGACGACGCCGCCGGTCTATCACGAGGGCACGTTGTATGCCGGGGTGGCCCTGTCGGAGAACCACATTCCCGGCGGGCTGGTGATTGCCGCCGATGCGGCGACGGGCGCGATCAGGTGGGTGTTCAACACTGTCCCGCAGGGGCCGCGCGACGACGGCTGGGAGATCGCGAAGGACTCCTGGGGCGACGGCCAGAAGGTCGGCGGCGGCGTATGGACGCCGCCGGTGATCGACACGGAGCTGGGGCTGGTGTACGTCAACTCGGGCAACCCGTCGCCGGACTACGACGGGTCGGCGCGGCCGGGGATGAACCTGTTCACGAACGCGACCATCGCGCTGGAGCTCGAGACCGGCCGGCTGGCCTGGTACTACCAGGCCATCCACCACGACCTGTGGGACTGGGATCACGTCACCGGGCCGCTGCTGTTCGACGCCGAGCACGACGGGCGGGTCGTGAAGGGGATTGCGGCGGCCGGCAAGAACTGCCTGTTGTACATCTGGGACCGGGAGACGGGCGAGCCGCTCAACCCGATGGTGGAGACGGCGGTGCCGACCGAGACGGACGTGCCGGGCGAGGAGGTGTGGCCGACGCAGCCCATCCCCTACAACGCGCGGGGCGTCCCGCTGACGCCGTTCTGCGCCACCTTCCCGATCCTGAGCGACCCCGAGGCGCAGCGGCGGGCGCGGCAGCTCTACACGCCGTACTCGCTCACCGAGCGCTACATCGTGACGCACGGCGGCTCGAGCTGGGGGCCGCCGTCCTTCAGCCCGCGGACCGGCCTGCTGTACGTCACCGGCAAGGACGGCGGAATCACGATCACCGTCAACCCGGTCGGCGACTCGCTGGTGGTCGGCCAGAGCGACGGCCACACGGACTCGATCGCGGACGGACCGTTCCGCGACGACATGGTCCCGATGTTCACGGTCTCGGCCTACGAGCCGGTCAGCGGCGAGCTGGTCTGGCAGCAGGTGACGCCCACCAGCTCGCCGATCGGCAGCAGCGGCAGCGTGGCGACGGCGGGCGACCTGGTGCTGCAGGGCACCGACGTGGGCGAGATCTACGCGTTCGACGCCCGCACGGGCGATCAGTTGTTCCGCTACCAGCACAACCGGCCGATTCGCGCCAGCCCCCTGACGTATCAGGTCAACGGGAAGCAGTTCATCGCCCTGGTGTCGACCAACAACGTGCTGGCGTTCGCCCTGCCGTAGGGGGCTCGGCGGCGACGGCCGGCGCGCGAGCGAGGGAGGTCATGGCGGTTTCCGTCCGGCGCGCGCAGATGACGGCCGAGGAGCTGTTCGAGCTGCCGGACGACGGCTGGCGGTACGAGCTCGTCGCCGGGGAGCTCGTGCGCATGTCGCCCACCGGAGCAGAGCACGGAGCGGTGACGGCTTGTCTCAGCCACGTGCTCAGGGAGTACGTCCTCAGGCACGGCGCCGGGACCTGTTGCGGCGCCGAAACGGGATTCATCCTGCGGCGCGCTCCCGACGTCGTGCGCGCGCCCGATGCCGCTTTCGTGTCCCGCGAGCGTATCCCGAAGACCGGCATCCCGGCGTCCTACTGGCCGTTTGCGCCGGACCTCGCCGTCGAGGTGCCGTCGCCGTCCGATCGATTCGCCGACATCGAGATGAAGATCGCCGAGTACTTCGCTGCGGGGACGCGCCTCGTGTGGGTCGTCGAACCCGCTACGCGGACGGTCCGCGTCTATCGATCGCCGCGTGATGTGCACGTGGTCGGCGAAGAGGGCGAGCTGAACGGCGGGGACGTGCTCCCGGCCTTCCGATGCGCCGTCCGGCGGCTCTTTCCGTAAGAGCGGGGTCGACCGTCAGTGCAGGCCCCGCTCCGTCACCAGATAGGTGGCGAAGCTGGCGAGCCAGTGGCCGCCGGCGTAGTGCTCGCCGGTGACCGCTGCCAGGCCGGCCTCCCGGTGGCGGCGCGCGGTCTCTCGCAGCACGGGCCGGCGGGCGTCGCCGGCCGGCAGGCCCGCCGCGATCCCTTCCAGCATCCAGGCCCGGCTGAGGTTCAGGCCGTCGAGGTGCGCGAGCTTGCCGTCGCGCGGATCGCTGACGACCGCCGGCTCGAGCCAGCGGCCGCCCCCGGCATCGCCGCGTCGCGGGATACCCGGCAGGAACCCGTCGAGCCACGCCGCGAAGTCGTGCGGCGGCCGCACCCGCCGCAGCAGATCGGCCTCCGCCAGGCAGGGCGACAGGAAGTCCTGGCCCGACGGCTCGTAGGCCAGCGGACAGTCGCGGTCCTGCCCGTGGTAGTCCTCGGCCCGGGCCCGGACCAGCCGCAGCAGTCCGCCGGCGCCGGCGGCGCGCGCCCAGTCGAGCACCAGCCCCAGGGCGAACGCCGTCTGCGAGTGCTCGCCGACGCGGATGGGGTGGGTCAGCTTCGGGAGCCAGTCCGCCATGCGGCGGGCGGCCTCGCGCTCCAGCGGCTCGAGCGCCGCGCGCCAGCCGGCGGCGTCGGCGTCGTCCCACTCGCGCAGCTCGGCCGCCAGTTGCAGCAGCCACGCGAGGCCGTAGGGCCGCTCGAACGTGATGCGGCCGTGCCCGTTCAGGTAGCGCAGCTCGCCTTCGATGTTGCTGGCCGTGAGGCTGCGCGCCAGCGCGGCCCGCGCCGCGGGCTCGAAGTCGCCGTCGTCCGTCAGCCGGACCAGCCGGGCCAGCAGCCAGTGGCCATGCACGGCGGAGTGCCAGTCGTAGCAGCCGTAGAACGCCGGCGTCAGCTCGCGGGGCGTCCCGACGTCGCGGTCGCTCGTCAGGACGTGCGCGATCTTGTTCGGGTACTCGCGATGCACGCAGTCGAGCGCCAGGCGCACGAAGCGACCGGCGGTCGCCGCGTCCAGCGGCTGGGCGTGCGCGGCCATTTCCCAGCCCGTGCCCAGGGCGATCACCAGGAGACCCCGGCGCAGGACTCGGCCCCAGCGTGGAAGTGCCGGTGTGCAGGGCACCGCAAGACTCTCGCGCGGTCAACGGCGGGCCGCCCGCCGCGGGACGGCTACTTGCCCCCTTCCGCCGCGGCCCGCTCCGCCGCCTGCTTCTCGAGGTTGCGCGCCGCGCTCAGGATGTTCCGCATTCCGTAGTTGCCCTCGTGGCAGGCGTACTCGAACACCTGCCAGTAGTCGGGATCGTGGATGCCGTTGACGACCGTCGTCCAGGGCCGCGTCCAGGTCGTCGGATCGTCGATCGTGATCTCGACGCGCACCGTCTCCGCGTCCACGCGCGTGTAGCGCTCGATCAGGCGCCGCGTGGCCCCTGCGCCGCGGAAGTTCGTCCGGTCGCTGAAGTTCGTCACCTCGACCACCAGCGTGTCGCCCTCCCAGCGGCCGCGCGAGTCGCCGAACCACTGGCCGATGGCAGGCGTGAGCGGGTCGCGGCCGTCCAGCGGAATGATGCGGTGCTCGTGCAGGCGCTCGTAGAGCAGCGCCACGTAGCCGGGACTCTGGATGATCTGGAAGCCGTTGTTGTAGGCGCTCGGATACCAGGTCTGCGGGAGGCCGCGCGTGATGCAGCGGTCCGCGAGATGCAGGTCCTCCGGCCCGTCGAACGGGCCGTCGCCCATGCTGCCGCCCACGAAGCCGAGCCGTGAGCTCGGGTCGATGTAGCGGCTCTGCGCGCCGAGGGTCAACGGGGGCACTCGCCCGTCCGGCGGATCGACGATCAGCGACGTGCGCGGGGACGTCCGGTCGCCGAACTCGTACCAGTGCTCCGGGCCGGCCTCCGGGTCGTCCGGGCGGCGGTTGCGGTCTTCCTTGTTGTCGGCCAGGAGGATGGCCTCGCGCTCGGCGCGCGCCGCAATCTCCTCGGCGGTCAGGTCGGCGCGCTCGCCCAGCTCGACGGGACGCTCGAACGGGACGCTGCGCTCCCAGTCGGTGGTCCAGATGCCCTGCAGGTCCGGGTCGCCCCAGGGGGTTTGCGGAACCGTCCAGCCGTCGCCGCCGTTGCCCTGGCCGGCGGCTCCGGCCGGCGCCAGCAGCGCGACCGCCGCCAGCGCGAGCGCCGCGCCGGGGAGTCCGAGGTGTCGATGCCTCATCTTCAACCTCCTCGCGGAATCAGTCCAGCTCGTCGTAGATCACCTGGATGTAGGCGCGCAGCCGCTCCGGCTGCGGGTCGGCATAGCCGGCGTACGCGGACGGAATCGTCCAGCTCCCGGCCACGTCGTCGACGGAGCGGCCGGCCTCCTTCGCCTCGCGCACCGCCGCGGCGAAGTCGCCCACGAAACGCGAGTACTCCTCCAGGTCGGCGGGCGTCATCGTCGTGCTGTGGCCGGTGATGATCGTGTCGATCCCGGTCACCGCCGCGTGGGCCCGGGCGAGCGTCCCGGAGTACTCCACGCCGCTGCCGCCGTTGTTGGCGTCCATGATCGGCAGCGCCTTGCCCGGGAACATGTCGCCGGCGTGCATGACGCGGAGGGCCGGAAACACGACCCACGCGTCGCCGCGCGTGTGCCCGCGGCCGAAGTAGTAGAGGTCGATGCGGTCGTCGCCGCGGCCCAGCGACATCCGCTCGGAGAAGGTCCGCGTGGCCAGCCCCACGCCGTCGCTGACCTCGAAGATGTTCTCCCGCGCGGCCCCGGACAGCCCCGTGACCGAGTTCATCTCGTGCATGAGCGCCGCGGTGTTCTCGTGCGTGACGACCTGGACCGTCGTCGGGAAGTCCGGGTTGCTGCCGACGTGGTCGAAGTGCGTGTGGGTGTTGATGATGGTCGTGATGGGCTTGGTCGTCAGCTCGCCGACGGCGTCCATCAGCGCCTGGCCGAAGCCGGGGACCTTGGTGTCGACGAGCACGACGCTGTCGGAGCGGACGAACGCGGCCGAGGCGCCGCCCCCGCCCCTGAGCACGAACAGGTTGTCCCGCAGGTTTTCGACCTCGACCATCGGGGCCGATTGCTGCGACGCCGCCACGGTCAGCGATACGGCCCCCAGGGCCAGGAGCGCGCCCAGAACGATTCCTCGTCTCATCTCCAACCTCCTCGCGCGGTCAGAACCGGAACAGCCGGTTGAACTTCACGACGAACGTGCGGTTCTCGAGCTCCGGGAAGCGCTGCGGGAGCAGCGTGTCGCGCTGCTCGTTGTAGACGATGAACAGCTCGCTCCCGGGCTGGTACTCCCACCGCATCCGGACGTTGGCGCCCAGCGAATTGTTGCTGGAATTGTACTGCACCAGCGCGCTGACGAACATCAGCGGCGTGAACGTCAAGGTCGTCCGCGTGGTCACCAGATCGGTCCTGAAGCGGCCCTGGGGCAGGTCGATCCAGTTGAACGACACCCCGGGCTCGAGCTGGAGTCGGCGGGATATCTGGAAGCTGCCCCGCATCAGGTCCAGGCTGGTGCGCTCGCCGCCGAAGAACCCGCCCCGCTGGACCGCGATCTGTCCGGCCAGGCGGTGCTGCGGCCCGAGCGTCAGCGATACGCGGAGGTCGTCGAAGTCGTAGCCCCCGACCGGGACCGCAACGCCCTGGTTCCGCGCGATGTGGAACGGCTCGTCGAGGAACTCGTAGCTGCGCGTGTACGTCACGTCGATCTCGTCGCTGTTCTCGAACTCGACGGCGAAGCGGCCCTGGGCCTGGCGCGTCTCGAGGATGCCGGCGCGGGTCGTGAAGTGGTCGAAGCGGCCCTCCCAGAACAGCCGCCGGATGACGCGGCTGCCGAACAGCCGCGGGCTGAAGCGGAAGTAGCCGCGGCTCTGCTCGAAGTCGTCGCGGCGCAGGAAGCCGACCTCCGGGTTGAAGTCGTCGCCGACGACCAGGCGCTCGACCTGGACGCCGTAGCGGTCGCCCTCGTAGTCGAGCTGGCCGCGGTAGCTGACGTCGTCCTCGAGCCCCAGCGTGTCGGTGCGCGCCCAGTAGGTGTTGATGGTCAGGGCGTCGTAGAAGCCGAGCTGGGCGTCGAGGCCGTAGGTCTCGCTCGAGCCCAGGCTGCGCCGCGAGACGGAGCGCCGCGTGTACAGGGCGCCGACGCTGCTGCGGCGCAGGATGTCGCGCTTCAGCCGGATGACGGAGAAGTTCGTGGCGGGCGTGCCGGACACCGCCTCGTCGTCGGTCTGGATGTTCAGCATTCCCACGCTGAACGCGCCCATCCGCCCGCTGAGCCGCGCGCCGGCGTCGATCGGCACCTCGCGGCCGCCCTCCGCGAGGCCGATCCGGCGGCTGTAGAAGAGCACCGGCGTCTCGCCCTGCGTGCCGAACGGCCCGGCCTGCGCGCCGCCGAACGTGAACACCCCCTGGTTCTCGAGGAAGAACTCGCGCTTCTCGGGGAAGAAGAGGCTGAAGCGCGTCAGGTTCACCTGCTGCTCGTCGGCCTCCACCTGGGCGAAGTCGGTGTTCACCGTCAGGTCGGCCACGAGGTTGCGCGTGACGCCGTACTTCACGTCGAGGCCCCCGTCGCCGTGCAGCTCGTTGAGGGTCCGCGGGTCCGCGCGCCGGTCGGTCGTCAGGTCGGCGATCGCGTACGGCTTGATCTCGAAGCTCAGGCCTTCCTCCGGCGCCTCGAGCCCCACGACCGTGGGGGCGAGCGACGCCTGCATGATGGCGCCCGGACCGCGCGCCGCCGGCACCGGGATGATGAACGAGCGCTCGTTCTTCCACTGCACGTTCCGCATCATGTTGAAGCCCCAGATCTGCTCCCGGCCGGGCCGGTAGCGCAGCGACTTGAACGGGAAGGCTGCCTCGACCG